>CAWGZZ010000001.1:0-92697 GCA_963827095.1 uncultured beta proteobacterium
GATGTATTGCTCAAACATTTGCCCAAGCACTGAGCCGACTTGGCAGGCAGCAGTATAGGACAACGCCTAGCGTCGGTCCATCATTGGCCCCGTTCGCAGAATTCGGATCGACCATCGCACAATGCTTGGGGGCACCGTCGACTAACGATTTTTCCAGTCGATGCCCGACATCGAGGCCAGGGCCAGCTCCAGGGCGTGCGTGCCGTCGCGGCCGTGGCCTTGGGCCTGCGACGGCCAGGTAGAGCTGCTGGGCCAGCGCCAGGCCGGGCAGGGCCAGGCCCATCCGCTTCGGCTTCGTCCAGGGCGATGCCCATGTCCTTGATGAAGTGCTCGACGAAGAAGCCGGGCTCGAAGTTGTTGGCGATGATCCGCGGGCCGAGGTTCGACAGCGACCAGCTGCCGGCCGCGCCCGAGCGCGACCGACTGCAGCACGGTGTTCAGGTCGAGCCCGGCCTTGTAGCCGTAGAGCAGGGCCTCGCAGACGCCGATCATGTTCGGTGGCGATCGAGGATCTGGTTGACCATCTTGGTGTGCTGGCCGGCGCCGGGCCCGCCCTGGTGGACGATCGTCTTGCCCATCGCCTCGCCAGCAGGGCTGCAGGGCCTCGACGACGTCCTCGTCGCCGCCGATCATGATCGAGAGCCGCGCTTCGCGGGCGCCGACGTCGCCGCCGGAGACCGGGGCGTCGACGCTGTGGACGCCCTTGCGCTTGGCCGCGCTGCGGCGATCTCCGACGGCCAGCGACGGCTCGCTGGTGGTCATGTCGACGAGGATCGCTGCCCGGCGCGGCAGCCGGCCAGCGCGCCGTCGGTGCCCGAGGAACACCTCGCGCACGTCGCGCGGGAAAGCCGACGATGCGTGAAGATCACGTCGCGACGCTTCGGCCACGGCTCGCGGCGTGTCGGCCCAGCGTGGCCCCGTTGTCGAGCAGCGGCTCGGCCTTGCGCCTTGGTGCGGTTGTAGACGGTGGCCGCGAAGCCCTTGGCCGAGCAGGTGGCCGCACATGCTCGAGCCCATCACGCCGGTGCCGATCCAGCCGATGCGTCTTGCCCGGTGATGATCGCAGGTAGGTCATCGGCGATCGGTGACTTCCGGTGATCGCTCGCTGGCGAGATCTACCAGCGATGCCGGGCGCGCTGGAGGATCTCGCTCGAGAGATCAGCTGCCGACGGAGTTCTGCGGGCTGCGAGCATGTCTGCCAGTCGTCAGCGGCCGGTGCCGGAGCGATCGCCGCAGCTTGCGCGCCGCTCGGCCGCAGCCTCGGAGCCGAGCGTGTCCTGCTGCCGGCCGATCGATCTTACGCCGCCATGCGAACGCGATCTGCAGACTGCTGATTCCAGCGGCGCTCGATCGGTCGATGCTGTCCGCCGATGCTCGCGTGCTCGGCGACGCGCTCGCGGCGATGTTCGAGCGGTGTCGGCCACGTCTTGCGAACGACGCGGCTCGACGACGCCGGCTCCGCCGTGCGCACGACATGCCGCGTCCACGACTTCGGCGACGCGGCGGGCTGGCCAGTCCTCGCGCGGACGAATCGATCGATCGGGCCCGCGGAGCGGAGCGGCCTGCCGGTTGCTGCAGGCGGCGGTGCGGCGACTTCGTGCCTGGCGGCTGTGCCGCCGTTCGCCGCGGCACGTCGGTCGAGCGTGCTCCGGATCATCGGCCGACATGCATCGGTTCACTGATGACCTGAAGACTCACGGACGATGAGCTCGTATCCGACGCGGTCAGGTGCACTGCCGGCCATGCGTGGCCTGCGCGCGGCCGCCCTTCTCGAGTGCGTACGCCGGCGGATCCGGCGATCGACTCGCGCATGTCGGTGTCGGCCTGGATGTTCCGCAGCTTGTAGTAGTCCATGATGCCCAGCTTGCCGTCGCGGAACGCCTCGGCGATGGCCTTGGGCACCTCGGCCTCGGCCTCGACCACCTTCGCCCGGCTCTCTTCGATCTGGGCGATCATTTCCTGCTCCGCGGCCACGGCCATGGCGCGGCGGCCTTCGGCCTTGGCCCGGGCCACGCGCGTGTCGGCCTCGGCCTGGTCGGCCTGCAGCCGGGCGCCGATGTTCTCGCCCACGTCGATGTCGGCGATGTCGATCGAGACGATCTCGAAGGCCGTCTGCGAATCGAGCCGGCGGGCCAGCACGGCTTTGGAGATGCGGTCGGGGTTCTCCAGCACCTCGCATGTGGATCTCGGCCGAGCCGATGGCGCTGACGATGCCTTCGCCCACGCGGGCGATGATCGTCTCCTCGGTGGCCCCGCCGATCAGCTGCTGGAGGTTGGCCCGCACCGTGACGCGGGCCTTGACCTTCAGCTGGATGCCGTTCTTGGCGACGGCGTCGAGCGACTTCGCTGTGCCGGCGCCTTGCGCGGGGCAGTCGATCACCTTGGGATAGACGCTGGTCTGCACGGCTTCGAGCACGTTGCGGCCGGCCAGGTCGATGGCCGTCGCCTCGCTGAAGTCGAGGTCGATCGATCTTGGCCTTGTTGGCGGCGATCAGCGCCCGGATCACCAGCGGCACGTTGCCGCCGGCCAGGTAGTGGGCTTCCAGCGCCTTGGCAGGTGATGCCCGTCTCGTCGGTCAGCCCGCCTGCACCGCCATGATCTTGCTGCGGACGATCACCGTGGGATTGACCTTGCGGAAGGTCATGCCGATCAGATCGAAGATCGTGATGCCGGCGCCCGTGAGGACCGACTGAATCCAGAGGCGGAAGAATTGGCGAAGATGGCGACAAAAATCAGAAAGCCAATCAGAATGACGACCGCCACGACCAGTGCCAACATCGTGGACGGGGCTTGAGCGAAGAGCAACATCGTAAGATTCCGGGTTTGAAAAGGTTGAACTAGGCGTCAGTGACGTTCCCCGCAAATTTGCTTGTTCGAGATTTATCTCAGCCGCAAGCGAGTGTCAAGCCAACGGATCGTCCAGCGACTCCAGGCCGAGCGATTCGATCGGCCGCGACAACAACTCGTCCGCGCTGGCCGACGATACCGTATCGATGCGGGGGTGACGGCGACGATGGCCGCGAGATGGGCCGCTTCGACGACTGCGAAAAAAGCTCCGCCGACGGTTCGTGGATACGTTCTACCTTGCGCACTTCCAACCGGTTCATCCGCACCGCGATCACTTGCACCGCTTGCCCCGCTTCGATGGCCGTGCCTTCGCCGACCGCGTCGTAAGTGCGGCCATCGATCGTCACCGCGCCGCTCGGCATCATCAAGCTTTTCGCTACGCCTCGCTTGCCGATCAAGTCTTTCAGCCCGCGAAATTCGGGCGTGTCCGGCAGCACTTCGTCTTCGTCGTCCGGCGGCTGAATGAGGATGCGGCGACCCAATGGCGTGTTTGGCCAGGTATAAATCATCAAAGCCAGTAGCGCGCTGGGAATCGCCACGCTGGAAATCAACAGCATCACGATGCCAAACTTGAAACTGAAAAACAAACGCCACCACGATCGACGCCACCACGCACATCGCGGCAATCACCCCCAGCACACCGCCGGACGGGACAAACATTTCCAAGACGATGATCGCTAGGCCCAGGGCGCGAGCAACACGATCGACCAAACCCAAGGTTCCATATGCACGATTCCTGTGTGTCGTTTGAGTCCCCATTTTCAAACGGATCGACCACGACGCAAGCGTGCTTGCGGCGGTGCGCAACCAAAAACTACGCTTGCGGCCAAAGAGTGTGGGGACGAAGTTCATCATCCACACAGCAAGAGGGCGAGCAATGGCGCGACGAATATCCGCAGCAGCGTGGTGAGCGGGTAGACAGTGGCATAGGCGAGGGTGGGAGCTTCGGAGCGGCAAAGATTGTTTACAAAGCTCAGCGCAGGAGGATTGGTCATGCCGCCAGACAGCAAGCCTCCGAGGGTGACGAAATTCATTTTTTCGACGATGCGCGACCACATGCCGATGATTTAACAACAGCGGCGTCACCGTAACGACGATTCCCGTGGCGAGCCAGATCAGACTGCGGGCTCATCACAGCCGCGAAGAATTGACTTCCCGCCGCCAGCCCCAAGGCCGCGAAGAACAAGCACGCTCCAAATTCACGAAAGGCGTGATTCACATTTTGCGGCATGTGCCAGACCAGCCCGCCGATGTGTCCGATGCGGCCCAGCGCAGTGCCACGAGCAGCGGCCCGCCCGCCAAACCCAAACGTATGGGAAGTGCCAGGCCGGGAACAACCAGCGGTACCGAACCAACCAACGCCCCCAGACAGATCCCCGCAAACAACGGAATGAACTGCGTCTCGTTCAGCTTTTTCAGGGAGTTTCCCAAGACGGCGGACGCCTTTTGTAACTGCTCCTCGGTGCCCACGACCTGCAGCACGTCGCCAAATTTCAGGCGTAAGTTGGGGACTGCGGTCATTTCCACATCGCCCCGGATGATGCGGGTCGCCTTCACTCCCCACTGTTTTCCACCGCCAATTCTGCTGGCGTCTTACCCAGCACCCGCCGGTCCGTGACCAAGATATGCCGGTACGCTCAGGTTACTCGAAGACTGGTCATCACATCTTCGTCGCTGCGGCAGCCGACGATCGGTTCCCAAAGGTCCAACAACGGTTCGGGCCCCACGGCCAGGATTGCGTCTCCCAGTTCGATCCGGGTGTCGCGCATACGCCGCGAGCACACGGTTTTGGCCTGCCCGGCGGATGCGCGAGACGATGACTCCTTTGCCCGCGCGGAAGGTACAACTCATCGAGCGAAACCCCCGCCAGATTCAGGTTCTCAACGACCAGTGTCCTGCGAACCAGCGGCTGGACATCCTTGCGCCTTCGACCGCGTAGGCTTCCGCCTCCTGCACCGGATCGATCCGAAACACGAATTTCAAGAAGAGCAGGGTTCCCAGTACACCGATCATCGCGGCCGGGTACGAAACAGCGCACGCGAGCGCCGGAACGCTCGCCGCTCGCCGCTGACACCTTCCAGCGTGGCGAGTGCTTGCTGAGCAGCTCCCAGGGCAGGCGTATTGGTAGAGGCCCCGGCAAAAAGGCCCGCGACGGCCGCCAAATCCAACCCGAGCAGCCAACCCAAAACCGCCGACAATCCTGCGGCGATCCATACAGACCTGCGGCGAGCAGATTGAGTCTTCAGACCTTCGGCCCGGAGCAAAGCAAAGAAACCGGGCCCAAGCTGCAAGCCAATCGTGAACACAAATAACACCAGGCCAAATTCTTTGACGAAATTCAGCATGTGGTCCTCAACTGGCTGGCTGAAGTGGGCAGCCAGGATTCCCATGAACAGTACGCCGGCGCTCCCCAAACCAATGCCCTTGACTCTGATACTTCCCAAAGCCATTCCGCTGTGCAAGACGAGCGCGATGAGGCCGATTCCATGAGCCACAGGATTCGTCTGGGGTAATCGGACCAGCCATTCAAACATCGAAGGCAGCCTCGCCGGGTGACCTGCGTTAGTCGTAATGCTCAACGGCAACGGCCTGGGAAGAATGATCAGCAACTCACAATCCTGTCCAATTCGTTGGGGGGTCGAGTATACTTGGCAACGCGAATTGGGGAATCGCGGCGCGCGAACTCGCACAGCCGCATCGAGAATCCGTCGCAAACATCTCATCAAGCGGAGGCATCTAGTGAACGTGCTGGTAGTCGACGTGGGTGGAACGAACGTCAAAATGCTCGTCACAGGAGCGGCGGAGCCGCGCCGGTTTGCTTCGGGGCCGGAGATGACGGTCCAGAAGATGGTCGCGGGGTCAAGGAGATGACCGCCGATTGGAGATACGACGTGATTACGATGGGGTACCCTGGTGTCGTTCTTCGCGGCAAAGTGGCGATTGAGCCGTACAATCTTCCTCCCGGCTGGATTGGATTTGATTACGAGGCAGCCTTCGGGTGTCCGGTCAAAGTGATGAACGACGCCGCGATGCAAGCCCTGGGCAGTTACGAGGGAGGTGAGTTGCTTTTCTTGGGTCTCGGCACCGGATTGGGTTCCGCCCTGGTCTATGATGGCATGGTCATTCCGATGGAACTCGGGCATCTTTCATACAGGACTCGATCTATGAGGACTACGTTGGAGCGCGGGCTGGCGCGGCTGGGTCTGCAGGAATGGACTCGTCACGTGACGCTGGGGGTGGAACGGCTGATCGCCGCATTGCATCCCGACGATGTGGTTTTAGGAGGTGGAAACGCCAAGCGGCTGGAGAAACTCCCGCCGGATGCCGATTGGGAGACAACGCCTTGGCATTCGTGGGGGGCTTCCGGCTGTGGGAGAAGTGAGCATGTCGAGCTCGCCCCGCTGGATTCTGGTTTTCCATTGTCACGGATCTATGGCCGGCACGATGCTCTCACGATGCTTTCAAATCGAATAGAAAACCACGAGTGCGCGTGTCGTAACGCACGCATTCGCGAATAAGCACTCCCTGCGCCTGAGCTCACAAACTCGGTATCTTTTCATTGCCTCCAGCATCACAAGTGTTACGCGATGAAAGGTCCACCGGCATGAAATTCGCTGAGTTGCCGGCCTACTTTCCACTCGATCGCCTCGAAATAAATAGGATGAAGTACCATGCCAAAGTCCGGATTAAACTGCCCACCGCACCTCTACCCGATGAAGAATCGGCGCCGCCGCCGTTCGATCTGCGCAATACGGCATCACGGTACCGACATCCGCCGCAATCTGTCGCCGGCGGCTCTCTACTCGGAAGCGATCCGCGAGGACGCGAAGTGCGACATTGCCGACACCGGGGCGCTGATCGCGTACTCGGGCGAAAAGACCGGCCGCTCTCCGAAGGACAAGCGGGTCGTCGAGCATCCCGAGTCCGAGGACGACGTCTGGTGGGGCAACGTCAACATCCCGATCGACGACGAGACGTTCGAGATCAATCGCGAGCGGGCCATCGACTATCTCAACACGCGCAAGAAGCTGTACGTCGTCGATGCCTTCGCCGGCTGGGACGAGACCTATCGGGTGAAGATCCGCGTGATCTGCTCGCGGCCGTACCACGCGCTGTTCATGCACAACATGCTGATCCGGCCGACGCGGCGAGGAGCTGGCCGACTTCGGCGAGCCCGACGTCGTGATCTACAACGCGGGCGAGTTTCCCGCCAATCGCCGCACCACGGGAATGACGCTCCAAGACCAGCGTCGACCTGTCGCTCGAGACGCGGGAGTTCGTGATCCTGGGCACCGAATACGCCGGCGAGATGAAAAAGGGCGTGTTCACGATGATGAACTACTTCATGCCCCAAGCGGGGCGTGCTCTCGATGCACTGCTCGGCGACGGCCGACAAGAAGACGGGCCGCTCGTCGCTGCTGTTCGGCCTGTCGGGCACCGGCAAGACGACGCTCTCGGCCGATCCGCATCGGCTGCTGATCGGCGACGACGAGCATTGCTGGACCGACGACGGCATCTTCAACATCGAAGGGGGCTGCTACGCCAAGGCGATCGACCTGACGCCGGAAGCGGAGCCCGAGATCTTTCAGGCGCTGCGGTTCGGCGCGGTGCTGGAGAACGTCGTCTACGATCCAGCACACGCATCACGTCGATTTTCACGACACGTCGATCACGGAGAACACGCGCGGCGCTACCCGATCGAGTTCATTCGCAACGCGAAGATTCCCTGCGTGGCGGGCCATCCGACCGACGTGATCTTCCTGACCTGCGACGCGTTCGGCGTGCTGCCGCCGGTGAGCAAGCTGACGCCGGCGCAGGCGATGTACCACTTCATCAGCGGCTACACGGCGAAGGTCGCCGGCACCGAGATGGGCGTGACCGAGCCGCAGGCGACGTTCTCGCCCTGCTTCGGCGGGCCGTTTCTGGTCTGGCACCCGACGAAGTACGCCGAGCTGCTGGCCGACAAAGATGCAGCAGCACAAGGCCAACGTCTGGCTGGTGAACACCGGCTGGAGCGGCGGCGCGTATGGCGTCGGCTCGCGGATGAAGCTCAAGCTCACGCGGGCGATCATCGACGCGATTCACAGCGGCGAGCTGGCGCAGGCCGAAACGGTGCAACGATCCCGTCTTCGGCTTCGCCGTGCCGACGACGTGCCCGGGCGTGCCGCGCGAGATTCTGCATGCCGCGCAACACCTGGAGCGACAAGGCGGCTACGACGCCACGGCGAGGAAGCTGGCGCGGTCTGTTCACGCGACAATTTCCAGAAGTATGCCGATGGGGCGAGCGCCGAAGTGTGCGCCGCCGGGCCAATCGCGCACCTAAGCAGGTTCCCTGGGTTTGCCCCGCCAAGTGCCGCGTGAAGATCCTCTCCAGATATGCCGCGAAACATGAACAACTGCGCAGCGACGCGCTTGCCATCTGGCACGCGGCGGTGAGCGCGGTGGCCGCGCGGACCGGCTGGTCGCGGACAACGTACGGGTCGAAAACGAATCGCTGTGGATCGCGGATGACGATCTGCCGCTCGATAAAATCCGCCGCATCGTGGTGGTCGGCGCCGGCAGGCGGGCGCGGGAATGGCGGCGGGGTTGAAGCGGTGCCTCGGCGAAACGGTGGTGCGCGGACAAGCAACTGGCCGGCTGGATCAACGTGCCGGAAGATTGTGTCAGACCGCTGCGGCATCATCGCTGCAGCCGCCGCCACGGCCGGCCGGCGTGAATGAACCGACGGCGGCCGGGGTGTGCGGTGGCGCCCAGCGGATACTCGCACTCGTCGAGCATGGATCGCCAGCAGAAGCATCTTCCTGTGTTTGATTTCCGGCGGCGGATCGGCTTTGCTGCCCGGCCGCCGTCGAAGGCATGAGGCTGGCCGACAAGCTCGCGGGTCACTCGGCACTGAGCACCGGGGGGGCGAATATCAACAACTCAACACGGTGCGCAAACAACTCAGCCGCATCAAGGGGGGCGGGCTGGCGCGGGCGTGCCGGGCCGGTGGGCATCGGATTCACTGGGGATCTCTGACGTGCTCGGCGATCCGTTGGACATCATCGCCTCGGGGACCGACCGTTGAAGATTCTCAACGCCGCAAACCGCGCTCGACCTGCTGACAACGAAGCCGCCGCGCAACGCCGGCATCTCGGACGCCGTGTTCGAATATCTCGAACGGGCCGCTGGCAGCATAACATGGCAACCAACTCCGCCCCATTCAATCACCGTCCGCGTGTTCACGTGACGAATTTGGTGATCGGCGACCAACGCCGTCGCCGTGGACGGCGCGGGTACGGAGGCGGTACGGCGCGGGTATTCCCCAGCGATGCTCGCCGCACGGGAGTTGGAAGGTCCGGCGGAAGTATGAGCCGGCATTTGGCAGATGGCGGCGAAATTGGCACCGACTCCGGGACCGGACTGCTTGATCACGGGAGGCGAGCCGATCGAGTCAAACTTGCACCAGGCGGACGAACGGGGCCTCGGCGGACGCAATCAACAACTCGTGCTCGCCGCGCTGAATTTCTTTTGCAACACGGCAATTCCTGGCGCGAAAATCCGTTCGAGCAGATGGTCGTCCTCGCCGGCGGGACGGACGGCGAAGACGGAGCCAACCGATGCAGCCGGCGCAATCGTCGATGCAGCAACGTTCACTGCCATGCAGTCCCCCCGCCAACTCGACCCCGCCACGTTTCTGCGCCGTAACGACGCCTACCACTTCTTCGAACCACTCGGCGGTCTCATCAAAACCGGCCCCACCCACACCAACGTCTGCGACGTGCGCGTCGTCGTCGTCGGTCGGTAGCGCAGCATAGCACGCCGAATTCTTGCGGATCTTCGACGATTTGCCGTCGCGAACGTCGCATCGCTCTGGCGTTGCCCTTGACGCCAAGTCGCCGCGTGTTATCCTTGAGCAACAACAAAGGCGCAAGACCGGCACGATTAACTGTGCTGTGTTCATTAGCTTCGATGGTAGCGGCCGCCTCGGCGATCTCAAGTTTTTCGTGAAACGATTACTTCGCCTCAGGTATCTTTGCTTTCGACCGCGACTGATTTCTTGCTCCTATCGCGACCACGTCGTGAATGGTGAAGCTCCGTGATTTTCGCGGATTCTCCGCAGGGCGTGTCAGGCGAATTGCCACTTCGGGATCCGCCTTGTGCGGGAACCACGTGATGCGTGCCGGAAATCCGGTCGTCGATCGTCGTGGCAGCGTAGGCACGCGGTGACACCGTGTCGTCGGGCTGCACCATCGTTAGTGTTTTGTTTTTTGAAAGTGAGTGCATTGATGAAGTTCGAAGATCTCGGCCTTGCCGAGCCGCTGCTCCGCGCCGGTCAGCGCCAGGGCTACCACACCGCCACCAAGATTCAAGCCGCCGCCATTCCGCCCGTCCTCGAAGGCCGCGACGTGCTGGGCTGCGCCCAGACGGGAACCGGCAAGACGGCCGCGTTCGCCTGCCGACCTTGCAGCGGCTCGCCGCCACACGGCGCGAGTGCCGCGTCAACGGCCGCGGACGCAAGATCCGCGCGCTGGTGCTGCGCCCACGCGCGAACTGGCGCTGCAAATCGGCGAAAGTTTTCAGCCGTCTACGGCCGCCATTCTCCGGTCTGCGGCAAACCGTCGTTTACGGCGGCGTCGGGCCAGGCGCCGCAGGTGCGGGCACTGAACACGGCGTCGACATCCTGGTCGCCACGCCCGGCCGGCTGCTGGACCTGATGCAGCAAGGCTTCGTGGATCTGTCGCACGTGGAAGTGCTGGTCCTCGACGAGGCCGACCGGATGCTCGACATGGGCTTCATCCACGACCTGCGGCGGATCGTGGCCGAAGGTCCCGCGCCAGCGGCAGACGCTGCTGTTTTCCGCCACCATGCCCGCGGCGATTCGCAAGCTGGCCGACCAGTGGCTGCGACGACCCGGTCGACGTGCGCGTCGCGCCCGCGTCGCACGACGGTCGACAACGATCGCAGCAGTCGGTGTTCTTCGTCGACCAGAACCAGAAGCTGCGGCTGCTGACCCATTGGCTGCAGGAGACGGCGTGGACGCGGACGCTGGTGTTCACGCGGACCAAGCACGGCGCCGACAAGGTCGTGCGACAATCGCTGCTGAAGGCCGGCATCCAGGCCGACGCCTTTCACGGCAACAAGAGCCAATCGCGCGCGGCAGCGCATGCTGCGCGTTTCAAGTCGGACGACCGCTGGTGCTGGTGGCCACCGACATCGCCGCCCGCGGGCTGGACATCGACGACGTCTCGCACGTGATCAACTACGACCTGCCGGACGTGCCCGAGAGCTACGTCCACCGCATCGGCCGCACGGGCGAGCCGGCGCAACAGGCGCCTCGCGATCGCCTTCTGCAGCCGCGAAGAACGGCAACTGCTCCGCAACATCGAACGGCTCACGCACAGCCCGATCACGGTCGAAACCAAGCAGCCGGAATATCCGAAGAACGACGCGCCGCAGCCCTTCGTGCCGCGAAACGCCGCGGGCTCGCACACCGGTCACGGCTCGCGACCGACACTCGCCGCCAACAGCGGCACGCACTGCGGCGCCACGCTCGCCCGGAACGGCCCAAGTCCCGCCCCCCTTCCAAACCGGCAACCGCCACCCCTCCCAGCCCGGCCGCCCCACCAAACGCCGCGGCCGCCGACTCGCCTCCCGCGTATAACTTCGCACTTCTCGCGAATTACGTCAGAACGGTCAACAAAAACACCCCGGCTGCTTCAAACAGCCGGGGTGTTTGCATTTAACGCAGATCAGCGACCACGTTGTGGCGGTGTTACTTTTCCTCGAACGCCGCGTCAAAGTATCGGTCTCTGGGAGCAAAATCTTTGGATTTGACGAAGGTGGCGGCTTCGCGAGCGCTGAATTCGCGGTCTTTCATTTTCACAAAGCACACTTTGGTGCGGTGAGTCAGCTCGGCTTGGCGGGATCATTCGCCACGCGGGTCAGGACAGCTTGCCAGGCATCGGATACCTGGAGTTGCGTGGCCCAGGATGAGACGTAGTTTTCGTCCACGAGACCTGGGGAAGTTTTCAGGATGCCCGTGATGTCACGGAGGTGTTTTTCCGAGCCGCCTTCGGCGTAATACAACAACTTGCCAACAATCACATCCTCGCGACTCGCGACAAAACCGGTGAGGTCGGGAAAAATCTGCACTCGCTGGCGGCGGGACATTTGGCTGTGCCCCCAAGCGTCTTGTCTCGCGACCAGGAAATCGACTTTCTGGCCGGACGCGGGGTGGATCAGATTGAATTGACCGCGCCGGCGCACCGCGTCAGCAGCCGCTGGCAAACTCACGTAGAAATCCGGTGACGGAAAGGCCGCGCACAGTGGCGCGACTTGGTCGCTGCGTAAATCCACGACGATGTCGACGTCGCGCGTGAAGCGGGGCTCGCCATACGCACCGCTCGCGAATGAACCGACGATCATGTATGGCACGGCCTGCCGCTCCAAAACTGCTATCAAGCGCCGCACCAAATCAGCTTGTTCCACTCAACATTCTCCGGGCGACTTCGGCGGCGATTTGGGAATCCGTCCAATCCGGACGGTCGCTACGCAGTTGTCCGGCAATTCGCAGCCGTAACGTCCGATTGGCGTCGCAAATCATGGCGACCCGATCGGAGATCGTGGTGCCCTTCAAGGCTTTCGCCTGGGCCTCGTCCATCGTTTCGATATTTCGCGGCTCTAGGTGGCGATGCATCGAGCAAGCTCCGGTGCCACTTAGTTCTTTTCGAACGCCGCGTCGAAAGCTCGTCCGCTTGGGGCAAAGTCTTTGGATTTGACGAAGTTGGCGGCTTCGCGGGCGCCGAATTCGCGGTCCATGCCGCAGTCTTCCCATTCGACCGACAGCGGGCCTTGGTAGTTGGCGTCGTTCAGGGCGCGGATGATCTCTTCGAAGTTCACGCCGCCGCGGCCCGGGCTGCGGAAGTCCCAGCCGCGGCGCGGATCGCCGAAGTTGAGGTGGCTGGCCAGAATGCCGCTGCGGCCGTTGAGCGTGGTGATCGCGTCCTTCACGTGCACGTGATAGATGCGGTCGGGGAACGCGCGGATGAACTCCACCGGATCGACGCCTTGCCAGATGCAGGTGGCTCGGGTCGAAGTTGAAGCCGAACTCTTCGCGATGGTCGAGCGCTTCGAGGGCCGCTCGGCCGTGTAGATGTCGAACGCGATTTCCGTCGGATGCACTTCCAGCGCGAACTTCACGCCGCATTCGTCGAACACGTCGAGAATCGGATTGAAGCGATCGGCGAACAGCTTGAAGCCGTCGTCGATCATCTTCGGCGGCACCGGCGGGAACGAATAGAGCAGGTGCCAGATGCTGGAGCCGGTGAAGCCGTTGACGACGCTGACGCCGAACTTCTTGGCGGCGCGGGCCGTGTTCTTCAGTTCTTCGATGGCGCGCTTGTTGACGCCGCCGGCTTGCCGTCGCCCCACACGTACGGCGGCAGGATCGCCTTGTGCCGCTCGTCGATGATGTCGCACACCGCCTGGCCGACCAGGTGGGCGCTGATCGCGTGGCATTGCAGGTCGTGCTGCTCCAGCAGTTCGCGCTTTGCGGCGCAGTAGCCGTCGTCGCGACATGGCCTTGTCGACTTCAAAGTGGTCGCCCCAGCAAGCCAGCTCGATGCCGTCGTAGCCGAACTCCTTGCGTCTTGCGGGCCATGTCGTCCAACGGCAAATCGGCCCACTGGCCGGTGAACAGCGTAACGGGACGAGCCATGTCGTACTCCTTCGATATCGTGTTTCTGCGAGTTGGTTGTTGAAATCGAGTGGTCATTTTGGCGTGGACCAGCACGATTCGCAACGGGGAGCGTCACGGCATTGGGAATCGATGGACCCACGAGCAATTGCCCGAGTCTTACGCTACGAATTACTTCGCCCCGTCCGTCGCCGCGGGTTCCGCCGCGATCCACTTCTCCCAGCCGACCGGCTGTGTCCAGGCTTGTTGGCGCTGGCTTTTAAACGACGGATTAGTCGGCACAGGCGCTCGACGTGACTACGGCCCGTACATACAGTTCATCGCCGGTTAATTTGTAGCTGGGCGCGGGCCGTCCACTTTCGCCAGCACCCGGCCAACGTCGGCTGAATAACGGCGTGTGGCGTTGATCGGTTTGCCGTCTTCGCCGACGACTTCCTGGCTGCGGCTGTCGTAGCCTTTTTTCGTGCCGATGAATTCCGTGACGAACGTTTGACCGTTTTTGGCGGCGATTTCGATTTCCAAATCACCGCTGTCGCCGCCGCAGCGCACATCGCGCAGTTCCACGCCGCTGGATGCGTAAAATTCGCCGCGCATGATCGAAGCGATCAGGTCGCTCGGCACCAGCCGTTTCGCGCGAACCATGACCCAGCCGCGCCCCGGCGAGGCGTCGCGGTTGCCAAAGTAATTATGCGAATCGTCCGTCGCCAGCCCGAACAGCGGCGGGCTTTTCATCTCCGCGATGCGAATCGTGTTGGCGACGTCCCACATCTGCTCCATGCTGACATGGTGCTTGTCGCCCGAATGATTCACGCCGGGGTGGCCATTATAGACTTCGAAAAATCGTTCTTGAATGACGGCGGCCATGTCTTCGGCGGTGACCGCGTAGCCGTAGTTGGGGTGATTGAGATGCGCCAGCATCGGTTGCCCGACGCGCTGGCTTTGTTGCTGCACCGCGATCAAGTTGTTGGCGATCGTTTCGCGCACGCTGCCGCCCCCTTGCGGTTTGATGAGATCCCGGATGTTGCTGGCGTTGACGTGGATCGGCAGGCTGCCGAAGTGATCCGTAATTTCCTCTCCCTGCAACAACAGAAACTTTCCAGGCACTCGAACAGCGTGCGAAAATCATTCAGCGGTTTGAGCCGCACTTGCCGCTTCCCTTCGACTTCCCGCGTCTCCACCCAATCGTCACCGAATCGCTCGCGATACCGCTCCAGCCCGCCATCGCCCCGCGTTTCGCGGCGGCTTCGACGTCCATCCATTTCACCCCTTCGCTCAAAATGTTGTGATCGGACAGCGCGAGGAACTGGTAGCCGGCCCGCTGGTACCAGTCGCAGATCATTTCGGGAAAATCGTTCCCGTCACTCCACAGCGAATGCGTGTGTAGATTCCCTTTGAACCACTGCGATGCGTGTGCGACGGGCTCGTCGGCCGCGATTTCCCGCGACGCCATCCCTACGGCCAGCACAAAAGAAAATACCTTCGCTAACACATTCGTCGCCAACCAACGTGATCGAGTCATTTTCGTAGTCCGGTTGAAAATGAGCGCATTGCGCTCAAGGGGTCGGGAGTCGTTTTCGGCTGCCCCGGTTCAACAACGGAAACCGGGTTAGCCGAAAACGACTCCCGACCCCGTCAGGTGCGCTGTTCAATTAAAAGCCGCGGCTCGCGCGGATGTCGTCGAAGTCGCGCAGGTGGTAGTCGATGCCGACGTAGTCGAGCACGCGGCACAGGCCGCGCAGGGCGACGCCCATGCCGTCGGGGCCGCTGAAGCCGCCGAACTGGCCGCCGCCTTTGACGTGCGGCTCCAGATCGAGGAACACGCCGGGGATGCCGCGGCGGTTGAGTTTCTTCTCCAGCGCCGGGATGAAGTCGCGGAAGTCGCGGAGGATGGCCTCGTGGCCGCTGTCGCCGAGGTCGGCCGGCACGAAGTGCTTCAGCGCGTCTTCGTCCACGTGGCCCGTCCGTTGCAGCGGTTGCGGGTGGCGATAGTCCTTGATGTGCATCCAGCCCAGCCCCGGCTTCATCGCCAGGTACTGCTCGAAGACCTCGGCGGGCGAGAAGCCCTGGGCGATGATGTTGGCGGCGTCGAAGATCAGCACCAGGGCCGGGATGGTTGACCTGCCGGTGGATCTCGGCCAGCAGATCGCCCGTCTGCCCGACCAGATTCGCCTCGACCTCCAGGCCGAACGTCAGGTCGCTGCGGTGGCAGGCCTCGGCGATCTGGCCCGAGTTGGTCGACGGCCTGCGGCAAGTGTTCCCGCGGGTCGGTGCCCTTGGGATGATAGAACGAGAAGCCGCGGATCAGCTTCGTCTCGAAGGCATGGGCCAGCTCGCAGGCCTTCTTCACGTCGTCGGCCAGATACTTCTTGAACGGCACGAAGCGGTTCTTCGTCCCGTCGTCGACGTCGAGCAGCTTGACCTTGCCGATCGGCGAGCCGATCGAGGAGACGTTCAGCCCGTATTCGTCTTCCAGGTGGCGGATCTTCTGGATCTCGGCTTGGTGAGCTTCATCACGTTCTTGACGCCGTTGCCGACGTCGATGAAGCGGATGCTGTAGTATTGCAGCCCCAGCGCGGCGAAGGCGGCGAATTGCTGCACGGCCGTCTTCTGGTTGGCGGCCTCGTCGGCAAAGCCGGACAGGATCACGCTCGGTTTTTCCGCCATCGAAACATCCTCGTTGCCAGTCATGAAGAGAAACGCGGGGCCATTGTCGAACCGCACTCACGCGGTTGCAAGGGGCCGGAAGAGTCCGTGGTCCGTGGTCCGTAGTCCGTAGTGCAGATGGCTGAGCCAAGGACTACGGACTACGGACTACGCAGCGCTCGAACTCCGCCATCTCCGCTGGTCCGCCTACGACCAGTGGCGTGCGTGGTGGATGCTCGTCGGTTCAATGTCCAAGATGCGGCGACTGCCATTGGTGGCGACGCCACCGGCTTGTTCAACCAGAAACGCCACGGGATTCGCTTCGTACAACAGTCGCAATTTGCCACCGGGATGATCGGTCGTGGGTGGGTAAAGAAATACGCCGCCCTTCAATAACATGCGATGCACGTCGGCCACCATCGAACCGATGTAGCGCGTCGCGTAGCGATGTCCCAGCGCTCCGTTCGCAAGCGGTCCAAGAACTTTCCGTAGCCGGGTGGAAAGCCGTCGCGCAGGGCTTCGTTGACCGAATAATATTTTCCCGGCGACGGCATGCGGATGTTGGGATGGCTCAGCACAAACGCGCCCACCGACGGATCGAGAGTGAAACCGTGGACTCCATTTCCGACGCTGTACACCAGCATGGTCGACGAACCGTAGACCACGTAACCCGCGGCGATCTGCCGGCTTCCCGGCTGCAACACCCATTTTTCCGGCTCGTCGCAGGTGGCCCCATCCGGGCGGCGCAACACGGAGAACGTCGTGCCCACACTGACGGCGACATCGATGTTGGAGGAACCGTCCAACGGGTCGAATACGACCGCATAATTCGCTTCCGGCGAACAGTGTCCGAGAATCTGCGGGTGCTCATTTTCTTCCGACGCGATGACGCCGATGCTCGCGCCGCACTCAGGCAATGAATCAGCGCTTCGTTGGCGTACACGTCCAGCTTTTGCTGAATTTCACCTTGTACGTTGGTGTCGCCGGCATCGCCCAAAATATCCGTCAAGCCCGGCACGGACGCGAGCCTGCACCATCTTCGACGCCAACGTGATCCCAGAAAGCAGCCAGGAAAATTCACCCGACGCACCCGGAAACCGCTTTTGCTCTTGAAGAATGTGTTGTTGGACCGTGAGAATCATGCGCGTACCTGCGTATCGATGGCGTACAAAAGATCGTCGAAACAGAAAACGACACAAACTTACAACAACGCTCGAAAGACGTCGAGCAGACCACGCCTTGGCCACCGACTGGCCGGGAGGAACGGCCTTCACTATCTTGTGGGCATGACGATGAAACCTCCCGCCACCGGCCCCATTCCCACGCACCGCTTACGCGCCGGCATGGTCGGCATGGGGATGATTTTCGACGAAACCTACCGGCCGTTTTTCGAGACACGTGCATCGCGACGGCGCTGTACGACCGGCGGTTCGGCGTCGTGCGAAGTGGAGCTGGCGGCCGTGGCCAGCCGCACCGGCAGCCGGGCCGAAGCGTATCGCGCAGAGTCGCGCTGGCGAGCAAGATCGCGGCATTCGTGAGCTTCGTCGAGCCGCGATCGATCGGAGCAACTGCTGGCGAGCCGGCGTCGATTTCGTCTGCGTCGCCACGCCCGACGATCGGCACTTCGCGGCCGCCAAAGCGGCGATCCTCGCCGGCAAGCACGTGCTGATCGAAAAGCCGTCGGTGCTATCGCTGCAGGAACTGGACGAACTCGACCGACTGGCGAGCGAGCACAACGTGCTGGCCAAAGTCGTCTATCACAAGCTGCTCGACCCCGACCACAAGAAGCTGCGCACGCTCGTCGCCGACGGCGTGCTGCAAGCACGTCAACAACGGCTACTGCTCGCTGCTGGAGCCGAAGATCGATCTCCGGCGGCCAGTTCGCCGAGTGGATCGCCGGCCGCAATCCCGGCACGTACGTCGCCGTGCATTACATCAAGCTGATCGACTTCACGTTCGGCGGACGACTGAAGAGCGGTCACTGCACCGGCCAGCGCGGCCTCGTCGGCCCGGCCGACGGCCCGACGTGGGACTCGCACGCAGCTGCGGCTGGTCTACGAATACGCCGACGGCCGCGAAGCGGCGTTCGACATCCACACAGCTGGGTCACGCCCGACAACTTCCCCGGCTACGTCGAGCAGGAAGTGCAGTTCCGCTTCGACAACGGCGTCTGGAACGGCCACAGCCGCAAGCGGGGCGTCGAATGCACGGTCGAAGGGCGCGACGCCGATCAACGTGAAGACACGATGAACAACCACTACAACGGCACGTTCCTGGAACCGTGGGGCGAGCGCGTCGCAGCGCGGCTACGGCATCGAAGTGCTGGAGCGATTCGTCCGCGAAGTGGCCTACGTCGAATTCGGCGGCCCGGCCGACGAGCGGCCGAGCGGCTCGCAGCAGATGCAGCGCCTCGCCTACAACGACCTGTCCGCCGACCGCCAAACCGTCGCCGCCGTGCAGGCGATGGAAGCGATCCTCGCCCGACACGCCGCCGGCGAGCCGAACTGCGTCGTCGAAGTGAACCACCCGCGCGGCGGCTTGGTCTTGCTGCCGCCGGCGAACGAGCCGGAGACGTTGTACGAGGCAAAGGTATAATGCAATCGCGAAGTGGCCGTCAGGAAGGAACTCAACATGAACGAAGTGCTCACCGTCCCCGAAATTGAAGTCGCCAATACGATGCCGAATGGGTTTTGCTCGGCGATCCTGTCACGAACGAGTCGCTGGAGATCGAAAGCGGCCAGGTGCTTTGCCACAGCAAGAACCGCGACGAGGTGTATCGCAAAGCGGTCGAGCTTCGCCCCAAACGATTTGCCATGCTGTACACGGGTAAGATGCCGAAAGGCCGGGCGGTTGTGGTATGAAGTTTCGATTTGACCGACACGACGGATTGATCATTGTGTTGGTTGAGTTGAAGGGGCCTGATGGAGCGGGCTTTTTCCGAGCCGCGTTGGATACTGGCGGATCAAAACTCTCGTCAACATTGCCAACCTTGTATCGCTTGGTTACGACCCCACAGCGACGACGAACCGGCTCGAGATGACGACCGGCAGCGGTGTCGAGTATGTTTCGGAAGTTTGCGTCCAAGAAGTCGTGCGTTGGGACATCACAGGCAGGGCTAACGTGATCGCCACACCCTACCCCCAAGCACCGAAGTGGACGGACTGTTAGGCCTCGATTTCTTTCGTGATCTGAATCTGAATATCGACTTTCGAAAAGGACAAATCACGATTTCGAAAACGACAATCACCATGAATAACAACATCATCTTCCACACCGGCGAAGACAAATCCAACGACACCCGCCGCCGCCTCGTTCAAACCGAACCCATCTGCTCCGCACCTTCACACCATCGCTCGCCGTATTGGCGAAAGAGCGCCGGGTCGTATCACTGGACGCCGGAGGGGCGGAAGCTGGCCGATTTTTCGTCGGGCGTGCTGGTAATGAACCTGGGGCACAATCCGACCCGGTGGTGGAAGCGGGTGAACGAGTATTTGCGGCTCGGCGCGATCTGAAGAGGCGCGGGGAGTTCTTCGAGGCGGTGCACGCTCAACGGCATACAACGCCGTGACCGAAGTCGAGATGCGGGCGACCGAGCGGCTGGTCGGCAATTATGCGGAAGCAGCCGGGCGGCGAGCGGTGCGAGCAAGTGCTCTGGGCGGCCAGCGGCAGCGAGGCGATTCAAAAGGCGCTCTGGGCCGCGATGGACCGCCGGCCGGGGCAAGCAGATGATTCTCGCCACGCGCGCGGCTTTCACGGCAAAAAGGGACTGGCCGGCGCGGTCACCGGCAGCGAGACAGGACGGCGAGCGCGACCCGCGGGTGCAAATTCCTCGGCTTTCCCGCGCGAGGAATGCGTCGACGTCGCCCGCCGCAAGCAGCCGTTCGACCTGGCGCCGTACGAAGCGGAACTCGAACGAGCTGTGGACCGAACACGGCAGCAAGATCTGTGCGCTGATCACCGAGCCCTACCTCGGCGGCGGCGGCTCGTTCCATCCGCAGCAGGAATACATGCAGCTGCTGGCAACGCTTCTGCCGCGAGCACGACATTGCTGTTCATCTTCGACGAAGTGCAGGCCAACTTCGGCCGCACCGGCTCCGCTGTTCGCCTTCACGCAATACGGCGTCGAGCCCGACATCGTCGTGTCTTGGCAAGGGACTGGGCAACGGCGTCCCGGTCAGCGCCGCCGTGGGCCGGGCGGATGTGTTCGCCAACATGCAGTACGGCGAAGCGTCCGACACCTGGAGCGCCAACCCCCTCGCCAGCGCCGCCGTGCTGGCCACGCTCGACGAATACGAGACGACCGACGTGCTGGACAGGCCGAGAACTATCCGCCGTGCTCGAAGCGGGCTGCGTGCGGCTGAAAGTACCGGCCGTGGCCGCACGTCCGCGGCGAAGGCGTCGTGTGGGGGATCGAATGCGCCGCCGGTCGGCAAATCAGCAGAGCAGTCGCGAAGGCCTGCGTCGAGGCCTGCTACCGCGGCGACGCCCAAGGCCGGGCGATCCACCTGCTCGGCCCCCTGGCCGGCAAAGTCATCCGCGTCAGCCCGCCGCTGGTGATGCCGGTTGCGGAAGCCCGCGAGTATTTGGACGTGATGTTCGCAATCATCCGCGAATATCACCAGAGATTGGTCGCCTAAGCGGCAGCCAGAAAGGGGTGGGAAGCCGTTTTCGACCAACCCCTTTTACATTCGAGAAACGGGTTGTCCCAGAACGACTCCCGACTCCGTGACTACCGAATTGTACTTGGACAGGTACTGAAGTTGTCATTTCCCGGCATTCGACTTTTTTTCCGCCAACAGTTGCAGTTCGACATCCAGTCTCCAATACGGCGCCACTTCACGATGGGCGGAAGGTTCTAAGCCGTTGTTGAATTTTTCGTCCACGATCAGTTCGATGTGACGAGCCAATAGTAAGTGCGTTGCGACTTGCTGCACTCGCTCCGCCCCGCGAACCGCTAACGCAGAATCGAGTGCCCGCTTGGCGTCATCGAGCAGCGTGCGAACCGTTTGCTGTCCTCCCAGATAAAGCTGGTAGGACGACTGCAACGCCTTCATATCATGCGCCGACGTTCCTGGTCCAGTCGCTCGACTAAAAACGAGACGGCCCGCTCGGCCATGCGGTTGTAGTAATCGAACCCGTGACCGCCCCCGGTGGTGGCCAGATCGCTTTCGTGCGGGATGCCGAGTGCGGCGAGTTTCATACGCAGCCGATCCGCACTTTCCCACCAGCGGTGGTCGGCGGGGTCGCAGCAGAAGAATTGGTGGCGCGGCCAGTTCAGCGGGTGAATGTGCAGCGTCGCGGTATCTTGGCGGACGGCTTCGGGATCCGAATACATTTGCGGGATCGTGTCGTCGTCTTCGTAAAATCGCAGTTGGTAATCGATGGCGGGCGACAACGCGGCAACGACCGGGAATCGTTGCGGATACTTGTACGCGAACGCACTGCCCCTTGCCCCCCCATGCTCGTGCCCAGCAGCCCGATTTGCGGCGGGCGGGCGGCGAAGCGGTGTTCCAGGAACGGCAGGATGTTGTCGAGCACATGGCGCTTGGCGGTGAGTCGCGGGTCGAATTCCGGGCAGATGCGGTTCGTCCACCAACTGCGCTGCGTCAGCGGCGCCACAACCGGCAGGCCGTGCGCTCGAATGGTTCGACAAATGCCGGTTTGTCCGCGAGCCGGTTCAAATGCACGCCGTGCAAATACAGCACGACGAACCCGTGCGGATTGCGTCGTTGCGGCTCGAAGATGTCACACGGATGTCCGCCGACCGATTCTTCCGTCCACCGACCGACCGTCGCCTGTTGTTCGCTCACCGTCCCCCCCCTCGTACTTTGCGCATTCATCCTTCATCTTGCATCCTTCATCTTTCCCCGCTCGCCGGCCCATTCTAGAATGCGGCACGACTGGACGTAAGTTACGGAAAGGATCCGTCAGGGCTGTGAAAATATTGCTGAGCGAAGACGAAGTGCGGGGCGGGGTGCTGCGCATGGCCGAAGCCATCGCGCGGTATTACGCCGATCGGCCGCTGACGATTTTGGCGATCATGACCGGCAGTGTCGTGCTGCTGGCGGATCTGATTCGGCGGTTGGACATGCCGCTACGCGTCGGTGTCTTACAAGCGAGCAGTTATCGGCGCGGCACGGAACGTGGCGAGCTGTTCATCAACTCGGACTTGATGCCCGACGTGTCCCATCGCGAGGTGCTGCTGGTGGACGACATTTTCGACACGGGCCACACGCTGGCCACCGTCACGAACCTGGTGCGAAAAATGGGGGCGGGGTCGGTGCGCACCGCGGTACTGCTGCGGAAGATCGGCCGGCAAGAAGTCCCCAATGTGCCGGACTTCGCGGCGTTCGAGATTCCCGATGAATTCGTCGTCGGTTACGGTTTGGATTACCGGGACGAATATCGCAACTTGCCCTACGTCGCCGCCTTGGCGCCGGAAGACATTGCCGGCGGCCCCGCATGAACGGATTGCGGCTGGTGTTTGTGATGCGCCGCTATTGGCCGCTCGTGGGCGGGGCCGAAATGGTCATGGCCAATCTGGCCAGCGAACTGCGCGAGCGCGGTGCGACGGTCACGATCGTCACCGCGCAGTGGCACGCGGACTGGCCCCAGGAAGTGGTCCACCGCGAAGTTCCGGTCGTACGCTTGCCGAATCCTTTGCAGCGCGGCTGGGGCACGCTGCGTTACATGCTGGCGTTTTCCGGCTGGCTGCGCAAGCATCGCGACGAATTCGATCTCGTTTACGTTTCCATGTTGAAGCACGATGCGCATGCGGCGGTCGGGGCGCTGGCCCGTTCGCAGATTCCCGTCGTATTGCGCGCGGAAGGTGGAGGACCGGCCGGCGATTGCCAATGGCAGCACACGGCGCGATTGGATCGCGGATCAAACGCCGCTGTCAAACCGCCGATGCGTTCGTCGCGCCGAGCCTGCCGATCGAACAGGAGCTACGTGACGCCGGCTATCCACCGCAACGCGTGCATCAAATCGCGAACGGCGTGGCGATTCCGCCGCCGCGCGAATTGGCGACGCGCATGTCCGCGCGGCGGCGCTGGCCGATGTCAATGCGGATTTACGCACCGAACCGACCGATCCGGTTGTCGTGTACACCGGTCGTTTGCATCAGGCGAAAGGGCTCGACGACTTGCTGCGTGCCTGGCCGGGGGTCGTCGAGCGATTTCCGGCGGCGCGGTTGTGGTTGGTGGGGGACGGGCCGCATCGCGACGAACTGTTCGAAACGGTGCTGGATTTGGAAATTCGCGCCAGCGTGGTATTGCCTGGCAGTTTCGACGACGTGCATGACGTGTTGCTGGCGGCCGATTTATTCGTGCTGCCGTCGCACGCGGAAGGGATGTCGGTGGCGCTGCTGGAGGCGATGGCGGCGATGGTCCCGGTCGTCGCGACGGACATACCCGGCAACCGGGCGTCGTCACACACCGCGAACAGGGACTGCTCGTCCCGCCGCACGACCCGGCGGCGCTGCGCGATGCGATCGTGCTATCGAACCCCGCCTGCGTGATCAGGTTGCGGTCCTGCTGCATCACCGACGCGGTGACGGCGATCACCGGGATGGCGGCGGTGGCGGGGTCCGCCCGCAGGACCTTGAGCGCATCGATCCCGTTCATCCCCGGCAGCTGGATGTCCATCAGGATCAGGTCGGGCTTGTGCCGGCCCGCGAGCACGATGCCGTCCTCGGCGGTGACGGCCTCGATGGTCGAATAGCCCTTCACCTGAAGGACGTCGCGGACGAGCTTCAGGTTCTTCTCGTTGTCTTCGACGATCAGTATCTGGCTCATTGTCTCGCCGGTAGCGTGAAGGTGAACGTCGAGCCCGCGCCCGGCTGGCTCTCGACCCGGATCGTCCCGCCGTGCAGCTCGACAAACTTCCGGGTGAGCGCCAGTCCCAGTCCGGTGCCCTCCTGCTTGTTGGTGTAGTTCCGGCCGACCTGCCGGAATTCCTCGAACACCGCCGCATGGTCCTCGGGCGCGATGCCGATGCCGGTGTCGTGCACCGCGACGACGACGTTGCCGCCGTCTGCGCGCGCCGTCACGTCGATGCGCCCGCCGTCGGGCGTGAACTTCACGGCGTTGGTCAGCAGGTTGAGCAGGATCTGCTTGAACTTGCGCTCGTCGGCGACGATATCGCCCAGCGCCGGGTCGACCTCCTGCCCGAGCGCGATGGCGTGGCGCTGCGCGCGCTCGCGCACCAGCGTCATCGCGTTGGAGATCGCGCCGGACAGGTCGAAGGTCGACAGCTCGAGCTCCATGCGCCCGGCCTCGACCTTGGACAGGTCGAGGATGTCGTTGATCAGCGAGAGCAGGTGCCGGCCGGAGGAGTGGATGTCCTTCAGGTAGTCGTCCTGCTTTTCGTTGAGCTCGCCGAAGAGGCGCTCGAGCAGCACCTCGGAGAAGCCGATGATCGCGTTGAACGGCGTGCGCAGCTCGTGCGACATGTTGGCGAGGAACTCGGACTTGTGCTTGTTGGCGACCTCGAGCTGGGCGCTCTTGTCCTGGATCTCGCGGAACAGGCGCACGTTCTCCAGTGCAATGGCTGCCTGGTCGCCGAACGTCTGCACCAGCGCGATCTCGCGGTCGCTGAACCGCCGCACCTCCTGTCGGCGCAGCAGGATCGTACCGAACGGCTGCCCCTCACGGTAGAGCGGGGTGACCAGCATAGAGCGATGGCCGAAGCGCTGCGAATACTCGAGGCTCAACGGAAACTCGGTGCCCTCGGCCTGCATGTCGAGGATCTCGATCGTGCGCCGCTCGATCAGCGCGCGCCCCGACATCGAGTCCCGGTTGATCGGCAGCGTGTCGATGGTGGTGCCCGTGTCGGGGGACGCACCCTGGGACGCGACGTGCCGCAGGCGATCGCCCTCCGCGAGATAGATCGACGCCGCCGAGGCATCGCACAGCCGCGCCGCCCGCTCGGCAATGGCGTCGAGCACCGGCTGCACGTCGGTCGGCGAGGCGGAGATGACCCGCAGGATCTCGCTGATGGCGGTCTGCTGCTCGAGCGTCTCCTTCAGCTCGCGGGTGCGCTCGTCGACCTTGCGCTCGAGCCCCACGTATGATTCGCGCAGCTGCGCCGTCATCCGGTTGAACTGGTCGGCGAGTCCCTCGAGCTCGTCGCCGGTGCGAACGACGATCTGCTGGTCGAGGTTGCCCTCGCCGATGCGCCGCGCGCCTTCGTCGAGCGTGCGGATCGGGCGCACCATGCCGCGTGCCAGTGCCAGCGCGCCCAGGGCGGAGATCACGAGCCCCGCGAGCAGGAGCAGGCCGGTGCGCACGATGGAGGCGTCGAGCTTCGCGTACACCTCGGCCACCGGCTGCTCGACGAACACCTTCCAGTCGAGCGGCTCGATCGGCGCGACGGACGTGAGGACCTTGGTGCCCGCCAGGTCCGTCGACACCATGGCGGCCTCGTCCGCCTTCGGCGCCTCGGCCGCGGCCTTCACGTGCGCAAGGGTGGACAGGTTGGTCTTGCGCAGCACCAGTCCGATGTCGGGGTCGGCGACGAGAAAGCCGCTGCCGTCGACGACGTAGGCCTTGCCCTTGTCGCCGATCTTGATCCGCGTGACCACGTCCCAGATGAACTTGAGATTAACCTCAGCGACGGTCACGGGGCCGCTGTCGCCGCCCGAGCGGATGGCGATCGTCATGTAGGGCTCGGTCTCCTTGCGGAAGTACACCGGTCCGAACCACGCCTGCCCGCGCTTGGCCCCTTTGAACGCCGGTTCCTGCGAGCGGTCCTTGCCCGACGCGACCACGTCCATTCCCAGACGGGAGACCGCGATCAACTCGCGGCCGGAAGCGTCCAGCTGCACGATGTCCGTCACCTCCGGTGCCTGGCGCAGGAGCTTCAGGAACTCGATGCGACGCAACTCGACGTCGCCTGCGTCGAGCTGCGGCAGCGCCGCGTATTTCAGCTGCTGCTCGATCTGCCGGATGTACTGCTCGATCCGCGACGCGGCGGCCACGGCCTTCTCGTGCTGCAGGCTCGCCAGCGCGGAGCGGTTCTCCTGGTACGAGAAGTAGACGCTGATCGCTCCTGAGGCGAGCAGCGCGCCGCTCACCAGCGTGAGGATCAGCAGCAGGTACTTGCGGAAGAGGCGCCCGCGATGCGCGGCGTGAGGCGCGCGCGCTTCGGCGGCAGCGGCGGGGGGGGTGGACACGGTGGAGGAGTCTAGCGGCACGTCACTCTAACACTTTGTCCGGGCCGCGCAGCGGCAGGGTGAAGCGGAAGGTCGAGCCCCTGCCCGGCGCGCTGTCGACGCGGATGGTGCCGCCGTGGAGCTCGACGAATTTGCGCGAGATGGGCAGGCCGAGCCCGGTGCCTTCCACCCGCTTCGCGGTGCTGCCGACCTGGCGGAACTCCTCGAACACGGTGGCCTGATCCTCCGGCGCGATGCCCACGCCGGTGTCGGTTACCGAAACCGTGACCGTGCCGTCGCGCAGTTGGGCGCCGACCGTGATTCGCCCGCCATCCGGCGTGAACTTCAACGCGTTGGAAAGCAGGTTGAGCAGGACCTGCTTCACCTTGCGCTCGTCCGCGTGGATCGTCCCCAGGCGCTCGTCGATCGCACGCACGAGGGAGATCGCATGCCGGCCGGCACGCTCGCGCATCAGCGTGAGCGTGTTGTCGATCGCGCCGGGCAGGTTGAATTCGGACACCTCAAGCTCCATCCGCCCGGCCTCGATCTTGGAGAGGTCGAGGATGTCGTTGATGAGCGAGAGCAGATGCCGCCCCGACTCCAGGATGTCGGCGACGTACTCGGCCTGCTTGTCGTTGATCTCGCCGAACATCCTTTCCGCGAGAACCTCGGAGAAGCCGATGATCGCGTTGAGCGGGGTGCGCAGCTCGTGCGACATGTTGGCGAGGAACTCGCTCTTGTGGCGGCTCGCGGCTTCGAGCTGGCGGCCCTTGACCTCGATCTCGCGGAAGAGGCGGGCGTTCTGGATGGCGAGCGCCGACTGTGCAGCGAAAGTCTTCAGCAGGTCGATCACCTCCGGGGCGAAGTCGCCGGCGCGCTTGCGATTCACGACCAGCCCACCGAGCAGGTGGTCCTCGCGCAGCAGCGGCACGGCGAGCAGCGCGCGGTGACCCTCGCGCAGCAGGATCTTGCGGACCCGGCTTTGGTAGATCCGCTCATCCACGATGTCGCGGACCTGCACCGCCTCGCCGGTCACGGCCAGCATGCCCAGCGCACCCTCGCCCTTGCGGATCGGGTTGGCGCGAAGCGCATCCACCAGGACGTCGGGCAGGCCGTCGGCCGTCTGCAGGTAGAACTCTCCGCGTGTCTCGTCGTACTCGTAGATGGCGCCGCCGTCCATGCCGGCGAGCTGGTTGGCGCGCATCACGATCGTGCTGAGGACGGTCTCGAGGTCGAGTGTCGAGCTGACCGCCTGGCCGACTTCGCCCAGCGCCTTCAGCTCGCCGACCGATCGCGTCAATTCGGCGGTACGCGCTTCGAGCTCCTTGAACAGGCGCACGTTCTCGATGGCGATGACGGCCTGGTCGGCGAAGGTCCGCAGCAGCGCGACCTGCTTGTCGGGAAACGGCCCGGCCTCGCTGCGGCCGACCGAGATGACACCGATCGGATTGCCGTCACGCATCAAGGGAACCGCCTGGATGCTGCGGAACCCCAGCGGGAGGGCGTGCGGCGGATTCGCGTAGTCCGGATCCGCGAGCAGGTCGGGAATCGCAATGGCGCCGCGCGCCAGGATCGCCCGCGTGGCGGCGGTGTCCCGCGACGGGGGCCGCGGATAGTAGGCGCGAATGGCCTCCGAGAATTCCGGTCGCATCGTCGCCATCGCGGCCAGGTGGAGCAGCTCGCCGTCGAACGTGAAGACGTTCGCCGCGGCGGCGCCGCACAGCTTCTGCGCACCCGCGGCGATCGTGTCGAACACTGGCTGGACGTCGGTCTGCGACTGGCTGATCACGCGCAGGATCTCGCTGGTCGCGATCTGCTGTTCGAGTGCCTCGGTGAGCTCGCGATTGCGCGCACCCAGTTCGGTGAACAGCCGGACGTTCTCGATCGCGATCACTGCCTGGTCGGCAAACGTCCTGAGCAGCTCGACCTGGGGGTCGGAGAAGCGGCCGGCGCTGTCCCTGGCGACGAAGATTGCGCCGATGACCTGCCCCTCGCGGATCATCGGCACGCCGAGGCTGCCCCGGAAGCCGGTCACCCGCGACAGGTCCTTGTAGCCGTAAGCCGGGTCCGCCTGCACATCGGCGACATTCTCGACATCCCGGCTGCGGATGCAGCGCGCCGTGACCGATTCGGCCGCCACCGGCATCGGAAAATTGCGCCGGAGCACAGCAATTCCTTCGGGGTTGATGCCGCTGATCGCGGTCAACCGGATCAGATCGCCGTCGAGTTGAGACACGAGGCTGGTCTCGGCGCCGCACAGACGCACCGCGCTCTCCGCGATGATGTCGAACACGGGCTGGACGTCGGTGGGCGAGCTGGAGATCACGCGCAGGATCTCGCTCGTCGCCGTCTGCTGCTCGAGCGCCTCGGTGAGCTCGCGGTTGCGGGCACCTAGTTCCGTGAACAGCCGGACGTTGTCGACGGCGATGGAGATCTGCTCGGCAAAGGTCTGCAGCAGCGTGACCTGCTCCGGCGAGAACAGCCCCGGCTCCGAGCGGTAGAGAAACAGCGCACCGTACGCGCTGCCCTCGCGCATCAGCGGGACGGCCAGGATGGCGCGGAATCCTTCGCGCAGCGCGTTGTCGCGGGCGCCGGGAAACTCGGTATCGAGGAGCGGTACGATGTCCGCGTGGTGGACGGTCGCGCGGTCGACGGCAGCGCGACCGGAGATCGATGTCCGTTGCAGCGGGACCGCATCCGCCTTGGGCTGCGGCCGGCCATCGAGCGAATACTGGGCCGTCGGCAGCAGCACGTCGCCGTCGACCATCATCACCCGCGCGAACGGGGACTTGCACAGGTGGGCGGCGCGCTCGGCGACCGCATCGAGCACCGGCTGCAGGTTCGTCGGAGAGCCGCTGATGACCCGCAGGATCTCGGCGATGGCGTGCTTGTGCTCCAACGCCTCCGCCAGGCGCGCCTCCAGCTCGCCCAAGCTGGTGTCGTGGTTGTTGCGCGGCACCCGTCCTCCCTCGAATGGAAGCCCGCATTGAACGGTCGGACGCTACATCGTTGCTCGGGGAGGGTCAAGCGTTGCCCGGTCCGGGCCCTGCACATTTAGCCCGGCCGCCGCAACCGCTCGCTGCGCCGCCGCAGCCAGTTGACGAACACCATGAACACGAGCGACACGAGGATCAGCATCGTCGCCGCCGCGGTGATCGTGAGGCTGATGTTGTCGTTGATGCCGGCGAACATCTGCCGGGGAAGCGTGCGCTGGCCCGGGCCGGCGATCAGCAACGCGACGACGACCTCGTCGAACGACGCCGCGAACGCGAACACCGCGCCGGAGACGACCCCGGGCAGGATCAGCGGCAGCGTGACGCGGCGGAAGGTCGTCACGGGTCGTGCGCCGAGGCTCGCGGCCGCCCGCAGCAGCGAGCGGTCGAAGCCGGCCAGCGTGGCCAGGACGGTGACCACGACGAACGGCGCCGCGAGCGTCGTGTGCGCGAGGATCAGTCCGGCGTAGCCGTCGGTCAGGCCGAGCGGCGCGAAGGCGAAGTAGACGCCCACGGCGACGATGATGACCGGCACGACCATCGGCGAGATCAGCACGGCTAGCAGGATGCCCTGACCCGGGAAACGCGTGCGCCAGATGCCGAGCGCGGCGAGCGTGCCGAGCAGCGTTGCCAGGAGCGTGGCCGCGGTGCCGACGATCAGGCTGTTCCACACCGACGGCAGCCAGAACGACGACGCGAAGAAGTCCTGGTACCACCGCAGGCTGAAGCCGGGCAGGGGATAGTGGAAGAACGATCCCGACGAGAACGACAGCGGCACGATGATGACGATCGGAGCCACCAGGAACACCAGCACGAGCGCGGTCAGCAGCGCGAGCCCGGCGTCCGCGCAGCGCTCCCCGATCGTCCGATTGGCCTCGCGCATCGCGCTATCCCAGCCGCATCTTCTCGACGCCGACGAGGCGGTTGTACACCGCATAAAGCGCCAGCGTCGCGGCCAGCAGCATGATCGACAGCGCCGCCGCCATTCCCCAGTTCACCGTCTTGCTCGCGTAGAACGCGATGAAGTAGCTGATCATCTGGTCGTCGGCGCCGCCCACCAGCGCCGGCGTGATGTAGTAGCCCAGCGCCTGGATGAACACCATCAGGCAGCCCGCGCCGACGCCGGGCAGCGTCTGCGGCAGGTACACGCGCCGGAAGGCGATCGCCGGCCGGGCGCCGAGCGACGATGCGGCGCGGACGTAGGACGGCGGGATCCCCTTCATCACCGCGTAGAGCGGGAGGACCATGAACGGCAGCAGCACGTGCACCATCGCCACGTACACGGCGAAGCGGTTGAAGATCATCCGGATCGGCTCGGTGACGAGGCCGAGCGACAGCAGCAGGTTGTTGAGGATCCCCTCGCGCTGCAGCAGCACCACCCAGGCGACGGTGCGCACCAGCAGCGACGTCCAGAACGGGAGGAGCACGAGGAACAGCAGCAGCGAAGCCCGGCCAGGGGGCTGCCGCGCGATGTAGAACGCCACCGGATACCCGAGCAGGAGGCACAGCAGCGTGACCATGCCGGAGATCCACAGCGTGCGGCCGAGCACGTTGCGGAAGACCGCCTGCTCGGCGGGCGCGCCGACGATCGCGCTGTCGGCGTCGTGGCGCAGGTCGAGTGCCGCCAGCAGGTAGAAGTCGGTGACGGGCCCGGCGGCGCGGCGCAGCGCCATCCACGTGTCACGCTCGCCCCATTTCGGATCGAGGGCGACCAGCGCTTCACGCGCCGGACCGGCGAGCTCGGCGGGCAGCGCGCGCCCGGTGGAGAACATCAGCGACCGGTACCCGGCGACGTCGTAGTTGAGGCGCGTGGCGGCGCTCGCCAGCGTGCCGGCGTCGCGGGCAGCGCGGATGTCGGCGATCAGCGCCGCGTAGGCGGCCTCGGGCGGGACGTCGCGGCCGTCCCAGCGTCCAAGCTCCGCCGTGACGCCTGGCAGAATGCGCGCGACATCGGTGTCGGTGACGCCGCGCGCGAGCATCGCGCCGATCGGCGTGACGAAGCAGGCGAGCAGGAAAACAAAAAGCGGCAGCACCAGCGCCGCCGCCTTGAGTTGCTCCCGCCGCTCGCTCCTGCGCAGCGCCTGCCGCAGCGCGGCCGCAGGATCGGCGGTCACGATGGGCCGGTTACTTGGCGACCCAGGCGTTGAAGCGCTGGTTGAGCTTGTCGAGATTCTCGAGCCAGAACTTGTCGTTGATGTAGAGCGCGTTGGCGATGTTCTGCGGCGCGGTGGCGAGGTTCGGCAGGACGTTCTTGTCGATGAGCGCGGTGGAGGCCTTCGCCGTCACGCCGTAGGGGATCTTCGGCGGCAGGTTCTTCTGGTTCTGCGGATCGTTGACGAAGACCAGGTACTTCTCCGCATCGGCCTTGTTCGGCGTGCCCTTCATGATCACCCACGAGTCGATCGTGTAGAGATTGTTGTTCCAGACGATCTTGAAGTTCTTCTTGTCCTTGTCGTTGGCGGCCGCGATGCGGCCGTTGTAGGCGTCGGTCATCACCACTTCGCCGGAGGCGAGGAGCTGCGGCGGCTGCGCGCCCTTTTCCCACCACACCATGCTGCCCTTGATCTGGTCGAGCTTCTTGAAGGCGCGGTCGACGCCGGCAGGCGTGGCGAGCGTCTTGTAGACGTCCTGCGGCGCGACGCCGTCGGCCATCAGCGCGATCTCGAGTGTCGTCTTCGGGCCCTTGCGCAGCGAGCGCTTGCCGGGGTACTTCTGCAGGTCGAAGAAGTCGGCCCAGCTCTTCGGCGGGTCGGTCTTGATCTTGTCGCCGTCGTAGGCGAGCACGAAGCTGTAGACGATGGCGCCCACGCCGCAGTCGTTGACGGCGTCGGCCAGGTATTTGTCCTTGCCGCCGAGCTTGGCCCAGTCGAGCTTCTCGTAGAGCCCTTCCTCGCAGCCGAGGAGGAGCTCGTCGGACTCGACCTGCACGACGTCCCAGTTGTTGTTGCCGCCCTGGATCTTGGCGCGCAGCGTGCCCACGCCGCCGTCCCAACTCTCCTCGGCCATCTTGGTGCCGGTCGCCATGAACGGCTTGAAATAGACCTCGCGCTGCGCGTCCTGATAGGCGCCGCCCCACGACACGACGGTGAGGTCGCGCGCCGCGGCGCCCGCCGACAGCAGCAGCGCCGCGGCGGCCAGGGTGCCAAGCTTGAATGATGCGTGTTTCATGTTCTCGTCCTCCAGGGGTTAGACCGCTTCCTCTTCCCGCGCGAGCGCCCGACAGTGCTCCGGCGCCCAGGCCACGTCAACTGCGCCGCCTATGGCCGGCAGCTTGTGCGCCTCGTCGATCGGGCGCTTGACCGTGAAATCGTCGTTCCCGGGCAGCGCCACGCGCGCCCGCACGTGATCGCCGAGGTAGATCACCTCGCGCAGCGTGCCGGCAAGATGGCATCCGGGCTTCCTCGGGATTGTATGCCCGGCGGCGCCGATTTGCACCCGCTCGGGCCGCAGCGACACCGTCACCCGGCTGCCGTTCGGCAGCGGGCCGGCGAGCGCCCCTTCGATGGCAACGCCCTCCGCGATCCGTATCGTGCAGCGGCCGGCGCCGACGGCTTCGAGACTGCCGTCGAAGCGGTTGTTCTCGCCGATGAAGCGGGCGACGAACGCGTTGACGGGTTCTTCGTAGATCTTCTCCGGGCTGGCGAGCTGCTGGACCTTGCCGCGGTGGAACACGGCGATGCGGTCCGACATCGTCAGCGCCTCGTGCTGATCGTGCGTCACGTACACCATGGTGACGGCGAGGCGCTGGTGCAGCCGCCGGATCTCGAGCTGCATCTGCTCGCGCAGCTGCTTGTCGAGCGCGCCCAGCGGCTCGTCCATCAGCACGAGCTTCGGCTCGAACACCAGCGCGCGCGCGACGGCGATGCGCTGCTGCTGGCCCCCTGAAAGCTGGGCCGGGCGGCGGTCGCCGAAGCCCCCGAGCTGCACCATGTCGAGCGCGCGCTCGACGCGACGCGTGGTCTCGTCGCGGCCGACGTTGCGCACCGACAGCGGGAAGCCGATGTTCTCGGCGACGCTCATGTGCGGAAACAGCGCGTAATTCTGGAACACCATCCCGATGGCGCGCTTGTAGGGCGGCAGCCGGGACAGCGGCTTGTCGTCGAGCAGGATCTCGCCGGATGTCGGGGCCTCGAAGCCGGCCAGCATCATCAGCGTCGTCGTCTTGCCGGAGCCCGAGGGGCCGAGCAGCGTCAGGAACTCGCCGCGCTCGACGTCGAGATCGAGGTTGTCGACGACGCGGGTGATCCCGTCGTAGGTCTTGCCGATGCCGACGAAACGGACGATGGGCTGCGTCATCGAGGACGTGCCCCCGGTCTGGGGCGGGCCTGCGGTCCGGCCGCGGTGACGGCGCAGCGCTCGCGCAGCCGCCGGTTTGCGCTCAAGCGAGTCCCCGTTCCCGCACCATCGCCCACGTGTCGTCGAGCGCCTTGGCGAAGCCGCCGAGCATCTCGTCGATCTCCGCCTCGGTGATGATGAGCGGCGGGCTGAAGGCCACGATGTCGCCCGGCATGTTGCGCAGGATCACGCCGTGGTGCTGCGCGCGGCGGACGAGATACGCGGCCACGGCTGCCTTCGGCTCGAAGCTCTGCCTCGTGGCCTTGTCGCGCACGATCTCGACCGCGCCGATGAGACCGAGCCCGCGCGCCTCGCCGACCAGCGGGTGGTCGGCGTAGCTGCGGATTCCCGCCTGCAGCCGCGGGCCGACCCGCCGCACGGCGCCGACGATGTCGCGCTCCTCGTAGATCTTCAGGGTCTCCAGCGCGACGGCGGCGGGGACCGGATGCGACGAGTAGGTGTAGCCGTGGCCGAAGATGCCGAGCTTGTCGCTCTGCGCGAGCAGCACGTCGTAGAGCTTGCCGGAGACGAGGTTTGCCGAGATCGGCAGGTAGCCGGCGGACAGGCCCTTGGCGACGGTGATGATGTCGGGCTGCAGGCTGTACGTCTGCGACCCGAACATGCTGCCGGTGCGCCCGAAGCCGCAGATCACCTCGTCCGCGACGAACAGGATGTCGTACTTGCGCAGGATCGGCTGGACCCGGTCGAAATACGTCGCCGGCGGGACGATGACGCCGCCGGCGCCCATCACCGGCTCGGCGAAGAACGCGGCGACGGTGTCGGGGCCTTCGCGCAGGATCAGCTGCTCGAGTGTGTCGGCGAGCCGCGCCGCGTACGCTTCCTCGCTCTCGCCCGGATGCATGCCCCGGTAAGGGTACGGGCAATCGGTGTGCAGGATGCGCGCGATCGGCAGGTCGAAGTCGGTGTGCGCGAACGCGAGTCCGGTCAGGCTGGCCGCCGCGATCGTCACTCCGTGGTATGCGCGCTGCCGCGAGATGATCTTCTTCTTCTGCGGCCGGCCCAGCGCGTTGTTGACGTACCACGCCAGCTTGATCGCCGTGTCGTTCGCCTCGGACCCGGAATTGGCGAACAGCGCGCGCGACATGCCGTCCGGCGCGATCCGCACCAGGCGCTCGGCCAGCTCGGCGCTGATCGCCGGCACCTTGCCGCCGAAGCTGTGATAGAAGGGCAGCTCGCACATCTGCCTGTACGCCGCGTCCGCCAGTCGCCGCTCCGAGAATCCGAGCGACGCGCACCACAGGCCTGCCATGCCTTCGAGGTAGCGGCGGCCCTCGTCGTCGTAGACGTAGACGCCGTCGCCGCGGGTGATGACCAGCGGGCCGTCGGTCTGCACCTGGCGCAGGTTGGTCGAGGGGTGAAGGTGGAAGGAGAGATCGCGGCGCGCGGCCGGCGTGGTCAGCGACATGGGGAGTCCTCGGGATTGCGGCGTTGCTGCGGCCGGGTCTCGATTCTTTGCGCCTGCGGCGGGCGCGTCAAGGGCCGGGGGCAGCATCGGCCGTCCGAGGGATGGGGATGCTTCGTCCGTTGTCTCGGCAATCCGTGTTACACTGAACCCGTGTAGCACGGGTTATTGAGACTGCAACATGGCCAATCTGACGATCGCTGTTCCCGACGAAATCCTGAAGAGCGCCCGCCGACGGGCGTTGGAGCAAGGCACGTCGGTCAACGCCGTGCTGCGCGACTACCTCAGCCAGTTCGCCGGGGCGCAATCCGCCCACGCCAACGCGGCGCAGCGCGTCCTGGCACTGTCCAGAGCGGCCCGCTCAGGGCGCGGCAAGGGCCAGTGGACTCGGGACGATCTGCACGAGCGGTGAAGAGTTTTTTCGATACCAACGTCCTCGTCTACCTGTTCGACGCGGACTCGCCCGACAAGCGCAGGAAGGCACGCGCTCTTTTCCAGAAACATGCCGAGACCGGCGACATCCTGGTCAGCACGCAGGTGCTGCAGGAATTCTACGTCGCGGTCACGCGCAGGCTTGCGCGGACGCTGGACGCGGGGGCCGCGGCGGAGGCGGTGTCCAGCTTCGCCGAGCTGCCGTTGGTGCAGATCGACAGCAAGTTGATCATTGCCGCGATTCATCGTAGCCGGAACAATCAGCTTTCGTTCTGGGATGCCCTTATCGTGCAAGCTGCCATCGAAGGCCATGCAGGCACGCTTTACTCCGAAGACATGCAGCACGGCCAGGCGCTCGAGGGCCTGCGGGTGGTGAACCCGTTTTGCTAGCTCCGCCGAGGAGATCCTTGACCATCCGCGACACGAGCACCTCGCCGGGACCGGCCTGGCGCGGGCATTACGCGAGCGCCGTGGCGGTGAGGCGCCCGCGCTTCAACGTGCGCATCAGCAGCCGGGCGATGTCCGCGTCGAACTGCGGGCGCGGCGGGGCCTCGAGGAGGCGCCCCAGCTCGCCGTCGTCCTGCGCGGTGCCGAGCCAGCACCAGTCATCGACGACGTGGACGTCGACGCGCCCGCCGAGCAGCGCCGGCTCGCGGATCGCCGCCGGGCCGGCGTAGGGCCACGGCGGGATCGCGCACGCAGCGAGCGCTTCGCGCAGCCGCGCATGGTGCTCTGCGGCGGGCTCGGCGCCGACGCAGGCACCGGCACAACGGGCCACCTGCCGCGCGAAGCACGGCCCCAGCCGCCGCTCGAGTCCCAGCGCCTTCCAGCACAGGCGATGGTCGGCGGCGAGGTTGCGCAGCGTCTCGCGCGCCTGCCGCTTCGATGAAAACGGACCGAAGCGCCCGCCGAGCGCGGCCGGCTCGACGCCGGCGGAGGGGATGTAGCGCGGCGGCCCGGGCTCGTCGGGGAGTTCGAGGACGCCGGATTCCATCTTGCGCCGCAGCGCGTGGTTGTGCGCGGGCAGCATCGACTTCACCAGCGCGGATTCGCGCAGCAGCGCGCCGATCTCCCCGGCCGTTTCCTCGAACTCGATGCGGCGGATCTCGGCGGACAGGCGCGCATCGGTGCCCGAACGGTAATCGGAGGAAAAGTGCGCGCCCACGCGCTCGCGCAAATTCTTGCTCTTGCCGATGTAGAGCGGCAGCGGATTGAGCCCGTAGAAGAGGTAGACGCCCGGCGCCTCGGGCAGCGCGTCCAGCGCGTCCGGCGCCAGCTGCGGGGGCAGGCTCGGCGTCTTGAGCACGCGCCGCGCCGCGGCGTCGATCGTCTCCGGCGGCAGCTCGCGATAGAGGGCCTGCACGAACGCCCACAGCACGCGCGCATCGCCCAGCGCCCGGTGCCGCCCTGCCGTCGCCAGGCCGTGGCGCGCGATCACGCTGTCGAGGCTGTGCCGGTCGGCCTCAGGGAAGAGCCGGCGCGACAGGCGCACCGTGCACAGGACGCGCGACGTGTAGGCGCGCTCGAGCCGGGCAAACGCGTGCTTGAGAAAGCCGTAGTCGAAGCGCGCGTTGTGGGCGACGAACAGCGCGTCCGCGGTGCGCGCCGCGACTTCGTCCGCGATCGCGGCGAACGGCGGCGCGTCGCGGACCATCGCGTTGGTGATGCCGGTCAGCGCCTGTATCTCCGGCGGGATGGAGACGCCCGGATTCACGAGCGTGCTCCATTCGGTGACCGCGGGCGGCGCGAGGCCCGCGGGGTCGGTGTCCACGCGCACGATGCCGATTTCGGTGATCCGGTCGCCGGCGGCGGCAGTGCCGGTGGTCTCGAGATCGACGAAGGCGAGGGTGGGAGCGAAGAGGCGCATAGGGATGGGTAGCCGTTGAGTGCCCGTTGGGTGCCTGTCCGGCAGCCCGGCGTCGAGCGCAAGCGAAACCCGGGGCAACCATGGCCATTGCCGCAACCACCCGGGTTTCGCTCGCGCTCAACGCCGGGTTGCGCGTGGCAGCCCCGACGGCCGGGTGGTGCTTGACGCTCGAACGTTCGTTCGCTATTGTACCGTCATGTCGAACGATCGTTCCTACCTGGAGCTGCTCCAGGATTACTACGCCCGTCACCGCGCGCTGCCGTCGTACGCATCGATCGGACAACTGCTCGGTCTGCGCTCGAAGTCATCGGTCGCCGCGATGGTCGCCCGGCTGAAGCTCGCCGGGTTCGTCGACTCGACGCCCGACAAGCGGCTGGCGCCGACCAGGCGCTTCTTCGAGCGACCGCTCGCCGCCGATCCGGTGCACGCGGGATTGCCAAGCCGTATCGACGACGGCCCGGCCGACGCGGTGACGATCGACGACTACCTGATCGAGCGGCCTTCGCAGACCGTGCTCGTGCGCGTGAAGGGCGACTCGATGGTCGATGCCGGCATACTCGACGGCGACTTGGTCGTGGTCGAGAAGGTGCCCTCCGCCAAGCGCGGCGACATCGTCGTTGCCATCGTGGACGGCGAGTTCACGCTGAAGCGGCTCGACCTCGAACGCGGCCGCTTCGTGCTGAAGCCCGAGAACAAGGGCTACCCGGTGATCCGCCCCGAAGGCGCGCTGGAGATCTTCGGCGTGATGGTCGGGCTCGTGCGCAAGCTGTGATCCGGGTCGGGCGTGGCCCCGCGAAATCGGGGTCAGGTTCAGTTTTCAGCGCGCTCGGCTGAAAACTGAACCTGACCCCATTTCCGCAAACGCGGGGCAGCGCAACCCGCATCCCCGGTCACGCCGTGCGCGCCGCCGAATCGCTGGCCGCTCCCACCACGCAGTTGCGGCCCTGCGCCTTCGCGACGTAGAGGTTGCGGTCGGCGATGGCAAGCATCCGCTCGAAACCGGCGACGGTCGTGTCCGCGCAGTAGCCGATGCTCACCGTGAGCGCGAGCCCGGAATGCACGCGCTTCCAGTCGTGCGTGGCGACCACCAGCCGCAGCTTTTCGCAGGCCCACTGCGCGGCGGCGGCGTCGGTCTCGACCAGCACCAGCACGAACTCCTCGCCGCCGAAGCGCGCGACCAGGTCGGTGTGGCGCACCGTCGTCACCAGGAGGTGGGCGAGTTCCTTCAGCGCCGCGTCGCCCACGGCGTGCGAATAGCGGTCGTTGACGCGCTTGAAGTGGTCGATGTCGACGATCGCGACGGCGAGCGGCCGGTCGTGGCGGATCGCGCGGCCGAATTCGTCGGCCAGGCGCTTGTCGAGCAGGCGGCGGTTGCCGAGCCCGGTCAGGCTGTCCTCGTAGGTCTGGCGCTCCAGCTGCTGCAGCAGCTTCGACTTCTGCTCGTCGGCGGTGCGCAGCGAGAGATTGAGCTCCTCCAGCTCGGCGTTGGCATCGGCGAGCTCGACGTGGCGCAGGCGGTGGATCTCGGCTTCGCGCTGCGCGGCGGCGAGCTGGTAGCGCGTCTGCACCGCGCGCAGCTGGCGCTCCGACGACTGGCGCAGCACCTCGCGCTCGAGCGCGTGGAACCGCCGGTGCAGCGCCAGCGCTTCGCGGAATTCGCCGCACTGCTCGTGCAGCGTGGCGAGCGCCGCGCAGATCTCGCAGATCGGCTGCTTCAGGCCGTGCCGCTCGGCGCCGGCCAGCGCGGATTCGAGCCGGCCGCGGGCATCGGCGGTGCGCCCCTGCGCGGACGCGAGGCGGCCGAGCGCCAGCAGGGCGTCGACGACGCCGAACATGTGGCCGGTTGCCTCGGCGAGGACCAGCGCTTCCTGGAACGAGGCCTCCGCCTCGGTCGGCCGGCCGAGCTTCTCCAGCGTCAGCCCGACCTTGACCAGGGTGCCGCTTTGCTGGAGCGTGAGGCCGGAACGGCGGTAGAGGCGCAGCGCTTCGTTCAGCACGGAAAGCGATTCCTCGTGCCGCCCGGTCTCGTTGAGGTTGACGCCGATGTTGCTGAGCGTCTTCGCGCGCCCGATGTCGTCGCCGGCCTCGGCGCAGAGCACCAGGCTGCGCCTGAAGTAATCGAGTCCCGTCTCCTGGTCGCCCGATCGCGAATAGACGACGCCGATCGTGCGCAGCGTCGCGGCGCGGCCCGCGGTGTTCCCCGAGGCATCCTCGATCTCGAGCGCCCGCAGGTGGTGATCGAGCGCGCCGGGGAAGTCGCCCAGCTCGTCGAACGCGGAGCCGATGGAGCGCAGCACGCGGGCGCGCAGCTCGCCGTCGTCGCGGGCCTCGGCGATCGCAAGGGCTTCCTGGTACGCGGCCAGCGCGCGGCCGTGCTCCAGCAGATGAACGAGCGCGCAGCCTTCCCAGTAGAGCGCCTCGCAGCGCTGCCGCTCGTCCCCCTGCGCCTGCGCCAGCTCGCGCGCCTCGACCGCGAGGTCGAGCGCGCGCCGCGCGTCGACGTCGCTCGCCTTCGCGGCAAGCGCGATGAGCTCCGCGAGGCGTGCGGCGCCATTTTCCATAACGTTCGATATTAACCCCAACCGCTGCGCCGCGGGCGCCGGTTCATCTCGCGACAATCCCGATGGGTGTAGGGTTGTGGTCCACAGAGATGATTCCCAAGGCTGCCATGCTGCCCATACCCGTAGTGAACCTCCCCGACGGCAACCGAGTCCCGGCGCTGGGCCTCGGCACCTGGATGATGGGCGAACAGCGCCGGCGCGCCGCGGACGAGGCCGCTGCGCTGGCGCAGGGCCTCGACCTCGGGATGACGCTGATCGACACGGCCGAGATGTACGGCGACGGCCGGGCCGAGGATGTCGTCGGCCAGGCCATTGCCGGCCGCCGCGACGAGGTCTTCCTCGTGAGCAAGGTGTATCCGCACAACGCCGGGCGCCGCAGCGCGATCGCCGCCTGCGAGCGCAGCCTGAAGCGCCTCGCCACCGACCGGCTCGACCTCTACCTGCTGCACTGGCGCGGCAGCATCCCGCTCGCGGAAACGGTCGCGGCGTTCGAGCAGCTGCGCGCCGACGGCAAGATCCTGCGCTGGGGCGTGTCCAATTTCGACGTCGACGACCTGGCCGAGCTGTGGGCGCTGCCGGAAGGGCGGCGCTGCGCGACCAATCAGGTGCTCTACCATCCGGGCGAGCGAGGCCCCGAGTGGGCGCTGCTGCCGTGGATGCGCGCCCGTGGCATGCCGCTGATGGCGTATTCGCCGCTGGGGCAGGGTGCGCTGTTGCGGCAAAAGCCGCTCGTTGCCATCGCGTCGCGCCTCGGGGCCACGCCTGCCCAGGTGGTGCTCGCGTGGCTGCTCCGCCAGGGCGACGTAATGGCAATCCCGAAGGCCGCCGACCCCGCGCATGTCGTCGCCAACCGGGCGGCGTGCGACCTCGACCTCGATGCATCGGCGCTGGCAGCGCTCGACGCGGCGTTTCCTCCACCGGCCGGGCCGTCCGCTCTCGCGATGCTCTGAGGTGGTGGCCGTCGCGTCGACTGCGTAGCCCGGCGTTGAGCGAAAGCGAAACCCGGGGCCATTGCCGCAAGCACCCGGGTTTCGCTTTCGCTCAACGCCGGGCTACAATCCAAGGTTTTAGTCGCTTCAGGACATTCCGTGCGCGTCTTTCGCGGCCTGCCAGCAGCGGCCGGCACTCCGGTCGCGCTGACCATCGGCAATTTCGACGGCGTTCATCGCGGCCATCAGGCGATGCTGTCCCGGCTCAAGGAAGCCGCGGACGATCTCGCGCTGCCCGCCGCCGTGCTCACCTTCGACCCGCACCCGCGCGAATTCTTCGCCCGCGCCTCGGCGCCGCCGCGGCTGTCGACGCTGCGGGCCAAGCTCGAGCGCTTCGCGGCCTACGGGGTAGAGCGCACGTACATCGCGCGTTTCGACGCGCGGCTCGCCGGCATCTCCGCCGAGCAATTCATCGACCACGTCCTCGTCGCGCGGCTGGGCGCGCGCTGGGTGCTGGTCGGCGAGGACTTCCGCTTCGGCAAGGGCCGCGCCGGCGACCTCTCGACGCTGCGCGCGGCGGCCGCGTCGTTCAGCGTCGAGGCGATGCGCACCGTCGCCATTGCCGGCGAGCGCGCGTCGTCCTCGGCGATTCGCTCGGCGCTGGCGGCGGGCGAGATCGAGCGCGCCAATGCGCTGCTGGGACGGCCCTACACGATCTCCGGTCGCGTCGCGCACGGCCGCAAGCTCGGCCGCAGTCTCGGCTTCCCGACTGCCAACATCGCGCTGCGGCGCGCGCCGCCGGTGAGCGGGATATTCGCCGTGCGCGTGCACGGACTCGGCGGGGCGCCGCGCACGGCGGTCGCGAGCCTGGGCGTGCGTCCGACCGTCGAAGTCGGCGCCGCGCCGCTGCTCGAGGTCTACGTGTTCGATTTCGACGAATCCATCTACGGCCGGCGGCTGACGGTCGAGTTCCTGCACAAGCTGCGCGACGAGGCGCATTATCCCGATCTCGACGCGCTCACGCGCCAGATCCGCACCGACGTCGCGCAGGCGCGCGAATTCTTCGCCGCGCGCGGCTGAATCCCTCCCGCGACCGCCCGCGGTCCGCATCCTCCCACTCTCCGGCTGCCGCATGTCCGACGCTCCGAAATTCGACTACAAGACGACCCTGAACCTGCCCGACACGCCGTTCCCGATGCGCGGCGATCTCGCCAAGCGCGAGCCGGTTGGGTGAAGCAATGGCACGAGCGCAAGGTGTACGCAGCCATCCGCGCCGCGGCGAAGGGCCGCCCGCGCTTCGTGCTGCACGACGGCCCGCCGTACGCGAACAACGACATTCACATCGGCCACGCCGTCAACAAGATCCTGAAGGACATCGTGGTCAAGAGCCGCTCGCTCGACGGCTTCGACGCGCCGTACGTCCCCGGCTGGGACTGTCACGGCATGCCGATCGAAGTGCAGATCGAGAAGGCCCACGGCAAGCACATCCCGGTCGAGGAGACGCAGCGGCGCGCGCGGGCCTGGGCCACCGAGCAGATCGCGCGGCAGAAGGCCGACTTCCAGCGCCTCGGGGTTCTGGGCGACTGGGACCGGGAATACACGACGATGGCGTACGGCAACGAGGCCGACGAGATCCGCACGCTGGGCAAGCTGCTGCAGAAGGGCTACGTCTATCGCGGCCTGAAGCCCGTGAACTGGTGCTTCGACTGCGGCTCCGCGCTGGCGGAGGCCGAAGTCGAGTACGAGGACCGGCAGGACATCGCGATCGACGTCGGCTTCCCGATCGACGACGCCGATCGCGACAAGCTCGCCGCGGCGTTCGGCCTGGCGGCATTGCCGCCGGGCCCTGCGCTGGCGGTGATCTGGACCACGACGCCGTGGACGATACCTTCCAACCAGGCGCTCAACGCTCACCCGGCGTTCGACTACGCGCTGGTCGACACCCCGCGCGGGCGCCTGGTGCTCGCCGTCGATCTGGTGAACGCCTGCCTCGCGCGCTACGGGCTGCAGGGACGGACCATCGCGACGGCCAAGGGCGAGGCGCTGGAGCTGATCCGTTTCCGGCATCCGTTCTACGACCGGCCCGCGCCCGTCTATCTCGGCGACTACGTCACGCTCGAGCAGGGCACGGGAATCGTCCACAGCTCGCCTGCGTACGGCATCGAGGACTTCATCTCGTGTCGGCGGTACGGCATGAAGGACGACGCGATGCTGAACCCGGTCGAGGGCGACGGCCGCTTCGCCGGCAGCCTGCCGTTCTTCGGCGGCGAGAAGATCTGGGAGGCCAACCCGCAGATCGTCGACAAGCTGCGCGAAATCGGCGCGCTGCTGCATTCCGAGAAGTTCACGCACAGCTACATGCATTGCTGGCGGCACAAGACGCCGATCATCTACCGCGCGACCACGCAGTGGTTCGCGGGGATGGACGACGTCCCAGGCTGGAACGGCGTGAAGCCGGCGCGGACGCTGCGCGAGCTGGCGCTTGCCGGCATCGAGGCCACTCAGTTCTATCCGGCGTGGGGCAAGGCGCGGCTGTACGGCATGATCGCCAACCGGCCCGACTGGACGCTCTCGCGGCAGCGGCAGTGGGGCACGCCGATGCCCTTCTTCGTGCACAAGGAGACCGGCGCGCTGCATCCGCGCACGCTCGAGCTGCTGGAGGCCGTCGCGCGACAGGTGGAGAAGGGCGGCATCGAGGCCTGGCAGACGATCGACGTCAATGCGCTGCTCGGCGCCGACGCGGGCCGGTACATCAAGATCAAGGACACGCTCGACGTCTGGTTCGATTCGGGCGCCACGCACGAGACGGTGATGGGCGGGCCGGACGGCCGCATACACCACCGCGGTTCGCACCCCGACGACACCGAATTCCCCGCGGACATGTACCTCGAAGGCTCCGACCAGCACCGCGGCTGGTTCCATTCGTCGCTGCTCGTCTCCTGCATGCTGAACGGCGTGCCGCCCTACAGGAGCCTGCTGACGCACGGCTTCACCGTCGACGGCGACGGCAAGAAGATGTCGAAGTCCAAGGGCAACGTGATCGCCCCGCAGAAGGTGTCGAGCACGCTCGGCGCGGAGATCCTGCGCCTGTGGGCCGCGGCCACCGACTACTCGGGCGAGCTGTCGATCTCCGACGAGATCCTGAAGCGCGTCGTCGAGAGCTACCGCCGGATCCGCAATACGCTGCGCTTCCTGATGGCCAACACCGCCGACTTCGACGCGGCGAAGGACGCCGTGCCGGTGGCCGACATGCTCGAGCTCGACCGCTACGCGCTGGTCGCGGCGCGGGCGATGGCCGACGCGGTCGAGGCCGACTACGCGCGCTACGAATTCCACGTCGTGGTGCAGAGGCTGCAGACGTACTGCTCCGAGGACCTGGGCGGCTTCTACCTCGACGTGCTGAAGGACCGCCTCTACACCTCGACGCGCGACAGCCGGGCGCGGCGGTCGGCGCAGACCGCGCTGGCGGCGATCCGCGACCTGCTCCTGAAGCTGATGGCGCCCGTGCTGTCGTTCACGGCGGAGGAAGCGTGGCGGATCGTGCGTCCCGGCGACCCGTCGATCTTCTGCCACACGTGGCTCGATGCGCTGCCGGCGGTGCCCGACGCGTCCGCGCTCGCGGAGAAATGGCCACGGATACTCGCCGTGCGCGCGGCGGTTCTGAAGGTCTTGGAGGAGAACCGGCAGAACAAGAGCGATCCGACCGGCGGCGGGCTCGGGTCGTCGCTCGAGGCGGAAGTGCAGATCGAGGCGGCCGGGCAGGAGCATTCCGATCTCGCCTCCCTCGGCGACGACCTCAAGTTCGTGCTGATCGTGTCGGCGGCCGAGCTGCGGGAGGCGGCGGCGGGCGCGCAGGAGGGCGCGCGGCGCATCACCGTCACCAAGACCGCGCAGCCGAAGTGCGAGCGCTGCTGGCACCGGCGCGCCGACGTCGGCGTCGACCCGGCGCATCCGACCATCTGCGGCCGTTGCGTCCAGAACCTCGCCGAGCCCGGCGCGGCACGCCTGTTTGCGTAGCCCGGTGCTGAGCGAAGCGAAACCCGGGGCAATCGTGGCCATCGCCGCATCCACCCGGGTTTCGCTTCGCTCAACCCGGGCTGCGCTTACGCTGTGCTGGCCGCCGAGATGAATCCGCACGCCAACGGACAATGGTGGCGTTGGCTCGGCGTCAGCTTCGCCGTGATCGTCGCCGACTACGTCACCAAGGTGGCGATCCTCGCTGCATTCCGCCCGGGCGAGCAGCTGGCGGTCACCGGCTTCTTCAGCCTCGTGCTCGCGTTCAACACGGGCGCCGCCTTCAGCTTCCTCGCGGGGGCCGACGGCTGGCAGCGGTGGCTGTTCGCGCTGATCGCAGTGGTTGCCTCGGGGATCATCGTGTGGCTGCTGCGGCGCGGCGGCACGACGTTGTTCTGCCTGGGGCTCGCGCTGATCCTCGGCGGCGCGCTCGGTAACCTGTGGGACCGCCTCACGCTCGGCAAGGTCGTCGATTTCCTGCTCTTTCACTACGCCGGCTGGGCGTATCCTGCGTTCAACGTCGCGGACAGCGCGATCACCGTCGGCGCCGGTCTGCTGATACTGGACAGCTTCCGCCAGCGAGGCACGCAACACGGAGCAACCCATGGCTGACCTCGAGGTCCTCCTCGCCAACCCGCGCGGCTTCTGTGCCGGGGTCGACCGCGCCATCGCGATCGTCGAGCAGGCGCTGATGAAGTTCGGCGCGCCGATCTACGTGCGGCACGAAGTCGTGCACAACAAGTTCGTCGTCGACGACCTGAAGGCGAAAGGTGCAGTTTTCATCGAGGACCTGGCCGACGTCCCGCCGGGGAGCACCGTGGTGTTTTCGGCGCACGGCGTCTCGAAGGCCGTGCGCGCCGAGGCCGAGGCGCGGGGCTTCACCGTGTTCGACGCGACCTGCCCGCTGGTGACCAAGGTGCACGTGGAGATCGCGAAGATGCGCGCGGGCGGGCGCGAGATCGTGATGATCGGCCATGCCGGGCACCCGGAAGTCGAGGGCACGATGGGCCAGTGCGAGGGCGGCGTGTACCTGGTCGAATCCGCGGCCGACGTCGACGCGCTCGTCGTGCGCGACCCCGCGAACCTCGCCTACGTCACGCAGACCACGCTGTCGGTCGACGACGCCGCGGAGATCGTCGTGGCGCTGCGCCGCCGGTTTCCGGAGATCGTGGGGCCGAAGAAGGACGACATCTGCTACGCGACGCAGAACCGGCAGGACGCCGTCAAGTTCATGGCGCCGGAGGTCGACGTGCTGATCGTCGTCGGCAGCCCGAACAGCTCGAATTCGAATCGCCTGCGCGAAGTCGCCGCCAATCGCGGCATGCCGGCGTACATGATCGATCGCGCCGATCAGCTGGAGGCGTCGTGGATCGTCGGCAAGCGGCGCGTCGGCGTCACCGCCGGCGCATCGGCGCCGGAAGTGCTGGTGACCGAGGTCGTTGCTCGGCTGCGGAGCCTCGGCGCGCGCTCGGTGCGCGAGCTCGACGGCGCCATCGAGAACATCGTGTTTCCGCTGCCCAAGGGGCTCGGCAGCCAACAGCCCGTGCACGCCAGCACGCATTCGGCGCCGGCGGACACCACGTAGCGCCGGCGGACACCACGTAGCGCCGGCGGGGCCGGCGAATGCGGTCGCGGGTCAGGGGCCCTGCGCGCGGTCGCCGCGCAACGAAGCAAGCAGCGCCGTGATCGCAACCGCCGCGAGCGCGGCCGCCATCCACGCCACGACCGCGTGCCGGCCGGATTCGCTCATCGCGCGCATGATCGCCTCGGCCAGATAGAACGGCAGCAGCAGCGTCAGCCACTGCGCCGTCCGTCGTTCCCCCCGCGCAAAGGAGGGCCAGAGCAGCGCGAGCGGCAGCGCCTTGAGCGCAAGCCAGGAACCGCCGGGACGCAGCGGCGCGAGCCAGAGCTCCCACAGCAATTCGAGCAGCATCAGCGCGGTCACTGCGGCCACTGCCAGTCGCGCCCGGACGCTCATTCGGCGCGCAGGAAGGCAACGACCGGATCGCACTGCTCCGGCGTCAGCAGCGTCGGCGCGTGACCGACGCCGGCAAACTCGATCACCGCCGGCTTCGGCCCACGTGCCGCCATCTCGGCGGCCGTCGTCGCGGACAGCAGGTCGGACTGCGCGCCGCGCAGCAGCAGGGTCGGGCAGCGGATCGCATCCCACATCGGCCACAGGTTGACCGGTGCGGGTTCCGCGCGGAACGGGACAGCAATCGCAGGATCGTAGGCGAGGCCCCAGCGGCTGTCCTTGCGTTGGCGGACGTTGGTGCGCGTGACGTGCTCCCATTGCGCGTCTGTCAGCGGACCGAAGGGCGCGGAGACCGCCCGGATGTACGCATCGATCTCGCCATAAGTGGCAAAGGTCGGGTCCATGCCGAAGTAGGTGCCGATGCGTTGCAGCGCCGCCGGTTCGATCGTCGGGTCCCACGTCGTTGACGACGAGCCGGGACACGGGTGCGTTGGGCAGCGCCGCCGCGGTGATCCCGAGCAGGCCGCCCATCGAGGTGCCGACCCAGTCCACGCTCTGCGCGCCGCTGCGCGCGATCAGCGCCGTCAGCGTCGTCAGGTACGTCGGGAACGCGTAGTCGTTGGCGACCGCGAGCCAGTCGCTCTCACCGCGCCCCGGCATGTCGACGGCCAGCACGCGATGCGTCGGCGCCAGCGCCTCGGCCAGCACGTCGAAGTCGCGCCCGTTGCGGCCGAGTCCATGCACGCAGATGACGACGCGCGGATTGGCGGCGTCGCCCCATTCGTAGTACGCGACGCGATGGAAGCCGTGCGGCGACAGGCTCGTGAGGTCCGGCGGCGGGGAAGGGTGGAGGTGAGGGCCATAACGAGGAATGAATGCTCGGTAGAGTGAAAGGCCGGAATCGGCGCGCCTTGCCCGGCGGAAGGTCGCGCGTGGCAGGGAGTGTAGCCGATGGTCGATGGTCGGGTCGCTCGCGCCGCGCTTGGCAATGTATCGCGCTTGCCCGAAAATGGCGATGCCGACAATTGCGTATCTGACCCCGAAGGAAAATCGATGCCACGTGCCCTTCCGCCTGTCCTCGCTGTCTGCCTGTTGGCCGCGGTGTGCGGCTGCGCGCCGGACGCATGGAACTCGCGCCAGGCGACCGGCTTCAATGCGTTCCTCAATACCATCGCCAAGGACTGCTATCCGCTGCAGATGGGGCGCTATCAATTCTCGCGCATGATCACCGAGAACGCGTTCGGCGACACCGATGCGTACAACTATTTTCTTGACCAGACCTCGCGCCTGTATTACGGCAGCCTGTCCGTTGCGCAGTACGCGAGCTCGATGAACGGGTTTTTCGAGGGCGGAGCGGACGCCGCGATCGCGTGCATGCTGCCGAAGCTGCGTAGCCCGGGTTGAGCGCAGCGAAACCCGGGTGGTCGGGGCAATGGCCGCGATTGCCCCGGGTTTCGCCTCCGGCTCAACGCCGGGCTACGCATTCACGCATGCGGGCGCACGATCATCCTTCTCGGAGCGTGCGGTCGAGCATCATCAGCATCGCCGCCGTCGCGCCCCAGATGTAGCGCTCGCCGTACGGGATCGCCCAGAAGTCGCGGCGACGCTGACCCAGCATCCGGAAGTGCCGCTGCTGGTTGGCCGGGTCGAGAATGAACGCGAGCGGGACTTCGAACACGTCGGCGACCTCGACGGGGTCCGGTGCCAGCGTGAACGGCGGCTCGACCCAGCCGACGACCGGCGTGATCCGGTATCCGGTCACCGTCTCGTATTCGCTCAGATGGCCCAGCACCGATACGCGGTCGCGCGGCAGGCCGACTTCCTCGGCGGTCTCGCGCAACGCCGCCGCGGCCAGCGACGAATCCTCGGGCTCGACGCGCCCGCCGGGAAAGCTGATCTGTCCCGGGTGGTCCGGGAGATCAGCGCTGCGCTGCGTCAGCAGGAGCTGCAGGCCTTCGGGACGATTGACCAGCGGCACGAGCACCGCCGCGAGACGCGGCTCCCCCTCGCGGCCCGGCAGCCGGAACCCGTCGGACATGTTGCGCGCGGATGCCGGCGCCGGGCGCGCCAACGCATCCGCCAACCATGCCTGTTGCGCGCTTGGGGAAAGATCGAACAGCGGGAGTCGCATCGGTCGTCGCGGCGGGCTCTCGCCGGTCGCGAACCGATTATAGCCCGGGGGCCAAACGCTGCCACCAGACGTCAGGGATAGAACGTCTCGACGGGCGAGGACGCCTTGCGCCGCCGGAACCACGGCTGCGGCGCGCGCGCGGTCGCCGCATAGAGACCGGCAAAGTCCTGCAGGCCCTGCAACGCGCCTTGCGGATCGCGGCCGTCGCTCAGCGCGAACGCGTCGAAGCCGCACTCGGCCATCAGGTAGAGCTGGTCGCGCAGCACGTCGCCGATCGCGCGCAGCTCCCCCTCGTAGCGATGGCGCTCGCGCAGCAGGCGCGCGATCGAATACCCGCGGCCGTCGGTGAACTGCGGGAAGTCGACCGCGATGAGCGGCAGCGTGGCGGTGTCTTCCGCCAGCGCCGCCGGATCGTCGTCGGACGCGAGGATCACGCCGACGTTGCCGCGGGCGCGCAGCGCGCCGCGCTCCGCGAGCCATAGGGCGAGCGGCACCGCGACCGGCAGGCACTCCGGCACGTCGCTCATGCTGTAGGCATCCGGCAGCAGCGTCCAGCGGTCGGCGGCGAGCGCTCCGTCCTTAATGAGCTGTGGCATAGACGCGCTCCTTGAAGGGGTCGAGGCCGACGCGGCGGACGGTGTCGATGAACGCCTCGTCCGGATGCCGGCGCTCGATGTAGACGTCGATCAGCTGGGTGATGACGTCGGGAACCTCGGCGGCGGCGAACGACGGGCCGATCACCTTGCCGAGCGAGGCCTTGAGCCCCTGCGCGCCGCCGAGCGACACCTGGTACCACTCGCTGCCGTTCTTGTCGACGCCGAGGATGCCGATGTGGCCGACGTGGTGGTGGCCGCAGGCGTTCATGCAGCCCGACATGTTGATCTCGATCTCGCCGATGTCGTGCAGGTAGTCGAGGTCGTCGAAGCGGCGCTGGATCGCCTCGGCGATCGGGATCGACTTGGCGTTGGCGAGCGAACAGAAATCCCCGCCGGGACAGCAGATGATGTCGGTGAGGAGCCCGATGTTGGGCGTCGCGAGTTCCTGCGCCTTGAGCCGCGTCCACAGCGTGTACAGGTCGGACTGCAGCACGTCGGTGAACACGAGGTTCTGCTCGTGCGTGACGCGCAGCTCGCCGAAGCTGTAGCGGTCGGCGAGGTCGGCGATGGCGTCCATCTGCGCGGCGGTGACGTCGCCGGGCGGGACGCCGGTCTTCTTGAGCGACAGCGTGACGATGGCATAGCCGGTGCGCTTGTGGGGCCGCACGTTGCGCGACGCCCATTGCGAGAACGGGCGGCTGTCGGCCAGCGCCGCGCGGTACGCAAGGCTCGCGCGGGCGAGCTCCTGCCACGGCGGATCGGTGAAATGCGCGGCGAGGCGGTCGATTTCCTCCGACGGCACCGTGCCGGGCCCGCCGGAGAGGCGCGCCCATTCCTTCTCGACCCGGTAGGTGAACTCCGCCGGCGTCATCTCCTTCACCAGGATCTTGATCCGCGCCTTGTACTTGTTGTCGCGACGTCCGTAGCGGTTGTAGACGCGCAGGACGGCGTCGAAGTAGTTGAGGATCTCCGCCGCGGGCAGGAACTCCCGGATCACGTGCCCGATGATCGGGGTGCGACCCTGGCCGCCGCCCACCGCGACGCGGAAGCCGACGTTTCCGGCGGCGTCGCGCACCGCCTGCGCGCCGATGTCGTGGACGAGGATCGCGGTGCGGTCGTCGGTGGCGCCGGTGATCGCGATCTTGAACTTGCGCGGCAGGAACGCGAATTCCGGGTGCACCGTCGACCACTGGCGCACCAGCTCGCACCAGGGCCGCGGATCGACGACCTCGTCGGCCGCCACGCCGGCAAAGGGATCCGAGGTGGTGTTGCGGATGCAGTTGCCGCTGGTCTGGATCGCGTGCATGTCGACCTCGGCCAGTTCGGCCAGGATCTCGGGCACGTCCTCGAGCCGCGGCCAGTTGTACTGGATGTTCTGCCGCGTGGTGAAGTGGCCGTAGCCGCGGTCATAGGTGCGCGCGATGTGCGCGAGCTTGCGCAACTGGACCGCGGAGAGCACGCCGTAGGGGATCGCCACCCGCAGCATCGGCGCGTGCTTCTGGACGTAGAGGCCGTTCTGCAGGCGCAGCGGGCGGAACTCGTCCTCGGTCAATTCCCCCGCCAGGAACCGGCGGGTCTGGTCGCGGAACTGCACGACACGCTGTGCGACAATGGCTCGATCGAAGTCTTCGTAGCGGTACATGGGCTCGGGCGGAGGTGGCGGTGAGGCCGAACCTTAACGGGATGTTTGTATTGCCGGAAATGATATATGGCGATTAATGAAGCACCATTGGTTATATAAATTGCCGCGCCAGGAGTCACACCCTCCAGACCTCCGGCGGCCGCCATGCGTGGCCTGATCCTGTTCGCGCACGGCGCGCGCGATCCCCGGTGGGCCGAGCCGATGCTGCGGCTGCGTGACCGCCTGGCGCAGATCGCGCCGACCACCCCCGTGGCGGTTGCCTTCCTCGACATCATGGAGCCCGACCTGCCGACGGCCGCCGACCGCCTGATCGCAGGCGGTTGCGACGCGTTGTGCGTGGTGCCGATATTCCTGGGCCAGGGCGGCCACGTGCGCCGCGACCTCGCGGCGCTGATCGACGGGGTGCGCGCCCGCCATCCTCGCCTCGCGATCGAGGCGGCGCCGGCCGTCGGCGAGGACGATGGCGTGCTGGACGCGTTGGCGGTCTATTGCCTCGCGGCGCTCGACCATGCGGGCGCGATGCCTGCAACACCGTGACTGGAGGATCGGAGATGACCAGGAAGACCGCTTCGACCACGGCCAGGCGCAAGCCTGCCCCCGCGCGCAAGGAGAAGCCGGCGGCGCCCGCGTCGCCAATCATGGACACCGCGTCCAGCCTGACCGGCTCGATCCGTTCGCTGGCCGGCCAGATGATGGGGATCGCCGGCGCCGCGGTCGATGCGTCGCTCGGGGTCGGCGGCCTCCTCGTGCGCGACCCCGCGCAGCGCAGGCAACTGGCGAAGGCCGGCAGCTTCCTGCGCGGCGTGCGCGAACGCACGGGCATGACGCTGGCGGACGTGGGCCAGGCGGTCGACCTCAAGGACACGGCGCTCCTCGAGCTCGCCGAGAACGGCAAGGCCGCACTGCCGTTCGAGGTGATCCTTCGTCTCGCCGCGGTCCTCGCGCGCAACGACCCGGTGCCGTTCGTGATGAACCTCACCAACACCTACAGCCCCGCCGTCGGCCGCACGCTGCAGCTGCTGGGCATCGGCCGGCTGGTGGAGCACGCGCGGCGCGAGCACGACTTCATCAACATCTATCGTTCGCGCGACGCGGCACGCCGCCTCTCCGACGCCGAGTTTGCCCGCGTGCTGGCGTTCGTCGAAGCCGCATTCGACCTCGCGCTCGATTTCACCACGGGCGCCGCGAAGTCGCGCAAGAGCGCCAAGGGCAAGGTCGACGCCGAGGCGACTCCGGCCGACGCGGACGGGAAGTGACGATCTCCTCCGCGTAACCGCCATCCGCTTTGCCCCAGCTTTTCGATAGCGCCGCGCCATCCGGCCCGATCCCCGCCGACACCCGCCGGGTCGCGCGGGCGATGGCGCTGCTGTGGACCTTTCGCCCGCGCACGGCGATCTACAACCTGCTCGGCCTCCTCGGCTGCAGGCGCGAGGACGGCCGCGCGTTTACGCAGGACGACGTCCGGCAGGCGATCCGCCAGCTGCACGCGCAGGGCTGGCGCGAGGACATGCCTCACCGCGACGGTTTCCACCGGCTGCGCGAGGTCGTGCGCGGCGAGCTGTACCGCGAGCTGCTGGACGAGATCCCGCTGCCGTCGCTGCGCGCCGCACTGCATCGGCTCGATTCGTTTCCGGCCAACCGGCTGACGTATTCGTGGCCGTTGTACGACATGGCGGCGACGGTGGCGTTGCTCCGGCTGGAGCTGATCGCGGGAACGCCGGCGAAGGAGCTCGATCACTGGCGCGTCCTGATCGCGCGTTCGATGGATTGGAACAGCGTCGTCTTCACGGCGGCGTTCCCGGCCTTCGACCCCGCGCTGTTCGAGCGCATCACGACGCAGTGGCGCTGGGATCTCGCCTTCCTCGCGGTGGCGGAAGTCAACCACGGGTGGAGCGCCGAGCTGCTGCCGCCCTGCGAATGGGCGCTGGGCAAGCTCGATGCCGGGCGCGAGGCGATGCCCGAGCCGCTGCGCCTGGCGTTGGGTGAACTGCTCCTGCACCGCGGCGAGCCGGCTGCAGCCCGCGCCGCGCTCGATGGTTTGGCCGGCGGAGCCGCCGACGCGCTGCGCGCGTGCGTGCTCGCGCAGCAGGGCCGCTGGAGCGATGGGCAGCTCGCGTTCGAAGCGGCCATCAAGCGCCGGCAGACGGAGGTGGGCGCGCGCAAGCGCATCTTCCCCGCGAGCATGGCGTGGCTCTATCCGGTGGCGCTGCTCGCGCAGCCGTCGCCCCGGCATCTCGAACAGGCGCGCAAGTTCTGTCTCGGCGAGGCCGGCAAGCGCGATCCGAGTGCGCACGACGGATGGGGCCGTTGGGTGCATGCGATCGGCGCCCGGCTCGGCGACGTGGCACTCGATCGCACGGCCTTCGAGCCCCGGCCGCAGGCCTACGGCTACAGCGGCCTCGACGATCTGTGGAAGCTGCTGCTGGCGGCGTGGATCGGGCGCGACGCGCTCGGATGGAACGCGGCGGGTCGCGCCGGGGACGCCAAGGTTGACCGGGCGGCGGGGCTGGTCGCGGCGCTGCGCGAACGTCTGCAGGCCTGCCGGCTCGACGGGCTGGTGAGGCAGGTCGATGCGGCCGCGGCAGTGTTGCGCGGCGAGGAGCCGGCGGACGGCTTCTTCGTCTCCGGCCCGGGGGAGCGCTGGCGCGACGTCCTCGCTGCCCTGCAGGCGCTGGGCGCCGACGCGGCCGCCGGCGACGCGAGCGACGCCGGCAAGGAAACGACGCGAATCGTGTGGGCGATCGGCATCGGCGAGCACGACGCGCTGGAGTCGATCGAGCCGTTCGAGCAGAAGCGCGGCCCGCGCGGGTGGGGCAAACCCAAGCCGCTGAGCCTTGCGAAGATCGGCGGCAACGAGCGGCTTGCCCCATGGGACGCGAAGGTGGCCCGCGCCATCCGCAAGGACCGCTTGTCTGCGCGGCAGTGGGACCTCGATCGCGCGGCCGCCATCATGGCGCTGGTCGGCCATCCCGCCGTCGTGCTCGCCGACGCGCCGGAGCAACTCATCGACCTGACCGAGGGCACGCCCGAGGTGGAGACGGTGAAGGAGGGCGACGGCTATCTCCTGCGCATCACGCCTGCCCTGCGTCCCGGGCCGGACCCCGAGGAGCGCTACTACGCGAGTGCCGACCAGCGCCGGGAAGCCGATGCATTGCGCGCGATCACGCTGGTGCAGGATTCGCCGCAGCGGGTCACGGTCATCCGCCTTACCGCGGCCCAGCGCCGCGCGGCGCAGCTGATCGCGGGCCGCTTCACTGTGCCGGCCGCCGCGCACGAAGAGCTGCAACAGGCGTTGCGCGCGCTCGCCGGGCATTTCCAGGTGCACGCCGACCACGCCCAGGCGGCGCGCGACGTGGCAACCGAGTCGCGGCTGCGCGCCGAGGTCTCGCCGGTCGGCGAGCACCTGCGGCTGCGCCTCGTCGTGGCGCCGCTGGGTGCCGAAGGCCCGCGCCTGTCGCCGGGCAGCGGCCGGGGGCGGCTGATGGCGGCGATCGCCGGTGAAACCGTGGGCACGCGCCGCGATCTGGCCGCGGAGCGCGCGCACCTGACGGCGGTCCTCGATGCGCTGCCCTTCCTCGACGAACCCGACGACGCGGGTGCCGGCTACGAATGGGTGGTCGCCGATCCCGAACAGGCGCTCGACATGGTCGAAGCGCTGCCGAAGCTCGCCGCGATCGCCGCCGTCGACTGGCCCAAGGGCAAGAGCGTGCGCGTGGTCACCGTCGACGTCGCGCAACTGGGGCTGGTGGTGAAGACCGAGCGCGACTGGTTCCGCCTGAGCGGCCGGGCGTGCCGCCGACGAGAGCCTGGTGCTCGAGTTCGAAACGCTGCTGGCCGCGGCGCAGGGGCGCAGCCGGTTCGTGCCGATGGGCAAGGGCGTGTACGTCGCGCTGACGCGCACGCTGCAGCAGCAGCTCGCCGACCTTGCCGCGGTGGTCGAGACCGATCGCCAGGGCGCGCGGATTCCCATGGTGGCGGCAGCCTGGCTGAAGGAAACGCTCGATGGCGCCGCCCTGCAGGCCGATGCCGCGTTCGGCGCCGCGATCGAGCGCCTGCAGCGGCGCGCAGGACGAGATGCCGCCGGTGCCCAAGGCGCTGCAGGCGCAACTGCGGCCGTATCAGGAGGACGGCTACCAGTGGGCGATGCGCCTCGCGAGCGCCGGGCTTGGCGGCTGCCTCGCCGACGACATGGGCCTCGGCAAGACGCTGCAGGGCCTGGCCGTGCTGCTCGCCCGCGGCGCCGGCGGGCGCGGCGCTGGTCATCGCGCCGACCTCGGTCTGCGGCAACTGGCTGGCCGAAGCGCAGCGCTTCGCGCCCACGCTCAACGTCGCGCATCTACGGCGAGGCCGGGCGCGACGCGCTGCTCGCGGGCGCCGGACCGATGGACGTGGTGATCGTCTCCTACACGCTGCTGCAGCAGGCGCAGGAGCGCTTCGCCGCGCGCGCCTGGCACACGGTCGATCGCCGACGAGGCGCAGGCGATCAAGAACGCCGCCGCCAAGCGCTCGCTGGCCGTGTTCGACCTCGATGCGCGGATTTCCGCCTCGCGCTCTCGGGCACGCCGGTCGAGAACCGCCTGGCGGAACTGTGGTCGATCATGCGTTTCACCAACGCCGGGCCTGCTCGGCACGGCTGCGCGCTTCAACGAGCGCTTCGCCGACGCCCATCGAGAAGCAACCGCGACCGCGACGCGCAGCAGCTGCTGCGACGGCTGATCGGGCCCTTCGTGCTGCGCCGGACGAAGGCGCAGGTGCTGCCGGAATTGCCGCCGCGCACCGAGCTCGTCATCACGGTGGCGCCGGAAGCCGCCGAGGCCGCGCACTACGAGGCGCTGCGCCGGCAGGCGGTGAACGACGCCGAGCCGCGCGCTGTCCACGCGCGCCGGTCGCGCAGGCGCGGATCAACATCCTCGCGCAGCTCATGCGGCTGCGCCGCGCCGCCTGCGATCCGCGGCTGGTGCAGCCCCGAGTTTCCGGCATCGAACGGCGCCAAGGTGCAGGCCTTCGCCGACCTCGCGACGGAGCTTGCCGCCAACGGCCACAAGGCGCTGGTCTTCAGCCAGTTCGTCGACTTCCTGACGCTGCTGCGCGCGCCGCTCGACGCGGCGGGCATCAGCTACCAGTACCTCGACGGCGCGACGCCGGCCGGCGAGCGCACGCGCCGCGTCGCCGCGTTCCAGGCGGGGCAGGGCGACCTCTTCCTGATCAGCCTCAAGGCGGGCGGCTTCGGGCTCAACCTCACCGCCGCCGACTACGTGCTGATCACCGACCCGTGGTGGAATCCCGCGGCCGAAGACCAGGCCATGGGCCGCGCGCACCGCATCGGCCAGAGCCGGCCGGTGACCGTGTACCGGCTGGTGGCCAAGGGCACGGTGGAAGAGCGCATCGTCGCCCTGCACCAGGACAAGCGCGTCCTCGCCGAGAGCATCCTGGCCGAGGGCGATGCCGCGGCGCTGCCGTCGACCGATGACCTGATCGCGCTGATCCGAGGTGAGTAGCCCGGCATTGAGGCAGCGAAACCCGGGATAAGTGCGGTCAGACACTACTTTTCGACGGCGCTTCGAAGGGCTGCGACAATCGCCGTTGAAAAGTATGTCTGCCCCACTTATCCCGGGTTTCGCTGCGCTCAACGCCGGGCTACGCGATCGAGCATTCGGCGGGTGGCATCGAACGCTAATCCAGGCGCGCCATGCGCTCGAAGCAGCGGGAGAGGAACTGGGCGCGATGGCCTTCGGGGCGCTGCGGCCGATCGAAGACGCGCGTGGTCTCGGCGTGCAGGAATTCGGCGTCCTCCGGGTCATCACGAACCAGCGCATCTCCGGCGGAAACGCCTGGATGAGGCGGATGTCGCCCACCAGCCGGTCGACGAATTGCCGCCTTGGCCATGCCGTTGTCGCGCGCCAGTCGCGGCGTTGGCGATGAAGTCGCCGCCCTCGAAGCACTCCTGCAGCGACAGCGCGTGGGCGGCGACCGCGGGCGCGAAGCTCAGGAGGCATGCGGACAGCGCAGCGGCGAGCCAGACGCGCATGGGTCGCTCCCGTTCGAAGGAGTTGCGGTCGCACTTCGTGCGGCCATCCTGCCGCAAGGCGTGCTACGATGCCATAGAACGTTCGTTCTATGACCGCTGCCGCCCACCTCGAGCCTACCCCCGTCGCCTCGGCTGAAGATCACGCCGACGCGTATCTCGCCGCGCTGAACCCGCAGCAACGGGCGGCGGTCGAGTTCGGCGTGGGAGGCGAGGGTCCGCCGCGGCCGCTGCTGGTCATCGCCGGCGCCGGCTCCGGCAAGACCGACACCCTGGCCCATCGCGTGGCGCACCTGGTGCGCCACGGCGCGGACCCGCAGCGCATGCTCCTGCTGACGTTTTCCCGAGGGCGGCCGACGGAGATGGACGCGCCGCGCCGGCCGCATCCTGGGCCGGGTCCTCGGCACGCAGCGACGACCGACGCGCGCCCGCGTTCGCGTGGTCGGGCACGTTCCACGGCGTCGGCGCGCGCCTGCTCCGCGTGCTACGCCGAGCGCATCGGGCTCCACGCGTCGTTCACGATTCACGATCGCGGCGATGCCGAGGACCTGCTCGCCGTGGTCCGCCACGATCTCGGCCTGTCCGCCACCAGGAACCGGTTCCCGACCAAGGCGACCTGCCTCGCCGATCTACTCGCGCGCCGTCAACAGCGAGGCGCCGCTCCTCGAGGTGCTGAAGGGCGCGTTTCCCTGGTGCGCGCAGTGGGAAGGCGAGCTGAAAGGCGCTCTTCCGGGCCTACGTCGCCGCGAAGCAGGCGCAGAACGTCCTCGACTACGACGACCTGCTCCTGTACTGGTCGCAGATGATGGCGGACGCGCGCCTGGCGGCGGAGGTGGGGTCGCGCTTCGATCACGTGCTCGTCGACGAGTACCAGGACACCAACCGCCTGCAGGCGAGCATCCTCCGGGCGCTGAAGCCGGACGGCCGGGGGTTGACCGTCGTGGGCGACGACGCGCAGTCGATCTATTCGTTTCGCGCGGCGACGGTGCGCAACATCCTCGACTTCCCGCACCAGTTCACGCTGCCGGCGCAGGTGGTCACGCTCGAACGCAACTACCGCTCGACGCAGCCGATCCTCGATGCGTCCAACGCGGTGATCGGGCTGGCGCGCGAGCGCTTCACCAAGAACCTGTGGACCGAGCGCGCGTCGTCCGCGAAACCGCAGCTCGTCGCGGTGCGCGACGAAGCCGACCAGGCGCGCTGCGTGGCCGAGCGCATTCTCGACTATCGCGAAGCCGGGATCGCGCTCAAGTCGCAGGCGGTGCTGTTCCGCACGTCAAGCCACAGCGCCCAGCTGGAACTGGAACTGACCCGGCGCGACATCCCGTTCGTCAAGTTCGGCGGCCTGCGGTTCCTCGAAGCCGCGCACATCAAGGACGTCCTGTCCGTCCTGCGCTGGGCCGAGAATCCGCGCAGCCGGATGGCCGGCTTTCGGGCCGCGCGCCTGCTGCCCGGCGTGGGTCCCGCGACGGCAATGAAGCTCCTCGACGCCATGGATGCCGCCGCCGATCCCGTGGCCGCCATGACGGCGTTCAGCGCGCCATCGTCCGTGACGGAGGACTGGCAGCCGTTCGTCCGGCTGTTCGGCCTGCTTCGCGCGGAGAGTTCGGATTGGCCCGCCGACCTCGACCTCGTGACGCAGTGGTACGCGCCGCATCTGCAGCGGATCTACGACGACGCCCGCGTGCGCGAGTCCGACCTCGCGCAGCTGGCGCAGATCGCCTCGACCTACGGCTCGCGCGAGCGCTTTCTCACCGAAGTCACGCTGGACCCGCCGGGCGCGACGAGCGCCGAGGCCGGCGTGCCGGGTCTCGATGACGACTACCTGATCCTGTCGACGATCCATTCGGCCAAAGGCCAGGAATGGAAGACGGTCCATGTCCTCAACGTGATCGACGGCTGCATCCCGTCGGACATGAGCACGGGGACGAGCGAGGAGATCGAGGAAGAGCGGCGGCTCCTGTACGTCGCGATGACGCGCGCCAGGGACCACCTGCACCTGATGCTGCCGCAGCGCTTCCACGTGCACCAGCAGGCGGCGTACGGCGACCGCCACGTCTACGCGTCGCGCAGCCGCTTCATCACGGGGGCGGTCGCGAAGCTGTTCGAGTCGTGCGCATGGCCGGTGGCACCCGCCCGGCCCGCCGGTGCCGAACCGCCGGGCAACGAGTCGACCCACGCGGTGGACATTTCGGCGCGGGTGCGCGCGATCTGGGCCTGAGGGCCGCTCACTCGAACGAGATGTTGTAGCGGATCCCGATGCCGCTGATGGCGCCCATTTCCGCCTGCAGCGAGATGTTGCGCGTCAGCGCGTACTGGAGCTTCAACGCGCTGTTGGCGATCGACAGCCCCTGCTCGTAGATCAGCGACAGCCGGTCGGTAAGCCGTTTGCTCAGTGCGACCACCTGCCCTTCGGCGGTGGTGCCGCGCGTCGCCGGCGCGCTGGGCCGTGCTGCTGCCCCTGATCGAGATGTCGTCGAGTCCCACGCTCTCCGCGATGCGGGAGGTCACCGATTGCGTGTTGCGGCCGAGCAGCATCCCGGAGGCGGCCTGCAGCGCGGCGGCGTCCGCGCCCGACGTCCTTGCCAGCCCCTGGCCGAGCAGCAGCCACGACAGCTTTTCCCCGTCGGGAACCGGCGGGTTCGACGTCAGCGCGATGATGGGCACCCTGACCGTGCCGGAAATCGCGACGCCGGCCTCGACCGCGAGGTTCTTGCGCAGCGCGACGATGTCGAGCCCGGGATTGTCGAGCGGCCCGTCGAACAGCAGCCGCCCGGGATCGATGGTGAGCCGCTGGCCGAACGCCGCGTAGGTGCCGTTGACCGTGCGAATCGTGCCCTTGCCGCTGAACCCGCGCGGCCCGTTGGCGATCTGCAGCGTCCCTTCGAGCCGGGCTTCGAGGCCCTCGCCCGAAAAATAGAGGCGCTCGCCCAGGTCGACCGCGAGGTCGAGCGCCAGCGGCAGTTGGGCTGCCCGCAGCGACGGCGGCGCCTGCCTCGGCCAGCCCTTGACGACCACGTCGTCGCCCAGCGTCGCGCCCGCTTCCGAGACGTAGACGAAGCGTCCCTCTTCCGCCTTCAGCGAGCCGGTCAGCGCAAGCCTTCCGCCCTCGAAGGCCACGCTGCCGTTGCCGTCGACCACCAGCTGCAGATCGGGCCGGTTGAAGACCCGGAACCGCTCCGCGCGCCAGGCGATGCGCGCGTCGGGGATGCGCATCCCCGCGCCGCGGCGAGGTGACGGTGCCGGAGCCGCTGAACTTCCCGTCGCCGGCCAGCAGGCTCATTTCGTCGATCACGATCTTGCCGTCGGCGAGACGGGCGGAGAGCACGCCGTCGGTCCAGTGCACGCCGTACTGCGGCGCGTCGAGCCGCAGGCCGTCGGCCCGCACGCTGCCCGCGAGCACCGCCTTGGCCACCGTGCCGCGCGCCGTCAGCTCGGCGGTCGCTCGCCCTCTGGCGACGGCAAGGGTGCCGATCCACGGTTGCAGCAACTGCAGCGTGGGCAGCGTGGCGGTCGCCGTGAAGGTCAGCGGCGCGTCGGGGGAAATCCTGCCCAGCGGCGCTCCCGCGACCGCGCCGACGGCAAGGCTCGCCGTCGCCGAGCCGGCGCGCGTCGAGCGCAGGTCGGCCGTGGCATCGATGGCGTCGTCCGCGAACCGCGCGATCAGCTCGAAACCGGTGATCCCCATCGGCTCGCTCGCCGTCTCGGCGCCGGCGCCGGCGTCGCGGCGCAGGCGCAGGTCGCCGTCCTCGCGCCGCAGGCTCACCGTGCCGGTGAGGCGCGGTGCCGCCGCGAGCGACCACTCGCCGCCCAGCGTGACGGTGGAATCGAAGGGCATCGTCTTGCCCGCGATCCGCGACGGCCGTGGCGAGCGGAACCGCGGCGAAGCTGCCGTGGGTGGTGATCCTGCCGTTGTCCCATTCGAGATCGGCGATCCGCATGTTCCCGTCGGCGACGGCGAGCCGCGTCTCGCCCAGGGTGACGTGCGCGCGCTCGACGGTGAGCGCCGCCGGTGCCGTCAGCCGCAGCGCAAGCGGTCCCCGCCCTTCGAGCGTGTCGACGGTGCCGGACCAGCGGTAGCCGGCGGCGGGCTCGGCTGCGGGAGGGAGCCGCAGCCCGCCGTGCGCGGCGGCGACCATCTCGACGTCCTCGCGCGTGAATGCGACGTCGAGCGCATGCGCGCCCAGCGTGCCTTTGAGCGCCGCGCGCGCCGAGGTGAACGGTCCTGCCGGCGCCACGAGGTTCTTTGCCTCGATCGTCATCTCGACGCTCCGCTGCGCCATGTCGCCGCCGCGCGCCGCTCCGGCCGCCAGAGCGACGCGAACCTCGAGCGAGCCGGCGGCGAGCGCCGGCGTGAGCTTCAGCGCGCTGCCGCTCGCTTCCAACTCGACCGCGCCGCCGTCGAGCGGGCCGTGCAATTGCGCCTTCGCGCGCACTGCTGCCGGCAAGCGTGCGCGGAACGGCGGCCGGCAGGAAGGGCACGAGATCGGCAAGGCTCGGCGCGTCGAGCGCCGCGTTGATCACGTCGCCCGGCTCGCCGGTGCTGCCTGCGGCCGTGAATTTCGCGCTGCCGACCTGCACCGCCACCTTGGCGCCGCGCACGGCGCCGGGAGTCAGCGTGCCGGAAGCCGCGCCGGAGAACCCGACGCCCGCGAACGTGCTGCCGGGCGTGACGGCGACCTCGGCCGCCACGCGCCACTGCGGGGCCAGCACGCCGCTCGCGGCGATGCTGCCGTCGATCTGCGCGGCGGGAAAGTCGCCGAATTGCGCCGGATCGAGATGGGCCGCCGTGGCATCGAGCGTGAAGGCGCGCTCGCTGCGCAACGAGAGGCGCCCCCGGCCCTGGAGCTCGCTCCTGCCCTTGGTCGCCCGAAAACTGCGCAGCTCGACGTCGTCTCCGGCGATCACGGCCGAGAAGGCCAGCGCAAGGCCGCCGGCGATGTCACGGTCGGCGATGTCGCCGCTCACGCGCTGCCGGTCGGCATCGAGGTCGGCGGCGATCGATCCGCGCAGGCCGCGTCGCGATCAGCGGGCCGTAGATCTGGCGCAGATCGATGTCGCGCACGTCGAGCGACCAGGTGCCCGCCGAGCGCGCGCCGGACAGCGGGATCCTCGCGCTGCCGGCGGCCCGGCCGCCGCCGGACAGTTCGGCGACCAGCCCGTCGAGCCGGATGGCCTCCGGTTGCCACGCGTAGCCTGCCGCCAGCGTGCGCACGGGCACGCGCCCGGCGTCGATGGGGCCCGGCAGCGCGTTGGTCGCGTCGAGCTTGCCGGAGAATCCGCCGCCGTCCGGCACCGCCTCGGCGACGAGGTCGAGGCGCGTCGCGGGCAGCGCCTTGTCCCAGGCGGAGAGATCGAGCTCGCGCGCGTCGACGGAGAGCCGCACCAGCGGCACCGTCCCCAGCGGCGCCAGCACCGCGCGGCCGGCGATGCGCGCGCTGCCCGCCGTGCCGGCGCCGTCGACTGCGAGTTCGGTCAGCGTGCCGGACAGGTTGAGCGTCGCCCTGGCCTCCCTCAGCGCGGCCGTGGCCTCGAGCACCAGCCGGCCGTCGATTGCAAACGGCGCCTCGGCGCCGATCGAAACGCCGCCGGCGAGCGTGCCGATGTCGGCGGCCAGCGAAAGATTCCGGAAGCGATGCGCCTGCGCGCCCCCGCTGTAGTTCAGGCCCAGGCCACGGATGGTTCCGCCGCGCGGGCCGACGCGCCAATCGAGGCGGCCGATGGCCAGACGCTCGATCTCGATCTCGAACGGCAGGGCAAGGCTCTCCGGCGGACTGGCAGCGGCGGTGGACGGCTTCAACTCGACGTCGATCTGCTCGGCGCCCAGCGCGTGCACCAGGACGCCGCGGGACCACAGCGCCAGCGGGCTCCAGCGCAGCGTGACGCCGGTCGCGGTGACTTTCGCCTCGGGGCCTTTCCACACCAGGCGTTCGGCGCGCACCGCCTGGAGCAGCGATCCCGTCGCGCCTTCCACCTGCAGGCGGCCGCCGCTGCGCACCATCAGTTGATCCACGGCGAAATCGACACCCACCTGCGTGGACAGAAAGGCGTAACCGCCCGCCACCGCCAGCCCGATCAGCGCGACGGGCAGCGCCACCGCGCGCATCAGGTGCGAGCGCACCGTCCTGCGCGGGCGGGGAGCGGGGGTTGCCGGCGCCGGGGTTGCCATCATGAACGGCCCCCACACCCCCCGAGGGGGCGCAATTCGCGCTTGGGGCGGCCCGGCGCGCTCATGCTAGAAGGTGAGGCCGACGGAGAAGTGCACGCGCAGCTTGCGCACGTCCTGACCGTAGGCGAGGTCGAGGCGGAACGGACCCAGCGGCGTGCGCACACGCGCTCCGACCCCATAGCCCAGCGCCAGATGGAAGTCGGTCGTCGAATCGGTCGCGTTGCCCGCATCGACGAAGGCCGCCACGCCCCACGACTCGTCGATCCAGCGCGTGGCATCCACGCTCGCCACCGCGAAATAGCGGCCCGGCACCGTGGCATCGCCGTCCTGCACGCCGAGGCTGTCGAATGCGTAGCCGCGCACCGATGTGTCGCCGCCCGTGCGGAACAGCAGCGTCGAGGGAATCCCGCTGCGGCTGCCCGCCAGCACGGCGCCTCCTTCGGCCCGGAACTGGAGTTCGTACCGCGTGCCGACGGGCTGCCACGCGGAGAAGCGGCCGATGACGCGACCGAAGCCGCGGGTCGAGGCCCCCGGGATGCCGCCGCCTGCGTGCACGACGGCCATCCACCCTCTCGTCGGCGCGATCAGGTTGTCGACTTCGCGCCAGTAGCGCTCGTATTCGGCATACAGCGCATGCGCGTTGGTCGACGCCGCGCCCGAAGGCAGCTGCTCATCGAGATAGAACGTGGCCGACACCGCCTGCTCGTGTCGTTCCTCGATCGTGTGCCAGCGCGTGCCGGCGAACGCGGTGCGGGTGACCAGGCTTTCGATGTCGGTGCGCTCCGCGCCCGCGCCCAGGGTGCCGATCCAGCCCGACCCGCCCGGCGGCAGCGTGAACCGCAGCGAGGTGGACTGGATCTTCGATTCGAGCCGGCCCTCGGCCAGCATCTGCAGCCCCTTGCCGTCGATGTTGACGTCGCGGTAGCTCGCGTTGATGCGAAACGCGACGTCGGTCGAATAGCCGATGCCGCCTTCGAAGCGCCGGGTGGGCGCTTCGATCACCGCGACGTTCACGGTCGCGTCCTCCGGCCGGGGCGAGGCGGGGTCGATCGCCGCCTGCGCGCTGGCGAAATAGCCGGAGGCGTTGAGCCGGCGCACGAAATGCTCGAGCGCCCGCTCGCTGTAGGGTTCGCCCGCGCGGATGGTGTTGAAGTTGCGCACCAGCGACGGCTCGTAACGGGTGAGGCCCCGGATCTCGAAGGCGCCGAAGCGAAACGGCGGGCCGCTCTCGATTTCCAGCGTGAGCTCCGCGCTCCGGCTGTCAGGATTGATGAGCGCTTCGCTGTGCGTGATCCGGGCGGCGGCGTACGGGCTCGCCACCAGCGTCGCCAGCGCGCGGCCCTTGGCCACGGTCCACGCGGATTGCCGGAACTGCGCGCCGTCGGGCAGCCCCCACCCGGCCGTCAGGTTGGCGATGGCGGCCGTGCCCAGCGGGCTGTCGGTCGCCGCGGGACCGCTGACGTTGATGCGCACCGACGTGATGAGCGTCGGCGGACCGAGCGTGACTGCCAGCGTGACGGCCGCGGGATCGGTCTTGCGGTCGACGTCGATCGCGATCGTCGCCCCGAAGTAGCCCTCCGCGGCGGCCGCGTTGCGCGCCTCGTCGTTTGCCTCGCGCACCAGCTGGTCGAGCAGTTCCTCGGACATTTCGCCGAAGCTCTGCCAGCGCACGAGGCCGACGTTGCGCTCGAGCGTTTCCTTCAGCGGCGGGGGCGCGACGACGGTCACGACGTAGGCCACGTGGGAGTGCGCCGGCGCGGGCTCCGGCGCTGCGGACACGCTACCCGGCGTGGCGCCGACAGGTGCCGCGGGCTCGTCCGCCGCGAGCGCGCGGATCGACGGCGCGCCGGCCGCCGCGCCAAGCAGCAGCCAGAGCAGCATCGATCGGAAGCGGGGGACCGCGGCGCGCACGGATGCGATTATCGTCGATCGCGGCTCGCCAGCCTTGGCACGGATGCGAATCTGGCCGTAGCGTGGGGCGGGCGCGGTGCCTGATGCGAATCCCGCGTAGCCCGGGTTGCGCCGACGGCGCAATCCGGGTGAACGCGCCAGTAGTCTCGGGTTTCGGCCGTGGTGCCACCTCCACGGGCGCCCCATCGACCCCGGGTTTCGCCTCCGGCTTGTATCTTTGTCCGGGACCAGCACGGTAAAGTCTAATCGCTGTTGTGGTGATCAGACGCACCGTGCAGCTTGGCCTCGGCTGGGGCTAATAAGCCCGTGGTTGAGTAGATTGCGCACGGTTGCCGTGCTGGTCTTCCTGAAGCCCGAACGGTTACGCGCGCCGCAGCTGAGCGCGCATGCACAAGCCAGGGAGCCGAAGACCATGTCTGCAACCTCTGTGGTGGTAGGCATCGACGTCGCCAAAGCGCATGTCGATGTGGCAGTGCTGGGCAGTCAACTCGACACCCAGCAGTTTGACAATGATGACGCGGGCCATGCGGCCTTGGCGGCGGCGCTGTCGCCGCTGGGGGTGGCGCTGGTGGTGATGGAGGCCACCGGTGGCTACGAGGCGGGGCTGGCCTGCGCGCTGCAAGCGGCCGGCCTGTCGGTGGCCATCGTCAATCCGAAGCAAGCGCGCGACTTCGCCAAGGCCATGGGCCGGCGGGCCAAGACCGACCGGATCGACGCCCGGATGCTGGCCGAACTGGCCAGCGTGCTGGTGCGGCGAGACGATTTGGCGCGCTTCCTGCGCCCGTTGCCCAATGCCCAGCAACAGGTGCTGGCAGCGCTGGTGACGCGCCGGCGGCAGCTGCTGACCATGCTGCTGTCGGAGCGCCAACGACTGTCCCTGGCCGTCCCCACGGTGCGCCCGAGCATCGAAGCGATGATCCAGGCCATCCACAGCCAGCTGCGCGACGTGGAAGGGCAGATGGCCAGTCATGTCGAAGCGCACTTCGTCGCCCTCGATACCTTGCTGCGCTCAGTCGCCGGGATTGGCCCCATTGCCAGTGCCACGATGATTGCCCAGTTGCCTGAGCTCGGGCGCTTGACCCGGCGCGAGATCGCCGCATTGGTGGGCATTGCGCCCATGGCACACGATTCAGGCACCATGCGCGGTCGACGACGGGTCCAGGGTGGTCGCTTCGAGGTCCGCCGCGTCCTGTACATGGCAACCCTCGTGGCGGCGGCTCGCAACCCCGTCATCCACACCTTCTATGAACGCCTGATCGGCGCCGGAAAGTTGCCCAAGGTCGCCTTGGTCGCCTGCATGCGCAAGCTGCTGACCATCCTTAACGCCATGGTCAGAACCAATAAACCTTGGAACCTCTCGCTGCATAAGGCTTGACAAGGGAGACGGTTACTCAACCCGGGCTACGTCATCGATCGGATCACGGGCGCAGCTCGGTGCGCAGCGTCCGGCCTGCCTTGTCGAATTCCTGCTTCGCCCGGTCGCTCGCGCCGCCGGCGACGAGGACGATCCGCCGCTTGCCCTTCAGTTCCTTGCGCTGCGCGAATTCCGCGGCGGCCTGGTCCCAGTAGGCGTAGTCGATCGCGGCCGCGACCACCAGCGTCCCGTCCGCCTCGACACCCACCGGAACCATGTTGCTCGTCCGCAGCTTGACCAGCCGGCCTTCCTTCTCGTTGAACCGGGCCAGCATCCGCACCGATTCGATGAAGAAGCGGACGTTGGTCTCGCCCTGCACCCGCGCGGCGACCTGGACCAGCGATTCCATGCCGGAAATGCTGCCCATCTTCGTCAGTGCGATCGCGAGCGCAGTCTGCAGCGACGGCGTGAACCACCGGTTGCGCAGGAAATCGCGCGTGGTGCGCCCGCTCACGCCCAAGGCAAGCAGCCGCGACTCGTTCTGGCGGGTGAGGTCGACCGGGGGCTGGTTCCACACGGCGTCGCGAACGTCGGTATCGAAACCGACGACCAGGTTGGCGCCCATCGAGACGGCGCTGATGGCCGTGTTGATCGCGAAGCTGCCCGCGAAGCTGGCCGTCGACGCATTGTCGAGCAGGGGCCGCAGCACCGGGTTGGACGTGTACGGGTCGATGTTGAGCTGCCTGGCCCAGTCGCGGCGCGCCTTGTTGTAGCCGAACGGATCGCCGTTGAACGCCGGCGGCATCGCTTCCCCTGCGGGCGCCGGCGGGAGCCCGGACGACGTCGGCGCGGCGTTGCGGCTGGTTGCGCTGTCCGACACCGTCTGGGCGCCTGACCGGGCAAGGAAACCGACACGTCCCAGCACGTTGCCCATGCCCTGGCCGATGTTCTCGACGGTCCCGAGCGGATCGGTCACCGCGCTCTGCACGAGCTGGACCGGCGCCGACGCCGCCCGCACCAGCGAATCCTGGAACGCCTGGCTCGTCTGGACCTCCTGCAGCGTCTGGATCGCCTGCAGCTCGTTCACGCGCACGCCCAGCATGTTCACGCCCAGGACCGAAAACTTGCCGAACTTCGACTCGATCACGAAGCGCCCGAAGAAGCCCTCCAGCGCGACCGGCTCGGCAACCGTGTGCAGCGGGCCTTTGAGCAGCGCGGCGGGAGCGAGCGCGGAACCGGCGAGCAGCGGGTGGGCTTCATAGCTCCCCGTGGTTTGCGCGCTCGCGACTCCGGGAGCGAAGGCGGCACACGCCGTAAGCAGGCAGGCGAGGGCGACGGGGTGCGTGGTGAATCCTGAACTCATTGTCGGCTTCCTGGAAGGTTCATGGTCGTGGGGCGGAGCCGAGTTGCGGGCTGCCGGGCGCTGCGGTCCGCGAGTTTCCTATTGTTCGTCGTCCCTGTCGAGCATGACGGGTGGCTGCGTGTGCCACTTGGGCCCCTCCCGCGCCATCCGGTAGCCGGTGTCGTAGAGCTGCTGCATCAGCACCGGATCGAATGTTTCGTTGCCCCGGAGCTCGACGCCGTCGGGAATCGTGATCCAGTGGAATCCCGACTGCTCGAAGACCGTCACCGCATAGATGCGGAACAGGTCGCTGACCATCCCCGCCGTGCTGACGGCCTGCAGCGTGCGCAGCGCCACGCCCGGAATCGAGCGCCGCGTCACCCCGGGGATCGCGGCCAGCTGCCCGTTGTGGATGACGTAGGCGTCTTCCCGCGCGGCGCCGCGCCCGGCCTCGTCGCGCAGTCGCCGCGGGCTGAAGAGATGGCCGTTGTAGAAAACGTTGGCGGCCACGCCGCCGTCCACGTGGAGCTCGTCGTAGCGACGGCCGTCGGGGGTCTCGACCTCGAAGAGCACCGGCTCGAAGGCAACCGGGATCGAGGCGGACGCCAGCATCACCTTGCGAAACAGGTCCAGCGCGTCGGGGTGCCCGCTGGTGGCGATCAATCCCATGTTCCAGATCATGAAGCGCTGCGAGTCGAGGTCGACGGTCCCGATGTAGAGACGGCGGCCGCCGCGGTGCGCCGCGGCGATCTCGCGCAGGAAGGTCTCGTCGACGTGCGTGGCGATCAGCGAGGCGAGCGGCGCGGTATCGGCGATGCCGTCGCTGAACAGCAGCCGCCGCAGGATCGACATCATCGCGCCCAGCACGAAGATGTCGCGCGTGCGGGTGGTGGTGTAGAACTCGCGCAGCGCGTCGTCCTTGCCCGGGCCGAGAAATGCGAACGGCGCCATCAAGGCCCCGGTGGACACGCCGGTGACGACCTTGAAGACGGGGCGCGTGCCGGTGCTGGTCCAGCCGTTGAGAAAGCCCGCGCCGAAGGCGCCGTTGGCGCCGCCGCCGGACAGCGCGAGGTGCGGGTAGGCGCGCACGCCATCGGCGCCGACGGGGAAATCGCCGGGCGCCTCCTGGAGGAAGGACTCGGCCATGTCGCGCGCCATGAATGTCGCTGCGGCTGCCGGCAGGCGCGCGCACCTCCGGCATGCCGGGGATCACGGCCGTGGCCATCATGTCCACCGGCACGCCGTTGCGCAGCAGCGTGCCGCAGCCGGCGAGCGCCAGCGCGACCGCCAGCAGCGCGCAGCGCGCCGCCCGTTCCAGCGGTCGCGGACCCTTCATCGCGCGCCCTTGCGTCGCGCCCTTGTAGACGCTGCGCATGAAACCCATCAGGGCGCCGCCCGTCATCATGCCGAGCACGTAGACCAGCAGCGTGAATATCGAGACCGGCAGCGTGAGCCTCATCGTCAGCAGCGTGACCGTGACGGAATCGAGGTTCTGGAACTTGAACAGCAGCACCGCGGCGGTCAACAGCACCGCCAGCGCGATATAGCCGTAACGCATCGATTTCCTCCGCAGGGTGAATGGGCGAGTGTCGCCACGAAACTCCGGCCTCCCGCGAGCGGGGCCGGGACCGTATTTAGATCATCGAATCGAAGCCGGATGAAGCGCGCCTGAAGGCGTCGCCTGCGCGGTGATCGGGGTGCTCGCGCGCCGCACGCCACCCTTCAACGCGCGGCATGACGAGCGCGTGGCGATTGCGACGCACGCAATCCGGAGCGACAATGCGCCTCCTATGGCGACGAAAAAACGTTCGGGGAAGGCGGGCGCCGCACCGCGCGCTGCCGACAGCGGCGCGGGTTTTCACCCCCGCGCGGAGCGCCTCGCGGCAGGCAAGGCCCTGCGCGAGCATGTGGCGCGCGACAGCCATGCGGCCTGGAAACCCCCACGCCGCGGCCGGGATCCCGTCGAGATACTCGAAATGTCGAGCCGCGGGCGCCTCGCGGAGCTGGTGCCGATCCGCTACGGCCGGATGGCCCGCAGTCCGTTCACGTTCCTGCGCGGTTCGGCCGGGCTCATGGCGCACGATCTCGCCACGACGCCGACCACAGGCGTCCGCGTGCAGGCCTGCGGCGACTGCCACCTTCTCAATTTCGGCGGCTTTGCCACGCCCGAGCGGCGCCTGGTCTTCGACCTCAACGACTTCGACGAAACGCTCCCGGCGCCGTGGGAGTGGGATCTGAAGCGCCTGGTCGTGAGCTTCCTGGTCGCCGGACGGGATAACCGCCTGCCCGACGACGACGGGCTTGCCGCGGTCCTCGAGTGCGTGCGCGCGTACCGCGAGCATCTGCGGGAGTGCTCCCGCATGCGGCCGCTGGAGGTGTGGTACCAGCGGCTCGACGCGGAAACGCTGATCAAGGCGGCGCCCGATGCCAGGGGACGAAAATTCCGGCAGCAGATCGCCGATCGGGCGCGCGGGCGCGTGATCGAGAACCTGTTCCCCAAGATCACGACGCTGGTCGACGGGCGCCACCGGCTGGTCGACCAGCCGCCGATTCTGATGCACGTGGCGGAGCCCGACTTCGAGCAGCGGGTCCTCGAGGGCCTGGCTGACTACCGCGAGTCGCTGTCCGACGAGCGCCGGGTGCTGCTGGACCGCTATCGGCTCGAGGATTGCGCGCTCAAGGTGGTGGGCATCGGCAGCGTGGGGACGCGCTGCTACATCGGGCTGCTGTTCTCGGAGGACGGCCATCCGCTGATCCTGCAGTTCAAGGAGGCCGTGCGTTCCGTGCTCGAGCCGCATGCGGGTCCGAGCGCGTACGACAACCAGGGCCAGCGCGTGGTCGTGGGGCAGCGGCTGCTGCAGTCCTCCAGCGACATCTTCCTCGGCTGGGTGCGCGGACGGCGCGGCCATGATTTCTTCGTGCGCCAGCTGCGCGACATGAAGATGTCGATCCCCGTGGACGGATTCAGCGCCGCGCACCTCAGGCGCTACGCGGGGATTTGCGGCTGGACCCTGGCGCGCGCCCATGCCAAGTCGGGGGACGCCGCGACCATCAGCGGGTATCTCGGCAAGAGCGACGCCTTCGACCGCGCCCTGGGGGAATTTGCCCTTGCCTACGCCGACCAGACGCGCAAGGACCACGCTGCGCTGGTGAAGGCGATCGATTCGGGGCGGATCGAGGCGCTGCACGAGTATTGAGGCCGGCGCCGCCCGCGCCGAGGCGAACCGGCGTCGCGCCCCCGGCCGGGCGCTGGATTTCCGGAGCGAATCCGCGGACGCTTCTCCGGGCTGCGCGCGAGCGCCCTGCAATGCCGAAATGATAGTATCCGGCCGGTCTTTCCGCTGCTCGCGCAGCCGGAATCACCCTCTGCTGCGGGGAGCGCGAAATGTATGCAGGACCACGCTTCGCAGGTTGGGCCACGACGCTCGGTGTCGGCGCTGTTGCGTGCGGCACCGCCTGCGCCGGCGGCATCAGCCTGTACGAGGTCGGCACGGCGGACGTCGGCCTCGCGTCGGCGGGGTACGCCGCCCGGGCGCAGGACGCGTCCACGGTGTTCACCAACCCGGCCGGCATGACGCGCCTCGCGGGCAACCAGCTCACACTAGGGGCGCAGGTGCTCCACGCCGACCTGGGCTTCTCGATCGGGCAGGGCACCACACCGGCGCTCGGCAGCAACGATGGCGGCAATCCGGTCGGCTGGTTTCCCGGCGGCGGCATGTTCTATTCGCACAGCGTCTCGCCGGACATCAAGCTCGGCCTGGCGATCACCGGCAACTTCGGCCTGGCGGTGAAGTACGACGACGGCTGGGTCGGCAGGTACCGCGCGCAGGACGGAACGCTGCTCGGCGTATCGGTGCTGCCGTCGGCCGCATGGCGCGTCAACGAGAATCTCTCGGTTGGCGCCAGCCTCAACGCGATGTACGGCAAGCTCGACAACAAGGTGGCCGTCAACAACATCATCGGGCCCGACGGCAGCCTCACGCTTGCGAACGACGTTTGGGGCTTCGGCGCGAACCTGGGCCTGCTCTACGAGCCGGACCGCGGCACGCGCTTCGGCATCACCTGGAACTCGCCGGTGAACCTCGACTTCCGCGCGACGACGCAGTGGGACGGCCTCGCGCCCGGCGTGCGGACGCTGCTCGCGTCGCGGGGACTGCTCAACGCCAACGTCGATCTCGGCGTTACCGTGCCGCAAGGCGTCAACGCGAGCTTCTACCGCGAGATCGATCCGCGCTGGGCGATCCTGGGCAGCGTCGGCTGGCAGCAATGGTCGAGGTTCGGCGAGGTGGAGATCGGCGTGGACACGAGCAATCCCGTGGGCCTGACCACCAGCCTCGACTACAAGGACACCTGGCACGTCGCTGCCGGAGCGCAATACAAGCTGTCCGACGCGTGGCTGCTCAATGCCGGCGTCGCCTACGACTCGGGATTCCAGGACAACAACAGCGTTTCGCTGGCATTGCCTGCGAACGCCGCATGGCGTTTCGGCGTGGGTGGCCAGAAGGAAGAATCGAGGACCTTCAGCTGGGGATGGAGCGTCGAGTACCTGTACGGCGGAAACCTGCACACGAACGTTTCGGGCAACGCGCCCGTCGCGCTCGGCGGGCGCGGCGACGTCGTCGGTTCGTTCAACAACGTCGGCATCGTCTTTCTCGCCGCCAATTTCGGCTGGAAGTTCTGACCCCGATTGCCCGGTTCGGTCAGGATCCGCGCTTGAACTGCGTGAGCCGCAGCACCGGATTCGGACCGGGGCGATTGATCGCGTCCTGGTCGCCCTTGTCGCGCCACCAGCAGGTGTACTCGATCTGCGCGGCGGCCGCGGCGGCCGGCGCGTAGCGGACGATGCCGCTGCACTGCGTGGGCCAGCGGAAGGCGGTTTCGTCGTCGAGCGTCAGGTTCACGCGCATCGTGATCGCGTCGAACGTTCCGGCCGGCGTGGTGACGCCCTGGTACCCCCCCACGGTGACGTGGCGCAGGATGGGACCGAACGGTCCCGGCGGCTGGTCGAGGTCGCGGACGCGCTGTTGCCAGGAATCGCCGGTCGTCAGCGGAAACTGGTAGCGCACGAGCGCGGGATCGAAGCGCCTCGTCCCGTCGTCGAGAACGGCGCCTACCCGCACCACGCCGGGTGACTGCCACTTTTCGGTGCGCACCGAGTTCAGCCCCGGCCCCGTCGTCGTCACCTGCACGGTGATGCCGTCCGGCCCCACGGCGGTGATTTCGTGCGTCTCGTCCCACACGGCCTTCACGCGGAAACCCTCCTCGCCGTGATACGTCCAGCGGTCGCCGACGCGGTACGTCGGCGCCGGCACGGGCGGGCCGGGATTGCCGCCGATGCCCGCGGTGCCGCAGGCGCCGAGGAGGATCGCCGCGGTGGCGAAGGTCGCGACGGCGACGACACGAGGGGTGGAAACGCCGGGCTGATGCATGAAGCCTCCTTTCGATGATCAGGGTGTCACGCCGGACGGTCGTTCGCTTGCCGCGCAATGAGCATGGCGCCGTCGATCGCGGGCGGTTATATTGTGCCAGCGTGGCCGGTTCGACGTGAGCATCGCCGCGGTCCATGCGCTTGCGCGCCGAGGGAGACGATGCAGATGGGTATCAAGAGGGTCCTGAAGTGGGCGTTGATCGCGATCGTCGTGGCCGGCGCGATCTTGCTCGGGCTGCGGTCGTATCGGTCATTGAGCGGCCCCGCGCTGCAGCCGTGGCACACCTACGTGCCGATCGAGTTGCGCGAGAGCGACCTCAACGGTGCCGACTGGGCCCGCTTTCTTGCGCAGGAAGGGACGATCTTCGCCAGCGTCCGCGCCGAGGTGAGCCAGAAGCTCGATGCCGGGCGCGCGCGTGCCGATCAACCGCTACTTCGAGGACAGCCCGGTCTATCCGGCGCGCTTCGCCAAGGACTGGAACCGCTCCTATGTCATGGAGCCCGACGGCACGCCGGTCGGGGCCGTCGTGCTGCTGCACGGGCTGACGGACTCGCCCTACAGCCTGCGGCACATCGCGAAGCGGTATCGCGACCGCGGCTTCGTCGCGATCGGCATCCGCCTGCCGGGGCACGGCACCGTGCCGGCCGGCCTGACCGACGTGCGCTGGGAAGACTGGATGGCCGCAACGCGGCTGGCGGTTCGCGAGGCACGCCGGCGCGTGCCTGCCCCGGGGCCGCTGCACCTGGTCGGGTTCTCGAACGGCGGTGCGCTGGCAATGAAATACTCGCTCGACGCGATCGAGGATCCGACGCTTCCCCGGGCCGACCGCATCGTACTGTTCACGCCGATGATCGGGATCACCCGCTTTGCGCGCTTCGCCGGGCTGGCCGGGCTTCCCGCCTTGCTGCCGCCGTTCGCCAACGCGGCCTGGCTTTCCGTCGTGCCGGAGTTCAATCCGTTCAAGTACAACTCGTTTCCGGTCAACGGCGCCCGCCAGTCGTATCGGCTGACCGACGCGCTGCAGGGCCAGATCCAGCGGCTCGCGCGCGCCGACCGGCTGGGAACCCTCCCGCCGGTGCTGACCTTCCAGTCGGTGGTCGATTTCACCGTCAGCACGCCGGCGATCCTCACGGCGCTGTATTCGCTGCTGCCGGACAACGGCAGCGAGATCGTTCTCTTCGACGTGAACCGCACGGTCAAGTTCGGGCCGCTGCTGCGCCCGTCCGCCTACGTCGCGCTCGACCGGCTGGCGCCGGCGTCCCCGCAGCCGTATCGCTTCACGGCGATCGTGAATGCGAGCGAAGACAGCGACGCCACGCTCGAGCGCAGCATCGCGCCGGGCCAGTTGAAAGCGGAGGACCGCGCTCTGAACCTGCCGTATCCGTCGGGCATCTTCTCGCTGTCGCACCTGGCAATTCCGATCCCCATGGACGACTCGCTGTACGGGCTTCAACCCGACCCGAAGGCGCCGCCCGAGTTCGGCTACAAGCTCGGCGCCATGAGCGCGCGCGGCGAGCGCGGCACGCTGGTCGTCGACCAGGATTTCCTGACGCGCCTGCCGTCCAATCCGTTCTTCCCGTACCTGCTCGAACGCGTCGACGAAGGCATCACCCGGCCCTCGGGCCCGACCGGGCGCAATCTCGCCGCGACCGCAACGCCGGGCATCCCGGTGCGCCTCGAAGCCCTGCTGTCGACGTTTCTGCCCGACGACCTGGAGACGCGTCCGTTCGCCGGACCTTAGGAGAGCGGCTGTCCTTTGCGCGAGCCGAACCGGTGCGAGTAGGCGCGGGTGAATTCCACGCCGAACAGGAAGATCTGCGCCGAGTAGTAGACCCATAGCAGCACCACGACGAGGGACGCAGCCGCCCCGAAGCCGGAGGAAATGTCGCTCCTGCCGATGTAGAGCCCGATCAGGAACTTGCCGGCGAGGAACAGCAGCGAGGTGGCTGCCGCGCCGATCCAGACGTCCTTCCAGTCGATCCGAACTCTCGGCATCGTCTTGTAGATCATCGCGAAGACCGCGGTCGCGAGCACGATGCTGGTGACGACGTCGGTGGTGTACGCGACGCGCTCCCATCCGGCGAACAGCGGCTCCCACCGCGCGCTCAGCGCCGCCATGCCGGCGCTGAACACCAGCGACACCATCAGCAGGAATCCGATGCCCAGGATCATTCCGAACGACAGCAGGCGCACCCGCACGATGTTCCACAGGCCGGACGTTCCGGCCCTCGGCGGCGCGCGCCAGATGCGGTCGAACGCGTCCTGCAGTTCGGCAAAGACCGACGTGGCGCCGATGAACAGCAGGACAACGCCCAGCACCGTCGCCGCCACGCTGTCGCCGGACCTGTTCACGCTTTCGAGCAGCCCCTGCACGGCCAGTGCGCCCGGCGTCCCAAGCAGGCCCTGGAGCTGCTCGTAGATTTCGCCGCGGGCAGCCTCTTCGCCGAAGAAGATACCGGCGACCGAAATCACGATGAGCAGCAGCGGGGCGATCGAGAACATCGTGTAGAAGGCGAGCGCGGCGCCCATGCTCTGCGCGTAGTCCTGCACCCAGTTGACGGCGGCCGTTCGGAACAGGCCCGCCACGTCCCTGCCGATCATGGCGGCCGCCGGCGACGCCGCGCGGGAGTCCTCAGAGCCGCCCATCGCGCGAGAGCAGCACCGCGATCGGCCGCGTGCCCGGGAACTCGGAGAAGACGATGGCGATGACGGCGGTGATCGGCACCGCCAGGAAGGCGCCGGGAATGCCCCACAGCGCCGACCAGACCGCCAGGCTCGCGAGGATGGCGAACGGGCTGAGATTGAGCGAATTGCCCATGATCAGGGGGTCCAGGAAATTGCCGATCACGAACTGGAGGACGGTCAGAGGCAGGAGCACCGCGAGGACGTCGTTCGGATTCGCGAACTGCACGATCGCCATCGTCACCGGAAACAGCACGCCGAGGAACGAGCCGATGTAGGGCACGTAGTTCAGCAGCGCGATCAGCACCGCCCAGAACGCGGCGAATTCGAGCCCGACGAACGCCATCACGACCCAGCTGGTCGCCCCGAGCAGGATGCCGATGAAGGTCTTGAGCGCCAGGTACGCGCCGATTCGCGCGTTGATGTCGGAGGTGATCTGGCGGATCCGGGCGATGCTGCGCGGATCGCTCGATATCGCTGCGATCTTGGCGTCGAACGATCGCTTCTCGATCAGCAGAAAGGTCGGCGTAGAGGATCACCACGATGACGGTCACGGCGATGGAGGACACCGACGCGACCATCGACCCCACCAGCGACTGGATGTTCACCTGCCCCAGGAGATCCCGGCGCAGCGTCGTCCACGTCGGCTCCGCCTCGATCCGGAAGAACACGGCGGTCTTCTGGATGGCGGCGAGCAGGGATTCCTGGTACTGCGGCGCCAGGCGCGAGAACGCTGTCCTTGTTGGCGAGGATCAGGTGGCCGACCGCAACGAGACAGAAGGCGATGACCAGAACGGACAGCGCGGCGTGGATCCGCTGCGGCAGGATCGCGCCCGAGGAACGGGAGGCTGCGCAGCAACCGCGTCACGCCGGCGATCACGTAGACGAGGAAAGCGCCGAGCACGATCGGGACGAAGATCTCCTTCCCGATGTGGAGAACCCAGCCGATGATGGCGGCGAGGACGGCGCCGGCGACCAGCGACTGGAACCGGCCGTTCATGGTTCGGCGTTTCCTGCCGATGCGCCGCGATGGCGATCAGCCGCGAGGCTCCCGCCGCAGGTCATTGCTGCGGTGTGGCTGCCGCCATGCCTTGCGGCCGTGGCGCCAGCGACCCGGCGATGTCCACCCAGCCGCCGCCCATCGCCTGGTAGACGCTGACGAGCTGCGCGTACCGCGCCGCGAGCAGGCTCACCGACGCGAGCTCGGCCGCGAACAGCTCGTTCTCGGCGATGAGCACCTCGAGGTAGCCCGCCACGCCCTTGTCGAACTTGAGCCGCGACAGTCGCGCGAATTCCCGCAGCGCGTCCACGCGCAGCCGCTGCATCGCGACCTCCTCGATCTTCTTCTGCGAGCCGACGAGCGCATCGTTGGTTTCGCGAAACGCGTTCAGTATCGTGCGCTGGTAGAAGAAGAGCGCCTGCTGCTCCTGCGCTTCGGCCGAGCTCACCTGGCCTTCGATGGCGCCGAACGTGAAGATCGGGCCGGTCAGGCCGGCGGCCAGCAGCCAGACGCTCGCGGGGCCGGTGAGGAAGTTGCCGAAGGCCGTGCTCGCCGAGCCGAGCGCGCCGGTGAGCGAGAGGGAAGGGTAGTAGAGCGCGCGCGTCGCGCCGATGTTGGCGTTGGCGGCGACGAGGTTCTGCTCGGCCTGCAGGATGTCCGGGCGGCGCTGCAGCAGCGCGGACGGGAGGTCGGCGGGGATCAGGGGCGCGACGAGCTGGTCGATCGGCTTCCCGCGCGGGATCGGCCCCGGGTTGCGTCCGAGCAGGATCGAGATCAGGTTCTCCTGCGCCGCGATCGCCTGCTCGAACGCCGGAATCGCGGCGAGCGCCTGCTGGTACTGCGAGCGGATCTGCGTCACTTCGGTCTGCGACACGATGCCGGCCCTGAAGCGCAGGTCGAAGATGCGCGCTGTTTCGCCGAAGTTCCTGGCCGTACCGCGTGCGATCTCGAGCTGCCGGTCGAGCGCCCGCAACCCGATGTAGCTGGAGGCGACACTCGTCACCAGCGTGAGCACGACGCCGCGCTGCGCCTGCTCGCTCGCATAGACCTGCGCCTGCGCGGCTTCGGTGAGGCGGCGCACGCGACCGAAGAGGTCGAGCTGCCAGGAGGCGCCGAGCGACGCCTGGTACAGCGTGAACTGGTTGTCCACGCCGTCGGGGATGGGCGGCTGTCCCACGCGCGAGGCCTGGGCGCGGCTCGCATCCGCGCCGTAGCCGATCTGCGGCAACGACTGCGAGCGCGTGCTGACGAGCGCGCCGGCGAACTGGTCCACTCGGGCGGCGGCGATGCGGATGTCGCGATTCTCGCGCAGCGCGGTCTCGATCAGCCCGTTCAGGACCGGGTCGCCGAACTGCTCCCACCACTTCGTATTCGCGACTTCGGCCGCCTTGGGATAGTCGATCCGCCACGCGGCGGGCGTGTCGATGACGGGCCGCGCGTAATCCGGTCCGACCGTGCAGCCGGCGACGGCGGCGGCAACGAGCGCTGCGAGGGCGAGCTTCCTCAATCCTTTCACCATGTGTTCACCATGCGGTCGTGCCGGGCAGCCGATGTGCAGTCGCGACGGGGCAGAAGGATGGCATAATAAACCGTCTGGCGCTGATCGAATGCAACGGGGGCGATTGAACGACACCGGATTCGCTGGGCCCGTCCGGCCGAGCGCTTCGGGGTTTCCATCCTGTCGTCCTTCGCGATCCGTGCGCCGGTCATGCCGACCGGCGGATTCGTGGCTTCGCCGCGGCGCGCGTGGGTGGGTCGCGCCGGGCAATCTGCCCGAAGCAGTTCCACCGTCCGCACCGTTCGTGCGGCATTGCCCGATTCCCAATCTGTCTGCCTTCCCATCACCGGAGAAACCGCATGAGCAATTTCTGGGACACCGTCGTCCTCATGGCATCGACGTTCTTTTTCATCGCTTACCTGATCGTCCTCTTCCAGGTCGTGGTCGACCTCTTCCGGGATTCGAAGATGGGCGGCGGCGCGAAAGTGATCTGGCTGATCGGACTCATCTTCCTTCCGGTCCTGACGGCGCTCCTCTACATCCTCGCCCGGGGCGGCGGCATGGCCGAGCGGCAGCGCGCCGCGCTCACCAGCGCCAAGGCGGAGACCGACGCCTACATCCGCGAAGTCGCTGCCAAGTCGCCGGCCGACCAGATTGCCGACGCGAAGAAACTGCTCGATGCCGGCACCATCAACGGCGATGAGTTCGCGCGTCTGAAGGCCAAGGCACTGGCGTGAGCCCGCCGGGCCGTCCCAAGGGCGAACACCGAAGTGGGCAGCACGAAGGTGGCCCAGTGACCCCGGCCCGCAAGGCGAAGGCCGGGACGCGGCGCAGGAGCGCGCCGCGCAGCGGCCAGGTTCTCGTCGATCTGGCGCTGCAGGGCGGGGGCGCGCACGGTGCGTTCACCTGGGGCGTGCTCGACCGGCTGCTGGAGGAGCCCGGGCTGCGCTTCGACGGCATTTCGGGCACCTCGGCCGGCGCCATGAACGCCGCGGTCATGGCCTCCGGGCTGACGCAGGGGGGGCCGGAAGGCGCGCGCGCCGCGCTCGAGGCATTCTGGAAGCGCGTGTCGGATGCCGCGCGGATGAGTCCCCTGCGCCGCGGCCCGATCGAGATCCTCACCGGCAACTGGACGCTCGACTACTCGCCGGCGTTCATCGCGGTCGAATTCGCGGCGCAGGTGTTCTCGCCCTACGACACGAGCCTGGGCGGGCCGAATCCCCTCACCGCGATTCTCGAGGAGAGTGTCGATTTCGCGCACCTCGTCGATGCGCCCATCAAGCTGTTCGTCACGGCGACCAACGTGCACACCGGCCGCGGCCGCATTTTCCGCAACGCCGAGTTGACACCCGACGTGCTGCTGGCCTCGGCCTGCCTGCCGACGATGTTCCAGGCCGTGGAGATCGACGGCGTGCCTTATTGGGACGGCGGCTACGCCGGCAATCCGTCGATGGGCCCGCTGATCCGGGAATGCGCGGCCTCGGACACGATCCTGGTGCAGATCAACCCGATCGAGCGACCGGGCACGCCGCGCACGGCGCGCGAGATTCAGAACCGGCTGAACGAGATCTCGTTCAACGCGACGCTGCTGAAGGAGATGAAGGCGGCGGCGCTGCTGCGGCGGGTCGCCGATCCCGGCACCGGGGAAGGCGCGGCGTGGGCGCACATGCGGGTGCACCGCATCGCGAGCGAGGTCATGCTCGGGCTCGGCCACTCTTCCAAGCTGCTCACCGAGTGGCCGTTCTTCACGATGCTGCGCGACGAAGGCCGCAAGTCGGCCACGGCGTTTCTCGACGCGCACCGCGCTGATCTCGGGCGTGCGCTCGACGCTCGACCTCGACGAAATGCTGGAAGGAACCTGACGGGCGTGGGACTGCTGGGCATCCTGCTGGGGCTGGGCGCGCTGCTGTGGCTGTCGTTCCGCGGCTGGAGCGTGCTCGTGCTGGCACCCTTTGCGGCATTGATCGTCGCGCTGGCGGCGAGCGAACCCCTGCTCGCGAACTGGACGATGACCTTCATGGGTTCGGCCGCCGGGTTCATCCTGAATTTCTTTCCGCTGTTCCTCCTGGGTGCCGTGTTCGGCAAGCTCATGGACGACAGCGGCTCGGTGACGGCGATCGCCCGCTTCATGACCGAAAAGCTCGGCCCGCGCCGCGCGGTGCTGGCGGTCGTGCTCGCCGGCGCGCTCGTCACCTACGGTGGGGTCAGCTTGTTCGTCGCCTTCTTCGTACTGGTGCCGATGGGGCAGGCCCTGTTCCGCGCGGCCGAGATCCCGAATCGCCTGATGCCGGCCGCCATCACGCTCGGCACGATGACGTTCACGATGTCGGCGCTGCCCGGAACCCCGGCGATCCAGAATGCGATTCCGATGCCGTTCTTCGGGACCACGCCGTTCGCCGCGCCCGGATTGGGCATCGTCGCCTCGGCGGTCATGCTCGCGTTCGGCCTGTGGTGGCTCGCGCGCGCGGAAAAGGCGGCCCGGCGCGCGGGCGAAGGCTATGGCGCCGCAGTCGCAGCATCCGATGCGGCCGCCGACGACCCGCCATTTCGCGAGCGCGCGGCAACCGCGAGCGGCTTCGACCCGGCGGAGCTTGCTCACGGCCGCCATGACGACAATGGGCCCACGGCGCTGATCGCGGCGTTGCCGCTGGTGGTGGTCGTCGCGGTCAATCTGGTGGTGTCGCTGCTGGTGCTGCCGCGCCTCGACCTGGGCTTTCTCGACGACGAGCGCTGGGGCGGCGCGTCCGTCGCCTCGGTCAGCGGCGTGTGGTCGGTGCTGGTGGCGCTGATGCTGGCCATTGCCGTGCTCGTGCTGCTCAATCGCGGGCGCCTGACCGCATTGCGCGAGACGGTGGACGCCGGCGCCAACGCCTCGGTCCTGCCCGTCATGAGCGTGGCGAGCCTCGTCGGTTTCGGCGCGGTCGTCGCCGCCATGCCCGCCTTCGCCCTGGTTCGCGATTGGGTTCTGTCGATCGGCGGCGGGCCGCTCGTCTCGCTCGCGCTCGCGACCAATATCCTCTCGGCGCTGACCGGATCGGCGTCCGGCGGGCTCACCATCGCGCTCGATGCCCTCGGCGGCACCTACATGCAGCTGGCGGCCGAGCTGTCCATCGACCCGGCGCTGATGCACCGGGTGGCGGTGATCGGCGCGGGCACGCTCGACAGTCTCCCGCACAACGGCGCCGTGGTGACGCTGCTCGCCGTCTGCGGAACCACGCACAAGGAGAGCTACTTCGACATGGTGATGGTCGGCATCGTGGGCGCGCTCCTCGGGCTGGTGGCGGTCATCGTGCTCGGCTCGATGTTCGGGTCCTTCTGAGCGTACCCCGGATCGGAGGCCCTCGCATCGAGCCGGTCGATGCGCTAAACCCAGCGCTTGTGCCGGAAGTACGCGACCATGCCGACGACGACGCCCAGCATCGCCGCGACCGAAAGCCAGAAGCCGTAGGTCTTGTGCAGCCCGGGAATGAAGTCGAAGTTCATCCCGAACAGGCCGGTGATGAGCGTCAGCGGCATGAAGATCGCAGTGATGAGCGTCAGCAGCCGCATGATCTCAGTCGTGCGATGGCTCATCGCGGCGAAGTACAGCTGCACCGCGGACTCCGCCTGGTGCTCGATGGTGCGGGCGTGATTGCCCACGCGCTCGATGTGCTCGACGATGTCGGCAAAGCGCGCGTGCATCGCCTGCGACAGGTCCGCGATGCGATAGTCCCGCCATTCCTGCACCGCGTCGCGCTGCTCCTCGGACAGGTTCTGCACCTCGCGGATCTGCTGGCGGCTCTCGAGAAGCTTGAACCAGTCGTGGAAGGGCTTGCGCGGATCGAGCAGCAGGTGCTGCCACTCGTCGAGCCGCTGCGCCAGCGGCTGGCGCAGGTCGAGGTAGTGATCGACCATCGCCGAGAGCAGGCGCTGCATCAGGTCGTCCGGGCTCTGCGGAATCTTGCCGGGCAGGTTCACGAAGCGCGACTTGACCTGCGCAACTGACCTGCTGTCGGCTGCGCGCACGGTGACGAGCAGCCGGTCGAAGTTGAAGAGCGTCATCGGCCGCGTCACGATCTGGTCGACCGTCGTTTGCGGCGACAGCCCGCGGAACACCACGATTTCGTAGGTGTCGGCGTTGTCGAAGAACGACGGATGCGACAGGTTCTTCGCGTCGCCGATGTGCACGTCGAAGATGCGCACGCCGGTCAGCCGCTCGACCTCGGCCTGCAGCAGGTCCACCTCGTCGTAGGTGAGGTCGAGCCAGCCGAAACCCTGCTCCGGAAGCCGCTCGCCTGCAGGCAGGAGCGCGGTCGCCTTGCCCGGCTCGATCTTCCAGAAGTCCATCGTTCCCCTGTGTCGTCATCAGGCGCGCGCGCGTGCCGCCGGTCGCGGCAGTCGTTCCCGCGGCACGCGCGGCTCGCTTGCGCAAGGTCACGGCACTTGCCCGAGGCCGCAGCCGTCTCTGGGATTATAATGGTCCGTCGTGCCGGTTCGTGGAGCAGCACGCAGGCACAACGGCCGATATTCGGAATCTCATGGAGAACGCAATGGCGATGAAATCAGGACTGCGCACGGCGCTGCTTGCCGCGTGCATGGCGTTGGCGGTCGTGTCGGGCGGGGCGCGCGCGCAGGAGATCCCGGTGGTTACCGGCGATCATTGGACGCAATCGACAGAGCAGATGAAGAAGGCCTACCTCCTGGGCATCGCCAATTTCATCCAGGTCGAGGCAGCAGTCGCGGGCACGAACCCGCCGTCCGACGCCCAGAGCCTCATCCCCAGGATGACCAAGGGCATGAAGGGTCAGACCCTCGACAGCGTGCGCGAAGGGCTCGACAAATGGTATGCCGCCAACCCCGCCAGGTTGCAACGGCCGGTCATCGAAACCATCTGGTTCGAGTTCGTCGTGCCGGGACTCAAGAAAGCCAACTAGCGGAGACGGACCATGAAACGACTTGGACTGATTCTGGCGATCACGGCGGCGACGGGCCTGTTCGCATGCACCACGATGACCCCGCAGCAGCAGGGGACCATGAGCGGCGCGGCGATTGGCGCCGCGGCCGGCGCGGGGATTGCGGCGATCTCCGGTGGCAGCGGCTGGACCGGCGCGGCGATCGGCGGCGTTGCCGGCGGCATTGCCGGCAACATCAAGGGCGGCAGGCAGCAATGACGTGCGTCCGGCGCGAGCCGTGGGCATCGCGCCGGACGTGAAGCACGACAGGTAGTGCAGAAGATCCGCGGGTCGCCGCGGGCGACCCGCGTCAGTTCCCGGCGACCAGGGCCCAGCCGAAGAGCGCGGCCACCAGCAGCAGTGCCATGCTGGCGGTGGGCCAGCGCCGCAGCGCGCCATCGGTCCCTTCGAACGCTCGGCCGACGGCGAGCGTCGCGCGTCTGAGCGCACCTGCAGTCGTGGACGCGGCGGTGCCGGCGGCAATCTGCGGCGGACGGAAACCGAAGCCAAAGGCCAGCGCGCCACCACCGAGCACGGTCAGCAGCACCGGCGCGAGTTCCGCGAGGGCCAGTGGGTTCTTGAGCAGGCTCCGCGGGAGCGGACCGAGCGCCGCACACGCGAGCAGCAACGAGCAGACCGCCAGCGCCAGTGCCGCCGCCTGCGCGATCCGGGACACGGATCGCTTGCGCTCCAAAGGGGCGCCCGCGCGCCGCAGCGCGCAGGCCAGCACGAGCACCACGTAGCTGCTGGTGAGAACGCCGCCCGCCTGGAGCACGACCTCCCACCACCATTGCCCGCTTCCCGCCGCGGCCTCGAGCAGCAGCTTCTTCGCGAGATAGGCGCCGCTCGGCAGGATCCCCATCAATGCCAAGCCGCCCAGCGCAAACGCCAGCACGCTGATCGGCAGCGCGCGCGCGATGCCCGCAAGTCCCGCGATCCGGTCGTGGCCGAGCGCCGCGTAGATCGAGCCGGCCGCCATGAACATCGCGGCCTTCGCCGTGGCGTGGGAAATCGCCTGCAGCATGCCCCCGGCGAGCGCGCCGCCGTCGTCGACCTGTGCGGCCGCGGCGCCGAAGGCGAGCGGGAACATCAGGAAGAGATAGCCGATCTGCGCCAGCGTCGAGTACGCGATCAGCAGCTTCAGCCGCTCCTGGCGCAGCGCGACGATGCTGAAGATCAGGATGGCCGCCGCCCCCAGCGCGCCGAGCAGTTGCGCCGCCGAAAACGTCACCACGCCGGGCATCACGTCGAACCACAGCCGGATCACCAGGAACCACGAGCCTTTCACCACCAGCGCCGACAGCACCGCGCTGGCCGCGGCCGGCGCGCCGGCGTGCGCGGGCGGCAGCCACAGGTGCAGCGGGAACAGCGCGGTCTTGGCGAGGAGCCCGGTCGTCATCAGCGCCAGCGCGGCCCACGCCGCCGGCTCGGGGCCGACGCGCTCGGCCAGCAGCGGGATGTCGAGCGTGCCGTACCCGCCGTAGAGCAGCACCGCGCCCAGCAGGTAGAGGACGGATCCCAGCAGCGCGAACAGCAGGTAGCGCAGCGCTGCCCGCAGCGTCTCGCCGCGGCCGTCGAGGCACACCAGAGGAACGCCGGCGAAGGTCAGGAGCTCGAGAGCGACGTAGAGCGTGAACAGGTCGCCGCTCACGAACACCAGGTTGATCGAGCCCCAAACGGCCAGCAGCAGCAGCCAGAAGGTGAAGGGCCCCCGCGCCTCGTTCTCGCCCGATGGCGTCCCGAAATCGGCGCACGCGTAGACGCCGATCCCGCAGATCACGACCGCGACAGCGAGGAGCATGACCACCGCCAGCCCGTCCGCGCGCAGGGCAACGCCGAGCGGCGGCGCCCAGCCGCCGAGCAGATACACCAACGCCTCTCCGGAGCGCAGATAGGCGTCGGCGATGGCGACGGCGATGCCGAGGCCCAGGACGAGCGTCAGCAGCGCGACGCGCTGCGGATTGCGGCCGCCGAGGACGAGCCCGGCCAGCACGCCGACGAACGGGACCAGCACCGCCATGGCCAGCAGCAACCCGCCGGGCGTGGTCGTCATGCCGGCGTTCCAGCGGAAACGAAAGTCTTATCTGCTGCCGGCATCGGGCTCGACCTTGGGCGGTGCCTCGGAAGCGAGGGTGACCGAACCCGCCACGTCGTGCAGGCGCAGCAGCAGCGCGACCGCGAGCGCCGTCGCGGAGAACGCGACGACGATGCCGGTGATCAGCAACGCCTGAGGCACGGGGTCCCCGCCGAAACCGGCGCCGGCGCCGCGGCGCGCGATCGCGCCGAGGAGCAGGAAGACACCGCTGCCGACGATGTTGAACGCGAGGATCTTGCGCAACGGGTGCGGATTGACGATCAGGCCGTACAACCCCGCGCCAACCAGCAGCACGGCGCACAGGCCGAACAGCGTTGCGCCGTTCATCGCTCACCCACCCGCTGCGGCGCGCCCACGAGCAGCAACGCGAGGATCAGCGCGAGCGTGGGCATCAGCGCCAGCTCGATGACGACGATCAGCGGCTTCGCGTACCCGTCCGGATAGGCGAGGAACGCGCCCGCCGTCACCGCGCCGGCGACGCCGATCGCAATGAAGACCAGCGGTCCGGCCACCAGCCCGATCCGCAGCCAGGCGCGGCTGATCGGCGGTGCGTCGGTGAGGCCCGCCATCATCACCAGCAGCCACATCGCCGCGACGATCGTCGCGCCCTGGAACTTGCCGCCCGGGTGGTCCGCGCCCGACCCAGAAGATGTACATGCCGACGATGAGGCCGATGGGCGGCAGCACGCGCGCGATGTAGGCGAGGATGCCGTCGGGATCGGCGACGTGCCTGACACCCGGTCGCCCGCCCCACGCGCGGTCCGGCGCCAGCGACCACACGCCGATCAGCGCGAACACCAGCACGATCGCCTCGAGCAGCGTGTCCATCGCGCGAAACGCGAGCAGCACCGCGGTGATCGGATTGCCGACGCCGGTCGCAGCAATGTTCGCCGCCACGTCGGGCGCGAGCGTGGGCGCCGGATCGGGCAGGGCGAGCACGCATATCGCGAGCGCCACCGTCACGGCCCCCGCGACGAGCGCCGCCAGCGTCCGCGTGAGCGCCTTCGGCCGTTCCGCGCGGGCGGCGGTTTCGGTGTCGCGCAGCCGGGCCACGGCGCCGATCAGCAGGGCGCCGGTCAGGCCGCCGCCGATGGCCGCCTCGGTCAGCGCCACGTCGACGCCGGAGAGTTGCACCCACGCCAGCGTCAGCAGCAGGCCGTAGGCGATGAAGCCGGCGACGGCGGCGAATGCGTCGCCCGCGACGATCGTCCAGAGAGCCAGCGCGAGGAGCAGGAGCGCTAGGCCGGCGTTGAGCAGCTCCATCATGCGTCCCGATCGCGCCGCCGCGCGGATCGCGCGATGAGCTGCGACGCGACCGCGCCGGAAAGCAGGACAAGCAGCCAGATGGCGACAAGCTTGATCCCCGCCAGCACGCCGTCGACGTGCGGCAGCAGGCCCAGCACCACCAGTCCCAGGCCCAGGTTGTCGGCCTTGGTCAGCGCATGCAGCCGGGTGAGCGTATCCGGAAAGCGCAGCAGGCCCACGGTGCCCGCAAGGAAGAAGAACGCGCCGGCCACGATGGCGACGATCGTGAGGGCGTTGAGCGCGACGCTCACTTTTCGTTCCCCGCCGCGACCTCGTCCCGCGGGGCCCCGGGCGCGGCCTTCACGAAGGCGATGGACGCGAACGCCGCGAGCAGGGCCAGCGTCAGCGCCACGTCGACCACGGCGTCCTCGCCGGTGGCGGCGCCGAGCAGCAGCAGGGCGGCGATGCCGCCGGTGCCGAGCAGCTGCGCGGCCATCATGCGGTCGGCGTCGCCCGGTCCGCGCAGTATGCGGGCCAGCCCCACCGCGACCATCGGCAGCACGAACCCCGATGCCGCGAGCAGGAAGTCAGCCATGGCGCTTTCCCGCCACCAGCGCGCGCGCCAACAGCCGCTCCTCCTGCCACAGCTGCTCGACGACCGGCTGCGCGGTGTCGAGGCAGTGATAGACCAGCACGCCGTTCTCCTCGTCGGCCGGAACGGACCCCGGCAGCAGGCTCGTGATCGTGGAAAACGTGTTGCGCGCGAGGCCCGGCGGAAAGCCCAGCGGGCACTCGACGAATCCGGGCGCGAGCGGCAGCGAGGGCGCGAACGCCCGGCGCGCGACGTCGATCCCGGCCCGCACCGACTCCCAGATGAAGTGCGGCATCAGCGCGAGCAGCGCGCCGAAGCGCAGGCATCCCGCTGCGGGCGGCAGCAGGCGAAGGCTGAGCCACGTCGCGGCGACGCGGCGAACGCGCCGATGGCAACGTCGCCTGGCTTCGCGCTTTGCATCAGCACGATCCACAGCGCGAAAAACGCCGCGCCCCGCACCAGTGCGGCGCGACGCGGCGAGTCGAGGGGGGCGGCCGGCACGACCGGGGGCGGCGTCATCATGACGGTTGCCGCTCCGCGTCGGCCGGCGCATCGAGGACGCGCACGTCCATGTCGGCCAGGCGATCGAGAAGCCTCGCCTCGGTCCGGATCGGCCACCAGTCGTACAGGAAGATTTCGAGCGGCCGCCACAGCGCGACCCAGCCGCCGATCACAAAGCTCTCCTTAATGATCGAACCGTAGCTCTCCTTGGTCACCAGGCCCGCGACCAGCTCGCCGAGCATGATCGCGCCGCCCAGGAACGCGAGGCCGATCAGCAGGCTGATGCGGCCGACGCGGAACAGCTGCCGCAGCTGCCGCCGGGTGGCCAGCGCGCGCTGCCGGAAGTACTCGTGGATGGCGTCGCGCAACAAGGCCGTATGCTCTGCGGTCGCCGGCTCGCGGCCGAGATGCACGACCAGGCCAAGCGGTTGGCCGGCAGGCGACCTCGCGTCCCCATTCGACGATGTACGTCTCGGCGTTGGGATCGAGGTCGCGCTCCCGAAACGGCGCCGGGTCCATCGCGTTGAAGAGCTGCCGCATCTCCCCGACGTGCAGCTCGAGCACCGCGCGCGGCCCGTTGCCGGCATCGGCGGCCGCGGCCGCCTGCGCGGCTGCTCCGGGTGAAGGTCGCGCCATCGAGAGGTCAGCCCCGGCGGGTCACGCCGATTCCGCCGCGGGCCCGGTCGGGCGCCGCCTTCTCGTTGCCGAAGACGATCACGTACAGCACCGGCAGCAGGACCAGCGTCAGCAGCGTCGCCACCAGCAGCCCGCCCATGATCGCGAACGCCATCGGCCCCCAGAACACGGTCGGCGCGATCGGGATCAGGCCGAGCACGGTGGAGATCGCGGTCAGGATCATCGGCCGCAGGCGCGAGGTCGCCGACGCCATGACGGCGTCCCGGACGCCTTTGCCTTCGGCGCGGTCGGACTCGATCTGCACCACCAGGATCACCGCGTTCTTCGCGATCATGCCGATCAGCGCGAGGATGCCCAGGATGGCGACGAAGCCCAGCGGCCGGTTGAACACGAGCAGCGTCACGACGACGCCGATCAGCCCGAGCGGAAGCAGGGCGACCACCATGGCGAGCCGCCGGAAGCTCACGAGCATCAGCATCATCGTCGCGAGCATCAGCACGATCATCAGCGGCACGACCGCGAACACCGAAGCGCTCGACGTGGCGCTCTCCTCGTACAGTCCGCCGGTGGCGATCGAATAGGACTTCGGCAGCTTCGCGGCGAATTCGGCGACCTTCGGCGCAAGCGCGCCGACGACGGAATCCGGCAGCACGCCGCGCGTCACGTCCGCGCGCACCGTGAGCGTGGGCACGCGGTCGCGCCGCCAGACCAGCGGGAATTCCTGCTCTTCCGTGAACGTCGCGAATTGCTGGAGCGGCACCATGCGCCCGCTCGGCGTGGGCATCTGCAGCGAGCTCAGCGCCGCGTACGAAATCCGCTGGTCGTCGGTGGCGCGCGCGACCGCGTTGACGAGATAGATGTCGTCGCGCAGCTGCGTGACCGTCGAGCCGGTGACGGACGCGTTGAGCACGGCCGCCAGCGTGCGCGAGCTGACGCCGAGCCGCCGCGCCTCGTCCTGGTCGACGTGCACGCGGATCTGCCGCGCCGGCTCCATCCAGTCGAAGTGCACGTGCCGCGTTCTCGCGTCGGTGGCGAGCACCTCGGCGAACTGGAGCGCGAGCCTGCGCACCTCGTCCTTGTCCGGCCCCGTGATCCGGTACTGCAGCGGCCAGCCGACCGGCGGGCCGAGCTCCAGCGGCGAGACGCGCGCGACGACATCGGGAAACTGCTCGGCGAGCGCCTTCTCGAGCTTCTGGTGAACGCGCTCGCGCGCCTCGAGGCCCTTCGTGACGATCACGAACTGCGCGAAGAACGGGTTGGCGAGCTGGACGTCGAAAGTGAGGATGAACCGGATCGCCCCGCGGCCGACATACGCGCTGAAGTGGTCGATGTCGGGGTCGTCCTTCAGCAGCGTCTCGAAGCGCTTCACCTGCGCTTCGGTTGCGTGGATCGAGGCATTCTGCCGCAACGTCATGCTGACCGTCAGTTCCGGCCTGTCGGAGGACGGGAAGAACTGCCGCGGCACGTATCCGGACAGGAACACCGCCCCGGCGAACGCCGCGATCGTCAGGCCGATGGTCAGCCACTTCGCGCGGATCGCGCCGCGCAGGAACGCGCTGTAGGCGGCCAGCAGCTTGCCCGGCTTCGCCTCGGCCGCATCGGGCTTCGGCGCCTTCAGGAGCGCCTTGCCCACCAGCGGCGCGAAGATGACGGCGACCAGCCACGACACGATGAGCGAGATGCCGACCACCGAGAAGATCGAGAACGTGTACTCGCCGGCGGAGCTTTGCGCGAAACCGATCGGCACGAAGCTCGAGATCGTGACCAGCGTGCCGATCAGCATCGGCGCCGCGAGCGTGCGGTAGGCGAAGGTCGCCGCCTCGTCCTTGGTGTCACCGGCGCCCAGCCGGCGGATCATCGCGTCCACCGTCGTCATCGCGTCGTCGACGAGCAGCGTCAGCGCGATGATCAGCGCGCCGAGCGAAATGCGGTGCAGGCCGATGTGCGCGACGTCCATGACGGCGAACACGATCGCGAGCGTCAGCGGGATCGCCAGCGCGACCACCGCCCCGGGCCGCACGCCGAGGCTCACGAAGCTGCAGACGAGGATGATCAGGATCGCCTGCCACAGCGACGCCATGAAGTCGTTGATGGCGACGTCGACGGAGACCGCCTGGTCGGCCACCAGCATGGGCTCGATGCCGAGGGGCAGGTCGGCCTTGATCGCGGCCATCTCCTTGCGCAGGTTGCTGCCGAGCGCCAGGATGTCGCCGGCGTCGCGCATCGCGATCGCGAGCCCGATCGCGGGCTTCCCGTTGACGCGGAACATCGGCTGCGGCGGGTCGACGAAGCCGCGCCGGATGGTGGCGATGTCGCCCAGGCGGAAGACGCGGTCGCCGGCCACCAGGCTGACCGCTTCGAGGTCCTTCTCGGAATCGAACGCGCCGGTGACGCGCAGGAACACGCGCTCCTGGTCGGTCTGGATGACGCCCGCGGGCCGCACGAGGTTCTGCGCCTGCAGCGTGGCGACGATGGTCGAGTAGTCGAGCCGCAGGCCCGCGAGCCGCTCGGTCGAGAACTCGATGAAGACCTGCTCGTCCTGCGCGCCCAGCACCTCGATCTTCGAGACGTCCTTCACCTGCAGCAGGCGCGAGCGCGCAGACTCGACGGCATCGCGCAATTCGCGGAACGTGAAGCCGTCGGCGGTGAACGCGTAGATGATGCCGAACGTGTCGCCGAAATCGTCGTTGAAGAAGGGCCCGACGACGCCTGCTGGGAGGGTCCCGCGGATGTCGCCGATGTTCTTGCGGACCTGGTACCAGACGTCCGGAATCGCGGCCGGCGGCGCGTCCTGCTTCAAGTCGACGAAGATCGTCGTCTGCCCGGCGGTCGTGTAGCTGCGGACCCGGTCGAGGTGGCGGGTCTCCTGCAGCGTGCGCTCCAGGCGCTCGGTCACCTGCTTCAGCGTTTCGTCGACGGTCGCGCCGGGCCAGGCCGCGGCGACGATCATCGTCCGGATGGTGATCGCCGGATCCTCGCCGCGCCCGAGGCGCATGAACGACAGCGTGCCCGCGACCACCGCCACGATCATCATGAAGACGATCAGCGACGCGGCGCTTGAGCGCCCATTCGGAGAGATTCGGCCCGATCACTGCTTGGTCTCGAGCACGCGGACCTTCTGGCCGGGCCGCAGCGCCTGGACGCCTGCGGTCACGACGATGTCTCCCGGATTGAGGCCGGACGCGACTTCCACCCGGACCGGATCGGAAGAGCGGACTTCGATGTTGCGGACCGAGACCGTGCCGGTCTTCGGATCCACGACCCAGACGGCGGTCTGCCGGTCGGCGCGGCTCACCGCGGAAGGCGGGATCTCGATGCTCGGCGCGGCGGCGAGCTTCATCCGCCCCGACACCGTGCTGCCGAGCCGCATGGCCGCCGGCGGCTTGTCGATGCGAAACCTGATCCGGAAGGTGCCGGTGACCGGGTCGGCGCGGGGTGCCACTTCGCGCACGACGCCGGTGGCGGTGACCTTCGGGTCCGAAGTCAGCGCGACGGTGATCGCCGCGTTCGACGTGACGGCGTCCTTCACGCGCCCGGGGACGTCGAACACGGCGTCGCGCGTGCCCTCCCGCGCGACCTGGACGATCATCCGGCCGGCCCCGACGACCTCGCCGGGCTCCGCGCCCTGCGCCGTTACGACGCCCGCGACGTCGGATACGAGGCGGGTGTACGAGAGGCGGTTCTGGCCGAGGGTCACCTGCGTCTGCGCGGTTTCCACCTGCGACTCGGCGGTCTTCATCCCGGACTCGGCCTGCTCGAACGACGCGCGCGACACCGCGTTCTCCGCGACGAGATCGCGAAACCGCTCGAAGTTGTTGCGCGCTTCGCTGAGGCGGGCACGGGCCGCAACGAGCTGCGCCTGCGCCGCCTGCAGGCTGCTTTCCTCGTTCTGCGCATCGAGCCGCGCGACGAGCTGGCCCGGCTGGATGCTGTCGCCGATGTTCACGGCGCGTTCGAGCATCCGGCCGTCGATCCGGAATGCGAGGTTGGTCTCGGTCTGCGCCTGCACGGACCCGGTGAGGGCGATCGAATCGCCCGCATTGCGCTTCTCGATCGTGATCGCGCGG
>CAWGZZ010000002.1:0-769572 GCA_963827095.1 uncultured beta proteobacterium
CGCAACGTCGTGCGCCATGCACGCGCAAGCAACGTCGAAGTCTCGCTGCAGGCGAAGGATGGCGGAATCACGCTTGCCGTGCACGACGACGGCAGGGGCCTGGATGAATCAAGCGCCGACAAGCCGCGCGAGCCTCGGCCTCGTGAGCATGCGCGAAAGGGTTCGCCTGGTCGGCGGCAAGCTCGACATCGTCAGCCGGCCTAATCAGGGCACATCGGTGGTTGCGTGGGTACCGATGCAGGAGGCCGCGTGACACGTGCGCGCTTATTGTTCGCCGACGATCACAGGATCGTCGTCGAGGGGCTCAAGAGCATTCTCGCCGGCCAGTTCGATTTGATCGGGGTCGTCGAGGACGGACGCAAGATGGTCGAGGCGGCAAGAACGCTCAAGCCGGATCTCATCGTCGCCGACATCAGCATGCCCTTGCTCAACGGCATCGAGGCGCTCGAAGAGCTCAGGAAGGAAGGCTTGGACATCCCGGTGGTCTTCCTGACCATGCACCGCGAGACCGAGTACGCCTCCCTCGCGCTGGAGGCGGGAGCGGCGGGCTATGTCCTCAAGCATGCGGCCCCGGAGGAACTGGTGCAGGCCGTCCGCGTCGCCCTGGAAGGCGGAACGTACGTGAGCCCTTCGCTCGCCGCCGAGCTGTTTCAAGCTGAGAGGGCGAAGTCGCGACGGAACGATGAGCCACGCGTCACATTATCGGCGCGCCAGCGCGACGTTCTGCGCCTGCTCGCGGACGGCCATTCGGCAAAGGAAATTGCCAAGGCACTCGACATATCGTCTCGCACGGTCGAATTCCACAAGTACAAGCTCATGGAGTCGCTTGGTCTCAAGAACAGCGCCGAACTGATCCAGTTCGCGATAAAGCAGGGCATCGTCTAGCCCCGAGTGCGCAAGGCCGCGCGCTCGGCGACTGCAGCGTCCGCCGCCGTCGCTAGTAATTTTTCCAGTCTTCGCCGCGTAACTTTTCCAGTTGTCGCTCGAAAACGTGCGAGCTGACGGCGGGCCACGGTTTGCCCATGATCCGGTTCGCCTCAATCGAAAAGAGCAACGTCCTTCATGGCGAACGGCATGAACTGCGTATTACTGGGCGAGCGGCATCACGGCCTGAGCGACGGCGTCCGTGGATTGCTGGAGACAGCTTTCAGCGCCGTGTTCATGGTTGCGGACGCGAATTCGTTGATGGAAGGCGCTGCACGTATTCAACCTACGCTGGTCGTCGTTGATTTGGCGCTCGCCGGCGGAGACTTGGCGTGTCTCCTTGAGTCGCTTCGAGAGGGCGCGCCGGCCGCAAAGGTACTGTTGCTCAGCGTGCACGACGAGCCGGCGGTCGCCGCTGCCGCGGTTGCGGCAGGCGCCGACGGCCTCGTTCTGAAGCGTGCGATGGCGACCGATTTGTTGCCGGCGGTCGACGCGCTACTCGCGGGTCGCCGCTACTTCACTCCGGTTGCCGGCGATAAGCCGGCAGCGGTTTTTTCCCGTCGAACCTGATAGAGGAGCTTTCATGTACTTCACCGACGATTCGCTGTTTCCCGAAAACATGCAGCCGACGATCATCACTGCGGCGCCTTTCGGTCCCGAGTGGCTTCCCGGAGATGTGGAGGATCTTCCTGTCAGCTTCAAGGACCAAGTGCAGGCGGCGGTCGACTGCTACAACGCCGGCGCCACGATGCTGCACGTCCACGTCCGCGATCCCAAGACGGGCCAAGGCTCGACCAACTTCGATCAATACAACGAGCTTCTAAGCATGCTGCGCGCCGCCGTGCCGAAGATGATCCTGCAGGTCGGGGGATCGATCTCGTTTGCGCCCCATACGGCGGACGCGAAGGCGAAGTGGCTCGACTATGACACGCGCCACATGCTCACGGAACTCAACCCGAAGCCGGACGTGGTCACGGTCACGACCGGGACGACGCTCTGGGACGTGACGCAAGCATTCGTCCCCGGCGATGCGGACGGGACGCACCTCAATGATCCGAAGGTCGCGGCCGCCTGGGCCGATATGGTCGTGGATTCGACTTCCAAGTTCTACCTCGAACACCTGAAGCGGCTCTCCGCGAACAAGATCCAGCCGTACTTCGTGCCGGCCCACGTCCACCAGCTCGAAATCATCGAGCGGGTTCTGCGCGCGGGTGTGTACAAGGGCCCGCTGAATCTCGCGCTCTGTGGTTACGGCGGCGGCACGATGGGTCGCAACCCGTTCGACTGGATGGAGATGCTGCGCCGCGCTCCGCACGGCGCATCGAGTGTCACGTTCTGGAGCAGCATGCGCGGCAACATCGCGATCCAGACGCTCGCCACGATCCTCGGCGTCCATGTGCGCGTCGGCAATGAGGACAACATCTGGGACATGCACAAGAAGCGCTGGTCGACGGTGAAGCAAGTCGAGTGGGCGGTCAAGCAGAGCGAGCAGTTCGGCCGCAAGGTGGCGACGGCCGACGAGGCACGCCAGATCATGAAGATCGGCGTGTGGTACGAGACGGTCGAAGAGACGCTGTTCAAGGCAGGACTGCCGCCGAACCGGCCGGAGGGCTACAAGGGATTCCTCGCGTACGACACGGATGGTCGCCTGCCGAAGGCGGGAGACACCCGCACCAACCCCGTGAGCATCCTGTAGCGAGCGCGTAGGCGCGGTGCTTGCGCGAACCACAGACGCAGGCGCCGCGCTTCCGTGTCCTCTGGGAGTTACCCACTCGACGATTCATGCAATCGGCCGAATCCATGAATGACAGCAACCAGACCGAGCCGCAAACCGGGCCTTGGGACGACGCACTGCTCCAACTGCGCGAGTGGGAACCCGGCTTCGCGGAGACGTGTGCACGCATGGCGACCAACCCGTGGCGATCCGGTGTCCTGTCCCGAAAGCTGGTCGAACTCATCAGCGTCGCCCTGAATGCCGCATGCACGAACCTCAACGCGGACGGCACGCGACGGCACATTCGCAAGGCGCTCGCGGCCGGCGCCAGCCGCGACGAGATACTTTTCACCCTGAAGTGTGCAGCGGTGATGTCGATTCACTCGTGCAGCCTCGGTGCGCCCATTCTCCTGGAAGAGGCGAAGAACCTCGGCGTGAAGCGGGAAACCGACCTCCCAGTGCCAACGCCAGCCTGCGACAAGATGAAAGCCATCGGGCAGTGGAACACGGCGTGGGACCCGTTCTACGAGCTTGACCCGGCGTTTACCGACGAGTTCATGGCAACCGGCGCGGGCATCTACGCGAGCGGAATCCTTCCCCCGAAGGACGTGGAGCTACTGAGCATCGCGCTCGATGCGTCGTTCACGCACATGTATGCGCCCGGCACGCGGCGTCACATCCGCAACGCGCTCAAGGCGGGCGCGACCATGGAGGAAATCATGGAGGTGCTGAAGCTTTGCGTCGTGCAAGGCGTCCAGGCGCTGAACCTCGGCGTGCCGATTCTCGCCGAAGAGCTTGCGCGGCAACGCGCGAAGGCGACCTGACTGCAGAGTCCTCTCGCAAGGAGCATCGAAATGGGACACGAAGCCAGAGCGAGCTTAAGGGAGCGGGCGATCGAGGAGTTCAAGCTCTTCTGGATCATCGCCCTGTATCTGTGGGTCTTCCTGGGCTCGTTCACGGTCTACCGCAGGCTCGTCATTGCCGAGACCGGCACAGCCTATCTGCACTACGGCATCGCTGTGATCGAAGCGCTCGTCATCGCCAAGGTCGTTCTCATCGGCGGGATGTTCGGCTTCACTCGGCGCTTCGACAACAAGCCGCTGATCGTGCCGGTGCTCTACAAGTCGATCCTGTTGCGCATCCTCGTGCTGCTGTTCGGCGTGGTCGAGCACCTCGTCGAGGGAGTGGTTCCACAAGCAGGGCATGGTGGGTGGTCTTCGCGAGGATCGCCAGCCTTGGCGGCTACGAGCTTTGCGCGCGCGGGCATGATGCTCTTCGTAGCCTTCGTTCCATTCTTCGCGTTCGGCGAGATCGGCCGCGTCCTGGGGTCGCAGAAGCTTGCGGCGATGTTCTTCGGTAAGCGCGAAGCAGTGCAGACTGCGAGGGAATCGAGATGAAGAGAATCAAGATGGCGGATCCGCGGACGACCCGCGTGGGCGACCTCAAGCCGGGCCAGTACGCCGACGGGAGCTCCACTCGACGACGTCCAGTACCTCGAATGCAAGCTGATTCTCAAGACTGACGAATTCACCTCGCCCAAGGGATTCAAGAAGTACGCGAAGCTGGTCGCCAAAGCCGCGGAGGAGTGCGGCGTGAAATTCGACTCGTCCTCCGCGGACGGTACGCGGCCGGCGATTCGCGAGGTGATGTTCCTCGACTCTGAGGATTTCCGGCTTTACAACAACGCCTTCATCCTTCGCCGGCGCGTTCGATTCGAGGACGGGTTCCCGTCGGAGGAGCCGGAAGTCGTGTTCAAGTTCCGTCACCCGGATCAGCAGCAGGCGGCGGAAGTCGACGTACGCCCGAACCTTCCCGGCGATTACCGCATCAAGTTCAAAGCCGAGGCGTTGCCGTTGAAGGACCGCCTTGGCGGCTACCGCCTGCTCTTCTCCCATAACGTGCAGTTCCCGCTAAGTCACGCGCCGGGCGGAGATCGAATGGCGATGGAGAAGCTGGGGGAGGTATTCCCCGCCCTGAAGACGCTCAAGCAGACCAAAGGCGACCGGGTGTCGCTCGTCAACCAGACGATTGTCGAGGAGGTCCTGCAGGACCTCGGGACGCTCGATTTCGGCAAGGGCGTCACGGCGGATGCCAATATCGGGCTCTGGCGCACGCGGGGCGAGCACCTGCCTCTCGTCGGCGAGTTCGCGTTCCAAGTCAAGTTCAAGCGCCGGGCCGAAGTGCACGACAAAGCGCGCGAGCGGTGCGCGAAATTCTTCATTCGCCTGCAGCAGATCGGCAGCGCCTGGATCTATCTCGGAGCCACCAAGACCGGCATGGTCTACAGGCTCAAGGGCAACCCTCCGCAAGCCCACGAGTAGGCGACGACCGCGTCGGACTGGGATGCCGGCAATCGATCCAGATGCACTACGCCACGTCGGTCGAGGAAGTGCTTTGGGGCATCACGCTCGTTGCCGTCACGATGGCGATACATGGCTGCGGAATGCTCGCCACGCTCTTCGCCGCCCACGTCATCAAGCATGAGACCGCGGCCCAGGTCTCCTTCTTGCGCGGCGGCGCCGTGCTCATTGTCGCGAGCTGGATGATCGTGGTCGTTCATCTCGTCGAGCTGCTCGTGTGGGCCGCGTTCTTTGTGTGGCAGGACGCGATGCCCAGCGCCAGCACGTCGTACTACTTCGCGCTCATGCAATACACCACGGTCGGTAGCAGCTTCAACCTGCCGCTGCGCTGGCGCCTGCTCGATGGCATGCTCCCCATCGCCGGGCTGATGACGTTCGCCTGGTCGACCGGCGTGCTGTTCACCCTCGCGCAGGAATTCCAGAGCGCGCAGCTGTCGCTCATCCACAAGCGGCGCGCGGAGCGACGTTCTGTGCAAGGCAGGCCGGTCGTGAAGGGTTTCGAGCGTTTCCTCGCCGACGACATGCGCGGCGTGCACTACGCCGTGAGCATGTTCATCGCGACCACGGTCCTTTGGATTCTGGTCAAGGAATTTGGGGACGCGAACCCGATCTGGGCCATCAGCTCGATGGTGGCCACCAGCGACCCGCAGGTGAAGCAGGCGTTCTCGACGTTGCGCGGCCGCATCCTCAACACGCTGCTCGGCTGCGTGGTCGGACTGCTTTTCGTGTGGCTTGGACATACGGAGTGGCAGCTGCCGTTCGCCATGGCGGTGACCGTGATCCTCTCGTCGTATTTCGTTCGCGTCCCGGCGATGTGGCGCCAAGCGCCCATCACCGCGGCGATCGTCATCGCGGGTGGATTGCAGCATCACGAGAAATTGACGGCGATGGAGCAGGGCCTGCACCGCGTCGGGGAGGTGCTGTTCGGGTGCATCGTGGGTATCGCCGTCGCATGGGCTCTGTCGAAGGTGTGGCCGCTTTCGGAGTCCCGAGACGAGAAGATTCCGAACAAGCAAGCGCGACCTGATCGATCAGCGCCGTGACGCAAATTGGACAACGAGGGAGTGACGAATGAGAAGATCAATCGCAACGATCTGTCTGCTCGCCATCGCCGTGATCGGCGGCGCCTACGCGCAGGCGCCGGCGGCACCCGCCGCAGGTCAAGCCGCCACAGAACCCGCGACCGGCGATCGCTGGCCGAAGACCGCGCAGCTCGACGGCGCGACCTACACGATCTACCAGCCGCAGCTCGACAGCTGGGACAGCTTCAACATGGCGGCGCACGCCGCAGTGTCGGTCAAGCCGCCCGGCGACGAGGACGCCGGTGTTCGGCGTGCTCAAGGTCACCGCGAAGACGAAAGTCGACAAGCTGGCGCGGACCGTCTACTTCAGCGACTCGCCGTGCAGAGCGCGAGCGTTTCCGTCGGCGCCGAACTGGGCGGCGAGCTACCAGCAGGCGTTCCAGTCGCTGTTCGACCAAGGGGCCGTTGACGATCTCGCTCGATCGCGTCGAAGCGGCGATGTCGGTGCTCGATGCGCAGAACCAGGCGAGGGCGGTCCGCGTGCAGAATCCGGTGCCGCAGTTCGTGTTCTCGACGACACCCGCGGTGCTGGTCACGATCGACGGCGACCCGGCGTGGCGTAACGATCGCCGGGAACTTCGTATCAGCGCGTGCTCAACACGCGACCGCTGCTATTGCGCGACGGGTCCACACGATCTACTTCCATCTCTTCGACGGCTTCCTCAAGCGCGCCGGGACTCGCCGGGCCGTGGACGGTCGCCGCGACCGTTCCGCCCGGCATCGCGAAGGCCGCGGCCGATCTTGGCGCGAGCGGCGCGGTCGATCTGATGGAAGGGCCGGCCGACGAGAAGACGGGCAAGAAGCCCTCGCTCGCCGTCCGGCGCTCCCGGCGTCATCGTCGTGACCAAGCCCACCGAGTTGATCGTCACCGACGGTGCGCCCGACTGGGTCGGCCTCGACGGCACCGGATCGCTGCTCTACGTCAAGAACACCGACGCCAACGTCTTTCGTCGACATGGACGACCAGCGCAGAACTACGTGCTTGTGAGCGGGCGCTGGTTCAGCGCCGAAGGGTCTCAAGGGCCCGTGGTCGTACGTCGCGGCGAAGGATCTTCCGGCCGCGTTCGCGAAGATCCCCGATGACAGCCCGAAGGAGAACGTGAAGGCGTCGATCCCCGGCACGGCGCAGGCGAAGGAAGCGCTGATCGCCACGCAGATCCCGCAGACCGCGCAGGTCGACCGCGCGAAGGCGACGTACTCGCCGCAATTGCCGGGCGCGCCCGACATCAAGCCGATCGACGGCACGCAACTCAAGTACGTCGTCAATTCGTCGGTCGCCGCTGATCCAGGCCCCGGGCGGCGCGTGGTTCGCGCTGCAAAAGGCCGTGTGGTTCACCGCGCCGACATTGCAGGGCCCGTGGGCCGTGGCGACCTCGGTGCCGGCCGAAATCTATGCGATCCCGCCGAGTTCGCCGATCTACTACGCGACCTACGTGAGGATCTACGACTCGACGCCGACGACGGTGACGGTCGGCTATCTGCCGGGATACATGGGAACCTACGTCGCCGACGGGACCGTCGTCTACGGCACCGGCTACACGTACGCGCCGTACATCGGCACGAACGTCTGGTACGGACCACCGGTGACGTACGGCTACGCGGCGGGCATCGCCTGGACGCCCTGGACCGGCTGGGGCTTCGGTTTCGGCATGGGCTGGGCCTACGGTGCGGCGTGGGGCGCGGGTGCGTGGGGCTGGGGCGCTGCGCCGTACTGGGGCGCGTATGCAGGCGCGGCCTGGGGCGCGGCGGGCGCCTACGGCGCCTGGGGTCCCGGCGCGTGGGCGGCCAGCTCGGGCAACACGTATCACCAGTGGGGCAACACGACCGCGGTCACGCATTCGTCCGCCGGCTACAACGCGTGGACCGGCAACGCCTGGTCAGGACAGGCCGGGCACTCGTACAACTCGCAGACCGGGCAGATCTCGGCGGGCCAGCGCGGCACGGTCGGCAACGTCTACACCGGCAACTACGCGAGCGGGACGCGCGGCGCGACGTACAACCCGACGACCGGCGTATCGGCTTCGGGCGCGAAAGGCACGGTCGGCAACGCGTACACGGGGCAATCGACCAACGTCGCCCGCGCGAACGTGAGCGGCCCCGGCGGCAACGACGTGCGCGCCGCCACGGTCGGCAACGATCACTACGCCGATGTCAACGGCAACGTCTACAAGAACACCGGGCAGCGGCTGGGAGCAACACAACAGCAGCGGCGGATGGAGCAGCGCCAGCGGCGAGGGTGCGCGGTCGATGGAGTCGGAGCAGCAGGCGCGCAACATGGGCGAGCAGCGCTCCGGGGCGTCGTCTTGGGGTGGGGGCGAGCACAGTTACGGCAGCGGCTTCCGCAGCAGCGGCAGCGAGCCGGAATCGCATGGCGGATTCGACCGCGGCGGCGGCATGGCGGCGGCTTTCGCGGCGGCGGCGGACGCGGCAGGCGCTGAACGCACGGCGATTCGAGATCTCGTCTCCCGCAAACGATGAGCGATTCAGAATCCTTGGCCGGTGGAAGTTCCGCAGGCAAGGTTTGCTTTTTCCTTACGAATTCCCATGCCTGCTGACTCACCTTCTGGCGATAAGCGTCGAGCGCGGCGAATCGCCTTGTTTGTGGGCCTGCTCGCCGGCGCTTGCCTCTGGACATCAATCTGGTGCGGAGCGTCGTTCTCGCGAAGGCTGGAGAAGAAAGGGGGTAGTGGCTAGAGGTAGTGAAGCCTAGAGGTAACGAAGCGTAGCCGAGCCGGGAGGCCGTACCAGAGGCACTCCATTCTCGAATTGAATGACGGCTCCAATCGGCTGCAGCGTCTGCTTCCGGCTCGGCCCAATGTCTACGACGGGTCGGATCCCGTAGTCGGCGAACAGCAGCTTTAGGGCCGCGAGACCCGAGGGGCGACAGTCTCTGGACGGCCAACACCAGCGGGTCCGCTTCGTCACCCAAATTTCCAGGAAACGGACTCTCGAAGGGGTGATCGCCAGCGCAGGCCGGACGTCGTGATGCAGTTATGGGCGTCGCCACCGGCTTCTCGCGCGCCCTGTCGTAGCAGCGATTGATAAGGATCACGACGGCTGTGAAGGTCAATGAATTGCCCCCGATTGCGGCTCGATGAGCGCATACCTCCTCGTCCAACCCGGCTATGCCAAGCGCACCCACCGAAGATGGATTCGTGTGCAGGCCCCCGCAACCACTTCTAGCAACGGCTTGCCTTCGGGCAGGCCGTTTTTGTTTGGAGCAGAAGCGAGGCGTGTAGGCGTGGTGTAGGCTTTTCCCGTCAACGCGGGGTCGCCAACGCCCGCTACCGTCGCCTAGCGGGTACGCGCAGGCATCCTCCTCACCCTGGCATCGCGCTGGGGCCTTTCTTCGACGGAGCGCGAAGGCGCGGGATCAACGGCACCGCCGGGGCACCCCGGGGGCAGGGCCCGCGGAACCGTCAAATGGTCACGGATGGGTCGCAAGAATTTTCTGCAATTTTTTTCGCAGAAGATCCGCGCCCGGCGCGGACTCAATGCACCGCCGCCCCGCCGATGATGTTGTCGGAGAGGATGGCCCGCAGATTCAGGGTGAAGGTCAGCTATCGGCTGTCGAACCGCCGCTCATCGTCAACGGTCGGACGACCGGGTACGACCCGCAGCAGCCGGACGGCCTCTCACAGAGCGGACGGTGGACGAAGCTTGGCTGTGGCCGATGGGAACGACCGCGCAGATGGGTTGCGAGGCATCGGCCGACGCATCAACTTCCGTAGCCGACAAGAATCGACGCGCGGAGCGTGCACAGACAAGGTCAGAACGGCGCCTTCATCCTTTCTGTGCGTCCACGCCTGCCCGGCTGCCGCTCGCGACTGCGATCTACGCGATGTTCGACGCGATGTTCGACTTGTGGCGGCAACAGGATAGGATTAGATTGGCTTCCCCGCGGGGAAAGGTAGGTATTGTCCCGCGCTTCCGAATAAACAGGGCGAACAGCAAATACTGACCGTTAGTTACAGAAGCTCATCTTCGTCACATGTTTTTACAGAGGAGACCCATCATGAAATTGGCATCGCGTCTGTTTGGTGCAGTTCTGCTCACGTTGCTCACGATCGCGCCAGCCATTGCTGTCGACCCCTTCACCGTGGTCGTCGGCGGTCTCCATAACCCGCGCGGGCTGACGTTCGGTCCGGGTGGCCGTCTCTATGTGGCTCAGGCCGGCACTGGCACGGACGACGGAAAAATCACGGAGATCCGCTATCCCTGGTTGCCAAATCCGGCGACGCGGGATTTGGTTACGGGGCTCATCTCAGTAATCGATGAGGGCCAGGCCATTGGAGTGTCTGGGCTCTCGGCCATTGGCAACGGCACCCTCTACGCCATCATGAGTCTCTCGAATGCGGACACCGGGTTCCCCTCGCGACTGGGTCATCTGCTTAAGGTAAGCCAGGGTGGTCAGATCCGCGATGTGGCGAATGTCGGAGACTTCGACTACGCGTGGACCAGCGACCACCCCGAGCTCGACCCCGGCCACCCCGGCCCGGCGCGCGACTTCCCGGACGCGAATCCCTACGGGATATTGGCGTTGTCCAACCAGCTGTACGTCGCCGATGCCGGCGCGAACACGCTCAACTTGGTGCATCCCAATGGCTCGATCCAGATCCTCGCTCATTTCCCGAACAAGATTATCGCGGATGCGATTCCTACGTGTATCGCGCAGGGCCCGGATGGTGCTCTTTACGTCGGCACGCTAGCGTTGGTCGACAGCATTGCTATCGGCCCATCGGCCATCGTATATCGGGTCGATCCGAGTGCGGCCGATCCCAACGACATGGCGACCGTGTTGAACCTCGCCACGCCGTGGGCAACGGGGCTTTGGCCGATCAACGGCTGCGCATTCGGGCCTGACGGCAGCTTCTACGCATCCCAGCTGACAACGAGGGGTATCCCCTCCTTCCCCTTCCCCGCCAGCGGTGACGTGGTCAAGATCCCGTTCGCGAACCCAGCCAACCACACGTTCTTGACTGGCGGCACGTTGGCCTTTCCTGCGGGAGTCGCGGTCGGCCCGGACGGCAACGTCTACGTCGCGAACGGCGCTGCGTTCGGAGCTCCGGGGCAGGTGGTTCGGCTCAATCCCTGACTACTTGCGTGAGTGACGGGTGCCATGCGCTGCTGGCGCCCGTCATTGTCCCGCTGTTGCCACGCTCACGGCGCACGGTGAGGCCATACTCCACGCACTGATGCATAAAGGCTACAAGTCCCACAGCTTGTACCCGGCCTGCTGACATGGATCGATTGTGCGGCCGAAGGGCCGCTTACGAGTGCGGACCGCGACCGTTCGGTTATGGCCGGTCGCCGGCATCGAAGCAATGGGGCCAAGCGGCTCCTGCGCAATCGTAGACCAGCCGTTCAGCGCCGCCGCTCGTTCGACCGTGGACGACCCTCAGCGGACTTATCGGAGTGCTCAGTTGCGGTCTTTGAAATCCATCGGAGCGGACGCTCAACTCCTTACCGCTTCCGTACCACCGTCAGGTACGGTTCACTTCAATGGTGCTGTGAACAATTTCTTCGTGAGCCGAAAGCCATTCCCGTACCCTGTCTGTGGTAAGCGTCGGGTCCAGCGTGACTAGGCTTATCGCGCATGAGTAGCTGGCGCGACCGACACGCCAGACGTGCAGATCGGAGATTCGAGTCTGCCCGGACCCCGAGTTCGACTCGACAGCTTCGCGAATTTCGTCGACGACGGGGTGGTCCATTTCGCGATCTAATAGGACCCTGCTCGTGTCTTTCAGGAGGTTCTTGGCCCAAACCGCGACCAGTACCGCTCCCACCAACCCCATGACGGGGTCGAGCCACGACCACCCATAGAGCCAGCCGCCCAGCAGCGCGGCAATGGCAAGCACGGAGGTAGCCGCGTCGGCGATAACGTGTACATAGGCCGACTTGAGATTCAAGTCGTGGTGGTGGTTGTGGTCTCCGCCGTGATGGGGATCATGGTCGTCGTGGTGCGCATGACCAAGGATCAGGGCCGACACGACGTTGACCACCAATCCGACAATCGCGACGACGATGGCCTCCCGATAGTGGATTGGCTGGGGCACAAAGAGGCGCTCGACGGACCCGAAGACCATTAGCGCTACCACCGCGAGCAGGAGGACGGCGCTGGCGAAGCCGCCGAGGATTTCGATTTTCCACGTCCCGAACGAGAACCGCCGGTCCGTCGCATAGCGGCGAGCGGCCGCGTACGCAAATGCACTCAGTCCGATGGCCAGCGCGTGCGAACTCATGTGGAACCCATCGGCCAGCAGGGCCATGGAGTTGTACCACCACCCCGCAACGATCTCGACCACCATCATGACGGCGGTAAGCCACGCTACGGCGCGCGTGCCCCGCTCACCGGCAGCATTGCCTCGGTCGAAAACGTGGTCGTGCTCCCAACGCGAAATGTCGTACTGCATGCCTGCTCCTAGAAAAAGCCGCCCACGTTGAGGAGTGTCAATAGGCCGAGGCCGGCAAAGATCGCCGCCGCGATGCCGTGCACAATCCGAAGCGAAACTCGACGGGCGACGGCGTCGCCGAGGAAGACCGCCGGCACGTCCGCCAATAGCATGCCCAGCGTCGTGCCGGCCACCACCGCCAGCAATGGATTGTAGTGCGCGGCCAACGCCGCCGTGGCGATCTGAGTCTTGTCGCCCATTTCGGCGAGGAAGAAAGCGATCACCGTGGTCCCGTAGACGCCAAAGCGGCTGTGCTCCTGCACCGCGCCCTCATCCGCCTTGTCGGGGATGAGAACCCAACCGGCCATGCCGATGAAGCCGAGGCCGACTACCCAGCGCATGATCTGCGGCCCGAGTTCAGCAGCAATCCAGGCACCCAGCGCACCGGCGAGGGTGTGGTTCGCCAGTGTCGCGGTGAGGATACCGAGGATGATGGGGATCGGCCGCTTGAACTTCGCGGCCAGCAGTAAGGCGAGGAGCTGCGTCTTGTCGCCCATCTCCCCGAGGGCGACCACTCCAGTCGATACGAGCAAGGCTTCCAAAGGGTGCTCCGGGGCCGGTGTTGACCGATGACCGCACGCCCCCGGCCCATCTGGGGTATGCGGTCATTGGTCTCGCCAAACCGAAGCTGCTTGCGCCACGGCCCTGACGGGCCAAGTGTGTTGACGCAAGCCCCTGCTGGCGCAGGGCGGCTACTCCCCAAAGACGCCTTGGATTATAGCGGAAAGCCCGGACGGACGAGTCCGCCCGAGCCCTGTTCCTCTTCCGACGAACGGTGCTAACGCGTCTGTCCTCACTCACCGATGCGGCGCCAAACGCGATGTCCGGTTCCTGGAGAGAACCGGCACACGAATGTTGGACCGCAATTGGCTGGTCAGAAACTTCCACCGTGCCCATCCGTGCGGCCGCTGCGGATGCTCGAGCCGTCGGTCAACGCAGGGGATCGGGCGGCTGTAGTCGACCCGTTGCTGTCGTCGGGTGAAGCCCGAAGCGGACTTTGAATTCGATGGAAGCCGACGTTCAGGGCACAGAACACAGGGGCACCGCCGACGCCAGTCGGACGGACCTGATACCTGCCCTAATCGCATTTGCTTGCACCGTTACTTCGCTCCCGTGGGGACTTCGTTGAGAAACGCAAGGATCGCCTCCTTCGGCATTACGCCGTGGCCGGCATGCGGAACCACACATAGTTGCGCATTGGGGATTGTTCTGAACATCTCGACAGCATGCTCCGGCGTGACGATGTCGCCGTCGCCGATGATGATGAGGGTTGGCGCTTTGATGCTTTGCATCTCCTCACGGGTGAAGCTTGGTTCGACGGGCCACATGCGCTGCAGGCGTCCGAGTACGATGGGCCAATGGTCGGGGCCGTCGGGAGACATGCGGGCGTAGGCGTCGGATACGGGCAGGTCGGCGGGCTTGAAGGTACGCGCCCACTCCAGGTTCTCCGCGGTGTAGCCATCCGCCCTGCAATTCGCCCCGGTGACGGCGAGCTTCGTCACCCGCTCGGGGTGATGAATCGCCATGTCGATGCCGATGATCCCTCCGTCGCTATAGCCAACGACGACGGCGCTCTCGATCCGGAGCTGGCGCATCAGCTCGACTGTGTCTTCCGCCATGTCATGGAAGTGGAACGGACGATCGATAACGTCGGCGGTGCGCCCGTGTCCCATCTGCTCCATCGCGATCACCCGGAACTGACCCGAGAAGTGCGGAATCCACTTGGTGGGGATCGAACCGGTCCCCCCATGTAGCAGCAGTAGCGGCGGACCCTCACCGTGGACCTCGTAGTACATGTTCAGCCTGTTGACGGCGGCGTAGGGCATCTCGCTATCCTGTGCGCAAGAAATCGAATACAACTTCGTGATATGGAGATGCGCTAAGCGATCAAGTTCAGCGGCCGCCGAAGGGCGGTTCGCTGGAACGACAGGTTGGGCGGCGCCGCGAACATCGTTAGCCAAGGTCGTGGCGACAGAGGAATTCGTCGAGTACCGTCATGTAGCGGTCGGCCTCCTCGACGTGGGCCATGTGCGAACTGTTCTCGAAGATCACCCATTCCGAGCCGGGGATACCCCGGTGAACCGTCTCGGCAATCAGCAGGGTGGCCTCGTCGAATCGACCCGAGGTCACCAGCGTCGGAGTCTGGATCTCCGGAAGTCGGGCCACGATGTCCCAGTTCTTCAGGTTGCCGACGACATGGAACTCGCTCGGGCCATTCATCGTCTGGTACACCTGCGGGTTGCGCTCCAGCTTGGCGAACGTGCGGGCGACCGCGTCTGGCATTGGGTCCACGCGGATGACGTGGCGGCGGTAGAAATCCATCATCGCGGACTGATACTCACTGGAGTTGGTCGTCCCAGCGGCCTCGTGGCGTTGCAACGTTGCCTGCACGTCCCTCGGCAAACTCGCCCGCAGGCGGTTTGCCTCGGCCACCCACTGGATCATGCTGGCCGGGGACGAGGCAATAGTGAGCGTGGCCACGCCGACCGGCTGCGTCAAGGCGTACTCCATTGCGAGCATCCCGCCCCAGGACTGGCCCAGCAAATGCAGTCGATCCAGACCGAGGGCGTAGCGGATGACACCAACTTCTTCGACAAACAGCGGCACCTTCCACAACGACGGATCGTCCGGTTGGTCCGAATTCCCGCACCCGAGCTGGTCGTAGAAAATAACTCGCCGCCCGCGCTTGGCCATCGCCCCGAGAGATTCGAGGTAGTCGTGGCCGGCGCCCGGCCCGCCATGCAGGCAGAGTAGTGGCAGCTTTCCTGCAACTTCCTCTCCTTCACCTATGCTGCCGTACCAGATTCGGTATCCACGGAAGTCAATCGTTCCCTCGCGAGCACGCAAGGAAGGATCGATCGTCGGTAGTTCATTCATGGTCATACCCCGTTTCCGGCAAATACGAATACCACCGCCGCCGCCCAACGAGTAAGTTCGCCGGCGACCCCGGCCCGGCCGAAGGCCCGCCGGTGGGCGTCCGCGTTGACCGCTGGGTTGGGCGTCTGCCGCGGAATGCGGCACACTGGTTGGCGCCTATTCGAGTGGCGCATGTGGCGCTTCCCAATAAATCTCGATCGCGTACCCATCGGGGTCGGCGCAGCGAAAGAGGGCTGCCGAATGATCCTGGGCTAGAGGTCTGCGTATCGCAAGACCGAACTCGCTCATCCTTCGGTGAAGTTCGACCACGGCCTCCGCAGACGGCAGCCGATACCCAAAGTGGAACCATGAGGGCATTGGCCCGGGTTGATCGTCGTGCATGAGATCAAGCTCGAACCCGTCTTCGTCGGTCAAGAACGTCATGCGCTCCTCTCGACGTGCCACGGCCATGCCTAGCCATGTTGCATAGAACGCTTCGGACGCTGGTCGATCGCGGACGTTGAGATGCAGATGCTTCAGCTTCATCGCCACTCCCCGGCACGAGACGCCCAACACAAAATAGCTTGCCTAAACGATGGAAAAAACACCGTCACGATAGCAGCAAACGGCGTGGCCGATGTATGGGTTGATCACAGTAGTGTCCCAACGTTTCTCAGAGGAGAACGCCCTGAACTGGCGGTTGTGGCGACTCTGAATCGGTCGATGTGATTGGAAGCAATTGATTTATGGGCGTAGTTTCGAACATGGCCAAGGTCAGGATTTGTAGGATCTCGTAGAGACTATGCGGCAGCTTGAGCCGTTTTTTGACGATGGCGATCAGCACCTAGGTGCAGACCGCGATCCAGATTTGCGTCTTCACGGCGTTCTCGCTGGTTCCAAGAAATGCTTTGATCCGCAGATGCTGCTTGATCCATTTGAAGAACAACTCGACCTGCCAGCGCTGCCGGTACAACTGGGCGATCAGTGCGGGCGGCAATGCGAAGTTGTTGGTCAGGAAGGTAATGCGTTTGCCGGTCTGGTCCCGAACTACGACCCGGCGCAGGGGAGTCGGATAGTCCTTGTTCGAATAGAAAACCGTCAGCACTCCGGTCTGATCGCACAGCACGTTGGTGTTGATACGATCGACGGGATGCGAGTATCGCCGTTTGAACTTGGTGTTGCTCTTGCCGCGGGTGACGAAGAAAGCCTGGGCCTGATGAATGTCGAACAATCGGCTGAAGTCCAAGATACCCGCGATCGAGCAGGTAATACGCGCCCGGCTCGATGCAAAGGTCGTCCAGGATATTGACCTCGTGGGTCTTGCCGTCGGTGATGTGAATGAAACTCGGGATTGCGCCGCGCAAGTCCAGCAGGGTATGCAGCTTGATGGCCGCCTTGGTCGAACGAAACGGCGCCCACGGATAGACCGACAGACACAGGTCGATGGTGGTGGCATCGAAGGCATAGACCGTCGCATCGAGATCTACGGCCAACGGTTCCCCGGCGTACAGCGGCCTGGCGATACCAATCAGGTGCTGCGCGAGGTCGGCATACATCTGCCAAGGCCGCGTCGCGTTCGCGTTGGCGAGCGTGTTGCGCGAAATGGTCTTGCAGCGAAAGCCCATGTGATAGAGCCGCGCCGACTGGGCCCGCAAGTTGACTTCGATATCGCGCAACGACTCGCGCCCGGTCAACTGGGCAAAGGCCATCGCGAAGAACTGATCGAGGCAGGAGAAATCCTGCACCTTGTGTTCGCCACGATGCGCGGACACGCAGCGTCGGAACGTCGACAGCGGCAGATGGGCCATGACCTGCGCAAACACGAGCATGCCTTGATGCATGGGAACCTTGGGCGGAAGTCCGCAAAAGGCTCCGAGTCTGCGCCTCGACGTTCAAATCGAGACCAGACCCAATTGCTCGGTTCGTCCAATCAATCATAAACTTACAGCCGCATGTCCTGAGAACGTTGGGACACTACTGGGTTGATCATGGTAATCAGCGGCCCGCCGCGATGACCGCTTCTGAGCAACTTGGGCGTTAACGCTGGCCGGCCGGTTATGGCCGACAGGCGCAGTTGAGCCGGTTCCGTTGAGCGGCCGCTGTACAAGGCAGGGCAGCCGTCGAGGTGTGAACGGCTGCTGCGGATCGTCGTGCTGCCGTCCAGCGCCGGGGCCTAGTTGACTCTGAACGACCCGTTGCAGCCGGCCGTGCGATAGATGCGTATTCCGGACGATCGTGACCGGTCGGTCCGGGATCGTGACCGGCGATTTCGGGATCGTGACCGGCCGGTCCGGGATCGTGACCGACGGGGTTTCCGAGGGGGTTACGGGTTGCGTATGAACCAACCGCGGGGGTTAGGCTTCGGGCATTTTTGCCGGAGCGACGATGCCCCCGCCAGCGATGGACATACGCATGATCAAGGACGTATTGAGGTTGAAGCTGCACGGCGGGCTGTCGCATGAGGCGATCGCCCGCAGCCTGTCGATTTCCAAGGGCGTAGTCGCCAAGTATGTGTCGCTGGCCGCGGCCGGTGGCCTGACTTGGGACACCATCGCCGGTCTGAGCGAGGCCGAACTCGAGCGCCGGCTGCTCGGTAGGAATCCGGAAGAGGCTCGGATCGTCGAGCCCGACTTCGGCCGGGTGCACCTGGAGCTGCGCCGCAAGGGCATGACGCTGACGCTGCTCTGGCAGGAGTACCGCGCCGAGTACGAAGGCCAGCGCACCTGGGGACTGACCCAGTTCTGTGAGCACTACAAGCGCTACGCCAAGACGCTGCGCCGGTCGATGCGCCAGCAGCACCGCGCCGGCGAGAAGCTGTTCGTGGACTACGCCGGCCCCACCCTGGCGCTGACCGACGGCACGCGTGGCCAGGTGTTCGTGGCGGCCCTGGGGGCATCGAGCTACACGTTCGCCTGCGTGACGGCGGATCAGTCGATGCGCTCGTGGTTGTGGCGCCATCGGCCGGGCGCTGCGCTTCATCGGCGGCGTGCCGCAACTGATCGTGCCCGACAACGCCCGCGCTCTGATTGCCGACCCGAACCGCTATGAGCCACGGGCCAACGACACGGCGCTGGACTTCGCCCGGCATTACGATGTCTCGATCCTGCCGGCGCGACCTTACTCGCCACAGGACAAGGCCAAGGTCGAATCGGCAGTGCAGGTGGTGGAGCGCTGGATTCTGGCGCGTCTGCGCCATACGCCGTTGGCCGACGTGGCCGCGGCCGACGCCGCGGTCGCCGCGCTGCTGCCCATGCTCAACGAGCGGCGCTTCCAGAAGATCGACGCCTCGCGCGCCAGCCTGTTCGCCACGATCGACTCGCCCGCGCTGCGCGCGTTGCCGGCCTCGCCCTGGACGTGGGCGACGTTCCGCACGGTGACGGTCCACATCGACTACCACGTCGAGATCGACGGCCATCGCTACAGCGTGCCGCACACCCTGGTGGGCCTGAAGATGGAAGCGCGCGTGAGCGACGGGCTGGTCGAACTGCTGCACCGGGGCGAGCGCATCGCGGCGCATCCGCGCAGCGACCGCCGCGGCGGCTACAGCACGCGCGACGATCACATGCCCGCTGCCCACCGGGCGCACAAGGAGTGGACGCCCGAGCGGCTGATCCAATGGGGTCAGCGCATCGGCGCGCACACCGGAGCGTTCGTGGCGACGATGCTGCAGCGACATCGTCACCCCGAGCACGGCTACCGCGGCTGCCTGGGGCTGCTCAGTCTGGCCAAGCGCTATGGCCCCGCGCGGCTGGAAGCAGCCTGTGGCCTGGCCATCGACCTGAACGCGATCTACTACCGGCACGTTCGGGAGATCCTCGCCAATGGCCGCGACCGGCTGGAGCCCGCGAGTTCCTCGCGCTGGGTCAGCCCCGAGCACGACAACGTGCGCGGCCCCGGCTACTACCACTGAGCGAGGAGACGACCCATGCTGTTGCAAGACACTCTCCTGCGCCTGCGCGAACTGCGGCTGGCCGGCATGGCCGCCGCCGTCGAGGAACAACTCACCAACAGTGCCTGCAGCGCGCTCGCCTTCGAGGAACGGCTCGCGCTGATCGTCGATCGCGAGACGCATCACCGCACCGACAAACGCGTGGCGGCGCTGCTCAAGCGAGCCCGGCTCAAATACCCGCAGGCGTGCATCGAAGATGTGAAGTCCACGGCCAAGCGCGGACTGACCCGCGCGGCGTTCACCAGCCTCGCGCTGTCGCGCTGGGTCGAGCAAGGTTCAACCATCGTGATCATCGGCCCCACCGGGTCCGGCAAGAGTTGGCTCGCGTGCGCGCTGGCGCAACATGCCTGTCGGCGCAGCCACTCCGCGCTGTACCTGCGCGTGCCGCGGCTGGCCGAGGAATTGCGCATCCTGCACGGCAAGGGCAGCTTCACCACCTGGCTGGCCGGGCTCGCGCGCACCGAAGTGCTGATCCTGGACGACTGGGCACTCGCCCCGCTCGAGCCCGCGGTGCGCGCCGACCTGCTCGAGATCATCGACGATCGCGCCGGCACCCGCTCCCGCGCCACCATCGTCACCACCCAGTTGCCCGTCGACCACTGGCACGGATGGCTGGGCGATCCCACGATCGCCGATGCAATCCTCGATCGACTGCTCTCCCGGGCGCATCGGCTCAATCTGAAGGGCGAGTCGCTCAGGCCCCGGGAAGCCGACGACAAAATCGACGAAAAAGGAGACCACCCACCCGAATCCTGACCGCCAAATCTATACTGAGAACCGCGCAACCCGCCCCAAGGGGCCCCAGCGGTCACGATCCCGGACTCGGCGGTCACGATCACCGAAATGCGCAATAGAGAAGCGGACGCTCGATGACTCCGTTCACCGGCCAATACCAGACCCATCACGGCCGCGTTTGGCCCGGACTATTTTTCAGGGAAACCGGCCTTGCGCAACCCCGCGTACCAGTACTTTTCCGCCAGCTTCACGTACTCCGGGTGATCCGAATGACGCCTTGCGCGCAGTTGGGAGATCGTGAACCCGGGCACGGTCCGAAGCACTTCGGCCTTCGCGGCCGCTGCCTTCTCCGTATCGCCGTTGTTGGCATAGGCGGCCGCGAGGAACGCATGCACCAACCACTCGGTCCAGAGCCCGGTGGCCCTCTCACACGTTGCGATCGCCTGCGGAGCTTGCCCTGCCAGCAGGTGCGCTTCGCACGCGTTCACCAAGGCATATCCAAGGTCGGGCGGGTTCATGGCAAGCGCGCGATCGATGAGCTTCAAGGCGTCGTCGGGCCGTCCCGTCTTGTTCATGACCCAAGCTCGGGCGACGTAGCTGTTGGGATCATCGGGAGCGAGCTTGATCCTCATGTCGTTGGCTTGGAGCGCCGCATCCCATCGCCCGAGCTCAACGAGCGCGATAGTGCGCATGTGCCACGCACCCGGGTCACTCGGTTCAAGGCGGATGGCTCGGCCAGTAAACTCGTCCATGTCTCGCACGATGCGATCGTGGTCCGGAGTAGGATCGACGTTCGTTTCGTACTCCGTAATGATCGCTCCGGCAATCAACGCGGGCTCGTGGTCAGGTTCTAGACGCAGTGCCTTGTCAACGAGCTTGCGCGCCTGGATTAGCTCGGCAAGCGACGGGTTCTTGGTCGTCGTTGCATTAGCACGCAGGACGAGCTCCCTCGCGCTCAGCGCCGACACCGGCAGGGCCTCGACGCGCCGGATTTCAGTGCTGACGATCGCAGAGCGCAGCCGATTGCTCAAGTTATGGAGGCTGGCCGATGACTCGGTGGTGAGATCGGAGTCCTGCAGGGCATCCCGCTCGGACCAGACTTGACCACCGGTGGTGGTGTCGACGAGCCGCAGATTCACGATATTGCTATCGCCGCCACGGAGCACGTCGCCTTCCACCACGTAGCGGACGTTGAGCATGCGCCCCATTTCGCGCGCACCGGCAGCGCCATTGCCACTCGTCGTAACAGAGAGGCCCGAGACCACGCGCACGCGTCCCGCTCTGCCCTCCGCGCGGCCGAGGCGCGTCACGAGATCGCGTGCCAACGCATCGGCAAACCGCGATGCGTCAGCGTCGCCAGGCGGCGCGACGAAAGGCATGATCGCGACCGACATCGGAGGCAGTGCAGGCGCTGGCGCAGCCTTCCAGAATTGGAACACGGTCCATAAGGCGATTCCCGCGAGACCGAGCGCGAGAACGCCTGCAGCGGCCCACCGTGACGCGGAAGATCGAGGCAGCCGCTGCCAGCGCCTGCGGCCCTTGCTTGGTGCTTCTAACACCTCGCTCCCAAGGTTCACCCGGTATACCTCGACCGGCCGGGCAATGTTCTTGACTTCCTGAGCGCCGAGATCCTCGAAGGCAAAGCTCAACTTGTCGAGCACCTGATCGCGCACGACTCGGCTCACGCAGATCCCGCCGGGATCTGCCAGCGCTTCCAGGCGTGCAGCGACATTGACGCCATCACCGAAGATGTCATCCCCGTCGCTGATGATGTCGCCGAGGTTGATGCCGATGCGAAAGTCGAGCCGCTTGTCGGGGGCGACCCCCGCGTTGCGCTCGGCCATGCCCCGCTGCACGTCGACCGCGCAGCGCACCGCATCGACGACGCTCGAAAATTCCAGCAGCAGGCCGTCGCCGGTCGTCTTGACGATGCGGCCGTCATGTTCCGCGATCTTGAGGTCGATAAGCTCCCGGCGGTGACCTTTCAGCGCCGCCAGCGTGCCGCTGTCGTCCACGCCCATGAGGCGCGAATAGCCGGCCACATCGAGCGAGACGATTGCCGCCAGTCGTCGATGGTCCCGCGCCATGTAACCCCTCCCTGGGGCGTTGCTCCCTGCGCCAGGGTATTAAACCGGCCCCAGCTGCGCAATGTATCACTCGCCTCGCTCGCGAGTGTCGGAACGGGATGGTAGAACCGTTGAACGACCGGTGTCGGGGACATTGCGCAACGTCGGCTCCTGGCCGGTCGCCGGCATCGAAGCAATAGGGCCGAGTGGCTCCTGCGGAATCGTAGACCAGCCGTTCAGCGCCGCGTCTCATTCGACCGTGGACGACCCAAACGAGTCCGCCGGCGCTTCGCAGAGCCGACGCTCGCTGGCGCCTAAGCCGACATCAAGAGACCACATACATGCGGCGCTGCCCGAACAGTGGCGCGAGCTGAAGATCATCCCGGTACTCCCGGCGAGCGGGTTCCTACGGAACGGCGCACCCCACGGCCGAGTGTGATTCCGGCACAATCTTCCGCTCGTCGTGCTGTCGGAGCCCGTGATGCCCATGGAGTCCGCCCAAAGGCCGCTCCCCAGCCTGCGCCAGATCGTCGCCGATTCGGGCGGGCTCTACCTCGCTAACGCGGTCATCGCCTTCATCTTCGCCGCCTCGGGGCCGGTCGCAATCATCCTCGCCGTCGGCACGCGTGGTGGGCTGAGCGAGTCCGATCTGTCGTCGTGGATCTTCGGCTCGTTCTTCCTCAACGGGCTGATTACCTTGCTGTTTTGCACGCTGTACCGGCAGCCGCTCGTCTTCTTCTGGACGATACCGGGTACGGTGCTGGTTGGTGAGGCGCTCGGCCACCTGAGCTGGGCCGAGGTCATCGGCGCCTTCCTCGCCACCGGTCTGCTCATGCTGGTGCTGGGCCTCTCGGGCTGGGTACGGCGCGCAATGCAGGCCGTGCCGATGCCGATCGTGATGGGGATGGTGGCGGGCGTGTTCCTGCGCTTCGGCCTGGGGCTGGTGTACGCGGTGCGCGACGACGTCTGGGTCGCAGCGCCGATGATCGTCGCCTTCCTCGCGCTAAGTGCCTCGGCTGGATTGTCGCGCCGACTGCCGCCGCTGATCGGCGCGCTCTTGGTCGGCGCGGCGGCGATTACCCTCCTCGGCGAGTTCCATCCGCACGGCTGGCCACTGCAGGCGCTCGCCCATCCCAACCTGTACGTGCCCGTGTTCTCGTGGCGCGCAATGGTGGAACTCGTCATCCCGCTCGCGATCACGGTGCTCGTGGTGCAAAACGGCCAAGGGATCGCGGTGCTCACCGCTGCCAAGCACGAGCCGCCGGTCAACGCGATCACCGTGGCCTGCGGCGCGGGCTCGATGCTTGCCGCGCTGGTCGGTACGGTCTCGACCTGCCTTACCGGCCCCGTCAACGCGATTATCTCAGGTTCGGGCGAGCGGCAGCGGCACTACGCTGCCGGCCTCGCCGTGGGCGTGCTCGCATTGGCATTCGGCCTGTTCGCGCCCGTGTTCACCCGACTGATGCTCGCGACTCCGCCCGCGTTCGTCGGCACGCTCGCCGGCCTCGCCATGCTGCGCGTGCTCCAGACGGCGTTCAATGTGTCTTTCCGCGAACACTTCACGCTCGGTGCGCTCGTCACGTTCCTCATCACGGTGGCCGACGTGCCGATCTTCAACGTGGGGGCGCCGTTCTGGGGATTGGTAATCGGCTACGCCGTGTCGCGCGTGCTCGAGCGCAAGGACTTCGGCGCTTCCGGGTCCTGAGGCGAGAATCCGGCGCCCGCGGGCGCCGCGCTTGGCGTAAGGCCGATCCAGCATCGCGGCGCGGCTTGAACTACCGCAATCGGCACGAGCGGCCACTCACGGACACCGCTGCGGGCGGCCGGTACTGGCCGAACTCGAAAATTTACGTACCGCCGTAATCGCCGCAATCCTTCCGCGGCGAAATCCTTGGATGAATACTACTGCTTCGTGCAGCCCGCATTGTTTACGCCCTTGGCACATGTCGTTCCATTGGGGCCCGTGGCAACGCCCATGCCATTCTTGGTCTTTGCTTGCCCGCCCCTCGCCGTCTTGGTGGTGGTCACGCCGTTCTGATTCGTTTGCGCCACCGCGACATTTCCCGTCTTTGGGTTCACGGCCGCTTTCGTGCCATTGCTGTTTTGCATGGTCGTTACACCACCCGCATTCTTTTCGGCCGTAGTAACGGTACCTGTATTGGGGTTGACCGCAACGGCCTTTTCGCCATTGCTGCAAATGGTCTTACCGCGTGCGTTCTTGACGCAATCCGCCGCCGAGGCGCCTGAAGCAACGAAAATCAACGCAAGCATCAATACTGCTTTCATGTTCGTCTCCAAAATTTGTCCTTGATGCCCCACGGGATGGGGTGATCTTAGGGTCCCGCATCGGATTGTATCGCGCCAAAGACTGTCGCTGGATGCGCTGTCTTCCGACAATTCCATCGCCGGTGCGCGGCCTGAGCTAGTCAACGTTGACGCATGTAAGGCAATGCATCTTGTTGACCATTGACGGTATGCGTCTGCTTTGTAACGAATTGGGAACAGAGTGCGACCGAGGGATGTGGCTGTACCCTGTCGTCCGTCCGCTGCCGATGAGCGACGGCTCTACAGCCGATGCCCGACCTTCACCCCCGGGTGACCGCAGTACGCTGAGCAGCGGCCACTCGGTGGAATCGGTCCAATGCCAGCAGTCGACCCACAGCAGTCCCCCGCCTCTTTAGACAGCAGACGTTCGGGTGGCGCCGCTCCGGTCCGAATGTCTACTTCATTGGCACACGGTGCCAGGCGGCGCGAACACCTGGCGCGTGAGGTGCTTCGTCTGCGTGACGCCGTTGACCGCGTAGTCGAAGGTGGCGTGATTGCCGTCGATGACGGTGATCGTCGCATTGCCGACGGTATTCCGGACAACAGCGTTCGGGTCGAATGGATCAGCATTGAATGGCGGCCCGGTGGCGGTCTTAACTTCACCGGCGTAGACCTTCGGTACGGCGGTCTCCCTCGCTACGCTGAACAGCCACCACGCCTTGCCGTTCACATCGTAGGTGAACCAGGTCGCGAAGATGATGCTGCCCTGGTGGGTGAAGTTGATGCCCCAGCCCGACTCGTCACCGTTCGTGACCCACCAGAGATCCTGGTAATTGGTCGCCAGCGTCAGGTCGGGCTGCGCGCCCCAAACGCACGTCGGCAGCGGAACGCCAGGTGTGAACTGCTGCGGGACGATCTGCTTAGTCTGCGTGATGCCATTCACCGTGTAGTTGAACGTCGCGCTCCTGCCATCCGCGGCGAATGTGATTGCCGCCGTCCCGACCGAGGTCTTGACGTTGGCGTTTGCCGGGAACGGCACCGAGTTGAACGGCGGGCCGGTGAAGCCCGAGACCGGTCCCGAATAGACGTTGGTCCCGGACTGTTCCGCACGGATGGTGAACCACTGCGGTTGGTTGTCGGAACCATAGGTGAACCAGGTGGCGAAGATTACGTCGCCCTGGTGGGCGAAATTGATTCCCCAACCAGATTCCGAGCCGGCCGGGGATTTCCACCACAGGCCCTGATAGTTGGGCGGTTTCACTAGTGTGACGTCAGGGCCGATGAACAGCCCCAAGGCAATGGGCAATTCGCCCACGGTCACGGTGGCTATCACCTGATTGCTCGTCGTATCAATGACCGAGACGTCGCTGGAATCATTGTTGGCAACGTAGACACGCGTTCCTGAAGGAGTCACGGCGATACCGGTAGGCATCGCACCAACGCCCACCGTGGTCACGACCCGGTTGGTCGCGGTGTCGATCACCGAAACGCTGTCGGAGTCCATATTTGCAACGTAGATACGGGTGCCGGCGGGATTTGCGGCAACACCTGTAGGGCTCGAACCGACGGCGACGGTACCGATAACCGCATAGGTCCCCGCGTCAATCACGCCGATGCTGTTCGAACCCCCATTGGTCACGTAAAGGCGTGTGCCATCGGGTTTGACGGCGATACCGAAGGGGAACCGGGCCACCCCAATGGTTGCAACAACCGCATACGTTGCCGTGTCGATCACCGAAATCGTATTCGAATCGTAATTGGCAACGTAAGCGCGCTCCCCGGTCGGGCTCATCGCAATACCGCCGGGCGTCCGGCCGACCGTCACCTTGGTCACTGTCTCGCCGGTCATCGTGTCGATGACGGAAACATTGCCCGAGCCGGAGTTCGACACGAATACCCGCTCTCCGGCAGCAGTTGCGGCGACACCGGTCGGATTCGCTCCGACAGAAATTGTGCGCACCACCGCATTGGTCGCCGTGTCGATGATTGAAATGCTGTCGGAAAGACTGTTCGAGACGTAAACGCGCTCGCCGGTCGCGTTTACGCAGACACCAAAAGGCCCGAGGCCGACTTCGACCGTGGCGACTACCGTGTAGCTCGCGGTGTCGACAACCGAGACGACGCCGGGTTCCCCAAAATGTCCGGCGCCCGCGTTGGCTATGTAGGCGAAGGGTGCTGCTTGCGCGCTACAAGACAGGATGGCGCCGATCAACGAGCCACCGAGGTAGCGAGACAAGGTTCGCATAGCACGCTCCTTCTCTGAGCGTGCGGGCCGATTCTCCGCCGGCCGACGAAGGGCCCGTACGAGGATGGAATCAGATCATCATCCACGCGGCGCCCACGCGCCGTATTGACCGTCATCAACGACACTGCGCGACAATCGCGTGCAGGCCAACCGGCTCAAGTCGATCCGTAGCGGAATTTCAAGTGTCCATATGCCACCTCTGAGTCCTCACCGACCAATGACGGCGATCAGGTGCGGCTGCGCAGCGACCGGGAATGACCGGTCAGGGACGCCCAACGTGCCGATTCGAGCGCCCGCTGAGGAATGTCGAGCCGCCGTTCACCGCCGAGGATTGAACTAACGCCATCGACCCCAACCAGCCGTCCGGGGAGGGCCCCAACGGCCGCAACTTCTATTCGACTTTTTTGAGCGCTACCTCGCCGTTTGGACAGTCGAGTTTTCCATAGCCGACGATTCTGATAGTCGGAATTCGGCCTATTCTGTTGAAAAACCCTTTTCCCGAAGCACGTCGCAGAATTTCAGGCCCATACAGGCGTCGCGTTTTGTCGGACGTGGGGGACCATCTGATCGCCTATTGCGTACGACCCAGAGCCTCGTAGCAATCGCGCCGACGACGTTTCGATTGCATTGCCCACTCCGACGCAGTTTGGCAAGAATTCGAGGTCAGTGCATTTTCGGGTTTTTCAACAGAATAGGCCCTCGACCACCCGTGGGGCCCAACCTTGCATCGGCTCAAGCGTTGCCGCTTTGACCGCCCCATCGGGTTGGACCGTGCCGGCCAAGGCCGCCTCGCCTGACCACGCACCTTTGCGATAACAACTGATGGAGCCCGCGATCCGTTCCCCGAAGACCCGAGACCAGTGCGTCAAGTGCTTGATTGCGCGGTATTGCTAAGACCAGTTGCGCACCCCCGCAACCAAACACATCAACGGCTTGCCTTCGGGCAGGCCGTCTTTGTTTAGGTTTCCGGACTTCGGTGTAGGCGTGGTGTAGGCATTCCGGGTCACGAACGGAGCACCTTCACCGGACGCGAATTCCTGGCGTGGATCTGGCGGTTTGCACCAGGCGCACGCCCCCTACGTGCACTACCGAACAGAGCGAGATGAGCGCAACGGCTACGCTGAAATCATGGCGTCTTCCTATTGCGAAACAGTACGGAGACGCTTGGCTGTCGGTCGAATTCACCCGACTGAAATTTCCAGCCGATCGAATCCATTTGATGAAGGAGCGGTTATGTCGTTGCTATTTTCGAGTACCACGCTGGGACCATTCGCACTGCAGAATCGCCTGGTCATGGCACCGCTGACGCGCAGTCGCGCGATCGGCAATATCCCCAACGCGCTTATGGCTCAATACTATGCGCAGCACGCGTCAGCGGGATTGATCATCACCGAAGGAACGTCGCCGTCGCCGAACGGACTGGGCTATGCACGCATCCCGGGCATTTACTCTGCGGAACAGGTTGCGGGTTGGAAGCGCGTCACCGCAGCGGTTCATCCGCTTGGGGCAAAGATCTTCGTTCAGCTGATGCACTGCGGGCGCGTCGCTCATCCGCTCAATCTGCCTGCCGGCGCACGCATATTGGCTCCGTCGGCGGTGGCCGCCGCCGGGGAGATGTACACCGACGCCAACGGTATGCAGCCGAATGCGACCCCGCTGGCCATGACCGAACTGGACATCAAGTCCACCATCACGGAATATGCGCAGGCGGCGGCGAACGCGGTGGCGGCGGGCTTCGACGGTGTCGAGCTGCACGGCGCCAATGGCTATCTGCTTGAGCAATTCTTCCGTCCGACCTCGAACCGGCGGACGGATCGCTACGGTGGCTCGATCGAGAACCGCGCTCGCTTCGTGCTCGAAGTCACCATGGCGGTGATCGAGGCCATCGGCAATGACAGGGTCGGCATACGGCTCTCCCCATTCGGAGCGTTCAACGACATGCCTGCTTACACGACGATGGACGCCGACTACACCTACCTGGCAGGTGAACTCAACGCCGCCGGATTGGTTTACGTTCACCTGGTCGATCACTCATCGATTGGTGCGCCGCCCGTTCCGGCGTCGATGAAAGCAACCTTCCGCAGCGTGTTCAAGCGTGCGCTGATCCTTTCCGGCGGCTATGACGCGGTGCGTGCCGAAAGCGATCTGGAAGCGGGCAGATGCGATCTGGTTGCCTTCGGGCGCCCGTTCCTGGCCAATCCGGATCTGGTCGCGCGATGGAAGACCGGTGCTGCGCTCAATGCGCCCGACATGAGCACGTTCTATACGCCGGGACCGAAGGGATATACGGATTACCCGACGCTTGCTGCCTAGGCCGCGGGCGATGAAGAACCATACGCTGCCCACCTACTTCATCTCGCATGGGGGCGGTCCCTGGCCCTGGATTCGAGCTTCATGTTCGAGGCCGTATGAGATGAATCCGCATTCCATCGTGGTCCGGCAAGCCGATGGCCGCCGGGCCGGCTCAACCTGTTTTTCCACGGGGTCCCAATGAATGCAACTCTGGCTCACCGGTTTCGATTGCTCGTTTGCATGTTCGCGCTCTGCGGTGCCGTTGCCTCCGCTGATTCGTTGCCGGTACAGAGCGTGCCGCACGTCGATCTCAGCCGATACACGGGTAAGTGGTACGAGATCGCCGCCTTTCCGATGTTCTTTCAGCGCCAATGCATCGGCGACACCACGGCGGAGTACCAGGCACGTCCCGATGGCGACATTGCAGTCGTCAACCGTTGCCGAACCGAAAACGGATTCGACGAGGCAGTTGGAAAGGCCTGGGCGGTGGACGGGGCGGGCAACGGACAACTCAAAGTATCGTTCTTCTGGCCGTTTCGCGCTGACTATTGGGTCATCGGTCTCGATGACGAGTATCGATGGGCGGTAGTCGGTAATCCAAACCGAAAGTATCTGTGGGTGCTGTCCCGTTCGCCGCAGTTTCCCCGTGATCAGCTGGACAGAGCCCTGGATACCGCCGCAAAGCAGGGATTCGACCTTACCCAACTGGTATACACGCGCCACGGACGAACTTCCGCGATGCCATAGGCAGCCTGTCACGATCCGACGCAAAGGAGTTCGCCGGCCTGCTGCGGTCCGGCACCACCCGACTCCGGGAAGCCGGGACGCCCGGGCTTGCGGTGGAAAGCCGTTTTGATCTTGCCTATAGCGCGGCGCATGCGTTGTGCCTCGCCGCGCTGCGCTGGCATGGCTACCGATAGGGTCATCGCTACCTCGTGTTCCAGCTGCCGCCGGACACGCTGGGTCTGCGACCGGACGTATGGCGCGTGCTGGCGAAGTGCCACGAAATCCGCAATCTGGGCGAGTACGGGGGCGACCTGACCGTGGGCCGGATCGATCGAGCCGGTCAAGGCCGCCGAGGTCATCGTGGTCGATCGGAATCTGTATTACATTCCACTGCGGGAAAGAGACATGGCGCTGGTGGTGTTGACCCTGCTGGACGGGCGGGAAGCCCATCGTGATGCGGCATTCGGAGCGAAACCTTGAGGCTGCCTTCGCGATGACGAGACGACCCACCCTGCCGCGCGTGCAGATCGCTCACCTGAGGGTGAGTCCCCCGCGCCGGCGCAGTGCCGCGCTGCCCCCGAAGGGAGCGCTCCGATGAACGTGCTGGCGAGGGCGCTGCGGCCGCGCGTGCATTACGCCTGGGTCATCGTCGCACTGGTCTTCGCGCTGCTGCTCTGCACCGCGGGCGTGCGCTCCGCTCCCGGCGTGTTTCTCCTCCCGCTGGAAAAGGCGTTCGGATGGGACCGGGCGACGGTTTCCTCGGCGATCGCGCTGAACCTGGTCCTGTTCGGAATGATGGGACCGTTCGGCGGTGGCGTGATGCTGCGCTTCGGCATCCGGCGCACCGTGCTCGTGGCGCTGGTCCTGCTCGCCTGCGGTGTCGGGCTGTCCACGCAGATGACGCAGCCGTGGCACCTGATGCTGACCTGGGGATTGATGGTCGGCATCGGCTGCGGCATGACCGCCAACGTGCTGGCCGCCACCATCGTCAATCGCTGGTTCGCCAAGCACCGTGGTCTGGCGATCGGGTTTCTCTCGTCGAGCACCGCGATGGGCCAGCTGCTGTTCCTGCCGCTGCTCGCGGCAATGGCGAGTACCTACGGCTGGCAGGCGATCTCCTGGACGCTCGTGGCGCTGATGGTCGTCGTGTTCCCGCTGCTCGCTTGGCTCCTCGTCGAGCGCCCCGAGGATATCGGCGTGCACGCGTACGGCGCCACGTCCGCGGAGCCGGTCGCAGCGACCACGGCGAGCGGGAACCCGATCGCCATCGCCGGGCGGGCTCTCGCGCGCGCGATACCGAGCGGTGACTTCTGGCTGCTGTTCGGCACCTTCTTCATCTGCGGCTTGAGCACGAGCGGCCTGGTCGCGACGCATTTCATCGCCTTCTGCTCGGACGTCGGCGTGCCGGAATTCCGCGCCGCCGGGATGCTCGCCATCATGGGCACCTGCAACCTCTTCGGCGCCATGCTGTCCGGGTGGCTGTCCGACCGCTGCGACAGCCGGTGGCTACTCTTCTGGATCTACGGGCTGCGCGGCATCTCCCTGCTCTACCTCCCGTACGCCGATGCGACGCTGTGGGGCCTCGGCCTGTTCGCGATCTTCTACGGGCTGGACTGGATCGCGACGCTGCCTCCGACGCTGCGCATCATCAACGACAAGTTCGGCCGGCGCGACGCGGGCATCCTCTACGGCTGGATCTTCCTCGGCCACCAGCTCGGCGCCGGCTCCGCCGCGCTCGGCGGCGGCACGATCCGCTACATCTTCGGCGCGTACACCAACGCGTTTCTGATTGCCGGCGCGATGTGCGCCGTCGCGGCGCTCTGCGCCCTTGCGATCGGGCGCGGTGGACGACCGATGGCTGCCGCTGCGGCGTAGCGGCAGCGCCAAGCCGCCGAGGAGCAGCGCCCGCCTGTCGCGACGTCGAGACCGATGTTGCTCGCCCGCTGGCGCGCCATCCGCCTCGTCGCCGTCCGCGAAGAGTGAATCCGCTCTATTGCTCCCGCGTCAACGGAACGAACCGCACCGCGATCGTGCGCTTGGTGACCGCGTGGCCCTGGTCGTCCTTGGTGATGACGAGCAGATCCTGGACGCCATCGCGCGAACCGACGGGAATCACCATGCGGCCCCTCGGCGCGAGCTGTTCGACCAGCGGCTGGGGAATGTGATCGGGCGCGGCCGTCACGATGATCGCGTCGAAGGGCGCGGCCTCGGGCCAGCCCTTGTAGCCGTCGCCGATCTTCACCTCGACATTCCGGTAGCCGAGCCCGTCGAGCACCTTGCGCGCGCGCGCACCGAGCGGCGTGACGATCTCGATCGTGTACACCTTCGCCACGCACTCCGCGAGCACCGCCGCCTGATAGCCCGAGCCCGTGCCGATCTCGAGTACGCGCGCGTCGGGACGCGGATCGAGGAGCTCGGTCATGAGCGCGACGATGAACGGCTGGGAGATCGTCTGGCCGAGTCCGATCGGCAGGGGCCGGTCCCGGTACGCCTCGGCCGCCAGCGCCGGCGGCACGAAGCGATGCCGCGGCACGGTACGCATCGCGCGCAGCACCGAATCGCGCAGCGTGTCGATTCCCGTATCGGGCGACGTCGCCTGCGTGTCGAGGGTGATCTGGTCGACGAGGCGCCGGCGCTGGTCGACATACGCGTCCTGGGCCGAGGCTTGCAGAGGGCCCGCGAGCAACGCAGCGGTCAGGAGTCGTCGCAGCGCGTTCATGACGTCCGCAGAGGGCGGTCGACGTTCCGATACGACTATCATTCTCCTCGTGGCCCCGAAAGTCCAGCAGCGGCCATGAAGCAGAGGCCCAGTTCGTGCCCGACTTGGATCGGGTCGAATCTCAAACCGGCGTGGATCCTGCGAGCGGCGTCGGACGACTTCGGCGGCGCGTGGTTTCCCTGTGCGTGGCCCTTTGGCGAACGACTTCAGTTGACCTCGAGGGTCTGCAATCTGCTCCATGATCACCAGTGGGCGATTTTGGCTTTGCGAGCGATACCCGTCGCCCCTGCGTGACGTTTTCCTGATCAAGGGGGCGCCGCCGCCCGTGGTCTCAGATGCGGAGCAACATCGCGATGCATCTTGCGTGGCGCAGGGTCGGATCCGCCAGTCACCTTGGGCATGGCGATCTTCGCGCCATCCGGTTCCCCAGTCGGACGACGGGCGCTCCTGCAAGTCCTTGAGTCCTCAGTGTTGCCAGAACTTGTTGCGTACCCCCGCAACCAAACGAAGCGGCACTCAGCCCGGCCCAACCGGCCGGGCCTTTTGCTTTGCGGCGTTCTCTCCTGCGAGAAGCATGAAGGGAGAGCTCCGGGACGGTACAATCTTCTCGCCAGTCGAGCGGAAGTCGGCCGCTGCCAATGCTCTTGGTCCGCCGGCATAGCGTTGACTCCGCCCCCGCGCGACTGATCTCGATGGAGGATTGAGATGGCGACCCCAGCAAAGAACACGATTTGCCTTTGGTACGATCGCGACGCCGAGGACGCGGCGCGGTTTTACGCCAGGACCTTTCCCGATTCGTCCGTCGGCGCGGTGCACCGCGCACCGGGAGATTTTCCGTCGGGAAAACAAGGGGACGTCCTGACCGTCGAGTTCACTGTCATGGGCATTCCGTGTCTCGGGCTCAACGGTGGACCTGCGTTCAAGCACACCATGGCGTTCTCGTTCCAGGTCGCCACCTCCGACCAGGCCGAAACGGATCGCTACTGGAACGCGATAGTCGGCAACGGCGGCGAAGAGAGCGCGTGCGGCTGGTGCAAGGACAAGTGGGGGTTGTCCTGGCAGATTACGCCGATCGCCCTGACGCAAGCGATCATCGATCCCGATCCTGCTGCCGCCAAGCGCGCCTTCGATGCGATGATGCAGATGAGTAAGATCGACATCGCCACAATCGAGGCGGCACGTCGCGGTTGAGTCGGCCCCTGCGACTAATTCGGCGCTGTAGTGGTGCCGTTGCTTGCAGGACGTCCGCCGCCGGGAGGACGGCCACCTCCAGAGCCGCCATCCGGCGGTCGAACCGATGCCAGGGGCCGCCACCCCCTGGATTGCCTCCACTCGGCGGGCGGCCACCCCCCGGATTGCCTCCACTCGGGGGGCGTCCGCCCCCTTGATTGCCTCCCCCTGGAGGGCGCCCGCCGCCCGGAGGTGGCGAGATTGACGGCGGCCGCGGCTGCGCAATCGGCTGCCGGGGCGGCGGCGGTGGCGGACGCCAGCCGGGGCCTGGCGGCGGACGCCAATTGGGACCTTGCGGCGGCCCCCACGCGGGCGGCGGCGGACGACTCACCCATTGGTTGCGGTAGCCCCACCAGGGGCGATTGCGGTAGTGGAGGTCCCAATACGGGCCAACCGAAAACGCAACGAGCGGCACCCCCAGCCATGCGCCGGCGTTGCCGATGATGATCGGCTGATTCTGGACCGGCATCGACAGGAACTGCGCGAAGACCCAGCCCCGATTGAATCCGGTCTGGACGTCGCACCACGTCCAGCCGTTGATGCATCCGAACACGTTCACCTGCGTGCCGGCGGGCATCCATGCCACGAGCGGAAAGCTGGGATCAGGCCCCGCGCGCAGGTTGACCGATCGCGTCGTGAACGCGGGTTGCGCCCAGGCCACGGCGGGCAACAGCATCGCCGCAGCAACCAGCGTGCGCCAGAGCGATCGAGCGCGTCTCGAGGAAGCGTGCATTCAGTTCATCCGTCACGGGGATCGAATGAACTCTAACGCGGGGGACAGGCATTCGGTTTACGCCCAAGGGCGCGATGCCCGCATGCGGGTGATCGCACCTGTACGCGGGGCCGGCTGCTGCTGAAGGGCGAGCCTCCGGACGTACGGGAGTTCGCCGGCCCTCGCTTGCGCATCACGTCTTCGCCGCGCCCGCCCGAGCCATCACTGTCCGGCGCACCAGCGCGATGTGCTCGCGCAGCGTGTAGGCCTCGCTCGCGAATCTCGCCGGCGTGCGGATCTGCTCGGCCACCCGCTCGATGCGGTCGAGATCGCCGAGCCACTTCTCGATCGGCAGCGTGCCCTTGCGCACCTCGACGTCGCGCTCGAGGAGCTTCAACTCGCCGTACCAGCGGTAGATGCGCGATCGGACGTGCCAGCCCATGACCGCCGGCAGGAAGCGCACGAAAGGCACGACGATCACCAGCAGCGGCACCGCGATGATGACGAACCACTCGACCGTGGTCGCCACCCAGAAGGGCAGGTAGCGGTAGAGCAGGCTCGGCCCGAATCGCTTGTGCCGCAGCGCATCGGGAGAGACGGGAAGATCGACCTGCTCGACGTTGGGAAATTCGCCGGGCGACTCGAAGAAGCCCTGGTCGTCGTGCTGGTCGCGGATGGTCTCGAGCAGCAGGTTGACGATGGCAGGGTGCAACCCGGCGCGGGCGGCGAGCATCGTTTCGGTCGCGACCAGCGCCACGTCCTTCGGCGGCAGGACCGGGGCGAAGGAGACGGCACCCGCATGCAGCGTGCGCCGGGTCAGGAAGCGATAGCGCTGCGGATATGCGTCGGCCTGGGCGAGGCTCGCCAGCTCGATCGCCGGGTCGGCGAGAGCCGAGGCGACGGCCCGCGTGCGTGCGCCGCCGACGAGCAGAGCGACGTCGACCTGGCCGATCAGGAGCGCGGAGTGGGCCAGGTTGGTCGGGGTGTTCACCAGGCGCGCGTTGTCGGCCGTGACGCCGTTGGCCTCGAGCAGCGGAACCGCAAGCGCGGCTGTTCCGCTGCCGGGCATCCCGGTCGACACGGTCTTGCCCTGGAGCGCCGCCAGCGAATCGATCCGCTCGCCCCGGCGCGTGAAGATCCACAACGGCTGGTAGTAGAGGCTCGCCAGCATCTCGACGCCCGCGGCTTCGGGGCTGCCCCCCTGGCCGCCCTGCACGAAGGCGATGTCGACGCCGGACGCAGGGTCGCCGAGCAGCTTGAGGTTCTCGCCGGAACCCTCCGTGATCCGTTCGACGAGGCGCACGCCGTGGCGCTTCAGGTCCTCCTGGTAGCGCAGCGCGTGCTCGTGGTAGAGGCTCGACGCGGGCCCCGACGCCAGCACGATCTCGCGCGGCGGGATCGGGTCGAGGAACTGGAACGAGACCCAGAGACACGCCGCGACGAGCATCGCCACCAGCGCGACGACGCGCCAGGTGTGGGGACGATCTTTCGTTGACGATTTGGCCATGGCACACGACTTCCCGGTCTTCGCAGCGGAGCATAGTGTACGTCGTTCGCGTCCCGCGATTTTGGGATTGCCGAAGCGCCGTGGATCGCCGCGTCATCGGCGCTCATGCCGGGCGCGGTTGCCGGCAAGCGCGGGTGTCAGCGGCGACGCTCGCCGACGACCTTGTAGATCCACGGGCCCAGGGTCACCGCCACGGCGAGGGCGAGCAGGGTGGCCGAGATCGGGTGCGTCAGGAACACCGAGGGATCGCCCTGGCTGATCGCCAGCGCGCGGCGGAACTGCGATTCCGCGAGCGGGCCGAGGATGAGGCCGATCACCGCCGGCGCCACCGGGAACCCGAAGCGGCGCATCAGGAAGCCGAGCAGGCCGAAGACGTAGAGGGTCGCGAGGTCGACCACCGACTGGTGCAGGCTGTAGGCGCCCAGCGTGGCGAACACCAGGATGCCGGCGTAGAGGAGCGGCTGGGGAATCCGCAGCACCCGCACCCACAGCCCGATCAGCGGCAGGTTGAGGATCAGCAGCAGGATGTTGCCGATGTACATGCTGGCGATCAGCCCCCAGACCAGCGCCGCCTGCGTCTGGAACAGCAGCGGGCCGGGCTGCAGCCCGTAGTTCTGGAACGCGGCGAGCAGGATCGCCGCGGTGGCCGAGGTGGGGATGCCCAGCGTCAGCAGCGGAACCAGCACCCCGGTGGACGACGCGTTGTTCGCGGCCTCGGGCCCGGCCACCCCTTCGATCGCGCCATGGCCGAATTCCTCGGGGTATTTGGTGAGCTTCTTCTCCACCGCATAGGAGAGAAACGTCGGGATCTCGGCGCCGCCCGCGGGAATGGTGCCGAAGGGGAAGCCGATGGCGGTGGCGCGCAGCCACGCGGGCCACGACCGCCGCCAGTCCTCGCGCGACATCCGCAGCGATCCCGTGACCTGCTCCATCGTCTCCGGGAGCCGGCTCTGGTAGGCGGCGACGTAGAGCGCCTCGCCCACGGCGAACAGCCCCACGGCGAGCACGACGACGTCGATGCCGTCCATCAGTTCCGGCACGCCGAACGCGTAGCGCATCTGGCCCGTCTGGTCGTCGATGCCGACGAGTCCGAAGAGCAGGCCGAAGAAGAGCATCGTCAGGCCGCGCACCGTCGAGGAGCCGAGTACCGCCGCCACGGTGACGAAGGCGAAGACCATCAGCGCGAAATACTCGGTGGGGCCGAACTTGAGCGCGACCTCGACCACGATCGGCGCGAGCAGCGTGAGCAGCACGGTGGCGATGGTGCCGGCGACGAACGAGCCGATGGCGGAGGTGGCGAGCGCGGGGCCGGCGCGCCCGCGCTTGGCCATCTTGTTGCCTTCGAGGGCGGTGGCGATCGACGCCGACTCGCCGGGCGTGTTGAGCAGGATCGTCGTGGTCGATCCGCCGTACATCGCGCCGTAGTAGATGCCGGCGAACATGATGAGCGCGCCCGTCGGCTCGATCTTGGTCGTGAGCGGCAGCAGCATGGCCACGGTGAGCGCCGGCCCCACGCCGGGCAGCACGCCGATCGCGGTGCCGAGCGTCACGCCGACGAAGCCCCACAGCAGGTTGATCGGCGTCAGCGCGACGCCGAAGCCGACGGCGAGCGCGTGCAGCGTCTCGGTCATCGCGGCCGCCTTGCGGCGCTCACAGTCCGGCGCTGCCGAGCAGCGGGTGCAGCCACCCGGCCGGCAGGTTGACGTTGAGAAAGCGCACGAAGAACAGGAACACGCCGAGACCCAGCACCAGGCCGATCGCGAGATCGCGCAGCGGCCGCGCGCTGCCGAAGCCGCGGGCCACGCAGGCGTAGAGCGCCATCCCCGCCACGACGAAGCCGCCGGTGTGGATCAGCGCCATCTGCAGGAACAATCCGCCGCTCACCCAGAGGAACGCCGCCGCCGCGAACGGATGCTCGCCGCGCGCCTCCGGGTCGTCGTCGACCGCCTCGCGCCAGCCGCCGGTGAAGTGCTCGGCGAGCAGCCACGCGCCGAGCAGGACGAGCCCGCTCGAGACGACCTTGGGCATGAAGTTCGGGCCGACGCGCGCGTACCCGGACGTCTCGGGCAGCGAGAAGGCGATCGCAGCGGCGCCGATCCCGATCGCCAGGACGGCGAGCGAGAGCACGAGCTGCGCGCGGGCCGCCGGCGCCGGCATTTGCCTATTTCTTGAGCCCGAGGGAATCGAGGATGCCGGCGACGCGCTTGGTGTCCTCGGCGACGAACGCCTTGAACGGGTCGCCGGCGAGGAACACGGACTCCCACCCGAGCCTCGCGAGGGCGTCCTTCCACGCCGCCGATTCGGTCGCGGTCTTCACCGCGCCGATCAGCGCATCGCGCTGCGCGGCGGTGATGCCGGGCGCGCCGAACACGCCGCGCCAGTTGCCCAGCACCACGTCCACGCCCTGCTCCTTGAGCGAGGGAATGCCTTCGAGCTTCGCCGGCGCCGAGACGGCCAATGCGCGCATGCGGCCGGCCTTCACGTGCTCGGCGAATTCGCCCACGCCCGCGATGCCGGCGGAGACATGGCCGCCCACGATGTTGGCGATCTGGTCGCCGCCGCCCTTGGCCGCGACGTAGTTGACCTTGGTCGGGTCGACGCCCACCGCCCTGGCGATCAGGCCGGCGAGGATGTGGTCGGTACCGCCGGCCGAGCCGCCGTGCCAGGAGATCTTGCCGGGGTCCGCCTTGAACGCGGCGAGCAGCTCGCCCAACGTCTTGTACGGCGAGCTCGCTGGGACGACGACCACCTCGTACTCGCTGGTGAGCCGCGCGAGGGGCGTGACCAGCGTCAGGTCGACCGGCGACTTCTGCAGGATGATGCCGCCGACCATCACCATGCCGCCGACGATCATCGCATTGGGGTCGCCCTTGGCCGAGTTGACGAACTGCGTGAGCCCGATCGTCCCGGCCGCGCCGCCCTTGTTCTCGAACTGCACCGACTGCACGACCTTGGCCGATTGCATCGCCGCGCCGAGCGTGCGGCCGGTCTGGTCCCAGCCGCCTCCTGGATTGGCCGGGATCATCATCTTCAGCGTGCCGATCCCCTGGGCGTGCGCGGCACGCGAAAACGGCAGCGGCGACGCGGCGAGCGCCGCGAGCGCGGCGACCGAAAACTCACGGCGATTCATTGGGGCCTCTCTCCTGACGTGATGGGCAGGCCAAGGATAACCGATGGTGCCCCCCTTGTGGCGGAGGCTGAACGGTCGAGCGGGACCATGCCGGCTCTGCGCTATGGCAAACTGGACGTCCGGATGCGCCCGCTGGCGATCCGCCGATCCCCAACCGCCGAACGCCGACCACCATGACCACACTCGACCCCGCCGATCTTCCGCTGCAGCGCGCCTACCGCTGGGAGCACGAACGCGCCAAGGAAATCTTCCTCACCCAGCCCATGGGCGGCGGCGAGGTCCGCGACTGGACCTGGGCGCAGGCGATGGACGAGGCGCGCCGCGTGGCGGCGTACCTGAAGGCGCAGGGCTGGGAGCCGGGCTCGCGCGTCGCCATCATGAGCAAGAACACCGCGTGGTGGATCATGTCCGACCTCGCGATCTGGATGGCCGGGTACGCGAGCGTGCCGATCTACCCGAACCTGGTCGCGGAGACCGTGCGGCAGATCCTGGAGCACTCGGAGTCGAAGCTGTGCATCGTCGGCAAGCTCGACGACTGGAAGGCGATGCAGCCCGGCATCCCGCCCGGCATGCCCTGCATCAGCACGCCGCTGTGCGATGCCGCCGGGTTCACGACGTGGCAGAGCATCGTCGAGACGACGCCGCCGATGCGGGAGAGCCCGACCTTCCCCGAGGACGCGATGGCCACCATCATCTACACGTCGGGCACGACCGGCATGCCCAAGGGCGCGGTGCATGGCTTCGGCTCGTTCGGCCATGCGGCGAAGTCGCTCGCGAAGATCATCGGCATCAGGCCGGACGATCACGCGCTGTCCTACCTGCCGCTGGCGCACGTGGCCGAGCGCTGCGCCGTCGAGGCCTCGAGCATCTGGATCGGCTCGCGCATCTTCTTTGCCGAATCCCTCGACACGTTCCTCGCCGACCTGCAGCGCGCCCGCCCAAACTTCTTCTTCTCGGTGCCGCGGCTGTGGGTCAAGTTCCAGCAGGGCGTGTTCGCCAAGATGCCGCCGAAGAAGCTCGACCGGCTGATGGCCATCCCCATCGTCGGCGGCATCGTCAAGCGGAAGATCCTGCGCCAGCTGGGCCTCGATTCGGTGCGCTTCGCCGGCACCGCCGCCGCGCCGATTCCCCCCGACGTGCTGGCCTGGTACCACAAGCTCGGACTCGAGCTGCTCGAGGCCTACGGCATGACCGAGCAGTTCGGTCTCGCCACCTGCACGATGCCCGGCCACGGGCGCGTCGGGTATGTCGGCACGCCCGTGGCCCACTGCGAGGTCAAGCTCTCGGACACCGGCGAGGTGCTCACGCGCGGCCCTTCGCACATGCAGGGCTACTTCAAGGAGCCGGAGAAGACCCGGGAGACGATGACCGACGACGGCTGGCTGCGCACCGGCGACGTGGGCGAGTTCGACAGCGAGGGGCGGCTCAAGATCATCGGCCGCGCGAAGGAGCAGTTCAAGAGCAGCAAGGGCAAGTACGTGGCCCCGGCGCCGATCGAGGGCAAGCTCGCGGCGTTCAACCAGATCGAGGCATGCATGGTCACGGGCGTGGCCTTCCCGCAGCCATTCGCCCTGGCGATGCTGCCGCCGGGCCGCTGGGAGGCGCTGAAGGCGCCCGGCGCGCGCAAGGCCTTCGCGGACGAACTCGCCGCCCACCTCGCGTCCGTCAATGCGCAGCTCGACCCGCACGAGCGCCTGGACTTCGTGGCGGTCGTGGCCGAGCAGTGGACGGTGGAGAGCGGCTTCCTCACCCCCACGCTCAAGCTCAAGCGCAACGTGGCGGAGAAGCACTACGGGCCCCATTTCGAGAAGTGGGCAAAGGCGCGCAAGACCGTCGTCTGGCACGAGGGTTGAAGCCATGAGCTCCGTCCGCCTGAGCCCGCTCGATGCCGCCTGGGTGTTCACCGAGGCGCGCGCCACGCCCAACCACGTCGGCGGCCTGCTGCAGTTCCGCCTGCCCGAGGACGCGCCCCGGGATTTCATGCGCGACCTGATGGCCGAATTCCGCAGCCACCGGGACTTCAAGGCGCCGTGGAACCGGCGCCTGAAGTACGCCTTCAACAAGAACCCGGTTCCCGTCTGGATCGAGGACCACGACATCGACCTCGAGTACCACGTGCGGCATGCGGCGCTGCCCTGGCCGGGCGGGGAGCGCGAGCTGGGCGAGCTGGTCGGCCGCCTGCAGAGTACGCCGCTCGACCTCTCGCGCCCGCCGTGGGAGTGCACGATCATCGAAGGCCTCGAGGGCAGCCGCTTCGCGCTCTTCATCAAGATGCACCACTCGCTGATCGACGGCGTGAGCGGGATGAAGCTCCTGCAGCGGGCGATGTCGACCGACCGCGAGAAGAGCCTGCGCATGCCGCCGTTCTGGTCGTCGGGCGCCGAGCGCGCCGCGCAATCCGGGCCCGCCGCCGTGCCGCCGACCTTCGCCGGCGCGGCGGCGGCGGCCATCACGGCGCTGAGCGGGCAGGTGCAGACGGTGCCGCAGCTCGCCGCGGCCTTCGGCAAGATGCTCAGGCGCATCGGCGATCCGGGGGAAGGCATGGTCGTGCCGTTCGTGGACTCGCCGCGCTCGGTGTTGAACGGCCGCATACGCGAGAAGCGCCGGTTCGCGACCCAGCAGTTCTCGCTGGAGCGCATGCGCACGGTGGCGAAGGCCGCCGACGCCACGTTGAACGACGTCGTGCTGGCGATCTGCGCGGGCGCCCTGCGGCGCTTCCTGCAGGAGCGCGACAGCCTCCCCAAGAAGTCGCTGACCGCCGGCATCCCCGTCTCGGTGCGGCCGCAGGACGACGAAGGCACGGGCAACGCCATCACCTTCATCGTCGCCGCGCTGGGCACCGACATCGCCGATCCGGTGGCGCGCCTCGCGGCGATCAGGGCGAGCGTCCGCCACGCCAAGGCGCACCTGCAGGGCCTGCCGAAGCACGCCATGGAGCAGTACACGATGCTGCTGATGTCGGCGACGCTGATCTCGATGCTGACCGGCATCGGCGGGCGCACGCGGCCGATGTTCAACATCACGATCTCCAACGTGCCGGGGCCGGACAAGCCGCTCTTCTTCCGCGGGGCCGAGCTGGTGGCCACGTACCCGGCGTCCATCGTGCAGCACGGGCAGGCGCTCAACATCACCTGCCAGAGCTACGCCGGCTCGATGAACTTCGGCTTCACCGGCTGCCACTCGTCGGTGCCGCACCTGCAGCGGCTGGCCGTGTATTCGGAAGATGCGCTGCGGGAACTCGAAGCCGCGATTCTGCCCCGACCGAAGCGCGCGTCGACGAAATCCAACGCGGCCAAGGCCAAGCCAACCAGGACGAGGCCGGCGAGCGCGAAGGCGGCGAAGCGGCGCGCAACGGGCACTGCTGGGAGCGCGCGCAAGCGCTCGGCCTCGTGACCGCTTGACCATGATGCAGCGCCGCCATCGAACGGCGCGAGGAGACCACGCAATGACCACGCCGAAGGTGCGACACCCATCCGCGGCGCGTTTGCGTTTCCCGAGCGGACAACACCGGGCGGCAGCGCTCGCCGCGCTGCTCGCGGCCGGCCTGGCGGCGTGCTCGCCGCAGACCAGTGCGCCCGTCGCGGGCGGCAGCGCCACGCCCAACGTGCTGCAGGCCAACGCCGCCGTGGCGAAGGCCGCGGACCTGTCGGATCCGGCGTCGTTCGCCGAGGCGAGGCGCGGCTTCATCGCGGCGCCCACGGGGCAGGTGAAGGACGCTGCCGGAAACGTCGTCTGGGACTACGACGCCTTCAGCTTCGTCAAAGGCGAGGCGCCGGCGACGGTCAACCCCAGCCTCTGGCGCCAGGCGCTGCTCAACAACCAGATCGGCCTGTTCAAGGTCACGGAAGGCATCCACCAGCTGCGCGGCTTCGACCTCGCCAACATCACGCTGATCGACGGCAAGACCGGCTGGATCGTCGTGGACACCGGGACGTCGCGCGAGAGCGCGGCGGCGGCGATGGCCTTCGCCCGCAAGCACCTCGGCGACAAGCCGGTTTCGGCGATCGTCTTCACGCACAGCCACGTGGACCACTTCGGCGGCGCGCTGGGCGTGATCTCGGCCGAGGACGCCAGGAAGCGCAACGTGCCGGTGGTCGCCCCGGCCGGCTTCATGGACGAGGCGACGAGCGAGAACCTGATGATGGGCGTGGCCATGGGGCGCCGCGCCAACTACATGTACGGCAGCCGCCTGCCGCGCGACGCCACGGGCCTCGTGGACAACGGGCTGGGCAAGGCCGTCGCCTACGGATCGATCGGCATCCTGGCGCCGACGATCATGATCGACAAGCCGAAGCAGGAAGTGGAGATCGACGGCCGCACATTCGTCTTCTACAACGTGCCCGGCAGCGAGGCGCCCGCCGAGTTCGTCTTCTACCTGCCGGAATTCAAGGCCTTCGGCGGCGCCGAGATGATGAGCCACACGCTGCACAATCTGTACACGCTGCGCGGCGCCAAGGTCCGCGATGCGCTGAAGTGGGCCGGCTACCTCGACGAGTCGCTGGCGTGGGCAGCCGAGGCCGAGGTGGTGTTCAACCAGCACCACTGGCCGGTGTGGGGCAAGGAGCGCATCGCCCAGTTCATCGGCAAGCAGCGCGACATCTACAAGTACATCCACGACCAGACCGTGCGGCAGATGAACGCCGGGCTGACCGGGCCCGAGATCGCCGAGACGCTGACGCTGCCCAAGGCGCTGCAGGATTACCTCAACGTGCGCGGCTACTACGGCACCGTGCGCCACAACGTGAAGGCGGTCTACCAGTACTACCTGGGCTGGTACGACGCCAATCCGGCCAACCTGAACCCGTTGCCTCCGGCGGAGGCAGCCAGGCGCTACGTCGAGCTGGCCGGCGGCGCCGACAAGGTCATCGCCAATGCGCAGCAGGCCTATGACAAGGGCGAATTCCGCTGGGCCGCCGAGGTGCTCAAGCACGTCGTGTACGCCGACGCCGGGAACAAGGCCGCCGCGGAGCTGCAGGCGAAGGCCTTCGAGCAGATGGGCTACATGGCCGAGTCGGGGCCCTGGCGCAACGTCTACCTCACCGGCGCGTACGAGCTGCGCGCCGGTCCGCCCAAGAAGGGCGCCGACCTGAACGCGTTCATCGACATGCTGCAATACGCGCCGATCGAGCGCTTCCTGGAGCGCATGGCCGCGTCGATCGACGGCGCCAAGGCGGCCGACACGCGGCTCAAGGTGAACTTCGTGTTCACCGACACCGGCGAGAGCTACGTGCTGCGCGTCGAAGACGGCGTGATGCACCACCGCAAGGCGCCGCCGGCCGCCGACGCCAACGCGACGCTGACGATGACCAAGGCGTTCTTCCTGCAGATGATGACGGGCCAGGCCGGCGCCAAGGAACTGCTGCTGTCCGACCAGGCAAAGATCGACGGCAGCAAGATCGACCTGGGGCGTTTCCTGTCGCTGCTCGAGAAGACGCCGGGCACGTTCCCGATCGTCACGCGCTGAGCCGGAGCGTCAGGTCAGGGAATCAGGCGCGGGATCGTCCGACGGCGCGACGCGAGGCGCTTCGCGCCACAGCAACGTGAAGCGCACGAGTTCATCGAGCCAGCGCAGCCGGTCGACCAGCGGAACCAACGCATAGGCCTCGAGGCGTTCGTCGGAGATCGTATAGCGGCAGTCGACGGTGCGCATCAACGATCCAGGCCAAGCTGCTTCAGGCGCCCGAGTGCTTCGATGTCGGCCAGATCGATCGCCCGTCCCGCGGCGCGCTTGAGCGCAATGAGGTCGTCGATGCTCGCAACGGGAATCCGGACGTCGCCGATCGATTTCGTGACTGTGTTCCTGGCCAGACTCGCGAAAGAGACGGACGGATCGATAAGGCAATCGACCGTGGGCCCGACGCCTCGCGTCGGCCGCAATCCGAATGCGATCATGTTCTTCTCACGCCGCCAGCGTCGCAAGGTCTCCGGATCGCGCGCCTCGCCAATGCTCACCGGCGCGACGGGCGAGAGACCGAGCGACTCGAAGGCGTCGATGGCCGCCCCGAGATTGGGCGCGTCGAGCGCGACGACGAGATCCACGTCCATCGTCGCGCGCTCCACGCCATGCAGGTTCAGCGCCAGGCCGCCGACCACGACATACCGGACGTCGTGACGGGCCAGCGCCGCGAAAAGGTCAAGGTAGAACATGCGCGCATTATCACCCGCCGCGCGGCTGTCCGCGGAAGCCCTCTCGGCGAGGCCCGCGTGGGCATCGAGGCCGACGCCCCTGGCGCTATGCGCTCGGCCCCCGGTCCAGCAGCCAGGCAAGCGCGGCGTCGGGATCGCGGAACAGGCGGTGGGGCAGGCCGTTGCTGCGCATGACCCCTTCGTAGATCTGCGCGTCCTCGTCCCGCGCCGTCGCGACGGAGAGGACGACGGCCACCCTGCTGCGCTGGCCCAGGCCGTAGGCGACTTCCACTGCGGGAAGCCGATACACCTTCGTGGGGGAGAGCTTCAGGACGGCGTCGCGGTGATCGACGAGAATCCTGTCGACGCCATGCCGTTGCATCGCGGCAGCGGCTGCCTCGATGAAGTCAAGCATCCTATCGTAGTCGAGATCGCCGGCGGTCCTGACCGACAGGATGCCGAGTTGCGGCAGGAATTCGAAATCCCATTCCATCGGTTGCTCCGTTGCGCCGCTCGCCGCGGTAACCGCGTTCTCCTGCGGCGGAACCCGGTTCGGTGCCCGTGCAGTTTGCCGCCGCGCGCGGTGCATGGCAACCGGCACGCATTCTCTCGTCGATCGGGCGCTGCTGTTACCATCGCGCATTGCAGCGCCCGGCCGGCCCGGCAGGGTCCGCAAGAAAAACGAGAACAGAATGATTTGGACCCGTTGGTCGAACACCGTGCGGCCGCTGGCATGATGGGAGCGGGCCTCTCGCACCGCCGGCCGCCTCTTGAGTCGCTCCGTGGCAAGTCGTTGGCCCTGGCTTTCGGGGTGGCGCTGTCGCTCGCTGCCGGACAAGCCGTCGCCGTCGACCGGATCGTCGTCGATGCCGGCGCCGGGAACCACGTCGCCGTCCTGGGGGTCAGCATCGCCTCGGCGGATTGGCGCCGCTGGGCCGTCAACGATGACTGGCGGCTGGGACTCTACGGCAAGGCCGGCGTGGCCCTGTGGGAAGCGCTCGATTGGGACGCCCACGACCGATCCATCGTCGCCTTCAGCGCGTATCCGGTGCTGCGCCTGGAACGCATCGCCGGGTCGGCGCTGCTTGCCTATTTCGAGGCCGGTCTCGGCATCAACCTGCTTACGCACACGCAGATCAACGATGGCCGGCAATTGAGCACGGCGTTCCAGTTCGGCGAATTCGCCGGCGCGGGCGTGACGTTCGGCGACCGGCAGCAGTATGAAGTCGGCCTTCGCGCGCAGCACCTCTCCAACGCCGAAATCAAGAAGCCCAATGCGGGACTGAGCTGGGGCGGCGTTGTCTTCGGCTACCGGTTCGACGCGCCGTGACCGGATTCGACCGGCGCGACGGGGCCGGATGCGTCAGCCGCCGTCGCCGCCGCGGCGGGCCGGCCGTCGGTGGAGCGCGACGAGCTCCGGGTCGTCGTCGGGCACGGTCGCAAACGCGGACACGACCTCGGGCGGTATGCGCACCAGCCGGCCGCTGCCATAGTCGACGAACACCCACAGCGTTTCCGCCGTGGCTACGGGCAGGCGATCGTCCTCGCGGACAATGAGGTAGCGCCGCGGCGAGCTGTGACCCTTCAACGTTCTCACCCATGTGTACAGCAGCAGGGTGTCGCCGGCGAACGCGGGCCGCAGGTACTCGATGAAATGCGAGCGCACGAACCAGCCGGCGCCCGCCGCGCGATAGCGCTCGAGCGGCCACCCTTGCGCCGCCGAATGCGCGGTGGCGGCGTCCTGCATCCAATTGAGATACGCAAGATTGCCGACGTGCCCGTTGACGTCGATGACATCGGCGTCAACGGCGACGCGAGTGAGATGGATGCGCACCACCCGGGGATTATCCCAGAACGGCGAATCGATCCGCCACCGCGCCGCCGTCGCCGCGTCGAACCGGCGCTTGACCCCGCGCCACCGGCCCCACCACAATCGGCCATGAGCATGAATGACACTCCCGTCGACGGTTTCGAGTCCGCGGTCGCGACGGTCGCGTTTGTCGACCTGGCGGGCTTCAGCGCGATCGCCGACGTCTACGGCGACGCGTCGGCGATCGCCGTGCTCGGTCGCTTCGAGGCGCTGGTGCGCGAGGCCCTGGGCGGACAGGGGGCGCCGATCAAGTGGATCGGCGACGAAGCGATGTTCGGCTTTCCCGACCCGGCCACCGCCCTGCAGGTGCTCGGACGCCTGCTTCCCGCTTGCCGGTCCGAGCCACGGATTCCGCTGACGAGAACCGGGCTCAATCACGGCCCGGTGCTGCGCCGGTCGAACGACCTCTTCGGCTCGACGGTCAACGTTGCGGCGCGCATCGCCGCGCTGGCCTCGCCGGGGCAACTGCTGGCGACCCAGGCCGTTGCCGACGTCGCCGCGGCTTCCGGCATCGTCACGCGCGACATCGGCAAGGTGGCGCTGCGTTCGATTGCCGAGGACGTGCCGCTGCATGCCATCGAACTGGCGCCGGCCTTCGATCCGGCCTGGATCGATCCCGTGTGCAAGATGCACGCGCCCTACGAGGCTTACCTCAGAACGACGCCGACCGGACCGTGGTTCTGCTCCGAACGCTGCGCCGAGGCCTATCGCCGCACGCCGCACGTGTACCGCAGCGGATGACGGCGCAGCAGCGAAGGGCGCGACGAGGAGGAGCAGGCGTGTTCCCGATTTCCCGACGCGCGGCAGCCCGCTGCGCGAGCCTCACCATTTGCGTCGCGCTCGCGGCCGCAGCGCACGCGCAATCGGCTTATCCGAGCAGGCCGATCAAGCTGATCGCACCGGTGCAGCCGGGCGGCGGCGTCGACCTCGTCGCGCGCCAGATCGGCGAGCGTCTCGGCAAGGCGGTCGGCCAGCCGGTCGTCGTCGAGAACATGAGCGGCGGCGGAGGCGTGGTGGGCTCGCTCGCGACCGCGCGCGCCGCGCCCGACGGTTACACGCTGATGGTCGGCTACGTCGGCACCCACGGCACCAATCCGGCCGTGCGCAAGCTGCCGTACGACGCCATCCGCGACTTCACGGCGATCGCGATGGTGGGCGGGACGCCGAACGTCCTTGTCGTCCCGCCGAGCGTGGGCGCGTCGAGCCTGCGCGAGTTCATCGCGTACGCGAAAGCCAATCCCGGCAAGCTGTCGTACGGGTCGTCCGGCCAGGGCACGCTTACCCACCTCGCGATGGAACAGCTGAAGCTCGCCGCGGATTTCGACATGGTGCACGTCCCCTACCGCGGCATCGGCCCGGCGTTCGTCGACATCCTCGGCGGCCAGACGCAGGCGATGTTTCCCGGCCTCGCGGCGGCCTTGCCCCACATCAAGGCCGGCAAGATCAAGGCGCTCGCGGTGACGGGCACGCGACGCCATCCGCTGCTGCCCGACGTGCCGACGTTCGCGGAATCGGGCTTTCCTGGATTCGACGGCGTCCAGTGGTATGGCATCGTCGGGCCGGCGGGTCTTCCTGCCCCCGTCGTGGGTCGTCTCAACGAGGAGATCAACCGGATGCTCGACGCCCCGGAGCTGCGCGAGCGGCTGTCGGGCGAGGCGCTGGAGCCGATGCCGATGACGCCGGAGCAATTCGGGAAGTACATCCGCGACGACGTCGCGAAGTGGTCGCGCCTCGCCGCCGAACGCAAGATCCAGATCAGCGAGTGAGGGGACGGGCGACCGGTGGGTGGGCTGCGCCGCACCGGTACGATGCGCGCATCCCCCGTGCCGCGCGCGCTAGCGCGCTGCCCCCGCTGCTGGGCTAATATTCGTTGGATGAGCAGGGTCAGACCCTGCCTCCAAAACGCTACTTCCACGTCGGGATGACCATGCCTGCCTCCGCCCCACCAGCCTCCGCCGTCGCCGACCTCGCCCCTTCGGGCAAGCTGCGGGCCGCCATCAATTTCGGCAACCCCGTCCTCGCGTCGAAGGACCCCACGACCGGCGAGCCGGGCGGCATCTCGGCCGATCTCGCGCGCGAGCTCGCGCGCCGCCTCGGTGTCGCGATCGAATTCGTGCGCTACGACTCCGCCGGCAAGGTGGTGGACGGACAGAAGTCGGCGGCCTGGGACATCTGCTTCCTCGCGATCGACCCGCTGCGCGCCGCGGAGATCAGCTTCACGGCGGCCTACGTGGTGATCGAAGGCGTGTACATGGTGGCCGCGGCGTCGCCGTTCCAAGGCAACGCCGACGTCGACCAGCCGGGCCGGCGTGTGGGCGTGATCGTGGGCAGCGCCTACGACCTGTTCCTCACCCGCGAGCTGAAGCAGGCGACGATCGTGCGCGCGCCCGCCATCGACGGCGTGGTCGAGCTGTGGCAAGCGGGCAGGCTCGATGCGGTCGCCGGCGTCAAGCCGCAGCTGGAGGCGATCGCCAAACGGCTCTCGGGCGTGCGCCTCCTGCCGGAACGGTTCATGGCGATCAACCAGGCGATGGGCACGCCGCGCGGCCGCGAGGCCGGCGCGCGCTACCTCGACGCGTTCGTCGACGAGATGAAGGCGTCGGGCTTCGTCGCGCAGGCGTTCGTGCGCAACCGGATCGAAGGCGCCGCGATGGCGCCGTGATGGCGGGGCTCAGGTGCGCCGGTGCAGGCGCCGGTCGATGTGCAGCAGGAACGAGCTGACCGAGGCGGCGAAGACCACGATGATCAGCGTCACCGCCATGATCAGCTCGACGTTGTGCAGGCCGATGCCGTTCATCAGCAGGTAGCCCAAGCCGCGCTGCGACGCGAACATCTCCGCCAGCAGCGAGCCGATCAGCGTCAGCGCGAAGCCGACGCGCAGGCCGGTGAAGATCTCGGGAATCGCCGCGGGAAAGAGGATCCAGCGCACCATCTGCCAGCGCGAGAGCTTCAGCACGCGCCCGGTCTTGATCAGGATGGGCTTGGTGTTGTGCACGGCGGACAGCGTGAACAGGATGATCGGGATCACGCCGTGCAGCACGCCGAACGCCACCTTCGCCGACAGGCCGAGCCCGAACGCCAGCAGCAGGATCGGGTAGAGCGTGAGCTTCGGGAACGGCGTACACCGAGACGATCATCGGCTCCAGCGTGTCGCCGGAGAGCCGGTCGAAGCCGAGCCAGAACCCGACGCCAGCCCGATCACGACCGACAGCGCGTAGGCGATCGCGAACGCCCGCATCGTGTCGATGAAGTGCGTGTCGAAGGATTCGCTGGCGACGAGGGTCGCCGTGTAGCGCAGCGTCGCCAGCGGGGAGGCGAGGGCGACGTCGCCCACCCACCAGTAGAGGACCTGCCAGATCGCGACCAGCGCCGCGATCAGGACCAGCGCATTGCGCCACCCGCGCCAGCGCGCCGTGGCTGCTCATCACGCATGCCCCCTCGCGCGAAGCAGCAGCCGGTGCTCCCAGCGGGAGAGCACGCCGTTGACGGCGACCGACGCCAGCAGGATCAGCACGATCAGCGGATACATGACCGCGTTGTCGAAGTTGGCGTAGGCGAAGCTGATCTCGTAGCCGATGCCGCCGCGCGACATGATGAACTCGGAGCCGATGACGCCGATGAACGCATACGCCACCGCGAGCTTCGCGCCGGTCAGCAGGTGGGGCCCGGCGGCCGGCAGCGTCATGTGCAGCGCCGTGTCGACCGGCGAGAGCTTCATGATCCGCGCGGTCTTCAGCAGCACGGCCGGGACGCGGTCGAGGCCGTTCAGCGTGTTCACGATGACCGCGACGACGCCGAGCATGAAGGCGATGAGGACCTGCGGCAGGTCGCCCAGCCCGAAGACGACGATGAAGAACGGGTAGAACGCGAACACGGGCACCGCATAGTAGGTCGCGAACAGCGGGTCGAGCGTGTCGCGCAGCGCGCGCAGGCGGTGCAGCAGCGCGCCGACGATGATGCCGACGCCGAGCGCCAGGCCGAGCGCCAGCGCGGTGTTGCCGAGCGTCTTCATGATCGCGCCGTTCATGCTGCCCGAGACGAGCATCCGGTAGAGGTCGCGCGCGATCAGGTGCGGCGCCTGCATCGTGATCTTGTCGATGATCCCCGTCAGGCACAGCACCTCGAGCAGCGCGATCGCGCCGCCGACGACCACCACTCGATACCAGGCGAGCCTGCTCATCCGGCCGTCTCGCCGCCGCTCTCCGCGCCGCCGCTCAGCCGCCGCGCGGCTAGCGCGCCCCGCGCGAGCGGCCGATGGTCTTCATCGACTCCTCGCGCAGCGTCTTCCACAGCCGCGCGGTGATCGTTCCGAACTCGGCGTGCTCGACGATGCGGCTGTCGCGCTCGCGCGGCCAGCCCGTCTCGACGACGTCGATGATCCGCCCGGGCCGCGCCGACATCACGCCGATGCGGTCGGCGAGCATCGTCGCCTCGTCGAGCGCGTGGGTGATGAGGAAGACCGTCGCGTCGGTCTCGCGCCACAGCCGCAGCAGCTCGTCGCCCATCAGCAGCCGGGTCTGCTGGTCGAGCGCGCCGAACGGCTCGTCGAGCAGGATCAGCCGCGGCTGCATCACCAGCGTGCGGGCGATGCACACGCGCTGGCGCATGCCGCCCGAGAGCTGCGCCGGGTAGCTGCGTGGCGAAGTCGGACAGGCCCATCAAGTCGAGCGCGTCGCGCACGCGCTTGTCCTTGACGGCCTTGGGCAGGTTGAGGCGGCGCAGGCCGAAGGCGACGTTGCCGGTGACGTCGAGCCACGGAAGCGACGCGTCGTCCTGGAACACCACGCCCACGCCGTCGGGCGCCACGCCGGCGATCGGCTGCCCTTCGAACTCGATCGTGCCCTCGCTGGCCGGCGTGAGCCCGGCGATCAGCTCGAGCAGCGTCGACTTGCCGCAGCCGGAGGGGCCGACGACGGCGAAGAACTCGCCCTGCCGGAGGTCGAGGTCGAGCGGCCCGAGCGCGTGCAGCGGCGCGGGCGGCTGCCCCGCCATGAACACCTTGGAGACGTTGGCGAGCCGGACCTGCGGAGCCGTCACGGGGCGCTCCGGGCGGCGGCGGCTATTTCAGGGCCTTGAGGTCGTCGGGCAGGAAGCGCGTGTCGATGATCTTGCCGTAGTCGACCTCGCCGGTGATCGCGCCGACCGAGCGCTGCGCCTCGATCATCCGCTTCAGGCCGTCCATGTGGATCTGGCCCTCGCCCCAGTACGGCACGCCCTTGGTGGTGCTCGTCGTCAGGTTGCGCACCGCGCTCTTGGCCACGGCGAGGTCGATCTTGTATTCCTTGGCGACGATCTCGGCGGCCTCGTCCGGATTGGTCTTCATGAACTGCACCGCCTTGCGCCGGGCGCGGATCACGGCGCGCAGGAAGTCGCCCTTCTTCTCGGCCATCTCGACCGTCGTCACGCCGACGACGTTGTCGAGGGGCGGCAGCGCCTCGCTGGCGACCACGACGGCGCGGTACTTGTGCTTGACCTTCGACCACAGCGGCTCGGTGATCGCCGCGACGTCGATCTGTCCCGAATCGAGCGCGGCGATGCCCTCGCCGAAGCCGCCGGTCTTGACCAGCTCGGCGTCGGCCTCCGTGTACCCGGCCGACTGCAGCAGCAGCCGCGCGAGCGCCTGCGAGGTCGAGCGCGGATTGGTGTAGCCGATCTTCTTGCCCTTGAAGTCCTTGATCGTCTTGATCGACGACTCCGGCTTCACCGCCCAGACGAACTCGGCGACGGTGAGGACGTTGTCGCTGATGATCTTCAGGTCGGCGCCCGCCTGGATCGCGGAGACGACCACGCCCGGATTGACCTCGCCGTAGGGGACGCCGCCGCCGGCCAGCATGTTGCGCAGCGACGTGCCGCCGCCGGCCGACGAGATGAGGCCGGTGATGTTGAGGCCTTCCTCCTTGAAGTAGCCCTTGTCGCAGCGCGACGCCGAACGGCATGCCGTTGGCGGAGACGCCGTAGTTGCCGACCGCGATCTCCTCGGCGGCCAGCATTCGCCGCCGCAGCGGCGAGCAGGGTACCCACGAGCAGCGATTTCAGGCGATGCATGATGCGATCCTCCGATGTTGAGTGGCCCGCCGCCGGCTGCCGATGGCGCCGGCTTGTGCGAAGCGATTATCCCGCATGTCCGTCGCGCCGCAGCGTGACGTTGACGTTCTTGATCTGCGTGCAGGCGAGGAGCTCCTCGAGCGACTCCTCGCGGCCCATGCCCGACTGCTTGTAGCCGCCGAACGGGACGCCGACGTGGTGCGTGCTCGCGCCGTTGATCCAGACGTAGCCGGCCTCCACCTTCGACGCGAGGCGGTGGGCGCGGTCGAGGTCGTGCGTCCAGATCGAGGCGGTCAGGCCGAAGTCGAGCGCGTTGACGCGCGCGAGGAGATCGCTCCTCGTCGGTCCAGCGCAGGATGCTGACCACCGGGCCGAAGATCTCCTCGCGCGCGATGCGCATGTCGTCGGTGACGTCGGCGAAGACCGTCGGCTCGACGAAGAACCCCTGCGCGAGCTGCGGATCGTCGGGGCGCTTGCCGCCGTAGGCGATGCGCGCGCCGCCTTCCACGCCGAGGCGGATGTAGCTCATCGTCTTGTCGAACTGCGCCTGGCTCGCGAGGCACGACATCTCGGTGGCGCGCTCGGTGGGCAGGCCGATCCTGATCTGCGCCACGCGCTTCACGATCTCGGACAGCGTCGCGTCGTGGATCGCGCTCGTGCAGGTAGACGCGGCTGGTCGAGTTGCACGACTGCCCGGTGACGTAGCGGAAGTTCATGCCGCGCACGACGCCGTCCGCCACTTCCTCCGGCGTCGCGTCGGCGCAGGCGATCAGCGCGTTCTTGCCGCCCAGCTCGAGGGTCAGCGCCTTGAGCGTCGCGCTGGCGCCGCTCATCACCGCGCGGCCGGCGTCGACGCTGCCGATGAAGCCGATCTTCGCCACCTTCGGGTGCGCGACCAGCGCCACGCCGGCGTCGCGCCCGCCGGTGACCACGTTGAACACCCCGGGCGGGAACACGCCGTCCCACAGCTCGGCGATGCGCAGCGCCGACAGCGGCGTCTGGTCGGCCGGCTTGACGATCAGCGTGTTGCCGGCGGCGAGCGGCGCGCCGCACTTGCCGGCGACGAACAGCAGCGGATGGTTGAACGCGCCGATGCGCGCGACCACGCCCAGCGGCTCGCGCAGCGTGTAGTTGAGCGTGCCCGGCGCCGATCGGGATGGTGCTGCCCTTGATCTCGGTGACGAGCCCGGCGAAGTAGTCCATGTAGTCGGCGCTGATCTCGACGTCGTAGAGCATCGCGGTCAGCGGGTTGCCGCCGTCGCGCGCGTCGAGCCACGCGAGCTCCTCGGCGTTGCGGCGCAGGATCGTCGCCGCCAGGCGGATCGCCTTCGCGCGCTCCTGCGCCGGGGTGTCGCGCCAGAGCAGGAACGCGGCCCTCGCCGCGGCGACGGCGCGGTCCACGTCGTCGGCGGTGGCGTCGATCGAGGTGCCGAGTGCCGCGCCCGTGGCCGGGCAGGTGCCGGCGATCGCGCGGCCGGCGGCGGAGTCGTGCCACGCGCCGCCGTAGTAGAGGCCGCGGTGCTGCGGCAGGCGCGGGTCGTGCGAGGTATCGGCGGTATCGGGCATGGGCGCTCCGCTCATCTGGCTGCGGGATCGCGGGCGGGAATGTGGCGCATCAGCGCCGAGGAGACCGCGCGCGAATATTCGGGGGCGACGCGCACGTCGATCACGGCCACCGCGCCGGCGCGCACGTCGTCGATGCCCTGCGCGATCGCCGCGCTCAGCGCGTCGATCGTGCGCACCGGGCCGTAGCCCTTGGCGCCCTGGTCGCGCGCCATCCCGGCGAGATCCATCGCCGGCTCGCTCATGCGCATGCCGATCCAGCGGTTCTCCACCGGCCGACCGCGCAGGCGCGCCATGCGCTCCTGGTGCAGCTCGTCGTTGAAGAACGATTCGTTGTTGGCGACGATGATCAGCAGCGGGCACGCCGATAGCGCACGCCGGTCCACAGCGCGGTCACGCCCATCAGGTAGTCGCCGTCGCCGAGGATCGCCACCGGCAGCCGGTCGCCGCCGCGCAGCGCCAGCGCCGCGCCGACCGCCATGCCCGGACCCGAGCCGATGCCGCCGCCGCCGTCGAAGCCGATGTAGTCGAGCGGATGCGCGAAGTGGCAGAACTCGCCCGGCCAGCCGAGCGGCAGCCGGATGTACGAAGGACGCTGCGGCGCGAGCAGCGGCGGTCGTCACGCGGGCGAGATCGGCGAGCGCGAGGCGATCGGCAGGCGGAGTCGGCGCTCCGGCGCGCGGCTCGGTCGCCTGTACTGCGGCTTCCGGCGCGGCGGCGACGAACCACGATGGGCCCGGCGGATCGGCGCGCGAAGGCATCGTCGCGAGCAGCGCGTCCACCAGCGTGTCCGGCGGCGCCAGGATCGACACGTCCGTCGGCGGCAGCGCCTGGTGGTCCATGTGCTGGCCGTTGTGGACGTACTGATCGACCGAGCACTGCACGATCGTGGCGCCCGGCAGCTCGCCCGCGCAGGCCTGGCGCAACGTGCCGCCGAGGTCGATCCAGTCGAGGCTCACGATGACGTCGGCTTCGCGGATCAGCGCGCGTGGCGTCGCCGGTCACGTAGAGCGAGGGCGGGAACGGGTGCAGCGGATGGCGCGTCGGAAACGTCGCGCCGGTCTTGATATCGGTCAGCACCACGGCGCCGGCGCGCTCGGCCAGCGCCACGCGCCGGTCGAAGGCCGCGGGATCGCTCGCCACGCGGCCGATCATGAGCAGCGGGCGCTTGCGCGTCCCGCAGCAGCGCCGCGACCGCGCGCACGGCGTCGTCCGGCGGCGGCGCCGGGCGACGCCGCGCGGTAGCGATCGAGCGGGGGCAGCGGCACCGGCAGCGGCAGGTCTTCCTCCTGCAGCGCGGCGTCGAGGGCGACGTAGACCGGTCCTTCCGGCAGCGTGGTGGCGATGCGGTAGGCGCGCAGGATCGATTCGAGCGCGGCCGGCACCGAGCCGGGCTGGTCGTCCCACTTGGTGTAGCCGCGCATCAGCGCGCCGAGGTCGCGCGCCGTGTGGATCCAGTCGACCCAGGGGCGCCGCTTCACCGCGTCGATCGGGCCGACGCCGCCCAGCATCAGGATCGGGACCCGGTCGCACCACGCGTTGAAGATCGCCATCGTCGCGTGCATCAGCCCGACGTTGGCGTGCAGCGCGACCGCCAGCGGCCGCCCGGTGACCCGCGCATAGCCGTGGGCGAGCGCGACGGCGCTCTCCTCGTGCACGCACAGCAGCAGCTCCGGCCGCGTGTTGCCGAGATGGTTGACCAGGCTGTCGTGCAGGCCGCGGAAGCTCGCCCCGGGGTGAGCGCGATGTAGGGAATCTCCAGCGCGCGCAGGAGCTCCGCGATCACGTCGCTGCCCCAGCCGGCCTTCGACTGCGCCGTGGAAATGTCGCGCGCGACGTCGTTCACGCGCGCCTTGCCCTTCGCCCGCACGGCTGCATAGGCCGCTCCTCCTTGTGCTTCGGCGTGCGCGAACTGTAGCCGAAGCGGGGGAGGGGGGCAATGCGGCGCCGAAGCCGCCGGGCCGCGGCCGGGGAACCGGCGAACGGCGTTAGCATCAGCACTTTGCACTCGAGCCCCCATGCGCATCATCGAGACGCCGCGCCTGACGCTGGACCCGCAGGTCGCCGCGCATGCCGACGAACTGTTCGCGGCGCTCTGCGATCCGGCGATCTACGAGTACAGAACCGGCCGCCGCAATCGCTCGACTGGCTGCGGCAGCGGCTGGCGAAGCTCGAGTCGCGGCAGTCGCCCGACGGGCGGGAGCAATGGCTCAACTGGGTCGTCCGGCCGCACGCCGCGACGCTCATCGGCTACGTCCAGGCCACGGTGTTCGCCGATGGGCGCGCGATGATCGCGTACGAGCTCGCGAGCTCGCACTGGGGCCGTGGCCTCGCCGGCGAAGCCGCCGCGGCGATGCTCGCCGAACTGCGCGCGCGCTACGGCGTGGAGGTCGCCATGGCCGTGTTCAAGCGGCGCAATTCCAGGTCACGCCGCCTGCTCGAACGGCTCGGGTTCCGGGCCGCTTCGGCAGAGGAGCGCGAACGGCACCGCGTCGAGGCCGACGAGGACCTCATGCTGCGGGAGTCAAACCGGGCGGAATCCCGCCCGCTGCTCACTTCTTGGGGGCGGCCGCCTTCGCCGGCTCGCCCGGCCACGACCAGGGACTTGATCTCGAAGTAGCGCGCCTCGCTGATGACCTTGTTGGTCACGAGGAACGCCTTGCTGTTGTAGGGACGGCCGGCGATGATGCGCGCGGCCTCCTCGTCGCTGCCCCCGGGCAGGGCCTTCAGTTCCTTCGCGGTCGCCGCGTTGAGGTTGACCTGCTTCTGCTTCGCTGCCGGCGGCTTAGCCGAAGGCGCCTTGTCCGGCGCGGCGGTCCCCACGGCGGCGGGCGTGGGCTTCGCTTCCTGGGTTGTCGCCGCGCCTGCGAGCGCGCTGCCGGCGAGCAGCGCGAGGGCTGCCGCGAATGTCATCCATCTGTTGCGCATGAAGACTCCGGATTCCTGGTGGTTCGGGACGCCTGCCGGCGCCCGGGAAAGAAAGACCCCGGAAGCGTTGCCGATTCCGGGGTCGGAGATGCGGGGGGCCGGGCTGGCGCCCGGGCTCCCACTCGTTACGGCGTCAGGGGGGAACCCTGATCGAATTGCACCCCCTTCACCCGGTGCACGACCTTGGTGTCGGCGACCCGGCCGGCACCGTGGCAGACCAGGCATTGCTCCCTGTTCTTGCCGTCGAGGCCCGAGCGGTCGATGGTGGCCGGCGGAACGGCTGGCGTGGCACCGGTGATCTCCGATACCTGCTTCAGCAGGACGCCGCCGTTGACCACCGATGTGGTTGATCGCGATCATGCTGTCGTGGCAGGCGAAGCAGGCCGAGGCGATCGGCGAGCTGACCAGCGGATTGCCGCGATAGTCGATCTCGCCCTTGCCCAGGATCTTGATCCACGGCGACTGGCCGATCGGCGTCACCCCGTTCGGGTTCCTCATGTCGGCGTTGGCGTCGGTCGCCCACAGCAGGTTGGTCGATGCCGAAGCGTTGGCCGTGAGCTCGAAGTTGTAGCTGCCCGGGACGTGGCACTGCTCGCAGTTGTTGAGCACGCCGGGGTAGGCGACGGTGCCGAAGCCCTTCAGGTTCTTCGCCGTCGCCTCGTAGTTGAACGGCTGCTCGCGCTTCGCGGCGGCGTGGATCGCGTGGACCATGCTCTTCGCCGACAGCGCCCATCCGCCGCCGTAGCTGTTGGCCTCGCCGGTGTGCCCGGTCGACCGGGTCTCGAAGTGGCAGCCGCCGATGGCGCAGCCCTGCGGATTGTTGCGCGCGCCACTGTGGAACGACGGCTCGACGCCGAGCTGGTTGTGGCACTTGTTGCAGCGGTCAGCTTCGACGATCGTGCGCCGCGCGTCGTAGCCCGTGGCCGTCTTCATCGCAAACGCCGGCTCGCGCAGGCGGATGCCCTTCGGGTAACTCGGATGATCCAGCTTGACGAAGGCCTGGTAGTTGAGGCCGAGCACGCCGGTGACGAGCTTCGCGCCGGCGGGCAACAGCTGCGCGGACTGGAAGGTGGCGGTGTAGAAGCCGCTCGCGTCCGGCCCGGTCTGCGTGCAGGTGTTGGCCACCTGGTCGCGACACTGCTTGACCGTCACGGTCTTGGCCGCAGTCCAGTCGGCCACCGTCGTCACGCCGTCCTCGATCAGGCCGTAGGTCACGGAGATCTGCGGCGTGCCGTCGATATTGGGCAGCAGGAATTTGTCGCCAGCCGGCAGGAACGTGACCGGCGCGCCGTCGAACAGGATGCGGTACTTGACCGTCGCCTTGTTGTCGGCAGCGACGGTGACGGCGCTGATCTCGAAGGCGACCTTGGGCACGCCGGCCGGCGGGTTGGTCGACGAGGCGAGCGGTATCGCCGGGCCGAAGCCGGACAGGAATGCCCGGGGTCGGCACGTTGTCCGCCGTGTTCACCGGATAGCCGCCGCGATCCACCGAACCCGTCGGGTCGACCGAGACGTGATTGACCGTCGCGATCGCATCCGCCGTGTGGCAGGTCTTGCACTTGCTGTCGTCGGCCTGCGCACCGCCCACGCCCGGGTGATTCAGGCCGGTCGCGAAGTTGATGTTGTTGTGGCAGGCCCCGCAGGCGATGCGGCTCGGGTTGTTCTTCCAGTTGTCACCCTGGGGCACGGCGCCGGGCCCGGTGGTGCCGGGGTGGCAGGCGAAGCAGTTGGTGACCGGCTGCGGGAACTTGACCTCGCTGATGTAGTCGCTCGAGGTGTTCCTGCCGGTCGCCGGATCGGTCGGGATCAGCCGCACCGGCAGGTTCTCGCCGCGATGGATCGAGTGGATCATGATCGGGAAGTCGCGGCTCGCGTTGCCGTCGGGGAACTTCCGCGGCTCCTTGCTCCACGAGGGCACCGTCTCCGACGAGCCGTCATCGAACTTGACCACGGTGGTGCCGAGCGTGGCCGGCGTCTGCGCGTACTTGCGCTGGTTGGTGTGGCAGACCACGCAATAGTCGGTGTCGACCCGGGCGCCGCTGCCGTGGAACGCCAGTTGGCTGTGGCAGGCGTTGCACGATTCGATCCTGACGATGTCGCGCTGCGCAGCCGCCGAGTCCCAGGTGAGGTTCACCGGCGATTCCAGGTTCACCGCCGGCGCCACCGTCACGCCGTCCGCGGTATTGTTGCCGGTGCCGCGCGCCGCGCCGGCGATCTGGACCACCACGCGGGTGAGTCGGCTGGGGTCGTAGGTGACGTCGCCGACGTCGGCCTTGAACGGGTCGCTGCTGGCGTCGACAAAGGCCTTCACCTTGGTGATGTCCGTCGCGAACACGTACTTGTACTGTCCGCCGCCCAGGTAGGTCAGCGTGCCGTACTGATCCGTGCTCGGGGTCGAAAGCTTGCACAGGACACCGCCGGGCTTGGTCGGATCGACGCGTCGCCACAATGTAGTTGACCCACTTGCTGGGGCTGCCGTTCGTCGCCCGGCACCAGCTTGGCGATCGAGGCCGTGACCGTGCGCTGCAGCGGGAGGACGTTCTTGCCGGCGGGGCAGGTGGCGCCGCCGCTGCTGCTCGCGGACGAGGTCACGCTCGAGTAGAAGTTCTCGAGGCCGACGATGGCGTTGCCGTTCTGGTCGGTCAGCGTGAACGTGACCGCCGGCGGGCCGCCGAGCGTGACGGCGGTGATCTGGCCCTTGCAGCTGCAGAGCCGCCCACTCGGCCGACGACAGCGCACCGGCCTGGATGCCCGGCGCCGTCACCGTCGTCGTGGTGCCCGGTGCTCCCGGCGTCCCGTCGATCCCATCACTTCCTCCGCCGCCGCAAGCCACCAGGACGGATGTCAAGAGTGCTATCAAGCCACCTCTGACTATCGTGCGCTTCATTTGTGAACCTCGCTGACTGTTTTACTGCAACTCGAAAAATCGCATCGAGCCGCCGCCTTGGTGCTGCCGGGCAGTGCGCCGGTCCGACGCCGCAATCTCCTACTTACCCATGCTTGAATCTGATTACCTGAACTTGTAGATGTAGCGCACGCCGATGAACGTCACGTTCTGCGTCGGCTGCATCGTCACCGTCGAGTTGTCCGAGTAGGTGAACGGAACGCCGTTGTATCCCCAGGTCCAGTCGTTGTAGTTCGCCCACTGCTGGATCAGGTCGATCCGGATGTCGGATTTCTTGTCGATCGCGAACTTCCCCCAGAGCTTCAGGATGGTGGCGCGATAGGAGTTGTCCGGCAGGTTCGACACCGGCGCGCCGGTGGTCATGCTGAGGTCGTAGCTGTTCTTGTCCTCGAGATAGCTCACCTCGCCGCCCACTTCCATCCCGGCCTTGATCGTGCCGACGATGCCGAGCCCCGCGGCGATGTTGCGCTGCTCCAGGTCGGCGATGTAGCCGATGCCCTGCTGCATGTTCAGGTTCTGCTTGCCGAAGCTCGCGTAGCCGGTCATCCTCCAGTTGGCGGACAGCTTCAGCACCGCGTCGACGTTGTAGAACTGGACCTTGGTGTCGGTGAGGCCCGCGTCGTTCGGCCCGTCGTAGCTGTCCTTGCCGTCCTCGAGCGAGAAATTCAGCGAGAACGCGTCGATGGGCGACCAGTCGCCCGTCAGCTTGATGGTCTGGCGGGTGCGGTCGAGCATCGTCATCGGGAACGTGCCGCTCGCGTTGTTGAACGAGTCGTAGCGGACGAACGGGAAGCCCAGCGCCGGGTCGAGCGCGTACCAGTGATAGCCCTCGCGCTTGGCGTAGCGATAGGTGAGCGCTCCGTTGAGCGTGTCGGACATCGAACGCCGCCACTCGCCGTAGATGCCGGTTTCGTTGTTGCTCTCGCGCATGCCCGCCATGGAGGTATCCGGGATCCACGTCGTGCTGAGCGGGCGATCGCGGCTGACGTAGGCGTAGTCGACGCCGAGCGTGGCGCGGTCCAGCGCCCGTCACCTGGTAGCCGGCCTCCAGCTTGGCGTTGCCGAAGCTCGAGTTGGTCGGGTTGTTGGTGTACTGCGTGCCGTTCGGGGCCACGACGTAGATGTTGCGGTCGGTCTTGTCCTGCCTGTCCTCCCAGCGCACGCTGCCGTTGATGGTCAGCTTGGGCATCGGACGCGAGGTGAGGCCCGCCTGGAGCAGCGTGGTGTCGAGGACCCCGTTCAGCGTGCCGAGCCCGGGCGTGGCGCCGACGAGCAGCTGGCTCGGGTAGGTCGTCGTTCTGCGTGGCGTGGGTGTAGGACAGCCTTGTAGTTGATGCGCGTGTTGAGCGGCAGCGAGGTGTTGCCGGCCAGGTAGAACTGGTTCGACTGGTTGTCGGGCGGCAGCGCCAGCGGCTGCGAGAGGTGCCGCGGCCAGCGGCCCGAGCGTGTCGCCGGTGTTGGTGATGGTCGACCGCGCCGTTGGGGAAGACCGGCGTCAGGACGCCGTTGCCGTTGTTGTAGAACCCGCCGTAGTAGCCGGCCGTCACGCTGAACGTCGTCGCCGGAATAGGTGAGCTTCGCCTCGAACTGCTGGGTGGTCGAGTCGATCGGCTCGGGCGTCAGGTAGAGCGCGGCGACCGTGCCGCTCGCCCCCTTGCAGATCGGGGAGATCACGTCCGAGCAATAGTCGCCGACGCCGAACAGGCGCGACCCCTCCTTGTCCTCGAACTTGTAGCTCGCGTCGAAGGAGAGGTTGGGCGTGATCCACTTCGACACCGCGACGGTGAGCCCCTTGCGCTTGATCGAGAGGTCGTAGTCGGGGCCGGTGCCCGGCGCGACCAGGGCGTTGCCGATCATCGGGGTGGTCGACCCCACGTCCTGCACGCCGGTGTTGATCGTGTACGGGTCGCGCCGAATCGAACTGCCGGTAGCCCAGCGCGTACCCCCAGTCGCCCTGCTTCTCCTGGCCGAAGCCGAAGTCGAGGACGTCGAGGCCGAGGTTGCGGCCCACGGACCTCGTCCACAGGCCGTTGTCGTCGCGCTTGATGTACAGGAAGTCGAGCAGCGCGTTGACGTCGTTCGGCGCGCAGGCCGTTGTACTGCCCGAAGAGCGCCCGGTCCGCGTAGTTGCCGCTGGCCCAGCCCACCCCGGCCGAGACCACCGCCGTGTCGGGGTTCATCAGGGCGGCGGCGTCGTCATCCGCGGCATGCGCCGGGCCGAAGGCCGCCAGCAGCGCGAGAACCAGAACCTTCCGGCGGGACCCGATGCCATTGCGATGCTCGTTCTTGGTCATGATCGTTCCACCATCTCAACGGAAGAGGCGCTGCGGCGTGGGACTGAGCAGGCTCGGGTTGTTGCTGCCGTGGATCTGGGTATGGCAGTTCGTGCAGCCGCGGCCCTGCGTGATCGTCGATCCGTTCCACCATCCCGGCTGCTGGGGCTTCCCGCCCGTGGCGACCGCCGGCGGGAAGGGACCGTGCGGCGTATGGCAGGTCTGGCACAGGAACGGCTGCCGGGTCTTCAGCAGGTTCTCGGCGGTGGTGCCATGCACGTCGTGACAGATCGCGCAGTTCTCGCTCACCGGCTGGTGGTTGTGCACGAAGGGGCCGCGCTTCTCCATGTGGCAGGTGTAGCAGGTGTCGACCACGGTGTCCCGCTTCATCAGCGCCGGCCCGGCCGAGCCGTGCGCGTTGTGGCAGTCGGAGCAGGTCATCTGGCCTTCGACGACCGGGTGGTGCCAGGGCTTGTTCGCCTTGACGCGCTGGGCCGCGTGGCAGGTGTAGCAGACTTCGGGCTGGTCGTCCGGTCGCGGACCTTGTCGACGCCGCTGTGGATGTTGTGGCACGAGGCGCAGGCGACGTCGCGGACCTCGTGAGTGCTGCCCGCCCACAGGTGGCGCCCGGCGTCCTTCTGGTGGCAGCCGAGGCAGGCGTCGTTCTGCGCGCTCGCCGGCGTCGGGCCCTTCCTGCCGAAGGTGACGTCCGGCTTGGCCTGGGAACCCGACGGTTCGGCGTGGCCCTTGCTGTCGCCGTGGCAGCTCGTGCAGGTCGGCGTGCGGCCGTCGGCCCGCGTCCCGTGCTTGGTCTTGCCGATGCCCAGGAGCTGGGGCGCGCTCGACGCATCGTGGCAGGCCGTGCACTTCGCATCCCCCTTGAGCACGAGGTCCTTCGCGTCCGCGGCAACTGCCGGTCCGGCCAGAAGGCACATCGCCGCCATCACCAGCGACAGCAGCGCGCCCTTGCGAATTTGTTTGAACATGGTTTAAACCCTTCACGGATTCGGGTTAGCGCGACAGGAGGCCATGCCTCCTGTCGCCTGCTTTGAACGTGTCGCCATTTCGCTTGTCATTGCGCGCCTAGGCGCCGGATCGGACTTTGACTTCGATCAAGTGAGCGCGATGTTGTCTGAAACCATTCGGCCGAGTTGCGCGCATCGCACACTCGGCGCGCGGGGCGGCGTGCCGGGCGTCCACGGTAGGTGTGTAACGCCGGGGGTTACAAATGGCGGTGCCGAGGGCGCCGGTTCCAGCCTCGACCGCGGGCACTACGGCGGTGGGCGCGGCAGGGCGGCGGCTCGAAGCCCGTTGTCACAAAGGGCCGGGCAGCCGCCGGGAAGTGCGCGGGCTGTGGAAAAGATGCAGAAATGGCAGAAATGGGGTCAGGTTCACTTTTCGCGTCCGAAAAGTGAACCTGACCCCGTCGGGGCTGACGTGATGTCGGTCGCGTAGACCTGTGCGGCGCCGGTGCACGCGCCGCCCGGCGCGCGAAATGGCGGGGGCGAAGCCTTGCCGGCTTCGCCCCCGCGGGTGCTCTACGGTCGGCTACTTGTTGAAATTCGCCTGCACCGACGTGTCCCTGATCACGTTCAGGCTGCAGATCGGCGCAGTGCCCGAACAGCCGCCGCTCCAGCCGGCGAAGGTCTTGCCCGCCGGCGGCGTCGCCGTGAGGGTCACGATGGCGCCGGACACGAACTTGGCCGAACACGCATTGCCGCAGTTGATGCCGGCGAGGTCGCTGGTGACGGTTCCCGGGTTGCTGCGGCCGATCGACAGCGTGAAGGACGATCCGCCGCCACCGCCACCGCCACCGCCGCCACCACCCGCCTTCACGATCGGGTCGAAGGTCGCGGTCACGTTCATCGCGTCGGCGATGGTGATCGCGCAGGTGGCCGCGGTCCCCGTGCACGCGCCCGCCCAGCCCGTGAATGCGTTGTTGCTCGCGGGAGTCGCGGTCAGCGTGACCACCGTGCCGAGCGCGTAATTGCCCCCGCACTTGCTGCCGCATGAGATGACCTTGTCGGCCGACGCGACGTTGCCCGCGCCTGTGCCCGCCTTGGTCACGACCACGCCCGGAACCCCCACGTTCGCCGCCGTCATCTGGGCGTTGATCATGTCGCCGACCTCGTCCGGCGCCGGTGCGCTGCAGGTGCCGTCGGCGCAGGTGGCCTCGTGGGTCACCGGGTCATACGCGCCGGTGTAGGCGTAGGTCTCGTAGCGGCGGATCACCGCGCGCGTCCCGGCGTTTACGCCACCCTGGTTCACCTGGCGGTTGCGCTGGCGATGGCGCCCGTCCGGCGGCGGCGAGGGTTGCATCAGCACCCAGTTGGTCTCGACCTGCGCGGGGTCCTGCGGCACGATCGCGTTCGTCGCCACGAGCTCGTCGAGCGTCACCTCGCGCTGCAGTTCCGTCTTGAACACCTTCATCCACGTCGCGTCGCCGTATTGCGGCGGCAGCGCGGGCGGGGGCGGGGGCGGTTCGGGCGTCACGACTTCGGCCACGAGCACCGGCGGCAGCGCGGGCTGCGCGGGCGGGACGAACGTGTAGACCGGGTTGGGCACGAAGATGTTGTTGGCGGAGGCCACGAGCTGCGCGGGGTTCGCCGGATCCGGGAACATCCAGCGGTAGCCCACCGTTCGCGCTGCGGAGCCGGCGGCGGTGTAGGCGATGTGGACGCCGAAGTGGTTGCAGCCAGCCGCCGAGTACGTCGAGGTGTAGAAGTAGCATGTGCCCGCGAAGGCCGTATTCGGCTGGTGGGGCGCGGTGCGCGAGGTGAACGTGCCCGAGACCGGGTCGTACGGGCTCTGGTAGCGCACGTAGACGCCTGTGGCGTAAGGCACGACGACCGGGCAGCCGAAGTTGTTGCCGCACCAGGACGGCATGAGGTCATTCACCTGGATGCCTTCGATCTGGATCTCGAAGCCGAAGGCGTCCTTGCCCTCGAAGTTGGCGGCGTCGAAGTTGCCGAGGCTGCCGAAGATGGCCGCCTGCTGCGCCTGGGCATTCGCGAAGGGCGCCGCAAAGAGGCTGGCGGCAAGCGCCGCACCGGCAAGCTTGCTGTACAGCGACGACCTTCGGTTGGTTCCATGCGTGGGATGTGCGCCTTCCCCAGCCCATGTTTGCGTTCGCATTCTGCTTCTCCTGTCATCGATCGTTGGCAGCCATTCGCGTGAAACGCGGCGCGCTCCCGCACTACGGGGAAACCGTCCTGCCGCACGATGCACGGTGGGCAAGGCCGGCGGATTGAATCCCGTCGTCCTACAGAGGTGAACGACCGCCGGGAAATACGTCGAACGAAGAACAAATCCGTCAAGGCACGGCGCGACAAGCGCAAAGGCCGGTGCCGCTCGCGCGTGCACCGGCCTTGGCCTCGGCAGCGTCGGAGTCCGGGCCGGGTGCCGAGGCCCTCCCGCGGTTCGCGAATCGGGACGCTTCAGCCGCCGCCGCGACCGCAGCCCTGGAAGCGAAGGAGCGGCAGGCCGCTCGGCACGGCTGTCGGGATCAGCGGACAGAACTCGTGCGGGCGCGCGCCGTCGTCGAGGAGGCTGTCGCGCACGAAATGCAGCAGGTCCTCGAATTCGCGCTCGCGACAGGCGGATGGGCGTGGCAAGCAGCGGATCGATGCGTGCCAGCACCGGCTCGATCGGCCCGAGCCGGAGGCGAAGGTCCTGGTCGACGCCGGCGCGCGCCGCGTTGTAGTGCCGCGCCGAGCCGGACACGTCGAGGTGGTGGCGAATCGCGTCCTCGAGCCGCGTGAACGCGCCGTTGTGGAAGAAGGCCGGCTGCAACGCCACGTTGCGCAGCGGCGAGCTGCGGAACTTGTAGCGGTCGTCGGGATTGCCGGTGACCTGCTCCAGCCCGAAATCCTCGTCCTCGCCCGGTCCGTCGAAGATCACGTTGCCCTTGCCGGACGCCGAATTCCGGGCGCGATCTGCGGCACGCCGACCACGTGCATCGCGAAATCGCTGAACATCTCGTTCGACGAGCCGCCGACCGCATGGCAGCTCGACGCAGCCGGCCTTGCCGAAGAAGAGCAGGGCGCCGCGCTTTTCGGACGACGACATCGCGTCCGTGCTGGCCGCGCGCGAACCTGTCGATCGGCGCGTCGGCGCGCACCAGCGTGAACTCGAATTCGGCGATCGCGCGACCGAACATCGTGAAGTCGATCGGCGCGCCGCCGGCGACGGCCGGGAACGAGCGCGCCGAAGAGCTGCCGGTACTTCGGCGTTGCCGTTCAGCCGGTCCAGCACCTGCCTGCCGGATCGGCTCGTTGCGGAAGCCGGAGGCGTCGGGCGACGGCACGAGCCCGCCCCGGCCGTCATCGAACTGATCGAAGCGCGGGCCGATCGTCCCTGCGGTCCCGGTGAAGCCGGCGACTTCGACGAGCTCGGTCGGCGGGATGTGCGCCTGGGCGATCAGCAGGTGGTTCACGACCGGGTCGATGCGGTGGAAACCGGGTCGCGCCCTCGGGCGAGGGAAAGAGGAAGCCCTGCGCATTGTCGAACGGGTTGCCCGACGGCGCGGAGAAGCGCCCGTTCCACATCAGCTTCGGGTAGAACGCGGTATTCACGACCGAGGGCGTGCGGCGCTGATTGCGCGGGCCGGTCCGGTCGCGGGCCGACGACCAGATTGTTCTGCACGCCGATCGCGATCGACTGCGTGTCGCCGAACCCGGTCGCGGGCGCGTGGCATCCGGCGCAGGTGTTGTCGTTGTGCAGCCCGCCCGAGCGGTCGAAGAAGAGCAGCTGGCCGAGATTGGCGAGCTCCGGATCGATCGGGCGGCCGAGGCGGGTTTCGATGGTCGACTCGATGCGCCCGGTGAATCCTGCCTGCAGCAGGACGGATTTCAGCATCGAATCGAGCGGCGACGCGCCGCCGTCGGCGCGTACCGCCGAGGAAGAAAGCGCTACCGCCAGAACGGCACCGCCGATCGCCGCGCAACTGCGCACCTGTCTGTTCAGCCTGCTTCGTTCACGCATTGGTTTCTCCATTCGTCCGTGGTTGCTGCCGTGCATCGGTACCGCATGAGGGCTTCGGGTTTCGCCAACCGGACAGAGGCGCCTTGAGGCCGGGACGGACGTGAAGACAAAGAAAATTCCGGACGCGCTGCCGGGAAACGCGAGGGCCGGTGACGCTCGCGCGTGCACCGGCCCTCGCGGGACCGCCGAAGCAGCGGGGATCAGCGGCAGACGGTATGTCGGCGGGTTCACGTCGCGCAGCGCCGCGGCGGCGTCGATCTGCCGCAGGTTCGTGCCGCACAGCGCCGAGCTGCGCGCGCCGATGCGCCGGAGGATGTCGTCCGGCTTCATGGCCGGGTTGCTCGCGCGCAGCAGCGCCGCGGTCCCGGCGAACAGCGGCGCGGCCATCGACGTGCCGCTCCAGGTGCCGTAGCCGCCGCCCGGGACGGCGCTGGTGATGCCGTCGCCCGGCGCGGCGAAGCGGACCCACGAGCCGTAGTTGCTGAAGCTCGCGCGTCGCGCATTGGCGTTGCTCGCGCCTACGGCGGCCAGGCCGTGGGTGGAGGTCTCGGCCGCGGGATACTCGAGCGTGGCGCTCGAGCCGTCGTTGCCGGCCGCGGCGACGATGATCACGCTGCGCTTCTGGCTGCAGCGCGCTGCGTCGTCGTCGTAGCCGGGATCCGCCAGGTCGTTGTCGAACACCGCCGAGCAGGTCGCGAGCTCCACCACCGCGTCGAAGATCCGCGTCCGCGTCGTGGTGCCCAGGCTCAGGTTGATCACGTGCGCGCCGTCGTCGGTGTTCGGGTCGCCGTCGGGATCGACGGCATACAGCAGGGCTTCGGCCAGCACCCAGGCGTTGCCCTGCCCGTCGGGGTCGAGCACGCGCACCGGCATGATCATCGCGCCCGGCGCGACCAGCGCGACCAGGCCGGCCACGTGCGTGCCGTGGCCGAAGGCGCCATCGGCCTCGCTGCCTTCCTCGGACGGATCGTCGTCGTAGTCGACGAAGTCGAATCCGGGCAGCAGTCTGCCGGCGAGCGCGGGATGGTCGCGATCGACGCCGGTGTCGAGCACGGCGACGCGCACGCCGGCGCCGGTCGAAATGCGTTGCGCTTCGGCCAGGCGCAGCGCGGCCGGCGCCCACTGCGTGGCGTAGGCCTGCGGGCTGCCGATCGCCCAGAAGGCGTTCTTGCGCGCCTCCGGGCTGCTGTTGACGACGTTGGGCTCGGCGAGCAGGACGTCGAGCTCCAGCTGCAGCGCCGCGACGGTGTGATCGACGCTCTGCTGTCCGGTCACTTCGAGCCGGTAGATCGGCCGGCTGCCGAACTGTCCGATCACCGCGAGCTGGTACCGGTCGAGCAGCGGCCCAAGGGCCTGCGTGGAGCGCAGCTTCACCAGCACCTCGCGCGGAAGCGCCGCGTCGCTGCTCGCCATCGCGGCGTGGATTCCCGCCACGCACAGCGCAGCCGCCAGGAGGGCACGCAGCGGGTAAAGCAATCGATTGCCGGGCTTCATTCGTGGGGTGCTCCGATCTATGACTGAATGGACAGAGGCGCGCAGGAGAGGAGTTGATGCAGCCAACGCAAGAACGGAGCCAGCACCCGCCCACGCCTTTCATGTCAATGACATAGGCAGTGAGCGACGGGACAGGCGCGAGTCGGGGCGGCGGTGCCCTCGCCGCGGATCGGGGGATATGCCCAAATGCCCCGGGGCAAATCCCCCGATCGGGGCTACCAGCGTCCGTGCAGGGTGAAGGCCGCCCAGTAGTACGGATGCGGGTGCTGCCGCATCACTTCGGCCTGGGCGAAATGCAGCGACGCGGCCGGCGTGGTCCCTCGCGACAGCGCGCCGTGGAAGTGCGCCATGAAGGCGGAGGTGATCGCGTCGTCGACCGGCCAGAGGCTCGCCAGCACGCGCGCCGCGCCGGCGACGAGGAAGGCGCGGACGAGTCCGACCATTTCGTCGCCGCTGCCCTGCTCCGGCGAGCGCGGTCTCGCAGGCGCTCAGCACGACGGTGCAGGGCTCGAGCGAGAGCGCCTCCGCCGCCTCGACGGTGAGCGCGCCGTCGGCGAGATGCAGCGCCGAGAACATCGGATTGTCGGAGCGGAATTGCGCGTGGCATGCGAGGTGGATCACGTCGGCGGCGCCCGCATGCGCGCGCAGCGCGTCGAGCGTGGCGTCGGCGCCGACGAAGGCAAGGGCCTGCGGATAGAGGGCGGCAACCACGCGGGCCTCGGCGGCGGCGTGCGGCAGCCGGGTCGACTCGCCGAGGACCAGCGCGTGCCGCGCGGGCGCAGGCTGCCGGCGCAGGCCGCGCAGTGCGACGCGCGCGCTCGGCGCGAACGCCAGCTCGTGGCGCTGCGCGAGGGAACGCTCGCCGTCGTGCAGCGCGGCAAAGGGCAGCGCGCCGAGTTGGGCGTGCGGGACGATCAGCACCCGGCGGCATTGCTCCAGCGAGGCTGCCAGCGGGGCCCAGACCAGCGCGTGCAGCCGGCGCATCCGCGCCTGCGCGCGTTCGGTCAGGGTTGCCAGGTGGCGCGACACCGGCGCGGCGCCGTGGCGCAGCGTCTCGATCTGGAAGCGCGCCGCGCGCACGCCTTCCAGCACGGCCGGCCAGCCCGCGACGATGCCGCCGCAGGGTCACTCCCGAACGCGTGACCACGCAGGCGAACAACTCGGCGTCGACCACGCCGTACTCGACCAGCGCCTCGCCGTCGCCGAGCATCTCCTGCAGCGCGCCGACGTCGAGACCGAAGTCGTCGTAGCGGCCTCGATGTCGCCGGCCGTCGGACCGGGGACGCGGCGAGGCGCTGCCGCCGCGCGCGCTCGAGCAGCTCGTGCTCGGTGGCGCGCAGCTCGGCGGTCAGCACGGCAGAGGGCAGGGCGTCGTCCTGCAGGCGATGGACGCGGCGATAGAGCCAGTTGAGCCGGGCCCTCAGGTCGGCCGTGTCCGCGCCGGCATCGTTGTGCGCGCTGTCCTGCGCATCCACGCCGCGCGCCAGTCGTTCGCCCAGGGCGCGCGCGCGCAGCCGGTCGAGCTGGCGCAGGACCTCCGCGGCGCGCGCAGGCGAGGCGGACTGCGCGTGGTCGTCGAGGGCCATGCGCAGCAGCTCCTGGTAGGGGCGCAGGTGGTCGGTCAGGAAGGCGCTGCGAATCTCGTCGCCGGGCAGCGTGCGGCGCGTCTCCTCGAACAACGCGACGGCCGCACGGAATGCGGCCCGCGCGGCGTTCGCGTCGCCGGCTGCCCGCGCAGCCAGGCCCTCCCCGGTCAGGCAGCGGACCTGCACCGGGAGCAGCTGCAGGTTCCGCGCGAGGAGGAGCGTCGCGCCGAAGAGCGCGCGCGCGTCCTCCGCCCGGCCCGCGCGCAGCAGCGCGTTGGCGCGAACCACGTCGGCGCGCGCGCGCCGGTCCGGCAGGTCCGCCGCGGCGAAACCGCGCTCCGCCAGCACGCCGAGCTCGAGCGCCGCGCCGGCGTCACCGCCCTGCAGCGCGAGCTCGGCGCGGGCGAGCGCGACCGCCGCCTCCCCGACGCCGTTGCCTTGCGCCGCGAACGCCGCGGCCGCCAGGCCAAGCGAGGCCGCCGCCGCCGCCGGGTCGCCGAGCAGGGCCTGCGCGCGCCCCTTCTGCGCCAGCGTCCAGGCCTCGTCCTGGGGCATGTCCAGCGTCGCGGAACTTGGCCAGCGCCTCGTCGAACAGCGCGAGCGCTTCGGGCAGCAGATGCAGCTCCAGGTAGGCGTCGGCCAGCTGCTTTTCCGCGATGGCCAGGTGCTGCGGCATGCCGAGCTGCTCGTAGCGGCGGCGCGATCCCTCGAAGCCGGCGAGCGCCTCGCGGTAACGGCCGCGCGCGAGCTCGAGCAGCGCGACCGATTCCTCGATCATCGCTTCGAGCACCGGCAGGCCGTGGGTGCGGGCGCGCATGGCGGCCCGGGCGTAGATGCGCATGGCCTCGTCGAAGTCGCCCAGCGAGGTGAGCGCGTCCGCCAGCCCGATGTCGGCCATCACCGAATGCTCGCGATCGTCGACGCGCGCGAACAGCACCGCGGCTTCGCGGTAGTGCCGGGCTGCCTGCCGGAACTCGTCGCGGCGCAGATGCAGGCTGCCCAGGTTGAGGCTCACCTTGCCCGCCGCGCCCACGTCGCCCAGCGCCACGAACTCGCGCTGCGTCTGTTCGGCGCACTGCGCGGCGAGCGCGTCCTGCCCGAGCATCGCCAGCGCCATGATCTTCGGCACCTGCGTCTGCGCGGCGTGGAGCGCCTGCCCGAGGCTGCGGAAGCCCTCGGCCGCGAGATCGAAGCACGCCGCCGCCTCCGCCATCTGGCCGCGGGTCAGGCAGGCGATGCCCGCGGTCCAGTCGGCCAGCGCCTCGATCTCGCGCTGCAGCGCCGGCGCGACGGCTTCCGCGACCGGGGCGTCGCAGAGCCGGCGCAGCGCCTGCGCCGCCTTCGCCGAGCGCTGCGGCTCGCTGGTCCAGGCGGCGTAGCAGACGTCCTTCAGCTCCCAGGCAAGCGCCTGGCGGCGCGGCGGCGCAAGCGCGGGCGAGGGGGCCTCGCCCAGGTCGATCATCCGGCCGGCCAGGACGGCCGCGGAATCGCCGTCGCGCGGAGCGTCGCCGCCCGGCGCCGGCTCAGCGGCGATGCTCACCCACGCGCAGCGGCGGCAGCACGAGTTCGTCGTCGCCCAGGCGCAGCGTCAGCACGTAGGTGCCGGCGCCGACGCCGTCGAGGCGGAACTCGCCCAGTTCGTCGAGCGCGGCGACGCGCGCATCCACGCGCCCGGCGCCGGACTCGTCAGCCAGCTCGACGATGCCTGCCTCGTCCGGGCCCAGAATCTGGCCGGTCAGCGCAAACGCACCGGCCGCCGGCGTGATGCGAAGGTCGATGTCGCGGCCCATGGCGCTGAACAGCAGGTGCCGCGTATCGGAGGGCACCCCGCGCACGCCGAACGCGAGCGGGCCGCTCGCCCAACTGTCGAAAGTCAGCGCGGCCTGCACCCGCTTCAGGACCGCGGTGACGGCGCCTTGCACGGGGGACGGCTGCGCGGCATGCCATTGGCCGATCGCGGCCCGCAACAGCGCCGGCGGCGCATCGGGCAGCGCGGCGGCGCGCTGCACCAGGTGGGCGAATTCGTCGTCGGACAGGAGATCGACAGGCTTCATGGCGTCAGGCTCGGGTTGGCGGACGTCGAACAGAGCGGGCTCGCGTTCCGGAAATACACGATTTCACGCCTTTCCCGGCGCCGGGTCCACGAGCCCGCGCAGCTTGGCGAGGCAGCGCGCGCGGGTGGGGCCGATGCTGCCCACGGACATGCGCAGGCGCTGCGCGACCTCGTCGTACGGCAGCTTGTCGCCGTCGTCGCGGAACAGCAGGAGCAGGAGTTCCCGGCACCGTGCGTCCAACCGGTCGAGCGCCCGGCGCACGAGGTCCTGTTGCTGCAGGTCCGCGAGCACGTCCTCGGGGAGCGGCGAGTCGTCGGCGACGTCGAATTCCGGCCGGTCGTCACCGTCGTCGTCGGCGCGGGTCATCGACACGGTCCGCTGGCCGCGGCGCAGGGCGAGCAGCGCCTCGCGCTTGGCCGTGGTGACGATCCAGGCCTGGAGGCGCTGCGGATCCGCGATGCGGGGCAGGTGGACGAGGAGGCGGGCAAAGACGGTCTGAAAGATGTCGGCGGCGGCGTGCTCGTCCTGCCCGACCCGGCGCGCGATCGCATAGACCAGCCGCTGGTAGCGATGGACGAGCGCCTCCCACGCGGCGGCTTCGCCGCGCCGGCAGCGCGCGACGAGGGCCGCGTCGTCTTCTTCGGCGGGTCCGGTCATGCGCGGACGATGGCGGCGTGAAGGAGGGCGCCGCTGCCCTGTCCCGGGCGGCGCCGGGACGCAGGCGTCGGCGGCGGGCGGTTGGCGGCCAGGGGCGCACGGGAAAGATTCAAAGGCATCGGCCGCAGTATTTCGGGTTGGACGCCTGCGGTCAATCTCGACCGCGCGGAAGCGGAGCGCGATGGGCAGGGCCGCCGGCGTGCGAAACCAACGGCGCCGGCCCCGGCACGGAAAGAATCTTTTTCGCGGCGGCGTATTTCCGCCCCACCGGCCGGCTCTGTGGGGTGTCGCGTGCGATCCACGGGGACGCACAGATGCCGGATGGAATCGACCTGCCGGCGATTGCCCGATCCATTTTCGCAAGGAGTTCACGTCATGAAACAGACCAACCTCTTCACCGCGGCCGGGTGCCTGGTGGCCGGCCTCGCCTTCGCCGCCTTCGATGCCGGTGCCGCGATGGCCCCGCTGCCCGCAGGCAAGACGCAAGGAAAGCAGGGGGTGCTTGCAGCGGCATTCGCGGTGCCGTCGGCTGCCGCCGCCGACGCCCAGCCGATCGTGGTCGCGCGCCAGGGGGCGGACGATCCGGCGGGTCACCAGCGCCGCGGCCGCGGCGCCGACAACGTCGTGCAGCCCGCGGGCCAGGGGGCGACCAGCACGTCCGGCAACCAGCGCCGCGGGCGCGGCGCGGACAATGCCATCTCGCCGGGGGGACAGGGGGCCGACAACCCGCCGGGTGACGTGCGCCGCGGCCGGGGCCGGGACGACCCGCCGGGTCACCTGTAGCCGACGCGAAATACCCAAGCCGCCGAACGGCGCCATGGATCGCAAGCGGCCTTTCGTGGCGTGGGTGCTGGCGGCGCTGTTGTTCGCGCCGCTGGCGGCGGCCGAGACCGTCGACCTCCGCGCGGTGGCCGGTTTGCCCCGCGCCGGACTGTCCGGCGGCCGGGCGATTGCGTGGCGCAACGTCGGGGTCGTGGCGGAAAGCGAATGGCTGGACGCCGAGTTGACGGTCGCGACATGCCTGCCGATGACCACCGCGCCGCTGACGCCGTCCGATCCTCCCGGGTCGGCGTGCGCGGGACCGGTCGACGGATTTGCCCCCGCAAGCCCCGGCCACGGGTTTGCGTTCGCGTTCAAGGTGCCGCGCTGGAGCGGGGACGCTCCGCTCGTCGATCTTGCGCTGCGCGGCTGGCGGGCGCCGCCGGGCGGCGGGACGGCGGGCGAGCGCGGCGACGGCGCCGTCGCCGAACTCGTCGTCACGCAGCCCCTGGGCAGCGTCGACACGTTCGTCGGAATCTCGACGCAGGCCATGCGCGCCGGTGCGGGGGCGCGCGGACGCGCGGCGTTCGCCGGCGTGACCTGGCAGGCGGCACCGGCCACGCGCCTCGAGTTCGTCGCAGAACGCGGTGAGGAAGCCGCATCCGTCGGGATCGACCGCACGATCACGCTCAGGATCCTGCACGCCGTGCCGGCGCGCGGAGCCCGTGCGGCGGCCTGGGCGACGCGGGCGCTCGACGACCGGGTCGACGCATGGCGAGTCGGCGCCGGCATCGAAATCGCCTATTAGGGGCGCGTCGTCGACCGCGCGCGCAAACGAGGGAGCGCGCGCTGGCCGGATTCCAAGTACGATTCTTGCTTTGGTTCCCCCCGACCGCGGTTGCGGGCGGACGCTCCGCTCGCGCGCGTCGCGACCGGAGCGGGAACGCGAGATGCACTGCCCCTATGACCCGCGCTGGATGAGCACGCCCGACCGTCCCCTCGATTCTCCCGGCGGTTCCCCGTCCGCGCCGTCGGCGGCGGGCCCGCGCAAGGGCCGCGCGTCGCGACAGCGGCCGTTCAGTCTCACGCGCTGGTTCTCGCTGCTGAGCCTCGTGTGCATCGGCGCGGCCTGCGTGATCCTGTCGCTGTTCCTGTCGCGCTTCCTCACCGCCAGCCTGCTCGAGCGCGACGCCCAGGTCATGATGGAGGTCGTGCAGAGCATCGCCGAGATCCAGGACACGAGCGGGTATTTCCTCGGGCGCAACACCGATCTCAAGGAGCGCAGCCTGGAGGAGTTCTTCGCGCACATCGGCAAGCTGCCCGACGTGCTGCGCACCAACATCTACGCGCTCGACCAGCGCGTGATCTGGTCGAGCGATCCCTCGCTCATCGGCAAGTACCTGGGGCCCAACCACGAGCTCGAGGAAGCGCTCGCCGGCGAGGTCGCGATCGAATCCGGCGTGATCGGCTCGAGCGAGGACGCGAAGCCCGAGCACCTGCTCCTGCGCAGCCGGGAACCGCGCTTCGTCGAGAACTACCTGCCGGTGCGCAGCGCCGGCGGCGGCCCCGTCATCGGCGTGGTCGAGGTCTACCGGGTGCCGGTCGCGCTGTTCGAGACGATCGCCCACGGCATGCGCCTGATCTGGGGGATCGCGCTCGGCTGCGGCCTGGTCCTGTACCTGGCGCTGTTCTGGATCGTGCGCCGCGCCGACCGGCTGATCGAGGAGCAGAGCGCGCGCCTGCTGGAGGCGGAGACGCTCGCGGTGATCGGCGAAATGACGGGCGCGATCACGCACGGCATCCGCAATCCGCTGGCCTCGATCCGGACCTCCGCCGAGCTGTGCCAGGACGACCCCTCGCCCGCGGTGCGCGAGGCGGCGGCCGACATCACCGCCGAAGTCGACCGGCTGACCGAATGGGTGCGCCAGCTTCTCACCTATTCGGAGCGCGAGCCTTCGCGTCTCGATGCGGTCGATCTCGGCCCGCTGCTGCAGTCGAGCCTGCAGGGATTCGAGCGCGATCGCCTGCGCCGCGGGGTCGCGCTGGCCACCGACATCGATCCGGCGCTCCCCGCGGTGCGCGCCGAGCGCGTGCGGCTGTCGCATGCGTTCAACAGCCTGCTCGCGAACGCGCTCGAAGCGATGCCCTCGGGCGGCCGGCTCGAGGTCGCGGCCAGGGCCGTTGCGCGCGGGCGCTGCGTGCGGGTCACGATCCGCGACAACGGCATCGGCATCCCGCGCGACCAGCTGCCGCGCGTGTTCGTGCCCTTCTTCACGTCCAAGCGCAAGGGTCTCGGTCTCGGCCTGCCGCTGGTGAAGCGGATCGTCACCCGCTTCGGCGGGTCGGTGTCCATCGCGAGCGAAGCGGGGAAGGGGGCGGAGGTCGTCGTCGAGCTTCCCGTCCACTCCACGTGAAATGACCGCCGCGATCCTCATCATCGACGACGAGCTCACGCTCGCCAAGAACATCGCGACCTATCTCAAGCGTCAAGGCTGGGACGCGAGTGTCGCGTCGAGCGGCGAAGACGGGCTCGCCCAGCTCGAGACGCTGCGGCCCGAGGCGGTGGTGCTCGACTACGCGCTGCCGGGGATGCACGGCGTCGACGTGCTGAAGCGCATCAAGGCGATCGATCCGCGCATTGCCGTGATCCTGATGACCGGCCACGGCAGCGAGCAGGTCGCCGTCGATGCGATGAAGGCGGGCGCGCACGACTACCTCATCAAGCCGGTCATCCTGAGCGAGCTGAAGCTGCGCCTCGACAAGCTCGTCGGCGACGAGAAGCGCGACGAGGAGCTCACCTACCACCGCCGGAAGATCGCCGCCGAGGGCGGGCTCGACCAGCTGATCGGCGCCTCGGAACCGATGCTGGCGTTGAAGGCCGCGATCCGCCAGCTGCTCGCGGCCGAGGCGGAACTCGACGATGCCGAGCTGCCCGCGGTGCTGATCACCGGCGAGACCGGAACCGGCAAGGAGCTGGTCGCGCGCGCGCTGCACTTCGACGGCCGGCGCAGGGACGCGCCGTTCGTCGAGCTCAACTGCTCGACGATCCCGGGCGATCTGCTCGAGGCGGAGCTCTTCGGCTACGAGCGCGGCGCGTTCACCGACGCGAAGCAGCGCAAGCTCGGCCTGATCGAGGCGGCCGCCGGCGGCACGCTGTTCCTCGACGAGATCGGCGACGTCGACGCGCGGGTGCAGGTCAAGCTGCTGAAGCTGCTCGAAGACCGGACGGTGCGGCGCCTCGGCAGCGTGCGCGAGCAGAAGGCGGACATCCGCATCGTCACCGCCACCAACCGCGACCTGGAGCAGGCGGTGCGCGACGGCGCGTTTCGCGCCGACCTTCTGTTCCGCCTGCGCATCGTGCATTTCGAACTGCCGCGCGCTGCGCGCGCGCGGCGACGACGTGCTGGTGCTGGCCGAGCACTACCTCGACCTGCACCGCCGGCGTTACCGCAAGCCGCAGCTGCGGTTCTCGGCCGCGGCGGCGCAGGCGATGCTGCGCTACGGCTGGCCCGGCAACGTGCGCGAGCTGCGCAACGTCATCGAGCAGGCGGTGATCATGGCGCGCGGTTCCGCGATCGAGCCGGTCGAGCTGCGCCTCACGTCGACGCTCGCCTCGCCCCCGGCCGCAGTGCAGTCGGCGGCGGAGGACGACGCCGGGGAAGCGACCGGCGGCGCGGACGACGCGCTCAATCTGGCGGACGTCGAGCGCGACCTGCTCGTGCGCGCGCTCGCGCAGACCCAGGGCAACGTCACGCAGGCTGCGCGGCTGCTGGGCGTGTCGCGGGACACGCTGCGCTATCGCATCGAGAAGCACGCGCTCAAGCTGTCGTAGCCCGGGTCGAGCGACAGCGAAACCCGGGTGGTTGTGGCCATGGGCACGTTGGCCCCGGGTTTCGCTTTCGCTCAACCCGGGCTACGCACCACGCATCCACCGACAGGGTTCGCGCGACGCGCGCGTCGAGTATCGCCTGCGCCTTGAGCAGGACGGGCCGGTCGACCATGCGGCCGTCGACCTGGACCGCGCCGCGTCCCTGCGCCGCGGCGGCGAGCACGCGCGTCGCCCAGTCGATCTCGGCGGCGGTCGGCCGCATCGCCGCGGCGATGGCGGCGACCTGCTTCGGATGGATGCACAGCTTGGCGCCGAACCCGAAGGCGCGGTCGAACGCGAGATCGGACAGCAGCCGCGCCTCGTCGTCGATGGCCGGCGTGGCGCCGCCCACCGGCGACGCGAGCCCGGCGCAACGGGAGACGTGCGCGATGCGCGCAGCGGCGTGGTACAGGCCGCGTTCGTCACCCGAGAGATCGAGATCGGCGGCGTAGTCGAGCGTCCCGAAGACGAGACGTTGGACGCCCGGCGCGGTGGCAACGTGCATCGCGTTCTCGACCCCGCGCGCCGTCTCGATCAGCGGCAGCACCCTGCCGGCGGGCGGCAGCGCCTCCGTCACGGCCTCGATCGGCGCGGCCGCCTCCGCCTTTGGAAGCATGACGAATTCGAGCGCGCTGCCGCGGACGAGGTCGAGGTCGGCGTCGAACCAGGGCGTCGCGGCGTCGTTGATGCGCACGACCAGGCGCGGCGCATCGGCCCGATGCAGCGCGACCCAGTCGCCCACGTTGGCGCGGGCGCGGTCCTTGTCGCCCGGCGGCACCGCGTCCTCGAGGTCGAGGATCACCGCATCGGCGCCGCATGCCAGCGCCTTGTCGAAGCGATCGGGCCGGTTGCCGGGAACGAACAGGTAGGTGATGGGAAGCCTCATGCCGTTGGCCCTCGCCGGATAGCCGGCGTCAGATCGCCTTCGCGGCGCGCAACGCGGCGATGCGCTCGGCCGCGTATCCGAGCTGGCCGAGGATGGCCTCGGTGTGCTCGCCGAGCGCGGGAACCGGGTCCATGCGCGGCTCGCCGTCGTCCCACGAACCCGGCGGCAGCAGCGCCGGCACCGCGCCCGCCGGCGTGCCGACCTCGCGCCAGCGGTCGCGCGCGCGCAACTGCGGATGCGCCCAGACGTCGTGCATCGTGTTGACGCGGGCGTTGGCGATCTGCGCGTCGTCCAGCCGCGCCGCGACCTCGTCGCCCGTCAGCGGGGCAAAGGCGGCGACGATGAGCGCGCGCAGTTCGGCGCGCGCCGCGCTGCGCGCGGAGGGTGTGGAGAACCTCTCCTCGGTCGCCAGCCCGGGCTGCAGCAGCACCTTCGCGCAGAAGGCCGCCCACTCGCGCTCGTTCTGCAGGCCCAGCATCACCACCTTGCCGTCGCCGGCGGGGAACGGCCCGTACGGGTAGATGGTCGCGTGGCTCGCGCCGGTGCGCGCCGGCGGCGGGGCGCCGTCGAACGCGTAGTACAGCGGGAAGCTCACCCACTCGACCAGCGACTCCAGCATCGAGACGTCGATGTGCCGGCCGCGCCCGGTCTGCTGCCGGTGGAGCAGCGCCGCCAGGATGTTCGAGTACGCGTACATGCCGGCGGCGATGTCGGCGATCGAGTTGCCCGCCTTCGCGGGCTCGTCCTCGGTGCCGGTGACCGAGACGAAGCCCGATTCGCTCTGGATCAGCAGATCGTAGGCCTTCTTGTCGCGGTAGGGGCCGTCGGCGCCGTAGCCGGAGATGTCGCAGACGATGATGCCGGGCTTGTCTGCCGACAGCGCGGCATGCGAGAGCCCGAGCCGCGCGGCGGCGCCCGGCGCGAGGTTCTGCACGACGACGTCCGCGTGCTCGTGGATCAGCCGCTTGAGGATGACCTGCGCCTCCGGATGCTTGACGTCGAGCGTCAGGCTCTCCTTGGAGCGGTTGGTCCAGACGAAATGCGAGGCGAGGCCGCGCACGCGCTCGTCGTAGCCGCGCGCGAAGTCGCCGACGCCGGGGCGCTCGATCTTGATGACGCGCGCGCCGAGGTCCGCCAGCTGCCGCGTCGCGAACGGCGCGGCGATGGCGTGCTCGAGGGTGACGACGGTGATGCCGTCCAGCGGTCTCATCGGGGGCAGTTCATTCGCGCCGCCGGGCCGCCCCAAGGCGCGAATTGCGCCCCCTCGGGGGGCAGCGAACGGGAGTGAGCGTGGGGGCAGTTCATGCTATGACTGCGGTGGCGTCCATGGTCAGCCAGCCTTCGTGATCCTTGGCCCAAAGGCGGAACGTCTTGCCGTCGGGCTGGGGCTCGCCGCACACGTAGAAGGGGTTGATGTCGAACGCGGGCCGCACCGCCCTGAACTCGTAGCGGGCGACCACCGCATCGGGCAGTTGCCGGCGCAGCAGGTCGAGCAGCAGCGTGGCCACCAGCGGGCCGTGCACGACCAGTCCCGGATAGCCCTCGACCTCGGTCACGTAGCGGCGGTCGTAGTGGATGCGGTGGCCGTTGAACGTCAGCGCCGAGTAGCGGAACAGCAGGACGTCGTCGGGGATCCACCTGCGCTCCCAGGCGGCGGCCGCCGGCGCGGCCTTGGGCGGCGGCGCGACGTCCCCGGGCTCCGGCGCCTCGCGGTAGACGATGTCGTGGAATTCGGTCAGCGCGACTTGCGCTTCGTCCTGCCGCCGCACCTCGTGCCGGACCCTGACGAAAACCAGCGCTCCGGTGCGCCCGCTCTTTTCGACGACGTCCTCGATCGTCGACACGCGCGTCAGCGCGTCGCCGACGCGCAGCGGGCGGTGGAACTCGAATCGGCTGCCCGCCCACATGCGGCGCGGAAGCGGCACCGGCGGCAGGAAGCCGCCGCGCCTCGGGTGACCGTCGGGGCCGATCTCCGACTGGCGCGGCAACGGCAGGAAGTAGAGCCAGTGCCACAGCGCGGGCAGCGGCGTCCCCGCCGGCGGGCGCTCCGCGGGCCGGTCGAGCGTCGCCGACAGCGCGGCGCAGGGCGTCGCGGTGACGACGTCGCAGACCGTTTCCGTCCTGCCGATCCATTCCTTGAGATCCACGCCTGCCGCCTCCCCGCGCATCCACGTCGCGGCCATTATGACGAGGGCGCCGACCGATTGGAAATGCGCCGGGCGGTCAGGCGCCCCGCTGCGGCGAGGGATCGAGCACGGCCGGGTTCACCACGTTGATCGGCGCGCCGCGCGCGTAGGCGGTGATCTGGTCGAAGATGTCGGAGAACTGGAGCTCGTACTCTTCGCGGGTGACATAGCCGATGTGCGGCGTGCAGACCACGTTGTCCATCCGCAGCAGCGGGTGGTCCGGGTCCCGCAGCGGCTCGTCCTCGTAGACGTCGACTGCCGCCATGCCCGGGCGGCCGGCACGCAGCGCGGCGACGAGCGCCCCCGGCTCGATGAGCGGCGCGCGGCTCGTGTTCACCAGCAGCGACGACGGCTTCATGCGCCGGAGGTCGGCGGCGCCGACGATGCCGCGGGTCTCCTTCACCAGACGCATGTGCAGCGAGACGACATCGCAGTCCGCGAAGAACGCCTGCTTGCTCGCTGCAGTCCCGTAGCCGTCCTCCCGCGCACGCGCCAGCGACACCTCGCGCGCCCACACCGACACGTTCATCCCGAACGCCTTGCCGTAACCCGCGACTGCGCTGCCGATCCTGCCGTAGCCGTAGATGCCGAGCGTCTTTCCGCGCAGCGTGTGGCCGACGCCGGTCTGCCACGTCCCGGCTCGCAGCGCCTGCATCTGCTGCGGAATCTGCCGCATCGCCGCGATGATGAGTCCCCAGGTGAGCTCCGCGGCCGCGTACGACGGCGTGCCGGTGTGCTGGTTGGAGGATACGATCACCCCGCGGCGCGTGCAGGCCTCGACGTCGATGTGCGGATAGACGCTGCGCTGGCTGATCAGGCGCAGCTTTGGCAGGCGCAGGAGCAGCGGCTCCCGGATCTGCGTGCGTTCGCGGATCAGCACCAGCGCTTCGGCGTCGCGCAGTCGCCGCGCCAGCTCGTCGACGTCCTGCACGTGGTCGTTCCACACGGTCACCTCGTGCCCGTCCAGCTTGCGGAAGCAGGGCAGCGTGCGCAGCGTGTCGAAGTAGTCGTCGAGGATCGAGATCTTCATGGCGATGCGCTCCGCGTCGTCGCGGCGGGTTCGTTGCAGGGCGCCCGCCGGGGCGGGGTGCCGTCGGGCGCGGCGGCTATCGGCAGAGCGTGCCGGCGGGCGGCGCGAAGAGCTGCCGCGTGATCTGCATGGTCTGCGCGATGCCGTTCACGCTGGACGCGAAGGTGGCGGTGTTGCCGTCGGCGAACGTGAGCGTGGCCGTGCCGACGACGGTGCGCGCCACCTGCGTGAACTCCCACGGCACCGAGTTGAACGGGGGGCCGGTGACCGCGGTGACGTTGCCGGTGTAGACGCCCGGAGCGGCCTTGCGCGTGAGCGCCGTCAGCCAGCTCGCCTTGCCCGCGGCGTCGTAGGTGAACCAGGTGGCGAAGACGATGTCGCTCTGGTGCGAGAAGTTGATTCCCCACCCCGATTCCGCCGGGTTCCACCACAGCCCCTGGTAGTTGGTCGCGGCGGCGAAATCCGGCGCGAGTCCCCAGGTGCAGCTCGGCGCCTGCGCGAAGATCTGGCGGGTGATCGGCTTGGTCTGGCTGGTGGCGCCGACGGTGTAGGCGAAGGTGGCGTTGTCGCCGTCGGTGAAGGTGATCGTGGCGGAGCCGACGGTCGTGCGCACGACCTTGGACGAATCGAAGGGCACCGAGCCGAACGGCGGCCCGGTGACGGTGGAAACGGCGCCCGCATAGACCCCGGGAGCGGTCTTGTGCGCGTTGATGAAGAGCCAGATCGGCTTGCCGTCGGCGCCGTAGGTGAACCAGGTGGCGAAGACGACGTCGCCCTGGTGGCTGAAATTGATCCCCCAGCCGTCCTCGGAGCCGGCCGGCGAGCTCCACCACAGGCCCTCGGCCTGGAATCCCGAGTCCGGCAGCCCCGCGTTGGCGGCCTGCACGGCGGCGCCGGCGTCGAGCATGCCGGCGCCGCAGGTCTCGGTGGTGCAGTAGCACTGCAGCTGGTCGACGGGCTGGCCCTGGGCGTCGACCTGCGGCGCCGTGCATTGCGGGACCTCGGTGCCGTCGCCGTTGTCGGCGCCAGTGGTCGGAAACGCGCGCGCCGTCGCCTGCAGCAGCAGCCTGACGTTGCCCGGCGTCATGCTCGGCTGCGCGGAGAGCATCAGCGCGGCCGAGCCGGCGACGAGCGGCGACGCGAAGCTGGTGCCGAGCGATGGATTGAAGCTGTCGGTGAACGTCGGCGTGGCGGGGGCGGTCGTCCCGGTGTTCGACGTGGTCAGGATGGGGTAGAGGCAGGGCGAACCCGCTTCCACGTTGACGCAGTTGCCGCCCGGCGCGCTCACTGCGATCTCGGGGCCGAGGTCCGAGAAGCCGACCTTCGCGCCGACGTGGCGCAGGCCCGCGACGGCGATGACGCCCGGGCAATTGGCGGGCCGCGCGACCGCGTGCCCCGCGGAGTTCCCGGCGGCGGCGACGATGACGGTGCCCGCGGCGCTGATGGCCGTGATGGCCGACCGATAGGCGGAGTTGCAGGCACCGGGGCTGCCGAGGCTCAGGTTGATGACCTGCGCCCGGTTGGGGTTGGCGGGCACGCCCGGCACGGACAGGCCGGCGGCCCATTTCATCCCGGCGATGATGTCCGAATCGAAGCCGCCGCACTTGCCCAGCACGCGCACCGGCAACACGCGCAGGTCCGGGCCCGTGCCGGCCATGCCGAGGCCGTTGTCGGTGATCGCCGCGATGATCCCGGACACCTGCGTGCCGTGCCAGGAGCTGTTCTCGGAAACGTACTTTCCGGTGGCGGGATTCAGCGCGGTGCACTGGTAGAAGGGCCCGCTGCTGTCGTTGGCCTCGGCGGCGGTGACCCAGTCCCCGGGGTCGCTCGCGTCGGAGTCGCGCCCGCTGCCGTCGTTGGCGACGCCGGACTGGCTGATCATGTCGATGCCCGGCAGCAGCTTGCCGCCGGCGGCGACCGCGAGCAGGTCCGGGTGGTCGAAGCGCACGCCGGTGTCGAGCACGGCGACGATCACGTCCGGACGGCCGGTCGTGACCTGCCACGCCGTCTCGATGTCGAGCGAGGATTTCACGTCGCCCGCCGGCGCGCGCAGGTACCACTGGCCGGCGGCCGGACCGTTGCCGGGCAGGCCCTCGGCGTACAGCGGGTCGTTCGGGGCCGCGAACGCGCGCTGGCGCTCGTCGGGGACGGCGTATTCGACGTCGGCGTCGCGCGCGAGGCGCCGCGCCAGCTCGGCCGAGCTGATGCCGTCGGCGAACACGACCTGCGCGCGCTCCGACAGCGCCCTGCCGGCGGTGAGCGCGACGACCGAGCCGCTGGCCGAGCGCCCTGCGCGTGCTCGACGCGCCGGTCGGCGGCAGGGAGCGCCTTGCGCACCGTCGTGGAGTCGGCCTTGAGGCTGACGATCACGCGCGCCGGCGCGCCGGCCTGCGCCGCCAGCGGCAACGGGACCAGCGCGATCAGCGCGGCGCAAAGGGCGAACAGTGCCGAAAGGATCGTGCGCTTCAAACGCGGCTCCCTCATTGAAAGGCGCAAGTTTACGGCAACCCCGTCGCGGCAGCCCATGCCCGCGCGCTCCCGATGCATCGGGCCGGTCATGTCCGCCCGGCCTTCAGCGTTCCTTCAGGTTCCCTTGCTAGCCTAGCCTGCGAGTGCACCCGGTCGTCCCGGTTGCCGTTTCGCAGGCTCCGCGCCGTATCGCCGCGACCTTCCGGCACGTCCCGGGCCGCGGCGGCGCCGGGCGGAGCAGGCCAACGCAGAGGAGGATTCACATGCTGTCGAAAGGTCGAACGATGCTGTGCAGGCTCGGTCGCTGGGCGATCGTCGCGGCGTGCGCCGGGATGCTGCCGCAGGTGGCGAGCGCACAGCCCGCATGGGGCGCGGAGCAGTTCTTCCAGTACAACATCGAGAACGTCGTGGTCAAGCCGGCCGGCTCGGGAACGTGGAACGTCAAAGTCATCTTTTCGGTGACCAACCCGGTCACCGGAGATACCTGGGACATCAAGAACCAGAGTCCGTTCCAGACCGGCGGCGCCAGCCTGACGCTCGACATCGGCTGGGATCCCGGGGACCGACTTCACCAACACCGGAAGCGAAAACGCGCTGCTGGCGCTGGTCAGCTCGACGGCCCTGGGCGGGGGCGCGGCGCTTCCCGTGCAGGTGCGCAATCTGCAGACGACGGGCGCCGTGGCGTGCGGGAGCGCGGACGATTGCCCCAATGTCCCTTCCCTCGAGAACAGGTTCAGGGTGGCGCGCGACGTGACGCCCGTCGCCTTCGTCAAGCCGGTCCTCTACGGCCGGGTCGCCATCGAAGGCAGGCCGGTGTGCAACGGGGTCAACGGGTTCTCCTGCCCTCCCGGCGTCGTGGTCGTTTCGCCGGGGACACCTCCCGTCACCACCACGACCTACGCCAACATCCCGGTGCGCAGCGCGGTCGCGAGCTTCAGGTTCGAGGCGACGGAAAACAAGCAGGCGATCGTCGACGACCCGCGCAGGAAGATCGTCGACATCGCCAAGTGCAAGGGCTGCCATGACGGCAACAAGCACGGCGACACGGTCGTCCCGCGCCTGAGCCTGCACGGCAACAACCGCAACGAGAACCTCACGCTGTGCGTCGTCTGCCACAACCCCAACCAGACCGACGTCCCTTATCGCTATCGCACCACCGGCACCGCGGCAGACCCGCGCATCGGGGGAGCCGAGGTCCCGGTCGACTTCAAGGTGATGGTGCACGCGATCCACGCCGGCGGATTCAGGACCCGGCCATACGTGGTCATCGGCCGCAACAGCTCGGTGAACGACTTCAGCGGCGTCCGTTTCCCGGCGGAGCTGCGCGACTGCACGAAGTGCCACATCGATGTCAACGGCAAGGGCACGTTCGAATTGCCGCTCGCCCCCTCCGTGCTGGGGACGACGGTGAACACGCGGAGCACCTACCTCGTTGCGCCCGGGGCGCTGCGCAGCATCAGCGTGAATCCGGCCGACGACCTGAAGATGAGCCCCACCGCTGCCGTCTGCTCGGCCTGCCACGACAACTCCGAAGTGAAGTCGCACATGGTCGGCACCGGCGGCGCCTCCTTCGCCACCACGGAGGCGGCGATCGGCACGACCGTCAAGGAGCGTTGCGCGAACTGCCACGGCCCGGGGAAGGAAGAGGACGTCCGCCGGGCGCACGAAATCGGCGGCGGATCGGGCGGCGGCAGCGGCAGCGGCGACTCCGTCACCACCGAGGCGGCAGCCGGCTCCGTGACGAGCCGTCACGACGGCGGGACCGAGGCAGGCAGCAACGGAGCCCGCGGTCGCCACGGGCGACGCGGCGGGGATTGAGCGTCGGCGCCCTCGCCGTACATCGGCGCGGGCAGGGGCGCACCGCGGTCGTCAGCGTTCGGGTGCGCGGGGCGGGGCCGGCATCGCTCAGGCGCCGACCCGGCCGCGTTGCGCTTTCGCCTGCGCCGGCGCTCGGCTCCGCTGATCGCCGGCGATCTTTGCCGGCCGCGGGCCTTCACCCGGCTGCGCGGCGGTCCGCCACACGAGGCGTGCCTCGAAGCCCGCCGGTTGCCCCTCCGCCGGGCTGAGCAGCACCAGCCGCGCGCCCATCCGCCGGGCGAGCGTGTCGACGATGGAAAGGCCGAGCCCCGCGCCGCTGCCGGCCGCGGCGGTTCCGCGCGCGAAGCGCTTGACCAGCGACGACAGGTCGACCCCCGGCGCGCCGGGCCCCTCGTCGATCACCGCGAGCATCGCCCCGTTGCCGACGCGCTTGGACACCAGGCGGACCACGGTGCCGCCGGCGCCGTGGACCAGCGCGTTCTCGACCAGGTTGCGCACGGCGAGCCCCACGCCGTCGAGGTCGGCGCGCACGCGCACCGGAGCGGCCTCCGCGACGATGCGCCAGCCCTTGAGCCGGGGATTGCGCTCGAACTCGTCGACCGTCAGCCGGACGACCTGCGCGAGGTCGACCCAGTCGTCGGCGAGCGGTCTGCGCGCCCTCGGCGCGGGCGAGTGCCAGCAGCCGCTCGGCCAGCCGCGCAAGGCGCGAGAGCGCGGCGACCAGCGCGTCGGCCTTCTCCTTCAGCGCGCTGCCTTCCGCCATCGACGCCAGCAGCTGCGCCTGCGCGAGGGCGCCGGCGATCGGCGTCCGGATCTCGTGCGCGCTGTTGTAGGTGAAGCTGCGCTCGGCCTCGAGCGCCTCGGCGAGCCGGGAGAGCAGCCGGTTGGTCGCCTCGACCGCCGGACGCATCTCGGTGACCACGCCGTCGAGCGGGAGCAGGCCCAGCGCCTGCGGGTCCTGCCGCGACATCGCGGTGGCGGTGCGCTGGACCTGGCGCACCAGGGAGCGCGACGCGCGGAAGACGATGATACGCGGCAAACGCGAGCAGCGCCGCCAGCGGCACCGTGAGCCACAGCAGCGCCGTGACGAGCGCTTCGCGTCGCTCGGCCAGCGGGTCGGCGACCTGGAGGTAGCGGTTCTTCGCCGGGTCGGCCAGCGTGACGACGCGCCATCCGGCTGCATCGGTGACACCCGCCACCAGCGGCACCTGCAGCAGATCGGCGGACGCATTGTGCGAGCGCAGCAGCACGCGGCCCGAGGCGTCGCGGACCTGGTAGGCGAAACGCACCAGGGCGCTGTCGGCCTCCGGCAGCGGCCTTCGACTCGCCGAGCACCGCGGCGGTGATCAGCAGGTCGTCGGTGTACCTGATCAGCGACATCAGGACCGAGGCGCTCTCCTGCAGCTCGTCGTCGGAGCTGCGGTCGATCAGCCGCTTCAGCACGAAGCCGCTGCCGAGCACGCCCGCGAGCCAGAGCAGCGTCAGGCCGACCAGCAGGCTGCGCGTCAGCGCCCGCGAGAGCGAGCCCGCGCCCAGCAGCGTCATTCGTCGCTGCCTCGCGGCGGCCGCCTCGGTGGCGCCCCACTGGTAGCCGACGCCGCGCACCGTGCGGATCGAGTCGCGGCCGAACTTGCGCCGCAGGCGGGACACGTAGACCTCGACGACGTTCGAGACGGCGCCGTCGTCGAGCGTGTAGATCGCGTTCTCCAGCTGCGCGCGGCTCAGCACCTGGCGCGGATGCTCGGCGAACTCGACGACCAGCGCGTACTCGTGCGCCGTGAGCTCCACCGGGGCGCCGGCGAGCGTGACCTCGCGCGAGGCCGGATCGATCGCCAGCGCGCCCAGCTCGATGCGCGGCGAGTGGCGCCCGGCGCGGCGGCGGACCAGCGCCCGCAGGCGCGCCGCGAGCTCCGGCAGGTCGAACGGCTTGACGAGATAGTCGTCGGCGCCGGCATCGAGGCCGCGCACGCGGTCCGAAAGCCGGTCGCGCGCGGTGAGGATCAGCACCGCCGGCGGATCGTCCTGCTTGCGCAGCAAAGGCAGCAGCGACAGGCCGTCGCCGTCGGGCAGGCCGAGGTCGAGCACCACGACGGAATAGTTGCCGGGCAGGCAGGCCCGCGCCGAGGCGAGCCGATCGACCAGGTCCACGGCGTAGGAATCGCGCGTCAGGTAGTCGCGAACCGCCGATCCGAGGGTCGCATCGTCCTCGACGAGAAGAATCCGCATCGCCGTAGATTACGACACTTGGCGCGGCGCCGCAAAGACGCGTCGCCGCCGGCAGCGTGCAGGGTTCGGTCGCCTGGGCGGGACCCCGCTAATCCCGCAGGCGCAGCGGTTGCAGCGCCGTCGCGAGCGCGGGCAGCGCCTGCCGATCGAGCTTGCCGGCGATCGTCTGCGGCAGCGCTCCGACGAGGCAGATCTCGCGCGGCCGCTTGTGCGGCGCGAGGCGGGCGCAAAGGTAGCGCGCCAGCGTCTCGGGCGCCGGTGCCGGCTGCGCGACCAGCGCGGCGGCGACCGTCTGCCCCCAGGTCTCGTCGGGAACGCCGAAGACGCCGGCCGCGGCGATGCCCGGAAATGCCTCGAGCACGCGCTCGACTTCGGCGGGATACACGTTCTCCCCGCCGGTGACGATGAGATCGACGCGCCGCGCGTGCACGAACAGGCAGCCGCGCGCGTCGATCTCGCCGAGGTCGCCGGTGTCGAACCACGCGCCGGGGGCCAGCGCAGGCGCGCCCCAGTAGCCCGCCATCAGCATCGGGCCGCGGACCTCGATGCGCCCGTCCACCACGCGCAACGTCGGCCCCGGGCAGCGGCATGCCCGCGCCGTCGGCCGGCCGGCGCGAAGCGCGCGTCGTAGGGCGTGGCGACCACCTGCGAGCACGTCTCGGTGAGCCCGTAGGTGATGACGATCGGCAGTCCGCGCTCGCGCGGCGCGCTGCAGCAGCGCGGCGGAGGCGGTGGCGCCGCCGAGCAGCAACGCCCGCAGGTGAGCCGGCGCCGTCCACGCCGGATGCGCGTCGAGCACGCGCATCAGCATCGTCGGCACCAGCGATGCGAGCGTGATGCGCTGTCGCCGCGATCCAGTCCGGGAACAGCGCGGCGTCGAACGCGGGAGCCAGCGCCAGCGCCCGTCGCGCCGCGAGGCAGCGGGTCACGATCGAGAGCCCGCCCACGCGCGCGATCGGCATGCGCGAGCAGCCAGCAGTCGTCGTCGCGCCATCCCAGGTTGGCGGCGCTGGCCGCCGCGGAGGCCACGAGCGCGCCGCCGCGTGAGCACGGCGCCGCGCGGCGTGCCCGTCGTGCCCGAGGTGAACATGATCGCCGCGGCATCCGCATGTGCGAGCGTCGGCCCGCGCGGGCGGCGGCGTCCTGCAGCGCCTGCAGTTCCGGCGACGTGAGCCGGGGATCGAGGACCAGCGCCGGGATGCCGCCGCGCGAGCAGCGCGTAGAGCGTGACCAGCGTGTCGAGCGTGTTGGTGCGCGGTGAGCGGATAGGGCTCGCCGTCGCGCGTGTCGTGCTCGAGCGTGCGCAGCCGCTCGCGCGCGCGTGCCGCAAGCTCCGCGAACGAGTTGGGCGCGCGCCGAACGCAGGCCGTGCGCGCGCCGGCCTCGCAGCGCCGCGGCGAAGCTCGCCAGGGGTCGTCATGGCGCGGCGCGGGTGCGGCCCGAAAGATCGGGAGAAGCGCGTCGTGTCGAACGCCGCGGCTTCGCGATCGGCGCGGCCGCGGCGCGCCGGCTGCTCACGGGCAGCCGCTTGAACTTGCGGAAGTCGGGCTTGCGCTTCTCGACGTACGCGTTGCGCCCCTCCTGGCCTTCCTCCGACAGGTAGTAGAGCAGCGTCGCGTTGCCGGCGAGCTCCTGCAGCCCCGCCTGGCCGTCGCAGTCGGCGTTGAGCGCGGCCTTGAGGCAGCGCAGCGCGATCGGGCTGTTGGCGAGCATCTCGCGGCACCACTGGACCGTCTCCGCCTCCAGCTCGCGCGTAGGGCACGACGCGTTGACGAGGCCCATCGCGAGCGCCTGCTGCGCGTCGTACTGGCGGCACAGGAACCAGATCTCGCGCGCCTTCTTCTGCCCGACGATGCGCGCCATGTACGACGCGCCGTAGCCGCCGTCGAAGCTGCCGACCCTCGGGCCGGTCTGGCCGAAGCGCGCGTTGTCGGCGGCGATCGTGAGGTCGCAGACCATGTGCAGCACGTGGCCGCCGCCGATCGCGTAGCCGGCGACCATCGCGACCACCGGCTTCGGCAGCGTGCGGATCTGGCGCTGCAGGTCGAGCACGTTGAGCCGCGGCACGCCGTCGCCGCCGACGTAGCCGCCCTTGCCGCGGATGCGCTGGTCGCCGCCCGAGCAGAAGGCGTCGCGGCCCTGCCCGGTGAGGATCACCACGCCGATGTCGGCGTCGTCGCGCGCGTCGGCGAAGGCGGCCTGCATCTCGTCGACCGTCTCCGGCCGGAAGGCGTTGCGCACCTCCGGCCGGTTGATCGTGATCTTGGCGATGCCCTCGGCGGCCTTCGCGTAGACGATGTCGTTGTAGCCGCGCACGGTCTTCCACTTCGGCACGGGTAGGGGCTTCGCTGCTTTCATCATGGGCTCCGTTGCTGGGTGTCGCGATCGGATGCGGGCGGGCGCTGCCGCCGGCGTGTCGTGGGGAAGGGTGCGCGAGGGGTGGTCCGCGTCAGTCGACCTTGGCGCCGGAGTCGCGGACGACCTTCGACCACTTCTTCGCCCCGGCGGCGATGCGGCGCGCGAATTCTTCCGGCGAGGCGGGGACGGGCTCCGCGCCGCGCGCAAGCAGCGCGGCGCGCACGTCCGGGTCGTCGAGGGCCTTGCGGATCGCCGCGTTGAGGCGCTCGATGATCGCGGCGCGGCGTCCCGGCGGGCGCGAGTATCCCGTCCCACGCGCTGACCTCGAAGCCGGCAAGCCCCGATTCGTCGATCGTCGGAATGTCGGGCGCCGTCGGAAAGCGCCGGGCCGTCGTCACCGCGAGGCCGCGCACCTTGCCGCTCCTGGCGAGCGGGTATGCGTTGGGCATCACCTCGATCATCATCTGCACCTGCCCGCCCACGAGGTCCGTCGCCGCCTGCGCGCCGCCGCGATAGGGGATGTGGACGATGTCGACGTCGGCCATGGTCTTGAACAGCTCGCCGGCGAGGTGCGACGTCGTGCCGTTGCCGGCCGAAGCGAAGTTGACCTTGCCGGGATTCGCCTTCGCGTAGCGGATCAGCTCCGCGACCGAGTTCGCCGGCACGTCCGGGTTGACGACCAGCATCGCCGCGATCAGCGTCATCGGCGACACCGGCGCGAAGTCCTTCACCGGATCGAAGCGCAGGTTGCCGTATAGCGTGGAATTGATCGCGAGCGTGCCGTTGGTGCCGTAGAGCAGCGTGTAGCCGTCCGGCGCCGCGCGCGCGACGAGCTCGGAGCCGACGTTGCCGCCCGCGCCGGGCCGGTTGTCGATGACGATCGGCTGGCCGAGGATCTGCCCGACCTTGGGCATGATGGTCGCGCGAGCGTGTCGGCGCCGCCGCCGGCGGGAAACGGCACCACGAGGCGGATCGGCTGGTCGGGATACTCCGCTGCGGCCGCGGCCGGCAATTGCAAAGCGGCCAGGGCGATGGCGAAGGCGCGCGCCGCCGCCAGGAGCCGCAGCGTGCGGCGCGGATGGGTCGATGCCATGGGATCTTCGGGAACGCGGTGCGATGGGAAGGCGGAATCCGTTGCGGCAAGGCGAATCGTACCGTGCCGCGCCGGAGGCATGCCAGTCCTGCCCGTCGCGCCGGCTGGTCCCGATCGCCCCACCCAGCGCCCGCCCGGCGCGCTGCACGACGGCGCCGGCACGTCCCGACCGCTGCGCTAGCCGGAGGGCGCTGCGGCGCCGGTCGGCGCCGACCCCGGTGTGCGAGCGCGGTGGCCGCGCTGGTCGCCAGCACGACCAGCATCACGGCGCCGAATGGAAACGCGGCGACGAGGCCGGTCTCGGTCGCGGTGAGGAACAGCAGCACCGTGATCAGTCCGCGCGGAGCGATCCACAGCAGCTGCGGGCGGTCCGGCTGCCGCAACGCCCGCAGCAGGACCCAGCGGGTGCCGTAGATCGTCGCCACGACGACGGCCGCCAGCGCCCACGCGAGTCCCGAGGTCATCTGCGAGAGGTCGGTCCAGTAGCCGAGCAGCAGGAAGAAGAAGCTCTTGGCGGCGAACGTCAGCTCGACCACGATGCCCTTGAACTGCCGCAGCGTGTCGTCGTAGTCGGCGCTGTGCAGCGCGCGCAGCCACGCGTTCCAGCCGATGAGGTGCGGGTTGTTGAGCAGGAGCCCGCACACCAGCACCATGATCAGCGGCGACAGGTGCAGCTCCTTGCCCACCGCGTAGAGGCAGATCAGCCCGGCGAGCAGCGGCAGGAAGCGCACGTGCCCGGCGACGCGATTGACGAGGTAGTAGAGGGCTAGCGCCGCGACCGCCGCTGCGACGAGGGAGACGCCGCCGCCGCCGAAGAGCTCCACGGCGAACGCCGACAGCGAGCCCTCGGCGGCGAGCCAGGCGTAGAACACCAGCACGCCGATGATGTCGGACAGCGAGCTCTCGTAGATCACGAATTCGCGCGGAGCCTCCGCGAGCCCGGTGGCCGACGGGATCGCCACGGCGCTGCTGATCACGGCGAAAGGGATGGCCGCGAGCGCGGCCGCCGGAAGGGCGAGATGCAGCGCCAGCCCAAACAACGCCGTGAACGCGGCGGCGGTGACGACGAAGCCCATCAGCGCGGACCCGGCCGAGCGCAGGATCAGCCGGCTGCGCTCGCGCGAGACCGTCAGGTCGAGCGCGCCCTCGAGCACGATCAGGATCAGGCCGAGCGTGCCCAGCACCGGGACGATCGGGTCGATCCACCGCAGATGCAAGCCGGAGGAATCGAGCGTCTGGCGCAGCGCGATGCCGGTGCCGATCGGCAGCACGACGGCGGGCAGGCGGAAGCGGCGACCGAAGATGTCGAGCAGGTAGGCGAACAGCAGCAGCGCCGACGCGGCGAGGATCGCGGTGTTGGTCATGGCCCGCGAACTGTAGACGGTAATTTCCGGTTTGACGATACCGGAGGCGTTGGCGGCGGCACCGGCGACACCGCGACCACGGCCCCGGCGGCGGCAATCCACCCCGGGATGACCGGTAGCGAAACCACCCGCACAATCCGCGACCTGCGATGGCCGGGCGTCTTGACGTGGATCAAGCCCGGCCGCGACGGAATGCGGCAATGTGAATCCCCGGCATTTCAGGACTTGCGGGATGATCTCTTCGCCTTCGACCGCCAATGCGCAACGTGAACCGGGCGTCGCCGAACGGGCGCGCGCCTTCGGCGAGGCACTCGTCCGTTACGCGGCCGGCTGGATCGACGACCGCCGCTACATCGAGCGGCACCGCAGGTTCATCGACGACCTCGAGGGGAGCGGCGAGCTCGACGGGTTGCTCGAAGTGCTCGGCGTCACGCGCGAGCAGCTGCGGTTGTTCGAGCTCTCGCCGCTGGCCTCGGCCGAGCTCCTGCGCAGGATGCTCGACCGGGTCGGGCTCGCCGGCGTCGACGTCAGGGAGCGACGACTGGTCATCCCGCGCGCCCGAGTTGCGCTGCCGGACGTGCGACAGCTGGCGCGCGTGCCGCCGCTGGCTCGACAGCGAAGCGCACGACGACGGCTACCGCGAGTTCTGCCCGAACGCCGAACTGCTGGACGAGCTGCGCCTGAAAGCCGGGATGCGCCGGGCCTAGCGCGTCGGCCGCGTCCGCCCGCCGCGCCCGCTCGCCGGCATCCGCGCGCCGCGCCGCGGATTGCCTTCGATCCCTCAGGTCCGCTGCACCACCACGTCGACGAGATGGGGCCGTCCGGCCTCGACGGCGGCGAGCGCGCGCTCGAGCGCCGGCGCGAGATCGCCGAGCTTCTCGACGGGACCCGTCGCCTCCACGCCCTGCGCCCGCGCCAGCGCGCACAGGTCGACCGCCGGGTCGTCGATGTGCTGGCCGATCCCGCGGTTCTCGACCGGGCGGCCGCGCAGCCGCGCCATCGTTTCCTGGTGGGCGACGTCGGTGAGGTTGGAGCGGTTGTTCGAGATCACGAACAGCGCAGGAATGCCGTACCGGGCTGCGGTCCACAGGGCGGTCGCCCCCTGCAGGAAATCGCCGTCGCCGAGGACGCCGGCGACCACCCGTCCGCTTCCCGTCAGCGCGAGCGCCGCGCCGATGGTGTTGCCCGGGCCCGAGCTGAGACCGCCGCCGCCGTCGTAGCCCAGGAAATCGAGCGGCCCGGCGAATGGGTAGGTGTCGCCGTCCCAGGCGATCGGGACCCGCGCCAGCGTGAGCGCGCGGCCGCGCCCGCGCGACGCTCAACGCGAGGCCGATGTCCGCGGCGGCGATCGGGCCGTCGGCCGGCCTGGTCGGGGCGCCGGACGGGAGCACTCGCGGCTGTGCGGACGCCGCGTTCCCATCGCGCCTTGCCGCCCAGGCGCTGTTCCACGGCGGCGAGCACCTGCGCGGCAAAGATCTCGGGGTCGGCGCGCACCGGGATGTCGGCAGGAGCGAGGCCGAAGTGCTCCATCGAGGCGCCGTGGTGGACGTACGGCTCGAGCGTGCAATTGACCACCGTGGCCGCGATCTCGCCGCCGACCGCGGCGAACAACCCGGCCGGATCGATCCAGTCGAGGAGCAGCACGACGTCCGCCGCGCGCGCGGCGGCGATCGCTCGGGACTGATGCGCAGCGTGAGGCCGGCGAGGTGCAGTTCGTGCCGCGTCGGGAAGGCGGCGGCCGACTTGAGATCGGTGGCCACGCGCGCGCCGACGAGCTCCGCCAGGCGCACGCGGGCGTCCCAGCTCGCCTGCGAGCGCGACGACCTTCCGGCGAAGATGACCGGCCGCTTCGCGCCGACCAGCAGGTCGGCGACCTGCGCGACGATCTTCGCGGACGCCACCGCGGGGGCGGCAGGCGCGAAGCGCTCGACCTTCGGCAGCGGGACCGGCGCCGCGAGCGGTGCTTCCTGCAGCCCGACGTCGAGGCACACGTACACCGGTCCGCGCGGCGCCTCGCGCATCATGGCGTCCGCGCGCAGCATCGTTTCCACCAGCGCCTCCGGCGAGCGCGGCTCGTCGTCCCACTTGACGCTCCCCCGCAGCAGCGCGCCCTGGTCCTTCGTCGTGTGGATCCAGTCGATCCACGGGCGCCGCAGCCTGGCGTCGACCGGCCCGTTGGCGCCGATCACCAGCATCGGGGCGCGGTCGCACCACGCGTTGTAGATGCCGACCAGCGCATGCATCAGCCCCACGTTGGCGTGCAGCGCGACGCCCATCGCGCGGTCCGACGCCTTGGCGTAGCCGTGGGCGATCGCCACCGCGTGGTCCTCGTGCAGGCACAGCAGCATCTGCGGATCGCGGTTGCCGAGGTAGTTGACGAGGCTGTCGTGCAGCCCGCGGAAGCTCGCGCCGGGATTGAGCGCGATGTACTCGATCCCGAGCCGGCGCAGCATCTCCGCGGCGACGTCGCTGCCCCAGCCCATGCCGGTCGCGTCGCCGGCGACGGGGCGTTCCCGGCTATGCGGATCGGTCATGGCGCCGTCAGGCCGCGGCGACCGCTTCCCATCGCCCGCTGCCCTCGGACCGGAACAGCGCGTCGATCACGCGCATGTTCGCGATCGCGTCGTCGACCCCGTAGGCGAGCGCAATCTCGCCGCGCACGGCGCGCGAGAAGGCCTCGCCCTGCAGCATGTACTGGTCGCTCTCGCGGCAGCGTCTCGGTCACGATGCCGGAGCCGTCGAGCGCCCGGCAGTCGTCGATCGAGATGATCGTCTTCGCTCCCTGCGGCGCGTTGACCGGGATCGGGATCTCGATGCGGCCCTTCGTCCCGCACAGCTGCAGGCGCTGATGCGGCGCGACTTGCGTCGAGACGGTGAAGTCGAGGCGGCGCCCGTCGCCGAAGTCGACCAGCGCGCTGGCGAGCCGGTCGGTGCGGAAGGCGGGATCGCGGTCGATGAGCGCGATGCCGCGCAGCGGCTCCGCCTCCAGGAAGTAGCGGCCGGCGACGATCGCGTAGCAGCCGATGTCGTAGATCCCGCCGCCGCCGATGTCGGCCCGGTTGCGGACGTTGGCGGGGTCGACGTTGTTGTAGCCGAAGAACATCTGCACCGCGCGCAGCGTGCCGATGCGGCCCGCGCGCACCAGCTCGCGGGCGCGCAGCCACTGCGGGTGGAAGCGCACCATGAAGGCCTCGGCGATGTGCACCTTGCCCGCCGCCGCGCGCAGCTGCATCGCCTCCGCCGCGGTGAGCGCGATCGGCTTCTCGCACAGCACGTGCTTGCCCGCGGCCGCCGCCTGCAGCGTCAGCGGCACGTGCAGGTGGTTGGGCAGGGGGTTGTAGACCGCCTCGATCGCGGGGTCGGCCAGCAGCGCCTCGTACGAGCCGTAGGCCTGCGGTATGCCCAGCGCGTCGGCCGCCTGCCGCGCGCGGGCCGCGTCGCGCGAGGCGATCGCACGGATCTCCAGCAGCGGGCTCTTCATCATCCCGGGCAGCGCGCGCTCGCGCCCGATCTTGGCGGTGCTGAGCACGCCCCAGACGACCTTCTTCATCGCATCCCCTTCGCTCGCAGGCGCCGCGGCGGACGATCCCGGCGCAGCGCGTCCGAGTTTGCCCGCGGCAACGCGGAAGTCAAGGCTCGCGTGGCGTCGGCGGGTGCGGTGCCGGGCGCGCCCGCGACGCGGAAGCCGCAGTTCGAGGCCGAGCTCTCCGGCGTGTTCGACGTCCGCGCGGCGACGCGGTAGCGGTTGCAGTACGAATCGTGGCAGAGGAACGAGCCGCCGCGCATCGAGCGCCTTCCGGTCGGCCGCGTGCAGCGCGGATTCGCCGCCGCCGTCTCGGCGTGGTACGCCGGGCTGAACCAGTCGGCGCACCACTCCCAGACGTTGCCGCAGGCGTTGTGGAGGCCGTAGCCGTTGGGCTCGCCGGATCGGGCCGGCACCGGTGCCGGCTGCCAACCGGCCGCGGGTGCGTTCGGAAACGCGCCGCGCCAGACGTTGCAGCGCGGCACGCCGTCGCGCAGGAGCTCGTCGCCCCAGGGAAACGTCCGGCCCTCGAGCCCGCCGCGGGCGGCGAATTCCCATTCCGCCTCCGTCGGCAGCCGGGTGCCGCTCCACGCGCAATAGGCCTGGCAGTCGTTCCACGAGACGTGCACCACCGGGTGATCCGGCCGCGCGTGGACGTGCGTGCCGGCGCCTTCCGGACGCTGCCAGCACGCGAACTCGACCGGCAGCCACCACGGGAGGCCGGTCGCGACCTGCCGGGCGCGTCCGCGCGCACCGCGTCCGGCAGCTGCAGGTAGAAGACGAACGAGCTGCCGCAGCGCTCGGCGTCGGTCACGTAGCGGGTGGCGCGAACGAAGGCGGCGAATTCGCGGTTGGTGACGGTCGCCGCCGCGATGGCGAAGGCGCTGACGGCGACGCGCCGCGCCGGCCCTTCGCCGTCCCCGGGCACGGCCTCGGCGGCGTCGGATCCCATCGTGAACTCGCCGCCGGCAAGGTTCACCAGGGGCAGCGCGCCGGCCGCGGCGCCGTCGCCGCAGATCGGATCCGGGGGCGGGTCGCCGGTCGCCGGCGCCGTGATCGGGCTGCCCGCCGCGTGCGCCTGCCGGCGCCGCCGTCGCGGCCGCCTCCGGAACGCAGCAGGAATGGCGCACGGTGCCGTCGCCTCGCCGCCGGTCAGGCGTCCGGCTTTTCCCAGAACGCGCGCGTGACGCCCTGGCTCTTCATCAGCGCGAGGATCTGCTCGCGCGGGATCACGCCGCAGCGCGCGGCCCACGCGTCGTACTGCGCCGCCATGTCGGCGACGCGCTGCGGGTGCGCGGCCGCGAGGTCGTGGAGCTCGGTGCGGTCGGCCTCCATGTCGTAGAGCTCCCAGGGCCGCGGGTAGTCGCGCACGAGCTTCCACTTGCCGATGCGCACCGCGGCGTTGCCTTCGTGCTCCCAGAACATCGGCGGCCGCTCGATGCCGTCGCGCTCGAACGCGGGCGCGAGCGAGCGCCCTTCGAGCGGCTCGACCGGCCGGCCGTCCCAGTCGGCAGGGTACGCGGTGCCGGTGACGTCGAGGATGGTGGCCATGATGTCGGGCAGGTAGCCCGGGCGTGTGGCGGATCGCGCCCTTCCCGGCGATGCCGGCCGGCCAGTGCGCGATCAGCGGCGTCGAGATGCCGCCCTCGTGGACCCAGTGCTTGTAGAGGCGGAACGGCGTGTTCGACAGGTTGGCCCACGCCGTGCCGTAGCTCTGGTAGGTGTTCTCCGGCCCGGGCATGCGGCCGGGATCGTTGCCGAAGTGCACGGGCTCGCCGGCGCGCGTGTGCGACTTGGCGATCATCAGCTTGTTGACCAGCTCGTCGACGGTCACGCCCTCGGGGATGTCCTCGGCGCAGGCGCCGTTGTCGGAGAGGAAGATGATCAGCGTGTTCGTCGAGCTGGCCGGTGCGCCGCAGCGCCTCGACGATGCGGCCGATGCCCTGGTCCATGCGGTCGACCTGCGCGGCGTAGACCTCCATGCAGCGCAGCAGCCACGCCTTGTGCTCGGCCTGCGGCCACGGCGGCTGCGTCGGGTCGCGGTCGGTGAGCTTCCACGCCTTGTCCAGGATGCCCCACTCGACGAGCTTGTCGAGGCGCTCCGCGCGCAGCGCGTCCCAGCCCTTGTCGAAGCGGCCCTTGTACTTCGCGATGTCCTCGTCGTGCGCGTGCAGCGGCCAGTGCGGCGCGGTGTAGGCGACGTAGTCGAAGAACGGCGTCCCGGCGGACTCGCGCTGGTGCTGCTCGATGTAGGCGACGGCCTGGTCGCTGATCGCGTCGGTGTAGAAGAAGGCGTTGTCGGCCTTCGCCTCGTGCTCGATGTTCTCGTTGCCGCGCGTGAGCGTATTGGGATCGTAGAAGCTGCCCGCGCCGATGATGGTGCCGAAGAACTCGTCGAAGCCGCGCTGCAGCGGCCAGGTGTCGGTGGGTTTGGTCAGGCTGCTCGCGACGTGCCACTTGCCGCTCATGTACGTCTTGTAGCCGTTGCGCTTGAGCGCCTGCGGGATGGTGACGCAGCGCTGGTTCAGGTTGCCGGCGTAGCCCTCGGGACCCGAGTCGTAGGTGAGGATGCCGACGCCGGTCTGGTGCGGGTGCAGGCCGGTCAGCATCGACGCCCGCGACGGGCTGCAGCGCGCGGTGTTGTAGAACTGCGAGAAGCGCAGCCCGTCGGCGGCGAGGCGGTCGAGGTTCGGCGTCTCGATCTCGCCGCCGTAGCAGCCGATGTCGGAGTAGCCCATGTCGTCGTTGAGGATCAGCACGACATTCGGTTTGGTCGTCTTGGTCATGTGGGTTCCGTGGTGGTCGCGGGTTCGGGCGACGGCGTCAGAGCCGCGCGCCGCTTTGCGGGTCGAACAGGTGCGCCGCCTCGGGGGCGAAGCCGAGGCACACGTCGTCGCCTTCGCGCACCGCCGGCTGGCGGTCGCTCTTCAGCTTCAGCAGGCGCTCGCCGGCGACGAAGCTGACGATGCTGCTGTCGCCCAGGTCCTCGACGCGCTCGACGCGCGCCGGAAGGCCGCTCGCGGCGATGCGCAGGTCGCCGGGGCGCACGCCGAGCGTCACCGCGCGCGGCGCGCCCGCCGCGGCCGCGACCGGCAGCGCCTGGCCGGAGACCGTGACCGCGCGCTCGCGCCACTCGCCCTGCAGCAGGTTCATCGGCGGCGTGCCGATGAAGGCGGCGACGGCGACGCTCTGCGGCGTCGCGTAGACCTCGCGCGGCGTGCCCGACCTGCACGATGCGGCCGTCGACGAACACCGCGATGCGGTCGGCCAGCGTCATCGCCTCCTCCTGGTCGTGCGTGACGTAGACGGTGGTCGCGCCGAGCGAGCGCTGCAGCCGGTGCAGCTCGAGCCGCGTCTCGAGCCGCAGCTTGGCGTCGAGGTTGGACAGCGGCTCGTCGAGCAGGAACAGGCGCGGCCGGCGCACGATCGCGCGGGCGAGCGCGCAGCGCTGCTGCTGGCCGCCGGAGAGCTGGCCGGGCGTGCGCTGCAGGAGCTGCCCGATGCCGACCTTCGCGGCCGCGTCGGCGACGGCGCGCTCGATCTCGGCGGCGCCCGTGCCGACCATCTTCAGCGGAAAGCCGATGTTCTGCGCCACCGTCATGTGCGGGTACAGCGCGTAGCTCTGGAAGACCATCGCCACGTCGCGCTCGCCCGGCTGCTGCGTCGTGACGTCGGCGCCGTCCATCAGCACGCGGCCGGCGCTGACCGACTCGAGACCGGCCAGGATGCGCAGCGTCGTCGTCTTGCCCGAGCCCGACGGGCCGAGCAGCACGAAGAACTCGCCCGGCTCGATCGCGAGGTCGACGCCGTGCAGCACCGTGGTGGCGCCGTGGCGCTTCACCACCCCTTCGAGCCGGACGCTGCCGCTGACCGGTCATCGCCGTACCTCCGCCCTTCACCGCGCCGACGGTCAGTCCCTTCACGATGTGCCGCTGCGCGAAGATGCCGATCAGGATCACCGGCGCCATCGCCAGCATCGCCCCGGCGGCGAGCTTCGCCCACTGCGTCTGCTCGACGGAGATGAAGTTGAACATCGCGACCGTCACCGGCCGCACCCGGTTGCCGCCGAGGACGACCGCGAACATGAACTCGTTCCAGGCGTTGAGAAACACGAAGATCGTCGTCACCGCGATGCCGCCGCGCACCTGCGGCAGGATCACGTGCCAGAGCGCGCGCAGGCGCCCGGCGCGGTCGAGCAGCGCGGCCTCCTCCATCTCGAAGGGGACGTCCTCGAAGTACGACACCATCAGCCAGATCGCGAACGGCAGCGAGAACGTGAGGTAGATGACCGTGAGCCCCGTGTACGTGTCGAGTCCGCCGATCTTCTGCAGCGCGAGGTAGTAGGGGATGATGAGGCCCACCGGCGGCAGCATCTGCGTGGCGAGCACGTAGAAGCCGGACGCGCGCTTGGCCGGATAGCGCAGGCGGGCGAGCGCGTAGGCGGCGGGCACGGCGAAGAGCATCGTCAGCAGCGTCGCCGAGGTGGCGACGACCAGGCTCGACCACGAGATTGGGCACGATCGACGACGCGCCGAAGATCACCTCGCGGTAGTTGTCGAGCGTGGGCTTGAACAGCCAGACCGGCGGGTAGGCGAGCACGTCGCGCTCGGTCTTGAACGAGGTGAGCAGGCCCCAGATCACGGGGAACGCCCATACGGCAAGGCCGGCCCCGGCGACGGCCGCGAGCGCGACCTGGCGCAGCGCCGTGCTTCCCCTCATCGACCGCCCCGGCGCAGGCGGAACATGAGGTACGAGATGGCGAGCGTGATCGTCATCAGCACCACGGCCAGCGACGCGCCGTAGCCCAGGTTGAGCTCGGTGAACGACGTGCGGTAGGCGTAGAGATTGAGGATTTCGGTCGCCGAGCCCGGCCCGCCGCCGGTGGCCGCGAAGATCGCCGCGAACGCCGACAGCGCGGTCATCATGCGCAGGATCACGACCATCACCACCGCCGGCCGGATCAGCGGCAGCGTGATGTGGCGAAAGCGCTGCCACGCGCCGGCGCGGTCGAGCCGCGCGGCCTCGAAGACGTCGGGCGGCAGCGTCGCGAGCGTGGCAAGCAGCACCAGGAACGCGAACGGCGTCCACTGCCAGGTGTGGATGGCGATCACCGAGATCAGCGCGAGCTGCGGGTCGCCCAGCCAGTTGTGGCTGCCCAGACCCAGCGCGCGGGTGACGAGATCGACCAGCCCGAAATCGGGGGCCAGCACCAGCGTGCGCCAGAACAGGCCGACGACCACGGGGGCGAGCACGATCGGCAGGATCGCCGCGATGCGCAGGATGCCCTGGCCGCGGGGAATCTGCAGCACCAGCAGCGCGAGCGAGAGCCCGAGCACCACCTGCAGCGCGACGGTGGACGCAGTGTAGATTCCCGTGAGCACCAGCGAGTTCCAGAAGCGCGGATCGCTCCCCATCTTGGCGAAGTTGCCGAGCCCCGCGAAGCCGGACAGCCACGGCATGGAGAGGTCGAGCCGGTGCAGGCTGTTCCACGCGAGGTAGACGAGCGGCGCCGTCGTGGTGAGCAGCAGCGCCGCCAGCGCGGGCGCGAGCAGCGCCAGCGCGAAGCGGCGTTCCTGCGCCTCCAGCGTCGGCGCCGGCCGCCCTGCCCGAGCCATCGGGGCGACTCAGCCCTTCAGGATCTGCTGGATGCGCGCCTGCGCCTCGTCGAGCGCCTCCTTGGGCTTCTTCTGCCCGACGAGCGCCGCCTGGATCGCCGTCGCCATGGTCTCGCCGATGGCGGGCCACTGCGGCACCCGCGGCCGCCAGTCGACGTCGGTGTCCTGCTCGAGCGATTCGAGCGCGGCGGGGATGAAATTGTCGCCGGCGTCCTTCATCGCGGCGGCGAACTCAGGCGAGCGCCACAGCGACAGGCGGTTGACCCCGGAGCGCTTGCCGGGTCCCGCGAATTTCCACGAGGTGCGCGCCTGGGTCTCGGCGCACGCGGCCCATTCGATGAACAGCCACGTCGCCTTCTTCGCCCGGTCGGTCAGCGCCGCGTTGATCGGGAAGCCCCAGTTCCAGATCGAGGTCACGCGCCTGCCGTTCGGGCCCTTCGGCCAGCGCGCGTACGCGATCTTGCCGACGACCTTCGACTTCTCCGGATTGGTGATCACCGCGGCGGACGAGTGCGCGTCGATGTAGGTGGCGACGGTGCCCTGCGAGAAGGCGTCGGCGATGTCCGGCCAGTTCCAGTTGCGCACCGCGGGCGGCGCGTAGGCGGTGAGCGTGTCGACGTACCAGGTCAGCGCGCTCACGGCCTCGGGCGAGTTGACGACGATCGCGTTGGCCGGCCCCCAGCTGCCGCCGAAGCCGCGGAAGAGCGACGGATAGATGTACATGTTCTGCCCCGCGCCGGCGAAGCCGCGCAGCGCGAGCCCGTACATCCGGTTGGTCGGATCGTTGAGCGCCTTGGCATTGGCCGCCAGCTGCTCGTAGGTCTCGGCCGCCTTCAGGCCCTTCGCGTCGTAGAGGTCCTTGCGGTAGACCTGCACCGTCACCTCGCCGTCGTACGGGATTCCGTACGGCTTGCCGTCCACCGAATTCGCGTCGCGCCACGCCTTGATGATGTCGTCGTTCCTGAACCAGGCGGCATCGGTGAGGGTGGCGTCGGTGAGGTACTTGTCCAGCGGCTCGACCCACTTGTTGGACACGTACAGCGGGTAGTACATCGGGTCGGCCGCGTGCGTCGCGTAGGTGGCCGTCTTCGAGGTGAGGTCGAGCAGCGCCTTCTGCCGGATCTGTCCCGGCGGCACCTTCTCGAAGCGCAGCTTGATGCCGGTGAGCGCCTCGAACTGCGGCTGCAGCGAGATGAGGTTCTCGAAGTAGCTCGCCGGGATCACGGCCACCGATGATCGACTCGCCCTCGGCCTGCCGCCAGTTGATCTTCGCGGCCCGGTACGCGGCGAGATCGTCCGCCTGGGCGAAGGCGAGACCGGCGAACTGCGGGCCGAGCGCGCCGGCGACACCGAGCGCGGCGCCGCGCTTCAGGACGGCACGGCGGCCGGGGGCGAGGGGAGCGTGAGCTTCGGCAGAGCGCTTCGTCATGGCGATGGGACTCCTGTGGCGAGGTGAACGGTGGGGGCGGCGTAGGGACCGTCTGCGGCGCGCAGGCGTTCCATGCGCTTGCGGGACATCGGCCGCGGCGCCTGTATTCGATTACATGGATGCTATCAGTCCGGGAATTCCGGCACAATGGCCCTTCGAGCGCGACGGCCGCAGCGCGTCGCAGGATGGCGCCTGCAATCGAATTCGGCCGCCGCGCGCGACCCCTGCCGAACGCCGAAATGCCCAAACCGCCCGCCGACCGCGAAGGATCCGACCGCAACGGCCGGCGCCCCAGCGCAAAGGACGTGGCCCGCCTGGCGGGGGTGTCCACCGCCACCGTCTCGCGCGTGCTCAACTCGCCCGAGCAGGTCGACGCGAAGACGCAACGCCTGGTCCGCGCCGCGGTCGCGAAGCTGCGCTATGTCCCCCACGGCGCGGCGCGGGCGCTGCGCAGCCACCGCAGCCGGATGGTCGGCGCCGTGGTGCCGTCGTTCGGCTACGCGCTGTACGCGCGCACGACCAGCGCGCTGCAGGCCGTGCTCGAGCCCAAGCGGTACGCGCTGGTGCTCGCCGAGCATCACTACGACCTGAAGACCGAGCTGCGCATCACCGACCAGCTGATCAGCCACGGTGTGGACGCGTTCGTGTTCGTCGGACTGCACCACGATCCGGCGCTCTTCGCGCGGCTCGCGAGCTACGGCCGCCCGTACGTGCTGGCCTGGGGTGTCGACCCGATGCGGCGCCATCCCAGCATCGGCTTCGACAACCGGGCCGCGACCTTCGCGATCACGCGCCATCTCATCGGACTCGGGCACCGGCGGTTTGCGCTGCTCAGCGCCTCGACCCGGGGCAACGACCGCGCGCTGGAGCGCGGTGCCGGCATGCGCGCCGCGCTCGCGGAGGCCGGCCTCGACCTCGACGAGCGCTGCGTGCACTACGGCGCGATCGAGCTCGCGGCCGCCGCGGGGATGATGCGCAAGGTGCTGGCGCGCAAGCGGCGGCCGACGGCGGTCGTCTGCACCAACGACGTCTTCGCGGTCGGCGCCATGCTCGCCTGCCGCGAGCAGGGCGTGCGCATTCCGGACGAGGTCTCGATCACCGGCGTCGACAACACCGATCTCGGCGCCACGCAGACGCCGGGGCTCACCAGCATCCGCACGCCGATCGTCGAGATCGGCCGCGCGGCGGCCGAGCAGCTGATCGCCCGGCTGGAGGACCGGCCGCACGTCGCGTTCCAGACGCTGCCCTTCGAGCTGGTGATACGCGGCAGCACGCGTCCGCCGCCTGCGGAGCGCGCGTCGCGCGGTCGGCCGTGAGCCGCCCCGGCTGGAATCGCCGCCGCTTCCTCGCGGCACTCGCCGCCTCCGGCGTGCCCGCGTGGGCGCCGCCCGCCGCCGCGCAGCCGCCGGCGCCCATCGCCCGCGCGATTCCGGCGACCGGCGAGGAACTGCCGGTGATCGGCGTCGGCTCCTGGCTCACGTTCAACGTCGGCGCCGCCGCCGCGGCGCGCGCACCGCTCGCGCCGGTCCTGCAGGCCTTCTTCGATCGCGGCGGCGCGGTGATCGATTCGTCTCCGATGTACGGGACGTCGGAGGCCGTGATCGGCGACCTGCTGTCCCGCGTCGCGCGACGGCCGCGGCTGTTCGCCGCGACCAAGGTGTGGACCTACGGCAGGAGCGCCGGCGAGCGGCAGCTCGAGTCCTCGCGGCGGCAGTGGGGCGTGCCGCGGTTCGATCTCGTCCAGATCCACAACATGCTCGACTGGGAGGCGCACCTGGAGACCCTGCGGGCGTGGAAGGCGGCGGGGCGCGTGCGCTACGTCGGCATCACGACGTCGCACGGGCGGCGGCACGACGAGATGGAAAGCGCGCTCATGCGGGAGGCGTTCGATTTCGTGCAGTTCACGTACAGCCTGTACGATCGCGACGCGGAGAAACGGCTGCTGCCGCTCGCGGCGGAGCGCCGGATCGCCGTGGTCGCGAACCGGCCGTTCGACGGCGGCGACCTGTTCAATGCGGTGAAGGGAAGGCCGCTGCCGCCGTGGGCGCGCGACATCGACTGCGCGAACTGGGCGCAGTACTTCCTCAAGTTCATCGTCTCGCACCCGGCCGTGACCGTGGCGATTCCGGCGACGTCGAAGGCTGCGCACATGGCGGAGAACATGGGGGCCCTCCACGGGCGGCTGCCGGACCCGGAGCTCCGGCGCCGGATGGCGCAGCACTTCGATTCGCTCTGACGCCGCTCGGGCGCTGCCCGCGTCGCCGGCGGGTTGCGGCGCGGGGTGCTGCCAGCCGGCGCCCGGCCGCGTATCCTGTCGGCGATCGGGCTGCGCGACGAAGCGCCATTCGCACGCATCGGCCGCAATGAGGGAGGACGCCATGACCGTCGGATCCGCAGCAGCACGCCACGTCGCAACGCTCGGCCTCGCGGCGTGCGCGCTCCTCGTGCCGTTCGTCGGCGCATCGGCGCAGTCCTACCCCGACCGGCCGGTCACGCTGATCGTGCCGTGGCCGCCGGGCGGCTCGACCGACCGCCACCTGCGCACGCTGGCCGAGATCGCCGGGCGCAATCTGGGCCAGGCCATCGTCGTGCAGAACCAGCCGGGCGCCGGCGGCACCCTGGGGCCGGGCAACATGGCGCTCAACGCCAAGCCCGACGGCTACACGCTCGCCCAGTTTCCGATGGGGATGCTGCGCCTGCCGCACATGCAGAAGACCGCGTGGAATCCGCTCACCGATTTCACGTTCATCATCGGCGTGTCCGGGTACACGTTCGGGTTCACCGTGCGCGCGGACTCGCCGTACAAGTCGTTCAACGAGTACATCGAGGCCGCGCGCAGGGAGCCGGGCCGGATCAACTACGGCTCCACCGGGACGGGCACGTCGCCCCACCTGCTGGTGGAGGAGATCGCCATCAACGCCAAGGTGACGCTGAACCACATTCCGTTCAAGGGCAACGCCGACCTGATGCAGGCGCTGCTCGGCGGCCACGTGATGGCGCAGAGCGACGCCACCGGCTGGGACAAGTTCGTCGACGGCGGGCAGATGCGTCTCCTCGTCACGTTCGGCGAGAGCCGGACCAAGCGCTGGCCGACGGTGCCGACGGCGAAGGAATTGGGCTACGGCGTCGTGTCGAGCTCGCCCTACGGCATCGTGGGACCGAAGGGGATGGATCCGGCGATCGTGAAGACCTTGCACGACGCATTCCGCAAGGCGATGGACGACCCGAAGCACCTCGAGATGCTGGAGCAGTTGAACCAGGAAGTCTGGTACCGCAGCGGCGACGAGTACGCTGCCTGGGCCCGCGAGACGTTCGCGCGGGACAAGGCGCTGATCGAGCGGCTCGGGCTCGCCGGCAAGTAGCGCAACCGCGCCGGCCGCCGCACATCGCCAACACCCCGAGGAGCAGCCATGCATTCCATCTCGCGCGAGCGCCGTCGCTTCAACGCCCGCCTGCTCGCCGTTGCGGCCGGAGCGCTGGCTGGCCCCGGCGCGCTCGCGCAGGCCTGGCCATCGCGCCCGATCCGGGTGATCGTTCCCTATCCGCCCGGCGGCTTCACCGACGTCACCGCCCGACTCGTCGCCCAGAAGCTGCCGGAGCGCCTCGGCGTGCCGGTGACCATCGACAACAAGCCGGGCGCGAACAGCATCATCGGCGTCGATGCGCTGGCCAAGGCGCCGGCCGACGGCAGCACGTTCGCCGTGGTGATCGCGGCGTACGCGGCGAACACCACGCTCTACGCGAAGCTGCCGTATGACCCGCGCAAGGACCTGGCGGCCGTCTCGCTGATCGGGCAGTCGCCGCTGGTGGCGGCGGTCGCCAATGACGCGCCGTTTCGCAGCGTGCGCGAGCTGATCGACTACGCGCGCGCCAACCCGGGCAAGGTCAGCTTCGGCTCGAGCGGCAACGGCTCGGCCGCGCATCTGACCACCGAGCTCTTCAAGGACGTCACCCGGACCGACATGGTGCACATCCCGTACAAGGGCGCCGCCGCCGCGCTGACCGACCTGATGGGCGGCCAGATCCAGCTCTTCTTCGACGCCGCCTCGGGATTGATCGCGCCGGGCAAGGCGGGGAAGGTTCGCCTCATCGGCGTTGCGAGCGAGCGCCGGCTGCCCGCGCTGCCCGACCTGCCGACGTTCATCGAGCAGGGTCTGCCGGGTTTCGTCGGCAGCACCTGGGCGGGAATGCTGGCGCCGGCGGGCACGCCCGCCGACGTGGTCCGGCGCATGGCCGAGGAGATCGCGCGCATCGTGCGCCAGGACGACGTGCGCACCCGATTCGAGGAGATGGGCACGATCCCGGTGGGCGGCACGCCGGCGGAGTTCGAGGCGTTCATCGCCGCCGAGACGGCGAAATGGGGCAAGGTGATCCGCGACGCGAAAGTCACCGCGGACTGAGCGGGCCGCGGGCAGGTCTACCTGCGCGCCGGCCGCGCCGCGATGAGCCGGGCCAGCTCGCCGGCGAGCCCCGGCGCCGCGGCGGACACGAAGTCCTGGAAGGCCTCCGCGATCCTGGTCGGCGCGCGGTCGGCGCGCCGCACGCAATGCCAGCGGCCGCGGATCGGGAAGCCCTCGACCCGCAGCACCCGCAGCCGCCGGTGGTGGAGCAGCTCATCGCGCAGCGCGTGCAGCGAGATCACCGCCAGTCCCAGTCCGCCGATCACCGCCTGCTTGACCGCCTCGTTGCTGCCGAGCTCCAGCCGCGTGGCCAGCGTGATCCCGCGCGCGGCGAGAAACGTGTCGGCGACCAGGCGCGTCCCCGCGCCGGGCTCGCGGACGACGAATTCGTGCCCGGCGAGCGCCGCCAGCGGAACGTTGCGGCGCGCTGCCAGAGGATGCGTCGCCTGGGCGATGACGACCAGCGGATTGTCGAGGAACGCGTGGGCGACGGCCGGCTCCTCGGAGGGCGGCTGCGCCATCACGTAGAGATCGTCCGCGTCGTCGCGCAGCCGTGCCACCACCTCGGCGCGATTGACGACCTTGAGCTCGACGGCAACGCCGGGGTGCGCCTGCTGGAACGCGCCCAGCAGGCGCGGCACGAAATACTCGGCGGTGCTCGCCGCCGCGAGCCGCAGCCGGCCGCGCGCGAGGCCTTCGAGCGCGGCGAGCCGTTCGGTCAGCGACTCGGCGGAGCGCAGCATCGTCTTCGCGAATTCCAGCGCCTCGCGCCCGGCGGGCGTCAGGCGCAGCGCGCGGCCCCTGGGCTCGAGCAGGGTGACGCCCAGCGCCTCGTTCAGCTGGCGGATCTGCATCGACACCGTGGGCTGCGTCAGGTGCAGCGCCTGCGCCGCCCGCGTCACGCCGCCGTTGTCGACCACGGCGTGGAAGATGCGCAGCTGGTGCAGCGTGTAGCGGAACTTGGTGTGGCATCGAGGATCCTATATATGGGAAATAAATATTATTGATTTTACTCGATTTAATGCGGCCGCTACATTGATCGCGCATCCATCCCCAGGAGAGATCATGAACGCCCCCGTCGCCGAATTCCTCGCTTCGCCCCGCAGCGCCCCCGCGCTGCCCCCGCACGACAGCCCGGTCGCGCTCGGCCAGCCGGTGCCGGTGACCGTCGCCCACGGCGACGGCATCGGCCCGGAGATCATGGCGGCGACGCTCGCGATACTGCGCGCCGCCGGAGCGCGCCTCGCGCCGGAGCCCGTCGAGCTCGGCGCGCCGGCTGTACGCGCGGGGCGTCACGGCCGGCATCGACGCGGCGGCCTGGGAGTCGCTGCGCCGGACCCGGGTGCTGCTCAAGGCGCCCGTCACCACGCCCTAGGGCGGCGGCTACAAGAGCCTCAACGTCACGCTGCGCAAGACGCTCGGCCTCTTCGCCAACGTCCGGCCCTGCGCTTCCTACCACCCGTTCGTCGCGACCCGGCATCCGGGCATGAACGTCGTCATCGTGCGCGAGAACGAGGAAGACCTCTACGCCGGGATCGAGCACCGTCCGACGGCGGACGTGGTCGAATGCCTGAAGCTGGTCAGCGTGCCCGGCACCGAGCGGATCGTCCGCTACGCGTTCGAGTACGCGCGCGCGCACGGCCGGCGCAAGGTCACCTGCATGACCAAGGACAACATCATGAAGCTGACCGACGGCCTGTTCAGCAGCACGTTCCGCCGGATCGGCGCGGAGTATCCGGACCTCGCGCAGGAGCACCTGATCATCGACATCGGCACCGCGATGATGGCCGACGAGCCCGAGCGCTTCGACGTCGTGGTGACACCCAACCTCTACGGCGACATCCTCTCCGACGTCGCGGCGCAGGTGGCCGGCTCGGTCGGCATGGCGGGGTCCGCCAACATCGGCGCTGCATGCCGCGATGTTCGAGGCGATCCACGGCTCGGCGCCGGACATCGCCGGGCGCGGCATCGCCAACCCGTCCGGCCTGCTCCAGGCCGCGGTGATGATGCTGGTGCACGTCGGCCAGAACGACGTGGCGGGCCGGGTCCAGAACGCCTGGCTGGCGACGATCGAGGACGGCCTGCACACGCCGGACATCTGGACGCGCCACGGCAGCGGGGAGTGCATGGGTACCGGCGAGTTCGCGCAGGCCGTGATCGACCGGATCGGCCGGGCGCCGCAACGGCTCGCGAGCGTGAACTACGGCGACGGCACGACGGCGAGCTTCGTGCTGCCGACGTGGTCGCGCGCCCCGGTGCGCAAGGAACTCGTGGGCGTTGACGTCTTTCTCGACGCGCCCGATGTCGCCCCCGACGCGCTGGGCGCGGCTGCTGCAGCCTTTCGCCGGCACGGCGTTCTCGCTGCAGATGATCACCAATCGCGGCGTGAAGGTGTGGCCGCAGGGCATGCCGGAGACGTTCTGCACCGACCACTGGCGGTGCCGCTTCGTCGCCCGCGCCGAAGGGGCCTCGACGGAGCACGGGGAGATCGTCGCGCTGCTTGCCAACCTCGCGGCGGCCGGGCTCGACTTCGTCAAGACGCAGCACCTCTACACCTACGACGGGGTTCCGGGCTACTCGCTCGGCCACGGCCAGTAATCCGCCGCACACGGCTGCCCGGCGCGCGCATCGCGCGCGGCTGGGGGCCGCGGCCAAGCGCCCCGCGACGGCGACGCCAGCCGGGGGCGGCCGGCGGATCGCGCCGCGCTTGCACCGCGCGTGCGCCGCGGCGTAGCATGACGGGCAGTCGCACCGCCCCGGGGGAATGCAGGCAGACTCCCCGGCTTCGCCAGACGCCCGCCGCGTCCAAGCTCTGCTCCTCAATCCGGCCCGCATGGCCGGGAAGGAGTGCGCCGCTTGGACACCCGCATGCACAGTTCACCGCAGGTCGCGCGCATCCTCACGGCCAAGGGGCTGCGCGCCTTTGGCGACGGCTTCGTGAGCCTCCTGCTTCCGCTCTACCTGCTCGACCTCGGCTTCGGCCCGCTGCAGGTGGGGATCGTCGCGACCGCCACGCTCCTCGGGTCGGGGCTGCTGACGCTGCTGGTCGGCCTGCACGCGCATCGCTGGCACACCCGGACGCTGCTCCTCGCCGCGACCGCGCTGATGGCGGCGACCGGGCTCGGCTTCGCGTTCGTCAGCGACTTCTGGCCCCTGCTGCTGATCGCCGTGGCCGGCACGCTCAATCCGTCGAGTGGGGACGTGAGCGTGTTCCTGCCTCTGGAGCACGCCGCCTTGTCGCGCCTGGTCGCCGACAGGCACCGCACCGCCGTGTTCGCCCGCTACAGCCTCGTCGGGACGATGCTGGCGGCGCTAGGGTCGCTGGCGGTCGCGCTGCCGTCGGCGCTCGCCCAGGCGACCGGTCTTTCGACGCGGGCCTCGCTGCAGGCGATGTTCGTCCTCTACGCGCTGCTCGCGATCCTGATCGCGATCGCCTACCGGGGCTTGCCGCCGGCGCAGGCGGTGGACGCGTCGCGCCGGATGGCGCCCCTCACCGAGTCGAAGCGCCGCGTCTATGCCCTGGCCGCGCTGTTCAGCCTCGACGCCTTCGGCGGCGGCCTCATCGTCCAGTCGATGATCGCGCTGTGGCTCTACCAGCGGTTCGGCGTGTCGCTGCAATGGGTCGGCACCGTGTTCTTCTGGACGGGCCTGCTCACCGCGGTTTCATATCTCGCCGCCGTGCGCATCGCGGCGCGGATCGGGCTCGTGAAGACGATGGTGTACACGCACCTGCCGTCCAGCGTGTGCCTCATCCTGATTCCGTTCATGCCCGACCTCGGCTACGTCGTCGCGCTGCTGTTCGTGCGCAGCGCGCTGTCGCAGATGGACGTTCCCACGCGCAGCTCGTACGTGATGGCGATCGTGCCGGCGGCAGAGCGTCCGGCCGCGGCGAGCGTCACCACGGTGCCACGCAGCTGGGCGGCTGCGGCGAGTCCGCTGCTGGCCGGCTACCTGCTGTCGGTGTCGACGTTCGGCTGGCCGCTGATCGCGGCGGGCGGCCTCAAGATCGCGTACGACCTGCTGCTGCTCGGCTACTTCCGCAACGTGCGCCCGCCGGAGGAGGCGCCGTCCGTGCCGCCGGACGGCCGCCGGGCAAGCTGAGCGACGCCGATCAGGGCCCGCCGATCAGTCCCGCGGACTGCAGCATCCCGGCAACGTCGTAGGCGAAGCGCGGCGCCTCCTGCTGCATCGCCGCCGGGCTGTACGCCGGCGGATTGAAGGTCCACACGGGGCGCGCGGTCCGGACGTCGAACAGCGTCGTGTAGATCGTCGCCGCCTGGTAGTCGCTGGTGACGACACCCGGCTCGTACCATCCCACGTACATGTTCGGACCGGCGGCGACGACGCCTCCCGCTCCGTACCCGATGCTCGTTTCGTTGGTGAAGCCCGACATCCGCACCAGCAGCGTGGCGTCGGCGCCCGACTGCGCAACCGCCGCGCGCATGACCGCCTGGTCCGGCGTGCGGTCGGTGGGAAGGTACTGCCAGCCCGGCACCGCGTCGACGCCCGCGCGCTGCAGCGCGGCCACCATCGCGTTCTCGAAGCCGCGCTGGTCGGTGAGGCTCTGCGAGTTGAGGCCGATGACGAACACCTTGCGAAACGGCGGGCCCCTGAAATCGGGGTCGCGCCACGTCGTGGTCGTGAGCGGGCCCGGCACCGCGGCGCAGCCGGCGATCAGCGCGGCTGCGAGCAGGCAGGACAGGGCACGGGTCAGGCGTAGGTGCAAGGGGGTCTCCTTGAGCGGGATGGCGCGGATTCGGGCCGGCGGGTGGCGCGAGGATATCACTGCGGTTCGCCGGTGCTTCCCCGCCGGCGCCGCGACGCCGCTCGTGAATTGTGGTTAGAATCGGCGGTCGCGACACCTGCCGCCATCCTTCCGACTGCTGCCTCGTTCCAGGGGATTCCGATGACCCGAGCTGCCAGCTTTGCCGCGATCGCGGCCCTCGCCGTCGCGCTGCCCGCCGCGGCGCAGACCAAGTGGGACCTGCCGACCGCGTACCCGGCCACCAACTTCCACACCGAGAACATCCAGCAGTTCGCCAACGACGTCGACAAGGCCACCGCCGGCAAGCTCAGGATCAACGTGCACGCGAACGCGTCGCTGTTCAAGGCGCCGGAGATCAAGCGCGCCGTGCAGGGCGGACAGGCGCAGGCAGGCGAGATCCTGCTCGTCAACTTCGAGAACGAGGACCCGCTCTACGGCCTCGACGGCATCCCGTTCCTGGCGACGTCCTACGGCGATTCGTTCAAGCTGTACAAGGCCTCGCGCAAGGCCCTCGACGACAAGCTCGGCAAGCAGGGCATGAAGCTCCTCTACGCGGTGCCGTGGCCCCCGCAGGGCATCTTCACCAAGCGCACGCTGGCCCGCGTGGACGACATGAAGGGCCTCAAGTGGCGCGCCTACAGCCCGGCCACCGCCAAGATCGCCGAGCTGGTGGGGGCGCAGCCGGTGACGATCCAGGCGGCCGAGGTGTCGCAGGCGCTCGCGACCGGCGTGATCGATTCCTACATGTCGTCGCCCGCCACCGGATACGACTCCAAGACCTACGAGCACATCAAGAACTTCTACGACACGCAGGCGTGGCTGCCGAAGAACGCGGTCATCGTGAATGCGAAGGCGTTCGACGCGCTCGACAAGCCGACGCAGGCCGCGGTGCTCAAGGCCGCCGCCGATGCGGAGACGCGCGGGTGGAAGCTGTCGCAGGAGAAGACCGGCTGGTATCTCGCTCAGCTCAAGGACAAGGGCATGTCGATCCTGACGGCGTCCGAGCAGCTGACCGCGGACCTGCGCAAGGTCGGCAACCTCATGCTGGCGGAGTGGCAGCGCAAGGCCGGCGACGAGGGCCGCAAGGTCATCGACGCCTACCGCAGCATGTAGTTCCCGGGCCATGACTCCGCGCCGCCTGCTCGACACCCTCTACGACGGCGCGGGCTATCTGGCGGCGGGATTCGTCTTCGCGATCTTCGCCGTGATGGTGGGGGCGTCCGTCATGCGCGAATTCGGCCTGCGCACCGGCGGCACCGACGACGTCGTCGCCTGGTTCTGCGCCGCGGCGGGATTCCTCGCGATGGCGCACACGTTCCGGCGCGGCGACTTCGTCCGCGTCGAGCTGCTCATCGAGCGGCTCGGCGAGCGCCGCGCGCGGCAGGTCGAGGTCCTTGCGCTGCTGATCGGCGCGTCCTTCGTCGCGTTCCTGCTGTGGGCGGCGGGCCTGTTCGTCTACGAAAGCTGGGAATTCGGCGACATGGCCAACGGCCTCGTCGCGATTGCGCTGTGGATTCCGCAGTCGAGCTTCGTCATCGGGGCGTTGCTGCTGCTCGCCGCGATCGTCGAAGAGCTGATCGCCGTCCTGCGCGGTCGCCGCCCTTCGTACGTCGTGGCCGTCGAGGAGCGGCACGCGCGCGGCGACTTCACCGAAGACGTATGAGTTTGCTTGCGATCGGGGCGCTCCTGCTCGCCCTGATGTTCGTGCTGCTGGCGCTCGGCGTGTGGATCGGGATGACGCTCGCCATCGTCGGCGGCGTCGGCATGGTCGTGTTCACCACGTTGAGCCCCGCCGTGACGGCCAGGAACCTGTTCACGGCCTTCTGGAACGCCAACGCGTCGTGGGAGCTCGCCGCGTTGCCGCTGTTCATCTGGATGGGCGAGATCCTGTTCCGCACGCGGCTGTCCGAGCAGATGTTCAGCGGGCTCGCGCCCTGGCTCAACCGGATACCGGGCCGGCTGATGCACACGACCATCCTCGGCTGCGGCATCTTCGGCTCGGTCTCCGGCTCGTCGGCCGCGACCTGCGCGACGATCTCCAAGGTCGCGCTGCCGGAACTGCTGCGGCGCGGCTACGACGAGAAGATCGCGCTGGGGTCGCTGGCGACCGCGGGGACGCTCGGCATCCTGATCCCGCCGTCGATCACGATGGTCGTCTACGCGGTCGCGGCCGAGGCGTCGATCATCCGCATCTTCCTCGCCGGGTTCCTGCCCGGATTCCTCTTGATGGCGCTCTTCTCCGGCTACATCGCGTGGTGGGCCTGGCGGCATCCGGAGCGAACGCCGCCGCCGGAGGCGCCGACCACCTTCGGCGAGAAGGTGCGCCGCTCGGGCCAGCTGATCCCGTGCGCGCTGCTGATCGTGTTCATCGTGATCGTGCTGGTGATGGGATGGGCCACCGCCACCGAATGCGCCGCGTACGGCGTGCTGGGCTCGCTCGCGCTCGCGTGGTGGGGCGGCTCGCTGGACCGGGCATCCTTCATGGGCAGCCTGATGGGCGCCACGCGGGTGTCGTGCATGATCATGTTCATCCTCGCGGGCGCCAAGTTCCTGTCGATGACGATGGGGTACACGGGCATACCGCGGGCGCTGGCGGAGTGGGTGGCGTCGCTGGGACTTTCCCCGTTCGCCCTGATCGCCGTGCTGTGCGGCGTGTACATCGTGCTCGGCACCGCGCTCGACGGCATCTCGATGATCGTGCTGACCTCGGCGGTGGTGCTGCCGATGATCCAGAAGGCCGGCTTCGACCTCGTCTGGTTCGGCATTTTCATCGTGCTGCTCGTCGAGATCGCGGAGGTGACGCCGCCGGTCGGCTTCAACCTGTTCGTGCTGCAGAACATGACGGGGCACGACAGCAACTACATCGCGCGGTGCTCGATCCCGTTCTTCTTCCTGCTGATCGTGTGCATCGCGCTGATCACGGCGTTTCCGCAGATCGTGACGTGGCTGCCGGACGCGGTGATGGGAGTCGAGAAGTGAAGGCCGGGCCGAAGCGCCGGCGCGCGGCGGCATGACCGTCGCGGCGCCGGGCGGCGAGCCGCCGCCGTTTCGCACCGTCGCGGACCTCGTGCGCGAGCACGCAGCGCGCGAGCCGCAGTCGGTCGCGCTGGTGCACGACGGGCGCCGGCTCACTTACGCGGAACTCGACGGCCTGATGGAGCGCGTCGCTGCGGCGCTTCAGCGCGACGGCGCGCGGCCCGGGGATGTCGCGGCGATCTGCGCGGCGACCTCGATCGAGTACGCGGCGGCGTTCCTGGGCGCGCTGCGCGCCGGCGTGGTGGTGGCGCCCCTGCCGCCGGGCGCCACACCCGAGCAGCTCGCGGCGATGGTGGCCGATTCCGGCGCGCGGCACCTCTTCGTCGACGCGGCGAACGCGAATGCCATCGCGGGCGGCGACGGGGCGGGCGCGCCGATGCGCGTGGCGCTCGACGACAGCGACGCGGGGCAGCCCCTCGCGCATTGGCTGGCGGAGGAGGGAGCGCGCGCCCGGGATGCAGCCGTCGATCCCGACGCCGCGTTCAACATCATCTATTCGTCGGGGACGACCGGAACGCCCAAGGGGATCGTCCAGCCGCACCGCATGCGCTTCCTGCAGGTGCGCCGTTATGCGCGCTTCGGCCTCGGGCCGGGTTCGGTCACGCTGGTCTCGACCCCGCTCTACTCCAACACGACGCTGGTGTTGTTCCTGCCGTCGATCGCCAGCGGCGGCGCCGTCGTGCTGATGCCCAGGTTCGACGCGGCGGCGTTCCTCCAATTGGCGCAGCGCCACCGGGTCACGCACGCGATGCTCGTGCCGGTGCAGTATCGACGGCTGCTCGATCACCCGTCATTCGACGCCACGGACCTCTCGTCGTTCCGCTTCAAGTTCTGCACCAGCGCACCGTTCGCGGCCGAGCTCAAGGCGGAGGTGCTGCAGCGCTGGCCCGGCGGCCTCGTCGAGACCTATGGACTGACCGAAGGCGGTGGCGCGTCGATGCTGGAAGCGCACCTGCACCCCGACAAGCTGCACACGGTCGGCAGGCCGATCGAGGGCCACGAATTCCGGCTGATCGACGAGCGCGGCGGCGAGGTCGCGGCGGGGGAGCCCGGCGAACTCGTGGGGCGGTCCGCCGGCACGATGATCGGCTACCACCGCCAGCCCGAGGCGAGCGCCGCCGTGCAGTGGCACGACGCCGCCGGGAAGCGCTACCTGCGCACGGGGGACATCGGACGCTTCGATTCCGACGGCTTTCTCATCCTGCTGGATCGCCGGCGCGACCTCGTCATCAGCGGCGGCTTCAACGTCTACCCGAGCGACCTCGAGGCCGTGCTGCGGCGCCATCCCGACGTGGCCGAGGCCGCCGTGGTCGGCGTCCCGTCGCGCGAGTGGGGCGAGACCCCGGTGGCGTTCGTCGTGGCCGTGCCTGGAGCGACGGTCGCGCCCGAGACGCTGCGCACGTGGGCCAACGCGCAGCTCGGCAAGACGCAGCGCCTCGCCGGCGTGCGCGTGGTCGACGCGCTGCCGCGCAGCGCCATCGGCAAGGTGCTCAAGCGCGAGCTGCGCGACCGGTGGCGCGAAGAGGGCACCTCCACCGCGACGGCGCACGGCGAAGCGCCCGGCCGCGGCTGACCCGGCGATGGGCTTCGACGCCGACTGCGTGGTGGTGGGGGCGGGCGCGGTCGGCCTCGCCATCGCGCGCGAGCTCGCGCTCGCAGGCCGCGAGGTGATCGTCGCCGAAGCCGAGGGCGCCATCGGCACGGGCGTGAGCTCGCGCAACTCGGAAGTCATCCACGCCGGCATCTACTATCCGCGCGGCGGCCTCAAGGCCACGCTGTGCGTCGCGGGGCGCGCGCTGCTCTACGCCTATTGCGCCGAGCGCAGCGTGCCGGTGCGGCGCTTGGGCAAGCTGATCGTCGCCACCAGCGAGGCGCAGGTCGCGCCGCTCGACGCCATCGCCGAGCGGGCCCGCGGCAACGGCGTGGAGGACGTCGCGCGCATCGACCGCCGCACGGCGCTGGAGATGGAGCCGCAGCTGCACTGCGAGGCGGCGCTGGTCTCGCCGTCCACCGGCATCGTCGACAGCCACGCCTACATGCTGGCGCTGCGGGGCGACGCGGAGAACGCGGGCGCCACGATCGCGTTCCACACGCCGTTCCTCGACGCCCGGGTTCGCGACGGCGGCGGCTTCGACCTCGCTTTCGGCGACGCGGACGCGACGCGGCTCGCCTGCCGCGCCCTCGTCAATTCCGCCGGGCTGCACGCGCCCGCGCTCGCGCGGCGCATCGCCGGCCTGGCGCCGGCGTCGATCCCGCAGGCGTATTTCTGCAAGGGGACCTACTTCTCGCTCGCGGGGCGCACGCCTTTCCGGCGCCTGATCTACCCTGCGCCCGAGGCCGCGGGCCTCGGCGTCCACCTCACGCTGGACATGGCCGGGCAGGGCCGCTTCGGCCCGGACACGCAGTGGGTCGAGCGCATCGACTACAGCCTCGATCCCGCGCGCGCCGAGCGCTTTTACGCCGCGATCCGCACCTATTGGCCCGGGCTGCCCGACGGCGCGCTGCAGCCCGGCTACACCGGCATCCGGCCGAAGATCTCGCCGCCGGATGCGCCGGCGGCGGACTTCATGATCGCCGGCCCCGCGGACCACGGCATCGACGCGCTGGTGAACCTCTTCGGCATCGAATCGCCGGGGCTCACGTCGTCGCTCGCCATCGCGCGCCACGTCGCGGCGCTCCTCGCGACGTAGAATAGGAAAGTAGGGTCAGACACTACTTAACACGATAAGTGGTGTCTGACCCCACTTCTGCTGGATGCGAGACACATGCCGAAGCTCGACGAAACCGCCAGGGGCGTCTATCTCATCACGGTGACGCCGTTCCGCGAGGACGGCGCGCTCGACCTCGAGAGCACTGACCGGGTCACCGACTTCTACCTGGAGAAGGGCGCGACCGGGCTCACGGTGCTCGGCGTGATGGGCGAGGCGCCCAAGCTCACGGCGGAGGAATCGCGGCGCTACGTGCAGCGCGTGCTCGCCCGCGTCGGCGGCCGCGTGCCGGTGATCGTGGGCGTGTCGGCGCCCGGCTTCGCGGCCATGGGCGAGCTCGCGGAGAGCGTCATGGACCTCGGCGCGGCCGGCGTCATGGTCGGGCCGGCGGCGTCGGTGAAGTCCGACGACCAGGCGCTGAGCTACTACGAGATGACGGCGGAGTCCCTCGGGCCGCACACGCCGTTCTGCGTGCAGGATCATCCGCTCGCCTTCGGCGTGCAGCTGCCCGCCACGGTGCTGGTGCGCATCTTCAAGGCGATTCCCACGGCGGTGATGCTGAAGCACGAGGACTGGCCCGGGCCCGGGCTCGCCAAGCTCGCGGCGATGCGCGCGGCGAGCGAGCGCGGCGGCATGCGCCGCATCTCGATCCTCGCCGGCAACGGCGGCGGCCTCTTCCTGCCGGAGGAACTCGCGCGCGGCGCCGACGGCGCGATGACCGGCTTCGCCTATCCGGAGATGATGGCGGACGTCTGCAGCGCTCACTTCGCGGGCGATCCCGAGCGCGCCCGCGACGTCTTCGACGCCTACCTGCCGCTCGCGCGCTACGAGCAGCAGGCGGCCCTCGGCCTCGCGGTGCGTAAGTACCTGCTCGCCAAGCGCGGCGCCATCGCCTGCGCGGCGATCCGCAAACCGGGGCCGAAGCTATCCGCCGCCGACGTCGCCGACATCGACCGCCTCATCGAACGCCAGGACCGCCGACTCAAGGAAATCGCCTGATGGCCCTCGACCCGAAGATCGTGGACGTGCTCTCCCGCGTGACCGCCGCGACGCTCACCACGCTGCTCCTGAAGAAGGGACTGCGCAACGTCTGGATGCGCGGCCCGCGCCCGCTCGCACCGGGCGGGCCGCGCCTCGTCGGTCCGGCGTTCACGCTGCGCTTCGTGCCGGCGCGCGAGGACCTCGCCACACCCGAATCGTGGTCGAAGCCGATCTCGACGCGCGCCGCGATCGAGGCGATGCCCGCGGGCTGCATCGCCGTCGTCGACGCGATGGGCGTCACCGATGCCGGCATCTTCGGCGACATCCTGTGCGCGCGGATGCAACGTCGCGGCGTCGCGGCGCTGGTCACCGACGGCGTCGTGCGCGACGTCGCGGGCGTGCGCGCGACCGGCCTGCCGGTGTGGTGCCAGGGCGCGGCGGCGCCGCCGTCGGTGGCGGGCCTCACCTTCGTCGACTGGGGCGCGCCGATCGGCTGCGGCGGCGTCGCGGTGTTCCCCGACGACGTGGTCGTGGTCGACGACGACGGCGCGGTGCTGATCCCCCAGGCGCTCCTCGGCGAGATCGTCGCCGCCGCGCCCGAGCAGGAGCGGCTCGAGGCGTGGATCATGAGCGAGGTCGAGCAGGGCGCGTCGCTGCCCGGGCTCTATCCGCCCAATGCGGAAAACAAGGCGCGCTACGAGGCGGCCAAGCGCGGCAAGTCCTGACGGGCAGAGCGCCGTGACCATCGACACGGAAGGCATCCTGCACGCGGCGCAAGCGTATCCGGCGCTTCGCATCTCCTCCGCGCGCGTGACCGAGATCGCCGCGGAAATCGCGGATTTCGAGCAGGCCTGCGACGAGGCGGTGCGGCGCTTCGGACACGGGGATGCCGATGCGTTCGTGGCGGAGCTGCTGCGCCTCGGCGCGCCGGCGAAGCCCTCGCTGGCGGGGCAGACGGATCCGCGCTGATGCTGCCGGAGCTCTCCGCCGCCGGGCTCGGGCGCGCCATCCGCGAGGGCCGCACCACGGCGCTCGCCGCCACCGAAGCCTCCCTCGACGCCATCGCCGCGCGCGACGGCAGCCTGCGCGCGTTCATCGCCGTCGAGCGCGACGACGCGCTCGACGCCGCCCGCGCCCGCGACGCGGAGCATGCGGCAGGACGCAGCCGCGGGCCGCTGCACGGCGTGCCGGTGGCGATCAAGGACATCTTCGAGCGCAAGGGCAAGCCGATGACCGGCGGTTCGGTGGTGTGCGCCGAGCGCCCCGGCCAGCGCGACGCCACGGTCGTCAGGCGCCTCGAGGCGGCCGGCGCGGTGCTCGTCGGCACGCTCAACCTCGACGAGTTCGCGGCGGGCGGCACCGGCGACAACCTGCACTACGGCCGCTGTCGCAACCCGTGGGATCCGGCGCGCATCACGGGCGGGTCGTCCTCCGGCACCGCCTCCGCGGTTGCAGCGGGCCTGGTGCCGATGGCGATCGGCTCCGACACCGGCGGCTCCATCCGCCTGCCCGCCGCGTATTGCGGCGTCACCGCGCTCAAGGCGACGCAGGGCCGGGTGAGCGGTGCCGGGGTATTTGCGCGCGCGCCCCCCTTCGACTGCGTGGGGCCGGCTGCGCGCAGCGTCGAGGATTGCCGCCTGCTCTACGCGGCGATTGCGGGACCGGACCCGGAGGACCCCGCGACGGCCGGCCTGCCCGCCGTCGCGCAGGAGCAGGGCGCCGCCGTTGGCACGCTGCGCCTGGGCATCGCGGTCGCGCCGTTCGCCGCGGCAGCCGATCCGCGCGTGCTCGCCTGCATCGACGCCGCGATCGCCGTGTTCGGCCGGCTTGGCGTGCGCCGCATCGACGCCGACCTGCCCGACCTCGAGCTGATCACGCGGCTGCACCAGGTCGTCGTCAAGAGCGAGGGCGCGCGGCTGCATCGCGCGGCGTTCGCGCGGGACGCGCAGCGCATCTCGCTGCCGGCGAAGAGCGCGATCGAGACCGGCCTGTTCGTGCCGCCGTCGCGGTGCGCGCAGGCGCTGGCGGTGCGACCCGCGCTGCTGGCGAGCTTCGCCGCGCGCGCGTTCGCCGCCGCCGACGTGCTGCTGCTGCCGCTCGCGGGCAGCGTCGCGCCGCGCTTCGAGGACCTGGGCGGCACCAGCGCCGCGGCCATCGTGCGCGTGTTCGGCGACAGCGCGCGGCCGCTGCGCTTCGTGAACTACCTCGGCCTGCCGGCGCTGGCGCTGCCTTGCGGCTTCGTCGACGGCATGCCGGTCGGGCTGCAGCTCGTCGGCCGGCCGCTGCGGGAGGACACGCTGTTCGCGCTGGGCGCCGCGCTGCAGGGCGCTACGGATTGGCACCGGGCGGCGCCCGCATCGCCTCGATGACGCCGCGCACCTCGTCGAACCCCGCGCTGCGCGGGTTGTAGCGCATGTTGCCGCTCTTCAGCGCCGCGCGCGCGAGGGCGTCGCGCGCGGCGGCGTCAGGCACGACTTCGTCGAGCGAGCGGTCGAGGCCGAGCGCCGCGCGCAGCCGGTAGACGCCGAGCGCCGCCGTCGGCGCGCCGAGGATGCGGGCGATCGCCTCGGCCTTGGCGCCCAGCGCGGGCTCGTTGAACGCCGTGACGGCGGGCAGCGCCAGCGCATTGGCGTAGCCGTGCGCGACGTGGTGGATCGCCCCCAGCGGCGCCGACAGCGCGTGCGCCATGCCGAGCTGCGTCGTGTTGAACGCGATGGCCGCCTGCATCGATGCTAGCAGGCAGCCGCTGCGGGCCTCGCGGTCTGCGGGCGCGTCGAGCGCGACCGGCAGCCAGCGCGCGAGCAGCGCCAGCGCCGACAGCGAAAGCGGCTCCGTCAGCACGTTCGCCGCGTTGGACACGTAGCCCTCGAGCGCGTGCGTGAAGGCGTCGAAGCCGGTGTTGGCGGTCACCGCGCGCGGCAGCGAGACCGTGAGCTCGGGATCGAGCAGCGCAACGTGGAACGGCAGCGCGGCCGAGCGGTAGCGCAGCTTGACGTCGGACCCCGGCTGCGAGATCACGGCCATTTCCGAGACCTCGCTGCCGGTGCCGGCGGTCGTCGGCACGCCGACGAACAGCGACGCGTGGGGCCGGTGATCGACGTCGAACCCGGCGATGGCGGCGGCGCCGCCGGGATTGCACAGCATCATCCGCGCGACCTTCGCGGCGTCCATCGTCGAGCCGCCGCCGACGGCGACGACGAGGTCCGGGTCGGCCGCATCGAGCACCGCGTGGCAGGCGGCGACGACGGCGGTGTCGGGTTCGCGCGGCGGCACGTACGCGACGGCCGGCCGGGCACCGAGCGCTGCCGCGAGCGCGCCGACGATACGCTCGGCGACTGGGCCACCGCGGAAGACCTCGTCGATCACCACGGCGCCGCGGCGCGCGCGATGCGTGCGGGCGAGCTCGCCGAGCTCGCCGATCGCGCCCCAGCCGAAGATGATGCGGCGGGTCGAGTGGCGGAACTCGAAGCGCTGCGCGGGCATCGTCGGCGCCCGGCTCAGAGATCGAGCACCAGGCGGCCGCGCGCGGCGCGCGACACGCAGATCATCAGGTACTCGCCGCGCTCGGCGTCGGTGAGCACGCAGTCGCGGTGGTCGACCTCGCCGGCGAAGTAGCGCGTGCGGCAGGTTCCGCAGACGCCGGCCTCGCAGGAGCTGTCGAGCGGCATTCCTGCGGTGGTGAGCACCGAAAGGATCGACTGGGTTGCCGGCACCGCGTAGACCGCGCCGGTCGACGCGAGCTCGACCTCGAATTCGCCCGCGGTCGACGCGGCGGCGCCCGGGAGCTGCGGCGGCGTGAAGTACTCGAAGTGGACCTGCGGCGCGGGCCACGCCGCCGTCGCCGCCTTGACGGCGGCCATCAACCCCTGCGGGCCGCAGCAGTACACGTGGGTGCCGGGCATCGCATCGGCCAGCAGCGCCGCGACGTCGAGCCCCTTGGCCGGGTCGCCGCCGTCGTGGTGATACTGCACGCCGCCGGCGGCCGCCAGCGGCGCGAGCGCCTCGCGGAACGCGGTGCGCTCGGGCGAGCGTGTGCAGTAATGCAGGACGAAGTCGGCGCCGATCGCCTGCAGGCGCTGCACCATCGCGAGCAGCGGCGTGACGCCGATGCCGCCGGCGATCAGCAGGTGCTGTCCGGCCGACTCGTCCAGCGGGAAATGGTTGCGCGGCGCCGACACCTGCAGGAGATCTCCGACGCGCACGCGCTCGTGCATCAGGAGCGAGCCCCCGCGGCCGGCCGGCTCGCGCAGCACGGCGAACCGGTAGCGATGGCGCTCCGCAGGGTCGTTGCACAGCGAATACTGGCGGATCGGGCCGCCCGGCGGCGTGACGTCGACGTGGCTGCCGGCGGTGAACGGCAGCAGGTCGATGCCCTCGGGGTCGACGACCTCGAAGGTGCGGATGTCGGCGGCCTCGTCGGCGATCGCGGAAACGCGCAGCAGCATGGTCGGCGCAGGAGTGACCCGGGGGACGTCGCGGCGGCGCGCGGTCAGAGAAAGGAACTGCTGCCGAGGCTCGAGCCCCCGCAGACGTACAGGCACTGTCCGGTGACGAAGCCGGTCTCCGCGGCCATGAAGAAGGCGACCGCGTTGGCGATGTCCTCGGGCCGTCCGATGCGGCCGATGGGGATGCGGTCGACCTTCTTCTGCCGCACCGGGCTGCCGGGCGGATTGTTGAGCGCGAACAGGTCGGTGTCCACGGGGCCGGGCGCCACGCTGTTGACCGTGACGCCGTCGGCCGCGAGTTCGAGCGCCCAGGTGCGCGTGAAGCTCATCACCGCGGCCTTCGCCGCCGCGTACGCGGTGCGCTGCGTGAGCCCCAGCACGACCTCGCTCGCGACGTTGACGATGCGCCCGAAGCGCGCCGACTTCATCGCCGGGATCAGCGCCTGCGCGCAGAGGAGGGAGCTGGTGGCGTTGACCTCGAAGGTGCGGTCGTAGACGTCGAGGTCGACGGCGCCGAGCGGCTGCGGCGTCACCATTCCGACGTTGTTGACGAGCCCGTTGAACGCGTGCCGCCGCGCGAGGGTGTCCACGGCGGCGGCGACCGCCGCGCGGTCCGCCGCGTCGACGACGACGACCTCGCCGGGGAACGCTTCGGCCGCCGGGTGGCGCGCGAGGCCCACGACGCGATGGCCGCGCGCGTGCAGCGCCCGCGCGCAGGCGAGCCCGATGCCCTTGGTGGCGCCGGTAATCAGCGTGATGCGGTCCATGATCCCGGTGCCGGCGCCGGTTCCGGCGCCCCTCCGTGGTGCGCGCCGCACCATCGCGTGCGCGGTGTTGCAAGGTGCCTGCTAGTAAACTATATTTCGCTTCAGGCATCAAGGACGGGCGCGCGAGTCGCCGGCAGCGCCCGCCCGATCCGGCCCTCCCGCCGCGGGGCGGGCCGGACAACCCCGGGAGTGAACAGCGTGGACAACGACCGCGTCGCACCGTCCGTCGTCATGCCGCCGAAGGGCCGCTACATCGGCTACACGAAGAACCGGCGACCGGACCCCGAGCCCGAGTTCATGCGGGTCGGGCCGGGCACGCCCTGCGGCGAGTACCTGCGCCGCTACTGGCAGCCGGTGTGCATGACCGAGGAGCTCGGCAAGGGCGTCCCGGTGCGCCTGCGCATCCTCGGCGAGGACCTGGTCGCCTTCCGCGACCGTTCCGGCACCTATGGCCTGCTGCATCTGAACTGCAGCCACCGCAACACATCGCTCGAGTTCGGCTTCATCGCCGAGCGCGGCATCAAGTGCTGCTACCACGGCTGGCACTACGACGTCGACGGCACGATCCTCGAGACGCCCGGCGAGCCGCCGGGCTCGAAGATCCGGGAGAAGGTCTGCCACGGCGCCTATCCGGTGATCGAGTGGCAGGGCCTGCTGTTCGCCTACCTCGGGCCGGCCGCGTCGATGCCGCCGTTCCCGCTGTTCGACACCATCGCCGCGCTGCCGGGAACCGAGCTGGTGCCCTACAAGATCGTCTACCCGTGCAACTGGCTGCAGGTGTGCGAGAACACGATGGACCCCGTGCACACGGTGTTCCTGCACTCGCGGCTGAACCGCTTCCAGTTCGAGGCGGCGTGGCAGGTGATGCCGCTGCTCGAGTTCCACGAGACGCCGGCGCGCGTGTACGCCACGCTCACCTACCGCTGGAAGGACATGATCTGGGTGCGCACGCAGGAGACCACCTACCCGATGTTCAGCCAAGTCGGCGCGTTCTGGGAGGACGCGGAGGAGGAGAAGTACTTCAAGCGCGCGAGCATCACCAAGTGGACGGTCGCGATCGACGACACCCACTGCATGATCATCGCCTATCGCAGCTTCGGACCGGGAATCGATCCGCACGGCAAGGGCAAGCGCGAGCTGGTCGGCCTGCAGAGCGTCGATTTCGACGGCCAGACCGAGCTGCGTCCGTACGACGTCATGCAGCGCGATCCCAGCGATTACGAGGCGCAGGTCTCGATCGGGCCGATGGCCACGCACGGCGCCGAGAACCTGGGCTCCACCGACCGCGGCGTGGCGATCCTCCGGCGTAACATCAGGAACGGCATCAAGGCGGTGCAGGGCGGCGGCGAGCCGCCGCGCCTGCCGATCACCGGCGGCGAGGTCAACACCTACGTGCAGGACACGGTGATGCCGTTCCGGCCGCGCCCGCAGGCCGAGGACGAGGCGCTCATGAAGGCGCTGACCGGGGCGGTGATGGACGTGGTGCGGCGCGGCGACGAGCTCGCCGGCGCGGCGCGGCGCGAGTCCATCGAACGCGGCCTGCGCGAGTTGAAGCAGGACCCGCGGTTCAGCGCGGGCTGAGCCGCGCGCGAACGGTGGCCCCGACGCCATGAACATCCGCTGGGACTACCTGCTCATTCCGTCGTTCGTCGTGAGCTTCGCGCTGCTCGCCGTGTCGCAGCTCACGTTCCTGCGCGGCAGCCTGTCGGCCGACATGGGCCTCGGCATGCTGTCGAAGACGATCGGCCTCTCGAACTACGAGGCGCTGTTCAGCGACGAGTTCTACGTGCGCGCGCTGTGGCTCACGGTCAAGGTGTCTGCGATCGCCACGGTGTGCACGCTGCTGATGAGCTTCCCGGTCGCCTACGTGATCGCGCGGATGCGCTCGCGCTGGGCGATGGTGATGCTCGCCGGCGTCGTCGTGTCGTCGTTCGTGACCATCGTCATCAAGGTCTACGGGCTGGTGGTGATCTTCGCCGCCGACGGCTGGCTCAACAAGTTCATGCTGGCCGTCGGCCTGATCGACAAGCCGTACACGATCATCGGCAACGCCGCCGGCGTCGTCGTCGGCCTCATGCAGTTCACGATGGGCTTTGCCGTGCTGCTCCTCTACAGCGTGGTGCGCACCATCCCCGCGTCGCTGGAGGAGGCGGCGACGGTCCACGGCGCCTCCCGCGCGCGCGTCTTCTGGCGCGTGATCCTGCCGCTGTCGCTGCCCGGCGTGATCGTCGGCTCGCTGATGATGTTCAACATGTGCATGGGCGCGTTCACGTCGGCGTCGCTGCTCGGCGGCGGGCGCATCTTCACGCTGCCGGTGCTGATCCAGCGCACCGTGATCATCGAGACCAAGTACGGGATGGGCGCGACGCTGGCGGCGGTGCTGCTGGTGTCGGTGATCCTGATCAATCTCGTCTCCGTCTTCCTGGTGAAGCGCTTGCGCGCGGCACGGCTGGTCATCGCATGAGCTACCCGGCGAGGGGCCCCGGCCAGCGGCCGGGGATCGACGGTCAGGCGAATGCGATGGGACGCCGACACGCGGGCCGCCGCACGGCTTCGGCGGTGCAAAGAGGCGGCATTGCATGAGCGGCATCATCAAAGTCGGCTGGGTGGCGGCCGCCTACCTGTTCCTGCTGGCGCCGATGGTCGTGGTCATCGGCTCGTCCCTCGACGGGACGACCGCGTACTCCGGCGTGGTGTTCCCGCCGCAGGATCTCACGCTGCGCTGGTACCGCGAGATCCCGGCCACGCACTATCGCGCGCTCGGGCTCTCGCTGGTGCTGGCGCTCAGCGTCGCCTGCGGCGCCTGCGTGCTGGGCATTCCCGCGGCGCTCGCCGTGGTGCGGGGCCGGCTGCCGGGCAAGTCGTTCTTTCTCGCCTTCTTCCGGGCGCCGATGCAGATCCCGGCGGTGGTGACCGGCGTCGCCTTTCTCAAGATGTACTACGTCGTGGGGGACGCGACCGGGCTCTTCCTCAACGCCACCTTCGTCGGGCTGTACCTCGGCCACCTCTTCGTCGGCGTGCCGTACGTGATCGGCACCGTCGTGTCGGTGCTGCAGCGCTTCAACCTGCGGCTGGAGGAGGCCGCGCTCAGCATGGGGGCGAGCCCGTGGCGCACGTTCCGCCGGGTGACGCTGCCGACGATCATGCCGGGCGTGCACGCCGGTGCGCTCTATGCGTTCATGGTATCTTTCTCGGACGTTCCCATCGCGATGTTCCTGACCGCGCCGGGCTTCGTCACCTACCCGGTCGAGCTGTTCTTCGGCATCGAGACGGACTTCAATCCGGCCGTGCTCGCGTCCGCGACGCTGGTGATCGTCTTTTCGCTGTGCGCGCTGCTTGCCGTCCAGCGGCTCATCGGGCTCGACACGGTGGTGGGTTCACGCAGGTGAAGGGCAAATGTCGTTTGGGCGGCCGCCGCGGCAGCGTGCGGTCTCATGGGGCGTCGATCGAGAGGGAAATGGCATGAACAGAGCAATGAAAGCATGCGGTGCGTCGCTGGCCGGAGCCGTCCTGGCGGTGTCGGCGGCGGTGTGGGCGCAGGGCGCGCAGGCGCAGGCCAAGCCGTTCGACGGCGTCACGCTGCGCGTGGCGACCTTCGGCGGTCCCTGGCGCGACGACCTCGCCAAGTTCGTCGCCCCGAAGCTCGAGGCGCTGGGCGGCAAGGTCGAGTTCGTCATCGGCAGCCCGCAGGACAACCTCGCCAAGATCATCGCCGCGCGCGGGCGCGACGTGCCCTTCGACGTGGTCGAGATCCTCGACGCGCAGATCGACCAGGTCGTCGAGGGCGGGCTGCTCCTCCCCATCGACTACAGCGCGGTCCCCAACGCCGCCCAGATCGAGCCGTGGCAGCGCGCCGCCTACGCCGTGGGCAACTGGACGACGCAGGAAGTGATCTGCTACGACAAGGGCAAGTTCGCGGAGCTCGGCATCCCGGTGCCGACGACCTACAAGGACCTCGCCAACGACAAGCTCGCGGGGCGCGTCATGTACGCCGACATCACGGGCGGCGGCGGCCTCGCCAACTTCGCCGGCATCGTCTACGCGTCCGGGGGCGACGTGAACAACGTCAAGCCGGGGCTCGACACCATCCGCACGTTCAAGGGCGTCAAGTTCTGGAAGGCGGGGGGTGACGTCGTTGCCGGCTTCAAGACCGGCGACATCTACGTCGCGGTCGCGCACTCTGGCTGGTGCCTGCGCTCGGCCAAGTTCGCCGGCGCCAACGTGGCGAGCGTGCACCCGAAGATCAACGACAAGCAGAAGGGCGTGATCAAGGTCGGCTGGCTCGGCGTGGTCAAGGGCACCAAGAACGCCGCCGCGGCGATGTTCTTCATCAACGCCTACCTCGACGAGGAGTTCCAGGTCGCCTTCGCCAAGAACAGCGGCGTCTGGCCGGTCAACAAGCGGGCCGTGCAGCGGTTGCGCACCGAGGACCCGGTGTTCGTCGCGCTCAACAACATCGAGCAGGCCGACATCGACCGCATGCTGCGCGTCGACTACAAGGGCGTGAACGTCAACAACTGGTACGACCAGTGGAACCGCGCGGTGAGCAAGTAGCGCGACGCACGTCCGTCGCCGCCGGCAACTGAAAGGGGAACCGTGTCCCGCGTCGTGCTGAAGGAGGTCACCAAGCGTTACGGCGAGGTCGTCGCCGTGCACGGCGTCGACCTCGACATCCGCGAGGGCGAGTTCCTCACGCTGCTGGGGCCCTCCGGGTGCGGCAAGACGACGACGCTGCGGATGATCGCGGGCTTCATCCTGCCCACCAGCGGCACCGTGTATCTCGGCGACGAGGACGTGACGCGATTGCCGCCGAACAAGCGCGGGATCGGCATGGTCTTCCAGGACTACGCGCTGTTCCCGCACATGACCATCGGCGAGAACATCGCGTTCGGCCTGACCGAGCGCAAGGTCGACAAGGCGGCCATCGCCAAGCGCGTGAAGGAGCTGCTGGAGCTGGTGCAGCTCGCGAGCGTCGAGCACCGGTATCCGCCGGAGCTCTCCGGCGGCCAGCAGCAACGCATCGCTGTCGCCCGCGCCGTCGCCTATTCGCCGCGCGTGCTGCTGATGGACGAGCCGCTGGGCGCGCTCGACTTGAAGCTGCGCGAGGCGATGCAGGCCGAGATCCGGCAGATCCAGCAGCGCCTTGGCACCACCACGGTCTACGTCACGCACGACCAGACCGAGGCGATGCACATGTCCGACCGCATCGTCGTGATGAAGGACGGCAGGATCGAGCAGATGGGCAGTGCCGAGGAGATCTACGACCGCCCGGTCACGCGCTTCGTCGCCGACTTCGTCGGGCAGATCAACCTGCTCGCCGGCACGGTGGTCGGCCGCGACGGCGCGTTCACCGTGGTCGAGGTGAACGGGGCGAAGCACCGGATCCTCGCCGCGCCGGACGCCGGCGGCGCGGTGACGGTCGGCCTGCGCCCGCAGCACCTGCAGCTCGCCGGCGCGCCCCCGCCGGGACTCAACGCGCTGCCCGGGCGGATCAAGGGCCGCACCTTCTCGGGTAACCTCGTCCACGTCGACGTCGACCTCGACGGCGGGCAGACCGTCACGGTCGAGGCGAGCCCCGAGGCCGTCATCGGCGATCCCGGCACGCCGGTCAACGTGGCATGGCGGCCCGATCGCGGGACCGTCCTCACGCATTGACCGGGCCCAGGGGTACTGACATGACCGAACGCGTACCGATCAATCCGGGCCGGGTCGAGTGGTCCGGCGACAATCCCGGCATCTATCTCAAGGAGGCGGCGGACGGCCCGTTCGTCACGCTGTCGCTGTTCTTCAAGGTGGTGCTGTCGCCGCACGGCCGCGGCACGGCGATGCTGATCCTCGGCGCGCCCGAGGACGGCCGCGGCTGGCCGCACGTGCCGAACGTCTTCATCACCGACAACCAGCAGCTTGGCCGCTACCTGATCGACGATTTCGTCGTCAACATGCCGACGTTCCGCGGCAAGGCCGGGCTCAAGGCGGCGACGTTCCTGCCCCTGACCGCCGCTAGCACGCTGGGCGATCCGCGAAGCCGCTACGTCGAGCGCGTGCAGAGCCACGACCTCGTCGCGGAGATGACCTGGGACGAGCTCGGCGCGCCGTTCGCCGTCGAGGTGAACGCCGATCAGTCGGCCACCGGCACGCACCAGATGTACAGCGTCTTCATCGAGGCGAAGTCGGCCGCGGTGACGCTCGGGGGCGCGCGCATGGGCGGGCAGGTCGTCAACCGGCAACTCTTCGGCCGCACGATCAGCACCGCGTTCCTCGCCTTCTCGGAAACCTGGGTGAAGCCCGGGCGCTGAGCGGCGGCGCGCGTCTTTCCCACCTGCCAACGAGCGGACCAACGACATGCCCATCGGCGTCCCCATCAACCCCGGCCGGATCGACTGGAGCGGCGAGAACCCCGGGATCATGCTCAAGGAGGGCGCGGACGGCCCGTGGAGCGCGCTCGCGCTGTTCTTCCGCATCGCGTGGTCCCCGCAGGGACGCGGCACCGCGCTGGTGCTCTACGGCCAGCCCGACGCGGCGGCAGGGCTGCCCGCGGCGGACAACGTCGTGATCACCGACAACGAGCCGATGGCGCGCTACCTGATGCGCGATTTCGTCGGCAAGTTCGGCGTGTTCGGCGAGGTGCCCGCGTTCCGCGCGATGTCCTACGCGCCGCTGACGCACGCGGCCACCAGCGGCGATCCTTGCGCCAGCCGCTACGTCGAGACGGTAGGCGCTCCCGGCGTCACCGTCGAGCTCGTGTGGGAGGACCTCGGCACGCCCACCGCGATCGAGATCCCGCCGCCGCTCTCCGGCACCCGCGAGCACACGATGTTCAGCCTGCTGGTCGAAGCGCGGCGCGCGGCGATCATCGTCAACGGCCGGCGGCTGCCCGGCGTTCCCGTGCCGCGCGAGCAGGCCGGGCTCAAGACCACCACGGCGTTCCTGTACTTCGCCGAGACCTGGATCCGCGCCTGACGGAACTCAGGGTTTCTCCGTCGCGGCGCGCGAGAGGCTTGCGGCGAGCGACGCGCCATCCCGCGTCCGGATGCGGCTCTTCAATTCGATCTCGGCAGCCGTTTCCTTCGCCACCTTCTCTCCCGCATCGCCCAGCAACCGCTTCTGGTCGGCGATCAACGCGGCGGCCCGCGCCGCCTCGTTGAAGCCGGACGCCGCGCCGGGCAGCAGGTACCGCCGGCCGTCCTCGGGACTCCTGCGCGCAAGCGCGTCGAAATTCGCCAGCACGAAAGCGTAGCTCATCGCGCCGTGCGTGTAGCTGCGGGCGACCATGCCCGGCAGCCACGACACCATCTGGATCGGCACCGTGTCGCCGAGCGACAGCGCGAGGAATTGCCGGGCGAGCGCCGCGTCCTCGACGCGGGCGAGCGCCGAGGCGTACAGCCAGCCATCCTCGACGCTGCTCGCCGTCGTCATCCGCTTGACCAGATCGGCAAAGATCTCCGCATCCGCCTGGTGTCCGACGTTGGCCATCACTCCCGGCCGCATCGACGGGGCGATCGCCGCTGCGCCACTGCGTTCGGCCTTGAAGAGTTCCAGCGACTTGCGCAACGTCGCCTTGTCGCCGAACATGCCCAGCGCGTCGATCAGGTCGTTGCGCAAGCCGAGCGCGACGGCGGTGTCGGACGGGGACGCGCTCCAGCCCAGCTGGCGCAGCATCGGCCCCAGCTTGTTTCGCGCATAGGCGTGCAGGGGCTCCTGCGCCGGCGTGCCGCGCATCGCGCCGTCGAGGTTCGACAGCGCATAGACGGCCTGCAGGAAGAGGACCAGCGTCGCCGGATCGCGTCCCGGACGCAGGCGGTTCAGCAGAGCGAAATACTCGGCGAGCGGAATGCGCCCGGCCTGGCCCAGCGCGAAGGTGTCGGTCAGCAGCGCGAGGCGCGCGGAGGGCGCGAGCTGCGGAAAAGCGCCAGCCAGGCGGTGCAGGTGCTCGGGCGGATACTGGACACGGAAAAAACCGCCCGCCGAGTCGACGAACAGCGGCGCCTTCGTGCACGGCCCCGTCGCGAACTGCGCGCTGCGGCCCGACAGCAGGAAGCGCATGGGGGCCGCGGTGCCGGCCGAGACGGCGAACGGCACCTGCCACAGCGTCGTCGTGTCGACGGCGTCGTCGACGCTGAAGCGCTGCTGCTCGAGCGCGAGCATCTGCTTGCCGTTCTCGCAGGTGACGCGCGCCTGCAGCAGCGGGTAGCCCTTCTGGTCCGTCCAGCTCCGCGCGACGGCCGCGACATCCGTTCCGGACGCCTCCGACAGGTAGTGCCAGAGATCGCCGGCCGTTGCGTTGGACAGCTTCTGCCCATCGAAGTACGCGGCGAGCCCACGCCGGAACGCGTCGGGTCCTATGTACGTCTCGATCATCGCCAGCACCGCGCCGCCCTTGGTGTAGGTGACGCCGTCGAACACGTCGAACACCGCGGTTTCGTAGACGGGTCCGGAGCGTATCGCGCGCGTGGCCGCACCGGCGTCGCTGCGCATCACCCGCTGGCGCGTGAGCACGCGATTGAGCGGGGTCTGCCAGTCCGGGTTGAATCGCGCGGTGGCCTTGGCCGCCATCCACGTCGCGAACGCTTCGTTCAGCCAGATCTCGTCCCAGGACGCCGCGGTCACCAGGTCGCCGAACCACTGATGCGCGATTTCATGCGCCATCACCTCGAAGACGTCCTGCTTGGTCTCGATCGAGCTGTTCGCGGGATCGTAGAGCAGGGCGGGCTCGCTGTAGGAGATGAGGCCCCAGTCCTCCATCGCGCCGTTGCGCACGCCGGGGACGGCGATCTGGTCGAGTTTGGGCAGCGTGTAAGGAACGCCGAAGTACTCGCGGAAGAAGGGCAGCACTTTCCTGGTGACCTCCATCGCGTAGCGCGCGTCCGCCTTCTTGCCCTTGGCCGTCAGGATGCGCAGCGGGATGCCGTCCACGCTGTCTTCGAGGGCGTCGAACTGCCCGACCGCGACCGCCACCAGATACGTCGGCATCGGCGGCGTCGGCGCGAACTGCCAGCGCGTGGCGGCACCCTGCACGTCGCGCGACTCGACGGGCATGTTGGAGACGACTTCGTAGGCCGACGGCGCGGTGACCGTGAGCGCGAAGCTCGCGCGAAACGACGGCTCGTCGAAGCCCGGAAAGACCGAGCGCGCGGCGATGGGCTCCAGTTGCGTCGCGAGCATCCGCGCCGCCTTTCCCTCGGCCGTGTAGGCAACGCCGAAGAGCCCCTCGCCGGTCGCGTGCACGGCGCCGGTGTACGCGATCCGCAGCGTGTACTCGCCGGGCTCGATCGTCCGGCCGTCGGCGATGCGCCACTGGCGCTTCGCCTTGTCGTCGGTCGCCGTCATCGGCCGCGCGCCGCCCGGCCCCGTCAGCGCGATGTCGCCCGCGGTCAATTCGAAGGCGTTGAGCACGATGGCGTCGACGGGATGCCGCACCTTCAGCGCGATGTCGACGACGCCGGTGAACGTCTCCTTGGCCGGATCGAGGTCGAGCGCCAGCCGATACTCCGACGGGACCACGTCCTTTCCCAGCTGGCCGGGCGTGGTGTCGAAGGCGAAGCGCGGCTGCGCCGCCGCCTGCGCCGCGAGGAAGGTCGCGGCAACCACCAGGAACATCCTCCAGCGCAGGCCGGTCTGCATGCTTCAATGCGGTCGGATGTCCGCCACGGAGATGAAACTCCGTCGTCGGCAGCGGACCGGTTCGCGCTGGCCGCTTTCGACGAGCCCGCCACTGACTGGGTCTGCCGTTGTCACCATCGCGACAGGGATCGTGCCGGTCGCCTTCTTGGCGGCAGCTAGTTCTTGATAGTCGGATCCCAGGAGAGTGCAGCCCCGGTGGTCGGATTCTCCACATTGATGGTGTACTTGTACGTCTTGCCGTCGAAATGCAAGCTCGTCCAACCGTGCTTCTTTCCGTTGCTCGATCCGTTGTTGTTCTTGAACACGCTCGCAGGCGCCTTGATGTCGACGCCTTTGTTCGCAAACCTCCATCCCAGACTGTAGGAGGCGGCGTCGAGGCTCCACTCGACGTCGGGGTCACCGGAGGCCCCGAGTTTGACAGGCTCCTGATCGACGGCAATCGAAATCCCGTTTGCAGGAAACGTCAGCGTAACGGTGACGGTGATCATGGCGTATGTCCTTGATGTCGTGTTACTGAATCATCGGGAAAGCGAAGGAATGCTTCCGTCGTCCCGAGTGCTTGGCAGCGGTACGGAGACAACCGCCAAAGACAGTCTCCAGGTCCAGAGTACCGGCAAGGGAATCGGCTAGCAAGCACGCCGCGACCTCATCTGGCATTTTTGACATGCAGCCGCACGGCACGGCGGTGCGCAACAGCGGGAGACATTCCAGAACGTTCGATCACGGAATCACCTCGTCGGCGCGCAGCAGGAGCTGCTGCGGGATGGTGAGACCAAGTGCCTTGGCCGTCCTGAGATTGATGACGAGTTCAAACTTCGCGGGTTGCTCCACGGGAAGGTCGGCTGGCTTGGCTCCCGTGAGGATCTTGTCCACATAGGTTGCGGCACGCCGGAATTGTTCCCTTTGATTCACTCCATAGCTCATCAGTCCGCCAGCCTCTGGGTATTCGGCCTGCTCGGATATGGACAGCAGCCGGTTCTTCAGCGCCAGTTCCGAGATCTGCCGCGCCTGGCTGACGAAAAGCCCGTCACGCGCCACGATGACGGCACCGGCTTTCCCCTGGGTCATTGCGGAAAAGGCAATGTCGATCTCGGGCACCGTGCGTGCTTCCAGGGGCAGTATGTTCGCGCTGGTTTTCGGGGCTGCAGACTGGATGCTCTTGAGCAGCAAGGGATTCGACTGGTTGCTGGGATTCAACAGAACAGCCACACGGGAAAGTTTCGGCGCCACGTTGAGCAGCATTTCAAGATGCTTGCCACCGATTTCGCCACCAAGACTGGAAAGCCCGGTAATGTTGCCACCGGGCCGCGCCAGGGTTTTCACTATGCCGGCACCCACAGGGTCGAAGGTGCTTGCCATGACGACGGGGATCGTGCTGGTCGCTTTCTGCAAGTCGATGGTGGTGACCGTTCCGAAGCTGAGGATAACGTCTGGCTTGAGAGTTACCAGCTCGGCCGCAAGTCCGGGCACGCGCTCGCGTTTCCCGTCTGCGAAGCGCAAATGCAGAGTGAGATTCTTCCCTTCGACATAACCGTATTCCTGCAGCCCCTGCTTGAAGGCGGAGAGAAGGGGCTCGGCACTGGGCTGGTCTTGAACTCCCAGGATACCCACCACAACCGACTTCCTGACTGGCTGAGCGCAGATCCGAAACGGCGCGGCGAGCGCACTTGCGCCGAGCGCAACGATCAGCTTGCGGCGATTGTTCATTCATGCTCCCAATTGAACCGCCAGTATGCCCCCCGTCTTGCGCCGTTGGCAGCTGACTGGCGTGTTCTTGACGGGGAGACAGGCTATTGATCCGATGATCGGCTGAGCTTGCCCCGGGGCCGTGCACAGGAGGGCGCTTCTGTTAGTCTTTCCCATGCCCACGTTCCCCGGATCGAAACGAGTTACCGGCAATCGGGGAGGGGCCCGGATGCGGGATGCATCCAATCGACTTACCAATTCTTCGCATCGCCGGCATTTCAAACTTCACAGGGAAATGGCATGACCATACGTCGCACGCTCACGCTGCTCGCTGCGCTGGTTGCTTTCTGCTCGAACGGCGCGCTCGCCCAATCGGCGGGGGATCTGGAAGGGGTGAAAGCGGCAAGCAAAGCCTTCTTTTCGGCATTGGAGGTGCTCGACGATGGCACGGCCATGGCAAAGGTGTGGGCCCACACGCCCTACGTCACCTTTGCCGGCCCGCGCAGCAAGGCGATCATCGTCGGGTGGGATGCCCAGAAGGAATACTGGGTAGACAACAACAAGCGCTTCTCGACGAGACAAACCGTGCTGCTGGATCAGCACGTTCACGTCAATGGCAATCTCGCCTGGGAGATGGGTCTGGAGACCGGGGAGAACACGATGAAGGACGGCCGAACAATCAGGAGCGACTTCCTCGTGACGAATGTCTACGAGAAACAGCCGGACGGTGCCTGGCTGATCGTATCCCATCACGCGCAACCAAAACCCCAATAGTCGCAGGTGATCCGGCCGCACGTCTTTGGGGTGCCACTCGACCCTCACCTCGTGGCCGCGAAATGCCTGAGCAAATCGGCCCAGCTCGCCGAGCAGTACACCATCGCGGGCAAGGCCAACGGTGCGCAGGTGGTGCCCGCGGCCCGCCGCCGCCGCACTCCCGGATCAGGTGCGCCTAATTGACAAGCGCAGGCGACGAGTTGCTACCAGCAGCAGGCCGAGTGCGATCAGGGCGAGACCGTAGATCGAAATCGTTGGGACCTCAGTGGCAGCAGCAGAAGGTGGTGGCGGTGGTGGTGGCAGTGTGCCGTCAAAGGACCAAAAGGCGGGAATGATGTTATTGGTCACATTGGTGGCATTGACGTTCTTAGGGGGAGGATAGTTACTTAGATTGTTGTACACCGAATTGAACTTGTTCACATACTAGGCAATGTTTGTTGTCCCCTGAGGATCATTGGACGAGACAACGGCGTCAGTACTGGAACTCCAGTCAACGGGTACGGAAATCAGTGCTCCCGTGCCGTCAGTTGCAAAATTTCCGATAGTAAGATCAAAGCCGCCGCCCCCGTTTGGATCAAATACCGTGGTGATGGCCCCGTTATTGAGTACAAAGGTGACCGAAACCACATCGCTTGCATTCCAAGTCTGGGAGATCTTCGTCGTTCCCCCGTTGTCCAAGACATACGTGACCGACAATGACTGACCCGCAATGTAGCCCGCGCCTGACCCAACGGCAATTGTATCGGTCCACGTTACGGAAAACGGAGCGGCAACTGCGAGGGTGCTGGCAGATAACAACAGTGTCGCCAATGTACTGACCGCCTGCTTCATCATCGGAACGTTCTCCCCTTCCTGGAAATGGTGCATTGAAGACGAACTCCACCTGTCGAGACGGTATACGCCCATCTCACGCAAATAGCCACCGCTCTTGCAATGCGGTGGGCGAGCGTGTCGATTGCGCAAGCCTGAGGCCGTCTTGAGGCAAACCGGCGCAGGTCCGGTCTTCGCCGACCGCCGCAGCTCTAGCGCTTCGACCGAGCGGTCGCTCAATCACGCACAGTCTCCGTCGAGATGCGAAGGGCAGGTATCCGCCGGCAAGTTGCCGATCGGTGCCCCGGTTCCAATGGGCCTGAACGACCCTGAGCGGCCGTTGAGCGCGCCACACAGGAGGAGCAGGGTTGGTCGGTGGTGGCAGTACCAATCTTGCCATTGAGCCACATCAAGGTAATCCGCCCGGCCCGCCGTACATTGTGAGGTCTCAGGCCGGAGATGCGAAATGCGGCCATTCGGGCATTTGTCGGCGCTTGCTCTTGCCGTTGTGCTCACCTCGTGCGCGACGAGTCCGCCTGTTTCATGTCCGCCGGGGTCTTGGAAACTGCCCCAGGCACTGCTGCTTCGGACCGATCCAGCGGGGGCAAGCTGTTCTATCTTCCGCGCGGGTATCGTCGTGGCGTCGGTCGACGTGACGCCCGGGACCGTGGATATGCCGCGGCGCAAGCAAACCATAGAGGTCGTGTGCCAAAAGGAGGGCCATCTTGAGCATCGCATGCCGTTTGAGGCGGCTTTTGCCTTTGAGGTCGAGCAGGAACAGCCGGGGGGGTGCCTGATACGACAGCCCTCCGCCGGCGAGCGTGCGGGTGGCGCGGTCGAACAGGCCCTTCTCAGTCTCGTTCCGCCGGTCACGGTGGGGATTGCGGCGGCTGCAATCATTACTCTGGCGGTGATGAATGACTCGACAAACTCAGGACGGGAAACAGATGACCCGACTTATGCGTTCCGACAGTTGCCGCTGTTCCTGTTGGCTCCTGCTGTGTTCGCCTCCGAGTCGTCATGTGACGAGTATTTCGCTGCCCTGCACGCCAGACTCGAAGCCGAGGTTGCCTCCCGGCGCCGGCGCGTCAGGGAGTCTTGCCATCCGTGGCCCTGCAGCGCTTCCGATCCAGTCTGCGCGAACCCGATTTGTGAGCACCAGCGGGCACGGGTCGACGCTGAACTCAAGAGCCAACTGGATCAAGTCACGGCGCTGCGCGCGCGCGTTCGCATAGGCACACCGTGAGGTCCGCAAGTGGCCGCTATGGAGAGATCTACATAGCGGCCACTATGCGCAGGACGCAACTATGCACAGTGCGCACAAGTAGGTAGTCGCCAGCCCAGGCGTGGCGCGGCATTCGGCGGTTTCGGGCGGCGTTGAACTGGACATAGTTTCCGCAGCCGGATGCAGTGGTGGTCCCACTTCAGGAGACCGCCATGGGAAACGTTCGATCGTCGCGACTCGGCCGCATCAACTGGCTCGCCCGACAGCCTTGCGCGCCTTACATTGATGCATTCAAGCAGTACTTGACCGACCGCGGCTACGCGGCGAGCACCTTAGCGAACTACGTGGGCAGCGTTGCCCACTTTGCCCAGTGGGTTCATCGCCGCCGTATGCGCGTTCAACGCATCGACGAGGCAGCCGTGGCCGAGTTCCTCGACGAGCATCTCGCTCGCTGCTGCTGCACCGGATTGGTTCGCCGCGATCGGCGCGATCTGAGTGCCGCGCTGGGTCATCTGCTGGTGGTTCTGCGTGCGCAGGGCGCGATTGCTCCGCCGGCGGCGCGCATGACGCCGGTGGATGACGAACTGTGCCGCTACGATAAACCCATGGACCATGTGCGCGGCTTGGCCCCGAAGACGAGGGTCATTGCTGTGCGCATCGTGCGACGGCTGCTGGCCGCGCGCTTTGGTGACAGCCACGTCGACATCCCGGCGATAAAGCCTGAGCATGTGCGGCGCTTCTACGCGCAGCAGGCCAAGCTCTACAGTAAGCCGGCCAGCGCCGGCGCGGTGGTGGCGGCACTGCGTGGGTACTTCCGTTACCGCGCTTCGCTGGGCGACGCGGTGCACGGCGTGATCGGTGCGGTGTCTTACCCCGCCAACTGGCAGTTGGCCTCGCTGCCCAAGACACTGACGGCCGAAGAAGTCGAGCAACTGGATGGCTCGCTCGGTCAACCCGGCCGCTCCCTGCGTCGCGCTGACGCCATTGTGCGCTGCGCCCTCGATCTGGGGCTTCGCAGCGGCGAGATTGCACGGCTCAGCCTCGACGATATCGACTGGCGTGGCGGCACGATCACGCTGCGTCACACCAAGGGCCGCCGCGAAGACGTGCTGCCGCTGCCGGCGGCGACCGGCGAGGCGATCGCCACGTACCTGAAGGACGAACGCCCCAAGACCGGCAATCGAGCGGTGTTCGTGCGCCACATCGCCCCACGCGATGAGCCCGTCGGGCCCGACCTCGTACGCAAGACGATTCGCAAAGCCTACGCGCGCGCCGGACTGCCCTACACGCGCTCGCACCTGTTGCGCCACACGATGGCCAACCGGCTGCTGGCCGGTGGCTCCTCGCTCAAGGAAGTGGCCGACGTGCTGCGGCACCGCTCGCTGAACACCACACTCATTTACGCCAAGCTCGACAGCCGCAAGCTCGTGGCGGTCGCCCTGCCGTGGCCCGGGAGCGCAGCATGAGCGCTGCCACTACCTTGAACGCGCGCGTGGAGCGCTATCTCGTCGAGCGTCGCCGCTTGGGCTTCGAACTGGGCAGCCCAGCATACGTCTTGCGCAGCTTCGCGCGCCACGTCACCGCCGTCCGGCATCGCGGACCACTGACCGTCGAGATCATGAGCGAATGGGCCCGGCGCGACAGCCACGGCCGCAACGACCCGCGCACCTGGGCGCGACGGCTGAAGAGGTTGCGCTCGTTCACGCGCTGGCTGCAGCAATTCGAGCCGCGCACCGAGGTTCCCGATGCGATCTTCGGATGCCTGCCCGAGCGGTTGGCGCCGCACATCTACAGCGAACAGGAGATCGTTGATCTGCTGGCTGCCGCCCGCCGGCTCGGACCCACACCGGGCCTGCGCGGGGTCGTCTTCGAGACACTGTTCGGTCTGATCGCCTGCTCTGGACTTCGGGTTTCCGAGGCGCTGGCCCTGCGCAACCTCGACGTTGATCTCAAGCACGGAATGTTCACTGTCCACCAGACCAAGTTCGCCAAGTCGCGCCAGGTGCCCATGCACCTGAGCACCGTGGAAGCATTGCGTCGCTATCGATGCCGGCGTGACCTGTCGGGCGAGTCGGCGCAGGAAGATGCCCCGTTCTTCGTCGGCACGCGCGGCCGGCGGCGGGGACTGCCGCTGGGCCAACGCCAGGTGGATCGCGTGTTCGCCGAGTTGCGCCAGCAATTGGGCTGGCGCAACCGCGGGGCGCACCACGCCCCGCGTATCCATGATCTGCGGCACACCTTCGTCGTGCGCCGCATCCTGCTCTGGCAGGCGCAGGGGGTCGACATCGATCAGGCGATGCTGTCGCTGTCGACCTACGTCGGGCATGCGAAGGTGACCAATACCTACTGGTACCTCTCGGCGGTACCGGAGCTGATGGCGTTGGCCGCAGGACGTTTCGAGTCGTTCCTACGGCAGCCGGAGGTGTCTGATGCGTAATGCCACTGCACCGAAGCCGCCGTCGTTCGCTGCGCTGGTGCAGCAGTTCTTCACCGAGTACCTGGTCGCGCAGCGTGCGCTCAGCCCACGCACCATAGATTGCTACCGCGATGCGCTGATGCTGTTCCTGGAGTTCGCCGGCCGCAAGCTGAGCAAGGCACCGACCGCACTACGGCTGGTCGACATCCAACCCGATCTGATCCTGGCGTTCCTGGATCATTTGGAACACGAACGGCACAACGCGGTTCGCAGTCGCAACCTGCGACTTACCGCGCTGCGCACGTTCCTCAAGTTCGCCAGTCGGCGTGACCTGTCGTCGCTGCACGCTGTGGAGCGGGCGCTGGCCGTGCCGATGAAACGCTTCGAGCGACCGCTGCTGGGCTTCCTTACCCGCGAGGAGATGCTCGCGGTGCTGGGGCAACCGGGATCAAGCTGGACCTCGCAGCGTGATCATCTCCTGCTGGCGATGCTCTACAACACCGGGGCGCGGGTCTCCGAGATCGTCGGCGTGCGCGTGGTCGATGTCGTGCTCGAAGCGGCCGCTTGTGTGCATCTGCAGGGCAAGGGGCGCAAGCAGCGATCAGTTCCACTCTGGAAGGCGACTGTGGTTGAAATCCGTGCGTGGCTGCGCTTGAACCCGACGCTACGCGGCAAGGCCGCACTACTGCCCAGTCGCGATGGGCGTGCGATGTGCAGATCCAACGTCACGCAGCGCTTGGCCCTCGCCGTCGGCCGCGCGTCTGCACAAGTGCCCAGCATCCTCAAGAAACCCGTCTCGCCGCACACGCTGCGGCATACCACGGCCATGCACCTGCTGCAGTCGGGCGTTCCCTTCAACGTGATCGCACTTTGGCTCGGGCACGAGAGCACGACCACCACCCATCGCTACGTCGAGGCTGACCTCGCGATGAAGGAAAAGGCCCTCGCGCGGTTAGAGGCGCCCGACACCAAGATGCGTCGGTTCCGGCCTCCCGACCCGCTCATGCGGTTCCTGCAAACGCTATAACTATGCGCAGAACGCGCCGGCCGCGTACGCTCAGCGCCATAGGGGCTGGTCCAACCCATGTCGGCGAAACTGTGCATAGTTGCGATCTGCGCATAGTGGCCGGACAGCGACGTCCCCCGTACCGAAACGATGGACTGCTGCACGGCGCACACCGGCCATCGAGGTGTGAACGGCCGGTGTGTGATCGTTCAGCTGCCGTTCGGTGGCAGGGAACGGTCGGCTGTAGTCGACCCGCTGCCACCCTTCGCGATCTGCGAAGCAGACATTAGCGCGGCCGCGCGCGATGCCGGATCATGATTGTGAGGCTGAAACTGGCGCCTGCGCTGCCACTATCACTGCTGCTCGATCACGCCGGTGTTAAGCGTGTGCAACGAGCATCGGCGTTCGGGTTTCGTGGGGGCGAGCAACTCCGCTGCAATCCGCTGGCCGGTCAAGGCCAGTACGCGCTCAATCTCCGATCGCGCCCCTGCGGAGTCGGCGAACCATTCGTCCACCTCACGATTTGTCGACTCGCGGCACTGCGTCGTTGCCGTGACGAGCACCACCCGGTCGGCCGCCCGGATTGCGCGCCACTGCACCGAGACGGCGTAATCCCAATCGCCATAGGTGCAGCCGGGCGTAACGTCGATGCCTTCGATTTCGATGACGGTGTCCGCGGGCGCGGCGCTCGTCCCCGCCGCCGCAACTGGGGCGCACCCTGCACGCGGCGCGTTCAACGCCGTCTCCAGCGCCTCACTCAGCACGCCCCGGTTTGCGCCTCGGAAGATCGCTTGGAAGTCGGCGTCCGCATTCGGATGAGTCACGCTTGCCGCGCCGCACGCGGCGCCGTGCACAACTGCCGTCGGTGCGGCAAAGATCAAGGGGGGGAAGGAGAATGCACCCAGAAAGGCGAGCAATCCCATACCGGTTCCAAGCGCTGGACCTCCCACCGGATTCGCAAGAGGATTGGCGTGAAATGCAAGCGATTCCGGCTTTTCCCGTACCGCGACGTGACAGACACGGCCACGATCTTCGGGGGTCAGTAGCGCCGGCGTGCATGCGGACAGGAAGCCCAGCGCGAGCAGGGCCGCCGCGGCAGTCGGGGTCCCCCTCCTGGGAGTGCCCGCGCGGTCGCGCGCTGGCCCTTGTCGCGCGACGACGATGGGACCGCCAGGGCTGGGCTTATCGCGCATGATCTGAGCGCATCCGCCGGCACCCGCCGATACGAGCGCGGCTGAGCGCGCCTGCGATTTCCGACTTCTGAACTCTCAATGTATGACGCGCCGGAACCGTCACATTGATCTGCCTCAACAGACAGCTTGATCCAGTTCTTCCTCGGATCCGCTTGTCCGTCCGATGGGCGCACCGGCTAGTGTGCGTCGATAGTGCGCCCAATCGGCGGCTTACCGGCGCTGGCCTCGATCGTCCGGAGATGGCCCTCCAGAGAGTGTCACCCTTCAGGTCTCGCGGCCGCAAAGCTGCCGTTGGCCAACTACGGGACCCGACCCTTCTCGGTCGTGCGCCCAGCGAAGCCCACCGTCCGCTGCGCCGCGATTACGGTCATTGAGATCGGCACGGCGTGCGGCTCCGTCGGCCATCTCCTGCCGTTCGCGGTCGTCGCGCAAACTTCCGATGAGCGGCCACTTACCTGGGGACCCGAGCCTGTCAATCCCACGATGCCGCCGGGAATTTAGCCATCGATCTGAGCTGCGAATCCGGATCCCGGGCGGCCATTGGCGACTGGCACAGCGTACCACTCACCTCATTCCCCGGCGCCGCAACGCGGGTCGAAGGGGAGGGTTCGAGGCGAGTGGAATGCCAGGGAGAGTTTTACGGTGCGTTTCCGGTCCGCTTCGGCGTCGTAACCCGACGGGTCTCGACATGTGGTACTTGCATAGACAACAAGGTGTATTGATTTCGCGCAAGAAGAGCGCAGTTGGGAAGTTCCACACTCGGATCGAGGGTCGGCGCGCGTTGTTGCCGTAACTCTGGTGAGGAAAGGGAGGCCAGTGTGGACGATCCAAGAGTGTCATTGGGCGCGGCAGGGCAGAACTTTATTCGCTGCGAACTGGCGTGCGGGCGACGTGCTGTTCTCGGACTTGCGAGTGTCTTGTGGTACGACCTGCGTCGGGTAGGAATGCTGGCTGCTCAAGCAACCGGGCTTCTCGTCACGGCAGTCGCGTTGACCTGGGTCACTTGCGCACAAGTGCGCGCTGCCATTCCGTCGAGCGAGCGAACCGCCTTGCTGAACTTCTATGGCAGCACTGGCGGCGCTGGCTGGCGGAATAGCTCAGGGTGGAATGGGCCGGCCGGGTCCGAGTGCAGTTGGTTCGGCATCACGTGCGATGTTGGAGTGACCCACGTACTCGAAATCAATCTCCGGAATAATCTTCTTACCGGCACCTTTCCGGCACTCGATGCTCTGACATCGCTGACGCGGATCGATGTCGGCAATTCGTATTTCGGCCCCGGAGGCTCGTTCGAGAACCAGGTCACCGGCGCGATACCCGATCTCAGCGCCCTGACCGCCCTCGTCTGGGTCGACGTCGGCACCAATAGGCTGTCCGGTGCACTTCCGGCTCTAGCCGGGCACCCTGCACTAACCCAATTTCTGGCGGGTTGGAACCAGATTGATGGTGCGATTCCGCCCCTCACAGGCTTGCCCGCCCTTTACAAGTTGGATCTTTCCCACAATAGCCTCAACGGGGCAGTTCCATCTCTCGCGGCGCTCACCGCCCTGCTAAGCCTCGACGTGTCGTATAACCAGCTAACGGGTCCCTCGCCGTCTCTCGCAGGGGCAACGGCGCTTCAGTTTTTCCGCGCGGGAGGCAATCAGTTCACCGGCCCAGTTACCTCGCTATCCGATGCGCCTGCGCTACTAGGTCTCGACCTCAGCTTTAATCAGCTTACAGGCTCCATCCCATCGCTTGACGGCGCGCCGCAGCTCATTTACCTGAACCTGAGCAACAATTACTTGAGCGGCAACATCCCGAGCACGTTGAGAAGCTTGGCGGAATTCCGTGTAGCCAATAACTACCTGACGGGTTCGCTTCCCGATATTCACGGCAATCAGTATGCGTTCTTCGCAATCAGCGGGAATCAACTGAGCGGGTCGATCCCCCGTGATTTGGTGGCCGGTATCATCTTCTTCTATGCCGCAAGCAACCAGTTCTCTGGCCCGATTCCTGATCTCAGTGGCACAAAGATCGAAACTTTTGACGTTGAACACAACCACTTGAGCGGCAGCGTTCCCAGCCTTGATGGGTGGACCGACCTCGATAATTTCAAGGTTGCGTTCAATGACTTGAAAGGCCCGATGGCGCCCGTGCCGAGTACGTTCTTCGCGACCCGGAAGAATGCGGCGACACTGTGTGGGAACATGCTGTCGTCAACCGGTTCAGCAGCGTCAGATCAAACCTGGGATGTGATCACTGGTCTCTCGCCGGTGGGCGGAGTACCTGGATGGCTTTCCTGCCAACGACCATCGATTGCGGCGGAGATTCCTGCCATATCGCCCTTTGGTCTCCTCGCGGTGAGTCTGGTACTGCTATGGCTCAGCTTGCGGGTTTTCGGACGAAAACCGCGCGTCTGACCCGTGCGCTTCTGTCCACCTCAAGTCGGGAACCGATACCGCGAATCATCGGAAGCGAAAGACATCGGGGCCGGATGGTCAGGGGATGCTACGCTTGCAGGAGTGCCCCGCGTCACCATAATATCGCCACGCCAGCATTCAACCTTTGAAAGCAGCCGCCCTCAAAGCTGAATCCGTGGCCGTGATGCCGACGGCAGCTTTCATCGACTTCGAAGTCCGCTTTGCGCTCTGAGCAAAGTCGGCTCAGGGTCGAGCACGGCCGTCCGGCCGTTGACGACTGGCGGCGGCTTTGCGGCCTACAGCGGCCCTTCACGCCTGTGTGACTGCTGTACGTTCTCCAGCGGCCGCTCAACGGGATTGGGTCAACTGCGGCTGTCGGCCAACTGCAGCCGTATCGCGATGTTGCCGACAGCGGACGGTCGGTAGCGGAATCCGGCGATTCGCGACGAGTCGCCGTCAGTTCCCGCAATTGCTTGTTGACGTCCGTCAACGACTTTCCCTCATCCCCGCGTAGGCTTGGTCGGAGGATCTGGAATCCCCGATCACGCGAGACACGTGGGAGGCCCATGCGGAATCCAGCGCTCGGCTGTGCCCGAGCAATGGGCGTTCGCACGATCATGAATGCCGCGGTGCGACTGTGCTCGGCCCAGTTACTGTGCGCCTGCTTGACCGGGTGCGCGCTGGCACCGGGACTCGGTGGCGTCGCCGGAGGTCTTCTCTACGACGGATTTCGCGGAATCGGCAAGACGACGGAGCGGGCGGAAATGGACCGTTGCTTCGCGTCTACCGACAAAGGGGTGAGAGTCGCCGAGCCGGTGGAAATGACGATCCCAACCGACGAAGGACTGGTCACCACGTTCGCGCTGGCCGGCTGGCGGCCCGGATTCCGGGGCTTTGGCGACCGGGACGTTGCGCGATTCAAGACGCCAATCGAAGGTACGTTTGCCATCACCGAACGGTCAGCACTATTGGTTCCCCTGCCCGGTACGCGAGGCGTCCGCATTCCGTTTGACATGGTGTTAGGCGTGAACGTCGAAAGAAGCCATGTGATCGGTGAGCCAAGTTCCGTGATCGTCAAGTCCTGTTTCGGGCGCTTCGATATCTTCACATTTTGGCAGGTTGAGCCAAGAAGACTCGATCCCGAGGCGACCGCGGCGGCGGCCGCCAAGATCAGGGAAGGCGTGGCCGGGTTTCGTGCCGCCGCAGACAGCGCGGCTGAAGTAAGGCAGTAGCTGCTGTGGACAAACGCGTCGCCGAATCGGTGTCGCAGCTGCTGATTCCGTTTGCTGCGCGAAAGGTTGTCGCTCGTCGCGTCACGCGCACCACCATCGCTGTTCCTAGCGGCTTGCCTTCGACAGCGGCTGTACTCATACGTCGTGCTTGGCCAACCGGCGCTGTGGCTTGCAGCGTCATGCTCTCCTGTTGTTCGCTAATGTGCGGATGTGCCGGCATTGCTGCCGGTATTGCTACCGGCATTGCCACCGGCGTTGTCGCCCCTGTCGTCGGGGGAGCCGTCTATTCCGCCGCCTTTCGAATAGAGATAGACGACGCCTCCAAACTCTCCGCGGACGAACTGCGGCAACTGGAGGATGTTCAGTTCTACAGCTCCGACGAGGGCCTTACCTATACGTCGATACGCCAAGTGAGAAGCCTTTCGTGCAAGACTTCAGGGTCTGTTGCCTTTCCCGAATTCTTTTGGGCCAAGTGGCGTTGGCTCCCTGACCTATCCGAAACAAATGGAAAGACCCCGGAAGACGCTGCGAAGACGCAGCTGAAGATAAAGGCACTGAGAGCCGGAGGGAACGCGGTCTTGTCATCTACCTGTACACACAACGAGTCGATTGACTGGGGAAACAACTGTTTTGAGTCGTGGATATGCATAGGGGATGCAGTCCGCGTGGAGTAGCGATGCGCGATCTGGCCTTCGGCCGGCCGCTCATCGCAGCTGCCGAGCGTCTGCTGTCTGCGGTTCGCTATGTCCGTTCAGGGTCGGTCGCCGGCATTGGAGCAATTCGACCGAGCGGCCGCTGCTCGGCGTACTGCGGTCACCCGGGCGCGACGGTCGGGTATCGGCTGTGGAGCCGCCTCTCATCGGCAACGGGCGTACGACAGGGTACGGCCAGCACCGGTCATCCGGCAGTGTCGTCAGGAAGCCCCGATAGCAGACGTTGATGCTGACGGGTTGGATAGCTCATGCGATCAGACCTAAGACTCCGAAGCGCGGCAACTTGATTGCAGACTCAAATCTAGCGGATCACTTTGCGCGAGGTCAGGGATGCGCGGCACCGGAATGCCGACGCTGCCGGCGATACTCGCCGGGCGCGAGACCGTGACGAAGCCGATCCTGTCGTCGAACCTCTGCGCGGCGTGGTGGGCGCTGCGCGTCGCGGGCGTAAAGTAGGCGTCGCCGTTGTCGCGCGCCGTCGCGCCCGAACTTGCGCGCGGATTTCCCGGCTGACGCCGCTGCCTCGGGGTTCAGGCTATTTGACCCGGACCGAATCGTTCGTCCAGGAACCGGCGCCGACAATCGACGCCGAAACCCAAGGTATCTGTTTCCCCTGCGTCTTCTGTTCCACGCGCTGCGTCAGCTCCATGAAAGCAGTCGGTAGATTGCCGGTCGTGCTCGCCAGCATTTCGATCAGGCTCGCCGCATAGGGCGAATTCTGACTGATCGTGCCGTCCGGCAACCGGAATTCATCCTGGGTGATGTTCCGTGGAGAGCCCGAGAACGCCAGCACGACGTTGTTCGGTACGGCGATTGCATCGCCGTGCGTATCGAGCAGGACGATCATCCTGTCGGAACTATTCTCGTAGATGTCCATCGCTGGATAGACGTTCTCGAGCCCTTTGCCCGCCAGTAGATCCCTTTCGCTCGGGGCATCGACGGGGAATAGGTAGTTCTTCCCATTGAAGTTCCACCCGTGACCGGCGTAGAAGAACAGCTTCGCGCCGGTTACTTCGCCCGTGGTCCTGAAACGGGCAATTTCCTGGGCCATCTCGGCGCGAGTGACGTCGAGCTTCAGCGTTACCGGCACGGCGTGAAGCTTCAGCGCCGTGGAAATTGCAATAGCGTCATTCCCTGCGTTGGCCAGCACCGACAGATTGGCGTACTTGCTGTTGCCTATGACAAGTGCGGAAGCGATCTTGATTCCGGCAAACTCCCCCGGCGGTGGAGCGTTGCTCGTTGCGCTGTAAGAACCCGCCGTGGGTGACTTGGATTGCGTCCAAACGAGAAGCCCGGCGACCACGAGGACGACGGTTGCGGCGGCCGAGATCGCAATCGTCCTCGCCCGGCTGCTCCGGCCGCCCTTCACATCTTGCATGGGCGCACTTGTCAGATTGATCCGATAGGCCCGGATCGGCCGGCTGATGTTCTTTACCTGCTGCTCACCAAGATCCTCGAAGACGACGTCCAGGTTCTCGCGAATCTGGTCGCGCACCGCTGCGGAAATGCATATGCCATCGCTTGGGGCCAAAGGCTCCAAGCGTGCGGCGACGTTGACGCCGTCTCCGGAGACGTCGTCGCCATCGATGATGATGTCCCCAAGGTTGATCCCGATTCGCAGATGGATACGCTCGGGTTCCTTGCGTGAGACTTCGCGGCGATGGTTCAGGCGCTGAATGTCGATGGCGCAAAGCAGCGCAGCGGTGCCACTGGAGAATTCGGCGAGGAAACCATCACCGATGGTCTTGATGATGCGCCCACCGTACCTGGCGACCGCGGGATTGATCAGATCTTCGCGCATCCCCCGCACACGCTCGAATGTGCGCGTTTCGTCGCGCTCCATGAGCGCGCTGTAGCCGGCAACATCGGCCAGCATGATCGCCGCCAGTCTGCGCTCAACCTGTGCCAAGCCGTCAGTCTCCCACGGAGATGATGAAATGCACGCTCTTGTGCCAAGATGCGGATAGGCATTTCAAGCGCAAGCGGCTGAGTGTGGAGGGGCCGGCAGGGCGGGTCAAGCGTCGCTTTGCGGCGGCAACGGGCTGCTTCGCACGCTTGCCGGGGCACTTTCGGCCACGCGCGGGCGCCGGGGTGGCCGCGTACGGGCAAGCGGGTGGCGGCTGGCACGAGCCCACCCGGCGTCGCGCGCGGGTGAGCGGCGGTGCTTGTGGCTACCAGCTGAGGCGCTGATCGAACTCGACGGCCGGGGTGGACTGGAGCAGCGGATCAGCGTCAGGATCGTGCTTGATGTCGGTGGCCTCCCAAGGCAGCGAGCCGCGGGCGGGCGCGACCTTCGTCGCCTCTCGTGGGCGCCCAAACTGAGGAGGTTGAGGCGTTTCGCTGCAGCAACTTGAACGGCGGCTTCTATCGATTTCTATGACCGGATTGGGCCGCCGTGGATGACGGAAGTGGGTGGCAGATTTAGGCGGTCGCGGATACGGGGCGGGACCTCCACCGGCACCCGCCATACGTGGGTAAGCTGCGTGCGGTACTCGGGGTGGGTCTGAAGGTAGAGCTGCGTGAGGCGTTCAAATAGATCGCCCTGTACACCCGCGGCCTCGTTCTGGAGGTGACCGTGTAGAGCCGACCAGTCACTACTGGAGGCGATCAGCCGATCTGCGCTTGATGTCATCGGTGAGGGCGGAGTGCGCCGCGTGGGCGGGCGGTCGGGGAAGCCTCATTGTGCAACATCAGGGAGGCACGCTGCCAACGACACGTCTCGACCACCCGGCGCATCGACCGCAAGCAGCATCCCTGCCCCTCAACGGGCAAGTCGAGCGGCTCATGCCCATGCTACTTCATCGATCACGCGGTTCCTCTTACGCAGAGCGGTGCCGACTCCCCCGGCCACGCGCATGACCTCCAACCGCTTACCGTGAACCGCTAGTGGGTGCAGGTTTAGCGTAAGCGTCCGGGCAATACCGTCTGGACGGGCCGCAAGTGTCCGGCGATGATCGCGGGGCGGATGCGACTGGAACGTGTCCACGACTTCGATCATGGGCACAACGATTCGACCGGTCATTGCGGGCGCTGACCGGCTCCAATACCGACGACACGCGCTGAGCTTCAAGCGGAAGCTGGTCGCGCTGACATTGGCGCCCGGCGCCTCGGTTGCACGCATTGCGCGCGAGCACGGGGTCAACGCCAAGCAGGTGTTCTCGTGGCGCAAGCTCTATCGCGAGGGTCGGCTTGGCCCGACCGCTTCGGATGATGTGCGATTGCTCCCGGTGGATGTAGTTGCGCCAACGATGGCTGTAAGCACGAAGCCAGAGGAGCCCGGTGTTCAGGGGAAGACGCATAGCGGCCGGCTGCGCGTCGAATGCGCCCATGCCCACCTGATCATCGAAGGTAGTCCGGATGCGCAGGTGCTGCGGATAGTGCTTGAGCACCTGCTGCGATGATTGGCCTGCCCATGGGCACGCGCGTCTGGCTCGCGGCGGGGGTCACCGATATGCGACGCGGCTTCGACGGGTTGGCGGCATTGGTGCAAACCACGCTCGCCGAGAATCCGTTTGCGGGACACGTTTTTGTATTTCGCGGCAAGCGCGGCGACCTGGTCAAGCTACTGTGGTGGAGCGGCGATGGCATGAACCTCTATGCGAAGCGACTGGAGCGCGGTCGGTTCGTGTGGCCGCAAGCGACGACAGGCGCGGTGCATTTGACGAACGCGCAGTTGTCGATGTTGCTCGAAGGAATTGATTGGCGTCGACCGATCAGAACAGCGCAACCGGAACGCGCGGCGTGAATGCAAAAATATGTGCGCGTGTTGTTCACACCACGCACGAGTGTCGATAGAATTCGTGCATGCGCGCAGCGACCCACAGAGCACTTCCGAACAAGGTCGCGGCGCTGCGCACTCTGGTCATCGATCTTCAGTCGCGACTGCAAAGTCGTGACGATGCGTTGCAGGCACGCGAGGCGCAACTGCAGGCCGGCCAGCAGGAACTGGTGTATCTGCGCACCTGGATCGAGCGGCTCAAGCTGGAACTCGCTCGGCTGCGCCGGATGCAGTTCGGCCGTTCATCCGAGCAATTCTCTGCACGCATCGAGCAACTCGAACTGATCGTGGAGGAGTTTGAGGCAAGCGCGGCCCAGCAGACGCCGGCAGCGGTATCGCCGCGTGCGCCGGCGCGCAAACCGGTGCGCAAGCCGTTGCCCGAGCACCTGCCCCGCGAGACGGTGATCCACGCGCCCGATGCCACCTGTCCGGACTGCGGCACGACGATGCTGCGCATGGGCGAGGACGTGTCCGAGATGCTGGAGTACGTGCCGGCCCGGTTCAAGGTGATTCGCCAAGTGCGACCGAAGCTCAACTGCGCCTGTTGCCAACGGATCGTGCAGTTGCCGGCGCCGATCCGGCCGATCGACCGTGGCCTTCCGGGCCCGGGCCTGTTGGCCCATGTGGCGGTGAGCAAGTTTGCCGATTCCCTGCCGCTGTACCGGCAAGCGCAGATCTATGCGCGTGAGGGGGTCGAGCTGGAACGCTCGACGCTAGCCGACTGGCTCGGCGGCGTGGCGCGCCTGACGCAGCCGCTGGTGGATGCGCTCGGTCGCTACGTGCTGGGCGCACACAAGCTACACGCCGACGATACGCCGGTGCCGGTGCTGGAACCGGGGCGCGGCGTGACCAAGACTGGCCGGCTGTGGACCTATGTTCGTGATGATCGACCGGCGGGCAGCGACGATGCTCCGGCCGTGTGGTTCCAGTACTCGCCGGATCGCAAAGGTGAACGGCCGCTGGCCCACTTGCAAGACTTCACTGGCGTCCTCCAGGCGGATGGCTACGCCGGCTTCGACCGCCTCTATGCGCGCGGCGATGTCGTCGAAGCGGCCTGTTGGGCGCACGTACGTAGGAAGTTCTACGACATCCACCTCGCCAACGACTCGCCGATCGCGGCAAAGGCGCTGACCAGGATCGGGGCACTCTACGCGATCGAGGCCGACGTTCGGGGCCGACCACCCGATCAACGCAAGATGGCGCGCCAAGCGCGGGCCGGGCCGCTACTCGATGCCTTGCATGACTGGCTGCAGACTTCGCTGGCCACGGTGTCGAAGAAATCCGAACTGGCGGTCGCCATGCGTTACGCGATCACGCGCTGGCCTGCGCTAACCCGCTACCGCGATGATGGCGGCATTGAGATCGACAACAACGCGGCGGAACGCAGCTTGCGCGCGGTTGCGATCGGCCGTAAGAATTACCTCTTCGCCGGTTCCGACGCCGGTGGCGATCGTGCCGCCGCGTTCTACAGCCTGATCGGTACGGCCAAGCTGAACGGCCGGGACCCGGAAGCGTATCTGCGCACTGTGCTCGAGCGCATCGCCGAGCATCCGATCAATCGCATCGACGACCTGTTGCCATGGAATCTCGCAAGCGCACTCGGCGAGGAACGGCGCAAAGCGGCGTAACAGCGCCGACCGGCGCTGCAGCGAGCCTCCGGCTGGCAAACATCGACGAGCTGATCGAAAGCGGCGGACAGATCAGTTTGGGCACGGTGTACCCACTGCGGTATGTAACAGCGGTCGCCAACGATGAACACAACAGCCTGGCGATGCTGCAGCGGAAACCGGGAGAAACGTTACAGCAGCTGCTCGAACGCCTCGACGCCGCGATCGGTCTCGCTTGGACCTCGGATCGATTCACAGACGAGATCAATCCGCCGTCGCCCAAGACCAAGCAGCGTTGAAATCTCGCGTCAAGACGGTATCGCCCGGACGCTTACGGTTTAGCCTGTGTTGCTGCAACAGGAGACTCCGGCAACGTGAACGTGCTCAGCACCGGAGTCGAGCCCGGCTGCGTGCGGCAATGGGCCCCACAAGCGTCGCGATTCTTTTCGGCGAACTCTTTGCTGCCGCCGCTAGGGGCCTGGGTTCGATTTGTGGCACGGACGTTCGCGCTGCGGGGGGGTGGGGGTGCCTGAAACACGAGGCACCGCAGGTCACGCTTGTCTGGTACGGCGCTCGCGGCAGCCGACGTCATTGCGGCCGAGGTCCGGGCAGGGCCAGATTCCGAAATGGGCCTCGCGCTCGCCCGTGTCCGGGATCTCCTCGGGAAAGAAGAGCGCGCTGACAGCCAGGTCGCACGCTAGCTTTGTTGCGCGGCGCCGCCAGGACATTGTGGTCGGCGTCGGGTCAGTAACGCTTGCCATCCGCCAGCGGCAGCGGTGACGACGGGGCGTTTGGACCGGATTGGCTGTCGCACCGAATGGTGTACGGCGCACCCGGGGCAGCACTGCCGTGCAGTCCGGGCACACCCGCGCTCGCAATCAAATCTGTTGCGGCCGACCTTCCCGTGTCGTCCAGCACCGTCCCGGTAAGCAGTACAGCATCTGCACGCGGCAGCATCCCGCCGCGGCCGACCTGCGCCAACGAGTTGCCCCCTGCGATCGCGCAGGGACTGCGCCCGGGCCCGCCGGGGTCGAGATATCTCGCCGGCAATGCGGCGATGCTCCCCGCGATGTCGAGCACCGGCGTCGAGATCCGGACGCTGCCGCTGACGCCGTCCGGCGCCGCGGCCTGGATCACGTTGTAGCCGAACACGTCGGGAGTGAAGGTGTAAGGGGTCGAGCTGCCGACGAACAGCGTCCCGCCACTCGGAATCAGCGAGTCGACGTCGATCGCCACCCTGCCGCCGGTCGCGTTTCTGGCGGTGGTATTGGCCTGGATGAAGCCGGTCTGCATGACCAGGATCGGCGTGGTGACGTCGATGTCGCCACCATTGCCCTGCACCCCGGTCACCGAGGTCGTTATCTGTCCGTTCTGCAGCGTCAGTACGCCGGAGCCGTTCACGCGGACGGCGCCCCCGTCGCCATTCACGGCGCTGGTGGAGATGCCGGCATTGCTGACCGTGAGCGCCGTGCCGAAAGTGACGGCGACGTTGCTGGCGGTGACGTTGCCGGTCGATGCGGCGGTGATCGTGCCGCCACTGTCCAGGGTGATCGAAGGGGCCGCCACGGTGAGCAGCGTCGGCGTCAGAGCCCGCGGATCGGCGACCGTCGCATCGTTGCGAATCGACAAGGCCGCGTGGTTGGATACGTTGATGCTGCTGCGGGCCTGGACGTCGACGGTCCCGGTCTGGCCGGAGGTTCCGGCGGCCGCCGACGCGCCGACAAAAGCAGCGCCATCGACGGAGAGAGCCTCTGCCCGGACCGCGACCGAGCCCGCTCGGCCGGCTCCCAGCGTATCCGATGAAATCGCTCCACCGGCGACCATGGCGAGCGCCCCGTCGACGCGGACGTCGACGCTGCCGGCATTGCCGGCCGACCCGGAAACCGCTTGGCTGGTGATCCCCGTGTTCAAATCGCCGCCGTTGCCATCGATGGTCAGATCGCGCGCAACGACGGTCACCTTGCCCGCGTTGCCCTTGGCATAGGTGCTGGAACTGATGATGCCGCCGTTGACCATCGACAGGCTTCCGCGCGTCGTGACGTCGATGCTCCCCGCGTTGCCTGTGCCGCGACTGGCGAAATTGAAAATGCCCGTGAGCAATCCGCCGACCTTGCCATCGATCGTCATGTCGCCGGCGCTGACGGTCACCGTGCCCGCATTGCCCTTCGCAAACGTGCTCGAGCTGATGTTCCCGCCATTGAAGATCGACAGGGTTCCGCTCGTGGTCACGTCGACGCTTCCTGCGTTGCCGGCACTGCCCGAGTTCGCCTGGCTGAAGATGCCGGTGTTGACGTTGCCGCCTTTGCGATCGATGGTCAGTTCGCCGGCGGTGACGGTCACCGTGCCCGCGTTGCCGCCGGCAAACGTGCTGGAGCTGATGACTCCGCCATTGAATACCGACAGGCTCCTGCCCACCGTCACGTCGATGCTGCCGGCGTTGCCGGTGCCGGCATTGGCTTGGCTGATCAGCCCGGTGGGCGCAGCGCTCTCGCGGCCGTCGAGCACGATGGCGCCCGCCGTGACGGTGACGGCGCCTGCGTTCCCCTTCGTCTCCGTGCTCGACCGGATCGAGGCGCCGCGCGTGATCGACAACGCGTCGGTGATCCTCAGGTTCACGTTGCCGGCATTGCCGGTGGCTCCATCCGGGGCCACGCTTGCCAACCGGGTCCGGTCGAGGCCCAGCCCGGTGCCGACGAGCTGCAGGTTGCCGGCGGCAGCATAGAGGTCTCCGGCATTGTTATCGCGGGCCGGCAGCGAACGGACGGCGGCGCCATTGACGATGCTGATGTTCCCGTAGGCATCGGGCAGCGGGCCGGCGAAGGCAACCTCCTGTGCGCGCGCCCCCACGGCGATCAGCCGAATGTCGCTGCCGGCGGTCTCGACCACGGCATTGTCGAGGGTGATGTCGCCGGCGACGATGCCGATCGGTTGGCTGGCGCCGGGCGACGTGGTTCGCAGAAACGCCTCGTCGCGCAGTGCGACGGTGGCGCGCGTGGCGCCAAGAAACCCGAAGGCCTCGGGGGCCGCGCTCGAGAGCGTGCTGGTCTTTGCCGGATCGGCATGGAAGTTGCCGTCGGGGAATCGCACGTAGTCGGCGGTGGCGACGTGGAAGGCGCCCGGCACGTCGATCTGCGCACCCGCGCCGAACACGACACCGGCCGGATTGATGAAGATGAAACCGGGCGCTGCATCGGCCGACTGCAGCCGAACGAGGCCGTTGATCTGTGACGCGGTTCCGCCGGTCACGCGGCTGATCACGTTGGTGAGCCCAGGCGTGGTGGTGATGAACGTCGCCGACTCCGAACTGCCGACGTTGAACGCCTGAAAGCTGTGGAACAGGTTGTTGCCTGCCAGGCGGCCCAGCGCCTCGCCGATGACGAAGTCCGGTCCCGCCAGCGTGAGCGCCGGTCGGCCCAGCGTGCCATCGGTGCGGATCTGCGCGTCGACGCCGATTGCCGCGGTACCAAGCAGCACGATGGCGAGCAGGCAGGCGTGATGCGCAGCGCCGGCTGCCCGGCGGGCCGACCGGTCAGTCGTCACGATCGCCCCGCATCGTGCACGGCTGCCCTGGCTGCAGCGGCCGGCCCATCACCGCCAGCTGCCGACCAGAATGAACGGCGCCCAGTAGACCGGCCTCGCTGTTGCCTCGGTCCGCATGACCTTCAGCCGGGCCTGGCGCAGTGCCTCCGCCTTGGACAACTCGCCGGAGCGAAGCCCGGTGTAGAACGCTTCCATCACCGTCGTGGCCGCCCGGTCGTCCACGGGCCAGAGCGTTCCCAGTACGCTCCTGGCGCGGGCCTTGATGGCGGCACCGGCGATGCCCAGCGGCGAACGATCGTCACCTTCCGCGGTCTCGCAGGCCGACAGGGTCAACAGCTCGACCGGGTTGTTCCGGAACCTCTCGGAGCGCAGTATTGCCTGCAGATCGTCGAGCGTCAGCAGGTCGTCGTAGGCCATGATGAAGCTCGTGCGGGCGGAGCCGCCGAAGACGCCGTGCGACGCGATGTGGACGTTTTCATAGGCCCCGGTACCGACTTCGTTGCGGAAATCGGTTGCGGTGAAGCGTGCGTTCAGCAAGACTTTGCCGCCGACGATGGTGCCCACCGCGGTGACTTCCTCCTGAACCCCCGGCAGCGCGAGCGCCTGGCGCAGGTCCGCGAGCCGCTGCGTGGGGCTCGCGGGTGCGAACTGATCGCCGCGAGGCAGCCGTCCGCGCGGAGAGCGCAGCGACCGGCTCTCTGCGGGCGCGGTGGAAGCCGGCAGCGCAGGGTCCGTTCCCATCATTTGCCGGACCATGGCGTCGTCCAGCTTTCCGACCACCGGACCGGCTTCCGACATCCCCGCGACCAGCGAATCGATGCGGCGCTTCCGCGCCAGGTTTGGATTGGTCATCGACATGCCGATCACCGTGCCGGTCGCATAACGTTCCAGGACGAATTGCCGACCGTCGTGGAGTGCGTCGATCGGAATCAGTCGCAGCACGCCGTCGGGTACGAACACCAGGGTGTCGATCGGCTTGTCGGCGAGGGCGTCCTCGAACGGCGCGAGGAGCCAGCCGTACAGTCGTTGCGCCAGGGGCCGGTAATCGGCCTGGTCGTTGCGCAGGGCGTCGGCGAAGGCGCGCGTTGCGGCCTGAACGGTGGCGCCGCTCGCGTCGACGGTCCGACGGGTGACGCCGGAGTCGGTCTCGAGCAGCAGTTCGAGCCGGTCGGGCAGCAGGATCGGGTAGAGCACGGCCGTTCCTGCGGGCAGCGTTTGCCCCTTGCCACCCTGCGTCGCTTCGACCGCACAGCGATCGCCGAGGAAGTCCTGCATTTCGGTTTGCTTGATGAGCTCGACGATGCCCAGCGTTCGCCGCAATCGCTCCTGCTGCCGATCCCCGGACTTCTCGTCCACACGCTGCAGCAGGAGGTCGATGAGCCCGAGAAGGATCGGCCCCAACGTAGCTTGAAACGATGACCGCCCGTTCTCGTACTCGATGGGAATGTCCTGGCGCACGGCCTCGATCTGGTCCACGGCACGCTGATAGGCCGCCAACGCGAGATCGCCGTTGTTCGCCGCGCGATGCAGCCGCCCCAGCCGCCATTCCAGATCGATGGTGACGTCCGCAATCGCTCCTGGCGGGAGCGATCTGCCGAGCGCCAGCGCTTCGCGGGTCAGGTAGATGGCGTCGTCGATGCGCCCCTGATCCTCGTACGCCTGCGCCAATGCGTCGAGCACTTGCGCGTAGGCGCGCGTGGCCGGTGGTGGCGCGAGCAGTCGACGCGCGCGATCGAGGCTGCGATAGGCCAGGGGCAAGCCGCCTGCGCCCAGGCTGCGAGCCTGGAGGCCGAAGTCGAGCAGGAGCACTCCTTTCGCCCGGGAATCGGGCATCTTGTCGAGCTCGGGCAGCAGAGAGTCCAGCGCAGCCAGCCTGTCCTGGTCGGCGGCGAGGCGGGCAAGGTTGAGGTCGATCGTCGCCTTGAGCTCGGGGTCGTGGGTCGCGAGGGCGCGCGCCGCGTGGTAAAGGCGCTCGGCGTCCAGCTTGCGCTTGCGCAACGCGGCCAGATTGCCCAGGTCCGCGGCGTAGCGCGCGTGCCACGCGCCGGTGGAGGCAGCGAACGCCTGGCGCAACGGCGCTTCCGCCTCGTCGTAGCGGCGCGCCACCATCAGCGTCGCGCCCAATTCGCCGGCCGCCCGCATCTGTTCGAACGGCGTTTCCGCCGCGCGCTGCGCGGCCGCGAGACTTTCCAGCGCCAACGTGAGCTGGCCCTGCCGCGCTTGCGCGCTGCCGTTGGCCAGGGCGGAGCTCCACGCTGCATTGTTCTGCGCCGACGCGCTGGCGCCGACGACGGCAAGCGCGCCGAGAAGGACGGACCAGATTCCACCGATAAGGCTTGGCGAAATGTGAAACAAGCGCGGTCCGTTCAGCAAGGTTTCGCGAAAGCCGCATGTGATACGGCTTTGACAAGGGTCAATTGTGGTTGATCCGTTCGTGGATGTGGCAGCTGGGCGGGACGATCATGATCAGAAGGGATATGGGTGGTCGGCTTCGCGGACTTTGAAGAATCGAGCCGGCTGTCCGTCGCGGCGCGAGACAGAACAGTCCCGCCGTTCGCGTCCTCATTCCTGTGCGGCGGGCAAGCAGCGGGAGGGAGTCTCATGTGCAACGGCACTATAACGCGAAGATTGTCACGAGTCGTCGCGTCGGCGTTCGTCCTGCTGTTCGGCACCGTGGCGCACGCCGTCATTCCGCCGGGCGAAAGGGATGTGCTGCTGAGACTGTATGCCGCCACCAACGGCGCAGGCTGGACGACCAGCACCAACTGGAACGGCGCCGTGGGTACCGAATGCAGCTGGTACGGCATCGTCTGCAGCAACAACGCAACGGTGCTGGAGATCAACCTGCTCGATAACAATCTGACCGGGTCGCTCCCCGCGCTCGCCGCGTTGGCGAATCTGCAGGTGTTCGATGTGTCGAAGGATAGGCAATTCAACCGCACGAAGTGTCAGCCGATCAGGTTATCACGGGTTGACGCGACCGAGCCGCCGGGGAGATGGGATGGTTGCGCGCCGCTGTGGGGGCGTCTTTCCGTGGTCCGCGGGTGACTCGCGCCCGCCGACGTGCGCGCCGGTCGCGCACGACGGCCGTAGGCACGAACCAGCCCAGGGTCGCGCAGAGACAAGCATCGACGGTCGTGGCTACCAGGCGATGCGCTGATCGAACCCGTAGGAAGGTGCCGGCTGGGCTTGGGGATCGATCTCGCGCTGCCCTGCGGGCGGCAATTCCCAAAGTCGCGGGCCACGGGCGGGTGCGATCCGAGGTGGGGCTGTCGGCTCACCGAGGTGGACGAGGATGTCGCGCGCGGTCGGGCCGTTGGTGATGAAGGCGATGATCCGCGTCTCCGCGCCACAGAGCGGGCACCCCAGCGGAAAGACTTCGTAGATGCGGGCGAGCAGCAGCGCCCAGGCGTAGCGGGCCGCGCGCCGAGCGGCCGGTTCGGCGGCGGGCGGCGCGATGGGTGCAGGGGGCGCGGTGCTCGCTCCTGGCGCGAGGGCGGTGACCGCCGCGCGTAGGGGCGAGTTGGGGGCGAGCTCGCCGAAGTAACGGAGGTGCGAACGTCAGCTTCCCTTAGGTTGACGGTCAGCTTTCAGGAATATCGACGGGCGGCTCGGGGTCGAAAGCACCAGTTCGTTCTGCCGCTGGCACCGTCTGCAGTCCGTCTATTGCTGACGTCTAGGCGGGCCGCTTCGAGGTCAGCTCGTGGCCGATCTCGGCCATCCGGCGCGCGGTCAAACGAGCATGGCGTGCGGACCAGGCGACTTATGAACCGCTCCCTGATGCGTCTGTTGTCCGGCCGAGCTGCGAGCGCAAGGCGTTGACGATCTCGGGTTCGCCGCGAATGCGGAAAAACGTCCCTCCATCGTCCGCGCGCTCCTCCAGCACCTCGAAGTTGTCAAAGATGTTGCTGCGCAGTTTCTGCTCCGACCACGCAAGAAATATTTCAGCCTCGACGAGACCGCGCTGGAAAAACTCCAGCAGGGCCGCGCGCAGCTTCTGCACGTCGCCGTCACGTCGCGCACTCAACGCCATGCAGCCGGGATGCCGCCCTCGCAGGCTTGCTTCCATTGCAGCCTGTGCTTTCACATCGCCTACGCGATCGATCTTGTTGAAGACGAGAATGCGCGGTACGGCCTGCGCGTCGATCTCGGCCAGCACTTTGTCGGTGACCGCAAGGTGCTGTTCAGCGCCGGGATCGCTTGCGTCGACGACGTGGAGCAACAATGAAGCCTCCTTGGCCTCCTCCAACGTCGATTTGAACGAGGCGACCAGGTCGTGCGGCAGACTCTCGATGAAGCCGACCGTGTCGCTGAGCAGCACTCTTGGCACGCTCTCGGGATGGAGCGCGCGCACGGTCGTATCGAGCGTCGCGAAAAGCTTGTCGGCGACCAGCACTTCGCTTCCGGTAAGCGCGCGCATCAAGGTCGACTTGCCGGCGTTGGTGTAGCCCACCAACGCCACCCGTGCCAGTCCCTGGTCGCCTTGCCGCCGTGCGCGCTGTGTCTTGCGCTCGACATCCATCGCAGCGATTTCCTGCTGCAGCTCCTTGATCCGCTCGCGGATCTTCTGCCGGTCCAACTCGCCGTGTGCCTCGCCGGCGCCCCGGCCCCCGGTGCCGCTGCGCTGTCGGCCCTTCGGCCCCGCCAGTTTGGCAGCTTCACGCAGCCGCGGCCCCATGTAGCCAAGGCGCGCGATCTCCACCTGGGCACGCGCCGCAGGCGTGCGCGCGTGCCGGTGGAAGATTTCCAGTATGACCATCGTGCGGTCCATGACTTCGCAGCCGGCCTCGATTTCGAGATTGCGTGCCTGCGACGGCGAAATCTCATGATCGACCATGATGACATCAGCCCGGCGGGTCTCCGGATCGGCGGCGGACCGCGCCGCCTCTTTCGCCCGCGCCGCCCCGCTCTTGGGCGCCTTCCTGACGCCAGCGGGCTCCGAGGAGGGGTCAAGTTCCGGCTCACCTTCCACGAACCGGCGCAACTCCTGCCGCTTGCCCACTCCAAGATAGCCCGTCCTGTCGAAGGCGACGCGCTTCTGGGTGAACGTGCCCACGATTTCGAAGCCCAGCGTCTTCCCCAGGCCGCGCAGTTCGTTCAATGACAGTTCGAACTCGATGTCGCTCACGTCAGGCAGTTGGACGGCTGCGACGACGGCGCGGGTGGGCACTGCTCTTGTTTCACTTCGCATTCGGGAAGGACTCCTCGTGGTGGCACGACCGCAATGGAGCTGATCAAGGAGCAGCGCGGAACTCCGTCCAGTGAACTCGGTACAAACGAAGCCGGGTGGCAGGCGCATCCCGAGCTTGGCGCGTCGAGTCAAGCGCTTGGATATTCGGACCGCCGCCGACCCTCTCCGGCCGTTGCGACGTACAGGACCCGGACATTCAACTGTGATCAAGTCGAGGCGTGCCGCTACTGAATCACCTCGTCCGCGCGCAGCAGCAGCGACTGGGGAATCGTGATTCCGAGCGCTCTTGCGGTCTTGAGATTGACGATCAGCCGGAACTTGGTAGGTTGCTCGATAGGCATATCCGCAGCCTTCGCTCCTCGGAGGATTTTGTCGACATACTCGGCGCCGCTTCGCAGCGCAGCATTGAGGTCAGGGCCAAAACCAATCAGCGCGCCAGCCTCGACGTAGGGAAGGCCGCCTACCACCGCTACTCCTCGCTCAAGCCCCGCCTTCGCAATCCGAACTCGCTCGCGGTATGTCACGGGGTCACCGACCGCCAGAACGGCATCCACGCGCTGCAGCTTCAACGAGGCAAACGCTCCCTCAATATCATAAGGAGGAGCGAGTTTCAGCTTCTCCAGTCGCAGGCCTAGCCGTGGCGCCTCGGCGTCGAGCGGCGCAATCTGATCCGCCGAGAAGTCAGTCCATAGAACACCCACCCGATTCGCACGCGGAACCGCTTGGCGCAGCAACTCCAGTTGCTTGGGACCGACTTCTGGATTGCGAACAAAAATTCCCGTGATGTTCCGGCCAGGTCGCGCAAGGCTGGCGACGTATCCCTTTTCCACGGGGTCGTAGTTGAGCGCGATGCTCACGATGGGAATTGTATGAGTGGCTTCACTGGCCGCCTTCAACGCCAGCTCGGGTCCCACAGACACGATTACGTCCACGCGGTGCTGGACCATGCGCGTAGCGATAGCCGAGAGTTGCGCGGGGCTTTCGCCTGTTTCGAAGTCTACGGATAGGTTCTTTCCAACAACCCAACCCAACCCGCGCAACCGCTCCTCAAAGGCCACAATGAATGCTGCTGATCGCGGATTGCCACCACCTGTAATGATGCCAATACGGGCGTTCTTGGCGGGCTCTTGCGCCCACCCTGCGTCGGTTGCCAGCAGTAGTGTCGAAACAATAACGAACGTGCGCCGTTCCACCGCTGGACCCCCTGATTTACGACGGGTAAGTTCACCATATCACGACTCCCGACCGGCGCTTGACGCCGCTGCGCCGAATGGCTAGCCGTAGCCGGTGGGTGACCGCAATACAGGGCGAGGCGCTACGACCGGTTGTGGCCGGCCAGAGCCCCCGGCGCTGCCGACCCGAGCGGCCGCTGAATAGCCTGTCGCGGACATCCAGGCGGGAACGGCCGCCGCAGGCCGAGAAGCCGCCGCGAGTCGTCAACGGTCGGACGGCCGAACCTCCGCCGACGTCGAACCATCCCAGAAGCGGTCGTTGCATCGTACGTTGGTGGACCATGACATGCGGTGCGGCGGCTACGCACCCGATCGCCGCCGCCCGACGGCGTTAGCATGCCGCGTCAGCGCCCCGGGGCCGCGACGTCGAGCAGATGGTAAGGCAGCGGCAGGTAGGGATGGACCGCGAAGCCCTGCACGCGCCGGGCGACGAGCGTCACTTCGTCGGCCTGCGGCAGGATGCGCGCGGGCGCATGCGCGTCGAGCAATGAGGTGAGCTTCGCGAACAGGGGCGCCCGCTCCGGTCCGGCGGGCATTACCCGCAGTCGCTCGTAGGTCCGGTCGTAGTCGTCGTTCTTGTAGCAGGCGAGATTGACCGTGCCGATGGCGTCGCTGTGGAAATTGCCCATGGCGGCGGCGCCGTCGGGCGGGCCGTCGCCGAAACCCATGGTCGTCATCTGGAACTGGCAGGTCGACAGCCGCTTGAGCCGGTCGCCGCCGGGCATCGAGTCGAACTCCAGCTTGATCGAGATGGCCTTCAGGCTGCGCTGCATGAACTCGGCCTGCTGTCGCGATTCGCTGGTCACGCCGTTGATCATCCGCAGTTCCAGCGGGCCGCCGTCGGGTCGGCGCCGCCAGCCGTCGGCGCCGCGCTTGTAGCCCATCCGATCGAGAAGGGCATTCGCGGTCGCCGGATTGTAGGCGTTGGGATTGCGGTACGCGGGGTCGTGACCGGCGATGCCGGGCGCGACGATGTGCTGGCGCACGGTGCCCACGTCCTGACTGAACGTGCGCAGCCATGCCGCATCGTCGATCGACATGGCGATCGCGCGCCGCAGCGCCACCTGCTCCGGCGCGAAGCCGCCCACGGTTGCATCGCGCATGTTGAATTCCAGCAGATACATGCCCTGATCCGGCGCGCGCTCGGCGCGGATGCCCGCGTCGCGCAGCGGGGTCTTCAGCGCCGTGCCGTCGTACACCAGCGCGGCACGCGCATACGCAACCATGTCGATCTCGCCGCGCATGAGCGAGAGCACCGCCGTCGACGGCTCCGGAATGCGCAGCATCTCGACGCGCTCGACCATCGGCACCGTGCGGCCCCGCATCGCCGCTGCCAGCGCACCGTCGGCCGGCGCCGTCGGTGCGAAGAACGTCCACGGCAGAGGCTTGAAGCTGGGATTGCGGACGACGTCGAGGCGCGTGCCGGGCTGGAACCGCGCCATCTGGTACGGTCCGCTGCCGATGGGCCTGCGCGCGAACTCGGGACCCTCGGCCTCGACGACCTCGCGCGGCACGGCCGACAGACCGCCGAACGCCAGGTTGTAGAGGAATCCGGCATCGGGCCGCGTCAGCCGGATCTGCAGCGTGTAGCGGTCGGTCGCGCGCAGCCCGGCGATCGTCGCGGCGTAGTCGAAGGGCTTCGCCTCGCGCCGCGCACGCCGGACGTTGTCGTCGAGACCCTCGATCAGGCCTTCCAGCGCATAAAAGCTCATCGACGAATTGGCCGGGTCCGCGAGGCGCTTCCAGCTGTAGACGAAGTCCTCCGCGACCAGCTCGCGCGGCTTGCCGCCGAACGCCGCGTGCGCGGCGAACAGCAGCCCCGGGCGCACCCTGAAGGTATAGGTGCGCAGGTCGGCCGAAACCTGCGGCAGCGCCGCCGCGGCGTAGGGGATGAGCTCCACCTGCCGCGAGCCGTAGGCGTAGGTCAACAGCTGATGGAACAGCGGCGCGAGCGAATAGGCGGTTCCGGTATCCGGCGCCCTTGCGGGGTCGAGGGTCTCGACGTCGCCCAGCATCTGCACGCGCAGCGTGCGGCACGCATCGGCGGCCCGCGCGGCGGGGCTGCAAGCCAGGGCGACGGCGAAGGCGGCCAGCGCGAAGACCTTCATGCGATCTCGCCGGGCAGGGCCCGATCGCGCCATCGCATCCGCACCTCGCGCTGCAGCGCGTCCCAGCGCAACGCCTGCCATTCGACGCCGACCGTGTGCAGCGTCGCGCGCAAGGCGGCCACCTCGTCGGAGCGCAGCACGCTGCCGTCGCGCCGGCGGCCGATCAGCACGAAGGCGTCGAGCTCGCGCTGACGGGACAGGACCACGGCCAGCTCACCCGGCAGCGCCGAATGCACCTCGTCGCAGCGCGCCACCGATCGTCCGGCCCGCAGCGCCACGGCCAGCGGCTCATCGGCGTCCAGCACCTCCGGCGCAACCGTCTGCGCTGCGGCTGCGGTCGATGCCTGTTGGCGCTCGAAGCGGCCATCGCCCGCGCGCACGTACAGCGTCGCGCCGGCCCCGGCGGTGAACCGATCGAGGGCGCCGACCAGGGCCGTGGCCAGCGACGAGGCTTCGGTGAAGCCCCGGGCATCGGCGGCGAAGCGGGCGAGATCGGCCTCGCGCTCGACCCAGTCGCGGAAGAACAGGCGGTCGATCAGCCATTCGGCCCTGGGCTTGACCTTCGGGTAAGCGAGCATCACCAGCACGGCCAGCACGCCGCTCAGCAGCCCCGCCTTGGCCGGATCGTCGAAATGCAGCAGGCGCGAGGTCACCACCTGCAGCAACTGGAACGTGCCGAGCAGCACGGCGCCGACGACGGCGAAGACCAGCGAGCGGTTGACCGCCAGGCCCATGTCGAGCACGCGATGGCGCAGGATGGCGTACGACAGGCCGACGTACATCGCGAGCGAGCCGAGCACGGCGACAAGATTGACGTACTGCTGGTTCGCGCCGATCACCAGCCAATTCAGCCAGGTCGCGTAACTGACCACAAGGAACAGTGCAAAGCCCCCCAGCAGCCAGGTGAAGCGCTGCCGCAACACGCCGCTGCTGCGCCGCCAGCCATCCCAGAAAGCCGCCAGCGTGAGCGGTCCGGCAGTGCCGACGTACACCAGATAGGCCGTTCCTGCAGCGTCCGGAGTGATGCGACCCAGCGCGGAAGCCACGTGCATCGCCACGCCCACCACCGCGCCGACCAGGAACAGCGGCAGCACCCGGCGCAAGCCGCGCCTCCAGCCCGCGGGAATTCCATCCGGGTAGTGGATGGCGAACCACAAGAGAAAGTACCAGCCGGGCACCGTGGCGGCTTCGTGCATCATGCGGGCGAACACCAGCGGCCACTGTGGCGGCGCATAGCTGGCGTTTAGATTCGTCGAGAACCAGAGAAAGGCGAAGGCCAGGGCGCGGCTGGACTTGCGATCGGGCTGGCGAAACCCGATCGCGAGGCTGATGAGGATGCCCAGGCTGCACATGCCCGCGTTCAGGAAAAAGAACAGCTTTTCCATCCGCTCGATGGGCCGCGGCGTCGTCGGCACTTCGGCGTGGAAGGAGGCCCCGTCGCGCACGATGGTCCCGCCGACGGACTCGCCGGGCGCGAACGAGCGCCCCACGTCGTACCAGCGGTCGAAGATGAAGGTGTCGCCGACCTGAAGGCCGGACTGCGGCGCGAGCGACCAGGGCGAGAACTCGCGCACCACGACGGCCGCCCGTCCATCGTAGATGACCTCGTCCCTCTTCGCGCCCCATCGTCCCTCGACGCCACGATCGAAGGTCGCCACCGCCGACAGGAATTCGATGCCCATGGCGGTGATCGAAAGCAGCGCGCAGGCGACGAGCAGCGCCTTCCAGCGGCCGACGCTCGAGGTCCAGGCCGGGGCGAATCACGTCCATGGAAGCGGAGCCTCGCACGGCGAGGCTCTGACGTCAGTGCGCCCGTCCGATGGCATCCCGATCGTCATCGCCATGTGGCCTTCGAATGCACGCTCCTCCTCGTCAGTCGGGGACGCCGGCGAGCCGCAGCCCTTCGAACAGGGGCTCGTAACCCGCGAGCTCGGCGCCGGGATGCATCCACTTCTTGATCGCGGAAATGGTCTTGACGCTGGGCACGGCCGCATTGAAGTCGGCCAGCGCGGCCTTCGCCCGCGACAGGTGTCCCAGGCGAGCTTCGGCGGCGACCAGGGTCAGGGCGACGGCGCCCAATCTGGGATTGCCCAGCGAATCGCTGTCCAACTTCGTGATGGCCTTTCTTGCCATCTGCGCCGCAAGCTCGAAATGCGCGAGCTGGTAGTGAACGGCCGCCGCCAATGCGAAGCTCTCCTCCATTCCACGTTCGAGCAATTCGTTCACCGCCGTCAGCGCTTCCTGCGGTCGGCCGAGCTTCAACAGATCGTAGGCCCTGGTGTGCGAGGGCCTCCGAATTCTCCGGGTCTCGCTTCAGAATGGAGTCGGCAATCAGCAGCGACTCTTCGTACCTCGCGCGCAGCGCGAACAGGTCGGCCTTCAAGCCCAGCATGCGCGGAGAATCGGGATCGCGCCTGAGATACTTCTCCAGCGCCGCCGCACCAATGGCCTGCTGCTCCTCGACGTTCTTCGACCATCCATTCACGCAGTCGCAGAGATTGACCTGTGCCGGTGATACCAATGCCAGCGGATCGTCGGGCGCCAGCATCAGCGCGCGGTTCAGCAGGTCCGTGGCGGTGAGATAGGCGCCCTTTTCGTCCTTCTCCTGCTTCTTGCGGCCCCAATCGACATAGGCCCGAAACGACAGGTCGCGTACGTCCAGGGATTCGACGGGCTTGTTTCGCGCGCGCTCGACTTCCGCGGTAAGCGCCTTGAAGGTCAGCCAGCCGAGTGCGGAATCGAGTTCCTCGCGCCGCCGAGGCGTGAGGGCGCCGGGTGCAAGGGTCAGGGACTTGGTGCCGAGTACCCGCTCGGTGGCCCCATCGACCACCAGCATCTCCACGCTGTAGCCCGAGGCAGCGCGCGTCACGTTGCCCCGGATCAGGAAGTGCACGTTGAGTGCCGCGGCCAGCTCCCTGGTGCCGGTATGCCGGGCCAGGGCCTCTTCGACGCTGCGGCGCGGCGCCACCTGGGCCCACATGAGCCTTGCGCTTCCTCCTCCGCAAACGCGGCCTCGGTCATGGCGGCTGCGACCTTGGCGCCTTCCTTGTCTTCCGCGGGCGCCTGGAAGGGGAGCACCGCAAAGGTCATCCTACGGTCCTGGGCCGAATACGGCGCCACGACGGCAGGTTGCAGGAACGCGCGGTACGCCGTCCAGGCGCCAAGCCCGACGGCGAGCACCACGGCGACGGCCACCAGCGCGTGCACAGGGCGCCAACGCCGCACGGGAGATTGCGGGCGCTGTACCGGCTTCGCAACCGCCGACGCCGGGGCTTCCGCATCCAGCGACACACGGTATACGTCGACGGGCCGGGCGATGTTCTTGACTTCCTGCGCCCCGAGGTCCTCGAAGGCAAAGGAGAGCTTGTCCAGCACCTGATCGCGCACGTTCCGGCTGACGCAGATGCCGCCGGGGTCGGCCAGCGCTTCCAGCCGCGCCGCGACGTTGACGCCATCGCCGAAGATGTCGTCGCCGTCGATGATGATGTCGCCGACGTTGATGCCGATGCGAAAGTCGAGCCGCTTGTCGGGGGCAACGCCCTGCGTTGCGCTCGGCCATGCCGCGCTGCACCTCGACCGCGCAGCGCACGGCATCGACCACGCTCGGGAATTCCAGCAGCAGGCCGTCGCCGGTCGTCTTGACGATGCGGCCGTCGTGTTCGGCGATCTTGGGGTCGATGAGTTCCCGCCGGTGGGCCTTCAGCGCCGCCAGCGTGCCGCTGTCGTCCACGCCCATGAGGCGCGAATACCCGGCCACGTCGAGCGAGACGATGGCCGCCAATCGTCGGTGGTCCCGCGCCATGTGCTGCTCCCCCGGTCCTTGTTCCCGCGCAATGGTGCCGAACACCGCCCGCCGCGCAATGTACCACCTGCGCGGTCGGCGAGCGTCCCGCACCGTACGGGGGTGCAGTCGCGCGAGGGCTGTCGGCGACCGTGCGTCATGGCGGCTCGTGACCTGGCAGAGACCGCCGCCGTGCCGCTGTCGTCCGACGCGCTGGGGCGCTGATCGTCGCGGATTGACCGCTCCGCAGGCGCCAAGCGATACTCGCGGCGGCAGGTTCACGCAGTCACCTCCGGGCACGTCGTGCGCAAATGATCCCGCGCTGGATTACAACGCTCTACCTCGTCTATCTGGCGGTGCCGATCGTGCTGCTCGTCGTCGGATCGTTCGGCGATCTCTGGCTCAACACGCTGCTGCCCTCGGGCGCCACGTCAAGTGGTACGCAGCCGTGGCCGCCGATCCGAGTTTCCGCCGCGCGTTCGGCGCGAGCCTGTTCGTCGCGGTGATGACCTGCCTCGCGTGCGTCGCGATCGGCCTGCCGCTCGCCTACGCCGTCTTTCGCGCCCGCAGTGCGCGCGTGCGCGCCCTTGCCCGCGTCCTGTACCAGCTGCCCGTCGCGCTTCCCGCGCTGGTGCTCGCGTTCGGTTTCATCCTCGTCTTCTCCTCGGACACCCTGCCGTGGCTCGGCAGCGTGTGGCTGCTGATCGCGGGGCACGTGGTGCTGTGCCTGCCGTATTTTCTGCAGACCGTGGTGGCCGACATGCAGCGGCTCGGCCTGCGCGCGCTGGAGGATGCGGCGGAGTCGCTGGGCAGCAGCGGCCTCCAGCGCTACGTCCACATCGTGCTGCCGGCGCTGCGGCACTCCATCCTGTCCGGTCTGATCATTGTTGCGGCGCTGTCGATCGGCGAGTTCCAGTTCTCCAACCTGATCTCCGGGTTCCTCAACCGGACCTTTCCGGTGGTGCTGCTGCAGGCCTTCTACGGTGCCACGGGGTTCGCCTGCGCGGCGACGGTGCTGCTGCTCGCGCTGGCGCTGACGGCCTCGATCACCGGCGCGCTGACCGCGCGCGGCGCGGGCCGCCTTCCGCCCGCGGGCGCGCCGGCATGACCCCGGCGCGCAGCCGCCCGATGCCGCGTCCCTTCCCGCTCCCAGGGAAGCTGCGCAGCGCGATGCGTGCAGCATGAACGACGCATCGGTTCACCTCGAGAACGCGAGCTTCCGCTATCCGGGCGGAAAGGCGGGCATCTTCGACGTGACGTTCGACATCGCGCCGGGCGAACTGGTGGTGTGCATCGGGCCCAGCGGTTGCGGCAAGACCACGCTGCTGAAGCTGATCGCCGGCTTTCTGCGCCTCGATTCCGGGCGCGTGCGCCTGGGCGGCGAGGACGTCACGGCCGCCACCGTTCGCTCGCGCGAGTGCGGGATCGTCTTCCAGTCCTACGCGCTGTTTCCGCACATGGCGGTCTGGGAGAACGTGGCGTACCCGCTGCGGGTGCGTGGCATGGCGCTCCCGGCGCGCCGGCGGCGCGCCGCCGCGATGCTGGAGATGGTCGGACTCGCCCCGCTGCGCGACCGGTTGCCGGCGGAACTCTCCGGCGGCCAGCAGCAGCGCGTCGCGCTGGCGCGGGCGCTGGTGTTCGAGCCGCGCGCGCTCCTGCTCGACGAACCGCTCTCCGCGCTCGACGCGGCCACACGGGTCACCATGCGCGACGAGATCCGGCGCATCCAGAAGCAGCAGAACGTCGCCTCGTTGCTCATCACCCACGACCAGGACGAGGCGCTGTCGCTGGCCGACCGGATCGCGGTGCTGCGCGACGGGCGGCTGGTGCAGGTGGCGACACCGCAGGAAATCTACGACCGGCCGGCCGATGCGTTCGTCGCCGGTTTCGTCGGCCGCGCGAATCTCATCGACGGCGTGGCCGCGGGCGCCGACGCGGTCGACACGCCGCTCGGCCGCCTCGTCACCCCGCCGCACGGCGCGCCGACCGGCGCCGGCGTGCGCCTGCTCGTCCGCCCGGAAAAGGTCCAGCCGGTCGAGGCGGCCGGCGGCGAGAACGTGTTTGCAACAAGGATCCTGCAGGATCGCTTTTTCGGCGCCAACCGCGAGGTCGAGCTCGGCGTCGGGGAAGGCAGCATCAAGATCGAGACCGCCGCGCGCGGAGCGATCGCCCACGTACGTGTGCCGCGCGACGCGGTGCAGTTCCTACCCACGCACTGAAGGAGAAATCCATGAAGACCAGAACCTGGCTCGTCGGCGCCTGCGCCACCCTGTTCGCCGCCGGGGTCGCCGCCCAGACCGTGCTCGATTCGGCAGAGCTCTACCCCGGCGAGAAGGCGCTCTACGAAGCCGCGAAGAAGGAAGGCATGGTCGTGAGCTTCGACACCGGGCCCACGTGGGCGAACTGGGCGGCGCAGTTCGCGGCGTTCAAGAAGCGCTATCCGGAGGTGGAAATCGTCTACAACGACCTCGGCTCGGGCGCCACGGTGGTCGCGCTGGAGAAGGCGAAGAACCGGCCGCAGGCGGACACCGCGTACTACTTCGCGGCGTCCGCGGTGGACGCCGCCGCCAAGGGGCTGGTCGCGCCGTTCAAGCCGGTGAACTTCGACCAGCTGCCGGCGGTGTTCCGCGAGCCGGACGGCCGCTGGTTCACGATCCACTCGCTCACCGTCGCGTTCATCGTCAACACCAAGCTGGTGAAGAACGTCCCGCAGTCGTGGGCCGATCTGCTGAAGCCCGAGTACAAGAACTCGGTGGTCTATCTCGACCCGCGCTCCACCGGCGTCGGGCAGGTGCTGACGTTCGCCGCCAATTTCGGCGCCGGTGGCGACATGAACAACGTCCAGCCCGGCCTCGATTACCTCGGCAAGCTGCACAAGGCCGGCAACGTGCTGCGGGTGATCGGCACCACGCCGTACGCGCAGTTCGTGAAAGGCGAGATCCCGATCTGGATCTCCTACGAGAACGACGGGCTCAAGGCGAAGTGGACCGACGGTCTCGGCGACGCCGTGGCGGTGATCATCCCCAAGGAAGCGTCGGCGGCGGCCCCCTACGGCATCAGCCTCGTCGAGAAGGGGCCGAACCCGAATTCGGGCAAGCTGTGGCTCAACTTCATCATGACCGATTTCGGCCAGGGCATCTTCGCGCAGGGCTTCGTCCGGCCGTCCGTGCCCGGGATCAAGCTGCCCGACGCGGTGGCCGACAAGCTGCCGGCAGCCCCGCAGGTGCGTCCGCTCGACGTGCGCGCGGCGGCGGCGAAGAAGGCCGACATCGACAAGGGGTGGGTGGCGGCGACCGAGGCCAAGTAAGGATCCGGGGCCGCGACCTCCGCCATGCGCCCTGCCACGCGCCTGCTGCTCGTCGCGCCCGCCGCCGGAGCGCTCGCGGCTTTCTTCGCGCTGCCGGTAGCGGCCGTGGCGGTCGACGCGCTGCGCGAGGGCACGCGGGCGTTCGGCCGCGCGTTCGCGTTGCCGGCGTTCTGGCCGTCGCTGGCCGGCAGCCTCATGCTGACCTTCGCGGCGGCCACGGTCTCGACGCTGGTCGGCGTGGCGGTCGCCTTGCATCTGTCGCGGCTGTCCGAGCGGCGGCGCACGCTGCTGTCGTTCGTCATCGCGTTGCCGCTCACGTTCTCGGGGCTGATCGTCGCGTACGGCTTCATCCTCGGCTACGGCCGCGCCGGCTTCGTCACGCAGCTGCTGGGCTATGCCGGGTTCGATCCGGCGGTGGTGGGCAAGGCGCTGTTCACGCCGGTGGGCCTCGCCTTCGCTTCGTCGTACTACCTGATACCGCGCGTGGTGATGGGCCTGCTGCCGGTGCTGGTCAACTTCGACCGCGCGCAACTCGCGGCTGCCGAATCGCTCGGGGCGACGTCGGCGCAGGCGTTCCGCCAGGTGATGCTGCCGCAGCTGGCGGCGCCGGTGGGCGCGGCGTTCTGCCTCGTCGCCGCCGTGGTGTTCGGGGCCTACGGGACGGCGCTCGCGCTGGTGGGCACGCAGCTGCGCATCCTGCCGCTGCAGCTCTACAGCCTGATCTCGGAGACGGGGAGCGATTTTCCGGCGGCCGCCGCGCTCGCGCTGCTGATCACGGCCGCCTGCTCGACCATCATGACCGCCGGCGAATGGTTCGGGAGCCGCCATGAGCGCCACCTTTAGGCTCGACCGCCCGGGGAAGGCGCTCTACGACGCGCGCGGCCGCCGCTTCGACGCCGCGCGGCGCGTGTGGGCGGACGAAGGCGTCGCGTCCGGCGGCTCCGCGGTGGATGCCCTGACCGCTGCCACCTGGCAGCAGCGCGAGTCCGGCCACCCGATCCGGGTTCCGGTCGGCGTGATCGGGCCGCGCGAAGCGTCGCCCGCGCAGCTTGCCGCGGCGCACGTCATCGGCCACGGCCTCGCGCAGATGGGCCACGCCGTGGTGTGCGGCGGCCGGCAGGGCGTGATGGAGGCGGTCTGCCGCGGCGCGGCGAGCGCCGGGGGGGTCACGATCGGCATGCTGCCCGACGCCGATCCTTCGTTCGCCAATCCCTACGTCGGCATTGTCATCGCCACCGGCATCGGCGAGGCGCGCAACGCGCTGATCGCGCGCGCCGCGTTCTGCCTGGTCGCGATCGGCGACAGCTACGGTACGCTGTCGGAAGTGGCGCTCGGCCGGCAGTTCGGCAAGCCGGTGCTGGGCCTCGAAGGTGCGGCGCGGGTGGAAGGCGTGATGCATGTCGCCGATGCCGGCACCGCGCTCGTCGAAATCGCGTTGGTTGCGCTGGCGGTCGGCTAGGCGAACACGCGCTTCGACGACGGGCCGGCTTCAGGCTCCATCGGCGCGCGTGCGCGCATCCCGTTCCGAGCCATCCTGTGCGAACTCCGTCGAGGATCATGCGCGGCCGTGCGAGCGGCGCTCCTCGCGAATGGCCGCGAGCAGTTGCGCTAGAACGCCAACTTCGCGCCGACCGCGGCAAGCCCCGCGCGCGCGACGTCGAGGTCCTCGTCGCCCGAGCCGGAACTCACCCCGATCCCGCCGACGTGATGCCCGTCGATCACGATCGGCAGCCCGCCGGAAAGATTCGTGTAATGACCGTCGGTGGCAAGGCCGACGCCGAGCTCGTACTCCTTCGGCAGCGCGCCCGAGGGATGCCTTCGCTCGGCCGAGACCTGCGCCTTGCGCAGCGCCGGCCCGCCGGCGAGCGCCGCGGCGCCGTCGGTTCGGGCATAGGCGAGGAGCCCGCCGCCGGTGTCCATGATCGCGATGCACTGCGGCACGCCCATCGCCTCGGCGCGCGCGACCGCGGCCGCGAGCATCCGCGCCGCCGCCGCGTACGAGAGCTTCATCGTGGGAATCAGAACGTTGGCCATGCCGTCCTCCTGGGTTGCGCGCCTGTCAGCGCCGCGGCAGATACCGCTTGTCGACCTTGCAGATGTAGGTGTACTTGGGATTGACCATCTGCGTGCAGCGGGCCTCGGCGATCTGCCCGAGCAGCATGTAGGCCTCGCTGGCAGAAAACCCGTACGAGGCCTCGAGCCAGTAGACCATCTCCTCGAACGCGATGCGCAGGGCGTCGTCGAGCGGCCGCGCGCAGCCGAGCGTGCAGATGTGCGTCGCGGTCTCGATCCGCGGCCAGTTGAGCTTCTTCTCGGCGGGCAGTACGAACACCTGGCAGCGCACGTGGCCGCGGATCTCGATCGCGCCCATGCCGTTGACCTCGCCGTCGCCCTGCAGCGCGTGGACGTCGCCGAAGTAGAGGTACGCGCCCTCGTGCCACGCGCGGAACGCGATGAGGCTGCCGTTGCACACCTCCTGCACGTCGAGGTTGCCGCCGTGCGTGCCGTTGTCGATGGTGATCATGCCGCCCGCCACGGGCGCGACGCCGATCACGCCGACCATCGGCTTCGCCTCGAGCTTGAGCGTGTCGCTCCAATGCACGATGCCGTCCTCGACGCGCACCGTGTGGTTCTGGATGCCGAACTCGCGCCGGCGCACCCAGTCCGGAAAGATGCCGATGCCCGGCCACAGCGCGGTGTAGCCGAGGCCGTGCACGCCGACGTTGATCACCTTGACCACGACCATGTCGCCCGGCTTCGCGCCCTTGACGCGGACGGGGCCGGTGGCGGGATTGACGAACGGCAGCGTGACGTCCTTCTCGGTCAAGTTCTGCTCGAGCGAGGTGATGAGATGGCCGCCGATGTTGAGCTCGGTCTCCACCTCGAAGATCTCGCCGTGCTGCACCTCGGCCATGAACGAATCGGTGGCGGCGAACGCGTACTTCAATTCGCCCTTGCGGATGACCTGTCCGCGGTCGATCGGCCGCACGTCGGCAACGTTCATCGCATTCTCCGTCGGTGGTGGGTGGGAGGGGCCGGAGCGTCGCTCAGCGGGCGAGGAGCTCGCGCAGCGCGGCGTCGAGAAAGGCCATGTCCGGCGCGTTGAGCCCCGGCGCGCCGGCGATGTGCCCCCAGGCGGACGGGATCGGCCGCAGCTCGGCGTCCTTCATGTGGCGGACCTGGTAGTCGTTGTCGGCGACGGGGAAATAGAGGTCGGTCGCGCTGGGCAGGACGATGGTCCTCGCGGTGATCGCCCGGAGCGCCGCGACGTAGTCGCCCCGGAAGATCGGGTTGTCGCTGATGTCCGAGCGCTGCCACGTGTAGAGCATGCCGAGGAGGTCGTTGGCGTCGAATTGCAGGAAGTTCGCCTCCCAGAACGTGGTCATGTGGTCGTCGGGCGACGAGTGGCCGAGCGTCCGGTAGAGCGCGTCGCGGTAGAACGCCTGCGAGGGCCCCCAGCCGGCCCAGACGCGCGCGAACGCGCGGATGCCGCGCACCGGCGGCGACGCGTACCAGCCACCGTCGAAATGCGCGTCGGCGAGCAGCGCCGCCTTCACGCCTTCGAGGAAGACCCAGTTGTGCGGCGCCGTCTTCGCCGAGGCGCACCACGGCGCCAGCCGCTCGACCATGTCGGGGAAGATCGCCGCCCAGTGGTTGGCCTGCTGGCCGCCCATCGAGAAGCCGGTCGCGAGCGCCAGCCGCTTGACGCCCAGGTGCTCGGTGAGCAGGCGGTGCTGGCAGTGCACGTTGTCCCAGTGCGTGACCAGAGGGAACTTCGGACCGTTGAACGGCGCCGGGGTGTTCGACGGCGACGACGAGAGCCCGTTGCACAGCATGTCGACGACGACGATGAAGTACTGCGCGGGGTCGAGCGCGCGGCCGGGGCCGATCATCCCCTCGTAGTCGGCGTGCCGTCCGCCGTAGAAGGTGGGGACGAGGATCGCGTTGGCGCCGGCCGCGTCGAGCCGGCCGTGCGTCTTGTAGGCGAGCCGTGCGCCGTGCAGCGTGGCGCCTGATTGCAGGGCGACGTCGCCCAGCGCGTAGGTTTGGCCGTCGGTCAAGAGCGTCCCTCCTGGGGGCCGGCGCGGGGCCGAATCGGGGCCTCGCCCGCCTGCCCGGTGCCGCATCGACCGACGCCGTCCCGGCGCGGACGCGCCCCCCGAAAATGTGCATAATGGTAACTTAATGTTCGTGAAAAGAATAACACCCGCGCCCCGATGACACCGGACAAGCCACCCGCCGTCCCCCACGCCGATGCCTCCCCGGAGCGCCCGCCGATGCTCGCGCCCTCGAACGATGCACACGCCTTGCCCCGGTACCGGAACTACGTCGGCGGGCAGTGGTGCGATCCGCTCTCCGGCGAGTGGCTGGAAACGAAGAACCCGGCCACCGGCGCCCCCTGGGCGCTGATTCCGCGCTGCCGTGAAGCCGATGCCGACCGCGCGGTGAGCGCCGCCCGCGCGGCGTTCGAGTCGCCGCAGTGGCGGTCGCTGACGGCAAGCGCGCGCGGCGCGATGCTCCGCCGCATCGCCGCGGTGCTGGAAGCGCGGGTGGAGGAGATCGCCGCCATCGAGACCCGCGACAACGGCAAGCGCCTGGTCGAGGTCGTCGGGCAGCTGAAGTACCTGCCGCAGTACTTCCACTATTACGCGGGGCTCGCCGACAAGATCGAAGGCGCGGTCATTCCGATCGACGTGCCCAACGTGTTCAACTACACGCGGCACGAGCCGCTCGGCGTGGTGGTCGCGATCACGCCGTGGAACTCGCCGCTGATGCTCGCTGCGTGGAAGATGGCGCCGGCGCTCGCCGCCGGCAACACCGTGGTGCTGAAACCCTCCGAGCACGCGTCGGCGTCGACGCTCGAATTCGCGCGCATCATCGAGGATGCGCAACTGCCGCCCGGCGTCTTCAACGTCGTCACCGGCTTCGGCGCCGAAGTCGGCGGCCCGCTCGTCGCGCATCCGGACGTCGCGAAGATCACGTTCACCGGCTCCGAAGGTAGCGGCCAGCGCATCGCCGCCGCCGCGGCGGCGGACTTGAAGCGCGTCACCCTCGAGCTGGGCGGCAAGTCACCGCAGATCGTGTTCGACGACGCGAACCTCGACGACGCCGTGCATGGCGTCATCAGTGGCATCTTCCTGTCGCTCGGGCAGTCCTGCATCGCCGGGTCGCGGCTGCTGCTGCAGGAGGGCATCCACGACCGCTTCCTCGCGCGGCTGATCGAGGCGATGCGCGGCATCCGCATCGGTGATCCGTTCGATCCCGCGACGCAGGTCGGCCCCGTGGCCACGGGGGAGCAGCACGCCAAGGTGCTCTCGTTCATCGACCAGGCGCGGCGCGACGGCGCGCGCTGCGTCATGGGCGGCAACGCGCTGCGGCCGGCGGCCTGCGGCGCCGGCTGGTTCGTCGAGCCCACGATCTTCACTGACGTGCGCCCGGACATGGCGCTCGTGCGCGAGGAAGTGTTCGGCCCGGTGCTGGCCGTGATGCGCTTCCGCAACGAGGACGAGGCGGTGCGCATGGCCAACGACACCCGTTACGGGCTCGCCGCCGGCGTCTGGACGCAGGACATGGGCCGCAGCCTGCGCCTCGCCGAGCGCCTCGAGGCCGGCACGGTCTACCTCAACACCTACCGCAGCGTGAGCACGCTGTCGCCGGTAGGCGGGTACAAGCACAGCGGCTACGGCCGCGAGAACGGCATCGAGGGAATCAAGGAGTTCATGCAGGTGAAGAGCGTGTGGGTCGGCACCGGTCCAGTGGCCAACCCGTTTCCCAGGAATGCCGGCTAGCAGCCGCCCTTGAACGACACCGCGGCCTGCGATTCCTCCGTCGTCGTCTTCGCCTTGCCGCTCTTGGTCAGGTACGGCCGCGTAATCCGCACCGTCGTGATGCCTTCGCCGCTGGTGGTGGCGCTGCACAGCGCGATTGTCTCGAGGACGTTGGCGGCGGTCTTGGCGTACCTGTTGCCGGGGAGGGCGGCCAGCGTGAGCTCCACGAAGTCACCGTCCATCCACGCCTCGACCTTGGGCGTCTTGATCGTCGCCGGCCCGCTGGTGCTCGCGACGTCGACCAGATCCAGGCACACTCCGCTCACCGCCGTGACGGCGGCCCCGGTGGGATGGATGCTGCTCGACAGGATCTCGGGGCTGCACTCCCTGTGCCCGTCATCCTTCTTTCCGTCGGCGAAGGCCTGGGGCGCCACGGCGGCAAGCGCTGCGGCGGCACTGATTGCGAATATCCTCTTGCGAAGGTTCACGTCGACTCCCGTTCTGGGTATTTGGTTGGGACTGGGGTGCTACGCCGACGAGAGTACGGGACGAACCTGAATGGACGCTGAAACATGCCTGCCCCGATCTGGCATGATCGCAACGCCATGTCCGCCAACGCGCCCGTGACCGCTGCCGGCGACGCCATCCGCGGCGTCGACATCATCGCGGCCGTCAAGGCCTGCGGCATCGCGACGGTGGTCGCGTTGCCCGACATCGTCACCAGCGACGGCGTGCTGTGGCCGGTCGCGCGCGATCCGGCGCTGCGCCTCGTGCGCGTGTGCAAGGAGGACGAGGGCGTGTCGATCTGCGCCGGGCTCTCCTTCACCGGCACCCGCGCGCTGCTGCTGATGCAGCACACCGGGTTGCTCGATTCGCTCAACGCGATCCGGGCGATCGCGGTCGAATACGAGCTGCCGCTGTGCATGATCGTCGGCCTGCAGGGCATGGAGCCGGATCGCGAGCCGCCGCAGTCGGCCAAGTACGGCGTGCGCATCGTCGAGCCGCTGCTCGACGCGATGGGCATCGACCACGCGCGCCTCGGCGTGCGCGGCGACGAGGCGCGCATCGCGCCGGCGTTCGAGCGGGCGTGGCAGCGCTCGCACCCGTACGTGTTCCTCGTCACCCGGACGCCGGAGTAGGCGATGATGCGCCGCGACGACTGCCTCAAGGTGCTGGCGCGCCACCACACGGACGAGATCGTGGTCCCGGTCTACCAGGCCGCGTTCGAGTGGATGGTGATCAAGCCGCATCCGCTCACCTATCTCGGCACCGGCGCGATGGGCCAGGCCTCGTCGCACGCGCTCGGGCTCGCGCTGGGCCGCCCGGACAAGCGCGTCATCGTGCTCGACGGCGACGGCAGCCTGCTGATGAACCTCGGCAGCCTCGTCACCATCGGCGCGGCGGCGCCGCGCAACTTCATCCACTTCGTCTGCGAGAACGGCACCTACGAGGCGAACGGCGGGCATCCGATTCCCGGCGCGGGCCGCGTCAGCTTCGCCGGCCTGGCCCGCGCGGCCGGTTACCGCAGCGTGCACGAGTTCGCGGATCTCGATGACTTCGCCGCGCGGATCGCCGCCGTGCTGGCTGCGGACGGGCCGACGTTCGCCACGCTCAAGGTCGTTGCCGGCGACCCCTACCCGCAGGATTTTGCGGCGCTGCACAGCGCCGAGCAGCGCCGCCGGTTCAAGGCGGCGCTCGCTGCGTGCTGACCCGCGCCGGAGGCTCGAGGCGCCGCCTTCGCGCCGGCGCCGATGTGCGGTAAGCGCAACAATGTTGCGCCTGTGTAAACCTTGCCGCAGAATGGCGGCGCCGTCGGGGTGCGCGCCGACGGCCCCTTTCTCCTGCATGGTCGAGGCGCGGTGACTTCCCTGGATCGAGGCGAGGCAAACGAACTGTCGGCGACCGCGGCCGCGGCCGCGATCCGGGCGGGGGAGCTTTCCTCCGAGGCGCTGGTGCGCGCCTGCCTCGCGCGGATCGAGGCGCGCGAGCGCGAGGTGGGCGCGTGGGAATACCTCGACGCCGAGCGCGCGCTGGCGCTCGCCCGCGCCGCCGACCGCGGCGAAGGTCGCGGGCCCCTGCGGGGCGTGCCCGTCGGCATCAAGGACATCATCGACACGGTAGACATGCCGACCACGCTCGGCTCGCGCCTCTACTCCACCCGGCAGCCGCAGTGGGATGCCGCGTGCGTGGCCGCGCTGCGGGCGGCCGGCGCCATCATCCTCGGCAAGACCGTGACCACCGAGTTCGCGTATTTCCAGCCCGGCAAGACGCGCAATCCGCACCATCTGCAGCACACGCCCGGCGGCTCGTCGAGCGGGTCGGCGGCCGCGGTCGCCGACCGCATGGTGCCGGTGGCGCTGGGCTCGCAGACGGCCGCCTCGGTCATCCGGCCGGCGACGTTCTGCGGCGTGTTCGGCTACAAGGCGAGCTTCGGCGAGTTGAGCCTGTCGGGCATCCGGCCGTTTGCGGAATCGCTCGACACGCTGGGCATCCTCGCCCGCTCGGTGGCGGACATCGCGCTGGTGCGCGACGTGCTGATGGGCTTTCCCGACGCAGCGCCGATGCACCCGCTCGCCGCGCCGCCCGTGCTCGGCCTCTGCCGCACGCCGCAATGGGACCTCGCCGACGCCTGCGTGCAGCGCGCGGTGGAGGGCGGCGCGCAGGCCCTGCGCCGCGCCGGCGCCGACGTGCGCGACGTCGCGCTGCCGCCGCCGTTCGATGTCCTGGTCGATGCGCAGAAGACGATCATGGCGTACGAGGCCGCGCGCAACTACGTCTTCGAGACCACCCGCCACGCCGACCGGCTGAGCGATGCCTTTCGCGCGCTCGCCGAGCTCGGCGCGCGCACGCCGCGCGCCGCCTACGTCGACGCGCGGCGCCGCGTGCACGAAGCAAGGGCGGGCCTCGACGCGGCGTTTGCCGGCTGCGACGCGCTGATCGTGCCGGCCGCCGCGGGCGAGGCGCCGCTCGCCGCCAGCGGCACCGGCGACCCCGTGATGAGCCGCATGTGGACCGCGCTGCACGTCCCGAGCCTGGCCGTTCCGGTGACGACGGGGCCGCTGGGCCTGCCGGTGGGATTGCAGCTGATCGGCGCGCAGGGCGCCGACGCGCAGTTGCTGCAGACGGGCGAGTGGGCCGCCCGCGCGCTGGCAGCGGCGTAGGCCGGCCCGGTCGCCGGCAGCGCCGAACGCCGCAGGATTCGTCACCAGGCCTTGCGCAGGCCGATCGCCAGGAGAGGAGAAACGCAATGAGCGAAATGCAACGCACCGGCAACGAGCCCTTCGGCGGCTACTACAAGCCCAAGGACCGCCCCGCCGACGACGAGCTGGCGAAGGTCGGCCCCGGAACGCCTTGCGGCGAGTACCTGCGCCGCTTCTGGCATCCGATCCTGATGTCCGAGCGCCTGTCGGACCGGCCGCTCGCGGTGCGCGTGCTGGGCGAGGACCTCGTGCTGTTCCGCGATCTAGCGGGCAACATCGGCCTCGTCGACAAGTTCTGCAGCCACCGCGGCATGTCGCTTGAGTTCGGGATCATCGCCGAGCACGGCATCCGCTGCGCCTATCACGGGTGGTATTACGGCCCCGACGGGCGGATCCTCGAGACGCCCGGCGAGCCGCCGAACAGCCTGCTGAAGGAGAAGGTCTGCCAGGGCGCCTACCCGGTGCGCGAGTACCGCGGCCTCATCTTCGCGTACATGGGCCCGCCTGAGCGGAAGCCCGCGTTCCCGCTTCTCGACATGATGGACCTTCCCGGCAACGAGATGGTGCCGTGGCAGATCCATTCTCCCTGCAACTGGCTGCAGGTGAGCGAGAACTCGATGGACCCGTACCACACGCCGTTCCTGCACACGCGGATGTCGGGCGTGCAGTTCGAGGAGGTCTGGGGCGAGCTGCCGGTGATGGACTTCCACGAGCGCGACGGCGGCTTCTTCTACACCAACGCGCGGCGCAGCGGCGACAACATCTGGGTGCGCGTGCACGACCACCTGCTGCCCAATTTCTCGCAGAACGGCGCGCTGTACGAGCGCGGCGAGATCGTCCGCTATTTCGGGCGTTCGAGCCTCACCCGCTGGGTGGTGCCGATCGACGACACCAACACGCACGTCATCGCCTGGCGCAACCTGAACGAGCAGGACGATCCCGAGGGCCGCGCCAAGCGCGACGAGATCGGCTGGGGCAAGGTGGATTTCTACGGGCAGAGCGCCGAGCGGCCCTACGAGCAGCGGCAGTCGAACCCGGGCGACTGGGACGCGTGGGTGAGCCAGGGACCGGTCAACAGCCACCAGCGGGAGTTCCTCGGCGCGACCGACCACGGCATCCGGCTGCTCCGCGGCGCGTTGCGCAAGGGCATCCGCAACCTGCAGCAGGGGATCGAGCCGCTGCGTCCGGAGCCGGGCGCCGCCGGGCCGATACCGACGTTCGCCGGCGACACCATCGTGCGCGTGCCGAAGGTGCCGGGCGACGACCGCAAGGTGATCCTCGAGACCTCGCGCAAGATCGCCGCGGCCTACGTGGCGTTCAGGGACCTGCCCGACGCCGAGCGGCGCGCGGCGATCGCGCGCGAGCTGGCACCGCTCAACGTGGCCTAGGACGCGCCGGGCTCGTCGTGGTAGACGATGATCGAGAGCATCCGGATCGGCAGCTTGATCAGCGTCTCCGGTCCGTGCGGGACGTCGCCGCGGAAGGTGAGCGAGTCGCCCGGGGCGAGCAGGTAGCTCTCCCGGCCGTGCTTGTAGCGGATGCGCCCTTCGAGCAGGTAGATGAACTCGGTGCCGGGGTGCTCGAAGCGCGGGAAGATCTCGCTCTTGTCGGTGAGCGTGACGAGAAACGGCTCGAAATGCCGCTTCGGGCCGCGCTCGGAGGCGAGCAGGTGATAGGTGTGCGCGCGCTTGGTGCCCCGGCGCACGACTTCCAGGCCTTCGCCCTTCTTCACGTGCTGTGCGCTGCCGTCGGGGAGCTCGAAGCGCTGGAACAGCGCGCCGAGCGAAACGCCGAGCGCCGTCGAGAGCCGCAGCAGCGTGTCGAGGCTGGTCGTCTGCCCGTTCTCGATCTTCGAGAGCATGCCGCGCGAGATCTTCGCCCGGGCGGCGACGTCGGCGATGGTCAGGCGCTGCTGGCGGCGCAGCGCGTTGAGGGTCTTGCCGACGAACAGGTCGAGGTCGGCGGCGGAGGGAGGGTTCCCGGGGGCCGTCGGGGCAGGTTCGGCGCGCGCCTTCATCGGCAAATCCTAGCATGGCGGGCCGCGGCGGGCCGAGCGCCGCGGGTGCCGCGCGCGAGATTCACCGGGATAAACATTGTTTATTGTCGTGATTGACGCGCCGGCGCCCGGCGCCGGATAATCGCGGTTCGCAAGGGAAGCAGGGGGGGCGGGATGAACGTGCAGAAAGCGAAGAAACTGCTGCAGGACACCGGGTCGCGGTTCGTCCTCGCGCAGTTCGTCGACATCCACGGCGCGCCGAAGGCGAAGGCGGTGCCGGCGGAGCACCTCGACATGGTCCTCACCGACGGCGCGGGCTTTGCCGGCTTCGCGGTGTGGGGCATGGGCATGGGTCCCAACGGCCCCGACTACATGGCGGTGGGCGACCTCGCGACGCTCTCGCCGGTGCCGTGGATGCCGGGGTATGCGCGCATCGCCTGCGACGGCCACGTCAAGGGCAAGCCCTACGCCTACTGCCCGCGCGTGGTCCTCAAGCGCCAGCTCGCCGCGCTCGCCAAGGAGGGCCTGACCCTCTATACGGGCATCGAGCCCGAATTCATGCTGCTCACCCGGGCGGCCGGACGGCTCGCTGCGGCCGGCCGACGCGACGGACGACCTGCAGAAGCCGTGCTACGACTACAAGGGCCTCGCCCGCTCCAGCGCGTTCCTGGAGCGGATGGTCGACGCGCTGCGCGCCGTCGGCATCGACGTCTACCAGATCGACCACGAGGACGCCAACGGTCAGTTCGAGGTCAATTTCACCTACGCCGACGCGCTGAAATCCGCCGACAACTACACGTTCGTCAAGATGGCGGCCTCCGAGATCGCCCACGCGATGGGCCTGATCGCGACGTTCATGCCGAAGCCGTTCTCCGACCGTACCGGCACCGGCACCCACTTCCACGTCTCGCTCGGCAACCGGAAGACCCCCAACCTCTTCTACGACGCGGCGGACAAGAACGGCCTCAAGCTCTCGGAGATGGGGTACTGGTTCACCGGCGGCCTGCTCGCGCACGCCCGCGCGCTCGCCGCGGTCTGCGCGCCGACGGTGAACTCCTACAAGCGCCTGGTCGTCGGCCGGGCGCTGTCCGGCGCCACGTGGGCGCCCGCCAACATCGCCTACGGCGACAACAACCGCACGGCGTGCGTGCGCATTCCCGGCGGGCGCATCGAGTTCCGGTTGCCCGACGGCTCCTGCAACCCGTACCTCGCCACGGCCGCGATCCTCGCCGCGGGCATGGACGGCGTCAAGCGCAAGCTGCACCCGGGCAAGCCCAACAACACCGATCTCTACCAACGCTCGCCGGACGAGCTCAAGGCGCAGGGCGTGAAGCTCCTGCCGCAGAGCCTCGCCGAAGCGATCGACGCGTTCGCCGCCGACGACGTCGTGCGCGGCGCCCTCGGCGAGGAACTCGCCGCCGAGTTCATCGCGTTGAAGCGCATGGAGTGGGTCGAGTACTCGCGCCACGTCTCGGCGTGGGAAACCCGCCGCTACCTCGAATTCTTCTGAGAGGGGGCGCGCCGTGTGCGGAATCGTCGGCCTGCTGCTGAAGAAACCCGAGCTGCGCGGCGAGCTCGGCCGGATGATGGTGCCGATGCTGATCGGCATGACCGAGCGCGGACCCGAGTCGGCGGGCATGGCGGTGTACGGCGCGCCTGCCGCGGACGGCAGCCTCAAGTTCAGCCTGTACTCGGGCGCCGGCGCGTACGACTGGACGGCGCTCGAGGCCGCCGCGCGGCAGTCGCTGGCCGACGTCTCGCTCGACACGATCGCCAATCACGCCGTGCTCGCGACCTCGGAGCCGGTCGCGCGCGTCAAGGCGTGGCTGCGCGCGTCGTTTCCGGAACTGAGCCTGCTCGCCGTCGGCCGCGCGATCGACCTCTACAAGGACATCGGCGCGCCGGGCGATATCGCGGCGCGCTACGATTTCGAGCACGTCACCGGCACCCACGTCGTCGGCCACACGCGCATGGCCACCGAATCCGCGGTCACGCCGGCGCATGCGCACCCCTTCACGGCGGGCGAGGACTTCTGCCTCGTCCACAACGGCTCGCTGTCCAATCCGGGGAGCGTGCGCCGGCGCCTGCAGCTGCAGGGCATCCCCTTCGACACCGACAACGACACCGAGGCGGCGTGCAGGTTCATCGAGTACCGCATGCGCGAGGGCGACGACCTGCAGGCGGCGCTGCGCCACGGTTTCGACGAGCTCGACGGCTTCTACACCTTTCTGATGGGCACGAAGGACGAGCTCGCGATCGTCCGCGACGCGTTCTCGTGCAAGCCGGCGATCGTCGCCGAGACCGACGACTACGTCGCCATCTCGTCGGAGTTCCGCTCGCTTGCCCGGCTGCCCGGCGTCAGGCACGCGAACCTGTTCGAGCCGAAGCCCGAGGAGATCTACGTATGGCGGGCGTAGTCGCGTTCGATCTCGCGACGGTGCCCCTGCGCGAGGTCAACCGCTTCCTGCACCGCGACGCGCCGGGCAACGGCACGCAGCGCGTCACCATCGCCAACCCGGACGGCGCGCACAGCATCGCGGTCGGCGTCAACGCGCCGATCGCGATCGACATCGACGGTCACGCCGGCTACTACGCGGGCGGCATGAACCAGCACGCCGAGATCACGATCCGCGGCAACGCCGGACCGGGGGTGGCCGAAGGCATGTGCTCGGGCCGCGTGCGCGTCACCGGTTTCGCCTCGGTGGCGGCGGGCGCGGCGGCGCACGGCGGGCTGCTGGTGATCGACGGCGACGCCTCGCTGCGCTGCGGGATCTCGATGAAGGGCATCGACATCGTCGTGGGCGGCAGCGTCGGCGACTACTCCGCGTTCATGGCGCAGGCCGGCCGCCTCGTCGTGTGCGGAGACGCCGGCGATGCGTTGGGGGATTCGCTGTACGAGGCGGTCATCTACGTGCGCGGGAGCGTGAAGTCGCTCGGCGCCGACGCGCACGAGGAGCCGATGACCGACGCCGACGTCGCGGCCGTCGGCGGGCTGCTCGCGCAGGCGGGCATCGCGCACGACCCGCGCGGGTTCAAGCGGATCGCCTCGATGCGCAGCCTCTACCACTGGAATGCCGACGCGAACCAGGAGTACTGATCCTCCCATGAACCAGCCGATCGAATTCCACCCGCGCATCCAGCGCGAGGAGAGCGCGACGTTCGACCGGCGCGTCATCGACTACATCCATCACGCGGCGGCGCACGGCCTCTACGAGATCCGCGGGATGGGCGCCACGCGCCGGCTGCCGCACTTCGACGACCTCGCGTTCCTCGGCGCGTCGCTGTCGCGCTATCCGCTCGAAGGCTACCGCGAGCGCTGCGAGACGACCACGCTCCTCGGCACGCGCCACGCGTCGCGGCCGGTCGAGCTCAAGATCCCGATCACCATCGCCGGCATGAGCTTCGGGTCGCTGTCGGCCAACGTGAAGGAGGCGCTGGGGCGGGCCGCCACCGAGATGGGCACCTCGACCACCACCGGCGACGGCGGCATGACGGCGGAGGAGCGGCGCTCGTCGAAGACGCTGATCTACCAATGCCTGCCGTCGCGCTACGGCTTCAAGCCGGACGACGTGCGCCGCGCCGACGCGATCGAGATCGTGATCGGGCAGGGCGCCAAGCCGGGCGGCGGCGGCATGCTGCTCGGGCAGAAGATCAACCCGCGGGTGGCGCAGATGCGCGTGCTGCCCGAGGGTGTCGACCAGCGCTCGGCGTCGCGGCATCCGGACTGGACCGGGCCCGACGACCTCGTCATCAAGATCAACGAGATGCGCGAGATCACCGACTGGGAGATCCCGATCTACGTGAAGGTCGGCGCCACGCGCGTGGCCAACGACGTGAAGCTCGCGGTGCAGGCGGGCGCGGACGTCATCGTCGTCGACGGCATGCAGGGCGGCACCGCCGCCACGCAGACCGTGTTCATCGAGCACGTGGGCATTCCCACGCTCGCCGCGGTGCGCCAGGCGGTGGATGCGCTCGACGAGCTCAACATGCGCGGGACGGTGCAGCTGATCGTGTCCGGCGGCATCCGCACCGGCGCCGACGTCGCCAAGGCGCTGGCGATGGGCGCCGACGCGGTGTCGATCGGGCAGGGCGCGCTGTTCGCGCTCGGCTGCAATCACGACCAGTACTTCCAGGACGGCGCGTTCCGCTCGGCCGAGGCCGATTACGCCGCGCTCGGCACGGCGCCCGGCTATTGCCACCACTGCCACACGGGCCGCTGCCCGGTGGGCATCACTACGCAGGACGCCGTCCTCGAGCAGCGACTCGACCCTGCCGTCGGCGCCCGGCGCATGCGCAACTACCTCAAGACGATGACGATGGAGCTCACCACCGTCGCGCGCGCCTGCGGCAAGAAGAACGTGCACCATCTCGAGCCGGAGGACATGGTCGCGCTCACGATCGAGGCGGCGGCGATGGCGCGTATCCCGCTCGCCGGGACCGACTGGATTCCGGGGTGGCCGCGGGGCTAGGCCAACGGCCGGGGCGGCGGGGGTCTCACGTTGCCGGGAAAATCCCCCGCACGCGCGTCACCGGGTGATCACGACCAGCACGCTGCAGTGTGCGTGCTCGATCAGCGCGGGCGACGTCGAGCCCCGCCACCAGCGCGCGGCCCAGCTGTCGAGGTGCTTGTGGCCGACGACGATCAGGTCCGCGTCGAACCGGCGCGCGCACGCGGTGATCTGCGCAACCGACTCGCCGACGACCAGCTCGCCGGTGGCCGGGTGGCCGGACTGGGCGAGTCGCTTCAGGCCGTCGTCGAGAATGGCCTTGTACTTCTCCTGTTCCTGCGCGTCACGCCCGTCGTCGAAGAGCCCCGCTTCGGCCGCGAGGTAGGTCGTCGCGGGCGGCATCACCGCGATCAGGAACAGCTGCGCCTGGCTCCACTGCGCGATGTCGTGGCAGTCAAGCAGCGCGCGCTGCCCGGCTTCCGAGCCGTCGTAGGCCAGCAGGATCCGCTTGTACATGGTGGGTACTCCTGTCCGCAAACGAAGCGCGCCGGATGGTGCGCGGCGCAACCTTAGACCCTGGCGCGTACTCGCGCAACTGCACCCGCTCTCGCTGCCGATTCCGTCGCCGATCCCGTAGCCCGGGTTGAGCGCAGCGAAACCCGGGGCCGCGGTGGCCGCGCGCTGCGGCCGCGCGGTCCGTTCGTTGCCGGTTGCGGCCTTTCGGCGCTAAGCTCTGCGTTGATCGCCCACGCGGGACGCGCATCCTGATGCGAACCTCCATCGTATTCCACCCGGTCCTGATGGCCCACGGCGGCGCGGTAACGAGCACCCGCCGCGCCGGCGTGATCCGGACCTGCGCCCGGCACGGCGCGCTCGCGTTGATCGCCGTGATGCTGGCCGCGGCGTCCGATCCGTCGGCAGCGCGGCCGAACTCGCAGACCGTCGAACTGCCCCGCGGCACCTACTACGAGGTGACGCGCACGGATCCGCGCCTGTGCCCGTCGCCCTTCTGCGGCGGGGTCTTCGTCCGACGGCTCAACAGTTCGTGGCAGCCCTGCGCGGACCGATCGCTCGCCGAGGAATGCTACGCCGGCAGGATCGACTGGTCGGCGTTGGGCCTCGCTGCCGACGAAGTCGCCGCGCTCGAAGCGGAGCTCCTCCAGCGCCGCGCGATCGTGCGGGGCCGCCTCGAGGAGGCCGACCTCGGATTCGCCGCCCTGATTCCGGTGCTGGTGGTGTCGAATGCGTGGCGGGGGGTGACCGGCGCCACGCCGAAGGACGGGCTCCGCTACTTCGGCGTGACGCCCTCGGGCATCGTCTGCATCACCTCGCCGTGCCCGAGTCTCACCCAGCGGCGATTGAACTCGCGGCGCTCGAATCCGCTCCACGAGCTCGACCTCGCGTCGTCGGGCGCGACCGGTGAACAGATCGCCCGGGGGCTCGAAGCGCTGTACGGCGGAAGCGGATTGATCGTCTACGGAACGAGCGGCTCGATCGAGGGCCCGGCCGGGCAAGGGCGTGTGCTCAGAGCCGGCGAATTCTACGTCGAGGTCCCGGTCAAGGAGGGAACGGCTTGCGGCGTCGTCCGCTGCGCCGCCGGCGAGACCTGCTGCAATCCGGTGCGGGGCATCTGCACGCCCCCGCTCCAGGCCTGCATCCAGTAGCGCTCGTCGGCACGCGCCTCGCCGTCCGCGCCGACGCAGCGGCTCAGCGCGTGTCCTGACGAGCGGGCGGTGCCGGCGGGTGGAGCAGCGCATCGGGAACGCGCACCGGGAGGTCGAGCAGCATCTGCGCGTAGGCCTTCCCCTGCGGGTCGTGCCGCAGCGATGCGGTGCCGCCGCCGCCGAGCACGTCGGTGAGCAGGAAATTGAATGCGTTGGAGCCCGGAAGCTCCCAGCGCGTCACCTCGCCCCGGAGGTAGTGCGCGAAGTAGCGCGCCACCCGATGGGGCGTCACCTGCTCGCGGATCACGGCGGCGAACTCGGGGCGGCGCGCGATCAGCCCGATGTTGGACGCGTTGCCCTTGTCGCCGCTGCGGCCCCACGCGATCCGGCGCAGCGGCACCTCGACGCCGCCTGCCGTCGGGGCCCCGCCCGCATCGGGATCGCGCGTCGACGTCGCAGGCGCGCCGTGGCCGGCGGCGTCGGCGTCGGTGGCCGCGGCGGATCCCCATGTGCCGTCGCCGATCGGCGTCGGGTCGCCGTGCATGCGCACGACGACCGGCACGGCAGACTTTTCGAGCAGGAACGAGAACAGCCGGATCACCGGTATCACCGCCGGCCGGCCGCCGCCAAAGCCCGTCGTGCCCTGCGCCATCGCCGTCGCCGACGGCGCGACTTCGCGCGCGAAGATCTCGAGCGCCTCCTTCTTCGCGTGGCGCACGCCGATCTTGAGCACGACCTCGCGCGCCTCGATCGCGCGCGCGTTCGCGCCGTAGGTGTCTTCCGCGCCGATGACCTCGACCGAGGTTTCCGTGAAGTCGCCGTGGCCTCGGGCATGGATCAGCCGCTGCGCCCGGGCGACGATCGCGTCGCCCTGCCGGCGCGCGCGCCGCGCCGCCTCGAAGCCGGCGATCATCAGCGTGGCGACCGACCGGTAGCCGTCGCCGAACGTGGCGCAGACCTTGTAGAGCGACGTCGGCGCGCGGCCGCGGGCACCGGTGACGCTGACCCGATCGACCCCCGCCTGCGCGAAGCGCACCTGCGTCCAGTCGCAGGTGACGTCGGGCAGCAGGTACGCGCCCGGGTCGCCGATCTCGTAGAGCATCTGCTCGCACACGGACGCCGGCGTGACGAGCCCGCCGGTGCCGTCGGGCTTCGCGATCGCGAACGAGCCGTCGGCGCGGCACTCGGCGATCGGGAACCCCATGTCGGACCACCCGGGCACCTGGTCCCAGTCGGTGAACAATCCACCCGTGCCCTGCACGCCGCATTCGATCAGGTGGCCGGCGAGGCAGCCGGCCGACAGGAGATCGTGGTCGGCGGCCGACCAGCCGAACTCGTGCAGCAGCGGGCCCAGCGCCAGCGCCGAATCGACGCAGCGGCCGGTGATGACGACCTGCGCCCCGGCGCCGAGCGCGGCGGCGATCGGGCGCGCGCCGAGGTAGGCGTTCATGCTGACCGGGCGCGCCGGAAACGCCGCGCCGCTGAACATCTCGGCGGGCGCGCGGGCGCGGATCGCATCGACCTGCGGCATGAGATCGTCGCCTTCGACTACAGCGATGCGCAGCTTCGACGCCGGCGGCGGTTGCGGCCTGCGCGAGCGCCGCGGCGCAGCCCGCCGGATTGAGGCCGCCGGCGTTGACGACGACCTTGATGCCCTGGCGCGAGATCTCCGGCAGCAGCGGCGCCACGGCATCGACGAAGTCGGGCGTGTAGCCCAGCGCGGGATCCTTGAGCTTCGCCCGCACCAGCAGCGACATCGTGATCTCGGCGAGATAGTCGCCAACGAGATAGTCGATCCTGCCGCTCTCCACCAGCTGCCGCGCGCCGTCGAGACTGTCGCCCCAGAAGCCGGAACAGGAGCCGATGCGTACCGTGCGTTCGTTCATGCGTTCTCCATCCGGGTTGGTCAGCGGCCGGTCCATGCCGGCTTGCGCTTGCCGCTGAACGCGGCGAAGCCCTCGGCCGCATCCTCGGTCTGCGCGAGGCGGTCGAGCATCAGCGTCATGTAATCGAGGCACTGCGCCAGGGTCATGTCCTGTGTGGCGTGCAGCGCGTGCTTGCCGAGCCGGATGGCCGTGGGCGAGCGCTCGGCGAGGGTCGCGACGAGCGCGTCCACCCGGGCGTCGAGCTCGCCGCGCGGCATCGCCGCGTTGATGATTCCGTACTCGGCGGCGCGGGCGGCGTCGATCGGCTCCCCGGCGAGCGACATCTCGGCCAGCTTGCGCCGCGGCACGAGCCGCATCAGGTAGGTCGTTATCAGCAGCGGGTAGAGGCCGACCTTCACCTCGGGTGTCGCGAACAGCGCGTCGTCGGCCGCCAGCGCGAAGTCGCAGGCGGCGACGAGGCCCAGGCCGCCACCCATCGCGTGCCCGTTGACGCGGGCGATGAGCGGCAGCGTGCAGCGCTCCACCTCCGTGTAGAACGCGGCCAGCGCGTTGTCGACGACGCCGTTCGCCACCGCGAACGCCTTGCCGTCGCCGGCGCCCTTGAGGTCGCCGCCGGCGCAGAACGCGCGCTCGCCGGCGCCGGTGATCACGACTGCGCGCAGCGCGGGATCGCGCTTCGCCTCGGCGAGTGCACCGGTCAGCGCGGCGAGCACGTCGTTGGTGAGCGCGTTGCGCTGCTCCGGGCGGTTGAGGGTCAGCCACAGCGCGGCGCCGCGCTTCTCGATCAGGACATCGCTCACGTTTGCATCCTTCCTCTAGGCGGGTCGGGCGAGACGGCCTCGCCCGTCGACCTCGCGGCCACATTATCACCGCACGGCCGCTTCACCGATTCCGGAACGCGCGCGCCCGGCGCGGGCCACGGCCGCGGGACACTTGTGCTCGCGCGCTTTGGCCCCTACTCTGATACCGTGCAGGTTGCGCGCGAGGGGAGAAGCCGGTGCCGGGCCATTGGATTCGCTTGCTGTTCGGGCGTCCGAAGCTGACGTTCGTCCTGATGGGCCTGTTCTTCCTGCTCTTCGGCGTGTCGTCGGTGAACCTGTTCGTCCTGCTGAAGCTCAACATCGACCTGTTCCTCGAATACGGCGTGATGGTGATCGCCGACGGCGCGCTGCAGCAGCTGCTCGAGCTGGTCGGTTCGGCCTATTTCAGCATGCTGTTCTATGTGCTGTTCAGGGTCTGCGAGCGCATCCTGGTCGAGCGCCTGACGGCGAAGCGCTTCGGCGGTCGCCGGAGCACGGCGCGCTGACGCATTGCGCGGGGCTCGAGGGCCGCGCCGATCCCCTGTCTTACGGCATCCGCCCGCACATCGGCGTCCCTGTCCGGCACGGGATATGCTAAAGGCTGCGAAGGGGCCCGTCGCGGGGAGCGACGGGCGGGCGCGATCGAGGGGGATGGGATTGGAGCGGGAACCGTCCGACAGGCGTTTCCATGCGCGACGGGCGTGGCCGGACCGGCTTGTCCGGCGGGGCGACGCTTTTGCGGCATTGTGCGCCGCGAAAGGGACCTCCCGTCGTCGGCAACCCGGGGCGCAAGTGCCCCGACGGATTGGCGCCGCAAGATCGGCACCGCGGGACGGCGAGAGCCATGTCGCGCCTCGCTGAGGGCGCGCACACGGTGATGGGACGATTGAATCCCGTCAACCTGCGGCCGGACACCCCGCTGCTGTACCTGCTGCCGGTCTTCGGCGTTCTGCTGCTGATCCTCATCTGGACCACGCTGTCGGACTTCCTGGCGCGCGAGCGCGGACGGGTCGTCGTCAACGCGGTGACCGAGGCGGCGAGCGACGCGCGGGTCCTGGAGAAGGCCACCGAAGCGCTCCTGCGCAATGTCGACCAGGTGACGCGCTTCGTCGCCTACGAGTTCGAGCGCTCCCGCCAGCGCGGCGAACCCTTCGACCTCGGGGCCGTGGTCAGGCGCAGCGTCGTGCCCTTCGACGCGATGGTGCTGATCTCGCTGGCCGACCGGAGCGGCAACACGACGGCCATCGTCGCGCCCGGGGGCGGCCCGTCCGGCCTCCTGATCGCCGGCGGCAGTGTCGCCGATGCCGCTCACTTCAGCGTGCATCGCGACGCCGATTCGGGGCAGCTGCACGTGGGAAGGGCCGTCACCAGGCGCGTCGCGGGACGCACGACGATCGAGATGACGCGGCGCCTCAACAATCCCGACGGCTCGTTCGCCGGCGCGATCATCGTGTCGGTCGATCCGGCCCATTTCACCGACGCCTACGGGACAACTGATCGCGGCAACCTGGGCGTCGCGGCGCTGTTGGGCCGCGACGGCGCCTTTCGCGCCTGGCGCTCCGGCGCGTCGGTGGCGGCCCCGGAGGACGTCGACTACGCGCAGACCTACGCCTCGCTGCGGCAGGCCGAACAGAGAGGCTCCGCGCTCGCCGGCCCGGCCGACGGGGTGCGCCGCTACGTCGCCCACCGCGTCATGGGCGGGTATCCGCTCACGGTGATCGTGGGCGTGGCCGAGGAGGAGAAGCTCGCCGGCTTCCTGCGCCAGCGCAACCAGTTCTACGCCTATGCGGTGGCGGCCTCGGCCGGGATCGTCCTGGTGCTGGCCGTCGCCACGCTGCTGGCCTGGCGCCTGCGCCAGAGCCATCGCGAGGCCGACGCGGCGCGGGCGACCTACCGCGCCGCCGCCGAAGGCAGCCTCGACGCGTTCATGCTGCTGCGCTCGATCCGCGGCCGCGACGGCCGGGTCTCCGAATTCATCGTCGAGGACGCCAACGCCCGGGCGCTCGTGCTGCTCGGCGCGGCCCAGGACAGCGTCATCGGCAAGCGCTTGCGTACCCTGCTGCCCAAGCTGGTGCGCCGGCGGCTCTACCGGCGGTTCCTGCGGGTCCTCGAGACCGGCACGCCGGTCGAGGAGGAGATCGAGACCGCGTGGGGCATGCACGGGACGCGCTGGTTCCGCCACCAGGCGGTGCCGGTGGCCGGCGGCCTCGCCGTGACCCTGCGCGACATCGACGACACGAAGCGCGCGCAGGAGCGCCTCGAGCGGCTGGCCAACCTCGACAGCCTGACGTCGCTGCCGAACCGCCGGCAGTTCCTGGAGCACGCCACCGCTGCCATCGACCGCTGCCGCGCCCGGGGAACGAGCCTCGGCGTCCTCTTCATCGACCTCGACAATTTCAAGACCGTCAACGACACGCTGGGGCACGACGTCGGCGATCTGCTGCTGCAGGCGGTGGCCGTGCGGCTGCAGTCGTGCGTGCGTGCCGACGACATCATCTGGCGGCTGGGCGGCGACGAGTTCATCGTGACGATGGAGTACGTCCGCAACCGCGCCGAAGCCGAGGTCGTCTGCCGGCGCATCGCGGACGCTCTGGGGCCGCCGTTCGTGATCAGGGAGATCAGCATCTCCACCAGCGCCAGCATCGGCGTCGCGTTCTGCCCCGAGGATGCCGAGGACGCCGATGCCCTGCTCAAGAACGCCGACCTCGCGATGTACCACGCCAAGGAATTCGGCAGCGGGGCCTACCAGTTCTTCACCGAAGCGATGGGCACGCGCCGCTCGGCGCGGGTCGATGTCGAGCAGGCGCTGCGGGGCGCCCTGCGGCGCTACGAGCTGTTCCTCGTCTACCAGCCGCAGATCAACATCGCCACCGGCCGGGTCACCGGGCTCGAGGCGCTGGTGCGCTGGCAGCATCCGGAGAACGGCGTGATGAAACCGATGGATTTCATCGGGATCGCCGAGGAGAGCAACCTCATCCACCTGCTCGGCGACCACGTGTTCCAGATCGCGTGCGCGCAAATCAAGCGCTGGCAGGACGGCGGCATGGAGTCGATCCCGATCGCCGTCAACGTGTCGCCGCGGCAGTTCCAATGGGAGGGCATCGCCGAGCGGCTGCTGGCGATCATCGAGGCGAGCGGGGTGTCGCCGGGACTGCTGCAGATCGAGCTGACGGAGAGCGCGATCATGAAGGATTCGGACGCGGCCCGGCGCAAGCTCACGGAACTGAAGCGGCACGGCATCTCGCTGTCGGTCGACGATTTCGGGACCGGGCATTCGAGCCTCGCGTCGCTACAGTCCTTCCCCATCGATACCCTCAAGATCGACCGTTCGTTCGTCGAGCGCGCCGACAGCCAGGAGGGCGTGGCCATCCTGCGCGCCATCGTGCTGATGGCGCACACGCTGCGCATGACCGTGGTGGCCGAAGGCGTCGAGACCGAGGCGCAGCTCGCGGTGTTGCGCAAGATCGGCTGCGACCACGCCCAGGGCTTCCTGCTCGCTCGCCCGGTGACCGCCGACGAAATCCCGGAGCTGCTCAAGCGCCTCGAGCCGCCGGCGGAACCCGCGGGCGAGCGCCCCCGGCCTTATCTGGTCGCCGGGTCGTAGCCGTCGTGGGGACCGGGGCGCCCGGTCAGGCCGGCGGCCCCGCGTCGGGAATGACACACTCCGGCGCCGGATCGGCGCGATAAATCCCGGTTGGTGGCGCGGTTTCGGGGTTTTGTCCTAGAATGGACAAGTCTGGGACGCCGATGCCGTTACCCCCCTTAGGGAGGGGGTTGTGTTGGTAGGCGCCGGATTACCGTAGCGCCAGCAGCGCCGTCGCCGTACGGCCAGTCAAAAAACTCGGGGGAGTGGGACCATGATTCGGAGCAAACTCAGCAGCAACGGCAGGAACCGCACGCACGCATGCAGCGCATTTCGCCTCGCTGCGATCAGCGCCGCCGTGATCTCCGCTTTCGCGGCCCCGAACGTGGCCACGGCGTTCGAGATCGACGTCGGCAATCCGGATCTCCAGATGCGGTGGGACAACACGTTCCGCTACAACCTCGGGATGCGCACCCAGGCGCAGGATCCGGCGCTGCTGAACACCTGGCAACTCGACGACGGCGACCGCAACTTCAAGAAGAACTCTCTGGTGGCCAACCGCATCGACGTCCTATCGGAGTTCGACCTCGTCTGGGCGCGCATGATCGGCGGGCGGGTGAGCGTCGCGGGCTGGTACGACGCCGCCTACAGCAGCCTCGACAACACGTCGCCGCAGACGTCCAATCACCTGTCCGACGGGCTCCCGTCGACAGGCCTGTCCGGCTTCACCAAGCGTTATGCCAAGGGCGCGTCGGGCGAAGTCCTCGACGCGTTCGGCTTCGCCAACTTCGACGTGGCCGGTATGCCGGTCAGCATCAAGGCCGGCCAGCATTCGGTGTTCTGGGGCGACAGCCTGCTCGGCAACGGCGCCGTCCACAGCGTCGCCTACGGCCAGCTGCCGCTCGACCAGTGGAAGGCCGTGGCCACCCCGGGCGCCGAGGCGAAGGAAATCTTCCGGCCGCGGCAGGGCGTCACGCTGCAGATCCAACCGACCAATGACCTGTCGATCGCCGGCCAGTACTTCTGGTCGTGGCAGCCATGGCGCTACGCCGAATCGGGCAGCTACCTGACGTTCAGCGACGCGGTCATGCGCGGCGCGGATTCGCTGATCGTTCAGCCGAACCCGCTGGCGGCGGCGTTCCCCGGCTCCCCGTCGCTCTGGCGCGCGTGGCACGTGGGGGATTTCGAGCCGGGGAACTCCGGTGGCAACTACGGGGTGTCCGCGCGCTGGAGCCCGGACTGGCTGGACGGCACGCTCGGCTTCTACTACCGCCGCACCTCGGACCAGCAGCCGCAGGTGGTGCTGTATCCCGGCGTCGCGGCCGTTCCCGCGGCGACCTGCTCGGCGCTCGGCCTAACGCCGCTACCCGGCGGCCTCTGCATCATCAACAAGAACGCGACCAACGTCTCGGATCTGACCACGAAGGGCCGCTTCGGCAACTACAACCTGGCCTACGCCACGGGAATCAACATCTACGGCATCAGCCTCTCGAAGAACCTCGGCGGCATCAGCTTCGGCTCGGAGATCAGCTACCGCGAGGGGATGGCGCTGCTGAGTTCACCCGTCGTGGTGCTGCCCAATGCGCTGGTCAATCCCGCGGCGGGCAATGTCGCGCTGGTGTGCGGCGCGCCCAGCAAGACCGCCCCCGGCGTCCCGCAGTGCTTGTCGGACAAGGGCACGCCGGGCGCGCTCGGCAACACCTGGCATGGGCTCGTCAACGCGCTGGGCGTACTCCCAAAGACGGCGCTGTTCGACACGCTGAGCTACTCAGCCGAACTCACCTGGATGATGTGGGACAAGGTGACGCAGAACGAGGCCGTGTTCAAGGGGCGCGCCGGCTACACCGACATCGACCGCGTGTCGAAGAGCTATCTCGCCCTCGCGATCAACCTGACGCCGACGTGGTTCCAGGTCTATCCCGGTGTGGATCTGCTCGCGCCGATCAGCTGGTCGCAGGGTCTCGCCGGCAACTCGGCGATAGCCGGCGGCGGCCAGGACGGAACCGGGACGTGGGGTGTGGGCCTTGCCGTCGACATCTATTCCAGGTACCGGATAGACCTCAAGTACGTCGGCTTCTTCGGCAACTATCAGGTCAATCCGCCGTTCGGTCAGGCAACCAACAACGGCACGCTCGCCGGGCTGGTCGACCGCGGCTTCGTCAATCTCACGTTCAAGACCACATTCTAAGTTTCACTCCAGGAGGAGTCTTATGATGCTGCACAGATCGTTGTTGGCGTTGAGCGTCGCCGCGCTGTTTTCCACCGGTGCGTGGGCGGCCGTTTCGGCCGACGAGGCCAAGCAGTTGGGCACCACGCTGACTCCGGTCGGCGCGGAAAAGGCTGCGAACAAGGACGGCACGATCCCGGCGTGGACCGGCGTGCCGCTCGCGCCGCCGCCCGGCTTTCAAAAGGGCTCGGGGATTCGCCCGGACCCGTTCGCCGACCAGAAGCCGCGGCTCTCGATCACCGGCAAGGACATGGCGGCGCACGCGGACAAGCTGACCGAGGGCACGAAGGAACTGCTCAAGCGCTATCCGACAATGCGGGTCGACGTCTTTCCCACGCAGCGCAGCATCGTGTTTCCCAAGAAGATCAACGACGGCGCGATCAAGAACGCCACCACGGCCAAGTCCGTGGACGGCGGCCTGAGCTTCGAAGGGGCGCTGCCCGGCGTTCCGTTCCCGATCCCGAAGACCGGCTTCGAGGCGATGTGGAATCATCTCGTTCGCTATCTGGGCGTCGGTTACGAGACCAAGTACCAGAACTGGAACGTCGACGGGGCCGGCGTGCCGACGCTGGCGCTGGTCGCCGAGGGGTTCGCCGAGGCGCCGCCGTTCTTTGCCCAGCACCTCGACGTCGTGATGAAGGAAACCGATCCCATCACCCTGCTGAAGCTCTACTACCAGGGGCCCGCGCGACGCGCCGGCGAAGCGCTGCTGGTCAAGGACTTCGTCAATCCGCTGAAGCAGCCGCGCAAGGCCTGGCAATACCTGCCGGGTCAGCGCAGGGTGAAGCTCGCTCCCGACATCGCCTACGACACGCCGAATCCCGGCACCAACGGCGCCTCGACCTATGACGACGCGTTCGTCTTCAATGGCGCGATGGACCGCTTCGATTTCAAGCTCGTCGGCAAGAAGGAGATGTACATCCCGTACATGGGCTACCGCCTGCAGTTCGCGAAGAACGGCGAAGACGTCGCCAAGGCGAACCACGTCAACCCCGACCTGGTGCGCTGGGAGCTGCATCGCGTGTGGGTCGTCGAAGCCACGCTCAAGCCCGACAAGCGCCACATCTACAGCAAGCGCGTCTTCTACATCGACGAGGACAGCTGGGTCGCCGTTGCATCCGACCAGTACGACGCCCGCGGCCAGCTCTACCGTTCGGCGTTCCTGAACACGACGTTCCAATACGAAAATCAGACGATGAACGCGAACAATTACGTCAACTACGACTTCGCCGCCGGTGGCTACGCGATCAGCGGGCTGTCCGGGATGTATTACGGCGTGAAGATCAAGACCGAGCCGGCGCCCGAGTCGTTCTGGGCCGCCGAGACGCTGGCAGGCGCGGGCATCCGCTAGGCGCCACCCGCTCGCATACGCCCCCACGCGGCACGCGACGCGCCGGCCGGACTCGGCCGGCAGGTCGCGTCGGCGTGGTTGCGCCGGCGTGTCACCGGTGCCGCACATTCGGAGCAGCCAATGAAACCGATCGGTTGGAGTACTGGTCGTCGTCACGCTCGCGGCAACCCTGCTGTCGCTTCACGTCGCTGCGGCAGGATTCGTCGACGTGCTCGACTCGCCGGCGGTCGAATCCGCGCTGGCGAGCAAGGGGCTGTTGCAGGGTGTCGCCCGGGCGGGTAATGCGCTCGTCGCCGTGGGCCAGCGGGGGCACATCGTCGTCTCCGCCGACGGCGGCGCCACGTGGAAGCAGGGCAAGGTTCCGGTCGCCTCCGACCTCACGGCCGTGTACTTCGTCGGCGACAAGAAGGGCTGGGCGGTGGGCCACGACGGCGTGATCCTCAACACCGTCGACGGCGGCGCGACGTGGAACCTGCAGCTCGACGGCCGCAGGGCGAATGAGCTGCTGCTGGCGTCGCTCGAAAGCAAGGCGGCGGCCGCGCCCGCGTCGGAGGCGCTGAAGCTGGCGCTGGTGGAGGCCAGGCGCTACAAGGAGCAGGGCCCCGACAAGCCGTTTCTGGACGTCTGGTTCTCCGACGAGAACACGGGCTACGCGGTGGGTGCGTACAACCTGATCTTCCACACCCATGACGGCGGGAAGACCTGGGAGTCGTGGTTCGATCAAGCACGGACAATCCCGAAGTTCTTCAACCTGTACGCGATCCGGCCGGCGGCAGGAACGGTCTACATCGCCGGAGAGGGCGGGCTGGTGTTGAAGCTCGACAAGGCGAGCGAGCGCTTCGTGCGCCGTGCCGACGCCTTACAACGGCAGCTACTTCGGTGTCGATGGATGCCAAGTCGGCGGTGGTCGTGTTCGGGCTGCGCGGCAATGTCTACCGCACCGACGACGACGGCAAGTCCTGGGACGAAGGTCGAGACCGGACTGACCGCGGCGGTGGTCGGCGGCGCGACTTCGGCCAAGGGCGAGCTGCTGCTGGCAGACGCCGGCGGGCGCATCGTCGCGAGCGAGGACGGCGGCAAGACCTACCAGAAGGTCGCGGTCAAGAATTCGCTCCCGATTTTCGGCCTCACCGATGCCGGCAACGGTCGCCTGGCGCTGGTCGGCCCACGGGGCGTCGCCGTCGCCGAACCGACGAAGTAATCGAAACGCCCCCGCGACACGAGGAACCGCCATGGCTGTCGTCTCCGACGATCTCGACCAGATGCCGGTCGTCCGCGATCTCGCGGACTTCGACCAGAACTCGGGCAACGCGCTCGAGCGGCTGGTCTTCAACAACCGGCTGGCGATGATCGTGGTGTGCGCGATCATCACGCTCGTGCTGGGCTTCGTCGCGGCGACCAGGCTGGAGCTCAACGCGAGCTTCGAGAAGACGCTGCCGCAGAGCCAGCCGTACATCAAGAACTACCTCACCTACCAGAAGGACCTGCGCGGCCTCGGCAACGCGCTGCGCGTGGTCGTCGAGAACACCGACGGCGACATCTTCGATCCGCGCTACCTCGAGGCGCTGAAGCAGATCAACGACGAGCTGTTCCTCACGCCCGGCGTGGACCGCGCGTGGGTGAAGTCGCTGTGGACGCCCGCGCGTGCGCTGGACCGAGGTCACGGAGGAAGGCTTCCGCGGCGGCCCGGTGATGCCGGATTCCTACGACGGCTCCCCGAAGAGCCGTCGAGCAGCTGAAGCAGAACATCGCGCGCTCGGGCATCGTGGGCAGCCTCGTCGCCAACAACTTCAAGTCGAGCATGATCTTCGTGCCGCTGCTCGACAAGGACCCGGCGACCGGCAAGCGCATCGACTACCACGGGCTGTCGAAGGTGCTGGACGAGAAGATCCGCGACAAGTACGAGCTCGCCAAGGCGGTCGACGACAAGGCGCTGGCCAAGGGCATGCCCCCCGGGATCAAGGTGCACACCATCGGCTTCGCCAAGCTGGTGGGCGACCTGATCAACGGCATGGTCAAGGTGATGATGTTCTTCGGCGCCGCGGCGGTCATCGCGACGGTCATCATCTACCTCTACACGCGCTGCATCCGCAGCACGGCGCTGGTGATCGCCTGCTCGATCGTGGCGGTGATCTGGCAGCTGGGGCTGATCACGCTGCTCGGCTTCGAGCTCGACCCGTTCTCGATCCTGGTGCCGTTCCTGGTGTTCGCCATCGGCGTGTCGCACGGCGCGCAGAAGATGAACGGCATCATGCAGGACATCGGCCGCGGCACGCACAAGCTGGTCGCCGCCCGCTACACGTTCCGGCGGCTGTTCCTGGCGGGGCTGACGGCGCTGCTGGCCGACGCGGTCGGCTTCGGCGTGCTGATGGTGATCGACATCCCGGTGATCCAGGACCTGGCGCTGACGGCCAGCATCGGCGTGGCCGTGCTGATCTTCACCAACCTGCTGCTGCTGCCGGTGCTGCTGTCCTACGCCGGCGTGAGCGCCAAGGCCGCCGAGCACAGCCTGAAGGAGGAGAAGGAAGAGACGCAGGGGCAAGGGCCTGGGCAAGCTGTGGATCTGGCTCGACAACTTCACGACGCGGCCGTGGGCGATCGGCGCCATCGGCGTGTCGGCCGTGCTGGCGGTCCTGGGCTTCATCGTGAGCCTCAACCTGCAGATCGGCGACCTCGACCCGGGCGCGCCGGAGCTGCGCCCGGACTCGCGCTACAACCAGGACAACGCGTACATCACCGCCAACTACGCGCTGTCGAGCGACCAGTTCGCGGTGATCGTCAAGACCGCGCCCGAGGGCTGCCTCAAGTACGAGACGCTGGTCGAGGCCGACCGTCTCGCCTGGCTGATGCGGCAGCTGCCCGGCGTGCAGACCACGGTGTCGCTGGTCGACGCGGCGCGCCAGATCACGGCCGGCTCGTTCGAGGGCAACCCCAAGTGGCTGACGATCAACCGCAACCAGGACGTCCTCAACTACGCGGCGCAGCAGGCCTCGACGAACAACCCCGACCTGTTCAACAACAACTGCTCGGTGATGCCGGTGATCGCCTACCTGACCGACCACAAGGCGGGCACGCTCGAGCGGATGGTCAATGCCACCGCGGATTTCGCCGAGAAGCACAGCGACAAGGACCGGCAGTTCCTGCTCGTCGCCGGCAGCGCGGGCATCGAGGCGGCGACCAACATCGTCGTCAAGAAGGCCAACACGCACGATGCTGCTGTACGTGTACGCCGCGGTGATCGTGCTGTGCTTCATCACCTTCCGCAGCTGGCGGGCGGTGGTGGTGGCGGTGGTGCCGCTGGCGCTGACCTCGATCCTGTGCGAGGCGCTGATGGTGGTGCTGGGCATCGGCGTGAAGGTCGCCACGCTGCCGGTGATCGCGCTGGGCGTCGGCATCGGCGTCGACTACGCGCTGTACCTGCTGTCGGTGCAGCTCGCGCAGCAGCGCAAGGGCGTGCCGCTTGCCCAGGCCTACCAGAAGGCGGTGCAGTTCACCGGCAAGGTCGTCGCGCTGGTCGGCATCACGCTGGCCGCGGGCGTCATCACCTGGGCGTGGTCGCCGATCAAGTTCCAGGCCGACATGGGCATCCTGCTCACGTTCATGTTCCTGTGGAACATGATCGGCGCGCTGGTGCTGATCCCGGCGCTGTCGCATTTCCTGCTGCCGACTTCGGTGGTGCAGAAGAAGGCCTGACCGATCGGGTGGCCCGCCGTGTCGGTAGCCCGGGTTGAGCGCCAGCGAAACCCCGGGTGGTTGTGGCACATGGCCACGACCGCCCCGGGTTTCGCTGGCGCTCAACCCGGGCTACGAATCGACCCGGTCGACGCAGTCCGGCGATATCGTACCCAGACCGGCCGCCAGCGCATCGGCCAGCAATCAATCCTGACGACGACTCCATGAAGCGATCACACTTCCCGATCGGCGCCGCGCTTGCCGGCGCGCTCCTCGCGCTGCAGCCCGCCGCGCACGCCGCCGATCCGAAGCCGGCGCGCGCCGCGCACGTCGATGCCGCGCGCCTCGCCCAGGCCGACCTCGACCCCGCCAACTGGATGATGTACGGCCGCACCTACGGCGAGCAGCGCTACAGCCCGCTCGGCCAGGTCAACGACCGCAACGTCGGCACGCTGGGGCTCGCGTGGCACGCGCGGCTCGACATCGACCACGGCACCGAGGCGACGCCGGTCGTCGTCGACGGCGTGATGTACACGACGGGCGCGCGCAGCATCGTCTATGCCTTCGACGCGCGCACCGGCAGGCGGCTCTGGAAATACGACCCGCAGGTCCCGGCCGCGGCGCTGGGCAAGGGCTGCTGCGACATCGTCAACCGCGGCGTCGCCGTCTGGGACGACAAGGTCTACGTCGGCACCTACGACGGGCGCCTCGTCGCGCTTTCCGCGCGCAACGGGAAGAAGGTCTGGGAGGTCGTCACCGTCGACCGCAGGCAGCCTTACACCGTCACCGCCGCGCCGCGCGTGGTGAAGGGCAGGGTGATCATCGGCAACGGCGGCTCCGAGTTCGGCGTGCGCGGCTACGTCAGCGCCTACGACGCCCGCACCGGCAAGCAGGCCTGGCGCTTCTACACCGTTCCCGACGCGAAATCGGCGAAGGCCGGCGATGCGACGATGAAGAAGGCAGCGGCGACGTGGCCGGGCGCGATCCCGTGGAATTTCGGCGGCGGCGGCAACGTCTGGGAGGCCGATCTCCTACGACCCCGAGCTCAACCTGCTCTACATCGGGGTCGGCAACGCGTCGCCGTGGAACCGCTACCTGCGCAATCCCGGCGCCGGCGACAACCTGTTCCTGACCTCGATCGTCGCGCTGAACGCGGATAACGGGCGCTACGTCTGGCATTACCAGGCCACGCCGAACGAGGGCTGGGATTTCGATTCGGCGCAGCAGATGATCCTCGCCGACCTGTCGATCGACGGCGCGCCGCGCAAGGTGCTGATGCAGGCGAACAAGAACGCGTACTTCTACGTGCTGGACAGGAAGACCGGCGAGCTCATCTCCGCCGCTGCCGTTCTCCAAGCTCAACTGGTCGACCGGCGTGGAGATGAAGACCGGCCGCCCGATCGAGAGTCCCGACGCCGATTACGCGAAGGAGCCGAAGCTCGTCTGGCCGGGCGCGATGGGCGCGCACAACTGGCAGTCGATGGCGTTCCACCCGGGAACGGGCCTCGTCTACATTCCCGAGCAGGAAGCGCCCTGGGTGTACATCGCCGATCCCAACGCCAAGTACGACCCGCGCGTCTGGAACACCGCCCTCGGGGTTCCGCCGTCGCCGGAGGACCCCAAGAGCACCGCCGAATTCGTCTCGCTGTTCAACGGCAGCCTGCTCGCGTGGGACCCGGTGCGCCGCAAGGCGGCGTGGAAGGTCCCCTACAAGTCGCCGGGCAACGGCGGCGTGCTGGCCACCGGGGGGAACCTCGTCTTCCACGCGACCGCCGACGGCCGCCTCATCGCGTACTCGGCCGACAAGGGCGAGAAGCTGTGGGAGACCTTCGCGCAGACCGGCCTCATCGCCGCGCCGATGACCTACCGGTCGACGGCGAGCAGTACGTGGCCATCATGGCGGGCTGGGGCGGCAGTTTCGCGCGCACCTTCGGGCCGGTGGCCGCGCAGAATCGCGTGCACACCGTGAGCCGCGTGCTCGTCTACAAGCTGGGGGGCAAGGAGACGCTGCCGCCGCTGCCGCCGGGCCCCGCGATGTCCACGCCGCCGCCGCTCGAGGCGAGCGCAGCGGTCGTCGCCCGCGGCAGCGCGCTCTACGACCAGTACTGCGTCTACTGCCACGGCATCGCCGCGGTCGGAGGCGGCTCCACGCCGGACCTGCGCCACATGTCGCTCACGACGCGCGAGCAATTCATGGGCATCGTCGTCGGTGGCCTCAAGGAGGCGAACGGCATGCCGCGCTTCCTGGGGCTCGTCTCGATCGAGGATGCCGCGGCGATCAACGCGTACCTCGTCAAGCGCGCGCACGACGAATTGCGGGACCTGGCCGCGGCGCCGAAGTGACCGGGGCGGAGCGCGGTGCTCGTCGCCGCGCGCCCCCCGGCGGGGCAGCTGCAACGCCCCGCATTTTCGAGCTCAGCCGAACGATCTGGTTGAGCCGTCGGCCAACCTGCTGCGGCGCGATCCGCGCTCAGTTCGACCAGTAGACGTACGCGTCGTCCTTCGCCTGGGGCCGGTTGAGCGGCTTGTCGAGCGTGATCGGCGCCTCGATCAGCGCCGGCCACAGCGGCGGTGCCTGCTCCTTCTCCCACGCCGCGAGCAGTGCCTTGAGTTCCCGCACCCTGTCCGGCTGGGCGGCGGCGAGGTTGTTCTTCTCGCCGGGGTCGGCCTTGAGGTCGTAGAGCCAGTCCTGCAGCGGACGCTCGGTGACCTGCAGCTTCCAGTTGCCGGCCTGCACCACGCGATACGGCCCGGAGCGCCAGAACAGCGCGTCGTGCGGGCGCCCGCCCTTCGCGCCCGTGACGAAGGGCACGAGGTCGACGCCGTCGACCACGCGATCCGCCGGCACCGCCGCGCCCGCTGCGCCCGCCGCCGTGGCGAAGATGTCGAAGTGGCTGACCGGCTGATCGTAGGTCACGCCCTGCGGCAGCGTTCCCGGCCAGCTCATGAAGAACGGGACGTGGATGCCGCCCTCGAAGAACGTGGCCTTCCACCCGCGATAGGGCCTGTTGAGGTCGTCGAGGCCGACGTAGTGGGCGCCGCCGTTGTCGCTGGTGAACACCACCAGCGTGTCCTCGTCGAGACCCTGCGCCTTCAGCGCCTCGAGCACGCGCCCCACGTTGCGGTCGAGCGCGCGGATCATCGCGGCGTAGACCCGCAGCGTGTGGATCCTTGATCTGGGGCAGCGCGTCGTAGTCGGCCTTCGCCGCCTGCAGCGGCGTGTGCGGCGCGTTGTAGGCGAGGTACAGGAAGAACGGGCGGTTGCGATTGGCCGCGATCGCGTTGATCGCCTCGTCGGTCAGGTAGTCGGTCATGTAGCGCGCCGGCTTGAACGGCTCGCTGCCGTTGAAGCGCACGTGGAACGGGTGCGCCGCCCAGAGGAACCGGTCGATCGGGTCGAAGTCCTGCCGCGAATTGACGACGCCGGGATCGTCCTCGGGAAGGTACATCGAGGCGGCGGCGTAGAAGCCGAGGCTGTCGTCGAACCCGCGGGCGTTCGGCCGGAACGGGGCGGCTTCGCCGAGGTGCCACTTGCCGAAATGCAGGGTCCGGTAGCCGGCGCCCTGCAGCAGCGCTGCGATCGTGATCTCGCGAGGGCGGCACGCCGAGCTGCTCGTACGGCGGCATCGCGCTTTCGCGCTCGGCGTGATAGATGACGGGGCGCAGCGCATCCGGCGCCGCGTGGCCGCCGACGACGCGCGCGAAGGAGATCGGCACCGACGTGAACTCGAAGCCGAAGCGCGTCGCGTAGCGCCCGGTCATCATCGCGGCGCGCGACGGCGAGCAGGTCGCGTTGCCGGCGTAGCCGGAGGCGAAGTTCACGCCGTTGCGGGCGATCGAATCGATGTTCGGCGTGGGCACCGCGCCGTTGGCGACTCCGCCGCCGTAGAACGAGATGTCGTTGCTGCCGAGGTCGTCGGCCACGATCAGCACGACGTTGGGGCGCCGCTTCGCGCCGGGTGCCAGGGACGGCGCGGTCGCGGGCCCGGCCTTCCAGGCCACGGGCTGCGTCGGGGAGGCCTCCTGCCTGAGGAAGTGCTTGACGTACAGGAGCAGCGCGCCCTCGCGGCCGCCGACGGCGAAGAAAGCGATTCCCGCCAGCGCGGCGAAGCCGGCGGCGCCCAGCAGAATGCGTTTCATGGTGTCCGATCCTCGATTGTCATGCGCCGGGGTCGCGCGCATCAGGTCGACGAAGCGGCGACTGCCGCGGGCTTCCCGGCAAGATCCGCTTCGACCGCCCACAGCCGGTCCTGGCCCCAGTGCGCCGGGAGGCTCCCGACGCGAAACGACGGCACGCCCCAGAGCCCCAGCGCCAGCAGTTCCTCCCGATTGGCCTGCGCCACGGCGCGCCACGACGCGTCGTCGAGAGCCCCCGCGACGAACGCGCGATCGAGTCCTGCGCCCTGCGCGAGTCGGCGCAAGCCGTCCTCGCTGCCCGCGTCGATCCCGTCGGCGAACACGCCCTGCAGGAAGGATTCGAGGAACGCTTCGCCCTTGCCCGCGTGAACCGCGCGGTGGAGCACGGCCAGTCCGCGCTCGACCGGCGCTCCCACAGGATCGACGACGCGACCGAAGCGCAGGCCGAGCCGGTCGGCCTCGCGCTTGGTGTCGTGCAGGATGTACAGGCGCTTCGCGCGTGGCACCGGCAGGCCGCGCATCACCATCGGCAGCACGAAGCGCAGGCGCAGTGTGGTGCCGTAGTGCGCGGCGAGGCGCCGCACGCGGGGCACGGCGAGGTATGTGTACGGGCTCCGCAGCGAGCAGAAGAAATCGAGCGTCGCCGCTGGTCCGTCGCACCGCGCGCCGGCGAGCGTGACCTCGCGCACCGGCACGATCGGCGCGCTGTCGCCGCCGATGGCGAGCCCCTCGGCGCACAGGCGCTCCTCGAGGTAGTGCAGCCGGTCGACGCCCCAGTACCACTCGCCGCCGTAGCAGAACGTGGCGCCCAGGTAGTGCCCGAGCTTCGCTCGCAGCGCATCGCCTTCGCCGAGCGCGGCGGCGACCGCGCCGGCGGTCGAGCCGGCACCGAGGCGCGAGAGCGATTCGCGGTCGCCGCGCCAGAGCGCCGCGCCGATCACGCGCGCCGTCGCGGCGAATTCACCGCGCGCCATCGCCGCAAGCAGCGCGCCATTGGCGAGGGCGACGAGATCGGCGGCGGGCTGGCTGTCGGCGTCGCGCGAACCGGGCGCGTCGAAGGCGAGACCGCGCGCGAGTTCCGCCGCATCGAAGCGCGACCAGCGCTCGAGGCGCGCGCGATCGGGCGCGGCGGCGTCAGCCGGCGCCGGCACGAGATGCGGGGCGAGGCCGATGCGGTAGCGCGCGACGAGGCCCTCGAGCGTCTGCGCGGCAAGGTGGCTGTAGGGATCGTCGGCCTGATGGAAGTAATGCACCTGCGCGGCGCCGCCGCCGAGCCGCCGCTTGAGCGACGCCGACGCGCGGCGGGCGTCCCGCAGCGCGCGGCTGGTGAGGATCGACGTGACGGCGCGCCCGATCGCGGCCTTCATGCCGATGCCCGGTGCGCCGAATCGGCAGCGACGTTGGGGATCAGGACCGGCCCTCGCGCGAGAGCATGCGGTGCGCGGCGTAGAGCAGGACCACGAGCACGATCTCGACCACGGTCGAGCGGATGCCGTTGGGCGTCACGCCGTCAACGGCCAGATGGCCGAGCCGGATGACGAGGTAGGTGCCCATGAACGCGAGGGGCACCAGCAGCCAGTGCGCCTGCGCGCGCCGCATGCCCAGGAACGCGAACAGCGCGAGGCCCGCAAACGCGCCGCCGAGGTCGGCGCGCAGCGTGCCCAGGCCGTCGGGCCGGGTCGCCATCACCGAGAAATCGGGTTCCATCATTCCCGGCATGAAGATGAAGCCGACGGCGCCCGAGAGAAAGCCGAAGCCGACCAGGAACGCGATGAGCCTGCCTGCAAACGCCATGGGAACCTCCTTGGCTGAAGCGTCGGATGCCGCGAGGACAGGTGGCCCTCGCCGCCGATCTACGCGGACGTCGCCGGTGTCGCGCGGATGAATTGGGTGATCGCCGCGGCCAGCTCCGGCCCCTTGTCTTCCTGCAGGAAGTGGCTGGCGCCGTGGGTGGTCGCGTGCGGCTGGCCCTGCGCGCCGGGCACGCGCTGCCGGAAGATGCGATCGCCGCCGCGGGTGATCGGGTCGCGGCTGCTGAACAGCGTCAGGAAGGGCTTGTGCCAGGCTTCGAGCACGCGCCACGCGCGTTCGTTGTTCTCGCGTTCGGGGTCGTCCGGGCTGATCGGCACGAAGGTCGGGAACACGCGCACGCACGGCTTGTACTTTCCCGACGGGAACGGGGCGTCGTAGGCCGCGACCTCGGCGGCGGTGAGCGGCTGGGCGCAGCCGGCCTTGACGATGCGGCCGACCGGAAACCAGGGGCTGTACTGCGAGAACGCGCGCCAGATGCGGAACGCCGCGGGAATCTTGCCCACGCCCGTGGGCAGCCCGCCGTTGGCGAGCACGATGCGCTCGAAGCGCTGCGGGTCCTCGGCGACCATGCGCAGGCCGATCAGCGAGCCCCAGTCCTGGCAGAACAGCGTGATGCGCGCGAGGTCGTTCGCCCGCATCCAGGCGGTCATCCACTGCACGTGGCGCAGGTACGAGTAGTCGGCGCGCCGCGCCGGCTTGTCGGAGCGCCCGCAGCCCACGAGGTCGGGCGCGACCACGCGATGCCCGGCGGCCACCAGCGGCGGGATCATCTTGCGATAGAGGAACGACCACGTCGGCTCGCCGTGCATCAGCAGCACCGGCGGCGCGTCGCGCGGGCCTTCGTCGACGTGCGCGATGCGCAGCCCGCCGACCTCGGTGTAGCGGGGCGCATACGGAAAATCGGGCACTGCGGAGAAGCAGCCGTCGGGCGTGCGCAGGATGGTGTCGATGACCGGCAGCGAGCTCACTCGGTTTCCCCCTTGCCGCGCTCTTGTCGATGCGCAATTAATGTGGCACGATAGATGCCATAATAACCGTCTCGGTGGCGCCGGGCAATTATGCCGCATCCACCGTTCCACCGCGCGCCCGGCGTGTCCGCCCGGCGCCGTTCCTTCGCAGGCCGACCGCCATGACCGACATCCTGACCCGTGCCGACGCCGGCGTGATGACCATCACGATCGACCGGCCGGAGCGCAAGAACGCGCTCACCCGCGCCATGTACGCGGCGATGGCCGACGCGCTGGCGCAGGCCGCCGCCGACCCCGCCGTCCGCGTCGCGGTGCTGCGCGGCAGCGAGGCCGTCTTCAGCGCCGGCAACGACATCGGCGACTTCCTCGGCGTCCGCGACACGACGGCGGTGTTCCGCTTCATCACCGGCGCCGCGACGTTTCCGAAGCCGCTGGTGGGCGCGGTGTGCGGTCCCGCGGTGGGCATCGGCACGACCATCCTCGCGCATTTCGAGCTGGTCTATGCCGGCGACAACGCGCTGTTCTCGACGCCGTTCGTCGATCTCGGGCTGTGCCCGGAGGCGGGGTCGAGCCTGCTGCTGCCGCAGATGCTGGGCTACCACCGCGCGGCCGAGGCGCTGCTCATGGGCGAGCCGATGACGGCAGCCGCCGCGCTGCAGGCGGGCTTCGTCAACCGCGTGCTGCCCGTCACCGACGTGCACGCATTCGCGGACGCGCAGGCGCGCCGGCTCGCCGCGAAGCCCCTGCCCTCGCTGCTCGAAACGAAGCGGCTCATGAAGGCCGGGCAGGCCGCGCACCTCGCGCAGCAGATCGCGGAGGAGGGCGCCTCGTTCGGGCGGATGCTGGGCGAGCCCGCGGCGCGCGAGGCGCTGACCGCGTTCAAGGAAAAGCGCAAGCCCGACTTCTCGAAGCTGTAGACCGAACCTGTCCCCGGAACCCGCCATGTCCCGCCTGCCCAAGCCGCTCGCCAACCTGTCGCTGCCGGTCATCGGCGCGCCGCTGTTCATCATTAGCAACCCGCGGCTCGTGATCGAGCAATGCAAGGCCGGCGTGATCGGCGCGATGCCCGCGCTCAACGCCCGTCCGGCGGAGCAGTTGGACGACTGGCTCGCCGAGATCACCGAGACGCTCGCCGCGCACGACCGGGCGCACCCGGAGGCTCCGGCCGCGCCGTTCGCCGTCAACCAGATCGTGCACAAGTCGAACGCCCGCCTCGACCACGACATGGCGATGGTGGTGAAGCACAAGGTGCCGGTGGTCATCACCTCGCTCGGCGCGCGCACCGACGTGAACGACGCGATCCACGCCTACGGCGGCGTGGTGCTGCACGACATCATCAACAACGCGTTCGCGCACAAGGCGGTCGACAAGGGCGCCGACGGCATCATCGCGGTCGCGGCCGGGGCGGGCGGCCACGCCGGCGTGACGAGCCCGTTCGCGCTGGTGCAGGAGATCCGCGAGTGGTTCGACGGCCCGCTCGCGCTCTCCGGCGCCATCGCCACCGGCGGCGCGGTGCTCGCGGCGCAGGCGATGGGTGCCGACTTCGGCTACATCGGCTCGGCTTTCATCGCCACGCACGAGGCGCGCGCGTCCGACGCCTACAAGCAGGCGATCGTCGACGCAACCTCCGCGGACATCGTCTACTCCAACCTGTTCACCGGCGTGCACGGCAACTACCTCAAGGCGTCGATCCGCGCCGCGGGCCTCGACCCGGACAACCTGCCGGAGAGCGATCCGAGCAAGATGGACTTCGGCTCGGGCACCAAGGCGTGGAAGGACATCTGGGGCAGCGGGCAGGGCATCGGCGCCGTCAAGGGCGTGGTGAGCGCGGCCGAGCTCGTGGCGCGCCTGCGGCGCGAATACCAGGACGCCCGGGCGCGGCTCGCCGCCTCGTAGGGATAAGTGGGGTCAGACACTACTTTTCGGTGGCTACGGTTGCAACGCCTTCGAAGTTCGTTGAAAAGTAGTGTCTGACCCCACTTATCCCGGGCTACGCGTGGCGGGGCGGGCAACGACAAGGAGGCACGACATGAACGACCTTTTTTCGCTGGCCGGGCGCAGCGCGCTCGTCACCGGCGGCTCGCGCGGCATCGGCCGCATGATCGCGGCCGGCTTTCTGGCGCAGGGCGCGCGCGTCTACATTTCCTCGCGCAAGGCGGCGGCGTGCGACGAGACGGCGCGCGAGCTCTCGGCGCACGGAACCTGCGTCTCGCTGCCGATGGACGTGTCCACCGTGGAAGGCGCCAGGGCGCTCGCCGCGGCGTACGCCCGGCACGAGGACTCGCTCGACATCCTAGTCAACAATGCGGGCGCAGCGTGGGGTGCTCCCTTCGACGAGTTCCCCGAGAGCGGCTGGGACAAGGTGGTCGACCTCAACCTCAAGTCGCCGTTCTTCCTGACGCAGGCGCTGGCGGCGCCGCTGCGCCGCGCGGCGGCGGCGCGCCCGGCCAAGGTCATCAACATCGCGTCGATCGACGGGCTGTCGATCAATCCGCAGGAGACCTATTCGTACGCGGCGAGCAAGGCCGGCCTCGTCCACCTGACGCGCCGCATGGCGGTGCGCCTGATCGAGGACAACATCGTGGTCAGCGCGATCGCGCCGGGCGCCTTCGCCACCGACATGAACAAGCTCGCGCGCGATCACGCCGATGCGATACTGTCCCACATCCCGGCGAGGCGCATCGGCCGCGATGAAGACATGGCGGGCGCCGCGATCTACCTCGCTTCGCGCGCGGGCGACTACGTCGTCGGCGCCACGCTCGTGGTCGACGGCGGCGTGACGCTGGCGCGCTGATCGAAACCACGTCGACGAGGAGACTCCGATGGCTGATCCCAAAGCCGCCGTTGCCACGCAGCTTCGCAACATCGAGGGCAAGACCGGTAAGACGCTCGCGCAGCTTTACCGCCTCATTGCCGACAGCGGCCTGACCAAGGTCGGCGAACAGCGCAAGATGCTGATGGACACGCTGGGGCTCGGCTATGGCGACGCCAACGCGCTGGCGATCACCGCCAAGGACGCGGCCGCGCCCGCGTCCGCCGCCGATCCGCTCGACGCGATCTACAGCGGAGCCAAGGCCCCGCTGCGCGCGCTGCACGAGCGCGTGACCGCAGCGATCGACAAGCTCGGCGCGTACGAGAAGGCGCCGAAGAAGGCCTACGTCAGCATGCGGCGGAAGAAGCAGTTCGCGATGCTGGGGCCTGCCACCAGGGACCAGGTCGAGCTTGGACTAAACGTCAAGGACCTGCCGGCCTCGGCGCGACTCAAGGTCATGCCGCCGGGAGGCATGTGCCAGTACACGGTCCGACTGTCCGCGCCGAACGAGATCGACGCCGAGCTGATGGGCTGGGTGCGCCGCGCGTACGACGCGTCCGCCTGAGGGCGGCCCGATAGAGCGTCCGGCGCTCTGGTCTAGAATACGCAGGCGACAAGGAGGCGAACATGCCCATCTATGAATATGCCTGCCACAAGTGCGGGCAGGAATTCGAAACGCTGGTGCGCTCGGGTGCCGTTCCGGACTGCCCGGGCTGCCACTCGACCGAGCTCGAGAAGAAGCTGTCGGTCTTCGCCACCGCGGGATCGGCGGCCGGAACCGCTGCCGCCGCCGCGAGCCCCTGCGGCTCGTGTGGTCACCCGGGCGGACCGGGGTCCTGCGCCCTCAATTGAGGCTGCAGCGTCTGCGGGAAGCGCTACTTCCTGCCTGAAGCCTTGTACGCCGCCACGGCCTTCTTGAGGTCGGTGTATTCCTCGCACGGGAGCAGGCAGACCTTGTCCAGCGTCGCCAGGCGCTTCTCCGCCATCGGCAGGTTGCCCATGGCGAGATACAGTTCGCCCGAGTACTCGAGCGCCCCGCGGTGCTTCGGGTCGATGCGCAGCGCCTCGTCGTAGAGCTTCTCGGCCGCCGGATAGGCGGCAGCGCCGGTATTGCGCAGGCTGTACGCCATCAGGTTGTTCCAGTCGGCGCTGCCCGTCTCGTTCGCGCGCTTCAGCTCCTCGATGGCACCCGGCCAGTCCTTGTCGGCGATCCGCGCGCGCGCCGCAGCCAGATTGTCCGTCGCGGGCGCTCTCGTCCCGGTATCGGCGGCCGAAGCCAGCCCCGCGGCCAGCGTCAGCGCGATGGTGGCGAGCAGGAATTTGAAGAAGGCTTTCATTCGTTGTGCTCGTAGACGACTTCGCGCACCAACTCGCTGATCTGCGCGCGAAGCTTGACGAGCAGGATGTCGCCGGATCTGGTGGTGCGGTAGTACTTGCGCCTCTTCCCGGCGACCACCTCGACGCTGGACCGAAGCAGGCGGGCGCCTTCCAGCGCATGCAGCAACGGATAAAGCGTGCCTGGCCCGATGACATAGCCGTGCCGCTTCAGCTCGGCGATCATCTCCAGCCCGTAGATCGGCTCCTTCGCGGCGTGATGAAGGACGTGAATGCGCATGAAGCCGCGAAAGGCGTCACGCAGAACCTTCTGACTGCCGGTAGATGCCAAGTGGCCTGTTCCGAATCAGCCTGCGGGGCGCGGACCCTTGCTTAGCCAGTCCAGGGTCGTGCGCGCGGTGTGGCGAGGACGTCACGGGCAGGCGCGTCTTGGACTGTGCGGCCGGCCCGGTTGTCGAACAACGTTCATGATATACGAGCGCGGCCCCGGCGCAATTGCCTGCATCGGGGCCGCGAGGGGTTACCGCGCTACTTCGCGAAGACGAGCTTCAGCGGCTCCCAGCCGACGGCATGCCGGACCTGCGCGTTGTCGAAGGCGGCGACGCCGAACGTGTAGGTCTTGCCCATTTCACTGAACTGGACGTCGTACTGGCTGCCGGTGACCAGCTTGCGCGCGACTTCGTACGTCCACGTGCCGTTCTGCCAGCGCGACGCCACCCGGATGTCGCCGCGATCGCCCTTCAACTGGTAGACGATGTAGGACGAGACTTCGTCGCCCGCCTTGAACTTGCTGTCGTCGAAGGCCACCTGGTCGCCGTCCTTGATGTAGTACGTGCCGCCGGCGTTGGCCGCCTTGCCGTCCTTGTTCATGAACTCGGGCTTGCCGTTGACGAGGCTGAAGGCCTTGTAATCGGGGCCGCCCGGATCGCCTTTGCGGCCGGCGTTCGGTGCCTTGTCCTTGTCGTAGCGCGTGTTGTCGACGTACTGGTCGTCGACCTGTCCCCACACGCCGTTGCGGCTGCCCTTCATGTGCCACATGTCGGCGATCTCACCCGCCTTCTCGGTGTACTTGTTGCCGAACGGCTTGGTCTCGCCGACGTGGCACATCACCGCGCAGCCCTTCTCGTTGAAGCCGACGACGGAGTCGTTGACGTTCCACATGAGCGACCACTTGTCTTCGTAATAGACGTTGTCGTCGCCGCCCTTGTCGTTCGGGTCGGAGAGCTTCTTCCAACTGCCGTCGGCCTGCTTCTTGTACGGGCCGCGCTGGATCGATTGCGTCGGATCGGCGTACTGCAGCAGGAAATAGATCATGTCGCCCGAGGTCACCGCCTTGAGCATTGCCGTGGTCTCGCCGGTGGTGCCGAAATTGGCCCCGCCGGAAAGCTTCACGCTCAGCGGTTTGGCGGCGGTCCATACGGCATCGCCGGCGTCGCCGTCGAGCGCGGGGGCGGCGGCAACCTTCGCGACGACCAGCGTGTTGGGCGGCGGCGGCGCGTCGACGGTGGTGCATGCCGCGAGCGAGGCCGCGGCCATGGCGATGACGAGCTTGGTCCTGGTGTGCATGGTGATCCTCACAGTGATGTAGGCGGGCAATTCGACAGCTATCGAAATACAATATCGACCGGCAATATCGAATATGGATACAGGCTAGCGGAACGGCGCGAGGGCACCGTTGACATGCGTCAAGCCGGTGGTGACGCGGCCGCGCATTGCTTGACGCAGGTCAATTCCGATGGATCTTGCGCATCGCGGCGCTGCAGTCTCTCGCCGGACGCGCGGACGGCTCAAGGCTGCGGCCGGCGGCAGCGCGTCAGCCGATGGCGATCGACGTGATGGCTTCCGCCGGTGTCGTCCCGGGAGTCGGTGTGGATCGCCGCGGCAAGGCTAGCGCGCGCCGTGCAGGAATCGGTATCCCTTGTAGCTCAGGATCATCCCGTCGGGGGTGATCTGCTCGAGCACGAGGCCGGGTGCCACGGAGGCGCCTTCGCGCAGCATGCGGTCGTTGATGCCGACAAGGCGGTCGCCGGGATTGCCCGAATAGACGTGAAACAGGATCGACAGCTTCGGGATTTCCTGCTGTATGGACAGCGGGAGTTCGGCGACGGTCACGGGCGGACGCTCTGGCGCCGCGCCGGAAGGGCGGACGCCGGCGGGCGTTTCCGGCGGGGGCGGTGGCGCATTGCCGTCCGATGTTGCTGCCGATTGGCGCGGAACGCTTTGCGCGGGATTTGGCGGCGCCGGCGCTTGCTGGGGCGGGAGGCTCGGCACGGAGGCCGCCGGCGCCGGCACTTGCGGGGGCGGGGCGCTTGGCGCAGGCGCTGCCGGTGCCGGCACTGGCGCCTTGACGGAGCCCTCAGCCGGTGGAGGGCCGGCCGGTGCCACGGTTGCCACGGTTGCCGCCGGTGCCACGGATGCCGCGGGTGCCGCGGGTGCCGCGGGTGCCGCGGGTGCCGGGACCGGGGCCTGCCACTGCGGGGCCTTCGGCGTTTCGAGCGGCGGGGCCGCCGGCGCTGGCGGGGTAGTCGGCAAGGCCGCGTCGGGCGGCTTCACCGCGACCGCCTGCGGTGCCGGCGCCGCCGCCTGCCAAGGACGAAGGATGCCGATGGCGATGCCCGCGACCAGAAGGGCCGCCGCTGCCAGGCCGTAGAGCAGCATTGCCGGCCGGCGCGGTGCCGCATCGGGTACCTGCGCGGCGAGGAGTGACGGCGCGGCGCCGCGCTGGCGTTGCTGTTCGGACTTCTTCAGGGCGTCGAGGATGTAGGACATGCCTATCGTCCTCCCGCCTGTTGGGTGAGCCTGGGCGCTTCCCTGTCCGCGATTCCGCTCAAGCGCATGAGCGTCTGCGGGCCCACCGCGCCGTCGGGAATCAATCCCTCGGCGAGCTGAAACTGCCTTACCTGGCGCACCATGGCATCGTCGAAGACCGGGGCCGGATCTGCGTCCACGGCACGGCCCTGCGCCTGCGCGAGTTGCCGGCCTAGCCACGCGACGGCCGGCCCGCGCTCTCCCTGCCGGATGCTCTCGCTCGCTCCCGCCGGCATGCGCCACAGCAGCGAGTACTGTCCCGACCAGTGGTCGGCGAGCGTGTCCAGGGACACCGTCCTCGTTTCCGCGCCCAGCGCAAGCGTGGCGCTGTTGTCGTCGAGGCCCGTGAGGGCCGCGTCGAACTCCTGCCCGCGATCGTTTCGCAGCGCAAGCACCGCCGGCCGGTTCAGATGGCGCAGATCATCGAGCCCGCCGCGGGCGATTCGACAGCGCATCCCCTGGCGCGCGGCTTCGCGGCAGGCATCGCCTCCCTGGTACTCGAGGCCCCACGCGTGAAACAACGCGGCGTAGGCGAGCTCCCGGCTCCGCGAGGGCTGCCCGTCGCCCGGCCAGTCCAGGACACTCGCCACGGGCGCGCCGGCATCGGCAGAGGTGGGCTGCGGCTGCGACGCTTCGACGGCGGGCTCCGCGGCGGCGGGCTGCGCGACCGGCGCGGTATCGCGCTGCGCGAACCGGTCGAGCAGCGGAGCGAGCGCGACGCCGCCGGCGACGGCGACGACGGCGACCGCGAGAATCAGCCCGGCGACCAGCGCGCGCCGCGGGCGGCCGCGACGGAGGCCGGGCTGGTCGAGCACTTCGCGTGCTGCTTGCGCGAGCGTGGCTGCATCGACCCGCTCCTTGCCTTGCACGAATGCGCCCAGCAGCGCACGATCGCAGATCACGTTGATGACGCGCGGGACGCCGCCGCTCAGCCGGTACAGGCGCCCCATCAGCGTCGCCGGGAAGAGCTGCCGCGTGGCGCCTGCGACTTCGAGGCGGTGCCGCACATAGGCGGCCACCTCCGTCCTGGTGAGGGGGCCGAGGTGATAGCGCGCGACGACGCGCTGCGCCAGCTGCCGCAGCTCCGGGCGCGCCAGCATCGTGCCGAGCTCGGGCTGGCCGAGCAGGATGATCTGCAGCAGCTTGCGCTGGTTCGTCTCCAGGTTGGTGAGCAGCCGCATCTGCTCCAGCACGCCGGCCGAGAGGTTCTGCGCCTCGTCGATGATCAGCACCGTGTGCCTGCCCCGGGCGTTGGCCGCGAGGAGGTGTGCGTTGAGGCAGTCGACGAACACCTTGATGCTGGTGGTGCCGGGCGGACAGGCGATGCCGAACTCCACACAGATGGTCGACAGCAGTTCCTCCACCGTCAACTTGGGGTTGAAGACGTAGGCGACATCGCAGGATTCCGGAATCTGCTCGAGCAGGCACCGGCAGATGGTCGTCTTTCCCGCCCCGACGTCGCCCGTGAGCAGGACGAACCCGCCCTCGCCGCTCACGCCGTAGAGGAGGTGCGCGAGGGCCTCCTGGTGGCGCTGGCTGAGGTAGAGGTATCGCGGGTCGGGCGCAATGGAGAAGGGCGCTTCGGCCAGCCCAAAGTAGCTTTGATACATGGGTGTCGGAAGGTCGTGGAGCCGCAATTATGAGCGCAGGCGCCGGGACTTCGGGGGTCAACCGGAGCAGCGGACCGGAACGGGTGGGGGATTGCGCGCGTCCGGCGAGCGTCCCGCCCGGCGGGCGCGGGGTTGATCGGGATGCGCGTTCGGAGGTAACGTCAGCCGTTGCGGGTGAATGGGCAACCCGTCGGAGGAGGGTATCGTGACCGCGTTTCGCGCATTTCTGTTCGTGCTCTGGGCGATCCTCATCGGCTATACGGCGATGGTGATGGCGAACCACGGCATCGGCCTGCTCGCCGTGTTCTTCGGCGACATGGCGGCGATGGGCTGGCCCGGCCAGTTCAACCTCGATTTCATGTTCATGCTGACGCTCTCGGCGCTGTGGGTCTGCTGGCGGCACCAGTTCTCGGGCGCCGGGCTCCTGCTCGGCGCGCTGGCGTTCGTCCTCGGCAGCCTGTTCCTGACCACGTACCTCTTCATCGTCACCGGGAAGGCCGACGGCGACATGAAGGAAGTGCTGCTGGGGAAGGCGCGGGCGACGGCGTAGGGAAGCGCGCCTGAGCGGTCGCGCCGGGCTCATCGCCCGTTCGGCCGGCCGTCGATCCCGGTGCGGCGCGCGCCCGTCGGTGCGCGGTCCTTATGCGCCGCCGGCCAGCGACAGCATGTGCCCGGCGCGCGGATCGCCCTGCCCGGCGAGCACCTGCGCGTAGATCGCCTGCACCGCCTTCGGCCCGCGGTGGTGCTCGATCGTCAGCCACGGCGCCGGCGGGCTCATCACCTTGCGGCTGAACGCCTTCCAGTCGCCGACGATGCGGCCCATCAGCTCCGCTTCACCCCATTCGCCGATGCGCTTGGCGACCTGCGCGGGCGCGAAGAAGAAGACGACGCGCGGGCCGGGCAGGCCCTTGCCGCTGCCGCGCCGGTCGACGTGAGTCACGCCGATCGCGCAGTCGTACCTGAGGTTGGCGAAGCGCGTGTGGATGGCGCCGCGCAGGTTCGCGTTGCCCGCGAAGTCGATGTAGAGGCACGCGGCGTCGGCGGCAACGCGGTCGAGCTCCGTGTAGGTCAGCACCCGGCTGTAGCAGCCGAGGCTCTCGCAGAACGCGCGGTTGGCGTCGGAGGTGAGGCCCACGACCTCGATGCCGGCGCGCCGGCGCAGCTGGACCGCCGTGCCGTACGCCGTCTTGCTCGACGCGCTCGACAGCAGCAGCGTGTCGGCGCCGTAGAACGCCTGGTCGGCGAGGAAATCGTCGGCGAGCCACGAGGTCGCGAACAGCGGGCGCAGCAGCGCCTCGACGTCTTCCCAGCCGTCTTCGTGCCAGGGGTCGACGCTGCAGCGCGTGTACTGGTTGTAGATCGCGTGCAGCGGCTTGCGGTGCGGGGCGCCGTCGTAGAAGGCCCGGCGCGAGACCTGCGCGGGCTCCAGCACGACGTGCGTGGACATCGGGTAGTAGCCCCAGATCCGCTCGCCGACGGCGAACTCCGGATGCGCCGATTCCGCGACCGCCGCGAATCCCCAGACCGGGATGCGCCCCCAGCCTTCGGGAGCGGGGAAGAATGCCCAGTAGTTCAGCGTATCCCCGGTCGCCGCGTAGCTCACGTTGTTGGCCGTGAAGGAGAAGCGGTCGATCGCGAGGCGGACCTGGCCGTTGGCCAGCGGCGGCGCGGTCGTCTCGCGCAGTTCGGTTTGTTCCAGCCGGTCCTTGCGGACCAGGAAATCGATGTCGGTCACGTAACGCTCCTCACCACGGTGAACTGCGCGGCATTGTCGCGCAGCCATTGCTCGGCCAGCCCGGACTCCTGCTGCGACGGATGGAACCCGGCGCGAAAATAGGCGAGCCACGGCTTCCACGTCCTGCGCACGAGTCCGTCGCGCCCGAAAAGCACGCGCGTGGCGCTGCGCCACGTGCTCCAGCGCAGCAGCGCGCCGTCGTGCCAGAGGTTGCGCACGGTCTGGCGCGCCACGTCGCTGATGAAGAAGAAGGTGACGATGCGCATCCATCGCCGGCGCCACCCCTCGTCGCCGCCCATGGCCCGGTAGACGTCGAAGGCGACGCTGCGGTGCTCGGTTTCCTCCGCCGCGTGCCAGCGCCACAGGGTCGCGAGCCGCGGCTCGGTGCCCTCCAGCGCGCCGGGCGTGGCCAGCAGCCAATGGGCGAGCATCGCGGTGAAGTGCTCGATGGCGGCGGTCTGCGCCACCGCGTGCCGCGGATCCCAGCCTTGCATGCGCTCGATGCGGCGTCGCGCGCGCCGCTCGATGGCGTTCACGTAGCCCTGACGCTGCAGCTGGTCGTTGAACAGCGCGTGGATGCGCCGGTGCGTGGCTTCCTGGCCGATGAAGCCCTGGACCTCGGCGGCGAAGCGCGCGCGCTGCGCGTCCGGCAGCGTCTTCACGCCGTTGCGCACGGAGTCGATGAAAAATTGCTCGCCGACCGGGAAGGACATCGACAGCGCGTCGAGCCAGGCGGAACGGAAGGCGTCGCCGCCGTTCCAGCGGCGCTCGAACGGCGTGCCCAGGTCGATCAGCAGGCGGCGAACCACGATGTCCGTCATGTCAGGTGTCCGCGAAGATGGTGCATGGTACGGAGCCGCCTTCGGTGTGGCAACCGCCGGCCGTCGCGACGCTTCCGTTCCCCGGGGTTCGGCTCGTCCCGGCCGGCCGCGGCAACCCGCGACGACGCGGCCGAACTATTGGCACAATATATGCCACATGATCGGATTCGGTCAATCGCCGGAGCCCGGAATCCGCGGCCCCGGCCCGCCCGCGATTGACCGCCAGCGCGTCATATGGCACTATCCATGCCACTTTATCGGCGGCACTTTTCCCACCACGCGGCAAGCCCGATGACCCGAGCCGACAGCGCAGCGCCCGCGAGCACCGACGGCCGGCGCAACCGCGGCGAGCAGAGCCGGCGTCGCATCGTCGCCGCGCTGATGGACCTCGTGCGCGAGGGCGTCATCACGCCGACGGCCGAGGCCGTGGCGGCGCGCGCGGACGTCGGCCTGCGCACGGTGTTCCGGCACTTCGCCGACATGGAGACGCTCTACCGCGAGATCGCGAGAGCGATCGACGCGGTGGTGGAGCCGGCGGCGACGACGCGCGTCGCCGGCCGCGACTGGCGCGAGCGCCTCGCGCGGAGCATCGAGCTGCGCGCGGACGTTTTCGAGCGGCTATTGCCGTTCCAGCTTGCGGCGGCGGTGCACCGGCACGAGTCGCCCTTCCTCGACGGGCAGCAGGTCCAGTCGGCCGCGTTGCAGCGCGCGCTGCTCCGCCACGCGCTGCCCAAGGCGCTGGCCGCGGACAAGGCCCGCTTCGAGGCGCTCGATCTCATCCTGAGCTCCGACGCCTGGCTGCGGCTGCGCCGCGAGCAGGGACTGAGCCGCGCGGCGGCCAAGCGGGTGATGCTGCGCGCGGCGGAGGCGCTGACGCGGATCTGAGGCGTAGCCCGGCGTTGAGCGCAGCGAAACCCGGGTGGCCCTCCGGACGGCGATCGGCCCCGGGTTTCGCTGCGCTCAACCCGGGCTACGGGCGCGGGCCGGGGTGCCGCTTGCGATCACCTGGGTATCGCGGCTCGCATCTGCTCCATCACCTGGTCGATCGTGAAGCTCGCCGCCTTCTGCCGCGGCGGAAACTCCTTGAACGTCGCCAGGAACTGGCCGACGTACTGCTGCCCGGCGAGGAGCATGTAGGAGTTCTCCAGGTACCAGTCCCAGTAGGTGTTGGAGGTGATGGTCGCGCGCTCGAAGGGATCCGTGCGCAGGTTGAAGAGCCACGGCAGGCGGGTCTTCACGAACGGCTCGCCCCAGAGCGCCATCGTGCCCTCGGTGCGCTGCTGCGCGTAGACGAACTTCCAGTTGTCGAAGCGCAGCGCGGTGAGGTCGCCGTCGTCGGAGAAATAGAAGAACTCGCGGCGCGGGGAATCCTTGACCTGTCCGGTGAGATACGGCAGCTGGTCGTAGCCGTCGAGGTGGACCTTGTACGCGCGTCCGCCGGCCGTGTAGCCCTTGAGCAGCTGCGCCTTGACGTCGGGAACCCCGGCGGCGGCAAGCAGCGTGGGCAGCATGTCAAGGTGCGAGACGATGTCGTTCGACACCGAGCCCGCCTTGATCCTGCCCGGCCAGCGGATCATCGCCGGGACGCGGAAGGCGCCCTCCCAGTTCGAGTTCTTTTCGCTGCGGAACGGCGTCATCGCCGCGTCCGGCCACGAATTCATGTGCGGGCCGTTGTCGGTGCTGTACATGACGATGGTGTCGTTGGCGATGCCGAGCTGGTCGATCTTGTCGAGGACCGTGCCGACGTTCCTGTCGTGATCGATCATCACGTCGTGGTAGGGGCTCTGCCAGCGGCCCGCCTGGCCCACGCTGGCGGGCTTCGGATGGGTCCGGAAATGCATGTGCGTGAAGTTCACCCACAGGAACACCGGCTTGCCGGCCTTGACCTGGCGCTCGAGAAAATCCGCGGAGCGCGCCGCGATGTCGTCGTCGATCGTTTCCATCCGCTTCTTCGTGAGCGGCCCGGTGTCCTCGATGCGCCCGTCGGCGAAGCTGTGGATGACCCCGCGCGGGCCGTAACGCTTGCGGAAGCCGGGTATGTCGGCGTCCTTCGGGTAGTTGGCGTGCTCCGGGTCCTCCTCGGCGTTCAGGTGATAGAGGTTGCCGTAGAACTCGTCGAAGCCGTGCGCCGTCGGCAGGAACTCGTCCTTGTCGCCGAGGTGGTTCTTGCCGAACTGCCCGGTCGCGTACCCGAGCGGCTTCAGCAGCTCGGCGATGGTCGGGTCGTCCTTGCGCAGGCCGATGTCGGCGCCCGGCAGCCCGACCTTGGACAGTCCGGTGCGGAACGGGCTCTGCCCGGTGATGAAGGCGGAGCGGCCGGCGGTGCAACTCTGCTCCGCGTAGTAGTCCGTGAACAGCATGCCGTCGCGGGCGACGCGGTCGATGTTCGGCGTGCGGAACCCCATCAGGCCGTGCGAGTACACGCTGACGTCGGTCTGCCCGATGTCGTCGCCCCAGATGACGACGATGTGCGGCTTCTTCGCTGGCGCCTGGGCCGAAGCCGTGAGGCCCGGCCCGATCGCGGCGATGGCGCCGACGAGCATTGCGATGGTCCACTGTCTGATCACGATGAGACTCCTCCTGTTGATTGTTGCGGTGCGCGCGGGATCACGGCGGCGGCAGCGCGCGCAGCACCTTCTTGTCGAGCTTGCCGACCGGGGTGAGCGGCATCTGCTCGATGAACACGACGTTTTTCGGGATCTTGTACGCGGCCATGTTCTCACGGCAGTAGGCGACGATCTCGCCGCGCACCTCGTCCGGATCGCGCGCCTTCGCCTCGCGCGTGAGCTCCACGTAGAGGTTCACGACGTCGCTGCCGGGCCGCTTCGGGTCCGGTGCGCCGATGACGGCCGACTGCGCGACGCAGGCGAGCGCCTTCAGCTTGTCCTCCACTTCGACCGAGAACACCTTGTAGCCGCCGACGATCAGCATGTCCTTCGCGCGGTCGCACAGCGTGATGTAGCCTTCCTCGTCCATCAAGCCCACGTCGCCGGTGTAGAGCCACGTGCGCCCGTCGATCGTGCGCAGCGCGCGCGCCGATTCCGCCGGCAGGTTGAGGTAGCCCTTCATCACGTGCGGGCCGCTGGTGACGATCTCGCCCGGCTCGCCGAACGGCATCTCGCGCGTTCCCGTCTCCAGGTCGACGATGCGCGTGTCCGCGCCGGCGACCGGGATGCCGATCGTGGCCGGCTTGCTGCGCTGCGGCGGATTGCACACGTGGACCGGGCCCGATTCGGTCATCCCGAACACGTCCGCGAGCTTGCCCGGGCCGATGATCTCCTCGATGCGGCGGCGATCCTCGCGCGGCAGCGGCGCGGCGCCGCTCAGCGCGATCCGCAGGCGGGAGAAGTCGACGTCGCGGAAGGCGGGGGTGTTGACCAGCATCTGGTAGAGCGTCGGCACCGCGGCGATGCGCGTCGGCGGAAAGCGCTGCATCTGCCTGCAGATGAGCGCCATGTCGCGCGGATCGGGGATCAGCAGCGCCCGGCCGCCGAAGCGCATGCAGGCGGCGTGGATGGCGAGGCCCGCCGCGTGGAACATCGGGAACGCCGACATCAGCACCTCGTCGCCCGGGATCCACGGCGCATAGGCCGCCGACTGCAGCGGGTTGTACATCAGGTTGCGCACGGTGAGCATCGCGCCCTTCGGCGGCCCCGTCGTGCCTCCCGTGTACTGGATCATGAATGTGTCGTCGGCGTGCACGGGTTCCTGCGGGCATCGTGGGTCGGCGGCGGCGAGGAGATCGAGGTAGCGCGCCGTCCGCACGCCGGGGATGGCGGGCGCGTCACCGCAGGGCTTGCCCAGGTGGTCCGCGCCGCCGGTCACGATGACGAGCTCCAGGCAGGCGGGGATGTCCGCGATCCTGCCGATCATTCCCGCCGCGAGCACGTCGAGCGTCAGCAGCGCCTTGATGTTCGCATCGCTCACCTGGTAGGCGATCTCCGCCGGCGCCATCAGCGGCGAGACGCCCGAGCCGATCGCGCCGAGGCGCGCCAGGGCGACCAGCGCGACCGCGTACTGCGGCACGTTGGGCAGGTGGATGCCGATGACGTCGCCCTTGCCGATGCCCTGCGCCTTGAATGCGTTGGCGAGCCTGCCGGCGAGCTCGTCCAGCTGGCGGTAGGTGATGCCGAGGTCGTGGAACTGCAAGCGCCACGGCATCGGGCTGGCTGGCCGCCTGCGCCGCGACGTGTTCCGCGAGGGATCGGTCGTCGAAGGGTGGCGGCGGGTCCGCCGCCCAGCGATCGGTGCAGCGCGAGCCAGGGTGCGGGTCGGAAGGTCGGAGCGGTCATTGTCGTTTCTTCGCTTCCTCGTCGTAGAGTTCCTTCTTCGACAGCTTGCCCACCGGCGTCTTGGGCAGCTCGGCGCGGATCTCCATCGCCTGCACCATCTCGTGCTTGCCGAGGCGCTCCTTCAGGAAAGCCTGCAGCTCGGCGAGCGTGAACGGCGGCGCGTCGTCCTTCAGCTTGATGAACGCCTTCGGCGACTGGCCGCGGTACTCGTCGGGGATGCCGATGACGCTGACCTCCGTCGACCGCCGGATGCTCGTAGATCGCCTCCTCGATCATGCGCGGATAGACGTTGAAGCCGCTGCACAGCAGCATGTCCTTGGTGCGGTCGACGATGAAGACGAAGCCGTCGTCGTCCATGTAGGCCACGTCGCCGGTGCGCAGGAGGCCGTCGAAGGTCGTCACTGCGGCGGTCGCGGCCTCGTTGTTCCAGTAGCCCTTCATCACGTTGCGGCCGCCGATGCACAGCTCGCCGCGCTCGCCGATCGGCACATATCTGGTCGGGTCGTCGAGGTCCGAGCATCCGGATGACGATGCCGGGCATCGGCATGCCGCAGGAGCCGGCCTTGCGCATGCCCGTTGACCGGCGTGAACGTGCCGGTGGGCGAGGTCTCGGTCATGCCCCAGCCCTCGCTCAGGTTGCAGCCGGTGAGCTTGTGGAAGCGCTGCGCCACCTCGAGCGGCAGCGGCGCGCCGCCCGAGCCGCAGTACTTGAGCGACGAGAGATCGAGCTTGTCGACGCCCGGGTGGTTGATCAGCGCGGTGAACATCGTCGGCACGCCCGGAAAGATCGTGACCTTCTTCGTCGTCAGGTCGCGGATCACGGCGTCGAGGTCGAAGCGCGCGTGCAGGATGAGCTCGGCGGCCAGGCGCGGATGCCGAACAGCATGTTGACCTGCAGCGCGTAGATGTGGAACGGCGGCAGCACGGCGAGGATGCGCTCGTTGCCTTCGTCGAGGATGCCGGCGACGGTGGCCCACGCCTGCGCGCACGCCGCCGTGAGGTTGCCGTGCGTCAGCATCGCGCCCTTGGGCAGGCCGGTCGTGCCGCCGGTGTACTGCAGGACGGCGACGCCTCGCGCCGGATCCGCGATGGGATGCGGCTGGTAGCGGCCGTCGTTGTCGAGCAGCTGCGCGAAGCGAGACGTGCCGGTCGTCCTGCGGCACCGTCGCAGAGCTGCCCGCCGGCCTTCATCTGCGCCTGCACGGCATCCGGGGCGGGCGTCATCTCGGCGAGGCTGCCGACCACGAGCTTGCTCAGCCGCGTGCGGCCGAGCATCCGCCGCCATCTGCGGATACAGCGCGGCAAGGTCGAGCGTGACCAGGACGTCGGTGCGGCTGTCCGCGATCTTGTGCTCGAGCACGCGCGCGGCGTCGAGCGGCGAATAGTTCACGACCGTGCCGCCGGCCTTCAGCATCGCCGAAGAAGGCGATGACGTAGTGCGGCGTGTTGGGCAGGTAGAGGCCGACGTGGACGCCCGGGCCCGACGCCCTGCTGCTGCAGCCCCTTCGCGGCGCGAGCGACCAGGCCGCCCAGCTCGCGGTAGGTCAGGCGCCTGCCCATGAACTCGAGCGCCGGCCGGTCGGGCCAGCGCGCGACCGCGTCGTCGAGGATCCGCTGCACCGGGATCGGCAGCAATGTCGATGTCCCAGCGCACTCCCGCGGGGTAGGACTTGATCCACGGCATGTCGGTCATCGAAGGCTTCTCCGGCGTCGGGGCCGGCGACACCGTAACAGCTGCCCAGCGTCCGGGCAAGCGGCAGCGCACCACGTGTCGTCGGTGAAGTAACGGGTAGCCCGGGTTGAGCGAACGCGAAACCCGGGGCAATCTTGCACGTTGCCGCGACCACCCGGGTTTCGCATTTGCTCAACGCCGGGCTACGCGCGGTGTCGACTACGGGCGGTTGCGGCCGAGCGCGTCGTGGCTCGTCACCCAGTCGCCGGCCAGGATCGCGCTCGCCAGCGAGGTGTCGCCGGCCAGCACCACGGCGGCGCAGATCTCGGCCAGCTTGTCCGCCTTGCCGTTGCCGTAGCAGCCCAGCATCTCGAGGCACTCGCGCTGCGTGGCGAGTCCGGTGCCGCCGCCGTAGGTGGCGACGATCAGCGAGGTCAGCGTGATCGACCAGTAGTAGTCGCCGTTGTCCAGCAGCTGCGCGTAGGTGATGCCGGCGTGCGACTCGGCGATGTTGGCGACGTCCTGCCCGGTGGCGATGAACATCGCGGTGAGGCCGTTGGCCGCGTGCGCGCCGTTGTTGGCCGAGCCGGCGAGGAACGCGCCGGCGTTGGAGATCTGGCGCGCCCAGAACAGCGTCTTGGCGTCGACGCCCATCAGGCTCTGCAGCAGGTCGCCTTGGATCGTCGCCTCGGCGACGACGCGCTTGCCGCGCGTGAGCAGCATGTTGACGCGCGAGTGCTTCTTGTCGGTGTCGATGTTGCCCGACAGGATGTAGTTGGCGCCGCCCGGGTAGTTCTTCCTGATCCACTCGCAGGCGGCGAACGTCGCCTTGCCGGTCATGTTCTGGCCGGCCGCGTCGCCGGTGGTGTAGTTGAAGCGCAGGTAGCGCAGCGGCCCGACCGCGTACTGCTCGATGTTGACGAGCCTGCCCGATGCGCGTGGTGGTCTCGGCGGCCGCCTTGATCGCGCGCGAAGTGCTGCGTCGACCCAGTGCGCCGAACTCGCGCGCCTGCTGCGCGTCGTCGAAGATGAACACCGGCGCGCGCTGCATGAACTGCTCGACCACGGTCGTCTTCACGCCGCCGCTCTCGGAGAGCAGGCGCATGCCCGCGGTTGTAGCTGGCGACCAGCGTGCCCTCGGTCGTGGCCATCGGGATGTAGAAGTCGCCCTGCGCGTGCTCGCCGTTGATCGAGGAGCGGGCCCGCCAGGCCGATCGGCACCTGCGCGACGCCGATGAAGTTCTCGATGTTGCCGGGCAGGACCGCGGGGTCGAACGAGTACTGCCGACGTGCGCGAGCGTCGGCGCCGGTCTGTCGCGGACGAACTCGCGGCGGCGGGTCGGCGAGATCGTCGGTGTAATCGTTGTCCTTGTCGCGCGGAATCCGCGCGCGGGCCGGCGACGGCCTGGTCGTTGACATTGCCTCTCCTTCCGGCGGGTGCGGCATCGCGGAAACCGCGTTCGCTGCGTCGGCCCCGCGCCGCGCAGGTGGCGGCTTCGTTCTCAAGCTATCATGGCTGCGAACGCCACGGGCCGCGTGCCCCGACGGGTACCGGAAGTTTCGCACATCGGCCGTTGCGGGTGCTGCCCGGCCGTCGTGCCCCACATCGCAGGAAGCCCAGGATGCCCACCCATCGCAGGAACCTCGCCACCGACCTCCGCGGCGCCGGCCGCCTCGTGATCGACGCCACGACCGGGATCACCGGCCTGGTCGAGGCGATGCACGCGGCGATTTCGCCCGTGGTGCCCGCCCGGCTGAAGAAGGAGCAGCGCACCGCCGGCATCACCGGCCTCGTGTACCGCACCGTGCGCGGCGCGACGCGCGCCGTCGGCGCGGGCATCGACCTGGCGCTCGCGCAATTGGTCCCGCTGCTCGAGACGCGCGACGCGTCGCCGCAGCGCGAAGCGGTGCTGGCGGCGCTCAACGGCGTCCTCGGCGATCACCTGGCCGCGACCGGCAATCCGCTCGCGATCGCGATGCGGCTGCGCCGCGACGGCGTCGCGCTGCCGCTCGCCAGGGACGACCTGCGCGCGGCGATACCGGCGGCCACCGGCAAGGTCGTCGTCCTGGTCCACGGCCTCGCCATGAACGACCTGCAGTGGAACCGGCAGGGGCAGGATATCGGCGCCGCGCTCGCCCGCGATCTCGGCTACACGCCGGTCTATCTCCACTACAACACCGGCCTGCACATCTCCAGCAACGGGCGCTCGTTCGCGGCGCTGCTGGAGCAGCTGGTCGCCGCGTGGCCGGTCGCCATCGACGAGCTCACGATCGTCGCGCACAGCATGGGCGGGCTGGTCGCGCGCAGCGCCCATTTCTACGGCGCGCAGGCCGAGCTGGCCTGGCCGGGCCGCCTCAACCGGATCGTCTTCCTCGGCACGCCGCATCACGGCGCGCCGCTGGAGCGCGGCGGCAACGCGGTCGACTTCATCCTCGACCTCAACGCATACTCGGCGCCGTTCGCGCGGCTGGGCAAGATCCGCAGCGCCGGCATCACCGACCTGCGTTACGGCAGCCTGCTCGACGAAGACTGGGAAGGGCGCGATCGATTCGAGCGCGGGAAGGATGCCCGCTGCCTGGTGCCGCTGCCCGCCGGTGTCGAGTGCTACGCAATCGCGGCGGTGACGGGCGAGAATCCGGAAGCCATCGGCCACCGGCTTCAGGGCGACGGGCTGGTGCCGCTCGCGAGCGCGCTGGGCCAGCATCGCGCGCCGCGCTGTGCGCTCGGGATTCCGCCCTCCCGACAGTGGATCGGGCGCGGCATGAAGCACCTCGACCTGCAGACCCGGCCGGAGGTCTACGCGCGGGTCAGGGCGTGGCTCGCGTAGGCGCGGAGGGCTGGCCGTAGCGCGCTTCGATCCGCGCGCGGCGCGCCGGGTCGATGTTCACGCGCGCGAGGTCCCCGGCCACGTGCTTCAGCGCCAGCAGTCGCGGGTCCATCACCTTGAACCACAGCGGCGGCACGTAGGCCAGCGGGAACATGCCGTTGTAGCCGTTGGGCAGCTGCGGCACGTCGTCGAAGTGGCGCAGCGCCTGGTAGCGGCGCGCGGCGTTGGCGTGGTGATCCGAGTGGCGCTCCAGCTGGAAGAGCACCAGGTTGGTGTAGGTGTGATTGGCGTTCCACGAGTGATGCGGCTGCGGCGGCTCGTAGCTGCCGTCGGGGCGCTTCGCGCGGAGCAGCCCGTAGTGCTCGACGTAGTTGGCGCTGGTGAGCTGCCACCACGCGAGCACGTTGTGGATCAGCAGGAAGGGCACCATGATCCAGCCCAGCACCGCGATGAGCGAGCCCTGCAGCACGAGGGTGACGGCATACGACTGCAGGATTTCGTTGTGCGGGCTCCAGGCGCCGCGCCCCTCGCGCGCGAGGCGCTGCGCCTCCAGCGTCCAGGCGCGGCGCATGCCGCCGAAAATCTCGCGCCGCGCGAAGCGGTAGATGCTCTCGCCCATCCGCGAGCTGGCGCAATCCTCCGGCGTGGCCACGGTGTAGTGGTGGCCGCGGTTGTGCTCGACGCGAAAGTGGCCGTATGCCGGCACCGCCAGCACCAGCTTGGCGAGCCAGCGTTCGAGCTTCGTCTGCTTGTGGCCCAGCTCGTGACCGGTGTTGATGCCGAGGCCGGACGTCATCCCGGCGACCATCGCGAGCACGCCCTGCGCCCACAGCGGCATCGGCTGCGTGGCGGCCCACACCGCGCAGGCGATCAGCGTTAGGAAGTGCAGCGGCACCACCGCGTAGGTCAGCCAGCGGTAATAGCGGTCGGCCTCCAGCTGCGGCACGACGGCCTCGGGCGGGTTGTTCTCGTCCTCGCCCAGCCACCAATCGAGCAGCGGCCCGCCGATGTAGCTGATCGCGAGCGGCAGCGCGAGCCAGCCCGGGTGGCCGGTCGCGGCGTGCAGGCCGATGCCGAGGAACGGCACCAGTGGATAGACGACCGACAGCGCCCACGCGAGCCGCTTGCGGTCGCGGTACTCGGTGCGGCGGCCCTGGGTGTCCAGGGCAACGTAGACAGTGGCCATGGCAATGCCGGCTAGAGCGGGAATGCAGGTACCGGGCAGCGTAGCACAAACCAGCCTTGCGCTAGAGCGGCAGCCGATCCAGCGTGGCGTACGTTGCCTTGAGCCACGTCTTCACGCGCTGGCGCTCCAGCATGCCCAGCGCGTCGGGACCGGTGCGGTTGTTGATGGCCGCCCAGAAGCTGGCGTTCTGCCGGTCGATCTTGCGCATGCTGGCTTCGTGCAGCTGCGCCAGCGCGATGAGCTTCCCGCCCAGTCCCAGCGCCTTCGCGAGCGCCGGCGATTCCTCGAGCTGCCTGAAATCGGAGCCGCGGCCGAGGTTCTTGACGACGAAGTAGTTGGGTCCCTGCCCGTAGGTCTCGACCAGGCGATCCAGCAGATCGACCGAGTCCTTGCCGGTGTCGGCGAGATGCCAGAAGTTGACGGTCACCTCCATCTCCCCGAGGAGCCCCAGCACGTCCGAATCGGTGATCCAGCGCGCCAGCGGCGCCGCGGTCTGCGCGGCGAGGTCCACGATCACGCTGCGCGGCGGACCGTCGCCGCCCTCGTCCTCGAACGCGGCGGCGATGAGGTCCAGGCCCTCGTAGGTGTCGACGATCACCGGCGACGCGTAGCCGGCATAGAAGCGGGTGAACGACGTGTGCGAGCGGTCGGTGTCGAAGCCGGTGAACGGCCGGCCTTTGTCGATGAAATACTGGGCGAGGACGCGGGCGGTGACCGATTTGCCGACGCCGCCTTTTTCGCCGCCGATGAGGTTGAGTGAGCGCATGTGTCGATCCGTGATGTCGAGGGCTTGCGAAGCGGCGCAGCGCCTGCGCGCGGCGGCCGGTTCGGCAAGCCTCGATTATCCACGACATCGCAGTCGCCCGGCCTCCGCAACGACGCACCATTTTTGCGCATCCGGGCGCGACGCGGCCCGACGCCGGCGCGCGCGCCTCTGGTATCCTGCCGCGGCTTCCCGAACCGACCCCAAACCCGAATGATCGCCTCGCCGGCAGAGCATCGAGCCGACTTCCTCGTCATCGGCGGCGGCATCGCCGGCGCCTCGATGGGCTATTGGCTGGCGCCCCACGGCCGCGTGCTCCTGCTCGAGCGCGAGGCGCAGCCGGGCTATCACTCGACCGGCCGCTCGGCGGCGCTGTTCGCGCAGACGTACGGAACCCCCCAGGTCCGCGCGCTGACGATGGCGAGCCGCGCGTTCTTCGACGCGCCGCCCGACGGGTTTGCCGAGCGCCCGCTGCTCGCGCCGCGTGGCTTCCTGATGGTGGCGGGCCCCGGACAGGAGGAGATGCTGCGCGCGGGGTGGCAGGCGCTGTCCAGCACGAGTGCGCGGGTGCAGCTGCTGTCGGCGCAAGACGCGTGCGCCATGGTCCCCGTGCTGCGGCCCGAACGGGTGGTCGGGGCGATCCTCGACCCGGACGCCGCCGACGTCGACGTGGACGCGCTGCACCAGGGCTACCTGCGCGGCATCCGCCGCCACGGCGGGGCCGTCGTCTGCGATGCCGAGGTCACGGCCCTCCGGCGTATCGCCGGCGAGTGGTCGCTGCGCGCGGGCAGCGACCGCTACGCGGCGCCGGTCGTCGTCGACGCGGCCGGCGCGTGGGCGGACGTGGTGGCGGGGCTGGCCGGGATTCCGCCGATCGGGCTGACGCCGAAGCGACGCTCGGCGTTCATCTTTCCGGCGCCCGACGGCCTCGACACGAAGCGCTGGCCGCTGACCGTCGGCATCGCGGAGAACTGGTACTTCAAGCCGGAGGCGGGCATGCTGCTCGGCTCGCCGGCCAACGAGGATGCGGTCCCGCCGCACGACGTGCAGCCGGAGGAACTGGACATCGCCACCGCGATCTTCCACATCGAGGAAACGAGCACGCTGCGAATCGCGCGTCCGACGCGCACCTGGGCCGGCCTGCGATCGTTCGTGGCGGATGGCGACCTGGTGGGCGGATTCGATCCGGCCGCCCCGGGATTCTTCTGGCTCGCCGCCCAGGGCGGCTACGGCATTCAGACCTCCCCGGCGATGGGGGAAGCCTGCGCGGCGCTCGCGCGCGGCGAGCCGGTGCCGTCGCGCATCGCGAGCTTCGGGCTCTCGGCCGCCGCGCTGGGCGTCGCCCGCCTCGGGCGCCGCGCGCACGAACAGTGAACGAACCGAATTCGACGAGACGAGAGGCCGTGATGAGCGCAGAGTCCTTCCCCGATTCCCCCGCCTGCAGCGCGCTGCTGGAGCGCATCCACGAAATCGACGACCTCGAGAAGGCCGCGGCCGTGCTGGCCTGGGACCGCGACGTCAACATGCCCAGGGCGGGCCTGACCGGGCGCGTCCAGCAGATGACCACGTTGAGCCGGCTCATCCACGAGGGCTTCACGGCCGACGCGACCGGCGCCCTCATCGAGGCGGCGGCGGCCGAGCTGGAGGGCGCCGGCTACGACAGCAACGGCGCCGCGCTCATCCGCACGCTGCGCCGAAGCTACGCGGACGCGACCAAGCTGCCGACCGAGTACGTCGAGCGGCGCACGCGCATCAGCGCGCAGGCGCGCCATGCGTGGGAGAAGGCACGTGCCGACGACGACTTCGCGAGCTTCCGCCCGTGGCTCGAACAGGTCGTGGCGCTGGCGCAGGAGGCGGCGCGATTGTACGGCTACCGGGACGAGCCCTACGACGCGCTGCTGGACAAGTACGAGACCGCGGCGAGCACGGCGGATGTGCGGGCGCTGTTTGCCGCGCTGCGCCAGGCGCTGGTGCCGCTGCGCGAGGCGATCGTGGAGCGCGGGCGCAGCATCGACGACCGCCTGCTGCACCAGGATTACCCGATCGCGGGGCAGCAGGCGTTCGCGCGCTACATCGCCGCCGCCGCCGGCTACGACCTCGACCGCGGGCACATCGGCACCGTGGTGCACCCGTTCTCCATCAGCTTCAACCAGAACGACGTGCGCATCACCACGCGGTGGTACCCGGACTTCCTCAGCCCCTCGATTTTCGGGACGCTGCACGAATCCGGCCATGCCATCTACGAGCAGGGGACGCATCCGAGCCTTGCCCGCACGCCGCTCGCCCGCGGTGCGTCGATGGGGCTGCACGAATCGCAATCGCGGCTGTTCGAGAATATCGTCGGGCGCAGCCTGTCGTTCTGGCGGGCGCACTTTCCCATGCTGCAGCAGATCTTTCCTGCGCAGCTGGGCGCGCACACGGCCGCCGAATTCCACGCGGCGGTCAACATGGTGAAGCCGTCGCTCATCCGCGTGGAGGCCGACGAGCTGACCTACAACCTGCACATCATCCTGCGCTTCGAGCTGGAGCAGGCGATGCTCGGCGGGGGCCTCGTTCCCGCCGACCTGCCGGGCGCGTGGAGGGACGGGATGCGCGATCTCCTGGGCGTCGCGCCGACGAACGACCGCGAGGGCTGCCTGCAGGACGTGCACTGGTCGAGCCCGAGCTTCGGGTATTTCCCCACCTACGCGCTGGGCAACCTCTACTCGGCCCAGGTCTACGAGGCGGCGCTGGCGCGGGATGGCGCCGTCGGTACCGAGCTGGAGGCGGGCCGCACCGGCGCGCTGCTGTCGTGGCTGCGCCTCAACCTGCATCAGCACGGGAAGAAGTACACGCCGGCGGAGCTGGCGGTGCGGGTGACGGGAAGGCCGCTCTCGCACGATGCGTTCGTGCGGTATGCGACGGCCAAGTTTACCGCGCTCTACGGGCTGTAGCGGGGAATGATATAAATATCGCGCTTTCGACGCCGGGCGCGCGCGGGCGAGGCACGCCCTGCGCCGGCCCGGGACCCATTCAGAACGCGGCGGCCGTGCGCCGCCCTTACCGCAGAGGAAGCGCATCGTGTGGTGGATCAGCTATCGAGGTGAAGGCAAGACCGGCATCGAGAACATCGGCGTCTTCGAGGACGACGGCACGCCGCGCAAGGAGCACCCGCTGCTGCTAGACCCCGCGCCCGAGGCGCACCCGCTGCACATCGCCCGCGGCTTCGCGCTCGTCGGCGACGATCTCTACATCGCCAACGCGTGGCGCAAGGACAGCCATGTCGCGCGCTACCGCCGTCACGGCGACACCTTCCGTTACGCCGGCATCGTGGTGGACACGAAGGACGTCTCGGCGATGGTCCATCCCTTCGATGTCGAGCTGGGCGACGACGGTCGCCTCTACGTGTCGTGCCAGGACACCAACACGGTCGTCGCGATCCTGCCGAAGACGCGCAAGCCGGCGCCGGTGGCGGCGCACCTGCGCAAGACCTTTCCCGACGGCAACTTCCTGCCCGGAACGCTCGTGGCATCCAGCCAGGGCCGGCTGCCCGAGGTCGGCGACCGCGCGCCCAAGGATGTCCCGGCGCCGCTCGGGCTCAAGGTCGTGCTCGACGAGCACGGCAAGCCGCGGCACTCGGTGCGCGGGATCATCGTGCACCGCAAGCATCTCTACGTGGCCGACGAAGCGGGCGACAGCGTCAAGATCTTCGAGGTGGCGTCCGGACGGCTCGTCGGCCGCATCAAGCACAAGCGGATGACCAAGCCCGTGCACCTCGTGCTGCACGGCGGCGCGCTCTACATCGGCGCGGCCGGCAGCGGCAGCATCCTCGCCTTCGACCTCACCGAAGCCCCGCCGCGTGGCAAGCTGAAGGCGCGCGTGGTCATCGACCGCAAGCTCGACGCGCCGTCCGGCTTCGCGATCGACGCGCAGGGCATTTTCTACGTCGCCGAACGCAGGAAGCAGCGCGTGCGGCGCTTCTCGGCGGAAGGAAAGAAGATGGGGACGTTCATCGCGCGGCTGCCGGACATGCCGGAATTCCTGATGCACGTGCCGAACCGCGCCTGAGCGACGCGGTCAGCGCCCGACGAATCGCGCCGGCCGCCGCTCGACGAACGAGCGCACGCCCTCGGCGGCATCCTCGCTTCCCATCACGTGGGCGAGGCCCCCGAACATCTGCCGCACCGCCGTGTCGTGGTCGGCGGTCAGCGCCGTCCGCGTCGCCTTCAGGCAGCCCTGCACGCCGAGCGGCGCCGCGGCGGCGATCGCGCCGGCGCACTCGATCGCCTTCGCGAGCTGGGCGCCGGGCTCGACCAGCTCCTGCACCATCCCCCAGCGCCAGGCATCCTCGGCGCTCCAGCGCTCGCCGGTCAGCAGCACGCGGTGCGCGTTGCCCCAGCCCACCTCCCGCGGCAGGCGCAGCGTCGCGCCGCCGCACGGATAGATGCCACGGCGCACCTCCAGCATCTGGAACTGCGTGTCGCGCGCGGCGATCCGGATCTCGGTGTTCAGCAGCGCCTCCACGCCCCAGGTGAAGCAGTATCCCTGCACGGCGATCACCAGCGGCTTGGCGTGGCACTCGCCAGTGAGGCCGAAAAGGTCGACTTCGCCGGCCCCGGGGGCAAACGGCGTCGCGCTGCCGAATGCCTCCGCCCATAGATCGAGCTGCAGGCCGGCGGTGAAGTGCGGCCCTTCGGCGTGGAGCACCGCGACCCGCAGTTCGGCGTCGTGGTTGAGGCGCCACAGGGCCTTGCCGATCGCGTGGTACATCGGCGGCGTCAGGGCGTTGAGCTTCTCCGGGCGGTTGACCTTGATGAGCAGCAGCGGGCCATCGGCAGCGACGTGAACGAGGTCCATCGGAATCCTCCGGCTCGAAACCTGCATTCTGCATCGCGCGGCGGGCGGTGTCTCGGCGGGGCGAAGCCGCGATTCCGTCGTCGGCCCGGCGCTCTGCCAGCTATTCTCGCTGATCACGCTCTGGCGAAGGTTACTTTCCCGTTAGCCCATCACGGAAGGCAATCGCTTCAAGCTCCACCCGGACTGCGTCCATGACGGGAACCACCGGCCGTGCTTCGAATGCGAATGCCGGGAGCATCGAACAGAACTTGTGAACGGTCAGCGGATCATCGCAATCCACCGCCATATACCCACCCCAATCGCCCACCCGCACCACGAACAACTCGATCTTGAAGTTGTCGGGGGCTTTCCATTGAGTGAAGACCTCCAGTATCCGTTTCTGGGCATTCTCGTACTCGATCGGCGACCCTTGCGGACGTTCGAACCAGCTGATCATGTATTTCATTGGACCCCTCCTCTCCTGGTAATGACATCGGCAACGCCAGCGCTCAGACGGCCTGACGCGTCAAGCTGACCGGCGGGCGGCACTTGCGGTCGCCCCGGCATGTCCAGGCGCCCGCAGCTGCACTTCGATTCACCACATCTCATTCGATCACCCGATCCGCGCGCAAGCGGGTCGCCGATGAAACAGCAATGCCAAGCGTGGCGGCCGTCCTCATGTTGATTGCGAATTCGAAGGTCGTCGGCCGCTCGATCGGGATGTCGGCAGGCTTGGCACCGTTGAGAATCCTGTCCACGAAAACGGCGGCGCGGCGATAGAGTGCAAGGAAGTCCACGCCATAGCCGAAGAGCCCTCCGGCGTCCACATATTCAATGAAGCCGATCGAGGGAAGGCGCCGCGCGACCGCCTGCTCGGCGATGCTCCTTGTCGCCCGTAATGTTGCCACTGGGCCGGGCGAGGCTCGCGACGATGCCGGTGCCGACGGCATCTCCGACATTGGTCATGACCACCGGAATCCGATTGGTCGCCGTCGCTTTCTTCGCGGCGAGGGCACCTGCGGTCGAATGCGTCACCAGCACATCGACCTTGAGGTTTGCCAGTTTGTCGGCAAGGCCGGGAAGGCGGTCCAACTGACCCTCCGCAAAGCGAAATTCGATCGCGATGCTCTTGCCCTCGACGTAACCCAGGTCACGCAATCCCGCCCGGAAGGCGTCGCGGCGGGGACCCCATGCCGCGGGCGTCTGCGCAACCAGGAATCCGATCCGCGGCATGGCTGCGGCGGCCCTCTGTGCGAACCCCCGAAGCGGGGCCGCCGGAAGTGCAATGGCCGCCGTCAGAAACCGCCTGCGTCGAGACTGACTCAAATCCGCTCCCGAGCGAACCGGCACCAATGGGCTATGCGTCGAAGCGCTTCCGAGGCCGGCATTGCCGCTCCCTGCCGGCGGGACGCTCGGTCAGTGTAGCGCGTCCGTGCCGGGCCGGAAACGGACGGGGCGCCGTCATGACTACTCGATCACCGTGTCGGCACTGATCAGGAGCGGGTGCGGGATGGTGAGGCCCAGCGCCTTGGCCGTGCTGCGATTGATGGCAAGTTCGAACTTCGTGGGTTGCTCTACGGGAAGGTCGGCCGGTTTGGCTCCCTTGAAGATTCTGTCCACGTAGGTTGCGGCGCGCCGGAATTGTTCCTCTTGACTCACTCCATAGGCCATCAATCCGCCAACCTCAGCGTAATTGGCCCGCTCGGAAATGGACGGCAGCCGGGTTTTCAGCGCCAGTTCCGCGATCTGCCGCGACTGGCGGATGAAAAACCCGTCACGCGCCACGATGACGGCACCGGCTTTCCCCTGTGTCATTGCGGAAAAGGCGTCGTCGATTTCCGGCGCGGTCCGTGCTTCCAGGGGTACTATCTTCGCGCGGGTTTTCAGTGCTGCAGACTGGATGCTCTTGAGGACCAGGGGATTCGACTGGTTGCCGGGATTCAACAGAACAGCCACGCGGGACAGTTTCGGCGCGACGCTGAGCAGCATTTCAAGATGCTTGCCACCGATATCGTCACCAAGACTGGAAAGCCCCGTAATGTTGCCGCCGGGCCGCGCCAGGGTTTTCACCAGGCCGTTGCCAACAGGGTCGAAGGTGTTTGCCATCACGATGGGGATCGTGCCGGTCGCTTTCTGCAGGGCGCTGGTGGTGACCGTGCCTCCGCTAAGGATGACGTCCACGTTGAGATTTACCAGTTCGACCGCCAATCCGGGCACGCGCTCGAACTTTCCGTCTGCGAACCGAAGATGCAGAATGAGATTCTTCCCTTCGACATAACCGAGCTCCTGTAGCCCCTGCCTGAACGCAGCGACGACGGTCTGGGCACTCAACTGGTCCTGAGTTCCCAGGACTCCCACCACGACCGACCTTTTGACTTGCTGCGCGCGAGTCCGAAACGGCGCTGCGAGCGCACTTGCGCCAAGCGCAACAATTAGTCTGCGGCGGTTGTTCATCCATCCTCCCTCTCGCTCGGGCATTATGCCCGCTTGCGCCATCGGCGCCGGAACGCTGCGCAGACTGTGCGCCTGGTTCGACGTCAATCGGTAACGGGTCGGCCGCTCGTGGCCGAACTTGTTGCAGAAGGCACTGCGTGCGGTACTCTCCGCGCACACGTGCGCGGCGATACCCGTGAATGGCGGGTGACGGACAGCTCCGGGTGCGACGGGGTCCCGCGCCACGGCGGGGCTGGACAGCGCAGGTTGCTTCGGACGGGAGGAGTGGACCATGAATCGAATCGCGCGCTGCCTTCCTGCCTCCGTGCTGGGTGCTCTGCTGCTGTGCATGGCGACGCAGCTGTGCGCCGATGCACGCAGCCCTGGCGAGAGCTACAGCCGCGTTCCCGCCGGCGCCGACGGCATAGGCAAGCGTTACATGGGCCGCGACATCGCGGGTGTCATGGGCTGGCAGGGCGCCGCGTGGCTCGAGCGCGAAGAGCGCGAGCGCGAAGAGCGCACCGATCTGCTGGTGACCGCGCTCGAGCTGAAGCCCGGCATGGTGGTGGCGGACATCGGTGCCGGCACCGGCTACCTGGCGAGGCGCATGGCCCCGGCTGTCTCGCCCGGGGGCAAGGTGCTCGCGGTCGACGTCCAGCCCGAGATGGTCGCCCTGCTGCGAGCCATGGTGCGGCAAAGCGGCCTGACGCAGATCCAGCCGTCGCTCGGCGCCGAGGACGACGTCAAGCTGCCCGCGGCTTCGGTGGACCTGGCGGTCATGGTCGACGTCTACCACGAGCTGGCGTTTCCGTACGAGGTGCTGGCCAGCATCATCCGTGCCCTCAAGCCCGGTGGACAGCTCGTGTTCGTCGAGTACCGGGCCGAAGACCCGCAGGTGCCGATCAAGGCGCTGCACAAGATGAGCGAAACCCAGATCAAGCGCGAAGCCGCGGTGCACGCGCTGGTATGGGACCGCACCGTGGGCACCTTGCCGTGGCAGCACCTCGTGTTCTTCCGCAAGCGCGATTAGGGACGGAAGGGCCGCGCTGCGCCCGGCCCGTCTCCCCGTGCCGGTCGAGCGCGTGCTCGACGTGTTGGCGTTCCAATCCGGGCGACGTTGTACCCGCGTGGACGCACGGGCATCTCCTGCGGGTTGACAGCCGCGCGCCGATGGACTGCAATGGCGTCGCCACGGAGGATCCCGAATGAAGCATACGAGTTCGCACAGCAGGGCCACGATTGCCGCCATCGCCGCCGCGCTCGCCCTGGCCGTCTCCTTCAATGCCGCAGCCGCCGACGGCACCGTCAAGGGCACCCTCACGTACAAGGCGAAGGGGGCCCCGGTCACGATCACGCTGAAACATGCGTGGCTGGTCAAGGGACCGGATGCCGTCGACCCCAAGACCATCATCCGGCACCTCATCTTCTCCGCGACCGACATCGGCGCCAAGGTTGCGGCCTGCAAGACCATGAGCTGCACCGATGCCGACCTGGGCAGCGGCATGACGGTCGACCTCGACGCCGGTCCCTGGCTCAACTACTGGGTCGTGCTCGACAATCAGATGGTCCAGTATTCCGGCACCGCGGCACCGGCCGTGCTGAAGCTCACCACCGACACGCCGACCCGGCTGGCCGGCAAGCTGACCATCGACAACGTCGCCGCCGGCGGGCCCAAGGTCGACGTCGAATTCGACGTGCCGCTGCTGCGGGAGCTCAAGGCCGCGCGTTGAAGCGCGCGGCGGGCTGGGCGCTCGCGCGCCGCCCGTCGGACTGCCCGGAGCGCCGGCGCGAGCCTGCGCGAACGGCGGCGGGAGATTCATGGAGCGGGTAAGGAGCCAGGTGCTGGCGTGGGTCGAGAGCGGTGCGATTCCGCGGGGCCGGCTGCACGATGCGCTGGGCGCCGCCCGCGCGCTGCCCGACGCGCGCGACTGGCAGCGGTTCCTCGAGCGCGTGTTCCTCGGGCTGGGCGTCGCGGTCCTCGCGGCGAGCGCCGTGTACTTCATCGCGGCGAACTGGAGCGCGCTCGGCCGCTACGCGAAATTCGCCCTTGCCCAAGGCGCGCTGGTCACTGCCGTCGCGGTCGCGCTGTGGCGCGGCCTCGACACGCGCATCGGTGAGGCGAGCCTCGTTGCCGCCGCGCTGCTCACCGGCGCGCTCCTCGCGCTGGTCGGGCAGGTCTACCAGACCGGCGCCGACACCTACGAGCTGTTCGCGGTGTGGGGAGCGGCGATCTTCGCCTGGGTCGCCGTGGGTCGCTCGCCCGCGCTGTGGCTGATCTGGATAGCGCTGCTGAACCTGGCCGTCGCGCTCTACTACGTCACGTTCGGCTGGCTGGGCCTGCTCTTTGCGCCGGGCGACTGGCGCGCGCTGTGCGTCGCGCTGTTCGTGCTCAATGCCGTCGCGCTCGCGGCGTGGGAATTCGCCGCCTCGCGCGGCGTCGCGTGGCTCGTGCCGCGCTGGGCGCCGCGGATCCTGGCCACGGCCGGCGGCACGGCCATCTCGATCCTCGCGGTGCTGTCGATCGTCGACCGTCAGGTCAACCCGTGGGCCTATCTCGCGTTGTACGCGCTGTGGCTCGCCGGCGTGCATGCGTGGTACCGCCGGCGCCGCCTCGACCTGTTCGTGCTCGCCGGCGCCGTCCTCAGCCTGATCGTGTTCGGCGCAGCGGCGCTCTCGCGCCTCCTGTTCCGCCTGCACGGGGATGCCGGCGGCCTGCTCACCATCGCGGCGTTCGTGATCCTCGCGGCCGGGGCGGGGGCGCTGTGGCTGCGCGGTCTCGCGCAGGAGGAAGTCCAATGAACGCCGCCACGCGACTCGCGCTGTGGGAGCGCCTGCGCGCCGCCGGTGTCGTCGAGCGCGACCTGCCCGCCGACGACGCGGTCGTCGTGCCCTGGTACGTCCGCGCGATGATCGGCGTCGCCGCGTGGATCGCCGCACTGTTCATCATGGGTTCGATCCTCGCCCTGCTCTCGGGTCTCTTCCGCAGCAGCGCCACGATGGTGACCGTCGGCCTCGCGCTGTGCGCGATCGCCATGGTTGTGATGCGCGCAGGCGCGGCGAACGTCTTCGTCGCGCAATTCGCCTTTGCGCTCAGCCTGGCGGGGCAGGGGCTGTTCATCGGCGGCGTGTTCGCGCACGCCAGCTTCGGCTCCGCCAGTGCCGGGTTCGATGCCAACGGGGTGCGGTTCCTGGTCGTGCTCGCGTTCGAAGCATGCCTCGTGCTGCTGGCGCCCGCGTACGTGCACCGCGTGCTGTGCACGCTCGCTGCCGCCGTCGCTTTCGGCGGCGCTTTGGTGGTCTGGAAGGCGGGCGTGCTGCTGGCGCCGATCCTCGCTCTCGCCTACGCGCTCGCGGCGCTGCGCAGCACCCGTGACGGCGAGCTGCTCGCGCTCTGGCAGCCCGTCGTCGCCGGGTTGGCGCTGGCGCTGGCGGCATCGGTCGTCGCGCTGGTCGTCGCGACCTCGGTCGCCGAAGTCGACGCGCGCCTCAACCGCAGCGTGCTGCTGCCGTGGACCGGGAGTGCGGCGATGACGGTCGCCTTTGGCATCGTGATCGCGCTGCTGCTGCGCGACGCCGGCGTGCGCTCGGGGTCGCGTGCAGGCATCGCGGTCTGCCTCGCGGCCGGCGCGGTGGCCGCGGCGGCGTGGTTCGTCTCCGGCCTGCTTGCCGCGGGCGTCGTGCTGCTGGTGGCGTTCGCGATCGGGTACGAGGTGCTGATCGGGCTCGGCGTGATCACGCTGCTCGCCACGCTGTCGCGCTACTACTACGGGCTCGAAGCCACGCTGCTGGTCAAGTCCGCGGCGCTGTGCGCGACAGGCGTCGCGCTGCTCGCGGCCCGCTACGGCATGCGCTTCGTCGCCCCGGCTCCGGGAGAGGCGGATCATGCGTAACGCGATAGTGGCCGCGGCGGCTGTGATCGTGCTCGCCGCGGTCAACTGGGTGATCCACGCCCGCGAGACGCTGATCGACAGCGGGCGCGCGCTGTATCTCGAGCTTGCGCCGATCGACCCGCGATCGCTGATGCAAGGCGACTACATGGCGCTGCGCTTCAAGGTGGCCAACGACGCCTTCGGTCGCCCGCGCCTGCCCCGCGACGGCGACGGGGGAGTCGACGACGGCCGCCTCGTGCTGGCGGTGGACGGCCGCGGCGTGGCGACGTTCCGGCGCATGGACGACAGGTCGCCGCTCGCCGCCGACGAGGCGCTCGTGCGCTATCGCGTGCGCAACGGCCAGCCGAGGCTCGCGAGCAATGCGTACTTCTTCGAGGAAGGGCGCGCCGCCGACTACGAGCGCGCGCGCTACGGCGAACTGCGGGTCGCGGCGGACGGCACGGCGATCCTCACGCGCCTTTTGGATGCCGATCTGAAAGCATTGGGTGCCGCGCCGCGGCGGTGATCCGCCGGGTCGCGGTCGCCGGCGCCGGGGCGAAGCGCGATGCCGTGCGCGCGCGCATCGACGGGCGATTGCGGTGAGTCACGGATACAGGGAGGACTGAACGTGGCAAAGCAGGTTCTGGTGGTCACAGGGGGCAGCAGCGGCATCGGGGCCGCCGTGGCGCGGATGGCGGCCGCGCGCGGCTACGCGGTCGGCCTCTCCTACCACGTGAGCCGCGCGCCGGCCGAGCGCGTCGTCGCGGACATCCGCGCCGCGGGCGGCCGGGCGATCGCGGTGCAGGCCGATTCCGGCGACGAGGCGCAGACCACGGCTTTCTTCGCCGAGGTCGACCGCGCGCTCGGTCCGGTCACCGCGCTCGTCAACAACGCCGGCATCACCGGTCCGGCGGCGAGGCTCGACCAGATCACCCCGGACGCGCTGGACGAGGTGCTCGCCATCAACGTGCGCGGCTGCTTCATCGCGCTGCGCCAGGCCATCCTGCGCATGGCGACCGACCTGGGCGGCACCGGCGGCGCGGTAGTCAACGTGTCGTCGCGGGCGTCCGAGATCGGCGGGGCGAACGAGTGGGTGCACTACGCCGCGTCGAAGGGCGCGGTGGACAGCTTCACCATCGGCGCGGCGAAGGAGCTGGCGTCGCGCGGCATCCGCGTCAACGCCGTCAGCCCGGGCGTGATCGACACCGCGATCCACGCCAAGGCGGGGATGCCGGACCGCGCCGAGCGCTTCCGGGCGCTGATCCCGATGGGCCGCGCGGGCTCGGCCGACGAGGTCGCGCGGGTGATCCTGTGGCTGCTGTCCGACGAGGCGTCCTACGTCACCGGCGCGCTGGTCCCGGTGGGCGGCGGGCGATAGCACGACTGCCGCCGGACCGGAACATGGATCGCCGTACGCTCCTGCCCATCGTCAGACGCCGAGCTGCCGCGCCGCCAGCTCCTTCATGATCTCCTCGGCGCCGCCGCCGATCATCATCACCTTGACCTCGCGGTAGATGCGCTCGCACTTGGTGCCGCGCATGTAGCCCATCGCGCCCAGGATCTGCACCGCCTGATCGGCGCAGAACTGCATCGTCTGCGTGGCGTGGTTCTTGAGCAGGCACAGCTCGCCCACCCACTCGGCGTCGGTGTCGCCCGCCTCCTGGCGCTCGACGAGGGCGTGCAGCCACGCGCGCGTGCTGGCGAGGCGCATGCGCATGTCCATCAGCTTGTGGCGGATCGCCTGGTGCGAGACGAGGGCCGCGCCGAAGGTCTGCCGCGCGCGCGCCCAGTCGAGCGCCTCGTCGTAGCAGACCTGCGCGAAGGCGCTGGCGCCGGCCGCCAGCATCAGGCGCTCGCCGTTGAAGTTCTCCATGATCGCGCGAAAGCCCGCGTTCTCCTCGCCGATGAGGTGATCGGCGGGAACGCGGCAGCCGTCGAAGTTGAGCTGCGCCGTGTCGCTGCACCACCAGCCCATCTTGGCGAGCGGCGCGCGCGTGAGGCCCGGCGCGTCGCCCGGCACCGCGATGAGCGAGATGCCCGCCGCGCCCTTGCCGCCGGTGCGCGCCGCCACGGTGATCCAGTCGGCGCGCATGCCCGAGGTGATGAACACCTTCTCGCCGTCGATCACCCACTGGCCGTCCTCGCGGCGCGCGGTGGTGCGAATCTGCGCCACGTCCGAGCCGCCCGAGGGCTCCGTGATCGCCAGCGCCGAGATCTTCTCGCCGCGCAGCACCGGCGGCAGGATGCGCTGCTTCAGCGTCTCCGAACCGCGCGCGACGATCGGCGGCAGGCCGATGTTGTGCGAGAAGAGACTCGCCATCAGCCCGCCGCTGCCGGCGCGCGCGATCTCCTCGGTCGCGATCAGCTTGTACCAGCCGTCGCCGGGCGTGCCGCCGTACGCCTCGGGGTAGCCGAGGCCGAGCAGGCCGACCTCGGCGGCGCGCCCGTAGAGCTCCCGCGGGAAGGTCTCGGCCTCGTCCCAGGCTTGCAGTTGGGGTGCGACTTCGCGCGCGACGAAGGCGCGCACGCTGTCGCGAAAGAGGACGTGTTCTGCGGACATCTTCATGGGTGGGCGGTCTCCGGCGGCGGCTGGCGCGCAGCCACCGTAAGCTATACTATTTCGGATGACGACGGGCGCCAAATCGATTGCCGACGAGTACCCCCTGCCCAAGCGCAGGGTGCGTTGGCTCGGGTTGGTGTTCTTCATCGTCCTGCACGTGGTCGGGCTCGTCGGGACGCCCCTGTACATCTACTACCACGGCGTGACGGCGCCTGAGCTCGCGCTGTTCTTCTTCTTCCTCATTGCGACGGGCATGTCGACGACGATCGGCTACCACCGCCTGTTCGCGCATGCCACGTTCAAGACCAGGCCGGTGGTGGAGTTCTTCCTGCTGCTGTTCGGCGCGGCGACGTTCGAGGAATCCGCGCTCAAGTGGTCGTCGCAGCATCGCCAGCACCATCGCTTTACCGACACCGAGCACGATCCCTACGGCGTCAACCGGGGCTTCTGGCACGCGCACATCGGCTGGATCCTGTTCTGGCGCCACACCACCAACTACGACAGCGTCAGGGACCTGCGCCGATCGCCGCTGGTGCGGCATCAGCACGATCACCACGAATGGTGGTCGATCGGGGGCGGGGTCGTGCTCCCGATGCTCATCGCGTGGTGGATCGGCCATCCGCTGGGAGGATTCATCATGGCCGTCTGCCTGCGCATCGTCATCGTGCTGCACTCCACGTTCTGCGTGAACTCCTTCGCGCACACCTTCGGCACGCGGCGCTTCAATCCGGACCAGTCGGCGCGCGACAACTGGCTGGGCGCCATCCTCACCAACGGCGAGGGCTACCACAATTTCCACCACCGGTTTCCGTCGGACTACCGCAACGGCATCCGCTGGTACGACTGGGATCCGTCGAAGTGGGTCATCTACCTGCTGTCGAAGGTGGGGCTCGCCTGGGATCTGCGGAAGACCTCCGACCAGAAGATCGCTGCCGCGCTCGGGCATTGAGCAATGCCGCCCGGGCGCGCGCCGTGAACCTCTCCAGTCTGCTGCGCACCGAAGTGGCCACCGCGATGGCGGTGGCGCTCGTGCTCGGCCTCGCGCTGCTGGCGCTGCGCCCGCGCGACCGGACGAGCACGCGCAACGCGCTCGTTCTGCTGGTGGCCTGCGCGCTCGCGGAGTTCGCCGACAGCCTGATCGTTTCCGGGAGGGCGCGCACCGTGGCGGGGATGGTCGCGGACGTGGCGAGCGTCGCCGTCGGGGCGGTGCTGATCCGGCTCTCCGGCATCCTGCTCTTCCGCGTGCTGCTGCCGGCCGTGCGCATCGCGCCGGCGCGCATCGTCGAGGACCTCGTCACCGCTGCGGTCACGCTCGCGTGGGCGCTGGCGTGGCTGCGCATGGCGGGCGTGGACCTCGCCAGCCTCATCACCACCTCCGCCGTCATCACCGCGGTGATCGCGTTCTCGATGCAGGAGACGCTGGGCAACGTGCTCGGGGGCGTGGTGCTGCAGCTCGACCAGTCGATCCGCGTGGGCGACTGGGTCAAGGTCGACGACGTGAGCGGCCGGGTGGTCGAGATCCGCTGGCGCCACACCGCCATCGAGACCCGCAATCGCGAGACGGTGGTGGTGCCCAACGGCTGGCTGGTGAAGAACCGCTTCACGGTGATCGGCTCGCGCGCGGACGGCGCAGCCGCGCTGGCGCCGCTGGGTGCACTTCGACGTCGACATCGCGCGCGCCGCCGCCCGCGGTGTGCGAGGCGCTGGTGAAGAGCCGTGACCGATGCCGACATCGCGCAACGTGGCGCGCGATCCGGCGCCGAGCGCCGTGCTCATGTCCGTCGGCAACGGCTTCGGCCGCTATGCGCTGCGCTACTTGCTCATCGACCCGCAGGCCGACGACCCCACCGACTCGCAGGTCCGCGCGCACGCGCTCGCCGCGCTCAAGCGCGGCGGCGATGGCGCTGGCCGTGACGCGCGAGGAGCGCCTGATCATCAAGGACAACGAGTCGCACCGCGCCGCCGAGCGGGCGGAGGACCTCGCGCGGCGCAAGGCGCGCGCTGGCCGGCGTGGCGCTGTTCGCCGCGCTCTCGGATGCCGAGCGCGACCGGCTCGCCGAGCACCTCGTCTACGCGCCGTTCGTGAAGGGCGACACGATCACCCGCCAGGGCGCGGTCGCGCACTGGCTCTACCTCATCATCTCGGGCGAGGCCGACGTCTGCTTCGACACGCCGGCAGGACGCACGCAGGTGAGCACCATCATGGCGGGCGAGGTTTTCGGCGAGATGGGGATGCTGACCGGAGAGCCGCGCCACGCGACGGTGATCGCGCGCACCAACGTCGAGTGCTACCGGCTCGACAAGGCCGGCTTCGAGACCGTGCTGCGCACGCGGCCGGACATCGCCGGCGAGCTCTCGCGCGTGCTGGTCGAGCGCGAGACGAGCTCGCGTGGCGCAAGGACGCCGCGGCGGCCGCGAACCGCGCGCCGATGGTCCACGAGGACGTCCTCGCGCGCATCCGCGGCTTCTTCGGGCTCGGCGATTCCACGGCGCCCAACCGGCCTGCGTGAGCCGGTTTCCAGCCCGGTATCGCAGCGAACGTCCGCGATCGCCGCGCCACCGTAGAGATTGCCACCGCCCCGTGCCGGAATGGGGGTTCCCCAATCGCGGGAGATCCCGCTAACGGGGCTGGAAGGCCGGGTCCCCCATCTGCCACAGGAAGAACGACCAGACGTCCGCCACCTCCGCAGCCTTCTGCGCGTCGGTCGCCCCGACGCCGTGGCCGCCTTCGAAGTCGACGCGCAGGAGCACCGGCTTGCCGGAGCTGCTCGCCGCCTGCAGCCGCGCGGCGAATTTGCCGGGTTGCCACGGCAGCACGCGCGGATCGTTGGCGCCGGTCGTGACGATCACCGCGGGGTAGGCGGTGCCGTCGACGACGCGGTGATATGGGCTCGTCGAGAGCATCGCGAGAAACGCGTACCTGTGCTTCACGGTGCCGAGCTCCGGAACGTTCGCGGGTCCGGTCGGCTCCGTCTCGGCGCGCAGCAGGTCCGACAGGCCCACCGCGTGCTGGGCGGCTGGAACAGGGCGGGCCGCTCGGTGATCGCGCCGCCGATGGTGATGCCGCCGGCGCTGCCGCCGGTTCCGGCGAGCTTCGCGGGTCGCGTGTACCCATGGCCCGCCAGGTATTGGGCGCAGGCGACGAAATCGAGAATGGTGTTGGACTTGGTGAGCAGCCGGCCGGCGTTGTGCCATTCCTCGCCGTACTCGCCGCCGCCGCGTACGTGCGCCACCGCGTAGACGCCGCCGCGCTCGAGCCACGCCAGAAGTTTCGGATCGAAGCGCGGCTCACTGGCGGACCCGTAGGCGCCGTAGCCGGTGACGATCGTCGGATTGCTGCCGTCGAGAGCGACATCCTTGCGCGCGAGGACAGTCAGCGGAACCTGCACGCTGTCGTGGCTCGCGACCGCCGTGCGGGTAACCGCGATGCCCGAGAAGTCGGCGCTCGCGGGGGCAAGGATGTGCGTGTCGCGCACGTTGCCGTTGGCCACGGCCAGGATTCGCGGCGATTGGGTCCAGCCCTCCAGTCGCACCAGCAGGCCGTCGCGCCGCGGATCGGCCGCCATCTCGCGCACGCTGCCTTCGAACGGCAGCGCGACGGACGTGACGCGGCCGCGCGCGTACGGAACGCGAAAGATCCTCCCGACGCCCGCATCGAGCCCGCTGACGTACAACGCATCGCGCGCGACCACGGCATCCGAGAGCACGGCGCTGCCCCCGGGCAGCGCCACTTCGGGCTCGCTGCCGGGCCGCGAAAGATCGACGCGCAGCAGCTTGTTGCGCGGCGCCGCGTCGTGGCTCGAGCACATAGAGATCGTTGCCGTGGAGATAGCCGCGGAACCACTGCGCCTCGCCGCCCGCGAGCAGGCGCCAGCGGGCTTTGCCCGCCACCAGGTCCGCGAGGCGCGCGCTGTAGAAGCGGCGCTCGTTGGCCACACCGGGCACGACGACGGCGACCACATGCTCGGAACCGGGGGCGGTGCGCAGATACGTGTAGTCGTGGCCATCGATGCGGATCTCCGGATGCAGGCCATAGCCCCACAGCGGCGGATCCCGGGCCGGATCGCGGCCCAGCTCGTGCAGGTAGAGGCGCGACTTGTCGTAACGCTCGCCTTCGGGCGTGCGCTCGTAGAAGAAGCGGCGATTGTCCGGCAGCCACACGATCGTCCACGCCCCGTTGATCCCCGTCCGGTCGATCCGCTCGGCGAGCCACGCTCCCGTGCGCACGTCGAGGACGCGCAGCGTGCTGTCCTCGGAGCCGCCTTCGGACAATCCCAGCGCAACCTTGCTTCCATCCGGCGACGCCTTGAACCAGTCGACGGCCACGGGCTTGCCGTCGCGCTCCAGCGCAGCCGGGTCGACGAGCACGCGCCGTTCGCCGCTGCGGCGGTTCTCCACGACCAGCCGCCGCCCACGATGTCCCGGCTCGCTGGCGAGGTAGAAGAGCAGGTCGCCGTTCGGCTCCAGCTCGCGGGCGGTCGGGCTTTGCTGCGCGAGCTCGAGCACGCGGGCGCGCAGGCGGGCGCGGCCTTCAATCTTCGCCAGCGTTTCCTCGGTGTACACGTTCTGCCCCTGCAGCCACGCCTGGAACTCGGCGGACTTGCTGTCCTCCATCCAGCGATAGGGGTCGCTGACCTCGACTCCGTGATACGTGTCCACGACGGGCCTGGAAGGCGTCGGCGGAGGATCGGCGACAACGGCGCCGACCGCGAGGAGCGCAATCGCCGTCGCCGCCAACCGATGAACTTGGATTCGATGGATCATGCCGGGGCGATTCAATGCGCGTGGAACACGATTTTCTCCATCGCCGCCCTGATCGTATCCGGTATCGCCACGGGCTTGCGCGTGACGCGGTCGATCCACACGTGCGTGAGGTGGCCCTGCGCGATCGCCGTGTCGTCGCCCGGAATGAACAGCGCGCCCGCGTACTGGACGGAGCTACTGCCCAGGCGGTTGACGCGGATGCCCACGTCGAGCCGCTCGACCTCGGGCCAGCCCACCTCCCGGAAATAGTCGCAGCCGGAGTTGACGATGAGCCCGATGACGGCGCTGCTGCGCATGGCGAGCCCGCCCCGGTGGGACAGGTAGCGGTTGACGGCGTTGTCGAAGTACTGGTGGTGCAGGTTGTTGTTGAGGTGACCGTAGATGTCCATGTCGTGCAGCGTGACGATGACGCCGGAGTAATCGAAATACTGGTCGCGCTGGTGCGGATGGGGTTTCATGCGTCGTCGCTGCCGGGGTTCGCGCTCGTGCGGGGAGAGCCGCGAGTATTCCGGCTCGGGGCAGGCCGGTCAACCGGCGGCAGGCAATTCGATGCCGGCAATTCGATACCGGTTGACGCCGCCGCGGCGCTGACTTCTAATCGAGGGGATGGTCCAGTCCGCGCCGGCGCCGCCGGCGTCGCAGCGCTCCCCGGCCTCCCGATGAACGACGAACTTCCTTCCCGCGCCGCCTCGCCGGCGCGCTACCGCAGCGTGCTGCGCCCCGGGCTCTTCGCCGGGGAGGTCCACTGGGTCACCGGCGGCGGCAGCGGCATCGGCCGCTGCGTGGCCCACGAGCTGGCCTCGCTCGGCGCGACCGTCGTTCTCTCCGGGCGCACCGCCGACAAGCTCGAGGCCGTGGCGGCCGAGATCCGCGCCGACGGCGGCAGCGCCGTCACGCGCGCGTTCGACATCCGCGACGAGGATGCCGTCAAGGCGGCGGTGGCCGAGATCGTCGCCGCGCACGGCCGCATCCACGGCCTCGTCAACAACGCCGGCGGCCAGTTCCCCGCGCCGCTGCAGGGCATCTCCAAGCGCGGCTTCGAGACCGTGGTGGCGAACAACCTGACCGGCGGCTTCCTGATGGCGCGCGAGGTCTTCCTGCAGTCGATGCAGCGCCACGGCGGCGCCATCGTCAACATGACCGCCGACATGCGCAACGGCATGCCCGGCATGGGCCACTCGGGCGCGGCGCGCGCGGGGATGGCCAACCTCACGATGACGGCGGCGGTCGAATGGGCGGCGCACGGCGTGCGCGTCAACGCGGTCGCGCCCGGCTGGATCGCGACCAGCGGCATGGACACCTACGGCGACGCGATGAAGCCGCTGATCCGGCAGCTGCAGAAGCACGTGCCGCTGCGCCGCCTCGGCATGGAGGCCGAGGTCAGCGCCGCGATCTGCTTCCTGCTGTCCCCGGGCGCGGCCTTCATCACCGGCGTCGTCGCTGCGCATCGACGGCGGGGCGCCGCTGGCGAGCGCGCTGCTGCCCGCGCCGGACCACGCCCGGTCGGCGCCCTACGACGGCTTTCACCGCGCGGTGCTGCCGGCCGTGCTGCGCGACGACGAGGCCGGGCGCTGATGCCGATCCTGCGCTCCCTGCTCCATCCGAACGGGGAATCCTTCGCCCGCAACGCGCAGCGCATGCACGAGCGCCTGGCGGAGGTGCAGGCGCTCGAGCAGCGCGTCATCGCCGAGTCCGAGAGCAAGCGCGCGCGCTTCGAGGAGCGCGGCGCGCTGCTGCCGCGCGAGCGCGTGGCGCGCCTGATCGATCGCGGCTCGACGTTCATCGAGCTCTCGCGCCTCGCCGGGCTCGGCATGCACGACGACGACGGGAAGAAGGCCGTGCACGGGCGGCGGCTCCATCGTCGGCATCGGCGTGGTCGCCGGCAAGCGCTGCGTCGTCTCGGCGAGCGACAGCGCGGTCAAGGGCGGCACCGTCGCGCCGATGGGGCTCAAAAAGGCGCTGCGCGCGCAGGAGATCGCGCGCGAGAACAAGCTGCCGATGGTCCATCTGGTCGAGTCCGGCGGCGCCAACCTCCTCTACCAGAGCGAGATCTTCATCGAGGGCGGGCGCACGCTTCGCCAACCAGGCGCGGCTCTCGGCCGCGGGCATTCCGCAGATCGCGGTGGTGCACGGCGCCTCGACGGCCGGCGGCGCCTACCTGCCCGGCCTCGCCGACTACGTGATCCTGGTGCGCGGCCGTTCGAGCATCTTCCTGGCCGGCCCGCCGCTGGTCAAGGCCGCGATCGGCGAGGACGCGACCGAGGAGGAGCTGGGCGGCGCGCAGACGCACGCCGAGATCACCGGCCTCGGCGAATACCTCTGCCGAGAACGACGCCCACGCGCTCGCGCTCGCGCGCGAGCTCCTCGCGCTGCTGGAGTGGGACACGGTCGCCGGCGCCGCGCGAGTGCGCGCCGCCGCTGCTACGACGAGCAGGAGCTGATGGGCATCGTGCCCGCCGACGACCGCGAGCCCTACGACGTGCGCGAGGTGATCGCGCGCCTCGCCGACGGCTCCGAATTCCTCGAGTTCAAGGCGAGCTACGGCAGCGAGACGGTCTGCGGGCACGCGCAGGTCACGGCCACCGGGTGGCCATCCTCGGCAACAACGGGCCGATCCAGCCGACCGGCTCGACCAAGGCGGCGCAGTTCATCCAGCTCGCCGACCAGAGCGGCACGCCGCTCGTGTTCCTGCAGAACACCACCGGCTACATGGTCGGCTCGGCGGCCGAGCGCGGCGGCGCGATCAAGCACGGCTCGAAGATGATCCAGGCGGTGGCCAACGCGCGGGTGCCGCAAGTTCACGTTCGTGCTGGGCGGCTCGTTCGGCGCCGGCAACTACGGCATGTGCGGCCGCGGCTTCGATCCGCGCTTCATCTTCGCGTGGCCGTCGGCGCGCACCGCGGTGATGGGCGGCGCGCAGGCGGCCGAGGTGATGAACATCGTCGGCCGCGGCAAGCTCGCGCGCGCCGGCATGCCGGCCGACGACGCGCGCCTGAAGGCGATGTCCGACGGGCTGCGCGCAGAAGCTCGACAGCGAGGCGGCGGCGCTCTTCGCCACCGCGCGGCTGTGGGACGACGGCATCATCGACCCGCGCGACACGCGCCGCATCCTCGGCCTGTGCCTCGCGATCGCGCGCGAAGCCGAGGCCCGCGGCTGCGACCCAACACCTTCGGCGTGGCGCGGATGTAGCGCCGCCGGACCGACCACCTTCCAGACAGCGAGACCAATGCCATGAAGCTCACCCAGCAGCACGAGCAGATCGCCGACACCGTGCGCAAGTTCGTGGCGAAGGAGATCAACCCGCACGTGGCCGAGTGGGAGGCGGCGGAGGAATTCCCGACCCACGACGTCTTCAAGAAGCTGGGCGACCTGGGCCTGCTCGGCCTCAAGTACCCGGCCGAGTACGGCGGCATGGGGCTCGACTTCAGCTATTCGATGGTCGATGGCGGAGGCGCTGGGCGAGTGCAACTGCGGCGGCGTGCCGATGGCCATCGGCGTGCAGACCGACATGTGCACGCCGGCGCTGGCGCGCTTCGGCAGCGACGCGCTGCGGCGCGAGTACCTCGCCCCGTCGATCGCCGGCGACCTCGTGGGCTGCCTCGGCGTGAGCGAAGTCTCCGGCGGCTCCGACGTCGCCGCCATGAAGACCGCCGCGCGCAAGGACGGCGGCGACTACGTGATCAACGGCTCGAAGATGTGGATCACCAACGGCCTCAAGGCGGACTGGTGCTGCCTGCTCGCCAACACCTCCGAGGGCGCGCCGCACCGCAACAAGTCGCTCATCGTCGTGCCGATGGACGCGCCGGGCATCAGCAAGCAGAAGATCCGCAAGATCGGCATGCGCTCGTCGGACACGGCGCAGCTCTTCTTCGACGACGTGCGCGTGCCGCAGCGCAACCTGATCGGCGCCGAGGGCATGGGCTTCACCTACCAGATGCTGCAGTTCCAGGAGGAGCGGCTCTACGGCGCCGCCGGCGCGCTGCGCTCGCTCGACCGGCTGATCGACCAGACGATCGAGTACACGCGGCAGCGCAAGGCCTTCGGGCAGAGCATCCTCGACAACCAGGTCGTGCATTTCCGCCTGGCCGAGCTGCGCACCGAGGTCGAGGCGCTGCGCGCGCTGATCTACCGCGCCGTCGAGATGTACGTCGAGGGCAAGGACGTCACGCGGCTCGCGTCGATGGCCAAGCTGAAGAGCCGGCCGGCTGTCGCGCGAGGTGTCCGACGCCTGCCTGCAGTACTGGGGCGGCATGGGCTACACGTTCGACAACCCGATCTCCGCAGTCCTACCGCGACAGCCGCCTCATCTCCATCGGCGGCGGCGCCGACGAGGTCATGCTCGGCATCATCTGCAAGCTCGAGGGCACGCTGCCCGGCAAGGCGCCGTGAGCTTCGGCAAGATCCTGGTCGCGAACCGCGGCGAGATCGCCTGCCGCGTGATCCGCACCGCGCGCGCGGCCGGCTACCGCACGGTCGCCGTCTACAGCGATGCGGACGACGACGCGCCGCACGTGCAGATGGCCGACGAGGCGGTGCGCATCGGCGCGTCGCCGGCGGCCGAGTCGTACCTGCGCGTCGATGCGCTGATCGCGGCGGCGCGCGCGACCGGCGCCGACGCCGTGCATCCCGGGTACGGCTTCCTCGCGAGAACGCCGCGTTCGCGCAGGCGTGCCTGCGACGCGGGCCTCGTGTTCATCGGGCCGCCGCCGGAGGTCATCGCGGCGATGGGCGACAAGGCGCTCGCCAAGAAGCGCATGCTGGCCGCCGGCGTCCCCTGCGTGCCCGGGTACCTCGGCGAGGCGCCCGACGACGCGCGGCTCACACTCGAGGCGCGCGCGCTCGGCTTTCCGCTGCTGGTCAAGGCGGTGGCGGGCGGCGGCGGGCGCGGCATGCGGGTCGTGCACGACCAGCGAAGCGCTCGCGGCGGCGCTGGCCGGCGCGCGCAGGGAGGCAAAAGGCGCGTTCGGCGACGACGCGCTGATGCTGAACGGCTGATCGTCGGCGCCCGCCACGTCGAGATCCAGGTGTTCGCCGACGCCCACGGCAACGCGATGCACCTGGGCGAGCGCGACTGCACGGCGCAGCGGCGGCGGCAGAAGGTCATCGAGGAGTCGCCGTCGCCGGTGGTCGATGCCGCGATGCGCGCCGCGATGGGCCGCGACGCCGTGGCCGCCGCGCTGCGCGGCGGGCTATCGCGGCGCCGGCACGGTGGAGTTCGTGCTCGACGCGGGCGGCGCGCACTATTTCCTCGAGATGAACACGCGGCTGCAGGTCGAGCATCCGGTGACCGAGATGGTGACCGGCTTCGACCTCGTCGCTGTGGCAACTGCGCGTGGCGGCCGGCGAGCCGCTGACCGCGATGCTTCCCGGCCTGCAGCAGGATGTCCGCCTGCAGCGGGCACGCGATCGAGGCGCGCCTGTACGCCGAAGACCCCTATGCGGATTTCGCGCCGCAGACGGGCACCGTGCGCTGGTGGCGGCCGGACGCCGCGACGGCGGAGCCGGGCGTGCGCATCGACCACGGCATCGCCGAGGGCAGCGTCGTCTCGCCGTTCTACGACGCGATGGTGGCGAAGGTGATCGTCCACGGCCGCGACCGCGACGACGCGATCCGGCGCCTGCGCGCGGCGCTCGTCCGCGCCCCGCTGCTCGGCCTCCCCAACAACGGCCGCTTCCTCGCCGATCTCGTCGACCACGCGAGCTTCCGCGCCGGGTCGATGACGACGACGCTGATCGAGGAGTGGTCGGCGCGCGGCGAGCCGCTGCTGCAGCGGCCGCGGCCGGATCGCGGCGCCTGGCGGGTCGCCGCCGCGGCGTTCGCGCTGCACGGCGGCCCCGGGTGGCGCGCCGACAGCGTGGCCAGCTTCGACCTGCGTCTCGACTGCGCCGGGGAGCAGCGCGCGCTGCGCGTGCAGGTCGGCCGCGACGGCCGCGCCCGCGTCACCGACGAGGGGGAGGTCCACGACGTGCGCATCCTGCGCTTCGCCGCGGGCGATCTGCATTACGAACAGGACGGCGTGCGGCGGCGCGCGGTGGCGCTCATGCGCGACGGGGAATTGCATTTCGCCGGCGACGCGGCAAGTTTCGTGTTCCGCGAGCCGTCGGCATTGCCCCAGCACGACGCGGGGGTCGACGCGCAGCGCGCGCGGGCGCCGTTGGCGGGGTCCGTCGCGCAGGTGCTGGTGCGCGCGGGCGAGCGCGTCGCGCCGGGCCAGCGCCTCGTGTGCATCGAGGCGATGAAGATGGAAACCTGGGTCAGCGCGCAGGCCGACGCGACGGTCGCCGCCGTGCACGTGCGCGAAGGCGAGCAGGTGGCTCCGGCGCGCTGCTGGTCGCGCTCGAGCTCGTCGCGACCCAGGGACAAGTTCTGCAGCTTCAAGCATCTGCTGGTGGCCGGCCTCGCCGGACACAGCGACGAGGCGCTCGCGCGCCACCTGCTACTCGGAGGGGGCGGCGTGCTCGACGTCGGCAGCGGCTTCGGCGACAGCACGCGGCGCATCGCAGGGCTCGTCGGCCCGCGAAGGCGGGGCGGTCGGCGTCGATTGCGACGAGCAAACTTCATCGAAGAGCTCGCGTCGCGAGAGCAGCCGAAGCCGAGCATCGAAAACGCGTCGTTCTTCGTCGCCGATGCGCAGACCGACGATCTGCGCGGACCCTATGAGCGGGCGTTCGCGCGCTTCGGCACGATGTTCTTCAACATGCCGGGTGCGGCGATGAGCGACACCCGCCAGGCGCCTATGGCCCGGCGGAGAGCCCACGAGCCCGGGTGGCGCCGCCGCGAGGACAACCCGTGGCTGCAACCATGCCGAGCTGCGCGTGGCGAGATCGTCCCGGTCGTTGCGCACGAGGACACGGACCAGGTGCACTGCGGGCCCGGGCCGTTCTCGATGGCGGGCGCGGACATGGTGAGCAGCGATGCTGCTCAACGGCCGGGCTACGACGCACCCGCATCGACCGCATCACCCGGCCGGCGTCGGGGCGTTTCCTCTCGCGAACACGGCCGTGCCCCGGCAGCAGCGCGCGCACGCGGCGCGAGGCGGCGACCTCGCCGCGGACGAATTTCTCGTGGTTGCCTGCGATCTGCCGCGGCACGTACAGGTAATTCACCATCATGCCCAACGACTCGCGCAGCCCTTTCTTCGAGACGTCCGCCGACCAGTTGATGCGCTCCAGCCACGCGCCGTTGTTGAGATGGAACCGGGCCACGGGGTCCTGCGCGGCCTCGCTGCCGTCGCCGCGCTGCAGCAGGTAGGCCGCGCACAGCAGCAGCAGCGGCTCCTTCAGCGGCGCGAGGCGCTGCGCGGCGGTCTTGGGGTCGCCGGCGATCTTCGCGAGTCGGCGCCCAATCCCTGCGCGACGGCCTTCAGCGCCTGCGCCAGCGGTTCCGGCCGCGGGGCATCCGGTGTGGCGAGCAGCGGCCCGAGCCAAGCGGCGAATCCGGGAATCGGCGACAGCGTGCAGAACACCTTGAGTCGCGGCAGCTCGCGCGACAGCACGTCGACGACCTGCTTGATCAGGAAGTTGCCGAGCGAAATCCCGCGCAGCCCGGGCTGGCAGTTGCTGATCGAGTAGAAGACCGCGGTCGTCGCGCGACTCGGATCGCTCGACGCGGACTGCGTGTCGAGCAGCGGCGGCACCTTGTCCGCCATCCGGTCCGCCAGCGCCACCTCGACGAAGATCAGCGGCTCGTCGGGGAGCGCGGGGTGGAAGAAGGCGAAGCAGCGGCCGTCGGCATCCAGGCGCCGGCGCAGGTCGTTCCAGCCCTGGATCTCGTGCACCGCCTCGTGGGCGATGATCTGCTCGAGCAGGTACGCGGGCGTGCGCCAGTCCACGCGGACGATCTGCAGGAAGCCCGGGTTGAACCACGACGAGAGCAGGTGGCGCAGGTCCGCGTCGACGGCGTCGAGCTCGCGCTGGCTGCGCTTCTCTTCGAGCAGCCGCTCGCGCATGCGCAGGATCGTCGCGGTGCCCCCGGGCGCCCGGTTGAGGCGCCGCAGCAGCTCCTGGCGCGGCGGCTCGGTGACGGCGAACAGGCGCGACAGGTTGGCGGCCGAGGCTTCCGCCGCGTAGGCTTGCGCCGCGGCGAGTACCTGCCTTGGGGTCCGGCGAGAATTCGGCGAGCAGGGCGCGAAGAAGCGCGCCTGCTCGTTGCGGTCGAGCTCGCCGTAGAGCAGTGAGCGTGGTCCTGGCGAGCGAGACGCCGGCCGCCTCGCCGCGCTCCGACAGGAGCTTCCTGCAGCTGGCGACGAGGCGGCGCACCCTGAGGCCGTCGCGGGCAAAGGCCGCCGCGCGTTTCTGCACGGATTCGAACATGTCACCTCCCCGTCGCCTGGCGCCGCCTCGCGAGGTCGATGTCGAGATACTTCCAGTAAGGATGGAAGATCGGCGGGCTGAAGCCCTGCACCCACGGCTGCACGAAGTTCGATTCGACGCGGAAGACCGCCGGCAGCATCGGCATGTAGGCCCGCGCGATCTCCGACATCCGGCGCGCGGCCGCGATCTGCACGGCGGGTTCCGGGCTGCCCACGAACTGCGCGAACGCGGCGTCGTACTCGGGCAGCGCGAAGCGGCTGTGATTGATGTTCGGCGGCGACTTGCTCCACAGCTGGCTGAGCTGCGGGTAGCCCGAAGCACTGCCGCCGAAGCCGCTGAAGAAGATCTGGTACCTGCCCGCAATCAACTCCTTGATCGCATCCTGGAACGGCGTGACGTGAAACTCCGTCTGCAGCCCTACTGCGTCCAGGTTGCGCTTGACGAGCGTCTGGATCTCGCGCGACACCGCGCCCGAGCGCAGCGTGAAGGTGACGACCAGCGGCGCGCCGTCGGGGGCGAGGCGGAAGCCCCTGGCGTCGCGCTTGCCGTAGCCGAAGCGGTCGAGCAGCGCCTTCGCTGCGGCGGGATCGTAGAGCGGCTTCGCGGGCAGTGCCGCATCGTGGCCGCCCACGCCGGGGGGCACGATCTGATTGGCGGGCGTCCCCTGTCCGGCGTAGACGACGTCGACCAGCGTCGCCATGTCGAGCGCCAGCGCGATCGCCCGCCGCAACGCGACGCGCTCGCTGCCCATGCCGCCCAGCACCGGATCGGCGACGTTGAAGTGGAACGCGAACAGGAAGGGCTCGTGGAAGGCATGGCGCGTGACGCCGCGGGCGGCGATCTCCGGCTTGACCCTGCCCTGGGCGAGCAGCCGCGTGGCGGGCTCGCCGCGGACCTCGATGTAGTCGAGGTTGCCGCGCTCGAACTCGAGCAGGCGCGTCGTGTCCTCCTCGATGATGCTGATCTCGACGACCCCCACCTGCGGCAGCGCCTTGCCCTGCATGCTGCGCACGAGCGCGGCGTGCGCCGGATCGGCGCTGCCCGGGAAGCGCAGCGTCCGGTAGCCGGGATTCGCCTCGAGCACGATGCGCGAGCCGCGCCGCCACTCGCGCAGGCGATAGGGGCCGGTGCCCACGGGCCGGGCACGGATGTCGCCGCCGGCCGCCTCCACCACTTCGCGGGCCACGGCGCCGCGGATCAGGTTGTCCTGGATCACCGGGTAGTTCGGCTCGGTGAGCCGCAGCTGCAGCGTGTGGCGGTCGAGCGCGCGCAGGCCCTCGATCGGCCGGTCGTAGTCGAACTTCGCGCCCGGGCGGCTCGCCGCGTCCACCGCGGCCCGCGCGCCGACCAGGAGATCGGCGGTGAGCGGCGCGCCGCCGCGGCGCAGGTTGGGATCGAGCCAGCGCTTCAGCGAATATACGTAGTCCTCGGCGACGAGCTCGCGCGGCTTGCCGCCGAACGCGGGGTCGTCGGTGAAATGGATGCCCGGCGTGAGGCGGATCGTCCACGTCCGGCCCCCGTCGGTGATCACCGGCGGTCCGGCTGCCGTGACCGCCGTGAGCTTCGGCGGAGAGGCGAGCGCGTCGTATTCGTACAGGCCCTCGAAGATCGCCGAGAAGACCATGTACGACGGATTGTCGGTGAACTGCTGCGGGTCGAAGGTCTCGATGTCGACCGACGTGAGGCGCAGGATCTTGTTCGGGATCGGCGGCCGCCGCGGCCGGCGACGGTGCGCCCGCGGCAAATGCGCCGAGCGCGAGCAGGCACGCGGCCAGCGCTGCGCGGTGCGGCCGGCGCGACAGCGCGGCGCCGGGCCGCCGTCCGGCGGCGGCCTGCCCTGTCCCGACGGTGCGCGGCCGAGCGCGCATCACGCAGCGCCGGCGGCGACCGTTGCAGCGTGCTCGAGGTGCGCGATGAGGCGCAGGGCGATGGCGCTCGCCCGTGAGGCGGGAAGCTTGTGCTCGTCGTAGAGCAGGTTCACGTGCATCCGCCCGGCGAAACTGGCGGCGGTCACGCAGATCGGGTGCTGGGCCGGCGGCGACACCGCGAAGGCGAGCGAGCGGATGCGCACGCGCGCGCCGAGGTCCGGGGCGTTCACCTTGCCGATGTTGGTCAGCATCGTCGACGGCGGAGCGAGCGCGACGATCCGCTGCACCAGCCGCGCCACCGTGTCGTCGGGCTCGAGCAGCGGATCGGCCGGGTAGACGCCGTTGATGAGGTTGGCGTCGCCCGCGCCGATGATCCCGACCAGCCGGTCGCGCACTTCCCGCGCGAGGTCCCAGAAGTCCGGTTTCCCGTTCACCGCGTTGAACGTGTGCACCGTGCACAGCGTCGTGATGTAGAGGCCGAGGTCGTTTTCGGTGAGGCCGCCCTTGAGCACGCCGCGCAGGTCCGCCAGCGAATTGAGCGCAAGCGCGCGCGGCGCGCGGCGCTCGAACTGGTCGTTGATCGCGAGGAGCTGCGCCGCGCCCAGGGCCCCATGCACGGTCGTGCCGTGCGCGCGCGCCTGCTCGACGAGCCGCGCCGAGGTGCGCGCAGGCACGGTCAGCGCGATGATGCGGATGCGCGTGTCGCCGCTCGGCTTCATGTCGTAGCCCGGCAGCTGCTGCGCGAAGTGCAGCGCGTCCTTGCCCTTCGCCAGCCAGAACCGCACCCCCTGCAGCGCGGAGAGCATCGGCGCCTTCTCGCGGATGACGTCGAGGCTCTGCGAGGACGCGTTGGCGGGCTTGCGGGCCGGCGGCGACGCATCCGTCGTCGCGCGGCGCAGCACGTCGAGCATCACGGCGATGCCGGACCGTCCGTCGGCGATGGCGTGGTGAAAGACCATCGCCGCCACGGCCTTGCCGCCGGTTCCCGCGAACCAGATGAACCGCGCGAGCGGCGCTTCTTCCGGCGCGAACGGACGCTGCAGCTCGCGCTCGATCGCGCCGCGCCAGTTGCGCATCGCGCGCACCTCGGCGCGCAGCGGCGCCTGCCTCCCGGCGACCGGCTTGAACCACGCGCGGCCGCCGTCGACGACGATCCGCGCGCGCAGCAGCGGATTCTCGTCCTGGACGATGGCGAGCGCGGCGTCCAGCCGTGCGCGCGGCAGCAGGCCGTCGAGCTCGGCGTAGACGACGAAATTGAGGCAGTAGAGCCGGTCGAGGAGCCAGTAGATGGTCTCCGTCGACCCCAGTGCCCGATCGATGACGGCGGGTTTCGGTGCGAGACGCGCGCGGGCAGTCACCATGTGCGGCTCCGGGGGGGATCGGGCCGCGAACGCGATGCCGAGGCCGGACGTGGCCGCTTCGTCGGAGACGATCGCGTTCTCCGGCAGGAGCGCGCCGATGATCTGCCCGATGCTGAACTGGTTGAGGCCGCCGGCCGGCGTGCCGGGCCTCTCGAGCGGCGACGCGCACCGGCGCGGCTCGCGCCGGGCGCGTGCAGCGCTTCGGCCAGGGCCTGCAGCGCGGCCGACGCCGTCTTCGTGCGGGTGCGCGAGGTAGCTGAGATCGCGCACGCTCGCGGCGTGCACCAGCTCGGCTTGTCGGGATACGCGAAGAACGACACCGGCGGCTTCGCGCCGACCAGGATCAGCTGCTCGACGTCCGGCGAGGAAGTCGACGATCTGCTCGGCGAAGTACGGGATGCGCTCGACCGCGACGAGGCCGGCGCCGCGCTCGAGCGCGGGGCGCGAAGGTGTCGCAGAGCAGCCGCGCGCCGGTCGCCGCGGCGATGCGGCCGGCGGCCTCGAGGCCCGCGCGCGCGCAGCGCCGCGCCGCGCATCAGGATCGCGGTGCGCCTGCCGTTGCGCGAGCAGCCGCGGCGGCGGCGTCGATCGCGTCGCTCGCCGACCGTCGGCCGGCGCGAGCACGGGCAGCGGCGGGCGCCGCGCGCTCGGCCTCGTTCCAGGCGGTGTCGGCGGGCAGGATCAGCGTGGCGACCTGGCCCGGCGCGCGTGCGCGCCGCCTGCACCGCGCGCGCGCCGTCGGCGGCGACGGTGCAGCGCGCTGCGTGCTGGTGTGCACCCAGCGCCGACACCGGCCTCGCGAAGCCGGCGATGTCGGAGGCGAGCGGCGCATCGTACTGCGCGTGGTAGGTGGCGTGGTCGCCGACGATGTTGACGATCGGCGTCGCCGCGCGGCGCGCGTTGTGGAGGTTGGCGAGCCCGTTGGCGAGGCCCGGGCCCGAGGTGCAGCAGCGTCGCGGCCGGCTTGCCGGCCATGCGGCCGTAGCCGTCGGCCATGCCGGTGACCGCGCCCTCGAAGAGGCCGAGCACGGCGCGCATGCCGTCGACGCGGTCGTTCTCCCGTCGCCCGTCAGTCCTTGTAGCCGGGGTCGATGCGTTCCAGCTTGCGCAGCAGCGACGGCCAGACGAAGGCGCCGCCCAGGCCGTCGGTCTGCACCTTCATCGCCTGCGCCACGCCGGCCACGATCTGCGGGTGCACCGCGTCAGCTCGCCGCCGGCCTGCGCGCTCACCTGGATCTGGCAGGCGCTCTCGAAGACGTACATCGACAGGAACGCGTCGGCGATCGTGCGGCCGACCGTCAGCAGGCCGTGGTTGCGCAGCATCAGGAAATTGCGCGTGCCCAGGTCGGCCTGCAGCCGCGGCTTCTCCTCGTCGCGGAACGCGACGCCTTCGTAGTCGTGGTAGGCGAGCGAGGCGAGCACGAACGTCGACTGCTGCGAGATCGGCAGCACGCCGCCTTTCTGCGCGCTCACCGCCACGCCGGCGCGGGTGTGCGTGTGCAGCACGCACTGGATGTCCTCGCGCGCCTCATGCACGGCGCTGTGGATCACGAAGCCCGCGGGATTGACCGGGAACGGCGACTCGGAGAGCTTGTTGCAGCGCTGGTCCACCTTGATCAGCGACGACGCGGTGATCTCGTCGAACATCAGCCCGTACGGGTTGATCAGGAAGTGGTGCTCCGGGCCCGGGATGCGCGCGCTGATGTGGGTGAAGATCAGGTCGCTCCAGCCGTAGGCCGCCACGAGGCGGTAGCAGGCGGCGAGATCGCACGCGCAGCTGCCATTCCTCGGCGCCGACCGTGTCTTTCAGGGATGCGCTCATGAGTGCCTCCGATCGATGAAGGTAGAATCATCCCATATCGCGACCGATGACCGAGGACTACCGGATGAACCTGCCGCAACCGGCCGGCTTTGCCACGCACGAGGTCTTCAACGACGTGCCGCGGCTCGAGAACTGCAACCTCTATGCCGGCGATCCGGCGCTGCGGGAAGGCGTCGCGCGCGAGGGCGCCGGCGACGGCGACGCCTGGCTGCGCGCGCGCGGCGCCGAGCTCGGCAGCGCGGAGATGATCGCCCTGGGCGAGGCCGCCAACCGGGTGCCGCCGGTGCTGAAGCTCTTCGACACCGGCAGGCCGCCGCCGCGACGAGGTCGAGTTCCATCCGGCGTACCACGAGCTGATGGCCTACCTCAAGCGCCACGGCGCGTCGGCCGGGCCCTGGGCCGAGCCCGGGCCGGGCGCGCACGTCCGCCGCGCCGCGTTCATCATGATGTACGCGCAGGTCGAGGCGGGAACGATGTGCCCGACCACGATGACCTACGCGGTGGTGCCGTCGATCGTGCGCGACGCGCCGCTCGCTGCCGAGTGGCTGCCGCGCATCTACTCGCGCGACTACGATCCGCGCTTCCTGCCGGCGGCGAAGAAGCGCGGCGTGACGCTCGGCATGGGCATGACCGAGAAGCAGGGCGGCTCGGACGTGCGCGCCAACACGACGCGCGCCGAGCCCGTCGGCGACCGCGAATACCGGATCGTCGGCCACAAGTGGTTCTTCTCCGCGCCGATGTGCGACGCGTTCCTGATCCTCGCGCAGGCTCCGGGCGGGCTGTCGTGCTTCTTCCTGCCGCGCTTCACGCCCGACGGCGAGGTCAACGGCATCCGCATCCAGCGCCTCAAGGACAAGCTGGGCGACAAGTCCAACGCGAGCTCGGAGGTCGAGTTCTGCCGGCGCGCGGGCGTGGCTCGTCGGCGACGAGGGCCGGGGCATTCCGATCATCCTCGAGATGGGCACGTACTGCCGGCTCGACTGCGCGCTCGGCACCGCGGGGCTGATCCGCGGCGCGGTGGCGCAGGCGGTGCACCATGCGCACCACCGCAGCGCGTTCGGCCGGCGGCTCGTCGGAGCAGCCGCTGATGCGCAACGTGCTGGCCGACCTCGCGCTGGAGGCCGAGGCCGCGACTGCGCTGGCATTGCGCCTCGCGCGCGCCTTCGACAGCGATGCCGACGAGCGGCAGGCGCTGCTGCGGCGGCTCCTGACGCCCGCTGCCAAGTACTGGATCTGCAAGCGCGGACCGGCCGTCGGCGGCGAGGCGATGGAGGTGCTGGGCGGCAACGGCTACGTCGAGGACGGCCCGCTCGCGCGCATCTACCGGCAGATGCCGCTCAACTCGATCTGGGAAGGCTCGGGCAACGTGATGTGCCTCGACGTGCTGCGCGCGATCGGGCGCGACTCGCGCTGCGTCGAGGCGCTCGCCGCCGAGCTCGAGCCGGCCCGCGGGCGCGATGCCGCGTTCGACGCGTTCGCAAGCGGACTCGTGGACGAACTCGCCCGGCCGGCGCTCGCCGAGGGCGCTTCGCGGCTGCTGACGCAGCGCATCGCGCTGGCGGTGCAGGGCGCGCTGCTGCTGCGCTTCGCGCCCGCCTCCGTCGCGCAGGCGTTCTGCGCGTCGCGGCTCGCCGGCGCCGGCTTCGGCGGCGGCGCGTTCGGCAACCTGCCGGGCAACGCCGATTTCGAGACGATCATCGCGCGGGCGCGGCTCGCGTAGCTGACAAAGGACACGTGATGACCCCCATGCGCCCTGATATGCGAATCGCATCGCCGCTGGTCAGCGTCGCCTGGCTGCGGGCGCACCTAGGCGACCCCTCGCTGGTGCTCTTCGATGCCAGCTGGCACTTGCCCGCCGCCGGGCGCGACGGCGCAGCGGAGTTTCTCGGCGCGCACATTCCCGGCGCGCAGCATTTCGATTTCGACCGGCGGATCCGCGATCCACAATCGGCGCTGCCGCACATGCTGCCGCCGCCCGACGTCTTCGAGCGCGAGGTGCGCGCGCTGGGCGTGTGCCGCGACAGCGTGATCGTGTGCTACGACAGCCTCGGGATGTTCGCGAGCCCGCGGGCGTGGTGGATGTTCCGCGTCATGGGACACGACGCCGTCGCCGTCCTCGACGGCGGCCTGCCGGCCTGGCGCGACGCCGGCGGCGACGTGGTGGCCGGACCGGCTGCGCCGGCGGTCTTCGGCGATTTCGTGGCGCGGCTGCAGCCGGCGCGGATCGCCAATCTCGACCGCGTGCGCGGCGCCCTGTCGGATCCGCATGCGCGCGTGGTCGATGCGCGCAGCGCCGGCCGCTTCGCCGGCCGCGAGCCGGAACCGCGGCCGGGCCTGCGCGGCGGGCACATGCCCGGGGCCGTCAACCTGCCCTTCGGCGAGTTGCTGGACGGCGCGCGCCTGCGCAGCCAGACCGAGCTGACGTCGCGCATCGCCGAGGCCGCGGGCAACGCCCGCTCGCTGGTGTGCACCTGCGGCTCGGGCGTGTCGGCGTGCGTGATCGCGCTGGCGGCGGAAATCGCCGGCGGGCGCGATGTCGCCGTCTACGACGGCTCGTGGGCCGAGTGGGGCGGGCGCACCGACACGCCGGTCGTCACGCGGGACTGATCGTCCCCCGGCGCTATCCGCGCGAATCCTCGAGCTGGCGCAGTATCTCGTTGGTCTCGCGCATCCGGATCGACAGCAGCCTCGCGAGGTTCTTCATCATCTGGATGGCGGTTGCCGGCTCGGTCCGCGCAATCTCGTCCAGCGCGTCGCGCGAGAACTCGTAGACGACCGTGGCGCCGACCGCCTGCGCGGTCGCCGAGCGCGGGCGCCCGTCGAGCAGCGCGGCTTCGCCGAAGAGCGATCCTTCGGCCATCGTCACGATGCGCGCGCGCGCGCCGCCCGGCACGACGATCGAGATCTCGACCGCGCCGCTCGCGAGCAGGCACAGGAAGTCGCCGGGGTCGTTCTCGCGGAACAGCACGTGGCCGCCCTTGATCTCCCGGCGGACGAAGTGGTGCGCGATGCGCGCGAGCTCGGCCTCGCCGATGCCCTCGAGCAGCGGGAACGCGGCGAGCGGCACGGCCGGCGGGTCGGCGTGGCCGCGCTTCTCGAGGATGGCGCGCTCCGCCCATTCCATCGCCTGGTCCGTGTCGCGGAACCACAGTCGCGCGTCCGCGTCGCGGAAACGTGTCGTGCGCGGCGAGCGTGGCGCCGTGCCGGCCCTGCGGCGTCACGCCCGCGAGCAGCACCATCGTTCCCCGTCCCCCGAGCCTGCGCGCGATGCTCTCGATCAGCAGCGCGCCGGTCGCGTCGATCACGGTGACGCGGCGGAAGTCGAGGATGACCGCGTCGACCTGGCCGGCCAGCGGCTCGACGCGCTCGCTCAGGCGCACCGCGCTGCCAAAGAAGAGCGCGCCCTCCAGCTCGATCACGCGGATGCGCTTGCGCGCCGCGTTGACGCGCTCCTGCATCCTCGCCGCCCCACACGCGCCGCGACGGCCGCACCGTGCCGTCGACGAGGCTGCGCACGAGCGAGCGGTTCATGCCGAGGTAGAACAGCAGGCCCGAGAGCTGGAACCCGACGGCGATCGCCGGCCGGAATCCGAAGGCGACCTCGGCGAGTCGCGACCAGCAAGACCGTCGCCACGCTCCACAGCAGCGCCTGCTCGCGCAGCGCGCCCTTGCGGCGCAGCCGGCCGGCGAGACCCTTGGTCCAGCTGTCGACGAGCGCGATGCCGAGCGTCACCAGCAGCCCGGCCACCGCGGTCACCGGGATCCGGGAGATCAGCGCGTCGCCGAACATGAGGGCAACCAGGAGGACGGTGGCCGAGATGATGGTCGTGGCGCGCGTGCGTCCGCCGGCATTCCAGCTCGCCAGCGCGACGTCCTTGGAAAGCACGACCGGCACGCCGCCGCACAGCCCGGACACGACGTTGGCGATGCCGTGGGCGACGACTTCGCGCTTGGTTCGATGGCGGCCGTCGGTGGCGTTGTCGACGGCGACCGCAGCGAACAACCCGTCGAGCGTGCCGATGAAGGTGATCAGCCCGCGGTCGTCACGATGACGTCGAGGTGCGGCACGATGGGTGCCCACGGCAAGTCCGCAAGCGGGAGGAGCGCGGTCGGGACGGGAAGCCAGTGCGGCTCCGCGCCGATGACCGGCCCGAGGCTGGCCGCCGGCAGCGCGAACTTGATCGCGTAGTAGAGGATCGTTCCGGCGATGAGCCCCAGCAGCGGCGCTGGCGTGAGCTTCACCCGCTTGCCGATCGCCCAGATCACCGCGGCGGTGGCGACGCCGACGAACAGCGTCGCCGGCTGCAGCGCATGCCAGGCGCTCGCCGGCCCGGCCGCGAGGTCGGCGCGCGTGAAACCCCCGAGCGCCGGGAGCTCCGTGATGATGACCAGCGCCGAGATGCCGCACATGAAACCCGCGACGAACGGGTACGGCACGAAGCGCGCGGAGTCGGCCGCGCCCACCGCGCCCAGCACGATCTGGGCGATCCCCGCCAGCACGAACGGTGGCGCCGGCGATCGCAATGATGAGGCCGGGTCCCTGCGTGTCCGACGGCGCGAGCGCGGGGTCGGCGGCGAGCACCGCGACCAGCGCCGCGAGGATCATCGTCGTCGACGCGCGCGGCCCGCTGCCGGGGTGCGCGGAGCCGCCCAGCAGCCCCGCCACGAGCTGGCCATAGATCGCGGACGCGAAGCCGGCGTAGATGCCGACCTCGAAATACTTCGGCCCGAGCGGTGCGAACGCGAGCAGCCCCAGCGAAACGGCCAGCGCGAAGCTGGTTGCTGCGCTGGCGATCCCACCCCTGATCTCGCCGGCCTTGAAGACCGATCCGGTCAGGGGCGCCGGACTTTCGGGCGCGGCCCCGCCGGCGGTCTGCGCCGTCGCGACGGGGGGCGCCGGCATGGCGGCGGCGCCGGCGGGCTCCTCGGCCTGATTCACGCGTGCCGCCTCACTCGCAGCGCGTCCGCAGGTGTGCGGGATCGGACGCGGCTGCACGCCGTGCCCGGTCCGCGGCCGCCCGTTGGAGCTTGTCCGGCGCGGGGCGGGCGCATTGGTGCGACATGCCGGAAAGACACCTGGTTCGGTTCATAGGGGCAATCATGCCCGTGGCGCTCGCCGACGTGGCGGGCTACGGGCCGGGTGGCGATAGTCTGCCACACTCCCGAACGGCTGCCGCATCGCCTGGCGGCCGGGACGGATGGGGTCTGTCCCGACGGTGTGAGGGCAGGTGGCGCACCACCTCTGGCGCCTCCGGCCCGCACGAGAACCCGCGCCGGGACACGCCGATGCCGCGATCGTTGCTCGCCGCCGACCGCGCCGCGGGTCCGCGGCTTCATTCCGGCAGCGGCGCTGGATACCTGACCCGCTTTCTCGGGTATGGCGTCCGTCGGCATGGACGCGATGTCCAGCCGGGCACGATCGAAATTTGCGTTGCATTCAGGTTGGATTCAGGTTGCACTGGTAGAGTAGACCGCGAACCTCAGGGAATCCGGAAGTGCTCGCGCGTTACCCGAAGTCGATGTTGCCCGCGATTGCCGCGCTGTTGGCGGCATTGGGCTTCTGCGTGGCTGCATTGGCCACGCCGTCTTTCCAGGACGCGTTGTTCGCGCGCTACCCGAACGCGGCGATCTCCCTGCCGCAGTGCGTGGCCTGCCACGACGGCGGTCCGGGTGGCCCGCTGAATCCATTCGGCGGCGCATTCTTCGCCTACGGCATGGTGTTCGATGCCGGCCTCGACGCGCTCGATTCGGACGGCGACGGCGCCACGAATGGCGCCGAGCTGAGCGCCTCGCCGGCCACCGCACCGGGTGATCCGAATTCGAAGCCCGCTGCGGTCACCGAGCCGACGCCGACCCGACACCGACACCGCACCGACGCCGACACCGCACCCACCGACACCGACACCGACACCGACACCGACACCGACACCGACACCGACACCGACACCGACACCGACACCGCACCGGATGGCGCGTCGCTCTATGCGACCAACTGCGCCGCCTGCCACGGTGCATTGGCCGGCTCGACAAAGGGCGGCGCGACCGTGGCCCGGATGCAGACTGCCATCTCCGCCAACGTCGGTGGCATGGGGTACCTGTCAGCCCTGGCCATCGACCAGTTGCAGGCCATCGAAACCGCACTGGCCGCGGTAGCGCCGCCGCCGCCAACGCCAACGCCAACGCCAACGCCAACGCCAACGCCAACGCCAACGCCAACGCCACACCGACCCACCCAACGCCAACGCCAACGCCAACGCCAACGCCAACGCCAACGCCAACGCCAACGCCAACGCCAACGCCAACGCCAACGCCAACGCCAACGCCAACGCCAACGCCAACGCCAACGCCAACGCCAACGCCAACGCCAACGCCAACGCCAACGCCAACGCCAACGCCAACGCCAACGCCAACGCCAACGCCAACGCCAACGCCAACGCCAACGCCAACGCCAACGCCAACGCCAACGCCAACGCCAACGCCAACGCCAACGCCAACGCCAACGCCAACGCCAACGCCAACGCCAACGCCAACGCCAACGCCAACGCCAACGCCAACGCCAACGCCAACGCCAACGCCAACGCCAACGCCAACGCCAACGCCAACGCCAACGCCGCCGCTGGCGGCAGACGGCCCGGCGCTCTATGCCACCAACTGCGCCGCGTGCCACGGGGCGCTGGCAAGCTCGAAGAAGCGCGGGGCAACCGTTGCCAGGATAGAAAGTGCCGTTGCCGGAAACCTCGGAGGCATGGGCTACCTGTCGACGATGTCCAACGTTCAGCTGCTGGCTGTCGCCTCGGCACTCGCGCCGGCAGCGCCGGCCTCGTCGCTCAATTACACCGGGATGTGGTGGAACCCCGCCGAATCGGGCTGGGGCATCAACGTCAACCATCAGGGCGACATCGTGTTCGCGACGTTGTTCACCTACGACGCGAACGGCGCGCCGATGTGGGTCAAGATGTCCGGCATGCCGCAACCCGACGGCCGGACCTACGCCGGCGACCTTCACCAGGTCGTCGGTCCCGCCTTCAACGCGCAGCCGTTCACGCCGATCACGTCCGCGAACGTCCACAAGGTCGGCACGATGTCGCTGACCTTCACCTCCGCGAGCACCGCGACCGTTTCGTACACCTACGGCGGCGTGGCGATCTCGAAGGACATCGTGCCGCAGGTCTTCGGAACGGCGGCGGCGACCTGCAGCGCCACGACCGACAGCCGGGCTGCCCTCACCAACTACCAGGACCTGTGGTGGAATCCGCAGGAGTCCGGCTGGGGCGTGAGCATCGTCCACCAGAACAGCACCCTCTTCGCGCTGCTGATGACCTACGATCTCGCGGGCGACGACCTCTGGCTGATGATGTCGGGCTCGCGGCAGGCCGACGGGACGTATCCGGGAGACCTCTTCGTCGCCCGCGGCCCCGCCTTCGACGCGCAACCCTTCGTGCCCATCACGTCGGCCAACCTCACCAAGGTCGGCACGATGCGGTTCGACTTCACCGACGGCGTCACGGGCACCCTCGCATACACGTTCAACGGCATTCCCGTCTCGAAGTCGATCACGCGGCAGGTTTTCGCGAGCCCGGTTCCCGCCTGCTCGTCGCCGGTAGAGGCGCAGGTGACCCCGCCGGCGGACGGCCCGGCGCTCTATGCGACCAGCTGCTCCGCGTGCCACGGCGCGCTTGCCGGCTCCACGAAGGGCGGTGCAACCCTGGTCCGGATGCAGGCCGCCATAGCAGGCAACGCCGGTGGGATGGGCTCCCTGTCGCCACTGTCGAACGAGCAGCTGCAGGCCATCGTGTCGGCGCTCGCAGCGGTCGCTCCGCCCGTGCCGCCGCCGGTGGCGCTGGCGGACGGACCGGCGCTCTACGCCGCCAACTGCGCGGCCTGCCACGGGCCGCTCGCCACGTCGGCGAAGGGCGGCGCAACCCTTGCGCGGATGCAGAGTGCCGTCGGCAGCAACATCGGAGGCATGGGACCCCTGTCGACGCTGTCGACCGTGCAATTGCAGGCCATCGCGTCGGCACTGGCGCCGGTGGTGCCGCCCGCGCCGCCGGCGGTCACCGACGGTCCGGCGCTCTATGCGACCTACTGCGCGTCCTGTCACGGCGCGCTCGCGAAATCGACCAAGGGCGGCGCGACCCTGACGCGGATGCGCAATGCGATTTCCGGCAACGTCGGCGGCATGGGGCCCCTGTCGAAGCTCTCGACGACGCAGCTGCAGGCCATCGCATCGGCACTGGCGTCGGTGGCGCCGCCCGCGCCGCCGCCGGTGACGGACGGCCCCGGGCTCTACGCGAGCTACTGCGCCAGCTGTCACGGGGCGCTCGCGAAGTCGGCGAAGGGCGGCGCGACGCTCACGCGGATCCGCAACGCCATTTCCGGCAATGCCGGGGGCATGGGATCGCTGTCGTCGCTGTCGACCGCCCAGCTGCAGGCGATCGTGACGGCGCTGGCGGCGATCGCGCCGACGCCGACGCCGACGGCGACCTGCGGCAGCTGCCATGCACTGCCCCCGAATACGGGCCAGCACGGGGAGCATCGATCACGCACGTGCAGCACCTGCCACGGCACGGGCTACAGTTCGACTACGGTAAACTCGGCCACGCACAACAACGGCACCCGGGACCTGGTCGCGAGCATCGGCTGGAACGCGTCGACGCGCAGCTGCGCCAATTCCTGCCACGGCAGGGAGTCCTGGTAGCCGCAGGATCGCGGGGGTCGAATGACGCAGTGGATTCGCTTTGCCGAACGCGGCGTGCCGGTTTCGGGACGATCGACGGCACGCACATCAACGTGTACTCAGGCGACATGTTCGGATCGAACCAGCCGTCCGGCAGGACGCTCGGACTCGAGGCGGCCGTCGTGCTGACGCCGACTGTGGCCGGCAAGATGATCGCGCTGTGGAACAACTTCCACGCGCTCGCGGCCAAGCTCGGCAACCCGGTGCCGGCCGAGCCCCTCTATTTCATGAAGGCGAACAGCTCGTACCTGGCGACCGGCCAGACCATCCGCATGCCGAGGTCGTACAGCGGCAAGGTGGTCTACGAGGGCGAACTCGGGATCGTGATCGGCAGGACCTGCCGGGGCGTCTCCGAGTCCGAGGCGCACCGCCACATCTTCGGCTACACGTGCATCAACGACGTGACGGCGGCGGATATCCTCGGCCGGGACAGCACCTTCGTCCAATGGACGCGCGCCAAGAGCTTCGACACGTTCGGCGTCTTCGGCCCCGTGGTGGCCACCGGCCTCGATCCGATGAAGCTCTCCATCCGGACGGTGCTCAACGATCAGGAGCGGCAGAATTATCCGGTGGCGGACATGGTGTTCCCGCCGGCGAAGCTCGTGAGCCTGATCTCGCAGGACATCACGCTCGATCCGGGCGACGTCATCGCCTGCGGCACGTCGATCGGCGTCGGCTCGATGAAGCCGGGAAGCACCGTCGCGGTGTCGATCGAGGGCATCGGCACGCTGACCAACCGCTTCGAGTGAAAGGAGCGACGGGCCACCCGTTGCTCGAAACGCCGCTGGATCGCCTGCGCGCAGGCGGCCGCCGGGAACGCCGAGAACGACGCAGGCGAACGCAGTGCGGTCCGCGCCGTGGCGTCCTTCGTCGAACCGGTGACCACCATCGTGCCTTCAGTTGCCGGCGCTGCGGAAATCGCGGCGCGCCAACCGCGCCCGATCATCCCAAGCGGATGCCGAGGCGATATAGTAGCAACCCACCATGATCCTCGCCGACGCCGAATTCGCCGACCTGTCTACGCCGACGGGGCCGATGCGCACGCACCTGTTCCGGCCGAAGGCCCCCGGACGCCATCCCGGCATCCTTCTGTACTCCGAGATCTTCCAGGTCACCGCGCCGATCCGGCGGATGGCGGCGCTGATCGCCGGGCACGGTTACCTCGTGGCCGTGCCCGAGATCTATCACGAGTTCGAGCCGCCGGGACGCGTGCTCGCCTACGACCAGGCGGGCACCGACCGCGGCAACGCGCTGAAGACGCGGAAGGAGCCGAGCGCGCTCGACGGCGACGCGCGCGCGGTGCTCGATCACCTGCGCGCGCACGCGGCCTGCAGCGGCCGCCTGGGCGCGTTCGGCATCTGCATCGGCGGGCATCTCGCGTTTCGCGCCGGCGCGAAGCAGCAGGACGTGCTCGCCACCGTCTGCTTCTACGCCACCGACCTGCACACGGCCACGCTCGGCCCGGCGGGCGACGACACGCTCGCGAGCGCCGGCGACATCAAGGGCGAGCTGATGATGTTCTGGGGCCGGCAGGATCCGCACGCGCCGGTCGAAGGCCGGCGCACGATCCACGACACGCTGATGGCGAAAGGTGTGGACTTCACGTGGCACGAGGTCAACGCGCAGCATGCGTTCCTGCGCGACGAGGGGCCGCGTTACGATCCGGCGCTGGCGCTGCAGTGCTACGCGACGGCGCTGGAGCTCTTCCACCGGCGGCTGAGCTGACCCCGGTCCGCAACCGCCGCCTCGTGCTCGCGTAGCCCGGGTCCCGGCGCCAGCGGGGACCCGGGGCCAGCCTACGCCGCTCGCGCCGCGGGCATCGCGCCACGCAGGAGATCTTCCCGCTCCTTCGCGACGGCCTCCGCCGCCGCCGCGCGCACGTGGCCGTAGCCGCGAATCCTGTCGGGCAGCGATGCGATGGCGACGGCGCGCTCGTAGCCCGGCCGCGTCGAGGCCGGCGAGCAGGCGCTCGACGTCGGCCTCGTAGCCGGCGAGCAGCCGGCGATCGAGCTGCCGCTCCGGCGAGTTGCGGAACGGGTCGAGCCACGTGCCGCGCAGGCGGCGCAGGCGCGCCATCCAGCCGAAGGCGCGTCAGCACCCACGGGCCCGCCTCGCCCTTCACCGGCAGGCCCGAGGCCGGGTCGGTGCGGGCGAACGGCCACGCGCCCAGATGGAAGCGCAGCGTGTAATCGCCCTCGAAGGTCGCCTCCAGCTCGCGCCGGAAGTCCGCCGACGCATAGAGGCGCGCCACTTCCCATTCGTCCTTCACCGCCAGCAGCTTGAAGTGGCAGCGCGCCACGGCGCGCGAGAACCGGTCGCCGCATGCCCGCGGCGCGCTCGGCCGCGATGACCCGCGCCACCAGCGCCCGGTAGCGCTGCGCGTACGCCGCGTCGCGGTACGCGGTCAGGAATTCGACGCGCGCCGCGACGATCCGCTCCACCGTTTCGCGCGGCGAGAAGCTGACCACGTTCGCGGTCGGGCGCCGACGCGCTTCTCGACCGCCGCGCGATCGTGCGCGGCGCGCCGGCCCCACTGGAAGCACGTCCTGTTGAACTCCACCTGCACGCCGTTCAGCTCGATCGCGCGCTCGATCGCCGCCCGCGACACCGGCACCCAGCCGCGCTGCCAGGCGAGGCCCAGCATGAACATGTTGGCCGCGATCGGGTCGCCCAGCAGCGACGCTCGCGATGCGTATCGACTCGATCGTGTCGACGGCGGCGGCGCCGCAGCGCTCCTCGATCCGGCGCAGCGAGCGCGCCCGGGTCGGCCTGCCAGTCCGGATTGCGCGCGAAATCGCCGGTCGGGCGTGAGGTCGGTGCGACAGCGCGACCCGCGTGCGGCCCGAGCGTGCGCGGGAGAGCGCCTCGTCGCCGGCCGTCACGATGAGGTCGCAGCCGATGATCGCGTCGGCCTCGCCGGCCGCGATGCGCGTCGCGTGCAGCGCACTCGGCATCGGCGCGCCAGCCGCACGTGCGACATCACCGCGCCGTACTTCTGCGCGAGCCCCGTCACGTCGAGGATCGACGCGGCGAGGCCGTCCAGGTGCGCCGCCATGCCGACGATCTGGCCGATGGTCACGACGCCGGTGCCGCCGATGCCGGTGACCAGGATGCTGTAGACCGCGCCGGGCCGCGCGATCGCGCGGCTCGGGCAGCGGCGGCAGGTCCGCGGCGGACGCGCCGACGGCGGCCGGGGCGCGCGGCCTTGCGCAGCCGGCCGCCGTGCACGGTGACGAAGCTCGGGCAGAACCCTTCGAGGCAGCTGAAGTCCTTGTTGCACGACGCCTGGTTGATCCGGCGCTTGCGGCCGAACGGGGTCTCGAGCGGCTCGATCGACAGGCAGTTCGACGCCTTGCCGCAATCGCCGCAGCCCTCGCATACGGCGGCGTTGATGAACGTGCGCCGGTCGGGGTCGGCCCACTTGCCGCGCTTGCGCAGGCGCCGCCGCTCGGTCGCGCACGGCTGGTCGTAGAAGAGCACCGAGACGCCGGGATACTCGCGCAGGCGCGTCTGCACCGCGTCGAGCTCGGTGCGGTGGTGGATCGGCACGCCGGGCGGCAGCCCGAGCGCGCGGATGCGCTCCGGGTCGTCGGTGACCACCGCGATCTCGCGCACGCCCTCGGCCGCGAGCTCGCGCGACCATGCGCGCCAGCGTAGCTCGCCGTCGACGCGGCTGCCCGCCGGTCATCGACACGAAGCCGTTGACCAGCAGCTTGTAGGTGATCGGCACCTTGGCCGCCACCGCCTGCCGGATCGCGAGGAAGCCCGAGTGGAAGTACGTGCCGTCGCCCATGTTGGCGAACACGTGCTTCTCCGTGGTGAACGGCTGCTGCCCGAGCCACATCGCGCCTTCGCCGCCCATGTGCGAGACGGTCGCGGTCTGCGCCGGGTTCTGGAACATCGCGATCGTGTGGCAGCCGATGCCGGCCAGCGCGCGCGAGCCTTCCGGGCACGCGCGTCGAGCGGTTGTGCGGGCAGCCCGAGCAGAAGGTCGGCGGGCGGATCGGCACGCCGGCCGCTGCCGGGCGCCGTGCCCGACGCAGCGGCTGCAGGCCGCAGTCCGGCGCCACCGCGCGCAGGCAGTCGACGAGCGCCCGGGCGACCTGCGGCGGCGCGAGCTCGCCGACGCGCGAAAGCACCTCGCGCGCCGCGCTCCGCGTCCCATTCGCTCGCGCCGTCGAACTTGCCGACCACGCGCGGCCTGCGCGCAGCCGGCGCATCGTAGAGCGCGCTCTTCAGCTGGTTCTCGAGCAGCGCGCGCTTCTCCTCGACGACCAGGATCACGTCGAGGCCCGCGGCGAAGTCGCGCACGAATTGCGGATCGAGCGGCCAGACCACGCCGACCTTGGCCACGCGCAAGCCCGAGCTCGCTGCAGCGCGCGCCGGTCAGGCCCAGCTCGGAGAGCGCCTGCAGCACGTCCTGGTAGGCCTTGCCCGCGGCGATCACGCCGACGCGCGGCGCGGCGGCATCGTGCGTGATCGCGGTTGAGGCCGTTGGCGCGGATGTAGGCCATCGCCGCGTGCAGCTTGTGGTTGTACAGGCGGTCTTCCTGCACAGTGGCGGGGTCGTGCAGGCGGATGCTCCGGCCGCCGGGCGCCTGCGCCGGCAGCGGCGCCGGCATCGGGCAACGTGATCGCGGGCCGGTCGAGCCCGACGTCGATCGTGCCGCCGCCCTCGATGATGTCGGTGACGACCTTCATGCCGACCCAGCAGCCGGAATAGCGGCTCATCGCGATGCCGTGCAGGCCGAATTCGAGCACCTCCTGCGCATTCGACGGGTAGAGCAGCGGCATGCCGACCGCGGTGAAGATCTGGTCGGAGAAATTGGTGATCGTCGACGACTTGGCGCCGTGGTCGTCGCCGGCGATCGCGAGCACGCCGCCCAGCGCGCTGGTGCCGGCGCTGTTGGCGTGGCGGAAGACGTCGCCCGAGCGGTCGACGCCCGGCCCCTTGCCGTACCAGATGCCGAACACGCCGTCGTACTTCGCGCCGGCGAACGACCCGACGTACTGGCTGCCCCACAGCGCCGTCGCCGCGAGGTCCTCGTTGACCGCGGCGCGGAAGTGGATGTGGTGCGCCTCGAGCACGTCCGCCGCCGCCCACATCTCCATGTCGAAGCGGCCGAGCGGCGAGCCGCGATAGCCCGAGACGTAGCCGGCGGTGTTCCGGCCCGCGGCGGCGTCGCGCAGGCGCTGCTGGATCGCGAGGCGCACCAGCACCTGGTTGCCGGACACGAAGACCCGGCCTTCCTGCTGCAGGTACTTGTCGTCGAGCGTTACGTCGGCAAGCGCAGTGGGGCTCATGCCCGGGCGCCCTCGCCGCTCATCCGATCTGGTATCCCGGCGTCGAGCGCGAGATCGCGAGCTCTTCCTCGTTCATGTCGTCGACGATGCCTTCGAACAGCGGCGTGGTCAGGTAACGCTCGCCGGTGTCGGGCAGCATGCACAGGATGACCGAGCCGGGCGCGGCCGTCTCGGCGATCTGCAGCGAAACGGCGAACGTCGAGCCGCCGGAGATGCCGGTGAAGATGCCTTCCTTCTGCGCCAGCGCCCGCGCCCACTTGATGCCGTCGGCGCCGGCGACCGGAATGAGCTGGTCGTAGTAGCGCTTGTCGATCGCTTCCTGCAGCACGAGCGGGATGAAGTCCGGCGTCCAGCCCTGGATCGGGTGCGGCTCGAAGGCGGGGTGGCTGAGCGCCGGCGCGCCGTCGGCGTCGCGCTGCTGCGCGTGGCCGCTGCCGATCAGCTGCGCGTTCGCCGGCTCGCTCAGGATGATCTTCGTCTCGGGACGCTCGCGGCGAAGCACGCGCGCGACGCCGGTCACCGTGCCGCCGGTGCCGTAGCCGGTCACGAAATAGTCGAGGCGCTCGCCCTTGAAGTCGCCGACGATCTCGCGCGCCGTGGTGGCCTCGTGGATCTCGGCGTTGGCCTCGGTCTCGAACTGGTGCGCGAGGAACCAGCCGTTCGCCTGCGCCAGCTCGACGGCCTTCCGGTACATGCCGAGGCCCTTCTGCGCGCGCGGCGTCAGCACGACCTTGGCGCCGAACATGCGCATCAGCTTGCGCCGCTCGATCGAGAAGCTGTCGGCCATCGTCACGACCAGCGGATAGCCCTTCTGCGCGCACACCATGGCGAGACCGATGCCGGTGTTGCCGCTGGTCGCTTCCACCACCGTCTGGCCGGGCTTGAGCGTGCCGTCGCGCTCCGCGGCCTCGATGATGTTGAGCGCGAGCCGGTCCTTCACCGACGACGCCGGGTTGAAGGCCTCGGCCTTGACGTAGATCCGCACGTGATCCGGCGCGAGATTGTTGACGCGGATGCAGGGCGTGTCGCCCACGGTGTCCAGCACGCTGTCGAAAAGGCGGCCGCGTCCGGTGGTGGTTCTGACGTTCGAACTCCTAGCCATCTCGATCTCCTCTGCCATCGGTCGAGCGCCGCGACGCTCCGAAAATGCTGCTTCGAACCTCATGCCATCGACCCGTCCGGTACCGCGACGCGGGAACGATCTCGTTTCCGACGCCGGTCCGGGAGTGGTCACCGTGAAGGATAGGGCATCCAACGCCAATTGGGAAAGCCCAATCCCGATACCCTCGCGACCGCGGCGGATGGCGGTTGCGCGTGAGCGGAGCCTCGTCGGTAGTGCATAATCCCGCACTGCCAGCCGGGTCGTCGACCGGCGATCCCCGCGTTGCGGGGTCGCCCCGGCGCGACGACCACGAACTGCACCGCCCGTCACCCACTGCACACCCGGAGGAATCGATGAAGCACCACCTGCGCACCTCGCTGGCGGCGGCCGCCGCAGCCTTCGCCCTGCTCGCGCCGCCCGCGCACGCGCAGGCGACGTGGAAGCCGACGAAGCCGATCACGATCATCGTCCCGTGGGCGGCCGGGGGCTCGACGGATCAGGTCACGCGCGTCACCGCGGGGGAAATCGAGAAGGCGCTCGGGCAGAAGGTCGTCATCGTCAACCAGCCGGGCGCATCGGGCTCGATCGGCACCAAGAACGCGCTCGAAGCCCCGAAAGACGGCTACACCTGGACCGCCGGCGCCGCGCAGGACCTCGGCACGTACGCGGTGCTCGGGATGCTCGACACGAAGATCGGCGACTGGGCGCTGTTCCTCAACGTCGCCAACGTTTCGACGCTGTCGGTCAATCCGAATACGCCGTACAAGACGCCGACCGAATTGATCGACGCGATGAAGGCGAAGCCCGGCGCGATCAGCGTCGCCACCGCCGGCGTCAACTCCAGCGGCCACAGCGCCATGGAAGCGATCGCCAAGGCGACGGGCGTCAAGTACAAGCACGTCACCTACGACGGCGGCAATCCCGCCGTCGTCGCCACGGTTGCCGGCGAGACCGACGCGACGACGCAGCTGACCGCCGAGCAGGCCGAGATGATCCGCGGCAAGAAGCTGCGCCCGCTGGCGGTCGTCGGCGACAAGCCGGTCGAGATCGACGGCTACGGCGTCATCGAGCCGCTGACCAAGTCGGTGCCCGGCTTCAAGGCGCCCGCCAACTACTTCGGCATCTTCATCCCGAAGGGCGTGCCGCCCGAGGTGATCGCGACGATGGAGAAGGTCTGGGCCGAGCAGATCGCCAACTCCGCCGCGCTGAAGCAGTACGCGACCAGCCGCGGCGCGCAGTTCTCCCCGTCCGCCGGCGCCGACGCGCAGAAGGCGGCCTTCCCGGCGGTCCAGGCCAACGCCTGGGCCGCAGCCGACACCGGCAAGGCGAAGGTCGCCCCGGACACGCTCGGCATTCCGCGGCCGTAACCGGACGCCGTGCAGGGGCCGGCGCCCGCGCAGGCGGGTGCCCTGCGCCGGGCGCATCGCACCGTGTCCACCGTGAACCCTCCGTCGTCGCCGCGCCGCGACCTGCAGGGCGGCGTCGTCTGGATGGCGCTGGGCGCCATCATCGTCGTGCTGTCGTGGCAGATGGACCGGATGACGCAGCAGGGCGCGACGCTCCATACGGCGCCCGGGCTGTGGCCCGGCATCGTCGGCGCGCTGCTGGCGGCGCTGGGCGGCGCCCTGGTGCTGCGGTCGTGGCGCCGTGCGCGGCGAATGGGCTGGGACGCCGCGGAGGCCGACGAGACCGACTACGCGCCGCGTCTCGAGCTTCGCGCTCGCGGCGGCGATGTTCTTCGTCTATGCGCTGCTGCTCGTCGGCCGCGGACTGCCGTTCTGGCTCGGCACCGCGCTGTTCGTGACCGCGTTCGTGTTCATCTTCCAGCGCGCGCAGCGCAGGGCGCAGGGCACGCTGGCCCGCGGCTTCGGCGTGGCGCTCGCCTGCGGCGTGCTCACCGCGGCCGTCGTCACGCTGACGTTCGAGCAGCTCTTCTACGTGCGGCTGCCCTGACCGGCCGGCGACGCCCAGGGCCCACCCGTGTTCGACGGCCTCATCGCATTCGGTCACTCGATCTGGAGCTTCTGCGATCCGCTGTCGCTCGCGCTGATCATGGTGTCGTCGCTGGTGGGCGTCATCATCGGCGCGCTGCCCGGGCTCACCGCCACGATGGGCGTCGCGCTGATGACGACGCTCACGATCAAGATGCCGTCGAACCAGGCGCTGCTGGTGCTGATCTGCACGTACGTCGGCGCGATCTACGGCGGCTCGCGCTCGGCGATCCTGCTCAACATCCCGGGCACGCCCGCGTCGGCGGCGTCGTGCCTCGACGGGCACGCGCTGGCGAAGCAGGGGCTCGCCGGCCGCGCGATGGGGATCGCGACCTCCGGGTCCGTGCTGGGCACGCTGATCGGGATGTTCTTCCTCGCCCTCTTCACGCCGATCCTCGGCGATCTCGCGCTCAAGTTCGGCGCGTACGAATTCTTCTGGCTGGCGCTGTTCGGCGTGATCATCGCCGGCACGCTGACCGGCGACGACCCGCTCAAGGGCTGGATCGCCGGCCTCATCGGCATCTTCACCGCGGCGATCGGCCAGGAGGCGATCTACGCCTACGATCGCTTCTCCTTCGGCAGCCGCGATCTCGCCGGCGGCTTCCAGCTGGTGCCGGCGCTCGTCGGCGCCTTCGGCTTCGCGGAGCTGCTGATGGCGGTGCGCGAGAAGCCCGTGCCGGTGAAGATCAACCCGTTCGACTCGGTGATTCCGAAACTGAGGGACGTCACGCAATATTGGCGGACGATCCTGCGCTCCGGCGTGATCGGCACCTTCATCGGCATCCTGCCCGGCGTGGGCGAGGACGTCGCGGCCTGGTCGTCGTATGCCGCGGCCAAGCGCGTGAGCAAGGAGAAGGAGAAGTTCGGCAAGGGCTCGATCGACGGGCTGATGGCGGCGGAGACCGGCGACAACGCGTGCGTGCCGGGCGCGGTGATCCCCGTGCTGACGCTTGGCGTGCCCGGGTCGGCGCCGGCCGCGGTGCTGATGGCCGCGATGCTGATCCACGGCGTGCGGCCCGGCCCGATGATCATGATCGAGGCGCCGACCTTCGTCTACGACGTGGTGGCGATGATGATGTTCGCGACGATCGGGATCCTGATCTACGGGCTCACGCTGACCAGCCTGCTGATCAAGGTGCTGATGGTGCCGAAGCCGATCATCCTGCCGATCATCTTCGTGCTGTGCGTCGTCGGCTCGTATGCGATCTCGCAGCGGCTGTTCGACGTCTGGGTGATGCTCGGCTTCGGCGTTCTCGGCTACGCGCTGCGGCGGCTCCGGTACCCGGTGGCGCCGCTGGTGCTCGGGATGGTGCTGGGCGACCTGATGGAGAAGGGATTCCGGCGCGGGCTGGTGCTCTCCGACGGCGACCTCGCGCCGTTCTTCACGCGGCCGATCTCGGCCGCGCTGTGGATCACCATCGTCCTCGTGATAGCGTTCAAGATCCCCGGCGTCGGCGAGCGCTTCGGCCGGCTGTTCGGCGGCGGGCGAAGCCGGGGCGCGGGATAGGAGTTTCCGACCATGGCAGAACAACGGCTCGGCATCATCATGAACGGCGTGACCGGGCGGATGGGGATGAACCAGCACCTGCATGCGCTCGATCGTGGCGATCCGCGCGCAGGGCGGCGTCGCGCTCGCCGACGGCACTCGGGTGATGCCCGACCCGGTCCTGATCGGCCGCAACGCCGCAAAGGTCCGCGCGCTCGCGCAGGCGCACGGCATCGCGCGCTTCGGCACCGACCTCGACGCCGCGCTGGCCGATCCCGCCGACACCGTGTTCTTCGACGCGGCGACGACCCAGGCGCGGCCGGGGCTGCTGCAGCGCGCGATCGCCGCCGGCAAGCACGTCTACTGCGAGAAGCCGGTCGCGACGAGCCTCGCCGCGGCGCTCGACCTCGCGCGCGCGGCGGAGCGCGCCGGCGTCAGGCACGGCGTGGTGCAGGACAAGCTGTTCCTGCCGGGACTGCTGAAGCTCGCGATGCTGCGCGACGCGGGCTTCTTCGGCCGCATGCTGTCGGTGCGCGGGGAGTTCGGCTACTGGGTGTTCGAGGGCGACCTGCAGCCGGCCCAGCGGCCGTCGTGGAACTACCGCGCGGAGGACGGCGGCGGCATCGTCCTCGACATGCTGTGCCACTGGCGCTACGTCCTCGACAACCTGTTCGGCGAGGTGCAAAGCGTCTGCTGCCTCGGCGCGACCCACATCCCCGAGCGCTGGGACGAGCGCGGGCAGCGTATCGCGCCACCGCCGACGACGCCGCGTACGCGATGTTCCAGCTCGACGGCGGCGTCGTCGGCGACGATCAACAGCAGCTGGTGCACGCGCGTGCGGCGCGACGACCTCGTCACGTTCCACGTCGACGGCACGCACGGCTCGGCGGTCGCCGGGCTCACCGGCTGCATGACCCAGTCGCGCGTCAACACGCCGAAGCCGGTGTGGAATCCCGACCTGCGGCAGCCGATCGATTTCCTCGCCGGCTGGCAGGAGGTCCCGGACACGACGGCCAGCGACAACGGCTTCAAGACGCAGTGGGAGCACTTCATCCGTCACGTCGTCGCGGGCACGCCGTTCAAGTGGACGCTGCGCGAGGGCGCCAAAGGCGTGCAGCTCGCCGAGTGCGCGCTCGCATCCTGGAAGGAGCGGCGGTGGATCGACGTCCCGCCGCTGCCGGAGTGAACTCATGCCGACGCTGAAACTTCCCGCGGCCGACGGCACGCTGCACGGCTACACGCTGCGTGCCGCGCGCGCGTTCCCGCCGCGCCCCGCGCGGGCGTTCAACCGTGTCGCCTACGCGGCAGCGCACGTGGTCGCCGATCCCCTGCGCACGGCCGACCCCTGGCTCGATGCCACGATCGACTGGGAAGCGACCCTCGCGTACCGCCGCCACCTGTGGTCGCTCGGGTTCGGCGTCGCCGAGGCGATGGACACCGCGCAGCGCGGGATGGGCCTCGACTGGCGCGTGTCGCGCGAGCTGATCGCGCGCTCGATCGACGCCGCGCGCGACGTCCCGGGCGCGCTGCTCGCGAGCGGGGCCGGCACCGATCATCTCGCGCCGGAGGACGCGCGCGGCGTCGACGACGTGATCCGCGCCTACGAGGAGCAGGTCGCGGCGATCGAGGCGATGGGCGGGCGGATCATCCTGATGGCGAGCCGCGCGCTCGCCCGCGTCGCCCGCGGCCCGGCCGACTACGAGCGCGTCTACGATCGCATCCTGTCGCAGGTGCGCGCGCCGGTGATCCTGCACTGGCTGGGCGGGATGTTCGACCCGGCGCTCGAGGGCTACTGGGGCTCGCCGGACCACGATCGCGCGATGGACATCGCGGTCGGCATCGTCAATGCGCATGCGGCGAAGATCGACGGCGTGAAGGTCTCGCTGCTGGACAAGGGCAAGGAGATCGCGATGCGCCGGCGGCTCGCACCCGGCGTGCGCATGTACACCGGCGACGACTTCGACTACGCGGAGCTGATCGCGGGCGACGCGCAGGGCCACAGCGATGCGCTGCTCGGCATCTTCGACGCGATCGCGCCGGCGGCATCCGCCGCGCTGGCCGAGCTTGCGTCCGGCAACACCGCGGCGTTCCACGAGATCCTGGCGCCGACGGTGCCGTTGTCGCGCCATGTCTTCCGCGCGCCGACGCGCTTCTACAAGACCGGCGTGGTGTTCCTGGCGTGGCTCAACGGCCACCAGTCGCACTTCACGATGGTCGGCGGCCAGCAGGGCGCGCGCTCGATCGCGCATCTCGCCGAGATCGTGCGCCTCGCCGACGCGGCCGGGCTGATCGGCGATCCGGAGCTTGCGTCCACGCGCATGCGCGCGCTGCTCGCGCTCCACGGCATCGATGCCTGACACCGCGCTGCTCTCGCTCAACACGGCGACGGTGCGCCGGCAGTGGACGCTGCCGCAGATCGTGGACGGCTGCGCGCGCCACGGCATTCGGTGGATCTCGCCGTGGCGCGACCAGGTCGCCGCCGCCGGCCTCGAGACGTCCGCGAAGCGCATCCGCGACGCCGGGCTGCAGCTCTCCGGCTACTGCCGCGGCGGGATGTTCCCGGCCCCCGACCGGGCGGGCCGCCGTGCCGCGCTGGACGACAACCGCCGCGCCGTCGACGAGGCGCTGGCGCTGGGCGCGACGTGCCTCGTGCTGGTCGTGGGCGGCCTGCCGAAGGACGGCGCCGGCCGCATCGTGTCGAAGGACCTCGCCGGGGCGCGCGAGATGATCCGCGACGGGATCGGCGAGCTGCTCGAGTATGCGCGGCCCTCCGGCATGCCGCTGGCGATCGAGCCGCTGCACCCGATGTACGCGGCGGAGCGCGCCTGCGTCAACACGATGGCGCATGCCAACGACCTGTGCGACGAGCTCGGCGCCGGCGTCGGCATCGCCGTGGACGTCTATCACGTCTGGTGGGATCCGCGGCTCGAGCGGGAGATCGAGCGCGCCGGCGGGGCGTCGCCGTCGCGCCTACTCGCCTATCACATCAGCGACTGGATCGTCCCCACGACGGACCTCCTGCTCGACCGCGGGATGATGGGCGACGGCGTGATCGACCTGCCGCTCATCCGCTCGTGGATGGAGGCCGCCGGCTACCGCGGGCCGCACGAGGTCGAGATCTTCTCGGCGAACGACTGGTGGAAGCGCGACCCGGACGAAGTGCTCTCCACGTGCAGGAAGCGCCACGCCGAGTGCTCGTAGGCGCAGCGCTCACGCGAGAGCGCGGCCGTCAGCGCAGCGCCAGCGCGAGCGCCTCGGTCGTCGTCCGGTACTTCGCGAGCATGTTCGGCACCTCCCACGCCGGCAGCCTCCCCTGCGCGACGTAGCGCAGGAACTGCTCGGTGACCTGGCCGAAATGGGCTTCGTGGCCGACGTGATACGACGCCGGCACCGTCACTTCCCATCCGCGATCGCTGCGCCGCAGGCCGATGCCGGGATACGCCGCCTCGACCCGGGGCAGCGCCTGCCGGAGGTCGCGCTCGAAAGCGGCCATGTCGGCGTCCCCCGCCGGCTCGATGGTGAGCACCGGCGCAAACGACTCCGCGGCGCGCTGCCGTATCACCAGATCGGCCTTCGCCCCGCGCATGATCGAAAAATGGGTGTCGCCCCCGCCGGCCGGCGCCTCGAAATCCCAGCGCACCGACACCCGGGCATGCACGCCCCTGATCGCGTAGTCGATCTCGCCGTTGGCGTAGGTGTGCAGGCTGCCGTCGGGCTGCACGCCCGGGCGCAGGAACGCGGGATAGGCGTCGAGCCGGGTCACCTCACCGAACTGCGCCGGCGTGATCGCGGTCGGCCAGCGGCGGGCGCCCGCGATGGCGATGTCCGTGCGATGGTCGAGCACCTGTTCGGGGAAGCATTCCCACTGCACGAGGTCGACGAGGTGGGTCGTGATGTCGACCAGGCCCTCGCCCTGCTGCGCGGTGTCGAAGAACCACGCCGGGCGCTTGATCGGCGCGCCCGAGACCGTCTTGGAAAAGTGGTGGACGCTCTCCTTGGTCACGGCCGGGCGCTCGCGGGTGCCTCGCAGCAGCCCGCCGAACACCGCCGCGATCGTCGAGAACTCCTTCTGCAGCATCGTCGTGATCTCGTGCCGCTCGGTCATGATGTCGTAGAGCAGCACGCCGTTGTCGCGCGCGAGCGCGAACGCCCGCTGCAGCGCCTCGAAGCCGGCGGCGTCGATGGCCATCGGCTTGTCGGCGAGCGTGTGGAAGCCCGCCGCGACCGCGCGGGTCAGGTATTCGGTCTTGCGCCGGTTGTTGCCCGCGATGACGGCCACGTCGCCCTTCCGGTCGGCCACGAAGCGCTCCAGGAAGTCCGGGCCGGCGTGCGTGACCAGGCGCCAGGCGGTCGGATCGAGCGCTCTCGCGTTGTAGCCTGCGATCGTGTCGACGTAGGCGTCGAGGTCGGGCCCGGCCGGCGCGTAGACGTGAACGGTCGGGTCGACGTCCGCGTACATCGTCTTCTGCAGCAGCGCCGCGTGGAAATGGCCCGGGTCCAGGATGACGAGCTTCATCGGCTTACACGTGCAGCGCGTGTCCCAGCGCGCGCAGCGCCGCCTCCTGCACCGCTTCGCCCAGCGTCGGGTGGGCGTGGATCGTGCCGGCGGTGTCCTCGAGCCGCGCGCCCATCTCGATCGACTGGCCGAACGCGGCGCTCAACTCCGACACGCCGCGGCCCACCGCCTGCCAGCCGACGATCAGGTGATCGTCGCGGCGCGCGACGACGCGGACGAACCCCTCGCTCGATTCCAGCGTCAACGAGCGCCCGTTGGCGGCGAACGGGAACATCGCGCTGATGCAGTCGAGGCCGGCCTGCGCCGCTTCGGCCGGCGTGCGGCCGACGACGACGACCTCCGGGTCGGTGAAGCACACGGCGGGGATCGCCGCCGGCGCGAAGTGGCGGCGCCGGCCGGCGATGATCTCGGCGACCATCTCGCCCTGCGCCATCGCCCGGTGCGCGAGCATCGGCTCGCCGGTCACGTCGCCGATCGCCCAGACGTTGCGCATCGAGGTGCGGCACTGGTCGTCGATGCGCACGGCGCGGCCGTCCATGTCGAGCATCAGGGTCTCGAGCCCGAAGCCTTCGGTGCGCGGCCGCCGGCCGACCGCGACCAGCACCTGATCGGCGGGGAGCAGGGACTCCTCGCCCTGCGCGGTGCGGATGCGCACCGCGTCCCCGCCGGCGTTCATCCCCTGCACGGTGCAGCCGAGGTGCACCTGCACGCCCTGCCGGCGCAACGATGCGGCGACCGGCCGCACGAGCTCCTCGTCGTAGGCCGGCAGCACCCGGTCGAGGGCCTCGACCACCGTCACCTCCGCGCCCATCTTGCGGTACGCGGTGCCGAGCTCCAGTCCGATGTACCCGGCGCCGACGACGACGAGGCGCTTCGGCAGCGCCTGCGGCGCCAGCGCTTCGGTCGACGAGACGACGCGCCCGCCGAAGGGCATCGCCGGCAGCGCCACCGGCAGCGAGCCGGGCGCCAGCAACAGGTGCTCGCAGACGATGCGCTGCGCCTCCTGCCCGGCGCCGGCGTCCACCGCGACCGTCTTGCCGTCGACGATGCGGGCCCAGCCGTGGACCACGTCCACGCCGTGCTTCTTCAGCAGTCCGGCCACGCCGCCGGTGAGCCGGCCGACGATGCCGTCCTTCCAGCGCACGGTCTGCGCGAGATCGATGCGCGGCGAAGCGACGCGGATGCCGAGCGGCGAGTCCTGCGCGTAGTGGCAGGCCTTCTCGAACTCCCCGGCCGCGTGGATCAGCGCCTTGGAGGGAATGCAGCCGATGTTGAGGCAGGTGCCGCCGAGATGCTCGCCTTCGACCAGCGTGGTGGCGATGCCCAGTTGCGCCGCGCGGATCGCCGCGACGTAGCCGCCGGGGCCGCCGCCGACGACGAGCAGGGTGGTGGATCGCGCGTTCATCGGCTACTCGACGAACAAGGTCGCCGGGCATTCCAGGAAGCCGCGCAGCGCCTGCACGAACTGCGCGCCGTGCGCGCCGTCGACCACGCGGTGATCGAACGACGACGACAGGTTCATCATCTGCCGCGCAACGACCGCGCCGTCGCGGATCATCGGCCGCAGCACGATGCGGTTGACGCCGACGATCGCCACTTCCGGATGGTTGATCACCGGCGTGGTGACGATGCCGCCCAGCGCGCCGAGGCTGGTGATGGTGATCGTCGAGCCGCTCAATTCCTCGCGCGTCGCGCGCGCCGCGCGCGCCGCCTCGGCCAGCCGCGCGATCTCGGCCGCGGTGGCCCACAGGTCGCGCGCCTCGGCATGGCGCAGCACCGGCACCATGAGGCCGCCGTCGGTCTGCGTGGCGATGCCGATGTGCACGGCGCCGTGGCGGGTGACGACGCCGGCCTCGTCGTCGAAGCGGGCGTTGATCTGCGGAAACTCGCGCACCGCCAGCACGATCGCGCGCGCGAGCAGCGGCAGCAGCGTGAGCCGGCCGCGCTCGCCGCCGTAGTGCGCGTTGAGCCGCGCGCGCAGCGTCTCGAGCTCGGTGACGTCGATCTCCTCGACGTAGGTGAAGTGCGGGATGCGGCGCTTGGCCTCCTGCATCCGTTGCGCGATCCGGCGCCGCAGGCCGATGACCGGGATGGCCTCCTCGTCGTTGCGCTCGGCGTAGCGTGCGCCGCCGCCGGCGGGCTGCGCGCCGGCACCGCGCGCCGCGTAGGCGTCGAGGTCCTCGTGCGTGATCCGGCCGGCGGTGCCGGTGCCGGGAACGAACTGCAGCTCGATGCCGAGGTCCCACGCGCGCCGGCGCACCGCCGGCGATGCGATGGGCTTGTCGCCGGGCTTGCGCATCGCCGGGGCGATGGGCGCCGGCGCCGGCTTGCGCGCTGCAGGTGGCGGTGGCGTGGGCGCAGCCGGCGCAGCGTGGCAAATCGCGCGCTGCGGGCGTTGGCGGCGGCGCAGGAACTGCCGCGGGTGCGGATGAGGCTGAGGGCGCGGGTTTGCCGCCGCCCGCCGCGGGCGCCGCCTTCACGTTTCCGGCGCCCTCGACTTCCAGGTGGATCAGCGCGCTGCCCACCGCCAGCGTCTGGCCGATCTCGCCGCCGAGCGCGGTCACGGTGCCGGCCACCGGCGAGGGCACCTCGACCGTCGCCTTGTCGGTCATCACCTCGGCCAGCATCTGGTCCTCGACGACGGCGTCGCCCGGCTTGACGTGCCAGGCCACGAGCTCGACCTCGGCGATGCCTTCGCCGATGTCCGGCACCTTGATGATGTGAGTGCCCATCACGCCTCCCGCCGGGCCGCCCCAAGGGAGGCGTCGCCCCCTCGGGGGGCCGTGCAGCGGCGCAGCCGCAAACGTGGGGGCCGTTCATCTGTTCTGCATCGCGCGTCTGAATGCGGTGGCCACCTGCGCCGGACCGGGGAAGTAGGCCCACTCCTGCGCGTGCGGGTACGGCGTGTCCCAGCCGGCCACGCGCTCGATCGGCGCTTCGAGGTGATAGAAGCAGTGCTCCTGCACCAGCGCCGTCAGCTCGGCGCCGAAGCCGCTGGTGCGCGTGGCCTCGTGCACGACGACGCAGCGGCCGGTCTTCTTCACCGAGTCGACGAGCGGCGCGAGGTCGAGCGGCCAGATGCTGCGCAGGTCGATGATCTCGGCGTCGATGCCGGTCTCCCGCGCCGCCGCCTCCGACACGCACACCATCGTGCCGTAGGTGATCACGGTGAGCTCGCTGCCGGGGCGGAACACCGCGGCCGACTCCAGCGGCACCGTGTAGTGGCCCTCCGGCACGTCGCCGAGCGGGTGCTTCGACCAGGGCACGACCGGCTTGTCGTGGTGGCCGTCGAACGGGCCGTTGTAGAGGCGCTTGGGCTCGAGAAAGATGACCGGGTCGTCGCATTCGATCGATGCGATCAGCAGCCCCTTCGCGTCGTAGGGGTTGGAGGGCATCACGGTGCGCAGCCCGCACACGTGCGTGAACAGCGCCTCCGGGCTCTGGCTGTGCGTCTGCCCGCCGTAGATGCCGCCGCCGCAGGGCATGCGGATGGTGATCGGCGCCGTGAAGTCGCCCGCCGAGCGGTTGCGCAGGCGCGCCGCCTCGGAGACGATCTGGTCGGAGGCCGGATAGAAGTAGTCGGCGAACTGGATCTCGACGACCGGGCGCAGGCCGTAGGCGCCCATGCCCACGGCCGTGCCGACGATGCCGCCTTCGGAGATCGGCGCGTCGAACACGCGCGACTTGCCGTACTTCGCCTGCAGGCCTTCGGTGCAGCGGAACACGCCGCCGAAGTAGCCCACGTCCTGGCCGTAGACGACGACGTTGGGATCGCGCTCGAGCATCACGTCCATCGCCGAGCGCAGCGCCTGGATCATCGTCATCGGCACCGTGCGCGTGCCCGATGGCGGCCTCCTCGGTTCCGGTCTTCGTGTCCATGCTCAGAATCCGATCTGCTGGCGCTGGCGGCGCAGATGCTCGGGCATGTCCTTGTAGACGTCCTCGAACATCTCGGCCGCGCTGCGCATGTGGCCGTCGGCCAGGCTGCCGTAGCGCTCGGCTTCCTTCTGCGCCGCCGCGACCTGCGGCCTCGAGCTCCTTCTGCGTGTCCGCGTGCTCCTGCTCGGACCACGCGCCGATGGCGATCAGGTGCTGCTTCAGCCGCGCGATGGGGTCGCCCAGCGGGAAAGTGCTGCCAGTCGTCGGCGGGGCGGTACTTCGACGGATCGTCCGACGTGGAGTGCGGGCCGGCGCGATAGGTCACCCATTCGATCAGCGTCGGCCCGAGGTTGCGGCGCGCCCGCTCGGCGGCCCACTGCGATGCCGCGTGGACGGCGAGAAAGTCGTTGCCGTCGACCCGCAGCGACGCGATGCCGCAGCCGACGCCGCGCGCGGCGAACGTGGTGGCCTCGCCGCCGGCGATCGCCTGGAACGTCGAGATCGCCCACTGGTTGTTGACCACGTTGAGGATCACCGGCGCGCGGTAGACGTGGGCGAAGGTCAGCGCGGTGTGGAAGTCGGCCTCGGCGGTGGCGCCGTCGCCGATCCAGCCCGACGCGATCTTGGTGTCGCCCTTGATCGCCGAGGCCATGCCCCAGCCCACCGCCTGGATGAACTGCGTGGCGAGGTTGCCGCTGATGCTGAAGAAGCCGGCGCGCTTGTACGAGTACATCACCGGCAGCTGCCGGCCCTTGAGCGGGTCGCGCTCGTTGGACAGCAGCTGGCAGATCATCTCGACCATGTCGATGTCGTCGCGCGCGAGGAGCAGGCCCTGCTGGCGGTAGGTGGGAAAGCACATGTCGCCGGGTTCGAGCGCCAGCGCGTGCGCGATGGCGATCGCCTCTTCGCCCAGGCACTGCATGTAGAAGGAGATCTTCTTCTGCCGCTGCGCCATCAGCATGCGGGCGTCGAAGATGCGCGTCTTCATCATCGCGCGCATGCCGCTGCGCAGGCGCTGCGGATCGACCGGCATCGCCCAGGGACCGACGGCATGGCCGTCGTCGTCGAGCACCCGCACCAGCGCGTAGGCGAGGTCGCTGGTGTCGGCGGGCGGGGTGTCCACCGGCGGGCGCCGCACCGCGCCGGCCGGCGACACGTGCAGGTAGGAGAAATCGGTGTGACGGCCGGGGCGCCCGGTGGGCTCCGGCACGTGCAGGTGCAGGGGTTCGTGGCGGGTCATGACGAGCCCGTGGTCGCGTGCTGCGCGTGCTTCTCGACGTCTCGTCTGCGACGGTTGGGGCGGCTTGGCAGCTGGCTCATGCACTTACTCCCGCGCTCGATCGTGTCTGGCGCCTGATCTGCACGAGTATTTCCGGTTCGCGCCCGCGGGTCAACTATCGGTCCCTGGCGGCAATGGGGCGCCTTTCGGCGGAATCGGCCATGAGCCACGGCCCTGCGATTCTTCCCGGTAGGCGTAGTATGGTCGGCCTGCAGCTCGTGGACGAGGCATAGAGTGATGGATCGGCGGACGTTCATGCGTACGGTCGCCGGCAGTCTGCTCGTGGCGCCGCTCGCGGTGCTCGCGCAGCAGACGTTGAAAATCTGGCGCATCGGGTACCTGCGCCGCACGTCGCGCGAGCCGGCCGACATCGCGGCGTTGCGGCTCGGATTGCGCGAGCTCGGATATGTCGAAGGGCAGAACCTGGTCATCGAGGAGCGCTATGCCAATGGCGACGATGCCCGGCTTCCCGACTTCGCACGGCAGCTCATCGAGCTCAAGGTGCAGGTATTTGTCGTGGACGGCGGCGTGACCGTTCGTGCCGTCCGCGAGCTCGTCGGGGCCACGCCGCTCGTCTTCACGCTTGTGCCCGATCCCGTTGCCGCGGAGTTTGCGCGCAGCCTCGACCATCCCGGCGGCACCATGACAGGGATGACGAATTTTGCCAATGACCTCGTGCCGAAGCGGCTGCAGCTCCTGCGTGAGGTCGTGCCGGCAACGCATGTAGGTGTCCTGCACAGGCCCACGAACTTCGGTGGCCGGACGCTGGAGCGTTTGACAGTCACCGCCCGCTCGCTCGGGGTCAGGCTGACTCTCGTCGAAGCGCACAGTCCGGGCGAATTGCCCGGCGCCTTCGCAGCGTTGAGCCAGGCAAATGTCGGGGCCATCTTCGTGCTGCTCGACGCGATGTTCTTCAGTCAGCGCGCGCTTATCGTCGAACTGGCGGCCAGGCATCGGCTTCCCGCGGTTTACGCGGAGCGTGAGTTCGCGACCGCTGGCGGACTCATGGCCTATGCACCGAACAACCCGGCGAATTTTCGCCGCGCCGCAACGTACGTGGACAGGATCCTCAAGGGCGCAAGACCGGGCGACCTGCCGATCGAGGAGCCGACCCGGATCGAGCTCGTCATCAACCTCAAGGCCGCCAGGGCGCTCGGCATCGCCATCCCGCAGTCGCTGCTGCTGCGCGCCGACGAGGTGATCCAGTGATGGACCGGCGCACGTTCATTGGACGCGTTGCGGGCGGCCTCCTCGCCGTGCCATTCGGTTCCCGCGCGCAGAATCCGTCGTTGCCGGTGATCGGCTTTCTCAACAGCGCATCGGCCGACGGATTCGCGTACCTCGTCGCGGCGTTTCGCCAGGGCCTGAAGGAAACCGGCCACGTCGACGGGCAGAACGTGGCGATCGAATATCGCTGGGCCGAGGGGCACCTCGATCGGCTCCCGGCGATGGCAGGTGAACTCGTGCAGCGCCGCGTCGCGCTGATTGCGGCGGGCGGCAACCGCCGAGCCCGCCTGGCGGCCAAGGCGGCCACGGCCACGATTCCGATCGTCTTCGTGACGGGTGGAGATCCGGTCAAGGAGGGTCTCGTCGCCAGCCTCAGCCGGCCCGGCGGCAACATCACGGGCGTCACGGTTCCCACGAACGTTCTCGACGTCAAGCGACTGGAACTCTTGAACCAGGCGGTGCCGCCTGCAGCCGCCATCGCGATCCTGGTGAACCCCGCCAACGGCTACATCGAGGCGCAATTGAAGGATCTGCGCGCGGCGGCCGGCACCATGGGCCGGAAGATTCACATTCTGAACGCCACCAGCGAACGCGAAATCGACGCGGGCTTCGCGAGCCTTGGGCCATTGCGCGCCGGCGGGCTCGTCGTCGCCGCGGATCCGCTCTTCAACAGCTGGCGCGCGCAACTGGTCGAGCTGGCGGCGCGCCATCGGATCCCCGCGATCTTCGAGTGGCGCGAATTCGCGGCGGCCGGCGGCCTGATGAGCTACGGCAGCAACATCGCCAACGGTTATCGGGAAATGGGCGTCTACGCCGGCAGGATACTCAAAGGTGCCAAGCCGGCCGATCTGCCGGTACTGCAGGCGGCCAAGTTCGAGCTCGTCGTCAACCTGAATGCCGCGAAGGCGCTCGGGCTCACGATTCCGCAATCGCTGCTGCTGCGCGCGGACGAGGTTATCCGATGAGTCGGATCCTACGGAGTCGAAAGACGCGCAAGCAGTTCGTCGAGGCGGCCGAGTGCGGTGGTGTCGCCCTTGAGATCGAGCAGGGCGGCCAGATCCGCGCGCACGTCGTTCCAGTCGATCAGGCGGCCGGATTTCACGATGATGCCCTCCACGTCGAGCCAGTCCTGCGGCCGATCGGCAAAGACCTTGAACACGACCAGTGCGCCGGGCGGGGCAAGCTGGAGTCGCACGCCGGCGACAATCTCCTCGGCACGTGCCGAAGCGACCGCCTTGTCCTCGAACGGAAGCGCCCCGAGGGTCACGTCGAGCGGTATCCCGTTGCTTGCGCGCAGCAGGAGCACGCGATGACCGAGCGCGAATTCGCGCCCACCTTCGATCCTCGACTTGAAGGCACCAAGCAGGGCTTCGATGTAGCGAAGCTCGTCGCCGATTCCCGTGTATACGGTGAGGTCGGCATCGCGGGTGAGGCGTGCTTCGCCCCAGCGCTGGACGGCGATGCCGCCGATGAAACAGAAACGCCAGTTGCGACTCCGGCAGAACTGCTGGATTTCCTGTGCGGCCTCGAGCAGCCGGTTAGGGGCGTCCACGGCAGTGCCAGTGGGCAAAGAGGCGTTGCATCTCGATCAGGCCGGAACTCTCCTCCCGCTTGGCATCCCCGGGCAACATGCCCCCCAGCTGCAGCATGTCGAACGCGGCCTGGCGGGACTCCAACGGCGACTGCGACGCGAGTTCCGCGTGGCGCTGCGCTTCGAGCCGGCGGCCGGTCTCGCGCCACGTTGCAACAAGCTCTTTCTGACGCGCCAACGAGAGTATCGGAGAGCCCATCTGCGCAGTTTAGCGCAGACGGCGAGGCGCAGGCCGATTGGCGGATCGGTGAATCGGCGGGCGTCGAACCCGTCATGCAGCGCGCGACCGCCAGGGCGCGGCGCACGCCGATCCCGCAGTCGCTGCCGCTGCGCGCGGACGAGGTGGTCCGAGTGATCGAATCGGCGCACATTCATTGGGCGCGCCGCAGGCGGACTCCTCGCCGTGCCACCTTTCCACCGCTGCGCAGCAGCCCGGGAAGGTGCCGGTAGTGGGCGTCCTCAACATCGCTGTCGGCCCGCGATCGCTGACCGTCGATGACCGCGCGACAGGGATTGCGCGATCTCGGCTACGTCGACGGCCAGACGATCGTGTTACGAAGTACGGTTCGCTGGCGGCAAGGCGGAGTGCCTTCCTGCGTTCGCCGCCGATCTGGTCCGGCGAAAGGTCGACGTGCTTCTTGTGAGCGGCCCCGCGGCCGTGCGGGCGGCGAGGGATGCAACCAGCGACGATTCCGATCGTGGCACTCGACCTGGAGAGCGACCCCGTTCGGGCCGGGTTCGCCCGCAGCTTCGCGCAGCCGGGCGGGAATATGACCGGGTGCTTTCTCGATCAACCCGGTCTGACCGGCAAATGGCTGGAGCTGATTGGAGCGGCTGGTTCCGGGAACTCGCCGCATCGCCGTGCTGAGGGATCCGATCGACGGGGCCGTGGCAGCTGGAAGCGATCAGAGGCTGCGGCTGCAAAGCTCGGAATCGAGCTCCAGGTCGTCGAGGTTCGAAGCTTCGGAGAGCTGGATCCCGCCCTCGAAAGCGGTAGTCAAGAACGGATCGCAAGCCCTTGTCCAATTGTCGTCGCCGCTCTTCGACATCTCCCGCGCCGTCCGGATCGCGGACTTGACGGCGAAGCATCGACTGCCGGCGATCTCGCATGTTCAGGAGGTTCGCGGAAGCTGGCGGGCTCATGTCCTTCGGGCCGAACCAGCTGGAGTACTACAAGCGTCTGGCCTTCTACATCGACAAGATCATCAAGGGAGCGAAACCTGCCGATCTGCCCATCGAGCAACCGACGAAGTTCGACTTCGTCATCAATCTCAAGACCGCGAAGGCGCTGGGCCTCACGATCCCGCAATCGCTGCTGCTGCGCGCGGACGAGGTGATCCAGTGATCGACCGACGGGCGTTCGTCGGTGCAGTGGCCGGCGGGTTCCTCGCCGCGGCGAACCTCACCCGTGCGCAGCAGATGCGCAAGGTCGCGGTAATCGGAGTCCTGCACTCGACTCCCGACTCTTCCATTGGTGGCCAGACGTCCACCGTCTTTCGCCAGGGCCTGCGCGATCTCGGCTACGTCGAGGGTCAGAACATCGTGCTGGAGTACCGGGCAGCGGTCGGCGGACAGGAGCAGCTTCCCGGCCATGCGGCGGAGCTCGTCCGGCGCAACGTCGACGTCATCTATGCGATCGGGCCCACGGCGGTGCGGGCCGCGAGGAATGCGACCACGGTGAATCCGATCGTTGCTCTTGACCTCGAGTCCGATCCCGTCGAGAGCGGGTTCGTCCGCAGCCTGGGTCGGCCGGGTGGCAACCTGACCGGGCTCTTCCTCGATCTGCCCGGACTCACCGGGAAATGGCTGGAGTTGCTGCGCGAGGCCGTCCCAAGGGTTAAAGATGTCGGCGTACTCTGGGATGCGGGAACAGGGTCGACCCAATTGGCTGCTTTGAACGCCGCGGCGCACCGACTCGCGATCACGCTGCAGGTTCTGGAGTACCGGGGTCCTGACGATCTGGACGCGGCGCTGGGCACTGGATTGCGTGGAGGCGCGAAAGCGCTCGTGATGCTGTCCTCACCCGTGCTGTTCTCGGCCAGCAGCTCCAAACGCGTCGCCGCGTTCGCTACGACCAACCGGCTGCCGGCAATTGCACCCACCCGCAGGGTTCCGGATGCCGGCGGCCTCATGTCCTACGGACCCGACCTTGCGGGGGACCTTTATCGGCGCGCTGCACCCTTCGTCGACAAGATTCTCAAGGGCGCGAAACCCGGCGACCTGCCGATCGAGCGGCCGAAGAAGTTCGAGCTGGTGATCAATCTCAAGACGGCCAAGACACTCGGCCTCGCGATCCCGCAGTCGCTGCTGCTTCGGGCCGACGAGGTGATCCAGTGACCGCCGGCAGCGGCGTGACGTGTGAAGCGCGGAGCGCAGACGTTCGCCGGTTGCCGCGCCGCGGTGCCATTGCCGCCCCCTAGTCGGCGTACATCCGCTCGATCTGCGCTCCGTACTTCGCTTCGACCGCCTTGCGCTTGACCTTCAGCGTCGGCGTCAGCTCCCCGCCCTCGATGGTGAACTCGCCGGCGACGATCGCGAAGCGCTTGATCGTCTGCACGCGGGCAAGGCACTGGTTCACCTCGTCGATCCGGGCCTGCATCCAGGCGCGGTAGCGCGGGCATTGTGCCGCCGCCGCCGCATCCTTCGCGTCGCTGCCCGCCTCGGCAGCGGTGGCGGCGAGCTTCGCCGGATCGAGCGTGAGCAGCGCCGCCAGGTACTTGCGCCGGTCGCCGATCACCACTGCCTGGCTGACCACCGGAATCCCCAGGAGCTGCCCCTCGATCACCTGCGGCGCGATGTTCTCGCCGCCGGAGGTGATGAGCAGGTTCTTCTTGCGGTCGGTGACCTGGAGGAAGCCGTCGGCGTCGATCGCGCCGATGTCGCCCGACTTGAGCCAACCCTCGGCGTCGATCATCTCGGCGGTGGCCTCGGCGCCTTTGTAGTAGCCCTTGAATACGTGGCGGCCGCGCATGCAGATCTCGCCGTCGGCGGCCGTCTTCAGCTCGACGCCGGGGAGGCAGTAGCCGGCCTTGCCGGTGCGTTAGCGGTCGGGGAGCGAGGCGGTGGCCGGGCCGGTGCACTCGCTCATCCCGTAGACCTCGCAGATCGGGATGCCCAGGCTCAGGAAGAACTCCAGCGTCGACCTGGCGATCGGCGCGGCCGAGCTGGCGGCCACACGGCAGCGATCGAGGCCGAGACGCTCGCGGACCTTCGCGTAGACGAGCCTGTCGGCCAGCGGATAGAGCAGCGGCCGGCGGCAAGCGGACTGTGGATCGCCACCACCTGCTCGGCGATGTGCGACAGCGGCAGGTAGCTGATCACGGCATCGTCCGGGCCGAGCCGGTAGAGCTCGCGCAACGTCTGCGCCATGAACGTGATGTTGTCGTGGGTCAGCATCACCGCCTTGGGGTTGCCGGTGGTGCCCGACGTGTAGATGAGGGTGCACACGTCGAGCGGCTGCTGCGCCGCGATGCGGCCGTGCTCGTGGTGTAGATGCCCGCTGGCACGCCGCCGGCGAGGATCGCGCCGATGTCGGCGAGGAACCACTCCGGCCGGTTGAAGCCGATGATGGAGACCCCTTCGCCCTTTTGCAGGCCGAGCGCGATGAAGCCGCGGGCAACACGGCGCGCCTGCTCCCGGTACTCGCGCCACGTGGTGGCTTGCCACTGCCCGTCGCGCTTCGCCTTCATCGCCGGCCGGTCGGGATGCCGGGCGGCAGTGGCGTCGAGGACGTCGGCGACTCGGGTGGTCATGTTTCCTCCTTCCGTGCTATCGATCGCCGAGCGTGGCGAGCAGGCGCTTTGCCGCGGCGTAGATCGGCACCTCGACCAGGGCGCCGTCCACCAGCGCCCGCTCGCGGCCGGACGCGCGGGCGCGCTCGAAGGCGGCGACGACGCGCTGGGCGCGTTCGATCTCGCCGCGCTGCGGCGTGAACACGCGATTGATTGCGGCCGCATGGGCGGGCGCGACCAGGCTCTTCGCGCGGTAGCCCAGCCGCTTCGCCCAGCGCGCATCGGCCGCGGCGCCGCGCGCGTCGCTGAAGGTGTACGGGCAGTCGATGGCCTCGACGCCCGCCGCCCGGCATTCGACGAGAAAGCGCCCCCGCACGTAGGCGAGCTCCTCGCCGCCGCGGGTGCGCGCGGCACCGAGGTCCGCGACCATGTCCTCGCTCGCGACGAGCGCGGCGCTCACGCGCGGGCTCGCGCGCACGATGTCCAGCGTGCGCACCAGCCCGGCCGCGGTCTCGATGTTCGGCACGAGGTCGAAGGCGCCGCCGGTCGCGGCGTCGAGCGCGTGCACGTCCTCCGGCGCGGCAACCTTGGACATCATGACCACGTCCGGCCGCCCGGCAAGCACCGCCGCCAGATCGTCGGCGCCACAGGTGGCGAGCGGGTTCACCCGCACGGCCGCAATGGCGCCCGCCGCCCGCCAGCGATCGTAGAGGGTGCGCGCAAGCGCGCGGGCGGCGGGGCGCCGGTCCGCCGGAGTGAAGTCCTCCAGTTCCTGGATGAGAACGTCGGCGCCGCAGCGCGCGGCCGCCTCGTGCGCCGCCTCGTCGGCGCCGGGAACGAACAGCCAGGTGCGGCGCAGGCGGGTCATTGCGCGACGAGCTGCCGGATTGTGCGCGCCCGCAGTTGTCCGCAGGCGCCTTCGACATCCTGCCCGGCCGACTGGCGGAGCTTGGTCAGGATGCCGCGCTCGTTCAGGCGCAGGGCCATCGCGGCGGCGCGCTGCGGCGAGGGGCGATTGAACGCCAGCCCCGGCACGGTGTTGTACGGAATCAGGTTCATCACCGCGTACTTTCCGGCGAGCAGGCGCGCGATGCCCTCCACCTCCTCGTCGCCGTCATTGACGCCGGCGAGCAGCGTCCATTGATACTGGATCGGATAGTGCGTCGCGCGGGCGTAGCGCTCTCCCAGCTCGACCAGCTCGTCGGGATCGATGCGCGGCGCGCGCGGGAGCAGCGCGGCGCGTCGCGCGGCGAGCGTCGAATGCAGCGACAGCGCGAGCGCCGGCCTGACCCGCCCCAGCGGCAGCCGCTCGAACACGCGCCGGTCGCCCACGGTCGAGAAGACCAGGTTCTTGTGCCCGATGTCGCCTTCGCTGCCGAGCCAGTCGATCGCGTCGAGGACGCTGTCGAGGTTGTGCGCCGGCTCGCCCATGCCCATGAACACGACTTTCCTGACCACGCGCAGCGACCGGGCCAGCGCGACCTGCGCGACGATTTCCGCGCTGCCGAGCTGGCGGGCGAGGCCGTCGCGGCCCGTCATGCAGAAGGTGCAGCCCACGGCGCAGCCGACCTGCGTCGAGACGCAAAGGCCGGCGCGCGGCAGCAGCACGGACTCGACGGTCTGGCCGTCGGCCAGCCCGACCAGCAGGCGCGAGGAGCCGTCGGCGCCGTCGTGCCGGGAGCGCAGGCGCGCGAGTGCGGTCAGCTCCGCCGCCAGCACCGGCACCGCATCGCGCAGCGCGCGCGGCAGGAAGTCGGCGGCCGGACGCGGGCCGCAATCGAGCGGCTGCGCCTGCATCCATGCGCGCAGCACGTGCCGCTCGTGGCAGGGCTTGGCGCCCAAGGCTTGCAGTCGTTGGCGCAGGTGTTCGAGGTGCATGGCGGGTGGTCGAGGGCGGGGCCGGCCCGGATTTCCGCCGCTGCTGCGTCCATGTTACGCGATGCGGCAACTCCGTAGCGCGTCGCGTGTCAGCGGCTGGGTGAGAGTGACGGGACCGGTCAAGAACGGTTATATTTGCGAATTGTGGTCATTGCCCGGAAATCCCCATGAACGCCCGACTCGACATCGCCGTCCCTGAACCGGGCGCGGCCGCGGTGGAAGCCACGATCGAGCGGATGCGAGCCGGCTTCGACGCCCAGCGCGCGGCGTTCGCGGCCGACATGATGCCCAGCCGCGACGCCCGCGTGGATCGCCTGGACCGGCTGCTGCGGCTCACCGAGAAGTACCAGACGGCCATCGCCGATGCGATTTCCGCCGATTTCGGCCATCGCGCGCGCCAGGAGACCGACCTCGCCGAGATCTTCATCGTCATGTCCGGCATCCGGACGACGCGCCGTCACGTCGGGAAGTGGATGAAGCCGCGCCGGGTCGCGACACCGCTGCAGATGCTGCCGGCGCGGAGCGAGCTCGATCCCGCAGCCGCTCGGCGTCGTCGGCATCATCAGCCCGTGGAACTACGCGTTCCAGCTCGGCATCGTGCCCGCGGCCGAGGCGATCGCCGCCGGCAACCGCGTGATGCTGAAGCCGAGCGAGCTGACGCCCTCGTTCTCGGAGCTGTTGCGCGGCATCGTCGCCGAATTCTTCTCGCCGGAGGAGTTCCTCGTCGCCGTCGGCGGCGTCGAGGTCGCGCAGGCGTTCTCGCGGCTGCCGTTCGACCACCTGTTCTTCACCGGGTCGACGGCCGTCGGCCGCCAGATCGCCCTCGCCGCCGCGGAGAACCTGACGCCGGTGACGCTGGAGCTGGGCGGCAAGTCGCCGGCGATCATCGACGCCGATTGCGACATGGCGGTGGCGGTCCCGCGGCTCACCTACGGCAAGCTGCTCAACGCCGGCCAGACCTGTGTCGCGCCCGATTACGCGCTCGTGCCCCGCGGCCGCGTCGACGAATTCGTCGCGGCGGTGAAGGGGGCCGCTGCCGGCATGTTCCCGACGTACGGGCCCAACCCCGACTACACAGGCATCGTCAGCGACCGCCACTACCAGCGGCTCGAACGGCTGGTCGAGGACGCGACGTCGCGCGGCGCGACCGCGATCCGGCTCGCTCCGCCGGGAGAGTCGTCCCCGGCCGCGGGCCGCAAGTTCGCCCCGGTGCTGCTCGTCGGCGTCAACGACGACATGGCCGTCATGCGGGAGGAGATCTTCGGCCCGCTGCTTCCCATCCTGCCCTACGACACGCTCGACGAAGCCATCGCCTACGTCAACCGCCACCCGCGGCCGCTGGCGTTGTACTGGTTCGGCAGGAGCAGCGCCCGGCGCGACCAGGTGCTGCGCTCGACGATATCGGGCGGCGTGACCATCAACGACGTCTGCTGGCACGTCGCGCAGGAGAACCTGCCGTTCGGCGGCGTCGGCGCGAGCGGCAGCGGCGCGTACCACGGCGAGCACGGCTTCCGGACGTTCTCGAAGGAGAAGCCGGTGCTGCACCAGGCGCGGCTCAACGGCACCGGGATGCTGCGCCCGCCGTACGGCCGCCGCTTCGCCGCCATGATCGGGCTGCTCAAGCGCTACCTCTGAATCCGCGCCACCCAGAAGAACAGCTTTCGAACCACCAGGAGGAACACCGTGCTAGGACTCATGCAGGACCGGCCGCTGCTCATCTCGACGCTGATCGAGCACGCGAACCATTGCCACCCGGGCGCCGAGATCGTCTCGCGCACCGTCGAAGGCCCCATCCACCGCTGCACGTACGGCGACATCCATCGCCGCTCGAAGCAGGTCGCGAAGGCGCTGATCGCGCTCGGCGTCAAGCCGGGCGACCGCATCGCCACGCTCGCGTGGAACGGCTACCGCCACATGGAGCTCTATTTCGGCGTGTCCGGCATGGGCGCCGTGCTGCACACGATCAACCCGCGCCTGTTCCCCGAGCAGATCGAGTACATCGCCAACCACGCCGAGGACCAGTACCTGTTCTTCGACCTGACCTTCGCGCCGATCATCGAGAAGCTGGGGCCGCTGATGAAGACCGTGAAGGGCTTCGTCGCGATGACCGACCGCGCGCACATGCCGGCGCTCAAGATCGGCAAGCTCCTGTGCTACGAGGACCTCGTCGGCGCCCAGGACAGCGACTACGCGTGGCCGACGTTCGACGAGAACACGGCGTCGTCGCTGTGCTACACGTCGGGCACGACGGGCAACCCGAAGGGCGTCCTCTACTCGCATCGCTCGACGGTGCTGCATTCGTGGGGCGCGGGCGCGATCGACGGCCTCGGCCTCTCGCGCGCCGAGACCGCGCTGCTGGTGGTGCCGATGTTCCACGTCAACGCCTGGGGCATGCCGTACGCCGGGGCGATGTGCGGCGCCAAGCTGGTGATGCCGGGCCCGGGCCTCGACGGCAAGAGCGTCTACGAGCTGATGAAGGACGAGAAGGTGACGCTGGCGCTCGGCGTGCCCACGGTCTGGCTGATGCTCTTCAACCACGTCGACGCCGCCGGCCTCGACCCGAAGAAGGACCTGTGCCTCAGGCGCGCCGTGATCGGCGGCTCGGCCGCGCCGCGGGCGATGAGCGAGCGCTTCGAGAAGCAGTTCGGCACGTTCGTCATCCATGCGTGGGGGATGACCGAAATGTCGCCGCTCGGCACCGTGTGCAACCTGCTGCCGAAGCACCGCGACGACACGCTGGCGCAGCGCCTCGACATCCAGGCCAAGCAGGGACGCACCGTCTACGGCGTCGAGCTCAAGATCACCGACGACGACGGCAAGGAACTGCCGCGCGACGGCACGGCCTTCGGCCACCTGATGGTGCGCGGGCCGTGGGTCACCAGCGGCTATTTCCGGGGCGAGGGCGGCGAGATCCTCGACGAAGGCGGCTTCTTCGACACCGGCGACGTCGCGACGATCGACCCGGACGGCTACATGCAGATCACCGACCGCTCGAAGGACGTGATCAAGTCCGGCGGCGAATGGATCTCGTCGATCGACCTCGAGAACGCCGCGATGGGGCACCCCGGTGTCGCCGAGGCGGCGGTCATCGGCGTCGCGCATCCGAAGTGGCAGGAGCGCCCGCTGCTGATCGTGGTGAAGAAGGCCGGCCAGGATCCCACGCGCGAGGACCTCCTCGCCTACCTCGAAGGCAAGGTGGCCAAGTGGTGGATCCCCGAGGATGTCGCCTTCGTCACCGAGCTGCCGCACACCGCGACGGGCAAGCTGCAGAAGATGAAGCTGCGCGAATCGTTCAAGGGCTACGCGCTGCCCGGAACCAGGGGAGAATGAGCGCCGCCGGGCCGCCCCAAGGCGCTCGCCCCCCTGGGGGGGAACGGCGCGCAGCGCCGATCGGGGGGATGCATACAAGCCCGCATCGGCCGTCGGGCCGCAGCCGCGCGGCGCCCCTATGAGCAGGGAGCGCGAAGCGGCGGCCGAGCCGTTGACGTGGTTCGACGCGGTCGCCGACCTCTGGTACGGCGCCATCGACGCGGCGTCGTTTCCGCTCTCGGCGCTGGCGCTGGCGCGGGTGCCCAAGAGCGACGGGCACGCGGTCCTCGTCCTGCCGGGATTCCTCTCGGGCGACCAGCCGACGTGGCTGCTGCGCTCGTTCCTGTCGCAGATCGGCTATCGCGCCTATCCCTGGGAGCTCGGGCTCAACCTGGGCGTGTCGACGGCCCACCCCTACGACATCGAGGCGCTCGTCGAGCACCGGCTGAAGGAGGTCTACATCGAGTCGGGCGACCGCACGATCAGCCTGATCGGATGGAGCCTGGGCGGCGTCTACGCGAAGGCGCTCGCCCGCGGCTACCCGAAGCTGATCCGCGACGTCATCACGATGGGCAGCCCGTTGAGCGGCAACACGGCCAAGGTCAGCATCAGCCGGCTCTACCAATGGGTCAGCAAGATGAATTTCGCCGACCCCGTCTTCCGCAAGAAGATGAAGGAGAGCACCGAGCCGCTCACCGGCGTCCCGATCACCGCCCTCTACTGCAAGAAGGACGGCGTGGTGCCGTGGCGCAACGCCTGCGAGAAGCCGGGCCCCCTGGTCCAGAACATCGAGGTGCAGGCCTCGCACGTGGGCATGGGCTTCGACGCGTTCGTGTTCTACCTGATCGCGCACCGGCTCGCGACCTCGTCGGCGAAGACCTGGCGGCCGCTCGACGTGCCGGGGCTGTGGCGCAATTTCCAGCGCGAACGCCGGCCGATCTAGGACTCCCCCCATGGAACAGCTGACCGGACTGCAGAACTTCTACTTCCAGATCGAATCGGACGCGGCGCCGATGCACACGTCGTCGCTGACGATCTACGACCGGCGCCGGGAGGGGGCGGGACCGGTTACGTTCCAGGACATCCAGCGCTTCTTCGTCGAGCGCTCGCAGCGCGCGGGCGTGTTCCGCCGGCGCCTCGCCCGGCTGCCGTTCTCGCTCGCCCGGCCGTACTGGATCGACGATGCCGGATTCGACATCGAATACCACCTGCGCCACATCGCGCTGCCGAAGCCCGGCGACTGGCGCCTTCTGTGCGCGCAGGTGGCGCGGCTGCATGCGCGACCGCTCGATCACAAGCGGCCGCTGTGGGAGTGCTACGTCATCGACGAGCTCGACGCGATCCCCGGCCTGCCGCCGGGCAGCTTCGCGCTGTTCCTCAAGACCCACTGTTCCGCCCAGGGCGAGACGCTCTCGGCGCAGCTGTTCTCGGCGCTGCACGAGCTCTCGCCCGACAGCCGCGCATCGCCGCCGAAGACCGCGCCGATGTTCGACCACGTCCCGACTGCGGTCGATCTGGTCGCGCGCACGGCGATCGACGCCGTCAAGCGGCCGCTGGGACTGGTGCGCCACGCGGCGGGGCAGGTGCGGCCGCTGCTCGCGTTCGGCGCCGCGCAGGCGGGCGCGCTCGCGCGCCGGCTCGCCGGCCGCGGCGGCGACAACGGTGAGGCAGGCTCGGCGCCGCACACCCGCTTCAACGGCCGGGTCTCGGCGCACCGCGTCGTCGATGGCGCGCGCTTCGACATCGCGGAAGTCGAGCGGCTGCGCGACCGCGTCGAGGGCGCCACCGTCAACGACGTCGCCATCGCGGTCGTCGCCGGAGGGCTGCGGCGGTATCTCGACGCGCGCCTCGAGCCGCCGGGGCCGAGCCTCGTGGCGGAGGCGCCGCTCGCCAGCCGCTCCGCCACGCGCGTGTTCGGCACGCGCACGTTCGCCGATTCGGCGCTGATGTCGCTGCACACCGACTGCGAGGACGCGGCCCTGCGCCTGCGCCGCATCGCCGCGCAGACGCATCGCCTCGCCCGCGAGTCCGGCGCGACGTCCTGCCGCCGCCTGATGCAGGACATGCTGGAATTCGTGCCCGCGCTGGCGCTCGGCATCGCCGGCGAGGCCGCGCAGCGCATGCGGCTCGGCAGCCTGCTCTCGCCGATCGCCAACACCACGATCGCGAGCCTGCGCGGGCCCGACGTGCCGCTGTACATGGCGGGCGCCCCTCTGGTCGGCTACTACGGATTCCCGCCCGTCCACGACCTGGCCGGCCTGTCCCACGCCATCGGCTACTACAATGGCACGATGACGATCAGCGTCGCGGCGTGCCGCGCGATGCTGCCCGACCCCGCCCGTTATGCGCAGTGCCTGCGCGAGGCCTTTGCCGAGCTGGGCGACGAGCTCGGCGTGCAGCTTTCGGGCAGCGCGCGCCCGGGACCCGCCGCCCGCGAGACCGCGCGCGCCCTCGCGCTGCTCACGCGGCGAGCCCGGCGCGCGCCGGCCGGGGCGCGCCGCCCGAAGCCCGGAGCCGCCGCCGCGGCGTAGCGGAACAGCAGCCGCCGACCGGCAAGCGAACACCCGCCGCTGCGGCGCGGTCGCGGTCCGCCGCGACGGACAATCACACGAGGACGCCATGGAACAGCTTTCGGGATCGGACAACTTCTTTCTCTACACCGAGCGCGGCAACGTCTACAACCACGTCGCGGCGCTCGGCATCTACGATCCGTCCACCGCGCGGGGCGGCAAGGTCCGCTTCAAGGACATCCTGGCCTACTTCAGCCGCCGCCTCGACATGAACAAGGTCTTCCGCCGGCGCCTGGTGACGGTGCCCCACGCGTTCGACCGTCCGTACTGGATCGACGACGCCGACCCCGATCTCGAGTTCCACATCCGCCACATCGCCCTGCCCGAGCCGGGCGACTGGCGGCAACTGATGATCCAGGTCGCGCGCCTGCATTCGCGCCCGCTCGATCGCAGCCGGCCGCTGTGGGAGATCTACGTCATCGAGGGCCTGCACCGGATTCCCGGCCTGCCCCACGGCTCGTTCGCGATCTTCCTCAAGTTCCACCATGCGTCGGTCGACGGCCAGGCCGGCGCCGCGCTGCTGAAGGCGGTGCACTCGCTGTCGGCGGATCCGGACGAGCCGCTGCCCGGGCACGCGACGGTCTATGCCGAACGCGACCCGACCAGCGTCGAGCTCTACACGCGGGCGGTCGCCCACGGCGTGGCCCGCGCCGGCGGCATTTCCAGGCTCTATCTCAGCACGCTGAAGCGCGTGGGCGGCCTCACGCTCGAGCAGATCGTGCGCCAGTTCAAGCCGGGTCACGACGGCGCGCCGGAGGGCGCGGCGCTGCCCGCATTCACCAAGGCGCCGATGACCCGCTTCAACCGCCCGGTGTCGGCGAACCGCGTGGTGGAGGCGGTCGGCTTCCCGCTCGCCGAGATGCAGCGCGCGCGCGCGCATCTCGACGGCACGACGATCAACGACCTGTTCCTCGCCATCGTCGGCGGCGCGATGCGCAGGTACCTGCAGAGGCAAGGACGAGCTCCCGGACGCGTCGGTGATGGCGCTGATGCCGATGAGCGTGCGGGAGGAAGGCAAGTCCGGCAAGGGCGGCAACGAGGTCGGCGGCGTGCCGGTGCCGCTGCGCAGCGACATCGCCGATCCGCTCGCGCGGCTCAAGGCGGTCCGCCACGACGCGCAGAGCGCCAAGCGCGACTCCGAGGTGATGGGGCGCGGGTTCCTCAAGTCGATCATGGACGAGCTGCCGACGTTCGCCGCCGATGCGTTCATGCGCTACGTGGTCTATCCGCAGCTCAACGTGACCGTGTCGAACGTTCGCGGGCCCGAAGTCCCGCTGTACGTTGCCGGCTCCCGGCTCGTCCATTTCTATCCGGTGAGCATCGCCACCGACTACATCGGACTCAATCACACCGGCTTCAGCTACAACGGCGTGCTGTGGATCACCGCGGTCGCCTGCCGCAACATGCTGCCCGACCCGGCGTTCTACGCCGACTGCATGCGCGAGAGCTACAAGGAGCTGATGGCGGCGATCGCTGCGCTCCCCGGGGTGGCGCACACTGCGGTCGGCGCTGCGTCGGCACCCCCGGCGCGCAAACGGCCCGCAGCGAAGAAGGCCGCGGCCGAGCGGCCCGCGACGGCCGGGAAGCCGCGGCGCAAGAAGACCGCCGCGGCGCCAAGCCCTGCGGCGCGCGGCGGGGGACGGCGCAAAGCCGGCGCGCCCGCGAGCTGAGGCGATGGAAGCGCCTGACTGCGTGCCGCGTCGCGCCGGGCCGCGGCGATGAGCAGGCCGCCTGCCGGCGAGCCGGCGCTTCCCCCGTACGCCCGCTTCGTCGCGCCGCGACGAGGGAAATGGCGGCGCTGGTGGTTCAACCTGTTCCTGCGGCTGACGGTCAAGCGGATGCTCGTCCCCGACGCCGACATCCCCGCGCTGCGGCTGAAGCAGGCGGGGATGGACCTGCGCTTCGGCGTCGTCGATCCGGCGGCGCGGCGCACGCCGGTCGCGATCGGCAGCGTCCCCGGCGAATGGATCGACGTGCCGGAAAGCCGGCGCGGGCGCATCCTGCTCTACCTGCACGGCGGGGCGTTCATCTTCCGCTTTCCGAATTCGCACGCGGCGCTCGCCGCGCGCCTGTGCCGGCGCCTCGGCGCGCGCACGCTGATGGTCGACTACCGGCTGGCGCCCGAGCATCCCTATCCTGCGGCGCCCGACGACTGCCACGCGGCGTACCGGTGGCTGCTGGCGCAGGGCTGCGATCCGCGGGGCATCGTCATCGCCGGCGATTCGGCGGGCGGCAACCTCGCGCTGGCGACGCTGCACCGGATCAAGGCCGCGGGCGAGCCGCTGCCGGCGTGCGCGGTGCTGCTGTCGCCGTTCGTCGACTTCACGCTCACCAGCAAGAGCCTCGTCGCGAACGAGAAGAGCGATCCGATGTTCACGCTGGCCGGCGTGGTGGCCATGCGCGAGCTCTATGCGCCGCCCGAGCGGTTCCTCGATGCGGCGCTGTCGCCGCTGTTCGCGGATTTCACGGGCCTGCCGCCGATGCTGCTGCAGGCCGGAAGCACCGAGATGCTGCTCGACGAGTCCGCCCGCATCGCGGCACGGGCCCATGCCGGCGGCGTGCCGGTCGAATTCGAGATCTGGGACCGGCTGCCGCACGTCTTCCAGGTCTTCCGCGACCTGCCGCAGGCGGGCAAGGCCATCGACAGCATCGTGCGTTTCGTCGGCAAGCACGCCGGGTGGGTGGCATGAGCGCGCCGGGCCGCCCCAAGCGCGAATACCGGAGTGCGCAGCACGAAGGTAGCCCAGTGAGCGTGCCGGGCCGCCCCAGGCGCGAATACTTTCGTTCCCGGCACGAAGGTAGTCCAGTGAGCGGCGCACGCGGCCGGCGACGCGATCGCGTGGCGGTGAACGTCAGGCTCCCGCTCGCAGCCCTCGCGGCGCTGCTCGCCTGCGCTCCACACGCGCTGGCGCAGACCTGGCCCGTGGGCAGCGAGATCACCGGGACCGTCGCCGAGGTGGTCAGCGGCGACACGCTGATCGTCGCGGAAGGTGCCCGCAAGGTCACGGTCCGGCTCGCCGACGTCGTCGCGCCGCAGGGCAGCGAGTTCTTACGCTCCCGGCGCGCGCGGGCTGCTTTCGGGGATGGTTCAAGGCGAGGAGGTCGGCGTCAAGGTGACCGGCAGCGCCGGGCCGGACAGCGTGTTCGGGCGCGTGGTCATGCAGAAGCTCGACGTCAACTTGGAGATGGTGAAGCGCGGTGCGGCGTTCGTCTGCTGGGACTACCCCGTGGACACCTATTTCGCGCCGTGGGAGACCCAGGCGAAGCGGATCCGCATCGGTCTCTGGCAAGGGACATGGGACATCAACACGCGAGCCCGCTGCCGGCAGCGGCCGCCGCTGGAGCTTGCGCCGCCGCCGGAATCATCCACACCAGGGAGATGACAAGAATGAAACGAGCCATTTGGATGCTGCTGGCGTTCGGGCTTGGCGTCGCGCTTGCGGGATGCGGCGACAAGGGGGAGGCCGGGAAGACCGACAAGGCGACCGCGCGACGCGGCTGCGGCGCGCCAAGGCAGCCGCCACGAAGGCGCAGGAGAGCGAAGCGCTGGCGCAGGGCGTCGAGGCGGTGGTGTACGGCCTGCCGCTGGTCATCACCGACGTCACGATGCGCAAGGCGACCAACGTCGTCGCGCCCGGCGGCTTTGCCGCGCCCGTCAACCAGCTCGTCAACCTGCGCGCGTTCCCCGACGCGCAGTTCAAGGACGTCGTCCGCGCCAACGTGGACACGCTCTACAGCAACGCGTTCATGGACGTTTCCGCGGAGCCGATGGTGCTGTCGGTGCCGGACACCAAGGGCCGCTACTACCTGATGCCGATGATGGACGGGTGGACCAACGTGTTCGCATCGCCGGGCAAGCGCACCACCGGCACCAAGGCGGGCCATTTCGCGATCACCGGCCCGGGCTGGACCGGGACGCTGCCCAAGGGCGTCGAGGAGCTGAAGTCGCCGACGGCGATCGTGTGGATGATCGGGCGCACGCAGACCAACGGACCGAAGGACTACGCGGCGGTGCACGCGATCCAGGACCAGTTGAAGCTCGTGCCGCTGTCCGCCTTCGGCAAGCCCTACAAGGCGCCGCCCGGCGTCGTCGACCCGGGCGTCGACACCGCGACGCCGCCCGTCGAGCAGGTGATGAAGATGAGCGCGGCGGCATTCTTCGGGCGCCTTGCAGCCTTGATGAAGGCCAATCCGCCGCCCGCGGCCGACGCGCCGATGCTCGCGAAGCTCGCGAAGATCGGCATCGTGCCGGGGCAGTCGTTCGATGCGGCGAAGCTCGATCCCGCCGTGGCGCGCGGGCTCGAGAAATCGGTGGAGACCGCGATCGCGAAGCTGCAGGCGGCCGTCAAGACCTCGGGGCAGCTCCGCAACGGCTGGCGCATCCCATCGCCGCTGCTGGGCAATTACGGCACCGACTACGGCACCCGCGCGGTCGTCGCGCTGTACGGGCTGGGCGCGAACCTGCCGGCGGACGCCATGTATCCGTCGGCCTTCATCGACGGCGACGGCAAGCCGCTCGACGGGGCGAGCCGCTACGTCGTGCATTTCGACAAGGGGCAGACGCCGCCGGCGAATGCGTTCTGGTCGGTGACGATGTACAACGCGCAGTCGTTCTTCGTCGACAATCCGCTCAACCGCTACGCCATCAGCAGCTGGATGCCGCTCAAGCGGAACAAGGACGGCTCGCTCGACCTCTACATCCAGCACGCGTCTCCCGGCAAGGACAAGGAGGCGAACTGGCTTCCCGCGGCCGCGGGCGAGTTCAACGTCACGATGCGGATCTACTGGCCGAAAGCCGAAGCGCTCGACGGCAAGTGGGCGCCTGCGCCGCTGGTCAAGAGCCCTTGATCGAACGAGGCGCGCAGCGCCGGCGGGCGCCTCCTGCGCGGGAGGCACCCGGTGGCGCTCAGCCGCGGATCATGCGCCGCCCGACGCTGCCGTAGACGCTGCGTAGCAGCCACTTCGGCGAGGCGCGCGAGGCGAGCGCCAGCGCCTGGTTCACCGCACCCGGCACGCGGATGACCTCGCCCTTCATGCACGCCGCGTGGCCTTCCGCCGCGACGGCGGCGGCGTCGCCGACAAGGAATCCGGGCATCTGCGCCATCCTGGCGTTGGTCGCCTGCACGCTCGCCATCATGTTGGTGGCCGTGATGCCCGGGCACAGCGCGGTGATCGAGACGCCGGTGCCCTTCAGCTCCTCGGCCAGCGACTCGGTCAGCGACAGCACGTAGGCCTTGGTGGCGGCGTAGGTCGCGAGCGACGGCACCGGCTGGAAGGCTGCGATCGACGCCACGTTGAGCACCCGGCCATGCCCGCGCGCGACCATCGGCGGCACGAAGTGCGCGAGCATCGCCGTCAGCGCGGACACGTTGAGGTCGATCAGTTCCTGGTGCCGTCGCGGCGGCATCGCCGCGAACGCGCCGTGCTCGAGCACGCCGGCGTTGTTGACCAGGATGTCGACGTCCACCTTCCGGCGGCGCAGCGCGGCGGCGAGCGCCTGCGCGGCGCCCGGCTGCGCGAGGTCGGTGGGCTGCACGCGCGCGCGCACGCCGTGCGCCGCGGCAAGCCGCGCGGCGAGCGCCTCGAGCTTGCCGACGCTGCGCGCGACCAGCACGAGGTCGCAGCCATCCCCGGCGAAGCAGGCCGCGAGCGCTTCGCCGATCCCCGATGAAGCGCCCGTGATCAACGCGGTCCGCGTCCCGTTCTTCCTCGCTGCAGTCTTCATGCTTGCTCCGGATCCGGCCGGCGGCGCGCGTCGCGCCGGCAATGCTCGCTGTTCCCGTCCGGCGCGCGCCGCGCCTCGCCGGTCAACCCGTGCGAGGATACTCCGCAACTCCGTCGGCGCGGAACGGCTACAATCGCCGGCGAATCCCAACCGCACAGGCGAGCGCATGGCGAGCGTCACGACCAACGGCATCACCCTCGAATGCGAGGCCTGGGGCGATCCCGGAGCGCCGCCCGTCCTGCTGATCATGGGGCTCGGCATGCAGCTGACCTCCTGGCCGGACGCCTTCCGCGACGGCCTCGTCGCGCGCGGCTTTCGCGTCATCGCGTTCGACAACCGCGACTGCGGGCTGTCCGCGCGCATCCGCGTGCGCAAGGCGCCGAACCTGATGCTGCAGATCGCGCGGGCGTGGGCCCGGCTGCCGGTGCGCTCGCCGTACAACCTCGACGACATGGCCGCCGACACCGTGGGGCTGCTCGACGCGCTGGGCATCGCGCGCGCGCACGTCGTCGGCGTGTCGATGGGCGGCATGATCGCGCAGGTCCTCGCCGCGCGCCATCCGGAGCGCATCGCGAGCCTGACCTCGATCATGTCGACGACCGGTAATCGCCGGGTATCCAAGGCCAGGCCGGACGCACGCCGCGCGCTGCTCTCGCGCCCCGACGATCCCGACGACCCGGAGAGCGTGACGCGGCACCTGATCCAGCTCTTCGGCGTGATCGGCAGCCCGGGCTACCCGACCGATCGCGGCGAGCTGCGCCAGCGCATCGAGCGCAGCGTGCGCCGCGCGTACTACCCCGCGGGCACCGCGCACCAGCTGCTGGCGATCCTCGCCTCGGGCGACCGGCGGTGGCTGCTGCCCAAGATCACGGCACCCACGCTCGTGATCCACGGCGCCGACGACCCGCTGGTGCCCGTCGCGGCCGGGCGCGACACCGCGCACCACATCAAGGGGGCGCAGCTCAAGGTGATCGACGGCATGGGGCACGACCTGCCGCTGGCGCTGCAGCCGGTGCTGGTCGAGGCGATCGCGGCGCACTGCAAGGCCGCCGGGGGCGCTACGCCGGCGGATGCGCCGGCGCAGGCGCCGGCCGTCCCGGCCTGAGGTGATTCGCCGTCGCATGTCGACCGTAGCCCGGTGTTGAGCGCAGCGAAACCCGGGAACGTCGTGGCCATTGCCGCAACCACCCGGGTTTCGCTGCGCTCAACACCGGGCTACGCATCGTTGACAGGATCATCACAGTACACTAGTGTACGGAAATCAGTGCATTCCTGTACGGGAGTGCATCCCGGGCGGCCGCCGCGTCGGCCGCCCTCCCGCGAGGAAGCACGCAGATGACGCCCCTGCTCGGCATCGCCATCCCGGTGTTGGCGCTCTACCTCCTGTTCCTGCTCTGGTACGGCGGTCGCGGCAAGCCCCTGACCCAGGCGGAGATCGACGGCTTCCTGCGCGAGCTCGGCGCGCACGCGCAGGGTGCCGAGAGTCAGGTGACGCTCGACGCGGTCCGCGAGGTGGTCGCGGGCGACGACGGTCGCGAATTCGTGATGCAGAACCTCGTTCGCTACCGCCCGAAGGCCGTGTATCCCCCGGGGTACGCGTTCGACGACGACCCGCGCGCGGCCGACCGGCGCTACGGCAAGGCCATCGTGGGGCCCCTGCTGCGCCGCGCCTGCATCATGGTCTTCCTCGCGCGGCGCAGCGGGCGCTTCGTCGAGCCCGCCGGCGCCGACGCGTGGCACTACGTGGCGATGGTGCGCTACCGCAGCCGGCGCGATTTCCTCCGCTTCGCGGTGGAGGTCGAGCGCGGCGACATCGCCGTGCACAAGTGGGCGGCGATCGAGAAGACCCACGTGTTTCCGGTCCGGCCGCTGGTGAGCTTCATCTTCGTGCGCGGCGCGGTCGCGGTGCTGCTGGCGCTCGCCGGCGCGGCGCTGTACTGGATCGTTCGCTGAGCTCCCCGCGATGAGCCGGCGCAGGATCCTGATCGGGACGGCAGCGGTGCTCGCCGTCGTCGGGGCGCTCGCCTACGTCAACCGGTTGACGATCCTGCAGTACTCGCTGGGCTGGTACACCGACCTCGTGCACCCGCGCGCGGCCAACCGGCCGGTGCCGTGGATGGCCGGACCGGCAACCGCCGACAAGCCGGCGTCCGCGGGACCGCCCAACATCGTCGTCATCCTGGCCGACGACCTCGGGTTCAACGACGTCACGACCTACGGCGGCGGCTACGGCCGGCTCGGCGCGCCGACGCCGGCCATCGACTCGATCGCGCGCGACGGCGTGCGCTTCGAGCACGGCTACGCCGGCAGCGCGGTGTGCACGCCGTCGCGCGCGGCCCTGCTGACGGGGCGGTATCCGTGGCGCTTCGGCGTCGAGTTCACGCCGACGCCGGGCGCCATGGCGAGGGTGGCGGGGGAGCTCTACGCGAACCCTGACCTTCCGTTTCCGGTGATCATCGACAAGGACAAGGCCGGCCAGGCGAAGGATTTCAACGACCTCGGCATGCCGCCGTCCGAAGTGACCGTGGCGGAACTGCTGAAGGCGCGCGGCTATCACAACATCCACATCGGCAAGTGGCACCTCGGGAGCACTGCCCGAGATGCGGCCCAACAACCAGGGCTTCGACGAGACGCTGTTCATGGAAAGCGGCCTCTACCTGCCGCAGGACGATCCGGGTGTGGTCAATTCGAAGCAGGACTTCGACCCCATCGACCGCTTCCTGTGGCCGAACATGCGCTTCGGCGTCAGCTACAACGGCGGCAAGTGGTTCGAGCCGGGCGGCTACCTCACGGACTATTTCACCGACGAGGCCGTGAACGCGATTCGGCAGAACCGCAACCGGCCGTTCTTCCTCTACCTCGCGCACTGGGGCGTGCACACGCCGCTGCAGGCGAGCAAGGCGGATTACGACGCGCTGCCCGGCATTCCCGAGCACCGGCGGCGCGTGTATGCGGCGATGGTGCGCTCGGTGGACCGCAGCGTCGGACGCGTGCTGCAGGCGCTGCGCGACGAGGGCCTCGACGACAACACCATCGTCATCTTCACCAGCGACAACGGCGCGCCGAACTACATCGGGCTGCCCGAGGTCAACCACCCTCATCGCGGCTGGAAGCTCACGCTGTTCGAGGGCGGGCTGCACGTGCCCTACGTGGCGAAGTGGCCCGGCCGCATCCCGGCCGGGACGCGCTACGAGCCGCCGGTGTCCAACATCGACATCCTGCCCACCGTCGTCGCGGCGGCGGGCGGCACGCTGCCGAAGGATCGCGTGATCGACGGCGTCGACTTGCTTCCGTTCGTGGGCGCCTCCGCCGCGCGGCAGCCGACGCGGCCGCTGTTCTGGCGCGACGGCCCGTACCGCGCGGTGCAGGACGAGGGGTGGAAGCTCATCGTCGCCGAGCGGCCGAAGAAGCAGTGGCTGTTCAATCTCGTCGACGACCCCAACGAGAAGACCGACCTCGCCGCGCAGCAGCCGGAAAGGCTTGCGCGGTTGCAGGCGCTCCTCGACGCTCATCACGCGGGCATGCCGCCGCCGCTGTGGCCGTCGTTCATCGAGATCCCGGTGATGATCGACAAGCCGCTCGACCAGAAGCCGCTGCCCGGCGACGAGTACACCTACTGGATCAACTGACCCTTCCACCCGTTCCCACGACGCGAGGAGCATCCGATGGCCATCACGGTTCCGTTCGACCTCAAGTACGAGTTCACCGTCAAGGCGCGCCCGGCGGAGGTCTTCGCCGTCCTGTCCGACGTTCCGGCCTCCGCCAGCCATTTTCCGAAGGTGGCGCAGCTCGTCGACCTGGGCGGCGGGGCGTACCGCTGGGAAATGGAAAAGGTCGGCACGGAGAAGATCAACATCCAGACGGTCTACGCGTCGAAGTACGTGTCGGACAAGAAGAAGGGGACCGTGGTCTGGACCCCTGTCAAGGGCGAGGGCAACGCGCTCATCAGCGGCAACTGGGCGATTACCGACAAGAAGAAATCCACGCAGCTGGTGCTCAAGATCAGCGGCGAGCTCAACGTGCCGCTGCCCGGCCTCATGAAGATGGTCGTCGCGCCGGTGATCCTCGGCGAGAACGAGCGCCTGATCGAGAAGTACGTCGCGAACCTGACGAAGCACTTCGGCGGCGCGGCCTAGGTCGAAACTGTCCGCCTGCGCGATGGCTTCATCGTCCGTAGCCCGGGTTGAGCGCAGCGAAACCCGGGGCCGTCGTGGCCATGGCGGCATCCCCCCAGGTTTCGCTGCGCTCAACCCGGGCTACAGGTCGGCACGGCGATGAGCGCATCGGCGGCCTCGCCCGCGCGGCTGAAGCGCGCGCTGTTCGCGGTGCTGCTCGTCGTCGCGGTTGTCGCCGCGGCGCTGTACGCCAAGTCCGAGCAGATCGTCCTGGGCGCCGAGGCCTACATGTTCGGCTACCCGCTGGTGATCATGGACGTCACCCGGGCCGGCGCGGCGCTGGCGCTCGGCCCCGAGAATCACCTGCAACGGGTGCGCCGGTTTCCCGACGCCGGGTTCAAGGGTGTCGTCCGCCCGAACGTCGACACGCTCTACACCACCGCTTTCATCGATGCGGCCAAGGGTCCGTGGGTGTTCGAGATGGCGCCCAACGCGGAGCGCTTCGAGGTGATGCCGTTCATGGACGGCTGGACCAACGTGTTCGCGGCGCCCGGCACGCGCAGCACCGGGACCGCAGGCGGACGCTTCCTGCTGGCCGGGCCCGGGTGGCAGGGGCAGGTGCCCGAGGGCCTGACCCTGCTGCGCTCGCCGACGCAGATCGTGTGGCTGATCGGGCGCACGCAGACCAACGGCGCCGCCGACTATCCGGTGGCGCACCGCCTGCAGGACGGTTTGACGCTGCGCACGCTGGATGCCTGGCTGGCCGGGCGGGACGAGCCGCCCCCGGCGTGGCACGCGGCGACGGCATTGCCCCGCCCGCCGGTCGACGAGATGCAGGCGATGAGCACCGAGGCGTTCTTCACGCGGTTCGCGCTGCTGCTCGCGAACAATCCGCCGTCCGCTGCCGACGGCCCGATGATGGTCAAGCTCGCGCGCCTCGGGATCGCGCCGGGCCGGCCGCCCGACTGGGGCCTGCCCGACCGCTGGGCGGTGGCCCTGGGGCGGGCCATTGCCGACTGGACCGTGGCGCGGGAGCTCGCCAGGCCGCGCGACCTCGTGCGCGGCTGGTCCACGCCGCCGTCGGTGCTGGGCAACTACGGCACCCACTACAACATCCGCGCCGTGGTCGCGATGGTCGGGCTGGGAGCCAATCTTCCGGCAGACGCGATCTACCCCAACACGCGCGTCGACGCCGCGGGCCAGCCGCTCGACGGGCGCCACCGCTACCGCCTGCACTTCGGCGCCGGCGGGCTGCCGCCCGTGAACGCGTTCTGGTCGGTCACTGCCTACGGCGCCGACGACTTCCTCATCGACAACCCCATCCACCGTCATGCGCTGGGCGACCGCGATCCGCTGGTCTTCAATCCCGACGGGTCGCTCGACCTGTACGTGCAGGCGGTGCCGCCGGAAGGCAACTGGCAGAGCAATTGGCTCCCCGTGCGCGCCGGCGAGCCGTTCCTGCTCAACGCCCGGCTCTACTGGCCCAAGCCCGCTGCGCTCGACGGCCGGTGGGGCATGCCCGCGGTCGAGCGCATCGACTGAATGCGGCGGCGCGCGCTGCGGCGCCGGCGGTGACGCTCAGCGCGGGGGCGTCCCGGCCCTGCGCCGCGACCCCCGCGCGGGGATCTGCCGGTGGATCAGGTACTCGGCGATGATGCCCTTGAGGTGGTCTTTCGCGCGCGGCGAGCTCGTCGGCCGGCTGAGCGCCTGGTGGCTGCCGGCGATGGCGAGGTAGAAGAGGGCCGCCAGCGCGCTTGCGGACTTCGCGTCTCCCGTCAGGCGCTGGAACTTGTGCTCGAACAGGCTGATCCGCGCCTGGTCGACCTCGACCAGCAGCTTGGCCACGGCCGCGTCGCGCCGGCCCAGGCCGCGCACGGCGAGCTCGAATCGCATGTCCTCGAGGTCGGCGCCGACGTGGGCCAGCGCCACGTCGAGCAACTGCAGGAGATCGGCTTCGGGATCGGCCGTGGTGTCCGACTGCAGCCGCCGGTCGGGCCCGATCTCGCGCTCGCGCCAGCGCGCGAGCAGCGCCGCGACCAGGTCGGCATGATCGGCGAAATGCCAGTAGAAGCTGCCCCGGGTCACGCCGAGCGTATCCGCGAGCGCCAGCACGCGGACGTTGTCGAACCCGCCCTCGACGACGGCGTCGAAGGCGGCGTCCAGCCAGTCGTCGCGCGTGAGCCGCGGCGTCGCCGGACGTTTCCTTGCCTTGCTCGCTGCCTTCATGGAGTCTCCGCTGGTCCGGCGGCCCGGACATACAGAAGTGTATGGATGCGTTATAATGGCGGACAATACACGAATGTACGGAAACCGGCCATGAACGACTCCTACCTGGGTTTCGCCAACTCTGCGATCGGCGCCCGCCTTGCCGGGGCGCTGGGCCTGCCCAAGCCCCTCGTGCTCGAGCGCTACCGGCCGGGGCAGCCGGCGATCAAGGGGTCGGTGCTGCTCGGCGCCGGCGGCGAGCCCCAGCTGCTGGAGGCGTTGGCCGCGACGTTCAAGTCGATGGGCGCGCAGACGCTGGCCCACGCGCGGCTGCCGCAGTGGATGCCGGTCGCCAACCGGGCCGGCCTGATGACCGGGCGCTGGGGCGTGGACGCTGCGCCGGGCGAGAAGGTCAAGGCGCTGGTGTTCGACGCCACGGGGATGGAGGACAGCGCGCAGTCCGACGCGCTGTACCGGTTCTTCCACGACACCGCGCGCTCGGTGCTGCCCTGCGGTCGCGTGGTGGTCATCGGACGGCCGCCCGAGCTGTGCGCGAGCCCGCGCAAGGCCACGATCCAGCGCGCGTTGGAGGGCCTCACGCGCTCGCTCGCGAAGGAGCTGAAGCGGGCGATCACCGTGCAGCTGGTCTACGTGGCCGAAGGCGCGGAAGGCGGGATCGAGTCGACGCTGCGCTTCCTGCTCTCGCCGCGCTCCGCGTACGTCTCCGCGCAGGTGATCCGCATCGGCCTGCCGGTCGGCCCGCAGGCCGCGCCCGCCGACTGGGACAAGCCGCTCGCGGGACGCAAGGTGCTCGTGACCGGCGCATCGCGCGGCATCGGCGCGTCGATCGCCGAAGTCATCGCCCGCGAAGGCGCCACCGTGATCTGCCTCGACGTGCCGCAGGCGCAGCAGGGGCTCGACGAGATCGCCGCCAAGGTGGGCGGCAGCGCCATCGCCCTCGACATCGGCGCCGACGACGCGCCGCAGCGGCTCGTCGACGCCGCGAAGGCGCAGGGCGGCTGGGACGTCGTGGTGCACAACGCCGGCATCACGCGCGACAAGACCATCGCCAACATGAAGGACCACCTGTGGCAGATGGTGGTCAACGTCAACCTGTCGACGCAGGAGCGCATCAACGACGCGCTGGTCGCCTCCGGCGCGCTCGCGCCGGGCGCCCGCATCGTCTGCGTCTCGTCCATCTCCGGCATCGCCGGCAACATGGGCCAGACCAACTACGCGCTGTCCAAGGCCGGCGTGATCGGCATGGTGCAGAGCACCGCGCCGATCCTCGCGCGGCAGGGCATCACCATCAACGCGGTCGCGCCCGGCTTCATCGAGACGCAGATGACGGCGGCGATCCCGTTCGCGATGCGCGAAGCCGGGCGGCGCATGAACTCGCTCAGCCAGGGCGGGCTGCCGCAGGACGTCGCCGAAGCCATCGCCTGGTTCGCCGGTCCCGCGTCGAGCGGCCTCACCGGCAACGTCGTGCGCGTGTGCGGCCAGAGCATCATGGGCGCCTGAGATGAAACGACCCCCACGCTCACTGCGTTCGCTGCCCCCCGAGGGGGCGCAGTCAGTACCCTTCGGGCGGCCGGGCGGGTACTGACATGATGAAGACCGTCGAAGTCGGCAAGCCCGCGGGCAACGGCGCCCTGTTCGTCGGCGCGCTGCGCTCGAGCGGCAAGCGTGCGGGCGTGGTCACCGCGCTGCCCGAGGTGACCTACGTGCGGCCGCACGTCGTGCTCGACGCGGAGCACATCGCGCGCTACGCGAAGGTCTGCGGCTTTGCCGACGCGCACGGCGTGCCCGTCACGTACCCGCAGCTGCTGACGTTTCCGCTGGTCACCGCGTTTCTCGGCTCGGCCGACTGCCCGTGGCCGGCGATGGGGACGGTGCACCTCGGCAACCGCATCGCGCAGCACCAGCCGTTGCGGCCGGGCGACGCGCTGCGCGTCGAGATGAGCACGGGGCGGCTGATCGCGCACGAGAAGGGGCAGATCTTCACGCTCGAGCTGAAGATCCTGCGTGCCGGCGAGCTCGTCTGGGAAGGCACGCAGAGCCTGCTGCGCATCGGCGTCAAGAACCCTGCGGGACCGGACTACGCGAGCGCGCTCGGCACCGATGCGCCGCTGTCGCGCCAGGCCGATTTTTCCGCGCCGCGCGACATCGGGCGGCGCTACGGGCGCGTCTCCGGCGACCTCAATCCGATCCATCTCTCGGCGCTGTCGGCGCGGCTGTTCGGCTTCCGGCGGGCGATCGCGCACGGCATGTGGACCAAGGCGCGGGCGCTGGCCGCATTGATGCCGCGCGCGAGCCGTGGCGATGCCGCCGTCGCGGTGGAATTCAAGACGCCCCTGTTCCTGCCTGCGCGGCCGTCGCTGTGGACGAGCCGCGAGGCCCGGGGCGCATTCTTCGAGGTACGCGACGCCCGCGGCGACAAGCCGCACCTGCGCGGGCGCCTCGACTACCGCCTGCCCTAGAGCGAACCCCGGTCGCTTCCTTCCCGCCGTCCCATCCCCTAGCCGGAGCATCCCATGAACGCCACACGCCGCGTCGCCGTCATCGGCGGCAACCGCATCCCGTTCGCGCGCTCCAACAGCGCCTACGCGCACGCGTCCAACCAGGAGATGCTGACCGCCGCGCTGCAGGGCCTGGTCGACCGCTTCGACCTGCACGGCGAGCGCCTCGGCGACGTCGCCGGCGGCGCGGTGATGAAGCACGCCGCGACTTCAACCTGGTGCGCGAGTCCGTGCTGTCCACCACCCTGGCGCCCGAGACGCCGGCCTTCGACCTGCAGCAGGCCTGCGGCACCGGGCTCGAGGCCGCCATCGTGGTGGCCAACAAGATCGCGCTGGGCCAGATCGAGTGCGGCATCGCCGGCGGCGTCGACACCACCTCCGACGCCCCCATCGGCGTCAACGAGAGGATGCGCCGGATCCTGCTCGACGCGATCGCGCGCGAAGACGCGCGGCGCAGCGCGTGGCGGCCCTGTCGCGGATCCGCCCGGGCATGCTGTTCGCGCCGTCGCTGCCGAGGAACGGCGAGCCGCGCACCGGCTTCTCGATGGGCGAGCACGCCGAGCTGATGGCGCGCGAGTGGGGCATCAGCCGCGAAGACCAGGACGAGCTGGCGCTCGCGAGCCACCAGCAACCTGGCCACGGCCTACGAGGACGGCTTCTTCAACGACCTGATGACCCCGTTCAACGGCGTGAACCGCGACAACAACCTGCGCGCCGACCTCGACCATCGAGAAGCTGCGCGCGCTGAAGCCGGTCTTCGACGGGAAGGTCGCGCCGGATCAGGGCACGATGACCGCGGGCAACTCCACGCCGCTCACCGACGGCGCCTCGGCGGTGCTGCTCGCCAGCGAGGAGTGGGCGCGGGCGCGCAACCTGCCGGTGCTGGCCTACTTCACGCTGCAGCGAGATCGCGGCGGTCGACTTCTTCGACAAGAAGGAGGGCCTGCTGATGGCGCCGGCCTACGCCGTGCCGCGCATGCTCGCGCGCGCCGGCCTGACGCTGCAGGACTTCGACTTCTACGAGATCCACGAGGCCTTCGCCGCGCAGGTGCTGTGCACGCTGAAGGCCTGGGAGGACGCGACCTACTGCAGGGAGCGCCTCGGCCTCGACGCGCCGCTCGGCGCGATCGACCGCGGACGAAGCTCAACGTCAACGGCAGCTCGCTCGCCGCCGGCCACCCGTTCGCCGCGACCGGCGGGCGCATCGTCGCCACGCTGGCCAAGCTGCTCGCGCAGAAGGGATCGGGCCGCGGCCTGATCTCGATCTGCGCCGCCGGCGGGCAGGGCGTCGTCGCCATCCTCGAGAGGTAACCCCGTGCCCGGCTACAAGGCGCCGCTGCGCGACATGCGTTTCCAGATGAACGAGGTGCTCGACTATCCCGCGCACTACGCCGGGCTCGCCAACGGCGCCGACGCCACGCCCGACATGATCGACGCCATCCTCGAAGGCGTGGCGACGCTGAGCGAGGACGTGCTGGCCCCGCTCAGCCTGTCGGGCGACCGCGAGGGCTGCCGGTTCGACGACGGCGCGGTGACCACGCCTGCCGGCTTCAAGGAGGCGTACGCGCAATTCGTCGCGGGCGGCTGGCAGGGGCTGTCGTTCCCGGCCGAGTACGGCGGGCAGGGCCTGCCGGTGTCGGTCAGCGTGTTCAAGTCCGAGATGATGGGCGCCGCGAACTGGTCGTTCTACATGTACCCGGGACTCTCGCGTGGGCTGCATCAACACCATCCTGCGCTACGGCACCGACGCGCAGAAGGCGCAGTACATGCCGCCGCTGGTGGCGGGCGAATGGACCGGCACCATGTGCCTCACCGGAGCCGCAGTGCGGCACCGACCTCGCGCAGATCAGGACGCGTGCGGAGCCGCAGGCGGACGGCAGCTACCGGCTCACGGGCACGCAAGATCTTCATCTCCGCCGGCGAGCACGACCTCGCCGCCAACATCATCCACATCGTGCTCGCGCGGCTGCCCGGCGCGCCGGCGGGCACGCGCGGCATCTCGCTGTTCATCGTGCCCAAGGTCCTCGTCAACGCCGACGGCTCGCTCGGCGCGCGCAATCCCGTCACCTGCGGCTCGATCGAGCACAAGATGGGCATCCGCGCGTCCGCCACCGCAGTGCTGAATTTCGACGACGCGACCGGCTACATGATCGGCGAGCCGAACAAGGGGCTGGAGGCGATGTTCACGTTCATGAACACCGCGCGCATCGGCACCGCCATCCAGGGCATCGCGCATGCCGAGGCGTCGTTCCAGGGCGCGCTGCCCTATGCCCGGGAGCGCCGCTCGATGCGCGCGCTGTCCGGCAAGAAGGACCCCGGCTTCGCGGCCGATGCGCTGATCTGGCATCCCGACGTGCGGCGCATGCTGCTGACGCAGAAGGCGATCGCCGAGGGCGGCCGCGCGATGATCTACAGCGCGGCGCAGCTGGCCGACGGCATGTTCAATGCCGCGACCGCCGGCGACGAGGCCCGGTACGACGAGCTCGACAACCAGCTCGGCTTCTTCACGCCGATCCTCAAGGGCTTCCTGACCGAGATGGGGCTCGAGGCGGCCAACCTGGGCATGCAGGTGTTCGGCGGCCACGGCTACATCCACGAGCACGGGATGGAGCAGATCGCGCGCGACGCGCGCATCGCCACGCTGTACGAGGGCACCACCGGCATCCAGGCGCTGGACCTGCTCGGGCGCAAGGTGCTGCTGACCACGCGCGGCAAGTGCGTGCGCGACTTCACGGCGACGATGCTGCGCTTTGCCCGGCAGCATCTGTTCGCGCGGCGGAGCGATCGGCACGATGGCGCGCTCGCTCGCGCGGCGGGCGCTGCAATGGAACGCGATCACGATGCGGATCATGCTGCGCGGCGCGCGGCGACCGCGAGCTGGTCGGCTCCGCCAGCGTCGATTACCTGATGTACTCGGGCTACGTGATGATGGCGTATTTCTGGGCGCTGCAGGCGGCGAAGGCGGCGGAACTCGCCGCCGGCGGCAAGGGCACGCGAGTCCGCGGAGTTCTACCGCGCCAAGATCCAGACCGCGCGAGTTCTACTTCGAGCGGATGCTGCCGCGCGCCGACGGCCACCGCAAGGGCGCGCTGGCGCCGACGCGCGCGGTCATGCAGATCGACAACGACGCACTTCGCGTTCGATTGACTCCGATGCGAGTTCGGCGACCAGCGCGCGCGGCGTGCCTACCCCAGCGGCTGCACGAGCCCCGGGTCGGGCCGCTCGATCCACCGCGCGAACGCTTCCGCGAGTCTCCCGCTTTCGCCGATCGCGCGGTTCCAGTCGCGGATGCGCGCTTCGTTGTCGAGGCCGTAGCGCTTGAAGTCGCCGCGGTCGGGCAGCTTGCGGTTCGGCAGCGCCCGCGATGAATTCCGGCGACGGCGCGACCAGCACCACGTGGTCGAGCCACGGGCCGCGGGCGCGCCGCCAGCGGAAACGACTTGTCGAGCCAGCCCGGCACGACGTGGTCGACGAAGTGCGGGTAGAGCACGAGTCCATCGGCGCGCGGCCACGGCAGGTGCAGGTGGTAGTCGATGATGCCGCCGTCCCAGTAGGCGCCGGGCGGGGCCTGCGCGATGCCGGTGACGGCTTCCAGCACCAGCGGTATCGACGCGGAGGCGAGCAGCGCCTCGCGCAGGTTGGCGGCGGACAGGGCCGCGAAGCGCGTGTGGAACGCGTCGAAGCGGCTTCCGAGCCAGTGCGCGCCGTCGCGCGGATCGTGGAACACGACGCGCTCGAGAAAGCGCGCGAGGCGCGCGCGCCCGGCGGCGTTCGCCGCGGCCGCGAGGGCAAAGCCGAAGGCTTCGCTGCGCCGCGTCTCGGCGCGCTCCAGCGGGCCGCGCCCCCGCACGGTGAGCACCGACAGCCGGTGGCGCGGATGATTGAGAATCGCTTCGGTTGCGCCGGCGACGAGCTCGCCGACCAGCTCGCGGCACACGCCGGTCACGTACGCGGCGGTGGGCTTGCGCGGATAGCGCTGTCCGGCATAGAGCCGCGCCAGGCGCCGGAACGCGCCGACCGGGTCGGGGTGCAGCGCGGAGGCCATCCGCCACGCGCCGATCGACGCGCCGACGAAGTGCCGCTCGCGCGGCGCGCGCGGCAGCCACTCGCCGAACACGAAGGCGTCGAGCCCGTGCAGGATCAGGCCCTTGGGCCCGCCCGCCGCTGCCGGGACGACGGCGACGTCGCCCGGCGCGAGGCCGTCGGCGCGGATGCGCGCGGCTGCCAGCGGGCCGGCGCGGATGACGATGGGGAGGCGATTCGGAGTCACGGCGCAGTGCGTTCGCGCCCGATCCGGGCCGCGGGCCGACAGGCTACCAGAGCGGCGGATGAGTGTCGCCGCACGTCTGCGCGCGCCCGGTTTGAATTAGAATGGAGGGCATCCAGCCATCGCCTTCGGCCTTCGTTGCCGCGGGCCCCGAACGGAGCGCAGAAATCCGCCCCTCGGAGAGGAGGATGGCGAGGACAGTCCTCGATCGACGCCGGCGTGCGCAACCTCGCCCCGCGCCGCGCAGAGCGAAACCCGGAACAGCGGTCCACCGCAGGAGCTAGCGTGAACAACACACCGTACCAGGCGCACGGCGCCGTCGCCGTGATCACCCTCGACAACCCGCCGATGAACGGCCTGTCGCACGCGCTGCGCCGGAAGATCGTCGCCGGCATCGAGCAGGCGGAGTCCGACGCCGCGATCAAGGCCATCGTGCTGATCGGCTCGGCGAAGGTATTCTCCAGCGGCGCCGACATCCGCGAATTCGGCACGCCGATGACGCTCGCCGAGCCGTCGCTGCGCACGGTCATCAGCGTGCTCGAGACCTGCGGGCAAGCCGGTGATCGCCGCGATCGGCGGCATCGTGCATGGGCGGCGGCCTCGAGCTCGCGCTGGGCTGCCACTTCCGCGTCGTCGCGCCGCGCACGCAGGTGGCGCTGCCGGAGGTGAAGCTCGGCCTGCTGCCGGGCGCGGGCGGCACGCAGCGCCTGCCGCGCCTCATCGGCCTCGAGTACGCGACCAACATGATCGTGTCCGGCGAGGCGGTGCCCTCCGACCAGTTCAAGGGCTCGCCGCTGTTCGACGAGTTCATCGAGGGCGACCTGCTGGCGGGCGCCGTGGCCTTCGCCGACAAGGTGATCGCCGAGAAGCGGCCGGCCAAGCGCGTGCGCGATCTCAAGGTCCGCCACCCGAAGCCCGAGGCCTACATGCTGTGGGTGAAGACCTCCGTCGGGTCGATGTCGAAGAACTATCCGGCGCCGCTGAAGTGCGTCGAGGCGGTCGAGGCGTCGACCAAGCTCAAGTTCGACGACGGCCTGAAGGCCGAGCGCGCCGGCTTCGCGGCGCTGATCGCCACCGACGAGCACCGCGCGCTGCAAGCACGTGTTCTTCGCCGAGCGCGCGACCGGCAAGATCGCCGACGTTCCCGAAGACACCCCGGTGCGTCCGGTCGACAAGGTCGGCGTCATCGGCGCCGGCACGATGGGCACGGGCATCAGCATCAACTTCCTCAACGCCGGCATCCCGGTGACGATCCTCGAGACCAAGCCCGAGCTGCTGGAGCGCGGCGTCGGCGCGATCCGCAAGGTCTACGCCGATCGCGTCAAGAAGGGGAAGATGAAGGAGGACAAGGCGGCGGCGGCGGTCGCGCTGCTCAAGCCGACGCTGTCGTACGACGACCTGAAGGACGTCGACCTCGTGATCGAGGCGGTGTACGAGGAGATCGGCGTCAAGGAAGCCGTGTTCCGCAAGCTGGACGAGGTCTGCAAGCCGGGCGCGATCCTGGCGAGCAACACGTCGACGCTCGACCTCAACGCGATCGCCGCGTTCACGAAGCGCCCGCAGGACGTGATCGGCGCGCACTTCTTCAGCCCGGCCAACGTGATGAAGCTGCTCGAAGTCGTCCGCGGCGCGAAGACCGCCAAGGACGTGCTGGCGACGATGATGCGGCTCGGCAAGAAGATCCGGAAGACCGCGGTGGTGTCGGGCGTGTGCGACGGCTTCATCGGCAACCGGATGGTCGCCGTCTACCAGCGCGAGGCGTTCTTCATGCTGGAGGAGGGCGCGTCGGTGCAGCAGATCGACGGCGCGCTCGAGAAGTTCGGCATGGCGATGGGCATCTTCAAGATGGGCGACCTCGCCGGCGGCGACATCGGCTGGGCGATCCGCAAGCGCAAGTACGCGGAGAACCCCGGCTCGCGCAAGTTCGCCATCGCCGACCGGCTGTGCGAGATGGGGCGCTTCGGCCAGAAGACCGGCAGCGGCTACTACCGCTACGAACCGGGGCGGCGCGACGCGCTGCGCGATCCCGTGGTCGACGAGGTGGTCGAGGCCTGGCGCAAGGAGGCGGGAATCACGCCGCGCAAGGTGAGCGACGAGGAGATCGTGCAGCGCTGCATCTACGCGCTCGTCAACGAAGGCGCGCGCATCCTCGAGGAGGGCATCGCGCAGCGCGCCTCCGACATCGACATGGTCTACATCATGGGCTACGGCTTTCCGCCGTTCCGCGGCGGGCCGATGCTCTACGCGGACATCGTGGGCCTCGAGCTCGTCGCGCGGTCGATGCGCGGGTTCGCGGCGAACCCCCACGCGGACGCCGCGTTCTGGCAGCCCGCGCCGCTGCTCGCGCGCCTTGCCGCCGACGGCAAGACGTTCAACGGTTGAGACTGGGAGAGGCAAATGGCTGATGCAGTGATCGTATCGACGGCGCGCACCGGGCTCGCCAAGTCCTGGCGCGGCGGCTTCAACATGACCCACGGCGCCACGCTCGCCGGCCACGTGATCAAGGCCGCGGTGGAGCGGGCCGGCGTGGACCCGGGGGAAGTCGAGGACGTGCTGCTGGGCTGCGCGATGCCCGAGGGCGCGACCGGCAGCAACATCGCCCGCCAGGCGGCGCTGCGCGCCGGCCTCGCGATCAGCACCGGCGGCGCGACGGTCAACCGCTTCTGCTCGTCGGGGCTGCAGACGATCGCGATGGCGGCCCAGCGCGTGATCGTCGACCGCGTGCCGATCATGGTCGCCGGCGGCGTCGAGTCGATCTCCTGCGTGCAGGCGACGACCAACATGAACTACGTGATAGACGAGTGGCTGAGCCAGAACAAGCCCGAGGTCTACTGGCCGATGCTGCAGACGGCCGAGAACGTCGCCAAGCGCTACGGCATTCCGAAGGCGGCGCAGGACGAGTACGGCGTGCAGAGCCAGCTGCGGGCCGCGGCGGCCCGTGCCGCCGGCAGGTTCGACGACGAAATCGTGCCGATGACGGTGACCGCCGGCGTGCCGGACAAGGCCACCGGCGCGATGCTGACGAAGGAAGTCACGGTCAAGGAAGACGAGGGCATCCGTCCCGACACCACGCTCGAAGGCGTGGCCAAGATCCGCTCGGCGGTGCCCGGACGGCGTGATCACGGCCGGCAACGCGAGCCAGTTCTCCGACGGCGCATCGGCGTGCGTGGTGATGGACTCGAAGCTCGCCGAGCAGCGCAACCTGACGCCGCTCGGCATCTTTCGCGGCTTCGCCGTCGCCGGCTGCGAGCCCGACGAGATGGGCATCGGCCCGGTCTTCGCGGTGCCGCGGCTGCTCGAGCGCGCCGGCCTCAAGGTCGACGACATCGGCCTGTGGGAGCTGAACGAGGCGTTCGCGGTGCAGGTGATCTACTGCCGCGACAAGCTCGGCATCCCGAACGACCGGCTCAACGTCAACGGCGGCGCGATCGCGGTCGGGCATCCCTATGGCGTGTCGGGCGCGCGGCTGACCGGCCACGCGCTGATCGAGGGCAAGCGCCGCGGCGTGAAGTACGTCGTGGTGACGATGTGCGTCGGCGGCGGCATGGGCGCCGCCGGCCTGTTCGAAGTGGCCTGACGCGCGCCTCATGGAACTTCACTACACCGAAGAACAGCAGGCCTTCCGCCGGGAAGTGCGCGAATTCATCGCGGCGAAGCTGCCGTCCGACATCCGGGACCGGATCAACGGGCACCGGCACTTCAAGAGCGACGACATCAGGAGGTGGCAGCGCATCCTCTTCGAGCAAGGCTGGGGCGCGCCGGGCTGGCCCAAAGCGGCGGGCGGCGCCGAGTGGGACCCGATCCGGCGCCACATCTTCGAAGAGGAATACGTCAACGCCGGCGCGCCGCGCCAGCTCGACTTCGGCATCGCGATGGTGGGCCCGGTGATCATCGCCTTCGGCACGCCGGCGCAGCAGCAGTACTTCCTGCCGAAGATCCTCAGCGGCGAGCACTGGTGGTGCCAGGGCTACTCGGAACCGGGCGCGGGGTCGGACCTCGCGTCGCTCAAGACGCGCGCCGAGCGGCGCGGCGACCACTACGTCGTCAACGGCCAGAAGACCTGGAACACGCTGGGGCAGTACGCCGACTGGATCTTCTGCCTCGTGCGCACCAGCAGCGACGCCCGGCAGCAGGAGGGCATCTCGTTCCTGCTGATCGACATGAAGACGCCCGGCATCACGGTGCGGCCGATCACGATGCTCGACGGCGGCCACGAGATCAACGACATCTTCTTCGACGACGTCAAGGTGCCCGTCGAGAACCGGGTCGGCGACGAGAACAAGGGCTGGACCTACGCCAAGTTCCTGCTCGGCCACGAGCGCGTGGGCATCGCCAACGTGCCGCGCGCGAAGAAGATGCTGGAGCGGCTGAAGCGGATCGCGCGCGAGGAGCGCGCGGGCGGCCGGCCGCTGCTCGAGGATGCGCGCTTTCGCGACCGCATCGCGCAGGTCGAGATCGACCTCGCCGCGCTGGAGATCACGCTGCTGCGCGTGCTCTCGGCGGAGAAGCAGAAGCGCGCCCCCGGCCCGGAAGGCTCCATCCTCAAGATCCGGGGCAGCGAGATCGGGCAGGTGATCCACGAGCTGACGATGCAGGCCTGCGGCCACGCAGCGCTGCCGTACCTGCCCGACGCGTTCGAGGACGGCTGGACCGGCGCGCCGGTCGGCGGCGCGTACGCGCCGATGGCCGCGCCCGAATACTTCAACATGCGCAAGACGACGATCTTCGGCGGGTCGAACGAGATCCAGAAGAACATCATCGCCAAAATGATCCTCGGACTCTGACCCCGCCATGGACTTCGCCTACACCGACGAGCAGCGCCAGCTGCAGGAGACGCTGCTGCGCTACATCGCCAAGGAATACGGTTTCGCCGAGCGGCGCGCGCTCGCGCGCTCCGAGCACGGCTGCAGCCGCGAGCACTGGCGCGAATTCGCCGAGCTCGGCGTGCTTGCGCTGACGGTCCCCGAAGCGCACGGCGGCCTCGGCGGCACCGCGATCGACACGATGATCGTGATGGAGGCCCTGGGCCGCGGCCTCGTGCTCGAGCCGTATCTCGCCACCGCCGTGGTCTGCGGCAGCCTCGTCGCCGATGCCGGCAGCGAGGCGCAGCAGGCGGCGCTGCTGCCCGCGATCGCCGGCGGGGAGCTGGTGCTGGCGCTGGCGCATCACGAATCCGGGGCGCGCTACGACCTGAACCACGTCGCGACGACGGCGCGCGCCGACGGCGCGGGCTTCGTCATCGACGGGGCGAAGTCGGTGGTTCTCGGCGGGTCGCAGGCGGACCGGCTGATCGTGTCGGCGCGCACGTCCGGCGACCCGCGCGCCGCGGCGGGCATTTCGCTGTTCGTCGTCGAGCGCGACGCGCCCGGCGTGGCCATCCGCGGGTACCCGACGCAGGACGGCGCGCGGGCGGCGGAGATCGCGTTCACCGGGGTGCGGGTAGGCGCCGATGCGCTGATCGGCGAGGCCGGCGACGCGCTGCCGGTGATCGAGCGCGCGATCGATCGCGGCATCGCGGCGCTGTGCGGCGAAGCGGTCGGCGTGATGGCCGCATTGAACGAGGCGACCCTCGAGTACCTCAAGACGCGCGAGCAGTTCGGCGGCCCCATCGGACGCTTTCAGGCATTGCAGCACCGGATGGTGGACATGGTGATCGCCACGGAGCAGGCGCGGTCGATGGCGATCATGGCCGCGGTCGGCGTGCAGTCCGCCGACCGGGCCGAGCGGCGGCGCGCGGTCTCGATGGCCAAGGCGCTGATCGGGCAATCGGGCCGCTTCGTCGGCCAGCAGGCGGTGCAGCTGCACGGCGGGATGGGCGTCACCGACGAGCTCGTCATCAGCCACTGGTTCAAGCGCCTGGCCGTCATCAACTCGACGTATGGCGATGCCGATCATCACCTGGGGCTCGTCAGCGACGCGCTGCTTGCTGCGTGACCCGGGGCGCGCAGGGCGTAGCCCGGCGTTGAGCGAAGCGAAACCCCGGTGATCGCGGCCACGGCCACGGTTGCCCCGGGTTTCGCTTCGCTCAACGCCGGGCTACGCAATGTCAGGGCTCCGGACGACGCGCGTCCGAGGCACGGAATGATCGGGCGCCGAATCCCGGTCTCCGGGCAATGGAGGAGGAAGCCATGGAAAAGATCTGGCTGAAAAGCTACCCGCCGGGCGTGCCGGCCGAAGTCGACGTCGACGTGGTCAGCTCGGTGGGCGAGCTGTTCGACGCGAGTGTCCGCGCCCACGGCGACCGGCGCGCGTTCATCAGCGGCGCGACGGGCACGGCGATCACCTACCGGGAGCTCGACCGGCTGTCGCGGGACTTTGCCGCGTACCTGCAGTCGGTGCTGAAGCTGCCGAAGGGCGCCCGCGTGGCGCTGATGATGCCGAACATCCTGCAGTACCCCGTCGCCATGTTCGGCACGCTGCGCGCCGGCTACACCGTCGTCAACGTCAATCCGCTCTACACCCCGCGCGAGCTCGCGCACCAGCTCAAGGACTCGGGCGCGAGCGCGATCGTCATCCTCGAGAACGTCGCGCACGTGCTGGAAAAGGCGATGGCCGAAGCCGGCGTGAAGCACGTGATCGTGACCGGCGTGGCGGACATGCTGGGTTTCGCCAAGCGGCACGTCGCCCACTTCCTGATGCGCCGCGTCAAGAAGATGGTGCCGCCGTTCTCGCTGCCGGGCCACACCGGCTTCCGCGACGCGCTGGCGCGCGGCGCCGCGGCGCCCTACGCGCCGGTCAAGGTCGTCAACGCCGACATCGCCTTCCTCCAGTACACCGGCGGCACGACCGGTGTGTCGAAGGGCGCGATCCTCACCCACCGCAACGTCGTCGCCAACCTGAAGCAGATCCGCGCGTGGAGCGAGCCCTTCCTGGAGCTCGACAAGGAGATGATCGGCATCACCGCGATCCCGATGTATCACATCTACGCGCTCACCAACTGCGCGCTGCTGGGTGTGGACTTCGGCGCGACCAACGTGCTGGTGGCGGACCCGCGCAACATGCCCGGCTTCGTCAAGATCCTCTCGCAGTACCGCTTCGCGATGCTGCCGGCGGTCAACACGCTGTTCAACGGGTTGCTCGCCGATCCGGGCTTCGCCAAGCTCGACTTCAGCTCGCTCAAGGTCGCCGCCGGCGGCGGCGCCGCGGTGCAGCGCTCGGTCGCCGAGACGTGGCAGCAGGTGACCGGGGTGCCGCTCAAGGAAGGCTACGGGCTCACCGAGTGCTCGCCGACCGTCACCGCGAATCGCTACGACGTCGATGGCTTCAGCGGGTCGATCGGGCTGCCGCTGCCGTCGACGGAAATTTCCGTCCGCGACGACGACGGCAACGAGGTTCCCCCCGGCGAGCCGGGCGAGCTGTGCGTGCGCGGCCCCCAGGTGATGGCGGGCTACTGGAACCGGCCGGAGGAGACGGCGAAGGTCATGACGCCCGACGGCTTCCTGCGCACCGGGGACGTCGCGAAGGTGGACGACAAGGGCTACGCCTACATCGTCGACCGCAAGAAGGACATGATCCTCGTCTCCGGCTTCAACGTGTACCCGAACGAGATCGAGGACGTCGTCGGCATGCATCCGGGCGTATTCGAGTCCGCCGCCGTAGGCGTGCCCGACGCCAAGTCCGGCGAGGCGGTGATGGTGTTCGTCGTGAAGAAGGACCCGGCGCTCACCGCGGAAGCGCTGATCGCGCATTGCCGCGAGCACATGACGTCCTACAAGATCCCGCGCCACGTGCGACTTTCGCGCCGAGCTGCCGAAGAGCAACGTGGGCAAGATCCTGCGCCGCGACCTGCGCGACGTGGCGGTCGCCGAGACTGCGAAGAAGAGCTGACCGGGGCGCCGTCCGCGTCCCCTGTTCCCCACAACAGAGCGAGGTCCCATGAAAGCAGTCCTGTGCAAGGAATTCGGCCCGGTCGAGCGGCTCGTGCTCGAGGACGTGCCGTCGCCGGTGGCCGGCAAGGGGCAGGTGGTGATCAAGGTCGCCGCCGCCGGCGTGAACTTTCCCGACACGCTGCTCGTTCAGGGCAAGTACCAGCTGCGCCCGCCGTTCCCGTTCTCCCCCGGCGGTGAATTCGCCGGGACGGTCATGGCAGCGGGTGAGGGCGTTGCGCACGTCCGTGCCGGCGACATGGTGGTCGGGATGGCCGCGTACGGCGGCTTCGCGGAGGAAGTGCTGGTCGACGCCGCCTCGGTGATTCCCTTGCCCGCCGGCATCGAGCCGGCCGTCGCGGCCGCGCTGATGGTCGCGCACGGGACAGCCCTGCACGCGCTGCAGGATCGCGCGCAGATCAAGGCCGGCGAAACGCTCCTGGTGCTCGGCGCCGCGGGCGGCGTGGGGCTGGCGGCGGTCGAGATCGGCAAGCTGCTCGGGGCCAGGGTGATCGCCGCGGCGTCGACCGACGACAAGCTCGAGGTGTGCCGGAGCCACGGCGCGGACATGGCCATCAACTACGCCGGCGAGGACCTGAAGGAGCGCGTGCGCGCGCTGACCGAGGGCCGCGGCGTGGACGTCGTGTTCGACCCCGTCGGCGGGCGCTACAGCGAGCCCGCGCTGCGCAGCGTGGCGTGGAAGGGCCGCTTTCTCGTGATCGGCTTCGCCGCCGGCGAGATTCCGCAGATTCCTCTCAACCTGCCGCTGCTGAAGGGGTCGTCCATCGTCGGGGTGTTCTGGGGCGACTCCGTGCGGCGGGAGCCAGCGCAGAACCGCGCGAACATCGCCCGGCTGCTCGACTGGGTCGCCACCGGCAAGCTGGCGCCGCTCGTCTCGGCGCGCTATCCTTTGTCGGGCGCCGTCGACGCGCTCAAGTCGTTGCAGCGGCGCGAGGTGACCGGCAAGATCGTGCTCGTGCCCTGAGCGCTCGCGGCCGCCGGCAGGCAACAACGGACAATGCGCGGTCGCGCGCCGCGCGCGATAACACGCGGGCGCCAAGCAGCCGGCGGACGAAGCGGGGAGAAGGCACGTGGAGCAACTGAGCGGCACCGACGCGGGGTTCCTCGAGCAGGAGCAGGGCAACGTGTTCCTTCACGTTGCGGGACTCGCGATCTACGATCCGTCGACGGCGCCCGGCGGCAAGGTGCGCTTCAAGGACATCCTGAAGTTCTTCGACGGCCGCATCCGCGAGGACGCCGCGAAGGCATACCGGCGGCAGCTCGTGACCGTGCCGCTGTCGCTCGACCGCCCGTACTGGATCGAGAGCACCGACCTCGACATCGAGTTCCACGTCCGCCACATCGCGCTGCCGCACCCCGGCGACTGGCGCCAGCTGATGATCCAGGTGGCGCGCATCCATTCGCGCCCGCTCGACCGCAGCCGCCCGCTGTGGGAAGCCTACGTGATCGAGGGGCTGGACAAGATTCCGGGCCTGCCCAAGGGCAGCTTCGCGATATTCAGCAAGATCCATCACGCGGTGATCGACGGGCAGGCCGGCGCCGCGATGCTGAAGACGATGCACTCGCCGACGCCGGCGATCCGCCGCGAGCGCAAGTTGCCGCCGGCGCGGCCCGAGCGCAAGCCACAGGACGCCGAGTTGCTGGCGCTCGCGGTCGTCAACAACCTGTCGCGGGTGAAGCACCTTGCCGCACTCACGCTCGAAGGCGCCGGCAACGCCGCGCGCATGGCGCTGGCCGGGGTCGCCAGGTTGCGCGCGTCGGCGGCGGAAGGCGCGGCCGACGCGCCGGGTGCGGGCCTCAAGCGGCCCGTCACGCGCTTCAACGGGCCGGTCTCCGCGTCGCGCGTCATCGAAGCGGTCGATTTCCCGGTCGACGGGCTGAAGCGCATCGCGACCAAGGTCGAGGGCGCGACGCTCAACGACGTCTTCCTGGCGCTCGTCGGCGGTGCGATGCGCAAGTACCTGGAAGACAAGAAGGAGCTTCCCGCCACCTCGCTCAACGCCATGGTGCCGATCTCCGTGCGCGACAGCTCGAAGGGCGATCAGCCAGGCAACCAGGTCGCGCTGACCGTGATGGACCTGCGCACCGAGATCGCCGACCCGCTCGAGCGGCTCGCCACCGTCCATCGCGGCGCCACGCGCGCGAAGCGCACGACGGACGCCATCGGCAAGAACCTGATCAAGGGATTCCTCGACGAATCCCCGGTCGTGATCTCCAACTGGCTCACGCGCAACGTGGTCACGCGGATGATGAACATGACGGTGTCCAACGTGCGCGGCCCCGACGTGCCGCTCTACCTGGCCGGCGCCAGGCTCGTGCGCAACTACCCGGTCAGCGCCATCGCCGACAACCTCGGCCTCAACGTGACGGCGTTCAGCTACAACGGCGTGTTCTCGATCTGCGCGGTCGCCGATCGCGCGATGATGCCCGACCCCGCGTTCTTCGCCGATTGCCTGCGCGAGAGCTACCGCGAGCTGGAGAAGGCCCGCCGCGGGAAGCGCGCAGCATGATCCGCGCGGCCATCAGCGGCACGGGAATCCACATCCCGCCGCACACGATCTCCAACGCCGAGCTGGTCGAGTCGTTCAACCGGTATGCCGCCGGCTGGAACGCGGACAACGCCGCGGCCCATCGCCGCCGGAACGCTCGCGCCGCTGCAGGAGTCGAGCGTCGCCTTCATCGAGAAGGGGTCGGGCATCAAGCAGCGCTACGTGTACGAGAAGGCGGGCGTCCTCGATCCCGCCCGGATGTACCCGCGCTATCGCCGAGCGCCCGGACGAGGAGCCGTCGATGATGGCGGAGATGGCCGTCGCCGCGGCCGGCGACGCGATGGCGCGCGCCGGGCGGACCGCCGCGGACATCGACGCGGTGATCTGCGCGGCGGCCAACATGCAGCGCGCCTATCCGGCGATGGCGGTCGAGGTCCAGGACGCGCTGGGCATCAACGGTTTCGGCTTCGACATGAACGTCGCCTGCTCGTCGGCCACCTTCGGCATCGAGCAGGCGGCCAACGCCGTGCAGTGCGGGACGGCGCGCGCGGTGCTCGTCGTGAACCCGGAGATCAGCTCCGCCCACCTCGACTTCCGCGACCGCGACTGCCACTTCATCTTCGGCGACGTCTGCACCGCGGTGATCGTCGAGCGCGCGGCAGACTGCGCCGCCGGGAAGCTGGGAGATCCTCGGCACGCGCCTCGCCACGAAGTTCTCGAACAACATCCGCAACAACTTCGGCTTCCTCAACCGCTGCGAGGATTCCGACCCGGACGCCCGCGACAAGCTGTTCATGCAGGAAGGCCGCAAGGTGTTCAAGGAGGTCTGCCCGATGGTGGCGGAGCTCATCGCGACGCACCTCGCGAGCCTGGCCCTGGCCCCGGACAAGCGTGCGGCGCTTGTGGCTGCACCAGGCGAACCTCGCGATGAACCAGCTGGTCGTGCGTCGCCTGCTCGGTCGCGAGGCGACGGCGGACGAGGCGCCGGTGATCCTCGACGAATTCGCCAACACGGCGTCCGCCGGCTCGATCATCGCGTTCCACCGCCACCATGCCGACCTCGCCGACGGCGACATCGGCGTCATCTGCTCGTTCGGCGCGGGCTACTCGATCGGCAGCGTGGTGGTGAGGCGGGTGCTGTCGGCCTAGACCGGCATCCGTAGCCCGGGTTGAGCGCGAGCGAAACCCGGGGCAACCGTGGGCATGGCCGCGCCCACCCGGGTTTCGCATTCGCTCAACCCGGGCTACGCGGCCTGCGCATCACCCGGCCTTGGCGGGGCGTTTGGCCGCGGCTTTGCCCCGCGGCCGCTTGACCTTCGGTTCCGTGCCCGGCCGCTTCGCCGCCGCGCGCAGGTCGTCGAACGCCTCCCGCACGTGGTGCGCGAGCTCCGGCAGGTGCGCCATGCTCATGCCGTTGGCGACCAGGCCGAAATCCATCGAGCCGGCGTAGGACGTCAGAGTCACGTTGAGCCCGATCGAGGCGGCGAGCGCCGAGATCGGATACGAGCCCGTCAGCTGCGCGCCGTTGAGGTAGAGCGCATGCGGGGAGCCCGGAACGTTCGACAGGACGAAATTCGCCATCGGCTTCGTCATCGCCGTCGAGTATTGCGACAGCTCGCCCTCGACCTCGCCCAGCGCGAACGCGGTGATGCCGTACATCATCGCGGTGTCCTTGCTCATCGCCTTGACCTCGGACTTGGCCGCCCCGAATGCCGCGACCACCTGCGCCATCCTGTCCTGCACCGTCGCTCCGGGCGCGCCCAGCGGAACGCACATCGCCGTCACCTTGGTTGTCGCTTCCCTGTCGCCCTCCTCCCGCAGCGAGACGGGGCACATCGCGACCAGCGGCCGCGCCGGCGACTTGCCCAGCGCGCCGAGATACCGTTGCAGGCCCTCGTCCGTAATGGTTGCGGCGACGTCGTTCAGCGTGCCGCCGAGCGCCTTGCCGACCGCGCGCATCTCGGCGACCGGCAGCGACAGCGTCGCGAACGATCGCGGCGTGCGGATCGGCTCGTTCATCGGCGTGCGCGGTGCGGTGAAGGGCTCGCTGCCCGGCGCGGGCGAGGCGAGCAGCCGGCCGAGCTGCTTCTTCACGATGCCGACGTAGAGGTCCTTGACCGCCAGCGTCTGCTTCAGCGTCGTCGACTGCAGCGCCTTCACCCGGTCGAGAAAGCCCTTCGGCACCCGCGGCCTGGGCGACGAGAGATCGACCGCGTAGAACGGCTCGATGCGCTTCGCGGCGGCGCTCTCGCTCATGCTGGCGTTGATGCGCATCACCCCCGACGCGCCGTCGATGATCGCGTGGTGGATCTTGAGGTACATGGCAAATGCGTTGTCGGGCAGGCCCTCGATCACGTGGACGCGGAAGCCCGGCCGGTTGCGGTCGAGGACCGGTTCGTGCAGCGCCTCGACCAGCTTCAGGAACTGATCGTACGGGGTGTCCGGCGGGAGCGCGATGTGCTGGACGTGATAGTCCATGTCCGGGGCGGCAGCGACTTTCCAGCGGGGCATCCCCTTGATCGAGAACTCGGGGACCAGGTTGAACGGCGCGATCGGCGCCGCCGCCCGGTAGGCGTCGACGATCTCGCGGACGAGGCGCGAGCCGCCGGCCGGCGGCAGCCGGAACGTCATCACCGCACCGACGTGCTTGGGGCTGTTCGGCGTCTCGGTGAGAAGGAACATCAGGTCCAGCGCGGGAATGGTCCTGCTCATCACGCGCTCCGGTATTGCCCGAGCTCGATCTTCGCGATCTGGTTGCGGTGCACCTCGTCCGGGCCGTCGGCGAAGCGCAGCGTGCGCGACTGCGCGTAGAAGAACGGCAGCTGGAAGTCGTCGCAGATGCCCGCGGCGCCGTGCACCTGCATCGCCCAGTCGATGACCTGGCAGGCCATGTTCGGCGCCGCCACCTTGATCATCGCGATCTCCTTCTTCGCGCCCTTGTTGCCGGCGACGTCCATCTTCCACGCGGCATGCAGCACGAGCAGGCGCGCCTGGTCGATGGCGATCCGCGCGTTGGCGATGCGCTCCTGCGTGACCGTCTGGTCGGCCACGCGCTTGCCGAACGCGACGCGGCTCGACGCGCGCCTGCACATCGCCTCGAGCGAGCGCTCGGCGAGGCCGATCAGGCGCATGCAGTGGTGGATGCGCCCGGTCCGAGGCGCCCCTGGGCGATCTCGAAGCCGCGGCCTTCGCCCAGCAGGATGTTGGAGGCGGGGACGCGCACGTTGTCGAAGTCGAACTCGCCGTGGCCGTGCGGTGCGTCGTCGTAGCCGAACACGGGCAGCGGGCGGATCAGGCGCACGCCCGGCGTGTCGCGCGGCACGAGGATCATCGACTGCTGCCGATGGCGGTCCGGATTCGCGGCGTCGGTCTTGCCCATGAAGATGAGGATCTTGCAGCGCGGATCGCAGCCGCCGCTGGTCCACCACTTGCGGCCGTTGATGACGTAGTCGTCGCCGTCGCGGATGATCGACGCCTCGATGTTGGTCGCGTCCGACGACGCGACGCCCGGCTCGGTCATCGCGAACGCGGAGCGGATCTCCCCGGCGAGCAGCGGCTCCAGCCATTGCTTGCGCTGCGCCTCGTTCCCGTAGCGGACCAGTACCTCCATGTTGCCGGTGTCCGGCGCGTTGCAGTTGAAGGCCTCCGGCGCGATCCACGAGCGGCCCATGATCTCGCACAGCGGCGCGTACTCCATGTTGGACAGTCCCGCGCCGTACGCCGACTCCGGCAGGAACAGGTTCCACAGCCCCGCCGCGCGCGCGGCCTTCTTCAGGTCCTCGATGACGGCCGTCGCGACCCACGGATTGCCGCGGCGGCGGTTCTCGGCGACTTCCGCGGCGAAGGCCGGCTCCGCGGGGTAGATCCTTTCCTCCATGAAGCGCGTCAGCCGCGCCTGCAGGTCCTTGACTTTGTCCGAATGGGCGAATTCCACGAGCGTTCTCCTGTCCTTGTCGTCGATTGAGCGTGCGGGTGGCCCGCGACCCGGCCGGGCGTTGACCTCAGTGCCCGCCGAGCCCGCGCTAAGGGCACTGAGTGCCCCCTCGGGGGGAGGCGAGCATTGCGAGCTTCGGGGGGCGTCATCATCAGTCGTTGCGCTGCGCCATGTCCCACGCTACGTCGGCGACCCGCTGCGCGCGGCCGCCCTGATTGACGGCGTTCTGGCTGGAGGCGTTGCCCTGCAGCGCGCGCGCGAGCACGCCGTGCAGGATCGCGCCGATGCGGAACATGTTGAAGATGAGGTAGAACTCCCAGTGCGCGATGCCGTCGCGGCCGGTGCGCCGGCAGTACGCGGCGACGTACTCGTCCTCGGCGGGGATGCCGAGCGCCTGGTGGTCGACGCCCTTCAGCCCGCGGAAATCCTCGGGCGACAGCCGCCACGCCATCGCGTTGTACGCGAAGTCCGACAACGGGTGGCCGAGCGTCGAGAGCTCCCAGTCGAGCACCGCGAGGATGCGCGGCTCGCTCGGATGGAAGATGACGTTGTCGAGGCGGTAGTCGCCGTGGACGATCGAGGTCTCGTCGCCGCTCGGGATGTGCGACGGCAGCCATTCGATCAGGCGGTCCATCGCCGGGATGCGCGGCGCGGCCTCGGCCGCGGCTGCGTACTGCTTCGACCAGCGCGCGACCTGGCGCTCGATGTAGCTGCCCACGCGGCCGTAGTCGCCGAGGCCGACGGCGGCGTAGTCGACGTTGTGCAGCGTCGCGAGCACGCGATTCATCTCGTCGAGGTATGCCGCGCGCTGCGCGCGCTCGATGTCCGGCAGCCGCGGGTCCCACAGCACGCGCCCCTCGACGTACTCCATCAGGTAGAACGCGGTGCCGATCACGGCGTCGTCTTCGCACAGCGCGACCATCTTCGCCACGGGCACGTCGGTTGCCGCGAGCGCCGACATGACGCGGTATTCGCGGTCGACCGCGTGCGCGGACGGCAGCAGCCTGCCCGGCGGCTTGCGTCGCAGGATGTAGCGCCGCTCGTCCGTCGTTATCCGGTACGTCGGGTTCGACTGGCCGCCCTGGAACTGCTCGACGACGAGGCCGCCGGCACGATCGCCGACCGTGTCGCGGATATACGCTGCGAGGCGGGCTTCGTCGAACGCGTGGACGGGCGGGACCAGCTGCGCGCCCGGGTTGGCTGCCGAGGTCATCTCAGTGCCCGCACGGCCGTCCGAAGGGCACTGAGGCCTTGCAGGCCGCGGCGTTGCGAGACGCAACGCCTCCTCGTGCCGTCCATGCCGGCGCAGGCCGGCACGGAGCCGCGGCACTCGGCCCCCTCGGGGGGAGGCGAGCGAAGCGAGCTTCGGGGGCAGTCATCTCAGAGTGCGAGGAAACCGCCGTCGACGGCAAGCGCGTGGCCCGTGACGTGGCGCGAAGCTTCCGAGGCGAGGAACACGATGCTGCCCTTCAAGTCCTCGTCGCCGCCCAGCCGGGCGAGGGGCGTCTGCTCGAGCACCATCTTGTCGATGCGCTCGAGCGTCGATTCGGACATCTTCGACGGAAAGAATCCGGGGCAGATCGCGTTGACGTTGATGTTGTAGCGGCCCCACTCGGCGGCCAGTGCGCGGGTCATCGCGATCAGCGCGCCCTTGCTCGTGTTGTAGGCGAGCGTGTACATCTGCCAGGCGGCCGGATTGCCGCCGAACCCGGCGATCGACGCGATGTTGACGATCTTGCCGCTGCGCCGCGGAATCATGCTGCGCCTGCCGACCTCGCGCGCCAGGAAGAACTGCGCATCGAGATTGAGGCTCATCACCTTGCGCCAGCCGGCTTCGGGGTAGTCCTCGGCGGGCGCCGCCCAGCTGCATCCCGCGTTGTTGACCAGGATGTCGATGCCGCCCCATTTCTCCAGCACGGCGTCGACGATGCCGGGAATCGTCGCGAAATCGGCGAGGTCCCGCGCGACGGTGAGGCACTCCACGCCGAGCCCGGCGAGGCGCGCGCGCGCCTGCGCGAGCTCGTCCTGCCTTGCGCGCGGTGATCGCCACGCGGGCGCCCATCTCGCCCAGCGCTTCGGCCATCTGCAGCCCGATCCCGCGCGAGCCGCCGGTGACGACGGCGACCTTGCCGGTCAGATCGAGAAGTTGCCTGACACCCATTGCGCTCCCCAGGTTTGCCTTGCTGTCACGCGTCTCTTTGCGCGCTGCCTGTCATGATATGTGCCGCGGACGCTCCTGCAAAGCCTCTTGCCGCGCATCGGAATCAGAACCACGCGTCGCGCATGTCGAGCGCGGCGCCGTTGGCGGCGCGCAGCAGCGCGAACTGGCTCGCCGTGACGGGCAGCTCCCATTCGATCCAGTAGCGCGCCGCCTGCAGCTTGCCGCGATAGTAGGCGATGTCGTCCGCGGCAGGGTTCCCGGCGAGGCCGCGAACGGCCGCGCTCGCGGTGCGCAGCCAGACCCAGGCTGCGACGACGCGCCCGAACGCATCGAGGTAGAGCGTGGCGTTGGCCAGCGCGCGGTCCGGGTCGCTCGCCATCAGCGCGGTCAGCTCGCGCGTGCACGCGTCAAGACCCTCCTGGCCGGCCGCGAGCGCGTCGGCGAGCGGGGCGAGGTCGCGCTGCGCCCGCGCGTCGGTCACGGCCGCGGCGACCGCCGCCTGGAACGCGCGGTATCGCGCGCCGCCTTCCATCACCGCCTTGCGCCCCAGGAGGTCGATGGCCTGGATGCCCTCGGTGCCCTCGTGGATCGGGTTGAGCCGCTGTTCGCGGTAGAGCTGTTCGAGCGGGTACTCGCGAATGTAGCCGGATCCGCCGAGGACCTGGATGGCCATCTCGTTCGCCTGGCAGCCGTATTTCGACGGCCAGGACTTGACGACCGGGGTGAGGACGTCGAGCAGCAGCGCCGCCTGCGCGCGCCGGGCGGGGTCCGGATGCGTCTGCTGGTCCTCGAACAGCGCGCTCGCGATCAGGCACAGCGCGAGGCCGCCCTCGGCGATCGCCTTCTGCGCGAGCAGGAGCCGGCGGATGTCGGCGTGCTCGACCAGCTTCACCTGCGGCGACTCCGGGTCCCGGCACGAAGGCAGGCGTCCCTGCGGCCGTTCGCGCGCGTACTCGAGCGACAACGCGTAGCCGCGACCGGCGATGGACGCGGCCATGAGGCCGACGCCGATCCGCGCCTCGTTCATCAACTGGAACATGTACGCCGAGGCCCCTGTTCGGTTCGCCCAGCAGGTAGCCCACGGCGCCCCCGCGCTCGCCGAACGAAAGCACGGTCGAGGTCGTGTTGCGCCAGCCCATCTTGTGCAGCAGGCCGGCGAGCGCGACGTCGTTGCGCTCTCCCGGCGAGCCGTCCTCGTCGACCAGGAATTTCGGCACGATGAACAGCGAAATGCCCCGCACGCCGGATGGCGCGCCCTTGATCCGGGCCAGCACCATGTGCACGATGTTGGCGGAGATCGTCTGGTCGCCGCCCGAGATGAACATCTTCTGCCCGAACACGCGATACGTGCCGTCGGCCTGCGGCTCGGCGCGGGTACGGATGTCGCCGAGCGCCGAGCCCTGGCCCGGCTCGGTGAGCGCCATCGTGCCGGCGCACCGGCCGTCCCCCATCGCGGGCAGGTAGCGCCTCTTCTGCGCGGCGTCGCCGAAGGCGCGGATGAGGTTGGCGGCGCCGATGGTGAGCATGGGGTAGCTGGCGGTGGCGACGTTGGCGGCAAAGAAGTAGGCCATCGCCGAACGCAGGACCACCTCCGGCATCTGCAGACCGCCCTCGTCCACATCCCAGTGGGCGCCAAGAAAGCCGGCGTCGGCGAACGCATCCCATGCCGCCCGGGTCTCCGGTATCAGCGTGAGCGTGGTGCCATCGAACTGCGGCTCGTTCGCATCGCCCTTCGCGCTGTGCGGCGCGAAGTACTTCTCGGCCAGCTGGCGCGCGGTCTGCAGCGTCGCGTCGAAGACCTCGCGCGAGTGATCGGCGTAGCGTTCCCGCGCGAGGAGGGCTTCGGTTTCGAGGAGTTCGTACAGGAGGAACGACAGGTCGCGATCGTTGAGCAGGTGCGCCATCAGGCATCGGTCCGCAAAAAACCGGGTGCAGACCCGGTTGGAGATTCAGCCTACAAACGCCCGCGAGGGATGTCAACGAAAGTTTCGCCGTTTGCCGCCGCGGCCGCCGGCGGTGTGAGCGACCGGCTGACCTCACCCGCTTCCGGGCTCGCGGCCGCGCCGGCGCATCGGGTATCCTGCGATCGGCATTCAACACGCGAGGTCCGCAATGGAAATGAGAGACAGAGTCGCCATCGTCACCGGTGGGTGCAGCGGCATCGGGGCGGCGCTCGCGCGCCGGCTGCTGGCGGAAGGCGCGCGCGCCGTGATCGCGGCCGATCTCGACGTCGCCGGCGCGCCGGCGGGCGCGACCGCCCGTCGCTGCGACGTTTCGCGGGAAGGGGACGTCGCGGCGCTGGTCGCGGCGGTCGGGCGCGAGCACGGCCGTGTCGACGTCCTCTGCTCCAACGCAGGGGTGCTGTCGCTGGGCTGGGACCTGCGCAACCTCGATCTCTCGCGCTGGCAGCGCGACTGGGAAGTCAACGTGATGGCCCACGCGTTCGCGGCCAAGGCGGTGCTTCCGGGGATGATCGCCCGCGGCGAGGGCTACCTGCTGCAGACGGTTTCGGCGGCGGGCGTGCTCGCGTCGCCGGAATCGGCGGTCTACACGACGACCAAGCACGCGGCGATGGGCCTCGCCGAGTACCTGGCGTTCACCTACGCCCGATACGGCATCCGCGTCTCAGCGCTGTGCCCGATGGCGGTGCGCACGCCGATGCTGGAGGACGTGAGCACCGATGGCGCGAGCGCGGGGCTCGACGGGGTGCTCTCGCCCGACCAGGTCGCCGATGCGGCCGTGGCCGGGATGCGCGACGAGCGCTTCCTGATCTTCCCCCACCCGAAGGTGGCGGACTACTACGCGAAGAAGGTGGCGCGCCACGACAAGTGGCTGCGCCAGATGGCGGCGCTGCAGGAGCAGTTCACCGACGCGAAGCCGGCGTGACCGCCCCGTCGCTGCGCCAGACGGCGAGCGTGGCGAGGAAGCCTGCAGGCACCGCGATCGCGTGGAGTCGCCAGGCATCCGGCAGGTAGGGCGGCGGTCCGTCGAGCAGCCTCGGCGTCGCGCCGGCGTCGAGGTCGACGTCGAGGCGGGCGAACGGAGCGATGAGGCCGTCCGCGGTTGCCTTGCTCATCGCTTCCTTGCAGGTCCAGTAGCGCAGGAAGCGGGTCCTCCTCGCGTCGGCGTCGTCGGCCGGAAGCGTTGCCCGCTCCCGCGCCGTCAGGAACTTGCGTGCAAGTCGATCGGCGTCGAGCCGGCGGTCCGCGCGCTCGACGTCGACGCCGATGCGCAGCTCGCGCGGCAGGTCGCGCGCGATCGCGAAGACGGCGCCGCCCCGGGTGTGGGAGACGTTGAAGTCCGGCATGGCGGTTGCGCCGGCGAGCTCGGGGCGACCGCGGGGGCCGCGCCGCAGGGGAACGGCGGCGGGGCCCACGCCCAACGCGCGCCCCAGCAGGAGCCGCAGCGTGGCGCGCCCGGCGACGTACTTGCCGCGCAAGGCCGCAGTGCCGAAGCGCGCGGCGCGCGCTGCCTCGGCGGGCGCCAGCCAGAGCGCGAGGCGCGCGATGTCGTCGTCCCCGTGCGCAAGGTCCGACCACCACAGCGCTACGCCCGGGGCCGGAGAAGGCAGCGCCGCGGGCGCGCCCGCGCAGGCGGCATCGGGATCGTCATCTGCTTGCAAAATATCGCTCCGTTCTCTATAATCTACCCTCTTCGCTGCTTGTGGTTCCCGTGTGTTGTTCGCGCGCCCCGCAACTGGCCTGTTCTTTAATAATAAGCAACCGATAGGTGTGGGTGCTGGGGTACCGGGCACCCTGGTGGGTGGTGGCTTTCGGGCTGTTGCTTGCTGGGGGTATTCGAAGGACTTTGGTGCTCACACGACGCAACAGGCGTATCTGCCCGAAGGGGTGGGTGCGCAGTCTTGTTCTTGTCTCTGAGGGGTTAAAGCCGAGGGGATGGGGATGGGGCCAACGTCGATTGAGTTACTTGTAATGGATTGAACTGAAGAGTTTGATCCTGGCTCAGATTGAACGCTGGCGGCATGCTTTACACATGCAAGTCGAGCGGCAGCGCGGGGGCAACCCTGGCGGCGAGCGGCGGACGGGTGAGTAATGCATCGGAACGTATCCCGTAGTGGGGGACAACCCAGCGAAAGCTGGGCTAATACCGCATATGCTCTACGGAGGAAAGTGGGGGACTCGCAAGGGCCTCACGCTATGGGAGCGGCCGATGTCCGATTAGCTAGTTGGTGGGGTAAAGGCTTACCAAGGCGACGATCGGTAGCTGGTCTGAGAGGATGATCAGCCACACTGGGACTGAGACACGGCCCAGACTCCTACGGGAGGCAGCAGTGGGGAATTTTGGACAATGGGGGCAACCCTGATCCAGCCATGCCGCGTGCGGGAAGAAGGCCTTCGGGTTGTAAACCGCTTTTGGTCGGGAAGAAAAGGTTATCCCGAATAAGGATGACTGTTGACGGTACCGGCAGAATAAGCACCGGCTAACTACGTGCCAGCAGCCGCGGTAATACGTAGGGTGCGAGCGTTAATCGGAATTACTGGGCGTAAAGCGTGCGCAGGCGGTGAGTTAAGTCTGCTGTGAAAGCCCCGGGCTCAACCTGGGAATGGCAGTGGAAACTGGCTCGCTGGAGTATGGCAGAGGGGGGTGGAATTCCGCGTGTAGCAGTGAAATGCGTAGAGATGCGGAGGAACACCGATGGCGAAGGCAGCCCCCTGGGCCAATACTGACGCTCAGGCACGAAAGCGTGGGGAGCAAACAGGATTAGATACCCTGGTAGTCCACGCCCTAAACGATGTCAACTGGGTGTTGGGGAAGCGATTCCTTGGTACCGTAGCTAACGCGTGAAGTTGACCGCCTGGGGAGTACGGCCGCAAGGTTAAAACTCAAAGGAATTGACGGGGACCCGCACAAGCGGTGGATGATGTGGATTAATTCGATGCAACGCGAACAACCTTACCTACCCTTGACATGTCCGGAACCCTGCTGAGAGGTGGGGGTGCCCGAAAGGGAATCGGAACACAGGTGCTGCATGGCTGTCGTCAGCTCGTGTCGTGAGATGTTGGGTTAAGTCCCGCAACGAGCGCAACCCTTGTCCCTAGTTGCTACGCAAGGGCACTCTAGGGAGACTGCCGGTGACAAACCGGAGGAAGGTGGGGATGACGTCAAGTCCTCATGGCCCTTATGGGTAGGGCTTCACACGTCATACAATGGCCGGTACAGAGGGTTGCCAACCCGCGAGGGGGAGCCAATCCCAGAAAGCCGGTCGTAGTCCGGATCGCAGTCTGCAACTCGACTGCGTGAAGTCGGAATCGCTAGTAATCGCGGATCAGCATGCCGCGGTGAATACGTTCCCGGGTCTTGTACACACCGCCCGTCACACCATGGGAGCGGGGTGCACCAGAAGTAGGTAGGCTAACCGCAAGGGGGCCGTTTACCACGGTGCGCTTCGTGACTGGGGTGAAGTCGTAACAAGGTAGCCGTATCGGAAGGTGCGGCTGGATCACCTCCTTTCCTGAAGGCCTGGTATTGCAGTACCCACAACCTATCGGTTGCGCGCATGCGGCAGTGGCGCAGTCGGGAGAGCGGGCCTGTAGCTCAGCTGGTTAGAGCACCGTCTTGATAAGGCGGGGGTCGATGGTTCGAGTCCATCCAGACCCACCACCAACGGATGCGGGGCTGTAGCTCAGTTGGGAGAGCACCTGCTTTGCAAGCAGGGGGTCGTCGGTTCGATCCCGTCCAGCTCCACCAAATTTGCGCAGGTAATACAGAAGCCATAGCTAAGCGAATTGGGTTTAGCTCTGGTTTTTTGAATCAGAGATATCGGTTGTTCTTTAACAATTGGGAAGAAGTGAAGGTCTTGCTCGGAAGGGCGGGCGCGGCGCGAGCCGTGGTCGACCAGACGAGTGAGATGGGTTGATTGTATGTCTCCATGACCTTCGGAAAGGGGGGTGATGGGGAGCGCAAACACCCGTGACGCGCGGTGCGTGAGTGCCGAGTGTTATGGGGTCAAGCGACTAAGTGCATGTGGTGGATGCCTTGGCGATCACAGGCGACGAAGGACGTGGCAGCCTGCGAAAAGCTGCGGGGAGCTGGCAAACGAGCATTGATCCGCAGATATCCGAATGGGGAAACCCGGCCCGCAAGGGTCACTCCCACCTGAATCCATAGGGTGGGTAGAGCGAACCCGGTGAACTGAAACATCTCAGTAGCCGGAGGAACAGAAATCAACCGAGATTCCCAGAGTAGTGGCGAGCGAAATGGGAGTAGCCGTCGCGATTTAGCATGTGCTGCAGGGGAACGGTCTGGAAAGGCCGGCCGCAGTGGGTGAGAGCCCCGTACCTGAAGGGGCGCATGTGGAACTAGGCGCGAGACAAGTAGGGCGGGACACGTGTAATCCTGTCTGAAGATGGGGGGACCATCCTCCAAGGCTAAATACTCGTGATCGACCGATAGTGAACCAGTACCGTGAGGGAAAGGCGAAAAGAACCCCGGGAGGGGAGTGAAATAGATCCTGAAACCGCATGCATACAAACAGTCGGAGCCCTAGCTTCATTGGCCTTCTTTGAAATGAAAGAAGGGTGGCCAGGCACGTTCGTTCGTGCCTGATGCGAGGGCCAATCAAGCTAGGGTGACGGCGTACCTTTTGTATAATGGGTCAGCGACTTACGTTTACCAGCGAGCTTAACCGAATAGGGGAGGCGCAGCGAAAGCGAGTCCGAACAGGGCGCTTGAGTTGGTAGGCGTAGACCCGAAACCGGATGATCTAGCCATGGCCAGGCTGAAGCGGGGGTAACACCTCGTGGAGGGCCGAACCCACTCCCGTTGAAAAGGTAGGGGATGAGCTGTGGCTAGGGGCGAAAGGCTAATCAAATCCGGAAATAGCTGGTTCTCTCCGAAAACTATTTAGGTAGTGCCTCAGGCATCACCTGCGGGGGTAGAGCACTGTAATGGTTGCGAGGGTCATTGTGACTTATCGCGCCATAGCAAACTCCGAATACCGCAGAGTGCGAGCTTGGGAGACAGACTCCGGGTGCTAACGTCCGGGGTCAAGAGGGAAACAACCCAGACCACCAGCTAAGGTCCCCAAGACACAGTTAAGTGGGAAACGAGGTGGGAAGGCTCAGACAGCCAGGATGTTGGCTTAGAAGCAGCCATCATTTAAAGAAAGCGTAATAGCTCACTGGTCGAGTCGTCCTGCGCGGAAGATGTAACGGGGCTCAAACTGTGCACCGAAGCTGTGGATTTCCGCGTTCCATTAAGAGCATTGCCAAGGTCGAGCGTGGCGGCCCTTCGCGTGAGCGAAGGACCCGCCAAAGCGGCCCCCAAAGTCGAGACGTCCGGAGTTGCGAGAGCCGGGGCTCGAAGGGTAGTGCGCTTAATGGAACGCGGAGATGGTAGGAGAGCGTTCCGTAGGCCGGTGAAGGTGGGGTGAGAACCCTGCTGGAGGTATCGGAAGTGCGAATGCTGACATGAGTAGCGATAAAGCGGGTGAAAGGCCCGCTCGCCGAAAGCCCAAGGTTTCCTGCGCCACGTTCATCGGCGCAGGGTGAGTCGGCCCCTAAGGTGAGGACGAGAGTCGTAGCCGATGGGAAGCGGGTTAATATTCCCGCACCGATTTGGAATGCGATGGGGGGACGGAGAAGGTTATCTCGGCCGGGTGTTGGACGTCCCGGTTTAAGCGTGTAGGCGTGGTTCCTAGGCAAATCCGGGGATCTTAGCCGAGGCGTGATGACGAGGGCTGGCTTGCCAGTCTGAAGTGAGTGATACCCTGCTTCCAGGAAAAGCCTCTAAGCTTCAGTTCCAAAGCGACCGTACCGCAAACCGACACAGGTGGGCAGGATGAATATTCTAAGGCGCTTGAGAGAACTCAGGAGAAGGAACTCGGCAAATTAGCACCGTAACTTCGGGATAAGGTGCGCCCCTGGTAGGTGAAGGCGTACAGCTGGAGCCGAGAGGGGCCGCAGAGAAATGGTGGCTGCGACTGTTTAACAAAAACACAGCACTCTGCCAAGACGAAAGTCGACGTATAGGGTGTGACGCCTGCCCGGTGCCGGAAGGTTAAGTGATGGGGTGCAAGCTCTTGATCGAAGCCCCGGTAAACGGCGGCCGTAACTATAACGGTCCTAAGGTAGCGAAATTCCTTGTCGGGTAAGTTCCGACCTGCACGAATGGCGTAACGATGGCCACGCTGTCTCCTCCTGAGACTCAGCGAAGTTGAAGTGTTTGTGAAGATGCAATCTCCCCGCGGCAAGACGGAAAGACCCCGTGCACCTTTACTGTAGCTTTGCATTGGACTGTGATGAGACTTGTGTAGGATAGCTGGGAGCCTTTGAAGCGTTGGCGCTAGCTGGCGTGGAGGCAACGTTGAAATACCAGCCTGGTGTCATTGCGGTTCTAACCTGGGTCCACTAACTGGATCGGGGACCGTGCATGGTAGGCAGTTTGACTGGGGCGGTCTCCTCCCAAAGAGTAACGGAGGAGCTCGAAGGTACGCTTAGCGCGGTCGGCTATCGCGCTGAATGTGCAATGGCACAAGCGTGCTTGACTGCGAGCCTGACAAGGCGAGCAGGTGCGAAAGCAGGACATAGTGATCCGGTGGTTCTGTATGGAAGGGCCATCGCTCAACGGATAAAAGGTACGCCGGGGATAACAGGCTGATACCGCCCAAGAGTTCATATCGACGGCGGTGTTTGGCACCTCGATGTCGGCTCATCACATCCTGGGGCTGAAGCCGGTCCCAAGGGTATGGCTGTTCGCCATTTAAAGTGGTACGTGAGCTGGGTTCAAAACGTCGTGAGACAGTTTGGTCCCTATCTGCCGTGGGCGCTGGAGATTTGACGGGGGCTGCTCCTAGTACGAGAGGACCGGAGTGGACGTACCGCTGGTGTACCGGTTGTGACGCCAGTCGCATTGCCGGGTAGCTAAGTACGGAAGTGATAACCGCTGAAAGCATCTAAGCGGGAAACATGCCTGAAGATGAGATCTCCCGGGGCCTTGAGCCCCCTGAAGGGTCGTGGCAGACCACCACGTTGATAGGCCGGGTGTGGAAGGGCAGTAATGCCTTAAGCTAACCGGTACTAATGGCCCGTGCGGCTTGACCCCATAACACTGTGCACTTGCGACACGCGAGTCACGCCGGTGTTTGCAGCAAGCAACCCAACCTCACTTCTTCCTGTCGATCGGGCCCCGCCGCCACGCCCCGCGTGCCGCCGCGCCGCCCGATCCCCCTCAATGCCTGACGACCATAGCCCGCCGGAACCACCCCTTCCCATCCCGAACAGGACCGTGAAACGGCAGCACGCCGATGATAGTGTGGATTACCCATGCGAAAGTAGGTCATCGTCAGGCACCCCTTACCCAACGAAGCCCGGCCACCAGCCGGGCTTCGCCTTTGGTGCGCCCCAATGCGCGCCCGCGCCCGCCCACGCGCACTCGCAGCGCGGCCGCGGTCGGCGAACGGCGCAGCGCGCCGCGGCGCGCAGACACGGCGGTCGCCGCGCCGGCTACGCGAGGTTGCGCAGCTCCCGCAGCGCCACCGACAGCATTGCGACGTCCGGTGCCGAAACGGCGCGCAGCTCGCCCAGGATCCGCGCGACGCGCTCCAGCGGCACCCGGTTGCGCGCTTCCCAAGCGCCGACGATCGCCGCGGCATCGTCGCCGCCGCCGTCGCCCAGCGCCTGGCGTGCGAGCGAGCGTTGCAGCGCGCCGAGGTCATCGCGCAGCGAATTGCGCGCGAGCACCTGCCAGTGGCCGTCCCCCGGCAGCGCGTGGATGCGCCCGCGCAGCCAGGGCAGCCCGAGGTTCGATGAAACGCCGAAATAGACGTGCGCGGTGGTCTCCAGCGGGCGGCCCGCCTGCGCGGCGACCTCGGTGACGTCGAGCGCCGAGAACAGCGTGTCGAGGCCCGCCACGCGCTCTGCGATCCTGGCCGGGACGCCGGCCTGCACCCACCGCGCCGCGTTCTCTGCGATGGGCGCGCGCGCCGCGGCGTCGAGCAGCGTGACGATCATCGGCGCCAGCGCCTGCACGCCGGGGGCGAAGCGGTCGATGGTCTCCTGCATCGGCTGGGCGAGCCGCGGCGAGCGCAGGAACCACGCCGTGCCGCGCGAGATGAGGCGGCCGGCCTCGATCAGCATCTCCGACTGCACCGCGTCGGCGACCTTGTTGTCGAGCGCTTCGATCGACCCCCACAGCGCGACGAAGCCGAAGACCTCGCGCAGCAGCAGGTACGCGCGCACCGTCTCCGCGGGCTTCGCGCCGGTGGTCTCCATCATGTGGTGGACGAATGTCGCGCCGACCCGGTTGACCATGCTGTTGACCGTGTAGTTCGCGATGATCTCGCGCTTCAGCGGGTGCCGCTGCATCAGCGCCCCGTGCTTCTCCTCCAGCGCCGCCGGAAAGTAGCGCTGCAGCGTCGTCGCGACCCACGGGTCCTCCGGCAGGTCCGAGGCGACGAATTCCTCCTTGAGCCAGAGCTTCGCGTAGGCGAGCAGCACAGCGCCCTCGGGCCGCGTCAGGCCGGCGCCGCGCGCGCGCCGCTGCGCGATCTCCTCATCCGAGGGCAGGAACTCGATCGCGCGGTTGAGCCGTCCCGCCCGTTCCAGGAAGGCGATGAAACGCGCCTTCTGGTCGAGCAGGCGCGGCGCGATGCGTCCGCTCACCGACAGCAGCTGCGTCTGGAAATAGTTGTCGCGCAGCACCAGCGTCGCGACGTCGTCGGTCATCGACGCCAGCGTCGCGTTGCGCTGCTTCTCGGTGAGCTCGCCGTCGGCGATCGCGAGGCCGAGCAGGATCTTGATGTTGACCTCGTGATCGGAGGTGTCCACGCCGGCCGAATTGTCGATGGCGTCCGTGTAGATCTTGCCGCCCGCGAGCGCGTACTCGATGCGCCCGAGCTGCGTGAACCCGAGATTGCCGCCCTCGGCGACGACCTTGCATCGCAGGTCGCTGCCGTTGATGCGCACGGCGTCGTTGGCGCGGTCGCCGACGGCGGCATTGGTCTCGGCCGTGCTCTTGACGTAGGTGCCCACGCCGCCGTTGTAGAGGAGATCCACCGGCGCCCTCAGGATCGCGCCGATCAGCTCGGTGGGCGTCATGTGATCGACGTCCACGCCGAGCAGCGCCTTCGCCTCGGGCGACAGGGGCACCGATTTCGCGCTGCGCGGGTGGATGCCGCCGCCTTTCGACAGCAGGGCTGAATCGTAGTCGGCCCACGACGAGCGGGGCAGCCGGAACAGGCGCTCGCGCTCGGCGAAGCTCGCCGCCGGGTCGGGCGCGGGATCGATGAAGATGTGGCGGTGGTCGAACGCGAGCACGAGCTTGATGCACTTCGACAGCAGCATGCCGTTGCCGAAGACGTCGCCCGACATGTCGCCGATGCCGATGACCGTGAACGGGGTGGTCTGGGTGTCGACGCCGAGCTCGCGGAAGTGGCGCTTGACCGCCTCCCAGGCGCCGCGCGCGGTGATGCCCATCGCCTTGTGGTCGTACCCGACCGAGCCGCCGGAGGCGAAGGCGTCGCCCAGCCAGAACCCGTAGTCCTTCGCCACGCCGTTGGCGTAGTCGGAGAACGTCGCCGTCCCCTTGTCGGCGGCGACCACGAGGTACGGGTCGTCGGGATCGTGCCGATGGAGCTGCGGCGGCGCCAGGGTACGTCCGGCGACGATGTTGTCGGTGAGGTCGAGCAGCCCGCACAGGTACTCGCGGTAGCAGGCGACACCTTCGGCCAGGTACGCCTCGCGGTCCGCCGGCGACGGCGCGCGCTTCAGCACGAAGCCGCCCTTCGAGCCCACCGGCACGATCACCGTGTTCTTGACCATCTGCGCCTTGACGAGGCCGAGCACCTCGGTGCGGAAATCCTCGGGCCGGTCGGACCAGCGCAGGCCCCCGCGCGCGATGCGGCCGCCGCGCAGGTGGATGCCCTCGAAGCGCGGCGAATAGACGAAGATCTCGAACAGGGGCTTCGGTTCGGGGAGGCCGGGCACCTTCGCCGAATGGAGCTTGAACGACAGGAATGTGCGCCGCACCCCCGCCGCGTCGTGCCGCCAGTAGTTCGTCCGCAGCGTCGCCTGGAGCACGGCGAGGTACTGCCGCAGCACGCGGTCCTCGCTCAGGTTCTGCACGCTCTCGAGCGCCGCCTCGATCGCGGCCACCTTCGCGGCCAGCGTTGCCTCGATGCACCCCGCCGGATCGAAGCGCAGCTCGAACAGCTCGATCAGCAGCCGCGCGACGCCGGCGTTGGCGGCGAAGGTCTGCTCGATGAACGCCTGCGACAGCGGAAAGCCGGTCTGGCGCAGGTATTTCGCGTAGGCGCGCAGCACGACGATCTGGTCCGCGGAAAGCCGCGCCGCAAGCACGAGGCGGTTGAAGCCGTCGCTCTCGACCGCGCCGGAGAAGATGCGGCCGAACGCCTCCTCGAACAGGCCGGCGACCTCGCCGATCTCGACGCCCGCGCCGCCGGCGACGAGGCCGAAGTCGTGGATCCAGATCGGCTCCCCGTCGGTGCTCGCGATGCGATACGGGCGCTCCTCCAGCACCCGCAGACCCATGCGTTCGAGCATCGGCAGGCTGTCGGAGATGGCGATCGGCGCGCCGCGCCGGAAGAGCTTGAAGCGCAGCGACTGCGGCGTCGCTTCGAGCGGCTGGTAGAGATGCATGCCGAGCGTCCCGTCGGCGAGCGCGCGCGCCGCCATTTCGACGTCGGCCACCGCATTGCGCGGCGGCACGTCCTCGCGGTATCCGGCGGGAAACCCGTTCTCGAAGCGCTGCAGCAGCGCGTTGGCGCGGGCCTCGCCCAGATGCTCGATCAGCGCAGCCTTGAGGTCGTCGTCCCAGCGCCGGGTCGCGGCCTCGAGCCGCCGCTCCAGCGCGCGCACGTCGACCTCGGGAATGGCGCCCGGGGCGGTGCGCACGGTGATCAGCACGCGCACCAGCACCGACGCGGTGAAGCTCACGTTGAACTCGGACGACGTGCCGGCAAACGCCTGCGTCAGCAGCTCCTCCCACTTCTGCCGCAGGTCGGTGCTGTAGCGGTCGCGCGGCGCGAAGATCAGGCAGGACACGAAGCGCTCGAAGCGGTCGCGGTTGACGAAGAGGCGGAAGCGCTGCCGTTCGCCGAGGCGCAGGATGCCGGTGACGACGTCGAACAGCTCCGCCTCGTCGAGCCGCAGCAGCTCGTCGCGCGGATAGTTGTCGAGGATGTTGACGAGCGACTTGTCGGCGTGCCCCCCCGGAGCGAGCCCGGCGCGGGCGCGTACGGCGTCGAGCTTGCGCCGCAGCACCGGGATGTCGTGCGGCGCAGCCCGATAGGCCATGTGCGTGTAGAGCCCGAGGAAGCGGTGCTCGCCGCAGACCTCGCCGCGCGCGTCGTAGCGCTTGACGCCCACGTAGTCGAGGTAGCCGGGGCGATGCACGGTCGACTTCGTGTCGCCCTTGGTGATGATCAGGATGTCCTTCTGCCGGGCGTAGCCGCGCGCGCTCTTCGGCAGCGCGGCCAGGCCCTCGGCGGGCGCTTGCGCATCCTCGCGCAGCACGCCGAGGCCGGTACCTGCGACCAGCGACAGCGCGTCCTGGCCGTCGTGCACGACGAGGTCGTGGCACCGGTAGCCCAGCAGCGTGAAATGGTCGGCCGACAGCCACAGCAGGAATGCCTTCGCTTCCGCGGCTGCCGCCGGCGCCACGCCGGGCGTGTGCCGGTCGAGGCCGGCGGCGATCTCCTCCAGCCGCGCCTTCATCGGTTTCCAGTCCGCGACCGCCGCGCGCACGTCGGCCAGCACGCGGGTGACGCCGTCCGCGAGCGCCGCGAGGCGCGCGGGGTCGCTGATGCGATCGACCTCGACGTGCATCATCGATTCGCGGGGACCGACGGCGTCGGCGGCGGCGAGTCCCGTCAGCGCCATTTCGCCGCCGCCGCCGGCGACCGGCGCGCGGGTGACGCCCACGATCGGGTGGAATATCCAGTGCAGCGCGAGGCCGTGCCGGTTCGCCTCCATCGTCACCGAGTCGACGAGGAAGGGCATGTCGTCGTTGACCAACTCGACGATGGTGTGCGGCGATTGCCAGCCGTGCTCGCCGATGGTCGGATTGAGCACCCGCACCCGCGGCTGCCCCGGCGTGCGCCGGCGCGCCAGGTTCCACAGGGACACCGCCCCGCCGTAGAGATCGGCGGCGTCGCGGGCGGCGACGTCGTCCGGGTCGGCCGGCCCGTAGCACTTGTAGACGAACGCTTCCAGCGCCGGTTGCTCCGCGGCGGCGACCTTCTCGCGCACCATTGCGACGACCTGCTCGAGCCGTTCGTCCTTCGCTTCTTCGTTGGTTGCGGCCATGACGTTGATCCTCCGTGTCCCGGCATCGTATGCCAGGCGCCGTGATGGCGTCGTGACGCACCTCAACATCGCTGCCGCGGTGGTCCGGCCGCCGGTTCTGCCGTGCCGGTTCTGCCCGGCGTCGTGCCCCCGGGGGTTCGCGCCGCTACCGGCGGCGGCTGCCGCCGAGGAGCGATCCCAGGACGCCGCGCACGATCTCCCGGCCGACGGTCGAGCCCACCGTGCGCGCTGCGCTCTTCGCCATGGCCTCGACCATGCTGTCCTTGCGGCCGCTGCCGGTCATCAGGCCGCCGAGCGAATCCTTGATCGAATCGAAGAAGCCGCCGCCGGCGGGGGCGGCGCCCCCGGCCGGGGCGCCCGGAGCGGCGGGAACGGCGGGAGCGGACTGCTCGGCGCGGCCGCGCAGCCGCTCGTAGGCGGACTCGCGATCGACGGTCTTCTCGTAGACGCCGGCGACGGCCGACCCCGCGATAACGGCCTTTCGTTCCTCCGCCGTCACGGGGCCGATCCGGCTCGCCGGCGGCAGGACGTACGCGCGCTCGACGATGCCCGGCCGGCCCTTCTCGTCCAGGAAGGAGACGAGCGCCTCGCCGACGCCCAGCTCGGTGATGACCTTCTGCGTATCGAGCGCGGGGTTGGCCCGCATCGTGTCCGCCGCCGCCTTGACCGCCTTCTGGTCGCGCGGGGTGAAGGCGCGCAGCGCGTGCTGGACTCGGTTGCCCAGCTGGCCCAGCACGGTCTCGGGCACGTCGAGCGGATTCTGCGTGACGAAGAACACGCCCACGCCCTTGGAGCGGATGAGCCGCACCACCTGCTCGATCTTGTCCAGCAGCGGCTTCGGGGCGTCGGTGAACAGGAGGTGGGCCTCGTCGAAGAAGAACACGAGCTTCGGTCGGTCGCGGTCGCCCACTTCGGGCAGGTTCTCGTAGAGCTCGGAGAGCAGCCAGAGCAGCAGCGTCGAGTAGAGCTTCGGCGAGCCCAGCAGCTTGTCCGCGGCGAGGATGTTGACGACGCCGCGCCCGCCGCTGTCGGTCTGGATCAGGTCGTCGATGTTGAGCATCGGCTCGCCGATCAGCCGCTCGCCGCCCTGCTGCTCCAGGGCGAGGAGGCCGCGCTGGATCGCGCCGATGGACGCGGCGGAGACGTTGCCGTAGTTCGTCTGGTATTCCTGCGCGTGGTCGCCGACGTGCTGCAGCATCGCGCGGAGGTCCTTCAGGTCGAGCAGGAGCAGCCCGTTGTCGTCGGCGACCTTGAACACCAGCGCCAGCACCCCTTCCTGCGTGTCGTTGAGGTTCAGGATGCGCGACAGGAGCAGGGGGCCGAGGTCGGACACCGTCGCCCGGATCGGATGGCCCTGCTCGCCGAGGACGTCCCAGAACACCACCGGCAGGCCGGCGAACTTCGGGGCCTCGACGCCCAGGAGCGCGAGCCGCTCGGCGAGCTTGGGCGACGGCGCTCCGGGCTGGCTGATCCCGGCGAGGTCGCCCTTGACGTCCGCCATGAAGACCGGGACGCCGATGGCCGAGAGCCGCTCGGCCATGACCTGCAGCGTCACCGTCTTGCCGGTTCCGGTCGCCCCGGTGATCAGGCCGTGCCGGTTGGCGAGCGCCGGCAGGAGCGCGTACTCGGCGGCCGCATTGCGGGCGATGGGCAGGGGTTCGGGCATGGCGGGCCTCGGGGCGGGTCGGTCGGTGCCCAATCTTACCTTGGCGCCGGGCGAGGATCCGGAACCCGGTTTTCCGGGGCGGTCCCGTCATTTGCGCTGCCCGCCCCGGGTTTCGCTTCGCTCAACGCGGGCTACGCATCGCTGCCCGTCGCGGAACGAATGGGGGTGCAAATCATGTGGTTTTTCTGTTACAATTCGCGCAAGTTACGAGAAGAAATGGGCTGGGCACAGCCCATTTTTTTTTGCTTCACGTGTTTTGCAGCGCGCGACGATGGACCTGAACGGATTGCTGGAAGGGACGCTGCCCGCGTTGGGCTACGAACTGGTCGCATGGGAGATGTCTCCCAGGAGCGGGCTCGTCCGCGTCTTCATCGACAAGCCCAACGGGGTCGACGTGGAGGACTGTGCCCGTGTCAGCCACCATCTTACCCGCCTGTTCGCGGTCGAGAACGTGGCTTTCGAGCGCCTCGAGGTGTCGTCGCCCGGGATCGCCCGGCCGCTGCGCAAGCCGGCCGATTTCCTGCGCTTCGCCGGCGAGGAAGCCGACCTGCGGCTGCACGAGCCGATGAACAATGCCCGGCGCATCAGAGGGATACTGCGCGGATGCGAGGACGGCGCCGTCCTCGTCGAGACGGCGAAGGGCGTGCTGTCGATACCGCTGGCCGGGATCGACAAGGCGCGCCTCGTGCCCAAGATTGAGTGGAGAAAAGCGACATGAACCGCGAACTGCTGCTGCTGGTCGACGCGCTGGCGCGCGAGAAGAACGTGCCCAAGGACATCGTGTTCACGGCGCTCGAGTCGGCGCTCGCGTCGGCGACGAAAAAGCGCTTTGCCGACGAAATCGACGCGCGGGTGTCGATCGACCGCGAAACCGGCGATTACGAGACCTTCCGCCGCTGGACCGTCGTGCCCGACGAGGACCACGAGGAGCCCGCGCACCAGCTCGCGATCACCGACGCGGCGGAGCGCACGCCGCCGCTCGCGCTGGGCGACGTCATCGAGGAGCCGCTCGAGCCGGTGCCCTTCGGCCGCATCGGCGCGCAGGCGGCGAAGCAGGTGATCCTGCAGAAGATCCGCGACGCCGAGCGCGAGCAGATCCTCAACGACTTCCTCGACCGCGAGGACAACCTGCTGACCGGCACGGTCAAGCGCATCGAGCGCGGCAACGTGATCGTCGAGTCGGGCCGCATCGAAGGCGTGATCCCGCGCGACCAGCTGATCGCCAAGGAAATGCTGCGCGTGGGCGACCGCATCCGCGCGTTCGTCACCAAGATCGACCGCACCGCCAAGGGGCCGCAGCTCATCCTGTCGCGGATCGCGCCGGAGTTCCTGATGCGTCTGTTCGAGCTCGAGGTCCCGGAGATCGAGGAGGGGCTGATCGAGATCAAGGCCGCGGCGCGCGACCCGGGCATCCGCGCCAAGATCGCCGTCAAGTCGAACGACCCGCGGCTCGATCCGCAGGGCACCTGCATCGGGATGCGCGGCTCGCGCGTGACCGCGGTGACCAACGAGCTCGCCGGCGAGCGCGTCGACATCATCCTTTACTCGGACGACCCGGCCAAGTTCGTGATCAACGCGCTGGCGCCCGCCGAGATCTCCTCGATCGTCGTCGACGAGGAGCGGCACGCGATGGACGTCGTCGTCGACGAGGAGAACCTCGCCATCGCGATCGGGCGCCTCGGGCAGAACGTGCGCCTTGCCTCCGAGCTCACCGGCTGGCAGTTGAACCTGATGAGCGTCGAGGAATCGCAGCAGAAGCACCAGGCGGAGAGCGACCACCTGCGGCGGCTGTTCATCGACAAGCTCGACGTCGACGAGGAAGTCGCCGACATCCTGATCGGCGAGGGCTTCACCTCGCTCGAGGAAGTCGCGTACGTGCCGATCAACGAGATGCTCGAGATCGAGTCCTTCGACGAGGAAACGGTCAACGAGCTGCGCAGCCGCGCGCGCAACGCCATCCTCACCGAGGCGATCGTGCGCGAGGAGAGCGTGGAGAACGTGGAGGAGGCGCTGCTCAGCCTCGAGGGAATGGACACCGAGATCGCCAGCACGCTCGCGCAGAAGGGGATCACCACCCGCGACGCGCTGGCCGACCTTGCCGTCGACGAGCTGGTCGAGCTGACCGGCATGGCCGAGCAGCCGGCGCAGGATCTCATCATGAAGGCCCGCGCGCACTGGTTCGCGGACGAGCCGGCGGATGCGCCGGCCGACGCGAAGGCAGCGACGCCGGCCGTCCCTGCCTTGGGACCGCACTAAAGGCACGCAGGACCACGGACGCGGGAGAAGCGCATGGCGCAAACGACGATTGAACAATTCGCGACCGACCTCAAGATGCCCTCCGGCGCGCTGCTCGAGCAGCTCGCCCAGGCCGGCGTCGCGGGCAAGAAGGAAGGCGACAACCTCTCCGAGCAGGACAAGACCAAGCTGCTCGACTACCTGCGCCGCCAGCACGGCGCGGCCGGCGAGCCGAAGAAGAAGATCACGCTGACGCGCAAGCAGACCACCGAGATCAAGTCGTCCGGGGCCACGGGCAAGGCGCGCACGATCCAGGTCGAGGTCCGCAAGAAGCGCGTATTCGTCAAGCGCGACGAGAGCGAGGCCGCGCCCGTCGTCGAGGAGGTCGCGGCGCCGGAAGTCGCGCCTGCGCCTGCCACCGCCCCGGCGCCGGCGCCGGCGCCCGCGCCCGCGCCGGCGATGCCCATCATCTCGGCCGAGGAACTGGCGGCGCGCGCCGAGGAGGAGCGCAAGGGCCAGGAGCTGATGGCCCGGCAGCAGCAGGACCAGCAGAAGAAGCAGGCGCAGGTCGTCAAGCGCAAGACCAAGAAGGAAGAGGAAGAGTCCGCGCGCGCCGCGGCGGCGGAAGCCGAAGCGGCGGCCAAGGCGGCGGAGGAGAAGGCCGCCGCGCCGGCGACCGCGGCCACGCCCGCCGCGAAGGCGGCCACCGAAGGCACGCTGCACCGGCCGGCAGCCAAGCCGGGCGAGAAGGCCCGCGCGCCCAAGCGCACCAGCGCCACGGCGTTCCAGGAAGAGGCGGCGCGCAGGCGCGCGCTCAAGCTGCGCGGCGACGTCACCGGCGGCACCGGCGGCGCGGCCGGCTGGCGGCAGCCCAAGCAGGGCCGCCATCGCCACGACGAGGACGGCGGCGAAGGCGCGGGGGCGATGCCAGGCGCGGTGATCCGCGACATCACGATCCCGGAGACGATCAGCGTCGCCGAGCTCGCGCACAAGATGTCGGTCAAGGCGGCCGAGGTCATCAAGGCGCTGATGAAGATGGGCCAGATGGTGACGATCAACCAGGTGCTCGACCAGGAGACGGCGATGATCCTGGCCGAGGAGATGGGCCACAAGGCCAAGGCCGCCAAGCTCGACGACCTCGACGTGCTGATCGCGGAGACGCAGGAAGGCGCCGGCGTGGAAGCCGAGCCGCGCCCGCCGGTGGTCACCGTGATGGGCCACGTCGACCACGGCAAGACGTCGCTGCTCGACTCGATCCGCCGCGCGCGGGTGGCGAGCGGCGAGGCCGGCGGCATCACCCAGCACATCGGCGCGTACCACGTGGAGACCTCGAAGGGCGTGATCACGTTCCTCGACACGCCCGGCCACGAGGCCTTCACCGCCATGCGCGCGCGGGGCGCGAAGGTCACCGACATCGTCGTGCTGGTCGTCGCCGCCGACGACGGCGTGATGCCGCAGACGAAGGAGGCCGTCGCGCACGCCAAGGCGGGCAACGTGCCGATCGTCGTGGCGATGAACAAGATGGACAAGCCGGAATCCAATCCGGAGCGCGTCAAGCAGGAGCTGGTGGCCGAGGGCGTCATCCCCGAGGAATACGGCGGCGAAGTGCAGTTCGTCCCGGTGTCGGCGAAGACCGGCAAGGGCATCGACGAATTGCTCGACGCGATCCTGCTGCAGGCGGAGGTGCTGGAGCTCAAGGCGCCGAAGAACGCCCCGGCCAAGGGCATCGTCATCGAATCGCGGCTCGACAAGGGCAAGGGTCCGGTGGCGACGATCCTCGTCCATTCGGGAACGCTCAAGCGCGGCGACATCCTGCTGGCGGGCGCCGTCTTCGGCCGCGTGCGCGCGATGACCGACGAGACCGGCAAGAGCGTGGCGAGCGCCGGGCCGGCGATCCCGGTCGAGGTGCAGGGCCTGTCCGACGTCCCGCTTGCCGGCGAGGAAGTGCTGGTGCTGGGCGACGAGCGCAAGGCGCGCGAGATCGCCCTCTTCCGGCAGGGCAAGTTCCGCGACGTCAAGCTCGCGAAGCTGCAGGCGGCCAAGCTCGAGAACATGTTCGACCAGATGGCCGAGGACGCCATCAAGTCGCTGGCGCTGATCGTGAAGGCCGACGTGCAGGGCAGCTACGAGGCGCTGACGCAGGCGTTGACCAAGCTGTCGACCGACGAGGTGAAGGTCAACATCGTGCACGCGGGCGTGGGAGGGATCACCGAGTCGGACGTCAACCTGGCGCTCGCCTCGAAGGCGGTGATCATCGGCTTCAACACCCGGGCCGACGTCGCCGCGCGCAAGCTGGCCGAGTCGAGCGGCATCGACATCCGCTACTACAACATCATCTACGAAGCGGTCGACGAGGTGAAGGCTGCGCTGTCGGGCATGCTCACGCCGGAGAAGAAGGAGAGCCGCCTCGGGCTGGTGGAGGTGCGCGAGGTCTACAAGATCTCCAAGGTGGGCACCGTCGCCGGCTGCTACGTGCAGGAAGGCCTGATCCGCCGCGGCGCGCGCGTGCGCGTGCTGCGCGGCAACGTGGTGATCCACGACGGCGAGCTCGATTCGCTGAAGCGCTTCAAGGACGACGTCCGCGAGGTGAAGGCCGGCTTCGAGTGCGGCCTGTCGGTCAAGAACTTCAACACGATCGAGAAGGGCGACCAGCTCGAAGCCTACGAGATCGTCGAGGTCTCGCGCACGCTGTAGGACGATCATGAAACGACACTCCCAGCGCGCGGAGCGGGTGGCGGACCAGGTCCAGCGTGAGCTGGCGGTGCTGCTGCGCGATGAAGTGAAAGACCCGCGTGTGGGCCGGATCACGATCACCTCGGTCGAGGTGTCGGCCGATCTCTCGCACGCGAAGGTGTTCTTCACCCACCTCGCCGGCCGCGAGTACGCGGAGGACGCCGTGCATGCCCTTCAGCGCACCGCCGGCTTCCTGCGCACCCAGTTGTCGCACCGGCTCAAGCTCTACTCGGTGCCGCAGCTGCACTTCGCCTACGACGATTCGATCGAAAGCGGCATGCGCATTTCGCGGCTGATCGACGCGGCGGTCGCCGCCGACCGCAAGCCGGAATCCTGATGGCTTCCTCCCACGCCACGATCCCGCGGCGGCGGGTCGACGGCGTGCTGCTGCTCGACAAGCCGGTCGGACGCTCGTCGAATGCCGCGCTGCTGCACGCCAAGTGGCTCTACGCAGCCGAGAAGGCCGGCCACACGGGTACGCTGGACCCGCTTGCCTCCGGCCTGCTTCCGCTCTGCTTCGGCGAAGCCACCAAGTTCGCGCAATTGTTGCTGGAAGCGCGCAAGGAGTACGTCGCAACGGTGCTGTTCGGAATCGCGACTGCCACTGGCGACGCGGAGGGCGAGGTAGTCGCCGAGGCGCCGGTGACGTTCACGCATGCGGAACTCGAGCGCGTGCTGCTGGGGTTCCTTGGTGTCGTGGAGCAGGTGCCCCCGCGCCACGCCGCGCTCAAGTACCAGGGACGCAACTACTACGAATACGCACGTGCCGGCGTAGAAATCGCCCGCGTCGCGCGCAAGGTCTCGATCGCATCGATCGATATCCTCGACTGGTCGCCGCCGGTCGCGACGCTGCGGGTGGCGTGCGGAAAGGGCACATACATCCGCGTGCTCGCGGAGGACCTCGGAGGCGCCCTCGGAACCTGTGCCCATCTGCGAGCGCTCCGTCGGACTGCGACGGGCCCGTTCACGCTGGCGGGCGCCGTCACGCTGGAGGGGCTGGAAGTGCTGGATCGAGCCGGCCGCGACGCGCTGCTGCTTCCTGCGCACGCGCCGCTGGCGGAGCTCCCGCGCCTCGCTGTGGACGTCGCGAGCGCGCGCGACCTGCTGCTCGGAAAGGTCGCGCCGGCACCCGCCGGGACCTCGGGGCGGTACTGCGGGTTCGACCCTTGCGGTCGCTTCCTGGGCTTGGTCGAGGTTGCAGACCGCGGCTTGTGCGCCGTCAGGCTGGTGCGCACGGACTCCGTTGCGGAAGGCTGAGCGCGACGCGGCATTTCCGCCAGGCCGCATGCTGATGCAGCTGATGGCGCTGGTTGGCGGATTGCCGGTCCGGAGGGTTCCGCGCTCCTGACCGCTCAAGTGAGCGTCCCTGACGCCATGGCGCGCCCGCCGGAGAGTCGACCTCCGGGGTGCACGCCCTTCTTCTTTTGGGGCGGGGCAGGGCACCGGGCGCGGTGGGTATGCCCCGCCGCTGCCGCCGCTTGAATCTTCCCCCCTTTCCGCGCTATAATCACCGACTTTGCGACGGCCGAATAAATCACGTATGGAAGGGCAACGGCAATGGCTGTGACAGTGCAAGAAAGGGCGAAAACGATCGCCGACTACCAGCGGGTCAAGGGCGACACCGGGTCGCCTGAAGTGCAGGTCGCGCTGCTGACCGCGCGCATCAACGGCCTGAGCGAGCATTTCAAAGGCAATGTCAGGGACCACCACTCCCGGCGCGGGCTGCTGCGGATGGTGTCGCGGCGGCGCAAGCTGCTCGACTACCTCAAGTCGCGCAATGCCGACAGCTACCGCACCCTGATCGACAAGCTCGGGCTGCGCAAATAGATCTGCTGCGAGCGCCCCGTCTTTGAACACAACCGCAATGGCCGCGCCGATCGTGCGCGGCCATTGTCATTTTCGGACTCCGAGGACAACGTGAACCCCATCAAGAAATCGATCCAGTACGGCCGCCACACACTGACGCTCGAAACCGGTGAGATCGCCCGCCAGGCGGGCGGTGCCGTCATGGCGTGCCTCGACGACACCGTCGTGCTCGTCACCGCGGTCGCTCGCCGCGAGGCCAAGCCGGGGCAGGATTTCTTCCCCTTGACCGTCGATTACCAGGAGAAGACCTACGCCGCGGGCAAGATCCCGGGCGGCTTCTTCAAGCGCGAAGGCCGCCCGTCGGAAAAGGAAACGCTGACCTGCCGGCTGATCGACCGCCCGATCCGGCCGCTCTTCCCGGACGGCTTCTACAACGAGATCCAGATCATCGCCACCGTCATGTCGGTCGATCCCGAGATCGATCCCGACATCCCGGCGATGATCGGCGCCTCGGCGGCCCTGGCGCTGTCCGGCGTTCCGTTCGACGGCCCCATCGCCGCTGCGCGCGTGGGCTATATCGACGGCCAGTACGTGCTCAACCCGACCAAGACCGAGCTCACCACCTCGGCGCTCAACTTGGTCGTGGCCGGCACCGAGGCCGCGGTGCTGATGGTCGAGTCCGAAGCCAACGAGCTGCCCGAGGAAGTGATGCTCGGCGCCGTCGTGTTCGGCCACCAGCAGCAGCAGGCGGTGATCAGCCTCATCGACGAGCTGGTCGAGGAATGCGGCAAGCCGCTGTGGGACTGGCAGCCGGCGGCCAAGAACCAGGCGCTGCTCGAGCAGGTCACCGCTGTGGCGGAAGGCCCGCTGCGCGAAGCCTACGCCCTGCGCCAGAAGCAGGCGCGCCAGCAGCGGCTGAAGGAAATCAGCGCCAAGGTCGAGGGCGAGTGCATTCCGCCAGGCTCGTCGCCCGACGTGACGAACCAGGTCCGCAACTTCCTGTTCGACATGGAAGCCAAGATCGTCCGCAACCAGATCCTCTCGGGCGAGCCGCGCATCGACGGCCGCGACACCCGCACCGTGCGGCCGATCTACATTCGCACCGGCGCGCTGCCGCGCACCCACGGCTCGGCGCTGTTCACGCGCGGCGAGACGCAGGCGCTGGTGGTGGCCACGCTGGGCACCGCCCGCGACGAGCAGCGCATCGACGCGCTGATGGGCGAGTACACGGATCGCTTCATGCTCCATTACAACATGCCCCCGTACGCCACCGGCGAGACCGGCCGCGTGGGCACGCCGAAGCGCCGGGAAATCGGCCACGGCCGCCTCGCCAAGCGCGCGCTGCTCGCCGTGCTGCCCACGGCCGAGGAATTCGCGTACTCGATGCGCGTCGTGTCGGAAATCACCGAGTCGAACGGCTCGTCGTCGATGGCGTCGGTCTGCGGCGGCAGCCTGGCTCTGATGGACGCCGGCGTGCCGACCAAGGCGCACGTCGCCGGCATCGCGATGGGACTCATCAAGGATGGCCCACGCTTCGCCGTGCTGACCGACATCCTGGGCGACGAGGATCACCTGGGCGACATGGACTTCAAGGTGGCCGGCACCGACCGCGGCATCACCGCGCTGCAGATGGACATCAAGATTCAGGGCATCACCAAGGAAATCATGGCGGTGGCGCTGGCGCAGGCGCGCGAGGGCCGGATGCACATCCTGCAGCTGATGCAGCAGGCGCTGCCGCACGCGCGCACGGAAGTCTCGCAGCACGCCCCGCGCATGATGACGTTCAAGATCAACCCGGAGAAGATCCGCGACGTGATCGGCAAGGGCGGCGCGGTCATTCGCGCGCTCACCGAGGAGACCGGCTGCACGATCGACATCCAGGACGACGGCTCGATCACCATCGCTTCGGTCAATGCCGATGCCTGCAACGTCGCGCGCAAGCGCATCGAGGACATCACCGCCGAGGTGGAAGTCGGTCGCATCTACCAGGGCACGGTGCTGCGCCTCCTCGACTTCGGCGCGATCGTGCAGGTGCTGCCCGGCAAGGACGGCCTGCTGCACATCTCGCAGATCGCCAAGGAGCGCGTCAACCAGGTCTCCGACTACGTCAAGGAAGGCCAGATCGTCCGCGTCAAGGTGCTGGAAGCCGACGACAAGGGCCGGCTGCGCCTGTCGATGAAGGCCGCCGCCGAGGAAGACGGCGCGCACGCGGCGCCGCAGGCCGCGCCGGCGGAGCCTACGCCTGCCGGGTAGGCGTCGCGCCAGAGCCAGGAAAAGGGCGCCCCCGGGCGCCCATTTTTCGCTCCTCGCGATCCCGGAGCCCTGGCACGTAGCCCGGCGTTGAGCGTAGCGAAACCCGGGTGGGCGTGGCCATTGCCGCGACCACCCGGGTTTCGCCTCCGGCTCACCCCGGGCTACGTGGCGGACCCTTCCGGGTACGCTCGGGAAGCAGAAGGATCGCGTCGCGGTTCGACCACGAGAAGCACTTCTGTGCCGCTTCCTCCCATGGCAGCCACGCATGACTGAGGTGCTCGTCCGGCGCCAGCGTCACGGGCACCGGCGCCGGCAACTCGAGCGCGAACACGTGCTCGGTGTTGTGCGTCGTTCCGGGTGGATACCGGTGCCGCCACTGCGGAAAGATCTCGTAGACGTTGGTGACCTGCCAGTCGGCGAGGCCCCCATGGGCGAGCGCGTCGATGCCGGTCTCCTCGCGCAGTTCGCGCGCCGCCGTTTCCGGCAGCGTCTCCCCCGCCTCCTGGCTGCCCGTGACGGACTGCCAATAGCCGGGAAAGTCGGCGCGCTCGATCAGCAGCACCCGCAGGTCGCGCGTGTGGACGAGGACCAGCGTGGAGATGGGGATCTTGGCCGGCATCGGCGCGTGCGTCGTCAGGTGCGCTGCGCTGTGCGTCCGCGCGGGCGCGACGCGCTTCGCGCAGGCGGCGGGTTCAGCTGACGAACACCCAGAACGGCTTGTGCCGTTCGCGCCAGTAGTCGGCGGCCTCGGCGAAGATGTCTTCCAGCGTGGTCCAGTCCACACCGTGCGCCTTGCGGAAGGCCGCCGTGTGCGACAGCGCGATCACGCAGCCGGTGCGGCCGAGCCAGTCCTCGTCCTCGACCGAGTCGGCGAGCGCGTCCCAGTTGTTGCCGAAATGCTCGGGCAGCGCCAGCCCTTTCGCCAGCGCGGAGAGCATTTCCGCCTTGTTGCCCGCGCTCCCGAGGTTCGCCGAGTGGTACCGCAGCTTGGCGGCCGCCGCCGCCGCCGTCAGCGCATGCGCGTCGCCCTTCCAGCCATGGACGCCGGCCATCTCCAGGTCATTGAGGTCGGGCAGCTTCATTCGCGGATCCTCCGGAACGACTGGTAGTGGTCGTCGCTGTAGTAGCAAGCCTCGGGGGCTGTCTTGGCGCCGCCGCAGACGATCCGTCGCGCACCGCGATTCTTCGCTCCAGGCGTGGGCACCGTGTACTCATGATAATAGCCGCGCGGCTTGATCGGAAGGAGCTTCTCGAAGTTGCCGAAGACTACGCCGTCGCGCTCGTACCGGAACGGGCCGCCCGCGCGGATCGCCGCATCGACGGCCCGCGCCTCCTTCGGCAGCTCGGCGAGCGCGACGGACGGCGATTCCGCCGCCATGGTCCGGCCTTGCGCCGGCGCCGCCATCACGGCGGCGGCGACCGCGATCGCGGCGGCGAGGCGCAGCATCCGGTTCAAGGCATCCCCCGCCAAGCGTCAGGCCGCCTTGACGGCATCGGTGGCGCGCACGCGGATGTGCAGGTCGCGCAGCTGCTGCTCCGTCGCGAGGCTGGGCGCGCCGACCAGCAGATCCTGGCCGCGCTGCGTCTTCGGGAATGCGATCACGTCGCGGATCGATTCGGCGCCCGCCATCAGCGTGACCATGCGGTCGAGGCCGAAGGCGATGCCGCCGTGCGGCGGCGCGCCGTACTGCAGCGCATTCAGCAGGAAGCCGAACTTCTTCTGCTGGTCCTCGGGGCTGATGTTGAGTGCCGCGAACACCTTCGACTGGATCTCCTGCTGGTGGATCCGCACCGAGCCGCCGCCGATCTCCCAGCCGTTGAGCACGACGTCGTAGGCCTTGGCGATCGCGCGCCCGGGGTCCGTCGCGAGGAAATCCGCGTGGCCGTCCTTGGGCGCGGTGAATGGGTGGTGCCGCGCCGCCCAGGTCTTCGCCTCGTCGTCGTATTCGAACATCGGAAAGTCGACGACCCACAGCGGCTTCCAGCCCGGCACGTCGAGGCCGCGGTCGTGGCCCACCTTGGCGCGCAGCGCGCCCAGCGCGTCGTTGACGATCTTTTCCCTGCCCGCGCCGAAGAAGATGAGGTCGCCGCTGGCGGCACCCGTGCGCGCCATGATCGCGGCCAGCACGTCGGACGGAAGGAACTTGACGATCGGCGACTGCAGGCCTTCCTCGTTGAGGCGCGACGCGTCGTTGACCTTGATGTAGGCGAGGCCCTTCGCGCCGTAGATGGTGACGAACGCGCCGTAGTCGTCGATCTCCTTGCGCGACAGGGTTCCGCCGCCGGGCACGCACAACGCGGCGACGCGCCCGTCGGGGAGGTCCGCCGCGGCGCGGAACACCTTGAAGTCGACGGTGCGCATGACGTCGGTGAGCTCGGTCAGCTTGAGCGGCACGCGCAGATCCGGCTTGTCGGAGCCGTAGTCGCGCATCGCGTCGGCGAACGTCATGATGGGAAAGGGATTGGGCAGCTCCACGCCGAGGGCTTCCCTGAACATCGCCAGCACCAGGCCCTCCATGATCCCGCGGATCTCGAGCTCGTCGAGGAACGACGTCTCGATGTCGATCTGCGTGAACTCGGGCTGCCGGTCGGCGCGCAGGTCCTCGTCGCGGAAGCACTTGCAGATCTGGTAGTAGCGGTCGAAGCCGGCCATCATCAGCATCTGCTTGAACAGCTGCGGCGACTGCGGGAGCGCGTAGAACTGGCCGTGGTGCACGCGCGACGGCACAAGGAACTCGCGCGCGCCTTCGGGTGTCGACTTGTAGAGCGTGGGCGTCTCGATGTCGATGAAGCCCTGCGCGTCGAGGTACTTGCGCGCGGACATCGCGGCGCGGTAGCGGAGTTTCAGGTTCTGCTGCATCTGCGGCCGGCGCAGGTCGAGCACGCGATTCTCGAGCCGCACGGTTTCCGACAGGTTCTCGTCGTCGAGCTGGAACGGGGGTGTGAGCGCCGCGTTGAGGATCTCGATCTCGTGGGCCAGGACCTCGACCGCACCCGACACGAGGTTGGTGTTGACGGTGCCTTCCTTGCGCGGGCGCACGAAGCCGACGACGCGGATGACGAACTCGTTGCGCAGGCGCTCGGCGGTCGCGAACGTGACGGCGCGGTCCGGGTCGCAGACCACCTGCAGGAGGCCCTCGCGGTCGCGCAGGTCGATGAAGATGACGCCGCCGTGGTCGCGGCGGCGATGGACCCAGCCCATCAGCGTGACGGTCTGTCCCAGGTGTTGGGGGCCGATGCGGCCGCAATAGTCGGTGCGTTTCAAGCGGTTCTCCGGAAAGCTGAAGGTGCGGTAAGCGTGAGCGGGGGCGAGCGGAGCGGGCAGACCGGCCCGGGCAGCGCAGTGCGTGCGCCCGCCGGGCGATGCTGCCCGGTCAATTTCGCGACGGTGCCGCGGCGTCGGCGCCGGCCGGTACGGGCGCCGGGAGGCCTTCGGCCGGGGCACGCGGCGAGGGCGCGCGCGCGTGCGGCGCCGGCCGCAGTCGCGGCGCGACCACGCCCATCGAGATGATGTACTTGAGGGCTTCGTCGACGGAAATGTCGAGTTCGCGCACGCTCGTCTTGGGCACCATGACGAAGTAGCCGCCCGTGGGGTTGGGGGTCGTCGGCACGTAGACGCTGATGTGCTCGCCGGCGAGATGGCTGGCCACCGCGTCGGAGGGTGTTCCAGTGAGAAATGCGATCGTCCAGCAGCCGGGCCGCGGGAACTCGACCAGCAGCGCCTGGCGGAAGGCGTTCCCGGTGTCGGAGAGCAGCGTGTCGCTGACCTGCTTGACCGACGAGTAGATCGACTTCACGAACGGGATGCGGCCGAGAACCGATTCCCACGCGAGGATGAGCCGCTGGCCGAAGAAGTTCGCCGCGATGACGCCGGTGCCGAACAGGATCAGGAAGCTCAGCACGACCCCAAGGCCCGGGATGTGGAAACCGACGACGGCCTCCGGTCGCAGCGCCTCCGGGACCAGCAGCAGCGTCTGGTCGAGCGTGGTCACCAGCCAATGCAATATGTAGAACGTGATGCCGAGCGGCACCCAGACGAGCAGGCCGGCGATCAGGTAGCGTTTCATCGTGACGGGCTTCGAACGCGGCGAGGCGCGTCAGGTCGTGGCTGCCGGCGTGGTGCCGGACGGCGCGGCCGCCGGCTTCGATTCTGACTTGGTCTCCGGCTTCGCGTCGGTCTTGGCATCCGCCTTGGAATCGGACTTGGTGTCGCCCTTGGCCTCGGCGGGCTTGGCATCGCCATCGCTCGATTTCGCAGCGGGCTTTGCCCCGCTGCCCTTGAAGTCGGTCGCGTACCAGCCGCTGCCCTTGAGCTGGAAGCCGGCCGCGGAGACCTGCTTGACCAGGGCGTCGGCGTGGCACGCCGGGCATGCCACCAGCGGCGCGTCGGAGAACTTCTGCAATGACTCGAGCTTGTGGCCGCAGGACGAGCAGCGGTATTCGTAGATGGGCATGGCCAGCCTCGGAGAATCGGCGCAGTGCGCGGAAAAGCGCTTGATTAAAAAGCGATTATTATAACCTATCCATCCGCGCTGCGCGCCACGTTCCCTGGTGGCGGAAGCGATCGGGTCGAGCCCTTCAAATGGTGGCCGCCACGCTCCGTATAAAGGGCGGAAAGTGATTTATGCTTGTGATCCTGGGCACCAACGGCAGGCGAGGGGCATGAGCGCGTATTGGGTGTGGTGGATCGTGGCGGCAGTGCTGGTCGGCGCCGAGCTCGTCACCGGGACGTTCTATCTGCTCGTGGTCGGCATCGCGGCCGCGCTCGGCGGGATGGCCGCGTGGCTGGGTGCCGGCGTGCCGATCCAATTCCTGCTCGCCGGCGGCTGTGCGTTCGTGTTGACGTTCGTCGCGCACCAGTGGCGGCTGCGACAGGCGCCGCAGTCGCCCGAGGTCGCGCTCGACGTCGGACAGATGGTGCACGTGCAGACCTGGAACGCCGACGGCACCGCGCGCGTCGAACATCGGGGCACGCAGTGGGACGCCGAACTGGCGAGCCCCGACACGCCGCGCGCGGCCACGCTCTACATCATCGGCACGCGCGGTTCCGTGCTCGTTCTGTCCGACCGCCGACCTGCCGCATGACCGCGGCAGAACTGGAGCACGTCGCCATGCTGACCGGATCATCGCTTGTCGCTGTCGTCCTCTTCATTGTCGCCGCCATCGTCGCCTTCAAGGCCATCCGCGTGGTGCCGCAGCAGCACGCGGTGGTGATCGAGCGCCTCGGGCGCTTTTTCGCGGTGCTGCAGCCGGGCCTCAATTTCGTCATCCCGTTCGTCGACCGCGTCGCGTACCGGCACGACCTGCGCGAGATTCCGTTCGATGTGCCGAGCCAGATCTGCATCACCAAGGACAACACCCAGCTGCAGGTCGACGGCATCCTGTACTTCCAGGTCACCGACCCGCGGCTCGCGTCCTACGGCTCGAGCAATTTCCAGCTGGCCATCACGCAACTGGCGCAGACGACGCTGCGCAGCGTGATCGGCCGCATGGAGCTCGACCGGACCTTCGAGGAGCGCGACCACATCAACGGCCTCGTCGTCACCGCCCTCGACCAGGCGGCGGCGAACTGGGGCGTCAAGGTGCTGCGCTACGAGATCAAGGACCTGACGCCGCCGAAGGAGATCCTGCACGCGATGCAAGCGCAGATCACCGCCGAGCGCGAGAAGCGCGCCGTGATCGCGACGTCCGAAGGCAAGCAGCAGGAGCAGATCAATCTTGCCGCCGGCGCGCGGGCGGCGGCGATCGCCAAGTCCGAGGGCGAAAAACAGGCCGAAATCAACTATGCGCAAGGACACGCCGCCGCGCTGCTGGCGATTGCCGAGGCGAACGCGAGCGCGATCCGGCAGGTGGGCTCGGCCATCGAGTCGTCGGGCGGCGTCAACGCCGTGAACCTGAAGGTAGCCGAGCTCTACATCGCGGCCTTCGGCAACCTCGCGAAAGCGGGCAACACGCTGGTCGTGCCGTCGAACCTCGCGGACGTCGCGAGCCTCGTCACGTCGGTGACGACGATGATCAAGGCGCAGGGCGCGACGGCGCCCGAGCGGCGAACCTGATCGCAGAGGCGAACCGACTTCGGCTCGTGCAAGGGTCGGCGGCAAACGTAGCCCGGCGTTGAGCGAAAGCGAAACCCGGGTGGGCATCCATAAGGCAACGGAGAAACGCAAGCCATGCAATTCAAAGGAAGCACCTTCATCGTCACCGGCGGCGCGTCGGGCCTGGGCGCGGCCGTGGCACGGATGGTGGTCGGCGAGGGCGGGCGCGTCGTGCTCGCCGACGTCAAGGACGCCGAGGGCCAGGCGCTCGCGCGCGAGCTCGGCGCCGCTGCACGGTTCGTGCACACCGACGTCACCGACGAAGCGAGCGCCAAGGCTGCGATCGCGGCGGCCGTCGAGGGGTTCGGCGGGCTCAGCGGGCTGGTCAACTGCGCCGGCATCGCCACCGGCGAGAAGGTGGTCGGCAAGGAGGGCCCGCATGCGCTGGCGAGCTTCGCGCGCACGATCAACATCAACCTCATCGGCACGTTCAACATGACGCGCCTCGCCGCCGACGCGATGGCGAAGGGCGCGCCCAACGCCGAGGGCGAGCGCGGCGTGATCGTCAACACGGCGTCGGTGGCGGCGTTCGACGGGCAGATCGGGCAGGCCGCGTATTCCGCATCGAAGGCGGGCATCGCCGGCATGACGCTGCCCATTGCGCGCGAGCTCGCCCGTTACGGCATCCGCGTAATGACGATTGCGCCCGGCATCTTCGAGACGCCGATGATGGGAACGATCCCCAAGGACATCGCCGAGTCGCTCGGCAAGATGGTGCCGTTTCCGCCGCGTCTCGGCCGGCCGCCGGAGTTCGCCGCGCTGGTGCGCGAAATCGTCACCAACGTCATGCTGAACGGCGAAGTGATCCGTCTCGACGGCGCGATCCGCATGGCGCCGAAGTAGCCCGGTTTGAGCGAACGCGAAACCCGGGTGGGCGGGGCAACGGCCCCGACGGCGCCCATCGGCACCATCCCCCCGGGTTTCGCTGTCGCTCAACCCGGGCTACTCGAGACCAGCCCTTTCAGTCGCGGCGGATGAGCGCTATCGCCGCGGCGATCATCGCGACGAAGAACACCAGCGTCCACGACGGTATCGCCAGGCCGAGAAACACCCACGCTGTCTCGGCGCACTCGCCGCTGCCCTTGAACACGCGGGTCAGCACGTCGAAGAGCGGCAGGGTCTCGAGCATGTAGTTGAGGCCCATCCCGCAGGCCGGGACCTCCCCCTTGGGCAGCGACTGGATCCACACGTGCCGCGCGGCGGTGGCGATGCCGAAGCCGCCGATCAGCACGACCAGCCCGGCGTAGACCCCCGCCCCGACGCGGCCGGGATTGTGCAGGCCGGCGACCAGGAAGACGACGCCGATCGCGACCACCGCCATGCGCTGCAGCGCGCACAGCGGGCAGGGATCGAGGCCCAGGCCGTACTGGAGCCACAGCGCCCACCCCATGAGCCCGGCGCAGACGAGAAAGCCCAGCAGGTATGCGGGGCGCCGCTGCGGCAGCAGGATCAGCGCCAGCGACGTCGCGCCGATCGTCATCACCAGCATCCGGTAGCTGGTCTGCGCCAGCGACGGATTCGCCCCCAGCCACGTGAAGAGCAGCTCCTGGCCGACCAGCGCGAGCGTCATCGCGAGGCCGACCCAGGGCCAGGGGATTGCGGCGTATCTCATCATGATGTTGCCTGCTCCAGGGCCTGATCGATGTCCCACAGGATGTCGTCGGGCGTTTCCAGCCCGACCGACACGCGGATCATTTCGGGGTTCACGCCGGCGGCGCGCTGCTCGTCTTCGGTGAGCTGCCGGTGCGTCGTCGACGCCGGGTGGATCACCAGCGACTTGGCGTCGCCGACGTTGGCGAGATGGCTCAGGAACTGCACCGACTCGATGAAGCGCTCGCCGGCCCGGGCGCCGCCGTCGCTGCCGCCGCGGATGCCGAACGTGAGGATACCACCGGCCCCGCGCGGCAGATAACGCTGCGCCAGGTCGCGGTAGCGATCGCCGTCCAGCAACGGATAGCGCACCCAGGCAACCTTCGGGTGCGCCGCGAGATGGCGCGCGACGGCGAGCGCAGTCTCACAGTGCCGCGGCATCCGCAGGTGCAGCGTCTCGATGCCCTGCAGCAGCATGAAGGCGCTGAACGGCGACAGCGTCGGACCGAGCGTGCGCATCGTCTCCATCCGCGCCTTCATGGTGAAGCCGAAGTCGCCGAAGGTCTCGTAGAAGCGCACGCCGTGGTAGCCGCGCGAGGGCTCCGTCATCTGCGGGAAGTTGCCGTTGTCCCACGGGAACTTCCCCGACTCGACGACGATGCCGCCCATCGTCGTGCCGTGGCCGCCGAGATACTTGGTCACCGAGTGGATGACGATGTCGGCGCCGTGCTCGATCGGCCGGCAGAGGTAGGGCGAGGCGAGCGTGTTGTCGATGACCAGCGGAATGCCGGCGTCGTGGGCCACGCGCGCCAATGCCTCGATGTCGCAGACGTTGAGCTGCGGATTGCCGATCGTCTCCGCGTAGAGCGCCTTGGTGCCGGGCTTGAGCGCGCACCGGAAGGCGTCCGGGTCGTCGGCGTCGACGAACGTCGCCTCGATGCCGAACTGCGCGAACGTGACCGCCAGCTGCGAATAGGTGCCGCCGTAGAGCGTGCTCGACGCGACGATGTGGTCCCCCGCGCGGCACAGCGTGAGGAGGGCGAGCATCTGCGCGGCCATGCCCGTCGCGGCCGCCAGCGCGGCCCGCCCGCCCTCGAGCGCGGCAACGCGTTCCTCGAGCGCGGCGACGGTCGGATTGGAGATGCGCGAGTAGACGTTGCCGAACGTCTGCAGATTGAACAGGCTCGCCGCGTGGTCGGCGCTGTCGAAGACGAACGACGTCGTCTGGTAGATGGGCTGCGCGCGCGCGCCGGTGGCCGAATCCGGGACTTGCCCCGCGTGCAGGCACAGCGTGTCGAAGCCGAACTTGCGATCTGCCATGGCCGTGGAGTCCGTGGTCGCCGGGTTGCGGTGGGGGAAGCCGGGCCCGCGGTCAGGTCGGCCGCTTCGCCGAGATCACGCCGGTGTTCACACCAGCCCAGTTGAGGCCGCCGAGGATGCGTGCGTGCTCGATCTTGACGCAGCGGTTCATCACGACGTCGAGCCCGGCGGTGCTCGCGATGCGCGCCGCCTCGTCGTTGCGAATCCCGAGCTGCATCCACAGCACCATCGCCCCCATTGCCACGGCGTCGCGCGCGATGGGAACCATTTCCTCCGGCTTGCGAAAACAGTCGACGATATCGACCGCCTCCGGGATGGCGGCGAGGCTCGGGTAGCTCTTCTCGCCGAGCACCTCGGCGTAGTTCGGGTTGACCGGGATGATCCGGTAGCCGTGGTCGCGCATGTACTTGGCGGCGAAAAAGCTCGGCCGGTGCCAGTGCGCCGACAACCCCACGACCGCGATGACGCGCGAGCGCTTCAGGATCGTGCGCAGGCCCGCGATGTCGTCGACGATTGCCATGGCTGATTTCCGAGGTTCGTGTCCGGCGTGCAGCCGCGCCTTACGACAACGTGGCGAGCCAGGCAGCGAGCGCGCGCGCCGGCTGCTCCCACTGCCGGTCGAGCATCAGCATGTGGGCAAGGCCGGGCATGATCACCGGCTCGACGCCGTGGTGCTTCGCGGTCTCGCGCACCTCCCGCGGCGTGCAGATGCGGTCGCCGGTCGCGCCCATCACCAGCAGCGGCGTCCCGCCACGCTCCGGCAGCTGCCAGTGCAGGCGCAGCGAGAGGTCCATCAATGCGCGCGGAGATTCGCCGCCGATGTGGCGCCCGGCCTCGCGCAGGATCTCCGGCGCGACGTCGTCGCTGAAGTAGTACGGTCGCAGCCCGTCGAGCGCCCGGCTGGACATCCGCGAGGCGTCGAGTTGCCCCATGTGCATCATGTAGTCGGGGCGCTCGGTGGCGAGGCGCGTCGCGATCGTCATCAACCCCGCCGGCGGCACGGGCGCGATGAGGGCAGCGGCACGCAGCGGGCGCGTGGCGAGTAGGCGCTCGATCACGGCCGCACCCATCGAGTGCCCGATGAGCACCGGCGCGACGTCCAGCCTGGCGGCAACCTGCTCGACGTCGGCCGCGTAGTCGTCGAGACCGGCGACGAAGAGCGTCTCGCGCCCCCCCGAAGCGCCGTGGCCGCGCAGCGAAACCGCGTGTGCTTCATAGCCCAATCCGGCGAACCAGGGAAGGAAGTAGGGCTCCCAGCACCAGGCATCGGCATAGCCGCCGTGGACGAAGAGCAGCGGAGGCTTGCGGCCGTTGCCGTTCTTCTTGCCGGCGGCGCGCGCCGGCAGGCGGGAGCGGACTTCGAGGTTCGGTTCGGCAGGCAGCATTCGTCGTTGTCGGGCGGGTTCCGGCGCGGGGGAACCACGGCGGCGCGCGTGCTAGCATTTGCGCGCTCCCATGTCCGCAATCAAGGAAAAGTCCGCCATTTTGCCAGATTCGGGACGGTTTCCCGTCTACGACGCCGGATGCCGCCGCTGCGCACGTCTGGCGGCGTTCCTCGACGAGGTGCGCTGCGCGAATCCGGCGTACTTCTGCGGCCCCGTGCCGCCGTTCGGCGCAACGGATGCGCGACTGGTCGTCGTCGGGCTCGCGCCCGGGTTGCACGGCGCCAATGCCAGCGGGCGTCCGTTCACCGGCGATCACGCCGGAATCCTGCTGTACGAAACGCTCCATGCTTACGGCTACGGCTCGCAACCGCAGGGCGCCGCGCCCGACGACGGGCTGGTGCTGACGGATTGCCGCATCACCAATGCCGTGAAGTGCCTGCCGCCCGGGAACAAGCCGCTGCCGGCGGAAATCCGCGCCTGCAACGACTACCTTGCCGCCGATCTCGCGCGCGTGCCCGACGGCGGCGCGATCGTCGCGCTCGGCCGCATCGCGCACGAGGCGGCGCTGAAGTCGCTCGCGTGCGCGAAGGCGGTGTTCGCGCACGGCGCGCAGCATCCGCTGCCCCGCGGCATCGTGCTGTTCGACAGCTACCATTGCAGCCGCTACAACACCAACACGCGCCGGCTGACGCCGGCGATGTTCCATTCGGTCTTCGACGCCGTTGCCCGGCATCTCGGACGCGTCGGCCGCGGCGCGCCGGCGGGCGAGCGTAGCGCCACGGTGACGCGATGACCGCGCCTGCCGACGCCCCGGCCGCCGCTCCCGGGACGCCGCCGGAGTTCGACGCGCGCGAACTGATCGCGTCGCTGCCGCACCGGCCCGGGGTGTACCGGATGCAGGACGCCGCCGGCGACACGCTCTACGTCGGCAAGGCGCGCGACCTGAAGAAGCGCGTGGCGAGCTACTTCCAGAAGGGCGCGCACGAAACGCGCATCGCGGTGATGATCGCGCAGGTGGCGAGCGTCGAGACCACCGTCACGCGCTCCGAGGGCGAGGCGCTGCTGCTCGAGAACAACCTGATCAAGGCACTCGAGCCGCGCTACAACATCCTGTTCCGCGACGACAAGAGCTATCCGTACGTCTGCCTCACCGGCGAGCAGTTCCCGCAGCTGCGCTTCCACCGCGGCAAGCTCGACCGGACCCACCGGTACTTCGGTCCGTTCCCCAGCGCGGGCGCCGTGCGCGAGGGCATGGCGCTGCTGCAGAAGGTCTTCCAGCTGCGGACCTGCGAGAACTCGGTGTTCGCCAATCGATCGCGTCCGTGCATGCTGCACCAGATCCAGCGCTGCAGCGCGCCCTGCGTCGGGCTGGTCCCGGAGCAGGATTACCGCGAGGACGTGCAGAGCGCGGTGCTGTTCCTGCAGGGCAAGGCCGGCGAGGTGCTGGCGCAGCTCAAGACGCAGATGGACGAGGCGAGCGCGGCGCTCGAATTCGAGCGGGCCGCGCGGCTGCGCGACAAGATCACCCGCCTGCAGCAGCTGCAGTCGCGCCAGTTCGTCGAGAGCGCGACGGCCGGCGACATCGACGTCGTCGCCGCGGCGGCGGAGCAGGGGTTGGTCGCCGTCAACGTCGTCATGATCCGCGGCGGCCGTCACGTTGGTGATCGCACGCACTTTCCGCGGCACGCCGACGCGTCGCTGCTGCCGGAAGTCGTCGCCGCGTTCCTCGACCAGCACTACGTCGAGCGGCCGGTGCCGCCGACGATCATCGTCTCCGAGGCGGGCGAGCACGATGCGCTGGCGGACGTGCTCTCGGCGCAGGCGGGCCAGCGGGTGCAGATCGTCGGCAACCCCGGCGGCGAGCGCCGGGTCTGGCTCGCGATGGCGGTGCAGAACGCCGAGTTCGCGATCCGCCAGAAGCTCGCGCAGAAGGCCACCCAGGACGACCGGCTGGCGGCGCTGCAGGCGGCGCTGGGATTGCCGGCATCGGCGCAGCGCATCGAATGCTTCGACGTCTCGCACACGATGGGCGAGCGCGCGGTCGCGTCGTGCGTGATCTTCGATCGCCTGGCGATGCAGAGCGGCGAATACCGGCGCTTCAACGTGGCGCCGGCGCAGGGTGGCGACGACTATGCGGCGATGCGCGAGGCGCTCACGCGGCGCTGCACGCGGATCGTCGCCGGAGAGTACCCGGCGCCGGACCTGCTGGTCATCGACGGCGGCAAGGGGCAGGTCGCCGTGGCGGCGGAAGTGCTGGCGGAGCAGGGCCTGCACGACACGCGTCTGATCGGCATCGCGAAGGGACCGGAGCGCAAGCCGGGGCTGGAGGACATCGTGTTTCCCGATCGCGAGCGGGCGCTCAACCTGCGCGCCGACCACCCGGGCCTGCACCTGCTGCAGCAGATCCGCGACGAGGCGCACCGCTTCGCGATTCAGGGGCATCGCGCGCGCCGCGCCAAGGCGCGCACGACGTCGACGCTGCAGGAGATCGCCGGCATCGGCGCGCGGAAGCGGCAGGCGCTTCTGGCGCATTTCGGCGGCATCCGCGGCGTGCACGCGGCCAGCGTCGACGATCTGACGCGCGTGCCCGGGATCAGCCGGGCGCTGGCGGAGCGCATCTTCGCGGAGCTGCATTAGTGCAGGGATGCGTAGCCCGGCGTTGAGCCGAAGGCGAAACCCGGGTGGCTCGGCAATGGGCGCGATTGCCCCGGGTTTCGCCTTCGGCTCAACGCCGGGCTACGCGTGCCGCCGGCAAGGTAGAATCGATGCTGACTTGGAATCGCCGCCGCGGGCGGCCTTCGGATCACCCACGATGCCGAATATTCCCACCACGCTGACCTGGCTGCGGATCGTCATGATCCCGCTGTTCGTGGCCGTCTATTACCTGCCGGATGCATGGCTGTCTCCGGTCGCGAAGAATTGGACCGCCATGACGATCTTTGCCGTCGCGGCCATAACCGATTGGCTCGACGGCTACCTCGCGCGACTGTGGGGCGAGGTCAGCGCGTTCGGCGCCTTCCTCGATCCGGTCGCCGACAAGCTGATGGTCGCCGCGGCGCTGATCGTCCTCGTCTGGCTGGGCCGCGCCGAATCGTACCTGGCGATGATCATCATCGGCCGGGAGATCGCCATCTCCGCGCTGCGCGAGTGGATGGCCCAGCTCGGCGCGGGCAAGAGCGTCGCCGTCGCGTTCATCGGCAAGGTCAAGACCGTCGCGCAGATGACGGCGATCATCGCGCTGCTGCTGCACGAGCCGCTGATCCCCGGGGTCAGCACGCCGCTGCTCGGCACAGTCTCCCTGTGGATCGCCGCGATCCTGACGCTGTGGTCGATGGTGCACTACCTGAAGCTTGCGGCGCCGCATTTCGCGGCCGAGGCAAAGGGGCGGGACCCGAAGGAGTGACGTTACCCGGTGTGCGGCACGTTGAATTGACCCCAATTCGGCTGAGACGTTATAATCCGGGGCTTCGCTTCCCCGATAGCTCAGCTGGTAGAGCGACGGACTGTTAATCCGCAGGTCCCAGGTTCGAGCCCTGGTCGGGGAGCCAAATCAAAAGACGGCTTGCGCTATTGCAGGCCGTTTGCATTTCTGGTCGGGGTAGCAGCGGGAGCGATTTCGCTGCCCCGCCGACACGGTCCGCGGGTTTGCGGCACCTATACCGACACGAGCGCAGTCATGTGCCCAGCTCGTGGCTGCAGTCCCCGCTGAGCAGCCTCACCACCGCATCCAGCAGCGCGGCCATGCCATGGGCCTCGACCCGCTCATCCTGCGCCAACCGGTCCCGCAGCATCAGGGCCCCGTCCAGGCTGACCTGATCAAGATACTGCGGTGCACAGGAACGGCAGGCGCCTGCGACGTCATGGCGCACGATGCCGGGTAACCGGCTCGGTCAACCTGCGACCCATTGACGGTACGCCTCGATCCACTCGGCGCCCGCGGGCCTGGGCGATGGCAGCGGCAGATCAAGAATGCGGACAGACTGTCGCTTGCGACCTCGCGTGCAGATGGCGACGATGTCGTTGTCACCGCGAAGGTCGAGGCTGGCGACTTTCACCACGACACCGAGCAGCGTGGTATCAAACGGCAGTGCGAGGTGTTCCTCAAGCATCGTGTACCCGCCGGTCGTTTGCTCCGATTCGCCGTACGCGTCGACGGTAGCCTCTTCAATCATCGCGGCCAGCCGGGCCTTGCTGAGCTGGCTCGGCGTGTTGCTCTTCGTGGTCGGTTTGCGCAGTGGCATGTGAACACTCCTCTCAAGCGAAGTCGTCGTTTCGGTCGAGTTCGGCAAGCACGTCCTCGTCGTACTCGACCGTTGTTTCGTCCGCGGCTCGGCGTACCCGAGCGGCGCCTCGCCGCGCGCGTAGCCGATCGCGCGGTAGCCTCGAAGCCGCTTCTCGAACATCCGCAGCAGCATCGGAACTTCGCGGTCAACGTAGTCGAAGATGCGGAGCTCGCGCTTGCCGGGGTGGAGGCGATGCAGGCGCCCGGTGTACTGGACGAGCGTTCCCTTCCAGGAGACCGGCAGCGCCAGGAAGAGCGTGTCCAGCCGCGGGTCGTCGAAGCCCTCGCCGATGTAGCGGCCGGTGGCGAGCAGGAGGCGCTCCTCGGTGGCCGGGATGGCGGCGAGCCGGTCGCGCACTTCGCGCGCGGCCTTGGCTCCCATTCCGCCCTGCAGCACGACCAGATGCCGCGCAAACGGGCGGAGCTTGCTCGCGAAGTACTCGAGATGGTCCCTGCGCTCGGTCAGGAGGATCGGCGAGCGCCCCTCGGCGAGGGCGCCGATGACGTCGTCGAGGATCATTGCGTTGCGCGCGTCGTCCTGCGCGAGCGCGGCGTAGAGCCCCTGGATCCCGCCGTCGGCGGCAGCGGTCGAAGGTCGGAAGGCGGTCTCGCGCACGACGAGCCGGTGCTCGAACGGGCGCTGGCTCGCCTGCGTCTTCGCGTTCACCGTGAAGCGTACCGGGCCCGAGCTGCATTTGGTGATGGGGTGGTGCCCGTCGCGGCGCTGCGGCGTCGCGGTCAGCCCGATGACGTAGCGCGCCTTCGCCGACGCCAGCACCCGCTCGAACGAGACCGCGGGCAGATGGTGGCACTCGTCGACGATGACCTGCCCGTAGCCGGCCACGAGATCGGCGACGGACTCCTTGCGCACCAGGCTCTGGATCATCGCGACGTCGATCCGGCCGGTGGGGTTGCGCTTGCCGGCGCCGATCTGCCCGATCTCCTTGGGGTCGAGACCCAGGAAGACCGCGAGTTGCGCGCGCCACTGGTCGAGCAGCGGGCGTCCGGTGCACCAGGACCAGCGTGCTGCAGGCGCGCGCGGCGACGAGGTACGTGCCAAGGACGGTCTTGCCGAAGCCAGGCGGGGCGACGAGAACGCCGCAGTCGTGCGCGAGAAGCGCGCGGGCCGCTTCATCCTGAACCGGCGTGAGCGTTCCGAGGAAGCGCAGCGCAAGCGGCTCGCCGGACACGCGCTCGTCGACGACATCGAGAGCGACGCCGAGACCGCGGAGCAGCTCCTCGAGATCGGGCCGGCAGCCTCGGGGTAGAGCGACATGCTGCGGGAGATCCTCGGCGCAGGAGATCACCCGCGGGGTCAGCGCCGTCGACAGCCGCATGTTCTGCTTCTTGTAGAACTCCGGATTCTGGAAGGCCGCGATGCGCTTGATCTGGTTGAGCAGCGGCGAGGGCAGGCCTGCCTTCGTCGACGAAGAGCCGCTGCGCGAGCACCGCTGACACGCGATCCGGGAGGGGCTCTGCGATGCGTGGTGATCGCGGCTTCCCGGATGGCGGCCGCGTCCACGGTGCGGCGTCCTCGTCGTCGGCCACCTCCGCCGCGCGAACGCCGACGACGCTTCCCGCGCGACTCGCGTCGGACGCGATCCGTTCCACCGTCGACGCGTCGATTCGCGTCGATCGACGCGAGGTGCGCCCACTGCTGCTCGTCGGGAAACGCTACGAGGTCGTCGTCGAGAAAGACGGAGTTGCCCTCCTGCCGCGGGCCATGCTGGAGCGGCAGGGCGATCAGGTTGCCGAAGCCGCCGCGCGGCATCGTGTCCTGGCTCGGGAACAGCCGGTCGTAGGAGTCCATGCCGAGCTCGTGCCGGTCGGCCATCGTCTCGGTGATGAGGTGGCAGCCCATCTTGCGCGCGGTCGCCGCCGGCACGGGGGCTGCAAAGAAGAACCAGACGTGCGCGCCGTTGCCCGAGCGCGAACGCTCGACCGCGACCGGCAGCCCCAGTCGCCGGCTCGTCTGCACGAACGCGCGTACGTCGTCCCTCCATGTGCCTCTTGTCGAAGTCGACTGCCAGAAACCAGCAGGTCTCGTCGTCTTGCATCGGATAGACGCCCATCACGTGCTGGCCCTTCAGGTGGGCGAGCACGGCGGCGTCATCGACGGGCTTGAACGCCTGCCGGGTGCAGTCGCCGCACTTCACCTTCGGGAGCTCGCAGACGCCGGGGACGAACTTGTTCGGCAGGCCGGGGCATACCCGGCTTGCCCGTCTTCTTGCTGACGAAGCGGGTGGGGTAGACGTCCGGACGACCGCGGAAGAGCTGGCGGAACAGCTTGCACCTTGTCGGCCGGCGTGCGGGGGGCGAGTCCCGGCAGAGGCACGGCAGCCAGGGGCTGCGGAGTCGCATCGAGTGTTGCGAGTTCGTTCCGAAGCGCGGCGATTCGGGCTTGCGCGGCCCTACGCTTCGATTCGAGCTGCTCGAGTTCAGACTCTACCTTCGCGAGCGCTGCGACGAGTCGCTCACGAGGTGCGGAATGCGGGACATTCGGAACCCGTTCTTCGTCGGGCCCTTTCACGACTTAGGAGGCAACGAGATTCGGCAGGAGATTTGCGGTGTCAGGTACGCTGTTGCCAGTTCGTTGGATCGCGGCTCGAATGAAAGCAGGCCATGACGAATACCGCGTCATCAACGATCCGGAAGAACAGGGCGTAGGGGAATCTGCGCAGCAGCGCGCGCCGGATGTCGGCAAGGACAATCGGGAATTGCAAAGGATTGGCGGCCAGCCGCAAGACGGCATGGTCGAGTTCAGTGCGAAAGGCAACACCCAAGCCGCCGCTCTCAGCTTCGTACCAGTCTTGGGCTTCGCCTGCTTCGATCTGTGCTGCGGGTAGGAAGATGACCGCGTGCATCAGGATGCGCGGCGTGCAAGTTGCGCACGAAGTTGTTCCCAGGTCATGCCGCCGGAACGGTCCTTTTCGAAGCTATCGAGTCGTCGCCTGAGCTCAGCGAGCTGCGAGGGGGGAACGGGCACAGCGGCGGGGTCGAGGCTATCCCAAAGCTCGCCAATGAGCGTCAGGCGTTCTTCGGGAGACAACCGCGTGATTTCGTCGTGGGTGAGAGTTGGCATGAGGCGCAGCCTAACGCAAAGCAGCCGCGTACTTCAAGCATCGCGGTCGAGTCGCAGACTGCGAATCAGGTAGTCGTGGCCTTGAATCCGTCCGAGCGTCAATTCAAAGCGGGGTCTATTGGATCGGAGCAACTGAGCGTCCAGGGGCCCCAAGTCCTCGCAAGTGCCCAAAGAAGGACCCCACCGAGAATAGTATAACTATCTGATTGCTTGCGTTTTTTCGAGACAGGGATTGACTGACTGTTAATCCGCAGGTCCCAGGTTCAAGCCCTGGTCGGGGAGCCAAGAACCCAAGGTTTACGGGGCGTTACAGACACTCCACCTAGTCCGCCGGCGGAAGGGCGGGCTCAGCGGATCGTGGCACTCGGGGCGAACGGCACCGAGTCGAGCGTCGGGCCCCATCCGCTAATTTCCCAGCATCTGGCGTACGTAAAGATCAAGGGCTGGGTTGCCCGTCGGCTTTCTCGCCGGGACCTCCTGGTTCTCCGCGGCGGGATCTCGGCCCGCTTGCGTCGCGAAATAGCCCCACACCCCCTCGATGAGCCCGCGACAGCGCGCCGCGAGTTGCTCCAGCGACATGGATTTCAATTCCTCCGGTCGTGGTTCGCGCGCAACTTGCACCGACCGGACCTTCCACCCCGCGTTTTCAGCGAACGCGCGGGCAAGTGTCTCGGCATTCGGATGCGCCGTGCGGTTGACCCAAACGATCGCGAACCCAGCGGCGATGACGCCTGCGGAAGGATCCGTCGCAAGCACTTCGAACAGGAAATAGAACATCGGTCTTCCTCTCCTCGAGCCCCCCAATCTTGCGTCGCGATTGTCGGAGTTGACAATGCCGCATGTCGGTGGAATCGCGCCGCCTGGCCACCCGTCCAGCGGACCTCCCTTTGCGGCCACCGAATGCCGTCGCTGATTGTCTGCCGCTGCTGAAGACAGCGGACGGGTCGGGCACTATACTGAAAAACCAGGCTTTCCACGGGAGAGGCCACATGAGCAAACAGTTGATCATTCCTGTCGCTGCCAGTCTGTTGTCAGGGTATGCAACTGGTGCCAAGGTTAACTTGGCGTAGGATCTGGGTGGGCTTGATTTGGGGGTAGCAATGGAGCCGCCCGACGATCCGGTCGCGATCAGGATTTCGAACAAGAGCGCCAAGGTGGTCGCATGCGTTCTCGCCTATGTGGGAGCGGATGCTGGCACGCCAATGACGGTAACTGTCCAGCCCGGCACGTCCGACACCGTACGAGTCGAAGCGGTCGCCTCGAATGCGGTGCGAAACGGCAGGCTTAAGTGCCACCCAAAAGCCGGTCCCGTCGAAATAGGCACAAGTCGTCGCAGGCGACGCTCGCTTTGGCTCGAGCGGCCTTCCGTCGCCGCACTTACACATCGAGCCCGCGGCTTCGCGCTATCGCGATCCGTGTTCCACGGCCTCCTGTTGCCACCCTCTCGTCTAACCGCAGTCCTTTCCCCTGTTGCATTTGTGGTTTATTGATATCACGCAAGGGTATTGAGGTTTGTTGCGCGGATGATTGATCCATTCGGGTCGCAGGAAGGAGGGGATCGTGAGTCGCACAACGGTATCGCTCGTCGGCGGGGCATCGATCGTTCGCCACCGCCCTCGCAATTCGAGTGGGGACATTGGCACAAAGGCGCTGTTCCCGACGATCTCGTGGGCGGGCAAGCTGTCGCACTCCCGATCTTGGCTGCGCGCTTTGGCGATGATGTTGGCATCGTCCATAGCGCTCAGTGCGCAGGCCGCGCCTCCCTATGGGACGAACGTATGCGCCGGGGACCGTGTCGCTGGTCTGAACTGCACGGCCAACGACGTGGAAGTGGCGCGCGTGCAGGTTCTCAACAACGTCACGACCTGCCGTGCCGGGGAGCTGGTCAATCTCGACCTGCGCGCCTTCCTGCACGTCAATGCCCAGGACCGCCACGACGTCGGTATCTTCCTGGCCAAGGACGGCAAGAATCCGGTCTTCCCCTCAGCCAGCGGCGGCAGCGCCAGCTGCGGAGTGTTCGGACTGCCGCAGGCGCCCGCGCCGTACGCGAACCTCGACGGCAACGCCTGCGGCGATTTTGATCGTGACGGGCTGCCGCAGGGCACCGAAATCTCACTTGATCTGGGTCTGCTGGAAGTCACCTGCAAGGCTGACGCGCAAGGGTACCTCGACATTCCGACGGTCATCAGCTGGGCGACAGGCGGAACGGCGACGTCCTGCCAGGCACCGATGGCAGCATGGGTGGCGCCGGAAACGAAGTCGAAATGCGAAGCGGGCATTGCGGCTCGCATCGAGGTGCAGGTGCTGGGACGCATCGTGGTTACCAAGCAGACCGACCCGGATGCGGCAGCGGGCAGCTTCTCGTACTCCGCCGGCGGCCCCGGCGTCACCCCGACGTCGTTCTCGTTGTCCGACGGGCAGTCGCAGACGGTCACCACGGCGCCGCTCAGCCCGACGCCCCAGACCTACGTCATCACCGAACAGCAGCTGGGCGGATGGACGCCCGGCGCCGAGATCGTGTGCGTGGATATCGACGGCGACATCGCGCCCTTCGTCACCGTCGACAATGCGAACCGCACCGTGACGGCCCACATGACGGCGTCGTTCAGCCAGGCGTTCTGCACCTTCACCAACAGGAAGCAGGGTTCGATCACCGTCAACAAGACGGCGGTCGGCGGCGACGGCACGTTCGCGTTCTCCACCAGCGCGGGCATCGCGCCGTTCTCGATCATCACCAGCGGCGGCGCCGGCCAGAGCGTGATCACGGGCCTTGCCGCGGGCACCTACACGATCACCGAAGCGGTGCCGGCCGGATGGAATCTGACGGCGCTCACGTGCACGGACCCAACCACCGATACGACGTTCGACCTCGCCACCGGAGCGGCCACGATCCACCTCGCGTCCGGCGAGAGCGTCGTGTGCAACTATACCGACACCAGGCAGGGCTCGATCACCGTTGTCAAGTCCACGGCCGGTGGCAACGGGACGTTCAGCTTCACCGGTCCGACGACCCCCGCGAGCCCCGGAGGGACGTTCCAGATCACGGCGTCCGGCGGCACGGGTCAGGTCGTGCTCACCGGCCTTCCCCCGGGCACCTACAACGTGACTGAAGCGGTCCCTGCGGGTTGGGACCTGACGAACATCGACTGCGTCGATCCGAGCGGCGGCACGTCCAAGAACGCAACCACTGCCATCGTCGGGTTGGCCGCCGGCGAGAACGTCACGTGCACCTTCGTCGACACGAAGCGCGGGGCGATCATCGTGCAGAAGGTCACCCAAGGTCCGGATGGGCAGTTCGACTTCACCGGGTCGCAGGCCTTCTCGATCACCACGACGGGCGGCAACGGTCAGAACACCGCGGCGTACGCATCGGTGGCACCAGGGAACTACACCATCACCGAAACGGTTCCTGCGGGCTGGCAGCTCACATCGCTCTCGTGCTCGGACGGCAGCCCGACCGACCTTGGCGCCAAGACAGCGTCCGTCGGGGTCTCGGCGGGCGAAATCGTCACCTGCACGTTCACCGACACGAAGCTGGCGAGCCTCACGATCGTCAAGCAAGCAGTGCCGCACGTCCCGCAGCCGAACACGCCTGCCTTCGCGTTCACCGCGACCGGAACGGGTCTGCTACCGACGTTCAACCTGGCGGACGACGGCACGAATCCGAACTCGATCACGTTCCCCAATCTCCTCCCCGGTGGCGCCTACACGGTGGCCGAGACGGCGCTGGCGAATTGGCCGTTGACATCGCTCACGTGCTCGGATCAGGGTGACCCGAACGCGGGCAACCGCACGGCAATCAATCTCGGCACACGCAGCATCGTTCCCAATCTGCAACCGGGCGAGGCGCTTACGTGCGTGTTCACCAACGCGCGCAATGACAACGGTACGATCGCCGTCACCAAGACGACCGTTGGCGGTTTTGGCGCCTTCCAGTACACCAACTCCGGCGGCTCGCCCGGATCGGCGACCAATCCGGATGCGTTCACGATAACCACTGTTTCGCCGAACCCGACGGCGGCGCAATCGCTGAGCGGCCTTCCGGCCGGCACGTACACGATCACTGAAACCGCGCAGAGCGGGTGGGATCTCGCCCCGCTAGTGGGCAAGTGCCTGGTGACCAGCGGCAGCAACACGACGTTTTCGTACGCAGCGGCAGGCAATGCGGTGACCATCACTCTGGCCTCCACCGGAGACAGCGTCGACTCGGTCGCATGCCAGTTCACGAACACAAAGCGAGGCAGCATCACCATTACGAAGGAGGCCACGCCGAAGGACGCGCAGGATTTCACGTACAACGCGACGGGCGGCAACGGCGTGCCGGCGACCTTCCAACTGGACGATGATGCCGATGGGACGCTGCCCAACACGCGGACGTTCCCCACGCTCCCGCCGGGGGTCTACACGTTCACGGAGCAGTCGGTCGCGTCGTGGCGCCTGACCGACATTGCATGCGCAGGCGGTGCAGCCGTGACCACCAACCCGGCGACGGGTCTCGCGACGATCGACCTGCAGCCCGGAGAGACCGTCGCCTGCACTTACCGCAACGCCAAGGACGGAACGATCACGATCTCCAAGGTCGCCGTCGGCGGCACGGGCGCGGAAACGTTCACGTTCAGCGGACCGGCGCCGCTGGCGGGGTCAATCGGCAACGGGCAGAATCTGAGCGGTCAATTCCCCGCGGGGACGTATGCAGTTACGGAACAGGTACCTGCGGGATGGGACCTCAGCAACATCGCCTGCACCGGCGGCACGGTGACCATCACCGGGGCCGGGACCAACCCGACCGACGGCTTCCAGCCCGGCGATTCGACGGTCAACGTCACCATCACGGCTGGCCAGACCGTGGCGTGCACGTTCACCAATACGCGGCGCGGGTCGATCACGATTGCCAAGCAGACCGTGGGTGCCGATGGAACCTTCAATTTCATCGGCGCGCAGGCCTTCCAGGTGAGCACCTCCGCCGGCACCGGGCAGAACACGACGACGTTCGCCTCGGTCGCGCCGGGCACGTATTCAGTCATCGAGACGGTGCCTACTGGCTGGAAGCTCACGGGCCTGACCTGCTCGAACGGCAGCACGACCAGTGTCGCCACGGGCACCGCCTCGGTCAGCGTCGGAGCGGGTGAGAACGTCACCTGCACCTTCACGGACACGAAGCTGGGTTCGATCCGGATCATCAAGCGCATCAACGACGACGCGACGACGGCGTTCAACTTCTCGGTGCCGACGCAACTCGATGCGTCGGGGAGCTTCGCGCTGACTCCGCCGGTCGTCGCCACCGAGGCCTCCCGAGTGTTCGATAACGTCCCGCCGGGGATCTACACGATCGCCGAGACGCCGATCCCGGCCGGGTGGACGCTGCTCGGCATCGCCTGCGTCGATCCAACGAGCAACACCGTCGTGAACGTCAACGCTGCAAGCGCGACGATAAACCTCGCTCCCGGTGAAACGGTGGAATGCACGTTCAACAATACGCGCCTGTCCGACATCACGATCAGCGTCGTCTCCAGCGGAGGCACCGGTACGTTCGGATTCGCGTCGACCAATCTCGGTGCGGAGAGCTTCCCGTTGACGACCCCGGCCGACGGGGTGAAATCAAGCCGGCTCTTCGCCGGCCTCCTGCCCGGAACATACACGGTGAGCGGTCTTGGCCTGGAGTCTTGGGCGCTATACGACCTCTACTGCGCCGCAGAGTCGGGCGAGACCTATTGGACGATAGCTGGCGCAAACGTCAGTATCACGATCCCGCACGGCGAGTCGATCGAGTGCATCTACTACTACCGGTACGCGCCGCCGGTGGAAACGCCGATTCCGACGATGGCGCCGTGGCTGTACCTGCTGCTTGGCGTGCTGCTGCTCGCGATGGGTTGGATGCAGGTTCGTCGCCGCTAGGTTGCGGGCGGCGTCGCGAGAGGGCTGACCTCGGATACTCCGCGAGCTGGCGCGGGCCGGCGCACTCGGCGCCCGCAGCTTCGCGTAGCGGCGCACCGGACCCCCGGTGGGCACGCCGCGCGGGCTCGCAAGTTCTTGCGGTCGCACCCGCACAGCGGATACTGGCCGCTGGGCAAACGAAGCCAGCGTCGGCGAAGCGGCGTGCAGGCCATGCCGAGCCATTGGCGGGATCTAACGATGGGCAGGCCAGGACGAGGTTCGGTACTCGATGCATTTCCGAAACAGCGTCCGCCGCTGCCGCCGGAGATTGCAGAGATCTATTCGGCGCATTACAAGGCGAACCGCGAAGGTGCGATACGAGCCATTCGTCGGTTCCTACGACATCGTAGAGCCATTCTCGGAGCTTTATGCAGATTCGTCGTGCCTCGGAAATATCAGATACATTTACGAGGACATTTCCGAGGTTCCGGGCGATCGTCGGTACGACAGGATAACCTCGGTCGCAACGCTCGAGCACATCTGCAATCTGCCAGAGGTTATAGCGCGGAGCGGCCTCCTGCTGGGGCGAAGCGGCGTGTTCCGAGCAAGCGTGCCAAGCGAAGGCACATGGGTTTGGACGATCGGCTGGAAGCTGACAACCGGATTGGAATTCAGGCTGAGGCATGGCCTCGACTACGGCCTGCTGATGAGACATGAACATGTCAACACCGCCGCGGAAATCGAGCTGGTGCTGGCGCATTTCTTCAACGATGTCCGGTGCAGGGTATTGGGATTGTCCAAGGCAGTCTCGCTCTATCGCTACTACGAATGCCGCAATCCAATGCTGGCAAAGTGTCGTGAATTCGCGCGAGCGCTGGACAAATAGCGACGCGAAGGAATCGACCAGGCTGGACTCGGGCTTCTAGTTGCCGCGGCAGCTGCAATCGAGTCTCCGAGCCGGTCCCGCGACGGGCGCAAGTCGAGCGATCGAGGAATATCGCGACTCGGCCCGATATTCTCCGGAGTTGCCGCAAGCCGCACCAGCATTCGGCCTCCGCGAACGACGACGCGCTTGCGCAGGAAGCGATCGACCGCGAGGTATTCGGCGCGCCGACGTGCGTGTATACCGGCGAACTTTCCGGAGCTGGTCTCCCAGCACGAATATCAGGTGGCGGCAGCGTTTCACGGGCGCGCTGCGCTCCTCGGCGAATTGCCGACGCCGATACGCACGCCGCAGATGAACCGTGCTGCGGTGTTCAAGGCGAGTCGGATGCTTGCGCGCCGGCGCCGCCGGAGAGCGCGAGCCCCTCGGACTTGGCCACCAGCACCAGTGCGTCCTCGAACAGGGCCCGCGCGGAACCGGCCACGCGCTGCAGATAGCGATGCAGCGCCGCGTCCGCGGGACTGCGGTTTTCGCATTCGGCGCTGTAGCGCTCGAAGGTGCCGAGGCTCTGCAGCAGCTCGACGACGTGGCGCGGGCACTCGCAGTACAACGTGGTCGAGGCCTGCGCGATCTGGGCCAGCGACCGGTCGTCGAAGCGTCGGGCGGGGACGGCCTCGAGCGAAACCGGCGACGCTGCCGGCTGCGCGCGCACGGGGACGGGATGGATCGCTTCGCGGCAAAGCCGCTCGAGCTCGGCTGGGTCGAGCGGCGAGCGCATCACCGCGTGGCCGCGGGCGCGCAAGGCACTGACGACGGGCGCGGGACCGAAGCGATACGCGACCACAGCGCTGCGCGCGCCGACCGCCCGCACCATCGCGTCGACGGCTGCGACCGAGTCGACCTGGAGTGTCGGCAGTTCGATCGCCAGCACGTCGGCCGAGACTCCTTGCAGCGCCGCCAACGCGCCGGACGCGTCGGCGCAGGTCGCCACGACGTCCACGCTCCGGACCGCGCCGCCGTCGCGCGCCACGCGCTCCGTCAGCGTCTCGCCGACGAGCGCGACCCGAGCGGCTTGCCGCGACGGCCCCGAACCCGCGCGCGCGTCGCGCGACGCGGCGTCGGCCGCGTCGCGCATCTCGCGCAGGGACGCGAGGGGCAGGGTCGCGACCGAGCCGATCGGCGTTCCGAGATCCACCAACTGCTTGATGAGGGTCAGGCGCCGCACATCCTCGGTCGAGTAGTGGCGGTGCCCGCGCGGACTGACCGCAGGCCCCACGACGCCGTACCGGCGTTCCCACACGCGCAGCGTCTCGACGGGAATCCCCGCGAGGCGCGCAGCGGTGCCGCTGCGATAGGTCGGGACGAACTGGGCGCCTGTCGGTTCGTCAATGGTCACGGCTCACCCCTCCAAGAATCCTGGTCGGAAATGGCACTGCTCAAAGCCAACCGCCGAATTGAACCATAAAAAACGAGACAAAACCAGTGCAACTACGAAAGGATTTGTTGACAATATCGGTTCATCGGGTGTATTGTCCTGGACAAATGAATTCGTTACCTCTCCTTGTCGCGAAGCCAGCGATGCCCGCCTGCACGGTGTATTTCGACGGCGCCTGTCCCGTCTGCCGCACGGAGATCGCCCATTACCAACGGCAGCGCGGGGCCGATGCCATCGCCTGGGTCGATGCGTCCACCTGCGATGAAGGGGCGTTCGGGCCCGGAGTCGACAGGGCCGCGGTGCTCGCCCGATTCCACGTCCGCGAGGCGGACGGCTCGCTCGCTTCGGGCGCCGCGGCGTTTGTCTCGATCTGGCGCCGGCTGCCGGCATTCGCATGGCTCGCGACGCTGGCATCGTTTCGACCCGTCCTCGCCGTGCTCGAAGCGGGCTACGGGCTGTTTCTGCGGGTCCGGCCATGGTGGCGCCCCGCGCCCGCAGGAGCGCCACTTGCGCGCGATCCCGTGTCCGACCGGCCGCTCCCCAAGTGAACCTGTTCAACCGGCCGCCCGGGTTCGAGCAATGCGCGAGTCGACCGGCGCTGCACAATCCGGCGCCTGTCTCTTGCATCCCCCGCAGCGCGTGAGATTCATCAAGGAGTCCTATGTCCACCCGTTCCGCACCCGTGCCTCGCAGTGATGACGACGGCGGCGATCTGCCGGTGTCGGCGCGCATCCGGTCCCGCCTGATCGCCGCCAAGCAGCGCTACCACGCGAACGACAACATCGCCGCCTTCGTGCTGGACGGCGAAGTCGATGCGCTCCGCAACGAGGTCGAGGCGAAGATGGCCGAAGTGCTCAAGAGCCTGGTCATCGACACCGAAGGCGATCACAACACGCAGGAGACCGCGCGCCGCGTGGCCAAGATGTTCCTGACCGAGGTCTTCAAGGGGCGCTATCACGCCATGCCGGCGGTGACCGAGTTCCCGAACGTCGAGCAGCTGAACGAGCTGCTGATCGTCGGGCCGATCACGGTGCGCAGCGCCTGCTCGCACCACCTGTGCCCGATTCTCGGCAAGGTGTGGATCGGCATCATGCCCAACGAGCACTCCAACCTGATCGGCCTGTCCAAGTACGCGCGGATCTGCGACTGGGTGATGAGCCGGCCGCAGATCCAGGAGGAGGCCGTCGTGCAGTTGGCCAACATCCTCCAGGACAAGGTCAAGCCGGACGGGCTGGCGATCGTGATCGAGGCCGATCACTTCTGCATGCACTGGCGCGGCGTTAAGGACGACGATTCGCGCATGACCAACAGCGTGATGCGCGGCTCGTTCCTCAAGGATCCCGATCTGCGGCGCGAATTCCTCTCGCTGCTGAGCAAGAAGAACGATTGAACCACCCCTCGACCAAGGAGAATTCCATGCTGGTGCGCCTGTTGTATGCAAGCAGGGCCGTCGACGACGTCTCGCAGGAAGAGCTGCTGACGATCCTTTCGCAGTCCAAGGCCCACAATCCCGCGAGCGGGATCACTGGGGTTCTGTGCTCGAGCGGGCGCCTGTTCCTGCAGTTGCTGGAGGGCGGACGGATGCAGGTCAACGCGCTGTACAACCAGATCGCCGCCGATCCCAGGCACAAGGATGTGGTGATCCTTTCGTACGAGGAGATCAGCGAGAGGAGATTCGCCCACTGGTCGATGGGCCTGGTGAACCTCGACCGCGTCAACGCGTCGCTGCTGCTCAAGTACTCGGAGAGCGCGACGCTCGATCCGTACGGCGTTGCCGGGGCGGCGTCGATGGCGTTGCTCGGCGAATTGATGGCGACGGCATCGATCGTGGGCCGGGCCGACCTCCTGCCCGCGGCGGCACGCTAGCCCGCGGCAGTACCGCCATGACTCGCCTCCGGGAGGCCGCGCGGTGTGCGGCGCTGGGTCAGCCGTGAGCGGCCAGGCGCCGCCGCCCGGACGCAGCCGACTCACCGATCTGCAGGATCGCCTGATCCTGCCCGGCCTGCTCGGCTTCACCAGCGTCGGCTACCGATGGCGCAAGCGCAGCTGGAAGCCGCTGGCGGTGTCGCTGCGCGGCCGCACGGCGGTGGTCACGGGTGCCACGTCGGGCCTGGGACGGGCGGCCGCTGCGCAACTGGCCGAGCTCGGCGCGCGCGTGGTTCTCGTGGGCCGCAATCGGGACAAGGCGCAGGACACCCGGCGCGAGATCGTCGCCGCGACGGGCAACGACAATGTCGCGGTTGCGCTGGCCGATCTCAGCCTGCTCGCCGATGTCAGGAAGCTCGCGCGAAAGTTGCTCGAAACCGAGCCCCGGATCCATGTCCTCGTGAACAATGCCGGCGTCCTCCTCAACCGGCGCACGATGACTGCGGAGGGCAACGAGACCACGCTGGCGACCAACCTGCTCGCCCCCTATTTGCTGACCGAGATGCTGCTGCCGCGCCTCCTGCAATCGGCGCCTTCCAGAATCATCAACGTCGCCTCCGGCGGCATGTATGCCACCGGCCTTGCGCTCGACGACCTGCAGTATGCAAAGAGTGCCTACGACGGCAGCCGCGCCTACGCCCGCGTCAAGCGCGCGCTCGTCACCCTGACCGAGATGTGGGCGCAACGGCTGAAGGACACCGGCGTCGTCGTCCATGCGATGCACCCGGGCTGGGCGGACACGCCGGGGGTGGCCGGCTCGCTCCCGGCATTTCACGCGATCACCCGGCGCTTCCTGCGCACGGCGGGTGAGGGCGCGGATACCATCACGTGGCTCGCGGCCGCGGAGGAAGCGGCCAAGGTCACCGGCCTGTTCTGGCTCGACCGCGAGCCGCACACCACCCACGTTTTTCCCGGCACCGATCCGACGCCGCAGGAGCGGCAGGCATTGCGTGATGCACTGGACAAACTGACTTCCAAGGAGACTCGAACCTGAGCGCGTTCGTGGCAGTCTGGCTGGGTCTGTTCTCGAGCTTCGCCCTTGCCGCCGCTCCCGATCATCCGGCCGATGCCCTGGCTTCCGGCCATCATCTGCTGATGATGCGACACGCGGAGGCGCCCGGAACAGGCGATCCGGCCGGCTATACGCTGGATGACTGCAACACCCAGCGCAACCTGGGGGAGGGCGGCAGGCGGTCGCGCCGGTGAATGGCTGCGCCAGCACGGGATAAGCCGAGCGATGGTGTATTCCAGCCCCTGGTGTCGATGCCTCGGATGACGTCAGCGGGGCGGGACGTGCCCGGCGAGCGTTGACAACACGCCGGGGCGCTGCGTACGCTGCAGAAGATTCCCTCCCCGACCATGAGCATGAGCACACCGGAAATGCCGGCGGGCGCCGCGCCCGGCGCCTCGGCACCCCCCGACGGCGTCATCACGTTCAGCAAGACCGTCGGCGAGTCGGACGTCTACCTCTTCGCCGGGATCACCGGCGACCTCGCGCCGGTCCACGTCGACCAGGAGTTCATGAAGGCGAACTCACCGTTCGGCGAGCGCATCGCCCACGGCGTGCTGGTGCTGGGCTTCACGTCGACGGCGTCGACGATCCTGGCGGCGCGCCTGATCGCAGCCTTCGGCTGGCGGTCGATGGTCTCGCTCGGCTACGACGCCATCCGCTTCATCGCACCTGTGCGCATCGGCGACACGATCACCGTGCGCTACCGGCTCCTGGAGCGCGACCCGTCGCGTCGCCGCACGACCTCGGAATTCGAGGTCGCCAATCAGCGCGGCGAGAAGGTGCTGGTCGGCCGGCACATCATGAAGTGGTTCGAGTGAGCACCGGCTGCGCAGGCGACATTCGGCCCGCCCCGCAGCGGCGCGGTCGATGAGCTCGAAAATCGTCGCCATCGAGCGCGCGACCGCGCTGGTCCCGGACGGCGCCGTGCTCGCGGTGAGCAGCTCGTCAGGACTGAACACGCCGGACGCCTTCCTCGAGGCGCTGGGCGCGCGCTTCCGCGCCGAGGGCCGGCCGCGAGGCCTGACCGTCATCATGCCCATCGGCGCCGGCGACATGTACGGCATCAAGGGCATCGATCACCTCGCCCAGCCCGGCATGCTCGCCCGCCTGATCGGCGGCTCCTATCCGAGCGGCCCGTCCTCGTTCGACCCGCCGCGCATACGCGACATGATCGCCAACGATCAGGTTGCGGCGTGGAACCTGCCGAGCGGCGTGGTGTTCGACATGCTGCGCGACGTCGCCGCCAAGCGCGCCGGCGTGCTGACCAAGGTCGGGCTCGGCACCTTCGTCGACCCGCGCCTCGACGGCGGGCGAATGAATGCCTCGGCGAGGCCCGACATCGTGCGCGTCGTCGAATTCGGCGGCGAGGAATGGCTGCACGTGCCGAACATCGTGCCGAACGTCGGCATCCTCCGCGGGACGACCGCGGACGAGGACGGCAACGTGTCGATGGAGCACGAAGGCGCCGTGCTCGGCGCCGTCGACGTGGCGCTCGCCGTGCGCAACTGCGGCGGCGTGGTGATCGCACAGGTCAAGCGCACCACGGCGCGGGGCTCGATTCCGCCGCAGCGCGTGATCGTGCCGTCGACGCTGGTCGATTTCGTCGTGGTCGACCCGCAGCAGAAGCAGGCCACCGGGATCGCCTACGATCCCGCGCTCTCGGGCGAAGTGCGGCGCCCGCAAGGCTCGTTCCCGGAGGTGCCCTTCGGCCCCGACAAGGTGATCGCCCGGCGCGCTGCGATGGAGCTCCGCGCCGGCGATGCGGTCAATCTCGGGTTCGGCATCTCGCCGCTCGTGCCCTACATCCTGATCGAGGAAGGACAGGGCGAGGCCGTAACCTGGGCGATCGAGCAAGGGGCGGTCGGCGGCGTCCCCGCCGACGGCTTCCCCTTCGGCTGCGCCTACAACGCGCAGGCGATCCTGTCCTCGCCGCAGCAGTTCACCTTCTTCCAGGGCGGCGGACCCGACATCGCACTGCTGTCCTTCCTCGAGATCGGGCAGGATGGCAGCGTCAACGTCTCGAAGCTCGCGCTGCGCCCGCACGTGACGGCCGGCTGCGGCGGCTTCGTCGACATCACGGCGCGGGCGCGCAAGATGGTGTTCTCCGGCTATTTCCGTGCGGGGGGGATCGAGCTCGACGCGCGCGACGGCGGGATGCGCATCGTTCGCGAGGGACGCCACGGCAAGCTCGTGCCCGCCGTGGAGCAGGTGACGTTCAGCGGCGCCCGGGCGCTCGCGGAGGGAAGGCAGGCGCTCTACGTCACCGAGCGCTGCGTGCTCGAATTGCGTCCCGCCGGACTCACGGTGATCGAGCTCGCGCCGGGCGTCGACCTCGCCCGCGACGTGCTGGCGCAGGCGGGCTTCGCGCTGCAGGTGGCGGACGACCTGCGGCCGATGGACCCGCGCCTGTTCCGCCCGGAGCCCATGCGTCTGACGCTCCCCGAGAACTCCCGTCGCGCGAGCCTGGACCGCGCCGTCGCCGACTGAGCAGGATCCATGACGTCACGCGCAACCGAAGGCAACGTGATCCTGCGCACCGACGGCCCGGTGGCCGCGATCGAGCTCGATCGCCCGGAGCGGCTCAATGCGCTGACGCTGGCGATGCTCGGACGCATCGATGCGATCTGCGCGGAGCTCGAGGCGCGCAACGACGTGCGCGCCGTCGTGGTCCGCTCGGCATCGTCGCGCGCGTTCTGCGCCGGCGCCGACGTGAACGAGTGGTCGGCGCTTGGACCCGAGGGAATGTGGCGGCGCTGGATCGCCGAGGGGCATCGCGTGTTCGACCGACTCGCGCGTCTGCCCATGCCAACGATCGCGTCGATCTCGGGCTCCGCGTTCGGCGGGGGGCTCGAGCTCGCGCTCGCCTGCGACCTGCGACTCGCGTCGCCCGATGCGCGCTTCGCGTTGCCGGAGACGCGGATCGGCGTGGTGCCCGGCTGGGGCGGCACCGCCCGGCTGGCGGCGCTGGTCGGCACGGGGCGGGCGAAGCAGATGGCGCTCACCGGAGGCCCGGTAGGTGCGGATGAGGCGTGCCGGTGGGGACTGGTCAACGAGGTCGTTGATGCCACCGCACTGGCCGACCGCGTGCAGGCACTCGCCGATGCGGATAGCCGAGGGGCCGCGCCTCGCGGTGCAGGTGACCAAGCAGCTGATCGATGGTGCGCTGCCGCGCGGACCGACCGCGGCGCTGGAGGCGCTCGCGGCGGGCTTCGTGGCCGGCAGCGATGACCTGGCCGAGGGCGTGACGGCATTCCGCGAGAAGCGGCCGCCGCGCTTCCGCCGCGATTGAGGGTGCCATGCCGACGCGACCCGTAGCGCTCGTCACCGGCGGCAATCGCGGCATCGGCCGCGGCATTGCCTACGCGCTCGCCGAGAGCGGATTCGACATCGTCGTCGCCGATGTTGCGGCCACCGCCGACACCGCGGAAACGCAAGCCGGCCTTGCCAGCCGCGAGGCGCGCTGCCGCTTCGTCGCCGCCGACATCGGCGCGCAGGACGCCCACGCGCGCCTGCTCGATGCGGCGTGGTCGCTCGGCGGGTGCCTCGACTGCCTCGTCAACAACGCGGGCGTCTCGGTGGCCAGACGCGGAGATCTGCTCGACGTCTCCCCGGAGAGCTTCGACCGGGTGCTTGGCATCAACCTGCGCGGCACGTTCTTCCTCACGCAAGCGGTCGCGCGCCGCATGCTCGCCGACACCCCGTCCGGGCATCCGCGGTCGATAGTCACCATTTCGTCGGCGAACGCCGTCACCGCATCGCCCGACCGCGCCGAGTACTGCGTCGCCAAGGCGGGGCTCGCGATGATGACGCGGCTCTACGCGCTGCGGCTCGCCGCGGCGGGCATCGGCGTCTACGAGATTCGCCCGGGCGTCATCCGCACCGACATGACCAGGGTTGCCACCGCCAAGTACGACAAGCTGATCGCCGAGGGGCTCACGCCGATCGCGCGCTGGGGCGAGCCGGAGGACGTGGGCCGGGCGGCCGCGGTGCTCGCCAAGGGGGAACTCTCCTTCGTGACGGGAGAAGCGATCAACGTCGACGGCGGCCTGCACATCCAGAAATTCTGAGGGGGCGCGGGCCGGCGACTCCCGCGTTGCAGCGTGCACCGCGAACGTCGTCGCCGCGCTTCCTGCCGGAGCGCAGGGCGTGGTCACGATCCGCCAGCCAACCGGACCGACCTCTCGCCATGCCCGATACCGCGAACGTGCTTACCGTCGGCGACGGCCCAGAGGCGCGCGCCATGATCGCCGAGTACCTCGCGGGCCACGGTTGCGAAACCGACGAGGCGGCTGACCACCCGTGTGGATGGTCGGCCGTGCTCGAGCTTCCATGACCGCTCGCAGTCCATGGCGCTTTCGGCGTCCGTTGGACCGCAGCCTTGCCGGGAACGGGTGCGCAGCCGCCCGGGCGACTTTCCGGGGCGCCGGCGACGGGCGCCCTACGCTCCGGTACGCATCGCCGCCGCGAGGCAGAGGTCGTTCCAGACCTTCTGGTCGGCGATCTTGCCGTCGCGCACGAGGAACCGGTCGATGTAGCGCACGCCCGCGAAGGGTTCGCCGTCGGTCCACTCGCCGAGCAGCGTGCCAAAGTTGTAGACCACCACGCCGTCTGCGGTCTCGACCTCGTCGAAGCGTTCGAACACCTTGTGCACCCGGCGGTAGATCGCGGCCGAGCGCCCGGGCAGCGCCGTGCAGTCGGTGAACTCCATTCCCCCGGGAAACTGCAGGCGGGCGCCCGGCGCGAGATGACCGTTCGCCTCGGCGAAGCGCAGCTCGGCGAACAGGGCAAGGAAATCCCATACCAGCTTTGACGCTGCGCCGAGCGATTCGCGCGCGACGGCGGGAACATCCGCCCGGTCGCGCCTGCCTGTCGATCCTGCCTCGCCGTTCATGTCGCCTCCGGGGCCCCTTGGCCGCCAATGTGGTTCCCGGGAAATCGTAGCTCATTCCCGCCAATTCGTGCTTCGTCGCAGCCGCCGCGATGCCGTCCGCGCCATTGCTTACACTACACCCCGGGATCAAGTCGGCAAGCGTGGGGAGGCAGCATGGGGTCATCGATCGTCGCCTGGTACAGGGACTGGGAGCAGGAGATGCTCGACGTCCTGCAGGATCCTGACCGGATCCATCGGATCGTCCCGGGATACCGGCGCAGGATCGCCGCGAAGCTCGTGGCGCTCTCCCCAATCGAACGGCGGCAGCTGCATGCGTTTTCGACGACCTATCGCGGCTGGCGCTTCTACGCCGCCGTCGGCAAGCTGTTGGTGCTGTTCTCGCTGTGCGGGACCTTTCTGCATCTCGCGCTGCCGGCCAAGTTCGGCTGGACCGAGTCGATCCTGCTCGCGAACCTGCTCGGTCTCTCGATGGCGCTGGCCATGGTGAGCGTGTGGTTCAACTACCGCAAGCTGACGCAGCAGGTCAACAGGAAGATCGGGATCGTCCTCGTGTTGAGCACCACCGGGGCCGTCGGCGGGGCAAGTGTTGCCGCGCTGGTCGACGGCCGTTCGCCGCTCGAGCTTCTCGCGCGCATCGCGCCCACCGTCGTCACCGCAGGCATCGTCGCCGGACTCGTCTATGCGATCATCTTCGGCGTGATCGCGGGCTGGCGAAACAAGGAGTACGAAACCCTCACCGAGAACCTGCAGCTCGAGGCCGAACGCGAGCGCCTCACCCGCCAGCTCAGCGAATCCCAGCTGCGGCTGATGCGGGCGCAGATCGAGCCCCATTTCCTGTTCAACACGCTCGGGGCCGTGCAGCAGCTCTGCGAGGGGGCCGCGCCGAAAGCGGGCGAGCTCACCGCGAACCTCATCGCCTTCCTGCGCGCCAGCTTGACCGAGATGCGAGCTGAGAGCACCTGCCTCGATGCCGAATTCAAGACGATCGAGGCATACTGCAAGGTCATGAAGTTCCGCCTCGGCGAGCGCCTGCGCTATCAGCTCGAACTGCCGGCGCACCTGGCCGCGGTCGCGCTTCCGAGCATGGTGCTGCTCACCCTGGTCGAGAACGCCATCAAGCACGGCATCGAGCCCTCGCTGGAGGGGGGCGAGGTCCGGGTTGCGGCCAGGGTGGAAGGTGGTCTTGCGGTCGTCTCGGTGATCAATACCGGGGTCGAGCTGCCCGCAACGCCCGGCGCCGGGTTCGGGCTGGGCCACGTACGCGAGCGTCTGCACCTCACCTACGGAGATCGCGCCTCGTTCTCGATCGACAATCGGGATTCGGTCGGCGTGGTGGCCGAGCTGCGCGTGCCGATGACCGAGGCCGGCGAGCGCACGGCCGCGAGAGCGGCGGCGACGCTCGATGTCCCGGCCGGGAGCGCCGCATGACCACCCGCGTCCTGGTCGCGGAAGACGAGCCCCTGATGCTCGAACGCCTGCTCGGGATGCTCGAGGCCCACTGGCCGGAAGCCGAGGTGGCCAAGGTCGCCCGGAACGGCAACGATGCGTGGGACGGCTTTCTCGAGCACGAACCGGAGGTTGCCTTCCTCGACGTCCGCATGCCCGGACTGTCGGGGATAGACGTCGCGGAGCGCATCGGTCGACGGGCCCATGTCGTCTTCGTGACGGCGTTCGACCAGTACGCGGTGAGCGCATTCGAGGCGGGCGCGACGGACTATCTCGTCAAGCCCGTCGAGGCGCAACGCTTCCAGGTCGCCATCGCGCGCCTCAAGGAGCGGCTTGGCACGGCGCCGACCGACGTGTCCGCGCTGCTGGGCCAGTTGCGCTCGGTCGTTTCGTTGCGCCCGCCCGAAAGGCTGAAGTGGATCAAGGCGATGGTCGGCAAGCAGATTCGCGTGATCGACATCGACAAGGTCCTGTTCTTCCAGTCCGACACGAAGTACACGCGCGTGGTCCTGCCCGAATTCGAAGCGCTGGTGCGCACCCCCATCAAGGACCTGCTGGGGTCGCTCGACCCGTCCATGTTCTGGCAGATCCATCGCGGGACGGTCGTGAACGCCAACGCCATCGTGGCCGCCGAACGGGTCGACGCAGAACGGCTGCAGGTGATCCTGAAGGGCTCCAGCGAACGCCTTACCGTGAGCCGCACGTTCAATCACCTGTTCAAGGAATGAGCGCCGTCGCTGCGCGCCGGCCGCGGGGTCGACGGAGAACGCGCGGCGTCCCGGATCGCCCCGTCGGTCCTGCACGCCCGGCGGCGTGATCGGAGATGCGAGCAAGGCGGAGAAGTCGATCGCCCGGGCCGTGGCGCGCGATTGATTTCCTGCCCGCGACGGGCGGAAATCGGCGATAGTGGTGAACTTCTCCTTCCATCGAAGATCGCTTCCGGGATGATCACCAGCCGATCGCGAAACGAGCTTTGCCCCTGCGGCAGCGGCAAGCGAAACAAGCATTGTTGCGGCAAGGTGATCCCGATAGCCGCGGCGGCGCAGGGTGCTGCTCCGATGGACGGCTCCTCACCGGCCGGCGTCGCCGTGGACGCGCCCGCCGGAGCCGGCGACGCCGACGCGACCGTCGGGGCGACGGCGCGCGCCTGCGGCAGTTGCACCGCCTGCTGCGACGGCTGGCTGGCCGCGAACGTCCGCGGGCACGACCTCGCGCCCGGCTCGCCCTGCCATTTCCTCGGTTCCGGCGGCTGCACGATCTACGAGGACCGCCCGCACGATCCCTGCCGCGGCTTCATCTGCGGATGGCTGCTGCCCCAAAGTCCGTTCCCCGATGCGTTCCGGCCGGACAAGCTGGGTGCGATCATGCTGCCGAAGCTGTGGCGCAGCCGGCGGGCGTACTACATCGCGTTCGCCGGGAAGTGCGCCCGACGCAAGCTGATCGACTGGGTCCGCCAATACAGCGCCGCGACCGGAATCCCGTTCCTGTTCCGCGTCGACGGCCGCCTGAAGGGGTACGGCTCGCCCGAATTCCAGCAGTACGTGCTGGACAAGGCGTCCCGCGGCGAACCGCCGTTCCCGGGCGTGCACCCGAGCGCCGGCGGACCCTGCAAGCTGATGCCGCTGGATCTGTAGAGCCGGCCTCAGCCTTCGCCCCACACCTCGCGCGCGACCTCCACGATGAGCCGCAGCTTGGCTGCCTGGGCGTCCATCGCGATCGCGTTGCCGTGCACGGTGCTCGAGAACCCGCACTGCGGCGACAGCGCAAGCTGCTCGAGCGGCACGTAGCGGCTCGCTTCGTCGATGCGGCGCTTGAGGGCGTCCTTCGCCTCCATCGTGCCCACCTTGGTGGTGACGAGACCCAGGACGACGATCTTGCCGGGCGGGACGAAGCGCAGGGGCCGGAAGTCGCCGCTGCGCTCGTCGTCGTATTCGAGGAAGTACGCGTCGAGCTTCATCTCCGACAGCAGCGCTTCGGCGACCGGCTCGTAGCCGCCCTGCGCCGCCCAGGTGCTCTTGAAGTTGCCGCGGCACAGGTGCGTGCACAGCGTCATGCCGGGCGGCTTCTGTGCGACCACGCGATTGATGAACGATGCGTAGCGGTGCGGCAGCTCCGCCGGGTCGTCGCCGCGCTGCCGGGCCGCCTCCTGCATCTTCGGGTCGCAGAGGTAGGCGAGGTTGGTGTCGTCCATCTGCACGTACGTGGCGCCCGCCGCGGCCAGCGACCGCAGCTCGGCGCCGTACGCGTCGGCGGTGTCCTGGTAGAACGCCTCGAGGTCAGGATAGTGCTCGCGGCTGATCCCGGCGCGGCCGCCGCGGAAGTGCAGCATCGTCGGCGACGGGATGGTCACCTTCGGCGTGCGCCGCGTCTGGCTCTTCAGGTAGCGGAAGTCGGCGAGCTGGATGTCCTTGACGTGACGGACACGGTCGACGACGCGCATCACCGGCGGTGCCAGCTCCTCGCTGCCGTCGGGCTTGCGGATGGTGACCGGGATGTCGGTCTTCACGCCGCCCAGCTGCTCGAGGAAGTCGATGTGGAAGTAGGTGCGGCGGAACTCGCCGTCGGTGATCGACTGCAGCCCGGCGTCCTCCTGCATCCTGACGACCTCGGTGATTGCGCGGTCCTCGACGGCGCGCAGCTCCGCCGCGGTGATCTCGCCGCGCGCCTTCCGGTCGCGGGCGTCGAGCAGGTATTTCGGGCGCAGGAAGCTGCCGACGTGATCGGCGCGAAACGGCGGGGTCGTGCGCTGGCTCATGGCGAGGGTCCTCGGGATTCGCGCAGGCCGCGATCCGGCCCGCGTTCCGATTTAACCAGATCGCAGTGCGGCTGTCGCGGCGCGCGGCCGTGCCCGCGTCACCCGGGGGCGAGCGCCGGCCCCGCCATCTGCTCGATCAGCGCGATGGTCGCCTTCTGCAGCGGCGTCGAAGGGCGCTGCGCCGACGTGACGACGGCGAGCTCGCTCTTCAGCTGGGGGGCGACGATGGTGCGCGAGTGCAGCCGCGGCGCAGCCGGCGTCCCGTGCAGCGCCCGCGGCGAGAGCACTGCGTAGCCGTGGCCGTCGGCCACCAGCTCCAGGATCGCCGGCACGGCGTCGATCTCCATCGCCACCTGCGGCCGCAGGCCGAGGCTCGCGAGGCGGGTCTCGACCAGCGTGCGGATCGCGTGGGGCCGGCTGGGGATGATGAGCGGGAATCGCGGGAGGTCGGAAAGGCGCAGCGTCCGCGGCTCGCGCGTGTTCCTGCGCGCGCCGACGAGGCAGAGCGGCTCTTCCAGCAGCGGGCGGATCTCGACGGCCGGCGATGCGGTCGGGTTGTAGACGAGCCCGACGTCCACGCGGCCCACGGCGAGCCACTCGTGGATGTTGGCGGAGAGCCCCTCGACGATGCTGAGCGAGGCCCGCGGCCAGGCTTGCCGGAACGCGCGCACGACCGGCACGGTGAGGTGGCGCGCGACGGTGGGCGGCAGCCCGACCACGACGTGTCCGACCGCAGCGCCCTTGGTCTCGTCGACGTCGCGCCGCGCCCGGTCCACCTGCTGCAGGATGCCCCGCGCGTGCTCCAGCAGCCGCGTCCCCGCCTGCGTCGGCGTGGCGCCGCGGCCGTTGCGCAGAAGCAGGCTCTGCCGCAGCTCCACCTCGAGGCTGCGCACCTGCCGGCTGATCGCGGGCTGCGCGACGCCGAGGAAACGGGCGGCGCGGCTGAACCCGCCGAGGTCGACGACGTTGACGAAATACTCGAGCTGCTTGAGATCCATGGCGCTTGCGCATTGCTCTGCATCGACCATGCCGGATCGGCATAGCTGCTAGTATAGCCAAGGGGCTTACCGGCAGGCCCGCGGCGGCGCAAAATTCGCCCAGGTCGACGCCCGTTCGGCCGGAGGAGCTTCCGATCCAAACCGCGATCCCCTGCCTGTTCATGCGTGGCGGCACGTCGCGCGGGCCGTTCTTCGCCGCCGCCGACCTGCCGGCCGACGTCGGGCTGCGCGACCGCGTGCTGCTCGCGGTGATGGGGTCGCCGGACAAGCGCCAGATCGACGGCCTCGGCGGCGCGCATCCGCTCACCAGCAAGGTCGCCATCGTCAGCCGCGGCAGCAAGCCGGGGGTGGACCTCGACTTCCTGTTCGCCCAGCTGCAGCCGGACAAGGACACCGTGGACACCACGCCCAACTGCGGCAACATGCTGGCGGCGGTGGTGCCCTTCGCGCTGGAAACGGGCATGGTGAAGCCGCAGGGGCGAGGCCAGCACGTTCCGCGTGCTCACGCGGAACACGGACATGCAGTGCGACATCACCGTGCGGACCCCGGGCGGGCACGTCGAGTACGAGGGCGACGCCCGCATCGACGGCGTGCCCGGCACGTCGGCGCCCATCACCATCAACTTCCTCGACACGGCGGGCTCGGTCTGCGCCGGCCTGCTGCCGACGGGCCGGGTGCGCGACGTGATCGACGGCATCGAGGTCACCTGCATCGACAACGGCATGCCGCTCGTGCTGCTGCGCGCCTCGGATGTCGGCCGCACCGGGTACGAGAGCGTCGCCGAGATGAATGCCGACACCGCGCTGAAGGCGCGCATCGAGCGCCTGCGCATCGCCTGCGGCCATGCGATGGGCCTCGGCGACGTGACGGCCAAGAGCTACCCGAAGATGACGCTGATCGCCCCGCCCCGGCATGGCGGCAGCCTCTGCACGCGCAGCTTCATCCCGCACGTGTGCCACGACGCCATCGGCGTGCTCGCGGCGGTGACGGTGGGCACGGCGTGCGTGCTGGACGGCTCGGTGTGCGACGGCGTGGCCGCGGTGCCGAAGGGCGGCACGAAGAACGTTGCGGTCGAGCACCCCACCGGCGAGTTCAGCGTCGCGCTCGAGGTCGATCCGGCCAGTCCCCAAAACGTCACCCGCGCCGCGCTGCTGCGCACGGCCCGGCTCATCATGCGCGGCGAGGTCATGGTTCCCGCGTCGGTCTGGAAAGGAAACGCATCGTGATCATCGACTGCCACGGCCACTACACGACGGCGCCGAAGGCGCTGGAGGACTGGCGCAATCGCCAGATCGCCGGCCTGAAGGACCCGACGGCGGCCCCGAAGGCCTCCGACCTCGCGATCGGCGACGACGAGCTCCGCGCGAGCATCGAGGTGAACCAGCTCGCCAAGATGAAGGAGCGCGGCAGCGACCTCACCATCTTCTCGCCGCGGGCGAGCTTCATGGCGCACCACGTCGGCGATTTCCAGACCAGTTCGACGTGGGCGGCGATCTGCAACGAGCTCTGCTGCCGGGTGAGCCGGCTCTTCCCCGACAACTTCATCGGCGCGGCGATGCTGCCCCAGTCGCCGGGCGTGGACCCGCGGACTTGCATTCCGGAGCTCGAGCGCTGCGTGCGGGAGTACGGCTTCGTCGCGATCAACCTCAATCCCGACCCTTCCGGCGGCCACTGGACAGGAGCCGCCGCTGTCCGACCGGCACTGGTACCCCATCTACGAGAAGATGGTCGAGCACGACATCCCGGCGATGATCCACGTGAGCACCAGCTGCAACGCGTGCTTCCACACGACCGGCGCGCACTACCTCAACGCCGACACCACGGCGTTCATGCAGTGCCTGACGGCGGACCTGTTCAAGGACTTCCCGACGCTGAAGTTCGTGATCCCGCACGGTGGCGGCGCGGTCCCGTACCACTGGGGCCGGTTCCGCGGGCTGGCGCAGGAGCTGAAGAAGCCGCTGTTGAAGGACCACCTGCTCAACAACATCTTCTTCGACACCTGCGTGTACCACCAGCCGGGCATCGACCTGCTGACCAGGGTGATCCCCGTCGACAACGTGCTGTTCGCCTCCGAGATGATCGGCGCCGTGCGCGGCATCGACCCGGAGACCGGCTTCCACTACGACGACACCCGGCGCTACATCGACGCTGCGGCGCTGAGCGCGGCGGAGCGCCACAAGATCTACGAAGGCAACGCGCGGCGGGTCTATCCGCGGCTCGATGCCGCGCTCAAGGCCAAAGGAAGGTAGCCATGAGCGCGGCGGCCAGCGGCAAGGCGCGAAGCGCGCGTCGCCGCGCGATTGACCTCGGCGACACGCGGCCGGCCGCAGTTGCCAGGAATCTGCAAAGAGGCTAGCCATGAGCATGAACGAACTCGGCGTCGTCAGGCGCAACATCGTGCGCGCGGCCCCCGCGGCGGTGGCCAAGCTCGCGCGCTTCGGTGTCGCGACCGTCCACGAGGCGATGGGCCGCGTCGGGCTGATGAAGACGTACATGCGGCCCATCTACCCGGGAGCGAATCTGTGCGGCACCGCGGTCACCGTGCTGCTGCAGCCGGGCGACAACTGGATGCTGCACGTCGCCGCCGAGCAACTGCGCGACGGCGACGTGGTCGGTCGCCGCGTGCACGACGGACAGCGACGACGGCTTCTTCGGCGACCTGCTGGCGACCAGCTTCCGCGCCCGGGGCGCGAAGGGGCTCGTCATCGACGGCGGCGTGCGCGACGTCAGGGACCTCACCGCCATGGGCTTCCCGGTGTTCTCGCGCGCGGTGGGCGCGAGGGGCACCGTCAAGGCGACGCTCGGCTCGGTGAACGTCGCCGTGGTCTGCGCCGGGGCGCTGGTGAACCCGGGCGACGTGGTCATCGCCGACGACGACGGCGTGGTGGTGGTGCCGGCCGCGCTCGCGCAGCAGGCGGCCGACGCCGCCGAGGCGCGCGAGGCGAACGAGGCCGACAAGCGCAGGCGGCTGGCCGCGGGCGAGCTGGGGCTCGACATGTACAAGATGCGCGAGCCGCTGGCGAAAGCCGGGCTCAAGTACGTCGACTGACGCGCTGCGACCCGATGGACTTCCAGGTCACCCCGGGCTGGCTCGCCTTCCATCCCGATCCGTCGATCCCGCGCTTCCGCGTGCCGGCGGGCGCGGTCGATGCGCATTGCCACGTGTTCGGTCCGGGCGCGCAGTTCCCGTACGCCCCCGAGCGCAAGTACACGCCGTGCGACGCGTCGAAGGACCAGCTCTTCGCGCTGCGCGACCGGCTGGGCTTCGCGCGCAACGTGGTGGTGCAGGCCACCTGCCACGGCAGCGACAACCGCGCGCTGGTCGACGCGCTGCGGCATTCGCAGGGCAGGGCGCGCGGCGTGGCCACCGTCAAGCGCGGCGTCACGGATGCGGAGCTCGCGGCGATGCACGCGGCCGGCGTGCGCGGCACGCGCTTCAATTTCGTCAAGCGCCTCGTCGACTTCACGCCGAAGGACGAGCTGATGGAGATCGCGCAGCGCATCGCGCCTCTCGGCTGGCACGTGGTGATCTACTTCGAGGCCGTGGATCTCCCCGAGCTGTGGGATTTCTTCACCGCGCTGCCGACCACCGTCGTGGTCGACCACATGGGGCGCCCCGACGTGAGAAAGCCCGTCGACGGGCCGGAGTTCGCGCTGTTCGTGAAGCTGCTGCGCGAGCACTCGAACATCTGGTCGAAGGTGAGCTGCCCGGAGCGCCTCTCCGTGGCCGGGCCGCCGGCGCTCGACGGCGAGCGCGCTCCCTACCGCGACGTCGTGCCCTTCGCGCGGCGGATCGTCGAGACGTTCCCCGATCGCGTGCTGTGGGGCACCGACTGGCCGCATCCGAACCTGAAGGACCACATGCCCGACGACGGGCTGCTCGTGGACTTCGTGCCGCACGTCGCGGTCACGCCCGAGCTGCAGCGCAAGCTGCTGGTGGACAATCCGATGCGGCTGTACTGGCCCGAAGAACCACGCTGAGTCATGGCCCTCGACAAGCCTTACCGGGACATCCCCGGCACCACGGTGTTCGACGCCGAGCAGTCGCGCAAGGGCTATCACCTCAACCAGTTCTGCATGTCGCTGATGAAGCCCGACAACCGGGCCCGGTTCAAGGCGGACGAGCGCGCCTACCTCGACGCCTGGCCGATGACGGAAGAGCAGAAGCAGGCGGTCCTCGCGCGCGACCTGAACCGCTGCATCGCGCTCGGCGGCAACATCTACTTCCTCGCCAAGATCGGCGCCACCGATGGCAGGAGCTTCCTGCAGATGGCGAGCAGCATGACGGGCATGACCGAGGAGCAGTACCGGGAGATGATGCTCGCGGGCGGGCGTTCGATCGAAGGCAATCGCTACGTCGGAGCAGGCAAGTGAGCGCTCGGATCACCGCGAGCGTCTACACCTCGCACGTCCCGGCGATCGGCGCGGCGATCGACCACGGCCGCACCGCCGAGGCCTACTGGCAGCCCCTGTTCGCAGGCTACGAGGCGTCGAAGGCGTGGCTCGCCGCGCACCAGCCGGACGTCGTCTTCCTCGTCTACAACGACCACGCGTCGGCGTTCAGCCTGGAGATGATCCCGACGTTCGCGATCGGCTGCGCGGCCGGGTTCGCGCCCGCCGACGAGGGCTGGGGCCCGCGTCCGGTGCCGACGGTCGATGGTCACCCGGAGTTCGCCGCGCACCTCGCGCAGGCGCTGATCCAGGAGGATTTCGACCTCACGATCGTCAACCGGATGGACGTCGACCACGGCCTCACGGTGCCGCTGTCGCTGCTGTGCGGGCAGCCCGCGGCCTGGCCGTTCCGGGTGATTCCGTTCGCGGTGAACGTCGTCCAGTATCCGCCCCCGTCGGGCCGTCGCTGCTTCCAGCTCGGCCGGGCGCTGCGCAGGGCGGTGGCGTCGTACGACGAGCCCCTGAACGTGCAGGTGTGGGGCACGGGCGGCATGAGCCATCAGCTGCAGGGCCCGCGGGCCGGTCTGATCAACCGCGAGTTCGACAACGCGTTCCTCGACCGGCTGATCGCCGACCCCGAAGGCCTCGCGCGGATGCCGCACGTCGACTACCTGCGCGAGGCCGGCTCGGAGGGCGTCGAGCTCGTGATGTGGCTGATCGCCCGCGGCGCGATGGCGGATGCGCCGCCGCGCGTCGTGCGCCGCTTCTATCACGTGCCGGCGTCCAACACGGCCGTGGGTCACCTGATCCTGGAGAACGCCGGATGAGCATGTGTGTCACCGAGCCGCGTGAAGACACGAACATGGGGGCATGCCAATGACCATCAAAGTGTCGCTGGCCGGGGCCGGCGCCTTCGGCATCAAGCATCTCGACGCGATCCGGCTGATCGACGGCGTCGAGGTCGTCTCGGTCGTCGGCCGGGAGCTCGACAAGACCGGCGCCGTGGCCGCGAAGTACGGGATCGGCCACGTCGCCACCGACCTGGCGGACAGCCTCGCGCTGAAGGAGGTCGACGCCGTCATCCTGTGCACGCCCACGCAGATGCACGCCGCGCAGGCGATCGCGTGCCTCGCCGCCGGCAAGCACGTCCAGGTCGAGATTCCGCTCGCCGACAGCCTGGCGGACGCCGAGGCGGTGCTGCGCGCGCAGAAGGCCGCCGGCAAGGTGGCGATGGTCGGCCACACGCGCCGCTTCAATCCCAGCCACCAGTGGGTGCGCAACAGGATCAGGGCCGGCGAGTTCAACATCCAGCAGATGGACGTGCAGACGTTCTTCTTCCGCCGCACCAACATGAACGCGCTGGGGCAGCCGCGCTCGTGGACGGACCACCTGCTGTGGCACCACGCGGCGCACACCGTCGATCTCTTCGCCTGGCAGACCGGCGGCGGGATCGTCGCGGCCCATGCGCTGCAGGGCCCGATCCACCCGGTGCTGGGCATCGCCATGGACATGTCGATCCAGCTGAAGGCGTCGACCGGCGCGATCTGCACGCTGTCGCTGTCGTTCAACAACGACGGCCCGCTCGGCACGTTCTTCCGCTACATCGGCGACACCGGCACGTACATCGCGCGCTACGACGATCTGTACAACGGCAAGGACGAGAAGATCGACGTGTCGCGGGTCGACGTGTCGATGAACGGCATCGAGCTGCAGGACCGCGAATTCTTCGCCGCGATCCGCGATGGCCGCGAGCCCAATGCCGACGTGGCGCAGGTGCTGCCGTGCTACCGGACGCTCGAGGCGCTCGAGCGCCAGCTCGCGGCGATGCCCGCCTGAACCGCGCCGCGCGCCAGATCAGGAGGAACCGCAATGACAGCCGCCACGCGCAAGACCGACATCCCGGGCACCACCATCTTCGACGGGGAGATGGCGCAGCGGGGCTACGCACTCAACAAGATGTGCTATTCGTTCAACTCGGCGGGCAACCGCGAGGCGTTCGTGCGCGACGAGGACGCGTACTGCGCGAGCTTCGGGCTCACCGGCGCGCAGCGCAGCGCCGTGCGCAACCGCAACGTGCTCGAGCTGATCGAGGCCGGCGGCAACATCTACTACCTGGCGAAGCTCGCGGGAATCCTGCGCCTCGACGTGCAGGACATCGGTGCGCAGCAGACGGGCATGAGCAAGGACGACTTCAAGGCGATGCTGCTCGCCGCGGGGAGATAGGGTCATGGCCACGATACTCGGCGCCGTCACCAGCTCGCACGTTCCGGCCATCGGCGGCGCGATCGCCAAGACCGCGCAGCAGGATCCGTACTTCAAGCCGTTCTTCGACGGCTTTCCGCCGGTGCACGCATGGCTCGCCCGCGCGCGGCCTGACGTGGCGGTGGTCTTCTACAACGACCACGGCCTCAACTTCTTCCTCGACAAGCTGCCGACGTTCGCCGTCGGCGCCGCGCCCGAGTACCGCAACGCCGACGAGGGCTGGGGCATCCCGACCGTGCGGCCGTTCCGGGGCGACCCGGCGCTCTCGTGGCACCTGATCGAATCGCTGGTCGCCGACGAGTTCGACGTCACGATGTGCCAGGAGATGCTGGTGGACCACGCGCTCACGCTGCCGATGGCGCTGCTGTGGCCGGGCGGCGGCGAGTGGCCGGTGCGCATCGTGCCGATCGCGATGAACCACGTCCAGCATCCGCTGCCGTCGCCGCGCCGCAGCTATCGTCTCGGTCAGGCCGTGGGCCGCGCGCTCGAAGCCTGGAACGACGACGTGCGCGTCGTGGTGATGGGCACCGGCGGCCTGTCGCACCAGCTCGACGGCCGGCGCGCCGGCTTCATCAACAAGGCGTTCGACGCGATGTGCATGGAAGCGATCGTCGACGACCCGGAAAAACTCACGCGCTACTCGACGCTCGACATCGTGCGCGAGGCGGGTGCGCAGGGCACCGAGCTGATGACGTGGCTCGCCGCGCGCGGCGCGCTGACCGGACGGGTGAGCAAGGTCCACGCGAGCTACCACATCCCGATCTCGAATACGGCGGCCGCATCGATGGTGCTCGAGAACCAGCCGCGGCCGGCGCCGCAGGCTCGCGCGGCTTAGGGCGCTCGCCCATGTCGGTCACGCGATGAACCTGCTCCTGCTGCCCGGTCTCCTCTGCGACCGCGCCGTCTGGGCGCCGGTGCTGCCGCGCGTCGGCGCCGTCGCCGCGTGCACGGTCGCCGATTACGCCGACGAGACATCCATCGGCGCGATGGCCGAGCGCGTGCTCGCGTCGGCGCCCCCGACGTTTGCCGTGGCGGGGCATTCGATGGGCGGGCGGGTGGCCCTCGAGGTGCTGCGCCGCGCGCCCGCACGGGTGGAGCGGCTCGCGCTGCTCGACACCGGCTGCCGCGCACGGCCGGCGGGCGCCGCCGGCGACGACGAGCGCAGCGCCCGCCTGGCCCTTCTGGCGCTGGCGCGCGAGCAGGGCATGCGCGCGATGGCGCGCGTGTGGGTGCAGCCGATGGTCCATCCGGCGCGGCGGGCCGACGCCGCGCTCGTCGACGCCGTGCTCGACATGTTCGAGCGGCGCACGCCGGCGCAGTTCGCCGGCCAGATCGACGCGCTGCTGGCGCGACCCGACGCGTCCGGCGTGCTGGCGCAGGCCGCCTGCCCGGTGCTGGTCCTGGCCGGGCGCGAGGACGGCCTGAGCGCGCCGCAGCAGAACAGGGAGATGGCTGCACTCGCGTCCGGCAGCCGCCTCGTGATTCTCGAGCGCTGCGGTCACATGGCGCCGATGGAGCGACCCGACGAAACCGGCGCGGCGCTGGCGCAATGGCTGCAGGCACCGGCCGGCGGCCCGCCGGCCACGTCCAACGATACGAACTCGAACGCGTACGATCCGCCTGGCCGGGTCGCGTGAGATCGGAAGGCACTCATCACCCACGAAGGAGGAATCCATGAACACCCGCTTCCACACCATCCGCCGCCGCATGCTGCAGGCGGCCGCGATCGGCGCGACGCTGTGCGCTCTTCCCGGCGCCGCGCTCGCCGCCGACCCGTTCAAGATCGGCCTCATCCTGCCGCTCACCGGACCGTTCGCGTCCACCGGCAAGCAGATCGAGGCCGCGGCGCGGCTCTACATGGCGAAGAACGGCGACACCGTCGCCGGCCGCAAGATCGAGCTGATCGTCAAGGACGACACGGGCCTCGCCCCCGAGACCACGAAGCGGATCGCGCAGGAGATGGTCGTGCAGGACAAGGTGAGCGTGCTGGCGGGGTTCGGCCTGACGCCGCTCGCGCTCGCCGCCGCACCGGTGGCGACGGAGGCGAAGGTGCCGATGGTGGTGATGGCCGCCGCCACCGCGATGATCCCGACGCGCTCGCCGTACATCGTGCGCTCCAACTTCACGCTGCCGCAGGTCACCGCGCCGATCGCCGAGTGGGCGCTCAAGAACAAGATCAAGCGCGTGGTCACGATGGTCACCGACTACGGCCCGGGCCTCGACGCCGAGAAGACGTTCCTCGCCGTGTTCAAGGCGGGCGGCGGCGAGATCGTCGAGTCGATCCGCACGCCGCTGCGCAACCCCGATTACGCGCCGTTCCTGCAGCGGGCGAAGGACGCCAAGCCGGACGCGCTGTTCGTCTTCGTACCGTCCGGCGAGGGCCTGGCGGTGATGAAGCAGTTCGACGACCGCGGGCTGAAGCAGGCGGGCATCCGGCTGATCGGCACCGGCGACGTCACCGACGACGACCTGCTCGAGAGCATGGGCGCCCCGGCGGTCGGCGTGATCACGTCGTTCCACTACTCCGCGGCGCACGACTCCCCCGAGAACAAGGCGTACGTCGACGCCATGATGAAGGCGAACCCCGGGATGCGCCCGAACTTCCACTCGGTGGGCGGCTACGACGGCATGCACCTCATCTACGAAGCGCTGAAGAAGGCAGGCGCCGGCGCGAGCGGCGAGCAGCTCGTCGAGGCGATGAAGGGCATGAAGTGGGTGAGCCCGCGCGGACCGCTGTCGATCGACCCCGCGACGCGCCAGCCGATCCAGAACGTCTACCTGCGCGAAGTGAAGATGGTCAACGGCAAGCCGTGGAACATCGAGTTCGACAAGTTCGAGAGCGTCAAGGATCCCACCAACTGATACCGGGCTGAGCCGGCGGGAAACGCGCGATGCTGGGAAATCTCGCCGGGGTGCTGTTCGACGGCATCGCGTACGGCAGCCTGCTGTTCATCATCAGCATCGGCCTGTCGGTGACGATGGGCCTCATGAACTTCGTCAACCTCGCGCACGGCGCGTTCGCGATGCTGGGCGGCTACGCCTGCGTGCTGCTGATGACGCGCGCGGGCGTGCCGTTCCTAGCTACGCTGCCCGCGGCGTTCGCCGTGGCGGCCGCCGCCGGCATCGTGCTCGAGCGCACGCTCTACCAGCGGCTCTACAAGGCGACGCACCTCGACCAGGTGATGTTCTCCATCGGCCTCGTGTTCATGGCGGTCGCGGCGACGACGTACTTCTTCGGGCCGTCGCAGCAGCCGATGCGCCTGCCGGAGTATCTGCGCGGGCAGGTGCGCTTGCTGGGGCAGGACGTGGGCGCGTACCGGCTGTTCCTCATCGCCGTGGTCGCGGTGCTGACCATCGCGCTGCAGATGCTGCTCGTGCGCACGCGCTTCGGCGCCCAGGTCCGCGCGTCGGTGGACAACGCGGTCGCCGCGGCCGGGCTCGGCATCAACGTCAACCGCGTGTTCGGCGTGACCTTCGCGCTGGGCTCGGGCCTCGCCGGGCTGGGCGGCGGGCTCGGCGTGGACGTGCTCGGCCTCGACCCGACGTTTCCGTTCAAGTACATGGTGTACTTCCTGCTTGTCGTGGCGATCGGCGGCGCGGGGACGATCAAGGGCGGCCTCGTCGCGGCGATGGTGCTCGGGATCTGCGACGTCGCCGGCAAGTACTACGTGCCGCAGGTCGGCTCGTTCATCATCTATTTCCTCATGGTCGCGCTGATGATCGCGTTTCCCGCGGGGCTCTATGGCCGGCGCGCCTGACGCCGCGGCCGCCGTGCCGGCGGCCGGCGCGCTTCGCCTGCCGAACGACCGCTGGCGCGCGGCCGAGATCGTGTTCTGGCTCGCCGCGCTCGCGGCGTTCTTCGCGTTCCCGACGCACCGGGTGCTCGGCAGCCAGATCCTGATCACCGGGCTCTTTGCCGTGTCGCTCGACCTCATCCTCGGCTACGCCGGGATCGTCTCGCTCGGCCACGCCGCGTTCTTCGGCGTGGGCGCCTATGCCGCGGGCCTCCTCGCCGTGCACGGCTGGGGCGAGCCCTTCAGCGGCCTCGTCGTGGCGGGGGCTGCAAGCGCCGTCGTGGGCTTCGCTACCAGCTTCCTCGTTGTCCGGGGCGCGGACCTCGCCCGGCTGATGGTGACGCTCGGCATCGGGCTGATGCTCTTCGAGGCGGCGAACCAGATGCCCTCGATCACCGGCGGCGCCGACGGCCTGTCGGGCGTGACGATGGGCAAGCTCTTCGGCGTCTACGCGTTCGACCTCACCGGCAGCACCGCGTATCTCTACAGCCTCGGCGTGGTATTCGTGCTGTTCGTCGTGGCGCGGCGGCTGGTGAGCTCGCCGTTCGGGCTGTCGCTGCGCGGGATCCGCGAGAACGTGCGCCGCATGCCGGCGATCGGCGCGCCGGTCAGCCGCCGCCTGGTCGCGGTCTACACGGTGAGCGCGGCGATGGCGGGTGTCGCCGGCGGACTGCTCGCGCAGACGACCCAGTTCGTCGGACTCGACGTGTTCGGTTTCCCGCGCTCGGCGGACCTGATGATCATGGTGGTGCTGGGCGGCGCCGGCCGTCTCTACGGCGGGCTGGTCGGCGCCACGGTGTTCATGGTCGCGCACCACTTTCTGTCCGGGCAGAACCCGATCTACTGGCAGTTCTGGCTCGGCCTGCTGCTCGTCGTCGTCGTGCTGTTCGCGCGCGGCGGCATCCTTGGCGCGATCGAGACGCTGCGCGAGCGCCGGCGCGGGTCGCGGCCATGATCCCGGCGCTCTCCACCTCCGGCCTGTCGAAGTCGTTCGGCGCCTTCCGCGCGAACAGCGACGTCACGCTCGCGTTCCCGCACGGCGTGCGCCACGCGCTGATCGGGCCGAACGGCGCCGGCAAGACGACGCTCATCAACCTGCTGACCGGCGCGCTGGCGCCGACCGCGGGCGAGGTCTTCCTCGGCGGCGAGCGGATCACAGCCCTCGCGCAGCACCAGCGCGTCAAGCGCGGAATGACCCGCACGTTCCAGATCAACACGCTGTTCGCGGGCCTCACGGTCCTCGAGTCGGTCACGCTGGCGGTGTGCGAGCGCAAGGGGCGGGCGGGCATCTGCCACCGCACCGTGGCGCGGCAGCGCGTGGAAGCCGACGAGGCGCTGGCGATCCTCGAGCCGCTGCGCCTCGCCGCCGATGCCGGCACGCTGACGCGCGATCTGCCCTACGGCAGGCAGCGCCTGGTGGAGATCGCGCTGGCGCTCGCCACGCAGCCGAAGATCCTGCTGCTCGACGAGCCCGCGGCGGGCATCCCGGCGGGCGAGAGCGCCGAGCTCTTCGCCGCGATCGCCGCGCTGCCGCGCGACGTCACGATCCTGTTCATCGAGCACGACATGGAGCTCGTGTTCCGCTTCGCCGAGCGGATCACGGTGCTGGTCGGCGGCAAGGTGCTCACCGAAGGCACGCCGGCCGAGATCGCCGCCGATCCGCGCGTGCGCGAGGTCTACCTGGGCGAGGCGCAGCATGGCTGAGCTGCTCGCGGTCGAAGGCCTCACCGCGGGCTACGGCGAGAGCGTCGTGCTGGACGGCGTCTCGCTCACGCTCGACGAGGGCGGCACGCTGGCGCTCCTCGGTCGCAACGGCATGGGCAAGACGACGCTGCTCGTCACGCTGATGGGATTGACGCGCGTGCATCGCGGCAGCCTGCGCTGGCGGGGTGCCGACCTGTCCCCGCTGCCGACCCACCGGCGCAGCCAGTCCGGCCTGGGCTGGGTGCCGCAGGAGCGCTTCATGTTCGCGTCGCTGACGGTGGAGGAGCACCTCACCGCCGTCGCGCGGCCCGGGCACTGGAACGTCGAGCGCGTCTACGAGATCTTCCCGCGCCTCGCGGAGCGGCGCGGCAACTACGGCAACCAGCTCTCCGGCGGCGAGCAGCAGATGCTCGCCATCGGCCGCGCGCTGATGGTCAACCCGAGCCTGCTGCTGCTCGACGAGCCGATGGAGGGCCTGGCGCCGATCATCGTGCAGGAGCTGATGATGGTCATCCGCGATCTCGCCGCCGGCAGCGGCATGGCGGTGATCGTGGTCGAGCAGCACGCGAAGCTCGCGCTGTCGCTCACGCAGGACGCGATCGTCCTCGAGCGCGGCCGGGTCGTTCACCGCGGCAGCAGCGAGGCGCTGCTCGCCGATCCCGCGACGCTGCACCGCCTGGTTGCCGTTTCGTAAGATGAAGCGCGATCGCACGACAGGCGTAGCCCGGGTTGAGCGAAGCGAAATCCGGGTGGCTGCGGCAATGGCCACGCCTGCCCCGGGTTTCGCTTCGCTCAACACCGGGCTACGCGCTGGATCGTGACAAGGGAGGCATAGCGATGAAGGCGATCGCGATCATCCGGGACGAGCACCGCGCCATCACGGCGGTGGTCGAGGGGCTGCGTCACCTCGTCGCCGAGGCCGCGGCCGGGAACATGGCACCCGATCACCTGCTGCTCGCCGCGCTGTTTCATTACATCGAGGCGTTTCCCGAACGCCTGCACCACCCGAAGGAGGACGACTACTTGTTCGCGCGCTTGCGCGTGCGCCGGCCCGATGCCGCGCCGCTGCTCGACGCGCTGCACCGCGAGCACGCGGTCGGCCGCGAGCGCTTCGCGGAGCTGAAGGCGATGTGGGAACGCTACCGCGCCGATCCCGCGGCGCTGCCGCCATTCGCCGAAGGGGTCGAGCGCTACTCGCACTTCCACTGGCTGCACATGCGCCGCGAGGAGGACGAGGTGCTGCCGCTCGCCGCCGAGGCCCTGCTGCAGGGGGACTGGGACGCGATCGACGCGGCATTCGCGTCGAACGACGACCCGGTCGTCGGCGTGCCCGCGAGCAAGGCGTTCCGCGAACTCTTCCGCCATCTCGTCGCCATCATGCCGCCCCCCTATGGGGTGGGCCCCGAGCCCGCGCCGCCGCGCGCGCGCTGACCGAAGGCCGGGGCAGATCATGCGCACGCAGGTCGCCATCATCGGCGCGGGCCCCGCAGGCCTGCTGCTCGGACAACTGCTCACGCGTGCCGGCATCGCCAACGTGATCCTCGAGCGGCAGACGCCGGAGTACGTCCTCGGCCGCATCCGCGCGGGGGTGCTGGAGCAGGGTGCGGTGGACATGCTGGACGAGGCGGGCGTGGGCGCGCGCCTGCATGCCGAGGGCCTGGTCCACGGCGGCATCGAGATCGCGTGGATGGGACGCCGGCACCGCGTCGATCTCAACGGGCTCACCGGCGGCAGCAACGTCATCGTCTACGGCCAGACCGAGGTCACCCGGGACTTGATGGACGCGCGCAGGGCGAGCGGCGCACCCTCGGTGTACGAGGCCGACGACGTGAGCGTGCACGGATTCGAGGGCGACCGGCCCGTGGTCCGCTACCGCAACGGGGGCGCTACGCACGAGCTCGCCTGCGACTACATCGCCGGCTGCGACGGCTTCCACGGCGTGTGCCGGCAGAGCGCACCGTCGTCGGCGATCCGCACGTACGAGCGCGTCTACCCGTTCGGCTGGCTCGGCCTGCTCGCGGACACGCCGCCGGTGTCGCACGAGCTGATCTACGTCCTGCACGAGCGCGGCTTCGCGCTGTGCAGCATGCGCAGCCGCACCCGCAGCCGCTACTACCTGCAGTGCTCGCTCGCCGAGCGGGTCGAGGAATGGCCCGACGAGCGCTTCTGGGCCGAGCTGCGGCAGCGGCTCGACCCGCGCGGCGCCGCCGACCTCGTCACCGGACCGGCGCTCGAGAAGAGCATCGCGCCGCTGCGCAGCTTCGTCGCCGAGCCGCTGCGCTTCGGGCGGCTGTTCCTCGCAGGGGACGCCGCGCACATCGTGCCGCCGACCGGGGCGAAGGGCCTGAACCTCGCGGCCAGCGACGTGCGCTACCTCTTCGACGGCCTGGTCGAGCACTATCGCCAGGGCCGTTCCGCCGGGCTCGACGCGTACTCGGAGCGCGCGCTGAAGCGGATCTGGAAGGCCGAGCGGTTCTCGTGGTGGATGACCATGCTGCTGCACCGGTTCCCGGACCACGGGCCGTTCGGCGACAAGATCCAGCAGGCCGAGCTGGAATATCTCTTCGGCTCGCGCGCGGCAATGACCGCGCTGGCGGAGAATTACGTGGGCCTGCCATACTGAGCCACGACCCGATGCATCACCGGTTCCCGTCGCGGCGCCCGTCGCGAAGCAATGGAGCAGTCACATGAGCGAACAGCAGCCCGTCCGCCGGATCGCCCTGGTCGGGTTCGGCGAAGTCGGAACGATCTTCGGCAACGACCTCGCGCGGCAGGGCCTCGCGGTGTCGACGTACGACATCCTGCTCGACGCGCCGGCGGCGCGGCCGGCGATGCTCGAGCGCGCGCGCGCGGCAGGCGTGACCGCGTGCGCCACGCTGGCCGATGCCGTCGGCGACGCGGACCTCGTTATCTCGGCGGTGACGGCATCGTCGTCGCGCGACGTCGCGAGCGCCGCCGCGCGGTGGCTGCGCCCCGGCCAGGTGTTTCTCGACGTCAACTCCGTCTCCCCCGAAACCAAGCGCGGCAACGCGCGCGCGGTCGAGGCCTGCGGCGCCGATTACGTCGAGGCGGCGGTGATGGCCCCGGTGCCGCCGCAGCGCCTCGCGGTGCCGATGCTGCTCGGCGGCCGGCGGGCCGGCGCGCTGGCCGCGGCGCTGAAGGGCTTCGGCATGAGCGCGACGGTGGCGGCGGAGGAGATCGGGACCGCCTCGGCGATCAAGATGTGCCGCAGCATCATGATCAAGGGCCTCGAGGCGCTGGTGGTCGAATCGATGTTCGCGGCGCGGCGCTTCGGCGCGGAGGAGGCGGTGCTCGCTTCGCTCGACAAGACGTTTCCGCACATGGGATGGAACGCGCAGCTGCCCGATTACCTGGTGAGCCGCGTGGCCGAGCATGGCCGCCGCCGCGCCGGCGAAATGCGCGAGGTCGCTGCCACGCTCGGCGACGTCGGCATCGCACCGACGATGGCGGCCGCGACGGCCGTGCGGCACGATGCGCTGGTGCAGCAGATGGCCGAGGCAGGGATCGCGTATCCCGCCGACGGGAAGTTTTCCTGGCGGGAGCTCGCCGACGCGCTGGCCTCCGCGCACGACTGAGGCGGCGTGCGCAGCGTCCGGACCGGCGGGCGAGGCAGGCAGACACACGCGATGGAGCAGGTGACATGAAGAGAAGGCAAGCAATCGCCGTCATGCTGTGCGGGCTGGCGGCCGCCGCAGGCGCGAATGCCCAGAGCTACCCGGCGAAGCCCATTCGGGTGATCGTCGGCTACACCGCGGGCGGCGCCGTCGACATCATCGCGCGCGCTGTCGCGCAGCAACTGCAGGCGAGCCTGGGGCAGCCGGTCGTCATCGACAACAAGCCGGGCGCGGGGACCAACATCGCGCTGCGGGCGCTGATCGACAGCCCGCCCGACGGCTACACGCTGATGCTCGCCGCCAACGCGGTGGCGGCCAACGTGTCGCTCTACCAGCCGCCGCCGTACGACCTCGGGCGCGACATCACGCCGATCGCGCTGGTCGGCCGCGTGCCGGTGGTGCTGGCGGTCGGCGCGCAATCGGAATACACGACGATCGCGAAGCTGATCGCAGCGGCGAAGGCGAAACCGGGGTCGGTCGACTACGGCTCGCCCGGCAACGGCTCGACGCCGCACCTTGCGGTGGAACTCTTCGAGCGCGCTGCCGGCGCCTCGCTGACGCACGTTCCGTACAAGGGGGGCGCGCAGGCGATCACCGACGTGCTGGGCGGGCACGTGCAGGCGGTGGCGGTCAACGCGCTGGAGGTGCAGCCGCACGTAAGCAGCGGCAAGCTGCGCGTGCTGGTGGTCATGACCCCGGTGCGCTCGGGCATCTTTCCCGACGTGCCGACGGTGGCGGAGTCGGGCTTCCCGGGATTCGAGGCGGCTGTCTGGTACGGCTTCATCGGTCCGCCGGGACTGCCGGGGCCGATCGTGGCGAGGCTCCATGCGGAGATCGAGCGCGCGCTCGCGTCCGACGACGTCAAAGGGCGGCTGGCCGCGGCGGGCGGGGAGGTGCTTCCGGGTCCCGTCGACCGGTTCGCCGCCCTGCTGACGGCGGAGAAAGCGCGCTACGAGAAGCTGATCCATGACGCGAAGATCCTCCCGGACTGAACCGTGATCGACCGCCGTGGGCCAACCGGGCGCGTGCGCGCCTTCGCACTGGCGCTGATCGCGACGATCGCGTCGCTCGCCGCCGCCGGTCCCGCGCCCGCGCAGGAGTGGCCCTCCCGGCCCGTGCGCCTCGTGGTGCCTTTCCCGCCGGGCGGCTCGACCGACATCCTCGGCCGCTCGATCGCGCAGAAGCTGCACGAGGCGCTGGGGCAGCCGGTCGTCGTGGAGAACAAGCCCGGCGCCGGCGGCTCCATCGGCGCGACGGAAGTGGCGCGCGCGGCCCCGGATGGCTACACGCTGCTCATGGGCCACATCGGGACGCTCGCGATCAATCCGTCGCTCTATCCCGACCTCGCCTACGATCCGGTCAGGAGCTTCGCGCCCGTCGCGCTGATCGCGCGCGTGCCCAACGTGCTCGTGGTCAATCCGGCGGTTCCCGCGCGCAACGTGCAGGAACTCATCGCGCTGGCGAAGGCGAAGCCCGGCGCGCTGCGCTATGCCTCCGGCGGCAACGGCAGCGCAGCGCACATCGCGATGGAGTACTTCAAGCTGCGCACGCAGACCGACATCGGCCACATCCCGTACCGCGGCACGTCGCCGGCCGTGACGGACGTGATGGGCGGGCAGGTCGAGATCATGATGACCGGCGTGCCTGCGGTGCTGCAGCAGGTGAAGGCCGGCAAGCTGCGCGCGCTGGCGGTGTCGAGCGGCGCGCCGGTCGCGAGCCTGCCCGGGGTGCCGACGATCGCCGCCGCCGGCGGGCTGCCTGACTTCGAGGCGATCCAGTGGTACGGCATCGTCGCGCCGGCGCGCACGCCGCCGGCGGTGATCGCGCGCCTCAACGCGGAAATCGGCCGCGCGTTGCAGACGCCGGAGTTGAAGGCGCGGCTCGATGCCGAAGGGGCGGAGGCGGCGGGCGGGACGGCGGACGCGTTCGGCAAGCTGATTGCCGGCGAGATCGCGCGCTGGAAGCCGGTCATCGAGCAATCGCGCATGCGGCCGGACTAGCACCGCGACAACAAGCTGGCGCGCATGCCGGGAATCGATTCGAACGCTGCGAAACTTTGCGGGTCGCGGTACTAAAGACACTCCGGCAGGCAGCCGTGCTCCCAGAACGGCCGGTCGGGCCAGTCGCGGTCCTGGCGGCCGCGTCCCGGCGGGGCCGGCCGCACCTGCGCCCACCAGCCGTGCGCGCAGACCGAGCGCCACGCCATCTGGTCGGCGATGGGCATGCCGGCGGCGGAGAACGCCGCTTCGAGCCGCGCGCAGGTCGCGCGCACCGCGGCGTCGTGCGCGTCCGTCGGCGCGCCGGCATACGCGTGGAACGCCGCTGCGAAGGCTTCCATTTCCGGCACGTGCGGCCAGGACGCGCGCTCGAGGTGCCAGGCTTCCAGCCAGTGATCGACGATGAAGCGCACCGCATCGTCCGCGGGCTGCGCCGCTACCTTGCCCGCCGTCATCAGCATGTGCCGCATCAGCTCGGAGCGCGCATGTGCGTCGCGCGCGCGGCGCGCCGCCGCGCGCATCGCGGCGATCTCGGCGTCGGCCCGGCCAGCCAGTTCGTCCACCAGGTGCGTCATCGGTCGCGTCCTCAGCCGAGCTGCGCGAGAGAGCGCGTGAGCCGCTCGAAGAGCCCGTCGGCGTCGACGTCGCCGATCACGTGGGCGTTCGGCTCCCGCTGCTGCGAGCCCCACCAGTCGATCGAGCTGCATCCCATCGTGATCTCGCTCGCCGTCTCCACGCTCACGTGGCAGTCGCGGCCGGCGAAGAGCTCCGGCCACAGCAGGTAGGCGATGACGCAGGGGTCATGCAGCGGATGTCCCGCGACGCCGTAGCGCTCGACGCTGCCCGGCCGCGGGCGGCCGAGCATCCCGTGGACGGCGCGCGCCGCAGGCGTGCCCAACGCCGCGATGCGCTCGACGCGCGCGGGTGTCGCCATCGCCTGGTGCGTGGCGTGCAGGCCGAACACGACGATCGGCACGTCGAGCCGCAGGACGATGGCCGCCGCGTGCGGGTCGACGTAGAAGTTGAATTCGGCCGCCGGCGTGACGTTGCCGAAATCGCGCGCGCCGCCCATCAGGACGATCCGCTCCACCTTCGCCGCGAGGCCCGGCTCCTGCGCGAAGGCGAGCGCGATGTTGGTGAGCGGCCCGAGCGGGCACAGCGTGACGGAGCGCTCCGGCGCCGCCTTGAGCGTGTCGACGAGGAACGTCACCGCGTGCGGGCCGGCGGCTTCGCCCTTCGGCGGCGGCAGCGCCGCGCCGGCGAGGCCGTCGGGCCCGCAGATGAATTCCGCCGTGCGCAGCGCGCGCAGCAGCGGCCGGCTCGCGCCGGCGTAGACCGGCACGTCCCCGCGTCGCGCCAGCTCCACGATCCGCAGCGCGTTCGCCGTGGTCAGCGGCAGCGGCACGTTCCCGGCGACGGTGGTGATGCCGAGCACGTCGAGGCGCTCCGGCTCGGCGAGCGCCAGCAGCAGCGCGACGGCGTCGTCCTGCCCCGGATCGGTGTCGATGACGATGCGCGCGCGCGTCATGCGTGCGCGCTCAGGCGGCCCGGCGGGGCAGCTGCCCGACCATCACGAGGTGGGCGAGATCGTCGGCGGCGAGCCCGGCGGCGGGAAGGTCGGCGATCTTGCGGCCGCCCTTCAGCACGACCACGCGGGTGGCGACGGCGACGACCTCGGCCATGTTGTGGCTGATCAGGATCACCGTCGTGCCGCCGCGGTGCAGCTCGCGGATGAGGTCCAGCACCTGCCGGCTCTCGGCCACGCCGAGCGCCGCCGTGGGCTCGTCCATGATGACCAGCCGCGCATTCCAGTGCAGCGCGCGGGCGATCGCCACGGCCTGCCGCTGTCCGCCCGACAGGCGCTCGACCGGGCGGTCGGTGTCGGCGATGTCGACCTTCAGCCGGGCGAGGTAGCGCGTCGAGGCGGCGCGCATCGCGCGCTTGTCGAGGATGCGCACGCCGGGTGCCAGCCGTCGCGTCAGCTCGGCGCCGACGAACACGTTCTGCCAGACGGGCAGGCGCGAGGCGAGCGCCAGATCCTGGTAGATGGTCGCCACACCGGCGGCCAGCGCGTCGATCGGCGAGCGGAAGGCCACCGCACGGCCTTCGATCTCGATGCGTCCTTCGCTGGGCTCGTGCGCGCCGGAGACCACCCGGATCAGCGTCGACTTGCCGGCGCCGTTGTCGCCGCAGATCGCGACCACCTCGCCGGCCGCGACGTCGAGGTCGACCGCGCGCAGCGCCTCGACGGCGCCGTAGCGCTTGCCCATACCGGCGAGGCGCAGAAGCGGCTCCAAGCGACGTCGGCCGCGGGCGGCTACTTCAGCATCTGGTCGACGTTGGTGCCGTCGACGAGCACCGCGTCCATCCACAGGTAGGGCCCGTTGACGACCTGGTTCTTCGGGACCTTCTTGACGACGATCTCGTTCATTTTCTCGACCGCGGTGCGGCCGATGCGCTCGAACGGGATGCCCACGGTGGCGGTGAGCAGGCTGTCCGGGGCCTTGATCCGGCGATAGCTCTCGGGCCCGCCGTCGATGCTGACCAGCACGACGTCGCCCTTCTTCAGGCCCTGCGCCTTGAGGAGGTCGTCGATGACGTAGGCCTGCCCGTCGAACGACGCCCAGATGCCCTGGAACTTGCCCTGGTTCTTGAGGATCTGCGCCTGCATCCCGGTGCGCACGTCCTCCTGCCAGCTCGCGGTGCGCGCCATCGAATGGCTGCCGAGGACCTTGACCGCGGTGTTCTCGGAGAGCACCACGTCGAGGACCTTGCCGCGGATTCTCGACGCCACGTTGTTCTCGTAGCGCTCGGTGAGGATCGCGCCGTTGTAGTTGATCTTGGAGAGCAGGTACAGCGCGGCCTGCGCGCCGATCTGGTAGTCGTTGACCTGGATGTCGAACAGCGTGTGCGGGCTGGTGCCGGCGACCGCGGTGATGACCGGGATGCCCGCCTTCTTGGCCGCGGCGAGCTGGGCGTCGGCCTCGACCGGCTTGCCCATCGCGATGATGAGCCCATCGACCTTCGCCTGGATCATCGCCTCGATCTGCTCGGCATGCTTGGGCAGGCTGCCCTCGGAGTTGAGGATCTGCACCGTCCAGCCGAGGTTTTTGGCCGCCTCGGCCGCCGCATTGGCGACCCGGGCGTGCGTCTCCGAGGACATCTGGAAGGCGATGATCGCCAGCTTGAAGGCGTGCGCCGCCGGCGCGGCGACGATCAGCCCCATGGTGACGACTGCCGCTGCAAGGAATTTCTTGATCACGAAATGCTCTCCCTGAAAGAAGTGGGGTCAGACACTACATTCTCCGATAAGTGGGGTCAGACACTACTTTCTCCGGACCTCATCGTGGCCTGTATTCTTCCAACGAGGAAAGTAGTGTCTGACCCCACTTATCCGAGGCGCCGGGCGCTCCTCAAACGCTGAACGCGGCTTTCCTGAGCGTCGACGCCGACAGCGCAACCGAAGCGACGATGATAACTCCAAGCATGATGTCCTGGACATAGTAGGCGGCGCCCATCAGCACGAGGCCGTTGCCGAGCATGCCGATCGTCGCGGCGCCGACCAGCGTGCCCGCGACGTTGCAGCGCCCGGGCTCGAACATCGTCATGCCGAGCAGCACCGCCGCGATCGCGTGCAGCAGGTAATCGGTGGCCATGTTGGGCGCGGCGGAATTGAGCGTCGCCGTGAGCAGGATGGCGACCACCCCCGCCGCGAGCCCGGAGAAGGCGAGGCCCAGCAGCTTCGTGCGCCGGACGTTGATCCCGGACAGGCGCGCGGCCTCGTCGGCTTCGCCGGTGAACGCCATGTGCATTCCCAGTCGCGTGTGTCGCAGGACGAAGGTCGCGAGCAGCGCGGCCGCGGCCGTCCACAGGATGAGTGCCGGGACGCCGAGCACGCTGCCCCGGCCGAGGGCGAGGAACGCGGGATCCCAGCGGCCGACGAAGGCCACGCCGCCGGTCACGGCGAAGGCGAGGCCGTTGGCCGCCGACGCGGTCGCGAGGGTGGCGATCAGCGACGGAACCTTCACTCGCGTCACCAGCACGCCGTTGAGCGTGCCGGCCGCCACGCCGACGGCGAGTCCCGCGGCGACCGCCAGCGCGGGAGGATGGCCGTGGTGGATGAGGCCGCCGACGACGACGGCGGCGAAGCTGCACACGTTGGCGAACGAGAGGTCGAGTTCGCCGGTGATGAGGGCCATGCCGAAGCCGAGGCCGAGGATCGCGAGGAAGCTGACCTGCTTCAGCACGTTGAGCAGATTGGTCGGATTGAGGAAGTTCGGCGCGGCGAGGGCGAAGATGGCGAACAGGATCGCGGCGGCGAGCGCCGTGCCGTAGGTCGCGAGAAAGCCCGCCGGATTGGACCGGGCGCTCATGACTGCGCTCCCTGTGCGCGCATCCGCCGTGCGCTCGGCGAGGGCTTCGCGGCATCGGCCTGCGCGACGGCGTGCCGCCGCGCGCGGTCATGGCGTGCGGCGCGCTCCGCGTAGATGCCGGCGAATGCCGGCCGCGGCGCGAATGCCCGCTCGACGGGGCACAGCGCGTCCGCAGCGGCAGCGAGCGAGGAGTACCACCCGAGGCCGACGGCGGCGGCGACGGCGGCACCGGCCAATCCCGTTTCGCGGTGAGCGGTGCGCACCATGGGCACGTTCATCACGTCCGCCTTCATCTGGCACCACGCATTCGATTGCGCGCCGCCGCCGGCGACGCGCACGTCGGACAGGGCCTGCCCGGACCCGGCGACGGCGCGCGCAAGGATGTCGCGCATCGCCATGGCTACGCCTTCGAGCGCCGCCCACAGGAAATCCTCGGGTCCGTGCTCGCGGGACAGGCCCTCGAACGATCCGCGGACGTCGGCGCGCCACAGCGGCGCGCGCTCGCCGGCGAGATAGGGCACGAACAGCGGGCGATCTGCGGCCGGCGGCCGCGCGCCGGCGCGCTCGACGGCAGCCGCCAGCGTGCCGCGCACGCGCAGGGTCCGATGGCACCAGGCCACGCTGTCGGCGCCGGCCTGCGTCGGGCCGCCGATCTGCCACGCGCCGTCGCTCCAGAGCAGCGACACGAGGCCCGGCACGAACGCGCGCCCGGGCGTGATCAGGCCCGTCACCTCCGACGTGCCGGCGATGTCGTAGCCCTGTCCGGCGCGGGTCGCGCCGGCGCCGACGGCCGCCGCCCACGCGTCCATCGCGCCCGCGAACACCGGTATCCCCGCGAGGCGGTCGAAGGGTGACTGCCGGCTCGTGATCGGGCCGAGCGGGTGCCAGGGCGCTAGGCGACGCAACTCGAGCAGGCCGCGGCAGCGCGCGAGCCATTCCGGGAGCGGTCGATCGTCGGCGCGCAGGGCGTCGTAGCGCGAATAGGTCACGGCGTCGGCCGCTGCGGTCCCGGTGAGGCGGAAATTGAGGAAGTCCTTCGCCTCCAGGACCGTGGCGATGCGGTCGAACAATGCCGGATGCCGGCGCGCGAACCAGGCGATGCGGGCGAGGGGGTGGAACGCCGTGATCTCGTCGGCGGGATTGATCGCCGGGAAATGGCGGGCGAGCTTCCGTCGCCTCGGCCACGGCGCGCCGGTCGCGGAACAGCAGCGCGGGCGCGAGCGGGCGGCCGCCGGTGTCGAGCAGGACCTGCGAGCGCGTCACGCCGGCGATGCATAGCGCGCGCACGCGGGCGCCCCTCGGCAGTGCGTCGAGCGTGCGGCCGGCGGCCCTGCCCAGCGCGCGCCACCAGGCTTCGGCGTCGGCCACGCTCCAGCCGGGCCGGGGCTCGGTCGCGCGGATCGCGCGTCGCGGCCGATCGCCACGACCTTCCCTTTGCCCGACATCGCGCCGACGCGCAGCGAACCGGTGCCGAGATCGGCGCAGAGGATGACGTCGTGCATCATGCGCAGATCAGGTGCGCGTCGCGGGCGCTTGCGCGCCTTGCAGCGCCGTGCAGCGCATGCAGCGTGGCAGCCTCCGCTCCGGGGTGCAGCAGCATGTCCTTCGTGAGCACGGCATTGGACTGGATGATCCGCGCGACGCAACCGGTCCAGCCCGTCTGGTGGCTGGCGCCGATGCCGGCGCCGGTGTCGCCGTGGAAGTACTCGTAGAAGAGCACGAGGTCGCGCCAGTGCGGATCGTCGCGGTACCTGTGCGCCTGCCCGTGCGCCGGCCGCGCGCCGGTGGCGTCGCGCAGGAAGAGCCGGCACAGCCGCTCGCCGAGCTCCTTGGCCACCTCGAGCAGCGTCATCATCTGCCCGGAGCCGGTCGGGCACTCGACCTTGAAGTCCTCGCCGTAGTAGGCATAAAGGCGCAGCAGCGCGCCGTACAGCAGCACGTTGACGGGCATCCACACCGGCCCGCGCCAGTTGGAGTTGCCGCCGAACATGCCCGTGTCGGAATCCCCCGGCACGTAGGCGACGCGATGCTCCTGCCCGCCGTGCGCGAAGACGTACGGGTGGTCGAGGTGGTAGCGCGACAGCGCGCGGATGCCGTGGGGCCCGAAGAACTCGGCCTCGTCGAGCATGCGGGCGAGAATGCGCCGCAGTTTCGCCTCGTTGACGATCGACAGCATCCGGCGGTTGGCCACGCCGGCCTGCTCCGGCAGGTGCATGTTGGCGGCGAGGTCGGGGTGGCGGTCGATGAAGAACCGCGCGCGCTGCGCGGAAGTCCGGCAGCCTCGCGAGGATGTCCTCCTCGAACACCGCGACCGCGGCCAGCGGCAGCAGGCCGACGATCGAGCGCACCTTGAGCCGGGTGGCCGATCCGTCCGGAAAGCGCAGGACGTCGTAGAAGAAGCCGTCCTCCTCGTCCCACATCTCGTCCTGGCGCTCGCCCACGCGGTCCATGGCCCGGCGATGAACAGCGTGTGCTGGAAGAACTTCTCGACGAACTCCTCGTAGAGCGGCTCCGTCAGCGCGAGCTCGACTGCGATGCGCAGCATCTGCTGGCTGAAGAACACCATCCACGCCGTGCCGTCGGCCTGGTCGAGGTAGCCGCCGGTGGGCAGCGGCGACGAGCGGTCGAACACGCCGATGTTGTCGAGCCCGAGGAAGCCGCCTTCGAACACGTTGGCGCCGGTGCGGTCCTTGCGGTTGACCCACCAGGTGAAGTTGACCAGCAGCTTGGAGAACGCGTACTTGAGGAACTCGATGTCGCCCCGGCCGCCCCGGCGCTCCTTGTCGATCAGGTAGAGCTGCATCGTCGCCCACGCGTGCACGGGCGGGTTGACGTCGCCGAAGTTCCACTCGTAGGCCGGCAGCTGGCCGTTCGGGTGCAGGTAGTCGTTGCGCAGCATCAGGTCGAGCTGGTGCTTGGCGAAGTCCGGGTCGACCATGCCCAGCGGGATCATGTGAAAGGCCAGGTCCCACGCGGCGTACCACGGGTACTCCCACTTGTCCGGCATCGAGATGATGTCGTCGTTGTGCATGTGCGCCCAGTCGCGGTTGCGCACCTGCCGGCGCTCGTGCTGCGGCAGCTGCGCGCCGGCGCCATGCTCGTCGAGCCACAGGCCGAGGTCGTAGTAGAAGTACTGCTTGGTCCACAGCATGCCCGCCAGCGCCTGGCGCATGACGCTGGCGCGGTCCGGGTCGCCGCGCACCGCGGGGGGCGTGATCGATTCGTAGAACGCGTCGGCCTCGGCGAGGCGGGCCGCGAACACCGCATCGAAATCGTCGAACGGCCCGCCCGCCGCCGCGGGCGCGCGCGTGGTCAGCCGCAGCCGGACGACGTGCGTCTTCCCGGCGCCGACGGTGGCCCGGCAGTGCGCCGCCGCCTTGGTGCCTTCCTGCGCCGGGTTCACCGCGGCGGCATCGCCGCGGACCACGCAGTCGTTGATGCCGTCCTTCACCCAGGGCGAGGCGTTGCCGGTGCCGAAGAGCCGCGCGTTGTTGGTCTCGTTTTCGGTGAACAGCAGCGGCGCGTCGGCATCGCAGTAGAGGAAACACTCCGCCAACGCTTCCGGGACCCGGGCGTCGCCGTGGCGCGCGTGGACCACCGCATGGCGCGGGTGCGCGACGCGCTTGAGCGACGGCCTCGCGGCGCCGCCCTTCCACGCCCACGTATTGCGGAACCACAAGGTCGGCAGCACGTGCACCGGCGCGGCCTCCGGGCCGCGGTTGCAGACGCTGATCCGGATCAGCACGTCGTCGGGCGCCGCCTTCGCGTATTCGACGAACACGTCGAAGTAGCGGTTGTCGTCGAACACGCCGGTGTCCAGCAGCTCATACTCGGGCTCGTGCCGGCCGCGGGCGCCGTTGGTCGGCGACCAGGTCGGCGTAGGGGAACGCGGCCTGCGGATACTTGTACAGGTACTTCATGTACGAGTGCGTCGGCGTCGAGTCGAGGTAGAAGTAGCACTCCTTCACGTCCTCGCCGTGGTTGCCCTCGCTGTTGGCGAGCCCGAACGCGCGCTCCTTGAGGATCGGGTCGCGGCCGTTCCAGAGCGCGAGCGCGAAGCACAGCAGCTGGTGGTCGTCGCTGATGCCGGCGAGGCCGTCCTCGCCCCAGCGGTAGGCCCGCGAGCGCGCCTGGTCGTGGGTGAAGTAGTGCCACGCGTCGCCCGTGTCGCTGTAGTCCTCGCGCACGGTTCCCCACTGCCGCTCGCTGAGGTAGGGGCCCCACCGCTTCCAGGCCGCGGTGGACGCCCGGGCCTCGTCGAGCCGCCGCTTCTCGGCATCGTTGCTCATCTGTGATCCTCCGTCGTGCTCCGGGCAGCGTAGCCGGCGCCCAGGTTCCCGCGTGATGGAACCACGGTCTGCGCAGTCACGCAAATCGCGCGTTCGGCGCGTGCGGCGGCCGCGCCGTCAACGCCGTCGTCCGGCTGCCCGGGGCCGCCATGCTAAGCTGCTGAAATTGCAACGCTCGTTTTCCCATTTTCGGAGATTCAACCGTGCCCGGCCTGCTGCCCAACGTCGACCCTGACGGGTTGCTCGAATACTCGGTGGTGTTCACCGACCGCGCGCTCAATCACATGTCGCGCAGCTTCCAGAGCGTGATGAAGGACATCTCGCGCATCCTCAAGGACGTCTACAAGGCCGAAGCCGCGATCGTCGTGCCCGGCAGCGGCACGTTCGGGATGGAAGCGGTGGCGCGGCAGTTCGCGACGGGCAGGAAATGCCTGGTCGTGCGCAACGGCTGGTTCAGCTACCGCTGGACCCAGATCTTCGACATGGGCGGCGATCCCGGCGCAGGCGACGGTGCTCAAGGCGCGCCCGATCGAGTCGCGGCCGGCAGGCGGCCTACGCGCCGCCGCCGGTCGCGGAGGTGGTCGCGACGATCGCGGCGACGAAGCCGGACGTGGTCTTCGCGCCGCACGTCGAAACCTCGTCCGGCATGATGCTGCCCGACGGCTACCTGCGCGCCGTGGCCGACGCCGTGCACGCGGTCGACGGCCTGTTCGTCCTCGACTGCGTCGCCTCGGGCACGATCTGGGTCGACATGGCCGCCACCGGCGTCGACGTCCTGATCACCGCGCCGCAGAAGGGCTGGAGCAGCTCGCCCTGCTGCGCGCTGGTGATGCTGAGCGCGCGCGCGCGCAGGCGCATCGAGACGACGACCAGCACCAGCTACGCATGCGACCTGCGCAAGTGGCTGCAGATCATGGAAGCCTACGAGAACGGCGGGCACGCCTACCACGCCACGCTGCCCACCGACGCGCTGCGCGCGGCTGCGCGACGCGATGAAGGAGACCGAGAGCTACGGCTTCGCGCGCGTGCGCGCCGAGCAGCAGGAGCTCGGCGACAAGGTGCGCGCGCTGCTGGCGCGCAAAGGGATCAAGAGCGTGGCGGCGAAGGGCTTCGAGGCCCCGGGTGTGGTGGTCAGCTATACCGACGACCCGGACATCCAGTCGGGCAGGAAATTCCTGGGCGAGGGGCTGCAGACCGCCGCCGGCGTGCCGCTGCAATGCGACGAGCCCGCCGATTTCCGCACCTTCCGCATCGGGCTGTTCGGCCTCGACAAGCTCCACAACGTCGAGCGCACGGTGCGCAACCTCGAGGATGCGCTGAACCGCATCGCGTAACGCGCGTCGCCTCGGCGCAGCGCTACCGCGCGCGCTTGTTGGCGTCGCGCAGGCGCAGGCTCATTCCCCGCAGCAGGCCCAGCGCCAGCTCGGGGTAGCGCAGCACCAGCGCGCGCAGCTTGGCCTTGTCGAGTGCCAGCAGCATGCCGTCCTCGACGACGTGCGCCGTGGCCGAGCGCGGCAGGTCGTCGAAGATGCTCATCTCGCCGAAGCACTCTCCCGGGCCGAGCGTGGCGATGAACTCCCGGGCCTTCGGGTCGGCCTGGATGGAGATGCCGACCTTGCCGGCCTGGATCACGTAGGCCCGGTCGCTCGGCTCGTGGATGTCGAAGATCCGCTCGCCGGCGAAACAGGGCTCTTCCTCGAGCTCGTGCGCGACCACGCGCAGGTCGTCGGTGCCGACCCCCGCGAAGATCGGCGTGGCCTTGAGCATCAGGATGCGCTCGTAGAGGTCGGACATGTCAGTGGGCGCGGGCTGCGTGGCGGGCGCATTCCGCGAGCCAGGCATCGGCACTCTGGTCGAGCCACGCGATTGCCTCGCGGGTGCCGGCAAACGTGGCCGCGGGACCCGTCGCTCCGTCGAGCAGGCGCCCGAGGCGTTCCGCGAGCGTGCGGTGCCGCAGGCCGCGCAACGCCTCGGCTGCCTGGCCGCGGAAACGGCGGTCGGCGCTCGCGAGGCCCGCGCGGATCGTGGCGACGTCGAGCGGGTTCTCGAGGTTTCCCATCGCGGCGAGCGCGAGGTCGATCATCTGCGCCCGCCGTTCCCCCAGCAGGATGGAAAGCAGCTTCTCGGCGTCGTCGGGATCCGGGCGCTCGCGAGCAAGCAGGGCGGCAATCGCGGCATACATCTCGGCATTGTGCACCTTGGCCTCGGCCAGGCGCGCCAGCAGCTCGCGCGGGGGCTGCCGCTCCGACAGTGCGTCGAGCGCCGCCAGCTGCGCGCGCGGCGAGGCGCGGTTGCCGGACAGCCAGTCCACCATCTCGGCGACCGCTCCGTCACCGCCGTCGAGCAGCAGCGCGAGCGCCGCATCGCGCACCTGCGGGTGGGCGTCCTCGAGCGCCTCGAAACACCGGCGGCGGGACGTCTCCTGCGGCAGCGTGCGGTAGCTGTGCACGCACGCCACGCGGACGTCGACGGACCCGGTGTCGTACAGGCGCTTCAGCACTGCCTCGACGTTCGGCACGGCGTCGACGGGCAGCCGGGCCAACGCGTCCAGCGCCGCCTTGCACACGGGCAGGCGATCGTGCGCCAGCAGGCGCGGCAGGTGGCGGCTGAGCGCGCTGTCAGGGCGATGCGCCAGCAGCGCAAGTCCGGCGATCAGCTCGGTCTCGGCCGTGCCCGTCAAGAGGCGATCCCACTGCCGGTGCGCTTCGGGCTCGAGCTCCGCGATTCCATAGCTGTAGACGCCCCGGACGCCGGCCGCCACCAGCTCCGGATTCGCGGCCGCGAGGCAGGCGGCGACCCGATCCTGCGCGCCCGGCTCGCGCTGCGCGAAGAGCAGGTCCAGCAATCTCGCCCGGAGGCGGTCGTCGTCGGCGATGTCGAGCAGCCGCAGCAGCGCTCCCGAGAAATTGCCGACGCAGCCGGCCAGCGCGCGCAGCGACTCGTCGCGGAAAGCGATGCTGCCGGACTCCATGCGCCGCAGGATCACCGGTGCGGCGCGCTCGGGGAAGGCTTCGGCGAGCAGGTGGGCATAGGCGAGGCTCACGTCCTCGTCGGGACTTTGGGCGCCCCGCACCAGCTCGCGATAGAGCTCGTGGCCGCCGTCGGCCGTGATCTCGGCGAGCGTGTGCCGCGGCAGGAACAGCCGCTCGCGCAGCGTCGCCATCAGCGTCGAGTCGTAGGCGCGATTCACGCGCAGCTTGAAGTATCCGTAGAGCAGGCACGCAGCGAGGCCCGCCACCAGAAAGTAGGACGGCTGAAAGCTGCGCTGTGCCAGCGCCAGCAGCACGCTCACGGCCAGCAGCGCGGCCGGCATCACCAGCGCGACGGACAGGGCGCGGATGCGTCCCTGCATCGATTCCTGCAGCGCATTCTGGTACAGGTTGCGCGCCGGACGGCGGACGGCAGGGTTGATCGCGTCCTTGGTGACGCTGGCGAGGATCGCCGACGGCAGCGTGAAGCTCGCGAGCAGCGCGGCGTAGCTCAGGATGGCAGCGGTTGGAAACACGAAATTGACCGTCTTGACGCCGAACCGCTGCAGCAGGCGGTTGGTCACCAGCAGCTGGATGAGCAGCGCCGAGCCGCTGGTGAAGGCGGTCAGCCAGCCGTAGAACGACCCCAGCGCATCGGCGTCCGGGAACGCCTTGGCGTAGATGCGGCTGACCGCATAGGACATGATGAAGAACGCCATCACCATGAAGAAGAGCGCGAACGACGACGCGCGCGCGAGCTCCGAGCGGCGGAAGAAGCGCACGCCGGTGGTGACCTGATCGATCGACTGGCGCAATCCGCCGCGGCCCTTGCGCCCGGGACTGAAGAAGGGCGAGATGCCGATCCGACGGTGGCGAAGGTAGAGGAGCGCGGTGCAGGCGCCGATCAGCGCCGTCCAGACCAGCAGCATGTTGGTCACGCCCACCGCTTTGGCGCTCAGCGCGAGAAAGAGCCCCCCGCTCATGGTGCCGGCCTGCGCGCCGGCGAAGATCAGCGGCGAAAGGCGCTTCAGCTGCTGCGTCTCGAGGTTCTGGCCCATGTAGAGCGTCGCGTGCAGCAGCAGCAGCTCCGACGCGAGCTCGTAGAGCAGGAAATAGAACGGGTACACCCCGCGCATCGCCTGCACGTGCATCAGCGCCCAACATCCGACCAGCATCGCGGCAAGGAGGCCCAGCAGGATCTGGAAGAAGCGCTCCGAGGGCAGGCGATCCACCCACGCCGCGTAGCCGAGGCTGAGCGTCGCCATGAAGACGCTGAGCACGCCGTACATCAGCGGCAGGTACTCGAAGCCGAAGCGCTTCAGGAACAGCGCGTCGACGCTCCCCCGCCCGAGCGCGAGCCCGGCGCCGAGCAGGAAGAACAGCAGCACATAGTGCAGCACCAGCCCGCGCTCGTGCTCCCTGATCAGCAGCAGGTCGGACAGACGGTGCAGCGGCTTCATCGCGCCAGCGACTGCCGGAGGAGGCGATTGCCGGTCAGGCGGGCACCGTGGTGCGCAGCGACTCGCGCGCCGAGACCGCGGCGAACCATGCCGCGAGCTGCGGCCGCCCGGCGCGCCAGGCGTCGTCGGCGAAGCGGAAATCGAGATAGCCCAGCGCGCAGGCGACGGTGATGCTGCCGATGGTGAGGCTCGCCCGCGAGGGTGTCGGCGGCGCTCTCCAGGGCATCGAGCACGCCGGTGACCTTCGCCTTCTGCCCGGCAATCCACTCCGGCCAACGCAGCGGCTCCGGACGCAGCGCCAGCTCGTAGCGCGCGAGGACCGACGCATCGAGCAGGCCGTTGCCCTCCGCCTGCAGCTTGAGCGCCGCCCACCGCGCGGGACCGGCCTGCGGAAACAGCCGACGGCCCGCGTGCAGGCCGTCCAGGTACTCGCAGATCACCGCTGAATCGAAGAGCGCGCTGCCGTCGTCCAGCAGCAGCGCGGGGACCTTGCCGAGCGGATTGGCGCGCGAGACGCGCTCGTCCGGCGCAACGGGCGAGACGCTCGCCGGAATCTCCTCGATGCGCGCGGCGAGCCCCGTCTCGCGGGCGAAGATGCGCACCTTGCGCGCGTAGGGCGAGGTGACGGACATGTAGAGCTTCATCGTGATCGGCCTCCGGTGATCGTGCGCCGATGGTAGCGCATTCCGGCTCCGCGGTGAGGGTCGGTCCGCGCGCGCGGCGCGTCACCGCAGCGCCCGCACGGCCCCGGTCCGGTCAGGGCTGCAGCACGATCTTGGCGCTGGCGCTCCTGCCGTCGTGCAGGTCCCGGAACGCGCGCGCGCCCTCGGCGAGCGGGCGCTGCTCGACCCAGGCGAGGTCGCCGAACGCGCCCGCGCGCAGCGCCGCGACCGTGGCCCGCAGGTCGGCGGTCGAGTAGGTGTAGGTGCCGAGCAGGGTGATCTCGGCGAGCGTGAGCTTGCGCATGTCGATCTCGCTCGCCCAGTCCTGCAGGCCCACGTGCATGATCACGCCGCCGGGCTTCACCGCGGCGAACGCGGCGTTGCGCGTGGCCTTGGCGCCGACGGCGTCGATGCACGAGGTCGATCGAGTTGTCGGCAACGGCCTTGCCCGCCGAGCGGGTCGAACGCGCGGCAGCCCGCGTGCAGCTCCAGCGACGCGCGCCGCAGCGCGTTGGTCTCGGCCACGCTGCACGTCGGCGCAGCCGTAGCTGCGGGCGAGCAGCGCCGCGAGCATGCCGATCGCGCCGCCGCCGATGATGAGGAGCCGGCTCTCCGGCAGCGGGCGCGGCAGCGCCCGCATCGACAGGTTGAGCGCGTGCAGCGCCGTGGCCGCCGGCTCGGTGAGCGCCGCCGTCACCGGGGTCATGTCCTGCGGAATCGCGATCAGGCTGCGCGGCCGGGATCGACATGCGCTCGGCGAAGGCGCCCGGCCGCGTCATGCCGACCATCGTGCGGTTGGCGCACAGGTTGTTGCGGCCCTGCACGCAGAATTCGCAGGTGCCGCAGGTGATCAGCGGATTCGCCGTGTAGCGCGTGCCGATGCCCGGCCCGGCGATCACCGTGCCCGCGAGCTCGTGCCCGAGGATCAGCGGCGGCGCGCGGCGCGGGTCGTGGCCGTGGTAGGCGTGCATGTCGGAGCCGCAGATGCCGACCGCGTCGATGCGCAGCACCACCTCGCCGGCCGCGAGCGCCGGATCGGGCTCGTCGCGGTAGGTGACTTCGTTGGGGTTGGTGTAGACGAGCGCTTTCATCGGGTCACTTCGCGGTGAAGCCGCCGTCGACCGGCAGCGTCTGGCCGGTGACGTAGTCGGCGGCGGGGCTGCACAGGAACACGGCCGCGCCCTGCAGGTCGGCGAGCTCGCCGTTGCGGCCGATCGCGGTGCGCGCGGCCATCTCCTGCGCGCGGGCCGGGTCGCCGAACACCGGCGCGGTCAGCGCGGTGGGAAAGAACCCGGGCGCGATCGCGTTGCAGTTGATGCCGAAGCGCGACCACTCGTCGGCCATGCGCGCGCGTGAGCTGCACGATGCCGGCCTTGGCCGCGCCGTAGGGCGCGCCGTTGGGAAACGCGCGGTACGACTGCATCGACGCGATGTTGAGGATGCGGCCCCAGCCCTTCGCCTTCATCGCCGGCACGAGGTGCCGCGACAGGAAGAAGGGCGCCGAGAGCATCACCTCGATCTGCTCGTCCCACGTCGCGTCGGTGATGTCCGCGGCGCTCTGGCGGTGGTTGAGCCCCGCCGCATGGACGACGATGTCGATCGGTCCGAAGGGTTTCGCCGCGGCCGCCGCCAGCGCGCCGAGCGATGCGCGCGCGCCGATGTCGCCGGCCGTCGCGGCGGCCCTGCCGCCGCCGGCCGCGATCGCGGCGCGGGCTTCCTCCAGCGCCGCCGCGCGCCGCGCGCACAGCACGACCGACGCGCCGGCCGCGGCGAGCGCCTCGGCGATCGCGCGGCCGATGCCGGAGCTCGCGCCGGTGACGAGCGCCGCCTTGCCGTCGAGGCCGAAAGCGATCGAGGACGCCGGCCATCGGCTCAGGCCTTCACCGCGGTCGCCGAGCGGGAACTGCTCCTGCGGGAAATACTTGGCGAGGCGGTCGTCGGCGGTGCGCGCGTGCCCCTCCATGCCCTCCAGCCGCGAGATGCGCGCGGTGACCTGCCCGATCTGCCGGTTGGCGTCGCGCGACATGCGCTGCCAGGTGAGCGTCTTGATGAACTTGTGCACCGAGAGCCCGCCGGAGTAGCGCGCCGCGCCCTTGGTCGGCAGGATGTGGTTCGGGCCCCGAGGCCTTGTCGCCGAACGCCACCGTGGTCTCCTCGCCGAGGAAGAGCGACCCGTAGCAGGTGAGGTTGGCGAGCCACCAGTCGAGGTCGCGCGCGTGCACCTCGAGGTGCTCCGACGCGTACCGGTCGGAGACCTTCGCCACTTCCTCGCGCGTGTCGCAGAGGACCACCTCGCCGTAGTCGCGCCACGCCGCGCCTGATGCGTCGCGCGCGGTGGGCGGCAGCGCCTCGATCAGCGGCGGGACGAGCTCCATCACCCTCTCGGCCAGCGCCCGCGAATCGGTGAACAGCCACGCCGGCGACTCGTGGCCGTGCTCGGCCTGCCCGACGAGATCGGAGGCGACGATCATCGGGTCCGCCGAGTCGTCGGCGATCACCGCCACTTCGGACGGGCCGGCGAACACGTCGATGCCGACCTTGCCGAACAGCAGCCGCTTCGCCTCGGCCACGTACTTGTTGCCGGGCCCGACGATGATGTCGGCGGGCCGCGCGCCGAAGAGGCCGTAGGCCATCGCGCCGATCGCCTGCACGCCGCCGAGCGTCATGATCACGTCGGCGCCCGCGACCTTCATCGCGTAGAGCACGTACGGGTGGATGCCTTCGCCCTTGAACGGCGTCGAGCACGCCACGACCATCGGCACGCCGGCCGCCTTGGCGGTGGCGATGCTCATGTACGCCGAGGCGATGTGCGCGTAGCGCCCGGTCGGCACGTAGCAGCCGGCGACGTTGACCGGAACGAGGCGCTGGCCCGGCGACGAGGCCCGGATGCACCTCGACCTCGAACTCCTCGATGGAGTCGCGCTGGGCCACGGCGAAGCGGCGCACCTGCTCGGTCGCGAACGCGATGTCCGCCTTCACCGTCTCCGGGACGGCGCGCGCGCGGCGCTCGATCTCGTCGCGGCCGACGACGATGTCGCCGGTCCAGTGGTCGAGCTTCGCGGCGTACTCGCGCACGGCGTCCTCGCCGCGCGCCTCGATCTGCGCGAGCATCTCCGAGGCGACCGCCTGCGCGTTGCCGGACTCGGTCTCCGGGGTCTTCCCGGCCTTCTTCAGGTACGTGACTGCCATGGCTCGCTCGCTCTCGTTGCGGATTCCGCTCAGTTGCTGCGGTTGGCGAAGGCCTTGAGCTTCGGGTCGCTCTCGACCATCTTCATGTACTCGTCGGTGATGTAGGACTTCGCGGCCGGCACGTCGGGGATCGATCCCGCGCCCTTCATGAAGTCGCCGATCCTGGTGAACCAGCCGTCGGCCGGCGAGGCGCCCGACGCTGCGATTCAGCGCGGCGAGCTGCGCGGCGAGGTCGAGCGTGGGCCGCGTGTCGAACTCCTTGTTCATCGCGGCGTCGGAGATCGTGACTCCGCCCTGCTCGTAGAACTTCTGCATCATCGCGATCGCTTCCTTGCGGTTGGCGTTCGCCCACTTCTGCGCGCGCAGGAAGACGGCGAGGAACTTGGCCACGTTCTGCGGCTTCTCCTTGGCGTAGTCGGCGCGCACGATCAGCGCGCCGGGAACGATCGCGCCGCCGTCCTTGCCCGTGCAGATCATCTTGGCGCCGGCCTTCTCCTCCAGCGTGTAGATGTTCGGCGCCCACACGCCGACCAGCTCGGCGTTGTTGGACGACATCGCCGAGATGATCTCGGCCTGTCCCATGTTCTTGAGGGTGACGTCGGCCTTCTTGAGGCCGTACTTGGCGAGGCAGGACTGCACCGCGTAGTCGCCGGTCGAGTTGGCGGTCAGCAGGATCGTCTGGCCCTTCATCGACGCGGGGTTCGCCATGAACTGCCGCCGCCTTGTCGCCGCGCGCCAGCAGCGCGTTGCCCTGCGACTCGTCGTTGGTGATGCCGATGGTGAGCAGGTTGAAGCGCACCGCGCCCAGCACCGCGGGCACCGAGCCCGTGCCGCCCACGTCCCAGGACTTCGACGCCGACGCGGCGATCTGCGGCACGCCGGCGGGGAAGGTGCTGAAGGCGGGCTTCAGCCCCAGCTCGCCCCACCAGTTCTTCTCGGTGGCGATGTAGAACGGCAGCGCCCAGTACAGCGCCGGCTGGTAGCTGACCTTGATCTCCTCGGCCGCCTGCGCGTGGGCGCCGGACGATCGGCGAAGGCGGCGACGGCGCGCGGCGAACAGTTGCCTGGTGCTCTTCATGACGTGCTCCTCCGGTGGTTGTCAGTGCTCATCGGGCTGCTGCTGCTCGCGCAGCAATCTCCAGATCTGGGTGCGCATGTGCACGAACGACGCCTGGTCCATGACCTCCTCGATGCGCTCGAGGCGGTCCCAGTTCTCGCTGCGGCGGACGGCGCCGACGTCGATGATCTCGCGGATGCGCCCCGGCCGGCGCGTCATCACCACCACGCGATCGGCAAGATACACCGCTTCCTCCACCGCGTGGGTGATGAACAGCACCGTGCGCGGGTTCTTGCGGGCGAGCCGGACGAGCTCCTCCTGCATCACCGTGCGCGTCTGCGCGTCGAGCGCGCCGAACGGCTCGTCCATCAGCAGCACCGCGGGATCGAGCGCATAGGCGCGCGCGATCGCGACGCGCTGCTGCATGCCGCCGGAGAGCTGGTGCGGGAAGGCGCTCTCGTAGCCCTGCAGCGACATGAGCTCGATGAAGCGCTCGATGTGCTCGCCCGCGTTCGGCCGCGGGCATGCCCCTTGCACTTCAGGCCGAAGTCGATGTTCTCCCACACGCTCTTCCACGGGAACAGCGCGAACTGCTGGAACACGACCGCGCGCTCGGGCCCCGGGGCCTCGACGACGACGCCGCCGACCTTCACCGTCCCGGTGCTCGGGAACTCGAGGCCGGCGACCATCCGCATGCAGGTGGTCTTGCCGCAGCCCGACGGCCCGACGATCGCGACGAACTCCTTCTCGCGGATCGTGAGGTCGATGCCGTCGAGCGTGAGGAAGTCCTTGCCGTCGCGGGTGAAGACGCGGCGCACGCCCGTCGAACACGATGTCGCTCATCTGCGCTCCATTGCCGCTGCGCAGCCTCCCTGGAATGGTTCCGCTCATCGCCCGCGCCTCCGGTTGATGGCGGCTTCCGCGCGCCGCAGCAGCACGTCGATCAGGATGCCGACCACGCCGATGGCGATCATCCCCGCCATCACGGTCGACGTGCTGATGTTGCTCTGTCCCTTGACCATCAGGTAGCCGATGCCGCTCGAGGCGACGATCAGCTCGGCGCCGACCAGCGACTGCCAGCCGAGTCCCGCGCTGATGCGCAGGCCCGCCACGATCGACGGCACCGACGCCGGCAGCAGCACTTCGACGATGATGCGCCAGCTGGGCGCGCCGAGCGTCTGCGCCGCCTCGATGAAGCGGGGCTCGACGAACTTGGCGCCGCGGTAGGCGTTGATCAGCGCCGGCGGGAACGCGCCCATGAAGATGATCAGCGTCGGCCCGCCGATGCCGGTGCCGAACCAGAGCGCGGCGAACGGCACCCACGCGATCGGCGCGATGAAGCGGATGCCTTCGAACAGCGGCGAGACGACCTGGTCGAGCCAGCGGAACCATCCCATCAGGAGGCCCAGCGGAACGCCGACCGCCGCCGCGAGGCCGAAGCCCAGCAGGTAGCGCAGCACGCTCGACCAGAGGTGCTGCTGCAGCGTGAAGCCGACGAACGGCTTCTGCGTCAGCTCGACGATGCGCTCGACCACGGCCCAGGGCGGCGGCAGGAACTGCGCCGGCACCGCGCCGCTCAGCGGCGACCGCCGTCCAGACGCCGAACAGGCTCGCGAACCCCGCCGCCGACAGCAGCCAGAATTCCTTCGCCGGGAGCGCGCGGCTGCCCAAGGCATCAGCCCGCGTGGGTGCGCCAGGGCATCGCGCGCTTCTCGACGCGGCCGAGGAGCCACGTCATCGCGCCGCCGCACACGCCGACGAAGATCATGCCGACGAGGATCATCGCCGGGAAGATGTCCTGCGCCGCGGCGTTGAGCACCTGCCCCAGCCCGAACAGCGCGCCGACGAGCTCGGCCGCGACCAGCGTCGTCCACGACGCCTGCAGCGACAGGCGCAGCCCGGTGAAGATGTGGGGCAGGGCGCCGGGCACCAGCACTTCGCGGATGAAGGTCCAGCGCTTCACGCCCAGCATCGCGGAGGCCTCGACGAGGTACGGCTCCATCGCGCGCACGCCGGTGTAGGTGTTGATCACCGAGGGCACGAACGCGGCGACGAAGATGACCATGATCTTGGCCGCGTCGCCCAGCCCCAGCCAGACGATCGCGAGCGGGATCCAGGCGAGCGGCGGGATCGGGCGCAGCAGCAGGAAGATCGGGTTGGTGAACGCCTCGGCGCGCTTCGACCAGCCCATCGCCAGCCCCAGCGGCACGCCGACCGCCACGGCCGCCGACGAAGCCCATCAGCACCAGCTTGCAGCTCTGCAGGATGTGCTGCCAGAGCTTCGCGTCGGCGTAGCCCTGGACGTTGATCTGCGCCAGCGCCGACCACACCTCGGCCGGGGAGGCGAAGCGGGCGGGGGCGATCACGCCGGTGAGCGTGGTCAGCACGTACCAGAGGGCGAGCACCGCCGCCAGCGTGGCCACGGCGATCTGCGCGCGTCCCGGACTGCCGGCCGTGCCGCCATTGCTCCTCCCGTCCTGCGCCCTTGCCGGGTCTCGTCAGGCGCTTTCGTAGAGCCGCGTCAGCACGAACTCGCGGTGCCCGAGCGCCTCGGCGGCGGTGAGCCGGCCGTTGGCCGTGCGGAACATGCATTCGAGCAGCGCGTCGCCGGCCTGGTCGGGCGTCATCTCGCGGCGCAGGAGCCCCGAGACGTCGACGTCGACGTGCTCGCTCATCAGCTTACCGTGCGCGGGTTCGCGCAGAGCTTGATGACGGGCAGGATCGGATTGCCGATCACGTTGCCCTGGCCCGTGGGAAAGAAATGCACGGTGTACCCGGCGGCGGCGACCAGCGTGACCATCTCGGCCGCGGCCGACGACGAGTCCATGAACCACAAGCCCGGGCCGGTGGGCGCCTCCGCCTTGTCGAGGACGCCGTCGACCATGCACTTGCGGCCGATCTTCTGGATGTTGCCGAGCGCCTTCTCCTCGATGGTGGTGAGGCCGCCGGCGATGTTGCCCTTGGTCGGCTGCGAATCGGAGAGGTCGCTCGTCTTGTGGCGGTCGATGATCGCCTGGTAGCGGTCGAACATGAACTGGAATTTCTTCCTGACCTCGTCGGTGCGGCAGCGCGCGGCGACCAGATGCTCGCCGCCGGTCAGCTCGGTCGTCTCGCCGAAGGCCAGCGTCACCCCGTGCGGGTAGAGCTTGTCGAAGGCGTTGCCGACCGTCGGATTGGACCCGCAGCCGGACGTGGTGTCCGACTCGCCGCACTTGGTCGACACCCACAGGTCCTTCAGCGGGCGCTCCTCGCGCCGCAGCTCGCTCGCCCACTGGATGTATTCCTTCGCCTTCTTCGACGCGCGCATGATCGTGTCGTGGTCGCCGTGACCCTCGATGCCGAAGGCGGTGACCGGCTTGCCGGTGGCGGCAATGCCGTCGGCGACCTTCTGCGCCCAGCCGTCCTCGATGCCGATCACCACCACGGCGGCGACGTTGGGATTGCACCCGGTGCCGATCAGCGTGGCGAAGTGCAGGTCGAGGTCGGCGCCGAACTGCAGCCGCCCGTATGGGTGCGGCAGCGCCAGCGTGCCCTTGATGTTGTGCTCGACCGCCTGCGCCGCCGCGTTGGAGAGGTCGTCCACCGGCAGGATGACGACGTGGTTGCGCACGCCGATGCGGCCGTTCTCGCGCTTGTAGCCCCAGAAACTCGCTTTGCTCAGATCCATGGATTCTTCCGGGATTTCGCGAAAAGGGGTGCCGGCCGACGAGGGCGGCGCCGGCCGGCGCCGGCCCGCGGCCGGCCCGGCCTACCAGCGCTTGGTCTTGATGTTGTGGACGTGGGCGTGCTCGCCCACCGCGATGGGCGCCACGACGCGCCCGATGTCCACGCCGTACTTGATCACGGTGGCCTCCTTCGCGAGCGCCTTGATGGCGAGCTTGTGGCCGATCGGGATGTCGGACTTCGCGGTCACCGCGAGCTCCCTGTCCTGGTCCATGATCCAGCCGGTCAGCGTGTCGCCGGACCGGACGCCCTCGACCACGACCACCCCCACCGAATCGCCTTCGTCGTGCACCACGAAATGAATCATTGCCTGCTCCTCGACTGACCGAACCGGAGCGCAGTCTAGGCCGCGCCCGGCGGCCTATTCAACTAGATGAGTTGAATGATAGGCTGCCCGGATGCCCGTTCGCTCCCCGCTCGACGCCCGCACCGGCCGCCCGCTCTACGAGCAGCTGCGCGGCCCGCTGCTCGAAGGCATCGCGCAGGGCCGGTGGAAGGCCGGCGAGGCCATTCCCACCGAGGCCGACCTCGCAGCCGACTACGCGGTGAGCATCGGTACGGTGCGCAAGGCGATCGACGCGCTGGTCGCCGGCGGCGTGCTGGTGCGGATGCAGGGGAAGGGGACCTTCGTCGCCTCGCACAATGCGCGCCGGATGATGTTCCATTTCTTCCACATCGTGCCGCGCGATCGCGCCAAGACCTATCCGGAGGTGCGCACGCTCCTGTTCCGCCGCGACCGCGCCGATGCGGAGGCGGCGCGCGCGCTCGCCATCCCGCGCGACGAGCGCGTGATCCGCATCCGCAACCTGCTTACGCTGGCCGGGACGCCGGTGATCGAGGACGACATCACGCTGCCCGCGGCGCTCTTCCCCGGCCTGTCGGAAGAGATCTTCACCTCGCGCGACAACACGGTCTACCACCTGTACCAGAGCCGCTACGGGATCAACGTGCTGCGCACCGACGAGCGGCTGCGCGCGGTCGCGGCCACGGCGGCGCAGGCGGGCGCCCTCGGCGTGGCGCCGGGCAGCCCGCTGCTCGAGATCCGCCGCGTCGCGCTGAGCTTCCGCGACCGGCCCGTCGAATGGCGGATTTCGGCGGTCAACACCGCGGCGCACGACTACCACAACACCTTCGGCAAGGGCGAGGCGCAGTGATCCGGCGGCGGCGCCTGCGCCGCGCGCTGCCCTCGCCTACGGCGCGCGCAGGGATTCGGCCAGGCTGTGGAGGTTTTGCGGGAAGACGCGGATGACGCCGCCGCGGGGGCTGTCGATGTCCGCGATGAGAAAGAACGCGATGGCGACGATGAGCGGCAGCACCAGGAGCAGCCCGCGCTCCGCCTTGGCGTTGCGCGCGCCGTAGCCGACCATGACGTTGGAGCAGACCGCGATCAGCAGCAACAGCGCCCAGGCCGCGACCGGAATCCGGTTCCACCAGGCGGCCTGCGTGTAGCCCTGCGAATTGAGCACGTCGTTCATCCCCGCGACGACCAGGCCGGTGATGGGTGTGGGCTGCGCTGCCGCCGGCCCCACGACCGCCGCCCACAGCTCGGTCTGCAACCGGGCGGTCGCGGCATTGACCTCGCGCAGCGCCTGCGCATCGCGTGTCTTGTAGAACAGCATCCGCTGCTCGAGGTAGGCCTTCAGCAGCGTGCGCACCTTGGCCGCGTCGGCGGCGGGCAGGAGGTCCGCCCGGGCGTACTCGGTGCCGATCGCGTTGGCCTCCTCCTCCTCGAGGACCTTGCGCTGGTCGTAGCGGCTGATCGCCATCGAGAACGTGAAGCCGATGATGAGACCCAGCAGGGTCATCGTCGCGGCCAGGATCACGCCGAAGTCCTCGCGCGCGTCGTCGGCCAGCGCTCGGCGCCGCCTGAGAACCGAGCCGCCGATCCAGGTCGACAGCCACAGGACGAGGAAAGACACCGCGAACACCAGCGGCGGGTAGTCCATGGGATGGTTCATGCCGCCACCTTACCTTGTCGCGGCGATCCCCGCCATTGCCCCTACGCGCACGGCGGATAGCGCGGGTCGTACATCTGCTGCTCGACGTACGCCAGCAGGTCGTTCGGCCGCGGCTTCGATGCCAGTCCGCGCTGGTAGGCGACCTCGGCCACCGCCACCGCGATGCGCGCCGACACGGTCCGGATGCTGGACAGCGGCGGGTAAAGGCTGCCCTGCTCGAGATCGGCGGGCGTGACCTGCGCGGCGAGCGCGTTGGCCGCGGCGAGGAACATCTCCTCCGTGATGCGGGTGGCACCGCACGCGATGGCGCCGAGCCCGACGCCGGGAAAGATGTACGAGTTGTTGCCCTGCCGCGGCACGAGGGTCTTCCCGCCCACCGGGACCGGCGCGAACGGGCTGCCGCAGGCGAAGAGGGCGCGCCCGTCGGTGCCCAGGTAGGCCTGTTCCGCGGTGCACTCCGCCTTCGAGGTCGGGTTGGACAGCGCGAACACGATCGGCCGCACGTTGCAGTCGGTCATCGCGCGCAGCACTTCCGGGGTGAACGTGCCGCCGACCGCGGCGACGCCGATGATCGCCGTCGGCTTGAGCGCCTTCACCGCGCCGAGGAAATCGCCGATCGGCGCGTGCTCGTGCGCGTAAGGCAGCTTCTGCGCGGGGAGGTCCTTGCGCGACTTGACGACGAGGCCCTTCGAGTCGACCAGCCAGATCTTCCGGCGCGCATCCGCGGGGGCGACGCCCTTGGTCGCCATCGCGGCGACGGCGAGGTCGGCGATCCCGGTCGCGGCTTCGCCGGCGCCGAGGAACAGGATCTTCTCGTCGGCCAGCGTGCCGCCCTTGACGCGCAGCGCCGACAGCAGGCCCGCCACGGCCACCGCCGCCGTTCCCTGGATGTCGTCGTTGAACGTGCAGATGCGGTCGCGGTACTTCTCCAGCAGGCGAAACGCGTTGTGGTTGGCGAAGTCCTCGAACTGGATGATGACGCCGGGAAACACCTCGCACGCGGCGGTCACGAACTCCTCGATCAGCTCGTCGTAGGCGGCGCCGGTCACGCGGCGGCGGCGCAGGCCGACGTAATAGGGGTCGTTCAGCAGCGTCTCGTTGTTGGTGCCCATGTCGAGGGTGACCGGGAGGCAGATCGCGGGATCGACACCCGCGCAGGCGGTGTAGAGCGACAGCTTGCCGACCGGAATGCCCATGCCGTTGGCGCCCTGGTCGCCCAGCCCGAGGATGCGCTCGCCATCGGTGACGACGATGATGCCCGCCGGCAGCGGCCAGTTGCGCAGGATATCGGCGATGCGCCCGCGGTCGTTGATGCCGATGAACATGCCGCGCGGGCGCTGGAAGATGTGGCCGAAGCGCTGGCAGGCGAGTCCGACCGTGGGGGTGTAGATCAGCGGCTGGATCTCGTCGACGTGGTCGCAGACCACGCGGAAGAACAGCGCTTCGTTGCGGTCGTGCAGCGCGTTGAGGGCGACGAACTTCTCCAGCGGATCGGAGAGCTTGCGCAGGTTCTCCAGCACGCGGGCGACCTGCTCGTCCTGCGTGTGCACGTGCGGCGGGAGGAGGCCGCGCAACCCGAGCGCGTCGCGCTCGCTCTCCGAGAACGCCGTGCCCTTGTTGTGCAGGGGGTCGTGCAGCAGCTGCACGCCGCGCGCCGTCGTGGGATGGTTCCTGTGCATGAGCGTCCTCCTTGGGGCAACGGCCTCCTTTTTAGCGGGATTGGCGGGGGGGCGGTTTGACGTGGATCAGCCCGGTGCGATATGCCCGACGCGCGTCCGGGCGGGCCGGCCCGGCGGCCGCGCGCGACGCGTGCCACGCGCGCCACGCGCCATGCGCCGCGACGAGAGTTTGACATTGCTCAATGGAGGCCGCCGCGTTTTCGCGGAGAGTGGCTCCGAGACGCCCCTTCCTCCTCTTGGGGACGCCTCCTCGCCCATTCGCCGGACGTACTTTCTGCGAGTGGGCTTTTTTTTGTCAGCCTGCGGCGAGGACGCGCCGCGTGTGGCGCGCGATCATCAGCTCTTCGTTGGTGGGAATCACCCAGGCCGAGACGCGGCTGCCCGGCGCGCTGATCCGCGGGCCGTTGGCCGCGTTGGCGGCGGCGTCGATCGCCACGCCGAGCCAGGCGGCGTCGCCGCAGACGCGCGCGCGCAGCGCGCGGCTGTTCTCGCCGATGCCGGCGGTGAACACGATGGCGTCGAGCCCGCCGAGCGCGGCGGCGAGCGATCCGAGCTCGCGGCCGATGCGGTAGGCGTACAGATCGATGGCGGCCCGTGCCCCCGCCTCGCTGCTCGCTTCCAGCGTGCGCATGTCGCTGGAGATACCCGACACGCCGAGCAGCCCGGATTCCTGGTAGATCAGCCTCTCGAGGGCGCGCGCGTCCATCTCCAGCTCGTCCATCAGGTACAGCAACACGCCCGGGTCGAGGTTGCCGCAGCGCGTGCCCATCGGCAGCCCGTCGGCCGCGGTGAAGCCCATCGTGCTGGCCACGCTGCGGCCGCCGGCCATCGCGCACATGCTGGCGCCGTTGCCGAGGTGGAGCACGACGACCTTGCCGCGCGCCGCCTGCGCGTCGTACTGCGGCAGCGCCTGCGCGATGTATTCGTAGGACAGGCCGTGGAAACCGTAGCGGCGCACGCCGCGATCCGTGATGGCCGCGGGCAGCGCAAACGCCTGCGCCACCGGTGGCTGGCCGCGATGGAACGCCGTGTCGAAGCACGCGACCTGCGGCAGCTCCGGCATGCGTTCGAGCAGCAGCCTGATCGGCGCGAGGTTGTGCGGCTGGTGCAGCGGCGCCAGCGGGACGTACTTGTCGAGCGCCGCGCAGACGGCGGCGTCGAGGCGCACCGGCTGCGCGTATTCGAGCCCGCCGTGCACGACGCGATGGCCCACGCCGACGAGCCGGCGATCGGAGAGCTCCGTGCGCAGGAAGGCCATCAGGTGGTCGAGCGCGCCGGCGTGGCCGAGCGCGACGCCGCCGCCCCACGCCTTCTCGGCCAGCGTCGTTCCGCCGGCATCCGTCGCGACGAACCGGGGCGCGGTGTAGAGGCCCTCGGCCTGGCCGTGAATCGCGAGCGCGAGGTCGCCGTCGGCGACGTCGAACAGCGAGAACTTGACGCTCGACGAGCCGGCGTTCAGGACGGCGATCGCGTCGTGCACGCTAGTTCACCGCCTTGCTTGCGGCCTCGCGCCGCGCTTTCGCCACCAGCACGGCGACGGCGCACGACGCGAGCCGGCACATCACCGAGTCGGCGCGGCTGGTCAGGATGACCGGCACCCGGGCGCCGAGCACGATGCCCGCCGCATCGGCGCCGGCGAGGAACGAGAGGCTCTTCGCCAGCATGTTGCCGGCCTCGAGATCCGGCACCACCAGGACGTTGGCGCGGCCGGCGACCGCCGACACGATCTTCTTGATCTCCTTGGACTCCAGGCTGATCGCGTTGTCGAGCGCAAGGGGGCCGTCGAGGATCGCGCCGGTGATCTGCCCGCGGTCCGCCATCTTGCACAGCGCCGCCGCCTCGATCGTGGACGGGATGTTCGGATTCACCGATTCCGTCGCCGACAGGATGGCCACGCGGACCTCGCTGAATTGCAGCGCGTGCGCGAGATCGATCGCGTTCTGGATGATGTCGACCTTGTCGGCGAGCGTGGGCGCGATGTTGACCGCGGCATCGGTGACGATCAGCGTTTCAGGGTAGGTCGGCACGTCCATCACGAAGCAGTGGCTGATCCGGCGTGCCGTGCGCAGGCCGGTGTCCCGGGCGACCACGGCGCCCATCAGCTCGTCCGTGTGCAGGCTGCCCTTCATCAGGGCTTCCGCCTTGCCCTCGCGCACCAGCGCGACAGCCAGGTCCGCCGAAGCGTGGCTGTGCGGGGCGTCGACGATCGGCAGCTTGCCGATCGCGATGCCGTACTGCCTGGCGACTGCTTCGATCCGTGTCCGCGGGCCGACGAGGATCGGCGCGATCAAACCGAGGTGCGCCGCGTCGACCGCGCCGCGCAGCGAGGTCTCGTCGCAGGGATGGGCGACCGCGGTCGGCGTCGGCGCCAGCGCCTGGCAGAAGTCGATGAGGCGCTGGTACTTGTCGTGGGGTCGATCCATTCCTTGTCTCCGTCTGTGGCTCGTGCGAGCTAGCGTGGGGTGCGCGCCCGCCGGGCCGCCTTCCTGACCGCCGGCTTCTTGACCGCGGGCCGCTTGCCGGCGGCACGGCGTGCCGGGCGCGGTTCGACGTCGAGCGTCTTGCCGATCACCTGCAGCATGTCCATCTGCTCGGACGAGGGCTTGTCGCGCTGCATGCGCTCGTCGGCGAGCAGGGCGCGGGCGAGCGTCACCAGCCGCTCGCGGTCTGCGGGATCGGCCAGCAGTTGCGGCAGCGTCGCCAGCGCGCGCTCCGGCTCGTAGCGGGCGATGATCTCCTGCTCGCCGCGAATCCGGCGCCACTGGTCCATCGGCATGTCGGGGAGCAGGTCGCGGTATTCCTTCATCAGCTCCTGCTTCAACTCGAGCCGGGACAGCAGCATCGGCTCGCCCTTGCGCGCCAGCAGGTACGCGACGCGGGCCAGCGCTTCGGGATAGCCGCCTTCCGCGATGGCGGCGAGCGCGCGCTTCACGAACGGCAGTTCCCGCGGGTCGACATCCGCGACGGCCGCCCGTTCGCCGGCCTCGTGCTTGTCCGCGAGGTAGAGCGAGAACACGTTGCTGTAGGTCTGCAGGAACGTCGCCTCGCTGGTCGCGTCGCGAACCTCGCGGTAATAGTCGAGCGAGGCGCTCACCGCCTCGGAGAGCATCTTCTCGAGCTTGCCGGCCGGATTGTCCGCGGCGGCGGCCTGCCGCTGCGCCTTCACCGCCTGCGCCGCCGGTCCCAGCCACGCCAGCCACGGATTCAAGTCCGACCATGCCCAGCGCTGCCGGCGCAGCGGGTGCAACTGCCGCGCGACCTTGGCCGACAGTTCGTTTCCCAGCGATTGGACCAGCGGCTGCGCGAACAACTCGTAGGCGCGCTGGTTGAACTCGGATAGCGCGGCCACGGCCTCGAACGGCTTCTCGTCGACGCGCTCGAAGCGGTTGAGCCGCCTGGCGACGTCCTCCAGCCGGTGCTCGCTGAAATCGACCTCGTACTCGACCTCCCCGCCGCGGCCCTTGCGCTCGTGGATCGCCATGCCGTAGAGGCCCGGCGGCAGCGCCTCGATCGACTCCAGCACCTCGACGATCTGCGCGTGCTCCTTCTTCGCGACCTTGCCGGACACGAAGATGCCGAGGTGGCCGACGTCCTGGTGCAGCAGGCCGACGATCACCTGCCCGCGCGCCTTGATCTCCTCGGTCGAGCCGTAGACGTCGGCGACCCAGTTGAACGCCTGCTGGGGTGGCGTGATGTTGTCGCCCATCGACGCGAACAGGATGATCGGCACCTTGATGTCGCGCAGGTCGAAGGCCTTGCCGCCGGCTCCCTTCGTGCCCGACCACAGCTTGTTGCCGATGAACAGGTTGCGGGTGATCCACTCGATCTCCTCGCGGTTCATGAGGTAGAAGCCGCCCCACCAGCGCTCGAACTCGAGGAAGCGCGGCGACTCGGTGTCGACGTTGGCGAAGAGGTGGTAGTACTTGTCCCAGAACGTGTTGGCGGGATTGAGGTTCTCGAAGTTCTCGACCAGGTAGGCGCCGTCGAAGATGCCGTCGCCCAGGTCGGCGGCGAACGACGCCAGCCAGGTGCCGCCGAGCATGCCGCCCGCGTAGCGCATCGGATTGTCGCCGGCGCCCTCCTGCCAGGCGCCGCCCCAGTAGGACATCGGCGCCCCGTTGATCACGATCGGGCCGGTGTCGTCGGGGTCGGCCGCCGCGAGCATCATCGCCGCCCAGCCGCCCTGGCAGTTGCCGACGATGGCGGGCTTGGCGCTGGCCGGATGCAGCTCGCGCACCTTGCGCACGAACGCCTGCTCGGCGGTGCAGACGTCGAGCAGCGTCTGGCCGGGCTCCGGATCGCGGAAGAAGATCACGAAGTACACCGGATGGCCGCCCTTCAGCGCGACGCCGACCTGCGAGTCGTCCTTGAATCCGCCGATGCCCGGCCCGTGTCCTGCCCGCGGGTCGATGATCACGTAGGGGCGCAGCCTGGAGTCGACCGCGACACCCTTGGGGGCGATGATGCGCACCAGCGCGTAATTGACGGGGCGATCCATGGTCCGCCCGTCCATGACCGTCTCGTAGTCGAAGTGCAGGACCGGCTGCAGGCCTTGCCGGCTGTGCTCGAGGAAGTCGTTGCCGCGCCGGCGCAGCGTGTCCCAGAAGAGCACGGAGCGCTGCGCGAAATCGGTCGAGTACTGGTACCAGTGCGACCAGACGTCCCACGGCGCGGGCGGCTGCGCGGCGAGGCCGGCGATGTTGGCGTCGAAGGCCTTCTGCATGCGCCTGCGGAAATGCTCCTGGGCGATCTTGGTGCGCTTCTGGAAGACGGCGCCGACCTTGATGCCGATGTCGTAGCTGCGGGCGGCTTGCTTGATCGCGTCCATGGCGGAGGGTCTCCGGGAAGGGCAGGCTACAGGAGCGGGAATCTGCATTATCCGGGCGATCCCTGACAGTCTCCTTGACGCCCGTCAACGTGGCCCGGTTCGGCGCGGCCCGGGGGGGGCGCGACCGGGTCTCGCGCCGCCCAGCTGGCCAAATCCATCGGGTAACAGATCCGCCCACGCGGGTCGTCGACGACGGTGTCGCGGGCTGTCGGGGCCCGGAGCGCACCGGCAGACCGGCGGCTGAGCCCTGCGCCGGCGGCCCGGCGAACGGCGGCCGGTTTGCGGCTAGAATGCCGCCGTGCCGGCGGCGTGCCGGCGTTGCGGACGGGGGGTCCCAGGGTGAGGCTGATGCGCAGACTGACGGTCCTGCTGGCGATCGCCTGGCCGCTCGCCGTGTGCGCGCAGGCGCCGAAGGCGGAGGAACCGGCGGCGAAGCCTGCCCCGTCGGGGACGGTTCAGGTCGGAACCCGCGCCTGGAAGGGCGACTTCGACGGCATGGTCAAGCGCCGGCTGATCCGGGTGCTGGTGCCCAGCTCCAAGACGTTCTACTACGTCGAGCGCGGCCGCGCGCGCGGCATTTCCTACGACGTGTTCACCGCGCTCGAAGGCGACCTCAACCAGAAGCTCAAGGCGAAGACGCTGAAGGTGCACGTCGTCTTCCTGCCGGTGGCCCGCGACGAGCTGATCCCGAAGCTGATCGACGGCTACGGCGACGTCGTCTTCGCCGACCTCATCGTCACGCCCGAGCGGCGCAAGCGGGTCGATTTCTCGACCCCGATGTACACGAAGATCCGCGAGACGGTCGTCACCGGGCCCGGCGGGCCCGACATCCGGACCATCGACGACCTTTCCGGCAAGGAAGTGTTCATCCGCCGGAGCACGAGCTACTACGAGCACGTGCAGGCGCTTAACGCGCGCCTGGCGGCCGAGGGCAAGGCGCCGGTGAAGGTCCGCGAAGCCCCGGAGGAGCTGGAGGCGGAGGACATCCTCGAGATGGTCAACGCGGGCCTCGTCGGCACGACGATCGTGGACAACTACAAGGCGGTGATGTGGGCGCGCGTGTTCGCCGGCCTCAAGCTGCACCGGGAAGCCGCGCTCAACGTCGACGGCGAGAACGCCTTCATGTTCCGCCAGGACAGCCCGCAGTTGAAGGCGGTGCTCGACGACTTCGTCGCGCGCAACCGCGAGGGGACGGCCTTCGGCAACACCATCGTCAAGCGCTACGTGAAGGATCCGAAGTTCGTCAAGAACGCCGTCGGTGACGACGAGCGCCGGCGCTTCGGCGAGACGGTCGAGCTCTTCCGCAAGTACGGCGACAAGTACGACGTCGATTTCCTGCTGATGATGGCGCAGGGCTTCCAGGAGTCGACGCTCGACCACGGCGCGAGAAGCAGGGTCGGCGCGATCGGCGTCATGCAGGTGATGCCCGCCACCGGCAGCGAGCTCAAGGTGGGCGACATCACGGAGCTCGAGCCGAACATCCACGCCGGCATCAAGTACATGCGCTTCATGATCGACCGCTACTACGCGAACGAGCCGATGACCCCGCTCAACAAGGCGCTGTTCGCCTTCGCGTCGTACAACGCCGGGGCGGCCCGGGTCGCGGGGCTGCGGCGCGAGGCGGCCAAGCGCGGCCTCGACCCCAACCGGTGGTTCCACAACGTCGAGCTGGTCGCCGCCGACAGGATCGGCCCGGAGACCGTCACCTACGTCAGCAACATCTACAAGTACTACACGGCGTACAGGCTGCTGCAGGCGCAGGAGGAGGACCGGGCGAAGGCGCGTCAGGGCGTCAAGTAGGCCGCGAGCCGCACCGGCGCGGTAGGCAAGACGCGGGAAATGACCTAATCTTCGTCGAACCCCCGCCCGGCGAGGGCGAGCCCTCCCTTGAGGGATTCGCCGATGCCGCGCAGGCATGCGATTGCAGCACCAGGGCGCCACAGAGGAACCGGAGTCGATGGCAGCGCACGTCGCACCGACCGTTGAAGCCATCGCGAGGCCGCGGCCGTGAGCACCGTGCTGCCCATGGCTCCACGCCCCGCCCGGCTCGACGACGACGCCTGGGACGACCTCCTCAACTTCATCGAGGAGCGCCGGGTCATTCCGATCATCGGGCCGGAGCTGCTCAAGGTCGACACCGAGACCGGCCCGCGCCTGCTCTACGACTGGATCGCCGAGAAGCTCTCCGCGCGGCTCAACGTCGACACCGCGCTGCTGCCGCAGCCGTACACGTTGAACGACGTGGTCTGCTGGTACCTGTCGTCGCACGGCCGGCGCGAGGACACGTACACGCGCATGCGCACGATCCTGCGCGAGGCCACGTTCGCGCCGCCGCTGGCGTTGCGGCAGCTGGCGCAGATCACCGACTTCGACCTGTTCGTCACGACGACCTTCGATTCGTTCCTCGAGCAGGCGATCAACGCCGAGCGCTTTCACGGCGCGCAGTCCACCGAGGTGATCGGCTATGCGCCCAACCGCGTCGCCGACCTGCCGTCCGAGCGCGAGCAGTTGCAGCGCCCGGTCGTCTATCACCTGCTCGGCCGCGTGTCGGCGTCACCCACGTACGTCATCTCCGAAGAGGACACGCTCGAGTTCGTCTGCGCGCTGCAAAGCGAGCACCTCACCCCGGAGAAGCTCTTCCACGAGCTCGAGTACAACCACCTGCTGCTCATCGGGTGCAACTTCTCCAACTGGCTCGTGCGCCTGTTCCTGCGCATGGCCAAGCGCCGGCGCCTGTCCGATCCGCGCGACGTCGGCGAGGTGCTGGCCGACGACCACTCGGGCAGCGACGCGCGGCTGATGACTTTCCTGCAGCAGGTGAGCCTGCGCACGCGCATCTACAGCGGCGCGGAAGGCTTCGTCGACGAGCTGCATCGGCGGTGGATGGCGCGGCACAAGCCCGCCGACGTCATCGCGCTGGGTGCCGCCCCGCAGCGCTTCCTGCCGCCCGAGCGGGAGATGCCGGAGAACGCCGTCTTCATCAGCTACGCGCGCGAGGACCTGCCCGCGGTGCAGAAGCTCAAGGCCGGGCTCGACGCGGCCGGCGTGCGGACCTGGTTCGACCTCGAGCGCCTCGAAAGCGGCGACGATTACGATCGCAAGATCCAGCGCAACATCGCCCGCTGCTCGTTCTTCATCCCCGTCGTCTCGGCGACCACGCAGCGGCGGCTCGAAGGCTACTTCCGTCGCGAGTGGAGCTACGCGATCGACCGCGCCCGCAACATCGCCGACGGCGCGGTGTTCATCCTTCCGGTGTGCATCGACGAGACCAGCGAAGGCGACGCGCACGTGCCCGACCGGTTCACCGCCGTGCACTTCACGCGGTTGCCCGGCGGCGACGCGTCCGACGCGTTCGTTCGCCGCATCCAGGACCTGCTGTCGGCCCGCCATTCATGAACGAGCGTCCTGGCTGCAGCGGTGGATCGCATGGAAGGTAGCGCGCAGCACCCTCCCGCCGCGGGTCCCGCCGCGCCCGGCGGCCAGGCGCCGCCTGCCGCCGCGGTTCCGGACTCCGCCGTCGACGGCCAGCACCCGTGGCTCGGCCTCGCCTCGTTCACTGAGGAGACCCGCCAGTATTTCCATGGCCGCGAGGAGGAGGTGGCCGAGCTCGGCCGCCGCGTGCAGCGCAAGCTGCTGACCATACTCTTCGGGCAGTCGGGCCTCGGCAAGACGTCCATCCTGCGCGCCGGCATCGTGCCGCGGCTGCGGCCCGAGGGCTATTGCCCGGTGTACGTGCGCATCGACTACGCGCCCGGCACGCCGACGCCGGCCGAGCAGATCAAGGCCGCGATCTTCCGCGCCACGCAGGCGGCGGGCGCCTGGACGCAGACGGGCGTGGCGGTCGCCGGCGAATCGTTGTGGGAGTTCCTGCACCACCGCGACGACGTCCTGCGCGACGGCTCCGGCAAGCCCCTCATACCGCTGCTGATCTTCGACCAGTTCGAGGAGATCTTCACGCTTGCGCAGAGCGACGATTTCGGCCGGCAGCGCGCGGCGCAATTCCTCGAGGACCTGGCCGACCTGGTCGAGAACCGCGCGCCGAAGGCGCTGGAAGCGCGGCTGGAGCAGGACGAGGAGAGCGTCGAGCAGTTCGACTTCGCGCGCGCCGACTACCGCATCCTGATCGCGCTGCGCGAGGATTACCTCGCCCACCTCGAAGGCGTGAAGGGCATCATGCCCTCGATCACGCAGAACCGCATGCGGCTCGCGCGGATGACCGGGCAGCAGGCGCTCGCCGCCGTCCTGAAGCCGGGCGGCAGGCTGGTGTCCGAGGAGGTCGCCGCGGCGATCGTGCGCTTCACCGCCGGCGGCTCCGAGCTCGCCAATGCGGAAGTCGAGCCGTCGCTGCTCTCCCTCATCTGCCGCGAGCTCAACAACGCGCGGCTCGCGCAGGGGCGCGCGGAGATCTCCGCCGATCTGCTGGCCGGCTCCCGCGACACGATCCTTTCCGAGTTCTACGAGCGTGCGCTCGCCGACCAGCCGGCCGGCGTGCGGCAGGTGATCGAGGACCACCTTCTCACCGAGTCGGGCTTCCGCGAGAGCCTTGCGGAAGAGCGCGTGCAGAAGGCGTTCGCCGCGGCGGGCGCGCCGGCGGGGACGCTCGCCACGCTGGTCGACCGCCGGCTGCTGCGCATCGAGGAGCGGCTCGACGTGCGGCGGGTGGAGCTCACCCACGACGTGCTGTGCGGCGTCGTGCGCACGAGCCGCGACCTGCGGCTCGAGCGCGAGGCGCGCGACGCGGCGGAGCGCAAGCTCGCCGCCCAGCGGGAGCGCGAACGCGCGACGCGCCGCGCCCTGGTTCGCGCGCGGCAGATCGCGATGGCCTGCGCCGTGCTGGCCGTCGGCGCGGTCGCGAGCGCCGTGTTCGGCTTCTTCAGCATGAAGCGCGCGCAGGAGGCCGAGGTGAAGGCGCAGGAGACCCAGCGGCTCGCCGAGAGTGCCCGCGGCGAGGCGGAGAAGCTCATCGTCTACCTGCTGGACGATTTCTATCTCGAGCTTGAGCCCATCGGCCGGCTGGACATCGTTTCCGAGCTGGCCAAGCGCGCCATCGACTATTACCAGCAGCTGCCGCCATCGCTGCGCACGCCCGAAACGGACCGCAACCGCGCGCTGGCGCAGGTTCGCTACGGCGCGGCGCTGCGCACGCAGTCGCGGCTCGATGAGGGCCTGAAGGTGCTCACCGAGGCGACGTCCGTCCTCGACGGGCTGCGCACGAAGGGCGACGCATCGGAGGCGACCGCGATCGGCCTCGCGCTGGGGCTGGCTGCCAAGGCACGCACGGCCGACAGCCTCAACAACTACGCCGAGTCGCAGGAACTGGCCCAGCGGGCCGAGGCCGTGCTCGTCCCGTTGATGGCGGCGCCGTCCCCATCGGTGCCCGTGCGGCGCGCCTTCGGCAGCGTGATGATCTATGCCGGCTTCTCGCAGCTCCGGGCGCTGCGCACCGACGCGGCGATCGAGAAGCTGGAGGCGGCTCGCGCGGCGTTTCGCAGCATCGACGCGCTCAAGCTGGACGACCTGTCTTCCGCCGCCGGTTACGCGGAGGCGACAGGGTGGCAGATGGAGGCGCTGCGCAACCTCGGCCGCAACGAGGACGCCAAGCGCAACGGTGAAGAGGCGGCCGCGGTGGCCGCGAAGATCCTGGAAAAGCGCCCCGCGCACATGGGGGCGCTGCGCGCGCATAGCATACTGGTGGCCAACCTCGCCGACATCGAAGCGGACGGCCTGCAATTGCGCAAGGCGCAGGTGCTCGCCGATGCGAGCACGCGCGATTGGGAGAGCTTCCTGAAGCTCGATCCGGGCAACGGCATCGCCTGGAGCAACCTGTCCGGGAATCACCTGCGCAACGCAGGCCTGCTCTGGGCCCTGGGGCGCCTTCCCGAGGCCCGCGCCGAGATGCTCGCCGCGAGCGCGGTCGAACGCAGCACCAAGATGTCCGCGTACTTCGCCGTCAACCAGATGTGGCCGGCAGGGTTTCGCGCCCAGCTCGACGCGGACCAGGGCAACGAGGCGCTGGCGGAGGCATCGCTCAAGGAGGTGCGGCGCCTGGCGGAGATCGCGAGCGCCAACCGCGCGCCCGGGAGCGCGGAGCGCGCGAACCTGGCGATGTTCGAAACCGGCTGGCGAATCGCCGTCCCGGTCGCCGCGCGCGACTACCAGGCGGTGCGCCGGATGGTCGAGGCCGCGATCCCGGCCGCAGGCGTGGCCAAGCCGGCGGACGGTCGCGAGGAATACATCTGGAACTTCAATCTTGCGGCCATGCACCGCGCGCTCGCCGATGCCCAGTACAACCTGAACGAGTACCCGGAGGCCGAGAAGTCCGTCCGCAAGGCGATGACGTACGACGCGCTGCTCGAGCGCACGCTCGACCGCCAGCGCGACGCCGCCAAGGACCAGATGCTGCTGGCGATGATCCTCGTCCGGCTCGACCGGCGCGCCGAGGCGCAGCAGGCCGTCGCGCCCGCGCTGCAGTTCCACCGCGGGCTCTACGCCCGCAGCCAGGAGGACCTGACGCAGCGCGTCGAACTCGCGCAGGCGCTCTACGCGTCGGCGCTCGCGGGCAGCCCGCAGCGATCGGCCGCGCTGAAGGAAGCGGCTGCGGTCGTCGATGGCCTGCCGCCCGCGATGCGGCAGCTGAAGAGCACCGTCCTGCTGCGCGGCCGCATCGCCGAGGAACAATCCAAGCCTCCCGCCTGATGGCGCCGCCGCGCCCCCGCTGCTGCCTCAACGTCGGCGTCACCGGCCACCGGCTCAACCGGGCGAGCCAAGAGGCGCTCGATCGCGCATCGCCCGTCATCGAGCGCCTGCTGGTCGGCTTGAGGCGTGCCACGGTTGCGTTGGCCGGGAGGGATCCCGCCTGCTTCGCCGAGACCCCGCCGGAATTCCGCCTGCTCTCGGGCCTGGCCGAAGGCAGCGACCGGCACGTCGCGGCGCTGGCGCAGGCGCAGGGGTACGCGCTGCACGCGGTGCTTCCGTTCCCGCGCGACGTCTACGCGGACGACTTCCCCGCGGCCGAGTCCCGCGCCCGCTACGTCGCGTTCCTCGACCGCGCCGAACGCATCTTCGAGCTGCCCGGCGAGCGGGCGCAGCCCGAGCGCGGCTACGAGATGGTCGGCCGCGCGCTCGTCGCGCACTCCGATATCCTCATCGCGCTGTGGGACGGCGCCGAGGGGCAGGGGCCGGGCGGCACCGCGGCGGTGGTCGCTCTCGCGCTGGAACGCAGCGTTCCCGTGCTCCACGTGCGGCCCGGCGCGGACATCCCGCCGCGCGTGATCTGGACGGGCCTCGCGCGGCAGCGAATGGAGCATCACGCGATCGGCGATCATCCGTCCGTCGAGTGCAACGACGCCGCGGTCGAGCGGGTGCTGGGCGAGCTGCTGCTCCCCGCCGGCGATCGCATCGAGCGCGATTGCATCGCGCAGTACTTCGGCGAAACCGAGCGCCGCCGGCGGCTGCGCATCGAGTACCCGCTGCTGCTGGCGCTCACGGGCGTCCGGCGCCTGGGCGCGTCGACGTTCGTCGCGCGGCCCTACGCCGAGGCGACCGCGCAGGACTGGGCGCCGTTTCGCGCCGCGCTCGCCGGGATGGGCGGCGGCGACACCGCGGCGACGGGCGAGCTGCAGGCCGCCTGTGCGTGGAGCGACAACCTCGCCAACCATTTCGCGCAGGTCTTCCGCAGCGGCCACGTCCTTAACTTCGCGTTGGCCGCGGTGGCCGTGCTGCTGGCGCTCGCCGGGCTGATCTGGCCCGCGGCCAAGCTCTGGTTCATCGTCGCCGAGCTGGCCGTCATCGGAGCGCTCGTGCTCAATACCCGCGTCGGGCGGGCGCAGCAGTGGCACCGGCGATGGCTCGACTATCGCTACCTCGCCGAATGCCTGCGCCCGATGCGCAGCCTCAAGCTGTTCGGAATCGCGCGCGCCGCCGAGCGGCACAAGGGAATGCCCACGCAGACCCCGCGCTGGCCGGACTGGTACGCGGAGTCGCTGTGGCGGCAGATGGGCTGTCCGTCCGGACGCGTCGACGCGAGCTATGCGCGGCGACTCGGCGCGCTGGTCGTGGCGCAGGAACTGCGGCCGCAGATCGACTATCACGGCGTGACGGCGCACCGCATGCACACGCTCGAGCACCGCCTGCACCGCGTTGGCAACGCGTTGTTCGGGGCGACGATCGCCGCCTGCGTCGTCTTTCTCGCCGGATACTTCGTCGCCCACGACCGGGCGGTGGCGCTCGCGCCGATCGTCACAGCCATCACTGCGGCGCTGCCCGCGCTCGGCGGCGCGATCTACGGCATTCGCGTCCACGGGGACTTCGGCGGCGCGGCCAGCCGGTCGCTCAAGGCCGCCGCGGAATTGCAGCTGCTGAGCGAGGCGCTCGACGCGGACCCGCCACCCGGCTTCGCGCACGCGGCGGTGCTCGCCGAATCGGCCGCGCGCCTGATGCTCTCCGATCTTGCCGAATGGCAGCTCACGTACCGGCAGCGGGGCCTCGATATTCCGGGTTGACGACGTGCCGGCCGTCGTTTGCGTTGCGCGTTCTTCGTCGGCGCCCGTCGCATGAGGCAGAGGTCAGGATGAACATCGAGGGGTTCATGCAGGGCTACAAGGCGGCGTGGGAAGGCCGGGACGAGAACCTGTTCTGCGCCCTGTTCGCCCGCGACGGCATCTACCGCAACACGCCGTTCGCCGAGCAGCGGGGCCACGAGCAGCTCGCGCGGTACTGGCAGCGCGTGAAGCTGCAGGAGGACGTCTGCCTGACCTACGAAATCCTCGCCGCGACGGCGGCGGGCGGCATCGCGCATTGGCACGTCACCTACCAGGTCGCCTCCGAGGAGCTGTTCCGGATCTGGGCCGCCTCCACGGGAACCAACCTGGTCGCGCGCAAGCCGGGCGACCCGCTGCCGCGCATGGTGCTCGACGGGGTCCTGCAGGCGCAATTCGCCGACGGCGTCTGCCGCGAGTGCAGCATCTGGTGGCACAGCATGGCGCAAGCCTAGGGGAGGAGCGCAGTGAACAGCGAAGCCGTCGTCCAGCGCCAGTTCGAGGCGTACAACGCGCGCGATCTCGCGGGTTTCCTCGCGGTGTACAGCGACGACATCCGGGCCTTTCGGCCACCCGCGTCCGAGCCCGCCATCGCCGGCAAGGAGGCGTTCGCCGCCTTCTACGCGACGCAGCGCTTCAATAACGTCGGCCTGCGCGCCGAGCTGGTGAACCGCATGGTCCTCGGCAGCAAGGTCATCGATCACGAACGCATCTCCGGCGTGCGTGAGCAGCCATTCGAAGTGGCCGTCGTGTACGAGGTCATCGACGGCCTCATCCGGCGCACCTGGTCGTATGCGGCCGACTGACGGGCGCGCGCAGGGAGCCGCACGATGGCGAGGAGCAAGGCGGGGAGCGGTGTCGACGTGCGACCTGCGGAGGTGACGGACGTTCCGGCGCTGACCGATCTGATCGTGTCCTCGGCACGGACGCTGAGCCGCGGCTACTACGCGGACCGCGAAATCGAAGCGGCGATCCGCTACGTATTCGGCGTCGACTCGGCTCTGATCGCGGACCGCAGTTACTTCGTCGCGAGGCTGGACGGCGTGCTCGCGGGGTGCGGCGGGTGGAGTTGCCGGCGAACCCTCTACGGCGGCGACCAGCGCCCGGCCGGCGCGCAGGATCAGCTCGATCCGAAGCGCGACCCGGCCCGCATCCGCGCATTCTTCGTCGCCCCCGCGGCGGCACGACGCGGCGTCGGAAGCGCCCTGTTCGCCGAGTGTGCGAAGGCAGCTTGGGCGGCGGGCTTCCGGACGCTGGAACTGATGGCGACGCTCCCGGGCGTGCCGTTCTACACGGCACTCGGTTTCGAGGCCATCGAATCGGTCACGGACGAACTGCCCGACGGCACGCCGATCCGCTTCGTCAGGATGCGTCGCGAGCTGCCCGCGCCATGAGCCCGCCGGGCCGCCCCAAGGGCGAATGCCGGAGTGCGCAGCACGAAGGTAGTCCAGTGAGCGTTCGGCGGCGCGTGTGCGACATGCCCCGGACCCGCCGCGCGCCGTGTCGCTGAACCTGCGTCCGGCGACCGCCGCCGATGACGACGGCATCTGGGACATCTTCCACGCGGTCGTCGCGCGTGGCGACACGTACGTCTTCGCGCCGGATACCTCGCGGGCGGAAGCGCTCGCCTACTGGCGGCACCCATCGGCCCGGTGCTTCGTCGCCGAGAGCGGCGGCAGGATCGTCGGCACCTACATCGTGAAGCCCAACAACCCGGGGCAGGGCGCGCACGTGGCCAACGCGGCGTTCATGGTCGCGCCGGACGCCCGCGGGCAGGGCGCGGGTCGCGCCATGGGCGAGCACTGCCTCGTTGAGGCCCGCCGGCTGGGGTTTCGCGCGATGCAGTTCAACTTCGTCGTTTCCACCAACGCGGGGGCGATACGCCTCTGGCGGCAGCTCGGCTTCGCGATTGTGGGTACACTTCCGGGTGTCTTCCGTCACCCGGAGCAGGGCTTTGTCGACGCGTACGTCATGTTCCGTTCGCTGGCCGACGGCTGACCCGGCGGCGGACCAACGATTCCGCCGGCGACGGGCCGCACGCCCTCGCTGCGCACCTTCGGGAGAACCATGATGGGCATCGACACCCTCGCCGCGTGGCACCGGCTCGCGGCCGCGCGGGATGCGCGCGCACTCGACGCGCTGCTGGCCGACGATGCAACGTTCCATTCGCCGGTCGTGCATGCGCCGCAGGTCGGCAAGGCGCTGACGCAGCGCTACCTCGCGGCGGCGTTCCACGTCCTGGGTAACCCGTCGTTTCGCTACGTGCGCGAGGTCGCCGGCGCGCGCGATGCCGTGCTGGAGTTCCTGGTCGAGATCGACGGCATCGTGGTGAACGGCGTCGACATGATCAAATGGGGCGACGACGGGAAGATCGTCGAGTTCAAGGTGATGCTGCGGCCGCTGAAGGCGATCAACCTGATCCACGGGAAGATGGCGGCGATGCTGCAGGCGAAGCCGTGATCCGATAGTCAACCGCAGAGGGAGACCGCAATGAAGATGACAAGGAATGCCGCGGCGCTGGCCGGCCGCATCATGCTCGCGCTGATGTTCGTCATTGCCGGCTTCGGCAAGATTCCGGGCTTCGCCGACACGTCCGTGATGATGACGGGCGCCGGCCTGCCGTTCGCCAACGTGCTGCTGGTGCTGACGATCCTCATCGAGCTCGGAGGGGGGGCCGCGATCATGGTCGGATGGAAGACGCGCCCGATCGCGCTGGTCGTGTTCCTGTTCACGGCGCTGGCGACGCTGGTGTTCCACGCCTTCTGGAATGCGCCGCCCGAGAAGATGATGCTGCAGCAGCTGATGTTCATGAAGAACGTGTCCGTCATGGGCGGACTGCTGCTGCTGTGGACCTTCGGACCGGGCGACTACGCGCTCGACGACAAGGGCGATTGACGCCGGCCCGCGCGCGGTGTTGCGCGCGGCAGCCGTCGGGTCCTACCGCGACAGGATGTTGATCGCGACCGCGCCTTCCTCGATGCCGACCAGGCCGCCGCCGTTTTCCTGGATCGCATGGCGGGCGCCCTCGACCTGCCGGGCGCCGGCTTCGCCGCGCAGCTGCGTGACGAGCTCGAAGATCTGGCCGAGACCGGTCGCGCCCAGCGGATGCCCCTTCGATTCGAGGCCGCCCGACGGGTTGACCGGAATGCGCCCGCCGAGGGTGAACTCGCCGCGCAGGGCGGCGGGACCGCCGCCGCCGAAGGGGACGAAGCCGAGATTCTCGACCTGGATGATCTCGCCCATCGCCGACGCGTCGTGCACCTCGGCCACGTCCATGTCGTCGGGGCCGAGGCCGGCCTTCTCATAGGCGGCCAGCGCCGCGAGATGGCCGATGCCGCGCTCCGGCGCGTCGACGGGGCGATGGGTGAAGCTGCGGATCACGCTGGCGGCAACGCGCACCGCGCGACCCCGGCCGCCGCCGATCCGGCGCAGGCCGTCTTCGTTGCACACGATCGCGGCTGCCGCGCCGTCGGACAGCGGCGCACACATCGGCAGCGTCAGCGGATAGGTGATCGGCGCGGCGGCCAGCACCTCGTCGATGGTGAACGGCTTCCTGAACTGCGAGTAGGGGTTGTGCACGGAGTGCCGGTGGTTCTTCGCCGACACCGCGGCGATCTGCCTTTGCGTCGTGCCCCAGGTCTTCATGTGATTGCGGCAGATGCTGGCATAGATCGCCATGAACCGGCTGTAGGGGCGCTCCGATTCCGATCCGGGGGGCGGCACCACGCCCTCGCCGAGTTTCTCCAGCATCCTGAAATTCTCCTCGGCGCGCGAGACGTCCCACCCGGCCTCGAAGATCGCCATCGCCTTGACCTTGTCGGGGATGTTCATCTTCTCCGCGCCGAGCGCCAGCGCGACGTCGCAGCCGCCGGCCCGCACGCTCTGCACCGCCAGGTTGAACGCCGAGCTGCCGGATGCGCAGGCGTTCTCGACGTTGAAGACCGGGATGCCCTCGATGCCGATCTTGCTGAACACGACCTGCCCGGGGATCGAGATCTGGCCCTGCAGCGGGCCGTTGGTCATCCCCGCGTAGAACGCGCTGCCGAGGTCGCCGATCGCGCAACCGGCGTCCTTCAGGGCGCCCTGGAGCGCTTCGCCCGCCAGGTCGTCGAGCGAGCGCTCCAGGTGGCGCCCGAATACGGTCATCGCCGTGCCGGCGACATAGACGTTGCCCATGAGGGGGTTCCTTTGTCGGGTTCGTTCGTTGCGCGCCGCCCGGACGGGCCGCGGCACCGCGGCGCGCCTACGCGCCCATCAGCGCCTTGAGGATGGGAACGTGGCGCACCGGCAGCAGCCGCGAGAGGAATGCGATCGAGCGGGCGCCGTTGCCCGTCAGGATGCGCTTCTTGCCGCGCGCGACGCCGCGGAGGATGTCGCCTGCGCACACCTCGGGCGGGGTGACCAGGATCTTGTCGAGGAGCCCGTGCATCTCCCTCGTCTTGGCGCCGGCGTTCACACCCCAGCGCCCCTTCGCGCCGATGCTGGTCCTGATGCCGCCCGGATGCACGTTGGTCGCCGTCACGCCGGTGCCCTGCAGCTCCCGCCACAGGCATTCGGTCAGGCCGCGGACGCCGAACTTGGTGATGTTGTAGGGCCCCTGCGCCTGTCCGCCGATCAGGCCGAAGACGCTCGACAGGTTGACGATGTGGCCCTCGCGCTGCGCCAGCATCAGCGGCAGGAACGCCTTGGTGCTGTAGATCACCCCCCAGAGGTTGATCCCGATCTGCCACTCGATTTCCTCGATGGTGGCCTCCTCGATCGTCGCGAACAGCGTGACCCCGGCATTGTTGAAGAGGAAGTGCGCGGCGCCGAAATCCCGCTGGACCTGGGCGGCATGGGCGAACACCTGCTCGCGCGAGGAGACGTCGAGCGCGTAGCTGCGCACCTCCGCGCTGCCGCAGAGCTTCGCGGTCTCGGCCAGGGTTTGCTGGTTGATGTCGGAGAGCGCCAGGCGCGCCCCGTGCCCGGCCAGTTGCACGGCCAGCGCGCGCCCGATGCCCGACCCCGCGCCGGTGATGACGGCGACCTTGCCGCGATAGATGTTCATCCGATGCCCTCCTCGAAAGTGGCGTTGCAGACTCGCGCCGCGCAGGGTATCGCGTAGCCCGGCGTTGAGCGCAGCGAAACCCGGGGCAATCGTGCCCATTGCCCCGGCCACCCGGGTTTCGCCTTCGGCTCAACGCCGGGCTACGACCTGCGCGCAGAGTTTGCCTCAGATCTTGCGCTGCTTGTCCGTCCAGTAGGTCTGGCGCAGGTCCTTCTTGAGCACCTTGCCCGCCGCGCTGCGCGGCAGCGCCGCGATGAAGTCCACGCTCTTGGGCGCCTTGACGCTGCCGAGCTTCTCCTTGCACAGCGCGATCAGCTCCTCGGCCGTCACGCTCTTGCCGGCATTGAGCTCGACCACCGCCTTCACCGCCTCGCCCCACTTGTCGTCGGGCACGCCGATCACGGCGCAGTCCTGCACCGCCGGATGCGACCCAGACACCTGCTCGACCTCGCTCGGGTAGACGTTGAAGCCGCCGCTGATGATCATGTCCTTCTTGCGGTCGGTGATGTGCAGGTAGCCTTCGGCGTCCAGATGCCCGACGTCGCCGGTGTGCAGCCAGCCGTCGAGATCGTCTCGGCGGTCTTGTCCGGCTGCTTGTAGTAGCCCTTCATCACCAGGTCGCCGCGCACGCAGATCTCGCCGGTCGCACCCGGCGCCACCTCGGCATTGCGGTCGTCGAGGATGGCCGACGCGGACCAGCGGATTGGGCCGCCCGACCGACGAGAGGCGCTCGTCGGGGGCCAGCTGGCCGTCGACGAAATGCTCCTCCGGCCTCAGGTACGAGATCGACGCCGGCGCCTCGGTCTGCCCGTAGCCGCCGGTCATCACCGGGCCGAACACCGTGATCGCCTTCTTCAGCTTCTCCACCGACATCGGCGCCGCGCCGTACATGAGGTAGCGCAGCGACGAGAAGTCGCACTGCGTCGATGACGGGGATGTCGAGCAGGCGGTAGATCACCGTGGGCGGCAGGAAGAACTCGGTCACGCGGTGCTTGGCGATCGCGCCCAGCAGCGCCGCCGGATCGGGCTTGCCCAGGATCACCACGGTGCCGCCGCGCGCCGTGCAGGGCATCGACAGCACGCCCGGCGGTGTGCGTCATCGGCGCCGCCATCAGGTTGACCGGGCGCTCGTCCGCGCGGTAGCGGATGGCGATCATGTAGTTGGCGACGAAGGTCTGCAGGCTGCGGTGGGTGTTCATCACCCCCTTGGGCATGCCGGTGGTGCCGCCGGTGGCCATCAGCGCCGCCACGTCGTCCATCTCGTAAGCGACGTCGGGCCGGGTGGCCGGCTGGTCCCGGACCCAGGTCGCGAGCGCCGGCGCGTCCGCGCGATCGTCGTCGATGCACACCCACAGCCGCACCCGCGGCAGCCGCGGCCGCAGCGCGTCGACCATCGGCGCGAACAGCTTCTGGTAGAACACCGCGTCGCAGTCGAAGGCGTCGAGGATGTAGAGGTTGTCCTCGGCCGAGCTCCTGGGATTGACCGGGATCCAGGCCATGCCGGCGCGCCACAGGCCGAGCGTGCAGGTCCAGGCCAGCGGATCGTTGGCGGCCAGCACCGCCGCCTTGCCGCCGCGCCCGAAGCCGGCCGCGATCAGGCCGTTGGCGATGCGGCAGGACAGCGCGCCGATCTCGTCGAACGTGTAGCTGCGCTCGTCCATGATGTAGGCGGCGCCGTCGGGGTTGCTGCTCCACCCCTGGTCGAAGAAGTCGATCATTGCCATGGCAGCGCTCCGGCTGCCGGGTCAGTGGCCACCACGTGTGCTCGCGCAAGCCCGCGCTGCTCCAGGAAGCCGAGCAGGTAGCGGTGGCCGAACGCCTGGCACGCCGAGGCGAAGCCGACCTTGTTCGTCTCGCCGTCGAGCAGCTTGATCGCCGCCGCCGCCTGCAGCGCGCCGGTGGTGATGTAGGGCGTGACGCTGTGCACGACCGCGCGCACGCCGGCAAGCTGGCCGCGGCCGATCGCGAAGTCCACCGAGCGGTTCATCGTCGTGCGCTCGCGCGGCGGCATCGACGGCGTGGCCCCCTGCACGATCTGCGCGATCACCGCGTCCTGGTGCTCCTTGGGCAGGTGCTTGTACTCGGCCTCCCACTTGCTGCCCAGCTGGTGCACCATGCGCATCGCCGGGTTGTCGTAGAAGCCGACCAGCGAGCGGCAGTAGCGCACCCGCGGATCGCGCTCGTAGAACACCGGCAGCGCCGTGCCGCCCCACGGCAGGCAGAACACCGGGGTCAGGAACTCCGGCGCCGATACGTCGTAGGACGCGTTGGCCGGGTGGTCGATGAGCTGGTTGTCCCAGAGGTACTTGCGCCGGGTAGCGATAGAGCTCGAAGATCGACGCGGTCGAGCCGACGGTCACGCCCGAGCCCTGCATCGGGCCCCGGCACAGCGTAGCGGTCTCGAGCATGTCCACCCCCGGGGTCTCCAGCGCCAGCTCGGCGGCGATCTCGGAGAGCGTGTACATGTACGAGGTCGACGGCGCGCACAGCAGGCCGGCTTCGGCGTACGCCTTGCCGAAGCGCTCGCGCGCCGCGAACATGTAGCTCTGCTCGCCGGTGGTGTCCAGGTGGTGGCAGCCCGCCTTCAGCGCCGCCTCGACGCCGACGAGGCCGAAGTTGACGAAGGGGCCCACGGTGTTGCACACCACCTTGGCGCCCTTGAAGGCCTTCGTCAGCGCGCCGACCTCGTGCTCGCACTCGATGATCTCGTAGGTGGCGGATTCCAGCCGCACGACGCGCTGCGCCATCATTTCCTTCGTGCGCTGCGGCGCTGCGCGCGACCGCGGTGAAGGGAATGTTCTGGTCGATCAGCCAGTCCATGATCAGCATGCCGGTGTAGCCGCTGGCGCCATAGACGACGACGGGGTGCTTGGCCATTTTGTACGATCCTCTCGTTGGGTTCCTGGGGTCGGGAGTGCGCGGGGCTGCGATCAGCCCTGCGCCCAGCCGTCTTCGTAAAGGCGGGCGAGCAGCACGCCGAGACGCATCGTCAGCATGTAGTTCTCGCCGTCCTCGATCAGCGCCGCGCGGGTGTCGCGGAAGAGCTTCTCCATCGGGTATTCGCGGGTGGTGCCGTTGCCGCCGAAGAGCTGCAGGGCCTCGTGCACGACCTTCATCGCTTCCTCGGTGACGCTCACCTTCGCCTGCGCCGTGACGTACGGGTGACCGTGCGGCGACAGCCGGGCGTATTCCAGCGAGCGACGGGCGATGGCGCGCGCCATCTCGACGCGGCGCGCCATGTCGCCCAGCCGCCAGCGCGTGAGCTGGTGCGCGATGATCGGGGCGCCGCCCTGCCGGCGCTCGTGCGCGTACGCGAGCGCGTGCTCGAACGCCGCGCGCGCCGTGCCGACGAAGGTCTGGCACATGTGCGTGCCGGCGTACGACCACGCGGAGGCCATGTTGCCGTAATAGGTGTCCTGGAAGGCGATGCCGAAGCGCTTCGGCACGCGCACGTTGTCGAAGTAGATCTCGCCCTGCGGCAGTGCGCGCTGGCCGATCTTCTCGAGCGGCTTGCCGCGCGACACGCCGGCGAGGTCGAGCGGGACGATGCACGACAGCCCGTTGATCGCGCCGTCCTTGCCGACGTAGCCGTTGCCGTAGTCGGCGGCGATGTAGCACAGCGCGGTCTGCGCCACGGCGCCGTTGGACACCCACGCCGAGCACTGGCCGTTGAGGATGATCTCGGTGTCGGTGACCCGCGCCGTGACGTTGCCCTTGTTGCCGGGCGCGCCCGCGGGCCAGTCCTCGGGGTAGAACACCTGCACGTCCGAGCCGCGGTCCGGCTGCGTGATGAGCCAGCAGCCGATCTTCCCGGTGCACAGGTCGACGAGTTCCTGGTTGCCGGCCGACGCGGCCATCACCAGCGGGAACGTCGCCGCGCCGAGCGAGATGGCGAGGCCGGCGTCGCCCCAGCCCATCTCCTCGCCGACCAGCGACTCCAGCTTGACGGCGGTTTGGGGATCGAACTGCGTGAAGAACGACGGCTCGATCCCGAGCTTGGCCGCCTCCGCGAACACGCTCCAGTACGGCGACTGCGGCGCGATGGCGTCGGCGGCGGACATCTTGTCGAGCTCGCGCCCGATCGGCCGCAGCACGTCCTTGGCGAAGCCGTGGGCGGTCGCCTGCACCGCGAGCATTTCGTCGGTGAGTGGCGGCTCGAAGCCGGACAGGCCCGCCGACGGCAGGCTGACTTCGTCCTGTAGTGGAATCATGATGACACTTCTCCTCGCTGGGGCGCCTGACGTGGGGCGGGGCGCGTGGGAGCGTACTTTAGAGGCAGCGGAGACTCGTGTTTACCATTGCGAGACTATGCATTATCATTTCGTGCCATAGACGCTAATATTTTCACGATGCCCGGGACACAGCAGCATGCCGCTCCGACGCCTCCCTTGCGTGACGGCTGGGTATTGGCGACGGCGCTGCAGTCGGCTCCGCGTTTGCTGTCCGAACTCGGGGTGGATGCCGCCGCGGTCGCGGCGCGCGCGGACTTCGACCTGCGCCAGCTCGACGACCCGGAGAACGCGGTCCCGTTCTCGCGCGCCGGTCGCTTCTTCGCCGAGTGCGCGCTTGCCGCGCGCTGCCCGCATTTCGGGCTGCTCGTCGGCTCGGAAGAAGGGGTCAGCGCGCTGGGCGTCGTCGGGCACCTGGTGCAGCACTCGCGCGACGTCCGCGCCGCGCTGCTCGACCTGACGGCGTACCTGCACCACCAGGAGCTCGGCGGTGTGGCCAGCCTGGCGGTGGAGCGCGGCGTGGCGGTGCTCGCCTATGCCATCCGCGAACCGCAGATGGTGGGAGGCGATGCGATCGCCGACTGCGGCATGGGCATCGGGCTCTCCATCCTGCGGCTGATGTGCGGCGCGGACTGGGTGCCGATCGAGATGCAGCTCACGCACGCGAAACCGAAGGATGCGGCGCCGTACCGGCGGATCGTCGGCGCGCCGGTGCGCTTCGGCGCCGAGCGCAACGCGCTGCTTTTCCCCGAGCGCTGGCTCGACCACCGGCTCCAGGGCGCGGACCCGAACCTGCGCCGGATCCTCGAAACCGCGATCGCGGCGCTCGAGGCGCGGCGCAGCGCGGATTTCCCGGACCGCGTGCGCACCGTGATCCGCACGCAGCTGCTGGCGGGCGAGTGCTCCAGCGACGGCGTCGCGGGCCGTCTGGCGATGAGCCGGCGCACGCTGCATCGGCGGCTCGCCGCCGACGGCGCGACCTACGAGGGCCTCGTCGACGAAACGCGCTTCGACCTTGCCCGCCAGCTGCTCTCGAGCTCGAGGGCGTCGATGGCGGAGATCGCGGCGGCGCTGAACTACGCCAATGCGAGCGCGTTTACGCGGGCGTTCCGGCGCTGGGCGAGCACCGCCCCCAGCGCGTGGCGCGACACGGCACGACCGGCTTCCCGGTAGCAGGCGCACCGCCTGCCCGCGGCCCGGCCCGGCGGTTCAGAAGCCGAAGAAGCTGCAGGTGACCTGGAAATTGATGCCGCGGTCCTGCAGGTTGCCGCTCAGGCTGTCGAGGATGCCGGGGTGGATGAGGCGCCAGGCCTTCGACACGTCGACCTGCACGCCTTTCCAGGTGAGGCGCGCGCCCAGGCCGTACGACGACAGGATCGTCCCGGCCTCGCCCTGGTTCCTGCCCTTGCCCCAGTCGAAGAACGGAAAGATCGAGGCGCCGACGCCGTGCCGCGGCTCCTGCAGCAGCGGATAGTGGAACTCGGCGTTGAACACCTCGCCGGTGTCGCGGACTATCTGGTTCTCGCGGTAGCCGCGCACGGTGTAGATGCCGCCGGTGGGGATGAGGTCGAGCGGCAGCAGGCGGTCGCCGGTCGCCTGCACGGTGCCCCGCAGCACCACCTGCGCGCCGTTGTCCATCACCTGCCGCGCGTATTGCGCCTGGCCCAGCCAGTACCAGTAGTTGGTGTCGGGATGCGGCGCCGGGGGGCCCCCTCGACCGTGCGCAGGTTGTTGTGGACGAAGTTGAACGACGAGCGCAGCGCCAGCACCTGGTTCTCCAGCCGGTAGGCGTACTCCTGCCACAGGCGCAGCGTCGCGGCCTTGGTCGTGCCGTCGTCCTGCGCCGGGACGAAGGAGAAGGGCTCGCCCAGCAGCGTGGTGCTGTTCTGCCGCCAGAGCCCGTTCACGCCGACCGCGAAGCGCTGGCGCAGCGTCTCGAACACCGTCTGCGCGAGGCCGACGTCGACGATGTCGAGCGTGCTGCGAATGTTGAGCGTGTCGAGCGGATACTCGACGACCGCGGACTTGATGTGCTGCGCCTGCACGTTGAAGCTGGTGCCCGAGTAGTTGAGGGGCACGGTCCACGCCACGCTGCCCCATCCCCCCGACGACGATTCCACCGAGTCCTGGTACGACAGGTCGAGCCGGTCGCCGCGGCCGGTGAGGTTGGCCATCGACAGCGCGACGCCGACGAAATCCGAGCCGATCGCCGGCGAGTGGTAGTTGTTGTAGTACGCGGTCACCTGGTACGGGCGGGCGCGCACGACCTCGATGTCGAGGATGGCCTCGCCCGGCTTGTCGCCGGGCAGCAGCTTCGCGTTCATGCGGCCGATCAGCGGATCGGAGAGCAGCATCTGGAAGCGCTCGCGCAGCACGTCGATGTTGGCGGGGCCGTCGCCGGGGCGCAACAGGCGCTCGCTCACGTACGCCTCGTCGAGGCTGTCCATGCCGCGCAGCCGGACCGAGGTGATCCTGCCTTCGACGATCTGGAAGGCGAGCGTGCGCTCGGGCGCGCCGGGCTCGAGCAGCGCGCCGGAATTGATGTAGCCCTGCTCGATGTAGTGCCGGGTCAGCGCCTGGCGCAGCTCCTCGACCTCGGCGGCGCCGACGAGGCGGCCGCGGTACGGCGCGGCGACGGCGTCGAGCTCCGCCGTCGGAATCGCCGTGTTGCCGCGGAAGGTGATCTTCTCGACGAACTTCCGGTCCTGCGCGGCGGTGTCCACCGGCAGCGGCTTGCGCTCCACCGGCGGCAGCGTGAACGGCGGCGCCGGCGCAGGTGGGAGAAAGCCGGGCCGCGCCGGCTCGCGCTTGTTGAGCGGGTCGTCGACGGCGTCCGCGGCGAGCGCCGGCAATCCCGCGCACAGCGCGAGGACGGCCAACGCTACCTGCAGCAGATGCATGGCTGAACCATTGGCCGTCGTCCGAACGCGATTGGAAAGGGGTAGCATAGCGCGCCGTGGGAGCATCCTCGTGTGGCATTGCCGTGTTGCATGGCCGAATTGCGCGCGACTGGCGGGCATGATACATCGTAGCGGCAGGCATTCAATTCTCCGGAGGGCGCCCGGCACGGCCGCGCGTGCAGTCGGGGTGTTGCCACGCTGCACCGGTCCCGCAGGAGGCGCCGAACAGGCGCGAAACGCCATGAACATGCGCAGCGTCAGCGATTTCCTCCAACGTGCCCCGATGCGGACGCATGGGCAGCAGGGCCGCGTGCGTGGTCGGGCGCTGGCCGCAGTGGCACTGTCGGTGTTGATCGCCGGTTCATCCGCCTTCGCCCAAGGCAACCCGACCTGGAGCGCCGCCCTCGCCGAAGGCGCCGCGCTGCGCGCGCAGGGCAACCTCACGCTGGCGCTCGAAAGCCTGGAGGCCGCGCAGCGCGCCGCGGTCACCCCGGCGGAGAAGGCCCGCGCCGCGGGCGAGCTCGGGTCCGCGCTCGTGCAGACGCGCCGCTACGACGAAGCCGACTTGCAGCTGAAGCTGGCCTACGACGCATCGACCGGCGCCGCGCGCGCCCGCTACGCCGCCGACCTCGGCAACCTCGCGGTGCTGCGCAAGCGCCAGCAGGACGCCGAGCGCTACTACGCCGAGGCGCGCGGGCTCGCCGGCGACAAGCCGGACGCGAGGTTGATGATCGATCTCAACCTGGCGCGCCTCGCGCCCGAGAAGCAGCGGCTCGCGCGGCTCGAGGCGCTCTACCCTGCGTTGGCCGCGCTTCCCGATGCGCCGGCGAAGGCGCGGCTGGCGCTCAACCTCGGCATCCAGGCGAGCGCGCTCGGTGCCCCTGGCGTCCCGTTGGCGTACCGCAGCCTCGAGCAGGCGCGCCGCCTGCTCGCTCCTGCCGGCGACAGCCGCGCGCAGGCCGAAGCCCTCGACGCGCTGGCGCAGCTCTACGAGGATCGGGGGCGGGCGGACGACGCGCTGCATCTCACCCGCCAGGCGCTGGCGGTGACGCGTTCGCTCGCGCCGAACAGCGCGGCGGAACTGGTGATCAACCTCGAATGGCGCCAGGGGCGGCTGCTGCGCGCGGCCGGCCAGGATGATCTCGCGCTGGCGGCCTACGAGCGCGCGGTCGACCAGATCGAAGTGGTGCGGCAGGACATCCCGATCGACTACGAAGACGGCCGGTCGTCGTTCCAGACGACGCTGGGGCCGATCTACCTCGGGCTCGTCGACCTCCTGCTGCAGGCGGCCGATCGCCAGGGCGGCGAGCTGCAGGGCGCGCGCCTGCGGCGCACCGTCGCCATCGTCGAGCTGATCAAGCAGACCGAGATGCAGGATTTTCTCGGCGACCGCTGCGCCGTCGAATCGACGCACCACGCCCGCGATCAGGCGCTCGCCGCAAAGACCGCCATCCTGTATCCGGTCATTCTCCCGGATCGGGTGGAGCTCCTGCTGCAGACCGGGTCCGGCCTCGTGCGGCGCAGCGTCAAGGTGAGCGCGAAGACCGTGCAGCAGACCGCCCGCTCCTTTGCCGAGATCCTGCGCAACGGCACCGCCGACTACCTCGCGCCCGCGGGGCAGCTCTACGACTGGCTGATCCGGCCCTTCGAGCCGACGTTCGCGCAGTACCCGATCGACACGCTGATCTTCGTGCCCGATGGCGTCCTGCGCCTGATCCCGGTGGACGCGCTGCACGACGGACGGCAGTTCGTCCTGGAGAAGTACGCGACCGGCACGGTCATCGGGATGACGATGACCAACAGCGCGCCCGGCAAGCGGACCCTGCAGTCGCTGGTCGCGGGGATGTCGGAGCCGGGGCCGGTGGTCGCGAAGCTCGACGACGACACCGTCAAGCAGATCATCGGCTCCGCCGAGGAAGCGCGCGGCGTGGCCAAGCCGGCCGACAGTCGGTCGCTGCGTTCCACGCGCTCGCGGCTCGTGCGCGGGATCCCCCCCGCCGGCGAGAACCCGGTGCAGCGCAACGCGGCGCTGAAGGAGGCGCTCGCACTGCCGAGCGTCAAGGAGGAGGTCGACGCGGTCGGCGGCATCCTGCGCAGCAAGTCGCTGTTGAACGAGACGTTCACCGTCGAGAAGTTCCGCGGCGAAGCGGGCACCGGAACCTACCAGATCGTCCACATCGCCTCGCACGGCGTGTTCGGCGGCACGGCCAGCACCAGCTACATCATGGCCTACGACGACTTCCTCACGCTCGACGGCCTGCAATCGGTGCTGCGCTCCGAGAAATTCCAGAACAATCCCGTCGAGCTGTTGAGCCTGTCGGCCTGCGAGACCGCCGAAGGCGACGACCGCTCGCCGCTCGGCATCTCGGGCGCGGCGATCAAGGCGCGCGCCAAGAGCGTGCTGGGCACGCTGTGGCCGGTCGACGACCATGCGGCGCGCACGGTGATGGAGAGCTTCTACAACGGCCTGCGGTCGGGCCAGGTGTCGAAGGTGCAGGCGCTGCGCGAGGCGCAGCTCGAGATCATGAACACCAAGGAATACGCGCAGCCCTTCTACTGGGCGCCGTTCGTGCTGATCGGAAACTGGCTGTGACCCGCGGGGGCGCCCGGCATCGGGGCGTGCGCTTGCGCCGGGCGACGGCGCTCGCGATCGCGCTCTCGGGCACGCTCGCCACCGCGCAGATCCGCACCGACGGCACGCTCGGCGGTCCGGCAATGGCGCTTCCCGGTCCGAGTTTCCAGATCAGCGAGGCGCTGGGCCGGCTGGCGGGCAGCAACCTGTACCACAGCTTCCTGGTGTTCAACGTGGGCAGCGGCGAGTCGGCCACGTTCGCGACCACGACGCCCGGACTCGCCAACGTGGTGAGCCGGGTGACCGGCGGGAGTGCGTCGCAGATCAATGGGCAGATCAATCTCGCGTCCACCAACGCGGCTCCGAATTTCTTCTTCATCAACCCGGCCGGTGTCGTTTTCGGCAAGGGTGCCGAGATCAATGTCCCGGCCGGCTTTCACGTCAGCACGGGCAACTACATCAAGTTTCCAGACGGCAAGTTCTACGCCGATCCCAATGTGGTGAGCACGCTGTCGAGCGCGGCGCCCGAGGCGTTCGGGTTCCTCGGGACCACGCGCGCCGCGATCACGATCAAGGAGGGTGCGTTTCTGCAGACGGCTTCGCCCGACGCCGATCAGCCGATCAGCATCGTGGCGGGGGATATCGAGATCAATGGCGCGCACGCGCAGACCGGCGGCGGCGACATGCGGGCGATTGCGGTCGGATCGGCCGCGCAGGAGGTTGGGCTGACCGGCGTGCTCCCCAATGCGTTCGGCAACCTCGGCATTGTCAACGGGGGCTACCTGTATTCGAGGTCGAGCGGCGCCACCAAAGCAGGCGACGTCCTGGTCGCTGCCGGCAGTGTCCTGATCGATGGCGGGAATGTCGACACGTTCACCGGGCTGGCCAGCGAAGCGGGGCAACCGGCGACGGGCAACGCCGGTAGCGTGACGATCAATGCCACGGGAACCCTCTCCGTGGTCAAGGGGGGCCAGATTGATTCCAGCACGTTCAGTGCTGGGAACGCGGGCACCGTCAAGGTTACCGCTGGCGACATCGTCATCGATGGTCAGGGCCGCCAGGGCCTTACGGGAATATCCAGTGATTCCGCCGGCGGGACGGGCGACGCCGGCAACGTCGCTGTGAGCGCAAAAGGGCGACTGTCGATCGTCGATGCCGGAAAAATCTTTTCCAGCACCTCTGGTTCGGGGAACGCTGGCGCCGTCGAGGTTACCGCTGGCGAGATCGTCATCGACGGTGCGGGAGGCGGGCGCGTCACGGGGATATTCACTCGAGCGCTTCCGTCCAGCACGGGTAGCGCCGGCAGCATTGCCGTCTCTGCCTCGGGCGCGCTGTCGATCGTCAACGGCGGAACGATCGATTCCGGCACCTTTTCATCGGGAAATGCGGGCGCGGTCAAAGTGACTGCCGGTACCCTGTCGCTGGCCAACGACGGCACGATCGCGTCCAATACCGATGATTCTTCCGGAAATGCGGGCGCGGTAAGCGTGACGGCCGGCGATCTCGACATCGACGGTCGGGGGGGCTCGTTCTTCACGGGCATCATCAGTGCATCCTCATTTGGCACCGGCAAAACCGGCAATGTTGACGTCACGACCAGTAATACGCTTTCGATCGTCAATGGCGGAAAGATCAGCACCAGCACCTATTTTTCATTGGGACAGGCGGGCACGGTCGAGGTGACCGGGTCGCGGCTGTCGATGGCCAGTGGAGGCGCGATCAGTTCCAGCACGGAATTTTCGCTAAATGGGGGCGCCGTCAAGGTGACCGCGGGGGCCCTCTTAGTGGCCAGTGACAGCACCATCAGTTCCAATACCTATTTTTCTGGAAACGCCGGTGCCGTGACGGTGATGGCCGGTGATATCGTCATCGACGGTCAGGGGGGCAAGGAGTTCACGGGGATAATCAGTCAACCCCGTTCTGGCGCCGGTAACGCCGGCAGCGTCGACGTCAGCGCCAGCGGCATGCTGTCGATCGTCAACGGCGGAACGATCGATTCCAGCACCTTCTCATCGGGACGTGCTGGTACCGTCAAGGTGATCGCGGGGACGCTGTCGATGGCCAGTGCCGGCACGATTGGTTCCAATACCGATGCATCTTCGGGCAATGCGGGCGCGGTGACCGTGATAGCCGCCGATATCGTCATTGATGGCCAGCGGAACTCGGGCTTCACGGGGATATTCAGTCGAGCCTCCACGTCCGCCACCGGTAACGCAGGCAGCGTCGACGTCGCCGCCAGCGGCACGCTGTCGATGGTCGACGGCGGACGGATCGACACCAGCACCTTTTCCTCGGGCCAGGCGGGCACGGTCAAGGTGGCGGCAGGTGAAATCGTCATTGACGGCATGGGGAATTCGGGCTTCACGGGGATAACCAGTCAGGCGGTTTTCGGCACCGGAAACGCCGGCAGCGTCGACGTCACCGCCCGCGGGACACTGGCATTCGTCAATGGGGGAGTCATCAGCTCCAGTACAGGCTCGTCAGGGCAGGCGGGCACGGTACGAGTGACTGCGGGCACACTCTCCGGCGACAGCAACGGTTTTGTCGGCGCTGTGGCAACGCCCAACTCGTCGGGGCAGACCGGAACCGTGAGCGTCCAGGCCACCGACGCGATCATGCTGACCAACGGCGCTTCGCTGTCGATCCGCAATGGCGCGACGGTCGCCAATCCGAACCTGCTCACACCCACGCTGCTCAGCGTGGGCGCCGCGTACGTCACGCTGACGAACAGCGGACAGATCAATGCGGCGTCGTCGGGCAACGTGGCTGCCAGCAACATCAAGGTCGACTTCGGCCCGCAGATGACGGTGAGCAACGCGCGCATCTCGACGAGCGCGAACGATGGCAACGGCGGCAGCATTCGGGTGGCCGGCACCGACGTGCTGGTCCTGCAGAACGGGCAGATCACGACGTCGGTGGCCGGCACCACAGGCAACGGCGGTGACATCTCCATCGCGACGCCGATCCTGGTCATGCAGTCCGGCTTCGTCCAGGCCAACACCGCCGCCACGGACGCGAGCGGCGGCAACGTCAACATCGAGGCCGGCACGCTGCTGCCCAGCGGCGGTACGCTGTTCGTCGGCGGGCCGACGCCGTATGCATTCGCTCCGGGCCTGTTCGGCTTCAACGTGATCCAGGCGGCGGCGCCGACGGGCGTGAGCGGATCGATCCGCATCTCGACGCCGGTGCTGGACATCACGGGGAGCCTGACCGGCCTGCCGGCGCAGTTCCTCGATGCCGGTGGATTGGGCCGCAGTCCCTGCGCGATCGTCGGCGGCAGTTCGCTGTCGCAGGTCGGGCGCGGCACATTGCCGCCTGCTGCCGGCGACCTGCTACGGACCGACGCCCCCCCCGAGCAGCCTGCCGAAGCGGCCGCGCGCACGCCGATTTCGATTATATTCATCGCTGCGCCTCGCCCGACGAGCGGCGACGCAAGACCCAAGACGACGGCATGCCGGAGCTAGACTACGACATCGACCGCATCGGGACGTCTCCCGCCGACCACCGCCGTGCCCGGCGGATGCTGGCGCTGGCGGCGGCGTTGGCTTGCGGTGCGAGCGCGGACGTGCACGCCCAGATCCGCACCGACGGCACGCTGGGCGGGCCCGCGGTCGCGCTGGCGGGCCCGAACTTCCTGATCGTCGAAACGCTGGGCAGGCTGTCGGGCAACAACCTGTTCCACAGCTTCCAGGTGTTCAACGTCGGCGCCTCCCAGTCGGCCACGTTCACGACCACGACGCCCGGCCTCGCCAACGTGGTGAGCCGCGTCACCGGTGGAACCGCGTCGCAGATCAACGGGCTCGTCCGGCTCGACGCCGCGAATGCGGCGCCGAATTTCTTCTTCATCAATCCCGCGGGCGTGGTCTTCGGCCGCGGCGCGCAGATCGAGGTGCCCGCCGCGTTCCACGCAAGCACCGCCGGCTACCTCAAGTTCCCGGACGGCAACTTCTACGCCGATCCGAACATCGTGAGCACGCTGTCGAGCGCGGCGCCCGAAGCGTTCGGGTTCCTCGGTCCGGCGCGCGCGACGATCGCGCTGAAGGACGGCGCGGTCCTGCAGACGGCGTCGACCGGCGCCGGCCAACCGATCAGCCTCGTCGCCGGCGACCTCGAGATCGGCAACGCGCAGGTGGTCACGGGCGGCGGCGAGATCCGCGCGGTTGCCGCGGGTGCCGGCGCGAAGGAGATTCCCCTGACGGGCCCGCTGCCGCGCGCGACGGGCAACCTCGGCATCCGCGAGCGCGGCGTGCTGTTCTCGTCGACCAACGGCAGCCTCAAGGCAGGCGACATCACGCTCGGGGGCGGCAACGTGGTGATCGACGGCGGCGGCAACGGCACCGCGCTCACCGGCGTCGTGAGCCTCGCGCTGACGCCGGCGACCGGCAGCGCGGGCAGCGTGACGATCAACGCGGCCGGCACGTTCGCGGCCGCTGAACGGGGCGGTGGTCCTCACCGACACCTACGCGGCCGGGCAGGGCGGCGCGATCAAGGTGACGGCGGCCGACATGGCCGTGCAGTCGAGCGCGATCGGCAGCAACGCGCGGGCCGGCAGCGGCGGCGATTCCGGAAGCGTCGACGTGGCGGTGGGCAGGACGCTGCAGGTCACCGGCGGCGCAACCATCGGCACGGCCACCGAGTCGTCCGGGCGCGCCGGCGCGGTCAAGGTGAGCGCCAGCGACATCCTCGTCGACGGTTCGGGCGTCGACGACGTGACCGGGATCACGAGCCGGGGCAGGGCCGGCACCGGCGGCACGTCGGGCGTGGAAGTGAGCGCCACGGGTGCGCTCTTTCTCGTCAACGGCGGCGCGATCTTCTCCGAGGTGTCCGCCGCGGGAAGCACGGGGCCGACGAAGGTGAGGGCCGGCGAGCTGTACATCGACCGCGGCGACACGACCAACGTCACCGGCATCCTGAGCGAGACCAATCCGGGCAGCAGCGGCAACGCGGGCAGCATCGCGGTCGCCGTCGATGGCACGCTGACGGTGCTCAACCGGGGCGTGATCTCGTCGGACACCTTTGCCGCGGGACGGGCCGGCGCGGTCACCGTCGCGGCCGGCTCGCTGGTCGCGGCCGGCGGCGGCTCGATCGGCTCCAACACGTCGTCGTCGGGGAGCGCGAGCGCGGTCAAGGTGAGCGCGGGCTCCATCATCCTCGACGGCGAAGGCACCGGCGTGGTCACCGGCATCACCAGCCGGGCGCGGGCGGGCACCGGGAATGCCGGGAGCGTCGACGTGGTCGCCACCGGGGACGTGCAGATCCAGCGCGGCGGCCTCATCCTCTCGGACACGACGACACCGGGGAACGCGGGCCCGATCAAGGTCTCCGCCGGCGCGCTGACCATCGACGGCGACGGCAGCGCCTCGCCGACCGGGATATTCACGTCGGCCGTCGGCAGCCGCGCCGGCAATTCGGGCGCGATCGACGTGACGACCACCGGCACGCTGGCGCTCGTCAATCGCGGACGCATCGACAGCAGCACCGGCTCGCCCGGGCCGGCCGGCACCGTCACCGTGTCCGCGGGGGCGGTGGCGCTGATCAACGGCGGCGTGATGAGCTCGAACACGTTCTCGGCGGGCAATGCAGGCACCGTCAAGGTGTCCGCCGGCGCCATGCTGATCGACGGCGAGGCGAGCCCCTCGTTCACCGGGATATCGAGCTCGACCAGCGGCGGCACGGGCAACGCCGGCCGCGTCGACGTCAGCGTCGCGCGCGAGCTCGCGATCGTGCGCGGCGGCGAGATCGTGTCGAACACCTTCTCGTCCGGCAACGCCGGCGTGGTCGCGGTCACGACCCGGGACCTGACGATCGACGGCGCGGCCACGTCGAATCCGACCGGCATCTTCACGTCGTCCTTCAACCGCAGCAGCGGCCGCGCGGGCGACATCGACGTGACGGCGACGGGGACGCTGTCGCTCGTGAACGGCGGCAGCATCGATTCGGGCACCTTCTCGGCGGGAGGGGCGGGCACGATCAAGGTGTCCGCGGGTACGCTGTCGATCCTGCGCGGCGGCCTGATCGATTCCAACACGCTGGACGCGGGGGCCGCCGGCGTGATCAAGGTCACCGCGGGCAACATGACCATCGATTCGCAGGGCGTGGGCGTGTTCACCGGGATCTCCAGCAGCGCGCTCGACGGGACGGGCAACGCCGGGAGCATCGACGTCGACGTTCAGGGGGCCCTCGCGCTCGTCAACGGCGGGGGCATCACCTCGAGCACCATCACCTCCGGGCGCGGGGGCACGGTCAAGGTCCACGCCGGCAGCCTGACGATCAACGCCGGGGGCGGCGCGGCGGCGACGGCCATCGCCAGCGTCGCGCTCGACGGGACGGGCGACGCGGGCAACGTCGAGGTGAACGTCGACGGCAAGCTCGCGATCGTCAACGGCGGAGGCATCATCACCAGCACGCTCACGTCGGGGCAGGCGGGCACGGTCAAGGTGGTTGCCGGCGACCTCGTCATCGACGGGCAGTCGAGCCAGATACTGACGGGAATCTCCAGCTCGGCCAACGGCAGCACCGGCAACGCCGGGACGGTCGACGTCACCGTCGCGCGCGAGCTCGCGCTGCGCAGCGGCGGCCAGATCCTTTCCGACACGTTTTCGGAGGGGAACGCGGGCGTGGTCAGGGTCAACGCCGGCACGTTGACGATCGACGGCGCGGGGCGCGAGGCCGCCACCGGGATCTTCAGCTCCGCCAACCGGACGAGCACCGGCAACGCGGGCAACATCGACGTCGCCACGGCCGGCAAGCTGACCATCCTGAACGGGGGCGCGATCGACACGAGCACGCGTTCGCCCGGACGGGCGGGCACGGTGAACGTGACCGCGGGGACGCTGTCGATCGCCAGCGGAGGCACGATCAATTCCAACACCGATTCGTCGGGCGACGCGGGCACGGTCACGGTGACCGCCGGCGAGGTCACCATCGATCGCCAGGGTGACGACACGGCGACCGGTATCGCCAGCCGGTCCGGACGCGGCAACGGCAACGCGGGCAGCGTGAACGTGAACGTGGGCGGCAAGCTCTCCGTCGTCAACGGGGGCGTGATCAGCACCAGCACGTTTTCCGCCGGGCAGGCCGGCACGGTCAGGGTCACCGCACAGGACATCGTCGTCGACGGCCGCAACAGCATCGCCGATACGGGGATCGCCAGCCAGGCCAACGAAGGCAGCGGCAACGCGGGCAGCGTCGACGTGACGGCCACCGGCACGCTGTCGATCCGCAACGGCGCGGGCATCACTTCCAACACGTCGACGTCGGGACGCGCGGGTTCGGTCCGCGTCAACGCGGGGACGTTGACCGGCGATTCCGGCGGCATCATCGGCGCCGTCGCGGAGCGGGGCTCGTCGGGCCAGACGGGCACGGTGAGCGTCCAGGCGAGCGAGAGCATCACGCTCTCCGGCGGCGCGCAGTTCTCGATCCGCAACGACGCGATCGTCGCCAAGCCCGGGAGCCTCACGCCCACGTCGCTGACCGTGACCGCGCCCTACATCACGCTCGAGAACACCGGACAGATCACGGCGGCCTCGTCGGGCAACGTGGCGGCGAGCAACATCGCCGTCAACTTCGGCCCGGAGATGACCATGAGCGGGGCGCGCATCTCGACCAGCGCGCGCGACGGCAACGGCGGCAGCATTGCCGTGACCGGGGACGGCCTGCTCGTGATGCAGAATGCGCAGATCACGACGTCCGTCTCCGGCCAGCGGGGCAACGGCGGGGACATCAGCCTGGCCACGCCGATCCTGATCATGCAGACCGGATTCATCCAGGCCAACACCGCGGCCAAGGACGCGAGCGGCGGCAACGTCAACATCGACGTGGGGACGCTGCTGCCGAGCGGAGGCACGGTGTTCATCGGCGGCGAGACGCCCTATGCGCCCGCGCCGGGGGTGTTCGGCTTCAACGTGATCCAGGCGGCGGCGCCCACGGGCGTGAGCGGCGAGATCCGCATCTCGACGCCGGCGGTGGACATCATCGGCAGCCTGAGCGCGCTGCCCGTGGACTATCTCGACGAGGGCGGACTGGCGCGCAGCCCCTGCGCCATCGTCGGCGGCAGCTCGCTGTCGCAGGCAGGGCGAGGCGGCCGGGCGCCGGCAGCCGGCGAACTGCTGTGGCTCGATCCGCTTCCCGACGCGCCCGCGATCCCGGCGGCGGGGATGCGCGTCTCGCGCGCGGGAGCCGCCGCTCAGCCGTCGAGGCTCTGTTCCATGTGGTGAAGGGCGAGGCGCAGGTTGGCCTGGGTCCACAGCAACGGCGTGATGTCGTTGGGAACGTAGCGGCCGTTCTCGCAGTAGTACGACTCCGGGCAGCGCAGCGGCGGGAATGGCGTACCGTCCCCGGTCAGCTGCGAGAGGCTGCGATTGAGGTGGTGATGCTGCAGGGCCAGCGCCGCGGCGTCGCCGGTGCTGCGGTAGCGCAAGCCGTGGATCACCGACAGGATCGGGTCGAAGATGCACCACTGCGCTTCACCGCCCGGCCGCAGCAGGCGGTCGCGCGCCGACATGTCGTCGCTCACGTCCACGGTCCGGTTGCCGGCGTCGAGCAGGGTCTTGTAGTCGGCGCACCAGTAGGAGTCGCCGAGGTAGCGGCGGACGCCGTGCGGTCCCGACAGGTTGGCCACGACGTCGGCGACGATCGTGTCGGCCATCGCGTCGCTCGCCACGCGCACCGGATAGACGAGGAACAGCAGCGCGGCGTCGTAGCGCCGCCGCTTGCCCGGCGCTTCCTGGGCGCATTCGCCGGGCAGGATCGCGTCGAGCGCGGCGTGTCCGCGGTCGGCGAGCTGCGCCGCCAGCGCGTGCGTCTCGTCGATCGCGGCGCGGGTCGCTGCCGGGACGGCGTCGTCGCTGGCCAGCGCCGCCCAGTAGTCGCGCACGGCGGCGAGCCCGGCGGTGGCGATGCCGATGCTCGAGGCCTCGATCTTGCGCGACTCCTCCCAATGGCCGCTGTCCTCGTCCTCCCAGAAGCGGATCGCCGCGAAGTAGCGGACGAACGCGGCGACGAGGTCGAGGTCCCCGGCGGAAGGTGCGAAATGCCCGGCCCGCGCGAGCAGCGTCAGCAGCCACATCCAGGCGCCGAGCGCATCGTTCTGCGCGTGCGCCCAGCGCTCGGGCACCTCGGCCAGGCGGTCGCCGTCGAAGCGCACGTGGGGGCGCAGCATGACGTTGCCGGGGTCGGCGCGGCCGGCGACGATGTCGTCCACCTTGCGCCGCTGCGTGTGCAGGAAGCGGGTGATCGCCGCGACGGCGCTCGCCGCCTTGCCGTGCTCGCCCAGCACGTGGAAGTGGTGGGCGATGTGGATGTTGTCGCGCACCCAGACGTTCTGGTAGCCCGTGTACTCGAGCTCCTTCGCCTCGACCGCGGCGGCCGAGAACAGTCCGCTCGCGAGCGTGGGAAAGCGGAACGTCCCGGCGCCGATCAGGTGCTGCGTCAGCGCCTGCACGTCCGTGCGCCGGTAGTGGTCGGACAGGAAGCGGTCGATGGGGTGGGTCATGGCGGCGGGGCCAGAGTACCCGATTCGGTGACGCGAGCCAATCGCGCATCCGGGCTACGTTGCGCGTGCGTCCTCCGGCGGGCGGCATTGTAGACTTGCTACACCGCCCGGAACCGACCCATGCACGCCACCCTTCCCCTGCTGCGCTCGACCGACTTCCCGCCGATCCGCCGGCGCAGCATCGAGACGCTGCAGGTCAACCTGACCTACCGCTGCAATCAGTCCTGCACGCATTGCCACGTGGCCGCCGGCCCGAAGCGCACCGAGGAGATGTCCGCGGCCACGGTCGAGGACGTGCTCGCCTTCGTGCGCCGCAGCGGCATCGCCGCGCTCGATCTGACCGGCGGCGCGCCCGAGCTGCACCCGCAGTTCCGGGAAATCGTGGCGCGCGCGCGGGCGCTCGGAACGCGCGTGATCGACCGCTGCAACCTCACGATCCTGGTCGAGCCGGGGCAGGAGGACCTCGCGGCGTTCCTCGCGGCGAACGGCGTCGAGGTCGTCGCGTCGCTGCCCTGCTACCTGGAGGACAACGTCGACCGGCAGCGGGGCAAGGGCGTGTTCGCCGCGAGCCTCGAAGGTCTCGCGCGGCTCAATGCGCTGGGGTACGGCGTCGAGGGCACGGGCCGGGTGCTCAACCTGGTCTACAACCCGCAGGGCCCGGCGCTGCCCCCGGCGCAGTCCGGACTCGAGGCGGACTACAAGCGGGAACTGCGCCGCCGCTACGGCATCACGTTCAACCGCCTGTACGCCCTCGCCAACATGCCGATCCAGCGCTTCGGCAGCGCGCTGGTGTCCAAGGGCGGATTCGGCAGCTACGTGGCGCTGTTGCGCAGCGCGCACAGGGCGGCGAATCTCGAGACCGTGATGTGCCGCAGCGTGCTCTCCGTCGACTGGCAGGGCTACGTCTACGACTGCGACTTCAACCAGATGCTGGGCCTGCACCTCTGCGGACGGCGCGCGGCCGCGCACGCACCTGTCGCAGGTCGATGCCGCCGCCCTCGCCGGGCGGCCGATCCGCGTGGCCGACCACTGTTACGGCTGCACGGCCGGGCAGGGCAGCAGCTGCGGCGGCGCGTTGGCCGCGTGAGCGGGCCGCGCGCGCGTCCGGTGCGACGGAGGCTTCGCCGCATGGCCGACCGGGATGGCGCCCCGGCGGCGCCCGAGGGGCCGCGTTGGGCTTGAAGCGCACGCAGGTGCTGGTACTGCTGGCGATCGGCCTCGCCGTCGCCGCGTTCGTCGCGTTCGACCTCCAGCGCTTCGTCACGCTCGATGCGATCAAGTCGAGGCAGGCCGCGGTGGAGGCCTACCGCGACGCCCATCCGCTGCTGGCGGCGGCCGCCTATGCGCTGCTCTACGTCGCGATGACCGGCCTGTCGCTGCCCGGCGCCGCGGTGCTGACACTCGCGGGCGGCGCGGTGTTCGGCCTGGTCTGGGGCACGCTGCTCGTGTCCTTCGCGTCGACGATCGGCGCCACGCTCGCGTTCCTGGCCGCGCGTTTCCTCTTCCGCGACGCGGTCGCGGCGCGGTTCGCGGACCGCTTGCGGGCGGTCGACGCGGGCATCGCGAAAGAGGGCGCCTTCTACCTCTTCACGCTGCGCCTGGTGCCGGCGTTCCCGTTCTTTCTCGTCAATCTGGCGATGGGTTTGACCGCGATCCCGGCGCGGACGTTCTACTGGGTGAGCCAGATCGGCATGCTGCCGGCGACGATCGTGTTCGTGAACGCGGGCACCGAGCTGGGGCAGGTCACGTCGCTGCGGGGAATCCTCTCGCCGACGCTGTTCGTCTCCTTTGCGCTGCTGGGCGTGTTCCCGCTGCTGGCGCGCAGGATCGTCGGCGGGATCCGGGCGCGGCGCGTTTACGCGAAGTGGCCGCGGCCGCGGCAGTTCGACCGCAACCTGGTCGTCATCGGCGCCGGCTCCGCAGGGCTCGTGACGGCGTACATCGCGGCCGCGGTGAAGGCGCGCGTGACGCTGGTGGAGCGCGAGCGGATGGGCGGCGACTGCCTCAACACCGGCTGCGTGCCGTCGAAGGCGCTGATCCGGTCGGCGAAGCTCGCCGCGCAGATGAGGCGCGCCGGGGAGTTCGGACTGGGGCCGGCCAGCGCGAGCGTCGACTTCGCCGCGGTGATGGAGCGCGTGCAGCGGATCGTGCGCACGGTCGAACCGCACGATTCGATCGAGCGTTACACGGCGCTGGGCGTCGAGTGCCTCGCGGGCGAGGCGAAGATCACCTCGCCGTGGACGGTCGCCGTCACCACCGCCACCGGCGTCACGACGCTCACGACGCGCGCCATCGTGATCGCCGCCGGCGCGCGGCCGGTGGTGCCGCCGATCCCCGGCATCGAGGACATGGGCTGCCTCACCTCGGAGAACCTGTGGGCGCTGCGCGAGCTGCCGCGGCGCCTGGTCGTCCTCGGCGGCGGGCCGATCGGCTGCGAGCTGGCGCAGTGCTTCGCGCGCTTCGGCTCGAAGGTCACGCAGGTGGAGATGCTGCCGCGGCTCATGGCGCGCGAGGACCCCGACATCGCCGAGCGGGTGGCCGCCCGCTTTCGCGCCGAGGGCATCGACGTCCTCGTCGGCCACGAAGCGAAGCGCTTCCTCAGGGTGGACGGCGAGAAGGTGCTGGTGGCTGCTCACGGCGGCAGCGAAGTCCGCATTGCGTTCGATGCGCTGCTGTGCGCGGTCGGCCGCGTCGCCAACACGGCCGGGTACGGGCTGGAGGAGCTCGGCATCGCGACCACCCCCGCGCGCACCGTGGAGACCAACGAGTTCCTGGAGACGGTCTATCCCAACATCTACGCCTGCGGCGACGTCGCCGGGCCCTACCAGTTCACGCACACCGCCGCGCATCAGGCGTGGTATGCCGCGGTCAATGCGCTGTTCGGCCGCTTCCGGCGCTTCCGTGTCGACTATTCGGTGATCCCGTGGGCGACGTTCACCGATCCCGAGGTCGCGCGGGTCGGCCTCAACGAGACCGAGGCGAAGGAGCGCGGCGTCGACTACGAGGTCACGACGTACGCGATCGACGAGTTGGACCGCGCGATCACCGACGGCGAGGCGCACGGGGTGGTCAAGGTGCTGACGGTGCCGGGCAAGGACAGGATTCTCGGGGCGGCCATCGTCGGCGAGCACGCCGGCGACCTCATCGCGGAGTTCGTCATGGCGATGAAGAACGGCATCGGCCTCAATCGCATCCTCGGTACGATCCACGTCTACCCGACGCTGGCGGAAGCGAGCAAGTACGCGGCGGGCGTGTGGAAGCGCAACCACGCGCCGGCCGGCCTGCTGCGCGTCGCCGCGCGCTATCACGCATGGCGGCTCAAGTGACGGTGCTTTCCATCGTCGTGCCCGCGCTGAACGAAGCCGCGGGCATCGCCACCCACCTCGCCGCGCTGCAGCCGCTGCGCGGGCGCGGGGTCGAGGTGATCCTCGCCGACGGGGGGAGCGGCGACGCCACGGTCGCGCTCGCCGCATCGCACGTCGATGCGGTCGTTACGGCGCCGCGCGGGCGCGCACGACAGATGAACGCCGGCGCCGCGCAGGCGCGCGGAGACGTGCTGCTGTTCCTCCACGCCGACACGCGGCTCCCCGGGTCCGCCGACACGCTGGCGGCGCGCGTGCTGGCCGACGGCGCGCCGGCGTGGGGGCGCTTCGATGTCGCCATCGCCGGCCGGCACCCGCTGCTGCCGGTCGTCGCGTGGTGCATGAATCTGCGGTCGCGGCTCTCGGGAATCGCGACGGGCGACCAGGCGCTTTTCGTGCGCCGTGACGCCTTCAGGGCGGTCGGCGGATTCCCGGACATCGCGCTGATGGAGGACATCGCGCTGTCGCGCCGGCTGAACCGCCTGGGGCGCCCGCTCTGCCTGCGCGAGCGGGTCGTCACCTCCGGCCGCCGCTGGGAGTCGCGCGGCGTGCTGCGCGTCGTCGTGCTGATGTGGCGGCTGCGGCTTGCCTATTTCCTCGGGCGCGATCCGGCGCGGCTGGCGGCGGCGTATGGCGACGGCGCGCGCGGACGCTGAGCCGCGGGCGCGACGCCCCGCGGTGGCGGTCTTCGCGCGCGCGCCGGTGCCGGGCGTAGCCAAGACGCGGCTGATACCGAGCCTCGGCGCCATGGGTGCGGCGCGCCTGCAGGCGGCATTCATCCGCCGCGCCGTGCGCACCGCGACCGAGGCCGCCCTGGGTCCGGTGTCGCTGTGGTGCACGCCCGACTGCGAGGATCCGGTCTTCACCGCCTGCCGCGACGATTTCGGCGTCGAGCTGGCGCCGCAGCGCGGTCCCGACCTCGGCGCGCGCATGCTGCACGCGTTCACCGTGCTCTGCCCCGGGCAGCCGGTGTTGCTGATCGGCACCGACTGCCCGGCGCTGGACGTCGCCGCGCTGCGCGCCGCGGCCGTGGCGCTGCAGGCAGGCGACGACGCCGTCCTGGTGCCGGCCGAGGACGGCGGCTACGTGCTGGTCGGCCTCGCGCGGCCCGTGGCGACGCTCTTCGACGGCATCGCCTGGGGCGGCGACAGTGTGATGCAGGCGTCGCGGGAGCGCCTGCGTGCGGCGGGCCTGCGCTGGCGCGAGCTTGCCCCGTCGTGGGACGTCGACCGGCCCGAGGACCTTGCCCGGCTCGCGGCAAGTGGCATCATGGCGGACGCGCTGCACGCGATTCCCTGACGCCGCGCGCGATGGTCAACGGGCAGGACACGCCATGCCGATCGAGCTCTACGCTTTCGACACACCCAACGGCCGCAAGATCAGCGTCGCGCTGGAGGAGATGGCGCTGCCCTACGTGGTGCGCGTGGTCAACATCGGCAAGGATGAGCAGTTCGATCCCGAATTCCTCAAGATCAGCCCGAACGCCAAGATTCCCGCGATCCTCGATCCCGACGGTCCGGAGGGCCGGCCCATCAGCGTGTTCGAATCCGGCGCGATCCTGATCTACCTCGGCGAGAAGACCGGCAGGTTCTGGCCGCGCAGCCTCGCCGCGCGCGTCCCGGTGCTGGAGTGGCTGATGTTCCAGCAGGGCGGCTTCGGCCCCATACCCGGGCAGGTTCACCATTTCCGGCAGGTCGAGAACGAGCACGACCGCCGCTATGGGCTCGCGCGCTACTCGAAGGAGACGCGCCGGCTCTACGGCGTCATGGACCGGCGGCTCGCCGCGCAGGCGTTCTTCGCCGACGACGTCTCGATCGCCGATTTCGCGATCCTCGGCTGGGCGTGGCGGCACGAGCGGCACCAGGTCGACCTGCACGATTTTCCGCACGTCGAGCGCTGGTACCACGCGATGATGGCGCGGCCCGGCGTCGCGCGCGGATTCGCCGTGCCGCTGCGGTGAGCGCGGCCAAGGGGTTCGGAATTTTGCCGCGACCGGACGCTCGCCCTGCACTCGTGCCATGACAGCCGCCGCCACGAGCATCGCAACAGGAGCGCACGCCGCGACTGGCGACGCCGACTTCTACGCCCGCCTGCCGGTGTTCGAGGGGTTTTCCGGGATCCTGGATCCGGCGAAGTACCGGCCGCTGCCCGACGGCTGGCTGCTGGGCGTCACCGACGTCGTGGGCTCGACGCGGGCGATCGGCGACGGCCGGTACAAGGCGGTCAACACGGCAGGCGCGTCGGTGATCGCCGCGGTGTCGAACGCGCTGCACGGCCGGCCGTTCCCCTTCGTGTTCGGCGGCGACGGCGCGAGCTTTGCCGTGCGCGACGGCGACGAAGCGGCGGTGCGCGACGCCCTCGCGGCAACCGCCGCGTGGGTGCGCGACGAGCTCGACCTCACGCTGCGCGCCGCGCTCGCGCCCGTGGCGGAGGTGCGCAGCAACGGCTGCGACGTCACGGTGGCGCGCTACGCTCCCTCGCGCAACGTCTCGTACGCGATGTTCTCCGGCGGCGGGCTGGCATGGCTCGACCAGGCGATGAAGGCGGGCCGCTACGCGGTGGCTGCCGCGGCGCCCGGCACGCAACCCGACCTCACGGGGCTGTCCTGCCGCTGGAACGACATGCCGGCCACGCGCGGGGTGATGCTCTCGCTCGTCGTGGCGCCGGTGCGCCAGGGCGATCCCGCGTTCCGCCGGCGGGTCGAAGCGCTGCTGGCCGACCTCGAAGGCAATCCCGAGCTGACGCGGCCGGTCCCGGACGGCGCGCCGGGCGTCGGTTGGCCGCCGCCGGGTCTCGAGCTCGAAGCGCGCGCGTCGCGCCGGCGCGGCGAGCGGCGCTGGGTTGCACGGCTGCGGGTGGCGCTCGCCACGCTGCTCGCGTACGTCGTGATGCGCCTCGGCGTGCGCGTGGGCGGCTTCGACCCGGCCACCTATCGCCGGCAGGTTGTCGAGAATTCCGATTTCCGCAAGTACGACGACAATTTGCGGATGACGCTCGACTGCACGCCGGGCCTCGCCGACCGCATCGAGGCGCGCCTGCGCGAGGCCGACGCCGCCGGCATCCTGAAGTTCGGCGTGCACCGGCAGTCCGCGGCCATCATGACCTGCATCGTGCCGTCGATCTCGGCCGGTGACCATTTCCATTTCGTCGACGGCGCGGCGGGTGGTTACGCGTCGGCGGCGCGCCAGCTCAAGCAGTCCGCAGCGGACGCTGCCGAGGGATGAGGTGATGCCACCGGAATCCGCACCGCCCGCAGCGCCTGCTGCGTCGCCGGGCGCCGCCCGCGGCCGACGCGCGCGGATCGCGCGCCGCGCCGCGGTGCTGGCCGCCGGGCTCGTCGGGCTGTTCGTGATCGCCGGATACTTCGTCGTTCCGCCGCTGGTGAAGGGCAGGCTCGAAGCGGCGCTCACCGCCGCGCTCGGGCGCACGACCACGATCGAGCGCGTCGCGTTCAATCCGTTCAAGCTCGAGGCGACGATCGACGGCATCGTCGTTCGCAACCGCGATGCCGATACGCCGCTGCTGACGATCGCCGGGCTGGTCGCCAACGTGTCCGCGGCGTCGCTGTGGCACCGCGCGCCGGTGATCGATGCGCTGCGCGTGAACGCGCCGCAGCTGCATCTCGTCCGCAACGCCGACGGCAGCTACAACATCCAGGACCTGATCGACGCCCGCCTCGCCGCGCCGCCGGGGCCGCCGCCTGCGTTCTCGCTCAACAACATCGAGGTCTCGGACGGGCTCGTCAGCCTCGACGACCAGCCGGCCAGGCGCCGGCATGTGATCGACCGACTCACCGTCGGCGTGCCGTTCCTGTCCAGCCTGCCCTACGACACCGACGTGAAGGTGGCGCCGGTGCTGGCGGCGCGCGTCAACGGCACGCCGCTGGCGCTGACCGGCGAGACGACGCCGTTCGCGCAGAGCCAGCAGGCGAGCCTCGCCATCGACGTCGACGCGCTGGTGTTGCCGACGTACCTCGACTACGTGCCGTTGCCGATCAGGGCGCGGGTGGCGTCCGGCGAGCTGACGACGCGCCTCAAGCTCACCTTCGTCGGCGGCGATGCGGCAACGCGCGCGCTGCGCCTGTCCGGGGATGTCCGCATCGCCAAGCTCGACGTGCGCGGGCTCGACGGCGAGGCGCTGCTGGCGCTGCCGGACCTGCGGCTGACGCTCGAAAAGCTCGACGCGTTCACGCGGGTGATCGAGGTGTCGCGCGTGGTCGCCACGGGGCCCGAGATCGATCTGCGCCGCCGCGCCGACGGGACGTTCGAGGCGGGGAACCTCGTCCCCGTCGCGACGACGCCGCCGCCGGACGCCAGGGGCGCGCCGGCCGAGCGGCCGTGGCGCGTGCGCGTCGCCGAGGCAAGGGTCGAGGGCGGCACCGCGCGCCTGCAGGACGCATCGACGGCGCCGGTGTTCAAGGCCGCGCTCACCGATGTCGCGCTCACGGCGACGAACCTCGGGAGCGAGGCCGCGGACAAGGGGCGGGTGGCGCTGTCGCTCAAGACCGACCTCGGCGCGACGATCGACGGCGAGGTCGACGTCACGCTGGTGCCGGTCAGCGTGCAGGGAAAGTTCGCCATCGCCGGGCTGCATCTGCGCCGGCTCTATCCGTATTACGCGAGCGCGCTGGATCTGGAAGTGGGCGACGGCAGGCTCGATCTCGCGGCGACGCTGGGCGTCGTCGCCGGCGCCGGCGGATCGGCGGCGATCACGCTGGCGGACGGGGACGCGAAGCTCCACGACCTGCGCCTGCTCTTCCCCGGCGAGCGCGAGCCGTTGTGGCGCGTGCCGGAGGTGACGGCCACCGGCGTCGCGGTCGACGTCGACCGGCGCACGGTCGCCATCGGGCAGCTCGCGGGCCGGCAGGCCGTTGCGCGGGTGCGCCGGGATGCCGACGGCGGGTTCAACTGGGCGCGGCTGTTGCGGACCAGTCGCGCTACAGGTGGGGCTGCGCCTGGCGCGGCGCCGGCGGGCACGACGGCAGGCGCGGCCGCCTCGGGCGCCGCGGCCGGCCCGGCGGCGAGTGTCGCGACGAGCGCCGTGCCCGGCGCCGAACCGAACTGGCAGCTGACGATCGGCAAGGTGGACCTGCAGCGCTGCACCATCGACGTCGAGGACCGGGTGCCCGCGACGCCCGTGGCGCTGCGCTTCACGGACCTCGATGTGCGCGCGGAAAACTATTCGAACGGGCGCGACAAGCGCGGAACGCTGGACCTGCGCACGCGGGTGGGGAGCGGCGGGCGGCTCGCCGCGAACGGCCCGTTCGGCACCAACCCGGTCGCCGCGACCTTGCGCATCGACGCGCAGGGCATCGCGCTGCCGCCGCTGCAGCCGTATTTCGACCCGCGCATCAACGCGACGGTGACCGCAGGCACGGCGTCGGCGAAGGGCACGCTCGGCTTCGCCGTGGCCGATGCCGGCGACGTGCGCGCGTCGTTCGCCGGCGACCTCGGCATCGCCGACTTCGCGTCGCTCGACAAGCCCACGTCGTCAGACCTGCTCAAATGGAAGACGCTGGCGCTCACCGGCGTCGACACGACGTCGACGCCGTGGAAGCTCGGCATCGGCGCGGTGGCGCTCGACGACTTCTTCGCCCGCGTGATCGTGTACGCGGACGGCACGCTCAACCTCACGCAACTCCTGCTGCCGGACGTGGCGGCAGCGGGCGGCGGAGCGGGTGGACCGTCGTCAACGGCGCCGGGCAGCCCGCCCGGCGCGGTGCCCGGCGCCGCGGTGAAGACTGCGTTGCCGGTCGAAGGCGGCGGACTGCCGGTGGTCATCGGGCGCATCGCGATGACCAAGGGCAGCGTCCAATACAGCGACTTCTTCATCAAGCCCAACTACTCGGCCAACCTCACCGACGTCGCCGGCCGGGTGTCGGCGATGTCCGCGCAGCAGCCCGGCGAGGTCGAGATCGCCGCGCATGTCGAGCACACCGCGCCGGTGGAGATCCGCGGGCGCATCAATCCGTTCGCGGCCGAGCTCGACCTCGATCTCACCGGCAAGGCGAGCGACATCGAGCTGCCGCCGCTGTCGCCGTACGCGGCGAAGTACGCGGGCTATCGGATCGACAAGGGGAAGTTCTCGTTCGACGTGCATTACAAGGTCGAGAATCGCAGGCTCGCCGCCGAGAACAAGCTGGTGCTCGACCAGCTCACGTTCGGCGAGCGGGTCGACAGCCCGACCGCGACCAAGCTGCCGGTGCAGCTCGCCGTCGCGCTGCTCAAGGATCGCAGAGGCATCATCGACATCCAGCTGCCGATCGCCGGGTCGCTCGACGACCCGGAGTTCAGCGTCGGCGGCCTGATCGTGCGCGTGATCGTGAACCTGCTGACGAAAGTCGTGACGGCGCCCTTCGCGCTGATCGGCGCCGTGTTCGGCGGCGGCGGCGAACAGTATGCGTTCGTCGAGTTCGCGCCGGGCCGCGCGGAGATCACGCCCGCCGCCGCGTCGAAGATCGGCACGCTCGGCAAGGCGCTCGCCGACCGGCCGCAGTTGAAGCTCGAGATCACCGGCCGCGCCGACCCCGCCACCGATGCCGATGGGCTGCGCGCGGCGCACCTGCAGCGGCTGGTGATCGCGCAGAAGCGCAAGGCCCTCGCCGCGGCAGGGGGCGAGGCCTCCGCGCCGGATGCGCTGGTCGTGGAGCCGGCCGAGTATCCGCGCTACCTCGAGGCGGCGTACAAGGACGCGAAACTCGACAAGCCGCGCAACGCCGTCGGGCTCGAGCGGGCGCTTCCGCCGCGGAGATGGAGGCGCTGCTGCTGAAGAGCGCGCCGGCGGGTGACGAGGCGCTGCGGCAGCTGGCCCTCGCCCGCGCGCAGGCGGTGAAGGACGCGATCGAGGCAAGCGGCGGGATCGCCGATGCGCGCGTCTTCCTGCTCGCGCCGAAGCAGGGCGCGGAGGGCATCAAGGACGGCGGGAAGCCGAACCGCGTCGACTTTTCGCTGCGGTAGCCGAAGTCCGTAGCCCGGGTTCAGCGAAAGCGAAACCCGGGGACGCCCGTTCAGCGCAGCCGCTCAATCGCGACCAGCACCCGTGTCGCGCGCTGCCGGTCGGGCTCGTCGGCCACGCCCGGCTCGGCGCACCAGGCCAGCAGGCGATCGCCCGGCGTCAGGGCGGTGACCTTGGTCGCGTCCTGGAAGCGGTTGCGCAGCTGCTGGACCTGCAGCGCGAGCCGCTGCGCCTGGAACTCCGCGGGACTGTCGAGGCCCAGCGCCATTTCGAGCTCGAGCAGCCTCTCGCGCCGCGACAGCGTGCCGCGCTCGATCCGCGCGGCGTAATCGGCGGCCGCGGCGGGCTCGGCCAATGCGCGGCCCGCGGCGTCGCGCCGGGCGGCCATCTTCTTCTCCCACGCTTCCGGCAGCGCCGGCAGGGCCGTCCATTGCTCGAGCGCTGCGCGCGACGCGCGCCGCGGCGTCCTCGGGCGACGCGCCCGATCGCACGAGGGCATCGAGGCCCTCGCACAGCCGTTCCTTGGCGGCCAGGGTCTGCCACACCGCGGCTTCGCGCGACCGGGCGCGCGCAGCCAGCGTCGCGTCGACCGCGGACCGCGCATTGCGGAAGCGCGACTCGAGGGCCTGCATGCCGGGCTCGCTGCCGCCGCTCGCCTTCTTCCACTGTTCCTGCAGCTCGCGCAGCGCGCGCCGCAGTTCCTGGTCGTCCTTGTCCGTCGCGCGCGCGAGCTGCTCGAGCTCCGCGCAGATCGCCTCCAGCGCGCGCCGGCTCTCGCCCTTGCGCCCGTCGGCTTCCTTGCGCTTCGCTTCGCGCGCGCTGAACACGGCATCGCAGGCCGCGCGAAACTGCTCCCACAGCGCGCGCTCGTCGCGCTGCGCGAGCGTCATCGTCTTCGCGTGCTCCTGCCACCGCGCCTGGATCGCCTTCACCTGCGACGGTGCGTCGCGGTCCATCGCCTTCGGCACCAGCGCCGTGGCCTCGTCGATCAGCTGCTGGCGCGTGAGCTTCGCCTTGTCGCGCGCGGCGCCCAGCGCATCGCGCAGCGGGGCGAGCGCGGCCTTCAGGCGCGCGTCGAGCTTCTTCCAGGTGTCCGGCTCCACGCTGCCGAGGCCGCCCTCGCGCCAGGCTTGATCGGTCTCGCGCAGCCAGCGCTCGATCGCGCGCCAGTCGGGCGACTCGGTCAGCAGCGTCGGCGCGTGAACGGCGGCCGCGGCGATGAAATCGTCGCGCTGCTTGCGCGCCTGCTTGCGTTGCGCGGCCACTTCCGCGAAATGCCGCGCGGCGGGCGCGTACGCCTTCTCGCAGGCGTGGTCGAAGCGCTCCCACAACGCCTTGGGCACCCCGGCGTGCTGCTGGTCGAGCGCCTTCCATTCGGCGCGCAGCTTCTGCACCTCGCGCGCGAGCTGCGCCGCCTCCGGGAACTGCGCGGCCACGGCTTCCGCGCGCTCGCACAGCTGGACGCGGGCGTTCTGCTGGCCGAACGATTCCCACCGCTCCAGTTCCGTCAGCTGCTGCAGCAGGCGGCCGAGGCGCTGCACGGTCGGCTTCGGCAGCAGCCCGCATCGGCCTTGTGGACCTTGATCTCGTCGGTAGCTGCGCGCGCCGCCTGCAGCTGTCCGGCGGCGAGCGCCTGCTCGGCCGTGTGCAGCAGCGCGTGTACGCGTTGCCGCGCCGCGCTCGTCTGCTGCTCGCGCGGCGTGGATCTGCGCGAGGCGGCGCTGCTCGATCACCATCAGCGCCGCTTCGAAGCGCCGCGTGAGCGCGGGCGTGCGAATCGAGCGGTCGAGCGCCTGCCAGCGGTCCGGCAGCTTGGCGTGATCGATCGAGGTGTCGGCGGCGAGCTGCTCGGCTTCCACGACCAGCGCCTCGGCGTCGGCGACGGCGCGCATCTCCTGCTCCCAGAGCAGCAGGCGGCCCTCGGCTTCGTCGAGCCGCGACACGGCGGCGTCGTCGCCGTACCCCTGCGCGTCGGCGCGCAGCGCGGCGAGCTCCCCGCGCAGCGCGGCCAGCGCATCGGAGGTCGCGGGCGGGCCGAGCGCCGCCAGCCACTCGCGCACGCTGCGATCGAAGCGCGCGCGCGTGCGCTGCTCTTCGTGCTCGCGATCGAAGCGCGCCTGCAGCTGCGCGCGCGCCGCCTCGCAGCGGGCGAGCGCGGGCGGCGTCGCCCGTCATGTCGAGCGCCTGCCAGCGGCGGTTCAACTCGACCACCGCCGTCAGGATCGGGCCGGGCTTGTCTGCCAGCGCCTCGAGCTGCGTCCAGGATCGCATCGGCCCGCTCAGCCTGGCTGCGGCGATCGTCGATCGCGTCGACGCGCTGTCGCGCGTGGCGGGCGACGCCGTGGTCCCGGTTCTTGGCCGCGTCGGCGAGCCGGCGCAGGCCCTCCGGCGTCTGCACGCGTTCCGCCGCCGCCATCCGCGTCTCGGCGTGGCCGGCGGCGAGCGCCAGCTCGATCAGCGTGTCTTCATCGCGGATGCCGGCGACGGCCGCGCGGCGGCGTTCGGGATCTGCCGCGCGGCGGGCGACGTCCGCGCGCATCGCATCGGTGCACGGCTGCGCGTCGAGGAAGGCGCGCGCGGCGCCGCTGTCGGCCGTATCGGCAAGCACGCTGGCGAGCGCGGCCGCGAGCGGCGGCGCGCACCGCGCCGTCGGTCTCGGCGTGCCAGGCGGAGGAGAGCGCGGCGAGATCTGCGCAGCGCGCGGCGGCAGCGCTGCGCACTTCCGGCGCGGGGTCGGTGGCCACGAGCCGCGCGAGCTCCGCGTCGTCGGGTGCCAATTCCGCCACGCCGAGCAGCCGCTGCGACGCCTCCGCGTGCTCGTGCAGGGCCGGTCGGGAAAACAGTCGAGTGATCATGGCGAGATAGTAACCAAAAATCGCGCTCCCGGCGGGCGGGCGTGCCGGCGGCGGCGACCCGGCTGCGGCCGGAGGTTGCGCGAGGCGGCGTCTTCACGCATTCTGGCGGGGCGCCGTGCGCGCTTGGCCACGGACGTCGGGGAGAGCCCCCGAAGCTCGCCGCGCTCGCCTCACCCGGGGAGGCGCCGGTGCCATCGGCGCGGGCTTGCCGGCATTGAATCGAGGGAGAACGCGCATGGTCGACATCGTCGCCATCGGCGAGGCGATGGTCGAGTTCAACCAGACGCGCGAGGCCGGCGGCCGGACGTATCTGCAGGGCTTCGGCGGCGACACGTCCAACGCGCTGATCGCCGCGGTGCGGCAAGGCGCGCGGGGCGCCTACGTCACCAAGCTCGGCGACGACGAGTTCGGACGCATGTGCCTCGACCTGTGGCGGGGCGAAGGCATCGACACCTCAGGGGTCGGCATCGATTCCGCGGCGCCCACCGGCATCTACTTCGTCCGGCACGGGCCTCAGGGACACGCCTTCAGCTACATGCGCGCCGGCTCCGCGGCGAGCCGCATGCAGCCGGCGGACGTGCCCGAGGCGCTCGTGCGGCAGGCGCGTTACCTCCACGCGTCGGGGATCAGCCAGGCGATCAGCGCATCGGCGACCGACACGGTGTTCCACGCGATCCGTGTGGCCCGCGCGGCGGGCGTGCGCGTCGCCTACGATCCGAATCTGCGGTTGAAGCTGTGGACGCTGGAGCGCGCGAGCGCGGTGATCGCCGCGACGATACCTCTCGCCGACTATTTCCTGCCCAGCATCGACGACGTCCGCGCCATCGCGGGACTCGACGATCCGGCGGCGATCCTCGACTGGTGCCATCGCGCGGGTGCGGGCAGCGTGGTCCTCAAGCTGGGCAAGGAGGGCGCGTGGGTTTCCACCGCCGAGGGCCGCACGCGGATCGCGCCCTTCGTCGTGGAGGCGATCGACGCCACGGGCGCGGGCGACTGCTTCGACGGCTCGTTTCTCGCCCGGCTGGCGGCGGGCGACGACGTCGTCGCCGCCGCGCGCTACGCCAATGCCGCGGCCGCGTTGACGACCACCGGCTATGGCGCCGTCGCGCCCTTGCCGACGGCGCAGCGGTGCGGCGGCTCCTCGATGGATCTGCCTGAGCGGCTGCCCGACGGCGAAACATCGTGGGCATGAGTTGGGTCAAATTCCAGTGCAGGATTCGAGGCAGAATCACGGTATAGACGCGCGCGGCCCGGTGGCTGGCGCCGGCGCCCGTCGGATCCTTCCTTTCCCATGGAATCCCTGCAATGAAGAAAATCGTGCTGCTGCGTCACGGCGAATCCGTCTGGAACCAGGAGAACCGCTTCACCGGCTGGACCGACGTCGGCCTCACCGAGAAGGGCCTGCGCGAAGCCCGTGCTGGCCGGGCAGCTGCTGGCGAAGGAGGGCTTCGCGTTCGACGTGGCCTTCACCTCCGTGCTGAAGCGCGCGATCAAGACGCTCTGGATCGCGCTCGAGGAAATGGACCGCATGTGGATCCCGGTGCACCATTCGTGGCGCCTCAACGAGCGCCACTACGGCGCGCTGCAGGGGCTCAACAAGGCGGAGACGGCGGCCAAGTTCGGCGAGGCGCAGGTGAAGATCTGGCGCCGCGCCTACGACACGCCGCCGCCGGCGCTCGCCGAGGGCGACCCCCGGCTCGCGACCGGCGACCCGCGCTATGCCGACGTCGAGCCGCGCGCCCTTCCCCGGACCGAATGCCTGAAGGACACGGTGGCGCGCTTCCTGCCGTACTGGCACGCGACGATCGCGCCGGCCATACGCTCGGGCAGCAGCGTGGTGATCGCGGCCCACGGCAACAGCCTGCGCGCGCTGGTGAAGTATCTCGACAACATCCCCGACGCCGACATCGTCGAGCTCAACATTCCGACCGGGCAGCCGCTCGTCTACGAGCTCGACGAAAGCCTGAAGCCCATCCGCCACTATTACCTCGGCGACGAAGAGGCGATCAAGGCGGCGATGCAGGCGGTGGCCAATCAGGGGAAGGCTGCGGCGTAACTGCTTCGTCCGCACAGCGCCGCCCGGATCGCGGAGCCCGGTGTTGAGCCGAAAGCGAAACCCGGGTCGTCGCCCTTGGGGGCGCCAGAGCTGCGTTGCCGCAACCACCCGGGTATCGCTCCGCTCAACACCGGGCTACCAACCACGATGCACCATCAACCCGGCACGCGGCCGATCCCGGGCAGCTTGAGCGCGGGCACGTGCAGGTCGACGCCGGTCACCAGCCCCAGCACGTTCAATTCGAAGCCTTCGTCGCCGCCGGCGATCACGCCGACCACGCCGCCCAGCGACGCCTGAACCCGGTGCCGCTGGGCGTGCGCGCGAAGTCTGGCCGAGCGGAAAGTAGTCCTTGCCGATGGCGGTCGGCGGCAGCGTGAGGCGCAGCTCGGGCAGCTCGCGGCCGAGGTGGGCGATGAACGTGTTGCTGTTGGGGCCCGGCCACGCGCTGTAGGTGCCCGCGTACGGGATACGCGGCGACGGCCTGCGGCAGCCTCGCGATCACCGCTTCGGCGTCGGCGCCGCGGACTTCGCGGACGAGCTGCGGCGGCGAGCCGAACCATTCGGCGTCGGGCGCGTTTCGGTCCGAGACGGATACCGCCGTGCCGCCGCCGCGCAGGTACCAGCCGATCACCTCGTAGCGGGTGTAGCCGTCGGCGCCGGCCGGTTTCGCCGCGAGCCAGGTGTGGACGGCGAAGGCGCCGCGCCAGCCGTAGGCGCGGCCGGCGTAGACCTGGACGATCGGCCTCGCGGTGCGTGGCGGGATCCGGCGCCTGCCGCGTCGAGCGGTGCGACGCGGTGCGCCAGTCGCGGGACAGCGACACCGGGCCGAACGCGAGCGTGGCCAGGGGGCCGGCGAGCATCAGCAATACGACCAATAGCGACCAGAGGATTGCGCGGGAGATCATTGTCATGGCTCCGATTCCCGGGTCCGACAGAAGATTCCAGGGGCGTCCACCGAACGTTGCCACGTCGCGATGGCGCGCAACCTGCAGGCAATCGCCTGTGCAACTCAGAGGGCGGTAGCGTCATCCCGGCGAGCCGTTGAGTGAATCGTGAGCAAAATCGTGGACGGCGAGGGAACGTCATCATGCGCGCGGCGAGCCCTGAGCCCGGCCGGCCGCTCCGAGGCTCACGCTGCGCTCGCGCGCCGCCTTTCGGGCCACGCTGCGGGGGCCACGCAGTGCAGGAGAGTGCGCAGCTTCGAGGCTGACTGGCTCTTGGCCCTGCGTGCGGAGGCGCCAGGAACGGCGAGGCCAAATCGATCGGCAATTGGCGATCGCGGTGACGCAGGGCTGGCCAGCCTGGTATCGCGCAAGCTTCGAATGAGCGTCGGACTCGAGCACCCGGCCTCACGAACAGCAGGCTGGGATCGTTCGCGCACTCGGCCACGGAGATTCCGCACGGCCAAACACCGATGCCGGAAGGTCTGCGAGCGGAAGCGTTCCAGCGCGCGGCCCTCGGTTCGCATCACGCTGTCGCGAGCCGGAGGAGCCAGCTCCCGATGACCGGGTCCGGCTGAGCCAGTATCCGTGCCATACGTGCGCGTCGCCCGATGAACCCGGGCGGGCCTCGCTGCAACCCACCGCAGTCAAGGCGATGATCCGCATCGAGCACCTGCGCTTCGGCTACCGCCGCGCGTCGACGTGCTGCGGCTCGACGATTTCGCGCTCGAGCCGCAGGCGCACGCCCTGGTCGTCGGGCCCTCGGGCTGCGGCAAGACCACGCTGCTGCACCTCGTCGCCGGGCTGCTGCTGCCGACCCGAAGGGCAAGGTGAGCGTCGACGGGCAGGACCTCGCGCGGCTCTCGCCGCGCGCGCGCGACCGCTTTCGCGGGCAGCACGTCGGCGTCGTGCTGCAGCAGTTCCACCTGCTGCCGACGCTGACCGTGTTGCAGAACCTGCTGGTCGCGCAGAGCATCGCCGGGCTGCCGGTGGACCGCGGCGCGGCGCTGCGCGATGCTCGACGCGCTGGGTGTCGACGAGCGCGTCGATGCGTACCCGCACCAGCTGTCGATCGGCCAGCAGCAGCGCGTCGCCATCGCCCGCGCGCTGGTGAACCGCCCCCGCTGGTGCTCGCGGACGAGCCCACGTCCAATCTCGACGACGAGGCCGCGGCGGCCGTCGCCGACCTGCTGCTGGGCGCGACGAAAGCGCACGGGGCATCGCTGGTCATCGCGACGCACGACTCGCGCCTGAAGTCGCGCGTCGCGCGGCAGCTGCGCGCTGCCGCGACATCGGCGAGCGCACGGGCGTGCCCGCATGAACGTCTCCCCAGCTCGCCTGGAGCTACCTGCGCGCGCGTCCGCTCGGCACGCTGCTCAACGTGCTGCTGCTGGCGCTCGGCGTGGGCACCATCGGGTTCGTGGTGATCGTCGACGCGCAGATCGGCGCCAGCCTCAACGCGACGCGCGGGGGATCGACCTCGTCGTCGGGGCCAAGGGCAGCCCGATGCAGCTGATCCTCTCGGGCATCTTCCACCTCGACGCGCCCACCGGCAACATCCCGCTCGCGGCCGCGGCAGGAGCTCGCCGCGCGATCCGCTGGTCCGGCAGGTGATCCCGCTCTCGCTCGGCGACAGCTATCGCGGCTTCCGGATCGTCGGCACGTCGCCGGACTACGTCGCGCTGTACGGCGCGGCGCCGGCCTCCGGGCGGCTGTGGAAGGAGGAGATGGAAGCGGTGCTTGGGTCGGCGGTTGCCGCCCGCACCGGCCTCGCCGTCGGCGACCGGTTCGCCGGCTCGCACGGACTGGCCGAAGGCGGGGCGGCGCACGGCGATGCGGCCTTACACGGTCGTCGGCGTGCTCGGCCGCACCGGCACCGTGATCGACCGGCTGGTGTTGACCGACACGGCGAGCGTCTGGCACGTTCACGAGGCGCACCACGCCGATGCCGGCGGCAAGGACGACGACGAGGCGACCGGCAGGTCACCGTCCTGCTGGTGCGTTATGCGACGCCCTGGCCGCGGCGTCGCTGCCGCGCCGGATCAACGCGCGGGACGAATCTGCAGGCGGCCTCGCCAGCCTACGAGTCGGCGCGCCTCTTCCGGATGATCGGCGTCGGCGCCGACGTGATCCGCGCGTTCGGCGGCGTCGTGCTGGCGACGGCGGCGCTGTCGCTGTTCATCGCGCTCTACCACGCGTTGAACGAGCGGGCCTACGACATCGCGGTGTTGCGCACGCTCGGCGCGCATCCGGCGAGCATCGCGCTGATGCTGCTGCTGGAGGCGGGGATGCTCGCGCTGCTGGGCGGCGTGCTGGGGCTCGTGCTGGCGCACGGCCTGGTCGCGATCCTCGCGTGGTGGATGGCCGAGCAGGAGAGCCTTGCCATCAGCGCGTGGGTGTTTTCGGGTGCGGAACTGTGGCTGCTGGTGCCGGCATTCGTCGCGGCGGCGCTGGCGGCGCTGCTGCCCAGCTGGCGGGCGGCGCATGCCGACATCTCGGCGACGCTGGCGCGGCGCGGGTAGGGCGGGTGGTAACGGCGTAGCCCGGGTTGAGCGCCAGCGAAACCCGGGGCAGGCGTGGTCATTGCCGCAACCCCCCGGGTTTCGCTGGCGCTCAACCCGGGCTACGATTCCGCCGACCGCGTCGCCGATCATTGATGCCAATGCCCGAGCCGCAAACCTGCCCCGAGCGCCTGCCCCTGTCGCGCCGCGTGTCCGAGATGTCCGCGCTGGCGCGGGCGCCCGCCCGTCCCGTCTCCGGGACGAAGATCCTGCGCGACGGCGAGACCGTCTTTCCGGCAATGCTGGACCTCATCGCCACCGCGCAGCGCCGCGTGCTGTTCGAGAACTTCATCTTTGCCGGCGACGCGACCGGCCGGCGCTTCGCCGACGCGCTGCGCGCCGCGGCGCGCCGCGGCGTGGATGTGCGCGTGCTCTACGATCCCGTCGGCACGATGATGGTCAAGGGAGGGTCGATCGCGCGCGTGCTGCGCGGGGAGGGCGTCACCGCGCGGGCGTTCCGGCCGCTGTCGCCGTTCCATCCGTGGAGCTGGCTGCGCCTCAGGCACCGCGACCATCGCAAGGTGCTGGCGGTCGACGGCGAGGCCGGCATCGTCGGCGGACTGTGCATCAGCGACAACTGGTCGCCCTCCGCGCTGGGCGGGCACGGTTGGCGCGACACCGCGCTGCAGGTGCACGGCCCGGTCGTGGCCGATCTCGAGGCGGCCTTCGCGGCGATGTGGCGCCGCGCCGGTGACGAGCGCGTGCGCCTGCCGGCGGTGTCCGCGTCGCACGACGGTGTCCCCGCCGCGCTCGTCGCCGCCGACCGGCCCGGCGCCGCGCAGGTCTCGGCGCTCTACCACTGGCTGGCGGGCGAGGCCCGCACGAGCCTGGAGATCACCGACGCCTACCTCGTCACGCCGCGGCGCATCGTGACGGCGTTCACCGCGGCGGCGCGGCGCGGCGTCGTCGTGCGCCTGCTGCTGCCCGGCCGCAACAACCACCCGCTCGCCGGGGCGGCGGCGCGCCACATCTACCAGCCGCTGCTCGACGCCGGCGTCGAGATCTGGGAGTGGGAAGGCATGATGGTGCACGCCAAGACCGCGGTGATCGACGGCGAGGTGACGCTGGTGGGATCGAGCAACCTCGACCCGCTGTCGATGCGCCGCAACTACGAGCTCAACCTTCTGGTCGCCGATCCCGAGACGGGCGCCGGCATGCGCGCGATGTTCGCGCGCGACCTCGCCACGGCGAGGCGCGTGGATGCGGCGCAGTGGCGGCGGCGGCCGGCGTGGCAGCGGGCCGTCGAAAGCACGGCCAGCTGGTTCAGCCCGAATCTGTGAGAGCCGACGACTGATCGCGGCCATTTCGCGTAGCCCGGGTTGAGCGCCAGCGAAACCCGGGTGGGTGTGGCAATGGTCGCGAATGCCCCGGATTTCGCTCGCGCTCAACCCGGGCAACACCCCGCAGGCTCCGCGGACTGCCGTTCGTCGCCTGCGGTGCGCCTTTCGATCGGCCTGCCGTAGCCGCCGCCCGCTTTCCCCCATAATGACAACGTCATGGGTTGCGCAGGTGCCGAAAGCCTGCCGGCGCACCGGCCGCCAACGACGGGGAACGGGGAGGGGCGCGATGCGGTTGCCACGACGCAGCACAGTGGGATTCCTGTGTGCATGGGGGTTGGCGGGCCAGGCAATCGCGGCGACGCTGACCATCTCGCCCACCAGCGACACGGTGCCGATCGGCGGCAGCCGCACGTTCACCGCGACGCTTTCCGGCATTCCGACAACCGCCGTCCAGTGGAAGGTCAACGGGGTCGTCGGCGGCGGCCCGGTGACGGGCACGATCACGAGCGCCGGCGTCTACACCGCGCCCGCCGCGGTGCCGCAGGCCAACCCGGTCACCGTCACCGCGGCCCCGACGTCCCGGCGGAACACCGCGGCCAGCGCCAAGGTCACGGTCCGGCTGCCGGTCCCCTGGGTGACCGGCGTCACGCCGCTGGCGCTGGGTCTGGGTCCGTACATGCTGACGGTCGAAGGCGACCGGTTCTACGCCGGCGCGGCAGTGTGGGCGAACGGCGTGGCGCTGCCGACGACCTACGTTTCCGCGAAGCAGTTGAAGGCCACTGGCAGCGCGACGCAGGTCGGCACGCTGAACATCGAAGTGGTCAACCCCGGCAACGTGCGCTCCGCCATGTACACGGCGGTGCAGGTCGCAGGCGTCGCCGCCGCCCCCACCGTCCGCCTCCCCCGCCTCCGACCGCGGACCCGGCATCGATCGCCGCGGCGCGCTTCCTCGAGCAGGCCACGTTCGGCCCGACGCCCAACGACATCGCAGCGGTGAAGCAGCAGGGGACGTCGGCGTGGCTCACGCAGCAGCTCGCGCTTCCGGCGTCGCCGCTCGCGGTCACGACCGACCTCAACGCGCTGCGCCGCAACTGGTACGCCAACATGGCGTCAGGCCCCGACCAGGTGCGCCAGCGGATGATCTTCGCACTGTCGCAGATCTTCGTCGTGTCCGCCGACAAGAATCCCTACGGCAACGAGATGCTGCCGTGGCTGCAGACGCTCTCGGCCCACGCGCTCGGCAATTTCGGCACGCTGCTGAGGGAGATGACGCTGAACCCGTCGATGGCGAAGTACCTCGACCTCGGCAACAGCGTGATCCCGAGCCCGAACGAGAACTACGCGCGGGAGATGCTGCAGCTGTTCACCATCGGGCTCCATCTGCTCAACCAGGATGGAACGCTGCAGCAGGACGGCAACGGCACTGCCGATCCCGACCTACGACCAGGCGCGCATCCACGACATCGCCCGTGCGCTGTCGGGGTGGACGTATCCGGGCGCCAGCGCGACCGGCATCAACTGGGAGAATTTCACCGGCCCGCTGCAGCCGCGCGACGCCTTTCACGACAAGGGTGCCAAGACGCTGCTGTCGGGTGTCACGCTGCCCGCCGGCCAGACGGCGCAGCAGGACTACGACGCGGTGATGGCCAACGTCTTCGCGCATCCCAACCTGCCGCCGTTCATCGCGACGCGGCTCATCCGCACGCTGGTCACGGGCAATCCTTCGCCGGCCTACGTCAAGCGCGTGGCCGACGTGTTCGCCAACAACGGCGCCGGCGTGCGCGGCGACCTGGCCGCCACGGCGCGCGCGGTGCTGCTCGATCCCGAGGCGCGCAACGACACGCCCACGGCGGCGCAGGGCCACCTCAAGGATCCGATCCTGCACTCGCTCGGGCTCATCCGCGCGCTGGGCGGCACGGTGATCGATCCGTCGAACCTGTTCTGGGACTATTTCCTGCTCTCGGAGAAGCTCCTCAACGCGCCCAGCGTGTTCAACTTCTATTCGCCGCTGACCAAGGTGCCCGGCGCGCCGCAGTACGTCGGGCCGGAGTTCCAGATCTATGCGGCGAGCCTCGCGATCGGCCGCGCGAACTTCCTCTATGCGCTCATCAGCGGCGGCTACAACTCGATGATCGCGGTGGACATCACGCCGTTCGTCAACGCGGCGGCGGACGCGACGGCGCTCGTTAACCTGGTCGACGCGACGCTGCTGCAGGGGCGCATGTCCGCGCTCGCGCGGCAGGCGATCGCGGGCGCGCTCGCGGCCTCCACCGACAACCGCCAACGCGCGATCACGGCGCTGTACCTGACCGCGATCACCGCCGAATTCGGGGTGCACAAGTGAGCGCCGCCGGGCCGTCCCAAGGTGCGAACCGCTCCCCCTCGGGGGGCAGTGCCGCGGCGCCAGCCGCAAACGTGGGGGCCGTTCAAGTGAGCGCCCGCCGCAGCGAGAGGGGAACCCCGATGACGATCACGACGATCAACCGCCGCGGCTTTCTCGGGCTCGGGGCGCGGGCCGGGATGCTCGGGACGCTGGCGGGGATGGGACTGCTGGGCGCCGCGCGGCCGGCGCGGGCCGCGGTGACCGACTTCAAGGCGCTGGTGTGCATCTACCTGTACGGCGGCAACGACGGCAATAACATGGTCGTGCCGCTCGACGCCGCGCATTACGCGCCGTATGCGCAGATCCGCGGCGCGCTGGCGCTGTCGGCCGCGGCCAACACGCTGCTGCCGGCGCGCACGGCCACGCTCGGCGCGGTCGTGAATCCGGTCGCGCAGCCCTTCGCGTTCCACTACGGCATGCCCGAGATCGACGCCCTGTACGGGCAGGGCCGGGTCGCGGTCGTGCTCAACGTCGGCAGCCTGCGCCAGCCGCTGACCAAGGCGCAGTACGCGGCGGGCACGGGCGTGCCCCCGCAGCTCTACTCGCACTCGGACCAGACCGTGCAGATGCAGGCCGGTTCGCCGGCGCCCGCGGGCACGGGGTGGGGGGGCGCCTGGTGGACGTGCTCGGCACCGGCGGCCACCTCGACGCGGTGTCGGTGGGCAGCAGCGGCCTCTTCGTCGAAGGCGCGGCGACGCACGGGAATCTCGTGCCGGCCAACGGGCAGCTCTCGCTTGCGGGGATGAATTTCTGGCCGCAGAGCGCGGCCGACGCGCGGAAGTCGGCGCTGCTGCAGATCGTCAATGCCGACACGGGCAACGTGATCGCGAACGCGGCCAACCGCGCGCTCGCCAATGGCATGCAGCTGATCGGCGACCTGCAGCTCGCCGCCGCGGTCACGCCGATCACGACCGTGTTTCCGGGAACCTCGATCGGCAGCCAGCTGAAGGTCGTCGCGCAGCTGATCGACCTGCGCGCCGCGCAGGGACCGGGGCGCCAGGTCTATTTCGTCTCGCTCGGCGGCTTCGACACGCACAGCGGCCAGTCGTACCAGCAGTGGGACCTGCTGCGGCAGCTGTCGCAGGCGGTCAATGCGTTTGAGCTCGCGCTGGCCGAGGTCGGGGCGACGACCCAGGTCACGAGCTTCACGCTCTCGGACTTCGGTCGCACGTTGCAGCCGGCGAGCACGGGGACCGATCACGCCTGGGGCAACCACCAGCTGGTGATCGGCGCGGCGGTCAAAGGCGGCGTCTACGGCCAGTTTCCCAGCTTCACGCTGGGCGGCGCCGACGACGCGACCGGGCGCGGGGCCTGGATTCCGCAGTTCTCCAACCAGCAGTTCGGCGCCACGATTGGCAAGTGGTTCGGCGCTGACGCGGCCACGCTCGACGCGCAGGTGTTCAAGTCCGAGCTCGCCAATTTCAGCCTGAAGGACCTCGGCTTCATGGGGTAGGGCGGATGCGTAGCCCGGGTTTCGCCTCCGGCTCAACCCGGGCTACGCGATCGCACGCGCACACGATCGCGCGCATGCGCGTCGACGCTTCGATGCGATAATGCGGGGTCACCGACACCCCGCCATGGTCGACCGCACCCACATCGGACGCACGCTGCCGCAGCACTCGGCCACTGTCGAGGCCGGCCGGCTGCGCCTGTTCGCCAAGGCGACCGGCGAGACGCGGCCCGAATACGTCGACGAGGCCGCGGCCCGCGCGGCCGGACACCCGGGGCTGCCGGCACCGCCGACCTTCGCTTTTTGCCTCGACTTCGAGGTGAAGGATCCCTACGCGTGGTTCGCCGATTTCGGCATCGACATCGCGCGCGTGCTGCACGGCTCGCAGAGCTTCCGCCATTTCGCGCCGATCTACGCGGGCGACCGACTGACGTTCGCGTCGCGGATCGAGGACGTCTTCCAGAAGCGCCGCGGCGCGCTCACCTTCGTGATCAAGGAGACCGACGTGACCAACCAGCACGGCGTGCGCGTGGCCGCGCTGCGCGCCACCATCGTCATCAAGGGCGGCGAAGGCGGGCCGGCGTGAGCCCCGCCCCGCACGCCGTCAAGGTCGGCGACGCCCTGCCCGAGCTCACGCTTCCCCCGCTGACGCGCACGACGCTCGCCCTCTATGCAGGCGCGTCGGGCGACCACAACCCGATCCACATCGACATCGACTTCGCGCGTCAGGCCGGAGCGACGGACGTCTTCGCCCACGGCATGCTGTCGATGGCCTGGCTTGGGCGGCTGCTGACGCTCTGGACGCCGCAGCACAACCTGCGCGAGTTCACCGTGCGCTTCTCGGCGCTCACGCAGATCGGCGAGCGCATCACGTGCAGCGGCCGCGTCGCCGAGATTCTCGAGCGCGACGGCGAGCGGCTGGCGCGCATCGACGTGAAGACGGCCAATGAAGCCGGCGAGGTCAAGCTCGTCGGCGACGCGCTCGTCGCCCTGAATGCGGAGTGACATCGCCGTGACGAACCCCTACCCCCACCTCCTTGCGCCGCTCGACCTCGGCTTCACCACGCTGCGCAACCGCGTGCTGATGGGCTCGATGCACACCGGCCTCGAGGAGGCGCCGGACGCGTATCCGCGGATGGCCGCGTATTTCGCGGAGCGCGCGCGCGGCGGCGTGGGCCTGATCGTCACCGGCGGCATCGCGCCCAATCTCGCGGGGCGTGCCGAACCGCGCGCGGCGCAGCTGTCGTGGCCCTGGCAGCTTGCGAAGCACCGGCTGATCACCGACGCCGTGCACGCCGAGGGTGGCAGGATCGCGATGCAGATCCTGCATGCCGGGCGCTACTCGTACCACCCGCTGTCGGTCGCGCCGTCGGCGGTGCGCTCGCCGATCACGCCGTTCAAGCCGCGCGCGCTGACGCGCTGGGGCGTGAACAAGACCATCGCCGACTACGCCCGGTGCGCCCGGCTCGCGCAGCGCGCCGGCTACGACGGCGTCGAGATCATGGGCTCCGAGGGCTACCTCATCAACCAGTTCGTCGCGCCGCACACCAACCACCGCGACGACGACTGGGGCGGCGCGTTCGAGAACCGCATCCGCTTCCCGGTGGAGATCGTGCGCCGCACGCGCGAGGCGGTCGGCGCCGAGTTCATCATCATCTTCCGCCTGTCGATGCTCGACCTGATCGAGGGCGGCAGCACCTGGGACGAGGTGGTCGCGCTCGGCAAGGCGGTCGAAGCCGCCGGCGCGACGATCATCAACACCGGCATCGGCTGGCACGAGGCGCGCATCCCGACCATCGCGACCATGGTGCCGCGCGCCGCGTACGCCTGGGTCACGCGGCGCATGAAGGGCGAGCTCAGGATTCCCCTGATCGCGACCAACCGGATCAACGACCCAGCGGTCGCCGACGCGCTGCTCGCGGCCGGCGACGCCGACATGGTGTCGATGGCGCGCCCGTTCCTCGCCGACGCCGACTTCGTCAACAAGGCCGCGGCCGGCCGCGCCGACGAGATCAACACCTGCATCGCCTGCAACCAGGCGTGCCTCGACCACATCTTCGAGCGCCGGATCGCATCGTGCCTGGTCAACCCGCGCGCCTGCCGCGAGACCGAGATCGTGCTGCGGCCGGCGGCGGCGAGGAAGCGCGTCGCCGTCGTCGGCGCGGGGCCGGCGGGCCTCGCCTGCGCGACCACCGCCGCCGAGGCCGGCCACGCGGTCACGCTGTTCGAGGCCGCCGGCGAGATCGGCGGGCAGTTCAACCTCGCCCGGCGCATTCCCGGCAAGGAGGAATTCGCCGAGACGCTGCGCTACTTCAGGCGCCGGATCGAGCGCACCGGCGTCGATGCTGAAGCTCGACTGCCGCGCCGACGCCGGAGGACCTCGCGGCCTTCGACCACGTCGTGCTCGCAGCGGGCATCGTGCCGCGCACCCCGGCCATCCCGGGCATCGACCATCCGAAGGTGGCGAGCTACGTCGACGTCATTCTCGGCCGCCGGGCAGCCGGGCGCGCGGGTCGCCATCGTCGGCGCCGGCGGCATCGGCTTCGACGTCGGCGAGTTCTTGAGCCACCACGGCGGTCACGACGAGCTGCGCGATTACCAGGCCGAGTGGGGCATCGACACCGAATACCGTGGCCGCGGCGGGTTGCGCCCGCCGGAGGCTTCGGGTGCGACGCGGCAGATCTGGCTGCTGCAGAGCAAGTCGGCCAAGGTCGGCGAGGGCCTCGCCAAGACCACCGGCTGGATCCGCCGCACGCTGCTCAAGAAGCGCGGCGTGCGGATGATGGCCGGCGTCGAGTACGAGCGGATCGACGATGCGGGCCTGCACATCAAGGTCGACGGCAATCCGCAGACGCTCGACGTCGATACCGTGGTCATCTGCGCCGGCCAGGAGCCGCGGCGCGAGTTGCTGGCCGAGCTGCAGCGCGCCGGCAAGCCGGTCACGCTCATCGGCGGCGCCGACGTGGCCGCCGAGCTCGACGCCAAGCGTGCCATCGAGCAGGGGACGCTGGTTGCGCTGGGGCTGTAACCGGACGGCAATCGCGCAGGTGCCGCATTGCCCGGGGTTGGAGCGCAGCGAAACCCGGAAAAGTGGGGTCAGACACTACTTTTCGTCACCGTTGCGGAAGCGGGTGCCGCGTTCTGCAGGAAAAGTAGTGTCTGACCCCACTTTTCCGGGTTTCGCTGCGCGCAACGCCGGGCTACACTGGCGCGACCGGCGCCGGACGATGCTGCGAACCGCGCGGCGATGCGGGCAGCGCGCCGGGCCGGAGACGAAGAGGAGGACGCATGGGGATCGCCCACGCGCAGGGACCGGCCGCCGCAATCGCGGCCGCTTCCGGCCGGGCCGCACGAGGATGGCCGGCCGCGTGCCGGCGCGCGGTCATGGCGACGCTGGCGATGACGCTGGTGTTGCTGCTGCCGCCGTCCGCGGCCGCGCAGCCGCGCGCCGGGGGCGTGGCCTACCCCTACGCGGGCACGCTCAAGCGGATCAACGACACCGGCGTCGTGCGCATCGGGCATCGGGAAAACTCTCCGCCGTTCGCGTTCCTCGACGCCAAGGGGAAGCCGGTCGGCTACTCGCTCGACCTGTGCGAGGTCGTCGTCGAGGAAATCGCCGCCGAGCTGCGCAAGGACATCCGCCCGCAATACCGGCCGGTGACTCCGGAGAACCGCTTCGACCTCGTCACCTCGGGCGAGATCGACCTCGAGTGCGGATCGACCACCAACAGCCTGGAGCGGCGCCAGAGCGTCGCCTTCTCGCCGACGATGTTCGTCACCGGCACCAAGCTGCTGGTGCGCCGCGGCAGCGGCATCCTCAATTTCCGCGGCCTTGCCGGGAAGACCGTCGTGCTCACCCGCGGCACGGTCCACGAGGCGGCCGTTCCGAAGCTCGCGCAGCGGCAGCAGATCCCGATCACGTTCGTCTTCGCCGCCGACCACGGTGAATCGTTCCAGATGCTCGCGACGGGAAAGGCGGACGCCTTCGCCAACGACGACGTCCAGCTCTACGGGATGCTGGCCGTCACGCGGTCGTCCGCGGACTTCCGCGTCGTCGGCGATTTCCTCACCTATGCGGACTACGCGCTGATGTTCCGCAAGGACGACGCCGACTTCGCCGAGGTCGTGGACCGCGCGTTCCACCGCCTGTCGGGGAGCCGCGAGATCCTCGCCATCTACGAGCGCTGGTTCCTGAAGCCCCTGCCCTCGGGCGCGCGCCTCAACCTGCCGATGAGCCCGCACCTGGAAGACGCTGTTCCGCGTGCAGGGCCTGCCATCCGACTGACCCGCGCCACCCGCACGCGCACGCAACCCGGCGACGCCTCGCCGAACGGCACCGAAAGAGGAACACGAACATGGGCATCATGAACGACCACGATCCGGCGGAGACCCAGGAGTGGGTCGACTCGCTGCGGGCGGTGCGTGCAGCACGCGGGGGCGGAGCGGGCCAGCTTTCTGCTGGGCAGGCTGCGCGACGAGGCGCTGAAGACCGGCGCGATGCCGCCGTTCCTCGCGACCACGCCGTACCGCAACACGATCGCGCCCGCGCAGGAAGCGAAGTCGCCCGGCAACCGCGAGCTCGAGCACAAGATCCGCTCGGCGATCCGCTGGAACGCGGTGGCGATCATCCTGCGCGCGAACAAGGAGTCCTCGGAGCTGGGCGGCCACATCGCGAGCTTCCAGTCCTCGGCGCTGCTCTACGACATCGGCTTCGGCCATTTCTGGCACGCGCCGACCGACGACCCACGGCGGCGACCTGATCTACGTGCAGGGCCACGTGGCGCCGGGCATCTACGCGCGCGCGTTCGTCGAGGGGCGCCTGACCGAGCGAGCAGCTCCTCAACTACCGGCAGGAGAGCGACGGCAAGGGCATTCCCTCGTATCCGCACCCGTGGCTGATGCCCGACTTCTGGCAGTTCCCCACCGTGTCGATGGGGCTCGGCCCGCTGATGGCGATCTACCAGGCGCGCTTCCTCAAGTATCTCGAAGGGCGCGGGCTGGCGAAGACCGGCAACCGCAAGGTGTGGGCGTTCCTGGGCGACGGCGAATGCGACGAGCCCGAGTCGCTCGGCGCGATCTCGATGGCGGGCGCGAGGGCCTCGACAACCTGATCTTCGTCATCAACTGCAACCTGCAGCGCCTCGACGGGCCGGTGCGCGGCAACGGCAAGATCATCCAGGAGCTCGAAGGCGTGTTCCGCGGCGCCGGCTGGAACGTGATCAAGGTGCGTCTGGGGCTCGACCTGGGACAAGCTCTTCGCCAAGGACACGGAGGGCATCCTGCTGAAGCGCATGGAGGAATGCGTCGACGGCCAGTACCAGGACTTCAAGAGCAAGAACGGCGCCTACGTCCGCGAGCACTTCTTCAACTCGCCGGAATTGAAGGCGCTGGTCGCCGACCTCTCCGACGACGAGGTGTGGAAGCTCTCCCGCGGCGGCCACGACCCGTTCAAGGTGTACGCGGCGTACGCGGCGGCGGTGGCGCACCAGGGCCAGCCGACGGTGATCCTGGCCAAGACGGTCAAGGGCTACGGCATGGGCGAATCGGGCGAAGGGCAGATGATCTCGCACCAGGCGAAGAAGATGACGCAGGACGCGCTGAAGCAGTTCCGCGACCGCTTCGACATCCCGATGCCCGACGACCGGATCGCGGCGATGCCGTTCATCTCGCTTGCCGCCGACAGCCCGGAGATGAAGTACCTGCAGCGAGCGCCGCGCGGCGCTGGGCGGCTACCTGCCGCAGCGCCGGCGCAAGTCGACGGCGCTGCCGGCGCCGCCGCTCGCGAGCTTCGAGCGGCTGCTCAAGAGCTCGCGGCGAGCGCGAGATCTCGACGACGATGGCGTTCGTGCAGATGCTGGGCACGCTGGTGCGCGACAAGGCGATCGGCAAGCACATCGTGCCCATCGTGCCCGACGAATCGCGCACCTTCGGCATGGAAGGGCATGTTCCGGCAGCTCGGCATCTACTCGTCGGTCGGCCAGCTCTACAAGCCGCAGGACGCCGACCAGCTGATGTACTACCGCGAGGACAAGGCCGGGCAGGTGCTGCAGGAAGGCATCAACGAGGCGGGCGCGATGAGCTCGTGGATCGCGGCGGCCACGTCGTACAGCACCAACGACGTGCCGATGATCCCGTTCTACATCTACTACTCGATGTTCGGCCTGCAGCGGGTCGGCGACCTCGCGTGGCTCGCCGGCGACATGCGCGCGCGCGGCTTCCTGCTGGGCGGCACCGCCGGGCGCACCACGCTGAACGGCGAGGGCCTGCAGCACGAGGACGGCCACAGCCACATCCTGGCCTCGACCATCCCCAACTGCGTGTCCTACGACCCGACGTTCGCCTACGAGGTGGTCGTCATCATCCGCGACGGCATCCGGCGGATGGTCCAGGAGCAGGAGGACGTCTACTACTACGTCACGCTGATGAACGAGAACTACCCGCACCCCGGCATGCCCGAGGGCGCGGAGGAGGGCATCGTCAAGGGCATGTACCTGCTGCAGGCCGGCGGCAAGGCGGCAAGGGACCGCGCGTGCAGCTGATGGGCTCGGGCACCATCCTGCGCGAGGTGATGGCCGCGGCGGACCTGCTGCGCGAGGACTTCAAGGTCAACGCCGACATCTGGAGCGCGACCAGCTTCAACGAGCTGCGGCGCGACGGCATGAGCGCCGAGCGCTGGAGCCTGCTGCATCCGATCGCAGCCGCGGCGCAGGAGCTACGTCGAGACAGCGCTCGAAGGCCACGCGGGGCCGGTGGTCGCGGCCACCGACTACATGCGCGCGTTCGCCGAGCAGGTGCGCGAGCCAGATTCCGCGGCGCTACGTCGTGCTCGGCACCGACGGTTTCGGCCGCAGCGACTACCGCGTGAAGCTGCGCCGGTTCTTCGAGGTCAACCGCTACTACGTCGCGGTGGCGGCGCTGAAGGCGCTGGCGGACGACGGCGAGATCAAGGCGGACGTCGTCGACGAGGCGATCGCCAAGTACGGGCTCGACGCCGAGCGGCCCGATCCGTGGACGGTCTGACGCCGACAGCGCATGCACAGCGCCATAGAGGAGGACATGCCATGACCGAAGTCAAGGTGCCCGGACATCGGCGATTTCAAGGACATCCCGGTCATCGAGGTGATGGTCAAGCCGGGCGACACGGTCAAGGCCGAGGATCCGCTGATCTCGCTCGAATCGGACAAGGCGACGATGGACGTGCCGGCGCCGGCGGCGGGCGTCGTCAAGGCGATCAAGGTCAAGGTCGGCGACAAGGTGAGCGAAGGCAGCGTGATCCTGCTGCTCGACGCCGGCGTGGCGCCGCAGCCGCCGCGGCCGAGCCGCCGAAGCCGCAGCGTCGCGCGCCGCCGGCGCCGACCAGCGCGCCGGCCGGCGTCGCCGAGGTGCGCGTGCCCGACATCGGCGATTTCAAGGACATGCCGGTCATCGAGGTGCTCGTCAAGGCCGGGCGACACGGTGAAGGCCGAGGATCCGCTGGTCTCGCTCGAGTCGGACAAGGCGACGATGGACGTGCCGTCGCCGCTCGGCGGCATCGTGCAGGAGGTGAGGGTCAAGGTCGGCGACAAGGTGTCGCGAAGGCACGCTCGTGCTGCGCTGGCGACCGGCGCGGCGCCGCGGCGGCGACGTCGCGCGGCCGCGGCGGCGGCCACGCCGCCTCGGCGCCGGCAGCCGGCGCCGGCGCCGGCGACGGCATCGGCGCCGCCCGCTGCAGCGGCATCCGGCGGCCGTCGACGACGCCGCGTTCGGCCTCGCCTATGCCGGCCCCGGCGTGCGCAAGCTGGCGCGCGAACTCGGCGTCGACCTCGGCAAGGTCAAGGGCACGCGGCAACAAGGGCCGCATCCTGAAGGAGGACGTCGAGGCCGCCGCCAAGGGCGGCGCCGCCGCGGCCGGCGCGCCGCCCGCGGCCGGCGGCCGCGGCGCCGGCGGCGGCGTGGGCATCGACCTGCTGCCGTGGCCGAAGGTCGATTTCACGAAGTTCGGGCCGGTGGAGACGAAGCCGCTCGTCGCGGATCAAGAAGATCTCCGCCGCCAACCTGCACCGCAACTGGGTGATGATCCCGCACGTCACCAATCACGACGACGCCGACATCACCGAGCTCGAAGCGTTCCGCGTCCAGCTCAACAAGGAGAACGAGAAGAGCGGCGTCAAGGTCAGCATGCTCGCCTTCATGATCAAGGCGGCGGTCGCGACGCTGAAGAAGTTCCCCGAGTTCAACGCGTCCCTCGACGGCGACAACCTGATCCTCAAGCAGTACTGGCACATCGGCTTCGCCGCCGACACGCCGAACGGGCTGGTGGTGCCGGTGATCCGCGACGCCGACCAGAAGGGCGTGCTCGAGATCGCGAAGGAGATGGGCGACCTCGCCAAGCTGGCGCGCGACGGCAAGCTGAAGCCCGACCAGATGCAGGGCGGCACGCTTCACGATCTCGAGCCTCGGCGGCATCGGCGGCATCTACTTCACGCCGATCATCAACGCGCCCGAGGTCGCGATCATGGGCGTGTGCCGCTCGTTCTGGAAGCAGGTGTCGACCGACGGCAAGACGTCGTCGTGGCGGTTCATGCTGCCGCTGTCGCTGTCGTGGGACCACCGCGTGATCGACGGCGCCGCCGCCGCGCGCTTCAACAACCATTTCGCCGGCCTGCTCGCGGACATGCGCCGCGTGCTGGTCTGACCGCATCCGAACGGAGACGAACCCATGGCCAACACAGTCGAAGTCAAGGTCCCCGACATCGGCGACTTCAAGGACATCCCGATCATCGAGGTGTTCGTCAAGCCCGGCGACGCGGTGAAGGCGGAGGATCCGCTGATCATCGCTCGAGTCGGACAAGGCGACGATGGACGTGCCGTCGCCCGGCGGCCGGCGTGGTGAAGGAAATGAAGGTCAAGGTCGGCGACAGGGTCTCGCAAGGCACGCTGATCCTGCTGCTCGACACCGGCGCGAGCGGTGCCGCCGCGGGCGCCCCGGCGGCCGCGCAGCCGCCCGTGCCGCCTCCCGCGGCGACGCCGGCGCCTTCAGCGGCCGCCGCGCCGGCCGCTGCGCCCGGCCCCGCCGCCGCGGCGTACGCCGGCAGCGCCGACTCGAATGCGAGATGCTGGTGCTGGGCTCCGGCCCGGGCGGCTACTCGGCCGCGTTCCGCTCGGCCGACCTCGGGATGAAGACGGTGCTGGTCGAGCGCTACGCCACGCTGGGCGGGGTGTGCCTCAACGTCGGCTGCATCCCGTCGAAGGCGCTGCTGCACACCGCCGCGGTGATGGACGAGGTGAAGCACCTGGGCGCGCCACGGCATCACGTACGCCGCGCCGCAGATCGACATCGACAAGCTGCGCGGCTTCAAGGACGGCGTCGTGAAGAAGCTGACCGGCGGCCTCGCCGGCATGGCCAAGATGCGCAAGGTCGAGGTGGTGCGCGGGGTCGGCCGCTTCCTCGATCCGCATCACCTCGAAGTCGAGGTCACGGCGGGCACCGGCTCGGACAAGACCGGGGCGAAGAAGGTGATCCGCTTCCAGAAGGCGATCATCGCCGCCGGCAGCCAGTCGGTGAAGCTGCCGTTCATGCCCGAGGATCCGCGCGTCGTCGATTCGACCGGCGCGCTGGAGCTGAAGTCCGATCCCGAAGCGCATGCTGGTCATCGGCGGCGGCATCATCGGCCTCGAGATGGCCACCGTGTACTCGACGCTCGGCGCGCGCATCGACGTCGTCGAAATGCTCGACGTGATGATGACCGGCGCCGACCGCGATCTGGTCAAGGTCTGGGAGAAGCACAACGCCGGGCGCTTCGACAAGGTGATGCTGAAGACGAAGACGGTCTCGGCGCGAGGCCACGCCGGCGGGCATCAAGGTCGGCTTCGAAGGCGCCAACGCGCCCGCGGAGCCGCAGCTCTACGACCTCGTGCTGGTGGCGGTCGGCCGCAGCGCCAACGGCCGCGCGATCGCCGCCGACAAGGCCGGCGTGGCGGTGACCGACCGCGGCTTCGTGCCGGTGGACAGGCAGATGCGCACCAACGTGCCGCACATCTACGCCATCGGCGACATCGTCGGCCAGCCGATGCTCGCGCACAAGGCGGTGCACGAGGGCCACGTCGCGGCCGAGGCCGCCGCCGGGCAGAAATCGTTTTTCGACGCGCGGCAGATTCCGTCGGTCGCCTACACCGATCCGGAAGTCGCGTGGGCGGGGCTCACCGAGGAGCAGTGCAAGGCGCAGGGGATCAAGTACGGCAAGGCGGTGTTCCCCTGGGCCGCGTCCGGCCGCGCGATCGCCAACGGCCGCGACGAGGGCTTCACCAAGCTGATCTTCGACGAGGCGACGCACCGCTGCATCGGCGGCGGCATCGTCGGCACCCACGCCGGCGACCTGATCGGCGAAGTGTGCCTCGCCGTGGAAATGGGCTGCGACCCGACCGACATCGGCAAGACGATCCATCCGCATCCCACGCTCGGCGAGAGCATCGGCATGGCCGCCGAGCTGTTCGAGGGCGTGTGCACCGACCTGCCGCCGGTGAAGAAGAAGTAGACGACGATTTCGTAGAGCGCCTGCCGGAGCCCCCATGCCCGAACATCCCGACCCTTCCGCCGATCCGACGCAATGGCTCGCCCGCTATCTCGAGGCGGGGCAGGAGATGATGCGGCCGTTCATCGCGGCCGGTGCCGCAGCTGCCGGTCCGCCGCCGGCGGCGGACGCGGCCGGCGATCCCTACGCGAAGCTGGCCGAGGCGTCGCTCGAGTTCGCGCGGATGCAGCAGAACTACCTGCAGCAGATGTCCGCGCTGTGGCTGGGGATGGCGGCCGCGGCAGGACAGGCGGCCGGGCAGGCGGCGGTCGCCGCGCCGCCGGACGGCGACAAGCGCTTCGCCGGCGAAGCGTGGCGGCGCGACCCGCGGTTCGAGGCGCTCACGCAGGCCTACCTCGGCTACGCGGACCTCATGAAGCGCTCGGTGGACGCGGCGCCCGTCGACGACAAGGCGAAGGGGCAGCTGCGCTTCGCGGTCCGGCAGCTGGTCGACGCGATGAGCCCGGCGAACTACCTCGCGACCAATCCCGAGGCGATGGAGCTCGCGATCGCCACCGGCGGGCAGAGCCTCGTCGACGGCATGGCGCTGCTGTTCAAGGACCTCGCCAAGGGCCGCATCTCGATGACCGACGAGGACGCCTTCGCCGTGGGCAGGAACATCGCGACCGCCCGAGGGCGACGTGATCTTCCAGAACGAGCTGATCGAGGTGATCCAGTACGCGCCCACCACGGCGCGCGTGCACCGGCGGCCGCTGGTCGTCATTCCGCCGTGCATCAACAAGTACTACATCCTCGACCTCACGCCGGAGAACTCGTTCGTCCGCTACGCGGTGGGCGAGGGGCACACGGTGTTCATGCTGTCGTGGCGCAACGTCAAGGCGGCGCAGGGCCAGCTGACGTGGGACGATTACCTGCGCCAGGGCGTGATGCAGGCGATCGACATCGCGCTGGAGGTCACCGGCGCGCAGGACGTCAACGCGCTCGGCTTCTGCGTCGGCGGCACGCTGCTCGCGTCCGCGATGGCGGTGATGAAGGCGAACGCCGAGGACAAGGTGGCGAGCGTCACGCTGCTCACGACGCTGCTCGATTTTTCCGATCCCGGCGAGATCGGCGCGCTGGTGACCCCGGAGAGCATCGACGCCCGCGACGCGGCGATCGGCAAGGGCGGGGTCATGGAGGGCAAGGAGCTGGCACTCACGTTCTCGTCGCTGCGGGCCAACGACCTCATCTGGTCGTACGTCGTGAACAGCTACCTGAAGGGCAAGAGCCCGCCGGCGTTCGATCTGCTGTACTGGAACGCCGACGGCACCAACCTGCCGGGCCCGATGTTCTGCTGGTACGTGCGCAACACCTATCTCGAGAACAACCTGCGGGTCCCGGGCAAGACCCTCCAGTGCGGCGTGCCCGTGGACCTGTCCGAGATCGACGTCCCCGCCTTCATCTACGCATCGCGCGACGACCACATCGTGCCGTGGCGCACCGCGTACGCCTCGACGCGGCTGCTCGGCGGCGACAACACGTTCGTGCTGGGCGCGAGCGGGCACATCGCGGGCGTGGTCAACCCGCCGGCGAAGAACAAGCGCAACCACTGGGTAGGCGGCGATGCCGGCGCCGACCCCGATCGCTGGCTCGCGAGCGCGCGCGACGTGCCCGGCAGTTGGTGGCCGGTCTACGGCGAATGGCTGGCGCGGCAGGGCGGCGGGGAGGTCGACGCACCCGCGAAGCCGGGGAACAAGCGCTACCGCCGCCTGCGGCCGGCACCGGGCAAGTACGTGACCGAGAAGGCGGATCAATGATCCGTAGCCCGGGTCGAGCCGGAGGCGAAACCCGGGGCCATTGCCGCGCCCACCCGGGTTTCGCCTCCGGCTCAACCCGGGCTACGCGGGTACGCAACCGCGTCCCGGAGCGACCGCCCTGTGATATAATGCTCGGCTAGTGTATCCAGGCGGCCCGCAGCGATGCGGGCCGCTTCATTTCCGGGAACCCCATGTCATTCTCAATGCTCGGCCTGGCCGACGAAATCCTCCGCGCGGTCACCGAGCGCGGCTACACCGAGCCCACGCCGGTGCAGACGCAGGCGATACCGGCAGTGCTCTCCGGCGCCGACCTCCTCGCGGGCGCGCAGACGGGCACCGGCAAGACGGCCGGCTTCGTGCTGCCGCTGCTGCAGCTCCTGTCGCGGCGGCCGCCGAAGCCGCCGCACGGCGGCTCGACGCGCGCCCCGGTCCGCGCGCTGATCCTCACGCCCACCCGCGAACTCGCGGCGCAGGTCGAGGAGAGCGTGCGCGAGTACGGCAAGTACGTGCAGCTCACGTCGATGGTGATGTTCGGCGGCGTCAACATCAAGCCGCAGATCGAGCGCCTGCGCGGCCGCGTCGACATCCTGGTCGCCACCCCCGGCCGGCTGCTCGACCACGTGGAGCAGCGCACGCTCGACCTGTCGCGGGTGGAGATCCTGGTGCTCGACGAGGCCGACCGCATGCTCGACATGGGCTTCATCCGCGACATCAAGCGCGTGCTGGCCCTGCTGCCGAAGCAGCGGCAGAACCTGCTGTTCTCGGCGACGTTCTCGGCCGAGATCAAGGCGCTGGCCGACGGCCTGCTCAACCACCCGACGATGATCGAGGTCGCGTTCCGCACGGCGACGGCGGACCTGATCGCGCAGAAGGTCTACCGCGTGGACCGCGCCCGGAAGCGCGAGCTGCTCTCGCACCTGATCAAGGAGCACCGCTGGTTCCAGGTGCTCGTGTTCATGCGCACCAAGCACGGCGCCAACAAGCTGGCCGAGCAGCTCGGCAAGGACGGCATCGCCGCGCTCGCCATCCACGGCAACAAGAGCCAGGGTGCCCGCACCCGCGCGCTGGCCGAGTTCAAGGACGGCAGCCTGCAGGTGCTGGTGGCCACCGACATCGCCGCGCGCGGACTCGACATCGTCGACCTGCCCCACGTGGTCAACTTCGAGCTGCCCAACGTGCCCGAGGACTACGTGCACCGCATCGGCCGCACCGGCCGCGCCGGCGCGAACGGCGAGGCGATCTCGCTCGTGTGCGTCGACGAGGACAAGTACCTCGCCGACATCGAGAAGCTGACCAGGCGGCCGATCAAGGCCGAGGTGATCCGCGGCTTCGAGCCCGATCCGCGCATCAAGGCCGAGCCGATCCTGATGGGCGGCCAGCGCGGACAGCGCGAATTCGGCGGCGGCGGGGGCGGGAACGGCCGTCCGGGCCCGCGACCCGCCAAGCGACCGGCGCAGGCCGCCGGCCACCGCCCTGCGGCGAGGGCACCGGCCGCGCCGGCGCGACCGGCGCGTACGGGTCCGCGGAATCCGGGTGCGCGCAACACGGGCACCCGCAACCCCTGACCGCGGGCCCGCGTCCCGCCTGGCGTAGCCCGATGTTGAGCCGACAGGCGAAACCCGGGTGGCCACGGCAATGGCCACGATTGCCCAGGGTTTCGCTCGCGCTCAACGCCGGGCCACGCGAGCGTGCATCGCCCTCGCCCGCGCGCTTGCCACGACTGCGGCCTGCCGCTACCCTCGACGGCGTGCTCTCCATCCGTGCACTGACCAAGTCCTACGCGGGACCGCGCCCGCGCACCGTGTTCAGCGGCGTCGACCTCGAACTGGCCGCGGGCGACTACGTCGCGGTGATGGGCGAGTCGGGCGTGGGCAAGTCGACGCTGCTCAACATGATCGCGGGACTCGATCGCGCCGATGCCGGCTCGATACGGCTCGACGGCGCGGATCTCGCCGCCCTCGACGACGACGCGCTCACGCTGCTGCGGCGCAGGGCCATGGGCTTCGTGTTCCAGGCCTTCCACATCCTGCCGTACCTCACGGTCGGCGAGAACGTCTCGCTGCCGCTGTCGCTGCTCGGCATGACCGGCGGGGAGGCGCGCGCCAGGGTCGCGGCGATGGTCGCGGCCGTCGGCCTTGCCGACCGCGACGCGGCGCTGCCGCGCGAGCTCTCCGGCGGCGAATTGCAACGCATCGCCATCGCCCGCGCGCTGGTGCACCGGCCGCGCCTGGTGCTCATCGACGAGCCGACGGGCAATCTCGATCCGGAGAGCGCGCAGCAGGTGCTGGTGCTGCTGCGCGCCTGCATGGCGGAGAGCGGCGCCACGGGCATTCTCGTCACCCATTCGCCCGCGGCGGCGCGCACCGCCGATCGCATCCTCGTGCTCTCGCGCACCGGGCTCTCCGAGCGGGCCGCGAATGCTCTCCGGGAGTAGATTCGTCATGAGCGCCGCCGGGCCGCCCCGAGAGCGAATTGCTGCGGCCTCCGTGAGGTCGTATCCGACGCGTTGCATTGCGCCGTCGGCCGCCCCCCGCGCTCGCAGACGCGCCCTTCGGGCCTGGGCTTCGCCCTGCTCGCGCGGGCGTCTCTCGGAGGGAAGGCGCGCAGCGCCAAGGGAGCACTGATGACCACCGCATCGAGCCTGCCGCGCGTCACCTATTCGAACATCCGCGTCGATTTCACGGGCGTGCACGCGGAGCTCGACCGGCGGATCGGCGAGTTCGAGCGGCGCGAGCTGGGCCGCGAGCGCGCCAATTGCATCGCCGGCCGCGACGACATGCGCGGGGCCGCGTACACGGTGGCGAGCCCGATCGACGCCGATCTCGCGCTGGCGACGCTGGTCGCGGCCGACGCCGCGGCGGTCGACGCCGCCGTGGCGGCGGCGCGCGGGGCATTCCCCGGCTGGTCGCGCCTCGCGCCGGACCGGCGCATCGCCATCCTGCGCGCGGTCGCCGCCGAGGTCGAACGGCGCAAGTGGGACATCGCGATCGCCGCGCTGCTCGAAGTCGGCAAGTCGCGGATGGAGGCCCTCGGCGAGGCCGAGGAGGCGATCGACATGATCCGCTACTACGCGGACGAGTTCGAGGAGGAGGCGCCGTGGCAGCGGCCGCTGCACCGCGCGTTCCCGAGCGAGGAGACCATCGACCGCCTGCGCCCGCACGGCGTGTTCGGCGTCATCGCGCCGTTCAACTACCCGGTGGCGCTGTCGGTCGGCATGCTGACCGGCGCGATCCTCACCGGCAACACCGCGGTGTACAAGCCGAGCCCCGGGATGGGCCTGACGGCGCGGCTGCTGGTGGACGCGTTTCACGCGGCCGGCGTGCCGGCCGGCGTCGTCAACCTCGTCTGCGGCGATGCGCGAGACGGGCCGGCTGCTGGTCGGCCATGCGGGCGTGGCGGGATTCGTCTTCACCGGCTCGCACGGCACGGGCATGGAGATCCTGCGCCACTGCGCCGGCGGTCGCTACGCGCGTCCGGTGATCGCAGAGATGGGCGGCAAGAATCCGGCCTACGTCACCGCGAACGCGGACCTCGACGTCGCCGCCGAAGGCGTGGCGCGGTCGGCCTTCGGCCTCTCGGGCCAGAAGTGCTCGGCGCTGTCGCGCGTCTTCGTGCACGCCGACGTGTACGACGTGTTCCTCGATCGCCTCGCGACCCGCGCGCGCGCGCTCACGGTGGGCGACCCGCGCGCGGCCGACGTGTTCACCGGACCCGTCGTCGACGCCGCCGCCGGCGCGCGGTTCGCGGCCGCCGTCGCCGATGCCCGCGCCGCGGGGGGCACGATCCGCTGCGGCGGCGAGCGGCTGGCGGGCGGGCTCTTCGATCGCGGCGCGTACGTCATGCCGACGATCGTCGACGGCGTCGACCCTGGGCACCGGATCAGCCGCGACGAGCTGTTCGTGCCCCTGATCACCGTGCATCCGTTCACCGATTTCGCGGCGGCGATCGACGAGGGAAATGCCGTCGACTACGGCCTGACCGCGGGCGTCTACACGCGCGACGAGGCCGAGCTCGCGACCTTCGTCGAGTCCGCGCAGGCGGGCGTGCTCTACGCCAATCGCGCGAGCGGCGCGACGACCGGCGCGTGGCCGGGCATCCAGAGCTTCTGCGGCTGGAAGGGATCGGGCACGTCGGGCAAGGGCGGCCTCGGACCGCATTACCTCGCGCAGTTCATGCGCGAGCAGTCGTGCACGATCATGCGCCCGTGACCTCCGAATCGCGTGCCCACGCGACCACCGTGTCGGTCGCGGGCGCGGTGTTTCGCGGCTCGCTCGCGCGCAATCGCGTGCGCACGGCGCTGTCGGTGCTGGCGATCGCGCTGGGCGTGGCGCTGGGCTACGCGATCGCGCTCATCAATCACACGGCGGTCAACGAGCTGACGCAGGGCGTGCGGACGCTCTCGGGCACGGCCGATCTGGAGGTGCGGGGACCGCAGGCGGGCTTCGACGAAGCGGTCTATGCGCAGCTGGCGGCGTTGCCGGAGGTGGCCGTGGCGAGCCCGGTCGTCGAGGTGGACGCCAGGCTCCCGGGCCGCGCCGACGCCCTGCGCATCGTCGGCATCGACGTGTTCAAGGCGGCTGCCCTGCAGCCCGGCATCATCCCCGACGCCGCCGACCGGCTCGACGTCCTGCGTCCCGACGTGCTGTTCCTAAGCGCCGCCGCGGCGGCGTGGCTCGGCGTGAAGCCGGGCGACACCGTGACGCTGCAGACCGCGCTGCGCGACGTTCCGCTGCGCGTGTCCGGCCTGCTCGGACCCGCGGCGCAGCAGCGGCTCGCGGTGATGGACATCGCCGGCGCGCAGACGCACTTCGACCGCCTGGGACGCATCACCCGGATCGACCTGCGCGTGGCACCCGGCGTCGATGCGGCCGTCTTGCGCGAGCGCCTCGCCCGCCTGCTGCCGCCCGGTCTCGCGATGGAGCGCCCCGAGGAGACGATCGCCGCCGCCGCGCAGCTGTCGCGTTCGTATCGCGTCAATCTCAACGTTCTTGCGCTGGTGGCGCTGTTCACCGGCGGGCTGCTCGTGTTCTCGACGCAGGCGCTCGCGGTCGTTCGCCGGCGCGCGCAGTTCGCGCTGCTGCGGGTGCTGGGGATGACGCGGCGCCAGCTGGTCGCGCTGGTCGTTGCCGAGTCGGCGCTGGTGGGGGTGGCCGGCAGCGTGCTGGGGCTCGGCGCCGGCTATGCCCTCGCGGGGCTCGCGCTGCGCTGGGTGGGCGCCGATCTCGGCGCCGGCCATTTTCGCGGGCTGGTGCCGGCGCTCGTCGTTGACCCGTGGTCGCTGGCGGTCTTCTTCGCGCTGGGTGTGGCGGCCGCGGTGATCGGCAGCTTCGTTCCCGCGCTGGAGGCCGCGCGTGCCGCGCCGGCGCTGGCGCTCAAGGCGGGCGACGATCAGCGCGCGCTGGCGCGGCTGGCGCCCGCGTGGCCGGGGCTCGCGGTCGCCGCCGCGGGCGCGCTGGCCACGCTGCCGCCGCCCGTGGCCGGGCTGCCCCTGTTCGGCTATCTCGCCGTCGCCTTGCTGCTCGTCGGCACGCTGATGCTGATGCCGAGGCTCGCGCTCATTGCGCTGGCCGTGCTGCCCGTGCCGCGCAGCGCGGCGCCGCGGCTGGCGCTCGCGCAGCTGCGCGGCGCGCCGGGCCAGGTCGCGGTGAGCCTCGCGACCATCGTGGCCAGCGTGAGCCTCATGGTGTCGATGGCGATCATGGTGTCGTCGTTCCGCCAGTCGCTCGACGACTGGCTGCTGCGCGTGCTGCCGGCCGATGCGTACTTCCGCGCGAGCGGCGGCGGCGACACCGCGTATCTGCCCGCGGACGCGCAGGCGCGCATCGCCGCGCTGCCCGGCGTGCAGCGCGTCGAGTTCACGCGCGAGCAGCAGGTGCTGCTGGATGCAGCGCGGCCCCGGGTCGCGCTGTCGGCGCGGCCGGTCGACGCCGGGGGGCCCGGCAGCGGGCTGCCGCTCATGGGCGAGTCCGTGGTCGTCGCGGCCGGCGCGCCGCCGCCGATCTGGGTCAGCGAGCAGGTGGTCGACCTCCACGGTTTCCGGCCGGGCAGCGTGGTCACGCTGCCGCTCGCCGGCCGCGCGCTGCGCTTCACCGTGGCCGGCGTGTTTCGCGACTATGCTCGGCAGCAGGGCGCGATCGTGATCGATCGCGAGCGCTACATCGCGCTGACCGGCGACGCCCGCGCCACCGGCGGCGCCGTGTGGCTCGCGCCGGGCACCACGGCGGACGCGCTGCGGGAGGCGATCGCGCGCGAGATTCCGGGGGGCGGCAAGCTGGAGATCGCGCTGCCTGGCGCGATCCGCACGGCGTCGCTGTCGATCTTCGATCGCACGTTCGCGGTCACCTATGCGCTGGAGTTCGCCGCCGTGGTGATCGGGCTCGCCGGGCTGTCGTCGTCGTTCGGCGCGCTGGTCCTGGCGCGGCGGCGCGAGTTCGGGATGCTGCGCCACATCGGGATGACGCGGGGCCAGATCGGCGCGATGCTGGCGACCGAAGGGGTCACGGTCAGCGGCATCGGCCTCGTCGTCGGGCTCGGCCTCGGCGGCATCATCAGCCTCATCCTGATCGAGGTGGTCAACCGGCAGTCGTTCCACTGGAGCATGGACGTCGCGGTGCCGTGGGGCGCGCTCGCGGGATTCGCGCTCGCGGTGCTGGCGCTCGCGTCGGTCACCGCGCTCGCGAGCGGCCGCCGGGCCATGGGCGAGGACGTCGTGCGCTCGGTGAAGGACGACTGGTGATGCGCGGCGCTGCGCGGGCCGGGGGCGGGCGGTGAGGCGCCGGGCGTTTCTGGCGAGCCCGCTGCTGGCCGTTGCCGGCGGCGCCGCCGCGGCGCGCTACCCGGCGGTCCTGCCGGGGGTTGCGCTCGCCTTCCCGCGCGATCACGGCGCGCACCCGGCGTTTCGCACCGAGTGGTGGTACGTCACCGGGTCGGTGCGCGACGCCGCGGGCGGCGATTACGGCGTCCAGGTCACGTTCTTTCGCAACCGTCCCGGCGTTGCCGACGACAACCCGAGCGCCTTCGCGCCGACGCAGCTCGTGTTCGCGCATGCCGCGCTGGCGGATCCCCGCCGCGGGACGCTCCTGCACGACCAGCGCGCGGCGCGCGCCGGATTCGGCCTGGCCGGTGCGGCCGAGGGGACGACCCGCGCGTGGATCGGGGACTGGTCGCTCGCACTCGACGGCGAGGCCTACGTCGCGCGCATCGCGGCGCGCGAGTTCGCGCTCGACCTGCGCTTCACGCCGTCGTCGCCGATCCTGCTGCAGGGCGACGCGGGGTTCTCGCGCAAGGGTCCGGATCCGTCGCAGGCGAGCTACTACTACAGCCGGCCGCAACTCGCGGTGGCGGGGCGGGTGACGGTCGCGCGGCAAGGCGATGGCGCGTCACCGGCACGGCGTGGCTCGACCACGAATGGTCGAGCGAGGTGATGGCGCCCGAGGCGGTCGGCTGGGACTGGGCCGGCATCAATCTCGCCGACGGCGGCGCGCTGATGGCGTTCCGGATGCGCGACCGCGAAGGCGGCACGCTGTGGGCCGGCGGCGCGCACCGCGGGGCGGACGGGCGCACGCGCGTCTTCGCTCCGGGCGAGGTCCGCTTCGCGCCGCAGCGGCGCTGGCGATCGCAGCGCACCCAGGTCGAGTATCCGGTGGCGATGGCGATCAGCGCGGGCGGCGCGCAGTACACGCTGGTGCCGATGTTCGACGATCAGGAGCTCGACTCGCGGGCGAGCACCGGCACGATCTACTGGGAAGGCGCGGTGCGCGTGGAGCAGGATGGCCGCGAGGTCGGGCGCGGCTACCTCGAGCTCACCGGTTACGGCAAGCCGCTGCAGCTTTGACGTAAGAATGATGGTCCATCACCGGATTGCGGGAAGTCGATCGTCGATCGGTGCTCGGGCGCAGACGAGGCCTGTCGCGCGGGCGCTGCGGCGCACCCATGGGGCGGCTGCGCGGTACGGCGGGCCGGGACACGCCGCACCGGCACGGCGCGGGCAGGCGCCGATGCGTTATGGCCCGGCGTCTGCGCGGACGCGAGATGCGCGGGGCTACCGTGGCCATTGTCACAACGCCTCGGGTTGAGCGCAGCGAAGCCCGGTGGTTCCCCGGGTTACGAGAGCGCCCGCTGGAGGACGGCGCCGGCGGCGAGCAGCATCCCGAACGCGACTTCGAGCATCACCGTGCGGAAGAGCAGCGCGTTCTGCGCCGGGCCGCCCGGGGTTCGCGCGAGGTCGCGCCGCAGCCGCCATGCCCACGGCGCCGCCAGCAGCGGCAGCGCGTGCCACGGGCCGCCGCCCACCGGCAGCAGTGCGAGCGCGAGCGCCAGCGCGAACGGAAACAGCAGCAGCACGCCGTAGAGCCGGACGGCCGCCGCGGCGCCGAGCACCACGGCCAGCGTCCGCCGCCCGGTCGCGGCGTCGTGGTCGCAGTCGCGGTAGTTGTTGACGAGCAGGACCGCGGCGGCGTGCATGCCGATCGCGGCGGCGGCGATCCAGGCGGCGGCGCCGATGCTGCCGGCCTGCACGTAGTAGGTGCCGCACACCGCGACCAGCCCGAAGAAGACGAACACCGTCAGCTCGCCGAGCGGCGTGTACGCGATCGGCCGCGGGCCGCCCATGTACCCCACCGCGGCCAGCGTCGAGAAGACGCTGGTGAGCACGATCGGCCAGCCGCCGCGGATCATCAGCGGCAGCGCCACCACCTGCGCGACGACGATGGCGGCGACGATCGCGCGCTTGACCTCCGCGTTGCCGAGCCAGCCGTTGGCGGTGGCGCGCGGCAGCCCGACGCGCTGCCCGGTCTCCCCGCCGCGCTCGGTGTAGCCGACGTCGTTCTGCAGGTTGGTCACCACCTGCATCAGCACCGCGGCGGCCAGCGCGATGAGGGCGATCAACGGATCGAACGCGCGAGCCACCGACCACGCGAGGCAGGTCCCGACGATCACCGGGATGGTGGCGATCCACAGCGTGCGCGGGCGCAGCGCCACGCGCCACGCGGCGAGGGAGCCCGGGCGGATGCGCAGCGGCGCGGCGGGTGAGGGCGAGGTGGCGTCCATGCGGTGGTGATGCGGGCGGGGCCGGGCACGGGCCGGACAGGCATCCGCGTGGCCGACGGCCGGCCCGCCGGCGACGAATCGTGACGGGTCGAATTATAGGCGACGCGCGAATCGCGGCCGCGGCGCGCGCGAGGCCCGTCACGCGGACTGCGAGTGCCGGCGGTGTAAGATTGTCGTTGGCCGAGTGTGCGTTCGCGGTGCCCGCGGGCGCCCCGCGGCCGGAATTTCGTCGGGCGGGACGCGCGGTGCGGCCCGCCTTCGCGTTGAACGATCGAGGAGAACGGACATGGGATTGCTGGATTTCGTGAAGAGCGCGGGCGAGAAGCTGTTCCACACGGGCCCGTCCAAGGCGGCGATGGCCGAAGCCGCCGCCGAGCCGGCGAACGAGGCCAAGGTCAAGGCGGCCAACGACGCGGCGGCCGATGCCATCAGCGCCTACATCGCGTCGCAGAACCTGACGGCGACCGGGATGGTCGTGGCCTTCGACGGCGCGAGCGCCACGGCGACGGTCTACGGTGTGGCCCCCGACCAGGCGACGATGGAGAAGATCGTGCTCTGCTGCGGCAACGTGTCGGGCGTGGCCGCCGTCAACAACATGATGAGCGTCGACCACAGCGCGCCGGAGGCGACGTACTACACGGTGGTGGCCGGCGACAACCTGTCGAAGATCTCGAAGGCGAACTACGGCGATCCGAACAAGTACATGAAGATCTTCGAGGCCAACAAGCCGATGCTGACGCACCCGGACAAGATCTATCCGGGCCAAGTGCTGCGGATTCCGCCGCTCTGACCGGGCACGCAATGGCCCGGGCCGTGCCCGGGTGCTGAACGCGGGCGTCCGTGCTATAATGCGACCTGTGCGGCGATCTGCGAGGTTCACGACGGTTGCCCGCCGCACGCGTCACCCCCAAGGCAGCCGGATCATCGGTTTCTAATCTCTCGGTTCATTCTCTCCGCGGTTCGAGTCTGGACGGCAGCACCCGGTTAGCGACGATGGCTTTGCAGTCTGTCGACCCGGTTGCGGCTGTTCGCGCGCGCCTGGTGCGCCACGCCTGACGGCATTTCGCGTCGCGGCGGAGCGCCCTCGCCGTGGGCACTCCCGCGTTTCCGGATTTCTTGGGCACAGGCCGCCGCATCCGCACGACGGATGCTGGGCGAGACCTGCTTATTGCCCGCGGCACGCGCGCCCCACGATCGGGCGCGCAGGCCTTGTGTATGGAAAGGGAATGAACATGAAATTCGAAGAACTCAATCTGGCACCGCAATTGCTGCAGGCGCTCACCGCGTGCGGCTACGAAGAACCGACGCCGATCCAGGCGCAGACGATCCCGGCGCTGCTCGCCGGGCAGGACCTGATCGGCTCCGCGCAGACCGGCACCGGCAAGACGGCGGCGTTCGTGCTGCCGGCGCTGCACCGGCTGACCGCGCCGGCGCGCAACCCGGTGCCCGTGCGGCGCGGGGTCGGCGCGCCGCGCGTGCTGGTGCTCGCGCCGACGCGCGAGCTCGCGCAGCAGGTCGCGGACCAGGTGGTGCGCTACGGCCAGTTCCTGCGCACGAAGACCGTGTGCATCTACGGCGGCGCGCCCTACCCGGTGCAGAACCGCCAGCTCGAGCGCGGCGTCGACGTCCTGGTCGCGACTCCGGGCCGGCTGATGGACCACATCGAGCGCGGCCGCATCGACCTCTCGGGTGTGGACATCCTCATCATCGACGAGGCCGACCGCATGCTCGACATGGGCTTCATCGACGACGTCGACCGCATCGCCGCGATGACGCCCAAGACGCGCCAGACCGTGCTGTTCTCGGCGACGTTCGAAGCGGCGATCGCGCGACTCGCCTCGCGCCTGCTGCGCGACCCCGTCCGCGTGGACGTCAAGGCCGAGAAATCGGCGCCGGTCACGATCGAGCAGCGCGTGCACTACGCCGACGATCACGCGCACAAGCACCGCCTGCTCGACCACCTGCTCGCCGACACCGCGATGGGGCAGAGCATCGTCTTCATCGCCACCAAGCGCGACGCCGAGGCGCTCGCCACGAGGCTGCAGGGGCAGGGCCACGCCGCGGCCGCGCTGCACGGCGACATGAACCAGCGCGAGCGCACGCGCACGCTGCAGGACATGCGCCGCGGCGGCGTGCGCACGCTGGTCGCGACCGACGTCGCCGCACGCGGCATCGACGTCGCCGGCATCAGCCACGTCATCAACTTCGACCTGCCGCGCGAGGCCGAGGGCTACGTCCACCGCATCGGCCGCACCGGCCGGGCGGGGCTCACGGGCATCGCCGTCTCGCTCGCCAACCACAACGACCGCAGCGCGCTGCGGCAGATCGAGCGCTACACGGGATCGGCGATTCCGGAGCACGTCATTCCCGGCCTCGAGCCGCGCGGCCGCTCGCACTCGGGCGCGGACCCGCGCCGCGGGCGCGCGGCACCGTCACATCGTGCCCGTGCGCAGCCCGGCTCGGGCCACGCGCCGGCCGGCGCCTGGTCGCCGCCGCGCTTCGGCGGCCGGCAGGATTCCGACCGCTCGTCGCGGTCGGGCCCCGGCGGCGCAGCGCGCCGGCGTGACGACGGCGCCCCGTCGCGCAACGGCGGCTTCGGCAAGAAGGGCGGCCGCTCCTGGTAGGACGCGGTCCGTCCCCTCCGTCGACCGGCGTGGCCCGGCGTAGCCCGGGTTGAGCGAATGCGAAACCCGGGGCCGGAGCGCGCCGGAGCCCGACGCGCTCCGCAGCCGCCACCCCCCGGGTTTCGCATTCGCCCAACCCGGGCTACAGTTGCGTCAGTTGCATCGGTAGAGTTCACACCGTGACGCCTAATTCCCTGCCGTCGAATACCCTCGTCGCCGTCGTCGGCGCCGGAACCATGGGCGCCGGGATCGCCCAGATCGCGGCGCTGCACGGCCACCGCGTGCAGCTGCACGACATGCGCTTCGGCGCGGCCGATGCCGCCAAGCGCGCCATCGCCGAGGCGCTGCAGCGCGAGACGGCCAAGGGCCGCCTTGCGGCGGCCGACGCCGACGCCGCGCTCGCCCGCATCACGACCGTGGTGACGCTTGCGGACACCTGCGTGGCCGGGCTCGTGATCGAGGCCATTGCCGAGGACCTGGCGGCCAAGCGCGAGCTCTTCGCCAGCATCGAGAACGTCGCTGCGCCCGGGTGCATCCTCGCCTCGAACACGTCGTCGTTGTCGATCACCGCGCTGGGGACGGGCCTCAAGCATCCGGGGCGCGTGGTCGGCATGCACTTCTTCAATCCGGTGCCGCTGATGCCGCTGGTCGAGGTGATCTCCGGTCTCGCGACGGATCCGGCGGTGGCGCAGGCGGTGTACGCGTTGGCCGCCGCCTGGGGCAAGACGCCGGTCCGCGCGGCGTCCACGCCCGGCTTCATCGTCAATCGCTGCGCGAGGCCATACTACGGCGAGGCGCTGCGCCTCGTCGCGGAGCGGGCCGCCGAGCCGGCCACCATCGACGCGGTGATGCGCGAGGCGGGCGGTTTCCGCATGGGCCCGTTCGAGCTGATGGACCTGATCGGCCACGACGTCAATTTCGCCGTCACCTCCAGCGTCTGGGAGGCGTCGTTCCACGACCCCCGCTACACGCCGTCGGGGTTGCAGCGCGAGCTGGTCGCCGCGGGCTTTCTCGGCCGCAAGTCGGGGCGCGGCTTCTATTCGTACGCGCCGGGCGCGGCGCGGCCGGCGCCGGCGACGCAGCCGCCCGCGACGCGCCCCGCGCGCGTCGTCGTCCATGGCGACCCCGGCTCGGCCGCACCGCTTGTCGCGCGGATCGGCGCTGCCGGCATCGAGGTCGAGCAGGTCGCAGCCCACCCGCGCGTCGCCGGTTGCGCGCTGCGCGTGACGGGTGCCGGGAGCGAAGCGTGGCTCGTGGCCTCCGACGGCCGCACCGCGACGGCGCGGGCGGCGGCGTCCGGCGTGCACGGATCTCGTCGTGTTCGACCTGGCGCTGGATTACGCGACGGCGACCCGGCTCGCGGTCGCGCGCGCGGACGGCTGCAGCGACGAGGCTGCCGCTGCCGCATGCGGCGCGCTGCAGGCGGCAGGTCTCGCCGTCAGCCGCGTCGACGACGTTCCCGGACTCGTCGTGCTGCGCACCGTGGCCATGCTCGCGAACGAGGCCTCCGATGCGGTGGTGCAGGGCGTGGCGGACGCGGCCGCCATCGATCTCGCGATGCGCAAGGGCGTGAGCTACCCGCGCGGCCCGCTGGCGTGGGCCGATGCGATCGGCGCCGGTGCCGTCCGCGACGTCCTCGCGCACCTGGCCGCGCATTACGGCGAGGATCGCTACCGGATGTCGCCGCTCATCGCGCGGCGCGCGCTCTCCGGGCGCACGCTGCATGGGTGAGCACCACCCGGCGCTCACGCCGGCCGAAGCGCAGGCGCTCGCCGAGCGCGTCGCCGCGGCGATGTACGCGCGCGACGGCGCGTCGCAGGGCCTCGGCATGCGCGTCGCGCGCATCGCGCCCGGCCATGCCGAGCTGACGATGACCGTGCGCGCCGACATGCTCAACGGGCACGCCATCTGCCACGGCGGCTTCATCTTCACGCTGGCCGACAGCGCGTTCGCCTACGCGTGCAACAGCTACAACCTGACGACGGTCGCCTCGGGCTGCGGCATCGACTTCCTGGCGCCGGCGCGCGAGGGCGACGTGCTGACCGCCGTCGCGCAGGAGCGAAGCGCCAGCGGCCGGACCGGTGTCTACGACATCGAGGTGCTCGATCAGCGCGGCGGCAGGATCGCGCTCTTCCGCGGCAAGAGCTACCGCATCAAGGGGCACGTGATCGAGGCGCCCGCGGGGAGCTGAGGCTCCGCCCGCCGGTCAGCGGATCGTCGCCAGCGAATTGCTGAGGTCGCCGAAACCCTCCCTGAATCCGGGCAACGGCTCGAGCCGGTGGCGGCGGGTGAGGAATTTGAGGATCGACGTCGTGTCGTAGGGGACGCTGTCGACGTAGCCGCTCTTCGCGTACGGCGAGATGACGATCGCCGGAACGCGGGTGCCCGGCCCCCACCGGTCGGCGACGGGCGGTGCGACGTGGTCCCAGAACCCGCCGTTCTCGTCGTAGGTGACGACGATCAGCATGTTCTTCCATTGCGGGCTCGCCTGCAGCCTCGCCACCACGTCGGCCAGGTGCGCGTCGCCTGACAGCACGTCGGCATAGCCCGCGTGCTGGTTCAGCGTGCCCTGCGGCTTGTAGAACGCCACCGGCGGCAGGCTGCCGCTCGCGGCATCGCGCACGAAGTCGGTGTAGTCCTTGAGGTGCGCAGCGCGTTCGGCAGCGCCGGCGGCGGTGGTCGGGTCGAAGCGCGCGAAGTAATTGAAGGGCTGGTGCTGCGTCTGGAACTTCAGCGCGTCGTCGAAGATGGCCGCCCGGTTGGCGACCACCGCGCTCCAGCCGCCGGCATACCAGCGCCAGTCGACGCCCTTGGCCGTCAGCGTGTCGCCGATGGTGCTGGCCGCGAGCGGAGGCAGGGGGATGTCGGCGGCGACGCCGCCGCCGCTCGGGTCGGCAAGGCGCGGGTCGCCGCCCGGCGCGGGGGCGGTTGCGCTGGGCTGGTAGGGCGGCTGCGTCGTGTTGATCGCGTAATGCGTGCCGTCGCCCGCGCGCGGCGAGACGTTGAGGTCGCCGGCGTAGAGCGCCTGTCCCGCAAGGGCGCTGGCGGGCGAGTTGGCGGCCAGCGCGAGCCGGGTGCCGCTCGCGTCGACGATCGCGATGCGCGACGCCGGCGGATTTGGCCACGCCGGCGCGCATGCGCAGGCGAACCAGATGTGGTTGAGGAACGAGCCGCCGAACGCCCCCATGAAGTAGTTGTCGGCCAGCGTGTACTGCTGCGCGAGCTTCCACATCTTCATCACCGAGCCGTCGTAGTGGCCCATGGCCAGGCCGCCGACGTTCGACCAGGCGACGAACATGTCGTTCCTGCCGCCGTTGATCTGCATCTGGTTGTTGTAGTAGCGATGCACGGGGTCCGGCGAGACGACCGACGGGCCGACGCCGGGAAGGCTGCCGGGCGGGGCGTCGATGCGGAACGGCCGGTTCGGGAGGCCGGCGACGAACGCCCACGTCGCGGCCTCTGCCGCGGTCGCGCTCCACACGGGCGGCAGGGCGGGCAGGACGCTCACGCCGTCGCGGTCGACCTGCTGATGGGCCGCGGGCGCCGCCAGCGCGCGCGCGATGCCGTTGGCGCCGGGAAACAGCCCGTACAGGTGGTCGAAGCTCCGGTTCTCGGCGTAGAGCACGACGACGTTGCCAATCTGGTCGAGCGTGCCGGTCGCCGCGGCGAGGACCTGGCGTGGCGTGTCGGAGGCTTTCGCGCCCGCGAGCGCCAGCTGAATCCGCCGCAGTCCCTCCCCGGAAGCGGTCTTGAGGACCGCCTTGGCCGCGGCGTCGGCTTCCTTGTTGAAATCGGCGAGCAGGCTGCCGGTGCTCACGCCCAACCAAGCCGCGACCTTCTGCACCGCGGCGTCGAAGGGGAGCGCGCCGGCGTCCATCTCCGACGCCACCGAGGTCGAATGCACGCTGACCACGCCGGGGGCTTCCTTCGGTGCGCGCAGCACGATCTGGGCAGCCACCGGGGTCGTCGTGTTCGCGTCGGGATCGTACTGGAGTGCGTCGGTGCCGATCTCCGCGACGACGCCGGCGCCGGAGCCGGCCAGCGCGAACCGCCCCGAGGCATCGGTGACCGCGGCGGCTTCACCCGGGTCGCAGACGGCGTTGCCGTTGACGTCGAGGCAGACCCGCGCATTGCGGAAATAGCCGCCGATGACCACGCCGGTCGTGGCGGGCACCGTGGGGCCGGTGTTCGAGGAGGAATCACCGCCTCCGCCCGAGCCGCAGGAGAGCAGCAGCGCGAGCCCCGCCGCCGTCAGCACCCGGCGCGCCGCGGTTCCCGTATCGATCGAATGAGCTTTCATCATGTTCTCCTGCCCTCTGCGCGCCGCCCCGCCGTCAGCGGCAGAGCGCGGCGAAGCTCTGCGGGCTCGCGTAGGCCCGGTCGAGCCACGCCATGCGCTGGTTGAGGAAGTCCTTGAGGAACGCCACCTCGCCGGCGTGCGTCGCGAACGCGTAGTAGCCGCCGAAGGGAAGGGACATGCCGAGGATCGGCCACCGCGCGAAATTGCGCTGCTGCGCCCCGCCGTCGAGCCGGGCGGCGTAGGTGTCGATGCCGGCATTGATGAAAGCGGCGATCGCCGGCCTGTTCTGCTTCCACCGCGCGATCACCAGGTCGACGAACGCGGGGTCGGCCAGCATCCGGGACACCCAGTTGGCCGGATACCCGTGGTCGCGGGCGACCCAGCAGCCCTCGGTCGTCCAGTTCTCGTTCTCGGTGATGTTGCCCGCGGAGAGGTCGAAGTCCCAGATCGGCCCCATGTTCAGCAGCCGGTCGGCCGGGGCGGCCGCCGCATCGGTGTCCTTCCACATGAAATCGCTGGTCACGAAGGCCGCATCGTTATTGCGGAAGAGCTCCTGGATCAGGTACCAGTCGGCGAAGCTCGCCGGGTTGACCTTGCGCAGGCTGCCCCGGCCATAGAGGTCGTCCTCGACGCTGTCGATGAACGCCTTGACGTACGCCAGCTGCGCCTGCGTCGCGTCGGCTTCGTCGGGCTTGTCGACGCAGAACGGCACGTTGCGCGGGGTGACGTGCTGCAGGTTGATGGCGCCCTGGTTGTAGCATTCGAAGTACCGGACGTCGACCTCGACGATGTAGCCGCCGTCGACCTCGCCGGCCTCGGGCTTGGTGCTCATCTTCCTGATGTTCAGGCGCGCCGGGTCGATGCGGATGTCCTCGGCCAGCAGGTAGACGCCCGCGTACTCGTCGTTGAGGACGACCTCGACGTGCTGCGCCGACGGCGTCCACTTGAGGCCGCCGGCGAAGGCGCCCGTGTTGCCCAGCGAGTACGCGAGCTTGTTGCGCAGGAGCGACCGGTCGAAGTAGTCGGCGAGCAACGCCCAGTTGCGGTTCTTCTTCATGCCGAGGAAGTCGGCGGCGCCGGCGTAGCTCGCGTCGTTGCTGAACTGCACCTTGTAGGGGTTCTTGGGCTGGCCCCACGTCGAGTGGCCGCGGCCGCGGATCTTTCCATTGAGCGCCACGGGCGTGTTCGAGACCGCCGGATTGGTGAGCAGGAACGTCGCGTCGACGTAGGTCTCCTTCGACAGGATCGGGGCGCCGTCCTTGGTGGCGATGCGCAGCTGCGGCAGCGTCGTCAGGGCGGGCGGCAGCCTGGTGGCGACCTGCTGCAAGGTCCCCGTCGCCGACAGGTCGAGCGCCGGCCCCGCGGCCTGCAGCGCCGTCACGACCGATTTGGCCACGGCGCGGGCCAGCGCGTCGGGCGCGGCGACGTAGTCGGCGTTGACGACGTACCGCGGCGGGAGCCCCACCACGTCGCGCGCGATGGCCTCGGCGAGCGGGTAGTCCTTCTGCCCGGCAAGCTGCACCAGCGTCGTGAGCGGCGTGATGTTGGTGCTGTAGGACGGCGACGGCGACGCCATCCGGTACGCAGCTTCGACGAACACCGTTGGCGCATCGCTGTCGCGCGCTTGGCCTGCCGCGACTTCCGCGATCAGGGGCGCCGTCGAGCCCCTGGGAATGGCCAGCTCGTAGCGGCCCGCGGCGTCGGTGCGCGTGCGCCACTCGCTGCGGTCGCAGCGGCCGCTGCCGGCGGCGTCAAGGCACACGATCGCGCCGGCGACGTAGCCGTCGATCACCTTGCCGGTGATGACTTCGAGCTCGACCGCCGGCGTGCCCCCCGAGCCGCCGCCACCGCCGCCGCATGCCCCCAGCAGCGCGCCCATGCCAATGACGGCGAGCTGCCGCGCAAAGGCCGCCTGCCTCGTGCCGATCGTTGTCGTCATGGAATCGCCCCGGTCGTTGCGGGTCGATCGGCAAGGAACGGGAAAGCCCGGCCGCTGACGCTGCGTGGCCGGCGTGACCTGCAGGCCGGCGCGCGTTGCCGTCGCAGCGCCATCGTTCGCCCTTCGACCGCGTTGCCTCCGGGCCGGGCGTCGGGTCGATTCTGATGCTTCTTCGCGTCGCGTTCTACGCCGGGCCGTGCTTCAGCTTAGCGCCGGAAAATCGAACCGTGGTTGACGGACGTCAACGTCGCATGCGGGCGCGGCAATGGCCAGGACATTGACGGCGGTCAACGCGCGTTGCGCCGCAAGCGCTAGGGTTGAAACTGTGCGGTGCGTGCGGCCGTTGCACGAACGCGATTGATTCTCGCTCGAGGACCGCGGCCGGTCGCCCGAAGCGTCAGGCAGGCTAGCGGGAGGGCATCATGGACAGGATCTGGTTGAAGCACTATCCGGAAGGAATTCCGGCCGACGTCGACGTCGATGCGTACGCGTCGGTCAAGGACATCGTCGAGCAGAGCTGCGCGCGCTTCGCCGACAACCCCGCCTACGGCAACATGGGCGTGTCGATCACCTACCGCGAACTCGATCGCTCGAGCCGCGATTTCGCCGCGTTCCTGCAGCAGGGGCTCGGGCGCAGGAAGGGCGACCGCTTCGCGATCATGCTGCCCAACCTGCTGCAGTATCCGGTGGCGCTGTTCGGCGCGCTGCGCGCCGGCATGACCGTGGTCAACGTCAATCCGATGTACACGGCGCGCGAGCTCGAGCACCAGTTGAAGGACTCGGGCGCCACGGCGATCGTCGTGCTCGAGAACTTCGCGCACACGCTGGAGCAGGTGCTTCCCGCGACGGCGGTCGAGACGGTCATCACGACCCAGGTCGGCGACCTCTTTGCCCAGCCGAAGGCGCTGCTCACCAACCTCGTGGTCAAGCACGTGAAGAAGATGGTCCCGCCGTGGCGGATTGCGGGCGCGATCGAATTCCGCGACGCCGTGCACCGCGGGCGCGGCGCGACCCTCGCCGACGTCGCGCTCGGCCACGACGACGTCGCGTTCCTGCAATACACGGGCGGCACCACCGGCGTGGCGAAGGGCGCGATCCTCACCCACGGCAACATGGTCGCGAACCTGCAGCAGGTCTCGGCGTGGATCTGCCGCGACCTGCGTGAAGGCAAGGAGACGGCGATCATCCCGCTGCCGCTCTACCACGTGTACGCGCTGATGTCGAACCTCGTGTTCATGAAGATCGGCGCGCACAACATCCTGATCACCAATCCGCGCGACATGCCGGCGTTCCTCAAGGAGCTGCAGCGGCATCCGTTCACCGCGATCATCGGCGTCAACACGCTCTACAACGCGCTGCTCAACGCCCCGGGCTTCGGCGCGGTGAACACGCGCACGCTCAAGATGACCAGCGCGGGCGGCATGGCGGTGCAGCGCGCCGTCGCGGAGAAATGGAAGGCGGTCACGGGCTCGCCCATCATCGAAGGCTACGGGCTCACCGAAACCTCGCCGGTGGCGATCTCCAACATGCTCAACATCGCGGACTGGACCGGGACGATCGGCGTTCCGATCCCGTCCACCGAGGCGGCGGCGCTCGACGAGGCCGGCACCGAGGTCGCGGTGGGCAGCCTGGGCGAGATCTGCATCCGCGGCCCGCAGGTGATGAAGGGCTACTGGAACCGACCCGACGAGACCGCCAACGTGTTCACGCAGGACGGCTGGTTCCGCACCGGCGACATGGGGATCATGGACGAGAAGGGCTACTTCCGGATCACCGACCGCAAGAAGGACATGATCGTGGTCTCGGGCTTCAAGGTCTTCCCCAACGAGATCGAGGACGTGGCCATGATGCACCCGGGCGTGCTCGAGGCGGCCGCGGTCGGCGCGAGCGACGCGAAGTCCGGGGAGGTGGTCAAGCTGTTCGTGGTCCGCAAGGATCCGGCGCTGACCGAGCAGGCGCTGCTCGAGCACTGCCGGAAGAACCTGACCGGCTACAAGATTCCGCGGATCATCGAGTTCCGCACCGAGCCGCTGCCGAAGAGCAACATCGGCAAGATCCTGCGCCGGCAGCTGCGCGAGCCGAAGCCGGCGGCGGCGGAAGGCCCGGCGGCGAAGCAGGCGGACAAGGCTGTCGCCTGATGCCGGCGGCACGCCCGCCGGGCCGTGCCCTATAATCGGCGGACCCGCGGCGCGCGGTCGCGCGCGGCGGGCGATCGAGGATCCGCGATGCCCGTCAGAGCCCCGAAGCCCGGCGAACTGGAACCCATCGAGACCGCGAGCCGCGACGAGCTTGCCGCGCTGCAGCTCGCGCGACTTGCGTGGTCGCTGCAGCACGCCTACGACAACGTGCCGCACTACCGGCGGCAGTTCGAGGCCGCCGGCGTGCATCCTGGCGACCTCAAGTCGCTCGCCGATCTCGCGCGGTTTCCGTTCACGACCAAGCAGGACCTGCGCGACAACTATCCGTTCGCCATGTTCGCGGTGCCGCGCGAGCAGGTGGTGCGCATCCACGCGTCGTCGGGCACCACGGGGCGGCCCACGGTCGTCGGCTACACGGCACGCGACGTCGACACCTGGGCGGGCGTGATGGCGCGCTCGATCCGCGCCGCGGGAGCGCGCGCCGGCGACATCGTCCACGTCGCCTACGGCTACGGGCTGTTCACCGGCGGGCTCGGCGCGCATTACGGCGCCGAGAAGCTCGGCGCGACGGTGATCCCGATGTCCGGCGGCATGACCGAGCGGCAGGTCGCGCTGATCCAGGATTTCAAGCCGAGCGTGATCATGGTCACGCCCTCGTACATGCTGGCGATCGCCGAGGAGATGCAGAAGCAGGGCATCGACCCGAAGGGCACGTCGCTCGAGATCGGCATCTTCGGCGCCGAGCCGTGGACGCCGGCGATGCGCAAGGCGATCGAGGCCGCGCTCGACATCGACGCGATCGACATCTACGGGCTCTCCGAGATCATCGGCCCCGGCGTCGCGCAGGAGTGCATCGAGACCAAGGACGGCCTCACGGTCTGGGAGGACCATTTCTACCCCGAGATCGTCGATCCGGCGACCGGCGCGGTGCTGCCCGAGGGCGAGAAAGGCGAGCTGGTGTTCACCTCGCTCACAAAGGAAGCGCTGCCGATGATCCGCTACCGCACGCGCGACCTGACGCGGCTGCTGCCGCCGACGGCGCGATCGATGCGGCGCATCGAGAAGATCACCGGGCGCTGCGACGACATGCTGATCATCCGCGGCGTCAACGTGTTCCCGACGCAGGTCGAGGAGCTGATCCTGAAGCAGCCGGAGCTGGCACCGCATTACCTGCTCGAAGTCACGCGGCCGGGCGCGCTCGACGAGATGACGGTGCACGTCGAGATGGGCGCGGGCCTCGGCCACGGCAGCCAGGACGCGCGGCACGCGGCGGCGCGCGCGCTCGAGCACAACATCAAGGCCTACATCGGCATCTCGGCGACCGTGCGCCTGGCGCTGCCGGGCGGCCTCGAGCGCTCGCTCGGCAAGGCGAAGCGCGTGCTCGACCGGCGGCCGAAGGAGTAATGGAAGTCTCGTTCAGCCGGGAAGCCCGGATGCTGCGCCTCGGCGCCGGCGAGACCTTCCATGGCGAGGGCATCCTCGCGATCACCAAGGGCCTGCTGCAGGCCGGCGTCTCCTACGTCGGCGGCTATCAGGGCGCGCCGGTGTCGCATCTCGTCGACGTGCTGGTGCAGTCGCGCGAGTACCTGAACGAGCTGGGCGTGCACGTCGAGGCGTGCTCGAACGAGGCGTCCGCCGCGGCAATGCTGGGCGCCTCGATCCATTATCCGATGCGCGGCGCGGTGACCTGGAAGTCGATCGTCGGCACCAACGTCGCCGCCGACGCGCTGTCCAACCTGGCCTCGCCCGGCGTGCTCGGCGGCGCGCTCATCATCGTCGGCGACGATTACGGCGAGGGCGCGAGCGTGGTGCAGGAGCGCACGGTAGCCTTCGCGCTCAAGTCCTCGCTGGTGCTGCTCGACCCGCGGCCGGAGCTCGCGCACATGGTGCGGATGGTCGAGCAGGCGTTCCGGCTGTCCGAGGCCGCCAGCACGCCGGCCATGCTGCAGCTGCGAATCCGCGCCTGCCACGTGCGCGGCAGCTTCGCGTGCCGGGACAACGTCGCTCCGGCGTTCTCGCGCAACCGACTGCTCGCGGGCCCGGCGGCGTTCGACTACGAACGCATCCCGCACCCGCCGGCCACGTACCGGCACGAGAAGCGCAAGCACGGCGAGCGGATGCCGGCGGCGCGCGAGTTCATCGCGCGGCACGCGTTGAACGAGGTGTTCGCCGGCGTGCGCGAGGACCTCGGCATCATCGTGCTGGGGGGCTTGTACAACTCGCTCGTGCGCGCGCTGCAGCAGTTCGGCCTCGCCGATGCGTTCGGCGCGAGCCAGGTGCCGATCCTTGCGCTCAACGTCGTCTGCCCGCTGGTGCCGGAGGAGATCCGCGCGTTCTGCGCCGGCAAGCGCGCGGTGCTGGTGGTCGAGGAAGGGCAGCCGGAATTCGTCGAGCAGGAGATCCTCGCGATCCTGCGCCGGCACGGCGGCGCCGCGCGCATCCACGGCAAGGACATGCTGCCGATGGCGGGCGAGTACACCATCGAGGCGATCGGCCGCGGCATCGCCGAGTTCATCGGCAGCGAGGGCGCCGACCTGCCGCGCGACGCGGGCTGCGACTGGCTCGGCGCGCTCGATGCGCGGCGCCGGGCCGTGACCGAAGCGCTGGCCGCGCCGTTGCCGCCGCGCCCGCCGCAGTTCTGCATCGGATGTCCCGAGCGGCCGGTGTTCGCGGCGCTGAAGCTCGCGCAGCGCGACATCGGCCCCGTGCACGTCGCCGGCGACATCGGCTGCCATTCGTTCGCGACGTTCGAGCCGTTCTCCATCGGTCACACGATCCTGGGCTACGGCATGGGCCTCGCCAGCCGCGCCGGCGTGTCGCCGGCGATGGGCGGGCGCACGCTCGCCGTGATGGGCGACGGCGGCTTCTGGCACAACGGCCTGCTGACCGGCGTGCAGTCCGCGCTGTTCAACGCCGGCGACGCGGTGCTGGTGATCCTGAAGAACGGCTACACCTCGGCGACCGGGACGCAGGAGATCCTCTCGTCGCCGGACGCGTTCGATGCGACCGATGCGCAGGATGCAGGCGCCAGCCGCGTGCACCGGAGCCGGGTGATCGAGGCCACGCTCGCGGGCATCGGCGTCAAGTGGCTGCGCACCGTGGACAGCTACGACGTCGCGGCGATGCGCCGCGCGTTCGACGACGCGTTCAGCACCGACTTTGCCGGCCTGAAGGTGATCATCGCGGAGGGCGAGTGCCAGCTCGAGCGGCAGCGGCGCGTGAAGCCCTGGCGCGCGCGGCTGCGCAAGGCGGGCAAGCGCGTCGTGCGCGTGAAGTATGGCGTCGACGAGGACACGTGCTCGGGCGACCATTCGTGCATCCGGCTCTCGGGGTGCCCGACGCTCACGCTCAAGGCGAGCCCCGACCCGCTGCGCGTGGACCCGGTGGCGACGGTGATCGACGGCTGCGTGGGCTGCGGCCTCTGCGGCGAGAACGCGCACGCGGCGGCGCTGTGCCCGTCCTTCTACCGAGGCGAGGTGATCGAGAATCCGCACTGGCTCGACCGCGTCAAGGCGGGCGCCCGGCGTGCGGTGATCGCCATGGTGCAACCAGCATGAGCGTGCTGTGAGCGGCGCACCGCGACCGATCGCGATCCTGATCGCTGCGCTGGGCGGGCAGGGCGGCGGGGTGCTGGCGGAGTGGCTGGTCGAGGCCGCGACCCGCGCCGGCTATCCGGCGCAGAGCACGTCGATCCCCGGCGTGGCGCAGCGCACCGGCGCGACGACCTACTACATCGAGGTGTTTCCCGTGCCCGCGCGCGAGCTTGCGGGCCGCTGGCCCGTGCTGTCGCTGCTGCCCGTCCCCGGTTGCATCGATCTGCTGGCGGCGTCCGAGCTGCTCGAGGCCGGGCGCGCGGTGCACAACGGGATGGTGAGCGCGGACCGGAGCGTGGTCGTCACCTCGTCCGCCCGGACGCTGACCACCGCGGAGAAGATCGTCCAGGGCGACGGCCGCTTCGATTCGGCCCGCCTGCTCGAGGTCGCGGCGGCGCACAGCCGCCGCCTCGTGGCGTTCGACATGGACGCCGCCGCGCGCGACGCGCAGACCGCGGTGAGCGCGGTGATGCTGGGCGCGATCGCCGCGACGGGCGTGCTGCCTCTGGGGCGCGACGACTTCGAGTCGGCCGTCCGCGATTCCGCGCTGGGCGTCGCGGCGAGCCTCGCCGGGTTCGCCGCGGGGTGGCAGGCGGTCGTCGGGACGGAGGCGGCAGCGCCGGACGCCGGGTCGCCGGCGTACCCGGTCGCGGCATCCGCGGTGCCGCCCGCCGTCGCGGCGGCACTCCCGCCGGCCGCGCATGAATTCGCCGCCGAGGGATATCGCCGGCTCGCCGAATTCCAGGACCTTGCGTATGCGGACCTCTACGTGCAGCGGCTCGCTTCGATCCGGGCGGCCGAGGACGCGAGCGACCCCGGCCACGCGCACGGCCACGCCGTGACGCGGGAGACCGCGCGCTTCCTCGCGCTGTGGATGGCGTTCGACGACATCGTCCGCGTCGCCGACCTCAAGTGCCGGCGCAGCCGCTTCGCCCGCGTGCGCCGCGAAGTCGCGGCGGCCGACGGCGACGTCGTTCGCATCGTCGATCATTTCAAGCCGGGCGCCGGTGAATTCGCCGCGCTGCTGCCGCCGGCGCTCGCGCGCCGGCTGCTGGCCTGGGATCGCCGCCGGCAGAGCCGCGGCAAGGACCCGCTGGCGCTCGCGTTGCACGTGCGCACCGACGGCATCCTCGGGTTCCTCGCGCTGCGCACGCTGGCGTCGCTGCGCGGGTGGCGGCGCCGCGGCGCGCGCTTCGGCGAGGAGCAGGCGGCGATCGCGCGCTGGCTGCAGGCGATCCAGGGCGCACTGCGCGACGACTGGCGGTGCGGCTGCGAGGTCGCGCTGTGCGGGCGCCTCGTCAAGGGCTACGGGGCCACCAATGAGCGCGGCAAGCGCAACCTCGGTCACATCCTCGAGCATCTTGTCGCGCTGCCGTTCGCGAGCGCTGCCGCACGGGCCGAGGCGATCCGGCAGGCGCGCGACGCCGCGCTGGCCGACGAGGAGGGCCGCGGTCTCGACGCCGCGCTGGCCCGGCACGGCGCGCCGCCGCTGCCGATCGCGGCGCAGCCGATCCGGTGGGTGAACAAGCGCGCCGCCGAGGCGGCGGCGGTCACGAGGTAGGCGACGCATGGCGCGCAAGTCGCAGGCTGGGCGAGGAGGGCGCTCCGCAGCTCGAGCACGGAATCCTGACCAGCCTGGTCGGCTTTCACCTACGGCAGGCGCAGATCGCCGTGTTCCGCGACTTCACGGCCACCACGGGCTCGCTCGACGTCAGCCCCGGGATCTTCGCCGTCCTGGTCCTGATCGAAGGCAACGCAGGCTTGAAGCAGAGCGAGCTGGCGAAGGGGGTCCACCTCGACCGGTCGACCGTGGTCTCCGTCATCGACAAGCTCGAGCGGCGCGGGCTGGTCGACCGGCACGCCGTCGCCAACGACCGGCGGTCCAACGCGCTGCGCCTGACCGCGAAAGGCGCCGCGCTGCTGAAGCAGGTGAAGCGCCGGGTGGCGAGACCACGAGAAGCGCCTCGCGCGCGGCCTCACCGCCGCCCAGAAAGCGACGCTGGTCGCGCTGCTGCAGCGTGTGTTCCCGGAACACCGGTAGGTTCTCGCCGCCGCCCCCCCGGGTTTCGCTGCGCTCAACCCGGGCTACCGTCCGAGGATCCGTTGCCCGCATTTGCGTAGCCCGGGTTGAGCGCAGCGAAACCCGGGGCCGGAGCCGGCTAACTGTTTGACATCAAACAATTCGATGGATAGCATAATTCCAACCGGCGCACGGCCGCGCGACCTGCGGCCGCGGCGCGCCGGACGGGCCCGGAGACCGACGTGAGCGACGCGACCGACATCAACCCCGCCGCGGTGGACGTGCGCCGCAACGTCCGCATGGCGCTGCAGGTCAACGGCGAGGCGCAGGACGTCCTGTTCGCGCCCTACAAGACGCTGCTCGAGGTCCTGCGCGAGGACCTGGGCCTCACCGGCACCAAGCACGGCTGCGAGCTGGGCGAATGCGGCGCCTGCGCGGTGCTGCTCGACGGGCAGCCGGTGCTCTCCTGCCTCGTGCTCGCCGTCGAGTGCGAGGGCCGCGCGATCGAGACGGTCGAGGGTCTCGGCCGCGGCGCGGGGCTGCACCCGCTGCAGGCGGCGTTCGCCGACCTCGGCGGCGCGCAATGCGGCTACTGCACGCCCGGCATCCTGATGACGGCGAAGGCGCTGCTCGACGGCGATCCCGATCCCGGCCGGGAGCGCATCAAGGAGGCGATCGCCGGCAACCTGTGCCGCTGCACCGGCTACCAGCAGATCTTCGAATCGATCGAGGAGGCCGGGCGCCGGATGCGCTGCGGCGAGGCCGGGCCGGCGCCGGTCGCCCTTGGCGCCAGGGACCAACCGTGACCAAGCGCACGCGCTTCGACGTCATCGGCAAGCCGCGGCGCCGCGTCGACGGCCGCGCCAAGGTCACCGGGCAGACGCGCTTCGCCGACGACATCGTGCTGCCGCGGATGCTGCACACGAAGCTCCTCCGCTCACCGCATCCGCACGCGCGCATCGTCGCGGTGGACGGCACGCGCGCCGCGGCGCTCCCGGGCGTGCACCTGGTGCTGACCGGCGCCGATTTCCCGGTCACCTTCGGCATCCTGCCGGTGTCGCTGGACGAGTATCCGCTGGCGCGCGAGCGCGTGCGCTACGTCGGCGATCCGGTGGCCGCGGTGGTGGCGCGCGACGAGCAGACCGCTGACGAGGCGCTGGCGCTGATCGACGTCGCCTACGAGGTCCTGCCGACGATCGCCTCGCCCGAGGAGGCGCTCGCGCATCCGGAAACGCGGATCCACGAATACAACGACCACGGCAACATCCACCGCAACCAGGCCTTCGAGTTCGGCGACGTCGACGCCGCGCTGGCCGCGGCGGACCACGTGTTCGACGACCTCTTCTTCTTCGAGGGCAACACGCACCTGCCGATCGAGCAGCACGCGGCGGTCGCCGCCGTGGACGGCGAGGGCAAGCTCACGCTGTGGTCGTCCACCCAGGTGCCGCATTACGTGCACCGGCAGATGGCGCGCGTGCTGGCAATGCCCGAGGCGCACATCCGCATCATCGCCTGCCCGAACGGCGGCGGCTTCGGCGGCAAGACCGACATCTGCAACCACGAGGTCGTGGTGGCGAAGGCGGCGCTCGTCACCGGCCGACCGGTGAAGATCTGCCTCACGCGCGAGGAAGTCTTCTACATGCATCGCGGCCGGCATCCGGTGCTGATGCGCTTTCGCACGGGCGTCAACAACGACGGCACCATCACCGGCATGCACCTGTCGACGCTGCTCGACGGCGGCGCCTACGGCTCCTACGGCGCGGCGAGCACGTTCTACACCGGCGCGCTGCAGACGGTCACCTATCACCTGCCGCGCTACCGCTTCGAGGCCTGCCGCACGTTCACCAACAAGCCGCCCTGCGGGCCCAAGCGCGGCCACGGCACGCCGCAGCCGCGCTTCGGCCAGGAGATCCAGCTCGACAAGATCGCCGAGAAGCTGGGGATCGACCCGGCACAGCTGCGCCTCAACATGGTCGCGCCGCCGAATTCGCTGACGGCGAACTGGCTGCGCATCGGCTCGATCGGCCTCGCGGAGTGCATCCGGCAGGTGGTCGAGCGCTCGGGATGGAAGGACAAGCACCGCAAGCTTCCGCGCGGGCGCGGCGTGGGCCTGGCCTGCGGCGCGTACATGTGCGGCGCCGGCCTGTCGATCTACTGGAACAAGCTGCCGCACTCCGGCGTGCAGCTGCTGCTCGACCGCAGCGGACAGGTGACGGTGTTCTGCGGCGCGACCGAGATCGGGCAGGGCTCCGACGACGTGCTGGCCGGCTTCGTCGCCGAGGTCCTCGGCATCGATCCGTTCGACATCCGCTGCGTGACCGGCGACACCGGCATCACGCCGATCGACCTCGGCTCGTACTCGAGCCGCGTGACCGTGATGATGGGCAACGCGGCGATCGAGGCGGCAGGAAAGATCAGGCTGCAGCTCGTCGCGGCGGCCGCCGAGGCACTGCAGGTGTCGCCGGAGCGCATCGCCCTCGCGCAGGGCCGCGTGTTCCTGGCCGACGATCCGGGCAAGGGCATGCCGTTCCGCGAGGCCGTCGTGCTCGCCGAGGCGAAGTTCGGCACGCTGGGCGCGATCGGCTCGTACACGCCGCCGAAGTCCCCCGGGCGCTACAAGGGCGGCGGCGTCGGCCCGTCGCCGGCGTATTCATACACCGCGTGCGTGGTCGAGGTCGAGGTCGACGAGGCCACCGGCTGGATCCACGTGCCGAAGGTGTGGATCGCGCACGACATCGGCCGCACGCTGAACCCGGTGCTGGCGCGCGGGCAGATCGAAGGCTCCGTCTACATGGGGTTGGGCGAGGCGCTGATGGAGGAGCAGGTCTTCCGCCGCCTGCCGGCGAAGCTCTCGCACGCGCTGGTCCACCGGGCGCCGTCGATGCTCGAGTACAAGAGCCCGACGGCGCTCGACATGCCCGAGATCGACACGGTGCTGGTCGAGGATCCCGATCCCAATTGCCCGTTCGGCGCCAAGGAGGTCGGGCAGGGGCCGCTGCTGCCGGTGATGCCCGCCGTGGCCAACGCCATCTTCGACGCGATCGGCGTGCGCATCGACGAGCTGCCGATCACCCCCGACAAGATCCTCAAGGCCCTCGAGCGCAAGGCGAAGGGGCTCGCCCCGCGGGTGGGGCCCGACCACTTCCCGGCCGTGCCCTATCCGGAGCCGATGATCGTCCCGCCGCCGTGGGAGGGCGGGGACGGCAATAGCGTCGCCGCCGGCGGCCCGCGCGCCGGCCGCCCCCGCGAGGCGGTCGCGCCATGATGCGCCTGCCGTGGTTCCGGCACGAGTCGCCGCGCACGATTGCCGAAGCCGCGCGCATGCTGGCCGCCGAAGGGCCGAACGCGATGCTGATCGCCGGCGGCACCGACCTGCTGCCGAACATGAAGCGCCGGCAGCAGGCGCCGCAGGTCCTCGTGTCGCTGCGGCGGGTCGAGGGCATGAAGGCGATCGCCGACGGCCGCGGCCTCGCGCTGGGCGGCGGCCTGACCTTGACCGAGGTCGCCGCCGCACCCAACCTCCGCGACCGGTATCGCGGCCTGTGGCAGGCGGCGTCGCAGGTCGCCACCGCGCACCTGCGCAACATGGGCACGCTGGGCGGCAACCTGTGCCTCGACACCCGCTGCAACTACTACGACCAGAACTACGAGTGGCGCAAGGCGATCGACTTCTGCATGAAGAAGGACGGCGCGATCTGCTGGGTGGCCACCGCGAGCAAGCGTTGCGTGGCGGTCAGCGCCACCGACTGCGCGCCCGCGTTGATCGCGCTCGGCGCGTCGGTCCGGCTCACGTCCGCGGCCGGGGAGCGGGAGCTGGCGGTCGCCGATCTCTACCGCAACGACGGCATCGACTATCTCGCCCGGCAGCGCGACGAGATCCTCACCGCCGTGGTGCTGCCCGACGCGCATTCGTGGAAGAGCTGCTACTGGAAGCTGCGTCGGCGCGGATCGTTCGACTTCCCGGTGCTCGGGGTGGCCGCCGCCGTGAAAGCGGCCGGCGACGGCACGATCGAGGAGGCGCGCATCGCGCTCGGCGCGGTGTCGTCGCATCCGTTTCTCACGCGGGCGGGCGAGTTCCTCGCCGGCAGGCGGCTGACCGACGACGTGATCGCGGAGGCGGGCCGCATCGTGGCCGCGCGGGCCAAACCCATGGATAATACGGACCTCGACGTCCATTGGCGCAAGCACGTGGTCGCCGAGTTCGTTGCCTATGCGTTGCGCGAGATCCGCGGCGACGACATGAGCGCCCAGCGCATGCGCACCGCCCGCCGCGAACTGTAGGCGCCCGGCGGCACACCCCGAATCCCGAATCATCGTGACCACGACTGCACTGGAGCTCGGTTACGGGCTCGACTTTCCCGCGCTCTACCGGCGCGAGGGCCTCGTCCGCCTCGACGCCGCCTTCGCCGGCTTTCTCGGCGCCGCCGATGCCGCGTTGCGCGAGCGCCTGTCCGCCGCCCGCGCGGCCCCCGAGTCGCTGTCCGCCAAGGACGAGTCGGCGCTGATCCTCGAGCTCGCGCCGCACCTCGAGCGGTTCATCGCGGATCTATTCGGCATCGGCGACGAAACCGCCGCCCTCAAGCGCCGCCACGACGAGCAGACGCCGCTGTTCGCGGTGAAGCGCCAGTTCGTCCAGCGCCGCGCTGCCACGCGCATCGCGCCGGAGGTGGCGGAGGGCTTCGACGGCGCGGCGCTCGAGCGCGAGCTGCGGCGCCACTTCGGCGGCCGCTTCGACGAGCTCACGTTCGCCACGCACGTCGCGCGCTGGCTGGCGGCGGAGGCCGAGCACGGGCCGGAGCTCGATCTCGCGCTGCGCTACGCCGCGTGGGCGCTGCATGCGAAGGCGGGGCGCGAGCACGTCCGCCGCGGCGTGCTGTTCAAGGCGCCGGCGAAGCTCGACGCGACGCGCCTGGTCGCGCACGCCCAGAGCTTTTCGCTGCAGGGGGCCAAGGCGTTCCGCATCGACCCCGCCCACCTGCGTCGCCGCGACGGCTTCGCGCTGACGGATCCGGGCACCAGCCTCGTCGGGGCGCTGGACCAGGCCAACTACTGCATCTGGTGCCACGCGCAGGGCAAGGACTCGTGCTCGCACGGCCTCACCGAGAAGCCTTCCGCGGCGGAGCCGGCAAAGGTCACCTTCAAGAAGAGCGCGTTCGGGGTCGCCCTCGCCGGCTGCCCGCTGGAGGAGAAGATCTCCGAGTTCCAGGCGGTGAAGGCGGCCGGCCATTCGATCGGCGCGCTCGCGGTCATCTGCATCGACAACCCGATGGTCGCCGCCACCGGGCACCGGATCTGCAACGACTGCATGAAGTCCTGCATCTACCAGAAGCAGGAGCCGGTCGACATCCCGCAGGTGGAGACGCGGAGCCTCCGCGACGTGCTGGCGCTGCCGTGGGGCTTCGAGATCTACAGCCTGCTCACGCGCTGGAACCCGCTCAACCTGCGCCAGCCGCTGCCGCGCGCGAAGAGCGGCTACCGGGTGCTGGTGGTCGGCATGGGGCCGGCCGGCTTCAGCCTCGCGCATCACCTGATGAATCACGGCCACACGGTGGTCGGCTTCGACGGCCTCAAGATCGAGCCGCTGCCGGCGGAGCTCTCGGGCGTGCGCACCGACGGCAGGCGCGTGCCGTTCATCCCGATCCGCGACGCGATGAGCCTCTACGAGGGGCTGGACGAACGCATCATGTCCGGCTTCGGCGGCGTGGCGGAGTACGGCATCACGGTGCGCTGGGACAAGAACTTCCTCAAGCTCGTGCGCCTGCTGATCGAGCGGCGCGCGGAGTTCGCGCTGTACGGGGGCGTGCGCTTCGGCGGCACGGTCACGCTCGACGACGCCTTCGGCCCGGAGGCCGCGCACGGCTTCGACTTCGACCACGTCGCGCTGTGCATGGGGGCCGGCAAGCCGACCACGCTCGACATCCCCAACGGGCTCGCCCGCGGCGTGCGGACGGCCTCGGATTTCCTGATGGCGCTGCAATTGACCGGCGCCGCGCAGCGCGACTCGCTCGCCAACATGCAGCTGCGCCTGCCGGTGGTGGTCATCGGCGGCGGCCTCACCGCGATCGACACGGCGACCGAGTCGCTCGCCTATTACGTGGTCCAGGTCGAGAAGTTCCTCGACCGGTACCAGCGGCTGGCGACGCGGATCGGGGAAGACGCCATCCGCGACAGGTGGGACGCCGAGGAGCGCGAGATCGCCGAGGAATTCCTCTCGCATGCGCGCGCGATCCGCAGCGAGCGGCGCGAAGCCGCGCGCGAAGGCCGCGCCGCGCGCATCGTCGAGCTGCTCGGCCACTGGGGCGGCGCGACGATCGCCTACCGCCGCCGCCTGACCGACAGCCCGTCGTACACGCTCAACCACGAGGAGGTCGCGAAGGCGCTGGAGGAAGGCGTCGTGTTCGCCGAGGAGCTGGCACCCGTGGCGGTGGAAACCGACGAATACGGCGCCGCCCACGCGATGCGCTTCAGCCGCGCCGGCGCCGCGGCGGCGGGCGGCGCTGCCGGCGACGTGCTGCTGCCGGCCTGCACCGTGTTCATCGCCGCGGGGACGCAACCCAACACCGTGCTCGCGCGCGAGGACGCCGCGCACTTCCTGCTCGACGGCAAGTACTTCCGCGCCTGCGACGAGGCCGGCAATCCGGTCAAGCCGGCCTTCTCGCTGGCGAAGCCCGAGCGCTCGGACGTGCTGATGACCCGCCTTGCGGACGGACGCTTCGTCTCGTACTTCGGCGACCTCCACCCGTCGTACTTCGGCAACGTGGTGAAGGCGCTCGGCTCGACGAAGCAGGGCCATCCGGTGGTCTCGCGCGTGCTGGCGCAGCGGCCGGCGGCCGCGCGCGCGCCCGATGCGCTGTTCTTCGCCCGGCTCGACCGCGAGCTGCGCGCCACCGTGCACGAAGTGAAGCGATTGACGCCGACGATCGTCGAGCTGATCGTCAAGGCCCCGGCGGCCGCGCGCCGCTTCCGGCCCGGGCAGTTCTACCGGCTGCAGAACTATGCGACGCTGGCCGCGATGACCGAGGGCACCCGGCTGCAGATGGAAGGGCTGGCGCTCACCGGCGCCTGGGTCGACGCGCAGCAGGGCCTCGTGTCGACGATCGTGCTGGAGATGGGCGGCTCGTCGAACCTCTGCGCGATGCTCGACCGCGGCGAGCCCGTGGTGCTGATGGGACCCACCGGCAGCCCGACGCACATCGCCGCGAACGAGACGGCGATCCTGGTCGGCGGCGGGCTTGGCAACGCGGTGCTGTTCTCGATCGGCCAGGCGCTGCGCGCGGCGGGCTCGCGCGTGCTCTACTTCGCCGGCTACAAGAAGGAGATCGACCGCTACAAGGTGGCCGAGATCGAGGCCGCCGCCGACGTCATCGTCTGGTGCTGCGACGAGGAGCCGGGATTCCGTCCGCAGCGGCCGCAGGACCTTGCCTTCGTCGGCAACATCGTCCACGCGATGGAGGCCTACGCGGCGGGGCGGCTGGGCGCGGCGCCGATCCCGCTGGCCGCGGGTGATCGCATCATCGCCATCGGCTCCGACCGCATGATGGCGGCGGTCGCGCGCGCGCGCCACGCGGTGCTGGCGCCGTACCTCAACCCGCATCACTTCGCGATCGGCTCCATCAACTCGCCGATGCAGTGCATGATGAAGGAGATCTGCGCGCAGTGCCTGCAGCCGCAGCGCGATCCCGCGACCGGCAAGGTCACCTACGTCTTCTCCTGCTTCGACCAGGACCAGCCGCTCGACTGCGTGGACTTCCACGCGCTGTCGGACCGCCTGCGGCAGAACTCGCTGTCGGAGAAGCTCACCGCGCAGTGGCTCGCGCACTGCCTGCCGGAGCAGCGGCGCAACCGCGCCGCCGCCGATGCAACGGGAGCCGGCGCCGAGTGAACGCGGCGCAATGCCTGCTCGCGACAGGCGCGGACGACGCGGCGGCGCTGGAATGCGGCGACGCGCGGATCACGTATGCGCAGTTGCGCGCCGCCGTGCGTCGCGCCGGCGGCGCCTGGCGCGCGCTGGGCCTGACCGTCGGCACGCGCGTGGCGATCTTCGCGCCGGACAGCATCGACTGGGTGGTCGCCTATCTCGGCGCGATCCACGCGGGCGGGGTGGCGATCGGCATCAACTCCCGTCTCGCGCTCGCCGATCTGGGCCCGATCCTGACCGACAGCGAAATCGGCTACGTGTGGTGCGAAGCGGACGTGGCGCCCGGGGCCGCGATCCTGGCGAGCACGCTGCCGAGCGCGCCCGCGGTCGTCGCGCCCGCGAGCCGCGAGGGCCACGACTGGTCTGCGGCGCTGCGCGCGGCGCCGGACATCGACGCGTGCGCGCGAGCGGACGACGATCCGGCGCTGTGGATCGGCACCTCCGGCACCACCGGCATCCCGAAGGGCGTCATCCACGCCCAGCGCGCAGCGGAGCAAGCGCACAGCTTCGCCGCCGGCGTGCTCGGCGCCACCGCCGGCGACCGGTTCTACGCGACGTCGAAGCTGTTCTTCGCCTACGCGCTGGCCAACAGCCTGTTTGCCGGACTCCGGCTCGGCGCGACGGTGATCCTGGAGCGCGACCGGCCCACGCCCGAGCGGGTGCGCGCGGCGGTCGAGCGCTTTCGGCCGACGATCCTCTTCACCGTGCCCACGCTCTACGGCGCGATGCTGCAGGAGGGGGTCGCGCCGGGGCTCGCCGGCCGCGGCATCCGCCATTTCGTCTCCGCCGGCGAAGCGCTGCCGGACGGCCTGCGCCGCGCGTGGGCCGCCGCCACCGGCACGCCGCCCGTCTCCGGTTACGGCACGTCCGAAACGCTGTGCCTCGCGCTCTACGCGGATGACAACACCGGCCTGCTGCGGCCCACGCCGCTGACGTCGGTGCGCTACGGCGACGGGTTTGCGGCCGACGCGCCGCAGCGCGTGTGGATTCGCAATCCGGCGCTGGCGCTCGGTTACTGGCGCCGGCCGGAGGCCGAAGCCGACGGTTTTCGCGACGGCTGGTTTTCGCCGGGCGACATGTTCCTGCGCCGCGACGGCGAGCGGCTGGAGTTCGCCGGACGCACGGACGATCTGCTGAAAGTGTCGGGACAATGGGTGAGCACGCTGTGGATCGAACAGGCGCTGGCCGAAGCGGCGGGCGGCACGATCGTGCAGGTCGCGGCGGTCGGCGTCACGGCGGCGGACGGCCTCACCAAGGTGGCGGCCATGGCGGTGGCGGCGCCGGGCTGCGAGCCCGAGGCGCGGCGACGCATCGACGCCGCGATCGAGACGCTGCCGCGGTATCGCCGCCCGAGCTGGGTGCATTGGGTGCCCGCGCTGCCGCTGACGGCGACGGGAAAGCTGCAGCGCAGCCGCCTGCGCGAGGTGCACGATGCGGCGGTGGAGAAGATGGGCCGTATCTCGCGTAGCCCGGGTTGAGCGAACGCGAAACCCGGGTGGGCGCGGGGACGGGCACGAGGTGGTCATTGCCGCAACCCCCCCGGGTTTCGCGTTCGCTCAACCCGGGCTACGCGAATGCCGGCATCCCCGTATGCCGGGCCGGACGGATCGGATACCATTTGCGACTGCCGGCCCGCGCCGGCCCCGGCCCCCGTCAAGGATGTCCATGAGCGAAAAGAAGTTCGCGTCGCAAGCCGATCTCGTCGAGAAGAAGGTGAGCTTCGACCGGCTTTCGGCGCACGCCTACGCCTACACGGCCGAGGGTGATCCGAACACCGGGATCGTGATCGGCGACGATGCGGTGATGGTGATCGACACGCAGGCCACGCCGGTCATGGCGCAGGACGTGATCCGCCGCATCCGCGAGGTGACCGACAAGCCGATCCGCTACGTCGTGCTGTCGCACTATCACGCGGTGCGGGTGCTCGGCGCGTCCGGCTACCGGCCGGAGCACGTCATCGCCAGCCGCGACACGTACGATCTCATCGTCGAGCGCGGCGAGCAGGACATGAAGAGCGAGATCGAGCGCTTCCCGCGCCTCTTCCGCGCGGTCGAATCGGTGCCGGGGCTCACCTGGCCGACGCTCGTGTTCGAGCGGCGGCTCACCCTCTGGCTCGGCAAGCTGCAGATCGAGGTCATGCAGCTCGGCCGCGGCCACACCAAGGGCGACACGGTGGTCTGGCTGCCGCAGGAGAAGATCCTGTTCTCCGGCGACCTCGTCGAATACGACGCGACGCCGTACACGGGCGACGCCTACCTCACCGACTGGCCGGCAACGCTCGACGCGATCGCGCGGCTGCAGCCCGAGCAGCTGGTCCCGGGGCGCGGCGCGACGCTGCGCACGCGCGAGGCCGTCGCCGCCGGCCTCGAGGGCACGCGGGCGTTCGTCACCGAGATGTTCGCGGCGGTCAAGCGCGGCGTCGGCGCGGGCAAGGACCTGCGCACCGTGTACAAGGAGACCTACGCGGCGTTGCGGCCCCGGTTCGGGCATTGGGTGATTTTCGATCACTGCCTGCCGTTCGACGTCACCCGCGCGTACGACGAGGCCACGCAGTTCCCGGATCCGCGCATCTGGACCGCGGAGCGGGACCGGCAGATGTGGGAAGCCCTCGAAGGCTGATGCCGCGATGATGGCGCACTCGCACAGGGTCTACGCGTACCGCCGCTCCGCGGACCAGGACGGTGGCGTCGCCCACCACAGGGTGGTCGTCGTCGGCGCCGGCCCGGTCGGCCTCGCCGCGGCCGCCGACCTCGCGCTGCGCGACATTCCGGTGCTGGTGCTCGACGACGATCACACCGTGAGCGTGGGCTCGCGGGCGATCTGCTGGGCGAAGCGCACGCTGGAGATCTTCGACCGCCTCGGCTGCGCGGAGCCGGTCGTGCGCAAGGGCGTGGGCTGGAGCACCGGCAAGGTGTTTCACGGCGACGAGCTCGTCTACCAGTTCGACCTTCTGCCGGAGCACGGCCATCACCGGCCGGCGTTCGTCAACCTGCAGCAGTACTACGTCGAGGACCAGCTGGTCGACCGCGTGTCGTCGCTGCCCGCGGCGGAGCTGCGCTGGCTGAACAAGGTCGTCGGGGTCACGCCGCAGGCCGACCGCGTCCTGACTGCGCATCGACACGCCGGACGGCGACTACGCGCTCACCTGCGACTGGCTGATCGTCGCCGACGGCGCGCACAGCCCGGTGCGCGCGATGCTCGGGCTCGAGTCCGACGGGCAGGTGTTCCGCGACCGCTTCCTGATCGTGGACATCCGGATGAAATCGGATTTTCCGCCGGAGCGCCGGTTCTGGTTCGACCCGCCGTTCCATCGCAACCAGTCGGCGCTGCTGCACCGGCAGGCCGACGACGTGTGGCGCGTCGACTTCCAGCTCGGCTGGGACGCCGACCCCGAAGCGGAGAAGACCGCCGAGCGGATCGTTCCGCGGCTGCGCGCCATGTTGGGGGAGGACGCCCGGTTCGAGATCGAGTGGGCCAGCGTGTACACGTTCCAGTGCCGGCGCATGCAGTTCTTCCGCCACGGCCGCGTGCTGTTCGCCGGCGACGCCGCGCACCTCGTGTCGCCGTTCGGCGCGCGCGGCGCCAACAGCGGGATCCAGGACGTCGACAACCTTGTCTGGAAGCTGCGCCTGGTGATGGACGGCCTCGCGCCGGAGCACCTGCTCGACAGCTACGACACCGAGCGAGTGGCGGCGGCCGATGAGAACATCCGCCAATCGACGCGGGCCACCGATTTCATCACGCCGAAGAGCGCGATCTCGCGCACGTTCCGCGACGCCGTGCTGGACCTCGCGCGGCACTATCCGTTCGCCCGGCGGCTGGTCAACAGCGGCCGGCTGTCGGTGCCGGCGGTGCTGGCCGAGTCCCCGCTCAACACCCCCGACGCCGACCATTTCGAGAGCGGGGTGGTGCCGGGGACGGCCGCGGTCGATGCGCCGGTGACCGGGCCGGGTTCGAAGTGGTTCCTCGAATACCTGCGCGGCGTGTTCACGCTGGTGAGCTTCGGCAGGGCGGTGCCCGCGGACGCCGCGGTCCTGCTGTTCCGGGACCCGATCCGCTGCCGCGTCCTGCACGTGACCACCGATGCGACGGGCACGGCCGCGGACAGCCAGGTGGTCATCGGCGACACGGCAGGGCTGCTCGCGCGGCGCTACGACGGCCGTCCGGGCACCTGCTACCTGTTCCGCCCCGACCAGCACGTCTGCGCGCGCTGGCGCAGCTTCGACCTCGCGGCCGTGCGCGCGGCGATCGCGCGGGCAACCGGAAACTGAATCATGACACTCATCACCGAGCTCAATCTGCCGGCCCCCGACGACTTCTACGACGAGCTGATCGCGCTGCACCGCGGCCTCACCGAGGAGCGCAGCGCGCTGGTCAACGCCAGGCTCATCCTGCTGCTCGCCAATCACATCGGCGATCCGGCGGTGCTGCGCGCGGCGATGGCGGCTGCGCGCGGCGACGCGACGCCGCCGCACGAGTGAATCGTCCGCCCCGGAAATTCCCGAACCCTCACTTCAACAGGACGCCGCAATGACCTACCAGAACATCCTCGTCGAGACGCGCGACCGCGTGGGCCTCATCCGCCTCAACCGGCCGGCGCGGATGAACGCGCTCAACGACGCGCTCAACGTCGAGCTCACGCAGGCGCTCGCCGCCTTCGATGCCGACCCCGGCATCGGCGCGATCGTCATCACCGGCAACGACAAGGCGTTCGCCGCCGGCGCCGACATCGGGGCGATGGCCGAATGGGATCACCAGAAGGTCTACCTCGACAACTACATCACCAGCAGCTGGGAGGCGGTGCGCAGCACGAGGAAGCCGGTGATCGCGGCGGTCGCCGGCTACGCGCTGGGCGGCGGCTGCGAGCTCGCGATGATGTGCGACCTCATCATCGCCGCGGACACCGCGAAGTTCGGCCAGCCCGAGATCACGATCGGCACCATCCCGGGAATGGGCGGCACCCAGCGTCTCCCGCGCGCGGTGGGCAAGGCGAAGGCGATGGACTGGTGCCTCACCGGCCGGATGATCGACGCCGCGGAGGCCGAACGCACGGGGCTCGCGGCGCGCGTCGTGCCGGCGGCCAGGCTGGAGGAGGAGGCGCTGGGCGTAGCGGCGAAGATCGCGAGCTTCTCGCTGCCCACGGTGCTGATGATCAAGGAGTCGATCAACCGCGCCTATGAATCGTCGCTCGCCGAAGGGCTGCTCTTCGAGCGGCGCGGATTCCACTCGACGTTCGGCCTCGAGGACCAGAAGGAAGGGATGCGCGCGTTCGTCGAGAAGCGCAAGCCGGCGTTCAAGCACCGCTGATCTCGATTCGTCGGGCGCGCGCGGCATCCGCGCGCGCCGTGCGGCACGTCGTGCTCTCGTCGCGCTGGCCGCGCAGTCCGGGGCGGCCCGTGTCGCCGGCGGGCCCGCGCGATCAGCGGCTGCCGCGCGGGGTCACTGCCGCGTCGTCGTGAACCGCATCGACCCCGAATTGTCCTGCAGCGTCAGCACGAGGTCGCTGCCGCTCATCGCCTGCGCCGAGACGGATCCCAGGCCCTTGAGGAATTCGCCGTCGCGCGATCCCGGCGGGCACATCATCTTGGTCAGCGCGATCGGCCCGAAGGTCAACTGGCTGCCGTTGAGCAGGTAGCTCCCGGAGCCGCGGTTGCAATCGGCCCGCACGTCGACCTTGCCGCCGGGCGCAAAGCTGAGCGTGTAGCGCTCCGGCGATTCCGGTGCGATCCGCGCCCCATTGGCGAACTGCATGCTGTGCCACGTCCAGACCGTGTTGGTGAGCAGCGCATCGCCGGCGGCCGCCATCGGCGGCGGCGGGGCGTTGACGTACCCGGGGAGCGCAGGCGCGCCCTGATCGGTGGCGGCGCACGCCGCGACGGCGAAGGCAAGGGCGGCGGGAAGGAGGCAGCGCAAGCTCGGCATGGCGTCGATGTTACCGCAATCATGGCCACGACAACGCGTAGCCCGGCGCAGCGAAACCCAGGATGCGTAGGGTCAGGATAAGTAGGGTCAGACCCTACTTTTTCGGCGGCACTCGTTGCAACGCTCCCAGAGCCCGTTGAAAAGTAGTGTCTGACCCCACTTATCCCGGGTTCGCCGCGCCGGGTTACCACCAGCGCCATAGCAGCCACGCGGCCGCGGCGGTGGCCAGCGCCGCCCAGGCCATGGCGGCGACGTCGGACGGCCGGCGCGGCAGCGGCAGCAGATCGGGATCGCGCAGTTCGGCCGGGAACGGTCGCGGCGGCACGGCGACGATCTGCGCCTCGCCCGGATCCGACGGCACGAGCGCCCGGTACTCCCACGTCGTGACCGCCGGCGCGGCGCCGAAGGCGCGGCTCGACGGCAGCTGCGGAAAGCGCAGGAAGGCGACGGCGTCGACGTCCTCGGCCAACATTCGCGCAAGCGGGCCGCTCCCTGCGCGGCCCGCATCCCGCCGGGCGTCGGCGCCGCCCGCGCCGGCGAGCGCCAGCAGGCTGGCACCCGCTTCCTCGAAGGCCGCCGCAGGCATCAGGCGCGTCTGGTCCTCCCACAGGTAGTCGAATGCGGTCTTCGCCTTGGCGAGCGGGCGCTCGGTGGCGAGAAAGTACGGAAACGCCACCGCCGCGAGCAGGCGGTTGGTGGGACCCCGCACCGGGACGTCCCAACCGAGCGCGCGCAGGACATCGACGCTGATGCCGGCGCAGTTCATCGTCGCGTGCCGGTAGACGAGCTGGTGGCGGTAGAACTGGTTGTACGCCCGGTTGAGCGCGCTCTGCAGCAGCACCGCCGCGCGGTCGTCGGCGAGCGCCGCGACGATGAGGTAAGACGGGCGGTACCAGCCCTGCCCGCTGTTGAGGTCGGCGAGGTAGTTGTCGAGCGGAAGCGGCGCCGCGAGGATTCCCTTCTCGCTTTCGACGTCGAGCGAGTAGAAGTTGTTGACGAGCCAGTCGCCGATCGCGCCGTCGGCGCGCGTGCGGCCGGTCACCAGCGCGAAGTGGCCGCCGTGCGCCTCGTCGTCGTCGCCCTGCGCGCCGTTGACCATGAAGCCGATGACGGCGCGCCCGGGCGGGAACGCGGGGCCCGCCGCAGTGGGGTGGCGCTGCCAGAGCGTGTGCGCGGCAAAGGGGCTCTGCGCGCCGCCCTGCGGCTCGGCGCGGACCAGCGCGCGCAGGGCGTCGACGGTGGTCTCGCCGGCGGCGAGCGCCTGCCGCGGCGGCGCCGGATCGAGCCGGAAATCCTCCGGCCACAGGGTGCGCGCGACGATCCCGTCGGGGGTCAGCGTGCCGCGCACCTTGATCGTACGCTGCGCGAAGAACTGGCCCGACGAGCCGTCGAAGTAGGACCGGTTGAGCGGGAGCTTCGGGGTCAGCCGGAACGGCACGCTCGGGCGCGCGCCGAAAGTGAGCGCGGTGGCGTCAGGCGTGAGCCGGGCGCCGGCCGCGACCTGCGGGGCCGCGACCCACACGAGCGGCGGGTAGTCGAGCGGCGCGTCGGGGCTGCGCGCCGCGGCCCAGGCGCGCACGTCGTCGGCCGCGCGCACGCCGGGCGTCCAGGACGCGACCTGCGATCCGGGCAGCGGCACGGCGATCGTCTCGCGCTCGAAATACCAGAGCGCCTGGCGCTGCGACGCGCAATCGCGGCAATCCCCCGTGGCGAGGCGGAACGCCTGCGCGTCGTAGAGTCCGAAGCTGCGGCCGGGCGCGATCGCGGAAATCCGCTCATCCGCAACGGTGACCGGATTGCCGCCGGCAGGCAACGCGGACACGAGGGCGTGTGCGATCAGGAAGGCGGCGGCCGTCGGGCGGCGCGGGACGCGTCCGCGCCGGCACCGGCTCAGCGAACCCCCACGCGGGCAGGGCCGGAAGCCACCTGCCCGATCGCCGCCGCGCGGGGGAAGTCCTCGCGCGCGAAGATCGCCAGCACCTCGTCGACGGCCTCCGGCGCGCACGCGACGAGCAGGCCGCCGGAGGTCTGCGGATCCGTCAGCAGCGCGCGCTCGGCATCGGCGATCGCCGGCCCGAGCACGACCTCGGCCTCGCAGCTCGCCCAGTTGCGCCCGGAAGCCCCGGTGACGAGTCCGGCGCGCGCCAGCGCGAGCGCGCCGGGATGCAGCGGGACCCGCTCGAATTCGACCAGCGCGCTCGTGCGCGAGGCCCGGCAGACCTCGAGCAGGTGCCCGAGCAGCCCGAAGCCGGTGACGTCGGTGAGCGCGTGCACCGCCGGCAGCTGCCCGAGGGTGATCCCCGGCGTGTTGAGCTGCGTCGTGCTGGCGATCATCGCACGGTAGCCTTCCTCCGGCAGCTTGCCCTTCTTGAGCGCCGCGCTGTAGATGCCCACGCCGAGCGGCTTGCCCAGCACCAGCTTGTCGCCGACCCGGGCGCCCGCGTTGCGCTTGAGGTTGCGCGGATCCACGATGCCGACGACGGCCAGCCCGTAGATCGGCTCGACCGAGTCGATCGAGTGCCCGCCGGCGACCGCGATGCCGGCCTTCGCGCACATCGCCTCGCCGCCTTCGAGCACCCGGCGGATCGTCTCCACGGGAAGCTTGCCGATCGGCATGCCGACGATGGCGAGCGCGAACAGCGGCGTGCCGCCCATCGCGTAGACGTCGGAGATCGCGTTGGTCGCGGCGATGGCGCCGAAGTCGAACGGGTCGTCGACGATCGGCATGAAGAAGTCGGTGGTCGCGACGATCGCCTGCGTGTCGTTGATCCGCCACACCGCGGCGTCGTCGGACGTCTCGTTGCCGACCAGCAGGTCCTTCGGCAGCATCGCGGAGCCGGTGCGCGCGATGATGTCGCGCAGCAGGCCCGGCGCGATCTTGCAGCCGCAGCCGCCGCCGTGGCTGAACTGGGTGAGGCGCAGCGGTGCCGCATCGGGGGCGTTCATGGCATTTCTCGGCGTGGATTGCGGGATTGGGCCTGCCATTCTACCGGCCCCGCGCCCTGCGCAGGCAGCGGCGGGTTGCGGCGGGAGGGCCGCGCCGCGGCGGCAATGTTCCCAATTCCTGACCCAGATCAAACCTGCCGCGGGAGCAAACGTTACGCAGGACGTTACGCGGGCGTAGCATCGTCGCAACGTTTCCGCGGGGCTGTCGCGCCCGCCAACCGGACGCAGGATGGATGAGATGGCAAACTTCGAAATCGTCAAACGCGAGGACTTCTCCGACGTCACGTACCTGCTGGAGATCTCGCACCCGCTGATGGCCCGCGCCGCCAAGGCCGGCCAGTTCGTCATCGTCATGCTGCACGAGCACGGCGAGCGCATCCCGCTCACCATCGCCGACTACGACCGCGCCAAGGGCACGATCACGCTGGTGATCCAGGCCGTCGGCAAGACGACGCGCGAGATGCAGGACAAGTGCAAGGTCGGAACGTCGCTCTACGGCATCGTCGGGCCGATGGGCATCCCGAGCCCGATCGGCCACGCGAAGAAGGTGATGTGCGTCGGCGGCGGCCTGGGTGTGGCGCCGATCTTCCCGCAGGCGCGCGCGTTCAAGCAGAGCGGCGCCTACGTGATCGGCGTCATCGGCTTCCGCACCAAGGACCTCATCTTCTGGGAAGACAAGTTCCGCGCGGCGTGCGACGAGGTGATCCTGTGCACCGACGACGGCTCGGCGGGCATCATGGGCCGGATCACCGAGGGCGTCAAGCGCGCCATCGAGAAGCACGACGACATCGACGAGTGCGTGGCGATCGGGCCGCCGGTGATGATGCAGGGTGTCGCCGAAGCCACGCGCCCGCACAAGATCAAGACCGTCGTCAGCCTCAATCCCGCTGATGGTCGACGGCACCGGCATGTGCGGCGGCTGCCGCGTGAAGGTCGGCGGGCAGGTCAAGTTCGCCTGCGTCGACGGCCCGGACTTCGACGCGCACGAAGTGGATTTCGACGACCTCGTCACGCGGCTGCGCCGTTTCGTGCCGGAGGAGAAGGAGGCGCTGGAGCGCTGGTCGGAGACCTGCCGCCTGCGCAGCCAGGTCGACCCCACGCCGGGGGCCGAGCCCAAGGCGACCGATCTCGAGCGGTATTGAGCCATGGCCAAGAAGAAGACCATCCGCACCATCCCGCAGCAGCGTACGCCGATGCGCGAGCAGGACCCGCGCGAGCGGGCGACCAACTTCGCCGAAGTGGCGTGCGGCTACAGCCTCGAGGACGCGCTGCGGGAGTCGGAGCGCTGCCTGATGTGCCCCGACCAGCCCTGCATCAGGGGCTGCCCGGTGAACATCAACATCCCGGGCTTCATCCAGAAGGTCGCCGACAAGGACTTCCGCGGCGCCTACGACATCATCACGGCGACGAACCTGCTGCCGGCGGTCTGCGGCCGCGTGTGCCCGCAGGAGAACCAGTGCGAGGGCGTGTGCACCGTCGGCGAGTCGCTCGAAGCGGTCGCGATCGGCCGGCTCGAGCGCTTCGTCGGCGACAAGGCGATCGCCGAGGGCTGGACCAACGTCCCCTACATCGAGCGCAACGAATTCAAGGTCGGCATCGTCGGCTCCGGGCCGGCCGGCATGGCCTGCGCCGCCGACATGGCGAAGGCGGGCTGCGACGTCACCGTCTACGAGGCCTTCCACCAGCCCGGCGGCGTGCTGCGCTACGGCATCCCCGATTTCCGCCTGCCCAACGACGTGATCGACGCCGAGATCCGCAATCTCGCCAAGCTCGGCATCAAGTTCGAGTGCAACACGCTGGTCGGGCGCCTGTTCACGATCGAGCAGATGATCGACGAACTCGGCTACGACGCCGTGTTCATCGGCACCGGCGCCGGCTACCCGACGATGCTCGGCATCCCGGGCGATTCCCTCAACGGGGTCCTCTCCGCCAACGAGCTGCTGACGCGCTGCAACCTGATGCGCGCCAAGGAATTCCCGAATTTCGACACGCCGCTGCCGCTCGGGCATCGGGTGACGGTGGTCGGCGCCGGCAACACGGCGATGGACGCGATGCGCGTCAGCCTGCGCCTGGGCGCCGAGCAGCGTTCACTGCGTCTACCGGCGCAGCAAGACCGAATGCCCGGCGCGGGCGGAGGAAGTCCACCACGCCGAGCAGGAAGGGGTGGAATTCCACTGGCTCACCAATCCGGTGGAGATTCTCGACGACGGCAAGGGCGGCGTGCGCGGCATGCGCTGCATCCGGATGGAGCTGGGCGAGCCCGACGATTCCGGGCGCCGCCGGCCGGTGCCGGTGCCGGGCAGCGAGCACGACGTCGAGACCGACCTCGTCGTGTTCGCGATCGGCACCAACGCCAATCCGATCATGGGCCAGACCTCGAAGCTGAAGCTCAACAAATGGGGCTACATCGGCGCCGATGCGGATCTCGCCACCTCGGTGGCCGGGGTCTTTGCCGGCGGCGACATCGTCACCGGCGCGGCGACGGTGATCGAAGCGATGGGCGCGGGCCGCAAGGCGGCGCGCAGCATGAAGGCGTATCTCGGCCTGCGCGACGCCGACGCCCCGTACGTCGGCGAAGCGAGGGCCGGCGCCGGCACGCTGTTCGGCATCGACGCCAAGGAACGCAATTTCGTGCGCATCCGCGTCGCCTAGCACGCCATCCTCTCGCGGGAAACCGCCGGCATCCTTTACCTCTGGCATCGGGACCATGACCGAAATCATCATTCAGAACTTCACGCCCAAGGCGTCGCCTGCCCCGCGCGGGCCCGCCGTCAGGAAGACGCCGGCCACGCTGACGCAGCACGTGGTCGAGATCATCAGCGACTCCGGCGAGGGCGCGCAGCGCTGCGGCCAGGCGCTGGGCGCGATCGCGGCACGCATGGGCAACGGCGTCTGGACCGACGAGATCATCCCCGCCGAGATCCGGCCGCCGGCGCGCAGCGTCGCAGGCGCGAGCGGCAACCGCATCCGGCTGGGCGCGGCCCGGATCACCAACGGCGGCGACCGGACCGACATGGTCATCGCGTTCAACGAGCAGGTGCTGCTCGGCCGCGTGCGCGCGGGCGAATTGAACGAAGGCTGCACGATCCTGCTCGAGAGCATGTGGCGCGACAACCCGGACCCGGCGATCTCGGGCGCCTACAAGGAGGCCTACGACAAGCTGGTCGAGGCCGGCTACAAGGTGGTCGAGATTCCGATGGAGCGCGAGTGCCGCACCATGGTCGCCGATGCGCGCCGCGGCAAGAACATGTTCGCGCTGGGCATCCTGTGCAGCATCTACAGCCTCGACCTGCAGCTCGCGCGCGACCAGATCGCGCTCACATTCGGCAAGAAGGCGACTGCCGTGATCAAGAGCAACGTGATGCTGCTCGACGCCGGGCACGCGTGGGCGGAGGCGAACCTCGACTTCAAGTACAGCATCCCGGCGGTGCGCTCGAGCGAGCCGCAGATCGTCGTCAACGGCAACACCGCGCTGGCGCTGGGCGTGCTCGCTTCGGGCATGGAAATCTGCGCGATGTATCCGATCACGCCTGCGACGTCGGCGTCGCACTACCTGTCCGACGTGTTCGAGAAGGTCGGCGGCGTGGTCCACCAGGCCGAGGACGAGATCGCGGCCTGCGCGTTCGCGATCGGCGCCTCCTACGCCGGCAAGTGCACCGTCACCATCACCTCCGGCCCCGGCTACTCGCTCAAGCAGGAGGCGATCGGCCTCGCCGTGATGGCCGAGATTCCGCTGGTCGTGGTCAACGTCCAGCGCGGCGGCCCCTCCACCGGCCAGCCGACCAAGGCGGAGCAGGGCGATCTGCTGACCGCGATGTTCGGCAGCCACGGCGATGCGCCGAAGGTGGTGATGGCGGCGTCGACCATCGAGGACTGCTTCTACGCGGTGATCACCGCGCGCAAGATCGCCGAGATGTTCAACATGGTCGTCGTGGTGCTGACCGACGCCGCGCTCGCGACCTCGCAGACCCCGTTCCTGCGGCCGAAATTCAACGAGGCCTGGCTCGCGCCGCCGATCGACCAGAGCCCGATCCCACCGGGCGCCAAGCCCTACGACTGGGATCCCGAGACCGGGACTCGCGCGGCGCTTCATTCCCGGCCAGCCGGGTGGCATGCACACGGTGACGGGCCTCGCCCACGACCGGATGAGCCGCGTCGCCTACGACCCCAGCATCAACGAGGAGGGCCTGCACGCGCGCAGCCTCAAGCTCGCCACGCTGCAGCGCACGCTGGCGCCGCCGCCGATCTTCGGCGACGACGAAGGCGACCTGCTGGTGATCGGCTGGGGCAGCACCAAGGGCACGATCGAGGAGGCCGTGCAGCGGATGCGCGACGAGGGCCGCAAGGTGTCGTCGATGCACCTGCAGTTCATCCAGCCGATGGCGCCGGGGATCAAGGAAGCCATGGCGCGGTTCAGGAAGGTGATGACGGTCGAGGGCAACTGGAGCGACCGTCCCGCCGACGCCATGATCGACGAGACCAACCGCCGCTATTCCGCGCTCGCCATGCTGCTGCGGGCGCGCTACCTGGTGGACGTCGACTGCTGGAGCGAGGTCCGCGGCCAGCCGATCAAGCCCGGCACGCTGTGCCAGGTGTTCCGCGCCAAGCTGGATCAATAATTCATCACGAGAAGAGCGACCATGACGACTGCCGCCACCGAAAGCATGATCAAGCTCTACGAGGAGCGCCACGAGCTGGAGGACTACCAGGCCGGCGTGCCGCGCTGGTGCACCGGCTGCGGCGACAATGCGATCCTCGCCGCCGTCCAGCGCCTGTGCCGCGACGAGCAGCTGCGACCCGAGAAGACGGTGTTCGTCTCCGGCATCGGCTGCTCGTCGCGCTTTCCGCACTACATGAAGACCTACGGCTTCCACGGCATCCACGGGCGGGCGCTTCCCGTGGCCGAGGGCGTCAAGTTCGCGCGCCCCGACCTGCACGTGTTCGTCAACACCGGCGACGGGGACTGCTGCAGCATCGGCGCGGCGCACTGGATCCACGCGCTGCGCTACAACATGAACATGACGGTGTTCCTGCACGACAACCAGATCTACGGCCTCACCAAGATGCAGGCCTCGCCCACGTCGCCGATCGGCACCAAGAGCAACACCACGCCGCGCGGCAGCTACCTCGATGCGCTGCAGCCGCTCTCGGTCACGCTGGGCGTGCAGAACGTCTCCTTCGTCGCGCAGACCGTCGACTGGATCCCCGAGATCATGTACGACATCGTCAAGGCGGCGTTCCACCACAAGGGATTGTCGTTCGTGCGCATCGTCCAGCGCTGCCCGGAGTGGCTGCCGAAGCTCTTCGACCCCTGGCTGCACGATCCGCAGAAGATCCTGCTGCTGCACCACGAGAACGGCCTGGAGTTGAGCCCCAGCCTCGCCAAGGTCTACAAGAACCAGGAGCGGCACGATCCCGCCAATATCAACCGCGCGCGCGAGATCGCCTCGGCCAACGATCCGATCCCCGTCGGCATCCTCTATCGCAACCCCGAGGTTCCCTGCTACGAGGACGTGCGCGCCTCGGCGGTGCTGCGCACGCCCGAGCTGGTGCGCGCCGGGCTGCAGAAGGAATTCGACAAGTACACCATCTGGCCGCAGGGCATGGAGCCCGCGACCGCGTGAGATGACGGCGCGCCGACCGGCGCGCCGTTCGGATGCAGGCATAACCCGCAAGGCACGACGACACGACCATGGATGCAGAACTGCAGACGCATGTTGCATTTCACCTGACCGGGCGCCGGCCCGCCGCCGGCCTCGATGCGATCGACGACCGGCAGCTCACTCCGGCGCTGTTCGCCCGCTATCGCGACCTCGCCCGGCTGCGCTACGATTTTCCGGTCGTGCTGGTGACGAGCCCTGCGACGGGGCCCTGCGTCGAGCCGCTCTCGGGGCTGCTCGATCGCGTGCTGCAGGAGATCGGGGCGGGTGACGACGGCGAGCGCGTGAGCCGCCACGTGCTGCGCCTGGAGCGCGCGATGCGTGCGCTGGTCGCCGAAGGCATGCGCGGCTCCCTCGCGTCGGTGTGGGATGCCGCGGCGGGCCGGCTCGACGTGCCTGCGGACGCGGCGTTGCAGGACAGCCTGAAGCGCGCGCGCGCGGCGCTCAAGGTCGAAGGCGAACTCGTCGACTGCGACGCCGCGCTGCCCGCCGCGCTGTTCACGCACGCATGGCGGAGGATCCAGCAGCGCAAGGCGGGCAGGCTCGCGGCCGACGTCAAGCGGCTGCGCGTGAAGCTCGCCGAGATCCTGCGCGCCGATTTCGTCCGCTCGGACGCCGGCCGCAGCGCGGCGAGCCTCAAGGGCGCGATCGGCGATGCGCACGGCGGCATCTTCGACTTCGACGCGATGTCGCGGCTGCTCACCGGGGCTGCGGCCAAGTCGGCGATGCCGGCCAGGCGGCGGCAGCGCATCGAAGGGCTGCTCGCGGTGCTGGAAGCGCAGGCCTTCGTCCCGGTGGCTGGAACGGCGGGCGCGGGTGCGCCGACGTACACGTTCGCGTTCGACCGCTGCACCGCGGCGGTCGCGGCCTATCGCGAGCGCTACCCCAAGGTCGTCGAGCTCGCCAGGGCCATGGCTGTGGCCGAGCTCGAGATCAAGGGCGATTACAAGGAGGCCGCGCACGAGGACTATTTCGCGGCCTATGGCGACGACGGGCTCGATCCCGCGGAGCTGGCGCTCTACCCCGACTATCTGGTCTGCATCGACGCGGCGGCGCAGGACGCGGTCGAAAGCGCGGCGCTGCTGGAGCTGCTCTCGGCCCGCCTGCCGATGAACGTGGTGGTGCGCACCGACGACATCCTGGAGGAAGCGAAGCCGGGCGACGGCCACCTCGACTTCGGCACGAAGAGCCGGCAGCTCGCCAACATGGCGATCGGCCTCTCCGAGGTGTTCGTGCTGCAATCAGCCGCCTCGAACCTCGTGCAGATGCGCGAGCGCATCGAGCGCGGCCTTTCCTACGCCGGGCCGGCGCTGTTCAGCGTGTTCTCCGGGGCGAGCGGCCATGCCGGCGACCTCAAGCCCTATCTCGTCGCCGCCGCCGCGATGGAATCACGGGCGTTCCCGGCCTTCACGTTCGATCCGTCCGCGGGGACCGACTGGGCGTCGCGGTTCGATCTTTCCGCCAATCCGCAGGTCGAGCGCGACTGGCCGCTGCACGAGTTCTCCTACGAAACGGTCGAGCACCAGCGCGCCGGCGAGGAAGTGGCCTTCACGCTGGTCCATTTCGTGGCCTGCGATCGCCGCTACGCACGGCATTTCGCGCGCGTGCCGCACGCCGACTGGAATGCGAAGATGGTCCCCGTCGGCGAAAGCCTGACCCGGGAGCAGAAGGGCCTGCCCGAGACGATCCCGACGGTGCTGATGGTCGACGCCCGCAACGTGCTGCAGAAGGTGCTGGTCGACGACAAGGTGATGCGCGAGGCGCGCCGGTGCCGCGAGATGTGGCACAGCCTGCAGGAGCTGGGCGGTGTGCACAACTCGCACGCGGCGCGCGTGCTTGCCCGCGAGCGCAAGGCGCAGAGCCAGCGCGAGCAGGCCATCGCCGAGGCGCGCGGGGAGGAACCCGCGCCGCCGCCCGCGGCCGCCGCCGCGGCGCCCGCGGCGAAGGCGCCCGAAGCGGCCGAGGCCGCGCCCGAGCGCTCGCCGGACGAGGCTTACATCGAGACGGCGCGGTGCACGACCTGCAACGAGTGCACGAAGATCAACGACAAGATGTTCATGTACAACGAGAACAAGCAGGCGTACATCGCCAATCCCGATGCCGGCACCTACGCCCAGCTGGTCGAGGCGGCGGAGAGCTGCCAGGTGTCGATGATCCATCCCGGCAAGCCGCGCAATCCCAAGGAGCCGGGGCTCGAAGAGCTTTTGAAGCGCGCGGAAGCCTTCAAGTAGCCAGCGGAGTAGCCCGGCGTCGAGCCGGAGGCGAAACCCGGGTGGGTGTGGCCACGGCCACCACGGCCCCGGGTTTCGCTTCGCTCAACGCCGGGCTACGCTCAACGCCGGGTTACCCGCGGCTTGCCGACACGGTGATCGTCGGCAGCCGGTACACCGGCGCGCCGTCCACGTAGGCGCCCGTGAACGTGCCGGCCGGCTGCTGCCGTGCCGGTCCGGGTGTGGACGCCTCCGCCGAGCCGACGCTATCCGGCGTTGCGAAAGCGACCCACGCGGCGAGCGCCGCGCCGATCAGCGAAAGGCACAGCGCGAACGCGAGGTCGTCGAGGAAACGCGTGCCGGGGAAGCGAAACGGGCGGGCGTTGTTCATGGCGTTGCTCCTTCAGGGGTGGGCGAAGACTGCGATGCCAATGTGCGCTCCACCCCGCATCGCCGTACTTAAGCCGGCCTGAATCCGGTGTCGCGGCGGCCTGAAACGTTCTGAAAGCCGGCCGTCTGCCAGCACGCGCCCGGAATGCCCCGTCGCCGGAAAGGACCGGGCTTTCCGGGGCAGAAACCCTAGCAACATCAGGGCAATGCCGGCGCAAGCCTTTCCTCGTGGGGCGCGCAGGCGTAGCATTCCGGCAGCGAAAACGCAGCCGGGCGCCGGTCGCCGCCCCAACCGGGCGGCGGCGACGAGCGGTGCGGCTGCGCACGCCATCTGGAGAACCGCGTTTGAAGCCCACGGATATCGCGAACCCCGACTATTTCCACAAAGTCGTCGATTGCCAGTGGGCGTGTCCCGCCCACACTCCGGTTCCCGAATACATCCGCCTCATCGCGGCCGGCCGCTACGGCGACGCCTACCTCGTCAACTGGCACTCGAACGTCTTCCCAGGCATTCTCGGCCGCACCTGCGACCGCCCGTGCGAGCCCGCGTGCCGACGCGGCCGGGTCGAGGAGGGCGGCGACGGCAAGGTGAAGCCGGAGCCGGTCGCGATCTGCCGGCTGAAGCGCGTCGCGGCCGACTACAAGGAGGACATCCGCGACCGCCTGCCGAAACCGGCGGCGAAGAAGAACGGCAAGCGCATCGCGCTGGTCGGCGCGGGCCCGGCCTCGCTCACGGTCGCCCGCGACCTCGCCCCGCTCGGCTATGAATGCGTCGTCTTCGACGGCGACACGCGCGCCGGCGGGATGATCCGCAGCCAGATCCCCAAGTTCCGCCTGCCCGAAGCGGTGATCGACGAGGAAGTGGGCTACGTGCTCGACCTCGGCGTCGAATTCCGCGGCGGCACGCGCATCGACAGCATGAAGGCGCTCCTCGACGAGGGCTGGGACGCGGTGTTCGTCGGCAGCGGCGCGCCGCGCGGCCGCGATCTCGACGTCCCCGGCCGCAAGGAGGCCGCGGCGAACATCCACATCGGCATCGACTGGCTCGCCAGCGTCTCCTTCGGGCACGTCACCAAGATCGGGCGGCGGGTCATCGTGCTGGGCGGCGGCAACACCGCGATGGACTGCTGCCGCAGCTCGCGGCGCCTGGGCGGCGAGGAGGTCACCGTCGTCGTGCGCTCCGGCTTCGACGAGATGAAGGCCTCGCCGTGGGAGAAGGAAGACGCGATGCACGAGGGCATCCCGATCCGCAACTTCCTCGTGCCGAAGGAGGTCACCCACGACCACGGCCGGCTGACCGGCGTCATGTTCGAGAAGGTCGCCGCGCAGAAGGACGCACGCGGCCGGCGGCAGCTGCTGCCGACCGGCGAGCCCGACGTCCACATCGAATGCGACGACGTGCTGGTCGCGATCGGGCAGGAGAACGCGTTCCCGTGGATCGAGCGCGGCGTCGGCATCGACTTCGACGAGTGGGGCATGCCGGTCGTCGACAAGGTCACGCTGGCGGCCACGCGGCGGCGGCGTGTTCTTCGGCGGCGACGCCGCGTTCGGTCCCAAGAACATCATCTGGGCGGTGGCGCACGGCCACGAGGCCGCCATCTCGATCGATCTCCTCTGCCGCGGCGAGGATCTGGCGAAGCGCCCGCCGCCGCTGGTCACGCTCGCCTCGCAGAAGATGGGCATCCACGAGTGGAGCTACGACAACGCCATCGCGACCGACCACCGGTTCCGCGTCCCGCTGAAGGAAACCACCCTCGCGCTGAAGAGCATCAAGATCGAGGTCGAGCTCGGCTTCGACCCGAAGCTCGCGCTGGCCGAGGCGCACCGCTGTCTCAACTGCGACGTGCAGACGGTGTTCGCCGACAAGCTGTGCATCGAGTGCGACGCCTGCGTCGACATCTGCCCGATGGACTGCATCACGTTCACCGCGAACGGCGAGGAGACCGAGCTGCGGCAGCGCCTGCGCGCGCCGGCGAAGGACCTCGCGCAGGACATCTACGTGTCGGCGCCGCTCAAGACGGCCCGCATCATGGCCAAGGACGAGGACGTCTGCCTGCACTGCGGCCTGTGCGCCGAGCGCTGCCCGACCGGGGCCTGGGACATGCAGAAGTTCCTGCTCGACATCGCGCACGCGGACGACCGCTGCCGCGCGCACCACGCGCCGGCGAGCGCGGACCGCGCGCCCGTCGTGGTTGCGGGAGACTGACGCGATGAAGCCGATCGCCCGCGTCAACGACTTCGTCGTCAAGTTCTCGAACGTCAACGGCTCGGGCTCGGCCTCGGCCAACGCCCTCTTCGCGCGCGCGGTGCTGCGCATGGGCGTGCCGGTGGCGGCGCGCAACATCTTTCCCTCGAACATCCAGGGCCTGCCCACGTGGTACGAGGTGCGCATCGTCGACGACGGCTGGCGCGGTCGGCGCGGCGGCGTGGACATGATGGTGGCGATGAACCCCGAGACCTGGGCGCAGGACGTCGCCGAGATCGAGGCGGGCGGCTACCTGTTCTACGACTCGTCGAAGCCGCTGCCGGCGAGCCGGCTGCGCGACGACGTCACGGCCATCGGGATGCCGATCACCGCGATCTGCAACGCCGCCTACAGCGACGCCCGGCAGCGGCAGCTGTTCAAGAACATCGTCTACCTCGGCGCGCTCGCCTCGCTGCTCTCGATCGATCCGGCGGAGATCGAGAAGCTGTTCACCGAGCAGTACAAGGGCAAGGAGGCCCTGCTCGAGGCGAACCGCAAGGCGTTGCGGATGGGCTGCGACCACGAGAGCGTGCAGCAGCGCATCGGGTTGAAGGTCGAGCGGCGCGACAAGGTCGGCGAGAAGATCTTCCTCGACGGCAACCAGGCGGCGGCGCTCGGCGCGGTCTACGGCGGCGCAACCCTGTGCGCGTGGTACCCGATCACGCCGTCGTCGTCGGTCGCCGAGGCCTTCGCCGCGCAGTGCCGGAAGTACCGCGTCGATCCCGCCACCGGAAAGAACCGCTACGCGATCGTCCAGGCCGAGGACGAGCTCGCGTCGATCGGCATGGTCATCGGCGGCGCGTGGAACGGCGCGCGCTCGTTCACCGCCACCTCCGGCCCCGGCATCTCGCTGATGCAGGAGTTCATCGGGCTCGCCTACTTCGCCGAGATCCCGGCGGTGCTGATCGACGTCCAGCGCGGCAGCCCCTCGACTGGCATGCCGACCAAGACCCAGCAGGCGGACCTGCTGTGCTGCGCCTACGCGTCGCACGGCGACACCAAGCACGTGCTGCTGTTTCCGGAAGACCCGAAGGAATGCTTCGAGATGTCGGCGCAGGCCTTCGACCTCGCCGACCGGCTGCAGACCCCCATCTTCGTGATGCTGGACCTCGACATCGGCATGCAGGACTGGCTGTGCGAACCCTTCACCTGGGACGACAGCCGGCGCATGGACCGCGGCAAGGTGATGTCGGCGGCGGACCTCGAGGCGGGCAAGGACTTCGGCCGCTACCTCGACCGCGACGGCGACGGCATCCCCTTCCGCACCATCCCGGGGACGCACGCGAGGCGCGGCGCGTATTTCACGCGCGGCACCTCGAAGGACCGCTACGCCCGCTACACCGAGGATGGCTCGGTCTACGCCGACAACATGCAGCGGCTGCTGCGCAAGTTCGAGACGGCGAAGGGCCTCGTCCCGGCGCCCGTGATCGAGCGCGCGGCGCAGCCCACCAACGCGGGCGTCATCTGGTACGGCTCCACCGGCGCGCCGATGGCCGAGTCGCTGGCGGCGCTCGAGCGCCGCGGCATCCACCTCGACCGCATGCGCATCCGCGGCTTCCCGTTCGCCGACGCCGTCGCCGAATTCATCGCCGCGCACGAGCACGTCTTCCTGGTCGAGCAGAACCGCGACGCGCAGCTGCGCACGCTGATCGTCACCGAGTGCGGCATCGCACCCGAGCGCCTGATCCCCGTGCTCCACTACGACGGCAACCCGCTCACGGCGCGCTTCATCACCCGCGAGATCGCGGAAAAGGCCGAGCTCTTCAACGTCAAGCACCTGCGCAAGGTGGCACCATGACCTACCTGGCCAAGCCCAAGCTGCATCACCCCGACCTGCCGAAGAACAAGCTCGGCTTCACCCGGCGCGACTACGAAGGGCCGGTGTCGACGCTGTGCGCCGGCTGCGGCCACGACTCCATCTCGGCGGCGATCATCCAGGCCTTCTACGACCTGGCGATCGCGCCGCACCGGGTGGCCAAGCTGTCGGGGATCGGCTGCTCGTCGAAGACGCCGACGTACTTCCTCGGCCAGTCGCACGGCTTCAACAGCGTCCACGGCCGGATGCCCTCGGTGCTGACCGGCGCGGCGCTCGCCAACCGCGATCTCATCTACCTCGGCGTCTCCGGCGACGGCGATTCGGCGTCGATCGGCATCGGCCAGTTCGCGCACGCGATGCGCCGCGGCGTCAACATGGTCTACATCGTCGAGAACAACGGCGTCTACGGGCTCACCAAGGGCCAGTTCTCGGCCACGGCCGACAAGGGCTCCAAGGCGAAGCGCGGCGCGGTCAACAGCGACGAGCCGATCGACCTCGTCCAGCTCGCGCTGGTGCTGGGCGCGACGTTCGTCGCCCGCGGCTTCTCCGGCGACAAGGAGCAGCTCGTGCCGCTGATCAAGGCGGCGGTCGAGCACCGCGGCGCGGCGTTCATCGACGTCGTGAGCCCCTGCGTGGCGTTCAACAACCATCCGGGCTCGACCAAGAGCTACGACTACGTCCGCGCGCACAACGAAGCCGTCAACCGGCTCGATTTCGTCTCGGTGCGCGAGCCGATCACCGCGGCCGTTCCCGCCGGCGGGGTCGAGAGCATCACGCTGCACGACGGCGGCAGCATACGGCTGCGCAAGCTGCACCCGGAATACGATCCGCACGACAAGGTGGGGGCGCTCGCCTATCTCGAGGAGCACCGGATGCGCGGCGAGGTCGTCACCGGGCTGCTCTACGTGCACGACGACCCGGTCGACCTGCACGAGTCGCAGAACACGGTGGCCGCGCCGCTCAACTCGCTCGGCGACGACGCGCTCGTGCCGGGCAGCGCCGCGCTCGCCGGGTTCAACGCGCGGATGCGCTGACCGCAGTTCCATTTCCCGACGCCGGCGATGCGTCTCGCGGCCAGGATCGTTGCCGTCGGCGGGCGGGCTGGTCGCGGTCGCCGCAGTCGCCGTCGCGATCGCGATCGCCACGGTCGACGTGCGCACCGTCGTCGCCCCGATCCAGAACCGCATCAAGGAGTCCACCGGTCGCGACCTCACGTTCGCCGGCATCGATCTCAAGCTCTCGCTCGTGCCGACGATCGTCCTGACCGATGTCGCGTTCGGCAACGCGACCTGGGGGAAGGCGCCGCATCTCGCCGCGGCGAAGCGGGTCGAGGCGCAGATGGCGTTGCTACCCTTGCTGCAGCGACGCGTGGAGATCGCCCGGATCGCGGTCACCGAGCCGGTGATCGCGCTCGAAACGGGCAGCGGCGGGAGGGGCAACTGGGAATTCGACCGGAACGCGGCAGCGCCCGCGCCGGTGCCGGGCGCCGTCGCGGCGGCGTTGATGCCGGGCGCCGTCGGGGTCGGCGAAGTCGCCATCGTCAACGGCGTCCTGACCTACGGTGACGGCACGGCCACCGCCGCCACCATCGCGATCGAGAGCTTCGTCGCCCATGCGCGCGATCCGCAGGCGGCCATCGACACCCGCTTCCGCGGCCGGGCCGACGGCATCGCGGTCGCCTTCGAGGGCAGGATCGGGCCGCTCGACCGCGCGCGGCCGCAGCGCGAATCGCTGCCGCTCGATCTCGCCGGCGAGATCGGCGGCCGGAAGGCGTCGCTGCGGACCCGCCTCGCCGTCGTCGACGGCGGCTACCGGCTCGACGATCTCGCCGCCGCGTACGGCGCCAACGAAGTGAAGGGGGAGCTCGCCGTCCAGCGGGGCGCGGCGCGTCCGCACGTCACGTTCCGGCTGACGACCGCGTCGCTCGCGGTCGCCGAGTTGCCGCTGCCGCCGTCCGCGGGCTGCGCGCGCCGGCAGGCGCGCCGGGCGTCCATGCGGGCGGCGCCCGCGCGCCCGCGCGGGTCTTCGCCGACGATCCGGTGAGCTTCGCGTTCCTGCGCGCGATCGACGCCGACGGCGAGCTCGCGATCGACCGGCTGACGCTCCCCGGCGGCCGTCGCCTCGACAGGGTGCACGCTCGGCTCACGCTGCGCGACGCGCGGCTCGATGTCCCGTCGCTGACGATGGCGGCATTCGGCGGCTCGGTGCAGTCCGTCCTGCAGATCGACGGCACCCGGGAAGAGCGGCCGGCGATCAGGGTCAAGGTCGATGCCACGGGGCTCGACCTCACGGCGCTGCTGGAGTTCGCGGGCATCGCGCGCGAGGTTCGCGGCGGCAAGACCGACGTCACGCTCGACCTCGCGCTGCACGGGGTGTCGCCGCGGCAATGGGCCAGCGGCGCGAACGGCAGTTTCACGGCGAGCGTCGGCCCGGCGGCGCTGGCCAAGGCGAAGGCCGCGCCCGATTCGGCGTTCAACAGCCTCGCCGACCTGGTCAATCCGTTCCGCAGCATCGACGCGACCACCGAGCTGCAGTGCGCCGTTATCCGCCTGCCGCTCGCCGACGGCATCGCGCGCGTCGACCGCAGCATCGCGATGGAGACGAAGAAAGTGGGCGTCTCGGCCAGCGGGACGCTGGACTTTCGCAACGAGACGCTCGACCTGGCGCTCAAGCCGCGACTCAAGGAGGGCGTCGCCATCAAGGTCCTGCAGCTCGCATCGCTCGTTCGCGTCAGGGGTCCGTTCGCCGCGCCGGTCCGTCGGCGTCGACGCCGCCGGTTCGGTGCAGAGCGCCGCGCGCATCGGCGCCGCGTTCGCCAGCGGCGGGCTGTCGGTCCTCGGCGAGACGATGTTCTCAGGCTTGACCGAGAAGGGCGCCGAGTGCGAGGTCGCGCGCGAGCGCGAGCCGGCAGCCGGCGCCGGCAAGCCGGATCGTCCTCCGTCGCAGCGTCGTTGACGTGAGGCAGCGCGCATGCGTCTCGATTTCACGTCCGTCGCGTGTCCCACCCGGGTAGAATTCACTCGGCTGCGAAGCCGCCCCTGACCCAGCGCAAGGTGTCCAAATGAAACGCAAGTCTCTGCTCATCACGGCGGCCGTCGTGCTTGTCGTCGCGTTGGTCGCCGCCGGGCTCGTCTACCAGAGCCGGCAGGGTGACGCCGCGCGGGCGCTGGCCCGCCAGACGCTGCTCGTCCGCGCGCATGCGCCGACCGTCGGCCCGCCGGAGGCGAAGGTGCACATCGTCGAGTTCCTCGACCCCGCGTGCGAGACGTGCCGCAACTTCTATCCGTTCGTCAAGCGGATGATGGCCGCCAATCCCGGCAAGATCCGCGTGTCGGTGCGCTACGCGCCGTTCCACAAGAACTCCGACTACGTCGTGAAGGTGCTCGAGGCCACGCGCAAGCAGGGCAAGTACTGGGAATCGCTCGAGGCGCTGCTCAACTCGCAGCCGAGCTGGGCGCCCAATCATACGCCGCAGCCCGACCTCGTCTGGGCGCAGCTCGGGGGCCTCGGGCTCGACCTCGACCGCGTCCGCCAGCAGACATTCGACGCGGACATCGCGCAGCTCGTCCAGCAGGACATCGCGGACGCGAGGGCGCTCGGCGTCACGCAGACCCCGGAGTTCTTCGTCAACGGCAAGCCGATGCCGAGCTTCGGCTACGACCAGCTCACGACGCTCGTCGACGGTGCGCTGCGCAAGGAGTACCCGTAGCCGGCGCGATCAACGAGGTTCGGGTGTCCGGTCGCTGCTGGCCGAGACAGCTGCATTGCACGAGGAGGGCCCCGGCGTCGTGCGCTGCCCGGTGGGCCGGGTCACGATGTTCGCTCCCGACCAGCCGCAGCGCCTGCTAATTCCTCGGCGTGGCGTCGGCCGACTTCGCGCCCGCCATCATTCCCTGCTGATCCATCATCGTCTGGATCATCATCTGCATCATGTCCATGCGCTTCTGCATCATCTGCATGTGCGCAGCCATGTCGGCCGGCTTGCCCTTCTGACTCGCCATCGCGCCGCCGATTCCGCCCGTCATGCTGCCGCCCTGCATCATCGGCTTCATCGTGGCCATGCAGTCCTGCATTTCCTGCCGTTGCTCATCCATCGCCTTCTGGCGCTCCTCGGGCGTGGCGGCCCCCGCCATCCTCTCGTGCAGCCCCTGCATCTTCTTCATGTGCTCGTCCATCCGGGCCATGTGATCCATCTGTCCCATCGGAGCGTCCATCTTGCTCGATTGCCGGACGGCGTGCCGGCGGCGTTGGGTGTCGATGCCGGCGCCTTCATGTTCTGCGCCAGGGGCATGCCCGCGGCGAGCAGAACGGCGGTACCAACAGCAATTGCGAAGGCATTCTTCACGTGAACCTCCAGGTGACTCGATCGAAAGAACGGGCAACGTACGCGCTCGGCTGGTGCGGTGGCGCGGTTACGTCGTCCCGGGTACAAGCAGTGGCGATGCCCACGAATACGGCAAACGCCTGGACTCCCGGCACGGCGGAGGCCAGGAATCTGCGGTGGCGGTGACATGGTCGATACATCGACTGTTCGAGGCCACGGGTTTGATCGATCATCGGCGGGGCCGGCCGAGCCGGGGCCGGTCAGGCACTGCGCCCTGATGCCTGCGTGGGTTGCGCTTGCCTCTGCGCTGAACGACCAACGCCACGAGGGCGGCAACCACGACGACGACCAGGATCGGCACCCATGCCCCAGCGTACCCTCCCATCCCACCGAAGCCCCACATGCTGCCCTCGCCGCTCATCATGCTTGCGGTCTGCGCCACTGCGACGCCGGTGGCCAGCATCGGCACCGTACCAACAGCCATTGCGGTGAAAGTCGTCATGAGCCTTCCAGGGTGAAACGGCGGAATGGGCGGATCAGCCGGGCGCCGTTCGAGCGAATCTAGGCTGACATGCGCCCGGCGTCTGTGCGGCAACCCACGAAGTGTCAGCGCATCGGTCCGCTTCGATTCGGCCGCGGCGACGGCAACACCGGGAGCACGAGCCGTTGCGCAAGCGCAGGTCCGCCGGGTCCGTGAAACGTGCAGGCGCGTTGACAGGGATCAAGGCCCCGGCTTGTCGGAAGGGCGCGCTGCGCGTAGGATCGGCCGCAGCATGATCAAACGTTCGACCCGTCGCGCCGTCGCCTGGATCGGCATCCTGGGCATCGCGCTCGCCCAGCTGGCGCTGACGGCGCACGCCTGCACGCTCGGGACCGAGGCCCCGTTCCATGCCGGCGGCGCGACGATCGCCGCGCCGGGCCATGCCGCGCTGCCTTGCGGGCACGACGCGGGACAGCCCGCCGGGGCGAATCTCTGCGAACTGCACTGCAGCGACGGAGCGACGGCGACGCCCTCCGCCGATCTGCCGCCCGTGGCGCTCACCGCGCTGCCGGTGGCGGTTGTCGCGTTCGCCGGGGTTGCCGCGGCACCATCGGACGCGCACGCGCGCCCTGCCGCGTTTCCCGGCGCATCGCCGCCGCTCCTGCAGTTCTGCCGTCTCCTGATCTGATCTTCACCGCTGGGTGACGCCGGCCGCGGCCTTGCGCGCGCCGGTCCGTTCAACGCGTTGGTGGAGGTCGCATGTCGTCACACCTGGTCTTTCCCGCAGCCGCGCGCCCGCGCTCGTCCTGGATGCGCGGGCGGCGCCTGTCCGCCGCCTTGGCCGTCATCGGCGTCACGCTGCTGCCGCCGTCGCTGGCAGGCGCAGCGGACGGCGCGCTTTCGCTGGCCGAGGCGCTGCGCCTCGCCGTGGCGCAGTCGTCCCAGCTTGCCTCGCAGCGCTCGATGGCCGACGCCGCGCGCGAGATGGCGGGACCGGCAGGGGAGCTGCCCGATCCGAAGCTGAAGCTCGGCGTCGAGAACGTGCCGACCGACGGCCCCGATGCCTGGTCGCTCACGCGGGACTTCATGACGATGACGCGGATCGGTCTGATGCAGGAATTCCCGCGCGGGGAAAAGCGCGAGCTGAAATCGCAGCGCGCGCTGCGCGACGCCGAGCGCGCGAGCGCCGCGGTCGAGGTGTCCGCGCTGGCGATAGGCGCGAGACCGCGACCGCCTGGCTCGCGCGCCGCTATGCCGCGGACGCCGAGCGGGCGATCGCGGAGCAGATCGCGGAGGCCGAACTCGCGGTGTCCACCACCACCGCGGCGTACCGGGCCGGGAAGGCGGCGCAGGCCGACCTCATCATGGCGCAGACCGCCGTGCTCGAACTGCGCAACCGGGCGACCGAGGCGGCGATGCAGGGCAGGCGCGCGCGCATCGCGCTCGCCCGCTACATCGGCGCCGACGCCGATCGCCCGCAAGGCGAGCGCCGGACATCGCCCGGCTGCCGTTCGATCAGGACCGGCTCGCCGACATCGAGGCGCAGCCGGAGATCCGCCTCGCGCGGGCGCAGGAATCGTTCGCCGCGGCGGATGCCGACATCGCACGCGCGTCGAAGCAGCCGGACTGGAGCGCGGAGGTTTCCTATGCCGTGCGCGGGTCCCCCTACGCGAACATGGTCTCGCTGATGGTCTCGATCGACCTGCCGTGGTCGCCGGGAACGCGCCAGGACCGCGAGCACGCGGCCAAGCTGAAGGAGCTCGACGCCGCGCGCGAGATGCGGGAGGACGCATTGCGCATGCGCCGCGCCGACGTCGAGTCGATGCGCGCCGAGTGGGATGCGGCGCGCACGCAGGCGGCGCGCATCCGCGACGACATGCTGCCGCTGGCGGCGCAGCGCCGCGACGCGGCGCTCGCGGGCTACCGCGGCGGAACCGGCACGCTCGCCGCGGTGCTCGACGCCCGGCGCGCGCTGCTCGACGTGCGGCTCGCCCTCGTCCAGCAGGAACAGGCCGCCGCCAAGGCGTGGGCCTGGCTCGACTTCGTACTGCCCGCCAAGGAGCAATCATGAAGTCACCTTCGCCACACCCAGCGCGGCGCGAGCCCGGCAGCCTACGCCGGCGTGCTTGCACTCGCCGCCATCGCCGCGGGCGCCGGTTACTGGTTCGGCATGCGCAACGCGCCCGCCGCGGCGCCGGCGAGGCAGCGATCGATCGCGATGGCGCCGGCGCGGCGGCAGCGCCGGCCGCCGCCGATGCGCCGGGCGCAAGGTGCCTGTACTGGCACGATCCGATGGTGCCCGGGCAAGAAGTTCGACAAGCCGGGCAAGAGCCCGTTCATGGACATGCAGCTCGTTCCGGTCTACGCCGACAGCGGCGGCGGACACCGGCGAGGTCTCCATCAGCCCGCGGCTGGTGCAGAGCTTCGGCATCCGCACCGCGGTGGCGAAGGAAGGGACGCTGGAGACCGGGTTCTCCGCGGTCGGCGTCGTCGGCGTCGACGAGCGGTTGATCGTCGCCGTGCAGGCGCGCAGTCCCGGCTACGTCGAGAAGCTGCGCGTGCGCGCGCAGTACGACACGGTGCGTCGCCGGCGCAGCCGCTGGTCGAGCTCTACGTGCCCGACTGGCTCGCGGCGGAAGAGGAACTGCTGGCGCTCAAGGCGAGCGCGCAGCCCGGCGCCGCGCAACTCGTGGACGCCGCGCGGCAGCGCCTGCGCCTGCTCGGCGTGCCCGACGCCGAAATCGCGCGCGTCGAGCGCGACGCGCAGGCCCTCCGGCACGGGTGACGGTCACCGCGCCCGCGTCCGGCATCGTCTGGGAGATCGGCGCGCGCGACGGCATGGCGGTGATGCCGGGCACGACGCTGTTCAAGCTCGCGGGCCTCGGCTCGGTCTGGGTGACGGCGGAAGTGCCGGAGACGCAGGCGGCGCGGCGTGCGGATCGGCGGCCCGGTGGTGGCGCGTGCGTCGGCGTATCCCGGATCGCGTCGTTCAAGGGCACCGTCGGCGCGCTGCTGCCCGAGATGAACGCCGCGACGCGAACGGTGCGCGCGCGCATCGTGCTCGCCAATCCCGGCGGGGTGCTCAAGCCCGGCATGTTCGCCACCGTCGGAGTTCGGCGGCGCGGCGGCGAAGGCCGGCGGTGCTGGTGCCGGCCGAAGCGGTGATCCGCACCGGCAAGCGCAACGTCGTGATCGTCGATGCGGGCGACGGGAGGTTCGCGCCGGTCGAGGTGGAGGTCGCGCGCGAAAGCGGCGACCTGGCCGAGATTCGCAAGGGGCTCGACGGCGGGCAGACGCGTCGTCGTCTCCGGGCAGTTCCTCGTCGACTCCGAGGCGAGCCTCAAGGGCGTGCTGGCGCGCCTCGCAGCCGACGGCGCAGGAGGGCGGCACGATGGTCGCGGAGGGCGCGGCGGATCCGCACGCGGCCATGCGATGAAGCACCCGCGCCGGCCGGCGCCGGTGCACAAGGCGAAGGCGTGGTCCGATCCGTCGGCGCGAAGTCCTGATCAAGCACGGCGCGATACCCACCGCCGGCATGGGCGCGATGACGATGGCGTTCAAGGCGCCGAAGGGCGGCGTGCCGAAGGACGTGACCGAAGGCACGAGCGTGCGCGTTCGAGTTCGTGCTGACGCCCAGGGCGAGGGCGAGCTGACGTCGATCGTGCCGCCGGCGCGCGGAAGGCGGGGGCACGCCAAGTGATCGCCGCACTGATCCGCTGGTCGATCGCCAACCGCTTCCTGGTGCTGCTGGCGGCGGTGTTCGTCGCCGTCGGCCGGCGTGTGGGCGGTGCGCACGACGCCGCTCGACGCGATCCCCGACCTGTCGGACACGCAGGTGATCATCCGCACGACGTTTCCCGGGACAGGCGCCGCAGATCGTCGAGGACCAGGTCACCTATCCGCTGACCACGACGATGCTGTCGGTGCCCGGCGCCAAGGCCGTGCGCGGCTATTCGTTCTTCGGCGACTCGTTCGTCTACGTGCTGTTCGAGGACGGCACCGACCTCTACTGGGCGCGCTCGCGCGTGCTCGAGTACCTGAACCAGGTGCAGGGCCGGCTGCCGGCGCGGCGCAAGGCCGCGCTCGGCCCGGACGCCACCGGCGTGGGCTGGATCTACGAGTACGCGCTCGTCGACCGCACGCGGCAGGCACGACCTCGCGCAGTTGCGCGCGCTGCAGGACTGGTTTCTCAAGTACGAGCTGAAGACGGTGCCCAACGTCGCCGAGGTGGCGACCGTCGGCGGCATGGTGCGCCAGTACCAGGTCGTGGTCGACCCGCGCGGCTCGAGGCGTACGACCTGCCGCTGACGAAGGTGATCGCGGCGATCCAGCGACGCCAACCGCGAAACCGGCGGCTCGGTGCTCGAGCTCGCCGAGGCCGAGTACATGGTCCGCGCGCCGCGGCTACCTGCAAGACGCTGGAGGATTTCCGCGCGATCCGGTGCATGGTGGCGAGGGCGGCACGCCGGTGCTGCTGGAGGACGTCGCGCGCGTGCAGTCGGCCCGGAGATGCGGCGCGGCATCGCCGAACTCGACGGCGAAGGCGAGGTCGTCGGCGGGATCATCGTGCTGCGCTCGGGCAAGAACGCCTGGAGACGATCCGCGCGGTGAAGGCGAAGCTCGACGAGCTCGAGCAGGGCCTGCCGGCGGGTGTCGAGATCGTGCCGACCTACGACCGCTCCGAGCTGATCGAGCGCGCGCGTCGACCACCTGCGCGACAAGCTGATCGAGGAGTTCGCCGTCGTCGCGCTGGTGTGCCTCGCGTTCCTGCTGCACCTGCGCTCGGCGCTGGTCGCGGTCTTGTCGCTGCCGCTGGGCGTGCTGGTGGCGTTCATCGTGATGCGGCTGCAGGGCGTCAACGCGAACATCATGTCGCTGGGCGGCATCGCGATCGCGATCGGCGCGATGGTGGACGCGGCGATCGTGATGGTCGAGAACGCGCACAAGAAGCTCGAGGCGTGGCGGCACGCACAGGCGCCGAGTCCGCGGACGGCGAGCGCTACCGGAGCCGCGCGCCGAGCGAGCGCTGGCAGCTCATCATCGAGGCGTCGGTCGAGGTCGGCCCGGCGCTGTTCTTCAGCCTGCTGATCATCACGCTGTCGTTCATGCCGGTGTTCGCGCTGGAGGCGCAGGAGGGTCGCCTGTTCGCGCCGCTCGCGTTCACCAAGACCTACGCGATGGCGGCGTCGGCCATCCTCGCGGTGACGCTCGTCCCGGTGCTGATGGGCTACCTCATCCGCGGGCGCATTCCCGAGGAGCAGGCCAATCCGCTCAACCGCTTGCTGATCGCGCCTACCGGCCGCTGCTGCGCGCGGCGCTGCGCTGGCCGAAGGCGACGCTCGCGTGGCCGCCGCTCGCGCTGGCCGCGACCGCGTGGTCCGGTGTTGCAGCTGGGCGGCGAGTTCATGCCGCCGCTGGACGAGGGCGACCTGCTGTACATGCCCACCGCGCTGCCCGGACTGTCGGCCGGCAAGGCGGCCGAGATGCTGCAGCAGACCGACCGGATGATCCGCACGGTGCCCGAGGTGAAGCGCGTGTTCGGCAAGGTCGGCGCGCCGAAACGGCGACCGATCCCGCGCCGCTGGAGATGGTCGAGACGACGATCCAGTTCAAGCCGCGCGGCGAGTGGCGCCCCGGCATGACGCCGAGAAGCTGGTCGAGGAACTCGACCGCGCGGTGCGGGTGCCCGGGCCTGTCCAACATCTGGGTGCCGCCGATCCGCAACCGCATCGACATGCTCGCGACCGGCATCAAGAGCCCGCTCGGCATCAAGGTCGCCGGGCCGATCTGGCCGAGATCGACGCATCGACGCGCGGCGATCGAGCGCGGTGGTGAAGGACGTGCCGGGCGTCACCTCGGCGCTGGCCGAGCGCCTCGAGGGCGGGCGCTACATCGACGTCGACCATCGACCGCGCCGCGGCGGCGCGCTACGGCCTCAACATCGCCGACGTGCAGGACGTGATCGCCGCCGCCGTCGGCGGCGAGAACATCGGCGAGACGATCGAGGGCCTCGCGCGCTTTCCGATCAGCGTGCGCTACCCGCGCGAGTTGCGCGATTCGGTCGACGAGATCTGCGCGATGCTGCCGATCGTCACCGACGCGGCGCGCAGATGCCGCTGTCGGCGTCGCGCAGGTGCGCATCGTCGACGGCCCGCCGATGCTGCAGGAGCGAGAACGCGCGGCTGTCGGGCTGGGTCTACGTGGACATGCGCGGCCGCGACCTGGTATCGGTGGTGCGCGACACGCAGCGGCCGTCGCGCGCGACGTCAAGCTGCCGCCCGGCTATTCGGTGTCGTGGTCGGGCCAGTTCGAGTATCTCGAGCGCGCGAAGGAGCGGCTGAGCTACGTGGTGCCGTTCACGCTGGTGATGATCTTCGTGCTGCTCTATCTCGCCTTCCGGCGCGTCGACGAGGCGCTGCTGATCATGTGCGCCGTGCCGTTCGCGCTGGTCGGCGGCTTGTGGCTGCTCTGGCTGCTCGGCTACTCAACCTGTCGGTGGCGAGCGGCGGTCGGCTTCATCGCGCTGGCCGGCGTCGCCGCCGAGTTCGGCGTCGTGATGCTGCATCTACCTGCGCCACGCGTGGGAGGAGCGGCTCGCCGCCGGTGAGCCGACGACCGCGGCGCTGCTGCGCGAGGCGATCGAGCGAGGGCGCGGTGCTGCGCGTGCGGCCCAAGGCGATGACCGTGGCGGTGATCCTCGCCGGCCTGCTGCCGATCATGCTGGGCGGCGGCACCGGCGCCGAAGTGATGCAGCGGATCGCGGCGCCGATGATCGGCGGCATGATCACCGCGCCGCTGCTGTCGATGCTGGTGATCCCGGCGGCCTACCTGCTGCTGCGCCGGCCGCGCGCCCGGCCTCGCCCGAGCGGCTTTGCGTCCCGGAGACGCATCCATGCTAACGTCATAGCCTGACCCCAGAGGGTTGCGACCCGACTTGGCTGCCTTCGACCGCGCGCGATCGTCGCTGTTCACCCGCTGCTCCGCCAGCGCGCACGCGTGCCTGCATCGACCGCTCGCGATGCGGGCTGCTCGGCGCGGCCGCCGTCGCTCGGTCGTGTCTGGCGCCGCGCTGCCCGCGCACGCCGATCCGGCGCTGCCCGACCCCGGGTTCTACAGCCACGACGAAGACCCGGTGCCGCTTCCCGGCGAGCGCGTGCCGAAGCAGTTGTACCTCTTCGGCACCCCGTACACGTGGCCCGGGGGACGATCACCTGGCGCTACAACGACGCCGGCCGCCCGCCGGCCATCGCCAAGGCGGAGGTGATCGCCGGCATCAACGCCGCGGCCGGCCAGTGGATGTCCGCGTGCAACGTGCGCGATCGCGCAGAACCCCGGGTTCCGGATACGACGACGCCGCCGCAGAACGCCAACGGCACGGCGTCCTCGCCCAACGAGAACGTCATCGGCTGGGGCGACCTCTCGGCCGCCGCCGAACGGCGGCCCCAACGTCTCGGGCATCACCTTCACCTCGAGCCGGCAGGGCGCGCTGGTCGACGCGGACACCACGTACAGCACGCGCTGGGTGACCGACGTCGCGACGCTGCAGCGGGTCGCGGTGCACGAGTTCGGCCACGTCCTCGGTCTCGCCCACTCGAACGTCGAGGCGCAGGTGATGTCCGGCCCCGGCGGACCGAACAACCCGGGGGTCCCGCCGACGCAGTACGACGGCGCCACGACGCTGCAGCCCGACGACATCCAGGGCTGCCTGTGCCTGTACGGGCCCGGCCCCGCCAACGCGGGCCGCGGGTACCTCTGCGACCTGCCGGGCGTGCGCGATTTCGGCGCCGTGGCGATCGGCACCAACTCGGCGGCGCAGACGGTCACGCTGCGCAACAGCGCGACGTCGGGCTTCGTGACGCTCGGCGCGATCACGTTCTCGAGCCCCGAATTCCGCTACACGGGCGGGTGCTTCCCCAGCACCACGCTCGGTCCGGGCGCCAGCTGCTCGTTCGGCATCGTCTTCAGCCCGATGGGCGCCGCCGGACCGCGCCAGGCGTTCGCGCAGATCGCCACCGGCACCCTCGGACCGTACAAGTTCCCGGTCACCGGGACGGCCGCCGGCGCGCCGCAGCCCAACTACCAGGGCCTGTGGTGGAATGCCCCGGCAGGGTCGGAGTCAGGCTGGGGCATCAACCTCGAGCACCAGGGGGACATCGTCTTCGCCACCTGGTTCACCTACGACGCCGACGGCAAGCCGTGGTGGCTGGTCTTCCAGGCGCGCAAGGCCTCGCCGGGCGTGTATTCGGGATTCATATCGACGGTGACCGGGCCGTCGTTCGACTCGGTGCCGTTCGATCCGTCGAAGGTGGCCAAGACGGTCGTCGGGTGGGCCACGCTGACGTTCGCCGACGGCGACCACGGGAGCTTCGCCTACGACATCGGCGGCAAGGTGCAGACCAAGCCGATCACGCGCCAGGCGTTCGCCGGCGGACCGCCGACCTGCGCCTGGGGACAGCAGCCGGACCTGGCGCTGGCGACCAACTACCAGGGGCTCTGGTGGAACGCGCCGGCGGGCTCGGAATCAGGATGGGGGATCAACTTCTCGCATCAGGGCGACATCATCTTCGCCACCTGGTTCACGTTCGGCGCCGACGGCAAGCCGTGGTGGCTCGTGGCGCAGACGCGCAAGACCGCGCCCGGCGTCTACACGGGCAGCATCTCCACGGTGGTCGGCCCGGCCGTACGACGCGGTGCCGTGGGATCCGGATCGCGTGGTGCGCAGCGTGGTCGGCACGGCGACGCTGACCTTCAGCGACGGCAACCAGGCGCACGTTCGCCTACGACGTCAACGGCGTCGCGCAGGTGAAGACCATCATGCGGCAGGTGTTCGCGGCGCCGGGCACCGTCTGCCAATAGACCGAAGACGGTAACGCGTAGCCCGGGTTGAGCCTACGCGAAACCCGGGTGAGTTGCGCCAATGGCCGCGGTCGCCCCGGGTTTCGCCTGCGGCTCGACCCGGGCTACGCCGAGACCCGCGTCAGAACAACTCCTCCTGGTCCGGCGCTTGCGGCCGCGCCGCCTCGTTCGCCGCTGGTTCGCTTGCAGGCGCGGGCGGCGACGCGCTCGATCAGCGATGCGTTGTCGTGGTGGACGTTGTTGACCTGCGTGGACACCGGATACCACGTCATCGACGCGGCGGGGAACGGCGCGACCAGGTCGGGGACGTCGGGCAGGTGCGGATCGAGCCAGCGCGCGTACTGCTCGGGCGCGATGATCACCGGCATGCGGTCGTGGACGCCGTGCAATGCCGCATTGGCGCCGGTGGTCACGATCGTGCAGGAGTCGAGCACGTCGCCGGCGGGACTCGAGCCAGCGCTCGTGCAGGCCCGCCATGCCGAACAGCCCGCCGTGCTTCATCCCGACGTGGACCGGCTGCTTGCGCGAGCGCTCGCCGCCGGCTGCCGGCAGCGGCATCCATTCGTAGAAGCCGTCGGCGGGCAGCAGGCAGCGATGGCGGCGGTAGGCCGTGCGGAACGACGGCTTCTCCGCGACCGTCTCGCCGCGCGCGTTGATCATCTTGGCGCCGATCGACGGGTCCTTCGCCCAGCGCGGGACGAGCCCCCAGCGCATGCGCACGCACTCGCGCTGGCCCTCGGCGTTGACGCGCACGACCGGCACCTCGGTCATCGGCGCGATGTTGTAGCGCGGGTGCACGTCCGGCGGATGCGCGAGCCCGAAGGCGAGGGCGATCGCCGCGGGATGGCTGTGCAATTCGTAGCGGCCGCACACGGTGGCGGGGCCCGGCGCCTACTCGATGGCGTCGCGCGCCGGCGCCAGCGCGGACTCCTGCGCGGACGCCTCGAGCAGGCGGCGCGCGGTCTTGGCCACCTGCAGCGTGTCCCAGTACGCGTAGGCGCCGACGGCGGCCGCGCCGGCGAGCGGAACCCAGCGCGTGGCCGCCGTTCCCGCGATCCGCTGCGTCACGCTGGCGCCGAGCGAGGTCAGCGCCGCCTTCAACGCCCCCGACGTCAGCTGCTCGACCACCACGCGCTGGCCGGTGCGCACGGCGACGTCGCGCAGCACCTGGCTTGCCAGGTGGCGGAACAGGCAATACAGCATGTGGGTGCGCGTGAGCTCCGCGCTCCTGCCGTGCAGGGCGAAGATGTCGGCGACCATCTGGCGCTGGATCTTCCAGATGAGGAAGAGGTCGGGCAGGATCGTCAGCAGGCCGAACGGGCCCGGCGGGAGGGCGAGCGAGCCCGAGACCAGCGCCGCCTTCTGCGCGGCGTCGCGCGCGAGCTTCTCGGCTGCGCCGGCGGCGTCGCGCACCGCGTGCGTGCGCGCAGCGGGGATGTCGGCGATCACGCGCTCGATCACGCCCTCCACCTCGGGGAGCGTGGGGCCGGCGGGGACGGGAAGGGAGGGCAGGGACCGGTTCATGGATCTGCCGCGCGCAGCGGCGGCGCAGTTCCGGGCGGCACCGCGCCGCGCGACGGGACGCCACGGGGCGGCGTCCACTGCGGACTGTAGCCTCGATGGGCACGGGTGTCGACCCGACCCGGCCCCGCGGGGGCCGGTGCGCCGGTGCGGTTACAATGCGACCGCCATGCGCGTATTCGGTTTCGCCGGCTGGTCCGGCAGCGGCAAGACGACGCTGATCGAGCAGGTCGTACCGAAGCTCGTCGCGCGCGGCATCCGGGTGTCGCTGATCAAGCACGCCCACCACCGCTTCGACGTCGACCGGCCGGGCAAGGACTCGTACCGCCACCGCCACGCCGGGTGCAGCGAGGTGCTGGTCACGTCCCGCGAGCGGTGGGCGCTGATGCACGAGCTGCGCGGGGGCCGCGAGCTCACGCTCGCCGAGACGCTCGCGCGCTTGTCCCCGTGCGACCTGGTGCTGATCGAAGGCTACAAGGCGGCCCCGATCCCGAAGCTCGAAATCTGGCGCCCGGCGGCCGGCAAGCCGCTGCTGTTTCCGCGCGATCCGCACATCGTCGCCATCGCGACCGACAGCGTCGACCCGCTGCCGGCGACCGGGCGCGGCCGGGAGCCGACCCGCCTCAAGCTGGAGGATACCGAGGCAATTGCGACACTCGTGCTCGCCGAAGCGCGGTCCGGGGCGTTCGAAGATTGACTTCATCCGGGGCGGCGAGTACGTTGGAACTGATCGACGTCGAGGGTGCCGAAGCATCGGGAACCCGCGACCCCGAGGGGATGGGGCGCAAAGGCGGGTCCGGCGTCGGCCGGATCGCCGGCCGGAGTGGGCGATGGCAACAAAAAACCTCAATAAACAGTGGTTTGCGGCGGTTATCTCGACAGTTTCTGCGCTCGTGTTCGCGCCGGTCGCGGACGCGCAGGAGCGCCCGGCCGCGCCCGTCGCGACCGGCTTCTACGGCGGCGTTTCGCTGCGCGACCGCGGCGCCGAAAGTGTCGGCCTCAACGTCGGCGCGGCCACGTCCAGCTGGACCAAGTTCGCGACACCCGCCGTGGACGACAGTCCGTCGCGGGCCCTGCTGTTCGGCGGCTACCGCTGGCGCAACGACATCGCGGTCGAAGCGCTGTTCGTTTCGGCCGACAAGTACGCGCTGCGACCGGCCGACGGTCCGGCGCCTCGGGGTGGCGTGGGCTTGGGCGCCGGCAGCACGGCGCTGGGCCTCGCCGACGTGCAGTCGCGCAACTGGAATCTCGACGTCTACACCAGCTGGTCGTTCTACAAGAGCTTCGCGCTGTACGGGCGGCTCGGTTACGGCCTTCCGGAAGCCACGCCGGGCCTGATCGGGCCGGGCATCGGCAACGGCGTCGATCCGCGTCGCGCCCGCGACGGCGTCAACTACGGCGTCGGCCTGCGCTATGACCTGAGCTCCGACCTCGGCCTGCGCCTCGAGTACGCGCGCTTCGGCCGCATCGGGCTGGAGCTGAGCAACCTGCTGCCGGAGTCCGACCAGCTGACGATCGGGGTGCAGTACCGGTTCTGAGCGTCCGATCCTCGGCCCGAAGCGGTACACTTGACGCGCCGGCGGGAGCTTCCGCCGGCGCTGTCGTTTGCGAACCCCAGAATCCATGTCCGGCCCCGCAGCAGCCTCCATCACCGTCGTCTATCTCGCCCGCCTGCGCGAAGCCTTCGGCACCCCCGGCGAAAGCATGGCCGCGGCCGACCCCGCCATCACGGCCGGCGCGCTCCGGGCGACGCTGGCCTCGCGCGGCGGCGTCTGGGCTGCCGAGCTCGCGCCGGGGCGTGCCGTGCGCATCGCCGTCAACCACGCCCTGGCGGGTCCGGACACGCCGATCCGCGCCGGCGACGAGGTCGCGCTCTTCCCGCCGGTGACGGGCGGCTGAGGCCGCGCTCCCCCCCGCGATGCCCGTCCGCGTGCAGACCGAGGACTTCGACGTGTCGCGCGAGCTCTCCGCGCTGCGCGCGGGCGACGCGCGCGTGGGCGCCGTGGCCGCGTTCATCGGCACGGTGCGCGACCTGAACGATGCGTCGGCCGTGACGACGATGACGCTGGAGCACTATCCGGGGATGACCGAGAAGGCGCTGGCCGCGATCCTGGAGGATGCCAGGTCGCGCTGGGACATCCTCGACGCGCTGGTCATCCACCGCATCGGCGCGCTGCAGCCGATGGACCAGATCGTCCTCGTCGGCGTGACCAGCGCGCACCGCGGGGAGGCCTTCGCTGCCTGCGAATTCATCATGGATTTCCTCAAGACGCGCGCGCCGTTCTGGAAGAAGGAGGCGACACCTTCCGGCACGCGCTGGGTCGAGGCGCGCGGCACCGACGACGAAGCCGCGGCCCGCTGGGACCGCGACGGCGGGGCGGGCAAGTGAACGGCCCGGCAGCGGCGGCGCCCGCCCGCGCAGCGCGCGTCGATGCCACCGCCCTCATCGCCATCGACTGGGGCACCACGTCGGCGCGCGGGTACCGGCAGGACGCCTCGGGTCGCGTCGTCGGCGAGACGAGCGCGGCGCTCGGGATCCAGCAGGTCCGCGACGGCGCGTACGCCGGCGCGCTCGCAACGCTGCTGGGGGACTGGGCGGCGGAGGGGGCGCCCCGCATCGCCTGCGGCATGATCGGCAGCCGCCAGGGTTGGGTCGAGGCGCCGTACCGCGATTGCCCGGCGGCGCTCGACACGCTCGCCTCGGGACTGGTGCATGCCGCCGCGGGCGGGCTCGCCATCGTCCCCGGCGTCACCTGCGTCGATGCGGCCGGCGTGCCCGACGTGATGCGCGGGGAGGAGACCCAGATCCTCGGCGCGATCGCCGGCGAAGACGCCCCGGGGCGCGGGCGCGAGCTCGTCGTGCTGCCGGGCACGCATTCCAAGTGGGCGCTGGTGGACGCGGGCTGCATCGAGACCTTCGCGACGTTCCTGAGCGGCGAGCTCTACGCGGTGCTCAAGGACCACAGCATCCTCGGCCGGATGATGGCGCCGGGGAACGCGCCGGCGGTCGTCGATGCCGCGGCGTACGAGCGTGGCGTCCGGCGCGGGCTCGCGGCGACCGGGCCGGGGGCGTCGCTGCTGCACGACCTCTTCGGCGCGCGCACGCTGGCGCTGTTCGGCGCGCTCACGGCGCCGGCGGCGGCCGATTACCTGTCGGGCCTCGTGATCGGCAGCGAGATTCGCGAGGGGCGCGCATGGGCGCAACAGCATGGTGCCGATGACGGCCGCGCTCTGCTTGTCGGCGCGCCCGCGCTGACCGCGCGCTACGCGGTCGCATTCCGGGTGGCCGGCCTCCCAGCGACGATCGGGCCGGCCGATGCCGCACCACGCGGGCTCTGGCGCATCGCGCGGCATGCGGGGCTCCTGCGCTGACGCGCGGGCTTCGTGATGAACGCGCTGATCGGGTTTCCGGACTGACAATGGTGCGAAATGACGAATCCGCTGACTGAGTACCTGGCGCCATTGCCGCTGATCGCGGTGCTGCGCGGGATCACGCCGGAAGAGATTCCGACGATCGCCGCGGTGCTCGTCGAGGCGGGTTTCCGCGTGCTTGAGGTGCCGCTGAATTCGCCGCGGCCCTTCCAATCGATCCGCGCGCTGGCCTCGGCTGCGGGCGGGCGCTGCCTCGTCGGCGCAGGCACGGTGCTGGCGATTGACGACGTCGCCCGCGTGAGGGCGGCGGGCGGCCGCCTGGTCGTGATGCCCCATGCCGACGTCGCGATCGTCCGGGCGGCCAAGCACGAAGGCATGATCTGCGTGCCGGGGGTGGCCACGCCCACCGAGGCGTTCGCCGCACTCGCGGCGGGCGCCGACGGGCTCAAGATGTTCCCCGCGGATCAGCTGCCGCCCGCGGCGCTCAAGGCCTGGCGCGCCGTCCTGCCGGCCGAGGCGCTGGTGTTCGCCGTCGGCGGCATCAAGCCGGAAACGATGGCGCCCTACTGGGCGGCCGGGGCCGACGGCTTCGGCACGGGATCGAATCTCTATCGTCCCGGAGCGGCGCCGGACGAGGTGCGCGCAGTGGCCGCGGCGTATGCGGCGGCGTTCCGCGCGCTGCCGCCCCGATGATCGGCGGATTGCTCGCGGTGGGGATCGGCGCCATGCTCGGCGCGTGGATGCGCTGGGGGCTCTCGGCGTGGCTCAACGCGCGCGTGCCCGATCTGCCGCTGGGGACGCTCGCGTCCAACCTGATCGGCGGTTACCTGATCGGGCTTGCGGTCGCGTACTTCGCGGCGCGCCACGACATTGCCCCCGAGTTCCGGCTGTTCGTCATCACCGGCTTCCTCGGCGGGTTGACGACGTTCTCGACGTTTTCGTCTGAGGTCACGCAGCTGCTCTTGCGCGGCGAATATGCGGCGGGCGGCGGCCTCGCGCTGGCGCACGTCGCCGGCTCGCTGCTGCTGACGATCGCCGGTCTCGCGACCTACCGTACCCTGGCGGCATGACCGTCGCCGATTTCCGAAGACCCCTTTACTCGAAGGAGCAACGCATGCCGAAAGCGATACGCATTCATTCCACCGGTGGACCCGAAGTCCTGGCCTGGGACGAGGTGGCCGTGGGCGATCCGGGCCCGGGCGAGGCGCGGGTCCGCCACACCGCGATCGGCGTCAACTACATCGACACCTACCATCGCAGCGGCCTGTACAAGCTGCCTCTTCCGGCCGGGATCGGCTCCGAGGCGGCAGGCGTGGTCGAAGCGGTCGGCAGCGGCGTCGACGGCGTGAAGCCCGGGGACCGCGTCGCCTACACCGGCGGTCCGCCGGGCAGCTACGCCGAGCAGCGCGTGCTGCCGGCCGACCGGCTGGTGAAGATTCCCGAGGGCGTCTCCGACCGCATCGCGGCGACGCTGATGCTGAAGGGCCTCACCGTCCAATACCTGCTGCGGCAGACCTACAAGGTCAAGGCCGGCGACACGATCCTGTTCCACGCTGCGGCCGGCGGCGTTGGGCTGATCGCCTGCCAATGGGCACGTGCGCTGGGCGCGACCGTGATCGGCACCGTCGGCTCGGCGGCCAAGGCCGCGCTCGCCAAGGAGCACGGCTGCACGCACGCGATCGACTACACGCGCGAGAATTTCGTCGAGCGGGTGAAGGAGATCACCGGCGGCAAGGGCGTGCCGGTCGTCTACGACGGGGTCGGCAAGGACACCTATCCGGCGTCGCTCGACTGCCTGTCGCCGCGCGGCCTGTGGGTGAGCTTCGGCAACGCGTCCGGCGCCATCACGAACTTCGACCTGCTGCTCCTGGCGCAGAAGGGATCGCTCTACGCGACGCGCCCGACGCTGGCCACGCACATCGCCACACGCGCCGCGCTCACCGCCGCGGCCGACGAGATGTTCGAGCTGGTGCGCATCGGCAAGATCGTCAGCGAGCCGCGGCAGACATTCGCGCTCAAGGACGCGGCCGAAGCGCATCGCGCGCTCGAGTCGCGCGCAACCGTCGGCGCGACGGTGTTGATTCCGTAGGCCCTGTCCGCGAAAGCAGGGTTAGACCCTGCTTTCGCGCGCTGCGGCGTTGACCAGCGCGCGCGCGGCGTCGGGTATTTCGGAGGCGACGACGCCGAGCGGTCCGGTGCCCGCGGCGACCAGCGCATCCGCCGCCGCGCCGTGGATGCATACGGCGTAGCGCAGCGCCGTCTTCGCGTCGAGCCCCTGCGCGAGCAGCGCGCCGACCTGACCCGCCAGCACGTCGCCGGATCCCGCCGTCGCGAGCGCGCAGTTGCCGCTGGCGTTGATGTCCCACGTTCCGTCGGGGTGGGCGAGCACGCTGCCCGCGCCTTTCAGGACGACGTGCGCGTTCAATTCACGCGCGAGCGTCAATGCCGCTCCGAGGCGGTCGCGCTGGACCGTGGCGGTGTCGGTGGCCAGCAGGCGCGCGGCTTCGGCCGGATGCGGCGTCAGCACTGTGGGCGCGGTGCGCGCAGCCAGCGCGCGGCGCAGCGGGGGATGCACGCCGACGAGATTGAGCGCGTCGGCGTCCATCACGGTCGGAACCCCCATGGCGAGCGCCCGCATCAGGAGGTCGGCCGCGTTCGGGTCGGCGCCGAAGCCGGGCCCGACGACCAGCGTCCCGGGTGCCGCGGCGAGCGCGGCGGCCGCCGGACGCAGCATCAGCTCGGGCGCGATCCAGTCGACGGCCGGGTGCTCGCGCGCGGCGAACCCGATCACCACCTTGCCCGCGCCCAGCTTCATCGCAGCGCGCCCGGCGAGGAGCGGCGCGCCGACCATGCCGTCGGCGCCCCCGATGATCGCGAGCGTGCCGAACGTGCCCTTGTGCACGTTGCGCTCGCGCCGGGCGAGCACCGGCGGCAGCGCGCGGGCGAGGGCGGGCCAGGCGAGGCGGTGCCCGCGAGCCGGCGATAGCGCCTCCCGATCGAGCTCGAGCGCGTGGACGGAAACCTCGCCGCAGAGATCGACGCCGTCGCCGGTCAGCAGCCCCGGCTTCAACGCGATGAACGTCGCGGTGGCCGTCGCGCGGATGGTCGGGCCCAGCGCGGCGCCGGTCTCGGCGGACAATCCGCTCGGCACGTCGAGTGCCAGGATCGGCGCGCCCAGCGCGTTGGCCGCCTCGACCAGCGCCGCGTAATCGGCGGCGAGGGGGCGCGCGAGCCCGATGCCGAACAGGCCGTCGACGACCAGCGCCCCGTTCCACCCGCGCGGGATGTCGGCGATGGTGCGCCCGCCGGCATTGCGGAACGCGGCGCACGCGGCCGCGGCGTCGGGCGGCAGGCGTGCCGCGTCGCCCCGGAAGACGACGACCACGTCGTGAAAGCCTTCGCGGAGCAGGCGCGCCACGACGAAGGCGTCGCCCCCGTTGTTGCCCGGCCCGGCCAGGACCAGCACGGTGCCGCCGCGCTCGCCCACCATGGCCCGGGCGACCTCCGCCGCCGCCTGTCCGGCGCGTTCCATCAGCGGCGCGCCGCGCGCTGCTTCTTCCAGGACGCGCACCTCGGCGGTGCGGTAAATCGGCATCAGCATGGCGGGGGCGCGCATGCTCGGATTATAGGCTGCGCCGCCGTCGGGACCCGATCGCGCCCCGCCGCCGGCCGGCAAATGGACAAGATCGCATTGGCGCCGCTACACTTGTCGGCAGTCGCTGCCGTTGTCCCGGTCTCGCCGGGTCGGCAATCCGATCACAATCCCGCGTCCCATCGCGGCCGGCAAGGCCGCTCACTGGAGGTATCGCATGAAGTTCCCAGCCAGGATTTGCATGGCGGCCGTCACCGCAGCCTTCGCGCTCACGGCGCAAGCGCAGGATCTCACCGGCACGCTCAAGAAGATCAAGGATGCCGGCACGGTCACCATCGGCAATCGCGAATCGTCGATCCCGTTCTCGTATCTCGACGACAAGCAGCAGCCCGTCGGCTACTCGATGGACCTGTGCAACAAGGTCGTCGACGCGATCAAGGCCGAGCTCAAGATGCCGAACCTCAAGGTGGCGTACAACCCGGTGACCTCGCAGAACCGGATCACGCTGATGCAGAACGGCACCATCGACATGGAGTGCGGCTCGACGACCAACAGCGTCGACCGGCAGAAGCAGGTCTCGTTCGGCAACACGACCTTCGTGACGGGCATCCGCATGCTGGTGAAGGCGGATTCGGGCATCACGGACCTCGCCCAGCTCAACGGCAAGGCAGTGGTCACGACGACCGGCACCACCAGCGACGCGCTGATCAAGCAGAACGAGAAGGGCAAGAACATCGACGTCAAGAACATCTACGGCAAGGACCACGCCGACTCGTTCCTGATGGTCGAGTCCGGCCGCGCCGCGGCGTTCGTCATGGACGACGTGCTGCTCGCCGGCCTCATCGCCAACGCGAAGAACCCGAAGGAGTTCGCGATCGTCGGCGAGGCGCTGCGGGTCGAGCCCTACGGGATCATGATCCGCAAGGACGACCCGCAGTTCAAGGCGCTGGTCGACAAGACGCTCTCCGGCCTGATGAAGTCCGGCGAGATCGTCAAGATCTACGACAAGTGGTTCCTGAATCCGGTCCCGCCCAAGGGGATCAACATGAACCTGCCGATGAGCAAGGAGCTGAAGGACGCGATCGCCAACCCGAACGACAAGGGCGTGTCCTGACCGCGGGTCGTCCGCCGGCACGGGGAGCGGCGCCCGCTCCCCGCATCGCCTGAAGGCGCCTGCGCGCGCCGCCGTTTTTCGCGCACCGACCGCTGTCGGCAACGAGGGGAGGCTCCGCGGTGACCTACCACTGGAACTGGACGTTCTTTTTCGACGTCGCCGACGACGGTGAGCGCTACTTCCAGTGGATCCTCTCGGGTCTGGGCTGGACCGTCACCGTGGCGCTGTGCGCGCTCGTCATCGCGCTGCTGCTGGGCTCGGTGCTCGGCGTCATCCGCACCACGCCGAGCAAGCTGCTGGTCTGGATCGGCAACACGTACGTCGAGCTCTTCCGCAACATCCCGCTGATCGTCCAGCTGTTCCTCTGGTACCAGGTCTTTCCCGAATTCCTGCCGAAGGGCGCCGGCGACTGGGTCAAGCAGGACCTGCCCGACGTCGTTCCCGCCGTGTTCGGCCTCGGCCTCTACACGGCGGCCCGGATCGCCGAGCAGGTGAAGTCCGGCATCCTGTCGCTCCCCCGCGGCCAGACCAACGCCGGCCTGGCGATGGGGCTCACGCTGGCGCAGGTGTACCGCTACGTGCTGCTGCCGATGGCCTACCGGATCATCCTGCCGACACTCACGTCGGAGTCGATGAACATCTTCAAGAACTCCTCGGTCACCTACGCCGTCGGCGTGCTCGAGCTCTACTTCCAGTACAAGCAGATCATCGAGAAGACCAACCAGGTGCTGGAGATCACCATCGTCGTCACGGCGATCTACTTCATCCTGGCGTTCTCGGTGAACCGGATCATGGCGTTCATCGAGGCGCGGGTGCGCGTGCCCGGCTACATCGTGGCGGGGGGCAAGTGATGGGCGCCGGGGGGGCACGCTGATGGGCGGTTTCGATTTCACCGTCATCACCGCCAACTGGGAGTACCTGGCGAAGGGGCTGCGCTACACGGTGCAGGTCACGCTGTTCGCGATGGCCGGCGGCATCGTGCTGGGGACGTTCCTCGCGATGATGCGGCTGTCGTCGATCAAGCCGCTGTCGATGTTCGCGGCCGGCTACGTGAACCTGTTCCGCAGCGTGCCGCTGGTGCAGGTGATCCTGGCCTTCTACCTGATCATCCCGATCGCGCTGTCGCTGTTCACCGGCCAGATGAAGCCGATCGGCGCCGAGAACTCCGCCTACTTCACCTTCACGATCTTCGAGGCGGCGTACTACAGCGAGATCATGCGCGCGGGCATCCAGTCGATCCCGAAGGGCCAGGTCGGCGCCGGCTACGCGCTGGGCCTGACCTACGGCCAGGTGATGCGCTACGTGGTGCTGCCGCAGGCGTTCCGCAACATGCTGCCGATCCTGCTCACGCAGACGATCATCCTGTTCCAGGACATCTCGCTGGTCTACGCGATCGGCGCCACCGACTTCTTCGGCGCCGCCGACAAGATCAACCAGCGCGACCTGCGCCCGGTCGAGATGTACATGACCGTCGCCGTCGTGTACTTCGTCATCTGCTTCTCGCTGTCGCGGGTGGTGAAGCAGCTGCAGAAGAAGATCGCAATCGTCCGCTGACCACCTCCGACCCGGGCCCGCCATGGCAATGATCGAAATCAAGGACGTATCCAAGTGGTACGGCCAGTTCCAGGTCCTGACCGACTGCACGACCAGCGTCGACAAGGGCGACGTGGTCGTCGTCTGCGGCCCTTCCGGCTCGGGCAAGTCGACGCTGATCAAGGTCGTCAACGCGCTGGAGCCCTTCCAGAAGGGCGACGTCGTCGTCGACGGCATCTCGCTCTCCGACCCGAAGACCAACCTGCCGAAGCTCCGCGCGCGCGTGGGCATGGTGTTCCAGAACTTCGAGCTCTTTCCGCACCTGTCGATCACGCAGAACCTCTCGTTCGCGCAGGTCAAGGTGCTCGGACGCAGCAAGGACGAGGCGGTCGCCAAGGGCCTCAAGTACCTCGACCGCGTCGGCCTCATCGCGCAGAAGGACAAGTTCCCGGGCCAGCTCTCCGGCGGCCAGCAGCAGCGCGTGGCCATCGCGCGCGCGCTGGCGATGGACCCGATCTGCATGCTGTTCGACGAGCCGACCTCCGCGCTCGACCCCGAGATGGTCAACGAGGTGCTCGACGTGATGGTCGAGCTCGCGAAGGAAGGCATGACCATGATGTGCGTGACCCACGAGATGGGCTTCGCGCGCAAGGTGGCGAAGCGGGTGATCTTCATGGACCAGGGCCGCATCGTCGAGGACGCCACCAAGGAAGACTTCTTCGGCAAGCCGCGCTCCGAGCGCGCGCAGCAGTTCCTCGCCAAGATCCTGCAACACTGAGCCGGCGCCGTCGCGCGCCGGCGGGCTCGATCGACTGCCTGCGCGCTGCGCGCTCCGGCATTCGCCCGTGGGCCGGTCCGGCCGCGAGGCGAACGGGCGGTTCGGCGGGGCCTACGCAGCCTTCGCCTGCAGCGCGCGCCGCCGCCGCGCGGCCGCCCGGCGGGTTGCCACGGCGGCCTTGGCTGCGCCGTTGCCGCGCGCTGCGCGGAGCGGTCGCAGGGCTGGGCTCTTTCGCCGCTGCGGCGGCCGCCGGCGCGCGGCGCGCACCGGCCTTGACGCCCGGTCGCGTCGCGCTGCGCTTCGCCGGCGCCGCGACGGCGTGCGCCGCGTGCTCGCGCCGGCGCGGCGAGCACCAGCCCCTTCAACTCGTCGAGCGCGCCGCGCAGGTGATCGGCGATCTCGCGCACGTCCGGAACCGCGCGGCGACACGCCGTGAGCCCGAAATCGAGCGACCCGTTGTAGCTCTCGACGGTCATGTTGAGCGCGATGCCGTGGCCCGGGATCGACACCGGGAAATAGGACACCATCTTCGCGCCGGCGAGGTAGAGCGGGAACTGCGGGCCGGGAACGTTGGAGATCGCCACGTTGGCGATCGGCGGCAGCACGTTGGCGAGGCGCGACCGGCCGTAGAGCGACGCGAGGCCCGTCATCAGCCACGGCGCGCCGAGGGACGGGAAGTCGAGCGGGATGGCGGCCTTCAGGTTGCCGGTGAACTCCTTCGACGAGGCCGCCGACGCATGGATCGCCCGCAGGCGCTCCACGGGATCGGCGATGTTGCTGGCGAGGCTCGCCAGCATCATCGTCACCTGGTTGTTCATCTCGGTGTTGCCGGGCTCGCGCAACGAGACCGGCACGCCGGCGATCAGCGATTTCTTCGGCACGCTGCCGCGGTCCTCGAAGTAGCGGCGGAGCGCCCCGCTGCACAGCGCCAGCACCACGTCGTTGAGCGTCACGTTGAGCTGCTTCGCGATGAGCTTGGCGTCGGCCAGCGGCAGCGACTGCCCGGCGAACACGCGCTGGTTGGTGATCGCGACGTTGAGGGTCGTGCGCGGTCCGAGGGCGACGCCGGTGGGCAGGCGCGGGCGGCGCTTGCCGTCCGCGCCTTTCGGCGGCAGCGCGATGTTCGCGGCGGCCCTGGCGACCGCAGGCACCAGCTTGACGATCTTCACGAGCTGCACCGCGACGTTGCTGAGCGCCGCCCCGGCCAGCTCGGCCACGCCCAGCTGGTAGTGACCCGAGGCGACGCGCGCGGGCGGCGGCCGCACCGTGCGCGGCACCGGCCCCGTGTCCATGATCGCGTTGGCGAGCGCCACGCCGGCGGCGCCGTCCATCCCGGCGTGATGCGCCTTGGTGTAGAAGGCGATCTGCCCGGTGGCGAGGCCTTCGATGACGTAGAACTCCCACAGCGGACGGCTGCGGTCGAGCAGGCTCGAGTGCAGGCGCCCGACGTAGGCCTCGAGCTGCGCCATCGTTCCGGGCTTCGAGAGCACGATGCGGCGGACGTGGTAGTCGAGGTCGATGTCGTCGTCGTCGACCCAGACGGGATTGGCCAGCTCGAAGGGCATCAGCGCGAGCTTGCGCTGGAAGACGGCGGCCAGATGCATGCGGCTCGCCACGTGCCGCTTGACGTCCTCGTAGAAGTCCCCCTGGTACCCGGGCGGCAGGTCGTAGATGTTGAGGCTGCCCACGTGCATGGGCATCTCCGGCGTCTCGAGGTACAGGAACGCGGAGTCGATGCCGCTCAGATGTCGCATGGTCCGTCCTTCGCAGGTGATGTGCGCCCGTGCCGCCCCGGGTCGCGCTCGATTGTACCGCGGGCGGCAGCCTGTCCGGCGCGGGCCGGCGCACGCCCCGCCGCGCGCCGGAGCGCCGCGCCCCGCGTATAATCGCGCTTTACGTCGTTCGCGCCGGACATGCCGCATCTCCTCACGCTGCGCGGACGCAACGCGCTCTCCGCGTTTCGCGTCGCCAAACTGCTGACGGCGCTCGCCGCCCTCCGGCCCGCTCACGCGATCACCGGGCTCACCGCCGCGTTCTGGCATTTCGTCGACTGCGAGCGCGAGCTCACGCCCCCCGAACGGGCAACGCTCGACCGGATCCTCACCTACGGCCCGCACGACGACGCCGCGGCGGACGCCGGATCGTTCGTGCTGGTGGTGCCCCGGCCCGGCACCATCTCGCCGTGGTCGTCGAAGGCCACCGACATCGCGCGCAACTGCGCGCTGGCGGCGGTCACCCGGATCGAGCGCGGCGTGGGCTACCGGATCGCGACGCGCGACGGCGCCCCGCTCGACGCCGGCGACCGCGCCGCGCTGCTGCCCCTGCTGCACGACCGGATGACCGAGGCGGTGCTGGGCGATCTCGACGAGACCGGCGCGCCTGTTCGCGCATTTCCCGCCGCGGCCGCTCGCGACGGTCGCGCTGGCGCTGGGCGGCCGCGCGGCGATCGAGGCCGCCAACGCCGAGCTCGGGCTGGCGCTGGCGCCCGACGAGATCGATTACCTCGCCGCGAGCTACCGGGACATCGGGCGCGACCCGACCGACGTCGAGCTGATGATGTTCGCGCAGGCCAACTCCGAGCACTGCCGGCACAAGATCTTCAACGCGAGCTGGGTGCTCGACGGTGTCGCGCAGCAGCGCAGCCTGTTCGCGATGATCCGCCACACGCATGCGTCGCATCCGCAGGGGACCGTCGTCGCCTACTCCGACAACTCCGCCGTCATCGAGGGCGCGACGGCGGCGCGGTTCCACGCCGATGCGGCCGGCCGCTACGGCGCGCACGTCGGGCCGACGCACATCCTGATGAAGGTGGAGACGCACAATCACCCGACGGCGATCGCGCCGTTCCCGGGCGCGGCGACGGGATCCGGCGGCGAGATCCGCGACGAAGGCGCGACCGGCATCGGCGCCAAGCCGAAGGCGGGGCTGACGGGCTTCACGGTGTCGCACCTGCGCATCCCGTCGCTGCCGCAGCCGTGGGAGGCGCCATACGGCAAGCCCGATCGCATCGCCTCGGCGCTCGACATCATGCTCGCGGGGCCGATCGGCGGCGCGTCGTTCAACAACGAGTTCGGCCGGCCCAATCTCTGCGGCTACTTCCGCACGTTCGAGCAGGCGGTCGCGGGCGAGGTCCGCGGCTATCACAAGCCGATCATGATCGCGGGCGGCCTGGGCAACATCGCCGCGATCCACACGCACAAGCGGCCGCTCCCCGACGGCGCGCTGCTGATCCAGCTGGGCGGCCCCGGCATGCTCATCGGCATGGGCGGCGGCGCCGCCTCGTCGATGGCCACCGGCGCCAACGCCGCCGACCTCGATTTCGATTCCGTCCAGCGCGGCAACGCCGAGATGCAGCGCCGGGCGCAGGAGGTGATCGACCGCTGCTGGCAGCTGGGCGAGGCCAACCCGATCCTGTCGCTGCACGACGTCGGCGCCGGCGGGCTGTCCAACGCGCTGCCCGAGCTCGTGCACGGCGGCGGCGCCGGCGGCAGCTTCGAGCTGCGCGCCGTGCCCTCCGAGGAGCCCGGCATGGCGCCGCGCGAGATCTGGTGCAACGAGGCGCAGGAGCGCTACGTGCTGGCCATCGCGCCCGGGGACCTCGATCGCTTTCGCGCGCTGTGCGAGCGCGAGCGCTGCCCCTTCGCCGTCGTCGGCCGCGCGACCGCGGACGGCCAGCTGGTCGTCACCGACGCGCATTTCGGCAACAGGCCGGTCGACATGGCGCTCGACGTGCTGCTCGGCAAGCCGCCGAGGATGACGCGCGAGGCGACGCATCTCCCGCGGCAGCTGCCGCCGCTCGATCTCGCCGGGGTCACCGTCGCCGATGCCGCGTTGCGCGTGCTGCAGCTGCCGGCGGTGGCCGACAAGACGTTCCTGGTGACGATCGGCGATCGCACCGTCGGCGGACTGTGCGCGCGCGATCCGATGGTCGGGCCCTGGCAGGTGCCGGTGGCGGACGTCGCGGTCACGCTGATGGATTTCGCCGGTTACGCCGGCGAGGCGATGGCGATGGGCGAGCGCACGCCGCTGGCGCTGATCGACGCGCCGGCCTCGGGCCGGATGGCCGTCGGCGAGGCGATCACCAACATCGCCGCCGCCGGCATCGGCCAGCTCGCCGACGTCAAGCTCTCGGCCAACTGGATGGCCGCGGCCGGTCACCCGGGCGAGGACGCGCTGCTCTACGACACGGTGCGGGCGGTCGGGATGGAGCTCTGCCCGGCGCTGGGCGTGAGCATCCCGGTCGGCAAGGACTCGATGTCGATGCGCACGACGTGGCGCGATCCGGGGGACGGCGGCGCCAGGGCAGTGACGTCGCCGCTGTCGCTGATCGTCTCCGCATTCGCGCCGGTCGCCGACGCCCGGCGCGTGCTCACGCCCCGGCTCGCCACCGACCGCGGCGCGAGCGTCCTGTGCTGGATCGATCTCGGCGCGGGTCGCGGCGCGGCTCGGCGGCTCGGCGCTCGCGCAGGTGTACGGCCAGCTGGGCGACGTGGCGCCCGACGTCGACGATCCGGCGCGCCTGCGCGCGTTCTTCGACACCGTGCAGGCGCTGCAGCGCGACGGCCGCCTGCTCGCGTACCACGACATCGCCGACGGCGGGCTCTTCGCGGCGCTCGCGGAAATGGCGTTCGCGTCGCGGTGCGGCCTCGCCGTCGCGCTCGACGGCATCGGCAACGATCCGCTGGCGCTGCTGTTCGCCGAGGAGCTGGGCGCGGTCGTCCAGGTGCACGCGCGCGATCGCGCCGAGGTCATCGCGCGGATCGCGGCCGCAGGTCTCGTCGTCCACGCGATCGGCGAACCGACGGCGGACGGACGCATCCGCATCGCGGTCGAACGGCGTCGTGCAGCTGGACGCGCCGCGCGCCGACCTGCACCGCGCCTGGTCGGCGACCACGCACGCGCTGCAGCGGCTGCGCGACAACCCGGCGGCGGCGGACGCGGAATACGACCGCATCCTCGACGACGGCGATCCCGGCATCGCGCCGCGGCTCACGTTCGCGCATCGACGACGACGTCGCCGCGCCGTACATCGCGACCGGGGCGCGGCCGGCGATCGCGATCCTGCGCGAGCAGGGCGTCAACGGGCAGGTCGAGATGGCCGCGGCATTCGATCGCGCGGGCTTTGCCGCGCACGACGTGCACATGAGCGACCTGCTCGCGGGCCGGCGCTCGCTCGCGGAGTTCCGCGGCTTCGTCGCCTGCGGCGGCTTCTCGTACGGCGACGTGCTGGGGGCCGGCGAGGGCTGGGCCAAGTCGATCCTGTTCAACGCGCGGGCGCGCGAGGATTTCGCCGCGTTCTTCGCGCGCGGCGACACCTTCGCGCTGGGCGTGTGCAACGGCTGCCAGATGATGAGCAACCTGCACGAGCTGATCCCCGGCACGGCGCGCTGGCCGCATTTCGTGCGCAACCGCTCCGAGCAGTTCGAGGCACGGCTGGTCGCAGGTCGAGGTCCAGCGCTCGCCGTCGCTGTTCTTCGCCGGGATGGAAGGCAGCCGCATCCCCGTCGCGCTGGCGCACGGCGAGGGCTACGCCGAGTTTCGCGACGACGCGGACCTCGCCGCGGCGCAGTCCTGCGTGACGCTGCGCTTCGTCGACCATGCCGGCGCGGCCACCGAGCGCTATCCCTGCAATCCCAACGGCTCGCCGCAGGGCATCACCGGCCTCACCACGCCCGGACGGCCGCTTTTCGATCCTGATGCCGCATCCCGAGCGCGTGTTCCGCGCGGTGCAGATGTCCTGGCACCCGCCGGAGTGGCTGGACGGCGACGGGCTTTCGCCGTGGATGCGGATGTTCCGCAACGCCCGGGTCTGGGTCGGGTGACCGCAGTCAACTTTCCCGAGCGAGGAGCACGATGAGCCTGACGGTGTATTCGATCGACGGCGTGACGCCGGTGGTGGATCCGAGCGCGTACGTGCATCCGAGCGCGGTGCTGATCGGCGACGTGATCATCGGACCCGACTGCTACATCGGGCCCGCGGCCAGCCTGCGCGGCGATTTCGGCCGGCTCGAATGCCGCGCCGGCTCCAACGTGCAGGACACCTGCGTGCTGCACGCGTTTCCGGGGCACGACACGATCATCGAGGAGGGCGGGCACATCGGCCACGGGGCGGTGCTGCACGGCTGCACGATCAAGCGCAACGCGCTCGTCGGGATGAACGCGGTGGTCAACGACAATGCCGTGATCGGCGAATCGTCGATCGTCGCCGCGATGGCGTTCGTCAAGGCCGGGATGATCGTCCCGCCGCGGATGCTGGTGGGCGGCATCCCGGCGAGGATCATGCGCGCGCTGACCGAGACCGAGCTTGCCTGGAAGCTCGAGGGCACCGCCGGCTACGTCGACCTCACGCGCCGCTCGCGCGCGACGATGCGCGCCACCGCGCCGCTCGCGGCGCCGGAGGCCGACCGCAAGCGTCTCGACCTGCCCGAGATGCTGCCGCTCGACATCCTGAAGGCGAAGCTGCTCGGCTGACGCGCGATCAGAACCCCGCGGCCTGCCCGTCGCGGCGCGGATCGGACGCGGCGACGTAGCCGTCGTCGATGCGCACGATGAACTGCCCGGCGCCGAAGTCCATGTAGGAATCGGGGATCGATTCGAACCGGTGACCGAGCGCGGCCAGCCCGGCCCGCAATTCCGGCGCGGCCGAGCTCTCGAGGTCGACCGACAGTCCGCTGTTCACCTTCCAGCGCGGCGCGTCGAGCGCGGCCTGGGGGTTCATCCGGTAGGTCAGCATGCGCACCAGCGTCTGCACGTGGCCGGGCGGCTGGATCGGCCCGCCCATCACGCCGAAGGCCGCGAGCGGCGCGCCGTTGTCGGTGAGGAAGCCCGGAATGATCGTGTGGAACGGGCGCTTGCCGCCGCCGATCTCGTTCGGATGTCCCGCCTCGAGCGAAAACCCCGCGCCGCGGTTCTGCAGGCTGATGCCCGTGCCCGGCACCACGACGCCGGAACCGAAGCCCATGTAGTTCGACTGGATCAGCGACACCATCATCCCCGACGCGTCGGCCGCGCAGAGATAGACGGTGCCGCCCTTGGGCGGATCGCCGGGGCCGAAATCCTGCGCGCGGCGCGGGTCGATCAGGCGCGCGCGCGCCGCGAGGTAGTCGCGGTCGAGCAGCGCGTGCGGCGTCACGCGCATCGTGCGCGGGTCGCTGACGAAGCGGTGGACGTCGGCGAACGCCAGCTTCATCGCCTCGATCTGCAGGTGCTGGCTCGCGACCGAATCCGGGCCGAGCGCGGCGAGGTCGAAATTCTCGAGGATGCCGAGCGCCATCTGCGCGGCGATGCCCTGGCCGTTCGGCGGGATCTCGCGGACGTCGATGCCGCGGTAGCGCAGCGCGAGCGGCGTGACCCAGTCGCAGGCGTGGCCGGCGAAATCGGCGAGCGCGTGCGCCGCGCCGTGCGCCTGCGCGTGGGCCGCCATCGCCTGCGCGAGCTCGCCGCGGTAGAAGGCCTCGCCGCGGGTCGCGGCGATCTTCGCGAGGGTCTTCGCCATGTCGGGCGACGCGAACTTTTCGGCGATCTTCGGCGCGCGGCCGCGGGGCAGGAAGTGCTCGGCGAAGCCCAGGTCCGTCGGCATGCAGCGGCACCGCCAGCGCCCATTTCGACGCGACGACCGGCGACACCAGGTAGCCGTCGCGCGCGTAGCGCACCGCGGGCTCGAACAGGTCGGCGAACGGCAGCTTGCCGTAGCGCTGCGACAGCGCGACCCAGCCCGAGACGGCGCCGGGGATCGTCACCGCCTCCCAGCCGCGCTGCGGCATCTGCGCCATCCCGGCGTAGCGCGCCGGCGTCACCGCGGCGGGCGCCCGGCCGGACGCGTTGAGGCCGGCGAGCTCCTGCCCGTCCCAGACGATGGCGAAGAGGTCGCTGCCGAGCCCGTTGCTGCAGGGCTCGACGACCGTCAGCGAGATCGCCGTGGCGAGCGCCGCGTCGACCGCATTGCCGCCGCGCGCGAGCATCGCCATGCCCGCCTGCACCGCGAGCGGCTGCGAGGTGGCGACGACGTTGCGCGCGAAGATCGGCTGGCGGCGCGAAGGGTAGGGCGTTGACCAGTCGTAGGGCATCGCGTCAGTCTTCCTGGAAGGCGACTTCGCGCGTCTTGCGGAAGTTCGGCGCGGCGATCAGCAGCAGCAGCGCCGACGGCCATCAGCAGCATGACCAGCGACAGCGGGCGGGTGAGGAACGTCGTCGGGTCGCCGCGCGAGAGCAGCATCGCGCGGCGGAGGTTCTCCTCCATCATCGGGCCCAGCACGAACCCCAGCAGCAGCGGCGCCGGCTCGCATTCGAGCTTGACGAAGATGACGCCGAGCAGCCCGAAGACGGCGGTCTGCATCACGTCGAAATTGGTGTTGTTGATCGTGTAGACGCCGATCGCGCAGAACAGCAGGATGGCGGGGTAGAGCACGCGGTAGGGCACCTGCAGCAGCTTGATCCAGATGCCGATCAGCGGCAGGTTGAGCACGACCAGCATCAGGTTGCCGATCCACATCGACGCGATCAGCCCCCAGAACAGCGCCGGGTTCGACGTCATCACCTGCGGGCCCGGGCTGGATGTTGTGGATCGTCATCGCGCCGACCATCAGCGCCATCACGGCGTTCTCGGGAATCCCGAGCGTGAGCAGCGGAATGAACGAGGACTGCGCGCCGGCGTTGTTGGCCGACTCGGGTCCGGCCACGCCCTGGATCGCGCCCTTGCCGAACTCGCTCGGGTCGTCGGCGACCTTCTTTTCCAGCGCGTAGGACGCGAACGACGACAGCATCGCGCCGCCGCCCGGCAGCAGGCCGAGGAAGGAGCCGAGCCCGGTGCCGCGCAGCACGGCCGGCCAGATCTTCTTGAACTGGGCCTTGGTGATCCACAGCCGGCTCACCTTGCTGGTCACGATCTCGCGCTTGCCGTTGTGCTCGAGGTTGGTGATGATCTCGGCGAAGCCGAACAGGCCCATGGCCACGCTCACCACGCCGATGCCGTCGGTCAGCTCCGGGATGCCGAACGCGAACCGCGCGGCGCCGGAGTTGACGTCGGTGCCGACGATCCCGAGCAGCAGGCCGAGGACGATCATCGCGATCGCCTTCAGCAGCGAGCCGTGCGCGAGCACCACGGCGCCGATCAGCCCCAGCACCATCAGCGAGAAATACTCGGCGGGCCCGAACTTCAGCGCGAGCTCGGACAGCGGCACCGCGACGGTGGCGATGAAGACGGTGGCGACGGTGCCCGCGAAAAACGACGCGAGCGCGGCCGTGGCGAGCGCGGCGCCGGCCTGTCCCTGCAGCGCCATCTGGTGGCCGTCGAGGCAGGTCACCGCCGACGACGTCTCGCCGGGCATGTTGAGCAGGATCGACGTGGTCGAGCCGCCGTACTGCGCGCCGTAGTAGATCCCGGCCAGCATGATCAGCGCCGACACCGGCTGCAGCGCGTAGGTCGTCGGCAGCAGCATCGCGATGGTCGCCACCGGCCCGATGCCGGGCAGCACGCCGATCAGCGTGCCGAGCAGCGAGCCGATCAGCGCGTAGAGCAGGTTGACCGGCGTCAGCGCGACGCCGAACCCCAGCGCGAGGTGGTTGAGGAGTTCCATGCGCGCTCAGCGCGCCAGGAACATGCGGCCAGATCGGCAGCTGCAGCTTCAGGCCGATCACGAACACGGCGATGGCCAGCGCGGCCAGGAGCACCCCGCTGATCAGCGCCTCCTTCGGCCGGAATTCGTGGCTGGCGAAGCTGGCGGTGACGATCAGGATGACCGTCGACAGCGCGAGGCCCGACGCGGGTGACGATGAACCCGAAGAGGATGACGCTGGCGAGGACGACGACCGTCGGCCGCCAGGGCCAGCTCGGCAGCGGACTGCCCTGCAGCCTCAGCGCGCGCAGCGCGAGTGCCGCGCCCAGGACGATCAGCAGGATGCCCAGCATCCGCGGAAAGTAGCCGGGTCCCATCCTCGCGGCCGTGCCCAGCGGGTAGTTGGCGGCAACGACGATCGCCGCGACGCCGAATCGCGACGAACATCAGTCCTGAGACAAAGTCCTTGGGGTGGCGGATCAACGCCATGGGTCCTCCGTGCGCAATCGGTCGCCGCTCGCGTCGACGCGAGCGGCCGGTTCGCTTGCCCGCAGTGCGACAGGCTCCGGAGACCGGGCGCGCCGCTGCGCGGGCGCGGCGCAAGAATAGCACCGAACCGGACCGGCGCATGAGAGGCGCGGATGGCGACGCGCTGCATCGCGGACGCGCATGCGGCGCGAGGCGCGCGCCGCAGCGACCGCGCGACGGCCCGCTGCGCCGCGGCGCCGAGGCCGCCTGCGCGCTCCGGTGAGCGCAAAAAAGAGCGGCAGGCGCTGCCGCCTGCCGCTCCGGGATTTCGCTGCCGAGCCGGCCGCGACCGGCGGCGCTCGCTACACGCCGTTCTTCGCGCGCAGGTCCTTGAAGTAGGCGTCGAGCACCTGACCCTGCATCCGCTGCATGAGCTGGGGCTTCACCTCGTCGAAGCTCGGCACCTTGGCTTCGCGGATGTCCTCGACCATGATCACGTGCCAGCCGAATTGCGTCTGCACCGGCTGCGCGGTGAACTTGCCCTTGGGGGTGGCGACCATCGCGTCCGAGAACGGCTTGACGAAGTTGGCCGGGGCGTTCCAGTCGAGGTCGCCGCCGTTCGCCTTGGAGCCGGGGTCCTTCGAGCGCTCCGCGAGCTTCTCGAACTTGTCGCCCTTCTGCAGCGACGCGATGATCTCCTTCGCCTCGTCTTCCTTCTCGACCAGGATGTGGCGGACCTTGTACTCGCGATCGCCGATCTGCGACTTGATCGCGTCGTATTCCTTCCTCAGCGCGGCGTCGGAGATCGGGTTCTCCTTCACCCACTCGGAGACGTAGGCGCGCACCAGGACGGTCTGCCCGGCGAGGTCCATCTGGTTCTTGACGTCCGCGTTCTTCTCGAGCCCCTTCTTCTTCGCTTCGCGGACCAGCAGCTCGCGCGTGTTGAGCTCCTCGCGCAGCGCGTTGCGCAGCTCGGGCGTGTCGGGCTGGCCCTGGCTCAGGCGCTCCTTGAGCAGGTAGTCGAAGTAGACCTTCGGATAGAGCTCCTTGCCGGCGGCGGCGGCGCGCGGCGGCGGCCGGCGCACCCTTGGCCGGGGCGGGGGCCTTGGCGGGCGCCTGGGCGTGCGCGACCGGCAGGCCGGCGACCGCAACGAGGGCGGCGACGGCAACGACGTGCTTGATCATCAGTGACAGTCCTTTGTGGTTGGTTTCAGGAAGGGAATTCGTCCGGCGCCAGCGCCTTGATCGACAGCGCATGCACCGGTTGCGGCAGGAGATCGGCGACTTCGCGCAGCACCCGCTGGTGCCGGGCGAGCCGCGGAAGCCCCGAGAACACGTCAGACACGATGAGCAGCGAAAAGTGCCCGCCGCCGGCGGCGCCGGCGTGGCCGACGTGCTGCGCGCCGTCGTCGTGGATCTCGAGCACCGACGGCGACAGCCGGGCGAGGCGGTCGCGCAGCGTGCCTGCGACGTCCGCCGGCCGGCCGGCTCACTGCGGCTCCTCGACCAGGTGGCGCGAGAGGAAGAGCCCCTGCGCCAGCGCGAACGCCAGGAAGAGGCCGATGCCGCCCCACACCTTGAAGTTGACCCAGGTGTCGGTCGGGATAGTTGAACGCGACGTACCAGTTGGCAACGCGCCATGAACGCGAAGAACGCGACCCACGACCACGTGACGCGCGACCAGACCGCCTCCGGCAGCTTGATCCCCTGCATGACGTAGGAGATCAGGTTGCGCCCGAAGCCCAGCCGGCCGACGGCGAGGATCGTCCCGAACAGGCCGTAGAGCACGGTGGGCTTCCACTTGATGAACACCTCGTCGTGCAGGATCAGCGTGGCGCCGCCGAACACGACGATGATGGCGAGCGAGAGCCAGTGCACGGGCGCGACGCGGCCGCGCTTCCAGCGCAGGTACGCGATCTGCGCGACCGAGGCGACCATCGCCACGGCGGTGGCGACGTAGATGCCCTGCCACTTGAACGCGATGAAGAACAGGATGAGCGGAAAGTAATCCGCGATGAGCTGCATAACCGCCCATTATACCCGGCCGCGCCCCTCGGCGCCACCGCGCGCCGACCGGCTACCGGGGCGTCGGACGCGGCCCGGCGAGGCGGCGCAGCCGCGCCCAGTCGAAAGCGGGGCCGGGGTCGGTCTTGCGGCCCGGCGCGATGTCGCTGTGGCCGACGATGTCGTCGATCGGGTAGCGCCGCCGCAGCGCCTTGGCGAGCCGGGCGAGCATCGCGTACTGCGCGCCGGCATAGGCGATCTCGTCGGTGCCTTCGAGCTCGACGCCGATCGAGAAATCGTTGCAGCGCGGGCGGCCCTGCCAGGCCGATGCGCCGGCGTGCCACGCCCGGTCGGCGCAGCGCACGAACTGGATCAGCGCGCCGTCGCGCCGGATCAGGAAATGGGCCGAGACCTTCAAGGCGGCGACGGCCGCGTAGTACGGATGCGCGCCCGGGTCCAGGCGGTTGGTGAACAGCCGTTCGATCCCGTCGCCGCCGAATTCCCCGGGCGGCAGCGAGATGCCGTGGACGACCAGCAGCGAGACGCGGGTGCCGGCGGGCCGCGCGTCGTGATTGGGCGACGGGATCTGCGCCGCCAGGTTCGCCGTGCCGCGGGCATCGATGCCGAGCCGGCGGCGCGCCGCCGCAGGCAACGCACACGCGCCGGGCAATGGCGCGCCTGCCGCTGCGTGCCGTGGCCTCACGGGTTGCCGTCGCGCCGGGTCTGCTTGCACATCGTCCGACCTTGCCGTCGTGGAGGAATGAATTTCATTGTAGCGGCAGCGTGCCCGCGCAAGTCAATCGGGCGCCAGCCGGTGTCGCTCATTGGTAAGATGGAGCCGATGTGCACCGAGACCGTGCCAGAGGCGATGCTCCGGCAGCGGCCGCCGGAGCGCAGCTTTCCCGGTGAAATCGTCATCTGACACTGCCACGCAGCGAGCCTTGGCGTGCTTTTCGGCGCCATCGCCCCATGAGCAACGAGACAACGAGGTCGGATCCGCTCTCCTTCGCCCAGCAGCGGCTGTGGCTGCTCGACCGCCTGCTGACGGACAAGTCGGCCTACAACGTGCCGCAGGTCGTGCGGCTCGCCGGGCCGCTCGATCGGGAGGCGTTGCGCTGGGCGTTGAACGAGGTGGTGCGGCGGCACGAGGTGCTGCGCACGCGCTTCGCGGTCGAGGACGGGCAGCCGGTGCAGGTGATCGAGGCCCGGCTCGAGGTGCCTCTGCCCGTCGACGACCTGCGCGCGCTCCCGCAGGCGCAGCGGGCGGGCGAGGCCCGGCGCCGCGCGACGGAGGAGGCGGGCGTGCCGTTCGACCTGGCGCCGCGGCCCGCTGCTGCGCGCGCGGCTGCTCCGGCTGGACACGGATGAGCACTGGCTCCTGCTGACGCTGCACCACATCGTCACCGACGGGTGGTCGACCGGCGTGCTGTGGCGCGAGCTGTCGGCGCTCTACGCCGCCGGTCGCGGCGGTCAGCCGTCGCCGCTCCCCGAGCTGCCGGTGCAATACGCCGACTACGCCGCGTGGCAGCGCGAATGGCTGCAGGGCGACGCGCTGGCCGAGCAGCTCGGATTCTGGAAGCGGACGCTCGCGGACCTGCCGGATCTCGAGCTGCCGACGGACCGGGTGCGGCCGCCGATCGCGAGCCACGCGGGCGGGCGCGTGTCGTTCGAGATCGACGCGGAGCTCACGCGCCGCCTCAAGCTGATCGGCCGAGGCCAGGGAGCGACGCTGTTCATGACGCTGCTGGCCGCATTCCAGGTGCTGCTCTACCGCTACACCGGGCAGGAGGACTTCGCCGTCGGCGTGCCGATCGCGGGACGCGCGCAAGCCGGAAGTCGAGGCGCTGATCGGCTTCTTCGTCAACATGCTGGTGATGCGCGCGGACCTGGCCGGCAAGCCGTCGTTCAACGCGTACCTCGCGCAGGTGCGCCAGCGCGCGCTCGACGCGTATGCGCAGCAGGACCTGCCGTTCGAGAAGCTGGTGCTGGAACTCGCGCCGGGCCGGGACACGTCGCGCAATCCGCTGTTCCAGGTGGTCTTCGCGCTGCAGAACGCGCCCGCGGCGCAGTTCCAGCTTGCCGACCTGGCGGTCGAGCGCGTGGACGGCGTCGGCGTGGAGAGCGCGAAGTTCGACCTGTTCTTCGCGCTGACGGAAACCGCGGGCACGCTGCGCGGGCGGATCGAATATGCGGCGGCGCTGTTCGACGCCGCGACGATCGAGCGCATGGCCGCCCATTTTCGCAACCTCCTGGCGGCGATCGCCGCCGATCCGGAACAGGGCATCGGGCGCCTGGCGCTGCAGGGCAGCGCCGAGCGCGAGCGCGTGCTCGTCGAATGGAATCGCACGGCCAGCGCATATCCGGCCGATGCCCGGATCGAGCGGCTGTTCGCCGCGCAGGTCGCAGCGCGGCCGCAGGCGATCGCGGTGGTCGATGCGGGCGGGGCGCTCTCCTACGGCGAGCTCGACGCCGGCGCGAGCGCGCTGGCGCGGGCGGTTGCGCACCGCGGCCTAGCGGCGCCGCGGCGCATCGGCGCCTGCTTCGAGCGCGGGCGCGATCTCGTCATCGGCCTGCTCGCGATCCTCAAGGCCGGCGGCACCTACGTGCCGCTCGATCCCGAGCTTCCCGCCGAGCGCCTCGCCACCATGATCGAGGACGCGGGGATCGCGCTGGTGCTGACGGTGGAGCGGTTGCTGCCGCGCCTGCCGGCCGGCCGCCACGCCGTGCTGTGCACCGATCGCGACGCAGCGCAGGTCGCGGCGCAGCCGGCCGGGGGCGATGCCAGCGTCGACGATGCGAACGACATCGCGTACGTGATGTACACCTCCGGCTCGACGGGGAAGGCGAAGGGCGTGGTGATTCCGCATCGGGCGGTGATCCGCCTCGTGCGGGGCACCGACTACGTGCAACTCGGCCCGGACGACGTCGTCGCCCACATCTCGAATCCGGCGTTCGATGCGGCGACGTTCGAGATCTGGGGCGCGCTCCTCAATGGCGCCCGGCTGGTGACGATCCCGCGCGAGGTCGTGCTGTCGCCGCCCGAGTTCGCGCGCGGCGCTCGAGCGCGCGGGCGCGGCGACGATGTTCGTCACGGCGGCGCTGTTCAATCAGATGGCGCGCATGGCGCCGACCGCGTTCCGCCATTGCCGCAACGTGCTCGTCGGCGGCGAGGCGCTCGAGCCGCACTGGATTCGCGAAGTGCTGCGCGCGGGCCCGCCGGGCGCGGCTCGTCAATGCGTATGGGCCGACCGAGACGACCACGTTCGCGACCTGGCACCTGGTGCAGGCCGTCGACGCGGACGCGGCGACGATCCCCATCGGCCGCCCGATAGCGAACACCGAGGCCTACATCCTCGACGCCGACGGCGAGCCGGTGCCGGTCGGCATTCCCGGCGAACTGTGCATCGGCGGCCCGGGCCTCGCGCGCGGGTATCTCGGCGCGGCCCGAGCTCACCGCGGAGCGCTTCGTGCCGAACCCGTTCGCCGCCGATCCCGCGGCGCGCCTCTACCGGACCGGCGACCGCGCGCGCTTCCGGCCGGACGGCGCGATCGAGTTCATGGGCCGCCTCGACCGGCAGGTCAAGATTCGCGGGCACCGCATCGAGCCGGGCGAGATCGAGGCGGCGCTGCTGCGCCTGTCCGGCGTGCGCGAGGCGGTGATCGTGCTGCACGGCGCGACGACGGACGACCGCCGGCTCACCGCATACGTCGTGCCGGCCGTGACGAGCGCACCGCCGGATCCGGCGCACCTGTGGCGCGATCTGCGGCGCACGCTGCCCGAGTACATGATCCCGCCGCGTTCGTGTTCATCGAGGCGGTGCCGCTCACGTCCAACGGCAAGATCGATCGCGCGAAGCTGCCGGACCCGAACGCCATGGCCGAGCAGCGGATCGGCTGGCACGTTCCACCGCGCGATCCGTCGCAGCAGGTGCTGGCGGACATCTGGTCGAAGCTGCTCGGCGGGCGCACGGTGAGCATCCACGACAGCTTCTTCGACCTGGGCGGCCATTCGCTGCTGGCGGCGCAGATGGTGGACCAGGTCGAGCGCGCGATCGGCATCAAGGTGCCGCTGACGACGCTGTTCACCCACTCGACGATCGAGGCATTCTCGCGCGCGCTGCGCGAAGAGGTCGCGCACGCCAGGCTGCCGGTGCTGCCGATCAACGCCGCCGGAACGCGGCCGCCGGTCTTCTTCCTGCACGGCGACTTCACCGGCGGCGGGTTCTTCAGCAACGCCCTGGCGCGCGGACTCGGCCCGCAGTGGCCGTTCTACGCGGTGCACCCGCACGGCCTGCTCGACGACCGCGTGCCCGCGACGATCGAGGAGATGGCGCAGGAACGTCTGGCGGCCGTGCGCGAGGCGAGGCCGCACGGTCCTTATGTCCTCGGCGGCCACTGCGCCGGCGCCCTGGTCGCGCTGGAAATCGCGCGCCGGCTTGTCGGCGACGGCGAGCGGGTCGAGCTGGTATTCATGATCGACGCCGCCGCGCCGTGGCAGACGCAGCGCGTCTACGCGGGCCTATCGGTGGGGGCGGTGGCGGAGCGGAGCTCGCGGCGGCGACGGGCGGAGCCCGCGCCGATCGTGCAACTGCCGGCCGAGGAGGGCCCCGCCGGCGGCATGGTCGCGCAGTACCGGCAGGTCATCGCGCGCTATGCCCCCAAGCCGATCGACCTGCCTCTGCTCGTGCTGCGGGCGCAGAGCAACCTCGACATGCGGCCGACCCTCGGCTGGTCCGCGTTGAGCGCGCGCGTCGAGGCCCGGGTGATGCCCGGCAACCACCACTCGGCGCTCACCGAGCACGTGGGCGAGACCGCGGCGCTGCTGCGCGCCTATCTCGAGGGCGCGCCGGAGCCGTCGTCCGCGGCAAGCTGATCGGGACGAGACTCCGGCGGCCGGCGCCGGTGCGGCGCTACTGGCAGACCGTGCCGGGCGCCGCGAACACCTGGCGCGAGAGGTTCTTCGACTGCGAGACGCTGCCGATCGTGTAATCGAACGTGGCCTGGTTGCCATCGGTGAACGTGATCGTCGCGTTGCCGACGGTGTTGCGCACGACAGCCGCGGGGTCGAAGGGCTGGGCGCTGAACGGGGGGCCCGCGGCCTGCTTGAGCAGCCCCGAGTACACGTTCGGCACCGCCGTCTGCGACGCGACGACGAACAGCCAGGTCCCCTTGCCGTTCAAGTCGTAGGTGAACCACGTCGCGAAGATGACCTTGCCCTGGTGGGTGAAGTTGATGCCCCAGCCCGACTCGGCGCCGTTGGTGACCCACCATAGGTCCTGGTAGTTGGTCGCGAGCGACAGGTTGGGCTGCGCGCCCCAGACGCACGTCGGCACCGGGCTCGAGAACTCCTGGCGCGTGATCTGCTTGGTCTGCGCGATGCCGTTCACCGTGTAGTCGAAGGTCGCGCTCCTGCCGTCCGCGGCGAAGGTGATCGTCACGTTCCCGACCTGGCGTCCGGACGTTGGCGTTGGGCGGGAACGGCACCGTGTTGTAAGGCGGCCCGGTGAAGGTGCCCAGCGTTCCCGAATAGACCAAGGCGTTGTCCGCGCTCTTGCGCGCGACGCTGGCGAACCACTGCGCCGTGTTGTCGGCGCCGTAGGTGAACCAGGTGACGAAGATGACGTCGCCCTGATGCGCGAAGTTGAGGCCCCACCCGGACTCCTGCGCGTTCCACCACAGGCCCTGGTAGCTTGGCGGCGCGAGCGATACGGCGGCCTTGGCGACGTCGAGCACGCCGTAGCCCCAGGCGTGGTCCGGCGCCGCCGGAACGTCGGCGCCGGTGTAGGCCGGGAGCGCGGGCGTGAACGACGTCTTCTGCACGTTCGCGAACAGGACCTGCTTCGCGTCCTCGGGCGTGAGCGTGGGCCTGCGCTGCAGCAGCAGGGCGAGGGCGCCGGTCACGTGCGGTGTCGCCATGCTGGTGCCGTTGAGGGCGACGTGGACGCCGTCGGCTTCGCGCGCCGCCGGGGTCGTGGCGGACGCCGGCTGGTCGACGGCGAGCGAGGACATGATCATCGCCCCCGGCGCCGTGATTTCCGGCTTCATCACCTGCGGGCACTTGGCGGGGTTGCTGCACATCCGCCGCGGCCCGCGACTCGAAAAATTGGACAGGTCGCCCACCGGGCCCCAGACCGGCGACGGGTCGGACGGCCCGCCCAGCGAGGTCGTCCACGAATAATTGGTGTTGTACGACGCCACGGCCAGTACGCGCCTGGCACCCGAGGTATCGGTCAGGATCTGTGTGGTCAGGGCGGGCGGCGGTTGCCCGTTGACGGTGTTGATCGTCATGCCGCCCGCGTCCTCGGCGGTGACCACGCTGACGGTCGCGCTGCCGCCCGCCACCTGCGTGCCCGCAAAGGTTATCCGCCAGGTTCCGAACGCCAGCGGACTCTGGCCGTTGCGCATGATCACCTGCAACTGCCGGTCGTCATTGCTGGTGAACGGGCCGGCGTTCAGGGCACCGATCAATCCGCATGCCGTCTCGAACCCGGCGTCGGGCGAATCCGTGCCGATCAGCGGCGTCGCCGGGCAGTTCGGTCCCTGGATGGTGACCCCGTAGCTGTTCGTGCCCGGATACCACGCTTCCATCTGCACGAACGTCGTCGGCTCGCCGGGACGCCGCTCGGGCGGCACGTTGACCTCGAAGACCAGCTGTCCGCCCTGCGCGAGCGGTCCCTCGGCGCGTATCCGGTCGGTGGCTTCGTTGCCCGCGGCGGCGGCCAGGATTACGCCGGCCTCTCCGGCGCTGGAAAGGCCGACCTCGTAGTTCGACGTGCCGTCGCGGGCGCCGAAATAGCTGCCGAAGCTCATGTTGATGGCGAGCGGCTTCCCCGCGGCCTTCGCCTTGGCCTTCATCCAGGCGATCGCATCGAGCACGGAGGCGTTGGTGCCACCGTTCGCCGACAGGATGTCGGCCTCGGGCGCCATGCCGATGAAACGGTAGCCCGGCTGGCCATTGCCGGTGCCCTGACCGTTGCCCGCAGCGATGCCGGCGACGTGGGTGCCGTGGCCGCCGCTCGACGGCTGCGTGCAGGCGGCGGCGTCGCCGGCGATTGCCGCGTTGATCATGGCGGGCGTGCACTCTCCGCCGTATGCGTAGCCCGCCGGCGGCGAGCCCGAGGCACCGGTGGCGCGCTGGTCCCACAACGCGAGCAGCCGCGTGCTGCCGTCCGGATTGCGGAAGTCGCGATGGCGAAAGTCAATGCCGTCGTCGATGACGCCGACGATGACGCCCTTGCCGGTCGTGCCGGTCAGGTTGGGCGCGCTGCCGCTGCGCAGCGTGGTGGCTCCGGTGGCGGCAACGCTGACGTTCAGCCGCGACGTGACCGGCTGCGCCAGTTCGATCGACACGACGACGTCGAGGGCGGCGAGCGAGCGCAGCGCGACAATCGGGACGTCGGCGGTGACGATCGGGCCCAGTCGCCCGCGAACGTCGGCGCCGGCGCCCTGCAGCGCCAGCGTCACCTGGGCTTCGTCGACGGGCTCGGCAATCCGGATGAGCACCGTCAGGCGCCCGGTCGACGCCGACTTGCGCAGGCCGCGGTGAACCTCGACCCGCTCGGCGTACAGGCGCAGGGCGGTGTCCGGCTGCTCCACGAACAACCGCAGCGGGGCGTCGAGCTTGCGCACGACAGCCGCTGCTTCGGTCGATTCGGCCGCGGACGCCGATCCCGCCAACCCGAGGCCGACCGCCGCCAGGAAAATGAGGGCGAACGCTCGGCGACAGGCGCTGCGGGGGCGCGTGCAATCGGTGACAGCGGGCATGCAATTCTCCGTTGTTGTGCGTGTTGTCAATCGGCGCGGCGATCGTCCGCTGTCCGAATGCGGGGAACGTCGTGCGGCAACTTCGCAGCGCGAGGAATCGCCCCTCGGGTTGCGTTGCCGCGGAGGAGTGTAGCAGGACATCGCGACGTGATGGGATCGCGAATTCCGACCCAGCAGTCGGGGTGGCGTTGCCGTGTCGATGCCTGCCGCCCGACGCAACCGCGCGGTGCGCAGCGGCGCGGATCAGCGGTACCCGTCAATCCGGGTTGCGCTGCGCCCGGTGCCCCACGCCGGCGCAGCCGGCTTTCAGCAACTTTTCAGACTCGCGGCGTATAAGCTGTTGCTGACGGGTGTCGCGGTCCACGGTGCCCGTTGCTCCATCGTCCTCCGCCCCCCGTGCGCGCGCCCCGCGCCGGGGGACTTTTTTTGGAGCGCCCGACTACTTGATCCCCAGCCTTTCCATCCGGTATCTCATCGCGCGAAACGTGATTCCAAGCAGCTTCGCCGCTGCCGTGCGGTTGAAGCGGGTCTTCTCGAGCGCCTCGTTGATCGCCTGGCGCTCGACGCGGTCGAGGTAGTCCTGCAGCGGCCACTTGCCGCTCGCCGGGGAGTCGGACGGATCCAGCGATTCGTCGGACTCCTCGCGCACCGGCGTGAGGTGCAGGTCCTCGGCAGTGATCCGCAGCGGATCGGCGGCCAGCGAGAGCCCGCGCTCCAGGATGTTCTCCAGCTCGCGCACATTCCCCGGAAAGGGGTAGGACTCCAGCGCGTCGAGCGCGTCGGCGTCGAGCTTGGCCGGCGTCCCGCGCGAGAACTTGGCCAGGATCGCGTGGGCAAACAGCTCGATGTCCTCGCGCATCTCGCGCAGCGACGGCATCGGCAGCTCGATCACGTGCAGGCGCCAGTAGAGGTCCTGCCGGAACTCCCCCGCCTCGACCAGCGCGGCGAGCTTCTTGTGGGTGGCGCTGATGATGCGCACGTCGACGGGCTCTTCCTGCGTCGAGCCGACTTTGCGCACCATCTTTTCCTGGATCGAGCGCAGCAGCTTCACCTGCATCGCGAGCGGGAGGTCCGCCACTTCGTCGAGGAACAGCGTGCCGCCGTTGGCCGCCTGGAAGAAGCCGTCGCGGTCCGCCTCGGCGCCGGTGAAGGCACCTTTCTTGTAGCCGAAGAACTCGCTCTCCATTAAGTTCTCGGGGATGGCGCCGCAGTTCACCCCGACGAACGGGTGCTCCGCCCGCAGCCCGCCCGCATGGATCATCCGCGCGGCGAGCTCCTTGCCGCTGCCCGATTCGCCGGTGACGAACACCGGCGCCTGGCTCTTGGCGAGCCGCTCGATCATCGTGCGGACCTGCTGCATCGCCGGCGACTCGCCGAGCAGCTGGTAGCTCGAGGTCGCGCGCGGCATTTCCGGGACCTTGAGCGCCTGTTTCACCAGCGCGCGCAGCTGCTCCAGCGCGACGGGCTTCGACAGGTAGTCGAAGGCGCCGGCCTTGAGCGCCGCCACGGCGTTGGACGCGCTGCCGAAGGCGGTGATCACGGCGACCGGGACGTCGAGCCCCTTGTTGTTGATGTGCTCGACCACGCGCAGGCCCTCGCCGTCGGGCAGGCGCATGTCGGTGAGGCACAGGTCGAAGGGCTCGCGGTCGAGCAGATCGATCGCCTGCTTCACCGACTCGGCGCGAACGGGGTCGAGCCCCATGCGCGAAAGCGTCAATTCAAGGAGCTCGAGCAGGTCGGGCTCATCGTCGATGATGAGCACCTTGGGCTGACCACGGATCTTGCGGGGCATGGTGACGATTCTCCTGGGTTTGGATCAAGCGGCCTGCGGTTGCGTCGGGGGCGCGGCGAATGCGAGCCGCCGCGGGCGACGAGCAACGGGCGCGAGCGCGATGGCGCGACGCACGGTCAGCTTCCTTCCGCCGCCACGGCCGCCGCGCTCACGCGCTGCCCGGCGCGGCGCAGCGTCATCCGGAAATGCGCCCCGGGTCCCTTGGGCAGCAGGTCGAGCGTGGCGCCGTTGGCGTCGGCCAGCTCGCGGGCAACGTACAGCCCGAGCCCCGTGCCGCCGGGCCGGGTGGTGAAGAAGGGCTCGAAGATCTGCCCGTGCAGCTCGGCCGGAATGCCGGGGCCGTCGTCGTTCATCTCGAGCAGTATCGCGTCGCCCATGTAGCCGATGCGGGCGGCGAAGCGGATGCACTGCTGCGCCTTGCTGCAATGCTGCCAGGCGTTGCGCACCAGGTTCCAGACGATCTGGTTCAACTGGCCCGGGTCGAAGAGGACCTGCAGCTCGGGCGGCACGTCGACGACGACGCTCCCCGCCGGGATGCTTTCCGCCTGCGCGATCTCGTCGAGGAGCGAGCGCATGAAATCTGCCAGCACGATCACTTCCTGCGTCTGCCGGTCGCGCCGGGTGAGCTGGAGCACCTCGCCGACGATGCGGTCGATGCGCTTCGCGTTGCCGCGGATCATCGCCAGCAGGCGCTGGCCGCCTTGCGTCACCGCGCCGTCCTCGTCGAGCAGCTGCGCCGCCTGGTTGATCGCGGACAGCGGGTTGCGGACCTCGTGCGCGATCGACGCGGTGAGCCGCCCCATCGCCGCGAGCTTCATCTGCTGGGCCTCGCTGCGCGCGCGGCCGAGGTCCTCGAGGTAGATCAGCGTTCCGCCGTGGGGCCCCGCACCGACCGGCACCAGGCGCACGCGCAGCAGCCGCTGCGTTGCCTCGACCTTGAGCGGCGGCGGGTCGGCGCGGTTGTCGCGCCACCGCCGCCAGTAGTTGTCGAGCACGGCGGAGAAATCGGCGAGCCGCATCCCGCCGTGCATCTGGCCGTAACCCCCGAGCAGCCGGGTGATCTGCGCGTTGTGGCTGCGCACGATGCCGTTCGTGTCGACCACCAGCACACCGTCCTGCATGTCCTGGATGATGAGGCGGTTCACCTGCTCGAGGTTGGCGACGTCGATGCCGCGCTGCTCGGCGAGCGCCTCGGAGGCCTTGGCGTAGCTGCCGAGCACGACCCCGATGCCGATGGTGGCGAAATAGCCGAAGCCGATGAGTCCGGTCTGGAACGTCTGCGCGCCAGTGACCTGCCCCTCGAGCAACCGGATGAAATCGAGCCCGAGCAGCACGATCGTCGCGAGGGCGGCGTGCAAGAACGCCGTGCGCGCGCGCAGCAGCCATCCGCTGGCCGCGAGCTGCGGAAACAGCAGGATCGGCAGCGGCCCTCCGGCGCCGCCGCTCGCCACGGTCATCAGGATGATGAACAGGATGTCGCCCGCGAGCAGCGTCGACAGGAGTGTCGGCATCGGCACCGGGAACGGGTCGCGGCGTATCCACCAGAAGGTGCCCAGGCCGAACAGGAAGTAGAGCGCCGCCGCGGTGACGAACGCGTAGGGCGCAACCACGTGAATGGTCTTGAGGTCGAGCAGCAGCGCGACGGCGAGCAGGATGGCCCCGGACACCACGCGGTAGAGTCCGATCGCGCGCAGGCTGCTGCTGCCGGAGTCGCCGGCCGGGCCGCCGGGCGACTGCTGCCGCTCCGCGCCGTCGTCGAAACCCGGCACGTCGTCGTCGCCGTCGAGGTCGGTCGCGCCGGCTGCGCTGCCAGGCGTCGCGTTGCGACCGGTCATGGAAGCTGGGCGCACTTGGGGTCGCCGCACTGGAAGCCGCCGCCCGCGGGCTTCGCGTCGGCGCGCGGCAGGTACACGCCGCAGCGCGCGCATCGCACCATGGCCTCGGCCGCCGGCGGCTTCGCTGCCGCCTTCTTCTGCGGGGCGTCGGCGCGGCGGCGTCCCTTCGCGGCATTGTAGAGGCGCAGGGCGAACAGCACCCCGAAAATCAGGACGATCCAGAAGATGACCTTGCCCATGGCGGCCGCTAGCCTCGCAGGTGAGCGGGGCGGCGCGCCACTAGAGCACCTTGCCCGGATTGAGGATGCCGCGCGGATCGAGCGCGGACTTGACCGCACGCATCAGCTCGAGTTCGACCGCGCTCTTGTAGCGCGTGAGCTCGGCGCGCTTCAACTGCCCGATCCCGTGCTCCGCGCTGATGCTGCCGCCGTGGGCGGCGACCAGATCGTGCACGATGCGATTGGCGAGCGCCGTGTTGGCCATGAACGCCTCGGCGTCGGCCCCGGCCGGCGCGGCCAGGTTGTAGTGCAGGTTGCCGTCGCCCAGATGGCCGAAGGTGACGAAGCGCAGGCCGGGCAGCGCCGCCGAGAGCGCCGCGACCGCTTCGTCGACGAAGCGCGGAATCGCCGACACGGGCACCGAGATGTCGTGCTTGATGTTCGGGCCCTCGCGCCGCTGGGCTTCGGCGATGTTCTCGCGCAGCGCCCACAGCTCGCTCGCCTGCGCGCCGGACTGCGCGATGGTCGCGTCGATCGCGCAGCCGGACTCGATCGCGGCCGCCAGCGCGCCCTCGACCTGCGCGGCCAGGGGCGACTCCGCCGAGCTGTCGTCGGCCTGCACGAGCGCATACCAGGGGTGGCCGGGCAGGGGGTCGGGCAGCGCCGGATGGTGCTTGCGCGACAGGGCCAGCGACAGTGCCGACATCAACTCGAAGCCTACGAGGCGGTCGCCCAGCGCCTGCTTCACCGCGCGCAGCAGGCGCACCGCCGTCGCGACGTCGGGCACCGCGGCGAGCGCCGTGGCCCGTGCGCGCGGCGCCGGAAAGAGCTTCAGCACCATCGCGGTGACGATGCCCAGCGTGCCCTCGGCGCCGATGAACAGTTGCTTGAGATCGTAGCCGGTGTTGTCCTTGCGCAGGCCGCGCAGGCCGTTCCAGATGCGGCCGTCGGCCAGCACCACTTCGATGCCCAGCACCAGCTCGCGCGTGTTGCCGTAGCGCAGCACCGCGGTGCCGCCGGCGTTGGTGGAGAGGTTGCCGCCGATCGTGCAGCTGCCCTCGGCGGCCAGCGACAGCGGGAACATCATCCCCGCGTCGGCGGCGGCCTGCTGGACGGCGGCGAGCGTGACGCCGGCCTCGACCGTCAGCGTGGCGTTGTCGGCGTCGACGGCGCGCACGCGGTTCATGCGCGCGAGCGACAGCACGATGGCGTCACCCTGCGCATCCGGTATCCCGCCGCCGCATTGGCCCGTGTTGCCGCCCTGCGCGACGATCGGCGTGCCGGCGGCCGCGCAGGCATCGACGACGGCGGCGACCTCGGCGGTCGAATGGGGACGCACGACGGCCCGTGCGCGACCGTGGTAGCGGCCGCGCCAGTCGGTAAGGTAGGGGGCGACGTCGGCAGCCGCGGTCAGAACCTGCGCGGCGCCCACCGCGGCTTCGAGCCGCGCCTGCAGGGTTGCGCGAATGTCCATCATGAACGAGGATAATAGCGAAAACCCCTGCATCGCGCACCGGACATTCGGCCGGTGCCCCGAATGCGGCACCTTGGAGGATTCGCAATGACCCGGAAAACGCCGCCCGAGCCGCTGGCCATGCCCTTCACGCCGCAGGACGCGCTGGAGTTCATGCAGAAGATGTGGAATCCGCTGGGCGTGCCGATCCCGGGCTTCGCCCTGCCGGGAACGCCCGGTGCGCTGCCGTTTCCGAATCCGGCGACGATGTTCCCGACGATCGATCCGGCCGAGCTCGACAAGAAGATCGGCGAGCTCCGCGTCATCGAGGCCTGGCTGACGATGACCCTCAACATGATGCAGATGAGCATCAAGACGATGGAGATGCAGAAGGCCTCGCTCGAGGCCCTGCGCGCCGCCCAGGCGGCCGCGAGCGGCCACGCCGGCGCCGATCCGCAGCGCCGCAAGACCTGACCCTTCCACCCCGCACGACTGCAAAGGCGGCCTTCCCTCATGAGCCTCACCCTCTACTACGGATCCGGATCGCCCTACGCGTGGCGCGCGCAGCTCGCACTGGAGCACAAGGCGCTGCCGTACGAACGCAAGGTCCTCTCGTTCTCGGACGGCGACACGCGCAAGCCCGAGTTCATCGCGCTCAATCCGCGCCACCAGGTGCCGGTGCTGGTGGACGGCGATTTCGTCCTCTACGAGTCGAACGCAATCGTCGAATATCTCGACGAGGCGTTCCCGGCGACCGGCGCGCCGCTGTTTCCCGGCGACGCGCGGACGCGCGCGCTGGCGCGGCGGTTGATTCTCGAGATCGACAACTACTTCTATAAGGCCGCCGACCCGGTGTTCGAGCAGGCGTTCTGGGTCAAGCCCGAGGAGCGCAACGCGGAGACAATCGCCAAGGGCAAGGCGGCGATCGCCGAGGAAGCGAAGCTGTTCACCGCGTCGATGCGCGGCGATTTCCTGGCCGGGCCGCTGTCGGCCGCTGATTTCGCGCTCTATCCGCTGATCGCGTTCGCCAAGCGAACCGAGGACAAGAAGCTGCCGGACCTCGGCTTCGCCACGCTGATCACGCCGCAGCTGGCGGCATGGAAACAGCGCATCGAGGCGCTGCCGTTCTTCGACAGGACCATCCCGCCGCACTGGAAGGCGGGCTGAGCGCCCGAACCGGGGGGCGGCTCGCCGTCGCGGTCCCCGGGGTGGCCTCATCCTTGCGTCCCCGACGGGCGAAGAGCGGCTAGCCGGGCCCCATCCAGCCGGTGCGCCGCGCCTGCATTGCCGCCGTCGCGCCTTCGTCCAGCGTCAGCCAGCAGGTGTCGAGCGGTGCCGCGTCGAGGGTCAGCGCAGTCGCGAACAGCTCGTCGCGGCGAAAGGCGTGGACTTGCAGCGTTTCGCCGGCGCGGCGCGGCTCGAGCATCGATTCCAGCGACGCCGCGCTCACCCGCAGGCCGTCGAGCGCGACCAGCACGTCGCCCGCCGCGAGGCCGGCCCGCTCTGCGGCACCGCCCGCGTAGACGTGCTGCAGCTTCGCGTCGGCGCCCGGTACGATGGCTGCGCCGAGGGAGCAGGGCGGGGCGTCGTCGCCGCTCTTCGGCCCGCGCTTGCCCGCGCCGCCGCCGCGATCGGCGGCGTTGTCGGCGGCGCGCAGGTGGAGCGTCACGCCGAAATCGGCGAGCAGCGCCGCAAGCGGCGGATCCTCGGTGCCGTCGACGTAGCGCGCGAAGAAGTCGCCGAGATCGCGGCCGGCAATCTCGGCGGCCAGCCGCGCGATGCCGTCCTCCGGCACGCCGATGCCCGGACGGCCGTGACGCTGCCACAGCGCGCGCATCAGCGCATCGAGCGACGTGCCGCGCTGCCGCAGCGTGAGGTCGAGCGCCAGTGCCACCAGCGAGCCCTTGGCGTAGTAGCTGACCACGGCGTTGGGCGTGTTCTCGTCCTGGCGGTAGTACTTGATCCAGGCATCGAAGCTCGACTCGGCCACGCTCTGCGCATGCCGCCCCGGATTGCGCAGCACCGTGGTGATCGTGCGCCCGAGGAGTTCGAGGTAGCTCGCGGTGTCGACGACGCCGCTGCGGACGAGCGCCAGGTCGTCGTAGTAGGACGTGATCCCCTCGAACGCCCACAACTGGCGCGTGTAGTTCTCGCGCGCGAGGTCGTACGGCGTGAACGCCGCCGGCTTGATCCGCTTGACCTGCCAGGCGTGGAAGTACTCGTGGCTGGCAAGCCCGAGGAAGCGGCGGTAGTCGTCGGTGATCCGGACGACCCCGGGCTGCGGCAGATCGCCGCGCTTGCACAGGAGGCTCGTGCTGCTGCGATGCTCGAGCCCGCCGTAGCCGTCGCCCACCGCGGCGACCTGGAACAGGTAGCGGTCGAAGGGCGCGCGGCTGCCCGGCGCGCCGCCGAACAGATCGCAGTGCCATTGGCAGATGCGGGCCAGGTCCCGGCCGAGCCGGGCGAGGTCGGCGCGCTGTCGGCCGCTGATCGCGACGTCGTGCGTCGCGCCGCCGGCCTCGAACGAGGTGAGCGCGAAATCGCTCATCTCGACCGGGTGGTCGATCAGCTCGTCGTAGCCCGCCGCGTGATAGGTGCCGAAGCCGGCGGCCGTGGTTTCGCTGCGGGGCAGCGTCGTCGCGACGCGCCACGCGCGGCCGACCTCGCCTGCAGGCGCGACGATCTCGACCTCGCAGCGCCGATCCGCGCGTCCTTCCGGGCACAGGAACATCGCGGTGCCGTTGAAGTAGCCGCGGGTGGCGTCGAGGTAGGCGGCGCGCACCGACAGATCGAATGCATAGACGTGCGCCACCACCGTCAGCGGCGACGCGCACGGCGCGGCAGCCCAGACGTCCTTGGCCTCCTTGGTCACTGCGACCGCCCGGCCCGCCGCTTCGGCCCGCACCATGACGAAGTGGCGCGCGAATTCGCGGACCAGGTAGCTGCCGGGTATCCACACCGGGAGCCGGAAGCGCTGGCCGGCGGGGTCCGGATCCTCGACCGTGCAGCGCACCTCGAACAGGTGCGCGTGCGGGTCGAGGGGGGCGATGCGATAACGGACAGGGCTGGCTGCGCTCGACGTCACGATGGCATCGCGCTCCCTGGCATGCGGCGCCAGGCGCGACGAACACCGGGCGCTCGTTGGCGGGAAGTGCGGAACGGCGCGGCTTTCATCTGTTTCCCCTCCATCTGCAGCTGCGGATGATACCGGTGGCCGGGAAAGCAAAAAGGCCGCCGAGGGGCGGCCTTCGTGCATCTTCAGATGGTCGGGGCGAGAAGATTCGAACTCCCGACCCCCTGCACCCCATGCAATTCCTTCGGTCGTGCAGGTCGCGGCACATTCGCGCACGTAGCTTGTATTTCAAGCACTTAGGCCGCACAATATGATGCAGGTCGGTGCAGTTTAGCGCGCACAAGCGCGTGCGATTGTGGCCTAGTGTGGCCCAGCACCGACCCCCTGCACATTGCGAAGGGGTACATCATGCTGACCGACCGCGCGATTCGAGCGGCACAACCGAAAACCGCAAGCCGGCGCCTGTCCGATGGCCGCGGACTGTGTTTGCGCATCTATCCAACCGGCCGCAAGGCGTGGGAACTTCGCTACCGCGCGCCGACCGGGCAACAGCGCACCGTTGACCTTGGCGACTACGGCGACGGCGAAGGGCGGCGCGGACTTAAGGACGCGCGCAGCGAAGCGCAACGCTTGCGCGACCTGTTGCGCACGGGCCACGACCCGCGCACGACCAAGACGGAAGCGGTGAAGGGCAAGGCGCTGCTGTCCGACGTGGCGGAAGCCTGGTATCGGCACGCGATCGTTGCAGAAGTACCGGCGGCCGGAAAACGTGCGCACGCTGCTCGATCGCCACATTCTGCCGCGGCTCGGAACGCGACCGATTGGCGACCTCAAACGCGGCGACCTGTTTCTCGTGGTCGCCGGCATCTTGGATGGCTCGGCAAACGACGGGCGACCTGCGCCGCGCGTTGCAGCGCAGGTGTTGCAATACTTGAAGCTGGCTATTCGGCTATGCCGTATCGGCGGGGATCATCGAAACGAATCCGGCGGACGGCATCAAGGGCCGCGACGTCGGGCTCGTGCGCACGCCGCGCTCGCGCAATCTGACGTTTGAAGAGCTCGCGATCTTCGTCCGCTGGCTATGGTCGGGAGAATGCTTCGCGTCGGATAGCGTGCGCGGACTGCTCCAGCTATTGACCTTGACCGGCTGCCGCACCGGCGAAGCACTCGGCGCGAAATGGGAGCACGTCGACCTGCGCGCCGGCCTTTGGACCGTCCCCCCAGGCGACGCCGAGCGGCGAGCAAAGTCAGAACGTGAGCACGTCATCCACCTATCCGAGCAGACGAAGGCGGTATTCGCCGCCTTGCCGCGTTATTCGCTCACCGACGCGGAGGGGGCATTGCGGCCGGCGCCCTGGGTGTTTGCGAGCCCGCGCGATCCCGCGCAACCGATCGACGAAAAGGCCGCGGCGCGCGTCATTCGCCGCGCCTTCGATACCGACAAGCGCAAACCGTCGAAAGCATGGCAGCCGGTCAAAAAGGGCCGCGGCAAGCGCAGCAAGCTACCCGAGGCCGGGCCGCTCGCCGGCATCGCCGAGTTTTCGCCGCACGACCTGCGCCGTACATTCCGCTCGCGGCTCGCCGATCTTGGCGTGGCGCCGCACGTCGCCGAAAAATGCTTGAATCACGAGCTCGGGGGCGTGCTCGCCGTCTACGATCGCGGCGAGTACCTGCCCGAGCGCAAGGCCGCATTCGCATTGTGGGGCCGCAAGGTCGCGGCGCTGCTCGCCGGCAAACAGGACAGCACCGGCGCCGTCGTTGATTTGCGGCCAGGCATGCGGGCATGAACATTTCGCCCAAGCAGCGTGAGGAATGGTCGCGGGCACTCGGCCGGCTGCCGAGCGCGCGGAAGGTGGCATTCATTGCACGCGCGGCGGCAACACTTGAGCGGGCGCAACAGCACCGGGCGCTGCACCCGAGCGAGGATGATTGGCGCGCGTTAATCGAAATCGCCGAGCGGGCCGAATCGCTGGCGACGGCACTTGCGCGCGCCGACCGCCTGGAACTTCCCGCCGCGTATCTGCGCAGCGCATGGCGCGAGGCGAGCGGCGCCGCTGGTGCGAATGACGACTTCCCCGAAAGCATTTCGGACACGCTGCGGCGGCTCGCCGAGGCAGCGCGCCGATGGGCGCCGGATTCGCCAGTTGCCGCGCATCGCCCCCGAGACGACGGCCCCGGATCGCTCGCCCTCGCTGTTTTGGCCGAGCAGTTTCGGGCCGAGTTTGGAATGTCGCCCACCTACGGCAGCGGCTCGCCATACATGAAATTCCTGCGCGTCGCGTTACCCGCCTATGGGTTTGCCGCGCCATCGGCGCAGAAAGCACGCGACCCGTTAGGGTAGAAAAGCCTCGAAGTTTTCACAGTTTTCGCACCCCCTGAGTACCCCATAGGTCGGCATCCTTTCGTGCAGCACGCCGCAATTGTGCGCGTGCCGATGCGCGAGAGGATTCTATGGAAAAACTGTTGCGACACCCGGAACTCGGGTCGTATTTCCCGGATGGGCGTGCACCGCACCCGTCGACGTTGAATAGGTGGGAGCGTGCCGGCAAATTCCCGGCACCGTTGCGAGTTGGCGACCGCTGGAAAGCGTGGCGCCAGAGTGACATCGAGGCGTGGGTCCGCGGCAACAAGGCGGCCGCATGAAATACCTGCGACGACCACGACGACCAGATAAGACGAAGGCCGCCGGGGACCAACCGGCAGCCTTCGGGAACGACCAGAGCAAAGACGACACCGGCAAGAGTAACCGCGCACACGCACCGTTTCAAGGTCGCGGCAATGCACGCTGGCCGTCGCAATCTGGACCTCGCTGGGGACCGACCCGCGGCCAGGCGGCGCTCGATGCGCTCGACAAGCTCTGGGGACCGCCGCGCCGGCCAATCAAGCGGGGCCGGTCATGATCGCCGGCCGCTGCTCTGCCTGCCTGACCCCGACCCGCCGCAGCTGGCATCGTTACTGCGCCTCGTGCTTCGCCTGGCTGCGGTTCGGCCAATGGCTGCGCGTCGTGCGCCTCACCCGCCAGGTGCGGCTATGAGGCGCTGGGCGAAGCGACCGAAGGCTGGAGTCATTTACCTGGTGCGTATCCGCGACCAGGAAGGACGCGCCTGGCGTCAATACACCGATCCCGACGCCGCCGCTCGCGCCGAAGCAAAACTGCGCGCCATGGGCTACACCGTCGAGCGCCGCCAGTTCCGGCAATGGGAACAAATCGAAATGAACCTCATAGGCGACTAACAACATGACCGACCAGACGACGACCAACAATGACCTGTTCGACCCCGCAAACCTGCGCGTGAGCGCCAGCGTACTCAACGGCGTGCATGTCGAAAAGCTACTTACCTCGATCCCTGTTCGCAAGCCGGGCAAGCAATCGTTTATCCGCGTGCACCCCGACGAAGCGTACCGGCTCGACACGATGCTGTTGGAGCTCAAAGACGAGGGCGAGGTGTATCTGCTCGCGCCGCAGCTGGCGCCCGACCTGCCCGGCGCCCGCGTGGCCCGGCTGCACCTGTACGTTGACCGCAGCATGAATCCGGCCTTCTGGCCGATCCCGCTGCCGGGCGCCGATGGCCGCGAGAATGAATGGCACCGCAGCGCGCGGATTGCGGCCGGCGTGGCGATGGAGCAATGGGTGCGGCTCGCTTCCGATCGCGGGCTCGGCGGCTACAAGTGCTTTGCGGCGACGGGCGAAATTGAGTCTCCGCAATGGCCGAAGGAAACACTCGCCGAGCTCCTGGCGATTGCGTTCGCGGACAAATACATCCGCGTGCCAGATCACCCGGTATTGAAGCGTCTCCGCGGCGAAGCGTAACGTGCTCCCGTTCCGCGAAATCTGGCTGGCGGACTTCGAGTTTCAGGCGGGCGACGGCGCACAACCGTCGCCCGTTTGTCTCGTGGCCCGCGAGTACCTCACCGGCCGCGAGCTCCGGCTCTGGCAAGACGACTTGCGCCGGCTCGGCCAGGCGCCGTTCCCGACCGATCGCGGCGCGCTGTTCGTGGCGTATTACGCGAGCGCCGAGCTCGGCTGTTTTCTCGCGCTCGGCTGGCCGCTGCCTGAGGCCGTGCTCGACCTGTTCGCCGAGTTTCGAGCTGGGACCAACGGGCTTCCGGTGCCGGCGGGCTCGGGTCTGCTCGGCGCGCTCGCCTATCACGGGCTCGACTCAATGGCCGGCGACGAGAAGGACGCGATGCGCGAGCTCGTGCTCCGCGGTGGACCGTGGACTGTTGCCGAGCGCGCGGCCATTCTTGACTACTGTGCGAGTGACACGGCGGCGCTGGCGGCGCTGCTCCCGAAGATGCTGCCGGCGATCCTCACCCGCGGCACCAACCCGCGCCAGGGGCTCGGCCAGGCGTTGCTACGGGGCCGCTACATGGCCGCCGCGGCGCGCATGGAATGGGCCGGCGTGCCGGTGGACGCGCCGCTGCTCGCCGAGCTCCGCGCGAACTGGGGCGCCCTGTCGGCGGCGATCGTCGGCGAGCTCGCAACCGACTATCCGGTGTTCGAGGGCGTGCACTTTCGCCAGCACCTGTTCGCCGCCTATCTCGAACGGCACGACATCGCCTGGCCGCGCTTGGCCGGCGGCCGGCTCGACTTGTCGGACGACACGTTCCGCGAGCTCGCGCGGGCGCATCCGGCGGCAATCAACCCGATACGCGAGGTGCGCGTATCGCTGGCCGAGCTCCGATTAAACGAGCTCGCCGTCGGTGCAGACGGACGCAACCGCACGCTGCTGTCCGCGTTCCGCGCGCGCTCGGGCCGCAACGCGCCGAGCAATTCGCGCTTTGTGTTCGGGCCGGCGCGCTGGATTCGCAGCCTCATCACACCGCCACCGGGCCGGGCGCTCGCCTATGTCGACTTCTCGGCGCAGGAGCTCGCAATCGCCGCGTGCCTATCCGGCGACGAAGGACTCTGGCGGGACTATCTCGACGACCCGTATCTCGGCTTCGGCCGGCGAGCCGGGATCGTACCGGCAACCGCAACCAAAGCCTCGCACCGCCAGGACCGCGAGCGATTTAAGGCCGTCGTGCTCGGCATGAACTACGGCATGACCGAGTACGGGCTCGCGCTGCGCCTGTCGGTGCCGATCGAGGAAGCGCGCCAGCTGCTACAGGCGCACCGTCGCGCCTATCGCACGTTCTGGGCGTGGTCCGATGCGTTTGTTGATGCGGCGCAGCTGGGCGGCCAGGCGTCGAGCGTGTTTGGCTGGCCGCTGGCGATCCGGGCCGGCGACAACCCGCGCACGCTGCGGAATTTCCCGATGCAGGCGAACGGCGCCGAGATGCTGCGGCTCGCGTGCATCTTCGCCACCGAGGCCGGGCTCAAAATCTGCGCCCCGGTACACGACGCCCTGCTGCTCGAAGCGCCGGCCGACTCGATCGCCGAGGCCGTCGCGCAGCTGCAAGAGCACATGGGCCGCGCCTCCGAGCTCGTGCTCGGCGCCGGCCGCCGCTGCCGCTCCGATGCGACGATCGTGCAACCCGGCGAACGCTACCGGGATGAGCGCGGCGCGGTCATGTTCGAGCGGGTGTTGACGCTGCTCGAACGGCAGCGGGAGCACACCGGAACCGAGCCCGAAGCGGACACGCTACCGGACTTCGAGCCCGCCGGGGTGCGTACTCTAGCGTGCCAATTTGGACCCGTAGAGTACGCACCGTTCTTATCCTCTATCTCCTAAATATATATGTCTCTATTAATGGGTATAGATAACTATGGTGCATAGATTCGACATTGAGGAGTTTCGGGTAACTCAACCGTTAACTCTCACTAAGGCCAAACGTACTCGCCGATCCTTTCGGGACAAGCAAGAGCTATTCATTCCCGGCCCAATCCCGGCACGCTTGCTCAATCAATTCCGCGTGCCGGCGGCGCTGCGGGTATGGCTGGCCCTGCACACCCGCACGCGCATGGGACTGTCCCCGCGCCTGGCCCGCGACTTCTTCGCCGCCTTTGGTCTGAGTAAGCGCCTGGCGCAGCGCGGGCTCGCCGAGCTCGAACGGCTCGGGCTCGCGATCGTGACGCGGGAGCGCGGGCGGGCGACCGAGGTGCAGCTGCAGCCAATCCCGCCAGCAGCCGAGGGCGACAACGGCGACGCACCCCGAGGCCGGGCATGAGCACCCGCCAGCAGCCGGCCGAGATTCAGTTTGGGGCGTGGAACATGGCCGAGGGGCCACGGCGCGAACGACCCGACGATGGGGACCCTTCAGGAGGGAGCCGTGAAGTGCGAGGCGCGCTCGTGACCGCCTTCCATAAAACGTCGCGGCTCCCTCCTGAGGGGTGGGTCGAGCGGGTTGTTCCGACCTCGTGGGTGGGCCAGGCAGCAAGTTTTTGAAACTCGTTTTCGCTAACCGAAAAGGTGCGCCCCGATGCCGGATGCTGCCGACTCTCTGCTCTCCTCTGCTGAACTCGGCCGGGTCTTAGGCGTCACGCCCGCCCGCATCCGGCAGTTGGTGGGTGAAGGCATCCTGACCCGCGAGGGCAAGAAATACCCGCTGGGCGCGAACGTCCAGGCGTTCATCGCGCACCGCAGCGTGACCGGCGCCGACGTTTGGAAAGAGCGCAAGCTGCGGGCCGCTGCGCTGCACGCCGAGCTCTACCTGGCACAAGCGGAGGAAGTGCACACCGACCCCATGCAGGTCTGGCCGCGCGTTTGCGCCGTCGTCGGCGGGCACATCCGGCAGACGTGGAATCTGCTGAGCACCTTGCCTCCGCGGTTGGTGAACATTCGCGATCCGTACGATGTGCAGGCGGCGCTCGAAGCTGAACTTCGCCCGCTGCTCGATCGCCTGTCGGCAGAGTGCAACGCCGAGGCGCCCGAGCCGCACGCAACGCGTTTCCGCGAGGAGCGCGCGGCCGAGGATGCGGCCATTGCCGCGCTGCGTGCGGCCGACGCCGAGCGGGGGGCGCGGGTGTGACGCGCTACACGACGCGGGCCGCGGCCGAGGCCGCTATCGCAGAATGCCGCCAGCGCGTCACGGCGATCGCCGATGACCTGAACGCCGAGATTTCCCGTCTGGCGAAAGCCGGAGAGCTCACCCCGGCGGCGCTGCAGGAGTTGATTGCGCACGCCGTCGCGCGGGTAGACGCCCTCGCCGCGGATCTCGGCCCGGCACTCGATCGCGCCGAACTGGCGACACGGAACTTGCAATGACCGACGGCGACGCCGCGGCGATCCTTGCGGAATTGCGGGCGCTGCGCTCGGAAGTGGCCTGCCTTCGCGTTCCCCGGCTTGCCGCGGTGGATTTCGCCACGCTCGCGCGGCTCCTGCCGGCGATCCGCGGCGCCGTCGGCGGGCGCGTGTTTGCGATTGCCGAGCTCGTCGAGCACGCCACGCTGCCGACGCCCGAGGCGCGCACGCTGCGGGCCGCCCTGGGGCCGCTCGACGCGGGCGCAACGCGCCGGCTCGGCAAGCTGTTTGCTCGCGCGCTGGGTGTGCACGTCGCCGGCCTGCTAGTGCAATGCGTCGGCTCCGACCGCGACGGCGCGACGTGGATGATCGGCGAGACTTTCCTGAGCGAGAAACCCGCGCCGGCGCGTGACCTCGCAACGGCGGCGGGTTGTAATCGGAACATCCGCGCAACCAACCGGGGAAGATGATGGCGCTTGAACGTGTTTCCGATTACACCCGCAAGATTCTGGCCGAAACGAAGGCGCAATTTTCCCTTACCCGCCTGATCGCGCAGTGCGTCGATAACCGCGGCTTGCGCGACGGCGTGGAGCACGAAGTCTGCACCGAAGCGGCGCGCGCCGCGGGGCTGTCCTTCGACCTGAATCGGCCCGTTGTCCCGTGGGGCGCGCTGGCTACGCAGAAGCGCGACGCGAGCGTGAGCTCCAGCGCGGGCTATCTGATGCAAACGGACGTGCTCGACGCGATCGACACGCTGCGCCCGTGGTCCGTTAGCGTCCGTGCTGGCATCAGCGTTGTGCCGGGCCTGCGGGGCAATGCCTTGTTCCCGAAAACTTCGGCCAACGTGACCCCCTACTGGCTCAATACCGAAACCGCGACCGTTACGGCAAGCTCGCCGACGTTGGTGCAGCTACCGCTCGTGCCAAACACAGCCGGTGCGCTCGTCACCATTAGCCGGCTGTTGCTGACGCAAAGTACGCAAACCGAGCCGTACATTCGCCGCGAACTGCTACGCACGATCGGCACCGCGATTGACCATGGCGTGCTGAACGGCGCCGGATCGGCGGAACCGCTGGGCCTGTTGAACACCACCGGGATCGGCGCCACGTCGGGCACGGCATTGGACTACGCGGATGTGCTCGCCATGCAGCAGTCCGTCGCCGAGGCCAACGCCGATGACGCCGTGGTTTCGTTCGTTGCCACGCCCGCGGTGCGTACGCTGCTCTCGGCGCGCGATGTCTCAACCACCGGGGGCGCGGGCATGGTCTGGCAAAACGGCCGGATCGCCGGGCAGCCGGGCTACGTTACGACGGATATGCCATCGGCGACCTTGCTCTGTGGAGCGTGGCCCGAATTGCTGCTCGCAATGTGGGGGCCCGGGATCGAAGTCCAAATTAACCCGGATGATCCGGCCCTATTCAAGACCGGCGCTGTGCAAATGCGTTGCCTCGTTAGCTGCGATGTTGGAATTTCGCACGCGACGGCATTCAACGCCGCGACGGCGATTACCTGACATGGCGACGATCAAGGTAGTTTGCACGCGCCCGATGATGATGCACGGCGCGCGCGTCGAAGCGGGCACCGTGCTGGCGCTCGATCCGCGGGACGCTGCGGCGGCGCTCGGCTCCGGCCGGGCCACGCTGCAAAGCCCGACCGATCGCGCAGCCGTCGACGCTGCTGTTGTCGCCGAGCGGGACCGCGTGCTGGTGAAACTTGGCCGCGGCCCGCGCGAGGTGCTGCGCCTCGGCAAAGCCGCGTGAAATGCACGCTCCGCCTGACGTTCGCATCGCGCCGAATGATTCCGGCCTAGCGCACGGCGCCGCGCGGGCCGGTATCGACGCGCTGCACGACCGAAGCGCGGCGTTGTACGCGCGGCTACACGGAAAGGGCGTCAAGGATGCGTCCCGCGCGCTGCGGCGCCATTACGGCGACCTGTTGCTGGTCGAGCAAATCGACCGGGCAGCCGGCAGCCGGGCCCGCGCGCTGTGGATCGCGCTCGACGCTGACCAGGCCGGCGAAGGATTGACGCCCCTGCGGATTGCTATTCGGTACGCGCGCGGGCATGGCGGGCTCACCGTGAGCGAGTTTCCGCTGCGGGTCACGCGGCACACGATCGCCCGCCTGATGCAACGCAGCCTAAACCACGCCGACGTCGCTGCCGCGGGCCCGGTGCTGCTGCATCATCTCGGCGAAGCGGCGGCGCTGATCGAGGGCGACACGCTGCGCCGCGGCGATCGAGTGCGTACTGCATCGCGCACGGGCGCCGTGCTTTGGAAAGCGCGAGCGATCGACGGCAAACTTATTTTGCAAGGGCAGACCTGGCTCGACGCCAGCAACGCCGATCCGGGCATCGGTGCTGCCTGCGCCGAATGGCGAACCGACGTGCAATCCGGGCGCGCTAAATCTGCGGGCGCGCGGGCCGATCCGGGCGCGTGAGCGGCACTCGGCCATCTTCACTTGATCCGATCCAGCGCGCCCGCGTCGCCGTGCTGATCGTCGCCGGCTGTCTCGCGCTGGCCGCGCTCGCGTTGCTGGTGCGGCTGGTCTGATCCGGCGATTCCGACCGCTGCAGGACGCGCACAGGCCGCCTAAACTTTCCGACCGCGGACCCATGCCGGCGACTTCGCGACCTGTGTGCGCCTGCCGGCGCAGGATCGCGCAGGACGCATCCGGTGCGCCGCCGGGCTACCCACGCGCATCCGCATCCCGTGCAGCGCACGGCGCGTTGATCTGGCGCGGCTGTCATCAGTTCCGGCTGGGCGCGGGAGATGGCCGACGGCGTATCGCTGCGGCGATATTCCTGCAGGAATATTTGCCTGAAGCCTCGCGCCCGCGCGCGCAGGGAGCGGACCCTTCGGCGCGATCGCGTGCCGGTTTAGGACGCCTGAACGGTCCGCGGCCACGCCGAGCGCCAGGCCCGATTTTGTGGCCTGGCCGTGGCCTAGGAGGCCGCCAGAAATACTTAAGGCCGGGGTCGCCGGCCTGTAAGTGTTTGATTTATTGGTCGGGGCGAGAAGATTCGAACTTCCGACCCCCTGCACCCCATGCAGGTGCGCTACCAGGCTGCGCTACGCCCCGACGTGAAGCTGAAATTATAGCCGGTTCAGCGCCCCCGATCTAACAGCGCGCGTATTTCCTCGAGCTGTCGACGCAATTCGGCATCGGAGAGCGACGCGGGCGCTTCGCTCTTGCGGGGATCGGGCGCCGCCGCAGGCGCCGCGGCAGCGGCCTCGACGCGCGCGGCCACGGGGCCGGCATCGCTTTCGAGGCGATGCCGCGCGCCGTTGATGGTGAAGCCTTGTTCGTACAGGAGGTCGCGGATGCGCCGGATGAGCAGCACCTCGTGGTGCTGGTAATAGCGCCGGTTGCCGCGGCGCTTCACGGGCTTCAGCTGCGAGAATTCCTGCTCCCAATAGCGAAGCACGTGCGGCTTGACCGCACAGAGGTCACTGACCTCGCCGATGGTGAAATACCGCTTGGCGGGGATCGGCGGGAGATCGGCCTTAGGTCGGCTGTGTTCCGGCATGGTTCGCGGCTTCGACCATGGCCTTCAGTTTCTGGCTGGCGTGGAAGGTGACCACGCGCCGTGCGGTGATGGGGATTTCCTCCCCGGTCTTGGGGTTGCGTCCCGGACGCTGCGGCTTTTCGCGCAGCTGGAAATTGCCGAACCCGGACAGCTTGACGCTGTCGCCGGCTTCGAGGGCGATGCGGATCTCCTCGAAAAAGCGCTCGACCATGTCCTTGGCTTCGCGCTTGTTGAGGCCGAGCTGCTCGAAGAGAAGATCGGCGAGTTCGGCTTTGGTCAGCGTCATCGTGGCGCCTACTGGCGAAGCGTGGCAGAGAATCGATCCACGAGAATTCGCAGCAACTGCGCCAGCGCCGCGTCGATTTCCGGGTCGGTCAAAGTACGTTCAGTATCCTGCATAAGCACCAGAATCGCAAGGCTTTTCTTGCCTGGCGCGATACCGGGGCCGCGGTAGACGTCGAACAGGCGCACCGCCTCTACCCGCGGCAGCCGCGCCGCCTCCAGCGCCGCGATCACGTCCTGCGCCGGCACGTTTTCGTCGATGACCACGGCGAGGTCGCGGCGGGCCATCGGCAGCTTCGACACCGGTGCGGCGACCGGCATCGGGCGGACGAGCAGCGCGGCGAGGTCGAGCTCGAAGACCACCGGCGCGCGCGGGAGCGCAAAGTGGCGGGCGAGGCGCGGATGGAGCTCGCCGAGCCACCCGATGTCAATGTCGTCGACCAGGACGCGCGCGGCGCGGCCGGGGTGCAGCGCGGGGTGTTCGCCGCGCTGTGTCGTCAGCCCGCGCGGCGCGGCGAGCGCCGCGAGGTCGCCCTTGACGTCGAACAGGTCGACCGCGCGCTTGGGCGATGCCCCACTGCTCGGGCAGCGCGTCGCCGTAGGCCAGTCCCCCGATGCGCAGCGGCTGTTCGCAGCCCTGGCCGGCGCGCAGGAAGCAGCGGCCGGTCTCGAACACGCGCACGCGCTCCTGCTTGCGCGCGAGGTTGGTGGCCAGCACGTTGATGAGTCCGCCCCAGAGCGTGGTGCGCATCACGTCGAGATGACTGGCGATCGGGTTCAGCACCGAGATCGGCGCGGCGTCGGCGCTGCGGTCCGGAAAGAGCGCGGCCTCCCACGCGGAGCTCACGTAGCTGAACGTGATCGCTTCCTGCCAGTCGCGGTGGGTGAGCCGGCGCTTGAGCGCATGCGGGCTCAGGGCCCGCTCGGGGTCGGGGAGCATCGCCTGCACGTGCGCGGCGGGTGCAGCGGGGATCGCATCGTAGCCGTGTAGCCGCGCGATCTCCTCCACGAAGTCCTCCTCGATCGCGAGATCGAAGCGGAAGGAGGGCGGCGTGACCTCGAAGTCGTCGCCGTGGCGCCGTAGGCGAGACCGAGCCGGTCGAAAATGGCCGCGATGGCATCGACGGGAATGGCGACGCCCAGCAGCCGCGCCACGCGCGCGCGTGCGAACGCGCACTGCAGCGCGCGGCGGCAGGTCGCTCACGAGGTCGCCGAGCGGTCCGGCCCGGCCGCCGCAGACGTCGAGGATCAGCTGCGTCGCGCGCTCGACGCCGACGGCGCAGCCGCCGAAATCCACCCCGCGCTCGAAGCGGTAGCCGGCGTCGCTCATGAAGCCCAGGCGCCGCATCTTGCCCTGGATGATGGCCGGATTCCAAAAGGCGCCTTCGAGATAGACGGTGGTCGTGCTGTCGCTGATTCCCGAGTGCTCGCCGCCCATGATGCCGGCGAGACCCAGCGGCTTGTGCTCGTCGCAGACCAGCAGCAGGTCGGGCTCGAGGTCCAGGATCTGGCCGTTCAACAGCGTCAGCTTTTCGCCGGTGTCGGCGAAGCGCACGACCAGCGCGCCTTCGAGCAGCCGGTCGTCGTAGGCGTGCAGCGGCTGGCCCAGCTCCAGCATCACGTAGTTCGTGATGTCGACCACGGCGGAGATCGAGCGGATGCCGCAGCGCTCGAGGCGCTCCTTCATCCAGGCAGGCGTGGGCGCCTTCGGGTCGATGCCCTCGATCGTGCGGCCGGCGAAGCGCGGGCAGGCCTCGGGGTCTTCGATGCGGACCGTGCGCTGCGCCTTCGACGTCACCGCGACCGGCGCCAGCGCGGGGGGCGTCAGCGGCGCGCCGGTGATCGCGGCGACGTCGCGGGCGATGCCCAGCAGCGACAGGCAATCGGCGCGATTGGGCGTCAACTTCAGCGTGATCAGCGTGTCGTCGAGCGCCAGCGCGTCGCGCAGGTTGGCGCCGACGGCGGCGTCGTCCGGGAGCGCGAGCAGGCCGGAGGCGTCGTCGGCGATGCCGAGCTCCTTGGCCGAGCACAGCATCCCCTGCGATTCGACCCCGCGCATCGTCGTGACCTTGATGGCGAAGCCGCCGGGGAGCTTCGCGCCGGCCAATGCGCAGGGGACCTTCATGCCCGCCGCGGCATTGGGCGCGCCGCACACGATCGACAGCGTCGACCCCGTGCCGGCGTCGACGCTGCACACGCGCAGGCGGTCGGCGTTCGGATGCGGCGCGACAGCGGTGATCCTCGCGACGACCACGCCGGAGAAGGGCGGCGCGGCCGGCACGGCCTCCTCGACTTCGAGGCCGCTCATCGTGAGCTTTTCGCACAGGCCCGCGGTGTCCAGCGCCGGATCGGCGAGCGTGCGCAGCCAGCGTTCGGAGAATTTCATCGCTTCATCCCCTCACGCGAACTGCTTCAGGAAGGCGAGGTCGTTCTCGTAGAACGCCCGCAGGTCGTTGACGCCGTAGCGCAGCATCGTCAGGCGGTCGGGGCCCATGCCGAACGCGAAGCCCTGGTAGCGCTCGGGATCGATGCCGACGGCGGTGAGCACGTTCGGGTGCACCTGTCCCGCGCCGGCGATCTCCAGCCAGCCGTCGCCGAAGCTCATGTCGATCTCGGCCGACGGCTCCGTGAACGGGAAGAACGACGGGCGAAAGCGCACCTTCAGGTCGTCGCGCTCGAAGAAATGGCGCAGGAACTCGGTGACCACACCCTTGAGATCGGCGAACGACACGTGCTCGTCGATCCACAGGCCCTCGACCTGGTGGAACATCGGCGAATGCGTGGCGTCGCTGTCGACGCGGTAGACGCGGCCCGGCGCGATGATCTTGATCGGCGGCGCGTGCGTTTCCATCCAGCGCACCTGGATCGGCGAGGTGTGCGTGCGCAGCACGTGGCCGCCTTCGACGTAGAAGGTGTCGTGCATCGAGCGCGCAGGATGGTTCTCCGGCGTGTTGAGCGCGGTGAAGTTGTGGAAGTCGTCCTCGATCTCGGGGCCGTCGGCGACCTCGAAGCCGAGCGAGCGGAACAATGCTTCCATGCGCTCGAGCGTGCGGGTGATCGGATGCAGTCCGCCGGTGCCGCAGCCGCGGCCCGGCAGCGACACGTCGAGCGCATCGGCGGCGAGCTGCGCGGCGAGGCGCGACTCTGCCAGCGCCTCGCGCCGGGCGTCGAGCGCAGCCTCGAGCCGGCCCTTGGCCTCGTTGATCCGGGCGCCCGCTGCCGGGCGCTCGGCCGCGGACAGCTTGCCGAGCGACTTGAGCTGCTCCGTCAGCGCCCCGGCCTTGCCGAGATAGCGCGCCTTGCTGTTCTCCAGCGCAGCCGGGTCGGTGCACGCCGAGAATTCGGCGAGCGCGGCGTCGATGATGCGTTCGAGTTCGTTCATACGAAAAGAAAGGGAGGCGGATCACTCCCACCCGCAAGATCGCGATTTCATAGGGGAATTCTGTGTTCTTCCGGGGGTAACGCCGGACTTACCTCTTTGCTTGCTCCCGACGTTGCGCCATTGGCGAACTCGCAATTATACCGACCCGCGCGCCAGGCAGTACCCGAATGCGGGTCTGCATCATCCGTCGGCCGCGATTCTCAGCATCCCCGATCCGGATCCGGTGGCTCGACGCGGCGCACCAGACGGTTGCCGCCCCACTGCGGTAGCGCGTCCGGCGAGTCAGAGCCATGCGCAGGCAGGTCCGCATTCAGCGAATTTTCAGAATGCGGGCGTAGGTTGCGGGGGTCTCCTCCTGACTTAGGAGCCAACGCCATGTTGACCATCCTTGACGAGATTCGGCGCCGCGCGAAGCCGGCGCGCCCATCTGCGACAGCGGCCGTCAACGACGACTACAGGCGCGGTTATCTTGAGGGTTTGCGCCAGCACTACCGCGTCGGGCAGCCCGGTGATCGAAACGAGTACCCGCGGTGGCTCGTGTTCGAGGACAGTCCGGAATACGCCGAAGTCATGCGCGGCTACCAGGACGGGCTCGCCGGCATCGAGCCGCAGCCGTAGTCAGTCCCGATGAAACGAACACCCGAAAATCTGAAGTTCGATCTCATTGTCGCGACGATTTGCCTGGTCGTGTTTCTGGCGATCGTGGTGCCGCAGTTGGCGCTCTAGCGCGTCCTGCCGCGCGCGGGTGCGAGTCTCGCCAGCAGCCCAGCTTGGCAGATCAACCTCCAGCGCGCGCCACTTTGACCCGCGCAGAATCGACGCGCGCGGCGGTGCTATAGTTGTTGTATACAGTTCCGAGTCCCTGGGTGAATGGTGTTCCAAGTCCGGAGTCCAGAGGCCGGAGGACGGAGATCAGGAGCGTGGCATGAGCACGCCGGAAAAACGCTGTGAGTGACGCATCTGTCGGGCCGCCCAATTGGTCGTCGCATCGTAAGCCACCGCCAGTGGAGTATCTGCTGCCGGATACCGAGGAATGGATCGACCTTCTGCCGCCCGCGATGTTTCCCGGCGCGCTCGCGACGCACTACCCGCGAATCGTCAATCTCATCGCGATGCTTTGGAAAAATCGCATCGGATGCCCGTTATATTTCGACGAACTGCTCATCGACCGCCGTGGCGGGCGGCAGGGATTTCCCCAAGCCGTCAAGCTTGATCTGCTGAGATTGCGCGACTACTGGTACATCCAGGTGCGACTCTGAGGCAATGGTGCACGCGCGCGCAGTGGAGGCGCGAGAATGGGCGCGAACGCTAACGTACCAGGAAAAAACAACAAAAAAGCCGCACGGGGCGGCTGTTGAGCGTGCGGGAGGGAGGCGGTTCGCCTCCCTCCCGGGTTTCGCCTGATCAGGCCAGAGAGGCTTTGGCCTGTTCCGCGATCTTCGAAAACGCGGCCTTGTCGAAAACGGCCAGATCGGCCAGCACCTTGCGGTCGATGTCGATCTCGGCTTTCTTGAGGCCGTTCATGAATACGCTGTAGGTCATGCCGAGTTCGCGCGCGGCGGCGTTGATCCGCGCGATCCACAGCCCGCGGAATTCGCGCTTCTTGTTCCGGCGGTCGCGATAGGCGTACTGGCCGGCCTTCATGACCGCTTCCTTCGCGATCCGGTACACGGCATTGCGGCGGCCGCGGAACCCCTTGGCCTTCGCCAGGACCTTCTTGTGCCGCGCGCGGGCGGTCACACCACGTTTTACTCGAGGCATGGTCGCTCCTTATGCGTAGGGCAGCATGGCCTTGACCGAATCCATGTTGGTGCTATGGATCTCGGCGGTGCCGCGCAGGTGCCGCTTGTTCTTGGTGGTCTTCTTGGTGAGGATGTGGCGCTTGAACGCCATGGAGCGCTTGATGCTCCCGCTTCCCCGCACGCGGAAGCGTTTCTTCGCTCCGCTCTTGGTCTTCATCTTGGGCATGACTTCGTCCCTTATTTGCTGCCCACGGCGGTGCTCTCCGGCGGAGAGACTTTTGTACCGGCTTCGGGCTTCGTGTGCTGCACTTTCGGTGCTACCTTCTTCGGCGCCAGCAGCATCACCATCTGCCGGCCTTCCAGCCGAGGCCAGGACTCGACCACGCTGTGCGGCTCGAGGTCGTTGCGGATGCGTTCCAGCAGGCGGATCCCGAACTCCTGGTGCGCCATCTCGCGGCCGCGGAAGCGCAACGTGATCTTCGCCTTGTCGCCTTCTCCCAGGAAGCGGATCAGGTTGCGCAGCTTGATCAGGTAGTCGCCTTCGTCGGTCGAGGGCCGGAACTTCACCTCCTTGACCTGGATCTGCTTCAGCTTGAGCTTGGCTTCGTGCTGCTTCTTCGCCTCGCGGTACTTGAACTTGCCGTAATCCATGATCCGGCAAACCGGGGGCTTGGCCGTCGGGGCGATCTCGACCAGGTCGAGTTCCGCCGCCTCAGCCTTGGCCACTGCTTCGGCCAAGGGCACGATACCGAGCTGCTCACCTTCCACGCCAACCAGACGGATCTCCGGGGAATTGATCTCGGCGTTGATCCGTGGTGCTTTGTCCTGGGCTATCGCGAATTCTCCACGTTGATAAAAAACAAACCGTGCCCCCGCATCAGGGCCCGTTGCCTCGGCAAAGAGTCGCCTCAGCGCCGGGCTGCGACCTCTTCCAAGAGGCGCGCAATCAAGGCCTCCAGGGGCATCGCCCCCAGATCCTTGCCGTCACGGGTTCGCACGGCTACCGAATCAGCCTGCATTTCCTTGTCGCCGACGATGAACTGGTACGGCAGCTTTTGCAGGCTATGTTCTCGAATTTTATAGGTTATTTTCTCATTACGCAAATCGGCCAGCGCCCGGAATCCGGCGGCCTTGAGCCGCCGGACCACCTCGGCCGCGTAGGCGTCCTGGCGGTCGGTGATGGTGAGGACCACCCCCTGGACCGGCGCCAGCCACAGCGGCAGGGCGCCGGCGTGGTTCTCGATCAGGATCCCGATGAAGCGCTCCAGCGACCCGACGATCGCCCGGTGCAGCATCACCGGGGTCTTGCGGGTGTTGTCCTCGTCGACGAATTCGGCGCCGAGGCGCTGCGGCATCGAGAAATCGACCTGCATGGTCCCGCACTGCCAGGAGCGGCCGATCGAGTCCTTCAGGTGGTATTCGATCTTGGGGCCGTAGAACGCCCCTTCGCCCGGCAGCTCGTCCCATTCGGAGCCGCAGGCGCGCAGCGCCTCGCGCAGCGCGGATTCGGCGCGGTCCCAGGTCTCGTCGCTGCCGATGCGCTTGTCCGGCCGCAGCGCCAGCTTGGTGCGCACGTCGGTGAAGCCGAAGTCGCGGTAGACCGCCATCGACAGCTTGTTGAAGTCGGTGACTTCAGGCTGGATCTGGTCCGCGGTGCAGAAGATGTGGCCGTCGTCCTGGGTGAAGGCGCGCACGCGCATGATGCCGTGCAGCGCGCCGGAGGGCTCGTTCCTGTGGCACGCGCCGAACTCGCCGTAGCGCAAGCGGGAGGTCGCGGTAGCTGCGCAGGTCGGAGTTGAACACCTGCACGTGGCCGGGGCAGTTCATCGGCTTGATCGCGTAGTCGTGCTTCTCCGACTCCGTGGTGAACATGTTCTCCTTGTAGTTCTCCCAGTGGCCGGACTTCTCCCACAGCGTGCGCTCGAGGATCTGCGGGCACTTCACTTCCTGGTAGCCGTTGTCCTGGTAGACGCGGCGCATGTACTGCTCGACCTGCTGCCAGACCGACCAGCCCTTCGGGTGCCAGAAGATCATCCCCGGCGCCTCGTCCTGCAGGTGGAAGAGGTCGAGCGCGCGGCCCAGCTTGCGGTGGTCGCGCTTCTCGGCCTCCTCGATGCGCAGCAGGTAGGCGTCGAGGTCCTCCTTCTTCGCCCACGCGGTGCCGTAGATTCGCTGCAGCATCTCGTTCTTCGAGTCGCCGCGCCAGTAGGCGCCGGCGAGCTTGGTCAGCTTGAACACGCGCAGCTTCCCGGTCGACGGCACGTGCGGGCCGCGGCAGAGGTCGGTGAACGCACCTTCGGCGTAGAGCGAGATGTCCTCCGTCGGAGGGAATCGACGCGATGATCTCGGCCTTGTAGTGCTCGCCGATGCCCTTGAAGTACGCGACCGCGGCGTCGCGCGGCATCAGCTTGCGGGTGACGGGCTCGTCCTTCTTCGCGAGCTCGCCCATCTTCGCCTCGATCGCCGCGAGGTCGTCGGGCGTGAACGGGCGCTTGTACGAGAAATCGTAGTAGAAGCCGTCCTCGATCACCGGGCCGATGGTCACCTGCGCGTCGGGAAAGAGCTCCTTCACCGCGTAGGCAAGCAGGTGCGCGGTCGAGTGGCGCAGCACCTCGAGGCCCTCGGGGTCCTTGGCGGTGACGATAGCGAGGTCGACGTCGCGGTCGATCTCGTGCGACGTGTCGACGAGCTTGCCGTCCACTTTGGCGGCGAGCGCCGCCTTGGCGAGGCCGGCGCCGATGGACGCGGCGACCTCGGCGACGGTGACGGGCGCGTCGAAGTGCTTGGTGGAACCGTCGGGCAGGCGGATGTCGGGCATGGCGAACTCCAAAGGCAAAAAAAGTGCGGACGAGCCGCACTTTTCCTGGAAACAGGCAACAACGCCGGGCGTGCGAACTCGCTACTCGGTCAACGGGTCTCCGGGTGCGTTCGCGGTGTCATAACCGGGCCTTTCTTCAATTCGAAGGGGGCCGCCGGCGGCACGGCCAAGGGGGCGGCCAGGCGGCTTCAAGGCTGCATTCTAGCAGGAACGCGGCACGATCGGCGCCCCGGGAGGCTGCACCCGGGTGGCGGCCGGGTCAGTTCACGCCCGGCAAGCCGAGGATCGCGCGCGCCTCACCCGCCGTCGCCGGACGGCGGTCGTACCGGTCGCACGCGTCGACGATCTTGCGCACGAGCTCGGCGTTGCTCGCGGCGAGCCGCGTCTGGTCGAACCGCGTGTTGTCCTCCAGCCCGGTGCGGCAGTGCCCGCCCGTCTCGAGGCACCACTGGTTCACCTCCCATTGGAACCGCCCGGTGCCCGCCGCCACCCAAGTTGCGCCGGGCAGCACGTCGGCGATCTCCGAGCGCAGGAAGTCGAAGATCGTGCGGCGCGCCGGCATCGCGTTGGGCACGCCCAGGACGAACTGGACGTGCGGCGGGCTCGCTAGCAGCCCCTTCTTCACGAGGTTGGCCGCGTTGTAGAGCATCGCAAGGTCGAACACCTCGATTTCCGGCTTGATCCCGTACTCCTGCATCGTCCTCGCGAGGCCCTCGACGAAATCCGGTGGATTCTCGTAGATGTTGGTGGGGAAGTTCACCGAGCCGGTGGCGAGGGACGCCATGTCGGGCCGCAGATGGAGCATGGCGCCCCGCGCCGACTGGTCGCGGCCGCGACCGCCCGTCGAGAATTGAACGATCATCCCCGGGCAGTGCTTGCGCACCCCTTCCTGCACCTCGGCGAACAGCGCGGGGTCGGAGCCCGGCGACTCGTCGGGATTGCGGACGTGGATGTGCACCAGCGATGCGCCGGCCTCGAAGGCCTCGTGCGTCGACTCGATCTGCTCGGCCGGCGTGACCGGCACCGCGGGGTTGTCCTTCTTGCGGGGGAGCGCGCCGGTGATGGCGACGGTGATGATGACGGGTTGGGTCACGAAGGTCTCCGGGTGTGCGTGCCGATGGTATGTCCGGTTCAGGAAAGGGCGGCGACGTGCCCGGACGGACGCCGGCGAGGCCCCCCCGGTCCGCGCGCGGGATCGCGCTCGCCGTCGAAAGTCTCGGCGAGCGCCGCCGCGGCGCGGCGCAGCGACGGCAGGCACTCGATGCCCTTCTTGAGCGTCATCCGTGGCGCCGGCCCGTGCAGCGCCACCGCGGCGCAGACGCGGCCGTCGCGGTCGGTGATCGGAACCGCGAGACAGACGGATCCTTCGAGGTACTCGCCGACATCCGATCCCACGCCCTCGGCGCGCACTTTCTTCAGCGCTTTTTCGAGGGCGTCGACGGCGGTGATCGTCCGGTCCGTGTGGCGCGCGAGCGGCCCCGCGCCCAGCACCCGGCGCACCTGCGCCGGCGTCATCTGCGCGAGGAACAGCTTGCCGCTGGCGGTGCAGTGCAACGGCACGCGCGAGCCGGCGTCCATGTGCAGGCGCACCGGCGAGGACGTCTCGACGCGATCGAGGTAGACCACCTCGTCGCCATCGAGCATCGTCAAATTGCAGGTCTCGCCGATCTCGGCGACCAGCCGCACGAGGATCGAATGCCGCCACGCGCGCGCAGGGGAGTGGAGCTGCACCTGCAGCGCCATGCGCGACAGGCGCGGTCCGACGACGTAGCGCTTGCCGATCGACTCGCGCGAGACGAGGCCGCCGCGGATGAGCAGAGCGAGGATCCGAAACACCGTCGGCTTCGGCAGCCCGCTGTGCTGGGTGAGCTCGTCGAGGCTCGTCGCCGCGGGCGCCCCGGCGATCAGCTCGATCAGGGCGAACGCGCGCAGCGTCGACGAAGGCGGCAGCCGGGGAGGGTCCTGCATCGCGACGAGATTCCGCTGAGTGAAATCGATCGTTCCATTATTGCAATTGCCCCGGCGCCGTGCAAGCATTCGCGGCGAGGTGGCGCTGCGCCCCGGATGGCGCGTCCGGACGCGTAGCCCGGCGTTGCGCGCAGCGAAACCCGGGGCAACCGCGGCCATGGCCCGAACCACCCGGGTTTCGCGTCGCGCAACGCCGGGCTGCACAATTCACGATCGCAGGAGGAGCCCCCATGAACAAGCCCGTCGAAATGCCGCTGGCCGTCGTCGGCCGGCAGAAGATGACCGCGTCGGAGGCGTTCGTCGAGACGCTCGTCGCCAACGGCGTCAAGGACGTCTTCGGCATCGTCGGCTCGGCGTACATGGACGCGCTCGATCTCTTCCCGCTCGCGGGTATCCGCTTCATCTCGGTCGCGCACGAGCAGGGCGGCGGCCACATGGCGGACGGCTACGCGCGGGTGTCCGGCCGCCACGGCGTGTGCATCGCCCAGAACGGCCCCGGGATCACGAACTTCGTCACGTCGACCGCGGCGGCGTACTGGGCGCATTCGCCGGTGGTGGTGATCACGCCGGAGACGGGCAGCGCGACCATCGGCCTCGGCGGCTTCCAGGAGACCGAGCAGCTGCCGATCTTCTCGAAGATCACCAAGTATCAGGCGCACGTGAACAACCGCGCGCGGATGGCCGAGCTCACCGCGCGCGCGTTCGACCGCGCCCACCTCGAGCTGGGGCCGACCCAGCTCAACATCCCGCGCGACTTCTTCTACGGCGACATCGAGTGCGAGATTCCGCGGCCGATGGTGATCGAGCGCGGCGCGGGCGGCGAGAAGAGCCTCGACGAGGCGGCGGCGCTGCTGGCGGCGGCGAAGTTCCCGGTGATCCTGGCCGGCGGCGGGGTCATCATGGCCAACGGCGGCGCCGAGGCGGTGGCGCTGGCGGAGCTGCTGCAGGCGCCGGTGTGCAACAGCTACCTGCACAACGATTCGTTCCCGGCGGGCCACCCGCTGTGGTGCGGCCCGCTCGGCTACCAGGGCTCGCAGGCGGCGATGAAGCTGATCGCGAAGGCCGACGTGGTGCTGGCGCTGGGCACCCGCCTGGGGCCGTTCGGCACGCTGCCGCAGTACGGGATGGATTACTGGCCGAAGCAGGCGAAGATCATCCAGGTTGACGCCGACGCGAAGATGCTCGGGCTGGTCAAGCAGATTTCGGTGGGCATCTGCGGCGATGCCCGGGCCGCGGCGCAGGCGCTGATGGCGCGGCTCGCCGGCAAGGCGCTGGCGTGTCACGCCAATCGCGACGCGCGCCTGGCCGAGGTGAAGGCGGCGAAGGCGGCGTGGGAAGCCGAGCTCGACGGCTGGGCGCACGAGAAGGACGCCTGGTCGATCGAGGTGGCGAAGGGCTCCGCGCACATGCACCCGCGGCAGATGCTGCGCGAGCTGGAGAAGGCGATGCCGGAGGGCGCGATGGTCTCCACCGACATCGGCAACATCTGCTCGGTGTCGAACTCGTACCTGCGCTTCAACCGGCCGCGCTCGATGTTCGCGGCGATGAGCTTCGGCAACTGCGGCTACGCGTTCCCGACCATCGTCGGCGCCAAGGTGGCGGCGCCCGACCGTCCGGCGATCGCCTACGTCGGCGACGGCGCGTGGGGCATGAGCTTCGGCGAGATCCAGACCTGCGTGCGCGAGAACATCGCGGTGACTGCGGTCGTGTTCAACAACGGGCAGTGGGGCGCGGAGAAGAAGAACCACGTCGACTTCTACGAGAACCGCTTCGTCGGCGTGAACCTCGACAAGCAGCCCTCGTGGGCGGCGGTGGCGCGGGCGATGGGCGCCGAGGGCGTGACGATCGACCGGCTCGGCGACGTCGGCCCGGCGCTGCGCGCGGCGGCCAGGGCGCAGGGCGAGGGCAAGACCACCATCCTCGAGATGATGGTGACGCGCGAGCTGGGCGACCCGTTCCGGCGCGACGCGCTGGCGTTGCCCGTGCGGCACCTCGAGAAATACAAGTCGACGGCGGCCAGGCGCTAGCGGCGCGGACCGGCGGCATCACCGGCGGTCACAACCGGCCGATGTCGGCAATCGTCAAGGCGCATCAGCGATGAACAACGACAGGCTGACCTACCAGGATCTGCTGCAGATCGTCGAGCTGGTCAAGGCGTCCTCGCAGTTCAGCGAGTTCCGCCTGAAGGTCGGCGAGATCGAGCTCGAGATGAAGCGCCAGCGCCCGGGCGCGCCGCGCCCGCCCGCGACGCCATCGACCCAACCGGCGTCGCAATTGCCGGCCGGGGCGGGCCCGGCGGGTCCGCGCGCCGGCCACGCCGCCGGCGGGGATCTCGGCGGCGAGGCGGCGGGACCGGCGTCGGGCGGCGACGGGCCGCACCGCTCGGCGGAGCTTGGCTATCCGGAGCATTGTGTGCCGGTCAAGTCGCCGATGGTCGGCACGTTCTACCGCGCGCCGGGGCCGGGCGCGCCGCCGTTCGTCGCCGTCGGCGAGGAGGTGGCCGAGGACACGACGGTGTGCATCATCGAGGTGATGAAGCTGATGAATTCGCTCCCCGCCGGCACCCGCGGGGTCGTGGCTCACATCCTGGTCGAGGACGGCGAGCCGGTCGAGTTCGGCCAGGTGCTGCTGGTCGTCGAGCCGAGATGAGCGAGCGCGCAACGCGCACGCGGGGCGTGCCGAAAGCCGGCGGCGATCCCTTCGGGTTCATCGACGTCACGCTGCGCGACGCCCACCAGTGCCTGTGGTCGACGCGCATGACGACCGCGATGATGACGCCGATTCTCGCCGCGATCGACCGGGTGGGCTACGCCTACGTCAACATCCTGGGCGGCGCCGTGTTCGACGTGTGCGTGCGCTACCTGCACGAGAACCCGTGGGAGCGTGTCGGCCTGCTGTGCGGCCGCCTCGCCACGCCGTGCGACGGCCTTACCCGCGGACAGAGCCTGTACACGTTCGAGCTCTTTCCCGACGACATCGTCGAGCTCAACTCGCAGGTGCTCGCCAAGCGCGGGTTGTCGGTGCTGACCGTCTACGACGCGCTCAACGACAACCGCAACATCGCGTCGTCGGTGCGCTCGGGGCACGCCGCCGGCATGAAGGTCAACGCGATGATGACCTACACGCTGAGTCCCGTGCACACCGATGCCTATTACGTCGCCCGCGCGAAGGAGCTTGGCGCGCTGCGCGCGGACTTCATGTCGGTCAAGGATCCCACGGGCCTCCTCACCCCCGAGCGCGCGCGCACGCTGTTTCCCGCGTTGGTGAAGGCGGCGGGGCGCATTCCGCTGCAGCTGCACTCGCACTGCCAGTCGGCGCTGGCGCCCGAGGTCTACCGGATCGCGATCGAGAGCGGCTTCCGCTTCGGCCACACCGCGGTGGAGCCGCTCGCCAACGGCGCCTCGCTGCCGGCGACCGAGGAGATCGAGGCGATCGCACGCGGCCTGGGCCGGCGCACCGGCGTCGACCGCGACGCGCTGGCCGAGGTCTCGGGCTATTTCGGCTGGCTCTGCGAGCGCGAGGGCAAGCCGCGCGGCAAGGTCGCGCGCTACGACCCCGCGCTCTACGAGCACCAGATTCCCGGCGGCATGATCTCCAACCTGCGCTTCCAGCTGCAGACGATGAAGCTGGAGCACCGGCTGCCGGAAATCCTGGAGGAAGCGGCGCAGGTGCGCCGCGACCTCGGCTATCCAATCGTGGTGAGCCCCTTCGCGCAGTACATCGTGACCCAGGCGGTGCTCAACGTCGTGCAGGGCGAGCGCTACCGGACCATTCCCGACGAGGTGCGCAAGTACGCGCTGGGCCACTACGGCACGCTGGCGGCGCCGCCCGCGGACGCGTTCCTCGAGCGCGCCAACATTCGTCCACAGCGACCTGGCCGACGAGCGCACCCGCCGAGCGCATCGATCCCTGGTTGCCGCGCCTGCGCGGCGAGCTGGGCGCCGCGGCCAGCGATGAAGACCTTCTGCTGGCGGCGTTCTACGATCCGGACGCTGCTGCGGCCGCTCGCCAAGCCGGCGCCGGAATACGAATTCAGGACATCGCCGTTGCACGAACTGATACGCTATCTCGGCTCGGACGCGGAACTGATGCATGCGAAGATTCGCTTTGCCGGCACCGAGATGACGGTGTCGGTGTAACTGGCAGCGGGCAGCCGGGCGGCCGCGCGTCCGCGCGGGATGCCCGGACAGGGCGGGCAAGAGCGCGGCGGCTGACGCCAGTGCAGTGTGCTTACACCAAGGAGGAGGCAACGATGATACTGAAGGGATGTGCAGTGCATGCGCTGCGCAAGTCGATCGCGGCGGCCGCGGGAGCGCTTCTGCTCGCCACTGCCGGGCTTGCCTCGGCGCAGACGAGCACCGAGTGGGGCTGGCCGCAGCCCTACGAGAGCGTCTCGGACAAGTCGGTGCAATGGCTCAAGGACAAGGGCTGGTGGCCGCTGTCGGTCGCGTTCCAGCCGCCGTGGTCGGGCCAGAACACGATCAACATCGTGATGGACCGCCAGGGTCTGCTGGAGAAGCGCGGCGTCGAGCGAAGTGGCAGGCTTTCCGTCCGGCCCGGCGATCAACGAGGTCATGGTCTCGGCGCGCTTCCAGGTGGGCAACGGCGGCAACTTCCCGTTCACGTCGCTCATCGACAAGAAGATCCCGGTCAAGGCGATCGGCGATCGTGAGCCCCAACCTGATGCACGCGATGGTCGTGCCGCAACGACTCGCCGCTGAAGAGCCTGAAGGACCTCAAGGGCCAGCAACCCGCCGCCGACCGTGCGGCATCGTCACCGGGCTCGTCGGCCGAGTTCTATTTCCAGATGGCCACGCATGATGCACGGCATCGAGATCGGCAAGGACGTGATCCTGAAGAACATGCCGCCGGGCGAGCAGATGGCGATGCCCAAGGGCATCGCCGGCGTCGTGCCCTGGGATCCGACGCCGACGATGATCGTGGAGGAGCGCAAGAACGGCCGCATCATCGACTCGAGCTACCCGTACAACATCTACGAGGGCAACTTCTACGTGCGCTCAGGAGCTGGTCGACAACGTGCCCGACGTGGTCCAGGCCTATCCGACGCGTTCGTCGAGGCGACGCTCTGGACGCGGCTCAACCCCGAGAAGGCGGCCGACCTGATGGCCGAGGACCCGAACCTCAAGAATTTCTCGAAGGCGACTCCTGCTGCAGCAGATCAAGGCCTACAACACCGCTGTACAAGCCGACCTACATGTATCCGCACGGCCGAGTTCTGGGGCGAGGCCAACGAGCCGATCTTCAAGTGGCTGCTATCGAGCAGAAGCGCATCACGCGCCCGCTCGAAGGCGAAGGATTTCGCGCAGGCGGTCGACGCGCGCTTCATGGAGAAGACCTTCGCCAAGCTCGGCTGGGCCGTGCCCAAGCAGCCGCCGTTCCTGCCCGCCGGACTGGAAGGGCGTCCGCTCGACAAGCTGCCGTACCCGGAGTACTCGACCCCGATCAACACCAAGACGCCGCAGGCCGTTCCCGGAGAAGGGCGACCTGGCCAAGGCCTGGACCTTCGCCGGCAAGACCTACAAGCCTTGAGCGCGGCCGTCCGCTGTTGCCCGTGCGTGCGCCGCGCGATCGCGGCGGCGTCCGCCTGATCGCGATGGACGACGCTTCGCTGCGCGCTGGCGCCCGGGCGCGCCGCCGCCGGCCACCGTGCCGCAGCGGCGCCCCGGCCGCCAACGCTCGCGCGCCGGGTGCTGGGCCAGCTCGGGAATCTGGGCCTGCTCGCCGTCGTCCTCGTGGTCTGGCAGTACGTCAGCATGCGCGTGCTGGACGACACCACGCGCACGCTGCTGCCGCCGCCCTACGGCGATATTCCGCGCCGCCTGGGAGCTGATCAGCTCGGGCGAGCTGCTGCGCCACCTGCGCGACAGCTGAAGCGCGAGATGGTCGCCTTCCTGTGGGCCAGCCTCGTCGATCCCGCTCGGCATCGCGATGGGCTGGTGGAAGGCGGTCGAACGACCAGGTCGACCCGCTGGTCGAGATGCTGCGGCCGATGCCCGCCGCTCGCCTGGATCCCGCTGTCGATCCTCTGGTTCGGCATCGGCGACACGCAGAACCAGTTCATCATCTTCCTCGGCATCTTCTTCCCGATCCTGCATCAACACGATCACCGGCGTGAAGGGCATCGAGCCCAACCTCGATCCGCGCCGCGCGCTGCCTCGGCGCGAGCGAATGGCGAGATCCTGTGGCGCGTGGTGCTGCAAGGCCGCGCTGCCGCAGATCGTCACCGGCATCCGCGTCGGCCTCGGCGTCGGCTGGATGGCGCTGGTGGCGGCCGAGCTGGTCGGCGCCAACTCGGGCCTGGGCTTCCTCATCAACGACGCGCGCACCGTGCTGCGCACCGACTACGTCATCGTCGGCATGGCGACGATCGGCCTCGTCGGCCTCGCTGATCGACCGCGTGCATCCGGGTGGCGATGCGGCGCATGCTGCCGTGGTCCCGTGCCATGGTCGGCAGCAAGCGCTCGTCCCGAACCGCAAGCGAGAGGAATCGACGATGTCCACGATCGTGACGGCGAACATCTGCAAGCTCTATCCCGGGCACAGCGCGAGCGACGAGCCGGTGCTGCGCGCTGCGACGACGTCAGCTTCCACGTCGCAGGACCACGAGTTCTGCTCGATCCTCGGCCACAGCGGCTGCGGCAAGACGACGCTGCTGACGATCATGGCCGGCTTCGAGGAGCCGACCGCGGGCGAGCATCCTGGTCGACGGCAAGCCGGTGGGCAAGCCGGCGCTGGCAGCGGACCGATGATCTTCCAGGACTACGCGCTGTTTCCCTGGATGACGGTGGCGCGACAACATCGCCTTCGGCCTGGAGATGAAGAAGCGTGCCCGCGGCCGAGCGCGCGGAGATCGTCGCGCAGCAACATCGCGGCTGGTGGGCCTCGCCGGCTTCGAGCAGCCGCTACCCGCACCAGCTGTCGGGCGGCATGAGGCAGCGCGTGTCGATCGCCCGCGCGCTGGCGGTCAGACCCGAAGGTGCTGCTGATGGACGAGCCGTTCGCCGCGCTCGACGCGCAGAACCGCGCGCTGATGCAGGACGAGATGGGCCGGCATCCTTGCCGAGCAGACGACTCGCGGGACAAGACCGTGGTGCTGGTCACGCACACCATCGAGGAGGCGATCATGCTCTCCGACCGCATCATCGTGCTGACCCGGCGGCCGGGCCGCGTCAAGGCCAACATCGAGGTCGACCTGCCGCGGCCGCGGGACGAGGCCGATCCGCGGTTCATCGCGCTGAAGCACGAGATCCGCGACCTGATCCACGACGAGTTCGAAGTCGAGACCTAGGTCGCCGTCGACGGCGGTTTCCTCAAGACCTGATCAGCGCCGGCTCGACGCGCGACTCGCCCGCCCGATGGAGTGGCACCTCATCGTCGTCACGGCCGTCATCGCGCTGGCAGGCGGCGTGTTTCGCGGCATCACCGGCTTCGGCGGCTCGCTGGTGATGACCCCGCCCTTGTCCTTCGTGCTCGGGCCCCAGCTTGCGGTGCCGGCCGCGCTGGTGCTCGAGTCCGTCGTTGCGGCACCCATGCTCCGCGCGGCGCTGCGCATCTCGCGGCCCAGGCTCGTCGTTCCGATCTGCGTGGCGGCGGCCGCAGGCGTGCCGCTGGGGGTCGCGCTGCTGGTCGGCACCGAGCCGCAGGTCCTGCGCCGCTGGATCTCGGGCATCGTGATCGTGTTCTCGCTGGTGCTGCTGCGAGGCCTGCGCTTCACCGGGCCGCAGCGAAGCATCACCTCCGTCGCGGTGGGGGCGGGCAGCGGCGTGCTCGTCGGCGCCACCGGCATCGGCGGCCCGCCGATCCTCCTCTACCTGCTCAGCGGCCCCGATCCGATCGCCGTCACCCGGGCCAACCTGACCCTGGTCGTGGCCGCGATCTCGGTCATGACGCTCGCGGTCCTCGGGTACCGCGGTGCGCTCCACATCGCCGCGCTGCAGTCGACGCTGATCCTCGCGCCGTTCTACTATGGCGGGCTCAAGCTGGGGATCCTGCTGTTCCCGCGCTTCGACGAGAGGAGGTTCCGCCGGTTCACGCTGGTCCTGCTCGCGTCGATGTCGGCGGTGCTGCTGTTTCTCTGACGACCCCGCGCGAGGACGATTCGACAGTGAGGTGACGATGCAGCTCGAGGGAAGGACGGCCATCGTGACCGGTGCCGCCGGCGGTATCGGGGCGGCCATTGCCCGCGCCTTCGCGCGGGAAGGCGCGGCGGTGTGCATCGCCGATGTCGATCTCGCCGGCGCGCAACGCACGGCGCAGGAGCTCGCCGCGACGGGGTCCCGGGCGATCGCGGTGCGCATGGACGTGACGAGCGAGGCCGACGTGCGCCAGGGCGTGGACGGGGCGGCGGCTGCGCTGGGGGGCGTGGATATCCTGGTGAGCAACGCCGGGGTCCAGCACCTCGACCTGATCGCCGAACTGTCCTTCGAGAACTGGCGCCGCGTCCTCGCCATCCATCTCGACGGCGGGTTCCTGACCACACAGGCGTGCCTGCGGCACATGATCGCGCAGGGGCGAGGCGGGGCCATCCTGTTGATGGGGTCCGTGCACTCGCTGGAGGCGTCGGTGAAGAAGGGCGCGTACGTGGCGGCCAAGCACGGCCTGCTCGGATTGTGCCGCGTCGTCGCCAAGGAGGGGGCGCCGCATGGCGTGCGCGCCAACCTGATCTGCCCCGGTTACGTGCGCACGCCGCTCGTCGAGCGGCAGCTGCCGCAGCTGGCGAAGGAGCTCGGGATCAGCGAGGATGCCGTGGTCCGCGACGTGCTGCTGCGGCCCACGGTGGATGGCGAATTCACGACCGTCGACGACATCGCGGACGTGGCCGTGTTCCTCGCGGCGTTCCGCAGCCATGCGCTGACGGGGCAATCGATCGTCGCCAGCCACGGCTGGAACATGAACTGAGGCATGGCCGGCGCTGCTGCCGCCCGGCCGTCGCGATGAGCATCCTCGACGCCTGCTTCGCGCGGATCCGCGGCCGCGGCCTGCGGGTCGTGTTCCCCGAAGGCGAGGACGAGCGGATCGTCGCCGCCGCCCGGCGGTTGCGCGACGAAGGCCTGGCCGAGCCGATCGTGCTCGAGCGGCCTCGAGGCGGGCGATCGGCTGGAGACGCTATGCGGCGCTCTACCGGGAGGGCCGTCCGGAGGCCAATCCGAAGGTGGCGCTGCGCCTCGCCGCCAAGCCGCTCTTTCATGCCGGCCTGATGGTGAAGGCCGGCGATGCCGACGCGATGGTGGCCGGTGCCGCGCATCCGACGGCGCGCGTGATCGAGGCGGCAATGATGACGGTCGGGCTCGCCGCCGGCATCGCGACGCCGTCGAGCTTCTTCCTGATGGTGTTTCCGGATCGCGTGCTCGTCTACGCCGACTGCGCGGTGAATGCCGACCCTGTCGGCCGAGCAGCTGGCCGACATCGCGCTCGCGTCGGCGCAGACCTGTCGCCGCGCTGCTGGGCGAGGAGCCGCGGGTCGCGCTGCTGTCGTTCTCGACCAAGGGCAGCGCCAGCACGCGCACGTCGACAAGGTCGCGCACGCGGTCGAGCTTGCGCGCGGCCGCGCGCCGTCGCTGGCGATCGACGGCGAACTGCAGGCGGACGCGGCGCTCGTTCCGGCGGTGGCGGCGAAGAAGCTGAAGGACGTCGGCGCGGTCGCGGGCCGGGCGAACGTGCTGATCTTCCCCGATCTCGATGCCGGCAACATCGCCTACAAGCTCGTCCAGCACCTCGGCGGCGCCCAGGCGATCGGGCCGGTGCTGCAGGGCTTCGCGCGCCCGCTCGCGCGACCTGTCGCGCGGCGCGAGCGTCGACGACATCGTCGCCACTGCGGCGATCGTGCTCGCGCTCGCGAGCGCTCCCGAAACGCGCGCTCAGCGCGCGTCGATCGGCACGTAGTCGCGCGGCTCGGGGCCGTTGTAGAGCGTGAGCGGCCGGATCAGGATGTTGTTCTCCATCTGCTCCTGCACCTGCACGGCCCAGCCCGGCACGCGGCCGGCGGCGAAGATCGGCACGAACAGGTCCTGCGGGATGCCGTTGAGGTAGTAGACGACGCCGGCGTAGAAATCGACGTTCACGTTCACGCCGTGGCGCGCGTAGGGCTTCATCGCCTCGACCAGCGCCTCGAGGATCTGGTACCACTGCGGCTGGCCCATCTCGCGCGAGAGCCGCTCGACGCCGGCGCGCATGTGGCGGGCGCGCGGGTCCTCGGCGCGGTAGACGCGATGGCCGAAGCCCATCACCGCCTCCTTGTTCGCGCGCTTCGCCTTCACGTAGTCGGCGGCCTTCGACGGCGTCGCCGATCTCCTGCGCCATGAGCATCACGTTCTCGGCGGCGCCGCCGTGGGCCGGGCCGGACAGCGCCGCGATGGCCGCCGTGACGGCGGCGTGCAGGTTCGCCTCGGTGCCGGCGACCACGCGCGCGGTGAACGACGACGCGTTCGAGCCGTGCTCGGCGTGCAGGATCATGTCGGTGTCCATCAGCCGCGCCGCGTCGGCGCTCGGGGCGGTCCCCTTGAGCATGTGAGGAAATTGGCGGCGTGCCCGAGGCCACGCGTCGGGCGCGACCGGCGCGCGGCCGTTGCGGATGTGCTCGTGCGCCGCGACGATCATCGGCACCTGCGCGGTGAGCCGGATGCACTTGCGCAGCGTGGCTTCGCGCGAATTGTCGGCGACGTCGGGATCGAACGCGGCCAGCGCCGAGACCGCCGTGCGCAGCACGTCCATCGGGTGCGCGGTCTTCACCGCGCCGATGATGTCGCGGATCGGCGCGGGCAGCGCGCGGGCGGCCTTCAGCTGGGCGTCGAAGGCCGCAAGCTGCGTCGTCGTGGGCAGCTCGCCGTGGAGCGAGCAGGTAGCAGGTCTCCTCGTAACGTCGAGCGTTCCGCCAGGTCGTGGATCGAATAGCCGCGGTAGCGACAATTCGCCCGCGCGCCCGTCGATGAAGCAGACGGCGGAGCGGTCGAAGACCACGCCCTTCAGCCCGCGATGAATCTCGACTTTTTCGGCTTCCACGCTCATCTTACAACCTCGCGGCGGGGTCAGACATCATGTATTGACCTGCCGAACCTCAAACGACGCGGATCAAGCTTGGGGTTTTAGCCCTTCTCGAATCTGTCGATCGTCGCCGGCAGGCGCGGCCTCCTCTGCCGACTCGTCGATAGCTTGGCATGATGCTATCAGCAAAGGTGGTGGCCGACCGTCGTTGGATTCTCTTGAAGAAAATCGAACGTCCGGCGTTCTGGTGGACGCCACAGCGCCGGAGCATCGACTATTTCTCGAATCGCACCAGATCGCTCCCCACGACACGCACCCGCGCCATGCACTTTCCTGTGCCGTCGGCGAACTTGTCCAAGTCGCCCATGACGCATTTGTCTCCTCCAACGACCTGCACCCGCACGATGTCCGCACAGCCGATTCCTGTGACCTCGAATTCCCGGTTCTGTTTGTCGCCGGGCTTCAATCCCGTAAACGAGGAAGGCGCAGACACGGTATCGTAGATCACGCCGTTCGCGCGAAACACCGAATAATAGGGCACGAGACTCTTGATCTCATAGGGCAGATCGTTGACCAGTCGAACTACGAAGCGACAACTGTTTCCGCGTTCTGTCTTGCGTTCCAGGGACAAGACCGCCTCGCCGCCCTCCACAGGCTTGGCGTTGGCCTGATCGTTACCCATTGCTTCCAGGTAGTGCCAGGTACCATCATCCTTCAGGAAGATGCGCCGCCCGTCCGGACCGGCGACCTCGAAGTCGGCCTGCGCCAAACGCGGCAGTGCAATGCCTCCGATGAGAAGGACCGCTACCACCGATAGCCAGCTTGATCGTTTCATTCTCTGTGCCTGTTGCTTCGCATTTCGCCTTGCGGAGACTATACCACTCGGATCCAAGCTGCTCATCGCGGCTGCCGCGCGCAAGTTCCATTCAGTTCGGATGACTCGCCTCGCAATGCTCGTCGCTGGCAAGCAACCAACGAGTTGGCTGGCGCCGGCTATCGGGCGCCTGCATCGGAAAATAGCGGCCGATCAGAATTCCACCGGCGGTCCGTGCCACCTGTCGTCCCGCGGCCGGGCGCGGGCGAGCGCCTGCGCGGCCTCGCACCAGCCGTCGCACGCATTGCGCCCGGGACGGCGGCGCCAAACGTTGAGCAGCGCCTTGCACTTCGCGTAGAAGTGGAAGAAGCGCAGCAGCCTTCGGCGCTGCGCCGGGTCAGGAGCGTGGATTCCGCAGACCAGTTTGTCGTCCGTCATGCCGCGGTCCGTCAACGTCACTGCTCCCCACGCCTTGACCCGGATCCGGGTGCCGACGGGCAGGCGAGGTCCCAGCACCAGCGCGTCGAGCAAATCCCCTTCAAGTCCCAACAAGTCGGGCACGGAGCCGTAGTTGAACGGGCACGGCAGGGGCGAGATGAAATCGATGTGGCCGGTGGAACCGCGTTTGAGAAAGCTGCCCCGCGGAATCTCGATCACCACCTCGACTTCGGGTGGCGCGGGTGATGCCCCGCGGGCGGCGGGCCGGCCGTCGTTCGCATCGCTTGCGGGGCAAGCCTGCATTTGTTGCCCGAAGCCAAGGGTGGCTGAGGACCCGGCCGAGCCTCATGGGCGCCGGTATTCCACCACGAGGATCAGGTAGGCCAGGCAACCAAGCACCATCACCGCAACGCCGCCCTGCAGCACCGTCCCGATCTGGAAGGTGCCGAGAAAGAACGCTCCGCTGGCGCGGCGAAGCGCGGCGACGATGACGAGCAACACCCCAAGAAATCCGGCGAGGCGACCGATCCACAGCAACAGACTTTGCATTTCCGCATCCTCCTGTTTTCTTCCGGCAACCTGCCGCTTGATCTGCCGAGAACCCGAGCAGCGCACCCGATGCGCGCCGGGCGCACGTCGATCACGAACGTCCTCGACACGCCGACAGTTCCTGACGCCGGGAGTGCCGGTCCGTGACGACGGACGACCGGCAAAGGTTACACCCTAACTTCGGGGCGGATTGTGCCAAGGGGTGACGGAATCTTGGGCCGGGGGCGCGGCGCCCGATTTCACGACCGCGGGGGAAAGCATTCACACCGGTCGCGCAGATCAATCCGTCGCTCCAGCGACGGGTCCCGGGCAGAAGGGGGGCCGGGTGAATTGCGCAATTCCGCACACCGGCGCTGGGCTGGAGACAAAAAAGACTTGACACCGCCCGGCAAGCCGTTATATCTATGCAATTGTCATTTACCCATGCGTTTGTCATGAGGGTTGGTTAGGAGTCTGTAAAGGGCAAACCCAGTGAAAGCTGGGGGCGCAAAGTCACCGGTCTAAGGGACCAGTGGTCCTACGACAGCGGGATTGCCGGACTGGGACGGTGGGGCGTTGGTCAGGCCCTCCGTTCTGCAAAGCGATAGGGCGTGCGACACCCGGGCGTTGTCCGCCGGGTGGTGGCGCGCCGCTAAACGCCCGTCGATTCGCTCCGTAGTCTCGTCCCGGAGGCCCTTCAGGAGCGCATCGATGAAACGGCAACGTACAACCCCTTCCTTCAACGCAACGCCGTTTACGGGCCGCGGTACGGCGTCCACACGCGTGGGCTCGGTGTGGGGCGCCGCTTGGCGGCGCGGCCTGCTGGCGCTGCTGACGTTGGGCCTGTTGGGCGGGGCGCCAGCGCAGGCGGCGGGTCCGCTGCCGATGGCGGTGACCGCGGCAGCCAACGGCAAGGCGACGGCGGCCCAGGCGCAGAACCAGGAGCGGGCGGTGCTGCGGCAGAAGCCGGTCGCCCTGCAGCTCCAGTACCTCGATCCGCGGTCCGGCAACCTGCCGCCCCAAGTCGGGGTCGAGCTGTTCGATGGTGCCATCATGACCCTCGACCTGCAGCGGGTCGAGCAGCGCGGCGCTGGCAACTACACCTGGCACGGCAAGGTCCAGGGCTACAACAAGAGCCGGGTGACGCTGAGCGTGGTCGGCGGGCAGCTGGCCGGGACGATTGTGCTGGTCGATGACGCGTCGCAGCCGGGCGGGCTCTACCAGATCCAGTCGGGGCCGGATGGGGTGCCCAAGCTCCGCCAGCTGGACCCCAATGGCTTTCCGCCCGATCACCCGCCGGGCACGGATAACCTGCGCCCGCAGCAAGCCTCCGGCAAGACGTCGTCTGCCGGGGATAGCTTCGCCAGCAGCGCGACCACGGCCACGGCGGCGGCGGATAGCGGGGCCACCATCGACGTGATGGTGGTCTACAGCAACCAGACCGCGGCCGCGGCCGGGGCCGGCATCGGGGCCCAGATTCAACAGGCGGTGGATACCGCCAATGCGGTCTACGCCAACAGCGGCATTACTACCCGCCTGCGGCTGGTCCGTGCCGAGCAGGTCAATTATGGCGAGAGCGGTGACTACCCCACCGATCTCAACTGGCTCACAGGCAACGCCACGGTGGCGGGGCTGCGCAATACTTACGGCGCCGATCTGGTGAGCATGTTTGTCGAAAGCAGCCAATATTGCGGCTATGGTTGGATTGGGCCCGGCGCCGGTTCCGCCTTCAGTGTGGTCAATCGCGCCTGCGCCTCGGGCAATTACAGCTTCCCGCACGAGCTCGGCCATAACTTTGGCGCGCTGCACGATCCCTACGCCGACGGCAGCACCTCGCCCTATGCCTATGGCCACGGCATCACCGACGCGAGCGAAGGCTGGCGCGACGTGATGGCCTACAACAACGCCTGTGCCGCGGCCGGCACCAGTTGTACCCGCATTGCCTACTTCTCCAATCCCAACCTCAGCTACGGCAACCCGCTGCATCCGCTGGGGACTACTTCGACCTCGGACGTGGCCAGGGTTCACAACCAGAATGCGGTTACCGTCGCCAACTTCCGCGCCGCGGCCACCGGTGGCTGTACCTATACGCTGTCGCCTGCCAGCGCCAGCGTCGGCGCGGCCAGTGGCAGCGGCTCCTTCAGCGTGACCGCAGGCCCCGGCTGCGCCTGGAACACGGCATCGAACGCCAGCTGGCTGACCGTGGCCGCCGGCTCCGGTACCACCGACAGTGGCACGCTGAGCTATGCGTGGACGGCCAACGCCGGCGCCGCGCGTAGTGGCACGCTCACCGTTGGCGGGCAGATCTTCACCGTCAATCAGGCGGCCGGCTGCAGCTACAGCCTGACGCCGACCAGCGCCAGCATGGTGGCCGGGGGCGGCAGCGGCACGACCAGTCTCGTGACCACCGCCGGCTGTCCGTGGAACGCCAGCAGCAGCGTGTCCTGGCTGACGCTGACGTCCGCCGCCAGCGGCAGCGGTAATGCCACCATCGGCTACACCGTCGCCGCCAATACCGGTGCCGCGCGCAGCGCCAACCTGATCGTCGGCGGAATCACTTTCGTGGTGACGCAAGGCGCCGCGACCGCGCCCGCCCCGACGGTGCCTCCCCCGGCGGCGACTCTGAGCTCGACCGCACTCGATTTCGGCACCCAGAAGGTTGGAACGACAAGCGCGGCGAAGAGCGTGCAGTTGAAGAACAGTGGCGGTGGCACGCTGACCATCAGCTCGATTTCCCCGGGCGGGACGAATCCCGCCGATTTCCCTGCCACCACCACGTGTGCCGTGGGTATGGCGCTGACGAGCGGCCAGAGTTGCACCCTTCAGCCCGTGTTCAAGCCCGGGGCAAACGGCAAGCGGACGGCGAAGCTTGCGGTGGGGACGAATGCCGGTGCCGTCAGCCTGGGGCTCACCGGCCAAGGCAGCCAGAAGTGATGGAGAAAAGCTGACGGATGGTCAGATGCTCACCGCCACCGACCCAGCGGTGAGCACGGTCAGCAATCGTGATGGGATTCGCTGCGAGGTTGTTCAACACTTCATCATCTATTGTGGGGCGCTGTCGCCGCCGCGACTGATCGTGTTCCTGCGCGGCTGATCCGAGACGCGTGCGGTCGACCTTCCGGATTCTGGACAACCTGCGGGCGCACGCCACTTTTCGGTTCCCATTCGTCAGGCCAGCGCTGTGCGTTCAGCTTCGTTCAGATTCCGAATTGCTGCGGACATCCTTGACGTTCGGCTAACGCTTCCCCCTGCCGGGCGGGGAAGGGATTTTCACCCTCAAGTTAGCAAACCCGCCACCACATCGAGAATGACACTACCAGTCACGGCGATGCGCGCCACACTTGGCGTGCCAACAAAAAGCCCGCCGAGTGGCGGGCTAGTCAAGGCACGCGGGAGCGTGAGAGATGTTATTGCTTGCGCTTCCTCGACGCGGCGAGTCCGGCGAGGCCAAGCCCGATCAGCGCAAGGGTGCCGGGTTCGGGCACTGGCACGTCGCCGCAGTTGCTGGTGCAGGGAGCGAGGTGCGCGTCGACAACGCCGGTTCTCACAGCATTCTGGTAGGTTCTTGAAATATCGACCGCGAAATATTCACCGATATTGTTTGTCTGAAGGCTCGCGAAGCTCAAACCAGACGCCGAAATAGAGAAATCCAGTTCGCCTGTATAGAGGTTCGTCGGAGGATTCTTGTCAAAACGGAGTCCATATTCGAACGGGTTGGTCGGCAAGGGCATTTTGTACGCGCCCGCGGCTTGTTGGTTCGTGGCAATCACGTCAAGAATCGAAAAACCGGGGGTCAATCCCAAGCAGTTTGTCGGACTCGGACATGTGACACTGTTGTACGTAATGGTCGGGTTGCCAACGAGATTGAAAGCAAAGGTCGCCGCACCGGCGGATTTGGTGAAACTAGCATTATCGTAAAGGGTCACCGCAAAGTCGAGCTGACCGGTGAACTCCTGGACGACGATCTTGCCGAAGGTGGTGCCGGCCGGCCCGCAGCCATCAGTACAATGGTCCGACGTCAAATAGAAGGTTTGAGTTGGGGTGGGGATGGCGACTGCGTGAGCCGGTGCCATACCCGCGCCGAAAAGGACCGCGCTCGCCAGAACCGTCCACACGCCGCTCGCCATCTTTGATCCGAATTCCATCGTCGCCGTCATCTCAACACTCACTCATTCAATGTTTCGTTGATTGGGTTCCGTACTCACTAAGCTCATAGCAAGAGAGGTGCCAACCACAAACACGCTTTATAAACCAAAGGGTTAGAAAGCATATCAAGGCTCAGCGGCGTCAAGTTGTAAAATTTTTCGACACCAGAACGCTATCCTGGGCTGGCCAGAAACGTCCTCGACGGAGGAATCCCGGCGCCGCTTGGGCCGGCTCAAGCGCTACGCGCTGGCCAGCTTCAGCCCTGACAATTTCGACGAGTTGCGCCATACCGCCCTCGGCAAACTGAAATTGGCCCGGCGGCGGAACGCCATCATTGCTTCGTGCTGGCGGCAACCTGAACTCTTCTGATGTCACGCGGATACGTCAAGCTCAATAAGACGAGCTTCCGACAGGATCCCATTCTTCCGCCTTTCCAAGGATCCGCGCATCGAAATGACCATCCCCTCAGCCGCCGCCTGGCCCGGGCTCGCGCTCGGCGCCGCCGGGCGGGCGGCAGGCGGGACAGTGGATCATCGGCACCTCGCTCGGTCTCTACTTCACTATGCACTTCGTCCGCGAAGTGGCGGGCTGGCGACCGTTACCCGCCGTCGGCGAGGCATTCGCAATCGGATTGGGTTACGCCGGGGGCATGGTGCTGGCACGGCTCGCCGGAATCGGCTAGCGCTCCTTGTCCGATTTCTCCGGCTGCGTAGCGGGGCCGGACGGCCCCGGTCCTGGACGCTGTTGTTCCTTGTCCCGCGGCTCCGACTGGATCTCGCTCAGCCGGCGTGCCTCGGCTTGGGCCTTGACGACCTCCTCGGCGGACAACTGGCCGCGAACCACGTCGCGCAATGCTGCCGCCCCAGCCGCCGCTTGCGCCGCGGCGACGTTCAGCCACGTGTAGGCCTTGAGCTTGTCGACCGGCGTGCCGGCTCCGTTGAAGTACATCCGTCCCAGTTCAAACTGCGCCTTGGCATAGCCGGCATCGGCGGCCTGTTGCAGCCACGCGAGGGCGCGCACGTCGTCCTGCACCGCGCCGCGCCCTTCGCGCAGCGCCATGCCGTATTCGTACTGCGCCTCGGGGTCGCCCTGCCGCGCGGCGCGCTCCAGCCACAGCGCCGCCTTCTTGGCATCCTTCGCCATGCCGTCACCGGCTGCGTACAGCTGCGCCAACTGGACTGCCGCGGCGACCTCGCCGCTTTCCGCGCGCGCGATCATGCTTCTGGCATCAGGGTCGGCCGACCCTGCAGGCTCGGGTGCAACGCGACGAAAATTCCCATCGCCCGAAGCGAGCAGAGCAATGGCCACCGCAACGACTGCAACGCCGACTGCGGCGACGAAGAAATAGACGTTCCGGCCGATAACCGAAAACCGTTCGCCGCAATCGCGGCAGCGATACGGCGACCGGAGCATTTGGGGCGCAGGCCCGTCCTTGCTGCGCAGGGCCGAGCGGCGGACGTTGAAGCTCCCGCAGCGCGGGCACTTTCTGAACACGAGACTCCTGTCGCGGCAATGGGATTCGAGTCCGGGCACGCCACCAGTTCACATCGCCCGGTGATCGTTCCCTAAGGCTTTCGCCCAATTCTACTTGATCGACAGGCAAATTGACCGCGTGAGCCTGATTGTCATTGGGATGGTGGTGCGGGTCAAGCGTGACTTCTCGACGGCAATGGGCTGCAGCGCACATGTGCCTTCGTACTTCCGCGCGGGCACCAACGCCAGGGCGCCGGTGCCGACGGCTACCGGGATGGTGTGGCTGGCACGGTGATTGCAACGGCGTAGGGAGGTCGCGGCGGTAATGCGTAAAATGGGGTATGTTCGTGGCGATGAGGTGGATGATCTGGAACCGTGACAAGCTGGCAGATCTGCCCGCGGTCATTCGCCCGGCATCGTACGGATGTTCTGGCGCGCTTCGAGGCCGGGATGAGCTCGGGCAATACGCTGCATGACCAAGACCAAAGGAAGAAATGGCTTGAAGAACGTCAAGAGGTTTTCGCGGCTTCTGGCAATGGCTGGGGTTCTGGCATTCACGCTGGCAGGGTGCGCGAAGGAATCGCCAGAGGCGCTGATCGACTCAGCAAAGTCTTTCACCGCTAAGGGAGACTACAAGGCGGCCACCCTCCAGCTGCGAAACGTGCTGCAGAAACAGCCCGAAAACGCCGAGGCCCGTTATCTTCTCGGGCAAGCCTTGAACGAGCAGATGGATTACGTTACGGCCGAGAAGGAATTGCGCAAGGCAATCGAGTACCACTTCGCCCGAGACGACGTTCAGCCCGCACTGGCACGCGCGATGTTGGGGCAGGGCAGAGCTAAGGAAGTTGTCGCAGAGTTCAAGGACACAACCCTTGCCGATCCTGAGGCCGAGGCCGGCCTCAAGACTGATCTCGGGCAGGCCTACCTTGAAGCGGGGCAACGCGACGCGGCGCGGGCGGCCTTCGTGGCGGCGCTCAAGGCGAAGCCAGGCTATGCGAGGGCGCGTATCGGTGAGGCAATCCTCGTCGCGGCCGATCAGGATGTTGCGGCCGCAATGAAGATCGTGGAAGAAGTGCTCGCCGCCGCGCCCACGCTTCCCGAGGCCTTGAACCTCAAAGCAGACCTGCTTCTTGCGCAGAACGACACCGGAGGTGCGATCAAGGTCCTCGAGCAGATCGTCAAGACTCAGCCAAACAACTTCCGAGGGCGCTATGCGCTGGCAAGCCTGCGCATCAGGGCAGGCAAGCTCGATGACGCAGCCGGCGAAATCGCCGCGATGAGGAAGGCTTTCCCCACGGATGTGCGTGTTGCCTATCTCGAAGCGTTTCTCGCGTTTCGGCAAGGAGACGCTACCAAGACCCGGGACGCCGCTCAGCAAGTGTTGAAGGCTGCGCCTAACCATGTTCCAAGCCTGTTCCTTGCCGGTGCGGCCAATTACCAGTTGCGGTCGTTCGACTCTGCCGTGGAGTATCTGCGCCGTGTGCTGAATCAGTATCCGCAGGACACTGAAACGCAGACGCTCTTGATTTCGACCTACCTCGCGGCCGGGCAGCCCGAGAAAGCTCAGGAATTGCTCGACCTGGCGCTGCGCAGGGTGCCGAATGACCCGAAAGTGCTGGCACTGGCCGGCACCGCTGCATTGGCGAACAACGATCTTGCGAAGGCGTCCCAATATTTCGAGCGGGCCTCGGTATACGACAAGGAAAGCGCGCTGACGAGAACCCGGCTGGGGCAGGTGCGGCTCGCGATGGGTGATGCGGACCGGGCGATGAAGGACCTCGAGGCGGCCTCCGAGCTCGACGCCACCGGATACCAGCCCGACCTCGCGCTGGTGGTGGCGCACCTGCAGCGCAAGGAGTTCGACAAGGCGCTGGAGGCCGTCGCGACGCTCGAAAAGAAGCAACCGAGCAATCCGCTGACGCACAACGTCAAGGGCATCGTTTACGGCGCGAACAACGACTACAAGAACGCCCGCTCCAGCTTCGCCAAGGCACTGGAGCTGCAATTCGATTACCTACCGGCTGCGCGCAATCTCGCCCGTCTGGACATTGCGGAAAAGAACCCCGAGGCAGCGCGAAAGCGGTTCGAGGCGATCATCGCGAAGCAGCCCAAGAACGACGAGGCGATCACCGCTCTAGCCGGCGTCGAGGCGGCCACCGGCGCTGCGCCGAAGGAGGTGACGGCCACCCTGGAGCGCGCCGTCGCCGCCAATCCGGCGTCGGTCACGGCGAAGGTGGCGCTGGCCAATTATCAGATCCGCAGCGGTGACGCGACGGGTGCGCTTGCGGTGCTGCAGGGAGCCGCAGCGACCAGCCCCAACGACGCCCAGATACTCGAGTTGCTCGCGCTCGCGCAACAGCAGGCCGGGGAGAACAACCAGGCTATCGAGACGTACAGGAAACTCGCCACGCTGCAACCGAAGGCGCCGGCGCCGCTGGTGAAGCTTGCCGCACTCCAGTTCGCGGCCAAGGATTACGGCGCCACGCTGCAGACCTTGCAGAAGGCCCTGGCGCTGAATCCTCGCGCCCTCGACGTACGAATCGAGATCGCAAACGTTCAGGCCGTCGCTGGCAAGAGCGACGAGGCGCTCGCGGCGGCGCGTGCTATCCAGAAGGAGTCGCCGCAGGACGCGGCCGGTTTTGCCGTCGAAGGCGACGTCTATTTCGTGCAGAAGAACTGGGATCGCGCGGCCGCGGCCTATCGCGAGGCGATGAAGCGCAAGCCATCACCCGCGCTCGTGGCGCGATTGCATACGGTGCTGGAGAACCAGGGAAAGAAGGCGGATGCCAATGCGTTGGCGGCCAAGTGGGCACAGGAGAACCCGAAGGACGTTGTGGTGCCTTACTACCTCGCCGAACGGGCGCTGGCCGAACGGAACTACAAGGAGGCGACGAGGCTCTATAAGCAGATTCTGCCCGCGCAAACTGACAACCCGGTGCTGCTCAACAATCTGGCCTGGGCCGCTGCCGAGTCGAAGGACCCCGACGCGATCGGCTACGCCGAGAAAGCTTATGCGTTGGCGCCGCAAAATGCCTCCGTGCTCGACACCTACGGGTGGCTGTTGCTGCAGAAGGGCGAGGCGAAACGGGCGGCCGAGTTGTTGACCACAGCAGTCAACCGAGAACCCAAGAACCCCGAAATGCGGCTTCACTTGGCGAAGGCGCAGTTCGCGGCGGCGGACAAGGCGGCTGCGCGCAGGGAGATCCTGACGCTGTTTACGCTGGAGGCAAGCGATGAGCAGCGGGCCGAGGCGCAGGAGATCCTAAAGAAACTTCCTGAATAGGGGTGGTCCGGGGTCAGACTCACCCAGCGAGGCAGCGAGGGTGGGACCTCGGCTCGACGAGGCGCTTGCCTCGACGCATGTAGACGACAGGTGGCGAAACGGGCCTTGCTTCGGGACTGAACCCGATGAGCGGTGGCCATGGCAAGCTGGCGCCTGTGCTTGGTATCCCTTGCCCGGCGCTGTACGATGTTCTGCCGCGCTTCGAAGCTGAGGGCAGGATGGACGATGGCGCGCTTGACAGATACCCAAGGACGGAATGGCGTGAAGAACCTCAATAGTTTCTCGCGGTTTGTCGCAATTGGTGGCCTTCTGGCTTTGGCGTTGGCCGGTTGCGGAACGGAGACGCCGGAGGCGCTGATCGACTCGGCCAAGTCTCTCCTCGCCAAGGGCGATTACAAGGGGTCCGCGATCCAGTTGCGCAACGTGCTGCAGAAGCGTCCGCAAGACGCCGAGGCCCGTTATCTTTTTGGTCAGGCCTTGATCGAGGACATGGATTACGTTTCGGCGGAGAAGGAACTGCGCAAGGCCCTGGAGTACGGCTATGTTCGGGATGGTGTGTACGCCACCCTCGCGCACGCGATGGTTGCGCAGGGTCAAGGCAAGGAGGTTGTCGCCGAGTTCAAGGGCAGGACCCTTGCCGACCCCGACGCGGCGGCCAGCCTCAAGACCGATCTCGGGTTCGCGTACTTTGGCTTGGGCCAGAGCGACGACGCGCGCGGAGCGTTCGAGGCGGCGCTCAAGGCGAAACCTGGCTACGCGAGAGCACGGGTCGGCCAGGCAGTACTGCTCGCCTCCAACCAGAATGTTGCGGATGCGATGCAGATCGTTGACGAAGTTCTTGCCACTGCGCCGACATCTCCCGACGCCCTGAATTTCAAGGCAGACCTGCTGCTATTGCAGAACGACACCAAAGGCGCCATTAAGGTGGCTGAACAGGCAGTGAAGACCCAGCCAAACAAATTCCAACCGCGCTATGGACTGGTACTCCTGCGCATCAGGGAAAACGATCTTGTTGAAGCAGCTGCCGAGATCGATGCGATGAGGAAGGCGTTCCCGACGGATCCGCGTCTGTCCTATCTCGACGCGCTGCTCGCGTTCCGCCAGGGAAATGCCACCAAGACCCGGGATGCCGTTCAGCAAATGTTGAAGGCGGTGCCCGACCATGCTCCGAGCCTGTACCTGGCCGGCGCCGCCCAGTATCAGTTGCGGTCGTTTGACTCGGCCGCCGAGTATCTTCGCCGGGCCATCAGCCAGTCTCCGCAGAGCACCGAGGCGCAACTATTGTTGATTTCGAACTACCTTGAGGCGGGGCACCCGGAAAGGGCTCAAGTCGTCGTCGATGCGGCGATGCGCAGGGTGCCTAACGATCCGAAAGTGTTGGCGCTGGCCGGCGCGACTGCGTTGGCGACGAAGGATCTGACGAAGGCGTTTCAGTATTACGAGCGCGCTGCGGCGCTCGACAAGGAGGACGCCCTGACGAGAACCAGGCTGGGGCAGGCGCGAAGCGCCATCGGTGACGTGGACGGCGCTGTAAAGGATTTCGAGTTGGCCTCCAAGCTCGATGCCACCGGGTATCAGGCCGACCTCGCGCTGATTGCAGCGCATCTGCGTCAAAAGGAGTATGACAAGGCGCTGGAGGCCGCAAGCGTGCTGGAAAGGAAACTGCCCAACAGCGCGCTGCCCTACCACATCAAAGGCAGCCTTCTTGCCGAGATGCGCGACTACAGGAATGCGCGCGCCAATTTTGCGAAGGCGCTGGAACTGCAATTCGATTACCTCCCGGCAGCGGGCGGTCTCGCCCGCCTGGATATCATCGAGAAGAACCCTGCGGCCGCGCGAAACCGATTCGAGGCCATCATCGCGAAACAGCCCGGGAACGCGGAGGCCATCGTCGAGCTCGCCAGCGTCCAGGCTGCGACCGGGGTGTCGACCAAAGACGTGAAGGCGACGCTCGAGCGCGCCGTTGCTGCAAGTCCGGAGTCGGCTACCGCGACACTGGCCCTGGCCAACTACCATCTACGCGAAGGTGACGCGAAGAGCGCGCTTGCCATCCTGCAGGGCGCCGCCGCGGCCAATCCCGGCGACATTCGGATTCTCGAGTTGTTGGCGGTGGCGCAGCAGGCGGGCGGGGAGGGCAACCAGGCGATCGCGACATACACAAGACTCGTGGCGATGCAACCCACGGCGCTGGAACCCCTGATGCGCCTTGCCGCGGCGCATTACGTGGCGAAGAATTACGACGCCTCGATCCAGACATTGCGCCGGGCGTTGGTGCTCAAACCGGGCAGCCTCGACGTCCGAACCGAAATCATCAACGTGAACGTCGCTGCGGGCAGAACCGACGACGCGCTGGCTGAGGCGCGTGCGATCGAGAAGGAACTGCCGAAGGAGGCCGCCGGTTTTGTCCTAGAAGGGGGCGTCTACGCCGCGCAGAAGAAGTGGGACCAGGCTGCCAACGCCTATCGGGAAGCCTTGAAGCGACAGCCAGCCGCCTGGACGGTGATCCGATTGCACGCCGTGTTGCAGGTCCAGGGAAAGCTGGCAGCTGCGCAGGCTTTGGTTACAAACTGGGTTCGGGACAATCCGAAAGATGCCACGGTGCGTGTTTATCTCGCCGAGCGGGCCATGCAGGACAAGAACTTCAAGGAAGCAGCGAAGCTCTACAAGGAGATTCTCCCCCTTCGGCCAAATGACCTGGTGGTGCTGAACAATCTGGCTTGGGCTGCGATGGAGACGAACGACCCTGGCGCGGTCGATTATGCCGAAAAGGCTTATGCCCTGGCACCGGAAGATGCCGCGGTCATCGATACCTACGGGTGGCTGCTGCTGCGGAACGGCGACGTGAAGCGCGCCGTCGAGCTATTGACTGCGGCGGTTAACCTGTCGCCGAAGAACCCGGATATTCGCCTTCATCTGGCAAGAGCTCTTATCGAGGTCAACGACAAGGCGGCCGCGCGCAAGGAAGTCGAGATTCTGCTCAAGCTCGATGCCGCTGCGCCGCAACGGGCCGAGGCGGAAGCGCTCCTGAAAGGGCTTTGATGGCGTACACCGACGGAGGATGCGCCTCGTCAAGTCTGCGCCATTGCAAAGGCGATCAACCGGGCTGTCTGGGCAGCAACCCGTCACTGCGACATGACGCAACCCACCCACGAGGGAATCGCTACTCCTGGCTGGGGGTCGCGTGCGCGTGGCTTGCGCTTGCCATTGCGGGCGCCGTGGGGCCCGCTACTGGTGCGGAATCGGAAAGCCGCGCGCCTTCGCCTCTTGTCCTGGAGGCACTTGCGTACGAGCATGGCGAAGGCGTCCGCAAGGACCAGCTGAAGGCCGCGACGCTGTACTGCGACGCGGCGCGCGATGGCGACTCCGAGGCCCAGTTCAGCCTCGGCTGGATGTACGTGAATGGTCGTGGTGTGGCGCGCGATGACGCCGCCGCCGCGGCGCTGTTTGCGCGGGCTGCGGCAGCAGGCCACCCTGCCGCACAGAAGTTGCAGCGCTACCTTGGCAGCGACTCCGGTTCGCTGCCCGATTGCATGCGACCGCCGGAGCCCACGCCCGAACCGGAACCCGCGCCGCAGCACACGGAATCGCTTCCGCCCGGCCCCGATCCGTTTGCGAATATGCCGACGTGGAAGCAACGGATCGCCGATCAGGTCGCCAAACTCGCGCCGCAATACGCGGTCGACGCGCGGCTCGCGCTGGCGGTCATCGCGGTCGAATCGAATTTCGAGCCGACGGCGCGGTCAGTCAAGGACGCGCGCGGGCTGATGCAACTCATTCCCGGCACGGCCACCCGATTCAATGTGAAGCATCCCTTCGATATCACCGACAATCTGCGGGGGGGCTCGCGTACCTGCGCTGGCTGCTTGCGTATTACCAGGGGCAAGTCGCGCTCGCGGCGGCCGCCTACAACGCAGGTGAAGCCGCTGTCGACCGGAGCCAAGGGATTCCGCCGTATGTGGAAACGCGTGAATATGTCCGGCGGGTGCTGCGGTTGTACCGCAGCGATTGGCACCCGTATGATGCGCGGATCGTGACACCGTCCCCGTTCCTGGCGCCTTCCGACGCCGGGCCACGGTAGGGAATTCCATGTTCCCGCGAGTCATCGTCGAACGCCTCGGCAGCATTGCCGTCGTCGCCGCTCTACTGCAATGTTGGTGTGTCGCCAGCGCGGACGCCGGTGACGTGATCGGCACCGTAGAGCGCGTCAAAGGCTCGGTCGTGGCGGTTGGAACCTACGAGCGCTTGCGTTCCCCGCCGTTCCAATTCCGCGGCACGGGCTTTGCCGTTGGCGACGGCACGCTCATCGCGACCAATGCGCACGTAGTGTCCGGCGCGCTCGACTCCGCGCATTTGGAAGTGTTCGGCATTCTCCTTCCAGGACCCGAGCGCGACAAGGTGCAATTTCGGGAGGCCAGGCAGCTGGCGGTCGATGCCGGTTCGGATCTCGCGCTGCTCAGGATCGACGGTCAACCCTTGCCGGCGCTGCGAATGCGCGATTCCGACGGCGTAAAGGAAGGTCAGGAGATCCTGTTTACCGGATTTCCGATCGGCGCGGTGCTGGGGCCGTATCCGGCAACGCATCGGGGCATGGTGTCGGCGATCACGCCCATCGCGATCCCGCAACAGCAATCGAGGGATCTCGATCCAAAGTTGATTCGGCGACTGACCAGCGGCTACTTTCCCGTCTTTCAGCTCGACGCAACCGCCTACCCCGGCAACAGCGGCAGCCCGGTCTACGATGCCGCGACCGGTGAAGTACTTGGCGTCATCAACATGGTCTTCGTCAAGGGGACAAAGGAATCCGCGTTGACGCAGCCCAGCGGCATTACCTATGCGATACCGGCTAAATACCTGCTGGACCTCATCCAGAAGTCCCGCTGATGGGCGAATGCTTGCCGCTGGGGGTGTATTGCTCCTCCTCGTGCTGTCGGTCCCCTTGGTGGCGGTCGCGCTGACGCGATCGGTCGATAAGGCTCCGCCGCTCGACTTCGAGCGCGCCAGGAGTGCACAGGCCGTGGTGATCCTTGGCGGGGGTACCCGCCGGAATGCGGCGGAATACGGCGGCGACACGCTGGGGCACCTCACGCTGGAGCGCGTTCGCTATGGCGCGCGCGTGGCGCGCGTCACCGGGTTGCCGGTTCTGGTGACCGGCGGATCCGTCCTGGGTGGAGAGACAGAGGCGAAGCTGATGCAGGACTCGCTGGAGCAGGAATTCGGCGTCCGCGTGCGGTGGGCCGAAGCGCATTCACGCAACACCCGCGAAAATGCGATTTACTCCTCCGTGATACTGCGTGACGCCGGAATCGACCGCGTCGTTCTCGTCGCGCATGCGGTGGACATGCGCCGCGCAAGCGCGGAATTTGAGGCCCAGGGTATCGCAATCATCAAGGCGCCGACGGGGATGCCCCGATCCGGCGATGGCAAATTGCTCGATTACGTGCCGTCTATTGCGGGGCTGCAGGTCAGTCATTGCGCCGTATACGAACTCCTCGCGAACGGGATGCGCTTGGCGGCCACCGACCGGGAGAGGAGAACGTTCGGACGGCTGTGTACACTTGGCTACCGGGCGCGTGCTCGTCCCCGGTCCAGCGGAATTGGTGAAGACTCGGAAAACGCGAATCCATTTGTCGAAATATTTTACAATTCAGCAGATCAACGCATCAGCGGTTCACAGCAACCATATGTTTAATATATTGTTTTTAAGCATGGCACGGTGCCTGCTTAGAAAGTAGCGGGCAGTTAGGTTGACCGACTCGGAGGAACAGACAATGCGCACCACAGTACTTAGCAAGGTTCTCGGAATTGCGGCAATGGCAGGTGGTCTGGGCTTCGCCGGGACGGCGTCAGCGGTTCCGATCGTCGCCGTCTTCAACGTCACCGCGCTCGGCGCCTTTGTTGCTGATACGAACAACGTCGAGACCGCGACGACCATCACTAGTGGCGCACCAAACCTCATCGCCGCCATCCAAGGCGCAAATAACATCGGTCTGATTTCTGGTGACCCTGTTACATTATCCCCCACAGCCTTGCCGGTAACTGTCGGCGCTCAGTTCACGAAGCAGTTCACTACCTCGCTTGGAACCTTCCTGGAGACCCTAACGGTTACTAGTCGTTCCCCTACCCAAAATGCGCTCGGAATTTTGGCCGGTGGAACGATCAGCTGCATTGCTGGGTGTGGCTTGGCCTACGACCCTACTACGCCCGTCTTCTGGTCTGCTGCATATACACAAAACGAGGGCCCGGGCGGCCAGATCAACGGCTCGTTCAACAACTCGACCACCCCGCCGAATCGAACTCCGGAACCCGCCACGCTCGCGCTGCTCGGTCTCGGTCTTGCCGGACTCGGATTCTCGCGTCGGCGCAAGCAATAAGCGTTTCCGCACCCAACATCAGCCCCGCTTCGGCGGGGCTTTTTTTTGTGCGCCCGGCAGGGCGCACGTACTTGGAGGTGGAAGTCCTCTACACACCCGGCAAGGGGAAGTGTTAGCCGAACGGCAAGGGTGTCCTGGGTGACTGGGAATCTGGAGGAAGCCGAAGGCAAAGCGCTGGCCTGACGAACAGGAAGCGGGTAGAGGCGGCATAGCGGGGCGAGGCGGCATATATCGTCAAAGCCCAATATTTGCACGGAACGCTGCGACGTACATCCGACAGGCATGAGCGGGCAGGTCCGTGCGCAATCCCCAGGGAGATTAGGCCGTCTGCCCTGAGCTTGGCATAGCGGGGGGGGCGGGATGGTGGCAGAGACCATCCCTTTCACCGAGGAAGTTGCTGGCGCGCTTTGTGCTTGACAATGGGCACACGCGAGTGTCGCAGCGATGCGGGCAAGCATTGACGGTTGGGACTAAGAGCGCGGATATACCGGCAAGTCTTCGGCTCGGGTTTGTGGCTCGAAGGCGAGTTTCTCGCGGCGGGCAGGTTTCTCGTGCCGGGGTTTTGCCGGCAGCAACGAAGCAGGTCTTCATTTGACGCTGGCGTCATCAAAGAAACTCCGTGCGAGTGAAAGCGGTCAACGCATTCGCAGGCCATTGAAATGGCAGCATTTGCCGCCGTCCGTGGGCGAAAATCGAGATGTGCCAACGGCGGCGGCGTGCGTCACAACGGGAAATTCCGGGCATTTTTCAGCCGGACGGTGCCCCGGAGGGTCGCAATCGGACATTTGTTGGCACCGCGCCAGCGGTTAGAATAGATGCGGCGCAGCAACGCTAAGTAGCTGGCGTCGAAGGTCGTCGGTAATCCACTGATTCCTGAAGGCAAGGGGGGTTGTGATGAAAAGCGTAGGCAATCTGTTGCGACTCAAACGTTGGATGAGCACATTCGTGCCACTGCTCGGACTATCCGTCCTCGCGGGCTGCGCTTCCACGACGTATCCCCCCGCACCCGAAATTGCGGCCTCGCCGGATTATCTCTACAAGATCGGACCGCTCGACAGCGTCAATGTGACCGTTTGGCGGAATCCGGAGCTCTCGATGTCGGTCACGGTTCGCCCGGACGGCAAGATCACCGGGCCCCTCTTCGAGGACCTGCCCGCGCTCGGCAAGGATCCGACGACCCTGGCGCGGGACATCGAGAAGGTGCTGGCTAAATACGTCCGGGATCCCGTCGTCACCGTGATCGTCGGGGGCTTCGTCGGTCCCTATCCGGAGCAGATCCGCATCGTTGGCGAGGCAGCGAAGCCGCAGGCGCTCCCCTATCGCCAAGGCATGACGCTGCTCGATCTCATGATCGTGGTGGGGGGGCTGACCGATTTTGCCGACGGCAACAAGGCGACCATCCTGCGGACCTCGGAAGGCGGCAAGCAGTATGCCGTAAGGCTCAAGGACCTGGTCAAGCGTGGGGACATCTCGGCGAACGTCGACGTCAAGCCGGGAGATATCCTCTTGATTCCGCAGAGCTGGTTCTGAGGGTCGCCCGCTCCGTGCGCGCGTCCATGGCGAACCCCTCGAACCTTTCAAGGCATTCGGCATGCAGCAACTGATCGACCAGCTCCTCCAGTACCTGAGGGGCATCTGGCACCGTCGCTGGATCGGCCTCGCGGTGGCTTGGATGGTCGCCGTGATTGGCGTCGCGGTGGTGTTCCGCCTGCCCGACAAGTACGAAGCCTCGGCCCGTGTCTACGTCGACACCCAGTCGCTGCTCCGGCCGCTGCTGGCAGGGATGACGGTGATTCCGGACGCAGGCCAGCAGGTCGGCATTTTGAGCCGTACGCTCCTGACCCGGCCGAACGTCGCCAAGATCATCCGCAAGTCCGACCTTGATACGGCCGAGCAACAGCCAGCGGACGCGTTGATCGACGCCACCCTCGGCGCGTTGTCCATATCGCGAGTCGCGAGCGGGGACAACATCTACACCATCGCGTTCCGGTGGACGGATGGGCGCAAGGCGCGCGACGTCGTGCAGGCCGCGCTTTCCACGTTCATCGAGCAAAGCATTGGCGGTTCCCGCAGCGATGCCGAGGTCGCGCGCCGCTTTCTGGACCAGCAGATCGCGGAGTACGAAAGGAAGCTGGCGGAAGCGGAAGATCGCGTGCAGGCATTCCGCCTGAAATACATGGGTCTGGTCGGGGCGGGCACCGGGACCTATCTGTCGCAGATGTCGACGCTCGCGGAGCAGATCAAGGCTGCGCGCATCGAGTTGCGGATTGCCGAGCAAACCCGCGACGGCATCAAAAGTCAGCTCGCGGATCAGCTCGCTGCGGATCGGCTCCCCAGCGGGGGTGACGCCGGTCCCGCCGCAGACGTGGCGCTCGCGATGCCCGAGTTTGATGGCCGCATCGACGTGCTCAAGCGGCAGGCGGACGAGCTGCTGCGCAAGTACACCGATCAGCACCCGGACGTCGTCTCCACCCGGCGCCTCATCGCCCAAATCGAGGAGGAACGCAAGCGGGAGATCGAGGTGCGCAGGAAGGCAGCGGCCGGCAAGCCCGATGCGATCACCGGCGGCAATATGGTGGCGCAGCAGCTCAAGGTTGCGTTGAACGAGGCTGAGGCCAACCTGAATACGATGCGCGCCCGCGTAGTCGAATACGAGGCCGGCCTCAGCCGGCTGAAGGCGATGGCCGAGTCGCTGCCGAGAATCGACACCGAACTCAAGCAGCTCAACCGCGACTACGAGATCCAAAAGCGGCAGTGGGAGCAGCTGGTGCAGCGACGCGAAACCGCCAGCCTCAGCGGAAAGCTGGAAGACGCAGGTGGCGCCGAGTTCCGGATCATCGAGCCGCCGCGGGTGACCCCGAAGCCGGTAGCACCGAACAGACTCATTCTGCTTGCCGGTGTCCTGGCGGGATCCCTCGTCGCGGGGATTGCCGCCAGCTTTCTGGTGAGCCAGGTGCGTCCGACGTTTCACGATGGTCGGGCGTTGCGCGAATTTGTCCATCGCCCATTGCTCGGGATGGTCAGCACGATTCCGAGCTCGGGCCTTCGGCGCAAGCGACTGCGGGCGGCCTTTCTCTTTGCCGGTGGGGTGGGCGGGCTATTGGCGTCGTGCGGTGTGGCGATCTTGTTTACCTACCTGAGCTCGCGCGGTTTCTAGAGGCGACCCATGAGCAACATCGAGAAGGCGGTGCTGCGGCTGGAGCAGCTGCGCAAAGCAGGTGTCGAACCCCCCGTTGCAGGCAGGGAGCCCGATGCGCTGACGCCGCCGGACGATGGGGGGCCGCCACCCACGCCGGAGCGGCTTGCCGAGTTGCTTTCGCCACATTCGGCGCCCACCGCGGATGTCGACGACCCTGTTCCCGCTCCGCCTCCCGTCGTCCCGGCGCAGCCCAAAACTGCGGACCACGGAGCGCAGGTCAGCACGCGCACCAAGCTTGTCGAGATCGATCTCGACGCCATGGCCCTCGCTGGCTTCATCACGCCGACGGCCTCCAGCGCCCAGATCGCCGAGGAATTCCGTGTGATCAAGCGCCCGATCATCAGGAGTGCCCACTGGAAATCAGGCACCAAGATCGAGCGCGGCAACCGCGTCATGGTCACGAGCGCCCTCCCGGGAGAGGGCAAGACCTTCGTCGCGATCAATCTCGCGTTGAGCATCGCGCTGGAAATCGACAGCACGGTGCTTCTGGTGGATGCTGACGTCGCCAACCCTACAGTTGCCAAGGTGATGAATCTCCCGCGCGACAGGGGGCTGATGGACCTCCTGACGAGCGATCGCGTGGACGTGGCCGACGTGTTGCTGAGAACCAACGTGGACAAGCTGTCGCTGCTGCCGGCGGGCACGCCGCATCCACGCGCGACGGAAATGCTGGCGAGCCAGGCGATGGCCAATCTCGTCGCCGAGATGGCCTCGCGGTATCCGGACCGCATCCTCGTGTTCGACTCCCCGCCGCTGCTCGTCACGACGGAAGCCCGCGTGTTGGCCTCGCACATGGGGCAGATCGTCATGGTCGTCGAATCGGACCGGACCAGTCAGACAGCCGTCATGCGCGCGCTCGAGACCGTCGAGAGCTGCCCCACGGTGCTGATGGTCCTGAACAAGGCGCCCCGCTCCGAGGTTGGCAGCTACTACGGTTACGGCTACGGCAAGTATCCCGCCGCCCCCTGAACCGGAGATCGGATTCCGTGCGTTCCCATCCTGTCGACCAATGCCAACGGCGATGGACCGACGCGCGCGGCTCACGGCGGCCCGGCGTCGAAGTTCCGTCATCATGGCGATAGGTTGCCTCGCGACGTCACCCGCCCTCGCAGAGAATTGGCGAACGAGCGCCAATCGCGAGCGTCACGGAAACGTACACCAGCAACGTCGACTACGCGCCCCAAGGCCAGGCGACCGGCGATTTCGCGACCACGCTTTCAGCGGGCTTCAATATCCACGGCGAGGGCGCCCGCCTTAAGCTCGACGGCACGATTGGCGCATCGATGCTTCTGTATGCCAATCAAACACAGAACAACAGCATCGCGCCCAACGTGAATCTGAGCGGCAGTCTGGAGGCCATCGAGAAGTTCGCCTATATCGATGCGACTGCCAATTTGTCCACGTCGTTCCTGTCGCCCTTCGGTCCGCAGCCGGCCAACCTGGTCAACGCCACCAGCAACCGCTACACCTCGCAAACGTATACGGTCAGCCCCTACATCAAAGGCGTGCTCGGCTCGACGAACATCTCGTATCAGGTGCGCGACGACAACTACTGGACGGCGTCCAGCTCGTTCGGCGACTCGTCGAGCAAGGTGCCGAATACGTATGGGAACAACCTGAGCGCTTCGATGAGCCTCCGGGACAAACCCCGTGGGGTGGCGCCTCGAATACAACCGCTACTATTACGACAACGGCATCCAGGTCGGTGGCGGCGGCAGCCGCGTCGACCCCGGCAATTACACGTTGCAGGTTGCGCGCGCCATCGTGTCGCACCAGGTCGATCCGCAGTTGCAGCTGTCCGGGAGAATCGGCTATGAAGGGAACAAGTTCCCGACGACCGACCAGCAGGGTACGATCTACGGGGCGGGCCTGCAATGGAGTCCGACCGAGCGTACGAGCATGGGAGGCTTCTGGGAGCACCAGTTTTTCGGCTCGTCGTTTGCGTGGCAGATCACCCACCGCTTGCCCAATGCCGCGATCAGCGCCAATTTCACGCGCGGGCTGACCAGCTTATCCGCAACTCGCGCTCGCCATCCCCGCCGGCACGACGGTCACCCAGTTTCTCGATGCTGCATTCACCACGCGCATACCCGACCCCGTCGCACGGGCACAGGCGGTCGAGGAGTTTCTTGCCCGGACCGGGCTTCCTCCCACGCTGGCGGCACCCGTCAACTTCTACGCCACGTCGATCACCTTGCAGAACGTGCAGAACGTGTCGCTCGTCCTGATCGGCGTTCGAAATTCGCTCACCTTCACGGTATTCAACGTGGCGAGCGACGCCATCTCGGGCAAAGGCGACGTGCTTCCCCCCGCGCTGCAGTTCGGGCAGAACAACACGCAGACCGGCGTCGGGGTCAGCTACAGCTACCAGTTGTCGGGGTTTACCAATCTTGGCGCCAACGCCAGTTATTCGAGGACGACGACGAACCAGACATCGTTGAACGATCTTCGATCCAACAACGGAAACGCGGGCCTGACTCTGAGCACGAGTCTTGGCCCCAAGACTTCGGCGTCGGCGGGCGTCACCTACTCCATATTCCAGCCGACCGGCGCAGTCAGCTCCAGCAACACGTCGTCGCTGAACGTTTTCGCCACCATCAGCCACACTTTCTGGTGAACGCGTGTACGAGACCTATTACGGGCTCAACGGCAAGCCCTTCCAGCTCAATCCGGACCCGGCGTTCTATTTCGCGAGCCGCGGTCACAAGCGTGCATTCGCTTACCTGCAATACGGGCTGCACCAGAGCGAGGGCTTCATCGTCATCACCGGGGAGATCGGCGCCGGAAAGACGACGCTGATCCGCAACTTGCTCGAACAAGTCGACCCGGAGCAGCTGGTTGCGGCGCAACTGGTCAGCACCCAGCTCGACGCCGACGACCTGCTGCGCGCGGTGGCGACGGCCTTCGGGCTGCCGGCCAGCGCGGTAGACAAGGCGCGGCTCCTCGCCGAACTGGAAGCCTTTCTCGTCTCGCTGGTTCCGCAGCGCAAACGTGCGCTGCTGATCGTCGACGAGGCACAGAACCTTTCGCGGCGCGCCGTCGAGGAGCTGCGGATGCTGTCCAATTTCCAGCTGGGGAACCAGGGGTTGCTGCAGAGCTTTCTGGTGGGCCAGCCGGAGCTGCGGACGCTGATGCAAAGTCCGCAGATGCAGCAACTGCGCCAACGGGTGACCGCGTCGTATCACCTCGGGCCGATGGACAAGGCGGAAACCCAGGCGTATGTCGAACATCGGCTGCGGCACGTAGGCTGGACCGACAAACCGCGATTCGAGCCCGGCGCGTTCGACGCGATTTTCGCTTTTGCCGCGGGCATTCCGCGGCAGATCAACACGCTGTGCAATCGCCTGCTGCTGGCAGCCTACCTGTCCGAAAAGGACATGATCGACACCGCACACGTCGAAGCCATCATCGACGAAATCACGGTCGAGTTGAGTGGGCCCAATGTGCCCACCCATGAGATCACCGGGTCGGGCTCCAAATCGGCTGACGACGATCTCGACGCCGCCACGTCCGCGTTTCGCCTCGAAGGGCGCGTCGCGCGTCTCGAGCGGGCGATGTCGTCGGTGCTCAGATTCCTGCAGCCAGCGGCGCGCCGTTCCCTCGACGAGAGCACCGCCAAGCGCACCAACGACGGATGAGCGAGCACCCGCAGGTCCACGGTCCGATCCTGTGCGTGGTGGGTGCTCGACCGAATTTCATGAAAATGGCGCCCCTGCTCCGAGCGTTGAGCGCGCAGCCGCAGCTCATGCCGCCCGTCCTGGTCCACACCGGCCAGCACTACGACGCGGCCATGAGCGAACAGCTGTTCGTCGGGCTCGGCTTGCCGGCGCCGGACATCAACCTCGACGTCGGATCTGGAACCCACGCGGTGCAGACTGCGGAGATCATGCGGCGATTCGAACCGGTGGTGGATACCACGCGACCCGAGCTGCGTCGTCGTGGTCGGCGACGTCAACTCGACGCTCGCGTGCAGCCTGGTCGCCGTCAAGAAGGACATCCCGGTGGCGCACGTCGAGGCGGGGCTGCGCAGCTTCGATCGCACGATGCCGGAGGAGATCAACCGGCTGCTGACCGACCAGATGGCGGACCTGCTCTACACGACGGAACGCTCCGCCGCGGAAAACCTGCGGCGGGAGGGGATTCCCGCCGAGAGGATCCATTTCGTCGGCAATGTCATGATCGATTCGTTGGCCGCCAGCCGCGAGCATGCGGTGGCACCCGGGGTTGTTCTCGCCCGCCACGACATCGATGCTTCGATTCTCCAGGCCGAATCCGGTTTTGGCGTCGTCACCCTCCACCGGCCGTCGAACGTGGATCGGAAGGAGGATCTTGCCGAAGCGCTGGCGATTCTGCGGGAAGTGAGCGAGATGCTTCCGCTGGTCTGTCTGCTGCATCCGCGGACGCGGGCCAACATCGAGCGCTTCGGCCTCGCGGAGGTCGTCGCTATCGCCGCGCATCGTCGTGCTGCCGCCCCAGGGCTACCTGGAGACGGTCGGGTTGATGACCGCGTCGACGCTGGTGATCACCGATTCGGGCGGCATGCAGGAAGAGACCACCGCGCTGGGGGTCCCGTGCCTGACGATGCGGGAGAACACCGAGCGCCCCATCACGGTGGAACAGGGGACGAATCTGCTGGTCGGCAGGAATCGCGAGTTGATTCGCGAATGCGTGCTGGCCATCCTCGCGGGCGGTGGCAAGCGCGGGCGCGCGCCGGAACTCTGGGATGGTCGCGCCGCGCCGCGCATCGCCGCCCACCTTGCGCGCTGGCTGGTCGACCGCGCCGAATCGGCGGGACGCTGAAGCCATGGACGCCCGAAGCTCCGATCGCGGCACCGTCGTCAATGCGCTGACGATCGACGTCGAGGACTATTTTCACGTATCCGGCCTTCGCTCCCTACATCGAACGCTCGAGCTGGGACAGCCAGGCGCACCGGATCGAACGCAACATCGACAACATCCTGGAGATCCTGGACCTCGCCCATACCCGCGCGACGTTCTTTACGCTGGGCTGGATCGCCGAGCGCTATCCGCAGATCGTCAGGCTCATCGTGGCGCAGGGGCACGAGCTCGCGAGCCATGGCTACGCCCACGAGCGTGCGACCGAACTCGAGCCGGCAGCTTTCTCCGCCGACGTCGTGCTCGCGAAGGCGATCCTCGAGGACGTCGCGGGGATCGCGATCTCGGGTTACCGGGCGCCGAGCTTTTCCATAGGGCACACCAATCAGTGGGCCTACGAATGCCTCGCCGAGGCCGGCTATCGGTACAGTTCGAGCACCTATCCGATTGCGCATGATCACTACGGCAACCCCGATGGCCAGCGGTTTCGCCCACGACGTCGGCGCGGGGCTCGTCGAGATCCCGGTGACGACGGCGCGCCTGCTCCGCAAGAACTGGCCGGCGGGCGGCGGCGGCTACTTCCGGCTGATGCCCTATGCCGTGTCGCGCTGGCTGATCCAGCGCGTGAATGCCGACGACGGCGAAGCCGCGATCTTCTATTTCCACCCCTGGGAGATCGATCCCGAGCAGCCACGGGTTCAGGCGGCGAACGCCAGGACGCGGTTCCGCCATTACGTCAATCTGCACCGCACGGCGACGCGCCTGCAACTGCTGCTGCGCGATTTCCGCTGGGACCGGATGGACCGTGTCGTTCCGGGCGACCAATGAATTCCCGCGTCGACGAGACCGTGCTTGGAACCAAGGGCAGTGCCGCCCATCAGCGTGCGGCCCGTGACCGCTGACGAATCGGTTCGCTGGGACGCATTCGTGTCCCGCTGCCCCGAGGCGACTTTCTTCCATCGGATCGGATGGAAGAGCCTGCTGCAGGACTGCTTCGGCCACCGGACGCACTACCTTCTCGCGGAGCGCGCTTCGAACATCGTCGGTGTCCTGCCGCTCGCAGAAGTGAAGAGCCTGTTCTTCGGCCATTCGCTGGTCTCGCTGCCGTTCTGTGCGTACGGCGGCGTGGCCGCGACCGAGCCCGACGCGATCGCCGCGCTGCACAGCAGCGCCGCGGGCATTGGGCGAGCGGCTCGGCGTCGAGCACCTCGAGCTGCGGGATCGCACGCCGCGCGAGCCGGAGTGGCCGCAGCAGGGTCTGTACGTCACGTTTCGCAAGGCGATTCTCCCGGACGTCGAGGCCAATTTGCTCGCCATTCCGCGCAAGCAGCGGGCGGTGGTCCGCAAGGGCCATGAAGAACGGGCTGGCGAGCCACATCGACGTCGGGGTCGAGCGTTTCTTCGCGCTGTATGCGGACAACATGCACCGGCATGGCACGCCCCCGCTGTCGAGGCGTTACTTCGAGATGCTCCAGAAGACGTTTGGCCAGGACGTCGAAGTGCTCACGGTCACCGACCCGGGCGGCAAGGCCGTTTCGAGCGTGCTCAGCTTCTATTTCCGCGACGAGGTCCTGCCGTATTACGCCGGCGACGACGCTGTCGCCCGCGACCTCGGCGCCAACGATTTCAAGTACTGGGAGCTGATGCGCCGGGCGTGCGAGCGCGGCGTCCGCGTCTTCGACTACGGCCGCAGCAAGCAGGGAACCGGTCCGTTCGACTTCAAGAAGAACTGGGGTTTCGAGCCGACGCCGCTCTCGTACGAGTATTGTCTCTACCGGCGCGACCGCATTCCCGAGAACAATCCGCTGAACCCGAAGTATCGCGCGTTGATCGCGCTGTGGCGGCGGTTGCCGATCCCGGTCGCCAATTTTCTCGGGCCGCACGTGGTCAAGAGCCTGGGATGACGGACGCGCGCGCGGCCATGGACCCGCTCCTCTTTCTCTGCCACCGGTTGCCCTATCCGCCCAACAAGGGCGACAAGGTCCGCTCCTGCCATTTTCTCAAGCACCTCGCCGGGCGCTACCGGGTGTTCCTGGGCACGTTTGTCGATGATCCCGCGGATTGGCAGCATGTCGAAGCAGTGAAGGCGCTGTGTGCGGACGTCCACGTCGAAGCGCTTTCTCCTCCGGCGAGGCGGATATCGAGCGTCACGGGTTTCCTCACCGGCGAGGCGCTGACGCTGCCGTACTTCCGGAGCCGGCGCCTGCGGGCGTGGGTGCAGGCGACTACCCGACGCGAGGGCATCACGCGCGCATTCGCCTATTCCTCGCCGATGGCGCAATACCTGGCCGACGTGCCGCACGTACGGCGGTTCATCGACTTCGTCGACCTCGACTCGGCGAAGTGGCGTGACTACGCGCGGACGCGGCGCTGGCCGGTTTCCGCACTCTATGCGCGAGAGGCACGGCGCTTGCTTTGCTTCGAGAAGGAGGTCGTGCGCGGCGCCGAGGCGGTCATTCTTGTCACCGAGGGCGAGGCACAATTGTTCCGCAAGGAGGCTCCGGAAAGTGCGGGCCGTATCCTGTCCATCCGCAACGGCGTGGACAGCGAGTACTTCTCGCCCGCGCACGATTTCGAGTCCCCGTTCGCGGCGGGCGAGCGGGCGGTCGTCTTCACCGGCGCCATGGATTACTGGCCGAATGTCGACGCCGTGGTCTGGTTCGCGCGCGAGGTGCTGCCCGAAATCCGCAGGCGTGATCCGGCGGCGCGCTTCTACGTGGTCGGAATGAACCCCGATCCGGCGGTACGGGCGCTGGGCAATGACTCCGCCATCATCGTGACGGGGCGCGTCGCGGACGTTCGCCCCTATCTCCAGCACGCGCGGGTGGTCGTGGCGCCGCTGCGGGTGGCCCGCGGGATCCAGAACAAGGTGCTGGAGGCGATGGCGATGGCGAAGCCGGTAATCCTGACGCCCGGGACGGCCGCTGCACTTACCGCGCGACCGGGCATCGAGCTCGAGGTGGCCGCGGAGGCGCAGGGGTTTGCCGCGAAAGTTCTGGCGTCCATGGATCCGGCGCGAGGCGAGCCCATGGGCTTGCTCGCGCGGGCGCGGGTCCTTGCCGATTACGCGTGGCCGGCCAGCTTCAGGCTGCTCGACGAACTGCTGGAGCGGGATCGCCCAACGTCGGGGGCTGCCGTCGCCAATCCCGCCAACTCCGCGCGCCATGCGGTGCCCGCGGAGGCGATCGCACGATGAACGCGCAAACGGACCGCGTGCTGCGCGCGCCCGACGCGATCCTGCCGGCGGGCGAGGCCGACGCCGGCTGGCGCATCGCCTTGCCGCTGGTGGTCTTGGTCTGCGCCGGCATCGTCGCCATGTACTGGAGCACCATCGATTCGATGGTCGCCATCTGGGCGCGGTCGGAAACGTTCCAGCACGACTTCCTGATCCTCCCGATTTCCCTCTTCCTGATCTGGACGAAACGCCGCGAGGTGGGGAAGCTCGTTCCGGCACCCGATTACCTCGGGTTCGTGCTTATCGCCGGCGCCGGCTCGGCATGGCTGATCGCCACAGCGGGTCAGGTGCAGGTGGTTCAGCAGTACGCGATCGTCGCGATGATACCCGCTGCCGTCATTGCGGTTGCGGGACGCGAAGTTGCCTGGGCGCTCGCCTTTCCTCTCGGCTTCCTGCTGCTTTGCGTTCCGGTCGGCGAGGCGCTGATGCTGCCGTTGATGGACCACACGGCCGACTTCGTCGTGTTCGGCACTGCGCCTGACCGGCCTGCCCGTGCTCCGCGAGGGCACCTTTTTCACGATCCCCTCCGGTCACTGGTCCGTCGTCGAGGGCTGCAGCGGGCTGCGCTATCTGATTGCCTCCGTCACCGTGGGCGTCCTCTACGCCTACCTGAACTACGACAAACTCTGGAAGCGGCTGCTGTTCATCGGCCTCTCGGTCGTCGTCCCGATCGTCGCCAACTGGCTCCGCGCCTACATGATCGTGATGATCGCGCACCTGAGCGACATGAGGCTCGCCTTGGGGATCGACCACCTGATCTATGGCTGGGTCTTCTTCGGCCTGGTCATGTTTCTGCTGTTCTGGCTGGGCTCGTTCTGGCGCGACCCTCCCCGAGAACGTTCTGACGATACCGGCAGCGTCGCGACGCCCCGGGCGGCTTCCGTTTCGACCGCGCACCTGGCGGCGGCCGCGGCGGCGGTGCTCGCGATCGCCGGGGCCTGGCCCCTGTATGCGACGCATATGGACCGGCCGAGCGGGGCAGGCCGAAAGCCGGTTCTTCCGATCCCCGTTGCCGCCGGGGGCTGGTCATTGGCCGCCGACGCGCTCACCGATTGGCGCCCGCGTTACGAGGGCGCTGCGGCGAGTGGCGTTCAGGTGTATCGCAAAGGCGAAGACACCGTGGCGGTCTACCTCGGTCTTTACCGCGATCAGCGCAAGGGTGCCGAACTCGTGACCTCGACCAATATCATGGTTGAGCAGAAGCATCCGGTGTGGGCGAACGTCGGCGAGTCGCGCCGCAAGGAAGATCTCGGTAACGGGCCCACGGACATTCGCCAGACCTTGCTCCGATCGCCCGGACAGCGCCTGCTGATCTGGGACTGGTACCGCGTGTCGGGACGAAACATCGTCGAACCCTACGTCGGCAAATTGCTCCTCGCGCGCGACCGGCTGCTCGGTCGCGGCGACGATGCGGCCGCGATCATCCTCTTCACGCCCTATCAGGAGCGGCCCGAAGCTGCGGAAGAGACGATGCGCCAGTTCGTGCGCGACATGCTGCCGTCGATAGAGCTCGCCTTGGCACAGGTCGGCGCCCAAGCCAAACCTTGAACGGGATGACGAAAACCGGATGAGCGCGCAGCCCCCGCTGATTGTCCACGTCGTCTACCGCTTCGGTGTCGGTGGGTTGGAGAACGGGCTCGTCAACCTGATCAATCGCTTGCCCGCGCACCGGTGGCGGCACGCGATCGTGGCGCTCACCGAGGTGTCGGCCGAGTTCGCCAAGCGCGTGATGCGATCGGACGTCCGCTACATTGCGCTGGAGAGGCGGCCGGGGCATCTGGTGCGCGACTATCCGCAGTTGTTCCGCCTGTTTCGCGAGCTGCGTCCCGCGATCGTGCACACCCGAAACCTCGCAGCGCTGGAGTCCGTCGTTCCGGCGTGGGCGGCCGGCGTGCCGATCCGCATACACGGCGAACACGGATGGGACATGCAGGATCCGGGAGGGCGCAGCCGCCGCTATCGGACCGTCCGCCGTCTCTACCGGCCCTTTGTGACGCGCTACGTCGCCCTCTCGCGTCACCTCGAGGACTACCTCGAGCGACAGGTTGGCGTTCCGTCCGGCGATATCGAGCAGATCTACAACGGGGTCGACGTCGAGCGCTTTCGTCCGAGCCGGGGCGCCCGGCCATCGATTCCGGGATGTCCGTTCGGCGACTCCGACCACTGGCTGGTCGGGACGGTCGGGCGCATGGAGGCGATCAAGGACCCGCTGAACCTCGCCTCCGCGTTCGTTCGGGCGCTGCAAATGCAGCCCGCCGCCGCGAAGCACCTGAGGCTCGTCGTGGTGGGGGACGGCGCCCTGCGCGGCGAGGTGAATGCGGCGCTGGACCAACAGGGAGTACGGGAGCGGGTCTGGTTCGCCGGGGAACGAGCCGACATCCCCGACATCATGCGGGGCCTCGATTGTTTCGTGCTGCCGTCGCGAGCAGAAGGGGTCTCCAACACGATTCTCGAAGCGATGGCGACCGGCCTGCCCATCGTTGCCACCCGCGTCGGAGGCAACGCTGAACTCATCGAATCGGGGATGACCGGGATCCTCGTCCCGCCCGCCAACAGCGATGCGCTCGCACAGGCGATGCTCGGCTATTTCAACGATCGCGTCACGGCGCGCCGCCACGCCAAAGCGGGACGCCGCGTGGTCGAAAGCCGCTTCAGCCTTGCAAAGATGGTCGCCGACTACGCGCGCATGTACGAGCATGCGCTCGCGACCGCGGGCGTTCCCGTCCCGCCACCCGGCGACAACCCCGGTCCGGAGGCGCTCGTTCCCGCGCGAACCCGAACCTCGCCCAACTGAGGCCGGCCCGGGATGTGCGGCATCGTCGGCCTGATGGACCTTGCGGGTGCGCGAACGATTTCGCGCGAGCTGGTGTCGCGCCTGAACGAGACCCAGTTTCATCGCGGCCCCGACGAAGTTGGACTGCATGTCGAGCCGGGGCTGGGACTTGGCCACCGCCGGCTGTCGATCATCGACCTGTCGACCGGGCAGCAACCCCTCTTCAATGAGGACCACAGTGTCGTCGTCGTCTTCAACGGCGAAATCTACAACTACCAGGAGCTGATTCCGGAGTTGACGCAGCTCGGCCACGTCTTCCGTACCCGGAGCGATACCGAGGTCATCGTTCACGCCTGGGAGCAATGGGGCGAGGACTGCGTCAAGCGCTTCCGTGGCATGTTTGCCTTTGCGCTGTGGGACCGCCATCGCGCAACGCTTTTCCTCGCCCGCGACCGGCTCGGCGTCAAGCCGCTGCATTATGTGGTGCTGCCGAACGGCGTGCTTGTGTTTGGTTCGGAGCTGAAGTCGCTCGCGGCGCACCCGGAGTTCAAACGTGATCTCGACCCGTTCGCGATCGAGGAATATTTCGCGCTCGGCTACATCCCCGAACCGCGCACCGTGTACGCCGGCGCGTACAAGCTGCCTCCTGCGCACACGCTGACGATCCGGCGCGGCCAGCCGCTGCCCGAGCCCCGCGAATATTGGGATGTCCGCTTCACGCTCGACAATCCGATCTGCGAGCGTGACGCGGAAGCGGAACTCGTCGATCGCCTGCGGGAATCGATCCGGTTGCGGATGATCGCCGAGGTGCCGCTCGGCGCGTTCCTGTCCGGCGGCGTGGACTCCAGCGCCGTGGTGGCGATGATGGCCGGCGTCAGCACGGAGCCCGTCAACACCTGCTCGATCGCCTTCAGCGATCCGGCCTTCGACGAATCGAAGTTCGCGCGGCAGGTGGCCGACCGGTATGGCACCCGTCACTTCGTCGACACCGTCGACAGCGACGATTTCGACCTGATCGACGTGCTGGCCCGGACCTACGACGAGCCGTATGCCGACAGTTCGGCTCTGCCGACCTACCGGGTGTGCCAGCTTGCCCGCCAGCATGTGACGGTCGCGCTGTCGGGCGACGGGGGCGACGAGAACTTCGCTGGCTACCGGCGCTATCGGCTGCATGCGATGGAGGAGCGCCTGCGCGGCGTCATGCCGATCTCCGTCCGGCGGCCTGCCTTCGGTCTGCTCGGCCAGATGTATCCGAAGGCCGACTGGGCACCGCGGATCTTCCGCGCGAAGTCGACGTTCCAGGCCCTCGCCAGAACGTCGGTGGACGCGTATTTCCACAGCGTGTCGATCCTGCGCGACGACATGCGCCACCAGCTGTACAGCAATGCGTTCAAGGCACGGCTCTCCGGCTACTCGGCGGCCGAGGTCTTCCGCCGCCACGGCCGGCGCGCGGAAACGGACGACCCGATCGCACTGGTCCAGTACCTGGATCTGAAGACCTACCTGGTCGGCGACATCAACACCAAGGTGGACCGGGCCAGCATGGCGCATTCGCTGGAGGTGCGCGAGCCGTTGATGGATCACCCGCTGGTCGAGTGGCTGGCGAGCCTGCCGACTTCGCTCAAGGTCCGCGGCCACGAGGGCAAGTTCCTGCTCAAGAAGGCGATGGAGCCGCACCTGCCCAACGAGCTCCTGTACCGGCCGAAGATGGGGTTTTCGGTCCCGCTCGAACGCTGGTTCCGCGGCCCGCTGCGGCAACGCCTTAACGATGCGATCCTCGGTCCGCGGCTGGCGGCCACCGGCATCTTCAATGCGCGCTACCTCGAGCAGATGGTCGATGCTCATCAGTCGGGCCGGCGTGACTACAGCGCCCCGCTGTGGACGCTGCTCATGTTCGACGCGTTCCTCCGGAACAGCATGCCGGACGAGGCGGTGGATTTTCGCGAGAAGGCCGCCGGATGAGCCTCTCCATCCTGCACGTCCTCGATCACTCGATCCCGATGCACAGCGGCTACACGTTCCGCACGCGCGCCATCCTGCGCGAGCAGCGGCGCATGGGCTGGCAGACATTCCATCTGACGAGCCCGAAGCATACGGCGCCGAGCGCACCGGAAGAGGATGTCGACGGGCTCCATTTCTACCGCACCTTGTGGACACCGGGCGCGCTCGACCGTGTTCCGGGACTCCGCGAACCGGCGCTGATGCGCGCGACGGCACGACGGCTCGAAGAAGTCTCGCGTATCGTCCAGCCCGACATCCTGCATGCCCACTCGCCGGTGCTCAACGCATTGCCGGCGCTGCGGGTCGGACGACGCCTCGGCATACCGGTCGTCTACGAAGTTCGGGCGTTCTGGGAGGACGCCGCGGCAGATCATGGGACCGCCCGCGAGGGGGGGGCACGCTATCGCCTCACGCGGGCCGTCGAGACGTACGCGCTGCGTCGCGTGGACGCCGTCACCACCATCTGCGAGGGGCTGCGCGCGGAGATCGTCGCGCGGGGAATCCACAAGGACAAGGTCACGGTCATCCCGAACGCCGTGGACATCGAGAAATTCACGCTGGTCACCGAGCCTGACAATCAGTTGAAGCAGCGCCTGGGGCTCTCGGGTTGCGTCGTGCTCGGGTTCATCGGTTCCTTCTACGCCTACGAGGGACTGGCGCTGTTGCTGGAAGCATTGCCGAGGATGCTGGCGGTGGATCCGCGCGTGCGGATCCTGCTCGTGGGCGGCGGCCCGCAGGAAGCCGCCCTCAAGGACCTCGGCGCGACCCTCGGCCTCGGTGACAAGGTCGTGTTCGCCGGCCGCATTCCGCACAACGAGGTGCAGCGCTATTACGATCTGGTCGATGTGCTCGTCTACCCGCGACTGTCGATGCGGCTGACCGAGCTGGTCACGCCGTTGAAGCCGCTGGAGGCGATGGCACAGGGCAGGATGCTGGTGGCCTCCGACGTGGGCGGCCATCGCGAGCTGATCAAGCGACGGCAAGACAGGCGCACTGTTCAAGGCGGGAGACGCCGAGGCGCTCGCCGCCAAGGTGCTGGAATTGCTGGCGGATCGACGGCGCTGGCCGCAAACGCGCGTTGCGGCGAGGCGCTTCGTGGAGACCGAACGCAACTGGGCGGCGAGCGTGGGCCGCTACGCTCAGGTTTATCAACGCCTGGTCGGCAAGGTCGAGGCGGCACATGCCCCCGCCTGAGCCGCGGCTGGTGGTCTTCACGACGCTGTTTCCCAACGCCGGCCAGCCGGGGGCGGGCCTGTTCGTGCGCGAACGGATGTTCCGCGTCGCCAGGATCCTGCCGCTGACGGTGGTGGCGCCGATTCCGTGGTTTCCCTTCCAGGGGCTCGTGCGCAAGTGGAGACCCGGCTTCCGTCCGGTGGCCCCTGCGATCGAGGTCCAGGACGGCATCGAGGTGCGACACCCGCGTTTCTTTTCGGTGCCGGGCGCGTTCAAGTGGCTCGATGGATTGTTCATGGCGCTCGGATGCCTGCCGACCATGCTGCGCCTCAAACGATCCTTCGCGTTCAACGTGATCGATGCCCATTTCGCGTATCCGGACGGGTACGCCGCGACGCTGCTGGGCCGGTGGCTGCGCGTGCCGGTGACCATCACCCTGCGGGGAACGGAGGTGCCGCTGTCGCGCGACCCGCCCCGGCGGCGGCGGATCGTCACGGCGCTGCGAAGGGCAACGCGGGTCTTTTCGGTGGCGGACTCGCTCAAGCGCCACGTGGTCAGCCTGGGCGCGCCGGGTGACAGGATCCTGGTCGTCGGCAACGGCATCGACACCGGGAAATTCCGTCGCATCGACCGGCAGCGTGCCCGTGAGCAGCTCGGCCTGCCCGCCGACGCGCCGGTGCTGATATCGGTTGGCGCGCTGGTCGAGCGGAAGGGCTTTCACCGCGTGATGGAATGTCTCCCGGCGTTGCGGCAGCGTTATCCGGGCCTGCGCTACCTGGTCGTTGGCGGTGCGAGCCCGGAAGGTGACTGGCGTGCCGTGCTGCACCAACGCGTGACCGACCTCGGTTTGCAGGACTGCGTGACGTTTCTCGGCGCGCTCGCGCCCGATGCGTTGAGCGTGCCGTTGTCCGCGGCCGATGTCTTTGTGCTCGCGACGCGCAACGAGGGCTGGGCCAACGTGTTTCTGGAGGCCATGGCCTGCGGTCTTCCGGTGGTCACCACCGACGTCGGCGGGAATGCCGAAGTGGTGGCCAACCCGGGGCTGGGCATGCTGGTGCCGTTTGGCGATAGCGAGCAACTTGCGCAGGCCATGGCGCAGGCGCTTGACCGGGACTGGGACCGCGATGCCCTCGTGGCGCATGCCGAAGCCAACAGCTGGGACCACCGCGTCGCGGTGCTGGCGGAAGAATTCGCGGCCATTGTGGCGCGCGAGGCGGGAGTGGACCTCCCTGAGCGCGCCGTTCATTGTGCCTGAGCACCGCGATGCCACACCCTGTTCTCTCTCGCCGCGTCGTCTATCCGCTTCAGGAGCACCTGATGCAGCGGCCGACGTTCAGCTACCTCGAGCGCCTGGAGCGCAGCCAGTGGCTCCCCCGCGCGGAACTCGAGCGCCTGCAGATGGAAAAGCTCAAGGTGCTGTTGCGGACGGCCGCGCATCACTGTCCCTGGCATGCCGGGCGCATCGCGGCGGCCGGGCTCGACGTTGCGGAAGGGAGCGCAGATCTCACCCTCGATGACTTGCGCCGCCTCCCGACCATGACCAAGCAGGACGCGCGTGCCAACGTCGAGCGCATCCATTGGGCGGGTGTGCCGGGTGGTGCGTTCCGCTACAACACCGGCGGCTCCAGCGGTGAGCCGCTCCATTTCTATTTCGGCCGCCAGCGGCAGGCGTCGGATGCCGCGGGCCGGATCCGTGCGCGACGGTGGTGGGGCGCGGATGTCGGCGACCGCGAGGTGTACCTGTGGGGCGCTCCGGTCGAGCTCGGCAAGACGGATCGCGTCAAGACCCTCCGCGACCGGCTGCTCAATCAGCTGGTGCTCAACGCCTTCGAGATGTCCGCGGCCAACATGGATGCCTATCTGGAAGCGGTGCAGGCGTTCCGGCCCAGGTGCATCTACGGCTATGCCAGCAGCGTGGCACTGCTGGCTGCGCGCGCCATCGAGCGCAAGGTCCGCCTGCGGCTGCCGGAATTGCGGGTGGTCTGCACGACCGGCGAGCCGCTGTACCCGCATCAGCGGACATTGATCGAGCAGGTGTTCGGCGTTCCCGCGGCCAACGAATTCGGCAGTCGTGACATCGGCTTCACCGCGCACGAGACGGCGCAAGGTCAGATGTTGCTGATGAGCGAGAGCATCATCCTCGAAGTGCTGGACCAGGACGGCCGCGCGGCACCGGCCGGGGAGCTTGGAGAAGCGGTGATGACCGGTTTGTGCTCCGATGCGCAGCCCTTCATCCGCTATCGCACCGGCGACATGGTTCGCCTGAGCGCGGAAGGCTGCCGCGAGGGGCGCGGTCTGCATGTGCTGAGCGAGGTGGTGGGGCGGTCGACCGATTTTGTCGTCCGGTCCGACGGCACGATCATGCACGCGCTGGCGGTCATCTACGTGCTGCGCGGCGTGGAAGGCATCGCGGAATTCAAGTTCATCCAGCACACGGTCAACGATGTTGAAGTGCTGGTGGTTGCCGGCCACGAATGGTCCGACGACTCGCGGTCACAGGTAACGGCCGGGCTCCTGGCAAGGCTGGGGACCGATGTGCGTGTTGGCATTCGGCTGGTCGATGCGATTGCGCCAGAAGCGTCGGGCAAGCATCGCTACGTCGTCAGCCACGTGCCGGCTCGACACCTCTCCACACTCGAGGCGTTGGTGGCGTAGCGTCGCCCTTCGCGATGCCACGCCCGCGGATTCCCGGCCATGCGCCCCACCGAACTGCTAGCGTTGCCGCTGCGCTACAAGCCTTGGCGGCTGCGCCACGCGCGCCTGGTGCTGCGCGATCTGCTGCCCGCGCGCAAGCGACGGCAGCACAGCGACGTCGACCATCTTGGCGAGACCATCGGCTGGCTCTGCCTCGCGCAGGATGTGCGGAATGGGGAAGCAGACTCCGGTGGGGTATCCGCCGGCTGGAGTTTCGAGGATGGCTGGCTGCCGAGCTACCCGGAAACCAGCGGCTACATCGTGGAAACGTTCATTGCGGCAGCCAGCATTCTGCAGCGTCCGAATCTGATCGCCCGCGCGCACCGCATCATCGATTGGGAGTTGTCCATTCAGCATTCCGATGGCGCCTTCCCCGGGCACTTCGGCGAACCCGGCAGCCAGCCCGTGATCTTCAACACCGGGCAGATCATGCATGGAATGCTGGCGGGTCATCTGCAACTCGGGCGGGCAGAATGCCTGGAGTCTGCGGTGAGGGCGGGCCACTGGCTCGCACGGCACCAGGATGACGATGGCTGCTGGCGTCAATTCGAGCATCATGGCGTGCCGCATACGTACAACACGCGCGGAACGTGGGCGCTGCTCGCCACGGCGATGGTTGCGGGCGACGGGCAACTCAAGGACGCAGCGCTCCGCAACCTGGAATGGGCTCTGGCGCAGCAGCGGCCTTCGGGATGGTTCGCCAACAACGCGTTCACCCCGGATAGGGAACCGTTCACGCATACGGTTGCCTACGCCATTCGCGGGTTTCTCGAATGCGGGGTGCTGCTCGGCAGCGAGCGCTATGTCGGCGCAGCGACCCAGGCGGCGCGTGCCCTTGCCGGGGTGCAGCGGCCGGACGGCTCGCTTGCCGGAACTTACGGAGAAGACTGGGTTGCGAAGGCCAGGTACTGTTGCTTGACGGGGGTTGCTCAGATGAGCCTCAATTGGACTCGCCTGGCCCAGGAAGCGGGTGCCAGCGCATTGCGCGACAATGCGCGGCGTGCCATTGGGTTCCTCAAGGGCCAACAGCGGATCTATGACCCCGACGCAATTGTCCGCGGCGCGATCGCGGGCTCGGCACCGATCTGGGGGCGCTACTCGATGTTCGAGTTCCCGAACTGGGCGGCAAAATTCTTCGCCGACGCGCTGATCATGGATATAGCGAACATCGCCGTCCCTCCGGTGGCGCAACGCCCGGATTTCCGGCGGGAGGTGGCAGCCCATGGCTGACCTCTCGGTGCTGATCCTGTGCGGACGTTCCCCGCGACATCTCTACGTGGCCAACCGGCTCTGCCGCGCGGCGCGGCCGCTGGCGATCGTGCACGAGACCGGCGCGCAATGGACGCCGGCCAGGATTGCCATGAAGCTCGCGCCCGCAAAGCTCTGGAACAAGGGCTGGCGCTGGCTGCGCGACCGGCGTCGGTACGTTGGCGGCGGCGAGGCGAAGTTCTTTTTCGGTAATCGTCCGCCAAGGCTTGATCGGCCTGACCTCGTCGTCGAGGTGCCCCACATCAACGATCCGCGGGTCGTCGAACTGGCGCAGCGCCTGAGTCCCGACGTCATCGCGGTGTTCGGTACGTCGCTGATCAAGGGACCGCTATTGAAGCTCGGGCGGCGGGGGATCGTCAATCTGCATGGCGGCCTGTCGCCCGAATATCGCGGCGCCGATTGCACTTTCTGGGCGTTGTACAATGGTGAACCCGAGAACGTGGGGTGCACGATTCACTTCATCGACGAGGGAATCGATACGGGCAAGCTGATTGCTCACGTGAGTCCCGACGTCAGGCCAGGCGACGGTGAGCTCACGCTGTTCTGGCGCTCCGTGCGGGAAAGTGCCGAAGCCTATGCCGAGTTGCTCGATCGATTGGCGCGAGGGGAGGCTTTCGGCCAGCGCCAGCCTGGCAAAGGCCGGTTGTATCAGGTGAAGGACCGCGGGCTGCGCCACGAGCGAGAGCTGGACCGTCGGCTTGCCACCGGGATGCTCGACGGCGTCGGATTGCCGAAGCGCGTCAGCTGGTTCGTTGCGCCTTCCAAATGTCCGCCGCTCACGACTGAGGTCACCCGAGTCGCATGAGAGACATCGCCGTCACCCTGGCCGTTTTCGGTTCGCTGCCGTTCATCCTCAAGCGGCCGTGGATCGGCATCCTCGTCTGGAGCTGGCTGGGCTTCATGAATCCGCACCGGCTGGCGTGGGGTTTTTCGCTTACTTTGCCGTTCGCGCAGATCGTCGCGCTCACGACGATGGTGGCGATGCTGATGTCGAAGGAGGAACAGAAGATTCCCTGGACGCGGGAATTGGTGCTGGTGCTCGTTTTCTGGGGGTGGACGCTGATCACTACCGTGAATGCGATGCATCCGGAGCTGGCATGGGAGCAGCTCAACAAGGTCTCGAAGATCTTCCTGATGATTTTCGTGGCGTCGATGCTGATCAATACGCCCGAGCGGTTGAAGGCGCTGGTCTGGGTGATCGCGTTGTCGCTCGGCTTTTACGGCGTCAAAGGCGGCATTTTCACCATCACCACCGGCGGTAACTTCGCGGTGCGCGGTCCTAGCGGAACGTTCATCGACGGCAACAACGAGATCGGGCTGGCGCTGGCCATGACTGTCCCGCTGCTGTTTTTCCTCAGCCGGCATGCGCCGTATAAAGCCCTCCGGGTCGGCATGCTCGCCGCCGCAGTGCTGACAGCGTTCGCCGCGCTTGGAACGCAATCGCGCGGCGCGTTGCTGGGGATCGGCGCGATGACCGTGTTCCTGTGGCTGAAGTCGCGCAGCAAGATCCTGATCGGCATCCTGATTGCGTTGTTCGTCGCCATAGCGTTGCCGATGCTGCCCGAGACCTGGTGGCAGCGCATGTCGACGATCCAGACCTACGATCAGGACGCATCCGCGGAGGGGCGCATCAATGCATGGGGGATGGCGCTAAATCTCGCCTTGCACCAGCCGTTAGGAGGCGGATTCGAATCCTTCAGGCAACCCGCGTTCTGGATGTACGCACCGGACCCCAGCAACGTTCGCGATTCCCACAGCATCTACTTCCAGGTGATGGGCCACCATGGCTTCATCGGCCTCACGATCTTCCTCGCGCTGTGCGCCTGCACGTGGCTCAGCGCGTCCTCGATCATCCGGGCCGCGAAACGCCATCGTGCCCCGATGTGGCTCCGCGATCTGATGGCATCGGTTCAGGTCAGCTTGATCGCCTATCTGACTGCGGGAGCATTCCTGGGTCTGGCGTACTTCGATTACCTGTACAACCTCGTGCTGATCGTAGCCCTGGCACGGGTCCTGGTCGCTCAGAATGCCGCGGGATTGTCCCAGAACACCAGCGAGCGGAGAGGCGCCCATGAAGTTCCGCCGCCGCCGGTAGTCGTGACTGGGGCCGTGGGGGGGGGCGCGGTCCCCGCGCAATCGACCGCGACGGCATGCGGGGCTCCGGCCATCGAGAAACGATAGCCGGTCCCCTGCGGCAAGGTCTCCTTGCCGTGCATTGCTGGCTCCCGACCTTCGATTGCCCATGACGCCAAAGCCCGGACTGACAAATAGCCCTGAGCGTCGTCCCCGCTACCTGTCGTGCTCGCGCAACCACGTCTCCAGCATCATCACGATCCATATCATCACGCCGTAGTAGGTGGCATGGCTGGCCTGATGCAGGTAAAGGAGGTGATCGACGTAGGCTGGCTGCATGTACCCGCGATGCTTGAAGGACGCCAGGCTGTCATGGGCGAGCTCGCGCAGCGCCGGATCGCGTTCCAGCCACAGCCCGAACGGCAGCCCGAAGCCGTGCTTGCTCTTGTTGATAATCTTTTCCGGCAGCAGGTCACGCAGCGCTTCCTTGAAAAACCAGCGCAACCGGGTGCCGCGCACCTTGTAATCGACAGGAAGCCGGGTGGCGAAAGCGACCATCCGGTCGTCCAGCAGAGGGTAGCGTACTTCGACCCCGGCGGCTTCGGTCATGGTGCCGACCTTGCGCAGATCGTTATCGGCCAGCGTGAACTTAAGGTCGAGATGCATCATGCGGTTGAGGAAATGACCGGACGTCGTGCGCCCGTACACGTCGCCGAGCGCCGCGTCGGTAGCCACCGGGTCGATGGCGGCGATGAACTCCGGCTCGAAAATTTCGGCCAACGGATGGCGATGCAGGAAGTTATAGGTTTCCAGGCGCAGCGGGAGTCGCACATTGGCCTGGTCGACATAGCTCCCGAGTTTGCGTAGTGGCCAGATGCTGTTGGCGCCTGGGAGATGCGCGACGGGCTCGATCAATCCGCGGCGCAGCGGCGCGGGCAAGCGGAAATACGCCTCGAACAGTCTTTGCTTTGCATAGCGCGTGTTGCCGCCGAAGATTTCGTCCCCGCCGTCGCCGGCCAGCATCGCGTCGAAGCCGGCCTCGCGCGCCGCCTTGGCACAAAAGTACGTCGGTACCGCGGAACTATTGCCGAAGGGCTCATCGTACGCGGCGGCAATGATCGGAATGGTGGCGACGACATCCTGCGGCGTCACGTAGATCTCGTGGGCACGGGCGCCGAATCGCTCGGCTGCGCAGCGGGCGAACTCCATCTCGTCAAAGCCCTGGGCGTCGAAGCCGATCGAAAACGTGTCCACCGGCTGGCCCCGGACTTCGGTCAACGCGCCGACGACCGTCGAGCTGTCGGTGCCGCCGGAAAGAAAGACGGCAACGCGGGACTGATCGGCGGCGTTGCCCACGGCCTGGCGGAGCAACTCGCGAAACGAGCCGCGATAGCTTTCGAAGTTGCGGCCTGCCTCTGCCGCGTAATCGGCCTCCCAGTAGAAGTCGAGGCGAGCGTCTCCGCTTTCGAGCAACAAGGACTGGCCCGGCAGCAGCTTTTCGACGCCCTGATACACCGTGCGCGGGCTGGGGATCATCTGAAAGTACAAATAGTCGTAGACGGCTTGCGGATCGATGTCGTGGCCGACCGCGGGGTGAACGGCGACACTCTGCACACTGGCGCCAAACACCAGTTGGGCGCTGCGCCGGGCGTAGCAAAGCCGTTCGACGCCCATGCGGTCGATGGCGAGGAAGGCACGCTTGCGCAGCGGCTCCAGTACCGCCAGCGCGAAGGAGCCGGACATCAGCGTTGGCAGCTTTGCCCCGAAGTCTCCCCAGCCTCGCGCTATCGCAACCGCGGAACCCCGATCGCGGGCGAGCGCGTCGAGCTCGCTGTCGAGAAACGTCGGTCGCCCGTGCAACGCAACTGCCAGCCCGTCTTCGACGTGTATACCGGCCTTGCCAAACCGCGAACCAGAGGCTACGCCAAACATCGGGTCGCTGGACTCGTGCCGCCGATCGCTGTTCGAGCGCCGCGTGGCACGACCCATGCTTGCCAACAATTCCTGGTGGGCGAGATGATCGCCAAGCCAGCCGAAAATGCCATCCATGAGGGTTCGGGTCCGAGGCCTTTGCGGGATAATGCTCAAATATAGACGAACTTGGTGCGGGCCGGCGCGAAAAGATTGAGCGAGCTGTACACAAAAGTCCGCAAGACTGCAGGCTTCCATGCGCAACGCGTGCGGCGTGGCTTGCGCGGCGCCGCGTGGCGGTTGACGCGCGCGGTCGCGCAGCGCCCCATTATCGTGCTGGGTTGCTCACGAGCAGGTACCACGCTGGTCTACAAGACGCTGTCCGAATCGCCGGAGATCGGCAGTCTGCATCGCGAGACTCATGACTACTGGATCGGGCTGCACCCGTTGCGGAACAAGCACTGGGACACGCATGCGCTGGATGCAAGCGACGCGACCGCAGGCGACCGCGCGGCGGTCAGCCGCTATTTCTACAGCCAGACCGGTCGGCATCGCTGGGTCGACAAGAACAATCAGAATGGCTTGTGCGTTCCGTATCTGCACGCGCTCTTTCCCGACGCGGTTTTCGTCTATGTCAAGCGCAGTCCAGGGGACAATCTCAACTCGCTGATCGAGGGCTGGGGCAAGCCGGACGAATTCGCCACCTGGTCCGGCGAACTGCCGGAGAAGGTCGCCGTCGATGACGGGCGCTATCGGCGCTGGTGTTTCTTTTTGGCCGATGGTTGGCGCAAATACACCAACGCGTCCATCGAAGCCGTCGCGGCGTTTCAGTACGAAGCCATCAATCGGGCAATACTGGATGCCCAGGAGGCCATTCCTCCGGCGCAATGGGTCGAGGTGTACTACGAGGATTTCCTGCGTGACCCCGTCGCCACCTTTCGCCGTGTCTTCATGGGGTGCGGGCTCCGGTTTGATGCGCGTCTCGAGCAGCATTGCGCGCAGGTGCTCGAAATGCCCTATAACGCGTTTTCTGCCATCCGACTCGACAAGTGGAAGGATGGGCGCAACCGCGAGCGTGTTGAGCGCGCGCTGCCGGCGGTAGCCGCGATCGCGTCGCGCATGGGCTACGAAGCGGGGTGAGATGAACGACCCCCACGTTCACTCCGTTCGCTGCCCAAGGCGGGTCGCCTTAGCGCGGGCAAGCCCGCGCCCACGACGTGGCGTTCGGCAGAAAACCGTAGGCGCGGCATTGTCCGCGCTCGTCGCATCGAGATGAACCTCGCACTCTCCGCCGCGCTCCTTGTGCTGGCGCTCTGGGCCCTCGTGTTGCTCGCGTTCGCCCGGCCCCTGCGCGCGCGCTGGCGCGAGCCGTTTTTCCGGTATCCGTTGCTCGTCATCGAAAGTGATGACTGGGGCGCTGGCCCTTTGGCGCAAGCGGAGGCATTGCGCAGGATTGCGGCGGTGCTGGAGAGATTCCGGGACCGCACGGGTCGGCATCCGGTGATGACGCTGGGAATGGTGCTCGAAGTGCCGGATACCGAGCGCATGGCACGCGAGGAAGCAAGCGTCTATCGCGCCTTTGGGCTGGACGAAGCATGCTTCGATGAACTGCGCCGCGTCATTCGATCAGGCGTCGAGTCCGGTGTATTCGTTCCGCAACTGCATGGCCAATGCCACTATTGGCCGCCGGCACTGATGGCGGCCGCGCAACGCGACGACCGCGTGCGTGACTGGCTGACGGGTTCGCGTTTATCGCTGACGGAAAATCTGCCCGCACACCTGCAGACACGTTGGACCGATGCGGCACAGTTGCCCTCACGCCCGCTCGACCCGGCGCAGATGGCCGACGCAGTGAAGAAGGAGGGGGCGAGCTTTCGCCAACTGCTCGGCGTGCCGCCGGTGGTTGCGGTGCCGACCACGTTTGTCTGGAACGGCGAGGTCGAGCGCGCCTGGAAGAAAGCCGGCGTGGAAGTCGTCATCACGCCCGGCCGGCGCGCGACCTGCCGCGATGCCACCGGGCAACTGGCCGGTGTCGATCGGCAGATGCTCACGGGCGAACTTTCCGACGCCGGGCAATGTTACCTGGTGCGCGACGTGTATTGCGAGCCGGCGCTCGGGCATGCGCCGCAACGCCTCGTGGATGGATTGGTGGAGCGCACGCGCCAGGGCCGTGCTTGCCTGGTGGAGATGCATCGGTTCAATTTTCTGCGGCAGCTGGACCAAAGCCTCATTGTGTTGCGCACGGCCATGGAATCCAGCCTCGATCGCTACCCCGATCTGCGTTTCACGACGCCACTCGAAATCGCGCGATCCGCAAGGCGGGAGAACACGGCGCTGCTGCAAACCGCATTTGGTGTGCGCCTGCGAGCCTGGCTGGCACGTCTGCCAGAGATTCCCCGTTTCCATCGAGTGACGCGCCTCACAGGCCTGGCATTTCCGCTGCGGCTGCTGGAGCGCGCGTTGTGAAGCCGCGGTTTTCCGTCGTCATTCCGGCCTACAACGCATCAGCGACACTGGAGCGGGCGATCGATTCGGTGTGCGCGCAGACCAGGCCGGCGCATGAAATCATCGTCGTCGACGACGGCTCCAGCGACACGACGTCGGACGTGGCCCACAAGTTCGGCGCACGGATAACACTGATCCGGCAGGACAACGCCGGTGTCGCGGCCGCGCGCAATGCGGGAGCTCGCATGGCGACGGGCGATTGGCTGGCGTTCCTCGACGCCGACGACTGGTATGCGCCTGACCGGTTGCGCCTGCACGCGGATTGGATTGCCGACGATCCCGGGCTCGACTTTCTGACCGGGGATTACGAGTACCGCGACGAAACGGGCCGACTGCTGGGAACCTCCCTCGCGCAGCACGCCTCGGGTCGGCGCATCATCGAGCAGGCCGCGGGCGCGACGCAAATTGTTATGGAGCGGGCGGAGGACCTCGAGGCCTTTGTCGCCGATCATTTCGGCGATACGCACACGTTGAGTGTCCCGCGCGCCGTGTTCGTGGAACTCGGCGGTTACCCGGCGGGTTTCAAAGTCTGCGAAGACGTTCATCTTCTGGTGCGGCTGGTCGCGAGAAGCCGCCGCATCGGCGTAGTCTGTGCTCCGCTCGGCGCGTACGTCATCCACGGCGCGAGCGCGACCCGGCGCGACCCGATCGCGGCGCAGCGGGAAAACGTGCGCACTCTGCTGGATCTCGTTCGGTATGCGGACAGCTTCCCGTTGCCGGTACGGCGGGGCGTTCGGCAGCGGCTGCGGCACGCACGCTACAACCTGGGTTGCGCGCTCGCGCGCACGTCTGGACGCAGCCCCGCGGTGCACGCCGTCCTGCCGTCGTTGGTGGAAAGCCCGGGCTGGGCCAGCGTGCGAGATGTGCTTTCGATGCTGAAGGGATGATGGCCATGCGCCGCAAGGAGCGTCAGTGAATCGCCTGCTGGTGATCACGGAGCTGTTCCTGCCGACCAAAGGCGGCACGGCGGTCTGGGCGGCTGAAGTATACAAACGACTCGGGGGAAAGGAAATCCACATCATCACCGCTGACGTTCCTGGCGCCGCCGAAGTCGATGCCATTCATTCGAACACGATCCACCGGGTCGATTTTCGCCGCGTGCCTTGGTTGCGGCCCGAGTCGCTGCCGATCTATTTGCGATTGTTCATGAAATCGGTATCACTCCTGGCGACGCACCGGTTCGACGCCATCCACGCGTTTCGTGCGCTGCCCGAGGGACTGGTGGCGTGGGCAGTGGCACGTCTGGCCTTTCGGCCGGTGACGATCTATGCCCATGGCGAGGAGCTCACGACCTGGGGACGCGGCCGCAAGTACCAGGCCATGCGCTTCGCGCTGCGCCATGCCGACCGGATCATCGCGAACAGCGAGCACACCCGTGACACCCTGCTGGGCATGGGTGTCCCTCCGACCTCCATCACCGTTATCTACCCCGGCGTGGACGTCTCGGTCTTTCGCCCCGGACTGGATGTATCCGGCCTGCGCGAAAGCCTGGGCATAGCCCACGACGAACAGCTGGTGTTTTCCGTGGGCAGACTGTCGCGACGAAAGGGATTCGATCAGGTGATCCGCGCAGTGGCGCAGTTGCGGGCGGAGCATTTGCTGGTTCGCTACGTGATCGCCGGCATCGGCGAAGATGCGGATTACCTGGGCGGGTTGATACGCGACCATGGTTTGCAGGATGCCGTGCACATGCTGGGCGCTGTCGATGCGCAGGACCTGGCACGCTGGATGAATGCCTGCGACGTGTTCGCCATGCCCAACCGGGAGATCAACGGCGACAATGAAGGCTTCGGCATGGTGTTCATCGAGGCTGCCGCCTGCGGCAAGCCCTCGCTGGCCGGCGAGGCGGGGGGGACCGGTTCGGCCGTGCTGAACGAAGTCACCGGCCTTCGCGTCGACGGCGCATGGCTGGAGGCGGTGACCGAAGGATTACGACGCCTGCTGACCGAGCCCCAATGGGCGGCCGGGTTAGGTCAGGCTGGATTGCACCGGGTATCGAAAGAGTTCAGCTGGTCGCGGGTGGCGGAAAAGACGCGTGCGTCGGTAAGCCTATGAAGCAACTCGTCGTCGCGCCGAGTTTTCCGTTCTCGACGCATACCTTTGTGACGCGCGAGGTCGCCTCGACCATCGCCGCGGGGCACTCCGTCACCGTGCTCGCCCCCACCTTTGGGGACGCTGGGGGGCAATCGATGGCCGATCGGTTGGGGCTGAAAAAAGACGGCGTCGTCTATCTCGATGCCCCTAAGTGCCCTCTTTGGTCGCTCGGGTTCCGGCGCTACACTCGGGCCGTTCGACAGGCGCAATGCGCGGTCACTTCGGCCGGGTGCTCGCGGAGCGTCGTAAGACATTCTTCGAGAAACTCCTGCGGATACCGCGGATACGGGAAATCGACCTGATCCACGCCCATTTCATGGGGTGGGCATTCGAGGTGGCGGTCCCACTGGGCCGACTGCTGAACGTGCCGGTGACGCTCACGGCGCACAATGTCGAACTGCCCCAGTGCCAGCTAGCCGAGCTCGTGTATCTCCAAGGCAACGCAGCCCGTATCGTGCTTGTGAGCCGGGCCTACCTCCGAATCTGGGCTGAGAAAACCGGGTCGTCCGAGCGGCTAACTTTCGTGCCCAATGGCATCGATCTCTCCGAGTTTCCGACTAGGTCCGAGCCTGGTGAACCGCGCAAGCGCCTGAAGATAATTTCGGTCGGGCGGTTGGTAGCAGAAAAGCGGACCGCCGATGCGTTGGTCGCGCTTGCGAGATTGCGCGAGCAAGGGTTCGAGTTCGAATATGTGGCCATCGGCGATGGTCCTGAGCGGGCTGCACTCGAGCAACTGACTGCCCAACTCGGACTAGGCGATCGGGTCGCCTTCCGAGGCGCCATTCCCCACGAGGCGGTCGTTCGAGAACTCTGCACTTCGGACATCCTGGTCCACCCGAGCGAATGCGAGTCGTTTGGGATTGCTGTGGCCGAAGCAATGGCCGCACGTGTGGCGGTGGTGGCCGCTCGATCGCACGGTGCAAGCGAAGTCGTCGACCATGGCGTGACTGGTTTTCTTTACGAGCCGGGTGACATCGAGGCGCTCACGCTCTGTGTACAACTGCTGGCTCGCGACCCCACGTTGCGCAGGCATCTCGAAGAACTCGCCTACGCGAAGGTCCGCGAACAGTTCTCCTGGGACGCCCACATGAGGCAGATGCTCGACATTTGGCGCGAATTGCTTCCGGGTACGCCACCAAGTCCAGCCAGGCCGTCGGTCGAGGTGGGCTAGCGCGCGTAACGCAGGAGCATCGCCTCGAACTCGCGCACCGGTCGGCTGACGAATCCGTCCTCGACCCGTTGCCGACCCGCGTTCCCCATACGCCGGCGAAGGCCTGCGTCCTCGATGAGTCGCCGCACGCTCGCGGCCAGCGCGTCGACGTCCCCCGGCTCGACCAACAGACCATTCTCATCGTCCCGCACGATCTCGGGGATGCCGCCGACGCGCGTCGTGACGACCGGCTTGCCGCATGCCCCGGCCTCCAGAATGATGAGTCCCAGCGGCTCCTGCCAGCGCGAAGGCGCGACGATAATGTCCGCGCTGCGATAGACGTCCTCGACCTTCGCCACGTAGCCGAGGTAGCGAATGCGCGGATCCCCGTCGATCATCCTTTGCAGGTCCTCGACGCTGTACGAGCCCGGGTATTTCTCGGGGTCGCGGCACTCTCCGGCGATCAGGAAACGCGCAAGCGGATGCGGCAGCCGGCGCGCCATCGCAATGAAATCCTGCACTCCCTTGATCTCGCGAATCTGCCCGAGGTAGCTGACGACTACGTGCTGTGAGTCAAGCCCCCACTCGGCACGCTGATCGGGGCCGTCGGCAAAGCGTGCCAAGTCCACGGGGTTGTAGACGACCTCCTTCCGCAGCTCCGAGGGCAGCGACTGTCCGGCCACGTAGCGCGACACGCAAACCGCCGCATGGCAGCGGCTCATGAACGAGCCTTCCTCCTCGTTGACGACGTGGAAGTGCACGAGCACCGGTATGCGTAGCAAGAACGCCGCGAGCACCTCGGCCGGACGCCAGAAACGATGGTTGACATGCAGCGCTGCGATGCGCTCGCGCCGCAGGAGGACGAGCATTCGGAACAGCGCACGGAAATAGGCACGCTTGTTCACCGGCTCGGTCGGCGGTCCGTAGGCGATGCACCGGATGCCTCGAGCCTCGAGCTCGGCGCGGACCGGGCCTTCGCCGGAGAGCAGTACCAGCGGCTCCACCAAGCCGAGGTCCATTGCCCGCAGTGTTGTGTAAAGGACGCGGCTGCCGCCGCCCCAATCGGCGGCGCTGCCGGTCAGAAAGCAGACACGGGGGGCGCGACATCGGGCGAGCCGTCTCCGCGAGCCTCTCGTTCGATCACGAAGTGCTTTCACGGGGATGCGCGTGCGCTTGCGGTTTCTCGAGACTGCCGCGGAAGAATTCGTCAATGGGCTGGCCCAAGCCGAGGGAGCCATCGCATTCGCCAAACATTATGAACCATTTAGGTGCGATGTTCCGTCGGCAACCCCAAATGTTGGCAATGCTCTGAGTTGCATTGTGGGGCCAGGGAATGCTAGGTTCCGGGGTCTGCGAAGATGTCCACTTCTTGATCAGGCTGGTTGCAACGAGTAGCCGGATTGGCGTCGCGGCGCTTCCCTCGATGTGTACGTCATTCACGATACGAGCCAGGCAGGGCGCGAACCGGTGGGGGCGCAGCAGGAAGACGTGGGCACGCGACTCGATCTCATGCGACTCACGTCTCCGGCAAACCCGGGCCGGGCCCGCATGCGCAAAGTGCTTTCCATGCTGAAGGGATGATGTGTACATGAACCGCCTGCTGGTGCTTACCGAACTGTCCCTGCCGACTAAAGGCGGTACGGCGATCCGGGCGGCCGAAGTGTACAAGCGCCTGGGGGGGAAAAGGAAATCCACATCATCACCGCCGACGTTCCCGGCGCAGCTGAAGTCGATGCTGTTCATTCGAACACGATTCACCGGGTCGGCTTTCGCCTTGTTTCGTGGCTGCGGCCCTAGTCACTCGCGACCTATTTGCGCTTGTTTACGAAATCGATATCGCTAGCCGCAATCCACCGCTTCGACGCCATCTATGCGTTCAGGGCGCTGCCGGAGGGATTGGTGGTGTGGGTGGTGGCCCGTCTCGCCTTTCGGCCGGTGATAATCTATGCGCATGGCGAGGAGCTTACGACGTGGGGACGAGGCCGCAAGTACCAGGGCATGCGCTTTGCGCTGCGGCACGCCGACCGAGTTCTCGCGAACAGCGAGCACACGCGTGACACACTTGTGGGCATGGGCGTCGCATCGACGTCCATCACCGTCATCTACCCCGGTGTGGATCTCTCGGTTTTCCGCCCGGGACTGGATGTATTCGGCCTGCGCGAAAGCCTGGGCATTGCCCACGACGAACAGCTAGTGTTTTCCGTGGGGAGACTATCGAGGCGAAAGGGATTCGATCAGGTGATCCGAGCAATCGCGCAATTACGGGCGGAGCATTTGCCGGTTCGCTACGTGATCGCCGGCGTCGGCGAAGACGCGGATTATCTGGGTGGGCTGATACGCGACCATGGTGTGCAAGGTGCGGTGCACATGCTGGGTGCTGTCGATGCGCCTGACTTGGCGCGCTGGATGAATGCCTACGTCGTGTTCGCCATGCCCAACCGGGAGATCAACGGCGACAACGAAGGCTTCGGCATGGTTTTCATCGAGGCCGCCGCCTGCGGCAAGCCCTCGCTGGCTGGCGAGCCGGGGGGGACCAGTTCGGCCGTGCTGAACGAAGTCACCGGCCTGCGCGTCGATGGCACATCGCTAGCAGCGGTGACCGTTGGCTTGCGCCGCCTGGTGACCGAGCCCGAATGGGCGGCCAGCCTGGGTCAGGCCGGATTGCAGCGGGTATCGAAGGAGTTCGACTGGTCGCGGGTGGCGGAAAGGACGCCTGCACACACTAGTGGAACGAGATGCTGATCTCGGTTGTCATTCCAACCTACAACAGGCCAGAACTCTTGCTGGAGGCCGCGCGCAGCATCGCTCGGCAGACGTACCAGGATTTCGAAGTCGTCGTGGTAGATGACGGTTCCGCGCCACCGGTCAGCCGAGATGCTCTCCAGGAGGTGCTGGGGCAGCGCGTCTTGCTACTTACGCATGCCAATTCACAAGGCGTGCCGAAGGCAAAGAACGCAGGTGTCCGAGCTGCACACGGCGAGGTCATCCTTTTGCTCGATGACGATGACCTGCTGGTGCCGGACGCGCTCCAGATAATATCGCGAGCCTATTGGATGCACCCGGAGATAGACTGCCTGTTCATGGCAGTCCAACCGTTTGGTCCTTATGCAGAGGGTCCGCGAAGGAATCGGGAATCCGCCACTCGGGCGATCGTCGAGGAGTCGAAGCCCGACCAGCGCGACGGTCTATACTTCTTCGGCCGAAATCTCTTCGATGCCCTCTTGAAGCGCGTACCGATCGACTTCCAGAGGCCTGCGGCTCGACGGGGCGCATGGAACATGGTCGGGGAGTTTGATGAGACAACGCTCTTTTCGGAGTCTTCATGGGCAATCAGGGCGTCGACCCGATGCGTCATTACACTGACGACGCAACCCGTGATGGAGTGGCGAATCCACGGGGCAAATTTTGGATGGCCCGAGGGTCTTACCCCCGACGAGGCGCAAAGAAGACAAATAGAGAACGGGATCATGGCAGGCGAATCCCTGATGCGGACCTTCATCGAGCAGGAGAGAGCATCTTGCGCCCAAGCACGGAAGATTCGCGAGTTTCAGTCTTCCCAGTACTTCTCGAAGGCCTATCACCTGCGCAACCGCAACAAGCTGGACGGGCTCTGGGCACTTGTCAGCGCCGCCCGACTCGCGCCAAGGTTGGCGCACGTCAAGCTGCTTGCGACGTACCTGATTCCTGGTTTTTTACTGAGGAAGCGGCGCTGACGATGTCACCGTAGCTTGCGTTGCGCCAATGACGCTGTCAACGACTCGCTCCTGGACCAAGCTCCGGCACTCGCGAAGTGCGTTTCCGTCATGGGAGGACTTTATCAAGTGAGCAACATTCCGACCACAACCACCTATCCTCACAATACCCGAGAAAATATGCTTGGCTTCGTTCCGCCCGCGGTCGAGCGTGTGCTGGACGTCGGGTGCAATGTGGGCTCGTTTGGGCACGCGTTGAAGGCAGTGCGATCCGTTGAGGTATGGGGAATCGAGCCATCCGCTCCCGCGGCCGCCAGCGCGGCCCTTGTATTGGATCGGGTGCTGTGCACAATGTTCGCCGAGCAGGCCGAACTTCCTGATGCGTATTTCGACGCCATTGTCTTCAACGATGTGCTGGAGCACATGGCGGAGCCATGGGATGCGTTACGCTTGGCGGCGACGAAGTTACGGATGGGCGGTTGCGTGGCGTCGATTCCGAATCTTCGCCAAATCGACAATTTGATTCACATATTGATGGACCGTGACTTCCGGTACGAGCGATTGGGTATCCGTGACCACACGCATCTTCGGTTTTTTACCCGGATCAGCGCTACCAGAATGTTCGTGGAAAGCGGCTATGAGATACTGCACGTTCAGGGCATCAACGAAGATTGGTGGACTCCATCCTTGCTGCGGCGTCTTGCATTTCGCGCGCTCGAACGCTGGCTCGAGGACACGAAATACACGCAATTTGCGATTGTCGCACGGCCAATTTGCTAATGCGCTTGCGCTTGTCGGTTGAGTGCGGCGAGTAGTCAATGTAATCAGAGGACAGGAATCCCAAGCTGCGATACTCGGGGAACACGGAAAACAGTGGAAGCTGTTCGCGTAATCATTTCGTGCTGGACGGGACGAAGCTTCGGCCGGCTGTTCAGGCTGCTGGGCCAGATTTACCGAATCGACGCTGGCATTCCGTTTGCCGTAACCGTCGTGTGCAATGGCGGTGACAAAGGTCCTTTGGTTCTACCGGAGAAGTATGCACGGCTGGGTGTGACGGTATTGAATCGCCAGAACGCCGGCTACAATATTGGCGCGTGGGAGCACGGCTGGCGCAACGACCGGGGCGGCGATTGTTTTCTGTTTCTTCAGGACGAATGCCAAATCTTGACAACGGGTTGGTTAGTGGCCTTCGTCGACAAGATGCGGGCCTCACCCGAAATCGGCTTGCTGGGCGAAAGTATCAACTGGCGACGATCGTGGGAGGAGCAGCGTAGCAATCCAATCGCCGCGAGCTGTCTCAACCGAGAGGGCGAACCCGCATTCAACTCTGTCGACTTTCTGCGGGACTTCCTCGTTCGAGCGGGCATCCCGCCGGGCGAGACAGCAGAGCACCTGCAGACCCTCATTCTCTATTCATCGCGCAAGGTTCTGGAGTCCATTGATGGTTTCCCGACTCGCGACACCTATGCCGAGGCGGTCGGTGCAGAGATTGCGATTTCGAAGAAGGTGGTGGCAAAAGGATACCGGATAGCTATGATCGGGGACACCCGCTTTACCTACATCGGTCACGCGCAGTGGAGGCCGGGCTGGTACAAGCGCTGGACGCGAGTAAAGCTGTTCTTGAGACCGATCAAGGCACGCTTCGAGGAGTGGACAACCGGACGGGCGGGTTGATTGGATCACAATCCAACAAGGAACTTCAGACCAGGTGTTGCGTTGGGTCGGTTGTCTTCGGGAAACATGCTGGTCATTCTTGATATCACGCGATTTCGTCTGCGAACTCCGGCGAAGAGGACCGGTGTTTCAGGCTGAAGGTGACCGGGGATCCCGCGCGAACGTGACCGACGGGAACATCGAGTCAGCGCTGTGCTTGGTTTTTTGCCTTGAGGGTCACACTCCGTCAATCTTCTTCTTGTTTGCGGACGTTTTGTCGGCGCTGGCGGCGGTGCATTTGCGCATCGATTCTCCTTTGAAATGGAGCTTGTGGGCGCTGTAGGTTGACGCGGACGGCGCACAATCGGCAAATCGAGTTGTCGCTGGGGACTCACCGATGGGTTGATCGTTCGAGAGGTCTACACATCTGCCGGCGTGCATAGAACGCTATCGCACGTACCGCAGGAGCATCGCCTCGAACTCCCGCACCGGCTGGCTGGTGAACTCGTCCTCGACCCGCGTTCGGCCGGCGTTCCCTAAGCGCCGACGTAGGCTGGCGTCCTCGATGAGTCGCCGCACGCTTGCGGTCAGCGCGTCAACGTTCCCCGGCTCGACCAGCAGACCATTCTCACGGTCTCGCACGATCTCGGGGATGCCGCCGACGCGCGTCGCCACGACCGGCTTGCCGCACGCCCCGGCCTCCAGAATGATGAGTCCCAGCGGCTCCTGCCAGCGCGAAGGCGCGACGATGACATCCGAACTGCGATATACGTCCTCCACTTTCGCCACATAGCCGAGGTAGCGAATGCGCGGATCCCCACCGATCATCCTTTGCAGGTCCTCGATGCTGTACGAACCAGGGTACTTCTCGGGGTCGCGGCACTCTCCGGCGATCAGGAAACGCGCTAGGGGATGCGGCAGCCGGCGCGCCATCGTAATGAAATCCTGCACTCCCTTGATCGCGCGGATCTGCCCGAGGTAGCCGACGACTACGTGCTGTGAGTCAAGCCCCCACTCGGTGCGCCGATCGGGGCCATCGGCAAAACGTGCCAGGTCCACGGGGTTGTAGACGACCTCCTTCCGCAGCGCCGAGGGCAGCGACTGTCGGGCCACGTAGCGCGACACGCAAACCGCCGCGCGGCAGCGGCTCATGAACGAGCCTTCCTCCTCGTTGACGACGTGGAAATGCACGAGCACCGGTATGCGTAGCAGGAACGCGGCGAGCACCTCAGCCGGACGCCAGAAACGATGGTTGACATGCAGAATCGCGACGCGCTCGCGGCGCAGGAGTACGAGCATGCGGAACAGCGCGCGGAGATAGGCGCACTTGTTCACTGGCTCGGTCGGCGGGCCCCACGCGATGCACCGGATGCCTCGCGCTTCGAGCTCGGCGCGCACCGGGCCTTCGCCGGAGAGTAGAACTAGCGGCTCCACCAAGCCGAGGTCCATCGCCCGCAGTGTCGTGTACAGAACCCGGCTAGCGCCCCCCCAGTCGGCGGCGCTGCCGGTCAGAAAGGCGACACGGGGGCGCGACATCGGGTGGGCCGTCTCCGCGAGCCTATCGTTTGATCGCGATGTCGTTGCGCCGTGGCCGCTTGAATATCGTTCGTTTGGGCAACCGGCCGAGCAGGCTCAAGTGCCGCCAGCCGATACCGCTCCGGCACGAGAATGCGAAACTGCTCCAGGGGAAAGCGGCGCCGTGCTGCGTCTGGTGTCGGACGAATCGAACGCGCGCAACGTTGCCGCCCAGCGCGTTCTCCTGCAGGGTGGCGGGCGGGGTAGATCCGTCGTTGACGATCACGAACTCCCAGGCGTCGGACGTCTGGGCCAGCACGCTGCCGATCGCTCCCGCCAGCAACGCCGGGCGATTGTGCGTCGTCAGGACGATCGAAATTCGCATCACCGCTGATGTCCCAGGTATCGCACGAGCAGTCAAATCACACGCCACGGCTGCGACCTTTCCAGACTCCGGCATTATGGGCTCTCCGCCCCCCAGTCCTGTAGTGCCCGCGAAAGCTGGGCGCTGATTTCCGGATACTCGGCCGAGCAGTTGCGCGTGCAGCCGGGATCCTCGTCGACATTGAACAGCATCGTGTGCGTGCCGTCGGTGAGGGGCTGGGACACCAGCTTCCACGGGCCGCGCCGGATCATTCTGTCCTTGGCGGTCATGATGATGTCGTGATATTGCGGCTTGAGCGCGAGGGTGCCGCTCTCCTGGTCCGGCACGACCACCAACTCCAGGAGATCGGGATACCGCAAGTGCTTGTCGGGCAGGCCGGGCACATCGCCGATCCAGACACCCGTTTCATTGAACGCGTCGAGCTCCGGACAGCGCGCAATGTCGTCAGGCTGGCGGCGAGAGAGACGCCGTCCATGCCGGCTACGGCAGCGGAGCCGGCAAGCTCCAGCAGCGTCGGGGCCAGGTCGATGCTGCGCACGACCTTGTCGATCGTGCCCCCGGCCGGCCTTGCGTGGATCGCGAATCACCAGCGGAATGCGCGGGCTGAAATCGCCGACGGCGGAATTGCCCTGGCCCCAGGTGTCGTGCTCGAAAAACTCCATGCCGTGGTCGGAATAGACCACCACGATCGTATTGCCTGCGAGCCCGCAGGCTTCGAGGTGACGCAGCATGCGCCCGACTTCATCGTCGAATTGCGCCACGCAGCCGTCGTACAGATCGATGATCTGATCGAGGTCGAATTCTTCCTTGGGCGCACCCTGGCGGCGGATGATTTCGAACGGATCGGTCAGCCTTGCCATCGCGAACTTCGACTCGCCGCTGTAGGTGGGGTCGGCAATATCGCGTGTACCACGGCCATTCGGAGGCGAACGGAGGGTGCGTGGTGGAATAGAACAGGTTCACGAAGAACGGCTGCGGACTGGCGGCCAGCCGAGAAATCAGCCGGCGCGCGCGGCGGCCCATCTGGGTGGTGAGCGGCACGCCGCCCAGATAGTAGAGCTCCGGCAGCAGCAGCCGTCCCAGGCGATTGTGCGTGAACAGCGAGACGAACAGGCGCAGGTCTTTCGGTCCCTGGCGGATCAGGTACTTCAGGTTCCACTGATCTTCCGGCAGATCGGTGTGGTCGAATCCGAACGCGAACTTTCCCATGTCCGAGCCGCACCAATCGGACAACGCGGCGGTGCGATAGCCCAGCGGCTTCAGCAGTTGCGGCAATGCCGGAACCTTGAGGCGGACCTCGGAGTCGGGAATGAAGTTGTCGCGGATGCCGTGGGTGTGCGGCCAGGTCCCGGTCAGCATCGAAACCAGGCTCGGCGCGGTGCGCGCGCACGGGACGTAGCAGTTCCTGAACAGCACGCCTTGCGCGCCCAGCGCATCGATGTTCGGCGTGAGCGCGCGTCGATAGCCGAGCGCGCCCAGAGCGATCCGCGCGCAACGTGTCCGAGCCGATGAGGAGAATATTGGGTGCGGCAGCGCGGGTTCCCCCGGCCGCCCGGCGCGGCGCGCGCGCCTCCGGCAGCCATGAGGCGAAGGCGATGGTGCCGGCGTAGAAAAGAGCGCGGACCAGAGCGCAATCAGCTCGGTCCCGCGGTTGCCCTGCGCGAGCTGCCACGACGCGCCGATAACCAGCAGGGCGAGCGCGGATCCCGCCAACCCTGAATCAGGCGAATGCTGCCGGGCGTCGACCCAGTGCCAGAGCGGATAGAGCCGGCTCATCCGATAGTGCCACGAAGTGGCCAGCAGCCCCGGATTGAAGCGCAGCGTGCGAACGAACTGGAGCCCGCTGGCTCCAGCCAGACCGAGCAAAGCCGCCAGCACCGCGAGCCACGAGGACCAGATGCCGCCCATGCTCACATTCAGCAGATGATAGGTGAGCACGCCACCACCCGCCATGAACAGCATCAGCGCAAATGCCCACAGACTGAGGCGCGCCAAGGCAAACAGCGTGTAGTTCCGGTAGTTGGTGAGGATTTCCTGGCGCATGCGCGGCCCGGTCTGCGAAAAGTCGGTCAGCGACTTTGCTAGCAGGGCGGCCGAACCCGTCGCTGCTACTGCGATTGCGGGGATCAATCCGGTCCAGCGTCCCTCGCCGCTCGCGAGCCATGCGGTGACCGCGCACGCCACCGTCAGCAGCGCCAGGGTCGCGATTCCCAGCACATGGCGGTCTACCGGAAGACCGAGTCGCTTGCCACGGTGGCCGGATTCACGGCGACCTTCGAGTTCGCCCAGTGCGGCCGCGCTGCGAACCCAGTAGAAACGGCGCTTGGCCCAGGACAGGCTGAACAGGCTGTGAAAGCCATACTCCGCGAGCTTGCGCCACATGTAGAGCGGCACCCGCCCATTGCCGTGAATGCGCGCGGTGGATCGCGTGCGCTGATAGCTCTTCTTCAGCAGGTAGGAGAGCTTCAGCCGTTCGGCGTCGACGTAGTGGTACTGCACCATGTCCGGCGTGTACTGGCAGCGCACCCCGCGCCCCATCGCGCGCAGCACGTAGTCACTGTCCTCGCCGCCGCCAAGATCGTGGCCGTGCGGTCCGAGTTCGGTCGAAAACTGTCCGGCAAGGCCAAAGACGTGGCGTTGCGCCACGAGATTTCCGCCACCCGGAATGGGGCCCTCGTCCGCGGTGACCGCTCTGTGCTCAGTGCCCAGGTCGTAGCGGGGCACCGGCAACGGATAGATGCGGTAGGGGCCCGTGTCATGCACCCATCGCTGCTCGGTGCCGTCCCAGTCGGGCACGATGCGTCCGCAGTACAGCCCGGCATCGGGCCACTTGTTCACGGCCTCTTCGATCGCCGCCAGGTAGTTCTCGTCTACGCGATGATCGTCATCGACAAAGGCCGTCAGCTGGGTGCGAATTTCCGGTATGGCGCGGTTCAGCGCGTGCGACTTGCCCGGCGTGGGCTCCGCAATCCAGCGCAACGGAATGCGGTCGCCGGGGTCACGTGCGTAGGCATCCAGGGCCGCATGCGGTGGCGTCGGTGCACGCGTTGGCCACGACGAGGATTTCCACGCCCCTGCCGGCGGGCGCTTGGCGCGATTGAGCGAATCCAGCACGCGCGACAGCAATGCCACCCGATTGTGCGTGCAGATGAGAACGGTGATCAGATTGGCCACGGGTCAGCGCGATCGGTAAAGACCCTGCATCAGGCCGAGAAAATGAAAGACGACGATCTCCCGATTGAATGCTTCGTCGCGAGGCTGCGTGAGGTGTCCCCACAGCATGCGCGCGACGGCGCGCAGCAGTTGCGGAAAGACATACAGGGGGATGTTGAGAAACCGGCGCTCACCCGCGAGCCCGCGGCTCTGCGCGATGTTCCGGCTGGTCTGGAACCGCCAACGCCGGAAATACCGTTTGGTGAGCCGAAAGCTCTCGACCTTGTGGTGCACGCGGGATTGTCCGAGAAAGACCGCCGTGAGTCCGGCAGCGCAGGATGCGCTCGAACATTTCGCCGTCTTCGCCGCTTGCCAGCACGTTTCCTTTGCGGCCGCGGTTGGTGTCGAACAGTCCGACGCGATCGAATACCGCGCGTTTCATGGCCATGTTCGCGCCGAAGGGCGCCTGGCTCGCCTGGGTGATCGGGTAGTCATCGGTGCGGTCGGTGCGAACCGCGAGAAACCCGTAGAATCGCTCGGTAAGCCACGCCGGCGGCGGCGTCTCCCAGATCGGCGCGACGAACCCGCCACAGGCGTCGGCCCGATACTTTTCGAGGCCACGCAGCGTCGTGTCCAGCCAATCCGGTTCGGGCAGCACATCGTCGTCGGTGAAGAGAAGGACGTCGCCGCGCGCAGCGGCGATGCCGTGATTGCGGGCATGGGACAGGCCTTGCGCCGGCTCGAACTCATAGCGCAACAGGGGCCATTCGCGCTGCGCCTTCTCCACGACGCTGCGCGTGTGGTCCTTCGAGTTGTTGTCGACGACGATGACTTCCCAGTGTCGAGACGCGGCCATCTGCTGGCCGTGCAGCGCGCGCAGCGTGTCCCGCAGCGACTCGGCGCGATTATAGGTGCAAACAATGATACTGGCGTCCATGGTCGTCGGCTAGGCGACATGGCGAAGAAGAGGGCCGCGATGCAACGATCGCGCTACCACGTGTAACCCAGCTTCGTCCGCCACGGGCGACACGGCACGCTTGAGCAGCCACTTCTCCAGGCGGCTCACCTGCACTTTCCTGCCGGCGGGCCCCGAGCCGCCCACCTTGCCGCCCAACACGGCGCGGTCCATCCGTGATGCCCAGGTGCGCATCGATCTCGTCGAGCGGCGGGCGCTCCCCGACGAGATCCTCGTAGCGCACCAGCAGTGCATCCAGCTTCCCGGCGTCTCTCAGGAATCCCTCCATCAACCGACGCCAGTGCGGGCCGAAGGCCGTGGGCGTGAATACCGGCTTGTCGGGGAACGTGTCGTACCAGCTGCGGCCGTACTGGGAATACGAGCGGTACGCATCGAGCGGATTGCGATACAGCACGAGAAACCTTGCCTTCGGGTAGAGCCAGCGCAGATAGAAGCCGTGCTCGATCCCCAGCCGCACCTCCTTGATGCCCCAGCGCGGCACTCCGGCGCGCCTTGCCGGCTCGGAGAACATCTGTGTCGAGCAGGGCACGGTGACCATTGCGAAAGTGCTCCAGCGCCGGGAACAGGTTGGCAATCCAATCCCCCGACAGCTCATGCGGTGGCCTGCCGTCGTAGAAGTACTCGGCGGGCGGCCAATCGGCCCGAAACGGCCTGGTGGCGTTGGCCAGCACCTGGATCATGCCGCACTCGTCGTAAGGCTCGCCCCATATGAGCACGCCGGGAATCCGACATGACGAGCCGCTGAAGCAGCGTCGATCCGGAACGCCAGCCGGCCGAGAGCAGAAAAATCGGCGCTTCGTCATCTGCTCGCATCCGCTGACCGGGCAGGCGCGCTTGCAGCTGTTCGACGCCCGAGAGCGATGTCCGGGACGCATCAGCAGAGCCTGTCGATGGGCCGCGCGCGCCTGCGCGGGGCCTCGCAGCGCGGATAGCAGAGTTCGAAGCATGGGCGGCATCCCTACTTGATCGGTGATTCGTTATACGCGACCGCTCCCAGCCCCTTCATCAAGCCGCACAGCGTGTCCCTGGCGACCCCGAAGGCAATGCTTCGTCGACCGATAGTCCTGCAGCAGCCTGCGAGACGCGGCCTCGCAGCCGCCAACGCAGGTATGCGGCCAGCAGCTTTTCATGCAGCTTGGTCAGGCGGTACGAGCGCCTGCGGATCCAGCGGTGGCTCTGGCGAAGAAAGGGATTCTGCAGATCGTCGGGGTTTCGGAGCAAGAAGCGTCACGATCGCTTCCAGGACATGCCGTCTCGCTCAGCAGGCGATTCTTGTATCGGCCGAGGAAATCCGAAGCCTTGACTTCGCAGAAGCGCGAGACATACAGCGCATCGTCGTGCGCGCCGGAAATAGTAGAGGGGCTCGGCGATGTGGCAAATGCGGAAACGCTTCGCGATCCGCATGAAGTAGTCGTAGTCCTCCACGAGGAACAGCTCCGGGTCGTACTCCCCCACCGCTTCATAGACCTCGCGCGTGTACATGAAGCAGGCGCCGATATGATTGCCTTTCTCCAGCTGCAGCGTCTGCCGGAAGGCGATGATGATCTGATCGCCAGCGGTTTGCCTGCCGCGTCGAGGTCGGCGAAGCGATAGTAGTCCGCATAGACGAAATCGCATTTCGCGTCCTGCAGAAGCGCGACCATCTTCCCGATCGCGTCTCGCCGTACAGGTTGTCGTCCGACGTCCACGTCAGGTACTCGCCGCGCGCGAGCGAAAACCCCCGGTTCAGCGCGCGGGGCAGCTTGAGGTTCGGCTCGTTGCGCACATAGCGGATGCGCGGGTCGCCGAACGACGCCACGACGTCGCGCGTGTCGTCGGGCGAGTTGTCGTCGACGACGATCAATTCCAGGTTCGTGTAAGTCTGATTCAATACGCTGCGGATGGCGCTCGGCAGCACGTGCGCCCGCTTGTAGGTGGGCAGCACGATGCTGACGAGGGCTTGGTCGGCAGGGCGCTCGCTCATGTCGCATGGTTCATGCACCCGGCCGCAGGCCCGCATCTTCCAGAATCCGCCGCACGATCTTGATCCGCGCCGTGCCGTCCCCGTACGGGTTCGCCTTCGACGCCATGGCCCGGTACGCAACTTCGTCGTCGAGCAGCCGGGAGGCCTCCGCGACGATGTCCGCGGCGTCCGTTCCGATCACTTTCACCGTCCCGGCCTCCACGCCTTCCGGTCGCTCGGTCACCTTGCGCAGCACCAGCACGGGCTTGCCCAGGCTGGGCGCCTCTTCCTGCAGCCCGCCGGAATCGGTCAGCACCATGTAGGTCCTCTTCATCAGATGGACCAGCGGCATGTAGTCCAGCGGGTCGATCAGGCGCACGTTCTCGATGCCGGAGAGGACGCTGTCGACCACCTGGCGGACGTTCGGATTGCGATGCACCGGATACACCAGCACGATGCGGTCCTTGTACTTGAGCGCCAGGTCCCGGAGGCCGTGGCAGATCGATTCGAACGGATCACCGAAGCTCTCCCGCCTGTGGGCGGTAACCAGGACGATCCGCCTCGATTCGTACGGCAGCGTTTCCAGCGGCGTGCCGGCAATGCTGTAAGGGCGGTTGGAGACATCGAGCAACGCATCGATCACGGTGTTGCCGGTGACCGCGATGCAGTTTTCGGGAACGCCCTCATTGAGCAGGTGCCGTTTCGCCGCCTCGGTGTGGGCGAAGTAGACGTCGGAGACCGAGTCGATGATCTTCCGGTTGACCTCCTCGGGGTAGGGATGCCGCTTGTCGAAAGTCCGCAGTCCGGCCTCGACGTGGCCGATCCTGACGCCGCAGTAAAAGGCGGCCAGCGCCGCGGCCATCGAGGTGGTCGTGTCGCCCTGCACCAGCAGCAGGTCGAAATGCTCCTCGCGCAGGATCCGGCCGACCTCCTGCAGCACGCCGACGGTGATGTGCTCCAGCGTCTGGTTCTCGCCGCATCAGGTTCGAGGTCGTAGTCGACACGGATGTCGAACAGCTCGAGCAGCGGCGCCACCATGTCCTTGTGCTGGCCGGTCAGGCAGTTCCGGTTCTCGATGAGGCCGGGATGCCTTTCCAGCTCCGCGATGACCGGCGCCATCTTGATGGCCTCCGGGCGAGTGCCGAAGACGGTGAGAACTCTAAGCATGGTTGCCTTCTCCGCGCCTTTTCAGGAGGTGCGCATCGAGGAAGTACTTCACGGCCCAGCTGATTTCCGCACCGGGAATGTACTTCGCGCCCTTGCCGTAGCTGCCGTAGAAGCCGCCCGAGCTGTTCTGGATCTTCTCCAGGTACCGGATGGCGCGGTCCGCCGGTTGCCGGTTGCCCAGCGTGTACCAGACGACCGCGTACTGCGCCATGCCGGTCGAGCAAACCCACTCCACGTCCGGATAGGCCGGGATGCTGCCGTCGCGCCGCTGGCAGCGCTCGACGTCGGCCATGCCGCGCGTGCGCCAGGTCGAGTTCCCCCAGCTCGCACAGCGCCTCCATCGCGTAGGCATGGAAATGCGACAGCCGGTTGAACGGTACCAAGCGCCTCCTGCTTCTTGTAATAGGACAAGCACGAATCGGGCCGCCTCCTCGTACTCGCGGACGCCCAGCAGCCTGCCCGCCTCGGCGAGCGGCGGCAGCGCGTAGGTATGGATGAGATCGTTCGCGATGCCGGTCCACAGTTCGGTCGACGGCGTGGTCAGGCGGCCGTCCGGGGCGACCTGCTTCACCATCCAGTCGCAGGCCTTCCGCAGCGGGGCCTCGACACCGTCCATGTCGTTCAGCGCCGCGCAGAGCCCGCGCATCACCTGTCCGGTATCGAAGGTGTAGGGCACGCCGTCCGGGGCGGGAAACGCGCCGTCCGGCAGCTGGATGGAGAGGAGCCAGCGCGTGCAGGCCCGCGCCAGTTCCCGCTCGCCCCAGTTGTACAGGGTCGGGACGAAATATCCGGTGACTTCCGGGTACGGCACTGGCTGCTTGGTATGCACGATGATGCCCTGATCGGCGACCATGTGCTGCCGGAACCAGTCCATGGCCCGCTCGTAGCTCGGCTTCTGCTTTCTGCCGGAAAAACATTTCAAGGCTCCTCGCCTTTGCGTTGCGTTTCTGGCGCGTCCGACGTCAGATAGATCGAAGATCTGCTGTCGCAAGTATATCGCCCCGCGCGGCTCGATTGCCGCCCAGAGCGGCAACGCGATCGTTCGTCCGGAACGAGCGGCTGCGACGGAGAGCATCGAGTGTCCTCTCGTGCCCGAGGCCGAAACCGGAACCCCAATCTCACGCCCAATGATTGACATGCAACGGCAACCTTGCTCGGCGCCAGGAGGAACTTCAGCTTAGAATGCCGGAAGGCCGGGCGAATCTCCTGCCTGACACTGCGAGGCAACCTATCGTGACGGCGGAGACGAAGGCCAGGCACCCATTTCCAGTGCGCGTGCGGCGGGTTTTCGACGTGGCGATCGTGGTTCTTGTGATCTACGCCGCGATCCAGGCGATATTCGGGACGGCCCTGCTCACGCTCGAAACAATTGCGCCGGACAAGCGGTCGCTGCAACTGGGCGGAGCACTGACGTTCGCGGTCGCGATGATTGGCGCGACATGGCGCTGGCGGGGCGCAGTGATTGCGGCCATCGGGGCGGGAGCGCAGCGAACCGCCGGGCTTGGACCGCGGACCGGATTGTTGGCGATCCTCACGCTGGGCGTCATCCTGCGCCTGATCTGGGCCGTTTTGCTGGCAGGCACTCCCACGTCCGACGGCGCGGTCTATCTTTCGTTGGCGAAGTCGCTGCTTGCGGGCAGGCCGTACCAGATGGCAGGCACCTACGCCTTTTGGCCTCCCGGCTACCCTTTTTTCCTCTCTGCCTGGCTTTGGGTCTTGCCGGCCGAGCGTACGGCAATTTTGCTGTCGAATCTTGTGCTGTACGTCGTTGCCAGTGTCGGGGCTTGGCATCTCGCGCGTCGCCTGGTCGGCGTTCAAGGGGCAATGATTTGCGTTGCCCTGCTGGCGATTTGGCCGAATTACGTCGCGCACGCCGGCATGCCGGAGAAAGAACAGATCACGGTTGCCTGTTTCCCCTGGATCATGCTCGCCATCGTCGCGGCGGCGGATCCGGGCCCGAAGTCGTTGCAGCAATATTTTGGATTGGTTTGCGCCGGAATGTTATTGGGCGCTGCTTCCCTGGTCCAACCATCGATGCAGATCTATCCAGTCGTCATCGCGGTCTATCTCGTTCTTCGCGGTGTCGGCATCCGCCGCACGTTGGCGTATTGCGGCACCATAGTCCTTGGCGCAGCGCTGCTCATAGCCCCATGGACGTTGCGCAACTTGTCCGTGCTCGGCAAACCCGTTCTGATCTCGACCAATGGCGGCAGCACCTTCTACCGTGCCAATAACCCGTTGGCCACGGGCGCCTATGTGCCACGCGGGGAAGTCGATGTCGACGCGCTGGGCGAACTCGAGGGTGACACGGCCGGCAAGCGCCTTGGCTTGGCGTGGATTCGTTCGTATCCGGCGGAGTTTCTCGCACTATCGTTGCGCAAGAATGTGCTGTTCATGGGTGACGATGCGGTAGGCGTATATGCGTCGGCAAAACGTGGAGGCGTCAACCCGAACGTCGTTGTCTACACCGCGCTCAAGGGGCTCGCAAATCTCTTCTGGATCGGTGTGTGGTGCGTCATGCTCGCGGCGCTTCTCCCCCGGCGAGGCACTTGGCCAGTCATGCCCGCGGATGCGGTGATCGTGCCATTGACATTTCTGGCCTATTTTGCGCTTCATGCGATTTTCGAGAGCGCCGGGAAGTATCACGTCCCTCTATTAGGTGTTGTTGCAGTTATGCTGCCGGTGGTCTGCCGTACCGACAACCACGAAGGGGAATCGTGAGGTTGTTGCTGAAGACGTTCTCTGCGTTCGCCGTGGTGGGTGGCTCTTGTACGCTGCTGCAGTACGTTATCTTGATCCTGCTTGTCCATCTTGCCGGAATCGATCCGGTCGTAGCGTCGACCGCTGGATTTCTGACGAGCGCCGGAGCGAACTACCTGCTCAATCACAAATACACGTTTCGCTCTGCGCGGTCCCACCTGGTGGCCTTGCCTCGCTTCATTGCCATAGCAACAGTCGGTGTCCCGCAATCGAGGCCACCAGAACGCGTTGCTCGCGGGATTGTTCAACGTGCCTGGGGATGCGGTGGTCACGGTTGACGCGGACCTCCAGGACGACCTGAACCCAGCAGTCTGCCGGCCTGGGCGAGCGGCGGCAGCGCGTAGGTATGGATGAGATCGTTCGCGATGCCGGTCCACAGTTCGGTCGACGGTGTGGTGAGGCGGCCATCCGGGGCGACCTGCTTCACCATCCAGTCGCGTGCCCGTCGCAGCGGGGCTTCGACGTCGTTCATGTCGTTCAGCGCCGCGCAGAGCCCGCGCATCACCTGCCCGGTATCGAAGGTATAGGGCACGCCGTCCGGGGCGGAAAACGCGCCGTCCGGCAGCTGAACGGTGAGGAGCCAGCGCGTGCACGCCCGCGCCAGCTCCCGCTCGCCCCAGTTGTACAGGGTCGGGACGAAATATCCGGTGACTTCCGGGTACGGCACTGGCGACTTGGTATGCACGATGATGCTCTGATCGGCAACCATGTGCTGCCGGAACCAGTCCATGGCCTGCTCGTGGCTCCGCTTCCGTCTCTGCCGGAAAAACATCTTCATTTCCTCGCTGCGTCTTTGAACTTCTGGCGGCGCGCCCGGTCTTCCCGGACGTGGTAGTGGCGACAGTGGTCGTTGTCCACAGAGTCAGGTTGTGGAAGAATCAAGGTCAGGTGATCGGCGTTGCGCGGCACCGCCCGGGAGGGCATCTCCGCCGGCGCTTCGATAGCCGAAGTGGAGTCTGAAAGCGCGCAAAGGGAGTATGAGCATGTTTGCCAATCGTTTGCTGAGCTCGGTTGCCGTGGCATTGGCTATGGTGACAATGTCATCGGGTATCGCGTGCGCGGACGATACCAAAGCGTCTGTGACCGAATATGTGAAGTTGCCGAAATTCTGCTGGTACCAGTTCAGCGATGGCCAGGTGACAGGTTTGGGCCCGGAAGCCCAGATGTTAAATTGTGGTGTCGGGATGAATCACTACTGCTACGGCCTGCTCGATCTGCAGCGCTCGAAACAGGCAAAGAGCCTCGATGAGCGCCGCGGTCTTCTCACGCAAGCTCGAAACCATACGCGTTATACATTGGGGTATATGCAAAGGGAGGGCACGATGGAAAGCTGTTCCATTACCTCTCACGTGCAGGCGACCATGCGAGATATCGAGCTTCAAATGAAGATCTACAATATCAAGTGAACTGCGATTCACGGAGCCGCCGGGAGGGGTTCAGTCACTTGCCGGGTTCTTTGATGCGCGTGACTTGATCGACGCCGACACTGGTCAATTCCTGACGTATCCCGCTCGGCCATCGCACGGCGATCTTCTCGACGAGCGCGTTTTTGGCCAACCCGAAATGCAGCCGGGCGTGATTCTGCCCGCGCTCGTGGACTCCGCCGTCCTGCATTCGCGTCTGGGTGATGCCGCCGGCCGTCACGGAAACGCGCGCCCCGATCCCGTCACGGTTCGACACCGTCCCCTCGAGATCGATTTCGAGCCAGTGATTGCCGTTGTCGCACAGGTTGCGATAAAGGCGGTAACCGCCAGCCTCGGACGGCAATCCCAGACCGCGGCCCATGCTTCCACCCGTGGCGATGAAGAGATCGAGGCAGCCGTCACGATCGAAGTCGACGGTTGTGACCGAATCGCCGACGCCGGTGCGCGGGCCAGCGGCCCCGCCTGCCATCGGCACGGCCTCGAAGCGGCCGTCGCCCCGATTGAGCAATAGCAGGTTCTCGTTCTTGCCGACGTCGCCGGAGCCGAGCACGAACAGATCCAGCAGCATGTCGTTGTTGAAGTCACCCGCCACCACGTTCACCGCCGCGATCGGCTTCTTGTTGACCCCGCGCTTGTCCCCTTCCTCGATAAGCTTGCCACCGCGATTCATGAACAGGCGCTGCGGTGCCTCCTCCGTCTTGACCGGTTCGCCGATGGCCTCCAGGTCCGATACCGGCTCGGATGAAATGATCCTGAAAGCGATCTGCAGGGGGCGGACCTTGCCGCCCCCTCCGACGCGCGGTGCGCCGGAGACGAATACTTCCCATTTGTCCGGTGCCGCGAGCCCGACATAGACGCCTGTCTGTGCACCCGACTGGTGAGGCGTCGTGCCGGTGACCCCGGGCATGTCCGGGGTGAGCGCAAAGCTCAACCCGTCCGGGTGTCTGCCGTCCTTGCCGATGTAAACCCGCTCCGCCGCCAGCGCGTCGCCGGAGTACACGGATGCGACTTGGAAGCTGACCTTGCCTTTTGACCGGAACCTGAAACCTGCCGGCTTCGCTGCGTCGGCGGCATCGATCGTTACGTCGGCAATGATTTCCTTGCTGTCGGGCCGCCCGAAGGCAACCGTCCCAGGAGCGTTCTTGCGCGCCAGGAAGAGGTCGATGGCGCCGTCGTTGTCGAAGTCGCCCGCGGCGATGTCCTCGAACGCGGTGACCGGGAGCATATCGAGTACCTTCGCGGGCAGCACGGAAGTATCGAACACCTGGACTGTCCCGGTCCTGCCCACGAGTCTGCAGACCAGCTCCGGAAACGCGTCGTGGGTGAGTTCGGTGACGATACAGAACGGCACCGATCGTGACGAGAACTGCAATGCATCCGGTGCCTCGTCGAATCGGCCGCTGCGCTGGAGGAACGTGAACGGTGGCGTCCGATCGTCCAAACGGACTTCCGCGCCTTCAAACAGGTCCAGCCGTCCATCGTGGTCGAGATCGATCCACAACGGCATCCGGGTGCGGCCGTACGGATTCACTACGCCCATCGCGGCGGCCACGTCCTCGAATCGTGTTCCCAGGTTGCGAAAGAGCCTCTTCGGTTCCTGGCCGAGACCCTGAACGGCACCGGTCAGCTGCACCAGGTCGAGCCGGCCGTCGTTGTCGAAATCGGCCCACGCCGCGCCGTGTTTGTCCCCGCCCAGATCCCCAGGCGCGAACAGATTCTTGGTGACGTCGGCGAAGCGGCCCTTGCCCAGATTTCTGAACAGCTGGGCGTTGTTGAGATGGTTGGTCACATACAGATCCGGCAGGCCGTCTCCATCGAAATCTCCCCATGCCGCGCCGTGGGTGATGCCGACGTAGTCTCCGAGACCGGCAGCCTGCGTCACGTCTTCGAACACCTTGACCGGCTGTTGCGGGTCGGTGCAAGCGGCGGGCAGAACTAGCAGGCAGAGGAGTACCGGGACGAGCAGCATCGACCAACCTGCGCGTCGCTCGATCTCCGTCGGCGTTCTCCTCGACCCCATCTACGGTTTACCCTTTCCCGAATTCAGCGGTTGGCCCGACGAATCAGTCTTCCCAGCCCCGGCATTTCGCCGAGCCCGCCGACGATGGCGCGGAGACCTCGCGACAGCCTGCCCGGCGGGCGCACTTTCGCTGAGCAGATTTCGTGGAAGCGATGGGCCGAACTCGACGCCGTGAACTCTTTACCAAAGGCGTGCCGGTGCGCTTTTGCCGCGAAGCCGTCATACGTGCCCGCATCCCGCAGGACCTCACCGATGGCCTCGACCCACGCGCCGACATTCCGGTAATCCTCGATCAATAGCCCGCCGACGCCCACCGATTCCGGAAGGCCGCCGCGTGCGCTTGCAATGACCGGTATTCGGCACGATTGCGCTTCGATCGCGACCATGCCGAAGCCTTCCTCCCAAATGGAAGGGACGAGCAGCAGCCGGGTCTGGCGGTAGACATCCCGCATGTCCGAAACGCGGCGCATGAAGCGGACATTCGGAAGGTCCGCGAGTTGCGCGTTCAGCGCGGCCGTGCCCTCATCGGTCAGTTTCCACGATTCCACCAGCAAGAATCGTTCCGCCGGCATCTTTCTTGCGATCTCGAGGAATGTCGCGAGCCCTTTCACCGGGTGGGGGTTGACCATCGTCATGCAGCCATTCCGGTCGCCTTCGACGCCGAAGTCCGTTTCAGGGCACGGATACACGACGTGGGCATTCCTGCCGATTATCCGGCGCGCCTTGCGGGCAAGGAAGCCGCTGCTGCACGCCACATGGCTGCCGAGGTCGCCGATCGCCCGCAATTCGGTGGGATCGAATTCGGCATCGTGAACGAACAGGAGCCCTTGCACGCCCTTGGCGGCGGCGAGTTCGAGGACGGACTTCGCTCCCTCCATTTGCGCCCAGACGACGTCGGGCTTGAACGTATCGATCAGCTGGCCGAGCCCAGTCGGGAAATCCGGGAATACCTTGATCGGATAGCCGCAGTCGATACTGCCCCTCTGTCCCTCTTGGCTCATCCCGCGGATGCCCAGGGCCGCGCATTCGGACAGGTCCGGGTATGACCAGGGGCTGACCCGATAGTCGCCGGAGCCCACGGCCACGCATTGAGCACCCAGCTCGTGTGTCAACGTGAGCAGCAATTGATGCGCGCAGCGCGCCGCGCCACCCAGGAAGAAAGGGTAGGGGGGCCGTTCGCTCGCATAGAGTAGACGCATCAGGGCAATCTCTGCTGTTTCATGGAACGGACGTGGCCCCGGGGTTCCTGGGGCCGGGCCCGTACCCCGGGACCGGCCGTCTACCTTAGCCTCCAGCCCACGTGCCGCTCCCAGGCCTGCTTCGCCCGCTTTACCCAGAACGGCACGAGCGGAATCCGCTTGACGGGATAGCTCTCGAGCCCCCCGAAAAGCGTGTCGACGCGCTGGCGCACGGCAACATCGGAATAGTGATCGCGAATGAACCCGTGACCGGCCATGCGCACCTGCTCCAGGTATTGGCGGTCCCGCAGCAGCCGAATCACGGCGTCGGCAAAGTCGCGCGGATTGTCCCCGACCAGCGCATGGACACCTGGCACGAGACCGAAGCCCTCGATCCCGGTCGATGTCGTCACCACCGGCAAGCCGAACGACATCGCTTCGCCGATCTTGCCCTTCATGCCTCCGCCGAAGCGCAGCGGGGCGATCGAAATGGCGCTGGTCGCGAGGAGTGGCCTCGTCTCCGGGACGAATCCCAGCACGTCGACGCGATCGGACGCAAGCGCGGTGATCTCCGGCGTCGGCGAACCCCCGATGATCCGCAGCCTGACGTCCGGCTCGGCGGCGACGATCAGCGGGAGGATTTCTCCGCAGAACCAGGCCATCGCATCCGCATTGGTTTCTCCACCGGGCCGGGCGAAGCTCCCGATGAAGAGCAGTTGCTTGTCGTGCTTCTCGGGGATGGCAAGGGGATCCTCGAGCGGGTGGATGTTCGGAATGGTGAACGTCGCGAGCTGGGGACTCTCCAAGTGCAGGATTGCCGCGTCGGCATCCGTTACCGTGATCACGATGTCGGAACGGTCGTACACACCGAGTTCGATCGCCTTGGTCGCGACTGCCTTGGCCCGGTCCTCGGGCGCCTGCGTGACTCTAGCCTTGGCCTCCAGTCGGTTGAATACGACGTCGACGCTGTCGACGATGATCCTGGCGCGCGGCTGCCTCGCCCGCACCTCGTCGAGCAACGGCAGTGCGGCGAAATGCCACTCGAAGACGACCGCTGCGTATTGCCGGGCAGCCAACGCCTTCCCGATCCCGCCATCGATGATGCCGACCCCAAGCGCCTGAAGCCTCTGGCGGTACCGCGCCACATCCTCGTGGCCGATGGCTTCGACCTGGCGCCTTTCGTCGACGGCGCAATAGAACACCTGATCCTTTGCGGCGATCATGCCCAGCAGGGTGGAGAAGCGGAAGTCGGCCGAGTTTCGGTCGGGCATCGGAAAGGCATCGGCAATGGTGAGTATGTTCACGCTGCCCTCCGAGGTCTCGCCGCGAGCCAACCCCCTGCCAGTTCGGCGACGCGTGATCGAATTGACGACCAGCGGTACCGTTCTGCGACGCGGCGGCGACCTGCCGCAGCCAGACGGGACCTGAGCGACGTGTCACCGAGGGCTCGCACCACGGCCATCGCGAATGCTTCGGGGGAGTCCGCGAGAAGGAGGTGTTCCCCGTCCTGTAGATCCAGGCCTTCCGCGCCGACCATCGTGCTGACGACCGGCGTTCCAAGCGCTAGCGACTCCAGGATCTTGAGCCGCGTCCCGCCGCCCACGCGTAACGGAACGATTGACAGGGCAGCAGCTTGTACGAAGGGCGCCATGTCCGGTACGTTCGGATGCACGAATACGCCATGGCCGTCATGGAGGTCGAGGATCGACTGCGACGGGTTCAATCCGACAATCGAGAGCGATACGTTCGGCTGCCGAGCGCGTACGCGAGGCAGGATTTCGCTACAGAAGAAATGCAGCGCATCCTGATTCGGCCAGTAATTCAGAGTGCCGGCGAAAAGGAGTCGCGCCGGATCGCGAGGAACTGCCGGCAGATCCAGGAACGTGTCATCGACGCCGTTGGGCAGGACAGCAACGCGATCCCCGGAAGCCCCGAAAAAGGACCGATCACCGTCGGAGCACACGACAATATGCGCAAAGCGCCGTGCCGCGTCGCGTTCCGCACGTTCGAGCCGGTCCGCTTCACGCCGGATCGCCCATCGGACAAAGCGTAACGGCTCGGTGTCGGCCTGGCGACGCATCTTTACCGACTCGATGTCGTCGAGGTCGGCAATCGTCTTGCCGGCTACGTCGTGCAGGTTGTTCGCCAGATACAGGCGTTCGGCCCAGATGAGGTCGGCGCGGGCCGCGAGATCCCCGATTCGGCGTCGCAGCGGCGCCATCGGATAGTTCGCATACAACAACGGTGCGCGACTGAAACCCTTACGGACGACGCGCCGGCGATACGTATCGGCGTCTCCCATGGCCCAGTTCGGATGGCGAACCAGTTGCATGCTGTGCAAGTCATCCCACCAATCGGGCCAGCCGGCAGGCGTTTGGGTGAAATCCTCCCAGTCGCGCGAATACGCGTAGCACACTGCATCGACGTCGCCCACTTCGCACAGGCCCCGCAGCAGATGGCTGGCTCGGATCTTCGTTCCCCGGTTGAGAGGAAACGGCGTGACGGGTGACAGGAAAAGAATGCGCGGCCGCCTCATGCCGCTTCCGAGGGATGGCCAGGCATTGCCGCGGTCCGCGCACAGCGGATGGTTTGCCGGATGGCGTGCAGCAATCGGTCTCGGTGCAATGCCTGAATGCAATTGCGCAGGAACCAAAGCGTTCGTCGGGAAGAACCGATGTCGGCGCCATAATCCGCCCAAAAGTCTACACGCTCCAGCTCGTCGGCCACTTGGGCAATGATCTGCCGGGACGCCGTGGTCAGCAGCCCTTTGGGAACCCCATGCCTGTGGGCCAGCAGCAGCGTACTTTGCAGTCGTTCCGATTGCAACACGGCATCGAAGCTGTCGGGAGGCCGGCAGGTCAGGATTCGCACATCCCGCAGCAACAGGCACTTGAACCCGCGGCGCCGGGCACGCAGGCAGAAGTCCACATCGCTCAGGAATGACCCGTAGCGATCGTCGAAGCCACCCATTGCCCTCCAGATCTGCCGTGGAATGATCAACGAAGCGGCACTCAGCCACTCCGCGGGTCGGGCGGATGGCTCCGTTGGATCCGGCACAATCTCCAGGTAACTCTCGCAGCGCCACTCGCGTTCGGAATCGGACCACCAGTTTCCGGCGTGCACGACGTGGTCGGGGCGAGCGGCATCGAAGACTCGTCCGCCGAGAATGGCATCGCCCTGAACCGCGAGCGAGCTGGAAATGACATCCAGTGTCCGTTCATCAGGCTGCGAGTCCTCGGCCACAATCAGGACTGCGGCCGCGCCGCCAGAGAACGCACCCGCGATCGCATGGGTCCAGTCGCCTGCCCGTCCGGGAACCGGAACAGAGACCACGCGGAGCGAACCTTCTTCCCCCACTTCACTACGCTGCTCCGAATCGACCACACCCATGGCCAATGCCTCGAGATTCCTATTGCTCACAATTGTCGCGATTCGAGCCAAACGGCATGTTGGCTCGCTCAACGCCGTCCGAGTTCGTCGCGAACGATTTGGAGGTAGGCCCGCCCATGGCGCAGATCGGGCTCCAGGTAGTTCCCTTCCGCCCACTCGTTCCACGACTTGACGAAAACGAGTCGCCGCTGTGGCGGCGCATCGGCCACGCGCCGCAGAGCATTGCGCAGGTGCGTCCGGAACAGCTCTGGCGTCGAGCCCTGCAAGACCAATCCCTTCGCGCCGCTGCGCGGCGTGTTGTCCCAATCCGGGATCACGCAGGGAAAGCTTTCCGTATTCGGCACCGGATCCGAAACCAGATCGCCGATGACGTCCCCGTACTGGTGAATCGTAGGGAGTCTCCGCACATCGTCCAGCCGGTATCGCAACTTCGACAACGGATTCATCCATGTGGTCGCCGACGCCAGATCGGCTCGCCGGTCCGGAAGGCGGACAGTCACTGAGGCATCGAACCCCATCGACCTCGCATCCCAATGGGGTGACTTGTGCTCCGCAATCAGGAAAAGGCCTGGTAACCCCGCTCGGATAGCCATGTTGCGCCACAGGTCGGTGACCCGCGCCAGATCGGGAAGCTCCTTGGGGTTGTATACAACGAACAGCGGTTTGTCGTCCACTCGCAGATATCGGGGATCACTGAAAGCGCGCATCAGGGAATCGAAGTGCCGCCGATGATCCTCGACTCCCGGGTAGGTCTGTTCAACGAGTATCCTGTTCGGTGCCCCGTGCCAGATGCCGGTCCAGCTCTGGTTTGCCCAGCACAGGCAAAATGGAAAATCCGGGTGTCCCGACTTCAGTACTTCGCTGAATGGCCGCTCGAGTATTTGTCTTCCCGCAAACCAATAGTGGTAATAGCAAAACGCCTCGATGCCGTGTTCGCGCGCCAGAGCCGCCTGCGCCTCACGCGTTTCCGGAACGCGCAAATCGTAAAACCCCAGGTCGGCAGGCACGCGAGGCTGGTAGTGACCGCGGAACAGCGGCTTTGCCTTTGCCACATTGGTCCACTCGGTGAAACCCTTGCCCCACCATTCGTCGTTTTCGGGGATGGGGTGAAACTGAGGGAGGTAAAACGCGATCACACGCGCCCGATGGCTCATCGGGCTTTCCTGCTTGCGTGCGTCAGCCAACATGTCTCCCGCGCCCATGCGATGCCGTCACGACGCTCTGGGGAGAATCGAGCCGTTCAGAAAGATGTTCTCGCGGCCCGTCAGTTCGGGGGGAATCTCGGTAAGTAGAATGGCAATCAAGCGCGGGTTGCTCATGATGGAACTTCGTGCGAATGCAAGTTGCAGCGGACTAATAATTAGCGTTGCGGATAGTTGCGTTGCCAGAAAGCCCCCCAGCCGTCAATGTCAAGAATGGGCTCCGCAATTCCATGTGCGTCACGAAAATCGTGCACGGCACGCCGACACGTATCCTCGGGTAGCCCGTAATCATCGACGATCACAAACCCTCCCGGAGAGACCTTGTGGTAGAGACACTTTAGGGCATCCATGGTTGACTCATACATATCGCCGTCGAGTCGCAGAAGTGCGATGCCGGTGATCGGCGCACATGGCAACGTGTCTTTGAACCATCCCTCGAGAAACTTCACCCGGTCGTCAAGCATCCCATATTTTGCGAAATTGTGTTCGACGACAGCACGCGATACTGCAAGCTCCGGCTTCGTATGCCACATAGCATTATTGTCTTGAGGGTATGCCTCTAGGTTCGGCGTCGGAAGACCTCGAAATGAGTCGGCACACCATATCTTTCGATTGGGATCTTGGTGAGCTCTGAGCACCGCCCTCATGAAAATGCTGGCCCCGCCCCGCCAGACGCCTGCCTCGACCAAATCCCCGGGAATGTCGTCTTTGATGATCGTCTCAATGCATGCCTGAAGGTTATCCAGCCTCCTTAGCCCAATCATGGTTTCGGCATCCAATGGCCAATCGCGACCAATCTCGCGATTTGTTCGATCAAACGGAATCCGGGTGTAAAGCTGCAATCCAGTGTCGCGCGTAGATTTCAACAATCTCGCTTCACGCAGCGCCTCCATGGCAGCATGTTTTAGCCAGCGCTTGATCGGATTGCCACGCTTTAGCCAACGCTGCTCCCGGCTTTCTAGGTTCGTATCCGGATCCGTGTATACGGCGAAGCTTTCCTCAGTAATGATCCGAGTGAGACACTTCTTAAGAAGGTCCAAATATAGTTGCTGATTTGTGTCCATAGACGATGTCCTCTTGGGCGCGACGATCACTCATGCCGAGATGGTGCCGCCGCCGGGGAATTCGGCGGCCGGCGGATACGGCTAGCAGTCCAGCCGGGTTATTCGGAAGATGAGCGCGTTTCAATCAGCGGCAATACACCTGATCGAGTCATTCGACATTCAGCCGGTCGCGTGGAAAACGTGTGTTCGACAAGGCCGGCGCAAGAGACCAGACTCCAGAGAGAGATACAAATCCCTCCTTCCAAATCCTATCCTCCGCGTTGTCTGACACTACCTGCAGATGCAACAAATTCTCGGCATAAAATATCGTCCGACCTGCATTTCCTTCGGCTACACCCGCGCGAATCGAGTAGGTCCCCGGCAGGAAAGGAAAGGTCTTTATATCGCAATTCAGGACATATGTGCCCGGTTCAAGCCGATCAAGCTCTAGTTGATGAATGCTGGGTTGCGTCGCCAAGTAAAGGAAGTCTGTTGTATGAACGCCGACGCCGAAAACGGGTAGACGAATTTGCCGCATTACCTCATATCGTAGCTGAATCCTTACAGCTTGCCCGTGGCTTAGCTTAGTGATTAGATGACCGTCCGCATTTAGCACCTGGATACTGTGCAAAGAGATTTCACCGGTGGCACACTCGTTGGCATTTGCGGAACGAATGCTGGAGACGGCGCCATCGCTCATTTGTGCGTCGCTGGCCTCATAGAACTTGGTGCATACATTGTTGGCATTGCCATCGTTAATGACTTTGCCCGCGCTGATCAGCATTACCCGTTCACACAAGCGCTCAACTTGACGAATGTTGTGGCTAACCAATAAGACGGTCTTGCCTTGTCGCTTGATCAAGTCTTCCATGCGATCGAAGCACTTGCGCTGAAATGCCAGATCACCGACTGCCAGCACTTCATCCACGATCAGGATGTCGGACTCGACGCTCGTGGCAATGGAGAAGCCGAGTCGTACCTGCATGCCGGATGAATAGCGTTTGATGGGCGTGTCGATGAATTCTTCAAGCTCGGCAAACGCGACGATCTCGTCGAATTGCGCGCGATCTCGCGTTTGGGAATGCCGAGGATGGCGCCGTTCAGGTAAATGTTCTCGCGGCCGGTCAAGATCAGCCGACAAGTCCAGCACCCACTTCGATAAGCGGCGCGACTCTTGCCCTTGACTGAGATCTTGCCGCGAGTGGGCTTCGAAATGTTGGCGAGCAGCTTCAACAGCGTACTCTTGCCGGCGCCGTTGCGACCGATGATTCCCACCACCTCGCCGTGCTCGATGCTGAAGCTTACGTCGTCAAGTGCCTTGAAGGGGGCGCGCTCGTCGGTGGGCTTTCCGGCGAAGCGCCGGAACTGATTTAGCAGCGGTGGTCTTGAGGCCTGAAGCTGCCCGAGGCGAAACTCCTTCGTGACGTGGTCGACTTCGATGATCGGCATGGCTATACCACGTCCGCAAAGTACGCTTCGGCGTCGCTTGAAGTAGAGGTAGCTGAAAGGCAGCAATACCAAGGTCAGAATCAGCCCGGGCATGACGACACCAGGGTCGGGCGGCAGCCCTTTCAGCAACGTGCGTTGGAAACTGTCGATGATTCCGGCGAGAGGGTTCAGCGTGTAGAGCGAATACAGCGCGTTCGACCAGTCACCCGCGGCTTGTTGAATCACGAGCTTTTCACGCACCAGCTGCAGTGGGTAGATCACCGGTGACGTGTACATCATCAAGGATAGCGCGACCGGCAAGGCGGCCGATACGTCGCGGTAATATACGTTGAGCGCAGCGCCTGCAAAGGCGATGGTCAGTGAGGCCAGCAGCGTATAGAGAAGCAGCAGGGGAAGCCAGAGCGCCTGTTCGGTCGGGATCAATCGATACCAAGCCATCAGTGCAGCGAGAATAGCCAGGTTGATCACGAATTCGACGGTCTTGGTGACCACCGAGGTCAGGGGGAAGACTTCGCGCGGAAAGTAGATCTTGCGTATCAAATTGGCGTTTCCGACCACGCTGCCGACGCCTTCCGATGCGGATTCCTGGAAGAGGATCCACGGCATGAGTGCGGCGAAGGTCAGGATCGGGTACGGAACGTTGCCGCTGTCGATGCCGATGAAGCTTCGCATCATTGTAAAGATTGCAACCAGCATGATCGGTTTGAGAACCGCCCATGCGATGCCGAGATAGGCCTGCTTGTAGCGCAGGGTGATGTTCTTCCAGGCCAGTACGGCGATGAGTTCGCGGTGCTCGAACAAGGTCTTACTGATCTTAAGCATGAGCGGAAACGTTGTCGAAGAAATGGCAGCCCAGGAAGGCAGCTATCATGTTAAAGCAAGAAGCGCGCCAAAAATGCACCCAAGGAAGCACATGAACGACACGGCGGAACCGACGCAAACTGTAAACCCCAAAGTGCCAGTTTGGACGATCTGCGTAAGGAACTGGATCGCCACCGCCCTTTGCGCTATTTTTTTTGTTGGTTGGCACTTCGGTGTCTCCAGAGAATTGACGGTCGAGGCGGTATTGTTCTTCACGATCCTGTGCGTGGGATGCCATCTCGCCGGAACACTGATTTTGAGCGCATTGCCGGTGCCATCGTCGCCCAGTGCGGATTTCCCACTCTCCTTTCTGCTCGGGTATATCTTTATCAATTCCCTGCTGTTCATATTTGCACTGTTATTACCGATCGGAGTGAAATCTAGCTTCGCGGTGGTTCTTGGAGGCATTGCGTTGTGGGCAGCGGCAACGAGAATCGTCCCGACTCATCCTTCTCGTATCGTGCAGTCGAATTCCGGCGCCGTCTGCGTGGCAATCAGTCTCGTCGCCGCCACGCTCTGGGCCCAGGATTCGATTCAACCCATGGGATTCACGGGCTCGGACGCGATCCTGACCCATTGGTCGGACGGGTTTTACCACGCCCGAATGATCAGCATGTTCGCGAACCAGGGCCCTGATGTGCCGATTCAGGGAATAAGTGCCGCCGGAGAGCCCGCGCTACTGTATCACTACGCTCCTTACATATTGCCGGCGGCACTCAGCGCGTTTACCGCCACGCCGGCGTATGGCGTTTTTGGCAGCTTCATGATACCGGTAGGCATCTTTCTGACCGGCCTCGCGGCTTATGCCATCGGCACTTCGCTCTGGGGCGGGGTTGGCGGCGTAGCGGCAACGGTGACGCTGCTGCTGCTGCCCGACGCGGCGCAACAGGGAATTCACAACTACTGGTACAGCTATCACTGGCTGCAGCAGGTGGGCCCGGGGCAGCTATTTGGCGTCGCGGTCTTGGCGGCGGCCTGGGTCTACATGTTCGACGCGTGCCGCAAAGGGCGTATTGCTTCCCTGTTCGCGAGTTATGCGCTGGCGGCTATTTGTGTCGTGTACAAAGCACATTTCTTCATTGCCAATGCATTCCTGATTTGGGTGTTCCCGGCATTGTTTTTCGCAGGGCTTTCGTTCAGAAGGCGCATCTCTTTGCTCGCGTTCTGCACGATATCCTATTGGCTCGTGCTGAAGTTTGCAGAAAGGTTTCCGGCAATTCCAACCATCAAGTTGGACGGCCGCGGTCTACTCAGGCGGAGCGAATGGATCATCGAGAATTTCGATGGCGCATGGATTCGGGATTATCTGACCCACCTCGTGCCGCATCCGGGCGATCCGCGGCTCTTTTCGCCGGTCTGGTTGGTCGTGATGGCGACGATCGTGTTCGTCATCACCTTTGGCCTGTTTGCGCCCGTGCTATTTGCACTGGCCTGGCGGCTGCGCAGAGCCGCTGACCGGATGGTTTTGTCTTTTCCGTTCCTGGTCGTCATTGTCTACATGACCATGAGTGCCGGATTGGCGCTGAATACCCGCGGCCACCCCGACGAGTTGCTGCACCGTCCCTTTGCCTGGGCGTATTTCGTTGTCTGCGCATGGGTTGGCGGGGGCGCGTGGTTCGTGGCCTCGAAGTGGCTGCCGCAGCCAAGGCTGCGGGCTATCGCCGTAGCGGGCATCCCGATGCTCTTTGTCGTGCCGTGGGTCTTTGGCAAGGCGATTGAAGTCGGGCCGTCCCGATTGTGGAAGGTTGCGGACCCCTGGACGGCGCCGGCCGGACTTGTGCGGTCGGCTCAATTTATCCGGGAGCGTAGCCAGCCGGCCGACATCGCCCAAGACTCGCTTGGCGACGGGAGGCTCATCTTGTCTGCGCTGGCGGAGCGCCAGCCCTACGTGCAACAATGGAATGCCTACGCGCAATTTGGAGGGCGCCCACCGCCGATCATTTCGGAACGTTTTGGCCAGATCACCCAATTCAAGAATTACGAAGGCGAGGGCGATATCGTTGAATTTGCGCGTCGCAATCGGATCAGGTGGTTCGTGGTTCACCCCGAAGATCCTCTTGCCTGGCCAAAATCCATCACCGGCCAGCCCGCCTTTGAATCGGGCGGATACCGGGTTTTTCGGTTTGCCCCGTAGCGGGAGAACGCGACCAAATTGGCTGCCGTGGGGTGTTGCGGACAAGGCATGCTCGAGGTCCTAACCTGATGCACTGTTGATGGCATACTGTTTGCTTCAGGAATCGCATGCTTTCACTCCACGCCACCTCTTTGCCCGCGTTCCAGCCCTTGGCCCGGTGGACCCGTGACAAATCAGGGCTCAACCTGACCGAACGGGGGGGCCTCAGTTGAAAGCCGTCATCCTCGCCGGTGGCCTCGGTACCCGCATCAGCGAGGAGACCGCGGTTCGCCCCAAGCCGATGGTGGAGATCGGCGGCAAGCCGATCCTCTGGCACATCATGAAGGGCTATTCGGCGCGCGGCATCCACGAGTTCGTCGTCTGCTGCGGCTACAAGGGCTACATGATCAAGGAGTACTTCGCCAATTACTTCCTGCACATGTCGGACGTCACGTTCGACATGCGGAACAACGCGATGGAGGTGCACCAGAAGCACGTCGAGCCCTGGCGCGTGACGCTGGTGGACACGGGCGAGCACACGATGACCGGGGGCAGGCTCAAGCGGGTGCGCAGCTATGTCGGCGATGCCGACTTCTGCATGACCTACGGCGACGGCGTCAGCGACATCGACATCGGGGAGCTGCTCCGCTTTCACGCACGGTCGGGCAAGCTCGCCACGATCACCGCGGTCCAGCCGCCGGGGCGTTTCGGCACGCTCGACGTGCAGGGAGACATGGTGCTGCAGCTTCGTCGAGAAGCCGCACGGGCGACGGCGCATGGATCAACGGCGGCTTTTTCGTGCTCTCGCCCAAGGTGCTCGACTATATCGAGGGCGACGACACGCTATGGGAGCGCGGCCCAGTCGAGCGGCTCGCCGCGGAAGGTCAGCTCGCCGCCTTCATGCACCGCGGCTTCTGGCAGCCGATGGACACGCTTCGCGACAAGACCCTGCTCGAGGAGCTGTGGCAGTCGGGCAAGGCGCCCTGGAAGTCGTGGGAATGAATCGCGGCTTTCTGGCACGGCCGCCGCGTGCTCGTCACCGGTCACACCGGCTTCAAGGGCGGCTGGCTGTCGCTGTGGCTGCAGGCGCTCGGCGCGAAGGTGAGCGGCTTCGCGCTGCCGCCGCCGACCACGCCTTCGCTCTTCGACGCCGGCCGCGTTGCCGAGGGGATGGACTCCCGGTTCGCCGATCTGCGCGATGCGCAGCAGGTGCTGGCCGCGGTGCGCGCCGCCGACCCGGAAATCGTGTTGCACCTCGCGGCGCAGCCGCTGGTGCGGCAATCCTATGCCGACCCGGTCGAAACCTACGCGACCAACGTGATGGGCACCGTCCACCTGCTGGAGGCGCTGCGCGCGTCTGTTCAGGCGTTCGCGCGGTGGTCATCGTCACGAGCGACAAGTGCTACGAGAACCGCGAATGGGTGTGGGGCTACCGCGAGAACGAGCCGATGGGCGGCTTCGACCCCTACAGCAGCAGCAAGGGATGCGTCGAGCTCGTCACCTCGGCCTACCGCAACTCGTATTTTCCATGCGTCGCGCTATTCCGAGCACGGAGTCGCCATCGCGACGGCACGCGCGGGCAACGTCATCGGCGGCGGCGACTGGGCCGCGGACCGCCTGATCCCCGACTGCATCCGCGCGATCGAAGCGGGCACGTCCGGTGCGGCTTCGCTGCCCCGATGCCGTGCGCCCCTGGCAGCACGTACTGGACCCGCTCGCGGGCTATCTGATGCTGGCCGAACGCCTGCACGTCGATGGCGCGGCCTTCGCCGAGGCCTGGAACTTCGGCCCCGCCGACGAGGATGCGCGGCCGGTCCGCTGGGTGGTCGAGCAACTGGTCCGTGGCTGGGGCGGCGGCGCATCGTGGGAGGTGGATCCGGCGCCTCAGCCGCACGAGGCGAATTACCTGAAGCTCGATTGCTCGAAGGCGCGCTCGCGGCTGGGATGGCACCCGCGCTGGCCACTGGGCGGCGCCATCGAGAAGATCTGCGCGTGGCACAAGGCCTTCAGCGGCGGCGCCAACATGCGTGACTTCACGCTCGCCCAGATCGGCGAATTCGAGTCGACGGACGGTGAATCGAGCCCATGCAACGAAAGGAAGAGATTCGGCAACGGATCGGCGAGCTGGTGGCGGAATATGCCGCACTGGCCTTCGCGCCGACGCCCTTCGTCCCCGGCACCACGGTGATTCCGCCCTCCGGCAAGGTGATCGGCGGTGCGGAACTGCAGAACATGGTCGAAGCGTCGCTCGACGGGTGGCTCACGACCGGCCGATTCAACGACGCGTTCGAGCGCCGACTCGCGGCGTATCCTCGGCGTAAAGCACGTGCTCACGACGAACTCCGGCTCGTCGGCCAACCTGCTCGCGTTCTCCGCCCTCACTTCCCCGCGGCTCGGCGACCGGGCGCTGCGGCCCGGCGACGAAGTGATCGCGGTCGCGGCGGGGTTTCCGACGACGGTCAATCCGATCCTGCAGTTCGGCGCGGTGCCGGTGTTCGTCGACGTCGACATCCCGACCTACAACATCGACGTTTCGCGGCTGGAAGCGGCCATCAGCCCGAAGACGCGCGCCATCATGCTCGCCCACACGCTTGGCAATCCGTACAACCTCGCGCGAGGTCGTGCGGGTCGCGAAGAAGCACGGCTTGTGGCTGATCGAGGACTGCTGCGACGCGCTGGGATCGACCTACGACGGGCGGCTGGTGGGCACGTTCGGAGACATCGGCACGCTGAGCTTCTACCCCGCCCACCACATCACGATGGGCGAGGGCGGCGCGGTATTCACGAACAACGACGAACTCCGAAGCATCGCGGAATCGTTCCGCGACTGGGGGCGGGACTGCTACTGCCAGCCGGGCAAGGAAAACACCTGCGGCAAGCGGTTCTGCTGGCAGCTGGGCACGCTGCCCTACGGCTACGACCACAAGTACACGTACTCGCACATCGGCTACAACCTCAAGATCACCGACATGCAGGCGGCGTGCGCGCTGGCGCAGATGGATCGCCTCGACGGCTTCATCGCCGCGCGCAGGCGCAACTTCGCCTACCTCAAGGATCGGTTGCGGTCGGTGGAGGAGTTTCTTGTCCTGCCCGAAGCCACGGCGGGAGCGGATCCGTCGTGGTTCGGATTTCTCCTGACCCTGCGCGACGACGCGCAGATCGCGGAGAGTCGACCTGCTCGAATATCTCGACCAGTACAAGATCGGCACGCGTTTGCTGTTCGCCGGCAACCTGACTCGCCAGCCATCGATGGTCGGGCGGCAACTACCGGGTGTCCGGCGACCTTGCGAACACCGACAAGATCATGAACGACACGTTCTGGATCGGCGTTTATCCCGGCCTCACCGAAGAGATGCTCGATTTTGTCGCCGGGAAGATCGAAGCCTACTTCGGCGTCAATTTCTGACTGCGCACTAAGCGAGGATCCAATGATTCCACAACGCGATCGCGACATTTTCGAGAACCTCTTCGTCCTCGAGCTGGCAAATAACCATTGGGGCAGCGTCGAGCGTGGGCTGAAGATCATCCGCGACCACGCCACGTCGCCCGCTACAACAATGTGCGTGCCGCGATCAAGCTGCAGTTCCGCGACGTGGACGAATTCATCCACCCCAGCTTCAAGGGCACCGACACGCTGCGCTACGTGAAGAAGACGGAGGCGACGCGGATGTCGCGCGAGGGCTTCGCCCGGATGGTGCAGGAGATCCGGTCGCTGAGCTGCATTCCGATGGCGACGCCGTTCGACGAGTCGTCGGTGGATCTTTGCGTTTCGTTCGACTTCCCGATCATCAAGGTGGCGAGCTCCGATCTCAACGACTGGCCGCTGCTGGAGAAAGATCGCATCGACGCGACGGCCGGTAATCGTTTCCTCCGGCGGCGCTTCGGAAAAGGATCTCGACGATCTCGTGAGCTTTTTCGAGAAGCGCAACATTCCATTGGCGATCAACCACTGCGTTTCGCTCTATCCTTCGGAGGACGAGCAGCTCGAGCTCAATCAGATCGACTACCTGCGTCGGCGCTATCCGGAGCACGTCATCGGGTTCTCGACGCATGAATATGCGCGACTGGCACTCGTCGATGCTGATTTCCTACGGCAAGGGTGCTCGCACCTGGGAGCGCCACATCGACATCAAGCATGGCGACAAGGATGTGGCGCCATACTGCTCGCTACCCGAGCAGATCGACGAATGGTTCAAGGCCTTCCAGAAAGCCCGCGAGATGTGCGGCGGTTCGGGGCGAGGCAAGCGCGTCATCAGCCGTAGGGAAGTCGAGTATCTGGATGCTCTTGTGCGAGGAGTCTATGCTCGCCGCGACCTCGAACGCCGACTACGTGTTCGCACGCGAGACGTTCGCGGACGATTTCTACTTGGCGGTGCCCCTGCGCAAGGGGCAGTTGTCGTGCAGGGAGGTCATGAACGGTGAGCGGCTAATCGTCGCCATCAAGGCGGACGAAGCGCTGACCATCAACCACATCGACGGGCCGTACAGCGAGAATCCGGCGTTGCGCTCGCTGATCCTCAATCGCGGTCTGTAGCGACCGCGGTCCAGCCAGCTCCCTCTGTCCCGGCGAAGTGCCGCAATGAAGACTTGTTGCTGACCGGTGGCACCGGATTCTTCGGCCGGTCGATCCTCGACGCGTTTCGGCGCGACCTGCTGGCGCCATTCGGGATTGGCCGGGTCATCGTACTTGCGCGTCATGCCAGCCAAATGCGCGCCGAGTCGCCAGAGTTGTGCGGCGTCGGAGTCGAGTTGGTCGACGCTGACGTGCTGCAAGCTGACGTCGATATTCGATGCCGACGTGGTCATCCATGCGGCCGCATCCTCCGAGGCCCAACGCTATCAGAACGACCCGAGCGGAGAGGCACGGATCATTGTCGACGGGACGCGCCGCGTCTGTGAGGCCATCGTAAAATCGGCGGCTCCGCCCGCAACTCTTGTACGTGAGCTCGGGCGCGGTCTACGGCCGTCAGCCGCCCGGGGTGTTGTCGCTTGCGGAACAGGCCGCGCAGGTCGCGGGCACTGATCCGGTCAAGGAGGCGTATACGCAGGCCAAACGAGCCGCCGAGGCTGATCGTCAGCGAGCTGTCGGACAGCTCTGGCGTGCCAACTCGCATTGCTCGCTGTTTTTCGTTTCGTCGGGCCGTGGCTTCCCCGGGACCAGCATTTCGCGATCGGCAACTTCATAGGAAACGCGTTGCGCGGCGAGTCGATCGAGGTCCGGTCCCGACACCCGGTCATCCGGAGCTACCTGCATGCCGACGACCTCGCGGTCTGGCTCCTCCGAATCGCGACTTCTGAAGGTGACGGGACGAGGATCTTCAATGTGGGCTCCGACGAGTCCGTGTCTATACGCGACCTCGCATCGCTGGTGGGGGCGGTCGGCGGGGTCGGAGTCTCCTTTCCGGAGAGTGTGCCGGGGTACACAAGGGGTGTAATTGCCCAAACGGATCGTTACGTTCCGGATATTGGCAAGGTGCGCCGCGAGCTTGGTCTCGCGGTGACGATTCCCCTGCGGATGCGGTTGAACGCACCCTCCAAATGCTTGCGGCCACGGCGCCCCAGCAACTCCAGGACGAGGCGCGAAAGCCAGCGAGGGTGCGGGGATGAGTCGGTGCGCGTACCAGACTGCTCGCGCCTGCCCGGGTTGCAACAGCCAAGACGCTGTCGCACTGGGCAGACTCGCGGCCTAAGCGCTAAACGTACATCGAGTGAAGCCGACCATGAGCAGGAAAATGATCTCGATCCTCACGCCCTGCTATAACGAGGAGCTTGGCATCGCGGACTGCCACCGCGTGGTTCGGGAGCTCTTCGAAACTCGGCTGGCCAACTACGAATACGAGCACGTCTTCATCGACAATTGCTCCAACGATGGCACCGTGGCGGTCCTGAAGGAAATTGCAGCGAGTGACAGGCGCGTAAAGATCATCGTGAACTCGCGCAATTTCGGCGCGGCGCGCTCGGGGTTTCACGGGATTCTCGAAACGCGCGGCGATGCCGCTGTCCCGATCCTTGCTGACCTTCAAACCCCGCCTGGCGTCATCCCTGACCTGGTGGCGAAGTGGGAGCAGGGCTGCCCGATGGTGGTGGCGATTCGGACGGGTGCGGAAGAGGGTTGGTTCATCAGGCAGTGCCGCAGCGCGTTCTACCGATTGATGACGCGATTCTCGGGCGTCCAGCAGATTCCAAATTTCATCGGGTTCGGCCTCTACGATGCATCAGTCGTACAAGTGCTACGCGACCTCCAAGAGCCCGATCCGTACTTTCGCGGCATGGTTTGCGAGATCGGCTTCGAGAAGGCCTTCGTCGAGTACCACCAACCACCGCGTCGCCATGGCAAGTCAAGCTATACGTTTCTGGGTCTGCTCGATTACGCGGTTCTGGGGCTTACGAGCTATTCGAAGATCCCACTGCGCATCATGACAATCGTCGGCGTGGCGCTCTCGGCGCTTAGCATGCTGATTGCGCTTTCCTATCTGGTGATAAAGCTAGTTCGCTGGGAGACGTTCGAGCTGGGCCTTGCGCCGCTGCTTATCGGGACTTTTTTCTTTCGCATCCGTCCAGCTACTCTTCGTCGGGCTCCTCGGAGAGTACGTGGGCGCGATCTATGCGCAGGTCAAGCGCCGCCCGCTGGTGATCGAACGCGAGCGAATCAATTTTGAGGAAGCGGGCGCGAGCCAGAAAATTGACGGTGTCGTCCATGAAGCCTGACGATTTCGCCAACCTCATAGATATTTCTCCCGCACCGATGGGTTCGTTGGTGATCAGCAACCCTGGTAGGAACGCAGAATGAAGATTCGTGGCGCTGACTTTATCGCCCAACGCGTGGCTGAGCAGGGGCTGACTCACGTGTTCGGGGTGACGGGCGGTGGTGCAATGCATCTGAACGATGCCTTCGGCGCGGAGTCGCGGCTCACCACGGTGTACTTCCATCACGAACAGGCTGCGGCGATGGCCGCCGAAGGCTATGCGCGGATCGCTGGCCGGCCGGCCGTTCTCAACGTAACCACGGGTCCCGGCGGCATCAATGCCCTGAACGGCGTTTTCGGTGCGTATACGGACTCGATCCCGATGTTGGTAGTGTCGGGACAGGTGAAGCGGGAAACGCTACTTGCGCTGAATCCGATCCCCGGGCTGCGCCAGCTCGGTGACCAGGAAGTGGACATCATGGCGATGGCGGCGCCCGTCACGAAGTGGCGCCAGTTGGTGCGCTCGCCGGAGGACATACCCGGCGCGGTCGACCGGGCCCTCGTCGAGGCCGTCGGTGGACGGCCAGGCCCGGCGTGGATCGATGTTCCGGTCGATGTGCAAGGCGCCCCGATGCCGGAGGGATGCCGTACCGATTTGCCGCTCAGTGTACCGAATCCCTTGGCGCCCGATGCGCAGTCGGTCGTCGCCGTCCTAGCGGAGCTTCGCCAGGCCCGGCGACCCGGTGATCCTCGCCGGCACCGGAGTGCGGATCGCCGGGGCGGAAGCGGACTTTCTCGAGGTTGCGGAGCTTCTTGGCATTCCCGTCGTGACCGCATGGACCCACGACCTGATCCATGAAAGCCACCCGCTTTTTGCGGGGCGTCCTGGGACGATCGGCACGCGCGCGGGCAACTTCGTCGTGCAGAACGCCGACTGCATTCTGGTCCTCGGGTCGCGGCTCAATGTTCGCCAGGTCAGCTACAACTGGGCGAGCTTTGGGCGCAACGCCCGCAAAATCTGGGTGGACATCGACCGCGCTGAGTTCGACAAGCCGTTTGTGCGCCCCGACCTCGCGGTACAGGCCCACCTCAAGCCGTTCCTTGTCGGCGTTGCATGCTGCGGCTGCGGCAGAGAACTGGAAGGCGCGCCATGCTGACTGGCTGCGGTGGTGCCAGGACGATTCGGGCGAAATACTCGCCCAAGGCAACGGACTATCCGGTATCCGCGGACGCAATCAATGCCTATCACTTCATCGACGAACTGTTCGAGCAACTTGCGCCGGACGACATCGTCGTTTGCGGGGATGCCACCGCGACCATCGTCCCATTTCAGATCGGCCGCCTCAAGCTGGGTATGCGTCTCTTCAGCAACTCGGGCAGCGCGTCGATGGGCTACGACCTTCCGGCGGCGATCGGTGCGGCGATCGCGCGCCCGGATGCGCGCGTGATCTGCCTCGCCGGCGACGGCAGCATCATGATGAACATGCAGGAGCTGCAGACGCTCCGCGCGTTGGGCGCCAACGTCAAGGTGCTGGTGCTGGACAATGGCGGTTACCTTTCGATCAAGCAGACGCAATGGAATTTCTTCGGGCGCGAATTCGGGGCGTCGCCGGACTCGGGCGTCACTTTCCCCAATTTTCGTCCGAATTGGCGAAGCGTTCGGCTTGTCGGCCGCCGAGCTCACTCGCGACGGCTGGCGCCAGCGAACTCAGGGAAGTGCTCGCTCGCGACGGCCCTGTCGTCTGCCGCGTGCCGCTCGACCGCAAACAGGAGTTTCAGCCGCGGCTCAAGTCGCGGATGGTCGATGGCGTGATTCGTACGCCGGAACTCGAAGACATGTTTCCGTTCCTGCCTCCGGACGAGATCGAGGCGGTGCGGCAGAGCGCCTTGGCGATCGGTTGAGGCGGACGTCGGATCCTTCGCCGGGCTCCGCCGGCAACCAGTGATTGGCGACCATGATCGACCCGAGAGATCCACGAGCTCATTGACAGGCCCTTCGAGATTGCGCCTCTGTCGTCGGAGGTCGTCGTCTATGGCGCCGGCAACACCGGGCGGGCGATAGGTTCGTACCTTGCGCGAGGCTGGTCATCGCGTGGTCGCGTTTCTCGATGCGGCCGCCGGTCCGGCAGCAGCAGGTGCAGGGCGTTGCGGTGCATCGGCCAGCCGATTGGCCGGACCGACGGCGAGCGCCCGAGATCGACATGGTGGTCGCAGTCCACAACTACGGCGTGGACATGGTCGAGCTCCTGGCGCAGGTTCGGGCGCTTCGGCTTTCGCCGCACGCTGAACATGATCCACTTCCACAACCTGTTTCCGGACGGGCAGCCGTTCCGCTACTGGCTCACCTCGCGCTCCTTTTATCGCGGACGCGAGCGCGAAATCGAGGCGGCCGCTTCGCTGCTGGGCGACGCGACCAGCCGCCGTTGGTTCAACGACGTACTCGCCTTTCGCCTGAGCGGGGACTACGACCGGCTGCCCGTCGCCGAGCCCTGCCGACCAATACTTCCCGGCGGACCTGCCCCGCTGGGGAAATCCGATGCGGTTCGTCGACTGCGGCGCCTTCAACGGCGATACCGTCGAAGCGCTGGCGCATGCCGGCTTCCAGTTCGACGCGATTGCTGCCTTCGAGCCCGATCCGGACAACTATGCCGCGCTCGCCTCACGAGCGCGACGCCACGGCCCCGCCTTCTGCTTTCCGTGTGGCGTGGCAAGTTCCACTCGGATGGTGCGCTTCGATGCCGGCTCCGGGATGGGCAGCCGCGAGGCCCCTGACGGCAATACGGCGATCCAGTGCGTCGCACTCGACGACGCGATCGCCGGGTTCCGGCCAACGCTCTTGAAGATGGACATCGAGGGCGCCGAACTCGATGCGCTTGGAAGGCGCCCGCAGCGACGATTGCCGCAGCGCGCCCGTCGTTGGCAATTTCGCTCTATCACCAGCCCGAGCACCTATGGGAGATTCCGCTGTTGATTGCGAGTTGGGAGCTCGGCTACCGGCTGGAAATCCGCGGCCACGGGTACAACAGTTTCGATACCGTGCTTTATGCTTTTCCGGGTGGCAATCTGGCTTCTCACGCCGGATCGACATGAGGTCTGCCCGCCGAGGCTCGCTGCTGTTCAAGGGCGACCCTGACCGGAATGGACTTCGTCTTCGATCTCGACGGCACGCTGGTCGACTCGGCTCCTGCGATCCGACACTGTCTCATCACCGCGACCGAGGTAGTCGCGCCGGAATGTGTCGCCCAGGCGATGATGGTACCCATCGGCCCGCCCTTGGTACGTATGGCCGAACTGATACTGCGAGATCCATTTTCCGGGCGCCGACGGGAGTTCATCGAAGCATTCATGCGCAGTTACGACGTAGAGGGCGTGGCGAGGACCGGCGAATTCGCGGGAGCGTCAATTGCTCTTCGTACCTTGGTCGATGGTGGTGCACGGCTGGCCATCGTTACCAACAAGCGGGAGAAGCCGACCACCCGCATTTTGGACGCGCTGGGGATGGTCCGGTCTCTTCCTCGAAGTGCTCTGCACGGATTCGACAGGATGCCGCGAGATGGACAAGGCCGCCCGTGTGGCCACTTTGCTACCGAACTTGCGTGCATCGGAATGCGCGATCGTTGGAGACACCCTCGAGGACTACCGGGCTGCGGCGTTTAACGGAATCGAGTTCGTCGCCGCGGACTATGGTTATGAGCCGGACCGGGTCACGTTCGGGCAGATTCCCGCGATCTTGCGGCTTACGGCACCGGAGAACCTCACCGACCTCGCAGGATTGCGCTCGATCGCCGAGCGTGAGATCTCTGCAACCTCCACCTCTCGACAGGCAGGGAATTGACGATGACGAGTCGATTGGGCGGTCTGGAGGCGCTGATCGGCCAAATAGAGGGTCGGCTCGACAACCGAGAAGAAGGTTTGCCCGACGAATTGCTTCTCTTCGTCAGCCGCATCACTCCGCTCGTCAACGTTGATTTGCTGGTTCAGGACGGGAACCGGCGCACTCTTCTGACGTGGCGTGACGATGAGTTTTACGGGCCGGGGTGGCATGTTCCGGGCGGCATCGTGCGATTCCAGGAGAGAGCTGCCGACCGAGTCCGCATAGTTGCCGATCGGGAGCTTGGTGCTCGAGTCGAATTCGACGCGTCGCCGATACTTGTTCACGAAGCCATTGTTTCCGGCCGACGCGAGCGCGGACATTTTGTCTCGCTGCTTTTCCGTTGCCGGTTGGTGAGCGACCTCGATCCCCAGCGGCAGTATCTGGAAGGAATGCCGCTGCCGGGACTATGGCTTTGGCACGAGAGTTGTCCCGAGAACCTGATTCGAGAACAGCGGGTCTACGCGGCCTTCATGGGATGACTTGGCGATGTTCGGGACCCGCTTTGCTTCGCTCGCCAAGCATGTCCCTCCCGGGCAGTTTGGACGCTACCTCATGGTGGGCCTTTGGAACACCGCGTTCGGATATGGGACTTTTGCGCTGCTTACCGCGTTGCTGGATCGCTACATCCCAGCGAGTTACATGGTCGCGAGCCTCACATCCAGCGTGCTGAACATCACGGTCTCCTTTCTCGGTTATAAGTGGTTGGTGTTCAAGACCAAGGGAAACTACCTGAAGGAGTGGGCACGATGCCTGATGGTCTACAGCGGAGGAATTGCATTGAGTCTGGCCTTGCTCGCGCCGACAGTGTTTGTTGTGAGCTACGTCACGGGTAACCCGCGCACTGCCCCGTACATCGCAGGGGCATTGCTATTGGGAGTGCAAGTCATCCTTAGTTTTCTCGGGCACAAGACATTCTCGTTCAGGAGTGTCAACGGCGCGGGTAAGGGCGCGAAGTCATAGGTCTGGCATGATCAGGGTATCCGACTACATTCTGGGGCGCCTCTCATCATGGGGCGTGCGCCATGCCTTCGTTATCGTGGGCGGCGGATCGATGCATCTGAACGAATCGCTGCGCCGCGAGTCGGGAATTCGCTACGTCTGCAATCATCTTGAGCAGGCTTCCGCCATGGCGACGTGATCCCCGAATTTAGGAGCGTTACGGTTTAGAGTCCGTGGTTGGAAATGGCTACCGTTGTGCGGTTGTCGACGAGGTCATGGTGTCCAGCCGCGCGGCGTAGACGGCCGGCGGAATGCCACCTAGATCCTTCTTCGGTCGGTGTTCGTTGTAGGCCCGGCGCCACGCCTCGATCAGAACCCGAGCATCGGCCAGAGTCGTGAACCAGTGCTCGTTGAGGCATTCGTCACGCAGGCGGCCGTTGAACGACTCGACGTAGGCGTTTTGGTTGGGCTTGCCGGGCTCGATGAAGCGCAGCGCGACGCCGTTCTCGTGCGCCCAGGTCACCATCGCACGTCCGCAGAACTCCTTGCCGTTGTCGGACCGGATGACCCTAGCCCGGTGACGGTGCGCAACGCCTCGTGGCCCAGGCCGTGCAGGCCGAGTTCGAGGAATTTCTCTTGCGCTTTGCCGCTGATCGGTTCGAGGACGGACGCGCGGCGGTGGTTCGCAATGGGTTCCAGCCCGAGCGAGAAGTGCTCACGGGGCTGTGGCCGGTGAGTGTGCGCATTCCCAAGGCGCGTTCGCGAGCCGCGGCGCCGGCGGTGTTTCACGGCGACGGCGCCCTCGGCCTCTGGGCCGCAGTCCGAGAGATAGGGGAGCGAAGCCCCGGGCGACAGTACGGTGTGCTCGTGTGGCCGCGGGTCCAACTTACATACGGGTTCAAGGCACCAAGTACGAACCGACCTCTCTGCCGGACGCCGCCCTACCATTTAGCGCCCGTTTCATGCGTCGTGGGGCGGCCCGCGGTCGGTAAAGCAACTGATATGGCTAAGAAGCCCCCACAATGCGTGCGCGGGCGAACGTTATCGCCTCTTCATCAGTACAGCGTGTCCATTCAGGTTATGAATGCAAAGGAACTCATTCGAAATCCGTAACTCGTTTACCAATTGAGTTACACCTTCGCATCCGCTGAATCCGTAGTCATCGAATATAACAACAGCCCCATCTGACAATCGTGGCGTTGCCCAATGAAGAACCGACGTGGCCGACTCGTAAACATCGACATCTATATGTAATAGGGCGAGCGAGCCTTTCACCGAGTCTCCGGTGTCGTCCGGGAATATTCCTACCAGTAGTTCCGTATTTGGTACGTTTGTGTTTGAAATCAGATTCGCGACGATGTTCTTTGATGTATCAGAATGTTCGCCACCCTTGTATGCCGTATCGTGTATTCCGGCTTTGACGACGCCGGCAAATGTGTCTGCCAGATAGATGCGCTTTCCCGAAGACTCCACCGCCCTTGCAAGCAAGACGCCGGTTCCCCCTCGCCAGACGCCCACTTCCAATATGTCGCCTAGCACAGTTCTAGTCTGCTGCCCTAGAGACCAGAGTTCATAACAGCGATAGATATCAACAAGGGTATGAGACTTTATCTGCTCGTAGATCTCGAGAAACGCGTCATCGTTCAGCCAGGGTGAATATGTTGCATAGGGCAGTACTCTGCTATGCAAGATATCCGGTGCATTAGGGTGCCCCCAAGGCTTTATTGCGCGAAGGAATTGGTATGCGTCGGTCGTCAGTTGCTTGTCGGAGCCTGCAGTTGGGAGAATTGCGTTCGTCATCGTTGAAGGCCTTTAGTAGATACACAAAAATTGTATCCCCCAATTGTTATAGAAAGGAAGCGCTGGCCAACATGTCTTCGGACGTTGTTGCGGCGGACGCAGTGTTTTTGCAGCCGCTTTGGGCTCAATCCTGCAGCGGCTCAGTCCGATATTGTTAAGGATGGGCGCGCGTTGAAGTGGCAGTCATCGCATTGTCGATGTGAGGCGCCCGGATCCAGTTTGGTTCCGAAGCATCGGCTGGACGCGATATACCGCTGGTGAAGCTTTGAAGGTTGACGACGGGCGGAGGTACAGGAGAGCGGCTCTCAATTGCCCCACGCCTCGACCTCGATGATGCGCGCGTAGCTTGCCAGGGCATTGTTCACCAGCACCCGAATCGCGCTGGTGCTGATCGGAGCGAAGGTGAACTTGCGCCACACCAGGTTATTGCCGGTGACGTTGCCCCCGGGCACATCCACCCAGGTGCTGCCGCTCAAATACTGCACCTGGAAGGCAGTGATCCCGTACTGCGTGAAGGTCATCGTCGACGTGGGGGCGACCGGCGCCTGGAAGTTGTCCTGCACCGTGAACACGTCGATCTCGCCGATGCTGTAGGTGCCGTTGAAGGTGATCTGCAGCCAGTCCGGGAACACGGTGGGCGTGCCGTCGGCCCAGCCGCCGTTATTGCCCCAGTTGAGTCCCTTGCGATCACCGTCGTTCGCCCCCGAGGGGGGATAGATCGCACTGCCCAGGGTCGCCCAGCTCGAGGCGCTCGCCACCCCGAAGTTGGCCTGCGCCGCCACGTTCACCGAACCCACCACGCTGACCAGGGCCGCCGCCGAGGTGGTCACCGCAAGGGGTGTGGCATTGTCATAGGCCTTGGCGGTGTAGCTGTAAGTGCCCACCGGGACATTGGTGTCGCTATAGGTCCAGTTGCCGGAGCTTGGCGTGCCCGTACTCGGCGTGGTCACCGTGGCAATCAGGGTCGCATCACGATAGAACTCGACCTTGTTCACCGTGCCGTCAGTGTCCGCCGCCGTCGCCGACAGGTTCACCGTCGCCGGCGCCGTCAGCATCGCATTGTTCGCCGGCGCCGTTAGCGTCACCGTAGGCGGCACGTTCGGCGGCGGCCCGCCCGAAGCAGCGGTCCACGCCTCGACCTCGATGATGCGCGCGTAGCTTGCCAGGGCATTGTTCACCAGCACCCGAATCGCGCTGGTGCTGATCGGAGCGAAGGTGAACTTGCGCCACACCAGGTTATTGCCGGTGACGTTGCCCCCGGGCACATCCACCCAGGTGCTGCCGCTCAAATACTGCACCTGGAAGGCAGTGATCCCGTACTGCGTGAAGGTCATCGTCGACGTGGGGGCGACCGGCGCCTGGAAGTTGTCCTGCACCGTGAACACGTCGATCTCGCCGATGCTGTAGGTGCCGTTGAAGGTGATCTGCAGCCAGTCCGGGAACACGGTGGGCGTGCCGTCGGCCCAGCCGCCGTTATTGCCCCAGTTGAGTCCCTTGCGATCACCGTCGTTCGCCCCCGAGGGGGGATAGATCGCACTGCCCAGGGTCGCCCAGCTCGAGGCGCTCGCCACCCCGAAGTTGGCCTGCGCCGCCACGTTCACCGAACCCACCACGCTGACCAGGGCCGCCGCCGAGGTGGTCACCGCAAGGGGTGTGGCATTGTCATAGGCCTTGGCGGTGTAGCTGTAAGTGCCCACCGGGACATTGGTGTCGCTATAGGTCCAGTTGCCGGAGCTTGGCGTGCCCGTACTCGGCGTGGTCACCGTGGCAATCAGGGTCGCATCACGATAGAACTCGACCTTGTTCACCGTGCCGTCAGTGTCCGCCGCCGTCGCCGACAGGTTCACCGTCGCCGGCGCCGTCAGCATCGCATTGTTCGCCGGCGCCGTTAGCGTCACCGTAGGCGGCACGTTCGGCGGCGGCCCGCCCGAAGCAGCGGTCCACGCCTCGACCTCGATGATGCGCGCGTAGCTTGCCAGGGCATTGTTCACCAGCACCCGGATCGCATTGGTGCTGATCGGCGCGAAGGTGAAGCGGCGCCACACCAGGTTGTTGCCGGTGACATTGCCGCCGGGCACATCCACCCAGGTGCTGCCGCTCAAGTACTGCACCTGGAAGGCGGTGATCCCGTACTGCGTGAAGGTCATCGTCGGCGTGGGGGCGACCGGCGCGGTGTAATTGTCTTGCACCGTGAACAGGTCGATCTCACCGATGCTGTAGGTGCCGTTGAAGGTGATCTGCAGCCAGTCCGGGAACACGGTGGGCGTGCCGTCGGCCCAGCCGCCGTTATTGCCCCAGTTGAGTCCCTTGCGATCACCGTCGTTCGCCCCCGAGGGGGGATAGATCGCACTGCCCAGGGTCGCCCAGCTCGAGGCGCTCGCCACCCCGAAGTTGGCCTGCGCCGCCACGTTCACCGAAGTAGCGTAATCCTGCATTGCCTGATTGCTCGTCACGTTGCTGTAACTGCGCCCGGATGGCGCGAAGGAATAACCGCTCAGCGACGGCGACACAGTGCCTGTCCATCCTGCTGGTACTGTGCAGCTATACTTTCCGGAAGCGTTCGAGCTGGAGCAAGTTGTCCCCGGTCCCGCTGCAAAACTCACGCCGCCAAGCGCCGCGGCGCCCGCCGTCACCGTGCCGCTCACTTGATATGTGGTCGTGTTCGCGGTCACCGAGATGTTCACCGGCGCCGACACGCTCGTGCCGCCGAGAACGTCGGTCGCCTTCGCCGTCAGGACATAACTGCCCGCCGGCACGCTGACCCAAACGAAAGAATAGGGCGCCGCCAACGACTCCCCGATTTTCGTTGCGCCCGCGAAATATTCGACCTTGGCAACCCCGCCATCGGTATCGGTGGCCGTTGCCGCAATGGTGATCGTTGCCAGCGCAGTAAACGTCGCGCCATTGCCTGGCGACGTGATCGCGACCGTCGGTTGAACGTTGCCGTGCCCAAGCACCAGACCCAGCGCGCCGAGCGTCGTATTGTCATAGCCGATCTGGATCAGCGACTTGGTGACGCCATTGCGGGAATCCGTGATCGGCAGCCCGCCGTTCTGCAACGCAGTGAGCAGTTCCGCAACGGTGGCGGTGGGCTTGGCCGACTTCAGCAGCGCCCATGCGCCGGCAACGTGCGGGGTCGCCATCGAAGTGCCGCTCGCCCCGCCGAACCCGCTCGCCACGTAGACCGAAGGCATCGACGAGGTGATGGAGCTGCCGGGCGCCAGCAGGCTCAGGAAACTGGCGCTATTCGAAAAACTCGAGATCGCGTTCTGCTTGGTCGTCGAGCCGACGCTGATGGCGGACGAGATGCACGCTGGGAAGCTGATCGCGCCGGCGTTACCGCTGTTGCCCGACGCGACAACGGTCGCGATCTTCGCGGCGCGGAGTGAGTTGATGGTTGTCGTAATCGCCGGCGACTCGTTGTCGCAGGTTGCCGTAAAGACGCCGCCGCCCAGGCTCATGTTGACCGAGGCGATGCTGTAGGTGCTGCGCAATGAATAGACGTGCTCGAGCGCCAGCGCGATGTCGCTGTCGTACGCAACGATCTTGCAGCTTCCGCTCGTGCAATCGCGCCGGAAGACCTGGATGGCGATCACGCTCGCCTGCGGGGCGATCCCGCCGGTGGTGCCCGTCAGAACGCCGTAATTTCCGGCGGCGATGCCGGCGACGTGCGTGCCATGCCAGCAGCCGAGGCTGAAATCGGGGCAATTGACACCCGCGCCGGGCGCGATCAGCTGGGACACGCCGCCCGGACAGTAAGACGTCATGCCTGCTGCGGACGCCGGAAAAGCACGCCTCGGCGACCACCTTGCCCGCAAAGAAGGGATGGGTCTTGTCGACCCCGGTGTCGATGATGGCGACAGCTTGCCCCGCGCCTCGATAGCCTTCGAGCCAGGCATCGTCGGCCCAGGTGATGCCGGGCGTGTCGTAGAGCAGGGGGTAGAGCGGCTGATCCTCGGCGATGCTGGTGACTTCCGGATCGGCGAGCAACGCGTCGAGCGCAGCGGCATCGATCGTCATCGCAACGAAATCATGCAGGCGCAAGGGCTTGACGTCGCGCACTTTGTATCGCGCGAGGCGTGCGAGGAGGCGAGCCTGTTGGGCGGCTACGGCCTGCTCCTTGGCGTGATCGGAGGTAGCGTCCGGTCCTGGCGCGCCTCCTGGCGAAGCATCCAATCCGACGATCACGCGAACTTCGCCGCTCTCACGGATCGGAGCAGTCAGGTCCTCGCGGTTGAACTTTTGGCGCGCATCGCGTGGAGCGCTGCCTGGCTCCGCGTTTGCGGCAAAGGCACTATCCGACACGATCGGAACGACGAACGGGAGGAGGGCAAGGACCGCTCCCGCCAGGAGATATTTCAGGACTCGGATCAAGGCCGCATGCTCCGGAGCGAGGCTACGGAGCGCATGGCGACCCCTTAGACCGGTGAATTTGCGTGCCCAGCTTTTGCTGGGGTCGCCCTTTACAGACCCAAGATCTTATGACATTTGCATCTTAACATTGACGACGGCCCCTCAGTCAACCCCGGTGTTCCGCAATGGCGGGGTGAATATCGGGCCAAGCCAAAAGAGCCCGCCATTCAATCGAAGCAAGAATCGTGGCAGAGCACTGTTGCTTAATATCTTCATGGACTTGCACGGTAGGGGTGACGAGAATCGGCAGGCACTGTAAACGGTGTCGACGCGGGTCGAAGCGCGCAATGTCCCCGTTTGGGCTGGAACCCCGGTGACAACGGGCCGCACCCGAACTTCCGCGGCGGCGAAGCGCTTGAAGGTACGACTGACAAGAATGCCGCTTCGATGAGCCCCGCCTTCAACCCGCAAGCAGCAACTTGCCCCCGACGAGCGCGAGCATCACGGCAATCGCATTGCGGACATAGACGCTGTTGACTTTGATGCTGAGGCGCGAACCCAGAATGATGCCGGGGATCGACCCCAGCAGCAGCGAGCCCAATAGCCCGAAGTCGACATTGCCGAGGCTCATGTGGCCGAGGCCGCCGACCAGCGTGAGCGGAATGGCGTGGGCGATGTCGGTGCCCACGAGCTTCGGCGGCGTGAGCCGGTACGGATAGAGATACACCAGCATCACGACGCCGAGCGCCCCGGCCCCCACCGAGGTGAGGGTCACCAGAAAGCCCAGGACCACCCCGGCGGCCACGGTCAGCCCCGGCTGCGCGCCCTTGAAACGGTCGGGCGCTGTCGTGCGCAGCTTCTGCCCCAGACGATGCAGTTGCGGCTGGAACAGCATCGCCACGCTCGTCACCGCCAGAGCCACGCCCAACGCCGGCAGCAGCAGCGCCTTCAGGCCCTTGTCCGGGGGAAAGTAGCGGATCAACAGCAACGTCATCAGCGCGGCCGGCAGGCTGCCCAGGCACAGCCGCCGCAGCACCAGCCAGTCGATCGATCCGCGGGTGCCATGCACCCAGCCGCCGAAGCCCTTGGTGATCGCCGCGAACAGCAGGTCGGTGCCGATTGCGGTCTGCGGTGCGATCCCGAATACGAACACCAGCAGCGGTGTCATCAGCGCTCCACCGCCGACGCCGGTGAAGCCGACGAGGACACCGACCAGAAAGCCGGCGACGGGATTGAGCAGTTCCATGGTGGTGCGCAGCCTAACCGTTAGCCGGCGGCCCGCTTGCGGGACGTCCGGTTGAACGGCGGGTTGGCGTCATCGCAGTGCCCCCATGAGTTGCTCCACGCTGACGCCCGCTTGTTTGAGAACCCCGGCAAGCGTGCCGGTCTTGAGCTCGCGGTGATTGGGTACGACGCAGCCAATCGATCCCCGTCGCAATACCACGTGGCTTCCGCGCTGGCGCACAACCACAAAGCCGAGTTTCACAAGGGCGCGAATGACGTGCGCGCCCGAGACGCGCGGAAGGCTAGGCATTCACCGCCACTTGAAATGTCGTGACCAGCGGCTGGCCTGACATTTTCAAGGGAAATTCTTCCAGGTAAAGCTCGGTGGCCTCGCGAAGGTTGGCAATGGCTTCCTCGACTGATTCCCCTTGCGACGTCGTGCCGGTCTCGGGATTCAGCGCCGTGAATCCGCCTTCTTCGGCAGGGATAAGGACAGCGGTAAGCAGCATGAACAGCCTCCAGGATCAACGAAGAAACGATTATCGCGCGAACGGGGGCCGAAGCCTAAGGTGTCCGAAACCGCGCTTCGAAGCGGTCCGCGAAGCGATCGACATCGGTCGCCGGGAGGCGGTTGATCCCGGCGGCAAGTTTCCGGCCGCCGCCGGTATCGAAGCCGCGGCAAAATTCGTCGGCCGCGACCGGGCTTTGCGCGGGGACCCGAACGCTCACGGTGTAGCCCCCGGACGCATTCGGCGAGAGGATGGCAATGGCGCAATCGGATTGAGCCCGCGCCCGGTCGTTGGCGAGCACCCCGATCGCGCGCCGCGCCCATGCTTCATCCGGGAGGACGACGATCGTCGCTCCCGGTACCTGGCGCGCCGGCCGGAGCGCGCGCGCCTTCTGCATGTCCTCCTCGTATTGCGCGCCAAGTTTCTCGTAGGCAGGCGAGTGACGGACGAAGGCGATGGGATCAGCGAACGGCAGCATCTCCTGCGCCAGGTGGGCCGGGTCGAAGCACAGGTCGCTGATCGCATTGCCGTAGGCGTTGTAATTGAGACGGATGCCGAGCCGTTGCAGTGTCGCGGTCGTGAGCGGGTCGATGCCCGTTGCGTTGGCCAGTGCCGTCCCCAGGCCCGCCAGGTTGTCGCCGAACGCCGCCACGATGGCCCACGCGCGATGGCGACCGCCGAGGTAGCTGTCTACCAGCGTACTGGTGCAGACGTCGGCCGTTTCCTCGATATGCGCCTCGAAGTTGGGGTGCTGCGGCAGCGCGCCCGCGTGGTGGTGATCGAAATAGCGAACCGACGCTCCGGCCTCCAGGAGTCGGAGAGATCGCCACGGTTCTGGTCGAGTGAGACGTCAAGCACCATGACCTGGTCGCCGGCCCCTGCGTCGACGCGTTGCAGCAGCTCGATGTCGCGCTTGACGCCGGTGACGAGCTTCGCAGCCCGCGGGTCGACCAGGCGGAGCTGCTGCAGTGCGCACAGCCCGTCGGCGTCGCCATTGAACGCGTAGGTCAGGAACCTACGGTTGCTCATCGAAGCCGCTCACGGCGGGTCGAGGACGCCCATCGCGCGCAGGTGCGCAATGATCGACTCGGCGGCGTCCTCCGGCGGGTTGACCACGGTGTCGAGCCTCACCTCGGCGTTCTCCGGCGGCTCGTACGGCGAATCGATGCCGGTGAAGTTCTTGAGGTCGCCGCGCCGCGCCTTCTTGTACAGCCCCTTGGTGTCGCGCTGCTCGGCCACGCCAGCGGCGTGTCGACGAACACCTCGCAGAACTCGTCCTTCTGCACCAGGTCGCGCGCCAGCCGCCGTTCAGCGCGGAACGGCGAAATGAACGACACCAGCACGATCAGGCCCGCATCGACCATCAGCCGCGCGACCTCGGCGACGCGGCGGATGTTCTCGACGCGGTCGGCTTCGGTGAAGCCCAGGTCCTTGTTGAGCCCGTGCCGCACGTTGTCGCCGTCGAGCAGATACGTGTGCCGGCCCAGCGCGTGGAGCTTCTTCTCGACGACGTTGGCGATGGTCGACTTGCCGGAGCCCGACAATCCGGTGAACCACACGACGCACGGCTTGTGCCCGTTGAGCGCCGCATGGGCCTGCCTTGTTGACCTCGATCGCCTGCCAGTGGATGTTCTGCGAGCGGCGCAGCGCGAAGTGCAGCAGGCCGGCGCCGATCGTGTTGTTGGTCAGGCGGTCGATCAGGATGAAGCCGCCGGTATCGCGATTCTCCGCGTAGGGATCGAAGGCGATCGTCTGGTCGAGGTTCAGGTTGCACACGCCGATCTCGTTCAGATGCAGCGTCTTCGCCGCCAGGTGCTCGAGGGTGTTGACGTTGACCTTGTACTTCGGCGTGGCGATGGTCGCGCCGACGGTCTTCGCGCCGATCTTCAGCAGATAGGGCCGCCCCGGGAACATCTCGTCCTCGCCCATCCAGATGATCGCCGCCTCGAACTGGTCGGCGATGCCGGGCGGCGAGTCCGCCGTCGACAAGCAGGTCGCCCCGGCTGATGTCGATCTCGTCGTTGAGCGTGAGGGTGATCGATTGGCCGGCCACCGCCTGCTCGAGATCGCCGTCCTTGGTCACGATGCGCGCCACCGTGCTCTCCTTGCCCGACGGCAGAACGCGAACGCGGTCCCCGCGACGAACCGAGCCGCCGACGACCCGCCCGGAAAAGCCGCGGAAATCGAGGTCGGGCCGGTTGACCCATTGCACCGGCATCCGGAACGGGCCGTCCTGCACGTCGTCCTCGACGACCACGGTCTCCAGGTAGCCCATCAGCGTCGGGCCGTGGTACCAGCGCGTGTTGGCGCTCGGCGCGGTGACGTTGTCGCCCTTCAGCGCCGACAGCGGGATGCAGACGATGTCCTCGAGCCCGATCTGCTGCGCGAACGCGCGGTACTCGGCCTCGATGCGGTCGAACACCTCCTTGGAGTAGCCGACCATGTCGAGCTTGTTGATCGCCAGCACGACCTTGCGGATGCCGATGAGCGAGACCAGGTAGCTGTGCCGCCGGGTCTGGATCAGCACGCCCTTGCGGGCGTCGATCAGGATCACGGCGACGTCGGCCGTCGACGCGCCGGTGACCATGTTGCGCGTGTACTGCTCGTGGCCCGGCGTGTCGGCGACGATGAAATTGCGCTTGTCGGTGGAAAAGAAGCGGTAGGCGACGTCGATGGTGATGCCCTGTTCGCGCTCGGCGTTCAGGCCGTCGAGGAGCAGGGCGAAATCGAGATCGCCGCCCTGGGTGCCGAACTTCTTCGAATCCGCCTCGAGCGCCGCGAGCTGGTCCTCGTAGAGCATCTTCGATTCGTAGAGCAGGCGGCCGATCAGCGTGCTCTTGCCGTCGTCGACGCTGCCGCAGGTGATGAAGCGCAGCATGCCCTTGTGCTCGTGCGCATCGAGATACTGCTCGATGTCCTGGGCGATCAGGTGCGGAGACGTGCGCCATCAGAAATAGCCCTCCTGCTTCTTCTTTTCCATGGATCCGGTCGAATCGTGGTCGATGACGCGGCCCTGCCGCTCCGAAGTCCTCGCCAGCAGCATTTCCTGGATGATGGCGGTCAGCGTGTCGGCCTCGCTCTCGACGGCGCCGGTCAGCGGGTAGCAGCCCAGCGTGCGGAAGCGCACGCTCTTCATCATCGGCTGCTCGCCGGGCGCCAGCGGCAGGCGGTCGTCATCGACCATGATCAGCGTGCCGTCGCGCTCGACCACCGGCCGCTTCTTGGCGAAGTACAGCGGAACGATCGGGATCTGCTCGCGATGGATGTATTGCCAGATGTCGAGCTCGGTCCAGTTGGAGAGCGGGAAGACGCGCATGCTCTCGCCCTTGTTCTTGCGGGCATTGTAGAGGCGCCACAGCTCGGGGCGCTGGCAGCTTCGGATCCCAGCGGTGCTGCGCCGAGCGGAACGAGAAGATGCGCTCCTTGGCGCGGGATTTCTCCTCGTCGCGGCGCGCGCCGCCGAACGCCGCGTCGAAGCCGTGCTTGTCCAGCGCCTGCTTCAGGCCCTGCGTCTTCCAGATGTCGGTGTGGACGGCCGAGCCGTGCGTGAACGGGTTGATGCCCATCGCCAGCGCCTCGGGGTTGACGTGGACGATCAGGTCGAGGCCCAGCTCGCTTGGTCATCTTGCCGCGAAACTCGATCATCTCGCGGAACTTCCACGTCGTGTCGACGTGCAGCAGCGGGAACGGCGGCTTCGACGGATGGAACGCCTTCATGGCCAGGTGCAGCATCACCGAGCTGTCCTTGCCGATCGAATAGAGCATCACCGGCCGCTCGCTCTCGGCGACGGCCTCGCGCATGATGTCGATGCTTTCGGCTTCGAGCCGCTGCAGGTGCGTCAATGTCGTCATCGACTGCCCTCGTTTTCATTGTCCGTGGATTGAGCATGCAAGATTGATGCCTGCCATTTTACCTTGGTCGCTGCTCGTCTTCGTCGCTGCTGCGCTCCTCGGTGTGAGCGACGCCGGTGCGCACGCGCTCTATCTGGGTTCCCCCGACAACTATCGTCACCTGATCACGCTGCTGCGGCCTGGCGACACGCTTGCGCTTGCCGCCGGCGAGTATCGCGATGGACTGCCGGCGCACGGCCTGTCCGGCGAGCCCGGTCGACCGATCACCATCACCGGGCCGCAGAGCGGTCCGTCCGCCATCTTTGTCGCGCGCCCAGGACACAGCACCGTCGGCATCGTCGACTCGCGCTACCTGGTGATCCGCAACCTCGTGCTGGAGGGCAACAACCTTCCGGTCGACGCCGTGAAGGCGGAGAAACAGTCGCGCTCGGCGCACGACATCACGCTGGAGAATCTCGTCATCCGCGGGCACGGCAACAATCAGCAGACGGTCGGCATCTCGACCAAGTGCCCGACGTGGAACTGGGTCATCCGCGGCAACACGATCGTCGGGGCCGGCACCGGAATGTACCTGGGCGACTCCGACGGCAGCGCACCTTTCGTCGCCGGCCTGATCGAGCGGAACGTGATCGTCGACACGATCGGCTACAACCTGCAGATCAAGCATCAGAACTCCCGCGGCCGGCATTCCCGGCATGCCGGCCGGACGGAGCATGACGATCATCCGTCACAACGTGTTCGCGAAGCCGGACGGGGATGCCGACCGAATCGCCGCGCCCCAACGTGCTGGTCGGTCACTTTCCGCTCGAGGGGCCGGGTGTCGACGACGACTACGCGATCTACGGCAACTTCTTCTACCAGAACCGGGACGAGGCGCTGTTCCAGGGCGAGGGCAACGTGGCGCTCTACGGCAACCTGTTCGTCAACGAGTACGGCGACGCCATCGGATTCAGCCGCACAACGACATTCCGCGCCGCATCGTGATTGCCTTCAACACGGTGGTGGCCAAGGGCGCCGGGATCTCGTTGATCCAGAAGGAGGGGGCGCCGCGTTTCCCGCAAACGGTGCGCGCGAACGCGGTGTTCGCCGGGATGCCGATCCGCGGCGGCCAGCAGTCCGGCAACCTCGCCGCGCCGATGTCCGAGGCGAAGGATTTCCTCAGCCGGCCCTTCGCCCCGCCGGGCCAGCTCGATCTCTCCCCGCGGCGCAGGTGGCCGCGCGCCGCGTCGACGAAATCCGCCCCGCCCGTGCCGTTCCCGGATCGGGAAAAGGATTTCAACGGGCGACCCCGCCTGCCCGGCTCCATCGGTGCTTACGGCGCCGGCGGATCGAATCCGGGGTGGCTGCCGCAGCTCGAACGCAAACCCGACTAAGATGTGACCGACACTCACGGGCATCGGATCGCCGATGCCGGTCAACGATGACCCAGCGCATGCCTTCGATTGACGACCAGGAACTCGTCGCCAGGCGCCGTGGAGGCGCCGTGATTCCGGGCGCGCCGAGCCGGAATCTGTCGTGGTGGGTGATCCTCACCCTCGGTTATACGGTTTTCGTCATCTACGGCAGCCTCGTCCCGCTGCATTTCCGTCCACGTCCGCTGGGCGAGGCGTTGGAATACTTCAGCGGATTCCCTATCTCAGCTTGGCATCGGCTCGCGAGCCGACTGGGTTGCCAACATCCTGCTTTTCGTGCCGCTGGCGTACCTCGGCTTGGGGCCCTATGTGCGAATCGGGGGAGGGAGCGATGGCTGCTGTTGCTTGACTCATACGTATTGCTGCAGCTCCGGCGGCGTCGGCGGATCGCCCACCTGGGTGGCGCTCAGCGAGTGCGCGCCGAGGCGTGCGGCGAGTTCGCAGGTGGCGGCGACGGCGCGCGCGTCGAAGACGGCGTCGGGCAGCAACAGGTCCGCGGTCAGGCCGGTGACGCGGCCGGCGCGGTCGACCAACTCGACCGCCAGCCGCGCGTTGCCGCCCGGCGCCGCGATGCCGGCGACGACGCGCAGCCCGACCACCGGCGTCGGCGTCGCCGTCGCGCTGCGCGTGCTCGTCGGCGTCGGCAGCGGCGTGCGCGGGGTGCGGGTCGGCGTGCGGGTGACGGTCACCGTGCGCGTCGCGGTCACGCTCGGCGTCGGGCTCGGCGTCGCGCTGGGGGTCGACGACGGCACCGGCGTTTCGCTCGCCGTCGGCGTCGGTGTCGGCGCCAGCACGGTCACCGCGCCGCTGACTCCGGCGGCGGCGCAGGGCGCGACCGGCGGCACCGGTGGCGCGCGGCGCGAACAGGCGCAGCGGCAGCGTCGCCCGGGGCCGCCGCGGCGCCGACCGCGACCACGCAGGTATAGAGCGGGCCGGCCGGCAGGTACCGCCGCCGAGAACCCGGAACACCAGGCCGCGCAGGCGCGTACACGGTCCCGGCGGCGGTGAGACACAGGTGAAGCGCGGCGCCTGCAACGGCGCCAGGGCGGGATTGGCGGCGCACTCGAAGGCGCCGTCCGGACGCAGCGCGAAGGCCAGCGGCGGCGCCAGCTCGATGTCGTTGCCGGCGCCGATGACGGTGTTGCCCGCAGGGTCGACCGACACCGTGATGGGCACGGCGCCGCCCGGCGTCGCCGCCCCGCTCCCGACGGCGACGCGCACCGGCTCGGCCGCGGCGGGCGTGCCGGCGGCGAGCGCGGCGAGGAGCGGCAGGACGCGGCGCAGCATGCGCGACTCTGCGTCGGCGTCGGCGCCAGGTGCAAGCCACCCACGCGCGCGGGTTGCGCGCGCCGCCGGCGCGGTTACACGAGGACGGGGCGGCTCGCATGGGTTTTGTTTTCGTCGATCGCATCACCGCGCTGGACGCCGAGTCGGCGCACGGCCAGCTCGATCTCGTCGCCGGCGGCCCGGCCCTGCCGCCGTGGCTGGTCCTCGAAGCGGTCGGCCAGCTCGCCGCATGGATCGCCATGGCGCGCACCGAGTTCCGCAGCCGTCCGGTCGCGGCCCTGATCGGCGAGGCGCAGCTCGACGACGCCGCCTGGTGCGATCGCGCCGACGGCCCGGTCGAGATGACCGCGCGCATCGAGCGCATCGACGCGCGCGCCATCCTGTATTCCGGCACGGCGCGCTGCGGCCCCCGGCTGATCGCCAACCTGGCCCGCTGCGTCGGACCGCTGCTGCCGCTGGCCGCCTTCGACGACCCGGACCTGGTGCGCCGTCGCCTCGCCATGCTGCGCTCCGGCGGCAGCGGCGTGGCGCGCGGGCCCCTGCCGCGCCCGGCGCTGACCGACGTCGTCGTCGGCGCCGACGGCGCGCGCAGCGCGCAGCTGGCGGTGCCGGAGTCGGCGGAGTACTTCGCCGACCACTTTCCGCTGCGGCCGGTGTTTCCGGCCTCCCTGCTGGCCG
>CAWGZZ010000003.1:0-864931 GCA_963827095.1 uncultured beta proteobacterium
GGGCCGCCCGGAGCGCGCGTGGCGCTCGGCGGCGCGCTGGCGCACCTCGTGGCTGTCGCGCGAAGTGATCGTGCTGCCCGCGTTCATGGGCATCGTGTTCGCCTACGGCGCGCTGCATCTCGTCGGCTGGAGGCCGGCGCTGGCCACACTCGCGTCGGGCGGCGTGGTCGATGCGACGTTCGCCCTGGGCACGCTCGGCGCCGTGCTCGCCTTCGCGCTGTTCGTCTGCACCGCGATGATCTATGCCTGCCTGCCGTTCCTGCGCGAATGGGCGAGCCCGCTGACGGTGATCAACTTCACGCTGCTGGGCAGCGCGTCGGGGTTCACGCTGGCCGCCGCGTTCGCGGCGTGGACGGCGCCGGGCGCCTGGCGCTTCCTCGCCGGCGGTGCGCTGGTGCTCACGCTGCTCGGGTGCGCGAGCCGCGTAGCGTCGCTGATCCGCAACGCGCGGCTGCGGCCGCGCTCGACGCTGCAGACGGCGATCGGCATCAAGCATCCGCGCATCGTGCAGAAGTCCATGGGCTTCCTGGGCGGCTCGTTCAACACGCAGGAGTTCTTCCACGGCAAGCCGGTGTCGCTGCTGCGCTCGGTCCGGTGGCTGTTTCCGGCCGGCGCCTTCGCGCTGCCGGCGATGCTGCTGGCGGCCTGCCTCGCCGGCGCCCCGCCCGCGCTGCTGGTGCCGGCGTTCCTGGTCCAGTACGCGGGATTGCTGGCGGAGCGGTGGTTCTTCTTCGCCGAGGCCAACCATCCGCAGAACCTGTACTACCAGGCGATCGCGTGATCTCGCGCCCGATCAAGGCGTTTCCTGAGGTGGCTTTGCGTAGCCCGGGTTGAGCGCAGCGAAACCCGGGGCAGGCGCTTCGTTGCGGCAACCACCCGGGTTTCGCTGCGCTCAACCCGGGCTACAATCGCGGGACACCAACGACACGGCAACGGAGGACAGCGACACCATGGCACTGGTCAATCCGCACGGCGGCGGGGAGCTTCGCCCCTGCTGCTGCAAGGCGATGCGCTCGCCGAGGGGAAGCGGCGCGCGGCGACGCTGCCGACGCTGCCCGTGAGCTCGCGCGAGAAGGGCGACATCATCATGCTCGGCATCGGCGGCTTCACGCCGCTCGACGGCTTCATGACGCACGCCGACTGGCAGGGCGTGTGCGACGGCATGAGGACGGCGAGCGGCCTGTTCTGGCCGATCCCGATCACGCTGTCGGCCGACGACGGCCGCGGCCGACCGCGATCAAGACCGGCAGCGACATCGCGCTCATCGACCCCGACGACCGGCGAAGTGCTCGCCACCATGACGGTGACCGAGAAATACGCGATCGACAAGGCGCACGAGTGCGCGACGGTGTTCCGCACCACCGACCCCGCGCACCCGGGCGTCAAGATGGTGATGGAGCAGGGCGAGGTGAACCTCGCCGGCCCGGTCAAGGTGCTGTCGACCGGCGGCTTCACGGAGAAGTACGGCGCGCTGTTCATGACGCCGGCGCGAGACGCGCGCGCTGTTCGAGCCGCTGGGCTGGTCGAAGGTCGCCGCGTTCCAGACGCGCAACCCGATGCACCGCTCGCACGAATACCTGGCCAAGGTCGCGATCGAGGTCTGCGACGGCGTGCTGGTGCATTCGCTGCTCGGCGAGCTCAAGCCCGGCGACATTCCGGCCGAGGTGCGCACCCGCAGCCATCGCGCGTGCTGACCGAAAAATATTTCGTGCAGGAAGACCGTCGTGCAGGCCGGCTATCCGCTCGACATGCGCTATGCCGGTCCGCGCGAGGCGCTGCTGCACGCGCTGTTCCGCCAGAACTACGGCTGCTCGCACCAGATCGTCGGCCGCGACCACGCCGGCGTCGGCAGCTATTACGGCCCGTTCGACGCGCATCACATCTTCGACGAGATCCCGAAGGGCGCGCTGGAGACGCAGCCGCTCAAGATCGACTTGACGTTCTGGTGCTACAAGTGCGGCGGCATGGCGTCCGGCCGCACCTGCCCGCATCGGCGACGCGGACCGGCTGCAGGTGTCCGGCACCAAGCTGCGCAAGTGGCTGTCCGAGGGCGCCGACGTGCCGGCCGAATTCAGCCGGCCGGAAGTGCTCGCGATGCTGCGCGAGTACTACGCCGGGGCTCGAGGGCCGCTGATCCGGCGGCAGCAGCGTCCCGGGATTCATGATTCCCTGCGGGTCCACCGCGCGCTTCGCCGCCGCAAGCATCGCCAGCGACAGCGGCGAGTTCTGCGCGAGGTAATACGGCCGGTGGTCCTTGCCGACCGCGTGGTGGTGGGTGATGGTGCCGCCGTGCCCGATCAGCGCGCGCGACACGGCGTCCTTGATCGCATCCCACTGCGCGAGCTGCCGGCCCGGCCGGGACGGCGCGATGATCGTGTAGTACGGCGCGGGGCCGTCCGGATAGAGGTGGGTGAAGCGGCAGGTGACGAGGCCGCCGCCGCAGTGCTCCTCCATGGCGCGCTGCGCCGCCGCGCGCACGGCCGCGTCGAGCGCCGGGAAGTTCGCCCACGTGGTGCAGGTCTCGAACGTCTCGCAGACGTAGCCCATGCGCACGATCTCGTCGCGCAGATACGGCGCGCGCAGGAACGACTGCTTCCACTGGTCGGCGCCGTCGTCGGCTGCGCGGCGCCGTCGTCGCCGCCGTTGCCGCCGGCCGCGGATCACGCGCCTTGCCGCCGTGGGCCTCGCAGATCGCGAGCGCCGCGCGCAGCTTGTCGTCCTGCGGCAAGGTCCGCCGACTCGAAGCCGAGCACCAGGACGTGGTGCGCGCCGTCGCCGGCGCCCATGAACAGCGCCTCGTCGCGCTCGATCAGGCGCGCGTTGGCGGGGAAGAGCCCGCTCTGCGCCAGCGCCCGGCACGCCGCGGCGCCCTCGCCGAACGTCGCGAAGGCGACCGTGCCGCCGGCGCGGCAGCGCGGCACGTCCTGCACGCGCAGCCACGCCTCGGTGATCACGCCGAACGCGCCTTCCGAGCCGAGCACGAGGCGCTCTTCCTGCGGGCCCGCGCCGTTGCCCGGCAGGCGCCGCGTCTCCAGCACGCCGGCCGGCGTCACCATGCGCACGCTCTCGACGAAGTCGTCGATGTGCGTGTAGAGCGTCGCGTAGTGGCCGCCGGCGCGCGTGGCGATCCAGCCGCCCACCGTCGAGAACTCGAAGCTCTGCGGGAAGTGCCGCAGCGTGCAGCCGTGCGGCTTCAATTGCGCTTCGAGCGCCGGCCCGTAGGTGCCGCCCTGGACGCGCGCGCAGCGCGAGACGCGGTCGACCTCGAGCACCTGGTCGAGACGGTTGAGGTCGAGCGACAGCACGCCCGCGTAGTCGCCCGCGCGTCTCGCGGTCCGCCTCCACGCCGCCGACGACGCTGGAGCCGCCGCCGAAGGGGATCACCGCGACGCCGGCGTCGCCGGCCCAGCGCAGCAGGCCAACGACGTCGCCTTCGTCGCGCGGATAGGCAACGAGGTCGGGCGCGCACGCGAAGTCGCCGTCGAGCGCGCGCACGATGTCGCGGAAGGCCTTGCCGTAGGTGTGCGCCGCGCGGTGGTAGCGCTCCGCGGTGACGATTTGCGTGAACTGCGCCGGCACGGCGAGCGCCGGCGCCGGCATGCGGATCGCGGCGAGGTCCGGCGCCGGGCGCGCCTCCGGCGGCGCGGTGCCGAAGCGCGCGCCGAGCATGCGCGCGCACGCGAGCGAGCATCGGCTGGGGGAAGGGGAAGGAGGCCACGCCCCAGCCCCAGAACTTGCGATCGGTGTCGAACATGAGGATTCCCGGTAGTTCAGGCTACACTGCGCGCGGTGCCCCGCCAGGTGCCCGGGCCGGCGTGAACAGGGGATCGCCCCCGCCGTCCGCGCATTGCGTCGTGCGAGTATTGTGCCTGCCGCCCGCACGGGTCAACGCATCGATGTCGGCAAGGGAGACCTGCACCGTGAAAAACGTCGTGACCGGGCCCGCGCAGTCGATGGCCTATCCCTGGCTGGTGGTGGCGATCCTGATGGTCGCCTACGTGCTGTCGTTCGTGGACCGGCAGATCCTCAACCTGCTGGTCGGGCCGATCCGGCGCGACCTCGGCATCAGCGACACGCAGATGAGCCTGCTGATGGGCTTCTCGTTCGCGATCTTCTACTCGATCCTCGGCATCCCGCTGGGCCGGCTCGCCGACCGCTGGAGCCGCCGCGGCCTGATCGCGGCCGGCGTGCTGGTCTGGAGCGTGATGACCGCGCTGTGCGGGCTGGCGCGCTCCTACGGGCAGCTGTTCCTGTTCCGCATCGGCGTCGGCGTCGGCGAGGCCACGCTGTCGCCGGCCGCGTACTCGATGATCGCCGACTATTTCCCGCCCGAGCGGCGGGCCACCGCGATCAGCGTGTACTCGATGGGCATCTACCTCGGCTCGGGGCTCGCCTTCCTGCTGGGCGGCACTCGTCATCCAGTTCGCCGTGGCGCAGGGCGCGGTGACGCTGCCGCTGGTCGGCGAGGTCCGTCCGTGGCAGTTCGTCTTCTTCGTGCTCGGCGCCAGCGGCATCGTGTTCAGTCTCGCCTTCCTGCTGGTGCGCGAGCCGCCGCGCCGGGACGTGGGCGCCGCCGGCAGCCACGTGCCGTTTCGCGACGTCGTCGCCTACCTGTGGCGCAACCGGCGGACCGTGCTGTGCCACAACGTCGGCTTCGCGCTGATCGCGTTCTGCTCGTACGGCATCGGCGCCTGGGTGCCGTCCTTCTTCATCCGGACGTTCAACTGGAAAGCGGGCGAGGTCGGCATCGTCTACGGACTGGTCGTGGGGGTGTTCGGCTGCCTCGGCATCCTGTTCGGCGGCTGGCTGACCGACCGCTGGCTGCGGGCGGGCCGGACCGACGCGGCGCTGCGGGTGGGCATCTGCGCGGCGGGCGCCGCCATCGTCTTCAGCGTGTTCCTGCTGGCCGGCAACGGCACGCTCGCTGCGGCACTGCTGGCGCCGTCGGTGTTCGCGCTGGGCATGCCGTTCGGAGCGGCGCCGGCGGCCATACTCGCGATCGTCCCCAACCCGATGCGCGGCCAGACCGCCGCCATCTACCTGTTCATCGTCAACCTGATCGGCCTCGGCGTCGGCCCGACCGCCGTCGCGCTGGTGACGGACCACGTGTTCGCCGACGATCTCGCGCTGCGCTGGTCGATGCTCATCGTCAGCGCCGTCGCCAACCTCGCGGCGATCGCGGTGCTGGCGGCCGGGTTGAAGCCGTATCGGGAAACGATAGTGCGGGCGCACTCCGACTGACCCAGGCACCAGCCGGAACGCCGCGCGCGATCCAGGCTCGCGCGATGCGACGCCCGCGTCCTTCCCACCCGCCCAGCGCAAACCATCCCCCATGACCCCACAAGCACCCGGTGCATCGAGCGGCACCGCCCCGCTCGCCGGCGTCGTCGTCGTCGAACTCGGCAGCAGCGTCGCCGCGCCTTTCGCCGGGCCAGATCCTCGGCGACCTCGGCGCCGAGGTGATCAAGATCGAGAAGCCCGAAGGCGACGACGCGCCCGCAAGTGGGGCCCGCCGTTCTGGGAGGGCGCCGCGGCGAGCTTCCAGCCGCTCAACCGCGGCAAGAAATCGGTGGTGTGCGAGATGCGCGACCCGGCGCAGCTCGCCGCGCTGAAGCGCCTGATCCGCGACCGCGCCGACGTCGTGCTGCAGAACATGCGCCCCGGGCAGGTCGAGTCGCTCGGCCTGGACGGTCGCCGCGCTGTGCGCGCAGAAGCCGGCGCTGATCTACTGCAACATCGGCGCGTTCGGCGCAAAGGCCCGCTCAAGGACCGCCCCGGCTACGACCCGCTGATGCAGGCGTTCAGCGGCATCATGAGCACCACCGGCGAGCGCGGCCGCCCGCCGGTGCGCGTCGGCCCCTCGATCGTCGACCTCGGCACCGGCATGTGGGCGGTGATCGGCATCCTGACCGCGCTGCGCCGCGCCGGAGAGCACGGGCGCGGCGGCGTCGTGGACGTGTCGCTGTTCGAGACCGCGGCCACGTGGATGTCGCTGCTCGCGGCGCAATTACCTGGCCTCGGGCGAAGAGCCGCCGAAGCAGGGCTCCGGCGCGATCGGCATCGTCCCCTACCGCGCCTACGCGACGCGCGACGGCGACCTCGTGGTCGCCGCCGGCAGCGACGCGCCTGTTCCGGCTCCTCGCGCAGGTGCTGGGCCACCCGGAGTGGAGCGAGGACCCGCGCTTCGCCACCAACCCGCAGCGGGTCGAGAACCAGGCGCTGCTTTACGACGATGATCGAGGCCGAGATGCGCGACGCGCGGCAAGCGCCGAGTGGGTCGCGCTGCTGGAAGCGGCCGGCGTTCCCTGCGCCCCGGTGCAGAACATCGCGACGATGCTCGCGCACGCGCAGACCGGCGCGCTGCGGCCTGCTGCAGGACGTGCCCGGCAGCGCGATGAAGTTCCTCGGGCTGCCGGTGAGCTTCGACGGCGAGCGCCCGCCGCTGCGCTCGCGCCCGCCGCGCCTGGGCGAGCACACCGACGACTATCTCAAGCGTGCGCAACCGGCCCGACGGCCGCGACCCGCGTCACGCCGGCCCCGAAGCGTTGGGTGAGCTCGGGTTTCCCGGCCTCAACTGCGCAGGTTGAGCCAGGTCGCGCAGCAGATGATCAGCGCGCCGACGAGCACCCAGGCCGACAGCGCCTCGCCGTAGACGACGAAGCCGACGACGGCGATCAGCGGCAGGCGCAGGAAGTCCATCGGCACGACCACCGTCGCGTCGGCAAGGCGCAGCGCCCTGGCGATGGAGTAGTGCGACGTGAGCCCCGCGACCGCGACCACCGCGACCCACGGCCAGGCCCCGGCCGACGGCCAGACCCACTGGTACAGCGCCGGCACCAGCCCCAGCGCCAGCTGGATCGCGTTCATGTAGAAGAGGATGGCGAGCGGCGTCTCGGTGGCGGACAGCCGCTTCATGACGACGTACGCGACGGCGAAGCCCAGCGCGCCGCAGAGCACCACCAGCGAGGGCACGCTGACCGCGGCCACGCCTGGTCGCAGCATCACGAGGATGCCGGCGAAGCCCAGCGCGACGGCCACGGCGCGCCGCCTGCTCATCCGCTCGCCGAGGAAGATCGTCGCCATGATCGCCGTCCAGATCGGCACCGTGAACTCGATGGCGAACACCTCGGCCAGCGAGATCACGCCCACGCCGTAGAACCAGGCGTATCCCCCGCCGAAGTGGGCGACGTTGCGCAGCAGGTGCATGCCGAACACGCGCGTCCTCGCCTGCGCCCAGCCCGCGCGCTGCAGCAGCACCGCGAGGATGAGCACGCCGGCGAGGCTGCGGATGGCGAGGAGCTCGAAAACCGACATCTCGGCCGAGAGCTGCCGGCCGGCAATGGCCATCGCGGAGAACGAGACGAGCGCGCCGGACATCCACAGCGCGGCACGGATCACGGGCGAAAGGGCATGCTGCGGCATGGCGGACAAGTCTCGTCTGGCTGGCCGATGAGGAAGGAAGCGGCGCCCGAACTCTACACCCGCGGGCGCGCTGCCCGGGAACCGCGGATGCGGGCCATGGACACGCCGTTCGCGGCGGCCCGGAGGCAGCGACCGGAGGCAACGACGACGGCCCGCGTGGCGGGCGACGTGCCGCCGCCGCAATCGCGCCGCAATCGCGCACTTGACCCGCGCCACCGACCCCACCACAATCGGGCCCGCGCTTGAAACACCCGACCGTTCCGACCGTCTTGTTCCCGCCTCGCCAACCCGCGCTTCCCGGCTTCGCGCGCGATCCCGCACCTGACGGCGGGCAGCGCGGCGGTCAATGGCATGCGTTCGACTGGCGCGGCTCCGGGCAGTCGATCCCGGAACGCCTGCACGCGATCGCGGCGAGCCATCCCGACCGGCTGGCGGTCTTCGATGCCGACACCGAGCTCACCTACGGCGCCCTCGATCGCGCCGCCAACCGCGTCGCCAATGCGCTGCTCGGCGCCCGCGCCGCGGGCCCGGAGGCGGTGGTGCTGCTGTTCGACGTCGGCGCCGCCGCGGTCGTCGCGGCGCTGGGCGTCGGCCGTGCCGGGAAGCACTTCGTCGGTGTCGAGCCGTCGTTTGCGACCGCGCGCATCGCCGAGATCGCCCGCGACGCGGGCGCGACGATCGTCGTCAGCGATGCGGCCCACCTGTCACTGGCGCGCGAAGTCGCCGGACCCGGTGGCGCGATCATCGACGTCGATGCGTGCAGGCAAGCCGACGCTGGCGCCCCGCGTGTGCCGATCGACCTCGATTCGATCGCGCTGCTCAACTACACGTCGGGGTCCACCGGCAAGCCGAAGGGCGTCGTGCAGTCCCATCGTTCGGCGATCGCCCAGGCGTCGCCGCTACGCCAACGGTTTCCGCCTGGGTGCGGACGATCGCGTGGCGAGCTGCGGATCGCTCGCGTGGGCCGGGCCGATCTGGGATGTCTTCGGCCCGCTGTGCCTTGGCGCCGCCGTCGGCCTGCACGACGTTCGACGGCACGGCCTGCATGCCCTCGCCGCGTGGCTCGCCGGGACCCGGGCGAGCGTCGTCTCCGGCATGACGATCGTGCGCCGGCTCGCGTTCGACCTGCCGGACTCGCGTTTTCCGGACGTGCGGCTGATCCAGCTGGGCGGCGACACCGTCTATCGGCGCGATGTTGAGGCCTGCCGGCGCACGTTTCCCCATGCGACCGTGGCGGTCGGGTTCGGCCTCACCGAGGCCGGCCGGATCGCCGAGCAGCACATCGCGCGCGACACCCCGGTCGCGCAGGAGGTCGTCCCGGTAGGCTATGCCGTGCCGGGCGTGCGCCTGCGGCTGGTCGACGAGGACGGCGCCGAGGTGCCTGCCGGCGCCGTCGGGGAGCTCGTCGTGGAGAGCGACGATCTGGCCGTCGGTTACTGGCGGCAGCCGGCGCTGACCGCCGAGCGGTTCCGGCGCGACCCGCGATTCGGCGAGGCGAGGCTGTACTTCACCGGCGATCTCGCCCGGCTCCTGCCCGATGGCTCGCTGCAGCACGCGGGCAGGAAGGATTTCCGGATCAAGGTCCAGGGCTATGCGGTCGCCGCGAACGAGATCGAGGCGCTGCTTCTGCAGATCGAAGGCGTGCGCGAGGCCTGCGTGGTCGCGCGACAGTCGGCCGCCGGAATCGACGAGCTCATCGCATTCCTGGTACCTGCAGGGGCCGCCTCGCCCTCGGCGGCGGAACTGCGCGCCCGCCTCGCCGGCGCGCTGCCGGAATACATGGTCCCGCGCCGGTTCGTCGACGTCGAGGCGTTGCCGAAGACGCCCACGGGAAAGATCGATCGCAGGGCGGTGGCGGACCTGCCGCTTCCGCGACGCGTGGCCTCGGGCGCTTTCATCGCGCCCGGCACGCCGCTCGAAGCGAAGGTCGCCGCGATCTGGGGCGACATCCTCGAGGTCGACGCCGTGAGCATGCATGACGATTTCCTCGCGCTGGGCGGGGATTCGCTCGGCGCCGCGCGGATCGCCGGCAGGGTCATGCGCGACTTCGGGCTCGAGCTCTCGCCGTCCGAGCTCCTGGCGTCTCCCACGGTGGCGACGATGGCCGCGTCGATTGCCGGCGCGAGCGCTGCGCGCGCAGCACGGGCGACGGCCCCCGCGCTCGCGCCGCGCCGCAGGTGATTGCGCCCGGCGCAGAGCGGCATGCCACTCTGCGCCGGGCAGTTGCGCGCAATGAGCGCGGCTCGCGACGCACGAGGTGTCGCTCCACGATTGCCTTATAATCGGCCGGCGCCGCGCCCGCCCCGGGTCCGGCGCTTTTTTCCGCCGACCACCGGGGCCAGGGAGTCCCGATGCGCATCGAGAACGAGGTCAGGCTGGACTTCAAGGACGTGCTGATCCGCCCCAAGCGCAGCACGCTGTCCACGCGCTCGAACGTCGACATCTCGCGCGAGTTCCGCTTCCTGCACGCGCAGGTGCCGTACCACGGCGTCCCGATCATCGCCGCCAACATGGACACCACCGGGACGTTCGCGATGGCGCGCGCGCTCGACGCCTTCGAGATGTCGACCGCGCTGCACAAGCACTACACGGTGGACGAGGTCGTCGCATTCTTCCGGGCGCAGGAGCGCAAGTCGGCGGCGTTCTACTCGATGGGCATCGGCGCCGCCGACGAGGCGAAGTTCGGCCGCGTGATGGAGGCGGCCGGCACCGGCGCAGATTCGGCGATCCGCTACGTCTGCATCGACGTCGCCAACGGCTACACCGAGGGCTTCGTGCGCCTTGTCGCCAAGATCCGCGAGCGGCACCCGCATCTCGTCATCATGGCCGGCAACGTCGTCACCGGCGAGATGACCGAGGAGCTGATCCTCTCGGGCGCCGACATCGTCAAGGTCGGCATCGGTCCCGGCTCGGTGTGCACGACGCGCACAATGACCGGCGTCGGCTATCCGCAGCTCTCGGCGATCATCGAGTGCGCCGACGCCGCGCACGGGCTGGAAGGGCACATCTGCGCCGACGGCGGCTGCACGACGCCGGGCGATGTCGCGAAAGCCTTCGGCGGCGGCGCCGATTTCGTGATGCTGGGCGGCATGTTCGCCGGCCACGACGAATGCGCGGGCGACGTCGTCGAGCGCGACGGCCGCAAGTACCAGCGCTTCTACGGCATGAGCAGCCGGACCGCGATGGAGAAATATTCGGGGGGCGTGGCCAAGTACCGCGCCGCCGAGGGCAAGGAAGTGCTGGTGCCGCACCGCGGGCCGGTCGCGGACACCGTGCAGGAGATCCTGGGCGGCGTGCGCTCGGCGTGCACCTACGTCGGGGCGCGGCGGCTGCGCGAGCTGTCGAAGCGCACGACGTTCGTGCGCGTGTCGCAGCAGGCGAACGAGGTCTTCGGCCGGTAGCCCGGCGGAAAGACTGCGCGGCCGAAAGCGCCAGTCGGCCGCCCCGCCGGGGAGGGCACGACCACCGACCCGGCTCGCTCCGCCGCCCCGCCGGGGAGTGCAGGATCCCCGCCCTCAAGCGCTCCGCTGCCCCGCCCGCCGGATCACCCCTGCTTGCCGCCCGCTTGCCGCTTGCCGGACCTCTCCGCCACGAATTCATCCAGCTTCGCAATGGTCGACGGCCGACTGGCGCACTCGGCAATGCTCTCCCCTTCGGAAACGAGCTGCTGCTCGAAGCTCGCCGACGCGCTGGCCCGCAGCAGCTTCTTCAACGCCGACAGCGCCCCTGGCGGCGACTGCGCGATCGCCTGCACCAGCGTTTCCACTTCCGCATCGAAGGCGTCGTCGTCGACCACGCGCGACAGCAGTCCGAGCTGCAGCGCCTGATCCGCGGTGAGCGTCGGATTGGTGGCGAAGATGTCGAAGGCCTTCTGCAGGCCGACCAGCCGCGGCAGGAACCACGTGCCACCGCCGTCCGGCGAAAGACCGGAGCGGGTGTAAGCGGGGACCAGCTTCGCTGAGCGCCTGGCGATCGCCATGTCGGCGTTGAGCACCAGGCTGAAGCCGCCGCCCGCGGCCATGCCGTTGACGGCGATGATCAGCGGCGCGGGACCGTTGCGCAATTGGGTGAGCGCCAGGTGGAAGTGCGACGCGAGGTCGAGCACGTGCGCATGCATGCGCGTGCGGTTCGCGAGGAAATCCTTCAGGTCGCCGCCCACACAGAAGGTCTTGCCGCGCCCCTCGACCAGCACGGCCTTCGCGTCCTTGTCGGCGGCCGCCTCCAGCGCCACCAGCGCGAACTCCCGCAGGAACCGCTGATCGAGTGCGTTGTTCGCGGCCTCGTTGGCGATCGTGATGCGGGCAATGCCGTTGGCGCGGGTGAATTCGATTCTCTGCAGATCCATCGATCATCTCCGGGAACGCACGCGGGTCGTCCGCCGCGTCAAGGTCGGCGGTGCGCGCGCGCCGGACTTCGCGCTTGCACGCTGCGCGCCACGCATGCGCGGCGTGAGGCCGGTGCCTCCTGGAGGCGCGGGTCCGGGTGCAGGAATTGTACCGGGGATGCCCCCAGGGTCGCGCGCAGCGCGTTGCGCGCACCCCGTGCAAAGCCTGGCGCTGGCGCGGGCGCGCCGACCCGCGGTACGCTACGCGCAGCCGCCTCCGAAGGGCGGGTCCGGCTTGCGCCATTCGCGGCCAACTCCGCAGGATCGAACGTGCCCGTAACGTACGAACAACTGGTCTCGCTCAAGGCGACCGACGTGCCCCACGCGTACACCGAGCGCGACTCCCAGCTCTATGCACTCGCCATCGGCATGGGGCGCGACCCGCTCGACCGCGCCGAGCTGCCGTACGTGTTCGAGAAGTTTCCGCTGCGCACCGTTCCCACGCAGGCGGTCACCGTCGCGCGTCAGCGCCTGATCTGGGATGTCGGCCTCGACGTCGCCAAGTTCCTGCACGGCGAGCAGACCCTCACCATCCATCGTCCGCTGCCGCCGACGGCAAGCCTGCTGGCCGATCATCGGGTCGTGGAGGTGTACGACCGGGGCGTCGAGAAAGGCTCGATCATCGAACTCGAGAGCGCCCTGCGCCTGGCCGGCGACGGCTCGCCGCTGTGCCGCATCCACAGCCTCATCTTCGCCCGCGGCGACGGCGGCATCGGGGGCGCCGCCACCCGCCCGCCCGCGCCGCACGCCGTCCCGGCCCGAGCGCCGGACCTCGTGCGCACGGCCGCGACGCGGCCCGACCAGGCCCTGCTCTACCGGCTGACCGGCGACCGCAATCTCATCCATGCCGATCCGGACCTGGCGAACAGCATGGGGTTCCGGGCGCCGATCCTGCACGGCTCGTGCACGTACGCGATCGCCTGCCGCGAGGTCCTGGTCGGCGTGTGCGACTATGACGACACGCGGATCAGGAGCTTCGGCGCGCGCTTCACCGCGGTGGTCTATCCCGGCGAGCACATCGAGACGCACCTCTGGATCGACGGCGACGTGGTCTCGTTTCGCTGCCGCGTGCCGGAGCGCGACGTGTTCGTGCTCAATCACGGCAAGTGCGTGCTCGCCGCCGCCCGGGGCGCGTAGGATACGCGGCGATCATTCAACCTGACGGAGCGCGACGCGCATGCCCGAACTCATCGAAATCGAACGCATCGGCCCGGTGCTGCGGCTGTGGCACGCGCGCCCGGAGGCGCGCAACGCCGAGAGCCAGCAGCTGCTCGACGAGCTCGATGCCGCGTTCGCGGCAGCGAGCGACGACGACACCGTCCGCGTGGTGATCATCGCCGGGCGCGGCGACCATTTCTCCGCCGGCCACGACCTGAAGGAAGCGCAGGCGAAGCGCGGCAACTTCACCGTCGAAGAGCGCTGGGCGTACGAGTCGCAGCGCTACTACGGCTACTGCCTGCGCATCTGGGACTGCCCCAAGCCCACCGTCGCGCAGGTGCAGGGCGCGTGCATCGCCGGCGGCTTCATGGTCGCCAACATGTGCGACCTGGTGGTGGCCGCGGACGACGCCTACTTCTCCGATCCGGTGGCGCACACGCTCGGCACCGCCGCGGTCGAGGTGCTGATCCACCCCTGGGTGATGGGGCTGCGCAAGGCGAAGGAGATGCTGTTCACCGGCGCGCGGATCGACGCCGCCGAGGCGCACGCGATCGGGCTGGTCAACCGGGTCGTCCCGCGCGCGCGCCTCGACGCGGAGACGCTGGCGCTCGCGCAGCGCATCGCGGAGGCGCCGCCGTTCGGCCTGCGGCTGCTCAAGCGCTCGCTCAACCGCTCGCAGGACGCGCAGGGGTTCCGCGTCGCGCTGGAAGCGCATTTCGACACGCACCAGCTCTCCCACATGACCGAAGAGTTCGCCGCGGCGCGCGATGCCGGTCTCGCGCGCGCCATCGACAAGGGCAAGGCGCGTCGATGACGCCGCCGGCACCCGATCCCGCGCTGCGCGAGCCGCGGCAGGCGGTACGCGACCTGCTCGCGCTGCCCGACGACGCCTCATTCCGCGACGGCGTGCAGCGGTGGCTCGCCGCCGAGCTGCGCGCGGTGGCCGGCGACCGGTACGGGCACGCCAGCATGCACACGCTGGAGTTCCGCCGCCGGTGGGAGGACCGCCTCTGCGCCGCCGGCTGGTCCGGCCAGTCCTGGCCGCGCGCGTACGGCGGCAGCGAGATGCCGCTCGCGCGCCAGGCGCTCTACCACGAGGCCTACGCGCGCGCCGGCGCGCCGCTGCCGCTCAACGGCGTCGGCCACGGCATCCTCGGCCCGACGCTGCTGCTGCACGGCAGCGAGGCGCAGAAGCAACGCTTCCTGCCACCTCTCCTCGCCAATCGCGAGATCTGGTGCCAGGGCTATTCCGAGCCGGGAGCGGGCTCCGATCTCGCCGCGCTGCGCACGAGCGCGATCCGCGAGGGCGGCGTCTTTTGCGTGAACGGACACAAGATCTGGACGAGCTACGCGCACCTCGCCGACTGGTGCTTCCTGCTGGCGCGCACGGCGCCCGAGCTCGCGAAGCATCGCGGCATCAGCTTCCTGCTGGTCGACATGCGCAGCCCGGGCGTGCGCGTGCGGCCCATCCGGCAGATCACCGGCGAAGAGGACTTCAACGAGGTCTTCTTCGAGGACGTCGCCGTGCCCGTCGACAACCTGGTCGGCGCCGAGAACCAGGGGTGGGCGATCGCGATGGCCGCGGCCGGATTCGAGCGCGGCACCTATTTCCTGCCGCGCCTCGCGCGCATGCAGATCGAGCTGGAGAACCTGGTGCGCCTCGCGCGCGAGCGCCGCCTCGGGGACCGCGCGGCGATCGCGCACCCGGAAATCCGCGACCGCATCGGGCGCCTCGCGATCGACGTCCACGTCCTGCGCCTCAACAGCGAGCAGATGATGGTGCAGGCGATGCGCGGCGCCGCGCCCGGCGCGGAGGGCTCGGCGGTCAAGCTGCTGTGGAGCGAGGCGCACCAGCGGCTGCTGGATCTCGCGATGGACGTGCTGGGGCCGGCGGCGCAGTTCGGCCCGCAGGAGACGATGGCGCCGGCGGAAGGTCGCTGGCAGCGGGACTTCCTGGCCACGCGCGCGGAGACCATTCTCGCCGGCACGTCGGAGATCCAGCGTACACTCGTCGCCGAGCGCGGCCTGGGGCTTCCAAAGTGAGTTCATCGCGACTGTTCGACGTCGATGACGAGACGCAGGCGATCGCCGAGGCGGCAGGAAAGGCGCTCGCCGGCATGGCGCCGCACCGCGCGCTGACCCTGGGCGGCGAGGACGCGGCGGCGATCGCGCGCCGCCATTGGGCGCAGGCGGTCGAGCTGGGCTGGCCGGGAATCATCCTGGCCGAGGCGGACGGCGGCCTCGGCCTCGGCCTCGCCGAGATGGCCGCGCTCGTCGAGGAAATGGGTCGGAACCTCTTCTGCGGGCCCTTTGCCGCCAGCGCAGTGCTGATGCCTTCGCTTGCCCGGCTGGCGGGCGGCCACACTTGGGCCCGCTGTGCCGACGTGGTCGCCCGCGGCGAGTCGATCGTGTCCCTTGCGGTGCCGGAGAGCATCGAGGCGTGGCCCGGCGCGCAGACGCTGCTGTCTGCTTCCTGCAGCCTCGTCGAGCATCCGGATCTGGCGACGCACTTCCTCGTGCTCGACCTGCCGGCGACCTCCGGCGACGCGCTGCTGCTGCGCGCGGCTCTGGTCGCGCGCGCCGAGGCGGCCGGCATCGCGACGCGGCAGCCGTTCGACGCGACCTGTCCGGTCGCCGCGGTCGATTTCGTGCGCGCCCGCATCGTCCCCGGCACGCTGCTTTCGCTGCAGCTGGACCAACGCGCGTGCGACGCCTTCCTGCAGCCGCTGCGCGTCGCAGTCGCCGCCGAGCTCGTCGGCGTGGCGCAAGGCGCGCTCGACCGCGCGCTCGCGCACGTCCGCGAGCGGCAGCAGTTCGGCGCGGCGATCGGCAGCTTCCAGGCGATCAAGCACCGGCTCGCCGACACGGCGATGCAGGTCGCCAACGCGCGGCTGGCGGTTCGCCACGCCGCACGCCCCGCGGCCGACGCGATCGCGGCGCTGGCCGCGCGGGCGCTCGCCACCGACGCGGCGCAGCGGGCGGCCGGCGACTGCGTCCAGTTGCAGGGCGGGCTCGGCTTTTCGTGGGAAAGCGACGCGCATCTCTACCTGAAGCGCGCGCGGCGGGTCGCCGCCGTCCTCGGCAGCGCCGTCGAGGCGCGGCGGGACATCGCGGAGCGCTACATCGCGTCGGTGCCCGCGGCTCCGGCGGACCCGGCCTGAGGGCAGTGCGGTCAATGGCGATCGGTGACCACTTCAAAGCCGAATCTGCGAACGTTCATCGGCAGCGTTGCATGAGGCCTTTGCGCCGCGCCGCACTGCCATTGCGGGCCGCGTTGATCTAGCTCAGAACGGACCGCAGGGGCGCCGTTTAGCATGGGCTCCAGGAGGGCGGGAGTCGTCGGTTCGACGCCTGGCGCAGATGGGTATGTCCGAATGTCCGCACTACGGCCAATGTCCCTACACGGACGAGGTGGCCGGACCGACGGGTGCCCGCCTCGCGCACGACACACTGGCCCTGATCCTCGCCGGAGGTCGCGGCACGCGACTGGGGCCGCTTACCGATTGGCGGGCGAAGCCCGCGGTTCCATTCGGCGGCAAGTTCCGCATCATCGACTTCTCGCTGTCGAACTGCGTCAATTCCGGCATCCGGCGCATCGGCATCTGCACGCAGTACAAGGCGCAGAGTCTCATCCGCCACGTGCAGCGTGGATGGTCGTTCCTCGACGGCCGCTTCAACGACTTCATCGAGCTGCTGCCCGCACAGCAGCGCGTGACCGCCGACTGGTACAAGGGCACCGCCGACGCCGTCTACCAGAACCTGGATTTGTTGCGCCGCCACGCGCCCGCGCACGTGCTGGTGCTGGCCGGCGACCACGTCTACAAGATGGACTACGCGCGGATGCTGGTCGAGCATGCCGCGCGCCACGCCGACATGACCATCGCCTGCATCGAGATCCCACTCGCCGACGCAACGGCGTTCGGCATCATGCAGGTAGACGACGCGGGACGCATCGTCGGCTTCCAGGAAAAGCCGGCGCACCCGCAGCCGGTTCCGGGCCGCGACGATGTCGCGCTCGCGAGCATGGGCGTCTACGTGTTCAACGCCCAGCTCCTCTACGAGCAGCTCATCCGCGACGCCGACGAGCCGCGGTCCTCGCACGATTTCGGGAAGGACGTGATCCCCCACCTCATCGAGCGCGGGTACCGCATCAATGCCCACCGCTTCGCCGACAGCTGCGTCAACATGATCGAAGGGCGTCCGTACTGGCGCGACGTCGGCACGATCGACGCGTACTGGGAGGCGAACCTCGACCTCGTCCACGTCACGCCGGAACTCAATCTCTACGACGACGCGTGGCCGATCTGGACCTACCAGGAGCAGCTGCCGCCGGCGAAGTTCGTATTCGACGACGATGGCCGCCGCGGCGCGGCGATTGATTCGATGGTCTCGGGCGGCTGCATCATCAGCGGCGCCAAGGTCCGCCGCTCGCTGCTCTTCTCGCGGGTCCGCGTCAACAGCTATGCCACCGTCGAGGACTCGGTGATCCTCGGGGACGTCGACATCGGCCGCGACTCGGTGATCCGGCGGGCCGTGATCGACAAGCACTGCCGCCTCCCCGACGGGTCGCGCATCGGCGTGAATCCCGACGAGGATCGCCGCCGCTTCCACGTCACCACGAACGGCGTCACCCTGGTCACGCCCGAGATGCTGGGCACGCCGGTCCACCACCTGCGGTGACGATATCCGCATCCGCGGCGCCCCGTCGCCCGGAAGCCGTCCCGACCACCCACACCAAGGGCGGGAAATCAGGTGTGGTGGGTAAACCAGATCGCGGGCGCCCCGACCACGCCGGCGCCCTTCATTGCTTCCCTCAGTTCGTGCGAGCTGGCGAACGCCCGGGCTGCGTCAAGATTGTTGGTTCGTCAGCGGAATTTATGGGTGGATTCCGGACGTTCCGCCGGGGTTGAGTGGTTGAGGAATCGATAGAGCTTTCTGCACGTTGTGTCGATGGTGTTCTGCTCGGTCTCGAAGAGGCGTGACTGGATGAGAGGTCCACCGTCCTCTTCGACCAACGCGCGGACCAACGTCGCAATTGGCAGACGTTTTAGATCGGGGTCTTCGTAACGACGCCGGATCATCTCGCCGCCGACCAGCCACAGGTTGTCGCGATGGCGATTGAAGGTCTTCTTCGCGAGATTGCCACGCAGCAGCTCGAGTAGGAATGGCTTGAAGATGGCGACGATAGCCGCACCGGGAGCCAGATCCGCTGCCTGGTATTGCCAGCGGCGCGGCCAGTCGTCCAGATCCGGACAGGCTTGCCGAAGCAAGGCTTCGTCCTCCGGTGGGACAATGCCGTGGGTGTCGGTTCCTTTGGGCTGCCTCACCATGCTGCTCACCCGCCTGCTCAATGCCTGCCATCATTTTCCGGGATTCGTCTACGCCGGTGCACGGCTGATCGAAGCGCGCAAGACCATCGAGATCGAGGTCCGCCCGCGCACCGGCGCCAAGGCCCACTGCTCGGGCTGTGGCCAGCCGGCTCGTGGCTACGACCAATTGCCAGAGCGCCGCTTTGAGTTTATCCCGGCCTGGGGATTCACCGTTGAACTGCTCTACCGCATGCGCCGCGTGCAGTGCCGCTGCTGTGGCGTCAAAGTCGAGCAGGTGCCTTGGGCTGCCGGTAAACACACCCTGACCCGCGCCTACATGCTGCATTTGGCCCACTGGGCGCGCAAGCTGTCCTGGCAGGAGACGGCACGGAGCTTTCACACCAGCTGGGAGCAGGTCTGCCACGCCGTCGAGTACGTCGTGCAGTGGGGGCTCGAGCACCGCGAACTCGCATCGGTCAAAGCCATCGGCGTCGACGAAATTGCCTACGGCCGCGGCCACCAGTACTTGACGCTGGTCTATCAGATCGAAGCTGGCTGCACCCGCTTGCTGTGGGTCGGCAAGGAGCGCACGACCGAGAGCTTCGAGCAGTTCTTCACCATGATCGGCCACGAGTTGGCGGCCAAGATCGAGTTCGTCTGCTCGGACATGTGGAAGCCTTATCTGGACCTGATCGCCAAGCACTGCACCAACGCACTCAGCATTCTGGATCGCTTCCACGTGGTGGCGAAGATGAACCTGGCGCTCGACGACGTGCGCGCCGCCGAGGCCCGGCGGATGGTGCTCGAGGGCTACGAACCGACCCTCAAGAAGTCGCGCTGGTGCCTGCTCAAGCGACCCGAGAACCTGACTGACAAACAGCGGCTGCGGCTGCGCGATCTGCTGCGCTTCAACCTGCAAAGCGTACGCGCCTACCTGCTGAAGGAGGAGTTCCAGCAGTTCTGGGACTACGACTCTCCGACTTGGGCCGGCAAGTTCCTCGACCAATGGTGCACCACGGCGCTGCGCTCGCGTATCGACCCGCATCAAGAAATTCGCGCGCACCGTCCGCAACCACCGTGAGCTCCTGCTGAATTATTTTCGCGCCCGAAAGGAATTCTCGAGCGGTATCATCGAGGGGCTGAACAACAAAGCCAAAGTCACTATGAGAAAAGCGTACGGCTATCGGACCTTCCGCATCGCCGAACTCTCGCTATTTCATGTACTTGGCAAACTACCCGAACCAAAGCTCGCCCACGATTTTTACTGACGAACCAGATTGTTGAAGTCGTGCCAGGCCGTGACGTCGTTGCCGTCGTCGACGTCGCGGTACACGGCGTGCCCCTTCGCCCCCAGCATGGCCGCCCGGTGGCCTCAGACCCGAAGCGGACGAGCCGTCGCGTCTTCGGGCAAACCCGGCACGACGACTGGATGGGGTCCACGGCGGGTGCGCTCGTCCGCACACGCGCCACGTCCGCAGCCCGATCCGGCCGATTAGGCAAGAACGCGAAATCGGCTCACACTGCACCCGATTCCATTGTCTTCATCCAAGGGAGCTCCAGATGAGTCATGCATCGATGCTGAAAGCCCGGCGGCAACGCCAGAAGACCAGGAAGCTGCTCGACGTCGCCGAGAAGAAGGCCAAGCGTGACGCCAAGGCGGCGTTGGCCGGGCCCGTGGTGAAGAAGGAGAAAGTGAAGAAGGAGCGGGTGAAGAAGGAAAAGGTCAAGACGGAGAAGGTGAAGGTCGTCAAGCCGACCAAGGAAGAGCTTGGCCGGCAGGAATCGAAGAAGAGCACGCCGGTAGGCGGGAAGAAAGGCGCGTAATCGCGCTTCGCCGGCCCTCCCTGGGGCCACGCACAGGCGCTCCCCCACCGGCCTTTGGGTCGGTGGATCAACTTCGGAGGTACGCATGAAGCCCGTTCGCATCTTCGGCGCGATCCTGACGGCTGTTGCCGCGCTCGTCGCGGCCCCCGCGTCGGCGCAGGACTATCCGACCAAGCCGATCCGCCTCCTGGTGCCGTACCCGACCGCGGGCACCACCGATCCGTTGTCGCGCATGCTTGCCGAAGCACTGGGCAAGGCGCTCGGCCAGCCGGTGGTGGTGGAAAACAGGCCGGGCGCCAACGGCAACATCGGCACGGCCGAGGCGGTCAAGGCGGCGCCCGACGGCTACACGCTCGTCGTGGTGTCGTCCGGCACGCTGGCCACCAACCCGGCGCTCTACAAGTCGATGCCCTTCGACGTGAAGAAGGACCTGGTGCCGATCGCGACGTTCTCGTCCGTGCCCAACATCCTGGTCGTCAATCCGGGCGTGCCGGCCGCGACGCTGGCCGAGTTCACGGCGTACGTCAAAGCCAATCCCGGCAAGGTCAACTTCGGCAGCTCCGGCAACGGCAGCTCCATGCACCTCGCGGGCGAGCTGTACCGCAAGATGAGCGGGACGCAGATGACGCACATCCCCTACACGCAGCTCTCGCAGGCGACCACCGACCTGCTGTCGGGGCAGATCCAGTCGATGTTCCAGCTGGTCCCGGGCATCTCGCAGCACGTCAAGGCCGGCTCGGTCAGGGCCATCGCGGTGCTGGGGCCGCGCCGCAATCCGGCGCTCCCGAACGTTCCCACCAGCGCCGAGGCCGGGATGCCGGGCCTCGAGTCGTCGAGCTGGCTCGGCGTGATGGCGCCGGCCGGCACGCCGAAGCCGATCGTGGACAAGCTCAACCGCGAGATCAACGCGATCCTCAGGAGCCCGGACATCGTCAAGCGCTACAACGATCTCGGCGCCGAAACGCTGGTCGGTTCGCCGGAGGACTTCGCGCGGTATCTCGATCTCGAATCGAAGAAGTGGGGCGAGGTCGTCCGCTTCTCGGGGGCCACGATCGACTGACCGGGACGCTCGCCTTGAACGTCGCGATCCTCGGCACCGGCAGCATCGCGCTCGCGAACGCAGCCCTCCTCGCCGCTGCCGGCCACCGCGTCACCTTGTGGTCGCCTTCGGGACGCGGTACGGCCGCGCTCGGCGCGCACTTCACGCTGGCCTTCTCCGGTGCGGCCCAGGGGCATGCGACGGTGCACATCGCACGCGATGTCGCCACCGCCATCGCGGGCGCGTCCGTGGTCATCATCGCGGTGCCGGCCTACGGCCACGTGACCGTGATGGATGCCTGCGCGCCACATATCGCAGCCGGGCAGATGGTGTTCGTGATGCCGATGCTGTCGCTGTCGGCGCTCTACCTCGCCAGGCTGCTGCACGCGCGCGGGATCGAAGCCCCGATCGTGAGTTTCGGCACCACGGTCATGACTGCGCGCAAGTCCGGGCCGACGGAAGTGAAGCTGCTGTCGATCAGGAGTCGGATCGATCTCGCCGCCCTGCCGGCGCGGGACACCGACGCCGCCCTCCGGGTCGCCACCGCGCTCTACGGCGAGCGCTTCAGCGCGCAGAGCGACACGCTGGCCATCGCGATGGTCAACGTGAACCCCGTGTCGCACGTGCCGCTCGCGCTCGCCAACCTCACGCGCATCGAACGGGCGGAAGCCTGGACCCAGTACGACAACATGGCCGGCGCGGTGGCAAGGATGATCGTCGCCGTCGATCACGAGCGGCTCGCGGTGGCCGCGGCGCTGGGCCTGCGGGTGCGCAGCATCGAGGAACACTTCCACTACTCGTTCGGCGTGCCGATGGCCGACCTCGGCACCCAATCGCTGGCGGTGCACACCGGCGTCGGCAGCCCCCGCGGACCGGTGTCGCTTGATTCGCGCTACTTCACCGAGGATGTGCCCTACGGGCTGGCGTTCTACGCGGCGATGGGCCGCACCGCGGGCATCCCGACGCCGTGCAACGATGCCTGCGTTGCGCTGGCCTCGGCCGCCTGCGGGCGCCCCTTCGCCACAGAGAACGGGATCGTCAGCTCGCTCGGGCTCGACCGGCTCCGCGCGCCCGAGTTGCTGGCGCTCGCGCGGGACGGCTTCCGCCAGGCCGCGCCATGAAGTTGGTTCTGCATCGAATTGCGAGAAGCCGATCGTCGATCAGTGCTTGGGCGCAGACGAGGCCTGTCGTGCCTCGACCACGCCAGGCACCCTCCGTCCCGCAATTCGGTGATGAACCATGAATTTGCGTGCGGCGCCGCCACCATCACGTCATCGCGCCGAATGATCACCGGCCGAGATCGTGCCGCCGCGCCGCGTGGATCTGCAGCGGCACCACCAGCACCAGGAGCCCCGCCACCAGCAGCATCGACACGGCCGCCGCGCCGGAGAGATCGGGGTAGTCCCACATCTGCCACAGCGCGGAGGCCACCACGACGTTGCCGGTGGTCATCAGCACCAGCGGGATCGTGAGGTCGCGCGCGGAGTGCGCCACGACCCACAGCCAGCCGTTGAGGATGTGCGGCCACACCAGCGGCAGCGTGACGCAGCGCAGCCCGGTGAACCAGCTCGCGCCGCTGATCGCAGCCGCGTCGGCCAGCTCCTTGTGAATCTGCAGCAGCGCCGCGCCCATCGTCCGCGTGCCGAAGGCGATGTAGATCGTGACGTGACCGAGGATCAGGATCCACACGGTGCCGTAGAGCGGCGAGTTGAGGTAGAGCAGCAGGATTGCCATCACCATCACGATCGGCGGCACCGCCGTGGGTGCGAACGCGACGATGTCGACGACGCGCGCGAGCCGCGTGCGGCCGCGCACGCTAAACCACGCGATCAGCGACGACAGCGCCATGACGATGGTGGCGCTCGCGAGCACCAGCAGCACCGTGTTGCCGATCGCGCGCTGCACCGTCGCCTGCTCCAGCACCCGGGCGTAGCTCGCCACGCTCGCGGCGGCCAGCGCCTCGACGCTCGGCAGCCGGTAAAGCGCAAAGAGGCTCGCCCAGCCGAGCATCGCCAGCGGCAGCAGCATCAGCACGAAATAGCTCGCCACGCCGGCGAGCACGGGCCAGCGCCAGGCGCCGAGGGCGATGCGCCGCGGGCGGAAGCCGCGGCTGGTGACCACGCGATAGCGCTCGCCATAGCGGGTTGCGCGGAAGTAGCCCCACATCAGCAGCGCGGCGATGGCCAGCAGCAGCACGCCGAACGCCGACGACAGCCCGTAGTTGGGAATGCCCGCATCGGGCGAGGACAGCAGGTACACCCGCGTGCTCAGCACCGGGATGCGCGCGGTGAGGCCGATGATCAGCGGCAGGTCGAACGCCTGCACCACCGCCATGAACATGAAGATCGCCACCGACAGCACGCCGGGGGCCACCAGCGGCAGCGTGATCCGGCGGGCGAGCACCGCGCCGCTCGCGCCGTGCACGCGCGCCGCCTGCTCCAGCTCCGGGTCCATGTTGCGCATCAGCCCGCTCACCATCACGAACGCCGTGGGCACGACGGCCAGCGCCGTGATGGCGATCAGCGACCACAGCGAATAGATGGTGAACACCGGCCCCTTGGCGCCGAACACGGCGGTGGCCAGCGCATTGAGCGCCCCGTTGCCCGGGTTGATCAGCAGGATCCAGCCGAAGCCCATCACCAGCGGCGGCACCGCCATCCACGAGAACATCATCACGCGCACCGTGACGCGGCCGGGCATGTCGGTGCGCTCGGTCGCCCACGCGATGCCGGTGGCGAGCGCGACGCCGATGGCGACACTTGCGAGCGCGTAGAACAGCGTGTTGCCGGCGAGGCGCAGGTTGTCGGGTTTGGAAAAGATCGTCGCGTAGTGCGCGAGCGTCACGCCCCAGCCGTCGAAGGGGAGCGTGCCGGCGGGTGCGACCGAGGCGCGCAGCAGCACCAGGATCGGGCCCACGATCAGCACGCCGACGATCAGCGCGACAATGCGCAGGGCCAGCGCCTGCGAATCGAAACGCATGGCGCCGGTGCTAGGGGACGCCGGCATCGTGCGGCACCACCACCAGCCGCTCGCGCGGCAGCTCGATCATGCCCTGCGCGCCCGCTTCGATGCTGGCCCAGGAATCCACCGCCAGCGTGAGGCGCACGCCGTTGCAGTCGACGGCGATCTCGATCGCGTCGCCGAGGAAGCTCACCTCGATCACGCGCGCCGGATAGCGGTTCGGCTGGTCCGCGGCTGCGCCGGGGTGGAAGACGATCGACTGCGGGCGCGCGATCACGAACACCTGCGCGCCGATCGCCGCGGCGGAGGCGTCGACCTGCACCGGACCGATGGCGCTGTCGACGAGGCCGGCGGCCTGCAGGCGCCCGGCGATCAGGTTGCTGCGCCCCATGAAGCTCGCGGTGAACGCCGTCTGCGGCTTGAGGTAGATGTCCCGCGGAGAGCCCACCTGCACGATCCGCCCCTCGCGCATCAGCGCCACGCGATCGGACATGCCCATCGCCTCGACCTGGTCGTGGGTGACGAAGATCGTCGAGATCCCGAGCGACTTGACCAGCGCGCGCAATTCGCTGCGCATCAGGTCACGCAGCTTCGCGTCGAGGTTGGACAGCGGCTCGTCGAGCAGCAGCAGGTGCGGCTCGTGCACCAGCGCACGGGCGAGCGCCACGCGCTGCTGCTGGCCGCCGCTCAGCAGCGGCGCCGGGCGGTCGGCGAGATGCTCGAGCTGCACGCGCGCGAGGGCCTTCCGCACCCGCGGTGCGACGCCGGCGTGCTCCACCTTGCGCGGGCCGTGGACCAGCGGAAACGCGACGTTTTCGAACACGGTCATGTGCGGCCAGATCGCGTACGACTGGAACACCATGCCGAGGTCGCGCCGGTTCGGCGGCACGAAGATGCCCTCGGCGATCGAGCAGACGGTGCGCCCGCCCATCACGATGCGCCCGGCGCTGGGCGTCTCGAGCCCGGCGATGCACTGCAGCGTCGTGGTCTTGCCGCAGCCGGAGGGGCCGAGCAGCGTGAAGAACTCGCCTTCGGCGACGTCGAACGAGACGCCGTTCAACGCCGGCGGGCCGTCGGACCCGCGCGACGGATAGGTCTTGGCCAGTGCCTCGACAGTAAGAACAGGCACGGGAACGACCCGGGACCCGGCGACTACTTGGCGGAGGTGAGCAGCTCGGCGATCGCCTTGCGCGTGATGTCGCCTTCCTTCACGTCGTTGAGCGAGCGGGGGCTGGCGATGCGGGCGCCCGACTTCGCCTGCTGCGCCTTGATCATGTCGGCGATCGCGGAGCCCTGGTCGCCCGCGCGCGGGACGAGCTCGAGCTTGTTCGCGATCGGCATGCCTTCGGTCACGAGCCACGCCGCGAAGAGGCGCGCGGCGTTGGGACTGGGCGCGTTCTCCGGCACGTAGACGTAGGTGGGCGAGATCGGGATGAAGTCGGAGAAGAGCTTGAACTTCTGCGGCTTCTCGGGCGAGCCGGAGCGCGCCGCCGCGTGGAACGTGGTGATGCCGAAGGGCGCCTGGCCGACGGAGATCGCGCGGCTCACCGCGGGCGTGCCGCGCTCGAGCACCGGCTTGTTGGCGATCATCCGCTTGGCCATGTCCAGCGTCTTGTCGCGGCCGATCAGGAACGCGGTCGAGTCGAGCGGGATCAGGAAGAACGCGTTGACGGCGATCTTGCCCTGCCAGCGCGGGTCGAGCACGGCCTCGTAGCTCGACGGCACGTCCTCGTCCTTGATCAGGTCCGGGTTCCACGCGATGCCGTACACCGCGTCGAGGACCGGCAGCGTGATGCCGCGGAGGTCGGGAATCGCGCGACCCATCACTTCGCCGATCTGCGGCAGTTCCTTGCCGAAGACTTCGACCCACGGATACGGCTTGATGATGCCGCGCTCGATCAGGATCGCAGCCTCTTCGGCACCGCCGGAGCCGACGACATCGATGGCGCCCTTGCCGCGGCCGAATTCGTTGACGAGCCGCGTGCCGGTGGACACCGAGCTCGCCGGCGACCATTCGGCCTTGAGGTTCAGGTTGAAGCGCTTGTTGAACGCGTCGAAGAGCGCCTTGTGCGTCTCCGGCCGGCCGGGACTCGACACCCAGACCACCAGCGAGCCCTCGCGCTTCGCGCCCTCGAGCACCGCCGCGAACGTCGGCGCCTGCGCCCGGACATCGGCCGCGCCAAGCATCGCCATCGCGGCAACGCAGAAGACGGCACGGGCAACGACATGCTTCAACATGATGCGGTTCCTCCAAGCAAAACTTTTTTCGATCCTATCATAGCCATGCGCACGCTTCGGGGGCACCCCAGCGCCCGCACGGCCGCCCGAAGGGCGCTGCATGCCCCCTCGGGGGGAGGCGAACGAAGTGAGCTCCGGGGGCCCTAATCGATTTTCACGCCCGCGTCGTTGAACACCTTGCCCCAGCGGACGATGTCGCGCCGGATGCGCGCGGTGAACGCCTCCGCGCTTTCCTTGTTGGCGCCGATGCCGAGCGGCGCGAAGCGCGCCGTCAGCGCCGGCGAATCCAGCGCCTTCGCCACCTCGGCGTTCAGCCGCTCGATGATCGGCGCCGGCGTGCCGGCAGGTGCGAGCAGCCCCGCCCACCACACGACGTCGAAGTTCTCGTAGCCCAGCTCCTTCATCGTCGGCACGCTGGGCAGCGACGCGATTCGCCGCGGGCCGGTCGAGGCGAGCGCGCGCATCTTTCCGGACTGCAGGTGCTGCAACGTAGTGGCCGGCGCGTCGAACATCGTGTCCACCTGCCCGCCGAGGAGGTCGTTGAGCATCGGCGCGCCGCCCTTGTAGGGCACGTGGATCACGTCGAGCCCCGTCGTGTTCTTGAGCAGGATGCACGACAGGTGCGCGAGCGACCCGCTGCCGGTGGAGGCGCAGGTGAGCGGCTTGCCGGAGGCCTTCACGTAGGCGATCAGCTCGGCGAGCGTGGTCGCCGGGATCGCGGGATGGATCACCATCACCAGCGGCACCTCGGTGATGAGGCTCACCCCGGTCAGGTCGCGCGCGGTGTCGTAGTCGAGCGCGCGATAGAGCCCGGGATTGGTCGTGATCGAGGGGCTCGCCACCAGCAGCGTGTAGCCGTCCGGGGCCGCGCGGGCGACGAACGCGGTGCCGATGTTGGTGTTGGCGCCCGGCTTGTTGTCGATGATCACGGGCTGCCCGAGCGACTTCGCCAGCTCGTCGCCGATCGTGCGCCCGATGATGTCGGTGGTGCCGCCCGGCGGGAACGGCACGACGATGTGCACCGGCTTGGTCGGCCACGCCGGGGCCTGCGCGCCGGCCGGCGCGGCGTGGACGAGGACGACCGCTGCCAACGCGAGCACCGGCAGCAGCAAACCAGGATGCGACAGGTGAGGCAGCTTCATCGGGACTCTCCTCCGTCGTCGTTGGCGGGCGCCGTCGCTGCGGCGCCTCGGCGTGCGGCGCCCGTGCGCAGGTCGAGCAGGCGCCGGGCCTTGTTCTGCCGGTCGAGCCCGGTGAGCTCGGCCAGCGCGTCCTTCTCCACGATCTCCACGTCGACCTTCACGCCCAGCGTGCGATGCAGCGCCGCCGCGAGGTCGGCGGCGAGCCGCGCGGCGTCGACGGACGGCGAGCGGCGCTCGACGCGCACGCTCATCGCGTCGCAGCGCGCGAGGCCTTCGCCTTCGTGGCGCGCCACACACAGGAACTCGCCGGTGGTGCGGGCATCCTCGACGATCACGCTCTGGCAGGCGAGCGGATAGACGTTGGTGCCCCGCAGCTTGACCATGTCGTCGCTGCGACCGAGGAACATCGACAGCTTGCGCGTCGCGAGGCCGCAGGGACAGGGCGCGCGCTCCCGGCCCGCGAGGCAGTCGCGGATGTTGTAGCGGATGATCGGCGGCACGCCGCGGTGCAGGCTGGTGGCGATCACGTTGCCGCGCCCGCCCCACGCAAACGGCGCGCCCGTGTCCACGTCGGCGAACTCGATGAAGACCGTGTCCTCGCTGATGTGCATGCCGTCGCGGGCCTCGCACTCGAAGGCGACACAGCCGATCTCGTGCGAGCCGTAGTTGTCGTAGACCGGCACGCCCCACGCGTCCTCGATCCGCGTGCGCAGGTGATGGTCGAGGTCGGTGCCGAGGTGCGAATGCAGCCGCCGCGTGGCGAGGCTCCTGAGGTCGAAGCCCGTTTCCTGCGCCACCTGCGCGAGCCGCGCGAGGTAGTCGGCGCGCGCGAACCACGCGGTGGTGCCCCAGGCCTTGGCGAACTCGAGCTGCCGGGCGCTCGGCGTGACCGCGCCCGAGCCGGTGGCGAGCGGGGTCGCCCCTAGCCACTTGTGCACGCCGTCGTGGTGGCACCAGCCGGCGTTGGCCAGCGCGTTGGTGTACGTGATCTGGATGATGTCGCCGGGGCGCGAGCCCTGCGCGTAGAGCGCGCGCGCCGACTGGATCGCCTGCACCTCGATCGCGATCGTGTCGAACAGCGTGACGCGCGGCACGCCGGTGGTGCCGCCGCTGGTCTGGATGCGCACCGGCTGGCGGGCGAGGTCGGCAGGGCCGAACGGGTGGTGGCTGCCGAAGGGCGGCGCATCGGCGATCGCCTGCCGCAGGTCGTCGCTGGTGAAGGTGGGGATCCTGCCGATGTCGTCGAGCCCGCGGATGTCGGCCGGCACGAGGCCTGCGGCGCTCCAGCGCTCGCGGTAGAAGCGCACCTGCCACGCATCGGCCACGCGCGCGAGGAAGCGCTGCTCCTGCAATGCATGCAGCGCATCCGCCGACAGCCGCCCGTTGGTATCCGCATACATCGGCGGCGGCGGGTAGTCGCGCATCAGCGCGTCCCAGTCGACCGATTTCCAGTAGTACGGTATGGGTTCGCTCATCCGGATCGTCGGGGCTTGCCCGCTACCGCTTTTCGCGCAGATCGAGCAGCCGGCGCACCTTGTTGTCGCGTCCGAGCCGCGTGTGCTCGGCCAGCGTCTCGGCCTCGACGATCTCGACGTCGATGCGCAGGCCGAGGTCCTTGTGCAGCGCCTTCGCCAGGTCGGCGGCAAGCGCGCGCGCGTCGACGTCGGCGCTGCGGCGCTCGACGCGCACGACCATGTCCTCGCGCCGCGCGAGCCCCTCCCCCACGTGGCGGACCACGCACAGGAACTCGCCGGTCGTGCGCGGGTCCCGCGTGACCGCGCTCTGGCAGGCGAGTGGATAGACGTTGGTGCCGCGCAGCTTCACCATCTCGTCGCTGCGGCCGAGGAACGTCGAGAGCTTGCGGGTCGCGAGGCCGCACGCGCATTCCTCGCGCTCGTAGGCGATCAGGCAGTCGCGCAGGTTGTAGCGGATGATCGGCGGGATCGAGCGGTGCAGGCTCGTCACGACCAGGTTGCCGCGCGCGCCCATCGGCAGCGGCGCGCCGTTCTCGACGTCGGCGAGCTCGATGTACGCGGTGTCCTCGTTGACGTGCTTCCTGTCCTGCTCGCGGCACTCGAAGGCGATGAGGCCCACCTCGTGCGTGCCGTAGTTGTCGTAGACGGGCGCGCCCCAGGCCTCCTCCAGCTGCCGTCGCAGGTGGCCTTCGTAGTCGGTGCCCAGGAACGAGTGGATCTGCCTCGTCTTCAGCGAATGCAGGTCGAACTTCATCTGCCGCGCCACCTCGACCAGGCGCGCCAGGTACTCGCCGCGCGCGAACCAGCCGGTCGTGCCCCACGCCTGCGCGTATTCGAGTTGCCGCTCGGACGGCGTGACGGCGCCCGAGCCGGTGGTGAGCGGCGTCGCGCCGAGCCAGTGGTGGATGCCATTGAGCGCGCACCAGCCGGCATTGGCGAGCGACGTCGTGTACGTGATCTGGATGACGTCGCCGGGCCGCGCGCCTTGCGCATGGAGACCGCGCGCGGTCTGGATGCCCTGCACCTCCAGCGCGACCGGATCGAACAGCGTGACCCGCGGCAGCCCGGTGCTGCCGCCGCTGGTGTGGATCTTGATCGGCATGCGCGCGAAGTCCGGCGCGCCGATCGGGTGGTGGTTGCCGAAGGGCGGGCTGGCGGCGATCGCGTCCTTGAGGTCGTCGCTGTTGAACGTCGGGAATGCTGCCGATGTCGTCGAGGCTGCGGATGTCGCCGGGCGTCAAGCCCGCTGCGGTCCAGCGCGCGCGATAGAACTCGGTCTTCCAGGCGTCGGCCACGCGCGCGAGGAAGCGCTCGTTCTGCAGCGCGCGCAGCGCGTCGGCCGAGAGGCGTCCCGTCGTCTTGCGGAACGCAGGGGGCGGCGGGTAATCGCGCGCGAGCGCCGCCCAGTCGACCGATGCCCAGTAGTAGGGGATCGGCTGGTCGAGCGTGTCGTCGTCGCCGTGCCTCAACGTCATGAGCGGTTTCGCCAGGGGATGCAACGCCGGATTGCCGCTGCGGCAGGTCGTTGCCGGAGGTCAAGAAACGTTGATCTTCCGGCTTGACCGTGCAACGCAAACATACTAGGTTCGGAAGAGTTTTGCGTCAAAGCGTTTCTGGCGGCCGTAACGGCCGTCGCTGCCGGGACAACGACACAGCGCGCACCGGCCGCACGAGGAGGAGCCCGCCGATCCCGATCCGGGTTGGCGTTTCGATGACGAGTATCCAGCGCAGCCTGCGCTGCGGCGCGTTACGGAGGAGTTCACATGACACCGAGGGCAATCGATTGCCTGTTTCCGCTGCTGCTCAAGGACTGGCTCAACAGCTGGCTCGCCGCCACCAACTCCGCGGGCGAGCTGCACTGCAAGGTCGAGGCCGCCTGGGGAAAGGGCTACGACACGGCGGAAGCGCTGATCGCGGCGATGGACGCCGCCGGCGTGCAGACCGTGCTGGCGACCGATCTTCTCGCGTGGTCCTACCGCCGGCAGACGCGCTTCGCGATGGACACCACCGCGGCCATCGCCGAGCTGACGCGGCGGTACCCGGGCCGGATCTACGGCCTGGCCGATTACGACCCGTTCAACATCCGGGAGAGCCTGCGCAAGCTCGAGGTCGACGTCAACGAGCACGGCTACAAGGGCGTCTACCTCCACATCTACGGCTACGACATCCCGCTCGACCACCGCAAGATGTATCCGCTCTACGCCAAGTGCGAGGAGCTGGGCATCCCGGTGGCGATGCAGACCGGGCACGTGCTCGAGGCCATGCCGAGCGAGCACGCGAAGCCGATCATGCTCGACCGCATCGCCTGCGACTTCCCGGACCTCGTGCAGATCGGCACGCACACCGGTTGGCCGTGGGTGGAGGAGCTGATCGCCGTGGCCACCAAGTGGCCCAACGTCTACATCAACATCAGCGCCTGGCTGCCGAAATACATCAGCCCCTCGCTGCTCGCGTTCATGAAGAGCCGGACCGGCTCCGAGAAGGTGCTGTTCGGCTCCAACGGCCTGCCCTGGGACCGCTACCTCGACCAGATCGACGAGCTCGGGATGCGCGACGAGGCGAAGCAGGCGATCCTCTACGACAATCCCAGGCGCGTCTACAAGCTCTGACCGCCGGGACCACGCGGCAGGCGCGATGACCGACAAGCGCATGAGCGCCGCCGAGGTGGTGGCGCGGATCGAGGACGGCATGACCGTCGGCATCGGCGGCTGGGGGCCGCGGCGCAAGCCCATGGCGCTCGTGCGCGAGCTCCTGCGCTCGCCGGTGAAGGACCTCACCGTGGCGGCCTACGGCGGCGCCGACGTCGGCATGCTGTGCGCCGCGGGCAAGGTGCGGAAGCTCATCTTCTCCTTCGTCTCGCTCGACTTCATTCCCCTCGAGCCATATTTCCGCGCGGCGCGGCAGGGCGGCGCGATCGACGTGATGGAGATCGACGAGGGCATGTTCCTGCTGGGACTCAAGGCCGCCGGCATGCGCGCGCCGTACATCCCCACGCGCCTGGGGCTCTCCACCGACGTGCTGCGGCACAACCCGGAGATCCGGCTCGTCGGCTCGCCGTACGACGACCGGGAGTGGGTGGCGATGCCGGCGCTGCCGCTCGACGTGGCGCTGCTGCACGTGGACCGCGCCGACGCGCGCGGCGTGTGCCAGGTCAAGGGGCCCGACCTGTACATGGACGACCTCTTCGCGCGCGCGGCGAAGGCGCACCTACGTGAGCTGCGACGAGCTGGTCGACAGCGAATTCTTCGCGCAGGGCGACGAAGCGCGCTTCGTGTTCTGGGAACGCGCGCTGACCACGGGCGTGGTGCACCTGCCCTGCGGCGCGCACCCCAGCTCGTGCGCGCCGCTCTACGGCTACGACGCCGGGCACTTCAAGGAGTACGCCGGCAGCGCGCGCGAAGAAGGCGGGTGGCAGCGGTACGTCGACCGCTACGTCGCCTGCACCGAGCAGGAATACCTCGCGCGCGTCGGCGGGCTCGACGCGATCCGCAAGCTGCCGCTGCCGGTCTACTGATGGCCTGACCGATGAGCGAGTTCACCCTGGTCGACCGGATCATCTGCGCCGCCGCGCAGGCCTGGAAGGACGATGGCGAGGTGCTGGCGAGCGGCATCGGCATCGTGCCGCGCCTGGCCGCGTCGCTGTGCATGGCGTCGATCAACACCGACCTGATGATGACGGACTCCGAGGCCTGGATGGTGCGCGAGCCCGTGCCGCTCGGTCCGCGCGGCGACTACCGGGTCCGGCGCGAGAGCCACATGGGCTTCGCCCGCATCTTCGACAACGTGTGGAGCGGCCGGCGCCACGCGATGGTGGGCCCGACGCAGGTCGACCGCTACGGCCAGGCCAACATCTCGATGGTCGGCAGCGACTACCGCAAGCCGAAGGTGCAGATGCTCGGCGTGCGCGGCTTCCCCGGCAACTCGATCAACCACGCCAACTCGTTCTTCGTGCCGAGCCACAGCCCCAAGGTGTTCGTCGCCGGCGAGGTCGACATGGTGGCGTCGGCGGGCTACAACCCGGCCCGGCTCGCGCGCGGGTGGAGCCTCGACGACATCGACATCCGGCTCGTCGTCACCAACCTGTGCGTGATGGACTTCGGCGGCCCCGGCCGCGCGGCGCGCCTGCGCACGCTGCACCCGGGCGTCGCCGCCGGGCAGGTGCAGCAGGCCACCGGCTTCCCCGTCCACGTGCCTGCCGACGTGCACGAGACGCCGGCGCCGACCGCGGCGCAGCTCGCGCTGCTCGCGCGCCTCGACCCGCACAACCTGCGCGCCGGGGCGCTCGCTTAGGCGAGCAGCGGGCACCGGCCGGTCAGCCCCCGAAGCGCTCGGCGATGCGGGCCGAACGGTAGGAGAAGATCTGGTCGACCTGCGATTCGACCTTCCAGCCCGCCGCCACCGACCCCAGCCATCCGAACGGCAGCCGGTAACGGACGACGTCGCGCATCAGCGTGCCGTCCGCCAAAGGAATGAATTCGTGCGTGTGCCGCCAGTACGCGTACGGTCCCCTGACCTGCGTGTCGACGAAGCCGCGCGCGGGCTCCCAGTTCTCGATCCGGCTCTGCCAGCCCAGCGGGATGCCGTTCAAGCGGAGGCGATAGTCGATCGTCGTGCCTTCGCCGATCTCGGGCGTCGACTTGCCCAGGACCTTGAACTCGAGGAATTCCGGAGTGAGCTCCTCCAGGTTCCGCTCGTCGCAGAAGTACGGCCAGATGGCTTCCGGCGGATGCGGCACCCACTGCTCCGAGACCTTTTCCCGGGTCGATCCCTGCAGCGCAGTGAGCAGATCGGCGAAGGCCGCGTCGATGGCCTCGAAGCGGTAGCGATAACCCGAGGCCAGCGTTCGCCGCGGCTCGATCCGCGCGCTCTCCAGCACGACGCCGCCCATCTCGCCGTAGAGCGCCCGGATGGCGGGCGCCGGGACCGGAGCGTTCTCCAGCACCTGCAGCGAGCGGCACAGCGATGTCGTGAATTCGCGATTGGTCGCCGGATGCGGCGCCACGCCTTCCAGGACGCCCGCCGCCTTCGAATCCAGCGCGTGCAGGAACAGGCCCACGACGTCGTCGATGTGGATCCAGCTCATCCACTGCCGGCCGCACCCCAGCCGGCCGCCAACCGACCCGCGGAAGAGCGGCAGCATCTTCGCGAGCGCGCCGCCCTGCCGCGCGAGGACGATCCCCGTCCGCACGGTCGCCACGCGCAGATGCTGCCGGCGCTCGGTCAGCGGCCGCAGCTCCGCCTCCCACGCCGCCACGACGTCGGCGAGAAAGCCGGCGCCCTGCGCGCTGTCGCCGTCGAGCGCCTCATCGCCGCGGTCGCCGTAGAACCCGATGGCCGATCCCTGCACGAAGACCTTGACCTGCGCCCCGTGCCGCACCGTCGCGTCGACCAGGCGTCGCGTGCCGAACACGCGCGAGTCGCGGATCAGGGTCTTCTGCGCGGGGCTCCAGCGGCGATCGGCAACGGGCTCGCCCGCCAGGTTCACGATGGCATCGACGCCGGCCAGCGCGGCGGCCGGCACGGGCCGCGTGTGGTCCCACGCGAAGCAGGTCGCCGGGAACGGCAGCCGGCGCCTGGCGTCCTGCACGTCGCGGACAAGGCACACCAGGTCGTCGCCGTGCGCCGCCAGCCGCTTTCCCAACTCCTTGCCGATCAGGCCGGTCGCACCTGTCATCAAGACACGCATGCCGTCATCTCTCGCGGTAAGTTGAATCCATTAATTTGTCCTGGACAATATATCCATCCGATAGATGGTGTCAAGCTGGCGAAAGGGGGCATCTCTCCCGCAATTCATGATCATGTCGTTGTTCTATATGTTTAAACTGTTATGAAACCCGACCTGGGGGGCAGCAGAATTTATCCTTGACAAAACAAGCGCTCCCGGCCACCCGGCGACCCTTCATTGCGGCGCCCACGAGGCGCGTGCTACGGTTTGCTCCGCCAATCCGCCCACAACCTCCTGCGGGGACTCAGCAATGGAACGAGAAGCGATCGTGCCGCCGACGATGCGCAACATCGTCACGCAGAAGGGCTACGTGCCGGCGCTGCGCGTCGGGCAGCTCTTGTTCGTCGCCGGGCAGGTGGGCAGGACGCCCGACCTGCAGGTGATTGCCGATCCCGAAGCGCAATTCGTGGCCTGCTTCGAGAATCTGCGCACGGTGCTCGCGGCGGCCGGTTGCGGCTTCGACGACATCGTCGACCTGACGACGTTCCACGTCGACATGGCGGCGCACCACCCCGTGTTCTACGCGGTGAAGAACCGCCTCTTTCCGCGGGGCACCTGCCCGTGGACCGCGATCGGCGTCGCGACGCTGACCCTGCCCGGCCTGCTGCTCGAGATCAAGGCAACCGCGCTGGTGCCGTCGCCGTGACCGCCGGCGGGCCGCCTGCGCGGACCGGTGCGGCGCCTCCCGCTAGCGCGGGCGCGCGGCCAGGCCGCCGTCGATGGTGAGGACGCATCCGCTGGTGTAGGCGGAGCGCGGCGACGCGAGGAACACCACCGCCGCGGCAATCTCCTGCGGCCGCGCCGCGCGGCCGAACGGAAGATCGGCGAACAGCTCCTCGTAGCGGTCGCCGTCGCCCAGCAGCGCCTGCGCGCGCTGCCGGTAGACGGTCGCCAGCCGCTGCGTCGATACCGGCCCCGGATTGACTCCGACCACCCGGATGCCGTCCGCGGCCGACGCACCGCCCAGCGCGCGCGTGAAAGCCATCAGGCCGGCGTTGGCGGTGCTGCCGGCGATGTACGCGGCATCCATCCGCTCGCCGGCGGACCCGATGACGTTGACGATCACGCCGTGGCGCCTGGGCTTCATGCGCGCGTAGACCAGCCGCGAGAGGTTGATGTAGCCGAACACCTTGAGGTCCCAGGACCGGCGCCACGTCTGCTCGTCGACGCCAAGCAGATCGCCGCCCGGAATCGCTCCCGCGTTGTTGACCAGGACGTCGATCTCTCCTGCCCACGCAGCGAGCGTTTCCGCCGCACCGGGCTGCGCCAGGTCGATCGCGAGGGCGAGCGGCCCCGGAGCCGGGTTCCTGGCCGCGACGAGCACCGTGCAGCCCTCCTCGGCGAACGCTGCGGCGCAGGCCTGCCCGATGCCGGCCGAGCCGCCCGTCACGAGCACCCGCCTGCCCTTCAGATCGAGATCCATGGCCAAAGTATAGCGTCCGCGCGGCAGCGGCAATTGGCGCCACCGCCGGCGTCGGGGCGACAGCGCATCGCGGCTCACTGCAACGGATTGACGTCCAGCGTCGAATCGGGATCCGCCCCGTCGCTGCCCGCCTTGCTTGCCGGCACGAACGTCCCGCGCTCGACATCGAGCACGTGCACCTCGCCATCCTCGATGACGTAGTGCCAGCCGTGCAGCGCGATGCGGCCCTCGGCGACGCGGCGCGACACCATCGGGTAGGTCATCAGCCGCTCGAGCTGCAGCACCACCGCCCGCTGCTCGGTGCGCCGCAGCACGTCGGGGGACACCGACTCCGGCAGCACCGCCGCGCGCCCGAGCTCGATCCACGCGCCCATGTGCACCGACTCGGCGGGCACGCCCTCGTAGAGCGCGCGGATTCCGCCGCAGTGCGAGTGGCCGCAGACGACGATGTCGCGCACGTCAAGCGACAGCACCGCGAACTCGATCGCCGCGGACGTGCCGTGATAGCCGCGGGAGCCGTCGAACGGCGGCACGAACGCAGCGACGTTGCGGACGATGAAGAGCTCGCCGGGACCGCTGCCGGTGAGCAGGTGGGGGACGACCCGCGAGTCCGAGCAGCCTATGAACAGCACGGTCGGGCGCTGGCCGTTTTCGATGAGACCCTCGAAACGGCGGCGAAAGCGGGGGAAATGCTGCACGTGGAAGCGGCGCAGCCGTTGGATGATCTCGTCGTGGGCCATGGGCGCTGAGCAGTGGGCTGGACGTGGCCCGGGTTGAGCGGCAGCGAAACCCGGGGTGGCTGCTCCCGTGGCTGCCCCGGGTTTCGCTGCCGCTCAACCCGGGCTACGCGGCTACGCGCCATTATTGTGCTTGAATGGAGCCTAGCGCAAAACCCGAGACAGGTTCACATGGCCGACCGGCGCCTTCAGGTGTTCCACGCGGTGGCGAAGCATCTTTCCTTCACCAAGGCCGCCGAAACGCTGTTCATGACCCAGCCGGCGGTCACGTTTCAGGTCAAGCAGCTCGAAGAGCACCTCAACACGCGCCTCTTCGACCGCGCCCAGGGACGGATCTCGCTCACGCCCGCGGGCCGGCTGGCGCTCGACTACGCCGAGCGCATTCTCGGGCTGTCCGCCGAGCTCGAGACGCGCCTGAAGGAGATCAGCGGCACGGTGGCGGGGCCGCTCGTCATCGGCGCGAGCATGACGATCGGCGAATACGTGCTGCCGCAGCTCATCGGAAAGTTCAAGGCGATCCACCCGGCCGTGGTGCCGAACCTGTTCGTCGGCAATTCCGAAGCGGTCCAGGACCGAGTCGCCGAGCACGCGCTGGATCTGGGCTTCATCGAAGGCGACTCGCACCTGGCTTCGCTCCAGAGCGAAGTGTGCTGCCAGGATGAGCTGCAGGTCGTGTGCGCGCCGTCCCACCCGCTGGCAAGGCAGCCCCATGCGGACCGCGCGTCCCTGACGCTGCATCCCTACGTCAGCAGAGAGGCGGGCTCGGGCACCCGCGCGGTCGTCGATCGCTACCTGCAGCAGGTCGGCGTCGCGCCGGAATCGATGAACGTGGTGGTCGAGCTCGGCAGCCCCGAGGCGCTTAAGGGCCTGGTCGCCACCGGCATGGGTTTCGCGATCATCTCGCGCGTCATTGCCGCCAAGGAACTGCAGCTCGGGCAGCTCGTCCAGGTGCCGCTACGACCGCAATTGATCCGCAATTTCTCGGTGGTGTATCCGAAGGACCGGTTCCGCTCGAACCTGGTGGCGGCCTTCCTGCAGTTCGCGAAGGAACAGCTCGCGGCCGCGAAGCACCTCGAAGCGTAGCGCGGTCATCGGCCGCACCGCGCCTCAGCCGGGAACCGGCCGGATGCCGAATTCCATGGTCTGCAGATCGCCGAACACGTAGGTCGCGGGCGCGCTCACGCCGGCGACGGTGCCGGGGTCGATGCGCAGGGTGTCTTCACCTTTGACGTTGCGAATGCGCTCGACGACGGCGCGGTGTTCATGCCCGTTGCACACCAGGTCGTAGTCGCCCGTGAGCGCCATGGCCCTGGCGTAATGCGGGAAGTGAACCAGGAAGATGCGCCTTTGCGCCAATGCCAGGGATGCATCCTGGCCGTAGTAGTGCAGGCGGTCTCCTGCCTCCTGCGCAAGCCTCCCCAGGTTGAACAGGTCGCCCGTGTTGTTGCCGTGGATCAGGTGGATCGGCAGCCCCAGCCCGAGGATCGCGTGCAGCGTCGACGGCGTCACCAGGTCGCCGCAATGCAGCACCGCCTGCGCGCCGAGCGCTTTCGCCTCCGCGACGGCAGCGGCGAGCGGCTCGCGGTGATCGTGGCTGTCGGAGACGATGCAGATCTTCACGCGGCGCCCTTCCCCTCGGTGTCGTGGCCACCGGATCGTATCCCATATCGCGGCCTGGGTGCGCGCGGGGAGACACCGCCTGCAGACGCGAGGGCCGCGCGCCCCCCAACAACGCGCGCATCAGTTTTTTCGATGCCGGCATAACAATTTTCGAGCACGCAGTTTCGCGCATCCCCGACAATGGCGGGCGGAGCAGGGCCACGAACAGACGCAGACTCACATCGATTGAGGTAACAATGTTCACCAACAATCCTTTTGCCGCGCTGACCGATGCATTGCCCGCGAACGCCATGCGCATCTATCTCGTGCTGATGGTGCTCGCGGTGTTCGCCGGAACCGTGTTCGACATCATCCACAAGGGAAGCGCGAAGTACTTCTTCGCCAACTGGCGGAAGACGAAGGCAAAGGGGCGCGGCAGGTCGGCGGCGGTGAAATGGTGTCGATCGCCGTCAAGACCGGCCTCGTGGACATCCTGGCCTCCGGCGAATTCTGCAACACGCGCCGCCGGATCGCGCATCTGCTGACCATGTACGGGTTCCTGCTCTACGTCATCACCACGGCCGTGATGGTGTTCGGCTATCCGACGGCCGCGACGCCGGCGCCGGCCATCGTGCCGCTGCTGTGGTGGATCGGCGGCCTGATGATCTGCGTCGGTGGATACTGGTTCTGGTTCTTCATCAGAGTCGACGTCGCTGCGGAGGGCAATACGCCGCTGCGCCTGATGCGCGCGGACCTGTTCGTTCTTTCGCTGCTGGGCAGCGTGACCCTGGGCCTGATCTGGGCCTCCCTGCAGGCGAGCGCGAGTTCCTGGGCCACCGTGTTCTTCGGCCTGTACATGATCGCCACCACGGCGCTGTTCGGCGGGGTGTACTGGTCCAAATTCGCGCACATGTTCTTCAAGCCCGCGGCGGCCTTCGAGAAGCGCGTCTCCAAGGCCAACGGCACGTTCGCCAACCTGCCCCTGCAGACCCGCGACGATCCTGCGCAGCGCGAAAGGCATTCGATGGAACTGTTGCGCGACGCCCCCATGGACATGGGGCTCGGCATCAAGCGCGAAGCACCGCGCCACTACTAGGAAACGCCGGGCCACCCCAAGTTTCCGCCCCTTTGGGGGGTGGACGCCGCAACGCGGCGACCTCGGGGGGGCCACCATTGAGAAACAGCCCGTAGGTTCGAGCGGAACACATCAAGGAGCCAGCCCATGCCTACCTTCGTCTACATGACGAGGTGCGACGGATGCGGACACTGCGTCGACATCTGCCCGTCCGACATCATGCACATCGACAAGACCACGCGGCGCGCCTACAACATCGAGCCGAACATGTGCTGGGAGTGCTACAGCTGCGTGAAGGCCTGCCCGCAGAATGCGATCGATGTGCGCGGATACGCCGACTTCGCTCCGCTGGGCCACAGCGTCCGCGTTCAACGCGACGAGCGCAAGGGAACGATCGCCTGGAAGATCAAGTTCCGCAACGGCACGGAGAAGAACTTCCTGTCGCCCATCACCACCAAGCCCTGGGGGGAGGCAATCCCCAAGCTCGCCGAGGTTCCCGCACCGAGCACGGAAATGCGCGACGGCGAATTGCTGTACAACGAACCGAAATACATCCGCATGGATGACGGCGGCCTGCGCACGCTCGAGTCCGCAGGTCTCAAGATGAAGATGGGGGTCTACTACTGATGGCCTACGAAACGATCATCGAAGACGGCATCGACGTTCTGGTCGTCGGTGCGGGGCTCGGCGGCACCGGTGCCGCCTGGGAGGCGAGATTCTGGGGGCAGACGAAGAAGATCGTCATCGCCGAGAAGGCCAACATCGATCGCTCGGGCGCCGTCGCGCAGGGCCTGTACGCGATCAACTGCTACATGGGCACGCGCTGGGGCGAGAACAACCCGGAGGACCACGTCCGCTACGCCCGCATCGACCTGATGGGCATGGTGCGCGAGGACCTGCTGTTCGACATGGCCCGTCACGTCGACTCCACGGTGCATCAGTTCGAGGAGTGGGGCCTGCCGATCATGAAGGACCCGAAGACCGGGCGCTATCTGCGCGAGGGTCGATGGCAGATCATGATCCACGGCGAGTCCTACAAGCCCATCGTGGCCGAGGCCGCGAAGAAATCGGCGGACAAGGTCTTCAACCGCATCTGCGTCACCCACCTGCTGATGGACGACAGCAGGGAAAACCGCGTTGCCGGCGCCGTCGGGTTCAACGTCCGCACCGGCAACTACCACGTCTTCAAGTCCAAGACCGTGATCTGCGGCGCCGGTGGCGCCTCCAACATCTTCAAGCCGCGCTCGGTGGGCGAAGGTTCCGGCCGCACCTGGTATGCGCCATGGTCCTCCGCGTCCGCCTACGGCCTCATGATCAATGCCGGCGCCAAGATGACGCAGATGGAAAACCGCATCGTGCTGGCGCGCTTCAAGGACGGCTACGGCCCGGTCGGCGCCTACTTCCTGCATCTCAAGACCTACACGCAGAACGGCCAGGGCGAGGAGTACGAGTCCAAGTGGTTCCCCGAACTGCAGAAGATGGTCGGCAAGGAATACCTCGATCCGGAGGCTTCGCACCTCACGCACCGGCCGATCCCGACCTGCCTGCGCAACCACGCGCTGATCAGCGAGGTCAACGCCGGCCGCGGCCCGATTCACATGGTGACCATGCGCGCCTTCCAGGATCCTCATCTGGAAGAGGTGGGTTGGGAAAACTTCCTCGGCATGACCGTCGGCCAGGCGGTCCTGTGGGCCGCCACCGACGTCGACCCCAAGAACGAGAACCCGGAACTGACCACGTCCGAGCCGTACGTCATGGGATCCCACGCGACCGGTTCGGGCGCGTGGTGCTCCGGCCCCGAGGACATCTCCCCGCCCGAGTATTTCTGGGGCTACAACCGCATGACGACGATCGAAGGCCTGTTCGGCGCCGGTGACGCGGTCGGCGGCACGCCGCACGCCTTCTCGTCGGGGTCGTTCACCGAAGGCCGTCTCGCCGCCAAGGCCGCGTGCAAGTACATCGACGACGGAAAGGCCGAAGGCATCGTCGTATCCGACGAGCAGATCCAGCGGCGCAAGCAGGAGATCTACAAGCCCCTGGAGCACTACAGGGTGTACCGCAACGAGGTGGTGGCGGGCGACGTCAACCCGCACTACATCAACCCCAAGCAGGGCCTGGACCGCCTGCAGAAGCTCATGGACGAGTATTGCGGCGGCGTGACCGTCGGCTACATGACCAACGAGAAGCTCCTGAACATCGCCCTGAAGAAGCTCAAGGTCATGGAGGAGGACCTCCAGAGCCTGGCCGCGAAGGACATCCACGAGTTGCTGCGCGCATGGGAACTGATGCACCGTCATCGCGCCGCCGAGTGCGTCACGCAGCACACGCTGTTCCGCAAGGAGACCCGGTGGCCGGGTTACTACTACCGGGGCGACGCCATGAAGCTCGACGACAAGAACTGGCACGTGCTGACGGTCTCGCGCCGCGATCCGAAGACCGGCGAATACACGATGGAGAAGGCGCCTTGCTATCACCTGGCCGGGGACGAGAAGTAGCAGGACCTCCGGGCACGCGCGTGAACATCACCGAGAAGACCGATGACGAGATCCTGGCCATGGCGAAGCCCCTGTGGCGCGATCTCGTCAAGTATTCGAACGAAGGCAAGTACGGGGAATTCGCAAGGAACTTCTCCAGCTCGCTGGCGCGTGCCATCGATCAGGTTGTCGCGGGCCACCAGTTCGCGAACAGCGAGCTTGCGAGGAATCTGTCCGAGAACGTCGACTCGCTCGGCATCATCCGCCGGGGCGAGCACGTGACGGTTCTCTACCGCCAGCGCAGCACCAAGAAGGAAGGCGAATGGCTCGGCAGGCTTGTCCTCGGCTACGAGGAAGGAAAGGTCAGGATCTTCGGTGCATCCATCTTCTGAACATTCCGTCCGCGACGGCAAGTTTGTCGAACTGACGTACAAGGTGACCGACCGCCGGTCGGGGCACGTGCTCACCCGGGTCGAGTTCCCGCTGGGCTATGTTCACGGACACAATGAAATCCTGGCCCCTTCGGTCCACCGGGAGCTCGAGGGCAAGTCCCCCGGCGACGTCATCGAAGTGATCATCGACGGCAACCAGATCTTCGGCCCCAGGGACGAGTCGCTGGTATTCTCCGACGACATCGAGAACGTCCCCGAGGAGTATCGGCAGGTCGGCACGTCGATCCTGATGGAGGGCGACAGCGGGCAGGTCCGCAGCTTTCTCGTGACGCACGTGGACGACGAGCGGCTGACGGTCGATGGCAACAACCCGCTTTGCGGCAGAGAGGTCGTCTTCACGCTCCAGATCGTGACCGTGCGCGACGCAACCGATGCAGAGACAAGGATCGGCGGGCCAGTCAATGCGGGCGCCAATGTCGATCCGTCGCTGTTGAGGCCTGTTTGAGCCGCGGTCTCGAATGGCGGCGGACAAAATTCAGGCATGGTTGATTGCACTTGCAGTCCTCACTTCACGACACGAAAGGTGACTCATGAGCGAGCAGAAGCCTCCCCCCGCGAAGGTTCCTGACGGACAGGCGCGCTTTCTGACAACGCGCCAGATGCCGGCAAACGACAAGGGCTTCGTCGGTTTCGAAACCGTCTGGGTAGCGTTCCAGAAGGAAGTGGCCTACAAGACGCCGAAGCGTCCATAGGCGTCATGCCCGGACGTGCGAAAAACGCCCGTCCACCCCATCTTCGACGGAAGGGACCGATACCGCGGGCCGCGACAGGGCCCCGCGGCCGGCGTCGCGCGCTGCGATGCGCGCTGCGATGCGCGCTGCGATGCGCGCTGCGATGCGCGCTGCGATGCGCGTCGCCGTGGCGGCCGTCGTCGGCACCCTCGCTTCCCCGCGTCGGCCGGCGTTGCGCGATGCGTTCAGGTTCCTTTCAGGTTGGGCCCGTAGACTGCATGGCGTGAACCGACACCGACACGCCCGCACCCGACGATCCAGACAGGAGTCGTCCCCAAAAACCCAGAGCGATCTGGGTTTTTGCATTTCAGGAGCCCGCAAATGATAAGCGGCCTCATTTCAAATCGCGTCGCGCGCGGCGGCGCATCGGCGCGGACACTCACCAGCAACCCGATCAACTTCCAGGCCGAGGAGAACATTCCCATGAGTCAATCGAACACAGGTGGCGCCAATTCCCGTGGCAGCCGACTCCTGGTCGCGTGGGTCGCCCTGTGCCTGTGTGCATTCGCCGGGCAGGCTTCGGCGGCGCTCACGCTCGCGACCGCCGGCGTCACGCTGCCCGCCAAGACCTACGCGACGGTGGCGATCACCGGCGCCAGCGGCACGATCCACGCCACCTCGGCAAGCACGGCCGTCGCCAAGGTGACGCTGTCGGGCGTCACCGCGACCGGGGCCACCTTGAACGTGTACGGTGAAGCCGCCGGCAAGACCACGATCAGCATTCGCGACTCGCGGCGCAGCCGCACGCTCGCGGTGACCGTCACGCCGTCGATGACGGTGTCGCCGACGTCGATGTCGCTTTCGGCGGGCGTCACGGCGCCGATCACCGCCAGCAACGCGTCGGGCGCCGTGACGGCGAGCTCCGGCAACACGGCGGTCGCCACGGTCTCGGTCAGCGGCAGCGTGGTCAACGTCAAGGGGGTCGCCGCCGGGACCGCCGTCGTGACCGTCAAGGACAGCAGGACGACGATCACCGTTCCGATCACCGTGATCGGGACCGTGACCGGCCCGCCCGCGGCCGGCGGCAAGTACTCGCTGATCGCGTGGAACGACCTCGGCATGCACTGCATGGACGGCAGGGACTACTCGGTGTTCTCGATCCTGCCGCCGTTCAACAACCTGCACGCGCAGCTCGTCAACGCGACGACGGGCAAGGTGGTGACCCAGGGCGTGACGCTCACCTACGAGTCGGCGGCCGACGCGACGGCCTCGATCAATACGAGCAGCGTGAAGAAGACCAACTTCTGGCAGTGGGCGCCGTCGCTCTACCTCGCGCCCGGCACCAAGCTGGCGGACGACGTCGGGCTGCTCGGCAACAAGACGCCGTCGAAGACCGCGCAGCCGATGAAGCTCGATCCCGTCAACGGCTGGTTCGAGGCGGGCGGGCTGCCCATCACGCCGTACGACGACGCCGGCAGCAAGAACTTCTATCCGATGGTCAAGGTGACGGCGCGGGACAGCGCCGGCAACGTGCTCGCCTCGACGCTGACCGTGCTGCCGGTGAGCGACGAGATCACCTGCGCGGCCTGCCACGCCTCGCGGCCGCCGGCCGAGACCAACACCGCGCGCGTCGCCGCGAAGCCGGCCGGCGACTGGGTGAACGACAATGATCCGGAGAAGGACTGGAAGAAGAACGTCCTCAGGCTGCACGACGAGAAGCAGTCCGGCAACCAGGACTACCAGGCGGCGCTGGCGACGATGGGCCTGGCGCCGGGTCTCTACTACTCGGCGACGCTGTCGCCGCCCAAGCCGACGCTGTGCGCGGGCTGCCACGGCTCGAATGCGCTCGGCACGACGAGCCTGCCGGGCACCTCCGCCCTCACCAGCGCCGTGCATTCGGGCCACGCCGACGTGAAGGATCCGGCGACCGGCCTCACGCTGGATGCCAGCACCAACCGCAGCGCCTGCTACCTGTGCCATCCGGGCTCGGTGACCAAGTGCCTGCGCGGCGCGATGGGCAACGCGACCGACGCATCCGGCAACGCGCTGATGGGCTGCCAGAGCTGCCACGGCAACATGACCAAGGTCGGCGATCCGGGCCGCGTCGGCTGGCTGGAGGAGCCGACCTGCCAGGCGTGCCACTTCAACGGCAAGCGCACGACGAGCGCCGTCGACGCAGCGGGCAATCTGGTGGTGCCCGCCGACACCCGCTTCGCCACCAACGCCAACGCGCCGGCGCCAGGCTTCAACCTGTTCAAGTCAAGCAAGGGGCACGGCGGCCTGCGGTGCGAGGCCTGCCACGGCGCGACGCATGCCGAGTACCCGAGCTCGCACGACAACGACAACGTGCAGAGCATCGCGCTGCAGGGCTATGCCGGGACCGTGCGCGAATGCAAGGTCTGTCACGCCACGGTGCCGACGTCGCTCAACGGCGGCCCGCACGGCATGCACACGATCGGCGCGTCGTGGGTCAGCCAGCACTCCGACATGCTGGAATCGGGCGGCGGCACGGCGCAGTGCGCGTACTGCCACGGCAGCGATTACCGGGGCAGCCCGCTGGCGCAGGTGAAGGCGGCGCAGACCTTCTCGATTGGAGATGGCAGGACCCGGAGCTACATCGCCGGCCAGAGCGTCGGCTGCTACGACTGTCACAACGGGCCGCACCCGTAGCCTGATCGGCTGCAGCCTATCGATGCCCGGCGGCGCGAGCCGTCGGGCATTCTTTTGCGTCAGGAATCCGCTGCGGGGAGCCGCGCCGGCGCCGCGCGCTTTGCCGGTGCCGCGACCGCGGGTCAGGCGTGGAGGAAGCGTCCGCCGGACGCCGGGTGGTTTACCATGGACCGGTACGCTGCGCAGCGGACAGGGACGAGGCGATGACGACGCGGGATCACGGCTTCACCATGATGGAGATGATGGCCGTCGTGGCCGCCATCCGCGCTTGCGCGGCGAACGCCGGGCCTCGGCACGAGCGTGGTGGTCGCATGCGCTGGCGTGAACTGACGGCGCTGGCGCTGCTCGCATCCGGCGCCCACGCCGCCGACTTCGACGCCTGGCGCGAGGCGCTGATCGCGGGCGACCCGAAGACGATCGCGGCGATGACCGCAGCCGATCGCGGGCGGCTGCCGGTCGACGCGGACGGCGTGACCGTGCTGCACAAGGCGCTGCACATCTACAGCGCCCACCGGATCGAGATCGTGCAACAGCTGATTGCATCCGGCGCCGACGTCAACGCCACGGCCGAGGATGGCAGGACGCCGCTGCACTGGGCGTGCGCGTTCGACGTGCCGCCGGCGGTTGCGCTGCTGCTGCGCGCGGGAGCGAAGGTCGACGCGCGCAACGAGGACGGCGACACGCCGCTGTTCGCCGCGTCCCCGATTGGCGCGCCGGTTACATGTCCAAGGCGTTCGGGCCTGGAATTCCTGTGGCGGCAGGGTCGCGACCGCTCGACCTCGCGCGGGCGCGCCGCGCGCAGACGCGCTTCAACAACAACGACTACGACGTCCCGGTGAAGATTCTCGAGCGGGCCACGCGCTGAGCGCACCCGCGACGCGTCCTCCCGGCCGCACCGGCGACCGGTCAATTCAGGAGGCGGGCGTTGCCGTTGACGATCTCCGCAGCGGCACGGGTGCCATCGGTCTTGATGAGCTCGCCCTTGGCCTTGACGATGCCGTCCTCGAACACCCCCTCGAACCGCGAGCCGTCCAGGAACCAGAACACACCCTTCCCCATCGGCCGCCCGGCGACGATCTCGCCTTCGTACTTGAGCCCGGTCGAGAAGAAATACGCGCCCTGCCCGCTCAGCACACCCGCCTGGATGTCGCCTTCGTAACGGTCCTTGTTGGCGAAGAAATAGACGCCCTTGCCCTGCGCCTTGCCGTTGACGAAGCTCGCCTCGACGCGATCGCCGTTGCTCGAGAAGTACCGGCCCTTGCCCTGCATGTTGCCCGCCGCGACCTCGCCCTCATAGCGGTCGCCCTTCGCGAAGCGATAGATGCCCACACCCTGCGGCTTGCCGGCCTCGAACGTGCCTTCGAAGACATCGCCATTGGGCGAGACATAGGTTCCGCGCCCGACGATGACACCGGCCTTGACGTCCCCTTCGTAGATGTCGCCGTTGGCGAACGTGAACTTGCCCTTGCCGTCGGGACGATCGGCCGCGAAGTGCCCGACATAGGTCGTCCCATCAGCGAAAATGACTTCGCGTATGCCCGGCGCGATCTCGCGGCCCACGGACCGTTCCACCGGCGCAGGTGGCGGGACCACTGCCTGGGCGGCGGGCGGCGGCGCGGCGGCCTTCGCGACCGCGGCGGTCGGCGCAGCGGCGGCGATATGCACTGGCGCCAATGCCGTACCACCATCCGCAGGCGCGGCCGGCGCCGGCGGCTTCTCGGCAGGGGCCGGCGTCGGCGTGATCTGCCGGACCGGTGCGGCGGACGCGGGGGCCGCCGCGGCGGGCGGGGACGCCGGGGTCGCAGGTACGGCGGCGACGCGCGTGGGCCGCTGCAGCGCGTCGAGCCTGTTGTTCGCCAGCGCGACGAAGTTGCCGTTCGGATATTTGTCGAGGTACGCGCGGATGTCTTCCGGGCGGGTCGAGTCCTTGACGCTGCTCCAGAATTCGCGCTCGATGGACAGCGCCGCGTCGGCGCTCGGTCCCGATGCCGGCGCGCTGCTCGTCTGCGTCCTGGCTGCGGACGTGGAGTTGAACGCGAAGTCCCCCTTGAGCGACGACGAGTCCCAGGGCGTCTGCGACTTGCGCGTCTCGCGCTCCACGCCCTCGCGCACGCGCTTGAACATGATCTCCACCGGAAGATCGGGCGCCTTGATGTTCTGCAGGATGTTCTTTGTGTAGATCCCGTTTCGCCCGAAGCCGTCGGCCGCGACCGAGCCCGGCGACGTCGCGTAGGCGATCAGGGTTCCGGACGGCGCGTTGATCTGCGCCAGCCCGGCGCTCGTCAGCTGGAACGTGCCCGCAAAGGGGTTGTCCCGGCAGGCGTCGAGGACGATGATGTTGGACTGGGTGCGCGCCTTCTCCATCCGGTCGAACACCTGCGCGACCTCCACCGAGAAGAACGTCACGTCCTCCTGGCTGCCCATCGCGGCGTCGATCGGGACGAGGTAGTTGCGGTCCTTGAACTGCATCGCGTGCCCGGCGTAGAAGAACAGCGCGGCCTTCGCGCCGTCCATGGCCGTGCCGAACTCGCGGATCGCGTCGATCATTTCCTTGCGCGAGGTGTTCGTGCGCACGATCACCGTGAAGCCCAGCTCCTTGAGCACATCGCCCAGATCGGTGGCATCGTTGACTGCGTTGCGCAGCGGGCTGGTCGCGTAGTTATTGTTGCCGATGAGCAGCGCGACGCGATCGGCAGCAGCGGCGGCCGTCGCCACCACCAGGCACAACGGAAGGGCGGCGAGCGCCGCCCATCTTCTGAACAACCCCGGGCGCGTCATTTGCCGAATGCAGCGAGCTCCGGCAGGTCGGTGCGCTCCTGGGACAGCTTCGCCCACGACTCCTGGGCTTCCTGTGCCGCGCCCAACTCCTGGAGCATCAGCGTGAAGTACAGGCGTTCGGAGAAATCCGCCTTGTCCGACGGCCGCCGCTGCTCGACCTGGCGGATCTCGTCGGTGGACAGCGTCCGGAACGCTGCCGTACCGACCTCGTCGCCGTTCACCGCGACCGTCCACGTGTATTCCGTGCCGGGCTTGAGCTTGGCGGCTTTGTAGATACCCCCGGCCGCTTTGGCTTGCTGTACCGGCTTGTCCTGCCCGGCCGCCCGCAGCACGAATTCAGCCTGCGCCTTTGGGTCATCGCCGGCGCGCCAGCGGAAGGTCGGGGTGAGCGTCGTCACGGTGCCCTGCGTGGGAGAGAGCAGCTTCGGGCCGACGTCCGCCTTCGGCTGCGCGATCGAGCGCATGCGCACGCTCGCAGATGCCGTCTGCGCGACCTGCCCGAGCACCTTGGTGCTGGCACGCCATTCGGTGGCGCGCGCGGCCGGCGGCATGCCGGATGTGGCAGCGACGTCGGCATCCTTCACCACGTATTCGCCCGGTCCCTTGAGGACGAACTCCTTGCCGCTGGCGATGTACATGACGGCCGCCTGGGCATCGTTGCCGACGACGATCTTCTGGCCCGTTTCCAATTCGACCAGCAGCGTCGGGCGAATGTTGCCGTCGACGGCAACGTCGCCTTTCATGTTGGACAGGAAGGCGACCGTGGCCGCCCCGTACGCGGCACCTGCCGAGAGGGCCACGAGGGACAGGAGGGCGACGAGTGTGCGGTGGGTGGACTTCATTCTGTTTACCTCTTCATGTGGCTCGCGTGACGACAGCCCAGACGCCGACCGGGCTGTGCCCCTTCAAGCTGTGGCTGCCGAGCGCTTCGGTCGGGAAGCGTTCCCCGATGCGCGTCATGACGGCCTCAGTGACGATGATCTTCCGCCCGAGTTCCTTGGTGAGCCCTTCCACGCGCGAGGCGACGTTCACGGCATCGCCGATCGCCGAATAGTTGTGCCTTTCGGACGAACCGATGTTGCCGACGGTGACGGTGCCGTAGTTTATCCCGATTCCCATGTTCAGAGTGGGGAGGCCTTCCTGCGCGAACTCCCGGTTGAGATCGTTCAGCCCGCGGATCATCTCCACCGCACACGAAACGGCGTCGCCGCAGGCATCAGCGGATTTCCGGGGCGCCCCGAAGAGGGCCATCATGCCATCGCCGATGAACTTGTCAACGGTGCCATTGTAGCGGTGGACGGAGGCCACCATCCGGTCGAAATACCGTTGCAATACAGCGGTCACCTGCTGAGGCGGCATGGCTTCCGACAGCGTCGTGAAGTTGCGGATGTCGCTGAAGAGCACGCACACGTCGGCGAGCTCGCCGCCGGCCTCGACGGAGAGGTCTCCGGTCAGCATGTCCTTCATGACATCGGGGCTGACCTGACCCGCGAACGACTGCCGCAGCCGCATCCGCTCGAGGACCGCCTCCCACGCATCGAAGACCCCTCGCACGATCAGCGCCAGCCAGAAGGCCGCGACGAGCGACGCCACGGGAAGCAGGACTTGGGCCGTCACGATCGCGGCCAGGCTGGCCGCGACGAGCGGCAGCGGGACCAGCACCGCCGCGAGCACCAGTCCCGCGGGTCGGCCGGGCAGCAGGACCGCGAGCAGCGCCAGCGCGCACAGGAGCCACTTCGCCACGCCGGGCACCGGATGCAGCAGTCCCGGGCCCCAGCTGGCTGCGCAACGCCTGCAGATGGATCAGCACGCCCGGTTGCGTGTACGCGCCCGGATCGTCGTCGGCAGCGCTCTTCGGGCGCCCGGGATCGACCGCCAGCAGCTTCACGGGCAAGCGCCAGCGGTCGATGAACCCGACGAGGCTTCCGACCAGGACGATGCGACCCTCGAACGTCGCGCGCAGCGTCGCTTCGTCCATCTCGGCGACGGTGTGGATCGGGACGTATTCGACCGGCGCACCGAGGCTGTAGTCGATGTAGCCTTCGTCGACGGGCAGTCGCAAGCCGGTGAGGATCTGGCTCACGAGCGTGGGGATGTCGTCGCCTTCCACTGCGCGCAGCCGCACGAAGCGGCGCGAAACGGAGTCGGGGTCGCTCAATTGCTGGTCGATCCCGACGTTGTCCGGCGTGATGATGGACCGGTAGTTCGGCTGCACCGGCACGAGGGTGCCCTGGCTGTCGACGGTCTGGACGTAGACGAGCAGCGTCGCGCGCTTGAGCGCCAGGAGGCCGCGCATCATCGCGAGGTCGACGCCCGGCGAAATCTTGTCGAACGAGCGCTCCGGCAGCACGACGTCGACGCCCACGGCGCGAGGTCTGCCCTTCGCCAGAGCCTCCCAGACCGCGCCAAAGCGGCGATGCCACAGCGCGATGGGCTCGTCGAACGCCTGGAGAGTTTCCTCGTCGATCCCGATCAGCACGATGTCGTCGGGCAAGGGCCGGGGGTGGAACGCCCGCAGGATGCGCATCTGCTGATCGAATGCGAAACGCTCCGCGCCGGCGAGCGGCGAATCGTCCTGGCGGGGAAGCGTCGACGCGGCGAGGAAGATGAGCGCGACGACGGCGAACAGGAAGGCGCCCTTGCGTGCCGGGGACGCCCGAAGCTTGTCCCAGACCGAGATCGATCGGGTCACGGCGCCGGAAGTGGCGGAGGAACGCAAGGCGCGTCCATTACCGCCCCGCCAGATTCTTCCGGGCGAGCGATCCGGATTCGCCGTTGGGGTCGAGTTCCGCGGCGCGGTTCCACGCGTCGAGCGCCGCAGCGTTCTTTCCCATCCGCTCCTTCACCACGCCCAATTGCACCAACGTGTTGGCATCCTGCGGATTCAGGCGATTTGCCTCTGCCAACGCGGTCTCGGCATCGGCGATCCGCCCCTGGAGGAACAGCTGCCAACCCAGCTCCTTCTGCACGTCCGGGTTGTCGCCGCCAAGGTCCAGCGCCTTCTGATAGTAGCCAATCGCATCGGCGCGCCGGCCCTGCTGCCCTGCCGCGTATCCAAGCGCATGCCACGCCGCCTGATCGCCCGGCTCCAATGCCACGACCTTCTTGTACGCGATTTCAGCATCGGACCAGCTGCGCGATGCGAACTGCGACGTGGCAACGCCACGGTAGGCGGCCGCATAGTCGGGCTGCATCTCAATGGCCCGCTCATACCAGGTGATGGAGTCCTCCGTCCTGCCGATCCTGTACAGGCTGTAGCCGACGTTCTGGAAAACACTTGCCTCCCCGGACGCGACCCTGGCGGCCAGCTGGCAAGTCTCGACCGCCTGCGCGAATTTTTCCTGCATGACCAGTGAATGGCACAAGCGAGCCCACGACCGTGACTCGTCGGGAACCGACTCGATGAATTTGGCGTAATGGGTTTCCGCGCCGGCCCAATTGCGCGCGTCGTAGTCCTGATTTCCACGAGTCATCTCTGCGATGGCCGTCGATTCGCCGAGCATGACGACCGGTGCAACGGCCGGTGCAGGCGCAAGTGCCGTGGCGACTGCCGGTGCAGGTGCCGGCGCAGCTGCCGGGGCAGGCACTGGTGCGTGTGCAGTGGCGACTCCCGGTGCGACTGCCGGTGCGACCGCCGGTGCGACGACCGGATTGGGCGGGACCGCCGTCGCCTGCGACGCCCACAGGTCTTCCACGCGCCGCTTTGCCTGCGCCGCGACCCAGCTGTACGGATCGAGGGCCAACGACTGGTAGTAGGCCTTGAGCGCCGGTTCGGTCAACTTCTGCGCGTTGTACGCCTCGCCCAGATAGAAATGCGCCAGCACGTTGCCGGGATCGATCTTCAGTCCCGCCTCGAACCTTGCCGCCGCTTCCCTTGGCTTGCCCGCCGAGAGCAGATCGTTCCCGTCGGCAAACAGCTTGCGCGCCGGGCTGTCGGCGGCAACGGCACTCCCTGCGATTGCCAAGGCAAGGGCGATTGCCGCGGTCGCGACGAACGAGCACCGCTTGCCGCGCATAAAGCGATCCTTCATCCAGAGCTCCGTGACGCACCTCTTGCAAGCGCCGCTTCCGGCTTGCCCGCGCAGAGAAGGGTTCCAATAATACGTCAATCGTGCAGCACCGGAGCCGAGGCGCGGGGCTTGCGGTGCCCGCAGGGCCAAGCAGCGGATATGTCGGCCTTCGCCCGCAATCGGCGCGCCGGTCGGCGGGTTGCGCGTCGGCTGCGGGCGGCGAGGTCGTCGCGGCCGGCGCAACGGCGCAACGGCGCTGACCGCCGTGCGCAGCGATCAATCCTTCATCGCCGGCGTCCGGGGACTACCAATAGGCGAGGAGGCGCTTCTTCTCGACCTTGTGCGGAAACTCGTTGAGGGGGCGATCCCCCTTGGCCGTGCAGCCGCCGGTCGCGATGTCGAACGCCCAGCCGTGCTTGGGGCAGGTCAGCGTATTGCCGGCGAGCGCGAGGTGCGGAATGTTCGTGACTTGATGCGGGCACCGGCTGTCGTACACCTTCAGCGCAGGGCCCTTCCGGTACACGAACAGGTTGCGGCCGTCGCAATCGAAGTACGCCGTCCTGCCGCTCTTCAACGCCGACAGCGCGGTGACGTCGTGCCAGCACGGCACGGCCGGCGGCTCCAGGCGGAACTGCGGCAGATCCATGCCCAGGATCACGTCCACCGCCCAGACGATCTTGGCTAGGCCCAGCGCAGGGAACGCCATCAGCAGCGCATCGAGGATCTCGTCCGCGGAGGCGCCTTCCCGCAGCGCCCGCGTGAGGTACTGCCGCAGCCCGTTCTCGGTCTGGGCGTGCACCTTGGTGATCACCGAAATGAGGTTGCGCGTCTTGGGGTCGAGATGCGTCCCGGCGTCCTTCAGGAACCTGAAGTACGCCTTCATCGCCTCGGGGCGCGCCTTGAGGAGGTAGTTGAGCGCGTCGCTCATTTTCGCCCTGCCTCCATGTGAGGGCTCCTGATGTCGGCCAACGCGTAGCCCGGCGTTGAGCGAAGCGAAACCCGGGGCAACCGTGACCCCGGCCACGTCCACCCGGGTTTCGCTTCGCTCAACACCGGGCTACGTACCGCCGGGCCACGTGCGGTTCGTCAGCAACCGCCCTTCTTTTCCTTCTTCGCGGGCGCGGCGGCCTTGGCCTTGTCCGCGGCCTTGGCCTTCTCGGCGTCGGTCATCTTGGCCCATGCTTCGGCGGTCACGTCCGCCGGCTTCTGCGGAGCGGATGCGGCTTCCTTCTTGGCCGGGGCGGCGTCCTTCGGCGGGTCGGCGGCGAGCGCGCTGTTGGCGGCAAGGAGGAAGGCGGATGCGGCGAGAATCGACAGCGGCTTGTTCATGGCTAGGGCTCCCGGATGGAATGATCGACTGCACGACGCAGCAGCGCGCCATGCTGTCGGGTGGCGCAGGATTGTACGCGACCTCGCGACTCCATCGCCGTACCGCCCGCTCGGCACCGCGACTTTTCCGCTGTGCTTTGCGTTGGATCAAACGGCGGCCCGCCTGCGTGGCGCCGGCCCCGACTGCCCCAGGCTACCGCCCGTCGAGATACCTGGCATCGTCGAAGGTCGCGACCCAGCGCGGACGGTAGACCACGGCCAGCGTGAGGACCATCCCGGTGATCGTCGCTTCGCCGAATGCGAGGTACATGAGGTACGGCACGTACTCGCCGAACACGAGGTCCGCCGGGACGGCCGGCGCCCGCAGTGAGCGCGACCGCGCCGGCGAGGCCCGCCGCGACGAGCGACAGCGCGGCACCGAAGAAGGCGGCAACGAACACGTAGACGAAGAAATTCGGCGGCAGCCGCCGCTCGGCGGCGCGGTGCACCAGCCACGTCGTCGCCACCGGCACGGCAACCATGGCGACGTAAGCGAGCCCCGCGCTCTCCCACAGGCCGCCCCGCACCGCGATCAGCAGGACGACCGCGACGCCGCCGCCGACCAGCGCCAGCGCCGGCCCGGCGAGCAGCGCGAACGCGGCGACGCCGAGGAGGTGGAAGGTGAATCCCTCGCCGACCGTCGCCTGCACGTTCCACAGCACGACCAGCGCGAAGATCGTGCCGTACCAGACGTGGACGGGCTCGCTCTCGCCGAAGCGCTTCCACGGCGCCGCGCGCATCGCCAGGACGAGGAGCGCGCCGGCCGCGATCCAGCCAGCGGCGGCCCACAGGCGCGGAAAGACGACCGCGGTCAGATCCATCGGCAGGCAGGTGCGCGCACGCGTGCATTGTAGAATGCCCCGTTGCCGCCGATCACATCGATGCCGCCATGGCCGCCGTACCCCACGATCCCGCCGAGTCCACCCGCTCGCCGCTTGCCGCACGGATCGCAGCGGTATTCCCGACGCTTGCCGGTGCTCCGCCGGGCACGCTGGAGCGCATCGCGCGCGCGGCCGTCTACCGCAAGGTGCCCGCCGGCACCGTGATGTTCAGCGAGCGCTCGCCCTGCTCGGGGTTCCCGCTCATCCTCTCCGGCAGCATCCGCGTCCTGCAGCGGTATCCGAACGGCCGCGAGCTGCAGCTCTACCGCGTGAAGCCGGGCGAATCCTGCCTGCTGTCCGGCAGTTGCCTGCTTGGCGACGCCGCGTACGACGCATCCGGGATCGCGGAGACCGACGTCGAGCTGCTGGTCGTGCCGCCGGCCGAGTTCAATGCGCTGGTGGCGGAGGACGCGACCTTCCGCCGGCACGTGTTCGCCCTCTTCAGCGACCGCCTGGCCGGGCTGATGCAGGTCGTCGAGGCGATCGCCTACCAGAAGCTCGACCAGCGGCTCGCCGCGCTGCTGCTCAACCGCGACGCGGAGCGAGGCGAGATCCATGCGACGCACCAGGCGCTCGCCGACGAGCTGGGCAGCGTGCGCGAGATCGTGTCGCGGCTGCTGCGCAGCTTCGAGGACCGCGGCTGGGTGGACCTCGGCCGCGAGCGGATCAAGGTCGTCGATCGCGCCGCGCTTGCGGGGCTCGCCACGAGTTGACGGCATCGCACGCGGCGCCGGCGATCATGCCGTCCGCGTGGCCCGGACGGTCGCCCGGCGTTGAGCGAAGCGAAACCCGTGTGGTCTCGGCAATGGCCGCGGTTGCCCGGGTTTCGCGTCGCTCAACGCCGGGCTACACGGGCAATACGGCGGTGGCCTCGAGCTCGATCTTGCCGGGACTGTCGAGAAGATCGCTGACGAAGATCATGCTCATCGCCGGATAGTGCGTGCCCATGCGCGCGCGCCACACGCGACCCAGCTCGCGCCGCGCCGCGAGATACGCGGGCTTGTCGCAGCAGAACGCGGTGATCCGGCAGATGTGGCGCGCTTCGCCGCCGGCCTGCGGCGAGCACCGCGAGGACGTTGGCCAGCGCCTGGTCGAACTGCGGCGACGAGGTCCTCGGACTGGAATTTCTGCTGCGCGTCCCAGCCGACCTGGCCGGCGATGAACACGATCCTTCCGGCATCGACGGCGATGCCGTTGGCGTAGCCGACCGGCGGCGCCCAGCCTTCGGGCAGCAGCGTGCATTCGTAGCGCGTCCTAGCGCGTAGCCCGGGTTGAGCAGCGAAACCCGGTGGAGGGCACTGCCCCGGGTTTCGCTGGCTCAACCGGCTACGCAAGCCATCGCGGGTACGGTTCATCAGTCGGTGTAGCTCGGCGGATCGGGGTCGTTCGCCCAGTCGGCATCGGGCTTGGGCACCTTCTCCATCCAGGCCCGCACCAGCTCGACGTGCTCGCGCTCCTCCGCCTGCAGCTCGCGCGCCGCCTTGCGCACGGATTCGTTGCCGGCCACCCGCGCGAGCCGCGCGAAGAAGCGCTCGGCCCGCTGCTCGTTGGCGAGCGCCAGCTCCAGCGCGTGGTACGGCTGCATCAGGTAGTGCACTTCGTCGACGGGCGCGGTCTCCGGCGCTTCGAAGCCGTCCCAGGTGGGCACGCCGACCGGCAGCGGCGGCGTCTTCTCCCACCCCATTTCTTCCATGATCTGCGTGGCGTGCTTGCTCTCGATCACCGCCATCTTGCGGAACAGCTCGGCGACCTCGCGGTTGTTGTGCATCTCCATCGCGTCGGCGAACTCCGCGTAGCGCTGCGCGGCCTCGCTTTCCATCACCAGCGCCACCACCATGAACTCGGCGACGGTGCGCGGCGCGCCGGCCCCGGGCTTGGCCGGCGCTGCGCCCTTCACGGGCGACTTCGCTGCGCGCATCTTGGGCGTCCTCGTCAAGCTCTCTGCGTCGGCGCCTTGGCCGGCTTCGCTGCGGATCCCTTGCGCGCCTTTGCCGCCGGCGCCTTGGCGGCCTTCGTGGCGGGCGCCTTCTTCGACTTTGCTGCGGGCGCCTTGGCCTTGCGGGCGGTCGGCGCCGCCTTCTTCGTGCTGGGGCTCATAGAAGAAACTCCGCTTCGAGGTCCGCTGGCGTGGATTCCGGCGCGCCCTCGCGCAGCGGATACGGGTTTCGGTCGCCCGCGTAGAGCACGCCGATGTTGAAGCCGTCGTCGGTCATGATCCGCCGCGCCGCGCGCGCCGGATCGTCGGTCGGCGGCGACGGGCGCCGGATGCACCGCATGCTTCCACTCGCGCTGCTCCGGACGGAACGTGATGCAGGGGCTCAGGATCTCGATGAAGGAGAATCCCGGATGACGGATGGCCTGCGCGATGAGGTCGGCGCGTGCCGTTCGGATCGCCGGCGAAGCCGCGCGCGACGAAGTTGGCGCCCGCGGCGAGCGCGATCACCAGCGGATTGAATGCGCGGATGCCGGTGCCGCCGGGCGAGAGCTTGTTGTCCCAGTCGGGCTCGGTCGTCGGCGACGCCTGGCCCTTGGTCATCCCGTAGACGTGGTTGTCCATCACGACGTAGGTCAGGTCGACGTTGCGCCGGCACGCGTGCATGAAGTGGTTGCCGCCGATCGAGTAGCCGTCGCCGTCGCCGCCGGTGACCAGCACGGTGAGGTCGGGGCGCGCGACCTTGAGCCCGGTGGCCGCGGCGAGCGAGCGGCCGTGCACGCCGTGAAAGCCGTAGCACGTCGTGTAGGCGGGAATGCGCGACGAGCAGCCGATGCCCGAGACGACGGCGACGTCCTCCGGCGGCAGCGCCAGCTTCGCCAGCGCCTTGGTGATCGAGCTGAGCACCGAGTAGTCGCCGCAGCCGGGGCACCAGATCGGCTTGTACCCGGACTTGTAGCTTGCCGCGGTGAGCGGCACGACGGTGGCAGAGGTCGTTCATGGCATGGACTGCCTCTGCGAACAGTCCGCTGACGCCGCGCGCTCCATTCGGCGATCGCGGTGGCGAGCTCGCCGGGGCGCAGCGGCAGCGGCCCGGGACGATGGAACGACGCCGGCTTGCCCGGCAGGTCGTAGACGGAGCGCAGGTAGCGGTAGAGCTGGCCGCCGTGGTTCTGCTCGACGACCAGCACGCGCGCGACACCCGCGAGCGCCACGGCGAGCCGCTCCGGCTGCGCGGGCGCCAGCAGGCGCAGCGCAACCAGCCGCACGTGACAGGCCGTTCGCCGGCGAGCGCGGGCGACGCCTCGCGCGCCGCGGCGGTCGTCGAGCCGAAGGTGATCACCGCGAGGTCGCCGTCGCCTTCGATGTCCGCCCAGAAATCGCCGTAGTCGTGCTGCGCCAGCTTGCGCTCGCGCTTGTCGAGCTGCACGCGGTGGTCGCGCGACTGGCTGCTCGGGATGCCCGCCTGCGATATGCTCGAGACCGTCGGCGGTGTAGACGACGCCGCGCGTTCCGGGAATGGCCATCGGCGAGACGCCCGACGCGGTGTCCGCGTAGCGCCTGTAGTCGGGCGCATCGGCCTCGGCCGTCAGCCGCCTGCCGACGTAGCCGCTGTCGGCCGGGCGATCGATGATCGCGCGCGACTGCCCCATGAACTGGTCGGAGAGCACGATCGCCGGCGCCTGCAGTGGCTTCGGCGAGGTGCACCGCCCATTGCGTCGTCGCGACGCAGTCGGCGATCGACGTCGGCGCGACGACCAGGCGCGGCGCGTCGCCGTGCAGACCGCTGCACCGCGAACGACAGGTCGCTCTGCTCGCTCTTCGCCGGGATGCCGGTCGAGGGCCCGCCGCGCATCACGTCGACGACGACGATCGGCATTTCGGCCGCGACGGCGAGGCCGATGCCCTCGGCCATCAGCGCCAGCCCGGGGCCCGCGGTCGCGGTAAGCGAAGGCACGCCGCCGTAGGAGGCGCCGATGATCATGTTGACCGATGCGAGCTCGTCCTCGGCCTGCAGCAGCGTGCCGCCGACCTTGGTCAGCGCGGGCGCCATCCATTCCAGCAATTCGGTCGCCGGCGTGATCGGATAGGCCGCGACGAAGCGCACGCCGCCGCGTATCGCGCCGTAGCCCGCGGCTTCGTTGCCGCTGATCTGCCAGCGCTTCGGCTTCGCCCGGCCGCCCTTCGCCGCCGCCGGCAGCCGGCGCACGCCGTCGATCGGCGCCGCGGCGGCGATCCCGGCGCGCAGCGCGGCGAGGTTGGCGGCCAGCGCCTCGTCGGAGCGCTTCCACGAGTCGCGCAGCGCGGCTTCCAGCGCGTCGTTGCGGCGATCCCGGCGAGCGCGCCGGCGAGACCCAGCGCGACCATGTTGGTCCAGCTGCCCGGGATGCCCTTGGCCGTCTTCTTGAACGGCAGCGGGAAGTAGCGCGCGCCGCTGCTGCGTGAACACGTCCGGCGGCTCGCCTTCGTCGGGGTCGCCGATCATCACGCTCGCCGCGGCGAGCGGAATCTCGTCGGCGAAGCGGTTGACGTTCTGCCAGTCGATCGCGAGCAGCACGTCGAAGCGGTCGTCGAGCGACATCGACCGGCGCGCGCGGCAAGGCGCACCAGCGCCGCCGCCTCGCCGCCGCGGATCTGCGGTCCGCTGGTGCGCACCATCAGGCCGTACAGGCCCGCCTTTGCCGCCGCCGCGAGCAGCAGCGTCCCTGCGGTCATCACGCCGCTGCCGCCGCTGCCCGCGAGCGCGATGGAGACGCTGGCGGCCGCACCCGGCGAGCCCGCCGGCACCGCCGCGGTGGTCGAAGCTTGCACGTCGTTCCTCCTGCGCTTGCGATGTGCCGAAGTTACGCGGCGCACCGGCTCCGTCGGGTTTGATGCAGATCAAGGCATCCGCAATCGCCCTGCTGCATCATTTTCCGCGTATATCGGTATTTCGGTACTGTATTACCAGATTAGCTGCCGGAATGCCTCCGGTCAAGCCCGCCGGCACCCGGCGCAGAAGTCCCGGCAGCGACCGGACGACGCAGCAGAGGAGGAATCGCACGCATGAGCATCGACGCCCACCGCTGGCTGATGACCGCGGTCAATGCCGCGCTCGAGCGCGCCGATTTCCGTCCCGAGCCCGGCCCCGCCGACGTCGTGGTCGAAGTCGCCGGCTGCGGCGTCTGCCACACCGACCTCGGCTACCTCTACGACGGCGTGCGCACCAATCATCCGCTGCCGCTGGCGCTGGGGCACGAGGTCAGCGGCCGCGTGGTCGCCACCGGCGCGGACGCCGCGGCGTGGATGGGCAGGACCGTCATCGTCCCGGCCGTTCTGCCCTGCGGCGAGTGCGACCTGTGCCGCCGCGGCCTCGGCACGATCTGCCGCGCGCAGAAGATGCCGGGCAACGACATCCAGGGCGGCTTCGCCACGCACATCGTGGTGCCCGGCCGCGGCCTGTGCGACGTCGACCTCGCGCGCCTCGCCGGCGCGGGCCTGACGCTGCCGGAAGTGTCGATCGTGGCCGATGCATTGACCACGCCTTACCAGGCGGTGCAGCGCGCGGGCGTGACGCCGGGAAGCCTCGCCGTCGTCATCGGCGCCGGCGGCGTGGGCGGCTACTGCGTGCAGGTCGCGCGCGCGTTCGGCGCGACGGTGGTCGCGATCGACGTCGACGCAGGCAAGCTGGAGACGATCTCCCGTCACGGCGCCGCGTTGACGCTCGACGCCCGCGCGCTCGACGGCAAGGCGATCAAGGCGGCCGTCGCGGCCTTCGCGAAGAAGGAAGGCCTGCGCCCGACCGAATGGTTCATCTTCGAGTGCTCGGGCACGGCCGCGGGGCAGCTCACCGCCTACGGCCTGCTGGTGCACGGCGCGACGCTGTCGGTCGTCGGCTTCACCATGGACAAGGTCGAGGTGCGCCTGTCGAACCTGATGGCGTTCGATGCCCGCGCGCTGGGCAACTGGGGCTGCCCGCCGGAATCGTATCGGCCGGCGCTCGACCTCGTGCTCGACGGCAAGGTCGCGATCAAGCCGTTCGTGGAACTGCATCCGCTCGACGACGTCAACCGCGTGCTGGACGCCGTCCACCACCACCAGATCCGCAAGCGCGCGGTGCTCACGCCGGCCGCGGCGCTGACACCGGCATGAGCGCGCCGGGCCGCCCCAAGCGCGAATTGCGCCCCCTCGGGGGGTGTGGGGGCCGTTCATGACCCCCCTCAAGGACTGGCTCGAGCGCGACGGCGCGCTGCTGCGGCTGCGCCTCGCGCGGCCGAAGGCGAACCTCGTCGACGCGGCGATGATCGCCGCGCTGCACGGCGCGCTGGTCGCCTTTCGCGGCCACCATGGCCTGCGCGGCGTGCTGCTCGACGCCGAGGGGCCCCACTTCAGCTTCGGCGCCAGCGTCGAGGAGCACCTGCCCGACCAGTGCGCGGCGATGCTCGCGTCGCTGCACGGGCTGATCCTGGCGATGGTCGAGTTTCCGGCGCCGATCCTGGTCGCGGTCCGCGGCCAGTGCCTGGGCGGCGGGCTGGAAGTGGCGCTGGCGGGCGGCCCGATCTTCGCCGCGCCCGACGCGCATTTCGGCCAGCCGGAGATGACCCTCGGCGTGTTCGCGCCGGCGGCGTCGGTGCTGCTGCCGTACCGGGTCAGCCAGCCGGCGGCCGAGGACCTGCTCTTCTCCGGCCGCTCGATCGACGGCAACGAGGCGAAGGCGATCGGCCTCGTGCAGACGGTCTTCGACGACCCGGAGGCGGCGGCCCTCGCGTACTTCGACCACCACCTCGACGGCAAGAGCGCATCGTCGCTCGCCTGCGCCGTCGCCGCGGCCCGCGGCGCGATGGTCCGCGACGTCCGCCATCGCCTGAACGAGGTCGAGCGCCTCTATCTCGACCGCCTCATGCAGACGCGCGACGCCAACGAAGGGCTGGTCGCGTTCCTCGGGAAGCGCAAACCCAAGTGGGAGCATCGCTGATGGCCACGATTCCACCCGTCCTGCAGATCGTCGAGCGCTGCCAGGCGCTGTTCGACGACCTCGACCTCGGCGCCGTCAAGGCGTGGAAGGCCGCCGTGCCGGGGCGCAAGGCGATCGGCTACATGCCGGTCTACGTGCCGCGCGAGCTGGTGCACGCCGCCGGCATGCTGCCGGTGGGCATCCTCGGCGGCGGCGACCAGCTCGAGGTGATCCAGGGCGACGCGTACTACCAGAGCTACATCTGCCGGATTCCGCGCTCGACGATCGAGCTCGGGCCTCACCGGCCGCCTCGACTGCCTCGACGGCATGATGTTCCCGTCGATCTGCGACGTCATCCGCAACCTGTCGGGGATGTGGCAGATCCTGTTCAAGGACAAGTACGTCAAGTACTTCGACGTGCCGCAGAACTACGAGGACGCGATCGGCGGCACCTTCTACGTCAACGAGCTCGAGATCCTGCGCGAGGAGTTGGGCCGGCTGCGCGGCGCGCCGGTCACCGATGCCGAGATCAACGCGTCGATCGGCGTGTACAACGACAACCGGCGCGCGGTGCAGGACCTCTACGCCTATCGCGCGGCCAAGCCGTGGCAGGCGCCCACCTCCGAGGTCTACCTGCTGCTGCGCGCCGGCATGGTGCTGCCGGTCGAGGAGCACACCGCGCTGGTGCGCGAGTACCTCGCCGCCGCCGATGCGATGCCGCGGCCGAAGCGCGACAACGCGCGGGTCGTGCTCAACGGCGCGTTCTGCGAGCAGCCGCCGCTGGGCCTCATCAAGTCGATCGAGATGTCCGGCTGCTACATCGTCGACGACGATTTCATGCTGGTCACGCGCTGGCTGCTGGACGACGTGCCGGCCGACGGCAAGCCGCTGGAGGAGCTGTCCAAGGCGTTCCTCCACCGCTCCGCATCCACCGCCGCCAAGTACGACACCAAGCGGGAGGACAAGGGCGTCTACATGCTGAAGCAGATCAAGACCCGGGCGGCCGAGGGCGTGATCTTCGCCGCGCCGTCGTTCTGCGACCCGGCGCTGCTGGAGCGGCCGATGCTGCAGGACGTGCTCGGCAAGCACAAGGTGCCGCACACCGCGTTCAAGTACGCCGAGAACACGGGGCAGATGGCGCCGATCCGGGAGCAGGCCGGAACGTTCGCCGATTCCATAAAGCTGTGGTCCGCGGCGTAGCCGCCCGAAGCAGAGAGAGGAGATACCACGATGGCCACCACCGCCGCAATGCCCGCATCCGTCAAGAAGCCGGCTCCGGCCCAGAAAGAGGACGCGATGCTGCTCCAGAAGGAGCTCATCAACCGCAACTACCACGAGCTCGCCACCGCGCACCAGACCGGCCGCAAGGTGTCGGCGACGTTCGTGCCCGGCAACCTGAACGAGCTGCTGATGTGCTTCGACTTCGCGCGCAGCCTGCCGGAGACCAACGCGCTGCAGAACGGCATGCGCAAGAAATCCGGCAAGTTCATCATGGACGCCGAGCGCGACGGCCAGTCCGAGGACGTCTGCACCTACGTGAAATCCGACCTCGGGATGATGATGGGCGGCGAGATCGGGCCCACCGGCGAGGTGCTGCCGAAGCCCGACATCCTGCTCCTCTCGTACACCGGCTGCTTCACGTTCATGAAGTGGTTCGAGCTGATCCGCCACAAGTACGGCTGCGAGACCGTGATGCTGCACGTCCCGTACCAGGGCGAGGGCAAGATCGCGCCGAACATGCGCGACTACGTGGTGAAGCAGCTGAAGGAGACCGTGATCCCGACGCTGGAGCGCATCTCCGGCGTCAAGTTCGACATCGACCGGCTGCGCCAGTACATGCGCGAGTCGCAGAAGGCCGAGGACGACCTGGTCGCGGTGCTGCAGTCGGCGAAGAACCGGCCGTCGCCGATCGACGGCTACTTCGGCGCCGTCTACTACATCGGCCCGATCTTCACCGCGTTCCGCGGCATGCCCGAGGCGACCGAGTACTACCGCGTGCTGCGCCAGGAGATCGAGCAGCGCGTGCGCGAGGGCAAGGGCCCGGTCACGCCGGAAGGCGAGATGGGCGAGGAGAAGTACCGGCTCGTGGTCGAGGGCCCGCCGAACTGGACCAGCTTCCGCGACTTCTGGAAGATGTTCTACGACGAGGGCGCCGTCGTCGTCTCCTCCACCTACGCGAAGGTGGGCGGCCTCTACGACTTCGGCTTCCGCCACGACGCCGACCGGCCGCTCGAGTCGCTGGCCGAGTACTGCCTCGGCTGCTACACCAACCTCAACCTGCCCTCGCGGATCGACATGATCTGCAGGTACATCGACGAGTACCAGGCCGACGGCCTGCTCATCAACTCGATCAAGAGCTGCAACAGCTTCTCGGCCGGGCAGCTGCTGATCCTGCGCGAAGTCGAGAAGCGCACCGGCAAGCCGGCGGCGTTCATCGAGACCGACCTCGTCGACCCGCGCTACTTCTCGGCGGCCAACGTCAAGAACCGGCTGGAGAGCTACTTCCAGATGGTCAAGGCGAAGCGCGACGCGGCCGTCGCCGTGGCCGCGCACTGAGGAAGACGATCATGCGTTGCTTCATCGGCATCGACCTCGGCTCGACGACCACCAAGGCGGTGGTCATCGACGAGGACCGCAACGTCCTCGGCCGGGGCATCACCAACTCGCGCTCCAACTACGACACGGCGGCGGCGATCGCCAAGCAGGAGGCGCTGGTCAACAGCCGCTTCCACCTGTTCCGGCAGGCGCTGGGCAGTACGCAGGCGCTCGACGGCGAGCTCGACGGCTTCCTGGGGCAGCTCGAGCGCGATTTCCGCTCGGAGCAGTATCTCGAGCAGCTCGCCGACCTGGAGGCGACGTGCCAGCGCAGCCTCGTCACCGCCAAGTTCGGCGACGCCACGAAGGCCGTCGGCGAAGCGCTGACCGAGGTGTTCCGGCGGCTCACCGCCGAGGCCCCGGCGCTGTTCGCGCCCGGCGCCAAGCGCAAGTCCGACTTCTTCCGCGACATCGCGGGCAGCCAGTACCTCGCGACGGGCGAGGCGGTGGCCAAGGAAGCCGGCACCCGCTACGACTTCCTGTTGAACGTGTTCGACCGCTCGATCATCGAGGTCGAGAACCGCGTCTACGGCGACTCGATCAAGCGGCACCTGCTGGCGGCGCTGGAGCGCACGTTCATCGCCCTGCCCGACACCGCGAAACGGCGGCAGCAGGTCGAGGCGCCCATCAAGGGCATCCTCGACACCGACATGGTGGAGACCTACGTCGTGGGCACCGGCTACGGCCGCGCCCGCCTGCCGTTCTCCAAGGAGCACATCCGCTCCGAGATCCTCTGCCACGGGCTCGGCGCGCACGTGATGTATCCCGGCACCGCGACGGTGCTCGACATCGGCGGCCAGGACACCAAGGCGATCCAGGTCGACCCGAACGGCATCGTCGAGAGCTTCCAGATGAACGACCGCTGCGCCGCCGGCTGCGGACGCTATCTCGGCTACATCGCCGACGAGATGAACATGGGCCTGCACGAGCTGGGGCCGATGGCGATGAAGTCGACCAAGACCATCCGCATCAACTCGACGTGCACGGTGTTCGCCGGCGCCGAGCTGCGCGACCGGCTCTCGCTCGGCGACAAGCGCGAGGACATCATGGCCGGCCTGCACCGTGCGATCATCCTGCGCGCAATGTCGATCCTCGCCCGCTCCGGCGGGATCCGCAACGAGTTCACGTTCACCGGCGGGGTCGCCAAGAACGAGGCGGCGGTGAAGGCGCTGAAGGACCTCATCCGCGAGAACTACGGGGAGCTGCACGCTCAACATCAACCCCGACTCGATCTACACCGGCGCGCTCGGCGGCGCCACGTTCGCCTGGCGCGCGGTGGTCGAGGAAGGCAAAGCCGCCGAGGCACGTCAATGACGTCGTTGCGTAATCTGCCCGCCCACGGCGTGGGCAAGATCGGGGATGCATCATGATCTACACCATCGGCATCGACATCGGCTCCGGCGCGGTCAAGTCCACGCTCTTCCGCACCGACGGCGGCGCGCAGGAATGGCTGGCGAAGCGCTGCGAGCGCATCCGCCGCCGCGACCCCATGACGCTGGCGCAGGAAGGCCACGACGGCGTGCTCGCCGACGCCGGGCTCGCACCCGCGGACATCGACTACATCGCCACTACCGGCGAGGGCGAGAACGTCAAGTTCGCCACGGGTCACTTCTACTCGATGACCACGCACGCGCGGGGCGGCGTGTTCCTGCAGCCCGGGGCGAACGCGGTCGTCGACATCGGCGCGCTCAACGGCCGCGCGATCTACGTCGACGAGCGCGGCAAGGTGCTCTCCTACAAGATGACGAGCCAGTGCGCATCGGGCTCGGGCCAGTTCCTCGAGAACATCGCCCGCTACCTCGGCGTCGCGGTCGAGGAGATCGGCCCGCTGTCGCAGAGCTCGACGAATCCCGAGAAGGTCAGCTCGATCTGCGCGGTGCTGGCCGAGACCGACGTGATCAACATGGTGTCGCGCGGCATCGCCACGCCCGACATCCTGAAGGGGATCCACCTGTCGATGGCCTCGCGGATCGTCAAGCTGCTCAAGGTCACGGGCATCCGGGACGGCACCGCGCTGCTGACCGGCGGCCTCGCGCTCGACGCGGGTCTCCTTGCCGCGATCCAGGAGGAGATGGTCAACGAAAAGGTCAACGTGAAGGCCGTGAGCCATCCCGACTCGATCTACGCGGGCGCCATCGGCGCGGCGCTGTGGGGGGCCTTCCGGCACGGCAAGCTGCGCGAGTTGCAGGAGCGCGCCGCGGCGTAACGACCCGGACACGTAGCCCGGGTTGAGCGCCAGCGAAACCCGGGGGTGCGGCAATGTGCGCGGTTGCCCCGGGTTTCGCTGGCGCTCAACCCGGGCTACGATGCGCTGCTGCGGCGCATCGTCCGGCCTGTCCGTTGCGCCGCGCGAGCGAGGACACGATGATTCCAACGCAGGAACAGAAGGCCCGCGCCTTCCAGGCGCTGCACGCGCGCCCCGGCTGTTTCGTCATCCCCAATGCGTGGGACGCCGGCACGACCCGGCTCCTCGCGGGCCTCGGCTTCGAGGCGATCGGCACCACGAGCGCCGGCCTCGCCTTCTCGCTCGGGCGCAGCGACGGCGAAGCCCGCATCTCGCGCGACGAGACGCTCGCCAACGCGCGGGCCATCGTCGCCGCCACCGACCTGCCCGTCAGCGCCGACCTCGAGAACGGCTTTGATCGCCGCCCCGAAGGCGTCGCGCAGACGATCCGGCTGGCGGCCGACGCCGGCCTCGTCAGCGGACTGATCGAGGACGCCACCGGAACGCCCGACGACCCGATCTTCGACTTCGGTCTCGCGGTCGAGCGCGTCCGGGCGGCGGTCGAAGCCGCGCGCGCCCTCCCTTTCCCGTTTCTGGTGACCGCGCGCGCCGAGAACTTCCTCTACGGCCGCCCCGACCTCGACGACACGATTCGCCGTCTCCAGGCGTTCCAGGAGGCGGGGGCCGACGTGCTGTACGCGCCGGGGCTGCGCACCCGCGAGGACATCGCGACCGTCGTGCGCTCGATCGACCGTCCGCTCAACGTCGTGATGGGGCTCGCGGGTGTGAAGCTGAGCGTGCCCGAGCTCGCGGCGATCGGCGTCAAGCGCGTGAGCCTCGGTTCCTCGTTGAGCCGCGCCGCCCTGGGCGCGTTCCTGCGCGCGGCGCGGGAGGTGCGCGAGAACGGCACGTTCGACTTCACCCGCGACGCGGCGCCGTATGCGGAAGTGAACGGGCTCCTTCGCGCGCAGCCCGCGCGACCTGGGCAAGAGCCGTGAACCAGCGAAGGCAGCCGGATTCGGCGCATCGGCGCCGGCGCGCATCTAGAAGGTTGCGAACCTGCGCGCACGAAGCGGCGTGAGCAGCATGCCGCCAACGGACTGCCACGAGTCCGCAGCGAGACTGTCGAGGCCATACCTGGCCGGGCGTTCCCCTGCGGGAGGTACGTAGGTCCCGAACAGCCGGTCCCAGACCGACAGCAGCACGCCGTAATTCGAGTCGGTCTCCGCCGGCACCGGCGAATGGTGGACGCGGTGCATGCGCGGCGTCACGAGCAACCAGCCGAGGCGCCGCTCGACCCACTCCGGAGCGCGCAGGTTCGCGTGCTGGAGGAAATCCATCGGGTTCTGGACAATCGCGCGCGCCAGCAGCACCCAGAGCGGCAGCCCCAGCGCCAGCAGCAGGGCCGTCAGGAATGCAATTTCGATCACGGATTCCAACGGATGGAATCGTACGCCGGTGCTCGCATCGAGCTCGCCATCGGAGTGATGCACGGCGTGGACAAGCCACAGCCAGCGCCAACGGTGCGCCAGCCGGTGGAACACGTAATAGAAGAGGTCGAGCAGCAGGAAGCCGACGACGAATTGCACCGGCCCGCCCAGGGCCAGCGGCGTGAGCGCGCCGTGACTCCCGGTCAATCGGGACTCGATGCCGAGCCCTCGGCCTGCGGCTTCGAGGATCGCCGCCGAGCACGCGAGGAGCCCGAGGTTGCGCAGGACATGTCGCCACCGCCTGCGCGGCGCCGGCGCTGCGCGGTTACCGCCTTCGACGACGAGCAGAAACAGGAACACCCCCACCGTCGCGACCAGGTGCGCTTGGCGCAGAAGATTCAGCGCCTCATCGCTCATCGCGGCGGCGGCGGACCCGGAAGGCTGCCTGCAGAAGCAGGCGGTGCGGTCACTTCTTCCTGCGGCGCACCGCAATCCCGCCGGCAACGGCGACGACCAGCGTAATCGCCACCAGGCCGACGTCGTCGAGCGTCGGCACCACGTGCGGCTGGATGAACATGCCGGCGAGTGCGGGGGCGGAAGCGGCGAGGCTCGCGGCAGCGACGATCAGTCTATTCATGGCGGTCTCCCTGTCTTGGCGGCGAAACATCGATGCGGGGCATCGACGCGGGCAACTCCACCTCCCGCGTTCCGGACGACCGGAAGTTATCGCTTCCGCCGGTGATGGTCAATCTTCATCGCGCCGGCGATGGCCCCGCGCCGCGAGCCCGGGCCGGGCGCTACTCGAACTTCTCGCCGGAATCCTTGACCACCTTCGCCCACCGCGCCTTCTCGTCGCGGATGAAGGCGCCGAGATCCGCGGCGGATCCCGCGCGGGTCTCGGCGCCGTTGCTGGCCAGGCGCTCCTGCATCTCCGCCGTGGCAAGGATCCTGGCGACGGTGTCGTGCAGGCGCGCGACGACGTCCGGCGGCGTTCCGGCAGGGGCGACGATGCCCTGGAACGATCCCGTCTCGAAGCCCGGGAGTCCGGCGGATTCGGCGACGGTCGGGATGTCGGGTGCGGCCGCGAAGCGCTTCGCACTGGAGATCGCGAGCGCCCGGAGCTTGCCCCCCTTCACCATCGGGTACGTCGCGAGCATGCCGTTGAAGAGCACGTCCGCCTGGCCTCCCACAACGTCGGCGATCGCCTGCGCACCGCCCTTGTAGGGGATGTAAGTCCACTTGATCCCGGTGCGCAGCGCGAAATCCACGCCGGCGAGGTGATTGGCGCCGCCGATGCCGGACACCGCGAAGTTGAGCGAGCCGGGCTTCGCCTTCGCCAGGGCGATCAGCTCCTTCACGTCCTTCGCGGGCAGCGCGGGATGGACGGCCAGCAGGTGCGGCGAATACGCGACCATCACGACGGGCGCGAAATCCTTCACCGGGTCGAACGGCAGCGTAGGAAAGATGCTCGGGCTGATGGCAAGCGAGCCGATGTCGGCGAGCAGCAGCGTGTAGCCGTCGGCGGGCGACTTGGCCACCAGGTCCGCCCCGACGTTGCCGGTCGATCCGGGCTTGTTCTCGACCAGGACGGGCTGCCCGAACGCGGCGGTGAGGCCGGGACCGAGCGCGCGCGCGAGGATGTCCGAGGTGCCGCCCGCAGGATAGGGCACGACGATGCGGATGGGCTTCGACGGGTACGGCTGGGCGATCGCGAGGCCGGCGAAGAGGATCACCGCGACGGCGACGACAAGATTGAAGCTGCCAGGCAAGCCCGATCGCGATTTCATTTCCTCTCCCTTTCTTTTGAGAATCGGACGACTTGCCTTACTCTAAACGAAAAGCTGCGCGAGGACGGTGGCGGTCATGTCGAAGTTGTCGGGAGTCCTGCTGGCGGCGCTGCTTGCGGCGGTGTCGCTCGCCGCCTGGGCGCAGCCGGCGCCGCGCGTCTACCGCATCGGATTCGTCTCGCCGGCGTCGCCGGGCCCGACGATCGAGGCCTTCCGCAAGGGCCTCAGGGAGTCCGGTTACGTCGAAGGACGCAACGTCGTCGTCGAAGCACGCTTCGCCGAGGGCCGCGCCGAGCGGATTCCCGCGCTGGTGGCCGAGGTGCTCGCGCTGAAGGTCGACGTCCTCGTGGTCGGCTCGACCGTCGCCGCGCTCGCCGCCAAGAAGGCGACCACCACCGTCCCGGTCGTGTTCGCGGGCCTCATCGATCCGGTCGCCGCGGGGATCGTGACGAGCCTCGCGCATCCGGGCGGCAACATCACCGGCACCACCTTCGGGGTCGGCGGAGCGGCCTTCGCCGCGAAGTGGGTCGAGGGCCTGAAGGAAGCCGCGCCCGGCGTGACGCATGCCGCGGTGCTCTTGAATTCGGCGGATCCGGCCAGCGCGAGGCTGGTGTCGCAGATGCAGGACGCCGCCCGAACCCTGAACATGCGGCTCGAGGTGCTCGACGCGGGGAACCCCGCGAAGCTCGATGCGGCCTTCGCCGCGATCGGCGCCGGCGGCGCCCGGGGCCTCATCGTGTCGAACGATCCATTCTTCTTCGCCAACCGCGCGCGATTCGTTCAATACGCCGCGACGAAGCGCCTGCCCGCGATGTACTTCACGCGGGAATTCGTCGATGACGGCGGGCTGATGGCCTACGGGTCGAGCGTGGCCGACTCCTACCTGCGGGCCGCCGGCTACGTCGACCGGATCCTCAAGGGCGCGCAGCCCGGCGACCTGCCGATCGACCAGCCGACGCGCTTCGAACTGGTGATCAACCTCAAGACCGCCAGGGCGCTCGGCCTCACCGTCCCGCGGTCGCTGCTGGTGCGCGCGGACCAGGTGATCGAGTGACCGCCGGCTGCCAGGCGACAGCAGTCCGAGGATCGCGCGAGGGCGCGGAACGAGCCGTCACGCCTTGCGCAGCTGCAACGGCCCTTCTTCGCCCTCGTCGTCAAGGCGACACGATCCCGGCTTCGAGCGCGCCGAGCGCCGCCGGACTTTCGACGACCTTCGCCAGCGCCCGGCGCCGCTCGATTTCGGCGAGCTTGCGTTGCGTCTCGGCCTGCGCCGCTTCGCGCTCGCCGTCGCAATTGCCGCGCTGGCACGTCCGGTCGATCCGGTCGCGAACCGCCGCCTCCTCCTGCGCCAGCATGCTGCGCATCCGGTCGAAGAATGCATCGCGCTCCGCGACGGTGGCGAACTGCTCGGGCAGCATCGTGATCGTCACCGCGTCGGGATACTGTGCCATCGCGCCGCTCACCGCGTCGATGGCGATGCCGATGGGCCCGCCGAGCAGGATGTTGCCGAGGGTCATCGGCTGGAACTCGGCCGCGAGCGCTCCCGCCGCATCCTGATACCCCGCCAGCCGGCAGTCGATCGCAATGCCTCCCAGCGCCTTGCCCACCGGCACGGAGCCGGGTGTCGGATTCACCACCGCCACCGTTCTTGCGTCGCGCGTCAGCGTGCACATCGCGCCGGCCGGATCGGTGTTGACGGTGACGGTCTGGCTGGTTCCCTTGACGAGCGTCGCGCACCCGCCTGCCAACAGGACCGTGGGCAGCAGCAGACAGCAAATGAAACCGCGCATGATTGCCTCTTTGGCAGCGGCCGGGGGCGCATCGGGCGGCGGGGCCCGCGCACCCGGCCGGGTTGGCCTACCCGCCGATGTGCACCTGGTACTGGGCGCCGTTGGATAGGCTGCACGTGCCCGTGCCCTGGTACGGCGTGGTCATCCGGTAGTCGCAGCTCATGAACGTGCCTCGCTGGCCGTACGCGTGGGCGACGCCGCGGCGGTCGTCGCCGGGCACGCGCGTCGCCTCGCCGGTGAGGACTTCGCCGCGGTAGTTCAACTGGAAGAGGCCGCGGCCCGTCATCATGTTGGTCACCGTGCCGGAGAGCAGACCGGTCTCGGTGGCCACATCGTTGGACGGATACAGGCGCGCCTGCAGCGCCGCGGGCGGAGCCGCCCCGGTCGCGGCAGCGAGCTCGGCCGGCGCAGCCGCATACGCCGGCGCCGGCGCGGCTGCCACCGCGCTGCCGTTCCCGCGACTGCGGGGCGGCGGCACCGGCTGCAGGAAGTTCGGGCCCGGGCCCTGGACGGTCGCCACCGGAATTGCCGGATAGGCGGTCACCGTGCCGGGATAGAGCGGCGTGCCGTCCGACGCCATCGGCACCATGACGCATCCGCTGGCGCCGGCAGCGATGAGCGAACCTACAACGAGAACGCGTGTAGTCGTGGTGAGCATGACAGCTTCTCCTTCGAGCGGGCGGTTGCCCGCGGTTGCACCGGAGGCATGCGCGCGACGCGTCGCCATCGACGCGCCACGCGCGCCCACCGCAGCGCGGTTCCCGAGCTGCGGCTCGCGGTGGTGGGTTGCCCTCGTCTTCATGAGGTCATCGTGCGCGGGCGGGGATTGCGGATCGCTTACAGGTCGCTTACGGACCGCTGCCAGCTGCCAGGCCGCGCTTCGCTGCCGCCGCCGGCGTGCGCCACGGCGGCCGAGGAGCATCCGTAAGCGGTCTGTAGGTCGGCCGCGCCGAGAATCGTCGGTGGGAACGGGGGTTCGGGACGGTCGAGGACACCGCAACCCTCGTGACTATCGACGGGAGCGCCCGGCATGAGAAGATTGATCGGGGGGCAGGAGGAGAGCGTGGTTCGGGCGGCCCAATCGGTCACGGCGTTCGCCAAGACGACTCAACCGTCGATGGGTTCGGTCATCGCGCGCGAGGCGCTGTTCGCGCGCCTGGACCAGCCGCCCGGACGGCTGGTCGCCTGGATCTCGGGCCCGCCCGGCGCGGGCAAGACCACTCTCGCCGCGAGCTACGTCGACGCGCGCAAGCTCCACTCGGTCTGGTTCCAGGTCGACGCCGACGACGCGGATCCCGCGACCTTCTTCCACTACCTGCGTCACGCGGCCCGCAGGCTCGGCGGTGCCCGCGCGAGCGAACTGCCCGCATTCACGGCGCAGCACGGCGGCGACGTCGCCTCGTTCGCGCGCCGGTTCTTCAGGCAGCTGTTCGCCCGCGCCACGCCGCCGTTCGCGCTCATCCTCGACAACCTGCACGCGGTGCCGGGCGACAGCGCCGTGCACGCAGCGCTCGAAGCAGGCTGCGCGGAGGTGCCGAGGAACTGCTGCCTCGTCGTCACCAGCCGGCGCGAGCCGCCCGCCGCGTTGGCGCAGCTGCGGGCCGCGGGCCGGATGGCGCACGTGAGCGGCGCCGACCTCGTCATCGCACCCGGGGAAGTGACGGCCATCGCCGCCGCGCGCGGACAGAGCGTCTCCGCGGACGCCGCGGCCCGCCTCTACGAGCGCACGCAGGGCTGGGCTGCCGGCCTGGTGCTGCTGCTCGAGCACTCGCGGTTTTCGGGGCGCATCGCCGAGCTGCCGGGCGACACCACGCCGCAGGTGATCTTCGACTACCTGGCCGGCGAGATCTTCGACCGGTTCGAACCCGGGACCCGCGAGTTCCTGCTGCGCATCGCGTGCCTGCCGCGCACCACCGCTGCGGTGGCCGGCGCGCTGTCCGGTGCGCCCAACGCGGAACGCCTTCTCATCAACCTCGCGCTCAACGACTATTTCGTGCGCGAATCGCCGTCGGACGGCGGACGCATCTATCATTTCCACCCGCTGCTCGCCGATTTCCTGCGCCATCGCGCGGCACGCGACCTGCCCGAGGCGACGGGCGCCGCGTGGCTGCGCCGCGCGGCCGGGCTGCTGGAACGCGCCGGCCAGACCGAGGACGCCGTCGCACTCCTGGTCGAGGCCGGCGACTGGAACGAGATCGCGCGGCTCGCCGTGGCGCAAGCGGATTCCCTTCTTGCGCAGGGCCGTAGCGCAACCCTGGCCGGCTGGCTCGACCTGCTGCCGCCAGCGCTCGCCGACACCGATCCGCGCCTCCTGCGTGCCGCGGCGGCGTCGCGCGCGCACGCGAGCCCGCGCTCGGCGCGCCGGCTCTTCGAGCGGGCGTTCGAAGGTTTCCGCTCCCGCGGCGACGCCGCCGGGATGATCGCGACCGCGTGCGGGGTGATCGATGCCGTCGTGCTCGAGTTCGACGACGTGACGCCGCTCGACCGCTGGACCGCGACCCTCGACGCGCTGCTCGCTCCGGAATCCGGGGCGACCCCGACCGCCCCCGACCTCGGCGCGGTCACGACGCTGATCCGCGGCCTGCTGCTGCGCGACGCCGGCAATCCGCGCCTCGATCACTGGGTCGAGCGCTCGCGGCGAGTCGCTGCCGCGGCGCCGCCATCGGCCGCGATGCGCCACGAATTCGCGCTCGCGTGCGCGCTGGTCGCGCTGGCGCACGGCGATCTCGTCGCCGCCGATGCGATCCTCGAAGACGCGGGTGTGCGCGAGCGCGGTCGGGTTCCCGAGCAACACCTCGCCGCAGCGCTCGTGCTCGGCCTGCGCCACCTGTGCGGCGGCGCCCCGGCCGACGCGGCGAATGCGGCGCGGGCCGCGCTGGCGAGCGCCGCGACCGAGGGTCTCCACGGCCACGACGCGTGGCTGCGGGCGATCGCCATCGTCGCGAGCCTGGCCGCCGGCGACAAGGCCGCGGCGATCGCCGACCTCGAGCGCCTGCAGACCACGGAGCCGCCGCCGCGGCGTGGCGACCGCGCGTGCGCGCACTATGCGCGCGGCTGGCTCGCGACGCTCGCCGGCGATGTCGTCGGCGCGCAACGGGAGGCCCGGACCGCGCTGGCAGTCGCCGTGGAGGCCGGCGTTCCGTGGTTCGAATGCCTCGCCCGCATCGCGCTCTCGCAACTGCTCTCCGGCGAAGGCGACCGCCGCGGCGGGGACGCGCAATTGCGCAGCGCGGAGGCGATCGCCCAACGGCTGCGAAGTCCCTGGCTGCGATCGGGCGCCGCAGTCGCCGCCGCGGCGGCGGCGCTGGCGGCGAACGACGACGGCGCCGCCCGCGACGGCGTACGCGGCGCGTTTCGCCTGGCGCGGGAACACGGCCTGGGGCTGCCGCCGACGTGGCGCGCGCAGGCGCTGGCCGACCTCTGCGTCGTCGCGCTCGACGACGGCGGCGAGGCCGCGTTCGCGCGCGCGCTGGTGCGCGGCGCCAGCCTGACACCGGCGTCTCCGCCGCTGCGCGTCCGGCAGTGGCCCTGGGCATTCAGGATTGCGACGTTCGGCGGGTTCCGGCTGACGCGCGACGACGCACCGGTCGAGTTCGCCGGCAAAGGACCCGGGCGCCCGCTGGAGCTGCTCAAGGTGCTGGTCGCGCTCGGTTCGCACGAGGTGCGCGCCGACCAGCTCGCCGATGCGCTATGGCCGCACATGGAGGCCGACTACGCGCAAAAGTCGTTCACCGCGACGCTGCACAGGCTGCGCCGCATGCTGGCGAACGACGACGCCCTGGTCCTCAGCGACGGGCGGCTCACGCTTGCCAGGGGCCTGGTGTGGGTCGACACCTGGGCGCTCGAGCAGCTGTGCAACGACCTCGAGACCGCACTGCGCGGTGCGCCGGCCGGCGGGCGCGAACCGCCGGTGAACGAATGCCTCGACGAGATGCTGGCGCTCTACCGGGGGCCTTTCCTGCCCGACGAAGCGGAGCAGCCGTGCTACATCGCGCGCCGCGAACACGCGCGCGCCCGCATGCTGCGTTTCCTGGCGCGCGTCGCGCGCAGCCTCGAGGATGCAGGTGCGCGGGCAGCGGCGGCCGAATGCTGGCTCCGGGCGATCGAAGCCGACGAGCTCTGCGAGCCGCTGTATCGGGCGCTCATGCAGTGCCATCAGCGCAACGGCGACCCGCTCGAGGCGGCCGCGACGTACGAGCGGCTGCGGGTGACGCTGTCGTCGCGGCTGCGCGTGATGCCGTCGCCGGAAACTCAGGCGCTCTATGCGAGCCTGAAGGCGCCGGCGCTTCGGCCGCCGCCGTCCTGAGCGGGCGCCGGCGCCGCGGCGATCACCGCCTCCGGGCGGCGATTTCGCGATCCACCGCGCCCCAGATCTTTTCGAGCCCCGCCTGCACCGCGGTGGGCGGCGGATACTCGCGCCGGGGCAGGTCCTGCTTCGGCGGGGCGACTTCGCGCATGCGCATCGTGAGCGAGATTTCCGAGCCCCCCCTCACTTCGATGACCGTCGCGGTGATGACGGTGTCGAGCCCCTCCGGCTCGAAGTTGAACATGGCGGAGAGCGGTCCGATGTGCCGGCCGAGGATCGCGCGCGCCCGCGGCAGGTCGACGGCTGCGGCGCGATCCCATTCGGCGCGATCGAGGGGCCGCGGCGACGGCGCTTCGGCGCTGAGGAAGCCCAGCGCGCGCGAGCGCTGCTCGATCACGAGGCCGAGGCGCGTGAGCGCCGCGTTCACGGCGTCAAACGCCGTCTCGGGGCTTGCCTCGAACGAACGTGTGCCGCTCCTCGCGAGGACCGCCTCGTATTGGGCCCTGAACTCGGCGTTCACGTCGTTGATCGCGTCGCGCTTGGTCTCCTGGCTCACGCAGGAGGCGAGCAGCAGCGCTGCGGCCAGCGCGATCCACCCGCGCGCATTCCCGGCGCCGGTTCGCGCTTTCATTCCTTCGACCTTCATGGCTTCTTCGGCATCCGCGCCACCCTGCTCTCGACGAGCTTGTCCGCCTGTGCCCGCTCCGCCGGCTGCAGCAGCGCGGCGACCCGGTCGCGCTCGGCTTGCGCCCCGGCCGCTCCGAGGCGCGCGGCGGTCGCGTACCAGACGTAGGCGAGATTGTTGTTTCGTCCCGCCCCCGATGCGCCGGCGTACATGGAGCCGAGCTTCAGCTGCGCCGCGGTATCGCCCTGCAGCGCGGCCTTCTCGTACCAGCTCACCGCGGCGGCGCCGTCGCGCGCGGCGATCTTCCCTTCGGCATAGATGTCGGCGAGCCGGACCTGCGCCGGCACATTGCCCGAGTCGGCCAGCGCCTTGAGCGCCGCGATCGCATCGGTGCTGCGTCCGGACGCCAGCGTTCGTTCGGCGCTCGCGAACTGCTCGGCGGGGGTGGCCGCCGGGCGCTGCGTTTCCGCACCGGCCGCCGGGGCCGTCGCGGGCGCGGCCGGCGGCTCGGCCAAGGCCGGCAGCGGCGCCACCGGAGCGGCACTGGCTGCAGGCGCGCCGGCGCTCGTGCCTGTCGGCGAGCTCGCGCCGGTGCCTGCCGGTGAGGCGGGCACGGCACCTGCCGGTGAGGCGGCAATGCTTCCTGCCGACGTGGTTGTCGCGGGGCCCGCCGGAAGGACTGCGCCCGCAGTCGCCGGCGCGACCGCGCGGGTCGCGGTGGGTGACGCGCCGGCGGACGGCGCGGCCGCGGGCTGCGGGCGGGTCACCGGCACGCGCGCCACCGCCACGCTCGCCGCGGCACTCTTGCGGGGCTCCTGCTCCACCGCCTGCACGCGCGCCTCGCCATCGCGGCGGCCCGCGGCTGCGGGCTGGATCCTTTCCTCGGGCATGCGCGCGTCGCGCTCCTGTTCCTGGCGCGGCCGCCCCTGCTCGTCGGCTTTCCGCGCCGCGGCCCGGTCGGCTTCGGCACGCGCCGCCTCGGCACGCTGCGCACTGCGCTCGCTCTCCTGAATCTGCGCCTCCAGGCGGCCGATCTTGTCCCGCGTCTCGGCGTTCCATTGCGTCGCCACGTAGGTGCCGGTGGCGATCGCGGCGAGCAGGACGCCGGCGACCCACCACGCGCCGCGGCCGCGCCACGGCACCGCGGAGCGCTGTCCTGCAGCCGCCATGGGCGGCCGCGCAGGTGGGGGTGCGGTCGGCCCGGTGGGCGCGGCAATCGCCTCCGGTCCGGTCGCGACCGCCGTCGCTCCCGACGCGGACGCGGGCGGGTGCGCAAGTGGCGCCGCCACGGCGTCTTCGATGGACGGAGGCGGGTTCGACGCGGCGACCCCCGCCACGGGCTCGCCCAGGAGCTCGCGGCGCCACTGGCCGACGCTCTGCGGACGATCTGTTTCGCTGAACGCAAGCGCATGGTCGATCGCCGCCAGCACGCGGCCCGAATAGCGCCCCGCGCCGATGATGGACGCCGACACCATGCCATCCTGCGTGCTGCCGAGGACGCCCTTGCTGCGCGACACCGCGTCGAGCGGCGCTCGTCCGGCAATCGCGCGATAGCACGTCGCGCCGAGCCCGTAGATGTCGGTCCAGGGGCCCTGACTGCCGGAGTCGCTGTAATACTGCTCGAACGGCGCGTAGCCCGGCGCCACCAGGATCGTGAGCGTGTGCGACGCGCCGATCGCCTGCCGGGCCGAGCCGAAGTCGAGCAGCACCGGCGTTCCGTCGGCCCCGATGTGGATGTTGTCCGGCGTGATGTCGCGGTGGATGAACCCGGCGCCATGCACGAGCTCGAGGCCGTCGAGCACCGGCAGGATGATCCGCAGCAGTTCGTCCTCGGGCAGCGTGCCGCGGCGGTCGAGCAGTGCGGCGAGGGTGACCCCGCTCTCGAAGCGCATCACCATGTAGGCGGTGCCGTTGAGCTCGAACACCGAGTGCACGCGCACGACATTGCGGTGGTCGAAGCGCGCGAGGGTGCGCGCTTCCTGGATGAAACGGTCCAGGCCCCAGCGATAGCGGTCGCGCAGCTCGCCGGTGCGCGCGCGTATCGTCGCATCGGGCAGTCGCGTGGCGACCTCGATCGGCAGGTACTCCTTGATCGCGACCGCCTGGTCGAGGTTCGTATCCCGCGCGAGGTAGGTGATCCCGAATCCGCCCTGGCCCAGCACCCGCTCGATCACGTACCAGTGAAGTCGCGTCTGCGCCGGCAGGGCGTCCGGAAAGGCAGGATCGGTCATTGGATGGGCGGGAGATTCCGCGGCCTCGTTGTGAGCGTAGGGTAAGCCGCAGGATTCGGCAAGCCGTCGCGGCGCGAGCGCGCGATCCGGATCGGAACGCAGGGCCACCGGCCCCTCTGTCCAGCGCAGCGGATCCCGTTTCCGCTCAGGGCTGCTGCACGGGACGAGCCCGTGCCCCGCGGACGGCCGCGCTCGCCGTGCCGACGATGAAGCTCGCGAGCGCGACCGCATTGCCCAGACCACCCGCGCGGGTCCAGTCGAAGTCGCCCGCGGCGTCTCCGGCCAACCGCAGGACGAGCGACCCATGCAGGATGACGAGCGGCACGTAGAACGATGGATGGTAGGGCACCGCGACGCGCAGCACCGCCGGCAGGATGATCGGCGCATGGCCGAACACCATCGAGAACACGAAGCCCAGCGCCAGCGCGTGCAGCGCCGCATCGTACGCCGCTGACCCCGGTGCGAGACTGCCGGCGGCGAGGATCGTCGCGGCGCCGACGGCGAGCCACGCGTAACCCGACAGCAGGCATGCCGCGATGAAACGCGTGAGGCCCTTGCCGCGAACCGTGCGGCGGGCGATGTCCTGCTTGAACAGCCACAAGGACAGCGCGAGGAGTCCCAGCGCAAACGCCGCGGGGCCCCACGAGGTGCGCAAGCCGGCGAGGCCGGCGCCGATCGCGACCAGGATGCCCGCGAACGCGCGCTTTGCGAGGGGCGACGGCGGCATGAAGCGCGACAGCTCGAGGCGCTCGCCGGCGATGGTCAGGATCGGGAACGCGAGCCACCAGCCGACGATCCCGTGCACGGGCGCGCCGGCGGCCCACAGCGCGTTGCCGACCGCCCAGCACAGCGCGCCCAGCGCCATCGTGAAGGTGAACAGCGCCGTCTGGCGGCGAAAGACATCGGCCGACGCCGCCAGGAAGACGAGGCTGGAGGCAACGAACAGCCACGCGGCGACCGCTGTCGCGCCGATCACTGCCGCGAGGCCTGCGAACCCTGCGAACAGCGGGGCCGCATACGCCCACGGGCGACCGATGGCGACGGCGCGCTCCAGCGCGATCACGACGCCGAAGAATCCACAGATCATCAGCGGGCCGTGCAGGCTTGATGCGGCAGCGGCCACGGCAGGCACGCTCCAGCCGAACCGGGCAAGCCCGGCGCCGGTGCCCACGACGAGGCTGCCGAAGCCGAGCACGAGCAGCGGCAGGCGCCACAGGGCGATCACGACGACCAGCCGAAATGCTCCCTGGCGATTCCCGTCATCCGCTCCGGCGTCCACGGCGGGTCCCACACCAGTTGCACGTCGACCGCGGTCCCCGGCGGGACGGTCGCGGCCACGACGCCGCGCACCTGGTCGACGATCATGTCCGCCATCGGGCAGGCGGCGGTCGTCATCGTCAGGTCGACGCGCACCGCGCCATCCGCGACGTCGATGCCGTAGACGAGGCCGAGGTCGACGATGTTCATGCCGGCCTCCGGATCGTCGACCTGCCGCAGCGCCTCGCGGATCGCGTCATCGTCCGGATAAGTAGGGTCAGACACTACTTTCGCCTGGATCGGGGTATCTGCTCTCGAACCGCCATGGAAAGTAGGGTCAGACACTACTTATCCAGCCGCCGCAGGAACGCGAGCCGCTGCGACGGCGCGAAGCCGGCGCTGTAGAGAAAGCCGAGGAGCCCGAGGTCGCGCGGCGCGACGACGGTTTCCACGCGCTCGATCCGCAGCGCGCCCAGGTTGGCCACGAGCTGCGACAGCAGCGCGTGGCCCACGCCGCGATGCGCATAGCCCGGATCGACGCCGAGGGTGTCGATCACGGCAACGGGCTCGGTGCGCCCGAAATCGCCGAGGTCCGCGCGCGCCATCATGAAGCCGACGATGGCGCCGTCGAGCCGCGCGGTCAGCGAGACGCGGATCGCCGAATCGACCGTCGTCTCGTTCAGCTTGTGCTTCATGTACACGGCGCGGTCGCGGCCGGTGATCACGCGGTCGATGCGCACGATGTCCGCGAGGTCGGCGGCGGTCATCGCGCGCACGTCGGCGTTGTCGCGGGCGAGGCGCTCGAAGTCGTTGTCGGGCCGCCCGCCGTAGTCGATCTCGTTGGCGGGCCCGGCGCCGTCGGGCAGCGACACGGGATCGTCGCGCTCGGGCGTGTATTCGCCGCCGTTGACCGCGCAGTCGACGACGTGGTTCGGCGCGAGCGCGAACCCCATCGCGTCGAGCCAGCGCAGCATCCGGTGGTCGTTCCACGCGGCCTGCGTGCGCAGGTCGCGGATGCCGTGGCGCCGCGCCCAGTGCGCGAGGCCGTCGAAGAGCTGCCGGCCGATGCCCCTGCCCTGCGCGTCGGCACTCACGCCTACGACTTCGAGGCGCAGCCCCGGCTCGCTGCGGCCGAACTCGCCCTCGAGCACGCGGGCGAGAATGTAGCCGGCTAGGCCCCGTCCGTCGCCTGCCGCGAGCTGCGCGTGGAGCTTCGGCTCGCGCACGGCCGCGGCCAGGCGGCGCGCGAAGTAATCGCGGCGCGAGCGCCCTTCGATGGTGGCGTCGATGGCGACGACCGCGTCGAGGTCGTCGGCGGTCAACGCGCGAACGGCAATGTCCGGTGCGGCAAGGGCTTCCATGCGTCCTCCCAAGAGCTGTCGTCAGCCGGCCGCGCACGCGAATGCGAGCTCGCGGCCGGACCCGTCGTCGAGCCTGCGGCTCGTCGCCCGAAGAAATCTCATCCGCCCACCAATAATGGTACTCGGATACCAGAATACATTGCCCGGCCGTCCGGGGCCCTTGATCCGGATCAACCGGCGGCGCCGCGCCCCGGCGATCGCAGGGCGCGGCGCTCAGGCGGGCTTCGGCCTCAGGTCGCGCACGCGCACGGCCTTGCCCTGCGAGCGCGGGATCTCCCCGGGGTGCTTGACGACGACGTCGGTGGTGATGCCGATCAGCGACTTGATGTGGTGCGCCACGGCGCGGGCGACCGGAACGTACGCGTCGTGGGGAAGGCCCGTGGAGGCCTCCACCTCGACGGTGACGTGATCGAGGCTGCCGCGCCGCTCGACGACGAGCTGGTAATGCGGCGCGATGTCGGGCAGCCCGACCAGCACCGCCTCGACCTGCGACGGATACACGTTGACGCCGCGGATGATCAGCATGTCGTCGTTGCGGCCGGTGATGCGCAGGATGCGCAGGTGCGTGCGGCCGCAGTCGCACGCGGCGGTGGTGACCTTCGTCACGTCGCGCGTGCGGTAGCGCAGCATCGGCAGCGCCTCCTTGGTGAGCGTCGTGATCACGAGCTCGCCGGCATCGCCGTCAGGCACCGGGGCGCCCGTCTCGGGGTCGATCACCTCGAAGAGGAAGTGGTCCTCCCAGCCGTGCAGGCCGGCCTGGCATTCGCATTCGCACGCCACGCCCGGGCCCATGATCTCGGACAGGCCGTAGATGTCGACCGCGCGCAGTCCCAGCCGCGCCTCGACCTCGCGGCGCATCGCCTCGCTCCACGGCTCGGCGCCGAACAGTCCGACCTCGAGCGCGCTCTTGCGCAGGTCCACGCCCTGCTGCTCGGCGAGCTCGGCGATGGCGAGCGCATACGACGGCGTCGCGCACAGCACGCGGGCGCCGAAATCGACGATCAGCGCGATCTGCCGCTCGGTTGCGCCGCCCGACATCGGCACGACGACCGCGCCGAGGCGCTCGGCCCCGTAGTGCGCGCCCAGGCCGCCGGTGAACAGGCCATAGCCGTAGGCGTTGTGGACGACGTCGCCGCGCCGCGCTCCCGCCGCCGCCAGCGAGCGCGCCATCAGGTCGGACCAGGTGTCGATGTCCCCCGCCGTGTAGCCCACCACGGTCGGCCGCCCGGTGGTACCCGACGACGCGTGCAGGCGCGCGAGCTCGCCGCGCGGCCGGGCGAACATGCCGAACGGGTAGTGGTCGCGCAGATCGGTCTTCAGCGTGAACGGCAGCAGGCGGACGTCGGCCGCGCTGCGGATGTCGTCGGGCTTGACGCCTGCCGCATCGAGCCGCGCGCGATGCAGCGGCACGTTGGCGTACGCATTGCGGACGGTGGCCCGCAGGCGCTCGGCCTGCAGTGCGGCGAGCCGCTCGCGCGGCATCGCCTCGACCTCCGGATGCAGGTGGAAGCGCGGCGCGGCGCCGACTTCCGCGGTCGTCGTTGCGCCCATGCGCCCCTCCTATCGCGGCTGCCCGCGCACCGGAAGGTGCGTGAGCGCAAACCCCTGGTTGAAGCCCGCCCGGGTGACGAGCGTGAACTTGAGGTACGCGCCGGCGCCGGCCGCGAGCAGCCCGGCGATCGCCGCGAACAGCGCGATCGCGTCGCCGGAAATCCCGCCGACGGCGATCAGCGCGACGAGCGCGAGGGGCACCGCAGTGCCCGCGACCTGGAGCAGCCGTCCCGCGCCGTCGAGCGCTGCGGCGGCGCCGCGCGCGAGCGCGCCGGCGAGCCGCCGACGGTACGAAATCCAGGCCAGCAGGCGCGCGACCAGCAGCAAGCCGAAGATGGCGAGCAGCCACACCGTGCCGGCGCCGTGCAGCGGGAGCGCGAGCAGGAACAGGCCGCCGCCCTCGCACAGCGCGGTGCCGACGATGAGCGGCACGATCGCCGGATCGCGCCACGCCGGGATGCCCTTGGCCGCGCGCAGCATGCGCGCCTGGCAATAGACGAACACCAGCGCCAGCGCCGCCGCGAGCCACGCGTTGCTCGACCAGCCGAGGGCGACCGCGCCGCCGGCGGTGAACAGCGCCGCTGCGGTGAGCGCCTCGCGCGACATCCACGACGTGCGGGGATTGATCAGGACGTTGATCGCGCGCAGCGGTCTTCCCGTTTCGAGAAACACGCAGAACAGGCCGAGGCCGACCAGAGCGAGCCCGGCCAGGACGAGGCCCGTCAGCGCCGGCCCGCTCGCCCCCGCGAGCGCGGTGAACACGAGCAGCCCGGCACCCGCCCCGCCGCACATGAAGTTGCCGGCCGCGCGCGCGTCCCAGCTCGTCTGCTGCCAGGGGTTGGGTCCGAAGCTCATGGTCGTCCGCCCGGGTCTGCGGTTGCGGCGCCTTGTTCGACAACGGCGTAGCCCGGGTTGAGCGCCAGCGAAACCCGGGTGGCCGTAGCCATGGCCCCGATGGTCCCGGGTTTCGCTTTCGGCTCAACCCGGGCTACTCGGACCGCGCCAGGCTCGTGCATCGCGGGTCTCACGGCACCTTGTCCCAAAGGTAATAGAACCCGGGGCCGGTGCCGAGCTCCTCGTGCATGCGGAAATGCTGCGTCCGGTCGAGCAGCTGCGACACGTTGCTCTGCCGGTCGTCGAGGTCGCCGAACGCGAGGGCGCCCGAGATGCACGCGTTGACGCACGCCGGTGTCGCCTCCGGATCGACGCCGGGGCGCAATCCCTTCTCGAGGCCCGCGTCGATGCGGTCGACGCAGTACGTGCACTTGGTGGCGACCGCGAGCCGCGCGTCGTCGTGGCGGCTGGCTTCGCTCTCGGTCGCCTTGCCGTACGCGAACAGCGCCTTCTGCGTCTTGTAGCGCGCCTGGTACGGACACGCGACCGCGCAGTACGCGCAGCCGATGCACAGGTCGTAGTCGATGGTGACGATGCCGTCGTCGCGCTTCCGGGTCGCCGTGGTCGGGCAGACGTCCATGCACGGCGGGTCGGCGCAGTGCTGGCAGCCGACGGGCACGAACGCGCGCTGCACGTCCGGGTACTCGCCGAACTCCATGTCGATCACCCGCCGCCACTGCACGCCGGGCGGCGTCGCATTGGCGTGGCGGCAGGCGGCCGTGCACGTCTGGCAGCCCACGCAGCGGCGCAGGTCCGCGGTCATCGCCCAACGCGTCATGCGCGCGCCCCCTTCGCCGGAGCAACCTTGACGCGCACGATGTCGGCGCCGGAGCCGGTGGCGTCCGTCAGGTCCATCGACATGTCGGCGAGCGAGTTCATGCTCGGCACGCCGAAATCCTTGGCGTAGGGCGTGGCCCAGTGGTCGAACTGGCCGATCATCAGCAAGGTATCCGGGCGGATGCCCTGCCGCAGCACCGCGCGGCCGCTCACCTGGCGCTGCGGCGTCGCGATGACGACCTGGTCGCCGTCGGCGATGCCGAGCCGCGAGGCCGCCTGCGTGTTGATGATCACGCCGCGGTGGCCGGCGACGTTGTCGGCGACCTCCTTCATCAGCTGCATGCCGACGTTGCCGCCCCACGCGTACTGCATGCTGCGCGCGGTCAGCAGCCAGAAGGGATAATCGGCGGGCGCGCCGCCGGCCTTCTCGAGCGAGGCCACCCACGGCGCACCGAAGTCCTTCCACACCGGCAGCGCCTGGTACTCCGCCAGCTGCTTGTCCCACCAGTTCATGCCGTGCTCGTGCAGGCGGCGGCCGAGCTCCACGCCCACGCGCATCAGCCGCTCCTGGTACGGCAGCTCGAAGCGCAGGCCCTTCTCCACCAGCGTCGGGTACAGGTACCAGTCGGTGCGCGCAAAGCGGCGGGTCGCGAGGCCGTTCTCCTTCCACCACGCGAGGTCGTGCACCTCGGCACCGTCGGTGAGCTCCGCGCTGGCGGCGCGGCAGACGGCATCCCAGATCTCCTCGCGCGAGTGGCTCACCTCGACGGCGAGCGAAAAGTCGCCGTGCGGGCCCCTGAGCGGCACGCCGCCGGCGCCCTTGTTGATCGACGCGTTGTACGTCGCGAGCAGCCCGGTGCGCTGCGCGAGTTCGGTGGCGATGTCGGTGAAGTCGCGCGCCTCGCCGCGCGGACTCACCGCGGGCTGGCGCAGCGCGAATCCCTGCCGGTCCCAGAACTGCTCGACGTACTTCGAGCCGCCGATGCGGATCAGCTGCAGGCTCTCGAGATCGGTCGCGTCCGGCAGCAGCACGTCGGCGTAGTGGTTCGTCTCGTCCTTCGTGTACGCGAACGCCACCACGAACGGAAAGCGCGCCATCTTCTCGCCGATGGCGGCCGTGTCCCAGAACGAGATCGCCGGGTTGGTGCGGTAGAGGATCCACACGTCGGGCGGCATCACCCGCGGCAGGCCCTCCGGCGTCTCGTCCATGAACATCCACGAGAAATGCGTCGGGCCCAGCGCCTGGCTCCACGGACCGTCGCCCGCCAGCGGCACCATGGTCCGGTAGGCGTTGCGGATGTTGGGGTTCGGCGACCAATGCGCCTTGTCGGTCGGATTGAGCGGATTGGCCATGAACCCGTCGGGGCCCGGCTGCACGCTCTGCAGGCGGTCGATCTGCGGGCGGTTGAGGCGCACGGTGGTGCCGAGCGTTCCGCCCGGAACCTCGAGACCGCCGACCAGCGCCGCCAGCACGGTGCGCGCCCACACGCATTCGTAGCCGCCCCAGCCGTTGTTCACCGTCTTGCCGAGGCTCACCGCAACCGGGCGATACGGAAGGCGCACGCCCTCGATCTCGATGGTCTCGCCTACCCGCGCATGGTCGATGAACTCGTGCGCGATGCGCCGGATCGTCGTGGCCGGCACGTCGGCGATCGCCGCCGCCCACTCCGGCGTGTAGGGCGCGACGTGCGCGACCAGTTTCGCGAACGCGGTCTCGCCTTCGAGCGCGCCGTCGGCGAGCGCGATTCCGTCGGCGCCGGTCTCGATCGCGTCGGCCACGTGCCGGCCCTCCAGCGCTTCGCGGATGCCTGCGGTGTCGAACGGCACGGCGGCTCCGCGCACGTCGTCCCAGACCAGCGGCTTGGCCGTGGCGCGGTCGCGCAGGTAGAAGCCGTTGGCTCCGACGAGATAGGGCGAAGCCGTGTAGCGGCCGAGGAATGCCACGTCGAGCCGCTCGCGCGGCACCTCGTGCAGCAGCACGTGGATCAGCGCGTAGAGGAAAGCGGCGTCGGTCTTCGGCTTGATCGGCACCCACTCGGCGGAGCACGCGCCCGTGACCGACAGGTGCGGCTCGACCTGCACGCGCTTCATGCCGCGGGCGCGCGCCTCGGCGTGCCGCCACACCCCGACCACGCCGCCCGACGCTTCGACGTTGGCGCCGCAGGAGATGAGGTAGTCGCACAGCGGCGTGTCGGGAGACACCGTGAACGCCCGGTGCCAGTACTCGCCGTACAGGTGCTCGGAGTGGTAGCACTTCACCCCCTGCCCCGAGCCGAAGCCCATGTCGACGGCGCCCCACGCCGCGAGAAATGCGGGGAAGGTGCCCATGTACGACTGCGGCGTGCCGCCGCCGCCGAGGCTCACGGCGAGGCGCGGGTAGCCGGACGCGTCGGCCAGGCCCTCGGCGCGCAGCCGGTTCAACTGCGCCGCGACGAGGTCGAGCGCCTCGTCCCAGGTGATCGGCACGAAGCCGGGATCCTCCGCGCGCCCCTTCCTCGGGTTGGTGCGCTTCATCGGGGTCGTCACCCGGTTCGGGTTGTACGTCTTCTGCACGAGGCCGAACGCCTTGACGCAGACGCGGCCGCCGCCCGGGTGAACGTGCGCGGCGCAGAAGTTGGGCTCGACTTCCGTGGCCACGCCATCGACCACCTTGACGGTCAGCAGATCGGGGCCGGCGACGCACTGGTAGCAGTACGTCGGCACGCGCCGCGTTTCGGTGGCCCCGAGGCTCATGCCAGGTCGCCTCCTTGCACCGGCTTTGCCGGGTGGCTCATGCGAGCGCGAGCCCGGCCTTCTGCGCCTTGGCGGCGAGACGCGCCTCGGTGGTCTTGACGTCGACGACGAAGCGCGTGTGCCGGCCCTTGCAGATGAGGTCGAGCGTATCGCGGCCGCTGACGTCGAGCGTGACGGCGCGACCCTGGATCGAAGCCACGGTGACGGCGAGCTCGACGCGCATGCCGAGCAGCGTCGCCGCCAGGTGATCGAGCTCGACGCGCGTGCCCACCGAATCCTCGCCGGGATCGAGGTGCTGCAGCAGCAGGTCGCGGCAGGCCATCTCGATGTCGCGCACCAGCATCGGCGTCGCGTAGACCCGCGCCTTCTCGCCCATGAAACCGATGGTGCGGTCGCGATCGACGACGAGCGTCGAGGCGGAAGTCACGCCTGCTGCGAGTGAAGCCTTCATCCGGTCCTCCTGTGGGCCCGCGGACGCGGGATCGCGGCACGGCGCGCGCACTCTCTCGGTGGTGGTCGCGCGCCGGAAAAGGTTGAGCCTTCGCCGATTACCGGCTAATCTGGCATCGGAATGCGTTTATTGAATTGATGTACGTCATATTTCCTGTGGAACGCCCACGTTGAGCGTCACCCGAGCCGGGCGCCCGGCGAGCAAGGCAACCCGCGCGAGCCCGCCGCCGGAGGCCGCCGGTGCCGTCGTGCGTCCCGTGCGCCGGGGCGATCTCGACTCGATCGTCGCGCTGGACGCGCGGGTGACCGGGCTGGAAAAGCGCGCCTACTGGGAATCGCTCTACCGGCGCTACGGCGCTTCGCTGCGGGCCGAGCGCCAGTTCCTGGTCGCGGACGCCGGCGGCCGCGTCGTCGGCTTCGTCATCGGCGAGGTGCGCGACTGGGAGTTCGGCGCGCCGCCCTGCGGCTGGGTGTTCGCGATCGACGTCCATCCGGAGGCCCGCCTCGCCGGCACCGGCACGCGCCTGCTGGCGGCGATCTGCGCGGGGTTCCGCCGCGCCGGCGTGGCCAAGGTGCGCACGATGCTCGCACGCGACAACAACATCGTGCTGTCCTTCTTCCGCAGCCAGGGCATGATGACCGGGCCGTTCATCCCGCTGGAGATGGATCTCGATGCCATGGACTGACGCGCGGCGCGGCAGGGCGATCGAGGCCCGGCGATGAAGCTGCAGAAGAACACGCGCCTCGCGCTCTACAGCGTGCTCGAGTTCGCGACCGACCCGACGCGCCATATCTCGGCCGCCGAGATCGCCGGCAAGTACGGCGTATCGCCGCACCATCTCGCCAAGGTGCTCTCCGAGCTCGCGCGCGCCGGGCTGGTCGAGTCGGTGCGCGGCGTCGGCGGCGGCTACCGGTTCGCCGGCAATGCCCGGCGGCTCACGCTGATGGACGTGATCGAGATGTTCGAGGAGTTTGCCGCGCCCGACGACGAGCGGCGCGAGCCCGGCGAGCGCACGCCGGTGGGTCAGGCGCTCGGCGCCGTGCTGTCCGAGATCGACGAGATCGCCAAGGCGACCTTTCGGTCGATCACGCTGGCGACGATGCTGCGGCTCATCGAGCGGCAGCAGCGGGGCGTCGCATCGCCCCTGTCGCCGCGATCCGTCGTGCCGTGATCTGGCCCGGGATCCGCCGTCAGGGACGCGATGCTTTGGCGAGCAGCGCGGCGCGGCGCTCGAGGCTCGCCGCCGGCCAGTAGTCCGCGCTGCGGTAGTACTCCTCAACCGCGGGCATCCCGGGCGGGAGAACCACCCACGGCTGCCTCGACGCGGTGAAGATGTGGATGTCGGGCGGCAGGCGGTCCGGTTCGTCGAGCGTGCCCACGCGCACGAAGCGCACCGCATCGCCGGCGCCGGCATAGTTGCTCCAGACGGCGATGCGGCACACCGGGCAGCGCGCGATCCTCTGGCCCTTGCCGCTGTTCGACGGCGTATCGACCACGTCGACATCGCCGGCCAGCACTTGCACGCGATCGGCCTCGATCATCGCGTTGAGCGCGTACGAGGATCCCGTCTCGCGCTGGCACCAGCGGCAATGGCAGCAGTGCACGAACAGCGGGCGCGTCGTCATGCGGTAGCGCACGGCGCGGCAGGTGCAGCCGCCGTCGAAGGGACCCTGGTCCTGCGTTGTCATCGGTTCAGTCCTCCGTGCGCTGCTCGCGGACGATCGCCCCGGCGCGGCCGGTGACGCGATCGACGAAGCGGGTGATGGCGTCGATCACCGCGCCGGGCTGGTCCTTGTGCGGCGAGTGCCGGCAGTCCGCGAGCCCGACCAGCTCGGCGTCGGCGACCTGCGCGCCGATGCGCCGCAGCTGCTCCATCGTTCCATACTCGTCGTCCTCGCCCTGGATCGCGAGGACGGGACAGGCGATGCACGGCAGGTATTCCTCGATGTTCCACGCCCGGAATTCGGGAGCCAGCCAGATCCGGTTCCAGCCCCAGAACGCGGAGTCGACGTCGGCGTGATGGCGGCCGAGCTTCCCGCGCAGGTCCGTGGTCTCGTAGGCCCGCTTCGCCGCTTCGATGCTCGCGATCGAAATGTCCTCGACCAGCACGTGCGGCGCCATGGCGACGAGGCCCGCCACCGGGCGGGCGGCGCCGCCCGCGTGGATCAGCGCGATCGAGGCGCCGTCGCTGTGCCCGACCAGGATCGGCCGGTCGAGCGCCAGCCGGTCGAGCAGGTCCGGCAGGACGAGAAGAGCCTCGTCGTGCATGTAGCGGGCGGTGCGCGCTTCGTGCAGCGGCTCGGACTTGCCGTAGCCGTAGCGCGAATAGACGAGCGCGTCGCAGCCGGTGGCATGCGCCACGCGGTTCGGGAAATCGCGCCACATCGCAACGGAGCCGATGCCCTCGTGCAGGAAGACGAGCGTGGGGCGGCCGGGCGGCGCGACCTGGATGCGCTCGTACTCGAGGCGGCGGTTGCGGATGTCGATGAACGGCATTCGGAATATCGGTGGAGGTCACCTCGATGCGTAGCCCGGCGTTGAGCGGAGCGAAACCCGGGGCAACCGCGGCCATTGCCCCGCCCACCCGGGTTTCGCTGCGCTCAACGCCGGGCTACGGTCCGCCGGGCTGCGGTGAACGTCGCGCTACGGTGCAGGTCACACGCCAAGATGCTTGTGCAGGACGTCCGGCTGCGCCAGCAGCGTCCTGCCGTCGCCGTCGAACACCACCCGCCCCTTGACCAGGATCACGTTGCGGTTGGCGATCGCCGTGACCGCCGCGTAGTTCTTGTCGACGATCAGCGTCGCGATGCCGTGCCCGCGGATGTCGTTGATGATGCGCCAGATCTCCTTCGCGATCTGCGGCGCGAGGCCTTCCGTCGCCTCGTCGAGGATCAGCAGGTCCGGGTTGGTCATCAGCGCGCGCCCGATCGTGAGCATCTGCTGCTCGCCGCCCGAGAGCTGCCAGCCGCCGTTGGCGAGCCGCTCCGCGAGCCGCGGGAACGTCGCCAGCACGCGCTCGAACGTCCACTCCCGGCGACCGTCCGGGCCGGCGCGCGCCGCCATGACCAGATTCTCCTGCACGGTGAGGTTCGGGAAGATGCCGCGGCCCTCCGGCACGTAGGCGATGCCCTGGCGGGCGACGAGATACGGCTCGGCCCCGGTCATCGGCGTTCCGCAGACCCACACTTCGCCGTGGCGCGGCTTGACGAGCCCCAGCATGCTGCGGATGAGCGTGCTCTTGCCCATGCCGTTCCTGCCCATGAGGCCGACCGTCTCGCCGCGATCGATGCGGAAATCGACACCGTGCAGGACGTGGCTGGTCCCGTAATAGGCGTGCAGCTCGCGGGCTTCCAGCAGCGCTTCGCTCACGGCGCGGCCCTGCCCTGCCCGGCGCCGGCGTCGTCGGCGTCGTCCTCGCCCAGGTAGGCGCGCCGCACCGCGGGGCTCGCGCGGATCTGCGCCGGCGCCCCGCTTTCCAGCACCTGGCCGTTCACCATGACGGTGATGACGTCGGCGACCGCGAACACCGCGTCCATGTCGTGCTCGACCAGCAGGATCGCGTGCTCGCGCGCGAGCGTCTTCAGCAGCGCGACCATCCGCTGCGCCTCCTCGGCGCCCATCCCGGCGAGCGGCTCGTCGAGCAGCAGCACCTTCGGCGCCGTGGCCAGCACCATCGCGATCTCCAGCTGCCGCTGCTCGCCGTGCGACAGCGTGGACGCGACGCGGTCGCCGCTCGCGGCGAGACCCGCCGCGATCAGCGCGCGCTCCGCGGCCCTGCACACCGGAGCGTACGCCGCGGCGTCGGCGAACACGCGCCACACGCGTGGCGCGCGCGACTGCGCCGCGAGCCGGCAGTTCTCGAACGCGGTGAAGCCCGGAAAGATGTTGGTCTTCTGGTAGCTGCGCCCGATGCCGACGCGCGAGCGCCGGTCCGGGCTGTAGCGCGTGATGTCGCCGCCCTTGTAGCGGATCGACCCGGCGGTGGCGGTCAGGTCGCCGGAAATCAGGTTGATCAGCGTGGTCTTGCCGGCGCCGTTCGGTCCGAGCACCGCGTGCAGGCGGCCCGTGTGCAGCTCGAGGGCGACGTCGCCGACGGCCATCAGGCCGCCGAAACGGCGCGACAGGCCGTGCGTCGCGAGGATCGCGTCACTCATCCTCGGTCTCCCCCACCACGCTGCGCTTGAACATCCCGGCGATGCTGGCGAGCCCGCCCGGCAGGAAGATCACCAGCAGGATGATCGTGCCGCCCAGCAGCAGCTGCCAGTGCGTGGTGACCGACGAGTAGACTTCCTGCAGCGCGACGAACACGAACGCGCCGGCGACCGCGCCGTAGAGGCTGCCGGTGCCGCCCAGGATCAGCATCAGCAGCACGTTGCCCGACTGGTGCCACGACAGCAGCTCCGGATTGACGAAGCCGAACTGCAGCGCGGACAGGTAGCCGGCGAGCCCGGCCAGCGCGCCCGCCAGCGTGAAGCTCGCGAGCTTGTACCAGTAGACCGGGTAGCCGAGCGAGCGCATCCGGTGCTCGTTGCTGCGGATGCCCTGCAGCGCGCGCCCGAACGCCGACTTGAGCAGCACGCGCAGGAAGAGGAAGACCACCACCATCATCGCCAGCACGAAATAGTAGACGTGCATCGCGTTGGCGAGGTCGAACGGCGTGTAGGCGCCGATCGCCGCCACCGGCTTGAAGTTCATGCTGATGCCGTCGGAGCCGCGCCCGAACTTCGTGTCGTGGAACACGAAGTAGAACATCTGCGCGAACGCGAGGGTGACCATGATGAAGTAGATGCCCTTCACGCGGACGACGAACGCGCCGACGACGAGCGCCGAGAGCGCCGCGAAGCCGATCGCCGCCGGCAGCGTCAGCCACAGGTTGGCCGCCTCGTACTTCGGCGCCATCAATCCCAGCGCGTACGCGCCCACGCCGTAGAACGCGGCGTGCCCGAACGAGACCAGCCCCGTGTAGCCGACCAGCAGATCGAGCGACAGCGCGAAGATCGCGAGGATCATCACCTTGGTGACGAGCTCGGTGTAGAAGGTCGCGCCGGCGAACGGGAACAGCGCGAGCAGCGCGAGCGCCGCCAGGAGGGCGATCCGCTTTCGGTTGCCGGGAGCCGCCGGCGCGCGCGTCGAGTTCACGCGGTCAGACGCGCCGGAACAGGCCTTCCGGCCGCCACAGCAGGATCGCCGCCATCAGCAGGTAGACGGTGACGCCGGCCGCCTGCGGGATCAGCACCTTGCCGAAGGTGTCGGCGAGGCCGATCAGCAGCGACGCCACCAGCGCGCCCCAGATCGAGCCGATGCCGCCGATCACCACGACGACGAAGCAGATGATCAGCACGCCGGTGCCCATGCCGGGATAGACGGACGAGACCGGCGCCGCGAGCATCCCCGCGAACGCCGCCAGCGCAACGCCCAGCGCGAACACGAGGCGGTAGACGAGGTTGATGTTGAGCCCCAGCGACTGCACCATCTCGCGGTTCGACGCGCCCGCGCGGATCATCATGCCGATGCGCGTCTTCGCGATCAGCAGGTAGAGCAGCACGGCGAGCACGATGCACACCCCGGACATGAACAGCCGGTAGACCGGATACGACAGCGTCTGCGTCAGCGGGATCGACCAGTTGAAGATCGCCGGCACCGTGACGCCGTGCACGTCGTTGCCCACGATCAGGCTGCGCAGCTCCTCGAACACCAGGATGAGGCCGTAGGTGAGCAGCACCTGCTCGAGGTGGTCCCGCTTGTAGAGGTGCGAGAACAGCGCCCACTCGAGAAAGACGCCGAGGATGACGGACAGGACGATGCCGACGACGATGGCGACGAACAGGTTGCCCGTCAGCGTCGACAGCGAGAACGCCATGTACGCGCCGATCATGTAGAAGCTGCCATGGGCCAGGTTGATGATGCCCATGATGCCGAAGATGAGCGTGAGGCCGCTCGCGACCAGGAACAGCAGCAGCCCGTACTGGATGCCGTTCAGTAACTGGATGAGGAGGGAGTAGATGTCCACGGTCAAATGGGGTCAGGTCCAATTTGGGGTCAGATACATGACGCGATCCCGGACCGGGCCGCAAATTGGACCTGACCCCATTTGACCCATTTGACCCGGGTTGAGCCAACGGCGAAACCCGGGGCTGCCGTGGCCGTTGCCGCGCCCACCCGGGTTTCGCATTCGCTCAACCCGGGCTACGCCCGCCGTGAATTGTACGACGTCAGAGCTTGCAGCCGCGCGGCGGGTCGGTCAGGTTCTTCACCGCGACGCCGACCACCTTGTTCTCCTTGCCCTCGACCTTGCGCAGGTAGATGTCGTGGATCGGGTTGTGGCCGACGTTGAGCGCCAGCGATCCACGCGGGCTGTCGAGCTTGGCCGCGGCCATCGCCTTGACGAGGTCCGCGCGCTTCGTGGTGTCGCCCTTGACCGCGTTCATGCCGGTGATGAGGAGCTGCGCCGCGTCGTAGCCCTGCACGGCGTAGACGTCGGGCTCGACCTTGTAGGCCTTCATGTACGCGGCGCGGAACGCGTCGTTCTTCGGATTCTTGAGGCCGTCGCCGTAGTGCAGCGTCGTCAGCATGCCCTGCGCCGCTTCGCCCTGGGCTTCGAGCGTGCCGTCGGTGAGGAACCCCGGTCCGACCAGCGGGATCGTCTTCGGCAGGCCCGCCGCCGCATAGTCCTTGACGAACTTGACGGCGCCGCCGCCGGCGAAGAATGCGTAGACGACATCCGGCTTGAGCGAGGCGATCTCGGTCAGCAGCGGCTGGAACTCGACCTGCGGGAACGGCAGGAACAGCTCCTTCACCACCTTGCCGCCGCCCGCCTCGAAGGTCTCCTTGAAGCCGCCGATCGACTCCTTGCCGGCCGCGTAGTCCCACGTGATCGTGACCGCCGTCTTCTTCTTCTGGTCGGCCATCACCTTGCCCATCGCGATGCCGGGCTGCGAGTTCGAGAACGACGTGCGGAAGATGTTGGCGGCGCACAGCGGCCCCGTGATGTCGTCGGCGCCGGCGTTGGGGATGATGAGCAGCGTGTTGTTGTCGCGCGCGACCTTGGCCATCGCCAGCGCCACGCCCGAGTGCACGGTGCCGACCATCACGTCCACGTTGTCGCGCTTGATCAGCTTGTTCGCGTTCTCGGGCGCCTTCGCCGGATCGGATTCGTCGTCCACGACGAAATACTCGACCTCCCGGCCGCCGATCCTGCCGCCGTTTTCCTCGACGGCAAGCTTGAACGCGTTGGTGATCGCATTGCCCAGCGCCGCGTAGGTGCCGGTATAGGGCAGCATCAGGCCGACCTTGAGCTTGCCCTGCTGGGCGAGCGCCGGCGCCGCGGGCAGCAGCAGCCCGGCCGCGGCCGCGACCGCGGCGAGCGCGCCGGCGCGGCGCAACGAGTTGAGAACCTGCTTCATGAAAAGCTCCTCCTGTGGCTGGGTGATGCGGTACCGGCGGCCCGCCTCGCCGGCAGGCTGCCGCTCGAAATGGCTCAGGCTGCCTTCGCCCGCAGCTTGAAACGCTGAATCTTACCCGTTGCGGTCTTGGGAAGCTCGTCGATGAACTCGATCCAGCGCGGGTATTTGTACGGCGCGAGCCGGTTCTTCACGTGCTGCCGCAGCTCCTCGGCCAGCGCGTCGGTGGGTTGCATCCCGCTCTTCAGCACCACGTACGCGACCGGCTTCACCAGCTTCTCCTCGTCCGCCTTGCCGATCACCGCCGCTTCCAGCACCGCCGGATGCGTGATCAGCGCCGACTCCACCTCGATCGGCGACACGTAGATGCCGCCGACCTTCAGCATGTCGTCGGTGCGCCCGGCGTAGACGTAATAGCCGTCGGCGTCGATCGAGTACTTGTCGCCGCTGCGCGTCCACGGCCCCTGGAACGTGCTGCGGGTCTTCTCCCGGTTGTTCCAGTAGGCCATCGCCGCCGTCGGGCCGCTCACCTGCAGCTCGCCGACTTCGCCCTGCGCGACCGCGTGGCCGTCGTCGCCGACGATGCGCAGATCGTAGCCGGGAACGGGCGTGCCGCTCGTGCCGTAGCGCACGGCGCCCGGGCGGTTGGACAGGAAGATGTGCAGCATCTCGGTGGAGCCGAGGCCGTCGAGGATCTCGACCCCGAAGTGATCGGTCCAGCGCTTGCCGATGTCCGCGGGCAGCGCTTCGCCGGCCGACGTGCACACGCGCATCTTCAGCGCGCCGCGCGCCGGCAGATCGGGGCTCGCCAGCAGCGGCGACGAAGAGCGTGGGGACGCCGTAGAAGATCGTCGGCTGGTGCTTCACGAGACGCGCGAACACCGCTGCGGGCGTGGGCCGCTCGGCCATCAGCACCGCCGTGGCGCCGACCGCCATCGGAAACGTGAGGCCGTTGCCGAGGCCATAGGCGAAGAACAGCTTCGCCGCCGAGAAGACGACGTCGTCCTCGCGGATGCCGAGGATCGGCTTCGCGTAGAGCTCGGCCGTCGAGATCAGGCTCGACTGCGTGTGCACCGTTCCCTTCGGCGCGCCGGTCGAGCCCGACGAGTAGAGCCAGAAGCAGGCGTCGTCGCAGGTCGTCTCGGCCGGCGCGAACTCGGTTCCGGCGGTCGAGAGCAGCTGCGCGAGCGAGTGCTGGCCCGGTGCCACGCCGCCGGCGGGGGCGCCGGAGACAATGACGTGCTTCAGGTCCGGCAGCGTGCCGAAGAGCGGCGCGAACGCGGGCAGCAGCGGCGCGGAGACGACCAGCGCCCGCGCGCGGCTGTCGCGCAGCATGTACTCGTAGTCGCCGGTCGTCCACAGCGTGTTGCCGGCCACCGGCACGATGCCCGCCTTGATCGCGCCGAGGAACACCGTCGGAAAGTCGATGGTGTCGAGTGAGGCACAGCAGCACGCGCTGCTCGGGCTGCAGGCCGAGCCCGACGAGCGCGTTGGCGCAGCGGTCGACACGCGCGGCGAGCTCGCCGTACGTGTACGTCCCCTGGTCGTCGATGAACGCGACCTTGCCCGCGCGACCGGCGCGCAGGTTGCGCTCGACGAGGTCGTGGGCGGCGTTGTAGTCGCGCGGGATGTCGACGCGCGGCGGGCTCGCCCGGTGATCGGCCGTGCTGAGTGACGGCATGATGGCTTCCTCCAGCTCCTGCCTGTTGTTGCCCTTGCGGGCGCGTCTCGCGGGGCCGGAATGCGCCGCGGCCCGCGGATCACGCCTTCGTGAATTCGATTGCGCCCTGCGGCAGCAGATACAGCACCAGCGCCTTGCCGCCGCGCACGGTCGGATGATGGGCGCTTCCCGGCTCGCATACTAGCCAACCCGCCCCGTGGCCGTCGAATTCGGCGCGCCCGGTGAGGGGCATGACGAGATCGATCTCGCCGGCGGGATGGCGATGGTGTCCGCCGGCGACGTCCTCCATCTCGACGACGTCGACGGAAAAGCCGTGCGTCGCCGGCCCCGGCTTGACCACCCGGCCGTACTTGATGCCCGCGTGCTCGCGGTTGCACATCCAGCCCGCGGCGATGCCGGCCCGGCAGGCATCGACCACCGCGCGGAACGTCTCCCCGTCCGCCGGGAACAGGCGGTTCAGGTCGGCCTCGAGCGTCTTGTCGAGCGCCACGGCCGTCGATGCGGCCGGTGATCGAGGCCATCAGGTCGGTGAATTCGGTCGCCGTCATGGAATGCTCGCTCGATGTCTATGCTGAACCGGAAACGGTGTCGCGTGCCGCGCCTTCCAAACCGCGCGAAGCACTTTAGATCATGTTTGTTTCGCTGTCCAGCACGATAATACATGGTTGGTGGAAAACACCGCGGAACGCTGGGTGCCCCTATGTTGGAGCGCTGCAGCGCGGTCGGTCACGAATGCTGCGGAGCACAATGCACGGGCCGGGAAGGACTTGACCGCCCGAATCACCATGCAATATAGTTCGCCCCCTGAACCCACTTGCAGCGACCCAGGCGACCACCCAATGGCAGCGCAGATCCACCGCGGCAGCCCGTCCCCGGACCCGTCCGAACCGAGCGGAGACGACGCCGAATTCCTTACCGCCATGGGGCGGCGGGTGCGCGAGGCGCGCGAGCGGCGGGGGCTCGCCCGCAAGGGGCTCGCGCACAGCGCGGGCGTCTCCGAGCGCTACCTCGCGCAACTCGAAGCCGGCGAGGGCAACGCGTCGGTGCTGCTGCTGCGCAACGTGGCGCACGCGCTGGAGCTGCCGCTGACCGACCTCGTCGATGCCTCCGAACATCCGGTCGAGCAGCGGCTGATCCGCCGCTTCCTGGAGCGCCTGCCCGAGCATCGGCTGGAGGACGTCGTCTTCCGCCTCATGCGCGACTTCGGCCACGAGGAATCCGCGCGCAAGAAGCGCGTCGCGCTCGTCGGCCTGCGCGGCGCCGGCAAATCGACGCTGGGCAGCGCGCTCGCGGCGGAACTGACGGCGCCGTTCGTCGAGCTCGACCGCGAGATCGAGCGCGAGGCCGGCATCAGCCTCTCCGAAGTGTTCCTGCTCTACGGCCAGGCGGGCTACCGGCGCATCGAGCGCCGGTGCCTCGAGCGCATGATCGGGACGCACCCCGAGATGGTGATGACGGTCGGCGGCGGCATCGTCTCGGAGCCCGACACCTACAACCTGCTGCTGCTCAACTTCTTCACGGTGTGGGTCAAGGCCTCGCCGACCGAGCACATGGCGCGCGTCGTCGCGCAGGGCGATCTGCGCCCGATGCAGGGCAACGCCGAGGCGATGGGCGATCTCAACCGCATCCTCGACGCGCGCGAGCCGCTCTACCGCAGGGCCGACGCCACGCTCGACACCTCGGGCGAGCGCCCCGAGCAGAGCCTCGCCAAGTTGCGCCAGGCCGTGCGGGCGTAGCGGGCCCCAACCGATCAGGAGGAGACAGCGATGGTGCAACAGGCGGCGACACTCGCGCAGGACGTCCCGGCGGCGCAGAAGCACTTCGTGTCCTTCGACGCGCACCCCGACCGCTATGCGCACTGGAAGCTCGCGTTCGACGGTCCGGTGGCCACGCTGGCCCTCGACATCGACGAGGAGCGCGGGCTGATGCCGGGCTACAAGCTGAAGCTCAACTCCTACGATCTCGGCGTGGACATCGAGCTCGCCGACGCGCTGCAGCGCATCCGCTTCGAGCATCCCGAGGTGCGGAGCGTGGTCGTCACCAGCGGCCGCGAGCGCATCTTCTGCTCGGGCGCCAACATCTTCATGCTGGGGCTCTCCAGCCACGCGTGGAAGGTGAACTTCTGCAAGTTCACCAACGAGACGAGGAACGGCATCGAGGATGCGAGCCGCCATTCGGGACTCAAGTTCATCGCCGCATGCAACGGCACCACGGCGGGCGGCGGCTACGAGCTGGCGCTCGCCTGCGACGAGATCATCCTCATCGACGACCGCTCGTCGGCGGTGAGCCTGCCCGAGGTGCCGCTGCTGGGCGTGCTGCCCGGCACCGGCGGGCTCACGCGCGTCACCGACAAGCGCCGCGTGCGCCGCGACCACGCCGACATCTTCTGCACGCTGGGCGAAGGCGTGCGCGCGGCGCGGGCGAAGGAGTGGCGGCTGATCGACGACTACGCGAAACCCCAGCAGTTCGCGCAGAAGGTGCGCGAACGCGCGCTCGCGCTCGCGGCGCACAGCGATCGGCCGTCCGCCGGCACCGGCGTCGAGCTCACGCCTCTCGCCCGGCGCGTCGACGACGCCGGCTATCACTACGCGCACGTCGACGTGCAGTTCGACCGCAAGGCGCGCAGCGCGACGATCACCATCGCGGCGCCGATCGTCGCGCCGCCCTCCGACCTCGCCGGGATCCACGCGCAGGGCGCCGCGTGGTGGCCGCTCGCGATGGCGCGCGAGCTCGACGATGCCATCCTGCTGCTGCGCACCAACGAACTCGAGCTCGGCACCTGGATCCTGAAGACGTCCGGCGACGCGGCCCTCGTGCTCGCCGCCGACGCCGCGCTGGCGCAGCACGCGAGCGACTGGTTCGTGCGCGAGACCACGGGCATGCTGCGGCGGACGCTGGCGCGGCTCGACGTCACCTCGCGCACGCTCTACGCGCTGATCGAGCCCGGGTCCTGCTTCGCCGGCACGCTGCTCGAGGTCGCGCTCGCGGCGGACCGCAGCTACATGCTCGCGCTGCCGGACGGCAACACCGAGGACGGCAGGGCCGCGCCGGCGGTCGCGCTGTCGGCGATGAACTTCGGCGCCTATCCGATGGTGAACGGGCGCACGCGCCTCGCGTCGCGGTTCTACGGCGAGGACGAGCCGATCGCGCGGGCCCGGGCAGCCGCCGGCCGGCCGCTCGATGCGGCGGAAGCCCAGGGCCTCGGCCTGGTCACCGCCACGCCGGACGATCTCGACTGGGACGAGGAGATCCGCATCGCGCTCGAGGAGCGCGCGAGCCTTTCGCCGGACGCGCTGACCGGGATGGAGGCGAACCTGCGCTTCGGACCGGGCGAGACCATGGAGACGCGCGTGTTCGCGCGACTCTCCGCGTGGCAGAACTGGATCTTCATCCGGCCGAACGCCACCGGCGAAACCGGCGCGCTGAAGGTCTTCGGCACCGGCAGCAAGGCGAAATTCAACTGGGACCGCGTGTAGCCCGCGCCCACGTTCCTCCCCCACGACTGCGCGTGTCGCCCCATCCGGCGATGCGCCGACCCCGACACCCCACCGGAGCTTCCGATGACCATCGACTACAGCGAAAAAATCCCCAACAACGTGGACCTCGCGGGCAACAAGACGCTGCAGCGCGCGCTGGAGCACTGGCAGCCCGAGTTCCTGCACTGGTGGGACGACATGGGGCCCGAGGGCACGAGCGGCACCGACGTCTACCTGCGCACGGCGGTGAGCGTCGACCCGAAGGGCTGGGCGCACTTCGACTACGTGAAGATGCCCGACTACCGCTGGGGCATCTTCCTCACGCCGGCCGAAGCCGGGCGCAAGGTCAACTTCGGCGCGCACAAGGGCGAGCCGGCGTGGCAGGAGGTGCCGGGCGAGTACCGCTCGAACCTGCGGCGGCTGATCGTCACGCAGGGCGACACCGAGCCCGCGTCGGTCGAGCAGCAGCGCCACCTCGGCCTCACCTGCCCGTCGCTCTACGACCTGCGCAACCTGTTCCAGGTCAACGTCGAGGAAGGGCGGCACCTGTGGGCGATGGTCTACCTGCTGCAGGCCTACTTCGGCCGCGACGGCCGCGAGGAGGCCGAGGCGCTGCTCGAGCGCCGCTCCGGCGACGCCGACAACCCGCGCATCCTCGGCGCGTTCAACGAGCGCACGCCGGACTGGCTGTCGTTCTTCATGTTCACGTTCTTCACCGACCGCGACGGCAAGTACCAGCTGTGCTCGCTCGCCGAATCGGGCTTCGATCCGCTCGCGCGCACCTGCCGGTTCATGCTGACCGAGGAGGCGCACCACATGTTCGTCGGCGAGAGCGGCATCGGCCGCATCGTCCAGCGCACGTGCGAGGCGATGGTGCAGCGGCGCACCGACGACCCGGCGCAGCTGCGGGCACTCGGCCTGATCGACCTGCCGACGATCCAGCGCTACCTCAACTTCCACTTCAGCGTGACGATGGACCTCTTCGGCGCCGACGTCTCGTCCAACGCCGCCACGTTCTACTCGACCGGCCTCAAGGGCCGCTTCGACGAGACCAAGATCGACGACGACCACCTGCTCGCCGGCGCCACGTATCCGGTGCTCGAGATCCGCGACGGCCGCCTCGTCAGCACCGAGGCCCCCGCGCTGAACGCGCTCAACGAGAAGCTGCGCGACGACTACATCCGCGACGCGGCCGCCGGCGTCGAGCGCTGGAACCGGATCATCGAGAAGCAGGGTGTGGCGGTCCGGCTCAAGGTCCCGCACAAGGCGTTCAACCGCAAGATCGGCCCGCTGGCCGCCGCCCCGATCGACCCGGAGGGCAACGTCCTGTCGCCCGCGGCGTGGGCCGCCGGCGTCGACCGCTGGCTGCCCAGCGCGACGGATCGCGCGTTCGTCGGCTCGCTGATGGGCCGCGTCGCCGAGCCCGGCAAGTTCGCGAACTGGATCGCGCCGCCCGCGCGCGGCATCAACAACCAGCCGGTCGACTTCGCGTACGTGCGGTTCAATTGAGGCTCGTTGTCCGGGATCGCGTGGCCCGGAATCGCGTAGCCCGGTGTTGAGCGCCAGCGAAACCCGAGGCGACCGTAACCATGGCCGCGCCCACCCGGGTTTCGCATTCACTCAACCCGGGCTACGATGACCCACGATGATTGGCCGGATTGCGGAGAAACGTCGTGTCTGACCCCACTTCCGAGGTGCTGCGCCAGCACGTGATCGACCCGGAGATCTGCATCCGGTGCAACACCTGCGAGGAGAGCTGCCCGGTGGGTGCGGTCACGCACGACTCGCGCAACTACGTGGTCGACGCGGCGAAGTGCAACTTCTGCAACGACTGCATCTCGCCCTGCCCGACCGGCGCCATCGACAACTGGCGGCAGGTGATGAAGGCACAGCCGTACACGCTGGCCGAACAGCTGAGCTGGGACGCGCTGCCGGCGCAGGTCGCGCTCGACGCGGGCGCGGCGGCGGAGATGCCGAGCGAGGTCGTGCGGATCACGTCCGTGGCCACGTCGGGCCAGGGGGGCGAGGTCATGCCGCCGTGGTCGGCAGCGCACCCGTACGTCAACCTGTACACGATCCGCAATCCCGCGGTGGCGACGGTCACGGGCAACTACCGCCTCACCGCCGACGACGCGAGCAGCGACATCCGCCACATCGTGCTCGACTTCGGCGGCGCCGCGTTCCCGGTGTTGGAGGGCCAGACGATCGGCATCCTGCCGCCGGGCCTCGACGCGCACGGCAAGCCGCACCACGTGCGACTGTATTCGGTGGCCAGTCCACGCGACGGCGAGCGGCCGCGCTACAACAACCTGTCGCTGACGGTGAAGCGGGTCACCGAGGATCACGACGGCAGGCCGGTCGTGGGCGTCGCGTCGAATTACCTGTGCGATCGGCGCAAGGGCGACGAGGTGCAGGTGATCGGCCCCTACGGCACGTCGTTCCTGATGCCGAACCATCCGGGATCGAGCCTGCTGATGGTCTGCACCGGCACCGGCTCGGCGCCGATGCGCGCGATGACCGAGCGGCGGCGCCGGCGCATCGCGCTCAAGGAAGGCGGCTCGCTCATGCTGTTCTTCGGCGCGCGCGCCGCCGGCGAGCTCCCGTACTGCGGCCCGCTGCAGAAGCTGCCAGCGGATTTCATCGACATCAACTTCGCCTTCTCGCGCGTCCCGGGCGAGCCGAAGCGCTACGTACAGGACGCGATCCGCGCGCGGGCCGCCGACGTCGCCCGCCTGCTCGACGACAAGGACTGCTTCGTCTACATTTGCGGCCTCAAGGGAATGGAACAGGGCGTCGACGAGGCGTTTCGCGACGCCTGCCGCGCCGGCGGCAAGGACTGGGACACGCTGCTCCCCGCGCTGCGCGCGCAGGGGCGCTACCACGTCGAGACGTATTGAACCCCGCGGCCCGTCGTCGCTGCGGGCCGCATTCACCCACATCACGGCGCAACGACGATGGCTGATCCGCTGCTCACCGATTCGACGGCTCCCTCGTTCGACGACCCTCTCGGCATGATGGCCGCCTGCCATCGCCGCATCGAGCGCCAGCTCGCCACGCTCTCGCGCCTGCAGCGCCACCTGCCCGAGCACGGCTGCGACGCCGATGCCCGCGAGGCGGCCCGCGCGATCCTCCGGTATTTCGACGCCGCCGCGCCGAACCACCACGCCGACGAGGAGGACAGCGTCTTCCCGCGGCTCGAGGAAGCGCTCGCGCTCCGCCCGTCGATGCTGATGGCGGAACTCGAGGACGAGCACGCGCGGCTGGGCGCCCGCTGGACCAAGCTGCGGCCGCTGCTCGCGGCCATCGCCGCGGGCCAGCGCGCCAACCTGCCGCCGAAGCAGGTTGCCGATATCGCGGCCGCCTACGCGGCGCACATCGCCCGCGAGGAGAGCCAGCTCATTCCCCTCGCCGCGCGGACGTTCGACGCGGCGACGATCGCGCAGATCGGACAGGAGATGGCGCTGCGGCGCGGTGTCGGTGTCGGTGTCGCCAAGGCGGCACATCCGCTCGCGCAACGATGACGTCCAGCCGGCAGAACGCGGTGCGCACCGCGCGCGTTGCATTGTCGCTCGCGTCCCGGGGCCTCCCCGGCGTCGTCCGTGACCGAGCTCACGCAGCGCCGGATCGCAGATAAGACGCGCCTGCAAATCGGCGCCATCCGCTCGAAATCCGGGGCGGCCGGGAGGTCACCTGGGTCGACGGTCGCGCGATGACCGAGAAGTCGCTCGCGCGCGTGCTCGACGTGCAGTTCACGCCGACACTGCTGTTCTTCGACGAGCAGGCGAACGTCGTCGCGCGCGTCAACGGCTACTACCCACCGCACCGCCTCGAGGCGGTGCTCGACTAGGTCGCCGGGAAGCACGAAGCCTCGGAGACGCTCGCCGCCTGGCTCGCCCGGGCCGCGCCGCATGCGGGATGCGGCCGGCAATCGGATACACTTCTACGATGACGATTCCGTGTCCCGGTCGCCTTGCGGCGCGTTCAGCGTCGCGGCGCAGGCGAAACCCGGTGTCGGCGCGAAGGCCGGCAACCGCGCCGTGCGCTGCGTGCTGTCCACCTTCGCGACATCGCCGCCTGCATCATCCACCCGCATCATGAGCGCTCCGTCGTCGCCCGCCTCCACCGCTCCCCCCATCGGAGACCGCGCGCATTCGCGCGCGACTGCCGACGTCGATCGCGTCAGCCGTTACGTTCCGCGCATCCTCCACGATCACTTCGCCCACGACCCGCAGGGCCGCTGGTGGATCGGCGAGGGCACCGCCGCGTTCGTCGACATCTCGGGGTTCACCAAGCTCTCCGAGCGGCTTGCCCGCAAGGGCAAGGAAGGCGCCGAGCAGCTCACCGAGGCGATCGGCAAAAGCTTCGAGGCGGTGATGCAGGCCGCCTACGACAACGGCGGCAGCCTGCTCAAGTTCGGCGGCGACGCACTGCTCATCTGGTTCGATGGCGTCGACCACGCCGCGCGGGCGTGCCGGGCGGCGATCCACATGCGGCGCGTGCTGCGGGCCGGCGGATGCATCGAGGTGCCCGGCGCAAAGGGCACGCTGCGCATGTCGCAGGGCGTGCACTCGGGGCACTTCCACTTCTTTGCGGTGGGCACCTCGCACCGCGACCTGCTGCCGACCGGACCGGCGTGGAGCACGCTGGTCGGGCTCGAGCACACGGCGACCGCCGGCGAGATCCTCATCAGTCCGGAAACGGCCGCACGGCTACCAAGGGGCTGCCGCGGTGAACTGAAGGGTCCGGGTGTCCTGCTGCGCCGCGAGCCCCCGGGCCACGCGGCGAAGCTCGCACTGAGGCCCCGCCCTCCCTTGCCGCTGGAAACCCTCGCGCACTGCTTGTCGCCGGCGGTCCGCGCCCATGTCGTGGCCGGCGGCGGGACTTCCGAGCACCGGCTTGTCAGCGTCGCCTTCGTCCACTTTGACGGCGTCGACGCGCTGGTGGAAAAGAACGGCCCCGCGGCCACCGCCGACGCGCTGCACCGGCTGCTCACGGTCGTCGACGCGGCCGTGGAGAAGCAGGGTGTGGCCTTCCTCGCTTCCGACCTCGACGCCGACGGCGGCAAGCTGATCCTGACTGCCGGCGCGCCGAGCAGCACCGGCGACGATGAGGAACGGATGCTGCTCGCGCTGCGCGCGATCGTCGAGGCCGATCTCCCGATTCCGGTGCGCATCGGCGTCAACCGCGGCTCGGTGTTCGCCGGCGACATCGGACCCGCCTACCGCCGCACGTGCACGGTCATGGGCGACGCGGTGAACCTCGCCGCGCGGCTCATGGCCAAGGCCGAGCCGGGCACGATCTACGCGACGGCCGACGTGCTCGATCGCTCGAACACGCTGTTCGCAACGACCGAGCTCGAGCCGTTCACGGTCAAGGGCAAAGCGAGGCCGGTGCAGGCGTGGTCGGTCGGCCGGGCGCAGGGCTCGCGGACGCGGCAGGTCGCGCTCGAACAGCTGCCGCTGACCGGCCGCGATGCCGAGCTCGCGTTGTTGCACGATGCGCTCGCCGCGGCACGCACCGGCTCGGGGCGCCTGGTCGAGATCGTGGGCGAGGCCGGCGTAGGCAAGACCCGGCTCCTGGAGGCAATGCGCGGCCCCGCCACGGATTTCCGCAACGTGCGCGCTGCCTGCGAGGCCTACACCGCGTCCACGCCTTACGCGGTCTGGCGCGAATTGCTGCGGGAGCTCATGGGATTCGGGCGCGACGATCCCGACCACGCCGTGTTGGAGCGCGTGCGCGACGAGGTCGCGACTCGCGTCCCCGAGCTTGCGCCGTGGCTGCCGCTGATCGGCATCGCGTTCGACGTCACCTTCCCGCCGACGCCCGAGGTCGATCTGCTGGCCGAAAGAAATCGCCGCGCCAAGTTGCACGAAGCCGTTGGCCGGTTTCTCGAGGTCATGCTGCTCGACCCGACCCTGATCGAGATCGAGAACGCGCACCAGATGGACGAAGCGTCGGCGGAGCTGTTGGCCCATGTGACGGGCCAGGTGCAGGCCCGGCCGTGGCTGTTCGCCGTGACCCGGCGCCCGACCGACGCCGGTTTCGTCGCGGCGGCCTCGCCCCCGGTGCTGCAGATCACCCTCGAGTCGCTGGCCGAGACGGACGCGCTGCGCATGGTCGAGCTGGCTTCGGAGAAGCACCCTCTGCACCGCCACGTGGTCGAGGTCGTGGCGCGGCGGTCCGGCGGGAATCCACAGTTCCTGCGCGACCTGCTGCGGTCGGCAATCGAGTCCGGCGGCGTTGGGGCACTGCCCGATTCGGCGGCTGCGGCGACGATGGCACGCATCGACGCGCTCGGCCCCGAGGACCGTCGGGTGGTCCGGCAAGCCGCAGTGTTCGGCTTGACCTTTCATCCGCGAATGCTCGCCTGGTTCGCGGACGAAGGAGTGGGTGAGCTGCCCTCACCCGCGACCTGGGAGCGGCTGCGCGAGCTGTTCGAGGAAGAGCCCGACGGGTACCTGCGGTTCCGGCGGTCGCTGCTACGCGAGGCCGCCTACGACGGACTGCCGTTCAAGCTGCGCCGCAGGCTCCACGGCATCGTCGCGGCGCGCATGGCGGCGGAACTGGACCATCCCGAGGATGCCGCCGGCATCCTGTCGCTGCACTGCATCGTCGCCGGTGACAACCTGGCGGCCTGGGGTTACGCCGTGGTCGCCGGCAGGCACGCCGCAGCGGTCTACGCGTACGTGGAAGCCGCGCGGTTCTACGAGCGCGCGCTGGAAGCCGGGCGCCACCTCAAGGACCTCGGCACGCGGGAGCTTGCCGGCGTGCACCGTGCCATCGGCGAAGCGTGGTATCTAACGTCCGAATTCAAGAAGGCGGCGGACGCGTACGTCGCCGCGCGCAGACTGGTTGCCGCCGATCCGCTGGCCGACTCCGACCTGATGCTGAAGCTCTCCTACGTCGAGACCAAGCTCGGCAATTGCGACCGGGCGCTACGCTGGATCCGGCGGGCGCGAAAGGGGATCGCCGTGCAGGAGGGCGCGGAAGCCGTCAGGCAGACGGCGCGGTCGGGCGCTTGGTACGCGCAAGTGCTGCAGCTCGATGGCCGGACTCGCGATGCGCTGCACTGGGCCGAGCGCGCCGTGACCGAGGCGGAGGCCGCCGCCGACCAGAAGGCGTTGGGCGACGCCCTGTTCGTCATCGCCTGGGCCTACAACGAGCTCGGCAACGACCAGGCGCTACCGATGATGCAGCGGTCGCTGGAGGCCTTCGAGCGCGCGGGCAACCTCGTCGAGCAGGCCGCCGTACTGAACAACCTGGGCGTCGTGTGCCAAGCGGTCGGCCGCTGGGACGAGGCGGTCGACTACTACGAGCGCGCACGCGACGCGGACGTAAAGATCGGCAGCACGCTCGGCGCGCCGCTGGCGAAGATGAACATTGCCGAAATCCTCGCCGACCGCGGCGCATGGGCCGAGGCCGAGGCGATGCTGCGCGAGACGTTGCCGTTCTGGCGAGCATCGCGATACCAGTACTTCCTTGCCCTGTGCCAGTCGTACCTCGGGCGCGTGCTGGTGCGCTCCGGTCGCGCGGAGGAGGGCCTGCGCCAGTTGAATGAAGCGAAGAAGAACTTCCTGGAGGCCGGCGCCGACCAGGAGACCCCGGCGGTCGACGCGTATGTCGCCGAGGCGCTCGTCGCCCTCGGAGATCCCGGCGCCTCGCTCCTGCTCGTCGACGGCATGCTCGCCGACGTGGGGGCGTCGCACAGCGTGGCCCGCGTCGCACCGCAGCTCGAGCGAGCGCGTGGGCACGCGCTGCTGCGCCGGGGTGACCTCGCCGGCGCGCGGATCGCGTTGGGGGCCAGCCTCGCCGCGGCCCGGAGCGGAAAGCGCAGCTTCGAGGCGGCGCTCACGCTGCTCTCGCTGATCGAGCTCGACCGGCGCGAAGGGGGCGAGCCGTCCCCGGAAATCGTCGCGGAAAGCTGCGCGCTGCTCGACGGGCTCAGGGTCCGGGCGGTGGCGCCGGTCCCGTTGCCGGCGGCCTGAACTGCGGTTCGGTTCGTCCTCGAAACGAAAAGCGGCCCCGCAGGGCCGCTCCTCGTCGCCGCAAGCCGGCGCTCGCGTCAGTTCGTCAGGCGTACGCCGCCGTCCTCGACGTCGATGATCCGGTCCTCGTACTGGATCAGGATGACCCCGTTGCCGTTCTTGCCGACCGTCGTCACGCCCTCGTGCGCCACGCACATCCGCGCGTAGTTCGGAATGGTCTTGGCGGGATCCTTCCACGGCGCGTAGGCAGGATAATCGGTCCCGAGCTGCCCGTTGAAGGGCGCGATGTTCGGGATCTGCGGCATGATCGCGTAGCCCTGATCGACGTCGTCTTCTACGCACCACAGCCCCGGGACGTAGACGTAGTTCCCCGACGTGTCCTTGACCCATGCAAGCTGCGCCCAAGGATACCCGGGCCCAAGGTAGTTGGGCGGCGGAGGCGAATTGACCTTGATTGGATTCCACACCAGCACGTACTCCACCGCCGGCGCCTCGCCGTTGGTGGCGGTCACGACGAACGCGGCCGAGTTGTCGTTCGGCGGGTTCGCGTTCGGGTTCGTCGGGTTGAAGATGAAGTCGTAGGCCACCGGGAAGGCGCATGGAGAGCCATCCTTGTTCTTGTCGGAACGGAGCAGGCCCCAATCGGGATCGCCAAAATAGGCGTACGGATACGGGGAGTGCAGAACCTCCAGATTGCCAGCCGTGCTGCCTGTCTGCGGATAGCAGGTCAGCGAGCCATTGACCTTCGGGATCTTGACCGAATCCGACGAGTAGTTGCCGCTGGTGTCACTCGCCGAGATCGTGCAGGCACCCGGGGCCGAGCTTTGCGGCTTGTTCGACGGCGCCGTCGACGTGATCGTGACCTGGAACGTCCACGTCGTGCCGTCGGAGTTGATCACCGGCGACCCGTACTGGATCGTGCAGTCGGAGGAACCCAGCGTGATCGGCAACTGGCTATTGCCGGGATCGACGGTGACGTTCACCGGGAAGGGGACGCCCACGGTCGCGGTCGATGGCGCGCTGAGCTTCAGCGTGTCCTTCGACCACGTCGCGACGAGCCTGATGCTCGCCGTGATCGGCGTGCCGAAGTCGAACGCCGAACCATTGAGCGTCCACCCGGTGAACTTGTAGCCGGAGCGGGTCGGATCTGCGGGCTGCGTCGCGTTGCTACCGCAGTTGACCGGCTGCGGGTTCGGGCTGATAACGCCCGTGCCGCTGTTGAAGTCGAAGGTCACCGCATACGGGATCACGGCCCACTGCGCAGTGAGTATGATGCCGCTGGTCGAGTTCATCGTGATCGAGTCGTTGGGGGCATACGTCGTGCCGGCGCCGGTATCCTTCCAGTTGACGAACGTGTTGCACGTCTTCGTGAACGTGTTCGCCGCCACGATCGCCGCGGTGTTGTACGGAACCTGCACGGTCGGGACCTGCGTCCCGCCAGTGTCGCCGTTGCCGTTGTAGCTCAGCGGATACGCGATCGCTGCCCACTTCGCGTACAGCGCCAGCGCCGCGTTGCCGCTGTAGGTCCCACCGGCCGCGTAACTCGTCCCGCTGCCGTCGGTCGCAGTGTTCCACCCGGCGAACGTGTACCCGTTCTTGACCAGGCCGCCGCTGTTCGTGGCCAGCGTCAGATCCACCCCGTACGTCTTCGTCTGATTTGCCGGTGCCGCACCCGAATCGGCGCCGTTGGCGTTGTACGTCACGGGGTACGTGTTCGCCGTCCACTTCGCGTACAGCGTCAGCGCCGCGTTGCCGCTGTAGGTCCCGCCGGCCGCATAGTTGGTGCCATTGCCATCCTGCTGCGTGTTCCACCCATCGAACGTGTTCCCTGCCTTGGCCAGGCTGCCGGTGTTGGTGGCCAGCGTCAGATCCACCCCGTACGTCTTCGTCTGATTTGCCGGTGCCGCACCCGAATCGGCGCCGTTGGCGTTGTACGTCACGGGGTACGTGTTGATCTTCCACTTCGCGTACAGCGTCAGCGCCGCGTTGCCGCTGTAGGTCCCGCCGGCCGCATAGTTGATGCCATTGCCATCCTGCTGCGTGTTCCACCCATCGAACGTGTTCCCTGCCTTGGCCAGGCTGCCGGTGTTGGTGGCCAGCGTCAGATCCACCCCGTACGTCTTCGTCTGGGCAGACGGTGCCGACCCCGAATCAGCGCCGATGGCGCTGTACGTCACAGGGTACGTGTTGATCTTCCACTTCGCGTACAGCGTCAGCGCCGCGTTGCCGCTGTAGGTCCCGCCGGCCGCATAGTTGGTGCCATTGCCATCCTGCTGCGTGTTCCACCCATCGAACGTGTTCCCTGCCTTGGCCAGGCTGCCGGTGTTGGTGGCCAGCGTCAGATCCACCCCGTACGTCTTCGTCTGGGCAGACGGTGCCGACCCCGAATCAGCGCCGATGGCGCTGTACGTCACAGGGTACGTGTTGATCTTCCACTTCGCGTACAGCGTCAGCGCCGCGTTGCCGCTGTAGGTCCCGCCGGCCGCATAGTTGGTGCCACTGCCATCCGGCTGCGTGTTCCACCCATCGAACGTGTTCCCTGCCTTGGCCAGGCTGCCGGTGTTGGTGGCCAGCGTCAGATCCACCCCGTACGTCTTCGTCTGGGCAGACGGTGCCGACCCCGAATCAGCGCCGGTGGCGCTGTACGTCACAGGGTACGTGTTGATCTTCCACTTCGCGTACAGCGTCAGCGCCGCGTTGCCGCTGTAGGTACCGCCGGCCGCATAGCTGGTGCCACTGCCATCCGGCTGCGTGTTCCACCCATCGAACGTGTTCCCTGCCTTGGTCAGGCTGCCGGTGTTGGTGGCCAGCGTCAGATCCACCCCGTACGTCTTCGTCTGGGCAGACGGTGCCGACCCCGAATCAGCGCCGGTGGCGCTGTACGTCACGGGGTACGTGTCGGCCGAGAACGCCGCCGAGATCGTGTGGTTGGCCGTCACGTTGCTGAACGTGTACGACGTCACCGCGCCCACCGAAACGGTGTCGACCAACACGTCGGCGACGTGGTAGCCGGTCGCCGGCGTGATCGCGTAAATCTGGCCGCCGCCCGAGACGACCTGCGTCACCCCGACCGGCGTGACGCTGCCGTTGGGCCCGGAGGACGCCGTGATCATGTATGTCGTGACGCAGCCCGGCTGCAGGAACGTCTCGCTCACCTGCGGAATCGTCTTGCCAGCGGGCGGTGCGATGACGTTGCCGGTGTAATCAGTCAGCGTGAAGGCGTCGCCGTTCCACGAATTGCCGGCGAATGCCTGGACGGGGAACCCCAATACGCACAGTCCGGATGGCCATGACGCTGCCGACGGCAAGGGTGCCACCTTCATCGTGACCTGCAGCGAGTGCGGGGGATTGCTGTTGTTCTGGGGCAGCAGCCCCTGGATGTTGTTGACCTTCAGGTTGCCGGTCGCTGCGTCCAGCACAACCGTGCCCACCGTGACACCGTTGTCTTGGAGGACGGTCCCATAGACGGCGGTGGGGCCGCTGCCGGACAGCGGAATGAACTTGCCGATCGTCGTGCCGGCCGCGTTGGCCGGCGGCGAGATCAGGATCGAGTTGACCGACGAGTTGCCCGTCGGACTGAGGTTCGTGAACGTGAGGATCGCCGTCCCGTCGGCCTGGATGAAGGCCGGCTGGGTCGGGAAGGCTCTGGAATCGAACGGCTGCTGCAACGGCGCCGCGGCGAAGATCTTCGACGGCTGCGCCGCCATGCCCGTCAGCGAAACCGCAGCGAGCACCACCCCCATCGTGAACCGGAACATTGCGCGCACGCCAATCATCGATCGTCCCTCTCTTGCACCTTGGTCAGGCGCCAATTTTGTTGCCGAATCTTCGCAATCATCCGGTCGTGTTGTATTCGACGGGCGCTGCGCGCACAGTGGATGGAAATGCGAACAATTACCACTAGTTCAAGGCGGTGATTCTAATCGGGACAGCCTGCGTGTCAATGCATCTTTGTGCCGTTGCGCGCGGCAACCGACGAACGGTGCGAGCGCGTCAATGACATATGCATAAGGCGGGCGCGATCGACGGTGCCGACCGCCCGCGACGGGGGACGAATATCCCGTCGAACGTCGCGTCAGATCACGCGCGAATAGCGCGCCCGTTCCTGCGCCTCGCGCAGGTAGCGGTCGAACTGCATCGCGACGGTGCGCACCAGCAGGCGCCCGCGCGGCGTGACCTTGATGCCCGCCGCGTCGACCTCGGCCAGGCCGTCGGCCGCCAGCGGCGCAAGCGCGGCCAGGTCGGCGGCGAAATACTCGGTGAAGCGGATGCCGTGCTTCGCCTCGATGGCGGCGAAATCGAGGTCGAAGTCGCACATCAGCTTCTGGATCACCTCGCGCCGCAAGAGGTCGTCGGCGTCGAGCTCGAAGCCGCGCAGCACCGGCAGCGCCTGCGCGTCGATCCGCTCGTAGTACTCGTCGAGCGTGCGCACGTTCTGCACGTACGCCGGGCCGACCTTGCCGATCGCCGAGATGCCGAACGCGAGCAGATCGCAGTCGGGCTTGGTCGAATAGCCCTGGAAATTGCGGTGCAGCTTGCGCTGCGACTGGGCAACGGCGAGCTCGTCGGACGGCTTGGCGAAATGGTCCATGCCGATGTAGACGTACCCGGCGGCGCCGAGCTTCTCGATGGCGAGCCCCAGGATCGCGAGCTTGACCTCGGGCGCGGGCACCGCGGCCATCTCGATGCGCCGCTGCGGCTTGAACAGGTGCGGCACGTGCGCGTAGCTGTAGAGCGCGATGCGGTCCGGCGACGCGTCGATCACCTTGTCGAGCGTCACCGAGAAACCCGCCACCGTCTGCTTCGGCAGGCCGTAGATCAGGTCACAGTTCACCGACACGAATCCGTTGGCGCGGGAGGCGTCGATGACGGTGCGGGTCTCCTCCTCGCTCTGGATCCGGTTGACGGCCTTCTGCACCTCGGGATCGAAATCCTGGACGCCGACCGAGATTCGGTTGAAGCCGAGTTGCCCGAGAAAGGCGATGGTGTCGGCGTCGACCTTGCGCGGATCGACCTCGATCGAGATCTCGGCATCCGCAGCGACGCTGAATCCGCCGCGCAGCATGCCCATCAGCGTCGACATCTCGTCGCGGGCGAGGAACGTCGGGGTGCCGCCGCCCAGGTGGAGCTGCTCGACCTGCGGGGCGCCCTCGATCAACCCGCCGACGATGTCGATCTCGCGGCCGACGTACTCGATGTACCTGGCGCTGCGGGCGTGGTCCTTGGTGATGACCTTGTTGCAGGCGCAGTAGTAGCAGATGGTGTTGCAGAAGGGCACGTGGACGTACAGCGACAACGGCTGCGGGTGCGTCGCGTGGCGGTGGTTGCGCGCGTGCAGCGCATTGACGTAATGCTCGGCCGTGAACGCCTCGTTGAAGCGGTCGGCGGTGGGGTACGACGTGTAACGGGGACCGAACAGGTCGTACTTCTTCACCAGCGCGGTGTCGAGGACGAGGTCGGCGGCGGCAAGGGTCGTGGTCATCGGGTCTCGGGCGGGCGTGATGTCCGCAGCCGCGGGCGGCAACGGATTGTCACCGGGCACGTTACAGGCCGCATTGACCAAAATCAACCAGGCGGCGCAACCGCCGTGGCCCGGGCTGAGCCAAAGGCGAAACCCGGGGGGCTGCGGCAATGGCCATGACGTGCCCATGGCCGCATCGACCCGGGTTTCGCTGGCGCTCAACCCGGGCTACGCCATCCGGGTTACACCGTCAGGCAGTCGCGCACGCCGTCGCGCTCCATGTCCTCGCCCTTCCCGGCCTTGACGACCTCGCCGCGGGAAAGGACGACGTAGCGGTCGGCCAGCGACCGCGCGAAGTCGTAGTACTGCTCGACCAGCAGGATCGCCATCTCGCCTTCGGCGGCGAGGCGGCGGATCGCCCGCTCGATGTCCTTGATGATCGACGGCTGGATGCCTTCGGTCGGCTCGTCCAGCACGAGGAGCTTGGGCGCGCTCGCGAGCGCGCGGCCGATCGCGAGCTGCTGCTGCTGTCCGCCGGAGAGGTCGCCGCCGCGCCGCTGCATCATGTCGGCAAGCACCGGGAACATCTCGAAGATGCGCGGCGGGATCGGCGTGCCGGCGGGCTTGGTCGCGAGGCCGAGGCGCAGGTTCTCCTCGACGGTGAGCCGCGGGAAGATCTCGCGCCCCTGCGGCACGTAGCCGAGGCCGAGCCGCGCGCGCTGGTAGGGTGGCAGCTTTGTCACGTCGGCATTGTCGAAACTGATGGAGCCGGAGCGCACCGGAAGGAGCCCGGCGAGGCACTTCAGCAGCGTCGTCTTGCCCACGCCGTTGCGGCCGAGGATCGCGGTCACGGCACCGGACGGCGCCTCGAACGCGACGTCGCGCAGCGTGTGGCTGCCGCCGTAGTACTGGTTGAGCTTGGCAACGGTCAGCATCTCGGTTGCCCCACCCAAGCGTTGCTCGTCCCGCATGCGCAATGCGTAGCCCGGGTTGAGCGAAGCGAAACCCGGGGGGAGGCGGCGATGGACCGGCCGCCCCGGGTTTCGCTTCGCTCAACCCGGGCTACACCCGGCGATGCCGTCGCGCAGGGGGTCGGTCTCATCCTAGCGCCCGAGATAGACTTCGATGACGCGCGGGTCGGCCTGCACGGTGTCCATCGGGCCTTCCGCCAGCACGCTGCCCTCGTGCAGCACGGTGACCGTGCGCGCGATCCGGGCGATGAAATCCATGTCGTGCTCGACGACGACCACCGAATGCCGGCCCGCGAGCGACTGGCACAGCTCGGCGGTGCGCATCGTCTCCTCGTCGGTCATCCCGGCCACCGGCTCGTCGAGCAGCAGCAGCCGCGGCTCCTGCATCAGCAGCATGCCGATCTCCAGCCACTGCTTCTGCCCGTGCGAGAGCAGGCCGGCCTGGCGGTCGACCTGGTCGCGCAGCTGGATGAGCTCGAGCGTGTCGGCGATGCGGTCCAACTCGGTGCTGCCGAGCCGCGCCGAGAGCGTCCGGCGCACGCGCTTGTCGGCCTTCATCGCGAGCTCGAGGTTCTCGAACACGGAGTGCTGCTCGAACACCGTCGGCTTCTGGAACTTGCGGCCGATGCCGGCGTGTGCGATCTCGGGCTCGGTCATCTGCGTCAGGTCGATCGACTGCCCGAAGAACACGGTGCCTGAATCGGGCCGCGTCTTGCCGGTGATGACGTCCATCATCGTCGTCTTGCCGGCGCCGTTGGGGCCGATGATGCAGCGCAGCTCGCCGTCGTCGATGGTGAGGCACAGCTTGTTCAACGCCTTGAAGCCGTCGAAGCTCACCGAGACATCGTCGAGATACAGGATCGGCCCGTGGGAGGTGTCGACTTCCGCGCCGGCGATGCGCATGCCGACTTCCGCCAGCCCGCCGGAGGTCCCCGCGTCGACGCCGTGCACCGCGGTCGCGTTCATGTCTTTCTTCTTCGCCGGAAGAGCCCGATCACGCCCTGGGGCAGGAACAGCGTGACCAGGATGAACATGAGCCCGAGCACGAACAGCCAGAACTCGGGAAAGGCCTGGGTGAACCAGCTCTTCGCGCCGTTGACGACGAACGCGCCGAAGATCGGCCCGATCAGCGTGCCGCGGCCGCCCACCGCCGCCCAGATCGCGATCTCGATCGAGTTGGCCGGCGACATCTCGCCCGGATTGATGATGCCCACCTGCGGCACGTACAGCGCGCCGGCGATGCCGCACAGCACTGCGGAGAGCGTCCACACGAACAGCTTGTAGTGCACCGGGTTGTAGCCGCAGAACATCACGCGGCTCTCGGCGTCGCGGATCGCGGTGAGCACGCGGCCGAAGCGCGAGGTGACCAGCCCGCGCGCGAGCAGCAGCACCGCGAGCAGCACCGCGGCGGTGATCGCGAAGAGGGCGAGCCGCGTCTCCGGCGTGGCGATGGGGAAACCGAGGATGCGCTTGAAGTCGGTGAAGCCGTTGTTGCCGCCGAACCCGGTGTCGTTGCGGAAGAACAGCAGCATGAACGCGTAGGTCAGCGCCTGCGTGATGATCGAGAAGTAGACACCCTTGATCCGCGAACGGAAGGCGAAGAAACCGAACACGAACGCGAGCACGCCGGGGACCAGGACGACCAGCAGCGCCGCGTACCAGAAGTGATCGGTGAAGCTCCAGTACCACGGGTACGCCTTCCAGTCGAGGAACACCATGAAGTCCGGCAGGTCGCTGTGATAGACGCCCTCGCGGCCGATCGAGCGCATCAGGTACATCCCCATCGCGTAGCCGCCGAGCGCGAAGAAGACGCCGTGGCCGAGCGACAGGATGCCCGTGTATCCCCAGATCAGGTCCATCGCCAGCGCCACGATCGCGTAGCACATGATCTTGCCGAGCAGCGTGACCAGGTGATCGGGGACGTGCAGCGGATGGGCGTCCGGCAGCGTCAGGTTCGCCACCGGCAGCGCGACGAGCAGCACGAAGGCTGCGGCGCAGAAGGCGATCCAGCCGCCGCGCGTGAACAGCGGGTGCGCCGGCGCCTGCAGCCGGGGCCCGGCGACGGGTGTGACTGCCGCCTGCGACGCGCGGGTGTCGGCCGGGAGCGGCCCCTCGATCGCGCCCATCATGAGTCGGCCATCCGTCCCTTGAGCGCGAACAGGCCCTGCGGGCGCTTCTGGATGAACACGATGATGAACACGAGGATCGCGATCTTCGCCACCACCGCGCCCGCCCAGCCCTCCAGGAACTTGTTGACGATGCCGAGGCCCATCGCCGCGTAGACCGTCCCGGCGAGCTGGCCGACACCACCCAGCACGACGACCATGAACGAGTCGACGATGTAGCTCTGGCCGAGGTCCGGCCCGACGTTGCCGATCTGCGACAGCGCACAGCCGGCGAGGCCCGCGATGCCGGAACCCAGGCCGAACGCATACGTGTCCACGCGCATCGTCGGCACGCCGAGGCAGCTCGCCATCGACCGGTTCTGCGTGACGCCGCGCACGAACAGACCGAGCCGCGTGCGCGTGAGCAGGCCCGCAATCAGCACGACGACCGCCGCCGCGAAGCCGATGATGACGATCCGGCTCCACGGCAGGACCAGGTTCGAGAAGAGATGGATGCCGCCCGACATCCACGCCGGGTTCTCGACCTGCACGTTCTGCGCGCCGAACACCGTGCGCATCGTCTGGATCAGGATCAGGCTGATGCCCCAGGTCGCGAGCAGCGTCTCGAGCGGGCGGCCGTAGAGAAAGCGGATCACGCTGCGCTCGAGCGCCATGCCGACCAGCGCCGACGCCGCGAACGACACGGGCACCGCGGCGACGAGGTACCAGTCGAAGGCCCCGGGCAGGTGGCTGCGGAACAGGTTCTGGATCACGTAGGTCGCGTACGCGCCGATCATCATCAGCTCGCCGTGCGCCATGTTGATGACGCCCATGAGGCCGTAGGTGATGGCGAGCCCCAGCGCCGCGAGCAGCAGCACGCTGCCGAGGCTCACGCCGCTGAACACGCGACCCACCATCTCGCCGGTGGCGAGGCTGCTCTCGATGGCGCGCAGCGACAGCTCGGCCTCGGCGCGCACGTCGCTGTCGGGCTCGGCGAAGTCGCTGCCCTTCTTCTCCAGCAGCGGCAGGAGCAGCGTCTTGGTGTTGGGGTCCTTGCTCGCGGACAGCGTGCGGATGGCGGCGATGCGCGTGGCCTTGTCCGGGCTGCCCATCTGCACCGTGGCCTGCGTCAGCGTCAGCAGCGCCTTGATGTCCGGATCCTGTTCTTTGGCAAGCGCGCGCTGGATGACGGGGAGCATCTCCTCGTCGGCGCCGCTCTGCAGCGTCTTCGCGGCCTCGAGGCGCGTCGCGCGGTCGGGGGAGGCCAGCTTGAGTGCGGCGATGGCCGAACCCAGCTCGCGCCGCACGCGGTTGTTGAGCACGACGTCCTCGCGGGACTCGGGCAGCGGAACGACTTTGTTCCCGGTCGCGACGTCGATGGCGGCACCGTCCTTGACGCGCAGAACGACCTCACCGGCGGTCTGGATCTCGCCGGCCTGCAGCGCGACGAGCAGTTCGAGGGCGCCTTCGTCACCGGACGCGGCGAGCTGGCTCATCGCCTTGATCTTCTCGTCGTTCTCGCCCAGCGCGAGGTCGTGGACGAGGGCGGGCGGGATGGCCGATGCGGCGTGCGCGGCGCCCTGCCCCGACACGGCGATCAGGGCAATGCCCACGATGGACAGCGCGCAGCGCAGGCAGCGATGGAGAGCGAGCATGGCCCGTGGCGAATTGGAACTCGGGAACAAACGAAGCGGGCGGCAGCCGCTGATTCGGAGCTGCCGCCCGCGCTGCACTGCCGGAGGAGACCGGCGGTGAACGGCCTGGCGATCAGCCCTTCTTCTCGGGCGCGTCCTTCTTCTTCTCGTTGCCTTCGATGAACGGGCTCCACGGCTGCGCGCGGATCGGGCCCTTGGTCTTCCAGACGACGTTGAACTGGCCGTCCTTCTGGACCTCGCCGATGAACACCGGCTTCCAGAGGTGGTGGTTCGTCTCGTCCATCTTGACCTCGAAGCCGTTCGGCGCATTGAACTTCTGCCCCGCCATCGCCGCGACGACCTTGTCGGTGTCGGTCGACTTCGCCTTCTCCACCGCCTGCTTCCACATGTGGATGCCGATGTACGTCGCTTCCATCGGGTCGTTGGTCAGCGGCCGGTCGGCGCCGGGGAGCTTCTTCGCCTTGGCATACGCGGCCCACTGCTTCTTGAATGCGTCGTTGGCCGGGTTCTTGAGCGACATGAAATAGTTCCACGCCGCGAGGTGGCCGACGAGCGGGTTGGTGTCGACACCGCGCAGTTCTTCCTCACCGACCGAGAACGCCACGACCGGCACGTCCGTCGCCTTCAGGCCCTGGTTGCCCAGTTCCTTGTAGAACGGGACGTTGGAGTCGCCGTTGATCGTCGAGACCACCGCCGTCTTGCCGCCCGCCGCGAACTTCTTGATGTCGGCGACGATCGTCTGGTAGTCGCTATGCCCGAACGGCGTGTACTTCTCGTCGATGTCGGTGTCCTTGACGCCCTTCGACTTCAGGAACGCGCGCAGGATCTTGTTGGTCGTGCGCGGGTACACGTAGTCGGTGCCGAGCAGCACCCAGCGCTTCGCGGCGCCGCCTTCCTTGCTCATCAGGTACTCGACGGCCGGGATCGCCTGCTGGTTGGGCGCGGCGCCGGTGTAGAACACGTTCTTCGAGAGCTCCTCGCCTTCGTACTGCACCGGGTAGAAGAGCAGCCCGTTGGTCTCCTCGAACACCGGCAGCACCGACTTGCGCGACACCGACGTCCAGCAGCCGAACACCACGGCCACCTTGTCCTGCGAGATCAGCTGGCGCGCCTTCTCGGCGAAGAGGGGCCAGTTGGAGGCCGGATCGACGACGACCGCCTCGAGCTTCTTGCCCATCACGCCGCCCTTGGCGTTGATCTCGTCGATCGTCATCAGCGCGACGTCCTTCAGCACCGTCTCGCTGATGGCCATCGTCCCGGACAGCGAGTGCAATACGCCGACCTTGATCGTGTCGGCGGCGAAGGCCGGCACGCTGGTGACGAGTCCGGTCGCCGCGAGTGCGGCGGTGACTGCCAGCCGTTTGAGTGCGTTACGTCGTTCCATTGTGTGTCCCCGAGTCATGAGAGTTGAAAAGTGCTGCCGCCACCCATCGTGAGCGCCGTCGCCTTGAATGCGCGCAGCGCGGCCTCGTGTGGTGCATCGCACAATCCATGCCACGGGGACAGGACTTGATTAACCTGCTGTTGTTACATGATATTTCGTGACGAGATCCGGTTGACCGATGCGCTCGCCGTGGACGGCCGCACCCCGCCGGAAATCCAACTTGGTGCGTCGCACGCGCCAGCGCACCGAAATGGACGCGTCGTTACGACGCTGCGGCGCAGCGCACCATTCCGCGCTCGATGACGAAGCGCACGACGGTGTCGGGTCCCTGTCCCGTCTTGAGGTTGGTGAACACGAACGGGCGCTCGCCGCGCATCCGGCGGGAGTCGCGCTCCATCGCGTCGAGCGACGCGCCGACCATCGGCGCCAGCTCTCTCGACACATCAGAAAAGTAGTGTCTGACCCTACTTATTCGCAAACGGGGGTTGGCCCTCATTCGGCGGGCTTGAGCGCCAGCGCCCGCGCGTAGAGGCGCTCCCGCGGCTCGCCAGTCATTGCCGCGACCACCCGCGCCGCGCGCGACGGCGGCAGTTCGTCGAGCAGGGCGCGCAGCCAGCGCTCCGTCTCGGGGGACGATGCCGCCGCCGCGGCGGTCGCGGCAGTCCGCTCCGGCGCGTCGACGAGCAGCACGAACTCGCCGCGCCCGCGGTTCGTGTCGGCGGCGAGCCACGCGGCCGCATCCGCGAGCCGCAGGCAGGCGACCGTCTCGAACTTCTTGGTCAGCTCGCGGGCGACGGTGAGCTCGCGCTGCCCGCCCAGCGCCTCGCAGAGCGCCGCGAGCGTCGCGCCCACGCGATGTGGGGCCTCGTAGATGACCAGTGCCACGGGCAGCGCGGCGACGGCGGCGAGCGCATCGCGGCGGGCCTTGGCGGTGGCGGGGAGGAAGCCGAGGAACAGGAACTGCAGGGCGTTGAGCCCGGCCGCCGACAGCGCGGCGATCGCCGCGTTCGCGCCAGGAATCGGGACCACCGGGAAGCCGGCGGCGCGCACCGCACGCACGAGCAGCGCGCCGGGATCGCTGACGGCGGGCGTGCCGGCATCGCTGACCAGCGCCACGCTGCGGCCCTCGCGCAGGAGGTCCACGATGCGCCCGGCACGGACCGCCTCGTTGTGCTCGTGCAGCGAGAGGGGCCGCGCTGCGATGCCGTAATGGCGCAGCAGCACCGCCGTCACCCGCGTGTCCTCGGCCGCGACGACGTCGGCCGTGCCGAGGATGTCCAGGGCGCGCAACGTGATGTCGCGCAGGTTTCCGACCGGCGTGGCAACCACATATAATGTCCCGGGCACGGCGTGAAACCGCGACGCGTCCCCGTCCGCGGAGGTCATCGGTGCGGCACGCCGGTGCCCCTCGCTCTCGTCCACGCCAGTTTTCCTGCCGGTCAGCTCGAAGGTGCTTCGATGAAGGATGGGATGCGCTGCCGCCGCGGTGCCGCGCTCGCGTGGATGCTGGCGCTGCTGCTTGCGCTGCCGGCATTGTCCGTCGCGCAAACCCCCACCGCAAGCGAAGTCCTGCCGACGCCGGCGCCCGCGACGCCGCAGGCAGCGCCGGCCGCTGCGGACACGCCGGGCTCCGCGGCGCCTGCCGAGGCGAAGGCCGCGGCGACGCCTGCGCCGAAACCGGCCTGGCTCGCGCTGGTGCTCCCGCTGCGCTCGGCCACCTATGGCCGCGCGGCGGACGCCGTCAAGGAGGGTTTCTCTGCCGCCGCCGCCGCCGCGGGCGTGCGCTTCGAAGTGATCGTTCACGGCGACGGCGACGTGCGCGAAGCGCTCGACGCCGCGAAGGCAGCCGGCGCCCGGGTCGTCGTCGGCCCGCTCGTGCGCGACGACGTCAAGGCGATCGCCGGCGTGGGCCGCGACGTGCCGTGGATCATCGCGCTCAACCAGCTCGACGACGGCAACCCGCTGCCGCTGCGCGTGTACACGCTCGCCCTGGCCATCGACGGTGAAGCGCGTCAGCTCGCGCGCCGCGCGCGCGGCAGCGGCGCGCAGTCGATCGTGGTCGTCGGCGCCGAAAGCGCCTTGCAGAAGCGTTTCGCCGACGCGTTCGTCGGGGAGTGGATTCTCGCCGGCGGCGGGCCGCCGGTGACGCTGCGTTTCGACCGCGCGCCCGAAATGCTCGCGGTGCTGCGCCGCGAGTTCGTGCGCGCCGCGCCCGATGCGGTCCTCCTCGCCGTCGACGCGCCCGACGCAGCGCTCGCCAAGCCGTACCTCGGCACCGTTCCCGCCTACGCAAGCAGCCAGGTGTACGACCGCCAGACACCCGGCGAGCTGCTCGAGCTCGAGAACGTGCTGTTCGTCGAGATTCCGTGGCTGGCCGACCCCGGCGCCGCGGCGTTCAGCCACATCGCCCGCCGCGAGTATCCCAGCGCCGCCTTCGACCGGCTCTACGCGCTGGGCGTGGACGCCTTTCGCGTCGCGCAGGCGTTCGCCGACGGCACGCCGCCGGAGAAGCTCGAGTTCGACGGCGCGACCGGCCACCTCACGCTCGACCCGTCGCGCCAGTTCGTGCGCGAGGCCACGGTGCTGCAGGTCCGCGCCGGGCAGATCGTGCCCGCCGGCGGCCGCTGACGAGCCGGGCGCACGCGCGCCTCTATGCCGCAACCCCGCCGCCGCCCCGCGTGCCGAAGCCCCGCGAACTGAACCGAGCCGCAGCCGGCGCGCGCGCGGAAGCGCTCGCCGCCCAACTTCTCGTGCGCCACGGGCTCGCGATCGTCGAGCGCAACTGGCGCCGCCGCTGCGGCGAGCTCGATCTCGTCGCCCGCGACGGCGACACGCTGGTCTTCGTCGAGGTGCGGTTGCGCCGCGGCGGCGATTTCGGCGGCGCGGCGGCCAGCATCACCGCGACCAAGCGCGCCCGGCTCGTCAACGCCGCAAATCTCTACCTCGCCGGCCTGCCGCGCACGCCGCCGTGCCGCTTCGACGCCGTGCTGCTCGATGCGCTCGACCCCGCGCGCACCGAGTGGCTGCGCGACATCTTCGGCGCATGAAGCGGCGCCACGCTCGCGGCGGGCGGCGGGCGCGCCGGTGATTCTTGCTACAATCATCGGCCTCTCCGCAACCCGCGCAAGCCGCCCACGATGGATCCCACCCAGCGCATCCGCCAGCACTTCGCCGACAGCGCGCAGCTGAAGCTCGACGCCGTCGATGCGCTGGCGCCCGCCGCCGCCGGCGCTGCGCAGATCCTCACCGGCAGCCTGCTGGCCGACGGCAAGATCCTCGCCTGCGGCAACGGCGGCTCGGCCGCCGACGCGCAGCATTTCGCCGCCGAGATGGTCGGCCGCTTCGAACGCGAGCGCCCCGAGCTGCCGGCCATCGCCCTCTCGACCGACACCTCCATCCTCACCGCGGTCGCCAACGACTATTCCTACGAGCAGGTGTTCGCCAAGCAGGTGCGGGCGCTGGGCGCCAAGGGCGACGTGCTGCTCGCGATCTCGACGTCGGGCAACTCGGGGAACGTGATCGCCGCGATCAACGCCGCGCGCGAGCGCGAGATGCACGTGGTCGCGCTCACCGGGAAGGGCGGCGGCCGCATCGGCCGGCTGCTGGGCGCGGGGGACGCGCACCTGTGCGTCCCGCACGACCGCACGGCGCGCATCCAGGAGGTCCACCTGCTGCTGATCCACTGCCTGTGCGACGCGATCGACAACGCGCTGCTGGGGGACGACGAATGAGGCGCACCGCGGCCGGCATCGCCGTGGCCGCCGCGCTTGCGCTGTCCGCCCTGCAGGGCTGCGTGCCGGCGATGGTCGCGGCGGGGGTGAGCGCCGGCGCGCTGGTCGTCACCGATCGCCGCTCGACCGGCGCGCAGGTCGACGACGAATCGATCGAGCTCAAGATCAACACCGCCGCCAACAGCAGCTACGGCAACGACATCCATCTCAACGTCACGAGCTACAACGCGACGGTGCTGCTCACCGGCGAGGTGCCGAACAAGACCGTCGAGGAGGACATCCTCAAGGTCGCCCGGACCACCGACCGCGTGAAGAAGGTCGACAACTATCTCGTGATCGGGCCGAACTCGGAGATGTCGACGCGCACCAACGACACCTACATCACGTCGAAGGTGAAGGCGCGCTTCGTCGAGTCGGACAAGTTCTCGGCCACGCAGGTCAAGGTCGTCACCGAGCGCGGCGTCGTCTACCTGATGGGCATCGTGTCGCGCCAGGAAGGCGGTGCCGCGGCGCAGATCGCCGCGACGACCTCGGGTGTCGGCAAGGTCGTCAAGCTCTTCGAGTACACCGACTGACCGTGCGCGACGACCCGCGGCCCGCGCCGCTCTGCGGCGCGCCATGACGGCCGATCCCGCTGCGATCCCCGCCGCGCGCCACCCGGCGAAGGTCGCCACCGCCGAGACGGCGCTCGCGCGCATCGCCGCGCTGCCGCGCCCGCTGGTGTTCACCAACGGCGTCTTCGACGTGCTGCATCGCGGGCACGTCACCTACCTCGACCAGGCCCGCGGGCTCGGCGCGTCGCTGGTCGTCGCCGTGAATTCCGACGCCTCCGTCAAGCGGCTCGGCAAGGGCGACGACCGCCCCCTGAATACGCAGGACGACCGGATGGCGGTGCTCGCGGCGCTCGCCGCCGTCGATCTGGTCGTGCCTTTCGCCGACGACACGCCCCGCGCGCTGATCGCCGCCTGCCTGCCCGACGTGCTGGTGAAGGGCGGCGACTACACCGCGGGGACGACGGCCGGCGCCGCCGAGGTGCTGGCCGCGGGCGGGCGCTTCGTCGCGATCCCGTTCGCATTCGACCGCTCGACCACCGCGCTCGTCAACCGGATCCGGAACTGAGATGATCGAAACGACCCGCCACGCCCGCTTTGTGCGGCATGCGGGGCGGCGGCATCGCGCTTCGCGCGCTTCGCTGACGCCATGTACCGACCTGCCAATGCATCCCCGAACCCGCCCTGCAGGCGTCGTCGTCGAGCTCGACGCCGCGCGCTTCGCCACGGCCATCGACGGCCATCCGTTCGCGGTCATCGACTTCTGGGCGCCCTGGTGCGCGCCGTGCCGTGCCTTCGCGCCGGTGTTCGCGGCCGCGGCCGCGCGGCATCCCGACGTGCTGTTCGCCAAGATCAACACCGAGGACGAGCAGCAGCTCGCCGGGCAATTCAACATCCGCTCGATCCCGACGCTGATGATCTTCCGCGACAACATCATCGTCTACGCCGAGGCGGGCGCGCTGCCTGCGGCGGCGCTCGAGCAGGTCCTCGCGGCGGCGCGCGCGCTCGACATGGACGCCGTGCGCCGCGACGTCGGAGCGCAGCAGGCGGCGCAGGCGCGCAACGATGGCGGGGCCGACGCCGGGTGACGGCGCAGCGGGCGTAGCATCGCGCGGCGTCAGCCGCGGCGGGCGAGGAAATCGGCGACGATGCCGCGCTGGCTGCGATTGATCGCGGCGTCGATGGTGCCGTCGGTCGGGTCGTACTGCTTCGCCTTGCGCAGCGCCTTCACGGCCTCGCGGTGCCTGCCTTGCCCCTGCAGTGCGCGTCCGAGGCAGCCCCAGGCACGCGGGTTGTCGAGGTCGAGGTTCGCCCAGGTCGCGCAAAGCTCGGTTGCCTGCGCCAGGTTTCCTGCATTGAGCATCCGCGGCCCTTCGGCACTGAGGAAGGCGAGGCGCTGCTGGCGCTCCTGCCACAACGCGGCGACCTCGGGGTCGATCGGCGCCCCCGCGTTCCCGGCCGCAGATGCGGCGGGCGCCCGGGCGGCAACGCTTCCCGCCCCGGCGGGCGGGGCAAGCGGGGCAACCGGCGCCGAACCCGTGCGCTCGCGCGGCGCCGGTGCGTCCGCGGCCTGCGGAATCAGGTCGCGCAGCCGCGACGGAGCGTCGGCCATCCGCGCCGGAATCGCCGTGCGGGCCCAGTCGATCGATTGCGTCATCGTCTGGTGCCAGGCGACACCGTAGAGCCAGAGCATCGCGGCCAGACCGGCCACGCCCGTCGCGGTGTTGAGAGGACCCACGGGGACGTGGGTGACGAGGCAATCCTCGGCCGAGTCCCAGGGCGTCTCCTGGTCCTGCGCTACCTTCTCGTACGCGACGGCGATCAGGATCGGCGCGAGCAGCGGGAAGCCGCATCCGACGCCGCGCCACCATACGCGAAAGCCGCGCGCCGCAGCGCGCGCGAACTGCCGCCCGCGGTCGTGCCGCGCGTAGGCGTCGCTGATCGAGAACTGGAGGAACACGCCGAACAGCCACTTGCCGGGCGTCGTCTGCATCGTGGCGATCAGCAGGGCCTCGACCGGAATCCACGACGCGGTGATCACCGTGGGCGCCACCAGCGGGTGTCCCAGCCAGTAGGCGGTCCGCGCGGAGACGACGCCGGTCAACTGCGCCTCCGCCAGCGCCACCGCGAGGACGAGGCCCCACAGCGCGTAATCGAACAGGCGCGCCGCAAGCCGGTTCCAGGGACGCGGCTCGCTCGTGCGGCCGGACTTCGCGCGCTCCAGTTCAGCCATCCGGAGCTGAAACACCCAGCCGGCATCCTCCAGCGGTTGACTGGTCCCGAGGAACACGCTCCTTTCCCGGCGCCAGTTGAGGATCGCGGGGTCGACGATGGGAATCGCGGGCGGACTGGCGCTGCCACGGCGGCGCAGCCGCCCCGCGAATCCGTGGACGACCCCGTAGACCGCGGAGAGTCCCAGCAGCGACAGCGTGAGCCACATCAGCACCTGCTTCGCGACGGTGACCACGTCGGGCGGCGTGACCACCACCACCGCCGCCACGATGAGCGCCCCGAACGCGGCGCACAGCGGCCATCGCGACCGACGTCGAGCGGGAGAGCGATGCGACGCGCTCGGTGAGGCCCTGATGCTGGGGCCTGCGCGGGGCCTCGCCGCCCGCGGCGCGCGCGCCGGTCCCGCCCGACCCCGGCGGGTGCAGCCGCGGCTGGCGCGACCAGGGAGCTTGCCGCGCCGGTCTCCGGCTTGGCCATCGCGGTGTTCACGACGTGCGCGATGCGCTCCTCGAGCGTGCCCGACGACGCCGCGAGGTCGTGGTCGTAGTTGGCGCGCCGCTCCGGGTCGCTCAGTATGCGACTGGCATGATTTATGAAGCGCAGCGCCTCTTCCACGTTGCCGTGGCCATCACGGGTCTTGGCGTAATATTTTCGAATCTGCCGGCGCAGCGCCGCCCGCACCTCGTATTCGGTTGCGGCGGGTGGAATGCCTAGCGCATCGTAGAGTGTCGCTCTCATGGCTCCGGGCAGTTCGGAAAGCTTCGCTTATGCCAGGATTCTCACGGAAAAGAACAGAAGAGGCAAGAGAAACACGGGAAATCCCGCCGCGGCCACTGTTGCAGCGCAAAACAAGCAGAAAGCGGGGAAACCAAGCAACGCGGGCGCCCCCGAACGGCGCTTGCGCCGTTCGGGGGCGCCCGCGCCTTCCGCAACGGCGCCGCGCGTTGCCTACGCTTCCTTGGCGGTCGTCCGGTGCGCGAGCTTCTCGCGGATGCGGGCCGACTTGCCGGAGCGGTCGCGCAGGTAGTAGAGCTTCGCGCGGCGCACGTCGCCGCGGCGCTTCACCTCGATGCTGGCGAGCAGCGGCGAGTAGGTCTGAAACGTCCGCTCGACGCCCTCTCCGCTCGAGATCTTGCGCACGACGAACGAGGAATTGAGGCCCCGGTTGCGCTTGGCGATGACCACGCCCTCGTAGGCCTGCACGCGCTTGCGCTCGCCTTCGACGACGGTCACGTTGACGATCACGGTGTCGCCCGGCGCGAACGCGGGGATGGTCTTGCCCAGGCGGGCGATCTCTTCCTTTTCCAGCTGCTCGATGATGTTCATTGCGCGTTCTCCATGTGGTTTCGTTGGCCGTTGGCCTTGCGTGCAGCGCAGGGCGCCCCCTGATGCACGCGTTTTCTGGTTCCCGCCGCGCCCCCGGTTGCCCGGGACTGCCGCCGGTCCTGCCCGCGATCACCGACCGCGGTTGCCGCCTTCACTGCTCCTGCATCCCGTGCTCCCGCCGATACTCGGCGAGCAGCGCGACATCCTCTGCGCAAAGCGTCCGCCCCAGCAACAGGTCCGGCCGCCGTTCCCATGTCCTGCCCAGCGCCTGCTTCCTGCGCCACCGGCGGATTGCCGCGTGGTTGCCCGAAAGCAGCACGTCGGGCACCCGCCCGCCGCCATCCTGCTCCGGCCGCGTGTAGTGCGGGCAGTCGAGCAGGCCGTCGGCAAACGAATCCTGCGCCGCCGATTCGTCGTCGTTCAACACCCCCGGCCGTTGGCGCGCGACGGCGTCGATCAGCATCAACGCCGGCAACTCTCCGCCCGACACGACGAAATCGCCGATCCCGATCTCGTCGTCGATTTCGCGGGCGAGCAGGCGCTCGTCGATGCCTTCGTACCGTCCTGCCAGCAGCACATACCCCGTCGTGTCGGCCGCTGCTGCCAGCGCCGCCACCCGTGCGTGGGTCAACGGCACCCCCGCCGGCGACAGGTAGATCGTCCGCGACGCCGCCAGCCCCCCCGCGCGCTGCGCCTGCCGCGCGGCGGCCAGCGCCTGCGCCAGCGGATCGCCCAGCATCACCATTCCCGGCCCGCCGCCATACGGACGGTCGTCGACGGTCCGGTGATTGTCCGTCACGAAATCGCGCGGGTTCCACACGCCCAGCTGCCACAGCCCGCGCTGCAGCGCCCTGCCCGTCACGCCGAACCGCGCAGCATGCTCCACGAGTTCGGGGAACAGCGTGACGACGTCGATGCGCATCCGCGCTCCCCGCCTTCATCGGCGCGCCGTCGCGCCGACTCAATAATCCGGCTGCCAGTCGACGTCGATCCGGCGCCCGGCGAGGTCGATCCGGTCGACGTGCGCGGCAACCAGCGGTATCAGCCGCTCGGACCGTCCTTCCGCAGGCCCCGGCGCCACCCGCAGCACCGGATGCGCCCCGAATTCCTGCACCTCGACCACCTGCCCGAGCGCCACGCCCGCCCGGTTCACGACCGCCAGCCCGATCAGGTCGGACCAGTAGACCGAACCCTCGTCGAGTTCGGGCATCGCCGCGCGCGGCACGCCGATCTCGGCCCCCCGCAGCGCCAGCGCCGCCTCGCGCGAGTCGACCGCTGCGAGTTGCGCGAGGACGTGTCCGGAGTGCATGCGGCGCTCGCGCGGCAGCACTTCCCGCCACTCCGCTGACCCCGCCTCCCGCAGCCACCAACGGGCATACCCCAGCAGCGCATCCGTTGCTTCGGAAAACGGCCGGGCCTTGATCCAGCCGTTCACCCCGTACGGAGCGAGCACCTTGGCCATCACGACGATGGCGGCGGCGGGCTGCTCGGCGGACAACCCGGCGGCCGGCGCCGCCGGGCGCAAGCGCTGCCGGCGGGCGGCGACCATCGCTTGCTCAGGCAGCGGCGGGCTGCGCCGCGGCCGGGGCCGCGGTTTCGCTGGCTGCCGGCTGGCCCGGCGCGACCGAGGCCTGTTTCACCAGGCCGGCGACCGTCTCCGAGAGCTTCGCGCCGCGCAGCTGCCAAAAGCCGATGCGGTCGAGCGAAAGGCGCAGGCCTTCCTCGTGCTCGCCGGCGATGGGGTTGTAGAAGCCCACGCGCTCGATGAAGCGGCCGTCGCGGCGGTTGCGCGAATCGGCAACCACGACATTGAAGAACGGGCGCTTCTTGGCGCCTCCACGGGCAAGTCGAATGACGACCATGACGCAATCCGTTTAAACAGGAAAAGAGGCGGATTATACGACGGAAAATGCTTCCCGGACAAGCCAACCGCAAGGAAGCCGCACACGGGCGCGTAGCCCGGTGTTGAGCGCAAGCGAAACCCGGGTGGCTGCGGCCATGGCCACGTTAGCCCCGGTTTTCGCTCGCGCTCAACCCGGGCTACGCCGTTAACGGGCGACGGTGTCAGCGCATGCCGGGCATCAGCCCCTTCATCCCGCGCAGCATCTTCTGCATGCCGCCCTTGGCGACCATCTTCATCATCTTCTGCGTCTGCTCGAACTGGGCGAGCAGCTGGTTCACCTGCTGGACGGTGACGCCGGCGCCGGCGGCGATGCGCCGCTTGCGCGAGGCCTTGAGCAGCTCCGGCTTCGATCGCTCCGCCGGGGTCATCGAGTTGATGATGCCCTCGATCCGCGCGATCCGCCGCTCGTCCATGCTGGCGTCGGAGGCGGCGCGGGCGAGCTCCGCGGGCAGCTTGTCCATCAGCGCCGACAGGCCGCCCATCTTGCGCATCTGGCCGATCTGCGCCTTGAAATCCTCGAGGTCGAAACCCTTGCCCGACTTGACCTTGCGCGCGAGCTTCTCCGCATCGGCGACGTCGACGTTCTTGTGCGCCTCCTCGATCAGCGAGAGCACGTCGCCCATGCCGAGGATGCGCGAAGCCATCCGCTCCGGATGGAAGACCTCGAGGCCGTCGACCTTCTCCGCGACGCCGACGAACTTGATCGGCGCGCCCGTCACCGTGCGCACCGACAGCGCGGCGCCCCCGCGCGCGTCGCCGTCGAGCTTGGTCAGGATGATGCCGGTGAGCGGCAGCGCCTCGCGAAACGCCCGCGCCGTGTTCACGGCGTCCTGCCCCTGCATCGCGTCGACGACGAACAGCGTCTCGATCGGCTTGACCGCGGCGTGGATCGCGGCGATCTCGCGCATCATCGCCTCGTCGATCGCGAGCCGGCCGGCGGTGTCGACGATCAGGACGTCGTGGTAGTGCCGGCGCGCCCAGTCGAGCGCGTCCACGGCGATTGCGACCGGCTGCTGGTCCCCCGTGGACGGGAAGAAATCCACCTCGACCTGCGCCGCGAGCGTGCGCAGCTGGTCGATCGCCGCCGGGCGGTACACGTCGGCGCTCACGACCAGCACCTTCTTCTTCCCCGCCCGCAGCAGGCGCGCGAGCTTCGCGGCCGTCGTCGTCTTGCCCGCGCCCTGCAGGCCGGCGAGCAGGATCACGGCCGGGGGCGTCGTGGCGAGATCGAGCGGCGCCGCCGCGCCGCCCATCAGCGCGGCGAGCTCGCGGTGCACGACGCCGACCAGCGCCTGTCCCGGCGTCAGCGACCCGACGACCTCGGCCCCCTGCGCCTTCTCGCGCACGGCGGCGATGAAATCCTTCACCACCGGCAGCGCGACGTCGGCCTCCAGCAGCGCGAGGCGGACCTCGCGCAGCGCGTCCTGGATGTTGGCCTCGGTGAGCCGCGCTTCGCCGCGCAGCTGCTTCATGACGCGGCCGAGCCGCTGGGTCAGGTTGTCGAACATCGGGAGGCGGTCGCAGCGAAAGTGACGCGGGTCGGGGTCCGGAAGTCGCGCGGCGGCGGTCCGGGCGGGGTGATGTAGACTTGAGGGTCTCGCGGAAGCCGCGATTGCCCGTCGATGATTTTACTCCACCTCGCCGTTGTCGCCCTGTACGGTCTCGCCGCATGGGCGCTGTGGCCGGCATCCGTGCCCGCCGCCGGGTCACCGCCCGCGCCGGCGGCGAAATGGCGCCCGCCGGCCGCCTACGCGCCGTGGCTGCTCCCGGCGGCCGTGCTGGCGCATGCCGCGCTGGCGTGGGCGAACATCGCCACCCCCGACGGCCTCGACCTGAGCCTCGGCAACGCCGTCTCGGTCGTGGCCGGGCTCGCGGCCGCGCTCGCCTGGGTATCGGGGCTGCTCGCGACGATGCCCGTGGTCGGCACCGTCGTGCTGCCGGTGGCCGCGGCGGCTTCGCTGCTGCCGACGGTGATGTCGAGCGCGCACCGGTTCCCCTACGCCGCCGAGCCCTGGGCGGCGGTCCACGTGGCGGTGGCGCTGGTCGCCTACGCGCTGTTCATCGTCGCGGCGCTGCAGGCGCTGCTCCTGATGGGCCTCGAGAAGCGGCTGCACCGGCGGCTGCCCGACCCCGGCGCCGACGCCTTGCCGCCGCTGCTGACGCTGGAGCGCTTCATGTTCCGTCTGGTGGGCGCGGGCTTCGTCCTGCTCACGGTGACGCTCGCGACCGGCCTCCTCTTTTCCGAGCAGCTCTTCGGCCGCCCGTTCGTCTTCAACCACAAGAGCGTTTTCTCGGTGCTGGGCTGGCTCACCTTCGGCGGCCTGCTGTGGGGTCGCTGGCGCTACGGCTGGCGCGGCCGCGTCGCGCTGCGCTGGATACTCGCCGGCACGGCGTTCGTGTTCCTTGCCTACCTCGGCAGCAAGTTCGTGCTCGAGGTCCTGCTTGGGCGGTAGCACGACGTGTAGCCCGGGTTGAGCACATAAGTGGGGTCACGCATAAGTGGGGTCACATAAGTGGGGTCAGACACTACTTTTCATGTTCGGTCGTGAGATGCCGCCCACCACTGCCCGGAAAAGTAGTGTCTGACCCCACTTATGTGACCCCACTTATGCGTGACCCCACTCATGCGCTCAACCCGGGCTACGGATGACCGAACCACGGACGACCGGGCTGCGGGTGACGCAAGACCGACGACAGTGACCTGATTCCGCATCACCTCCCGTGGACGACATTTCCCTCGGCTCGCTCGGGATCGCGGTCGCGATCCTGCTGCTGTCCTCCGCCTTCTTCTCGATCGCCGAGACGGCGATGATGGCGGCCAACCGGCACCGGCTGAAGCATCGCGCCCACCATGGCGAGCGCGGGGCGAAGCAGGCGCTCTCCCTGCTGGCCGAGGTCGACCAGCTGCTGGGCGTGATCCTGCTCGGCAACACGCTGGTCGCGGCTGCCGCGGCGACGCTGACGGCCGAGATCACCAAGCGGATGTTCGGGGAAGGCGAGCTCGCGCTCGGGCTCGGCACGCTCGCCATCACGTTCGCGATCCTCGTCTTCTCCGAGATCACCCCGAAGGTGGTCGGCGCCGCGCACGCGGACCGCATCGCGCCGGCCGTGAGCTACGTGCTGCTGCCGATGCTGAAGGCGGCGCGACCCGTCGTCTGGTTCGTCAACCTGTTCGTCCAGGGCCTGCTGCGCGCGATGCGGATCAGCCCCGCCGGCGGACGCCGGGCTCGACGCTGTCGCAGGAGGAGCTGCGCTCGCTGGTGCTCGAAGGCCAGTACTTCCGCGGCAAGCACCGGGCGATGCTCGCGAACCTGCTCGATCTCGAGGACATCACCGTCGACGACGTGATGACGCCGCGCAACCAGATCCACGTCGTCGACCTCGCGGCGAAGCCGGCGCTGCTCGCGCAGCAGCTGTCGACCTCGTACCATTCGCGGCTGCCGGCCTGCGACGGCGAGCTCGACAACATCGTGGGCGTGCTGCACCTCAAGCACGTGCTTCCGCTGCAGCAGGCCGACGAGCTCGACGCCCCCCACCTGCGCGCGGTCCTGCGCCCGCCGTACTTCGTCCCCGGCGGGACGCCCCTGCTCACCCAGCTGCAGCAGTTCCAGACCGATGGCCAGCGGCTGGGGCTCGTCGTCGACGAATACGGGGAGCTGCAGGGGCTCGTCACCATCGAGGACATCGTCGAGGAGATCATCGGCGATTTCACGACGGCGGGCAGCGGGCGCGACGCCTACCGGCGCGAAGCCGACGGCAGCGTGGCGGTCGACGGCATGGCGCCGCTGCGCACGCTGAACCGCAAGCTCGGAACGGACTTTCCGCTGGAGGGTCCGAAGACGCTGAACGGGCTCATCGTCGAGCAGCTGGGGGAGATTCCGGACGCCGGCACGCGTGTGCGGGTCGCCGGCCAGGCGATGGAGATCCTGCAGACGCAGGATCGGGCGATCAAGGTGGTCCGCCTGCTTCCCCCGGTCGGCCCTCCCCTCTCGTCGCCTTTACAAAGGCCGGACGGCAAGGCATCATCAGCCGGATAAGTTTTATGCAGTTGGAATACCAGGCGGGTAGCGGGACCGAAGGCGAGCCGGCCGGCGATCCACGGGCAGGCGCCGATCCGGCCCGCGAGACCCGCCGTTGACGGCCGAAGCCACCATGGTCAGCCACGAGATCACGCGCAACATCAGCGGCCTCGCCCGGGCGCTCGCCCAGCAAGGCCTGATGACCGAGCACGAGGCCGAGGCGCTGCAGACGCAGGCGCACACGGCCGGCGTGAGCTTCGTCGAGCAGGTGCTCGCGGCCAAGCGCATGTCGGCGGCCCAGCTTGCGCTCTTCGCCTCGCGGGCCTTCGGCGTGCCGCTGCTCGATCTCGCGGCCTTCGACGTCGACCAGATCAACAAGGAATACGTCGACACCAAGATCGCCGCGTCGCGCCGGGTGCTGCCGCTGCACCGGCGCGGCAACCGCCTGTTCGTCGCCACGTCGGACCCGGCCAACCTGCAGGCGCTCGAGGAAGTCCGCTTCAAGACCAACCTGATCGTCGAGTCCGTCGTCGTCGAGGACGACAAGCTCGGGCAGGCGATCCACAAGCTGATCGACGCCTCCGGCGCATCGCTGCAGGAGCTCGCCAGCATGGACGAGCTCGAGGTCGACCTCGTCGAGGGCGGCGTCACCACCACCGCGTCCGACGAGGACAACTCCGAGGTCGACGACGCGCCGGTCGTGCGCTACATCCAGAAGATCCTGCTCGACGCGATCAGCGCCGGCGTGTCGGACATCCACTTCGAGCCGTTCGAGAAGTACTACCGGATCCGCTACCGGCTGGACGGCATCCTGATGGAGGTCGCGCAGCCGCCGCTGGTGATCAAGGACAAGGTGGCCTCCCGCATCAAGATCATCAGCAAGCTCGACATCTCCGAGAAGCGCGTGCCGCAGGACGGCCGGATGAAGCTCGTGCTGTCGAAGACCAAGGCGATCGACTTCCGCGTGAGCACCTTGCCCACGCTCTTCGGCGAGAAGGTCGTGGTGCGGATCCTCGATTCCGCCGGCGCGACGATCGGCATCGACGCCCTGGGCTTCGAGCCCGAGCAGCAGCAGGCGATCATGCACGCGATCGGCCGCCCGTACGGCATGATCCTCGCCACCGGCCCGACCGGCAGCGGCAAGACGATCACCCTCTACACCTGCCTCAACCTGCTCAACCGGCCGGGTGTCAACATCTCGACCGCCGAGGACCCCGCGGAAATCCAGGTCCCCGGCATCAACCAGGTCAACATCAACGAGAAGGCCGGCCTCACCTTCGCCACCGCGCTGCGGGCGTTCCTGCGGCAGGACCCCGACATCATCATGGTCGGCGAAATCCGCGACCTCGAGACCGCCGAGATCTCGGTGAAGGCGGCGCAGACCGGCCACCTGCTCCTGTCCACGCTGCACACCAACGACGCGCCGTCGACGCTCACACGGCTCGCGAACATGGGTGTCGCGCCGTTCAACGTCGCCTCGTCGGTGATCCTGATCGTCGCCCAGCGGCTTGCCCGGCGGCTGTGCCCGAAATGCAAGGTGCCGCAGGACATCCCGCCGGAGGCGCTGCTGCGGGCCGGCTTCACCGACGAGGACCTCGACGGCACGTGGCAGCCCTACTCGTACACCGGCTGCGACCATTGCCGCGGGACGGGGTACAAGGGACGCGTGGGCATCTACGAGGTGATGACGATCTCCGACGAGATGCGCCACCTCATCATGCGCAACGGCACCGCGATCGACATCGCCACGCTCGCGCGCAGGGAAGGGATCGTCGATCTCCGCCATTCCGGCCTGCGCAAGGTGAAGGCCGGCATCACGTCGCTCGAGGAAATCGAGGCCGTCACCAATGAATGAACGCGCGCAATCGAGGATCTGAGCTCCCATCATGGCCACCGCGACCGTACCCCGCCCGACCGTCAAGGAATACACCTTCCTGTGGACCGGCCTCGACCGCAACAAGCGCGAGGTGCGCGGTGAAATCAGGGCCCCGTCCGAGACGGTGGTCGCCAACAACCTGCGCCGCCAGGGCATCAAGGTCACCCGGATCAAGAAGCAGACGCTGCGCGGCGGGCGGCGCATCTCCCCGCGCGACATCACGTTCTTCACCCGGCAGCTCGCAACGATGCTCAAGGCCGGCGTGCCCATGCTGCAGGCGTTCGACATCGTCGCCCGGGGCCACACGAACGCCCGGTTCGCGCGGCTGATGATGCAGATCAAGAGCAAGATCGAGACCGGCTCGAGCCTGTCGCAGGCGTTCCGCGAGCACCCTGCCCACTTCGACGATCTGTACTGCAACCTGGTGCACGCGGGCGAGACCTCGGGCACGATCGACGCGATCCTCGACCGGCTCGCGCTCTACCTCGAGAAGATCCTGGCGATCAAGAGCAAGATCAAGTCCGCGCTCTTCTACCCGATCTCGGTCATGGTGGTGGCGGTGGTGGTCGTCTGGGTGATCATGGTCTGGGTCATTCCCGCGTTCAAGCAGGTGTTCACGAGCTTCGGCGCCGATCTCCCGGCGCCGACGCTGATGGTCATCGCCGTCTCCGATTTCGTCGTCGCCTGGTGGTGGCTGGTGTTCCTCGTCGTCGTCGGCAGCGTCGTCGGGATGCTGGCGCTCTACCGAAGGTCGTCGGCTTTCCGCCTCGGCTTCGACCGCGCCCTGCTGCGTTTTCCGATCATCGGGGCGATCGTCCAGAAGGCCACGATCGCGCGCTGGACGCGCACGCTGGCGACGATGTTCACGGCCGGCGTGCCGCTCGTCGAATCGCTCGACGCCGTCGCGGGCGCGGCGGGGAACGCGGTCTACGCGGCCGCGACCAAGCGGATCCAGACCGACGTCAGCACCGGCGTCAGCCTCACCAACGCGATGACCAGCACGAACGTCTTCCCGACGATGGTGCTGCAGATGACCCAGATCGGCGAGGAATCCGGCTCGCTCGACGGCATGCTGGGCAAGGTCGCGGACTTCTACGAACGCGAAGTCGACGATGCGGTGGCGGCGCTGTCGAGCCTGCTCGAGCCGATCATCATCGTCTTCCTCGGCGTGGTCATCGGCGGCCTCGTCGTCGCCATGTACCTGCCGATCTTCAAGCTCGGCGCCGTCATCTGACCGCCGCGGACCGGCGCATGAGCCCCGACGCGGCGCCAGCGGGGCACTCCCCACGCGCGGCCGCCGCCGCGGCCGCGCGGCGGCGTGCGGCGCCGTCGGGCCGCAGCCGCGCTCCCCGCTCCCACTGACCCCTCCGCGTCGCCGCTCCCCATGCTCGAACAGCTCTTCCCGATCGCCGGCGCCGCCGTGATCGGCCTTTGCGTCGGCAGCTTCCTCAACGTCGTCATCCACCGGCTGCCGAAGATGCTCGAGCGCGGGTGGCAGGCGCAGTGCGCCGAGCTGCGCGGCGAGGAGGTCGCGCCGCAGCCGGCCTACAACGTCGTCGTCCCGCGCTCGCAGTGCCCCGCGTGCGGTCACCAGATCACGGCCGCAGAGAACATTCCCGTGGTCTCCTGGCTGGCGCTCGGCGGCAAGTGCTCCGCGTGCAAGGCGCCGATCTCGGCGCGCTACCCGATCGTCGAGGTCGCCGGCGGCGCGCTCGCGGCATTCGCGATCTACCGCTTCGGGCTCACGGTCGAGGGGGTGGCGGCGTGCGGCCTGCTGTGGACGCTGCTCGCGCTGACGGGCATCGATTTCGACACCCAGCTCCTCCCCGACAACCTGACGCTGCCCCTGCTGTGGGCCGGCCTCATCGTCAACCTGTGGGGGGTCTTCGCGCCGCTCGCGAGCGCCGTGATCGGCGCCGTCGCCGGCTACCTGTCGCTGTGGGCGGTCTACTGGCTGTTCAAGCTGATCCGCGGCAAGGAGGGCATGGGCTACGGCGATTTCAAGCTGCTGGGCGCGCTGGGCGCATGGCTGGGATGGCAGATGCTCCCGGCGATCGTGCTGCTCTCCTCAGTGGTCGGCGCGGCCATCGGCATCTCGCTGGTCGCGTTCAAGGGACGCGACCACAACATCCCCATGGCGTTCGGTCCGTTCCTGGCGATCGCCGGCGCGATCGCGCTGTTCTGGGGCCCGGCGCTCGTGAAGCTGTACCTGCCGTAGATGGGTGCCCCCGAAGCTCGCGGCGCTCGCCTCCCCCCAAGGGGGCACTGACGTGAGTCTGGTGATCGGCCTCACCGGCGGGATCGGCAGCGGCAAGTCGGCGGTCGCCGACGCCTTCGCGGCCCTCGGCGTCGAAGTCACCGACACCGACCGGCTCGCGCACGCCGTGACGATGCCGGGGCAGCCCGGCCACGCCGCGGTGCGGGAAGCCTTCGGTCCGGACTACTTCCAGCCCGACGGCACGCTCGACCGCGGCAAGCTGCGCGCGCTCGTCTTCGGCGACGCGGCCGCGCGGGCACGCCTTGAAGCGCTCCTGCACCCGCTCATCCGCGCGGCCGCGGCACGCGAGGTCGCCGCCTGGCGCGGCGCCTACGGGCTGCTGGTGGTACCGCTGCTGTTCGAGCGCGGCGGGCACAAGGATCTCGTGCGCCGGGTCCTCGTCATCGACTGCCCCGAAGACCTGCAGGTCGAACGCGTGATGGCGCGCAGCGGCCTCGCGGCGGCGGACGTGCGGGCGATCATGGCGACGCAGTGGCCTCGCGCGCAGCGGCTGGCGCGCGCCGACGACGTCCTCGACAATTCCGGTTCGCGCGAGGCGATCGCGGCGCAGGTCGCGCAGCTCGATCGGCGCTACCGCGCCCTCGCCGCTCAGCCGGCGGCGGACGGGATGCCCGGGTTGACGTAGCCCGGGTTGAGCGAAGCGAAACCCGGGGACCAACCAACCACACCCAATTCGACCCGAGCCGCTTATAACCTGCTCCCACTTCGGGCAGAATGACGAACTGAATCGATCGGCCCGCACTGCAAGCACACGTGATCCGCTACGAGCACCCCCTGAACGAGCGCATCCGCACCCTGATGCGGCTCGAGGACCTGTTCGCGCGGGCGCAGTACTTCGCCGCGAAGAGCGGCGCGCCCGACCATCACGCCGCGCTGCTCGCCCTCTTCGAGATCACCGACGTCGCGAGCCGCGCCGATCTCAAGACCGACATCCTGCAGGAGCTCGAGCGCCAGCGGCAGCTGCTGGCGCCGCTGCGCACCAACCCGGCGATCGAGCCGCGCGTACTCGAGCCGCTGCTCAAGGAAATCGACGACGTCAGCGCCAGCCTGCTCGGGCAGGCGGGCAAGGCCGGCGTGCACCTGCGCGACAACGAGTGGCTGATGACGATCAAGCAGCGCGCAGCGATTCCGGGGGGCGTTTCCGAGTTCGACCTCCCCGCGTATCACTACTGGCTCAATGCCGACCCGGGCGCGCGGCAGAACGACCTCAAGGGGTGGATCGCGCCGCTGCTGCCGATACACGACGGACTCGCGATCATCCTGCGCCTGCTGCGCGACAACGGCCGCGCCGGCCGGCACACCGCCTTCCGTGGCGTGTTCCAGCTGATGCTCGCGACGGCCAAGGTGGCCCAGCTGCTGCGCCTCACGGTGCATCGCGACCTGCCCTGCGTGCCGGAGATCAGCGCCAACAAGTACGCGCTCAACATCCGCTTCATCGGTGTCTCCAGCATGGATCGCGGCACCGTCTACGACCACGACGTCGAGTTCGAGCTGGTGTTCTGCAACCTCTGACGTCGCCTCCCGCGGCGGGCGCCGACCCTGCGCGCCCCCCCGTCGAATGGATATCCGATGGACGCATGCACACTGACCGATGCGCCGGCGATCGGTCGCCGCCGGCACGCCGAGGTTGCCGGATGACCGATGGCGTGAACGTCGACGTCCGGCGCAGCGGCCGCCGGTTCGACGCCATGGCGACGCTCGACCTTGCCGCCGATGCGCGAACGGTGTGGGAGACGATCACCGACTACGGCGCGCTGCCGGGCTTCATGCCCGGGATCCGCGCCTGCCGCGTGATCGAGCGCAAGGCGCAGTCGAGGGAGGTCGAGCATCTGGTCGTCGAGCAGCAGGGCGAGTTCCGCTTCCTGCTGTTCGCGCAGCCGATGACCGTGCTGCTCAACATCGAGCACCAGCATCTGCGCGTCGCCGACGCGAAGGCCGTCAGCTTCGACCTCGGCGTGCTCAAGCACCGCGCGATCGATGTCTTCGAAGGCCGCTACGAGCTCACGCCGGCGGAGGCGCGCCGCGGCGCGCCGCGGGTGCAACTGCGCTACACCGCGGTGATCGGGCTGCGGCTGCCGCCGCCGCCCGCCATCGGCAGCTTCGCGGTCCGGCAGAACCTCGCTGCCCAGCTCGAAGCGGTGGCCGCGGAGATCACGCTGCGCAGCGGCCGGCCGCGGCCGAAGCCGCCCGGCCGCTGACGCGCTGCCCGCGCGCCGCCTTCCGCGCCTCACTCAGGCCGACCGTCGATGACTGCCGCCCCGCTTCCCGCGCACCCGCGCCTGCTCGTGTTCGGAGCCAGCGGCTATGTCGGCACCAACCTCGTGCCCGCGCTGCTCGCCGCCGGCATGGGGCCCGTGCGCGCCGCCGCCCGCAACCGCAAGGTGCTCGCCGCGCAGCCGTGGCAGGACGTGGAGCTGGTCGAAGCCGACGCCCTGAAGCCCGACACGCTCGCCGCCGCGCTCGCCGGCGTCGACATCGCCTATTACCTCGTCCACTCGATGGCGGCCGGCAAGGATTTCGGCCGCCTCGATCTCGAGGCCGCCGACAATTTCGCGCGCGCGGCCGCGGGCGCCGGCGTGAAGCGCATCGTGTACCTCGGCGGGCTCGTGCCCCGCGGCGCGGATTCGGAGCACCTCATGTCGCGCAAGGAGACCGGCGACCGGCTGCGCGCCGGCGCGGTTCCCGTCACCGAGATCCGTGCGGGCGTGATCGTCGGCCCGGGTTCGGCCGCCTACGAAGTGATGCGCGACCTCGTCTATCACCTGCCGTTCATGATCACGCCGAAGTGGGTGCAGTCGAAGTCCTCGCCCATCGCGCTCGCGAACCTGCTCGCCTACCTGCGGCAGGCGGCAACCCTTCCGGAAGCCGCAGGTCAGATCTACGATGCCGGCGGGCCCGACTACCTGTCCTACGAGGACATGATGCGGCAGTTCGGCGAGGCCGTGGGCCGCGCCCCGCGCATCATCCGCGTGCCGGTGCTCTCGCCGCGGCTGTCGTCCTACTGGCTGGGTCTCGTCACGGCGGTTCCGGCGAACATCGCGCGCGCGCTGATCGGCGGCTTGAAGCACGACATCCCCGCGCACGACGACGCGCTGCGCCGGCTCGTCCCCCAGACGTTGCTGACGTTCCGGCAGGCAGTCGAGGCCGCCCTCGACGCCGAGCGGCGCAACGCCGTGGCGGCACGCTGGACCGAGGGCGTGATGATGTACCGCGCCCATCGTCCCGACTATGCCTTCTACGCCAAGCGCGCGGGCGGCAGCGCCGAGACCACGGCGGCGCCGGCCGCGGTGTGGCGCGTGGTGACGAGCCTCGGTGGCGAGAATCGCTATTTCTACTGCAACTGGATGTGGACCCTGCGCGAGGCGCTCGACTGGCTCGTGGCCGGCCCCGGCTTCACCCGTGGCCGCCGCGACCAGGTCGCCGTTCGCCTGGGCGACAGCATCGACTACTGGACCGTGATCGGCGTCCTGCCCGAGCGCCGGCTGACGCTCAATTTCGGACTGAAGGCGCCGGGCTCCGGCATCCTCGAATTCGAGTTGGAGCCGCTGCCCGGCGGGGGCACCCGGCTCACCGAAACCGCGTACTGGCATCCGCAGGGCGTGTGGGGCCTGCTCTACTGGGCCGTGCTCGTGCCCTTCCACCTGTTCATCTTCAAGGGCATGACGCAGGCGATGGTGCGCCGGGCCGTCGCCATGGCCCGGGAGCCGGGCTAGGAAGCCGATCCGGCGTGGGGCAGCGCCGCATTCGCCGCGCGCCGCCGCCGGCCCTCCGCCTCGATCACGTTGATGAGTTCCGGTCGCCTTCCGGCGAGCACGCGGAAATCGGCGAGGTCGAGCACCAGCAGCACGCTCGGCTTGGTGACGACGACCGTGGCCGAGCGCGGGGTGCCGAACAGCAGCGCCATCTCGCCGAAGAATGCCCCGGGCTTGAGCGTGACCGGTTCGGGAGCGACCAGGGCGGACGCCTCGCCCGAAACGATGAAGTACATCGAATCGCCGGCTGCCCCCTTGCGGACCACGACGGTGCCGGCGGAGAGGTCGCGCGCGTGAAGCAGGCGCACGATGTCGGCGATCGCCGCGGCGCCGAGCGACTGGAAGAACGGCACGTCCGACACCAGGTCCCAGGTCTTCAGGAAATGCCGGCGCTGCTGCTCCTCGGCGAAGGCGTTCGCGATGATGCCGGCCCACAGCGCGAAGATGACGATGCCGCTGACCATCACCGCCGCCCCGAGCACGCGGCCCCAGAGCGTCGCCGGCACCATGTCGCCGTAGCCGGTGGTGCTCAGGGTGACGATCGACCACCACAGCGCGTGCGGGATGCTGCCGAAGGCCCCCGGCTGCGCGTCGCGCTCGAACACGTAGGAGAGGGTCGCCGCGACCAGCAGGATCACGAAGAACACCGACACGACGCTGACCATCGCCGGAAAGGCGCGCTTCAACACCCGCAGCAGCATGGCCAGTCCGCTGGAATGCCGGACGTACTTGAGCGCCCAGACCATGGCGAGGAGCTGCGCGTCGCGTCCCGGCAGGCCGGTGAGCCAGCCCGCGGGGAGCGCCAGCACCGCCATCAGATCGATCACCCCGCTGGCCGACAGCGCGTAGGCGAGGCGCGCCCGTCCGGCGCCGCCGGCCTGCAGGTCCGGTGCTTCCGGCGCCGACCAGACGCGCAAGGCATAGACCGCGACGTAATAGCCCCACACGGCGGTCACGATTCCCGACAGCACGAGATCGGCGCGCGAGCCGGCAGGGCTTGCAGTGTCGGCGATGATCGCCACGAGCCCCGCCGTGCAGATCAGGTTCGGCGGGACGGCGCGCAGCCGCGACCGCAGCGAGGCACCGCCTGGGCTCATCAACTCGTAGGCCGCGGCGCGGAGGGTCATCGCAGGAGCATGGGCACGGTGTGATGGAATGATCCGTTCCGGGTCGGTGTGGCTCGTCAACACGGACTGCCGAACCGCAGCTCATGGCATGATAAGTGGTTTCCCAGACGGAGGTGTAGATGAAGTGCCACCTGGCGCTGTTGGGTCTGCTCTGTGCCGCCCTGGCCGCACCGTCTCGAGCCGAGACGAGCGGCGTTTCGCCGACCGGTTTCATCTCGAGCTTCCGCGAGGAAGTGAAGGCTGCGCCCGACGACACCTGGAAGGCGATCGCGCAACTGCCCAAGTGGTGGAGCGACGCCCACACCTACTCTGGCCGCGCATCGAACATGAGCCTCGATCTCGTGGCCGGCGCCTGCTGGTGCGAGCGCTGGGGCGAGGGCTACTCCGCGCAGCACGGACAGGTGCTGTTGGTGCAGCCGGGCCGCGTGCTCCGGCTGCGCGCCGAGCTGGGGCCGCTGCAGGACCTGGCGGTCAACGGCGTGCTGACCCTCGTCACCAGCGCCCAGGACGGCAAGACCTTCCTGCGCCTCACCTACCGCGTGGCCGGCTCGGCCGACGCCGGCCTGGAGAAGCTGGCCCCGGCGGTCGACCAGGTCCTGGCCGCGCAGTACAGGCGGCTCAAGACATTGGCCGAAACGGGCAAGCCTGAGTAAGCCGCATGGCGGTCCGCGCAGCGATGTCGGCAGCGAGGCGCGACGTGCCTGGTCGAAGCCCTCGCGGTCCCTCGCGCAGCCGGCGGTGACGTTGGCCGCGCCCCGCCTGGTCAGCTGCCCCCAGTGCGGCCGCCCGGTCGAATGGGTGGCGGCGTCGCGCTGGCGGCCGTTCTGCTCGCAGCGCTGCAAAACGACCGACCTCGGCGCCTGGGCGGCGGAGGCCTACCGGGTGCCGGTGGTCGATGCCGCGGAATCCGACGAGTCGAGCGCCGCCGGCCCGGCCGGCGCGACACCCGGCGGCGGCGAAGGCAAGCCGGACTGAACTACCCGGCCCGGCGTGCGGCAAGCCACGCGCGGCGCCGCAGCGCCAGCGACCCCGCTCAGGTCCACGCGCCGCGCCGCAGCGCAACGCCGTGGCCGCCGCGCATGATCGCGGCGTCGAGGTTGTCGCGGGTCAGGCCGCCCAGCGCAAAGACCGGGATGGCCGTCGCCTCTACGCACCGCGCGAACCCGTCCCAGCCCAGGGCCGGCGCGCCCGGGTGGGTGGGCGTCGGCAGCACCGGCCCGAGAACCGCGAAGTCGAGCCCCAGCGTCGACGCCTTGTCGATGTCCGCGCGCGTGTGGCACGACGCCGCGCAGAGCAGGCCGGCGGGACGCTCGGTCGCGGCGGCGAGCGCGGCCCCGGTCCAGTGGACGCCGGCGCAGCCCCAGGCGCGCGCACGCTCTGCGTCGCCGTTGAGGAGCACCTGCGCGCCGGTGCGCGCGGCGAGTCCCAGCAGCGCGTCGGTGAGCGCGTGCTGCCGCGCCGCGGGCCAGTCCTTCTCGCGCAGCTGGACGAGCCGCAGGCCGGCGTCGAGCGCGGCGCGGGCGCGGGCGAGAAACGCCGCTTCGCCCAGATCGCCCGCCATCGTGATGCCGTAGACGGCGGGCAGCACCAGCGCGCGCAGCACCGTCGTGTTCGCCGGCAGCAGCGGCGCGACGTCGAAGCGGCCGGGGGTCTGCCATGAGAACGCCTGCCCGTCGTGGCCGACCGGCTCGCCCTCCCAGGCGAAGACGCGGAAGAAGTTGAGCTCGACGTGCGCGTGCGGGTAAACGAAGCGCTGGACGAGCCACGGCGCGGCGCGGCGCACGATGAGCCCCAGCTCCTCGTGCAGCTCGCGGTCGAGCGCCGCGCGGGGCGACTCGCCCGCTTCGAGCTTGCCGCCGGGGAACTCCCAGTAGCCCGCGTAGGCCTTGCCCGGGGGGCGCTGCGCCAGCAGCACCTGCCCGTCGGCCCGCAGGATGACCGCGGCCGCGACGCGAACGATGCCTGCGCTCACCCGGCGCCGGGCTTGCGTTTCAGCGCGGCGGCGCCGGCGTGGTTCTTCGCGAACTGCCATGCGATGCGGCCGCTGCGCGAGCCGCGCTGCAGCGCGAATTGCAGTGCCTCGCGCGTGCGCGTCTCCGCGTCGCGGGCGGACGTCGGGGCGCCGATGCCGAACGTGCCGAGCCAGCCGGCGACCGCGGCCAGGTAGTCCTCCTGGCTGAACGGGTAGAACGAGATCCACAGGCCGAAGCGCTCGGACAGCGAGATCTTCTCCTCCACCGACTCGCCGGGATGGACTTCCTCGCCGACGTGCCTCGTCTCGAGGTTCTCGCTGAAATACTCGGGCAGCAGGTGCCGGCGGTTGGACGTCGCGTAGATGAGCATGTTGGGCGCCGCCACGGCGACGGTGCCGTCGAGCATCACCTTGAGCGCCTTGTAGCCCGGCTCGCCGGCGTCGAACGTGAGGTCGTCGCAGAACACGATGAAGCGCTCGCCGCGCCCCTCGATCGCGTCGGCGATGTCGGGAAGGTCGACGAGATCGCCCTTGTCCACCTCGATCAAGCGCAGGCCGCGCGCCGCGTATCTGACCAGCATCGCCTTGACCAGCGACGACTTGCCCGTGCCGCGCGAGCCGGTCAGCAGCACGTTGTTGGCGGGGAGCCCCGCGACGAACTGCCGCGTGTTGCGGTCGATCGTGCGCTTCTGCTCGTCGATCGCGACGAGCGCGTCGAGGCCGATCGCGTGCGGGTGGCGGATCGCCTGCAGGTAGCCCCGGCCGCCGCGCTTGCGCCAGCGGAAGGCCGTGGCCGTCCAGTCGGGCGGCGGCGGCGGGGGGGGCAGCACGGCCTCGATGCGCTCGAGAATGCCCTCGACGCGGCCGAGGAGCGCGCCGAGCGCGGCGGAGCCGTCCACGGCACGCCCGCTCGCCGGCGCCTGCCGCAGGTTGCCTTGCTTCGGGTCTCTGTCGGGTCGCCGGTCTGCCATGTCCGCTCGCGTCTGTGTTCGCCCCGGCCGCCTCGAGCCCGGCTGCTTGCCATGCGCAATTGTGCCACTTCCGCGGTGGCCTTCGCGCTTCGCCCGGATGGGCATCGGCGCCATCGGGTCCGGCGCGTGCGAGGATGCTGGCCACGCCGCCCGGAAATGCGTAATACTTGCGCCATGGATCGCCCCGCACGCCGTCGCACGGCCCTCGCTTCGCTGCTCCTGGCGCTGACGCTCGCCGGGGGCGCGCTGGCGGGGCCGCTCGAGAGCGCAACCGCGGCCTACGATGCCCGCGACTACGCGACCGCGATGAGGCTGTTCCTGCCGCTCGCCAACGGGGGCAGCCCCACGGCGCAGTACGCGCTTGCCGTGATGTACGCCAAGGGCCAGGGCGTGACGCAGGATCAGGAAGAAGCTGTGAAATGGCTGCGCAGGGCGGCGATCCAGGGGCTTGCGTCGGCCGAGTACGACCTCGGCCTCGCCTGCCGGGACGGCCGGGGCACCGCCGCGAACGACGCCGAGGCCGCCGGCTGGCTGCGCAAGGCCGCCGACCAGGGGGTTGCCGGCGCGCAGGCGAGCCTCGGCGCGCTGTACGAGACCGGTCGCGGCGTGCCGCGCGATCACGCCCAGGCGCTCGCGTGGTTCCGTAAGGCGGCCGAGCAGAACGACCGCGGCGGGCAGTACGGCCTCGGCCTGATGTACTTCAACGGCGACGGCGTGCCGCAAGATCATGCCGAGGCCGCAAAGTGGTTCCGCAGGGCCGCGGACCAGGGTGACGCCGGCGCGGAGTACTACCTCGGGATCATGTACTACCGGGGCTACGGCGTGTCGCCGCAGTATGCCGACGCCCGCAAGTGGTATCGCCGCGCCGCCGAGCAGGGCGTCCCCGCCGCCCAGCACAACGTCGGCCTCATGTACTCCATCGGCCGCGGCGGGCCGCAGGATTACGTCGAGGCGTACAAGTGGCTCGACCTCGCGGCAGCGGGGTTCCCCGCGTCCGCCGCCGAGGATCGCGCCCGGGTCGACGCGGACCGCGACGCCGTGGCGAAGAAGCTCTCGCCGCAGCAGCTCGCACAGGCGCAACAGCTCGCGCGGGAGTGGAAGGGGAAATAGCGTCGCCGCGGGCGGCGCTAGCTGCGGTAGTCGGCGTTGATGCTCACGTACTCGTGCGAGAAATCGCAGGTCCACACCGTGGCCCGCGCGGTGCCGCGGCCGAGTGCCACGCGCACGGTGATCTCGTCCTGCTTCATCACCCGCTGACCATCTTCCTCCCGGTAGGACGGCGCGCGCCCGCCCGCTTCGACCACCCGCACGTCGTCTAGCCAGAACGACACGCCCGCCGGATCGAGGTCGGGCGCCGCGGCGTTGCCGATCGCGCAGACGATGCGGCCGAGGTTCGGGTCGGAGGCGAAGAACGCGGTCTTGACCAGCGGCGAGTGCGCGATGGAGAACGCGATCTTCCGGCATTCCGCCGTGTCGCGGCCGCCCTCGACCGCGATGGTCATGAACTTGGTCGCGCCTTCGCCGTCGCGCACGATGGCCTGCGCCAGGGTCGTCGCGACCTCCGTCAGCGCGGCGCGGACCGGCGCGAGGCGCGGATCGTCGGCGCGCTCGATCGGCGCGATCGCCGCCCTGCCCGTCGCCGCGAGGACGAAGCTGTCGTTGGTCGACGTGTCGCCGTCGACAGTGGCGCAGTTGAACGAAACGTCGGCGATCTCGCGCGCGAGCACGCGCAGTACCCCGGCGGCGATCGGCGCGTCGGTGGCCGCGAACGACAGCATCGTCGCCATGTCCGGGTGGATCATCCCGGAGCCCTTGGCGATGCCGGTGACAGTGACCGGGACGCCGTCGACGACGACCCGCCGCGACGCGCCCTTGGGCACCGTGTCGGTGGTCATGATCGCCGAGACGGCGGCGAACCAGTGATCGGGCGCCAACGCCGCCTGCGCCATGGGCAGCGCTGCGGTGATCTTCGCGACCGGCAACGGCTCCATGATCACGCCGGTGGAAAACGGCAGGACCTCGTGCGGCGCGCAGCCCAGGAGGCGGGCGACCGCCGCGCAGGTGCCGTCGGCATCGGCGATGCCGCTCTCGCCGGTGCCCGCATTCGCGTTGCCGGCGTTGACGATCAGCGCGCGCACCGCGCCGGCCGGATTGACCGCGGGGGCGAGATGGCGGCGGCACACCGTGACCGGCGCGGCGCAGAAGCGGTTCTGCGTGAACACCCCTGCCGCGACGCTGCCCGGCTCGAGCGCGACCAGCAGCACGTCGTCGCGCTGCCAGTTCTTGATGCGGCCGGCGGCAGTGCCGAGCGTCACGCCCGGCACGGGCAGCAGGTCGGCGGGCGCGGGCGGGTTATAGCGGACAGGCATGGCTGGCGGGTTCGTAGCCTCGTTGCGTAGCCCGGCGTTGAGCGCAGCGAAACCCGGGGCAATCGTGGCCATTGCCCCGGCCACCCGGGTTTCGCCTCCGGCTCAACGCCGGGCTACATCAAATGCGCCCGTGGCACTGCTTGTACTTCTTGCCCGAGCCGCACGGGCAGGGGTCGTTGCGGCCGACCTTCTCGCCGCCGCGGACGAACGGCGCCGGCGCAGGCTTCTCGGGATCCGCGGCGGGAATGGCCGCGAGGGCCTCTTCGTAGTCGGCGTGCTGGTAGCGCACGTTGGTGACCGCGGGAGCCTCCTCGACCGCCTGCACGTCCTCCTGCGAGCGCACCTGCACCGTCAGGACGATCTTGACCACCTCGTGCTTGATCCGGTCCAGCATGTCCGAAAAGAGCTCGAACGACTCGCGCTTGTATTCCTGCTTCGGATTCTTCTGCGCGTAGCCGCGCAGGTGAATTCCCTGGCGCAGGTGATCGAGCGCGGCCAGGTGGTCGCGCCACTGCATGTCGAGCGTCTGCAGCATCAGGCTGCGCTCGAACTGGCGCATCAACTCGGTGCCGACCTGCTGCTCCTTGTCCGCGTACTGCTGCAGCGCGATGGCCACCAGCCGCTCGCGCAGCATCTCGTCGGTCAGCTCGGAATCGGCCTTCATCCACTCGGCGACCGGCGCCTGGATCTGGTAGTCGGCCTGCAGGGCCGCATCGAGCCCCGGGAGGTCCCACTGCTCCTCGACGGTTTCCGGCGCGACGTAGCGCCTGGCCGCGTCGTCGATCACCCCCGCGATCATCCCGCGGATGGTGTCGGCGATGTCGGTGCTCTCCAGCAATTCGTTGCGCTGCTGGTAGATCACCCGCCGCTGGTCGTTGGCGACGTCGTCGTATTCGAGCAGCTGCTTGCGGATGTCGAAGTTGCGCGTCTCGACGCGGTTCTGCGCCTTGGCGATCGAGCGGTTGACGATCGGATGCTCGATCGGCTCGCCCTCCGGCATCTTGAGGCGCTGCATGATCGCGCCCAGGCGCTCGCCGCCGAAGATGCGCAGCAGCGGATCCTCGAGCGACATGTAGAAGCGCGACGAGCCGGGGTCGCCCTGCCGTCCCGGAGCGGCCGCGCAGCTGGTTGTCGATGCGCCGCGACTCGTGCCGCTCGGTGCCGATGATGTGCAGGCCGCCGGCCGCGATCACCGCTTCGTGCCGCCCCTTCCATTCCTCGCGCAGCTTCGCGATCTGCGCGTCCTTCTCCTCGGGCGTGAGCTCCGGATTGTCGCGCAGCACCAGGATCGCCGGCTCGACGCTGCCGCCCAGCACGATGTCCGTGCCGCGCCCCGCCATGTTGGTGGCGATGGTGATCATCGTCGGCCGGCCCGCCTGCGCGACGATCTCCGCCTCGCGCGCGTGCTGCTTCGCGTTCAGCACCTGGTGCGGCAGCTTCTCCTTGTCGAGATACTGCGACAGCAGCTCGGAGTTCTCGATCGACGTCGTGCCGACCAGCACCGGCTGCGTCCGCTCGTGGCGATCCTTGATGTCCGCGATGATCGCGTCGACCTTCTCCTGGAAGGTGCGGAACACGAGGTCGTTCTCGTCCTTGCGCACCATCGGCTGGTGCGTCGGGATGACCACGGTCTCGAGGTGGTAGATCTGCTGGAACTCGAATGCCTCGGTGTCGGCCGTGCCCGTCATGCCGGCGAGCTTGCCGTACATCCGGAAGTAGTTCTGGAAGGTGATCGAGGCGAGCGTCTGGTTCTCGCGCTGGATCGGCACGCCTTCCTTCGCCTCCACGGCCTGGTGCAGGCCGTCGGACCAGCGGCGGCCGGGCATCAGCCGGCCGGTGAACTCGTCGACGATGATGACTTCGCCGTTCTGCACAACATACGCCTGGTCGCGCAGGAACAGGTTGTGCCCCTTGAGCGCGGCGTGCAGGTGGTGCAGCAGCGAGATGTTGTGCGCGTCGTAGAGGCTCGTCCCCGCCGGCAGCAGGCCGGCGTCGGCGAGGATCTGCTCGGCGTGCTCGTGGCCCTCCTCCGACAGCAGCACCTGCCGCCCCTTCTCGTCGACCCAGAAATCGCCGGGGCTCTTCTCCTCGGCCTGGCGCGTGAGCTTGGGCACGAGATCGTTGAGGCGGTAGTACAGCGTGACGTCGTCCTCGGCCTGGCCCGAGATGATCAGCGGCGTGCGCGCCTCGTCGATCAGGATCGAGTCGACCTCGTCGACGATCGCGTAGGTGCTCCCGCGCTGCACCCGCTCGCTCGCCTGGTAGACCATGTTGTCGCGCAGGTAGTCGAAGCCGAACTCGTTGTTCGTGCCGTAGGTGATGTCGGCGCCGTAGGCGACCTGCTTCTCGTCGTGCGACATCTGCGACAGGTTGACGCCCACGGTGAGGCCCAGGAACCGGTAGATCCGGCCCATCCAGTCGGCGTCGCGCTGGGCGAGGTAGTCGTTGACCGTCACCACGTGCACGCCCTTGCCGGCGAGCCCGTTGAGATAGGCGGGCAGCGTGGCGACGAGGGTCTTGCCCTCGCCCGTGCGCATTTCCGCGATCTTGCCGTTGTGCAGGACCATCCCGCCGATCAGCTGGACGTCGAAATGGCGCATCTGCAGGACCCGCTTGCCGGCCTCGCGGACCACCGCGAACGCCTCCGGGAGCAGCGCGTCCAGCGCCTCGCCGCGCTCGAGGCGCTCCCTGAAGGCGGGGGTCTTCGCCTGCAGCTCGGCGTCGGAGAGCGCGGCGATCGACGGCTCGAGGGCGTTGATCTGCCGGACGGCCTGCGCGTACTGCTTCAACAGGCGTTCGTTGCGGCTGCCGAAGATGCGGGTGAGGATATTGGAAATCATCGTGGTGTCAGGTTTGGGCGCCGAAGCACAAAAAACAAGGGGTGAGGACCGCCTCACCCCTCACGCTTGCTGCGCCTTGCGCGTGGCGACCGGAACGCCCTAGCTCGCGGATTGCAGGAATCGGACGGGATTCTGCGCGACGCCGTTCAGCCGCACCTCGAAGTGCAGGTGCGGGCCGGTCGAACGGCCGGTGGAACCCACGGTGGCAACCCGCTGGCCGCGCATCACGAAATCGCCTTCCTTCACCAGCATCTGCGACGTGTGGGCGTAGCGGCTGACGAGGCCATTGCCGTGGTCGATCTCAAGCATTTTACCATACTGGGGGTGCACCTCGGCCGTGATCACCTTGCCGCTCGCGGCCGCGACGATCGGCGTGCCGGGCTCGGCCGGGAAGTCGATGCCTTCGTGGAACGAACTCTGGCCGTTGAACGGGTCGATCCGGTAGCCGAAGTTCGACGAATACCAGCCATCGACGATCGGCGCGAGCGTGGGCAGGAACTTGCGGTTGACCGACGTCTGCACCAGCAGGGCCTCGAGCACGCCCAGCTGATCCGAGCGCTCGTCGACCTGGCGCGAGAGCTTTTCCATCAGCTCGGTGAATTCCGGCACCGTCAGGGGTCGCGACGGCCGCGACGACTCGGCGCCGCCGCGGCCGGGTGCGGCGCCCATGCGCAGCGACGGCAGGTCCTGCGGCTTCAAGCCGGCGATCCCGGCCAGGCGCTCGCCCAGGCCGTCCAGCCGCAGCATCTGCGCCTGCAGTTCCCCCAGCCGGATCGCCATCGCGTTGAGATGGCCCTGGACGATCTCCTGCGTCTTGATCGCCTCCTGCTGCTGGTCCGCGAGCACGATCGCCTGCAGCCAGGGGTGCTTGATGGCCGCCGCGTAGCGCAGCGTGATGAAATTGAAGAGGAGCGTGAAGCCGACGAAGAACACGAGAATGGCGAGGGTGCCCACCGCGGCGTGCCGCCAGTCCAGCGTGAGCGTCCTTGCGCGCGCCGTGGCGCCCGAAACCAGAATGATGTTCAAATACACCTCCTCCACCGCGCGCCCGCCACGGATTCCCGGACGCGCACAACTTCGGATTCCGCGCCATGGCGCGAGTGCCACAACCTCTTTCCCGCATCCTCGCCGCCGATCCCACCGTCGCCGGCTGGCAGGCCCGCCGTCGCCGCGAAGAGGCGTTGGCCGGCATCGTGCGACGCCACCTGCCGCGGCCTCTGGCGGACCGCGTGCGGGTCGTCGACGCGGAGGGCAGCGAGCTTCTGCTGGCGGTCGATGCCGGGGCGATCGGCGCAATGCTGCGCCAGAGAACGCCCGACCTTCTGGCCGCGCTGCTCCGCGAACATTGGCAATTTACTGGAATACGGGTGCGGGTGCAAGTCAGGGTGGATCCGGCGGCGCCAAAGAAAATCCATATGAATCAACCGGATAGAGAGAATCTACGTCCAATGGCCGACCTCGCCCGGCGCCTTCCCCCCGGGCCGCTGAAGGCGTCGCTGGCGCGCCTGTTGCGGCGCCTGGGGTGATCCGGCGTCCGCCGCCCACGCTCGAAGATCTTCGTAGTCCGGGTTGAGCGTCAGCGAAACCCGGGGCCATTGCCGCTGCCACCCGGGTTTCGCTGACGCTCAACCCGGGCTACACGTTGGGCTGACCGGTCGCCGGCGCCGGTCAGAGCATCGGCGCGACGATCCGCTCGAAGAAGAAGAACACCAGCACGACCACGAGGAGGACCACCGTGAACTTCACGGTCTGGCCGATGAAGCGCAGGTACTTGCGGTCCTTGCTGTACAGGTACATCACGCCCGCCACGGCGACGGCACCGATGGCAAGGAAGAAGAGCAGCCGGACGAGGATCAAGCCGGCGCGAGCTGCCAGCCCTGGAAGGCCGACGGGACGTCGTCGGCCTGCGCGAAGGTCGTCAGCGCGAATGCCTCGGGATGCGCAAGCAGGCTCCGGGCGAGGGCATTGTTCAGGCCGTGCCCGGACTTGTACGCCGTGTACTGCCCGATCATCGGATGGCCGAGGAGGTAGAGATCGCCGATGGCGTCCAGCACCTTGTGCTTGACGAACTCGTTGTCGTAGCGCAGGCCTTCCGCGTTGAGCACGCGGAACTCGTCCAGCACCACGGCATTCTGCAGGCTGCCGCCGAGGGCGAGCCCCGCGGCGCGCATCGCCTCGACGTCCTGCATGAAGCCGAACGTCCGGGCGCGCGCCACTTCCTTCACGTAGGAGTGCTCGGCGAAATCGATGACGACGTGCCGGTTCTCCGAGCCGAAGACCGGGTGGGGGAAATCGATCGTGAAATCGAGCTTGAAGCCGTTGAACGGGTCGAAGCGCGCCCACTTGTCGCCGTCCCTGACCTCGATGGGAGAGACGATCCGCAGATAGCGCTTGGGGGCGTCCTGCTCGACGATCCCGGCCGAATGCAGCAGGAACACGAACGGCGCGGCGCTGCCGTCCATGATCGGAATCTCCGGCCCGGCGATGTCGACGTGCAGGTTGTCGATGCCGAGGCCGGCCAGCGCCGACAGGATGTGCTCGACGGTCGAGATGCTGGCGCCGTGATGCTTCAGCGTCGACGACAGCCGGGTGTCGCCCACGTGGCGCGCGTCGGCGGGCACGGCGACCGGCGGCGAGAGATCGACGCGATGGAAGACCACGCCCGTGTCCGGAGCAGCCGGGCGCAGGACGAGCTCGACCCGCACCCCGGTGTGGAGCCCGACGCCGGTGGTCTTGATCGCCGTTTTCAGCGTGCGTTGCAGGAGCATGGCTTGCATCGTGGTCCTTTGCGCCGCGGCAGGCCCGCGGGGCCCGGCGCGAATCCCGCGCCGGTTCAAGGGCTTACAGGGCAGTATCGTACCATAACGACGCCCCCGGGGAGCGGGCGGCTACGTAGCCCGGGTTGAGCGGAGCGAAACCCGGGGGGTTGTGGCAATGGGCACGTTTGCCCCGGGTTTCGCTGCAGCTCAACCCGGGCTGGACGCTCGCGGGGCAGCGACCGTGGTGAGCGTCACGGTCGTTGCATCCTAATCCGCCTGCTTGCGCAGGAAGGCCGGGATCTCCGAAGTGTCGTAGGCCGGCGCGGAGGCTCCGCCGCTCGTGCCGCCCCGACCGCGGCGCACCACGGCCGGCTGGTCGAGATCCTCGTAGTTGATCTGCTCCATCGAGATGCCGACCCCGTCGGTGCCGGTGCGTACGACCACCGGCTCGACCAGCTGGATGTTCGGCGGGCGCTGCTGCCGCGCCGCCGCGCCGCCCAGGCCCGTCGCCACCATGGTCACGCGCAGGCGGTCCTCCATCGCGTCGTCGATCACGGTGCCGACGATCACCATCGCGTCCTCGGCGGTGAACTCCTTGATCGTGTTCATCACCTCGTGGTACTCGCGCATCTTGAGGCCGGCCGACGCCGTGATGTTGACCAGCACGCCGCGCGCGCCGAGCAGGTTGACGTCCTCCAGCAGCGGGCTCTTGACCGCCTGCTGCGCCGCGAAGCGTGCCCGCTCGGCGCCGGCGGCGGTCGCCGACCCCATCATCGCCATGCCGACTTCGCCCATCACCGTGCGCACGTCGGCGAAGTCGACGTTGACGAGGCCGGCGTTGTTGATGACCTCGGCGATCCCCGACACCGCGCTGTGGAGCACGTCGTTCGCCGCGGCATAGGCGTCGAGCAGCGACACGTCGTCGCCCAGCACCTCCATCAGCTTGTTGTTGGGGATGATGATCAGCGAGTCGACCTTCTTGCCGAGCTCCTCGATGCCCGCCTGGGCGACGCGCTGCCGCTTGCCTTCGAACAGGAACGGGCGGGTGACCACGGCGACGGTCAGGATGCCCATGCTCTTCGCGATGTCGGCGATCACCGGCGCGGCGCCGGTGCCGGTGCCCCCGCCCATGCCGGCGGTGATGAACAGCATGTCGGCGCCGTCGATCATCTCGCTGATCCGGTCGCGGTCCTCCATCGCCGCGTCGCGGCCGATCTCCGGCTTGGCGCCGGCGCCCAGGCCCCGCGTCAGGTTGCTGCCGAGCTGTAGCTGGATCTGCGCGGTCGAGCGTTTCAACGCCTGCGCGTCGGTGTTGGCGCAGATGAACTCCACGCCGGCGAGACCGCGCACGATCATGTGCTCGACGGCGTTGCCGCCGCACCCGCCGACGCCGATGACCTTGATGACCGCGCCTTCCTGCGTTGTCTGCTCGATGATTTCAAACATGGTCTGCTCCTTTCTCCTGTCCGAGTTGCGGCCGCTCTGGTGCGGCACGAATTCGCCGTTGATGGTCGAAACTGCAAAGCACTCCCTCGATGCCTGCGAACCTGTCCTGCCCTCCCTCGCTCCTTCCCGTTGCCGTTGCCATGATCAGAAATTCGCCTTGAACCACTGCTTCATCCGCTCCGCCGCGCCGGTGAGGCCGGTGTTCTGCCCGCGCGAGGCCACCGCGCGCAGGTACTGGTTGCGGCCCTCGATGAGCAGCCCCACGGCGGTCGCGTAGCGGGGGCTCCTCACCACGTCGGCAAGACCGCCCGCGTAGGCCGGCACGCCCACGCGCACCGGCAGGTGGAAGACTTCCTCGCCGAGTTCGGTCATCCCCTGCAGCAGCGCCGAGCCGCCGGTCAGCACGATCCCCGACGACAGGAGCTCCTCGAACCCGCTGCGGCGCAGCTCGCCCTGGACGAGCTTGTAGAGCTCCTCGATCCGCGGCTCGATCACTTCAGCGAGCGTCTGCCGCGACAGCTTGCGCGGCGCGCGCTCGCCGACACCCGGCACCTCCACCACGTCCTTGGCGTTGGCGAGCTGGCGCAGCGCGCATCCGTAGCGCAGCTTCAGCTCCTCGGCCTCCTTGGTCGGCGTGCGCAGCGTCATCGCGATGTCGTTGGTCACCTGGTCGCCGGCGATCGGTATCACCGCGGTGTGGCGGATCGCGCCGCCGGTGAACACGGCGATGTCGGTGGTGCCGCCGCCGATGTCCATCAGGCACACGCCGAGCTCCTTCTCGTCGTCGTTGAGCACCGCGATCGCCGAGGCGAGCGGCTGCAGGATGATGTCGCGCACCTCGAGCCCGCAGCGGCGCACGCACTTGGTGATGTTCTCGACGGCGGAGACGGCGCCGGTGACGATGTGCACCTTCACCTCCAGCCGCACCCCGCTCATGCCGAGCGGCTCGCGCACGTCCTCCTGCCCGTCGATGATGAATTCCTGGGGCAGGATGTGCAGGATCTGCTGGTCGTTGGGGATCGCGATCGCCTTCGCCGTCTCCACCACGCGGTCGATGTCGGCCTGCGTGACCTCCTTCTCCTTGATCGCCACCATCCCGCTCGAATTCAGGCTGCGGATGTGGCTGCCCGCGATCCCGGTGTAGACCTCGGTGATCCGGCACTCGGCCATCACCTCGGCCTCCTCCAGCACCCGTTGGATCGACGCCATCGTCGCCTCGATGTTGACGACGACGCCCTTCTTGAGGCCGCGCGACGGCTGCGCGCCGAGGCCGATCACGTCGAAGGCGCCGTCCGGCGCCACCTCGGCGACGATCGCGACGATCTTCGACGTGCCGATGTCGAGGCCCACGATCAGGTTCTTGCTCTCCTTCACCATCTGTTCACCATCTCCCCGCTGCGACGCGTGCCCTCATGCCGCCTTCCTGGGCGGTCGTTCCTTGAACCCGGGGATCTGCGCCGCAAAGCCCGTGCGGTAGCGCAGGTCCACGTGCTCGATCCGGGTCCCGCCGCGGACCAGCACGGCGATGGTCCGTCCGTACACCGCGATGAACCGCGCGAGGCGCGCGCCCGGTTCGTCGCGGCCCATCTCGATCGACAGCGGGCCGGCGTCGGAAACCGCGACCAGGCGCCAGGCGCCGCGCGGCGACAGCCGCAGCTCCTGCACCGCGAGGCCGAGCCCGTGCAGCGCGGCGCCCCATTCGCGGTAGCGCCCCGTGATCTCCACCGACCGTCCCTCGGGACCGGAGAACAGCGGCAGCTCGCCGTCGTAGTCGGCGACGAACCCCTCGCCCTCGACGTTGACGAGGCCGGCGTCGTTCCAGCGCGCGAGGGGAACGTGCTCCTCGATGGTGACTTCCAGGCGCCGGGGCCACTGGCGGCGCAACGCCACCTTGCGCACCCAGGGCACGCTGCCGAGCGCGTCGCGGCTCCGGTCGAGATTCATCGTGAAGAAGGTGCCGGACAGCTCGTTCCTGACCACCGCCTCGAGATGGCCGGCGTTCACGCGCTGGAGCGGGCCGCGGATTACGACCTCGCGCACGGCGAACGCCGGCTGGCGCACCAGCCACGCCAGCGCGGCCGCCAGCAGCAGCAGCACGGCGAGGAGTGCCAGCCCCGCGGCGGTCGCGTTCATGCGCCGCGCGTCATCCCACATGGGCGCCCCGCAGGATCTCGACGCACAGCTCGGGAAAGGAGAGCCCCGCTTGGCGCGCCGCCATCGGCACCAGCGAATGGCCCGTCATGCCCGGCGAGGTGTTCACCTCGAGGAACTTGAAGGCGCCGTCCGCCTGCAGGATGAGGTCGAGGCGGCCCCAGCCGGCGCACCCGACGATGCGGAAGGCGTCGAGCGCGCTCGCCTGGATCGCGCGCTCGACGGGCGCCGCCAGGCCGCACGGGCAGTAGTACTTCGTCTCGTCGGAAAAGTACTTGTTGTGGTAGTCGTAGTTGCCCTGCGGCGCCTCGATCCGGATCAGCGGCAGCGCCCGGTCGTTGAGGATGGACGCGGTGAGCTCCTGCCCGACGACGAACTCCTCGACCAGCACGAGGTCGTCGTGCTTCGCCGCCTCGGCATAGGCCGCCGGCAGCCGGTCCTGGTCCCCGGCGCCGACCTTGGACAGGCCGATCGTCGAGCCCTCGCGGACGGGCTTGACGATCAGCGGCAGGCCAAGATCGCCGACGAGCCGCGCCCAGTCGGTCTTCGCGTCGACCATCCGGTAGCGCGGCGTCGGTATCCCGCGGGCCTGCCAGACGAGCTTGGTGCGCCACTTGTCCATCGCCAGCGCCGAGGCCATCACGCCGCTGCCGGTATACGGAATGCCCATGACTTCGAGCGCGCCCTGCACGGTGCCGTCCTCGCCGTAGCGGCCGTGCAGCGCGATGAACGCGCGGTCGAACCCGTCGGCGACGAGTTGGTAGACCGGACGCTCCCTGGGATCGAACGCGTGCGCATCCACCCCCTTCTCGCGCAGCGCCGCGAGCACCGCGTTGCCCGAAAGGAACGAGATCTCGCGCTCGGAGGAAGGGCCACCCATCAGCACCGCGACTTTCCCGAATTCGCTCATGCGTCTTCCGTCCACACGGCGCCGACGCCCAGTCGATGGGCGGCAGCTTCGCCCTCCCGCACCGGCTGCTCCGCAGCACCGTGTCGGGCTCGCCCCATCAGCACCGCCGCTTTCCCGAATTCGCTCATCGCCCTCCCCCTTCCGCTTCGCCGATGATCTGGATTTCGGGCGCCAGGTCGACGCCCGTCGCCTCGCGCACGACGCCGCGCACGTGGCCGATCAGCGCCTCGATGTCGGCGGCGCTCGCGCGGCCGCCGGGATTGACGATGAAGTTGGCGTGCTTCTCCGACACGCGCGCGGCGCCGACCGCGTGGCCCTTGAGGCCGCAGCTCTCGATCAGGCGCGCGGCGTGGTCGTTGGGCGGATTGCGGAACACGCTCCCGGCATTGGGAAGGTCGAGCGGCTGCGTGCCGAGGCGCCTCTCGAGCAGCTGCCTGATCCGCGCGCGCGCCGCCTTGCCGTCGCCCGGCGGAAACGCGAACCACGCGGCGGTGTAGAGGTCCTGCGCCCCGCGACCGTCGACGCGGCGCGCGCTGCGATACCCGATGACGTAGTCCGAAGGCAGGCGGCGCTCGAAGGTCCCGGCGCGGGTGAGCAGCTCCACCTGGACGACGTAGCGCCAGGTCTCGCCGCCATAGCAGCCGGCGTTCATCGCCAGCGCGCCGCCGGTGGTGCCGGGTATCCCGGCGAGGAATTCCGCCTCGGCGCGATCGTGCAGCGCCGCGAAGCGGGCGACCTTGGGGCTCGCCACGCCGGCCTCGGCGTAGATCAGCCCGTCGCGCATCTCCAGCACCGAGAGCCCGGCGTGCAGCACGATGACCGTGCCGCGCACGCCGCCGTCGCGCACGAGCAGGTTGCTGCCGAGACCGATCGCCGTCAGCGGCTCGGCGGCAGGGAGCCGGCGCACGAACTCGGCCAGGTCCGCGCGGTCCGCGGGGACGTACAGCCGGTCGGCGCGCCCGCCGCAACGCCAGCTGGTGTAGCGCGCGAGCGGCACGTCGCGTTCATCGCGACCGCGCAGCGGCTGCAACGGCTGCGGCGCGGTGGCGATCACGATGCGGCGGCCTCGATTTGGGCGGGCACCTGCCCGATCGAGCCGGCGCCCATCGTCACGCACGACGTCGCCGTCGCGGACGATGGCCGCGATCGCGGCCGGCACGTCGGCGACCTGCTCGACGAAGACCGGCTCGACCTTGCCCGCGACGCGGACCGCCCGGGCGAGCGCGCGGCCGTCGGCGGCGACGAGCGGCGGCTCGCCCGCGGGATAGACGTCGGCCAGCACAAGCGCGTCGACCGTCGACAGCACGGCGACGAAGTCCTCGAACAGATCGCGGGTGCGCGTGTAGCGGTGCGGCTGGTACGCGAGCACCAGCCGCCGGCCGGGGAAGCTCGCGCGCGCCGCGGCGAGTGTCGCCGCCATCTCGACCGGGTGGTGGCCGTAGTCGTCGATCAGCGTGTACGTGCCGCCGCCCTCGACCGCGACGTCCGGATGGCGCTGGAAGCGGCGCGCGACGCCGCGGAATTCCGCGAGCGCGCGGGCGATCGCGGCATCCGCGACGCCGGCCTCGCGGCCGACCGCGATCGCGGCGAGCGCGTTGCGCACGTTGTGCACGCCGGCGAGGTTCAGTTCGACCGCGAGGTCCTTCATCGGCGCGGCCCGCGCGACGAAGCGCATCCGCCCGCCGACGTTCTCGATGTCGATCGCGCGCAGCTGCGCGTCTTCGGCGAGGCCGTAGGTCACGATCGGCTTGGCGATCGCCGGGGCGATCTCGCGCACGTTGGCGTCGTCGACGCACAGCACCGCCACCCCGTAGAACGGCAGCCGCTGCGCGAAGTCGACGAACGCGCGCTTCAACTTCGCGAAATCGTGGCCGTAGGTCTCCATATGGTCGGCGTCGATGTTGGTGATCACCGCCAGCACCGGCTGCAGGTAGAGAAACGACGCGTCGGACTCGTCGGCCTCGGCGACCAGGAAATCGCCCTTGCCGAGGCGCGCGTTGGCATCCGCGGACAGCAGGCGCCCGCCGATGACGAACGTGGGGTCGAGCCCGCCCTCCGCCAGCACCGAGGCGATCAGGCTCGTCGTCGTCGTCTTGCCGTGCGTGCCGGCCACGGCGATCCCCTGCTTCAGGCGCATCAGCTCGGCCAGCATCAGCGCGCGCGGCACCACCGGGATGCCCTTCGCGCGCGCCGCGGCGACTTCGGGATTGTCGGCGGCCACCGCCGTCGAGACGACGACCGCGTCGGCGCCGGCGATGTTCGCCGCGGCGTGCCCCAACGCGACGGTCACGCCGAGGCCCGCGAGACGCCGCGTGGCCGCGCTCGCCGCGAGGTCGGAGCCCGACACCTGGTAGCCCTGGGTCGCAAGCACCTCGGCGATGCCGCTCATGCCGGCGCCGCCGATGCCCACGAAGTGAACGCGCTTGACCTTGTGCTTCATGACTTTCGCATCAGCGTGACGCACGCGTCGGCAACGCGGTCGGCGGCGTCGGGGCGCCCGACCTTGCGCGCGGCCGCGGCCATCGCGGCCAGCCGGTCGCGGGTGAGCGTCGGCAGGAGCCCGGCGAGTCGCTCGGGCGAGAATTCGGACTGCGGCGATCGTCACGGCGGCGCCGGCGGCGACCAGGAACGCGGCGTTGGCGCTCTGCTCGTCGGCGATCGCGCCGGGCAGCGGCACGATGATCGAGGCCACGCCTGCGGCCGCGAGCTCGGCGACGGTGATCGCGCCGCCGCGGCAGATCACGAGGTCCGCGTCCGCGTAGCGCGCCGCCATGTCGGCGATGAACGGCACGCAGTCGGCGGCGACGCCGGCGCGCGCGTACGCGGCCCGCAGCGCCTCGATGTGCTTCTCGCCCGCCTGATGGACCACGTGCGGGCGCGCCGTTGCGGGCAGGCGCGCCAGCGCGGCCGGGACGCGCTCGTTGAGCGCCGCCGCGCCCAGGCTGCCCCCCACGACGAGGACGCGCAGCGGCCCGGTGCGGCCGGCAAAGCGCGCCTGCGGCTCGGCGCACCGCGACGATCGCGTCGCGCAGCGGATTGCCGGCCCACTCGATCTTCGCGGCGTGCCGGCCGCGGAAGGCGTCCGGAAAGCCGACGAGGATGCGGTCGGCGCCGTAGGCCAGCACGCGGTTCGCGAGCCCGGCGACGGCGTTGGCTTCGTGGATCACGAGCGGCCTGCCGCGGGCCACGCCCATCAGCGCGCCGGGAAACGACGCGAAGCCGCCGAAGCCGAGCACGACATCCGGCGCGCGCCGCCCGATGATCCGCAGGCTCGCCCAGCACGCCCTGGCCAGCGCGAACGGGCCGAGCAGCGCCTGCTTCCAGCCCTTGCCGCGCACGCCGCCGAACGCGATGGCCTCGAACTCGACGCCGTGCTCCCGGACGAGCCGCGCCTCCATGCCGCCGCGCGTGCCGAGCCAGAACACGCGCACGCCGCGCGCCACCAGCTTCGCCGCGACGGCGAGCCCCGGGAACACGTGCCCGCCCGTGCCGCCGGTCGTGATCATCACCGTACCGCTCATACCGGGAACCCCCGCAGCAGCCGGCGGTTCTCGTAATCGACGCGCATCAGGATCGCGAGCGCGACGCAGTTGGCGACGATCCCGCTGCCGCCGAAGGACAGCAGCGGCAGCGTCAGGCCCTTGGTCGGCAGCACGCCCATGTTCACGCCGATGTTGATGAACGCCTGCGCGCCGATCCAGATGCCGATGCCGTGCGCGGTCAGCGCGGCGAAGGGGCGGGCGAGGCGCGCGGCCTGCCGGCCGATCGCGTAGGAGCGGAAGATGAGCCACACGAACAATCCGATCACGACCAGCACGCCGGCGAAGCCCAGCTCCTCGGCGATGACGGCGAGCAGGAAATCGGTGTGCGCTTCGGGCAGGTAGAGGAGTTTCTCGACGCTCGCGCCGAGGCCGACGCCGAACCACTCGCCGCGGCCGAACGCCATCAGCGAATGCGAGAGCTGGTAGCCCTTGCCGAACGGGTCCGACCAGGGATCGAGAAAGGCCACCAGCCGCTGCATCCGGTAGGGCTTCGCCACCAGCAGCGCGCCCAGCCCGACCGGCAGCAGCACCGCGAGTCCGGCGAACAGGCGCCAGTCGAGGCCGCCGAGGAACAGGATGCCGAAGGCGACGGCGACGATGACGACCAGCGCGCCGAAATCGGGCTCGAGCAGCAGCAGCCAGCCGATGCCGACCATCACCGCCGACAGCGGCAGGAAGCCCTTGACCAGCGTCTGCGAGAGCGGCTGCCGCGCGTGCAGGAACGCCGCCTTGCGCACCGCGTAGCTCGCCGCGTAGAGCACCACCGCGAGCTTCATGAATTCCGACGGCTGCAGGTTCACGAACACCAGCGAGAGCCAGCGGCGCGAGCCGTTGACCGCCTTGCCGATGCCCGGGCACCAGCACCAGCACGAGCAGCAGCGCGCCCGCCGCGAAGAGCCATCCGGCGAAGCGCTCCCAGCCCTTCATCGGCACCTGGAAGGCGATCGCCGCCGCGGCGAGGCCGGCGGCCAGGAACACGAGGTGGCGCACGAGGAAGTACCACGCGCGGTAGCCGGTGTGGCCGGACGCCTCGGCCATCGCGATCGACGACGAATAGACCATGACCAGCCCGATCGCGAGAAGCAGCAGCGCCGACCAAGCGAGCGTCCCGTCGTAGGTCAGCATCGTGCGCGGATTGCGGGGCACCGCGCCGATCGAGCCCACGGCCCGCAGCACGGAGAGCGGCCCGAGGCTGGCGGTGGCGGCGATTTCCTTACGCATGGGCGGCCGTCCTTCCCAGGCGCGCGCTCACCTGCGCGGCGAAGCGCTCGCCGCGCTCGACGTAGTTCGCGAACTGGTCGAGGCTGGCGCAGGCGGGCGAGAGCACGACCGCGTCGCCGGGCCGCGCCAGCGCCATCGCCCGCGCCACGGCCGCGTCCAGCGTGCCGGCGATCTCGACGGGCGGCGTGCAGCCGGCGAGCGCATGCGCCGATGCGCGGCGCCGTCGCGGCCGATCAGCAGCACGGCGCGGCAGTGCCGCTCGACGAGCGGCCCTCAGCGGCGCGAACGCCTGGCCCTTGCCGTCGCCGCCGGCGATCAGGACGACCGGACGGTCGAGTCCTTCGAGCGCGGCCCGCGTCGCCGTCGATGGTCGTCGCCTTGGAGTCGTCGACGTAGAGCACGCCGCCCGCCTCGGCGAGCCGCCGCATCCGGTGCGGCAGGCCTTCGAAGCGCGTCAGCGCGAGCAGCACGGGCCGCGAGATCTTCGCCACCGCGCGAGGTGAGCGCCAGCGCCGCGAGCGCGTTGAGCGCGTTGTGGCGGCCGACGAGCGCGAGGTCGGCGGCCGGGACCAGCAGCGCGCCGCCGCGCGCGAGCCACACGCCGCCGCCGTGATCGCGGCGCGTGACGAGGCCCCACTCCCCTTCCGCAAACGGGCACCGCCGCGCCGAACGTCTGCACTTCGCGCCCCGGGATCGCCATCGCCAGCGAGCGCGGATCGTCGCGGTTGAGCACCTGCGCGCCGCCGCCCGCGAAGATGCGGCACTTCGCCGCGCGTAGGCGTCGATCCCGGCGTAGCGGTCGAGGTGGTTGTCGGTCACGTTGAGCACGGCAGCCGCCGTCGGCGCGAGGCTGGCCGTCGTTTCCAGCTGGAAGCTCGACAGCTCCAGCACCAGCACGTCGGGCCACGGCCGGCGGTCGGCGTCCGGCCCCAGGCGTTCGAGCACGTCGAGCACGGCATCGCCGATGTTGCCGGCGACGATCGTGGACAGCCCCGCCGCGCGGCACAGCGCGCCGGTGAGCGCGGTCGACGGTCGTCTTGCCGTTCGAGCCCGTGACGGCAAGCACCTTCTGCTCCGGCGGCAGCTCGCGCGCGAACAGCTCGACGTCGCCGACCAGCTCGACGCCGCGCGCGACGGCGGCCGCGATCGGCGCGACGTCCTTCGCCAGCCCGGGGCTGATCGCGATGAGGTCGGCGCCCTCGAACGTCGCGTCGGTCAAGCGCCCCGGTGTGCAGCGCGACGTCCGGCAGCAGCGCGTGGAGGCGCCCGGCAAACGGCGGCGCGGCGCGCGTGTCGGCCACCCGCACGCGGGCGCCGCGCGCCGCGAGGTAGCGCGCGAGCGAGAACCCGGTGAGGCCGAGGCCGAGCACGACGGCGTTGCGTCCGGTGTAGCGAGATCGCCATCAGCGCAGCTTCAGCGTCGACAGGCCGAACAGCACCAGCAGCATCGTGATGATCCAGAAGCGCACGACGACCTGGTTCTCGTTCCAGCCCTTCAATTCGTAGTGGTGATGGATCGGCGCCATGCGGAACACGCGCTTGCCGGTCATCTTGAACGACGCCACCTGGATCACCACCGACAGCGTCTCGACGACGAACACGCCGCCCATGATGAACAGGACGATCTCCTGGCGGACGATGACCGCGATCGTGCCGAGGGTGGCGCCCAGCGCGAGCGCGCCGACGTCGCCCATGAACACTTCCGCCGGATAGGCGTTGAACCAGAGGAAGCCGAGCCCGGCGCCGGCCAGCGCGCCGCAGATCACCGCCATTTCGCCCGGCGCCCGGCGATGTACGGGAACTGCAGGTAGCGGGCGAAGATCGTGTTGCCGCTTACGTAGGCGAACACGCCGAGCGCCGCCGGCGATCATCACCGTCGGCATGATCGCGAGGCCGTCGAGACCGTCGGTGAGGTTGACGGCGTTGCTCGTGCCCACGATCACGCAGTAGGTGAGCGCGATGAAGCCCCAGACGCCGAGCGGGTACGTCACGGTCTTGAAGAACGGCACGATCAGGTCCGCTTTCGGCGGCAGGTCCAGGTTGAAGCCGCTGGCGATCCAGGAGAAGAACATCTGCGCGAACCGCGCGTTGTCGGGCGCCGAGACCGAGAAGGCGAGGTACACGGCGGCGACCAGCCCGATGGCCGACTGCGCGAGGAGCTTGGCGCGCGCGGAGAGCCCCTTCGGGTTGCGGTAGACGACCTTGCGGTAATCGTCGACCCAGCCGATGGCGCCGAAGCCCACCGTCACCAGCAGCACGGCCCAGACGAACCGGTTCGACAGGTCGCCCCACAGCAGCGTCGTCACGACGATCGAGACGAGGATCAGCGCGCCGCCCATCGTCGGCGTGCCGGCCTTGGTCAGGTGCGTCTGCGGGCCGTCGTCGCGCACCGACTGCCCGATCTTCATCCGGGTGAGCCAGGTGATCATCTTCGGGCCGACGACGAACGAGATGAGCAGCGCCGTCATCGTCGCCAGCACCGCGCGCAGCGTGAGGTAGCCGAAGACGTTGAACGCGCGGATCTCCTTGGCCAGCAGTTCGGTGAGCCAGAGCAGCATCAGTGCAGCCCCCCGCCCGGCGCCTCGCCGGTGAGCGCCGCGACGACGCGCTCCATCCGCATGAAGCGCGAGCCCTTGACCAGCACCGTCGTGCCGCGATCGATCGGTCGCCTCCGCGTGCTGCGCGAGCGACTCCACCGACGAGAAGTGCAGCGCCCCGGCGCCGAACGCGGCCACGGTCGCGGCCGCGAGCACGCCCGCGGCGAGCAGGCGGTCGATGCCCTGCGCGCGGGCGTAGTCGCCGATCTCGTCGTGGAACGCCGGGCCCTGCGCGCCGACCTCGCCCATGTCGCCCAGCACCAGGCACTTCGGTCCGGGCATCCCGGCCAGCACGCCGATCGCGGCGCGCACGGAATCCGGGATTCGCGTTGTACGTGTCGTCGATCACCACGGCGCCGTTGCGCGCCGCGCGCGTCACGAGGCGGCCGGCCACGGGGCGGAAGGCTTCCAGCCCGCGCACGACCGCCGCCAGCGCGACACCCGACCGCCAGCGTCGCCGCGGTCGCGGCCAGCGCGTTGGCGGCGTTGTGGCGGCCCGGCGCCGCCAGCCTCACGCTCGCCGCGCCTGCGCTGGTCGACAGCTGCAGCGTTCCGGCGGCCGGCGGCGGGCACGAAGCGCCCGGCGACGGCGGCCGGATGGTCGAGGCCGAAATCGACGACGGCGGCCGCGCGCTCGCGCGCCGCGTCGCGCCAGACGCCGACGTGCGCGTCGTCGGCATTGAGCACGGCGGTGCCGCCGGGCGCCAGCGCGCGAATCAGCGCCGCGTGCTCCTGCGGCGACGGCGGCGGTGCCCGCCATGAATTCCTGGTGCTCGCGCTGCGCGTTGTTGACGATCGCGACGGTCGGCTGCGCGATGGCCGCGAGCTGCCGCCGTCTCGCCCGGGTGGTTCATGCCGAGCTCGATCGCGGCCGCCCGGTGCGTCGGCGCGCAGGCCGAGCACGGTCAGCGGCAGGCCGATCGCGTTGTTGAGGTTGCCGCGCGGTCGCGTGCACCGCATCGGCGCCGAATTCCGCGCGCAGGATCGACGCGACCATCTCCTTCACCGTCGTCTTGCCGTTGCTGCCGGCGATCGACGATCACCGGGACCGGCGAACTGCCGCGCGCCAGTGGAGGCGAGCTGCCCCAGCGCGGCCAGCGGGTCGGCGACGGCGACCAGCTCGCCCGCGCAGCGCGTCGGCGCGGTCGGCGGCGACCAGCGCGGCCGACGGCGCCGCGCTCGAACGCCGTCGGCGACGAAGTCGTGGCCGTCGAACTGCTCGCCCTTCAGCGCGACGAACAGATCGCCGGGGGCGAGCGCGCGGGTGTCGGTGGTCACGCGCAGGAAGCGCACGTTGCCGCCGTGCAGGCGCCCGTGCACGACGCGCGGCGGCGGTTGCCGTGTCCATCATGCGCCGCTCCACGCGGCGAGCGCGGCGGCGGCGACGCGCGCGTCGGAGAACGGGTGGCGCACGCCGTCGCGCTCCTGGTAGTCCTCGTGGCCCTTGCCGGCGATCAGCACGACGTCGCCCGGCCGCGCGCCGGCGATCGCGCCGCGCGATCGCGCTCGCGCGGTCGAGCTCGACGCTCCAGCGCCGGTTCGGCGGTGGCCCGGATGCCGCTGCACCACCGCGGCGGCGATCGCCGCGGGATCCTCGCTGCGCGGATTGTCGCTGGTGACGACGAGCGCGGTCGGCGAGCTCCGCGGCGACCGCGCCCATCTCGGGCCGCTTGCCCGGGTCGCGGTCGCCGCCGCAGCCGAACACGCAGGCGAGCTCGCGCGCGGCGGCGACCCAGCGGGCCGCAGCGCCGTCAGCACCTTCTCCAGCGCGTCGGGCGAGTGCGCGTAGTCGACGACCACCAGCGGCAGCGCCGTCGCCGCCCAGCCGCTGCATGCGGCCGGGCGGCGGCCTCGACCCGCGCGAGCGCCGCGCAGCGCCGCGTCGAGCGGCACGTCGCTCGCGAGCAGGACGCCGAGCACGGCGAGCGCGTTGGCCGCGTTGAACGCGCCGATCACCGGCGCGCGCAGCTCGCCCTGGCCCCAGGGCGTGGCGACGCGTCAGCGCGACGCCGCCGGGCGTGGACGCGAACGCCGCGCGCGTGAGGTCGCCGCCGTCGAAGCCGTAGGTGAGGACCCGCGGCGCCGCCGCGTGCGCGCGACGTCGGCGAGGTGCCGGCCGAACGGGTCGTCGGCGTTGATGACGCAGGCGTTGAGCCCCGGCCAGGAGAACAGCCTCGCCTTCGCCGCCCCGTAGGCGGCCATCGTCCGTGATAGTCGAGATGATCGCGGGTGAGGTTGGTGAACACCGCGACGTCGAACGCCGACGCGCGTTGACGCGTCCCTGGTCGAGGCCGTGCGACGACACCTCCATCGCCACCGCCGTGCGCGCCGGCGCGCCCTGAACTCGCGCGAGCGTCTCGTGCAGTCAGCGCCGCATCGGGCGTCGTGTTGAGCGCGGGCGCGAGCGCGCCGACGAGGCCGTTGCCCAGCGTGCCGATCACCGCCGCGCGCCGGCCGCAGCGCGTCGAGGCACTGCGCGATCCACTGCGTGCAGGACGTCTTGCCGTTGGTGCCGGTGACGCCGACGATCCACAGCGCCTGCGACGGGTGGCCGTAGATCGCGTCGGCGATCGCGCCCAGCTGCGCGCGCAGCCCGTCGACCGGCCGGTTCGCGCACCTGCCACGCCGGATTCCAGTCGAAGCCGGCGGTCTCCCAGAGCACGACGCCCGCGCCGCGGCTGATCGCGTCGGCGATGAAGGCGCGCCCGTCGGCCTGCGTCCCCGGGAACGCGGCGAAGGCGTCGCCGGGGCGCACCTGCCGGCTGTCGGCGGTGATGCGCGCAGGCGGCGCGCCGATCCCGGCGAACGAGCGCGGCGGCGTCGAACGAGCGTGGCGGGTCGACGGCGCATCACGATTCCTCCGGCACCCGGACGCCGGGCGGCGGCAGGATGACGTTGCCCGCCGGCGCATCGGGCGGCACGCCCAGCATCGCAGCGCCGCGCCCATCACCCGCGAGAACACCGGCGCCGCGACGGCGCCGCCGTAGTACTGGCCGGCGGTCGGCTCGTCGATCATCACCGCGACCACCAGCCGCGGATTGGACGCCGGCGCGAAGCCGACGAACGACGACACGTACTTGTTCGCCGTAGCCGCGCCCTTCGAGCTTGTGCGCGGTGCCGGTCTTGCCGCCGACGCGATAGCCGGGGACCTGCGCCTGGGGCGCGGTGCCGCCGGGCTGCACCGCCATCTCCAGCATCCGCCGCACCGCGCGCGCCGTCTCCGGCTTGATCACCGGCCGGCCGGCGACGGGGCCGCTCGCCTTGAGCAGCGTGGCCTGCTTCAGCTCGCCGTCGGTGGCGAACACCGTGTAGGCGCGCGCGAGCTGCACGAGGTTGACCGAGATGCCGTGGCCGTACGCCATCGTCGCCTGCTCGATCGGCTTCCACGTCTTCGCCGGGCGCAGGCGGCCCGCGACTTCGCCCGGAAAGCCGGTCTTGGGCGGCGTGCCGAACCCGGCGTCGGCGAGCATCCGCCACATCGTCTCCGGCGGCAGCGACAGCGCGATCTTCGCCGCGCCGACGTTCGACGATTTCTGGATCACCTGCTCGACCGTGAGCGCGCCGTTGCGGATGCGCGTCGTGGATCGTGTTCGGGCCGATCGTCAGCGTGCCGGGCGCCGGTCTGGATGATCGTGTCCGGGCGCACCTTGCCCGACTCGAGCGCGCTCGCGATCGTGAACGGCTTCATCGTCGAGCCGGGCTCGAACACGTCGGTCAGCGCGCGGTTGCGCATCCTCTCGCGCGCGACGCGGTTGCGCGCGTTGGGGTTGTACGTGGGCCAGTTGGCGAGCGCCAGGATTTCGCCGGTCTCGACGTCGAGGATCACGAGGCCGCCCGCCTTCGCCTTGTTGACCTCGACCGCCGCCTTGAGTTCGCGGAACGCGAGGTACTGCAGCCGCGAGTCGATGGCGAGCGCCAGGTCGCGCCCGGCCTGCGGCGCGCGGATCGCCTCGACGTCCTCGACCGCGTCGCCGCGGCGGTTGATGATGACGCGCCGGCTGCCCGGCTTGCCGCCGAGCCACTCCTGCTGCGCGAGCTCGATGCCTTCCTGGCCCGCGTCGTGGTCGCCGGTGAAGCCCAGGATGTGGCTCACCGTCTCGCCGCCCGGATAGAAGCGGCGGTACTCGTTCTGGTCGTTGATCCCCTTGATCTTCAGCTGCGCGATCGCGCTCGGCGACCTCCGGCGGCAGCTGCCGCGCGAGGTAGACGAAATCGCCGCTCGCGAGCTTGCGCTCGAGCGCCTGCGGCGAGGTCTCGAGCAGGCTCGCGAGCGCGGCCAGCTGGGCGGGGGTGGCCTCCACCTTCGCCGGAAAGGCCCAGATCGACTTCACCGGCGTCGAGATGGCCAGCGCCTCGCCGAAGCGGTCGACGATGCGGCCGCGGTGCGCCGGCAGCTCGATCTGGCGACTGTAGCGCGAGCTGCCCTGCTCCTGCAGGAATTCGTTGTCGATCCACTGCAGGTAGACCGAGCGGCCGACGAGCCCGGCGAAGAGCAGCGCGATGAACCCGAACACCAGCGGCGCGCGGAAGCGCGGCAGCGCCGGCAGCGGCGCCGCGCCGCGGCGCGCGCCCGCCATCGTGCCGGTCGCCGCGGCCTCATCGCGCGCCTCCCGGCACCATCTCGACCCGGCCGGGGCCCGGCAGCTGCATCTTCAGCTGCTCGCGCGCGATCTTCTCGGTGCGCGCCGGCATCGCCCAGGTCGACTGCTCGAGCTGCAGCTGGCCGAATTCGGTCTCGTACCCGCGCGCGGCCGCCCGCTCGCGCTCCAGCTCGACGAAGAGCTTGCGCGCCTGGTGCCTCGAGGTGACCAGCGACAGCGCGCACGCGACGAGCACGGCCAGCAGCAGGAGGTTCAGGCGGACCATCGCGGCGTCAATCGGCCGTGCCGCCGGCCGTCGCGGCGAGCTCGGGCGGCACCGGATGCGCGGTGCGCTCGGCCACGCGCAGCGTCGCGCTGCGGGCGCGCGGATTGGCGGCGATCTCGCGCTCGGAGGGCCGGATCGAGCGGCCGACCACGCGCAGCGGCGCGCCCGGCAGCACGTCCGCGCGGATGGCGAAGCGCGCGAGGCGCGGGTCGCCGCCCCAGGGCTGCGAGCCCTGGCGGAAGAAGCGCTTCACGATCCGGTCCTCGAGCGAGTGGAAGCTGATCACCGCGAGCCGGCCGCCGGCATTCATCAGGGGCAGTATCCGCGGCAGCGTCAGCGCGAGCTCCGCGAGCTCCCGATTGACGAAAATGCGGAGAGCCTGGAAGGTCCGCGTGGCCGGATCCTGACTCCAATCACCCCGCGGGCGCGGGCGGACGGCTTTGGCCACGACCGCCGCCAGCTGCCGCGTCCGGACGATGGGTGCGAGCGCGCGAGCCGCAACAATCGCTCCTGCAATCGATTGAGCAAACCGTTCTTCACCATAATCGCGTAGTACCTCCGTCAGTTCGCGTGCGCCGGCACGCGCGAGAAACGCGGCGGCCGATTCGCCGCGCGAGGGATCCATCCGCATGTCGAGCGGCCCGTCGGCGCGGAAGGAGAACCCGCGCTGCGGATCGTCGATCTGCGGCGACGAGATGCCGAGGTCGAGCAGGACGCCGTCGACGCCTGCGATCGCCAGCCCGGCGAGCGCGTCGGGCAGCTCCGAGAACCACGCGCGGCGGAACGTGAAGCGCGGATCGGCGATGGCGCGCGCCGCGGTCTCGGCCTCGGGGTCGCGGTCGAGCGCGACCAGGCGTCCGGCGGGACCGAGCAGCGCGAGGATCGCGCGCGCGTGGCCGCCGCGGCCGTAGGTGCCGTCGACGTAGACGCCGCCCGGCCGGATGGAGAGGGCGGCCACGGCTTCTTCGAGAAGGACGGGAACGTGGCCACCGGGGCTCATCAAAGCGAGAAGCCGTCGAGCTCCGGCGGCAGGGTGCCCGCGGAGAACGTGATCGCCTGCGCGGTCTGCTCCTGCCAGCGCGCGTCGTCCCACAACTCGAACTTGTTGCCCTGGCCGACGAGCACCACGCGATGGTCGAGGCCCGCGTACTGGCGCAGCGCCGGCGACACGAGGATGCGCCCGGCGTTGTCCATGTCGACGTCGTCGGCGTGACCGACGAGCAGGCGCTGCAGCCGGCGGATCTCGCTGTTGAACGAGGACAGCGCCATCAGGCGCGCCTGGATCGGCTCCCACGCGAGGCGCGGGTAGAGGAGCAGGCAGCCGCTGGGATCGACGGTGAGGACGAGCCCGCCGCCGCCGGCCTCGGCCTGCGCCGCGCCGCCTGACGCGAGCGAGTCACGATACCGGGCGGGAACCGCGAGCCGGCCCTTGGCATCCAGGGCGAGATGCGTCACGCCCCGAAACACCGGCCCGCCGGCCACCGAACCTGCCGTTCCCTGCGCCACTGCCATCCCCTCCGCGCCGCGGGAAAGGTGAGCGCTCATTCACCCGATTGGCCGGTTGACACCGAGCGCCCGCACATTCACCCACTTTTACCCACTTCCTACCACCCCCGGCGACTATAAGGGAATCCCGGCCGATCGGTCAACGCTTTTCCGTTGCTCCATCAAGGACTTAGCCCAAATGTTGCACAAAAATATTCTACGATTATAAACAGATACTTAGCGTATAAATGAAATGTGAAACTCTAAGTTTGCGCTGGAATTGCCCCATCTTTCGTACGATCGTTCGACGGGGGCCGAAAGCGGCCCGGGCCAAGCCACCGGTACGCGACCCGAGAGGTTGCAGCGAGCCCCTCTCCCGCCTAGGCGGCAGCCGCGCCCGATAGCCGGAAGCGCCGGCGCGTCATGCCGATGGAATAATGCGTGGCGGGACCGCCGGGATTCGGCGGCCCCGCCCGGCGACACGACTTCTTACAAAGAATTACAGCAACCACGCGTATCGCCGCGCTACCTTGGCGACGTGCCCCCGAGGCAACGACGGCAACGTTGCAGGAGACGCGATTGATCGACACGCTGACGCAATGCCGCGCAACGCTCGCCGCAGCGGCGGCGCTGGCGTCGCTCGTTTGCAGCGGCCCCGCGAGCGGTGAAGCCGTCGTCGCGCAGCGGCATCCGGGCGGCGTCGAGACGGCAGCGCGGACGCCGCGCACCGCGGCGCAGATCGAAGCCGACGCCGTGCGCCTGCTGGAGCAGGCGACGTGGGGCCCGAACGCGGCGCTGGTCGCGCACGTGCAAAGCGCGGGCGCCGCCGCCTTCCTCGACGAGCAGTTCGCCGCGCCGCAGACGCGCTACACGGCCTTTGCGCCGTGGCCCGCGAACAAGCCGGACAGCTGCGTCGACGACCGTTCGCTGCCGGTGACGCCGGCGAGCTACTGCGCCCGCGACAACTACACGCTGTTTGCGCTGCAGCGCGAGTTCTTCCGCAACGCGATCACGGCGCCGGACCAGCTGCGCCAGCGCGTCGCGTTCGCCCTCTCGCAGATCCTCGTCACCTCCGGCCTCGACATCAACCAGGCCTACGCGATGCAGCGCTACCAGCAGATCCTGTCCGATCACGCGTTCGGCAATTTCAGGAACGTCCTGCTGCGCGTCACGCTGTCGCCGGTGATGAGCAACTACCTCGACATGGCCAACAACCTGAAGCCCAACCCGCGCACGGGCGTCGAGCCCAACGAGAACTACGCGCGCGAGCTGCTGCAGCTGTTCTCGATCGGCACGGTGGAGCTGCGCAGCGACGGCACGCCGCTCCTCGACGCGGCGGGCAAGCCGGTGCCCACGTACGACCAGGACGAGATCGAAGGCTTCGCCCACGTCTTCACCGGCTGGACCTACCCGACGGCGCCGGGCGGCGACGCCGCGCAACACCAATCCGCGCTACTTCGACGGCGAGATGGAGGAGCGTCCCGTCAACCACGACGCAGAGGCGAAGACGCTGCTTGAACGGCGCCGTGGCGCCGGCGGGCCTCGCGATGAGCGCCGACCTCGCGCGGGCGATCGACAGCGTGTTCGGGCATCCCAACGTCGGCCCGTTTCTCGCGAAGCAGCTGATCCAGAAGCTCGTCACCGGCAATCCTGCGCCCTACTACGTCCGCCGCGTCGCGGCGGTGTTCGACGACAACGGCGCCGGCGTGCGCGGCGACCTCAAGGCGGTCGTGCGCGCGCTGCTGCTCGATCCCGCGGCGCGCGGCGCCGTCAAGGACGACGCGGACTACGGCCGGCTGCGCGAGCCGGTGCAGTACGTCGTCGCCGTGGCGCGCGCACTCGACGCCGTCAGCGACGGCGTGTTCTTCCGCGCGCAGACCGGCGCGATGGGGCAGCCGCTGTTCGCCGCGCCGTCGGTGTTCAACTACTACCCGCCCGACTACGTCGTGCCGGGAACCACGATCCTGGGCCCCGAGTTCGCGCTGCAGAACACGTCGACCGCGCTCGCGCGGATCAACTACGTGAACGCGCTCGCGTTCGGTCCCGAGATCAAGCCCGACCCGTCGGTGGCCGGCGCGACGGGCACGCAGCTCGACTGGAGCCCGCTGGCGGCGCTCGCGGGGAACCCGGATGCGCTGGTCACGAGGCTCGACACGCTGCTGCTGCACGGCACGCTCTCCGCCGCCGCGCGCCAGGCCGTCGTGAACGCGGTGAGCGCGGTGCCCGCGGCCAACGCGCTGACGCGCGCGAAGACCGCCTTCTACCTCGTCGCGTCGTCGCCGCAGTACCAAGTGGAGCGATAGAATGAAACTGCCCCCGAAGCTCGCGTCGCTCGCCTCCCCCCGAGGGGGCGGTCAGCGACCCTCCGGGCGGCCGCGCGGACACTGTGCCCCCGATGCTCGCTGCGCTCGCCTCCCCCCGAGGGGGCGGTCAGCACCCTCCGGGCGGCCGCGCGGGTGCTGACGTGAACCGCCGGACCTTCCTTCGCCGCAGCGCCGGCCTCTCCGCGGCCGGACTCGCCGGCAGCCTCGATCTCGTCTCGCTCGCGGCGCACGCGCAGAGCGTCGCCGACTACAAGGCGCTGGTCTGCGTCTTTCTCTACGGCGGCGTCGACGGCAACAACGTCCTCGTGCCGCTCGACGCCGCCGGCTACGCGCAGTACGCGGCCGTGCGCGGCGCAAGCTCGGGCATCGCGCTCACGCAGGCCGAGTTGCTGCCGGTCACGCCGGCCAACCTCGGCCGGCCGTTCGGGCTGCATCCCGCGCTCACCGAGATGCAGGCGCTGTTCTCCGCCGGCCGCGTCGCGCTGCTCGCCAACGTCGGGATGCTCACGCAGCCGACCACGAAAGCCGACTACGCCGCCGGCAGGCGGCCCGAGAACCTGTTCTCTCACTCGGACCAGCAGGCGCAGTGGCAGAGCGCGGTCGCCGGCGGCGCGTCGCGCACCGGATGGGGCGGCCGGCTCGCCGACGCGATCGCGTCGCGCGCGGGCCAGACCTTCCCGGTCGTGACCTCGACCGCCGGCGTCACGCTGTTCGTGACCGGGACCGATTCGCACCCCCTCGCGATCCCGACCAGCGGCAGCTTCGGCCTCGCCGGCTTCGGCGCCGGCGCGGCGAGCCAGGCGCGTCGCGCTGCGCTCGCCACGCTGCTCGGACTCGACCGCGACAACGCGCTGGTCGCGGCCGCCGCCGACATCACGCAGCGCGCCGATGCGCTGTCGGCGACGGTCAACCCGATCCTCGCCGGCACGAGCCCCGCGCTCGACGGCGCGTTCGGCGGGCAGAGCTCGACCATTTCCCGCGAGCTGCTGGCCGTGGCCAAGCTGATCGAGGCACGGGCGGCCACCGGCGCGAAGCGGCAGATCTTCTTCGTCTCGCTCGGCGGCTTCGACACCCACAGCAACGAGCTCGCCACGCAGCAGAATCTGTTCGGGCAGCTCTCACCCGCGCTGAAGGCGTTCCACGACGCGACGGTCGCGCTCGGCGTCGCCGACAAGGTGACGACGTTCACGCTGTCCGATTTCGGCCGCACCTTTCAACCGGCGGCCGGCGGCGGCAGCGATCACGCCTGGGGCAACCACCACCTGATCATGGGCGGGGCGGTGCAGGGCGGCAAGCTCTACGGCCAGTATCCGCAGCTGGTGCTGGGCGGGCCGGACGACGCCGAGAAGGAGGGCCGCTGGATCCCGACGACGGCGGTCGATCAGTACGGCGCGACGCTCGCGCGCTGGTTCGGCGCGTCGGCGGACGACCTGGCGACGGTGTTCCCGAACCTCGCCCGGTTCGCGCCGGGAGACCTCGGATTTCTCGGCTGAGCGCGGCGTCGGCGCGGATGCGGCGCCGCGCGCGGCGCGGGCCGGTCGCGCGCTGCGCCGCGCTCGCTGCGATGACGTGCATCGCGAGCCTCGCGGGTTGCGCGATCCGCCAGGACGCGGCAGGGGTGTCGCGCGTGGGCATCGGATTGTGGGGCTTCGGCGATCCGCCGGGCGTCAACTGGAATCTCGACTGGCCGCGGCGCGAGCCTGCCGCGTTACCGCCCGCGCGCCACGCCTCGGACGGGGGCAGATTCGTGACCGTGGACGCAGCCGCGGACGTCACCGCGGTGGCCGTCGAGTCCGAGGCCTGCGGGCCGGCGGACGATGATCGCGGATGCGCTCATCGCCGCACCCCGGCGCTGCCGCCCGTCGATCCGTAGGCTCGCCCCCGGGCGACACGCACTGCGCGGCGGCAGCGCGGCCGGGGACCCCGCGCCGGAGCTCCGATCACCCGCCGGCGCCGCCGTTGCCTTCAGCCAACCATTTCCACGATGCGCATGTCGCGCTCCGCCGCGTTGCCCAGCACGCGCATCGCCGCCTGGTAGGCCGGGCTGTCGTGCGCGGCGATCGCCTGCGCCACACTGTCGAACTCGACCACCACGGTGCGCTGGTGGAGCCCCGCCTCGTACACCTGCGCGGGCATGCCGCGGACCAGGAAGCGCCCGCCCAGCTCCTTGATCGCGGGGGCGGCGAGCGCCGCGTACGCGGCGAGGGCGGTCGGGTCATTGATCGAGCGGTAACACACTACCCACAGTGCCTTGGCCATCGGTCGACTCCGCAACGGGATGAGAACCCCGCGATGATACCGATGATTGCCGATTCCCGTGACGGGGGAGGAATCGTTGCCGCTCGAGGAAGATGGCGCGCCCGACAGGAGTCGAACCTGTGACCTTTGGCTTCGGAAACCAACACTCTATCCAGCTGAGCTACGGGCGCCGCAACGCGCATTCTAGCGCGCCCGTCGAACGAGCGTCCAGTTCGGGTTCCGAGCAGGGCAACCGCGCGGTATAATTTGCCGTTTGGCCGGAGCAGCGCGATGCGCGCCAGCGTCGCGACGTCCCGGCACCCGTCCACCGACCCCTGCGCGGCCCCGCACGCGCCCCGGACCAGGAACGCCCATGAGCGACCAGCACGACTCCCCGATCAAGACCCCCAGGCAGCTCATCACCATCGTCGTGCTCGCGTTCGTCGTCCCGATCACGGTGATCGCGCTGCTGTCCCAGCTCGTGACGAGCCGCGTGGAGGGGCTGCACGAGAACCAGAACGCGGTGCTCGCGCGGATCAAGGCGGTCGGCGAAGTGACCATTGCCGCGCCGAGCGGACCCAAGGGGCAGGCCACGGGGGAACAGGTCTACGGCCAGGTGTGCAAGACGTGCCACGAGGGCGGCCTCGCCGGGGCGCCGAAGGTCGGCGACAAGGCAGCGTGGGGGAAGGTGATCGCGCAGGGGCAGGCAACCGCGGTCAGCCATGCGATCAGCGGCATCCGCGGCATGCCGGCCAAGGGCGGCAATCCGGATCTCGAGAACGTCGAGGTCGAGCGCGCCGTGGTGTTCATGGCCAACAAGGCCGACGCGAACTGGAAGGACCCGGCGGCGCCTGCCGCGGCGGCGGCGGATCGCACCGGCGAGCAGGTCGTGGCCGCCAGCTGCGGCAAGTGCCATCAGACCGGCGTGGGCGGCGCCCCGAAGATCGGCGATCGCGCGGCGTGGACGCCCCGCGTGGCCAAGGGGCTCGCGCTCGTGACGGAGTCGGCGCTGAAGGGCCACGGCGGCATGCCGGCGCGCGGCGGCATGGCCGAGCTCTCGGACGTCGAAATCAAGCGCGCCGTCGAGTACATGCTCAATTCGGGAACCGGCGCGGTGGTGCCCGGTGCGCCGGCGCCTGCGGCGGCAGCCGCGCCCGCCGCCCCCGCGAAATAGGCGGTGATCGGGCGGCCCGGGTTGAGCGGTAGCCCGGGTTTCGCCTCCGGCGCAACCCGGGCTACGGTCCTGCCGGGATCGGCTCCGACATCTCCAGCACATCGCCGTCGGCGTCGCCGCGCGCCACGTCGCGCTCTTCGGCGAGGTGCGACAGGTAATCCGCGGTGATGTCGCCGGTGATGTACTTGCCGTCGAAGCACGAGGCCTCGAACTCGGTCAGGCCGCGGCTCGCCTCGCGCACCGCATTCTTCAGCGCGTCGAGCTCCTGGTAGATCAGCAGGTCGGCGCCGATCTCGCGCGCGATCTCGGCGTCCGTGCGGCCGGTGGCGACCAGCTCGCGCTGGTTCGGCATGTCGATCCCGTAGACGTTGGGATAGCGCACCGGCGGGCTCGCCGACGCGAAGTACACCTTGCGCGCGCCGGCCTCGCGCGCCATCTGCACGATCTCGCGCGAGGTCGTCCCGCGCACGATCGAGTCGTCGACGAGCAGCACGACGCGGTCCTTGAACTCGATGCCGCAGGGATTCAACTTCTGGCGCACGCTTTTGCGCCGCATCGCCTGCCCGGGCATGATGAACGTGCGGCCGATGTACCGGTTCTTCACGAAGCCCTCGCGGTACTTGATCCCGAGCGTGTTCGCGAGCTCGAGCGCCGACGGCCGGCTCGAATCGGGGATCGGGATCACCACGTCGATGTCCTGCGCCTCGGGGATGCCGCGGATCTTGCGCGCGAGCTCGCCGCCCATGCGCAGCCGCGACTCGTAGACCGACGTGCCGTCGATCATCGAATCGGGGCGCGCGAGGTACACGTACTCGAAGATGCAGGGGCGCAGCACCGGATTGGCCGCGCACTGGCGCGAGTGGAACCGGCCCGCCTGGTCGATGAAGATCGCCTCGCCGGGCGCGACGTCGCGCAGCACCTCGAAGCCGAGCGCCTCCAGCGCGACCGATTCGCTGGCGACGACGTATTCGGTGCCGCCCATCGCCTCGTTGACCCCGATGATGAGCGGGCGGATGCCGAAGGGGTCGCGGAACGCGACGAGGCCGTACCCGGCCACCATGGCGACGATCGCATACGCGCCGCGGCAGCGCTTGTGCACGCCGGCCACCGCGGTGAAGATGGCGTTGGCGTCGAGCCGCGCGTGATGCGCCGCGCGCTCGAGCTCCAGCGCCAGCACGTTCAACAGGACTTCGGAGTCGGAATTGGTGTTGACGTGGCGGAAGTCGAGCTGGAAGAGCTCGCGCTTCAGCGCCTCGCTGTTGGTCAGGTTGCCGTTGTGCGCGAGCGTGATGCCGAACGGCGAATTGACGTAGAACGGCTGCGACTCGAGCTCGGAGGACGCGGACCCCGCCGTCGGATACCGGCAGTGGCCGATGCCGAAGTTCCCGGTGAGGTCGCGCATGTTGCGCGTGCGGAAGACGTCGCGGACGTAACCGGGGCCCTTGTGCATGTGGAACATCGCGCCTTCGCTGGTGACGATGCCCGCGGCGTCCTGCCCGCGGTGCTGCAGCAGCAGCAGCCCGTCATAGAGCAGCTGGTTCACCGGCGTGTGCGCGACGACGCCTACGATTCCACACATGGTTCGAGCTCCCCGTCCTGCTTGCGTGCGGCCGCCTTGTCCTGCCGCGCGGGCGCGCGCCCCGGCGCCGAATAATCGAGCCGCCCGGCCCACGCCGCGGGCAGCCAAGGCCGCAATGCGAGCGCCGCCTCCACCAACGGCGGCCCGAGCGCCGCATTTTGCCACCATTCGTGCCGCGGCAGCGTCGTCAGTCCCGCGACGAGGACGGCGAACAGCACGATGACCATTCCGCGCGCGAGGCCGAACACGGCCCCCAGGAAGCGGTCGGCGAACCCCAGTCCCGCGGCGCGCACGAGCTTCACCAGCGGGTACGCCACCAGGGCTCCGGCGACGAGCACGGCGACGAAGATCAGCGCGAAAGCGATGACGTGCCTGGCCGCGGGCGTGTCGGCGAAACCCGGGAGCATCGCCGCCAGCCGGTCTTCGAACGCCAGCGCAACGCCCAGGGCCGCGATCCAGCTGACGAGGGCAATCAGCTCGCGCACGACCCCGCGGAAGTATGCGAAGAGCGCGGACAGGGCAACGATCGCCAGCACCCCGACGTCGAAGACCGTCATCCGCGACGGCAGCCGGGCGCGGGCGGCGGGGCGGCGGGCCGCCGCCCGCCTGCGCTACTTCGCCGCGGAGACGATGCCGTTGTGGCCATCGGCCTTGAGCCGGTCGCGCGCCTCGTTCGCCGCGGCGCGCGACGGGTACCCGCCGACGCGCACGCGCCACAGCGTGCCGCGGCTGGTTTCGGTCGGCTCGGTATAGGCGGGAAAGCCGGCCTTCTTCAATCGGTTGGTCAGCGCATTCGCGCCGTACGCATCGGTGAACGCGCCGAGCTGCACGATGAAGCCCTCGGCCTTGGGTCGCGCCTCGGCAGCCGTGGGCGCGGACGCCGGAGGCGTTCCCGCGAGAGTCTCGGCGGGCGCGGTCGGCGCAGTGGGAGGCGCGGACGCAGCGGACGTCGGCGCGGACGCAGCGGACGCCGGGTCCGGCCGCGCGGCGGGCTTCGACTCGGTGCCGGGCTCGGCCTTCGGCTCGGTTCGAGCGCCGGCCTTCGGATCGGGCTTCGCGCCTGCCGCGGTGCCGGGCATCGCTTCCGCCTTCGTCCCGGTCCTGGGTTCCGCCTTCGTCGCGGGCTTGGGTTCGATCTTCGACTCGGCCTTCGCATCCGCCTTCGGCTCGGCCTTCGCATCCGCCTTCGGCTCGGCCTTCGCATCCGCCATGGGCTCCGCCTTCGCATCCACTTTAGGCTCGGTCTGCGCGTCCGCCTTGGGTTCGGCTTTGGCGTCGCCCCTGGCGTCGGGCCGCGTCTCGATCTTCCCTGCGGCGCGGGCGTCCGACTTCCCTGCGGACGGTGTGCCTTTGGCCTTGTCGCTCCCGTTGAGACCGGTCACGAACTTCCCGTCGTCGACGGGCGGGATCTGCACGGAAACGTCGTCGCCCAGGGGCTTCTGCTCCTGTTCGAGCAGCAGGGGCAGCAGCGTGGCCGCCGCCAGCGCGAGCACGACCGCGCCGATCAGCCGCCGTCGCGCCTTGCGCTTCAGTTCGTCGACCGCGAGTGCCGCGTTGTCAGCGTTTGGGTCAGCCATGCGGGGGGGCACGAAGCGCTCCGCGTTCCACGGCAGCCAGCGCCGCGGCAACGGTGAGGAACGATCCGAAAACGATGATTCTATCAGCTTCACCCGCGTCCCCGCGCGCCGCGGCGAGGGCGGCGGCGACGTCGTCGAAGGCCCGGACCGCGGCGGGCGCGACCCCCGCACGGCCGAGGATCGCCTGCAGCGCAGCCGAGCCCGCGCCCCGCGGTCCGGGCAGCGTGGCCACGTACCAGCGATCGATACGGGGCGCGATCGCTGCGACGACCCCGCCGATGTCCTTGTCCGCCAGCATGCCGAAGACGGCGAAGGTCTGCGCGTGGAAGCCCATCGTGCCCGCGGCCGTCGCCAGCACCTGCGCCGCGTGCGGGTTGTGCGCGACGTCGAGCACCACGGTGGGCCGCCCGGGCAGCACCTGGAACCGCCCCGCCAGCGCTACGGCGGCGAGGCCGGCGCGGACCGCGCCGCCTGCGACGGGGAGGCGCGCCCGCAGCGCGTCGAGCACGGCGAGCGCCGTCGCCGCGTTGGCGAGCTGGTGCGCGCCGCGCAGCGCCGGGTGCGGCAGCCCGTAGCGCCTGCCGCCGGGGCCCCAGTACTCCCACTGCGTCGCCGCAGGGACGGATCCGTAGTCGCGCCCGAGGAGCGCCACGGGCGCGCCCAGCGCCGCCGCATGCGCGACGAGCGGCACGGGGGGATCCGTTTCGGCGCAGACGACCGGCCGGCCGGCGCGGAAGATCCCGGCCTTCTCGCGCGCGATGGCCTCGCGCGTCGGGCCGAGGAACTCCATGTGGTCGAGGTCGATGCTGGTGATCACGGCGACGTCGGCGTCGACGATGTTCACCGCGTCGAGGCGCCCGCCCAAGCCGACCTCGAGGACGACCACGTCGAGCGCCGCGCGCGCGAACAGCCACAGCGCCGCCAGCGTGCCGAACTCGAAGTACGTGAGCGGCGTCGGCGCGCCGCCCGTGCCGACGCGGGCGTCCTCCACCGCGTCGAACGCGGCGATGAGCTCGGCGTCGGTGGCCTCGGCGCCGGCGATGCGCACGCGCTCGTTGTAGCGCACGAGGTGCGGCGACGAGTAGAGCCCGGTGCGGAATCCGGCCGCCGCGTACATCGCCTCCAGCAGCGCGCAGGTCGAGCCCTTGCCGTTGGTGCCGCCGACGGTGACGACGGGGCACGCAAGCGCGACGCCCATGCGCGCGCGCACCGCCTCGACGCGGTCGAGGCCCATGGCGATCGCCTTGGGGTGCAGCGTCTCGAGATAGGCGAGCCAGGCGGCCTGCGTCGTCGGCCGGCTCACGCGAGGAATTCCGGGGCGGTCAGTTCGACGGCGCGGGCTGCCTGGTGAGCAGCACGAGCAGCGCAGCGAGCTCGTCGCGCAGCTGGCGGCGGTCGACGATCATGTCGATCGCCCCCTTCTCGACCAGGAACTCCGCCCGCTGGAAGCCTTCCGGCAGCTTCTCGCGGACCGTCTGCTCGATGACGCGCGGGCCGGCGAAGCCGATCAGCGCGCCGGGCTCGGCCAGCACCACGTCGGCGACGAACGCGAACGACGCCGAGACCCCGCCCATCGTCGGGTCGGTGAGGATCGAGATGAACGGCAGCCGCGCCCTCGACAGCTCCTGCAGCACCGCGGTCGTCTTCGCCATCTGGAACAGCGAATTGACGCCTTCCTGCATCCGGGCGCCGCCGGACGCCGCGATGCAGACGAACGGCACCCGGTTCTCGTAGGCGACGCGCACGCCGCGCACGAAGCGCTCGCCGACCACCGACCCCATCGAGCCGCCCATGAAGTCGAACTCGAACACGGCCAGCACCAGCGGCACGCTCCTGACGCTGCCCTGCATCACGACGAGCGCGTCGGTCTCGCCGGTTTCCTCCAGCGCGGCGGCGAGCCGGTCCGGGTACTTCTTGCTGTCCTTGAACTTGAGGCTGTCGATCGGCACCACTTCCGAGCCGATCTCGAAGCGGCCCTCCGGGTCGAGCAGCTGCTCGATGCGCTCGCGCGCGCGGACCCGCGTGTGGTGCCCGCACTTCGGGCAGACGGAGAGGTTGTTCTCGAGGTCGGTGCGGTAGAGCACCGTCTCGCACGCCGGGCACTTGATCCACAGGCCCTCCGGCACCGCCGTCTTCTTGATGCCCGACGCCGCCTTGATGCGCGGGGGCAGCAGCTTCTGCAGCCAGGTCATTGTCGTTCCCCCAGTCCTGGTTCGGGTCCGCGAAAAAGTATCCTACGCCCGCCCGCCTGCCGAATCGAGCGCCGCGCGGATGCCGGCGAGCCAGGCCCCGGCGCGCCCGGGCGCCGCCGCCGCGGCGCCGCTCTCGATCTCCTCGATGATGCGGCTGCCGATCACCACGGCGTCGGCGTGCCGGGCGATCGCCTGCGCGCTCGCGGCGTCGCGGATGCCGAAGCCCACGCCCACGGGCAGCGTGATGTGCCGGCGGATCTCGGCCAGCCTGCGCGCGACCTCGTCCGTGTCGAGGTGCCCGGCCCCGGTCACGCCCTTGAGCGAGACGTAGTAGACGTAGCCGCGCGCCATCGCCCCGATGGCCGCGATGCGCGACTGCGGCGTGGTCGGCGACAGCAGGAAGATCGGCGCCAGGCCGCGCGCATCGAGCAGCGCGGCGAACTCGGCGGACTCCTCGGGCGGATAGTCGACCACCAGCACGCCGTCCACGCCGGCCGCCCGGGCCGCGTCGGCGAACGCGGTCGTGCCCATCGCCTCGATCGGATTCGCATACCCCATCAGGACGACCGGCGTCGCGGCGTCGGTCGCGCGGAAGTCGGCGACGAGGCCGAGCACGTCGCCGAGGCCCACGCCCTGCGCGAGCGCGCGCTCGGACGCGCGCTGGATCACCGGGCCGTCGGCCATCGGATCGGAGAACGGCACGCCGAGCTCGATGATGTCGGCGCCGGCCGCGACCAGCCGGTGCATGATCGGCACGGTCAGCGCCGGCGACGGGTCGCCGGTGGTGACGTAGGGGATGAGCGCGGTGCGGCCCGCGGCGCGGAGCCGGGCGAAGACCTGGTCGATGCGATTCATGCCCGGCACGCGGGATCGCATTCGGGCCGGCAGTAGAACTTCAATCCGGAGCGCTCGGCGACGGTGTTCATGTCCTTGTCGCCGCGCCCCGAGAGGTTCACGAGCAGGATGCGGTCCTTCGCCATCGTGGCGGCGAGCTTCGAGGCGTACGCCAGCGCGTGCGAGGACTCGAGCGCCGGGATGATGCCCTCGATCCGGCAGCACTGGTGGAACGCCTCGATCGCCTCGTCGTCGGTGATCGACACGTACTCGGCGCGGCCGCTGTCCTTCAGCCACGCGTGCTCGGGACCCACGCCCGGATAGTCGAGGCCGGCCGACACCGAGTGCGTCTCGATGATCTGGCCGTTCGCGTCCTGCAGCAGGTAGGTGCGGTTGCCGTGCAGCACGCCGGGCCGCCCCGCGGTCAGCGACGCCGAGTGCCGCCCGGTGGCGATGCCCTCGCCCGCCGCCTCGACGCCGATCAGCCGGACGCTCGGGGTGGGCGATGTACGGGTGGAAGATGCCCATCGCGTTGGAGCCGCCGCCCACGCACGCGATCACCGCGTCGGGCTGGCGGCCGGCCGCCCGCGGCATCTGCACGAGGCACTCCTTGCCGATCACGCTCTGGAAATCGCGGACCATCATCGGGTAGGGGTGCGGACCCGCGACCGTGCCGATGATGTAGAACGTGGTCTCGACGTTGGTCACCCAGTCGCGCATCGCCTCGTTCAGCGCGTCCTTCAGCGTCTTCGAGCCGGATTCCACCGGCACCACGCTCGCGCCGAGCAGCTTCATCCGGAACACGTTCTGCGCCTGGCGCCGGATGTCCTCGGAGCCCATGTAGACCACGCACTCCATGCCGAAGCGCGCGGCGACCGTGGCCGTCGCGACGCCGTGCTGCCCGGCGCCGGTCTCGGCGATCACCCGCCGCTTGCCGAGGCGGCGGGCGAGCAGCGCCTGGCCGATGCAGTTGTTGATCTTGTGCGCGCCGGTGTGGTTCAGGTCCTCGCGCTTCAGCCAGATCTGCGCGCCGCCCGCCTGCTCGGAGAGCCGGCGCGCGTGATACACGGGCGACGGGCGGCCGACGTAGTGCGCGAGCTCGTCCTCGAACTCGGCGACGAACTCCGGGTCGTGCTGGTAGCGCGCGTACTGGTCGCGCAGCTCCTCGAGCGCGTGGATCAGCGTCTCGGCGACGAACACGCCGCCATAGGGCCCGAAATGGCCCCGCGGGTCAGGCAGGTCATACATCTGCATTGCGGACTTCCTCGATGAAGGCGGCGATTCGCGACGGATCCTTGATGCCTTTCATTGCCCTGCCGTCCGGGCCCAGCGCCTCGACGCCGCTCGAGACGTCCACCGCCCAAGGCCGCACCGCGCGTATCGCCGCGGCGACGTTCCCGGCATGGAGCCCCCCCGACAGCACGAGCGGCCGCTGCAGCCGGTCGCGCACTTGCGGCGACAGCACGCCCCAGTCGAACGTCTGCCCGGTGCCTCCCGGCATGCCGCCGGCCGCCGGCGCATCGAACAGCAGGCCCGCGGCGTCGCCGTAGCGGCTTGCGCATTCTAGCAAACCGGCCTCGCCCTGCCCCTGCGCGACGGCGATCGCCTTGAGATAGGGCCGCCCGAACGACCGGCAGAAATCCGCCGGCTCGCTGCCCGTGGAACTGCAGCACGGCGAGGGGCACGGCGGCCAGCACCGCGCGCACGTGGTCGGGCGCGGGATCGACGAAGAGGCCGACGATCGAAACGAACGGCGGCAGCGCCGCGGCGATCGCCGCCGCCCGCTCGGGCGCGACCCGGCGCGGCGTGCCGTCCCAGAACACGAAGCCGATCGCGTCGGCGCCGGCGCGCGCGGCGGCGAGGCCGTGCGCGGCCTCGGTGATGCCGCAGATCTTCACGCGCGTGCGCGGAGCCGTCATCGCCGCAGGGGCAACGGCAGGACGACGGACGAGCGCGTGGCGGGCAGGCGCCACTGCCGTCGTAGTCGGCGCCGGTGAAGTAGAGCCCGGCGGCCGCGAACGTCGCCGCGGCGCGCGTGCGATCGCGGCCGGCCAGCAGCTCGGCGATCCACGCGGGCGGCGCCTTGCCCGCGCCGACTCGAATCAGCGCGCCGACGATGTTGCGGATCATGTGGTGGAGGAAGGCGTTGGCGGAAAAATCGAAACGGATGCACTCGCCCTCCGCCGCGACATCGGCCCGCCGCGAGCGTTTTCACCGGCGACCTGGCCTGGCACATCGCGGCGCGGAAGGCGCTGAAATCGTGGGTGCCGACCAGCGCCGCGGCGCCCTCGCGCATCGCCGCGACGTCCAGCGGTCGATGGTACCAGCCGATGCGCCCGGCGAGGATCGCGGGTCGCACCGGGCGGTTGGCGAGAAGGTAGGTGTAGTGCCGCGCGGTGGCGGCAAAGCGCGCGTGAAAGCCGTCAGCGACCGGCTGCGCCCACTGCACGGCGATCTCCGGCGGCAGGTGCGCGTTGGTCCCGCGCACCCAGGCGCCGACCGGCCGCGCGACCTCGGTGTCGAAATGGACGATCTGCAGGGCCGCGTGCACGCCGGCGTCGGTGCGCCCGGCCGCGGTCGCGCGCGTCGGCTCGCCGGCAATCGCGGCCAGCGCGCGCTCGAGCGCGTCCTGCACGCCGCGGCCGTCCGGCTGCGACTGCCAGCCGGTGAACGCCGTACCCGCGTATTCGATGCCGAGCGCGATGCGCATGGGGCAGCCGCGCTGCCGGTCAGGCGCGCTGCGGCGCGCTCACCCGAGCTTGCTGATGAGCCCCTGCGCTTCGGTCTTCTGCTGGTCGTCGCCTTCGCGCAGCACTTCCTGCAGGATTTCCCGCGCGCCCTCGACGTCGCCCATCTCCTGGTAGGCCTTGGCGAGGTCGAGCTTGGTGGCGGCGTCGTGCCACTGCCCGTCGAGCACCGACGGCGTGGGGTCCTCGAACGGCGGCGCTTCGCCGTCGAAGGACAGCTCGAGCTTGTCGAGGCCGATCGCGGCCGTGCGGTTGCGGCAACGGGCGTGCGGCGGCTGCCGGGCCGGGCTTGTCGACTTCGTCGAGATGGAAATCGAGATCCGCCCCGAGCCGCGCCGTCTCGATCTTCTGCTCGATGGTCTCGGCCGGTGCGTCGGCGACCGCGCCTGCCACGGCAGCCGTGCCCGCGATGCGCGCCGACTTCTCGAGCTCGCTCTGCGCGCCGGCGAGGATGTCGCCCGGGGACTTCGGCCGGGCACCGGCGTTCGGCACTGCCGCGAGGTCCTCGTCGAGCCTGAAATCGAACATGGCGTCGCCGCCGCCCGCCGTGGCGCGCCCGGCGGGCGGCGCTTCCGGCTTCGCAGCGGCGGGCAGCGTGAATGCCGGTGCGGCGGCGGTCGCGGCAGCGGCAACGGCGGCAGCGACGGCCGCGGGCGCGGGCGTGCCGGCCTTCGCCTCGGCGAACATCGGATTGTCCGGATCGAGCTGCCGGCCGAGCGCGGCCGCCTTCTGCCACGTCTCGCCCTGCCCCTTCGACACCGAGTACAGCTCGGCGGCCACCGTCTCGAACGCCGACGGCTTGTTGTGCTGCGCATGGATCTCCAGCAGCTTGAGGTGGATCTCCTGGCGCTGCGGCTCCTTGCGCAATGCGTGCTTGAGGATTTCCTCGGCCTGCGCGTCGCGGCCGTAGGCAAGGTAGACCTCGGCTTCGGCGATCGGGTCGACTTCGTCGGTGTCGATGCTGCCGAGGCCTTCGCGGCTGAATTCGCTCGCGAGCGAGTTGTCGCCGGTGTTGACGACCCCGCCGCCGGTCGAGCCGAAGACCGTGTTGGTCTTGATGTCGGTGTCCCCGATGATGCCGTCTTCGTATTTCGTGGGCTTGCGCCGCCGCGCGGCGATGATGGCGGCGATGCCGGCGAGCAGCACGAGCGCGCCGCCGCCGATGGCCCACGTCGGCGTGTTCGCCATGAGGTCGTCGATGAACGATGGCGCCGCCTTGGGCGCCGCCGCCGGTTGGGGAGCCGCCGCGGGCACGGGCTTGGGGGGCGCCGCGGCCTTCGGGGGCTCGGCCGCCTTGGGCGGTTCCGCGGCCTTCGCCGGCTCGGCCGCCTTGGGCGGCTCCGCGGACTTGGCCGGCTCCGGCGCCTTGGCCGGCTCGGCCTTGGCGGCGTCGGCGACCTTCATGTCCGGCGTCGTGGCGGGCGGCGCCTTCCCGGACTCCACCTGCGCCTGCAGCTTCGCCATCGTCTGGTTCTTGAGCTCGACCGCACGCTGCAGCTCGTTCAGCGTCTTCTCCAGCTCGGCGATGCGCTGCTGGGCATCGCGGATCTGCCGCTCGCGCGCGATCGACTCCTCGGTCGCCGCGGCGGCCTTGGCCGTCCCGGCGTCGCGGGACACCTTGAGCTGGTCGCGCCCCGGCGGCGCCGCCGGCGCGCTGTCGACGACCGCGGTGCCGATCCGCCCGCCCGCGGCACGGGAACCCGCGGCATCGCTCGTCGGCGCGGTCGCGGCAACCCGGTCGCGATACGCGCGCCAGTCCGCGGCCTGCATCCGCACGACCTTGGCGGCCTCGGACGGCGACGTCGCGGCGGCGACCTCGGGGTTCGGGATGGTGACGATGCTTCCGGCGCGCAGCCGGTTGATGTTGTTGCCGTCGAACGCCTCGGTGTTGGCGTTGTAGATCGCCACCAGCATCTGCTCGAGCGTCACGCTCGGCGGCTTCTTTTCCTCGGCGATCTTGGAGAGCGTGTCGCCCCGCTTCACCGCGTAGGTGTCGCCGGCGAACCCCGCGCGGGGTTCCGCGGGCGCGCGCGCGGGCGCGGCGGCCGGCGCCGGTGCGGCGGCCGGCGCGGCGGCCGGCCGCGGCGGCGCCACGCCCACGCGCACCGGCGTGACCGGATCGACCGGCGTCGGCGTGACGCCCGGGGGGTCGAGGAGGAACGTGTATTCGCGGACGAGGCGGCCGGAAGCCCAATTGAGCTCGACCATGAGATCGAGGTAAGGCTCGTTGATCGCGGCCGGCGTCACGACCTTGATGTAGGGTTCGCCCGATGGCCGTTTCTCGATCGTGATCCGGGCGCGGCCCAGCGCCCCGTTGTAGGCCAGGTTGTTCTGCCGGTAGAGGGAAGGATCGGCGATCTTCGCCGCCAGCGTGTCGAGCTCGCCCGGCGCCGCCGCGGTGACCTCGATCTGCGCGGACAGGGGCTGCCCCAGCGCGGAGTCGACGGTGAGCTTGCCCAGCCCGAGCGCATAGACGTGCAGCGGAAACGCCAGCGCCCCTGCCACCGCCCCCAGCGTGAGAATCGGTTTTGCTCTCATGCGGACCTCTTCCCGAAAATCGGAATTTGCAAGCTAACTTAACATCATGGGTTTAACGATGCAAGCTAAACCACGGTATTAGCTTGCTTTTTTGCCAGGAACCACCCGTGGCCGCGACAAATTCATGCCGGCATCCTATCCGCCGACGCAAGCGCTTGCGGTCAGCCGCACCGACGTCACAAGATATTGTAGCGCACACTTCCGCCGACGGACGCGATGGGCGTACCTTGGCGGGCGCCGCAGCGGCACCCGCGCCGCGGCGCGAGGCTCCGCCCGGGATGCAGGCGCACCGATCCCGTGCATGAAAGTTGCCCAAAGGCGCTCCCGCCGGCGTCTGGAATCACTCCGCGGCGAAAAGCGCCAGCGACCGGCGCTGGCCGATGCCGCGCGAATGGCGTTGCGCGCGCCGCAAGGCAGGCAACGCGGTCGGTGCCGCGGGGCTTCGTTCAGCCCCGCGCGAGCAGAATGCGCAGCATCCGCCGCAGCGGCTCGGCGGCGCCCCACAGCAGCTGGTCGCCCACCGTGAAAGCGCCGAGGTAGTCGCCGCCCATCGCGAGCTTGCGCAGGCGGCCGACCGGAACCTGCAGCTCGCCGGTCACCGCGGCCGGCGTGAGGCGCCGGATGCTCTCCTCGCGCGTGTTGGGCACCACGCGCACCCATTCGTTGGCCGACGCGAGGATGCGCTCGATCTCCGGCAGCGGAATGTCGCGGCGCAGCTTGATCGTCAGCGCCTGGCTGTGGCAGCGCATCGCGCCGATGCGCACGCAGATCGAATCGACCGGGATCGGCGCCTTGCCCGAGGCGCCGCCCCGGCCGAGGATCTTGTTGGTCTCCGCCCCGCCCTTCCACTCCTCGCGGCTCATGCCGTCGCCCAGGTCCTTGTCGATCCAGGGGATGAGGCTGCCCGCGAGCGGCACGCCGAACTGCGCGGTGGGAAAGGCCTCGTCGCGCAGCACGCCGGCGACTTCGCGGTCGATGTCGAGAATCGCGGAGCCCGGATCGTCGAGCAGGTCCTTCGCCGCGAGATGCGCGGCGCCCATCTGCGGCCAGCAGCTCGCGCATGTTCTGCGCGCCGGCGCCGGAGGCGGCCTGGTAGGTCATGCACGTCATCCATTCGATCAGGTCGTGCCGCAGCAGGCCCGCGAGCGCCATCATCATCAGGCTGACGGTGCAGTTGCCGCCGACGTAGTTCTTGACGCCCGCGGCCAGCGCGGCGTCGATCACCTCGCGGTTCACCGGGTCGAGGATGATCACCGCGTCGTCCTTCATCCGCAGCGCGGAGGCGGCGTCGATCCAGTACCCCGTCCAGCCCGCCTTGCGCAGCTGCGGAAAGATCTCGTTCGTGTAGTCGCCGCCCTGGCAGGTGACGATGACGTCCTGCGTGCTCCAGCGCGGCGAGGTCCGACGCGTGCTTCAGCGCCGGCGTGGCGCGGCCGACGTCGGGGCCCTTGCCGCCGACGTTCGACGTGGTGAAGAACTCCGGTTCGATGAGATCGAAATCGCGCTCCTGCAGCATCCGCTGCATCAGCACCGAACCGACCATCCCCCGCCAACCGACAATACCTACTCGCATGATTACCCCTTACAGTGCAGCCACGACCGCGTCGCCCATCGCCCGCGTGCCGACGGCGTGCTCGCCCGGCGCCGCGATGTCGCCGGTGCGCAGGCCGCGCGCCAGCACCGCGCGCACGGCGCGCTCGATCCGCTCCGCGACGTCCGCGCGCGCGAACGTGTAGCGGAACATCATCGCGAGCGACAGGATCGTCGCCAGCGGATTCGCCATGTCGCGCCCGGCGATGTCGGGCGCCGAGCCGTGGATCGGCTCGTAGAGTCCCTTGTTCGCGGCGTCGAGCGACGCCGACGGCAGCATCCCGATCGAGCCCGCCAGCATCGACGCCTCGTCGGACAGGATGTCGCCGAACAGGTTGCCGGTGACGATCACGTCGAACTGCTTCGGGTTGCGCACGAGCTGCATCGCCGCGTTGTCGACGTACATGTGCGACAGCGCGACGTCCGGGTAATCGGCGGCCATCGCCGTGACGACTTCGCGCCACAGCATGCTGGTGTCGAGCACGTTGGCCTTGTCGACCGAGCACAGCTTCTTCCCGCGCCGGCGCGCGGTCGCGAAGCCGACCTCCGCGATGCGGCGGATCTCGGCCTCGCTGTAGAGCATCGTGTCGAAGCCCTCGGCTTCGCCGGCGGCGTTGACGCGGCGCCCGCGCGGCTGCCCGAAGTAGATGTCGCCGGTCAGCTCGCGGATGATCATCAGGTCGAGCCCGGAGACCACCTCGGGCCGCATCGACGACGACGCCGCCAGCTCCGGATAGAGCAGCGCCGGCCGCAGGTTGGCGAAGAGCCCGAGCGCCTTGCGGATGCCGAGGATCCCCTGCTCCGGCCGCAGCGCGCGCGGCAGCGCGTCGTACTGCGGCCCGCCGACCGCGCCGAGCAGCACGGCATCGGCCGCGCGCGCCAGCGCGAGCGTGCTCTCCGGCAGCGGGTGCCCCGCCGCGTCGTAGGCCGCGCCGCCGATGGGCGCGGCGTCCGTCTCGATCGGCAGGCCGTCGCGGCGCAGCGCCTCGAGGACGCGCACCGCCTCGCCCACGATCTCGGGGCCGATGCCGTCGCCGGGCAGGATCGCGATCTTCATGCGTGATCCGCGCTTGCGTGCCTTGCGCAGCCCGGGTTGAGCGACCGCGAAACCCGGGGCGATCGCGCCCGTTGCGCGCCACCCGGGTTTCGCTGCGCTCAACCCGGGCCACGCAAGTTACGCGAGCCACGGCTGCTCCGCGAGGCGCTTCGCCTCGAACTCGCGGATCGCGTCCGCGTGCTGCAGCGTGAGGCCGATGTCGTCGAGGCCGTTCTGCAGGCAGTGCTTGCGAAACGGCTCGACGTCGAAATGGAAGCTCATCGCGCCGTCCGCCGTGCCGACCATCTGCCGCTCGCAGGTCGACGGTCAGCTGGAAGCCCGGGAACGCATGGACGGCGCCGAACAGGCGGTCGACGTGCGCCTCCGACAGCACGATGGGCAGCAGGCCGTTCTTGTAGCAGTTGTTGAAGAAGATGTCCGCGTAGGACGGCGCGATCAGCACGCGGAAGCCGTAGTCCATCAGCGCCCACGGCGCGTGCTCGCGCGAGCTGCCGCAGCCGAAGTTGCGCCGCGCGAGCAGGATCTTCGCGTCCTTGTAGCGCGGGTGGTTCAGCACGAAATCGGCGTTGGGCCGGCGCGTCGCGTGGTCCATCCCCGGCTCGCCGGGGTCGTGGTAGCGCCAGGCGTCGAACAGGTTGGGGCCGAAGCCCGAGCGCTTGATCGACTTCAGGAACTGCTTCGGGATGATCGCGTCGGTGTCGACGTTGGCGCGGTCGAGCGGGACGACGAGCCCGGTGAGGAGGCGGAAGGGTTCCATGGTTCGCTCAGTAGGGCTTGCGTCTTCGAGGCCGCCTTCTCGACGGCGCCGCCGGCCGCCTTGATGTCCTTGCCGGCGCCTTCGATCGTGTTGCAGCCGGTCGCGACGACGGCGACGAAGCTCGACGAGCAGTGCGGCGAGCAGCTTCGACATGTTCACTCTCTCATCCTCGTAGCCCGGCGTTGAGCGCAGCGAAACCCGGGGCGGGCGTGGGCATGGATACGACCCCCGGGTTTCGCTGCGCTCAACCCGGGCTACGGTGGTCGTGCGATCGCGTTTCATCCTATGTCAGCCGGCGGACGTCGACGAAATGCCCGGCGATCGCAGCCGCGGCCGCCATCGCCGGACTCACGAGGTGCGTGCGGCCGCCGGCGCCCTGGCGCCCCTCGAAGTTGCGGTTCGACGTCGACGCGCAGCGCTCGCCCGGCTCCAGCCGGTCGTCGTTCATCGCGAGGCACATCGAGCAGCCGGGCTCGCGCCATTCGAAGCCGGCGTCGAGGAAGATCCGGTCGAGGCCCTCGCGCTCGGCCTGCCGCTTCACGAGGCCGGACCCCGGCACGACCAGCGCGAGCTTCACGTTCGCGGCGACGCGGCGGCCGCGCGCGACCGCGGCGGCCACGCGCAGGTCCTCGATCCGCGAGTTCGTGCACGAGCCGATGAACACCTTGTCGATGCGGATGTCGGTGATCGGCGTGTTCGGGGCGAGGCCCATGTACGTGAGCGCGCGCTCGATGCCCTCCCGCCGCGCGGCTTCCTTCTCCTTGTCCGGATCCGGCACCCGGCCGTCGACGCCGACGACCATCTCGGGCGAGGTCCCCCAGGTGACCTGCGGCGCGATCGACGACGCGTCGATGGTGACGACGGTGTCGAACTTCGCCTGCGGGTCGCTCGCGAGCGTGCGCCAGTACGCCACCGCGCGGTCCCAGTGCTCGGGCTTCGGCGCGAACGGGCGCCCGCGCAGGTAATCGATCGTCGTGTCGTCGACGCCGATCATGCCGGCCCGGGCGCCGGCCTCGATCGACATGTTGCACAGGGTCATCCGGCCTTCCATCGACAGCGCCTGCACCGCCGCGCCGCTGAATTCGATGGCGTGCCCGGTGCCGCCCGCGGTGCCGATCCTGCCGATCACGGCAAGCGCCAGGTCCTTGGCCGTCACGCCGGGCGCCAGCGCGCCTTCGACGCGCACCTGCATGGCCCTGGCCTTCTTCGTGAGCAGGCACTGCGTGGCGAGCACGTGCTCGACCTCCGAGGTGCCGATGCCGAAGGCGAGCGCCGCGAACGCGCCGTGCGTGCTGGTGTGCGAATCGCCGCAGACCACCGTCATGCCGGGCAGCGTGGCGCCCTGCTCGGGGCCGATCACGTGGACGATCCCCTGCCGCGCGTCGCGGAACGGGAAATAGGCCTTCGCGCCGTGGGCGCGGATGTTGTCGTCGAGCGTCTCGACCTGCGTGCGCGAAATCGGGTCGCAGGATGCCCCCGGTCCCAGTCCCTGGTCGGCGTGTTGTGGTCGGCGGTGGCGACGATCGAGCCCGCGCGCCACGGCTTGCGTCCGCGCGATGCGCAGCCCTTCGTAGGCCTGCGGGCTCGTCACCTCGTGGACGAGGTGGCGGTCGATGTAGAGTAGCGCCGTCCCGTCCGCTTCGGCGCGGACGACGTGGCTGTCCCACAGCTTGTCGTACAGGGTGGTGGCCGGCAGGGTCATGGACGTGGCGCGGGTGCGATGCCGCTCAGGGTTCGACTGGAACCCGGAATTATTGCATAGCAGCATGCGACTGTCAGGTTGGGGCCCGACGCGACGCGCCGCCTGCCTGCGGCACGCGCAGCGCTTCGATCGCCACGACGGGGCAAAGCCCGGCGGCGCGCGCGGGCGCCCCGGCCGTCATCCGGGGCCGATGCCCTGGCGTGCCAACAGCGCGAGGACGTCCGCGAGCAGCGTCGGCGACGTTGCATCGAAGGGGCTTGCCGGCAGCGCGCGCAGCCAGGTGAACTGGCGCTTGGCGAGCTGGCGCGTGGCGGCGATGCCGGTGGCGCGCAGCGCCGGCGCATCGATCGCGCCGTCGAGGAACGCCCACGCCTGCCGGTAGCCCACGCAGCGCATCGACGGCAGTCGCGGCGTCGAGCGCATGGCGGGCGCGCAACCCGCGCACCTCGTCGACGAGACCGCCGGCGAGCATCGCGTCGAAGCGCGCGGCGATCGCGGCGTGCAGCTGCGCACGCTCCGGCGGCAGCAGCGCGATCGCCACGACCGGCCCGAGGCCCGCGCCGCGCCTCGCGCGCGCCCTGCAATCGCGACAGCGGCGTGCCGGTCGCGGCGTAGACTTCGAGCGCGCGCTGGATGCGCTGCGCGTCCATGGGTTCGAGACGCGCCGCGGTCGGCGGGTCGACGCGCGCGAGCTCCGCGTGCAGCGCCGGCCAGCCTTCCCGCGCCGCGCGCGCGTCGAGCGCCGCGCGGATGGCCGGATCGGCCGGCGGCAGCGCGGACAGGCCTTCGAGCAGCGCCTTGAAGTAGAGCATCGTGCCGCCGACCAGCAGCGGGACGCGGCCGCGCGCGCGGATCGCCGTCACCGCGGCCAGCGCGTCGGCGCGAAAGCGCGCCGCCGAGTAGGCCTCGGTGGGGTCGATGATGTCGATCAGGTGGTGCGCGACGCGCGCGGCGCACTTCGGCGTCGGGCTTCGCGGTGCCGATGTCCATGCCGCGATAGACCTGCGCCGAGTCGACGCTGACGATCTCGGCGGGCATCCGCTGCGCGAGCGCCAGCGCGAGCGCGCTCTTGCCCGACGCGGTCGGGCCCATCAGCAGGACCGCCGGCGCGGCGCTCACCGCCCGCGCATGAACAGGCGATCGAGGTCGGCGAGCGCCAGCTGGTACCACGTCGGGCGGCCGTGGTTGCACTGGCCCGCCCGCTCGGTGGCTTCCATCTCGCGCAGCAGCGCGTTCATCTCGGGGACCGTCAGGCTGCGGTTCGCGCGCACGGCGGCGTGGCACGCCATCGTGGAGAGCAGCTCGTCGCGATGCGCGGTCAGCACCTCGCTGCCGCCGAATTCGGCGAGGTCGTGCAGCACGGCGCGCGCAAGCGTCACGGCGTCGGCGTCGGCCAGCGGCGCGGGAATGCCGCGCACCGCGAGCGTGGCCGGACCGAGCGCCGCGAGCGCGAAGCCGAGGCGATCGAGCGTGGCCGCGTGCTCCTCGGCGGCCGCGGCCTCGAGCGGCGACGCGGCGAACGTCGCCGGAATCAGCAGCGGCTGCACGGGCACGCTCGCGTCGAGCGCGCCCTTCAGCCGCTCGTAGACGATGCGCTCGTGCGCCGCGTGCATGTCGACCAGCACCAGCCCGGCGCGGTTCTGCGCGAGCACGTAGATGCCGTGCAGCTGCGCGAGCGCGAAGCCGAGCGGCTGATCGTCGCCCGGTCGGCGGAAGGTCAGGTCCTGCGCCGGCAGCCGGGTCGCGCGGCCCGAACAGCTTCGCGTAGAACGACGCGGGCTCGGTCGCGCCGAAGGCCATCGGCGCCTGCCGCGGCGCGGCCCATGCACCCGGCGCCGCCCACCGCGCGTTGTCACCGGAGGCGCCGGACTGCGGCGCGCCCGGGGCCGTGCCCGACGCCGCCAGGCCCAGCCCCTGCGCGCCGGACACCGCCGGCTGCTTCGGCGGCGGTCGCGCCCAGCGCGCCCCGGATCGCGTGCAGCACCGCCTGGTGCACCGCGCCGGAATCGCGGAAGCGCACCTCGGTCTTCTGCGGATGCACGTTGACGTCGACGAGCCGCGGATGCAGCGCGATCCACAGCGCGTACGAGGGCTGCCGGTCGTGATGGAGCACGTCGCGGTACGCCTCGCGCAGCGCGTGCGCGAGCACGCGGTCGCGGACGAAGCGGCCGTTGACGAACGCGTACTGGCCGCCGGCCTGCGTGGCGTAGGCCGGGCGGACCGCGAAGCCGCCGATGGACAGCGGCCCGGCCTGCGTGTCGACGATCGCCGCCGCGGCGCCGAACGATTCGCCGAGCAGCGCGTCGACGCGCGCGCGGCGCTCGCCGCGCGCCAGCCGGTACACCTGGCGGCCGTTGTGCTGCAGCGTGAAGCCGACGTCCGGGTGCGCGAGCGCGATGCGGCGGAAGGCTTCCTCGCAGTGGCCCCATTCGGTCGCCTCGGTGCGCAGGAATTTCCGCCGCGCCGGCGTGTTGTAGTAGAGCTCCTGCACGCTCACCGTGGTGCCGGCGGCGAGCGCCGCCGGAGCCGTCGCGCTGACCTCGCCGCCGTCGACCTCGATGCGCCATGCGTGCGGCCTGCCGGCGGCGCGGGAGGTGATCGAGAACCGCGACACCGCGGCGATCGACGCCAGCGCCTCGCCGCGAAAGCCGAGCGTGGCGATCGCCTCGAGGTCGTCGACGGACGACGAGCTTCGACGTCGCGTGCCGCGCGACCGCCAGCGCGCAGCTCCTCGCGCTCGATGCCCGCGCCGTTGTCGGCGACACGGATGCGCTGGATGCCGCCGCCGGCGAGATCGACGTCGATCTGCGTGGCGCCGGAATCGAGCGCGTTCTCGAGCAGCTCCTTCAGCGCGGCCGCCGGCCGCTCGACCACCTCGCCGGCGGCGATCTGGTTGATCAGGTGATCGGGGAGCGCGCGGATCTGCGGCATGACGGGCGGCGGCTCAGCGCAGCAGGTGCCGCGACCAGCGCGCGTAGACGTCGCCCGCCACGGCGTTGAGCGACGCGACGTGCGCGTCGAGGCCGCGGCGGATGTCCGCGGCCGACTGCATTTCCGGGCGCGATGCCGGCGGCAACTCGCCGGCGCCGGTGGCGAGCCAGGTCTCGACCAGGTCGCGCGTCATCTCGATGTGGCACTGGAAGCCGACGTGGCGGTCGTCGACGACGTACGCCTGGTTCCGGTTGTGCGACGTTGGTCAGCACCCGCGTCGCGCCCGCCGGCAGCGCGAACGCGTCGTAATGCCACTGGAACGTCTCGAAGCGCGACCGCCCGCCGAACCACTCGCCGGCCGCCGCGGGGGCCGCGACGTCGACGTCGATCCAGCCGATCTCGGCGACCGGCGCGCGCGTGACGGGCGCGCCGAGCGCCTTCGCGAGCAGCTGTCCGCCCAGGCAGTGCCCGATCACCGGGACGTCGGCGGCGACCGCGTCGCGCAACGAGCGAGCAGAGCGGGGCGACCCACGGCAGGTCGTCGTTGACGCTCATCGGGCCGCCCATCATCCCGATGCCGGCGAACGCGCGCGCAGTCGGGCGGCACCGCAGCGCCCTCGTCGAGCGCGACGAGCTGCCAGGCCACGCCGTGCGCGCCGAGCCAGTCGGCGAAATAGGCGGGCCCTTCGGTCGGCGAGAAGCGGAAGATTGCGACGCTGCGCATGGGACGCGGCACGCGGCGGCCCGGTGAGGCGGACTACAGCCCGCGGGCGATCCGGGCGTACGCCGAGTGGTTGTGGATGGACTCGAAATTCTCCGCTTCCACCACGAAGCCCTCGATCCGCGGGTCCGCCTGCAGCCGCGCGGCGATGCCGCGCACGAGATCCTCGACGAACTTCGGGTTGTCGTAGGCGCGCTCGGTGACGTACTTCTCGTCGGCGCGCTTGAGGAGGCCGTAGAGCTCGCACGAGGCCTCTTCCTCGCCCACGCGGATGACCTCGGTGAGGTAGAGCGGCGCGCGCGGGCGCACGGTGATCGTCAGGAGCGAGCGCTGGTTGTGCGCGCCGTACTCGGAGATCTCCTTCGAGCAGGGGCACAGCGAGGTCACCGGCACCGCGACCGACACCGTCTGCCGGTACCGGCCGTCGACGATCTCGCCGGTCAGGCGCGCCTGGTAGTCGAGCAGGCTCGCCACGCCCGAGACCGGCGCGGACTTGCGGACGAAGAACGGGAACGACACCTCGATGCGTCCGCCCGGCGCCTCGAGCAGGACGACCAGCGCGTCGAGCAGCCCGTGAAGGTTGGCGGTGGTCAGCGGCGGCTGGCCCGGGTCGCTGCGCGACTCGAGCAGCGCGACGAGGCGCGACATGTGCGTGCCCTTGCGCTCCTCCGGCAGCGCGACGTACACGTTGCACTCGGCGATGGTGGGCTGCGCGCCGCCGTCCTGGTCGGCGAACAGCAGCGGGTAGCGCAGGCCCTTGATGCCGACCTGGTCGATCGCGATCTCGCGATGATCGCTGCGCGACTGCACGTCGGCGATGGGGAACAGCGTCTGCGGATTGTCGGGACGGTTCACAGGCCGGATTCTAACCGAGATGACGGGCGGCCCGCTCGCCGGGTCGCCGGCGCCCGCGAGGCGCGCGCGGCGTCAGGCCGCGGGCTTCGCGCGGGCGTCCTGCCGGCGCTGCCCGTGGCGCGCGAGGATCGCCGCGACGATCCCGTGCGCGTCGAGCCCGCAGTCGGCGAGGAGCTGCGCCGGGTCGCCGTGGTCGACGAAGCGGTCGGGCAGGCCGAGGTGCAGCATCGGGATGACGATGCCCTCGGCCGCCAGCGCTTCGGCGACGCCGCTCCCGGCGCCGCCCGCGACGACGTTCTCCTCGACCGTCACCAGCGCGTCGTGCTCGTGGGCGAGCCGGCGGATCAGCTCGACGTCGAGCGGCTTGACGAAGCGCATGTTGGCCACCGTCGCGTCGAGCTCCTCGCCGGCGGCGAGCGCGTGGTGCAGCAGGCTGCCGAAGGCGAGGATCGCCACCCGGTTGACGCGCCGGCGGGCCTCGCGCCGGATCTCGCCGCGGCCGACCGGCAGCGCCTTCATCTCGGCGCGCGGCGGCGACGCCCGGCCCGGCGCCGCGCGGATAGCGCACGGCCGCCGGCCCGTCCAGCGTGAACGCGGTGTAGAGCATCTGCCGGCATTCGTCCTCGTCGGCCGGCGCCATCACCGTCATGTTCGGCAGGCAGCGCAGGTACGACAGGTCGAACGCGCCGGCGTGCGTCGCGCCGTCGGCGCCGACGATGCCGGCGCGGTCGAGCGCGAACACCACCGGCAGGTTCTGCAGCACGACGTCGTGGATCAGCTGGTCGTACGCGCGCTGCAGGAAGGTCGAGTAGATCGCGACCACCGGCTTCATGCCTTCGCAGGCGAGGCCGGCGGCGAAGGTCACCGCGTGCTGCTCGGCGATGCCGACGTCGAAATAGCGGTCGGGGAACTCCTGCGAGAAGCGCACGAGCCCCGAGCCCTCGCGCATCGCCGGCGTGATGCCGACCACGCCGCGCGTCGCGCGCGGCGATGTCGCACAGCCAGTCGCCGAAGATCTGCGTGTAGGACGGCTTCGACGGCGGCTTGACGACGACACCCACCGCCGGGTCGAACTTCGGCACGCCGTGGTAGAGGATGGGATCCTCCTCGGCCCGCGGGTAGCCGTGGCCCTTGCGCGTGACGACGTGCAGGAGCTGCGGCCCGGCGAGCTGGCGCACGTTGACGAGCGTCTTCGTCAACGTCTCGAGGTCGTGCCCGTCGATCGGGCCGATGTAGTTGAAGCCGAATTCCTCGAACAGCGTGCCCGGGAGCACCATGCCCTTCATGTGCTCTTCCCAGCGCTTGGCGAGCTCCTGCACCGGCGGCAGCTTGGCCAGCATTTCCTTGCCGCCGCGGCGCACGTAGTTGTACGCGCGACCCGACAGCAGCCGGGCGAGGTAGTTGTTGAACGCGCCGACCGGCTCCGAGATCGACATGTCGTTGTCGTTGAGGATCACCAGCAGGTTGGCGCCCGCCGTGCCGGCGTTGTTGAGCGCCTCGAACGCCATGCCGGCGCTCATCGCGCCGTCGCCGATGACCGCGACGACGGCCCGCTGCTCGCCCTTGCGCTTCGCGGCGACCGCCATGCCGAGCGCGGCCGAGATCGACGTCGACGAGTGCGCGGTGCCGAAGGTGTCGTACGCGCTCTCCGAGCGGCGCGGGAATCCCGACGGCCCCCCTGCCATGCGCAGCCGGTGCATCTCGCGCCGGCGGCCGGTGAGGATCTTGTGCGCGTAGGTCTGGTGGCCGACGTCCCACACGATGCGGTCGTGCGGCGTGTCGAACACGTAGTGCAGCGCGATGGTGAGCTCGACCGTGCCCAGGTTCGACGACAGGTGCCCGCCGGTGGCGCCGACCGACGCCAGCAGGAACGCGCGCAGCTCGCGCGCGAGCTGCGGCAGGAGGGCGCGATCGAGCTTGCGCAGCGCCGCGGGATCGTCGATCTGTTCGAGGAGCGGATACATCAGTGGGTGCGCAGCACGATCCAGTCGGCGAGTTCGGCGAGCCGCCGCGCGGCGGCGCCGAACGGCGCGAGCGCCGCCTGCGCCTCGCGCCGCAGGGCCTCCGCATGCGCCTTGGCGCCGGCGAGTCCCTGCAACGAAACGAAGGTGGGCTTGCCCTGCGCGGCGTCCTTGCCGGCCGTCTTGCCGATCGCCGCGGCGCTGCCCTCGACGTCGAGTACGTCGTCGACGACCTGGAAGGCGAGCCCGGCCGCCTGCGCGTATGCGTCCAGCGCCGCGCTCTCCGCGGCGGCGAGGGGCCGCCCGCAGGCGGCGCCCAGCCGCACCGCGGCGCGGATCAGCGCGCCGGTCTTCATACGGTGCATCCGCTCCTGCTCGGGCAGCTGCAGCGCGGCGCCCACGGATGCGAGGTCGATCGCCTGCCCGCCGGCCATGCCGTGAACGCCGGCGGCCTGCGCGAGCGCGGCGCAGGCATCGGCCGGGACTGCTGATGCCCGCCCCGGCGAGGACCTCGAAGGCGAGCGCCTGCAGCGCGTCGCCGGCGAGCAGCGCCATCGCCTCGCCGAACTCGACGTGGCACGTGGGCCGGCCGCGACGAAGCGTGTCGTCGTCCATGCACGGCAGGTCGTCGTGGACGAGCGAATACGCGTGCACCAGCTCGACCGCCGCTGCTGCGGCGTCGACGACGGCGGGATCGGCGCGGACGATCTCGCCCGCCGCATACGCCAGCATTGGCCGCACGCGCTTGCCGCCGCCGAGCACGGCGTAGCGCATCGCGGCGGGGAGCGTCGCCGGCCCGCCGTCCGTCGGCGGCAGCGCACGGTCGAGCACGTGCTCCACCCTGCGCTGGCGTTCCGCCAGCCAGACCGGCCAGGCGAGATCAGGGTTCATCGGCGGCGGCCTCTTCCCGCACCGGCGCATCGAATGCCTTGAGCACGCCCTTCTCCAGCACCTCGACCTTCTGCTCGGCATCCTTGAGCGCCGCCTGGCAGTACTGCAGCAGCACCGCGCCGCGCTGGTACGCCGCGAGCGAGTCGGCGAGCGGCAGCTGCCCGCCCTCCATCGTCGCCACGATCTCCTCGAGCTCGGCGAGTGCGGCTTCGAAACTGGCTGGGGCTGCGCTCGGCTTGGCCATCGCGTGGGGGGCGAAAGTTGGGGGGCGTCCACCGGAGCCACGGGCGTTTCCGGCATGAACGCCGGAAACGGCGCAAAACAGCCGATAGCGCGCGAACCTGCCGAAAGGACACGTTGCGGCGCAGGTTGACCCATTGTGGACCGCTCTTATATACTAACACGTTTTCATGACGCGGCCTCAGCGGATCTTTCGCGCGGCCGACTTAGCATGGCGGTCCGGGGCGGCCTGGAAGTGCAGTAAAGAGCCGTAATCGTCCCGGGTTGTTGGGTTGGGTTGGTTGGGTTCACGACTTTATTCGCGAAGGAACGGAGGGCCGATGTCCCATATCGCCACTGCGGCGCAGTTGCGGCGCGCCACCACGCAGCTTCCGGTCTCGTGGTACTGCGACGCCGACGTCTACGCCGCCGAGCAGCGCTCGCTGTTCGCGCGCGCACCCGGCTACGTCGGGCACGAGCTGATGGTGCCCGAGCCCGGCGACTACTACGCGCTAGACTGGCGGGACAACGCGCAGGTGCTGGTGCGCAACGGCGCCGGCGTCGACCTGCTCTCCAACATCTGCCGGCACCGGCAGGCGATCATGCTGAAGGGCCGGGGCACCGCGCAGAACATCGTCTGCCCGATCCACCGCTGGACCTACGACCTGAAAGGCGAGCTCCTCGGGGCGCCGCACTTCGCGGACAAGCCGTGCCTCAACCTCGGCCGCTCGCCCTTGCAGAACTGGCACGGCCTGCTGTTCGACGGCCCGCGCGACGTCGCCCGCGACCTTGCCCACGCGTCGCTGCTCGACAAGCTCGACTTCGCCAGCCACGTCCTCGACCGGGTCGAGATCCACGAGTGCAACTACAACTGGAAGAGCTTCATCGAGGTCTATCTCGAGGACTACCACGTCGCGCCGTTCCATCCGGGGCTCGGCCGCTTCGTCACCTGCGACGACCTCAAGTGGCAGTTCGGCGACTGGTACTCGGTGCAGTCGGTGGGCATCAACAACGGCCTCGCCCGGGCGGGCAGCACGACCTACGAGCGCTGGCATAAGGCGGTCCTCGACTACTACCGCGGCGAGCTCCCGGCGTACGGCGCCATCTGGATGGTGTACTACCCGAACATCATGATCGAGTGGTATCCGCACGTGCTCGTCGTCAGCACGCTGGTTCCGCGCGGCGTCGACCGGACGACCAACGTCGTCGAGTTCTACTATCCCGAGGACATCGCGCTCTTCGAGCGGGAATTCGTCGAGGCCGAGCAGGCGGCGTACATGGAGACGGCGCGCGAGGACGACGAGATCGCCGAGCGGATGGACGCCGGCCGCAGGGCGCTCCACCGCGCCGGCCGCAGCGAGGAAGGCCCCTACCAGTCGCCGATGGAAGACGGCATGCAGCACTTCCACGAGTTCCTGCGCCGCGAGCTCGACGCGGCCATCGCGCCGCGGTAGGGCGGCGGGGGCGCGTCATCGCGTAGCCCGGGTTGGGCGGCAGCGAAACCCGGGCTACGCAACTCCGCCGTCACCGAGGCGCCACGACGCCAGCACCCGGTAGACCGGTCCGCCCGGCCGCGTTTCCGACGCCATCAGCGCCACCGCGTCGGCGCGCCAGCCCACGGGCGGCGCCCCCGCGGCCGGCGCCCGCAGGCAGCGGCGGGCGAGCGTCAGATGCGGACGAAACGCACGCTCTTCCCGCGCGAACCCGGCCTCGCGCAGCGCGCCCTGCAGCGCGTCGAACGCGAGCTGCAGCGCCGGGGAGATCACCGCGGGCGCGAACCAGGCGGCGCCCGCGTGACGAAACCAGCCGGCCCGGTCGAGCAGCAGCGCGAACGGCTCGCCCGCCGCGGCGGCGCGCGCACCGGCGGTGAGCACGTCCGGCAGGCGCGAGCGCGCCACGCTGCCGAGGAACGCGAGCGTGAGGTGGATGTTCCCGGCGGGTGTCGCGCGCCCGCCGGTTTCGTGGGCGACGTGCCGCCCGCACGCCGCCAGCGTCTCGCGGGCGGCGGCGTCGGGCAGCAGCGCGAAGAACAGCCGCAGCGAAGCCGGGGCCGGCCGTTCGGGAGGCGGTGCGCTCATCGGCCCGCGGCCCGGATCGCGCCGCGGCGCAAAGACAACGGGCCGCGCTCCGCTGGCGGAGCGCGGCCCGGCAACAGCGCAGGCGAGGGTGCGATCAGCCGTTGGCGACCGACAGCCCCGCCTTCTTCTTGTCGAAGAACTGCTCGTCCTCGGTTGAATGGCTCAACGCGGTCGTCGACGACTGGCTGCCCTGCACCGTCGTCGTGACGGCGTCGAAGTAGCCGGTGCCGACCTCGCGCTGGTGGCGCACCGCGGTGAAGCCCTTGTCCGCCGCGGCGAACTCGGCTTCCTGCATCTCGACGAACGCGCTCATGCCGGTGCGCGCGTAGCCGTGGGCCAGGTTGAACATCGAGTAGTTTAGGCTGTGGAAGCCCGCCAGCGTGATGAACTGGAACTTGTAGCCCATCGCGCCCAGCTCGCGCTGGAACTTGGCGATCGTCGCGTCGTCGAGGTTCTTCTTCCAGTTGAACGACGGCGAGCAGTTGTACGCGAGCATCTTGCCCGGGAACTTGGCCTGGATCGCCTCGGCGAACTGCTTCGCGAAGGCGAGGTCGGGCTTGCCGGTCTCGCACCAGATGAGATCGGCGTACGGCGCGTACGCGAGCCCGCGCGACACCGCCTGGTCGAGGCCGGCACGCGTGCGGTAGAAGCCTTCGACGGTGCGCTCGCCCGTGCAGAACGGGCGGTCGATCGCGTCGACGTCGGAGGTGACGAGGTCCGCCGCCTCCGCATCGGTGCGGGCGAGCAGGATCGTCGGCACGCCCATGCAGTCGGCCGCGAGGCGCGCGGCGATCAGCTTCTCGACGGCTTCGCGCGTGGGTACGAGCACCTTGCCGCCCATGTGGCCGCACTTCTTGACCGACGCGAGCTGATCCTCGAAGTGCACGCCGGCGGCGCCGGCTTCGATCATCGCCTTCATCAGCTCGAAGGCGTTCAGCACGCCGCCGAAGCCCGCTTCGGCGTCGGCGACGATCGGCGCGAAGAAATCGACATCGCTCTTGCCTTCGGCGTGCTGGATCTGGTCGGCGCGCTGGAAGGTGTTGTTGATCCGGCGCACGACGTGCGGCACCGAATTCACCGGGTACAGCGACTGGTCCGGGTACATCTCGCCGGCGATGTTGGCGTCGGCGGCAACCTGCCAGCCCGACAGGTAGATGGCCTTGAGGCCCGCCTTCACCTGCTGCATCGCCTGGTTGCCGGTGAGGGCGCCCAGCGTGTTCACGAAAGGCTCCTCGTTGATCAGCTTCCAGAGCTTCTCGGCGCCGCGCCGCGCCAGCGTGTGCTCGATCTGGATCGAGCCGCGCAGGCGGATCACGTCTTCGGCCGCATACCCCCGCTGGATGCCCTTCCACCGCGGGTTCTCGGCCCAGTCCTTCTTCAGTCTTGCTGCTTCGAGGTCGTAGCTCATGTGGTGCTCCCATCGTCACTGGTCGTGGCCAATCCGGCGGCCATCCGGGCTTCGCGAGAAACCCGCGGCCGACCGGAACCTTGGTCAGCGGTTCCGGCGCGTCGCGGCCACCCGCGCGCACCGCGATCCGCGGTGTGGAACGACCGGCGAGCCCAGCCGCCGGCGGTCCACTGCACGGACCGGCGAGGATCGCTCAACCGGTCGGGCGGGCGTGGATGGGGATGCGGATTACCCAAGCCCTGCTTGTGACCTTCCGCGACGTCGGCGGACGGGCACACGTGATATGGATACGTTAGCAAAGTTGCGCCCCGATGACAAGCGGATTTTGCGCAGTGCAATACGAAATTACACATTAGAAATCATGACGTTAAAAAGCAATTCCACAAGGTGGCATCGAATGCGTGTCGCGCGGGCAGGAAAGGTGCTGCGCTGCATGAGCCGGCGGCGGGAGCGGCAGCGAAAAGGGCTGGAAACCCCGAGCCAAAACACTGAAAACATTGGTGATCGGCTGCCCGGGATCGACGCCAAGCCTGGCGGGAGTCAGCCTGCGATTATGGAAATGGCTTCCATTTTCCGGCAGCGCCGGTCGGCGCGACGGCCGCGACGCAACCCGCCGCGCCGGTCACCCGCTGTCGCGCATGCGCAGCATCGCCGCCAGCACGTCCGGGTCGTCCCACGGGACGTCCGCCGGGCAATCGCGCAGCCATGGGCTGGCCGGGTCGCGCAGCCATTCCTGCGGGAACTGGGCGACGATCCGCTCGAATCCGGCGGCGACGTCATCGCGGGTAACGGCAGGACGCCCGGCGATCGCCGCATGGAGCGCGGCGCACAGGTCGACGCCGACCGCCACGCCGAGGTGGTTCCCGGTTCCGATGCGGCGGTTGATTTCCAGCATGTACGCCTGTCCGGTCCGCTCGTCCACGACATAGTCGACAACGAAGAAGCCGTGGATGCCCAGCCCGCGCGCCAGCGCCTGCGAGAACGCGCGCGCTTCCGGGCTCGCAGTAGATGCGCACGGCGCTGCCCGGGCCGACCCCCGGCGGGTTGCGGGTCAGGCGCTCGCGGCAGAGGCCGGCGAGCTCGTGGCCGTCCCACGCGACCGAGGTCCGGCTCAACGAGCGTCCCGGTATGAATTCCTGCACCAGGATCCGCGTGGCATCGTCGGCCGCCGAGCGGGGCACGATCGCCGCAAGACGCGCGAACGCCGGCCCGAGCGCATCATCGCCGGACACGATGGCGACCGCCTCGCCGGCGGCGCCGCGGCCGCGCTTCAGCACGACCGGGTAGCCGTGTGCCTCGGCGAAGGACCGCGCGCCGACAGGGGTGGCGACCACGTCGAAGCGCGGCACGCGCACGCCGAGCGCCGCCGCCACCGGCGGCAGCAGCGTCTTGTCGACGCTCGACCGGTAGTGGCGCGCGTCGCCGAGCGAGTCGCGGGCGAGTCGGGCCAGCCGCAGCGCCGTCGCCGACGGCACCCCGGCCGGGGGTTCCAGCCCCACGTCCTGCAGCAGCTCCGATGCCATGTCGTCGCAGGGAACGACGAGGCGCGGCGCCGTGCCTTCCACGGCCGCCGCGAAGGCCGTCATCCACTGCGCGCGCGTCGCCCCGTCGGGGAGGACGTCGCTCCGCGCCACGAACCGCGACCTCGCGGCGAGCGCGTCGCGCGGCGCCAGCAGCGACACGACGAAGCCGGCACGCGCGAGCGCCCGCGGCAGGCGGGCGGGCCCGAGCCAGTTCACAGTCGTGGCGATCAACAGCACGTTCATGCGCGGCGTCCCCCGGGGTGATTGCAGGTGCGGGCCCCGCTCGCTGCGAGCAGGCCACCGCGACCCGGCCGAACGCGGGCCCGCCGCGCAGGGATGCGCGCCGGCCCGCGTCGGCATCGAGCGCATTCTACGACCTTGCCAATGCCCGCGTCGCGGGAGATACTTTTTCGGGTCCGCCACGCCACGTCGCAGAGCCGGGAGAACATCGTGCGCCTCATCCTGATACCGCTCGTCGCGGCCACGGCCGCAGCGCTCGCCGCCGGGGCCGCAGCCCAGAGCGTCGACCCGAACCTCGCGCGGAGCCTCGCCGCGACCTGCGCCAACTGCCACGGCACCGGAGGCGTGAGCGTGGGCGAGGTCGAGTCGCTTGCCGGCAAGCCGAAGGACGAGCTCGTGCGCAAGATGCAGGATTTCAAGACGGGGAAGAGGCCGGCGACGATCATGCACCAGCTGGCCAAGGGTTACACCGACGAGCAGATCGACCTCGTCTGCGGCTGGTTTGCGGCGCAGAAGCCGCCTGCGAAATAGGGAGGCCGGGATGACCATGAAGAGGCGTGAATTCCTGCTGGCCGCCGGCGCGACCGGCGCCGCCGCCGCGCTGCCGGGCTGCGCGACGATGAGCGGCGCCCGCGGCAAGGTGGTGGTGGTCGGTGCCGGCTATGGCGGCGCCACGGCGGCCAAGTACATCCGGATGTGGAGCGACAACGGCATCGACGTGACGCTCGTCGAGCCGAACGCGGAGTTCGTCTCCTGCCCCATCTCCAATCTCGTGCTCGGCGGCAGCAAGACCATCGCCGACGTCACGGTGAGCTACGACAACCTCGGGCGGCGTCATGGCGTGAGGATGGTCAAGGACACCGCGACGGCGATCGACCCCGAGAAGCGCATGGTGAAGCTCGGCGGCGGCGGCGAGCTGCCCTACGACCGGCTGATCCTCTCGCCCGGCATCGACTTCATGTTCGACAAGGTGACGGGGCTCGACAGCGCCGCGGCACAGGCGAAGGTCCTGCATTCCTGGAAGGCCGGGCCGCAGACGGTGGCGCTGCGCGACCAGCTGGTGGCGATGCGCGACGGCGGCGTCTACGTGCTGTCGATTCCGGTCGCGCCGTACCGCTGCCCGCCGGGGCCGTACGAGCGCGCCTGCCAGGTGGCGTGGTATTTCAAGCAGGCGAAACCCCGGTCGAAGGTGCTGATCCTCGACGGCAACGGCGACGTGACGTCGAAGGGCCCGCTGTTCAAGAAGGCATGGGCGGAGGACTACAAGGGCATCGTGGAGTACCGGGGAAACCACGTGCTGACCGGCGTCGACGCCGCCGCGATGACCGCCAGGTTCGAGGTGCAGGACAACGTCAAGGCGGACGTGCTGAACGTCGTGCCGCCGCAGCGCGCGAGCGCGATCGCGCGTGCCGCGGGCGTGGTCACCGCGAACGACCGCTGGTGCGACGTGGACTTCCTCACGTTCGAGTCGGTCAAGGTGAAGAACGTCCACGTGCTGGGCGACGCGATCCAGATCGCGCCCGGCATGCCCAAGTCCGGCCACATGGCGAACCAGCACGCCAAGGTGTGCGCGGCGGCCGTCGTCGCGCTGCTGGCGGGGCAGGCGCCGAACCCGACGCCGGTGCTCACCAACACCTGCTACAGCTTCATCACCGACAAGGACGTCGTCCACGTGTGCTCGGTGCACCAGTACGACAACGAGAAGAAGACCTTCATCGCGGTGCCCGGCTCCGGCGGCGTGTCTCCGGCACCGAGCGAGATCGAGGGCCGGTACGCGTTCTCGTGGGCGAAGAACATCTGGGCCGACAGCCTCGCGTAGCCCGGGTTGAGCGACTGCGAAACCCGGGGCGGCCCCGGGACGTCGCACGGGCGTGACCCCACGAACAAACGGCGCCCGCGGGCGCCGTTTGTTCGTGCGTCAGACGAGGTCACGCCACCGGCTCGGCTTCCTTGTTCTCCTCGAACTGCAGCTGCACCTTGTCGTCCTGGTCGATGTCGATCGTCACCTTGCCGCCGCCGACCAGCCGGCCGAACAGCAGCTCGTCGGCAAGCGCCTTGCGGATGGTGTCCTGGATGAGCCGCGCCATCGGCCGCGCGCCCATCTGCGGATCGAAGCCCTTCTTCGCGAGGAAAGCCTTGAGCTCGGCGGAAAACGACGCGTCGACCTTCTTCTCGTGCAGCTGGTTCTCCAACTCGAGCAGGAACTTGTCGACGACCTTGAGGATCACCTCGTGGTCGAGCGCGGCGAACGAGATCACGGCGTCGAGCCGGTTGCGGAACTCCGGCGTGAACAGGCGCTTGATCTCCGCCATCTCGTCGCCGGACTCCTTGCTGCTGGTGAAGCCCAGCGTGCCCTTGGCGAGCGCCTCGGCACCGGCGTTGGTGGTCATGATGACGGTGACGTTGCGGAAGTCGGCCTTGCGCCCGTTGTTGTCGGTGAGCGTGCCGTGGTCCATCACCTGCAGCAGGATGTTGAAGATGTCCGGGTGCGCCTTCTCGATCTCGTCGAGCAGCAGCACGCTGTACGGGTGCTTGGTGATCGCCTCGGTCAGCTGGCCGCCCTGGTCGAAGCCGATGTAGCCCGGCGGCGCGCCGATCAGCCGCGACACCGCGTGGCGCTCCATGTACTCCGACATGTCGAAGCGGATCAGCTCGACGCCCAGGCTGAAGGCGAGCTGGCGCGCGACTTCGGTCTTGCCCACGCCCGTCGGCCCGCTGAACAGGAAGTTGCCGATCGGCTTGTGCGGATTGCCGAGCCCCGAGCGGGCCATGCGGATCGCCGAGGTCAGCGCGTCGATCGCCTTCGCCTGCCCGAACACGACGTTCTTCAGGTCGCGGTCCAGGGTCTTCAGCGCGTTGCGGTCGTCGGAGGACACGTTCTTCGCGGGGATGCGCGCGATCTTGGCGACGATGTCCTCGATCTCGGCCTTGTTGATGATCTTCTTCTGCTTCGACTTCGGCAGGATCTTCTGCGCCGCGCCGGCCTCGTCGATGACGTCGATCGCCTTGTCCGGCAGGTGGCGGTCGTTGATGAAGCGCGCGGAGAGCTCGGCTGCGGTGACCAGCGCCGCCGGCGAGTACTTCACGCCGTGATGCTGCTCGAAGCGCGACTTCAGGCCCTTGAGGATCTCGACGGTCTCCGCGATCGACGGCTCCGGCACGTCGACCTTCTGGAAGCGCCGCGAAAGCGCGTGGTCCTTCTCGAAGATCTGGCGGTATTCGTTGTAGGTCGTCGCGCCGATGCACTTCAGCGCGCCGGTGGACAGCGCGGGCTTCAGCAGGTTGGACGCGTCGAGCGTGCCGCCCGACGCGGCGCCGGCGCCGATGATCGTGTGGATCTCGTCGATGAACAGGATCGACTTCGGGCTGTCGGCGAGCTGCTTCAGCACCGCCTTCAGGCGCTGCTCGAAATCGCCGCGGTACTTGGTGCCGGCGAGCAGCGCGCCCATGTCGAGCGAATACACCTGGTACTCGTGCAGCAGCTCGGGGACGTCGCTTCTCGTTGATCCGCCGCGCGAGGCCCTCGGCGATCGCGGTCTTGCCCACCCCCGCCTCGCCGACCAGCAGCGGGTTGTTCTTGCGGCGGCGGCACAGCACCTGGATCACGCGCTCGAACTCGAGCGCGCGCCCGATCAGCGGGTCGGTCTTGCCCTGCCGGGCCATCTGGTTGAGGTTGACCGTGTACGTCTCGAGCGCGCCCTGCGCTTCGCCGCCGCCTTCGGTCTCCTCCTTCGCCTCGCTCTTCTCCGGCTTCTGCGCCGCGCCCTTGCCGATGCCGTGGGCGATGAAGTTGACGACGTCGAGGCGCGTCACGCCGCGCTGGTTGAGGAAGTAGACGGCGTGCGATTCCTTCTCGCCGAAGATCGCGACCAGCACGTTGGCGCCGGTGACCTCCTTCTTGCCCGACGACTGCACGTGCAGGATCGCGCGCTGGATGACGCGCTGGAAGCCCTGCGTGGGCTGGGTGTCGGAATCCGAGTGCGGCGACAGGCGCGGCGTGTGCTCGCTGATGAAGTCGGTGAGGACACCGCGCATCTCGTCGAGGTCGATCCCGCACGCCTTCAGCACGTCGGCCGCGGACGGGTTGTCGAGCATCGCCAGCAGCAGGTGCTCGACCGTGATGAACTCGTGCTGCTTCTGCCGGGCTTCGACAAAAGCCATGTGGAGGGAGACTTCAAGTTCCTGCGCAATCATCGTGGTTGCCTCTCGCGGCCGCTTCCGCCACGCCGCGGGGTGCGGCGCCGACGGGCCCTGCCGGCCATAACGCTCAAGCCTCCTCCATCGTGCACTGCAGCGGATGCTGGTGCTTCCGCGCGATGTCGATCACCTGCCCGACCTTCGTTGCCGCCACCTCGCGGACGTACGTGCCGCAGACACCCATCCCCTCGCGGTGGACCTGCAGCATCACCTGAGTCGCCTTCTCCCGGTTCATCGCGAACACAGTCTGCAACACGACAACCACAAAGTCCATGGGCGTGTAGTCGTCGTTGAGCAGGAGCACCTTGTACAGCGGCGGCGGCTTGACCCGGATCTTCAGGGCCTCGAGTACGCTGCCGTCCTGCTGCTGGTTCGCCATTTTCCACCGGGATGCGACTGGGGTCGGTCGACCCTATGTTTGATGATTGCAACAGAATTTTCAAGGGGCGGGCGAAAAAGCCCGCGTCCGGCTTGACGCCGGCCACCCCGAGCGCGTAAAAAAACCCCTGTTTGGCTCCTAAGTGTCTGCTGTTCCGGTCCGCCCGCGCTCTGCCGCTGCGTCTGCCGCAGGTAGTACTTGCTGTCCAAACACCATCCTTCCGCCAACCCTGTGAGGACGCAGCACTATGGCAACTGGAACAGTGAAGTGGTTCAACGATGCAAAGGGCTTTGGCTTCATCACGCCCGATGGTGGCGGTGAAGACCTGTTCGCGCACTTCTCGGCGATCAACATGCCGGGCTTCAAGAGCCTGAAGGAAGGCCAGAAGGTCAGCTTCGAAGTGACCCAGGGCCCGAAGGGGAAGCAGGCCGCCAACATCCAGGCGACCTGACCCTCGCGTCACTCCCGCGGCCGCACCGGACCGGTGCGCCCGCGGCAGAAGCCCGCCGGATCGGCGGGCTTTTTCTTTGCTGCGCCGGCCCTACATCCGCTCGATCATCGCCTGCCCGAAGCCGGAGCAGGACACCTGCGTCGCGCCGGGCATCAGGCGCGCGAAGTCGTAGGTTACAACCTTGTCGGCGATCGCCTTCTCGAGGCTCTTCACCACCAGGGCAGCGGCTTCCTTCCATCCCATGTGCACCAGCATCATCTCGGCGGACAGGATTTCCGACCCCGGGTTGACGTAGTCCTTGCCGGCGTATTTCGGCGCGGTGCCGTGCGTCGCCTCGAACATCGCGACGGTGTCCGACAGGTTCGCGCCCGGCGCGATGCCGATGCCGCCCACCTGCGCGGCGAGGGCGTCCGAGATGTAGTCGCCGTTGAGGTTGAGCGTGGCGATCACGTCGTACTCTTCGGGGCGCAGCAGGATCTGCTGCAGGAAGGCGTCGGCAATCGCGTCCTTGACCACGATCTCGCGGCCGGTCTTCGGGTTCTTGAACCGGCACCACGGGCCGCCGTCGATCGGCGCGGCGCCGAACTCCTTCTGCGCGAGCGCGTACGCCCAGTCGCGGAAGCCGCCCTCGGTGAACTTCATGATGTTGCCCTTGTGCACGATCGTCACCGAACGGCGGTCGTTGTCGATCGCATACTGGACCGCCTTCCTCATCAGGCGCTCCGTGCCTTCGCGCGACACGGGCTTGATGCCGATCCCGGAGCTGCCGGGGAAGCGGATCTTCTTGACGCCCATTTCCCGGACGAGGAAGTCGATCACCTTCTTCGCGCCGTCGGAGCCTTCCTGCCACTCGATGCCGGCGTAGATGTCCTCGGAGTTCTCGCGGAAGATGACCATGTCCGTCTTCTCGGGCGCCTTGACCGGGCTCGGCACGCCGGCGAAGTAGCGGACGGGCCGCAGGCACACGTAGAGGTCGAGCTCCTGCCGCAGCGCGACGTTGAGCGAGCGGATGCCCCCGCCCACCGGCGTGGTCAGCGGCCCCTTGATCGATACCACGTAATCGCGCAGGATCGTGAGCGATTCCTCCGGCAGCCAAACGTCGGGGCCGTAGACGTTGGTCGATTTTTCGCCGGCGTAGATTTCCATCCAGTGGATCTTTCGCTTTCCCCCGTAGGCTTTCGCGACCGCCGCGTCGACGACCTTGATCATCACAGGGGTAATGTCGAAACCCGTGCCGTCGCCCTCGATATAGGGGATGATCGGCTGGTCCGGCACCGCAAGGCTGAAATCCTTGTTGACGGTGATCTTCTGGCCGCCGGCCGGGACTTTGACGTGCTGATAGCTGGGCATTCGGTTCTCCAAGGAGGGCTCTTGTCAGGCCGCCGGACGAACGGTGCGCTCGCCTCGGTGCGTGCTGCGTGTTTTTTGCGGACCGGACGGTACGGGTGAGGCAAGCTGTCAATTATCCTCGTTTCCGATGAAGCCTGCCACGCCGCCCGCGCGCTCCTCTGCGAAGCGCTCCCGACCGCCATCCGCCGCCGCCCCGCAGGTGGTGCTCCTGAACAAGCCGTACGGGGTGCTGTGCCAGTTCTCGCCCGACGGCAGCGGCAAGCCCACGCTCGCGCAGTTCGTCCCCGTTCCCGACGTCTACCCGGCCGGTCGCCTCGACGCCGACAGCGAAGGCCTGGTCGTGCTGACCGCTGACGGTGCGCTGCAGGCGCGCATCGCCAATCGCCGCCACCGGTACGCCAAGGTGTACTGGGCGCAGGTCGAGGGCGTGCCGACCCCGGCGCAGCTCGACCGCCTGGCCGCCGGCGTCGACCTCGGCGATTTCGTCACCGCGCCGATCGCCGTCCGGGCGATCGGCGAGCCGCCGGGCCTGTGGCCACGCGACCCGCCGATCCGCGTGCGCAAGGCGATTCCGACGTGCTGGCTGCAGCTCACGCTCCAGGAAGGCAAGAACCGGCAGGTGCGGCGGATGACCGCCGCGGTGGGCCTGCCGACGCTGCGGCTCATCCGATGGGCGATCGGTCCCTGGACGATCGAAGGCCTGGCGCCGGGCGCGGCGCGGCGCGAAGCGGCGACGACCCGCATGGTATGATCGCGGCCCGTTTGCTGAACACCCACACCCTTCCGCCGCGATTCCGCGCACCCGGCGCCGTCCGCCCGCCCCGGTTTCCCTCGGCACCCGCTCCCGCTCCGGCCGCAGCCGCCGCCCCGCCTCCTCGATGATCCGCCGACTGATTGCCCGACTGCTCCCCGGCAAGGGCGGCACCCGCACCGCGCCCCGCGTCTACGGACGCAACGACCACCCGATCCGGCAGAACCAGATCAGCCACGGCGCGCTGACGGTCACCCGCCGGCTGCAGGAGGCCGGCTTCAACGCCTACATCGTCGGCGGCGCCGTGCGCGACCTGCTGCTCGGCATCGAGCCCAAGGATTTCGACCTCGCGACCAACGCGCTGCCGGAACAGGTGAAGCCGCTCTTCCGGCGGGCCTTCCTCATCGGGCGGCGGTTCCGGCTCGTGCACGTGCATGTCGGCGGCGAGACGATCGAGGTGTCGACGTTCCGCGCCGCGCAGACCGGCGACGACGCGACCGACGAGCACGGCCGGCTGCTCTCGGACAACGTCTACGGCACCCAGGCCGAGGACGCCGCGCGCCGCGACTTCACCATCAACGCGCTCTATTTCGACCCGGCGACCGAGGAAGTGTGGGATTACGTCGGCGGCGTGGCCGACATCCGCGCGAAGCGGCTGAAGCTGATCGGCCCGCCGACGACCCGCTACCGCGAGGACCCGGTGCGGATGCTGCGCGCCGTGCGCCTCGCCGCCAAGCTCGGCCTCGCGATCGAGGCGAAGACCGCGGCGCCGATCGTCAAGCTCGCGCCGCTGATGCAGAACGTGCCGCCGGCGCGCCTGTTCGACGAGATGCAGAAGCTGCTGCTCTCGGGCCATGCGGTGGAGACGCTGAAGAGCCTGCGCACGCACGGGCTCTCGCACGGCCTGCTGCCGCTGCTCGACGTGATCCTCGAGCAGCCGCTCGGCCAGCGCTTCATCGACCTGGCGCTCGCCAACACCGATGCGCGCGTGCGCGAGGACCGCGGCGTCTCGCCCGGCTTCCTGTTCGCGACGCTCCTGTGGCACGAGGTGCTGGCGACCTGGACCGCCGCCAAGGCGCGCGGCGAGAAATCGATCCCGGCGCTGTTCGACGCGATGGACCAGGTGCTCGCGCGCCAGGCGAAGCAGATCGCGATCCCGCGCCGGTTCGAGGCGACGATCAAGGAGATCTGGGCGCTGCAGCCGCGGTTCGAGCAGCGCTCGGGCCAGCGCCCGTATCGCCTGCTGGAGCACCCGCGCTACCGCGCCGGGTGGGATTTCCTCGAACTGCGCTGCCAGAGCGGCGAACTCGAGGGCGAGCTCGCCGGGCTCGCCGACTGGTGGGCCCGCTTCGCCGACGCCGGCCCGGACGCGCGCGAGGCGATGCTGCAGCCGGACCAGGGGCCGAAGCGCAAGCGCCGCTCGCGCGGCCGCGGCAGGAAGCACGAGGGCGACGACGCGGCAGCATCGCCGGACGGCGGGCCGGCGCCGGAGTGAAATGCGATGGTGGCCTTCCTCGGCCTGGGCAGCAACCTCGCCCACCCGCGCCGGCAGATCGCGCGCGCGGTGCGCGCGATCGCGGGGCTGCCGCACGTGCGCCTGGTCGCCGTGTCGCCGAATTACGCGAGCGCGCCGGTCGACTGCGCAACGCCCTCAGCCCGACTACGTCAACGCGGTGGCCGCGGTGCGCACGACGCTGCGGCCGCGCGCGCTGCTGGCCGCGCTGCAGGCGATCGAGCGGCGCGCAGCACAGGAAGCGCGACGCCCGGCTCGGGGCGCAACGCGCCGCGCACGCTCGACGTCGACCTGCTGCTGTTCGGCCGCTGCCGCATCCGGCTGCGCGGACTGACGCGTGCCGCATCCGCGGATGCACGAGCGCGCCTTCGTGCTGCGCCCGCTGGCCGACATCGCGCCCGCGGCGACCATTCCCGGACGCGGGCTCGCGCGCGCGTTCCGCGCCGCGGTGCGCGGCCAGCGCATCGCGCGCACCCGCACCCACGTCCTGCGCTAGCCCGCGCCGCGGCCGCCGATGGATCTCGAGAAATGCCGCTACGTCGTCGTCGAAGGCCCGATCGGCGCCGGCAAGACGAGCCTCGCGCGGCAGCTGGCGGCGCACGTCGCCGGCGACGCGCTGCTCGAGCGCCCGCAGGACAACCCGTTCCTCGAGCGCTTCTACGAGGACATGCCGCGCTTCGCCCTGCCGACGCAGCTCACGTTCCTGTTCCAGCGCATCGACCAGCTGCGCGGCGTGGGCCAGTTCGACATGTTCCGCCGCGCGACGGTCGGCGATTTCCTGCTCGACAAGGATCCGCTGTTCGCGCGGCTCAACCTGTCCGACGCCGAATACCTGCTCTACGAGAAGGTCTACTCGCACCTGAAGCCGGAGGCGCCGACGCCGGACCTCGTCATCTACCTGCAGGCGCCGGTGGAGACGCTGGTCGAGCGCGTCCACCGCCGCGGGGTCGAATACGAGCGCACGATGTCCGCGCACTACCTCGCGCGGATCGCCGACGCCTACAGCCGCTACTTCTACCAGTACGACGAGGCGCCGCTGCTGATCGTCAACAGCGAGCGGCTGAACTTCGTCGCCAACGCCGACCACCTCGGGCTGCTGCTCTCGCACGTCGCCACGATGCGCGGCCGCCGCGAGTTCTTCAACCTCGGCCACACGGCGTGACGCGGCCGCCGGCATGACACCCTACACCCCCCCGGCCGCTCCGCCCGCGACCCGCGCGGCTCACCGTTCCCGCGCTGGCCGCGATGGCGCGCGACGGCACGAAGATCGCGATGCTGACGGCGTACGACGCGAGCTTCGCCGCGGTGGCCGAGCGCGCCGGCATCGACGTGCTGCTGGTCGGCGACTCGCTCGGCATGGTCATCCAGGGCCACGCCTCCACGCTGCCGGTGACGCTGGCCGACGTCGTCTACCACACGCGCTGCGTCGCCGCCGGCTGCCGGCGCCCGCTGATCGTCGCCGACCTGCCCTTCGGCAGCTACCAGGAGAGCCCCGCGCAGGCGTACGCCGCGTCGGTCGCGGCACTGCAGGCCGGCGCCCAGATGGTCAAGCTGGAGGGCGGCGCCTGGCTCGCGCCGACCGTCGAGTTCCTGACTGCGCGCGGCGTCCCGGTGTGCGGCCACGTCGGCCTGCAGCCGCAGTCGGTGAACACGCTCGGCGGCTATCGGGTGCAGGGCAAGACCGCCGACGCGGCCGCGGCGCTGCTGGCGGACGCCGAGGCGCTGGTCAGCGCGGGCGCTTCGCTGCTGGTCGTCGAATGCGTGCCGCAGCGCGCTGGGCGAGGCGCTGACGCGCGCGGCGGGCGCGCCGGTCATCGGCATCGGCGCCGGCCCGGGATGTTCCGGGCAGGTGCTGGTCATGTACGATGCGCTCGGAATCCAGCCGGGGCGCGCGGCGCGCTTCGTCCGCAATTTCATGTCCGGCGCGGGCAGCGTGGAAGCGGCGCTCGCCGCGTACGCCGCAGCCGTGAAGGACGGCTCCTTCCCCGGCCCGGAGCACTGCTTCTGAGGCAGCGCCCGGCCACGGGGTCCGGGCGCAAGGCCGTCGTCTCCCCCGAACAACGCACGCAAGGCAGGCACAGCATGCACATCGCCACGACCGCCGCAGAATTGTCGACCTACGTCGCCCGGGACAAGCGCGTCGCCTTCGTGGCGACGATGGGCAACCTGCACAGCGGCCATCTGTCGCTGATGGAGATCGCGCGCAAGCACGGCGACATCGTCGTCGCCAGCATCTTCGTCAACCGGCTGCAGTTCGGGCCGAACGAGGACTTCGACCGCTATCCGCGCACGATCGACGCCGACCGCGCCGGGCTCGAGCGCATCGGCGTCGACGTGCTGTTCGCGCCGCTCGAGCACGAGATGTACCCGACGCCCCAGGTCTACCGGGTGCAGCCGCCGCCGCTCGCCGACGAGCTCGAAGGCGCCTCGCGCCCCGGATTCTTCCACGGCGTCTGCACCGTCGTGCTGAAGCTCTTCAACCTCGTCCAGCCCGACGTCGCGGTGTTCGGCAAGAAGGACCGCCAGCAGCTGAAGATCGTCCGCGGCATGGTCCAGCAGTTCAACATGCCGATCCAGATCGTGCCGGCAGAGACGATCCGCGCCGACGACGGGCTCGCGCTGTCGTCGCGCAACAACTACCTCTCGCCGGCCGAGCGCGCCGAGGCGCCCAACCTTTACCGGGTGCTGCGCGGGGTCGCCGACGAGATTCTCAAGGGCCGGCACGACTACGCCAACCTCGAAGCCGCCGCCCGCGCGGAGCTCGCGCGGCGCGGCTGGAAGGTCGATTACATCGCGATCCGCCACGGCCTCGGCATGCGCATCCCGCACCCGGAGGGCTACGACCACCCGAACCTGCTCATCGTGCTGGGCGCGGCGACGCAGGGGTCGACGCGGCTCATCGACAACGTCGACGTGATCCCGAAGGACGGCGAGGATTGAGATGCCGCTGCGTGTGCTGACCTGCGCCGTGATGCTCGCGCTGCCCGTCGCGGCAGCGGCGCAGGCGCCGGCGTACCCGTCGAAGCCGATCCGCCTCATCGTGCCCTTCCCGCCCGGCGCCGGCACCGACACCGTCGCGCGGCTCGTCGCGCAGCGGCTGGGCGACGCGCTGAAGACGCCCGTCGTCGCCGACAATCGCGTCGGCGCGGGCGGCGCGATCGGCGCCGCCGAGGCGGCGCAAGGCGGAACCCGACGGCTACACGCTGCTGTTCGTTGCGGGGCCGTTCACGACCGTCGCCGCAGCGTCGAAGAACCCGGGTTACGACCCGGTGAAGCAATTCGTGGCGGTGGCGCCGATCGCGGCCGGGCCGCTCGCCTTCGTCGTGAGCCTCACCGTGCCCGCGAACACCATGCGCGAGTTTCTCGCCCTTGCCCGCGCGCAGCCCGGCACGCTCAACTACGGCTCCGCGGGGAACGGCAGCATCAACCATCTCGCGCTCGAACTGCTGCGCTCCCGCACGGGGACCGACATCGTCCACATCCCGTACAAGGGCATCGCGCCCGCCACGCTCGACCTCCTGGCCGGGCAGATCCAGGCGATCACCGCGTCCATCCCGGCGACGCTGCCCTACCTCGCGCAGCGCAAGGTCAAGGTGCTGGCGGTCACCGGGTCGCGCCGCGCGCCGCTGCTGCCCGATGTGCCGTCCTGGCAGGAGGCCGGCGTCGACAACGCCGACGTCATCAATTACTGGGGCATCGTCGCGCCGGCCGGCACGCCGCGCGAGATCGTCGCGCTGCTCAACGCCGAGACGCAGAAGGTCCTCGCGCAGCCCGAGGTCAGGGAGCGCCTCGAACGGGAAGGCGCCGAGCTGATTCCCGGTCCGCCCGAGCGGCTTGGCACGCTGATAGCCGCCGATCTCGACCGCTGGAAGAAGCTGATCGCCACGGCGAACCTGCAGCTCGAGTAGCCCGTTTCGCGTAGCCCGGCGTTGAGCGGCAGCGAAACCCGGGTGGCTGCGGCCGTGGCCCCGGCTGCCCCGCGTTTCGCTCGCGCGTAGATAAGTAGGGTCAGACCCCACTTTTCGTGCGCGGGATCGTGATCGGCCCCGCCCGGCGGGAAGAGTGGGGTCTGACCCTACTGCGTCTACGCGGCGCGCAGCGCGTCGACGATCTTCATGCCGGCCGCCCGCGTCGCGGGCAGGAACCCGCCGACGAAGCCCATCGCCAGCGCGAACAGCAGGGACCAGGCGACGATCGCCGGCGTCAGCGTGAAGCTGAACGCCAGTTCCGCGAAGGTCTGGAAATTGGTGGTGGAGATCGAGATCGCCTGCATGAGCGACGCGCCGGCGAGCCCGATCGCGCCGCCGACGAGCCCGAGCAGCAGCGCCTCGGTGAGGAACGCGATCAGGATCGCGCGGCGCGGGAAACCGAGCGCGCGCAGCGTGCCGATCTCGGCCGTGCGCGACGCCACCGTCGCATACATCGTGATCATCGCGCCGATGACGGCGGCGATCGAGAAGATGACCGAGATCGCGGTGCCGAGATAGCTGATGAACCGCGACAGCTGCTCCGACTGCTCGGCGTAGAAGCGCGTCTCGCGCTTGGCTTCGAGCGTGAGGCGCGGGTCCGCCTCGATCTCGGCCTTCACCGCATCGAAGCGCGCGCCGTCGGCCAGCCGGAACAGCAGCGACGAGAAGCCCTGCCGGCGGAACGCCTGCAGCATCTGCTCCGCGTCGCCCCAGATCTCGGAATCGAAGCCCGAGCGACCGGCGTCGAACACGCCGACGACAGTCCAGTCGCGCGACGCGAAGCGCAGCGTCTCGCCGATGCCCGCGCCGCGGAACCCGGCGGCGATCGCGCGGCCCGCGACGACCTCAGAGGTGCCCGGCCGGAACATCCGCCCCTCGACCAGTCCCGCCTGCGGCCGCAGCGCAACGCCGGCCGGCGTCACGCCCCGGATCACGACGTTGGCCGGCTTGCCGGTCTCGCGCTTCGGGAGGCTGATGAGCACGACCGGCTCCTTCGAGATCAGCTTGCCGCCGTCCTCGCCCACGGCGACGTCGGGCAGGCTCTCGACGACCCCGGCCTGGCGCCGGTCGATGCCGCTCTGCACCTCGGTCTGCGCGGCGCGGCGGATCACCACGACGTTGTCCTCCTGTCCCGTCGACACCAGCGTCTTCTGCAGGCCCGCCCCCAGCATCAGCACCGTCGCGAAGACGTAGACGACCAGCGCCATCCCGCCCGCGGTGAGCGCGGTGGTGAGCTTGCGCGCGTACAGGTTGCGCACGATGTAGGCGAACGGAATCGTCATCGCATCAAGGATTCATCCGACCGCGCGCAGGCCGTCGACGATGCGGATGCGCGCCGCGCGCCACGCGGGCAGCCACGCGGCGACGACGCCGACGACGAGCGCCGCGCCGAGCTGCAGCGCCGTCGTCTCGACGCTGACCCTCACCGAAGGCAGCAGCGACCCGACCGCGGCGGCGAACGCGCTGGTCAGCGGCAGGGTCACGCCGATGCCGATCAGCCCGCCGGTGAGCGCGATCGCGAGCGACTCGGCGAAGATCAGCGTGCCGACGAAGGCGCCGGAGAAGCCGAGCGCCTTCATCGTCGCGTACTCGGCGCTGCGCTCGCGCGCCGTCATCGCCATCGTGTTCGCCATGACGGCCATGATGATGACCACGACGACGAAGCTCACCGCCTGGATCGCGAGCAGGATCGTCTCGGCCATCGCGACGAAGGCGAGCTGGAACGCCTTCTCCGTCTCGGTCAGCGTCTCTGCGAGCGAATTCCTGAACTCGGCGTCGATGGCGCGCGACACCTGCGCCGCCTCCTGCGGGTCCGCGAGCTGCTCGATGAACACCCCCGTCTGGTCGGCGCGCCGCGGATTGCTGCGCTTCACCGTCTCGTTGAGGTACGCCCAGTGGAAGTACATCGCCGACGTGTCGGTAGCCGGCTCGGCGCCGTCGAAGATTCCGCGCAGCGTGAAGGTCCAGGTGCCGGGATAGATCGTCCCGCGCAGCGGAATCTGGTCGCCGATCTTCCACCCGTAGAGCGTGGCGAGCTTGCGCCCCGCGATCGCGCCGGTGCGATCGGTCAGGAAGGCCTTGCGCTCGTCGGCGGCGAGCACGAACTCCGGGTACATATCGAGGTACGACGGCGCGTCGATCGCGAACTGCGGGAAGAAGTTGCGCTCGCTCACGTAGACGCCGCCGAACCAGTTGGCCCAGGTGACCGCCGTCACGCCGGGCACCTGCCGCAGCTTCGGCGCGTAGGTGAGCGGCAACGAAAACACCAGCGACACCGCGCTGCGGGTCACGAGGCGCGCGCTCGAGCTGGCGTTCGCGCCGGCATACCAGGCATCGACGATGGTGCGCAGCAGCCCGAACGCGGTGATCGCCACCACGATGCCCACGATCGTCAGGACCGTGCGCAGCTTGTGACGGAATGCGTTCTTGAGGACGAGCCGGGGCAGCAGCAAGGCAGGGGGGCCGCGCAGGGCGGTAGTGTCGCGCCGGGCAATGGCGCGCCCGGAGTGTAACGCCCTTGCGCCGCCGCTGCAGGATGGCCGTATGAGCGTCCGCCGGCAGCGCCGATTCGTAGCGGCACGGTTCCTGCTACACTTCTTTCGCCGCCCGGCCACTCGCGCGCCGAATCAGAACTCACGATGAGAGCCCCGCTCCCGAACACCGCGCCCGTCCCTCGCCGATCCGGCCCGGCCCGCATCGCGCGCAGTCGCAGCGCAGCCTTCCTCGGCGCGATGGCGCTGGCGGCCGTCGCCGGCGCCGCCACAGGCGATCGGACTGGGCGAGGTCACGCAGCAATCGGGCCTCGGCCGGCCGCTGCGCATCGTGGTCCCGATCATCGCCGCGTGCCGGCGAGGAGATTTCCGGCGAGTGCTTCAAGCTCGCGCCGACGCAGCGTGGCGGCGACGGGATTCCTGAAGTGCTGACCGCGCGGGTCACGCTGGAGCGCACCGCCGCCGGAGCGCGGCTCGTGGTCACGACACTGCGCCCCGTCGACGATCCGGTCGTCAAGGTGACGCTGCAGGCGGGTTGCACCGCCGCCGTCCGCCGCGAGTTCACGCTGCTGCTCGACCCGCTGCCGATCGACACGCCGGTCGCGAGCGAGGCGGCCGCGGTGGTCGCGCGAAGCCCCCGCCCCCGCTGTCGGCCGCGCCGACGCGGCCGGCCCCGCCAGCGAGGGCGACGCGCGCAGCGCCCCGACGGCGCCCACGGACATCCCAGCACCCCGGGCGCAGCAGCGCCGTCGCGCGAGCGCCGCGGGAGCGACCGAGCCGCCGGCTGCCACGCGAAGGCCGGCCCCCGCCGCGGCGCCCGCACCAAAACCCGCGCGCAAGGCCACGGCCAAGACCGCGCCGCAGCCGAAACTCACGGTGTCGACAACGACCCCTGTCGCCGCCACGCCGGGTAAGGGTGCGGGCGACGCGGCAGCACGGGAGCAGCAGGAGCTCGCCAGCGCGCTGGAAGCCGAGACGATCGTCCTGCGCCAGCGGGTCGTCGAGCTGGCAGCAACCGTCGACCGGATGCAGCAGGAGATCACCGCGGCGCAGGCGCTGCAGGCCGCGCGCCTCGCGGCGGAGGAGGCCGCGAAGGCGACGCCGACGGAGACGATCCGTCGCTGGTGGAGCGACGGCTGGCCGATCATCGCCATGGCGATCGGGATCGCGCTGCTCCTCGCCGCAGGCCTGTTGGGAATGCGGCGCCGTCGCGGCATGGCGGACACGCCCGTCTGGATGCCGCCGGTGGCGCCCGGTGAACCGCCGCGGATGCGAGCCGAGCCTCGTCCCGCGACCGCCGCCTCAGGCGCCGCGCGCGCCGCCGCGCTGGCCGCGCAGGCGCGGCAAGGGCCGGACACGCGGGGCGCGCAGGCAACGGCAGTGGCCGTCTCGGAGCTGTCCCACGTCACCGAGGAGGCGGGCGTCTACCTCGCGTTCAACCGGGTGGATCGCGCGATCGAGGTCCTCCAGCAGCACATCCACAGTGGGGGCGGCACGCTCCCCGCAGCCTGGCTGATGCTGCTCGACCTCTACCGCAAGCAAGGAAGCGACAAGGATTTCCGCGAGCTCGCGCAGGATTTCCACCTGCGGTTCAACGCGGCAATACCCGTCTGGGACAATTTCCCCGCGGAGAACGAAGCCGATCGCGGCCTCGAAGCGTTTCCTCACATCATCAGCCAGCTCGTTTCGTCGTGGGGCACGGCGGAGTGCCGCGGGCTGCTCGACCGGCTGCTGCACGACAATCGCGACGGCCGGCGCACGGGATTTTCGCTGCCCGCCTACGAAGATATCCTCTTCCTGCGTCAGCTCGCCGAGCATCTGGGCGCCGATGCCGGCACGGCCACCGCGGTGCGGCGCGTTCCGCGGTCGGGAGCGACAGCTGGCCCGGTGACTGGCGCGACCCCGCCGGCCGCGAGCAAGCTGCCGATGGCGCTCGATCTCGAGCTCGAACTCGACCGCGACATGCTCGACTCGGCGAAGGTGCCGCGGCCGGGCGGCCCCCCGCCGAAAGCCGGGAAGCCGTAACGCACGGCACCGCTGCGCGCCATGCGGCGCGCACGGACGGCGTCTCCGGCTCGCCGCCGGAGGCCGCAGCTCATTCGGCGAGCACGCCCTTTTCCAGGTGGACCACGCGGTGCGCGCTTGCCGCAGCCTTGGGATCGTGCGTCACCATGACGATCGTCTTGCCGAGCTCCCGATTGAACCGGTCGAGCAGCCCGAGGATCTCCTCCGCCGTGGTGCGGTCGAGATCCCCCGTCGGCTCGTCGGCGACGATCAGCGTCGGGTCGGAGATGAAGGCGCGCGCGATCGCCACCCGCTGCTGTTGGCCGCCCGAGAGTTCGTTCGGGTAGTGGGTGCTGCGGTCGGAGAGGCCGACCAACGCGAGCGCGGTGTCGACCCGCTGCCGCCGGTCGCGGCGCGACATCGGCGTCAGCAGCAGCGGCAGCTCGACGTTCTCGAACGCCGTCAGCACCGGCATCAGGTTGTAGAACTGGAAGATGAAGCCGACGTGGGATGCGCGCCACGCGGCGAGGGCCGCCTCGTCGAGCAGGGCGATGTCGATCCCCGCCACCCGGATCTCGCCGGCGCTCGGCTTGTCGATGCCCGCGATCAGGTTGAGCAGCGTCGACTTGCCGGACCCCGACGGCCCCATCAGCGCGATGTATTCGCCGGCGGCGATGTCGAGTTCGATGTTGACGAGCACGGGGATGACCTGCTCGCCGCGGATGTAGTGCTTCGACAGCCCGCGGATGGCCACCAGCGGCTGCGCCGGGGCGGCATCGCCACGGTCGGCGCCAGGCAGCGAGGCGCCGGAGGTCACTTCGGCGCGAGCTTGACGGGCGCCCGGTCGGCGAGCGCGGGTCCGGGCTTCAGCACCGCCCGGTCGCCGGTCCGCACCGCGCCGGAGATCGCGACCAGCCCGCCGACCGTGGCGCCGGTGGTCACCGGCACTTCGAGCGCGGCGCCGTCCTTGACCAGGAACACGACGGTGTTGCCCTGCCGCGAAGCGACCGCACCGGGATTGACGGCCGTGAGCGGCTGCTGCTGCGCGGCGGTCACGTCCTGCGACAGGAACGACACCTTCGCGCTCATCTCCGGAAGCACCCGCGGGTCGATGGTTTCGAACCGGACCTTGGTCATCACCGTGGCCTTCGCCCGGTCGACCGTCGGCACCATGCGACTGATCCGGCCGCGGAATCGTTCGCCGGGCAGCGCGTCGAGCGTGATCTCGCACGGCTGCCCCACCGCGATCTTCGCCAGGCTCGATTCCGAAACGTCGGCCTCGACCTCCAGCGTGCTCATGTCGGCCATCGTGACGACGGCGCCCTTCGAATCCGCGGCCGACGAGAACGGCGTGACCATGTCGCCGACGTTCGCGCTCTTCGACAGGATGACGCCGTCGAACGGCGCACGGATCTGGGTGTAGTCGACGGCGACGTCGGCGTTGCGGGCATTGGCCTCGGCGACGGCGATCGTCGCCCTGGCGCTGGCGACGCCGGCGACAGCGCGATCGGCGCGCCACTTCGCCGTGTCGACAGTGGCCGGCGAGACGAAGCCCTTCGCCAGCAGATCCTCGTTGCGTTTCAGTTGCGCGGCCGCATCGCGCTCCTCCGCCTGCGCCTGCAGGAGCGCCGCGCGGGCGGCGAGCACGCCCGCCTGCGCGCTCTCGGCCTGCGCGACGACGTCGCGGCTGTCGATGCGCGCGATGATCTCGCCCGCCTTCACGCGCGAGCCTTCGGCAACGCCCAGCCACATCAGCCGCCCGCTCGCCTTCGAGCCGATCGCCGCTTTGCGCTGCGCGACGACGTAACCGGTGGCATTGAGCACCAGGAAATCCTGCGACGGATAGATCGTGACCACGGGCGCGGTCTCGACGGCGAGCGCCCGCGGCTGCGCGAAGTACCAGGCGAGGCCCGCAAGGGCGACCGCGGCGAGGCCGCCGAGCCAGAGCCACTTGCGCCGCCGCCGGCCGGCGATGCGGGCGAAATCGCGATTGATCGCCAGCTTGCCGAGATCGGACGGTGCAGGTTGCGTCATGGGGAAAGGGGGTCGAACGGGGCACTCATTCTACCGGTTGGCGACCTGCGGGACCGTCCACCCGCCGGCGTGACCTGCGTCACAGAGAACGCGCCGGGTTCGTGCGAAACTTCGCGCCAGGGGGACAGACCACATTTGCCCGGCGTTGCTCGCGAGCCTCGGAATGTCGACCCCGGAAAGCGTGGTCCGTTCCCGTCTTTCACCGGAGAGTGCGCATGACCAAGAGCTATCGCAACATCACCCGTTCGGTGTCGGCGTCGATCGCCAAGCTGCGCGCCGACATTCCCGACGTCATCAAGGGTTTCGGCGCGATGTCCCATGCCGCGACGCGCGACGGCGCGCTCGACAAGAAGACGAAGGAGCTGATCGCGCTGGCGCTCGGCGTGGCGGCGCACTGCGACGCCTGCATCGGCTACCACGTCGAGGCGCTGGTCAAGCTCGGCGCGACCCGCATCGAGGTCGAGGAAGCGCTCGGCATGGCGGTCTACATGGGCGGCGGGCCGTCGCTGATGTACGCTGCGGATGCGCTCGCCGCATGGGAGGAATTCTCGGCGCCGCCGGCGGCGGCGGAGGCGGCGCCGACCTGAGGAGGAACCAACGATGATCATCGATGCGTGGGCGCAGCACCCGACGCTGCGCCACCTGCAGGATCCGATGTTCGCGTCGCTGCGGCGCTGGACCGGGCAGGCGCGCTGCCGACCGAGGACGCTGCCGGTGGCGGCGACCTCGCGGCGATGGACGCGGGCGGCGTCGCGCGGGGCCTGATCAGCGCGTGGGTCGGGCCGCAAGCGTGATGATCTCCAACGACGAAGTCGCGGGCTTCGTCGCGCAGGCGACGGGGCGGCTGCGTCGGCGTGGGCTCGGTCGACATCGCGAAGCCGATGCCGGCGATGCGCGAGGTGCGCCGCTGCGTCGGAGCAGCTCGGATTCAAGGCGATCCGCGTGCTGCCGTGGCTGTGGGAAGTGCCGCCCACCGACCGCCGCTTCTATCCGCTCTACGCCGCGTGCTGCGAACTGGGCGTGCCGTTCTGCACGCAGATCGGGCACACGGGCCCGCTGATGCCCTCCGAGGTCGGGCGCCCGATCTATCTCGACCAGGTCGCGATCGATTTCCCCGAGCTCGTGATCGTGGCCGGGCACATCGGCTATCCCTGGACCGACGAGGCGGTCGCGGTCGCGACGAAGCATGAGAACGTCTACATCGACACCTCGGCCTACACGGCACGCGCGCTATCCGGCGCCGCTGCTGGAGTACATGCGCGCCCACGGCCGGACAAGGTGCTGTTCGGCACCAACTACCCGATGATCATGCCGGCGAAGGCGCTGGAGGGCATGGACGCGATCGGCCTCGACGCCGAGGCGATGCGCCTGTTCCTCGGCGGGAACGCGCGCGCGTGTACCGGCTCTGAGGTGAAACAGCCCCCGAAGCTCGCTTCGCTCACCTCCCCCGAGGGGGCGCTCAGTACCCTTCGGGCGGCCGGGCGGGTACTGAGGTACTCGGCGTGCGCGCCCTTCTGTTCGACGTCTTCGGCACGCTGGTCGATTGGCGCACGTCGATCGCCCGCGAGGCCCGCGCCGCGCTCGCGCCGCTCGGCATCGCGATCGACTGGGAGGCGTTCGCCGACGCGTGGCGCGACCAGTACCAGCCGGCGATGGACGACGTGCGCAGCGGCCGGCTCCCGTTCAGCCGGCTCGATGCGCTGCACCGGCGCAATCTCGACGTGATCCTGCGCGATTTCGGACTCGACCGCATCGGCGAGGCCGTGCGCGCCGACCTGAACCTCGCCTGGCACCGCCTCGACGCGTGGCCGGACGTCACGCCCGGGCTCGCGCGCCTGCGCGCGAAGTTCCGCATCGCGCCGTGCTCGAACGGCAACATCTCGCTGATGGTCGACCTCGCCCGGCGCAACGGATTTCCCTGGGACGCGATACTGGGCGCCGAGCTCGCGCGCGACTACAAGCCGAAGCCCGGCGTGTACCTCGCGTCCGCCGAGGCCTTCGACTGCCGGCCGGAGGAGACGATGATGGTCGCCGCGCACTCGTCGGACCTCGCCGCCGCCGCCGCCGCGGGGCTGCGCACCGCGCACGTCGCGCGCCCCGACGAGCACGGTCCCGGCAAGGGGGAGGCCCGCGCCACGGTTCCGGTCGACCTCTCCGCCGCCGGCATCGGCGCGCTCGCCGACCTGCTGGACGCCTGAGCTGAAACCATCCACCGGCGCGACGGCGAGGCCATGCGTAGCCCGGGTTGAGCGGCAGCGAAACCCGGGGAAGTCGTGGCCATTGCCGCACCCACCCGGGTTTCGCTGCCGCTCAACCCGGGCTACTCATCATGAGCGAGCCGGGCGGACGGCGGAGCTAGCCGCCCTCGAGCACCGGCGGTTCATGCGCGCCGCGTCGATCCTCGCGGCTCGCGCGCCATGCGCGCAGCGAGATGACGACCAGCCCCGCGCCGATGAAGCCGATGCCGGTCCACTCCGCCGCGTTCAGCCGCTCGGCGAAGACGAGCATCGAGCTCACCAGCGCGATGACCGGGATCGCGAAGATGCACAGCGACGCGGTGCCGGCGGGCACCCAGAGGAGCACGGCGATCCAGAGCACGTAGCCCAGCGCCGTCGACACCGCGCCGGTGAACAGCAGCCACAGCGCGTAGCTCGCGCTCCAGTCGGTGGCCGGCAGCGTCATCGCCAGAGGCAGCAGCAGCAGCGGCAGCAGCCCGACCAGCATCTGCCACGCCAGCAGGTTGAGCATGTCGAAGCTCTTCTCGCGCTGGAAGTACTTGATGGCGATCGTTCCCCCTGCCCAGCCGAACCCGGACAGCACGGCCCACAGCTTCGGCGCCAGCGCGCCGTGCCAGTCCCAGGGCTCGACGATCAGCGTCAGTCCGGCGAGCGCGAGTCCGACAGCGAGCCACTGCGTGCCGCGCAGGCGCTCGTGCAGCACCGGCCACGCGATCATGATCGTCCAGAACGGCATCGTGAACACCAGCACCGCAGTGCGGCCGGCGCCGCCGTCCGCCAGCGCCATCGGCGTCGAGCCCAAGTTGATGGTGGTCTGGAACAGGCCCGTCACGATGACGGCCAGCCATGACTCCGGCAGCAGGGGCCGGCGCCGCCACAGCAGCACCGCGAACAGCACGGCGATCGCGACGAGCGTGCGATGGATGTTGTAGAGCACCGGATGCGCGTGCCCGAGCGCGAGCTTCATCGCCAGCCAGTTGGCGCCCCACAGCAGCGTGAGCACGGCAAGCCCGGCATAGGCGCCCCCGACCGAGCGGATCGCGAACGGTTTCACCCGGCGCGGCGCTGCGGCGCGAACCGGCGCGCGACCGGCGAGCCGCCGCGTGCGCGCGGCACCGCGACGCCGCGGCCCACCGCGATCAACCCCGGGGCGGCACGGCGCAAAGGAACGCCTCGATCGCGGCGGCGACGGCGGCAGGCTGGTCGTGGTGCAGCATGTGCGCCGCGTCGTCGATCGTCACCATGCGCCCGCCCGGCACGTGCGTCAGCCGCCGTCGGATGCCGGCGAGGTTGTCGGCGCCGATCTCGCCTTCCGGGTGCTCGGCGAGCCACTTCGGCACGTCCGAGTCCGCGGCGGCGATCCACAGCACCGGCGCGGTGATCCGGCGCCAGATCGCGTAGACCTCTTCCATCCGGAACGCGGTGGGAAACGGCAGCTTGTGCCGCGGATCCGCCAGCAGGCGCGCGCTGCCGTCGGGGAGGACCTCCGCCCAGTGGCGGGCGAGAAACAGCGCGCTTTCGCGGGGCAGGCGCGGATTGGTCTTCTGCAGCCGGTCGGCGACGGCGTCGAGGTTCGCGTACGGGCTGAACGCGGGTGCGTCCCTGATCGCGTCGAGCCACTTCGCGAATCGCTTCGGCGCGCTGTCCGCCGTATCCGCGGGAACTCCGAAGCCTTCGAGCGAGACCACGGCGCGCACGCGTTGCGGCCGCACGCCGGCGTACTGCATCACGATATTCCCGCCGAGGCTGTGGCCGACGAGGTCGACGGATTCTCCCGGCGCGAATGCGTCGAGGAGCGCCTCGAGGTCGGCGACGTAGTCGTGGAACCAGTAGCCCTGCGGCTGCCACGCGCTGCGGCCGTATCCGCGCAGGTCCGGCGCGATCGCGTACCAGTCCCGCGCAAGCGCGTCGACGAGGAACTGGAACGACGCGCCGCCGTCCATCCAGCCGTGCACGAGGAAGAGCTTCGGCGCGGCGGGATCGCCCCACGTCAGCACGTGGTGGTCGAGCCCGCGCAGCGGCAGGCGGCGCGATACGAACGCCTTCATCGTCGCCGCGCCCCGCGCGCTGCCGGGTTGCGGGCGCGGTTCACTTCTTCGTGCACAGCGCCCGTCCGTCCGTCCACCCGGTGCGATAGTTGCCGTCGGCGGCGAAACGCGCGGCGTCCTTCTGCTCGCGCCCGCCCGCGCTGGCGCAGCCGTCGGCGTAGCCCTGCCGATACGGGAGCGGGAAACCCGACAGGTTGACCGCGGGCGCCGGCGGCTCGACGTTCGCCGGCACCGGCGTCCTCGCGCCCGCGTCGGGCTGCGTTCCCTGCGCGCCCGGCGTCAACGTCGCGCAACCCGGCAGCGCGAGCAGCGCGCCGACGCACAGCGCGCAGGCGACGGCCTGACGTGCAAGGCGTGGAGCAGCGGGCAACGCGAGGGGCACGGCAACGACCACGCAAAGTCAATCGGGCGAACAGGGTAAAATTCTAACATCCCCGCCTTTGGTCACTCGTGAGCCCGCCGGGCCGTCCCAAGGGCGAACACCGGAGTGCGGAGCACGAAGGTCATCCTGTGAGCGCCACGCGTTTCGTCCATCTGCGGCTGCACAGCGAGTTCTCGATCGCCGACGGCACGCTGCGCATCGACGACGCGGTGGCCGCGGCCGTGGCGGACGCCATGCCTGCGCTGGCAATCACCGACCTCGGCAACGTGTTCGGACTGGTCAAGTTCTACCGGGCCACGCGGGCGAAGGGCATCAAGCCCGTCATCGGCTGCGACGTACGCATCACGCACGAGGCCGAGCGCGACCAGCCGTTCCGGATGCTGCTCGTCGCCCAGTCGCGCGCGGGCTACCTGAAGCTCGCGGAGTGGCTCTCGCGCGCCTACCGCGGCAACCAGCACCGCGGTCACGCCGAACTCGCGCGCGCGTGGTTCGCCGAAGGCACCGACGGCCTGATCGCGCTGTCCGGCGCGCGCGACGGCGAGGTCGGCCAGGCGCTCGCGCAGGGCAACGCCGCCGGCGCAGCGAAGGCCGCGAAGGAATGGGCGGCGCTGTTCCCGGACCGCTACTACCTCGAAGTCCAGCGCGCGGGCCACGCCGACGACGACGCGCTGGTCGCGGCGACCGCGCGGCTGGCCGGCGACCTCTCGCTGCCGCTGGTCGCCACCCATCCGGTGCAGTTCCTGCGGCGCGAGGATTTCCGCGCGCACGAGGCGCGCGTGTGCATCGCCGAGGGCTACGTGCTGGCCGACCCGCGGCGCCCGAAGCTCTTCACGCCGGACCAGTATTTCAAGTCGCAGGAGGAGATGGCGGCGGCGTTCGCCGACCTGCCCGAGGCGCTCGCCAACGCGGTCGCCATCGCGCAGCGCTGCAGCCTCACCATCGCGCTCGGCAAGAACTACCTGCCGGACTTCCCGACGCCGGACGGCTCCACCATCGACGCGCATCTGCGCGCCGAGGCGGCCGCGGGCCTCGAGCGGCGGCTCGCCGCGCTCTATCCCGATCCCGCCGTGCGCCACGCGAAGCGGCCCGAGTACGTCGCGCGCCTCGACTTCGAGACCGCGACCATCGTGCAGATGGGCTTCGCCGGCTACTTCCTCATCGTCGCCGACTTCATCAACTGGGCCAAGGGCAACGGCGTGCCGGTCGGGCCCGGGCGCGGCTCCGGCGCCGGGTCGCTCGTCGCCTACTCGCTGGGCATCACCGATCTCGATCCGCTGCGCTACGCGCTGCTGTTCGAGCGCTTCCTCAACCCCGAGCGCATCTCGATGCCGGACTTCGACATCGACTTCTGCCAGAACGGCCGCGATCGCGTCATCGACTACGTGAAGCGGAAGTATGGCGCCGATTCGGTCTCGCAGATCGCCACCTTCGGCACGATGGCCGCCAAGGCGGTGGTGCGCGACGTCGGCCGCGTGCTCGACCTGCCGTACATGATGTGCGATGGCATCGCCAAGCTGATCCCCTTCCAGCCGGGCAAGCTGATCACGCTGGCGCAGGCGCGCGAGATGGAGCCGCTGCTCGCCGAGCGGGAGCGCAACGAGGAGGAGGTGCGCGAGCTGCTGGCGCTCGCCGAATCGCTCGAGGGCCTCACCCGCAACGTCGGCATGCACGCGGGAGGCGTGCTGATCGCGCCGGGCAAGCTGACCGATTATTGCCCTCTCTACTCGCCGGCCGGGTCGGACGCGGTGATGTCGCAGTTCGACAAGGACGACGTCGAGGCGGTGGGCCTCGTCAAGTTCGACTTCCTCGGGCTCACCACGCTCACGATCCTCGACTGGACGCTGCGCTACGTGAAGCGGCTCGATCCCGCCAGCACGCTGACGCTCGAGACGCTCCCGCTCGACGACAAGCCCGCCTACGACATCCTGCGCACCGGCAACACGACGGCGGTGTTCCAGTTCGAATCGCGCGGCATGCGCGATCTCCTCAAGCGGGCGCCGCCGACGCGGTTCGAGGACATCGTCGCGCTGGTCGCGTTGTATCGCCCGGGCCCGATGGAGCTCATCCCGGATTACACCGCGCGCAAGTCGGGCAACGAGCGCGTCGACTACATGGATCCGCGGCTCGAGCCGATCCTGGGACCGACCTACGGCGTGATGGTGTACCAGGAGCAGGTGATGCAGATCGCCCAGGTCATCGGCGGCTACACGCTGGGCGGCGCCGACCTCTTGCGCCGCGCGATGGGCAAGAAGGACCAGGCGGCGATGGACCGCCAGCGCGACATCTTCGTCGCCGGCGCTCAGGGCAACGGCATGCAGGAGTCGAAGGCGTCGCACCTGTTCGACCTCATGCAGAAGTTCGCCGGCTACGGCTTCAACAAGTCGCACGCCGCGGCGTACGCGCTGATCGCCTTCCAGACCGCGTATTTCAAGGCGCACCACCCCTCCGCGTTCATGGCGGCGAACCTGTCGCTGGTGATGGACGACACCGACAAGGTCCGCCAGCTGCACGACGACGCGCTCGCCCAGGGCCTCGTCGTGCTGCCCCCCGACGTCAACGCGTCGAACTACCGCTTCGAGCCCGTCGACGCGAAGGAGATCCGCTACGGCCTGGGCGGCATCAAGGGCACCGGCGAGCAGGCGATCAACACGATCGTCGCCGCGCGGGACGCGGGCGGGCCGTTCCGCGACCTGTTCGATTTCTGCCGGCGCGTCGACAAGCGCGCGGTCAACCGGCGCGTGGTCGAGGCGCTGATCCGCGCGGGGGCCTTCGACCGCATCGATGCGCGTCGCGCGACGCTGTTCGCATCAGTGGCGGTCGCCTTGGGCGAGGCCGAGCGCGCGGAGGCCTCGGCGGCGCAGGTGTCGCTGTTCGGCGAGGAGCAGCACGCGGCGGGGCTCGCGCTGGTCGCTGCGCGCGAGTGGTCCGAAGCCGAGCGGCTCACGCACGAGAAGGCGGCGCTGGGCTTCTACCTCTCGGGGCATCCGTACCACGCCTACGCCGCGGAGCTCGCGCAGATCGTGCGCCAGCCGCTCGCGGGCCTCGCGCCGAAGCGCGAGCCGGTGACCATCGCCGGCATCGTGACCGCGCTGCGCGTGCAGAGCGGCAAGCGGGGCAAGATGGCGTTCGTCACGCTGGACGACGGCGGCGGATCGGCGGAGGTCGTCGTGTGGAACGAGACCTTCGACGCCGCGCGCGCGCTGCTGCGCGAGGACCAGCTGATCGTCATGGAAGTCAAGGTCTCGCCGCGCATGGGCGAAGACGGTCAGCTCCAGGGCCTGCGCATCGTCGCCGAGTCCGTGTGCGACCTCGCCGCGATCCGCAAGCGCCACGCAAAGGCGCTGCGCCTCGCGTGCAACGGCAGCGCCCAGGTCGACCGGCTGTTCGAGCTGCTGGCGCCCTACCGCAACGGCAGCTGCCACATCGTGGTCGAGTACAGCAACCGCGGCATCGGCGGTGAGATCGAGCTGCCCGTCAGGTGGCGCGTCAACGCCGACGACGCGCTGATCGCGCAGCTCGCCGACTGGCTAGCGCCGCACAACGTGCGCGTGATCTATTAATCGTAGCCCGGGTCGAGCCGGAGGCGAAACCCGGGTGGGCGCGGCAACAGCCACGATCGCCCCGGGTTTCGCCTGCGGCTCAACCCGGGCTACGGGCTACAATCAATCGTTTCGTTGCCTTCGGAGATTTGCATGTCCCTTCCATTGTCCATGCGCTACATCGCCGCCCGCGAGCCCGGTCCGCCGGACGTGCTGGCGCTCGCCGAAGGGCCCGTCCCCGCCCCGAAGGCCGGCGAGGTGCTGATCGAGGTGAGCCACGCCGGCGTCAACCGGCCCGATTGCCTGCAGCGCGCCGGCGCGTATCCGCCGCCCGCCGACGCATCGCCGGTCATCGGCCTGGAGGTCGCCGGCACCATCGTGGCCTGCGGCGATGGCGTCGCCGCATCCATGGTGGGCGATCGCGTCTGCGCCCTCACGCCGGGCGGCGGCTATGCCGAGTACTGCACGACGCCGGTCGAGTACTGCCTCCCGCTCCCCGGGCACCTCAGCGCGCTCGAAGCGGCGAGCCTGCCGGAGAACTTCTACACGGTCTGGAACAACGTGTTCGATCGCGGGCGCCTCGCGGCCGGCGAGACGGCGCTCATCCACGGCGGATCGAGCGGCATCGGCCTCGCCGCCATCCAGCTCGCCAAGCGCTTCGGCGCCAGCGTCATCACCACGGTCGGCAGCGACGACAAGGCGGCGTTCTGCCGTGCGATCGGCGCCGATCACGCAATCAACTACCGCAGCGCGGACTTCGTCGCGGAGGTCGCGCGGATCACGGGCAAGCGCGGCGTGGACCTCGTCCTCGACATGGTGGGCGGCGACTACATTCCGAAGAATCTCAAGTGCCTCGCCCTGGACGGTCGGCTGGTGTTCATCGGCTTCCTCGGCGGCGGGCGCGCCGAGATCGACTGGCGTCCGATCATGGTGCGGCGGCTCACCGTGACCGGCTCGACGCTGCGTGCGAGTCCGCATGCGCGCAAGGTGGAGATCGCGCAATCGCTGCGGGCGAAGGTGTGGCCGCTCTTCGCGCGCGGCGAGCTGAAGCCCGTCATCCACCGCGTGTTCCCGCTGGCGGAGGCCGCCGCGGCGCACGCGCTGATGGAGTCGAGCCAGCACATCGGCAAGATCATGCTGGCGGTGCGTTGACCGTCGACCCTGCAAGGCCTGCCGAAAAGCTAGGTGCAGCTTCCGGTGGTCGTTTTCGTGACGGAAGTCCGCCCCGTCGCCGACATCGTCACGACCCGTTCCTGCGATCCCGCGGTCGGAGTGTTCTGGCAGATCGTCACCGTCGTCTCCGTCACGTCGACGCCGGTCGGGTCGAAGTGCAGCGTGGCACCGCCCGTCGACGTGATGCTCAATCCCGTGCCGGACGGCACCTGGCGTCGCTGGAGGATCGTGTCGCCGGCATCGATCGTGGCGTTGCGATTGGGATTGAGGAACACGACCCACCCCTGGCTCCAGTTGCCGGTCGTGCAGGACGTGCCGTTCGCGGACACGCACATCGACACCGGGATGTTGCGCTTGAACGCTTCGCTGCGCGCAAGATGCGTGCTCGCCACCACGTCGTTCGCGTACGAAGTCAGTGTGCTGCTGAGTATGAACTCCCTCATCGAAGGCACAGCGATCGTCAGCAACACCGCGACGACCACGATCGTGACCATCAGCTCGATCAGCGTGAAGCCGCGCCCCCGCGGCGGATGCGCGCACCGCGCGCCCGGGGCCCCGCTTCGCAAGCGGCGGACTGCCGTCACTTCTGGATGTTCCAGTAGACCCGTCCTTTCGGTCGGGTCAGGTTGCTCAATGGCGTAGGCTCCGTGGGCCTCAGCGGAATGGGTCCGGCGCCGAACAGGAATGGCACGGTGCTGCCATCGTCCAACGTCAGCATGCCCGACACGGGCGACGGCGGCAGCCCGCCGCCGGTGATCAGCTGCGACCGCGATGTCGCGCCGCCTGCCGGCGCCGCGTTGGCGTAGTTGACGCTGTAGCTCTTCGCGGTGCCGAGGTCGTTGCCGCAGGCGGCTATCGCCTTCGCGCCGGGCTCCGGTGGCGTCGATCCCGACGGCCGGTGCGTGCTGAAGGTCACCGTGTTGAACACCGTGATCGCCGAGGTTACGACCTGCTCGTTGTTCTTGAGTGACAGGTACCAGCCCTTGGGCGAGACGCTGGCCGCGTCGGGGCTGGCGCCGGTGATCGGCGTTAGCGAAGTGAGGCACAGATATGTGGTGCTAGGGCCGCATCCGTTGACGAGCCAGTTGTTGACACCCGGCATGTCCTGCAGCATGAAGAAGTAGTTGTTCACCGCCGCCGCGTAAGAATAGCCGAGGAGCGGCTTCTCCCGGTCCCCCGAGCCCAGCAGGATCGCGTAGCCGCCGTTGACGCTGACCACGTCCGGGGCGAACATGAACTTCCGGTTGTCGGTTCCGGTCCCGCCGAGGCTCGCGATCTTAGTGATCGTCCAGCCGCCAGAAGTTGCGGGGGGCTTCGCTCCGATCGGCGCACCGCTGTCGCCGGAAATCCGGTAGACGCTGCCACCGAGGTCGGCCGCGTAGACGTAGCTCGCGCGCCCGTTTTCGTCGCGAACGACGGTCAGGTCGGCGATCACGCTGTTGTCGGTGTCGAAAGTCTGCACCTGGGTCCCGGTCCGCGCATCGACCAGGTAGATCTTGTTGCCTTTCGCGGGCGATGCGCAGCCGCCGCTCGAGTCGACGTCGTGGCAGGTGTCGTACCCACCGCCGAAGATCAGCAGCGGATTCGGGGTTCCGGTGCCGGGGTAGCCTGTGGCCGTCAGCAGTGTCGGCGCCGACCAGGTTTGCCCGATCGAAGTCCAGCCGCTCTTGCAGTTGGTGTCGACGGTCACGCCGTAGCCCGAGAAGTTGTCGCCGCAGCCGATCTTCCACTCCAGAGCTGGGCTCGCGGTCGCGCTGGCCATGCTGAACGCGTACATGGCGCGGCCGCCGCGGCGCATCGGGGTGTAGATGAAGGTCTTGTTCGTGTCCTTGAAGGCGACGATCGGCCCGTCGATTCCGTACGGCTTCGGCAGCGGCGTCGGCGTCCCGTCGGTATTGCCGGGGAAGCTGATCTGCGTCGTGTTGTCGCGCAGGCGCTTGATGTTCTTGTAGAACTCCGGCGGCATGAACGCCCACAGCTCGCTTCCCGCGATCTTCGAGCCGATCGTGCTGGTGACGTCGGTGAGGTCGGTCCGGTTGCCGTTGACCGCCCGCAGCATGCCGTCGTTGCCGCCGTAGAAGACCACGACCTGCGGATCGGTGGTCGTGCCGAATGCCACCGCCGCTGGGCGCGCGTGCACGACGTCGCCGTGCTCGGACAGCCGCATCTGGCCCGTCGTGATGCCGTCCCCGTTCTGATCGTCGACGTCGATGCCGATCGCCCAGTTGATCAACGCGTTGCGTTCGCCAGAGGAGCCCGCGCCTAGGTCCAACTGCGTCGGGGTGCTGTTGATGGTGTTGAAGTCAACCAGCGACCCGCACGACGCGCCGGTCGTGGAACAGGTCTTGACCGTGCGCGCCGTGTCCTTCCGCAGCATGTAGGCCTGCGCGCCCTTCTGCACCATTGGCCCATCCGGGTAGTTGTAAGGCCCCGAGTTCGGCAGGTCTTTGCAGTTCAGCACCGGCATCGAGGCCCACTCGCCAGGGGATAGTTCGTCGCCGGCGCCGGGCGTCCAGTAGCTGCGCGCGCAGTCCGCGATGAACCCGTTGTCCTCATTGATGGCCGAGGTGGCGCTGGCATCGAGGAGGTCGAGCGCTTTGTCTGCGTTTTTGCCAACCCGGTACTGCTTCAGGTTGCCGAACCAGCGAGGGAAGGCGTTGGCATCGGGTCGGAACATGCCGATGAACACCTGGTTCCGGAAGTTCTCCGTCGTCCCGACGGCGACCGGCAGCGTGACCGACGCGAACACGCTGTTGACGGACTGGATCATCGTCAGCGCGTCCTGGATCGCATTCGTGATGTCGGTGGTCGTCGCCGCAGCCGAGAAGTAGTGGCCCTCGCTTACGGTGGCCATGCTCTTCAGCAGCGCGGTGTGCGCGGCATCGGGCGTGCCTACGTCGATCGTGAAGGTCCGCACGCCGAGCGGGCTCGTCCTCATGAAGCGGGCCCATTCGTCGCTCATGTTGTTCGCTTCGCCGGACGGGTTGATGGGGATGCGGGCGATGTCCCCGCCCGCGAGGGTGAGCAGATCCTGCGCCGTGCACTTGGTGAGGTCACTGGCACTGCACTGCGGCGACGTCCCCTCCTTGTCGCTCGAGTCGACCTTGCCGTTGCTGATGTAGATGATGTAGTTGTAGGCGCAGTCGACCACCGTGGCCGGCTTGTCGTAGATCTGGTCGGCCGCGTCGGTAAACGCGTTGCCGGAAAGCGCGTAGACGTTGTTCGACGCCGGGTACGTCTTGGGCCGTTTGTCGATGTTGTTGTTGTGGTAGTCGCGTTTTGGCTCGAGCGGGCCTATCACGCCCTGCATCCCACCGAAGTACCGGTAGGCTTCCGCCATCGTGTACGCGTACAAGGCGTCGGCGCCCTGATCGACGTTCTTGTCGAGGCTGTTGATCAACGCCGAGTACAGCCCCTTGTTGGTCGCGTTCATCGGCCGGATGGCGGCCCGCACGTAGCCGCCCTTCCGGGGGCTTTCTGCGAACATCATGATCCCGACGTTGAACTTGGCCGTGCCGTCGGCGTTGACCGCCATGGCGTCGAACGTGCCCTTCAGCGCCGCTATCTCCGCGGTGAACGGCGTGCTCCAGTTCCCCGTCGAGTCGAGGATGAACAGGACGTTCGGAGTGCTGTTGGTCCCGGCCGCCCTCCCGACGAAGAGGTCGATGTCCTCGGCCCGGGACGACTGCTGGGCGAACAGCAATACGATGGCGAACAGGCTGTGGAACAGTGGCTTCTTCATGGTTGACCATCCGATACTTGAGTTAGGAGCACGGCGTTCCCGCCGACGGCGGACAGACCAAATCGCATTGCGCCTGCGTGAGGTGCGCGCGAATCCCCTGGTGGACGTTGACGGCCGTGCCGGTGCTGAACGTCGACGCGTCGGCGACGGTCGCGTTGAAGTCCCACACGGAGTCGTAGGTCGCGATGAACGTCATCGATGTCGGCAGCGTGACGCTGCTCACCGCGCTGGCCGTCGACTTGGTCGCCTTGATGCACGAGAGACCGGCAATCGTCACCCGGAAGTCGTCGGTCCCGTCATTGTCGATGTCCACGTCGCTCGTGGACCCCACCACGGCCGCCACCGTCGCCGGCGTAAGGTAGAACGAGCCCTCGATCTCCCGGTCGATCACGAAATTGGCGGCCGCAATCGCCTGCTCCCGGTACTGCATGTTGCCGGCACCACGAAGGTTAGTCGTGCTGAGCAAGAACGCCGACACCACCATGACCGTGATTACGACCAGCATGATCAGCGCGATCACCAGCGTCACGCCGCGCTGGGCCCGTCGGAAGGCGGTCGGCTTCAAGGCATTTCCCTCCGGCCGGACGTATTGTTGAGGCGCATGGTGGTCGAGAAGACGCGGCGCTTGTACTGGTCGTTGAAGGGACCCATCGTGGTCGACCCAAGGTAGTAGGTCTTGCTATCGGTGTAATCGAACGTCTTCGATTCCGCGCGAGCGAGCAGGTGGATCCGGACGGTCACCACGTCGCGCAGTTGCGCCGCGGTGCAATTCGGGGAGCATCGGACGTAGTCGCCATCGGGGTTGCCGTCGCCGCGGTTGGTGGCCGTGTCCCTGTTGGCCGGATCGGTCCAGTTCGTGGCCGCGGTGTAGTCGACGGCCGCGCCGGTCTTGCTCAGGCTGTCGATGCCCAGCTCGACGCGGAATCCCTGCAGGCCCTGGATCAGCGGCACCGCGGCGACGAACGCCGGGGTTGTTCCCGAAAGGTCGAACTGCGCGCGCATCAGCGTCGGGATGCCGTCTCCCGCCGTGTTCGCGTAGTCGCGGACGTAATAGATCGTGGACACGAACTTCCGCTTGTCGGCAATCGTGCCCACCGTCGTTGGCGGGACTCCCGTGCATCCGCGGTTCTTCAGCGGGAACACCGTGTCGGGCGATGACGCGGGCATCTGCGCCAGCACGTAGCGATACGGCGGGGACGCATTGAGCTCGTTGTCGCACAGCGAAGTCTGGAAGTAGATCGCGTTGGGGACGGCCGCCGGACACCCCGCGGCGCCGGCGACGCAGGTCGCCGCGTGGCGGACCACGAGAATGTCGGTATTCGCCTGCCGGCTGAGGACGATGCCGCTGCAATTGAAGGTTGCTCCCGTCGGATCGTAGCTCTCCACGGGAATGCCCAGCAGCCCGTTGACGTAGGCAGCATTCCAATTGGCGGTGCTGTAGGGGAGGCAGGGGTTCGGCACCGCCGTCGGTGTATCGCCGGGCACCCCCGAGGCCGTCACGTCGTCGAACGTTGGCACGTAGGCACCCCAGAACCCCGCGTGGACGATGTCGTCCTTGAGCACCTGCATCGCCGAGCGGGCGGCATCGACCTGATCGCCGGTCTTGGACATCTCCCGGTTCGCCCGGCTGGCGTTCAGGAACACCGCCAGCGCCGCCAGCGTGACCAGGAAGCCAACGGAGATGGAGACCATCAGCTCCACGAGCGTGAACCCGCGCCCGCGCAGCCGAGGCCCGTGGCCGTAGGGCACGCTTGCGCCGCTGCGAATCATGGGAATCATAGAGAGGGCGCCTTGACCAGCGTCGCGACGACACGCCCTGTCGCGCCGTACTTCTGATCCTGACCGAGGCTGCAACCGAGGTTCGGGGGAGCCGCATGCTGGACCAACCCCGTCCAGACGACCATGACGATGTACTCGTTCCCGGACAGCAGTTCGATGCACCCGCGGCCGTTGACCAAGGTGCCGACCTTGACCGAGGCGCTGTTGACCTCTGCCGCGCCCTGGATCGCTTCGCACCACGCCTTCTTGTCGATGTTGGCCTGGCTCGACGTGTCGGTGGGGCAGCTCGCCCCGAGCGCAGATGAGGTCGTGTAATCCGACGCGTTGTGGCGGTTGGCCGCCATGCGGCTCGCCATGTCGTTGACCAGCATCACCGCTTGCGACCGCTGGTAGGCCTCGATCTCGGAAACCTGCAGCCGCGACTGCAACCCGGCCAACCCCAGCAGGCCGACGGTGAGCACGACGATCGCGACCAGCACTTCGAGCATCGTGGTGCCCCGCTCGAGCCCCGTGCGCCGCATGTCCCGTTGCGTCACCATTTGGCCGGGTCACCCGCCCGGGTCTTGACGCCGGAGCTATTGAGGACGAGGTCGCCGTCACCCAGCTGGGAGTCCTTGGCCGTGAACGTGATCGTGAAGCAAGGCGCGGGCGTACAAGGCGACAGGCTCGTATCAGTGACGATCACGGAATCGTAATTGGGTCTGACCTCGTCTGGGATGGCGTAATTCAGACCGGTCGTCGACAAACTCTCGGTATAGAGGCGGTTGGCGAGGAAGAACTGCTGCTCGCGATTGGCGATGTCCATCATCGCCCCTTCCGCCGCCGCGCGATTGCCACGCATGACGAATTGCCGGTAGCTGGGAATGGCGATGGCGGCCAGGATCGCAACCACGACAAGAACGATCATCAGCTCCATGAGCGTGAAGCCGGAGCTCCGCCTTCTGTTCATCGGGTTCATCGTGGCGAGATTGCGCATTGCGGATTTGGGTTCTATTTGTGCAATATAACTGGAAGCACCTCCAGCTTCCGCAAGCTCCGGACAATAGGTAGTAGTGCGCCGATCAGCGGTTCAGCAGAACCATCCGATTTGGCCAAGCGGTGCGATAGCACGCCCCGACCTGGCGCTGGAGCTCCAGTGCGAAGACATTGTTCTTGACCTGGGTGAGAAGCTGCCGGGACGGGAACCAGCGCGTCAGCCGCAGCTTGCTCGCGGCGACGTGGTGCCGTTGCGCAGGCTGCACTTGCGCCGGCAACGGCCGCGCTCAGTGCTTGCTCGCGCTTTCCCTCAGTCGCGCCAGAACCTTGTTGGACGCTTCGGCTAGAGGCTGGTACAGGTCGCCCTTCCTGAATTTCACGTCCTTGGGCTCCTTGCCCCCCCCCACCTCCAGGAGATGGCGCTCCAGGCGATAGAGCGGCCCCGCGATTCGATGGGCCATGAAGATCGCGGTGGCGTTGAAGAGCGCGAACTGGATGATCCCGATCAGCAGGCACATCCGGCCATAGTCCGCCTCGCGCTGCTTCAGGAGTTCCGAGAAGGGATGGTCCGATGGAAGATTGAGGGAAAACATGTAGTTCTGCAGGTGCGCCTGGGTATAGGCGTTCAGGGTCAGGATCAGCGCGACCGAAATCAGGGCAAGGACGTTGGCCCCCAGGATCAATGGCACCTGGAGGCGAGGATTGACGAAGTAGTTCTTGCGAAACACGCGCATGCGATCTCCCCTTGGGTTGTCCGGACGACGAACAGTAGCGAGATGAGGATACAGAAGGTAGGTCAGATCAGTCACTACATAGGGCGGAGTATGACCGCCCCAAGGCGCCCGTACGCCAGCCCGACGCCTTCAGCCGCGGTGTGGTTGCCCAACTCCGGTGGACGGTGCCGCAATTCGTCAGGCGTGACTTTCCTCGCTCTCTTTGGATCGACAGGCATCGCGACCGTCGTCCAACACCAAGTAGTTGACGGACAAGCAGGCAAAATGGCGCGATCGGCCGGTACGAGCAAATTAGCATGATTATTGCTTTGCCCGTCTTGGCCAGTCGTGGCGCCCAAAGGCCGATTGAACACTACAACTTCGAACGTCCCGGTTTCGGAACGGAGCTTTGTCCTTCATCCTTTGTCGAGGAGATCCGTGCCCCCTTCATTGCAACCCGCTCTTCGCCGCACCGAATTGAGCCCTGGGTCTACGATCGAGAGCGGCACACCGTCCGATTGGCAGGCCGTGCGCCGTCCCGTGGATGCGACCGACAATGTGCTGCAAGACCGCACGTTCAAATGGCTCGCTACGCTGCCGGCCGATGTTCGTCCCATGGCGACGGCACAACTGTATCCGCGGATCGTCAACCGGATTGGCAACCTGTGGCCGCACTGCGAATACACGCGCCTCCATTTCCAGAGCCTCCTCGTCGAACGGCGCAAGGCCCGCAAGGGATTCCCGTCCGATGTGAAGAACGAGCTGGAGGCACTCCAGCACTACTACTTTGAGCATCTGTCGGGTCTGCCCGCGCTTCTCTGGAACGCTGTGCCGGTGAAACCGCAGCGGATTCCCGACCGGGTGTTCGCGCCGCACCCCAACACGCAGGAGATTGACATACGGCCGCTGTGACGGCCCGTCGGGTCAGTCAATGCGTCGCGCGGCCGCCAGAGAGATCGAACGCCGCGCCGGTCGAGAACGAGCACTCCTCGCTCGCGAGCCAACACACCATCGCGGCTAGGCACCTGCTTGTGCAGGGGCCGGACGTTCGCGCCCGCAGTGCCGGCAAGCGCGCGAGCGTCACACGTAGCTCAGCGCTTCCGGTGGTCCGTCCCGATAGATTGAAATGCCTGTCCTGGACTTGTACCAGCCGTAGAAGTAATACGTGCGCAGTTGCTGGAGCTCCAGCAGTATCTCGGGGAGAATCCCTGCCGCCCCCCTCGGCGGTCAACGAGCAGGACTTCCAGGAAGTCATTGAAGGCGGCGGCATTCGTCCAGCTGGCAGCCGCCATGTTGGCAAGTCGAGGAAATTGTGTCATCAGCGCCAGCGGCTTGACGTCTGGTGGCAGGGATTCGGCCCATCGGGCCGTAGTGGCCAGAAGCGTGTTCAGCGGACTTGCTTTGCGCTGCTTGGCCCATGCTCGATCAGCGGGAATTTCGACCCGATCCGACGTGGTCTTCTGCTCGGCCTTTTCTTTGCCTGCTGTTCCGTTGAGGGCGGAAAGATCGATCTCGGGAAGTGGCTTCATCGTAGGCTCCGAGTTTGCAATCCCGGCCGCCCAAGCGTGATGGCGTCCTGGAGCCCGGGCAGCAAACGGCTTATCGCGCAAGACTGGAGCATATCTCATGCCGCCGCGCTGTTCCTGCCTGCCAAGAACAGGTCGCCGCCGGCGCTCCAGGGGGCTGCAAGACTCCGTTCATCGCGTGTCCCTGGCCTTCATCATGTAGGCGTTGACCGCCTCCGCCAGTATATCGGCCTCGGTGTTGCCTGTTTCTTCCGACAAGAGGCGGAGGGCGTCACGGATGAATATCGGCACCTCGATGGTGACGGTGGCCGGCGGCTGGTGGTGTGCTTCTTTCTTGTCATCGGTCATCGCGTGTCCTCCAGATATGCCCATTCGCCTGTCTGCGCTGGCGCGTCGGGCCGCGAGAGAGAAGGTCACCAGTCTTGCAGAGACTCAAACTCCCGCTAATACCAGTCTATCTTCTTGCGTCGGTCTTTGCCGGAACGACGGGGTGGTTTGTCCGGCTCGAACCGCAGGCCGGCCGCTCGCCGGTCTTGACCCGAGCGCCTGTCCTCTTGGCGACGGTCAAACAGTTTGGTGTAGCCGCATTGGCATTGGTGCGGATTGGCGCAGTTTGCCAACGGCAGCTCCGGCTTGCCCTCAAGGGGGTACTCCTTCCCGAGAATTTCCTGAACTTGCGGACAGGCGCGCTCCCTGCTTGCGGCATGTATCCGGACGCCCCATGGTTCAGCTCGCTCGGCAGTCTTGCTCTTGCCATTGGCCTCCGCTGCTGGCCGGCGCGAGCGCCCATAGGCCCGCAAGCCGAGCCAAGCAGCGACGATGGAAACGAAAATGATGATGAGAATTGTCAGTCCACCCATTGCGCACCTCGCTTCGCAACTTCGATCCTATGGCCCGACCGGCCCCATCGAATCGCACGGTCGGCTGGGCCTGTGGGCCTTTCCCCGCTCAACCGTCGGATGAGTCAATACGTCGCGCGCCCACCCGAGAGATCGAACACCGCGCCGGTCGAGAACGAGCACTCCTCGCTCGCGAGCCAGCACACCATCGCGGCGATCTCGTCGACGCCGCCGAAGCGCCCGAGCGGGATCTTCGAGAGCATGAAGTCGATATGCTGCTGCGAGATCTGGTCGAAGATCGCCGTGCGCACGGCGGCGGGCGTGACGCAGTTGACGCGGATGCCGGTCTTCGCGAGCTCCTTGCCCAGCGACTTGGTGAGCCCGATCACGCCCGCCTTCGACGCGCTGTAGGCCGACGCGGTCGGATTGCCTTCCTTGCCGGCGATCGACGCGATGTTGACGATGCGCCCGTAGTCGCGCTTCCGCATCACCGGCACCACCGCGCGGTTGCAGTAGAACAGGCCGTTGAGGTTGACGTCGATCACCTGCCGCCACGCGTCGAGCGGATACTCCCACGTCGTGTGGTTGGGCCCGGCGATGCCGGCTGAGCAGACGAGCACATCGATGCGGCCCAGCGCCACCTCGGCGGCGGCCGCGGCGCGCTCCACCGCGGCCGCATCCGCGACGTCGAGCGTCTGCACGACGGTGTCCTTGCCCAATGCGGACTGCGCGGTCGCCAGCATGGCGGCGTCGCGGTCCCACAGGGCGACGCGGGCGCCGCTCATCACGAGGCGCTGGGCGATGGCGAAGCCGATGCCGGTGGCACCGCCGGTCACGACGGCAGTACGGTTCGAAAAATCTAGCTGGTTCACGGTCGGTCTCCTGGCTGGCCGGCGCGGTGGCACCGGAGGGTGGTCGGTTCGCGGCTGCGGCGCCGACGGGTCCGCCCGCGGCAGCGCGGGTGAGACTCAAGGATACGGGAGGAACGGGGCAGCGCCAAAATTGGACGCATTCGCTACGGAATGCAAGCGCCGCCGGCGGCGCGGACGGATTCCAGTGCGCGATTTCGAATGCATCCGCGCCGGGAACGCCGCGCAATCAGGGCGCCGCGGCATGACTGCGGGAAGACATGCTGTCGTCCTCAACACCGGCCGGGCCCGCCCGCCGCTGCGTCTCCTCGGCCAGCAGGTATGCCGCCTTGCGCAGGCCGTCGAACTGGCGGGCGATGTCGACGCCATAGGTCGCGACGAACGCAGGGCCGAAATTCCAGTTGTGGCCCAGCGAGTTCACCTCGGTCACGACCAGTTCTCCGGTGAGCGCGTTCCTCAGGATGTCCACGCCCAGCATCGGTATGTCCGGAAAGGCCCGCGCGGCGCGTTCGCCGAGTTGGATGATCTGCGCGTCCATGCAGTACGCGGCCGACGAGTCGCGCGCGTTGGAGACGATCGACACCGACTGGCCTCCGCTGCCGCGCGCAGCGAAGTCCTCGGGCCCGCGCAACGCCGCGCGCGCCCGGTTCGCCGTGATGACCAGCGAGTACAGCACCCGGCCGAACAGCGTGTTGACGCGGTAGCTCACCGGCCACGGCCCCGTGTAGACGAACTCCTGCACCAGCAGCCGCGGGCTGGGACCGGCGGCCGCGGTCACGACGGGTTTCCAGCGCACCCGGTCGCGGCGCACGATGCGGATCTCTGCGCCCTTCGCGCCAACGTCCGGCTTGCGTACGACGTAGCTGCCGAAGCTAGACAGGTCGGGCGCCCGCCCCTCGTCGAGCGCGATCCAGCGAGCCACCGGAATTCCGCTCCGCTCGAGGACCCGGTATTCCTCGCTCTTCGGCAGCGGATAGCCGCAGCACACGGTTGCCGGCCGCGCCGGACGATGCCGGAGCACCGCAGGCGAGAAGACCAGCGTCGGACCCGGCGGCAGATCCGCGTCCCAGCCTGCCGCGTCGTCGACGACGAAGGCGCGGACCGCGGGGTCGACTTCGGCGACATCGCGCGCGACCCGCGCGAAGGTGTCGCGATCGTCATCCGCGCCGACGACCATCACGAGGTTGCACGGCCGGCGCCCGAAGAGCGATGAGGCCCGTTGCGGACAGCCGAAGCCTTCTTCATCCGCCTGCGGACGAGGCAGGGCGGTGGCCACGACCGCCTCCGCGCCGTCCCGCGTCCGCGGCGCCTCCGTCGCGCGCGCCTCCACCAGCGCGGCTTGCGTCGCCACGGTCGGGTGATCGAGCACCTCGCGCAGGGACAAATCGCCGACGCCCGCCTCGCTCAGCGCGGCGACGAGGCGCATCGCGCTCAGCGAATGTCCGCCGACGTCGAGGAAGTGATCGTGCACGCCGACCGCGGGCAACCCCAGGATCGCGGCCCAGTGCCCGGCGAGCGCGGCCTCGACGGCGGTGCGCGGCGGCGCCGACACCGGCGCGTGCGCGGCAGGCACGTCGCCGGGGTCGGGCAGGCGAGCGCGGTCGACCTTTGCGTTCGCGGACAGCGGCAGCGCCTTCAGCAGCACGAAGGCCGCCGGGAGGCATTCGGGCGGAAACCGCTCCCGCAGATAGGCGCGCATCTCCGGCGCCGCCGGCGGGTACTCGGTCTCGGGAACGACGTAGGCGACCAGCGACAGCTCGCCATCGTGCACCGGCCGCGCCACCACCGCGCACGCCGCCACCAGCGGGTACCCGATCAGCGCGTCCTCGACTTCGCGCGGCTCGACGCGAACGCCGCGAATCTTCACCTGGTCGTCGACGCGCCCCAACAGGCGGTAGCAGCCGGGCTGAAATTCGCTGCCTTGGTCGCCGGTGCGGTAGTAGACTTCGCCGCCCTCGCTGCCGACCCGCACGAACGACTTCGCAGTCTGCGCCTCATCGTCGTGATACCCGAGGCTCAGCGCCGGCCCGCCGATGAGGATCTCTCCCGCCGCGCCCGGAACGCAGGGCGCGCCGGCGTCGTCGACCAGCCGCACCTTCACGCCGGGCAATGGACGGCCGACCGGAATGAACGCCCGCCGCTCATCGGCCGCCTCGACCCGATGCCAGAACTGGATCATCGTCGCCTCGGTGGGACCGTAGAGATTCACGAGTTCCACCTGCCGGCCGAACCGGCGGCGCCAGCGCCTGACCAGCGACACGTGCAGCGTCTCACCCGACGACAGCACCGTGCGCAGCGAAGGCAGGCGGCGAATTCGGGCCGGGGTGCTCAGCAGCGCGTTCAGCAGCGTCGGTCCGCAGTGCACGAGCTCGATGCGCGCATCGCGCAGCCACGCGAGCAGGCGTTCCGGTTCCAGCCGGAACGGACGCTCCGGCGGGATGCAGATCGTGCCGCCAGCGCACAGCGGCACGAAGACGTCGCGAAACCACGGATCGAACGTCGGCGTGACGAGCTGGCTGACGCGGGTTCCGGGGCGGACCCGGCACGTTTCGATCTCCCAGGCGATCCGGTCCCCCAGCGCGCGCAGCGAGCCGACGACTCCCTTCGGTTGCCCCGCCGAGCCGGAGGTGAAGTAGATGTACGCAGGAGCCGTTGCCGAGGGGCGCGGGGCCGGCTCGCTGCCGGCTGGGTGGTGCGCATCGTCTTCCGGGACAGCGACGCCGACGCAGTGGGCGACGGCGGCAGCGTGCCGCAGCGCCACGTCCCGCGCGTTCGCTTCGTAAATCAGGAACCCGGGGCGCAACCACGCGAGCCGCTGCCGCAACCGCTCGTCCGCGGCATCGGCGTCAAGCGGGATGAAGACGGCGCCGGCGCGCAGCACCCCCAGCATCACGCCGACGAGCGTGGCCCGGTCCGCGATCCACACCGCGACCAGGCTGCCCGCAGTGCACCCGGCGTGGCCCAGGGCCTGCGCCACCGCCGCCGCGCGCCGGTCCAGTTCCCGATAGCTGATACGGCGGTCGCCGGCATCGACGGCCACCGCATCGGGGGTCGCCCGAACCCATTGCGCGACCTGGGCAAGCACGTCGAACATCAGGCAATCCTCCACGCCGCGCAGTTCACCTTCGAGGCTGACGGGTCAACCGCCTCGCAGCGGGCCGGTCGGCGCATCGCGCTCTTCCCAGTCCACCCAATCCACCGCGTGCGTGTCGAGATAGCCGCCAACCGCGGCACCCACGGTGGGGAAGAAATCCGCTTCGCCGAAGCGGGCGAGCAGCCCGAAGCGCTTCAGCTTGTCCTTGACGGGATCCTTCATCTCGGCGAAGCACAGCTCGATGCCGGCCGCGCGCAGGGTCTCGTCGAGCTCGGCCAGCATGTCGCCGGCGGTCACGTCCACGCTGGTGACCGGCTCCGCCGCGACGACCACCCGGCGCACCGGCGTCGGCGAGCTCGCCACCGCGTCCCGCACGCGCTCCTGGAACAGCTCGGCGTTGGCGAAGAACAGCGGCGCATCCCAGCGGAACAGGACGAGGCCGGGAATCCTGCGGGCATCGGGATAGCGCGCGACGTCGTGATAGCCCTTGACGCCCTCGACGCGTCCCAGCACCGCGGAGTGCGGGCGCCAGCCGTCCCACAGGAATTCGATGATCGCGATGACGATCGCGAGGCCGATGCCCGGGATCGCCCCCAGCAGGGCCACGCCGGCAAGGCAGCCGATGGACAGCCAGAATTCCCACCGCTGGATGCGATAGATGCGCCGCAGGTCGGCGACCTCGATGAGGCCGATGGCCGAGGCGATCACGACGGCGGCCAGCGCGGCGTCGGGCAGGTGCCGCAGCAGGTCCGGCGCCACCACGAGCAGCAGCGCGACCGACGCTGCGCCGACCACGCCGGCCACCTGGGTTCTGGCGCCGGCGGCCTCCGCCACGGGGGTGCGCGACGAGCTGCTGCTGATGGGGAAGCCCTGGAAGAATCCGGCAGCCAGGTTGGCCACCCCGAGCCCCACCATCTCCTGGTTGGGGTCGACACGGGTGCCGGTCCGCGCTGCGTACGTGCGCGAGAGCACGCTGGTGTCGGCGAACGAAACCAGCGCGACCGCAAGACCGCCGAGCAGGACCGGGGCGATGTCGGCGCGCGTGATCCACGGGACGGCGAACGCCGGCAGGCCCTGCGGGAGCGGACCGAGGACCGCCACGTCCGCGCGCTCCGCAAGGCCCAGCGCACCGACGACGACGGTCGCGCCGACCACGGCGACCAGGATCCCGGGCACCCGCGTGCTGCCCTTGAGCAGAAGGATCACCGCCAGCGTCCCCGCGCCGACCGCCAGCGCCGTCCAGTTCGTTCTGCCGTCGAGCACCCCCTGAGCGAAAGCCCACACCTTGAGCAGCGGGTCATCGCCCGCGACCGAAAAGCCGAAGAGCTTCGGCAGCTGGCTCACCAGCACGGTCAGCGCGATCCCGTTCATGTAGCCGTAGCGGATCGGCTTGGACAGGAGCTCGGTGACGAAACCCAGGCGCGCGGCGCCGGCCACGATGCACACCGTCCCCGACACGACCGCCATCATTCCCGCGAGGGCGACGGCGCGAAGCGGGTCGCCGCCGGACAGCGGCAGCACGACGGCGAGGATGACGGCGGCGAGCGACGAGTCCGGGCCCAGCACCAGGATCCGGCTCGGACCGAACAGCGCGTAGGCGAGCAGCGGGACGATGGTCGCGTAGAGCCCGTAGATGCCGGGCACGCCGGACGCGACCGCGTAGGCGATGCCGACCGGCACCAGGATCGTGGTCAGCACCAGACCGGCCGCGACGTCGTGCCGCAGCCAGGCCGCCTGATATCCGCGCAGCACAAGCACTCCGGGCAGCCAGCGGCCAAAGCCGGTCCGATCGGCGGCCTGCGGTGTGCGCGCGAGCCGGCCCGGTGCCGGGCTGGCGGGCGAAGAGGAAGGGGCCGGATCGCTCATGTGACGGCTGCCGCCAGGGGGGCCGCAGGGGTGCGTTCGAGGCGTCTTGCCCGCGCGCCGCTCACTGGACTACCTTCGTGCTGCGCACTCCGGTATTCGCCCTTGGGGCGGCCGGGCCCGTGGTTTCGCACTTTCGCAACCTGCGCGCCCGCGGAGCGGGCAAGTCCACGCACGCTCATGCGTTCTCGATCAGGATTTCCTCGATCGTCTTCGCCGCGCGCTTGCAGGAGTCGATCACGGTCTCGAGCAGCGAATACAGCTCCAGCATCTTGATGGCACGCCACACGGCGGCGTCGTCGCCTTCGTCCTCGAACAGCTTCCTGACGGCCTTCTGCCGGAGCTTGTCGGCCTTGGACTCGATGCGCTCGATCTCCTGGCACAGATCGACGGTCTCCTTGCCGCGGCCCCTGTCGGCCAGCGCGACAACCGCGCGGTTCAGGCGCACGCAGGCATCGGCGCAGAACGAGGCCATGGCGCGCGCCTCGGCGGTCGCGTCGTCGATGCGGTACGAGCCGACGGCGTTGGCGACGTGCTGCAGTTCGTCGAGCACCCGATCGAGGTCGCGCGCCAGCGTGTGCAGCTGGTCGCGGTTGATCGGCGTCGTGAACGATTCGTAGAGGAGGCGGATCAGCTCCGCCTTGATCTTGTCGCCGCTGCGCTCGCTCTGGTGCACCTCCTCGATGAGCGCTTCGGTGGACGCATTCGGCTGCCCGAGGCCGGTGATCAGGCGCAGCGTGGCATTGGCGCCGGCCATCAAGCGATCGGTGTGCGATGCCAGCAGGTCGAAGTACGCACTGCGCTTGGGCATCACGTTGCTGAACATGGGAGCCTCGCTGGCCGGAAACGGATCGATGGATGGTTCGTGGTTCCTGCCGCAGCGGCCGCTACAGGAAGCTGCGCCCGAGGGCCCAGAAGGCGGCCGCGATCAGCCCCGCCGCGGGAATCGTCAGCACCCAGGCCACGACCAGATTGAAGGTGATCGCCCAGCGCACGGCCTTCACGTCCTGCGCGGTGCCCACACCGACGATGGCGCCGGTGATGGTGTGCGTCGTCGACACCGGGATGCCCCCCAGCGTGGCCAGGCCCAGGCTGATGGCGCCGCCCATGGAGGCGCAGGAACCGCTCACCGATGTGAGCCGGGTGATCTTCGAGCCCATCGTCTTGACGATCCGCCAGCCGCCCAGGTACGTGCCCCAGGCGATCGCGAGATAGCAGGCGTAGATCACCCAGTTCGGCAGCGTCTTCACGTCGGTCGTGGCCGCGCCGGCGGAGATCAGCAGCAGCCAGATGATGCCGATGGTCTTCTGCGCGTCGTTGCCGCCGTGGCCCAGGCTGTAGGCCGCGGCGGCCGCGATCTGCGCGCTCTTGAACCATTTCGCCGCCTGATGCGGCGACCGGTTTCGGAACACCCAGGCCACCAGCACCATCAGCAGCCCGCCGAGCATGAAGCCGACGAAGGGCGAGATCACGATGAACAGCAGGATCTTGCCGAAGCCGTCCCAGACGATCGGCGCGGCCGACCCCGCCTTGGCCATCGTCGCCCCGACCAGCCCGCCGATCAGCGCGTGCGACGACGACGACGGGATGCCGTAGTACCAGGTGACGACGTTCCAGGCCAGCGCCCCCGCGAGGGCGCCGAAGATCACGTAGTGGTCGACGAAGGACGGGTCGACCGTGCCCTTGCCGATCGTCGCCGCGACCTTGAGCTGGAAGACCCAGAGCGCGGCGAAGTTGAAGGCCGCCGCGAAGAGCACCGCCTGCTTGGGCGTCAGCGCGCCGGTCGCGACGATGGTGGAGATGGAGTTCGCGCCGTCGTGAAAGCCGTTCATGAAGTCGAATGCGATCGCCACCGCGACCAGCAGCGCCAGCGCCCACATGCTGATGGTGAGACCTTCCATCGCGACGGCCTCAGGAGTTCTCGATCAGGATCTCTTCGATCGTCTTGGCGGCGTCCTCGCAGCAGTCGAGGACGCTTTCCTGGAGCGCATAGAACTCCCGCATCCTGATCGCCGTCCAGGGACTGCCGCCGCCGTCGAAAAGCCTGGTGACGGCCTGGCGCTCGACGCGGTCGCCGTCGGATTCGATCGCGTCGATCTCCTTGCACAGGGCGATGATCTCCGCCGGTGCGCTGCTTGTCGGCGAGCGCGATCACCGCGCGGTTGAGCCGCATGCAGGCATCGGCGGCGAGCGAGGCCATCTCGCGCATCTCCACGGTGGATTCCTTGATGCTGTACATGCCGACCGCCTGCGCGACGTCCTGCAGCGCGTTGATCACGTTGTCGAGCTCGATCGTCAGCGCGTGGATCTGGTCGCGGTTGATCGGCGTGGTGAAGGACTTGTGCAGCAGCACGATCAGCTCGGCCTTGATCTTGTCGGCGCTCTTTTCGTTGCGGTCGACCTCGGCAGAGAGCGCCGCGACATCCTGCGCGGGGTCGCCCAGGCTGTCGACCAGGCGCAGCACGGCGTTGGCGCCGGCCACGACGCGGTCCGAGTGCGCCGCGAGGAGCTCGAAGAACTCCTTGCGTTGAGGCATCAGGCTGCTGAACATCGGAGTCTCCCGTTCGCTTCCGACGACCTTGGTTCCCATGACGTCTGACTTGCCTTACCGGCGACTCTAGACCGGGGTCGGCGGGAGGACCTTGCGTCAGGTCATATCGCGTTCACCGCCGGCGGCGCTCACCAGCGATGGCGCTCACCAGCGCCGCGAAGATGCAGACCTCCGCCCTGCCACGATACTGCTGCGTGAGGCCGTTGTGGACGTTGAAGAAGTTCGCGCCCGCGGCGAGCAGTTCGTCGCCGATGATGCACGCGTTGTTGATCGAGAAGACGATGCCGTCGCCGGCGCTGTCGACGTTCAGGCCCGCGCGGAGCGAGTAGCTCGATGGCGCTGGAGAGCAGCGTGCCGGAGCCGATGAAGTACACAGTCTTTTCTGGTGCCGGATATCCGAATCGAACGGATGACCTACCGCTTACAAGGCGGTTGCTCTACCCCTGAGCTAATCCGGCGAAATCCTGGCCGGGGCGCGTCGCGGGCGCCCGGCGGGCCGCGCCGCGCCGACCGCGGCTACTTGATGACCTGAAGATGCGACGGGCGCGCCTTGGGCCGGCCGTCGGCCTTGCCGCCGCCGGCGCTCTCGCCCGGCGCCGGCTCGGCATCCGGCGGCGGCGCGGTGGCCTCGGCCAACGCGGCGGCCGGATCCTTCGGCATCGCGAACGCGAAGCCGTAGCCGGTCTCCTTGGCGAAGACGCCCGACACGGCCGCTCATCGGCACGGAGACTTCCTGCGACACGCCGCCGAACCGCGCGTTGAACTGCACCCAGTCGTTGTCGATGGTGAGCCGGCGCGTCGCGGTGGTGCTGACGTTGAGCACGATCTCGCCGTTCTTGACGAACGCGGTCGGGACCTTGGTGCGGGCGTCGACCTTGACCGCCAGGTACGGCGTCAGGCCATTGTCGGCGCACCACTCGCAGATCGCGCGGACGAGGTAGGGCTTGGCGGATTGCTCGGACATGGGGTCAGGATATTACGCGCGCGGGCAGCGCCGTCAATGCGCGTTGGAGCGGAACTGTGGCTGGCGGTGCGTAGCCCGGGTTGAGCCGGAGGCGAAACCCGGGGCAACGGCGGCCATGGGCACGTCCACCCGGGTTTCGCCTGCGGCTCAACCCGGGCTACGCGACGCAGCCGGTCACTTGCGCATCCCGCGCTCGGCGGACGTGAGGGCCTCCGAGAACGCGGGCCGCGCGAACAGCCGCTCTGCGTACTTCATCAGCGGGGCCGCCTGCTTCGGCATGACGATCCCGTAGTAGTCGAGCCGCCACAGCAGGGGCGTGATCGCGACGTCGAGCATCGAATACTCCTCGCCCAGCATGTGCTTGTGCTTGGCGAACACCGGCGCGATCTGCAGCAGGCTGTCGCGGACCAGGTTGCGGGCCTTCTCGAGCTGCTTCTGGTTGTTGCCCTCGAGCGCGTCGATGTGCGAGAACAGCTCCTTCTCGAAGCGGTGCAGGAACAGCCGCGCCCGCGCGCGCATCACCGGGTCGGCCGGCATCAGCTGCGGGTGCGGGAAGCGCTCGTCGATGTACTCGTTGATGATGTTCGACTCGTGCAGCACCAGGTCACGCTCGACCAGCACCGGCACCTGGTTGTACGGGTTCATCACCGCGAGGTCTTCCGGCTTGTGGTCGAGGTCGACGTCGATGATCTGGAAGTCCATGCCCTTCTCGTGCAGCACGATGCGACAGCGCTGGCTGAAGGGGTCGGTGGTCCCGGAGTAGAGCGTCATCATGATGGGGTTCGCCTAGGAATTGCTCCGCCCCGATTGCGGGCAGAGGGCCAGGGCGTGGACGGCGTGCCCTGGCATCGTTATCGGACTTGTGCGGACCAGTGCGTTCGTACCTGACGCGCCCGCGGAGCGGGCACGCCTGCGCTCGCTAATCGGTCCCGTTCTGTTCAAAAAAGTGCGCGCCCGCGGAGCGGGCAAGTTTGCGCTAACTAATGGACGTCCTTCCAGTACTCGCGCTTCATGAAGAACACGAAGCCGAAGAGCACGCCGAGGTAGAGCAGCACGATGATGCCGAGGCTGATCCGCTTGTTCTTCGCCGGCTCGCTCATGTAGTCGAGGTAGTTGACCAGATCGGCGACCATCTCCTTGTACTGCACGGGCGTCATCGCGCCGGGGGCGTCGGCGACCAGCGTGTCGACGCGGTACTTGTGGTCCTTCGCCGGAGTGACCAGCACGAGCCCCTTGACGGCGAGCGCCGCCGCCTGCGCTTCCTCGTGGTCCTTGTACTCGGTGGACACCTTCCGGTACACGCCCCCCTGCGACCAGAGCACGTGCGGCATGCCGACGTTCGGGAACACGAGGTTGTTCCAGCCGCTCGCCGAGGCGTCGTCCTTGTAGAAGCCGAGGAAGTAGTTGTACAGCCAGTCGGCGCCGCGCACGCGCGCCTCGACCGACAGATCGGGCGGCGGAGCGCCGAAGAACGCCTTGGCGTCGGCGTGCGTCAGCGCGACCGTCATCGTGTTGCCGACCTTGTCCGTCGCGAACATCAGGTTGTCCTCGATCATCGCGATGTCGATGCCGAGGTCGGTCAGCCGGTTGTAGCGCATGTACTTCGCGCTGTGGCAGTTGAGGCAGTAGTTGACGAAGGTCCGCGCGCCGCGCTGCAGCGACTCGTTGTCGAGCCGCTTGATCGGCGCCGGTTCCATGCGCAGGTCGACGCCGCTGGACGCAGCCGCCGGGCCGGCGGCGCCGCCGGCCGTGATGAGCAGTGCGCCGAGGAGTACCGCGAGCTTGTTCATCATCCGGTCACCCTTTCCGGTACGGGCTTGGTCTTGTCGCGCGCGGTGTACCACGGCATCAGCAGGAAGAACAGGAAGTAGACGACGGTCAGCACCCGCGAGACGACGGTCGCGCGGTCGGCCGTGCCGAGCACCGGCCAGCTTTCCGGGAACTGGCCCCAGACGGTGACGGGGACGACGCCGAGGTAGCCCAGGACGAGGAAGCTCACCACGAACAGCGCGAGCCACGTCTTGTAGAGCGTGCCGCGGTAGCGGATCGACTTCACCGCGCCGCGGTCGAGCCACGGCAGCGCGAAGAAGATCAGCACGGCGGCGCCCATCACCAGCACGCCCCAGAACTGGCTGTCCATGAACGAGGGCACCGCGCGCAGCATCGCGTAGTACGGCGTGAAGTACCACACCGGGGCGATGTGCTCGGGGGTCTTGAGCGGGTCCGCCGGGATGAAATTGTTGGCTTCGAGGAAGTAGCCGCCCATGTCCGGCACGAAGAACAGGATGGCGGAGAACACGGCCAGGAAGACGACCACGCCGAGCAGGTCCTTCACCGTGTAGTAGGGGTGCGAATAGATGCCGTCGAGATAGATGCCCGTCTGCGGGTCGTGCGGCTGCTGCTTGATCTCGATGCCGTCCGGGTTGTTCGAGCCGGTCTCGTGCAGCGCCATCAGGTGCGCCATGACCAGCCCCAGCAGCACCAGCGGGAACGCGATCACGTGGAAGGCGAAGAAGCGGTTCAACGTGATGTCCGAGATCGTGTAGTCGCCGCGGATCCAGATGCCGAGGTCCTCGCCGATGACCGGCACCGCCGAGAACAGGTTGACGATCACCTGCGCGCCCCAGTAGGACATCTGGCCCCAAGGCAGCAGGTAGCCGAAGAATGCCTCGCCCATGAGCGTGAGGTAGATGAGGCAGCCGAAGATCCAGGTGAGCTCGCGCGGCTTGCGGTAGCTGCCGTACATCAGCCCGCGGAACATGTGCAGGTACACGACGACGAAGAACATCGAGGCGCCGGTCGAGTGCATGTAGCGGATCAGCCAGCCCCACGACACGTCGCGCATGATGTACTCGACGGACTCGAACGCGGTGGCGGCACCGGGCTTGTAGTTCATCGTCAGGAAGATGCCGGTGACGATCTGGATCACCAGCACGAACGCCGCGAGCGAGCCGAAGTAGTACCAGAAGTTGAAGTTCTTCGGCGCGACGTACTTGCCCCACTGGCTCTCCCACAGGGCGGTCAGGGGGAAGCGCGCGTCGATCCAGTTCAGGATTTTTTCCATGGCGGCGGCTCCCGGTTACGCCGGCTTGCCATCGTCGCCGATGACGATCTTGGTGTCCGACGCGTACCGGTGCGGCGGGATCACCAGGTTGGTCGGCGCCGGAACGCCCTTGAAGACGCGGCCGGCGAGGTCGAACTTGGACTGGTGGCACGGGCAGAAGAAGCCGCCCAGCCAGTCCGGCCCGAGGTCGGCGGGCGCCACGTCCGGACGGAACGTCGGCGAGCAGCCGAGGTGCGTGCAGATGCCCACCGCGACGAACATCGCGTCCTTGATGGAGCGGTGGATGTTCTTGCAGTAGGCGGGCTGCTGCGGCACGTTGGAATTGGGGTCGTTCAACACCGGATTGAGCTTCGGCAGCGAGTCGAGCATCGGCTGGGTGCGGTTGATGAGCCACACGACCTTGCCGCGCCACTCGACGTCGATCTTCTGGCCCGGCTCGATCTTGGCGATGTCCACTTCGACCGGCGCGCCGGCCGCCTTGGCGCGCTCGCTCGGGAACAGCGCCATCACGAACGGGGTCGCGGCCCCGGCCACACCGACGCCGCCCACCACGCTGGTGGCGCCGACCAGAAAGCGGCGCTTGCCCTTGTTCACAGCTTCGTCGGTTGCCATTCCGCCGCATCCCCTTTTCGTCGTCGGCCGTCCCGGCAACCCGCGCTCGTCGGACGCCGTTTGCCAAACCTTGCGATTATAGGTTAATACCGGGGTCCGCCGGAAGCCTTGACGCAGGCCGGCGCATAATAGGTACGTCGAATCAGCCTGTTGGGCGGCGGACTTGCGGGCGGTCCGTCGCGATTTGCCCGGCCGCGCCCGGTAATCGCCGCCGGCACGATGCCCGCGACCCCCGCGGGCGTCCCGTGCCTGCCTGCCCGGAGGGCCGGCGGCACCTGTCTATAATCGCTCGCAATTACGGCTGCCGAGATCCAAGTGCTGCGCAAACTCTGGCTCATCTTCGCGCAGGTCTGCACCCTGTGCCTCGCCGTGCTGTTCGTGGTGTCGACGCTGCGGCCCGACCTGCTGCCGCGCGGGGGGGGCCGCGTCGGCAACGTCGTGCTGTTCCAGGAAACGGCGACGCCGGTCGTGGCCGAGAAGGTGGCGACCTACGCGGATGCGGCCAAGAAGGCGATGCCTGCGGTCGTCAACATCTACACGAGCAAGGAGATGCGCCAGCGCAACCCCGTGCTCGACGACCCGCTGCTGCGCCGGTACTTCCCGGATTTCGCCGACCGGCTACCCCGGCAGCGCGCGACGAGCCTCGGCTCCGGCGTGATCGTCTCGAGCGAAGGGTTCGTTCTCACCAACAATCACGTGATCGAGGGCGCCGACGACATCCAGCTGATCCTGGCCGACGGCAGGCGGCTGAAGGCGCGCGTCCAGGGCGTGGACCCGGAGTCCGACCTCGCCGTGCTCAAGGCCGAGGGCGACAAGCTGCCGGCGATCACGCTGGGCAACCTCGATGCGGTGCGCGTCGGCGACGTCGTGCTCGCGATCGGCAACCCGTTCGGCTTCGGCAACACGGTGACAATGGGCATCGTCAGCGCCCTCGGCCGCAGCCACCTCGGCATCAACCGCTTCGAGGACTTCATCCAGACCGACGCCGCGATCAACCCCGGCAATTCCGGCGGCGCGCTGGTGGACACCTCCGGCAACCTGATCGGCATCAACAGCACGATCTTCTCGCTCTCGCAGTCGGGCGGCTCGCTCGGCATCGGCTTCGCGATCCCGGTGTCGCTCGCGCGCAACGTGCTGGAGCAGATCATCAAGAACGGCGAAGTGACGCGCGGCTGGCTCGGCATCGAGCCGCAGGACCTCACGCCGGAGACCGCGCAGGCGGTGGCGCTCGAGAATTCCGCCGGCGTGCTGATCCGCGCGCTGGTGCAGAACGGCCCGGCCGACCGCGCGGGCATCCACCCCCGCGACGTCGTCATCGCGATCGACGGCAAGGCCACGCGCGACACGCCGGTGCTGCTCGCGCGCATCGCCGAGCTCGTGCCGGGGTCGACGTGCAAGGTGACGGTGTGGCGGGAGAAGAAGGCGGTCGACGTCGACGTCACCGTCGGCAAGCGGCCGCGCGCGTCGTGACCCTCCGGGTTGCGTAGCCCGGGTTGAGCGACGCGAAACCCGGGGCAACCGTGCCCATTGCCGCAACCACCCGGGTTTCGCTGACGCTCAACCCGGGCTACGCCCTGCCGGGCAACGCGGCCCCCGATTACGGCGCCTCGGGCTCCGATTCCCCCTCGCGCGCGCGGCGGCAGCGCGAACCGCGCGAGCAGGATGCCGAGCTCGTAGAGCAGCCACAGCGGCACGGCGAGCAGCAGCTGCGACACCACGTCCGGCGGCGTGAACACCGCGCCCACGACGAACGCGCCGACGATCACGTACGAGCGGATCGCCTTCAGCTTCTCGATCGTCACCATGCGCAGGCGCACGAGCACGAGCACGATCACGGGCACCTCGAACGTGACGCCGAAGGCGATGAACATGGTCAGCACGAACGACAGGTACTTGTCGATGTCGGTCATCATCTGCACGCCGGCCGGCGCGTAGCTCGCGAAGAAGCCGAACGCGACGGGAAAGACGACGAAGTACGCGAACGACATCCCGATCAGGAAGAACACGAAGCTCGACAGGATGACCGGCACGGCGAGCCTCTTCTCGTGGTGGTAGAGGCCCGGCGCGACGAACGCCCACATCTGCCACAGCACGTACGGCAGGGCGAGCAGGAACGCCGCCATCAGCGTGACCTTCAGCGGCACCAGGAACGTGCCGGTGACGTCGGTCGCGATCATCGTGGCGCCGGCCGGCAGCGCCTTCAGCAGCGGCGCCGCGAGCAGCGCGTAGATGTCCTTCGCCCACGGGAAAAGGCACACGAGCGCGACGACCACGGCGATGATCGCGCGCAGCAGGCGGTCGCGCAGCTCGACCAGGTGCGAGATGAACGTCTCTTGCGCGGCGTCCGGCGGCGGCGGAGTGTCGCTCATTGCGGACCGCGAGACATGTCGCCGCGTAGCCCGGTGTTGAGCGAAGCGAAACCCGGGGGGATGCGCCGATGGACTGGCAGCCCCCGAGTTTCGCTGCCGCTCAAGCCGGGCCACACGTGGTGCAGCCATCGCGCAGCCGGACCGTCTCATCCTAGCCGCGCTCGAAGCCGGGCAGCGACGCCTGCCGTGCCGGCTCGGCGGGGGCAGGTTCCGCAGGCGCGGGGGCCCGCGCGAGCGCCGGGTCATGCGGCGCAGGCTCGGCGGCTTTCGAAGGCAGCGGCACCGTCTCGGGCTGGGGCGCCTCGGGCGATGAGCCGCCGGCGCATCCGCGGACTGCGCCGCGGCGTTCAGCTCCGACTCGACCGAGCGCACGCCCGTCTCGACGTCCTTCGCGGCAGTGGTTATCGACGTCTCGAAATCCCTCGCCGCCGTCTTGACCTGCTGCTGCAGCTTGCGCAGCTCGTCGAGCTCGATCTCGCGGTTGATGTCGGACTTGACGTCGTTGACGTAGCGCTGCAGGCGCCCGAACAGGTGGCCGAGCGTGCGCGCCGCCTTCGGCAGCCGTTCCGGGCCGATGACGATCAGCGCCACGACGGCGATGACCATGATCTCGCTGAAGCCGACGTCGAACATGATTTGCGACTGGCGCCGGGCTCCGGGAGGCGCAGCGCGGACGCCGGGCCCCCCGCCGTGCGTCAGGCCACCTTGTCCTTCTTGACCTCGGCGTCGATCGTCCGCCCGGGAATCTGCGCCGACGGCGCGTCGGCGGCGTCCTTGGCCGCGGCCGGGTCGGACTCGGCTGTCTTCATGCCTTCCTTGAAGCCCTTCACCGCGCCGCCCAGGTCCTGGCCGATGTTGCGCAGCTTCTTGGTGCCGAAGATCAGCACGACAACCACCAGTACGATCAGCCAATGCCAGATGCTGAAGCTGCCCATGGCGCTCTCCTTTGCTCCGGTTCAGTTCGCGGGCACCATCGTGCCGAGCCGGTGCGGCCCGCCGATGATGTGGATGTGCAGGTGCATGACGTCCTGCCGGCCGATGCGCCCCGTGTTGACGATGGTGCGAAAGCCGTCGGGCGAGCCCTGCTCGCGCGCGAGCGGCGCGGCGAGCGCGAGCATCTTGCCGAGCACGGCGGCGTCGTCCATCGTCGCCTCCGCCAGCGAAGCGATGTGCTGCTTCGGTATCAGCATGAAATGCACGGGCGCGGCCGGCTGGATGTCGTGGAACGCCAGCACGTCGGCGTCCTCATACACCTTCTTCGACGGCACCTCGCCGCGCACGATCCTGCAGAAAATGCAGTCCTGCACCTCATCTCCCACGTTCGCCCCCGCTCCTTCATCGCGCGCCCGGCGGCGCAGTGTTCAACAGCCCGTCGATCGCCTGCTTCAGCGCCGGTGCGTCGTCGCTGCCGACGATGACCGCCCGGTCCCGCCGCACCTCGATGCGCACGGCGTCCCGGCCCGAGACATTGTATAGCCAGCCGGACGGCGTCCAGTGCAGCCCCCAGCCCCACCAGACCGGCGTGCGCACGACGTCGCAGCGCAGGATGTCGGCGGCCGGCACCGACCTGCGGATGAGGCCGATCCCGAACCTCAGCCGGACGCCGTCGGCGTCCACCTCGACCGTCAGCGTCCCGAGCAGGACGAACGCGGCCACGAGGATGCCGAACAGCGCGACGACCAGCCACGGCGCCGCCGCGATCGTTCCCGCCGACAGGGATGCGGTCAGCAGCATCGCCAGCCCCAGCCCGACGACGGTCCCCGCGGCGATTGCCCAGCCGAATTGCGTGTGCCGGTACCCGGGCTGTGTCACCGGCCGCCCTCGGTCACGTCCTGCGGGAGGCCTTCTCGACGTGTCCCGAGAGGCCCTCGCGCTTCGCCAGCTCCGCGAGCACGGCGTCGGGACCGAGTCCGTGCTGCGCGAGCAGCACCAGGCAGTGGAACCAGAGATCGGCGATTTCCGCGGTGATGCGCAGTTTATCACCGTCCTTCGCCGCCATGACCGTCTCGGTGGCCTCCTCGCCGATCTTTTTCAGGATGGCGTCTTCGCCCTTCGCGAACAGCGCCGCGACGTACGACGACGACGGGTCCGCGCGCTTGCGCGCCTCGATCGTCGCGGCGACGCGGTCGAGCACGCCGGCCGGGTCGCGGTGCGGGGGAGCGGGATCAGTCATGGGCGTAGATGGTCAGCGGGTCCTTCATCACCGGCTCGACGGTGATCCAGCGATCGGCGTCGAGCCGTCGATAGAAGCAGCGCTCGCGGCCGGTATGGCAGCTGATGCCGCCGACCTGCTCGACGACGAGCAGCACGGTGTCGCCGTCGCAATCGAGGCGCAGCTCGCGCACCTTCTGCACGTGGCCCGAGGACTCGCCCTTGCGCCACTGCCGGCCGCGCGAGCGCGACCAGTAGTGCGCCTCGCCCGTCGCCGCGGTGCGCGCGAGGGCGTCGCGGTCCATCCACGCGAGCATCAGGACACGGCCGCTGGCGGCGTCCTGCGCGATCGCCGGCACCAGGCCATCGGCGGACCATTTCACGGCGTCGAGCCAGGGCATGGTCGGATCGGGGGGCGCGGCGGGTTGCGGCATGGGGGCGCGGCGTTCGCGGATGTCACGCCGGGCGCGGCATGCCCGGGGTCAGGCGCACCTCGATGCCCGCCGCGGCCATCGCCGCCTTGGCCTGCCCGATCGTGAATTCGCCGTAGTGGAAGATCGACGCGGCGAGCACCGCGTCGGCGCCGCCCCTGGATGATGCCGTCGACGAGGTGGGCGAGCGTCCCCACGCCGCCGGAGGCGATGACCGGCACGTCGACGGCCGCGGCGATCGCCCGGGTCAGCGCGACGTCGAAGCCGGTGCGCGCGCCGTCGCGGTCCATGCTGGTGAGCAGGATCTCGCCGACGCCGCGGGCGGCGACCTCGCGCGCCCAGTCCACGGCGTCGATGCCGGTCGGGCGTGCGCCCGCCGTGCGTGAACACTTCCCACGATTCCGGCGCCGACTGCTTGGCGTCGATCGCGGCGACGATGCACTGCGAGCCGTAGTGCGCCGCAGCCTCGTCGAAGAGCCGCGGATTGTTCACGCCGGCGGTGTTGATGCTGACCTTGTCGGCGCCGGCGTTGAGCAGCGCGCGGATGTCGGCGACCGAGTTCACGCCGCCGCCCGACGGTGAGCGGGATGAACACCTCGTCGGCCACCGCCTCGATCATCGAGTAGAGCAGGCCGCGCGTCTCGATGCTCGCCCGGATGTCGAGGAAGGCGAGCTCGTCGGCGCCCTCGGCGTCGTAGCGGCGCGCGACCTCGACCGGATCGCCGGCGTCGCGCAGGTTGACGAAGTTGACGCCCTTGACGACCCGGCCGTTGGCGACGTCGAGGCAGGGAATGATGCGTTTGGCGAGGCCCATGGAGTCGCGTCGGAAGAGTGGGCACGGCGTGCCGCGAGCATGCCTGGCGCGCCGCGTCGGTGGAAGCGTATCCCGACCCTGCCGCTACTTTCCCTTCGCGCCCAGCGCGGCCTTGAAATCGAGCTTGCCCTCGTAGAGCGCGATGCCGGCGATCGCGCCGATGATGCCGTCGTTCTCGTGCTTCTGGAGCTCCCGGATGCAGTCGAGCGAGGCGACGCCGCCGGACGCGATGACCGGGATGCGCAGCTCGCGCGCGAGCCGCACCGTGGCCTCGACGTTGACGCCGGTCGAGCATGCCGTCGCGGGCGATGTCGGTGTAGATGATGGCCTCGACACCGTAGTCCTCGAACTTCTTCGCGAGGTCGACGACGTCGTGCCCGGTCATCTTCGACCAGCCGTCGGTGGCGACCTTGCCGTCGCGCGCGTCGAGGCCGACGATGATGTGCCCCGGAAAGGCGTAGCAGGCGTCGTGCAGGAAACCGGGGTTCTTCACCGCCGCGGTGCCGATGACGACGTAGGTGATGCCGTCGTCGAGGTAGCGCTCGATCGTCTCGAGGTCGCGGATGCCGCCGCCCAGCTGCAGCGGGATCTCCTCGCCGATCACGCTGACGATCTCGCGGATCGCGAGCTCGTTCTTCGGCACGCCGGCGACCGCGCCGTTGAGATCGACGATGTGCAGCCGCTCGGCGCCCAGCTCGAGCCAGTGCTGCGCCATCGCCGCGGGGTCCTCCGAGAACACCGTGGCCGCGTGCATCTCGCCCTGCTTCAGGCGAACGCAGTGGCCGTCCTTGATATCGATGGCGGGAATGATCTGCATGGCGGCAGGGGGGTGGGTGAACGGCGGGGAGGCGGAAGGGACGGGCCCGGCGGCAGCGGACGCGGCCGGGGGTTAATGGTACCCGTTCCAGACGACGAAATTGGCGAGGAGGCGAAGACCTGCGCTTTGGCTCTTTTCCGGATGGAATTGCGTCGCGAAGATATTAGCCCCAGCCACCGCGCAAGTAAACGGCAGCGGATAGTCGGCCGTGCCGGCCGTCATCGGCCGGTCGTCGGGCTGCGGATGGTAGCTGTGGGCGAAGTAGAACCGCGTGAGGTCGGGGATGCCGGCCCACAGGGGGTGATCCATCGTCTGCCGGACCGGGCTCCAGCCCATGTGCGGCACCTTGAGGCGCTCGCCGTCCGGCGCCGACCATCGCCTTGTCGCGAAACCGCACCACGCTTGCCGCGCAGCACCGACAGGCAGGCGGTCGGCCCCTCCTCGCTCGTCTCGAACAGCATCTGCAGGCCGAGGCAGATGCCGAGGAACGGCCGCGTGCGCGCCGCCTCCAGCACCGCCCCGCGCAGGCCGCTCGCGTCGAGGCAGCGCATGCAGTCGGGCATGGCGCTCTGCCCGGGCAGCACCACGCGCGCGGCGGCGCCGATCACCGCGGGATCCGCGCTGACGACGATGCTGCGCTCGGGCGCGACGTGCGCCAGCGCCTTGGCCACCGAGCGCAGGTTGCCCATTCCGTAATCGACGACGACGATGTCAGGCATGTGAGGTTCGTGGACCGGCATTTCGTAGCCCGGCGTTGAGCGAATGCGAAACCCGGGGCCGGGCCCCGGTCAACGACGGCCCCGGGTTTCGCCTGCGCTCAACCCGGGCTACGTCACGACGTGGCCACCGTGCACCGGGACACAACGATCAAAGGGCCCCTTTGGTGGACGGCACGACGCCGGCGACGCGCGGGTCCGGCGTCACCGCCATCCGCAGCGCGCGCGCGAACGCCTTGAACACGGTCTCGGCCTGGTGGTGCGCGTTGTCGCCGCGCAGATTGTCGACGTGCAGCGTGACCAGCGCGTGATTGACGAAGCCCTGGAAGAATTCGCGCGCGAGGTCGACGTCGAAGGTGCCGATCATGGCGCGCGTGAAGGGGACCTCGAACACGAGTCCCGGCCGGCCGGAAAGGTCGATCACGACGCGCGAGAGCGCCTCGTCCAGCGGCACGTACGCATGGCCGTAGCGGGTCAGGCCCTTCTTGTCGCCGAGCGCCTCGCGCACGGCCTGGCCCAGGGTGATGCCGACGTCCTCCACCGTGTGGTGGGCGTCGATGTGCAGGTCGCCCTCGGCCCGGACGACGAGGTCGACGAGGCCGTGGCGCGCCAGCTGGTCGAGCATGTGGTCGAGGAACGGCACGCCGGTGGCGAGCTCGGCGCGGCCGCTGCCGTCGAGATCGATCTCGACGGCGATCCGCGTCTCGGCGGTGTTGCGCTCGACGCGGGCGGTGCGCGCCCGCAGCGCGGGTTTGGTCGCGTGCGTTCATGCGATGCCCTTCAGCGCCGCGAGCAGCGCGTCGTTCTCGGCCGGGGCGCCGACGGTGATCCGCAGGCACTGGGCCAGCGCCGGATGGGCGCCGTGCATGTTCTTGACGAGGATGCCCGCCAGGCGCAGGCGGGCGAACCAGGAGCGCGCATCGGGGACCCGCATCAACACGAAATTCGCCTGCGTCGGAAACACCGTGACATTCGGCAGCGCCGCCAGCCCGGCCACGAGCCGCGCGCGCTCCGCCCTGATCGCCGCGGCGTGCTGCGCCAGCAGCGGCCCCTCGCCGAGCAGCACCGATGCCGCCGCCTGGGTCAGGGCGTTGAGGTTATACGGTTGCCGCACCTTGTTCAATTCGGCGATCCATTCCGGCGCGGCGACGGCATAGCCCAGGCGCAGCGCGGCCATCCCGATCTTGGAGACGGTGCGCAGCACGAGGAGGTTCGCGAATTCGCGCACGCGCGGCAGGAAGCTGCCGTCCGTGTACGCGCCGTACGCCTCGTCGACGACGACCAGCCCCGGCGCGGCGCGCAGGATGCGCTCGATCTCCGCCGCGGCGAACTGATTGCCGGTCGGATTGTTGGGCGACGCGAGGAACACCAGCGCCGGCCGCTCGCGCTCGATCGCCGCGAGCATGGCGTCGCCGTCGAGCGCGAAGTCGGCGGCCAGCGGCACGCCGACGAAGCGCAGCCCCGCGTAGAGCGCGCTCATCCGGTACATGACGAACGTCGGCTCGGGCGCCAGCACCACGGCGCCGGGCCGGGCGAGCGCCAGCGCGATGATCTGGATCAGCTCGTCCGAGCCGTTGCCGAGGATGAGGCCGAGCCCGTCGTGCTGCGAAAGCAGCGCGCGCAGCGCCGCGGCCACGCCGTCTGCGGCGCCGTCCGGATAGCGGTTGAACGGGACGTCGGCGATCGCCGCGGCGATCTTCGCCCGCAGCGCGCCGGGCAGCGGGAACGGACTCTCGTTGGCGTCGAGCTTGACGAGGTTGTCCGCCTTGGCCACCTGGTACGCGGTCAACGCGCGGATTTCCGGGCGCACGACGGCGGCGACGAACGCCGGCGGCGGCGGAAGACGGGTCGGACGCGCGATCGTTCATCGCTCCACCTCCAGCCGGAAACGCGCGCTCTGCGCGTGCGCGGCAAGCCCTTCGCCCTGCGCCAGGGTCACGGCGATCGGTCCCAACTGCCGCGCGCCGGCCGCCGAGACGCGCAGCAGGCTCGTGCGCTTCTGGAAATCGTACACGCCGAGCGGCGACGAGAAGCGCGCCGTGCGGCCGGTCGGCAGCACGTGATTCGGGCCGGCGCAGTAGTCGCCCAGCGCCTCCGACGCATGATGGCCCATGAAGATCGCGCCGGCGTGGCGGATCCGCGGCAGCAGCGCCTCGGGGTCGGCCACCGCCAGCTCGAGGTGCTCCGGCGCGATGCGGTTGGCGAGCGCGCAGGCCTCGTCCAGGTCGCGCACCTTGATGAGCGCGCCGCGCCGCGCGAACGGCGGCCGCGATGATCGCCTGCCGCGGCATCGCGGCGATCTGCCGCCGCGCGCTCGCCGCGACCGCGTCGGCGAGCGCCGCGTCGGGCGAGAGCAGGATCGCCTGCGCCAGCTCGTCGTGCTCGGCCTGCGCGAAGAGATCCATGGCCACCCAGTCGGGGTGCGCCGTCGCGTCGGCGATGACCAGCACCTCCGAGACGCCGGCGACCATGTCGATGCCCACGGCGCCGAAGACGCGCCGCTTGGCCGCGGCGACGTAGGCGTTGCCCGGACCGCAGATCTTGTCGACGGCCGGGATCGTGGCAGTGCCGTAGGCGAGCGCCGCCACCGCCTGCGCGCCGCCGATCGTGAAGACGCGGCCGACGCCGGCCACGTGCGCCGCGGCGAGCACCAGCGGATTGCGCACGCCGTCGGGGGTCGGCACGACCATGATGATCTCGCCCACGCCGGCGACACGGGCCGGAATGGCGTTCATCAGCACCGACGACGGGTAGGCGGCCTTGCCGCCCGGCACATAGATGCCCACGCGGTCGAGCGGCGTCACCTGCTGGCCGAGCTCGCAGCCGGTGTCGTCGCGGTAGGTCCACGACGTGATCGGCTGCCGCTCGTGGAAGCTGCGGATGCGCGCCGCGGCGGCCTGCAGCGCGTCGCGCTGCGGCGGCGGGCAGCCCGGCGAACGCCGCCGCGAGCTCCGCCGCCGGAATCTCCAGCACCGCGACCGACGGCGCCTTCAGGCGGTCGAACTGCGCCGTGTAGTCGAGCAGCGCCGCGTCGCCGCGCAGCCGCACGTCGGCGACGATCTTCGCCACGGCGGCGTCGACCGCCGGATCCTGCGCGGCGTCGAACGCGATCAGCGCGGCGAGCTCGGCGTCGAATCCCGGCGCCGCGCTGTCGAGCCTGCGTATCGCGAGCGGGTGCGCATCGGTCATGGCTTGGCCTTCCTGCGCTCGCGCACCGCCGCGTCCAGCGCGCCCAGCAGCGGCTGGATGGCGTCGCGCTTCAGCTTCAGCGCCGCCGGGTTGACGATCAACCGCGCCGAGATCGGCATGATGTCCTCGACCGCGACGAGATCGTTCGCCTTCAGCGTGTTGCCGCTGCTGATGAGATCGACGATGGCGTCGGCCAGGCCGCACAGCGGCGCGAGCTCCATCGAGCCGTAGAGCTTGATCAGGTCGACGTGCATGCCCTTGGTCGCGAAATGCTCGCGCGCGGTGTTCACGTACTTGGTCGCCACCCGGATCCGCGCGCCGCGCTGCACCGTGCCGCTCCAGTCGAAGCCGCGCTTCGTGGCCACCGCCATCCGGCAGCGGGCGATTTCCAGATCGAGCGGCTGGTAGAGTCCGTCGCCGCCGTTCTCCAGCAGCACGTCCTTGCCGGCCACCCCCAGGTCGGCGGCGCCGTAGCGCACGTAGGTCGGGACGTCGGAGGCGCGCACGATCACCACGGCGATGCCCGGCCGGTTGGTCGGCAGGATCAGCTTGCGCGAGGTCTCCGGGTCCTCGGCCGGCACGATGCCCGCCGCCGCGAGCAGCGGCAGCGTCTCGTCGAAGATGCGGCCCTTGGACAGCGCGATGGTGAGGGTGGACATGGGTCGGATGCTGCAGTGCAAGGAAAGCATTCTACCGGAGGCGGCGCGACGCCCGGCGGCCGGTCGGCGCCGCCCGGCGGATCGTGGGCGCGCGCGACCCGTAAGCGCCGGCTTCCGGGTCCGGCCGACCCGGCGCCGGCGCTCACTGCCGGGCGGTGCGCAGATCGGCGGGCGGCGGCTCGCCGGCGCTGGCGCGCCACGGATTGATGTCGAGCCCGCCGCGGCGCGTGAAGCGCGCGTAGACAAACAGCGATTCCGGCGCGCAGCGCTGCCACACGTCGCAGAAGATCCGCTCGACGCAGTGCTCGTGGAATCCCGGATGCCGGCGAAACGACACCAGGTACGCGAGCAGGCCGGGCGCGTCGATGCGCGGCCCGCGGTAGCGCAGCTGCACGCTGGCGTAATCCGGCTGCCCCGTCACCGGGCAGACCGAGCGGAAGAGGCGCGTGCACAGGGTCTGCGCGACGATCGCGCCGCCCGCCGCCAGCAGTTCCGGAGCCGGGGCATCGCCGCCGTGCGAGAGCGGCAGCGCGTCGATGCACTCGCCCGCGAACTCGCCGTGAGGGAGCATCGCGAGATGCTCGGGCGGCGAGAGCGCCACGCCGATCGCGGCGCCCGTCGCGGCGCCGAGGTCGCGCTCGATCGTCGCTGCAACCGCAGCGGCGGATGCGAAGCGGGTCTGGTTGAAGGCGGTGAGGTAGAGCTTGACCGATTTCGACTCGACGATGCGCGGCGAGCCGGCGGGGACCGCGAACGTCGCGATCGCGACCTGCGGCCTGCCGGCGGGATCGAGCCACGACATCTCGTAGGCGGTCCACAGGTCGGCGCCGTGAAATGGCAAGAGCGAGGGCAGCCCTAGCTCGGCGCGCAGCGGCGCCCGGTCGACGGGGTACAGCAGCGCGGCGTCGTAGCCGTCGGCATACGTGGTCGCGTGCCCGAGGGGCGAAGCGCGCAGGTCGGTCATGAGACGCGGCGTATGCGCGCGCCTAGCCCGCCGAGCTTCTGCTCCAGCCGCTCGTAGCCCCGATCGAGGTGGTAGATGCGGTCGATGGTCGTTTCCCCGTCGGCGACGAGTCCGGCGATGACGAGGCACGCGGAGGCGCGCAGGTCGGTCGCCATCACGTTGGCGCCGGCCAGCCTGCGCACGCCGCGCACGACCGCCGTGTTGCCCTCGACCTCGATGTCCGCGCCGAGCCGCTGCAGCTCCTGCACGTGCATCATCCGGTTCTCGAAGATGGTCTCGGTGATGACCGACGTGCCCTCGGCCCGGGTCGCCAGCGCGAGCATCTGCGCCTGCATGTCGGTGGGGAAGCCCGGATACGGCGCCGTGCGGATGCTCACCGCCCCGAGCGGCCCGTCGCGCCGGACGCGAATGGCGTCGTCGCGGGCGTCGATCGTGGCGCCCGCTTCGCGCAGCTTGTCGATCACCGCATCGAGCGTGTCGGCCTGGGTGCCGAGCAGCGTCGCGTCCCCGCCGGTCGCGGTGACCGCGGCGAGAAACGTCCCGGTCTCGATCCGGTCGGGCATGATCGCGTGCGCCGCGCCGTGCAGGCGGGCCACGCCTTCGATCGTGATGCGCGTCGTGCCGGCCCCGGAGATGCGCGCGCCCATCGCGCCGAGGCACCGGGCCAGATCGACGACCTCCGGCTCGCACGCGGCGTTCTCGAGCGTGGTCGTGCCGTCGGCGAGCGTAGCCGCCATCATCAGGTTCTCGGTGCCGGTGACGGTCACCATGTCGAAGACGATCCTCGCGCCACGGAGCCGCGCCGCCCGCGCGCTGATGTACCCGCTCTCGAGGTCGATCTCGACCCCCATCGCCTGCAGGCCCTTGACGTGCTGGTCGACGGGGCGCAGGCCGATCGCGCAGCCGCCGGGCAGCGACACGCGCGCCTCGCCGCAGCGCGCGACGAGCGGCCCGAGCGCGAGGATCGAGGCGCGCATCGTCTTCACGAGCTCGTAGGGGGCGAGCGGCCAGTCGATCTTCGCCGCGTCGAGCACGAGGGCCCCCGGCGTGGCGGCGTCGATCGCGACACCCATCTGCGCGAGCAGCGCCCGCATGGTGCGCAGGTCGTTCAGCTGCGCGATGTTCGACAGCGCCAGCGGCTCGGCCGTGAGCAGCGCCGCGCACAGGATCGGCAGTGCGGCGTTCTTGGCGCCCGAGACGCGGACCTCGCCCGCCAGCGGGTGGCCGCCTTCGATCAGCAGCTTGTCCAATGCTTCGTCCTCAGGTTGTGCCTGCCCCGGGTTTCGCTACGCTCAACGCCGGGCTACGCTCAGCTTGTGCCGGCCCCGGGTTTCGCGTTCGCTCAACCCGGGCTACGCGCCGTCCGGCCCGGGTTGCAGCTGCGCCCACTGGGCGGGGGTCAGCGTCGTCATCGACAGCGCGTGGATCTCCTCGCGCATCCGGTCGCCGAGCGCCGCGTAGACGAGCTGGTGCTGCCGGACCTTGGAGAGGCCCTCGAAGGCGGCGCTGACGATCAGTGCTTCCCAGTGGTGGCCGTCGCCGGCGACCTGCAGGTGCGTGCACGCGATGCCGGCGGCGATCGACGCTTCGATGGATTCGGGAGTGGCCATGGTTTTCGTGTGGGCAGGCGTAGGCCGGGTTGAGCGAAGGCGAAACCCGGGGCAGGCTTCGAATGGGGATGAAAACGTGATACGGCGATCAGTAGCGCAGCTTCCACCCGTTGCGCAGGAGCGCGAGCGTGAACGCCGCCAGCGCGACGCTGCAGCCGCCGACGATCGCGAGGCTGGTGAGCGGCGGCACGTCGGACAGGCCGAAGAAGCCGTACCGAAACCCATCGATCATATAGAAGAACGGGTTGAAATGCGACAGCGCCTGCCAGAACGGCGGCAGGCTGTGGATCGAGTAGAACACGCCGGAAAGGAACGTGAGCGGCATGATGATGAAGTTCTGGAACGCCGAGATCTGGTCGAACTTGTCCGCCGAGATGCCGGCGATCAGCCCCAGCGTCCCGAGCATCGCGCTGCCCAGCACGGCGAACCCGAGCGCCCAGAGCGGATGCGGCATCAGGAGGAGCTGCGGCGCGAAGAACAGCGTCACCGCGAACACGCCCAGCCCGACGACGAGCCCGCGCACCATCGCCCCCAGCACGTACGCGGCGAACAGATCGAGCGGCGACAGCGGGGGCAGCAGGATGAAGATCAGGTTGCCGTTGATCTTCGACTGGATCAGCGACGACGAGCTGTTGGCGAACGCGTTCTGCAGCACCGACATCATGACGAGGCCGGGCACCAGGAACGACGAATACGCCACCTTGCCGCCGAACACCGTGACGTTGGCTTCCAGCACGTGCGAGAAGATCAGCAGGTAGAGGAGCGAGGTCACCACCGGCGCGAGGATCGTCTGCAGGCTCACCTTCCAGAACCGCAGCAGCTCCTTGTAGAGGAGCGTCGGCCAGCCTGATCCCGCCGCAATCATTGCCCGCCCTCCGCGTTTGCCGCCGGCGCCGCGGCGCTGCCCCGCTCCCCGCCCATGATGCGCAGGAACACCTGCTCGAGGTCGGTTTCCTGCAGCGCGAGCTCGGCGATGGTGATGCCCTCGGCGCGCAGCGCCGCAAGCAGCGCCTCGAGCTCGGCGTAGCGCTCGAGCCCGATGAAGCACACCCCGCCTTCGCGGCGCAGCACGCGCGGCTCCCACGCCGCGGGCAGCCGCTCGGCAGCCAGGCGCACGGTGAGGCCGGCGAAGCGCGACAGCAGCGCCTGCTTGGTGTCGAGCGCCACGACCCGGCCGGCCTTCAGCATCGCGATCCGGCCGCACAGCGCCTCGGCCTCCTCGAGGTAGTGCGTGGTCAGGATGATCGTGTGGCCGTCGTGGTTCAGCTTGCGGATGAACGCCCACAGGCTCTGCCGCAGGCCGACGTCCACACCGGCGGTCGGCTCGTCGAGCACGATCACCGGCGGCTTGTGCACCAGCGCCTGGCCGACCAGCACCCGCCGCTTCATGCCGCCCGACAGCGAGCGCATGTTGGCGTCGGCCTTGGCCGTGAGGTCGAGATGGTGGAGGATCTCGTCGATCCACGCGCCGTTGTTGCGGATGCCGAAGTACCCGGACTGGATCTCGAGCGTCTGCCGCGCCGTGAAGAACGGGTCGAACACGAGTTCCTGCGGCACCACGCCGAGCAGGCGCCGCGCGCTGCGGTAGTCGGCGACGACGTCGTGGCCCAGGATGCGCGCGGTGCCGGTGTCGGCGCGCGTGAGGCCCGCGAGGATCGAGATCAGCGTCGTCTTGCCGGCGCCGTTGGGGCCGAGCAGCCCGAAGAACTCGCCCTGCTCGACCGCGAGATCGACGCCGCAGAGCGCCTGCACCGAACCGAAGCGACGGGCGACGTTGACGGCTTCGACTGCGGCAGGCATCGGGCGTGAGCGTGAAGGACGGTGCGCGGAGCCAGGGGGAACGCGGGTCGGCGGCGGGAGGGCCGCACGTCCTGCCGGGTCACCCGCCGAGCATCTCCTCGACGCCGTACAGCGACGCGAGCGTGGCGAGCGCGGCCGGCACGCCGGTGAAGGCGAGCGGCACACCCTCGCGCGGCCGCGCGGCGCTTGACCGCGAGCAGCAGCGCGACCGCGGCCGAGTCGACCTCCGTGATGCCGGCGCACTCGACCACGCCGGCGGTCGGCAGCGGCAAGGCCCGCGCGCCGGCGAGCACCGGGCCCGCGTTGGCGAAGGTGAGCGCGCCCGAGAGGCTCCAGCGCGCGCCGTCGGCGCCGCAGGAGAACCCGGCGTCGGCGGCGGGCACGGCGGGCGCCGGCGATGGCGCGGTCACTTCGCCGTGGCTCCCTTGTTCTTCTCGGCGAGGGCCTTGATCAGCCCGTCGACGCCGCCGGCCTTGATCTGCTCGTTGAATTCGTCGCGGTAGTTGGTGACGAGCGACACGCCGCCGACGATGACGTCGTAGGCCTTCCAGCCCGCCGCGGTCTTGCCCATGCTGTAGTCGATCTGGATCGGCGCGCCGCCCGGCTTGAGCACCGCGGTGCGCACGGTGACGTCGGTGTCGGCGGGATTCGCCCGCAGCGGCTTGTACTCGATCACCTCGTCGCGGTACTTGGTGAGGGCGCTGGAGTACGTGCGCACCAGCAGCCTCTGGAACTCGTCGGTCAGCCGCTGCTGCTGCTCGGGTGTCGCGGCGCGCCAGTTCTTGCCCATCGCCAGCGCCGTCATCCGCGCGAAGTCGAAATTCGGCGCGAGCTTGGTCTCCATCACCTCGCGGATGCGCGCCTGGTTGCCGGCCTGCACCAGCGGATCGGCCTTGATCGTCGCGATCACGTCCTGCGACACGCGCTTGACGAGGGCCTCGGGATCCTCCTGCGCCTGGGCCGTCGTCGCTGCGGCCAGCCCCAGGGCCGCCAACAGCGCCGCGCCGCGGCACCACCGCTCGATTGCTCTGTGCATCATTCTTCCTCTTTCTCGGGCGGCGGCTTGCCGTCGTACACCAGGTACTGCCGCCGCTGCAGGTACGCGTTGCGGATGAAGCGGTACTTGTCGAGCGACGCCGTGTCGGCCATGCCGACGGCGTCGACGGCCTGGGCTCGGATGTCGACGGCGCCGACACCGTACAGGATGTTGCGCGTCGCGACGTCGGGGATGTAGCCGACCGGGCCGACCGCGATGCGGATGATCACGCCGGTGCCGTCGCGAACGGTCGTCGGGCCGAACACCGGCACGAACAGGTACGGCCCCTGCGGGAAGCCCCAGAAGCCCAGCGTCTGGCCGAAATCCTCGCCGCCGCGCTCGATGCCGAGGTCCGAGGCGAGGTCGAAGATGCCGCCCATCACGAACGTGTTGAGCATGACCCGGCCGAAGTCGTTGCCGGCCTTGTCGGTCTTGCCCTGCAGCAGCGCGTTGACGCCGGAGAACAGGTCCTCGATGTTGTTGAAGAAATTGGAGACGCCGGTGCGCACCAGCTTGGGCACGACCTCGATGTAGGCGTCGATCAGCGGCTTCATCACCGCCTTGTCGACGACCTCGTGCACCTCGAACATCGCCCGGTTCATCGGCTCGAACGGATCCTCGCGCGACGGCGCCGCGGCGCATCCGGCGAGCAGCGCGACCGCCGCGGCTGCCGCCAGCCCCCGCGCCGCGCCCGCCCGGACAACCCCGCGCTTCACTTGCCGCCCCCTTCCGCCGCCTTGTTGTAGAGGAACTGGCCGATCAGCTTCTCCAGCACCACCGCCGACTGCGTCTTCATGATCGCGCCCTTGTCGGCGAGCATCTTCGGATCGCCGCCGGCGTCGAGGCCGATGTACACCTCGCCCAGCAGCCCGGAGGTGAGGATCGAAGCGATGGTGTCGGCCGTGAACTCGTAGCCCTTGTCGATCTTCATCGTCACCACGGCCTGGTAGGTCGTCGGGTCGAGGCGCACGTCCTCGACCCGGCCGACGACGATGCCCGCCGCCTTGACCGGCGCCCGCAGCTTGAGGCCGCCGATGTTGTCGAACTTGGCCACGAGCTGATACCCCGGCACCGAGCCGAAGCTCACGAGGTTGCCGACCTTGAGCGCCAGGAAGAGGATCGCGCCGATGCCGATGGTCACGAAGATGCCGACCCAGAGGTCGAGAGTGGTGCGGGTCATTTCGCTCTACCTTACGCCATGGAACATGAACACGGTCAGCACGAAATCGAGGGCGAGGATCGCGAGCGAGCTCTCGACCACCGTGCGGGTCGTGGCGCTCGACACGCCCTCGGCCGTCGGCTTCGCGTCGTAGCCCTCGAACACCGCGATCAGGCTGACCGCCGCTCCGAAAACGAAGCTCTTGATGATTCCGTTGACGATGTCGCTGCGAAAGTCCACCGCCGCCTGCATGTTGCCCCAGAATGCGCCGGCATCGATGCCGATCAGCTTCACGCCGACGATGTACGCGCCGAAGATGCCCAGCGTCGAGAAGAGCGCCGCAAGTAGCGGCATCGACACCACGCCGCCCCAGAACCGCGGCGCGACCACGCGCGCCAGCGGGTCGACCGCCATCATCTCCATCGCCGAGAGCTGCTCGGTGGCCTTCATCAGCCCGATCTCGGCGGTGATCGCGCTCCCCGCGCGGCTCGCGAACAGCAGGCCCGCGACCACGGGGCCCAGTTCCCGCACCAGCGACAGGGCGACCAGGATGCCGAGCGACTCGTCGGCGCCGTAGCGCGTCAGGACGTCGTAGCCCTGCAGCGCCAGCACCATGCCGACGAACAGGCCCGACACCAGGATGATCACCAGCGACAGCACGCCCGAGAAATAGATCTCGCGCAGCGTGAGGTGCAGGCGCCGGAACGCCGCGGGCGTGTTGAGGATCACCGCCGCGAAGAAACGCGCGGCGTAGCCCAGCCGCCCGATGCCGCTGATGGTCGTGGCGCCGACCCGCCGCAGCGTCGCGACGATGGCAGAGGCGGTCGCGCTAACCATGGGCGAGCAGCTCCTCGCGGTACGCGCGCGACGGGTAGTGGAACGGCACCGGGCCGTCCGGCTGGCCGTCGACGAACTGGCGCACGAAGTCGTCGCCGGACGCGCGGACCTCGTCCGCCGTTCCCTCGGCGACGATCCGGCCCTCCGACACGAAATAGAGGTAATCGACGATCTTCAGCGATTCGTAGACGTCGTGGGTGACCACGACCGAGGTGATGCCGAGCGCGTCGTTCAGCTTGCGGATCAGCTGGCCGACCACACCCAGCGAGATCGGGTCGAGCCCGGCGAACGGCTCGTCGTACATGACGAGCATCGGGTCGAGCGCGATCGCGCGCGCCAGCGCGACGCGCCGGGCCATCCCGCCCGACAGCTCGGAGGGCATCAGCTGCGCCGCGCCGCGCAGGCCGACCGCGTGCAGCTTCATCAGCACCAGGTCGTGGATCAGCTCCTCCGGCAGGTCGGTGTGCTCGCGCATGGCGAAGGCGACGTTCTCGTAGACCGACATGTCGGTGAACAGCGCGCCGAACTGGAACAGCATGCCGAACTTGCGGCGCAGCGCGAACAGCGCGTCGCGGTCGAGGTCCGGCACCGACTGCCCGGCGACCAGCACGCGGCCGGAGCGCGGCGAGAGCTGGCCCCCGATGAGGCGCAGGATCGTCGTCTTGCCGCAGCCGGAGCCGCCCATGATGGCCACGACCTTGCCCCGCGGAATCCTCATCGAGATGCCGTCGAGGATGGTGCGCGTGTCGTAGGCGAAGGTGACGCGGTCGAGCAGGACGGCGGCGTCGGCCGCGGGTGCGGCAGCCGGGCGGGCTGCCTCTACAGCGGCGTTCGGCATGAGAAACGGAGGCTCGGCAAAATGGAGCGCAATTGTAGCCCTTTCGTCCCGGCCGCCCAAATGCACCGCGTCGCGCGGCCCCGCCGCCCGGGTTGCGTGCCACGGGTTCGTAGCCCGGCGTTGAGCGCAGAATTGGGGTCAGACCCTACTTTTCCCAGAAATGGGGTCAGACCCTGCTTTTCCCAGAAATGGGGTCAGACTCTACTTTTCATCCCGGAACGTGCTTCGCGCCGGGTGCGGCGAAGGAAAAGTAGAGTCTGACCCCATTTCTGGGAAAAGCAGGGTCTGACCCCATTTCTGGGAAAAGCAGGGTCTGACCCCATTTCTGGGAAAAGTAGGGTCTGACCCCAATTCTGCCCTCAACGGCGCGCGGCGCCCCGGCCGCGGAGCAGGCGCTCCTCGGCCAGGGTGATCGCCTCCGGCCGCCCCAGCAGGACGACGACGTCGCCGACCTCGAACCGCCAGTCGGGACCGGGCGGCTTCGAGCGCGCGCCGCGCCGGCGCACGCCGCTCACTTCGACCAGCCCTGCGAGGCCGAGCTCGGACAGGCCCTTGCCGATGGCGTGCGCGCGGTCCGGCAGCAGCACCGAATGCAGGCGCGGCTGCAGGTTCTCGGCGCCGTCGGCGGTGTCGCTGGCGCCGTGGAAGAAACCCCGGAACGCCTGGTAGCGCTCCTCGCGGATCGAGCGGATGCGCGCGAGCACCCGCGGCAGCGGCGTCCCGATCAGCAGCAGCGCGTGCGAGGCGAGCATGAGGCTGCCTTCGAGGAGCTCCGGCACGACCTCGGCGGCGCCGGCCGCGAGCAGGCGGTCGATCTCGCTGTCGTCGATCGTGCGCACGATGACCGGCAGCCCCGGCTTCAACTGCTGCACGTGGTGCAGGATCTTGAGCGCCACCTGCGTGTCGGCGAAGGTAATGGCGAGCGCGCGCGCCTTGAGCAGCCCCGCCGCGAGCAGCGCGTCGCGGCGACCGGCGTCGCCGTAGACGACGTTGCCGCCGTCGCCGGCGGCTTCGCGCACGCGCTCCGGATCCGCGTCGAGCGCGATGAACGCGACGTCCTCGCGCTCGAGCAGGCGCGCGAGGTTCTGCCCGCTGCGGCCGAAGCCGCAGATCAGCACGTGGTCCTGCCGCGCCATGGTGGTCGCCGCGATCCGCGTCACCTGCGCCGCCTGCGCAAGCCAGTCGTTGGCGGTGAGCCGGCGCACGATCGGCTCGGCGAAGTGGATGACGAGGGGTGCGGCGAGCATCGACAGCACCATCGCCGCCAGCGCGAGCTGGGTGACGAGCGGGGTGACGATCTCGTTCTGCCGCGACAGCGCGAGCAGGACCAGCGCGAACTCGCCGGCCTGGGCAAGGTAGAAGCCGGTGCGCAGCGACGTCCCCAGCGGCGCGCCGAAGGCCCGCGAGAGGGCAACGGTCACGACGAGCTTCAGGATCACCGGCAGCGCGAGCAGCAGCAGCACCCAGCCCACGTGCGCGGCGACGACGGAAAGATCCAGCGCCATCCCCACCGAGACGAAGAACAGGCCCAGCAGCACGTCCCGGAACGGCTTGATGTCCTCCTCGACCTGGTAGCGGTACTCGGTCTCGGCGATCAGCATCCCGGCGAGGAACGCCCCCAGCGCCAGCGACAGTCCCGCGAACTCGGTCAGCGCGGCGAGGCCCAGCGTGATCAGCAGCACGTTGAGCATGAACAGCTCGGACGAGCGCTGCCGGGCGACGACGTGGAACCACGCGCGCATCGGCTTCTGGCCGACGTAGAGGATCAGCATCAGCGCCACGGCGGCCTTGAAGCCCGCGGCCGCCAGCGCCCAAGCGAGGTCCTCGGCGGCCTTTCCGAGCGAGGGCAGCACGATCAGGAAGGCGACCACGGCGAGGTCCTGGAACAGCAGGATTCCCATGACGTCGCGGCCGTGCGGGGTGGCGAGCTCGATGCGCTCGGCGAGCATCTTCGACACGATCGCCGTCGAGCTCATCGCCCAGGCGCCGCCCAGCGCGAAGCCGGCCTGCCAGCCGAGACCGAACAGCGGCAGCACGACGACCGCCACGACGGTCGTGATCGCGACCTGCGCCAGCCCGAGCCCGAACACGGCGCGACGCATCGACTTCAGCTGGGGCAGGCTGAACTCCAGGCCGATCGAGAACATCAGGAACACGATGCCGAACTCGGCCAGGTAGCGCGTCTCTCCGGTCTCCGGAACCCAGGCGAGCGCGTGCGGGCCGACCGCGATGCCGACCAGCAGGTAGCCCAGGATCGGCGGCAGGCGAAACTGCCGGCAGGCCGCCACCACGATCACCGCGCATCCGAGCAGAACCAGTATCAGCTGCAGCGTCGGCGGCATTTAGGGGCGAGCGGGGTGCACCGGAGAGGGACCGCGCCGACTGTAGCACAGCGAAACGGGGCACCCTGACGGCGCGACGGCGTTCCCGCCGGCCTGCGCGGGACGCTGGAGTTATACTCGTTGGCATGAACGTTGCCTCAACCGGCGAGCCGCACGTCGCCGCACCCGCGCAGACGCTGCCCGCCGTCGATCCCGCCCGCGTGCTCCGGCTCGCGCGCAACGTGCTCGAGACCGAGGCCGGGGCCATCGTCGCGCTGTCGCGGCGCCTCGGCGGGCCCTTCGTCGCCGCCGTGACGCTGCTCCTCGCCTGCAAGGGCCGCGCCGTCGCCACCGGCATCGGCAAGTCGGGGCACATCGCGCGCAAGCTCGCGGCCACCCTCGCCTCGACCGGCACGCCCGCGTTCTTCGTGCACCCGGCCGAAGCGAACCACGGCGACCTCGGCATGATCGCGGAGGGGGACGTCGTCGTCATGCTGTCGAACTCCGGGGAAACCGACGAGCTCGTGCAGCTCGTCCCGCATTTCAAGCGCCAGGGCGCCCGGCTCGTCGCGCTCACCGGCAACGAGCGCTCCTCGCTCGCGCAGGCCGCGGACGTCCATCTCGACGCCGCGGTCGACGTCGAGGCCTGCCCGCTCGGGCTCGCCCCGACGGCCAGCACCACGGCGGCGCTCGCGCTCTGCGATGCGCTGGCGCTGGCGCTGCTCGACGCCCGCGGCTTCTCGATGCAGGATTTCGCCCGCTCGCACCCCGGCGGCGCGCTCGGCCGACGGCTGCTCACGCACGTCCGCGACGTCATGCGCAGCGGGCCGGAAGTGCCGATCGTCGGCCGCGACGCGACCCTCGCGGGGGCGCTGGCCGAAATGAGCGCCAAGGGCATGGGCATGACCGCCGTCGTCGATGCCGCGGGCGCGATCGCCGGCATCTTCACCGACGGCGACCTGCGCCGCTGCGTTCCCGCGATCCGCGACGTCGGCGCGATCACGGTCGCCGACGTGATGTCGAAGGCGCCGCGCACGATCGGTCCGGACCGCCTCGCGATCGACTGCGTCGAGCTGATGGAGACGCCGCCGCGGGTCACGGCGCTGCTGGTCGCCGACGAGGACGGCGTGCTCGTGGGCGCGCTGCACCTGCACGACCTCTTCCGCGCGCGGATCGTCTGATGACCGGCCCCGTGCCTGCAGAGGTCACGGCGCGCATGCGCGGCATCCGCCTTCTCACCTGCGACGTCGACGGTGTCCTCACCGACGCGCGGATCTACGTCGACGACCGGGGCCACGAGACCAAGGCCTATTCGGCGCAGGACGGCCAGGGGCTCAAGATGCTGCAGCACGCCGGCCTGACCGTCGCGTGGATCACCGGCAGCAGCGCGCCGGGGGTCGCCCACCGCGCCCGCATGCTCGGCGTCCACCACGTGATCCAGGGCGCCGACAACAAGATCGCGCCGTGGGACGATCTGCGCGCTGCGCTCGGCCTGGCGCCCGAGGCCTGCGCGCACGTCGGCGACGACCTGCCCGACGTCCCGCTGTTCAATCGCTGCGGGTTCGCGGTCGCCGTCCCTCACGCCCCGGCGGCGGTGCGCGCGCGCGCACACTACGTCACGGGGCGCGACGGCGGCAGGGGCGCCGTGCGCGAAGTGTGCGAGCTGATCCTCGCCGCGCAGGGGCTGCTGCTCCCGCTGCTCGCGACGTACGGCGCGTGACCGGCGCGATGCCGCGTTCGACCCACCCCCGCAGCGTCCTCGACCGGCTGACCAACTGGTCGCCGGTCCTGCTGCTGGGCAGCCTCGCCGCGCTCACGTTCTGGCTCGACGCCCAGGTCCAGCCGCCGCAGCCGCGCATCGACGGCAGCGCCCGCCACGACCCCAATCTGTTCGTCGAGCGCTTCCGCGCGACCACCTTCGATGCCGACGGCCGCGTGCGCCAGTCGCTTGCCGCGCAGCGCGCGCAGTTCTACCCCGACGACAACAGCATCGACTTCACCTCGGTGTCGATGGTGATGACCGACCCGGACAGCCCGCGGGTGACGGTGACCGCCGACTCGGGCTCGGTGACGGGCGACCGGGAGACGATCACGCTCGCCGGCAACGTGCGCGCCACGCGCGACGCCGCGCCGGCCGCGGCGAAGCCGAAGGCCGGCAAGCCCGACGCCGGCCCCGGCGGCCCGGTGAGGCTGTCCACGGAATACCTCCGCGTGGTTCCCAAGCAGGGCCGCGCCACGACCGATCGCGCCGTGACGATCGAGGAGCCGCGTGGAATAATTCACGCCGTCGGGATGGAAATCGACACCAAGGCCCAGACGCTCAGGTTGAAGTCCGGCGTCCGTGGCACACTGCAACCTCAGGCCCCCTCGAAGTGATGCCCCGTCCCGACCCCGTTGCGCCCTTCCCCGCCGCCGGCCGTGCCGCCGCCGCCCTGCTGCTCCTCGCCGCCCTCGCCGCGCCGGCCGCGATGGCCGAAAAGACCGACCGCGAGAAGCCGATCAACTATTCCGCCGACGTCGGCGACGTCAACTACCAGACGAAGATCGGGACGCTGTCGGGCAACGTGATCGTGACCCAGGGCACGCTGTCCATCCACGCCGACAAGATCGTGCTGCGGCAGAACCCCGACAACACGATGTCGGCGACGGCCTACGGCAATCCGGTCGCGCTGCGCCAGAAGCGCGACGGCCTCGACGAGTACTACGACGGCTACGCGCAGCGCATCGAATACGACGGCGCGAAGGAATTCGTGCAGCTGTTCGATCGCGCGATGCTGCGGCGAGGCCAGGACGAGATCCGCAGCAACTACATCTCCTACAACGCCGCAACCGAGATGTTCAAGGCCGAGGGCCGCCCGGAGACGGCACCCGCGCCCAACGACGCCGGCCCGGGCTCGCGGGTGCGCGGCGTGTTCCAGCCCAAATCCGAGACGGCGCCGGCCGGCGCGGCGAAGGACGCACCCAAGGGCGCCGCGAAGGACGCCGCGCGCGAGACGCCGAAGGGACCCGCCGACAACGCGCCGCTTCCGCTGAAGCCGGCCGGCGACATCGCGCCGCCGGCAAAATGAGTGACGACGCCAAGCCGGCGACGAGCGAGCTCTCCGTCGCGCGGCTCGAGAAGCGCTACAAGGCGCGCACCGTCGTCCACGACGTGTCGCTCGACGTGGCGAGCGGCGAGGTGGTCGGCCTGCTGGGGCCCAACGGCGCCGGCAAGACGACGTGCTTCTACATGATCGTCGGCCTCGTCGCCGCCGACGGCGGCCGGATCGAGCTCGACGGGCGCGACCTGTCGCGCCTGCCGATCCACACGCGCGCCCGGCTCGGGCTGTCCTACCTGCCGCAGGAGGCGTCGATCTTCCGCAAGCTGACGGTTGCCGAGAACGTGCGCGCGATCCTCGAGCTGCAGGACCTCGACGCCGACGCGCTCGCGAACCGGCTCGACGCGCTGCTCGAGGACCTCACGATCTCGCACCTCGCCAACGCGCCGGCAATGTCGCTGTCGGGCGGCGAGCGCCGCCGCGTCGAGATTGCGCGCGCGCTCGCCACGCGCCCGCGCTTCATCCTGCTGGACGAGCCCTTCGCCGGCGTGGATCCGATCGCCGTCCTCGACATCCAGAAGATCATCGGCTTCCTGCGCGATCGCGGAATCGGCGTGCTGATCACCGACCACAACGTGCGCGAAACGCTCGGCATCTGCGACCGCGCCTACATCATCAACGAGGGCCGCGTGCTCGCCTCCGGCGCGCCGGGCGAGATTGTCTATAATGAAGCGGTCAGGAAGGTCTACCTTGGGGAGCATTTCCGTCTCTGATCCCGCCGCATGAAACAGACCCTCCAGCTCAAGCTCTCGCAGCACCTCACGCTGACGCCGCAGCTGCAGCAGTCGATCCGGCTCCTGCAGCTGTCCACGATCGAGCTGAACGCCGAGGTCGAGCGGATGCTGCAGGAGAATCCGCTGCTCGAGAAGGCGGAGGGCGAGGAGGACACGCGCGCCGTCGAGCTGCCGCTCGCGGGCCCGGAGCGCGCCGCCGAAGCCGAGGCGCGCGGCGAGTTCCCCGGGTCCGGCAACGGCAGCGACGGCGCCGATCCCGGCGGCGTCTCCGACGAGCGCGCCGACGCCGACGAGCGAGCCGATTTCGGCGACTACGATTCCGGCGGCACGGACTGGAGCGGCAGCGGCGCCGGGCCCGACAGCGACGACGACGAGCGCTACTATCCGCAGCAGGCGGCGGTCAGCACGCTGCGCGACCACCTCAACGGCCAGCTCGCGGTGCTGAACCTGCCGCCGCGCGACCGCCAGATCGTCGCGGCGCTCATCGACGCCGTGGACGACGACGGCTACCTCGCTGCAACCGCGCAGGAGCTGCTGGAGCTCTTCCCAGAGGATTCCGCGGTGGAGCCGGAGGAGATCTCGATCGCGCTCAGGTTCCTGCAGAGCTTCGACCCGGTGGGCGTGGGCGCGCGCGACGCCTCCGAGTGCCTCGCGCTGCAGTTGAAGGCGCTGCCGGAATCGACGCCCTTTCGCACCGAGGCGCTGAAGGTCGTGACCGCGCACCTGCCGCTGCTGGCGGCGCGTGACTTCACCCGCCTGAAGCGGCTGCTGCACACCGACGACGCCGGCGTGCGCGCGATGCGCGCGCTGGTGATGCGCCTCGATCCCCGGCCCGGGGCGCGGTTCGCGAACTCCGAGGCGAAGTACGTGATCCCGGACGTCGTCGTGCGCAAGGTGCGCGGGCAGTGGGTCGCCTCGCTCAACGAGGCGGCGATGCCCAAATTGCGCCTCAACCGCATCTACGCCGACATCCTCACCCGCAACCGCGACGCGTCGAACCAGCAGCTCGCCACCCAGCTGCAGGAGGCGAAGTGGCTGATCCGCAACGTCGCGCAGCGCTTCGAGACCATCCTGCGGGTGTCGAAGGCGATCGTCGAGCGGCAGCGGCGGTTCTTCGAGCACGGCGAGGTCGCGATGCGCCCGATGGTGCTGCGCGAGATCGCCGACATGCTGGGCCTGCACGAGTCGACGATCTCGCGCGTCACGACCCAGAAGTACATGCTCACCCCGCGCGGCACGTTCGAGCTCAAGTATTTCTTCGGCAGCCACGTCGCCACCGACACTGGCGGCGCCTGCTCGGCCACCGCGATCCGGGCGCTGATCCGGCAGCTGGTCGGCGCCGAGAACCCGAAGGCGCCGCTGACCGACAGTGCGATCGCCGACCTCCTCAGCGACCAGGGGATCGTCGTGGCACGGCGCACCATAGCGAAGTACCGGGAGGCGCTGATGATTCCTCCCGTCAACCTGCGCAAGGCGATCTGATGCCCCTGCGCAACGACCGCAGCACAAAGAGGAGAGTCTGATGAACCTGCACCTCACCGGCCACCACCTGGACATCACCCCGGCGATCCGCGACTACATCACCGCCAAGCTCCTGCGCGTGACGCGGCACTTCGATCACGTGATCGACGTCACCGTGGTGCTGTCGGTGCAGAAGCTGCGACAGAAGGTCGAGGTGAATCTCCACGCGCGCAGCAAGGACATCCACGTCGAGGCGGTCGAGGCCGACATGTACGCGGCGATCGACGCGCTCGCGGACAAGCTCGACCGGCAGGTCGTGAAGCACAAGGAGAAGCTCGCGCTGCACCGCCACGACGGCGCGGCGATCAAGCGCGACGTCGCCACGGCCGAGGCGCGGCCGGCGCCCGCCCGCGTCGGGCAGGACGCGGCGTAGGGGTATACTCCCGCGAAGCGCACCGGCGGACCGTCAGCCACCTGACCGTCCGCCGGTTTCTTGTCTGCGGCCGCCATCGCGCACCTCGCACCGGATGAACCAGATCGCCAAGCTGCTGCCCCCCGCGAACATCCTGCTCGACGTCGACACGGAGTCGAAGGCGGGCCTGTTCGAGGCGGTCGGCGCCCTGTTCGAAGCGAACTGCGCGCTCGCCCGCCGCACGGTGGTCGGCAGCCTGGTGGCGCGTGAGAAGCTGGGGTCGACGGGACTCGGGCAGGGCGTGGCGATCCCCCATGGCCGGATCAAGGGACTCGGGCAGGCGCAGGGCGCCTTCGTCAACCTGCAGCGCGGAATCGCCTTCGACGCGCCGGACGGCAAGCCCGTGTCGCAGGTCTTCGTCCTGCTGGTGCCCGAGCACGCGACGGAGCAGCACCTGCAGCTGCTGAGCGAGCTCGCGCAGATGTTCAGCGACCGCGAGTTCCGCGGGCGCCTCGCCGCCGCCGGCGACCCCGCCACGGTCTACCGGTTGTTTGAGAACTGGGCGGCCACGTGAGCTATCCGGCGAGGGGCCCCGCGCGAAGCGTGGGGATTGACGGTCAAGCGAGCGGGGCCGGACGCCGACGCGCAGCCCCGCGCGCGACGCGCATCGTCATGGAGGCGGCCCCATGAGCGTCGCCGGCGGGATGGTGCGCCAGGTCAGCGTCGAGAAGCTCTACGGCGACAACCAGATGCGCCTCGGCATGGACTGGCTGGCGGGCCGCCACGGCGGCAACAAGGTGCTCACCGGCGAGGCCGAGCTGAAGCCGACCATCGGCCAGGTCGGCCACATGAACTTCATCCACCCCTTCCGCATCCAGATTCTCGGCGCGGCGGAGATCGCCCACCTCGCGAGCCTCGCCAGGGACGCGGTCGAGGCGATGATCGATCGGCTCTTCACCACCGAGCTGGCGGTGATCGTCGTGGCCAACGACGAGATCGTTCCGCCCTACCTGGTGGCGCAGTGCGACGTCCACCACATCGCCCTGTTCACCTCGCCGCAGCCCTCGCCGCACGTGGTCGACGTCTTCCGCCTGTACCTGTCGCGGGTCCTGGCCGAATCGACCACGCTGCACGGCGTGTTCCTCGACGTCCTCGAGATGGGCGTGCTGATCACGGGGGCGTCGGCGATCGGCAAGAGCGAGCTCGCGCTGGAGCTCATCTCCCGTGGCAACGGGCTCGTCGCCGACGACATCGTCGAGCTCTACCGGATCTCGCCCGACACGCTCGAGGGCCGTTGCCCTAGCGTGCTGCGCGACTTCCTCGAGGTCCGCGGCATCGGCATCCTCAACATCCGCACGATCTTCGGCGAGACCGCCGTGCGCCCCCGCAAGCTGCTGAAGCTGATGGTGCACCTGGAGGACCACAGCCACGAGGCGTTCTCCGAGCTCGACCGCCTGCAGGTCAACGCCACCTTCCAGGAAATCCTCGGGGTGCCGGTGCGCAAGGTGACGATCCCGGTGGCCGCCGGCCGCAACCTCGCGGTGCTGGTCGAGGCGGCGGTGCGCAACTTCGTGCTGAACCAGCGCGGGATCGACAGCACCAAGGAGTTCATCGAGCGCCAGCAGCGGCTCATGGACGACGGCGGGTAGCCCGGCGTATAGCCCGGACCTGACCACCTCGTACCCATGGACCTGCTGCTGATCGGCGGCGTTTCCGGATCCGGCAAGAGCGTCGCGCTAGCCGCGCTCGAGGATTCCGGCTACTACACGGTCAACAACCTGCCGCTGCCGCTGCTCGCCGAAACCGCCGCGTACCTGCGGCGCGCCGGGCAGGCGCACGTCGCGGTCGGACTCGACGTGAAGACCGAGCCGGGCCTGGCCGCGCTGCCGGCCGTCATCGAGGCGCTGCGCGGCGCCGGCTGCTCCGTGCGCTTCCTCTACCTCGACACGCGCACCGACACGCTGGTCAAGCGCTTCTCGGAGACGCGCCGGCGGCATCCGTTCTCGAGCGACACGCGGACGCTGACCGAGGCGATCGAATACGAGCGCCGGCTGCTGGCCGGACGCCCGCCATCTCGCGCGCGTTTTCGACACCAGCGAGACGTCCGCCGCCGCGCTGCGCGCCTGGATCAAGGACTTCATCAGCGTCGACGCGACGCGGCTCACGCTGCTGTTCGAGTCGTTCGGCTACAAGCACGGCGTGCCGCTCGACGCCGACCTCGTCTTCGACGTGCGCTGCCTGCCAAACCCCCACTACGAGCCCGCGCTGCAGCCGCTGACCGGCCGCGACGCCGACGGTCATCGCCTTCCTCGAGTCGATGCCCGAGGTCGAGCGGATGTACGGCGACATCTACCACTTCGTCGCGAGCTGGCTGCCCGACTACGCGCGCGACAACCGCAACTACCTGACCGTCGCCGTCGGCTGCACCGGCGGCCACCACCGCTCGGTCTATCTGGTCGAGCGCCTCGTGCGCACGTTCGCGCAGCGCTACCAGGTGCAGGTCCGCCACCGCGAGCTCGGACCCACGTGATGACGCGTAGCCCGGGTTGAGCCGGCGTACGCACGACCGGGGATACAATCCGCACATGAGCGCGCCGGAAACGATCACCCTCGCCTTCACCGGCGCGTCGGGCATGCCGTACGGGCTGCGACTGCTCGAATGCCTGCTGCGGGCCGACCGGCGAGTGTTCCTCCTGTATTCGCCCGCGGCGCAGATCGTCGCGCGGCAGGAATGCGACCTCGCGCTGCCGGCGCAGCCGCGGGAGGCCACGCGCTGCTCAGCGAGCGCTACGGCGCGCGGGACGGCCAGCTCGCGGTGTTCGGCCGCGAGGACTGGATGGCGCCGGTGGCGTCGGGCTCCAACCCGGCCGACGCGATGGCGATCTGTCCGTGCACGATGGGCACGCTCGCGGCCATCGCCCACGGCCTCGCCGACAACCTGATCGAGCGCGCGGCGGACGTGATGCTGAAGGAGCGGCGTCCGCTGGTGCTGGTGCCGCGCGAGACGCCGCTGTCGGTGATCCACCTCGAGAACATGCTTGCGCTGGCGCGCGCCGGAGCGGTGATCGTGCCGCCGGCCCCCGGCTTCTACGCACGGCCGCAGGCGATCGCGGAGCTCGTCGATTTCGTCGTCGCGCGCGTGCTGGACCAGCTGCACGTCGCGCACGCGCTCGGCCCGCGGTGGGGCGACGACCGCGCGGAGCCGGCGCCGGGCGCGGACACCCGCCCGGCCTGATGTTCGCGTTCCTGCGCGGCGCAGCGCGCGACCCGCCGATGCCGTTGCCGCTGTTTCCGCTGCACGCGGTGCTCTACCCCGGCGGCCTGCTGCCGCTCAAGATCTTCGAGCAGCGCTACATCGAAATGGCGAAAGCGTGCCTGAAGGACGGGCAGCCGTTCGGCGTGTGCCTGATCAGGCAGGGCGAGGAGGTCGCGAAGGACGGGGCCGGACCGCCCGAGTTCGCATCCGTCGGCACGCTCGCGACGATCGACGCCTGGGACATGCCCCAGCTCGGCATCCTGCACGTCACCGCCATCGGCAGCGGGCGCTTCGAGGTGCGCTCGCATGCCGCGCGTGCCGACGGTCTGGTCGTCGCCGACGTCGCGCCGATCCCGGCGGAGCCGGCGGTCGCGCTCCCGGCCGCCTACGCGCAGCTCGCGCGACTGCTGGAGATCCTCGCCAACCGGGTCGGCCCGAGCCGCTTCCCCGCGACGCGCGCCTACGCCGACGCGTCGTGGGTCGGCTTCCGTCTTGCCGAGCTGCTGCCGCTGCCGCTGCCGATCAAGCAGAGCATGCTCGAGATCAACGACAGCGAGGTGCGCCTCGAGGCGCTGCGCACGTTCCTCGTGCAGCAGGGTGTGTGGCGCGACGCCTGACCCGGTGTGCGGCGCGGTGCGTATCCCCGGTGTGTAGCCCGGCGTTGAGCGCAGCGAAATCCGGGGCAACCGTGCCCATTGCCGGAACCACCCGGGTTTCGCTGCACGCAACGCCGGGCTACGCCATGCCGGTTTACCGAGTGAGGAAAGTCACGAACGCCTGCAGCGTCACCGAATTGGCGATGTCGACGAAGAATGCGCCGACCAGCGGCACGACGAGGAACGCGCGCGGGCTCGCGCCGTGCGCCTTGGTGACCGCGGTCATCGTCGCGATCGCCGTCGGCGTGGCGCCCAGCGCGAGGCCGAAGAAGCCCGAGGACACGACCGCGGCGTCGTAGCTGCGCCCGAGCAGGCGGAACACCAGCCACCCCATCAGCAGCCAGCACGCCGCGATCTGCGCGGCGAGGATGACAAGCAGCGGCCCCGCCATCTCCAGCAGCGTCCACAGCTGCAGGCTCATGAGACTCATGGACAGGAACAGGCCCAGCGCGATGTCGGCGACGAGCGCGAGCGACGGCGAGCCGGTGGGCCAGTGCAGCTTCGGCAGCAGGTGGGGAACGGTGTTCGACAGCACGATGCCGGCGAACAGCGCGGTCACGAACTGCGGCAGCCGAAGGCCCCAGCCCGCCAGCAGCTCGTTCAACCGGCCGCCGAGGCCGATCGCGATCGCGATCACCAGAATCGCGTTGAGCACGCCGGTGGCGTCGAGCTTCAGGCGCGACTCCTCGCTGTATGCGGAACCGACGGTCAACGACGGCCCGGCGGCGGCCGCCAGCCGATGCCGCGTGATCAGGCGATGGGCGAGCGGCCCCCCGAGCACGCCGCCGGCGATGAGCCCGAACGTCGCCGCGGCGGTGCCGACTTCCATCGCATTCGCCACGCCGAGCGCGCCGCCGATCGTCGGCGCCCACGCGATCACCGTGCCGTGGCCGCCGGCGAGCGCGGCCGAGCCCGCCAGCAGGCCGACGCCGGGCGGGGCGCCGAGCAGCCACGCGACCCCGACGCCGACCAGGTTCTGCATCGCGTTGTTCGCCGCAGCGACGACGGTGAGGATCACGAGCATCCAGCCGCCGGCCGCCAGCATCCGCACGTTCGACGACAGGCCGATGGTCGTGAAGAACACGATCAGCAGCGTGTCGCGCGCGTCCATCGTGAACGTGACCTTCAGGCGGAAGGCGAAGAACGCCGCGCCGAGCAGCAGCGAGGCGACGAGGCCGCCGGTGACGGGCTCCGGGATGTTCCAGTCGCGCAGCGGCGCCACGCGGCGGTTGATCCAGCGGCCGAGAAACAGGACCAGGATCGCGAGGATCAGCGTCTGCCGCTGGTCGAGCTCCATCGTGGCGTTTCCCGTGGTTCGCGGCGGGTCGGCGTTCGCCGCCCCGCGCCGGGCCTCGCGGCCGGCGGGGTCCATTCTAACGTCGTATCCGGCGCCCGTTGCGATGCGATGCGGCCCGTCGGCGGGGCGTCCGCGCCGCGCGCGGCCGGGCAGGCGCAGCCCCGCGGGTATAATTTCCTCCTTCGAAGCAACGCACCACCGGAGCATTCATGGCTGGCCACAGCAAATGGGCGAACATCAAGCACAAGAAGGCCGCCACCGACGCGAAGCGCGGCAAGATCTTCACCCGCCTGATCAAGGAAATCACCGTTGCGGCGCGCCTGGGCGGCGGCGACGCGTCGATGAACCCGCGCCTGCGCCTGGCCATCGACAAGGCCACCGACAACAACATGCCCAAGGACACCATCGAGCGCGCGGCCAAGCGCGGCGCGGGTGAGCTGGAGGGTGTCGCCTACGAGGAGATCCGCTACGAAGGCTACGGGATCAACGGCGCGGCCGTCATCGTCGACTGCATGACCGACAACCGCACGCGCACGGTGGCGGACGTGCGCCACGCCTTCTCCAAGTACGGCGGCAACCTCGGCACCGACGGCTCGGTCGCGTTTCTCTTCAAGCACTGCGGGCAGATCCTGTTCCCGCCCGGCACCGACGAGGACAAGCTGCTCGAGGCGGCGCTCGAAGCCGGCGCCGAGGACGTCGTCACCAACGACGACGGCAGCCTCGAAGTCGTGACCGGCCCCTACGATTTCCTGGCGGTGAAGGACGCGCTCGCCAAGGCCGGCTTCAAGCCGGAATTCGCCGAAGTGACGATGAAGCCGTCCACCGAGGTGGAGATGACCGGCGACGACGCGGCGCGGATGCAGAAGCTGATCGACGCGATCGAGTCGCTGGACGACGTCCAGGACGTCTACACCAATGCGGTCATCGACGCGTAGCCCCGCGTCCCCCTTGCCCCTCCCGGCCGCCGCCCCGACGCAGGTCCGCCGCATCCTCGGCATCGATCCCGGACTGCGGGTGACCGGGTTCGGCGTCATCAGCGTCCACGGCAGCGCGCTCACCTTCCTCGCCTGCGGCTGCATCAAGAGCGACGCCCGCGAGACGCTGCCCCTGCGCCTGGCGATGATCCTGCGCGACCTCACCGCGGTCATCGCGCGCGAGCAGCCCACCGAGGTCGCCGTCGAGAAGGTGTTCGTCAACGTCAACCCGCAGTCGACGCTGCTGCTCGGGCAGGCGCGCGGCACGGCGATCTCGGCGGCGGTGCAGGCCGGCCTTCCGGTCGCCGAGTACACGGCGCTGCAGGTGAAGCAGGCGGTGGTGGGCCACGGCAAGGCGGCCAAGGAGCAGGTGCAGGAGATGGTGCGGCGCTTGCTGAAACTGCCCGGCACGCCGTCGGCCGACGCCGCCGACGCGCTGGCCTGCGCGATCGCGCACGCGCACGGCGCGACCGGACTCGGCGGGCTGCGCAAGACGGGCTACCGCGTGCGCGGCGGGCGCCTCGTCTGATGCGCGCCGGGGAGACGCCGGGGCGGTCGCAGCGCCTGCTGCGGCGGCCGGCCGCCGTGGTCTTCGACATGGACGGGCTGATGCTCGACACCGAGGGCCACGCGGCGCAGGCCTGGATCGACGCCGCCCTGCGGCTCGGCATGGACTTCGATCGCGACGTGACGACGCGCCTCGTGGGTCGCAACTCGCGCGACTGCATGGACTTGATCCGCGCCCATCACGGTCCCGGCTATCCGGTCGAGGCGCTGCTCGACGCCTGGCACACCGCGTACGAAGCCATCATCGAGCGCGAGGGGATCGCGGTGAAGCCGGGGCTCTTCGAGCTGCTCGCCTGGCTCGACGCCGAAGGCATCCCCAAGGCGGTGGCGACGTCGACGCGCAAGGCGCGCGCGCAGGCGAAGCTCGTGCGCACGGACCTCGCGCACCGCTTCGTCGCGATCGTCGGCGGCGACGAGATCGCCCGCAGCAAGCCCGCGCCCGACATCTACCTCGAGGCGGCGGCACGGCTCGGGATTCCCGCCGTCGAGTGCGTCGCGCTGGAGGACTCGGAGCCCGGGATCATCGCGGCGCTCGCGGCGGGGATGACGGCGATCATGGTCCCCGACGTCGGCGCGCCGTCGCCGGCGCTGCTCGCGCGCGGGCCGCTGGTGCTCGCCTCGCTCGCCGAGGCGCACGCGCATCTCGCCGCGCTGCCGGCGGCCGAGCGCGTGCGATAATCCGCCGAATCAACCGGCGCCTCCCATGATCGGCCGCCTCACCGGAATCCTCGTCGAGAAGAACCCGCCGCAGCTCCTGCTCGACGTGCAGGGCGTGGCCTACGAGGTGGACGTGCCGATGAGCACGTTCTACAACCTGCCGGCCACCGGCGAGCGCATCGCGCTCTACACGCACATGGTCGTGCGCGAGGATGCGCACCTGCTGTACGGCTTCGGCAGCGAATCCGAACGGCGCGCCTTCCGCCAGCTCGTCAGGATCAGCGGCATCGGCGCGCGCACCGCGTTGTCGGTGCTGTCGGGCCTGTCGGTCGCCGAGCTCGCCCAGGCGGTCACGATGCAGGACACCGGCCGCCTCACCAAGATTCCCGGCATCGGCAAGAAGACCGCCGAGCGGCTGCTGCTCGAGCTGAAGGACAAGCTGGGTGTGGACCTCGGCACGGCCGTCGGCGTGCACCGGCCGGCGCCGGTGATGTCCGACGTGCTGCACGCCCTCCTCGCGCTCGGCTACAGCGACAAGGAGGCCGTGGCGGCAGTGAAGAACGTGCCCGAGGGCCTCGCGGTCGGCGACGCCATACGGCAGGCGCTGAAGCTGCTCGCGAAGTCCTAAGATGAAACGCGATCGGAAGACAACCGTTGCCCGGGCCGTAGCCCGGGTTGAGCGAAGCGAAACCCGGGGCGGCGCGGCAATGGCCACGGCTGCCCCGGGTTTCGCTCCGCTCAACGCCGGGCTACGCGCCTCCGTGCGGGCGGTGAGGTCACGATGATCGAGAACGACGACCTCAGCCGCCTCGTCACCGCCAAGGTCGCGGGCGTGCAGGAGGAAGTGGTCGAGCGCGCGCTGCGCCCGCGCATGCTCGACGAGTACGTCGGCCAGGAGAAGATCCGCGGCCAGCTGTCGATCTTCATCGAGGCGGCGAGGAAGCGGAAGGAAGCGCTCGACCACGTGCTGCTGTTCGGCCCGCCCGGCCTCGGCAAGACCACGCTGTCGCACATCATCGCGCACGAGCTCGGCGTGAACCTGCGCCAGACCTCGGGGCCGGTGCTCGAGCGCGCCGGCGACCTCGCCGCGCTGCTCACCAATCTCGAGCCCAACGACGTGCTGTTCATCGACGAGATCCACCGCCTGTCGCCGGTGGTCGAGGAGATCCTCTATCCCGCGCTCGAGGATTTCCAGATCGACATCATGATCGGCGAAGGGCCGGCCGCGCGCAGCGTCAAGCTCGACCTGCCGCCGTTCACGCTGGTCGGCGCGACCACCCGCGCCGGCATGCTCACCAACCCGCTGCGCGACCGCTTCGGCATCGTCGCCCGGCTGGAGTTCTACACGGCGCCCGAGCTGACGCGCATCGTCACCCGCTCGGCCGGCCTCCTCAACATCGCGATCGATCCCGACGGCGCGCACGAGATCGCCCGCCGCTCGCGCGGCACGCCGCGCATCGTCAACCGGCTGCTGCGGCGCGTGCGCGACTACGCCGAGGTGCGCGCCGACGGCGAGATCACGCGCGCCGTCGCCGACCTCGCGCTGGCGATGCTCGACGTCGACAGCACCGGCCTCGACGTGATGGACCGCAAGCTGCTGCAGACGGTGATCGACAAGTTCGCCGGCGGCCCGGTCGGCGTCGACAACCTCGCCGCGGCGATCGGCGAGGAGCGCGACACCATCGAGGACGTGCTGGAGCCGTTCCTGATCCAGCAGGGCTTCCTGCAGCGCACGTCGCGCGGGCGCATCGCCACCGCGCTGTCGTACCGCCACTTCGGGCTGACGCCGGCGGGGCCCGCCGCGGCCGCCGGCGGCGCGATCGACCTCTTCCCCAGCGAATGACGGCGCCCGCCCCGGACGCGGCGTTCCACTTCCCGGTGCGCGTCTACTACGAGGACACCGACATGGCCGGTGTCGTCTACTACGCCAACTACCTCAGGTTCCTGGAGCGCGCCCGCACCGAGTGGCTGGCGGCACTCGGCTTCGAGCTGGCCGCGGTGGAGCGGGAACACGGGATCACCTTCGTGGTCCATCACCTCGACATCCGCTACCACCAGCCGGCGCGCCTCGGCGACCGGCTCGACGTCACCGCGGCACTCGAGGAGCTCGGCCGCGCGCGGATGTTGATGCGCCAGGACGTGCGGCGCGGAGGAGAAACCCTGGTCGAGGCCCGCGTCACGCTTGCCTGCCTCGACCGACTCAACTGGCGCCCGGCGCGCATTCCGCCGCCAATCGCGCAACGGATGGAGAGTCCCGCTTGAACATCCACCCCGATCTGTCGTTCGTCGTGCTGATCGCGCACGCGTCGCTCGTCGTCCAGGCGGTGCTGGCGCTGCTGGTCGGCCTGTCGCTGTGGTCGTGGTGGCAGATCTTCCTCAAGCTCTTCCAGCTGAAGCGCGCGGCGCGCGACACCGATGCGTTCGAGGACGAATTCTGGAAGGGCGGCGATCTGGCCGAGCTCTACCAGCGCGCAAGCCAGTCGCGCACGGGCAGCAGCCTCGAGCACGTCTTCAGCGCCGGCTTCCGCGAGTACTCGAAGCACCGCCGCCAGGGCAGCACGGCGGCGGTCACGCTCGACAGCGCGCGCCGGGCGATGCGCGCGGCCTACCAGCGCGAGATCGACAGCCTGGAGGCGCACCTCTCCGGGCTCGCGACCGTCGGCTCGGTGAGCCCGTACATCGGCCTCCTCGGCACGGTGTGGGGAATCATGAACGCGTTCCGCGGGCTCGCCAACGTGAGCCAGGCGACGCTGGCGCAGGTGGCCCCCGGCATCGCCGAAGCGCTGATCGCCACCGCGATCGGGCTCTTCGCAGCGATCCCGGCGGTCGTCGCCTACAACCGCTACACGCACAACGTCGACCGGCTCGCGGTGCGCTACGAGACGTTCATCGAGGAATTCTCGAACATCCTGCAGCGGCAGGCGTAGGCGCCGAATCACGACATGCGCCGCCCCCGCAAATCGATCAACCAGATCAATGTCGTCCCGTACATCGACGTGATGCTGGTGCTGCTCGTGATCTTCATGGTCACGGCGCCGCTGGTCGCCCCGGGCGAGATCGAGCTGCCGTCGGTGGGCAGTCGGCTCACGGTGCCGGCGCAGCCGCTGCGGGTCACGCTCAACACGGACGGGATGCTGGCGCTCGCCGACCAGCAGAGCGGCAGCGCCGAGACCGGACTGTCGCGCGAGGCCCTCGTCGCGCGCATCCAGGCGAAGCAGGCGAAGCTCCCCGACCAGCCCGTGGTGATCGCCGCCGACCGCAACGCCCGCTATGAGGACGTGCTGGGCGTGCTCGACCTGCTGCAGCGAAACGGCGTGAGGAAGGTCGGGCTGCTCGCGCGGCCGCCCGCCAAGTAGCCGGTGCCGACCAGGAAGGATCGCCCCAGGAAGCCGGCGCAGGTCTCGGGCCAGTGGCCGGCCCTCGGCCTCGCCGTCGCCGTGCACGTCGCCTTCATCGCAGTGCTGGTGGCGTCGGTGCGCTGGCAGAACACGCCTCCTCAACCGGTCACCGCCGAGCTCTACGCGCCGCCGCCGGTCGCCCCTGCGGTACGGGAACCGACCCCGCCGCCGCCCGAGCCGCAGGCGAAACCCGAACCGAAGCCCGAGCCGGCGCCGAAGCCGCTGCCGAAGGCGGAACCGCCGCCACCGAAGCCCGTGCCGCGCGTGGAGCCCAAGGCCGAAAGGCCCGATCCGCGCGCCGCCGAGATCGCGCTCAAGGAGAGGCAGGACGCCGAGCGCAGGAAGCGCGAGCAGATCGAGCGCGACAAGCGCGAGCGCGAGGTCAAGGAAGCGCAGAAACGCGAGGCCGAGCTGAAGGAAGCGCAGAAGCGCGAGGCCGAGAAGAAGCGCCAGGACGACCAGAAACGGCTGGCCGAGGCGCGCGAGGGGCAGGCGCGCGAGGCCGACGCGCTCAAGGCACAGGCAACGCGCGAGCGGCAGGCCCGCGAAGCCGACGCGCTGCGGGCGCAGGCCGAGCGCGAGGCCCAGGTTCGCGCGCAGCAGCAGCAGGCGGAGGCGGCGGCAGCCGCCCGCGCGCGCGCCTTCGCCGACTACCGGTCGCGCCTGCAGGGGAAGATCCGCGGCAATGTGATCCTGCCGCCGGAGATTCCCGGCAATCCGGAGGCCCTGTTCGAGGTGGTGCAGCTGCCCACCGGGGAAATCATCGAGGTGAAGCTGCTGAAGCCGAGCGGCGTGCGCGCCTACGACGAGGCGGTCGAGCGCGCGATCCGCAAGTCGTCGCCGCTGCCGCGCCCCGAACAGCCCGATCTCTGGCAGCGCGAGCTGAAGCTCACCTTCCGGCCGCGGGACTAACGACGTGAGCCTGGGAGCGGCGGCGCGAGCCGGGAAGCAGGGGCCCCCGAGCGCAGCGAGAGGGGATGCGACCCGGGCGAATCGGCGTGGGCGGCCGACGCTCGTGCGCTCCCTCTTGGTTGAAGGTACAAGGAGGCCGCGGACGTGAGCCCGGGAGCAGCGGCTACGCGCGCGCCGTTCGCTCGGTGATTTCCACGACGGCCCAGCACCAGTCGGCGTGGCGCTCGATCACCTCCTGCAGCACCACGGTGTACACCGTCTCGCCGGTGATGACGGCGAGCTTGCGCCCGGCGGCGTATTCCGACGCCGGGATCACCAGCGATTTCGCGGTGAGAGGCTGCTTCGGCCGCGCCGGCGGGGGCAGGAAGAGGCCGTCGAAGCGCTCGCCGATCGTCGAGACGTCGACGCCGTCGACGACGAAGCCCATGTCCTCGCGGGCGTGGCGCCGGGCGTGCAGCGCGACGGCCGCGAAGCGCAGCGCGATCACGGCCACACCGACGTCGAGCTTCTCGGACGTGGTCCTGATCACCCGCCGGACGATCCCCAGCACCCGGTCCCCGCCCTCCAGCGGCCGGACGGCCACCAGCGCGCCCAGCGCGAGGCCGCTGCGGTCCGCGCCTGCCGCGGTGAGCCGCAGTCCGCTGCTGGAGCGGTTCTGCACGCGCCATGCCGCCGACTCGGCACCGTATCGGGCGGGCGGCGCCAGGCCCGGCACGAGCGCACCGGGCGGCGCGGCGGCGGATTGGCGCCCGCTGCCGGTGATCGCCGCGTCGAATGCGGCGTTGCGGGCGTCGCCCGCCGCGAGCTGCTGGCAGATGCGCGCGAGCCCGACGTCCACCGCCGTATCCAAGCTGACCACCGATCGCGGCGCGCGGGACACTGCGGGGACCGTGTCGGGAGCGACCATCGCGCGAAGCTTCTCGAGAACCGCGATCCGCTGCCGGACGAGCGCACCGGCGTCCGCCGCTTTGGCGGCAGCGGCCGTGCGCAGCGCGGCGGCCCCGCGCTCGATCCGCTTCGCCAGCGAACCTGTGTCGAGGTAGCGCAACATTTCGCCGCCTTCGTCGCCGAAGTGGCGGACAAGCCCCTTGCGCCCTGCGAGATCGACCGAGAACGCGCTGTTTGCGCCCGGCGTCGGCTCGAGCGTGAGGTCGCTGCCCCAGCTGCGGACCTGGGCCAGCGTCCACTCGAGCTGCGACGGCGTCAGCGTGCCGGTGTTCACGAGCTGCGTGAGCAGCACCGCGATGTATTCCTGCTCGATGGTCGGTGCGGCGGTCGACGCCCATGGGCGGTCCGCGGGCACGGCCATGCGCTCGATGCCGAGCTCGATCGCGCGGCGGTAGAGGTCGTGCAGTTCGCTCCATCGCGCCGGTATCCATCGCTCGCCCCGAAGCGCGCGCAATTTGGCGTCGGTGCCGAAGAAATGGACCAGCCGGGCCAGAAGCCACGGCGTCTCCCGGCGCCAGCGGGCATCGTTGCGGTTCTCGAGCGCCTCGGCGACGAGCTTTCCATAGGCCGCGACGAACGCCGCGCTGATGTCGAACGCGGCCTGCCAGATGCGCCCGGCGACCTTCCCGGAGCCGTTGGCGATATCGACGAACTGCGCCAGCAGCTGGCCCCGGTCCGCGCCCAGTTCGGCGTCGAGGCAGGCGATCGCCGCGACCTCGTCGAACTGCGGCGGCCGGCCGGAGCGGCACCACTCGTCGAGCGCCCGGATGACGTGCAGCTGCCGGCCGATGGCGTCGGTCGCGGGCAGCTGGCGGAACCACGCCGCGGCGGTCTTCTCCGACTGCAGCGGCTCGGGGTACTCGCCGGACTTGGGCGTGCGGAATCGGAACATGGATTGTGTGGCGCGCGCTTCGCTGCGTTCCGGATGCGCCTGTGGCCGGCGGACCGGGCAGGATCAGCCGCGTCCGCCGGCGATCGCCGAATCCCGGAGTTCAATCTTACCGTGCAATGGCCCCGGCGGCGCATGCGTTCCCCGATGTCCGCTACAATTCCGGCGCTTTCCGGATTCGGCGCGGCGCGCGCGAGCTCGCCACGCCAACCGGATCGGCCTTCTCCTTCCCCACGAGGTACTTCCATGCCGCTATCGTCCTTCCCGAGGCAACGTCCGCGCCGCTTTCCGCGGCCGGCCCTGGCCCCTGCGCTCCCGCGCCTCGTCGCCGCGCTCGCCGCGTTCGCCGCGATCGGCATCGCTGCCGCGCAGACGGCACCGCCGCCCGCCCCCGCCGGCGCCCCTTCCACTTCACTGTCTAGCAAAATTGGAGCAAACGTGACCGAACTGCAGAAGATAGATGTCACCACCGGGACCGGCACCGAGGCTGTCGCCGGCAAGGTCGTTGTTGTGCACTACACCGGATGGCTCTACAACCCGGCGGCGCCGGACGGCCACGGCGCCAAGTTCGACAGCTCCGTCGACCGCAAAACGCCGTTCGACTTTCCGCTCGGCAGAGGGCAGGTCATCAAGGGCTGGGACGAAGGCGTTGCGGGCATGAAGGTGGGCGGCAAGCGCACGCTGGTCATTCCGCCGGCGATGGGCTACGGCGCGCGCGGCGCGGGCGGCGTGATTCCGCCGAACGCGACGCTGCTGTTCGACGTCGAGCTGCTGGAAGTCAAGGGCTGACGCCGGCGATGCTGCCGCGCGATGCGGCGGGGATGGCCGTCCGGCGGCTCGATTACCGCCCGCCGGCGTACCTGGTCGAGGCGGTCGAGCTGACGTTCGCGCTCGACCCGGCGTCGACCGTCGTCACCGCATCGCTCGCGTTCCGCCGCAATCCGGCCGCCCCCGAGGGCGGCGGTGCTCCTCCGCCGTTCGTCCTCGACGGCGAAGGGCAGGACGAGCTCGCCGTGGCGCTCGACGGCGTCGCGCTCGCCCCGGAGCTGTGGACGCTTACCGACACCACGCTCACGCTGCACGCCCCGCCGGCGTCGGGGCGGCTCGAGATCCGGTCGCGGATCAACCCTGCGGCCAACACCGCGCTGGAAGGGCTCTACGTGTCCTCCGGCGTCTTCTGCACGCAATGCGAGCCGGAAGGGTTCCGCCGCATCACCTACTTCCCCGACCGGCCGGACGTGCTCGCCGTCTACACCGTGACGATCAGCGCCGACCGTTCGCGCTACCCGGTCCTGCTGTCGAACGGCAACCGGGTCGCCGCCGGCGAGCTGCCGGGCGGCCGTCACTTCGTGCGCTGGCACGACCCGTTCCCGAAACCCTCGTACCTGTTCGCGCTGGTGGCCGGGGACATCGCGGCGCTCGAGGACACCTACACGACGCGCTCGGGGCGCCGCGTCGACCTCGCGATCTACTCCACACCCGCCAACCTCGAGCGCTGCCGGCACGCGATGGCCGCGCTCGAGCGCGCGATGCGCTGGGACGAGGAGCGCTACGGCCGCGAGTACGACCTCGACACCTTCATGATCTACTGCGCCGACGATTTCAACCTGGGCGCGATGGAGAACAAGGGCCTCAACATCTTCAACAGCAAGCTGGTGCTGGCGCGGCCCGACACCGCGACCGACGACGACTACCAGGCGATCGAGGGCGTCATCGGTCACGAGTACTTCCACAACTGGACCGGCAACCGCGTCACCTGCCGCGACTGGTTCCAGCTGTCGCTGAAGGAGGGGCTGACGGTGTTCCGCGACCAGGAATTCTCGGCCGACGGGGGCTCGCGCGCGGTCGAGCGCATCGCCGCCGTGGACTTCCTGCGCACGCACCAGTTCCCGGAGGACGCGGGCCCGATGGCGCACCCGGTGCGCCCCGACGAATACCTCGAGATCAACAATTTCTACACGAAGACCGTCTACGAGAAGGGCGCCGAGCTGATCCGCATGCAGCACACGCTGCTCGGGCCCGAGCGCTTCCGCCGCGGCATGGACCTCTACTTCGAGCGCCACGACGGGCAGGCGGTCACCTGCGACGACTTCGTGCAGGCGATGCAGGATGCCGCCGGCGACGCCGGCGCGCTCGACCTCTCGCAGTTCAGGCGCTGGTACGCGCAGGCGGGCACGCCCGTGCTGCACGTGCGCGGCGCCTGGGATCCGGCGGCGCGCAGCTACACGCTCGACGTCCGCCAGGACTGCCCGCCGTCGCCGGGCCAGCCGCACAAGGCGCCGTTCCACATCCCGCTCGCGCTGGGGCTGGTCGGCCCCGACGGCGCCGATCTGCCATTGCGGCTGGACGGCGAGGCGGCCGCGGGGCCGACGACGCGGGTGTTGCAGGTCACGGCGGCGCAGCACACGTTCCGCTTCGTCGACGTGCCCGCCGCGCCGGTGCCGTCGCTGCTGCGCGGATTCTCGGCGCCGGTGAAGCTCGACTTCGATTACGGCGCCGCCGATCTCGCGCTGCTCGCCGCGCACGACAGCGACGCCGTCAACCGGTGGGACGCCGCGCAGCGCTGCTTCTGCGCGGCGATCCTCGGCGAAGCGCAGCGCCGCGCCTCGGGCGCGCCGCCCGCGCTCGACCCCGCGCTCGCCGCCGTCGTCGACCACCTGCTGGCCGACGACGAGGACGACCCCGCGCTGATCGCGCTGGCGCTGGCGCCGCCCAGCCTCGCCTGGCTCGCCGAGCAGGTCGACGCCGTCGACGTCGACGCCCTGTGCGCGGCCCGCGAATTCGTCATCCGCGAGCTCGCCCGGATGATGCGCGCGGCGCTGCTGCGCGGCGTGTCGTCGCGGCCGCCGCCGCCGGACTATGCGCCGGTGCAGGCGCAGATCGGCCCGCGCGCGCTGCGCAACCGCTGCCTCCACTATCTCGGCGCGCTGGACGACGGTGCAGGCGCGCGCGCTGGCGGTCGCGCAGTACGACGGCGCCGGCAACATGACCGACGCCGTCGCCGCGCTCGCCGCGATCAACCACAGCGGCGCGCCCGAGCGCGCGGCGCTGTTCGCGCGCTTCGAGGCGAAGTGGCACGACGAGCCGCTGGTGCTCGACAAGTGGTTCGCGCTGCAGGCGACCTCGCAGCGGCCGGACACGCTCGCCCGCGTGCAGGCGCTGTGCGCGCACCCGAAGTTCAACGCCCGCAATCCCAATCGCGTGCGCTCGCTCGTCGGCGCGTTCGCCATGCACAACTGGCGGGGCTTCCACGCCGCGGACGGCAGCGGCTACGCGTTCGTCACCGGGCAGATCATGGCGCTCGACCGCGTCAATCCGCACGTCTCGTCGATGCTTGCCAACGCGTTCAACCAATGGCGGCGCCACACCGCGCCGCGGCGCGCGCTGCAGCGCGCCGCGCTGGAGGAAATCGGCCGGATGACGGCGCTCTCGCCGGACGTGCGCGAGATCGTCGCCCGCAATCTCGGCGATTGACCCCGGGACCGCGGGCCGCGTAGCCCGGGTTGAGCGTGAGCGAAACCCGGGTGGTTGCGGCAATGGCCCTGGTTGCCCCGGGTTTCGCGTTCGCTCAACCCGGGCTACGCCGGGCAACGCCATCCCCGGCCTACCAGTACGTCTCGACGGTGATGTGGCCCGGCTGCTTCCTGCGGTGACGGCGCATGCCGCGCTCCTCGAGCGCCTTCTGCGTGTCCTCGACCATCGCGGGGTTGCCGCAGAGCATCGCGTGCGCGCCCGCCGCGGTCAGCGCCTCCCCGGCGGCCGCCTCGAGCTGCCCGTCGCGAACGAGCTCGGGGATGCGCCCGGCGAGGGCGCCGGGATGGCGCTCGCGGCTCACGACCGAGACCGCCGTGAAGGCCGCCGGATGCGCGAGCGCGATCGCGGCGATCACGTCGCGGTACGTGAGCTCCTCGGCGAAGCGCACCGCGTGCACCAGCACGATCCGCCGGAATTTCGCCCACGGTTCCGCCGTCCGCAGGATCGACAGGAACGGGCCGATGCCGGTGCCGGTCGCGAGGCACCACAGGACGTCCGCAGCCGGGACCTCGGCGATCGAGAAGAAGCCGTTGGCCCGCGGCAGCAGCCAGACGGGATCGCCCGGCTGCAGCGCCGCCAGCCGCGGCGTGAGCGGGCCGTCGGGCACGGTGATGAAGTAGAACTCGTGCGGCGTGGCGTCGGGCGGGTTCACGAACGAATACGGCCGCCCGACCATGTCCTCCGGCGAGCCGGGCGGCGCCGGCAGGGCAAGGCGGCCGAACTGCCCGGCGACGAAACTCACCCCCGGGGCATCGACCTGCAGGGAAACGAGCCGATCGGTCCATTGCCGCTTTCCGGCCACGGTGCCCGCCACCCATTTGCTCATCGCCATCGCCGCCACATTGGTAAGATCGCCATTATGCCTACCCTTCCCGCCGGCGCCGCGGCCCGCCCTTCGTCCGACGCCGCCCGCGTCTACCTGCGCCCGCCGCGCGCGGGCGACCGGCAGGCGTTCCTCGCGGCGGTCGCAGCCAGCCGGGCGCTGCACCGCGGCTGGGTGCTGCCGCCGGCGACCGCCGCGGGCTTCGCGAGCTACCTCTCCCGCTTCGCCGGGCCGCAGTCGCGCAACCCGGCGCGGGCGACGCACGTCGGCTTCCTGGTCCTGCGCGACGGCGACGAGTCGCCGCTGGGGGTCTACAACCTGAGCGAGATCGTGCGCGGCAGCTTCCACAGCGCGTACCTCGGCTACTACGCATTCGCGCCGCACGCCGGGGCGGGCTACATGAGCGAGGGGCTCGCGTCAGCTGCTGGCGATCGCCTACCGCGGGCTGCGGCTGCATCGGGTCGAGGCGAACATCCAGCCCAGCAACGCGCCGTCGATCGCGCTGGTGCGGCGCGCCGGCTTCACGCGCGAGGGCTATTCCCGCCGCTACGTGAAGATCGCCGGCCGCTGGCGCGACCACGAGCGGTGGGCGCTGCTTGCGGAGGACTGGCGGGCGCGGCGCAGGCCGGAGCGATGAGCCGCGGCGGCGCGCGCACGCGCAGGGTGGGCATCGCCGCGCCGGCAGCAACGCTCCTCGCCGCGCTGCTCGCCGCCTGCGCCGCGGCGCCTTCCGACCCGACGCTGCCGACGATCGCGCGCGATCACGCGATGTCGCCCTACGCGATGCACGAGGAGTGCCGGCGCATGGCGATCGGCGAGCGCATCGAATACCATTTCACGTCGACGTTCCCGGTGGATTTCAACATCCACTATCACGAAGCGGGCGCGGTGGTGATGCCGATCGTGCGCGAGAAGTCGCGGGAGGACGGCGGCGTGTTCGTCGCCGGCATCCCGCAGGACTACTGCCTGATGTGGGAGGCCGGCCCCGCCGGCGCGACGCTCGACTACCGGCTGCGCCTGCGCCCGCCCGCCGCGGCGCAATGACCCGCGCCCCGGGCGCAGCGCTCAGCGCCCGCCCGCGAACGACAGGAAGATCAGCAGCGCGACGATCGCGGCGAGCACGAGGAAGGCGATCTTCCACGGGCTCTTCGGATACTCGCCCTCGATGGCGCCCGTCGCCCCGTTCATCGCGCACTGGAACGACTTGCGCCGGTAGTTGTACGAGAGCAGCCACACCGGCGCGAGGATGTGCTTGAAGGTCTGGTCGGCGTAGCGCGGCACGACCTGCAGGTTGCGGAAGGTGTCGCCCGGCACCTGCTGCGCGCACATCTCCTGCAGTTTCGCGTTCATCGCGTCGCGCGCGCGCTGCGTGGCGGCGACGAGGTCGATCTGGTAGCGCTCGACGACCCAGCCGGCGACGTAGCCGGCGTCGTAGGGCTTCAACTCGCCGGTGGGAAACGGCTCGATCCCGCGCAGGAGCCCCGGATGGACGCCGACCGACGCGCAGACGAGGTCGTCGTCGAAGAAGTGCTGCACGCGGCCGGCGGCCGGCTCCCAGCGCACGTGGCGCACCTGGCGGGTCTGCGTGCGGCCGTTCTCCGTGTAGGTCTCGGTCGTGTAGTAGTAGTGGCCGGCCTCCGCGGTCCAGGCGGCGTCGACGCGCGCGTCGAACGTCCAGTACGGCAGGTACACGCCGCGCACGGTGTCGGTGAGCGCCATCTTCTTCAGCGCGTTGGGCGCGAGCCAGAGCTTGCCGTACCACGCCCGGATGCGGCTGCGCGCGTCCGGCTCGCTCACGGTGAAGGGCAGCACGCTCTCCGGGCGAAACGCGGGCTTCGTCTCCGCGTACGGCACGAGCTGCGCCGAGCCGCAGAATTCGCAGTTCTGCGCCTGCCGCGCGGGATTCAGCACCGAGATCGCATTGCAGCTCTGGCACTTGACCTGCCGCGTATCGGCCTGCCAGCCGCGACGGTCGTCGCCGATGCCGCGCAGCGCCGCCGCGAGATCGTGCTCGACGATCGTGCCGTCGCTGTCGAGCGTCGCCGGCGACTCGGTGCCGCAGAACGGGCACACGAGCTTCTGCTTGCCGGGGTTCCAGTTCGCCTCGCCGCCGCACGCGGGGCAGGCGAACTTGGAAAGCGCGACCGTCTCGGCCACGATGGTCTCGCCCGGCGGCCCGGTCAGGTGATCGCGTAGCCGACCACGCGCCAGGTGCCGCCGCTGTCGCGGTCGAGCGTCACGGTTTCCTGCGAGACCGGCTTCTTCGCGAACGACGAGCGGAAGACGACGATCGCGTAGTCGCCGGCGGGGAAATCCTTGAGCGTCTTCGTGAACCGGGTCGACATGACGGCCCGTTGATCGAACGCGCCGAGCGGCCCGCGCACCTGCTTCAATGCGTCGGTCCAGCGCTCGAGCGGGCAGCGCCGCCCTGAACTTCGGGTCGGCGGCCTCCCAGCCGCGCCGGCGTCGTCGCGATCGGTCAGCGCCAGCCACTTGCGCGCGGCCGCCTGCGCCTCGAAGGCGCGGGCATCCTGCGCCGCGAGCGCCGGCGCCAGCGCGCCGACGGCGACGGCCGCCGCGGCGCGGAGCGCCCCGCGGCGCCCGGGAACGAAGCCCGGCGTCATGATGCGAGGAAGGCGTCGACCGCCGCCCGGGTGACGCGCCACTGGGTTCCGATCCGCTTGCCCTTGAGGTCGCCGGCCTCGAGGCTCGCCATGACGTCGGCCTCGCCGACGCCCAGCACCTGCGCCACCTGCGCCGGCGTGAGCAGCTCGGGCGCGGCCGCCGCACCGCGCGGCAGCCGGCGCCGGCGCCGCGATGCCGGGGGTCGACTGCGCCATCAGGCCGCCGGTCTGGTTCATCATCTGCTGCGCCATCGCCATGCCCACCGCCATCTCCGCGGCCATGCCGCCGGCGCCGGCGCCGCCCTTCTCCATGCCCTGCGCCATCTGGAACTTGACGTAGTCGTTGAGGTTGCCCACCGCCGCCATGCTCGAGCGCTTGTCGATCGCCTGCTCCACCTCGGGCGGCACCGACACGTTCTCGACGATGAACGAGGTCATCGCGAGGCCGTACTTCTCGCCGAGGACCGGGTTGATCACCGGCAGCAGCGCGTCGCCCAGCTCCCCGTAGCGCGCCGCGACGTCGAGCGCCGGCACCTTGGCCGTGGCCAGCGCGTCCGAGAACACGCTGACGATCCGCGAGCGCATCGTGTCGTTGAACTCGTCGAGGCGGAAGTGATCGTCGGTGCCGGCGACCTCCTTCAGGAACTTCTTCACGTCGACCACGCGGAAGTCGTAGGTGCCGTAGGCGCGCAGGCGAACGATGCCGAAGTCGGCGTCGCGCATCATCACCGGGTTGGCGGTGCCCCACTTGTTGCCGGTGAAGACGCGGGTGACGACGTAATAGACGTCGGCCTTGAACGGGCTCTCGAGCGCGTACTTCCAGCTCTTGAGGTTGGTGAGGATCGGGATGTTGTCGGTGGTGAGCGTGTGCTTGCCCGGGCCGAAGGTGTCGCCGAAATCGCCCGAGGTAGACGAACTGCGCCGCCTGCGATTCGCGCACGATCAGCTGCGCGCCGTTCTTGATTTCCTTGTCCTCGTCGGGAAAGCGGTAGGAAAGCGTGTCGCGCGAGTCATCGGTCCACTCGATGATGTCGATGAACTGTCGCTTCAGGAAGTCGATGATGGCCATGGCGGCTCCTCGGTGCGGATGGGGCGGCGCGGGTCAGGCGCGCCGCGGGTGTCACTTCTTCGCTGCGGCGGCTGCCTTCTTCACTTCCGCGTCGGCGTTGGTGAGCTCGGTCTCAAGGCGCTGCTTCGGCAGGGCCCCGGGGACCACGGAGCCGTCGGCGAACACGAGCGTGGGCGTCGCGTTGACGCGCATCTTCTGCCCCAGGTCCTGGAGCGTGGCGAGCGGCGTCTCGCAGTCGCCCTTGTTGTCGGGGAGCTTGCCGGAGGCGAAGAACTCGTCCCAGGCCTTGAGCCGGTCCGGCGCGCACCAGATCATCTTCGACTTGCGCGCGGCATCCGGGTGCAGCTGGTCGATCGGGTACAGGAACGTGTAGACGGTGACGTCGTCGATGCCCTTCAGCTCGGTCTCGAGGCGGGAGCAGAACGGACAGTCGGCGTCGGAGAAGACGACCAGCTTGCGCTGCCCGTTCCCCTTGACCTTCTTGATCGCGAGGTCGAACGGCAGGCTGTCGAAGCTCACGCGGGAGAGCTTGCGCAGACGCTCCTCGGAAAGGTTCTGCTTGGTGGCCGTGTCGTACATCGACCCGACGAGAACGTGGGCGACCTTGGCGTCGGTGTAGACCATCTGGCCGTCGAACTGCGCTTCGTAGAGGCCCAGGTAGGCGGACTTGCCTACGTAGCCCACCACCGCGCCGGGAAACTTCTGCTCGAGCAGCTTCTTCACGTTGGCCGCGTCGGGCGCGAGCGGCGCGTCGGCCGCCTTCGGCGCCGACTGCGCGGCCGCCGGCAGGACGCACAGGGCGGTAAAGACGGCGAGCGCGGCCGCGTTCTGCAGCAAATGCCTGAATTTCGGGTGCATCGACGTCTCCTTGGGGTCCCGGGCGGGGGTCTAGTGCAATGCGGACTGCGCAAGCAGGCGCTTGGCGAGCGGCAGGCGGTCGACGGCCGACATGCCCGCGTTGCGCAGCGCCTTGCGCAGCGGATCGGAAGCGCCGAAGAGGCGCACCAGGCCATCGGTGACCGCTTGCATCGCGCGAACGGGTTCGACCCGGCGCCGGGCAAAACGTTCAAGCAGCGCCGCGGCGCCGGCGTCGGCGACCGGTCCGCGCTCGCGCAGCACGGCGGCGAGGGCCTCGGCATCGCCGAAACCGAGGTTGACGCCCTGCCCGGCGAGCGGATGCACGCCGTGCGCGGCGTCGCCGACGAGCGCGAAGCGGTGGGCGACCGGCGAGGGCAGGCGCATGAACGCCAGCGGGAAGGCCGCCGCCGGGGTGATGGTCTCGAGGGCGCCGAGGGCGTGCGCGCCGGCGTCCGCGACGCGCGCGGCGAGCCCGTCGGCAGGCAGCGCGACGAGCTCGGCCGCGAGCGCTTCGGGCGCCGACCAGACGATCGAGATCCGGCGCCCGGGCAGCGGCAGCCAGGCGAGCACCCCGCCGTCGGGCCGGAACCACTGCCGGGCACAGCCCCGATGCGCCGCCTCGCAGGCGAAATTGGCGACCACGGCGGTCTGTCCGTAGGGCTTGATCGTCGCGGCGATGCCGGCCGCGCGGCGCGCCCAGGAATGCAGGCCGTCGGCGGCGACCACCAGCCGCGCACTCACCCGGGTGCCGTCGTCGAACGCCAGCGTGCCCGCCTCGGCCGACCACGCGAGCGCGGCAAAGGCGCGCGGCGCGAAGGTGTCCACGCCGGCGAGGCGGGCGCAGGGCACGAGCGCCGACGCGCAGCGCGCGCTCCTCGACGATCCACGCCAGCGCCCGCTCGCCGAGGTCGTAGGCCGAGAACGCGAGCGTGGCGCCGCCGTCGCCCTCGACGCGCATCGACTCGATCGCGGTGATGCGTTCCGGCGGCAGCGCCTGCCACGCCCCGACGGCGCGCAGGAACGACGCGCTGCCCGGACTGATCGCATAGACGCGGGTATCCCACGCGGCCTCCCCGTCGGGCAAGGCCGGCGTGGCCACCGGCGCGCGGTCGGCGAGCGCCACGCGCAGGCCGTGCTCGGCGAGCGCCGGCGCGAGCGCGAGCCCGACGAGACCCGCGCCGGCGATCAGCACGTCGTAATCGGGCGCGGCCGGGGCGCCGCCGGGGGTCGGCGTCACGGGCCGAACTCCAGCACCTCGATCACGTGGTTCTGGTTCGTATAGATGCACAGGTCGCCGGCGATTCCGAGCGCGCGCTTGACGATCTCCGCGGCGGGCAGCTCGGTGTTGCCGAGCAGCGCCTGCGCCGCCGCCTGCGCGTACGGCCCGCCCGACCCGATCGCGACGATGCCGTGCTCGGGCTCCAGCACGTCGCCCGTGCCGGTGATGATCAGCGACGCCGTCCGGTCGGCCACGGCCAGCATCGCCTCCAGCCGCCGCAGGATGCGGTCGGAGCGCCAATCCTTGGCCAGCTCGACCGCGGCGCGCGTGAGATGACCCTGGTGCTTGTCGAGCTTCGCCTCGAAGCGCTCGAACAGCGTGAACGCGTCGGCCGTAGCGCCGGCGAAACCGGCCAGGACCTTCTCGTGATACAGCCGGCGCACCTTGCGCGCCGTCGCCTTGACGACGATGTTGCCGAGCGTGACCTGGCCGTCGCCGCCCAGGGCGACGGCCGAGCCGCGGCGGACCGAGAGGATGGTGGTGCCGTGAAAGGTTTCCATGTCGATGGGGCGCCGCGGCGGCGGCGCCGCGCGCCCGGAGGGCGTCCGGGTCAGTTGGCTTTCTTGTAGAAGTGGCCGGACGGGACGCCGATCAGCAGCAGCATCGCCCGGATCATCGGCGTCGCGCCGAAGAGCTGGACCGATTTGCGGTGTTCCTCGATCGACTTGATCGCGTTGTAGACGGCGCCGGCGCCGACGAAGTCGACCCGCTCGACCTCGCTCATGTCGACCGGGAGCACGGCGCGCCCGTCCGCGAATCCGATCAGCTTCGCGACCTGCGCCGGGTGCGGACCGGCGACGACGCCGGACAACGCCAGTGCCTCCGCCGTCCCCGCGCCATCGGCCGCTTCGCCCTCCGCCGCGGCTGCCTCGCCGACGACGGCAATCTGCGGCGCCGAGTCGCCCGCCAGCACCGGCGGTTCCCACGACGGCGGCGAGACTTCGAACGTCACCGCGTAATCGACCGCGCGATCGTCGAACGCGGCGCGATCGCCCTGCCACTGCAACATTTCGAGCGACAGCAGCCAGGCGCCCTCGCCTCCGGCCTGCCCCTTCCTGACCGCGGCCTCGAGCGCGCGCCGCAGGCCGTCCTGCCGCTGCAGGCCCAGCGGGTACTGCATGCGCCGCGCCTCGCCCAGCACGTCGGCGAGCAGCCGCGCCCCGGCCTCGTCGAAATCGGTGATCGCGGCCAAGTCGAAGCGCGCCTGCGAGACGTTCCCGGCGATGGCGCGCTTGAGGGCGTCGAGCTGCGTCGCGCTCGCGGCAGTGAGCTTGCCGGTCACGCCGATGTAGCCGCCGACCTGCGCGCGCGGGTGCACCGCAGGCCGCAGGCGGTCGTTCCACGCCGGCGCCGACCGCTCGAAGCGCACGACGTACTGGAGCGCGAGATGCTCGAACCCGGCGCGGTCCCCCGCCCGCTGCAGCAGATCGAACAGCGCGAGCCACGCCAGCGGCGAAACCTGCGCCTCCGGGTCGCTCTCCACGCCCTCGGCCAGCAGCGCGCGGGCCGCGTCCGCGTGCCCGCTCGCGTACAGCAGCACCGCGTTCTCGAGCACCGCGCACATGCCGGCGTTGCCGTGGGTGACCTCGATCACGCGCCGCGTCGGCGACGCCTCGACCAGCCCGAAGCCGGTGATCGTGATGCCGCCGCTGGGCTTGGCGGGACGATAGCCCGCGCCGCCGCCGGCCGCCGCGGGCGCGCCGGATGCCGGGTTGGCGTCGCGCCCGGAATTCGGGTCCGGCTTGGACGCAGTGTGTTTCCTTGCCGGAAGTTTGGGGAAGAGCGCCATGGGGATGGGTTCGGTGCAGGCTGCGCTGTGAGTGCCGTTGCGCCGGGCCCCGGCCGCGCGCTGCGACGTGCGCACTGCGGCGCGGGCCGCGCTCGGGACGAGGGACCGAGTCGAGGATTATGTGCCCGTCATACCTGTGCGACAAGCCGGCCGCCGCGCGAAGGCCCCGGCGGCGTCCCTGCAAGCCGAATCTCCCGCCCGCTCGGCGCGGTTGCTTGCTACTATCATCGCGACCTGCCGGCGCGGCAGCCGATACCGTAGGGGCGCGCGATGAAGAATCCGCTGGATTCGATCTGGGGCACCATCATCTCGGGGCTGGTGCTGACGGTGGTCCTGGTGGTGGCTGCCAAGTCCCTGCTCAACTGACGAGGGGGGTCCATGGAATACGTTCCGGCGCTCGCGCGGTGGCTGCATTTCCTGGCCGGCATCATGTGGGTCGGCCTGCTCTATTACTTCAACTTCGTCCAGATCCCGGCACTCAAGGCGGCCGCCGCCGACGGCACCGCCGCCGGCATCACCCGGCACGTCGCGCCGCGCGCGCTGCTGTACTTCCGCTGGTCCGCGGTGGTCACGTGGCTCGCCGGCGCCGCGCTGCTGGAGCGCAACTTCGTGGCCGCGTTCACGCTCGCCAAGGGATACGCGGGCATCGGCATCGGCGCATGGCTGGGGACGATCATGCTGGTCAACGTGTGGCTGGTCATCTGGCCCAACCAGCAGAAGATCCTCGGCCTCAAGCCGGCGACCGACGAGGAGAAGACCGCGGCCCGCCGCACGGCGCTCGTCGCCTCCAGGATCAACATGGCGCTGTCGATTCCGATGCTGTTCTTCATGGCCGGCGGCCTCACGCACCGCGCCGCCTTCGGCCTGTAGCCGGCGCTGCCCCCTCGGGGGGAGGCGAACGTCAGTGAGCTTCGGGGGCCCTAACCTCAATCCCCGTAGAGCTTCTGCACGCGCTCGCGCCGCTCCTGCGCTTCCAGCGACAGCGTGGCGGTCGGGCGCGCCAACAGCCGCGGAATGCCGATCGGGTCGCCTGTCTCCTCGCAGAAGCCGTAGCTGCCGTCGTCGATCATCTTGATCGACTTCTCGACCTTCTTCAGCAGCTTGCGCTCGCGGTCGCGGGTGCGCAGCTCGAGCGTGTATTCCTCCTCGAGCGTGGCGCGGTCCGACGGGTCGGTCGTGACCTCGTTCTCGCGCAGGTGCTGGCCGGTGTCGTCGGCGTTGTTGAGCAGCTGCGCGCGCAACTCGAGCAGGCGCTGGCGGAAGAACGCGAGCTGCGCCTCGTTCATGTAGTCCTTGTCCGGCGCCTTGAGCAGCGCCTCCTCGGTGAGCACCTTGGGCTTCTTCGCCACCGCCGCAACGGCGCCTGCGTTCTTCGCTGCCATCTTCGCCACCATGCTGACCTCTATGACTTCGCGATCGTTTGTCTCGGCTGCCGCGGGGTGCCGGCGTTGCCGGGTTGGGGCATCGACGCACCCCCGCGGCGCGTTCCGTGGCCCGCCGGGCCACGGTCGCGCTAAACTGCCGATTATATCCCGCCAGCGGCCCGACCCGCCACCCTCGTCGATCCCCGCCGGCCAGCACGCGGGCGGCGGCGAAGCACGGTGCCCGACCCGGATTCCTCCTCGCCCCGCCGGCGCACGACAAGACCACCGATGACAGCCGATTCGCTCACCCTCGCCCGACCCGACGACTGGCACCTCCACCTGCGCGACGGCCCGGCCATGGCGGCGGTCGTCGGCGCCACGGCGCGCGTGTTCGGCCGCGCGCTGGTTATGCCGAACCTCAAGCCGCCGGTGACGACCACGGCGCAGGCGGCGCTCTACCGGGATCGCATCCGCCGCGCGCTCCCGCCGGGCAGCCGCTTCGAGCCGCTGATGACGCTCTACCTCACCGACGCCACCGACGCGCGGGAGATCGCCGCCGCCAGGGCGTCCGGCATCGTCCACGCGGTGAAATATTATCCGGCCGGGGCCACGACCAACTCCGATTCGGGCGTCACGCGCGCTCGAGCGCGCCTATCCCGCGCTCGCGGCGATGGAGCGGCAGGGCGTCGTGCTCTCGGTGCACGGCGAGGTCACCGATCCAGGCGGTCGACATCTTCGATCGCGAGCGCGTCTTCGTCGAGCGCTCGCTCGCGCGGATCGTCCGCGATTTCCCGGCGCTCAAGGTCGTGCTCGAGCACATCACCACGCGCGAGGCGGCCGATTTCGTCCGCGCCGCGCCGCCCACGGTCGCGGCCACGCTCACCCCGCAGCACCTCCTCTACTCGCGCAATGCGCTGTTCTCGGGCGGCGTGCGGCCGCACCTGTACTGCCTGCCGATCCTCAAGCGCGAGACGCACCGCGAGGCGCTGGTCGCCGCCGCCACGTCGGGCAATCCCAAGTTCTTCCTCGGCACCGATTCGGCGCCGCACGCGCGCCACACGAAGGAAACCGCCTGCGGGTGCGCCGGCTGCTTCTCGGCCGGCGCGGCGCTCGAGCTCTACGCCGAGGCCTTCGACGCCGCCGGCGCGCTCGACCGCCTCGAAGCCTTCGCGAGCCGGTTCGGCGCCGCGTTCTACGGCGTGCCGCCGCATGCCGACACCGTCACGCTCGTGCGCTCGCCGTGGACCGTGCCCGTTGCGTATCCGCTGGGCGAGGACACGGTCGTGCCGCTGCGCGCGGGCGAGATCGTCGCCTGGAAATTGACGCAGCCGAGGTAACGCAAAGACCTTCCGGTGGTGCCCGGCAGCGGTCAGGGTCGGGCGGCGCGGGCGGCCGAGCCCTGCGCACGTGTACGCTCCGTTGCGGGGTGAGCCGCTCCTCGCGGGCGCCTTAAGCCGCCAGCAGCGGCCCCCTTTCGCTGGAGCGCCACCGCGGCGCCCGAAGCCCGTGAGGAGCGGCTCACCCCGCAACGCATGCGACAAAAAATTCGCCCGCATCGCATTGCATCGAAGAAGGTCTCCGCCCCCCAGGCCGGCAAGCCTCGCCGCGTGCTATGCTCGACCATCGAAGCCAGCCAGACCGTCGCCGCCTGCGAGAAGCGGGGGGAGGAAAGTCCGGGCTCCGAAGAGCAGGATGCTGGGTAACGCCCAGACGCTATAAGTCGCCGTTAGCGCGGCCGATGAAGGCGATGAACAGGGCCACAGAGACGAGTCGCTGCCGTTCCGGGTCAAACCGGTCCGGAAGCGGGTGAAACGCGGCAACCTCCATCCGGAGCAACACCAAGTAAGCGGACGACGACGCTGCTCGCCGAGTCCGCGGGTAGGTGGCTTGAGCGCACCGGCAACGGTGCGCCTAGAGGAATGACGGCCATAGCGCGCCTGAAAAGCGCGCCGTAACAGAACCCGGCTTACCGGCTGACTTCGACTTCTTCTTGCACGACGGGCACGCGTGGCGGCTCAGTGCCGGCTGCGCTTCGCGTCCTTCAGGATCTCGCGCGCGGCGTTGTGCCCGGGAATGCCGGTGACCCCGCCGCCCGGGTGCGTGCCCGAGCCGCACAGGTACAGCCCCGCGATCGGCGCGCGATAGCTGCCGTGGCCGAGCACCGGCCGCGCTGCGAACAGCTGGTCGAGCGACAGCGCGCCATGAAAGATGTCGCCGCCGACGAGCCCGAACTCGCGCTCGAGGTCGAGCGGCGAGAGCACGCGGCGGCCGAGCACGCTCGCCCGGAAATTCGGCGCATGACGGTCGACCGTCGCGATCATCAGGTCGGCGACCTCGTCGCGCGCGTCGTCCCAGGTCCGCCCGTGCGCCACCGACGGCAGGTCAGGGTGGACGTGCTGGCAGAAGAGGCTCGCCACGTGGCCGCCGGCCGGCGCGAGCGTGTCGTCGACCACCGACGGCAGCAGCACCTCGACGATCGGCGCCTTCGACCAGCCGTGGGTCCGCGCGTCGAAGTACGCCTGCTCCATGTAGGCGAGCGACGGGGCGAGGATGATGCCGCTCGCGTGGTGCGGCCGCCACGGTCCGCCCGGGCAGCGCGCTGAAGTCCGGCAACTCCGACAGCGCGACGTTCATCCGGAACGTGCCGGAGCCGCAGCGGTAGGCGGCGATGCGCGCGCGGAAATCGTCGTCGAGGTGCTCGGGCGCGACCAGCCGCTCGAACAGCAGCTTCGGATTGACGTTGGCGACGACGCGCCTGCCCTCCACCACCTCGCCGTCCGCGAGCTCGACGGCCACCGCCCGCGCGCCCTTGACGACGACGCGCGCCACCGGCGCGCCGGTGCGCAGCGTGACGCCGCGCGCCGCGCACTCGCGCGCCATCGCCTGCGTGATCGCACCCATGCCGCCGCGCGCATGACCCCATTGCCCGCGCTGGCCGTTGACCTCGCCGAAGACGTGGTGCAGCAGCACGTACGCCGAGCCCGGCGTGTAGGGGCTCGCGAAGTTGCCGACGACGGCGTCGAAGCCGAACGCGGCCTTGATCGGCGCGGACTCGAACCACTGGTCGAGCAGATCGCCGGCGCTCTTGGTGAACAGGTCGAGCACGTCGCGCTGGCCGGCGCGGTCGAGCACGCGAAAGCGCTTCGCCACCTTCCACGCGTCGAGCAGCGCATGGATGCCGCCGCCGACGTTGGGCGGGGTCACCAGCAGAAGCTCGCGCAGCACGTCGGCCACGCGCTCGAGCATCGCGTAGTACTCGGGCAGCCGCTTGGCATCGCGGGCCGAGAACTTCGCGACTTCCGCCTGCGTGGCCGCGAGACCGCCGCCCACCTTGAGATACCCGCCGCCTTCGCCTTCCGGCAGCGGCAGGAAATTGGACAGCGGGCGCGGCACGATGGCGAGGCCGTGCTGCGCGAGGTTCAGGTCGCGGATCACCTTCGGGTTGAGCAGGCTGACCGTGTAGCTGGCGGTCGAGTTGCGGAACCCCGGATGGAATTCCTCGGTGACCGCCGCGCCGCCCAGGATTCCGCGCCGCTCCAGCACGCAGGTGTGTAGGCCGGCGCCCGCGAGGTACGCCGCGCACACGAGGCCGTTGTGGCCGCCGCCGATGATGACGGCGTCGAAGCGGCGGGAGGAAGCGCTCACCTCACTCGTCGGCGGCGCCGGCGACGGTCGAGAAGCCGCAGTCCACGTAGGTGATCTCGCCGGTGATCGCGCTCGACAGCTCGGAGAAGTAGAACGCGGCGACGTTGCCGACCTCGTCGATCGTGACGTTGCGGTGCAGCGGCGCGGCGCGCTCGAACTGGGAGAGCAGCTTCGAGAAGTTGCCGATGCCGGCGGCGGCGAGCGTCTTGATCGGCCCGGCCGAGATGGCGTTGACGCGCAGGCCCTCGGGGCCGAGGCACGCGGCGAGATAGCGGACGTTGGCTTCGAGGCTGGCCTTGGCGAGGCCCATCACGTTGTAGTTCGGCACCGAGCGCACCGCGCCGAGGTAGCTCATCGTCAGCAGCGAGCCGGGCCGGCCCTTCATCAGCGGGCGCGCGCCCTTGGCCAGCGCCGCGAAGCTGTAGGAGCTGATGTCCTGCGCGGTCGCGAACGCGCTGCGCGTGAGCCCCTCGAGAAAGTCGCCGGACAGCGCTTCGCGCGGGGCGAAGGCGATCGCGTGCAGCAGGCCGTCGAGCTCGCCCCACTCCGCCCGGAGCGAGGCGAACAGCGCGTCGATCTGCTCGTCGCTCGCCACGTCGCAGGGCAGCACCGGCACCGTGCCGAATTCGGCGGCGATCCTCACCACGCGGTCCTTCAACGCGTCGTTGACGTAGGTGAACGCGAGGCTCGCGCCCTCGCGCTGGCACGCGCGCGCGACGCCGTACGCGATCGAGCGGTTCGACAGCACGCCCGTGATCAGGATCTTCTTGCCCGCGAGAAAGCCCATCGTTGCTCCCGTTGCCTCACATTGACGCGCGCATCGCGCACGGCCGGCGGCCGCGCGGCGGCCCCGCCGCAACCCCGGCAAAACCTAGAACAGCGCCTGCACCGGCCCGATCACGCCGCAGGCGGCGCGGCCGTTCCTCACGCCCGGCACCGCCTCCAGCGAGCCCTCGCCGCCTTCGTGGATGACGACCGACCGGCCCATGATGCTGTTCGCGCCGTCGAGCGTGACGCCGGTCAGCCGCAACGACACCTCCGAGGTCTGGTCGTTGCTCATCACGAAACTGCGGACCTGCGTCTCGAGCGGCGGCAGGACCCCGGGCGGCGACCACGGCGGCCCGGCCGAGAAGCCGTTCGGCGAGGAGCAGTTGCCGGTTTCGTGGATGACCACCCGGTAGCGCCCGACCCGCAGGCCGGAGATGGTGAGGGTCATGGCGACGTTGTTCTGGAACTGGGCGAAGCCGATGGCGCCGACCGCGGCGCTCCCGCCAAGCGGCGTCAGGCGCGCCGTGAGCCCCGACCCGGTGCCGAACAGCACCGTCTTCGACTCGTTCATCGTTTGGCAGCCGGCGAGCGCGACCACGGTGCCAATGAACAGTGCGCGCGCCGCGCCGATACAGCGCATCAGTTCTTGCGGATCACGCCGCAGGCAACGCGCGCTCCCGAGTTGCCGGTGGGCTGCGTCGCGAAGTCGTCGGGGTCCTTGTGCACGATGACGCTCCGGCCGACGATGTCGGTGGCGCCGGCGCCGATGGTGATGACGTCGAGTTCGACCGTCAGGCTCGCATTGCCCGAGGCGTCCGCCACCAGCATCGGCATGTCGCCGGCGTGACGCTCCGGCGTCGTCGGGTGCGCGTGCGGCTTGCCCTGCGGGTTGAAGTGCCCGCCCGCGCTCATGCCGTCGCCCGAGCTGCAGTCGCCCTTCTCGTGCAGGTGGAAGCCGTGGCTGCCCGGCGTGAGCCCGGAGACCTTCGCGGTGACGGCGACCTTGTCGCCCTTCTGAACGAAATTCACGGTGCCGGCGGCCGTGTTGCCCTTGGTCGCCTCCAGCGCCGCGGTCGCCGTGGGCCCGCCCGCCATCATGCCCGCGCAACCCGCCATCACGGCCCCTGTCGCCGCCAGTCCGATCCATCGAATCATGGTGCCCCCCCGCGTGTCCGGATCCCGGTGCGCCCGCGTGCGCCCTTCGCCGGAGGCCGCAATGATAAGCGATGCCCGCAGCGATGACCAGAAATGCCGCGCGGGATCGGCGCGAGTCCGCCTGCGCGCTCGCGGTAGAATAGCCGCGCTGCCCGTCCCGGGCGGCCGTCCCGCTTTTCTCCCGCCGCCATGTCCCACATGATTCCCTCCGAGATCGTCTCCGAGCTCGACAAGCACATCGTCGGCCAGCACGCCGCCAAGCGCGCCGTCGCCATCGCGCTGCGCAACCGCTGGCGGCGCCAGCAGGTGCCCGACCCGCTGCGGCAGGAGATCACGCCGAAGAACATCCTGATGATCGGGCCGACGGGCGTGGGCAAGACCGAGATCGCGCGCCGCCTTGCCCGGCTCGCCGAAGCGCCGTTCATCAAGGTCGAGGCGACCAAGTTCACCGAGGTCGGCTACGTCGGCCGCGACGTCGACACGATCATCCGCGACCTCGTCGACGCCGCGATCAAGGAGTCGCGCGAGACCGAGACGCGCAGGATGCGCGACCGCGCCGCCGACGCCGCCGAGGAGCGCATCCTCGACGTGCTGCTGCCGCCGGCGCGCGAGGTGAACTTCCACGACATGGAGCCCGTCGATTCGGCGGCGCGGCAGAAATTCCGCAAGATGCTGCGCGAGGGCAAGCTCGACGACCGCGAGATCGAGCTCGAGATCTCGCTCTCGACGCCGCAGATGGAGATCATGGCGCCGCCCGGCATGGAGGACCTCACCAGCCAGCTGCAGGGGATGTTCCAGCAGCTCTCCGGCGCGAAGCGCAAGGTGACGAAGATGCGCGTCGCCGACGCGCTCAAGGCGCTCACCGACGAGGAGGTCGGCAAGCTCGTCTCCGACGACGACATCAAGGCCCGCGCGCTCGCCAACGTCGAGCAGAACGGCATCGTGTTCCTCGACGAGTTCGACAAGATCGCGAGCCGCCAGGAGACCACCGGCGTGGACGTCTCGCGCCAGGGCGTGCAGCGCGACCTCTTGCCGCTGGTCGAGGGCACCAGCGTGTCGACCAAGTACGGGATGGTCAAGACCGACCACATCCTGTTCATCGCGTCGGGCGCGTTCCATTTCGCCAAGCCGTCCGACCTCATCCCGGAGCTGCAGGGCCGCTTCCCGATCCGGGTGGAGCTCTCCTCGCTGTCGGTCGCCGATTTCGAGCAGATCCTCACCGCGACCGACGCCTGCCTCGTGCGCCAGTACGAAGCGCTGCTGCAAACCGAGAACGTGCGCCTCGACTTCCGGCCCGAGGGCATCCGGCGGCTCGCCGAGATCGCCTTCGCGGTGAACGAGCGCCAGGAGAACATCGGCGCCCGGCGCCTGTACACGGTGATGGAGCGCCTCCTCGAGGACGTCTCCTACCACGCGTCGAAATTCGACGGCGAGGTGCTCGTGATCGACGCCGCCTACGTCGACACGCGCCTCGCGGGCATCGCCGGCGACGACAACCTCGCGCGCTACATTCTCTAGCTCCCCCCTCCGGCGGCGACCGATGCTGGAACGCATACTCGGCATCATCCTGCCGGTCTTCCTGGTCATTGCCCTGGGCTTCGTCTATGCGCGCAAGGCGCAGCCCGACATGGCCTGGGTCAACCGCATCAACATGAACCTGCTCGCCCCGGCGCTGATCTTCACCGCGCTGGCCGGCAAGGACTTCGACCTCTACGCCAACAAGCTGCTGATCCTCGGCAGCGTGGGCATCGTGCTCGGCTCGGGCCTGCTCGCCTGGCCCTTCGCCAGGCTGCTGCGCGAGGACTACCGGACGCTGATGCCGCCGATGATGTTCAACAACTGCGGCAACATGGGCCTGCCGCTCGCCGTGCTCGCGTTCGGCCAGCAGGGCTTCTCGGCGATGGTCGCGCTGTTCACGATCTCCAACCTGCTGCACTTCACGGTCGGGGTCTGGATCCTCGACCACCACGCGAAGTTCGGCCGCCTGCTGCGCAACCCGATGGTCATCGCGACCTTCGTCGGCTTCTTCTTCGCCGTGGTCCATCCGCCGCTGCCCGACTGGCTGGCGCTGGCGATCAAGCTGACCGGCGACGCGATGATCCCGCTGATGCTGATCTCGCTCGGCGTGCGCCTGGCCGAGGTCTCGTGGTCGAGCTGGCGGCTGGGCGTGGTCGGCGGGCTGGTCTGCCCGCTCACCGGCATCGCGATGGCGGGGCTGCTATCGCTGGTGCTCGATCTCGAACCCATGCAGCAGGGCCTCCTGTTCCTGTTCGGCTGCCTGCCGCCGGCCGTGCTCAACTTCATGGTCGCCGAGCAGTACAACCAGGAGCCGGGCAAGGTCGCCTCGATCGTGCTGGTCGGCAACCTGCTGGCGGTGCTGTTCGTGCCGGTCGGCCTCGCGCTGGCGCTGCGCTGATGCCCGCCGCCGCGACGCGGTTCGACGCGATCCTCTTCGATCTCGGCGGCGTGCTGATCGAGCTCGCCGGCGTCGAGCAGATGCTGGCATGGTGCCCGGACGTCGGCGACACGGCCGAGCTCTGGCGGCGCTGGCTGCGGTCGGCGGCCGTGCGCCGCTACGAGACCGGGAGCGCGACGCGCGAGGCGTTCGCCGCCGAGATGATCGCCGAATTCGGGCTGCCGGTGGATGCGCCGACGTTCCTGCGCGCCTTCGAGCATTGGCCGCGCGCGCTCTATCCGGGCGCGACCGACCTCCTCGCCGCGCTCGCGCCGCGCTATCGCCTCGCCAGCGTGTCCAACACCAACGAGCTGCACTGGGAGAAGTTTCGCCGCGACTGGGCGCTCCCCTCCCATTTCCATCACAATTTCCCGTCGCACGAGGTGGGTATGCTGAAACCCGACGCCGACTACTTCGCGCACGTGATCGCGGCGCTGGGCGTGACGGCGCAGCGCGCGCTCTACGTCGACGACAACGCCATCAACGTGGAGGCCGCGGCCGGGCTCGGCATCGTCGCGCGGCACGTCGCCGGCCTCGACGGCGTGCGCGCGACGCTGGCCGCGCTGGGGCTGCACTCGTGACGGGGCGGGGGCGTCCGTCACGCGCACAGGAGATGACGCAATGAACCTGCACCGCATGCTGCAGCAACGTGCCGCCGAAGGCCGCCCGCTCACCGTCGGCCTCATCGGCGCCGGCAAGTTCGGCGCGATGTACCTCGCGCAGGCGAAGCACACGCCCGGCATCCACGTCGTCGGCATCGCCGACCTCGCCCCCGAGCGGGCGCGCGCGTCGCTGCTGCGCACGGGCTGGCCGGCGCAGCGCTGCGCGGCGGGCTCGTTCGCCGAGGCGGCCAAGGCCGGAACCACGCACATCACCGACGACGCGCTGGCGCTGATCGCGGCGCCGGAAATCGCGATCGTCATCGACGCCACGGGCAACCCGGCGGCCGGCATCCGCCACGTGCTCGCCTGCTGCACCGAGGGCAAGCACGTGATCATGGTCAACGTGGAGGCCGACGCGCTGGCCGGGCCGCTGCTCGCGCGCCACGCGCGCGAGGCCGGCATCGTGTACTCGCTCGCCTGGGGCGACCAACCGGCGCTGATCTGCGAGATGGTGGACTGGTGCCGCGCCGCGGGCTTCGAGGTGGTCGCCGCCGGCAAGGGCACCAAGTACCTGCCCGAATTCCATGCGTCCACGCCCGACACCGTGTGGCCCCACTACGGCTTCACGCCGGAGATGGTCGCCGCCGGCGACTTCAACGCGCAGATGTTCAACTCGTTCCTCGACGGGACCAAGAGCGCGATCGAGATGGCGGCGGTGGCCAACGCGACCGGCCTCGCGCCGGCGCCGGACGGGCTCGCGTTTCCGCCCTGCGGCGTGGACGACCTGCCGCGCGTGCTGCGCCCGCGCGCCGAGGGCGGCCACCTGCACCACGCCGGGCAGGTCGAGGTGATCTCCAGCCTCGAGCGCGACGGCCGGCCCGTGTTCCGCGACCTGCGCTGGGGCGTCTACGTGACGTTCCGCGCCGGCAGCGCGACGGGCGAGGACTACGTGCGCCGCTGCTTCAGGGAGTATGGCTTCTCGACCGACCCTTCCGGCCGCTACGCCGCGATGTACAAGCCCTACCACGCGATCGGCCTCGAGCTCGGCATCAGCGTCGCCGCGGTGGGCCTGCGCGGCGAGGCGACCGGGCAGGCCGTCGCGTGGCACGGCGACGTCGTCGCCACCGCCAAGCGCGATCTCGCCGCCGGCGAGACCCTCGACGGCGAAGGCGGCTACACCGTCTTCGGCAAGCTGATGCCGGCGGCGGATTCGCTGCGGCTCTCGGGCCTGCCGCTGGGCCTCGCGCACGGCGTGCGGTTGAAGCGCGCGGTGGGCGCCCTGCAGCACGTCCGCTGGGACGACGTGGACATCGACGAGACCGCCGACGCGGTGCGCTTCCGGCGCCAGATGGAAGCGGCGTTCGGCGACCGATGAGCGTGCGCATCCTTCGCCCCGCGCGCCTTGCGCGCGTGGCCGCGGCGCTGCTCGCCGCGGCGCTGGCGCTGCCGGCCGCCGCCGCGGACACGGGCAAGACGCTGCGCGTCGCCTTCCAGGTCGCCGAGTCCGGCTTCGACCCGCAGGCCGTCTACGATGCGTATTCGTTCGACATCTGCCGCGCGATCTTCGACACGCTGTACACGTACGACTACTTCGCGCGGCCGGTGCGGATGGTGCCCAACACCGCCGACGGCATGCCGCAGATCACCGACGGCGGGCGCACGTACACGATCAAGGTCAGGCCCGGCATCTACTTCGCCGACGATCCGGCGTTCAAGGGCGCGCGCCGCGAGCTCGTCGCCGAGGATTACGTCTACAGCATCAAGCGCATCTTCGACCCCAAGGTGCGCTCGTACTGGGTGTACCTGTTCGAGAAGCAGCTGGTCGGGCTCGACGACGTGCTCGCGCAGGCGCGCAGGACGGGCAGCCTCGACTACGGCGCGAAGATCGAGGGCCTGCAGGCACTCGACCGCTACACGCTGCAGGTGCGCTTCAGGGAGCCCAACTACATCTTCCGCGAGTGGCTCACCTACGACGCGCTCGCCGCGGTCGCGCGCGAGGTCGTCGACGCCTACAAGGACGAATCGAACCGGGTGATGGACCACCCGGTCGGCACCGGCGCCTACCGGCTGAAGGAATGGACCCGCGGGCAGAAGATCGTGCTCGAGGCGAACCCCGGATTCCGCAGCGAGACGTATCCGGCGCCGGGCCCCGGCAGCGAGCCCGGCGACGCCGCCGTCGCCCGCGACAGCGTCGGCAAGCGGCTGCCGATCGCCGGCCGCGTCGAGGTCAGCATCGTCGAGGAGGCGCAGCCGCGGCTGCTGACCTTCGAGCGCGGCGCGCTCGACTATCTCGAGCTGCCGTCGTCGATCTCCGCCAACGTCCTCGCCGGCGCGGCGCTCAAGCCGGCCTACGCGCGCAAAGGCGTCCGGCTGCACCGGATGACCGAGGCGTCGCTGTCGTTCACCTTCTTCAACATGGACGACCCGGTGGTCGGCGGCTACACGCCGGAGAAGATCGCGCTGCGGCGCGCGATCGTGATGGCCTACAACACGGCCGAGGAGATCGCGGTGCTGCGCAACGGCCAGGGCATCGCGGCGACGCAGCTCGTGCCGCCGACGGTGCCCGGCCACGACCCGAAATTCGCGCCGAAGGCGGCCTACGATCCCGCCGCGGCGCGCGCGCTGCTCGACAAGTTCGGCTACCGCGACCGCGACGGCGACGGCTACCGCGAGCTGCCGGACGGCGCGCCGCTCGTCCTCGTCAAGGGATCGACGCCTTCGACCGCCGACCGCAACGAGGACGAGCTGTGGAAGCGCAACCTCGACGCCGTGGGCATCAGGATCACGTTCCTGAAGCAGAAGTGGCCCGAGTTGAACAAGATGACCGAGGCCGGCCAGCTGCAGATGTGGGGCCTCTCCTGGATCTCGTCGATCCCCGACGGCGACAGCTTCGTGAGCCCGCTCTACAGCAGGAACATCGGCACCTCGAACGACGCGCGGCTGCGCCTGCCGGAGTACGACGCCCTCTACGAGCGCTCGCGCGCGCTGCCCAACGGGCCGGAGCGCGACGCGCTGTTCCTCAAGATGACGCAGATCGTCCTCAACTACGCGCCGTGGAAGCTCGGGCTCAATCCCTACGCCAACGTGCTCGCGCAGCCGTGGCTCAAGGGCTACAAGCAGCACCCGTTCTTCCGGCACCAGTGGAAGTACTACGACGTCGGGCCGCGGCCCTGACCGGCGGGGACCGCGCCCGACGCGCCCGGCCGCGCCAGCCGCAGCACGACGTCGACCGGGTTGTGGTCGGACGACGTCACCGCGATGGCCTTCGCCGCGACCACGTCCATCCCGCGGACGTAGATGTGATCGACCTGGTTGCCGAAAAAGCGCGTCCGGCCGTCCTGCGGGTACGTGGCTTCGACCAGGCCCAGGCGGGCGCGATCGCGCGCACGACGTCGGCACGGTCGCGGCTCCAGGTGTTGAAATCTCCGGCCAGGACCACCGGCCCGTCGTGCCCGGCGAGCACGTCGGCCAGTTCGTCGAGCTGCGCCCGGTACGCATCGAGCGAGAGCGTAAAGTTGATCGCGTGCACGTTGGCGACGGCGAGCGTCTGCATCGCGCCGGCGACCGGCAGCCACGTGATCACCGACGATTTCGGAATCCGCAGCAGCGGCTCGACGACGCGCAGCGTGCACGCCGCCACCGGGACCACGCGCGTCGCGCTCAGCACGCCGATGTCGAGCGACCCGTAGATGAACGAGCTCGCCATGACCCAGCGCAGGTCGGCGCGCCGCAGGACCTGCTGCAGCGACTCCTCCAGCGTGGTCTCCTGCAGCAGCAGCACGTCGGCTGCCGCCGCCAAACGGCCGAGGTCGTCCTGCCAGCCGGCGTCGCCCTGCTTGTGGATGTTCCACGTCACCAGGCGCATCGCATCCGGGTCGAGCGCATCGGCGGCGCCCACGGCAGCGGCAGGTCGCGCGGAACGTGCCAGCTGCAATGCGGCGGGACAGCGCAGCGTCTGCGCCGGGATGATGCCGGTCGGCTGCCAGGTCAGCGCGCGGGGATCGGCGGTGAGCGTGATGCAGGCCGCCAGCAGCGGGAGGGCGGCGGCGGCCAGCAGGCGCGCTGCGGCGCCGAGCGTTCCGGCGATGAGCGACCTGGGGGCGGCGACCGGCCCGCGCCTCCGTCCGCTCACCGAGAGCTCCGCGCGGGCCGCACCGCGCGACGACCCGATCCGCCGGCGGCGCATCGGGTGGGCATTGCGATGCGACTCAGTACTTGACGCTGCAACCGTACGGCGTGGTGCTGGCGACGGTGACCGGCTTGCCGGCGAGCGCTTCGGTCAGCGCGGCGCGGACGTAGTTGTTCGCGGTCTTCGCGTCGGCCGGGTTCGCCGAGCGCTTGTCGTCGATCGCGCCGGCGTAGACGATCTTGCCGGCCGGATCGATGACGAACATGTGCGGCGTGGTCTTCGCCGCATACGCGCGGCCGGTGGCGCTGGTCGCATCGACGAGCGTCGCAGCCGGGGCCGCGCCCTGCGCCTTCATCCAGCCGCCCATCTGCGCGGGTGCCTTGAACTCGGAACTGCTCTGGTTGGTCGAATTCACCGCCAGCCACACCACGTCCTTCGCCCCCCACTCCTTCTGCAGCCCCTGCATGTTGCCGCTGTCGTAGTGCTTGCGCACGAACGGGCACTCGGGGTTGGTCCACTCGAGCACGACGTACTTGCCGCGATAGTCGGCGAGCTTGACGGCCTTGCCCGCGGTATCGGTGATGGTGAACTCCGGCGCGGCGGCGCCGGGTGCAACGGCGGTCGCCGCCTGCGCCGCGAAGAGCGCCATCGCGGCGACCATCGAAATCACTGCGCGTTGCTGCATGCCAGCCTCCTTTCGTCAGAGCGTGGCCAGGGCGTCGAGCACCGTCTGCCGCTGCAGGACTTCCGGCAGCAGCAGGGGCTCCTTGCCCGGGCGGTAGAGAACATAGACCGGAACGCCGTTGCGGCCCAGCGCGGCGAGCGCCTGCGTGATGTCGGCGTCGCGGCGCGTCCAGTCGGCGCGCACCAGCGCGACGTTCCTGCCGGCGAACCCGGCGCGCACGTCGTCGGCGTTGAGTACCAGTCGCTTGTTGACCTGGCAGGTGACGCACCACGCGGCGGTGAAGTCGACGAACACCGCGCGCCCGGCGCCGGTCAGCTCGGCCACCTTCGCCGGCGTGAACGCGACCCAGCCGGCGCCGTCCGCCGCGCCGGCCTGCGCGCGCGGCGCGCCGGGCGGCTCCGGTGCGAACAGCGGCCAGGCGATCGCCGCCGCGCCGGCCACCGCGGCGACGCCGACGATGCCCCACGGCCGCGCGCCGCCGGTGCGCAGGATGCGCCACGCCCACAGCGCGAAGCCCACGCCCAGCAGCGCCGCGAGCAGGCGCAGCACCGCGTCGTTGTCGCGCTGCGAGCCCAGCACCCAGGCGAGCCAGATCACCGTCGCGTAGAGGGGGAACGCGAGCAGCTGCTTGAAGTGGACGAGCCACGGCCCCGGGCGCGGCAGCCGCGCGCGCCAGCCGGGAAACCACGCCAGCAGCACGTAGGGCAGCGCCATCCCCAGCCCAAGCGCGACGAACACCAGCAGCGTGACCGCCGCCGAGCCGGACAGCGCATATCCGAGCGCCGCGCCCATGAACGGCGCCGTGCACGGCGAGGCGATCACCACCACCAGCACGCCGGAGCCGAAGGCGTCGAGCGCGCGGTTCTTCGACGTCCAGCCGGCGACACCCGACGGCGCCAGCTGGCCGAACTCGAACACGCCGGACAGGTTCAACGCCAGCACGAAGAACAGGATCGCCAGCGCCGTGACGACCGCCGGCGACTGCAGCTGGAATCCCCACCCCAGCTGCTCGCCCGCGGCGCGCAGCGCCGACAGCACGAGCCCGAGCGCGACGAAGGTGACGACCACGCCGCCGGCGAAGGCGACGGCCTCCCGGCGCAGCGCGGCCCGGCTGTCGTGGTGCGTGGCGAAGCCCAGCACCTTGATCGACAGCACCGGGAACACGCAGGGCATCAGGTTGAGGATGACGCCGCCCAGCAGCGCGAACAGCACGGCCGCGGCGAGCGTCAGGCGCTCCGCCGAGGGCGCGCCGGCGCCCAGGTTGAGCGCGGGCGCGGGGGCCGGCGCGGTCTTCGCGCCGGCGGTGACGCTGCCGGCGAGCGGGACGTCGATGGTCACCGCGCGTGCCTGCCCGGCGAAGCCGCTCGCGGCCGTGACGACCCCGGCGACGCGCGTGAACTCGCCCGCCAAATTGCCGGCCACCGGGAGCGTCAGGACGAAGGCGTCGCCGTCGCGCGTGAGCTTCTGCGCGCCGGAGGGCTCGATGCGCGCTTCGGCGTACGGGAAGAAATGCAGCGCGCCCGGGTCGGATGCCGACCCCGCGGGCGGCGCGAGCCGCAGCGCGACTTGCGCCCCGCTGCCCTGCGCGCTGACCTGCCATCCGGCCAGCGGACCCGGCAACGCCGCGCGCGCCGCCGCGAGCGCGGAACCCCAGCGCGGATCCGGCTCCGCGCTGCCGCGCACCGGCAGTTCGAGGTTGAGGTCCACGCCCTCCGGGATGCAGATCTCCTTGCAGACGAGCCAGTCCGCGCGGGCGGTGAACTGCGCCGTGCCGCCGGGCGCGAGGCCGGGTGCCGGCTGGAGCTGCACGAGCAGCAGCACCTCGCCCTCGTAGCCGAAATTGGCGAGCGGTCCGACCGGCAGCAGGTGCGGCGCCGGCCATTCGATGGGTCCGGCCTCGACCCCGGCCGGCAGCTTCCACGCCAGCGTGGTGGGCAGTCCGGAGTCGCCGGGATTGCGCCAGTACGTGTGCCAGCCCTTCTCCATCGCCAGCCGCAGCGCGACGGTCAGCGGCTCGCCCGGGACGAGCGCGGTCCTGGCCGCGACGAGCTCGGCTTCAACGTGCGGTGTCCTGACCGGTGCGGCGACGGCCAACCCGGCAATCGCCGCGGCGGCGGCGACGGCCACGGCCCGCGCCAAGGCGGCACGGGCAAGACGGCGTAGGCAGGCGAGGCGATCTGGGTTCATCGAGGACGGAAGCAGACGGGACCGCCGCGCGCATGTCGCGTCGGCGTGCGCGAAGTTGGTGCCGGCAAAGCCGGATTGGTTCCCCGCGGGGCGGCTGCCGGTCCGTATAATTCTACCGGGACGCGGGCCACGCCGGCGCCCGCCCGGCAGCACGACACCGCAAGCCGCCCGTCCGACCGACGGGCGGCACCCACCTCCGCCCCCACCCACGCCCCTCCGAACCGCGCACGATGGAAGCCTTCCTGGTCTCGACCGCGGTCGTCGCGCTCGGCGAAATCGGCGACAAGACGCAGCTGCTGGCACTCGTGCTTGCGGCGCGCTTCCGCCGGCCGCTGCCGATCATCGCCGGCATATTCGTCGCCACGCTGGCCAACCACGCCCTCGCGGGCATGATGGGCGGCATGGTGCGCGCGATCGTCCCGGCCGACCTGCTCCGCTGGCTGGTGGCGCTGTCGTTCTTCGCGGTCGCGCTGTGGGCGTTGAAGCCCGACAAGCTCGACGAAGACGACAAGCCGCCGGCCACCACCCGCTGGGGCGTGTTCGGCATCACCGTGGGCGCGTTCTTCGCCGCCGAGATGGGCGACAAGACGCAGGTCGCGACGATCGTGCTCGCCGCCAAGTATTCGTCGCTGGTCGCCGTCGTGCTGGGGACCACGCTGGGGATGCTCGTCGCCAACGTCCCGGTCGTGCTGTTCGCCAACGCGACCTCGGCGAAGATCCCGTTCAAGGCGGTGCGGATCGCGGCGGCGCTCCTGTTCGCGGCGCTGGGCATCTACGCGCTCGTCGCCTTCGAGCTGCCGCCCGGGTGACGCGCGGCGGGAACGACCGGGAATCGCGGCTTCGACCGCGGGTTCCTCTCAATCGTCGGTGAGCGTCAGCAGGATGTCGGCATACCAGGCGCAGTTCAGCCCAAGCGCCTCGTCCACCTGCAGGTCGCGCGTGCCGACGTCGAGCCGCGCCGAGTGGACGCCGAGCAGCATCCACGGGAGATCTCCGCACGCCGGCTGCGGTGCCGCGATGCGCATGACGACCGGCGCTCCGCTGGTTCCGGTATGGGTGCGCGCGTCGGTCAGGAAGTACCCCTGGCCCTTGAAGCGCAGGCCGAACGAGGACGCCACGACCGCGTGGCGCACCACCGGCATGTGGTGCAGCGTGTCGTGGAATCCGAGCGGGAATCCCACGACCAGCACGGCGGTGCCCACCTCGACGTGATCGCGCGGCCCGCACAGGTGCAGGGGCGCGAAGGCGCGATAGAGCGCGTTGCCGGGCAGCGCGGAGCGCTCGATCTCGACGACCGCGACGTCGATCTCTCCGGCGCGGTCCCGGCCCTCCCGCCACAGGCTGAGGCCGTCGCGGTACAGCGGGAGCGGCAGCACCGCGGACTCCGCCAGGTTGTCGGAGTCGACGTGCAGCTCGATCTCGATCCGATCGGGGAAGTGCGCGGTCGCCGCGTCGCTCACCACGTGACGGCTCGTCACCAGGAACAGCCGTTCGCCGCGCGCGAAGAAGAAGCCGCTGGCGTTCGTCAGCTGTCGCGCCTGGTCGAAGGTGGACACCCGCGCGGCGCAGAGCAGGATCGACTCGATCATCGGTGTGGCCGCTGCATGCCGGGTCCGGGCCCGGACGGCACCCATCCGCGGCAACCGTTGAGGAACAGGTTGACGACACTGCGCGCCCACGCCTCGAGCTCGGACGCGCTCATTGGCGTGCCCAGTCCCATCGCGCGCCGCTGCGGCCACGAGACGACCATGTGCAGGAATTGCTGCGCGGCGAAGACATAGTCGTCCAGCGCGAGATTTCCGGCACGCGCTTCGCGCTCGAGCACGCCGGCGATGAGCCGGATCGCTTCGCCGGTCCCGCCCTGTTCGTTCACCGCGGCGGCCAGGGCCGGGAAACGCGCCGACTCCGCGACGATCAACCGGTGCAGCGCGATCGCCGGCGCGGAAAGCGCCGCCTGCAGGATGAGACGGGCCAGGCGCTCCAGGATCTCCTGCAGGTTGGCGCCTTCGAGCAGCGGCACGCGGGCCGGGGGGCGCATGCGGTCGATCGTGCGCTCGACGACCGCGCGAAGCAGCGCGGCCTTGTCGTCGAAGCGGTGGTAGAACGTGCGCTTCGATATCCGCGCGCGCTTCGCGACCGCTTCGATCGTCGTTGCGCCGTAACCGGTCGAGAAGAACAACGCCGTCGCGGCGTCGAGGATGCGATCGCGCAGTGCCTCGGCTTCGGTGCGCGAGGGACGCCCGCCTTTCCGGGAGAGCGTTGCGGGAACCTCGACGGGCGGTACCGGGGCCCGAGGGGGAGCTGCCGATTTCTTCGCCGGCAATCGCGTCATCCGGACTCGCGACTACCGGGGATAGGCGTACGAACCCGACTGCCCGGCCTGGGCGCTCACCGGCGCTGCCTGGTAGCCGCGTGCCGCGGAGCCGTAATCGCCACGGCCCTGGGGCGCGTAATGGGCCGTCGCGGGCGGCCGATAGTACGCCGCGGGGGAGACCGGTAGTAGGTCGCGGGCGGCGGGCCGTAGTAAGCAACCGGGGGCGGCGCGGCGTAATAGGCGGGCGGCGCACGGTAGCCCGGCGCAGCCGCTGGCGCGTAGTACGCGGGTGCGGCGGGCGCGCCGTAGTACCCGGGGGCCGCCGGCGGGACTGCGTACGCGGCCGAGCCGGCCCCGTAGGCGGGCCCCGGCCCGTAGTAGGGCGCGTTCGCCGCCGCCGCGAGGATCGCGATGGGCGCGGTGACGATCGCGACGGCGGCGCCCACCAGCGCGCCCGCGAGTCCGACCACCGGGGCGACGATGCCGTAGCCGAAGCCGTACCCGCCATGCCCGTATCCGCCGTGGTACCGGCCGCCGGCGACGGCCGTGGATGCCGGTGCGACCGCGAGCGCCAGCGCCAGAACGCAACCCATTGCCACGGCGTGTTTCCTGATCATGGCTCCCTCCTCGACGGGCAGGCCGCGCGCATCGCGATCCGCCCCTGCAACAGGCTAGCACCGGCAATAACGCAACGCAACGGTTCCGTAGCGTATTTGTACACGCGCCGACGAATGGTCGGCCACGACGAGCCTCAGGGCGTGATCGGCAGCGCGAGCTTCGGCATCGCCGCGACGATCGCGGCCAGCGCGGCGCCGCGCGGAAAGCCGCTGCGCGAGGCGAGTACGATCCGGCGCGACGGCGCCGGGCCCGCGAAGTCGATCGCCTTCACCAGCGGCGTCGCGTACTTCGGCGTCAGGGCGGTGGCGGGCAGCACCGAGATGCCCATGCCGGACGTAACCATGTTGCGGATGGTCTCCAGCGAGTTGCCTTCCTTGCCGGGCGTGACCGGGCGCGCGAACTCGTGGCAGCTGTCGAGGACCTGGTCGCGGAAGCAGTGCCCCACGCTCAACAGCAGCAGGTTCTGCGCGGCGAGCTCGTCGGCGCGGATCGTCCGCCGCCGCGCCCACGCGTGGCGCGCCGGCACGATCACGCGGAAGCGCTCGCTGTACAGCGGCACGACGGCGATGCCGGGCACGGCGTAGGGCAGCGCGAGGATCGCGGCGTCGATCGCCCCGCCGCGCAGCATGGCGTCGAGGTTCGCCGTCAGGTTCTCCTCGATGTCGAGCGGCATCCGCGGCGCCGCCTTGCCGAGCGCCGCGACGAGCTCGGGCAGCAGGTACGGCGCCACGGTGTGGATGACGCCCAGGCGCAGCGGCCCTTCGAGCGGGTTCTTCGCCTGCGCCGCCACGCTCTTCACCCGCGCCGCTTCCTCCAGCGCGCGCCGCGCCTGCGCGACGATCTCCTCGCCGATCGGCGTGACCAGCACCTCGCCCTTGCCGCGCTCGAAGATCCGCACCCCGAGCTCGTCCTCGAGATTCTTCACCGCGGCGGACAGGCTCGGCTGGCTCACGAACGAGCGCTCCGCGGCGCGGCCGAAATGCCGCTCGGTCGCGACGGCGACGATGTACTTGAGTTCGGTCAGCGTCATGGCATCGCATCGACGGGCGCGCCCGATAGGATGCGCCTATGGAGGCGATTCTAACAAAGTATTGGAGCCGCGGCGCCGCCGTCCCTATCCTTCGCCCTGTCACATCCGGCGCGAACCAGGCGCCTGCAACCCCCACCCGAAAAGGAGCACGATCATGCTGCAGAACCACGAAGGAAAACGCGTCCCCGCCGTCAGCTTCCGCGTCCGCCGGGACAACGAGTGGAAGACCGTGACCACCGCCGAGCTCTTCTCCGGCAAGACCGTCGTCGTCTTTTCGCTGCCCGGCGCATTCACGCCGACCTGCTCGTCCACGCACCTCCCGCGCTACAACGAGCTGGCGCCGGCGTTCTTCGCCAACGGCGTCGACGCGATCGTCTGCGTCTCGGTCAACGACGCCTTCGTGATGAACGAATGGGCGCGCGACCAGGAGGCGGGCAACGTCACGCTCATCCCCGACGGCAACGGCGAGTTCACGGCCGGCATGGGCATGCTGGTCGACAAGGCCGACCTGGGCTTCGGCAAGCGGTCCTGGCGCTACTCGATGCTGGTGCGCGACGGCGTGGTGGAGAAGATGTTCGTCGAGCCGGAGAAGGCCGGCGATCCGTTCGAGGTGTCGGACGCCGACACGATGCTCGCGCACGTCGCGCCGCAGGCGAAGAAGCCGGACCAGGTCGCGATCTTCACGCGCGACGGCTGCCAGTTCTGCGCGAAGGCCAAGACCCTGCTGGCGGACCTCGGCTACGACTACGCGGAGATTCCTCTGCCGCACGCCCGGCGCAGCCGCATCGTGGGCGCCGTGACCGGCGAGCAGACCGTGCCGCAGGTGTTCGTCAACGGCCGCCACATCGGCGGGCTCGAGGCGCTCGAGCGCTGGTCGCGCAGGGCGGCGTGACGCTGCGGCATCGGGAGCGCAGGCGGGCGCGGGCCCGCCTCGCGCCCGGGGAAGACCCCATCGTGACGACCGAGGCAGACATGAAGCAACTGAACGTGGACGTCGCCGTCATCGGCGCCGGCACCGCCGGGCTCGCCGCATACCGCGCCGCGACCGCCGCCGGCCTTCGCGCCGTCATCATCGAGGGCGGCCCGTACGGCACGACCTGCGCGCGCGTCGGATGCATGCCGAGCAAGCTGCTCATCGCCGCTGCCGATGCCGCGCACGCCGCGCAGAACTGGCCGGCCTTCGGCCTGCGCCTCGACGCCCCGCCCGGCGTCGACGGCAAGGCGGTGATGGCGCGCGTGAAACGCGAGCGCGACCGCTTCGTCGGCTTCGTGCTCGACGGCGTCGAGGCGATTGCGGAATCCGACCGGGTCCGCGGCTACGCGCGGTTCGCGGACGATCGCACGCTCGAGGTGGGCACCGGGGTTCGCGTCGCCTTCGGCCGCGCGGTGATCGCCACCGGCTCGTCGCCGTCGGTCCCGCCGCTGCTGCGCGCCGCGGGCGAGCGCCTGATCGTCAACGACGACGTCTTCGAATGGGACGACCTGCCGCGGTCGGTCGCGGTGTTCGGGCCGGGGGTCATCGGCCTGGAGCTGGGCCAGGCGCTGCACCGGCTCGGCGTGCGGGTGCTGATGTTCGGCCGCCACGGACACGTCGGCCCCTTCACCGATCCGGACGTCCGCGCGTACGCGGCGCGGGCGTTCCAGCGGCAGCTCACGCTCGACGCCGATGCGGACGTGCGCTCGATCGCGCGCGCCGGCGACGCCGTCGCGATCACCCATCGCGGCGCCGACGGCCGCGAGCGGCGGTCCGTGGTCGACTACGTGATCGCGGCCACGGGGCGCCGGCCCAACGTCGGCCGCCTCGGGCTCGAGAACACGTCGCTCGAGCTCGACGCCCGCGGCATTCCGCGCTTCGACCGCACGACGATGCAATGCGGCCGGCATCCGATCTTCATCGCGGGCGACGCCAACGAGGACCTGCCGCTGCTGCACGAGGCGGCCGACGAGGGCCGCATCGCCGGCGAGAACGCGGCGCGCCATCCGGACGTGCGGGCGGCAGCGCGGCGCACGCCGCTGGCCATCGTGTTCTCCGACCCGCAGCTGGCCGTGGTCGGCGCGCGCCACGCCGACCTCGCGCCGGGCAGCTTCGTCCGTGGCGAGGTTTCGTTCGAGGACCAGGGGAGGAGCCGCGTGATGCTGCGCAACGTCGGCCGGCTGCACGTCTACGCCGGCGTCGAGAGCGGGCGCATCCTCGGCGCCGAGATGATCGGCCCCGACGCAGAGCACATCGCCCACCTCCTCGCCTGGGCCATCCAGGCGCGGTTCACGCTCGCGCAGGCGCTCGCGATGCCGTTCTATCACCCGGTGGTCGAGGAAGGGCTGCGCACCGCGCTGCGCGACGCGCATGCGAAGCGGGCGGCGGCATCCCTACCCGCCGCCGCGTGAGCGCGCCGGGCAGCCCCAAGCGCGAATTGCGCCCCCTCGGGGGGTGTGGGGGCCGTTCATGAGCGCGCCGGGCAGCCCCAAGCGCGAATTGCGCCCCCTCGAGGGTGTGGGGGTCGTTCATGAGCGCGATCGCGAAGACCCGGCGAGCCGGCAGGGGCGAGCCGGCCCGCGGGCTAGCCGGGCACGCCGCGCAGGCCGGCCAGGACGAAGAGCGCCATGCTGACCCCCATGCAGGCGTACCCCAGCAGGTTGAGCCGGTGGGCGCCACGCTCCGCGACGACGCCGCGCTTCTGCAGGACCGAGGCGGCGACGGAGCAACCGGCGCCGAGCAGGGCAAGCGCGACCACGACCGGCCGGCTGAGGAGAACTTCCATCGCTGCGGCGCCGTCACGGGCGGAACCCGCGGGCTCAGCTCCGGTTCGCGCGCTTGAGGTAGGCGTCGACGAAATCCGCGGCTGCCTTGCTGCCGCGCGCGAACGAGCGCATCGCCTCCGCGTGCAGGATCGAGAGCGCCTCGCGCTTGATCTCGTTCGCGCGGTCGTTCTCCACGATGTCGGACAGCCGGCGCGGCCGCGGCAGGTCCACTTCGACGACCGCGCGCACCTGCGTCGGGATGTTGGACATGATGAGGAGCCGGTCGGCGAGGAACACCGCCTCGTCGATGTCCGTGGTCACGAAGAAATTGGTGCGGCGGTACTCTTCATACAGGCGCGAGTAGTACTCCCACATCAGCTCCTTCGTCATCGCGTCGAGACCGCGGAACGGCTCGTCGAGGATCATGACCTTCGGGTTGTTGATCATCGCCCGCGCGAGCTCCGCCCGGCGCTGCATCCCGCCCGAGAGCTGCCCGGGGTACTTGCCGCGGAAATCCTGCAGGCCGACCTTGGCGAGCAGGAATTCGGCGAGCTCGAGCGTGTCCTTCGTCACCTCGCCGCGCGCGCGCGGGCCGTAGAGGATGTTGTCCCACGTGGTCATCCACGGGAAGAGCGCGGACTCCTGGAACACCACCAGGCGGTCCCGGCTCGGCCCCGTGATCGGCGCGCCGTTGAGGTGGATGGTGCCCGCGCTCGGCTGCTCGAAGCCGGCGAGCAGCCGGATGAGGGTGCTCTTGCCGCAGCCGGACGGGCCGATCATGACCGTGAGCTTCCCGCGCTCGATCGTGAACGAGCAGTCGCGCACGACGTCCTTGTGCATCTGGGGCGTCCCGTAGCTCCGGGTCACGCGCGAGACGACGATCTCGCCGGCGTCGATGTCCGGCTGCGGGCCCCTGGGTTCGTTCACGCTGCCCATCGTGCTATCTCTTCCGCAGCCAAGGCGTGACGTAGACGCCGAGCGAGCGCAGGAGCTCGCTCGACACGAAGCCGGCGATGCCGATCGAGATCATCCCGACCACGATCTGCTCGTAGGAGCCGCCGACGTAGGAGCTCCAGATGAAGAACCCGAGCCCGCCGCCGCCGCCTCCGGACTGGCTGCCGCCGCCGGAGATCATCTCGGCGGCGACCACCACCTCCCAGGTGATGCCCATGCCCACCGCGGAGCCGACCACGATCGAGGGCAGCGTTCCGGGCAGGATGACGCGGCGGAAGATGTCCCAGCTCGAGGAGCCCATCGACTGCGCCGACTGGAAGTAGCGGACGTCGATCGACCGCGCCCCGCCCAGCACGTTGATCACGATGGTGTAGAACGCGCCGAGGAACGTCACGAACGCGATCGACAGCTCCTGCGTCGGCCAGAAGATGATCGAGGCCGGCACCCAGGCGAGCGGCGGGATCGGCCGCAGCATCTCGAAGGTGGGGAAACCGATGCCGTAGGCCGTCCGGCTCACCGCCAGCGCGAGGCCGAAGGGGATGCCGACCAGCATCGCGGCGGTGAAGCCGGCGAGCACGCGGAAGATGCTCATGTACCAGCTCTGCCAGTAGCCCGCCGAGCCGAGCACGCCGATCCACGCCTTGAGCACCGCGGAGGGCGCGGGCACGGCGCCGATCCAGGGCAGGTAGTCCTTCTTGAAGCCCATCGCCCCCAGCGCCTCGCGCACCGGCGCGAAGACGTCCGCGCCCAGCCACTGCCGCGAGCGCGACCCGATCTCCCACAGGATCAGGAACACGGCGATCGAGAAGATGCCGCGGACGATCGACTTGCCCAACAGGATGTTCTTCGCGCGGGACATCCAGGCCTCCCGCCGGGCAGCCCCAAGGGGGGCCTTGCTCCCCCTTAGGGGGCAGCGAACGAAGTGAGCGTGGGGGTACAAGGCCTCTCGCCGGGCCGCCCAAGAGGCCTTGCTCCCCTCGGGGGGCAGCGAACGAAGTGAGCGTCATCATCCCTCCTTCTCGCCGGCCTGGAAGGCCTTGAGCGCCTCCTCGTGCACCGCCTCGCTCGTCTCCTCGATCAACTCGCGGAAACGGCGCGACGTGAGCACGCCGTAGTCGCGCGGATGCGGGATGTCCACGGTGAGCACCTTCTTCGGCCGGCAGGGCCGCGTCGTCATGATCGCCACCTTGTGGCCGAGGAAGATCGCCTCCTCCAGGTCGTGGGTGATGAAGAAGATCGTCACCTTGTTCTTGTAGTAGATCTCGAGCAGCGCCTCGTGCATCACGCTCTTGGTGAGCGAGTCGAGCGCGCGGTAGGGCTCGTCGAGCAGCAGCACCCGCGGGTCGTTCATCAGCGCGCGCACGATCTCGACGCGCCGGCGCATCCCCGAGGACACCTCGCCCGGGTAGTTGTGCTCGACGCCGGAGAGGCCGGCGTCGGCCATCATCGCGCGGCCCTTGCTCACCGCATCCCTGCGCGAGAGCTTGCCCTGCATCAGCGGGCCGAACATGACGTTCTCGAGGTTGGTCTTCCAGGGGAAGAGCGCGCCGTTCTGGAACACGACGATGCGGTCGGGCCCCGGCTCCGCCTTGGGCTTCTCCGCGCTGCAGAGCACCTCGCCGTCGAGAAGGATGCGGCCGGAGGTGATCTCGTGGAAGCCGGCGATCGCGTTGAGCAGGGTCGTCTTGCCGCAGCCCGACGGCCCGACGATCATGCAGATCTCGCCCCCGCCGATGTCGAGCGTGCAGTGATCGACGGCCATCACCGCCGCGCCTTCGGGGTCGTAGATCTTGACGACGTCGTCGATGAGGATGCCGCCGCGCGCGGGCGCGGCGGCGCCGGGTGCCCCGGTCGCGATGCCCACGGTCAGCCCCCGGACAGCGCGAGCTCGCGCACGCGCCACTGCATCAGGTAGTCGCCGGCCACGCGCACCATCGCGCTGGTGGCGTACCCGACGAAGCCCAGCGTGATCATCCCGATCACGATGGTCGGGTAGCGCACCATCATGTAGGACGTGTTGATCACGTAGCCGAGGCCGAACTGCCCGGACACCATCTCGGCCGCCACGAGCGAGAACCACGACACGCCGATCGAGATCTGCAGCCCGGTGAAGATGAACGGCAGCGCCCCCGGCACGATGACGTGGCGGAACACCTGCCACTTGCTGGCGCCGAGGCAGTTCGCGGCCCGGGTGTAGGACTCGTCGATCGACTCGACCCCGAGCATGGTGTTGAGCGCGGTGGCGAAGAACGACGCGAGGAAGGCGAGGAAGATCACCGCCGACTCGGTGGCGACGAACATCACGATCGCGAGCGGCACCCAGGCGAGGATGGGGATCGGCCGCAGCATCTCGAAGATCGGGAACGCGTACTCCTTGAACTTGCGCGACCAGCCTAGGAACAGGCCGACCGGCACCCCGAGCACGGTGGCGAGGAAGAACGCCTGCGCCACGCGCCAGATCGAGACCAGGATGTGGTGGTAGTACTCCGCGGTGATAGAAGGAAAGCCCGTACGTCGGGTTCGGCGACACCCACTCCTTGAGCACCGTCGTGATGCCCGGCATCTCGCGAAAGCGCGGCAGCTTCCAGACTTCGACCGACAGGTACCAGAAGCTCATGAAGAGACCGAAGCCGATGAGCATGAGGTACGGCCGCGGACTGCTGATCCAGCGCGACAGCCGGTACATGGTGAGACCGAGGGCCGACATCTCCTCGGTGAGCGGCTGGCCGGTGAGCCGGCGCACCTGGGCCAGCAGGTCCGGGAGCGCGAACTCCTGCTGGATCATGGCGGCGAAGCGGTCCATGACCGCGCCGCCCGCCACGCGATCGGCCTCGAGCACCGCGACCAGCTTCTCGCGTGTTGATCGCGATCACCTCGGAAGGCTCGCGCGCCGTGGCGGTGGCAAGCCGCTTGGTGTGGCCGAGCAGGAGCCCCGCCCAGCCGAACACGCCGCCGCGCGCCATCCGCTTCAGCGGGTCCTGGGCGGTGATCTCCTCGGTGAAGATGTGCTCGATCCGGCCGGACACCGTGACGTAGATGTCGTCGGCTTCCTCGCCGGCCGTGTAGATCCGGCCGCCGGCGTCGTAGGTCGCCCGCCGGCCGAGCGCGGCGATCCTGCGCAGCAACTCTTCCGGCGCCTCGCGGAAGGGCGTGGCAAGGCGCAGGATCTCGAGATCGCTGTCGGCGGCAGTCCCGCCCGGGGGCTGGATGATGGTGGCATCGGACATCGACTGGCGGCCTTTGGCGGATAGGGAACGCTAGGCTCCCGGACTTATCCCGGAAGCGATCGGCGGGAGCGAAGGAGTGCCGACCCGGGGTGCGGACCGGCGCCCCTGCCGGGTCATTTCGGCGCCGCGGAGTCGGGCAACGCCAGCACGTCGCCGATCGGCGCCTTCAGCCCGCGCTCCTTCAGGATCTGCTCGGTGAACTCGGGCATCACCGCCTCGGGGCGCAGCTTCTCGGTGTTGATGCTCTTGATGGAGTACAGGAACGCCGAGTCCTTGTCGATCAGGCTGCGCGTGTCCGGCGTGAACGCGAAGGGCAGGACGTTGCGCGTCTTGCTGCCGCCTTCGGCGACCGGATACGTGCCGTACTGCGCGAACCACAGCGCGCGCTCGGAAAAGCCCGTCGTCTGCTCCTTGGCCATCCGGGTGACCTCGTCGGCGTTCTTCTCGTCGGCAAGGAAGAGCTCCGCATCGAGTTCGGCCTCCAGCCACGCCTTCACCACATCGGGGCGCTGCTTGATGAGATCGGCGCGCATCCCGAGGAACGCGGCGTCGTTCTCGTTCACGTTCACGCCGGAGGCCACCCGCCGCGCGAGGCCCTCCTGCACCAGCCGGGAAGCGGTCGGTTCCCAGATCACGGCGGCGTCGATCTTCCCGGCGCGGAAGTTCGAGGTGATCACCTCGATGTTCTGGTTGAGGTACTCCTTGGGATTGACGTTCTCGTGCTTGAACACCGCCTGCGCGAAGCGGTCGGCGCAGGCGCCCTTCGGCACGGCCACGATCTTGCCGTCGAGCCACTTGATGGCCGCCTTCGCGTCGGCGAACTTGGGCGCGTCGTTGCGGGCGAGGAAGATGTTGCACTGGTCGAGCCCGAGGCCCACGGCGGCGACGAGACGGATGTCGGCGGTCTCGGTCTTGGTGGTGGAAACGATGGCCGGCATGTCGCCCATGTAGCCGATGTGCTGCTTGCCCGCCAGCATGTTGTTGACGATGATCGCGCCCTGCAGCCCGATCTGGAACTCGACCTCGGAGCCCTTCGGCAGGTACTTCTCGTAGAACTTCTTGCCGCGCATCACGATCCCGGACCAGCTCTGGGTGTAGTACGGCTGGTACCCGATCACCAGCTTGACCGGGGTTCCCGGCTTGCCGTAATCGAGGTCCGCGGCACGCGCCGGGCCGGTCAACGCGACACCGGGCACGAGCGCGGCCAGCGCCCACACGAACAGCGACCTTGTTCTCATAGCGTCCTCCTTTTGTGTACTCATGGCGACCACTTCGGGTACGGCATTCTACGGCGTGCAGCCTGTTGTTCCCCGGGCGCCGGCCCGGGCTGCCGGGCCGCTCCCTGCATCAGTTCGCTCCGGACGCCGCGAGGTAGCGTGTGATGAGCGACGACAGTCTGCGCATCACAAGGTAACCCGAAGCGGGGTCCGATTCCAGCACCGCCAGCGCGTCGCGACCGTTGATGCGCAGCAGCACCGATCCCTCGAGCGCCCTGGCGCTCGCGATCCGGCGCGGCTGGCTGTCGAGCAGCGCGGCCCAGCCGAACACTTCGCCCTTGCGCAGCATGAACCCGGCCGGACGCGTGCGCTCGTCGCGGCCCAACTGGAACTCGACCCGCCCGGAGTCGAGCACGAAGAAGTCGTCGGTCGGGTCGCCGATGCCGTAGACCACCGCCCCGGGCCCGTACTCCTCGCGCGTGGCCAGCGCGGCGAGCTTCGCCAGCGTGACCTCGGACGCGCCGGCGAACAGCTCGCCGACGTCGAGCGCGCTCTTCGACTCCACGTACACCGCCTCGCCCTCGATCGTGAGGTCGTAGCGCTCGAGCGGCGCCTCGGCGAGCCCGATCGCCGCGCCGGTCGTGATGTCCCACTGCCACAGGTGCATGTGGCAGGTGAGCGTCGCGCCGTCGTAGAGCCCCTCGCACAGCGCGACGTCCTGGTGCGGGCAGACCGCCTGGTAGGCGAAGCAGCCGTCGCCCGCCCGCGCGACCAGCAGCTTCATCCCGCCCTCGGCCTCGCATTCCTTCATGCCGTTGGCCGGGATGTCGCCCAGCTGGCATACGAACCGTCGCGTCATGCTGGGTCGGGTCCCTAGCTGAATTTGTCGTAGCGGATGTTGTCGGCCGTGAGCTTGGCCTCCAACAGCAGAAAGCGGATCGCCGCATCGACCGCCGGCGGCGGGCCGGCGACGTAGGCGCGCAGGTTCTGGAACCTGCCCTGCATGCCGCGCTTGGCGACCTCGTGCACCAGCCCGCGCTCGAACCTGAGGCCGGCGTGCGCGGCGGCGACCTCGGCGGGAACGTCCTCGTCCGACAGCGCGACGGTGACCTCGAGCTGGCCGCCGCACTCGCGCTGGAAGGCCGCGAGCTCGTCGAGGTAGAACGCGTCCTTCATGCTGCGGATGCCGAAGTACACGTTCCCGCGGTACTGCCCGAAGTAGCGCTCCTGGCACGCCCGCGCGAGGATGGACATGATGCCCGCGATGCCGCTGCCGCCGGCGATGCACAGGATGTTCTTGCCGATGCCCGGATAGAACGTCGCCTTGCCGAGCGGGCCGATCATGCTGACCTCGGTGCCCTCCCGCGCGCCGCCGAAGAGCCAGTCGGAGAAGGCCCCGCCCGGCTTCTTCTTCACGACGAAGGCGAGACGGCGGGCCTGGCGATCGAAGTTGACCATCGAATAGCCGCGGTAGCCCGCAACGCCGGGCACCGCCATCGCCATGAACTGGCCGGCATCGAATTCGACCGGTTGCGCGAGCGCGACCTCGAAGGCGGCCACGTCCGGCGTCAGCGCGCGCACGTTCGCGATCGTGCCGGCCACGGGCTCGGCCGTGCACGCGCCCGGATCCATCGCGTACACGAACGCGGCGACCTCGATCGTGACCTCGCCGGCCGCGGCGCACTGGCACATCAGGAACTCGTCCGGCCCCTTGAGATACTTCCTGCCGGGAGCCTCGGGCCAGGCGTCGTCGATCCGGCCGGCGACGAGCCGCGCCTTGCACGTCCCGCAGGTCCCGGTGCCGCACTCGTAGGGAATGTCGACGCGCGAGCGCAGCCCGGCGTACAGGAGCTTCTCCCCGGGAGCGGCCTCGAACTCGTAGCCCCGGTTCCGGGCGTTCAGTTGTACGCGCACTGGCTGTTTCCGCGATGCCCGTGTCAGAAGGGGATGTGGTAGCCGTAGCCGAGCAGCCGGGTGTCGAGCCGCACGTTGCGGCGGAGCAGCTTCGGCGCGTCGCCGCCGAGCCCGACCGTGTCGTGGAAGTGTCCGACGGCGAAGAGCTCGGTCGCGCCGCCGTCGAGCGCGGTGCGGAACACCTGCACCGCGCTGACGACGTCCGCCTGCGCTTTCGCGTCGTCGAAAGCCACGGTGTAGACCGTCGCGTGCCGGGTGATCGGGGAGTGGTCGCTGTTGTGCTTCGGCAGGTTGGTGAACAGCGTCTCCATCCCGGCCCGGTCGTGGTCCAGCCACGTCATGTCCTTCTTGATCTCCGGGCTGAACGTGGTGATGCTGTACCGGAACCCCGCGTCGCAGAGGCCGAGGAAACCCTTCCAGTCCTTCGCGTCGAGCGCGAGGCAGGTGCGGTAGACCAGCTCCTCCACCGCGTGGCGTTGCTCGTGCGTAGCCATGGGCGCCTCCTCAATCCGCCGCGCGTGCGACCGCGGGCCTGCCCTCGTTGAACGGGTCGTGCGCCGGACGGCCCATGCGCCTGCCCCATTCGGCATAGTAGTGGCGCATGCCGACCTCGTCGTGGATGGTGCTGTTCTCCTCGCGGCCCTGGATCACCCAGCGCGCGTCGGTGCCGCGCTTCATCGCCACACCCTGGCCGTGCACGCCCAGCAGGTCCTCGTGCAGGTTGCGGCCGAACGGCCCCCAGATCATGTTGTGGTCGAAGATGCGCTTCGTGCGCTCTGCCGGCGTGTCGCGCTTCAACCCGAGCCCGCGGAACTCGATGATCACCTTGTCGGGCCCGAGCGGCACCACGGTGTCCATGCGCAGCACCGACGTGCGCAGGTTGTAGGTCATCCCCGGGAAGATGTCGATGAGGATCCAGCCGCCGGGTGCGAGCCCCGGCCAGCCGATGCGGTCGGTGCCGCTCTGGTAGGCGTCGTACTTGACGCTCATCGAACCCACCGTTGCATGGCCGTTCGGGTGGCCCGTGTACTTCCGGTCGAAGTAGCCCGGCTGCATCATGCCGGTGATGCGATTGAAGTAGTGCAGGAAGTCGTGGTAGAACTCGCTGTTGGTGTCGTGCCAGAGCTTGAAGTTGGTGTCGACCACCGCCTTGTGGAAGTGGAACACCTCCATCGGCTCCTGCATGTTCGGCTCGAGCATGTCGAGCGCCGGGCCGATGAACTCGCGCAGCGTCGGTCCGCCGTCGTCGAGGTTCACCCACACGAAGCCGCCGAAGGCGACGTCGCAGCGCACCTCGCGCAGGCTCGCGTCGGCCTTGCAGTAGCGATCCTGGTAGCCCTGCTCGCCGCGCGAGATGTCCACACAGGCACCCTGCGCGTCGAACGACCATTGGTGGAAGATGCAGGTCATCCGCTTCGCGTTGCCCGACGGGTCGTAGAGGATGGCGTTGCCGCGGTGCGGGCAGATGTTGTAGAAGGCGCGCACCTTCTTGTCCTCGCCGCGGACGATGATCAGCGGCGCGCCCGTCGGGTGCGTGAACAGCCGGTAGTCATGGATGTTCGGGACCTCCGACTCGTGGCACGCGATCATCCAGCAGGGCTTGAATACCTTTTCCTTCTCTTCCTCGAACAATTGCGGGTCGCTGTAGATGCGCGCATCGACGTAATGCGAGTTGGGAAACCTGGGCCGCGCCGCCCATTCAGCCGCGTTCTTCGCCATGGTGCCTCCTTGCCTGGAACCGGATCATCCTGAACAGCAGTGGCACGTTCCGTGCCAATCGCCTGCAATGCGCTAACTGCTTCATTTCAAATCTTTCCAACCTTTTCGCCCGGCCTCCGCGCCGGCGCAGCCCGTTTCCTCCGGAAACACTCGGGCGCAGTCGAACGCGTCACTGTCCGTTGCCGGATCGACCGCAGCCCGGGCAGCCGGTCGCCTGCCGCGATCGCGGCCCGCGGGACCGAATCCCGTCGGGCCGCCACGAACAGCCGCCACCTGCGCTAGATGCAGTTCGTCATGCAGCGGACCGCCTTGGTGTCGGGGCGATCGTCGACGATGAAGCCGTTGCGGTTCGGCATCTGCACCTTGGGCAGCGAACTCTGGTCCATCACCGCGTCGGCCGGGATGAGGCCGTTGAGGTTCAGGATGTAGGCCGAGAGCGCGTACACCTCGTTCGGCGACAGCGTCATCGGCTGGGTCATCGGCATCGCGCGGCGGATGTAGTCGAACAGGATCGGCGCGTACGGATACATGCTGCCCGGAGTGAGCACGCGGGTGTCGGTCTTGAACGAGCCGATGCCGCCGACCATCGTTCCGTAGACCGGGCCGCCCTTGGCGTCGGCCCCGTGACACGCGATGCACTGCGCCTCGTAGATCTTCTTGCCCTCGGCGACGGTCCCGCGTCCGGGCGGCAGGCCCAATCCGTCCGGGGTGCGGATGTCGACGTTCCACGGCGCGATGTCCGCGTCGCTGATCGGCTTGCCGAAAGCGACGTCGGGGCGCGGCTGCTTTGCCGGCGCGGACGCCGGCATCTGCGCGCAGCCGACCGCGAGCGCGGCGGCGGCGAGACCGAATACCAGGTTACGCGATTCCATTTGTCACCTCCCCGGTGGCGCTGACCGACCATGGATGCACGCCGTTGTGGTGCTGAACGAAGCCGGCGGTCGCGCGCACCTTCTGCAGGTCGGCGACGGTCGGCTGCACATAACCGGTGGAGTCGACCGCGCGGCTGGCGATCTTCGTCGGGCCGCCATCCCATTTCCAGAGGTAGCGGAAGCGGGTGAGGCACTTGTCCAGCACCGGCTCCTCCAGCCTGGCTTCACGCCAGGTCTTCCCGCCGTCGAGGGTGACATCGACCGCGGTGATCGAGCCGTTGCCCGACCAGGCGAAGCCCTGGATCTCGTACATGCCCGGCCCGGCCAGCTTCTGGCCACCGGAAGGCCGCGTGATCACCGATTTGCACTCCATGACCATGCTGAACTGGCGCCACATGCCTTCCGGCATCGGGTCGGTATAGCGCGCGGTCTCGCTGCGGAAGTGCCACGGCTGGTCGCCGACCTTGATCCGGCGCAGCCATTTCACCGAGACGTTGCCTTCCCAGCCCGGCACGAAGGCGCGCAGCGGATAGCCGTTCTCCGGACGCAGCATCTCGCCGTTCGAGCCGTACACGATCATGACGTCGTTCATCGACTTGTCGAGCGGCACCGAGCGCGTGTGGCTCGCGCCGTCGGCGCCCTCGAACAGCAGCCACTTGGCGCCGGCCTGCACGCCGGCCTCGTCGAGCAGCCACGACAGCGGCACCCCGGTCCACTGTGCGCCCAAGAGCAACCCGTGGGTCTGCTGCACCGTCATCGATGCGCTCTTCCGCCATTCGGTCAACCCGTTCCCCGAGCATTCCATGAAGTGGAACTTCGAGACGGCCGGGTAGCGCATCAGGCTTTCCATGGAGAAGACCAGGGGCTGCCTGACCATCCCGTGGATGACGAGCTTGTGCTGCGCCGGATCGATGTCCGGCGTCCCCGCGTGGTGCCGCTCGTACATGAGCCCGTTCGGCGTGATGATGCCGAGCTGGTCCTGCAGCGGCGTCATGCTCCAGTCGGACCAGTTCTGGCGATTCTTCAGGACGTCGGTGCGGCGCCGGGCGACGTCCTTCTCGAACTTGGACGGCATGCCGTAGGCGGCGGGCTCGATGGGGCGTCCCATCTCCTGCGCGCTGGGCGGGATGGGCAGCGGCGCGCCGCGAGCGGCCGACGCCATGCCGCCCGCTGCGATCGCGCCGCCGGCGATCGCGGCGCCGCGGCGCAGGAAGCGGCGGCGGTCCTGCAACTCCAGCTCGGCGTCTTGCTCCCTCGTCAGCAAGGTGCGCTTCGGGGCCGTGCGCAATCGGGATTCGGATGCCATGCCTTCCCTCCTTTGGTGGTGATGTGCCGCGGGCGCTTCGTATCGAGCCAAGCCGCTTCCCGTCCGTCGTTCGCGCGGACGATCCTGCCAGTGTCGCATGAACCGTGCCATCAAGGGCAGTCCACCAAGCATCTGTTTCGGTGCCGCTTTTTTTCCGGTGCCGGCGCGGCCGGCCCGACCGTGTTTCGCCGCGAAACGCGCGCATTGCCGCGCGGAGCGGGCCGGTCGCGCAGCGCCTCCCGCCGCGCGCCCCGGAGCGCCCGTATCGTGGCAGCGCCGTGGACGCATCGGACTCCGCGCCGCAGCCTAAGCGCCGCAGCCTCTGGACCACCCGCGCCCACCGCGCTAGACTCCCCTCGGGCCGCACTTCGGCGGCCACGCCTCCGGGAGTTTCGATGCGCAGGCTCGTCATTGCGATTCCGATGCTGTTGGCGGCCTACTCGGCGCCGCTGCTCGCCGACGACACCGCGCAGGCGCGGGCGATCTTCGCGCGCATCTGCGCCGACGAAGCGTCGAGGCTCGGCCAGCGCGGGGAAGCCCTCGGGAAGTACGTCGAAGCCTGCGTGAAGGCGAAGCTGAAGGTGTTCGACGACGACATGGCCGACCCGGCCACCGCGAACCTGCCCAAGTCCTGCTGAGCGAGGCGGGTCGGGTTTCGGCGCGCGGCGCGTTGCCGGTCGCCGTTCCTGCGTAGCAATTCCCCGCGTTGCACCGGCTCATGCCCGTGCCGTGCCCGGCGCGTTACACTACGCGACCGTCAACCGCCCGCACGAGCGACCCACTGCGAGAAGCCCCCGTGACCGCCCGATCCTGGCGGACTCCTGCCGTCATGCTCGCGTGCGCCGCCGCGATTCTCATGCTGTCGGTCGGCACGCGGCAGGGGTTCGGCCTGTTCCTGCGTCCGATGAGCATGGACCTCGGCTGGGGACGGGAAACGTTCGCGTTCGCCATCGCGCTGCAGAACCTGGTCTGGGGCCTTGCCCAGCCGTTCACCGGCATGGTCGCCGACCGGATCGGCGCCGGGCGGGTGCTCGCGGCCGGCGGCGCCTGCTATGCGGCCGGCCTCGCGCTGATGGCCTTTTCGACGACCGGCCTCGCCTTCGACGCCGGCGCGGGACTTCTCGTCGGCCTGGGTTTGAGCGGCGCGAGTTACGGCGTGGTGCTGGGTGTCGTCGGGCGGCGGGCGCCGCCGGCGCAGCGCGGCGCCGCGCTCGGCATCGCCGGCGCCGGCGGTTCGTTCGGCCAGTTCGCGATGCTGCCATGGTCGCACGCGCTCATCGCGCAGTTCGGGTGGTTCAACGCCCTGCTCGTCCTCGCCGCCTGCGCCGTCCTCATCGTGCCGCTGGGCGCGGCGCTCGCCGGGCAACCGGCGCGAACCGAAGGGCGCAATCAGAGCGTCGGCGTGGCACTGCACGAAGCGGCCGCGCACCCGGGGTTCTGGCTGCTCACCGCCAGCCTGTTCGTGTGCGGCTTCCAGACGACCTTCATGATGGTCCATCTGCCGGCGTACCTCGTCGATCGCGGCGCGCCGGCGGTCAGCGGGATGACGGCGCTCGCGGTGATCGGGTTCTTCAACATCGTCGGCTCGTTCCTCGCGGGATACCTGGGCGATGTCTGGAGCAAGAAGTACCTGCTGACCGGGATCTACGCCGTGCGCGCGGCGGCGATCGGGGCGTTCGTGATGCTCCCGCTGAGCGACGCGAGCATCTGGGCCTTCGCCGCGGCGGTGGGCCTCACCTGGTTGAGCCCGATCCCGCTCACCAACGCGCTCGTCGCGCAGATCTTCGGCGTGCAGTACCTGTCCACGCTGTTCAGCATCTCCTTCCTCGGGCATCAGGTCGGCGCCTTCATCGGCGTCTGGCTCGGCGGCTCCGTCTTCGACGCCACCGGCAGCTACGCGATCGTCTGGGCGAGCGCGGTTGCCTTGAGCGTCGTTGCCGGCTTCGCCTGCCTGCCGATCGACGAACGGGCGGCGGCAGTGCGCACCGCCGCGAGACGGACCACGTGAGCGCGGGGCGCGCCGGACAGCGCGAGGCCACCGCTGACGCGGGCATCGAGGCCGCGCTGCACCCGCTGCTCGAAGGACTGCCGGCACCGCTGATGCTGCTCGACGAGGCCGGTGGGATCGCCTTCGCCAACGCCGCGATGCGCAGCCGGCTGCGGCAGGGCGGGGCGTCGAAGAACCTCGCGGACGAAGCGCCCGAGTACGCCGCCGCGCTCGCGGCAGGCGGGACCGAGCCGCGCGCGGTCGAGCTGATGCGCACCCTTCCCGGCGGGTGCCGCTGCGAAGTCCTGCACGTGAGCCTATCGCCGCTCGGCACGTGCCTCACGGTGACCGACGGACGCTGCGCCATGCCGCCCGCCCCGGCCAACCCGCAGACCACGCGGCTCGCTTCCCTCGGCTTCATGATCGCCGGCGTCTGTCACGAGGTGGCGAATCCGCTCTCGGCCATTCACTCGATGGTGCAGATCCTGCAGTCGCGACGCGGCGTGACCCCCGAGACGCTGGAGAAGGGCCTCGCCAACATCGCGGCCAACCTGTCGCGCGTGCTTGCGATCACGCGGCGGCTGGCGAGCTTCTCGCGCGTGCCCGGCGAGCGCTGCGCGCCGGTGGGCATCGATGCGGCGGTGGAAGAAGCCGCGGCGCTGCTGCGCCACAATCCGCTGGGGGCGACGGTCGCCTTCGACTATCGCGGCGCGCCGGACGCCGTGGTGCTCGCCCGGCCGGGGCAGCTCCAGCAGGTGATCTTCAACACCTTCCTCAACGCCGCGCAGGCAATGCGCGGCGCGGGCCGGGTCAGCGTGGCCGCGACGCCGAGACCGGCGGGCACGGTCGAGCTGACGATCCGCGACACCGGGCCGGGCATTGCGCCCGCGCACCTCGAGCGCATCTTCGAGCCCTTCTTCACCACCAAGACCGAGGGGGAAGGCACGGGGCTCGGGCTCGCCATCAGCTACGAGATCGTGCACGAGCTCGGCGGCGACCTGCGCGCCGCGAACGACCCCGAAACGCGCGGCGCGTGCTTCACGATCGAGCTTCCGCTCCTGCGCGACGAAGCGTCATGAGCGGAGTCGGGCCGCTGCGGCGCGAGCGGATCCTGGTCGTCGACGACGACCTCGGTCTCGCCGAGGTCATCGGCATGCTGCTCGCCGGCGAAGGCTTCCAGGTCGAGCACTGCGCCGAGCTGCGCGCCGCCCAGCGGGCGGTCGCCGCGAACGACGTGGACCTGGTGGTCACCGACCTGCGCCTGCCCGACGGCACCGGGCTCGACGTGATCCGCGCGATCAAGGAAGCCCGGCCCGGGGTGCCGATCATCCTGATGACGAGCTACTCGTCGGTGGAGAGCGCGATCGAGGCGCTGCGCAACGGCGCCGTCGACTACATCATCAAGCCGTTCGACAACACGGAGTTCCTGCACGCCGTGGAGCGCGCGCTCAACGAGCGGCGAATCAACCGCGAGAACGCGATCCTCAAGCGGCACCTGCGCAACGTCCACGCGTCGCGCGAGATCATCGGGGAGAGCCCGGGCATCAAGCGGGTGCTGGAGCTGATCCGCAAGGTGGCGCCGTCGGACGCCAACGTGCTGATCCAGGGCGAGAGCGGGACCGGCAAGGAGTTGGTCGCGCTGGGGCTGCACTATGCGAGCCACCGGGCCGACGGCCCGTTCGTCCCGATCAACTGCGCGGCCATTCCGCGCGACCTGCTGGAGTCCGAACTCTTCGGCCACGCGCGCGGCGCGTTCACCGGCGCGGTGGAGCGCAGCGACGGGCTGATCCGCGAGGCGCAGGGCGGGACGCTGCTGCTCGACGAGATCTCGGAGCTGGCGCCCGCGCTGCAGGTGAAGCTGCTGCGCGTGCTCCAGGACCGCGCGGTCCGCCCGGTCGGAGGCCGGCACGTCCACACCGTCGACGTGCGGTTCGTCGCAGCGACCAACCGCGACCTGAAGCAGGCAATGGAACAGGGCGAGTTCCGCGAGGACCTCTACTACCGCCTCAACGTGATCGGCATCCACGTGCCGCCGCTGCGCGAGCGCGGCGGCGACGTCGATCTTCTCGCCCGGCACTTCATCGACTTCCACGGGCGCAGGATGGGCAAGCGCATCCGCAGGATCGGGCCGGACCTCGAGGTGTTCCTGCGCCAGTACCAATGGCCGGGCAACGTGCGCGAGCTCGAGAACCTGATGGAGCGCGCGGTGATCCTCGCCGAGTCCGACACGCTCACCTGCAGGGACTTCGCCGAGTCGCTGCCGGTGCCGAAGGCGGCGCCCGTGGCGCAGAGCGCCGAGACGAACGGCCGCCCGGCGTCGATCGAGGCGTACATGCGCGGCGTGGTCGAGCGCTTCCAGGACGTGCACAGCGACACCGAGCTCGCGCGCATCCTCGGCATCGGGCGCAAGACGCTCTGGATGCGGCGCCGCGCGTGGGGCCTCAAGCGCGAGCACGACGAGAAAGCCTAGCCGCCTTGCGCCGCCTGCGCCCCGCAGCGGGTGTTTCCGTGAGGCGCGCCCGCCGGTTTCGTGGGGAAACGCGCCGCCCGCCCGGCGGAGCGGCGGAGCGCCCCCGGGGCGCTAATCCACTGATGCCAAACGCATCTCCCGTCCGGCACAGGACTTGCTACCGGTATCACGAATCAGCTGGATTTCCCTAGCTTGAATCCCCAGGAGGAACCGACGATGAGCCAGCAGGCTGCAGCCCCGGCACGCAAGAAGGTCACGATCCCGATGCTCGTGGAGAAGATGAAGAAGGGCGAGCCGATCGTGCAGCTCGCCGTCTACGACTACGAGACCGCGATCGTCGCGGACCGGGTCGGCATCGACATCCTGTGCGTCTCCGACACCGGCGGCATGGTGCTGTTCGGGCACGAGGACACGACCTCGGTCTCGTTCGAGGAAGTGATGTTCATGGCGCAGGCGGTGAAGCGCGGCTCGAAGTACGGCCTGCGGATGGTGGACATGCCGTACATGAGCTTCCACCTGTCGGCGCAGCAGGCGGTGGACAACGCGGCGAAGTACGTCTCGCAGGGCGGCGCCGAGGTGATGAAGTGCGAGGGCAACCAGCACCACGCCAAGTACATCGAGGCGATCGTCAAGGCCGGCATCCCGGTGCAGGGCCACATCGGCATCACGCCGATGCGCATGGCGCAGCTCGGCGGCTTCACCGCGCAGGGCAAGACCGCGGAACGCGCCAAGGAGCTGGTGGACGACGCGCTGGCGATGGTCGACGCCGGCTGCTTCTCGATCATGTGCGAGGTGACGACCTCGGAGGTGTGCGAGTACCTTGCCGAGACGCTGCCGGTCCCGGTGATCAGCCTCGGCGCCGGCAATCGCGCGCACGGCGTGCACATCATCGGCTCGGACCTCTTCCACCTCTACGAGAAGCACGTGCCGCGCCACTCCAAGATCTACGCCGACCTGGTGCCGATCCTCGAGAAGGGGCTCTCCGACTACCGCGACGAGGTGCGCTCGCGCGTCTACCCGGGCAAGGAGCACACCGTGTTCATGAAGGAGGACGAGCTGAAGCGGTTCAAGGAAATGTCCGGCTGGAAGAAGTGAAACCGGCGCTGCGGGTGGTCGGCCCGGCGGCGAACGGCGCCCTGCTCGCGCAGGCGCCGTTCTTCGCCGGGCTCTCGCCTGCCCGGCTCGCGCGCGTGGCCGCGCTGGGCCGCGTCGAGCGCCATCCGCAGGACAGCCACATCTACGTGCTCGGGGACCCCGCCGACGACTTCTACGTGCTGGCCGAGGGCATGGTCCGGTTCACGCTCGGTCTCGGCAGGCGCGCCACGTCGGCGGGCGAGATCATCCGCCGCGGACAGGTGTTCGGCTGGGCGGCGATCGTGCAGAACGCCCGGACCCGGATCGCGAACGCCTTCTGCCTCACGCCCTGCGAGGTCATCGCGATCAACGGCAAGGAACTCATGGCGCTGATGGACGCCGACCACAGCGTCGGCTACGCGCTCACGAAGCAGCTCGCGGTCCTGCTCACGAGCGAGCTCACGAGCTTCGCCGCAGGGTAGCCGCCGGGAGCCCGCGCCTGGCCTCCATCGGCTTGCTCGCGGCCGTCGCCGTCGTCGTCGGCTTCTTCATCGGCGCGGTCGGCATCGGCGGCGTGCTGCTCATACCGGCGCTCACCGTCCTCGGCGGCATGTCGATCCACGAGGCTGCGGCGACCGCCCTGTTCACGTTCCTGTTCACCGGCATCGTCGGGACCGGGCTGTTCCTGCGCCGCGGCAGCATCAGCTGGCGCATCACGATCCCGGTGTGCGCCGGAGCGGTGCTGTTCGCGTACGTCGGCGCGTGGGCCAACTCGCGCATCGGCAGCACCGCGCTCGCCGTGTTCATCGCTCTCGTCATCGTCGCCGCCGGGGTCTACATCCTGCTCGCGCCGCAGTCCGCCCGGCAGCGCCTGCGCGACGGCGCCGGGCGCGCGGAGCGCGCCGAGCTCGCGCTGGTCGGCGCGGTGTCCGGCTTCGGCTCCGGGCTGTCCGGAGCGGGCGGGCCGCTGTTCTCCGTGCCGATCATGGTGATGCTGGGCTTCGTTCCGCTCGCCGCGATCGGCACCAGCCAGGTGCTGCAGATCATCGCCGCGCTGTCCGGCACGATCGGCAACCTGCAGTTCGGCCGCATCGACTTCGGCATCGCCTGGTGGGTGACCCTCGCCGAGCTCGCCGGCGTCGTCTTGGGCGTGCGCCTCGCGCACTCGGTCAGCATGCGCGTGCTGCGCTCGATGGCCGCCGCGCTGTGCATCGTCGTCGGCCTGGCGATGCTGGCGCGGATACTGAGATAGGCATGAGCGGCGGGCTCGCTTCGTTGTTCGCCGGCCGCGGAATCGCGACGGTCGACGTGGCGCCGGGCGCCGCCGTCCCGCTCCGGTTCTCCGGGCCGGCCGCGGAGCACCTGGCCACGCGCCGGGCGGCGGGGCTGTTCGACTTCTCGTTCATGGGGCGCTACGAGGTCTCGGGGCGCGACGGCCGCGCTTTCCTCGATCGCGTGCAGACGCGCGGCCTCGCGCGCTTTGCCCCGGGAGCGCTCCATTACACGCTGCTGTGCGACGACGACGGGCGGGTGCGTCAACGATGCGACGGTGTGGCGCCTCGCCAATGACCGCTTCTGGATCTTCACCGGGCGGCGCTCCGACTTCCACCACCTCGCGGCGAGCCGGGGAACGCTCGAAGTCCGGGTCGCCGACGTCTCGGCGGCCTGCGCGGTGCTCGCCGTGCAGGGGCCGCGCAGCGCGGCGATCCTCGCCAGGGTCTTGCCCGGCGCCGCCGTCGCCCCGCTGCGATACTTCCACTTCGCCGAGGCCGGCTGGCGCGGACGCAGCGCATGGGTCGCGCGGCTCGGCTACAGCGGCGAGCAGGGCTACGAGGTGGTCGTCGCGGCGGACGACGCGGCGGAGCTCTGGGCCGCGCTGCTGGCCGCCGGCGGCAGCGACGGCCTTCTGGAATGCGGATTCGAGGCCGCCGACAGCCTGCGCATCGAGTCGGGCTTCGTCCTGTTCACGCGCGAGCTCGCCACGCCGCTCACGCCCTTCGAGCTGGGGCTCGCGCGGCTGGTGTCGTTCGACGGCCGGGCGTTCAGGGGCAGCGGCGCGCTGCGGCCGCTGCGCTGGCGCGAGCCGCAGCGCCGGCTCTGCGGCATCCTGCCGGGACGCCGGGCGGCGTCCGCGTGCGGACTGCCGAAGGCGCGCGTGACGAGCGAAGCCCACTCGCCGGTGTTCGGCCGCAGCCTCGCGCTCGGACTGGTGGACCGCGGCGCCACCGCGCCCGGCACCACGGTCGCCCTCGCCGACGGGCGGATCGGGCGCGTCGCCCGATTGCCGTTCTACGATCCGGCCCGCGTCCTGCCCAGGCTCACGCAGGGGATCACTGCGGCGTAGCCCGGGTTGAGCCGCAGGCGAAACCCGGGCGGTGGTGGCAATGGCCACGATCGCCCCGGGTTTCGCCTGCGGCTCAACCCGGGCTACGGGGCGTCACTCCACCTTGAAGTGCGATCCGCTCATCAGGTCCTGGCCCATGTAGCGCTGGCGATGGACTTCGAACGGCACGGTGTCCGCTGCCTCGATCTGGCGCTGCGCGGCGAGCGATTCCTCGGCCATGCGCGCGTAGCGCGCCGTCACCGCATCCGACAGCGGCAGGTCGAGCAGCGCATGCCGGTGGCGCTCCGACCAGGCGAGCGCGAAGCGCGGGAACGACTTGCCGTACTCGCTGCTCGGCCTCGCGCAGCACGCGGGCCGAGGGCAGCGTGTCCGGCGCCTGCAGCGCGTCCACTGCGGCGGCGAGCACGTCGCGGTATGCCCGGCCTCCATGCGCGTCGTCGAGCGCGGCGGCGATGGGCGCGCATTCGCGCAGCAGCGTCGCGCCCCATTCGGCGGGGGCGGCCGGCTGCCCGTTGCGCTCGAGGCGTATCTCCGGATCGCGCCCGCGCTCGGCGGCAAGGTGTTGGTTGCGCGAGATCGCGGCGATCTCCTGCGGCGAGTCGTCGGGGCTTTCCTGCAGCAGGCAGTGCAGCAGGAAGATGTCCATGAAGCGCATCTGGTCGACGCCGATGCCGACCGGATCGAAGGGATTGATGTCGACGCAGCGGACTTCGACGTACTCGACGCCGCGCTCGCCCAGCGCGCGCAGCGGCCGCTCGCCCGGTTGGATGCGCCGCTTCGGGCGGATCGTGCCGTAGAACTCGTTTTCCATCTGCAGCAGCGTCGTCGCGAGCTGCAGGTATTTCTCGCCGTCGAAGATGCCGATGGCCTCGTAGGGCGGGTACGGCTCGGTGAACGAGCGATTGAGCGACGTCGCATAGCCGCGCAGGCTGTTGAAGCTCACCGCCAGCGACGCCTGGGCGTCGCTCTGGTAGCCCAGCCGCCCCATGCGCAGCGACGTCCCGTGCGGCGCGATCATGGTTCCGGTTCCCCACGCGGAGAGGGCGTGCGGGTGGTCGCCCAGGAACGTCCGGCAAACGGCCGGCGACGCCCCGTGCAGGATCAGCAGCAGCCAGGAGTGGCGCCGGAAATTGCGGATCAGCGCGAAATAGCCGCGGTCCTGGTAGGCGTCGGCCGGTCCGGTGTCATCGTCGGCGGCCTTCAGCAACGGCCACGCCTCGTCGGGCAGGGAGAAGTTGTAGTGGATGCCCGAGATCGTCTGCATCCGGCGGCCGTAGCGGTGCGCCAGTCCCTGCCGGTAGGTCGTCTTGAGCCGGCCGACGTTGGACGTGCCGTAGCGTCCCAGGGGAATCTCGTCCTCCTCCGGCAACCGGCAGGGCATGCTGGCGCACCACACCCATTCCTCGCCGATCTGCCGGTAGACCACCTGATGGAGCTCGGTCAGCTCCGCGAGACAGGCTTCGGCGCTGGAATGCACGCCCGTGATCAGCTCCAGCTGCGACTCGCAGAAATCGGTGGTGATGCGCGGGTGGGTGAGCGCCGAGCCCAGCCCCCGCGGATGCGGCGTGTCGGCCAGCGTTCCGTCCGGCCGCACGCGCAGCCCTTCCTTCTCGATGCCGCGCAGCAGCGTCGCGAGAACGCCGGGCGTCAGTGCGCGCAGGCGCTTGTCGATCTGGTCCAAACCGCCCCCCCGAAAATGCGACAGGATACGACATTGCCAAGGCGGCCGCCGGCGGCCCGATGCTTTCGCATCCGCACCGGCACGACCGGAAACGCGGCGCGCCCGATCAGCGACAGCGCCGACGGCCGGTTACTTCTTGGCGTCCTTTGCCGCGTCCTGGAGCTTCTGACCCGCATTCTCGATGCTCTGGCCGACGCTCTCGACGGACTTGTCGATCTCCTTGCCGGCGCGCTCGGCCGGGCCTTCCTTCTTCTGGCAGGCGGCGAGCCCCATGATCAGGATGCCCGCCATCAAGCTTGTTCCGACGATGTTACGAATCTTCGCCATGCTGTTCTCCTTTCGTTCGGATTGGATGTCATTCCCCCAGCAGCTCGGCCACCGGCTGCAACTGCTCGACGTGCTGCGCCACCACTTTCACGATGACGATGATGGGGATGCTGAGCAGCATTCCCCAGATGCCCCACAGCCACCCCCAGAACAGCAGCGAGATGAAGATGGCCGCCGAATTCAGGCTGGCGATCCTGCCCGGTCATCCACGTCGTGACGAAGGTTCCGACGACGGTGGCGATCGCCATCGATGCGCCGGCGACCAGCAGCGCCATCGGGAACGAGTCGAACTGCATGAAGGCGGCCATCCCGGTGGCGGCGGCGGTGACGCCGGGACCGAGGTAGGGGATGACGTGCAGCAGCCCCGCCGCGACCGCCCAGGCGCCGGCGTTGTCGAGGCCGATCCAGCGAAGGCCACCCACGCGAGCAGGCCGACCAGCACGTTGGTCAGCAGCATCATGAACAGGTATTTCTGGATCGAGCCGTTGATGTCGTCCAGGATCTGCACGGTGATCTTCTTGTTCGACAGCGACGGCCCGGTCAGGCGCACGAGCTTGCGCTTGAACGTGTCGCCGCCGAGCAGCAGAAAGAACGCCAGGAACAGCACGGTGACCGCCTGGCCGAACGCGCCCGCCGCCCCCTTGGAGCCGGTCCAGAGGAAGTCGCCCATCTTGAACGTCGGCGCGTCGACCACGACGTGCGTGGCCGGCTGCCTGGGGACGACCGCCGCTGCGGCCACCTGCGTGGTCGCCTTCTCCACTTCGGTGGCGGCGCTCTGCACCTTCTGCATCGCGCCGCCCTGGCTGGTCCGCAGCCGCGCAAGGCCCGCGGAGAACTTGCTTGCCGCCGACGGCAATTCGTCGACGATCGCCTGCACCTGCCCGCGCAGCAGGTAGCCCCCGAGCACCAGCGCGCCCATCACGCCGAGCATCACGACCGTGGTCGCCACCACCCGCGGAATCCTGATCCTCTCCAGCCAGACCACGAGCGGATTCAACGTGTACGCGATCAGGATCCCGACCAGCAGCGAAACGACGAACGTCTGCGCCCATTCCAGCGCGACGATGACCGCGATCACGGCCAGGATCGCGAGCGAGAGGCCGCGCGCGTCCACCGACATGCGGACGACCGGGCCGACCGGAAGCGCCGGCTCCGGCTTCGCCGGCGCGCTGCCTTGATGTCCGGCCGGCGGCACGAGCTCGGGCTTCACGGTGCTGCGCTCGCTCATCGGCTATGCCGGCGGCCGGATCAGCGCGCTGCGGCGCAGGATCTCGCGCCTGACCTCGCCGAACTGCTTCCGGATCTCGGCCTCGATCACCGCCGGGCCGATGAAGGGCGGAACCCAGACGCCGGGCGTGTAGCGGCCGCTGTTGACGATGTGCAGCGCGCCGGCAACCTCCACGATCCGGGTGGTGAAGTCCGAGGCCGTCAGGTCACCGCTCAGCGACCGGGAATGAATCGCGCGGTGCGGGACGAGCTCGACGTCGCGGATGTTTTCGAAGGTGAACGTCAGCGGCCCCCGCCCGACGCTCCCCTCCTGGCGGATGCGCAGCGCAGTGCCGCCGCCGGCCGTCACGCCGCTCGAACTCGAGGTTCGACAGGAATTGCGCCATGTGATCGTAGTCGGTGAGCACGTCCCACACGACCAGTCGCGGGGCGTCCACCGGGCAGTTGACGTCCACCGCGATGCTCGCGCCGTCCTTCTGCACGCGCACGAGGATGTCGTGGTCCGCGCCGGACGCCCCAACGGTACCCGGCAGCGCCGCGAGCAGGGCGAGCGCCAGGAATCCCGCTGCAACCCGATGCCGGAACACTCGCGCCCGCACGGATGTTCCGCCGTCGATGCGCGGGATTACAGGCGTCCCATCAGGAACAGGACGAGGACGATCAGCAGCACGACGCCGACGATGCCGCTGGGACCGTAGCCCCAGCTGCGCGCGTGCGGCCAGACGGGAAAGACGCCGATCAGCATCAGGATGATGACCACCAGCAGGATGGTGCCTAGACTCATGATTTGCTCCTCTGTCCGCCGCCGCGTCCTCGCCGGCAACGACACCCGTGTGCCGCAACCGCCTGCGAAAGACGCCCAGGCTTGCGGATTCGTGCCGATAATAGGAGCGCTGCCGCCCGACGTCTGTTCGCCAGCGCACAATCACGGAGGACCAGGAACATGGGCAACTCACCGGCAGTCGTCCTGGATCGTGCGCTTCGGCGCCATGCGGCGCCTGGGCGCGGCGCTCGTCGTCGCGGCGGCGGCCTACCTCGCGCAGCCCGATTCGATCTCCTGGCACACCCGCCTCGTCGCGAGCTGGGACCTCGGCACGCTGGCGTATCTCGGCCTCGCCTGGGCGCTGATCGCGCGGGCCGACGCGCGCGTCACCCGCGACCACGCATTGGGCGAGGACCAGAGCGGGATCTTCATCTTCCTGTTCGTCGTGGGCGCGGCCTGCGCCAGCATCGTCGCCATCGGCTTCGTCGTCGGCACCATCCGCGACCTGCCCTTCTGGGCCCGCACCTGGCACCTCGCGCTGACCATCGCGGCGCTGGTCTCGTCGTGGCTGCTGATCCAGACGGTGTTCGCGTTCCGCTACGCCCACCGCTACTACGCCGGCCCGCACGGCGAGCCGGCGCCCACGGCCCCGCTGGTCTTTCCGGGCGCGACGCGAGCCCGACTACCTGGATTTCGCGTACTGCGCGTTCGTGGTCGGCATGACGTCGCAGGTGTCCGACGTCGCGGTGGCCTCGCGCAGCATGCGGCACCTGACGCTGATCCACGGCATGCTCGCGTTCGTGTTCAACATCGCCGTGCTTGCACTCAGCATCAACATCATCGCCAGCGTGATCTGAGCGGCGTCCGGCCCAGCGCCCTTCCGGCCGGGCGCGCGCCGCCGCAGTGTGCGACGGCGCACAGACCGCGCTGCGCGCCGTCCGCTAAGCCTCCGGTCACCATGCGCTGGAGTCCGGGTCGCCGTCGTGGACTTCGTCGGGCTCCCGCGGTCGTGTACGAACGGGAGGACAGGCAATGCGCAAAGCGTTTGCAGTGCTGTGGATGCTGGCTTGCTCGGCGACGCCGGCCGCGGCCCAGGTGAGCATCGGGATCGGGCTTCCCAACGTGAGCATCGGCATCAACCTGCCCGTGTATCCGCAACTCGTCGCGGTGCCGGGGTATCCGGTCTACTACGCGCCGCAGGTCCGTTCCAACTACTTCTTCTACGACGGCATGTACTGGGTCTACCAGGGCGACAACTGGTACGCGAGCTCCTGGTACAACGGGCCGTGGGGGCTGGTGGCGCGCGACGTCGTGCCGGTGTACGTGCTGCGCGTTCCCGTGCGCTATTACCGCCAACCGCCTGCGTATTTTCACGGGTGGCAAGCGGATGCGCCGCCGCGCTGGGGTGAGCATTGGGGCAACGAATGGGCACAGCGCCGCAGCGGCTGGGACCAGTGGAACCGCAGCTCGGCGCCAGCGCCTGCGCCGCTGCCCGCCTATCAGCGGCAGTATTCCGGCAACCGGTATCCGCAGGCGGCGCAGCAGCAGACGTTGCACAGCCAGAACTACCGCTACCAGCCGCAGGACCCGGTCGTGCGCCAGCAGTATCAGGCGCAGCATGTCCAGGGTGCGCCGGCGCCGCCTCGCGCGCCGCGCCGGCAACGGCGCAGTCCCAGCAGCAACGGGGAAACCCGCAGATGCAGCAGCACAGGCCCGCCGCCCCAGCAAGGCCAGGCGCAGCATGCGCAGCCGGCGCCCCGACGCGCAGGGCCAGTCAACCGCAGCAGGGCGCGGCCCAGCACGCACCGGCACCCAAGGCACGGAGGGCGAGGGCAAGGGCCCCCAAGGATTCGAGGCAGGGCCAAGGCCAGGAGAAGGATCCCCAGAAGGGCGACGACCGCGGCCAGGACCAAAGGAAGTGACGCCATTGTGCGATGCCGCACAGACGGCAGCACGCGGTGCCCGCGACACTGGAATCGAATCTCGCGGCGCATCGGGCTGCGGGATGCGTCGGGCAACAACCGGTCAACCGGTCAACGAAAAGGTGAAATCCATGCTCTATACCATCGCTGTCGTTCTGCTCATCCTGTGGGCCCTCGGGCTGGTCACCTCCTATACGGTGGGCGGCTTCATCCACATCCTCCTGGTGGTCGCCATCGTCATGATCCTGGTGAACATCATCAGCGGGCGGCGCGCGCTGTAGCTGCGCGTCGCCAACACATCGAGGTCGACGCATATGAATGCGAGAGAATGTGCAATGAGTGCGGAGGGTGAGCGCATCACCACCGACAAGCTGAGAACCGATCTCCGGGTGCTCGCGGCCGACATGGAGCAGCTGCTGAAGGCGACCGCGAGTCAGACGGGGCAGCACGTCGCGCAGGTGCGCGCGAGGGCCGAGGAGTCGCTGCAGGCGGCCAGGGCCCGTGTCGCGGAGATGCAGAGCCTGGCGCTCGAGCGAACCCGGGCAGGCGGGCGCGCGGCCGACGCCTACGCCCATGCCAATCCCTGGCAGGTGATGGCCATCGGCGCCGCCGCCGGCCTCCTCCTCGGCCTCGTCCTGGCGCACGGCACGCGTCCAGGATTCGTAGTCCCGGACCCGCCGCGCAGCGGTGCTGCGGACCGCGGCGCCGCTGCCGCTCCTGCCGCCGCCGTGTAGAATCGGCGCTGCCTTGCGCCGGACGCTGATCGTTTCGTGCATCGCCGCCAGGGCCCTCCCCGCGCCGTCTGTCAGGCGCCCGGAGGGCCTTGTTGCGCCGGTGCGCGCGGCGCGTCCCGTTCGCGGCACCCCGGCAGATCACCGTCGATACCCGTCCCATGCCCACATCCGAGCAGCCGTGGTTGCAACAACAGGCCCATGCGCTGCCCGGGACGCCGATCGCATGCGCGCCCCGGCGCCGGCGCGCACGCTGCGACGCACCCGGAACGCGGCCCGCTACGCGCGCGCGTTCGTCGGGGTCGTCGTCCGCGATCCCGGCGTGATCTGGCGCAGGACGGAACGAACCATCCTCTGGGGAAAGGTGCGGCGGGTGATCATCAGCTGCATTCCCGGCCTGGCGGCGCGCCTGAAGCGCAAGCACGGCCTCGCCGGCGGCTGCATCTCCTGCGGCACCAGCTGCAACCTGCTGTTCAAGTGCCCGCATTGGGACGACCAGTCGCGGCTGTGCTCGATCTATGACGATCGTCCGGTCACGTGCCGGCAGTTTCCGATCACGCCGGCGGACCTGAAGGACCGGGACCTCGCGTCGGGCGGCAAGCCGTGCGGCTACTCGTTCGCCGTGAACGTGCCGCCGCCGGCGCGGGTGCGCAGCAGCGACACCGCCTGAATCGGACGAAAAAAATCCACGCGTCCCTCGCGGGACGCGTGGATCGCGCGCAACCGGCAGGGTCTGCCGGTAGCACGCTCCCGCAGACGGCGTCAGGCGCTGTTCTTCGCGTCCTTGACGTCCTGCTTCACGTCGCCGAACTTGGCCTGCGCGTGGCCGAGGACCTTCTCGACCTTGCCCTTCGCTTCGAGACGCTCGTTGCCGACGAGCTTGCCGGCGGCTTCCTTGATCTTGCCTTCCGCTTCCTTCACGCGGCCCTTGACCTGGTCTTTGTTCATGCTCATGGCTTGCTCCTGATGGCGGGTCGATCCTTGCCGACGTTTCGGTAGGGTCGACCACAATCCCAATATAGTCGCGATCGCAGGAGCGGTCTGTGCGTCGCCGCACATGCCGCGGGGCGCCGCAGGCGCCTAGCTCTTCCGGCTCCCGAATACCAGCAGCAGTCCGCCGATCACGATGGCCCCCACGCCGGCCCAGATCGGCACGTTGATCGTCTCCTTCTCCGTCACCGACAGCGTGAGCGGCCCGATCTTCGCCTCGTGCGTATCCTTCGTGTAGGTGAAGCCGCCGTACATCAAGCCCAGCGCTCCGGCCGCGATCAGCACGATTCCCAGAATCTTCGTCGTGTTCATGGTCTCTCCATTAAGTGTCTAGGGCGTCCGCAGGCGCCGGATGAGGATGTCGATGATGTCGTTGCCGTCGGGGGATTTCAGGCGGTACTGGCTCAGCACGCGCGCGAAGTCGGGCTTGGCGATCGCGCGGTCGTCGGCGCGGATGAAGACTGCGGCGATGGCCCGCTGCACATCCACCGATGCCGCCGTGGGGAACAGGCGCGCCAGCTCGTTCAGGCTCTCGCGGTCGCTCAGGCGATGCCGCGCGAGGGTGTCGAGCGCGCGAACCTGGGCGCCGGACACCTTCATGTGCGTGATCCCGCTCGCCACGATGCGCAGCTCGTCGACGTCGGTCATCGGCCGGTGGCGCAGGTAGACCTGCGCCATCTGCACCTCGTCGTCGTCCTGGCTCGTGAGCGCCCGCAGCACGCGGGCGCGCGCCTCGCCGCTCCCGAGGCACGCCAGGGCCGCCGCGTTGTTCACCTTGCGCGCCTGCAGCGGCGACGGGCCGCAGCCGATCCCGGTCCTGCGTCAGCTCGTCGCCGTCGTTGAGCGAGCAGATCGAGCTCGACTTCGGACGAGCCGATGGACCCGCGGTCGATCAGGTCGCCGACCATCCGCACGAGCTCCGCGCGCTGGTCTTCCGGCGACAGCCAGTCGAGCGTCGCCGGCGAGCCGGATCATGCGGGCGCGGATCTGCGGCTGGTCGGCATCCTCCGCGAAGCGCAGGTACCGCTCGCGCGCGACGCGATCGCGCGTGATCTCGCCGAGCGCCCGGGAGAAGGACGGGGCCTGCCGCTCGCTTTCGCTCAACGACGCGAACAGCGCTTCGATGCGGTCGATGAACATGCGGGCTTCGGCGACGTCCCGGCGCAGGAGGCCGTGGACGAAGCCGAGCTTCTGCGCCGCCGACAGGCGGTCGTCGACGAACTGGCAGACCTCGCGCCGGTGCGCCGCCAGCGGCTCCGCGTCGTCGAGGCCGCTGGCCACGGTCATCGAGCTCGCGGCGAACTGGCTCACGAGCCTGGGGTCGGCCCGGCCGCTGCCGATGTCCGCCGTCGGCGCCGATTCGAAGTAGCGGCGCAGGAGCGCCGCCGCCGTGGGCCCGAGCGGCGCGAGCCGGGAAAAGCCGTAGATGACCGGCACGTTGGCGAAGATGCGGCGCATGCGCTCGCGGCTGCTCTCGCCGTGGCGCGCATCGAGCTCCTGCGCCAGGCGCCGGGCCTCGGACGGCGAGTGCCCCGAGCGGAGCAGGCTGCGCTCGACTTCGGGCGTGACGCTGGTGATCGCCTCCGGATTCATCGTGTTGCAGCCGAACAGGTAGACCTCCTTCAGCTGCGAAAACACGCCGGGACAGGAGTCGCTGCAGGAGGCGCGCTCCATCTCGGCGACCGGCAGGGACTCGCGCGCGCCCAGCCGATCCGAGTAGAACTCGGTCCCGCTGTCGAAATGGCCGGAGATCACGAGCAGGTCGCAGCGCACGCCCTGCCGGCAGGCCGATGCCAGCCAATCGGGACGCCCCCGCTCCACCAGCTCGACGAATTCGTAGTCGCCTTCCGGCAGGCGCTGGCGGAAGGTCTCCCGTTCGTCGGGCGAATTGACGGTGATCGTGCAGACCGTTCGCTTGTCGGCGCGGGCCTCGCCGACGCAAACCGCGGCGAGCGCGGCAAGGACGAGGCACGCCCTGACCTGAAGCGGTCACGGATCGCAGGCGTTGCGGTATCGCCAAGACACCTCCGGCCAACGTTCCTGCTGTTGGCGGTTGCGGTTCCGTGAGGCGGAGCGTGAGCGGGCCGGCGGGTCGCTGCCGCGCGATGCAGGTGCGCCGCGTGGCGCTCTCCGGGACGTCAGGCTCGCCTCTTGGGCGGACTTCGAGCTTAACACACGCGACCCGCGCCGCTGGCCGGCGCGCGACAGACCCGTCGGTGCCGCCGCCCCGCGCGCGAGCGGGCGACTAGGGCGCCTGCAGGCGGCGGATGAGGATGTCGATGATGTCGTCGCCGCCCGATGACTTCCGGCGCGATTCGCTCAGGACGCGGACCATTTCAGGTCTCGCCAGCAGCTGATAGTCGGAGCGGATGAAGACCGACGCGATGGCCCGCTGAACGTCCACGGATCTGCGCCGCCGGAAACAGCCGCGCCAGCTCCTCCAGGCTCTCGCGATCGCTCAGGCGATGGCGGGCCAGCGTGTCGAGCGCGCGAACCTGCGCGCCGGCTTCCGTCATGCGCGTGATTCCGCTGGCAATGGCACGAAGCTCGCCGACGTCGGAGATCGGCCGGTGCCGCAGATAGACCTCCGCCATCTGGACATCCGCATCGTCGTGGCTGGTCAGCGCCTGCAGGACGCGGGCGCGGGCTTCGGCGCTGCCGAGGCAGGCCAGAGCCGCGGCATGGGCGGCCCTTTCCGCCTGGGCCGGCGGCAGCGACAAGCGGTGGCGCTCCTGGTCGAGCTCCTGATCGCTGTTCAGCGAGCAGATCAGGTCGACTTCGGCGGGCCCCATCGACCGCCGCCCGAGGAGGTCGGCGAACATGCGCATCAGCTCCGCGCGTTGCTCTGCCGGCGACAGCCATCCCAGCGCGCCCGCGAGCTGGATCATGCGGGCGCGAATCTGCGGTTGGTCGGCGTCCTCCGCAAAGCGCAGGTACCGGTCGCGCGCGACGTCGTCCCGGGCGATCTCGCCGAGCGCCTGCACGAAGGCGGGCTCGCGGCGCTCGCGGTCGCTCAACGATGCGAACAGGGCTTCGATGCGCTCGAGGAACATCCGCACTTCCCCCATGTCGCGCTGCAGGAGGCTGTGCACGAACTCGAGCTTCTCCGCCGGCGACACCCGGTCGTCGACGAATTGGCAAGCCTCGTTGCGATAGGCCACGCCCGGATCCGATTCGCTCAAGCCGCCGACCGCGGTCAGCGACTCGGTGGCGAAGGCCCCGAGGAGCCTGGGACTGGCATGGCCGCTGCCGACGTCGGAGGCCGACGACGAGTGCAGGTAGCGGCCAAGCAGCGTCCCCGCGGTGGGGCCGAGCGGCGCGACCGACGAGAAGCCGTAGATGACCGGAACGTTCATGAAGATGCGGCGCATGCGATCGCGGCTGCTTTCGCCGTGGCGCTGGTCCAGCTTGTGCGCCAGGCGCTCGGCATCCGCATGCGAGTACCCGGCGCGGACCAGGCTGCGCGAGACTTCGGACGACATGCTCTTGATCGATTCCGCGTTGAGCGTGTTGCATCCGAACAGGTAGACCTCCTTCAGTTTCGAGAACAGCCCGGGGCAGGAGTTGCTGCAGGAGACACGCTCCATTTCCGCGACCGGCAGAAACTCGCTGGCGGCCACCTGATCCGAATAGAACACCGTGCTGCCGTCGAAATGGCCGGAGATGACCAGCAGATCGCAGCTGACACCCTGCTGGCAGGCCGACGCCAGCCAATCCGGACGGCCCCGCTCCACCAACTCGACGAACTGATACTTGTCGTCGGGCAGGTATTTCCGGAACGCGTCCTTTTCGTTGGCCGAATTGACCGTGATCGTGCAAACGGTGCGCTTGGCAGCGAGGGCATCCGTGCCCCAGCCCGCGGCGAGCAGTGCGGCCAGCAGCAGGATCTTGGCGAACGACGGCGTGGATCGGGTACGCATGGACGCTTCCATCGTCAAAAATAGCCGGAACGCCTGTCGGCGTCTGTGCGCCGCCGGACACATGGCGCCCGGTGCCGGCAACGGGAAGGATCCATCCGGCGCCCCAAGGCGGCCCCGCACGGCCAGCGCGTCCGCCAAGGCCTGCCTGCGGCTAACGGCCGGTGATGCTCAGGTTGTCGGCAATGAACATGGCGTTGTCGCCGCGCCAGATGACGCAGACGTTCTCTGCCGGGACCGCGACGGCCAGCGCGCGCTTTTGCGTTGCGGGTGCCGCGATCGAACGCGTGGCAATCGTGGGGAACTGCTCGTAGACCCAGGCGAGCTCGCGTCCGCACGCGACCACGACGAACCCGTTGATCGTCATGCTCATCGACGGCTCAGGCTGACCGACGTACCACTCGACCGTGGTCGTGTCGTTCTCGAGCAGCAGCACCGCGTTGCTGTCCTGCGCATGGAACGCGCAACCCACGACCAGCACGGCAAATGCGGTCCGCAGCGCGTTCAGGCATCCTTGCTTGCGGGTCGTTGCAATCGTGTTGCGCGTTTCTGATTTCATGGTATCTCCTGTGTGTGAGTGAAGCGTAGACCTCGATCGAATCCGCGAGTCGGTTCGATGGCACACACAAAGGCACGAAATCCTGACGCCGCGCGAAGCGACGCGGCCGCCGGCGCAATCAGGCGGACGACACCTCGTCGGTCCAGACCCGGAAGCTCGTCAGCGTGTTCGGGCCGAACGCGGTGCTGAGCGCGACGTCGGCGGCGTCGCGGCCGCGCGCGATCAGCACGCGGCCGATGCGCGGCGTGTTGTTGCGCGCGTCGAAGGTGTGCCAGCGGCCGTCGAGGAAGACCTCGAACCAGGCGGCGAAATCCATCGGCCCGTACGGCGGCGGCGACGCCGATGTCGCCGAGGTAGCCGGTGCAGTAGCGCGCGGGGATGTTCATGCAGCGGCAGAACGCGACCGCCAGGTGGGTGAAGTCGCGGCACACGCCGGTCTTGTCGTAATACGCCTCGCAGCGCCGAGCGCGTCCTGCGCGCGTGCTCGTAGCCGAAGACGATGTGGCGATGGACGAAGTCGCAGATCGCCTGCACGCGCGCCCAGCCCGCCGGCGCCTGGCCGAAGAGGTTCCACGCGATCTCCGACAGCCGATCGGTCTCGCAATAGCGGCTGCCGAGCAGGAACACCAGTGTTTCCTCCGGCAGATCCGGCACGGCCACCTGCTGCGCCTGCGGCACGACCGCGTCGGGAGCGCCGGAATCGTTGACGACGACGTCCGCGCAGATGCGCGTGCGGCCCTTCGGCGCGACGATGCGCGTGCACCAGTTGCCGAAGCCGTCGCGGTAGGCGGCCATCGGGACCGGCGGGTCGACGGTCAGATCGTCGCGCCCGAGGAGGTCGGAGACACGCGTGAAGTGCACGTGCAGGTTGAAGATCATCGGCGTGGGCTGCGGGCAGTCGTAGATCATTTCAAAGCCGACGCGTATTCGCATCATGAGTCTCCGTTGCGCGCCGGGGCCGGTCGCAGGGACCCGGCGGCGCGGTGGGTGGAAGTGGATTTCGCCGCAGCGCGCAGCGCGCCCGATTCGCGCCCGGCCGCTGCGTCAGCGCACGCCGCGCGCAACGAATCGATCAGCACGCCCCGCAACGCGCTCCAGCGTCGGGGCGGCGCGGCGGCGATGCCCTGGTTGATCTCGAGCTCGATCCCGACGTAGGCGGCGGGCGGGAAGCACGCGCGCAGGTGCGCGGTGAGGCCATCGCCCTTGCCTGCGTACGGGTAGTTGCGGCGCACCCGGAGCCCGGGCGCCAGGGCGGCGAGCGCGGCCTTCCAGCGCTCGCACAGCCGCGCCTCGCCGCGGCCGGCCGGGGTGATACAGCAGGCCGACGTCGGCGCGGCGCACCTTGCCGTCGAGCTCCGGCGTGAAGGTGTGCGACGAAACGTGGATCACCCGCCGCCCGCGTGCCACGGCGGCGCCGACGATGCGCTCGACGTGCGCGCGATACGGCCCGTAATGCCGGTCGAGGATCTGCGCGCGCACCGCCGCAGGCGTGCCCCGGGTCGCCGCCGAGAACAGGCGCGGATGACCGCGCGAGCGGTTGAGGTCGACGACGAGGCGGCTGACGGTCGACGCCACCAACGGCGCGTCGAACGCGTCGGCCAGCGCCCTTGCCATCGCCAGCGCGCCGGGATCGTACCCGCGGTGCGAATCAAGGAGCGCGCGCCGCCCGCGGAACAGCCGTCGATAGGCCGCGGGGACCGCGTTGCCGCCGTGCTCGCAGGTGACCAGGAAGGCGTCCATCGCTCGCCCCCGATCACCACTGCAGCTCGGGCAAGTGGCGAAAGACCTTGCGCGTGCCCTCGCTCCATTGGCGGCTGAGCGCGGTGAAATAGCTGTCGCCCTCGTCGAAGCGGCGCCGCCGGCGCACTTCGAGGCTGTCCTTCTCGTAGCAGATCAGGTCGATCGGCATCCCCACCGACAGGTTGCTGCGCATCGTCGAATCGAACGACACCAGCACGCACTTGGTCGCGTCCGCGAGCGGCGTGGTGCGCGTGATGACGCGCTCGATGACCGGCTTGCCGTACTTGGTCTCGCCGGTCTGCAGGTAGGGCGTGTAGGCGCCGGCCTCGATGAAGTTGCCCTCGGCGTAGATGCGGAACAGCCGCGCGGGCTCGCCGCCGATCTGCCCGCCGACGATGAACGACGCGTTGAATCCGACGCCGTTTTCCTGCAGGTACTCGCCGTCGCGGCGCTCGATGTCGCGCATCGCGTCGGCGACCAGCATGGCGACGTCGAACATCGAGCGCGCGCCCCAGAGGTTGGCCGTCGCATCGCCGGCGGCGCAACGCTGGTTCAGCACGCCGATCACGGCCTGCGTTCCGGCGAGGTTGCCGGAGCTCAACAGCACGATCACCCGGTCGCCGCGGCGCTCGAATATGGTCATCTTGCAGAAGCTCGCGAAGTTGTCGAGGCCCGCATTCGTCCGCGAATCCGAGGCGAAGATGATCCCTTCGTCGAGCATGACGCCGATGCAGTAGGTCACCAGTACCGGCCCTTTTCGAATGCCATGCCGCAAGTGCGGGCGGCGAAAATCGCGTCGCTCATCGCACATCATGCGCTAAATTAGCCGCCGCGGCGGTCACGGTCTGTACGGTGGCGAACGGACGGGCGCCGCCTCCGCGCCGGCAGCCGTGCGGCCGGATTTGCCGCGCACACCCCTTGGTGCGCTACCGAAGAATTCCCGGGCTTCCGGGTGCGCTAGAATGACTGCATGGGCGCCGTCAGACCCCCCCCCCGCAAGGCTCGCGGCCAATTGACCGCCCCCGCCAAGGTCGGGTCGGACAAAGTCATCCCAGCCTCCAATCCGCACCAGAATCACCTGCTCGATGCCCTGCCGGCGGCCGACCACGAGCGGATCGCACCCCATCTGGAGCTGATCGAGATGGGCCTGGGCGACGTCCTCTACGAATCCGGGGCGCAGATGCGCCACGTCTATTTCCCGACGACCGCCATCATTTCGCTGCTCTACGTCATGGAGGACGGCGCGTCCGCCGAGATCGCGATCGTCGGCAACGAAGGCATGCTCGGCATCTCGCTGTTCATGGGCGGCGACTCCACGCCCAGCCGGGCCGTCGTGCAGAGCGCGGGGTTCGGCTATCGGCTGAAGGCGGATCTGCTCAAGAGCGAGTTCGGGCGCTTCGGCCCGACGATGCACCTGCTGCTGCGCTACACGCAGGCGCTGATCACGCAGATGGCGCAGACCGCCGTGTGCAACCGGCATCATTCGGTCGACCAGCAGCTGTGTCGATGGCTGCTGCTGAGCCTCGATCGCCTGGCCGCGAACGAAATCACGATGACGCAGGAACTGATCGCCAACATGCTGGGCGTGCGCCGCGAGGGCGTCACCGAGGCCGCGGGCAAGCTGCAGGACGCCGGGTTGATCCGCTACCGTCGCGGCACGATCACCGTGCTCGATCGCGAGGGCCTGGAAGCGCGCACTTGCGAGTGCTACCAGGTGGTCCGGGCCGAGTTCGACCGGCTCCTGCCCTACGTCGTCAAGTAACCGCGCGCGCCTGCCCGGTCGCGCCCGGCCGCCGGCGTCAGCGGCTGGCGACCTGCACCCCGCCGATCACCATCACCCGGCCGCCCGGGCGCCAGGCGCGCGGCGTGGCTTCATTGAAGACGGCCGTCGTGCCGTCGCGCAGGCGGACCGTGGTTTCATAGGTCGTGCCCGCGGCCGCGATGGCCGCGGTCGCGCCGCCGGAGTCGGCGTCCGGGAACCGCCGCGGATCGTGGTGTTGCGGGCCCCGCAGCCCCGCGAGCTCGATCCTGCGCATCGATTCGATGGTGCCGCATTCCGGGCACCGCGTCCGCTTGCGGGCATCGGTCGTGGGACCGGCTCCCGTGAGCAGCGCCGCGGCGTTGCTCACGATGCGGGCGGTTGAGTCCCCGGAGCGCGCGATCGCTCCCGGAACGGCGGCGTACGAAGCGGGAACCGAGCGCGCGATCGCAAGCCCCCCAGCGCGGCCAGCACGCATAGCGTCATCGACGTGCCCCACGTCGTGGCGGGCAGCGTGCGTTCGAAGTGCGTGCGCATCGCGATCTCCTTTGGCCACGCGCTGCCGCGCGTCTACCGCGGCGTCGTGTTGAGTTGCGATTGACGGTACGCGTCCGCCTGCCAGTTCGGCCGGTCGCGATACGGGTAGTCGTTCGAGATCCTGCGTCCCGACGAGATGGCGTTGTTCATGCCCGGCAGCGAGGCATAGTCGCCGGGGCCGAAGGTGCGGCATTCGCCCCGGAAGTCGGCGTCGGTGCAGAAGATCCAGTAGCCGCTCTCGACGCGCAGCGACGACGCGCGGTCGTTGAATCCGGTCGGGCCGAGGTTCTGCATCGTGTCGTTGATCGGGTAGGAGCGTCCGGACAGGTTCGGCCTTTCGTAGAGCGTCGCCTGCGCTTCGCGGCTGCGGCCGCGGTCGTCGGGGCGGTTGTCGTAGTTCCTGCCGTCCGTGCCTGCCTGCCTGTCGTCGACGGGGCGCACCGAGCTGACGCGGCCGGCATAGGCGCCGAGGCTGGGATAGGCGCCCGGCGCGAGCACGCCGCAGCTGCCGCCGAAATCGGCGTCGACACAGATTTCCCAGCGGCCGTCGTGCACGACGGCGGAACGCACGCGGTCGTTGAAGCCGCTGCGCGCGAAATTCGTCACCGGACGGTCGGCGGTGAATTGGCGGCCGCCGTAGTTGTCGTTCTCGTAGAACGTGATGCTGTCGGCGACGGCGGAGCCTGCGGCCGCCGCAATGACGCCGCCCATCAACAGGGGTGTGAAAATTCGCTTCATGGTGGTGTTCTCGCGATTCGGTGAAAGGGCCGGAAATCGCGGACGGTCGACTGGGCGCGATGCCGGTAGGAACCGGGGCGCCTGCGGCCAGACCGGCCCGCGGGCGCCTGAGGTCATGACACTGCCGCTGTCGCCGGGATCGGCGCCAGGTTGCCGCCTTCGTTTTCCCACGACTTGACGGCCGTTTTGTGTTCCATGTCGCGCACGCTGCGGTGATGTCCGCGGCGCGATGTCACCGCGATCGCCGCGCCCGCCGCGGCGCTCGCGGCGGCAACGAACAGCAGGAACCAGCGCTTGTCGATGTTCATGGTGATTTCGCTCGCTTCGTTGTTCGGGAGGCACGCGCCGATCGCGGCCATCGAAGCGCAGATTAGGCGAGAGGCAGCGCGGCGTCGGTGCGCTGGAGCACGTACGGGGAAGCGATTTCGACGCTCACCTGGTGCGCCGCGCGATCGTCGACGAGGCGCACCGCGCCGTCGGCCTGCGCGACGCCGTCGAGCGTGACGCTGACTGCGCCGACGCGCTCGCCGGCAACTGCCGGCGTCTGCCGGACGGCGATGTCGTACACGGTTTCCCGGTAGCGGTAGCGCATCGTGAACGCCGTCCAGTGCGCGGGCAGGCAGGGTGCGAAGCGCAGGCGATCCTGCTCCAGCGTCACCCCGAGCAGCGACTCGACGAGGAGGCGGTACATCCATCCGGCGGAGCCCGTGTACCAGCTCCAGCCGCCGCGCCCCGTGTGCGGCGCCAGCGCGTAGACGTCGGCGGCGATCACGTACGGCTCCACCTTGTAGGTCGCCACCTCCGGCAGCGTGCGCGCGTGATTCACCGGGTTGATCATCGTCGCCAGCTCCCACGCGCGCTCGCGCTCGCCCAGGGCCGCGAAGGCCATCGCCGCCCAGATCGCGCCATGCGTGTACTGGCCGCCGTTCTCGCGCACGCCCGGCACGTAGCCGCGGATGTAGCCGGGGTCGAGATCCGACTTGTCGAAGGGCGGATCGAGCAGCTGGATCAGCGCGTCGTCCCGGCGCACGAGATGCCGATCGACCGCCTGCATCGCCATCCGCGAGCGCGCGGCGTCACCCGCGCCCGACAGCACCGACCAGCTCTGCGCGATGGAGTCGATCCGGCACTCGACGTTGCCGGCCGCTCCCAGCGGCCTGCCGTCGTCGAAGTACGCGCGCCGGTACCACTCGCCGTCCCAGCCGTGCTGCTCCAGGCTCTGGCGGAGCCTGGCGCCCTCGGCTGCGCAGCGCTCGGCGAACGACGAGTCGCCCTTGCGCTGCGCGACCTCGGCGAACTGCTTCAGCACGGCGCACAGGAAGAAGCCCAGCCAGACGCTTTCCCCTGCGCCCTTGATGCCGACCAGGTTCATGCCGTCGTTCCAGTCGCCGGAACCCATCAGCGGGAGGCCGTGCGCGCCGTAGCGCAGGCCGTGCTCGATGGCGCGCACGCAGTGCTCGTACAGGCTGCCCGCGTCTGCGCGACCGGCGGGGCAGGTCGTAGTAGGAGTCGTCGCCCGGCGTCACCGGGCGGCCTTCGAGGAAGTGCAACTGCTCGTCGAGCACGCCGGCGTCGCCGGTCGCCTTCACGTAGCGGGCGGTCGCGAGCGGCAGCCAGAGATAGTCGTCCGAGCAGCGGGTGCGCACGCCGCGGCCCGAGGGCGGATGCCACCAGTGCTGGACGTCGCCCTCGACGAACTGATGGGCCGCGCAGCGCAGCAGCTGCTCGCGCATCAGCGCAGGCTCGGCGTGGACGAGCGCCATCGTGTCCTGCAGCTGGTCGCGGAAGCCGAACGCCCCGCCGGATTGGTAGTAGCCGCTGCGCGCCCACAGGCGGCACGCCACCGTCTGGTACAGCAGCCAGCCGTTCGCCAGCACGTTGAGCGACGCGTCCGGGCGTGTCGACCTGCACGGTGCCGAGCGTGCGCTTCCAGTGGGCGCGCACGGCATCCAGCGCGCCGCGCGCGGCGGCGTGCCCGCGGAAGCGCTGGACGAGGCCGGCGGCGTCGGCGGCATGGCGCCCCACGCCGAGCCGGAAGACGATCTCGCGCTCCGCGCCGTCGGCCAGCTCGAACGGAACCTGCATCGCGGCGCAGGGATCGAGCGCCGCGCCGACCTTGCCGGACAGGCGCGTTCGCGCCATCGCGGCCGGATCGGCGAGCGTGCCGTTGCGTCCCAGGAATTCCGTGCGGTCGCCGCTCACGCTGCGGGCCGCATCGTCGACGTCGAAGAAGGCGACGCGGTCGGGGAACTCGGTGTTGTACGCGTTGCGCGCCAGCAGCGCGCCGCTCGTCCGGTCGATCTCGGTGATCACGTGCATCGTCGTCTTCGGTCGCAGGTCCCCGAGCACCCATTCCACGTAGCCCGTGGCCGAGAGCGAACGCGCGACGGCCCGGACGTGTTGCGAACCTTCAGCACCGAGAACTTCACCGCGGCGTCGATGGCCACGTAGACCCACAGCTCGGAGCGGATGCCGTCCTCCTCGTGCTCGAAGACGCTGTAGCCGAATCCGTGCCGGGTGACGTAGGTGCCGGCGCCGCGGCAGGGCAGTGGCGCGGGCGACCAGAAGCGGCCGGTCTCTTCGTCGCGCAGGAAGAGGGCTTCGCCGCTGGCGTCGGTGACGGGGTCGTTGTGCCAGGGCGTGAGCCGGAACTCGTGCGCGTTCTCGCTCCACGTGTAGGCCTGGCCGCTCTCGGAAACGACCGTGCCGAACTCCGGGTTCGCCAGCACGTTGGCCCAGGGCGCCGGCGTCGCCTGCCCCGGGCCGAGGGTGATCACGTACTCGCTGCCGTCGGGCGTGAACCCCCCCATGCCGTTGGCGAGGATCAATTCGCGCGCCGGCAAGGCCGCGGCCGCGATCTCGCCACGATGGCTCCGGGTCGGCACGAGGCGCGGACCCCGCACTTCCGCGGGACTGCGACGGGTGATCTGCTCCACCAGGCTTCCCCGGCGGTCGGTGATGATGGCGCGCGCGACGGTCTGCAGGAGGATGCGGTCCTCGTCCGCGATCTGCTCGGCGCGGCGCACGAAGATCCCGCCCGGCCGATCCATCACGTGCGCTTCGACGCCCGCGGCGATCAGCCCCATGATCTGGTCCTGGAGCACCTGCCGGTAACCGCCGCGGTCCTCGTTCCAGATCACGAGGTCCACCGCCAGGCCCTTCAGCCGCCAGTACGCGTGCGCCTGCACCATCCGGCGCACGAGGTCGATGTTCTCGGCGTCGCCGATCTGCAGCAGCACGATCGGCAGGTCGCCCGATATCGCGTAGCTCCACAGGCCCGACTGGCCGCGGCGGTTGCGCAGCAGCACGCCGGCTTCGGCGCGCAGCGAGGCGTTGGCGTAGATGACCGAACCGGCGAGGCGCGCATAGAGCTGGGCATCGGACTCGTTGGCGTTGATCTGCCGCAGCGTCACCCAGCTGTGCGTCCACGCCAGGTCGAACACGCGGTCGGCAAGGTGGCGGTCCTGATACTTTCCGACGAGCGCCAGCGCGCCGTCGCGGGTCTCGCCGATGCCGGACACCATGTCGACGATCGCGGTCTGCTGCGGCTCGAGGGTCACCCGGTGCCGGATCGCGACGATCGGATCGAGCACCGAGCCCTCGCTGCCGGACAGCCGCGCCGCGTCCGTCATCGCCCGCGGCGCGGCGACCGTGCGCCCGCGCCCGATGAACGCCATGCGGTCCGTCTCGTAGGAGACGTCCGCCGATGCCGGCCCGTGGACGACCATCAGGTGGAACATCCACGGCGCGTGCTCGTCGTGCGAGCGCGGCCGCCGCGTGCACAGGATGGCCTGCCGCTGCGCGATGATCTCCGTCTGCACGAACAGATTGGAGAACGCCGGATGCAGCGCGTCCGCGGGCGCGCGACGCGAGCGCGACTTCCGCGTAGCTCGTGACGTCGATCGTCCGCCGCGTCCGCGAGCAATTGGTCGATGCAGCCGGCGCAGCTCGATGTCGTCCTCCGGCGAGACGACGATCTCGGTATGCGCTTCGAAGTCGTTGTCGCGCCGGCGGAATTCGGCGCGCGCTTCGGTGAATATCGCTTCGTAGTGCGTCGGGCGCCCGCCCGTCGGCTGGTGCGCGGCCGACCAGAACTCGCCGCTCGCCACGTCGCGGATGTAGCAGAACGTGCCCCAGTTGTCGCAGGTGCTGTCTTCGCGCCAGCGGGTGACGGCGAGGTCCTTCCAGCGGGTGCTCCCGCCGCCGGCGTTGGTGACCATCACGTGGTACCGGCCGTTCGACAGCAGCTGCACTTCCGGTATCGCCGTGTGCGGGCTGGCGATCACGCGCACCGGCGTCTCCGGCACCGCCGGACACTCCGCGCGATCGCCGCCAGCTCGGCGCGATGCGGGTAGCAGCGCCGGCACCTTCGGCACGCGCTCCTGCAGCAGCAGCAGCGTCGCCTTGAACTGCGGGTCCGACTCGAAGCGCTTCTGCATCGGGCGGCCGAGCAGCAGGTGCGCCAGCGAGAGCAGGATCATGCCCTGGTGGTGCGCCATGAACGAGCGCACGACGGCGCCGGTCTGCCCGCGCGGCAGGCGGGCCGGCGGTGTAGTCGACGGCCTCGTAGAGGCCGAAGCGTCCCGGCCAGGCCGTCGGCCGCGAGCCGCTGCAGGTTGAGGCACGCCGGCCTCGGGGTCCACCATCAGCGCGAGCGCCGATGCGTACGGCGCGACGACGAGATCCTCCGCCAGGCCGCGCTTCAGGCCGAGACCGGGCACGCCGAAGGCGCGGTACTGGTAGTTGAGGCTGGCGTCGACCGAGTTGTAGCCGCACTCCGAGATGCCCCAGGGCACGCCGCGCTGCCTGCCGTACGCGATCTGCCGTTCCACGGTCGCGCGGCAGGTCTGGTCGAGCAGCGTGTTCTCGTACGTCGGCATCACCAGCAGCGGCATCAGGTACTCGAACATCGAGCCGCTCCACGACAGCAGCACCGGTTGCCCGCCCGCGGTGGTGAGCAGGCGGCCGAGCGCGAACCAGTTCTCCTGCGGCAGCTGCCCCTGCGCGATCGCCACGAAGCTGGCGAACCGCGCTTCCGACGCGAGCAGGTCGTAGTAGCTCGGATCCCGCCGGCGCTCGTCGACGTTGTACCCGATGGCGAGCAGGTGGCGCGCCTTGTCGTAGAGGAAGTCGTACTCCATGCGGGCCAGCTCGTCGCATTGCAGCGCCAGGCGCTCGATCTCGGCCATCCGCTCCCCGGCGCGGCGGCTCGCCTCGGCGAGCGCCGCGACGAGCTCGTCGAGCCACGCGCCGGCGGCCGCCGACGTGCCGGCGCGCCGCTGCCGCTCGATGGCCGGCAGCCATCGTCGCGGCGAGCGCCGCGAGTTCGCGCAGCGTCGGGATCGCGCGGTTGTCCGGGTGGTCGCCGCGTCCCCTCCGGTGCCGCCGGCAGCATGCTCCAGGGCAGCAGCAGCGCGAGCTCGTCCTGCATGGTCCGGCACTGGCGGACGAGCGCCTGCGCCCAGTACGCGGCATCGCTCCCGGGCGCGTGGACGTCGGCGGCATCGGTGCCGGAAGTCTCCGCCACGTGCGCGGCGACTGCGGCGACACTCGCGTCGATCCGCGCGAGCCACTGCCTCGCCGCCGCGATGGTCGCGGGCCGCGAGTCGTAGGCGGTCTCGAGGTCCCGCTGCAGGCGGACGATCGGCGCGGAAGCCACGCCGCCCAGCGCGTCGTTGAGCGTGGCCAGCGTGTCGCCGAGGCCCTCGAACCACCGCGGATCGAGGATCGCGGCGTCGGCGAGCGCCAGCAGGCCCGGCCGCAGGGTCATGAGGTGACCGGCGAGGTTGCCGCTGTCCACCGCCGAGACGTAGAGCGGCGGCAGCGGCTTGAGCGACTGCGTGTCGTACCAGTTGTAGAAGTGGCCTTCGTGCCGTTCCATCGCGCCCATCGTCCGCATCGCGTTCGCCGTGCGCAGGATGAGCTGGCCGGCCGGGATGTAGCCGAAGTCGCAGGCCGTCAGGTTCGCGAGCAGCGCCAGACCCATGTTGGTCGGCGACGTGCGATGCGCGACCGTGGCTATGGGGTGCTCCTGGAAATTGTCCGGCGGCAGCCAGTGGTCGTCGGGTCCGACGAAGGTCTCGAAGAACGCCCAGGTCCGGCGCGCGAGCTTGCGCAGGAACAGCGTCTCCTCCACCGTGAGCCGCGCTTCGCGGCGCGCGAGCGGCCGGCTGATCCAGCCCGCGATGGCCGGCGAGCGAGCCACAGCAACAGCATCGGCGCGGCTTCCGCCCAGGGCGCCGCCGGGAGCGCCGCCAGCAGGATGGCCGCGGCGACGGCGATGACCGGAGCGATCCACATCGAGCGCACCGCCACGGCGAAGTCGGAGCGCCGGACCGGGTCGCCCGCGCGACGGTGATCGGGTCTGTCGGCGGCCGACGGATTCCATTCGAGGAGCCGGCGCCGCGCGACGAGCATCCGCCATCCGGTGCGCACGATCGCGTCGAGGTTGAGCACCGCCTCGTACGGAAGCAACGCGAGCGCCAGCGCCGCCTCGGCGCCGTGGCGGCCGGCAAGCATCGCCGTCGCGGCGAGGTGCTGGCGCAGCAGCACCTCGTCGGGCTTGCGCAGCAGGTCGAGCACGACGGCGCAGGCCGGGGGCAGCAACAGGATCGCGACCGCCACCGAGGTCCACAGCCAGGCGTCCGGGAGCACCGTCCAGCCCAGCAGCAGCAGCAGCGTCAGCGCCGCGGGGAAGAGGCTGCGCCGCAGGTTGTCGAAGAGCTTCCACAGCGAGAGCGCCGACAGGGGATTGCGCGTCCTGGTCTTGCCGGGACCGGGCACGCGCGGCAGCAGCCAGCCCGCCAGCTGCCAGTCGCCGCGAACCCAGCGATGCCGGCGGCTCATGTCCGCGGCATAGGTCGCCGGGTAGTCCTCGTAGAGCTCGACGTCGCTCAACAGCCCCGAGCGCGCGTAGCAGCCCTCGAGCAGGTCGTGGCTCAGGATCCGGTTCTCCGGAAGCCGATCGCCGAGCGCGCGCTCGAACGCGTCGACGTCGTAGATCCCCTTGCCGATGAAGGAGCCCTCGCCGAACAGGTCCTGGTACACGTCGGAGACGGCGCGCGTGTACGGATCGATCCCGGGTTCTCCGCCGTGCAGGCGGGCGTAGCGTGACCGGTTGGCCCCCGGCAGGCTGATGCTGACGCGCGGCTGCAGGATCCCGTAGCCTTCGGTCACCCGCTGCCTGCCGCCCGTTTCGCCGCGCGCATCGAAGCGCGCGCGGTTCAACGGGTGCGCCATCGCGGCGACGAACTGCCGCGCCGAGTCGCGCGGCAGCAGCGTGTCGGTGTCGAGCGTGATCACGTACTTCACGCTCGCCAGCACCGCCGTGTCGCCGACGACGAGCGAGAAGCGCTCGCGCGCTCCGCCGCGCAGGCAGCGGTTCAGGTCCGCGAGCTTTCCCCTCTTGCGCTCGTACCCCATCCACAACCGTTCTCTCGGGATTCCACCGGCGCGGGCGGTGAAACAGAAAGAAGAGTCGCCGGCAGCCCGCGGCCCTCGGCAGGACTCGCCGGCGCGGCGTACTTTTCGTTCAGGCGCTCGATTCCCTGCTGCGCCAGCAGCAGCAGGGCCGCATCCTCGGGAACCGTTTCCGTCGCCGCGTCCTGGAAATCCGTCAGCAGGCCGAAGTGCAGGTGCGCGTCCCGGTTGGCGAGGAAGCGGACCTCGAGCGCCTCGACGAGGCTGTCGATGCCCTGCGCGCCGGTGAGCATCGTCGGCACCACCACCAGCGTGCGCGACTGCGGCGGCAGCCCGAGCGAGAAGTCCATCCGCGGCAGCGGGCCGCGGCGTCACGAGCAAGGTCGCGAGCCAGTTCACCAACCCCACCGCCATCTGGCTGGTGGCGAGCAGCAGCAGGATTCCGAGCGGCGCGAGCGCAGGCTCGACGACGCCGTCGCGATGAGCCTGCAGCAGCAGCGCCGCGGTGGAGGCGACCGCGATCGCGCCGATGGCTCCGAGGTAGAGCGGCAGCGCAATCCGCCGCCCGACTCCGCGCACGACCGCCGCGGGGGAAGCGCGCATCGCCGCCGCCGCGTTCGAGGCGCGGGCGCCCCTTGTCGACGAGATAGAAACCGACGTGCGCCACCCGATCGTCGTCGCCGCTGCGGTGGGCGATGCCGGCGGTCCCGTCGCAGGCCAGCTGGATGGCCTTGCGCGCCACGTCGGCTTCGGTCAGGAGGCTTCCCTTGGCGATCTCCTCCACGACGTGCCGGTAGCGATCGCGCGTCGCGAAATCCATCCTGCCGTAGAGCCCGCCCGGGTCTTCGCGCAGCTTGTGCTCGACGACGCTCATCGCCTCGACGAACTCGCGCCAGTCCATCGACCCGAGGAAGCGAAGGCTGCCCACGGTGTTGCTCATCGACGACCTGGACGCCGGCCTGCTCCTGCGCCTCCGACTGCACCAGCTGCTCGATCGAGAACCCCGCCTCCGACAGCCGCTGCTCGATCCAGGTGAGCGGCAGCGCCAGGGCCGCGCTCTGCCCCTGCAGGCGGCGCGCGAGCTCGGCGACGAACGGGCTCGCCATCGGCGGGTTCGACCGCGCCATGTCGGCGATCACCAGGATCAGGCTCTTCGGATCGTTCAGCGCGACGTCGAGCATCTGGTCCGCCCACACCGCAGCGCGGTCGCGATCGATCGTGGCGGACGCGATGCGGACGCCGACGCGGCGCAGGTTCTCGATCAGCGCCAGGCGCAGCATGATGGGGAAGGCCCACAACTCGCCGAGCTTGAGCGACGTCACGCTCTGGTAGGCCGCGACGAAGCGCGAAAGGCTCTCCGCGTCGACCCGGCCGTCGCCGTGCGAGATCGCCTCCAGCGCGAGGTCGTACACGCGCGGCAGCCCGGCCGAAGGCCCCTGCGCCAGGCGCGGAAGCTCGCGGCTGTAGCCTTTCGGCAGGTGCCGGCGGGCGGTGCGGATCTGCTCCTCGATCAGGTAGAAATTGTCGAGGAGCCATTCCGCCGCAGGCGTGATCCGGCGGTTCGCCGCGACTGCGGCCGTCACCCGGTCGCAGACGTCGATCAGGACGAGTTCATTCTGGTCGAGGCGCGTGAGCAGCCGGTCAGGGGCGCGGCCGGGCGCCAGCCTGTGCGCAACCGCCAGGTTCCTGCCGTGCTGCTCCATCTGATCGGCGCTGAAGAGCTCCGATCGCAGCGGCGGTTCCTCGTCGTCGTACTTGCCCGGCAGGTCGGCGCCGGCGACGCGCGCCGCGGTCTCGAGCAGCCGCTCGAATATCGTGCGCTCGCTCGCTTTCAATTGCGCAGCCCTCGTTTTCGCGGACGAGCCGCCTTCCGGCGGCTCATCGTTCCTGCGCGCGCGTCGTCACGCGCCGCCGTGCTCCATCGATCGCGCGGCCGGTTGCGCACGCGCAGTCCCCACGTGGAGGCCGCCCCCGTCGGGGCGGCTGCTGCGTTACTTCAGCCGCATGTCGTTCTTGACGGACTTGACGCCGGCGACGTTGCGCGCGACCTGCACCGCCAGCGTTTCGTTCGCGGCCGAGCTCACGAAGCCGCTCAGCTGGACGACGCCCTTGAACGTCTCGACGTTGATTTCGGCGGACTTGAGCGTGGGCTCGTTGAAGATGGCCGCCTTGACCTTGGTGGTGACGACGGTGTCGTCGACGTATTCGCCGGTGCCTTCCTTCTTCGCCGTCGAGGCGCAGCCGAGCGCCAAGGCCACGAAGAGGATGCCCGCCAGAGTTGCCAGCCTGCGAGTGATGCTTGTCATGTCGTTTCCTTTGAGCGATTGATTTCGGCAGGCTCGCCTGAGGTGCGGGCCTGAAGCGAGACTAGCGGGCGGGCACGGCGTCGTCTGTTCGGTGCCGAACACAGCGGCGCAGGAGCCGGCCGATGACGCAATCGGTGCGTTACCGAACAGACGATGCGTCCGACGCCGGTTATTTTGTCCATCGTCATTGCAACAGGATGTTTCCGATGCCCTCGACGACGCCGGCACAGTCGATATCGCCGCTCAGGACCCTCCAGCGCGCGCGCGGCGCGCGACGTCCTCGCGCCGGCGTTGTCGGCGAAACCGGCACGCTGGCCGTTATGTCTTCACCGCCACGCAATCCGTCCGCTCGAACCAACCCGCGCGCTCCTGCGCAAGGAATCGTCATGCACGCACAACGTCTCCGGCTTCGAGCTTTCTCCCTGTTCGGCGCATTCGCCATCCTCGCTCTCAGCGGCTGGGCCAACGCGGACCCGCCGGCGCGCGTCGCGCGGCTCGGCTTCATGAGCGGCCCGGTCAGCTTCTCGCCCGCGGGCGAGAACGACTGGACGCAGGCGCAGATCAACCGTCCGCTGACCACCGGCGACCGCCTCTGGGCCGATGCCGGCGCCCGCGCCGAGATCCAGATCGGCGGCGCCATCGTCCGCATGAGCGGCACGACCGGCGTGTCCATCCTCAATCTCGACGACCAGGTCGCGCAACTGCAGTTGACGCAGGGCACGCTGAACGTGCGCGTGCGCGCGCTCGCGCCGACTCAGGTGTTCGAGGTCGACACGCCCAATCTCGCCTTCACGCTGCGCCAGCCCGGCGAATACCGGATCGTGGTGGATGCCGACGGCAACGCGACGGACATCGTCGTGCGCAAGGGGCAGGGCGAGGTGTATGGCGAGGGCGCGGCGTACGTCGTCGATTCGCGGCAGCCGTATCGCTTCGCGGGCACCGGGCTGCGCGATTACCAGTACATCGACGCGCCGCGCCAGGACGAGTTCGATCGCTGGGCGAGCGAGCGCGACCGGCGCTACGACACGTCGATTTCCGCCCGCTACGTGTCGCCCGACGTCGTCGGCTACCAGGATCTCGACGCGAACGGCACGTGGCGCGTCGACGCGACGTACGGCAACGTCTGGATTCCCAGCCGCGTGGCCACGGGCTGGGCGCCGTACCGCGACGGCCACTGGGCCTGGGTCGACCCGTGGGGCTGGACCTGGGTGGACGACGCGCCGTGGGGCTTCGCCGTGTCCCACTACGGCCGCTGGACGAATCTGCGCGGAACGTGGGGGTGGGTGCCCGGTCCCGTGCGCAGCCAGGCCTACTACGCTCCGGCGCTCGTCGCGTTCGTCGGCGGCGACAACTTCCAGCTGACCATCGGCACCGGCAACGTCGGCGGCATCGCCTGGTTCCCGCTCGGACCGCGCGAAGTCTATCGCCCGTCCTATCAGGTGAGCCGCAGCTATTTCGAGAACGTCAACGTCAGCAACACGGTGGTCAGCAACACGGTCGTCAACAACTACTACTCCAACACGAACGTGACCAATGTCACGTACGTCAATCGCGACGTGCCGGGCGCGCTCATCGCCGTGCCGACGACCGCGTTCGTGCAGTCGCAGCCGGTGGCGCGGTCCGCGGTGCGCGTTTCCCGGGAAGCGACGGTGCGGGGACCGGTGGCGTTCGTCGCTCCGGTTGCGCCGACCGAGAAGAGCGTTCACGGCGCGGCGGCCCAGGGCGGAGCGCCCCCGGCCCGCGCGTTCGAGCGGCCGGTGGTCGCCCGCACCGAGCCGGCGCCGACACGCGTCGGTTTTGCCGCGCAACAGCAACAGCTCGCTGCGAAGCCGGGCCGCCCGCTCGACGAAACCGCGCGCAAGGAATTGAAGCCGGTCGCGACCGCGCCGGCGCCTGTCGTCAAGGTGGTCGAGCAGGCTCAGAAAGCGCCGCCGACGCAGCGCCCCCCGAGGGAAGCCGCCGGTGCCAGGCCGGCTGACGCCGGCGGAAAGTCCGACAAGGCGGCGAAGGAAGAGCAGCGCGCACAGCCCGTCGCCCCGCCGCAACGCGCGGCGCCCGCGCCCGCTTCCGTCGCGCCGCCCCCGGCCGCTCCGGCCGCTGCACAGCCCCCGGAGCAGCGCGGCCGGCAGGACCGGCCCGCGAAGGAAGAGCAACGCGCGCAGCCGGTCGCACCGCCGCAGCGCCGCACCGCGCCGCCGCACCGCCGCAGCCCGCACCGGCCGCCGCACAGCCGCCGGAGCAACGCGGCAGGCAGGACAGGCCGACGAAGGAAGAGCAACGCGCGCAGCCCGTAGCACCGCCGCAACGCGCAGCACCTGCGCCCGCTCCCGTCGCGCCGCCGCAGGCCGCTCCGGCCGCTGCGGCGCCCCCGCCGGCCGCCGCCCAGCCGCCGGAGCAACGCGGCAGGCAGGACCGACCAGGCGAAGGAAGAGCAACGCGCGCAGCCCGCACGCACCGCCGCAACGCGCAGCGCCTGCGCCCGCTCCCGTCGCGCCACCCCAGGCCGCTCCGGCCGCTGCGGCGCCCCCGCCGCCCGCCGCCCAGCCGCCGGAGCAACGCGGCAGGCAGGACCGGCCAGGGAAGGAAGAGCAACGCGCGCAGCCCGCAGCACCGCCGCAACGCGCAGCGCCTGCGCCTGCTGCCGTCACGCCGCCGCCACCGCCACCGCAATCCGCGCCCAAGGCGGAGCCGCGCGACAAGGAGCCCAAGCCTGCCCCGGCCAAGGGTGACAAGAAGAAGGACGGCGAGGAACAGAAGCCCGACGAGGAACCGCGCAAGCAAAGGGGTTGACCGCCCGGCGCGACATGGTCTCGACTGCGCAATCGGAGAGCGACGATGTTCAAGATGGAAATCGAGGACGGTCACGGGCTGTGGTCCGACGTACGCGGTACCGACGGTGCCCTGTTGACCTTCGATGACGAAGACGCCGCGCGCGCGAAGCTCGCGGAGCTCTATCCGGTCATCGTGCAGATGGAGAAGTACGGCGGCGGCAAGCGCACACGTGTCGTCCGCGTCTTCCGCACCGACAAAGAATGGAAGGACGGCACGCCGCCGGATTAGTCGATCCCCGCCGCACGCCCTCACAACCATCGTCGTCACCCGTCGCGGCTCCCGGGGCGTTCCCGGGCGCGTCGAATCCCGCAGCTTTCACTTCAATCGACTGGTACCCGGCCATGAAATCCTCAGTGCACCAGACACTCTTCGCCGGACTGTTCGGCCTCGCGCTCGCCGGCTGCGGCGGCGGCGGGGGCGGCAACGACAGTCCGCCCGGCACCGTGCTTCCCAGCGCCGTCGTGCCGGCGCTGCCGTTGCCGGGACCCGCCCCGGTGGCGTGCAGCAACGTCGCCCAGGACTTCAGCCGGTTGGCGCCGGGTGAGGAGGTCAAGGATTACTGGGAGGGCGCCCCCACGAACGGCGGCCGGGCGCGCTACGTGACCGATCTGCTCGCCGATCCCGCGAACACGCTGTCCGTCACGGTGCGGGCGCCGAACGACGGCAACCTCTACGGCTCCTTCGCCGGCAAGGACATCGTCTCGGTCATCATCGTCTGCTATCCGACCAGCGCCGGCGAACGCCCGACTGGACTACCTGCTGCCGACCGGCCTGGTGGTCCCGCGCATGCAAACCGGCGCCGAGCCGCCGCTGCTCGCGGACCCCGCGGCCCGCTATCCGGTGCTCGCGTTTTCGCACGGCTACGCCGGCAGCCCGCTCTCCGACGACTACGTCGCCGCGCTGTCGTGGTTCGCGAGCTACGGCTACATCGTGGTGGCCCCGTTTCACGGCGACCCGCGGATCTCCGACGTCAAGATCGACAACTTCAACGACGCCGTGATGGTCCTGTCGCATCTGCGCGACTTCACCGCGCTGCAGACGATGCGGCCCCTGGCGATGTCGGCAGCGCTCGACCTCGTGCTCGCCCATCCGCAATGGCGTGACCACGTCAACGCCGCGCAGGTCGCCGGCTTCGGAGCGAGCATGGGCGGCGAGACGCTGATGCTGATGGGCGGCGCCGGATTCACGGTGACTGCCGGACTGTCGTCGACGCGGATCACCCTCGACCCGCGGCTGAAGGCGGTCGCGGCCTACATCCCGTACTTCGGCGAGCCGTTCCTGCCGGCGTTCGGACGCGACCAGAGCGGGCTCGACGGCGTCACCCTGCCCTACCTCGCGATCAGCGGCACGGCGGACACCACCGCGCCGATCGCGCTCGCCCAGCAGGGCATCGCGCGGCTCGCCGGACGGCGCGAGCTGGTCAGCCTGGCCGGCGTCAAGCACCGCTTCGACCCGGCGTCGACCAACGACATCTTCACGTGGTCGCTCACGTTCCTCGACGCCGAGGTGCGCGGGGACCCGGTCGCGCGCCAGCGGCTCTCGACGATGGCGAGCGTGGCCGGCGGCAACGACGATCGCGTGGTCATCCCGTACAACGGCGCGGCGCCGAATTGAAGCGCGGGCCAGGGTCGGCGGCCACGGGCCGGTGACCGGTGGGCGCGCCCGTTGCTGCCGGCGACCGTCTCCAGCTACCGGGCCGGCGCCACGTGCAGGCGCTGGATCATCGCAGGCAGATCGACGGACTTCGGTTCTTCGCGTTCCTGGCCGTCTTTCTGGTGCACAGCGACGTCGCCCGGTTCTGGTGGGGGAGTCACGGCGTCTCCCTGTTCTTCGTGATCAGCGGATTTCTGATCACCCGAATCCTGATCGCGTTCGAGGACCGACCGCGCAAGCAGGCGCTCACGATCTTCTACGCGCGCCGCGCCTTGCGGATCTTCCCCGCCTACTACCTCGTCCTGGGACTGGCGGCAGCCACGGTCGGCATCGCCTACCTGCCGGTCTACGTTCTCTACGTGATGAACTGGGGGATCTTCTTCTACACGTGGATAGAGCCCGAGCTCGTGGACATCGCGTGGGATCCGGTGCGGATGTACGGCATCCACTTCTGGTCGCTGTGCGTCGAGGAGCAGTTCTACCTGGTGTTCCCGCTGGTGTTCTCCTTCCTCCGGCCGGGGCGCACGAGGCTTTGCTGGCTGCTCGCGCTGTGGGGCGCGTCGATCGGCTTTCGCTTCCTCTTCGCCGCGTTCCTGCCGAAGGCGGCGTACGGACTGATTCCGCTGGTCTGCGGCGAATATCTGGTCGCGGGCGCGGTGGGCGCCGTCGTGTTCGCGGATCCGTCGGGTGCCGCGCGAACGCGTCCGCGCCGCGGCCCGGCGATGGATGTTTCCGGTCGGCCTCGCGCTGGTCGTGGCACTGTTCGCGCTGTTTCGCGCCGCAGACGCCGTCGATCGACCACGTCATGCACCCGCCGCACATGCAGACGCTGCTGGCGCTCGGGTTTCTGGCGATGGTGCTGGGATTGTGGCAGACGGACAACCGGTGGGTGCTCGGGTTCTTCAACTTCGCGCCGTTTCGCTTCCTCGGCAGGATCAGCTACGGCCTGTATCTGATCCACCTCTTCATGTGGCCGCTGCTCGATTGGCTTGCCGCGCGATCTCCCTTGATCCGCGACGCTTCCTCCGTTCGCGACGCGGTTCGGGCTGACGGTCCTGCTGGCCACGGCGATGTGGCACCTGGTCGAGGCGCCGATCCTGAAGCTCAAGGCACGGTTGCCGTACTGATCACCGGCGCGTCAAGGCGGGCAGCGGCAGGGCGGCGCCGCGGGCGCGGCCTTCGGCGCCGGCGTCGCCGCGCCCTTCGCGGCGACCGCACGGCGCCCCGAGATCGCGGTCCCCGAACAACGACAGGTCGACGGCATCGGCCATCGCCCGGTAGCCGGCGTCGTTCGGGTGCAGATTGTCGCCGCTGTCGTAGGCGGCGCGGATACGCGCCGGATCGCCCGGGTCGCGTATCGCCTTGTCGAAGTCGATCACCGCGTCGTAGGCCTTGCCGGTCCTGATCCAATGGTTGACGGCCTGGCGCTTGGCCTCGGCATCGGCGGTGTAGTAGAGCCCCGGCAGGAATGCCTTGAACGGCGTGAGGGTCCCGCCGTAGACCTTGAGGCCCATCGCATGCGCGCGCTCGATGATCTGGCGATGGCCGGCGATGATCTCCTCGGCGGCCGGCGATCCGGGAAATCCGATGTCGTTGATGCCTTCCAGGACGATCAGGTAGCGCGCGCCGGACTGCACCAGCACGTCGCGATCCAGGCGCGCCGACGCGTTCGTCCCTGCCGTGTCGTGCAGGAGCCGGTTGCCGCTGATGCCCGCGTTGAGCACCGCGACCTTGCCGCCGCCCGCTGCCCGCGCAGCCGCTCGGCCAGGCGATCCGGCCAGCGCCTGTTGGCGTCCGCGGTCGAGTGCAGCCCGTCGGTGATCGAGTCGCCGAGCGTCACCATGGCCCGGGATCCCGGCGCGGCGTCCACTTCGACGCCGGTCAGGAAGTACCAGGACTCGGCTGGTGGCCGCCGTCGGCAGGACGTCCGCGCCGGTGAAATCCCCCTGGGGCGAGATGTAGGTCGTCTGCAACCCCAGCGAATGCTCGGTCGCGGCGAGCGCGCTGCCGGGAATGTAGATGCTCACCGCCAGGTCGCCGCGGTCGGGCACGCGCAGATGCACCGGGTCGCTGACGGCCACCGCGCCCGCAGGGATGGTCGTGGACTCCGCGCCGTGGAACGTCAGCATCGCGGTCCGAGCCGGCAACGATCGACGCGCCGGCGCTGTGCACGCCCACGCGCACCGCGCCGATCAGCAACGATCCCGCACCGTAGGCGTTGGAAAGGCGCACGCGCACCTGCGTGCCGCCGATGCTCACGTGCACGACCTGGCGGACGGTCTGGCCGCTCAGCTCGAGCGGACGCGCCCGCGGCCTGCGGGCTCGCATTCCAGGTGCCGACCCAATGGCCGGCATCGCGCGCGTCCCCGGCCGCGTTCGCGGGCGCGATCGCCATGCCCGCGACGGCCAGCATCGCCGCCACGCAGGACGGCGCAGCGGCCGCCGGCGGCGCGCGGTCGCGCTTGAGGAGCAGGTGGCGATTCGCGACCTGCGCGTCGCGCGTCGGATGCGGCGGTGGCGGTGGCACGAGGGCTTCTCTTCGGGCGTCGAGCGGACAGCACGATTCTCCGCCGCGCGCGGGCCGCCGTATGTTCGGCAACGAACATTGGAATGCGTGTGCGGTATCGCACAGACCTTGCGCGACCGGCCGGTTAGGCTCTCGCTGTCAGTCACTCACCGAGCAGCGCATGCGCACGATCGCCCGACGAAATCACCTCCGGCAACAGGATGACGCGTCTGCGATGAGCGTCCGGGCCCGGCCGGGATTCGCCAACGAGCGCATGCGCACGTTCGTCGACCCGCACCCGGGGAAGCGCGAACGCCCGCTCGTCGCCGTCGCCGGCATCCGCCTCGCTCGATCGCGCAATCGTCAGCCCGCCGCGGCCGGGTTCGGGGAACGTTGCGTTGCGCGGGCGCGAGGCGCCGGCGCTGGTCCGCCTTCCCGCGAGCGCTCGGCGGACGGACAGGACAGGTCGCGCCAGCATCGTGCAGTCCCTGCGCGCTCACGCCGCGCAGCGCCCCGGCCACACCGCGTTCGTGCATCTCACCGAGGGCGACGCGCCCGCAGGCGGCCTGCACCTATGCGCAGCTCGACCGGCGCGCGCGCGGCATCGCTGCCTGCCTGCAGGACATGGGGCTCGCGGGCCGCAACGTCGTGCTTGCCTATCCGCCCGGCCTCGAATTCATCGCCGCGTTCTTCGGGGCGCTCTACGCGGGCTGCGTCGCCGTGCCCGCGTACCCGCCCCGGGCGCGAACGCTCGATCGCTTCCACGCGCTCGCGCCGACGCCGGCGCGCCCGTGGTGCTCAGCACCGCCGCCACCGTGGCCGCCATGCAGGCGAAGGCGGTCGGGACCGCACCGGCCCGCTGGATCGCCACCGACGACCTGCCGACGCCCACGCCGACCGCTGGATCGAGCACGATCCGGATCCCGACGCGCTGGCGATGATCCAGTACACGTCCGGCTCCACCAGCCGGCCCAAGGGCGTGATGCTGAGCCACGCCAATCTCGTGGCCAACACGCGCGCCATCGGCAGCGCCTTCGGGCTCGGACCCGAAACGAAGAGCGTCTTCTGGCTTCCGGCGTGCCACGACATGGGCCTGATCGGCGGCGTCCTCGCCCCGGCGCACTTCGGCATTCCGAACATCATCATTGCGCCTGCGATGTTCGTCCAGAATCCGTTCCTCTGGCTCGACACCATCAGCCGGTCCCGCGCGACGGTCTCCGGCGGCCCGAACTTCGCGTACGACCTGTGCGTGCGCAAGATCACGCCGGAGCAGCGCGCCGGGCTCGACCTGTCCTCGTGGGCCGTCGCCTTCATCGGCGCCGAGGCCGTCGCTGCCGGCCACGCTCGCGCGCTTCGCCGAGGCCTTCGCGCCGTGCGGATTCCGGCCGACGGCCTTCTATCCCTGCTACGGCCTGGCGGAGGCGACGCTGATGGTCACCGGCCCCAGGGCCGGAAGCGGCGCCACGGTGCGCGCATTCGATGGCGACGCGCTCGCGCGCGACACCGTCATTCCGCTGTCCGCGACACGCGCCCGGCGCGCGGCAACTCGTGGGCTGCGGCGCGCCGGTCGGCGTGCTGCGCGTGGCCATCGTCGCGCCCGAGAGCGGCGAGCCGGCGGCCCCGGACCGCATCGGCGAGGTGTGGGTCGCCGGAGATTCCGTCGGCAAGGGCTATTGGCGCAATCCCGCAACCAGCGCGACGACGTTCCAGGCGCGGCTCGACGACGCCGGCGCCACCACCGTCCTGCGCACGGGAGATCTTGGCTTCATGCACGCCGACGAGCTCTACATCACCGGCAGGATCGACGACCTCATCATCGTGCGCGGGCTCAACCATCACCCGCAGGACATCGAAGCCACCGCGCGCGCGAGCCATCCGCTGCTCGCGGCCGGGCTCGGCGCCGCGTTCGCCTTCGACGACCAGGGCGCGCAGCGCCTCGTCCTCGTGCACGAGGTCGTGCGCGACGGCAGCGGCGAGCTGGCCCCGGTGATCGACGCGGCGCGCGCCGCGGTGCTCGAAGCGCACGGACTGGCCCTCGACGCCGTCGTCCTGATCCGCTGCGGCACCATCGCCAAGACCTCCAGCGGGAAGGTCCAGCGTCGCGCAACCTGCGCCGCGTTCCGCGCCGACGCGCTCAAGCCGCTCGCCCGGCACGATGCCAGGTCCCGCCCCGCAGCGGCGGTGCCGATCCTGCCGCCCGCGCCGCCAGCGGAGTCCGCAGCGCTCGCCGCCGTGTGCCAGCACGCGCTCGCGATGTCGGGCATCGGTCTCGCCCACGTCACGCCCGAGACGCCGATCGCGGCGCTGGGCCTCGACTCGCTGCAGCGCGTCGAGCTCGTCGCCGCGCTCGACAAGAGCTTCGGGCGTCACCTGCCGGACACCGTCTACACGCAGGCGCTGACGCTGGGCGACCTCGCCGCCGCCGTGCAGAAGCATCTGATCGAGCACCCGCACGCGGAGGCGCCCGGACGCGCGATTCCGGCGGAGAACTACGATGTCGCGCTGTTCCCCGAATACCTGGAATTGAAGCGCCACAAGCGCATGCTGCTGGCCGTCAGCGACTCCAACCCGTACTTCTGCGTCGACGCCGGCGCGGACGCGCAGGTGCAGGGTCCCGGCGGCCTCGCCCATATCGACGGCCGGGTGCTCACCAACTTCTGCGCCTACGACTACGTGGGGATGGCGCACGACCCGGCGGTCATCGCCGCGACCAAGGACGCGATCGACCGCTACGGCACCGGCGCCGGGGCGAGCCGCCTCGTCTCCGGCGAAAAGCAGATCCACGGCGACCTCGAGGCAGCGATCGCGAAATTCCTCGGCACGCCGGCGGCGATCGTCTTCGTCTCGGGGCACGCGACCAACGTCACCACCATCGGGCACCTGATGGGCGCGGGCGACCTCATCGTCCACGACGTCCTGGCCCACAACTCGATACTCCAGGGCGCGCGGCTCTCCGGCGCGACCTGCCGCGGCTTCGCCCACAACGACTGGCGCGCGCTCGACGTGCTCCTCTCGGGCATCCGCCACAGCTACCGCCGCGTGCTGATCGCGATCGAGGGCGTCTACAGCATGGACGGCGACTACCCCGACCTCGCGCGCTTCGTCGACGTCAAGGAAAAGCATCACGCGCTGCTCTACGTCGACGAGGCCCATTCGCTCGGCACGATGGGCCGGACCGGCCGCGGCATCGGCGAGCACGCCGGCGTAGCCGCGTCCGCCGTCGACCTGTGGATGGGCACGCTGTCGAAGTCGCTGGCGAGCTGCGGCGGCTACATCGCCGGCTCCGCCGAGCTCGTCGAGTACCTCAAGTACACGGCGCCCGGCTTCGTCTACAGCGTGGGCATCTCGCCGCCGAACGCGGCGACGGCGCTCGCGGCGCTGCGGGTGCTCGACCGCGAGCCGGAGCGTGTCGCGCGGCTGCGCGAGCTCTCGAGCCTGTTCCTGCGGCTCGCGCGGGAGCGCGGTCTCAATACCGGGATCGCCGCGGGCACGCCGGTGATCCCGATCATCGTCGGCAATTCGGTGCGCTGCCTGCGGCTGTCGCGTGCGCTGTTCCGGCGCGGCATCAACGTCCAGCCGATCATCCACCCGGCCGTTCCCGAGCAGGCGACGCGACTGCGGATCTTCATGACCCTCAATCACACCGAGGCGCTCGTGCGCGACGCCGTCGACGCGATCGCCGAGGAGCTCGCCAAGCTCTAGCAGTGCCGCCGCCATCCTTCCACGCCAGCGAAGCCCCCATCATGCCCGAGACCGGACCCGCCATCGTGGTGGACAAGCTGTGCAAGCACTACGGCGCCAACAAGGCCGTCGACGATGTCTCGTTCACCGTCAAATCGGGCGAGGTGTTCGCCTTCCTGGGCCCCAACGGCGCGGGGAAGAGCACCACCGCGGAGGTCATCGAGACCATCCGCGTGCCGACCTCGGGAACGGTCACGGTGCTCGGCATGGACGTCACCAAGCGCAAGGCCAAGGTGGTGCGGCGGATCGGCGTGCTGCCGCAGAATTTCAGCTCCTTCGACCGCATCACGGTGCGCGAGAGCCTGCAGTACTACGCCCGCGTCTACGGTTGCCGCGCCGACATCGACGCGCTGATGGACCTCACCAACCTGCGCGACAAGTCCGATGCCCGGTTCAACACCCTCTCCGGCGGCCTCAAGCAGCGCCTCGGGATCGCCATCGCGCTGGTCAGCGACCCCGAGATCGTCTTTCTCGACGAGCCCACGACCGGGCTCGACCCGCACGCCCGGCGACAGGTCTGGGACGTGCTCAAGGGGTTGAAGGACCGCGGCAAGACGGTCTTTCTCACGACGCACTACATGGAGGAAGCCGAGCTCCTGGCCGATACGGTCGCGATCATCTCCAAGGGGAAGATCGTCGCGATGGACACGCCCACGAACCTGACCGAGGCGCACGCCGAACAGATGCGGGTGACGCTGAAGTCGATCGACGCGGCAGCGGCGGGCCTCGATCCGGAAACTGGGCTTTTCGCCGGTCACGCAGGGTGATGACGACCTCTGCGTGCCGGTAAAGACTCCCGACGACGTCCGGCGCATCCTCGAGGAGATCGAGCGGTCCGGGCTGGCGCTCGAAGGCATCGACGTGCGCAAGCCCAACCTCGAGGAGGTGTTCCTGAAGCTGACCGAACCGGGGCCTGCGGCCGGGGCCGAGGAACACGCCCCATGACGCCGCGGATCATCGTCGCCAATCTTGGCGTGCGCCTGAAGAGCTTCTATCGCGAGCGATCGGCGATGTTCTTCACGTTCGCCTTCCCGGTGATCCTCGTGCTCGTCTTCGGCACGATCTTCACCAAGCCGGAGCACCTCAACTTCGACCTCCCGGTGCAGGACAACAGCGCCAGCGCGACATCCAGACGGCTGCTCGAGGCCCTTGCGACCGGCGATGCGTTCACGCTCACGCCCGTGCCGGCCGGCGTCGACGCCACGCAGTATGCGAAGGAGCACAAGCTCAACCTGCTCGTCGTGATTCCGAAGGACTTCGAGGCGCTGCAGCGGCAGCGCGTGACCGGCCCCCACGCCGGCGTTGCGGTGCCGCTCACCTACGTCTACGACCCCAGCTCGACCGCCGTGGAGACCAAGATCCAGCTTCTGGAGACGATCGTGGCGGCGGCCAACCAGAAGGCGACGGGCAGCCCCCCCGCGATCAAGCTCGTCGCCACGTCGATCCTCTCCGAACGCTACCGGTTCATCGAGTTCTTCGTCCCCGGCATCATCGCGATGGCGATCATGACCTCGTGCCTTTCGAACGCGCTCAACATGAACGCGGAGCTGCGCCAGAAGGGCATCCTGCGCAAGCTCGCCACCACCCCGATCACGCGCGCCGACTGGCTCGCCTCGAGCATCCTCTACCAGCTCATCCTGTCGGTCATCTCGACCGCCGCCATCCTGCTGGTCAGCTACTTCGTGTTCGACGTCCGGCTGCACATCGGCTTCTGGCTGCCGTTGATCGTCGTCGTCGAGGTCGTCGCCTTCACCGGCATCGGCATGCTGCTCACCCCGTTCGCGAAGGAGGCCGAAAGCGCGTCCGCCGTCGCCAATGCGTTCCTGTTTCCCATGATGTTCCTGTCCGGCACGTTCTTTCCGGTGGAGATGATGCCGGGCTTCCTGCAGACGTTCGCGAGGCTCCTTCCGCTCTACTACGTGAACGAGGCGCTGCGCGCGGCGATGATCTTCGTCGACGACGCCGCCACGATGCGGGCCGCCGGCGTGACCGCGGCGTTCGCCGCGGTCGTGTTCGTCGCCGGCACGTTCAGGACGCGGTGGGACGAGAGCTCGTGAGCCGGGAGAAGCGCATCCTGTTCATCTGCGGGTCGATGAACCAGACCACGCAGATGCACGAGGTCTCGCGCCACCTGACGGAGTACGAGCAGGCGTTCACGCCGTTCTACTGCGACGGCGTGCAGGAGGCTGATGCGGCGGCTGAAGCTGCTGGAGTTCACCATCATCGGCGCCAAGCTCGCGCAGCGCTGCGAGCGCTACCTGCGTTGCGCGAAGCTCGACATCGACTACGGCGGGCGACGCGGGCCGTACGACCTCGTGGTCACCTGCTCCGACGTCTTCGTCCAGAAGAACATCCGCGGCAGCCGGGTCGTCCTGGTGCAGGAAGGCATCACCGACCCGGAGAATGCCGCGTTCCGCCTGGTGCAGCGTCATCGCTCGCTGCCGCTGTGGATCGCGGGAACCGCCGCGACCGGCCTCTCCGACGCCTATCGGGCGTTCTGCGTGGCGAGCGACGGCTACCGGGATCTCTTCGTCCGCAAGGGGGCGAAGGCGCGAGAAGATCGTGGTCACCGGCATCCCGAACTTCGACAACTGCGCCCGCTACCTCGACAACACGTTCCCGCACCGGCACTACGTCCTCGTCTGCACGTCGCCGCTGCGCGAGATCTTCCGCGGCGAGAACCGGCCCGCGTTCATCCGCAATGCCTTCGCGCTCGCCAACGGGCGTCCGATGATCTTCAAGTTCCATCCGAACGAGGACATGGCGCGGGCCGAGCGGGAAGTGCGCGAGCACGCGCCGGGCGCGCTGACGTTCAGGGACGGCAGCGCCGAGGAGATGATCGCGAACTGCGACGTGCTGGTCACCCGCTACTCCTCGACGGTGTTCGTCGGCCTCGCGCTCGGCAAGGAGACCTATTCGGACTTTCCCGACGACGACCTGCGCGGGCTGATGCCGGTGCAGAACAACGCCGCGGCGGCGAACATCGCCGCCGTGTGCCGGCGCGTCCTAGCCGACGGGCCTCTGCCATGACCGGCGCGATCACCGTCCGCGAAGCGCGGTCCTGGCTGGATCGGCGCCGCTTCCAGCGGCTCCCGTGGACGATCTACGGCAACGACCCGAACTGGGTCCCCCCGATCCTGTCGCAGGAGCGCCTGCTGCTGGGCTGGGGGCGGCACCCCTTCTTCGACCACGCGGAGATGGTGACGCTGCTCGCCGAGCGCGACGGCAAGCCGGCCGGGCGGGTCGCCGTATTCGTCAACGACATCCACAATGCCAAGTACGAGGAAAAGCGCGGGTTCTTCGGCTTCTTCGAATGCGTCGACGACCTCGCGGTCGCGCAGGCGCTGTTCGCGGCCGGCCGCGCATGGCTCCTGCAGCGCGGCATGACCGCCTGGCGCGGACCGGTCAATCCGTCGCTCAACTACACCTGCGGGCTGCTCGTCGACGGCTTCACCAGCCCGCCGGTGTTCCTGATGACCTACAACCCGCCGTACTACGCGCGCGCTGATCGAGGCCTGCGGATTCGCCAAGGCGCAGGACCTGTACGCCTACGAGATGGACGTGGCGCTGCTCGCGAAGCTGGTCGATCGCTACAAGCCCGCCGTCATGTCGGTGCTCGAAGGCGACGACTTCGTCGGTGCGCCGGTTCGATCGCAAGCGCTTCGCCGCGGAGATCAGGACGTTCCTGGAGATCTACAACCGCGCGCTCGAGGGCACCTGGGGCTTCACGCCGCTGCAGGAGGGCGAGGTGAAGCACATCGCCACCGAGCTGGGACAGATCATCGCGCCGGAATTCGCCGCGTTCGCGATGGTCGACGGCAAGGCGGTCGGCGCCGTGCTGGCGCTGCTCGACTACAACCAGATCATCCGCAAGCTCGACGGCCGGCTGTTCCCGTTCGGCATCTTCCGGCTGATGTGGGGGCGCAAGCGGATCAACGTCGCGCGGGCGATGGCCATGACGATGGTGCCCGGGTACCAGCAGTCGGGCATGGCGATCGTGCTGCTCGATCGCCTCGTCGAATCCGCCAAGCCGTGGGGCCTCAAGAGCTGGGAGTTCTCCTGGGTGCTCGAGAGCAACGACAGCTCGCGCGGGACGTTGCGCAAGCTCGGAACGAAGCTCGCCAAGACGTACCGGATCTACGACCGCGAGCTGTAGCGGCACGGCGCTGCCGGCCAGCGGGCGTGTCGCGGCGGGGCATCGATTCGCCGCGTGCGCCGGAGCCACGCCCCCTCAAACCCAGCCCGCCTCGCGGTACCACCGTGCGGTTTCGCGAAGCCGATCGGCGAGCGGGGCCGCCGGCGACCAGCCGAGCTGCGTGCGCGCCTTCTCCGACGAGCACGTCCACGAGCCGGCCAGAATCTCGCGGACCTTGTCGCTGCCGACCCAGACCGGGCGCCGGCGGATTTGCGAGATCGCGTCGCCGAATCGTCCGATCGTCCGCAGCGACCATCCTGGCAGGCGGAGAACGCGGGGCGGCGGCTTCCCGAGCGCCCGCGCGAACGCGATGCCGAGGTCGACGTGCGAAAGATCCTCCGCGGCGGCGAAGTAGATGCCTCGTCCCGGGACGCCGGGAGCGAGCCGCTCGCCGTGCTCCGCCGCGAGCACGAGGCACTGGACGAGATCCGCCACGGCGACGAGCGATACGCGATGGTCGCCAGCGCCGGCGACGACGTGCAATCCCGATCGCGCGATCGGCCTCCACAGCCTGGAGCATCCCCTGGTCGCCGGCGCCGAACACGACGCTGGGTCGCACGATGGTGATGGGCAACGCAGCGGCGTGCCTCATGGCTGCCTTCTCGCCGGCGCGCTTGCTGCGGCCGTAAGTCCGAGATCGGCATCGGCGCGTCGCTCTCGACGCGCGGCCGGTCCGCGGAGGGCCCCGCCGCCGCGAGCGACGAGACCAGCACGCAGGACCGGACGCTCCGGCTGGTCGGCGCACGCCTGCGCGACCACCTCGACGCCCCCTTCGTTCACCCGCGCGAAGTCTCCCGCGCGCATCGCCCGGACCAATCCGGCGAGATGGAACACGAGGCGGGCGTTCGACGATGCGATGGCGTGCGCGACTCCCGCGCGATCGGCGACGTCGCAGACGATGAGTTGCGCGCCCGTCGCTCGCAATTCGTCGACGCGCGACGCCGCGCGAACCAGGCAGGACACGCGGCAGCCGCCCGCGACCAGCCGGCGGACCAGGTGCGTGCCGATGAAGCCGCTGGCGCCGGTGACAAGGACGGATTGACCGGTCAGGAGGTCGCGCGCGTGGCGCCATCAACCAGATCCGGCGTGACGACACCCGTTGACTTCACGTCCAAGTCCTTGGTCGCCGTCAGGTCGACCCGGGCTACTTCTGCGCGCGCTCGTACACCTTCTTCACGATCTGATAGCACGTGCACGACGACGCCTGGAGTCGTTTCCCGTCCAGAATGTGGATCTTGCCCCGGGTGTAATCGATCAGCCCGCGGCACTTGAGCGCGCTGGCCGCTTCCGTGACCCCTTCGCGCCGCAGGCCCAGCATGTGCGCCAGGAACTCATGCGTCAGGGAAAACGAGTCGGACCCCACGCGGTCGCGGGTCATGAGCAGCCATCGTGCCAGGCGCTCCTCCCCTTCATGGAAGCGGTTGCAGGCGGCGGTTTGCGATATCTGCGCCATCAGCGCATAGGTATACCGGTACAGCGCGTCCTTCAGCGCCGGATTGCGATCGAATTCGATGCGGAAGGGCGCCGCGGACATGCGCAACGCATCGCCGGCACCCTGGACGATCGCGCGCACGCCGGATACGCCGATGCCCAGGATGAACGGCATCCCGGCCATGCCTTCGTTGCCGACCATCCCGACCTCGAGCGTGCGTTTCTTGTCCACGGCGGTAAGCAGGGAAATGAGGGAGTTGAGGGGGAAGTAGACATACCGGATCGGCTTCCCCGGTTCGTAGAGCACGTCCCCGAAGTCAAGCGCAATCGGCTCGAGCGCGGCCGCCAGGCGCCGATATTCCTCCGCGGGGATGCTTGCCAGCACCCGGTTGGCTACCCGGTTTCGAGCGGTCGTCATCTGTATGGCCTCCTTGATTCACTGCGCGCTGCCGGGAAAAACGGCCGGGAGAATTTCCCCGGCCGCGTTTCCCCGATGCCACACGTCTCCCGCGAGAGCGGGCTCCGTGGGGGGCTTGCATCGAACTCAGGATTTGCCGAACTGCACCTTCGCGCTGCCGACGCAGGCGTCCTTCGCGGCGCCGGCGAGAGCGTCGCACTTCTCGATCGCCACCTTGTATTCCGCGTCGCGCTTGTCGGCGCTGGCTTCCTTGCTGGCTTCCGCCTGCTTCACCGCCGCGTCCTTGTTGGTGTCGGCGGCAACACGGTCGACCTTGGCGTTGGCCTTGCCCTTGACCAATTCGGCCTTGGCTTCCTTCACGCAGACATCCTTGCGGTTACCCGCCAGGTCGTCGCACTTCTCGAGGGCGACGGCGTAGATCGCCTGGGCGTGGGCGACGCGCGCCGCTTCGCGCGCCTTGGGCGTGTTCTGGTAGGCGGCTGCCGCATCCGCCTTGGCGACGTTGTCCCTGCCCTTGGCCTCCGCGATGCAGATGTCCTTCGCGTTGCCGGAGAGCGACGCGCAGGCATTGGCGTCGACCTTGTACTGGGCGTCGGCGTTCTTCTTCGCCGTCACGTAGCCGTCCTTCGACATCGACGTCGAGACCGGCTTGAGGAAGTTGGTCTGCGCCATGCCGGGTACGGCAAAGCCCAGCCCGGCGGTGACAAACAGTGCGATCATCAGCTTGGACATGGTGTTTCCTTGTGGTTCGGGTTTTCCCGGCCCCAAGGTCCGGCGCACTGACGATGCGCAGAGCCCGCGGGGTGTTTCCGGGGGGGGCGTTTTCCCTCTGGTACGTAATATAGGCGCAATGCCTGCCTGGGTCTGTTCGTTGGCGCACAGACTCCGACGCGTTGCTCGGTCGAATCCGGCCCGGCCTATGTGCGCTGTCGAACAGACTTGCCGCGCAGGAGGGGGCAACATTCTGTGCTGTCTGGGTCGAGGAGGCTCTGCATGTTCGAAAAAGGAAACGATTCCGTCATTCGCGCCGCTGCTTTCAACGCCGCCAGCATCACCGAGGTGCGGCGCCAGGAGGCGCTGCTCAAGACGGGCGCCCTGCAGACGGCCATCCTCACCAGCGCCAACTTCTCGATCATCGCCACCGACGAGAAGGGGATCATCCAGCTCTTCAACGTCGGCGCCGAGCGCATGCTGGGCTATCTGGCGGCCGAGGTGGTGAACAAGATCAACCCCAGCGACATCCACGATCCGGAGGAGGTGACGGCGCGCGCGCAGGCGCTGAGCGCCGAGCTCGCGACGACCATCACGCCGGGCTTCGAGGCGCTCGCGTTCAAGGCGTCGCGCGGGATCGAGGACATCTACGAGCTCACCTACATCTGCAAGGACGGTAGCCGCTTTCCCGCGATCGTCTCGATCACCGCGCTGCGCGACGACTACGGCGCGATCATCGGCTACCTGCTGATCGGCACCGACAACTCGGTGCGCAAGCAGGGCGAGCTGGCGCTCCAGAACGCCATGGCCGCCGCGGAGAAGGCCAACCTCGCGAAATCGGATTTCCTCTCCAGCATGAGCCACGAGCTGCGCACGCCGCTCTCCGCGATCCTCGGCTTCGCGCAGCTGATCGAGTCCGGCACGCCGCTGCCCACGGTCTCCCAGAAGCGAAGCATCGACCAGATTCTGCATGCCGGGTGGTACCTGCTGGATCTGATCAACGAAATCCTCGACCTCTCGCTGATCGAGTCGGGAAAGCTGTCGCTGTCGCTCGAACCGAGCTCGCTCTCCGACGTGCTGCTCGAATGCCAGGCCATGATCGAGCCGCAGGCGCGCAAGCGCGGCATCGGCGTGCGCTTTCCCGTGTTCGAGACGGCGTGCTTCGTCGCGGGCGACCGGACGCGGGTGAAGCAGGTGCTGATCAACCTGCTGTCCAACGCGATCAAGTACAACAGGGAAGGCGGAACGGTCGTCGTCGACTTTCTCACGAGCACGCCGGGACGCATCCGCATCCGTGTCACCGATACCGGGGAGGGATTGTCCGCGGAAAAGCTCGCGCAGCTGTTCCAGCCGTTCAACCGCCTGGGACAGGAGGCCAACGGCGAGGAGGGCACCGGCATCGGCCTGGTCGTGTCCAGGCGGCTGATCGAGCTGATGGGGGGCGTCATCGGCGTGGAGAGCACCGTCGGGACGGGCAGCGTGTTCTGGATCGAGCTGGGCCTCACGGCCGGGCCACGCGTCGTCGCCGGCACCGCCCGAACGCCGGTCCGCTCCCAGGCGCAGGTTGGCACCGACGCACCTCTGCACACGCTGCTCTACGTCGAGGACAACCCCGCCAACCTGATGCTGGTCGAGGATCTCGTCGCGCGCCGGCCCGACATCCGCCTGCTCACCGCGAGGGACGGCTTGAGCGGCGTCGCGATCGCCCGCGCGTCGCTGCCGGACGTGATCCTGATGGACATCAACCTGCCGGGCATCAGCGGGGTCAAGGCGCTGCGCATCCTGGCCGACGACCCGGCGACGACGCACATTCCGGTGGTCGCGTTGAGCGCCAATGCGATTCCGCGCGACATCGAGAAGGGCCTGGAAGCGGGATTCTTCCGCTACCTCACCAAGCCGATCAAGGTCAACGAGTTCATGGATACGCTGGACGTGGCACTGAAGTTCGCGCAGACGAAATCGCCCCGCGCCAATCGGGAGGCAAAGCAATGATGGTGAGCGCACCGGACGTTCTCAACGCCAGCATCCTGATCGTCGACGACCAGGAGCCCAATGTCCGGCTGCTCGAGCAGTTGCTGGGCGAGGCCGGCTACACCCGCGTCACCTCGACGATGAACTCGCGGGAGGTCTGCGCGCTGCATCGCAAGAACCAGTACGACCTGATCCTGCTCGACCTGCAGATGCCCGGCATGGACGGCTTCCACGTGATGGAGGGCCTCAAGACCAACGACGCCGACAGCTACCTCCCGGTGATCGTGCTCACGGCGCAGCCGGGGCACAAGCTGCGCGCGCTGCAGGCCGGCGCCAAGGACTTCATCAGCAAGCCGTTCGACCTGCTCGAAGTCAAGACGCGCATCCACAACATGCTGGAAGTGCGGCTGCTCTACAAGGAGCTCGAGAACTACAACAGGATGCTGGAGAAGACCGTGCAGGAGCGCACGGCCGAGCTGCGCGAGAGCGAAGCGCGCTACCGCAGCCTGACCGAGCTCGCGTCCGACTGGTACTGGGAGCAGGACGAGCAGGGCAATTTCACCAAGGTCTCCGGCCCGGTCCTGGAGATGCTGGGACTGCGCGTCGACACCTTCGTCGGCGCGCCGGACGAGGACGCCGCGGCGGGCTGGAACGAGGTGGAGCGCGCCGCCCTCCAGGCACGGATCGCCGACCGCCAACCGTTCCTCGATTTCATCTTCAGCCGCACCAATGCCGACGGTTCGGACCAGAAGTTCCGGGTTAGCGGGGAGCCGATGTTCAATCGGGCATCCCGGTTCATCGGGTACCGCGGCATCGGCGTGGAACTGACGGACGGGAAATAGACCATGTCCCTTCAACAGGCCGCCCGGTCGGCACCGCACAGCCCCGGTCACAACCATCTGCTCGCCGCAATGCCTCCGGCAGAATTCGAGCGCCTCGCCCCGCATCTGGAGCTCGTGCCGATGCGCCTCGGCGATACGCTCTACGAGCCGGGCGGCCGGCTGCAGCACGTCTATTTCCCCACGACCGCCATCGTGTCGCTGCTCTACGTCATGGAGTGCGGGTCGTCGGCGGAGATCGCCGGGGTCGGCAACGAAGGGATCCTCGGCATCTCGCTGTTCATGGGCGGCGAGACCACACCGAGCTCCGCGGTCGTGCAGACCGCCGGCCACGGCTACCGCCTGCCGGCAAAGCTCCTGAAGGAGGAATTCGGCCGCGGCGGGATCGTCCAGCAGCTGCTGCTGCGCTACACGCAGGCGCTGCTGACGCAGATGTGCCAGACCGCGGCCTGCAACCGGCACCATTCGATCGAGCAGCAATTGTGCCGATGGCTGCTGCTGACCCTCGATCGCATGCCGTCGAACGAGCTGGTCATGACGCAGGAGCTCGTCGCCAACGCGCTCGGCGTGCGCCGCGAAGGCATCACCGAAGCCGCCGGCAAGCTGCAGCGTGCCGGCGTCATCCAGTACCGCCGCGGGCACATCGCGGTGCTCGAGCGATCCGGCCTGGAGAGCGGCGCCTGCGAATGCTACGCCGTCGTCAGGAAGGAGATGCACCGCCTGCTCTCCGACGTCCGGTACCGCCAGGACGCCGCCGAGGCCGTCGCCTAGCGCGCGACGCCGGGGCGTCGCCGGCCCGCGACGGCCGCCCGGCGCCTCCCCATTCATCCTGCCGCGCCAACCCGAGGTCGACGGTGTCCGACGAGAATCTACGATCCGCCCTTGCCGACGACGAAGGCAAGGCAGCTGTCATCACCGAGGTCCGCCGCCAGGAGGCCCTGCTCAAGACCGGCGCCCTGCAGAACGCGATTCTCAACAGCGCCAATTTCTCGAGCATCGCCACCGACGAGAAGGGCGTCATCCAGATCTTCAACGTCGGCGCCGAGCGCATGCTGGGATACGCGGCCGCCGACGTGATGAACAGGATCACGCCGGCGGACATCTCGGACCCGCAGGAGGTGATCGGGCGCGCCAAGGCATTGAGCATCGAGCTCTCGACGCCGATCACGCCGGGCTTCGAGGCGCTGGTGTTCAAGGCCTCGCGCGGCATCGAAGACATCTACGAGCTGACCTACATCCGCAAGGACGGCAGCCGCTTTCCGGCCATCGTGTCGGTCACGGCGCTGCGCGACGCGCAGGACGCCATCATCGGCTACCTGCTGATCGGCACCGACAACACGGCGCGCAAGGAGATCGAGGCCGAGCAGAAGCAGCTCGACCAGCGCCTGCGCGACCAGCAGTTCTACACGCGCTCGCTGATCGAATCCAACATCGACGCGCTGATGACGACCGATCCCGCCGGCATCATCACCGACGTCAACAAGCAGATGGAGGCGCTCACCGGCTGCACCCGCGACGAGCTGATCGGCGCGCCGTTCAAGAACTACTTCACCGATCCGGAGCGTGCCGAGGCGGGCATCAAGCGCGTGCTGAGCGAAAAGAAAGTCACCGACTACGAGCTCACCGCGCGGGCGCGCGACGGCAAGGAGACCGACGTGTCCTACAACGCGACCACGTTCTACGACCGCGACCGCAAGCTGCAGGGCGTGTTTGCCGGCGCGCGCGACGTCACGGAGAGGAAGCGCCTCGACCAGGTGCTGCAGGAGAAGAACGTCGAGCTCGAGAGCGCCATGGCGGCCGCGGAGAAGGCCAACCTCGCGAAATCGGATTTCCTCTCCAGCATGAGCCACGAGCTGCGCACGCCGCTGGGCGCGATCCTCGGGTTCGCCCAGCTCATGGAATCCGGATCGCCGCCGCTGACAGTCTCCCAGAAACGAAGCCTCGACCAGATTCTCCAGGCGGGGTGGTACCTGCTGGAGCTCATCAACGAGATCCTCGATCTCGCGCTCATCGAGTCGGGGAAGCTCTCGCTGTCGCTGGAGCCGACGTCGCTGGCGGACGTGATGCAGGAGTCCCAGGCCATGATCGAGCCGCAGGCGAAGAAGCGCGGCATCGACGTGGTCTTTCCCCGGTTCGACGTGCCGTGCTTCATCCGGGCCGACCGGATACGGGTGAAGCAGGTTCTCATCAACCTTCTGTCCAACGCGATCAAGTACAACCGGGCCAGCGGAACGGTCATCGTGGACTGCACCGCGCGCGCGCCGGGGCGCATTCGCATCCGGGTCACCGACACCGGGGAAGGAATGACCGCCGTCGAGATCGCGCAGCTCTACCAGCCGTTCAACCGCCTCGGGCAGGCCGCAAGCGTCGAGGAAGGCACCGGCATCGGGCTGGTGGTGTGCAAGCGGCTGATCGAGCTGATGGGCGGCATCATCGGCGTGGAAAGCACGGTCGGCAAGGGCAGCGTCTTCTGGATCGAGCTCGACCTCACGACGGAACCTCAGCATGCCGCCGGAGCAGCCCAACCCGCGGCTGCCGCTGCGGCGCGGGTCCCGGCCGGCGCGCATCTGCACACGCTGCTCTACGTCGAGGACAACCCGGCCAACCTGATGCTGGTGGAGGATCTGATCGCGCGCCGGCCCGACATCCGCCTGCTGAGCGCGCGCGACGGCGACGGCGGCATCGCGATCGCGCGCGCGTCGCTGCCGGACGTCATCCTGATGGACATCAATCTGCCGGGGATCTGCGGCATCGAGGCGCTGCGGATCCTGGTCGACGACCCGGCGACGGCGCACATCCCCGTGATCGCGCTCAGCGCCAACGCGATACCCCGCGACATCGAGAAGGGCCTGCAGGCGGGGTTCTTCCGCTATCTCACCAAGCCGATCAAGGTCGGCGAATTCATGGCCACGCTGGACCTGGCGCTGCAATTCGCGCAGGCGCATCCGGCGCGTGCCGCAGGCATTTCGCGGTCTGTTCGGCATCGCACAGACCCGGCGCGCTGATTGCTCCAGACTTGGGTTCTGCTGCACGCGCGCGCAGCCTTCGCTGCCGCCGCCCGCACGCTGGAACCGTCCTGTTGGAGAACTGCTATGTGGAAACGACTGCTGCTGATCATGGCGCTTGCCGGCGCGGTTGCGCCGGCGCAAGCGACCCTCTACACCGACATCTGGTGGGACCCCGCGCAGTCCGGCTGGGGCGTGAATTTCGTGCAGACCGACGATTTCATCTTCGCGACGACGTTCATCTACGACGTCGACAACACCCCCACCTTCATCACAGCCAACCTGTACCTCGCGAGCAACGGGAACTACGTCGGCGACGTGATCGTCACCACCGGCCCCTATTTCGCCGCGGCCGCCTATGACACCGGCCTCGTGACCCGGCAGGTGGCCGGCACCGCGACGTTTCGGCCGGACAGCCCCGCCACCGGCAACTTCAGCTACCGCGTGTTCGACAAGTTCGTGAGCAAGGACATCCAGCGCCAGAACCTGGTCGCCAGCGCATTGGACGGTTCCTACGTCGGCGCCCTGCGGATGGACGTGAGCGGGTGCCTGGCAGCTGAGCGCAACGCCCTCACCTACAGGTACGCGGAAATCGAGGTCATCGAAACCGCCCCCGGCCGCCTCCAGATCGCAGTCCCGATCGACAGCGGATTGCTCTGCACCTTCGCCGGCCCCCTGACCCAGACCGGCAACATCAATCACATGACCGACGCGGCCTACGTCTGCAACGACGTGCGCTCGGTGACGGCGACGCTGTCGGAGTTGAAGAGCACGTCGCTGGGCATCGAGGGGCGCTGGCTGGCCTCGATCGAGGGCGGGTGCCAGGAGTACGTCACCTTCTCAGGCGTGCGCAGATAGGGCAGCGCGCAGCGGCCAGGCTCGGGCACCCGGACCGTAGCCCGGGTTGAGCGCAGCGAAACCCGGGGCAATCGCAGTCGGGGCAATCGCCACAACCACCCGGGTTTCGCCTGCGGCTCGACACCGGGCTAGGTCACGTCCTGCAGGCGCTGCCTGCGCGCGGCTTCCTCGAAGCGGGCGTCGTCGATCTCCTGCAGCACGCCTTCGAGATCGACCGCCTTCTCGACGCGCTCGAAGCGGCCGGTGAGCGGCGAGTCGGGCTGCAGTTCCCCGACCTCGAACAACGCCCAGATTTCCTTGCCGTAGTGGGTGGCCAGCAGTTCGGGGGCGTAGCGGCCGAAATAGTTGCGCAGGTTCGCCACGTCGCGCTCGAGGATCTTCGGCGCGTGGTTGTTGCCGGCCGCGTCCACCGCCTGCGGCAGGTCGATGATCACCGGGCCGTCACCGCCGACCAGGATGTTGAATTCCGACAGATCGCCGTGCACGACGCCGGCGCAGAGCATCCGCACGACTTCGCGGAGCAGCCGGTCGTGGCAGGCTCGCGCTTCGTCCGCGGTGAACTCCACATCGTTCAAGCGCGGCGCGGCTTCTCCGTGCTCGTCGGTGACGAGCTCCATCAGCAGCACGCCCTCGTGGAAGTTGTACGGCCTGGGCACGCGCACGCCGGCCGCGGCCAGCCGGTACAGCGCATCGACCTCGGCGTTCTGCCACGCCTCCTCGGTCGCCTTGCGCCCGAAACGGGTGCCCTTGGCCATCGCCCGCGCCTGGCGGCTGTTCTTCGTCTTGCGGTTCTCGGTGTAGTCGACGGCCTGCCGGAACGCGCGCTTGTCGGCTTCCTTGTAGACCTTCGCGCAGCGCGTGTCGTCGCCGCAGCGCACGACGAACACCATCGCTTCCTTGCCGCTCATCAGCTGCCGCACGACGCCGTCGATCAGGCCATCGTCGAGCAGCGGCTGCAGTCTCTTGGGAATCTTCATGGACGCATAGTGAGGGCGGCGAAGGGGCCGCCGGGCCGCATCGCCACCGGGGCGAATGCCGGCGTGACTATACGCCAGTGCCGCCCTGCGTGTGGGCTGCCGAGCGCCCGCGTCTCAACTCAACTCGTCGGCGCTGAGCGCGTCGGGAGCGCTCTTCGCTGTATCCGTCATCCCCCGCGACCGCCCAAGTTCCGGGCGGCGCGAGGTGTCGGATGCGCGCAAGGGTTCAACGGAAGAACACGAGCAACAGGACGATCAGGAGAAGGACGCCGCCGCCGATATACATTTTGGACTCCAGGGGTTAACGGGCTTCTGGGGAGCAGAAGCACGGAAGCCATTGGACCATCAGCTCGAGGTGCCGTCTGTGCGGCAGCGTACGTGCACGCGCGGGGCATGGGTGGCCGCTGCTCCGCTCACCCGGGTTTCGCCTTGCTCAACCCGGGCTACGGTCAACCCGGGCCGCGCTCGACCCGGGATGCGCGGCGCGCGTCGGCGCGGCCGGTATAATCGAACTTTTGTGCGCCACGATGACCGCAGCCGGCCATCTTGCCCTCCCGCGACGCCACCAGATGAAGCCGTACAACCCCGCCGAGATCGAAGCCCGCGCGCAAAGCGCATGGAAGGCCGCCGACGCCTACCGCGCCGTCGAGCGCCCGGACCGCAAGAAGTTCTATTGCGTGTCGATGCTGCCCTACCCTTCGGGCAAGCTGCACATGGGGCACGTGCGCAACTACACGATCAACGACATGATGTACCGCCAGCTGCGGATGAGCGGCTGGAACGTGCTGATGCCGATGGGCTGGGACGCCTTCGGCCTGCCCGCCGAGAATGCGGCGATGAAGAACAAGGTGCCGCCCGCCCGCTGGACCTACGAGAACATCGCCTACATGAAGGTGCAGTGCCAGGCGATGGGCTGGGCGATCGACTGGTCGCGCGAGCTCGCCACCTGCGACCCCGCGTACTACCGCTGGAACCAGTGGTTCTTCCTCAAGATGCTGGAAAAGGGCATCGCGTACAAGAAGACCGCGGTGGTCAACTGGGATCCGGTCGACATGACGGTGCTCGCCAACGAGCAGGTCATCGACGGCTGCGGCTGGCGCTCGGGCGCGCCGGTCGAGAAGCGCGAGATCCCGATGTACTACCTGCGCATCACGCAGTACGCCGAGGAGCTGCTCTCGTACCTCGACCGCATGCCCGGCTGGCCCGAGCGCGTGAAGACGATGCAGGCCAACTGGATCGGCAAGAGCGTGGGGGTGCGCTTCGCGTTTCCGCACGCGATCGTCGGCGATGATGGCCAGCCGATCGGCGGCGGCCGCATGTACGTGTTCACGACGCGCGCCGACACCATCATGGGCGTCACGTTCTGCGCGGTGGCGGCCGAGCACCCGCTCGCGACGCACGCGGCGAAGGGCAATCCGGCGCTCGCGGCGTTCCTCGACGAATGCCGCCGCGGCAGCGTCATCGAAGCCGACATGGCGACGATGGAGAAGAAGGGGATGCCGACGGGCCTCTTCGTCACGCATCCGCTGACCGGCGACAAGGTCGCGGTGTGGGTCGGCAACTACGTGCTGATGAGCTACGGCGACGGCGCGGTGATGGGCGTTCCGGCGCACGACGAGCGCGACTTCGCGTTCGCGCTGAAGTACGGGCTCGCGATCCGGCAGGTCACCGCAGTGGACGGCGAGCGCTTCTCGACCGACGCCTGGCAGGCCTGGTACGAGGACAAGGAGCGCTGCGTCTGCGTCAACAGCGGCAAGTACGACGGCCTGCCGTACCCCAAGGCGGTCGACGCCATCGCCGCCGACCTCGGAGCACTCGGGCTCGGCGAGCGGCAGACGACGTTCCGCCTGCGCGACTGGGGCATCTCGCGCCAGCGCTACTGGGGCACGCCGATCCCGATCGTCCACTGCCCGGGCTGCGGCGACGTGCCGGTGCCCTACGACCAACTGCCGGTGGTGCTGCCCGAGGACTGCGTGCCCGACGGCAGCGGCAACCCGCTCGCGAAGCGCGCCGACTTCGTCAACTGCGCGTGCCCGAACTGCGGGCAGCCGGCGAAGCGCGAGACCGACACGATGGACACCTTCGTCGACTCGTCGTGGTATTACATGCGCTACGCGTGCCCGGACGCGGCCGTCGACGGCGCGCCGGCGATGGTGGACGCGCGCAACGACTTCTGGAACCCGATGGACCAGTACATCGGGGGCATCACCCACGCGATCCTGCACCTGCTCTACGCGCGCTTCTGGACCAAGGTTATGCGCGACATGGGCCTCGCGAAGATGGACGAGCCGTTCACGCGCCTGCTGACGCAGGGCATGGTGCTCAACCACATCTACTTCCGGCGCACCGAGAAGGGCGGCATCGACTACATCGCGCCGGAGAGTGTCGAAACGACGCACGATGCGTCGGGGCACGTCACCGGTGCGCGGTCGAAGGCCGACGGCCTGCCGGTCGAGTACGGCGGTGTCGGCACGATGTCCAAGTCGAAGCTGAACGGTGTCGACCCGCAGGACATGATCGACCGCTACGGCGCGGATGCCGCGCGTCTCTTCGTGATGTTCGCCGCGCCGCCCGAGGCCACGCTCGAGTGGTCCGACGCCGGGGTCGAGGGCGCGCACCGGTTCCTGCGCCGGTTGTGGACGTTCGGGCAGGCGCACGCGCCGGCGATCGCCGCGGCCGCGGGCGCGTTCGACTGGCGCGACGCCGCCGCCCCGGTCAAGGCGGCGCGGCGCGAGCTGCACCTCACGTTGAAGCAGGCGCAGTACGACTACGAACGCATCCAGTACAACACCGTCGTCTCGGCCGGGATGAAGATGCTGAACACCCTCGAAGCGGTGCCGGCGTCCGCCGCGGGCGCCGCGGCGCTGCTGCGCGAAGGCGCGTCGGTCCTCGTGCGCGTGCTCTATCCGGTCGTCCCGCACATCGGCTGCGCATTGTGGGACGAGCTCGGGTTCGCGCAGGAGCACGGGCCGCTGCTCGACGCGCCCTGGCCGCGGGTCGACCCGGCGGCGCTGCAGCAGGACGAGATCGAGCTGGTGCTGCAGGTCAACGGCAAGCTGCGCGGCAAGCTGCGCGTGCCGGCGGGCGCCGACAACGCCGCGATCGAGGCGGCGGCGCGCGCCAGCGACGAAGTCGGCAGGCACGCCGGCGGCGCGGCGATCAGGAAGGTCATCGTGGTGCCGGGGCGGCTCGTCAATGTGGTCGTCTGACCGCAGCGCAGCGCTGCGCGCCGCGTCCGGCGGCCCCGCCGCCTGCGGCGCTTCGCCCGCGCGCCGGCCCGTTATGCGCTCGCTTTTCCTCGGGCTCGCCATCGCGATCGCAGCCGCGGGTTGCGGCTTTCACCTGCGCGGCGACGTGACCTATGCGTTCTCGACGCTCTACATCAGCGGACCGCCCTCGGCGCCCATCGTGATCGAGCTGAACCGCACGCTCGACAGCGGCGGACATACGCGCCTCGTCGCCGCGCCGGCCGACGCGCAGGCGATCCTCGACATCACCAGCGTCGTCGACGACAAGGGCGTGCTGTCGCTGTCCAGCGGCGGCCGGGTGCGCGAATACGTGCTCACCAAGCGCGTGAGCTTCAACGTCCACGACGCGGCGGGCCAGGACTGGCTGCCCGCCGGCGAGATCGCCATCCGCCGCAGCTACACGTTCAACGAGTCCGAGGTGCTGGCGCGCGAAGCGCAGGAGCAGCGCCTCCTGCGCGACATGCAGACCGACGCCGTGCAGCAGATCGTGCGCCGGCTGCAGGCGGCGAGGAAGCCGGGATAAGTAGGGTCAGACACTACTTCTCGGGAACCGCGGAGGCAATGCCTTCGAAAGCCGTCGAAAAGTAGTGTCTGACCCTACTTATCCCGGCGTTGAGCGGGGCGAAGCCCGGGTGGTCGTGGCGATGGCCACGGTGGCCCCGGGTTTCGCGCCGCTCGACGCCGGGCTACGCACCTACGCCGGGCCATCCACACTCACCGGTCGCGAATGGACCTCCGTCACAACCAGCTCGCCGCGCATCTCGCGAAGACGCTCGCGCCGACCTACGTCATCCACGGCGACGAGCCGCTGTTCGCGATCGAGGCCGGCGATGCGATCCGCGCCGCGGCGCGCCGCGCCGGCTGCGAGGAGCGCGAGGTGCTGGTGGTGGAGCAGGGTTTCAAGTGGGACGCCTTCGTCGGCGCCAACGCCAACCTGAGTCTCTTCGGCGCGCGCAAGTTGATCGACCTGCGCATTCCTTCGGGCAAGCCGGGCGTCGAGGGCGCCAAGGCGCTCGAGGCCTGCGCGCGGCACCCGAATCCGGACAGCATGCTGCTGGTCACGCTGCCCAAGGTCGACCGCGCGACGCAGTCGAGCGCGTGGTTCTCCGCGCTGGCCGACGCCGGGGTCGCGATCGCCGTGTATCCGCTCGAGCGCGACGAGCTGCCGGCGTGGATCGCGGCGCGCCTCGCGCGGCAGCAGCAGCGCGTCGGGCCGGAGACGCTGGCGTTTCTCGCCGAGCGCTGCGAGGGCAACCTGCTCGCGGCGCGGCAGGAGGTCGAGAAGCTCGGCCTGCTGCACGACGAGGGCGAGATCGCGTACGACGCCGTCGAGCGGGCGGTCGCCGACGTCGCGCGCCACGACGTCTTCCAGCTCTCCGAAGCCTGGCTCGCCGGCGACGCGGCGCGCACGGTGAAGATCCTCGCCGGGCTGGAGGCCGAGGGCGAAGGCATTCCGCTGCTGCTCTGGCAGCTGGGCGAGGACATCCACGCGCTCGCATCGGTGCTCGAGGCGACCGCCTCGGGCGTGCCGCTCGCGGCGGCGGTGAAGAACGCGCGCGTCTGGGGCAAGCGGCAGGCCGCGCTCGAGCGCGCGGCGCGGCGGGTCAAGGCGAAGGCGATCGCGCCGATGCTGCGATCGCTCGCCACGCTCGACGCGCTGGCCAAGGGCATCGGCCGCGGCAACCCCTGGGACGACCTGCGCTCGCTGGCGCTCAAGCTCGCCGCGTGACGCGCGGTGCGTAGCCCCGGTGCGTAGCCCGGCGTTGAGCGAACGCGAAACCCGGGAAAAGTGGGGTCAGACACTACTTTTCAACCGGTCTCGAAGGCGTTGCAACCATCGCAACCGAAGAAGTAGTGTCTGACCCCACTTTTCCCGGGTTTCGCGTTCGCTCAACGCCGGGCTACGCATTCAGCGCCGTGGTTGCGGACACCGGGCCGCGCCCGGACGGCGGCGCCCCGTCAGCGCCCCGGCGTCACGCAGGTCGCGTTCCTGCCGCCGAGCGTGCAGGTCGCCATCGGCGCGCCGCGTGCGTCCCGCGCCGCGAAGCGCCACCCGGCGCCGTCCCTCTCGATCGTCGTGAAGCCGAACTCGCGGATGGCGGTCAGGCCGGCGACGATCGCGCCCGGCGCCGGCGTCAGCCCGGGCGGGAACGGCGCAGGCAGCTTCGCGTCCAGCCAGTCGCCGCCGTTGCCGAGGACGAACTGCGCCGGCTGCGGCGTGGCGAAACTGACCACCTGGAAGACGTGATTGTGGCCGGCCAGCGACGCCTGCACGCCCGGCGGAAACAGCACGGCCGGGTGCAGCGTCTCCAGCACCGACTGCAGGCCGGCGTTGCCCGGGTAAGGCGACTCCGGTCGGCCCGGATTGGCGGCGAAGGCGAGGACCGGGTGATGCAGCAAGAAGAAGTTGTTGGGGCGCCGCGCGGCGAGCGCGAACGCGCGCTCGAACTGCACCTTGTAGTTGCGATACATCGGGTCGCTCGCCGCGAGTGGCGCGACGCCGACCAGCGACGAATCGAAGACGATGAATTGCGTGTCCGCGGCCTCCGCCATCGTGACCGGCACCGCATAGGGCTCGCTGTAGTCGCCGGTTGCATCGTCGGCCGGATTCTCGCAGCTCTGGCGCGGGTCGAACGGGCGCGGGTCGAGGAAGCGCCACCAGCCCAGTCCCGCGCGACCGCAGGACTCGTGGTTGCCGCGGACGACGATCCAGGGCGCGGCCGCCAGCAGCCGGCGCGACGGCGCGAACAGGTCGGCTTCCCACACGTCCCAGCCGTAGCCCCACGGGCTCCCGGCACACCCGGCGTTGCCGGCCGGGCACGGCTCCTCACGATAGTGATAGTCGCCGACGTGGATCACGAGATCGGGCGCGGCCGCCGCCGCCGAATCCGCGATGGCGGCGAACGGCCAGGCTGCGGGATCGTTGCACGCCTGGAACGCGTCGCCATACGCCGCCATCCGGCAGCCGGTGTCGCCGAGGATCACGATTCGCTGCGGCGCGGCCTTGGGCAGCGGCAGCGCGCGGCCGTCGATCGCGGCGCGCGCCACGCCGGCCGGAATCGCCTTGTCGCAGACGAGCACCGGGAACGCCGCCGCCTTGACGCTGCCGGATCCGAATCGCTTCGGTCGCTCCGGAAACTGCGCAGGGCGTGCGCGCACGTCCATCGGCTGCGCGCGGCCGTCGAGCTCGATGGTCGGGCACGTCGCATCCGACGTGATGGCGCGCGCGACCGCCTTGCCCTCCTCGCCGAGCACGACGAACTCGTAGCGCACGCCCGAGACCGGGGCCAGCGGCGCCGGCGGCGGCTGCGCGCAACCGGCGAGCAGCGCGAGCGCCAGTGCCGCAACCGGACCGGAGCACACCTGCGCCCCCCGCGCCGGGAACAACCGCCTTGCGTTCATCGGAAGTCTCCCCACAACGCGTGCACCGCGGCCAGCGCGGCGACGGCCGCGGTCTCGGCACGCAGGACGCGCGGACCCAGCTGCGCCGCGACGAAGCCCGCACGCACCGCGGCCGCCACTTCGTCTGCGGCCAGCCCGCCCTCCGGCCCGATCACGAGCGCGATCGGCGCTGTCGGCGCCGGCAGCGCCGCGAGGCTGCGCGCCGCCTCCGGCGCGAACACGATTCCGCCGCCGCGCCAGCCGGCGAGCCAATCGGCGAACGTCTTCGGGGCGAGGACGTCCGGCACCCGGTTGCGCCCGCACTGCTCGCACGCGGCGATCGCGATGTGCTGCCAGTGTGCGCGCCGCTTCTCGCCCCGCTCGCCGGCAGGCAGCGGCGCGCTGCGCGCGGTGACGAGGGGCTGGATCGCCGCCGCACCGAGCTCGGTCGCCTTGCGCACCGCGTAGTCCATCGCGTCATTGGCGGTGATCGCCTGCGCCAGCGTGATCGGCAGCGCCGCTTCGCGCTCGACGGGCTGGTAGCCGTCGATGCGCGCCGCGGTGCCGCGCTTGTCGATGCGCGCGATCGTCGCCGCGTATTCCCCGCCGCCGCCGGCGAAGAGCGTCAGCGCATCGCCGACCGCGAGCCGCACCACGCGCGTCGCGTGATGCGCCGCCGCCTCCGGCAGCGCGATCGTTTCGCCGATCATGCCCGCGGCGAGCGGCACAGTTACGAAGAAGCGCGGCGCGGTCACTCGACCAGCGCGCGGTACGCGTGCCAGGTCGCGTGGCCGATGACCGGCACGGCGACGACGAGCCCGACGAAGAACAGCGCGAATCCCGCCCCGATCACCAGGGAGATCAGCAGCCCCCAGACGATCATCGCGGGCACGTTGGCAGCGAAGGTCTTGAGGCTCGTCAGCACGGCGACGATGCCGTCGGTGTTGCGGTCGAGCATCATCGGCACCGACACGACCGATATCGCGAACACCAGCACCGCGAAGAATCCCCCAACGCAGAAATAGGCGAACAGGAACTCGATGTTGTCGAGCGAGAATATCTGCTCCATAAAGCGGTCCACGCTCGGCATCTCGCTCGTGTAGAACAGCGCGAACACGATGAGCGACGCGCGCGCCCAGACGAGCAGGATCACCGCCAGCACCAGCGCGAACATCCCGATCGCCCCGACGTTCGGGCGCCACGCGTCGAGCGACGGCGCGAGCCACGCCGGCTCGCCCCGCTCGCGCCGGCGGGAGAGCTCGTAGAGCCCGATCGCGAGGAACGGCCCCACCAGGAAGAACCCGGTGATCAGCGCCGACACGTATTCGTACGCGTGGCGGAAGGTGATCGCGATCAGCCAGCCCATCGCCGCGAAGCAGGCGCCGTAGAAGGCGCTCGGCAGCGGGTGCGCGCGAAAATCGCCCCATCCCGCCGCGAGCCAGGAGAACGGCGCGAGTACGCCGACCGTGCGCACCCCGGGCAGCGTCGAGCGTTCGGCGTCCGTGTCGGCAGGCATCGGGGCCACCTCAGGACGGGCAGGAATGCTGCAAGCGCGTCCAGCACGGCGTCGGGCTCCTCGGCCATCAGCGAGTGGCCGCAGCCGGCGAGCGTGACCGTCCGCGCATCGGCGAGCTCGCGCGCAGCGCCTGCGCGCCCTTCGGCGGCGCCATCTGGTCGCGCTCGCCGATGATCACCAGCGCCGGGCAGCGGACCGCAGCCGCGGCTGCAAGGCCGCCGGCGTAGGCGTGGCAGGCGGACAGGTCCGCGTGCAGCACGCCCGGTCGCGAGCGTTCCATCAATCGCATCGCGTTGCCGGTCATCCACATGCCCGGCACCTGGTTGCCGCCGAGCTGCCTGCCGGCGCTGTAGGACCAGCCGTTGATCAGCTCGTACGCGACGTGGTCGTCGGCCTTCGCCGCGTCGAGGAGGAGGTCGCTGACGGGCATCGGCACCGCAGGGCCCAGCAGCGCGATCCTGGTCACCCGGTCCGCATGGCGGCCGGCGGCGTCGAGCACCGCGAGCGAGCCCAGCGAATGCCCGACCAGCGCCGCCTTCGCCGCGCCAGCGGCATCGAGCACCGCCACGATCCAGTCGGCGATCGCCTCCACCCGCGGCAGCGCTGCGCCTGCGGAGCGGCCGTGGCCCGGCAGGTCCACGGCAAGCGCATTCCAGCCGTGATGCGCGAAATAGCGCGACTGCAGCGCCCAGACGCTGTGGTCGTTGGCCGCGCCGTGCACGAACACGACCGTCGGCCGCGCCGCGTCGAGCGCGCGCGCGCCGGTGTAAGCGTAGACGTCGTTATCGGCGACGCGCAACCGCACCGCGCACCCCGCCTGCCGATTCGTTCATGGCGTGCTCAGACCTTTCCCGCCGCATACAGCGCCCGCGACAGGTCCTCGATCAGGTCGTCCGGCATTCTCCAGCCCGACGGAGAGCCGGATCGTGCCTTCGGTGATGCCGGCGCGCACGAGATCCTCGGCCGACATGCGGAAATGCGTGGTCGACGCCGGATGGATGACCAGCGACTTCGCGTCGCCCACGTTGGCGAGGTGCGAGAAGATCCGCAGCGTCTCGATGAAGCGGCGGCCCTGCGCCCGGCTCCCCTTCAGGTTGAAGCTGAACACCGCGCCGCAGCCGCGCGGCAGCAGGCGCTGCGCAAGCTCGTGAGTCCGGGTGCCCCGGCAGCTCGGGATAGCCGATCGCGCCGACCTGCGGCTGCGCGGCGAGGAACGCGACGATCTTGCGCGTGTTCTCGACGTGGCGCTCCATCCGCAGCGGCAGCGTCTCGATGCCCTGCAGGATCTGGAAGGCGACGAACGGCGCCATGCACGCGCCGAAGTCGCGGATGCCCTCGCGCCGCGCGCGCAGCAGGAACGCGGCGGTCGTCGATTCCTCGGCGAACACCATGTCGTGGAAGCCCGCGTACGGCTCGGTGAGCGTCGGGAACTTGCCTTGCGCGGCCGGCGACCCGTCGCCGCCGTCCCAGTCGAACTGCCCGCCGTCGACCAGCAACCCGCCGATGACCACGCCGTGACCGGAGAGGAACTTGGTCGCCGAGTGGAACACGAGGTCGGCGCCGAGCGCGAACGGCTGCATCAGCCACGGGCGTGGTGAACGTCGAGTCGACGAGCAGCGGCAGGCCGTGGTCGTGCGCGAGCGCCGCGACGCGCGGGACGTCGAGCACGTCGAGGCCGGGATTGCCGAGCGTCTCGCCGAACAGCAGGCGCGTCTCGGGCCGGATCGCCGCGCGCCACGCGTCGAGGTCGCGCGGGTCGACGAAGCTCGTCGTGATCCCGAACCGCGGCAGCGTGTAGTCGAGCAGGTTGTGCGAGCCGCCGTAGAGCGCGCGCGAGGCGACGATGTGGCCGCCGGCGCCCATCAGCGTCACGATCGCGAGGTGCAGCGCCGCCTGCCCGCTCGCCGCGGCGATGGCGCCGACGCCGCCTTCCAGCGCGGCGATCCGCTCCTCGAGCACCGCGCAGGTCGGGTTGGAGATGCGCGAATAGACGTGGCCCGCGCGCTCCATGTTGAACAGCGCCGCCGCGTGGTCGCTGTCCGGGAACACGAACGACGACGACTGGTAGATCGGCGTCGCCCGCGCGCCGGTGGCGGGATCGGGACGCGCGCCGGCATGCAGCGACAGCGTGTCGAAGTGGGTGGTCCTGGGCTTGGTCATGGGCGGCAGCGGGCGCGAGCACGATTGTAGCCCGGGTTGAGCGCGGCGAAACCCGGGGGGCGTGCGACAATGGGCAGACGCGTGGCCCTGGTCGCGCTCACCCGGGTTTCGCGTAGCTCAACCCGGGCTACGCGGTTCACACAGTCGCGATAAAATGTTTGGTTCGACACTCGGAGGAGACGATCATGCTGCGCAAGGCAAGCGCCCGCTGGCAGGGCAGCACCAAGGAAGGCTCCGGCACCGTCTCGACGCAGAGCGGGACGCTGCGCGACATGCCCTACTCGTTCAAGGCGCGCTTCGGCGACGGCAAGGGGACCAATCCCGAGGAGTTGCTCGCCGCGGGACACGCCGGCTGTTTCACGATGGCGCTGTCGTTCACGCTGAACAACGCGGGCATCACCGCCGACACGATCGAGACCGAGGCGCAGCTCACGATGGACATGCCGGACGGCAAGCCCACGGTCACCGCGATCCACCTTGTCACCCGCGCCCGCGTGCCGGGCATCGACGCCGCGCGCTTCGCGCAGATCGCCAACGACGCCAAGGTCAACTGCGTGATCTCGCGCGCGCTGTCGCCGGCGATCACCGTCACGATGGACGCGGCGCTGGTCGACTGACGCAGCGTGATCGGGACCGGTCGCGCGGCCGATCCACAGCCGCCGCCGGTGCGCGTCGAGGATCGGCCGGCGGTCCATCCTCGACTCGCCGTTCATCCTCCGCCGTACGATGACGGATTGGTGAACGCGGCAACGCCGGCAATTCCGGCGGCATTCATATTGCCGACATGCGTGACTGCTAACTTGCGGCTGGGGTATTCATGACCAACCGCTAGAGAGGCATCGACTCGCATGAGCAATATCGAACGCCGCAAATTTCTTCAGGTGCTGGGTTCCGGCGCCTTCGCCGCCGCCCTTCCCGGCAGCATCGGCAAGGCGCTTGCGATCCCGGCTCACAACCGCACCGGCACCATCGCCGACGTCGAGCACATCGTCATCATCACCCAGGAGAACCAGGGCTTCGACCACTACTTCGGCACGCTGCGCGGAGTGCGCGGCTTCTCCGATCCGCGCGCCGTCACTCTGCCGAACGGCCGGCCGGTCTGGATTCAACCCAACACCGGCGACGTCTACGGCATCGGCGTTCCCGAACTGCCGCCGTTCCGCGTGAACGACCCGAGCCTGCCGAGCCTGGGCCTCACCTACCTGCCCGGCACCCCGCACGACTGGAACACCAGCCACGATGCGTGGAACGAGGGCAGATACGACCGTTGGGTGCCCGCCAAGTCGCCCTACACGATGGGCTACCTGAAGCGCGTCGACATCCCCTACCACCACGCGCTGGCGGATGCCTTCACGGTGTGCGACGCATATTTCTGCTCGGTCATGGGGCCGACCGACCCCAACCGCTACCACATGTGGACGGGTTGGCTCGGCAACGACGGCGAAGGCGGCGGGCCGGTCATCAGCAACGCCGAGGTGGGTTACGACTGGAAGACGTACCCGGAGCGCCTGCAGAAGGCGGGCGTGAGCTGGAAGGTCTACCAGGACGTCGGTGACGGACTCACTGCAGCCGGCTATTGGGGGTGGACCGCCGACCCGTACATCGGCAACTACGGTGACAACTCGCTGCTCTATTTCCATCAGTACCAGAATGCGCCGGCCAACAGCCCACTCGCCAAGCGCGCGCGGACCGGCACCGACATCTCCTCGGGCGGCACGCTGTTCGACGTCTTCCGCGAAGACGTGCGCACCGGCAAGCTGCCGCAGGTGTCGTGGATCGCCTCGCCCGAAGCCTACAGCGAGCACGCGAACTGGCCGTCGAACTTCGGCGCATGGTATATCTCGCAGTTCCTCGACATCCTCGTCGCCAATCCCGAGGTGTGGTCCAAGACCATCCTGTTCATCAACTGGGACGAGAACGACGGCGGCTTCGATCACATCGTGCCGCCGACCCCGCCGCAGACAAGCGCGCACGGGCTGTCGACCGTGGACATCAAGAACGAGATCTATGCCGGCGACGCGTCCAACGTCAGCGGCCCCTACGGCTTCGGCACGCGCGTCCCGCTGCTCGCGATCTCGCCGTGGAGCAAGGGTGGCTGGGTCAATTCCCAGGTGTTCGATCACACGTCGCTGATCCGCTTCATCGAGCAGCGCTTCGGCCCGGAATACCCGGGCCTCATCGAGCCCAACATCACCAAATGGCGCCGCGCAGTGAGCGGGGACCTGACGTCGATCTTCGATTTCAAGAAGCCGAACGACAAGAAGGTCACGTTGCCTGGCACCGCCGGGTATGTACCACCGGACGGGGATCGCCACGACGACTATCCTGTTGGTCTCGGCAACGTGGCGGTCGGGGTGCCGGTGCAGGAAGCCGGCATCCGCCCGGCACGCGCGCTGCCCTACGAATTCGACGTGCGCGGCACGCCGCGCTTCCCGGACAGCGCTTTCCTCCTGGAATTCGACAATACCGGCGACGCTGCCGTCGTGATCCAGGTCCGCTCGGGGAACGCGACGGATCTGCCGCGCAGCTACACCGTCGGCGCCGGCAAGCGGCTTTCCGACACGTGGATCGTCGTCGATGCCTACGATCTGTCAGCCCACGGTCCCAACGGCTTCCTGCGCTCGTTCATGGGCAGCGTCGCCCCTGGCACCCCGCGCTCCAACCTCGACGTGCTCGCGAGCTACGACACGCATGGCGAGGGCGGCATCGAACTGCGCATCACCAACAACGGCGAGCAGGCCGCCGCGGTGACGGTGCTCGATGCGTATACCGGCAAGAAGGTCACGAAGCTGCTTGCGCGCCACGACCATTTCGACCACGACTGGTCGCTCAAGGCGTTCCACGGCTGGTACGACCTCATCGTCCGCGTCGACGGCGACGCCGCCTTCGAGTATCGGCTTGCAGGGCACGTGGAAACCGGCAAGGACAGCGTGTCGGATCCGGTCCTCGGGGGCTATCCGCTGCAGACCGCGTAGCAATCGCTCGCGCGCGTTCCCGCCGGCGGCCCGCCCAAGGCTGCCGGCGGCCTGTTCGGCATTCACGCGCCTGTAACGTTGCCTGGTTACGCTCGATCGCAGCAGCAGCGACAGGATGTTGCCACGGGACGCGAAACGTTCGGCGCCCGCGGCGCCCGGCAGCGTCGTGTCCCCGTCAATCCGCTGACAGACTGAGCGCCGGCTCCGTCGGAGCCTGCGTCCACCTTGTTTCGAACCAACAGGAGAGCCTGTGCCCACACGAATCGGACGGCAAGCCGCCGCATTGACGATTACCGCGTTCGCTCTTGCGCTCAACGGCTGCGGCGGTGGCGGCGGTGACGGCGATGCGAACGTGACCACCATCTCCGGCGTGGTCGTCGGCAGCTACTTCCGCAATGCCGTGGTTTGCCTCGATGCCAACAACAACGGCGTCTGTGATGCCGGTGAAATCGCCACCCGTAGCGATTCCACCGGTAAGTATTCGCTCGAGGGGATCGCACGGTTCGGCGTCGTCGCGGAGATCGGCACTGACGCCATCCGGTTCGATCCGGACACGGGACGGTCCGCGCCCGTCACCGACAAGATCGTGTTCCGCGCGCCGAGCGGCAGCACCGCGATCGTCAGCGCATTCAGCACGCTGGTGGCGAGCGAAATCGACGGCGGCGCATCGCCCAACCAGGCCATCGCCACCGTCGCCGCGCGCGTCGGCGTCGACCAGTCCAAGCTGCTCACCGACTACAACAGCGAGGCCGACATCCTCGTGAGGAGCACGCTGCAGGCCCAGGCCAACAACATCATCGAAACGATCAAGGCGGTGGTGAAATTCCCGGGATCCGACTTCAGGACCACGCTGGTCAATGTGACGCTCGACAGGAACCGGGACCCGAAAGTGATCTACGTGTGGTCGCAGGTCGGCGCGGCGGACACGACGCCGTTCACGAAGATCAGCATCACCGCCAGCAGCTATACGGCGATTGCGCTGAACGCCAACCCTGTGGGCAAGGTGCCGGACACCGCGACCTACACGGTGAACGACGCCTCCGGCGGCAACCCGCTTGCGCCCGGCGCGATCTACGCCCGCGCGATCACCACCGGCGCGACTTGTCCGCAGATCGTGATCGACGGCAAGCCGCAGACGATGGGCACGCGCGCCCCGGCGGCGACCGGGGTCGACAGCAGCGGGCAGAACTCGACCGGCAGCAAGACCGTGCCGATCAAGGCCGATTTCAACGTGCTGACCTGTGAAACCAGGATTCCGGAAGGGGCCCGGGCCGCGCTGATCAATGGTCAGGCGCTGAAGATTCCGGGCGCCGCCGCCACCGTCAATCGCGTTCTGGTGATCGGCGACACCGGCTGCCGCATCAAGGGCCCGGCGGCCTTCGGCAGCCCGACGGGTGCTGGCGACCCATTGCAGGATTCCACCGACGACCGCGCGTGGCCCTACCGGCGCATTGCCGTCGCGGCCGCCAGTTTCAATCCGGACCTCATCATCCACAACGGCGACATCCATTACCGCGAAGGGATTCCGGCGGGCGTCGAAACGCCGCCCGGCGTCGCCGGCGCGGCCAGGAACGAGGACTTCCTGCAACAGAAGGGCCTCACCGCGACAGTCACCTACGGCTGGGCCGCATGGGACGCCGATTTCTTCAAGCCAAGCGGCCCGTTGCTCGCCGCGGCGCCGTGGGCGATCACGCGCGGCAATCACGAGTCGTGCTGGCGCGCCGGCACCGGCTGGTTCCGGTTCCTCGATCCGCGGCCTTTCCCCGCGAGCGAGCCCAAGTGGTCGCCGACCTACGATCCGGCCACCTGCAACGACGCCATCGACCCGGTGGTGGCGACATTCAATGACTTGCAGCTCGTGCTGATGGACAACAGCTTCCACCAGAGCACGCCGGGCGCGAACAGCAACACGCAGGGCTGGACGCACGGCGATCACATCCGCACCGCGCGCCATCTCAACGCCGTGAGCGCGCTGGCCGGCTCCAGCGACCCGCGCAAGGTGACCTGGATCGTCACCCACAAGCCGCTGTTCACCTATTCGGGCGGCGCCGGGAGCGCGACCAACAACACCTGGCAATACCAGAAGGCGATCGCCGCGAGCGGCGTGAGCGGCGTCGAAACCTTCCTCGGGGGCAACGGCACGCTGCCGAGCAACGCGCAGATGCTGCACGCAGGCCATGTCCACGGCTGGCAGATGCTTAGCTTCCCCGCCAGCGCCAACATGCCGACCATGTTCCTCAACGGCGTCGGGGGCGACACGCTGGAAGCGGGCTTCATGTTCGACAGTGCGACGGGCAGCCCGTTTGCCCCGGCGAACTTCGGCAACGACATCACGTCGGGCATCTGGCCCTGGCTCGGGGCCAAGGCGACGCTGTTCTACGGCAGCCTGTCGACGCTGCTGCCCGACGCGTTCAGCACGACGCCGGTCGTCGACGCCGGCAAGCCGACGGCGCGGATCACCGAGTTCGGCTTTGTCGTGTACGACCGCATTCCCGGAACGTCGAACTGGACCGGCACGTTTTACGACACGGACCGGAAGAAGCTGCGGACCTGCACCACGATCGGCAAGCGCACCCGCTGCGACGGCTGACCGGGAAGGCAGCGGCCAGGACTCCGCTCGAAGGGTGAGGCCGTGCGCGGTGCCGGCGCATTGCCTCCCCCGGCCAGGCCTGGTCAGTCGGCCGGACTCAGACCTCGTCGACCCAGTAGTCGAGGTGGTGGTCCGTTCGTGTCATGTGCCGCAGGCCGCCCCCGAATGCCCCGATCTTCTTCGAATCCGGGTACTCGCAGACCTCCGCCGGCATCATCGTGCTGACGGACAGGTAGGCCAGTGGCGCATCCGAGTCGTTGACGATCTGGTGCGCGGTCTCCGGCCCGCCGACCGGGCAGCAGATGACGTCGCCGGCGCGGATCCGGCGCGTCTCGTCGCCGTAGCGCAGCGTGCCTTCGCCCTGCACGATGAAGAACATCTCCTCTTCCGCGCGATGGCTGTGGAAGGGGCAGGAGCGCTTTCCGGGCGGGACGACGTCGTAGGAATAGCCCAGGTCCTTCGCGCCGAGGAGCGGCCCGATGCGCACCGCATCGCACGCGAACGTGTCGCCCTTCTCGAAATGCTCGAGCTGCAGCTGGTCGATGTTGACGACCCTGGAATCGATCACGCCCATCGGTCAAGTCCTCCTCGGAATCGGAACTACGCCGCGTCCAGCAGCGTCACGGCGTCCCCCACGGCGATCGTGCCGCCCGCGCCGCGCGTGGAGAGCGCCACGCCGAACGTGGGCTCGCGCTGCCCGAACGCCCTGACGAGCGTCTGCATCACCGGCAGGTCGCGCTCGCCCGTCCGCGGATTGGCGTGCGTGGCGAGACAGCGGGTCTTCGGCTCGACGACGTCGAACGTCACCTCGCCGATGCGCAGGCGCCGGCCGATCCACGACAGCTCCGCCCAGGGCGCGACCCCCGTGATCGCGATGTTCGAGCGAAAACGCAGCTCGTCGAGTTGCGCGTCGCCCAGCGCGGCACCCGCCGCCGCCAGGCTCTCGCGGCCGTGCAGCGTCACCTGACCGGCCGGCGTGTCCTGGTAGCGCGGCGTCGTGCCGTCGCCCACGAGCTTGAGCGGCAGCCGCTCCGGGTGTCCCTGCAACGGGTTGTCGTTGAGCGTGTCCAGATACCGCGTCAGCGCCGCGACCAGCCGCTCGCGGCCAGCAGCATCGAGGCCCTCGTCGGCGAGGACCGTGTCGCCGAGCGCGATCCGCAGCCGCTGCGCGTCATCGTCGAAGCGCACCGCGAGCCGCGCGAGGCCCGGCGTGTTCACCAGCACGACGCCGTGCGTCTTGCGGCACCACTCGCCGTCGGCCACCGGCGCGTCGGCGAAGCGGACGTTGAGCACGCGGTCGCCGGCGATGCGTCCGTCCGCGCGCACGGTCAGCGCCGTGCGCGACTCCGGCGTGAAGCCCTTCAGCGGATAGCGGTAGAGCGCCGCGACGGCAGGCATGGGGCGATGATCGGCATTTGCAGGTCGGAGCTGCCGGGAGCGCCGGCCGCATCGCGCGGAATCGTAGCACGGACACCACGGTCACCACGCCGCAGTCTCGACGCCCCGCCCGGCGTGCCGGCGCCCGCTGCGACCGCGTTCGCCGCCCGTCGCGCGCGTGCCGTCGCCGATTGACCTCAGGCGGCGCGCAGGGGAGAGTTGTTCTGCGCCCGCCCGTTCCGCGCGCTTGCCCACGAGTCCGTCATGAGCGAACTACCGGCCACGCTGCGCCCCATCGACCGCCCGGGCGTGATTCCCCGAATCCTGATGCTGGCCGCGCTCGCCGCGGGGAGCATGCTCCAATGCGCCCGCGCCGCCCCGCCTTCCATCGAAGAACTGTTCCGCAAGCCGCAGTACTTCGGCGCAACGCTCTCGCCGAGCGGCCGGTACCTCGCGCTCGTCGCCCCTGCCGGCGAGCGGCGCGGCGTCAGGATCGTCGACCTCGACACGCGTGCGACGCCGCAGACCCTCACCGCCGACGGCGGCGACATATTGCGCGTCGTCTGGCAGAACGACGATCGCCTGATCCTGTACTTCGGCGACATCCAGTGGGTGGCCGGGGAGCCGCCCCGCGTGCAGGGCAGCGTTGCCGTGAACCGCGACAGCGGCGATCCCCGGCCCCTTGCGCGACCGTGGGCAGGGGTTGCCACGAAATCGGTGGCGCGCCGCGACTTCGAGCGTCCGTGGACTCTCCAACTGGTGCGGGTCATCCCGGGGACGAACGAAATCCTCGTCACGGCGAGCGAGAGCACCGACAAGGGCGTGAACCTCTACCGCTACGACACGACCACGGGCGCGCAAGACGCTGCTGTCGTTCGGCGCGCCGGGGCACGTGAGTCACTGGGTCGTCGATTTCGAGAACGTGCCGCGGGCGGCGGTGGTCGACGACCTCGATAGCGACGTCTCCGCCTGGTTCGTCCGCAAGAGCGCGGACGAACCATGGATCAAGGTCGACGAGGCGAAATTCGGACGACTCCCCGTCGCGCCCGTGCAATTCGATCCCGACGGAAAGATCCTGTACGTCGCCGGGCGCCGGGACGGCGCCGACCGCGCTTCGATTCACGAGTACCGCGTCGACACCGGCAGTTGGGGCGCGGCCGCCATCAGCCACCCGGAGCGCGACGTGTACGGCGACAACGCCCGTTTCGTCGTCGACCAGCGTGGGCGCAAGGTGCTCGGATTGCATTATGCGAGCGATCGGCCGTCGGTCGAGTGGTTCGATCCCGAATGGGCGCGGATCCAGAAGAGCGTCGACGCGGCGTTGCCGGAGACCGTCAACGACATCCAGGGCGGCACCGACGCGAAGCGCTGGATCGTGGTCGCGCACTCGGACCGCAACCCCGGCGATGTCCACCTGCTCGACGCAAAGACGATGCGCATGGAAAGGCTCTTCTCGTACATGCCCGGGATCGAGCCCAAGGCGATGGCCGCCATGCGCTGGATCCGCTACCGGGCGCGCGACGGGCTGACGATTCCGGCGCTGCTGACCCTTCCGACCGGCGCGAACGGCAAGCCGGCGCCGCTGGTGGTCGACATCCACGGCGGGCCCTACGTCGAGGCGAACACGTGGGGCTACAACCGCGAAGTGCAGTTCTTCGCGTCCCGGGGCTACGCCGTCCTGCAGCCGCAGTTCCGCGGGACGGCCGGATTTGGCTGGAAGCACCTGTCGTCCGGGTATCGCCAATGGGGCGAGGCGATGCAGGACGACCTCGAGGACGGCGTCAAGTGGGCGATCGCGCAGGGGATCGCCGATCCGTCGCGCGTGTGCTTCTACGGCGGCAGCTACGGCGGCTACGCGGCGATCTGGGGAACGATCAGGAACGGCGCGCTGATCAAATGCGCCGTCGCCGCCGTGGCGGTGACGTCCATCGACTACCTGTTCGACAACGCACAGACGGACATCGCCTACGCCGTCGACAAGACGACCCTCGAGGCGTACCGGATCGGCGACCCGAAGACGGAGCGGGCGCGCTTCAAGCGCATCAGCCCGCTCGACAACGCCGAGAAGGTCGCGGTGCCGATCCTCCTCGCGTACGGCGGCGGAGACGTCCGGGTCCCGCTCGCGCACGGCACCGACTTTCGCGCGGCCCTGGACCGGCACGGCAAGCAGTATGAGTGGGTGCAATACGCCGAGGAAGGTCACGGCTTCAACCGCGACGCGAACGTGTTCGACTACTATGGCCGGGTCGAGCGGTTCCTGGCGAAGTACCTGGGCCCCCAGTCCGTGGAGAAGTCGCCGGCCGGCGCTGCGCCGCAATGACGCGCGGCCTGCGCTGTCGCATCGACGCGACGCCCGTGCCGTCGCGCGGCGCCGGGGTCCGCGGCCGGCGCCCGTCATCCGCCCCGGACCACGGCGAGGTGGACGCCGCGCTCCCGCACGCACTATCATCGACGCCACCGCCCCCTGGAGAAGCCAACATGAAGCTCCGCAGCCCGCGGCTCGTTGCGACCGTCGCCGCCCTGGCGTGCGCGCTCTGCGCCGGCGCCGCCGTCGCGCAAACCGGCGTCGAGCAGCGCGCGCCCCAGCTCAAGACCTACGCGCTCGGCGAAATCGACGCGAGCCGCTACGAAGTCGTGGCCCGTCTGTGGGGCGACTCCTGGCGCTCCGCCTTCTGGGTGCCGACCTTTCCGGACCAGGATCAGGCCGTGGCGGCGCTGCACACCGAGGCTGCGCGCCGGGGCGCGGATGGCCTCGTCAACGTCAACTGCCTCGACCAGGGCCGCTGGACGTGGTCGTCGAACACGGAGCCAGCGTTCCTCTGCTACGGGATCGCCATCCGCGCCCGGCCGAGCCAGGGATAGCCGGCCGATAAGGTAACCAACGCGCGACCGCCAGCCGCCGGCCCGCCTGGCGGAATCGCGGCGATCGTGCTCGGTGGCCCGGTCGGCCGGACGCGTGCTCGCGAGCGGCGGCCTTGCGGCATCGAACGAACGTTCGATACAATGCCGAATGCCATCGGTCCGCACGCCGCGAGCCACCATCCCGATCCTTCCGGTCAAGGGCCGCGGCGCCGCCTCCAACCTGCCCTCGCGCTTTGACTCCTGGAGCCGGCAGCTCGACGGCGACTACGTCGACGGCGCACTGGCCGAAGGCGAGAGCGCATCGCCGCGAACGGAAATCACGCTGCGCGATGCCCGGTCGATCATCAGCCGCAACCAGTCGCCGGACATTCCGTTCGAGCAGTCAATCAATCCCTATCAGGGCTGCGAGCACGGCTGCGTCTACTGCTACGCCCGGCCGACGCATGCCTACCTGGGGCTGTCGCCGGGGCTCGATTTCGAGACGAAGATCCACGCCAAGACGAACGCGGCGGAGCTGCTCGTCAAGGAGCTGAGCCGGCCGGGCTACGTGCCGAAGCTCATCGCTCTGGGCGCCAACACCGACCCCTATCAGCCGACTGAGCGGCAGCTCGGGATCACGCGCTCCGTGCTGCGGGTGCTGAGCGACTTCAACCACCCGGTGGGCATCACGACCAAGTCGGCGCTGATCGAACGCGACATCGACATCCTCGGACCGATGGCCGCCAGGGGCCTCGCGCGGGTGTTCGTGTCGGTCGCCACCCTCGACCACGAGATCGCCCGCCGGCTCGAGCCACGCGCCAACGCGCCGGCACGGCGCATCGAGGCGATCCGCCGATTGGCGGCGGCCGGCATTCCCACGGGGGTCATCGTCGGACCGGTGATCCCGGCGCTGACCGACAAGGACATCGAATCCGTGCTCGAAGCCGCCTCGGGCGCGGGCGCGTGCGACGCCCACTACGTCATGCTGCGGCTGCCGCTGGAGATCCGCGACCTGTTCGTCGAATGGCTGCAGGCGCACTACCCGCTGCGGGCGAAGCACGTGATGAGCCTCGTGCAGCAGGTGCGCGGCGGCAGGGACAACGACTCCGCCTTCGGCAGTCGCATGCGCGGAACGGGAATGTTCGCGGAGCTGATCAGGCAGCGCTTCGACGTCGCCCGCCGGCGGCACAACCTGAATGCGCGTGACCTCGCGCCAGACACGTCGTCGTTTGCCGTGCCGCGCCCGGCCGGCGGCCAGCTCTCGCTCTTCTAGCGTACGGCTGCGCGAGCAGGCGGCGCTCGCACGCCGCGCCTTTCGCGCCACGGCTTCGTTGCCTGCGCTGGACGCACCGGCGCCGTCGTGCTGTCGAGCGCGGTCGCCGTTGGCAAATCCGAACGCAAGATGGTACGGTGTTGCCAGCCCGGCTCCCCCCTCGCCGCCATGACCTTCCACAACACAGCCTGCCCGCACGACTGCCCGTCGACCTGCGCGCTGGAAGTCGAGGCGCATCGACGCGCACCGCATCGGCCGCGTCCGCGGCGCCGAGCGACAACAGCCTACACGGCCGGCGTCATCTGCGCGAAGGTCGCCCGCTACGCCGAGCGCATCCATCATCCGGACCGGCTGACGCGCCCGCTGCGCCGCACCGGGGCCAAGGGCGGAGGCGCCTTCGAGCCGATCGGCTGGGACGACGCGCTCGACGTCGGTCGCCGAGGCGTTCCTCGCCGCCGAGAAGCGCGCTACGGCGCGGAGACCGTCTGGCCGTATTTCTACGCCGGCACCATGGGCCTCGTGATGCGCGACGGCATCAACCGCCTGCGCCACGCCAAGCGCTACTCGGGCCAGCACTCCACCATCTGCGTCGACCCTGGCCTGGAACGGCTTCATCGCCGGCACCGGCCGCCTCGCCGGCGCCGACCCGCGCGAGATGGCGAAGTCCGACCTCGTCGTGATCTGGGGCACCAACGCCGTGGCCACCCAGGTCAACGTGATGACGCACGCGCTCGCGGCGCGGAAGGACCGCGGCGCCAGGATCGTCGTCGTCGACATCTACCGCAACGCGACGGCGAAGCAGGCGGACCTGTTCGTCTGCGTGAAGCCCGGCACCGACGGCGCGCTCGCCTGCGCGGTCATGCACGTGCTGTTCCGCGACGGCCTCGCCGACCGCGACTATCTCGAGCGCTACACCGACTGCCCGCGCGAGCTCGAGGCGCACCTGCGCACGCGCACGCCGGCATGGGCGAGCGCCGATCACCGGCGTGCCGGCGGCGACGATCGAGGAGTTCGCCCGCCTGGTCGGCACCCATCCGCGCACGTTCTTCCGCCTCGGCTACGGCTTTTCCCGCCAGCGCAACGGCGCCGCCAACATGCACGCGGCGGCTCGCATCGCGGCGGTGACCGGCGCCTGGCGCCACGAGGGCGGCGGCGCGTTCCACAACAACGGCGCGATCTATCACTGGGACAAGACGCTGATCGAGGGCCTCGACGCGCGCGATCCCGGCGTGCGCCTGCTCGACCAGTCGCGCATCGGCGCGGTGCTGACCGGCGAGCGCTACGCGCTGGCGGGCGGCCCGCCGGTCACGGCGATGCTGATCCAGAACACCAACCCGATGTCGGTCGCGCCGGACCAGAACCGCGTGCAGCGAGGGCTTCGCGCGCGACGACCTGTTCGTCTGCGTGCACGAGCAGTTCATGACCGAGACCGCGCGCGTGGCCGACATCGTCCTGCCGGCGACGATGTTCCTCGAGCACGACGACCTCTACCAGGGCGGCGGCCAGCAGTACATCCACCTCGGGCCGAAGATCGTCGAGCCGCCCGGCGAGTGCCGCTCGAATCACGAGGTCATCTGCGCGCTCGCCAAGCGCGTCGGCGCCGCGCACCGCGGCTTCGCGATGACCCCGCGCGAGATCATCGACTGGACGCTGCGCACGTCGGGCTGGGGCGGCATCGACGACCTCGAGCGCAACCGCTGGATCGACTGCGCAGCCGGGCTTCGACGATGCGCATTTCATCGACGGCTTCGCCCATCCGGACGGCCGCTTCCGGTTCGAGCCGGACTGGTCCGCGTTCAGTCCGGCGGGCTTCGTCGACGACGGCACCGCGCTGGCGATGCCGCGGCTGCCGGACCACTGGGACGTCATCGAGAACGCGACGGGAGAGATGCCCTTCCGCCTCGTCACCGCGCCGGCGCGCAATTTCCTGAACTCGACCTTCACCGAGACGCCGACGTCGCAGCGGCGCGAGCAGCGGCCGACGCTGCTGATGCATCCGGACGACGCCGCCCGCCTCGCGATCGCCGACGGCGACCTGGTGGAGGTCGGCAACGGGCGCGGCAGCCTCACGCTGCACGCGGAGCATTTCGACGGCGTGCAGCCCGGCGTGGTGGTGGCCGAGAGCATCTGGCCCAATGCCGCCTATGCGGGCGGCGCCGGCATCAACGTGCTGACCGGGGCCGATCCGGCCGCGCCGGTCGGCGGCGCCGCGTTTCACGACAACCGCGTGCGCATCGCGCCAGCCTGAAGCGAGCGGCTTGCGGATGAGCGGCCAGGGTCAAGCGGAGCGCCGCCCGTCGCCTTCGGGCGGGGCGCCCACCGTGTTCGGCGTCGAGCACGGCGTGAGCGTCGCGGAGCGCGCCGCCGCCAACGGGCACCGCGGCGCGATCCTGTGGTTCACCGGTCTCTCCGGATCCGGCAAGACGACGCTCGCGCTCGAGCTCGAGCGCCGGCTGTTCCTGACGGGGCACCAGTGCTTCGTGCTCGACGGCGACAACGTCCGGCAGGGGCTCAACGCCGACCTCGGCTTCAGTCCCGACGACCGCCACGAGAACATCCGCCGCGTGGGCGAGGTGGCCGGACTCTTCGCCGAGGCCGGCCTGATCGCCATCACCGCCTTCATTTCGCCGTACCGCGCAGACCGCGACCGCGTGCGCGCGCGGCACGGCGTGCTGTTCCACGAGATCCACCTGGCCGCGGGGCTCGCGGTGTGCGAGGCGCGCGACACCAAGGGCCTCTACGCGCGGGCGCGCCGCGGCGAGCTGGCCGAGTTCACCGGGATCTCCGCCCCATACGAGCCCCCCGCCGCGCCGGAGATGACGCTGGAGACGGGGCAGCAGGGCGTGGATTCCTGCGTCGGGCAGCTGCTGGATTACGTCGAGCGCAACCTGCGCGTGCAGCGCGCGGCGCCATGAGCGTCCTCGTGCATTGACCGCGCGCGGCGCGGCTCACGCCGCCCGTTTGCGCGCCACGTACGAGTCGATCACACGCTCCAGCACCTCGAGCGGCATCGCGCCGTTGGTCAGGATTTCGTCGTGGAATTCGCGCAGGTCGAACCGCGAGCCTAGCGCCGTCCTGGCCCGCTCGCGCAGTTCCAGAATCTTCATCATGCCGACCTTGTAGGCCAGCGCCTGGCCGGGATCGACGAGGTAGCGCTCGACCTCGATCACGGCGTCGCTCTCCTTCACGCCGATGTTGGCGACCATGTATTCGATCGCCTGCTCGCGCGTCCACCGCATGCGGTGCAGCCCGGTGTCGACGACCAGCCGCACGGCGCGAAGCATCTCATCGCGCAACCGCCCGAGGTCGTCCAGCGGATCCTTCTGGTAGCCCATTTCCCACGCCAGTTGCTCGGCATACAGGGCCCAGCCCTCGGCATACGCGGTGAACGGCAGCACGCTTCGGAACAGCGGCAGCCCCTCGCGTTCCTGCGCGATCGCCTCCTGCAGATGGTGGCCCGGCACCGCCTCGTGGTAGGCCAGCGTGCGCATATGGAACCGGGCGATCGCCGGCACATCGCCCAGGTTGACGTAGAAGACGCCGGGCTTCGATCCATCGCGCGGCGGCGGGTTGTAGTAGGCGCCCGGCGTCGTCTTTTCCACGAACGCCGGCACGCGCTTGACGATCACCTTCGCCGCCGGCTTCACGCCGAAGTGGGCGTCGAGCCCGCCCGAGATTTCGTCGATGATCCGCTGGTAGTCCGCGAGGATCCGCGCGCGCCCTTCGTCGGTGTCCGGGTAACGCTGGGACGGCGATGACGCGAGCGCCCGCAGGCGGTCGCCGCGGGTGCCCTCCCGATAGCCGGCGTCCGCGAGGATGCGGTCCATCGCCGCGCCGATGCGCGCCACCTCGGCGACTCCGATCTCGTGCAGCCGGTCTACGGGCAGCGTCGTCGTGGTGTTGGACTCGACCAGGTACTCGTAATAGCGGTCGCCGTCCGGCAGCGCCCAGACGCCGTCGTTGCGCAGGGCCTTGGGGCGCAGCGTCTCGAAGTACGCGGCCAGCGCCTGGTACGCGGGGATCACGCTCTCGGCCACCGCCCGCTCCGCCTGCGCCAGCAGCGCGGCGCGCGTCGCGGCGTCGATCCTGTCGGCGGGGATCTTGTCCAGCTTTTCCTTGAAGCTCACGGTCAGCACGTTGTCCTTCGCGCCCGGCGCGACGAAGCCCGCGATCTGGTCGAGCACCTTCTCCACCGCGAATTTCGGCGGGACGATGCCCTTGCTCTCGCGCAGCGTGAGGCCCTCGATCACCTGGCCCATCTTGCGCGGGAACTCGCCCAGCCGCGCGATGTAGTGCGCGGCGTCGACGGCGTCATTGACCTGCTGCTGCTCGGTCATGAGATTCGGCAGTTCGCTCTGCACGCCGAAGAGCGGGCTGACCGGATAATCGTGGAACCGCCACCGCTCGCCGCGCACCTGCATGCGCAGGTAGTAGTCGAAGACGTCGCGCGAGATGCGGTCCTGCCCCGCGTACGCGTCGGCGTCGTAGCGCTGCAGCGTCGCGTAGTCCTCGCGCCGGCGCGCGTACACCGCGTCCTGGTGGGCGACCGAGGCATCGTCGAGCCTCGCGTTGTGCGCGCGCAGCCCGAACGGCTCCAGGATGCGCAGCCAGGTCAGCAGCTCCGGGCTGTCCAGCGCGACCCGCGCGGCCACGCGCGCATAGAACCAGTCGATCGACAGCGGCTTCCCGTACCAGGTGTGCGCCGCCAGCGCGGCGGCAAGCAGCAGCACGCCGACGAGGCAGAGGCCCGACCATTTGACGATGCGCTTCATCCGCGGTCCCGATGGATGGCGAAGGCGACTCTACCACCATCGCAGCGGGCCGGAAGGGGCCTGTCGCCGGAGGACGCGCCTCCCGACCCAGGAACACTGTCCGGCGCACCCGCGAACCGGCGTATTCTTGCGGGCGCCGCGCCGCCTGCCGCGGATTGAAGGGCTGCCGTGCCGACCCGGCACGGACCAGATGTGGAAAGTGCGCAAACGCGGGTAACCTCCGATTGACCGGCCCCACCTGACCCGCAATACTCGGGTCCGACCGGCGGGACCCGATACAAGGCAACGATGACGACAGAGCATTTCGACGTGGTGGTGGTGGGCGCCGGCATCTCCGGCATCGGCGCCGGCCGGCACCTGCAGGCGCATTGCCCCGACCGCAGCTACGTCATCCTCGAAGGGCGCGCGAGCATCGGCGGCACATGGGATCTCTTCCGCTATCCGGGCATCCGCTCCGACAGCGACATGTACACGCTGGGCTACAGCTTCAAGCCGTGGACCGGAGCGAAGGCGATCGCCGACGGACCGTCGATCCTCTCCTATCTGCACGAGACGGCGACCGAGTACGGCCTCTACCCGCACATCCGCTTCGGCCACCACGTGGCCGCGGCGTCCTGGGACAGCGCGACCGCCCGCTGGACCGTCGAGGCGGTGCGTGCCGGCGAGACCGTCCGCTTCACCTGCAGCTTCCTCTTCATGTGCAGCGGCTACTACGATTACGCCGGCGGGTACACGCCGGACTTCAAGGGCGTCGAGCGCTTCGGCGGCACGATCGTCCACCCGCAGCTCTGGCCGCAGGATCTCGACTACGCCGGCAAGCGCGTCGTCATCATCGGCAGCGGCGCGACGGCCGTCACGCTGGTGCCGGAGATGGCGCGATCGGCCGCGCACGTGACGATGCTCCAGCGCTCGCCGACCTACGTGATCTCGCGCCCGGGCGAGGACGCCTTCGCCAACCGGCTGCGACGCTGGCTGCCGCCGATGCTCGCCTACGGCCTCGTGCGCTGGCGCAACGCCGGTCTCCAGCTGTTGACCTTCAACCTCGCGCGCAAGTATCCGGCATTCGTGAAGAAGAAGCTGCTCGGGCTGGTGCGCCGGCAGCTCGACCCCGGCTACGACGTCGCCACGCACTTCACGCCGCGCTACAACCCGTGGGAGCAGCGGCTGTGCCTTGTGCCCGACGGCGACCTCTTCACGGCGATCCGGGCCGGCGGCGCCAGCGTGGTCACCGACCGCATCGACACGTTCACCGAGCGCGGGCTGCTGCTCGAGTCCGGCAGGGAGCTCGAAGCCGACATCATCGTCACCGCGACCGGGCTCAAGCTGAAGTTCCTGAGCGGTCTCGACACGACGGTCGACGGGCGCCGGGTCGATTTCGCGACGACCTTCGGCTACAAGGGCATGATGTTCTCCGGCGTGCCGAACCTCGCCGCCTCGTTCGGCTACACCAACGCATCGTGGACGCTGAAGGTCGATCTCACCTGCGAATATGTCTGCCGCCTGCTGAACCACATGCGGGCCACGGGGACGGCGATCGCCACGCCGCGGCTCGAGGACCCCGAGGTGACCCCCGAGCGCTGGATCGACTTCTCGTCGGGCTATTTCGAGCGCGCGCTGCACGCGTTCCCCAGGCAGGGCAGCAAGCTGCCGTGGAAGCTCTATCAGAACTACGCCAAGGACATCCTGCTGTTCAGGTACCGCCCGGTCGCCGACGGCACGATGGTCTTCGCCAAGGCAGGCGCATCCGGCACTCACGACCCCGGGCAGGCGCCGAAGGCACCCTCATCGACGGCTCACCCGGGGCGAAGCGCATGAAGTGGAAGATGTCCGACAACTCGCTGTTCGCGATCCTGCTGCGCTCGCCCTGGTGGATGAGCCTCGGGGTCGCCGGCCTGGTCGGCGGCACGGCGTACGCCCTGCTGCCGGCAGCCTACAAGACGCTGGGGGCGACGCTGTGCCTGCCCTTCCTGGGGATCGCCGCCGTCGCCGCGTGGCGGCAATGGCGCAAGCCCTCCGCCGCCCGCGTCGAGCGGACGCTCGCCGCCGTGAAGGCGATGTCGCGCAGCGAGTTCGTCGCCGCCGTCGAGGCCGCATACGTCCGCGACGGCTATGCGGTCACCCGCGTCGACGACGCGCACGCGGACCTCGCGCTCCAGCAGGAATGGCGGACCGCGCTCGTCAGCTGCAAGCGCTGGAAGGTGGCGCGCGTGGGCGTCGAGCCGCTGCGCGAGCTGCTGGCGGCGAAGGAGTCGCGCGAGCTGCGCGAGGGCATCTTCATCTCGACAGGCGAGATCACCGACACCGCGCGCAGGTTCGCGGCCGAGAACGGAATCCGGCTGGTCGGCGGCCCCGAGCTCGCGCAGATGCTGCCCCGGGCCACGCGCTGACGAAAGATGCGATGACCCGGTGTGTAGCCCGGGTTGAGCGGAGCGAAACCCGGGTAGTTGCGGCGATGGCCACGATGGCCCCGGGTTTCGCTGCCGCTCAACCCGGGCTACGATGCAAGCCATGATCGAGGTCACGACTGGAGTGCGCATGGATTCACTGACGCAACGGCTGGAGCGCTGCTACACGGGCGCGGTGCACGACGTGCTGCGGATGATGGGTCACGAGAACATCGTGCTGCCCGACGGCGATCAAGGCCATCGCGCCGGGCACGAAGGTGGCCGGCCCGGCCTGGACCGTCGCCGGCCACATCGACCGCACGAAGACGCGGCACGAGACGCTGCTGGGCTGGTGCACGCTGCTCGCCAAGGCGCCGTCGGGACACGTGGTCGTCTGCCAGCCCAACAACCACGAAGTCGCGCTGATGGGCGAACTCTCCGCGCAGACGCTGCAGGCGCGCGGCGTGCGCGGCTACGTCGTCGACGGCGGCTCGCGCGACACCGATCACGTGCTCGCGCAGGGATTCCCGGTGTTCTGCTCGTTCCTCACGCCGTCGGACATCGTCGAGCGCTGGATTCCCGACCGGTACGGCGAGCCAGTCACCATCGGCACGGTCACGATCGCGACCGGCGACTACGTCCTCGGCGATCGCGACGGCGTCGTCGTGATTCCGCGCGCGCTGGCCGAGGATGTCGTCACGCGCACCGAGGAAGTGGTCGCCACCGAGAGCGACATGCGCCGCGCGCTGATCGGCGGCATGGACCCGATCGAGGCTTACGACAAGTATGGCAAGTTCTAAGCCTTCCGCCGGGCCGCCCCAAGGAAGGCTGGCTCCCCCTCGGGGGGAAGGCGCGCAGCGCCAAGGGTGCCCCGATCTGCCGGCCGCCGTGATGATGCTCGCGCCGCAGGACAACGTCGCGGTGGCGCTGCGCGCGCTCGCGGCGGGCGAAGTGGTGATCCTCGGCGAGGCGCGGCTGCGCGTCGCCCGCGACATCGCTGTCGGCCACAAGCTCGCGGCGCGGCCGATCGCGGCCGGCGAGAAGATCGTGAAGTACAACTGCCCGATCGGCTCCGCCCGGTGCCCGATCGCTCCCGGCGACTACGTGCACACGCACAACGTCGCGAGCGACTACCTGCCGACCTACACGCTGCCCGAATGAGCGCCGCCGGGCCGCCCCAAGGCGCTCGCCCCCCTGGGGGGGAACGGCGCGCAGCGCCGATCGGGGGGGATCATACGAGCGCGATGCTCCAGGGCTACCCGCGCGCCGACGGCCGCAAGGGCATCCGCAACGTGCTCGTCGTCGCGTATCTGGTCGAATGCGCGCACCACGTCGCGCGCGAGATCGCGGCGCCGTTTCGCGAGAGCGGCGTGCACCTGATCGGCTTTCCGGGCTGCTATCCGAACGCGTACGCGCTGGCGATGATGCAAAAGCTCTGCACGCATCCCAACGTCGGCGGCGCGCTGCTGGTGTCGCTCGGCTGCGAAGGCTTCGACAAGCGGCAGCTCGCGCGCACGATCGAGGCTTCCGGCCGCCCCGTGACCATGATCGGCATCCAGGACACGGGCGGCACGAGGAAGTCCATCGCCGACGGCCGGGCGTGGGTCGCGGCGACGCTGCCCGCGCTGGCGGCGCAGGCGCCGGTTCCCATGGGCGTCGACGAGCTCACGGTCGGCACGATCTGCGGCGGGTCGGACGCGACCTCCGGGCTCACCGCCAACCCGGCGATGGGCGTGGCGTTCGACCTCCTCGTCAAGGACGGCGCGAGGGCGATCTTCGAGGAGACGGGCGAATTGATCGGCATGGAGCACCTGATGGCCGCGCGCGCCGCCAATCCCGGGCTCGGCGCCGCGCTGAAGGCGAGTGTGGCCAAGGCCGCGCGCTACTACGCGACGCTGGGGTATGCGAGCTTCGCACCCGGCAACGCCGACGGCGGGCTCACCACGATCGAGGAGAAATCGCTCGGCGCCTACGCGAAATCCGGGCAGTCGGCGATCGACGGCATCGTCAAGCCGGGCATCGCGCCGCCGACGAAGGGCCTGTACCTGCTCGACGTCGTCCCGGACGGCGAGGTGCGCTTCGGCTTTCCCAACATCAACGACAACGCGGAGATCGCCGAGCTCATCGCCTGCGGCTCGCAGGTGATCCTGTTCTCCACGGGGCGCGGCTCGGTCGTCGGCTCGGCGATCGCGCCGGTGATCAAGGTCTGCGCCAATCCCGAGACGTGGCAGCGGATGGAGGACGACATGGACGTCGACGCCGGCCGCATCCTCGAAGGCCGCGCGACGCTGCCGGAGGTCGGCCGCGAGATCTTCGACCTGGTATGCAGCGTCGGCAACGGCGCGCCGACCAAGTCGGAAGCGCTGGGGCACCAGGAGTTCATCCTGACCTACAAGAGCTTCGAGCCGCTCGGGCCGGCGTGCCTGCCGGTATGATGTGGTCCGGGAGGCGACATCATGCATGACGAGAAGATCAAGGTGAAGGTCACCGAGAGCGGGCAGTCGCTCGAGGTCGTGGTGCTCAACAAGCGCGCCGAGAGGATCGAGGTCGTCCTCGGCGCAGGCGTGCACAGCGTGCGCTGCGAGCTCACGCCCAACCGCGCCGGGCTCGCCTACGTCGGCAACGCGATGGGGCGCGAGATCGTCTACGAACGCAGCCGCGAGCAGGTGCGCGCCGACATCGAGCGCGCGAATCCGGTCGTCCGCGATTTCCGGCGGTGAGCCGGAGTCGCGGTCGGGATGATTTCTCTTCGCCACCTGTTCGATAGCAATCGCGCGTGGGCCGAGGACATCCGGCGGCAGGATCCGGATTTCTTCCGCACGCTGTCGCGCCAGCAGTCGCCTTCGTACCTGTGGATCGGCTGCTCCGACAGCCGCGTCCCGGCCAACGAGATCGTCGGCCTGCTGCCCGGCGAGCTGTTCGTCCACCGCAACGTCGCCAACGTCGTGGTGCACACGGACCTCAACTGCCTGTCCGTGATCCAGTTCGCCGTGGACGTCCTGAAGATCGGCCACATCATCGTGTGCGGACACTACGGCTGCAGCGGCGTGGACGCGGCGCTGCGCGGCGAGCGCATCGGGCTGGCCGACAACTGGCTGCGCCACGTGCAGGACGTGCGCGAGAAGCATCAGCAGCACCTGCTGCCGGTGTCCGACGAATCCCTGCGCAGCGACGTGATGTGCGAGCTAAACGTCAGTCGAACAGGTCGCCAACGTCTGCCAGACGTCCATCGTCCGCGACGCCTGGGAGCGGGGCCAGCCGCTGGCGGTGCACGGCTGGATCTATGGACTGCACGACGGCCTGCTCGCCGACCTCGGGGCCACGGTCTCGGCGCAGGGCGAAGCGAAGGCCGCCTGCGAAGCCGCGATCGCCGGCGTCGCGCGGCGCGCCGCCGGGTGATCCCCCCGCAACATCGACGCCCTGCCCAAGGAGAACGCCGCATGCCCGTCTATCTGATCGTCGACGTGGACGTCAAGGACCCCGCCGCCTACGAAGAATACAAGGCGAAGGTCCCCGAGTTCATCCGCAAGCACGGCGGCGAGTATCTGGTGCGCGGCGGCGCGCACGAAGTGCTGGAGGGCAACTGGCGGCCCACGCGCCTCGTGCTGTTCCGCTTTCCGGACAAGGCGGCCGTCGCGGCGTTCGTCAACGATCCGGGATACCGGCCGCTGGCCGCGCTGCGGCACCGCATCGCCGACACGGACATGGTGGTGGTCGAAGGGCTCTGACGCGATCCCGTAGCCCCGTCATGTAGCCCGGCGTTGAGCGCAGCGAAACCCGGGTGAGTGTTTGGGCGGAGTCCGGCCCCGGGTTTCGCTACGCTCAACGCCGGGCTACGAATGCGGGCTCCGCACCGCGCCGTTCATGCCAGCGGCGCTTCGAGCAGGCAGCCGAATTCGCGCGCGAAGTCGACCGACACCCGCGCGTGCACGGCGCCCTGCCGGTCGAGGAAGCGCTGCGCGCCGCTCGTCGCGAACACGCCCTCGTGCCAGATGTTGGGGTGGATGTAGAGTCCGCGCCGGCCGTCGAAGCGGAAGCACACGAAATGCTCCGGCTTCACGTCGTCGCCGGGCAGCGCCAGCGGCACGAAGAACGGCTTCGCCTCCAGCGGAAAGAACATCTGTCCGCCATCGGGATGGTAGTTGCAATGCCACAGCAGCATGCGCTCGGGCGGGCGCTGGTGGTGCTCGTCGGCCGCCGCGGGGTCGTCCGCATAGGCAAGGATGTAGTGGCCGCCGACGGCTTCGTTGCGGCCGTAGAGGACGTCGCCTTTCCACTCGCTGGCGAACACGCCTTCCGTGGTGCCGCCCTCGTCGCCCGAGTCGGGGTCCACCGGCCGCGATCCCTGCTGCGGCCAGCGGACGATCTCGATGCGGCACTGCGCCGGGTCGTCGACGAGGCAGCCGTAACCGGCGAGCGCCGCGGCGGTTGCCTCGACCACCGGCATGCGAACCCGCTTCAGTCCGGCGGGCAGACCCGGGTTGAGGTAGTTCGGCGCAGCGTGCATCGCGTCCTTCGCCCCGGCAGCCGGGCGTTGCCTACTTGGGCGGCGCCGGGAACGTGGCGTAAGGCGGCTTGGGCTCCTTGTCCGGCGGCACCCAGGCAGGCGCCGGCGCCCCGCCCGGCCCGAGGTGGCGGATGAACCGGTAAAGCGCGCGCAGGTCGTCCTTGGTCATGTCGTGCAGCGCGTACCACGGCATCGGCGGCCGCACCTCGAGCGTGGAAGCCTTCTTGACCCACTGCTCCTCGGTCAGCGTCTGCATGTAAAGACGCAGGTTGACTGGGTAGGTCGTTCCCCACGGCCCGCGCCAGCCGAACGAGTCGCCGACGAGCCAGTCCTTCTCCGGGACCTTGCCGGCCTTCTCCATGTACCCCGGCGTGTGGCAGTCGTTGCAGCCGGCGATCTTCGCGAGGTAGCGCCCGCGGTCGATCATCTTCGCCGCCGCCGGCGACGGCGCGCCCTCCGCCTTGGCGCCCTGCGCGTGCGCCGTCCCGACGGTCACCGGCGCAAGGGGCAGCGCCGCCCCGGCGAGCATCGCGACTGCAATCATTCGTGAACGAGCGGTCATGACTGGTGCCTCCTCATCGCGGAATGGATGTCCGGCATCGGGTCGATCCCCGCTGTGCCGGGTTGAAATGGACATTGCGCCGCGCATTCTAGCGCAGCCGGTCTTTCGACGGCGCGCAGCGCCGATGCGGCGGCACCCGCCTAGCGATAGAACGCCTCGACCTTGCCCTTCAGCTTGATCAGCAGGGGACTGCCCTTGCGGTCCAGCGCCTTGCCCGCGGGCACCTTGATCCAGCCCTCGCTCACGCAGTATTCGGCGACGTCGGAGCGCTCCTGGTCGTTGAACCGGATGCCGACGTCGTGCTCGAACACCGCGGCGACGTGATGCGGGCTGCGCGGGTCGGTGGAGAGACGGTCGGGCAGCGGGGGCGGCGGCAGGGCTTCGTTCATGGTCGGGCTCTCGCGTAAGGCACGGGTCGGGTTGAGTGATCGGGGACGGGGCGCTCGCGTCCGGGTGTGCGACGTGCCGCGTGCGCCGCGCGCGATGCCACGGCGCCCGGCGCGTCAGAACGCAGGCAGCGCAAGCGCCAGCCGCTCCGCCATCCGCAGCCCGAATTCGGTCGGCCGCTGGCAGGGCGCGCGGTCGACAACGTCCTCGATGCCGAGCCGCCGCGCGGTGATGCGCTTGCCGTAGCAGATGAACGTGTCGATCGAGCTCATCATGAATACGATCAGCGGCAGGATTTCGCGGTAGAGCCGCTCGGCCTCGGCCTCGTCGGCCGGCCTTCCGGTGCGCATCAGCTCATAGATCCGGACCTGGACGTCGAAGCACTCGGGCGCCGGGATCATCCCGACGCAGCCGCCCCGCAGGTTGTCGGGCAGTTCCATGCCGCCGCGGCCGTTGAACACGCGGAAGGCGCCGTCGGTGTCGGCGATCAGCCGCTCGATCACGTGCGCCGGCGCCTCGCCCTTCAGCAGGCAGACGTTCGGGTGGTTGCGATTGAGCGTCTTGAGCCCGGCGTTCGACAGCCCGATCCCCAGGAACTGCGCGGCGTTCTGGATCGCCACCGGGAGATCGGTCCCGTCGGCGACGGCGCCGAAGAAGCGCAGGTATTCGATCTCGGGCAGGCCCGCGACCGGCGGCGGCTGCAGGATCACCCAGTCGGCGCCCTGTTCCTTCGCCACGCGCGCGAAGCCGATCTGTCCGTGCACGCTCGGCTCGGCGATCGTCACCGCGAGCGGCAGGCGGCGATCGAGCGCCTGCGCCGTCCACTCCATGATCCGCCGCCGCTCGCGGATGTTGAGCTTGTTGGTCTCCGTGGCGATGCCCAGGATGGCCACCCCGTGCGCGCCGTGCCTCACCGCGGCCTCGACCTGCGCCACGATCGGCGCCCGTTGCGCACGGCCGTCCCGGTCGAAGAACGCGTAGAGGATCGGGTATACCCCGTGAAAGCGGGATGCGTCCATGCCGTCGCCTCGATCAGGCGGGCGCGCCGGCCCTCGTCACTTCTTCGCGAGGCCGACCGCCTTGATGACCTCCCCGGTGTCGACGTAGTTGCGCTCGAGGAACGCCGCGAAGTCGCTCGCCTTCATCCAGTCGAGGCCGAACCCGCGGGAGTCCATGAACTCGCGGAACTCCTTGCTGTTGTAGACCTTCTCCACCGCGGCCGCGAGCCTCTGCGTCACCTCGGGCGGCATGCCCTTCGGCCCGCCCACGCCGCGCCACGCGCCGCCGACGTGCTCGACGCCGATCGCCTCCTTGACCGTGGGGATCGACGGAAACGCCGGGATCCGGCTCTTGCCCTGCACGAACAGCGCGCGCGCCTTGCCCGCGTCGATCATCGAGCGCGCCTCCGGCACCGAGCACGCGATGTAGTCGACGCCGCCGGCGACGAGCTCCTGCATGCCGGGCGCCGCGCCCTGGCTCGGCACCAGCGGCACCTTCATCGGGTCGATGCCGAGCTTGAGGAACAGCCCGGCGGTGGCGAGGTGCCACGAGCCGCCGACGCCGCCACCTCCCGACATCTTGTACTTGCCGGGATCGGCCTTGATCGCATTGATCGCATCGCGGCCGGTGGCCCACGTCGACTCGGTGCGCACCTGGAAGCCGGCCGGGTCGAAGTTGTAGAGCGCGATGGGCGTGAAGTCCTTGTAGGTGATGCCGGTGAGACCCATGTGCGCATAGGTGCTGATCTCGAACGTCATGATGCCGATCGTGTAGCCGTCGGGCGGCGACTGCGCTATCGCGGCATGGCCGGTGAGGCCGCCGCCGCCGGTGCGGTTGACCACGGTGAACGGCTTGCCGAGATCCTTCTCCAGCAGCGTCGCGATGATGCGCCCGGTCGCGTCGGTACCACCTCCCGCCGCATACGGCACGATCACGGTCACCGGCCGCTCCGGCCACTCGGCACGCGCAGTGGATGCCGCGACGGCGAGCGCCGCGACGGCGGCGACGCCCAGAATGCGATTTGTCTTCATGCGCTGCTCCTCGATGACTCGGCCGCAGGAATCCGGCCTGGGACAGGACGATGGAAGGAACCGGGTGCGGACCCTGCCCGGTTCAGCCGGACAGGCGCGCACCGGTGGCTTCGTCGAACACGTGCACCTTCGCGGGATCGATGGTCAGGCCGATCTTCTGCCCGGGGTGGACGTCCGGGCGCCCGTGCGTGACGAGGATCAGCTGCGCTTCGCCGGCCTGGATCAGCAGTTCCGTTTCCGCGCCGGTCGGCTCGACGACGACGATCTCGGCCGGCACCGCGTCGGCGGCACCGGCGTCGGCCAACTGGAGGTCGCCGGGGCGCATGCCGTAGGCGACTGCCTGGCCCTCCGCGCCGGGACCCTGCCGCAGCGGCCAGCGCACGCCGCCGGCCACTTCGACGTGCGCGGCGCCGTTGGCCCGCCGCACCTTGCCCTTCATCACGTTCATCGCCGGCGAGCCGATGAACTGCGCAACGAAGAGGTTGTCGGGGTGATCGTAGAGACCGAGCGGCGTGCCGATCTGCTCGATCCGCCCGTCGTGCATCACGACGATGCGGTCGGCCATCGTCATCGCCTCGACCTGGTCGTGGGTCACGTAGACGGTGGTGGTCTTCAGCCGCTGGTGGAGCGCCTTGATCTCGGCGCGCATCGCCACCCGCAGCTTGGCATCGAGGTTCGACAGCGGCTCGTCGAACAGGAACACCTTCGGATCGCGCACGATCGCGCGGCCCATCGCCACGCGCTGGCGCTGACCGCCGGAGAGCTCGCGCGGGTAGCGGTGCAGGTACGGATCGAGGTTGAGGATCTTCGACGCGTGCGCCACGCGCTCGGCCATCACCTTCGGGTCGGCCTTGCGCAGCTTCAGGCTGAACGCCATGTTCTCGCCGACGGTCATGTGCGGGTACAGCGCGTAGCTCTGGAACACCATCGCGATGTCGCGGTCCTTCGACTCGACGTCGTTGACGACCTTGTCGTCGATGGCGATCGTGCCGCCGGTGATCTCCTCGAGCCCGGCGAGCATGCGCAGCAGCGTCGACTTGCCGCAGCCCGACGGCCCGACGAGCACCATGAACTCGCCTTCCTTGATGTCGAAGCTGACGCCCCGGATGACCTTCGTGGTGCCGAAGGACTTCTCGATGTCGTGGAAAGATACGGTCGCCATTTTCCTGCCCCGGGGTGACGTCAGCTTTTCACGGCGCCGGCGGTGAGGCCGCCGACCATGTAACGCTTGAAGGTGTAGTAGATGGCCGCCGGCGGCATCGCGTAGATGAGGCCGGTGGTCATCAGCAGCTCCCACGGCGAATCGTCGGCGGCGAGGAAATTGCCCAGCGCGACGCCGAGCGTGATGTCCTTGTCGCTGGACAGCAGCAGGAACGCGTACAGGTACTCGTTCCAGGCGAGCAGCAGCGAATAGGTTCCGATCGCGACCAGCGACGGCGTCATCAGGGGCAGGTACACGAGGCGGAAGAGCTGCAGCGGCGACGCGCCGTCCATCTTTGCCGCCTCGTCGAGCTCCCACGGCAGCTTGTCGGAGGCCTGCTTCAGCACCCAGATCGAGTAGGGCGCGGCGATGGTGGTCATCGCCAGGATCAGCGCCCACTGGTTGTTGAGCAGGCCGTAGATACCCATCGTCTTGTACATGGGCACGGCCAGGAACGCGGCGGGGATGAAATACGTGAACAGGGCGAGGTTCATCACCGTGCGGCCGCCGCGCACCTTGAGCCGGCTGATCGCGAACGCCGCGCCGGTCGCGACCACGAGCGTGAGCAGCCCGGTGGTCACGGCGATGAACAGCGAATTCCACATCTGCAGCCAGAAGTCGTTGAGGTAGTGGTGCTGCTGGCGGAACACGACCTCGAAATTGTGCAGCGTCGGGTGGTCGGGCCAGAGCTTGCCGCCCATCGCCACGTCCTTCGGCGAGAACGCGAACAGCATCAGGTGGTAGATCGGCAGCATCGTCCAGATGAACACGGGGATGCCGATCAGCAGCAGCTTCGCCTCCGTGGTGACGTCCTTCATTTTCATTTGGAGAGGCGCTTCATCATGAAGTAGACGAGGGGCAGCACGGCGGGGAGCGCCACCACGATCGCGGCCATCGACAGATCGACCTGGTCGAGGCGCAGGTAGCGGATGCCCAGCGTCGCCAGCACGTGCGTGAGGTCCGCCGGACCGCCGCCGGTGAGCAGGTAGACGCTGTTGAAGTCGCCCATGGTCCAGATCATCGACAGGATCGAGCACGTGAGATAGAGCGTGCGCATCGACGGCCACGTGATGAACCGGAATTTCTGCCAGTTGGTCGCGCCGTCGACCGACGCGGCCTCATAGTGCTCCGCGGGGATCGCGAGCCGTCCGGCGATCAGGATCAGCGTCCAGAACGGCAGCGATTTCCAGATGTGCACGAGCATCGCGATGGACAGCGCCAGCGTGGGATCGTTGAGCCAGTTGGGGCCGTCCGCGCCGGTGAAGCGGAAGATCAGCGAATTGATAAGTCCCCACTCGGGGTTCAGCATGAACCGGATCGAGAGGATGGTCGGGATCGACGGGATCGCCCACGGCAGGATGAACAGCAGCGACAGCCACTTGATCCACGTCCGCGCCTGGATGAAGAAGCCGGAGAGCACCAGGGCGATCGCCATCTTGACGTTGATGCCGACGACGACGAACACCAGCGTGTTGACGACCGACCGCGCGAAGACAGGGTCCTCGAACAGCTTGGCGTAGCTCTCCGGATGGCGCGCGAGCCAGAGACCGTAGCCAACCGGGTACATCACGAAGACGACGAAGACCACCGCGTAGGGCGCGATGAGGATCATCCCCCACTTCTGCCAGGGGGAGATGCCTTTCTTCGCCGGGCCGGACGGCGCCGGCTGCACGTCGGGAAGCGCGATCGTGGACACGTGCGGCACTCCTGCGTTCGGGGCCGGGTGCCGGCGCACCCGCCGGGATCCGGTCCCTACACCCGGGCCCGCTCCCCTGCCGGGAGCGGGCATCCGATTGCATCAGCGGGCGGACGAGCCGCCCGGCCGCGTCAGCCGGCGACCTGCTTGATGCGCGCGATCATCTCGTCCGTGGCCTTCTCCGGCGTCCAGCCGTCGTTGACCACGCGGCTCATGCCCTTCGCCCACACGTTCTCGTTGTTGAGGATCGTGAACCTGAAGTTCTTCGTGAACTCGAAGGTGACCGTCCCCGCGGCGAACTGGTTGTACACCGCCCGGCGATGCGGATCCGCCTGCCAGAAGGCGCTCTTCGTGCCCGAGGTCGTGACCGGGAACCAGCGTCCGAGCGAGCCTTCGACGTACGGCTGCAGGTTCTCGTCCTGCAGCAGGTACGCGACGAACTCCTTCGCGCGCTTCTTGTTCTTCGCGTTCTCGAAGATCACCCCGACCTTGACCGCGGCGCGGTAGACGAACTTGGAGCCGTCGGGCTTGCTCGGGAAGCCGGCGGTGGCGATCAGCTCGTCGTAGTTCTTCCTCGCCTGCGCGCGCTGCTCTGCGCTGAGCGTCGCGTTGTTGGCGTCGTCGAGCCACTTGGCGGCGATCGAGATCGTCGCGTTGTGCGTCATCAGGATCGTCTTGTTGTGGAACGACACGTTGTTGTCAGGGTCCTTCCACGACGTCGACGACGGCGGCGTGCAGCCGCGGGTGCGGATGCTGGTGTAGTCGCGCAGCGCGTTGACCAGCCCGGCCCTGACCTTCGGGTCGTCGACCAGCAGCTTGCCGTTGTCGTCGACGAGCTTCACGTTGTACGCGTCCATGACGGTCAGGAACGAGTAGAACGAGTCGCTGGAATCGACACCCATGGGCTGGCCGATCGCGTAGGTGCGCTTGCCGGTCTTCTCGCGGTGCGCGGGCTGGACCTTGTCGCACCAGAAGTCCCAGTAGGCCTTCCAGGTGGTGGGGATGTCGGACTCCTTGAAGCCCGCCTCGGCCAGCATGTCCTTCCAGTACTGGACGTGCATCGTCTGCTGCTTGAGCGGGAACGCGTAGTACGCCTTCTTCTTCGTCTTGTCGTTGTACAGGTACGTGGTCTCGAGCGTGTTCTTCAGGAACTTGTCCTTCATCGGAGCCAGGATGTCGGTGAGGTCCTCCAGCTTGCCCTCGTAGGCCCACTTGCCGGCGACCTGGAAGTCGTAGACGTCGGCGTACGCGACGTCGGGCGGCGTGCCGGCGTCGAGTGCCGCCACCGTCTTCGGGATCATGTCCTGGACGGGGTATTGCGAGAGGTCGACCTTGACGCCGGTCTTCGCCTCGAACTTCTTGATGGCCTCGAAGAGGGCGTCGTCCTCGGACTTGTAGAAGCCCTTGACCCACCAGACGGTGAGCTTTTCCTGGGCCAACGCCTGCCCGGCGAAGCCGAGCGCGCCCGCGGCGAACAGCGCCAGGCCGAATCGTTGAAACGTCTTCATGAAACTCCTCCTCCTGTGGATGGTATCGCTACGGCGTTGCCGCGCAATTCGTGCAAATTTCGTGCAGCCTACGGTCCGGCCCGAACAGTGTCAATGCCGCCGCCGTTCGTCGTAGCCCGGGTTGAGCGCAGCGAAACCCGGAGCAACCGTTCGTGGCGGGCGCCACCCGGGTTTCGCTGCACTCAACCCGGGCTACGCACTACGCACATTGCGTTCGCGCCGCAATGAATCACATCACCGCGCCGAGATACCACGGCACGAACTCGCTCTGCCCGTAACCGTGCACCTCGCTCTTCGACTTCTTTCCGGACGCCGTGTCGAGGATCAGCTGGAACAGCCGCTCGCCGACCGCGTCCACGCTCGCGCTGCCGTCGGCGATCTCGCCGCAGTTGAGATCGATGTCCTCCTCCTGCTTCACCCACAGCGGCGTGTTGGTCGAGAGCTTCAGCGACGGCGACGGCGCGCAGCCGTAGGCCGAGCCGCGCCCGGTCGTGAACACGATCATGTTGGCGCCGCCGGCGACCTGCCCCGTCGCGGAAACCGGATCGTAGCCCGGCGTGTCCATGAACACGAAGCCGCTGGCGGTGACCGGCTCCGCGTACTCGTAGACGTCGACGAGATTGGTCGTGCCGCCCTTGGCCACGGCGCCCAGCGACTTCTCCAGGATCGTGGTGAGCCCGCCGGCCTTGTTGCCCGGCGACGGATTGTTGTTCATCTCGCCCTTGTTGCGCGCGGTGTAGTCCTCCCACCACTTGATGCGCGCGACGAGCTTCTCGCCGACGGCGCGGGAGACCGCGCGGCGCGTCAGCAGGTGCTCGGCGCCGTAGACCTCCGGCGTCTCCGACAGGATCGCCGTGCCGCCGTGGCGCACCAGGGTGTCCACCGCCGCGCCGAGCGCGGGATTGGCGGTGATGCCCGAGTAGCCGTCCGAGCCGCCGCACTGCAGCCCGATCACGATCTTCGATGCCGGCACCCGCTGTCGCGTCACCGCATTGGCGTGCGGCAGCATCTCGCGGATCAGCGCGACGCCCCTGGCGATGGTCTTCGTGGTGCCGCCGGTGTCCTGGATGGTGAACGTGCGCAGCAGCGGGCCTTCCTGCAGGTGCTCGGCGCCGAGCAGCGAGCTGATCTGGTTCGATTCGCAGCCGAGCCCCACGACCAGGACGCCGGCGAAGTTCGCGTGCCGCGCGTAGCCCGCCAGCGTGCGCCGCAGCACGGCCATGCTCTCGCCGTTGCTGTCCATCCCGCACCCGGAGCCGTGCGTCAGCGCGACGACGCCGTCGACGTTGGGGAACTCCGCGAGCGCCGCGCGGGTGTACGCGTCGGCGATGCCGCGGGCGACGGTCGCCGAGCAGTTCACCGTCGACAGGATGCCGAGGTAGTTGCGCGTCGCGACGCGGCCGTCGGCGCGCACGATGCCCATGAACGTCGCCGGCTCGGCGACGAACTGCGTCGGCTTGGCGTCGGCGCCGAACGCATAGTCGAGGTCCAGCGCGCCCATCTGCAGGTTGTGCAGATGAACGTGCTCGCCCGGCGCGATGGCGCGGCTGGCGAAGCCGATCACCTGGTTGTAGCGCTTGACCGGCTGCCCGGCGGCGATGGCGCGCGTGGCGACCTTGTGACCCGGCGGCACGAGGCCGGCGACGGTGACGTTCTCGTCGATCAGCGTCGTGCCGCCGACGAGCTGGGCCCGGGCGATGACGACGTCGTCGTTGGGATGCAGGCGGATGGTGAGCGAGGCGCGGGTGAGCATGGGTGGCCTTGGTTCAGTTGGGGACGCGGCACCGTGCCATGGCGCGCGCGTCGATCGCGGCGAAATCCCAGTCGATGCCGAGGCCCGGCGCGCCGGGCGCGACCGCGTGGCCGTCCTCGATCGCCATCCGCGAGGTCGTGATGTCGTCGAGCTGCGGGATGTACTCGACCCAGGCGGCGTTCGGCACGGCCGCCGTCAGCGACACGTGAAGCTCCATCAGGAAATGCGGGCAGACGGCGACGTTGAACGCCTCGGCGAGGTGCGCGACCTTGAGCCACGGCGTGACGCCGCCGATGCGCGCGCAGTCGACCTGCACGATCGAGCAGGCGCCGCGCTCGAGGTATTCGCGGAAGTGCGCCGGGTGGTAGAGCGACTCGCCGACGGCGATCGGAATCGCCGTGTGCGCCGCGAGCTCGACGTGGCCGCCGAGGTCCTCCGCCGGCAGCGGCTCCTCGAGCCAGGCGAGGCCGAACGGCTCGAACGCGCGCGCGCGGCGGATCGCCTCGGACACGTTGAAGCACTGGTTGGCGTCGACCATGAGCTCGAAGCCGTCGCCCACCGCTTCGCGCACCGCGGCGAGCCGCGCGACGTCTTCCGACACGTGCGGCTTGCCGACCTTGATCTTGGCGCCGCGAAAGCCCGCCGCCTTCGCCGCCAGCGTCTGTTCGACCAGCGCCTCGACCGGCAGCTGCAGCCAGCCGCCCTCGGTCGTGTAGAGCGGCACCCTGCGCTGCGCGCCGCCGGCGGCCTTCCACAGCGGCAGCCCGGCGCGCTTCGACTTCAGGTCCCACAGCGCCGTGTCGATCGGCGGCCAGCGCGAGGCTCGTGATCGCGCCGACGGCGGTGGCGTGCGTGGCGAAGAAGAGGTCCTTCCAGATCGCCTCGATCCGATCCGGGTCGCGGCCGATGAGCTTCGGCGCCAGGTGATCGCGCAGCAGCGCCACCACCGACGAGCCGCCGGTGCCGATCGTGTAGCTGTAGCCGGTGCCCTCGCGCGCCGTCGTCGCAGCGGATGCGCACCATCGGCGTCTCCTGCGTGACGAACGCCTGGATCGCGTCGGTGCGCACGACCTTCGGCGCGAGGTCGACCTGCAGGATCTCGACGTGCTGGATCGTGCGTCACGATGCCCGCCCGTCAGCGATAGACCAGCTTCGGCAGCCACAGCGAGATGATCGGCACGTAGGTGATGAGGATCAGGCTGCCGAGCAGCGGCACCAGCCACGGCAGGATCGCCATCGTCGTGCGCTCCAGCGACATTCGCGCCACCCGCGCCAGCACGTACAGCACCATCCCCATCGGCGGATGCAGCAGCCCGATCATCAGGTTCAGCACGACGATGAGGCCGAAATGCACCGGATCGATGCCGAGCTGCGTGACCGCCGGCATCAGCACCGGGATCGCGATCAGGATCGCCGCGGTCGGCTCGAGGAAGCAGCCGACGAACAGCAGCAGCAGGTTGACGAGCAGCAGGAACACCCACGGCGTATGCGTGAAGCCCAGCACCCACGCCGTCACCATGTCGGTCACCCGCGTGGCGGTCAGCAGCCAGCCGAAGATCGACGCGGCGGCGACGATGAACAGCACCGTCGCCGTGGTCTCGATGGTCTCCATCGACACCTTGACCAGCATCTTGAACGAGAGCGTCCGGTACCAGAACAGGCCGAGGAACAGCGCCCAGATCGACGCCGCGACCGCGCCCTCGGTCGGCGTGAAGATGCCGGTGGTCATGCCGCCGATCAGCAGCACCGGCGTCATGATCGGCAGCACCGCCTCGAACTTCCATTTCCAGTCGGCGGCGAACAGCGCCACCAGCGCGACGCCGGTGGCGACCACCGGGTTGGCGCCCAGCTGCACGGCGCCCCAGATCACCAGCGGGAACGCGATGACGATGGCGAGCTCCAGCGCCGCCTTGCCGACCCGGCTCCACAGGAACTTGATGTCGGCGCCCCAGTTGTTCTTGTGCGCGAAATAGGCGACGGTCAGCATCATCAGCACCGTCATCACCAGGCCCGGCAGGATCCCGGCGAGGAACAGCTGGCCGATCGACACGTTCGCGACCATCCCGTAGATGACGAACGGCAGCGACGGCGGAATGATCGGGCCCGAGCGTGGCGGAGGCCGCGGTGACGCCCACGGAGAACTCCTTCGAGTAGCCGTGGTCGCGCATCGCCTTGATCTCGATCGTGCCGAGCCCCGCCGCGTCGGCGATCGCCGTGCCGGACATGCCGGCGAAGATCACCGAGCCGATGATGTTGACGTGGCCGAGGCCGCCCTTCATCCAGCCGACCAGCGCCAGCGCGAAGTTGTAGATGCGGTTGGTGATGCCGGCGTTGTTCATCAGGTTGCCGGCGAGGATGAAGAACGGCACGGCGAGCAGCGGGAAGCTGTCGATGCCGCTGATCATCCGGTGGACGACGACCATCGGCGGCGAGGAGCCGGACAGCCAGATGTAGATGAGCGAGGCGCCCGCCATCGCGATGGCGACCGGGATGCCGGTCACCATCAGCGCGAGGAACACCGAGAGCAGCGTGCCCGTCAATTGGCCCCCCCCGAAACGCGCTGCGCGCGTCGCCCCCCGAGGGGGCCGCGCGGCCTTGGGGCGGCCCGGCGGCCGCGTGACGCCCGCCCCATGCAGCGGCCGGGCACGGTCATTCGATGGTCTCCTCGATCGCGTGCTCGGGCCGCTCGAGCGTGCTGAAGCCGCGCCGCCAGTTCTCGACGGCGACCTGCACCGAGCGCACGGCCGCCGCCGCGAACCCGAACGCCGCAGACGCCGTAGATCAGGTTCATCGGCAGGTCGATGATCGTCATCTGCAGGCTGCCCATGCGCATCATCATCTGGATCGTCAGGCCCACCGCCACGACGAAGAACCCGATGCGGATGACGTCGACCGCCGTCGACAGCGCCCGGCCCGCCAGCGCCGGCAGCAGCCGGTAGAGGAAGTCCACGTGGATGTGGCGCGTGCGGCGCACGCACGCCCCGAGGGCGACGAACACCGTGCTCATCAGCAGGTAGCGCGCGATCTCCTCGGTCCACGCCGCCGAGTCGTTCATCACGTAGCGCGTGAAGAACTGGTAGAACACGCACAGGCCGAGCAGCCAGAAGAAGCCGAGCGACAGCCAGTCCTCGAATACGTATGCGGACAGGTCGACCGGGGCGTCGTCCACATGGAAGTGGCCCTCGGCGTCGACGATGGGCGCCGCGGCGGATGCCGGCGCGGCGGCGGTCGGTTCGGTCATGGCGCGGGGCGGCCTGCGTTGAGGGTCGTCGCCCCGGCGCGCGGGCGCCGGGGCGAAACGCGTCACTTGATCGCGACGATCCTGTCGTAGTCGGCCTTGGTGAAGCCCAGCGACTCGAGCGGCGTGTTCTTCAGCACGGCGTCGGAGAAGCTCTTGCGGTCGACCTGGACGATCTGCAGTCCCTTCTTCTTGAACTCGTCGGCGAGCTCGGCCTCGCGCTTCTTGATCTTCTCGGTCGCGCGGGCGGCGGCTTCGCGGGCCACCTCGGTGAAGATCTGCTTCTCCTGGTCGGTCAGCTTGTTCCAGACGTGCGGCGCCACCTGCGTGGTCAGCCCGTCGACGATGTGCGAGGTCATCATGATCGCCTTCTGCACTTCGTAGAACTTCTTCGCCTCGATCGTCGTCAGCGGGTTCTCCTGCGCGTCGACCGTGCCGTTCTGCAGCGCGAGGTACACCTCGGCGAACGCGATCGGCGTCGGGTTCGCGCCGCAGGACTTCGGCGTCGCCATGTAGGCCGGCACGTCGGGAACCCGGATCTTGAGCCCCTTCATGCCGGCGCAGTCGGTGAACGGCTTCTGCGCCGTGGTCTGCCGCGCGCCGTAGTACGTGTAGGCGAGGATCTGGATGCCGGTCTTCTTGCGGAATTCCTCGGTCATCTCCGCGAAGATCGGGCTCTTCGAGTACGCGATGAGGTGATCGCCGTCGCGGAAGATGAACGGGTAGTAGGCGATGCCCAGCCGCGGGTAGCTGCGCGCGGCGAACGACGGGCCGCTGATGATCATGTCGACCGTGCCGAGCGTCATCCCCTGGTTGATGTCGGTTTCCTTGCCGAGCGTGCTGGCGGGGAACACCTCGATGTCGAACTTGCCGTTGGTGCGCTTCTTGATCTCAGCCGCGGCCCAGACCGACTCGGTGTGGTAAGGCTCGCTCGTCTCGTAGACATGCGCCCACTTGAGCTTCTGCTGCGCCGAGGCGGGGCTGCCGGCGATCAGCGCGGCGGCGGCGACCGCCGCCAGGATCACTTTCGGGAACGTACGCATGTTTCCTCCTTGACGGAAATTAACAACGAAATTGTGGAACGCACACGCGGCCTCTTTGGACCGCCTTTGCCATGCGCCCGTCCGCGTGTCGGCCGCAAGTGTCGATTCGCCCCGGTCGCATCCCCGCTGCGCGGGGCCCCTGCTCCCAGGCTCACGCCACTACCTGAACTTTCGTGCTCTGCGTCTTGTCCTTCGCCAGGGCGAAGGCCTTGACGGCGTCCTGCAACGGGAACTGGCCCGACAAGAGCGGCCGGACGTCGACCCGGCGCGACGACAGGTAGTCGACCGCCCAGTCGAACTCGATGCCCCAGCGGAACGCGCCTTTGAGGTCGAGCTCCTTCGCCATCAGCTCGTTGACGACGAACGGCAGCGGCTCGTGCGGCAGCGTGCCGACCTGGACGATCGTGCCGCCGCGCTTCGCGGCCGCCACGCAGGATTTCAGCGCCGGGAAGCTGCCCGAGACCTCGTAGCAGACGTCGAACTGCGGTGTCGCCAGCGCGTCGCGGTCGAGGTCGGCACGGATCGTCCGGTCGGCTCCGACCTGCCGCGCCTGTGCCAGCGGGCGCTCGAGGATGTCCGATACCGTCACGCTCTTCGCGCCCGCGAGCCGCGCGGCGATCACCGTGAGGCAGCCGATGGTCCCGGCGCCCGTGATCAGCACCGACTTGCCGAGCAGGTCGGAACGCGTGCCGCGGTTGACGGCGTGCAGCGCCACCGCCAGCGGCTCCGCGAACGCGAGCTCGCCCAGCGTGACGTCGCCGGCGACCGGATAGCACTGCCGCTCGCCCATCACGAAGTATTCGCAGAACATCCCCTGCACATGCGGGAACAGGCTGGCGCTGCCGAGAAAGCGCATGTTGCGGCACAGCTGCTCGCGGCCCTCGCGGCAGTAGTCGCAGCGGCCGCACGCATGCGACGGGCTGACGGCCACCTTGTCGCCGGCCTTGACGCGGGTGACGCCGGCGCCGATCGCCGCGACGGTGGCCGAAGCCTCGTGACCGGGTATCAGCGGCTCGCGCACGACGAAGCTGCCGTTGCGGCCCTCGTAGTAGTAGTGCAGGTCGGATCCGCAGATGCCGGCGGCGCCCAGCCGCAGCAGGACCTCGCCCGGCCCGACGTCGGGCTTGGCGACCGGCTCGATGCGCAGATCGTCCTTGGCGTGGATGCGGCAAGCAAGCATGGGTGCCTCCTCGTTCCGGCGAGTGCCGCTCGCGGCCCCGCCCTGTGTTGTCGGGTGCATCGCCGGAGCGCCGGTCCCGGGCCCCGGACGGTGCTCAGTGCAATGTCGACCAGCCCTTGTTGAATCGTCTGTACGCCCTGTTCAGGTGCCGCTGCATCGCCGCGCGCGCGCCCGGCACGTCGTGCTCGGCGATCGCCTTCAACACCGCGCGGTGCTCGGCCATCGCCGCCGTCCACAGCGCCGGCGTGTCGTAGTGGTGCTCCAGCCGCTGGTAGAGCGGGCCCGTGCGCTCTTCCCACAGCATCTTCACCACCGCCACCAGCGCGCCGTTGCCGGTCGCCTCGGCGACGCGCAGGTGGAACAGGCGGTCGCCGCCCAGCGGCTGCTTCTCGTGCTCGAACTCACGCTGCATCACGTCGAGCGCGTCTTCGATGGCGGCGACCTGCGCCTTCTTCGCGGACTTCGCCGCGAGCGCGGCACACTCGCTCTCGATCGTGTAGCGCGCGCGCATCAACTCGAACGGACCGGCGGTCGCGTGGACCGCAGTGTCCAGCGGCACGCCGTCGGCGATCTCCTCCGCGTCTGCCTTCACCCCCGGTCCCAGCACGTAGATGCCGGAGCCGATGCGCACCTCGACCAGTCCCTCGACCTCCAGCGCGATCAGGGCCTCGCGCACCGACGGACGCGACACGCCGAGCTGCTTGGCGAGGTCGCGCTCCGGGGGCAGCCGCGCGCCGGCCACGAACTCGCCGGAGCGGATCAGCTCGCGGATCTGGTCGGCGATCTGCCGATACAGGCGGCGCGGCTCGATGCTCTGGAACGGCATGGGACGGCGGGCACGGCCGCCGGCCGCGCCCCTCCTGGACTGGGGTCGGGCAGCAAGGCTAACTCCCACCCGGCAACTGGTCAAGTGGTATGACCAATTTGCCGCCGCGTTGCTACAATCGCTCCGCAGGCTGCGCGCTCCACGCGCCGGCCCGCGACACGCCGCGGCGAGAGAAGGTCCGCCGCCGCGGCGCAAACCCAGGGGCCGGCAGAGGGGGATCATCATGGGAATCTCGCTACGCACTACCACGGACGCGCCGCGGCCGAATCGTTGGAACCGGCGCGGCGCCGCCGGGCTGGCGCGCGGCGCGCTGCTCGCCGCGGCGGCCGCTGCCGCGTTCGGCGCCGCCGCCCAGGAAATCACGATCCGCTGGGGCGACGTCGTTCCGGCGACGCATCCGTCGGTGCAGATGATCGAAAGGATCGCCGCGGACGTCAAGGCGAAGTCCGGCGGCCGCATCGCGATCCAGTCGTATCCGGCCGGGCAGCTCGGCTCGTCGCGCGACATGATCGAGGCCGTCGCCAACGGCACGCAGCAGGTCGTGACCGAAGGCGCCGCCAACTTCGGCGCCTGGGTCCCCGCGATCGGCGTCATCGAAAGTCCCTACGTGTGGCGCGACGCCGACCACCTGGTCAAGGCGATGGCCGGCCCGGTCGGCGCGCAGTTCAACGACGAGCTCGTCGCCAAGCGCGGGATGCGCATCCTCGGCACCACCTATTACGGCACGCGCCATCTCACCACGTCGAGCAAGGCCGTGAAGACGCCGGCGGACCTGGTCGGCTTCAAGCTGCGCGTGCCCGAGAACGACGTGTTCAAGGCGATGGCCGAGGCCTGGGGAGCGAAGCCGACGCCGATGAACTTCGGCGAGCTGTACCTCGCGTTGAAGCAGGGCGTGGTCGACGGCCAGGAGAACCCGCTGCCGACGATCAAGGCCGGCAAGTTCGACGAGGTGCAGAAGTACCTCGTGCTGACCGCGCACATCATCACGCCGCGCCTGGTGGTGGTGAACGAGGCCTTCTGGAAGGGCATCAAGCCGGCGGACCAGAAGATCATCGCCGATGCGGTCGCCGCCGGCATCGCCTGGCAGAACGCGGAGCTCGTCCGGCAGGAGGGCGAGCTGATCGACACGTTCAAGGCCGCCGGCGTGACCGTCGTCACCGTGGACCTCGAGGCGTTTCGCAAGCCGGTGGTCGGCGCCGTGGTCTCGAAGTTCGAGGGAAAGTGGGGCAAGGGCACCTACGAAAAGCTGAACGCGATCAAGTGATCCGCATCACGCGGCTCGCCGAGCGCGCAATCGACGTCGCGGCGATCGTCGTCTTCGCCGGGATCTTCCTGTGCGTGTTCGCGCAGGTGATCCTGCGCTACGTGTTCGACAGCCCGATGACCTGGAGCGAGGAGCTCGCGCGCTACCTGTTCATCTGGTGCGCGTTCCTGGGCTGGGTCATCGCGTCGCGCGGCAACGGGCACCTCGCGCTGACGTTCGTCGCCGAGCGCCTGCCCGCGCCCGCGCAACGGGGCATCGCCGCGGCGATCCACGCCGCCACGGTCTTCTTCGCGTGGATACTCGGCAGCCGCGGGTGGAAGCTCGTCGCCAACAACTGGGACGTCGACAACGTCGCCGTGCCCTTCAGCCTCGGCGCGGTCTACCTCATCGTGCCGCTCGCCTCGATCGCCATCGCCGCCTACGCGCTGGCCGCACTCGTCGGCGTCTTCCGCAACCCGCCGGCGCGCGGATAGGCCGCCCCCCCCGTGACGACGCTGATGCTCGTCATCCTGGCCGTCTGGTTCGGCGCGCTGTTCCTCGGGCCGCCGATCTGGCTCGCCATGGGCATCGCGGGGTGGGCGTTCCTCTACCTCGCGGGCATCCCGGACATCGCGGTGGCGCAGCGGATCGCCAAGGCCGCCGATTCCTTCCCGCTGCTGGCGGCGCCGCTGTTCATCCTGATGGGCAACATCATGAACTCGGCGGGCATCACCACCCGCATCTTCGACTTCGCCACCGTCTGCGTGGGCTGGATGAAGGGCGGTCTGTGCCACGCCAACATCATCGCCAGCGTGTTCTTCGCCGGGACGTCGGGTTCCGCGGTGGCCGATGCCGGCGGCCTCGGCACGCTCGAGATCAAGGCGATGACCGACGAAGGCTACTCGCCCGACATCGCGGCGGCGCTCACCGCGTCGTCCGCGACGATCGGCCCGATCATTCCGCCGTCGCTGCCGATGATCATCTACGGCGTGTCGGCGGAGACGTCGATCGGCGGCCTGTTCATCGCCGGCGTGATCCCCGGGCTGCTGATGGCGGGCGCGCTGATGGTCATGGTGCGCGCGATCGCCGTGCGCCTCGACCTGCCGCGCCATCCGTTCCCGGGGATGCGCGACCTGTGGCGCGCGTTCAGGGCGGCGTTCTGGGCGCTGATGACCCCGGTCATCCTGTTCCTCGGCTTGTTCGGCGGCGTCTTCACGCCCACCGAGGCCGCCGCGATCTCGGTCGCCTACGCGCTCGTGCTGGGCCTGTTCATCTATCGCGACTTCCGCCTCGCGGACCTGCCGCGGATCATTCTCGAGACCGTCGAGACCACGGGCGTGGTGCTGGCGCTGGTGATGACGGCGTCGCTGATGGCGTACTGCCTGTCGCTGTCGCAGGTCCCGCAGGCGGCGGGCGCGTTCCTCACCGGCCTCACCGACAGCCCGCTGGTCTACCTGCTGATCGTCAACGTCATCCTGCTCGTCGTCGGCTGCTTCATGGAGGCGATCGCGGCGATGCTGATCCTCATCCCCATCCTGGTCCCGGTGGCGGTGAAGCTCGGCATCGATCCCATCCAGTTCGGCCTGGTGTTCGTGCTCAACCTGATGATCGGCACCATCACCCCGCCGGTGGGCGTGGTGCTGTTCGTGACGGCCCGGGTGGCGGGCATCTCGTTCGAGCGGGTGACCCGCGCGACGCTGCCCTTCCTGGTGCCGCTGCTGGTGGTGCTCGCCGCGATCACCGTGTGGCCGCCGCTGACCACGTGGCTGCCGAAGCTCGTGCTCGGCCGCTGAACCGGCGTACAATTTCCGGCGCCACGCCTCGGGCGAGCGCCGCGGCGCTCCCCTCCGCCCTCCTCCCTCACCGCACGCCCACCGATGCCCGCCACCACGATCGCCGCCATCCGCGCCACGCCGGTCACCGTGCCGCTCGAAGCGCCCCTGCTGCACAGCAACGGCGCGCACTGGGGCCGCTTCGTGCGCACCGTGGTCGAGGTCGAGACCGCCGACGGCTACGTGGGGCTGGGCGAGATGGGCGGCGGCGGCGAGGACGCCTCGCGCGCGTTCGCCGCGCTGGCCGATTACCTGCGCGGGCACGACGTGTTCCGCCTGGAGGCGATGCGCTTCGCGATCTGCAACCCGACCGCGAGCCTCTACAACAACCGGACGCAGCTCCACGCGGCGATCGAGTTCGCCTGCCTCGACATCATGGGGCAGAAGCTCGGCGTGCCGGTGCACGCGCTCCTCGGCGGCAAGCTGCGCGACACCGTGCCGTTCGCGAGCTACCTCTTCTTCCGCTACGCCGATCCGGCGACCGGCCGCGGCGAAGTGCGCACCTCGGAGCAGCTCGTCGCCCACGCCCGCGCACTGAAGAAGAAGCACGGCTTCACCGTGCACAAGCTCAAAGGCGGCGTCTATCCGCCGGCGCACGAGCTCGCGTGCTACCGCGCGCTGGCGGCGGCGTTTCCCGGCGACCGCTTCCGCTACGACCCCAACAGCGCGCTGTCGCTCGCCGACGCCATCGACGTTCGGGCACGGCATCGAGGACCTCGCCAACGACTATTTCGAGGACCCGGTGTGGGGCATGCCGCAGCTCGCGCGGCTGAAGGAGTTCGTCCCGATCCCCACGGCGACCAACACCGTGGTCGTCAACTTCGAGCAGCTGGCCGCCAACGTCGAGAAGCGCGCGGTCGACGTGATCCTGCTCGACACCACGTTCTGGGGCGGCATCCGGCCCTGCATCAAGGCGGCCGGGGTGTGCGAGACGATGGGGCTCGGCGTGGCCGTGCACAGCTCCGGCGAGCTCGGCATCCAGCTCGCCACGATGCTGCACCTCGGCGCCGTGCTGCCCAATCTCGGCTACGCGGCCGATGCGCATTACCACCACCTGACCGACGACGTGATCACCGGCGGCCGGATGAAGTACGCCGGCGGGGCGATCCGCGTGCCCGACGGCAACGGGCTCGGCGTCACGCTCGACCGGGCCAAGCTGCGCCAGTACCACGAGCTCTTCCGCGAGCTGGGCAGCTACCCGTACGACCGCGATCCCGGCCGGCCGGGCTGGTACCCGCTCATCCCGAACCGCGACTGGGCCGACCCGGCACGGTCGGCCAAACCCGATCTCAATCCGCGGCGCTGACCCGCCGGGCCGCCGCGATCACATGGAGACATCCCGATGAGTGGACGCCTGGCAGGCAAGACGGCGCTGGTCACCGCCGCCGGACAGGGCATCGGCCGCGCGACCGCGGTGGCGATGGCCGCCGAGGGCGCGCAGGTCTACGCGACCGACGTCAATCCCAGGCTGGTCGCCGGCCTTGCCGGCCTGCCCGGCATCACCGCGCGCGTGCTCGACGTGCTGGACGACGCCGCCATCGCGAAGACGATCGACGAGCTGCCGCACCCTCGACGTGCTGTTCAACTGCGCCGGCTACGTGCACCACGGCACGATCCTCGACTGCACGCCCAAGGACTGGGATTTCAGCTTCAACCTGAACGTGCGCGCGATGTACGTGACCATCCGCTGCGCGCTGCCGCGCATGCTGGCCGCCTACGAGAAGAACGGGCGCGGCGCCAGCATCATCAACATGGCCTCCATCGCCGGCTCGATCAAGGGGCTGCCCAACCGCTTCGTCTACGGCGCGAGCAAGGCGGCCGTGGTCGGCCTCACCAAGGCGGTCGCCGCCGACTACGTGCAGAAGGGCATCCGCTGCAACGCGATCGCGCCCGGCACCGTCGACACGCCGTCGCTGCAGGAGCGCATCAACGCGTTTCCCGATCCGGTCGAGGCGCGCAAGATGTTCATCGCCCGCCAGCCGATGGGCCGCCTCGCCAAGCCCGAGGAGCTGGCGCCGGTGGTGATCTTCCTCGCTTCCGACGAATCCGCGTTCGCGACCGGCAACGTCTACTCGGTCGACGGCGGCATGACGATCTGAACCCAGAGCGCACCCCACACACTTACCCACACAGGAGAGCACTGATGAAACTCGTACGCTACGGCCCCGCCGGCAAGGAAAAGCCCGGCCTCATCGACGCCGACGGCAAGCTGCGCGACCTCTCGCGCAAGGTCAAGGACATCGGTCCCGACACGCTCGCCCCGGCGAAGCTGAAGGAGCTCGCGAAGCTCGACGCGAAGCGCCTGCCGCTGGTCAAGGGCAAGCCTCGCCTCGGCCCCTGCGTTACCGGCGTCTCGAAGTTCCTGGCCATCGGCCTCAATTACGTCGACCATGCCAAGGAGACGGGATCGCCGATCCCCGAGAATCCGATCGTCTTCTTCAAGTCGGAGACCTGCATCGTCGGCCCCAACGACGCGATCATGCTGCCGAAGGACTCGACCTCGACCGACTGGGAAGTCGAGCTCGGCATCGTGATCGGCCGCACCGCGCGCACGTCGAGAAGAAGGACGCGCTGAAGTACGTCGCCGGCTACTGCCTGATCAACGACGTGTCCGAGCGCGAGTTCCAGCTGAAGCGCGGCGCGTCGCAGTGGGGCAAGGGCAAGGGCTGCGACACCTTCGGCCCGCTCGGGCCGTGGATGGTCACCGCCGACGAGATCAAGGACCCGCAGAACCTCGACATGTGGCTCGACGTCAACGGCGTGCGCAAGCAGACCGGCAACACGCGCACGATGATCTTCGGCGTCGCGGACATCGTCGCCGACCTCTCGCGGTACATGACGCTCGTCCCGGGCGACGTGATCACGACGGGGACGCCGCCGGGCGTGGGCATGGGCATGAAGCCGAACCCCGAGTACCTGAAGGCGGGGGACGTCGTCACGCTGGGCATCGCGGGCCTCGGCGAGCAGAAGCAGAAGGTCGTCGCGTACCGGAAGGTGCGCTAGGATGAAACTGCCCGCCTGCGCGGCGCAGGCAGCGCCGCGCAGCACGCTCCGCGGCGTGGGCGGCGGTGCTCGTCGCGCTCGCGTGCGCCGCGGCGGGCCCGCTCGCGGCGCAGCCCTACCCGAGCAAGCCGGTGAAGCTGATGGTGGGAGCGTCCGCCGGCGGCGGCACCGACATCGTCGCCCGGATGCTCGGCGAGAAGCTTGCCGAGTCGCTCAAGCAGCCGTTCGTCGTCGACAACCGGCCGGGCGCGTCGAACACCATCGCCGCCGACGTCACCGCCAAGTCGCCGCCGGACGGCTACACGCTGCTGGTGGCCACCAACACCGGGCAGGCGATCGCGCCGCACCTGCTCAAGCTCAATTTCGACGCGCTGAAGGACTTGACGCCGGTGTCGCTGGTGATGGTCGTGCCCAACGTGCTCGTCGTCGGGTCCGGCGTGACCGCCAAGGACGTGCGCGAGCTCGTCGCGCAGATGAAGGCGAAGCCCGACGCCTTCAACTACGCGTCGTCGGGCGCCGGCAGCACGCAGCACCTCGCCGGCGAAGCGTTCAAGGCCGCCGCGGGCGTGCAGATGACGCACATCCCGTACAAGGGCAGCAGCCAGGCGCACCTCGACCTCATCGCCGGCAACGCGCAGCTGATGTTCGACACCACGTCGTCGTCGATCGGCCAGATCAAGGGCGGCAAGCTGCGCCCGCTCGCGGTGATGACGCCCAGGCGCTCGCCGGAGCTGCCCGACGTGCCCACGCTCGCCGAGGCCGGCTTTCCCGGGCTCGAGATGTCGACGTGGTACGGCGTGTTCGCGCCCGCCGGAACGCCGAAGGACGTCGTCGCGCTGCTGCACGCCGAGATCGCCAAGGCGCTGAAGACGCCCGACGTGCAGAAGCGCATCGCGGGACTGGCCGGCGAGCCCGGGACGCTGACGATCGAGCAGTTCGCGCGAGATGAACCGCGCCGACTACGAGCGCTTCGGCAAGCTGATCCGCGACGCGAAGATCAGGATCGATTGACGGCGCCGCACCGGCGCCGCGGCACGCCCGACGCGGCGTCGCCCCCGGCGCCGCCAGCCTGCGCCCGATCCGGTGCGCCGCGGGCAACGCGCGAGGCTTTGCTTTACGTCAACCCGCGCCGGCGGCGCCCGTTGGAAAATGACCGGGCGTTGCTGGCTGGCGGGTGGCGGCTCACGGCCGCCCGCTTCGGGTATTTCTCAGACTGGAGTCGACATGAAGCTGATGATGATCGCAGTGGTGACGGCCGTTGGACTGACCGCGGCGGGCGTGGCGCAGGCGCAGGACGGCGCGGCGCTGGCGCAGAAGAGCGGTTGCATGACCTGCCATGCCGTGGACACCAAGAAGATGGGGCCGTCGTTCAAGGACGTCGCCGCCAAGTTCAAGGGCAAGTCCGCCGCCGACGTGGTTGCCGCCGTCAAGGCGTCGAAGCCGCACGCGTCGTCGAAGGCCTCCGACGCCGACCTCGAAGCGCTCGGGAAGTGGATCCTGACGCTGTAGGGCGCCGGACCGCCGAGCAGTGCCCCCCGGCGCCGTCAGAGCGTCGGGGTTCCCTGATGGGCGTAGACGCGCTCGCGCTGCTGCTGGCAGACGACGCAGCGCTTGCCGTGGGGCAGGCGCGCAGGCGCTCGAAGCTGATGTCCTCGCCGCAGTCGTCGCACACGCCGAACTCGCGGTCCTCGACACGCGCCCGCGCGGCCTCGATGTCGCGAATCTCCTGGACGTGCCGATCGATGAGCGCGAGGCTCATGTCGGCCAGCGTGTCGCCGCTCGACTGATCCCCGATGTCGGCCGGTGCGTGGTCGATCAGCTCCACGTACTGCTGGTTCTCGCTGTTCTCCAGCGCGTCGCGGACCTCCTCGAGCAGGCAGGCGTGGCGTTGCTGCAGGGCCCCCGTGATTTTCGACAATTGCGCCTTGGACAGGGTCATGTCTCCTCCCGCGTGCGAAATGGGACCGATCACCTGCGAAGCTACAGATCGGCAGTTCCACGTGGTTTGACCTAGCGCAAGTGATGACACAGTAGCCCGCGGCGCCGCGCATTCGCCGTCATCTGACCTCGGTCAACGCGGCCGCCGGCGATGCGTATACGCTGATGCGACGGCGGGATCGGGTTCCGGCCGGCCGCTTCCACGCCGGGGATCGCCGGCGCCGAAGGGGGGGTTCATGTACAAGGTCCTGTTTGCGGTGGACGGGTCGGAAGCTTCGTTGCGCGCGGCGCGCGGACTGGCCGCGATCCTGCGCTGGGCGAAGCCCACCGACGTCGAGATCCTCAACGTCCAATCCGAGCCGACCGTCCTGCGCGAGGCGGTGGTTCCGTCGCTGCGCGAGCGCGCCGAGCGCCGGGCGCGGGAAGAGGGCGAACGCGCGCTCGCGATGGCGGATGCCGTCCTGCGCGAGATCGCCGGCCGCACGGCGGCGACGGTGCGGCTCGGCGACGCCGCGACGGCGATCGCGCGTGCGGCGGAGATGCTCGACTGCGCGATCATCGCCATGGGCACGCACGGCGCCGGCGCCGTAGGCAGCCTGCTCACCGGGTCGGTGACGACCAAGGTGATCCACATCGGCGTCCGCCCGATCCTCGTGATCCCGCCCACGCAGCTGCCGAGCCTCTCGGATTCCGGGCCGCCGCGGCGCGCCGGGCGGATACTCGTGCCGGTCGACGGCTCGGCCGGCGCCGCGGAGGCCGTGCGCGAGGTCGTGCGCTGCGCATCGTGGTTCCGGGAAGCCCCCGAAATCCACCTGCTGGCAGTCTACGAGGGAACGCCGCTCGACGTGGAGATCGCGGCGATGGTGGACGCGCAGGCGCTGCGCACCTATCAGCACAAGGCGCTGGAGGCCGCTCTCGCGCCGGCGCGCGCGGCGCTCGCCGGCAAAGGCATGGCGGTGGTCGAGCACACGGGGATCGGTTCGCCGGTCGACGCGATCCGCGCGGCCGTCGCCGTCAATCGATGCGATCTCGTGTGCATGGGAACCCGGCGGGATGGGCGCGGTGCGCAACCTGATCCTCGGATCGACCACCGCCAAGGCGCTGCGCGCGGTCGACGTCCCGGTGCTGGTGGTCCCGCCCGCCGCGCCCTGAAGCTCATCGCCGGCTGTAACCATCGGCGCGCGACTCTGCTGTAGGATGGCGCGGCACCTGGAATGCGGAGAGCGCAATGGCTGACGGCTGGAAGAAGGAGTTCGATCTGGGCAGGAGCGGCACGATCACCTGCCACGTGTCCGAGGACGGCAAGCGCCTGCTGATCGAGTTCGACACGCGCAAGGACGGGCTGAGCAAGACGGGCGTCAACGGCTTGATCGACGCCCTCAAGAAGATCCGGGAGAAGATGGTCCGGTAGCCAGGCTACGGGCCTCCGGCATCGGGTTCGCCGCAGGCCGCGAGGATCGCCGCCCGGGCGCGCTCGCGCAGGCGGACGGCGGCGGCCCAGTCGCCGCCGTCCGGCGCGAGCGGCGGCGTGACGATGACCCGGACGAGGCCGGGGCGCGGCCGCCACTGCCCGTCGCGCAGCACCGACCGGGTGCCGCGGATCGCGACCGGCACGACCGGCGTGCGCGCGGCCGCCGCGGCGACGAACGCGCCCATGCGGAACGGGCGCAGCCCGGGCTCGCGCTGCAGCGTCCCTTCCGGGAAGACGACGAACGATGCGCCCTGCGCGGCCTGCGCGGCCAGCGCCTGCGCGGCACCCACGCTGCCCTCGACATCGAAGCGCTCGACGAAGCGGGTGCCGATGCCGCGCAGCAGCGAGCCCGCATCGGGAAGCTTCGGGCAAGCTCCTGCTTGGCGACGAATTCGCAGCGCTCGGGCACCACGGCGAGGAGCACGAGCCCGTCGATGTAGCTCGCGTGATTGGCGGCGACGATGAGCGGCCCCGTCGGCGGGAAATGCCCGCCGCCCTCGACCTGCATGGGCAGGCGCGAGGCGGCCACGTACGCGCGCGCGAGCACCGTGGCCGCACGGCGCCGCCACGCGGGGCGCGGCAGCACGCTCACCAGGATCAGCGACGGCCAGCACCATCGGCACGAGCAGCGTCCACGCATAGATGCCGAACAGGAATTCGCCGGCGCGCCGAAGCCCCGGCGCACGCTCGCCGCCGCGCCGATCAGGCCGAGGCGCGCGAGCTGCGGCCACAGCCGGCGGGAGCCGGGCCGCAACGCGCCGCGCTGGTAGAGATCGCTGCACGCGGCGCGGCGGATCTTGCCGCTCGACGTCTTGAGCACCGTATGCGGCGGCGCGAGAACGATGTCGTCGGGCGGCGCGCCGAGCAACGCGAGCCCGAGCGCCGCGATCGCGGCGCGCAATGCCTCCCGCCGTCCGGGATCGCTCTCGCGCGTCTCGGCGAGCACCACGACCTTCTCCGTTCCGGCGGCGCGGTCCGGCACGCCGAACACCGTCACGCAGCCCTTGCGCACGCCGCGGATGCCGCCGATCGCCGCCTCGGCTTCCTGCGGATGGATGTGCTGGCCGCCGCGGATGATGAGGTCCTTGGCGCGGCCGGTGAGATAGAGCTCGCCGCCGGCGACGTAGCCCAGGTCGCCGGTGGCGAGCCAGTCGCCGTCGAACAGCGCGCGGGTCGCCTCGGGGTTGCGGAAGTAGCCGCTGGTCGCCGACGGGCCGCGGAACTCGATCCGGCCTTCGTGCCGCTCGGGCAGCTCGTGCCCGCCCGCGTCGACGATGCGGATCTCGTGCCCGGGCAGCGGCCGTCCGCAGGCGACGAGGCGCAGGGCATCGGCATCGTCCGCGCGCGCCGGCGTGGCGATGCCGGTGCCGGCCAGCAGCCGGCGGTCGACGCGGTCGACCAGCGCGCCGCGAAACACCGGCGGAAAGGCGAGGCCCACGGCGCATTCGGCGAGACCGTAGACGGGGAACTGGGCCCTGGCGTCGAAGCCGTACGCGGCGAAGCGCTCGTTGAAGCGGGCGATGGTGTCCGGGCTCACCGGCTCGGCGCCGTTGAAGGCGACGCGCCACGACGACAGGTCGAGGCCCGCCAGCGCGGCGGCGTCGATGCGCGCCGCGCACATTTCGTAGGCGAAGTTCGGGCCCGCGGAGAGCGTGCCGCGATGGCGATGCATCGCCCGCAGCCAGCTCTCCGGCCGGGCGAGAAAATCGGTGGGCGGCATCACCACCAGCGGCACCGCGAAGTAGAGGGTGCCGAACCACGGCGCCGATCAGGCCCATGTCGTGGTACAGCGGCAGCCAGCTCACGAAGACGTCCGTCGGCTGGAGCTCCAGCGCGCGGCCGATGGCGCGCATGTTCGCGAGCACGTTGGCGTGGGTCAGCGTCACGCCCTTCGGCTGGCCGGTGCTGCCCGACGTGTACTGCAGGAACGCGATGTCGCTGCGGACCGGGCCGTGAGCGCGGCGGCAGCGGCGCCTCGCGCAGCTGCGCGCACCGAGACGATCTGCTCGCAGCGCCGGCGACGCAGCGCGCAGCAGCCGCGCCACGCCGCGCGCCTCGGGGATCGTGATCAGCACCGTCGCGAGGGCATTGGCGACGATCTTCGACTGCCGGCGGAAGTGCTCCTCGAGCTGCGAGCGGCTCGCCGGCGGGTAGATCGGCACGGGCACGCCGCCGGCAAACAGCACGCCGAAGAAGGCGGCGAAGAAGTCGAGCGAGGTCGGCAGCATGATCGCGACCGCCTGCCCGGGCTCGAGCCCGCCGCGCACGAGCCCGGCGGCGACGGACAGCGCGTCGCGGTGCAGCTCGCCGTAGGTGAGCGGCCGTTCGACCGGGCCCGCGTCGGTCTCGGTCAGCAGCGTCAGCTGCGTGCGCTCCCCGTGGGCGTGCGCGTGCCACTCCAGCACCTCGACCAGCGTTTGCGCGTGCTCGGGTATCGCCGCCGCCGGTTCCGCCACGGGCGCCGCGACCGCGACGGCCGCCGGCAGCGCGTGCGTGCCGCCCGCCAGCACCGCCCGCACCAGATCCCGCGGCGTTTCCGCCTCGACCAGGGTGCGTGGCGGGAGGCGCACGCCGAACGCGCGCTCGAGCCGCAGCAGAAGCTCGGCCCGCTCGAGGCTGTCGAGGCCCAGATCGCGCTCGAGCGCGGTGTCGAGCCGCGGGCTGCGGCATGTCGCCGCCGCCCGCCCGCGTCTCGCGCGCGAGCGCGGCCACGACCTGAAGGACCGCGGCAGCGGCATCGGCCGCAGGGGCGACCGGGGGAAAGGACGAGTCGGGCATCGGTGGCCTGGCGCACACGGCGCGGCCGATGGCCTGTATGCTGCCGCCCCATCACTCGAAGCACGCGACGGACCCGCGCATCGGGCCGCACCCGGACTGATTCTGCGCCCGGCCGCGGCGCGGCGTTTGATTGAGGTCAAGCTCGCACCAGAGGCGCGCCGTGCCGTCGCGGGGCGCGCGGATTGCGATTGAATGGGGACGGAAGGGCAAATGCACGTCTGGAACAAAGAAGGCCGCTTCGGCGGCCGCCTGGTCATGGTGGGTTTCGGTTGCATCGGCCAGGCGGCGCTGCCGCTGCTGCTGCGCCACATCGAGATGCGGCCCGAGCAGGTGCTGGTCGTCGAGCCGGACGGGTCGGCTGCCGCGCTGGCGCGCGCGCAGGGCGTGACGTTCGTGCAGCAGGGGCTCGATCCCGGCAACTACCGGCGCTTCCTCGAGCCTCGCCTCGGGCCGGGGGACTTCCTGCTCAACCTGGCGGTGGACGTCAGCAGCACGGCGCTGATCGCGTACTGCCACGAGCGCGGCGCGCTGTATCTCGACACCTGCATCGAGCCGTGGGCAGGCGGGTCGTTCGACACCTCGCTGTCGCCCGCGAATCGCACCAACTATGCGCACCGCGAAGAGGCGCTTGCGCTGCGGCGCCCGCGGCGCGACGGCCCGACGGCCCTCGTGAACCACGGCGCGAACCCCGGACTGGTCTCGCACCTCCTCAAGCAGGCGCTGCTCGATCTCGCGCGCGACACGGGCGTGGACACGCCGCCGCCGCGGGCGCGCGCCGACTGGGCGCGCCTCGCGCAGCGGCTCGCCGTGCGCGTCATCCACATCGCCGAGCGCGACACGCAAGTCGGCCGGCAGCGCAAGGCCCCTGGCGAGTTCGTCAACACGTGGTCCGTGCCCGCGTTCGTCGAGGAGAGCTGCCAGCCGGCCGAGCTCGGCTGGGGCAGCCACGAGCGCCGGCTGCCGGCCGACGGCATGCGGCACGACGCCGGCTCGCGCGCCGCAATCTATCTCAACCGGCCGGGTGCGAGCACGCGCGTGCGCAGCTGGACGCCCGGGGCCGGGCCGATGCACGGCTTCCTCATCACGCACGGCGAATCGATCTCGATCGCCGACATGCTGACGCTGGGCGATCCCGGAGCGCCCGACTACCGCCCCACCGTGCACTACGCGTACCACCCCTGCGACGACGCCGTGCTGTCGGTGCACGAGCTGGCGGGGCGCAACTGGCGCATGCAGGAACGCCAGCGCGTGCTGAAGGACGACATCGTCTCCGGCATCGACGAGCTGGGCGTGCTGCTGATGGGCCACGCGCGCGGCGCCTACTGGTACGGCTCGCAGCTGGCGATCGACGAGGCGCGCGCGCTGTGCCCGAACAACAGCGCCACCAGCCTGCAGGTCGCCGCGTCGGTGATGGCCGGCGTGCTGTGGGCGATCGCCAACCCCGCCCGCGACGTGGTCGAGCCCGACGACCTGCCGTTCGACGAAATGCTGCGCGTGTGCCGGCCCTACCTCGGCAAGGTCGTCGGCACCTACACCGACTGGACCCCGCTCGCCGACCGGGGATGGCTGTTTTCGGAAGACATCGATCGCGACGATCCCTGGCAGTTCGCGAACTTCCGCGTGACCTGAGGCGGCGATCGGCAGTGCGGGCACGGGCGGGGCGCACCCACGGCTGCCCGTTGACCGAAGTCAATCGGGAAGAAAGCGCGTCGGCTATGATGAGCGCGTCAGTTTTTCGGCGCGCGCGCCCGCAGCGAGGCGCAAGCCACACCCTGGAAACAGAGGATTGCCATGTCCATCAGTCAGTTCTGCAACCGCAACGTGGTCACCGTCTCGCGCGACACGCCGGTGGTCGAAGCCGCCGGCCTCATGCGCCAGCACCACGTCGGCACCGTGCTCGTCGTCGACCAGGCGGGGGAGGACCGCAGGCCCGTCGGCATCATCACCGATCGCGACATCGTGGTGGAGGTGGTCGCGGCCGGCGTCGATCCGCAGCAGCTCAAGGTGGGCGACCTGATGGTCGGCCAGCTGCAGACGATCGACGAGGACGCCGGCTACACCGAAACCATCCGCGAGATGTCGCTGCGCGGCATCCGCCGGCTGCCGGTGGTGAACAAGGCAGGCGCGCTGGTGGGGATCATCACCGCGGACGACATCCTGCACCATCTCGCGAGCCCGCTGGCCGCGCTGTCGGACCTTGCCGGCCGCAGCCGCCGCTTCGAGGCGATGACGCGCGCGTAGCGGCGGTGCGTCGAGGGGTCGCCGCTACTCCCCTCCCCCCATGTCCGGCGCCGCGTGCGCAGCTTCGCGCGGCTGCTCGACGATGATGCAGTCGGTGGTGAGGATCAGGCTCGCGATCGACGCCGCGTTCTGCAGCCCCAGCCGCGTGACCTTGGTCGGGTCGATCACGCCCATGGCGGCGACGTCGCCGAAGGCCTCCGTCGCCGCGTTGTAGCCGAAGCTCCCGCTGCCCGCGAGCACGCGCTCGACGATCACCGACGGCTCGCCGCCGGCGTTGGCGACGATCTGCCGCAGCGGCTCCTCGAGCGCGCGATGGACGATCCGTACGCCCGCCTGCCGGGCGAGCGAGCCGCCCTGCAGCGCGGCGAGCGCGTCGCGCGCGCGCAGCAGCGCGACGCCGCCGCCGGCCCCGATGCCTTCCGCGACCGCGGCCCGCGTGGCGTGCACGGCATCCTCGACGCGCGATTTCCTCTCCTTCATCTCGGTCTCCGTCGACGCGCCGACCTTGATCAGCGCGACGCCGCCGCCCAGCCTCGCCGCGCGCTCTTCCAGCTGCTCCCGGTCGTAGTCGCTGGTGGCCTCGTCGATCGCCTTCCTGATCTGGGCGATGCGGGCCTTGATCCGCTCCGGCGTCCCGCCGCTACCGATCACCGTGGTGCTGTCCTTGTCGATCTCGATGCGCCGCGCGCGGCCGAGATCGGCGAGCGTGCAGCTCTCGAGCTTCAGCCCCTTCTCCTCGGAGATCACCGTCGCGCCCGTGAGGATCGCGATGTCCTCGAGCATCGCCTTGCGCCGCTCGCCGAAGCCCGGCGCCTTCACGGCGCAGGTCTTGAGGATGCCGCGGATCGCGTTGACGACCAGCGTGGCGAGCGCTTCCGCGGTGACGTCCTCTGCGACGACGAGCAGCGGCCGGCCTTCGCGCGACACCATCTCGAGCAGCGGCAGGAGGTCGCGGATCGCCGAGATCGGGCGATCGTGCACCAGCACGCAGGCGTCGTCGAGCACCACGCGCTGCCGCTCGACCTCGTTGATGAAGTACGGCGACAGGAATCCGCGGTCGAACTGCATGCCCTCGACCACCTCCAGCTCGCTCGTCATGCCGCGGCCGTCCTCGGTCTTGATCACGCCGTTGTCGCCGACGCGGGCCATCGCCTGCGCGATCATGTCGCCGATCGCGGCGTCGCCGTTCGCGGCGATGGTGCCCACCTGGGTGATCTCCTGCGTCGTCGCGCAGGGCCGCGAGTTCTTCTTCAGCGCGGCGACGACGGCCTCGACCGCCGAGTCGATGCCGCGCTTCAGCTCCATGGGGTCGAGCCCGGCCGCGACGTACTTCATCCCTTCGTTGACCATGGCCTGCGCCAGGACCGTCGCCGTGGTCGTGCCGTCGCCGGCGGTTTCGGAGGTCTTGGCCGCGACCTCGCGCGCCAGCTGCGCGCCGAGGTTCTCGAAGCGGTCGGGAAGCTCGATCTCCTTCGCCACGATGACGCCGGAGTTGATGACCGTCGGCGGCCCGTAGGCGCGCTCCAGCACCACGAGGCGCCCCTTGGGGCCGAGCGTCACCTTGACCGCGCTCGCCAGCAGGTTGAGCCCCGCGCACAGCTTCTCGCGCGCGTCGTGGTGGAAACGCAGAACCTTCGCGGCCATGACGGCACCTCCACTTTCGGGGCCGCTCACGGCAACGCCCCGCGCCGCCTGCGGCCCGTTGCGATCAGCGTAACCCCGCCGCCGGCCGCTGCGTTTGAGGAAGGTCAAGGGTGGGCGACCGCACGCGGCACCCCAATCCCGCGCCCGCGCGGGACCCGGTGCCCGGGAGATCCGCTTTGAATCGGCCGCGCCTTGCGGGACAATCGATCGTCGGATCGACCGACCCCACGCGGACCCGCCCGATGCCTGCCGTCCACCTGCACCACATCGCGTACTCGGACCAGACGCTGCGGGAGGCCCCCGCGGGCTCGGCCGTGCTCGACAACCTCGCGCACGAGCGCGACGACTGGCGCGAATACTGGCCTATCAGGCGCTTCCTGCTCACTCAACCTATGGAGGAAGGCAGCTGGTACGGCTTTCTTTCGCCGCGCTTTCGCGAGAAGACAGGCCTCGATCACGCGCAGGCCGCGGACTTCGTGCGGCGGGCGCCCGCGGGCACCGACGTCGTCACGTTCTGCCCGCAGCCCGACATGAGCGCTTTCTTCCTCAACGTATTCGAGCAGCAGGGGACCTTCGATCCGGAATTCATCCCGGCCTGCGAGGCTTTCCTGGCCGCGGCGGGCATCGGCGTGAAGGTGGGGAGCATGGTGATGGATTCGCGCCACATCGTGTTCAGCAACTACTTCGTCGCCCGCCGCGCCTTCTGGCGCGCGTGGCTCGACGTCAACGAGAAGCTGTTCGCGCTCTGCGAGGGCGCGGACAGCCCGCTCAAGCGCAGCCTCACGCTCGACACCGGCTACCCCGGGGCGGTGCAGCGCAAGGTGTTCGTCATGGAGCGCGTCGCGTCGCTGCTGCTGGCGATCAACCCGGCGTGGCGCGTCCGGGCCTACGACACCTTTGCCTGCGCCTGGTCGGACAGCGGATTGAGCCGGTATCGCTTCGAAGCGGTGCTGAGCGACGCCCTGAAGATCGCGATGCGCGAGCAGGGCTTCCGCGAGTACGCATCCGCCTATTCGACGCTGCGCACGCGACTGAAATGACAGGTGCCGGCCGGCACGGCAGCGCAGCCTAGGCGGGTGCTGCCGGGCGCGGAATCGCCGCGGCGACGGCAGGCCGGGCGGCGGCTCACGGCGCGGGACCCGCCGAGCTTGACGATCGCTGTCTAGGCAGTATAATCGCTGTCATGACAGCAAATTCGCGGCGCGCCCTGCCGCCGCGCGGCGCGCCGGTCTCCGCCCGAGCGGGCGATCCCGAGTTCTACCGCGGCGACGGCTACGTCATCCACGAGAGCATCGGGTTCCTGCAGCGCAAGCTGCGCATCGCGATCGAGCGCGCGATCGATGCGGAGATGGTCGAGCACGACCTGACCAGCGTCCAATGGGGCCCGCTGCTGATGATCGATCACGGGCTCGGCACGACCGCCGCGGAGCTCGCCCGCGCGGCCAGCGTCGACACCGGGGCGATGACGCGCATGCTCGACCGGCTCGAAGCCAAGGGACTGCTCAACCGCGCACCGTGCGCGAACGACCGCCGCGTCGTCCGGCTGGAGTTGACCGGCGAAGGACGCCGGCTCTGCCGCAGGATTCCGTACGGGCTCGCGCGCGTGCTGAATTCGCTGCTGCGTGGCTTCACGGCCGAGGAGCTGGAGACGTACAAGGCCCTGACCCGGCGGATGCTCGCCAACGCCGAGCGCCGATAGCCATGTCGGCGCCCGCCGCCCTTTCGTCGTCCCGAGCCGCCCGGAGCAGCGCGTGAATCGCCGGCGCTGGGGCGCTCTCGGCAGCGCTATTTCGCTCGCGCTGCTGGCCGGGTGCGCCGCCATGGACGACGGGCCGCCGCCGGCGACCCGGATCGACGCGGCAGGCCTCGGGGCCCGCGCCGCCGCCGTCGACTGGCCGCGCGAGGACTGGTGGCGCCGCTACGGCGACCCGCAGCTCGACACGTTGATCGCCGAAGGGCTCGCCGCCAATCCATCGCTCTCCGCCGCGCGGGCGCGCCTCGCCCGTGCCGACGCCGCCGCAGGCGTCGCCCGCGCGGCGCTCTACCCCAAGGCAAACGGAAACTTCGATTCGACCTACCAGCGCTACTCGGAAAACTACATCTGGCCGCCGCCGCTCGCCGGAAACTGGAACACCGACAACCGCCTGACGCTCGACTTCAGCTACGAGTTCGATTTCTGGAACAAGAACGGCGCAGCGCTCGAGGCTGCGCTGTCGCAGGCGCAGGCCGCGACGGCCGATGCCCAGGCGGCGCGCGTGGTGCTCACCAGCGGCATCGCGCGGGCCTATTTCAACCTGCAGCGCCTGTTCGCGCAGCGCGACGTGTCGCGGGCCGCAATCGCGCAACGCGAGGACATCGTCCGCATCACCACGCAGCGCTACGCGGCCGGCCTGGACACCAAGGTCGAGATCCGCCAGGCCGAGGCGGCGCTCGCGACCGTGCGCACCGAGCTTGCCCAATACGACGAGGCCGTCGCGCTCGCCCGCAACCAGCTGGCGGCGCTGGTCGGCGCGGGGCCGGAACGCGGCAGCACGATCGCGGCGGTGCGCGCGGAGGCGCGCCCTGCGGCCGCGCTGCCGCCGGCGATTCCGCTCGATCTCGTCGGCCACCGGCCGGAGGTCGTCGCGGCGCGGTGGCGCGTCGAGGGAACTCAGCACGACGTCGAGGTCGCGAAGGCGCTGTTCTACCCCAACATCAACGTCGTTGCGTTCCTCGGCTTTTCATCGCTCGGCCTGTCGAAGCTGCTGCTCGCCGGCAGCGAGGCCGCGGGCGTGGGCCCCGCCATCCACTTGCCGATCTTCGAGGGCGGGCGCCTCAACGCGAACCTGCGCGGCCGCGGCGCCGACGTCGATCTCGCCGTCTCCGCGTACAACCAGGCGGTGATCGACGCCGTCCGCGACCTGGCCGACGCGCTGGCCGCGATCGAGGGCCTGTCGCACGTCGCGGCCGAGCAGGCGCGGGCCCGGGCGGCCACCACCGATGCGTACAACATCGCGGTGATCCGCTACAAGGCGGGCCTCGGCAATTACCTCACCGTGCTGACCGCGCAGACGCAGGAGCTGGTCCAGGAGCGCCTCGCCGCCGACCTCACCGCCCGGGCGTTCGAGCTCGACGTCAATCTCGCGCGCGCGTTGGGCGGCGGCTACGACGGCGCCGCGCTCGTGCTCTCCGCCGCACCGGGCGCCGCGCCGGCGCGCTGAGCGCGCGCCGCTCCCCGGAAGGAGCCCTCATGGCCGACCCCCAGCTTCCCCCCGCCCGCCGCAATCGCAAGCGTCGCCGCCTGCTGCTGCTCGCGGCCGGGGCCTTCTGCGCCGCGGGGCTCGCCTACGGCGCGTGGTGGCTCGTCTACGCGCAGCACTACGAGCGCACCGACGACGCCTATGTGCAGGGCAACCTCGTGCAGGTGACGCCGCAGGTCGCCGGCACGGTCGTGTCGGTAAATGCGGACGACACCGATTTCGTGACGGCCGGGCAGCCGCTGGTCACGCTCGACCGCGCCGACGCGGAAGTGGCGCTCGCGCAGGCGCAGGCCGCGCTCGCACAGACGGTGCGCGAGACGCGCACGCTCTACACGGCAAATTCGACGTGGTCGGCCAACATTTCGCAGCGCGAGGCGGACATCGCGCGGGCGGCCGCGGAAGTCGCGCGCGCCGAGGCCGACCTCGCCCGCCGCAAGACGCTGGCCGAATCCGGCGCCGTGAGCGGCGAGGAAATCAGCCACGCGCAATCGGGTGTCAGCAACACCCGCGCCACGCTGGCGGCCGCGCAGGCCGCGCTCACCGCGGCGCAGCAGCAGCTCGCCACCAGCCAGTCGATGACCGAGGGCACGACGATCGACCGGCATCCGGGCGTCGAACGGGCGGCCGCCAAGGTGCGCGAGGCGTACCTCGCGTACGCGCGGGCTGTCCTGCCCGCGCCGGTGTCGGGGTATGTCGCGAAGCGCACGGTGCAGGTGGGCCAGCGCGTCGCACCGGGCGCCGCACTGATGGCCATCATCCCGCTCGACCAAGTGTGGGTCGACGCCAACTTCAAGGAAGCCCAGCTGCGCCGCATGCGCATCGGCCAGCCGGTCAGGCTGACCGCCGACGCGTACGGCAGCGCCGTCGAATTCCACGGCACGGTCGCCGGGCTCGGCGTGGGCACGGGGGGCGCGTTCGCGCTGCTGCCGGCGCAGAACGCCACCGGGAACTGGATCAAGGTCGTGCAGCGGGTCCCGGTGCGCATCGCGCTCGACCCGAAGGAACTGGCAGCGCATCCGCTGCGCGTCGGCCTGTCGATGGACGCGCAGGTCGACGTGGCCAACACCGACGGCAGCGTGCTGGCGGTCGCGACGCGCACCGCCGCGCCCTACACCACGACCGCGTTCACCCACGATGCGCAGGAGGCCGACGCGCTCGTGCGCAAGACGATCACCGCCAATCTCGGCGCGCCGGCGAAGGCCGGCGCCCGGTAGCGCGGGCGCATGGCCGCCGCAGTGTCCGATTCCCCGGCGCCGGCCGCCGCCGGCCCGCGGCTGCCGCCGGCGTCGCAACGCCCGCTGGCCGGCATCGAGCTGGTCGCCGGCACGATCGCGCTGTCGACCGCGACCTTCATGGTGATCCTGGACACCTCGATCGCCAACGTGTCGATCCCGGCGATCGCCGGCGACCTCGGTGTCGGCACGGCCCAGGGCACGTGGGTCATCACGTCGTTCGCGGTGGCCAACGCGATCGCCGTCCCGCTCACCGGCTGGCTGGCGCAGCGCTTCGGCATGGTGCGCCTGTTCACGCTTTCCACGGTTCTCTTCGTCGTCGCGTCGTGGCTGTGCGGGCTCGCGCCGAACCTCGAGGTGCTGATCGCGTTCCGCGTGCTGCAGGGGCTGGCGGCCGGGCCGCTGATCCCGCTTTCGCAGTCGCTGCTGCTGGCGAGCTACCCGCCGGCAAGGTCCGGGATGGCGCTGGCGATGTGGTCGATGACCACGCTGGTCGCGCCGGTGGCCGGGCCGCTGTTGGGGGGCTGGATCTCCGACAACCTGTCGTGGCCGTGGATCTTCTTCATCAACATCCCGGTCGGCATGCTCGCCGTGTACATGACGTGGGTCATCTATCGCACCCGCGAGTCGCCCACGCGCAAGCTGCCGATCGACAGCATCGGGCTCGCGCTGCTGGTGGTCTGGATCGCGGCGCTGCAGATCATGCTCGACAAGGGCAAGGAGCTCGACTGGTTCGCCAGCACGCAGATCGTGGTCCTGGCCGTCATCGCGCTGGTCGGGTTCGTGTTCTTCCTGATCTGGGAGCTGACCGAGGAACATCCGGTGGTGGACCTGCGGCTCTTCGCGGGCCGCAATTTCAGCATGGGCACGCTGACGATCTCGGTCGCCTACGGGCTATTCTTCGGCAACGTCGTGCTGCTGCCGCTGTGGCTGCAGACGCAGATGGGCTACACGGCAACCGATGCCGGGTACGTGCTCGCGCCGGTCGGGTTCCTCGCGATCCTGATGTCGCCGCTGGTGGGACGGGGGCTCGGGCGGATCGATCCGCGCTATATCGCGACCTTCGCGTTCCTGATGTTCGCGCTGATCAGCTGGATGCGCGCGCAGTTCAACGTGCAGGTCGACATGGCGACGCTGATGGTGCCCACCGTCCTGCAGGGCGCCGCGGTCGCGTGCTTCTTCATCCCCCTGGTGTCGATCATCCTCTCCGGCCAGCCGCCGGAAAGGATCCCCAGCGCGTCGGGCCTGTCCAATTTCGCCCGGATCACCGCCGGCGCGTTCGGGACGTCGATCGCGACCACGCTGTGGGACGACCGGGCGACGATGCACCACGCCCGCCTGGTCGAATCGATCAGCGCCGGCCGCCTCGCCGCCACCCAGGCGCAGGACAGCCTGCGCGGCCTCGGGATCGACGGCACGCAGAGCCTCGCGCTGATCGACCGGATGATCAACGCGCAGGCCTACGTCCTGGCCGCCGACGACATCTTCTACGCGTCCGCCGTCATCTTCCTGCTGCTGATTCCGCTGCTGTGGCTCACCCGGCCGCGCAAGGTGAGCGCTGCGGCCGCGGGGGCGGGCGCCGCGGATTAGAATGCGTCCGGGCGAGCGCGCACGATCGATCGCGCCGCCCGTCGTCACGGAGCCGCCTCATGTCCGCAGCCATCCAGCGCTGCCCCTGGGCCGAGGGCAGCCCGCAGTACGCCGCTTACCACGACCTCGAGTGGGGCGTGCCCGTGCACGACGACCGCGTGTTCTTCGAGTTCCTGATCCTCGAGGGCGCGCAGGCGGGATTGAGCTGGTCGACGATCCTCAACAAGCGCGCGGGCTATCGCGCCGCGTTCGCCGGCTTCGATGCGCGGCGGGTCGCGCGCTTCGACGACGGCGACGTCGCGCGGCTGATGGGCGACGCGGGAATCGTGCGCAACCGGCTGAAGATCGGCAGCGCGATCGCCAACGCGCGCGCGTTCCTCGACGTCCAGGGCGAGTGCGGCAGCTTCGACCGCTACGTGTGGCCGTTCGTCGGCGGCGCCGCGCTGCAGGCCCGGCGCGAATCGATGCGCGACGTGCCGGCACGCACTGCCGAGTCCGACGCACTGTCCGCCGACCTGAAGCGGCGCGGGTTCCGCTTCGTCGGCTCGACCATCGTCTACGCCTTCATGCAGGCGACGGGGCTCGTCAACGATCACCTCGCAGGCTGCCCGCGCCGCGCGGCCGTGCGCGACCTGCGCTGACCGGCGCCGCCCGGCGTCAGGGCGCCGTGTACGCCGTCTTCACCGTCGTGTAGAACTCGGCGGCGTAGCGGCCCTGTTCGCGCGGGCCGTAGCTCGAGCCCTTGCGTCCGCCGAACGGCACGTGATAATCGACGCCGGCCGTGGGCAGGTTGACCATCACCATCCCCGCCTGCGCGTGGCGCTTGAAGTGCGAGGCGTGCTTGAGCGAGGTGGTGACCACGCCGGCGCACAGGCCGAAGTCGGTGTCGTTGGCCAGCGCCAGCGCCTCGTCGTAGTCCTTCGCCCGGATCACGCACGCGACCGGGCCGAAGATCTCCTCGCGGGCGATGCGCATCGCATTGCTCGCTTCGGTGAACAGCGCCGGCGCGAGGTAGAAGCCGTCGTTCGCGCGCGCGAGGCGCAGGCCGCCCGTCGCGAGCCGGGCGCCGTCGGCCTTGCCGACCTCGATGTAGGCGAGATCCTGGTCGAGCTGGCTCTGGTCGACGACCGGGCCGATGTCGGTGCCGGCGGCGAGCGCGTCGTCGACCTTCAGCGCCTCGAGGCGCTCGGTCATCGCCGCGACGAAGCGGTCGTGGATGCCCGCCGTGACGATGAGGCGCGAGGATGCCGTGCAGCGCTGGCCCGTCGAGAAGTACGCGCCCTGCGTCGCCGCGTTGACGGCGACGGCGAGATCGGCGTCGTCGAGCACCACCAGCGGATTCTTGCCGCCCATCTCGAGCTGCACCTTCGCCATCCGCGCGACCGCCTTCGCGGCGATGCCGCGGCCCGTGCTGACCGAGCCGGTGAGGCTGATCGCCGCGACGTCGGGTGAGTTGACGAACGCCTCGCCCACCACCGAGCCGCGCCCCATCACGAGGTTGAACACGCCGGCCGGAATGCCGGCGCGCACGAGGATGTCGGCGAGCGCCCACGCCGACCCCGGCACGAGGTCGGCGGGCTTCATCACCACCGTGTTGCCGTAGGCGAGCGCCGGCGCGATCTTCCACGCCGGGATCGCGATCGGGAAGTTCCACGGGGTGATGAGCGCGACCACGCCCAGCGGCTCGCGCGTCACCTCGACGTCGACGCCGGGCCGCACCGACGGCAGCTTCTCGCCGGCGGCGCGCAGCACCTCGCCCGCGAAGAACCGGAAGATCTGCCCGGCGCGCATCGCCTCGCCGATGCCCTCGGGCAGCGTCTTGCCTTCCTCGCGCGAGAGCAGGCGCCCGAGCTCGTCCTTGCGCGCGAGGATCTCGGCGCCGGCGCGGTCGAGGATGTTCGCGCGCTCCTGGATGGAGCCGCCGGCCCACGCCGGGAACGCCTTCGCCGCCGCGGCGATCGCCGCGCGCGCCTGCGCCGCGTCGGCCTGCGCGTATTCGCCGATCACGTCGCTGACGTTCGAAGGATTGCGGTTGGCGGTGACGGTGGCGCCGGCGACCCACTCGCCGGCGATGAGGTTGTTGTAGACGGTCATTGCGTGACTCCGTTCTGGTTTCGTGACATTGCACGGTCCATAGCCCGGGTTGAGCGAACGCGAAACCCGGGGCAACGTGGCAGATGCCACAACCACCCGGGTTTCGCTGCGCTCAACGCCGGGCTACGCCTATACCGGGCCCCGCCTGCGCCGCGCCGCGGCGGGAGAGGAATTGCATCAACGCGCCCACGCCGAAGCTCCACGGCGCGATCGCGTCCGAATGGTCGACGCGGTTGACCAGCGCGCCGAGCTTCGGCGTGCTCACGGTCACGATGTCGCCGACCACGTGGGTGAAGCCCTGCCCCGGCGCGAGGCGATCCTTGGTCGGCGCGAACATCGTGCCGAGGAACAGCACGAGCCCGTCGGGATACTGGTGGTTCGGTCCGATCGCGTGGGTGACGAGATCGAGCGGGTCGCGGCTGATCTTCGCCATCGAGCTCGCCCCGTCCAGCACGAAGCCCTCCGGCCCATCGACGCGCATCGCGAGCTCGGCGCGGCGCACGTCGTCGATCCCGAAGTGCCCGTCGAAGAGGCGGATGAACGGCCCGATCGCGCACGACGCGTTGTTGTCCTTGGCCTTGCCGAGCAGCAGCGCGCTGCGGCCCTCGAAGTCGCGGAGGTTGACGTCGTTGCCGAGCGTGGCGCCGAGCGTGCGCCCGCGGCTGTCGACGGCGAGCACGATCTCGGGCTCGGGGTTGTTCCACTCGGACCCGGGGTGGATGCCGATGTCGGCGCCGAGGCCGACCGCCGACATCGGCTGCGCCTTGGTGAAGATCTCCGCGTCGGGGCCGATGCCCACCTCGAGATACTGCGACCACATGTGCTGCGCGATCAGCACGTCCTTGAGGCGCGCCGCCTCGGGCGAGCCCGGACGGATGCGCGCGAGGTCGTCGCCGATCACCGCGACGATCGACGCGCGCGCGGCCTGCGCCTTCGACGCGTCGCCGCCGGCGGCCTCCTCGATCACGCGCTCCAGCATGCTCGACACGAAGGTCACGCCGCTCGCCTTGATCGCCTGCAGGTCGCACGGCGCGAGCAGCCAGGGCGCGCGCGCGGCGCGGGCGCCGGCCGCGGAATTGGCGAGCACGTCGGCCACGGCCCCGATCCGCGGCAGCGGCCCCGCGGCGCGGATGCGCGCGGCAGGGTCGTCCTGCTCCAGCAGCTGGCTCACCGTCGCGGCGACGGCGGACAGATCGCGCACGTCGTCGCCGTCGATGCGCACCGGCACGGGGCCGCCGACGGCCGGCAGCCATGCGCGCCCGACCAGGAGCGCCCGGTCGCGATCCTCCGGCAGGCAGCGTGCGGATGTGAGGCGATCCTTCATGTCGTGCTCACCTTCGTTCGTGGCTCGCGCCATGCGCGGTGCTTGCCACGCGCGGCGTTCCTGCGGAGGGGGCCGGGGGCGGCAGCGCGGCACGGATGCCGCGCCCCGCCGTGGCGGCGCGCCCGGCGTTTTCTGGTAGTCTCTCGCTTCGTTTGCCGGCCCGCATGATCCACGCTGCGCGCGAATGCCGGCCGTACCGACACATCATGATAGCGCAGGACAGCCGAATGAGCCCCCACGACATCGAGGCCGCAGCACTCCACCTTCTCACCGCGCGCCGCCACCGCCGCGAAGGGCCGCGCATGCCCGCATCCTGCCGGCCCGAGCGCATCAAGGACGCGCTGGCGATCCAGCGCCAGGTCGCGCTGCTCCTGGGCGAGCCCGTCGGCGGCTGGAAGTGCTCGGTTCCCACGCCGGAGAAGACCGTCGTCGCGCCGATCTACGCCGCGACGATCTGCACGACGGCCCCCTGCACGGTGCAGCCGCAGGACACCGGCGCGAGGATCGAGCCGGAGGTCGCGTTCGTGCTCGCGCAGGACCTGCCGCCGCGCCGGGAGCCTTATACCGAGGCCGAGGTGCGCGCCGCGATCGGCGAGACACGGCTGGTGCTGGAGCTGATGGGCAGCCGGTACGCCGACCCGGCGTCGGTCCCGTTTCCGGAAATGCTGGCCGATGGCGCCAACAACTACGGCCTGTACGTGGGCCCGGTGGTGGCGAAGGGTCTCGAGCGCACGCTGGAGAGCTTTCCGATCTCGATCACCGGACCCGGCGGCGCGATCTTCGCGCGCGAGGGGCGGCACCCGGACGGCCATCCGCTGCAGCCGCTGGTGTGGCTCGCGAACTGGTTCGCCACGGGCGGCGCGGATTGGCGCCGCGGCCTCACCGCCGGGCAGATCATCACGACCGGATCCTACGTCGGCGCCGTCGACGTGCCGCTCGCGACGCCGCTCACGATCACGTTCGGCGACCTCGGAAAGCTGGAAGTGACGCTGCTGCCGGTTGCCTGAACGTTTGGCACGCCGTTCCCAGCCAGCGATGCCGCCGCCTGATCCTTCGCCGCGCAGCTACGCGCTGTTCCCGGAGATCGAGCCGTACGGCATCGGCGGGCTCGCGGTCGACAGCCGGCACACCCTGTACTGGGAGACCTGCGGCAACCCGCAGGGCGTGCCGCTGCTGTTCCTGCACGGCGGGCCCGGCGGCGGATGCCTGCCGCATCATCGCCGCTTCTTCGACCCGGCCTTCTGGCGCATGACGCTGTTCGACCAGCGCGGCGCCGGCCGCTCGGTGCCGCTGGCGGACATCACCGACAACACGACGCCGCACCTCGTCGCCGACATCGAGCGGCTGCGCCTGCACCTCGGCGTCGAGCGCTGGCTCCTCTTTGGCGGCTCGTGGGGCTCGACGCTCGCCCTCGCGTACGCGCAGGCCCACCCCGAGCGCTGCCTCGGGCTGGTGCTGCGCGGCGTGTTTCTCGCGCGGCCGGCCGAGCTCGACTGGTTCCTGCACGGCATGGGGCACATCTTCCCGGAGGCCTGGCGCGCGTTCGCCGGGTTCCTGCCGGCGGAGGAACGCGACGATCTGCTCGGCAACTACCACCGCCGGCTCACCGACCCCGATCCCGCCGTCCACCATCCGGCGGCGCGCGCCTGGGACGCCTACGAAAGCGCCTGCTCGACGCTGCTGCCGCAGGCGGACGCGACGCCGCGGTTCGAGACCGACACCTCGGCGCTCGCCATCGCGCGGATCGAGGCGCACTACTTCGTCCATCGCGCGTTTCTCGAGGACAACCAGCTGCTGCGCGACATCGGGCGCATCCGGCATCTGCCGTGCACGATCGTGCAGGGGCGCTACGACATCGTGTGCCCCGCGACGAGCGCCGATGCGCTGGCGCGCGCGTGGCCGGGCGCCGAGCTGGTCATCGTTCCGGACGCCGGCCATTCGGTGCGCGAGCCGGGCGTCACGCGCGAGCTGGTCGCCGCGGTCGAGCGGATGCGCGGACGGATCGCGGCGTAGCCCGGCATTGAGGGAGCCCGGCGTTGAGCGCAGCGAAACCCGGGGCCGGCCGGGCGGGCTGATCGACGGGTCACCCAGGTCGCTTGCGACCGCGTCAGTTCGGCTGCCAGGCCCGCGCCAGCTTCTGCGCCTCCGCAACCTGTGCAGGCGTCATCTTCCTCGCTGCCAGCTCGCGGTCGTTGATCGCTACTTCGCGGAATTCCGCCTGTGAATCCGGGAGATTCGACGCTGCAAGGTTGAACCACTTGTGCGCCTCGACGTAGTCGCGCGCCATGCCCTGGCCACTGGCGTACATCACGCCGAGGTTCAACTGGGCGTGGGGGTGTCCCTTCTGGGCCGCCTTGCGATACCACTGCGCGGCCTGGCGATAATCCTGTGGCACACCCCTGCCGCTCGCGTACAGGACGCCCAGGTTGAACTCGGCATCGGCAAGGCCCTGCTCGGCAGCCTTGTGGAACCATGCGCGCGCCTCCGCAAAGTCGCCCTGGCCCGCGGCGTAATAGATGCCGAGGTTGTGCTGGGCAGCGCGGTCCCCTGCGTCGGCAAGCGGATGCAGCAGCGCGTAGGCGGTCGCGTGGTCGCCGCGCCGGTAGGCGGCCGTCGCGTCATCCAGCGGGTCGGCGAGCGCAGCGCCGGCCAGCGCTGCCGCAAAGAGGGTGGCGGCCGCGCCTGCGCGCAGCCTGCGCCTGCCGATCGACGCGCCGGAAACGAGCTCGACCATGGCACCTCCCCATGCTTGGGCAGATCGGCGCCAGTGTCCGCTGGACATGACGCCGCCGCAGCGCGGAAGAATACACCAATCGGAAAAATCGTCTTTGTCTGTTCGGTATCGCACACAGCCAGGCACCCCGTGAGCGATCGGCTCACACGGCAACTCGTGTTCGTACCGGACCGCACGCCGGGGAGCCAGCGCAATCCCGACCCGGCGTGCGTCGCCGGTCCGACCCGGCCGGTCACTCGGTGAAGGACCGGTAGACCTCCACCTCGGCCGGACCGTCCGTCAGCCCTTCCTTCTCGCGGCGCTCGCGATACGCGGCAAGGTGCGCCGCCTTGCGGTGGAGCTCGAAGGCTGCATCGTCCGCGTACATCTCGTAGAACAGGAAGAGCTCGGAATCCCGCGTCGAGCGGTGGACGCGATAGACCCGGCACCCCGGCTCGGCCTTCAGCACGACGACGGCCTGCTCCGCCAGCAGCGCCGCCAGCACATCGCCCTTGCCCTTCGCGGCGCGCAATCTTGCGACGACCGTGAGTACGTTGCTCATTCGAGGAAAGCTCCTTTCGAGGTGAGTGAGTGCATGCGCAGCGGCGGGCCGTCGAGCCGGCGCCGGGCAACGGAAAGCGCGTCCTATGAGGCCGCGCGCGGCGCCAGCGCGCGCAGGATCTCGGCCGACGCGCCCGGGCCGGGCTCGGTGCGCAGATCGCGCCTCGACAGCGCGCGCCCGGCGGCGTCCCTAACGCGCAGCGGCGGGATGCGTCGATTGGTGCGCCGGTCCTTGACGATGACGGGCTCGTGCCCGCGCCCGAACACCCATTGATCCGACCAGTCGCGCATCGCGGTCAGCAGCGGCAGCAGCGCCTCGCCCTTGTCCGTGAGACGGTACTCGAAACGCTGCCCGCCTTCGCCGACATCGACCCTTTCCAGGATGTCCCGATCCACCAGGCGCTTCAGCCGACGCGACAGGATGTTCTTCGCGATGCCCAGATGGGCCTCGAAATCGCTGAACCGGCGCACACCGAAGAAGGCGTCGCGCACGATCAGCAGCGTCCACCAGTCGCCCAGCGCCTCGAGCGCCTGGGCGATCCCGCAGTTCATGTCGGTGAAGCGCTTGCGTCCCATCGGCGGACTATACCGCTTTTTGGTTGCGTAAAGAAACCATTTTGCGCTAAGCTGCCCCGGCACGCCCTCGCGATCCTCCAGGAACGACCATGCACGCCACCTCCGCCGGCTCCGAATCCGAATGGCAATCCACCGCATGCATCCTGTGCGAATGCAACTGCGGCATCGAGGTGCAGTTGGGCGGTGACGACGGCCGCACGCTGGCGCGCATCCGCGGCGACGACGCGCATCCGAGTTCCCGCGGCTACGCCTGCGAAAAGGCCGCGCGCCTCGATTTCTACCAGAACGGTCCGCATCGGCTCACGAAGCCGCTGCGGCGCCGCGCCGACGGAACCTTCGAGGAGATCGACTGGGATACGGCCATCCGCGAAGTCGCCGCCCGTTTCGCGGCCGTGCGCGACGCGCATGGCGGCGAATCGATCCTCTACTACGGCGGCGGCGGACAGGGAAATCACCTGCCGGGCGCGTACAGCCGGGCCACGCGCGCCGTGCTCGGCTCACGCTACCGCTCCAGCGCGCTGGCGCAGGAGAAGACCGGCGAGTTCTGGGTCGCGAGCCGCATGCTCGGCGGCTACGCCCGCGGCGACTTCGCGCACTGCGAGGTGGCCCTCTTCATCGGCAAGAATCCCTGGCTCTCGCACGGCATCCCGCGCGCCCGGCTGACGCTGCGCGAGATCGCCCGCGACCCGCAGCGCTGCCTCATCGTCATCGATCCGCGGCGCTCCGAAACAGCGGAGCTCGCCGGCATCCACCTGCGCGTGCGGCCCGGCGCCGATGCGTTCCTGCTCGCGGCGCTGGTGGCCGTGATCGTCCAGGAGGACCTGGTCGCGCACGAGTGGATCGCCGCTCACGCCGACGGCGCAGCCGAGGTCCTGCCCCGCTTTGCCGAGCTGCCGGTCGGCGAGTATTGCGCCAGGAGCGGCGTACCCGAGGACCTGGTGCGCGCAGCCGCGAGACGCATCGCAGCAGCGCAGAGCGTCGCCTCGTTCGAAGACCTCGGCGTGCAGATGAACCGGCACTCCACGCTGGTCTCGTACCTGCACAAGCTGCTGGTGCTCTCGACCGGCAACTTCGGCAAGAAAGGGGCCGCCTACCTCCCGAGCGCCGTCGTTCCGCTTGCCGGCGGCGACGGCGGGACGGCGGCCGGCAGGCGCACGCCGGTCACCGACGCGCGCATCATCGGCGGCCTGATGCCGTGCAACGCGATCCCCGACGAGATCCTCACAGACCACCCGCAGCGCTTTCGCGCGCTGCTGGTCGAGAGCGCCAACCCCGTGCATTCGCTGGCCGACAGCGCGCGGATGCGCGAGGCGCTGGCGGCGCTCGACCTCGTCGTGGTGATCGACGTAGCGATGTCGGAGACCGCGCGCCTCGCGCACTACGTGCTGCCGGTTGCCAGCCAGTTCGAGAAGGCGGAAGCGACCTTCTTCAATTTCGAGTTTCCGGACAACTATTTCCACCTGCGCCGCGCCCTGATGCCGCCGTTGCCGGGGCTGTTCTCGGAAGCCGAACTGCATGCGAGGCTGGTCGAAGCGCTGGGCGCGCTGCCGGCGGAGCCGGTTGCAATGCTGCGGGCCGCCTGGCAGCAGGGGCGCAAGGAATTCCGGGCGAAGTTCTTCGAGCTCGCGGCAGCGAATCCCCGGCTGATGGCCATCGCTCCCGTGGTGCTGTTTCGCGCCATCGGCGACCTGCTGCCGGAAGGGCTGGCCGAGGCGGCGGCGGTGTGGGGGCTGTGCCAGGTTGCCGCGCAGCGCCACGGGAAGTCGATGGCGCGCGCCGGGTTCGCCGGCCCCCCGCCGGTCGCCGCCGACGCGCTGTTCGACGCGTTGCTCGAGCAGAAGAGCGCCGTGGTCTTTTCGGTGGACGACTGGGACGAGAGCTTCGCGCGGGTCCAGAACCAGAACGGCCGCATCCAGCTCGCGATTCCCGAGTTGTTCGACGAGCTCGACGCGCTGCGGGCCGAGGCCGCACCCGTCCCGAGCGTGGAGTATCCGTTCGTGCTCTCCGCGGGCGAGCGGCGCGCCTACACCGCCAACACCATCATTCGCGACCCCGACTGGCGCCGCAGGGACCGCGCGGGCGCCTTGCGCATCAATCCGGACGATGCGTCGCGCCTGGGGTTGGCCGACGGCGACCGCGTGCGCGTCACGACGCGGCGCGGCAGCGCCGACGTGACGGCGGAGACCTCGGACCGGATGCTGCCGGGCCATGTCTCCCTTCCCAACGGCCTGGGCGTGGATTTTCCCGATGGCGAGGGCGCGCCGGCAACGACCGGCGTCGCGCCCAACGAATTGACCCACGGCGAGGACTGCGACTGGCTGGCCCGCACGCCGTGGCACAAGCACACGCCGGCGCGGGTGGAGCCGCTCTGACCACGCCACCCGCCCTTGAAGCGGCCGTGCTCGGTCATTTCATTGCGATTGCGCGAGTGCGCCTCGGCGAAGAATCGAGCCTGACCCCATCTTCGCGGGTCAAAGCACCGGCGGCAGCACCATGCGTACGCGCACGGCCACCTCGTTGGCGACCGTGGCGGTGTCGGCCCACAGCCCCTCGCCGACCTTGAAGTCGAGGCGGTTCAACGTGAACTGCCCTTGCGCGACGCTGTTGCCGGCGGCGTCCTTCTTCAACACGACCGGGATGACGACGTCCCTGGTCGTCCCCTTGATCGACAGCTGGCCGGCGATCTCGTAGCGATCGCCCCCGAGGTCCCTGACCCCGCTCGATGCGAAGCGGGCGACCGGGAATTTCGCCGTGTCGAACCAGAGCGCGCGCCGGATCTCCGACTCCGTCTCCTCGCTGGCCAAGTCGATGCTCGCCAGCTCGATCTCGAACTCGGCCCGCGACTTGCCGGGCTCCTTCGGGCGGAAATCGACGTTGGCCTTCCACTTCCTGAACTTGCCCTCGACCGAGCCGCCCATCTGCTTGGAAACGAAGCGGATCTCGCTGCGGTCGATCAGCACGCCCTGCGCGCCGGAGCCGCCGGACGCCGCCATCAGCATGACGGCGAGCGACGGAATGAACGAACGGAATGGCTTCATGGCTGGGGGATCCTTTCACGCGCGGCGCGAAAACGGCGACATCCGCGCGAGCAGCCCGTCGCGATCGACGACGTGGTGCTTCAGCGCGGCTCCGGTGTGGATACTGACCAGCGCGAGCAGCGTGTAGTTCAATGTCGCGTGCACGGCCTTCAGCACGGACGCGAGGCCCTTGTCCCGCGCGACGAGGTCCGGCAGCGGGAAAAGGCCGAGATAAGTGACCGAAACCCCCGTCGCGGAGCTGTAGACCCAGCCCGACAACGGGATGAGCAGCATCAGCGCGTAGAGCAGCAGGTGCGTCGCCGCCGCGGCCCGGCGCTGCCACGGCGGCATCGGCAAGGCGGGCGGCGGCGGGTGGCGCCAGCGCCACGCGATGCGCAGCGCGGCCAGCAGGAACACCGTGATGCCGATCCACTTGTGGTACGCGTACCACTTGACCTTGAGCGGGCCGAAGGCGAGATCGGTCATCCACAGGCCGACCGCGAAACCACACGCGATGAGCGCCGCGCTCAGCCAGTGCAGCGCGGCGGCGGACCGGGTGTAGCGGAGGAGCGTGGCGATCATCGGCGCGGGGCCGCTGCGTCAATCGTCACGCGCGCCGGGCGCCGCGTTTCCCCGGGCACGGCGAACCCCGCCGGTATAATCGCGTCCAATTTCCATGCCCATCGCCCGCATTATCGCCTCTTGTGCGCTGGCCTGCCTCGCCGCGGGCGGCGCCAACGCGCAAACGGCGTCGCCGGCCGCCGCGCCGGCGCCCGCCGGCGCCGCCGCCGTGCAGCCTCCGGCCGTTCCCGCGAAGCGGCCCCGGATCGGCCTGGTGCTCTCCGGCGGCGGCGCCCGCGGCATCACCCACATCGGCGTGCTGAAGGTCCTCGACGAACTGCGCATCCCGGTCGACTGCATCGCGGCGACGTCGATGGGCTCGATCGTCGGCGGGCTCTACGCGAGCGCCATGACGCCCGCCGACATGGAGCGGATCGTCACCTCGGTGGACTGGACGACGCTGTTCTCGGACTCGCCGCCTCGGCGCGAGCTCAGCTTTCGCGACAAGCAGCGCGACACGCGGTTTCCGCTGCCGCTGGAGATCGGTTTCCGCGACGGCGAGATCCGCGGCTTCCAGGGCGCGATCTCGGGCGGCAACCTCGAGCTCTTCCTGCACAACCTGACGCTCAAGGCCGACGGCGTGCGCAGTCTGGACCAGCTGCCGGTGCCGTTCCGCGCGGTGTCGACGGACATGGTGTCGGGGCAGCCGTACATCTTCGAGCAGGGCCCGCTCTACGAAGCGATGCGCGCCAGCATGTCGATCCCCGGCGTGTTCGCGCCGGCCGAGGTCCGGGGCGCATCCTCGGCGACGGCGGCCTCGTGGACAACCTTCCGGTCGGCGTCGTGCGCAGCATGTGCGCCGAGGTCGTGATCGCGGTCAACATCGGCACGCCGCTGATGCGCCGCGAGCAGCTGTCGTCGGTGATCGGCCTCACCGGGCAGATGATCAACATCCTCACCGAGCAGAACGTCCGCGCGCAGATCGCGACGCTGCGCCCCGGCGACGTGCTGATCTCGCCGGATCTCGGCGCGCTCACCGCGATCGACTTCAACGAGGGCAGGCAGTTCATCGACCGTGGCGAAGCCGCGGCGCGCGCCGCCGGCCCGCAGCTCGCCGCCTTCGCGCTCTCCGAGCCGGACTACCGCGCGTACCTCGCGGCGCGGGCGAAGCTCGCCGACAGCCCGCCGCCGGTGATCGAGTTCGTGCGCGTCGAGGGGACCGAGTACGCAAACCCGCAGGCGCTGACCCGGCAGCTCGCGGTTCCGCTGGGCGAGCCGCTCGATACGCCCAGGCTCGACGTCGGCATCGCCCGGCTCTACGGCACCGGCGAGTACGAGCGCGTCGACTACCACCTGGTGGGGGACGGCAAGCGCGACGGCCTGGTCGTCGACGTGAGCGAGAAGAAGATGGGCCCCAACTACCTGCGCTTCGGCCTGTTCTACTCGACCGACTTCCAGGGCGAGTCGACGTTCGCGCTGCTGATGGGACACCGCCGCGTCTGGGTCAACAGCCTCGGCGCGCAGTGGTCGAACGAGCTCGAGCTGGGTCGCATCGTCCGGGCGGCGACGGAGTTCTACCAGCCGTTCGACCTCGACCGCAACGCCTTCGTCGCGGCGTACGGCGAGGTGCAGAACATTCCGCGCTACGTGTTCCTGGGCAGCGAGCGCATCGCGGAGTACTCGCAGCAGACCAACAGCGCCGGACTCGACTTTGGGGTGCCGTTCGGAAACTCGGGGGAGATCCGCGCAGGCCCGGCGTACACGTTCTTCAAGGGCACGCCGACCATCGCGATCCCCGGCTTTCCGATCGTGCGCGAGACCGACGCCGGCGCCCGCGTGCTGGCGCGCTGGGACAACCTGGACAACGCGTTCTTCCCCACCCGGGGCGCGCGCGCGACCCTCGATGTCTTCTACGGGCAGCGCGTGCAGCGGCTGGGGTCCGGCGCGGACGAGGTCAGCAACCGGCTCGCGCGCGTCGATTTCAAGGGCCTTGCCGCGTTCCCGCTGACGGACAAGGACTCGATCAGCGTCGCGGTGCGCGCCGGCGCCTTCAACCGCGACGACCCGTCGTTCCTCAACGCATTCCTGCTGGGCGGGCTGCTGAACCTCTCCGGCCTGCGCGACGGCCAGCTCGCCGGCAGCTACCTCGGTTTCGGCCGCGCCGTCTACTACCACAAGCTCGCGACGGTGCCCTTCATCGGCGGCGCCATCTACGCCGGCGGCTCGCTCGAGGCCGGCAACGTCTGGCAGCAGCGCGCCGACGTCGGCGCGAACGACCTCGTCAAGGCGGGCAGCGTGTTCTTCGCCGCCGACACGTTCCTCGGCCCGTTCTCGTTCGCCTACGGCCGCGCGTCCGGTGGTGCATCGAGCTTCTACCTCTTCCTGGGAAGGCCGCAGTGAGCGACGCTCCGGAAACCAATGCCGAATGGCTGGCGCGCAGCCGCGCCGCCGTGTGGCACCCCTGCACGCAGATGAAGGCGCACGAGACGCTGCCGCTGGTGCCGATCGCGCGCGGGCAGGGGGCGTGGCTGGTCGACTTCGCCGGCCGTCGCTACCTCGACGCCGTGAGCTCGTGGTGGGTCAACCTCTTCGGCCATGCCAATCCGCGGATCAATGCGGCGTTGACCGCGCAGCTCGCCGAGCTGGAGCACGTGATCCTCGCCGGCTTCACGCACCGCGCCGTGGTCGAGCTCTCCGAGCGCCTCGCCGCGCTGGCGCCGCGGGGGCTGGGCCATGCGTTCTACGGCTCCGACGGCGCGTCGGCGGTGGAGATCGCCCTCAAGATGGCGTTCCACTACTGGAAGAACCGCGGCCGCCCCCAGAAGACCGGATTCGTGAGCATCAAAGGCAGCTATCACGGCGAGACGTTGGGCGCGCTCGCGGTCACCGACGTGCCGCTGTTCCGCGACGTCTACGCGCCGCTGCTGAAGCGCAACGCGACGGTGCCCTGCCCCGACGCGCGCACCGCGCGGCCCGGCGAGAGCGCCGCGGACGTCGCCGAACGCGCGGCGCTGGCGCTCGAGGCGCACCTCGGCGCGCACCACGCGAGCATCGCCGCGCTCATCGTCGAGCCGCTGGTGCAGGGTGCGTCCGGGATGGTGATGTACGACCCGCACTACCTCGTGCGTGCCCGCGAACTCTGCTCGCGCCACGACGTCCTGCTGATCGCCGACGAGATCATGACCGGCTTCGGCCGGACCGGCGGGCTGTTCGCCTGCGGCGAGGCCGGCATCGCGCCGGACATCCTGTGCCTGTCGAAGGGCATCACCGGCGGCTACCTGCCACTGTCCTGCGTGCTGGCGACCGACGCCGTGTACGACGCGTTCTATGCCGACGACGTCGCGCGCGGCTTCCTGCACTCGCATTCCTACACCGGCAACGCGCTCGCCTGCCGCGCCGCGCTCGCGGTGCTCGACATCTTCCGCGACGACGACGTGATCGCCGCCAACCGCGCGCGCGCCGCGCGCTGGACGGCGCTGGCCGCGCCGCTGGCGGCGCATCCCGCCGTGCGCAATTTTCGCAATCGCGGCATGATCTGGGCGTTCGAGGTCGACACGCCGCGCGCCGATTTCGCGCGCTGGTGCTTCGCCCAGGGCCTCGCGCGCGAGCTGCTGCTGCGGCCGATCGGCCGGACCGTCTATTTCATGCCGCCCTACGTCGTCGGCGACGACGAGTTCGCCCTGCTTGCCGAGCGCACGCTCGAGATCGTCGCGATGGCATGAGCCGGCCCATGACGACGTCCCCGCGCCGCCCGGGCCCGCTGCACCGGCACCTGCGCGCGCTGCTGGCGATCGCCGCCGCCGCGCTGTGCGCGCACGATGCCTGCGCCACGCTGCCGCGGGCGGTCGGGCGCGCGTTCCTCGACGCCGGCATTCCGCTCAACGCGGTCGCGATCGTGGTGCAGGAAGCCGGGACGCCGCGGCCGCTGTTCGCCTACGACGCGGAGCGCCCGATGAACCCGGCGTCAGTGATGAAGCTCGTCACGACGTTCGCCGCGCTCGAGCTGCTCGGCCCCGAATACCGCTGGAAGACCGAGAGCTTACCTCGGCGGCCCGCTCACCGACGGCACGCTCGACGGCGACCTCATCGTCAAGGGCTACGGCGATCCCAAGATCACGCTCGACCAGTGGCAGCGCTTCATGGGGGCGCTGCGCGCGCGCGGTCTCGCCGCGGTCACCGGCGACCTGGTGCTCGACCGCTCGCATTTCCGTCTCCCGCCGTACGATCCGGCCGCCTTCGACGGCGAGCCGCTGAAGCCCTACAACGTCGGTCCGGATGCGCTGCTCGTCAACTTCAATTCGGTGCGCCTGGTGTTCGCGCCGGGCGCCGCCGGCGACGGCGTCGACGTGCGCGTCGAGCCGCCGCTGCCGCCCGTCGCGCTGGGCGCGCTGCCGCAGCTCGGCAACGGCGCCTGCAACGACTGGCGCAGCGCGGTCGGCGCGACGTTCGCCACCGCCGCCGCCGCCGCGCGCGTGAGCTTCTCGGGGCGCTACCCGGCGAGCTGCGCGGAGCGGGACTGGTGGGTGGCGCTCCTCGACGCGCCCAACTACGTCCACGCGATGTTCGCGACCTACTTCGGCGCGGCCGGCGGGAAATTCGGCGGCGGCGTTAAGGACGGGCCGGCGCCCGCCGGCGCGACGCCGTTCGTGACGCTCGAATCGCCGCCGCTCTGGGACATCGTGCGCGACGTCAACAAGCTGTCGAACAACGTGATGGCCCGGCAGCTCTTCCTGACGCTGGCGACGACCGCGTTCGCGCCGCCGGTGACCACGGCGCAGGCGGCCGAGACCGTTCGCCGGTGGCTGGAGCGGCGCAAGCTGCGGATGCCCGAGCTCGTGCTGGAGAACGGCTCCGGCCTGTCGCGCCGCGAGCGGATCAGCGCCGGCAGCCTCGCCAGGCTGCTGCTCGCGGCCGATGCGAGCAAGGTGCGCGAGGAGTTCGTGAGCTCGCTCGCCGTCGCCGCGGTCGACGGCACCGTGCAGCGCCGCTTCCAGAACGGCAGCGTGGCCGGGCAGGCCTTGCTCAAGACCGGCTCGCTCGAGGGCGTGCGCGGGCTCGCCGGGTACGTCATCGACGCCGAAGGCCGGCGCTGGATCGTCGCCGTGCTGATCAACCACGCCAACGCGGCGCGCGGGTCGCCGGCGCTCGATTTCCTCGTCCAGTGGGTCTACCGCAACGGCACGGCCTGGCGCAGCGTGATCGAGCGCTAACGGAGGGGCCCCCGAAGCTCGCTGCGCTCGCCTCCCCCCAGGGGGCGCTCAGCGCCCTTCGGGCGGCCGTGCAGGCGCTGAGGCTCGCGCTACATGCCGGGAACCGGCGCGCTTCGGCTGAACAGCAGGTAGCCGCGGACCACGCGGTAGATGACCCACACCGAGGCCACCGCCCAGATCCCCATCGCGAGCAGCGGCCCCAGCAGGAACACGATGAAGAACAGCACGAAGACGATGCCGCCGATCGCGCCCCACAGCAGCGAGTACCAGAACGTGCGGATCAGCCAGCGCAGGTGCGACGCCGTCCACGTGCCCTGCGCGTCGTCGCGGTTCAGGTAGCAGACGATGACGCCGACGATGCCCAGCACGCCCATCAGCGGCGCGCCGACGACGATCCCGCCGGCGGAGACCAGCGCGGCGACCGCGCCGGCGCCGAACAGCGCATAGGCGACCAGGGTCGCCGTCAGCGGCGGGTTGCCCGGCGCGCTCGGGGCGCCGGGAGAGCTCGGAGCGGGAAACTCGGCCATCGTGTCGTCTCCTCGGATTGGCTTGCCGCGCGGCCCACGCGGACCGCACCACGCGAGTTTGGGGCAGCCGTGCCGGAAAGCAATGCGGCGCCGCGCGGCGGTCGAAAAGCGCTTAAGATACACTGACCTGCCGCATCGCGCAGCGGCGGCCAGGTCCGGAACCGCGCCGACGTCGCGCCGCCGGCAGCCGGCCGGCCGAAGTTTCGCGTATTCACGCGCGGCGGGCGCCGCGCCGGACGCGGCAGTCGCTATAATGAAAATTGGCACGCGATCGCGCCGCCACGGCGGTCGCGCCGCCGCGATTCACCAAGGAGCAAGATCATGACCGAAAGCAACGAACAAGCCCGCAGCCGGATCGTCGACGAATTCTCGACCGTACTGACGGAAGCCGAGGACATGCTGAAGCGCGCCGCCACCGAAACCGGCGAGAAGGCGAAGGACATGCGCTCGCAGGTCGAGGCCAAGCTGCTGACCGCAAAGCTGCGCCTGCAGGAACTGCAGGGCCAGGCGGTGGACCGGGCAAAGGAAACCGCCCGCGCGACCGACGACTACGTGCACGACCATCCGTGGCAGGCGATCGGCATCGCCGCCGCGGTCGGCGTCGTCGTCGGCCTGTTGATGAATCGCCGCTAGCGCCGCTGCCGACGTGACCGACGGCACGACCGGCAACGCACCGGCCGGCGGCCTGCGCCACGCGCTCGCGCGCGCCGGCGGGTCGTTGCTGGGGCTCGTGCGCACGCGACTCGAGCTCGCATCGGTCGAGTACCAGGAAGCGCGCGAGCACGCGATCACGCGGCTGGTCCTCGTCGCGGTCGTCGTGACCGCGTTCGCGTTCGCGCTGCTGATGGCATCGATGCTGGTGGTGGTCCTGTTCTGGGACACCCACCGGATCGCCGCGCTGGCCGCGGTCACCCTGGGCTACGTCGTGATCGGCGCGGGCGCGTGGTGGCGCCTCGGCGTCGAATCGCGCGCCGCGCCGGCGCCGTTCGCGGCGACGCTGGCGGAGCTCGAGCGCGACGGCCAGTGGCTGGGCGAGGCGCTGGGCGACCGGGCGAATCCGTGAGCGGCGGCCTGCGATGAGCCGCGCGCATCTCACCGAGCTCGCCGAGCGCCGCGCGCAGCTCGTCACCCGCATCCACCTCGACCGCGCGAGGGTGACCCTCGCGCTGCTCGAGATCCGGGCGGTGGTGTCGCCGGCGCCCGATCCCACGCGCAGCGCGGAGCTGCGCCCCACGGCGGCGAAGATCCTGAACTTCGCCGTGCCGCTGCTCGGCATGACCCGCGTCGGGCGCTGGCTGCGCATCGCGTCGTACGCAATGAGCGCCTTCCGGATCGCGCGCAACTGGAGCAGCGGGCGCTGACCCGGGGCAGGGTTGCGCGTGCGCCGTAGCCCGGGTTGAGCCGCCAGGCGAAACCCCGGGGCAATCGCGGCCGGGGCCACATCCACCCGGGTTTCGCTATGCTCAACCCGGGCTACGCGATCGGGACGGCGCCAGCGGGGGTTACAGGCCCAACTCCCCCCACAGCGCATCCACCCGCGCCTTGACCTTCGCGTCCATCGCGATCGGCCGGCCCCACGCGCGCTGCGTCTCCCCGGGCCACTTGTTGGTCGCGTCGATCCCCATCTTGCTGCCGAGACCGGACACCGGCGACGCGAAGTCGAGGTAGTCGATCGGCGTCGACTCGACGAGCAGCGTGTCGCGCGCCGGATCCACGCGCGTGGTCAGCGCCCAGACCACCTCCTTCCAGTCGCGGATGTCGATGTCGTCGTCGGTGACGACGATGATCTTCGTGTACATGAACTGGCGCAGGAAGCTCCAGACGCCGAACATCACGCGCTTGGCGTGGCCGGGGTACTGCTTCTTCAGGGAGACGATGGCGAGCCGGTAGGAGCAGCCCTCGGGCGGCAGGTAGAAGTCCGCGATCTCCGGAAACTGCTTCTGCAGGAGCGGCACGAACACTTCGTTGAGCGCGACACCCAGCACGGCCGGCTCGTCCGGCGGCTTGCCCGTGTACGTCGAGTGGTAGATCGGGTCGCGGCGCATCGTGATGCGCGCGATCGTGAACACCGGGAAGCGCTCGACCTCGTTGTAGTAGCCGGTGTGATCGCCGAACGGGCCCTCGATCGCCGTCTCGTAGCCGGTCGGATCGTTCGCGTCCGGCGAGCAGGTGTCCCTCCAGCACGATCTCCGCCGTGGCCGGGACCTGCAGGTCGTGGCTGAGGCATTTGACGATCTCGGTGCGCGATCCGCGCAGCAGTCCCGCGAACTGGTACTCGGACAGGGAATCCGGAACCGGCGTCACCGCGCCGAGGATCGTCGCCGGATCGGCGCCCAGCGCGACGGCGACGGGGAACGGCGTCCCCGGATGCGCCAGCGCGTGGTCGCGGAAGTCGAGCGCGCCGCCGCGGTGGGCGAGCCAGCGCATGATCACCTTGTCGCGCGCGATCACCTGCTGCCGGTAGATGCCGAGGTTCTGCCGCGACTTGTGCGGCCCGCGGGTCACCGTGAGGCCCCAGGTGATGAGCGGCCCCGCGTCCTCCGGCCAGCAGGTCTGCACCGGCAGCCGCGCGAGATCGACGTCGGCGCCCTCCCACACGATGTCCTGGCAGGGGCCGCCCGAGCGCTCCTTCGGCGCCATGTTGAGCACCTGCATGAACACGGGCCGCGTGTTCTGCCATGCGTCCTTCAGTCCCTTCGGCGGCTCCGGCTCCTTGAGGAACGCGAGCAGGCGGCCGATCTCCCGCAGCGCCGCCACCGAATCCTCGCCCATCCCCATCGCCACCCGCCGCGGCGTGCCGAAGAGGTTGCCGAGCACCGGCATCGCGTGGCCGGTCGGCCGCTCGAACAGCAGCGCGGGGCCGCCCGCCTTCAGCACGCGGTCGCAGATCTCGGTCATCTCCAGCCGCGGGTCGACGGCGGCGGCGATGCGCTTCAGCTCGCCCCGGCGTTCGAGCTGGGCGATGAAGTCGCGGAGGTCGGCGTATTTCACGGTGGCGGCGGCAGGTCGCGGGAGGCGACGGGCCCATGGTACCAAACGCCGCCGGCCGCGCCGGATGGCGCCCGGTACAATGCCCCATGCTCGCGCCGCGCCCGCCCGCTTCGTTCCTCCGGACGCGCCGCGTGGTGTTCGGCGTCGTCCTCGCGAGCTTCGTCCTGTCGTTCTTCCATCGCACCGCGCCGGCGGCGATCGCGGGCGAGCTGACGCGCGCGTTCGCGATCAACGGCGCGGTGCTGGGAACGATCGCCGCGACGTATTTCTACGTGTACACGCTGCTGCAGATTCCCGTCGGCGTGCTCGCCGACACGATGGGGCCGCGGCGCATCATGTCCGTCGGCTCCGTGGTGGCCGGGCTGGGCTCGCTGCTGTTCGCGCTCGCGCCGACGTGGGAGGTCGCCGCGGCCGGGCGCACGCTGGTCGGCATCGGCGTCTCGGTCGCGTTCATCGCGATCCTCAAGATCAACGCGGTGTGGTTTCCCGCCAATCGCTTCGCCACGCTGAACGGCGTGACGATGTTCGCCGGCAACATGGGGGCCGTCGTCGCCGGCGCGCCGCTCGCGTGGATCGTCACGTGGGCATCGTGGCGGACGGTGTTCGTGGGCCTCGCCGTGCTGTCGCTGGCGCTGGGCGCGCTCAGCTGGATGCTGGTGCGCGACCGGCCGGAGGATCGCGGATTCGCCGCGGTGAATCCCGCCGTCCACGACGGCGCGCGCACCCGCATCCACTGGACGCAGGCGCTCTCGCAGGTGCTGCGCAACCCGGCCACCTGGCCGTGCTTCTTTCTCAACCTCGGCGCCGGCGGCAGCTTCCTCGCCTGGGTCGGGCTGTGGTCGGTGCCGTACCTGCAGGACGTCCACGGGATGTCGCGCGTCGCCGCCGCGCAGCACGCCAGCCTGTTCCTGTTCGGCGTGGCCGTCGGCTCGCTCGTCATCGGCGTGGTCTCCGACCGCCTGCGCAACCGGCGCGGGGTGATGATCGGCTTCAGCCTGCTCTACGCGCTCTCCTGGCTGCCCTGGGTGCTCGACGTCCGCTTTTCGCCATGGGCGAGCCACGCGTGGTTCCTGCTGATGGGCCTCGTCGCGCCGTCGTTCGTGCTGGGCTGGACCGTCGCCAAGGAAGTCAACCGGCCCGAGCACTCGGGCATCGCGACCAGCGTCGTCAACGTGAGCATCTTCCTCGGCACGGGAATCCTGCAGCCGCTCGTCGGCTGGCTGCTCGATCGCGGGCGCGCGGCCGGCTCGCTCGCCGAGGCCTGGCACACGGCGACGCTGCTGCTGGCCGCGGTCGCGGCGAGCAGCTTCGTCGCCGCCCTGTTGGTGCGCACGCGGCACACGTAGCCCGATGTTGAGCGCAGCGAAACCCGGGTGGACCTGCACGTGGCCACGAATGCCCCGGGTTTCGCCTTCGGCTCAACACCGGGCTACACCGGGATTGCGGGCCACGGATCCCCCGCCGCGAGTCAGATGACGGCACTCGCACCGCCGTCCATCGGCACGATCGCACCGGTCACGTAGCTGGCAAGGTCTGACGCAAGGAACAGCGCGACCTGCGCAACCTCGTCGGGCGTGCCGTAGCGCCGCAGCGGAATCCTCTCCTCGCCGCGGGCGCGCAGCTCGGCCGCGGGGACGCCGGTCATGCTCGACTCGACGGCGAGCCCTTCCTGCACGCGGTCGGTCATCGTCGCGCCGGGATTGATGCCGTTGATGCGCACGCCTTTCGGTCCGTAGGCGGCGGCGAGTCCGACGGTCGCCAGCATCAGCGCCGCGTTGGCCGACCCGCCGGGCAGGTGCACCGGATGCGCAGTCTTGCCGCCGGCCCCGATGATATTGACGATCGCCCCGCGACCGCGCGCGGCCATCCCCTTCACGATGACGTCGATGGGATGGATGTAGCTGAAGAACTTGGCGTCCATCGCCGCGTGCCATGCGGCCGCGTCGAGGTCATCCGGCGCGTAGCGGCGGGCGGCGCCGGCCGAGTTGACGAGCACGTCGATCGGGCCGATCGCGCGCTCCGCTTCGCCCGCCATCCGCCGCGCGTCTTCGGCGCGCACGAGGTCGGCGACGATGGCGACCGGCGGATGGCTGCCGCGCGGGAGTCGCGCCAGCGCGGCGTCGAGATTGGCCCGGTTGCGCGAGACCAGCGCGACACGCGCGCCGGCGGCCACGAAGGCCGCGGCGCACGCGTAGCCGATGCCCTTGCTCGCGCCGGTAACGAGCACATTGCGGTCTGCCATGTCGATGTTCATCGTTGGACTCCTCGGTTGTGCGGCGCCCGTTGCGGCAGCCGAAAGCGCACCGGGTGGGGAAACGGCGGTTACCTGGCCGCGCTCGTCTTTTCCAGCTTGCCGAGGGCACCGGGGTAGAGCATCTCGCGCAGGAACGCGCGCGTGCTGCGCCGGGCGGCGGCGCCGGTCTCGACATTCGCGCCGACGGTCACGCCGCGCCCGGGGTTCACGCCGCCGGGGACGTCCTGCCGCACGACGAGGCGCCCGCCCGGACTGTCGAACCCGTGATGGCTGCCGGGATAGACGGTCACGTCGAACGGCTCGCCGCGAGCCTTGCGCGCCTCGCCCAGCGCGACGCAGGGCGCGGCGGGCGTCCAGTCGTCGCTCGCGCCGATGTGGACCTGCGCCGGCACCGCGGGCTCCCAGCGCTCGCCCGCATCCGCGTACGCGCGGCATCCGGGATAGAACGCGACCGCGGCGCGAAAGAACCGCGGCGCGTCCGGCACGTCGCGGAACGCGATCACGGCGCGATCGCGCGCGTTGATCGCGGCGAGCGTCGTGCTTCCGCCGTGCGAGAAGCCGACGAGCGCGATGCGCTCGCCGTCGATGCCGCTGCGCGATGCAAGCCACGCGAGCGCGCCGAGCGCATCGAGGCGGCGCCGGCCGGCATTGATGGTGCGCGACGCGGGCGCGGTGGTGCAGACCTCGCGCTGCCCGCGCGGGTTGAAGCTGTCGGGAAGGAGGACCGCGTAGCCTTCGCCCAGCAGATCGGCGGTCCACGCCGCGTTGTGCCGCGAAAGCTGGTCGGCGCGCCCGGGCAGCGCGCTGTACATGCCGCCGCACCCGTGCAGCACGATCACCGCCGGGAACCCGCCGCTCGGCGCCGGTCCCTCCGGCCGGTATAGCAGCGCCGCGATACGCACCGGTTCGCCGGACGCGTCGCGGTCGAGTGAGCGGAAGCTCACCCGCTCCGGGGTCGGCAGCGCGCCCGCCGCGCCGCCGGCCGTGAGCGCCGCCATCACCGCCGCGGCCGCCGTCATCGCCGCGGCCTTCACGCGCCCCATCCCGCGCGTGCGCCGATCGCGCGCCAGGCCGAGACCTTCTCCGCCAGCGGACGCGTGTATGCCGGCGACGACGAGGGCAGCACCAGCGTCGCATAGCCCGCGGCCCGCCACCGCGGCTCCGCGCGCGCGGCGGTTTTGCCGTTGAAGCACACGACCTCGACCGCCGGCGCCGCGCGCCGGACGCGCGCGATCTCGCCGCGCTCCGCGTTGCGGATGGCGCCATCGAGGCTGCCGCTGCGCTCGCAGGCGACGATGGTGTCCCAGAGCCCGACCCGGCGCGCCTTCAGCCGGGCGAGCCGCGCCGCGTAGGGCAGCTCGCAGAGCGGCTCGGCGAGCAGCTGCCCGAGGATCGGCCAGAAGTGATTGCGCGGATGCGCGTAATACTGCCGCGCGGCGAGCGAGGCTTCACCGGGAAAGCTCCCGAGGATCAGCACGCGCGTGTCGCGCGCGAGCACCGGCGGCAGGCCCGCCTTGCGCGCGGCCCCGCCGCCGCGCCCGGCCGCACCGCGGTTCACCCAAGTGCCGGCCATGCGTCGCGCCGCACGGCGAAGTCGAGCGCGACGCCGGCGAAGACCGCGAGGCCGAGCCAGTGATTGTGGAGGAAGGCGGTGAAGCAGCCCTCCCGCGTGCGCGTGCGGATCAGCCACCCGTGCCAGGCGGCGCAGCCCGCGGCGGACGAGCAGCCCGGCGTAATAGATCGGGCCCATGCCGAGCGCCCTGCCCACGCCGACCATCCCCACGAGGTAGATGCCGTAGCAGGCCATCACCGCGGCCACGTCGAAGCTGCCGAACGCGATTGCCGACGTGCGCAGGCCGAGCCGCAGGTCGTCGTCGCGGTCGACCATCGCGTATTCGGTGTCGTAGGCGATGACCCAGAAGAGGTTGAGTGCCAGCATCCACCACGCCGAGCGGGGGCACCCGGTCCAGCACCGCGGCGAAGGCCATCGGTATGCCGAACGAGAAGGCGATGCCGAGGATCGCCTGCGGGAGCACGAAGAAGCGCTTGAAGAACGGATAGGCCGCGGCGATCGGCCACGGCCGGCACCGACAGGGCGACGGTGGTCATGTTGACGTTGCAGGATGAGCAGCAGGGCGAGGAACGCGAGCACCGCCGACAGCGCGAGCGCCTCCCACGGCGCGATCTCGCCGGCGGCGAGCGGCCGCTGCGCCGTCCGCTTCACGTGCGCGTCGAACGTGCGATCGGCCCAGTCGTTGATCGCGCAGCCGGCGGAGCGCATCAGGACCGTGCCGACGAAGAACACCAGCAGCAGCGACAGGCGGGGCCTGCCGCCAGCGGCGATCCAGAGCGCCGACGCCGTGGGCCACAGCAGCAGCAGCGAGCCGATCGGCTTGTCGAGGCGGATCAGCCGCTCGTAGGCGTCAAGGCGCGAGACGATCGCCTGCCAACGGGTCGGTGGCGGGCCCGCGCCGGGCGCGTCTTCGCGCCGCCGGGTTCATCGCCGTTGCCGCGCCGGGCGCGCACGATCGCGTAGCCCGGTGTTGAGCCGCAGGCGAAACCCGGGTGGCCGTGCACGCGTGCACGATCGCCCCGGGTTTCGCTGCGCTCAACGCCGGGCTACGCATCGCGGACGCTCACAGCGGCAGCGCCAGCTGCTTGCGCAGGTCGCGCGGAGCGACCTCGGCCAGCAGCGTCTGCGGCGTCGGATACTTCAGGCGCACGCGCAGTTCGCGCTTCATGCGCGTGTTCGACAGCCGCCGCGACTCGCTCATGAAGGACAGCAGGATCGGCGCGATGCGCTGCTCGGCTTCCTCCCACGACACGCGCGGCGGCCGCGGCAGGTGGAAGGCGTCGGCGACCGCGTCGAACCACCCGCCCATCTTCATCTGCGCGTCGTCGGTGACGTTGTATGCCCGGTTGGGCCAGCCGCGGAACAGCGCGGCGACCGTCGCGCGCGCGAGGTCGTCGGCGTGGATGTGATTGGTGAAGATGTCGTCGTCGAAGGCGAGCGCCGGCGTTCCCTGCTTCAACCGCTCGAGCGGCAGCCGTGTGGCCGCGTAGATGCCCGGAGCGCGCAGGATGGACAGGCTGACGCCGCAGCGCGCGGCCCAGTCGCGCAGCCGGTCCTCGGCCGCCACGCGGCGGCGGCCGCGCGGCGTCTGCGCGCGTCGCGGGCGCATCTCGCTCACCTGCGCGCCCGCGCAATCGCCGTAGACGCCGGACGTCGAAATGTAGACGAAGCGCTGTGGTATGCTTCGCGCCCGCGCCAGCGCTGCGACGAGCTTCTGCGTGCGCGGGTCGTCGCGGCCTTCGGACGGCGGCGGCGCGAAATGCAGCACGGCGAACGGCGCGGCGCGCAGCCGGGAGAGCGTGGACAGCCGGTCGAGGTCGCCGATGATCGGCACGATGCCGTGCGCGCGCAGGCGGTGCACGTCGTCGGGACGGCGGGTGAGCCCGTAGAGGCGGGCCCGCGAACGAAGGAGATCGGCGGTGCGCAGCGCGACGTCGCCGCAACCAATCAGCAGTACCCGGATCACGCTGGCGCCGTCCGCGGTCTCGTCTGCAGGAGTCGCGCACCGGGTGCATCACCCTGACGGCGAACCGTTTCCGGCAACGACCCGAGCACAGTTTTCATGCCCTGCAAGATTACCATAAAGCCCAGCGACCATTCGTTCGCCTGCGACGACGGCGACACGGTGCTGACCGCGGCGATGAACGCCGATTTCATCCTGCCGTACGGCTGCCGCAACGGCGCCTGCGGCACGTGCAAGGGCAGGATCCTCGAAGGGACGGTGGACTACGGCCCGCACCAGGCGAGCACGCTGACCGACGAGGAGAAACGCGCGGGTCTCGCGCTCTTCTGCTGCGCGCAGCCGAAGAGCGACCTCGTCATCGAGGTGAAGGAGGTCCGCCGCGGCGGCGACCTGCAGATCAAGCGCCTGCCGTGCCGGATCGAGTCGATCGCGAAGCCGGCCGCCGACGTCGCGATCGTGCGCCTCAAGCTGCCGGCCAACGAGCGCCTGCAGTATCTCGCCGGGCAGTACGTCGACTTCCTGCTGAAGGACGGCCGGCGGCGCAGCTTCTCGCTCGCCAACCCGCCGCACGACGACGCGCTGCTCGAACTGCACATACGCCACGTGCCGGGCGGCTTCTTCACGCAGCAGCTGTTCAACGAGTACAAGGGACGCGAGATCCTGCGCCTCGAAGGACCGTTCGGCTCGTTCTACCTGCGCGAGACCTCCGACAAGCCGATCATCTTCGTGGCCGGCGGCACCGGCTTCGCGCCGATCAAGGCGATGGTCGAGCACGCGCTGCATCATCGCCACGGGCGGCCGATGGTCCTCTACTGGGGCGCGCGGGCCAAGGGCGACCTCTACCTGCCGGACCTGCCGGGGCAGTGGCAGCAGCAGAGCCGCGACTTCACGTTCATCCCGGTGCTCTCGGACCCCGCGCCGGGCGATGCGTGGCCGGGCCGGACCGGCTTCGTGCACCAGGCGGTGCTCGACGACTTCGCGGACCTCTCGGGCTATCAGGTCTATGCGTGCGGCGGCCCCGCGATGGTCGACATCGCGCGCGCGACTTTCGTCGGGACCCGCGGCCTGCCGGCGGAGGAGTTCTTCGCCGACAGCTTCACGTACGCCGCCCAGGTGGCGTAACGCGATTCGACCTGCGGTCCGGAGTCATCCGTCCGCAAGACCCGGAATGATCCGTAGCCCGGGTTGAGCGCAAGCGAAACCCGGGTGGACGCCCGAACGGAGCTCCGTGGCGACGCCCACCCGGGTTTCGCGTTCGCTCAACCCGGGCTACGCGAGCTCGGCGAGCGCCAGCTTGAGCGCCGCGGCCAGATGCGCGTTCGCCTCGGCGTTGCGCTCGAGCCGCACCAGCAGCTCGCCCAGCGCGACGCGCGCGCGCCACGTGTCGTCGAGCGCGAGGCTCGCCTCGAGATAGGTCTGCGCCTTGCCCCACAGCTGCTGCCGCTCGCAGAGCACGCCCAGCGCGTGCAGGAGCGCCGCATCCTGGTTGTGCTCGCGCAGCCACGCTTCCGCCTGCTCCAGCTGCCGCGTCGGCTCGGCCGTGCGGCATTCGGCGTAGAGCAGCGCGAGCTTGGGGTCCCAGTTGCGCTCGAGGCTCCGCGCCAGGATCTCGGCCGCCTCGCGGTCGCTGCCCGCCGCCAGGAAGGCGCGCGCACCCGCGAGGGCGATCCTGGGGATGCGCTGATCGGCATCCGCCAGCCGCGACCAGTAGCTGCGCAGGCGGGCGGGGTCGTGCGCGCATTCGCCGAGCTCCTGCGCGTGCGCCGCCGCGCGGATCAGGTCCGCCTCGGCAGCGCCGTACACCTTGCGCTTGATCAGCTGGTCGACCAGCGGCGGAATCTCCGCGTAGCGCCGCGCGGCCTGCAGTGCCCGCAACTCGAGCCTCAGGGCCGCGGTGTGGGCGCCGGCTTCCTTGCGCAGCGCCGCGAGCCGCCCCAGCGCCTCGACCGGCTGCCCCATCTCCAGCTTGAGCTCGGCTTCGAGCATGAGCCGCGGCACCGCGAGGCTGGCGACCTCGGCATCCGGCCGCGCCAGCAGCGCCTCGGCCACGTCGAAGTCGCGCGTCTCGATCGCGGCGCGCGCCGCGACGAGCGCCGAGAGGCCGGAGGAGTGCGGAATGGCGAGGGACTCCTCCGCGTACTGGCGCGCCTTGCCGAAGCGACCTTCGAGCAGCGCGACCACCGCGGCGTCGTGCTTCGCGCGGGCCCGCTCCTGCTGCTGGCGCCGCCGGAACGCGCGCACTTCGTCCGGGAGGTGCATCGCGCGCCGGACCATGCGCACCAGCGCGTAGGCGCCGGCGAAGCAGGCGAGCGCAAGGAGCAGCCACAGGTTGAGCGAGAGCTCGACGCGGTATGGCGGCGCGACGAACAGCACGTAGCCCGCGGTCAGCCGGGTCGCCAGCGCGACGCCGACCGCGGCGGCAGCCAGGAGCAGGAACCAGAACAGGATGCGCACGGGCAGGCTGCCCGACTAGCGGGGTGGGCGCGGTACCGCGGGCGCCGCGCGCTCCGCCGGACGTCCCGGCGCGCGCTCCTGCGCGAGGCGCAGCACGCGCACGGCTTCCAGGCTGCCGGCGAGATCCGGCATCTCGCCCGCCATCGGCGTCGCGGCCAGCTGCTTCAGCGTCGCCTGCAGCGCCTGGACCGGCTTGGCGCGGGTGTCGAAATAGAGCTTCAGCCATCCTTCGGCGGCCACGACGTCGTTCTTGAAGCTCGCGTCGTCGTGGTTGAGCAGCGCGATCCGCGCCGACAGCAACCGCAGCTTCAGGTTCTCGCGCAGGAAATACTGCTGCGACGGGATCAGCAGCGGCGCCGCGGGACGGTCCGCGACTTCCACGCGCACGAGCTGCCGAATCTCGGCCCACGCCTCGCGCAGCATCCTCTGCCACGAAGACTCTTCGGCGGCCGGCTGCGACTTGGGCGGAGCCGGCGGCGGCAGCCTCTCGTCCATCGCAAGCGGGAGCGCGGTGACCGCCGCGAGCGCCTGGTCGAGCTTCAGGCTCATGCCGGCGACGTCGACGAACGGCATCGCCTTCAACCGGTCCATGTCGCGGGTGAGCGCCCGCCGCAGCGGCAGGAATTGCGGGCGCTCGAGCCGCTGCAGCCGGGCATCGGCCAGCTGCAGCGCGGCGAGCGCGGACTGGACGTTGCCGGCGAGCTGCAGCTGCTGGCCCGCGACCAGCAGCACCTGCTCGATCTCGGTAAGCGCGATCTCGTCGCGCGACGGCGCGAGATCGCGGTACAGCGCTTCCAGGGCGGCCTGCTGCGCCTGGGATTCCGCGATCCGCGTCTCGAGCAGCGTGATCTTCGCCTGCGTGTCGCGCAGGTCCGTCGCCATCAGCGTCTGCGCCTTGCCGGCGGCCTGGCTCGCCGCCTCGAGCTCCGAGAGCCGTTGCGCGACCTGCGTGCGCAGCGCCTGCTGCATGCGGCGGCCGTCGAGCCAGACCACGGCAGCCGCGACGACGGCAAGGACCGCGACCGCGGCGAGCAGCGCGCGCGACGCACCGCGACCCGCGCCGCGCGGCCCGGCTCCCGGGTGAGCCGTGGCCGCGGGCGCGTCGCGCGCCGGAGCGTCGCCCGCGCCCGCGTCCGCGCCGGAGGGCGGAGCGGTGTCGGGCTCGGCGGACGGCGACAGGGGGCGGTCGGAGGACTCGGACATGATCGGGTGGACAGACGTCGTCCGACTCGATTCTAGCAGGGGGAACGCCCTCGACGCGGATTGGCCGCGGAAGCCGCGCAGCGCTACAATCCACGCGACCATGCCGCAACGCGCCGCCGCCCCGATGCCGGCGCCGCCGCGCGCGCTGCAGCGTCCCCGACGACCCCCCACCCGCCACCGTACGCCGGCCCTTTCCCGTGCTCGTGCTCTTCGCCATCGCCGCCGTCGCCGTCGCGCTCGTCCTGGGCTACGCGATCGGACGCACCCGGCGATCGCGCGTGGCGCCGCCGATGCCCGCATCGCCGCCGGTCGCAGCGCCGCCGCCCCTCGCCGCACCCGCGCCCGCGCCCTCGCCGCAACCAGCGCCGGCCGCCGACGGCGCGTCCGCGGAACGCGCCCGGCTCGTGCGCAGCTACGAAGCCGAAGCCACCCTCGTGCGCCGTGACCTCGCCGCGCGCGACGCGGCGATGGTGCAGCTTCGCGACTTCGCCGCCGAGCGCCGCCGGCTGTTCGGCGAGCTGGCCGCTGCGCGCGGGGAAACCGCGCGCTACCGGCAACTGGTGATCGACCTCGAGGACAACGCGCCGCCACCCATCCTCGGCGGTCCCGGCACGCCCGACGACCTCAAGCTGATCGTCGGCGTGGGGCCGGTGCTCGAGCGCATGCTCTACCAGCTCGGCGTCACGACCTACCGGCAGATCGCACGCTGGAGCGAGCGCGACATCGACGAGTACGACGCCCGGCTGCACGAGTTTCCGGGGCGCATCCGCCGCGACGGCTGGGTGACGCAGGCGCGCGCGTTGCACCAGAGCAAGTACGGCGCAACGCTGCCGCCGCGGGACGCCCGGTGAGCCGGGCGCCGCGCGCCGACGTCGGTTCCCCAGCGAGCCGGGGCGCCCGGGGATGAGCGCCGCCGCTCCCGCGGGCGCCACCCACCTCACCGCCGCTTCGCTGTTCCCGGTGCTGCTGCTGGCGCTGGTGTGGGGTTGCAACTGGCCCGTGCTCAAGCTGGGCGTCAGCGACATGCCGCCGCTCACCTTCCGGACGCTGACGCTGCCCTTTGCCGCGCTGGGCATGATGGCCGCCGCGAGATGGTCGGGCGACGCGATCCGCGTCCCGCGGCCGCTGTGGGGCAAGATCGTCGTGCTCGCCCTGTTCAACATCACGTTCTGGAACGCGTTCGTGCTCTTCGGCCTCGCGCACCTGCCGGCCGGGCGCAGCGCGATCCTCGCGTACACGATGCCGATCTGGGGCGTGCTGTTCTCGCTCGTGGCGCTGGACGAGCCGCTGGCAAGACGAAAGGTGGCCGGCATGGCGCTCGGCATGGCCGGCCTGGCGCTCCTGCTGGGCGAGGACATCCGCCATTTCCAGCGGGCGCCGGTGGCCGCGCTGCTGATCGTCGCCGCCGCCATGTCCTGGGGCGTGGGCACGGTGCTGCTGCGCAAATGGAAGCTGCCCGTGGCGCCGAACGCGCTGTCCGGCTGGATCATGCTGCTGGGCGCCGTTCCGATCGTGATCCTGGCCCCGGTCATGTCGCCGGGCCCGCTGTCCATGCCCTCGCCGGGCGGCTGGTTTGCGGTGCTCTACAACATCCTTCTCGCCGGAACGATCGCGCACTGGGCCTGGTACCGGCTCGCCCGCACGCTGCCCGTCGTCGTGTCGTCGATGGCGGCGCTGCCGGTGCCGGTGGTCGGGGTGTTCTCCGGCATGCTGTTCCTCGGGGAGCAGCCGGGCCTCGGCGAATGGACCGCGCTGGCGCTGATCATGGCGGCGATGGTGGCGGTGCTCCTGCCGCCGCGGCAGGCGTCCGCGCGCGCGGAATCCGGCGACTGACCGACGGCGCATCGGCCGCACGGCGATCCGGAAAGGGGAGCATCCGCGCGCGATCCCGCAACACCTCCTCACTCGATGGCAACTCCGATCCTCCTGCTCAGTACGGCAACACGCTGGCTCGGCACGGCGCGCATCCCGCGCAGCCTCGCGCGCGCCGGGTTCGACGTCGCGTTGCTGGCGCCGCGCGATTCGCTCGCCGAGAAGAGTCGCTACGTCGCCAAGGTCGGCCACCTGCCTGACGATGCCGGGCCCAGGCAATGGCGCAGCGCGTTCGCGGCGATGGTCGCGGCGCACCGCCCCAGCATCGTCGCCCCCTGCGATGACATGGCATTCCAGCTGCTGCTGCGACTGGCCGTGTCGCCGCCGGATGACATGGCGCCGGCGCAGCACCTCGCGCTCGCGAGCCTCGTTCGCCGTTCGCTGGGCGACCCGAAATTCTATGCGACCAGCGTCGACAAGACGCTCTTGCCTGCGGCGGCGCAGGCGCTCGGCGTGCGCGTTGCGCCGCATGCGATCGTCGGCGATGCCGACGCCTGCCTCGCGTTCGCGGCGCAGCACGGCTGGCCCATCGTGCTCAAGCGCAGCCACGGCTTTGCCAGTTCGGGCGTTGCCGTCATCGCCGGTGCAGCCGAGCTCCAGCCTGCAATGGCCGCGCTCCTGACGGTCCAGCCCCTCGATTTCGGCCGGGTGGCCGCACCGCGGCTCCTCGCGCAGGCGTTCGTTCCCGGCGCCGTCGTCGGGCGGTCATCGGCGGCCTGGAACGGGCAGGAGCTGGCGGGCGTCACCCGGACCAAGGTCAAGCGCAACCCGCCGGGAACCGGTCCCGGCACGGTGATGCGCTACTACTGCGAGCCCGAGGCGCGCGCGTTCTCCGAATCGCTGATTGCGGGATTCGGCATCTCCGGCCTGCTCGGCATCGAATACGTCGTCGACGCGCGAACCGGCGCCCTCTCGCTGCTCGAAATCAACCGCCGCGTGACGCCGGGCTCGCACACCGGGGAGCTCGTGGGGATCGACCTTTGCGCCGCGCTCCATGCCGCCGTCACCGGCGCGCCTTCGACCGTGCCGCACGACGTGCCTCCGGGATTCGAGCGAACCGTCGCGCGCTTCCCGCAGGAGTGGCTGCGCAATCCGGCGAGCCCGTTCCTGCGCAAGTACCCGACCGACGCGCCGTGGGACGACCCGGTGCTGCTCGAGCGATTCCTGGCGATGCGGCACGACGCATGATGACTCCGTCCATGCACGCAGGGGGCTGGCGGCGTGCGCTGGCGGCGGTCCTGCTGGCCGCAGCAATCCAGAGTCCCGCTGCCGCGGCCGAGACCTGGCCGTCGCGGCCGATCCGGATCGTCATCCCGTTTCAGGCAGGTGGCAGCAGCGATGCGATGACGCGCCTCGTCGCCGCGAAGCTGGCGGAGGCCGTGGGCCAGCCGGTTGTCGTGGAAAACCAGCCGGGCGCCTCCGGCAATCGCGGCACCGAGTACGTGACCAAGGCGGCGCCGGACGGCTACACGCTGGTGATGGGCGCCAACAGCATGACGATCAACCCGGCGATACCGGGAATGCGCGCCCCCGATCCGGTGCGCGAGCTCGCTCCTGTCACCAAGCTCGTCACCATACCCGACGTCATCGCCGTGGCGCCGTCGGTCGAGGCGCGCACGCTGCAGGAGCTCCTGGCGCTGGCGCGCAAGTCGCCGCGCAAGCTCGCCTACGCCAACCGCGGCATCGGGACCACGAGCCACATGGCAGCGGCGTTGCTGGCGCAGCGCGCCGGCGTCGAGTTCCTCCACATCCCCTACAACGGCGCGGGCAGCGTGTTCAAGGACGTGATCACCGGGGAGATCCCGATGGTCGTATCCTCGACGGGCACGACAGCGCCGTTCGTGCGCAGCGGTCAGGTCCGCGCGCTGGCCGTCACCAGCAGCAGACGCAGCAGCGCGCTGCCTGAGGTGCCGACCGTCGCGGAGTCGGGATTCCCGGGATACGAAGTAACCTCCTGGTACGGGCTGTTGGCCCCCGCCGGCACGCCGCCGGAGATCGTGGGCCGCCTGCGCGACGAGGTGGTGCGCATCCTCGCGCTGCCGGACGTCGCCGAACTGCTGGTTCGCCAGGGGATGTCCCCGGTCGGCAACACGCCCGCCCAGTTCGCCGCCGAGATCAGGGCAGACGTCGAGCGCTGGGCGCGCATCGTCCGCGAGGCACGGATCGGCGCCGAATGACGTTCAGCGCGCCAACGGGTCAGGGCGGAGCTGGAAGCGCACGACCTTGGGCCGGTTCTCCTTGCCGCCTTCGAGGTGGTACATCGTCCGGGTCGAGAACGACGCCCACAGCGACCGGCCCTTCCAGCCCGCGGCAGGATCGTCGATGCGCCCTTCGACCCCTTTCGCGAAGAAGCCCGCGGGGTACGGAACGCGCAGGTTGACGAACTTGCCGTCCACCAGCGCCAGCAGCGAATCGTTGAGATTGCCGGTGGCGACGGGCACGTTCTTCCCGAGCCCGAACGTGTCGAACTGGTCCACCCACGCGTAATAGCTCGCCTCGGCGCTGCCGTCCTCCGTGACGTCCCGGAATTGCGGCCCCGGAAGCCGGTGGAGCGTCCAGCCCTCTGGACAGTGCCTGCCCGTGGCCGTCGGTCCGTTGAGGGGCCCCTTGCACTTGCGGCGGTCGAAGCTGCCGAGATGCCCGCTCGACAGCGACACCCAGTAGACTCCATTGCGGTCGATGTCGCCGCCGCGCGGCCCGTAGCCGGGGAACGGCGGCTCGTACACCTCGGTCAGCGCAGTCTCCGCCGGGTTCGTTCCCGGATCGACGCGGACGACGTAGCCGGGGAATCCCAGCACGCTTCCCCACACCGTGCCGTCGGCCGGGCTCACGGCGACGGCGTAGATGTTGAGCGCGAGCCGCGTGTCCTTCGCCGCATCGGCCGGATGCCCGGGCTCGACGAACGCGTCACGCCTGCCGTTGCCGTTGGTGTCGACGACGAACGGCGTCCAGCCCTGCGCCCGCACCTCGTCGCCGGTGTCCTCGAAGACTTTGCGGTCGAACCAGCCGACCACCCCCTTGCCGCCGACGCCGCTGCTGAGCCACAGCGTCTGGTGCGCATCCTCCGCGAAGTTGAGGTGGTGCGTCGGGAAGCAGGTGCCGATGAGCGTGAACCTGCCCGTCGCCGGATCGTACATCGACAGGTGGCGGCCGGCCTCGTCGAGCGGAAACGCCTTGGCCGACGGATGGTTCGAGCCCTTCCTGCAGACGTCGGGGTTGGCCGCCGGGCGAACGCGCGCGGTGAACCAGACGCGCCCGTTCTCGTCCATCATCGGGTTGTGGAGGTTCGCCTGGCTGTCCCAGATCGGGTCGGCGCCCCAGTACGCAGAGGGCTGCATCCGATTGGCCTTCGTCGACGGCGTGGCCGGGTCGCGCACCGGATGTCTCACTTCGGTCACCGCATGCGTGCCAGGATCGAGGACGGGGAAGCGGTCGGTGCTCTCCTCGGGCGACCCGTAGAGCCTTCCGTTCGCGTTGACCATGGGATTGCGCCGGTCCGTGCCGATCAGGTCGTGCAGGTAGGCGGTGGGCTCGCTCCAGTCCCACAACGTGAGCACGACGTTGCGCTCGACCCCCTGCGGCCGCTCCGGCGTCGCAAACGGCAACTCGCCCGCGGCGACGCGATCGGTCCAGTCGGCATACATCGCCAACGCCCGCTCGGCGTCGAGGCGGCCCAGCTCGCGCACCATCTGCAGCATCGCCTGGCCGGATTGCACCCGTCGGCCCCACGCTTGCGTCGACGACGCAAAGGCGCCGAGCTCCTTCGGGATCGTGCGCGTGCCGGGCGTGCCGAGCGCGTGACAGGCGATGCAGCCGTTCGACTTGATGACGTTCAGCCACTCGGCCTGCGTGCGCGCGCCGCCCAGCGGAAACTCGCCGCTTCCGGGGACCTTCAGCATCGCGTACCAGTAGATCGCGGGATAGTTCTGCGCCGCAGCGGCGCGGCTCGGCGCGGGAAGCGCCTGCAGGTCGAGGATCCTTCCGGCCCGGGCGGCGACCTTGGCCGAATCCGCGAGGCCGTAGCCGCGGACCCAGACGCTGTAGTTCGCTGGCGGAAGATCAGGCAGCAGGTAGCGGCCGCGATCGTCGGTGACCACGATCTTCGCGTAGGGCGTCGGCAGGTCCCGCGTTTCGGCGATCACCCAGACGCCCGCCTCCGGGCCGTTGGCGCCGGTGACCACCCCGCCGAGGTCCCGGTCGCCGAGCGTCATCCGCGCATCGGAGTCGTGCAGCGAACCGGGTTGCACGACGCACGCGACGAGCAGCCCCGCCAGGGCGATCGTCGCAATGACCGAGAGCAACCCCGATGTCGTTCTCACGCCCCTCTCCTCAACGCAGGAAGGCCTCGCTCCCGGTTGGGAGCCGACCCCGCTTCCTCTAATTCTCCGGCGCGAGCTCGGAGATCAGCGTCGGCAGCGGCTTCCCGGCAAACCACGCGTCGAGGTTGGCCTTGCACAGGTCGCCCATCGCCTTGCGCGTCTCGTGGGTGGCGCTGCCGACGTGCGGCAGCAGCACGACGTTGTCCATCGCGAGCAGCGCGGTGGGAATCCGCGGCTCGTCGGCGAACACGTCGAGGCCCGCCGCCTTGATCGTGCCGTCGGCGAGCGCCTTGACCAGCGCGGGCTCGTCGACGATCGAACCGCGCGCGATGTTGACGAGAGTGCCTTTCCTGCCGAGCGCCGCCAGCACGTCCGCATCGACGATGTTGCGCGTCGCCGCGCCGCCGGGGCAGGCCACCACCAGGAAATCGACGGCAGCCGCCAACGCCTTCAGGTCCGCGATGAAGCGGTAGGGGACGTCCTGCGGCCTGCGGCCGGTGTAGGCGACGTGCATCCCCAGCGCCGAGACGCGCTCGGCGATCGCCTTGCCGATGCGCCCGAGGCCGACGATGCCGACCGTCGCGCCGCCGAGCTTGGTCGTGAGCTCGGGACCCTGCTTCAGCCAGCCGCCCGCCTGCACGAAACGATTGAGGCGCACGAAGCCGCGGCCGGTCATCATGATGAGGGCGAGCGCCACGTCGGCGACGTCGTCGGTCAGGACGTCCGGCGTGTTGGTGACCTTGAGGCCGCGCGCGCGGCAGTAATCCACCGGCACGCCGTCGTAGCCCACGCCGAAGACGCTGATGATCTCGAGCTTAGGCAGCGCGTCGAGCAGCGTGGTCGGCGTCACCGTGCCGCCGCCCTGCACCAGTCCGCGGACCGTGCCGCCGACGCCCGCGAGGAACGCGGGCTTGTCCGCGGCCTCGACGTAATCGTGGCAGCGGTAGTCCGCCTTCAGCGGGCCGTAGAGGAACGGCGGCAGAGGCGCGGTGACAATGATGTCGTTGGGCATGGTCTCACTTGGCGGGGGGTGGATGGGCGGCGAACCATTGTAGCAATCCGGCGATGAGGCCCGCGTCGCCGCCCGCGGTCTCCACGGCCTGCAGGCCGAGGGCGCGCGCGTGCAGGGCGATGCGCGGGTGGGGGACGAAGGTCGGCGCGTCGCGCCACGCGGCGCGCGTTGCGCCGTCGAGGATCTCCCACAGGTTGTCGAGACCTTCGCTCGAGGTGATCGTGACGGCGTCGATGCGGCGCTGCGCGAACGCTTCGGCCAGCCCGGCGGCGCCGCTGCCCGGCTTCGCGCGCCGGTAGCACGCGACGTAATCGACGTGCGCGCCGCGCGCGCGCAATGCGTCGCCCAGCTGCTCGCGGCCGCCGTCGCCGCGGAAGATCAGCGCCCGCTTGCCGGCCAGCTGCGCGAGCTCGGGCAACGCCAGCAGGCCATCGCTGTCGAGCGTGGTCGTGGGCGTGCGAACGTCGGCGATGCCCACGTCGGCGAGCGCCTCGGCGGTGCCGGGGCCCGGGGCGAAGGCGTCGAGGCCGGCGGGCCACCGGCGCGGGTCCGGCGCGCCGTATTCGACGGCATTGGCCGACACGAAGAACGCGCAGTCGTAGCCGGGCAGCGCGGCGTGCGCGCGGGCGAGCGCCTGCGCGTCGGCCGGAGGCAGGATCACGATCGCCGGAAACACGATCGGGCGACCGCCCAACGCGTCGATCCGGCGGGCGAGGCCCGCGGCCTGCCGCGCCGGTCGCGTGATGAGGATGCCCGCGCCTGCGAGGGGCGTTTGCCCGGTGTGCGTCGGCACGGGTTCGGCCGCCACAGCGGCAGCGGATCAGCCGGCCCCGAGTCGCGCGGCGCCGCGGGCGAGGAAATCTTCGGCCAGCGCGGCCCCCAGCGCCTCGGCGCCGGCCGCGTCGGCCACGCTCGCTGTGCGCTCGCCGCGGATCACGTCGGTGCCCTCGCGGTTTGCGAAGAGGCCGCGCAGCCGCAGCTCGCCGGGCGAGGAAAACAGCGCGTAGCCGGCGATCGGCGCGTGGCAGCTGCCGGCGAGCCGCCGCGAGAACGCGCGCTCCGCCGTCGTGGCCAGGATCGTCTGCGGGTCCGCCAGCGGCGCGAGCGCCGCGACGATGTCGGTGCGATCGGCGCAGCACTCGAGGCCGAGCGCGCCCTGCCCGACGGCGGGCAGGAAATCCTCCGGCGCGAGCATCGCCGAGATCCGGTGGTCGAGCTGGAGCCGCCGCATGCCCGCCGCGGCGAGAATCATCGCGTCGTACAGGCCCTCGTCGAGCTTGCGCACGCGGGTGTTGACGTTGCCGCGCAGCAGCTTGATCTTGAGCGACGGCTTCTTCTCCCGCAGTTGGGCCTCGCGGCGCAGGCTGGAGGTGCCGACCACCGCGCCGTCGGGCAGCGCGTCGAGCGTGGCGTAACCGTTGGAGACGAGCGCGTCGCGCGGGTCCTCCCGCTCGGGGATCGTCGCCAGCACGAAGCCCTCCGGGATGTCCATCGGGATGTCCTTCAACGAATGCACGGCGAAATCGGCGCGACCCTCGACCATCGCGTTCTCGATCTCCTTGATGAACAGCCCCTTGCCGCCGAGGTCGGCGAGCGGCTGGTCGAGAATCTGGTCGCCCTTGGTGGTGATTCCGCGCAGCACGATCTCGCAGTCCGGGTAGACCGCGAGCAGCCGCGCGCGGATGTATTCGGCGTGACACAGCGACAGCGCGGATTTGCGCAGGCCGATCGCGAGTCTGGTGGGTGCGGGAGGAGTCGACATCGTGGGCGAGAGAGGAAGGGAGGCGGCGCGCGCCCGGCGGCGGGGCCGCCCGTTCGCGCGTGTCGTCGGAAGCCGGGCGATTCTAGCATGCACCCGCGGCCGGAGCGGCTATGATATCGGCACGCATTTCCCGGGAGCTCCCATGCGCATCGTGATCACCGGCGGCGCCGGTTTCCTCGGCGTCCGCCTCGCCCGGACGCTGCTCGCCCGCGCCGCGCTGACCGACGCCCGCGGCGCGGCGCGCGCCCTGCGCGAGCTCATGCTGCTCGACGTCGTCGCACCGCCGGATCTCGGCGACCCGCGCGTCCGCGCGCACGTCGGCGACCTCGCCGACCCGGCCGTGATCGCGGGCGCGGTGACGCCCGGCACCGATTCCGTGTTCCATCTCGCGGCCGTCGTGAGCGGGCAGGCCGAAGCGGATTTCGACATCGGCATGCGCGTGAACCTCGACGCGACGCGTGCGCTGCTCGAGCGCTGCCGCAAGCTCGACGCGCCGCCGAAGTTCGTCTTCACGAGCTCGCTCGCCGTGTTCGGCGGGCCGCTGCCCGATCCCGTCCCCGACGACGCGCCGGTCACGCCGCAGGCTTCCTATGGCGTGCAGAAGGCGATCGGCGAACAGCTCGTCTACGACATGACGCGCAAGGGATTCATCGACGGCCGCTCGCTGCGCCTGCCGACGGTCACCGTGCGCCCCGGCAAGCCGAACAAGGCCGCGTCGTCGTTCGCGAGCGGCATCATCCGCGAGCCGCTCGCGGGCTTGGACGCGCCGTGCCCGGTGGCGCCGGCCACCCGGATGTGGGTGCAATCGCCGCGCGCCGTCGTCGCCAACCTGGTCATCGGGCACGAAGCGCCCGCGTCGGCCTTCGCGCAGTCGCGATCGATCAACGTGCCGGGAATCTGCGTGGCCGTGGGCGACATGGTCGCGGCGCTGCGCCGCGTGGCGGGCGATGCCGTCGCCGATCGCGTCAAGTGGCAATACGACCCTGCGATCGACCGCATCGTCTCGACGTGGCCCGCGAATTTCGCGCCGCGCCTCGGTCCCGCGCTGGGGATGCGGGCGGACGCCGATTTCGACGGCATCGTGCGCGCCTACATCGCCGACGACATGCCGCGGCCCTGAGCCCGCGGCGGCGGATCAACGGCCCTGCATCCGCCGCACCACCCCGCGCGGCAAGCCGGCAGCGGCGGGACCCGATCGAGGAAGCGCCGGCGTTTCACGTTGCGTCAGTTGAAGACGGGCCTGCACGTTCTGATTGCGCACCATCGGCACCGTGCAGGTCAGCGCGGTGCCGCTGCAGGCGCCACCGGACCAGCCCAGGAACTTGTGCTTGTCTGGCCGGCTTCGCGGTCAGCTTGACGCTGGTGCCGGTCGCGAAGGTCTCGGTGCACAGCGTGCCGCAGCTGATGCCCTTGGGCATTGCTGGTCACGCGTGCCCAGAGCCGGTCTTCGTGACGGTCAGCGTGTACTGCTGGGGCGCCGGCGCGAACGTCGCGGTGACGGCCGTGTTCGCGTTCATCGTCGTCGTGCAGGCGCCGGTGCCGCTGCAGGCGCCGCTCCAGCCGGTGAACACGCTGCCGGCAGCCGGGGTGGCCGTGAGCGCGACCGCCGTGCCCGTCGAGCGGGTCACCGAGCAGGTGGCGCCGCAGTTGATGCCGTTGCCGGTCACGGTGCCGTGCCGGTGCCGGCCTTGCTGACCGTCAGCTGTGTACTGCTGCACGTCGAAGGTCGCGGTGACGACGGTCCGCGCTCATCGTCGTGGTGCAGGCGCCGGTGCCGGTGCAGGCGCCGCTCCAGCCGCGTGAACACGCTGCCGGCGGCCGGCGTGGCGGTCAGCGAGACCGCGGTGCCGTCGTCGAGCGATCACCGAGCAGGTGGCGCCGCAGTCGATGCCGCTGCCGGTCACGGTGCCCGTGCCGCTGCCGGACTTGCCGACCGCAAGCTGGTATTGCGCGACGACGCACCGCCGGCGACCTTCATCGTGTAGGCCTTGCTGACGGTGGTGCCGTCGGCGTCGGTCGCCGTCGACGGTGAAGCTGAAGCTGCCGCCGTGGTCGGCGTGCCGGACAGCACGCCCGTCCACGCGCCGGATCGATAGTCGCAGGACCCGGCGGCAGGCTGCCCGCGATGCGTGATCGTGAACGGCGAATTGCCGCCGACCACGACGGTGCGCGGCGTATAGGCGACTGCCGGTTCGCCGTCCTGCAGATTGTCGACCAGGCCGAGCGGCGCCTCGGCGTCGAAGCCGGCCATCTGCGCGCCGATGTAGTCGCCGACCACGACCTGCGCGGTGCAGTCGACGTATTGGGTGTCGCCGTTCGCGTCGGTGACGCCGACGTCGCTGCCGACGCCGTGCAGGTCTGTCGGCGGCGACCTCGTCGCACATCGCCTCGCCGGTCTCGCCGTCGATGGTGTCGGCCGCGCCGGCGTAGTTGTAGAACTCGTAGCGGCGCGTGACGATCTCGTTGCCGTCGCCCATGTCGTCGGGCAGCCCGCGCACTTCGGCCTTGGCGACATTGCCGCCGTCGTTGGTCTGCAGCAGCCTCCACTCGGTTTCGACTTCGGCGGGCTCGTCGTTCTGCCAGTCGGCATCCCGTCGCCGTCGGTCGTCCGAAACGAGATCCTCCAGCGCGACGTTGCCGGCGTTGTGCGTGGTGGTCTTGATCACCTTGACCCAGGTCGGCACGCCGAACTTCTTGCCGGCCGGGATCGGCACCACCGGCGCCGGGATCGCGGCCACGACCTGGCCGGCTCGCGATGTTGGCCGGATCGGGCGGCAGCGCCGGGTCCACCAGCACCGGCGGGATGTAGACAAAGGTGGGCGTGGCGACGTTCACCGCCGGACCCAGCACCAGGTTGCCGGCGCCGTCGTCGAGCAGCCAGTTGTACTTGATCGCGGTCGGCGTGCCGTAATAGCCCACGCCGAAGTGCTCGCAGCCGTAGCTGTAGATGGCGGGATCGGTGCAGAAGTGGCCGTCGGTCGGCGCCGAGCGGCGCGTCGGCACCGGTAGGGCTGCGGCGCCCAGGTGCCGTCGGGATTCTTCGCGCTCTCGTAGCGGATGAACACCTTGGGATTCGCCGGGATCGGTGAGGTCCTCGCGTGATCTGCGGCGCGCCGTAGTGGTTCCAGTCGTAGGTGTAGGTGATGTCGGTGCTGCGGACGCCGTCGATCTCGATCTCGAAGCCGTGACACTCCTGCCCGGTGTCGTTGACGGCGTCGAAGTTGTTCAGGTCGCCGTAGGCCGTGCTGGCGCCGGCCCGTGGGACGCCCAGCATGAGCAGCGCGACGCATCAAGGGCAAACGTTGCAACCATTTCATGGTCATGATCTCCATGCAGGGAGATCCGAAGCCGCCGACTATACGGGGCGGCCTTAAGTCACGCTGAAGCCCTTCGCGGCGAAGGCCGGGGCGAGGTTCGGGCCGCTGCTGCTGCGGTGCGCGCGCAAGGTGCCCGTGCTCGGCGCGGGCGCCGGCGAGCTAGGCGGCAGGAAACGTCACCGTCACCGCGAATCCGCCGAGCTCCTGCGAGCGGCCGATAGCGGATTTCCGCGCCGTAGGACGAAGCGATGCTGCCGGCGATCGCGAGCCCGAGACCGTGGCCCTCGGTGGTCTCGTCCAGGCGCACGCCACGCCGCGGCGATCCGCTCGAGGTCCTCGGGCGAGCAGCCCGGGCCGTCGTCCTCGACCGTCAGGACCATGCCGTCGCCGTCGCGCGCCGTGACCAGCACGCGCGGACCGCGCCCACTTGCAGGCGTTGTCGAGCAGGTTGCCGCACAACTCGAGCAAGTCTTCGCGGTCGCCGTGGAACCGGATCGCCGGGTCCATGCGGCAGGCGATGTCGAGCTGGCGATCGCGATACAGCTTGCGCAGGGTCGCCGACCAGCGCCTCGATCTCGGCCGTGAAGGCGAGCGCCACGCCCGGCGCGCGCCCGCCCGCGACGCGGGCGCGCCGGAGCTCGCTGTCGATGCGGCTGCGCAGGATCGTCGAGCTGCTCGGCCAACTGCGGGCCCAGCGTCGGGATGCGTTGCGGATGTGTTCGTCGTCGGCGATGTGCGTCAACACGGTGAGCGGCGCCTTCAGCGCGTGGGCGAGATTGCCGAGCGACTCGCGCGAGCGCTGCAGCCGGCGCGCGAGCAGCGCCAGCAGGCGGTTGACCTCGCGCACCAGGGGCAGGACTTCGGCCGGGACGCGACTCGCCGAGCTGCGCGATCTCGCCGTCGCTCGAGCCGGCCCACGTCGGCCTGCACGCGGCGCAAGGTGCCGCAGCGCCAGGCGCACGATCGCCGATCTGCAGCACGACGAGCAGCGCGAACATGAACAGCGGACACCTGCGTGTAGCGCGACAGCAGCGCGTCGAACTGCGTCCGGATCGGCTTCAGGTCGGCGGCGACGCCGATGGTGATCGGGCGGCCCATGAACTCGTAGCCGCTCGCGCTGCAGCAGCAGTGCCTGCCCCTGCGGGCCGGCGACGTCGTCACGTGCCGCTGCCCGCGACCGACCGGCGACATGGCCAGCGTCTCCTCGACCAGCGACGGCGAGCGCAGCGCGACGTCGCGTCGACGCAGGATCTGGTAGTAGCGCCCGGAAGCAGGCGACAGGAACGGCGGGTCGAAGTGGGTGAGCGCCAGCGACGCCTGCGCCGCCCGGCAGGATCGACAGCGAGCTGAACAGCTCGTCGGCGTCCTGCGCCAGCTCGCTCGGCGATGTAGTCGCGCATCACGCGTCGATGGCGACCCGGACCACCGACCACTGCACGCCGAACACCGCGGCCAGGCTCAGCACCAGCCCGATGACCAGTGGCGCGAGCAGCGAACGCATCAGTGCGGCGCTCCGAACACGTAGCCCTGGCCGCGCCGGGTCGTGATGTGCGCCGGCGCCGAGCTTGTTGCGCAGATGGTTGACGTGCACCTCGATGACGTTGCTGTCGCGGTCCGAGTCGTTGTCGTAGACGTGCTCGGCCAGATGCGACTTGGACAGCACCTGCCCCGGGTGCAGCATGAAATAGCGCAGCAGGCGGAACTCGACGCCGGAGAGCGCGATCGTCCGGTCGCCGGAGACGACCACCTGGCGCGCCTCGTCGAGCCGCAATCCGTCGGCCGTCACCATCCCCGCGGGCTGGGCATGGGCGCGCCGGATCAGCGCGCCGAGGCGGGCGTACAGCTCCTCGACGTGAAACGGCTTGGCGACGTAGTCGTCCGCGCCGGCGTTGAAGCCTTCGACCTTCTCGTGCCACGCGTCGCGCGCGGTGAGGATGAGGACGGGCACCGGGTTGCCCCGTGCCGCGCCAGTTCCGCAGCACCTCCAGGCCGGAACGCTGCGGGAGGCCGAGGTCGAGGATCACCGCGTCGTAGGGTTCCTCGTTGCCGAGGTGCTCCGCGTCGACGCCGTTGTCCGCGACGTCGACCGCGTAGCCCCGGCGGACGAGATCTTCCTTGATGCGGTCGCCCAGACGCGGGTCATCCTCCGCCAACAGGATTCTCATCGCTTCGCTTCAAGCGGATCGATCATGTCGACGAGAATACCGCAAGCCGGGCGGTCTTCGCGCAATCCCCGATCGTGCGGAGAGCGCGCCGGCTGCGCGCCGGGCCTGCGTCAGCTGAACGTATCCCCCATCAGCGTGCGGAACCAGATCAGCATGTCCTGATAATTCTCGGCCGTCGCGGCGGTCGCGGCGATGGCCCCGGCCGGGAGCATTGATCGCCGGAATGTGCCAGGACGGTATGACCATCTTGCCGATGCCGTCGTATTGGTACACGGCGGACAGCCAGGTGGCGGTCGTCAAGGTGATCGGCGTGTAGCAGGCCGAGTTCGTGACCACCTGCCGGTCGAGCGGCTTGCCCGCCAGCAGGCGGACGATGGCGTCGGCGCAGGTCTTGCCCTGCTGGTTGCCGATGTGGCCCGCCTTCGGCTGCGTCGTGAGGCTCGCGTCGCCGATCACGTGAATGAAGGACTTGCCGAGGTTCGTCGACGCGTAGCTCAGCACGTTGACCGGCGCGAACGGCTTGGCGGGATCGTCACTCAGCAGGCCGGCGTCGGCCAGCAGCTTCGGGGCTCGCTGCGGCGGAATCGCGTTGATGACCCCCGCGTTCTCCGTCCGCGGGGTGCCGACTCGTCCTCGTAGGTGACGGCACGGGCGCCGACGTCGATGTTCGTCACCTTGCTGCCGGGCCGGTAGTCGACGATGCCGGCGTACAGCGTGGTGAAGGCCTCGGAGAAGTTGGCCTTCTCGACCACGATGTCCAGGTTCGCATCCAGCACGATGATCTTGCTGCCGGGCTTGTTGGCTTTGAGCCAGTCGGCGATCACGCAGACCCGCTCGTAGGGGCCGGGAGGGCAGCGATACGGCGCCAGCGGAATCGTCAGAACGACGTTCTGGCCGGGCGTCAGCGCGACGAGCTGGCTGCGCAGCAGCTGCGTCTGCGGGCCGGCCTTCCACGCGTGCGGGATGTCGGTGTCGTACTGCGAGACGTCCGCCATGCCCGGCATCCTGTCGAACTCCAGGCCGGGGGCGAGGACGAGCCGGTCGTAGGCGATGTCGCCGCCTTCGTAATAGACGCGCTTGCCGACGGAGTCGATGCTCGTGACCCTGGAGGTGATCCGCTTCACGCCGTAGTGACCGGTCAGGGTCGCGTAGGTGTACTCGAGGCTCGAGAGCAGGCGCTGCCCGGAGAGCACGGTGTTGCTCATGATGTTCGACGTGTAGGACGGGCTCATCTCGATCAGTGTCACGTTCACCCCCGTCCCGCCCCACAGGCGCAGGTACTTCGCCACGGCGGCGCCCGACATGCCGCCACCCACGACGACGACGTTGCCGGCAATGCCGGTGTTGGTCGGCACCGGGAACAGCACCGGCGCGTCAGCCGCCCAGACGCCGGGCGCGGCCAGAAGACCCAGCCCGCCGGCCGCCATCGAACCGAGAAATTTGCGACGATCCATTTTCCGTTCTCCGCTCATTGTTTGGACAGGAAGTCGGCGATGAGCTGCAACTGCTCGTCGGTATAGCCGAGCGCGTGCGCGGCCATGATGCTGTCCCCGTCGCCGCTGGCGAACTTGCGCAGCTTCTCGAGCAGGTCCGCGCTGGAGTCTCCCTGCAACTGGTCGAAGCCGCCGCTGCTGCCATTGGTGCCGTGGCACTGGAAGCAGTTGCTGGCGAGGAGGCGCCCAGGGTGGATTCCGCTCGAGGCGGCGGTGGCGGCGAGCCGGCGAGGTGACGCTCACCTGCACCTTGACCGTCGTCTTCGTGTCGCGGACGAGGTTCGCGCTGCCGACGCTCCTGCCCGTCACCGTGATGGTTCCCCGAAAGGCTTGCGCCGACCGCGGTGCCGTTGGAATTGCTGATCTGGATCGTGCCGATCGCATTGCTGGCGGTCAGCGTCGTCGCCTGCCCGACGAGCAGCGATGCGCTGCCGGGCGCGACGCCCAGCGGCGGCTCGACCGTCACCTTGGCGGTTTTCGTGCCGCGCAGGTCGGTGACCGACAGCGTCGCGACGCCGACCGCCTTCGCGGTCACGCTGATGGTTCCGCCCGCCAGGATCGCCGACACGGCTGCGGGATTCGAGTTGGCGAGGGTCGCGGAGCCCCACGCTGGTGACCGCGATGGTCGCGTTGTTTCCGGGTACCAGCGTGATCGAAGTCGGCGACAAGCTCGCGGCGTGGGCGGCAACCGCCGCGAGCGGGAGGATCAGGCTCGAGAGCCAGCTCAGGTTTCTGGACAGATTCATCATTTCCTTCACGTGTCGCGTTGTAGGGCTTGGGCCATGGGAGTCTGTTGCGCAGCGCAGTGTAGCGAGCGGACCTTAACTGAAGCTGAAGGTGCCGAGGATGGGCTCCGGACGTGACGACCCCGCCATGGAGGCGGGGTCGTCGAGGCGCCGGGTTCCGGCATGAGGGCCCGCCTTCGCACCGCTGACCGGGGTTCGGAGCCCCCGGGAACGCGGCGGAACGGGAAGCGCAATGCTAGATCGGCGGCGCGCAGTTGCCCTTGAACGCGACGGGGACCGTGGCTTCCTCCGTCTTGGACTTCGCCTTCCCGCTCGTGGTCAGGTACGGTCTGGTGATCCGCACCGTCGTGATGCCCTCGCCGGTGAGCGTGGTGCCGCACAGCCCGATCGTTTCCAGCACGTTCCCCGGGGCCGGCGTGGCCGGAGTCTTGGTGTACACGTTGCCGGGGTGGGGACGCTGACCTCAGGGTCAGCGGCACGAAGGCGCCATCGAGCCACACCTCGACCTTGGTGGCTTCGGTCGTCGCCGGTCCGCTGGCGCTCACCGCATCGACGAGGTCGATACAGAATCCGCTCACGTGCGAAAGGGCGGGCACCCCCTGGACGCTGCTCGACAGGATTTCAGGGTCGCAGTCCTTGTGCTTGGCCTTGGGTCCGTCGGCAAAGGCCTGGCGGCGCGACCGCGCAAAGGACGGCGCCGGCGCTGACTGCATACAACTGTTGGCGAAGGTTCATATCGACTCCGGTTCCGGTGTTTCGTTGAGATTGGGCATGGTGCGACCGAGACGGTACGTCACGAATCTGAAAGGAGGGTGAAAGGGGACGCGTCGCCGGAGGTGCGGCGAGGGCGCGGTCGTCCCGGCCTCGGTCGGTCAGGCAGGCTTGCGGATGGTCATCGCGCCGCGGATTTCGCCCGGACGATAACCGACGGCCTTGTCGTCGGGGTAGAGCGCCTTCAGCTTCTCCATCACCGCAGGTGTCAGCTGTTCGGGCAACCCGTGGCAGCCGAGGCACAGCGGTTGCGTCGGCAATGCCCGCATGTAGCGATAGGACTGCCTCCCTGTCTTCGACCACGATCTCGGCTTTCTCGAGCGTGGGTCGCGCTTTCGCCCGACGCCGCGCGACGATCGAAGTCCTCGAGAGTCGCACGCTCCCATGCATCCGGCACGGCGCGCGGGTTGCGGTTGCGCAGGCTCACGCGGCGCACGTTCCAGCCGGTCTCGTCGGACGCGGCCTTCGCCAGCTGGGGCGCCTTGTCGCGACAAACGAGAATTGCGCCTTCGTGGCCGCTCTTCCCGATTTCCTTGATGAGCACCGAGAGCAGCTTGGGTGGAACCGAGCCTGCCACCTTTCTCGCCTCGCCCACCCAGGCGGGCTCCTGCGCGTTGGCCGACATGACTGCGAAGAGGATCGCTGCCGCCATGAAAGATCTCGTCGTGGCAATGTGCATGAATGTCTCCATAAGACCTCCAACAACTAAGCGCGCTTCCGGCATCCGCCGCATCACCGCGCGCCATCCGGCTTCGGCGCCGCCGCCGGCCGCCGCGAACGTCGCGCCGAGATGGGCCATCTGCGTGCCCGTGAGCCGCGCTTCCAGCCGCTCGCCTTCACGCGTGAGCCGCAGCTCCCGGTAGCGGCGGTCGTGCGCCGCCGTGCGCACCGACACGAGCTTCATCTCGACCAGCTGCCGCAGCGGGGCGTTCAACGCCTGCTTGGTCACGCCGAGCGTGTCGAGCAGCGCGTTGATCGCGATGCCGGGGCTGCGCCCGACGAAATAGAGGATGCGGTGGTGCACGCGGCCCAGGCCGCGCTCGCCGAGGATGCGGTCGGGGCCGGCCGTGAACGCGCGGTAGGCGAAGAAGAACGCCTCGATCGCCTCGCGCAGCGCAGCCTCGCGTTTTGGGTCAACCATATTGACATGATAATCGCGCCGCGCTAGCCTGTCGACAGGTCAATATTATTGACTCATAAGGAGGAGCACCGATGCAGGCCGGCAACCGCTACTCGCGGCGGGTGGACAACCTCGTCGCCTCGCCGATCCGGGAGATCCTGTCGGTCATCGACCGCCCGGGCATGATCTCGTTCGCCGGCGGGCTGCCGGCCGCGGAGACGTTCCCGACGCTCGACGCCGGCGCGGTCCCGCGGCAGTGGCTGCAATACGGCCCCTCGGAAGGCGAGCCCGCGTTGCGCGAGCGCATCGCCGGGGAGCTTGCCGGGATCGGCCTCGCCTGCGCGCCGGCGCAGGTCCTGATCCTGTCGGGATCGCAGCAGGGGATCGATCTGGTCGCCAAGCTCTTCGTCGACGAGGGCACGCCGGTCGCCGTCGAGGCGCCGACCTATCTCGCCGCGCTGCAGGTGTTTCGCTACTTCGGCGCGCGCTTCGTCACGCTCGACCCGCAGCGGCCCGCAGCGCTGGGATCGACGGCGCCGACCCCCGCCTTCGCCTACACGATCCCCACGTTCCAGAATCCGACCGGGCGCTGCTACGCGGCGCCGGAGCGCGACGCGCTGGCGCGCGCGTGCGACGACACGGGCGTCACGCTGTTCGAGGACGACCCCTACCGCGACCTCGCCTACGACGCCTGCGAGCGGACCCCGGTCTGCGCCCGCCTCGCGCGCGCGTCGTGGGTGTACCAGGGCTCGTTCTCGAAGAGCCTCGCGCCGGGGATGCGCCTCGGCTTCCTTGCCGCCTCGCCCGACCTGATGCACCCGCTCGTGCGCCTGAAGCAGGCCGCCGACCTGCACAGCAGCCGCATCAGCCAGTGGCTCGTGCTGCAGCAGCTCGCCGATCCGACGCGCAGCGAGCGGATGCGCCGTCTCGTCGCCACCTACCGCGACAAGCGCGACGCCTTCGCGGCCGGACTCGAGCGGCACCTCGGCGATCTGGCGACGTGGGAGATGCCGCCGGGCGGCCTGTTCTTCTGGCTGACGCTCAAGCGCCCGCTCGACACGCGAACGCTGCTGCCGCGGGCGATCGAGCGCGGTGTGGCCTTCATGCCCGGCGAGCCGTTCTTTCCCGGCGAGGCTGCGCCCGGCGGCATGCTGCGGCTCAACTTCAGCCACGCGAGCGCGGATCAGGCGGATGCGGGCCTCGCGATCCTCGCCGAGCTGCTGCGCGAACGCTGAGCCGCGCCGTCAGCGCCGCACGAACGGATTGGGAATCTCGGTCTGGGTGGAGATCCAGACGCTCTTGATCTCCAGGTATTCACGCATGCCGGCGATGCCGCCCTCGCGGCCCATGCCGCTCATCTTGAAGCCGCCGAAAGGCGAGGTCGTGCTGGTCATCCGGTAGTTGTTGACCCAGACGGTGCCGGCGCGGATGCGATCGGCCATCGCCAGCGCCCGGCGCAGCGACGTCGTCCAGACCCCGGCGGCGAGGCCGAACTGCGTGTCGTTGGCGATGCGCACCGCGTCGTCCTCGGTGTCGAAGCGGATGACCGCGAGCACGGGACCGAACACCTCCTCCTGCGCGATGCGCATGCCGTTGTCCACGTCGACGAACACGGTCGGCTTGTAGAAGAGGCCCTTCGGCCACCCCGGCACCGAGGCCGGCTCGCCGCCGGCGACGAGGCGCGCGCCCTCGGCCCTGGCGATCTCGACGTACGACTTGATCTTCTCCATCTGCGGCCGCGTCGAGATCGGCGCGATCTGTGTCGCCGGGTCGGACGGGTGGCCGAAGCGCACGTCCTTGATGAAGTCGAGCAGCTTGCCGACGAACTCGTCGTGGACGCTGCTCTGCACCAGCAGCCGCGAGCCGGCCACGCAGGTCTGGCCCGAGGCCGCGAAGATGCCGGCCACCGCGCCCTTGACCGCCTGGTCGAGGTCGGCATCGTCGAAGATGATGTTGGGCGACTTGCCGCCCAACTCCATCGTCACGCGCTTCATGTGCCGCGCCGCCTTCTCGTTGATCATGCGCCCGGCCTCGGGTCCGCCGGTGAAGGCGATGCGATCGACGCGGGGATGGCTCACCAGCGCGTCGCCGATTTCCGCGCCGTAGCCGGTCACGACGTTGACGACACCCGGCGGGAACCCCGCGGCCTCGACCAGCTTGACGAACTCCAGCAGCGACGCCGACGTGAACTCCGAGGGCTTCAGCACCACGGTGGTGCCCGCGGCCAGCGCCGGCGCGAGCTTCAGGCTGGTGAGCGGCAGCGGTGAATTCCACGGCATGATGCACACCACCACGCCCGCGGCCTCGTACTTCGTGTAGTTGAAGACGCCCGGCTTGTCGGTCGGAATGACGGTGCCCTCCATCTTGTCGGCAAGGCCGCCGTAGTAGTAGTAGTAGTTGGCCATGTAGCGCATCTGCATGTTGAGCTCGGCCAGCAGCTTGCCGTTGTCCTTCATCTCCACCCGCGCGAGCCATTCGGCGTTCTCGGCGATGAGGTCGCCCAGGTTGCGCAGCAGCGCCCCGCGCTGCGACGGCGACAACGCGGGCCACGCACCGCCGGTGAAGGCGCGGTGCGCCGCCTGCACCGCGCGATCGGCGTCGGCGGCGCGACCGCGCGGGATGCGGGCCCAGTCCTCCCCCGCGACGGGATCGCTGGTGTCGAACCACTCGCCGCCCAGCGGATCGACGTACGCGCCGTCGATGTAGAGCCGATAGCGATAGCGGCCGTCGGCGTCGCGCGGCGTCGCGGAAATGCGGGCATTGGCGGGATCGACGGAAAGCGGTGCCGGGGTCGTCATTGGAATCCTCTGCGGGGGCAGCCGGAGGGGGTGCAGCCGACCGCGGCCGCGGTCGGGACAAGTTGTATTGTCATGCTATCATTAGTACCAATTGCCGGGTAGGCTTCATGCGCTAGACTGTAGCGCAACGGATCGGGTCGCCCGCGCGCGCCCCCGCCGGCCGGCAGATCGTGCTGCTCACCCACAGGAGACGAACCATGCAGATGGACAGGATGAAAGGCGTCGTGATGTCGGCGCTGGTCGGCATCGCGGTGCTCGGAGCGGGCGCCACCGCCGCACGCGACCTGATGATCGTCGGTTTCGGCGGGCCCTTCCAGGACAACGCCCGCAAGCACCTGTTCAAGGGCTTCGAGACGGCCACGGGCAAGAAGGTCAACGACGACGTCTACAACGGCGAGATGGCCAAGATCTACGCGATGGTCAAGGCGAAGGACGTCACGTGGGACGTGATCATGGTCGAGGCGCCGGAGCTCGCCCGCGGCTGCGAGGACGGGATCTTCGAGAAGATGGACTGGTCGGTGGTCAAGAAGAACAAGTTCATCCCGAACGGCACGTCGACCTGCGGCGCGGGCGCGGTGCTGTGGGGCGTGACGCTCTTCTACGACTCGACCAAGATCAAGGACGGCCCCGACACCTACGCCAAGCTGTGGGACCTGAAGACCTATCCCGGCAAGCGCTCGTTCCGTTCCACGCCCAAGACCACGCTCGAGATCGCGCTGATGGCCGACGGCGTGGCGCCGGCAGACGTGTACAAGGTGCTCGGGACGCCGGAAGGGGTCAAGCGCGCGTTCGCCAAGCTCGACCAGATCAAGCCGCAGATCGTGTGGTGGAAGTCCGGCACGCAGCCGGTGCAGCTCGTCGGCAGCGGCGAGGTCGCCTACGCCGTCGGCTTCACGGGACGGATCGTCCGCGCCAATGCCGACGCCGGCGCGAACAAGTATCCGCTGCTGTGGAAGACGCTGCTGTGGTCGGTCGACTCGTGGGCGGTGGTCAAAGGCTCGCCGAACGCCGCCGAAGGCATGAAGATGATCGAGTGGATCACCGACGCCAAGCCGCTCACCGCGATGGCCGCCGACTATGCGGTCTCCCCGGCGAACGCCGAGGCCGCCGCCAACCCGATGCTGCGCGAAAAGAACCCGGGCATGCTGTCGCCGCACGCCGCGCAGGGCCTGTTCATCGACACCGACTTCTGGGTCGCCAACGGCGCCGACCTCGAGACCAAGTTCAACGCCTGGGTCGCGCAGTAGCGGCACCGCGGACGACCGCAAGGCCGCCCGGCGCGCGATGTCGAGGGTCAACCTGCTGGCGGCCGCGCTGATCGGCCCGCTGCTGCTCCTCGTCGTCGCGAGCTTCGTCGTACCGCTGGTCATCACCCTCTACACGGCGGTCGGCGATCCGGAAGTGCGCGAATCGCTGCCGCGCACGGCGGCGGCGGTGCGCGCGTGGAACGGCGAGGGTCTGCCGCCGGAGGAGGCCTACGCCGCCATCGCCGCCGAGCTCGCGCTCGCGCAGGAAGCCCAGGCGATCGGCGCGCTCTCGCGGCGCCTGAACTTCGAGCAGCCCGGGCTGCGTGCGCTGGTGCTGAAGACCGCACGCGCGAAGGGAAGCCTCTCCCCGCCGTACAAGGACGCGCTGATCGCGCTCGACGCGCGCTGGGGCGATCCGCTGCTCTGGCAGATGATCCGCCGCGACGCCGGCGGGCTGACGCCGCTCTACCTGCTGCGCTCGGTCGACCTGACGCTCACGCCCACCGGCGACGTTGCCCGCGCCGGCAAGGACGACGCGATCTTCGTCAGCCTCTTCTACCGCACCTTCGAGATCAGCGTCTGGGTCACGGTGCTGTGCGTGCTGCTGGGCTATCCGGTCGCCTGGACCCTGTCGACGCTGCCGCGAACCTGGGCGAACCTGGCGATGGCGCTGGTGCTGATCCCGTTCTGGACTTCCATCCTCGTGCGCACCACGGCCTGGTTCATCCTGCTGCAGCGCGAGGGGCCGGTGAACGCGTTCCTGCAGGCCACGCGCATCGTCGACGCGCCGGTGGCGATGATCTTCACCCGCTTCGCCGTCTACGTGGCGATGGTGCACGTGCTGCTGCCGTTCGTCATCCTGCCGCTCTACAGCGTGATGAAGGGCATCGATCCCGTCTACATGCGCGCCGCGGCCTCGCTCGGCGCGCCCGAGTGGAAGCGCTTCCTGCGCGTCTACCTGCCGATGACGATGCCCGGCGTGGCGGCGGGCGCGGTGATGGTGTTCATGCTGTCGGTGGGCTTCTACGTCACGCCCGCGCTGGTCGGCGGCGCCGGCGACCAGATGGTGAGCTACTTCATCGCGTTCTTCACCAACGACACGATCAACTGGGGCATGGCCGCCGCGCTCGCCACGCTGCTGCTCACGATGACGGGGCTCCTCGTCGTGGCGGCGCGCCTCGTCCTGCCGGGCTTCCGCCCCGGCGCGCTGAAGCTCTGACCGCCATGGGCGCGCGGACGAGGCATCGCTTCGTAGCCCGGGTTGCGGTCACGCAACCCGGGGCCGTCGCCGCGCCTGCTCCCGGGTTGCGTGACCGCAACCCGGGCTACGCCATCTGACGCCATGCGCAAGGCGAGCCTCACGCAACTGCTGCTGTGGACGGCCACGGCCGCGGTGCTGTTCTTCCTGATCGCGCCGATCGTCGTCATCTTCCCGCTTTCGCTGTCCTCCGGCGAGCTGCTGACGCTGCCGGTGCCGGGCTACTCGCTGCGCTGGTACGAGGACTTCTTCGCCAGCGGCAAATGGCTGCTTGCCACCCGCAACAGCTTCATCGTCGGCATCGCCACGGCGATTCTGGCGACCGCGCTCGGCACGCTGGCGGCGCTGGGCATCTTCCTCGGCCGCTTCCGCGGCAAGGCGGCGCTGGTCGCGCTGCTGTCCACACCGATGGTCGTGCCGGTGGTGGTGACGGCCGTGGCCATGTACTTTGCGTTCTCGCTGGTCGGCCTCAACAACACGCTGGCGGGCCTCGTCATCGCGCACACGGTGCTGTCGGTGCCCTACGTGCTGATCACCGTGCTCGCCACGCTGCAGACGTTCGACCGCAACCTGCTGAAGGCCGCCGCCACCCTCGGCGCGCCGCCGCACGTCACTTTCCGGCGCGTCGTGCTGCCGCTGATCGCGCCCGGGGTGGCCACCGGCGCCCTCTTCGCCTTCGCGACGTCGTTCGACGAGCTGGTCGTCGCGATCTTCGTCGCCGGCCCCGGCCAGTTCACGCTGCCCCGCCAGATGTACGCCGGCCTGCGCGAGTTCCTGAGCCCGACCATCGCCGCCACCGCGGTGATGCTCGTGGTCTGCTCGCTGGTGCTGCTCGCCGCCAACGAGGTGATACGCACGCGCGCGCGGCTGCGCACGCAGGGCAATCTCGACGGCGGCGTGCCGGAGTGACACCGCACCACCACCGCACACGATGCCGCCGATGCCCGATCCGATCGTGACCTTCAGGGGAGTGACCAAGAGCTACGACGGCAAGGTCGACGTCGTGAAGGCGCTCGACCTCACGCTCGTGCGCGGCGAATTCCTGACGCTGCTCGGTCCGTCGGGCTCCGGCAAGACGACCACGCTCATGATGCTGGCCGGTTTCGAGGAGCCGACGACGGGCCTCATCGAGCTCGAGGGCCGCCGCCTGAACAACGTGCCGGCGCATCGCCGCGGCATCGGCATGGTGTTCCAGAATTACGCGCTGTTCCCGCACATGAGCGTGGCGGAGAACCTCGCGTTCCCGCTGCAGATGCACGGCTGCCCCGCGGCGGACATCCCGGCGCGCGTCAAGCGCGCGCTCGACATGGTGCGGCTCGGCCCGCTGGGCGAGCGCAAGCCGGCACAGCTCTCCGGCGGCCAGCAGCAGCGCGTGGCCGTCGCCCGCGCGCTGATCTACGAGCCGAAGCTCGTGCTGATGGACGAGCCGCTCGGCGCGCTGGACAAACAGCTGCGCGAGCAGATGCAGCTCGAGATCAAGCACCTGCACGAAAGCCTCGGCGTGACCGTCGTCTACGTCACGCACGACCAGTCGGAGGCCCTGACGATGTCCGACCGCATCGCGGTCTTCCATCACGGCGTGATCCAGCAGCTCGCGACACCCACCGAGCTCTACGAGCGCCCCGCCAATGCGTTCGTGGCGTCGTTCATCGGCGAGAACAACCGTCTCGACGGCCGGATCGCGAGCCGCGACGGCGAGTTCTGCCGCGTGCGGATCGGCGACGGCAGCGAGGTGACGGCGAGGCTGGTCGCCGACCTGCCGGCGGGATCCGGCGTGGTGCTGTCGATACGCCCGGAACGGGTGGAGATCGGCGAGGCAGGCGGCGGCAGCAACCGGTTCAGCGCCCGGCTGGAAGAGGTGATCTACCTCGGGGATCACTGCAAGCTGCGGCTGGCGCTCGGCGGCGGCGACGACTTCGTGGCCAAGATCGCGAACACCGAGGCCGCCGCGCGGATGCAGCGAGGCGATTGCGTCGTCGCGTCGTGGCGGCCGGAAGCCTGCCTCGCGCTGCCGCCGTCGGACGGCGGCTAGGGCGTCACTGACCCCGAGCCCGGCGGCGCCAGCAGCGTCCGCCATTGCCGCGCCACGATGCGCGCGACGGTCTCCGGGCGATAGACCCAGTCGGAGCGCTGCCGGGCGCGCTCCGCGATCTGCCGGCATTCGTCGTCGTTCGCGCGGCACCAGTCGAGCTTCTCGGCGAGGTCCGCGAAATCGTTGGCGATCGGGACGAAATGCGTCCAGGGCTCGAACTGGCGCGTGAAGAAGGATTCCCACGGCGAGGCGGGCGAAAGGACCACGGAGCCGCTGCGCATCTTCCACGCGAACGCATCCCAGGTGCGCGTGAACCCGTCCACGTCGAGGATCCACTTGCACGACATCTGCAGGGCGCGCGGGACGCCCTTCCCCAGATGCACGTCGACGTCGAGTCGCGCGGCTTCGACGATCTCCGCGAGGTGGCGCCGCGGATGGGGTCGCCCGGAGACGAGCGGCGCAAAGAAGTTGGCGGGCTCGCCGTGGTCGCCGGCGCACAGCACCGCCCGTGCGGCCTTCGCGTCCCAGCTCACTTCCTCGCGGCAAAGTTGACCGAACATCTCCCGATAGCCGGCCCGCGCCAGGTAGTGCGCTTCCGGCAGCAGCGCAGCGCTCGGGTCGCCGCGATGCGCACCGAAGCACGCGATCCAGCGCCGGCCGGGTGACAGGATCGGCAGCTCGCCGGGCGCGCCGCGCCATTCCGTGCAGTGCGTGAGGTCGCCCGCGGGCACCCAGGCGTAGCGCTCGCTGAACGGATGGCGTTCGCGCCAGCCATCCCAGAAGCACAGCATGAACCAGAAGCTGCCGCCGGCGAGCCGCGGCAGGACGTAGCTGTCCAGGAAGCCGATCGTGGGCGGCACCCGGTCAAAGCTCGCGGTGGCGTAGTTGCTGGAGGGGCCGCAGTACCACCGGTCGTCCGCCTCCGACCAGCCCGCCAGTACCACGTTGCGCGGTAGCGACGCGATCTCGCACCCGAACTTCCGCGCGAAGCCTTCGACGTCGAGAGGCAGCGTCGTGCGTTCGGCCACCGCGCCTATCTGCCCGACCGAGTGGGCGAGCGTGGGCGATCGCGCGGCGGGATCCTCCCGTCGGCGCGGCCTGCGCGTGGCCCGATGGCCAAGGGCCCGCGCGTCACCTGAGCCCGGACGCCAGGTCCAAGGTGAGTCGCGCCGCCGGGATCTCCGCGCAGCCGGTGGCATTCTGGCCGGACCAAAGCGGCGAGAAATCGCCGGACCCCTGCGCTTCGGCGCGGGCACGCAACGGCGCGATCGCCGCGCCGGCCAGCGGAAACGCGGGGGCAAGGGCGCTCATCGGGCCGAGGTCGCGCATGATGCGGTTGACGATCCCACGCGCCGGCCGCCCCGTGAAGACGTTGGTGAGCGACGTGTGGCGGGCGACGCCGCTCTTCAGCGCGGCGCGGTGCACCGCGCTCGTGGTCGCCTCGGGGCAGAGCAGGTACGCCGTTCCGACCTGCACGCCGGCGGCGCCCAGCGCGATGGCCGCCGCGACGCCCTGCGCGTCGGCGATGCCCCCTGCGGCAATGACCGGGAGCTTCACCGCCCGCACGATCTGCGGCAGCAACGCCATCGTCCCGGCCTGCGTGGTGAGGTCCTCGGAAAGGAAGATCCCGCGATGCCCTCCGGCTTCGAGCCCTTGCGCGATGACCGCATCGGCACCGCGCGCCTGCAGCCAGAGGGCTTCGTCGACGGTGGTCGCCGACGAGAGGATCGTCGTGCCCCACGCCTTCACCCGGGCGACCAACTCGGGCGAAGGCAGGCCGAAATGAAAGCTCACCACCGCGGGCCGGAATTCGTCGAGCACGTCCGCGATTTCCGCGCTGAACGGCACGCGCGCCGGGCCGCCCGGAATCGAGCCGGCATCGACGCCAAGCTCCTGGTAATACGGCGCCAGCGCCGCCCGCCACGCGGCTTCGCGCGCGGCGTTGGCCACCGGCGGGGCATGGCAGAAGAAATTCACGTTGACCAGCCTGCCGGTCCGCGCCTTGATCGCGGCAAGCTCGCTGCGCATCGTGTCCGGGCCGAGCATCGCGCACGGCAGCGAGCCGAGCCCGCCGGCGTCGGATACCGCGATGGCCAATGCGCTTCCCTGCACGCCCGCCATGGGGGCCTGGATGATCGGCAGGTCGACGCCGAGAAGTTGCTGCAGGCTCATCGGACGCTCTCCCGTCTGTCCCGTTGCGGCGCCGCCGCATGCGCAGCGCAGCTATCGTCGGACGCGCGCGCCCTCTCGCGCGGTGCGTCAGGCCGTGTGCGCATGGAGCTTGAGCTCGTCGCCGGCCGCGTCCAGCCGCACGTTGCGTTCGTACCGGAAGCCGAGCCGCCCGAGCAGGTTGATCGAACGCGTGTTGGCGCTCGTGGTGATGGCCACGATGCGCGACATCCCCAGCGCGTCCCTCGCATGCGCCAGCACGGCAGCGGCAGCTTCGAACGCATACTGCCTGCCCCAGAATCGCGGAAGAAAGGCGAAGCCGAGGTCCACGTCCTCCAGGCCGTCGCGCTTGATGAGGCCGCAGATGCCGATGGACTGCGCATCCGCCTTGGTCTGCACGAGGTAGAGCCCGAACCCTCTCTGGACGTACATCTCCACGGGGCCCTTCCGGATGTAGTTCTGCGCGTCCGCGATCGTGTGCACGCCCTTGTCGCCGATGTACTGCCGCCACGACGGATCGTTCAACAGCTCGAGGATGAACTCGGCATCGCCTTCGCCGAGCCAGCACAGGACCAGCCGCTGTGTTTCGACGACCTCGAGCCTCGTGCGCACGATGCCTCGCAGCCTAGCGGATGGCGGTGGCTTGCGACCACACGACCTGCCAGGCGTCGCCTGTGAGCTCGTAGGAATCGGTGTGCCAGCATTCGAACGGGGTTCCGCGGCCGTCGCCCGAGTCGAGTTCGAGCGTGGCCCGGTAGCGGACCACCGCCATGCGCTCGCTCGTCCGGACGTCCATCGGTCCGGGCTCCCACCTCAGGTATCGCAACTGCCCCGCCTCGATTTCGCCGAGGTAGCGTTCGCGCGAATACGTGCGGCCGAGCGGCGTGATCAGCTGGTACTGCGGCGCATGGAGCCGGCGCAGCGCGTCCATCTCGCGCGCGACTAGGGCCTCAATGCGCGACCTTTCCACCGCGCGAATGTAGTCGGCCGTCGGCGCAGGGGACGACGCGCTGGGAAATCCTTCGGTCATGGAACGCCTTTGATTCCGGGGTGCGACCGGCGACGGCTCAGCTGCGCAGGGGCAGCGCGGCCCCAATGGCAATGAACACTCCGCCGCAGACCTGGTTGAAGCGCCGCCCGACGCGCCCGAGCCACGGGCTGATGCGGTGCGCCATGCTGGCGATGAACGCCTCGGTCGCGATCTCGATCGCCGCGAAGGTTCCCGCCATGACCACGAACTGGACGAAAAGGCTTCGCGCGGGGTCGATGAACTGCGGCAGGAAGGCCGCAAAGAAGAGCAGCGCCTTGGGATTGGTCAGCGCGGACAGCGCACCCTGCCGGAACATCGACCAGCCGGCCCTGGGCTGCGTCGCGCCGCCGATTTCGATGCCTATCGCCGGCGACCGCCAGACCTGGATGCCGAGCCAGACCAGGTAGGCGGCACCCACCCATTTCATCACCGTGAGCCACGCCAGCGACGTCTTGAGCAGCGCGCCGATGCCGAACATCGACAGGGCTATGACGGCGACGAAACCGAACGCGCCGCCAAAGATGGTGTAGAGCGTCTTGCGCCGGCCGTGCAGCGCCCCGTGCGTCAGGGCAAGCAGGCCATTGGGACCCGGCGACAGGGAAAGCCCGGTCGCTGCCACAAGGTAGATCAGCCATGCGTCGAGGTCCATGGCCTACTTGATTTCACCGTGCCGGAAATCGAGTTCCCGGATGGCGGCACGACTGGTCGCCGTCACGTCGCCTTGCATGCAGATCTGCCTCATCGGAAACGGATCGTCCCACTCGTCGAAGGCGATGGTCAAGCCTTCATTGATGCATGTTGGGACCATAGAAGACGTCCAGCGTCGGGAACGACGCGCCCGCGCGCAGGCAGTCCCAGAGGTAGATCGCGAAACCGGGATCGCCGGTCCACAGCGAGTAGCGCGATTGCCCGTAACGCTGGGCATCCTCCTGCGTCTGCGCGATGCCGTGCATGGCGAAGGAGCGCGCGCGTTCCAGCCACAGCGGATCCTTCGTTCGCTGGTGCAGCTTGAGGAACGCGTAACCGTTACCGCCGGTGCCGTGGCACAGGTTGGAGCCTTTGGCGAGCGGCCCCGCCGACCAGATCAGCTCGCCGGCGGCCAGCAGCAGATCGTCGAGCGTCGCGCCCGGCAAACCGGCGAGGCAGACGACGAACCCCGGCGCGCCATGGCAGATCTGGAGGAGCTTCTTCTGGGCGTAGCTCGTGGCGAGAAGCTCGGGGCGCCAGTTGACATGCGGCCCCAGGCGATCGGCCGTGCGCCGCACCGTGTTGACGATGCACCGCTCCCACGCGTCCCAGGCCTCGGGGTCCAGGAGGTGTCGACCGCGGATCAGCGGCGCGGCCGCGGCGACGAATCCGTGCACAGCGCCAAGATGGGTAAACCGCCGGCCGGCGAAGTCCTGCGTCCAGTATGCGCATTGATGCTCGGGCGACCACTCGAGCTGTTGCCAGAGCTTGTCCGCGGTCAGGCGGAACAGCTCCGCCCAGCGTTCCTTCCCGGTCCGTTCGTGGAGAAACAACGCGGCAAGCAGGGTCCCGGGGGAGCCCCACATCAGCTCGCGCGCCGGGTGGTCGAGGTTGCCTGCGATGAGCGCGTCGAGCGCTTGCTGGAGATCCTCGCGCGGCGCGTCCCCGAACGCCATCATGCGAATGGGCGTGTCGCCGTCCATGAACGACGCGCGGTTGCATTGCGCGGATTCGCCCAGCCAGGCGCGATTGCGTGCCAGCAGCCGGTCGAATTCGGCGGCATAGCTTCGCGACAGCGCGACGGCGCCGGCCGCCTGCAGGTAGTGCAGCGCCCAGATGACGCCGCAGGCCCCGTGGTACAGGGGCGTCTCCACCCGCTCCGTCGCGCCGTCGCGGTCCCCGTCGAGGGGATGCGAAGGCCAGTACCGATCCTCCGTGAAACGCGATTCGGCATCGGCAACGATGCGTTCGATGGCCGACCGGGCCGCGCCCTCGTCCCAGGGGATCCGGCGCAGCGGCGTGTGCCTCGCAGGGTCGTACAGCATGATCTCCTTCGGCGCGACGGTCGGTGCGCGAGCCGCCCGCAACAAGCCTTTCCCCGGCACCTCCCGGTCGCGTCAAGAACGCGCATCGTAGTGCACCGCCGCGCTGCGCGCCAGATCGCCCGCGGCGGGCTCAGGAAGCGGCGGGCGCCTGCGCCTCCCGGTACCCCGCGAGCGCGCCGCAGCCGAGGATGACCAGGATTCCGGCAATGGCGATGGCGTCGGGCACGTGGCCGAACACGACGTAGCCGAAGAGGCTCGCCCACAGCAGCTGGCTGTAGGCGAACGGCGCCAGCTTCGACGCATCGCCGCGGTGGTAGGACGCGACCATCAGCCACTGGGCGACGCTCCACAACAGGCCCATCGTCGCCAGCGCCGCGAACTGCACCGGCGTCGGCATCCGGAACAGCGGGATCGTCAGCGCGCTCAGCACGGCAACGCCGATCACCGACGAATGCAACATCGTCGTGGCGACGCCGTCGCGCCCCGATGCCTTGCGCGTGAAGATCACCGCGACGGCCCACGCCATCGAAGCGGCGACCGGCAGCAGCGCCACCGGCTGGAACGCGGCGGACCCCGGCTGCATCACCATCAGCACGCCGCAGAATCCCGCGCCGACGATCATCCAGCGCACGCGGTCGACGTGCTCGCGGAGCACGAAGGCGCAGAGGATGGTGATGAACAGCGGCGACGCATAAGCGAGCGCCGTCGCCTCCGCGACCGGCAGCGAAGGCAGGGCCTGGACGAAAAAGATCGACGACAGGGCGAGCCCGAGACCGCGCACGACCTGCACCCCGGGGCGTGCCGAGCGCAAGGCGATGCGGCGCCGCGCCACCAGCGGGAGCAGCGTCAGCAGCAGCACCGCGTAGCGGAGCCACGCGATCTCGACCGCCGGCAGCGCGCTGCTCGCGTACTTCGCCAGCACGTCGGACGTGGCGAAGCAGGCCATGCCGGTGATCATCATCGCGATCGCCGCGGCCGTGCCGCGCGGGGGCGGCGCCGGCGCAGCACCCGGATGGTTCACGGGCGTCATCCCTGCGCGACTTCGCCATCGGACCGGGCCGCCGAGGGCCCGTTGAAGCGGCATGCGCAGCGGCCACTCGCACTCACCGCGTCGCTCAGGCAGCGTGCAGCGCGAGGATATCCGCGATGGCGCGGTTCAGCGGTGTCGGCACGCCCTTGCGGCGACCCAGTTCCACCACGCCGCCGGAGAGCCAGCGGACCTCCAGCGGATTGCCGCGCGCGAGGTCGTGCTGCATCGAGGACGTCATGTCATAGGCAACCTCGTCCGCCAGCCGCAGGCGCGCTTCGGCATAGTCTTCGTCCAGATTCACCCCGTGCGCGCGGCCGACCGCGACCACTTCGCGCATCACGTCGAGCAGGAACGCGCGGGTCTGGGGATTCTCGCGGATCGGCCCGATGGGCAGGCGCATCGTCGTCGTCGTCCCGGACAACCCCACCAGGAACACGTACTTCTGCCAGATTCACGCAGGATGTTCGCGGAGAGCTCCGCCTTGATGCCGCCGGCGAGACAGGCCCCCAGGAGCGCCTGCCCTCGAGGCGACAGGGACCCGTCGAACTCGCCGAACAGCAGCCTCTGCATCGGCCCTGTCTGGCGTATGACCCCCGGCCGCGCAATGGTCGCTGCGACATAGCCCACGCCGCCCATGACCAGCCGCTCGTCATAGGCGGCCCGCACGTACTGGTCCTTGAGGACCCCGTTCTGGAACGACACAATCGTCGTGCCGGTGCCGATCAGCGGCCGTAGCTGTTGCAGCGCCGTCTCGGTGTCCCACAGCTTGACGCACAGCAGGACGAAATCGACGGCGCCGATTGCTCGCGGATCGTCGGTCGCGTGGATGCGGGCGATGTGGAGCGGTTCGGGGCCTTCGATGCGCAGGCCCTCGCTGCGCATGGCCATCAGGTGCTGGCCCCGGGCGATGAAGTGCACGTCCGCGCCGCCTGCGCACAGCCGGGCGCCGAAGTAGCCGCCAAGACCGCCCGAACCCATGACTGCAATGCGCATGCCCTCGCCTCTCTTCTTCGCCGGGCCGGCCCCCGCGGCCGGCCGGAACGTCGCGCTAGCGCGCGCTCTGTCGAAACTGCACCACGTTGCCTTCGGGATCGTGGCCATCGCAGATGCGGCATCCGAGCCACTCCCACTCCCGCCCCGGCGCATCCAGCTCTGCGCCGAGGGCCGCGGCCCTGGCTCGCACGCCGGCGAGGCTTTCGACGGTGAAGAACAGCTTGATCGGCGTCTCCGTCCTGCGCTCGGGCGGTGACGCGACTTGTATCGAGTCCGCGATCGGCCCGGGTGTCGCGTGCACGACGAGCTGCACGCCCGGCGATTCCAGAATGACGTGATCCGGCTCGCGGCGAGTCACGGACATGGGCACGAGATCCTCATAGAACTTCGCAACGCGGGCCGGATCCTTGGCGAAGATGACGGCACCAAAACATGGGCGGCTGGACATCCATTCTCCATAGTGGTTGTCGAGGCTGGGTGATTGCGGCGGCGAGACCCGCGCGCTGCGCCGCGTGGCACGGTGTCAAAGCTTCAGGTGTCGTATCGGCGTCAACCGGGCTCCATCCCGGTCCTGCGGATGATCGGGCCGGCCTCGGGCGCGGTGAGGAATCGCACCAGCGCCCTCGCCGCATCCGGCTCCGGCGACGCCCGGTGCAGCGCGGCCGAGAACGTCGTGACGTACTGAATGTCGGCGGGCAGCGGTCCCAGGTAATGGATTCCCTTGAGATGGAGGAGCTCGCTCACCTGCTGGAAACCGAGATCGGCTTCGCCGCGGGCGACGACCTCGCCGACCTGCACGCCCGACGGGGTCTGCTTCACCTTGTCCTTGATCTGCTCGGCGATGCCCATCCTGCTGAACAGGTCGGCGAGATAGAAGCCGCTCGGCCCCGAGGAGTACGCGACCGACTTCGCCGCCAGCACCGCGCTCCTGACCGCCTCACCGGACGAAATGTCGGGTTGCGGCTGGCCGGTGCGCACCGCGACGCCGATGCCCGATTTGGCAACGTCGGAGCGGCTGCCGGGGACGAGTTTTCCCTCGGCGATGAGCTTGTCGATGTTGGGAGCCGCGATCAGCACGACATCGACCACCTCACCCCCGCTGATGCGATTGGCGATGGCTTCGGTGCCCGCCCACAGGGTGGTGACCTTGTGCCCGCTCGCTTTCTCGAAGGCCGGCACCAGGTCGACGACCACCTCCTTGACCGCATTCGATCCGATCAGCCTGATTTCGGCAGCCTGCGCGATGGTCGCCCCGGTCGCGAGCATCGCGGCCATGAACGCTGCGCCCAAGCACACCTTCGATCGCATTCGCATGGAAGCCCTCCCTGTGTCTGGAATCGCCTGAACCGGATCCGCGTCGGCGGGGCGACCAAGAAACGCCCGCGTGCCTTGCGGGCATGGCTGCGTCACCCCGGAATCTCGGGCTCGACGAGGTTGGCAAGTTGCGCGAGCGATTCCTGCCAGCCGAGATAGCACATCTCGACCGGAATGACCTCGGGCAGCCCTTCCTGCACGACGCTCAGCTCGGTTCCGCAGGAAACTTGCCTCAAGGTTACCGTCGTCTGCATTTCCCCGGGCAGGTTCGGGTCGTCGAACATGTCGGTATAGCGAATCCTTTCGAAGGGCACCAGCTCACGATACTCGCCGCCGAAGGAGTGACCGTGGCCGGTCGCGAAGTTCGTGAACGACATCTTGAAGGTGCCGCCGACCCTGGCGTCCATGTGGTGCACCTTGCACGTGAAGCCGTAGGGCGGAAGCCACTTGGCCATGGCGTCGGCATCCAGAAAAGCCCGATAGACGCGCTGCGGAGTTCGCGCGGAGCACGCGGTGAAGCCGGACGGTGCCTGTGGGCATGGTCGATTTCCTTTGGTTGGTCGGGTGCGGCAAACGGCTGGCGGGACGGGGTTGGCCGCCGGTTCAGCAAAGGGAACGCGCGGCACAGGCTCGCTCGACGACATCCCCGTGTTCCGCGAAGACTCGATAGGCGCCGGCGCCCTGTCGCCAGCGCACGGCTTCCCGAATTTCCATGCCTGAATAGAGAACGGCGGCTCCATCGTCGATGGCGATGCGTGGACCGGACGCGCCGGCGGCAACTTCGCGATGGAGTCGCACACGGCGTTCCGGCTCGCTGCTGTAATGCACGCAACATCCGCCGGATAGCAGGCCCAGGCATCGCAGGGGCTTCAGGCCGGCGCCCCAGTAGGAATCCGTGAGTCCCTCCTCGAACCAGCACATCGCGCCCGCGCTCACGCCGCTGAGCAGGATACCGCGACGCCATGCTTCGGCAAGTACCTGGTCGAGGCCCCATTCCCGCCACACGGCCAGCGCCGACTTGGTGTTGCCGCCGCCCACGAAAATCGCATCCTGGGCGAGCAGGGGCTCCGCGAAATCCGCCAGGGCAAGGGATGCGCGAAACGGCTTGCGGAAGAACGCGAGATGCGCCGGCCTGCAACCCATCGACTCGTACGCCGCGTAGAACTTGTCGATCGTCTCGATCGAATCGCCGCTTGGCGTCGAGATGAAGCACACCTTCGGCCTGTCGCGGCCGGTCAACTCGGCGATGCACCGATCGATCGGCGACGGCGCGTCATCCATCAGGAATCCGCCGCCGCCTATGGCGAGAATGCGGGATGCCACTGCCGGTCGCATCGGTCAGAGAGCGGGCGGCGCCGACGCGCACGGCAAGCGAGCGGCGCGCGGGCCGGTCCGATCACGATTGAACGCACGGCATGGCGGCTCACGGCTGCCCCTGGGCAGCGAACTAGCCACGATAGCCGATGATCCGTGCCGGCAGGAACAGCAGCGCCTTGATGAAGGCGAATAGCGCAGCGAAGCAGATGCCGACGATCCGGAACGGCAGCGCCACCAACCAGAGGAGCGGCGCCAGAACCAGCACCAGCAGCGCTAATGGCCAGCACAGAACCAGCAGAATGCACCAGACCATGAACACGACGAGAGTCTTCACGCGACACCCCTATCCGCGAAGGCGGCAAGCCAGATGAAGCCTATCTTATCAACCCGGCCAACGGGCCGCGCCAATGTCGACCGCCGGCGAGCCACGCATCCGCCGACTCTCGCAGGAGCCGCAACAGGCCGGTCAGAACCAGAGATCCCGTATGCAGCGTCCGTCTCCCGGAAGGTCTTCCCATCGGTCGAGTCCGTCGAAGTGGTCGATCGGCAGGTCAGCTATCGGGGCCGGCTCCGGCATTCCCCGCAACCGCCACTGCACGGATCCGCAGTGACATGAGCCCTCGATCATCTTCGCCTCCCGCCTACGGGCCCACACATAGATTCGGGACTGTCAGCCGCGTGAACAGATGCGGCGAAGCCACGGCTGAGGACGGGTAGTGCTCCAGAGCGCTCTTGAACTCGGGATGGGTGAATGCCGCACGGAAATGCGCCACGGACTCCCACACTGCGTAGTTCAGGAAGACGGTGCTGCCCGCGATGCCCCGATGCAGCTGCGTCGAAATGTAGCCGGGCTGCTGCTTCATCCAGTTGGCATCCGCCTCCCACGCCTCGAGCAGGGCCGCAATGTCCGCTTCCGCAACCTGGAAGACGTTCACGAGGACCACGGGTGAGACATCTGCGCCGAGCTGCTGAAAGATCGGAACGTTCGAATCGAGCGGTTGGAGTTGAAGCATCTGGCAGGTCCCATGAGTGTTTGGGGAAGTGAGCCATCGGAACGCAGGCAGCGACGGGCCCGGGCGGCCGTTCCGGTCAACCGGCAATCCGCGCCGAGCCAGTCGGTCCCGCGGAGCGCAAGGTCAGCCATCACGCTTGAGAACCTCTGCGATTCTAGCCCGCAGGAATGGTAGCAGCTCTGTCTCGAACCACGGATTTCGACGAAGCCAGATGTTGTTGCGCGGGCTCGGGTGCGGCAACGGGACCACGTCTGGCCAATGCTCACGCCAGGACTGAACCGCGCTGGTAACCGACGCGCCCGCGCCCGGCAAATGGTAGGCCTGCGCGTATTGTCCGATGACGAGGGAGAGGCGCAAGGAGGTGAGGCTGCGCAGAAGCTTCTCGCGCCACGCCGGCGCACACTCCGGACGCGGCGGAAGATCGCCCCCATTGCCCGTGCCCGGGTAGCAGAAGCCCATGGGCACGATGGCAACGCGCCTGGCGTCGTAGAAAATCTCGGGCGTCAGCCCCAGCCAAGCGCGAAGACGGTCGCCGCTCGCGTCCGCAAACGGCACGCCGGACTCATGGACCTGCCGGCCCGGCGCCTGGCCGGCTATCAGAATCCGGGCGCCCGCGTGCAGCTGGAGAATCGGCCGAGGGCCGAGCGGCAGATGCTCCGAACAGATCGAGCAGCGGCGCACTTCGGCAAGCAATGACGGGAAGGATGGCATGCGAGAACGCGTTAATGCGCCGGTTCGCCGGCGGCCGGCGGCAACCAAGGCATGTCCACCACGCGCAATGTCGCATTCGCGACCGCGCAGAGTCGTTGCCCGGTCGACACGTCGTTTTCCACCTCGACCGCGACCACGCAGATCGTGCTGCCGGCCTGAAGCGTGCGAGCCTTCGCGACAAGGGTCGGGCCGCTCGCCGGTGCCAGGAAGTTGACATGCAGGTCGACGGTCACGGCGATCTTGCCTGCGGGCAGCGCCGTGGTTGCAGCTGCGCCGGCCGCGTGATCGGCCAGGCCGGAAACCACGCCCCCGTGGAAGTAGCCGTTGAACTGAAGCAGCTCCGGTTTCCGCGCAAGGGACAAGGTGACGCAACCCGGTTCAACGGCGACGACCTCGACGCCGGCAAAATGAGTGAACCCGGTGAGCGCGGTGACCTTGCGAACAAGTTTGTCGGCGTCCATGGCAGTTGGAAGTCAATGGCGGATTGGGTTGGGTTGGGTCGGCTGACGTTGTAGACGAGCGGGACGCAACGGCAACGCGCCCCGCGGAAAGGAAGATGAACCATACCGCTTCGCGGGGCCATGCCGCCGTGGGTGCGTTCGAATGATGGGTCAGGCGTCACCCCGGCGCGGGGCGGGCGGCGTTTCGTAGCTCGGCACCGCCGGCTCGCCCTCCAGCCCCAGGCGGCGCCTTGCCGTCTCCCTGGAACCTCGAGCCGGCAGGTGCGAACCGGCGACGGCGAGACCCATCGTGGACGGCCCGGAGCCTGTTCACTCTCATGCCGATGATGAATACGACGAACGAGCCGTCGAGCTGCGCGGTGTATCGGCCGGGGTAGACGATGCTCACGTGTGAATTCCTGCGGTTGTTGTGCGACGCCTGGCGCCCGGATTCGGCGGCCCTGCCCGACATCATGCGCAAGGCCCGGTGGATCGATGGCTTGGGCTTACGCGTGGTTCGCCGACTCCACTCGCGCGAGAACGAGGGGCATCGCCGCAAACAGCGCAAGCATGGCCAGGTAGACGAGGCCGGAGACAGGATCCCGGCTGGCGATGTAATCCCCGAGCGTCCGCGACTGGAGAACGACCGCAAGCAGAATCTCCGCGGCGATCAGCAGGCCCAGCGCAAGAAATCCTGTGCCCAGCCGTGCCGGGGCGGCAGGGGGCAGGGCGAATCGTCGGATGATGAATCGTGCCGACGCCACGATGACGACAAGCATGAACGGCATCTCGATGAGTTCCGCTGCGCGTACGCCGAGGCGCGGCACGAGGAAGGGCACGCGTATCGATCCCAGGACGAATCCCGCGCCGAATACCAGCGCGAAGTACGTGCTGCCGGCCCTGACGGTTCGGGTGAGGAGATTGCTCATCAATCGATCATCGGCCCCGCAGCTCCGCGGGCGCGCTCGCCCTCACGGCCCATCGGAACGCTGCCTGCGTTACCCGGCGACCGCTGGCCGGCGCGAAGCGCTGCCGGCGGGACGTCCGCGCTGAACGCCAGGTCAGGCCTCACGTTTGGCGGCAGCAAGGTAGATGCCCAATCCCACCATGGTGATGCCCGACGCCCGGGTGAGCAGGCGCTCGCGGGCCGCTCGCGCCGGCGATGATCCGAGAAAGCGCGACGCGGCGAACACGGCAATGACGTCTGCCGATGTGTTCAGGAACACGCAGACCGAGCCGAGCAGCACGAGTTGGGGCGCCAGCGGCTCGTTGAGCGAAGCAAACTGCGGCAGGAACGCCAGGAAGAAGATGGCCGTCTTGACGTTGAGCGCCTCGACGACGATGCCGTCAAGAAACGCCCGGACCGCGCCGCTGCGGTCGGCGGCCGGAAGCGCGGCGGCGGGCTGCCGGGCGAGCAGCAAACGGATGCCGAGGTAGACGAGATAGGCGGCACCCAGGTATTTGACGACCGAGAACGCCACCGCCGACTGTGCGAGAACGGCCGAGAGCCCGATGGCAGCCGCAACGACGTGCACCATGCCACCCACGGCCGTGCCCAGGCAGGATGCCAGGCCTTCCGACCGCCCGCCGGCAACGGTGCGCGCCACGACGTAGGCGATGCCCGGACCGGGGGTGATGGCCAGCAGGGATGCGGCGAGGAAGAACGCGAGAAACGAGGACATCGGGTGCCTTGCGTGGGTTGGTTGGTGCCGCCGGAATGGCTCGAGGATCGACGAGGCGCGCACGCCGGCCCGACATCGGCGCTCAGGCGGCCGTCGTCGGAGCCCTCGGCCCCCGCTTCGCCAACAGCACGTTTGCGCCCGTGGGCCCGGCGCGTTCGGTATGCATCACGTTGGCAGCGAGTTCACAGACGTCGCCCGGACGATAGCTGGTGATGCCGCCGTCTTCGAAGCCGAGGGCGAATTGCCCTTCGACGACCAGCAGCATCACCGAAAACTCATGCGTATGCAACGGACCGTCCCGGTCGGGGGCGTAGTCCTTGACCTGGAAGTCGCCATAGCCCTGTTCCTGCGCGCGTTGGCGAAACTGCGCTTCGTTCATCGTCGCCTCTCCCTGGATGAAAGAGTCTGTGCATCTGCCGTCCGGCATCCCCTTGCGCCGCGCATCCGTATGCCCCAACGTTCGAGCCTGGCGGGCGACCACGGCTCTCACGGAGACTTGAGGTTGCTTTCGAAGAACGCTACCACGCTGGCGTTCATGGTCGCATGGAAGGCCTTTCGATCGAAGGACTCGGGATCCGAGCAGATGCCTGGCGGCCTCAGAAGACCGCACGGTGCGAGGAACGAGAAATGGCCGGCGCCGGGAACCGGATGGAACTCGACCCTGGAACCCAGTGCTTCACGAACCGGCCTGGCGTTTGTCGCATACGGGACCTTGTCATCCTTGTCGCCGCTCCAAAGCTGAATCGGCACGCGCACACCGGAGAGCTCATTCGGACCCATCGTGAATCCCAGGCCCGGCGCCGCCACGACCGCCGCCTTGATCCTCAGGTCGGGCAGGAAGGCGTCCGTCGCCTTCGGCGCTTCGGCATTTAGCCGTGGAGAGCCGGCGGCACGGAGCACGTCGCAGGCAAACTCGGGCGACTCGGCGCAGCGCTTCGCCACAACGCTCAGGTCCGGCTGCGCACCGACCGCGGTCAAGACCGTGAATCCGCCGGCAGAGAATCCGAACGCACCGACGCGTTCAGGGTGGATGACGCCGTGGCCCGGCCACTTCTCGAGCATATGGTCGACGGTCGCGCGGAATTGCCGGGTACGCCCCTGGAAGAACGATATCGAACCGACGGCAGCCTGGTCTGCGTAGTTGTCGCCAATGTGCATGGGGGCCGCGACAACATGGCCGGCGTCCGCGAGCGCGAGGGCCAGGTCGGCGTGGGCTGCCGGCCCGGCGCCGTTGCCGTGCGAGATCACCACGAGTGGCAGGTCGCGGCCGGAAATCGCGGCGTCCTGGGCCACAGACATCAGCACGGGACCCAGCAGCATCGGCCAGGGGCGCGCCTGGGTCGGATACCAGACGCCGATGGCGAACGGCTGCCCGTCCGCGCCAGTCGCCCGGACACTCTGATAGCCGACGGGTCGCTCGCTGCTCAGCGCCGTCGACAACACGATACCCGCAAGTGCGCAGGCGAGAACGGCCATGGCGATGACGATGCGACGAATCCACTTCACCATGGATCTTCCGGAGATCTATGTGAACGACGGGAGGTTCGCCTGACGGCGGAGCCCGCCGGGTGCCGGGTCAGCCGGCGCTCTCACCGGGCAACCCAACCGCCACACACCGGGAACACTTGCCCGACGAAGCAGTCGGCCGCGCTGCTGCACAGGTATGCGGCAAACTGGGCGTCTTCGCGCGCCGAGACCAATCGGCCCAACGGCACCTCGCGTGCGACGCGCTCCTGGAATCTCGGGTTCGCCTGCACCTCCGCCGGGAAGTACGTCGGGTTGTCGACGAAGTTCTGCGCGATGGCGTTGACCTGGACGTTGTGCGGGGCCAGTTCCACGCCAACCGCCTGCACATAGGCAAGCTGCGCCCCGCGGGCTGCGCTGTAGGTGGACGCCCTCTTCATGCCACGCAGCGCGGATGCGCTGCCGACGACCAGTATCTTGCCCGAGCGCCTGGCGACCATGTCCGGCGTCGCCGCCCGGACCAGGCGGGGAAGCGGATCGACGAGTGCCGCAAAGACCTGTCGCCACTCTGCATCGGTGACGTCGTGCGCAGGGGTGGACGGAGCGCGGAGCGCGAGGTTGATGACCAACGCATCGATCCGACCTGCCTCGCGCAGTACCCGCTCGGCCGCGCCGGCGTCCGAAAGCGGTTCGGTGCTCGCGACGACGTCGGCTCCCTGCTCGGCGAAGACCTCGCACAGCACCGGACCCATGAACTCTGCCGACTGGGTGATGAGGACGCGCTTGGCGCCGAGAGTGTTCTGCATGGATCGTCCTGGAGGATGCGAGACGTGAGAGTGTGGCCTGCGAGGCGCGACGCAGCAGTCATCCGGCGGCCCGCGTGCCGGCGCGAAGCGCTGCCCGCGGGGCGCCCGTGTCCGGCGCCCGGTCAGGCGACACCCCTGACCCGCAGAACTTCCCCTTCGAGCCGGTCCAGGTTCTGCTCGTTCGCGGCTGCCACGAAGCCGGCGTAGCGCTCGTAGTGCGCAACTGTATCAAACGTCTGCCGCCAGTTCACGAGAGTGGCATCGCCGCGATCCACGAGGTCGATGGTCAGCACGAAGTGATGACCCGACAGATGCTCGATTTCGAAGATCAGGCCGGGGACCAGGCGCGTGAATCGACTCTCGTTCGGGTAATCCTTCCCGTCCGGACCATGCATCGTCAGGCGCCACTTGCCGCCTGCTGCAAACGCGAACTCGTGGATCGTGTTCGTGAACCCTGCGGGTCCCCACCACCTGGCGACTCTGGCGGGATCGCTCAGCGCGGCAAAGACCTCACCGGCGCTCGCCCGGATCAACCTGCTTCTCGTGTCGGAACGACTCGCTACCGGATCCATTGGGAGTCCTCGTGGCGTGGATGCATGTCTGATGCGGTGTTACAAACGAAGGCACCTGGCCGCCAGGCGCGGCCGAAGGCCCGGCGGCGGCGGTCCGTGTTGACCGGGAGGTCAGTCCGCTGGAACCAATGGTCAAACCGCTCGCCGGCCGCGTTCATGTGCGACGCCGCGACACCAGCGGGGCTGCGCGGACGAACTCATTGGCCGCTGCCTCCTCGAGCATCCATCGACCCATGGCTTCATACGAAACGGGTGACCAGGAGTTTAGCGCGCCGTCCCAGTCCGCCGAGGCCACGGGGCGCTCGTCCTTGCCGCGAGAGTTCAGTCCGCCGCGGACGAGCGTCCAGCGAAGCGACGAGAACGCCCCGTTACCGAGTGCATCTGTCACCGCCTGCTGTTCGCGAGCCCCGCGGCCCATTGTCCCGGGCATCCAACGGAAGAAGCGCATGGCCCGGCTTGCAGGCTGCCCTGGTGGCGAAGTGAGCAACGTGTTGATTGCGACGATGCGGTCGACGCCTGCAGCCAACATTGACTCCTCGACCGCAGCCATGTTCGCCGAGAGCAAGGCGGAGCGTTCATGGGTCGTCGCCGTAACTCCGAGTGCGGTTAGAACGGCATCTGCGCCGGAGAATGCGTCCGTGAGGGCGGGCCGATCGGCGAGCGACTGGACAACAGCCACGCGAGATCCGTCCGCCACGTCGATTATGCGTTCCGGCCGAGAACGGACGATGGCAGTGAAACTGATTCCTGCTGCTCGGCACACGCTGAGTATTCCCTGACCGAGCCCGCCTGCAGCGCCGATGACGGCCACATGGTGGGGTAGCGGCCGAGATTGGCCGTCGGCAGTTGGTGTCGTCATCGTAGAGGATGCCTCGGTGAGCGTCGTCGCGACCGGCGGTGTGACGGGCTGCCCGCGAGGCCGACGACAAACAACACGACCTCGCGGCCAGGCCGGTACGCCGCTGGGCGTCAACTTGAGCGACTGGCTAGGCCACACTTCGCTACCGAGCTGCGCCGTATGGACGAGCTATGACTCGGGGAGTTCAACGAAAGAGCCCTGAGATTGAAAGAAGGTGCCGTCCGGGCGGGTGACATTGGTGAAGATGACCTTGCGAACAAAGTCCTGTACTTGCACAACGGTTGTCTTGCTCGACTCCTGCCAACTTACCAGGTACAGACGGTCACCGACCGACTGAACGCGAATGTCAACCCGCTCGGTCCTTCCTCGGCGTCCCTCTGCATCCAGGAAGTACCACGTCAGCGAAGAGGCGGAGTGGAAGTGGAGCTCGGTGCGAAAGGTTGGAAACGTTGCTTGAAGCCTGCGGCCGGCTGCGGGGAAAGGGGAGTCTTGGGGCAACGTGGGCCCGGACTGGCACGCTCCGAGCGGCAGAGCTGATATGAGTGCCAAGGCAGCGAGGGCGTTGCAGCGAGCTCGCTGCGGAGGAATGGCGAGGCTCGGTCCTTCGGCAGGGTGTTGCATGTGTTCCTCCGTTGTGCGGATGTCTGGCTCGCACCAACAGCACTGCGGCGATCAACGTATGCGTCTTTGCGCGGCTCACCGTACCAGTTAACCGGCGACCCCGGCGCGGGCGAAGCCCCGTCGGCGGGCGTCCGTGTTGACGGCCGAGCTAGGCCTCGAAGTCAGAGAAGCCCCGGCACGACCGTCCAGTGCGTTGAAGGCATCGCGGTACCGGTCGAAGAACACTCGAATCTCGCTCGGCATTGTGGCGACCGTCAGGGATCTGGGTTCTTGAGCGATTGGTTAGGCCACGCTGCCACGGAACACCTGGCGCGTTGCGATGAGAGGCACTGCGAACAAGACGAGGAAGGCAAGGTTGAGCAGCGCGTTCTGCCAGTAGCCCGAGGCGAGGGAGTAGGCCGTGTCGGGGACAAACCAGGTGGCGGCTGAAAGCGCGACGATGTTCCAGCCTGCTCGGTGGCCAGCGGCGAAAAGCGTGCGCACAACGAGTATGAGGGCGACTCCCCAGCCGACCATGACACCACCAAGTACTGCGTGAGCAAGGGAGATGTACCGTGCGGCCTCATGACCAAAGGAAGCAATTCGATCTGCGTCAGAGTAGATCAGCAGCGAGAACCCTTGAAGCGCCGGAGTTGGCGCGACGACCAAGGCAAGCCCAAAGGCTGTGCCGCCGACGGATGTGGCGAGAAGCCAGTTCGTCCAAAGTGCGCGTGGCGGCTCGGCTGCGTTCATTCGCGTGGCCTGACGTGCCAGTTAACCGGCCCGCCGCGCGGATGCGTGCCGATTTGATGCCTCGCACCGGCGGGTCCGGTTGAACGCCGGGTCGGGCATCTCCGTCAGAACGCGAATTCCAGCGTTGCATGGGCCACCAGGTCGCCCGACGAGGCAAACAATACACGCGCTTCCGCAAAGGCAGATGCCTTGCCAAACCGCAGCACTGTTGCCTTGACCCGGAAGTCGTCGTTCACCGCCGGACGCAGGAAGTGGGTGTGCTGGTAGACGGTACCTTTGGGAACCCGATCGGTTGTTGCCATGGCGAGCGATGCGATCGTATCGATGGCAGCCATGATGACCTGGCCACACACGGCACCACTTGAGAACTTCAGCGCGTCACTCTGTGGAGGGAGAGCTGACACCTCCCCCTCAGCGACCGAGAACTCGCGCATGCCGAGGCCCTTGACCCAGGGCGCGAAGAGCCAGTCGTAGAACTCGAGCACCGTTGCATCGGTGAGCGGAATGCAATGCATTGGAACAGGTGACGGCATCGGACGTCCTTTGTGACGCCTAACGTTTGAATTCACTAGCGCTGCGCGGCTCTATCGCGCAGCGTCCGGTGGAATGATGGGGTGGGCGTCAACGCGACTCCTTTCACGCGGTGGTAACGGTCTCACTTTCCCACCGGGAACAATGTATGGGCATCGCGGGCCAAGAGCCAGCGGCCGTTGGGTTGTTTGCGGTATACCGTAACGCGGTGGCCGGCGAGCTGCATCGCTTCCCCGCCGGCGCGCGGCGTCACGGACAACGCGTCCCGGCTCCGCGTGTAAGCGACTTCCCCGATGACCACGACCTCCTCCAACTCGCTGATGCAACCAACCAGCACTTGTTGGTGGGCGGCGGAGAAGTTGGTGGAGAATACATCTCTGCCGAATGGCGCTCGGCCCGGATTGACAAACACGACATCGTCCGCCATCAAAGTGAGCAAGCGGACAAGATCGCCGGCGTTGACGGCATCGATCCAGGTTGAATGCACCTCGCGGATTTCTCGTTCATCAGGTCCCATCTGCAACCTCCGTCGCTAAACAGGATGAACATGCGGCGGTCAGAATGCCCGAGCTTGTCTTTCGAGAAGTAGTAAGCAATCAGTCGCCAAGGTGCCCAACGTACCAGCTAACCGGCGGCCCGCCGCGGGGGCGCAGCCGCCTCACGCGGGGCGTCCGCGCTGAGCGACGGGTTAGGGCGCATTGGGTGGCACCGTAGCACCTGGACGCCATACGAACAACTGCGTGAACGTGCCGTCGTGGTTTCGCCGCAAGGCTCCGCGCTGCATTCCCGCCTTGAGTAGCACGCGGTGCGACGCTTCGTTCTCCGGCGCAGCGGTGGCGATGATTTCCGGGAGGCCAAACTGGGCAGCACCAAAGGCAAGAAGAGCTGCAGCGGCCTCGGTGGCATAGCCACGGCCCCACTGGCTGCGGTGCAGCGCATACTTGATCTCTGCCTCGGTTTGGCTATCGAGATAGACCAGGCCACCGAATCCAACGACTTCGCCAGCGCGGCGCTCGACCAGTGCGAGCATGCCGAAGCCCCGCGTAGCGTAGTCCTGATGGGTGATGTTGATCCACTTTTCGCAAAGTGCCCGATCGAAGGGGTCTCCGTTCCCCACCCAGCGAACAACCTCAGGGTCGCCGTAAACGCCGAGCATTGCCTCGACATCCGTTGAGTCGATGCGTCGTGCATGAAGGCGTGGCGTTTCGAGAACGAATGCGCCCATCAGCGGATGTCTTTTTTGCGCGCCCTGACGATGTTAGCGAACCGGCGGCCCGCTGCGCGGGCGAAGCCCCGCACGCGGGACGTCCGCGTTGAGCGACGGGTTAGCCGTCTCAATCTCGAATCTCATATCCAAGACCTTCCAAGTGCGTCTTGACCTTGCGAAAACCCGAAGTCCACGGGAACAGCGACGCCCAGAAAACAATGAAATCCGGATACGAAGTGTTGTTGTGATCAATTCGCAGACCTGTAGAGAAGATGCCCCGATGTCTGCTCAAGATGCGAATGCTGCCCCTTGAAAAATCGTAGTTTCGGCCAAGGCATGATAAGCGTAGCGCATCGGATGTGGCTGAGAGCGTAGCGAACGGCCAACTCGCGTTGAACCGGCCTAGCTTCGCACCTCCCGTCCGTGTATACGACGCAGTCATACGCACCCAAAGACGCCTAACATTCCACCTAACCGGCGGGCCGCGTCGATGCTCGCCTAGTAGAAGCCGTGTGCCGGCCCGTCCGGTTGAGAGCAGGGCTAGGCGACATGGCGATGGTCGCGTTGGATGGGCAGTCGCAAAGGAGATACATAGTGACGGGGGGTGCATGGAGCATCTGTAGAGAAGTGTTTGACGAGCTGCGAACCGGGAGAGCGCAGCGACCATGTAAGTGCCGAGAATTCCCGAAACCGCTCGGTTACCGAATCAAGACGTCCGCGCGTAGCAACAGCGATTGCGGAATCGTGAGTCCCAGCGTCTTCGCGGTCTTGAGGTTGATGGCGAGCTCGAACCGGTCCGGTTGTTCGACAGGCAGATCACGTGGCTTCGCACCCTTCAGGATCTTGTCGATCTGGGCGGCCAGACGCGGCCAATGTTGCCCTTGTGTCGGTCCGTAGGACAACAGTCCTTCCTCGGCAAATGCGCGCTGCACACCGATCGACGGAATGCGGCTCTTCGTCGCCTCGGCCCCTATGCTTCGCTGGTACGGATTGAGCGACGGGTCGTCCACAATCAACGCAGCGCCAGCTCCGGCCTTGCGTGCGCTCGCGAAGAAATCGCGTGCTTCTTCAGCTTGGCGCAGTTCAACGTTCAGCACCTTCACGCCGAGCGATCGGGCAGCGCGCGTGATGTTCGTGCTCTCGCCGTCACTGGGCACCGCGACGCGCGACAGGCCGGGAATCGTCGCCTTGAGGATCTCCAACATCTTGTCGCCGTAGAGGCCGTACGCGAACCCGGTCACGTTTGCGCCCGGCCGCGCGAAGCTGACCACAACGCCGGCTTGAACCGGATCCGTGGCTACAGAGAAAACGATGGGGATCGTCGCGGTCGCCTGCTTAGCCATCAGGGTGGCAGGCGTTCCGTTTGTTATGATGAGGTCGACCTTGAGTTGCACCAACTCTGCTGCGAGCGCCGCCAGTTGCCCCTCGTCGTCCGCGTAGCGTGATTCCAGCTTGAAATTCTGGCCGTCGATCCAACCGAGCCTCCGCATGGAATCGAAGAAGGCGCCGCTAGGAGGAAGCTGGCGTTCTCTCAGATAGCCGATCCGATACACCCGCTCCGATTGCTGCCCCGTTGCGGAAGCCCGAACGGCTATGAGGCCACCGGCAACCAGACAAACGAACAAACGCCGATTCATCGCCGGATCAATCCGTCGGGGTACAAGAAGATGATGATTTTACGCTGCCAAGGAAGGCTTGAACGGGGTCCCCAAGAGATCAGGTCTTGCCGAGCGCAGCGTCGGGTTGCCGCCTAACGTTTGAGGTAACCGGCGTGCCGCCACCCACGCCCACGAGAATGAAGCCGCGCACCGGCGCGTCCGGTTGACCGCAAGGTTAGGCATCGGCGCCCAACACCTCATGACCATATGAGTTGTCGACGGCACAAAGCCAGCGATTGTGAACGTCTTTCTTGAACACGTAGGTTGCCTTTCGTTCCACCGCCGGGTGATTCCTTGCAGAAACGATGGTCTTGGCGAGAACAAGCGCGGTATCTGCAGTCTCAAGAATCACCATCCCGGCCTGTCGCACGTCTAGCGAGCGATCAAAGTGAGCCGCAATGGCCTCCATAGCACGCCGGATCTCGATCTTTCCGACAGCATTCGTCCCGGGTTTGATCACGAGAACCGCGTCTTCGGCATACAGATCGACGACAGTGTCGAAGTCCTCCTCATTGATCGCTTTGTCCGCTCTCTCGATCAGAAGCGCGATTGGATGTTGGCTCATTGCCGCAACCTCTAGATGCCTAACGTACCAGTTAACCTGCGGCCCGCTTGCGGGACGTCCGGTTGAACGCCGAGTTAGCCGTCAGGGTGATGGAACCTCCACCTCGGTGTAGCTGCCCACGGACGCCCGATCGACCGCATGAACAATGGACCCGATCGCTCGCTGGATACGCGGCCAACTCGGCGATGATAGAACTACGACGGCGATGCGACGGGACGCAAGATCTTGCTGGTACCGAAGGTTGGTGTCGGTCGTGACGAGGACCTCGAAGCTTTCCTTCTCCGCCACATCCAGCAAATCACCGTTCGTCAGCTTCGCCCAGCCACGCTCGTAGGCGGTGGAAACCTCGTGATGCATCATTGAGTGACGCAGGGGCGCGGGCGTGCCTTGATCGAAAAGTACACGCACTTATGCGGGAGCAAGGGCGCTTCGCGCTGCGTGATCGAGTACCGCCCGCGCCTGCTCCAATGTCACCCCGGGAAACCATTCGACGAATTGCGTTACCAGAGCACCGTCTTCGAGATTCTCGAAAAGTGCGGAAACGGGTACGCGGGAGCCGCGAAATACCCAAGCGCCGCTGACACGCGCAGGGTCTCGCTCTACAGCTGGGCAAGAGGACCAGTCAATCATGACAAAAATGGTAGCACCTTCGCAGCGTGACAGCTAACGTGTCGGCTAACCGGCGGGCTGCGCCGACGCGGACAAGAAACGAGCCGCGTGCCGGACCGTCCGGTTGAGCGTTGGGTTGGGCGTCAATCTCCCCGCCAAGTTCGCACTCGACAAGCAGTGGCCATCTGCCGATCCATCACTGGATCACCTCGGCGAGCTGCAGCAGCGGCGGCGGGACCGTCAGCCCGAGGGTCCTGGCGGTCTTGAGGTTGATCACCAGTTCGAACTTCGTCGGCTGCTCGACGGGGAGGTCAGCAGGCTTGGCGCCTTTGAGAATCTTGTCCACGTAGATGGCGGCGCGCCGAGCCAGATCCGCAAGGTTCGCTCCATAGGCCATAAGACCCCCGACATCAACACCCTCCCGCCACGGGTACACCGTAGGCAGCCGGTACTTTGCCGCCAGGTCCACGAGGCGTCTTCGCTCGTTATTCATCATGTTGCTTGGCAGCACAGTCAGAGCGCCCGCGCGCGCGCTGCTCATGTCCGAGAAAGCCCTGTCGAAGTCCTCCGGACCTCGCGCCTCGAAGAACTGAAGCCGCACACCAAGAGCCCGCGCGGCGACTTCTGCAGCCGTCAGCATGTCCTTCTCCGTGCGTTCACCGAGGCCCCCTGGCTGCCAGAGGACAGCGACCCGACTGACCCCCGGAACCACCTGCATCAGCAGCTCCAGACGCTTGCCGACAAGCTCCGGGGCGAGGATGGCCAACCCTGTGACATAGCCGCCCGGCCGTGCAAGGCTGGTGACGAGCCCACTTCCAACCGGATCGGCAGTAACAGCGAAAACAATGGGGATAGTCTTCGTCGCTTGCTTGGCGGCCAGGACGCCGACTGTGTTTGGGGCCACGATTACATCAACCTTGAGCGCAATCAGTTCGGACGCGAGAGTGGGGAGCCGCTCGAGCTTCCCGTCGGCATCCCGGTATTCGACTACGACGTTGCGGCCTTCGACGTAGCCGAGGTCACGCAACCCTTGACCGAAGGCCTCACGCAGGTGGAGGCTAGCGGCCAGGTTGGGCGTCAGGTAACCAATTCGAGCGACCTTGGCCGCCTGCTGCGCCTCGGCAGCGAACGGCAGAGCGCCAAGCGCCGCGAGGGCAATTACCGTTTCACGCCGGTTCATCTGTATTCCCGTTGGTTGGCGCGACTGGTATTGGCAACGATCAATCCCGACTGGCAGTTAGCCCAAATCCTGGGTAGATGCCAAGGGTTGCGAGTGTACGACGTGCCACATGACGCCTAACGTACCAGTTGAGGGGCGCGCTGCGACGGCGCTCGCCGAGTTGAAGCCATCCCCCGGCGCGTCCCCTCGAACGCCGGGTTAGGCCGCCGACTCAAGCGGAACTTCCCAGCCGGGGAAAACGAGGACGGCAGGATGGCACTTGAGGGCGCGAGCAAGAACCTTGGCGCGTTCGACGCCAAGGTTGACTCGGCCATTCTCGATTGCGGAAATCGTGGCCTGGGAAATGCCAGTGAGTTCGGTCAATTGGCTCTGACTGAGTTCCTGGAGTTCGCGCAGGATTCGAACCGATTCTCCGACAGAAACATCGACGCGACTCTTGGCAGGGCGAAACTCTTTCATCTTAAGGCCTCCGATAATCGTGAGGCGTCACCTGAATGACCTGAACAAGTAAGACACTGGCGGAAACTCGATAGATTACGCGCCACTGAAGCCCAGGCCGTGAGGAACGATAGCCCTTCCATTCACCGGAAAGCGCTTCATCATGGAATCCGTTGATCATGCGCAATCCCCGTGGCCCGGACAGCCTTGCGATGTCCTTCCACTTTTCGTACCGCTTCAGTATCTCGATGGGCACCGAAGCGGACAGCTGTTTGTCCACTCGGCGATGTTCCTCGATGCGCCACATGCCATATTATGCATATCATCAATATGGCATGCCAAGCAAGAGGGCTTTGTTTGCGGCCTAACGAGTAAGGCAACCGGCGACCCCGGCGCGGGCGAAGCCCCGCCGGCGGGCGGCCGTGTTGACCGCCAGGTTAGGCCTCGGTTGGCTCATCCATCCGATTCGCGCGGAATGTTCTGCGCAATGCGCCACAGCACCCCGCTTGGATCAAAGAGCGTGAAGTCGCGCATGCCCCATGGTCTGTCTTCAGGTTCGCCAACGCCCACACCAAAGCGATCACGAACCCCGATTGAGCGTACGTGGGCATGCCAGTCGTCTACATTCTTCACCAGTAGATGCATTTGGAAGTTGCTCGTGTGCACTGGTTCGTAGAACGCCTGCAACAGGAAGCTCGTTTCTCCGTAGCGCACGTAGGCAAGGTCTTCCGAGGTCCATGGGATCTCGAACCCGAGCGCAAGGTAGAACTGCTTCGACTTCTCGAAGTCGCGTGAAGGAAAGAAAGCCTTGATTTCAACAGCAGCCAGATTCATGGTGCGGGGTTCCGAGGCCTAACGTTGCTGGTAACCGGCCTGCCGAAGGTAGGCCCGGTTGACCAGCGGGTTAGGCCTCAGCTCGCGGCCGGTACCGGTACCCAGTATTTGCACAACGGCTCCTTCCAGAACTCGGAGTAGGCTATGCTCTCGAGCACTCCTCCCGCTCGTGCAATCGTGGCACGCGACGGCGCGTTGTCCTCCGCTGTGTAGAGTAAGACCGTTCTGAGGCCAATGCGTCGCGCTTCAGCCAGAGCAACTGCCAGCGCTATGTGGCCAAGACCCTTGCCGCGGTGCGACGGCGCGACATCGTAGCCGATATGTCCGCCATTTGCTGCGAGGAACGGAGTGTCAATGGTGTGCCGCAGACGTGTAACTCCCGCGACAGCACCCTCGGCGGTGACAAGCCAACGATGTGTGCAGGGCACGAATCCGTCAGGGAGATTGATGCCAGCCTCCTCGTCCCAGAGGCTTTGAACGTAAGCGCCAAAGTCGCGACGGGCGGGGGCGTAGAACTCGGTGTTGTGAGGCTCCCGGGCGTCGAAATCGTCGAGCATTGCAAGGAAGGCACGCTCAAACTGGATTGTGGGTGGAAGCGGAGTAGCGGTCACGTCTTCTGAGGCCTAACTTATCAGTTAACCGGCCCGACGCGTCGATGCGCGACAAGTTGAAGGCCCGCACCGGCGGGTCCGGTTGAACGCCGGGTTAGGCCGCGATGTCGACGTACCGGACAGCACTGGACGGAGCTGGAATCGGAGATCCATCCTCGCGAAGGCCTTCCAAATGAAACTCAATGGCCTCGCGGATTTCCCGTTCAACTTCTTCGACAGTGGCGCCGGTGGCAATGCAGCCAGGGAGATCCGGTACATATGCGGAGAAATTGGGCCCAGCGTTCTCGATAACGATTGCGTAGCGCATTGTTGACCTCACTTCCTGAAGCCTGCCTGCTTCCGGATGCTACTAAGCGTGCCGGGAGCAACCTCATCGCTGGGCTTACCCGGGACCGTAACTCGTCCGTGCTTCACCGGAGGCTTGAATTGACGATAACTGCCGCGCGTCGCGACCAAGACCAAGCCGTCGTCCGCGAGCAGCCGGAGAATCTCCCTAACTTTCACGCAGAGAATTATGCGCTTGCTCGAGGGATTCGCTCGAACCGCGGCCTAACGTACCAGTTAACCGGCGGCCCGCTGCGGCGCGCGCAGCGCCCGCACGCGGGGCGTCCGAGTTGAACGCCGGGTTGGGCGTCAAGCTTCACTGAATCACCGCATCAGCGCGCAACAGCACAGAATGTGGAATCGTGAGGGCGAGCGCCCGCGCGGTCCTGAGATTGATCACCAATTCAAATTTCGTAGGCTGCTCGACTGGGAGATCTGCGGGCCTCGCCCCACGGAGGATCCGGTCGACGTAGCTTGCGGCTCGGCGTTCCGCCTCGACCTCGGTCAAGGAGTAGGAGGCCAGCACGCCGGAGTCGCGCATGATGTCGGGTGACTCGGTCATTGTCGGCAAGCCATGCTTCATCGCGGCGCCGGCGATTTCGACTCGATGGTCAGAGATGAAGCTGTCGCCGCGTAACACGAGCGCCTGAGCGCGCTGCCGCGCCACTTGTGCGATGGCACCTCCGATCTCGTCCGCTACCGCAATTTCGACGAAAATCGGTTCGAGGCCGAGCTGTCGACAAGCGTGTTCGAACTGCCCGCGCATGGCCCGAAAGTATGGATTCGCCGAAACCTCGAGTACGCCAATGCGCCGAAGTCCCGGTAGCAACTCCTTCAGCAGCGACAGGTACTTTGCGGCGACCTCCGGACTGGCCAGAGAAAGCCCGGTGACGTTGCCGCCGGGTCGCGCAAGGCTCGCGACCAGAATATGACGCTGTATGGAAACCGCCGCAGCGGAAAGCGCCGCAACATTGCGCGCCACGGTGCGCCAAGGCGGGGATGCGCGGCCAGCACGGATAGGGCGCTTTCGAATTCCGCAATGAACGCGAGACCCAGCTCAGCGTTCGCCTCGTTGGCGTAGAAGATTGCGCCGTCCGTCAGCTCTGCCTCGGCTTCCGGAGCGACGACAACATTCACTTCAATGCGGCGCGTGCGCGGGCGATGGCCTCGGCGGCCGGGACGAGCTGCACACGCCCGCTTTCAATTGCCGCGACGCGGCGGTCCACGTCGATCGCCCAAGCTTCCTCGACCTCCGCATCCTCGGTCAGACTCGCGAGCAACCGATCGGCCAGGCGAGCCCGCTGCTCTGCTGACAATTTCAGCGCTTCAGCCTCGACAATTTCGAGTTGGCTCGACATGGAATGTCTCCGGAAACCTGTGGATGAGCAATGATACTCCCGCACCTATCTCGCTCATGAGGCCCAACGCAGAGCTAACCGGCGCACGCCGGCGCTGGAACTGGAAAAGTTCCGCAATCGATGACCGCCGGCGTGCGTCCGGTTGAGCGCCGGGTTAGGCGGCACTCGCGGACTCGCTGAAGGTGGCGGCAGTTGCTCACAGATTGGCCTTGGGCCGGTGAAGCGCGCAGAGCTTATTGCCGTCTGGATCTCGCACATAGGACAAGTACATCGCACCCAACTTGCCCTCGCGCAGGCCAGGAGCATCTTCGATCGAGGTGCCACCGTGCGCCATTGCCGTGTCGTGAAACGCGCGGACCTGCTCAGGCGAAGTGCATTTGAAGCCAATGGTGCCACCATTGGCGAAGGTTGCAACCTCGCCGTTGATAGGTTCGCTGACACAGAACGTTTCGCCATCGTGCCGGTAGAACAGACGAGTGTGTCCGGTCTTCGCCATGTTTCGCAGTGGCTCTCCTGCTCCAAGTACACCGGGCACAGCGTCATAAAACCGCTTTGAGCGTTCGATGTCGTTCGAACCGACCATCACGTGACTGAACATCCCTTGTCTCCTGAGTTCTCGGCTTGGCGCCGAAGTGAAGTTTTGCGAGACCAGCGGTTGCGGGCATCGTACCGCCTAACAAGAGGTAGACAACCGAATCGACGCCTTCCAATGCGTCAATCGACCGAATGTCCGATCCACGGTGCAATCAATTCGTCGCAGAATCAACGCCCCAGGGCTCCATTAGGCGTGCCGAAGACTCGCTGCGAAATGGATCATCTGCCCGCTCCCCGTCTCCTCGACCGCGTCCGCGGTTGTATTCGCCTCAAACACTACAGCCTGCGCACCGAGCAAGCCTACGTCGACTGGATTAAACGCTTCGTCCTTTTCCATGGCAAGCGGCACCCCGAAACGATGGCGGCGGCCGAGGTGGAGTCATTTCTGACCCACTTGGCGGTCAAGCAGCATGTCGCGGCGTCCACGCAAAACCAAGCCAAGAGCGCGCTGCTGTTCATGTACAAGCACGTCCCGGTTTTCGAGTTGCCGTGGCTCGACGGCGTCGAGCAGGCACGGACGCCTGCCCGCCTTCCGGTCGTGTTGACCCGCGATGAGGTTGCCAGCGTGCTCGAGCGATTGAACGGAACCCACCTCCTGATCGGTCGGCTCCTGTACGGCACCGGGATGCGCCTCATGGAGGCGTTGCGCCTGCGGGTGAAGGACGTCGAGTTCGCGCGTCATGAAATCATCGTTCGCGACGGCAAAGGCGCCAAGGATCGGATGGCGATGCTTCCTCGCTCCGTCGACGCCCCGTTATGCGCGCATATCGAGCGTGTTCGCGAACTGCACGAATTCGATCTCGCGGACGGCCACGGCGCCGTGGGGCTGCCGACCGCCCTTGACCGCAAGTACCCACGTGCTGAACCGCGGCGGTCGCGGCGTCATCAGCCCGCTCGATCGCCTGTGACCGCTCGAACCGCACCGACTCGCGATTCAGGCGCGCGACAGGCGCCGGCGTGCCTCGTCCAGGAGTGACGGCGCGACTTCCTGCGTGATCAGGACGATCACCCCGTTGCCGAGTTCGGGCGGCAGCCCCGGCAACTCGCGCGGGGCGCTGAACAGTTGCATCACCGCGTGCAGCGCGCGCACGTCACCGTCGGCCATCCGCACGGCGCCCTTCATCCGCAGAAGTCCGCCGCCGAAGGCGCGCTGCATCCAGTGCACCCAGTCCGCATAAAGCGGCCAATCGAGGGGCGCTGCCAGCCGGATGGTCGTCGACGCGATCCCGTGCTCGTCGAGATGGACATGGGCGCCGCCCCCGGCTGAGACAGCGGCATCGTGCGCGTGCGCTGCGCCACCGTGCCGGGGCGGCGGGGCGCCTTCCGCGAACGCCAATAGCCGCAACGCCTGCGGTTCCACCGCATCGACGATCACGTGATCCGCCGCCACAACCCCGTTCACCGCCGCCAGGCGCGCCGCGTGCGGATTGCGAACGGCGAGATCCGCATCGAGCCGCGCGACCAAGCCGCCATCGGCGAGATCTCCCTTGCTGACGACCAGCCGGTCCGCCACCGCCACCTGCCGCCGCGCCTCGTCGAAGCGCTCCAACTGCGCGCCGCCGTGCACCGCATCGACGACGGTGACGATGCTGCCCAGCCTGTAGTGCCGCGCAATCGCGCTGTCCGCCGACAGCGTCGCAGCGATGGGCCCGGGATCGGCGACGCCCGTGGTCTCGACGACCACGCGCGCGAACGCCGGCAGCTCTCCCCGCTGTCGGCGGTAGTGCAAGGCCTCCAGCGTCTCCTGCAGCGAGTTGCCGAGCGCGCAGCACAGGCATCCGGAGTCGAGGAGCACGACGCCATCCTCGCTGCCGCGGTCCACCAGCAGGTGATCGAGGCCGACCTCGCCCAGCTCGTTGATCACGACCGCCGTATCGGCGAGCGCCGGATCGCGCAGGAGGCGCGAGAGCAGCGTGGTCTTGCCGCTGCCGAGGAAGCCGGTCAGGATGTGGACAGGCAGCGGTGACGAAGGGTCAGGCATGCGCGGCGAGGCTCGGGAACGGCCGCGCGCTCTCCAGCGCCCGGCTCGCGCGCAGGATCGTCGCTTCGGCAAAGCGGGCGCCCACCAGCTGCAGCGCGACGGGGAGGCCATCGGCAGCAAGGCCGCACGGAATCGCGGCCGCCGGCTGCTGCGTCCAGTTGAACGGATAGGCGTACGGCGACCAGTCGAGCCACGACGCCATGCCCTGCCCGGGCGGAAAGTCCACGCCCGCGGCGATGGCGGTGGTGGGCATCTGCGGGGTCGCGAGCAGATCGTACTCCGCGTGGAAGAGGCCCATCGTCGTGCCGTCGGCCAGCCGCGCCGCGACGGCGTCGAGCAGCCGGTTGGCGTCCAATGCCAGCCCCGCCTGCGCGACCGCCGCGAAGCCGGGATCGAGCAATGCGCGCCGATCCTGCGGCACCTTGCGATAGAGCTGCGCCATGCTCGCCGCCCACAGCACGTCGAAATGCGCGCGCGGACTGGCGAGCGGCGAGTCGACCTCGGTGACGATCGCGCCGAGATCGACGAGCGCGCGCACGGCGTCGGCGGCGAGCCGTGCCACCTCGGCGTCCGGGCGCGCACCGCATAGCGTGGGGCACCACGCGACACGCAGGCCGCGCACGCCGTCGTCGAGACCCGCGCAGTAATCGACCTGCGTGTAAGGCAGCGCCAGAGCGTCGCGCGCGTCGGGCCGCGTGATGCAGTCGAGCATCAGCGCCGCATCGCGCACGCTGCGCGTCAGCGGGCCGTAGTGGCCGAGCGCGAGGCGCCCGGGCGGATAGCTCGGCACGCGGCCGAAGGTCGCCTTGAAACCGTAGACGCCGCAGAACGCCGCGGGGATGCGGATCGAGCCGGCGCCGTCGGAGCCGAGGTGCAGCACGCCCATTCCGATGGCGGCGGCAATCGCCGCGCCGCCGCTGCTGCCGCCGCAGGTGCGCTGCGGGTTCCAGGGATTGCGGCTCACGCCGCCGAGCGGACTGTCGGTGACGCCCTTCCACCCGAACTCGCACGTCGCGGTCTTGCCGAGGAGGATGGCGCCGGCCTCCGCCAGCCGCGCCACGGCGGGCGCGTCCGTCGTGGCCGGCGCGGCAGACGTGGTGAGCGAGCCGCTGCGCGCAGGCAGGCCGCGCGCCGGGCACAGGTCCTTCACCGTGACCGGAACGCCGTCGAGCGCGCCGAGCGGCGTGCCGGCGACCCAGCGCGCCTCCGACGCACGCGCCGCCCCGAGGGCGCCCTCGGCGTCGACGACGACGAAGGCGTTGAGTTCGGAGTTGCGCGCCGCGATCGCCGCGAGGCAGGCGCGGACAACCTCGACCGGGGAGACGGTCCGCGCACGGTAGGCGTGCGCGAGTTCCGCCGCACCGAGGAAAGCGAGCGATGGATCGCTGGACATGCGACGGTTCGTCCGGCTGCAACCAGGCGCGCGCGGCAGGCGCAGCGCGCCTAGTTCATCTGGACGTTCGCCTGCGTGATGATCTTGCCGAGGCGGGGCACTTCCGCGCGATGGTAGGCCTCCATCTCGCTCGCCGGCTTGTACCAGACGTCGAAGCCGGCCGATTCCAGCGTGGCCGCCACGTCGGGCATCTTCGCCACGCGACCGATCGCGTCGCTCCATTGGGCGACGATCGCGGGCGGCAGCCCGGCGGGGCCGTAGATGCCGACGGTCGTGTCCAGCGCGAGCGACGGCAGGCCCACTTCCTTGAACGTCGGGATTCCGGGCAGGCGCGGATCGCGCTCCTCGTCGGAGACGGCGAGGATGCGCAGCCGCCCCTCCTTCGCGTAGTTCGCGACGCTGCCGTACGTCGCCGCCATGAAGTCGACCTGGCCCCCGAGCAGGTCGGTCATCGCCGGTGCGGCGCCCTTGTACGGGACGTGGACCGCGTCGAGCTTGTACTGCTTGCTGATGAACTCGCCGATGATGTGCGACGACGCGCCGTTGCCCACCGAGGCGTAGCTCAGCGGCTTGGTCTTGCCGGCCTTCAGCAGGTCCTCCACCGTCCTGTACGGCGAGTTGCCGGACACCACCAGCACGTTCTTGGTGCGCGCCAGCATCGCGATCGGCGTGACGTCCTTGACGAGGTCGTACTTGAGGTTGGGGAACAGCGTCGCGTTGGTGCCGTGCGTCTGGCTGTTGCCGACGGTCAGCGTGTAGCCGTCTGGCGCCGCGGCGATGCCCTCGCCGGTGCCGATCGTGCCGGAGGCGCCCGCCTTGTTGTCGACGACGATCGACTTGCCGCCCCACATCAGCGAGACCTTCTGCGCGACGAGGCGGGCGACGATGTCGGTGCTGCCGCCGGGCGGGAACGCGACGATCAGGCGGACAGGCTTGTCGGGATACGTGCCCTGCGCCGCAGCGGGCGCGGGCGAGACGAGCGCGGCGAGCGCGAACGCGCCGGCGACGAGCGCAAGACGCGCGGTCGCGGAGTGGGGGAAGAGGTTCGTGGTCATGGCCGAATCGTATCAGGACGCGGGGGTGGCACGACGCGCAGACTCACGCCCCGGCCGGCGCGGCCATCGGTGCGCGCACGGGCTGCGCCGACAGGTACGACGACACCTCGGCCGCCGGCACCACGTCCGCGTACTTGCAGTTGAGGTCGAACAGGTTGATCGCGTGGCTCGCCTCGAAGCGGTCGAACGCGCACTCCTCCGGGATCACCACCTTGAAGTTGTACGAGTACGCGTCGACCGCGGTGGCGCGCAGGCAGCCCGACGTCGTGCAGCCGGTGAGGATCAGCGTGTCGACGTCGAAGTAGTTGAGGTGGCTCATGAAGATGGTGCCGAAGAAGCACGACGGCTTGCGCTTGCCGATGCGGATGTCCTGCTCGCGCGGCGCGAGCGGCGCCACCGTCTGCGTGGCGTGCGTGCCCTCCAGCACCGTGCGCTCGGTGCCGCGGTGGCTCTTGCCCACCTGCACGCCGCTGTCGACCATGTCCGGGCGCCGCGCGCTCTCCGTGTAGAACACCGGCAGGTTCTTCTCGCGCGCCTGCACGAGCAGCGGCTCGATGTGGCGCACCGCCTCCCAGGCCTCGCGCCCGCAGTGCGTGCGGTACTGCTTCAGCCCCTCGAGGATGTCCTCGGGCCGGTCGCCGCAGAAATTGTATTGCACGTCGATGATGAACAGCGCCGGCCGCGTGCCGAAGCCGCCGCGCTTGCCGTAGCCCGACTGCGCCAGCACCTGCTGGTCGCGGGCGGTGAGGAACCTGTCCCAGATGCGCTCTGTGCTCAAGGTTCGCTTCCTTCATGATGTGGGGTTGCGGAACGGACGAGGTAGCGCCCGCCCGGCTGCTGCAGCGCGGCCTCGGTGATCCGGCCGTCGACCATCACCTTGCGGCCGCGCACCAGCGTCATCACCGGCCAGCCCTTCAGCGCCATGCCTTCGTACGGCGAATAATCGGCGTGCGAGCCGAGCTCCGCCGGATCGACGATGCGCGTGAGCTCGGGGTCGACCACGACGAGGTCGGCGTCGCGGCCGACGGCGATCGCGCCCTTGCCCGGCAGGTTGTAGATGCGCGCGGCATTGGCCGAGAGCACCGCGGCGATGCGCTCCGGCGCGATGCCGCGGCGGTGATAGCCCTCGTGCAGCATGATCGGCAGCATCGTGGCCACCCCCGGAAAGCCGTTGCTCGACGCCCAGATGCCCTTGCCTTCCTTGGTGCTGCGCTTGCGCGGCACGTGGTCGGTGCCGACGGTGGTGACCGAGCCGTCGGCGATGCCCTCCCACAGCGCGTCGACGTCGTCGCGGCTGCGGATCGGCGGATTGACCTTCGCCAGCACGCCGGCCGGCGCGGCGTCGTCGAGGAACAGGTAGTGCGGGCAGGTCTCGACGTACACCGGCGCCGCGTTGATGCGCTGGTGACGGCGGGCCTCGTCCAGCGCCTCGCGCGAGGACAGGTGGACGATGTTGACCGGGGCGCCCGACCTTGCCCGGCGAAGTAGCACGCGCGATGCACGTTCTCGGCCTCGAGGAAATCGGGGCTCTGCTCGTTCCAGGCGGCGAGATCGTCGCGGCCGGCAAGACGCAGCGGCTCGCGCAGGAAGGGGATCACCTCGACGTTCTCGCAGTGCACGCCCAGCACCGCGCCGTCGATCGCCGCCGTCGCGCGCGCCGCCGCGTAGAGCAGCGCATCGTCGATCTCGGTGAAGCCCTGCGCCAGTCCGGCGGCGCCCTTGTACATGAGGTAGAGCTTGTACGACGACACGCCGAAGCGCTGCGAGCACTCGGCCAGCGTCTCCACGTGCAGGTGGCTGGTGATGCCGAAGTGCAGGCCGAAGTCGATGCAGCTCTGCGCCTCGGCCCGCGCGCGATACGCGTCGAAGGCGGTGCGGAAATCGGCGGTCCGGTAGAACGACAGCACCGAGGTCACGCCGCCCAGCGCCGCCGAGCGCGACTCGGTCAGGAAGTCGGTCTCCGGCGAGCCGAAGCCGAAGTGCACGTGCGGGTCGATGACGCCCGGCATGATCCAGCGCCCGGCGCAGTCGATCACCTCCTCGGCCGGCAAGGCCGCGTCCGGCGCCAGGATCGCCGCGATGCGGCCGTCCTTGATGCCGACGCCGCCCGCGACCGTGCCGAAGTCCGGCAGCACGAGCAGCCCGTTGCGCAGCAGCAGGTCGAGCTTCATGCGGAATGCTCGAGCGCCGGCGCGCGCGAAGTTCTTCATCACCGAGGGCAGCATCCCGCCGTCCACGAGGATGCTCGCGCTCGGACGCCGTGTGGATGTCGGCCGTCACGGCAAAGCGCAGCGTCGCGTCGTCGCGCTCGGCCACCACGGTCACCGGCGTGCCCGTCAGCACGGCGGCGCGCAAGCCCTGCAGCGAGAGCCGCTCGCTGCCCGTGAGGCCCAGCGCGCGCCAGCCCTCGCTCTTGGGCAAAGCGCAGCGGCACCACGCCCATGCTGACGAGGTTCGCGCGATGGATGCGCTCGAACGACTCGGCCAGCACCGCCCGCACGCCGAGGAGCGCAGTGCCCTTGGCGGCCCAGTCGCGGCTGCTGCCGGCGCCGTAGTCGCGCCCGCCGAGCACGACGAGCGGCGTGCCTTCCGCGCGGTAGGCACGGGACGCCTCGTGGATCGGGAGCAGCGCGTTGCCGGGGAACTTGCGCGTCGTCCCGCCCTCGACGCCCGGAACCAGAAGGTTGCGGATGCGCACGTTGGCGAACGTGCCGCGCGCCATGACCTCGTGGTTGCAGCGCCGGCCGACGTACGAATTGAATTGCGCGGGCGCGATGCCGAGTCCGACCAGATAGCGCCCTGCCGCACTGTCGGCCGGAATCTCGCCGCTCGGCGAGATGTGATCGGTGGTCAGCGCATCGCCGAAAGCCGCCAGGACGCGGGCGCCATCGAGCGTTTCGGGCAGCGGCTCGCCGTCCACGACGCCGGCGACGAAGGGCGGCTCGACCAGGTAGCTCGATGCCGGGTCCCAGCCGAAGCGCTCGCTTGCCGCCGCGGCTGAGCTCCCGCCACGGCGCGGGTCCGTGCTCCGCATCGTCATACACCGCCCGATACAGCGCCGGGTCCGCGGCGGCCGCCATGTGCCGCGTCACCTCGTCGGGCTGCGGCCACAGCTCGGCGAGCATCACCGGCCGGCCGTCGCCATCGCGGCCGAGCGGCTCGCGGGTGAGATCGACGTCGATGCGCCCGGCCAGCGCATAGGCGACCACCAGCGGCGGCGAGCCGATGTAATTCGCGCGCGCCAGCCGATGGATGCGGCCTTCGAAGTTGCGGTTCCCGGAGAGGATCGTTGCCACGACGAAGCCGTCGCGCTCGATCGCCTCGGCCACGTCCCCCGCAAGCGGCCCGGACTTGCCGCCGCAGGTCGTGCAGCCGTAGCCGATGACGTGAAAGCCGAGCGCTTCCAGCGGCGCCAGCAGGCCCGCTGCCGCCAGGTAGCGCGTCACCACCTGCGAGCCGGGCGCGAGCGAGGTCTTCACCCACGACGGCGGCCGCAGCCCGCGCGCCACCGCGTTGCGCGCGACGATGCCGGCGGCGATCATCACCGACGGATTGGACGTGTTGGTGCACGACGTGAGCGCAGCGACGACGATGCTGCCGTGATCGAGACGATCGCGCGCGGCGCCGCTGCCTGCGCTTGCGCTTGCGCGCCGCGGCATCGGCGTCGCGGTCGACGGCGACGCCGAACCCGTCGTCGCCAGAACCGCGCGCCAGGCGGGCGCGGAAATCATCGGCCACCGCCGCGAGAGGCAAGCGGTCCTGCGGCCGCTTCGGCCCCGCGAGCGTGGGCGACGCGTCGCCGAGGTCGATGACGACCTCGGCGCTGTAGGCCGGCTCGGGCGCATCGGCATCGCGAAACAGCGCGTTGACGCGGCAGTACGCCTCGACGCGCGCGACGTGCGCGGCATCGCGCCCGGTCGCGCGCAGGTAGGCGAGCGTATCGCCGTCGACCGGAAAGAACCCGACGGTGGCGCCGTACTCGGGCGCCATGTTGGCGAGCGTCGCCCGTTCGGGGACCGTGAGCGACGCGACCGCAGGGCCGAGGAACTCGACGAATTGGCCCGTGACTCCGTGTGCACGCAGACGCTGCGTCACCAGCAGCACGAGGTCGGTGGTCGTGCTGCCCGCCGGCAGCCGGCCATGAGCCGCACGCCGACCACGCGCGGCAGCGCGATGTGGTTCGGATACCCGAGCAGGATCGCCTCGGCATCGAGGCCGCCCACGCCCCAGCCCAGCACGCCGAGGCCGTTGACCATCGGCGTGTGCGAATCGCCGCCGATGACGAAGTCGGGAAACAGCACCGTGCCCTCGGCGGTGTCGCGCTGCGCCACCACGCTCGCGAGGTGCTCGAGATTGACCTGGTGGATGATGCCGGTCCCCGGCGGGAACACCCGCACGTTGCCCAGCGAGGCCTGCGCCCACTTGACGAAGCGGTAGCGCTCGCCGTTGCGCTCGAACTCGCGGGCGAGGTTGAGGCGCGCGGCGTCGACGCTGCCGGCACGATCGACCTGCAGCGAATGGTCGATGATGAAATCGACCGGCACCCGCGGCGCGACGCGTCCGGGGTCGCCGCCGGCGCGTGCGACCGCGTCGCGCAGCGCGGCGAGGTCGAGCAGCACCGGCAGGCCGCTCGAATCGGGGAGGATCACCCGGCCGGGGAAGAGCGGCACCGAGGTGCCGTCGGCCTGCGGCCAGCGCGCGAGCGCGCGCAGGGCCGCCTCGCCGTCGGCGCCGGTCGCGCCGAGATGGCGCGCGACGTTTTCGGCCAGAATCCGCAGCGCGTACGGCAGCACGGCGACGTCGCCGCCCCGCGCAGCCAGCGCATCGGCATGCAGCAGTACCATGCCTGCACGGTGCCGCGGTTCAGCCGGCGCCACGGGGCCGCCGGCCCGGGCACGCTTGTCATGCCAAGCCCATTGCTTACGCCCTCCGTGGAGCCCGGCAGGTTGCCCGGGCCATATGGTATGATGTATGATACATCACACTTAATGAGCGGGCAACGAATCCGCACCCCCTGCCCCGGCGCTTCGTCGCCGAAACGGAGCCCGGCATGACCAGCAAGGCCAGGATCTATCGCGAGCTGCTGCGCTCCGGCGAGTTCATCGTCGCGCCGGGCATCTACGACGGATACAGCGCGCGGCTGGTCGCGCAGGCCGGGTTCCGGACCGCCGCCACCAGCGGCGCCGCGATTTCCAACGCGCTGCTGGGCGTCCCCGACATCGGCGTGCTGGGCCTCGCCGAGAACGTCGACCACTGCCGCAACCTGGCGCGCTGCGTCGACATCCCGCTGACCGCCGACGCGGACAACGGCTACGGCAACCCGGTCAACGTGCACCACGCGGTGCGCGGTTCGAGGAGGCCGGCGTGGCCGGCGTCAACATCGAGGACCAGGTGGCCCGAAGCGCTGCGGGCACATGACGCGGCAAGGAGGTCGTGCCCGTCGCGGAGATGGTGAAGAAGATCGAGGCCGCGTGCCTCGCGCGCCGCGACGACGACTTCGTCATCATCGCGCGCACCGACGCGATCGCGCTCGAGGGCATCGAAGGCGCCGCCGCGCGCGCCCGCGCCTACGCGAACGCCGGCGCCGACATGATCTTTCCGGATGCCGTGAAGACCGAGGACGACATCCGCCGCATCATCGACGCCGCCGGCGTCCCGGTCACCATCAACATGGGCTTCGGCATCCGCTCGCGGCCGACCACGCCGCTCATCCCGTTGCGCGCCTGAAGGCGCTGGGCGTGCGCCGCATCAGCCTGCCGCGGATGCTGCCGGCCGCGGCCATCCAGGCGATGACGCACCGCGTTGACGCTGATGCGGCAGGTGATCGAGACGGGCGAGCCGATCGACCGGCCCGACCTCCTCTGCGGCATCGAGGACGATCATGGCGCTGATGGATTACGAGGGCGCGCGCGCGCTCGAGCAGCGCCTGCTGTCCACTGAGGCGCTCGACCGCAAGTACGGCGGCCACGCCCCGAAGCCATGAGCGACGAGTCGCGCATGATCGCCGGCGACCGCATGGGGACCCGCAACGCATGCGCGCGCCGGGCCGCCCCAAGCGCGAATTACGCCCCCTCGGGGGGTGTGGGGGCCGTTCATGAGCGCGCCGGGCCGCCCCAAGCACGAATACCTTCGTTCCCAGCACGAAGGTAGTCCAATGACCGCCCGCGATCACGTCATCGTCGCCGGCGCCGGGCCCGTGGGCCTGACCGCGGCGCTGCTCCTCGCCGACGCCGGCATCCCGGTCACGGTGTTGGAGAAGCGCAGCGGAGCTGAGCGCCGCGTCGAAGGCGTCCACGTTTCATCCGCCGACACTCGCGATCCTGCACCATCTGGGCGTTCTCGACGCCGTGCGCGACCGCGGCCAGATCGTCCGCCGCCTGCAATACAGGACGGCACAGGACGGCGTCTTCGCCGAGTTCTCGCTGGACGCGCTGCGCGGCGAGGCGGCGTTCCCCTACCGCCTGCACCTCGAGCAGGCGCAGGTCACGCCACTGCTGCTCGAGCGGCTGCGCGCCCACGCCCACGCGCGGGTGCTGTTCGACGCCGAGGTGCTCGACGTCGGGCAGGAGAGCGACGCGGCCACCGTCCGCATCCGGCGCGCCGGCGCCGAGGAGGCGATCACCGGCGCGTACCTGGTCGGCGCGGACGGCAGCCGCAGCGACGTCCGCCGCGCGCTCGGCATCGCCTTCGAAGGCGAGGACTACCCCGACAAGATCCTGCGCGTGATGACCGACGACGACCTCGATGCCCTGCTGCCGGGCATCGCCCCGGTCACGTATCTGTTCAACGGCAGCAAGTCGGTGAGCTTCCTGCGCATGCGCGACTGCTGGCGCATCATCCTCCGGGTGGCGAAGGAGGTCGACGATGCGGCCGCGCTCGCGCCGGAGTGGATCCTCGCGCGCCTCGAGGAAGCGATCCCGGACTGCAAGCACCTGCCCGCCGTGCTCGCGAAGGACATATACGGCGTCAGCCGGCGCGTGGCGGCGAGCTACCGCGCCGGCCGCGTCGTGCTCGCCGGCGACAGCGCGCACATCACCAACACGCGCGGCGGCATGAACATGAACTGCGGCATCCACGACGCCTACGGGGTCGCGCTCGCGATCATCCGCGCACTGCGCGGCGACGGCCCTGCCGCAGTCGAGGCCGCCGCCGACGAGCGCCGCCGTGTCGCCACCGAGATGCTGATCCCGCGCACCGACCGCAACGTCGCCGGTGGCGAAAAGTGGCTCGATCAGGTACGTTCGATGGCGGCCGACCCGGCGCAGGCGCGCTCGTACCTGCGGACGACGGCCATGCTCGACATGACGGCCGTGCCGGCCGCCGCCCGCTGACGCAGAGATCCCGATGCCGCCCGACCTCCTCGATCCCGTACGCCCCGTGCCGTGGGCCGGCGTGCTGGTCCCGCCCGCCAATCCGTCGGTCGAGCCGGAGCTGCAGCGCCTGCTCTCGCCGGCGATGACGCTCTATGCCGCCCGCTTCCCGGTGATGCCGGGCACCACGCTGCAGGAGCGCAACCGCCGCTATCTGGAGCACTACCGCGAGTCGGTGACCGCGTTCGGCGATCTCGGCCTCGCCGCGATGGTGATCGGGCTGACCGGCCCGTCCTACCGCTTGCTGACCGCCGGCGACATCGAGCTCGCGCGCGAGCTGACCGCGACTGCCGGCGGCACGCCGGTCACCACGGCGAGCCGCGCGATCGCCGAGGCCCTCGCCGCGCTCGGGGCGCAGCGGCTGTGCCTCTTCTCGCCCTACCCCGACTGGCTGACCGACGAGGCCGTCGCCTACTGGCGCGACGCCGGGCACGAGGTCGTCCAGGTCGTCAAGGTGTCGGAGACGTTTCGCGCGTACCAGCTGACCAACGACGAGGTGGCCGCCGCCCTCACCCGCGTCGACCACGAGCGCGTGGACGCCACGGTGATGAGCGGCACCGGCATGCTGACGCTGCCGGCGATCGTCGCGATGCGGGGCACCGGCAGCAAGCCGATCCTGTCGTCGAACCTGTGCTGCGCGTGGTGGCTGCTGCGCACGGCGTCGCAGCGCCCCCGCTCGCCGTGGTTCGAGCGGGCGTCGCCCGAGCTCGCCGCGAATCTGCGCGGCTAGCCGGTCAAGCAAGCGCCGATGAGCGACCGCATCGCACCGACCGCGCCGGCGCTCCCGGCGGTCGAGACCGCATTCGCGGGCTCGTTCGCGCACCGCGAGCGCGCGCTGCCGGTGCTGGCGCGGGGCGTCTCGTCGTCGCCGCGCGCCACCCAGCGGCCGGTGCCCCTGGCGCTGGCGCGGGCCGAAGGCGCGCGCGTCACCGACGTGGACGGGAACGCCTACATCGACTACGCGCTCGGCTACGGCCCGCTGATCCTCGGGCATTCCCCGCAGGTCGTCATCGACGCCGTGCAGCGGGAGATGGCGGCGGGCCTGCGCGTCGGATCGGTCCACCGCGCCGAGGTCGAGCTCGCCGAACGGCTCGCGCGGATGGTGCCCGGCGCCGGGGTGAGCGCGTTTCTCAGCAGCGGCACCGAGGCCTGCGAGGTCGCGCTGCGCGTGGCGCGGGCGCTCACCGGCCGCCTGCAGGTGGTCAAGTACCGGTGCCACTACCACGGCTGGTCGGACGAATTGCACCTCGCCACCGAGCCGGGACGCGACGGCCCGGCCACCGGCGGGCAGGACCCCGACGCGCTGCGCCACATGTCGGTGCTCGACTGGGGCGACGTCGACGGCCTCGCCGCGTTGCTCCGTGGCAACGTCGCCGCGGTGATCATGGAACCAGCGGCGATCAACGCCGGCTGCTTCGCCCCGCCGGAAGGACTGCTGCAGCGCGTGCGCGAGCTGACCGCCGCCAGCGGCACGGTGCTGATCTTCGACGAGGTCATCACCGGCTTCCGCCTGGCGCTGGGCGGCGCGCAGCAGCGCTACGGCGTCACGCCGGACCTCACGGTGCTGGGCAAGGCGCTGGGCGCCGGGCTGCCGATCAGCGCCGTCACCGGCAGCGCCGCCGCGATGGCGCCGGTGCTCTCCGGCGCGGTCAACCATCGCGGCACGTACAACGGCAACCCGATCGCGACGGCGGCGGCCGTCGCCTGTCTCGATTACCTGTCGGCGCACGCGCACGAGTGCTATCCGCGGATGGACGCCCATGCGCTGGCGATCGCCGAGCACGTGCGCCGGACGGCAAGGCAGGCGGGCGTGGCGCTGACCGCCAACTGCGTCGGGCCTTGCGTGCAGCTGTTCGCCGGCGCCGATGCCGTGCCCACGCTCGCCGACCTGCCACGCGTGGACAGGGAGCGCACGCTCGACTTCACCGCGCTGCTGCTGCGCCACGGCGTGGCCACCCTACCGCGAGGCGTGATGTACCTGTCCACCGCGCACACGGACGAGGACGTCGCCGCGACGCTCGCCGCAGTGACGGCAGCGATCGGGGCTTACGCCCGCGGTGCGTACGCGCGTAGCCCGGGTTGAGTAACCGGAGGCGAAACCCGGGGCAACCGTGTCCCTTGCTGTGACCACCCGGGTTTCGCCTCCGGCTCAACCCGGGCTACGCGCGCGCTAGCTCGTCGTGATCCACCGCGGCGCTTCGCCGCCGCTGTCGCGCGAGAGCGTGACGCGATACTCGTACTTGTCGGGCCGGTAGACCGCGCGGATCAGCTCGATCGGGCGCTTGTCCTCGCCGCGCACCAGGCGCTGCAGCGTGATCAGCGGCGCGCTCACCTCGATCTTCAGGTGGCGGGCGACGTCGACGTCGGCCACCGTCGCGCCGAGGCGCTGCTCCGCGGTCGCGGGGACCACGCCGGCAGCGGAAAGCGTCGCGAGCACGGTGCGATTGCCGAGCGACTCCTGCGTCATCGCGTCCGCCTCCGGCTCAGGCACGTAGCAGGTGGAGAACGAGAACGGCGTGTCGTTGTCGGCGCGCACGCGCACGATCTTCAGGCCGCGCGCCCCGCGCGGGACTTCGAGCAGCTCGGCGACGTCGTAGGGAAGCACGACGTTCTCGAACTGCAGGATGCGCACCCGGGTCCGCTTCTCGACGTCGACGATGCTCTCGAGGAAGCCGCTGAAGTTCGCGCGCGTGCTGCTGCGCGCCGGCGCGAGCGCGAAGGTGCCGCGCCCCTGCTGGCGCAGGATGAGCTTCTCCTCCTCCAGCATGTTGAGCGCCTTCCGGATGGTGACCCGCGAGACGCCGAATCTGGCGGCGAACTCCTGCTCCGTCGGCATCGCGGCGTCCGCGCTCCATTCGCCGTCGCGAATGCGCTGCTGGAGCACGACGTAGACCTGGTAGTAGCGCGGGACGAAATCCGAAAGCGCGTGATCCCCGGACGGCCGGCGCGCGGGTGCCCCGGCCTTGGGGCGACGTCGGTTCATGGCTTGATCTTCATTCGCAGTGGGGCCCAAGTCACCAGATTACCAGTGAATCAGGCCGCGTCCGCAAGCGCGTCCGCCGCGACCGGCTCGACGGCCGCCAGCGCCTCGAGAAACAGTTCCGGCCCCGCCCCCTTCAGCTTGACCGAGTCGGACAGGATCTGCCGGAAGCGCCGCCCGCCCGACTGCCCGTGATAGAGGCCCAGCACGTGGCACGCGATCGCGCGCAACGCGGTCCCGCGCCGCAGCTGGGCTTCCGCGTACGGAATCAGCGCGCGCAGCACGTCGGCGCGCGAGCGCGCCGGCGCGTCGTCGCCGTACACCCGCCAGTCGGCCTGCGCCAGCAGCCACGGATCGTGGTACGCGGCGCGGCCCAGCATGACGCCGTCGACGTGCGCCAGCTCGCGCTCGATCGCGTCCCAGCGCGTGAGCCCGCCGTTGGTGACGAAGGTCAGCGCGGGGAACTCGCGCTTCAGCCGGTGCACGACCTCGTAGCGCAGCGGCGGCACCTCGCGGTTCTCCTTCGGCGAAAGGCCCTTCAGCACGGCGTTGCGCGCATGGACGATGAAGAGGTCGCAGCCGCCCGCCGCCACGGTGCCGACGAAATCGCGGACGAAGTCGTAGTCCTCGTTGCGGTCGAGCCCGATGCGGTGCTTGACGGTAACGGGAATCGCCACGGCGTCGCGCATCGCGCGCACGCAGTCGGCGACGAGCGCCGGCTCCGCCATCAGGCACGCGCCGAAGCTGCCGGTCTGCACGCGCTCGGACGGGCAGCCGACGTTGAGGTTGATCTCGTCGTAGCCCCAGTCCTCGCCCAGCTTCGCGCACTTCGCGAGCGCCGCGGGATCGCTGCCGCCCAGCTGCAGCGCCACCGGATGCTCGGCGGGGTCGAAGTCGAGATGGCGCGGGACGTCGCCGTGCAGCAGCGCGCCGGTGGTCACCATCTCGGTATAGAGCCACGCGTGCCTGGTGACGAGGCGCAGGAAGTACCGGCAGTGCCGGTCGGTCCAGTCCATCATCGGGGCGACGCAGAGGCGGTGGTCGCAACTGTTTGTTTTTTCAGCGCTCATGTTGCAGGATTGCGTGAGAACATCGTCCGGTTCGACCGCGCAGCGCACGAATTGGACGTGGAGCGATTGCCCTCGTACTCATGCTCCGCGATAGTATGCAGGCGTTCGTGCCGTTTCGCGTCGATTCGCCGAACCGGGAGGCCCCGGCGCCCTGCCGCCACGGTAGATGCCGCGACGCCCGGGCACGCGGGTCGGCTCGAGGCGCAGACGGCCCCTTGCCCGGCGGCGCGGCCAGCACTGCCGGAGGCATCGTTCATGCCGAACGACGACACGATATTCATCTCCCTGGGTCACCGCTGCTCGAGCGCGGGCGTGATCGACCATTGCCGCCTGCCGCGCGCGTCGGTGCCGTTCGATTCGATCGTGTGCCAGCTGCCCGTCGTCAAGGATTGTCTGCAGAACGGCTTCGGTGCCTTCCTGGACCCGGCGAACTACGTCAGGATGACCACGGTGACGGTCGACATCGTCGACGACGTCTTCGAGTTCTGGGGCAACGAAACCCCGAGCGTCAACCGGCACTACCGGGACGCCGCGAAGCCGGATTCAAAACGCCCGTTCATCGAACGCTCGACGTATCACCAGCAGTTGGCGCTGACGCACCACGACCTGTCCAGCGCCGACGACCGCGACGCATTCGCGCGCCGGGCCGCAAGGCCGCTCGACCTGCTGGCGCGGGACAGGCGGAAGGTCTACGTCTACATCCACCCCGTCATGGGCATGGACGATCTTCAACGGGAACGCAGCGCGCGCATCGACCTGTTCACCGACTTCAGCGAGTTCATGCGCGGGCGCTCCGGCGGGACGTTCGGACTGTTCTTCGCGCTGGTCAGGTCGGACGACGACGCGGACGACGCGCGCAGCGTCGCGCTGCTGCAGAGTCCCGCGTGCGCAGCGTACGCCATCCACGCCAACCGGCAATTCATCGACGCCGGCGGCCCGTTCAGCGGCGACTGCGCAAGGGAAATCCGCGTGATCGCGCGCATCATCGAAGCGCACAACGTCTGAGCCCGCCCCTGCGATAGCGCGCGGCGCGAGCACACGGCGTTCCTGGCTGCCGGGGCGACCGCCGCGTCACGCCTGCGCGTGCTTACCCAGCTCCAGCCGCGCGATCGCGTTGCGGTGGACCTCGTCGGGGCCATCGGCGAAGCGCAGCGTGCGCTGCCGGCAATAGGCGTAGGCGAGCGGAAAGTCGTCGGAAACGCCGGCGGCGCCGTAAGCCTGGATCGCCCAGTCGAGGACGGTGCAGGCGACGTTGGGCGCGACGACCTTGATCATCGCGATCTCGGCTTTCGCCGCCTTGTTCCCCGCGACGTCCATCAGCCGGGCGGCGTGGAGCGTGAGCAGCCGCGCCTGGTCGATCATGCAGCGGGCGTTCGCGATGCGCTCCTGCCACACCGTCTGCCGCGCGATGGTCCCGCCGAAGGCCACGCGCGTCGTCAACCGCTTGCACATCAGCGCGAGCGCCCGCTCGGCCATGCCGACCGAGCGCATGCAGTGGTGGATGCGGCCCGGCCCGAGCCGCCCCTGCGCGATCTCGAAGCCGCGCCCTTCGCCGAGCAGCATGTTGCCGACCGGCACCCGCACGTCGTCGAACCCGACCTCCATGTGGCCGTGCGGCGCATCGTCGTAGCCGAAGACGTTGAGCGCGCGGATGACCTTCACGCCCGGCGTGTCGGCGGGCACCAGGATCATCGACTGCTGCTGGTGCTTCGCGGCGCCGGGGTCCGTCTTCCCCATCACGATGTAGACCCTGCAGCGCGGGTCGCCGGCGCCGGAGGTCCACCACTTGCGCCCGTTGATCACGTACTCGCCGCCGGCGCGCCGCATCGACGTGCGGATGTTCGTGGCGTCGGAGGACGCGACGTCGGGCTCGGTCATCGCGAACGCGGAGCGGATCTCGCCGGCGAGGAGCGGCGCCAGCCACCGCGCTTTCTGCTCGGGCGTCCCGTAGCGCTCGAGCGTCTCCATGTTGCCGGTGTCCGGCGCGGAGCAGTTGAACACCTCGGAGGCCCAGTGCACGTGGCCCATCAGCTCGGCCAGCGGCGCGTATTCGAGGTTGGTCAGGCCGGCGCCGTGCTCGGAGGCCGGCAGGAAGAGGTTCCACAGGCCGGCGGCGCGGGCGCGCGCCTTGAGCTCCTCGACGAGCTCGAGCGGGGTCCAGCGCGCGTTGCGGCGGGTGTTCTGCTCGAGCTCCGCGTCGTAGCGCGGCTCGTTCGGGAAGACATGCTCGCGCATGAAGGCGTCCACACGGTCGCGCAGGTCGCGACCTCGGGCCGATAGGTCGATGTCCATGGCTCTGCTCTCCTTGGGGAAGTAACGTCGGGGCGGCGATCTGCCGGTCCGGCCGAGATCGCCCGGACGCTCTGGACATCGCCGGCGGCGGGCCAGGATTCAAGCTGCTACGCGATGCTACGCAACGCACCGATCGCAATCCAGTCTAATAGAATGCCCGCATGCGGATCTGCCTTCTCACCAACCAGGATCTCTTCGCCGTCCCTTTCCCCGCCGGCGACTGGCCGTGCGATCCGCGGCCTTACTACCCCGACGCGGATTGGCACGTCGAGTGCCTGACCAAGGCGACGTCGGTCGAGCAGGTCGTCCGCCGGATCGAGGAGGGGTACGACGTCTTCTTCAACCTCTGCGACGGAGCCGCCGACCAGGACAGCCCGGGCATCGAGGTCGTGCGCACGCTGGAAGCGCACGGCGTCGCGTTCACCGGCGCCACGTCCGGCTTCTACGAGCCCTCGCGCGAGGCGATGAAGCTCGCCTGCCGCGCCGAGGGCATCGCCACCCCCGCGTTCGTCATGGCGCGCAGCGAGGCGGACGTCGAGCGCGCCGCCGCGCGGCTGCGCTTTCCGCTCTTCGTCAAGCACTACAGCAGCTATTCGAGCGTCGACCTGTCCCGCCGCTCGCGCGTCTGCACGCCGGCCGGCCTGCGCCGGCAGGCGCGCAAGATCATGCGGCGGCACGGCGCAGCGCTGATCGAGGAATTCATCGAAGGCACGGAGTGCACGGTCCTCGTGGCGGAGAATCCGGACGACCCGGCGCGCCCCAGGACCTACGCGCCGATCCAGTATCGCTTTCCGGAAGGCGAGACCTTCAAGCACGCGCGCATGAAATGGGTCGAGTACGACAGGATGGCGGCGGTGCGCGTCGAGGATCCGGTGCTCGATGCCCGCCTGCGCGACGAGTCCGCCCGCTTCTTCGTGGCGCTCGGGGGCGCGAGCTTCGGCCGCTGCGACCTGCGCGTCGACCGCGCCGGCACGCCGTTCATGCTGGAGATCAATCCGAACTGCGGCGTCTACTATCCGCCCGACGCGCCCGGCAGCGCCGACCTCTGTCTCGCCCACGATCCGGAAGGCCACGCCGGCTTCACGCGCCAGCTGATCCGGGCGGCATTGCGCAGAAATCGAAACGTGTAAGAGGCCAGCAGGGCGGCGGCGCGATGACCGCACTCGTCGCGCGCCGGCAGCGGGCAAAGTCCGCGTAGCCCGGCGTTGAGCGGAGCGAAACCCGGGTGGGCGTGGCAATGGGCAGGATTGCCCCGGGTTTCGCTCCGCTCAACGCCGGGCTACGCGATGTGGCGATCGCGCGATCGGGTGATTGCGTCGCTACGCGCCCTTGCGCCGGGCCATCTCCACGGCCAGCAGCACCGCCGCGCGCGTCGCGCCGATGTCGGCGATGCCGCGCCCCGCGATGTCGTAGGCGGTGCCGTGCGCCGGCGTGCAGATCGGGAACGGGAAGCCGCCGAGCAGCGTGACGCCGCTCTCGAACCCCAGCAGCTTCATCGCGATCTGCCCCTGGTCGTGGTACATCGTCAGCACTGCGTCGTGGTCGCCGCGGCGCGCGCGGACGAACACGGTGTCGGCGGGAAACGGGCCTTCGGCGCGGATGCCGGCCGCCTGCGCGATCTTCACCGCCGGCGCGATGATGTCGATCTCCTCGCGGCCGAAGTTGCCGCCGTCGCCGGCGTGCGGGTTGAGCGCGGCCACGGCGATGCGCGGCGGCGCGAAGCCGGCCGCGGCGAGCGCGGTGTTCGCGAGCTCGAGCGCCTGGACGATGCCGCCGGTGGTGAGCAGCGCGGGCATCGTCGCCATCGGCACGTGCGAGGTGACGCGGGCGTTCCATAGGCCTTGGAGGATGTTGAACTCGGTCGCCGGCCCGGAGGTGCCGAGCACGCCCGCGGTGTAGCCGATCTCGTCGTCGTAGGGCGGATGGGCGAGCCGCATCGCGTGCTTGTTGAAAGGCGTGAAGCACACGGCGTCGGCCGTGCCGGCCTGCGCCAGCTTCAGCGCATGCCGGTAGTTGGCGAGCGCCGACTCGCCGCCGGCACGCGACGCGACGCCGCGGGTGATCGTCGTCGGATCGAGATGACCGAGGTCGACGAACAGCGGCCGCCCGGCCTCGCGCGGCAGCGGATCGGCCGGGCCGACGACGTCGATGTCGACGGCGACGCCGGCCACCGCGGCGCCCGCGTCGAACACCCGCTTGTCGCCGATGACGACAAGCCGCGCGGCTGCCCGCGTCTCCGCGAGCGCCACCAGCTTCGCGGTCAGCTCGGGACTGATGCCGGCCGGGTCGCCCATCGCCAGCGCGATCACCGGCCTGCCGTCGGACTGTGCGTTCATGCTCCTCCCCCGAGGGTCGCCGCCGGCTTCACCTCGCCAGCGCCCACGTCGGAATCCACGTCGTGATCCCGGGAACGTAGGTGATGAGCAGCAGTGTAATGCCCAGCGGAATGTAATACGGCGCCATCTCCTTCAGCACTTCCTTCATCGACACCTTGGCGATGTCGCCGACGAGGAAGAGCGCGAGGCCCATCGGCGGGGTCAGCAGCCCGATCATCAGGTTGAAGACGACCACCATGCCGAGGTGCACCGGGTCGACGCCCGCCATGACCAGCGGCTTGGCGATGATCGGCGCGATCACCAGGATCGCCGTCGTGCTGTCGAGGAACATGCCGACCAGGATCAGCAGGAGGTTGACGATCAGCAGCAGCACGTACGGGTTGGTCGAGATCGCGAGCATCAGCCCGGTCAGCTTCTGCGGCACCTGCTCGACCGACAGGATCCAGCCGAACAGCGCCGCCACGGCGACGATCAGCAGGATGCCGGACGACGCCACGATGGTCTCGTAGGCGGCGTCGAGCAGCCCCTTCGAGCGTCAACTCGCGATAGAAGAGGCTGCTGATCAGGACCGCGTACAGCACCGTCACCGACGCGATCTCGGTCGGCGTGAAGAAGCCGGCCAGCATGCCGGCGATCGAGGATGACCGGCGCGACGATCGCCGGGAACGCAGGCTTGAAATCGCGCCACAGCTCCTGGCGCGTCGGCCAGCGCTCGGTGCGCGGGTAGTTGCGCCGCAGCGCGAGCCAGCCGGTCATCAGCATCAGCATCGCCACGCAGACGCAGCCCCGGCAGGATGCCGCCCAGCAGCAGCTGGATGACCGACACCCCGGTCACCGTGCCGTAGATGATGAGCGGGATCGACGGCGGAAAGATCGGCCCGACGATCGCCGAGGAGCTCGTCACCGCCGCGGCGAACCCCGGGGAGAAGCCCTTGCTGCGCATCGCGTCGATCTCGATGCGGCCGAGGCCGCCGATGTCGGCCAGCGCCGAGCCCGACATGCCGGCGAAGATCAGGCTGCCGAAGATGTTGACCTGCGCGAGCCCGCCGGGCAGGCGGCCGACCGCGGTGTCGGCGAACTTGTAGATGTACCGGGAGATTCCGGCGCTGTTCATCAGGCTGCCGACGAACAGGAACACGGGCACCGCGACCAGCGGAAACGAATCGAGCGCATAGAGCGTGCGCTGCGCGATCAGGTCGAGCGGCAGCCCGTTGGCGAAGATGTAGACGATGCATGGAATCCCGATCGCCAGCACGACCGGGAAGCCCAGCATGAACAGGGCGAGGAACGCCAGGACGACGAGGAATCCTTCCATCCGCGCGGCCTAGCTCAGCACCGTGTGCTTGTCTTCGGGGCGGCGGCGGCGCCACGTGTGCAGCAGCGTGCCGGCGGTCTCGACGGCGAGCAGCGCCGAGCCGACCACCAGCGGCGCCATGAACAGCCAGAACGGCATCTCCAGCGTGGCCGTCTGGTTGTTCAGGTTGTTGGCGGTGGTGATGATCCCGGCCGCGCAGACCACGCCGAACATCGCGATGCCGCACAGCTCGATGCCGAGCTGCAGCAGCCACCGCGGCTTCGGCGGCACCATGCCCTGGAACTCCTCCATCCGGATCTGGCCGCCGTCGTACGTCACGTACGACGCCGCGACGAACGTCAGCGAGATCAGGAAGTAGCGCGGCGAGCTCCTCGGCGCCCGCCATCGGCACGTTGAAGATGCCGCGCATCGCGATCTGCGCGAGCGGCGTGACGATGAGCGCCGCGAGGAGCGCGAGGCTCGCCCAGCGCACCGCGGCGCGAACGCCGCTCACCAGTCGCAGCATGGCGGCCCTCCCCGTTCCACGCCGGACAGGAGCGCGCGCCGCAGGCCCCTCCGCGCGGCGGCTATTTCACCGCCCTGATCTGCTCGATGTAGGCCTGTCCACTCGGGAAAGTCCTTGTTGACCTGCGCCAGCACCGCCTTCTGGAACGCCGGCGATGTCGAGCCCGTCCTTCTCCTCGACGAAGATCATGCCCTTCGCTTCGAGGTCGGCGCGGTACTTGGCCGCGGTCTCGCGGTCCCAGTCGAGCGTCTTCGCGCCGACTTCGGCGAGCGTGTCCTCGATGATCTTGCGGTCGCCCGGGGGAATCGACTGCCACACCTTCTCGTTGACGAACACCGACAGCACCGACTGCATGTGGTTGGTCATCATCACGTACTTCTGCACCTCGTAGAGCTTGAGGTTGTAGATGTTGGGCAGCGGGTTCTCCTGCCCGACGACGAGGCCCGTCGCCAGCGCCGTCGCGAGCTCGGAGACCTCCACCGGCGTGGCGACCGCGCCCATGCCGGTCAGCATCGACGACCACAGCTTCACCGGCACGCCGCGGTACTTCTTGCCCGCCATGTCCTTGGGCGAGAGCACCTTCTCCTTCGAGGTGAGCTCGCGCGTGCCCTGGAAGAAGCTGCCGACGATGCGCATGTTGCCCTTCTCGACCAGCTGCGCGTTGATCTCCTTGCAGCGCCGGCGACGTGCGCGCGTCGGTCGCGCGCAGGCTGTGCCCCGGATCGCGATAGACGAACGGCGTGTTGAACACGGCGGTGGTGGGCAGGATCTTGCCGAGCGACGCGAAGTCGTGGTGGCCCATCGAGATCGCGCCGGACTTCACGCCGTCGACCATCTCGCCGACCCCGCCCAGCTGCGAGTTCGGGAACACCTGGATCTCGACGCGCCCGTTGGTGCGCTCCTTGATCAGCCTGGCGACCTCGTCCGCGTAGAGCGTCTGCGGCGCGTTGGCGACACCCACATGGGCGTAGCGCAGCTTGATCTGCGCGTGCGGCGGACGGGGACGCGAGCAGCAGTCGCGGCAGCGAGCGCCGCGGTGGTCGAGAGCAGCGTGCAGGAATTCTTCGTTTGCATTTACCCTTTCCTCCTTGTCGGTCGCGTCGTAGAGCTTGAACACCGCCGACGTGTCGAGCTCGGCGTAGCCCAGGTGAATCAGCATGCGGTAGAGCGACAGCGCCTCGCCCGTCATCGGCGCCGGCGCCTTCAGCGCGCCGGCGAACTCGTTGACCATCTCGAGGTCCTTCAGCAGCTGGCGCGCGTAGCCCTGCGGCGCGAAGTTGCGGATGGCCATGCGCGGATAGAGCTTCTGCAGCAGCGTGCCGTCGGCGTGGCCGCCGGCGAGGCATTCGGGGATGCGCGCGGCGTCGATGCCGGCCGCCTCCGCCATCAGCAGCGCTTCCGCCATCACCGCGTGGGTGCAGCCGACGATCAGCTGGTTGATCATCTTGGCGACGAGGCCGCTGCCCGACCGGCCCCATGTGCGTGAAGCGGGCGGCGACGATCGCGCCATCAGCGGCGCGACGCGCGCGATGTCGGCGGCCGTGCCGCCCGCCATCACCGTCAGCGTCCCGGTGCCCGAGGCCGGCGGGCCGCCGGAGACCGGCGCGTCGACCCAGCCGCAGCCGGTGGCCTCGTGCGAGCCGCGCGGCGTACGCGCGCCCCTTGTCCGACCTTGACGGTCGAGAAGTCGACGACGAGCTGCGGCGGCGCGCACGACGCTCGCCACGCCGTTCGCGCCGAACACCGCGAGCCTCGACCGATTCGGTGGTCGGCAGGTTGAGCAGGACGAAGTCGGCATCGCGCGCCGCATCGGCCGGCGACGACGGCGGCATGCGCGCCGACGCGCGCCCGCGGCGGCGGTCTGCTGCGGCAGGATGTCGTAGGCGCGCACGCGGTAGCCGAGCGACACCAGCCGCTTGACCATCGGCAGGCCCATCAGGCCGATGCCGACGTAGCCGAGCGCAGGTGAGACGGTCGTCGTCATGGCATCGCGTAGATGCGCGATCGCGTTGTCGCGGAACAGCGCGCGCTGCTCGTCCGCGGAAAGATCGGCGACGATCTCGCGGAAGCCGCCGAAGATCGTCGCGAAGCCGGCGCACAGGCTGTCGACCGGGAAGTTGCTGGCGAACATCGCGCGCGCGGCGCCGAAGAGGTCGATCACCGTGCGGACGATGTCGCGGTTGGCCGCGACCGTCCATGGCTGCGCCCGGCTGGCCGAGGCCGGAGATCTTGACCGCCACGTTCGGGCAGGCGGCGAGCGCGGCCATCGCGCGCTTCCACCCGGCGATGCCGTCGCTCGACCGGTCGGCGGGCAGCCCGGTGTGGTTGAGGATGATCTGCGTGTGCGGAAAATCGGCGGCGAGGCGCGCGGCCTCGGCGAGGTGCCACCACGGCGTCTGCAGGTCGAAACGCAGGCCGATTGCGGCGCGAGCCGCGCGAAGCCCGCGCGCCACTTCGCGTCGGCCATGCCGCCCGGGCGCCGCATCGCCCGGCGACGCGGTTCGCGCGCGGCTTGTGGCGCACGCTGCGCACGAAGTCGAACGCCGCCTGCTGCGCCAGCACCTGCGGCGCGTCGTCGTGGTCGAGCCAGGCCTGCGCCACGGCGACCGTCGGCAGCCCGTGCTCGCGGCGCAGCGACGCGATGTAGCGCATCTCGCCGACGGGATCGCGCGGATCCCACTCGGCCTCGACGTAGACGGTCTTCTCGACGGCGAACGGCGCCGCGTCGGCCAGGTAGTCGGGCGGGCAGGTAGCGCCGCCGGATCGGCCGGTAGTCGCCGTAGCGGAACGGGATCGGCGGCTCGTCGTTGAGCCACGGGTAGTAGTTGACGCCGGGATCCCAGAAGTGCTGGTGGGCGTCGACGATGGCGAAGCGGCGGCGCGCTGCCGGGCTGACCGTCAGTCGCCGCCCCGGGATTCGAATGACCTCCCACAGGCTCCTCCTGGAATTCGGGCGTGCGCGCCCCGGCCATTGTTCGGCCTCGGGTGCAAAGTATGCACGGAAACGTCCTGGCTGTACGCGCAACGCGCTCGCGCCGGCGGTGCACGCCCGCCCGAATCAGGCGATGCTGCGTTTGCCCGCGAACCGCACCGTCACGCACAGCCCGCGCCCGCCGGCTGCCGAATCGAAGCGCACGTCCGCGCCGAAAAGGTCGGCGATGCGCCGCACGATGGACAGGCCCAACCCACTGCCCCGCTCGCCCGTGCCCTCGCGCCGGAAGAACCGCTCGCCGAGCCGCGACCGTTCCTCCGTCGGGATTCCCGGCCCATCGTCGCTGATCCGGCACACGGGACGCTCTCCCCCGACAACCTCGATGCGGACCTCGGTGCCGACGCCGCCTGCGTAGCGCACCGCATTGTCGACAAGGTTGCGCAGCAGCGCCTGCAGCAGCGCCGGCTCGACGGCGACCGCGGCGGACGCCGGCGCGTCGACGATCAGCTCCAGGCCGCGCTCCAGCGCCGCCTGCGCGTGCGTCGCCGCCACCGCGCGGACGGCCGCCGCGAGATCGGCGCCGGCACCGGAGGCGTCCGCGCGCGCCGGGTCGAGACGCGCCAGCGTCAGCAGCTGCTCCACCAGATGCGCCGCGCGATCGCATCCGGCGAGCACACCCTCGAGCGCGTGCCGCCGCGCGGCCGTGTCGTCCGCGGCCAGCGCGACCTGCGCCTGCGCGCGCAACGCCGCGATGGGCGTGCGCAATTCGTGCGCGGCATCGGCGGTGAAACGGCGCTCGTGCTCCATCGACGCGCGCATGCGCTCGAACAGCGCATTCAGGCTGGCGACCAGCGGCGCCACTTCGCGCGGCGGCGATCCGACCTCGAGCGGCGTGAGATTCGCCGGGTCGCGCCGCGCGACCGCCCGGCCCACCGCGCCCAGCGGGGCAAGGCCCAGCGTCACGGCGATCCACAGCAGCACGCCGAGCACCGGCAGCGCAACGACGAGCGGCGCGGCCAGCCCGCGACGCGACCGCGACCGCGATGGCGTCGCGCGCGCCGCGCTCCTCGCCGACCTGAATCAATATCTCGTGGCGCGGGTCGTAGCTCGAGAACACCCGCCATCGCCGACCGCCGACGTCCACGTTGTCGAACCCCTCGCTGCGCGGAGAAAAGCGCTGATCGGGCGCGTTCGCCGAGTGGACGCGCAAGGTGTCGCCCCGATCCCAGATCTGGAAGGCGACGCTGCGCGCGTAGCGGTGCAGCTGCGGCGCATGCTCGAGATCGAGGTCGCCGAGATCGTCCCCGGCCTGGGCAGCGAGCAGCGCTGCCGACTGCGCCAGGTAGCCATCGAGCAGCTCGTCGGTCTCGTGCCGCGCGTCGCGGAAGGCGAACACGGCCGCCCCGATCCACGCCACCGCGACGCCGGCCAGCGTCAGTGCGAGCAGGCGGTTGCGCAGCGACCCCCGGGCGTAGCCGGCTTCAGCCACCGCGGTCCTTCGCGACGAGGTAGCCCACGCCGCGCACCGTGCGAATCGCGTCGGCGCCGAGCTTGCGACGCAGGTGGTGCACGTGCACCTCGACCGCATTGCTGCCGACTTCCTCGCCCCACGGGTAGAGGCGCTCCTCGAGCTGCTCGCGCGACAGCGCCCGCCCCGCGTTGAGCAGCAACTCGTGCAACAGCGCGAATTCGCGCGGCTGCAGGACCACCGGCTCGCCCGCGAGCGTGATCTCGCGGCTCGCCGGGTCGAGCTCGATGGCGCCGGCACGCAGCCTGGGCGAGGCCTCCCCGCACGCGCGCCGGATCAGCGCGCGCAGGCGCGCCGCCACCTCGTTCATGTCGGCGGGCTTGACCAGGTAATCGTCGGCGCCGCCGTCGAGGCCCCGGACGCGGTCGTCGACGCCGTCGCGCGCGGTCAGGATCAGCACGGGCAGTCGCCCGCCCTTCGCCCGCAGGCGGGTAAGCACGTCGTCGCCGGAGCGCCGCGGGAGTCCGAGGTCGAGCACAAGCGCCGCGTAGGAAACGGACGCGAGCGCGTGCTCGGCTGCCACCCCGTCGCGCACCCAGTCGACGTCGAAACCGGCCTGGCGCAGGCCGGCCTGCAGGCCGTCGCCCAGCAGCGGGTCATCTTCGGCGAGCAGGATGCGCATCGTCCGTCCGCGGTTCGTCCTGACGCACAGCATGCACGCCGGCGTGGGCGGTCGGAGTGACGTCGATCAACGTCTGCTGCATTTGCAGGCCCGGCGTCGGAACGAGACCCGTCCACAGGCCGACCACGCCGGCAAGCAGCGCAACGGCGACCAGTCGCCGCGGCCGGACGATGCGTACAGACCCGTCGCCGTGCTTGCGCCCGGTCAGCATCGCGGCCACCAGGTTCTCGCGGTGCACGAGGCTGCCGATGACCACCCCGGCGATGTGCACGATCACCACTGCGAGCATCGCATTGGCGACTCCTTCGTGCAGCTCCTTCAGGGCTTCGCCGCCGTAGTCGGCAAAGGCGGCGAGCCCGGTGAGCGCCGTCGCGGTGGCCAGCGCCAGCAGCGCGTAGATGGCGAGGCTGCCCGCGGGATTGTGGCCGACGTGATGCTCGGGCCGGCGCAAGACGATCGAGCGCACATACGCGAATGCCCGGCGCGGCGACAGCGGCAGCGCGCTGAACCGCGCATAGCGGGTGCCGAAGAAGCCCCACAGGATGCGGAAGGCGACCATCGCCAGCACCGTGTAGCCCAGCACCGCGTGCACGTCGCGCCAGCGCTCGGATTCGGCGGTCAGGAAGGCACCCGCGAAGGAGCCGGCGAGCAGCCAGTGGAAGACGCGCAGCGGGAGGTCCCAGACGAGGACGGTCTCGCGGGTGGAATCGTTGTGCATGATGCGTCCTTGCGTCAGCGCGGAATGCGCGCTGCGTGCTCGTTGAAGTCGCCGGCGGCGGCGCCGGGATGGCAAGCCGCGCAGTTCGCCGCGGCCTTCACGGCCGCCGACGCGAAGACCGCGGCCGGGACCTTGCCGTGCTCATGCCGGAACCAGCGGGTCGTCGTGATGCGCGGCGTCGCCTGCGCAGCGCCGCCGCCGTCGCCGCCGCGTCCGGCATTGGCGGCGAGGAAGGCCTCGATTTCGGCCGCGGCTTTCGTCTCGACCGCCGCGTCCGCGCCGAAGTGCCGGTCGAGCGAGCCCATCAGGCGGCGCCATTCCGCGGCGAGCAGCAGCGCGGGCGGATAGGCCACGTGGCAGCTGCCGCACTCGGCGCGCCAGGTCGCATTGTCGGCCCGGAGGTTGCGCGGGCTCGCCGCGGCGTCGAAAGCGAGCAGCGACAGCGCGAGCAGCGCCGAGGTCGTCCACACGGTGAGGTCGAAAATCCAGCGCTTGCGTTCGATGTCCATCGTCGACTCCTTCATTTGATGGAACGCAGGAAGGCGATGACGTCTGCCTTCTCCTGCGCGGTGCACGCGCGTCCGAGCACGTCGCCGCAGTTGCGCTTGAACCACTTCTCGACCTTGGCGGGGTCGGTGAAGCGCGCGGCGTTGGCCACGGGGGCCAGCGGCTCGATGACGTTCCCGGTGCGCGCGTGGCGGCCCTGGACGACGGGCTTCCCGGTATGGCAGGTCGCGCAGCTCCAATCGCTGCCGTGCGTCGAGCGGAAGAACTCGGCGCCGCGCGCGGGCGAGGAACTGGCGACGCCGGAGGCCTCCTTGCGCGCGCTCGCCTCGTAGTCGGCCTGCAATTGATCGGGGGTCACCGCAGCGGCGGCCGCCGAGACGAGGCCGGCAAGCGCAACCGCGGTCAGCGCGAGCGCACGGACTTTCATGGCAGGTGCTCCTGGAAGTGCGCGCCGCGTTAGGAAGCCCCTGCTTCCGCGCCCGCGCTACACCTCCAGACTAGGCTTGCCGCCTTAAGGCGCGCTTAACCGCGCACCCGGCATGGAACGCTGCGGATCGCGCCGGGCGGGCTAGAGCGCTTCGAGCGCCGCGCGCGCGACGTCGGCGCCCCATTCCTGCAGGAAGTGCCCGCCCTGCGCCACCTCCATAGGCGGCGGGCAGTTGCGGATGACCTTCGCCATCAGGCGCATCACGGGCGGGCCCAGCACCGGATCCTGCATGCCGACGGCCATGAACGTCCTGCCCGCCCATTCGGAGCGGAACCAGTCGCGCGCGCGGCGCGACAGCGCGGCGCCCTCGGCGTCGGGGTGGTCGGGGACCAGGTTGGGGAAGCGCCGCACGCCGCCCTTGAACGATGCGTCCGGGTACGGCGCATCGTAGGCCGCCGCCTCGGCGGGAGTCAGATGCGGGCAGGCGCGCGCGAGCAGCTTGCGCACCGCCATGTCGGGATTCTTGTTGCAGTACGCGCGCCAGTCGATGAAGCCCTGCGTCAGCGGCACGTCGCCGGTGGCGAACGCCGTGTTCATGATCAGCAGGCCGGCAAACCGCCCCGGCATGTCCATCGGCAGGGTCAACCCCAGAAGGCCACCCCAGTCCTGCACCACGAGCACGACGTTGGACAGGTCGAGCCGCGCCACCAGGTTCTTCAGCATGTCGCGATGGAACATGAACGTGTAGCGCGCATCGTCGGCGGGCTTGTCGCTGCGGCCGAATCCGGCCAGGTCCGGCGCGACCACGCGGTGGCCGGCGGCGGCAAACACGGGGATCATGCGCCGGTAGAGGTAGCTCCACGTCGGCTGCCCGTGCAGGCACAGGAACACCTTGCCGGCGTCGCGCGGCCCCTCGTCGAGGTAGTGTATGCGCAGGTCGCGATAGCCCTCGAGGTCGTCGACGTAATGCGGCGCGAACGCGTAGCCGGGCAGGTTCGCGAAGCGCTCGTCGGGCGTGCGCAGGATGTCAGGCATGGCGTTCCCCTTGCGTGGATGGCGGGAAATGATACACGCACAGCAAGTGATGCACGGCGCGATCGCCCGGGCCCGGACGGTGCCGATCCCCACGGCCCGACTGGAAACGCTTAGAATTCAACCGTTGGAAATTCCACCCTCATCACGGACATGTACTGTGGGCATGAGGTCGATCGTGCACGAGCTCAGGGTGTTGTTGCTCGCGACGTTCCTGGCAGGCGCGCCGGCGGCGCACGCGTGCGGCTACCACGACCCGTCCAGCGTCAACCTCGGGATGCTCAATCTCGCCTATCCCGACGCTCTTTACGTTCGCACGGCCGTTTGGGAGGCCCAACTCGACGGCGCGCTTCCCCGCAACGAGCAACCGGCGGCGAGCAGCCCCGAGGCCGAGAAGATCCGGGCCATGCTGCGCATGCGCGCGACCGTCGTGCGGCTCGGCGCGTTGCGCGACCGCATCGGCACGCCGCTTGACGGACATCCCGCGCCGGCATTCTCGATGGTGCTCATCGGGCCCATGCTCTGGACCCGGTTCGAAGACAGCAGAGGCACGCTGCAGATGGACGCTCACGCCACCGGACCCGCGGGCGAGGACGTCGTCATCGTCACCGACGAGCCGGTCGTTGCCGCGCTGCTCGACGGGCGGATCACGCCGCGGCAAGCGCGCGCGCGCGGTCTCGTCCGGTTCTACGGCGGGCAGAAGAGCGTGGAGGACGTTGCGTCCCTGCTCGACGGTGCGGGGCCGGTGAAGACGACGAGCGCGGCCGGTACAAGATGAATCCAGGGAGGGATACGACGATGCGTTCCACATCAAAGCGAATTCCGGCCCTCGCGGCCGTCATGGCCGGCTGCCTGGCGCTGCCGGTGCTCGCCGCAGGACAAAGCGACCTCGGCACCGCCGACAAGGCGTCGCTCGAGAAGGTGTTTCCGTCGAAGCCGGGCTATTCCCCGTACGCGGGGCGCAACTTCCCCACGCTGCCACTGTTCGGCGACACGCACCTGCACACCGCGTTCTCGATGGACGCGGGTGCGTTCGGCGCCCGCCTCACCCCCAAGGACGCCTACCGTTTCGCGCGCGGCGAGCAGGTCACGTCCAACACCGGCCAGCCGGTCAAGCTTTCCCGCCCGCTCGACTTTCTCGTCGTGGCCGATCACTCGGACGGCATGGGGTTCTTTCCGCAATTGATGGGCGGGGATCCGGACCTGCTGGCCACACCGCAGGGACGCAAGTGGTACGACGAGATCCGCGGCGGCAAGGGCGCCGAGGCCGCGATGGATATCATCACCAGCTTCGGCAAGGGGCAGCTGCCCAAGGGTTTCCCGACACCCGGAACGACGGCCTACCGCAACGCGTGGCAGGAGACCATCAAGGCAGCGGAGGCGTACAACGAGCCGGGGCGCTTCACGGCGTTCATCGGCTACGAGTGGACCTCGAACACGGGCGGCAACAACCTGCACCGCAACGTCGTCTTCCGCGGCAACGGCGCGCAGGCGAGCCTGGTCGAGCCGTTCACCACGCTGCCGCCTCTGGGCAGCGACAATCCGGCGGACCTGTGGAAGTGGATGGCGGCGACCGAGCAGAAGACCGGCAGCGAAGTGCTGGCGATCGCCCACAACGGCAATCTCAGCAACGGCCGCATGTTCCCCGTGGTCGAGACGTTCGGCAGGAAGCTCGACCGGGAGTATGCCGAGACCCGCGCGAAGTGGGAGCGTCTCTACGAGGTGACGCAGACCAAGGGCACCGGCGAGGCGCATCCCTTCCTGTCTCCCAACGACGAATTCGCCAGCTTCGAGATCTGGGACAAGGGCAACCTCGACGGCAGCGCGGCGAAGACGAAGGACATGCTCGAATACGAGTATGCGCGCTCGGCGCTGAGGAACGGGCTGAAGCTCGAAGCGCAACTCGGCGTCAATCCGTACAAGTTCGGGCTGATCGGCAGCAGCGACGCGCACACCGGGCTCGCCGCGATGGAGGAGGACAACTTCTTCGGCAAGACCGCGCCGCAGGAGCCCAGCCCCGAGCGCATGAGCAAGACGTTCTTCAACAATCCGACGACCGGCGTGAAGGTCATGGACTGGGAGGTCGGCGCCTCCGGTTACGCCGCGGTGTGGGCGACGGAGAACACGCGCGAGGCGATCTTCGACGCGATGAAGCGCCGTGAAACCTACGGCACGACCGGACCGCGCATGGTCGTGCGCTTCTTCGGCGGCTGGGACTTCGCGCCGGCCGACGCGAACAACCGGCTGCCCGCGGCCGTCGGCTATGCCAAGGGCGTGCCGATGGGCGGCGACCTCGGCAAGGCGCCGCAGGGCAGGTCGCCCACGTTCCTCGTCGCCGCGTTGAAGGATCCCTACGGCGCGAACCTCGATCGCATCCAGGTCGTCAAGGGCTGGCTCGACAAGGACGGCAAGACGCAGGAGCGCATCTACGACGTGGCGGTCACCGGCGGACGCAGGATCGACGCCGACGGCAGCTGCAGGACACCGGTGGGCAACACGGTGGACCTCGAGAGCGCGACGTGGACCAACACCATCGGCGGACCAGAGCTGATCACCGTCTGGAAGGATCCGCAGTTCGACGCCGGCCAGCGCGCGTTCTACTACGCCCGCGTGCTCGAGATCCCCACGCCGCGCTGGACCGCCTACGACGCGAAGCGCTTCGGCGTCAAGCCGCTTCCCGGCACGACGATGGTGATCCAGGAGCGCGGCTACACGGCGCCGATCTGGTACTCGCCCGCAACGTAGCGCGGACCGGTCACGACAACCATGTGGCTTCGCGCGTGATGAGCGCGGCCATCGCGCCCACGCTGGAGCAGCGGAACAGATCCTGCGGCGAAAGCGTCACCTCCAGCTGTCGCTGCACCCGCGCGATCACCGCGGAGGCATGCAGCGAGTCGCCGCCAAGGTGGAAGAAGTCGTCGTCGACGCCGATCGGCGCGACTGGAAGGACCTCCTCCCAGATGCGCACCAGCCGGGCTTCGAGCGCATCGCGCGGGGCAACGTAGGCAGCCTCCAGCGCGGGGCGACCGGGTGACGGCCGCGGCAGCGCCTGCCGGTCCACCTTGCCTGCCGGCGTGCGCGGCAGCGTCGGCAGGAAGGTGAACGCCGCCGGCATCATGTAGTCGGGGAGCGTCTGCGCCAGCGCCGCGCGCATCTCCCCGACGGACGGCGGCGTCCCGCCCTGCGCCACCAGGTAGGCCGCGAGTCGCGTCTCGCCGCCCGGTTCCGTCAGCGCCACCACTACCGCTTCGCTGATCGTCGCGATGTTCAGCAAGTGCATCTCGATCTCTGCCGGCTGCACGCGGTAGCCGCGCACCTTCGCCTGCAGATCCCGGCGGCCGAGGACCTCCAGCTGCCCGTCCGGACGGATGCGCCCGACGTCGCCGGTGAAGTAGACGCGCTTGTCGCTGCCGTCCGGATCCGGACGCATCACGGCGGCCGTCAGCTTCGGCTTGCGCCAGTAGCCGCGCATCATGTAGCGGCTGCGCACCGCGATCTCGCCCGTCTCGCCGCGCGCGGCCCAGCGGCCGTCCTCGCCGACGATGAGGATCTCCTTGTCGAGATCGGCGTTACCCGCGGCGACCCGATCCTCGGGCAGCGGTGACTCGCGCCGCATCCGGACGAACGCGATGCGCCCGCTCTCCGAGGTTGCCAGCGAGTGCGAGAGGACGCAGTACGCGGGAAAGTGACGCCTGAACTGCTCGACATCGCGCCGCAGCAGGGGCTCCGAGCCGGCAAGGACCAGACGCATGGCTGGGTAGCGACGGTCATCGGCGTCGGGCAGCGCGTCCATCCATTGCCGCAGCAGGCTGCAGGTAATCGGGAACACCGTGATGGCTTCGCGCGCCGCCCATTCGGCCATGCCCGGCGTGCCCAGCGCCGCGACGTCGATCGGGTACAGCGTGGCCCCGGCCAGCAGCGTGGAAAAGATGACGGTGGCCGACCACGTCCGGTCGCACTGGAAATGAAGCGCTTGCCGGTCGCCCGGACGGGTTTCGTTGGAAAGGATGGTGGTGCCGATGCGGTGGAGCAGGCCGCGCTGGTCGTAGCACACGCCTTTGGGCAGGCCGGTGGAGCCAGAGGTGAAGTAGATGGCCGCCAGCGATGAGGGGGGGATGGCGAGCGCAGGGTCGTGATCGGGCAGCGCTGCATCCCGCGCTTCGACGTTCAGGCACGCATGAGGCCGAGCAGCCAACTGTTCGGCCATCGGCTGGCAGCGCGTGGTCGTCAGGATCAAGCCGGGCTGGACGTCGGCGCAGATTGCGTGCAGGCGGGAAGACGGGAGCGCAGGGTCGAGCGCCACGTAGGCCTTGCCTGCCTTGAGGATGCCCAGCAGGCAAACCAATGCCGCCGGCCAGCCATCGGCCATGAACGCGATGGGCTCCTCGCCCGGTCCGCGCTGCGCGAGGATGGCGTGGGCGACCCGGTTGGCGGCGCGGTTGAGGGCCGCGTACGTCGTTGCCCCGGTGTCGGTCCTGACCGCGATCGAGCCGGCATGCAGCGCAGCGGCGCGCTCGAACGCCGTCGCCACCGGGCATTCGAGCGCCGCCAGATGGGGACCGGAAAGCTCCGGCACGGGTGAGGTCTCCTTCCCTTGGATGTTTCATCTAATATACGGGATTTCGCTCCGGAGCCATCGCCTTGACGTTCGCGGGTCCATCGCGGCGGGACGTCGATTCGTTCGCGTTCGCGCGTGTCGCACGGCGCCTCGTCGCGGCCGTGCCGCTGGCGCTCCTGCTCATCGCGACCGTTGCCCAGGCCGAGACCTACCCGGCGCGAACCATCCGACTGATCGTCCCGCAGGCGCCGGGCGGCACCGTCGACCTCACGGCGCGCCTGTTCGCCGACCAGCTCCGATCGGCGCTCGACGCAACGGTCGTCGTCGAGAACAGGCCCGGCGCGAGCGGCGCGACCGGGTCCGACTTCGTCGCGCGCGCGGCGCCGGACGGCTACACCCTGCTCGCCGCGTCGACGAACACGCACACGATGCTGCCGCACGTCCAGGCGAGCGTTCCCTACGATGCGCTCCGCGACTTCGCGCCCGTCGCCAATCTCGTGTACACGACGAGCATGGTCGCCGTGACGCGGTCGCTGCCGGTGCGCACGCTCGCCGAGCTGATCGCATACGCCCGGGCGCATCCCGGCGAGCTCAACTATGCGTCGACCGGCGTCGGGTCGTCGAATCACATCGACGCCGAGCTGTTCAAGTCGCTTGCGCGCATCGACCTCGTCCACGTTCCCTACCGCGGCATGGCGCAGGCCAAGGAAGCGCTGGTGTCGGGCGAAGTGCAGGTCGAGCTGGTCGCGATCGGGACGTCGGTCGGCCACGTCCAGGCAGGACAGATCCGGCCGCTGGCCGTCCTGAGCGACCGGCGCTCGGCGCTGTTGCCCGAGGTGCCGACGACCGCGGAGGCCGGCCTGCCCGAGCTCAAGGCCAGGTTCTGGGTCGGGATCGTCGCCCCGGCCGGGACGCCCCCCGAGGTGATCGGCGTACTCAACGGCGCGCTGCGGCGAAGTTTCGCGACCCCGGAGGTGCGCGAATGGATCGCGAGCAGGGGCCTCGAGCCGGCCGCCGGCTCGCCCGCGGATTTTGCGAACGAAATCCGCGCGGACTACGGCAAGTGGGGCGGGGTCATCAAGCTCATCGGCCTCAAGCCCCAGTGACGCGCGGCCGCGCGCGGCCGCCCCGCGCGATCCCGACGCTACCGCCGCACCTCGCGCTGGAATATCTCCAGGCTGCGCTTCTTGGTCGCGATGAACGACGGCTCGGACAGCGTAGCGAGCGTGCGCGGCCGCGGGTCCCCGTAGCGCAGGATCTCCGCCACCGAGGTCGGCCGCTTGGTGAGCAGCAGCACCAGGTCGGCGAGATAGACCGCCTCCTCGAGGTCGTGCGAGACCAGCATCATCGTGGTGCCGGTCTCAATGAAGACCTCCTGCAGCTTCTCGCGGATGAACAGCGTCATCTCGAAGTCGAGCGCCGAGAAGGGCTCGTCGAGGAACAGCACCTCCGGCTCCGGCGCCAGCGCGCGCATGATCGACGCGGTCTGCTGCTGGCCGCCGGACAGCTCGTACGGATAGCGCTTCAGGTCGAACTTCACGTCGAAGGAGGCGACCAGCTCGCCGACGCGCCGGTCGACCTCGGCCTTCGACCTGCCTTCGAGCTTCAGCGGGTAGGCGATGTTGTCGATCGTGCGCATCCACGGGAACATCGCCTCGCGGTAGTTCTGGAACACGTAGCCGATCTTGGTTTCGGCAAGCGACTTGCCGTCGAACAGGATCTCGCCCGGAGTCGATGGGGATCAGCCCGGCGATCATGTTGATCAGCGTCGACTTGCCGCAGCCGTTCGGCCCGAACACCGAGACGATCCGGTGCTTCGGAATGTCGAGGTCGAAGTTCTCGTAGAGCGGCCAGCCGGCGAAGTATTTCGTCAGGCCGCGGATCGTGATCTCGGTGCCGGCCGGTCCCGGCACGAACGGCGCGACGGGCACGTCGGCGAAGACGGGCGCGTTCAACGGGCGCATCTATCGCTCCTGCGCATCGGCGCGGCAGTACACTAGCGCCCGCTCCAGTGCACGATGCGCCGCTCGGCGAACAGGAACAGCACGTTGAGCGCGTAGCCCAGCGCGCCGGCCGCGAGGATCGCCGCGTACATGCTCTTGACGTTCAACACCTGCTGGGCGTCGATGATGCGGTGGCCGAGCCCGTTCTCGGAGCCGATGAACATCTCGGCGACGATGACGATCACCAGCGCCATCGACACCGCGCTGCGCAGGCCCACGAACGTCGGCTGCAGGCTCTCCCAGATCAGCACGTCCTTGAAGATCTGCCAGCGCGACGCGCCCATCACCTTGGCCGCCATCACCCGCTGCTTGCGCGCGTTGATCACGCCGTACGCGCTGTTGAACACGACGATCAGGAACGCCCCGAACGCGGCGATGGCGACCTTGTTGATGTCGGAGACGCCGAAGATCAGCAGGAACAGCGGGATCAGCGCGGACGACGGCGTCGAGCGGAAGAAGTCGATGAGAAACTCGACGCTGCGATAGGCTTTTTCGTTGCTGCCGAGCACCACGCCCAGCGGCACGCCCACGGCCGCCGCGATCAGGAACGCCTGCAGCGTGCGCGCCACGGTCACGGCGAAGTCGGTGAGCAGCGGGCCGCCGGCGAGCCCCGTGATGAGCGTGGTGATCGTGGCGAGCGGCGGGGGCAGCAGGATCGCCTTGATGAAGCCGCCGCGCACGGCCAGGTCCCAGACGACGAACAGCAGCAGCGGACCCAGCACCGGCAGGAACCGCCGCGCGAACGGCGCCTTCGGCGCGGCCGGGGGCTCCGCGGCGCGCGCGGCCCAGGGCGCGGCGCCGCCGTCGGTGACGGGGTCCGCCATGGTCAGGCCTTGTAGATGAGATCGGCGACCACGACCTTCTTGTCGAAGATGCCCTTCTCGGTGAAGAGATCGAAGAATTTCTGGAAGTACGCGATGTCGCTCGCCTTGAACTCGTTGTACGGCATGTACGCGGCGAGCGGCACCTCGGACGTGAGCGGGCCTTCGATCGCCGTGTAGCCCTTCAGGAACTGGCGCGCCTCGTCGGGCTTGGTGCGCACGAGCTCCACGCCGCGCAGGTACGCAGCCATGTATTTCTTCGTGGCGTCGGGATACTTCTTGATGAACTCCGTGGTGAGGCTGGCCGAGCCGCCGTGCCAGGGCGCGAGCGGATCGCCAAGGATGTACTTGGCCACCACGCCGGCCTCGAGCACGCGCGTGGTGCCGTTCATGCGCCCGACCGTCCCCGTGGGCTCGAGCGTGTAGCAGGCGTCGACCTGGCCGGCGGCGATGGACGCGACGTGCTGGCCGATCGGCAGCTCGGTCACCGTGGCGCCGGTGGCGCCGGCGCGCTCGAGCATCGTCTTGCACAGCGTGACGTTCTGGATGCCGGGTCCCGAGGCCACCTTCTTCCCCTTGAGGTCGGCCATCGCCTTGATGGGACTGTCCTTGGCGACGATGTACTCGTCGAGCACGTATTTCGCGTTGCTGGGATTGGTGCAGAAGATCTTGAAGAGGCCCGGCTGCGCGATCTCCCCGATGGCGAGATTGGCGGAGCCCGTGCCGTTGGAGCTGCCGTCCGAGCGGCCGGAGAGCATCGCCTCCATCACCTGCTGCGCGCCGGCGAACTTGAGCGGCTCGACGTCGAGCCCCGCCTCCTTGAAGAACCCCTTCTCGATGGCGGTGAAGAAGGGCAGGCCGGCGGCCACGGGCCAGAATCCGATCCGGATTTTCGGGGCGGACTGCGCGCGGACGATGGCCGGCGCGCCCAGCGCCGCGATGGCCGTGCCCGCGGCGGCGGCGCCGAGCAGGCGCCGGCGCGACACGTCGATCGTCGGCGGTGCGGCTGCGGCGGGGTCGTGCTGGTCGTGGTCGTGCGTGCTCATCGGAATCTCCTGTCGGCACCGTTGCAATCGCACAGGCGGTGCGCGGAGCGCCGGTCGCCTGGCCGGATTCGTTGCTGTTTGCAATATGGATGCCAGCTCGCTGCGACGCGGCAAATGGAGGCGATTCAGGGGCGTCAGCGGCGCTGCAGCCATTCCAGGCCGCACGCGCGCCGATCCACGCTGGTGCGCTTTGCGCACGTCGCACCGGAACGATGCGGCGGCGCGCCCCGGGATTGTGCGCGCCTGGGGACCACGCGCCCTGCCGGGCGCCGGCGTTCGCGCCGGCCGTCAGCGTCCGCGCCGGCGCCGCGCCGGCAGCCGCTCCACGCCCGGCGCGCTCACCAGGTGTTGCGCAGCTCGCGCAGCTTCACGAACACCGTGCGCTCATCGGGCTCCTCGGGCAGGTCGGGAAACGCCTCGCGCAGCTTCGCGATCACCGTCGGGCTCGTCAGGCGGAAGAAGGTGTTGACCTCGCGCTCGACGGCGAGCGTCGAGACGTAGGCGTGGCCGGGATCCTGACCAGCGAGCCGGTCGAGCATCGCCCTGGCGTTTGCGTTGTCCGGCTCGCGATTCAGCGTGAAGCGCAGGTTGTTCTCGATGTAGTCGTGGCCGGGGTAGATCCGCGTGGCGGCGGGCAGCCGCGCGAGCTGCCCGGAGAACGTCTTGTACAGCTCATTCGGATGGCCGCCGTTGTGGCAGTTGCCGGCGCCGGCGTTGAACAGCGTGTCGCCGCAGAACAGCGCCGGCGCTTCCGTGTGCGCGAGAAGGCATACGTGACACATCGTGTGGCCCGGCGTGTCGAGCACCTCGAGCTCCACGGTCTTGCCGACCTTGACGACGTCCCCCGCCGCGAGGCCACGAGACATGTCGTCGATCTTGTCGGTGGCGTTGTGGTGCGCGAGGATCTTCGCGCCGGTTGCCTTGACCACCGCGTCGTTGCCGCCGGTGTGATCGTGGTGCTCGTGGGTGTTGAGTATCTGGGTGATCGTCCAGCCTTCGTCCCGGGCGGCGCGCAGGCACTTTTCGTGATCGAGCGGATCGATCGCGAGCGCCTCGCCGGTCTCGCTGCAGGCGATGAGGTAGTTGAAGTTGCGGTAGGCGTTGGCGGTCCAGATCTGCTTGACGATCACGGGAGGGTCTCCAGGGGCTCGGTGTCCGCGCAATGATAGCGCCGCGGGAGGCCCCGCGGCCGGATCCGCGCCGCGCGCCGTCGCGGGACGCGGCTAGCGGTAGCCGGCGGCCTGCAGCTCGAAGAGCTCCGCGTAGCGCCCGCCCTCCTCCAGCAGCTCGGCATGCGTGCCCGAGGCCTCGACGGCGCCGTCCATCAGCACGACGATGCGGTCGGCCATGCGCACGCTGGAGAAGCGGTGCGAGATCAGCACGGCCGTGCGGCCCTCGCTCAGCTCCTTGAAGCGCTTGAACACCTCGAATTCCGAGCGGGCGTCGAGCGCCGCCGTCGGCTCGTCGAGGATCAGCAGCTGCGCATCGCGCATGTAGGCCCGCGCGATGGCGATCTTCTGCCACTCGCCGCCGGAGAGCTCGACGCCGGTGCGGAAGCGCTTGCCGATGATCTGGTCGTAGCCGCGCGGAAGCTTGCGGATGACCTCGTCGGCGAGGCTGCGCTGCGCGGCCGCCACGATGCGCGCGCGGTCGTCGCGCGCCTCGATGCGACCCACGGCGATGTTGTCGGCAGCGGTGAAGTGATAGCGGACGAAATCCTGGAAGATGACGCCGATGTTGGCGCGGATCGCGAGCGGGTCGTACTCGCGCAGATCGTGCCCGTCGAGCAGGATGCGACCCTCGTCCGGGTCGTAGAGCCGGGCGAGCAGCTTGACCACCGTGGTCTTGCCGGCGCCGTTCTCGCCCACCAGCGCGAGCGTCTCCCCGGCGTGCAGCGTGAAGGTCAATCCGCGCACGGCCCAGCGCTCGGCGCCGGGATAGCGAAAGCCCACGTTCTCGAAAACGAAGCCGTCTCGGATCGGGACGGGGAACGGGCGCGGATCCGGCGGCCGGACGATCTCCGGCTCGATCTCGAAGAACGAGAACAGGTCGTCGAGATAGAGCGCCTGGCCGGCGACCTGCGAGAATCCCATCAGCAGGTTCTCCAGCAGGTTGCGCAGCCGCCGGAACGACCCGGCGAGGAACGTGAGATCGCCGATCGAGAAGTCGCCGTGCAGCGTGCGCCACACGATGTACGCGTACGCTATGTAGTAGGCAAGCGTCCCGATCGCGGAGAGCAGGCTGCCCCAGCCCGCGCGGCGCACCGCGATGCGGCGGTTCGCCTCGAAGAAGCTCGTCGCCAGCGCCCGGTAGCGCTCGATCAGGAAGGCGTTGAGCGCGAAGATCTTCACTTCCTTGGCGGTTTCCGCGCTCGCCCCCGTCTGCCGCACGTAGTCGAGCTCGCGCCGCTCGGGCGTGCGCGCATAGTTGAGCGAATAGCTCTGGGCGTTGAAGTGCGCCTCGCCGATGAATGCCGGCAGCAGCGCGACGGCGAGCAGCGCGATGAGCCACGGCGCGAACACGACGAGCCCCACGGCGAAGCTCGCGACGGTGACGACGTCCTGCGCCTGGCCGAAGAGCTGCCCGATCAGGCTGGAGCGGCCGGCCGCCTGGCGCCGGGCGCGCTCGAGGCGGTCCTGCAGCTCGCTGTCCTCGAAATCCTCGAGGTCGAGGGTCGCCGCATGCTCCATCAGGCGCAGGCTGGTGACGTTGCTGAACTGCTCCGACAGCAGCGAGTCGAGCAGCGACACGACGCGGCCCAGCACGTCCGAGAGCACCGCCAGCCCCAGCTCCAGCGCGAGCAGCCAGCCGATGCGGTCGAGCAATCCGCTCGCGAGCCACTGGCGCAGGTCTTCGGCCGCGTGCGGCGCCTGCGCGAGGTGCACCACCTCGTCGATGATGAGCTTGCCGACGTAGAGCGTCGCGACGGGCAGCAGCGCGCGCGCGACGCGCAGCAGGGCCTGGCTCAGCGTGAGCGCGGGGCTCGTGCGCCAGACCAGCGCGAGGAACGGCGGGAGATTGCGCAAGGCGCCCAGGCGTTCCCGCCACGACTGGCGACCCGGTCCCGGCAGCGCGTCACCGGCTTCGGCTGCGCCGGCGCGGCCGCCCATCGCATATTTCTTCGGCATGCGCCATTGTGCCCCCGGCCTGCCTTCCCCGGGGGGCGATCCGGACCCGAAGCGTCAGGCCGGCTGCGCGTCGCGGCGCCGGCGACTCACTGCCGAAGCCGGGCGAGGTACGCGCGCACCCGCTTCGCGTTCTTGCCGAGATCGCTCTTCCCGAGGCGCGACACCGAGCGCACGTCGATGCGGCTGCCCGCCCCTTCCGGCGTAATGCGAACGACGATGTCGTCCTTGAAGCCGAACCACGCGGTGGTGTCGGTCGCCTCGATGCGCCCGTCCTGCGGCACGGCGGCCACGATCACCCAGCCCTGTTCGCGCGCCGCGGCGAGTGCCCGCTCGTAGGCCTTCGCCGGCGGTTCGGCGACGACGACCGGGGCGATGTCGGGAAACACGGCACGCTGCTGCTGCGCGACCGCCTCTCCGCCGTAGTCCACACCGTTGGGCGCGTTGCTGCGCAGCGGGACCATTGCGACAAAGGGCAGCGGGCGGTCCGTGTCGGTGGTGATGTCGTGGATCGGCGGCGCGGCCCTGCCCCCCTGGTACAACACGAAAGGGACGGCGAACGTCGCCGCCCCCACCGCCACGCCTGCCACGGCCAGCGCGAAGCCGCGGCGCTGCGTGCCGGGCCGCGTGAGCCACGCGCCGGCCAGCGCGACCACGGCGGCCGCGAGGCCGGTCCACGCTCCCCAGCGCACCAGCGTGAACGCGCCGCGCAGCTCGAGCATTTGCAGCCGATACGCCGGACCCGCGCCGACGACCATGAGCGCCGCGGCGAGCGCCGCCACCGCGGCGACGACGACCACGAGCGCGACTCTCCCGGCAGTGGCGCTGGACATTGCTGCACCTCCTCGTCAAGGGCGGAATCCTACGCGATTTCGATCTGCAGACGTGAAACTGCACCGCGGGAAGACGGGGACAGACCGCGAATTCGGGGAGCCGCGCGGAGACGCGGGGAAGACCCGGACGCAAGACGAGGCCTGTCCCCGTCGTCGCTAGATACTGCGCTCGCGCCCGGCCCAGAACGGCGCGCGCATCTCGCGCTTGAGCGTCTTTCCCGCCGCGTTGCGCGGGAAATCGTCGAACAGGACGACCTGATCGAGCCGCTGGTACTTCGCCGCCACCCGCGCGTTGATCCATGCCTTGAGCTCGTCGGCAGTGACGCTCCCCTGCTCGCGCAGCACGACGGCGGCAACGGGCGTCTCGCCCCATTTGTCGTGGGGGATCCCGAAGACCGCGACTTCGCGCACGGCGGGATGGCGCGCGGCGACCTCCTCGATGTCCTTCGGATACACCTTCATTCCGCCCGAGTCGATCATGTCCTTCTTGCGGTCGACGAGGTAGAGGAAGCCTTCGTCGTCGACGTAGCCAAGATCGCCGCTGTAGAGCCAGCCGTCGCGCAACGCCTCCGCGGTCAGGTCGGGCCGGCCGTAGTAGCCGGGCATCGTGATCGGCCCGCGGCCGACGATCTCCCCGGTTTCGCCGGCCGGCAGGTCGCGGCCGTCGTCACCGACGATGCGCAGCTCGTAGAACGGCGGCGGCACGCCGACGCTGCCCGCCTTGCGCTGCGCGTCGTCGCGGTCGAGCACGGTGACGAAGCCCTCGGTGAGTCCGTAGAGCTCGTAGAAGCGTTGCGGCAGCAGCCGGTTGAGGCGATCCTTGTACTCGCGGTGCAGCGGCGCGCCGAGCGACAGCACCATCTGCAGCGACGCGAGGCGCACCGCGTCGAAGCCCGGCGCATTGAGGATCGCGATGACCTGCGAGGGCACGAGCATCGTGTGCGTGACGCGCTCGCGCTCGACCGTCGCGATGAACGCCTCAGCGTCGAACTGCCGATGGATGATGTACGTGGCGCCGACCATGAACGCCGGGAACATCGTCGTCATCGCGCCGTTGAACACCAGCGCGCCGGTGTGCAGCACCACCGACTCCGGCGCCATCCGCCAGGTGGAGGCGAGCGTCAGCGCGTACATCGCGCGGATGAAGTGCGTGTGCTGGATGCCCTTGGGCAGGCCGGTGGTGCCCGAGGTGTACATCAGCGTCAGCAGGTCGCCCGCCTCGACCCGCGCGTCGGGCGCCGCCGCCGACGCCTGCGCGTGCAGCCGGTCGAATGCGTGGAATCCGGCGGCGTCCGCGGCCGCGGCGTCGCCGCAGAGCACCCAGGCGATCGGCGTTTGCGGGGCAAGGCTCCGGCGCACTTCGTCGACCATCGCCAGGTTGTCGGTGGCGGTGACGATGACCCGCGGCTGTGCATCGCCCAGCAGCGACGCGAGGCCGGTCGCGGCGAGCAGCGGCGACAGCGGCACCGCGGCAGCGCCGAGCTTCGCACACGCCCAGTAGGTTCCGAGCAGCTCCAGCGAATTGCCGAGCACCGTCGCCACGCGGTCGCCGCGCGCCACGCCGAGGCCGGCGAGCGCGTTCGCGTAGCGGTTGACCCAGGCGTCGAACCCGCGCCAGTCGAGACGGACCTCGCGCTCGCCGGGCGTGCGCCCGGGCACGATCACCGCGGTGTGCTGCGGACGATAGCGCGCATGCCGCGCGGGCAGCGCGCCGAGGGCGAGGCTGGCGGATGCGATCGGCGATTCCATGGCGTGGCTCTCCTGACGCGGCGTGCGCTCAGAGGCGGCCCGTCCGGTCGGCGAGCGCGAAACCGGGCCAGGCAATGCCCTCGGATCGGGCAAGCGCCAGCACCTTGAAGAGCTCGCCCATCTCCGCCGGGCTCAGCAGCTTCTGCACCGGCGCCGCCGCCTTGATGTAGGCGACGGAATCCGGCGCGCCGACCGCGGCCAGCGCATCGAGGATCCCGCATCCCAGCAGGAAGGGCGCCTGCGCGGCGAAGCCCGCGACCGACAATCCCGCGCGCGCGCCGGCGACGGCCATCGCCGAGAAATCGACGTGCGCGGTGATGTCGGTGAGGCCGGGCCACGCGAACGGATCGCCGTGGCTGCGATGGCGGTAGTGGCACATCAGCGTGCCGGCGCTCCTCTGCGGGTGGTAGTACTCCGCAGCCGGGAAACCGTAGTCGATGAGCAGCACAGCGCCCGCCGCGACGCGGTTGCTCATGCTTTGGACCAGCGCCTCGGCGGCCGGATTGACTTCGCTCAGGTAGTCGGCGCCGGCAGGCAGGCGAGCGGCGGCCAGCGCGCACAACCGCGCGCCGGCCGGCCGCTCTTCCCACGCGAACGCGGCGGACGGATCGCCGGAGACGACGACGCCGCGTTCGCAGATCGCCGTCCCGCGGCGAGCGACGAGGTGAACCGGCACCGCATCCAGCACTTCGTTGGCGAGGACTGCGCCGGCCACGCTTTCGGGAAGCGCGTCGAGCCAGGCAACGCGGTGGGCGTGTGCCGCCGCGTCGCGCGCGATGGTCGAGCGCTGCCGCTCGCGCAGGTCGGGACTCGGCTCCAGGATGAGGTAGCGCGACGGAAGCGCGTCGCGCGCGGCCAGCGCGACGAGCAGGTCGGCGGCGAGCCGGCCGCTGCCCGCCCCCAGTTCGAGAATCTCGCGCTGCGCGGTCGCATCGAGGATCGCCGCGACCTGCACGGCCAGGGCGCGCGCGAAGAACGGCGTCATCTCCGGCGCGGTGACGAAATCGCCGGCAGCGCCGAACTTGGCCGCGCCGGCGGCGTAGTAGCCGAGGCCGGGCGCGTAGAGCGCGAGCTGCATGTAGTGCGCAAACGTGATCCAGCCGCCGGCCGCCGCGATCTCGGCCCGGATGTGCGCGGCCACCTGCGCGCTGTGGGCGCGGGCGTCGGCATTCGGTGCGGGCAGCGCGGATTGCGTAGGCACGGCGGAAGGCACGGCAGCGGCGAATGCGCCGCCCTGAGCTATGTGCTAGTGTACTGCTCCGAAAACAGGCGAAGCAGTGCACCGGATTGCACGGCAGTCTAACGCGGAACACGGGAGCACGGGGTGCAGGGCAAGTGCGTGCTGATCACCGGTGGCGCCAAGCGTGTCGGCGCGGCGATCTGCCGGCGGATGCATGCCGCCGGCGCGAACCTGATGCTGCACTACCGCGCCTCTGCCGGCGAGGCGCGGCTGCTGCAGGCGGAGCTCAATCACGTGCGACAGAACTCCGTCGCGCTGATCCAGGCCGATCTCCTCGACTTGGCGCAGCTGCCGGCGATGATCGACCGGACGCTCGCCACCTACGGCCGCCTCGACGCGCTGATCAACAACGCGTCGTCGTTCTTCCAGACGCCCGTCGGCGACATCACGCCGAGCGACTGGGAAGACCTCATCGGAACGAACCTGCGGGCGCCGCTGTTCCTGGCGCAGGCGGCCGCCGCCGCGCTGCGCAGGACGCAGGGCGTGATCGTGAACATCACCGACATCCACGCCGAGCGCCCCCTCAAGAACTTCGTCGTCTATTCGGTCGCGAAGGCCGGCCTCGTCGGACTCACCCGCTCGCTCGCCCGCGAGCTCGCGCCGGAAGTGCGCGTCAACGCCGTGGCGCCCGGGCCGATACTCTGGCCCGACGACGAATCCTTCGACGAGCTCTCGCGCCAGCGCATCATCTCGCACACGCCGCTGCGGCGCGAGGGCACGCCGGAGGACATCGCGAAAGCCGTGCATTTCCTGGTGGCCGACGCCGGGTACGTCACCGGCGAAACCATCAACGTCGACGGCGGGCGGCGCGTGGCGATGTGACGCAGGCCCAGGGCACCAGCGTGCGGATGCCGCTGTCTGCGGCGCCGCTCCCGCAGTGCCGTCGCGGCCGGCCGCGCTAGCCGACGATCTTCTTCAGCGCTCCGGCGTCGAGCAGCTTCACCGTGCGACCCTGCACGTGAATCATCCCTTCCTGATGGAACCGCGAGAACAGTCGGCTCACGGTCTCGAGCTTGAGACCGATGTAGCTGCCGATTTCCTCGCGCGACAGGCGCAGAACGAACTCGGTGGGCGAATAGCCGCGGCGGCGGTAACGCTCGGCGAGGTTGAGCAGGAACACGGCGAGCCGCTCCTCGGCGCGCATGCTGCCGAGCATCAGCATCGCCCCATGGTCGCGCGTGATCTCCCTGGCCATCATCTGGTGCAGGTTGCGCTGCAGCGCGGGCATGGCCCGTGACAGGTTCTCGATGCCGTCGAACGGCAGCGCGCACAGTTCGGTGTTCTCGAGCGCAATGGCCTCGACGCAATGCCGATTGTTGCCGATGCCGTCGAATCCGATGACTTCGCCGAGGATGTGATAGCCGGTCACCTGCTCCCGGCCGTCCTCGGAGAGCGCGACGGTCTTGATCGACCCGAGCTGGATTGCGTAGAGCGCGTGGAACGGCTCGCCCGCGCGATAGAGCACTTCGTGCTTCTTCAGCCTGGTCCTGTGCTCGACCAGCGCATCGAACTGCTCCATCTGGTCGGCGTTGAACGCGAAGGGCAGGCACAGCTCGCGCATCCCGCAGGTCTGGCAATGCGCCTTGAACTCGCGGATGGAAATGACCGGCGAAAGCGGCTCGCCGGCCGCGGTGCGCGTGGCCGGCATGCCGGCGGGTGGCGACGTCAAGGGTACGGATTTTGCGGCGCGAGCCATGGCTGCGTTTCGGTCGGGAAGATTCGGGCGTCCAATGGGCAACAGCGTGTTCAGCGTACGCAATTGCGTGGCGAAAGCAAGTGGAAGACGATGGATAACCCTTTATTCCGTAGGGAAAACCAGCGTAATCCGGGATCGCCCACGCGTCGGCTTGAGCGGGTTGGGGAAGCGGGTCCCGCGCGGGACCAGTCGGCTCGCCGGCCGGGCAGACGCTCATGCGCGCCGGAGCCTCGTGCATGCCCCGGGTTTCGCCTGGCGGCTCAACCCGGGCTACGCCATCGACGCGATCAAGCCCCGCGCCGTCCGCCGATCTCGGCCGCCAGCGCCTCGAGGTACGGATCGACGATCCCGTGCGAGACCAGCGCGACGCGGGTGCGCTCGAGGTAATCGGCGCAGGTGCCGAAGGCGCCGCCCGCGCAGCTGAACACGTCGGCCTCTTGCGCCAGCGACAGCTTGCCTGCGTACTGCGGATGATCGCGACGGACGACGAACGTCAGCGCGTGCAGCGCGCGGCCGCCGGCATCGAGCGTCACCCAGCGCGGGTGGTACGAGCCGACCACCATCTCGCGCCGCCACAGCAGGTGCAATTCGTCGAGCGCCAGCGGCGCGGGCAGGCGCAGCGCCACGCCGAGGCAGCTGCCGCCGGGCTCCAGCCCCAGCACCAGTCCGGGGCGCTGCGGCGTGCCGCGCGCGGCGAGCGACCACAGGCAGAAGCGGCGGTGCAGCCCGCGCAGGCGGGCGGGCCGCATGTCGGCGACCGGGAACAGCGGATTCCACAGCAGCGACCCGTACGCGAAGACCCACCAGCCGGCGCCCTTCGGCTTCTTCGCGAGCGTCGCGGCGAGCGAGGCGGACAGCTGCTCGTCGTTGAGCGCCCGATGCTCGTCGACGGCCGCGACATAGAGCTCGCGCATGCGGCCGGATTCGAGGTCGCTGCGGCACAGCGTCGTCGGATCGTGCGGCCAGCGCGTCATTCGCCGGCCTCCGGATCGCGCTGCAGCCGGGCGAGCGCCATCTTGGCCTGCCGGCGCTTCGCCGCCGTGGTCTTGCCGTGCGCGCCGCCCTTGCGCAGCAGCGGCGACGTCGCGACGGGGTTGCGCGGCTGGAGGAGGTTGCGGCGGGCGCGTTTCACGGGGTGCGGCCAATTCTCGTCAACCCATCATTAACGAGCGAGCGGGCCGAACGGCTGACCTGTGGGGTGCTGCATCGGCTTCAATCCCCCCGCCCCGGCGACACGGCGGACTCCCGCCGGAGCATCGGCGCGGTCACTGCCTCGCCGGGCGCGTCCCGCAGGAACAGCGCCTGGAGGTCGTTGAGGAACCGCCTCCCCAGCGCGGTCGGGCGGATCGTCGCCGGGTCGGCGTCGACGAGCCCGCGGCGCACCGCCTCAGCCGAGCTCCCGCTCCACGATCGCAAGCGGGTAGCCGGTGCGCTCGGCGAACGACGAGGCAGCCACGCCTTCGCAGAGCCGCAGCGCGTTCAGCATGAACTCGAACCCGACGTCGTCGCGCGTGACCGCCGTCTCCTCCTGCAGCGGCAGGCCGCGTCCCACCTGCTCGAGGTAGTGCTTCGGCTGCTTCCAGCGCACCTGCCGGAACACGCGGTCCGGCAACGACAGCTTCGAATGCGCGCCCGCGCCGATGCCGAGGTAATCGCCGAACCGCCAGTAGTTGAGGTTGTGCAGGCACTCCCTCCCGGGCCGCGCGAAGGCGGAGGTCTCGTACTGCCGGTAGCCCGCGCCGGTCAGGCGCGCGTGCACCGCGTCCTCGATGTCGGCCGCGGCGTCGTCGTCGGGGAGCTTCGGCGGATGGCGGTGGAACAGCGTGTTCGGCTCGAGGGTGAGGTGGTAGAAGGACAGGTGCGGCGGGCCGTAGTCGAGCGCCGCCGCGACGTCGGCCTGCGCCTGCGCGGGCGTCTGCCCCGGCAGCGCGTACATGAGATCGAGGTTGACGTTGCCGAAGATCGCCAGCGCGGCCTCGATGGCGGCGCGCGCCTCGCGCGCGTCGTGGATGCGGCCGAGGGCGCGCAGATGGGCGTCGTCGAAGCTCTGGATGCCGAGCGACAGCCGGTTGACGCCGGCCGCCTTGAAGCCCGCGAAGCGCGCGCGCTCGAAGGTGCCCGGGTTGGCTTCCAGCGTCACCTCGGCATCGGGTGCGAGCGGCAGGCGCGCGCGGATGCCGGCCAGCAGGCGGTCGATCGCCGCCGCGGAAAGGAGGCTCGGCGTGCCGCCGCCGATGAACACCGTCGCCACCTTGCGGCCCCAGATCGCCGGCAGCGCCGATTCCAGGTCGGCGAAGAGCGCGTCGACGTATGCGTCCTCGGGCAGGTCCCCGCGCGCTTCGTGCGAATTGAAGTCGCAGTACGGGCACTTGCGCACGCACCAGGGAATGTGGACGTACAGCGACAGCGGCGGCAGCGCCGCGAAGCGCGGGCGGGTGAGCGAGGCGACGTCGACCTTCACCGGTCTTCCGCTTCGAGCTTCGCGATCAGCGCGCGCATCGCGCGCCCGCGGTGCGACAGATCGTTCTTGCGCTCGAGCGGCAGTTCGGCGCCGGTGAGGCCCGTCTGCGGGTCGAGGAAGTGCGGGTCGTAGCCGAAGCCGCCGCCGCCGCGCGGCGCGTCGATGATCGTGCCGTGCCAGTCGCCTTCGGCGATGATCGGCTCGGGGTCGTCGGCGTGGCGCACGAGCACGAGCAGGCACGCGTAGTGCGCGCGGCGATCGGCCACGCCCTGCAGCGCGGCGATCAACTTGGCGTTGTTGCGGGCATCGGATTTCGGCTCGCCGGCGTAGCGCGCGCTGTGCACGCCCGGCGCGCCGCCGAGCGCGCGCACGCAGATGCCGGAGTCGTCGGCCAGCGCCGGCAGTTTCGCGTGCGCGCTGGCGTGGCGCGCCTTGGCGAGCGCATTCTCGACGAAAGTGACGTGCGGCTCGTCGGCGTCGGGAATGCCGAGGTCGGACTGCGCGATGACCTCGATGCCCAGCGGCGAGAGCAGCCGGCGGAATTCGCGCAGCTTGCCCGCGTTGGAGGACGCGAGGACGAGGCGCGGGATCATCTCAGGCGGCGAGCGCCGCCTTCTGCGCGGCGATCAGGTCGCGGATTCCGCGCTCGGCAAGGCCGACCAGCGCGTCCATCTCCGCGCGCGTGAACGGCGCGCCCTCGGCCGTTCCCTGCAGCTCGACGAAGCCGCCGGCGCCGGTCATCACCACGTTCATGTCGGTGTCGCAGCCGGAATCCTCGGCGTAGTCGAGATCGAGCACGGGCACGCCGTCGACCACGCCCACCGACACCGCCGCGACGAAATCGGCGAGCGGCTCCGCGGTGACGAGACCCCGCGCGCTGCACCACGCGATCGCGTCGGCGACCGCGACGTACGCGCCGGTGATCGACGCGCAGCGCGTGCCGCCGTCGGCCTGCAGCACGTCGCAGTCGATCTTCAACGTGCGCTCGCCGAGGGCGCCGAGGTCGGTCACCGCGCGCAGGCTGCGGCCGATCAGCCGCTGGATCTCCTGCGTGCGTCCGGACTGCCTGCCCTCCGCCGCCTCGCGCCGCATCCGGGTGTTGGTCGCGCGCGGCAGCATTCCGTACTCGGCGGTGAGCCACCCCTGGCCCTTGCCCTTGAGGAACGACGGCACGCCCTCCTCGACGCTGGCGGTGCACAGCACCTTGGTGTTGCCGGCCTCGATCAGCACCGAGCCTTCGGCGTGCAGCGTGTAGTTGCGGGTGATGCGCAGCGGGCGCAGTTCGTCGGCACGGCGGCCGCTGGGTCGAGAGTTTCATAATGGACTCGGCAACGAAAAGGAATGGATTGTAGCCCGGGGTTGGCGTAGCCCGGGTTCGAGCGCCAGCGAAACCCGGGGCAATCGTGGCCATTGTCACAACCACCCGGGTTTCGCCTGTCGGCTCAACACCGGGCTGCGCCGTCACGCATCCGTCAAATCGCGTGGCGGGCGCGCCACCAATCCGCCGTCGCGGCGAGTCCCTGGTCGAGCGTGAAGGGCGGCGGGCCGATCAGCCGCGCGAGCGGCGCGGCGTCGACCTCGAGCGACGTCGCGACGCGCTGCAGCTCGGCGCGGCGCCCGGCGAGACGGGCCGCGAGATCGAGCAGCGGCAACGGGACCGGCCACAGTCGCGGCGCGACGCCGAGCGCCGCCGCGATGCGCCGCACCAGCTCGGGGGTCGCCACCGCCTCGCCGTCGGCGATCAGCCACGCGCCGCGCGGCGGCTCCGGGCAATCGAGCAGCGCCGCGATCGCGGCCACGAGATTGCCGAGGTAGAGCAGGTCGCGGCGATTGTCGATCGAGCCCAAAGGCAGCAGCGCGCGCCGCGCGACGGCATCGAGCAGCGCGAGGAAATTGGCTCTCACGCCCGGTCCGTAGACGAGCGGCAGCCGCAGGATGACCGGCACCATCGCCGTGCCGTCGCATGCGGCCAGCAGCGCGCGCTCGGCCTCGACCTTGCTGCGAGCATAGGCGTCCTGCGGCGCGTACGGATCATCGGCGCGCAACGGCCGGCCGCGGCAGCGAGATCTCGCCATGCACCTTGATCGTGCTGGCGAGCACGAAGCGCTGCACGCCGGCCCGCGCGGCAGCGAGTGCCAGGCGCTGCGTCGCGACGACATTCGCGGCGTGACAGGCGGCGTCCCCGTCGGCGCCGTTTCCCGGAGCACGTGCGCACGGCCGGCGAGGTGCACGACCGCACGGGCGCCTTCGACCGCGGCCGCGAGGCGGTCGTCCGGCGTGGTCGCGAGATCGCCGACGACGACGGGCGGCGGCTGCGCCCGCGCGTCCGGCAGCGGCGCGCGCACGAGCCGGCGGCACGGCCGGTCGGTGGCGGCGAGATGTGCGCACAGCGCGCGGCCGACGAAGCCGGCGGCGCCCGACACGGCCGCGAGGTCGCGCGTCAAGCTGCCCCCGCGGATCGATGGCGCAGGCGCCGGGTTGCCGAACGCACGCCGGCGATCGAGCAGCGTTCATACCCATCGCCAGCCGTGCTTGCCGTAGAAGCGAAACGCGCTGCGCGCGAACCAGCCGATGTGGCGCAGCCCCTTGCGCGACGCGCCTCCGCCATGATGGACCGCGCGCATCGCCGGCAGGCAGGCGGTCCTGGTCACCGCGTTGAGGCGAACGCTCCAGTCGTAGTCCTCGAAATAGAGGAAGAAGTCGGGGTCGAAGCCGCCGGTGGCGTCGATCGCGCTGCGCCGGACGAACATGCAGGCGCCGGACATCAGCGGGATGTCCAGCACCGGCTCCGTGCTCGCGGGGTCGATCCGGTCGCGCAGCTCGTAATGCGCGAGCCGGCGGCGGAACAGCGAGCGCACGAACCGCGGCGCGAAGCCGCGCAGCGCGAGATCGAGAACGGCGGGATAGCGCCGGCACAGGAACAACGGCGTGCCGCCGGCATCGGTGACCATCGCCGCCACCGCGCCGATGTCCGGCCGGGCGTCGAGCCACCGCATCACGTTGGCGATGGCGTCGGGCGCGAGCTCGATGTCCGGGTTCGAGCACCAGCTGGTAATCGGAGCCGGTGCCGTGCAGCATCAGGTTGTTCGCGGCGCCGTAACCGATGTTCGCGTGACCCTGCACGAGCGTCAGCATCGCGCCGGCTGTCGCGCAGGGATGCCTGCCCGACCCGGTTGACGCTGTCGGCGACGGCGCGGTCCTCGCTGTTGTCGATCAGCGCCACGGCGACGCTGCCGAGCGCCCCGCGCCTCGCGCGCGGCGGCGATCGCGGCCGCGAGCCGGCGCAGGCAGCGCTCGAGCAGCGCGAGGTCCGGATGGTGCGTGACGATGCTGACCGTCAGCGACGCCGGCAGCACGAAAGGACCGCGATCGCGGCGTTGGCGGGAAGGTTCATGGGCGGGGCGAGGGGGCCGGGCGCTGCGGTAGAATCGTCGGCGAATCGCGCTGCCGCGTCAATCGCCGCGTCGCCGCCGCCGCCCGCCCCTCCCGCCGGATCGCCCTCGAACAGGACTCGCACCATGGCCGTCGCACGCTTTGCCGCGGACTCGCTCGTCGCCTTCGCCGACGCACTGCTCACCGGCGCCGGGCTGCGCGCCGACATCGCCCGCGACGTGGCCGAGATTCTCGTCGCCGGCGACCTGCTCGGCCACACCACGCACGGGCTCGCGCTGCTCGGCGGCTACCTCGGCGAGCTCGAGAAGGGCGCGATGGCGCGCGATCGGCGCGCCGGCGATCGTCAATTCGCGCCCCGCGGCGCAGACCTGGGACGGCGGGCGGCTGCCGGGGCCCTGGCTCACGCTGCGCGCGCTCGACGCGGCGATGGGGATGGCGGCGACGTACGGCACCGGCACCGTCGTCATTCGCCGCTCGCATCACATCGCGTGCCTCGCGGCGTATCTGTTGCGCGCCACCGAGCGCGGGCTCATCGCCATCGTGCAAAGCTCCGACCCCTTCGTCGCCGCCGTCGCGCCGCATGGCGGCCTCACCCCGTACATCACGCCGAACCCGATCGCCGCCGGCCTGCCCACGTCCGGCGACCCGATCCTGATCGACGTCTCGACCTCGATCACGAGCATGGGTTACACCAAGCAGCAGCTCGACGCCGGCGTGCGGCTGCCGGGGCCGTGGCTGATCGATGCCGAGGGCAATGCCACCGACGACCCCGCCGTGGCGTGGATCGAGCCGAAGGGCGCGCTGCTGCCGCTCGGCGGCATCGACGCCGGGCACAAGGGCTTCGGCCTCGGACTGATGATCGAGGCGCTGACCGCGGGGCTGTCGGGCTTCGGCCGCGCCGATCCGCCCGAGGGCTGGGGCGCGACGGTGTTCGTGCAGGTGCTCGATCCGGAAGCGTTCGGCGGCATCGAAGCGTTCCGGCGGCAGATGGATTTCATGGCCGACGCCGCGCGCAACACGCGGCCGCGGCCCGGCGTCGAGCGCGTCCGGCTCCCCGGCGAAGGCGGCCTGCGGCGCTATCGCGAGCAGAAGGAAAAGGGCGTCGCCCTCTATCCGGCGATCATGCCGGCGTTGTTGCCGTGGGCAGCGAAGCTCCGCGTACCGCCGCCACGGCAGATCGCGTAACTCGTAGCCCGGGTTGAGCCGAAGGCGAAACCCGGGATAAGCGGTGGGCAAGTGGCGTCAGACGCACTTCCACGGCGCAGTGCTAGCCGGAGTCGACATCGGCTCAACCCGGGCTACGCGGCGTAGGCATCGGGACGTCGGTGCGATCAATCGGTCGCCCGTCCCGCGACCACGCGCGGGATGCCCGGCCAGATCGCGCTGCGAGATCACGTCGGTGAATCCCGCGGCGGCGAACAGCGCGCGCACGACCTCGGCCTGATCGAAGCCGTGCTCGACGACGAGGCTGCCCGCCCGGCGCGAGGCGCTCGCGCGCGCCCGCGACGATCCGGCGGAACGACGCCGAGGCCGTCGCCGCCGGGCGAGAGCGCGCCGGCAGGCTCGTGGCGCAGGTCGCCATCGGCGAGATGCGGATCGCCGGCGGCGATGTACGGCGGATTGCTGGCGATGACGTCGAAGGGCGCGCCCCGCCATGGCGCCGGGACGTCCACGTACCAGTCGGAGTGCAGGAATTCGACGTTCGCCAGCCCGAGCCGCTGCGCGTTGTCGCGGGCGACGGCGAGCGCCGCAGCCGACACGTCGGTCGCGAGCACCTGCGCGCGCGGCCGGTCGTGCGCGATCGCGAGCGCGATCGCTCCGGAGCCGGTGCCGAGGTCGAGCACGCGCGTGTCGCGGTCGGCGGGCAGGCGCGCGAGCGCGATCTCGACCACCGCCTCGGTCTCGGGCCGCGGAATGAGCACGGCCGCGGAGACCGCGAGCGGCAGTCCCCAGAATTCGCGCAGGCCGGTCAGGTAGGCGACCGGCTCGCCCTCGCGCCGGCGGCGCGCCAGCGCGAAGAAGGCCTGCGCCTGCGTCCGCGGGACGAGGTCGTCGCCGTGGGCCGCCAGCCACGCCCGGTTGCGGCCGAGGATGTGCGCGAGCAGCACCTGCGCGTCGATCGGCACGAGGCCCGACTGCGCCAGCGCGCGGCGCACCGGCACGGCGTCGGTCATCGCTCGCTCGCGAGGGCCGCGAACAGCCGCACGCGCCCGCCGTAGTAGTGTCCCCAGCCGGCGTCCTTCAGCCCCGCCTTCTGCAGCACCCGCTGCGACGCCGCGTTGTCCGGGTGGGTGATGCCGATGATGCGCTGCAGGCCGAGGTCGTCGAACCCGTAGTTCACCAGCTCGGTCGCGCCTTCGGTCGCGCAACCCTGCCCCCAAGCCTCGGGGAGCAGGCGGTAGCCGACCTCGATCTCCACGGTGTCCGGGACGTACTTGAGCGAGAACCAGCCGATGTACGCGCCGGTGTCGCGGCGCGACGCGCGCCAGCTGCCGAGCCCCGGATAGAGCCGGTAGGCCCGCTGCACCCGTGTGATCGCCGCCGAGATTTCCTCCGGCGTCCACACCCGCCCGCTGCCGATGTACTTCATCACCCGCGGATCGGCGTCGAGACGCTCGAGATCCGGCCGGTCGGCGGCGACGAATTCGCGCAGCTCCAGGCGCAGCGTTTCGAGCCAGGGCGCGGGTGCCGGTTTCACCGCACCCCCGGGACGGCGTGGGCTTCGCCCGTCCCGCTCATGCGCCATCCTCGCCCCCGAGGGCGGCCAACTGCTCGGCCTGGAACTCCTGCTGCAGCGCGCCGATCACCTCGCCAAGGTCGCCGTCCATGATCGCGTCGATCTTGTAGAGCGTGAGGTTGATCCGATGGTCGGTGACCCGCCCCTGCGGAAAATTGTACGTGCGGATGCGCTCGCTGCGATCGCCGCTGCCGATCAGGCTCTTCCTCATCGACGCCTCCTTCTGCTGCCGCTCGCGGCGCTCCTTGTCGGCGAGGCGCGACGCGAGCACCGCCATGGCGGAGGCGCGGTTGCGGTGCTGCGAGCGATCGTCCTGGCACTCGACGACGAGGCCCGACGGCAGGTGCGTGATGCGCACCGCGGAGTCGGTCTTGTTGATGTGCTGGCCGCCCGCCCCGGACGCGCGGAACGTGTCGATGCGCAGATCGGCGGGATTGATGGTGACGTCGGCGACGGGGTCGGCCTCGGGCATCACCGCGACCGTGCAGGCGGAGGTGTGGATGCGCCCCTGCGCCTCGGTCTCCGGCACGCGCTGGACGCGATGACCGCCGGACTCGAACTTCAGGCGCGAGTAGACGCCCTTGCCGACGATGCGCACGATCGCTTCCTTGTAGCCGCCCATTTCGCCGGGCGACGCGGAAACGAGCTCGACCTGCCAGCCGGCGCGCTCGGCGAAACGCGTGTACATGCGCAGCAGGTCGCCGCCGAAAAGGGCCGACTCGTCGCCGCCGGTTCCCGCGCGGATCTCGACGAACACGTTGCGCTCGTCGTTGGGGTCGACCGGCAGCAGCAGCTTCTGCAGCTCCGCCTCGAGCACAGCCATGCGCGCCCGCGCCGCGGCGACCTCCTCCTCGGCGAACGCCTTCATCGCCGGATCCGCCGCCATCTCCTGCGCCGCCGCGAGGTCCGCCTCGGCCGCGCCGTACTTGCGGTAGTGCGCGACCACCGGCTCGATGTCGGCGTGCTCGCGCGTGAGCGCGCGGTAGCGGTCGAGGTCGCGCGTGGCGTCCTCCGCGGACAACGTGGCGGTGAGCTCGTCGACGCGACGGGCGAGCGTTTCGAGCTTGGTGCGCAAAGACGATTTCACGGATGGCGCGTGGGCCGGATGCGTAGATACGTTGATGCGTAGGCGCGTAGCCCGGGTTGAGCGCAGCGAAACCCGGGTGGGCATCACAACGGAGCCCGGTACGGGCGTCCGTCGTGCATTCGTCAATGAGGCGCGGTGCGCGTGCCCCCCGGCATGCCCACCCGGGTTTCGCGTTCGCTCAACCCGGGCTACTGTCGGGGATGTTGTAGATGCGCTCGAACGCGGCGACCAGCTGCGCGCGCTCGGCTTCGCCGGCCTGGTTCAACGCCTGCGTGGGCGCGTGCAGGAATTTGTTGGTGAGCCCGCGCGCGAGCAGCTCCAGCACCTGCTCCGGCGGGGTGCCGGCTAGCAGCAGCTTGCGCGCGCGCTCGAGCTCGCCGCGCGCAGCTCGTCGTGATGGCCGTGCAGCGCGGAAATGGTCGGCACCACCGTGCGGCCCTCGAGCCAGCGCAGGAAGCTCTCGGCCTGGGTGGCGATCATCTGCTCGGCCTGCGCCACCGATTCCTTGCGGATGTTGAGGTTGTCCTTCACGACGTTCGACAGGTCGTCGACGCTGTAGAGGAAGACGTCGTCGAGGTCGCCCGCTTCGGGCTCGACGTCGCGCGGCACCGCGAGGTCGACGATGAACACCGGGTTGTGCCGGCGCGCCTTGACCACGCGCTCCAGCAGCCCCTTGCCGAGGATCGGCAGCGAGCTCGCCGTGCAGGTGACGACGATGTCGAACTCGTGCAGCCGCTCGGGCACCTCGTTCAGCGTGATGGCGTCGGCGCCGAAGCGCGCGGCGAGCTCCTTGCCGCGCTCGAGCGTGCGGTTGGCGATGGTGATCGAGCGCGGGTGCTTCGCCGCAAAGTGCGTGGCCGTCAGGTCGATCATCTCGCCGGCGCCGATCAGCAGCAGGCGCTGGCCCGAGATCGACGGGAAGATCCGCTCGGCGAGCTTGACCGACGCCGCCGCCATCGAGATCGACGCGCTGCCGATGTCGGTGTTGGTGCGCACGTCCTTGGCGACGGCGAAGGTGCGCTGGAACAGCCGGTTCAGCACCAGCCCCAGCGTCCCGGCCGATTCCGCCTGCCGCACCGCCTGCTTCATCTGCCCGAGGATCTGCGGCTCGCCCAGGATCATGGAATCGAGGCCGCTCGCCACGCGGAAGGCGTGGGTGATCGCGCGTTCCCGCGGCAGCGTGTAGATGTGGGGCGCCAGCGAATCCTGCGGCACGTGGTGAAAATCTTCCAGCCAGCGCACCACCGGCTCCGGCTCGGAGCCCCGGACGTAGAGCTCGGTCCGGTTGCACGTGGACAGGATCGCGGCCTCCTTCACCTTCGGCTGCCCGAGCAGGTCGCGCAGCGCGGTGCCCATGGCGTCCGGCTGGAAGGCGATCCGCTCGCGCACGTCGAGCGGCGCGGTGCGATGGTTGAGGCCGAAGGTATAGAGCGACATGGCGGTGCCGGACCCCGTTACATGCGTGCTTGGGGATGCATTTTAGCCCACCCGCCGGGCACAGGTGGGCCAGGACATTGATTTCGGTCAGTAAACGGGCTCGGCACGAGGCCGGGGCGGCTCGCCGGCGTAGCCCGGGTTGAGCCGCAAGGCGAAACCCGGGGGGTTGCGGCACTGGCCGCGGTCTCCTTCGACCAGGGGTCCGCCCGGGTTTCGCCTTGCGGCTCAACCCGGGCTACGCCGACCAGGTCTACGCCTTGATGAACTCCTCCCGCCCGCCCAGCCACCGGGCGAGGTGGGCCTCGGCGGCGGCCGGGTCGCGCTGCAGCAACTCCTCGGCAGCGTCGCGCGCCTGCTCGATCAGCGCGACGTCCGTGTCGAGGTCGGCGAAGCGCAGCAGCGGCACGCCCGACTGCCGCGCGCCGAGGAACTCGCCGGGTCCGCGGATGACAAGATCCTGGCGCGCGATCTCGAAGCCGTCGTTGTTCTCGTAGATCACCTTGAGCCGCGCCTTCGCCGTGTCGGTCAGCGGCTCCTCGAACAGCAGGAAGCACGTGCTGTCCGCCGCCCCGCGGCCGACCCGCCCGCGCAGCTGATGCAGTTGCGCGAGCCCGAAGCGCTCGGCGTGCTCGATCGCCATCAGCGTCGCGTTCGCGACGTCCACACCGACCTCGATCACCGTCGTCGCCACCAGCACGCCGATCTCGCCGGCGACGAAGGCCGCCATCACCGCCGCCTTTTCGTCGGGTTTCATCCGGCCGTGCAGCAGCCCCACAAAAATGGGGTCAGACACCACTTTCTCCGGAAAAGTGGGGTCAGACACCACTTTCTCCGGACGTACTTCCGCAGTCTCTTGAAGCGACGGCCGAGAAAGTGGTGTCTGCCCACTTGGAGAAAGTGGTGTCTGACCCCGCTTTTCCGGAGAAAGTGGTGTCTGACCCCACTTTTCGCCAAGGGTCGCGCTCAGCTCGGCGTGCAGCGCCACGGCGGTCTGCAGCTCGAGCTTCTCGGATTCCTCGATCAGCGGGCACACCCAGTAGGCCTGGCGGCCTTCGGCGCAGGCGCGGCGCACCCGCTCGACCACCTCGGCGCGGCGCTTCTGGCTCACGAGCCGGGTGACGACGGGCGTGCGGCCGGGCGGCATCTCGTCGATCGCCGAGACGTCGAGGTCGGCGTAGAACGTCATCGCCAGCGTGCGCGGGATCGGCGTCGCGCTCATCATCAGCTGGTGCGCCTCGCCCATCGCCTTGCCGCGCAGCTTCAGCCGCTGCGCGACGCCGAAGCGGTGCTGCTCGTCGACGATGGCGAGGCCCAGCCGCGGCAGCAGCACCTCGTCCTCGAACAGCGCGTGGGTGCCCACCGCCAGCATCGCGGCGCCGCTCTCCATCGCCGCCAGCGCCGCCTTGCGCCGCTTCGCCGGCAGGCTGCCCGACAGCCACGCGATCTCGACCGGCAGGCCGTCGAGCCACTGCAGCAGCTTGCGGTAGTGCTGCTCGGCAAGGATCTCGGTCGGCGCCATGAACGCCACCTGGCGCCCGGATTCGATCGCCTGCAGCGCGGCCAGCGCGGCGACGATCGTCTTGCCGCTGCCGACGTCGCCCTGCAGCAGCCGCTGCATCGGCGTCGTGCGCGCGAGGTCGAAGCGGATCTCGCGCCAGACGCGCTCCTGCGCGCGCGTCAGCTTGAACGGGATGCGCGCGAGCAGCGCGCCGGTGAGCGCGCCGGTACCGGTCAGCACCGGCGCCCGCTTCTCGGCCCGCGCGCGGCGATGCGCCTTGAGCGAGAGCTGCTGCGCGACCAGCTCGTCGAACTTGAGCCGCGTCCACGCCGGATGCGTGCGCTCGTCGAGCGCGCGCTGCGTCAGCTGCGACAGCCGCGGCGGCGGCGCGTGCAGGAAGCGCACGGCGTCGCCGAACTTCCACAGGTGGCGCCGGGCGACCAGCCAGTCCGGCAGCGTCTCCGCGGTCCAGGCCGGGTCGGCCGCAAGCGCGCGCTCGGTCACCTTGCGCAGGGTTTCCTGCGCCAGGCCGGCGGTGGTCGGATACACCGGCGTCAGGCGATCCGGCAGCGGCGCGCCGGATGCGACCACCTTGAACTGCGGATGCACGATCTCGAGGCCGAAGTGGCCGTCGCGCACTTCGCCGAACACGCGCACGCGGTTGCCCGCGGCGAGCGCCTTCTGCGTGTTCGGATAGAAATGGAAGAAGCGCAGGATCAGCTCGCCGCCGCGCCCGATCTTGCCAACACCGGTGCCGGCGTCGTCACCCGCATCGTCGGCGGCGATCCGCGCGACCAGCTGCCGCCGCGGCCGGTACTGGATGTCGGTGTCGGCGACGATGCCCTCGACCTGCGCCGTCATCCCGCCTGCCAGCGCGCGCAGCGGGACGATCCGCGTGTGGTCCTCGTAGCGCAGCGGCAGGTGCAGCACGAGGTCCTGGTCGCGCGCGATGCCGAGCTTGACCAGCTGGTCGGCCAGGCCGCGACCCGGCGCGGCCTTGGTTCCGGCCGCCTTGGCCGCGACCTTGCGCGCGCGCTTCGGCGCCGGCGTGAGGAGGTCCGCCACGTGGTCGCCGCCGCGAAATCGTCCCGCGCGAGCCGCTAGCGTGCCGCGCCGCAGTGCACTAGGGCCCGGGGCTCGCGCTCGAACGCGTCGCGCCAGCCGGTTCCGGTCTGCACCACGTCGGCGGCTGCCAGCACGAGGATGCCCTCGACCTCGATCCTGGCGCCCTTCGGCAGCGCGGCGACCTGGTAGGTGGCCCGCGCCGGGTACGGCGCCCGGAAGTAGCTGGCCATGATCTCGTTCACCTTGGTGAAATCGGCGAGGTCCGCCAGCAGCAGCGTCAGCTTGACGATGTCGTCGAGCTCGCCGCCCGCGGCCTGCGCCACCGCGCGCAGGTTCTTGAGCACCTGGTGGGTCTGCGCCTCGACGCCGTCGACGAGATTGCCGGTGGCGGGATCGAGCCCGATCTGCCCCGACAGGTAGACCGTGTTGCCCGCGCGCACGCCCTGCGAATAGGGGCCGAGCGCCGCCGGCGCATGCTTCGACGTGATGGGTTCCTTGCTCATGCGTGGCCGACCCTCCGGGGGTCGTGAATGCGAGTGGCGAACGGGTGCAACGCCGTGAATTTAGCACGGCGCCGGGGCGAGGGCGGCGCGTGTCGCCCTCATGCTCAGGCGGCGATCGACGCGCGGCGCCGGCTCAGCCCGGCTCACGCGCTCGACGTCGTGCCCGGCGGCGATCCAGGCGTCGATCCCGCCCGTGAGCGGCCGCACGCGGTCGAAGCCGGCGTCCTTGAGCGCCTGCGCGACCTTGACCGCGCTCGCCTCGTTCGGGCAGGCGCAGTAGACGATCACCTCGCCGTCCTTGCGCACGCCGGCGACGGTCTCGTGGATCCGCTGCATGTCGACCGCGCGCGCGCCGGGAATGCGACCGCTCGCGGCCTGCACCAGCTCCGAGCGCACGTCGAGGATCGTCGCCTCGATCTCCTTGTCGATCATCTCCCGCAGCTCGTCCACCGTGATGCGGTCCATCCGCAGCTGCAGGATGAACTGCCGGCGCCGCCACCATTTCGCCGCGATCCAGCCGGCGAGCGCGATCGCCAGCAGCGCGAGGCCGTACGTGCCCAGCGAGGAGATCGTTTCCAGGATGTCCGCGACCGCGTCGCGGAAGAGCCGTCCCAGCGCGATCGCCACGCCGACCCAGAGCAACGCGCCGAGCGCGTCGAACAGCAGGAACTTCCAGTAGCGCAGGCCCACGGCGCCGGCCATGGCGGTGGCCACCGACGCGAAGCCCGGCACGAACTTGGCGAACAGCATCGAGGCCGGGCCGTAGCGCATGAAGATCGACTCGGTCTGCGTGACGCAGGAATCGGGCGACAGCGAGATGCGGCACAGGGTGCGCAGCACGCGCATGCCGTAGCGCCGCCCGGTGAAGTACCAGCAGGTGTCGGCGATCACGGCCGCGGCGACGCCGGTGGCGAGCAGCGCGAGCGTCGCCGTCCGGTCGCCCGCGAGATAGGCGCCGGCGACGATCAGCGTCGGGTACGCGGGAATGGGCAGGCCCGCCTGCTCCACCAACACGTTGAGGAAGACGAGCCCGAGGCCGAATTCCAGGATCAGGGGGATGAGATGGGTCATGGCCGTTGTCCCGGCTGCCGGTTGCGCTTGACCGGCAATGGGCTGTGATCGCCCCCAAGTTGGGGGCGGTCGGGCCGATTGCGAGCCTGTGCCGTATCGATAGTCGGCAATTCCGGCCCCAGTTTACGCAGATGGACCGGGAAGCTATAATTCCCAGTTCGATGGGGACGTAGCTCAGCTGGGAGAGCGCCGCGTTCGCAATGCGGAGGTCGGGAGTTCGATCCTCCTCGTCTCCACCAGGTTCACGATAAGGCCTTGATCCGTCAAGGCCTTATTCTTTCCCAGGCCGGGCGAGTTCGTAGTGGCCCACACCGGTGAGCCACAACTCGTCATGCGCCATGAGATCTCGCTATCGCTGGAGGTCGGTCTCGGCCAGCCACGCGAGCATCGCCGCGTTGAACTCGTCCGGCCGTTGCACCATCACCCAGTGACCCGTCGGCAGGCCGATCACGCGGCTGCCGCGACGAGCGGCGAGCATGTCGCGCCAGCTGGTCGAATGGAACATGAAGGGCTTGCGCTCGCCATGGACGAAGAGCATCGGCACCTGCGGGTCGAAGACGCGCAGCTTGCCGAAGCCGCCCTTGACTCCGAACCATTGCATCGCATACGGGTAGCCCATCTGCGCGCCGATGTCGCGGGGCGCCGCCGGCGCCCGCGCCCGCGCCGCCATCCAGCGCGTCATCCGGTCGCCCAGGCGGCCGCCGAGGCGCCAGGCGAGCGCGAGCCACCATTGGTAGGCCACCACCATCAGCTTGGCCTTCGACGACAGCTCGGCGAGGTTGCGGCGCGAGCCGGCATCGCCGACGTCCACGCCGATCACGCGCTTGACGAGTTGCGGATGGACGTTGGCGAACTGATAGCCGATGACGCAGCCCCAGTCATGCAGCAGCAGCGTCACGCGCTCGCCGGGGCAGGCCTTCTCGACGACGACGCGCGCGGTGTCCACCAGCTCGTCGAGCGAATACGCGCGCCCCGGCTTGGTCAGGTCGAAGCCCGGCAGCGTGAAACGCACGCAGCGGTACTTCGCCCTCAGCGCCTGCACCTGCGCATCCCACAGGCGGTGAGTGTCGGGCCAGCCGTGAATCATCACCACGGACTCGGTGCCGCTTCCCTCGACGATGATTTCAGTGCCGTTCACGTCCATGGCGACCGATGGTAGCGCGTGCGGAGCTTCCGCGGCTGGCCGCGCGCGATTGAACTGCGTATCCTGAGCGTGGTCTACTGATGATGTCATCGCGTCGCCAGGTCCTGCTCGCTTCGGCCGCTCTGTTCGGCTGCTCATGGCGAGCGCTGGCAGCGACGAGCGCGACCATGCTCCGGTTGCGGGTCGAGTACACCGCGACGAGCCTGATCGGTGCCGACGAGGGCACGACACCCGGCCGGCTATGGCGCGCCCGCTCGGCGCTGCGCCACGAAGGCAAACGGCGTGGTCGGGCGCTGACGGTGATCGCGCGGCTGGACCGCAATCTCATCTGGCTCGTGTTCGCCGAGCCCCGCTTCGCGATCGAGGTCGACGTCTCCGCGCTGGATCTGCCGCTCGACGCGCTCAACGGCGGCGGCGGCATCCGGGAGCTTCGTGAAGGACGCGAGCGCGTGAACGGGCTCGACACGACGCGCATTCGTGTCGAGCGCAACACCGGCGTCGGGAGTCGCTTCGCGGGCCATGTCTGGGCGACGGACCAAGGTGTCATCGCGCGACTCGCCGGCGAGGGCGAGAGCCGCGGCCGCCGCGGCCGGACGCTGATGAATTTTCGCGATGTGCAGATCGGGCCGCTCGATCCCGGCCTGTTCGATGCCCCGCCCGGCGTACAAATCGTCCGGGCCAATGGCGTCGATCTCGCGGCGTTGCTCGAAGGCATGGAAGCGCTCGGCCAGTTCGGACTGCGTCGCTGAACGCGCGGCGGGACGCGCACGACCATCGGCCCGTGCACATGCCCTTCCGGAAGGCATCGACACCGCGGCCGAAGTCCAGGCTGATCGCAGACCAGTTCTCGCCGAACAGATCGTCATTGCGGGCCGTCGACGCCGAGCCCGGTGGAGCTTCGGCTTCCGAATCGTCGCGCAGCCGGGCGCCGGGAAGCCCTTCCCTCACCCAGTCCCGGCGACTGCCCGCCCGGGCTTCCTGATCGTCCACAGCGCGAAAGCCATCAGCGCCACCCCGGCGAGCTGCACCGGGCTCAGCGTTCTTCCGTACACGGCCCAGTCCACCAGCACCGCGGTCAGCGGATAGACGAACTGCAGCACCGCGATCCGGCCCAGCGCGAGTCGCGCCATGCCCGAGAAGATCACGACGTAGGCGAGGCCGGTATGCAGCACGCCGAGTCCGGCCAGCCATCCCCATGCCGCCGCCTGCTCCGGCCAACCGAAGGCGAATGGCGCCCACGCCAGGACCGCTACGCCCACCACGCACTGCCACCAGGCAAGCGCAAACGAGCTGACGGTGCGTTCCGTCTTCGCGATCAGCGTGACCGCGGCGTAGCTCAGCGAGCCGCCTAGGCACATCAGCAGGCCCGTCACGTAGTCGCTGCCGCCCGCAGCGGCCAGCGGCCATTCATCGACCAGGCCGGTGGTAAGCGTGAGCCCGCACAAGGCCACCAGCGTCGCAATCCACTGGACCGGCGACACGGACTCGCGCAGGAACAACGCCCCGAACGCGATGACCCAGATCGGCTGGATGTGGAAGACCACGGTGGCCACCGCGATCGAGGTGCGCGGGATCGCCGCAAAGAACAGCGCCCAGTTCAGCATCATCAGGCAGCCGGTTGCGCCGGCGACCCACCAGCTCTTACCCTTCAGCCGCAACTCGCCGAGCCGCCCCGTGGCAAGGCGCCATGCCAACAGCGCCGATGCGCCGAAGACACACCGGAACCAGACGGTGACCAGGGGATGCTGACCGGCTTCCTGCACGAAGACGCCGATGGTGCCGAGCAGCACGCCGCCGGCGATCAGCAGCCATTGCCCATCGCGGGCGCGCGCGGCCTCGCGTAGCGCGCCGGATGAATGAACCGAAGAGGGCTTGTCCAACATCCGGCAATGCTGGGTGCTGCGCAGGAGGCTCGTCAAGCCGCGGACACGGATTCGAAATCAAGCGTCGAGGAGGAGCGACGGAATCCGTTTCATTCGGACGTCCTGCGGTCTCGTGCCCTGATTCCACGAAATGCACCTCGTGGTCGACCGCGGCGCGCCGCGGTCGGGGCTTGCATCCTCCACAAGCATGGGTGACGCAGCGTGACTGCCTCACCCATGGGTTCCTCGCGGCAACAGGTATCAAGAGCCTACGGAGCCGGTCACTCCCAGATGCATTTCGGAAGCTTGACGAACCTCCCGCGGCTGGCTCCAGTAGTCCCAGCGCGCGGTCGGCGTGAACACGCCGGTGATCGCCGCATTGATCAGGGCCTCCGGATTGGCGAAGATCCAGCCCCCCGACATGCCGCCGGCCAGCTTGCAGTACTTGAAGCTGTCCGTAGCGAAGGTCATGCCCTTCGGATAGTGGTGGAAACCGGTCATCGCCATACAGGTCTGGTGATAGATCTTGCCGCCGGCTTCTTCAATGATCTTGGCGTCGCCATAGTGGTGGGCCATGAAGTAGGTCGGCGTGTCGGTCTGCACCCAGAGCAGCACGCCCGGCTTGACCTTCTTGCCCTTGACCATGCGGGCCACCTCGCGGACCTCTTCGAGGGTCGCGTGCGGACAACCGATGATGACGACATCCACGGGCTTGGCCTTCTCGGGGCCCGGCGCCGGCGCGATGTTATTGATGTAGCGGAACATCTCGACGATGTCGTCCATGGTGATGACAAAGCGCTCGGGATTCGCGGGCATCCTGCCCTTGAAGGCCGCCTCCAGCGTCGGCGATTCCGGCGTGTAGCCCATCAGGTGCAGCATCGGATCGTTCATGCCGGGTGAGCAGCAGGCGATGATCTGCTTGGTGGCTGTCGGACTCAGGCTCTTCGGCAGGTTCAAAACGGCCGGGATGCGGTTGCTGGCCTTCTCGGCGATGCAAGCGCCCAGCGCGGCCCAATCGGCATCGCCCTTCAGGTTGTCGCGCACCTCGTCGTCGAGTTCGACGATGCACTTCGCCGCCCGGTTCTCGTCGATGAGCATGCCGTACTTGGGCAGGCAACCGGTGTAGGCGCAATACACCGTGTTGACCGGCGACTCGCGGTTGGTGCGCGCGCCGAGGATCGTGTTGATGTAGGCCGCGGCACTGGACTCGGAACTGGCCGCGTATTCACCCAGCTTGGGAACGCGCGTGTTGAAGTAGGGGTTGCATGACGACCAGTTGAGCCAGCCATGCTCCGCGAGCTTGTCGTAGCCCGCCTTCAGGTCCTGGATGATGTCGTCCGGGATCTTGAATTCTCCCTTGCCGGGAAGGCTGAAGTTCCACGGGTAGCCTTTCTGGTCGGCCTTGTCGAACTGCACCATGTACGGATCGTTGCCGCAGGCGCAGCCGGACTCGTCGGCGACGTGGGCGTCCTTCATCTTGAAGATGGGGTCGTAGAGCGGGCTGTGTCCGAGGTCATGAATCGCCAGCTTCCTGGCCTTCTCGGGATCCTTGCGATCCTTTGACCAGATGGGGCATTCGTTAAGGACGAGGACGAGGTCGACCATTTCCTCGGCTTCCACCGCCTCGCCGAAATCGACCAGTTTCTCCATGCAGAACTTCTTGGTTTCACCGTGCTTGCCGTCCAGCATCTCCTGCTGGTACTTCGTGAGTGTCGTGCTCATGTGAATCCCCGTTCGATGTCGTTGGAATCGATCAGCCCTTGCGGGTGATGGTGACGGTAGCTTTCTGGCCGACCTTGGGCGCGTCGATTTCCACCCAGTCGCCGGTCTTGATGGTCGTGATCGGATCCTGATCCAGGCCGTCGATGGCGGGGATCTCACCCGCAATGCAGCCGCTGATGTCGATGTCGTGCACCTTCTGGCAGATGATCGCGGCCGGACCCTTGTTCGATTCCTTGCACTTGAAGTAGAGACTGACCGCACCGCTGGTCGAGCCGAGCACGGTCGGGTAGACGACGACCTTGCCGGTGACGCACTGGCCTTCGATGTCGGCGCCGGGCACCATGACGATGCCCCCTTCGTTGCTGACGTGGTTGAACGCCCAGCCCATGCGCTGGGAATTCACCAGGGCTTCACCCGATGCCCACCCCTTGGAGCGGGCGATGCCGTTCAATACAATCGTTTGCGTCATTGCTTCCTCCGTCTGGTTGCACATCCCGCAATCACTTCCTGCACATCCCGTTCGTCGGGCGGTCGATCAACTATTGACGCTCGACGAGGGGGCCTCGCGTTCTACGGTGCCGGTGACGAAACCTCGCCCTGCAGCGCCGCGGCAGCGGCATCGCGCAGCGGGCGCCTGTTGGCGGTGAGCTTCGCCGCGATCAGGTAGAGGACGACGCTGGCGCCGACGATCGCGTCCATGCCCACGAGCACCGCGGTCAGCGGCCCCGCGCTGCCGGCCGCGCTCAGGCCATCGCTCACGGCGCCCGCCACCAGGCTGCCCCCGGCGATCGCCACGATGTTGAGCGACATCATCATGAAGCCGACCACCGTCGCCCGCATGGTGACGGGCACCCCACCTTGGACGATCGCCAGGCTGCTCCCGTAGATCGACAGCGGGAGGAAGAAGCTCGCCGCCAGTCCCACCATCAGCAGCGGGCTCCCCGGCTCGGCCAGTCGCGAGGCGATCATCAAGGGGACGGCCACGGCCACCAGCAGCGCCAGCACCATCGGGTGCCCGCCACGGAACTTCGCCGCAAGCCGGTCGCCGAGCACGCCGCCGCAGACCGCGCCCAGACTCCCGAACACGATCTGCAGCAGCCCGATCGTCCGCGCGCTCGCCGCTGCGTCCATCCCCCGCTCGCGCACCAGCCACAGCTGGATGAACGAGTTCTCGGTGAGCACCAGGTGGACCAGGACGAAGCCGCCGATCACCAGCCCGAGCACCGGCTTCGACCGGAGCTCGCGCAGCACCGCCCGCAGCTGCGCCACGAACGGCTCGCCGCGGGCATGCGCCTGCGTGCTCCTCTCTTCCTTCACAAAGGCGAGCCCCAGGGCGACGACAATGCCGAGGCCGCCGAGGACCATGAAGGTGGTGCGCCATCCCCACGCCGCCCCGAACGTCCCGCTGATCAGGAACGCCGAGCCGATGCCCAGCGGCAGACCGAGGAAGAACACGCCGTTCACCGTCCCGCGCTGCCGCGGCTCGAACAGCTCCGCCAGCAGCGCGGTCGCCGCAGGCACCAGCGCCGCCTCGCCGGAGGCGACGAGGAAGCGCGCGACCACCATCTGGTTGAAGTTCTCGGCCAGGCCCGAGCCGGCGGTGCAGAAGCTCCAGACGAACATGCCGGCCGCGATCAGGCGCGGGCGGTTGACGCGGTCCGCGAGCGAGCCCAGGAACAGCGCCATCACCGCGAAGCTCAGCACCCAGACCGCCCCGGTCAGGAAACCGAACTGCGTGTTGCTGAGGGAGAGCTCCGCCGTCACCTGCGGCGAGAAGCCCAGCAGCATCGCCCGGTCGACGTAGGCGATCACGTTGATGAACAGCAGCACCCCCAGCACGGCCCAGCGATGCGTTTTCAACACCGAAGCTCCTCCTCGCTGCTCGAAGATTCCGGCACCGCAGGCGGCATTGCCTCGCGCCGGATCGATTCTTGTGAAGCGCGACCTTCATCCTCGGGATAGATCGCGCATGCCTGCAAGTTACGTCGCACCCGTTCGCGCTGCTTGACTTTGCGCGTCATTGGCTTGTCGTTTGATGACAGCAACCGGGCCCCTGGGAAGGCGTGCGGGTATCGGGAGGCACGAACGCGCCGGCGACGCCCACGCGCATCGATCGGGCGGTCATTCGGTCCGGGTGAAGAATTCGACCAGCCGCTCGGTCACCCAGGCCGGCCGCTCCTCCGGAATCCAGTGTCCGCAGCCCTCGGCCACCCCGCCGGTGACGTTGCTGCCGACACGCTGCCAGGACTCGAGCGCGGCCATCCCGCGACCGACGCCCGGTGCGCCGCCGCCGTAGACGAGGATCGGCATCGCCAGCTTGCCTTCGGCGAGGTAGCGCTGATGGTCCGCGACGTCCTGCGGAAGCGCGCGGTAGTAGTTGAACCCGGCGCGCATGGCGCCAGGCTGGCGGTAGGCGCGGATGTATTCGCGCTGGGCATCGGGCGAGATCGCATCCGGACGCGCGCCGCCCTTGCGGTAGAAGAAACCGAGGTAGAGCTCCTCGCGCCCGGCGACCAGGGCTTCCGGCAGGTCCAGTTCGCCGTGGAAGCCGAAATGCCAGCGCGCCATCGCCGCGAGCGGCGACCCGTCGCCCGGCACCGGCACGTCGAAGATGCCCATGGCGCGCACGGCATCGCGGTGCCGGGCAGCGAGCGCGTAGGCGACGGGACCGCCCCAGTCGTGGGCACCGACGAAGAACCGCTGCTCGCCGAGCACGTCGTGCACCAGGCGCCAGACGTCGCCGGCCACCGTCGTGGTGTCGTAGCCGGTGGCCGGCCGCGACGAATCGCCCAGCCCGCGCAGGTCCACCGCAACGACCCGATAACGCTGCGCGAGCACCGGGATGACGTCGCGCCACATGTACCAGGTCTGCGGCCAGCCGTGCAGCAGCACGGCGACCGGGCCGGCCCCCGCGGTGACGTAGTGCAGGCGGACATCGCCGAGGTCTGCGTACTCGTGATTGAAGTTGAGCGGCATGGTCTTCCCCGAGGCTGCGGTCGAATGGGTCGCGCGGATCGTCAGAACGGCTGGTCGCCGACGATGGTGGCGCGGTTCATCTTGCGATGGCAGGGCGGGTAATCCATCACCGCGTAGTGCTGGGTGCAGCGGTTGTCCCAGATCGCCACGCTGTTCGGCGTCCAGCGCCAGCGCATCTGGTACTCCGGGATGCACGCCTGGCTGATCAGGTATTGCAGCAGATTCGATGCGCCGGGATGCATAGTCCTGCCCGTAACGCACGCGCTTGGCCGTGTGGTAGTTCGTGAAGTGGGTGATGAAGGCGCTGACGAACAGGCTCTTCCGGCCGGTCTCCGGGTGCGTCCGCACCACCGGGTGTTCCGGGTCAGGGAAGCGCGCCTTCATCGCCAGCCGCTCCGCGACCGGCTTCGCCGCCATGAACGTGGCCTCCATGCTGTGGCGCGCGCGCAGGTCGGCGATCTCTTCCTTGATGTGGTCCGGCAGCCGCTCGTAGGCGAGCTCCATGTTCGCCCACATCGTGTCGCCGCCCACCGGCGGGCACTCGACGCAGCGCAGCACCGCGCCCATCGGCGGGATCTCGCGCCAGGTCGCGTCGTTGTGCCAGCTGTTCTCGTAGCGCTCGGGCGGATTGTCCGGCGTCTTCCAGATGTGGATGATGCCGGGCTCGGTGTCGACGCTGGAGGTCAGCGGGTGATCTTCCAGTTCGCCGAAGCGGCGGGCGAAGCCTGCATGCTCGGCATCGACCAGCTGCTGGTCGCGCAGGAACAGCACCTTGTGGTCCAGCAGCGCCTGCTTGATTTCGCCGAAGAGGTCGTCGTTGGTGATCGCCTCCTTGAGCTGCACGTTCTTCAGTTCCGCGCCGATGGCGCAGGTCAAACGTTCGACTTTCATCGGTCCTCCTTGATTTTTGTTTGGATGGCTCGAAGCGTCCGCCAGTGTAGGAGTCTCGGCGGCGGCTTGTTTTGCTCCTGATGACATGGATTTGCTTTTTGGCGACAATGGGCTCACCGGGACTCTCCGGGGACTTTCCGTGGGGTGTTGCCGATGGGTCTTGTTCGCGCTGGCGTGCTGAGGGATTTCCCGGCCCTGGCCAAACAGCTGGGGATCGACGCGGTCCGGCAGCTACGGGAAGTGGGATTGACCGTGGCCATGATCGAGCAGCCGGACCGCCTGATTCCCGGCGACGCCATGTTCCGGCTGCTGGAGCAGTCCGCCGCGAAGAGCCGGTGCCCGTCGCTCGGATTGCGGTTGGCGGAAATGCGGCACCTGTCGCACTTCGGCGTCGTCGGCCTGCTGCTCGCCCACCAGCGAACGCCGCGCGAAGCGCTGCAGATGGCATTGCAGTATCAGCACCTTCTCAACGAGGCGGTCGCGGTACGGCTCGAGGAGTCCGGCCGGACGGCCGTACTCCGCCAGGAAGTCCTGACCGAGGCTCCGATGCCTTCGGTTCAGGCCATCGAAATGCTGGTCGGCACCAACGTCCAGCTGTTCCGCCTCATCGTCGGTGCGCAATGGCGCCCGCGGTCAGTGCACTTCCGGCACTCCGCCCCCGCATCCCTCGACGTTCACCATCGCTTCTTCCGCTGCAGCTGCGTGTTCGAAGACGACTTCAATGGAATGTCGTTTCCTTCGAGCGATCTGGACCTGGTCAACCCCGAGGTCGACCCGATCATCACCGCCTATGCGCGCCAGTTCATCGACAACCTGCGCGGCCACGACTCCGGCTCGCCCGTCGCCGACGTGCGAAGGCTCGTGTATCTGTTCCTGCCGACGGGAAAGGCCACGATCAAGCAGGTTGCCCAATCGCTGGGACGCAACACGCGCAGCCTGCAGCGGGAGCTTGATCGCCTGGGTGCTTCGTTTTCATCACTTCTCAACCGTGTTCGCAGAGACCTCGTCGTCGGCTACCTGGCGAATCCGCGATTCGAAGTCGGGCACGTCGCGGGATTGCTGGGGTTCATGCAGCACGCGTCCTTCACGCGCTGGTTCTCGCGGGAGTTCGGCGCAACGCCGACTGCCTGGCGCCAGCGCGGCGAAGACGTTGCCTCCCGCAGCGTTACACGGGCTTCCCGGGTCAAGCGCGTTTCCTGAACCCTCGGTGGCCGCCGCGTGTCGAACCGCCCAGGGACGCGCCAGGCGCCCTTGGTGGCGTCATCCCGGGCAAGCTTGATTGAAATCGCGCCGCGCAGTGCGCCTACGACCGCGGTCGCCCAGCCGAACCCGAATTTGCACTGTAAGTCCTTGGTTATGGGCTTCTGCCTCGCGGCTCCCGCGCCGTTGGAGGTCTTGGAGGAGTTCGCGGACCCGAATCCGGATCTTCGCTATGGCCTCGGGAGCGAGAACCTGCTGCCGCAGCTCAGCGATCAAACGCCGATCGGTTTCCTGTCCGGGAGCGAACGTCCCGGTGCAAACGGCCGGGCCGCGATCCTTGTGAGCGGCACACCCGGAGTAGCACCAGCCGACAGTGGGCAACGTCACGACTTGACCACTCCAATCTCGCCCGCCTTTCACGTCTTTTCGAACCAACGCTCAAGCGGCTTGTCGCGTCGCACAATCATGAACCAGCCTTTGCCGGGAACCGTCCGTACCCCTGTCGTTCCCCTATTGCGGCTGCTTCCTCGAAGGCGCAGCGGTCACTTGCCCATCACCTTGTCCATGTGCTTCGTGTGATCGGTGTGGCACATCAGGCACTCCATGTGCCCCTGTTGGTTCCACTTTCTGGCTTTGATCTTCGGGGTGTCCGGCCCGTGGCAACTGACGCAGTGCTCGGTCAGACTGGAAGGCTTCCACACCGGCGGCTTCCAATCGCCCTCGAAGTACTCGTTGAGGGCGAACGTGACGATGTATGCCACTTCTCCGGCTACCTTTGCGCAGCGTTCAATCTTCGCGTCAGACTTGATGGTGGCGCCCGCGGTGACCACCCACTTCGACACCGAGATGTGGCACAACGGTGACGATGCCTTCGCCTTGACCTGCTTCGGCATCGGGGAGATGTCGTCGAACCGGTTGCTCGGGAAATTCTGGTCGGCGTACCACCAGAACAGCCGGTCGATGATCTGGTTGTTCTGCTGCTCGTCGCGCTTTCCGCTGTAGGTGACCATGTTGATGATCGTCGACGCCCCGCCGAGGGCACCGCACAGCGTTCCGTGACCGCCGTACCCGGCCGCGGCGTGCGCCATCATCATGTCCGGCAGCGTGGTCCACGGATAACCGACCTGCTCCTTGAGCAGGCTGAGCATGCTGAGGTACGACGCGGTGCCGCAGCCCCCCTTCTCCTTGTAGAACCGATAGGCCCGACGACCGGCCTCGAGCGGATCGAGCTTGACCCACTTCCAAGGCAGCGGCGGCGCCTCGGCCGGCGCTTCCGTCGCTGCTAGCGCCGATCCCGCAAGACCGGTGATCACGCTGCCGATGCCACCGCCGGCCAGCAACGCCGCGGATCCCGTCAGTACGTTGCGCCGCGAAGCGGACAGACATTCGTTCCCGGATGAAATCATGATGTGCTTGCTCCTGCACAGGTTGGATTTCCAACTGAGCGTCGCTGTACGTGCCAACGCACCTACGCGGGCGATGACGTCGACGGCCGAACTCCCTTCTTCATTGTCGATCCAACGAGCAAAATGACCATCGTACCGTCGTATCTACGCCCTACATCGTCATAGGCTAATCCGCTCACGAGCGAGGGTATTGACGCCTGTCAACGCTCGCGCTGTTCGCCGCCGGCCCGGCCGTACCGGCCGGTGTCACCGTGTCGGGCGGAGGGTCGCTGCCTCGCCTTGCCCGCGATCGCCGGAATTTGGTCGATCGATGCATACGGTCGTGTTGCGGCTTGTGGCCGAGAGTTCCAGTTCATGGGCCGCGACGAAATGACCGCTATCGGCAGCGGCCAAGACCGGCCGATGCGCCCGGTGCACCAAAGCAGCCCGTCGGCTAGGCGTTGCCCTACCTCGCTGGAATCGTCACCACCGGTGCGGCCTGTGTCGGCGCACTCACGGTGAGCGAGAAAATCAACATAAGGAACGTAAGAATGCGCTTCGACGGCTGGTCGCGGTCGTCGATCCAGACCTGTTGGTTCATCGAGTACGACAACGCGCGCTGGGACCGGCAAATCGAATCCGATTTCACGCCGATTTGCGCGGCTGGTATGGCTTTGTACAGCATCATTGCGCTCGCATCGCCGGTCGCCTGCGGTCGATGCTGTACTTCGAGGACTTCGAGGTTGGCGCGGCCATGACCGCAGGACCGTACGAGCTCGCCGAGGAGGAGATCCTCGGGTTCGCGCAGCGCAGGGACCCGCAGCCCTGGCACGTCGACCGGGAGGCCGCGCTGCGCTCGTCGATGCGGGGCATCACGGCGTCGAGCGCCCACAGCTACTCGATCGCGGCGCTGCTGCTCAACAGGATGGGGCCGGTCGCCGGCATCGCGGCGCTGAAGCACGAGATCGAATTGCCGGCCCCCGCGCGGCCGGGCGACCGCCTCACCTTCACGATGATCTGCGTGGACAAGCGCCGTTCGGCATCGAAGCCCGATCGCGGGCTCGTGGAATTCGCCGGCGTGCTCGTCAACCAGGACGCACGCCGGTGCTCCTGCTGCGCTCGCTGATGATGCTCCACGCGCGCCTGCCCCAGCCCGGGACGTCGCCCGGGCCGGGCGCCGCCGCAACTCCGGGTTCTACTTCCGGATCGGCCGGCCGCGCTGCCCGGGCTGACGATTCGGTGGCATGCCCAGCTCGCGCAGCGTTTCCTCGACGCTGTCGTAGGTCACGCCGATCTTGTAGATCGCGCGGGCCTCGTCCGCGGTGGCCACGTCGCGCCCGAGCTTGCCGGCGATGTCGACGCACCATTCGATCTGCTGCACCGAGGTCATCGGCTCGTAGCGCGGGCCCCAGAGATTGTCCTCGACGCCGACGCGCACGTGGTGGCCCATCGCGATCGCGATGGCGTTGGTCGGGAGCACGGTGCGCATGATCGACTCGTTGGTCAGCACCGCGCCATCCGGCGTGCGGACGGCGAACTCGACCAGGTCCGACGGGTGGCGGCCCGCCTGGCCGCCGCCGATGGCGACGTAGTTGAGGTTCAGCGGACCCATGTAGAGGCCCCGGCGGATGAGGTGCTCGACGGTTTCCAGCTGGGCGACGTCGCCCAGCATGAACAGCGGCTGGATGCCGTTTTCGCGCAGCGCCCGCAGATTGGTCTCGTAGAACGTTGGCCCGGCCTCGAGGTACATGTCCCTGTACGCGGCCTGCATCGCCGGCGTCGCGAGCGAGGTGCCGGCGGCGTCGCGCGCCGACATCAGCTCGAACAGGTTCATCTGGTTGGTGTTGATGGCGATCGTCACCTGGTCGGGCTTGGGGTCGAGCAGCGCCAGCGCATGGCGCGAGTCGTTGCCGGGCCAGACGGCTTCCTTGCCGGGCTCCGGGGCGAAGGAGATCGAGCCGCCGACCTGCAGGATCATCTTCGGCACGGCCTGCCGCAGGCGGCCGATCATCTCCTCGAACTTCGACAGGCGCTTCGATCCCTTGCCGTCGTCCTCGCGCACGTGGATGTGCAGGACGTGCGCGCCGGCGTTGAAGCAGTCCACGGCCTTCTGCACCTGCTCGTCCATCGTGACGGGAATGTCGGCGCAGTCGCCCGGCAGGAACTCGGGACCGTAGGGCGCGACCTGGATGACGAGCTTTTCCTGGTTCTCGGGGAGCAGCGAATCGTGCATGTAGTACATCGGGGGTTCCTCCTGGGTAGGGTGAGGGTTCGGTCGTTTCGTGCGGGCGATCAGTAGTTCCCCGGCATGGGGCCGTCGCGTTCGAGCTTCTGCGCTTCCTCGATCAGCAGCGGGGCGCCCAGCGCCACCGAGTGGATGCCCAGCACCGAGACCAGCTCCAGCACGGTCATCACCTGCTCGCGGGTCGCGCCGAGCTCCAGCGCCTTGCGGATGTGCCGGCGCACGCCGGGCGCGTACAGGTGGGTGCAGGACGCGTCGACGGCGATGGCGATGAACTCGATCGTCAGCGGATCGAGCGTTCCCCTGGTCATCGCGTGCGCGCCCATGGCCAGGAATTTCTCGACGTAGACGGCATCGAGCTCGGCGAGCGCATCCCAGCCGGGATTCCAGTTGCCGGTGGCGCGCATGTGGTCGCTGACGGGGGTGGGACTCGGTTCGCTCACGGCGTTCTCCTTGTTTCGTCCCGGCGTCAGATGACGGCGCCGCCGGAGACGTTGACGATCTCGCCGACGAGGTAGCACTCGTCGGAGGCGAGGTGCGTGACCAGTCCCGCATACTCTTCGGGCCTGCCCAGCCGCCCTGCGGGCACGATCTGCCACATCGCGTTGAGCTCGTCCGGCGTGAGGCCGGCGAGGTAGTGCTTCATGGCCGGCGTCTCGACGCCGCCGGGCGCGATCGCGTTGACCAGCACGTTCGCGCCCGCGACCTCCATCGCCACGGCCCGCGTGTAGCCGACCACCGCGCCCTTGGTCGCCGAGTAGTGCGGGCTGTGCGCGCTCAGCGCGGAGATGCCGGCGATGCTGGCGACGTTGACGATGCGCCCGTAGCCCTGCGGCTCCATGCGCTTCAACGCCTCGCGCGTGCAGTGGAAGACGCCGTCGACGTTGACCGCCCAGAAGCGGCGCCACTCCTCGTCGCTCATCTCGCGCGTGATGCCGAGCGAGCGGCGCGGCACCGGTTGCGTGATGAGCTCGTAGTGGCGCTTGCGCCGGGCCTCGTCGGCCGGCTTGTCCGGCACGAGCGCGGCGTTGTTGACCAGGATGTGGACGGTGCCGAAGCGGGCGTCGGCGGCCGCGAACGTCTCGGCGACCGACGCGCTCGACGACACGTCGCAGCAGAGCGCCAGGCACTCGCCGCCGGCCGCCTCGATCTCGCCCGCGAGCGCGTGCACGGCAGCCTCGTTGATGTCGCAGAGCACGACCTTCGCGCCTTCGCGCGCGAAGCGGCGCGAGATCGCCGAGCCCAGTCCGCCGGCGGCGCCGGTCACCACGGCCACGCGCTGCGCAAGTTGCACGTCCGCCTCCTCGTCGTCGGGGAGGCGCGGGTCGCGGCCTCTCTCCGGGGATCAATCTTCCGGCATTCAGTGTCCCGCATTTTGACAATCCGGGGCAGGCACCTTACATTTCGGGGCAGGCCGGCCACCGGGGGCTCCGATGCCGTACACGCACGTCCGCAGCGCGGCACTGACCAACTACGCCGAGGTCGCCCGCTCGCTGGGGCTCGATCCGTTCGCGCAGCTGCGCGCCGCCGGACTCGACGCGGCCTGCCTCAACAATCCCGACCTGAAGGTTCCCGTGGTCCGGGTCCACGCACTGCTCGAGTCGTCCGCCCACGCCGCCGGCGTCGACGATTTCGGCCTGCGGATGGCGATGTCGCGGCGGCTGTCCAACCTCGGCCTGATCGCGCTGGCCGCGCGCGAGGAGCCGACGGTGCGCGACGCGCTGTCCTGCCTGCAGCGCACGATGCACCTGCACAACGAGGCGCTGCGCCTGGTCATCGAGGAGGAGAACGACGTCGTCGTGCTGCGCGAGCAGATGCTCGCGCGCGTGCAGGGCTCGATGCGCCAGGGCATCGAGCTGTCGATCGGCGTGCTCTACCGGATCGTCAGGGAATTCCTGGGCGACACCTGGTCGCCGACGGCGGTCTGCTTCATGCATGAGGCGCCGCGCAGCGTCGCCCCCTATCGCAAGGCGTTCGGCTGCAGCGTGCAGTTCAACAGCGTCCTCAACGGAATCACCTGCCGCAAGCGCGACCTCGACCGCGCCATGCCGGGCGCCGACCCGCAGTCGCTGCGCACGATCCAGCAGTATCTCGATTCGGCCGCCCAGCACCAGCCGACGCAGGCCGACCGCACGACCCACCTGATCCTGAGCCTGTTGCCCAGCGGCCGCTGCACGGCGGAGCTGGTGGCCCGCTACCTCGGCATCGACCGGCGCACGCTGCACCGGCGGCTCGACGGCGAGGGGACGAGCTTCTCGGCGCTGATGGACGACGTGCGCAAGGAAGCGGCGCTGCGGCATCTCGCCAACCCGCAGCAGGGCATCGCGGACCTCGGGATCATGCTCGGATTCTCCGACGGCACGGCGTTCTCGCGCTGGTTCTCGGGCAAGTTCGGCTGCCCGCCCCGCCGCTGGCGGCGCGAGCGGCACGACGCGCGCCGCCTGACTCGCCGGACCCGGGGTCACGTCCTTCGTTGCCCGAGCCGGCGGGCGATGCGCCGGCGCAGGTGTTCGAGGCGCTCGGCCGACGGCGGCGAAAAGTCCTCCAGCGCATAGACGCGCCCCAGGAACCCGTACTTGCTGTCGCCGAAGCGGTGATAGGGGAGGAGTTCGAGCAACTCCACGTTCGGATACGGCGCAATGGCGTCGAGCACCGCGTCGACGTGCGCCTCGTCGTCGTTGACCCCGGGGATCAGCGGAATCCGGGCGATGAAGCGAATCCCGGGGAACTCGCGATAGGCACGGCGGAAGTTCGCGAGGATCAGCGTGTTGTCGGCGCCGGTCCAGCGCCGGTGGGCGACAGGGTCGGTGAGCTTGTAGTCGTGCAGCACCGTGTCGACGTGGGGCAGCACCTCGGCCATCGCGCTCCAGGCCACGTTGCCGGCGGTCTCGATCGCCGTGTCGATGCCGCGCTCCCGCGCCGCCTTCAGGAGCGCCGCGCTGAACGCCGGCTGCAGCAGGCACTCGCCGCCGGAGAGCGTGATGCCGCCGCCGGATTCCGCGTAGAAGGCGCCGTCCTGCTCGACCTCGGCCAGCACCTCGGAGACGCTCATCTCGCGCCCGAAGTGGTACAGCGCCTTCGACGGGCAGACCTCGGTGCACCGGCCGCAGTTCGTGCACAGGTCCCAGTTCACGCGGATGCGCCCGTCCGTCTCCAGCGCGTGCAGCGCCTGCTCCGGGCACACCGGCAGGCAGCGCCCGCACTCCTTCACGCCGATGCACTGCTTCAGGTTGAAGGCGAGCTCCGGCCGGCGCGCGATGGTCTCCGGGTTGCAGCACCACTTGCAGCGCAGCGAGCAGCCCTTGAGGAACACCGTCGTGCGGATGCCGGGACCGTCGTGCGTCGAGAAATGCTGGATGTTGACGACGAATCCGGTGGGCTCGCCGGCAGTGCTCACGGGTACCCCGTGATCTTGCCCACGACCACGCGCCTCCTGTGCGCCGGCGGTTGCCATGAAACCGCGGCCGGCGTCGATCGGCGTGCTCGGATTCGCTGCGCCGACCGCAGCCCTTCGGTCGCATCGTGTCGGCCCATCTCACTCGCCCAGGCACACGCCGAGCGCGCGCGCGGCCGCCAGCGTCGGCGACGAGGCGTCGATCGTGCGGATCCGGTTCACCACGTCGGCCAGCGCCAGCGTCTCGAAACGATGGCCGCGCGCCGCGACCAGGTGGTGGTGATGACCGCCGGCGAGCGCCTCCACGGCCGCGGCGCCGTAGGATGCCCCCAGCGCCCGGTCGGCGGCGCTGGTCGCTCCGGCGCGCACGAGCTGATCGAGCACCAGCGGGAAGAGCTCGCGGCCGCTCTGCCGCTGCAGCTGCTCGTAGACGTCCTGCGCGGTGCGCCCGGCGCGATGGATCACCCGGGGGCCGGCGCCATACGCAGGATCGGACGCCGGCGACAGCATGGCGCGCGTCGCATCGACGCCGTCGCCGGCGGGCGCCGACGGCGGCGGGTCGACGGCGCGCGCGCCGCCCGCCACGACGACCAGCGCGGCGCCCGCGTCCGCGTCGATGCGGCGCGCGATCGCCTCGGCGCGGTAGGGCACTTCCGGAATCAGCACGACGTCGGCACCGGCGGCGAGGCCCGCGTCGAGCGCCAGCCAGCCCGCGTACTGGCCGGGCACCTCGACCACGGCGACGCGGCCCTGGTCGCGCGCGGCGATCCGGATGTGCCGCAGCGATTCGCCGGCGTAGGCGAGGACGCTGTCGTAGCCATAGGGATGTGCGGTGGCGGCGAGATCGTTCTCCGCCGACTTCGGGATGCACACGCAGCGAAGTCCCAGCCGGGACAGCTTCCACATCACGGCCAGCGCATGGGAACCGGTCACGGCGCTGCCGCCGACGATGGCGACGACACCGTCGATCGCGCGCTCGCGCATCGCCTCCAGCACGCGACCGGAAGCGTCGACCTCGTCGATCATTCCGTCGCCGCTGCGCTGCTGCAGGCGGAACGGATCGTTGCGCGCGCCGGTCCCGAGCAGGCTGCCGTCGTCGTCGCCCGACGGGACCGACGAGGGCACGAGCGCGACGACGCCTCCGTCCGGGTAGCGCTCGGGGAAGAGCAGGCCGTCGAAGCCGTCGCGCAGGCCGACGACCTCCCAGCCGCGCCCGTGTGCCGCCCGCGCGGTCGCGCGGACCACGCCGGCGATCCCGGGGACGTAGCCTCCGCCGAGGCTGATGGCGATGCGGCGCATGGGCTCGGGCATGGCTAAAGGTAGCGCAAGGCGAGCAGGACGAGGCCCGCCAGGAAGGCCGTCTCAACCAGCATCAGCAGTACCGGCCGCACTCCCACCGTGAGGATTTCCTTAAGGTGCGTCTTCATGCCCAGCGCGCTGATCGCGATCACCAGGCACCAGCGCGAAAGGTCGTTGCCGAAGCTTTGCACGCCGGGAGCGATCCAGCCGAGGCTGGCGATGCCGGCGAGGACGATGAATGCCACGCCGAACCACGGCAGGAGCGGCGGGCGCTTGCCGCCGTCCGTCTGGCCACGCGCGCGGGTGATCACCGCGGCCCAGAGGATGACCGGCAGCAACATCGCGACCCGCATCAGCTTGACCACGGTCGCGGTGTCGCCGGTCTGCGTGGACATGCTGTAGCCGGCACCGACGACCTGCGCGACGTCGTGGATCGTGCCGCCGAGGAACACGCCGGCCTGCGTCGGGTCGAGGTGCGCGAGGCTCACGATCATCGGGTACGCGATCATCGCGATCGTCGACAGCGCCGACACGCCGATGACGGTGAACAGCGTGGCCTGCTCCTTGCGCGGCGCATCGGGCAGCGCGGCGGACAGCGCGAGCGCGGCCGAGGCGCCGCAGATGGCCGTGGCGCCACCGGTCAGCATGCCGAAGATTCCCGGGAAGCCCAGCGCACGGGCGGCCAGCATCGACACGACGATGGTGACCACGACCGAGCCGATCACCAGCGCGACCGGTTCCCAGCCAAGCGCCGCGATCTGGCCGAAGGTGATGCGGATCCCGAGCAGCGCGACGCCAACGCGCAGCACCTCGCGGGAAGTGAACTCGATGCCGGGCATGCACTGGCCGTCGGCCGACAGGAAGTTCACCGCCATGCCCAGCAGCAGCGCGAACAGCATCACCGGCGCGTGGTAGTGCTCGGCGAGGAAGCTCGCGGCCGCGGCGACCACGATGCTGACGGTCACGCCCGGCGCGAGGCGCCTGACGATTTCCGCCGACGGCGCGATCGTGCCGGCGATCACGCCTGGGGCCTCGTTCGCGCGGGGCCCGTCGCTGGAAGGCTCACGCGGCTTCCTGCGCGGAAAGGATGTCGAGGCGTTCCGGTGCGTACATCGTGGGTCCTCCTTCAGCTAGAAGTTCATCGGAACGGCCGGCGGCGCCTAGTGCGCGACGACGGACCTGTCGCGTTCGGCGTGCAGGCGCGCGTCGCCGCAGCGCGACACCCGCCAGAAGAACAGCAGCGACAGCCCGATCAGGATGTTCAAACCCAGCAGAACGGTGGTCAGCGGCGCGGCGGCCCCGATGCTGCGCAGGTGGTCGCTCAGCGCCCCGGCCGCCAGGTTGCCGATGGCAATGGCAAAGACATTGATACCCATCATCGTGAGGCCGGTCGCGGTCGCCCGCATGTGGCTCGGCGAAAAGGCCTGGATCAGGGCCAGCGACGGGCCATAGGTCGCCAGCGGCAGGAAGAAGCCGGCGCACAGTCCGACGTAGAGAACTGCCGAACCCGGCGGAACCAGCAGCGCCGCGATCATCAGCGGCACGCAGCAGAGCACCATCAGCGACAGCACCGTGGCATGGCCGCCGGTGAAGCGCCGGGCAAGGCGGTCGCCGGCCACGCCGCCGACCGCCGCGCCCAGCGTGCCGAACACGATCTGCAGCGGCCCCACCCTGCGGGCGATGTCCGCGGCATCGAAGCCGCGCTCCTGGACCAGCCACAACTGCAGGAAGGACAGGCCCGCGAAGACGAAGTGCACCAGGATGAAGCCGATGATCGTCTGCCGCAGGACGGGCGTGACGCGCAGGACGCCGATCAGGTCGCGCAGCTGCTGCGCGAAAGGGGCGCCCCGGTCGGCCGACTCGTGCCGGTCGCCGCCGCGCTTGTCGCCAAGCAGCAGCAACGGGATGGTCAGCACCGCGCCGATGATGCCCAGCAGCCTGAAGCTGCCGCGCCAGCCCAGGCTGTCGGCCAGCCAGCCGGCAATGACGAAGCTCAAGCCGATCCCGACCGGTATGCCGATGAAGAAGATGCCTGCCGCCGCACCGCGCCGAGCCGGCGAGAACACGTCGGCGAGCAGCGACACGGCTGCCGGCACCAACGCGGCTTCGCCGGTGGCGACGAAGAAGCGGGCCAGCGTCATCTGCTCGAAGGACTGGGCCATGCCGGAGGCGGCGGTGCACACGCTCCAAACGAGGACACCGAAGGCGATCACCCGGGTGCGGCTGAAGCGGTCGGCCAGCGAGCCCAGGAACAGCGCCATGACCCCGAAGCTGAGCACCCAGACCGCCCCGGTCAGGAAGCCGTACTGTGTGTTCGACAGCTGCAGATCCCGGATGATCTGCGGCGAGAAGCCCAGCAGCATGTTGCGGTCGATGTGGGCGATCACGTGCAGGACGAGCAGTCCGATGAGCACCGCCGAAGGGTGTTGCTTCCAACTGTGCATCGAAGTGCTCCTCCTGCGTGACCTCAACGGACTCCCGTCGACACGGCCTATGCGTGCTCTTCCGTCCGCGCGATGATCTCCGCCTGCTGCGATGGCGTCAGCTCCACGAAATAGGCGCAGTAGCCGGCGATGCGCACGACGAGGTCACGGAACTTCTCCGGGTCCTTCTGCGCGGCCAGCAGCGTGTCGCGGTTGATGATGTTGAACTGCACGTGCCACAGCTTCAGGCTGCACCAGGTGCGGATGAGCTGCATCAGGCGGCGGGTGCCGGACTCGCCGGCGACGTTGGCCGGGCTGAACTTCATGTTGATCAGGTTCGGGCCCTTCTCCTTGCAGGCGATCGCGGTCGCCCTGGCCATCGAGTTCATGCGTCACCGTCGGGCCCTTGACGTCCATGCCGTGCGACGGCGAGATGCCTTCCGAGAGATATTCTCCCGCGGGACGACCGGTCGGCGTGGCCATCGTGACGCGGCCGGAGGGCACATGGAAGGTGATCGGGATGATGCGCACGATCGTCGGCGTGCCGTTGCGCTTGGGGTTGTCGCGCACGTAGTCGAGCGAAATGCGGTACACCTCCTTGCCCAGCTGTTCGATCCACTCGATGCCGTTGCCGAACTTGGGCGCATTGAGGCACATCTGGCGAATCGCCTCCTTGCCTTCCCAGTTGCACTCCAGGGCGTCGAGCAGCTCGTCCCAGGTCAGCTTCTTCTCGTCGAAGATCAGCGTCTTGATCGCCACCAGCGAGTCGATGGCCGTCGCAAAGCCGCCGACGCCGTCGATGCAGGTCAGGTCGAGGGTGCCGGGAATCACCTCGTCGTGGCGCTGCAGGTCCATGCAGGCCTTGCTCGCCAGGTCGTGCATCATCGAGGCATACGGCGCGGCGAAGTAGCGCGGCTTGAGCTTGCGGGCCACGTCGCCCTGGATCATGATGGTCTTGATGACGTTCTCGGTCTGCGCCTTGAAGGCGTCCCAGACCTGCTCGAAGCGGGTCCAGCTGCGCGGATCGCCGGTCTTGAGGCCGAACTGGTGATCGCCCCAGATCTTCACGCGGCCGTCGCGCAGCGTCATCTCGATGATCGAGCCGTAGTTGACCGCCGAGTTGCCGGTCTTGTGCGTCTCGATGTTGGGAAGGCGCGATTCCATGCAGCCCGAGACGGCATAGTCGAGCGCATCGGCGATGCCGACGCCGTGAGCAAGGTAGAAAGGCACGACGAACTCGTCGTTGATGATCTTCGGGCTGCCCTTGCCGTCCTTGTTGGCCTCGGCCACGGCGTGCAGGAAGCGCTCCGGCGTGCCGGCGTGGATGCGCGCCGACAGTTCGGGGTAGCTGGTGCGCAGGCCGCGCGTCGATTCGAGCAGCAGGTAGGTGAGCTCGTTGGTGGCGTCCTCGCCTTCGCGCGTCTGGCCGCCGATGGTGACCGTCTCGTGGTGCGAGAAGCCTTCGCGCCCGGCGGCGAGCGACGGTGAGAGCGTCAGCTGCAGGTACTGCATCATGTTGATCCACAGGCAGTGGAACAGCTCCATCGCCTGCTCTTCGGTGATGCGCCCGGCCTCGAGATCGGCCTTGTAGTAGGGCCACAGGTACTGGTCCATCCGGCCCTGGTTGATGTCGCCGCCGATCATTTCCTCCAGGCGCGAGAAGCACTGCGAGAACCACTGCGCCTGCACCGCTTCGCGGAAGCTGCGGCAGGGATTCTCCGGCGCCCAGGCGCAGGTCTCCGCGATTTCCAGCAACTCCGCCTTGCGCTGGGGATCGACTTCGCCGGCGGCCAGCTCGCGGGCCTTTTCGCTGTAGCGGCGTGCCCAGGTGGACAGCGCGTCGCAGGTGATGACGACGGCTTCGAGGAACGGGCCCTTTTCGAGAAGCTCGAACGGGTTGGTCAGTTCCGCCAGCCGGGCCTGGGCCTCCTCGCGGATACCCTTGAGCCCGCGCTCCAGCAGCTTGCCGTGATCGATGACCCAGTTCTGCGACGAGCGCATCGCCGAGCTGCACATGATCACCATGGTCTGGCGGAAGATGTTGCTCTTGTCCGGTCCGAACGTGAAGTTGCGCGCCTCTTCCGGCAGGGCCTTGATGAAGTTGGGCGTGAAGTCGCGACCCGTCCAGTAGGGGGCGAGCACGTCGCGGATGATGCGCTCGTCGTCGTCGGTGATCAGCACGGCATCCGGCTTGCCTTCGGCCATCGCCTGGCGGAAGGCAGTCGACGGCGGGCAGCATGATGCTGCCGTCGAGCTCCGGATAGATGATGCCGTGCTTGCCGAACCAGTTGTTCGGGCGGCCGACGATCAGCTCGTCGTCGAAGATGCTGATGGTGATGTTCTGCGTCGTGTGCAGCAGCGCCTTGGCCCAGCGCAGGACGATCGGCTGGCCTTCGGTCTGCTTGAAGGACTCCGTGAAATGCACGGCGCGCTCCAGCGACACGCGCGGCTGCTTGCCGGAGCTCCTCACGCGCTCGAACAGGCGCAGCGCGCGGTCGCTGACGTTGTCGTGGACGGCGCGCTTGCCGAGGACGAGAGCGGATTCCTGGGCGGAAAGGATGTCGAGGCGTTCGGGTGCGTTCATTGTTGGTCCTCCTTCAGGTTGATTCGAATCGATACGGTCAGGACACCATGCCGCCATTGGGGCTGATCGTCTGTCCGACCAGGTAGGCGGCGTCGTCGCTGGCGAGGTAGAGCGCCAGCGACGCGAATTCGTGGATCGTGCCCATGCGGCCGGCCGGGATCAGCTGCATCAACTGCGCGCGAAGCTTGTCGCCGCCGCGGGCCATCACCTCGTCCCAGGCTTCGGTGGCGACGCCGCCCGCCGCGATGCAATTGACGTTGACGCCGGCGCCGATGACCTCGACGGCCACCGACCGGGTGAAGGCGACCATCCCGCCCTTGGACGCGGAGTAGTGCGGGCTGTGGAACGACAGGCCGCTGATGCCGGCGATCGAGGCGATGTTGACGATCTTGCCGTAGCCCTTCGGCTCCATGATCTTCAGCGCCTCGCGCGTGCAGTAGAAGAGGCCGTTGAGGTTGGTGTTGATCATCGCGAGCCACGTCTCGTCGCTCATCTCGCGCGTGACGTGGATCGAGTGCTTGGGGACCGGCGTGGTCATCAGCGCCATGGCTTCGATGCGCGCGCGCGCGCTGTCCGGGCCCGTGGGCGTGCGCGCGGCGTTGTTGACGAGCACGTCGAGCGTGCCGAACGCCTCGCGCACCTGCGCGAACATCGCCGCCACCTGCGCGCTGTCGCCGACGTCGGCCGCAACGCCGATCACCGTGGCGGCGCTGCCGCCCGTGCGCGCGCGGACTGCGTCAACCGCGTGCGCGAGCTTTTCCTGGTGGCGCCCGTTGATCGCGACGCGCGCGCCTTCGCGGGCGAATGCCTCGGCGATGCCCTTGCCCAGGCCCTCCGAGCCACCCGTGACCAGCACCGCCTTGTCCTTGAAGCGCACCCCATCCCCCGAATTCGTCGTGCCCAGGGTCGAAATTACGCTCCCGCATCGCCGCACAGCTGACATATTGGGGCAGACCGTTGACCGGATGGGACACGGCGCGCCGCGGCCACCGGGCCGCCGTCGACAATCCGCTGTATTCCCGCGAACGGATGCGGCAGCTGGGGGAACAGCTGCTGGCCTCCGACGGTGCGTACTGGTAGTTCTACCCGCGAACCAGCGTCCGCTCCTTGCTGGATGCACTGTGAACACCGCTTTGCTCTTCGGCTGCGCGCGGTCGGGCACCTCGATTTTCGCCGAAGCCATCGCGGCGCATCCGGCAGTCAAGTACGTGTTCGAACCGCACAGGATCTCGGAGCAGGCGGGCAGCACGGGCGTCGAGCGCTGTGCGCTGGTATGGCGCGACGTCGTCCGGACCGCCTGCGCCGACCTCGCCGGCGTGACCCACCTGCGGGTCCACTACGAGGCGCTGCTGGCCGCCCCGCGCGAAACGGTCGCGCAAGCCTGGCGATTCCTCGGACTACCGCCCGACGATCGGGCTGCGGCCTACGCGGACAGGATCCAGGACGCCACCGCGGGTTCATTCCATGCAGCGAAACAGGTTGCCTGGTATCGCGACGATCACGCTCGCCGGCACGGTCGCTGGCGGGAGAATCTCACTCCCGAGCAACAAACGCGCGTGAATGCGCTGCTTGCCGACACCTTGAACGCGCTCGGCTACGAATGAAACGCCACCCCACCTGCGCGCGCGGCACAGCATCGAGGCGAGCTTCGGCGCGGCGATGCCGATCGAGAAGCGCCTCGCGTTGAAGGCGCAGTTCCCGGACGCCGAGCATCCGATGGTGCGCACGCACCCTGAAACCGGCGAGAAGATCCTGTTCGTCAACGCCTTCACCACGCACTTCACCAACTTCCACACGCCGGCCAACGTGCGCTTCGGGCAGGACGCGACACCCGGCGCCTCGATGCTGCTCAACTATCTCACCAGCCAGGCGTACATTCCGGAGTTCCAGGTGCGCTTTCGCTGGAAGCCGGATAGCATGGCGATGTGGGACAACCGCTCGACGCAGCACTACGCAGTGATGGACTACCCGCCCTGCCATCGCAAGATGGAGCACGCCGGCATCATCGGCGACGCGACGGACTGAACTGCCCAGGAGAAACGCCATGTTCCACCACTTGCTGGTACCGATCGACGACTCGCCGCTTTCGACGGAAACCGTGCGCCAGGCAGCCATATTCGCCGGCACGCTCGGCGCGAAGATCACGTTCTTCCATGCCAGGGCCGATTACGGCGCGAGCAGCATCGGCGCCCTCGAGCGCGTGATGTCGCCGACGGCGTTCAACGAGCAGCTGGCCGGCGAGGCGCGCGCGCTGCTCGCGAAAGCAGAAGCCGTCGCCCGCGCGGCGAACGTCACGCACGCCTCGGTCTACGTGACCAGCGACCGGCCGTATGCGGCGATCCTCGATGCGGCCGAACGCAACGGCTGCGATCTCATCTTCATGGCGTCGCACGGCGAGCGGGGCCTGAAGAGCCTGATCCTCGGCTCGCAGGCGCAGCGCGTGCTCCAGCACACCACCATTCCGGTGCTGGTCGTGGCGGTCGAAGGCAACGCGCCGGCGCCGCACCATGCGGCGCCGCTCGCGGTCATCCGCGAGGAGCACCGTTCGCTCGCCGCGGTGATCCATGGGCTCGAATACCTTGTCCGCGAGACCCGCGAGCGCGGCACCGCACCGCAGTTTCCGCTGCTGCGCTCGATCATGTACTACATCAAGGAGTTCCCCGAGGCGCTGCATCACCCGAAGGAGGACGCCTATCTGTTCAGCAAGCTGCGCCTGCGCACGTCGGAGTTCGACGGCACGCTCGACGAGCTCGAGCGGCAGCACGCCGAGGGGTCGAAGCTCGTCGTCGAGCTGGAAGCGGCGCTCGGCCGTTACGAGGCCGATCCGGCGGGCGGCTTCGACGGTTTCGCCGACGCGCTCAAGCGCTACGCGGCGCACGAATGGGAGCACATGATCCTGGAGAGCAAGGTGATCCTGCCGGCCGCGCAGCAGCATCTGACCGTCGAGGACTGGAGCGAAATCGACAAGGCCTTCGCGCAGCACGGCGACCCGCGCTTCAACGTCGACGCCGACGAGGAATTTCGGCAGATGTTCGCGCGCATTCTCAACCTCGCCCCCGAGAACGTGGTCGGCGGTGGCAGCCGCGCCTGATCACTTCGCGCGGGCTCGCGGGTCGATGCGCGTTTGCTGAGACAGGTCAAAGAGTGCGCGTCGCCGGTGCCTTAAGCTTGGCGTCGAGCCGCTGGTTTGGTCCAGCGCCGGCAACGGCGGATCGCCGGTCGATGGAGGGCAGAGCGCAATCTCCGAGCAGGAGTGAACGATGAACGATCCGCGTCGCTTCAGGTGCGCCGACACGCTCAGGAACGGCCTCGCCGTGACCATCCGGCATTTGCGCGCGGATGATCGCGAGCGCATCGCCAATGCGTCCCGGCAGCTTGATCGGGAACCGATCCATACGCGGCTGTTCAGCTACGGCACCGTGCGCGTGTCGCTGTCGCTGAGAGGCGAGCCGGGGTAACCGCGGCCATGGGCGCACGCCACCGCTGCGCGCAATTCGCTCGCGGACTCCGGCTCGCGACGCTCGCGGGGCTGCTGGTGCTGGTGGCATGCGGAGCATCCCCCGGGCCGTCCGATACCAAGCCCACCGCCGATGGCTGGCACGATTTCCAGGGCTCGTGGAACGGCTCGGGCACGCGCCACACGATTCCGCTCGGCGGCGAGCGACGGGCGTCCCTGGTCGACCTGACCGGCTCGATGCTGCTCGCAGGACCCTCGCGTCCCGGTGTGGGCTTCCGTGCGGAGGTGATCGCGCTCGGCGACAACGCGACGGGCCTCGTCGGTCGCGCGGTATGGACGGACGAGAACGGCGATCAGATCTACAGCGAGCTGCGCGGTCAGGGCACCGCCGCCGGCAACCGGATCGAAGGGACGTTCCTCGGCGGCAGCGGACGCTACGCCGGCGCCAGCGGCACGTACGAATTCGCGTGGCAGTACGTGCTGGAAACCGACGACGGGACGGTGCAGGGGCGCACCGTGGGCCTGCGCGGCCGCGTTCGGGTCGGGCAATCGCCGCCCGCGCCCGCGGCCCAGGGAGCGAAGCCATGACGTCTGCGCTGCTGCTCCTCAGAGCGCGCCGCGCCGTTCGCCATCGCGCTCGGCATCTGGTTCACCCCGGTTCCGGCCGGGCTCACCGCCGCGGCCTGGCACCTGTTCGCGGTATTCGTCGCCGCCATCGCGTCGGTGCTGGTCGGCGCGTTTCCGCTGCTCACGTCGACGATGCTGGCGGTCGCGGCGGTGGTGCTCACCGGCACCATCGAGCCGGCCAAGGCGTTCTCCGGTTTCGCCAATGCGAGCGTGCTGCTGGTGGTGATCGCGTTCATCGTCGCGCAGGCGGTCGTGAAGTCCGGCTTGGGGCGGCGGATCAGCCTGTTCATGGTGAGCCGTTTCGGCGGCTCGTCGCTGGGGCTCGCCTACAGCATCGTGCTGACCGACGCGATCATCGCCCCGGCATTCCCGAGCAACACGGCGCGCGCCGGCGTGCTCTACCCGGTCGTGCTGGCGGTGTCGCAGGGTGCGAACTCGCGACCCGACGATCCGGAGGGACGCCGGCTGGGCGCCTATCTGATGCTCTGCGGGATGGCGAGCCTCGCCGTCTCGTCCGCGCTGTGGATGACCGCCACCTCGGCCAATCCGATCGGCCTGCAGATCGCGCGCGATTTCGGGCTCGACATCGGCTTCGGCAAATGGCTCGTCACCGCCTCGGTGCCGGCGCTGACCGCGATCCTGCTGCTGCCGCTGGTCGTCGCGCGGCTGTTCCCGCCCGGCGTGCGCGCCACACCCGACGCGCCGGCGGCCGCGCGCACCGCGCTCGGCGAGATGGGGCCGCTGTCGCGCGACGAGCGCATCACCGCGGTGGCGTTCGCGGTGATGGTCGGCGGCTGGATCTTCGCCGACTCGCTGAAGCTCAACGTCACCAGCATCGCCTTCGCCGGTATGGGCGTGCTGCTGATGACCAACGTGCTGACGGTCGACGACATCGCCGAGCAGGGCGACACGCTCGCGACCTTCCTCTGGCTCGCGGTGCTCTTCGCGCTGAGCGGCCAGTTGAACGAGCTGGGCTTCATGGGCTACGTCGGGCAGCGCCTGGCGGGGCACCTCGGCGGCCTGTCGTGGCCGGTGACCTACGTCTCGCTGGTCGTGCTCTACGTCGCGATCCACTACATGTTCGTGAGCCAGTCCTCGCAGGTGCTGGCGCTGCTCGGCGTGTTCCTCGACGTGGGCGTGCGCGGCGGCGTGCCGGCGCCGCTGATGGCCTTCGCGCTGCTGTTCGCGAGCAGCTACTTCTCGGTCATCACGCCGCAGGGCGGCAGCCAGAACGTCATCTTCGTGGGCAGCGGCTATCTCACCCAGCGCGAGCTCTACCGCCTCGGCCTCATCATGACGCTGTTCTTCCTGGCCGTGTTCATGGTGGTCGGGACGCCGTGGATACTGCTGGTGACCTGAGCGCACCGGAAGAGCCTCGCCGCGCTCAGATGCCGCCGCCCCAGCGGTACTGCCAGGCGATGCCGAGCAGGTCGTAGCTGTTGCCGGTGCGTGCCGACACGCCGCTGCTCCCGTAGAGCTTGACCGAGTTGTGGATGTCGACGGGAAAGGCGAGCGTGCCGCCCACGCGCCAGTTCTGCTGCAGGTCGTAGTTGCGGACGCCGTCGAGCGTCGTCCGGCCGCCGATGAAGTAGGTGCCGTCGAGAGACCCCCAGATGCCGGAGCGGAAGCTGTAGATCGCGTGGCCCTGGAACGAGTAGATCGGGTCCTGCGAGCGCGTGTGGCCGCCGTAGAAGTCGGTGTTGTCGGTGAACAAGGTCGCCGCCGCCGTGGCCTCGAGCGTCCACTCGCCGATCGCCTTGGAAACGCCGACCTCGGGCTTGAACGACCAGCGGTTGGTGCCGATGTTGACGACCCGCGTGTCGTCGTACTGTCCCCACGGCGCCGTCACCCGCAGGCTCGCGCCGATGATCAGGTCCTGCTCGTAGTCCCGGAATTCCTTCAGCGACAGCGCCGGCGCGCCGTACAGGTTGACCGACAGGCGCAGCGAGGGGTTCGAGAGGCCGTTGACGACGCGATCGACCGGCTCGCCCCTGAAGTTGGCCGAGCCCGACAGCCAGGCGTACGGCACGACCACGTCGAACTTCGCCGACTTGCCCCACAGGTCGAGCACCCGCGCATAGGCGAGCACGGCGTTGGACGTGTGGAGGCTCGCGTCGGTGATCGGCACGGACGTGTCGAACGACAGGCCGCCGCGCGTGTACGCGTAGCCCGCGATCAGGAAGTTCACGCCCACCGGCGCGTTCGAGTAGGCGCGCGGCTCGATGTCCTGCGCGTGCGCGGCGGATGCGGCGGCGAAGAGCGCGCATGCAATCAGCGTCGTCGTCGCTGCCGTTCGCCCCGGTGGATGCGTTCGGTACGGCATGGGTGGGGTCTCGCGCTGGCGCCGCCATTCCTACTGCGTGCCCTGCGCCAGGAGCGCCACGATCCGGTCCGATGCCACCACCGCGTCGGCGAATGCTCGAAGGCGGCTGGATCGGCCGGCGGATAGGCGAGGCCCGAGCACTCCGCGCTGCCGGCGCGCGGCGCCCAGACCTGCCGGTTCGCGAGCAGGTAGACGCCGTAGGCCGCGCGCAGGCCGGCGGATCCGGCGCGCCGATCTCCTGCTGCACCGTGTAGGCCGCAAGCGCCGCGTTCGAGACCACCGCCGCCTCGATCAGCGCCTCCCGATAGCCCGGCGCTGCGCGACCTCGGGCCCGTGGATCGCCGCCAGCCGCTTCGCCGTCGCGTGGACGACCACGAGCAGCCGATCGAGGAGATTGCGCAACGAGTGCTGGCCGGCGAGCGGGAGATAGTTCGTCGGGTCGAGGAAACGTCGACGGCCGCCGACACCGCCCCGCAGCCGCTGTGCCCGAGGACGACGATGAGCTTCAGGCTGCCGCCGAGGTGGTCGACCGCGTACTTCAGGCTGCCGAGGACCTCGCTGCCGAGGCCGTTGCCGGCAACCCGGACGACGAACAGGTCGTTCGGGCCCTCGTTGAAGATCAGCTCGATCGGCACGCGCGCGTCGGAGCAGCCCAGCACCGCGGCGTACGGACGCTGCGCGGCACCGTGCCTCCCCGGTCGCGAGCCCGAGATCGCGCGGTCCACCGGGATGACCCGCCGGGCGGTGCCGGTGCCCTCGGTCAGGCTGTCGAGGAGCGCCGCGATCGTGCGGCTGCCCGCGTCGAGGCGCTCGCGCGCCGCATCGGCGTCGGCCGGCCGCGGTCGAGCCAGCGCGTCGGTGGCGTCATACCGGTAAGTGATCTCGACGATCTTCACGTGGGTCCTCCCGCCTCTGCGCGCTCGCGCCATCACGACGCGGGCGGTGCGATCCGCCGGAGCTGAACTGCCAGCCGCCGGCGGCGACCGCTCAATCACTGCGCCGCGACCGCTCCCGCCGCCGGCTCGTCGAAACCCCCGCCGAGCGCGAGGTAGAGGTTGACGCGCTGCACCAGCCGCTCGGTCTGCACGCGCAGGCGCGAGATGCGCGCCGCATAGAGCGCGAGCTGGTTCTGCTCGACCGCGCGCAGGTCGACGGTGCCCACGCGATACTGGATCTGCGCCAGCTCCAGCGCGCGCGCGCTGTCGCGGATGCTGGCCTCGAGGATGGCGTCGCGGTCGCGCAGCGCGTTCTCGGCCGCGAGCGCGCTCTCGACCTCGCCGAAGGCCCGCTGCCCGGTGCGCGCGTAATCAGCGACCGCCTGCTTCTGCTCGGCCGTGCGGATCTCGACCTGCGCGCGCAGCGCGCCGCCCTGGTAGATCGGCGCGATCAGGTTGGCGCCGAGGCTCCAGATCGGGTTGCTCGTGTCCTTCAGCTCGATCAGGTCGCTCGACACGCTGCTGCCGCCCGCGGTGAGGCTGATGCGCGGCAGCTGCGCCGCCTTCGCTTCGCCGACCCGGTCGAACGCCGCCGCGACGCGACGCTCGGCGGCGATCACGTCGGGCCGGCGCTCGAGCAGTTGCGAGGGCATGCCGACCGGCACCGGCGGCGGCATCGGCGAGAGGCGCTGCGCGACCGTGATCTCGGCCGCCGGATAGCGTCCGAGCAGCAGCTCCAGCGCGCGCAGCGCCTGCTCGCGCGCCAGCTCGATCTGCCGCAGGGCGTCGCGATAGGTGCCGACGTTCACGCGCGCCTCCGCCACGGCCTGCTCGTTGCCGTTGCCGACGCGCAGGCGGTCCTGCGCGAGCGCAGCAGCGACTCCGACGAGCGCAGGACGTCCAGCGCGATCGCGCGCTGCAGCCCGGCCTCGATCGGCGAGGAACCAGCTCTTGGCGACCAGGGCCGCCAGCGACTGGCGCGCGTACGCGTAGTCGGCCGCGGCCGCCGCGGATCTGCTCTGCGCCGCCGCCCGCCCGTAACGCAGGCGGCCCCAGACGTCGAGCTCCAGCGACGCATTCAGCAAGACGCCGTCGAGGCCGCCGCTGCCGCCCGACTTGCCGCCGCCCATGGCGAACACGCCCACCGACGGCAGCAGCGCGCCGCCCGCGACCTTCACGTAGCCGGCGGCCTGCTCGACGCGCGCGGCCGCCACCTGCAGGTCGGCGTTGTACGTCAGCGCCTCGGCGACCAGCGCCGACAGCGCGGGATCATCGAACGTCGCGAGCCAGCGGTCGGCCACGGGCGCCGCCGCGCCGCCGCCGGCCTTCCACGCCGCGGGCACGCGCGGTGTGCGGCAGCGCGTCCTTCTGCAGCTCGGCGGTCGTCGGCGGCGGGTTGAGCGCGCAGCCCGCCACCGCCGCCGCGAGCGCCGCGGCGAGCATCGATCGGCAGGCGAGGCGCTTGCCCATCAGTGCAGCTTCAGCACGAGGTAAGTCGGTGATCGTGCCGACGCGCAGGATCACCATGCGCAGGATGTGGATCGCCGCCGCATGATCGGTGTAGATCGCGCCGGCGCCGTCCGCGCCGGCGGCAAGGAACAGGTCGCGGTCGCGCTCGGCGACGTCGAGCTTGACGGGGAAGCGGCCCGGCACCTGCGGATAGGCGCCGGTCTGCGGCAGCATGCCCGACTGCGCGACCTGGCCCTGGCCCTGCGCCCAGACGATCGAGTCGACCTTGGCCTTGATGACCCGCCCGGGATAGGTCTTGAGCGTGAACTCCGCCTGGTTGCCGGGCTCGACCAGCTGCAGCTCGTTCTGCGCGTACAGCGCGATGACCTGGTACTCCTCCTCGACGAAGCTCATCGCCGGCGCCACCGGGAACGCGGTCGACGTAGGAGCCCGGCCGCAGCTGCACGTTGATCGCGTAGCCGTTGGCCGGCGCATAGACGGCGGTCTGGTCGAGGTTCCACTGCGCGTTCGCGAGGTCGGCGCGGCTGAGATCGACCTGCGCCTTGGCGGTCGCCAGCTGGGCCCGCGCCGCCGCGACCGACGCCTGCTCGCCGTTGACCTGCCCCGCCAGCTTCTGCGCGACCTGCGCCTCGTTCGCCGTCGCCGTCGCGATCTGCGCCTTCAGGTCGATGACGTTGGCCTCGGCCTGCTCCAGCGCGAAGCGGTCGCCGGCGCCGGTGGCCACCAGCTCCCGGTTCTGCCGGACCCGCAGCCGCGCGAGCTCGAGCCGCGGCTGCAGCGCGCTGACCTGCCCGCTGGCGGACTTCAGCTGCTCCTGCAACTGCCGCGCGCCGGCCGAGGCATCCACCACGCCCGCGCCAGCCTGCGCGAACTTCGCCTCGTCGGCCGCCAGCTTGGCCTTGGCGACGTTGAGATCGTTCTGGTAGGGCGTCGGGTCGATGCGGAACAGCAGCTCGCCCTTCTTGACCAGCCGATTGGGCTCGACCGGCACCTCGATCACCCGCCCGCGCACCTGCGGGATCACCTGCACCACGTACTTGATGACCCGCACGTCGGCCGTGGACGGGGCGACCACGTTGAGCGTCAGGATCAGCGCGGTCAGCGCGACGATCGGGATGATCACGACGATGACCTGCGAGGCGGTGTTCCACGGCAGCCACTTGAACTTGATGAAGATCAGCCAGACGAAGAACGCGTAGATGCCGAGGAGGATGGCTTCCATCAGGCACTCCCTGCCTTCGCGCCGTGCCGCGGGCGCCGCCTGCGCGCGACGGGCGCGGCCGCGCCGGCGGCTGCGAGGTCCCTGCGCAGCACCTTGAGCTCCGCGGTCAGCGAGCCCTTGGCCGCCATCGCGTCGAGCTCTTCGCGCAGGTGCGCGAGCTCATGCTCCGAGCAGCTCTCCGGCCTGCGCCTTCTCGCCCATCTCGTGGAAATAGTCGTCGTGCTTGTCGGTGCCGTAGGCGGGCCGGTAGGTCACCGGCTTCACGTACGCCCACAGCCAGGCGATCGGCCACAGCAGGCCGCCGAACACCAGCGACAGCAGGCACAGCGTGTGGATCGCGTCGCGCTGCGGATGGTGGCGCTTGTGCGCGATCTTCTCCGGCAGCACGTGCACCATCCAGAACAGGACGATCCCGCCGATGGGGACGAAGACGATGATGAACCACGGCGAGGCCCATCGCCGCCTTGTCCATCATCTCGGGCGGGAGGAACGACGCGTGCGCGCTCGGCGCGAGCGCAATGCCGGCCGCGGCGAGCGCGGCCGCGGCGAGGCGGCCACGGAGGCAGCCGTCGTCGGGCGGCCGCCCGCTTGCGCGCCGGTCGGCGCTGCGCTCTTACTGTCCGGCGCGGTGCCGGCTCTGCGGAGTGTTCCCATGCTGCGTCCCCGGTTTGGTCGATGGTGCACGGCGTGCGGTCCCCGCCTCGTTGCCGGCGCCGTCACGCCATGATGTTGACGCCACCATCAACGTACAGCGTCTCGCCGGACAAGCGCCGGGCATACGGCGTTGCAAGATACGCGCAGGTGAAGCCGACGTCCATGATGTCGACCAGCTCGCCGATCGGCGCGCGCTGCTCGGCGTCGGCGAGCAGCAGGTCGAAGTCCTTGAGCCCGCCGGCCGCGCGCGTCTTGAGCGGGCCGGGCGAGATCGCATGCACGCGGATTCCTTTGCCGCCCAGCTCGTATGCGAGGTAGCGGCAGCAGGCCTCGAGCGCCGCCTTCACCGGACCCATCACGCTGTACGTCGGCACCACCTTGTTGGCGCCATGATAGCTCATCGCCATCATGGTTCCGCCGCCGGTCATCAGCGGCGCGGCGAGCCTCGCCATGCGCACGAACGAGTGGCAGGAGACGTCCATCGCCTTGGCGAAGCCCGCGGCCGAGCAGTTGAGGAGGCCGCCTTGCAGGTCGTCCTTCGGCGCGAACGCGATCGAGTGCACGAGGATGTCGAGCCGGCCCCACTGCCGGGCGACGGCATCGAACACGGCCTCGAGCTCGCCGTCGACGCTGACGTCGAGCGGCAGGATCAGCGGCGCCTCGAGCCGCGCGCGAGCGGCTCGACGTAGGGCCGCGCGTTCTCGTTGAGGTAGTTGATGGCGACGTCGGCGCCAAGCTCGCGGAAGGCCCTGGCGCAGCCGTAGGCGATCGAATGCTCGTTGGCGATGCCGGTGACGAGCGCCTTGCTGTCCTTCGGCACCGGTCTCGGGATCTGCGATGTGCGCTTCTCCTTCAGGCCTGCGCGGGCGCGCGCCGCGGCGGATCCGCCCCGTCAGCGTCCCTGCGGGTCAGAAGCGGACTGCGTAGTTGAGGTACGCGCGCAGCTGCGTGGCGGTCTGCGGCGAGCCGTCCTGACGCAACCACGAATACCGGAACGTAGCAATCAATCCCTCGAGGAACGTTCCCTTGCCGATCGCGTAATCGACGCGAACGTCGGTCTCGTTCTGGTTCGGCAGCGCAGCGCCGGTCGTGTCGTCGATGCGGTCGCGGCCGTCGGCATAGATGGCGGAGGCCGTGAGGCCGGGCACGCCGAGTCCGGCGAAGTCGACGTTCCCGCCGATCCCCCAAGCACGTTCGCCCGCGGTGTTGAACGCCACCTGCATCAGGTCTAGGTAGGACGCGTGGCGCCGAACGGGCTCTGGGTGTCGAACCCCTTGCCGGTCTGCGTGTAGTAGAGCTGAAGCCCGACCGGCCCGTGCGCGAGCGCGCCCTGCAGGCCCAGGCCGTACGTCGAGAACACCCTGATCTGGGCTTCGCCGACCGAGCTCTGCGGGTAGTACTGCGCGCCCAGCATCAACGTGGTCTTGTCGTCGATCGGAATCGGGTACTTGCCGTCGACGTAGAACGTGTTGAAGACGTCGACCGCATACTGCTCGTCCAGCCGGACGTAACCGTTCTTGGCGAAGTTCCACGTTCCGCCAGCGTAGACCACGCCTTCCTGCTTGCCGGTTCCCCCGGCGGTGTTGGACATCCAGACGAAGCTTTCGGACGCGCGGGATTTCATCTTGGTGATGTAGCCGCCGGTGTACGCGAGCGTGTCCGCCGCCCCGGTCAGCGTGTACGCCTCGAACGTGTTGGGCACCATCCGGCTGTCCTGCGGATTGATGAACGGCCGGTTGACGAGCTGCCGGTAGCCGGTGATCGTCTGGCCGAGGATGCGCACGGCGCCAAAAGCCTCGCCCAGCACCGTGATCGGCTCCTGGCCCGGTCGAAGCAGCTTGGTCCCGTCCTTGTCCTCGGGGCCGTAGAGCTTCTGCGACGTGTAGCCGACGACACCCGCCTGGAACAGGTCCCCGAGCCACGGGCTGCGCAGGCCGGCCCAGCCGCCCAGGGCCCAGGCTGCGGTTTGCGACCCTGTGAGGCTGTCCGACGCGAAGTAGTAGGTGCGCAGTTGCAGCACGGGCTCGATGCCGCCGGGAAGCGTGTATGCGTCCTTGGCGGGTCGCCCGGATTGATGCCCTGCGCCGCAGCCGAGGCCGCAATCGCCGCGAAAGCTGCGGCCAGCCACGGCGGTGCGACGACATACACGGCGCGATCCGTCGTCCTTCAGCCGACATCTCGGACATGATGCGCCTCCGCGTCGCTCAGAACATGATCCGCGCGAGGAGCAGCCCGGTGGTGACCGCCACCACCGTCGACACCACGCCCGGGAATCATGAACGAGTGGTTGAGCACGTACTTGCCGATCTTCGTCGTGCCCGACAGGTCGAAGTTGATCGCGGCGATCAGCGAGCCGTAGGTCGGGATGAAGAAGTAGCCGTTGACCGACGGGAACATCCCGATCAGGAACTGCGGCGGGATGCCCAGCGCGACGCCGAGCGGCATCAGCGCGCGGGCGGTCGCCGCCTGGCTGTACAGCAGCACCGACGCGAAGAACAGGCCGAACGCGAACGTCCACGGATGGGCATCCGCCTGCGCGCCGATCGCCGGCACGATCACGTCCTTGTGCGCGGCGATGAAGCTGTCGCCCAGCCAGGCGAGGCCGAAGATGCCGATGACCGCGACCACGCCCGCTCGCAGCGTCGAGGTCTTCGGGACCTCGTTGACGTCGATCTTCGTGACCAGCAGCATGACCGCCGCCACGGACATCATCACGATCTCGATGACGATCGGCATCTGCAGCGGGCTCTTGGCGCCCGGCAGCTGGCGCAACGCGGGGAAGAATCCGAGCAGCACCACCAGCGCGACGCCGGTGAGGAACAGATACGCGGACGCCTTGGCCGCGGGTTTCAGCGGCGGCCGATCGGCGGCGGACTTCGGCGGCGGGACCTGGCCAGACGCCAGGCGCGCCTGGTATTCCGGGTCGTCCTTCAGGTCCTTGCCGATGAACATCGAGACGATGGCCGCGACCACGACGCCGGTGAGCGTCGCCGGCACGCAGATCATCAGGATCTGCGGCAGGCCCCATTGCGTCAGGCCCTTCTCCGCGAACAGCCCGATCATCGCCGCGGTCGCCGCCGCGACGGGGCTCGCCGTGATCGCCTGCTGCGAGGCGATGGTCGCCACCGCCATCGGCCGCTCCGGCCGGATGCCGCCCTGGTGCGCGGTCTCGTAGATCACCGGCAGCAGCGGATAGACGATGTGCCCGGTGCCGGCGAGGAAGGTGAAGGTCCAGGTGGTGAGCGGCGCGACGATCGTCACGTACTTCGGGTTAGCGCGGATGATGCGCTCGGCGATGCGCACCAGGAAGTCGATGCCGCCGGCGGCGTCCATCACCGAGGCGGCCATGATCACCGCCAGGATGATCAGCATCACGTCGATCGGCGGCGAGGTCGGGCTGACCCCGAAGGCGACGACCAGCACCAGCAGGCCGACCGCGCCCCAGAGGCCGAGGCCGACGCCGCTGTAACGCGCGCCCATCCAGATTGCGGCGAGCACGACGACGAACTGCAGAACGATCGAGAGTGTCATGGCGTGGAACTTTTCCCCTCTCTTCCCCCTCCCTCCCTCGTACGGTCTGCGCTGCAGCGTCAGGCGCTTACTGCTCGAACTTCGGGCTGATCAGGTTCTCGAACGAGAACACCTCGTCCCACTTCTCCTGCGTCAGCAGCTTGCGCTCGACGACCACGATCTGGTGCAGCGACTTGCCGCTCTCGTAGCCTTCGCGTGCGATGTCCGCACATTGCTTGTAGCCGAGCGAGGGCTTCAGCACCGTCACGATGCCGAGCGAGTTGAGCACCATGTCGCGCGAGCGCTCGGCGTTGGCGGTGATGCCGTCGATGCAGTTGACGCGCAGGCTGTTGACCGCGTTCTCCATCGTCGAGATCGACGTGAAGAGCGCGAACGTGATCACCGGCTCCATCACGTTCAACTGCAGCTGCCCGGCGGAGGCCGCCAGCGTCACGGTCAGGTCGAGCCCGATCACCAGGAAGCTCACCTGGTTCACGACCTCGGGGATGACCGGATTCACCTTGCCCGGCATGATCGAGCTGCCCGGCTGCATCTGCGGCAGGTGGATCTCGTTGAAGCCGCAGCGCGGCCCCGAGGCGAGCAGGCGGATGTCGTTGCAGATCTTGGTGAGCTTCGACGACGTGCGCTTCAGCACGCCGGAGAGCAGCACGTAGGCGCCGGTGTCGGAGGTCGCCTCGATCAGGTCGCCGGCGAGGATGAACGTGGTGCCCGTGAGCTCGGAGAGGTACTTGGTCGCGAGCTCCGGGTAGCCCGGGGCGGCCGTCACCGTGGTGCCGATCGCGGTGGCGCCCAGGTTGATCTCGTGCAGGAACTGGCGGACCTCGGCGATGCGCTGCACCTCCTCGCCGATCGTCGTGCCCCAGCCGTGGAACTCCTGGCCCAGCGACATCGGCACCGCGTCCTGCAGGTGCGTGCGGCCCATCTTGAGCACCTTGTCGAACTCCTTGCCCTTGGCGAAGAACGCCGCCTGCAGCTTGTGCAGCGCCTCCATGTAGTTGCCCAGGCGCAGGATCAGCGCGAGGCGAAACGCCGTCGGGTAGATGTCGTTGGTCGACTGCCCGAAATTCACGTGGTCGTTCGGATTGACGTACTGGTACTCGCCTTTCTTGTGCCCCAGCTGCTCGAGCGCGAGGTTGGCGATCACCTCGTTGGCATTCATGTTGGTCGACGTGCCGGCGCCGCCCTGGATGAAGTCGGTGACGAACTGGTCGCGCATCTCGCCGGCGATCAGCCGGTCGCAGGCGGCGACGATCGCGTTGGCCACCTTGGCGTCGAGCACGCCGAGGTCGCGGTTCGCCAGCGCCGCGGCCTTCTTCACGTAGCCGAAGGCCTTGACGAAGTAGGGCTCCGTCGCCATCGGAATGCCGGTGATGTGGAAGTTCTCCTTGCCGCGCAGTGTCTGCACGCCGTAGTACGCATCCTCGGGGATTTCCTTGGCGCCGAGGAAGTCCTTTTCGATTCGTGTTCCCATGGTGTCGCTCCTTGGCCGAGCCCTGAATGGATATTTTCCGACAACGCCGCGGACACCTGTTGCGGGAGATCAACGAAGGGGCAACCAGTCGCGTTGCTCGGTGCGCCGGGGGCGACACGGCGCCGCCGCCGGCCGTTCATGCCGGCGATCACGCTTACTCCCCGAAGCTTCGATCGATGCGCTTGACATACGGCAATGCCGCCACCGCGTCGAGCACGCCGAGCCACCCGGCCTGGCCGGTACTGCCCAGGCAGAGGGCCTCGGCCGCCGTGCACCCGACACGCCCGCGGGGGCCGATCGTGCAGCGGGCGCTGCGATCGATGCGTTGCACCTCGACGATGGCCTGCGGTTGCGCCGGGATGCAGAACTCGTAGCTCACCGCCACCGCGGCGTCCGCCTTCCCGGAAAGGCCCGCGGGGCCGAGCGCCGAAACGTCGAAGGTGACCTTGGCCGACGCGGCAGCGTTCGTTGCGCTCGCGGGCTGCGGTGGCGGCACGGCCGCACAGCCTGCCAGGCACAGGCCGCCCGCCAGCGCGAGCGCCCCCCGCCCCACGACCAGCATGCGCCAGCCCGCTCCGCTCCTACCGCCGGGGCGTCGTGACACCGGCCATGTTGGAATACGCCGAGTTGCCGGCTGCGTTGTAGGCGCGCACTCGGTACCAGTACGTCGAATTGGCCTTCAGCCCCGTGTTCGCGTAGGTCGTGACGTTCGGAGGAACCAGGGCGACCCGCGTGAAGGTCGTGCACGAGGGCGCTTGGCAGCGCTCGACCTTAAAGCCCATCTCGTTGGCGGACAGATCCTTCCAGGCCAAAATGACCCGGGTCCTGGACGCCGCCGTCGCGGTCAGCGTGCCCGGCGCGGCCGGGGCGACAGGCGCGGCGGGCGGCGCCGTGCTGCAATACTGCGCCTCCTTGCCGATGGTCCGGTAGGGACAATCCGCCTGTTCGATCAGGTAGAGCACCGCTTCCCGGTTGCGCGCGGCCTGCGTTGCGATCCGTTCGTCCGGCGGATAGAACCCGGGGCGGGAGCCCGTCGGGTACATCTCGAACGTGTAGCCGAAAATCCCGTGCACGCCATAGGCCCAGTCATCGTAGGTGCCGTCGGTGACGTAGAGCTCGCTCGCCTGCTGCGGCGTGTAGCCGTTGGTCGCGGCCATCGCCTGCCCCATCGTCCTGAACACGGCGCTGTCGTCCGCGGTCATGTCGTCGGGAACGTCGTCGTACGTGTAGCCGTAGGGCCACAGGATCAGCTCGCCGTAGGTGTGGAAGCTGATCGACGTCCGGATCTGCTGCCGGCCATTGAAGACGCGGCTGTCGATGAAATCGCGCACGTGCGCAATTTCCGGCGCCGAAAACGCCGCGGCGCCGCGGTAGGTTTCGCTCGCCGGGTCGCCGCTCGACCCGCCGCAACAGCCCCACTTGTAGCCATAGTTGCGGTTGGGGTCGGTGCCGGCGTAGAACGAGCCGCCGTTGGGCTGCCGGTTCTTGCGCCACGACTGGTAGCTGCCGGTGGCGACGTCGTACTCGCCGCCGTCGGGATTGACGTTGAAGATGATGTAGATGTCGCGCGTGTCGACCAGGCTGGTGATCCGCGCGTCGGTGCCGTAGTTGTCAGCGAGCAGGTGCAGGATGTCGAGCGTCATCTCGACGGTCAGGTGCTCGCGCGCGTGGTGCAGGCCGAGGAACAGCACCCCGGGCTTGCCGTCGACGGCACCGTTGCCGGTGATCTTCACCGCCCAGAGCTCACGGCCCTCGTAGGAGCGGCCGATGCTGAACGGCGCGCTGACGATGGTCGGATGGGCCGCAGCGACCGCGGCGATCTCGGCGGTCATCGCGGCATAGTCGTGGTAGAGGGAGTCCTCGCCCGGGAAAGCGCGAACGCGGGTCCGGCGCTCGACCGGGATGGCCTCGGCGGCGAACGGTGCGATCTCCTCAGGGGTGGCGCGGACGATCACGTAGTCCGGGCCGATCTCCTCGATGGCGGCGCCGGTCCGGGCAATCGCGGAGCGATCCTCCCGGGTGACGACATTGCCGATCCGGTACGCCTGCGCCGCGCCGGTCTCGGCCGGTTCCGCCGGCGCGGCATTCGCGACCGGTAGCGCGCAGCTTGCAATCGCGACGGCGAGCACCCCGGCCGCCGTCGCGACAAGCGATCGAATGGATACCGTCCGTCCTTGCAACTTGCGCATCGCGCGATCTCCTCGCGGGTTGGTATCAATTAGGCCATAGCAGCCGGGCATTTGCCTAATTGCCCGTTGCGGCACACGGGACACTGATGGCGCGCTGGCTCGCCTTTATGGATGCTTGAGCATCTATTGTGGTGATGCTATGATGCCATCCATGCGTACGACAGTCCGCGTTGACGATGAGCTGCTGGAGCGCCTCAAAGCCGAGGCACGAAAGGAAAAGGTGAGCCTCACTCGCCTGCTCAACCGCACCCTGAAGGCAGGGCTCCACGCGAGCACGGCGGGCAGGCCGAAACGACCGCCCTACCGCGAGCGCGTCCACGCTTTCGGAGCGCCACGTGTCCCGCTCGACAAGGCGCTCGCGCTGGCCGCAGTGCTCGAGGACGAGGAAATCATGCGCAAGCTCGCGCTGCGCAAGTGAGGATCGTCGACCTCAATATCCTGCTCTACGCCGTCAATACGGACGCTGCCCAACACCGTCGCGTGCGCGGGTGGTGGGAAGCGGCGATGAACGACGAGGACACCGTCGGCCTTGCGTGGGTGGTGCTCCTCGGCTTTCTGCGTCTAGCCACCAGTCCGCGAATCTTTCCGCATCCGCTGACGTTCGATGCAGCGGCGGCGAAAATCGATCGGTGGCTTTCCCTGGAGAACGTCGTGGTCGTGCAGGAGAAGGACGACCACTGGAAAACGCTGAAGTCGCTGCTGGGCGCCACGGGCAGCGCGGGCAATCTCACTACCGACGCGCATCTGGCAGCGCTTGCCATCTCCCGCGACGCGGTGCTCGTGTCCTGTGACGCCGACTTTGCCCGATTCGAGGGGCTGCGCTGGGAAAACCCGCTGGGATAGCTAGTTGGCGACACCCTTGTTCGGGTTGAGCAGGTACTTGGCGCCCGTCGACCGCTTGCCGTAGACGGCGATCTCCTCGAGTCGCAATGCCTCGGCGAGCGAGACCTCCTTCGTGTAACGGCTGGCGAACGTCGTCTTCAACTCGGCGACGATCCGCTGGCGCAGCTTCGCGGCAGCCTCCGGGCCGATCTTCTGCAGGAACGGCCACAGCAGCCAGCCGCCGATGCCGAACGCGAAGCCGAAGTTGCGGTTGAGCACCGTCGGCCCCATGTCGAGCGCGCCGTAGATGTAGACCTGCTTGTGCGTCGTGGAGCCGTACCTGCTGTACTCCTTGGCCGAGCGCGTCGCCGCGGCCTCCATGCAGCTCAGGATCTGCCCCGCCAGCGTGCCGCCGCCAATGGCGTCGAACGCCAGTGTCGCGCCGGTGGCGGCCACGGCCTCGGTGAGATCGCGCATGAACGTCGGCGCGCCGGAGTTGCAGACGTGGGTGGCGCCCAGCGCCCGCAGCAGGTCCTCCTGCTCCTGCGAGCGCACGATGTTCACCAGGCCGACCTTGTCCTGGAGGCAGATCCGGTTGAGCATCTGGCCGAGGCTGGACGCCGCCGCGGTGTGCACCAGCGCGGTGTGGCCTTCGCGGCGCATCGTCTCGACCATGCCGAGCGCGGTCAGCGGGTTGACGAAGCACGAGGCCCCCTCGGCCGCCGTGGTGCCCTCCGGCAGCACGAGGCACGCCGCGGCCTTGACGCAGCGATATTGCGTATACAGGGGGCCGCCGAAGAGCGCCACCGTCCTGCCGATGAGCGCCTGCGCCTGCGGCGACGTGCCGGCCGCGACGACGACACCCGCGCCCTCGTTGCCGACCGGCAGCGACTGGTCGACCCGTCCGGCCATGCTCTTCATCCGGCCCTCCGGGATGCGCGCGGTGACCACCGGCCTCGCCGGCGTGCCGGACTGCGTTGCCGTGCTCATGTCGGCGGCGCCGAACAGGAGCCCCAGGTCCGAAGGATTGATCGGGCTGCCTTCGACGCGGACGAGAACTTCGTCGGGCCGCGGCACGGGAATCGCCGCGTCGACGAGCGAGAGCTCGAGTTCGCCGTTGGCGCGCACCAGCGAGCGAAGCTCCATTGCCGTGTCGGTGGTGCTCGTGCTCATTCGGGATGTCTCCAGGAGTTGCCGGACCGGGCAGGATGGACCGGAGCGCCCATGGTGCACTGCCGCTTCGACGGGAGCAACTTGCGGCCCGCAAGAAACTATCCGGCTGCCCCCGCAGGCCCGGTGCCTGCGCGCGCTTCCGGGAAGTCGCCGGCCGCCCGCATTGCCTGATAGCGTTCGATCGCCTCGCGCGCGTTGAACAGCATGCGCTCGCGGCCGAGCCGCTGGTCAAGCCCCGCGCGGCGCACGACCTCGAGCACGCCGGGATTGAGTCCCGCCAGCCAGAAGACGGCGCCGTGCCCGGTCGCGTGCCGATCGCCCTCCATCAGCGCCTGCAATGCCGAGTATTCGATGTCGGGCACGCGGCTCATGTCCACCACCAGCACGCGCGGCTTGTGCTGCTTGACCAGCGCGTCAATGTGCTCCGCCACGTACTGCGCGTTGACGAAGAAGAGGCGCCCCTCCGGGCGCACGATCAGCAGGCCCTCGAAGGTCTCGTCGTCGGGGTGCTCGGGCGAGAGGGGTCGCAGCACGTCGGCCCCGCGCTTGCGGCCGATGACGTCCACGCGCGGGTGCGCGGCCTGGCTCGCGAGGCCGATCATCGACACGATGATCGCCACCACGATGCCCTTGAGCGTCCCCAGCGTCAGCACGCCGAGCGCGGCGATGATCGCCCAGCGGAACTCCATCGTGCGCACGTTGCGGATGGCGCGAAACTCCGCAGGCTGGATCAGGCCGACGGAGTAGACGATGACGACCGCCGCCAGCGTCGCGTGCGGCATCAGGCCCAGCACCGGCGCCAGCAGCAGCATCGTCGCCACCGCGGCGCCCGCGGTCACCAGCGACGCCTTCTGCGACTGCCCGCCCACGGAGCGCACCACGGCCGTCTGCGACGTGCCCCCGCCTGCCGGCATCGCGCCGAACAGCGCGCCGCCCAGATTGGCTGCCCCGGTGGCGATCAGCTCGCGGTTGGCGTTGATCGGCGGATCTCCCGGACCGGCAAAGGCGCGGCCCGCGGCGATCGTCTCGGTGAAGCTCATCAACGCAATCCCCAGCGCGCCCGGCGCCAGCTGCTCGATCAGCGCAGGATCCGGCAGGGTGAGCGAAGGGAATCCCTGCGGAATCAGGCCGACCGTCGACACCCCCGCCGCCTGCAGGCCGAAGAACCACGCCGCGGCGATGCCGCCGCCCACCGCGACCAACGGGGCCGGAGAATGCGGCCACAGGCGCTCCATGCCGATCAACACCGCGAACGTCGCTCCCGCCACTGCAAGCGTAATCATCGACGTGTCGGGAAGGTGGTGCGCGATGCTGAGGACGTCGGCGAAGAAGCCCTGCTTGGTGATGTGGACGCCCAGGAGTTTGGGCACCTGGTCCAGCACGATCACCAGGCCGATCCCCGCCTTGAAGCCCGTGAGCACCGGCGCGGAAATGAAATTGGCGACGAATCCCAGACGCAGCAGCCTCGCCAGCACCAGCAGCGCGCCGACCAGCGCGGCCAGCGTGGCCGTCGCCGTCACCAGCTTCGACGGGTCGCCGTCGGGCACCGCCAGGCCGAGCTGCGTGCCGGTCAGGATCGCCAGCGTCGCCGTCGAACTGACGCTCAACACGCGCGACGATCCGAGCAGCGCGTAGGCCACCATCGGGATGAAGGCGGTGTAGAGACCGACGGCGACGGGCAACCCGGCCACCGTTGCATACGCCATGGCCTTCGGCAAGACCACCGCGGCGGCCGTGAGACCGGCGACGATGTCGAAGCGCAGCCCACCGGGGCCCGGGTCGCTTGTCGTGGTGGGGGTAGGAAGCGGATTCATGGAGCCCTCAGAACGTCGCGCCGACCATGCCGACGAAGACCTGCTCGTTCGACCCCGGGTTGAACCAGTAGCCGCCGATCGTGAAATGGCCCCACGTCACCTGCGCGAACGGCCCGAGCTGGACATCGCGGTCGCCGCCGTAGGCGCGCGTGCGCTGGCCTGCGGCCCCGACGCGCAGCCACTCGACCGGGCGCAAGCCCAGCTCGCTCCAGGCGTAGTAGTAGCTGTCGGTCCGCTCGTGGCTGTCGCGCACGTATTCGGCCTCGATGTAGAAGTCGAGCGGGCCCCAGGCGACGCTTGCTTCCAGGCCGGGCACGAAAGCCTGCGTCGATCCCCATGCGCCGCCGACGAGCGGCGTCAGCTCCCAGGTCACGGTCTCCCCGCCGGAGAACGTCCAGCCGACGAAGGCCGAGCGGGCGCCGACCGACTCGTAGTTGACCCGGGCCTCGAAGTGCAGCGGGCCGCGATCGGCGGTCGCGATGGCCGAGGTGTAGTTGTCGCCGCCGCGAACGGCCGTGGGGTAGGCGGTGATCGCGAACTCCCACGACGCATGCTCCGGCGCCGAAGCGGCGTCGCCGGCGTGTTCGTCACCCGCGGCCAAGGCGGTCGTGGCCGCGACCGCCGCGAGCGCCATCAGTGCCCGCAGCGCGACCCTCATCCGCCGAGCGCGTTGATCGCGAGCACGAGCGCCGTTCCCAGTCCCGCCATCATGCAGCCGACCCTCCAGCTTCCGTAGCCCGCATGGCGGCCGAGAGCGAGCCCCCCGAAGAACAGCATCGCGAGCGCGACGGCGCGCGACACGTTCTTCGCCGTCGCGACGTCCTGGATGAATACGAAGGGCAGCACGACGGGAAAGGTCGACACGACGACGATCAGGAAGATCGCCAGCGAAGCGAGCCAGTCGTCCCGGTTCAGCCTCGGTCGCGCCGGCAGCGCGGGCAGCGCGACGATGCGTCCGCGAATCGCCTCAATCTCGGTCGACGACACGAGGCCTCTCGCGACGCGCGACAGCGAGTCCGCGACGAGCCTGCGGCCGCTTTCCGCTTCGGCGGCTTCGCGCACGGACCGGATGAGCGTGAGCTGCCTTCCGCGATCCGTGACCGTGCGCACCAGGTACATGACCGCGTCGACGAGGCCCCACGCGAGATTGCAGCCCAGGGCGGCGATGAACATCGACCGAATCTGCCCATCGCCCGCGTCCGCGACGGACACGGCGCCCGTGAACGTGAGCGCCATGAACAGGCCGAAGAGCAGCTCCGATACGCGATCCACCGGGCTCAACACCGGCTCGCGCGTCGATTCGGCCCCCGGACTCTGTTCGCACATTGCTTCTCCTCGGCGGCCGTCGCTTCCCGGCCCGCCGAAAGCTCCATTGCAACCGGCCAAGTGCAGCCGGACGCCTCGAAATCAGAAGATTTCCGGTATGTACTTGAACGGAAAGTCGACCGCCTTGTAGCGCCCGATCTTGCGCTTGGGGAGCTTCACCTTCGCGGCCGGGACGGCCTCGTAGGGCACGTGCTTCAGCAAGTGGCTGATCACGTTCAGGCGCACGCGCTTCTTGTCCTCGGAGCGCGCGACGTACCAGGGCGCCCATGAGGAATCGGTGGCGGCGAACATCTCGTCGCGCGCCTTCGTGTACTCGTCCCAGCGATCGTAGGACTTCAGGTCCATCGGCGAGAGCTTCCAGGTCTTGCGGCCGTCGCCGATGCGCGCCTTCAACCGCCGCGTCTGCTCCTCGGGGCTCACCTCCAGCCAGTACTTGAGCAGGATGATGCCGGAATCGATCATCAGCTTTTCGAACAGCGGGATCGTCTGCAGGAAACGCCTCGCCTTGTCCTCGGGGCAGAAGCCCATCACGCGCTCCACGCCCGCGCGGTTGTACCAGCTGCGGTCGAAGATGACGACTTCGCCCGCGGCCGGGAAGTGCGGAATGTAGCGCTGCCCGTACATCTGCGACTTCTCGCGCTCGGTCGGCGCCGGGAGTGCAACCACGCGAAACACCCGCGGGCTCACGCGCTCCGTGATCGCCTTGATGGTGCCGCCCTTGCCGGCGCCGTCGCGTCCCTCGAACACGATGCAGACCTTGAGCCCGTTGGCCACGACCCATTGCTGCAGCGTGACCAGCTCGACGTGCAGCTTCTTCATCTCGCGGTTGTACTGCTTGGTGGAGAGCGCCTCGCCCGGCACCGGAGCGTCGGCCTTGCCCGCCTCCGCCGTCGCGACGCCGCCGTGACCCTTCTTCGCCTTGGCCTCGTGCTTGTCCTTCGCTTTCGCGTTCTTCTTCGTCATCGTCATCTCCGTCGGGCCATCGCTGCGGAACACTCGTCGGCCGCCCAAAGCGGGCGGCCCCGTGCCTTCCTCGTGCCCATCGTTCCATCATACTGCCACCGCCGGCCGGATCGCCGGCAGCCCGAAACCACCGCCGACTGCATCAGGGCGCGATCGCCAGCGTGCTGGTCAACGAGCGCCCCTTCCAGTACATCCCGTTGAGGCGAATGTTGAGATTGCCGAGAGCCTTGCTGGTGCCCGAGAACTCGAGCGCCGCGGCCGGGTGCGAGCCGTCGCCCTCCACCCGTTGAATGTCGGTGCATTCGAGCTCGGGCCCGTACTTCTTCACGAACGCCTTGATCTCGTCGTCGGTCGTGCCCGGCGCGAGGTTTGCGATCCATAGCTTCATCGTCGTTCTCCCATCAGAGGCTGCGCGGCGACGGTCCGCTGGATTCGCTGGCCGGCGCACCGGCTTCGATGCCGTCCCGCGCCGCCCTTCATTTATCACCCATGCGGCGGGAAAGCCCCTTGACGAGGGTCAAATGAACCGCCCTCGCGGGCAGGCCGGTTCGGACGGCGCAGGCCTCTCAGGCGGCCCGGGGAAGCCGCATCTCGTCCAATCCCACCTTCCGGTCGAATTTCGACACGATCATCACAGCGATGAAAATCGGCGCGACGGCTGCTGCGATGGCGCCCTCGAAGAAGATGCTGGTGTGGCCGTGGCTGCGGAAGCGACCGAGAAAGGCGTCGACCGTGTTGCCCGTCAGATTGCCGAGCGTGATGACGCGGACGTACGCGAGGATCTCTTCGACCTGCGCTTCGCTGTAGTACTGGCGAAGGTTGTCGATTGCTTCCGGAGTCGAACTGGTCGCGATGCTCCGCGTAGTGCTGCGCAAAGAGGATCGCGGCCGCTTCGGCCGGGTCCTTCGCCGCGAGCTGCGCGGTCTGATGCCCGAGAATCTGGTTGACCTCCTCGAGGGAAACGCCATGGGCCATGGCCCAGTGGGTGTGGCCCCACGCGCAATAGCGGCAGTCGTTGACCGACGTGACGCCAAGGACGACCTTTTCGCGCAGCGCGGCCGAGGTCCTGGGCTTGACGAGCGCCCTGGCAAGGACCCGTCCCGACGCAACGACATTCACCACCGTCTTGAAGAAATTGTCGGGCGTCAACGTGCGCTTCGGTTTCCTGTGTTGCTTCACCGGAGCTCCGGCGCCGTGCTTCGGTGAACCGTCTGCGACGGCCTCGGCGGCCCTTTCCGCGGCGACGATCGACAGCGCAGGGCGTGTCTTTGCTGCCTTCCTGACTCGGGCACGGGCAGAGGCCTTTCCCGTACTCGTCGCGGCTGCACGTTTCGTTGCCATGGTCTTAACTCCTGTCGTGAGCTGAATTTTCGTGTCGGCTGCGCATGCGGTCGAGCACCCGGCCGAACGGATGCGCCACCGCCCTGGCGAGCCGGACTGCGGATGTCCGCACGGCGCTCTGCGCACCGCATGCGGCCGGCGCAAATCCGGACAACCCTACCGTGGGCAATCCCAGCCCGGGCTTCATTGCCAGCATGACTAGCCTCCTTGTCGCGTCCAGCGCTTGTACAACCTTGAATCAGATGCCGAAGAATTTGCCGTACAGCTTGACGAGCCAGTAGGCGACGATGCCCACCTGCGCGAGGAACAGGCCAAAGCGGAGGTTCACCGCCATCACGCTGGTCGAGGCGAGGTGCACCGTCGACTGGGCAATGCGGCAGGCCAGCGCGATCAGCGCCAGCGGGTCGGTGATCGCCGTCGAGCCGGTGGCGAGCGCCAGCAGCAGCGTGCCGCCGAAGAAGGGAAAGCTCTCGTAGCAATTGGCGTGGGCGCGCGTGAGACGTGCGGCAAAGGGGGACATGTCCGAGCCGTCGGGCTTGAAGCTGTTCGGCGCGCGACGGGCCGTCAGCACCGCGCCCGCGCGCGCTCCGCCTAGTGCCAGGAGCAGGGCCAGGAACCAGGCGATGTAGCCGGTCAATGCGAGGGCGGTTGCGTTCATGCGGGACTCCAATGGGAGTGAGGGGGTTGAATCATACGGCCGGCAAGGGTTGCGAGCGCGCGCCTCAGGCCGGCGAACGGCTGAACCCGACGGCCGCCAGGACGGTAAGGATGATCGACAAGGTCGTCATCACGGTGATCATCACCAGCACTCCGGGATCGTGCGCGAACACCTGGCCGGCGATCATCATCGAGATGCTCGCATTGCGCGCGAAGGTCATGATGGCGAGTGCCCGCCGATCCGCCCGCTCGGGCCCGCCCAGCGCATAGCCGCCGGCAAAGGCGATGGCGAACAGCAGCAGCCCGGCAACGAGCGCGCCCGATTGCACCGCCAGTATCTCGTCGTAGTTCACGTAGACGAGCTGCACGAACACGACGGACAGGAAGATCGTCGCCAGGCGATGCATTACCGCGCCGAGGCGCGCCGCGAGGGCGGCGTGGCGGGACTTGAGGTACAGGCCCGATGCCGATGGGCAGCGCGACCACCACCAGCAGCTTGAGCAGCACCCTCCCCCGCTCGACGTGGACGTCGGGCACGATGAGGGAGATGGCCATCGGGACGCAGACGATGGTGAACGCGATCAGCAGCGCCAGCAGGCCCACGGCGAATGCCGCATTGCCTTTGGCCAGCTGGACGAACTTGGGTCCCGACTCCACGCCGGCGGCGAACGCGTACAGCAGGAACCCGATCCGCAGCGCCCGGTCCATCGGAATCACGGCGGCGATCCCGACGGCCACCAGCGGAAGCAGCACGACGTTCGCGATGAGCGAGACGGCGATGAGGCGCCTGTTGCGCAGCGGTTCGACGATCTGCCCGATCGACAGGTCGAGGCCGAGGCTGAACATGGCGGTGGCCAGGAAGACGGCGATCGTCAGCGGCAGCGACTGGGTCAGGAATTCATTCACGAAGGGTCGACCGTCGCATGATGGATGCTCCTCCAGGATCGGGTTGAACCGGAGTCTGCGAAGTGAGGCTCCATGGAAGCGAGGTTAGGCTCCCGCCGTCTCGATTGACCCCCCTTCGGCAGGGGGGAGCGAGGGGCGCCTGCGCAATGACTGCGAAATCTCACGTCGCGAGCGAGCGCTGCCTCGCCGCGTCCGCCTCGTAGCTGCGCCCGGCCAGCATGAAGCACAGCGCCCCGCCGAGCGAGATCACCGGGGCGACCGTGAGGGCCAGCTGCAGGCCGACGACATCCGACCCGAGCCCGACGAGGTAGGGGGTAACGGCGTTGCCCAGGCCGTTGCCGAACAGGGACACGGTGGCCGTGACGGTCGCGCGCACGGACGGATGAGTGACCTCGATCGCGAGAGCCACCGCTGGTCCGCAGGGAGCGGCGGCGAACAGTGCGCCGGCGACGATCATTCCCAGCGCCAACGGGCCCGGCGGTAGCGCGAAGCCGACCATCAGCACGATGCCGCTGACTACCGCGAAAGCCGCCGGGACGCGGATGCGGTTGCGCGGGTTCTTTCGGCTCAGCCGGTCGGTGACGACGCCGCCGACGACCATGCCGACGCCCAGGGCCAGCACCGCGACGGCCGCCATCAGCGCCGCCTTCTGGAGCGGCATGGCGAAGTAGCGGTTCAGGTAGGTCGGCGTCCACGCCGTGACGAACCCGACGATCCCGATCTGCAGTCCGTAGGTGAGGTACGCGAAGTTGCCGGAGCGGGCGCGAAAGACTTCGCCGGCGATGCGGCGGGCGCTTGCCGCGATCTGCCCGGCCGCGTGGTCAGGCGCGCCGCGACCCGGGAGCTGCGCCGTCTTGTAGTCGCGCACGAAGAAGGGGTAGAGAACGGCAAACAGCAGGCCGGGCGCGCCGACGATGATGAACGCCATGCGCCAGCCGTATTTCGCCGCAATTGCTCCGCCGAGGACGACGCCCAGCACCGAACCGAACATGGCGGCCGACTGGAAAGCGCCGAGAACGGTGGCTCGCTGGCGCGCAGGGAAGGCATGCGCCAGCAGCGCGGCGCCGGCCGCGCCGTAGGCCGCTTCGCCGAAGCCGACGACCGCACGCGCGGCGAGCAGCTGGTTGTAGCTCTGCGCCATGCCGCAGGCGACCGTGGCGAGGCACCAGACCACCGCCATCAGCGTGATGCTCTTCACGCGCCCCCAGCGATCCGCGACCAGCGACAGCGGTATCGTCAGCACGGCGACCGAGAGCGCGACGACGCTGACCAGCGCGCCCAGCTGCGAATCCGACAGCGCCCAGTCGGCCTTCAGCACCGGGAGGATGGAACTGATGACCTGACGCGACAGATAGTCGTGCATGAACAGCGCGTAGGTCAGGAAGAACACGGTCCACATGTAGGCTCGCGAAACCGGCGCGTCGACGCCCGGTGTCGCCGTGCCTGCGACGGGCGCAATTGCCTGGGCCTTGTTCATTTGAATGGTCCCCTGTTTCCGGTGCGTCTTGCGATGGCCGATACGCGGTCCCTATTGCCGCGCTGCCGCAGCCATGCGATCCGCGACGTGATGCGCCCACGCCGCGACGGCGAGCGACGGCGGCGCCCCGACGGCGGCCGGCAGCGCCGACGAGTCGGCGACGAACAGCCCCGGGTTGCCAAAGACCTCGCCGTTGTGATCGACCACACCGTGCTCGTCACTGGCGCCGACGCAGGCGCCGCCCCACTGGTGCGGCACGACCGGCGTGCCGACCGCCCAGGTCCGGCAGCCGCTTTCGGCTTGGAGCACTGCGAAGGCCGCCCGGATCTCCCCGAAGACCGGCTCCTGCGTCGAATCGTAGTCGACGTGCAGACGGCCCTTGTCGAAACCGACGGAGGCACGGCCGCTATCCGCGCCCATGCCGAAGATCAGGACGGTCCGCGCCAGCTTCCGCTTCACCGCGCGGGGCAGCGGCAACGTGTCGACCCCGGGAAGCCCGCCCATCCCGAAGGACGGCGCATCGTGCCCGGCCACCGTGAAGGCGCCGAGCGCCGGCGGCGAATCGAAGCTGGAGACCGGTCCGGCTTGCTTGAACCACACGCCGAGCAGGTCGCCATTGGCGCCGAACGTGCGACCGAGAGAGGGCATCGGGGCGAGCCCCGTCGGCCCGCCAAGGCTCGCAAACAGCAGCCGCAGCGTGTTCATCGGTCCGGCCGCGAAGACGATGCGATGCGCGCGCACGACCTGCTTCGCTTTCGTGCGCAGATCCGTGAAGTGCACCGCGTACCCGCTGCCGCTGGCAGATGGTTCGCGCGCGATCCTGGTCACCTCGCACAGCTCGCGGACGCTCGCGCCCCTGCCCAGCACGGGCGCCAGGTAGACGAAATCCACCGACGCCTTGGCGCCGCCGCGCGACCCGAGGAAGCTGTCGCCGTCGAAGGCGCAGGCCTCGCGTTGCACGCCCGCCACGTCGACGCTCGCCTGTCCCGCCTCGCTTGCCGATGGCGGAAACTTCATCGCCATGTGCGGCTGCGATTGCGCGGGCCGGCAGCGGCCCTCGGCGGAGAACGGCAGGTGTTTCCATACCGAATTGGGGAGGTACGTCTGCGGGGTGAGGGGAACTGCGCCCATGTCCGCCAGGACCTTGTCGTAGTACCTTTCGATCTGCGCCGGATCGAGGTCCGGATGACGGCCGCTCCAGTAGTCGGGATTGCGCGGCGGCTCGAGCAGGCCGCCCCAGGCGGTGCTGCCGCCCCCCACCGCCGACGCGGCCAGGACCCGGAGCCCGGGGAAGGAAAAGAATTCGAACATGCCGTGCTTGTTCAGCGTCAGCCGCAGGCGACCCGCCTGCAGCGTGCGCAGCAGATGCGTCAGCGCGCGCCAACCATACGGGAACGCTGCGCGCCTCGCGATGCCCATCGAGCGCACCGGCAGCGAATCGCGCCAGGGACCGCGTTCGAGCACGAGGACCTTGTGCCCTGCCAACGCGAGGCGATTCGCCGCGATGCTCCCGCCGAACCCGCTGCCGATGACGATCACATCCGCCTCGGGAGTGTTCATCTAGCGCTCGCGCCGGTCCACGCAATTGGGATGCCAGATCCACAGCACCGCAGCCACGACGAAGAGCAACGGCACGTCCGCCCAGAGGTGCGCGTGCTCGTTGGGATAGATGAACGACTGCGGGATCATGACGAGCCCGTGCAGGATGCTGGAGAGGATGCCGAAATCGAACAGCGCGGCATTGGCCTTGGGATCGCGCGCCCCGCGGATAAGCAGGATCCCGTACGCGACATACAGCGCGACCAGCATGAACAGGTAGGGGTGCAATCCATGGTACGGGGACGGCCCATGGGCCGGACCGACGAACGGAAAGCCCTGCGGATGCGCGCCCCACATGAAACCGGGCGGATACGCGACCACCGCGACCACGAGGAGCACCAGGCCCCATCCGAGGAGGCTCATCACGATCGACGACGTGCGCAGCGGATTGCCGGCGTTGCTCATGGGCGGACTCCTGTGAAACCATGGGTGACGCGGGCAGTGTCCGGCTTGGCGATGTTTCTTCCCCCCCCGCGGCGGGGGGAAGGCGCCGCCCGCGCTTTGCCTCAAGATTCGGTCACGAGGCCGACGGGCCGGAGTACAACGAGCAGGCCCACCGGGTGAGCGATGAACGAAGGAGCACGCAATGACCGCTGAGTACGACCTCATCACCATCGGCGCCGGCTCGGGCGGCGTGGCGGCGTCGCGGCGCGCCGCCGCCCACGGCGCGCGCGTGCTGATCGTCGAAGGCGACCGCGTCGGCGGCACCTGCGTCATCCGCGGCTGCGTCCCCAAGAAGCTGATGATGTACGCCGCCGGTTTTTCGGGCGCGCTGCGCGAGGCCGCCGGGTACGGCTGGACGGACATCGGCGGGCGATTCGAGATGTCGCGATGGCAGGACGCCAAGGCGCGCGAGATCGACCGGCTCGAGGGCATCTACCGAAGCATGCTGGCCAACTCGGGCGTCGAGCTGGCCATCGGACATGCGCGGCTCACCGGCCGGGACCGCGTCGAGGTGGACGGGCGCGGCTATCGTGCCCCGCGGATCCTGATCGCCACGGGGGGCGCTCCCTCGACTGCGGGGATTCCCGGGCTCGGCCTCGCGATGACGTCCAACGAAGTGCTCGAACTGCGGGACGTGCCGGAATCGCTGCTGGTGCTGGGCGCGGGATACATCGCGGTGGAGTTCGCGAGCATCCTGTCCGGATTGGGTTCGCGGGTGACGCTCGCCTATCGCGGCACGTTGCCGCTGCGCGGCTTCGACGACGACGTCCGCACTCGCCTCGCCCGCGCACTGGAGCAGCAAGGGATCACGCTTGCTAGCGGAGTCGCGCTGACGCAGCTGCGGCGCGAAGGCGCTGCATTCTTACTGGAGCGTGCCGACGGCTCGTCGCTGACCGCGGCGGCGGCGCTGAACGCGACGGGCCGGCGCCCCTGCACGGCCGGATTGGGCCTCGACGCCATCGGGGTGGCGCTGGATCACGACCATGCGGTGGTCGTCGACGCCGACAGCCGCAGCACGGTGCCGGGCGTCTGGGCCATCGGCGACGTGACCAACCGCATCAACCTGACGCCGGTGGCCATCGCCGAGGGCCGCGCCTTCGCCGACACCGAGTTCGGCAAGCGCCCGGTTCGCGTCGACCATCGCACGGTCGCCAGCGCGGTGTTCACCGACCCGCCGATCGCCACGGTGGGACTGACCGAGGCCGAAGCGGCAGCGCGGGGGCCGGTCGACATCTACGAGTCCGAATTCCGCCCGATGAAGACGGCCTTCGCCGGCGGCTCGACGCGCACCTACATGAAGCTCGTGGTCGACGGGCTCGACGATCGCGTGCTCGGCATCCACATGCTCGGCACCGACGCTCCGGAGATCGTGCAAAGCCTGGCGGTGGCGATCACCTGCGGCGCGACCAAGCGCGACTTCGACCGCACCATCGCCGTCCACCCCACCGCCGCCGAGGAGTTCGTGCTCATGCGCGAGCCGGCGCGCCGCAGGCTGGTCGCGCGCGAGCAACAACCCGCGTAGCCCGGTGTGTAGCCCGGTGTTGAGCGAAGCGAAACCCGGGTGGTCCCGGCCCTGGGCGCGGTTGTCCCGGGTTTCGCTTCGCTCAGCGCCGGGCTACGCAATGCGCAGGGCTGCGCGAGGCCGTGTCTATGCGCCGTACGTCCGGTGCAGGTACTGCTGGATCAGCCACGACTCGTACATGGCGGTTTTCGTGTTCGGGTCCACGAGGTAGGGCACGATCATCCGCCCGCCGCGCGCCACCAGCTTGCGCCGGTTCGCCGTCCCGGGCGCGTAGTCCTTCATCGCGAACTCGCGGTAGCCGGGCGGCAGCCATTCCGCGCGGCTCGAGCCCTTGCCCACGTTGTGCAGCACGTAGGGAATCTCGAGCTCGCAGAGCGTCTCACGGACGAGCCGGGCGTAGGGGCAGGCCTCGAACGAGTAGAGTTCGAGCGGCTTCGCCGGCGCCGTGCTCTCCTTGGCGAACATCCCGCTCTTTCCCCGCAGCGCCGTGGCCAGCGTCGACGTCTTGAGATCGCGCGCCGGCGCCTTGTGTCCCTCCAGGCCGTAGCGGTCGTAGAGATAGTTGGCGATCGCCTCGGACTCGTAGAGCGCTTCGCCGGTATTGGGGTCGCGCAGGAACGGCACCTTGGCCTTGCCGCCGAGCTTGATGAGCCGCTGCTTGAAGCGGTTTCCCCGCTTCGGGACCGGGAAGATCTTCGCGTCCAGATCCAGCGCCGTGAGGGTCTCCCGCACGTGCCGGCAAAACGGGCAATACTCCGCTTCGTAGAACTCGAGCATTTTCGTGGGCACGCGGCGGTGACCGATGACGACGGCTCCCCGCGTCGGGCGCACCAGCGAAGCGCCCAGGGAAGCGATGGCATTGAGGGTGATGGCCATGGTTTCATTCTCCTTCCGATCGTTCCACGGAGCGCCCGGCTTTCCCACCTGAAGCGGGCCGCCGCAGAGAGGTGTCGATGCAATCTACGAGCGGGGGCACGCAGTTGCCCCCCCCTCCGCGGGGGGCGGGCACGGGCGCAGCCGCAGCCAGAATGAGTCGAAAGAAGCCTCGGCTCACGCTCACGACTGAACGGAAGGGAAGGAAAATGGGAACGACCACGCAAGACTCGAAGCAAGCCCTCGCCCGCCGACCGGCGACCGGATCACCCGCGTCGAGCCTGCCGCAAGGCCTCCTCGCCGGAGTCGCCGCCTTCGGCAGGTCCGCGCTGAACCTCAACGACCCGGCGACTCTGCTGCGCGCCGTCGCCTCGTTCGGCACGTCCCTGCTGCGCGTCAACCGGGGCGTGATCGTCAAGGGGCACGCACGGACGCCGAAGAAGCCCCTCCAGTTGTTCGAGGCCGAGTATTGCCCGTACTGCCGGCACGTGCGCGAGGCGCTGACCGAACTCGATCTCGACGCGCTGATCTATCCGATCCCCAAGCGCGGAAAGCGCCACAAGCAGCGCCTGCAAAAGCTCAGCGGCAAGACCAAGATCCCCTTTCTCCACGATCCGAACACCGGCGTGAAGCTCCACGAGTCGAATGCCATCGTCGAGTACCTGTACAAGCACTACGGCCTCGACTGGGAGAAGGTGCCCGAGCGCCGGCTCGCGACGTCGACGCTGGCCTCGCTCACCCGCGGCAAGACGGGCATGTTCGCCCATCCCAACAAGGCGGCCAGGAAGCCGCTTGAACTCTATTCGTTCGAAGGCAGCCCGTACGCCCGCCTCGCCCGCGAAACGCTGTGCGAGCTCGAGGTCCCCTACCTGCTGCACAACGTGGGCAAGACGCCCGGATCGCACGCGGATTACCTGCCCCCGGAATACCGCGCCGAGCGCGTCCCCGACTACATGCCGGGCACCGAGAACCGCCGCAAGTTCATGGAGCGGGTGGGTCGGGTGATGGTGCCGTACATCGTCGACCCCAATACCGGCACCGCCATGTTCGAGACCCGGAAGATCCAGGAGTACCTGCGCGCGACCTACGGCGCCTGACCGAGAGGCCGGCGGACCCGCGCGGGCGCGCAAGGGCGCGGTCCGGCGCGTCAGCGCAGGCCGGCCCCCGCGATGGCGTCGGGCGACCACTGCGCGGACGGCAGCGGCTCGACGTAGCGGACGCCGAAATGCGGCCCGGCGAAGTAGGCCATGTAGTAGTTGCCCGTGCTGAAGTCGTAGGCTGCGTGGCTGTCGGAATAGGGCACGCCGGCGTCATAGCTGTAGGACAGGAAGGCGAACACGCCGCGCAGCAGCTGGCCGTTCACGTCGTATTCGTCGGATGCCAGGGCGGTCCAGCTGTCCTCGTCGACGTAGAAGACGCGGCGGCCGTAGACGTGCCGCTGCCCCGGCTTCAAGGTGGCTTCCACGACCCATACCCGATGCAGTTCCCAACGCAGCAGGTCCGGATTGACGTGCCCGGGCTGCAGCGCCTCGTCGACGTTCGCGTGGTACGACAGGCGATAGGTGTTGTAGGGCACGAGCATCTCGCGCTTGCCGAGGAGCTTCAGGTCGAAGCGATCGAGCGCACCCGTATAAACGAAGACGTCGTCGTTGGCGTACGTCCCGCTGCTGCCTGCGTTCAGGGCGTCCTCCGGCATCTCCGCCACCTTGATGCGGCGCTGCCCCGGGACGTAGGACCAGACGCGTCGCGCCTGCCGCAGCGGATTGACCGCGTCGATCACGAGCGTCGCCTCGCCGGCGCGTCGCTGCGGCGCCGAGAATTCCAGTTTCCACTTGAGCCACGGCTCGCCTTCCTGCAGCGCCCCGTCGCGCTTCGCGTCGAAGGCCGGGTATTCCTCGACGGATTGCGCGGTTCCCATCAGCGTCCGTTGCCCGGAAGGGCCGACCAGCCAGTTGTCGTATTTGTACGAAATCGCCCGCCCCAGGAACCGCAGCCGGTGGTTCCACATCACCTCGCTGCCGTCCTTCGGCAGCGGGAAGGGCACGCCCGCACGCGCGTTCTCCAGCCCCAGACCACCGTCCGTCGTGCGCGTCGCGGTGGCATTGCGGCGCGCGTTCTCGATCAGGTTTTCCGGGTATGCCACGGTGCGATGCGTCGGATAGACGTCCACGCGAAAGGTGGCATGACGCCGCAACAGTTCGCGCGTGCCCGCAGTGAGTTGCGACGACGCGTCGCCGACGCTGCCGCCCGTGAGCACGCGCAATGGCTTTTCGTCGACGAAGGGGTCGCTGCGGCGCGAATCGCCCGGCCGATGGCCGGCCGGCGGCGCCAAGGCGCCGGCATAGGCCGGAATGCTGCCGCTGGCGTTGCCGGCCTTCTCGGCGCCGATCCCGGTCAGTGTGATGCCGAGAGTTGCCGCTTCCTCCGGCGTGACGGCGGCTTGCGCATCCAGTGCGAGTGCGACCGCAGCGCAGGCCAACACAACCGCCTGCAGGACCCTGCCCAGCGTTGCCATGGCTTCTCCTCCGTTGTGCATCTTCCAGTATGCAAGCTCGAGCCCCTTTCGCGTTATCCTTGCACGGCATGGAATTATCCTGAGACGACAGCTTCCCGCCCGATGAAAAACGTCCTCGTCCGCAGCCGAGCCCTGAGCCACTATGCGGAGGTCGCGCGCAGCGCCGGGCTCGACCCTTACCGCATGCTGAGCGAGTTCCGGCTGCCACCGCGTTGCCTGCGCGAGCCCGAGTTCAAGATCGCGCTCCATCTCGTCCGGCAGCTGCTCGAGACATCTGCCGAACGCAGCGGCGTCGAAGCCTTCGGCCTGCAGATGTCCGAGGCGAGGCGGCTGTCCGATCTGGGCCCGCTGGGCCTGCTGATCCGCGAGCAGCCGACGCTGCGGCTCGCCGTGGACCTCGCGGCGCGCTACAGCAACCCGATCATCGAAGGGCTGTTCCTGACGGTCGAGGAACAGACGGATCTCGTCGTCCTGCGCGAGGAACTGATCCTCGGCCGGCCCGGTTCCGTCCGGCAGCTCACGGAACTTGCGATCGGCCTGGTGTTCCGGATGCTGCGCGCCTTCACCGGGCCCGTCTGGCGCCCGCTGCGCGTGTGCTTCGTGCACGATGCGCCCGCCGATCGCTCGGTGCACGACCGCGTCTTCGGCCCGCACGTCGAGTTCGGCCGCGACTTCAACGGCATCGTCTGCGCGCGCAGCGACCTCGAGGTGCGCAATCCGGACGCCGACCCCGAGATGGCCCGGCTCGCGCGGCAGATGCTGGATGCGGCGGTGGCCGACAAGCCGCGGGACACGGCGAGCGCAGTGCGCGAGCTCGTCGTCACGCAGCTCGGCACGGGATCGTGCACGATCAAGAGGACGGCACAGCACCTCGGCATCGACCCGCGCACGATCCAGCGCCGCCTCGCGCGCGAGGGCATTGGCTTCGGCGCGATCGTCGAATCCGTGCGACGGGATCTCGCGCAGCGCTACGTGAACGAACGCCACCGTCCGCTGGCGGACGTGTCGTCGCTCCTGGGATTCTCGGCGCCGAGCGGATTCTCGCGCTGGCATCGCCGGCAGTTCGGCGTCACGCCGTCGGCGTCGCGAACGCGCCCGCCGCGGCGCCGGCGCTAGCCCTGCTGCCCGAGGATGCCGGGAAACGTCAGTTGCCGGCGACCCTCCGGTGGCACGCTTCACGCACCGCGCGGCGCAGCACCTTGCCCACGGGGGTGAGCGGAAGCGACGGGGCGAAACTCGATCGTGCGCGGCACGTTGACGGCGGCTAGGCGCGCCGCTCAGAAATTCCCGCAATTCCTCGACCCCGACGGACTCCCCCTCGCGCAACACGACTTCGGCGTGGACGTACTCGCCGCAATCGGGATCGGAGATGCCGACCACGGCCGACATCATCACCTTCGGGTGCGCGCTGAAAGCGCCGCTTCCACCTCCGACGGGTAGACGTTCGGCCATTGGCGCGGATCGTGTCCTTGACGCGGTCGAGGACATAGACGTAGCCGTTGGCGTCGATGCGGCCGAAGTCGCCGGACTTCCAGTAACCGTCGACGGAACTCCGCGGCCGTCTTGTCGGGGGCGTGCAGGTAGCCGAGGCAGATCGCGCGCGAGCGCATCCAGATCTCGCCGTCGTGCCCGTCCGGCACCGGCCGCCCGTTGCGATCGACGATCAGCAATTCGACGCCGGGCACGACGTGGCCCGCGGAGGCCAGGTGCGACTCGCCTCCGGCGGGGTCGGGCCGATGCTCGGCCTTGCCCATCGCCGTCACCGCCGCGCCGTGCTCGGAGCTGCCGTACAGCTGCACGAAGATATCGCCGAAGCGCTCGCGCAGCTGCTTCAGCCGCGCTGGGCTCATCGGCGACGCGCCGTAATAGATCGTCTGCAGCGACGACAGGTCGGACTGCCCGCGCCTCGGGCGGCCTCGAGCAGGCGATACAGCATCGACGGCACCATCAGCGTGGCGGTCACTTTCTCGCGCTCGACCGTCCGGCACCAGGTCAGCATGCTGCGGTCGTTCATCGTGATCGTGCAGCCGCCCTTGAACAGGATGGGGAAGAAGACGATGCCGCTGGCGTGGCTCAGCATGCCGAAATGCAGCATCCGCGCGCCGCGCACCGGGATCGAGTCCTGCGTCGCGTAGTGCAGGTCCCTGCACGCCATCCAGTTGTCGATGCTGTACATGACGGCCTTGGCCGCGCCCGTCGTGCCGCCGGTGAACCGCAGCACCAGGCAGTCCTTGCGGTCGTCGTGGACGACGTTGGGGTTGTCGTCGCTCGCCCCCTCCATCAGCGTCCAGAAGTCGAGCACGCCGGGGAATTCGCCCGGCGGCGGGTCCATGCTGACGATGGTCAGGCCGCGTTCCTTCAGCAGGGCATGGTGCGTCGGCAGCAACGCTGCCTCGACGAACACGACCTTCGGCTTGACCAGATCGATCTGGCTTGCCTGGGCCTCCAGCGTGTCGGTCGTGTTGGTGTAACAGGCGCAGGCTTCGCCCTTGAACGCGGTGAAGAAGCTCACCACCGACAGGCTGTCGTTGTTCAGAATGCACAGGTAGACGTCGCCGCGCCGCAGGGCGAGACGCGCGCGCATCATGTTGGCGACGCGATTGGTCAGCCGGTGGTATTCGCGAAAGCTGTAGCGGCGATCGCGCTCGACGTTGACGATGCAGTCGGCATCGCCGTAGGTCCTGGCGAGATTCTCGCTGACGACGGAAAAATCAATCTGCATGCTGCAACTCCTCCAATCGCGCCCGTGTCGCGGTCGGCGGCGGGCCGAGCCGGTGATTCAGGCGTACGACACGATGCGCAAATCCGGCCGGCGCGCCGGGCCTAGCAGGCCTGCAGGATCGCCACCGACAGCGCGCTGCCCAGTCCGCCATTGTGCTGCAGGGCGGTGCGCGCCCCGGCGACCTGCCGCTCGCCGGCGTCCCCGCGCAGCTGCCACGTGAGCTCCGTTATCTGGGCGAGGCCCGTGGCGCCGAGAGGATGGCCCTTGGACAGCAGGCCGCCCGACGGGCACACGACGACCTTGCCGCCGTACGTGTTCCCGCCGCGCAGCACGAAGTCGTTGATGCCGTCCTCGGCGCAGAAGCCGAGGGCGGCGCAGCTGATCATCTCGTTGCTGACGAAGCAGTCGTGCACCTCGGCCACGTCGATGTCTTCGGGTCCGACGCCCGAAAGCTCGTAGGCGCGTTGTCGCGGCGCGCCGCGTCCCGTCGCGGCCGAGCGCGTCCAGCACGTTGGGATGGTCGAGATCGGCGGCGGTGTCGCTCACCATGACCTGCGCGCGCAGCGCGACGTCCTGGCGCAGTCCGTGCCGGGCGGCAAAGCGCGGCGTGCACACGATGACCGCGGCCGCGCCGCAGCTCGGCGGGCAGGCATAGAGCTTGCGCAGGTGGCCGAACAGCGGCGGCTGCGCGAGGATGCCTTCGATCGTCAGCGGCTCGCGGAAGATCGCGTACGGATTGCTGCCGCGCGTGCGCCCGGGCCTTCACCGCCATCTGCGCGAACGCCTCGTCGGTGACGCCGACCTCGCGGCGCATCCACTCGAGCTGCGCGCTGAACAGCTGCAGCGCCGGCGGCATCGCCCGCTCCGCGTCGCCGAACCCCATCGCCTCGCCGACGCAATCGCGATGGCGCTCGAGCGGATCGGCGAGCTGCGGGAAGACGCGGTCGAGGGCGCCCGGGCGCATCTCCTCGAAGCCGACGGCAAGCGCGCATTCGGCTTCGCCCGCGAGCACCGCCTGGCGGGCGAGGTAGAGCGCGGTCGAGCCCGACGCGCAGTTGTTGCTGACGTTGGTGATCGGGATCCCGCTGATGCCCGACGCGGTAGAGCGCACGCTGGCCGGAGCAGGAATCGGCGAGCACGAAGCCGGCGTAGGCCTGGTCGACGAGATCGTAGTCGAGGCGGGCGTCGGCGAGCGCGGCGCGGACGGCGGCCTCGGCCATCACGTCGTAGGGGTCGCTCTTTCCCGGGCGCCTGAACGGCACCATGCCGACTCCGGCAATGAGCACTTTCGCATCCATGTTTCGTCACCCTCCTGGTTGCGCGGCCGCGATCATTGCGCCGCCGGCGCGCTACCGGCCAATGAACGCAGCTTAGGGGTTGCCTCTACACTGCGCCCCCCCCTCGTCGGGGTGGAACCGCCGCGCACGCGCATCGCCGAGCCGTGCGATGCGCGATGCCGGCCGGCGCGCGATTTCGGGTAACCTATGGGACGACATCGTATTCATCACAGTCGGTGCGCAATCGCCTCGCCGTCCGGGACATGGCCGACCCCCAGTTGATCCTCAAGACCACGCCGCCGCGGGCATCCCGGTCGGCGCTGCCCCGGGACCGTCTCGCCCGGCTCTGGGCGGACATCCGCGACCGGACGGCGATCGCCGTGGTTGCGCCCCGCGGCTTCGGCAAGACGACGCTGCTGGTTCAATGGCGGCGCCTCTGGCTCGAGCAGGGAGCGCTGGTCGCCTGGGTCACGCTGGACGCGCAGGACGAGCCGGCCCGTTTCGCCCGGGCGCTGCTCCACGCGATGCGGGTTGCCAGCGGCCGCACCGCCTTCGACGCGGTGGCGCTGCAATACGCGGGGCAGCCGGATCGGGAGCTCGATTCGCTGACCGGGCTGCTGGCGGAGATCGCCAGCCTCGCCACGCCGACGGTGGTGATGCTCGACGAGGCCGAGCGCCTACCGGTGCCGACGGTGCGCGAATCGCTGTGCTACCTCCTCCACAATGCACCGTCCAACCTGCATGTCGTCGTCGCGTCGCGCGTGCCGTTGACCGTGCGGATGGCGGAGCTCGCGGCGCACAGCAATTTCGCCGCGGTGAGGGCGCAGGACCTGCGGCTCGAGCTCGACGAGTCGATTGCGGTCCTCGAAAAGCGCTTCGGCGGGCGTCTCGCGCTCGACGATTGCGTGCGCCTCCACGAGGCGGCCGAGGGCTGGCCGATCGGCCTGCAGCTCGCGGCCGCGTCGATCGAGCGCGAGCAGGACCTGCATGCGGCCGTGGCATCGCTGTCGGCGCGGCAGGGGGACATCGAGAGCTTTTTCATCGAGTCGCTGTTTTCCCGGCTCGCCGCGCCGGTTGCGGATTTCCTGACGCGGATCGCGATCCTCGACCACATCGAGCCCGAATTGTGCGAAGCCGTCACCGGCTGCCGCTCCGCTGCCGCCTTCATCGACCAACTGCTCGCCGAGACGCCGATCCTGATCGCCGCCGAGATGCGCGACTGGGTCCGCCTGCACCCGCTGGCCCGGGATTTCCTGCTCGGCCGATTCGAGCAGCTGCCCTTGCCCGAGCAGCGGACGATGCACCGGCACGCCGCGGACTGGTTGGCGGCGCGAGGGCGCTTTCACGACGCGGGCCGGCATGCGCTGGCGGCCGGCGAGGACGCGCTGGCGCAGGCCCATGCCCAGCGCTGCCTGCTGGATCTCACCAAGCAGGGCATGCTGGCCGAGGCCCGCGACTGGCTGCAACGCGTCCCCGACGAGGCCCTGGCCGCGGACGTCGACCTGCGCATCGCGTCGGGCTGGATCATGGCGCTCGGCGATCGGCCGGCGCAGGCGCTGGCCATGGCGAGCGAACTCTCGCGCGACCCCGGCGCGCCACCGCCGGTGCAGTTCGAGGCCGCGCTGGTCGGCGCGACCGCGGCGCACTTTCAGGACCGCCCCGGGATCGCGGCGGCGATGCTGGCGCCATGGAAGGACCCGCCGGCGAGCCTCAGGGATGCGGTCGATGCGCCCGTGCACGCGAACATCCTGGCGCTGCTGGCGCTGTTCGAGGGGGATACCGACAAGCTGCGGCGGCTGCAAGCCCACCTGCCGGCGAGGCTGGAGAACAAGTCGCTGCTGATCGCGCTGTCGTTCGGACGCATGATCGTGGGCTTGAGCCATCTGTGGGACGGCAACGCGTACAAGGCCGAGGCAGCGCTGCGCTCCGCGCTGCTCGACGCCGAGCACGACGCCGGGCGCCGCAGCGTACTCGCCAGCACGTTCGCTCCGATCGTGGCGGCGGCCCTGTTCGAGCGCGACCAGCCGGCAGCCGCGCAGGCGGTGCTCGCCGATCGCCTCGACGTCATCGAGCGCACGACGCTGCCGGACGTCGTGCTGCATGCGTACCGGACGCTGGCGCGCATCGCCATGAGCCAGGACGACGAGCGGCGCGCGCTCGAGGTGCTCGACAACATGACCGCGCTCGGCGAGGCGCGACGGATGCCGCGGCTGATGCTGGCGAGCCTTGCCGAGCAGATCCGGGTCCATGCGTTGCGCTCGCGCCCCGAAACGGTGACGCGCCTCGCTGGCGCGATCGAGCGGATGGCCGACCAGTTCGCGGATCCCGACCACCTGCCGCTGCTGCCGCTCTACCGGCTCACTGCCGCGATCGCCGGTGCCTACGCCGCCATCGGACAGCATCAATTCGCGCTGGCGGAAGAGCAGCTCGGATCCGCGGACGCGCTGGCGACGCGGCTGCATCGCGGTCGCGATGCGCTGACCGTCAGCGTGCTTCGCGCCGTCGTCGCGCGGCAGCGCGGCGCCGGCGAAGCGCTGCCGCTGCTGGCCGAGGCGCTGAGCCTGGCGGCGATCGGCGGCAACGACCGCCTGCTGGCCGACACCCACCCGGTGGCGGTGGCGATGGGCGCCGAGCTTCGGGCAGGGTCACCGGCGGCCGGGGCGGCGGCGGCCGGCACGAGCACGCAGGAGCGACCGAAGGCTGCCGCGGCCCGGCAACCGGCGATACCGCTCGCCGGGATGCTGACCCCGAAGGAGGCCGAAGTGCTGGCCCTGCTCGACGGCGGGATGTCGAACAAGCTGATTGCGCGCGCGATGAGCGTCAGCGACGAAACCGTGAAGTGGCATCTCAAGAACCTGTTCTCGAAGCTCTCCGCCGGCACGCGCAAGCACGCCGTGGACCGGGCGCGCCTGCTCGGCCTGCTCGCCAACTGATTCGTCGCTGTCGGAAGGCGGGCAGGCTCGAGGCGCATCGACGCTGCGGCCCCGCTCGCAAGCCGCCTGATCGAGCGCCCCGGGGCCAGCCACCGCCGGGTCCGCGGCAGTCGCCGGCGCACGAGGCCTGCTGCCCCCCCGCCGATGGGGGCATGCGAATCCCCATGCCTGTCTATCCTGCCTCCGGACGAGACGGTCACAATCGAACTCACCGAAGGAAGAGCACCATGGATCGAGCGAATGAAGTGCTGACGGCTGCGCGCAATCGTGCCGCCGAACTGAAGCTGCCGTATGCCGGCGCGCTGACACCCAGGGAAGCCCACGAGCTGTTGACGCTCTCGCCGAGCACGAAACTCATCGACACCCGCACCAAGGCCGAGCTCGAGTTTGTCGGGCGCATTCCGGGTGCCATCGAGATCGAGTTGCTGGTCTACCCGGGCAATGCGCTCAACGCGCTGTTCACGCACATCGTCCAGGGCGCGGTGACGAGCGACACCACCGTTCTGCTCATTTGCCGCTCGGGGGGGCGTTCCCACATGGCGGCAACGGCGCTGGCTGCGGCGGGCCTCACGCAGTGCTACAACGTCCTCGAAGGCTTCGAGGGCGACAAGGACGGCAATGGCCAGCGCAACCGGACCGGTGGGTGGCGCGCTGCGGGATTGCCCTGGTACCAGAGCTGATCCATTGGGCAGCACCACCGTCGCGCCGGCGCCTGCTGCCGGGCAGGACATGGGCCGGGTGCCCTCTGCGCGCAGGATTCCTTTCCCGGCGGCGGCCAACCGGAGGAAACAATGACGAGCAACATCGAGAAGGTGAATCACCGCGCTGCCTGGACGGCGAAGTCCTTGAAGGATCAATCCGCCCACTGGGTTTATCACCTGAGCGCAGACGACGTCGCCGAGATCGACCAGGCCTTGCGGCAGCTCAAGAGCAGGGGTTTGGTCGTGCCCAATTTCGGCGCCGCGGAGTTCCCTGTCCCGAATCTCATGGCCAGGCTCGCCAAATTCAAGGAAGAACTGAACTTCGGCCTCGGCGTTCTCTACGTCCGCGACCTGCCCATCGAGCGCTACAGCAAGGACGACGCCAGCGCCATCTTCTGGGGACTGGGCATGTACCTGGGCAAACCTTGGGAACAGAACCTGCGCGGTCACGTGCTTGGCGACGTGATCAACGAGGGCAAGACTATCGAGGACACCTCGACTCGTGGCTACCAGACGACGATCACCCTGAACATGCACACGGACGGCGCCGACGTGGTCGGCTTGCTCTGCCTCAAGCAGGCGCCGATCGGCGGCGAAAGCCAGATTGTCAGCGGTGTGTCGGTGTTCAACCGACTCGTCGAGACGCACCCGGACGTCGCCCGGCATCTGCTCGAGACCGAGTTCTGCATCGACTGGCGCGGCGAAGAGCCGCCGGGGGAAGCGCCCTACCACCGCGGCCATATCTATGAGCGGCTTCCCATCGGCATGACCTCGTTTGCGCTGACGGTCTATATTCAGAGTGCCCAGCGCCACCCGGACGCGACTCGCCTGACCGAGGCGGACAACACGGCGCTGGCCGTATTCGAGGAAGCGACGAACGCCCCGGATCTGGTCTTTCGCTTCATGCAGAAACCAGGTGACATGCAGTTCCTGAACAACCACTTTCACTTCCACGGGCGCAGCACCTTCACCGACTCCGACGACCCGAAGGAAAGGCGTCATCTGCGCCGGCTGTGGCTGGAGACCCCGGAGTGGAACGAGCACCGTCCCGCCGTAATGTCCAACATACTGCACAACGCCACGGTCCACTGGCGCAACCCCGATGCCAGCGTGAAGATGTGGGATGACGAGTAGGCCCGGCGTCACGTAGACCGGCGTTGAGCGCGGCGAAACCCGGGACGATCGCGGTCGCTGCAACAACGCCCATCTGGGTTTCGCTGCGCTCAGCGCCGGTCTACGAGGCCAGGTTGCGGGGCCGGGACGCCGGCGCGCGACCGCGCCCTCAGATCTTGCGTTCCTGCCCCGCCCAGTAGGCCTGGCGCAGATCCTTCTTCAGCACCTTGCCCGCCGTGCTGCGCGGCAGCGCGGCGACGAAATCGACGGTCTTCGGCGCCTTGACGCTGCCCAGCTTCTCCTTGCACAGCGCGATCAGCTCCTCGGCCGTCGCGCTCTTGCCGGCGTTGAGCTCGACCACCGCCTTCACCGCCTCGCCCCACTTGTCGTCCGGCACGCCGATGACGGCGCAATCCTGGACGGCGGGATGCGACCACAGCACCTGCTCGACCTCGCCCGGGTAGACGTTGAAGCCGCCGCTGATGATCATGTCCTTCTTGCGGTCGGTGATGTGCAGATAGCCTTCGGCGTCGAGGTAGCCGATGTCGCCGGTGTGCAGCCAGCCGTCGACGATCGTCTCGGCGGTCTTGTCGGGGGCCTTGTAATACCCTTTCATGACGAGATCGCCGCGGACGCAGATCTCGCCCGTCGCGCCCTGCTCCACCGCCGCGTTGCGGTCGTCGAGGATGGCGACGCGGACCAGCGCGTTGGGCCGCCCACCGAGCTCAGGCGCTCGTCGGGGGCGAGCTGGCCGTCGACGAAATGCTCCTCCGGCGTCAGGTACGAGATCGACGCCGGCGCCTCGGTCTGCCCGTAGCCGCCGGTCATCACCGGACCGAACACCGTGATCGCCTTCTTCAGCTTCTCGACCGACATCGGCGCCGCGCCGTACATGAGGTAGCGCAGCGACGAGAAGTCGCACTGCGTGATGACGGGGATGTCGAGCAGGCGGTAGATCACCGTGGGCGGCAGGAAGAACTCGGTCACGCGGTGCTTGGCGATCGCGCCCAGCAGCGCCGCCGGATCGGGCTTGCCCAGGATCACCACGGTGCCCCCGCGCGCCGTGCAGGGCATCGACAGCACCCCGGCGGTGTGCGTCATCGGCGCCGCCATCAGGTTGACCGGACGCTCGTCCGCGCGGTAGCGGATCGCGATCATGTAGTTGGCGACGAAGGTCTGCAGGCTGCGGTGGGTGTTCATCACCCCCTTGGGCATGCCGGTGGTGCCGCCGGTGGCCATCAGCGCCGCCAGGTCGTCCATCTCGTAAGCGACGTCGGGGCGGGTGGCCGGCTGGTCCCGGACCCAGGTCGCGAGCGCCGGCGCGTCCGCGCGATCGTCGTCGATGCACACCCACAGCCGCACCCGCGGCAGCCGCGGCCGCAGCGCGTCGACCATCGGCGCGAACAGCTTCTGGTAGAACACCGCGTCGCAGTCGAAGGCGTCGAGGATGTAGAAGTTGTCCTCGGCCGAGCTCCTGGGATTGACCGGGATCCAGGCCATGCCGGCGCGCCACAGGCCGAGCGTGCAGGTCCAGGCCAGCGGATCGTTGGCGGCCAGCACCGCCGCCTTGCCGCCGCGCCCGAAGCCGGCCGCGATCAGGCCGTTGGCGATGCGGCAGGACAGCGCGCCGATCTCGCCGAACGTGTAGCTGCGCTCGTCCATGATGTAGGCGGCGCCGTCGGGGTTCCTGCTCCACCCCTGGTCGAAGAAGTCGATCATTGCCATGGCAGCGCTCCAGGCAGCCGGGTCAGTGCGCCGCCACGTGTGCTCGCGCAAGCCCGCGCTGCTCCATGAAGCCGAGCAGGTAGCGGTGGCCGAACGCCTGGCACGCCGAGGCGAAGCCGACCTTGTCCGTCTCGCCGTCGAGCAGCTTGATCGCCGCCGCCGCCTGCAGCGCGCCGGTGGTGATGTAGGGCGTGACGCTGTGCACCACCGCGCGCACGCTCGCGAGCTGGCCGCGGCCGATCGCGAAGTCCACCGAGCGGTTCATCGTCGTGCGCTCGCGCGGCGGCATCGACGGCGTGGCCCCCTGCACGATCTGCGCGATCACCGCGTCCTGGTGCTCCTTGGGCAGGTGCTTGTACTCGGCCTCCCACTTGCCGCCCGAGCTGGTGCACCATGCGCATCGCCGGGTTGTCGTAGAAGCCGACCAGCGAGCGGCAGTAGCGCACGCGCGGATCGCGCTCGTAGAACACCGGCAGCGCCGTGCCGCCCCACGGCAGGCAGAACACCGGCGTCAGGAACTCCGGCGCCGATACGTCGTAGGACGCGTTGGCCGGGTGGTCGATGAGCTGGTTGTCCCAGAGGTACTTGGCCGGGTAGCGATAGAGCTCGAAGATCGACGCGGTCGAGCCGACGGTCACGCCCGAGCCCTGCATCGGGCCCCGGCACAGGCGTAGCGGTCTCGAGCATGTCCACCCCCGGCGTCTCCAGCGCCAGCTCGGCGGCGATCTCGGAGAGCGTGTACATGTACGAGGTCGACGGCGCGCACAGCAGGCCGGCTTCGGCGTACGCCTTGCCGAAGCGCTCGCGCGCCGCGAACATGTAGCTCTGCTCGCCGGTGGTGTCCAGGTGGTGGCAGCCCGCCTTCAGCGCCGCCTCGACGCCGACGAGGCCGAAGTTGACGAAGGGGCCCGACGGTGTTGCACACCACCTTGGCGCCCTTGAAGGCCTTCGTCAGCGCGCCGACCTCGTGCTCGCACTCGATGATCTCGTAGGTGGCGGATTCCAGACGCACGACGCGCTGCGCCATCATTTCCTTCGTGCGCGCGGCACTGCGCGCGACCGCGGTGAAGGGAATGTTCTGGTCGATCAGCCAGTCCATGATCAGCATGCCGGTGTAACCACTGGCGCCATAGACGACGACGGGGTGCTTGGCCATTTTCCTGTGCTCCGGGTGAAGGATGGACGATGGCCGAATGGTACGGATCCGGCGGCGGAAATCCCCCCCATCGACGGGTAGGCTCCGGGCGGGGGCCCGGGGCCGCGTGGATCGCGCAGCCCTCTGCGGTTGGGGGGGTGCCGTTGCGTTCGTGAGCGTGTTAACTTGCTACCTATGGAACAGCTGCGCCGCGCCCAGACCGGCCGGCCTCCACCGCGAGCGCCGCTCGGCGAACGCGAGGTACTGCCGCGACGCCGGCCCCCACCCCCACGCCCGATCGAATCCAAGGCCGACCGATGAGCAAACCGATTCCACCTTTGGATGCCACCTGGTTCCTGACCGAATCGGCGGCGAGCCCCAAGCACGTCGGCTGCGTGCTGCTGTTCCAGACGCCGCCGGGCCGCGCGGGAATCGTCGGCGAGGTCGTCGCCGCCTATCGGGCGCACGTTCCGACGCCGCCGTTCAACTACGTCCCCAGGCTCGTCGGCGCCGGCGGACCGGTCTTCGTCGAGGCGGCGCACTACGATCCGGCGTACCACGTCCAGCACCTCGCGCTGCCGGCGGGCGCGACCTACGAATCGTTCCTGGCGCTGGTCGCCGACCTGCACGAGCCCGTCCTCGACCGCGATCGGCCGCTGTTCCGCGTCTGGGCGATCGAAGGCCTGCCCGGCCACAGGTTCGCGCTGTACCACAAGGTGCATCACGGCGTCATCGACGGCGCGTCCGGCGCGCACCGGATCTTCGGCAGCCTGGGCACGACCGCCGACGCCCCCATCCTGCCGCCCCCGTTCGCGCTGGAGATGCCCCCGCGCAAGCCGCGGCTGCCGAAGAACCTGGTCGAGAAGCTGGGCTCGCTCGGGGCCGCGGCGTCCAAGCAGGGCGTCGCCGTCAAGGACGTCTACCTCGGCGCGCTCCGACAAGGTCTCGGCGCGCTGTTCGGCGCGGGCAACGGCGGCAGCGTGCCGTTCGAGGCGAAGCGCTCGCCGATGAACCAGCCCCTCTCGGTGGCGCGCTCCTTCGCGACGATGTCGCTGCCGCTCGCCGAGATGCGCGCGGTGGGCAAGGCGTTCGGCGCGACGCTCAACGACGTCGCCGCCACCATCGTCGACGAAGGCGTGCACCGCTACCTGCGGGAGACCGGCCACGCTTTCCCCGACCGCCTGGTCGGCATGTGCCCGGTCTCGCTGCGCGACGAAGGCGACACCGATCCGAGCACCAAGGCATCGGCGATGTTCGTGCGCATGGGTGCCCCGGAGGCGCCTGTAACCGAGCGCATCGGCGAAGTGATGGCGTCGATCGCGGCCGGCAAGACACAGCTGCGAGGAATGACCAAGGATGCCGCGATGCTCTACGCGATCGCCGCGCTGGGGCTGGCCGAGCTCATCGACGCGACGAGGCTGAAGCACATCGCGCGGCCGCTCGCCAACTTCGTGCTCTCCAACGTGCCCGGCGCGACGGAAACGCGCTACCTCGGCGGCGCTCCGCTGGTCGGCAACTTCCCGATCTCCGCGCTGGGCATGGGTGTGGGCCTCAACGTGACGCTCGCCTCGTACGCGCAGACCATGGACTTCGGCCTGGTCGGCAACGGCATGGCGCTCAGGGACCTGCCCGCGCTCGCGCGCCACACGCGCGACGCCTACGACGATCTGAAGGCCGCCGCGCTGGCGCCGAAGCCGGCCGGGCGTGCGCGCAAGCCGCGGGCGGCCGCGGCACCGGCGACGGCGCGTCGCGGCAAGGCGAAGCGCGCGAAGTCCGTCCGCGCGGCGCGACCGTAGCGCCGCCGGTCAGAGGGAGGGGGAGCGATGGAAAGGATGAGCGGCGCCGACGCGCTGATGATCTATCTCGATCGCGCGGAAGCCTACAACCACACGATCAAGATCCAGATCCTGGATCCCTCGGAGGACCCCGAAGGCTGGTCGTGGCCGCGCTTCAAGCGCTCGATCGCGTCGCGCGTCGGCCTGGTGCCGCGCCTTCGCCAGCGGTATCTGCGCGTGCCCCTGGGGATCAATCACCCGGTGTGGGTGGACGATCCCGCGTTCGACATCGACTACCACCTGCGCCGCGTCGGCTGCCCTGCTCCGGGGACCCCGGTCGAGCTGTGCGAGCTGGTGGCCGAGCTCTACGCGCATCCGCTCGACCACACGCGCCCGCTGTGGCAGATCTGGGTGATCGAGGGGCTCGCGGGCGGCAGGATCGCCGTGCTGCTGCTGATCCATCACGCGCTGACCGACGGCATCGGCATCCTGCGGATGCTCAACAACTACTGGCAGGCCCACCCCGAATCGTTCGAGCACCCGAACCCCGAAGCGTGGAACCCGCCGCCGCTGCCTTCGAAGTGGCGGCTGTTCGTCGACGGCCTCGTCGCGTTTCCGGGCATCATCGCTGCCAACGTGCCCGGCGCGATCCGCGGCATCCGCGCGGGCCGCAGGATCGTCGCCTCGTGGCGCAAGGAAGGGCGGACGCTGCCGCCGAGCTCCGGCGATCCGCAGTACCCGGCCCCCTATGCGCGACGCCTTTCGCCGCGGCGAAGCCTGGCCATACGGTCGTTCGCGCTGCCGCGCGTGCGCGCCGTCGCCAAGGCGCTCGACGCGACGATCAACGACGTGTTCCTGACCGCGGTGTCGGGGGCCGTGCGCCGCCTCGCCCTCGAGCAGGACGGCGTCGCCCCGACGGGCCCGATGGTCGCCACGGTCCCGTTCGCGCTGGTTCCGCTCGCCGAGCGCACGCGCGACGGCAACTTCTCGACGGTCTGCCACACGCTGCTGTTCGCGGACGTCGCCGACCCGCGCGCGCGGCTGGCCGCATGCAAGCGCGCGGCCAACACGATGAAGCAGTATTTCGAGGCGACGCGCGAGGCGAACGTCGCCGCATTGTTCAACCTGCTGCCGCCGCTGGTGCCGAAAGCCGTCGACCGCATCAACGAGATGAAGGAAGGCGGCCTGCTGCCGTTCTGGAACATCGTCGCGTCCAACGTGCCCGGCCCGCGCGCGCCGCTGCAGCTCGGCCACGTCAGGCTCGCGGAATGGTATTCGATCGGGCAGGTCGCCCACGGCGCGGCGCTCAACGTCACGGTGTGGAGCTACGTCGACCAGTTCAACCTGTGCATCCTCGCGGACCGCGACGTGCTCCCCGACACCTGGAAGCTGATGGATCACTTCGACGCGAGCCTCGCCGAGCTCGAAGCGCTCGCTCGCGAGGGAACCGCCGCCTGAGCGGCGACCCGCCCTCCCCACGCCGAGCCGGCGCCGCTGCACCCCCAACCATGGAGACGACGGATGTACCACTACGCTGACGCGATCGAAGCCCTGGCCGCCGAGCTGCCCGACGAGCCCGTTCTCACCCACGACGGCATCAACCGCACGTGGCGCGAATTCGAGGGGCGCGCGGCCCGGCTCGGCCAGGCCTTCGCCGACGCCGGCCTCGCGCCAGGCTCGAAGGTCGGCATCCTGCTCTATAACTGCCCCGAGTACTACGAGACCTTCCTCGCCGCGCTGAAGATGCGCATGGTGCCGTTCAACATCAATTACCGCTACGTCGGCAGCGAGCTCTCCTACCTGCTCGACAACGCCGACTGCGAAGCCCTCGTCTACCATCGCTCGCTCTCGGCCGTCGTGGCCGAGATCCTGCCGCGCTCGCCGCAGGTGAAGCTGGCGGTCGAGGTCAACGACGGCGGCGACAGCTGGGAAGGGGGGCGAGCGTACGAGGCTCTGCTCGCCGCGTCTGCGCCGGCGCCGCGCATCGCGCGGCAGGCCGACGACTACCACCTCATGTACACGGGCGGCACGACCGGGATGCCGAAGGGCGTGATCTGCGAGGTCGTGCCGTGGTCGACGGGGCTGACCGCGATCTTCGCGAAGAACGTCCTCGGCGTCGACCCGCCGCCGATGGAGCTGCCGCAGCTCGTCGGCCTCGTCAAGGGACTGCGGGCAAAGGGGATCGTCCCGGTCGTCATGCCCTCGTCGCCGCTGATGCACACGGCGGGCCTCGCCAACAGCCTGCCCTTCCAGATGATGGGCGGGCGCTGCGTCACGCTGCACAACCGCCGCTTCGACCCGATGGAGCTCTGGCGCGTCGTGGCCCGCGAGCGCGTCATGTGCATCATCATCGTCGGCGACGCCTTCGCGCGGCCGATGCTCGAGGCCCTCGAGGACGCGAAGGCGCGCGGCGAGACGCTGGACCTGTCGTGCCTCAAGATCGTGATCTCGTCGGGCGTGATCTGGTCGCAGGGCGTCAAGGAGAAGATGCTGGAGTGGATCGACGCGACGCTGATCGACGGCGTCGGCGCCACCGAAGGCCCGATGGCGCTGCAGATCAGCCGGCGCGGGCAGACCGGTGCGTCCGCGCGCTTCGTTCCCCTGGCCGAGACGCGCCTGTTCGCCGAGGACGGCAGGGAGATTCCCAAGGGCTCCACCGAGCCTGGCCTCATCGCGGCGGGCGGCGCGGCGCTCCCGGCGGGCTATTACAAGGATCCGGAGAAGACCGCCAAGACGTTCCGGATCGTCGACGGCAAGCGTTTCGCCTTCATCGGCGACTGGGGCCAATGGAACGCCGACGGCACGCTGCAGCTCCTCGGGCGCGGCTCGGGGTGCATCAACACCGGCGGCGAGAAGGTCTACCCCGAGGAGGTCGAGCAGGTGCTCGTCGGCCACGCGGACGTCGCCGATTGCCTCGTGATCGGGCTGCCCGACGAGCGCTTCGGGCAGAAGGTCGTCGCGCTGGTGGCGGCGAAGCAGCGCGGCGCGAAACTCGCGGACGCGCTGGCCGAATTCGTGCAGGGCAGGATGGCCGGCTACAAGCGGCCGCGGCAGTACGTCGAGGTCGACGCGATTCCGCGGATGCCCAACGGCAAGGCCGACTACAAGGCGGCGCGGGCGCTCGCCGAGCGCGGCCAGCCGGCGGCCTGACGCCGAAGGCCGGCGCCCGGGTCGAAGCGAACGCGATGGTCAGCTGGCAGACCACGACCGCGAGCCTGCTCGGCCGCCTGACGGTCAAGCAGCTCGTCAAGCGCGAGGTGTCGGTCGACAAGCTGCGCTCCGGCGCCGGCGCGATCGAGCGGCTGTTTCCCCGGCATCCGCCGGGATTCGAATTCGCCCACGATCATCCGCTTCCCGACTGCGACGCGGAGTGGGTGCGCGCGAAGGGCGGCCGCACCGACCGCATGCTGCTGCACTTTCCGGGCGGCGCCTACATCATGCGCCTGCCCAACATGGAGCGCGCGATGGTCGCGCGCATCTGCCGGGCGGCCAATGCGCGTGCGCGCCTGGTGTTCTACCGGCTCGCGCCCGAGCACCCGTATCCGGCGGCGCACGAGGACTGCCTTGGCGCGTACCGGCAGCTGCTCGCGCTGGGCATCGCGCCCGACCGCATCGTGCTCACCGGAATCTCCGCCGGCGGCGGCATGGCGCTCGGCGTGCTGATGGCGATCCGCGACGCGGGGCTGCCGCTGCCGGCGGGCGCGATCGCGATGTCGCCGCTCACCGACCTCGCGGATCCGCACATCGAGGCCGGCTCGCGGGCCGCCAACGCGCAGCGCGATCCCGTGCTCAGCAGCCATCGCGGCATGGCGATGCGCGAGCTCTACGTCGGCGGCGCGTCCGAGCGACTGACGCACCCTTACGTGTCGCCGGTGTACGGCGACTTCACGGGACTGCCGCCGCTGCTGTTCCAGGTCGGCAGCACCGAGATCCTGCTCGACGACAGCAAGCGCTGTGCCGAGCGCGCGCGGGCGGCCGGCGTGGCGGCCGAAGTCGAGGTCTGGCAGCGCATGCCGCACGGCTGGCAGGGGATGCCGTTCGTGCCCGAATCGGACCGGGCGATCGAGCGCGTCGGAGATTTCGTCCGCGGCTGCTGCCCGTGAGGGGAGCACGGCAACCGGGACGGCGGGCAATGCATCCGGCAGAGGAAGAGCGATGAAGCGACAGATCGAATCGGCACCGCCGCCATCGACGGCAGGCGAACCCTTCATGCAGGCGCTGCGCATCGATCACGCCCGGCTCTCGCGCGTGCTGCGCGAGATCGACGCCCGGCAGGCGATGCTGCAGGAGGCGCCGGAATCGGCGCGCCCGGTCCTCGCGGAGGCGATGCGCTACCTGCTGCACTACCAGCACGCATTCCATCACCCGCGGGAGGATCGGCTGTTCGAGCGCATCAGCGCCCGGGCGCCTGCAGTTCGGCCGCGAGATGCGCGCGCTGATCCGCGAGCACCGCGGCGGGCAGCGGCAGGCCGAAAACCTCGCGGCGGACCTCGCCGACGCCACCCCCGCCGCGCTGCGCGGGCGCGACGGCGCCCGCCTCGCCCGCCGCCTCACCGCGTACGTCGCGCACACGCGCAACCACATGCGCAGCGAGGAGACGGTGTTCTACGGGCGGTCGGAGCGCGTGCTGGAGGATGCCGACTGGAACGCCTTGCTCGCCGAGGCGACGCCCGACGATCCGATGGGCGACCGGGCGTTGCTGGCGAAGCAGTACCCGCACCTCGCTGCGCAGCTGTTCCAGCCCGTGAGCGACGTCCGCGGGCGCGGCGACGCGCCGCCCACCGGGGACCGCGCGCCGGACCGCGCGCGCGCGGCGATCCGCGACGGCGTCGAGCAACTCGCCGAGCTCTACGGCGAGCTCATCCACGACGCCTTCGCGGTCGTGCGATCCAATCTGGCAAACGTGCAGTCGGTGCGCACGCCGTGGGGGCTGGTGCGCGCGACCGGCCCCATCGGCGCGCGCAGCTGCCGCTTCGTCGCGCGCTGCATCGCCGAGCCGCCTCGGCTCGCAGTCGCGACCGTCGCCCGCTTCCTCGCGGCGTGGCGGCCCGCCGGCACCCGCCCCGGAGCGTCGCGCAACCCGGCATGAAGCAGCTCTCCGGCACCGACAGCTATTTCCTGTACGGCGAGCGCGGCAACGCGTTCCTGCACGTCGCCACGCTGGCCATCTACGATCCGGCCACCGCACCCGGCGGCAAGGTCCGCTTCCGCGACATCCTCAAGCACTTCCGCGAGCGCCTGCACGTGAGCCCCCTGCTGACGCACCGGCTGGCCGATGTGCCGTATGGGCTCGACCGCCCCTATTGGGCCGAGGATCCCGCGGTCGACATCGAGTTTCACGTCCGCCACATCGCGCTGCCGCAGCCGGGCGACTGGCGGCAGCTGATGATCCAGGTCGCGCGCATCCACTCGCGCCCGCTCGACCGCAGCCGGCCGCTGTGGGAGGCCTACGTGATCGAGGGACTCGATCGCATCCCTGGCCTCGCGCCGGGTGCATTCGCGGTCTTCACCAAGTTCCACCACGCGTCGGTGGACGGCATGGCCGCGGTGCAGGTGTTCCGCGACCTGCACTCGTCGACGCCGCGCGGCCGGCCGCAGCGGCGCACGGCGCGCGCCGCTGCGGCGCCTGCGCCGACGAGGGCTTCGCTCGACGCGTCGGTGCTGGCACACGGCATCGGGCGCGCCGTCGCTCTGTCGAAGCTGTCGGCGGTGGCAGCGGGCAGGGTCGTCGGGCTCGTCGCCGACGAGGTGAAGCGGCGCCTGCAGGCCGATGCCCCGGGGAAGGACGGGTCGGCGGCGCCGACGGCCTTCCGCAAGGCGCCGGCGACCCGCTTCAACGCTTCGATCTCGGCCAATCGCGCTGTCACCGCCGTCGAGATTCCGCTGGCGGCGATGACGCCCGCGCGCGCCGCGGTCGAGGGCGCGACCGTCAACGACGTCTTCCTCGCGGTGGCGAGCGGCGCGCTCCGCCGCTACCTCGCGAGCCGCGATGAACTGCCGAAGCGCTCGCTCGTCGGCGGCATGCCGATCAGCCTGCGCAGCGACGCCGGGGCGGGCGGGAACGCGGTGACCGCCGTGCCGGTGGAGCTTTGCACCGACGTCGCCGATCCCCTGGCGCGACTCGCCGCCGTGCGCCGGGCAACGCGCGAGGCGAAGCGCAATGCGGAGGCGATGGGTCTCGACTTCACGCCGTCGCTCATCGACGCCATGCCGTCCGCCGTCACGGACTTCGTCCTTCGCGGCATCGCGCTGCCCGGGCTCAACGTCGCCGTGTCCAATGTGCGCGGGCCCGACGCGCCGCTCTACCTGGCGGGCGCCCGCCTCGCGCGCCTCTATCCGGTGAGCGCGATCGCCGACGGGCAGGGGCTCAACCTCACCGCCGTCAGCTACGACGGCGTGCTCGCGCTGACCGCCGTCGCATGCCGCAACATGCTGCCCGACCCGGTATTCTTCGCCGATTGCCTGCGCGATAGCTTCGATGAATTGACGGCGGCGGCGAAGGCCGCGGCGACGGGCGCGCCGGTCGCCGTGGAGCCGCCGGGCGCTGCGGTGCCGGCGCCGCAGCGCACCGCCCGGAAGCGGCGCCCGGCCCCAGCGCGGGCGCGTGGTTGAACGGCCCCATGCGGCCTTGGCCGCGGCGCTGGCGCCGCCATGCGCCGTCACCAGGCGGCTCAATCGCGCGGCTTGCCTGCGGCTCTCCTGTCAACGACGCCGGATTCGCCATCTGGCCGGCCGTGACGCTCCCCGATCGGGGCCACCCGAGGCGGGGGGTGGCTCCACCGTCGCGATCTGCGCTAATGCCGACATCGCCCCCCTCCGGACGTTGCGGCGTGGCCGCATCGACCATCAACCCTGCAGCTGCCGGCGCATCGTGTCGCCTCGAGGAGCAACGAAATGCTGAAACTGAAGAAGGACCTGAAGCTGCCGGCCGTCAGCCCGACCGGCTTCGAGACACCGCTCTCCGAGGAGGAGACCGCGATCCAGCACAGCGTCCACCAGTTCGCAAAGAACGTGCTGCGCCCCCTCGGCAAGGAGCTCGACCGTATGACGGCCGACGAGGTCATCGCCCCGGGCTCGCCGTATTGGTCGGTCTTTGCCGAAGCCGCCAAGCTCGGTCTGGATTCGGATCTGCTGGCGCAGCTGCCGCCCGACATGGCCGTCCGGGTCGAATCGATGATCGGCGAGGAAATGGGCTGGGGCGACGCCGGGCTCGCCGTCTCGCTGGCGGTGGCCTCCTTTCCGCTCGAGATGGCGAAGGCGGCCGGCAACCAGGAGCTCATCGATCTCTCCACCGGCCGGATCGGCTGCTGGATGATCACGCACCCCGACAAGGGCAGCGACGTCACGGTCTACGACATCAAGCGCGACTGGGCGCCGGGGGCGCCCGGCAACAAGGGCAGCATGCTCGCCCGGGTCGGCCCCGACGAGATCGTCATCAACGGGCAGTGCTCGGCCTGGGTGTCCAACGGCGCCGTGGCGCAGGTGGCGCTCGCCTACATGAGCGCGGACTACGGCAACGGCTGGTTCGACGCCGACGGCCGGCCCCACGGCGTCGCGCTGATCGTCCCGCTCGACCTGCCCGGGGTGTCCAGGGGCAAGCCGCTCGACAAGTTCGGACAACGCGCGTTGCCCCAGGGCGAGGTGTACTTCGACAACGTCAAGGTGCCGAAGCGCTTTGCCGTGGCGCTGCAGGACGAGTACTACGGCGCCCACACGTCGGCCTGGTCGTATGCCGGCACCGTGATGAGCCAGGTGTTCACCGGCGTCGCCCGCGCCGCGTTCGAGCTGGCCTTGCAGTACTGCCACGAGCGCAAGCAGGGCGGGGCCCTGCTGATCGATCATCAACTCACGCGCTGGCGCCTGGGCGACATGATGCGCCGCGTCGAGCTATGCCGCGCCGTGGCGCGCCGCTCGCTCGCCTATGCCCGCCAGACCCCGCAGGGCCACGCCTACGCGACGGCGTCAGCCAAGGTGACCGTCACCGAGGAGGCGATGAAGGTCGTCACCGAAGCGCTGCAGCTCTTCGGAGGCAACGGCACGTCGCGCGACTACCCGATGGAAAAGCTGCTGCGCGACACGCGCACCGCGCTGATCGAGGATGGCGAGAACTACGTGCTGACCATGCGCCTCGGCTTCCTGGCGCAGCAGCTGTATGCGGAGGGCTGGGCTCAGAACTGAGCGGCCGCCGGCCGCCGTTGCCGGCTCACCGATCCGGGTCCATGGGTTCTCCGATGGCGTTTCCCCGGGGTTGGAACGGCAGGCGCTGACGGAATCCGGCGCTGTCCGAACGGGCGCTCCCGGCGGCCAGTTCGGCGGCTTCCGGGTAGGCCATGGGGTTCTTGCCCCGCCCGATCTCGAGCAGCTTCGTCTCGGGGTTCACCCGCACGCTGTACTTGCCCATGTTGTAGAGGAGGTACATCGCGAAGAGGTTGTCGAGGTCCTCGTAGCGGTCGTGTTCCTTCCGGAAGTCGCGCGACAGGACCGAGGGAAACCGGTCGGGCAGGTCCTTGAACGCCACCTTGTCCTCCTCGTGCGGATCGACGTAGGTCGAGCCCTCGTACTTCCGGTAGAGCACGACGTCCAGCCGGTACCCGCGCGCGTTCCACGCCTTGATGAGCTTCATCGCCATCTCGGTGGGAATGTTGGCATTGGCGGCCGCCACCACCCTGCGCCCGGAGAAGAGCTTCGCGCTCGCGACCTCGAGATCTTCGTACCCGGCGCCGACCCTGAATCCCATGCCGATGGTCTTGGCGCAGTTCAGGCGCAGGTAGTCGTACCTGATCTCGCGATCGTGGTACTCGGTGTTCCTGGCCCGCGCGTGATAGTCGTCATTGATGCGGCGGAAGAAGGCGGCCAGCGCCTCCTTCTCCCGGGCCGGCACGCCGTAGACGCGCACGCCGATGACCGAGCGCTTGTAGATCTCGCCGAAATCGAGGCCGAACGAGGCCTTGTCGCCGAGAGACGAGACCGTCCCGAACAGGTACTCCTTCTTCGGGATCCTGACCATGAGGTCGTCGGTGTAGAAGTGCTGCTCGTGCTCGGGCTTCCGGTCGGCGTAGAAGTTGGCCGAATAGACGAGGTCATCACCCGGCACCTGGTCGCGGACGGCGAGCGCCAGGTGGCCCGCCGAGCCGCCCTTGGAGGTGCCGAAGCTGATCAGCAGCTCCATGTCGTACGGGTCCTGCCGCAGGACGCGCGCGATCTCGTCGACGTTGGCGGGTTCCGGCCCGCCCCTGGTTGCGAAGTCGGCGCCAACCGCATTCGCAGCGAACACGAGCGCCGCCAGCGACCTGCAGACCGCGGCCCTCATCGGCGTCACGCCCTACAGCCCCGGGACCTTCGGTCACACCACGCAAGGCGGAGTCGAAAGCCCGCAGGGCCCGACCGATGCGTCAGGGCGCCACTTCCTTCCATCCGGCACCGGGGTCGAAAGTCGTCATCTTCGCGCCGATGGCCGTGGAATCCTTGCCGAGGTCCTTCTCGTAGACCTTGCCGTTGTGGCTGACGATGAAGGTCATCACGCCGCTCTTGCCGTACTCGGCGGGGTACGCGACCATCGCGAAGCCGGCGATCATGCGGCCGTTGATCACGTAGTTGTAGGCGCCTCCCGCTGCGTTCTTGCCCTGCCGCGTCAGGATCCTGAACTGATAGCCGCGGTACGGGTCGCCCGCCGCGTGGCCCTTGAGGTAGCCGGCGCTTTCGGCGATCAGCGGCCCGAAGGGGCTCGCCTCTTCGCCCTTCGCAGCGTCGGCGGGCCAATACAGCCCGTCGTGCTTGCCCGGCGCGCTGGCCAGCTTCTGCGCGTACTGCAGCACACCGTCGCCGTCACGGTCGCGCGTTGCATACGCGCGCTGTGCGTCGAGGTACGCGCGCAGCACGTGGATGGCGTTGCGCTCGTTGCCGCCGATGCGGCGGTTGACGACCTCGTCCGCGCCTTCCTCGGTGGCGAAGCGCCAGCGCTCACCCTCGCGCACGATGGGAATGGGCATCGGCCACGCCTCGTCGCCGATCACCAGCACCCTGCGGTCCGCGCTCGGCTCCCGCAGCACGCGCAGCGTCTGCATGGCCGCGAGGATCTTTGCCCTCGTCGCGCTGGCCGCGGCGCGATCGGAATTGATGAGCAGGTCCTTCTGCTCCTCGCCGAAGATCGCGACCATCGCGGGGTCGCTGTCGGCCTTGAGCGCGGCCATCAGCGCGTCGACCGCGGCTTCAGGCGTTGCGAAGGTCTCCTGCGGAGCGGCGTTCGCTGCGAGCGGTGCGAGCACCGCGAGCGCCAGCGCAAGCGCCAGCCGGGAAAGGTGTGACCAGAAACGGGGGATATTCATGGGTGACGCCTTGCTTTCGACTATGTAGAGGGTGTGCATGAGGATGCTCCGGCCGTCACCGACGTCCGCCGCCGCCGCGCCCGCCGCCACCACCGCCACCGCGCGCACCACCGCCTCCACCCGACATCGAACGCGAAGCCCCGGCGCTCGGCGACGGCCGCGAAGCCCCGGCGCTCGGCGACGAACGCGCCATCGAGCCGGACGAGCTGGCCATCGCGCCCCGACTCGAGGCGCCACGGGAACTGTCCATCTGGGTCTGCCGCCCGGAGCCGTAGCCGCCGAGGGCGTCCCCGCCTGACGCGCCGCCCCGGCCGGCGCTGCCGCCGCCCATGCCGCCGCCAGCAGGTTGCGTCGAGGTCCGCGCCCCCGCGCCGCCGGCCGACCCGTACCCGCCTGCTCCACCGCGCGCATCGCCCACGCGCGCCGACGATGCGGACTTGCCGACGGAGTTGCTGACCTGTCCGGGCTGCTTGTTGGACTTCCACGCCGTGCCGCCCGCCGGCTGCTGCCTTGCAGTGCCCGTGCGGTTGATATTGCCGGTGTTGATGTTCGTGTTGCGATTGACGTTGATGTTGGCGTCCCCGCAGCAGCCGTAGTGGTTGCCGCCCCAGGCCGCCCCGATCGCGGCGCCCCAGATGACGCCCGCAGCGAGCGCAGCACCGGGCGCATACGGGTAGTAGTACGACGGGTAGGGCGTCGGGTAGTAACCGTAGACCGGCGCCCCTGCCACGACGACGGTCGTCGGGTTGTACTGGGGCACGTAGATCACCTGCGGATCGGCCGGGACGATGTTGATGATCTCCTGTTCCACCTGCACGACCTGCTTGCCGTCGGACTTGAGGTTGCCCGCGGCCTGCGCCCTGCGGCGAAAGGCCTGGACCGCCTCCAGCACCGCGCCCTGATCGGCGACGACCGCCTCTCCCAGCGCCGACGTCCAGTCGAGATCGCCGCTCATCATCTTCACCACGTCCGGGTAGTTCAGCAGCGACTTGACCGCGTCGTCCCACTTCTCGTCGACGGGGAGCTTGGGATCGGCCTTCCGCTTGTCGAGGTAGCGGTCCGCCTGCACGAGCTGCAGCGGATTGGTCGAGGCCGGCAGGATGATGCCTACGAGATCGTCCGGGTACAGGGCGATCGGGCCCACGAGCTTGTCGAGCTCCGCGTCGGAGAGCGGGGGCGGCGCGCCGCCCGGAGACGCCGGCGCCTGCGCGACGGCGTTCAGCGCGAAGACGAGCAGGACGATTCCAGCCAGCATTTCAAGCCATTGCACCGGGCTGCGGCGAGCCGCGGCCGCGAGCGTACGAAAACTGTCAGTCATGCCTGCTCCAAGTCCTGATTGCGCCTTCGGTACCCCGGCGTCCAGACACGAGCGACGCGGAGCTTCGGCGGTTCATTTGACCGTGTAACCCTTGCCCTCGAGGCACGCGGCGCGCGCCTTGGCGAAGGACGCCTGTTGCTGCTGCGTCGCCGCCTGCGCCTGTTGCTGCCCCTGCTGCGCGGCGGCCGCATTCTGCTTGCGGCTCTGGCTGCGCGCGACTGCCGCGCCCGCCGCCGCGCCCGCTCCTGCATCACCGCCGACGACCTCGCCCACCACTGCGCCACGCGCGGCGCCGCGAACGCCGGCGCCCGGCGTCGTGCCCGTCGCCGTCGTCGCCGGTTGAGCAGCGGGCGGCGGCGGCTTCGCAGGATCGAATCCCGTCTGCTGGACCGCCCAAGTGTAACAGGCCGCCTCGTCGCTCTTCTGCTGCTGCGGGGTCTGTCCCTTGGCGGGATAGACGTACTGCTGGGCGTGGGCCGCACCGATCAACGCGACGGCCGACGCAATTGACAGCAGGATTCGCGCATTCATCGATTGCTCCTCTATCCGCATGTTCCGGCGTCCCCGGGACGGCGCTGCGGCCTCATCGCCATTGCCAGCTCCCGGCCCGTCGACCCGACGAGCGACCTTCCATTGTCGCGGTTCGCACCACGTCGTCCGGCACGCGCCTACTTTTGCTTTGCCGCCGCCGGTTTCGGCGCCGGCTCGACGGAAAGCGCCAGCGCTTCGGTGTAGGTCGCCTCGACCTGGTCGCCCTTCTTCACCACCTTGAACTGGTCGGGGTTCTGCACGTCGAGCGTCACTTCGTTGCCCCGCGGCCCCTTGAGCGTGATCGTGCTCTTTTTGGGGTCGACCGCGACGACGCGGGCCATGACGGTGACCTGCCGCGCGCCAGCGACAGCCGGCCGCTCGCCGGGCTTCGCGGCCACGACCCCCTCCCGCACGGCAGGGGCGCCGGCGCCGGCTGTGGTCTTGCGCAGCTCCAGCGTCAGTGCCTGGGCGTAGCGCACGACGACGACGTCGCCGAGCTTGATCTGGTCGAAGTTCCTGATGTCGTCGCTCGCGACGACGTCGACGGCGTTACCCTTCGGCCCCTTGAGCGTCAGCGTGCGCGTCGCCTTGTCGATGCCGACGACCTGCGCGGAAACCTCCATCGCGGCGACGACGGCCGCCCTTCCCGGCTCGCTCGCGGCCGCGATGCCCGCCGCTGGGGCCGGCGCCTGCGCCCACGCGGTTGCGGCCAGACCCGCCGTGATCAATGCAAGGGTGAATGTCGATTTCGTGCTCATCAAAGTCTCCGCGTATCCAGAAAGTGGGGGGCGCGAGCGCGTCGCGCAGCCCAAAGACGGCACCGGCACCGCGCCGTGTCCGCACTTCGTTCAATTATGGCCGCACCTCGCCCGCTCGTTGGACAATTTCGGACATTACTTGGACATATTCGGACAAGGCGGGCTATGCTGTTTGCGTGAAATCAATAAAGCGACATCCGGCCGGCGCGGGACGCGCCATGGGGCGCCGCAGACCGGCAGAGGCGACGGTGCGCATCGGCGCCACGCTGGCGCTTCCGGCGGTCCTCCGAAGCCTGGGCGCCGACCCGGCGGAGGTGCTGGCCGAAGAAGGGTTCGACGTGAAGCTCTTCGATGACCCGGAAAACCGGGTCTCCTACACCGCCCGCAACCGCCTGATGCGACACTGCGCGGAGCGGACCCGCTGCCCTCATTTCGGGCTGCTGGTCGGCCAGCAAGGCGGGTTGCAGTCGCTGGGCCTCGTGGGCCTGCTCGTGAAATACTCTGCGGACGTGGGAACGGCGCTTCGCCGGCTGGCGCGTCATGCGCATCTTCACGTGCGCGGCGCAGTGACGACGCTGGCCGTGGACGCCGACCTGGCGATGCTCGGCTTCGAAATCTATCAGTCGCGCGCCGAGGCTACCGACCAGGTCGGGGACGGCGCCCTCGCCTTGATGTCGAACATCATGCGAACGTTGTGCGGCCCCGAATGGAGGCCCGCCGAGGTTCGCCTTGCGCACCGCAAGCCGAAGGATGTCGGGCCGTACCGTCGGTGCTTCCGCGCCCCGTTGCGCTTCGACGCCGAGCAGAATGCGCTGGTGTTCTCCGCCGGTTGGTTGAGTTGTCGCTTGCCCGACAGCGACCCCGAGCTGCGCCGCCTGCTGGAGAGAGAAATCGACATGCTCGAGATGCGCCACGGCGACGACTTTCCGCAGCAGGTGCGCAGCCTGCTGCGCACGGCGGTCACGACCGGTCACGCCAGGGCGGATCAGGTCGCGGCGCTCTTCTCGATGCACAGTCGCACGCTGAACCGCCGCCTCAATGCCTTCGGCAACGGCTTCCGGCAACTCGTCGACGAGAGCCGCTTCGAGATCGCGCGGCAGATGCTCGAAGACTCGGCGCTGGAGGTGCGCCAGATCGCGTCGTTGCTCGACTATGCCGACGCGAGCGCGTTCACGCGCGCTTTCCGGCGCTGGAGCGGCACCACCCCGGCCCGCTGGCGCGCGACGCGCGAGCGCGCGGCGTAGGAGTCATCTGCACGCGCGGCGTATGGCGAAAAAAAGTGGCCCCCTCGCGTTGGCGAGGGGGCCGAGGCTGCATCTTTTAGGAGGAGGAAAAAGACGCAGTAGGACAGGATTCGTTGCCGCGCGGCCGGGGGTATCGGCCGCCGGCGTCGACGATCAGCGGCCGGGCGGGGCGGGCACCGGCGCGTGCTTGCCGAACGTGTTCTGGAACCCCACGGTCCGCGCCGTCAGCGTTTCCATGATGAAGGCGAAGCCGACCACTGCCATCGCGCATAGCGCCGTCGCCAGGACGAGGTGCCCGATCCGCTGCATGCTCTTGCCTTTCATTCGCCACTCCGATGTCGTTCGAGCGCCGTCGCGGACGCTGCGACGATAGGTTAGCAATTCGGATGCCAGCATGCCGCAGCGCAGCAAACGTATTCGAATCATTGACTTATAGACGACCCGACGGACGCGGGCCGGACGGGCGGCGGGCCCTCTTGGTGCAAGGCGCCCCGATCGCACCAGATCGAGCCACGGGCGAGCACGATCTCGCGCGCGCCGGCGTTCGACGCCGGCGCGCCCTGCGTCAGCCGAGCGGGTCGATCTGCGCGAGGACCTGCCGGATGGCGCCGGCGTCGGTCGGGCGGACAAGGCGCGAGACTTCCTTGCCGTCGCGCAGGAACACCAGCGTCGGCCACAGCTTCACGCGGAACGCGCGCCCGAGCGGGCGGCCGCGGCCGTCGGCGATCTTGATGTGACGCAGCCCCGGATGCCCGGCAAGGGCGGCGGCCAGCAACGGCTGCGCCGCCCGGCAGTGGCCGCAATAGGCGCTGCCGAACTCGAGCAGCGCGGGCCCGGCGAGCGCATCGATCTCGCTGCGCGGGGGCTCCTGCGCAGCGTACTCGTGGTTCATCGCCGCGCTCCCCGGGCGCGCTCGGGACCGAGCGCGCCGAATCGCCCTTCGGCCGTCATCCGCGCCGGCGCAGCAGCTGGATCATGATCAGCGAGAGCACGATCTCCTCGCGCTGGTTCTTCATCTCGTAGCGAAAGCGGGCGACGCCGCCCTCGGGGCGCGACTTCGATGGCCGCGCGTCGAGCAGCGTGAAATCGCAGCGCAGGCGATCGCCGGGCCGCACGGGGTTCGGCCAGCGCACTTCGTCGAGCCCGATGCCGGCCATCGCGCACCGGTCGAACATGCCCGAGCGCAGCACCAGCGCCCAGGAGAATGCGGCGGTCTGGAAGCCGCCCAGCACCAGCCCGCCGAACACCGATTCGCGCGCCGCCACCGGATCGACATGGAAATACTGCGGATCGTAGCGGCGGGCGAAATCGAGGGCCTCCTCGTCGGTGACCGTATGGGTCGGGCTGCTGTAGGTGCGTCCCGGCGCGAAATCCTCGAGGTAATAGTCGGCCACCATCACTCCTGCGTCAGTGGTGAATGCGGGCACCCGCCGGGGGCGGTCAGAGCTCGGCGGGTGCGCGCGCCGCATCCTGTGCGCCGCCCCCTGCCGCCCCGTCCGCCCGCAGCCTCGCGATGGCAGCCTCGTCGTACCCCGCCTCGCGCAAAAGCAGGTCGGTATGCGCGCCAAGGCGCGGGGCGCAATGACGGATGCCGCCCGTGCCGTGGTGAGACGGAACGCGGGTCCGGACAGCATGGCCGGACCGTCCGGCGTATCGACAGGCTGGAGCACGTCCCGATGCCGGAGCTGGGGATGCTCGACGATCTCGCTCAGACTGAGCACCGTCGCGCATGGGACGTCGGCGGCCGTCAGGCGGGCCTGCCAGTCTTCCGCCGTGCCATCGCGCATCCCGCCTTCGATCAACTCCCGCAGCGCCGCCTCGTGCTCGGCTCTCGTGAACCAGTCGGCAAAGCGCGGATCGGCGAGCGCCTCGGGGCGGCCGAGCGCGCGCATCAGGTTGGCGAAGTGCTTGTCAGTCAGCACGGCCAGAACAAGATAGCCATCGCCGGCCTTGAAACGGTGCGCGGTAACCTTGCGGCTGACCGAGAGATTGCCGAATTGGCCCTGCTTGTGACCCGTCAGCGTGTATTCGCACAGCTGGGTACCGAGGAAGTTCAGCGTCGAGTCGAGCAGCGCGACGTCGATGAACTGGCCCCTGCCGGTATGCGTGCGCTGGAAGAGCGCGCTGGACACCGCGAACGCGCTGGTCATGCCGCCGATCAGGTCGCAGGCCGCGAAGCCGGTGCGCATCGGCCCGCCCTCAGGATCGCCGGTGATCGACATGATTCCCGACATCGCCTGAATCTTGCCGTCGAACGCTGCAGTGTCGCGCAGGGGGCCGGACTGACCGAAGCCCGACAGCGCGCAGTAGACGAGCCGGGGATTGACGGCCGCAAGCGTGTCGTAGCCGAGCCCCAATTTCGCCATCACCCCGGGCCGGAAATTCTCCCAGACCACGTCGGCGCTCTTCCACCATGCGCAGGACCACGTCGACTGCCGCCGGTTTCGTGAGATCCAGCACGATGCTGCGCTTGTTCGAGTTGACCGCCATGAAGGCAGGCGCCATCTTGTCGGCCGCGCGCCTGCGGTCGATCGTCGTCGTGCGCGTGTCGTCCCCGCCCGGCGGCTCGATCTTGACGACGTCGGCGCCGAGCAGCGCGAACTGGAACGTGCCGAACGGCCCGGCGAGAAAGTGCGTGAAGTCGAGAATCCGGACGCCGCTGTAAGGCTGGCTCAAGCGGTTGCTCCGGCCGTAGCCGCCGTCTCATCGCGGATCTGCCGGGCGATCGCCTTGACGCGGTCCTGCTCCGCGCGCAGGCGCGCGATCTCCGCGGGCGCCACCCGCTCGATGTTCATGAAGTCCTGCTTCCAGTCGTGCGTGTCGCTCCAGGAGAGCGGCGACTGCACCATGGTCCGCGCGGCGGGCGCCGAGTCGAGCACCTTCAAGGCCAGCTCCAGCGTGAAGGCCTGCGAGGGCGGATCGAGCGGTCGCCCGGCCGCGTTGCCGAGCGGAAAATCGCTGAACAGCGCGCGCGGCACGCCGCAGTGCAGGACGATGTCGCGGCGCAGGCCATGATCACCGTCGCGATGCCGTGCTGCTCCAGATGACGCGCGACCAGGCAGAGCGTCTGGTGGCAGACGGGGCAGTTGGGCACCAGCACCGCGGCGTCGACGCCGTCTTCCCGGCAGCGCGCGAGGATCTCCGGGCAGTCGACGTCGATCGTGTGCCGCTGGCTGCGGTTGGTCGGCGCGCCGTGAAAGCGGCGCGCGACGCGGCCGATGCGGCCCTGGCGCGCGGCCTCCCGCAGCGCCGGCAGCGGAAACCAGCACCCGCTGTCTTCCATGCTGGTGTGCTTGCGGTCGATGCCGACGTGCGCGACGCGCAGGTCGTGGTCCAGCGCCGTGTCGCCGGAATAGACCTGATAGAACTTCGCCGCTGCGTTGTACGGCGCGCCGGGTCCTTGCGGGCCCTTGTCCGGCTGGTAGGGCGCCGCCGTCGTGATCAGCGCCACGGTCGACGCGGAAAGACTCCGCTGCAGCGGCTGGAACGGCACGTCGCGGTAGTGCGCCCAGCGATAGGGATTGGCGTAGCCGAGTGCCAGGTACCAGTCGCGCGTGCGCTGCATGTACGCAATCGCGACGTCGTCGTCCGGGGCGAATCCCAGTGCTTCGCTGTCGTCGGTTTCCTGTGCACTCATCTCGATGTCCTCGGACGCAACCCGCCGAACACGCCGCGGGGATCGGGAACCATCATCGCATCCCCGGTGAGGCGGGGGCGTCCCGCGATTCTGCCATCGAGCGGTACGCGATTGACAGCCGTCGGGGCGCGCGCCTATTCTGCCTCGCACGCGCGGATCGACCGTGCGCGGCGCGACCTCCCTCGAACATCGCCGCAGAAGGAAAAAGATGAAACGCATCCTCGCCGGACTCGCCGTGCTGCTGTGCGCCGGGATGGTCACGCTCCCGGCGCTCGCGGCGACCTACCCCGAGAAGCAGGTCCGGATCATCGTCCCCTACCCGCCCGGCGGAGCGACCGACGGCCTGGCCCGGATCGTCGGGCAGAAGCTCTCCGAGACCTGGGGCGTGCCGGTCGTCATCGAGAACCGCCCGGGCGCGGACACGCAGATCGGGAATTCTGCCGTGGCGGCCGCCGCCCCCGACGGCTACACGCTGGGGATGATCACGACCGTGTTCGCAATCAGCAAGGGCCTCTATGCGTCGCTGCCCTACGACCCGGCGAAGGATTTCACGCCGATCTCGCCGATCGCGAGCTCCCCGTTCTACCTGGTCACGGGCGTGAACGTGCCCGCCAGCACGGTGAGCGAACTCGTCGCGCTGGCCAAACAGCGACCGGGTGCGTTGAACTATTCTTCGTCGAGCAGCGCCAACTATCTCGCCGGCGAGCTGATGAAGAAGGCGGCCGGCATCGACGTGGCGAATATCCGCTACAAGGGCAGCGGCCCGGGCGTGACCGCCGTGGCGGCCGGGGAAGTTACCTACACGCTCGACACGCTGCTCGCGGCCAAACCGATGATCGACGCCGGCAAGATTCGCGTGCTGGCCGTGACGGGCGACCGCCGATCGCCGCAGATGCCGTCGGTGCCGACCTTCGCGGAGGCCGGCGTGCGGGGCTTCGACATGGTGTCGTGGTTCGGCGTCGGCGGGCCCAAGGGCATGCCGCCCGAACTGGTCGCCACCATCAATGCCGCCATCCAGACCGCGATGGCGTCGCCCGAGGTCAGGCAGAAGATCGAAAGCTTTGCCGCCACGCCGATGGCCCAGAACGCCGATCAGTTCGCGGCGTTCATCAAGTCCGAGTTCGGCCTGTTCGAGGCGATCGTCAAGAGCAACAACCTGCGCCCGGATTCCTGAGTCGGCTCGTCATCGGCAGCGCACGGCCGGGCGCGGCGCAACGCCGCGTGCCGGTCGGAGCGGCCGCGGGGTGCGTGGGCTGGCGGCGAGCGGCCCCCGTCGCGGCAGCTCAGCGAAAGGGCGCGTTGCGCACCACGGCCGCGGCGTTCACCGCCGAGGCGAAGGTGACCCACAGCAGGTAGGGCAGCAGCAGCCAGCTCGCCGTCTTCGACGCGGGTCGCAGCGCGAGCATCAGCGCGACGAGCGAGAACGAAGATCGAGCGTCCACGCCGGACCGAACGGCCCGCGGGGGGCTGCCAGGCCGGCCGCTCGCAGGCGCCGGCCCGCCATCAGCCCCCGCGGCCGCCCTCCGGCTTGACCTGCACGGTTGAGCATGATCAAGGGAATCCCCGGGTCCACCGCGCTATCATCATGGCTTTCCCGCGGCCCGCGGCAATGGGCCATGAGGCGAATCCATGACCCGCTCCGCGTATCCCGACACCCCGCCCGCCCCCGGGGTAGGCGCGCTATGATCATGGCTTTCCGCGGCCCGGGTCCCGGGTCCTGAGGCGAACCCATGACCCGCTCCGCCCATCCCGCCGCCCCGCCGGTGACCCTCGAGGCCTGGAAGCGCGCCGCCGACAAGGCGGCGCCGGGCGGCGCTTCCGACAACCTCGTCTGGCGCACGCCCGAGGGGATCGCCGTCAAGCCGCTCTACACGGCGGCCGACACCAAGGACCTCCCGTACGCGGACACGCTGCCCGGCTTCGAGCCGTTCCTGCGCGGCCCGCAGGCGACGATGTACGCGGTGCGGCCGTGGACGATCCGCCAGTACGCCGGCTTCTCGACGGCCGAGGAGTCCAACGCGTTCTACCGCGCCAACCTCGCTGCGGGCGGACAGGGCGTCTCGGTCGCCTTCGATCTCGCGACCCACCGCGGCTACGACTCCGACCACCCGCGCGTGGTCGGCGACGTCGGCAAGGCCGGTGTCGCGATCGATTCGGTCGAGGACATGAAGATCCTGTTCGACGGCATCCCGCTCGACCGGGTGTCGGTGTCGATGACGATGAACGGCGCGGTGCTGCCGGTGCTCGCCGGCTACATCGTCGCGGCGGAGGAGCAGGGTGTCGCGCAGAAGGACCTCTCGGGGACGATCCAGAACGACATCCTCAAGGAGTTCATGGTCCGCAACACCTACATCTACCCGCCCGGGCCGTCGATGCGGATCATCGCCGACATCATCGAGTACACGGCGGCGAACATGCCGAAGTTCAACTCGATCTCGATCTCCGGCTACCACATGCAGGAAGCCGGCGCGAACCAGGCGCTCGAGCTCGCGTTCACGCTGGCCGACGGCCGCGAGTACGTGCGCGCGGCGCTGGCGCGCGGCATGAGCGTCGACGACTTCGCGCCCCGGCTGTCGTTCTTCTTCGCGATCGGGATGAACTTCTACCTGGAGATCGCGAAGCTGCGCGCCGCGCGGCTGCTGTGGTGGCGGATCATGAAGGACTTCGCCCCGAAGAGCGCCAAGTCGCTGATGCTGCGCACGCACTGCCAGACCTCGGGCTGGTCGCTGACCGAGCAGGACCCGTACAACAACGTGGTGCGCACCGCGATCGAGGCGCTCGCCGCGGTGTTCGGCGGCACCCAGTCGCTGCACACCAACTCCTTCGACGAGGCGATCGCGCTGCCGACCGATTTCTCGTCGCGCATCGCGCGCAACACGCAGCTCCTGATCCAGGAGGAGACGCACATCACCAGCGTGGTCGACCCGTGGGCCGGGTCGTACATGATGGAGACGCTGACGCAGGACATGGCCGACAAGGCGTGGTCGATCATCGAGGAAGTCGAGGCGATGGGCGGGATGACCAAGGCGGTCGAGAGCGGCTGGGCCAAGCTGCGCATCGAGGCGGCGGCGGCCGACAAGCAGGCGCGCGTGGATTCCGGCCGCGACGTGATCATCGGCGTCAACAAGTACCGGCTGGAGAAGGAAGACCCGGTGGCGATCCGCGAGATCGACAACACGGCGGTGCGCGACGCGCAGCTCCGGCGCCTCGCGCAGGTGCGCGCCGGCCGCGACGGCGCGGCGGTCGCCGCCTGCCTGGCGGCGCTGACCGATTGCGCGCGCACCGGCAGCGGCAACCTGCTCGACCTCGCCGTCCGCGCGATCCGCGCCCGCGCCACGGTCGGCGAAGTCTCCGACGCGCTCGAGGCCGCGTGGGGCCGCTACCGCGCGACCACGCAGAGCGTGTCCGGCGTCTACGGCGCGCAGTTCGCTGCCGACGAGACCTGGGCGAAGATCAAGCGCGACGTCGAGGACTTCGCCGCCGCCGAGGGCCGCCGGCCGCGGATGATGGTGGCCAAGCTGGGACAGGACGGCCACGATCGCGGCGCCAAGGTCATCTCCACGGCGTTCGCCGACCTGGGCTTCGACGTCGACATCGGCCCGCTGTTCCAGACCGCCGAGGAAGCCGCGCAGCAGGCGATCGAGAACGACGTCCACGCGCTCGGCATCTCGACGCTCGCGGCGAGCCACAAGACGCTCGTGCCGGCAGTCATCGAAGCGCTGCGCAGCAAGGGCGCCGACGACATCGTCGTCTTCGTCGGCGGCGTGATCCCGCAGCAGGACTACGACGCGCTGTACGCGCTCGGCGTGGCCGGCATCTACGGACCCGGCACGGCGATCCCCGCGTGCGCCGCCGACGTGCTTGCCAAGATCCGCGCCGCGCAGGTCGCCGCCGCAAAGCGCTGATGGCGATCCGCACGGACCGCAGCGCAACCCCGCCATGCCGACGCCGATGCGCATCGAGGACCTCGTGACCGGCGTGAAGAGCTGCGACCGGCGCGCGCTGGCCAAGGCGATCACGCTGGCCGAGTCGACGCGCACCGACCATCAGCGGACCGCGCGCGCCGTGATCGACGCGCTGCTGCCCGCCACCGGCAACGCGATCCGCGTCGGGATCTCCGGCGCGCCGGGCGTGGGCAAGTCCACCTTCATCGAGGCGCTCGGGCTGCACCTCGTCGGGCTCGGCCACCGCGTCGCCGTACTCGCCGTCGACCCGTCCAGCGCGGTGAGCGGCGGCTCGATCCTCGGCGACAAGACGCGCATGGAGCGGCTCTCGCGCCATCCGGCGGCGTTCATCAGGCCCTCGCCGGCGAGCGGAACGCTGGGCGGCGTGGCGGCGCGCACGCGCGAGGCGATGCTGCTCACGGAGGCCGCCGGCTTCGACGTGGTCATCGTCGAGACCGTCGGCGTCGGCCAGAGCGAGACCGACGTCGCCGGCATGACCGACGTCTTCGTGCTGCTGCAGCTTCCCCATGCCGGCGACGAGCTCCAGGCGATCAAGAAGGGGATCGTCGAGCTGGCCGACGTCATCGCGTACAACAAGACCGACATCGACCCCCAGGCGGCCGCGCTGGCGATGGGGCAGATGAAGAGCGCGCTCACGCTGCTGCGCCCGGCCGCCGGCGACACCGCGCCGAAGGTCATCGGCGTCAGCGCGCTCACCGGCGACGGCGTGGCCGCGTTCTGGAAGGAAGTGAAGCAGCGCTACGACGCGCTCGCGGCCGGCGGCCGGCTCGCCGCCAGGCGCCGGCGGCAGGCGCTCGCGTGGACGTGGAGCCTCATCGACGCCGGCCTGCGCGAGCGCTTCCGCAACGACGCCGGCGTGCGCGACGCGCTGCCGGCGATGATGGAACAGGTGGCGGCAGGCACGCAGACACCCTCGGCCGCCGCGACCGAACTTCTCGCCCGCCTCGAACGGAGACCGCACCGTGCATGACATCATCCGCCAGCTCGACCAGAAGCGCGCCCGCGCGGCGCATGGGCGGCGGCGAGAAGCGCATCGCCTCGCAGCACGCCAAGGGCAAGCTCACCGCGCGCGAGCGCATCGAGATTCTGCTCGACGAGGGCTCGTTCGAGGAGTGGGACATGTTCGTCGAGCACCGCTGCACCGACTTCGGCATGGAGAAGGAGTCGGTGCCCGGCGACGGTGTGGTCACCGGCTACGGGATGATCAACGGCCGCCCGGTGTTCGTGTTCTCGCAGGATTTCACGGTGTTCGGCGGGTCGCTGTCGGAAGCGCACGCCGAGAAGATCTGCAAGGTGATGGACCATGCGATACGGCCGGGCGTGCCGGTGATCGGGCTCAACGACTCCGGCGGCGCGCGCATCCAGGAAGGGGTGGCCTCGCTCGGCGGCTATGCCGAGGTGTTCCAGCGCAACGTGCTGGCCTCGGGGGTCATCCCGCAGATCTCGCTGATCATGGGGCCCTGCGCCGGCGGCGCGGTGTACTCGCCGGCGATGACCGACTTCATCTTCATGGTCAAGGATTCGTCGTACATGTTCGTGACCGGGCCCGAGGTGGTGAAGACCGTCACCCACGAGGAGGTCACCGCCGAGGAACTGGGCGGCGCGATCACCCACACCACCCGCTCCGGCGTGGCCGACCTCGCGTTCGAGACCGACGTCGAGGCGTTGCTGATGGTCCGCCGCTTCTTCAACTACCTGCCGCTCAGCAACCGCGAGAAGGCGCCGAAGCGCGTAGACCACCGACACCGCGAACCGGCTCGAAATGTCGCTCGACACGCTGGTGCCGGACAACCCGAACAAGCCCTACGACATCAAGGAACTGATCGTCAAGGTGGTCGACGACGGCGAGTTCTTCGAGCTCGCAGCCCGACAACGCGAAGAACATCGTCATCGGCCTGGCCCGCATGGAAGGCGCGCCGGTGGGCATCGTCGCCAACCAGCCGCTGGTGCTGGCCGGCTGCCTCGACATCAAGAGCGCGATCAAGGCGGCGCGCTTCGTGCGCTTCTGCGACGCGTTCAACATCCCGATCCTCACCTTCGTCGACGTTCCCGGGTTCATGCCGGGCACGGCGCAGGAATACGGCGGCATCATCAAGCACGGCGCCAAGCTGTTATATGCCTACGCCGAATGCACGGTGCCCAAGATCACGGTGATCACGCGCAAGGCCTACGGCGGCGCCTACGACGTCATGAGCTCGAAGCACCTGCGCGGCGACGTCAACTTCGCCTGGCCCTCGGCCGAGATCGCGGTGATGGGCCCCAAGGGCGCGGTGGAGATCATTTTCCGCGAGGAGAAAAACGACCCGGCCAAGCTCGCCGCGCGCGAGCAGGAATACCGCACCGCGTTCGCCAACCCGTTCATCGCCGGCCGCCGCGGCTACATCGACGACGTGATCATGCCGCACGAGACGCGCAAGCGGATCTGCCGCAGCCTCGCCATGCTGCGCGGCAAGCGGCTCGAGAACCCGTGGCGCAAGCACGGCAACATCCCGCTCTAACATGTTCACCAAAATCCTGATCGCCAACCGCGGCGAGATCGCCTGCCGCGTCATCGCCACCGCGCGCAAGATGGGCATCGCGACGGTCGCCGTGTATTCCGACGCCGACCGCGACGCCCGCCACGTGCTGCTCGCCGACGAAGCCGTCACCATCGGCCCGCCGCCGCCGCGCGAGTCGTATCTCGTGATGGACCGGATCATCGCCGCGTGCCGCGCCACCGGCGCCGCAGGCCGTCCACCCGGGGTACGGGTTCCTGTCGGAGAACAGAGGAGTTCGCGCGGCAGGTCGAGGCGGCGGGCATCACGTTCATCGGCCCCAAGCCCACTCGATCGGCGCGATGGGCGACAAGATCGCGTCGAAGAAGCTCGCCATCGCCGCGAAGGTCAACACGATTCCCGGCCACAACGAGGTGATTCCCGATTGCGCCGAGGCCGTGCGCATCGCCCGCGAGGATCGGCTACCCGGTGATGATCAAGGCGTCGGCCGGCGGCGGCGGCAAGGGCTTGCGCGTCGCCCACGACGACCGGGAGGCGCGCGAAGGCTTCGAGACCTGCCGCGCCGAGGCCAAGACGAGCTTCGGCGACGATCGCATCTTCATCGAGAAATTCATCGAGGAGCCGCGGCACATCGAGATCCAGGTGCTGGGCGACGCCCACGGCAACCTCGTGTACCTGTTCGAGCGCGAGTGCTCGATCCAGCGCCGGCACCAGAAGGTGATCGAGGAGGCGCCGTCGCCGTTCCTCGACGACGCGACCCGCCGGGCGATGGGCGAGCAGGCGGTCGCGCTGGCCGGGCGGTGAACTATCAGTCGGCCGGCACCGTCGAGTTCGTCGTCGGCAAGGACCGCGGCTTCTATTTCCTCGAGATGAACACGCGGCTGCAGGTCGAGCACCCGGTCACCGAGATGATCACCGGCCTCGACATCGTCGAACTGATGATCCGTGTGGCCGCCGGCGAGAAGCTGCCGTTCCGGCAGGAGGACCTGCAGATCCGCGGCTGGGCCATCGAGTGCCGGATCAACGCCGAGGACCCGCTGCGCGGCTTCCTGCCGTCGGTCGGCCGCCTCGTCCGCTACCAGCCGCCGGAGGCCGTGCCGGGCTGCGTGCGCGTGGACACCGGCGTGTACGAGGGCGGCGAGATCTCGATGTACTACGACTCGATGATCGCCAAGCTCGTCTGCCACGGCGCGACGCGCAGCGAGGCGATCGCCCGGATGCGCGACGCGCTCAACGCCTTCGTCATCCGCGGCGTGTCGTCGAACATCGCGTTCCAGGCGGCGCTGACGCGGCACCCGCGCTTCGAGGAGGGGCGGCTGACGACGGCGTTCATCGCCGAGGAATACCCGGACGGCTTCCACGGCGCCGACCTGCCGCCGGGCGGGCGAGGAGTTCCTGGTGGCGGTGGCCGCGACGGTGCACCGCATCTATCGCGAGCGCGCGTCGCGGATCGAAGGCCAGGTGCCCGGGCATGAACTGCACATCGGCGAGGAGTTCGTGGTCATCGGCGGCGGCATCGAGCACGAGGTCGACATCACGGCGGGTGAAGGACGGCTGCGACGTGCGGCGTGCGGGGCACGACCCACGAGGTCCGCTGCGACTGGCGCTTCGGCGACATCCTGATGCGCGGCACGTACGACGGCGCCCCGTTCTGCCTGCAGGTCGAGCGGCCCGGCCTGCGCTATCGACTGTCCTGCATGGGCGTGCGATCGAGTTCTCGGTGCTGCCGCGGCGTGCCGCGGAGCTGCTCCGGCTGATGCCGCGCAAGGTGCCGCCCGACATGTCGAAGTTCCTGCTCTCGCCGATGCCCGGCCTGCTGGTGGAGGTGGCGGTCAAGCCCGGGCAGGAGGTGAAGGCGGGCGAGCGCCTGGTCGTGATCGAGGCGATGAAGATGCAGAACACGCTGGTCGCCGAGCGCGACGGCACGGTGGCCGAGCTGCTCGCCGCGCAGGGCGAGAGCCTCGCGGTGGATCAGCCGATCATCCGCTTCATATGACTGCCCCCGAAGCTCGCTGCGCTCGCCTCCCCCAAGGGGGCCAGTGCCCTTCGGGCGGCCGGGCGGGCACTGGACTGCCCCCGAAGCTCGCTGCGCTCGCCTCCCCCCAAGGGGGCGCTCAGCGCCCTTCGGGCGGCCGCGCGGGCGCTGAGTGAGAGACAAGATGCGGCCATTCAGGATCCTGGGCGTCCAGCAGATCGCCGTCGGCGGGCCGAGCAAGGAGCGCCTGCGGCGGCTGTGGATCGACTGTTTCGGCCTGACGCCGGCCGGCAACTTCGTGAGCGAGCGCGAGAACGTCGACGAGGACATCGCGGTGATGGGCGCAGGCATCGCGACCTGCGAGGTGGATCTCATGCAGCCGCTCGACCCCGCGCGCAAGCCGGCGGTGCACGAGCCGCCGCTCAATCACGTCGGCCTGTGGGTGGACGACCTGGCGAAGGCGGTCGAGTGGCTCTCGGCGCAGGGCGTGCGCTTCGCGCCGGGCGGCATCCGCAAGGGCGCGGCCGGGCACGACGTCACGTTCATCCACCCGCGCGGCAACGAGCAGTCGCCGATCGGCGGCGAGGGCGTGCTGATCGAACTGGTGCAGGCGCCGGCGGATGTCGTCAGTGCCTTCGCGAAGGCGGCCGCGCGGCCGTGACGCCGCGCCGGCTCCGTCGCGCAGGCGGAGGCGAAATGCGCGCCGGCGGCGCGCCGACGCGTGCCGGGTTGACGCCGCTCGTGGCGCCCGTCATCCTGCGCGGGATGCGCAACCCACGGGAGGGAAACCGATGAAGTTCCTGAAGATCTGCGCGGCCGGGCTCGCCGCGTCGCTGCTTGCGGCAATGGGCGTCTCGGCCCAGCCGAAGGACTGGTCCACCATCAAGATCGCGACCGAGGGGGCCTACAAGCCGTGGAATTTCACGGACTCGAGCGGCAAGCTGATCGGCTTCGAGATCGATCTGGCCGAGGACCTGTGCAAGCGGATGAAGGCCAAGTGCGAGATTGTCGCACAGGCGTTCGACGGCGTGATCCCCGCGCTCAACGCCGGCAAGTTCGACGCCATCATGGCCGGCATGAACATCACCGACAAGCGCAAGGAGGCGATCGCCTTCACGCAGACCTACGGCCGGACGCCGTCGACCTTCGCCGTGCTGAAATCGAGCCCGCTCGCCAAGCTCCCCGACACCGGCAAGGTCTATTCGCTCAATCCCGACGGCGTGGTCGTGGCCGAGAAATCCCTCAACGAACTCAAGCCGCTGCTCAAGGGCAAGGTGATCGGCGTGCAGACCTCGACGGCGCAGGCCAACTTCCTCGAGAAATACTTCAAGGACGTGATCGAGATCCGTCAGTACAAGACCACGGAGCAGCACGATCTCGATCTCGCCGCCGGCCGTGTCGACGCGGTGTTCGCGTCGATCTCCTACCTGAAGAGCGTGGTCGAGGCGCCGGAGAACAAGGAGATGATGCTGGCGGGCCCGCGCTACGGCGGCGGGGCGCTGGGCTTCGGCGTAGCGGTCGGATTGCGCAAGTCGGATCCGGAGCTCCTGGCCAAGTTCGACGCCGCCGTCGGCGCGGCGGTGGCCGACGGCACCGTGAAGACGCTGTCGATGAAGTGGTTCGGCTTCGACGTCACGCCGACACGCTAGGATGCAACGCTCCCGTCGCGCCCGGTGCGCGACGCGTCGGCGCTCGGCGCAGCGCTGATTCCACGTGCTCGATTACGTCGAACTGATGGGCTTCGGCCCCCGCGGCTGGGGCCTGCTGCTGCTGAAGGCGACGGGAATGACCATCGCCGTGTCGGCCACGGCGTTCGCGCTCGGCAGCGCGCTCGGCGCGCTGCTCGCGTGGGCCCGGATCGAAGGCAATCGCGCCGTACAGCTCGCCGCCGACGCCTACACGACGGTGCTGCGGGGCATCCCCGACCTGCTGGTGATCTACCTGCTCTATTTCGGCGGCAGCGCGGCGCTCACCGCGCTCGCGCATCTGCTGGGCGCCAAGGGGTTCGTCGGCGTAGACGCGTTCGCCGCCGGCGCGATCGCGGTCGGGATCATCTCGGGCGCCTACCAGGGCGAGATCTTCCGCGGCGCGTACCAGGCGATCTCCCGCGGCGAGCTCGAGGCGGCGCGCTCGGTCGGCATGCCGCGCCGGCTGATGTTCCGCCGGATCATCGTGCCGCAGGCGCTGCGCTTCGCCATCCCCGGCCTCGGCAACGTCTGGCAGCTGGCACTCAAGGAATCGGGGCTGATCTCGGTCGTCGGCCTCACCGAGATCCTGCGCCAGGCGCAGGTGGGCGCAGGGTCGACGCGCCAGCCGTTCGCGTTCTTCATCACGGCTGCGGCGCTCTACCTGATCCTCTCGACGATCTCGGGCTGGGGGTTCCGGCGCGCGGAAGCGGCGGGGATGCGCGGCGTGCGGCGGGGCTAGCGGCGTGGACGTCGGCTTCCTGCGCGAGACCCTCCTGCTGCTGCTCTCCGGCGTGCCGCTGCTGCTGCAGCTCGCGTTCTTCTCGATCGCCGCCGGCGCGGTGCTCGCCGTCCTGCTCGCGCTGATGCGCCTGTCGGGCAATCCCGCGCTCGACGTTCCGGCGCGGTGCTACGTCTTCGTCTTCCGCGGCACGCCGCTGCTCGTGCAGATCTTCCTGATCTACTACGGCCTCGGCCAGTTCCCCGCGATTCGCGAGAGCTTCGCCTGGCCCTTCCTGCGCCAGCCGTACTGGTGCGCGCTGCTGGCGCTCACGCTCAACACCGCCGCGTATTCGAGCGAGATCATCCGCGGCGGCATCCTGTCGGTGCCGTTCGGGCAGATCGAGGCGGCGCGGGCGTGCGGGATGTCGCGCTGGCTCATCTTCCGCCGCATCACGTGCCGCAGGGGCTGCGCGTGGCGTTGCCGGCCTACGGCAACGAGATCATCCTGATGACCCGCTCGACCGCGCTCGCGTCCGTGATCACGCTGATGGAAGTCACCGGCATCGCCTCCAAGATCATCTCCGAGACCTTTCGCGCCGTCGAGGTCTTCATCTGCGCGGGCGCCATCTACCTCGTGATCAATTTCGCCATCTCGCGCCTGATCGCCCTTCTCGAGCGCCGGCTTTCGCCGCAGGCGCGCGTCGATGCGGCGCCGGCCCCGCTTCCCGAGCCCGCGCGATGACGCCCGCCACGTCGAATCCGCCGGCCGTCAGCGCCAGGAAGCTCTGCAAGCGCTTCGGCAACCTGGAAGTGCTGCGGGGCCTCTCGCTCGATGCCCGCGAAGGCGACGTGATCTCGATCCTCGGCGCGAGCGGCTCGGGCAAGTCGACGCTGCTGCGCTGCATCAACCTGCTGGAAATCCCCGACGAGGGCGAGATCGTGGTCGCCGGCGAAACGATCGCGCTGCGCCGGGGCCGCCATGGCCGGCGCGAACCCGTCGACCGGGCCCAGGTCGACCGGATCAGGATGCAGCTCGCGATGGTGTTCCAGAACTTCAACCTGTGGTCGCACATGACCGTGATCGAGAACGTGATCGAGGCGCCCATCCACGTACAGAAGCGCCCGCGCGCCGACGCGCTCGAGGAAGCCGGGGCGCTGCTGGAGAAGGTCGGCATCGCCGACAAGCGCAACAGCTATCCGGCGCACCTTTCGGGCGGCCAGCAGCAGCGCGCGGCGATCGCGCGCGCGCTCGCCATGCATCCGCGCGTGATGCTGTTCGACGAGCCCACCTCCGCGCTCGATCCCGAGCTCGTGGGCGACGTGCTGCGGGTGATGCGCACGCTCGCCGCCGAGGGGCGGACCATGCTGGTGGTCACCCACGAGATGGGCTTCGCGCGCGAAGTCTCGAACCGCGTCATCTTCCTGAACCAGGGCGTGATCGAGGAGGAGGGCGCGCCGGCCGACCTGTTCGCCGCGCCGAGGTCGGAACGGCTGCGGCAGTTTCTCTCCAACCAGCTGCGCGGCTAGCGGCGCGCGGGTCCGCGCCCGTGGAACCGCGCCGCCGCGCGCAGCCGCGGACGCGTCCCGATCGGGCGCTTCAGTCGAGCGTGCGCCGGTAGAACGCGAGGCCGATCGCGATCACCGCCAGCATGAACGCGACGATCGGCCAGACGTGCGGCCAGAGCTCCTGCAGCGGACTGCCCTTCAGCAGCACGCCGCGCACCAGCAGCAGGAAGTGGGTGAGCGGCAGCACGTTGCCGACCGCCTGCGCCCACTCCGGCATGCCGCGAAACGGGAACATGAAGCCCGAGAGCAGGATCGAGGGCAGGAAGAAGAAGAACGTCATCTGCATCGACTGCAACTGGTTGCGCGCCATCGTCGAGAACGTGATTCCGAGCGACAGGTTGGCCGCGATGAACAGGAACACGACGGCGAAGAGCACCAGCATGCTCCCGTGCATCGGCACGTTGAACACGAACCGCGCGGCGAGCAGGATCAGCGTCACCTGGATCAGCCCGATCATGATGTAGGGGACGATCTTCCCGGTCATCACCTCGATCGGCAGCGCCGGTGTCGACAGCAGGTTCTCGAACGTGCCGCGCTCGCGCTCGCGCGTCATCGCGAGGCCGGTCATCAGCACCATGGTCATCGTCAGGATCGTCCCCAGCAGTCCCGGCACGATGTTGTACGCGGTGACGCCTTCGGGGTTGTAGAGGCGGTGCACGCGCACGTCGACCGGCGGCCCCCGCGGCAGCGACGCGCCCAGCGCGCCCGCCAGGTCGCGGTTGAGCGCGGTGGCCGCGAGGCGCTGCGCCGCCGACACCGCATTGGAGACCGCGGTCGGATCGGTTGCGTCCGCTTCGACCAGCACCTGCGGCACCTCGCCGCGCATCACCTTGCGCGTGAAATCCGCCGGCAGGCTGACGACGAACTGCACCTCGCCGCGCGCCAGCAGCGCGCTCGCCTCGGCCTCGGTCTCCGGCCGGTGGGTGATGCGGAAGTAGCCGGTGTTCTCCATCGCGGCGACGAAGCTGCGCGTGAAGATGCTGGCGTCGGCGCCGCGGATCGCCGTGGGCATGTTCTTCGGGTCGGAGTTGATCGCGTAGCCGAACAGGATCAGCTGCAGCACCGGGATGCCGATGATCATCCCGAACGTCAGCCGGTCGCGCTTCAGCTGGATGAACTCCTTGACGATGATCCCGATCCAGCGCGACGGCGAGAAGGCGGCGCCGCTTGCATGTACCCCCACACCCCCGGAGGGGGCGCGATTCGCGCCTTGGGGCAGCCCGGCGGCGCTTGTATGTGCCCCCACACCCCCCGGGGGGGCGCGATTCGCGCCTTGGGGCGGCCCGGCGGCGCTTGTATGTGCCCCCACACCCCCCGGGGGGGCGCGATTCGCGCCTTGGGGCGGCCCGGCGGCGCTCATGGCGTGGCAGCTCGGCCGGCGCGGTCCATCAGGCTGATGAAGACGTCCTCGAGGCCGGCCTCGATGCGTTCCCAGCGGTGCCGCTTGTCCCCTGCGAACGAGCCGGCCACCGCTTCGAGCGCCGCGGCATCCTGTCCGGTGACGTGCAGCGTGCCGCCGAACACCGTCACCTGGTCGACGCCGGGACGCTCCCGCAGCGCGGCGGCGAGCTGCCCGAGCTGCGGCCCGGTCACTTCCCACGCCGCGAGGTGCTCGCGCGCGACGACCTCGGCCGCCGTTCCCGCCGCGAGGAGGCGCCCCTCGAAGATGTACGCGAGGCGATGGCAGCGCTCCGCCTCGTCCATGTAGTGGGTCGACACGAGCACCGCGATGCCCGTTCCCGCGAGCGCATGGATCTGGTCCCAGAAATCGCGCCGCGCCTTCGGATCGACACCCGCGGTGGGCTCGTCGAGCAGCAGCAGCTTCGGCTGGTGCAGCATGCACGCGGCGAGCGACATGCGCTGCTTCCAGCCGCCCGACAGCTGCCCCGCCAGCTGGTTGCGGCGCTCGCCGAGACCGAGCCGCTCGATCGCGTCGGCAACGACCTTGCGCCGGTCGGGGATCCCGTACATCCGCGCGACGAAGTCGAGGTTCTCGCGGATCGTGAGGTCCTCCCACAGCGAGAAGCGCTGCGTCATGTAGCCCACTTCGCGCTTGATCGCGTAGGTTTCGCCGGATCACGTCGAAGCCGAGGCAGGTGCCGCTGCCGTTGTCCGGCGTGAGCAGGCCGCACAGCATCCGGATCGACGTCGTCTTGCCGCTGCCGTTCGGGCCGAGGAAGCCGTAGATCTCGCCGTGCGCGACCGTGAGCGTCAGGTCGCGCACGACGTGCTTGTCGCCGAAGTGCTTGTTGAGGCCGCGCACGTCGATCGCGGCGGCTGGTGCGTTCACGGCCCGGCCACCGCGACCTCGACCGGCTGCCCGGGGCGCAATTTCGGCGCGTCGGCCGGCGCCGGCGTGGCCTCCACCAGGAACACGAGCTTCGTCTTCGAGTCGCGGCTGTAGATCACCGGCGGGGTGTATTCCGCCTGCGGCGAGATGAACGTGATCGCCGCGGCGATCGGAGCGGCGCAGCCGTCGCAGGCGATCGTCACGGGCTGCTGCACGCGCAGCGCGCCGACCATGGCCTCGGGCACGAAGAACCGGACCTTGACGTTGCCCGGCGGGAGCAGGCTCACGACGGGGCTGCCCGCGCCCACCAGCTCGCCTTCCCGGTAGTACGTGTCGTAGACGAGCGCCGCGGCGGGCGCGATGCCGGTCTTCTGGTCGAGGCGCACCTTGGCCTGCGCGAGGTCCGCCTGCGCCGCCTCGATCTCCGCGCGCGCGGCCTGGATCTCGGGCTTGCGGCCGAGGCTCTGCAGGCCGACCTGCATCGCGGCCCTGGTCTCGGCGACGCGCGCGGCGGCGCCGTCGTACGCGGCCTTGGCCGCGTCCAGGTTCGCCTGCGACACGAAATTGGACTGGCGCAGCCGCTGGGCCTGGTCGAGCTGCAGGCGCGCGAGCTGCAGCGCGGTCGCCGCGCTCTCGCTCTGCGCGCGGATGACGTCGAGCTCGGCGGCGCGGCGGCCCTCGCCCAGGTTCTCGAGGCGCGCCTGCGCGGTCCGGATGCGCGCGGCGGCGGCATCGACGGCGGCCTGCTCGGCGCCGTGCTCGAGCGCGAACAGCGTCGCCCCGGCGGCGACCTGCGCGCCGCGCGCGACGGCGAGCTGGGCGAGGTAGCCCGCGTACGGCGACGCGACGTGGACGAAGTCGCCCTCGACGTAGCCTTGCAGCGTGCCTGGCCTGTTGTCGGCGCAGGCGGCGGCGAGCGCTGCGACTCCCATCAGCGTGACGAGCGATCGCAAGGGACGGGCGGCGGGGTTGTTCATGGGTGGCACGCGTGCCAGGATTTTACCCCCCGCCGTTCGTGCGATGATGCACTTGTACGGCCTGCCACGCGTAGCCCGGGTTGAGCGCGAGCGAAACCCGGGTGTTTGCGGCGACGGCCACGATTGCCCCGGGTTTCGCTCGCGCGCAACCCGGGCTACGCACCTCGGAACATGAGTCCATGCACAACGACCTTGCGTTCCATTCGCTGACCAACCTGCGCGCGTACCTGCGCCGCGGCGACGTGACGTCCGTCGAGATCGTCGAAGCCTGCCTCGCGCGCATCGCCGCGCTCGACGATCGCCTGCACGCCTTCGTCGACGTGTACGGCGACGGCGCGCTCACCGGCGCGCAGGCGGCGGACCTCGAGCGCCAGTCCGGGATGCCGGTCGGGCCGCTGCACGGGCTGCCGATCGCGCTGAAGGACCTGCTGCACCTCGAAGGCCGGGCGACGACGGCGGGATCGAAGAGCTGGCGCGGCCGCATCTCGGACAACACCGCGACCGTGGTCGCGCGCCTGCTCGCGGCCGGCATGATCCCGCTCGGCAAGACGCACATGGTGGAGTTCGCGTTCGGCGGCTGGGGCAGGAACGAGCCGATGGGCGCGCCGTGGAATCCGTGGGACACGGCCACGCATCGCGTCGCCGGCGGCTCGTCGAGCGGGTCCGCGGTCGCCGTCGCCGGCGGGCTGGCGCCCGCCGCGATCGGCTCGGATACCGGCGGCTCCGTGCGCATCCCGGCGTCGCTGTGCGGGCTCACCGGACTCAAGACCACCTACGGCCTCATCAGCCTCGCGCACGTCGTGCCGCTGTCGACCACGCTCGATTCGATCGGGCCGCTGACGCGCAGCGTCGACGATGCCGCGCTGCTGACCGCCGCGATGGCGGGTCCCGACCCGCGCGACCCGGCGACGCTGCACGCCCCCCGCTTCGACGTCGAGGCGCTGCTCGCGGCCGAGCCGGACGTGCGCGGGATGCGGATCACCTGCCTCGCCCCGGAGCAGTTCCCGGCGAGCGTCGACCGCGACGTCCTGCGCGTGCTTGCCGACACCGTCGCCGCCCTGCGCGAGCTCGGCGCCTTCGTCGACGAGGCAAGGTTCCCGCTCGGCTTCGAGCAGCTGATGCTGGAGAACGGCCGGCTGATCGCCGCCGAAGCCTATGCCGTGCATCGCGCCTACATCGAGGACGCGGCATTGCCGATCGACCCGTGGGTGCGCAAGCGCGTGCTGTCGGGCAAGGACATCGGCGCCGCCGACTACATCGACCTGCTCGCCGAACGCCGGCGCGCGGCGGCCCGTTTTGCCGGCTGGATGCGCGGCCGCGATGCGCTGCTGACACCGACGCTGCCCATCACCGCGACGCCGGTTGCCGAGGTCGACGAGGCGACGACGCCGCTCGCGGCGTTCACCCGCGCCGCCAACTACCTCGGCGCCTGCGCGCTCTCGCTGCCGGCCGGGTTCTCCGCCGATCGGCTGCCGATCGGCATGCAGCTGATCGGCGCGCCGTTCGCCGAGGCCACGTTGATCCGCATCGGCCAGGCGTTCCAGCGCGCGACCGACTGGCACCTGCGCCGCCCCGACCTGTCCGCGTGGGAGACCGCAGGTCTGTAGCCCCACCACCCTCTCGTCCGCACGATCGTGACCCCATTTTTCACCCCATCTTTCCAGTCGCCGATTTTCCCGCAACCGCCATGGCAAGCGCGACGACGATCAGCATCGCCGCCACGGCGAACGTGATGCGCATGCCCGTGGCAACCGCCGCGGGAGGCGCCGTCGCGATGTCGATCGACCCGGATGCGAGCGCGAACACGGCGCCCATGACGGAAGCCCCGGTGACGAGCCCGAGATTGCGCGACAGGTTGAGCATGCCGGAAACGACGCCCCGCTGGTCCGCAGCGACATCCGCCATGACCGCGGTGTTGTTGGCCGTCTGGAACAGCGCATAGCCGGCCGTGACGACGACGATGGGGGCGATGTAGCCGGGGATGCCGAGCGTGGCCGGCAGCATGGACAGCATTGCCGAGCCGGCCGCCATGCCGATGAGCCCCGCAAGGGTCATGCGGCGCGCGCCAAAGCGGTCCGCAACGCGGCCGGCGGGTACGGCGGTCAGCGCGACAACGAGCGGGCCGACCGACAGGACGAGACCGACACGGGCCGCATCGAGCCCGAGCGCACGAGAGAGATAGAACGGCCCGACCACCATGGTCGCCATGATCACGGTGGACACGAGCGCGCTCATCGCGAGGCTCGCACGCAACACCGGATCGCGGAACATCGCCAGCCGGATCAAAGGCGATGCGGCTCGCGCCTCGGCGCGCACGAAGAGCCCGACGCCGAAGGCAGCCGCCAGCAGCAGCGCCGCGTTGAGCGAACCGAAACCGCCGTACCCGTCATGGTGGTGAATCGTCATGGCGAGCGCATAGGCGGCGAGCGTCGAGGCCAGCAACAGCGTGCCCGCAGGGTCGAAACCGGCCCGATCGGTCGTCGCACGCTTGCGATCGACGGGCAGGTAGCGGCGGGCGAGAACAAAGGTCAGGATGCCCAGCGGCACGTTGACAAGGAAGATCGCACGCCAGCCGACGGCGGCGATCAGCACGCCGCCAAGCGACGGACCGAGAGCGGTGCCGATCGCGGACATCGTTCCGAGCAGCCCCATGGCGCTGCCGGTCTTCGCCTTCGGAACCGTCTCTCCGACAAAGGCCATGGTGAGGGCCATCATGACCGCTGCGCCGAGGCCCTGGGCCGCCCGGGCGGCAATCAGCAGCCGGAGCGTGGGCGCGACGCCGCACAGGACCGAGGCCACGGTGAACAGCGCGATTCCGGCCAGCAGCAGCCGGCGGCGACCCGTGATGTCGCCGAGCCGTCCGGCGCTGACGATCAGCGTGGTGATGGCGAGGAGATACGCGAGGACGATCCACTGGACTTCCTGAAAGGAGGCGTCGAACGCCTGCGCCAGCGTCGGCAGGCCGACATTGGCGATGCTGGTGCCGAGCGACGACAGCAGCATGGACAGCGAAAGGCTGGCGAGCACCCACCGGACCGAAGGAGTCCACGCCGCGCTTCCGACAGTTACCTCGACTGGCTCATCTCGTCTTGCAGCGATCGGTATCAACGTGTGCTCCCTTTTCCGGCGACTGCGAGAACAGTAGTCCTTTGCATGACATGGCGGAAGGCGCACCATTTGCACTTTATTCGTGCGTTGGACGCCATGTCACGACCGATCTGCGCTATCGTCGATGCATGCCCACACCCGATCTCAACCTGCTGGTCACCCTCGACGTGCTGCTGGCGGAAGGCAGCGTTGCGCGCGCAGCGCGACGGTTGCGGCTCAGCCCCTCGGCGATGAGCCGGGCGCTGGCGCGATTGCGCGAGACGACGGGCGATCCGCTGCTGGTCAGGGCCGGCCGCGGTCTCGTTCCCACGCCGCGGGCGATCGAGCTCCGCGGACGGGTCGGCCAGCTGGTGCAGGATGGAATGGCGGTGCTGCGCCCTGCCGAGAAGCTCGACCTCAAGCAGCTGGTCCGGACGTTCACGCTGCGGACCAGCGAGGGCTTCGTGGAGAACTTCGGGCCGTACCTCATCGCTCGCGCCGGCGAGGAAGCTCCCGGCGTGCGGCTGCGCTTCGTGCAAAAACCGGACAAGGACAGCGCGGCGCTGCGCGACGGGACCGTCGACCTGGAAACCGGGGTGGTGGATACGACGACCGCGCCGGAGGTGCGGACGCAGGCACTGTTCCGCGACCGTTTCATCGGCGTCGTGCGCATGGGGCACGCGCTGTGCCGGGGCGAGATCACTCCCTCCCGCTATGCGGCCGGCAGGCACATCGGCGTCTCGCGACGTGGTCTCGACAGGGGACTCGTTGACGAAGCCTTGACTCCATTCGGGCTGGAAAGGCGGATCGCCACGGCCGTCGGCGGCTTTGCCACCGCGCTGGCGCTCGCTCGCGCCTCCGACCTCATCGCCAGCGTTCCGGAACGACATACCGGAAGCCTGCGCGCCGGAATGCACAGCTTTCCCCTTCCGGTCGCAGTGCCGGAAATCACGGTGTCATTGCTGTGGCACCCGAGGCTCGATGCCGATCCGGCGCATCGCTGGCTGCGCGGGTGTGTCCGGGACGCTTGCGCGGGGGGAGCGCACGAACCTCGAGTAGCCCGGCGTTGAGCGGAGCGAAACCCGGGATAAGTGGGGTCAGACACGGGATAAGTGGGGTCAGACACTACTTTTCGGTAGCTACGGTTGCAACGCGTTCGAAGTTCGTTGAAAAGTAGTGTCTGACCCCACTTATCCCGTGTCTGACCCCACTTATCCCGGGTTTCGCTCCGCTCAACGCCGGGCTACAACCTCGGGCCAGTCCCCGGCACCCATCATCTGCATGATCGGATAACATAACGTGTTTTGCCGAGCCGCCGATGCCTCCCACTCCCCCGACCGTTGACCCGCAGCGCGACCGCGGCGCCGCGCAGCCGAACGCGCTGCCGCAGACGCGCCGCCTCGTCGCGCTGTACCGGACGATGGCGCGCATCCGTGCGTTCGAGAACGCGGCCGAGGTCGCGAGCCAGGGCGGCGTGCAGGCCTGGGGCCTCAAGACCTCGGCCAAGCCCGCGCTGGTGCGCGGCCCGCTGCACCTGTCGACGGGACAGGAGGCCGTCGCCACCGGCGTCTGCGCGAACCTGACGCGCGAGGACCTGCTCACGTCCACCCATCGCGGCCACGGCCACACGCTCGCCAAGGGCGCCGACGTCAACCGCATGATGGGCGAGCTGTTCGGCAAGGCGACCGGCACCAATCACGGCAAGGGCGGCTCGATGCACATCGCCGACTTCTCGGTCGGCATGCTCGGCGCCAACGGCGTGGTCGCCGCGGGCATGCCCATCGCCGTCGGCGCGGCGCACGCGCTGAAGATCCGCGGCCGGCCCGAGATCGTCGCCTGTTTCTTCGGCGACGGCGCGGTCAACCGCGGCCCGTTCCTCGAAGCGCTGAACTGGGCGGTGGTGTACGGGCTGCCGGTGCTGTTCGTGTGCGAGGACAACCGCATCTCGGCCACCACGCCCACCGGCCCGATGACCGGCGGCGCCGGGGCCGCGGCGCGCGCGGCGAGCATCGGCGTGCCGGCGCTCGCGGTCGACGGCAACGACGTCGAGGCCGTGGATTCGGCCGCCGGGCGCCTCGCCGGCGAGGTCCGCGCGCAGCGGGGCCCGCGCATGCTGCACGCGGTCACCTATCGCTTCAAGGGCCACGTGTCGGTCGATCCCGGCGCGTACCGCGATCCGGTCGAAGTCGCGCGCGCGCTCGAGTCCGATCCGCTGAAGGTGGCCGCGCCACCGGCTCGTCGAGCGCGGCGTCACCGCCGACGAGCTGGCCGCGATCGACACCGCGGCGCACGCCGAGATCGACGCCGCCATGGCGCTGGCCGCCGCCGCGCCCTCCCCCGACCCGGCCAGCGCATACACCGACGTCCAGAACACGGGAGCCGGCCAATGGCGCTGATGAACTATTCGCAGGCCGCCGCCACCGCGCTGGCCGAGGCGATGCGCGCCGACCCGAACGTCGTCGCGCTGGGCGAGGACCTCGGCCGCGGCGGCATCTTCGCGCAGTACCGCGGCCTGCAGCAGGAGTTCGGCGCCGCGCGCGTGATCGACACGCCGATCTCGGAGGCGACGATCATGGGCGCCGCCGTGGGCATGGCGCTGGCCGGCCTGCGCCCGGTCGTCGAGATGCGCGTCGTCGACTTCGCGCTGTGCGGGATGGACGAGCTCGTCAACCAGGCGGCGAAGAACCGCTACATGTTCGGCGGCCAGGGCCGCGTGCCGCTGGTCGCGCGGATGCCGATCGGCCTGTGGACCGCGTCGGCGGCGCAGCACTCGCAATCGCTCGAGGCGTGGTTCGCGCACATTCCCGGGCTCACCGTCGTCGCGCCGGCCGAGCCCGCCGACAACTACGGGCTGCTGCACAGCGCGCTCGAATCGGGCGACCCGGTCGTCTACCTGGAGCACAAGGAGTTGTGGGGCGTCGAGGGCGAGGTCGAGCCCGGCGCCCGCGTGCCGCTCGGCGCGGCGCGCGTCGTGCGCGCGGGCGACGACGTCACGATCGTCAGCTGGTCGAAGGCGATGCAGGTCTGCGCCACGGCCGCCGCCGAACTCGCGGACGCCGGCATCGCCGCCGAGCTGATCGACCTGCGCACGATCTGGCCGTGGGACCGCGCGACGGTGCTGGGTTCGGCCGCGCGCACCGGCGCGCTGCTGGTCGTGCACGAGGCAGTGCAGGTCGGCGGCTTCGGCGCCGAGATCGCCGCGTCGGCGGCCGAGGCCACCGGCTGCCGCGTGCGCCGCCTCGGCGCGCCGCGCATCCCGTCGGGCTATGCGAAGTCGCTGGAGGACGAGTCGCGCGTATCCGTCGCGGACGTCGTCGCGGCGGCGCGCGCGCTGGCGGCGAAGTAATCCGCCGGCCGGCGGTTTCCCGAGTCAATCCCCCGACAGCGAGCACACGCCATGACGCCCACACCGACCGCGATCGTCACCGGCGCCGCCAGCGGCATCGGCGCGGCCACCGCGCGGGAACTCGCCGCGCGCGGCTGGCGGATCGCGATCCTCGACCGCAACGGGCCGGGCGGGACGGCGGTCGCCGCCGCCCTGCCTGCCAATGCCGCGGGCGCGCATCTGGCGATCGAGGTCGACGTCGCCGACGAGCCTGCGCTCGTGGGCGCCTTCGCCACCGCGTTCGCCGGCCTCGGCCGCCTCGACGCGCTGGTCACCAGCGCCGGCGTGGCCGACATGACGCCGTTCATGGAACTCGACGCCGCGACCTTCCGCCGCGTCTACGACGACAACGTGGTCGGCACCTTCCTGTGCCTGCGCGAAGCGGCGCGCTGCATGCCGCGCGGCGGGCGGATCTGCACGGTGGCGAGTGTGGCCGGCATCCGCGGCGGCGGGCTCTCCGGCACCGCGGCGTACGCCGCGAGCAAGGGCGCCGTGCTGGCGCTCACCAAGAACGCCGCGCGCGCGCTGGCCGACCGCGGCATCGCCGTCAACACCATCGCGCCGGGCGCGACGATGACGCCGATGATCGAGGAGGCGTTCAGCAACGAGGCGCACCGCAGGCGCGTCGAGGCGATGAGCGCGATGAACCGCGACCGGCGAGCCCGAGGAGATCGCCCGCGCGATCGCGTTCCTGGTCTCGCCCGAGGCGTCCTACGTCACCGGCACGACGCTGGTCGCCGACGGCGGCCTCGTGATGTATTGACACCCGGGCCACGGACACGCATCTCCGGCACTTTGCACTATCACACCAGAGGAGGAACACCGCATGACCATCAACCGCCGCCAGTTCGTGCAGACGCTCGCCGGCTCCGCCGCCATCGCCGCGGGTGTGCGGCCCGCATTCGGCCAGGCCGCCGAATTCCAGATGAAGTGGGCGAACAACATCCCGGCCACGCACCCCAGCACCATCCGGGTCAAGGAAGCCGCCGAGAAGATCAAGGCCGAGACCAAGGGCCGCGTCGACATCCAGGTCTTCCCGAACAACCAGCTGGGCGGCGACACCGACATGCTGTCGCAGATCCGCTCCGGCGCGATCGACTTCTTCCCGCTGTCGGGCCTGATCCTGCAGACGCTGGTGCCGGTGGCCGCGATCAACGGCGTCGGCCTTCGCGTTCAAGGACTACGCCACGGTGTGGGCGGCGATGGACGGCGACCTCGGCGCGTTCGTGCGCGAGGCGATCGGCAAGGCCGGCCTGCACACGTTCGACAAGTGCTGGGACAACGGCTTCCGCCAGATCACCAGCAGCACCAAGCCGATCAACACGCCGGACGACCTCAAGGGCTTCAAGATCCGCGTGCCGGCCAGCCCGCTGTGGACCTCGATGTTCAAGGCGCTCGGCGCGTCGCCGACCAGCATCAATTTCAGCGAGTCTACTCGGCGCTGCAGACCAAGGTGGTCGAGGGCCAGGAGAACCCGCTGGCGCTGCATCGAGATCGCCAAGCTCTACGAAGTGCAGAAGTACTGCTCGATGACCAACCACATGTGGGACGGCTCAATGGTTCCTCGCCAACGGCAAGTCGTGGGCAGCGCCTGCCGGAGGACCTCCAGGCCATCGTCACGAAGAACGTCACGCGCGGCCGTGCTGGCGCAGCGCGAGGACATCGCCAAGCTCAACGCGGCGCTCGAGGCCGACGCTGAAGCCGAAGGGCATGGTCTTCAACTACCCGGACAAGAGCGCGTTCCGCGACGAGCTGCGCAAGGCCGGCTTCTACGAGGAGTGGAAGGGCAAGTTCGGCGCCGAGGCCTGGGCGAAGCTGGAGAAGTACGCCGGCAAGCTCGCGTAGATGTCGTACCGGTCGCGTAGCCCGGGTTGAGCGCAGCGAAACCCGGGTCGGTGCGGCATGGCCGCTGCCCCGGTTTCGCTGCGCTCAACCCGGGCTGCACGACCGGCCGACGACGTCGCACGCCGGCACGCCTGCGCCATCACGCCGCCGATGCAGACCACGATCCCCGCGCCGCGCCGCCGCGCTTCCGGCGCCTCGACCGCGCGCTGGCGTGGATCACCGAGGTCCCGGCGGCGGCGCTGGTCGTCGCCGAGATCGTGATCCTGTTCGCCGGCGTGGTCTCGCGCTACGTCTTCAACAAGCCGCTCACCTGGTCGGACGAGCTGGCGTCGATCCTGTTCCTGTGGCTGGCGATGCTGGGCGCGGTGATCGCGCTGCGCCGCGGCGAGCACATGCGGCTGACGACGTTCGTCGACATGCTGCCGCGCCGCAGCGGCGCGCCTGGGTCGACACGTTCGGCGCGCTGGTCGTGCATCGTCTTCGTGCTGCTGATCGCTGCGCCGGCGTACGAATACGCCGACGAGGAGTGGCTTCATCACCACGCCGGCGCTGCGAGATCGCCAACGCCTGGCGCGCCGCGGCGCATCGCCGGTCGGCATCGCGCTGATGATGGTGATCGCGCTGCTGCGGCTGGTCGAGCGTCGCGCAACTGCGCGCACGTCGTGTCGGCGCTCGCCGTGGTCGTCGTCGTCGATCGGCGCGCTTCTGGCTGCTGCGGCCGGTGCTGCAGCCGCTCGGCAACCTCAACCTGGTCATCTTCTTCGTCGGCGTCGTCGCGCGTGCTGCGTGGTCGCCGGCGTGCCGATCGCGTTCGCGTTCGGCCTCGCGACGCTTCGGCTACCTCGCGCTGACGACGCGCACGCCGCTGACGGTCGTGGTCGGCCGGATGGACGAGGGCATGTCGCACCTGATCCTGCTGTCGGTGCCGCTGTTCGTGTTCCTCGGCGCTGCTGATCGAGATGACCGGGCATGGCGCGGGCGATGGTCGACGTTCCTGGCCAGCCTGCTCGGCCACGTGCGCGGCGGCCTGCAGTACGTGCTGGTCGGCGCGATGTATCTGGTCTCCGGCATCTCCGGCTCCAAGGCCGCCGACATGGCGGCGGTGGCGCCGGCGCTGTTTCCCGGAGATGAAGCGCGCGCGGCGCGCAAGCCGGGCGATCTGGTCGCGCTGCTGTCGCCACCGGCGCGCAGACCGAGACGATCCCGCCGAGCCTCGTGCTGATCACCATCGGCTCGGTCACCGGCGTGTCGATCGCGGCGCTGTTCACCGGCGGCCTGCTGCCGGCGCTGGTGCTGGCTGATCGCGCTCGGCGTGCTGGTGTGCTGGCAGCTACCGCCGCGAGGACATCTGCGCACGTCGCGCAAGCGCCAGCGGCGCGCGAGATCGCGCAAGGCGCTGGCGATCGCGCTGCCGGCGCTGGCGCTGCCGTTCGTGATCCGCGCCGCGGTGGTCGAAGGCGTGGCCACCGCGACCGAGGTCTCGACCATCGGCATCGTCTACACGCTGATCGCGGGCCTCGCTGATCTACCGCCAGTTCGACTGGCGGCGGCTGCTGCCGATGCTGGTCGAGACGGCGGCGCTGTCCGGCGCGATCCTGCTCATCATCGGCTGCGCCACCGGCATGGCCTGGGCGCTGACGCAGTCGGGCTTCTCGCGGCAGCTGGTCGCGGCGATGACCGGCGCTGCCCGGCGGCAGCGCGGGCTTCCTGGCGGTCTCGATCGTCGCCTTCGTCGATGCTGGGCAGCGTGCTGGAGGGCATCCCGGCGATCGTGCTGTTCGGGCCGCTGCTGTTTCCGATCGCCCGCGCGCTCGGCGTGCACGAGGTGCACTACGCGATGGTCGTCATCTTCGCGATGGGCATCGGCCTGTTCGCGCCGCCGTTCGGCGTCGGCTTCTACGCCGCCTGCGCGATCGGCCAGGTGTCGCCCGACGAAGCGCATGCCGCCGCGTGTGGCGCTACCTGGTCGCGCTGTTCGTCGCGCTGGTGATCATCGCCGCGGTGCCCTGGCTGTCGATCGGATTCCTGTAGCCCGGGTTGAGCGCAGCGAAACCCGGGGCTGCCCTGCAATCGCAGCACCGCTGAGCTTTCGTCACGGGCCCGGCGGGGGGGAATCCGCCGGGCCTTCGCGACTGGTGACCGCACGTTGCCGTGCGGCGGCGATCCCGCAATGTCGGTTGGGAGCGCCGCGCACAGCGCTCGAAATCGCCGTTCCCTGCTTTGCTTCACCCGCCAGGAAACCTCAGCGGCCCGCCGCCTCGCGGCAGGCCAGCGCCAGCAGCGCGCGCTGGGCCGCTTCCGCTTCGGCGGCGGTCTCCGCCGCGGTCAGCCGGACGATCAGCCCGTCCGCCGCCTGCCAGTACGTGCCCTCGCGCCCCGCCCGCACGAGCCGGCAGTCCTCGCGGCCGCGCGGGCGTTCCAGCTCTTCCAGCAACCTCGTCATTTCGTGTGCCTCACTATCGTCAGATCTTGTGGCACACCGGACCTAGCCCATCGCGCTTGCCCGCCCTGCGGCAAAGAAAAAGCCCGGTGCCTTCTGGGCGGACCGGGCTTCGCTGCGGAGCGTGGCGACGACTACACGTCGCTCTCCTTCACGGAACCCGGGCCTCGCCCGTTGCAGCTGCGCTTGCCTGCGAAACCGCGCTGCGACGAGCGGCCCCGCGGCATGCCGACGCCTGGCAGGGCCGTCGTCGAAGCCGGCGCGCCGCCATGGGCGGGCCGGATCCGGCGCGTCGGCGCGGACAGGGCGATTGCAGCGATGTGTTGGTGAAAGTCCATGAAAGAGGACGCCTCGTGAGACAGTTCGGCAGTGTTAATATTGCGCGCGGCGCAAGGCAAGCAATGGATCGCGGAATCCGCCGATGGACGGGCAAAAATGCAACACACAGATCTTGACGTCAGGCCGCCGGCAGGCCCGGCGGCCGCGAACGCTGCGTCGGCCGGCGACCGGCCGCGCCCGCCGGTGACTCCGGACGAGCGCCGGGCATGACGCTCTCCGAGCGCCTGAAGCTCGTCCGCGGCGCCGCGACGCAGAAGGCGTTCGCCGCCGAGTTGGGCCTGCACGAGAACACGGTGTCCAACGCCGAGCGCCGCGGCTCGGCCACGCAGGAGTATCTGCTGAAGATCGCCGCGGCGCGGCGCATCAACCTGCACTGGCTGCTCACCGGCCAGGGCGCGATGCGCGTGTTCGACGCCGACGACTCGCTGCTGCAGGAGACGCTGGGCCTGGCGCTCGCGGACGCGCTGCGCGCGGCGCTCGGCTCGCGCTATGCGAGCGTGCCGCTCGCCACGCGGGCGCGCACGATCCGCGCCTGCGCCACCTACCTGCGCGCGATCGGCGTCACCGAAGATGCCTTGCCCGACCCGGATGCGCTCGCGCGGCTGTTGAAACTCACGCTGGACGTGATGCGCCGCGCCGGCTAGGCACTGATCAGCTTCAGGTTGAACACCCGCTCCGCCAGCCACACCAGCGCCACGAGCATGGTGAAGACCGAGCCGCCCACGAACACGCCCTTGCGGTACAGCGGCGTGTTTCGCAACAGATAGGCGACCGGGAGGAAGACTGCAACGATGGCCAGCTGGCCGACTTCCACGCCCGCGTTGAACCCCAGCAGCGAGAGCACCAGCGCGTCCCTGGGCAGGCCGAGCTCGGTGAGCACGCTGGCAAAGCCAAAGCCGTGAATCAGGCCGAAGCTGAACGCCACCAGCCAGCGCCGGCGCTCCACCACCGGCCACAGGTTGTTGGCCGCCGCCAGCACCACCGAGGCGGCAATGGCCGATTCCACCAGGCGCGACGGCAGCTCGACGATCTGCAGCGCCGCGAGCGACAGCGTGATCGAATGCGCGACGGTGAAGGCGGTGACCACCCACAGCACCTCCACCAGCGCCGCATGGAACGACCCCACGCCCGTCCAGCGCCGCCGTTCGTGCACCAGCACGGCGGGCAGCAGCAGCGACAACAGGAACAGGATGTGGTCGAAGCCGATCCAGATGTGCCCGATGCCTTCCACCAGGTACTGCGCAAACTGCGCCAGCCGCGAAGTCTCGCCGGCCTGCACCTCGAGCACGCCGCTGTCCGGCCCCAGCACCGAGGTGTGCGAGACGCCATCGAGCTCCAGCCGCAGCAGGCCGCGATGCAGTTGGTCGATGTCGAACAGCAGGCGGTAGGTGAGCGCCAGCGGCTGCGTGCGGGACGGGCACGTGCCGGTGAAGCGCAGCACCGCGTAGGCGCCGTCGGTGTGGTCGTCCACCAGGTGCTCCGCCACCTGCAAGGCGCATTCGCCGCCGCGCTCGAGCTTCAGCCGACCCATTGCCCAGGCGGCAATGTCGGCATGGCGCGCGCGGACCTCGCCCCATGTGATGTCGCCGTCGCCATCGGCATCGAGGCCGATGGCGAAGTCGATGTCGCGCAGCGCGATGTCCCACTGGCCGGCCACTTCCTGGCCCTTCACCTGCAGCACGAGGTAGCTGTCGCTGGCCTTGTGCGCCAGGGCCGGCGTGGGAGCACATGCGCAGAGCGCAATCAGGACCGCCAGCAGCACCCCCAGCCGCATCATGGCCTGGCTTCCCGCTTGCCGGATTGCGGCGCGGGCACGCCGGCCTGCGCCCGGGCCGACGCCGCGCCGAGTTGCCTCATCTGCGCGCCTTCGAATCCGCTCGATTGCAGCCAGTCGCGCGCCGGCTGCGCGGCGGCGGCATCGTTCGCCGCGATGGCCGCTTCCAGCAACACGCGGGCGTCGCGCGGTTCACGCTGCACCTGGTAGTTGGCGGCCGCCAGGGCGAGCGCGGCGGCGGCGTTTTCCTCCAGATGCAACTGGTAGCGCGCCTCTTCGGCGCGGTGGGTGGTGTCGCCGCGCACTTTGGCCGCGGCGAACCGGTCCGCCAGCGCCTGCACGTGCGCCTTGGCGGCGGGCAGCGCGAGCGCGGTTTCGGCCAGCGCGAGGCGCAGCAGCAAGCCATCGGAGGCTTCCCAGCTGGCCAGCCATTTCACGACTTCTTCGGGGCGCCGTTGGTCGAGGAGGAAGTCGCTCCAGGCGGCCAGCAGGTAGCCATCGTCGATGCCCAGCGCCAGCGCGGCGCGGAAATGTTTCTCCGCCTTGTCCGGCTGGCCGCGCCAGGCCGCCACCTCGCCCAGGCGCGTGAGCAGCCACAGCCGGTTGCCCGGGTCACGGGTCTCGTCCAGCGCGCGCTGCAGGGCGGCGGCGCCGGCTTCCAGCTGGCCGCCATAGGCACGCGCGAGCCCGATGCAGCCGCCGTAGAGCGTGGCGCGATCCAGCGCCCGCAGGGCCTCGCATTCGGCCCTGGCCGCCGCATAGTCGGCCTGCACCAGATAGATGGCGCCGCGCCAGGCATGGGCCAGGGCAAACTGCGGGTCGGCTGCGAGCGCGCCGGCGAAATCCGCCAGCGCGCCGTCGAAATCGTGCCGGTATTGCCGCAATTGCCCGCGCACCGTCAGCACGCCGGGGTCCTGGCTCCGGACAAACGGCGCCATGACGGCATCGGCATAGCCAATGTAGCGCGGGTCACCGCGCGCAATGGCCAGGTCGTAATAGCGGCCGGCCAGCTTCGTCGCGGGGAGCGGATCGGCCGGGGCCTCCCTGGCCGCCCGGGTCACGGCCGCGCGAAGCTCGGCCAGCTCGCGCACGGTGGCGTCGCCGGGCCGCAGCGGCAGGCGCTCCAGCACCTCGGCCGGATCGGTCGGCAGCCGCGGGGCGGCCGGCAGGTCCACGGGCGCCAGCCAGGTCCCGACCAGGGCAAGCACCGCCAGGGCCTTCTGGGGCCCCGCAATGATCTTTGGAAACAGGAGGTTAATGGGGTGACTTGCGGTCATGCTTGCTATACACTCACGCGCGCGTTCAGTTCGAACGTTCCTACCCAACCCAAACCAGTGAGTCTATACATGAACAAGCTTCTCTCGACGTTGATTGCCGTGTCCTTTGCGAGCGCTTCCGTGGGCGCCTTCGCAGCCTCCCACGGCGGCGCCATGAGCGACGCCGACAAGGCCAAGATGATGCAAGCCTGCAAGGACATGGACCCGAAGAAGGCCGACGACAAGATGAAGGCCGACTGCAAGAAGATGATGGAAGAGAAGAAGCCCGCAGCCGCAGCGCCAGCCGCGGACCCCGCCAAGAAGCAGTAACGCGTCATGTGTTGATTCGTTTCAACACCATGCATGAAGAATCGGGCCGCGTGCCCGATTCTTTTTGGCGGCCTGCCCGGGCCGATGTCGACGAGGAAGCGAGGGCACGCACGCGTTGCACGACGGGCACACGCCGCGCCTTTCGGCACGAGAAGGTGCTCAGGCAATCGACGCCGGATTGCCGTTTCCCCGGGGCGGCGCGATACTGCCGCGATGGCGAGGAGACCCAAGGCTCTGGGCAGCATCGTGGCCGCGCTCGAAGAGGACATCCTGTTCGGGCGGCTGCGCACCCGCGAGCGCCTGATCGAGGATGAGCTGATCGGCCGCTTCGGCGCCACGCGCCATGTCGTGCGCCAGGTCCTCGTCGAGCTGGAACGCAAGGGCATGGTCGTTCGCGTGCGCGGACGCAGCACCGTGGTCAGGGATTTCAGCCGCGACGAGGTCGAGCAGATTTGCGCCGTGCGCGAAATGCTGCACGCCCATGCGGCGGCGCTCATACCCATGCCGGCTCCGCCGGCGCTGCTGCGCAAGCTCGAGGGCCTGCACGAAGCGCATGGCGAGGCGGTCGAGGCCGGCGATCCCGCGGGCATTCACCGGGCGAACACGGCCTTTCACGAAGCGTTGTTCGAAGCGTGCGGCAACCGGTTCCTGCTGCAGTCGATCCGGGACTATGCGCAGATGTCGCTCGGATTTCGCTGCCACGTCATGGTCAATCCGTTCCTGGCGCGACGGGCGCGCGACGAGCACAAGGCGATGATCGCCGCATTGAAGAAAGGCGACCGTGCCGGCCTCGTGCGCCTGTGCGTGGAGCACACGCGGCCGTCCAAACGTGTCTACATGTCGATGCAGGGCTGGGCCGAGGCCCTGCCGCCGACGCGACGCAAGCGGCAGACCTGACGGTCCTCAGGCCCTGCCGGTCGCGGACGCGTGGCGATAGGCATCCTCCGCCAGGACGAGTATCCGCAGGTGGACGTCCGGCGGCGTGGCAAAGGGCTGCTGCCCGAGGAGCGCGCCGGCGAAATGCGCGATCGCCGCATCGTAGGAGCCCTGGTAGCCGGCATCGAGATCGAAATCCAGTTGCTGCGCACGGCGCCCGGCGAGCGACAGGCGGCAGCCGTCAAGCGTGATCGCGCCATCCGTGCCTTCCAGGTGCATTGAGTCCGTCACCGGCGCGGCGGCATCCGGGTCTGCCATGTCTCCCTCGACCACCGCGTGCACCCCTTGGCCCTCCAGCCAAATCCGCGCCGCGGTCTCTCCGGCAATCCCCGCGATCCGCCCTTCGATCGAGGCCCCGGTCACTTGCAGCGCGCCCACCAGGCAACAGGCCACGTCGAGGTGGTGGACGAGAACCTCCCCGATCATCAGCCGAGGGACGTGAGCGAGCATCGGCTGCCGCTCCAGTGCGGCCTGCTTGCCATCGCGCAGCAGGAAGCCCGAGGATCGTGCGGATAGCGTCAGCCGCCGCGGCGCGCCGATGGCTCCCTCACCGATCCAGGCCGCAGCCTGCCGGTACCACGGCCGGAACCGCCAGTTCTCGTGGACCATCAGGCGCGTCCGCGAGCCCACCGCGTCGACGATGGAGAGCGCTTCGGCCAAGGTCGGCCCGAGCGGCTTCTGGCAGAGCACCGCGATCCCGCGCTCGGCCGCCGCGAGGCACAGTTGCCGGTGGGCGGCGTGGCCCGCCGCTACGTCGAGCGCGTCGGGCCGCAACGTGTCCAGCATTTCCTCCGTGCTGGCAAACGATGTCGCGATGCCGAACTCGGCGGCCCGCGCCCTGGCGCGCACGGCGTCCGGGTCGGCGATCGCGACCACGGTCGCGCTCGGCGTCACGGCCCAGGCCCGCAGGTGATGCCGGCTGACCATTCCTGCGCCGGCGAGCGCGACTCGCAGCATCTCGCAGCCGCTAGCGTCGTTGCGGATCGCCGGAGAATCCGAACAGCCGGCGCGGCGTATCGCACAGCACGCTCGCCCGCGCCGCGGCGTCCGGCAGCCATGACTCGAGCAGGCGAAGGCCGGGGCCGTAATCGAGCCGGCCCTCGGCCCGGAGGTAGGGCCAGTCCGAACCCCAGCAGCACCGTGCCGGCGTGAACACGTCGAGCAGCGCCGCCACGAAAGGCAGCACATCGCGGTACGGCGGGGCTTCGCGCGAGAACCTGAAAGGTCCGGACAGCTTGACGGCGTGGCCTTCGCGGCCGAGCGCCAGCAACGCCTGGAAACCGGGTTGGTTCACGCCCAGGCGCGGATCGGGCCGCCCGCAGTGGTCCACGCAGACGGCCACGCCCGATGCAAGCAGCGCCGGCAGCGCAGCGGCGAGCTGATCGCCTTCGACCTGCGCCACCAGGATCTTGGAGCGTTCCTTCAACGCCGCAAGCAGGCGGCGATTGCCCGGCGCGTCGAGTGCGTGCGTGCCGTCGCCGATCAGGTCGAGACGCGCCCCGGCGACAGCCTCGACGTCGAGCAGCGACTCGTCGCTCCTGGCCCGCGTGGGGTCGACGCGCACGACGGCCCGCAGGCGCCCGGCGCCGCGGGTCACCGCATCGAGCGTCACCGCGTTCTCGAACAGGTACCCGCTGGTCGGCTGCACGACGACGCCGCCCGCGATGCCGTGGGCATCGAGCACGGCCAGGAACCGCTCCACGGGGGCGATCTCCTGGCCGCTCGGACGATAGGCGGCATCGGCCGAGTACGGGAACCGATGCGGGTCGAGGATGTGGGCGTGCGTGTCGATGGCGCCGTGCATCATCGGGAGAGTACCTCGTTGGCGAGGGCCTCGCCGCGATAGAAGCGCTCGATGTTGGCGAACGCGGCACGCATCTTGGCGGCGAGGGCGTCGCGCGTGCCGGCGGAAACATGCGGCGTGACGACCACGTTGCGCAATGCGAACAGCCGGTGGGCCGGGTCCGGGGGTTCCTTGGCGAACACGTCCAGCCCGGCCGCCGCGAGGCGGCCTTCGGCCAGTGCGTCGGCCAGGGCATCCTCGTCGACGATGCCGCCGCGCGCCGTGTTGACCAGGATCGCACTCGGTTTCATCTGTGCGATGGCGTCGCGCCCGATCAGCCCTTTCGTGGCGGGGGTAAGGGGCACGTGGATCGACAGCACGTCGGACTCCCGCAGCAGCTCCGGCAAGGAGACTCGGCGCGCCGCAAGTGCAGCGTCGCGCGCCGGATCCTCGGCGAGCGCAGGATCGTGATAGATGGCGAAGCAGCCGAACGCGCGCAGGCGCTCCGCCACGGCCTGGCCGATCCGGCCAAAGCCGAGATAGCCCACGGTGCGACCCGCGAGCTCGAAGGAGAAGGGGCGCAGGGCATTGATGTGGAAGCGGCCTGCGCGCAGTTCGCTGTCGGCGAAGGGCAGCAGCTTGCAGCCGGCAAGCATCAGCAGGATCGCATGCTCGGCCACGCCGACCGTCGTCCCTTCTGGCGTGAGAGCGAGCCGGATGGACCGCGCAAACAAAGCCGGCGCATCGACCGTGTCCTGCCAGCCGACACCCTGGTGCTGGACGAGGCGCAGACCGGGGGCGGCGTCGATCAGCGCCTTGCGCAACGGCGTGGCGGCAACGATCGCCACGTCGCTGACCGCCAGCTTGGCGCAACGCTCGGCGTCCGACTCGGCATCGAGCGTCAGCAGCTCGTATCCCTGCGGCGCGGCGGCGCGGATGATGGCGTAGACGTCCGGCGTCGCGTGCGAATTGTAGAAGACCTTGGGCATGGGATGTCAGTCGACGTAGCGCACGCCCTTGGCCGCCATGGTGGCGTCCAGCCATGCGGGAAACTTGGCGCCCGTCGCGCACCCAACCGTCCATCGTCTTCTCCTTGGCCGCCACCGCGTCGAGCTCGGCCACCACCTGGTCGACACGGTGCGCGGATACCGACCACGACGCCGTCCTGATCGCCGACGACGAGGTCGCCGGCATTGACGACGATGCCGCCGATGGCGACCGGCAGGCCGATCTCGCCCGGACCGTCCTTGTAGGGCGAATTGGGCGACAGGCCGCGCGCAAACACGGGAATGCCGACGGCGTTGAGACCGTCGATGTCGCGCACCATGCCGTCGGTGATCAGCGCCACGACGCCCGCATTGCGGGCCATGCCGAGCAGCACATCGCCGGCCACACTCGCCTCCTCGTAGCCGTCCGCGGCGATGATCAGGACGTCACCCGGCTTGGCGAAGGCCAGCGCGGCATAGGGCGCCAGGTTGTCGCGAGCGCGGCTGTGCACCGTCAGCGCCGAACCGGCGAATCGGGTGGCCTGCGTCAGCGGCCGCAGGCGCCAGTCCAGCGCGCCACGCCGGCCATTGGCATCGACGACCCAGCCTGTCGAAGCGCCGCGAACGCGGTCGAGCGTGGTCGAAGGCACCCGCGCGAAATCGCGACGGATCGTGAGTGCGGCGGAGGAGTCGGCCATGGCATTCCTTCAAGAGGCGAGGGGGGAGGTCTACGTCTATATCCGACGGGTCGTCGTCGGGTCGAAAAGGTGGGAAGCATCCAGGTCGACCGCCACGGTGGCGATCTCGTCGGCGTTGCCGGCGAACGTGCGCGGAACGCGCATCAGCACTTCGGTCGCGATGCCGTCCGGCAACAGGCGGACGATGGTTTCCGCACCCAGGGGCTCGACGTCCAGGACGCGAGCCTGCAGCGACGCCGCCCCCGGGCCGGGGTGAAGGTCTTCCGGGCGGATGCCGAAGAGCACGTCCCGGGCGGGCGACCGCGCCGCAGCGGCGCGCAGTGCGCCGGACAAGGCGAGCGCCTGCGTTCCGACGTGCAGAACGTCGTCGTCCGTGCCCAGGGTCGCGGGCATGAGGTTCATGGCCGGACTGCCGAGAAAGGCTGCCACGAACGTATTGGCGGGCGCGGCGTAGACCTCCAGCGGGGCGCCGATCTGCGCGACGTTGCCGCCCTGCATGATGCAGATGCGGTCGCCCATCGTCATTGCTTCCACCTGGTCGTGCGTGACGTAGAGCATCGTGGCCGACAGGCGGCGATGCAGCGCGGAGAGTTCGCCGCGCATGCCCACGCGCAGCGCGGCATCCAGGTTCGACAGCGGTTCGTCGAACAGGAATACCTTGGGGTCGCGGACGATCGCGCGTCCCAGCGCCACCCGCTGCCGCTGACCGCCCGACAATGCATGGGGCTTGCGCTGCAGCAGCGGATCGAGTCCCAGCATCGTCGCGGCGTCGCCGACGCGACGGGCAATCTCGGCGCCCGGCATCGACCGGCGGCGAAGCCCGAATGCGAGGTTGTCGTACACGGTCATGTGCGGATACAGCGCATACGACTGAAAGACCATGGCGATGTCGCGGTCCTTGGCGGGAACGTCGTTCATCGGCACGCCGTCGATCGCCAGGGTCCCGGAGGTGATGGACTCGAGCCCCGCCACCATGCGCAGCGTCGTGGACTTGCCGCAGCCCGAGGGCCCGAGCAGCACCATGAACTCGCCGTCGGCCACGGTGAAGCTCACGTCGTGGACGGCCACCTCGTGCGCGCTGGCGTAGCGCTTGGACAGGCGGTCGAGCGTCAGCGTAGCCATGATTGAATCCGTTCGACGGTCGTTGCATCGACGACGATGATTGTGTGATCCCTCCCGATCGGCGCTGCGCGCCGTTCCCCCCGAGGGGGGCTCGCGCCTTGGGGCGGCCCGGCGGCGCTCATTTCACGGCTCCGGCGGTCATGCCCTGGATCAGCTTTTCCGAGAAGAATGCGTAGATCAGCACGATGGGAATGACGGCGATCATCAGTCCCGTGGCGATCATGCCCACGTCCTCGAGCTGGTCGCCCATGAAACGCTGGATGCCCAGAGGCAGCGTGCGCTTGTCCTCGTCGGTGATCAGGACCACCGCGTACAGGAACTCGTTCCACAGGAGGATCGTGTTGAGGATCACCGTGGTGGCGAGCGCCGGGAGCGCGATCGGCAGGCTGACTTTCCAGAAGATCGCCCACTCCGAGTAGCCGTCCATCCGCGCCGCATCGAAGAGATCGGCGGGAATCCGCGCGAAGAAGCTCTCGAGGATGTACACGGTGAGCGGCAGCTGCAGGGCAATGTAGACCAGCGTCAGGCCGACCAGGCTGTTGTAGAGCCCGTAGGTCACCAGCGTCTGGAACAGCGCGATGATGGTGATCTGCGGCGGAAAGATGATGGCCGAGAAGATCAGGAAGTAGATGAAGCGGTTCCCCGTGAACTTGTAGCGGGAGAGGCAATGCGCGGCCATTGCGCCCACGAAGGTCAGGACCGCCACGGCCGTCACCACGACGAGCGCGCTGTTGGTGAAGTAGACGCTGTAATTGGAGTTGAACCACGCCTGCCCGAATTTCTCCCAGTGCGCGGGGAAGGGCAGCCCGAAGTGATTGCGCGAGATCTCGGTGGTGGTGCGCAGCGACATCATGGCGGCCCAGACGAACGGGCCGGCGGCGAAGGCGGTGTAGGCCGCGAGCAGCAGCACGAGCATCGCGCGGGCGAGCATCGCAGCCACCGTCAGTACTCCAGCCGGTCTCGGGTCCGCAGCAGGCGTGTCAGCGCCAGCACCGAGACCATGATGATCACGAACCAGACGGCGGCGATCGTCGACGGATAGCCCAGATCGAACGTGGACCACTCGAAGGCGCGCTTGTAGAGGTAGGTCGACACCGTTTCGGTGGACCACAACGGACCGCCCTTGGTGGTGATCCAGACCAGGTCGAAGATCTTCATCTTGCCGATGAACGACAGCACCAGCAGGTTGAGCAACGTCGGCTTGACCAGCGGCATGATGACGTGCCAGAGCTTGGCGCCCCAACCGCAGTTGTCGAGCTCGGCGGCCTCGATGACTTCCGACGGCAGCGAATGCAGCGCGGCCAGCAGCACCACCATGTTGAATCCGGTCCACATCCAGCTGGTGACGAAGATCAGCGCCGGCAGCGCCGTTTCGGGCTTTCCCAGCCATGCGCGGGCGAGGCTGCCGAGGCCCGCGAAACGCAGCATCGCGTTGACCGCGCCCCAGTCGTAGTTGTAGATCCAGACCCAGAGGATGCCGACGACGACGTACGACATCAGCACCGGCGTGAACCACGCGATCCGGAAGAAGCGCGCGCCCGGCACCCTGGCATACAGCGCCATCGCCAGCAGCAGCGCGATCCCGACTTCGATCAGCGGCGAGGCAATGGACCACACCAGGGTGTTGCGCACCGAACGCCAGAACACGTCGTCGGAGAACAGCAGCGCCGCGTAGTTGGCGAGCCCCACGAACTCGTCGGGGCGATTGGGCAGCACCTTGTGCAGGCTGTTCCAGAAGGTGCGCGCGACCGGGTACGCGGTCAGTGCCGTGTAGATCACGAGCGCGGGCAGCAGGAACGCGGCGATCGCCCCCCACGGAGGGCGATCGGCGGAACGGACCATGCGCGATGCGCGGGTCACGTCGATGCAGGCGCGCGACCCGGCCGCGGCTCTACTGGAAGGCGGCGGCCATCTGCTTGACCGCGTCCTCGACGCTGATCGAGCCGGCGGGGAAGGCGTTGTTGAAGATCTGCGTGAACGCTTCCTTCGGCTTGCCCTGCATCACCTGGGACGGCATGCCGAAGAAGTACTTGGCGCCGGCGTTGACCGCCGCGAGCTCGCGGAAATAGGCGGCGTGCGGCCCCGCGATCTTCGACGGGTCGGTCTTGATGCCGGTCTGCACCAGCACGTTCTCGAGCCAGCGGTTACCCATCTCCGGCGTGGCCATGGAGTTGAGGAAGGCGATCGATTGCTTCGGCAGCTTGGTCGCCGCATTGACGACGTAGCTTCCGCCGACAGCCATGGTCTTGCAGTTGTTGCACGCGGCATTGGCGATCGCCGGGAAACGCATGATGCCGAGCGGGAACCCGGCCGGTTGCCCGCCCTTGTCCGGTGGATTGAACGCCCGCGACGTGTAGAAGCTCCCGTTGAGGAACATCAGCGAGCCCGGATTGGTGTGGAAGTAGGTATGCGCTTCGCCCAGCTTGAGGCTGGTGAAGCTGGTGGGCAGCAGGCCCGCATCCACCAATGACCTGATGTAGCGCAGCGTATCGGCGACGCGCGGATCGGTCCACGGGAGCTTGCCGGCCAGCAACTTGCCGTAATCGTCGATGCCGAGTTTCTGGAGCAGCGCTTCGTGCGTGAGGTGGGCTCCGGGGAACGGCCGGTCGCCCACGCCGAGCGACATCGGCGTCCAGGTCTTGGCGCGCGCCTTCTTCGTGAGGTCAAGGAACTGCGCCGCATCGATCTGCTTGGACGCCGAGATCGGCACGCCCAACTCCTGCATCATCTTCTGGTTGAAGTAGACCTCGACCGTCCATGCTTCCAGCGGAAAGCCGTAGGGTTTGCCCTTGTAGGTCCAGATGTCCCTGGCCCACGGCTCGACCGCATTCCAGTTGAGCGCCGACAGATCGAGCAACAGGCCATTTTCCATGTACTCGGTCTGGTCCGGCTCCGCGTAGAAGATGTCCGGCGCCTGGCCCGCGCGCAGCGCGGTCTTCAGCGCGGCATACAGGGCTGTCTTCTCGTACCAAGAGGCCTTGATCTTGACGCCGGGATTGGCGGCCTCGAACTGGCGAATGGCGTCTTCCACAAAATCGCGCTTGATCTTCTCGGCGGCCCAGTGCGACCACAGCGTGATCTCCTGCGCCGTGGCAGGGGCGGGGGCGGCAAGCAGGGTCAGCGCCACGATCGCGGCGCATAGAACGACGGTCGCGCGGCGGATGAACGCCGCGGTCGCCGGGGACGGATTTTTCATGGGCTCCTCCTTCGCCATCGAATGGGCGATCGCCCCGGATTATGGCGTGTTCGCAGTATTTGTCAATATAATTATTGATAATTTTTCGGTCGACCCCACGCCTTCCGCCTCCGCCGCCGGTTGACGCCGGACGGGTCGCGCGGAATACTGGCCCGATCCGCGCTGGGTAACACCCGGCGCTGCCAGGAGCGAAGAACATGGCCGATCAGGATCCCGTGATCCAGCGCACCGCCTCCATGGAGCAGCGGGTCGATGCCCTGCAGGCGGCGCTCGACGCGCGCGGATTGAACGCGACGCAAGCCGTCGCGGAGCTGAGCCACCTCGCCGTCGAGCAGTGGGTTCCGCAGAACGGCGCGCGCGTCGTGGCCAGGGCCTGGACCGACCCGGCGTTCCGCGCGCGCCTGCTCGCCGACGGCCGCGCGGCCGTCGCCGAGCTCGGCCTCTCGATGCCAAGGCACCATCGGCACCTCGTGGTGCTGGAGAACACGCCCGCGGTGCACAACGTCATCTGCTGCTCGCTGTGCTCGTGCACGGCGTTCACGCTGATCGGGCTGCCGCCCGACTGGTACAAGGACCTCGAATACCGCTCGCGGGTCGTGCGCGAGTCGCGCACGGTGCTGAAGGAGATGGGCCTCGACCTGCCGCCGGAGGTCGGGATCCGCGTCTGGGACACCACCGCGGACACCCGCTACATGGTGCTGCCGGAGCAGCCGCCCGGGACCCTCGGCTGGCCGGAGGAGAAGCTGGCCGCCATCGTGACGCGCGACGCGCTGATCGGCGTCGCGCGCCTCTGACCGGAGCCCCACCATGGACGGCATGCACGACCTCGGCGGCAGGCAGGGCTTCGGCCCGGTGCGCTACACGCGCAACGCGACGGCATTCCACGCCGACTGGGAGGTGCGCGCCAATTCGCTCTATGCGTTCGCCGTGCGCCTCGGCATCATCAACATGGACGAGTACCGCCACGCGATCGAGCGCATGGAGCCGCGCCACTATCTGACGGCGAGCTACTACGAGCGCTCGCTCACCGGCCTCGCCACGCTGTGCGTCGAGAAGGGCGTCGTGAGCCGGGAGGAACTCGAGCAGCGCGCCGGCGGCAGCTTCCCGCTCTCCGGGCCGAGCGCGCCGGGGCGCGGCAACGCGCCCGCCCGCGAGCGCTTCGAGCCCGGCGACCGCGTGCGGGTGAAAAACGACTACGTGCCGGGCCACGTGCGGATGCCCGGATACATCCGCGGCAAGCCCGGCGTGGTGGTGGGCGTGTCGCCGCCCTACCCCTTCCCCGACGCCCACGCCCACGGCGTCGAGGCGCAGGACGAGCCCACCTACGACGTGCGCTTTCGCAGCCAGGACCTCTGGCACGACGCGGCCGACGCGGCGCTCGTCCACGTCGGCGTGTTCCAGAGCTACCTGGAGCGGGATGCGTAGCCCTGCCCCTCGCGCGCCGTCGCCCGGCGCATAATATCGGCAGGTGCAGCGCACCGGATTCCGCGTCCTGCGCCGGCCCGTCCTCCGACCCCGACACGCCCGCCCGCCATGAGCCACAAACACGACAACCTCATCCGCGCGATCTTCCACGACCCCATCAGCGGCAACATCCAGTGGCGCGAGATCGAGTCGCTGCTGCGCCACCTGGGCGCCACGCTCGAATCGCTGTCGGGCACGCGCGTGCGCGTGAAGCTGAACGGCGCGGAGGGCATCCTGCATCGCCCGCACGGCGGCAACTCGCTCGGCCGCCAGGACGTCCAGCACCTGCGCGAATACCTCGCGCACGCCCGCGTCACGCCGTCGCTGCACGAAGCCGGCGGCAAGGGTTGACGCAACACGGAGCCACCGCCATGTCCCAACCGACCGAATCGCCATGGCGCCTGCACGGCGTGCGGGTCGTGCGCGCGAACGAGCTCGACACCAACACCGCGCAGACGCCAGGGATGAACCGCGCGGCGGCGATCACCCACGCGCGCGCCGGCGCCGAGAAGCTGTGGGCGGGAACCGTCGTGATCCACCCCAAGGCCAAGACCGGCGCGCACCATCACGGTCCGGTCGAGAGCGTGATCTACGTGGTCAGCGGACGCGCGCGCATGAAGTGGGGCGACCGCCTCGAGTTCGTCGCCGAGGCCGGCCCCGGCGATTTCATCTACGTGCCGCCGTTCGTGCCGCACCAGGAGATCAACGCCAACGACGACGAGCCGCTCTCCTGCGTGCTGGTGAGGAGCGGGCAGGAGCCGGTCGTGGTGAACCTCGACCTGCCGGCGGTCGAGCCCAATCCCGAGAACGTGCACTGGGTCGACAACATCCATCCCGCGCCCGGGAGATAGCAAGCCGATGCACGCCGACCCGCTGGCGCAACTGCTCGAGGCCGTCGCCTTCGCGGCCGACAAGCACCGCAACCAGCGGCGCAAGGACGCCGAGGCCTCGCCCTACATCAATCACCCGATCGCGCTCGCCAACCTGCTCAAGCGCGAGGGCGTCGACGACACCGCGGTGCTCTGCGCGGCGCTGCTGCACGACACGATCGAGGACACCAACACGACGGCGGCGGAACTGCGCGTGGCCTTCGGCGAGATCATCACGTCGGTCGTGCTCGAAGTCACCGACGACAAGAACATCGACAAGGCGGCGCGCAAGCAGGCGCAGGTCCAGCACGCCCGCACGCTGTCGGATCGCGCCAAGCTGGTCAAGCTCGCCGACAAGATCTGCAACGTCTACGACATCATCGCCGCGCCGCCCGCCAACTGGACGCTCGCGCGCAAGCGCGAGTACCTGCAATGGGCGAACGACGTCATCGACGGGCTGCGCGGCGCGCATCCCGGGCTCGAAGCGATCTTCGACGACGTCTATGCGAAGGGGATGCGCGTGCTGGACGGTCCGGGGCACGCGGATGCCTGATTGCGTCGAGCAATCGCGCAGCCCGGGTTGAGCCACAGGCGAAACCCGGGGCCATCGTGCCCCTTGCCTAGACCACCCGGGTTTCGCTTGCGCTCAACCCGGGCTACGCCCATGCGCGTCGCGCGCCGGGTCAGGGGGTGCTGCGATACACCTCACGACGATGGCCGACTTTGATGATTTCGACGGCATGCTGCACGTCATCGACCAAATAGATGACGCGATATTGACCTTGCCGAACGCGGAAGAGAGCGGATGGCCCGGCAAGCTTTTCGCAACCCGGAGGACGTGGCTCGGTCGCGAGGGATTGAATACGCCTGACGATTCGCTGACGGTCACGCTTGGTGCCGACAGCCTCGATCTCCTTTACGGCCGACGGCTTTATCAGGAGCCTAAATTCGACCACGCTTCCTCAGATCGCGAACCAGCGACTCGAACGATACGCTGCGCTCGGACTTGCGTTGATCAAACGCACCAAGATCCTCGGCATCCTCGGCCAGGGCGATCTTCACCGCATCGTTGACCATCTCGGAAATCGAGCGATCGGTCGCGGCGGCCTTCAGGCGCAGGGCCTGATGCACCGACGCATCGAAGTACACGGTGGCGCGTTTGGAGTCTTCCATGGGCGAACAGTAGCGTCATGACGTCATAACGTCAAGGCGCCAGGCGGGTGGATGCCTTTGCGTGGGGCATCGGATCGCGCCGCGAGCGGTCCCGCGCTCGCTCGTGGCGAAACGAGGTTGCGCACCTTCGCGCGTTTCCCCGGCGCCTCGTGCTCGGCGTCACTGCGTCCCGAGGTTGAGCGCCTTCGCGAGCTTCGCCATCGCCTCGTACTCGGCATCGATGTAGCGGCGCAGCGCCGCGCCTTTCCTGATCGCGGTCTGCTCGCCGGCGTCGTCGAGGAATTTCCGGCCGGCGACGGAGTTCGCGGCCTTCTCGAACGCGCTTTCGAGTTTGGCGACGCGCTCGGGCGGCGTGCCCTTCGGCGCCAGCAGCGCGCGCCACAGGATCGTCTCCTCGTTCGGGATGCCGATGTCGGTCAGCGAGGCTGCCCCGGGCAGCGCCGCTACCCGCTCGGCCGAGGTCACGAGCAGGCACTTGGCCTTGCCCGCCTGCAGGTGCGGCATGATCGGCGGGATCGAGCCGACGTAGATGTCGACGTGGCGGCCCAGGAACGAGGTGAGCGTGTCGCCCGCGCCCTTGAACGGCACGTCGCGCGCCGACGCGCCGGTCGCGCGCAGGATGCGCGCCGTGCCGAGATGGCCGGGCCCGCCGAGACCGTCGTTGCCGTACGTGTACTTGTCGGGAGTCTTCTTGATCTCCGCGATCAGTCCCTTGCCGTCGGTCGCCGGGAATTCCGGATGCACGCACAGCACGTACGGCGCGCTCGACACCTGGATCACCGGGATGTAATCCGCCGGCGTGTAGGGCACCTTCATCGTGTTGGGGCTGACCGTCACCGGGCCGAGCCACACGGCAGCGACGGTCTGCCCGTCCGGCGCGGCGCGCACCATCTGCGCAACGCCGATGGTGCCACCCGCCCCCGGCACGTTCAGCGGCACGATTGGCTCGCCGAGGAACGGCTCGGCCTCCCTCGCCAGCACGCGAAAGTAACCGTCGGTGCCGCCGCCCGGGGCGGTCGGGATGATGAGCTTCAGCGCCTCGGCCGCGAGCGCGGAGGATGCCGCCAGGCCAAGGGCAATCGCAACGAACATTCCGCAAAGGTGCCGCTTGCACATGGGGATTGCCTCCTCGACACAGGTCATAGAGTCAAAGTGGGGTCAGACACCACTTCCTGCAGACAAGTGGTGTCTGACCCCACTTCCCGGGAAGTGGTGTCTGACCCCACTTTCAGCCGGGGGTGAAACGGAAAAGTCGTGCGGGCGTGTCGACGAGGATCGCGCGGCGCGCGTCATCGTCGGGGACCCAGGCGCGAATCCAGTCGACGCCCTGCGCGTAGGTGATCGTGCTCTCGTGCCCGACGAACGGCCAGTCGCTCGCCCAGACGAGCTGCCCCGGGCCGCCGGCGGCCAGCAGCGCGTCGACGTAGCGCTGTGGGTCGGCGCCGCCCAGGCGATAGGGCGCCGACAGCTTGACCCACGTGTCTCCCGCGCGCACGCCGGCGAGCGCGGCGACGAATCCGGGATCCTTCACGCCCAGCGCCGGATCGGGCGCCGCGAAATGGTCGAGCACGACCTTGACGCCGCACTCGCGCACGCGCGGCAGCACGCCGGCGAGCTTGGCGCCCTCGAGAAAGATCTCGACGTGCCAGCCGAGCTCGCGCACCGCGGCGAACAGTCGCCGGTAGGCCGCCGACACGACGTCCGGCAGCGCCGCGCGGCGCACCCAGTTGAGGCGGATGCCGACCACGCCGCGCCGGTCCATGCCGGCCAGCGTCGCGCGGTCGATCTCGGGCGCGACGATCGCGGTGCCGCGCAGTCGCGCCGGATGCGCGTCGAGCGCCGCGAGAAGCAGTGTGTTGTCCGTGCCGTAGAAGCTGGGCGCGGTGAGCACGCCGTGCGACACGCCGTGCGTGTCCTGCACCGCGAGATACTCGTCGACGGTGACGTCGCGCAGCGGCGCCGAATGCCGCTCGGAGACGAGCGGCAGGTCGCGCCGCATCACGTGCGCGTGGCAGTCGATCGCGATGACCGCGGGCGCCGCGCTGCGCGCCGCGTCGGCCGGCGCCGTCATTGCGACACCGGGCGCTCCGGCGCGTGCTGCGCGCCGGGCATCACCGCGACTTCGCCGCCGCGCCCGTACTTCGCCTCGCGCTGCGCCGGCGTGAGGAAGCGCCGCTCGAGGTCCTCGACCTCCGCCATCCCCATGATGTCGTGCAGCTCCTCGAAGGAGACGAGCGCGTCGGGCCGATCGACGACCTCGCCGCTGGCGAGCGAGCTGCCCAGCAGCGCAAGCCCCTGCTGCATGCCGCGCAGCGCGCAGGCGGTGAGCAGCCGCGGGTAGATCACCGCGGCCACGCCGAGGTCCTGCAGCTGCCGCGCCGACAGCAGCGGCGTGGTCGAGCGCTGGCGGATGCCGAAGCCCATGTTCACCGACAGCGGCTTGCTCACGTTGCGCGCGATGGTGGCGATCTGCTCGACCGACGTCGCGGCATCCGCGAACAGCAGGTCGGCGCCGGCTTCGGCGTAGAGATTGAGGCGGCGGATCGCCTCGGCGAGGCCGTGGGTCGCGAGCACGTCGGTGCGCGACTTGATGACGAAATCCGGATCCGTGCGCGCCGCGGCGGCCGCGCGGATCTTCTGCACCATCTCGTCGGCGGGGATCACCTCCTTGCCCTTGAGATGGCCGCAGCGCTTCGGCCACACCTGGTCTTCGAGCATCAGGCCGGCCACGCCGGCGCGCTCGAACGCGCGCACCGTGTGATAGGCGTTCAGGGCGTTGCCATAGCCGGTGTCGCCGTCGGCGATCAGCAGCAGGTCCGAGCACGCGGCGATCGCGCGCGCCGCGGCGACGTTCTCGTCGAGGCCCATGATGCCGACGTCCGGCTGCCCCAGCCGGCTCTCGCTGATGCCGCTGCCGGTGATGAAAGCTGCCGCGTAGCCGGCCTGCCGCACCAGGCGCGTGCTGAACCCGTCGTAGACACCGGGCATGACCAGGATGTCGGGTGCCTCGATCAGCGTCCTGAGGCGCTTTGCTGCGCTTGCTTGCATGGTGACCTCCTGCGCGCCGCGGGTGGCTCGCCTCCGGGCGGATTATCGCATCGCCGGTCGCCGTCGCAGCCGAATTCGGCAACCCCGGTGCCGGTCGGCACGACCAACAGCGAGACCGGCGTCGCGCGGCCGGACGGACCGGGCGCCGGCACTCGCCCGCACGAGGCGCGACCCCAGGTCAGGCGTACCCGGCCTGCCGGATGACCATGTACGGCTGGCTGTCGAGATCGTCGCGCAGGCCGGGGGCGAGCGCCACGCGCCCGGCGTCGATCCACGAGAAGTAGAACATCAGCGCGAAGTCCGACCGGGTGTAGGCCGCGGGTATGGTGGCGGTGAACCGGTCGCCGGTGCGCTTCATCTCGACGCTGCACCAGCCTTCCGCCTGGTTGACGCGGCGATAGTGCAGCGTGACGCCCTCGCCGGCCGTCGCGTCGCCCGCGCACGCGATGCGCACCGGCTTGCCCGGCACGAAGGTCTGCGGCGCGTCGTGCGCTGTCGTCCGCGACGCCACGGGCGCCCAGCGGGCGAGGGCTTCGGTGGCGCGCGCCACCGCCGCGCGGTCCACCGGCGGCAACTCGGTGTAGTGCGAGCTCCACGATTCCATGTCCGCCACGTCGCGCAGTATCGCCGGCAGGCGCGTCTTCCAGCTGCCGCGCAGCCAGTGGTGCGGGCCGTAGCTGAGATCGTCGTGGTAGACGCCGTCCGCCTCGTGCACGCACTCCCGCCAGGCGGCGGCGGCCTCGCGGTACGCTAGCGTCGCGCGCTCGCGGAACCGGGGTTCGTTGCAGCAGAGGTAGAGCTCCCATGCGCACGCGGCGCGGAACTTGGCGGCAAAGAACCGCGCGATGCCCGCGAGGATGGCCGCGTCGGTGGTGATGCGGCGGACCTCGGGCCGCATCGCGTCGTCGCTACGCCGCGCCGCGGCGAGCGCGGCCGACGACTTCTCCGCGAGGCGGTCGAGCCAGTGCGCGACGTCGAGCGGCGTGAAGCGGCGCGAGCGCGTGCCTTCGAGCAGTTCGGCGGCGAACTCCGCCGGGTTGGCGAAGAGCTGCGGATCGAACGTCGGCGCGGTGCCGAAGCGCGCCGGTCCCGCCATGTCGTGCCCGTACGGCCACCGCCCCCCGGGATACACCAGCGAAAGGTTGTCGTAGATTTCCGGCCAGTAGTTGTGGTTGGACACCGACGGCCCGTGCGTCAGCGTGACCAGCGGCAGCACGCGGCTTGCGTAGGCGAGCGCCTGCGCGCACGCTTCGGCGGCGGCACCGCAGTGGCGGCGCAGGAAGCGCATCCAGCCGTCGCGCGGCGCAGCGGCATCGTGCCCGCGCTGCCCCCACACGCGATACTGATAGGCGTACTTCATCCAGTCGTGCTTCTGGACCAGCGCGCTCTGCACGTAGTTGTGCCGCCCGCCCGGAACGCTGCTGCCCATGCGGCCCTTGTACGACAGCGGCTCGCAGAGCTCGATGCCGGCGGCACCGCAGAACGCGGCCTGCGTGCCGTACGCCGCCGCCAGCGCCGGATCGCCCCACAACAGGACACGCTGCGTGCCCGGCCAGATGCGGAACGACAGGCTGTAGCGGCGGTTCTCGGTCAGCAGATCGCCGTAGCTGTAGCGGACGAAGCGGCGGCTGCCTTCGCTGAAGCCCCACTTGCTCTCGATCGGCTGCGGCGGCGGCATCTCGAACTGCCGGATCGACGACTGATGGTAGGGCAGGCCGACGTGCTCGGCGAGATACTTGACCGACAGGTTGACCGGCATGCCGGTGGCGAGGGCGATGTCGATGAGCTTGAGGTCGACGCCCTTGGCGTGCAGGTCGATCCCGATCGTGCGGCCGGCGCGCTTGACGCCGTCGAAGACCGTCGCCCAGAAGTCGTGCGAGCCCTCGGGTATTCCGCTCTCGATGTGCACGCGCAGCGTCACGCCGGAGATTTCCGGCACCGCGCGCAGGATCTGCGCGAGCGCGTCGCGGCAGTAGCGCGCGTGGTTGTCCGCCGTGACGCCGGTGATCGTGTAGTTCGTCCTGCCCGGCGCGCCGAAGTCGCCGCCGTGCGTCCAGAGCGCCAGCTGGAAATCCAGTCCGCGGCGCGCCGCCTCGCGACCGATGAACCGCAGCAGGTCGAGGTTGTCGTCGCGCTCGGCGTCCGACAGCCCCGCGGCGCGAACGTCGTAACCCGCCGGGGCGACCAGGAACGGGTAGGCGAAGTGGCAGTAGACGTCGGACAGGAATTCGTCGTCGAACGGGTGGTTGTAGGTCATGCCGAACGTCAGCGCGACCCGGTTGAACCGGTTGGCGACGATCATGTCGAGATAGCGGCGCCACCCTTCCCGGTCGTGCAGCCAGCCGCGGTCCTCGACCTCGCTCGAGATGCAGCGCGACAGGCCGCGCAGTCGCGCGACCGGCGCCAGGACGAGGGGTTCCGCCACAGCCAGCGGGTCCTCGCCCGCGTCGGCGTGATCGGCGCGATCCGCGAGCTCCAGCAGCGCGTAGACGAGGCCGCGCGCATCCACGCCCCACGCCAGGAGCTCGCGCTTCCCCCGCGCCGCCAGCGGCGCCAGCACGAAGCCGTCGGGCGCGCCCGGCAACTCGCGCCGCTGCCGCCGCGCCCAGCCGACGGCGACGTCCCGGCGCCGATGCATGCACGGATGACGACCTGCGCCTTCGCTTCGTCGACCGGCGTGAAGCCGGCGCGCAGCAGCGCGGTGCGCAGCATGCCCGCCGCCCAGCGCGGCGGATCGGCCGCTCCCGCGGCGGGCTCGGGGCAGCCGTCGAGGGCGAGGTGAAAGGTCCGCGTCATTCGCGGCGCGACCGCGCGCCGGCGGTGCCGCGGTCGGGCCGCGGGCTTGAACTGCGCGCGCCGGGTCACTCCTTGTCTCCGGCGACGCGCTCGCCTGCGACGGCCGGCCGCTCGCGCTGGATCAGCACGCTGACGAGCGCCAGCGTCCCCGAGCCGATGATCAGGAACAGCGAGATCGCGTTCAACACCGGCGTCGAGCCGCCCTTCACCATGCGGTCGTACATCGTGACGGTCAGCGGCGAATCGGAGCCCACCAGCATCAGCGTGGTGTTGAAGTTCTCGAACGACATCAGGAACGCGACCAGGTACGCGGCGATCAGCGCCGGGCGCAGGTAGGGCAGCGTGACGGTCGCGAGGACGCGGGCCCGGCTCGCGCCGAGATTGAGCGCGGCCTCCTCCAGCGCGATGTCGAACTTGCGCAGCCGGGCGGAGATCACGAGCGTCGTGATGGTCGTCAGGAACGAGAATTGCCCCAGCACGACCAGGAACAGTCCCGGGCGCAGCAGCGGCAGGTCGCGGTTGAGCGCGTCCTCGAGCGGGTTGGCGACGGAACTCGCGAGGACCAGGATCGAGATGCCGAGGATGACGCCGGGGATGACCAGCGGAATCACCATCAGGACCGACAGGACGGCCTTGCCTGGGAAGTTGCGGCGCTCGAACAGGAAGGCGTTGGTGGTGCCGACGAACACCGACAGCGCGGCGACGATCACCCCGACGAGCAGCGAGTTGGTCAGCCCCTGCAGCAGGCGGCGGTCATGGAAGAGGCCGAGCTTGGGCTCGTGGTCGCCGAAGAACCAGTCGAGCGTGAACCCCATCCACGGAAAGCCGGCGAACTCCGAGTCGTGGAACGCGAACACGCTCGCCGCTACCAGCGGCGTGGCGAGGTAGACGAAGAACAGCGCAACGTAGCCGTGGTAGACGGCGCGCAGGAGGGGCGTCTGCGGGGCGGCGACGTTCATCGCGGTCCTATCGCGCCACCGTGGTGGCGAGCTTCTGGCCGGACAGGCGCAGGCCCAGCCACACGACCAGCGAGGTGAAGGCGAGCAGCAGGATGCCGAAGGCGGCGCCCGACTCCCAGTTGGAGCGGGTGATGAACTGGTCGTAGATCTGCTCGGTGAACCACATGCTGTTCTTGCCGCCGAGCAGCACCGGGGTGAGGTAGCTGCCGGCGGAGAGCATGAACACGATGATGCAGCCGGCGACGATGCCGGGCATCGCGTAGGGGATGACGATGCGGCGCAGGACCATCCAGCGGCTGCCGCCCAGGTTGTAGCCGGCCTCGATCAGGCTGTTGTCCATGCCGTCGAGCGTGGACACGAGCGGCACGATCATGAAGAGCGCGACGGTGTAGATCATCCCGATCACCACCGTCACGTCGCTGTAGAGCATCTCGACGGGACCGCTGACGAGGCCGGCGCTCTGCAGGAACGTGGAGACGAGGCCGGTCTCGCGCAGCAGGACGATCCAGCCGAACGCGCGCACGAGGTCGCTCACCCACAGCGGCACGAGGCACAGCAGGAACAGCGCGGCCTTCGACCGCTGCCGTGCCACCTTGGCGATGTAGTACGCGATGGGGAAGCCGATCAGCAGCGTGAGCCCGGTCACCAGCAGCGACATCACGGCGGTGCGCAGCAGCGTGTTCCAGTAGATCGGCTCCTTCGCGAACGCGACGTAGTGGCCGATCCCGTAGGCGTACACGCGCGGCGACACCCGCTCGCGCAGCGACAGCGCCCCCATGCCGATGTGGGGCAGGATGATGAGCAGCGTCAGCCACAGCAGCAGCGGCGTGAGCAGCAGGATCAGCGACAGCCGGCGGGCATCCTTGGACGACACCGCGGCGTCACCCCGGCGTGCGGAAGCACATCGTCTGCTCCCGCGACCACGCGAGGACCACCGCCTCTCCCGGCGCGAGGCTCGCGCTGGCGTCGGCCTGCGGCGTGTCGACCTCGATCAACTGGTCGCCGGCCACACGCACCAGGACGCGGCTGTTCGCTCCGTTGAAGAGGCGGCCGTCGACCACGCCCTCCAGACGGTTGCGACCGTCGACCGCGGCCGACCCTGCGCCTGACCGCCGGACCGCGGCGATGGACTCGGGCCGCACGAACACCGTCACGAGATCGCCGGGCGCGAGCGGGGCATCGCCGCCGCCGCGGCTGACGAAGGCGATCCCGGCCGCCGTCTGTACGGTGAGGTCGCTCCCGGCGGCGGAGCCCACCCGCGCGCTCCAGCGGTTGCTGTCGCCGACGAAGCCGGCGACGAAGGCGGAGCGAGGCGAATGGTAGAGCTCCTCCGGCGTGCCGACCTGCTCGAAGCGCCCGGCGCTCATCACCGCCACGCGATCGGACATGACCAGCGCCTCGGACTGGTCGTGCGTGATGTAGACGAACGTCGTGTTGAACTGGTGCTGCAGCAGCTTCAGCTCGATCTTCATCCGCTCGCGCAGCTTCAGGTCGAGCGCGCCCAGCGGCTCGTCGAGCAGCAGCACGTCGGGGTCGAGCACCATGCAGCGTGCGATGGCGATACGCTGCTTCTGCCCGCCCGAGAGCTGGCCGATCGGCTTGTGCCCGACGTCCGGCAGGCCGATGCGCTCCAGCACCTCGCCGACGCGCCGGGCGACCTCGGCCTTGGTCGCGCCGCGGCACTGCAGCCCGTAGGCGATGTTCTGCGCGACGTTCATCATCGGGAACAGCGCGAGGTGCTGGAACACCATCTTCACGTTGCGCTTGTTCGGAGGGGTGCCGAGCACCGAGCGGCCCTTGATGCGGATGTCGCCGGCCGAGGGCTCCTCGAAGCCGGCGATCATGCGCATCAGCGTGGTCTTGCCGCAGCCCGAGGGGCCGAGGATCGAGAAGAACGACCCGGCCGGGATCTCGACGCGACACGCGGTCGACGGCGAGCAGGCTGCCGAAGCTCTTGGAGACGCCCTCGCACTGCAGGTCGGGAGTCATCGCGCTGCCCATGGCGGGCGGGGGCGCGGACGGCCCCCGGAACCGCGATGGCGGCCACGCTACTTCGCGGTGGCAGCCTTGATCTTCTCGACGGTCTTGCCCTCGATCTCCTCGATCCCGGGCTGCAGCGGCGCGGCGAACTTGATGTTGGCGATGTCGGCGTCGGTCTTGAACGCCGCCTTGACCGCCGCCTTCTTGTCGGGCGGCAGCAGGTCCATGCCGCCCTTCACCGCGGCGATCGCGCCGGTGTTGGCGGACATCATCGTGACGATCTCCGGCTGCATCACGAAGTTGATCCACTTGTAGGCGAGGTCGTCGGCGCGCCCGCGCTTGGGCAGCGCGAAGGAGTCGATCCAGCCGACCGCGCCGCTGGTGGGCGGGACGTAGACGATGTTCGGGTTCTGCGCGTAGAGCTTGTACGCGGTGGAGTCCCAGGTCTCGGCGATGACCACCTCGCCGGAGAGCATCATGTTGGCGAGATCGTCGCCGCCCTTCCAGTACGCCTTGATGTTGTCCTTGCACTCGATCAGCTTCGCCGCGACCTTGTCCATGATCTGCTGGTACTTCTTCGGGTCGGAGAACGCGGCGTAGGGGTCCTCGCCCATCGCGAACGCGGTGCCGATCAGGATCGTGCGCGCGAGCCGCATCGACGCGCGGCCCTTGTACTTCGGGTTGCAGACGTCGAGGAAGCTCTTCGCGTCGCCCGCCTTGGTCTTGTCGACCATCACGCCGGAACTGCCCCACAGGTGCGGCACCGAGTAGGTCTGGCCGTCGATGGTGGTCGCCGACTTGACCCGGTTGAGGAAGATCGGGTCGATCTTGTCGGTCTCGACCTTCGACAGGTCCATCGGCTTGTAGATGTCGAATTCCTTCTGCGCGGCGCCCACGCGGTTGAATCCCGGCTGCGCCAGGTCGAAGCCGGCGCCGCCGGTGGCGCGCAGCTTGGCGATGATCTCCTCGTTGTTCGAGAGCGTCACCTCGACCTTCGTGCCGGGATACTTGGCCTCGAAGCGCTTGACGATCTCGTCGGAGGCGTACCCGCCCCACGTCAGCAGGCGCAGCGTCTCCGCCCCTGCCGCCTGCGTGCCCGCCAGCAGGGCGAGACCCAGCACAGCGTTGCGCACCAGTTGCGCGGATTTTCCAGTCATGGCGTCGTGTCCTTTCCTCGGTGATCGGGCCGGCCGTCGGCGTCGCGGGACGGCGGAACGCGGGCGCTGGTCGCACCCGCTCCGCGTGCCCGTACGCGGCAGCGCCTGCCGATTGTCGACCAAAATGGCCCGGCAGATAGGGCCATTATGGAAATTTGGACGTACCACTTTGGCGACGCCGCGGAGTCCAAGCCCGCTGCGCCGGCCGACGGCGGGCTCTGCCGCCCGCCCGCAGCTACCCGGATTCCCCGCCGGCGCGTCCGGATGCGGGCGCGCCGCCCGCAGCAGCGGGCGCATGCGCTCAGCGCGCGTGGCAGGGAAGCCTGACCTCGCGCCTCGGGTGCGGCTTCGGCGTCCACTCCCATTTCGCCGCACAACGCCTGCGCCAGCTCGACGTAGGACGCCTTCGCGCCCTGCCCGGCCAGCGCGCGTTCGACGCGCTCGAAATCGGCGAGCACCGTGTCCTGGTCCCCCGGCGGGATCACCTCCGCGGCCATCGGGAACAGGATGTTGTCCTCCTTGTAGATGTGCTGCGTCAGCAGCTCCCCGTAGGTGCGCGCGTAATCGATCACGGTGTCCGCCGCGCTGCGATCGCCGGCGGCGAGCCGCTCCGCCGCATCGCCGAGACCGGCGGTCAGCCCGCGCGCCTGCTCGTGCTCGTAGCGCATCATGCCGATGGGGCCGCCGTCGACCGGCACGCCGTGGCGGGCCATCGCCTCGAACAGCACGCCTTCCTCCTTGCCGTGGTGGTAGCCGTCCGCGAAATCGCGCAGGAAGCGCGCGGCGTCGAGGAAGAAGGCGGGGCGCACGGCCTCGCCGGCCTCGAGCCGATGCGCTGCGGCGTCGAGGGCGGCGATGACGCGCTCGATCACGCGATGTTCGGACGACAGGATGTCGGTGGCTTGCATGCGGCGCTCCTCGTTGGTTTCGCGCGCGGTGTTGCGCTGTCGTGGAGGATCGACTTCGTCACGGGCGCCGGCCACGACATGCATCAAGGAAATCGACGCCGGCCCCGACGCGGCGCGTGCGACGCCCGATTTCCTTGATCTGCCTCAATCCCCGCAGCGGGGCCGCGGGCGGCTTGCGCCGGCAGGCGATTCACGGGCACGATCGAGCCTTTCGGGCTCGACGCCTGCGACCAGGAGACGCGACATGATCAAGGTAAGCGTGATGTACCCCAACGTGCCCGGCGCACGGTTCGATCACGAGTATTACCGCGACAAGCACATGCCGCTCGTCAAGTCGCGGATGGGCGACAGCTGCAGGTTCTACACCGTCGACAAGGGCATCGCGGGCGGCGCGCCCGGCGCGCCGGCCACCTATGTCGGCATGTGCCACATCCACTGCGACTCGGTCGCGGCGTTCCAGGCCGGCTTCGGCCCGCACGCGAAGGAGATCATGGCGGACATCCCCAACTACACCGATCTGACTCCGGTGATGCAGATCAGCGAGGTGGTTGTGGGGTGAGCGGGCGCCGGGCGATCGTGCGCATTGCGAGGCCGACCCGGGTTTCGCTTCGCTCAACCCGGGCTACGCATCGGGTGCGCATTCGGGTACGCGTCGGGCCGCGGCGCGGTCAGGCGTCGAACAGGGATGGCTCCGCGGCAGCGTGCGCCATCCGCGCCGCCTCCTCCACCGTGACCAGCGCGCCGACGCGCACGCCGAGGAGGCGAATGCGCCGCTCGAGCGGCACGCGCTTCAGGCACTCGCCGGCCGCGCGGCGTATCGCCTGCGCGTCCTGCGTCGGCAGGTCGATCGTCCGGTCGCGCGTCACCGTCTTGAAGTCGTCGTAGCGCAGTTTCAGGCCGATGGTCCTGCCGGCGTAGCCCTTGCGCTTCAGGTCGTTGCTGACGCCGACGCACAGGTCGGTGAAGATCCGCGACAGCTCGCCGCGGTCGCGCGTCGCCGACAGGTCGCGCTCGAAGGTCGTCTCGCGGCTGATCGACTTGGGCTCGCTCTCGGTCACCACGGGCCGCTCGTCGCGACCGTGCGCGGCGTCGCAGAGCCACGCGCCGTAGTGCCGCCCGAAATGACCGATCAGCCACGGGAGGTCGGCCGCCGCGAGCTCGCCGATCGTCCGAATGCCGAGCTGCTCCAGCTTCGCGCTCGACTTCGGGCCGATGCCGTTGATCCGGCGCGCGGGCAGCGGCCAGATGCGCAGCGGGACGTCGGCGGGTCGCACCACCGTCAGGCCATCGGGCTTGTCCAGCTCGGATGAGATCTTCGCCAGCAGCTTGTTGGGCGCGAGGCCGATCGAGCAGGTGAGTCCCGTGGCGGCGCGCACCGCTTCCTTGATCGCCTTGGCGACGTCGCGCGCGCGCCACCAGGGGTCGTCGTCGGGCTCCGCCGGCGCGAGGTCCGGCGCGTCGTCCGCAACCGGTTCCATCGCCTCCGGCGCGGGCGTCTCCGTCGGCGGGCGCACGCCGGTCAGGTCGATGTAGATCTCGTCGATCCCGTTGTCCTGGATCTGCGGCGCAATCGCGGCCACCGCCGCCTTGAACAGGCGCGAATAGCGGCGATACGAATCGAAGTCGGTGGGCAGCAGCACGGCATCGGGAGCGAGCTTCGCCGCCTTCATCAGCCCCAGCGCCGAATGCACGCCGAGCGCGCGCGCCTCGTAGGTGGCGGTGGTGGCCACGCCGCGGCCGGTGTAGTCGCGCAGGGTCGCGAAGCTGCGCATCACGCGACCCGTCCGCGGATCGGTCGTCTCCTCCGGCGCGCTGCGGCGGCCGCCGCCGATCACCACCGGCCGGCCGCGCAGCTCCGGATAGCGCAGCAGCTCGACCGACGCATAGAACGCGTCCATGTCGAGGTGGGCGATGATGCGGGCGGATTCCGGCGGGAGCACCATGCTGGCGTACGGAACGGCTTCGTGACCAGCGGCAGCGCGTGCGGCCTGTCCGTCACACCCTGGCAGTTGCGTCAGGCCGCCTTCGCGTCGCCGCGCGCCGCCGCGTGGGCCTGCGCCAGATAGTCGAGCGCCGCCTGCGCCCCGCCCTTGCGATGCGGCACGGCAGCGAGTTCAAGCCCCATTTCCACACCGGCGAGCGTGCCCATCAGCATGAGGTCGTTGAAATCGCCGAGGTGGCCGATGCGAAAGACCTTGCCGGCGAGCTTCGACAGCCCGGTGCCGAGCGACATGTTGAAGTGCTGCAGCACCGTGCGGCGGAAGGCATCGGCATCGTGGCCCGGCGGCATCACCACCGCGGTGAGCGCGCTCGAGTATTCGGCCGGGTTCGCGCACAGCACTTCGAGGTCCCACGCGCGCACCGCGCGGCGGGTCGCTTCCGCATGCCGATCGTGGCGCGCGAAGACGTTCGCCAGCCCCTCGGCCAGGAGCTGGTCGAGCGCGGCCTGCAGACCGTAGAGCAGGTTGGTCGCCGGCGTCGACGGCCAGTAGCCTTTCCTGTTAGCCTCGATGATCTCGTCCCACGCCCAGTACGCGCGCGGCAGCTTCGCGCTCTTCGACGCCGCGCGCGCCTTCTCGCTCACCGCGTTGAACGACAGCCCGGGCGGCAGCATCAGCCCCTTCTGCGAGCCGGCGACGGTGACGTCCACGCCCCATTCGTCGTGGCGGTAGTCGATCGAGCCGAGCGAGGAGATCGTGTCGACCAGGTAGAGCGCCGGGTGGCGCGGCGCGCTCGATCGCCGTGCGGATGGCGGCGATGCGGCTGGCCACGCCGGTCGACGTCTCGTTGTGCACGATGCACACCGCCTTGATCGCGTGCGCGCGATCGTCGGCGAGCCGCGCGTGGATCGCCTCCGGATCGGCGCCGTGCCGCCAGTCGCCGGGGACGAATTCGGGTACGAGACCGAGACGCTCCGCCAGGCGCTTCCACAGCAGCGCGAAATGCCCTGTCTCCGCCATCAGCACGCGCTCGCCCGGCGACAGCGTGTTGACGAGCGCAGCCTCCCACGCGCCGGTGCCCGAGCCGGGATAGATGATCACCGGCTGGCGCGTCTGGAACACCAGCTTGATCCGCTCCAGAACATCCAATCCCAGCACGCCGAACTCGGGGCCGCGATGGTCGATCGTCGGCTGGTCGATAGCGCGCAGCACTCGATCGGGCACGTTGGTGGGGCCCGGGAATCTGCAGGAAGTGGCGCCCGGCGTGATGGGAAGTCAGAGGGGTGGTCACAAGAAGCCCGCTTCGTTAGGCGTCGAACAATGCTCCGCCCGCGCGCGAGGAATGACCCGCCGCGTCATGAACCGCGACGAATCCGCGCAAACACTTGGTTCAAGGATATCCGCGACGAGACCTTGCTTCATGCAGGAAAGCCTACCACCGTCCGTGGAAGCGCGCCAACGTGCGTGGTGGACGTCGGCGCGGGACCTGCTTTGCACACGGGCCGGAAGACGAGCAGGATTGCGGATGGCTCGCAAGATCGAACCATTGTCCAATGAGAGGGACGCGGATCGTCCGCAGTGTTTCAATCGCGACGCGTCAACTCGCGGTTTCGGCCGGGAGCACACACACGACTGCGCCGATGGCTTGCGTCAGATCGTCCTGTTCCTGTGGCGCCACTCGGTTGGTGACGTCCCTGCCCATCGGCGGAACGCACGCGTGAAGGCGGGGGTATCCGAATACCCGAGTCTCGTAGCGATTTCCGCGACGGGCACCAGCGAACTCTGCAACAGGTTCCTGGCGGCGAGGAAGCGCGCCTCGTCCAGCAGTTCGTGGAAGCTCACGCCATGCTCGTTGAGCCGCCGCGCGAGAGTGCGTCGACTCAGCGCGAACGCAGCGGCGAGGTCGTCGACCGCGAACTTGCCGCCGGCGACGAGTGAGCGCACCACGCGGCGCAACCGGTCGCCCGTTGGATCGGGGTTGTCGGCCAGTTGCTGCCAGATCTTCTCGACCAGGATCTGGCGGAGGTAGGCATCCGCCCCGGCCACCGGCGCGACGAGCCAGCGCGCTTCGAAAGCAAGCGCACTGCGCTGCGCGTCGAACAGGACCGGCACGCCGAAGAAGCGCCGGAACAACGAAACGTCCGCAGGGGCGCGATGGGCGAAGCTGACGTTCTCGAACCGGAAGCCGGCACCGCACAGGGAGCGAAGCACGTTGGCGGCGATGGCGAGCGCTCCGAAGCTCATTTGGTCGGCGCCGGGCACGCCCGGGGTCAGCACCTCGTAGCCCAGCACCGCCCGGTCCCCCTCGCTGGCAAGGTAGGCGGTTGCGCCCTCGTCGTGGACGTGGAGAAACTCCTGCAGCGCGGCCAAACCGCGCCCGACCGATTCCGAGTTCGCGACGAGATGTCCGAGCAGTCCCAGCGCCGCCAACCCCGTGGTCGTGCAGGCGCGCAGCCCGATATCGCTCAGGCCGGTCCGCTCGCGAGCGAGGTGCGCCAGCCGGCACAGCGCCGCAAAAGGCACGACGTTGTCGGGATTGGCGAACACCCGGGCCGACAGGCCGGCCTCGGTCGCCAGCGCTTCGGGGTCGATGCCGCGCTCCCGAAGCAGCGGGAACAGGGCGATCGCGCCGCCCACGCGGATGACGTGGCCGGGGATGGGCAGGCTGTCGGCGGTCCGGGCAGGAGGCATTCGCGCACCAGGCGATGGCTGCATTGTGCGGCGCGTAGTTTGGCACGAAATGCAAACTCGGGGCAGCGACTGCACACCATCGGCGGCGGCGATTTTGGTAGCATTTCGGGTCGCCAAGCGCCGGGTCGGCGCGCCACACCCTTATCCGAGAGGACGAAGATGCGAATTCTCGAACGGCTCGTACCGATGCTCGCGGTCGTGGCAGTCGCCGCCCTGGCATCGTGCAGCAAGCAGGAACCACCGAAGGTCGAAAAGGCCGTGGACAAGGTCGCCGCCGAGGCCAAGGCCGCGGCCGAGAACGCGGCCAAGGAAGTGGAGGCGCGCGAGATCGCGGTCGAGGCGTACATCTACGCCTATCCGCTGGTGACGATGGAGTTCACGCGCCGCGTCATGGGCAACACCGCGACGCCCGTTGGCTCGAAGTCGCCGATGGGCCAGTTCGCGCGCCTGCGCAACTATCCTGCGGTCGACGATCATTCGGTGACGGCGCCCAACGCCGATACGCTCTACACCACGACCTGGCTCGATCTGTCGAGCGAGCCCTGGATTCTCAGCATTCCCGACATGAAGGACCGCTACTTCCTGTTCCCGATGCTCGACGGCTGGACCAACGTGTTCCAGGTTCCGGGCAAGCGCACGACGGGCACGAAGGCGCAGAAATACGCGATCACGGGTCCGGGCTGGACGGGCACGCTGCCCGCGGGCGTCACCGAATACAAGGCCCCGACCAACATGGTGTGGATCCTCGGCCGCATCTATTGCACCGGCACGCCGGAGGACTACAAGGCGGTGCACGCGCTGCAGGACCAGGTGTCGATCGTGCCGCTCTCGTCCTACGGCAAGCCTTACACGCCGCCGCCCGGCAAGGTCGATCCGGCGATCGACATGAAGATGGCGCCGCGCGACCAGGTGAACGCCCTGGACGGCGCGGCGTACTTCAAGCTCTTCGCCGAGCTCATGAAGGCCAACCCGCCGGCGGCTGAAGACGCGCCGATAGTGGCGAAGCTCGCCAAGATCGGCATCGTGCCGGGACAGGACTTCGACGCCTCCAAGCTCGACCCGGCGGTGGCCAAGGGCATCGCCGCGGCGCCCAAGCCCGGGCAGGAGAAGATCAGCGTGTACCTCAAGGAGGCGCTCGTCACCGGCGACGCCAAGGCGGAGAACGGGTGGCTGTTCTTCAAGAACACCGGCGTCTACGGAACCGGCTATCGCAACCGCGCGATGATCACCTGGTACGGCCTGGGGGCGAACCGCATCCAGGATGCGGTGTACCCGACCTCCGAGGGTCCGGATCTGCTCAAGAAGTACAGCGGCGCGAACAAGTACGTGGCGCACTTCAACAAGGGCGAGTTGCCGCCGGCCAACGCGTTCTGGTCGATCACGATGTACGACAAGGACTACTTCTTCGTGCCCAACCCGATCAACCGCTACACGGTGAGCTCGCGCAACAAGTTCAAGACCAACGCCGACGGATCGGTGGACCTCTACGTCCAGCGCGAATCGCCCGGCAAGGACAAGGAGCAGAACTGGCTCCCCGCGCCCGAAGGCGAGTTCGTGCTCATGATGCGCCTCTACTGGCCCAAGGACACGCCGCCGTCGATCCTCGACGGGACCTGGAAGCCGCCCGAGGTCAAGCAGGCGTCATAGCGGCGTCTGCGCGTTCGAGCATGCGCACGCCGGGCTGCGACCCGGCGTGCGCATCCGCGCTTCTCGTTGCGCGGCACGGCGCCTCGGGGTCGGAAGCGCCGGTTCGTCCAGCCGCAGCCACCGGCTGCACTCAGGTTTGCAGCAGGCGCTCCGACACGAGCGCTCGAGGTTCGGCCGCGGCCGAACGGTGACCCGGGCAAGACACGGCACCTGAGCCGCGAGGAGCGGCGGGCTCACCAAGGAGTGCCGTCGGCGCGCGGCGGCTGCGGTGGTGATGCAACCACTGCACACCAATCAGGCGCGCCGTCAACGCAAAGTGTCACGCCTCGCCGCTTGGTATAATCCACCGTTTCCTGGCCGCCCGCCGCGCCGGGCCGACGGCATCCTTCCGGCGCCGCCGCGTCTCTCGCCGCAGCACCTATCCGATGTTCCCCCCGCCTTCCCCGCCGATCTCGTCCGTGACGTCGCCCGACGGCGCACCTTCGCGATCATCTCGCACCCGGACGCGGGCAAGACCACGCTCACCGAGAAGCTGCTGCTCTACGGCGGCGCGATCCAGATGGCGGGCACCGTCAAGGCGCGCAAGAGCTCGCGCCACGCGACCTCCGACTGGATGGAGGTCGAGAAGCAGCGCGGCATCTCGGTGACGAGCTCGGTGATGCAGTTCGACTACGCCGGGCACACGATCAACCTGCTCGACACGCCGGGCCACGAGGACTTCTCCGAGGACACCTACCGCGTGTTGACCGCGGTCGACGCCGCGGTGATGGTGATCGACGCCGCCAAGGGTGTCGAAGCGCAGACGATCAAGCTGCTCGAGGTCTGCCGCCTGCGCGACACGCCGATCATCACGTTCGTCAACAAGATGGACCGCGAGGTGCGCGAGCCGCTGGCGCTGCTCGAGGAGATCGAGTCGGTGCTCAAGATCGACTGCGCGCCGGTGTCCTGGCCGCTCGGCATGGGCAAGGCGTTCCGCGGCGTGTTCGACCTGCTGCAGGACCGCCTGGTGCGCTTCACGCCGGGGGAGGAGCGTCGCAGCGACGATCTCGAGCGCATCGAAGGCCTCGCCAATCCGCGCCTCGACGCGCTCTATCCGGGCGAGGTCGCGGCGCTGCGGCACGACGTGGAGCTGCTGCGCAGCGCGAGCCAGCCGTTCGACCTGCCGCTGTTTCTCGCGGGAAAGCAGACCTGCGTGTTCTTCGGCTCCGGCATCAACAACTTCGGCGTGCAGGAGATCCTGCAGGCGCTGGTCGACTGGGCCCCGCCGCCGCAGCCGCGCGACGGCGGCGAGCGCGTCGTGCATCCGGCCGAGGCGCCGTTCTCCGGCTTCGTGTTCAAGATCCAGGCCAACATGGACCCCAAGCACCGCGACCGCATCGCGTTCTTCCGCGTCTGCTCGGGCCGCTACGCGCCTGGGATGAAGGTGCGCCATCTGCGCCTCGGCCGCGAGATGAAGCTCGGCAACGTGATGACGTTCATGGCCAACGAGCGGGTGATGAGCGAGGATGCCGTCGCCGGCGACATCATCGGCATCCACAATCACGGGCAGCTGCACATCGGCGACACGCTGACCGAGGGCGAGGTGCTCGACTACAAGGGCATCCCCTATTTCGCGCCGGAGATGTTCCGCGTGGCGCGGCCGCGCGATCCGCTGCGCTCCAAGCAGCTCACCAAGGGCCTGCAGGAGCTGGGCGAGGAAGGCGCGATCCAGGTCTTCGAGATCACGCAGTCGAACACGCTGCTGCTGGGGGCGGTGGGCCAGCTGCAGTTCGAGGTGGTCGCGGCGCGCCTCGCGAGCGAGTACAAGGTCGACGCGATCTACGAAGGCGCCAGCATCTCGACCGCGCGCTGGCTCACGTTCCCCGACGAGAACGTCCGCCGCAACTTCGAGCGCGAGCAGGCGTCCTCGCTCGGCATCGACGTCGACGACAACCCGGTGTTCCTGGCGACGAGCAAGTACAACCTGCAGGTGACGATGGAGCGCTGGCCGAAGGTCGGCTTCCACGCCACGCGCGAGCACGGACAGAGGATGGCGCATCGATGAGCATGCCGGAACAATTCACGCCGCTGGCGATGGCCGAGCTGGAGCAGCTCGAGGCGCTGCTCGACTCCGACGTCTTTCGCGGGGAAGCAATGATGCTTGACGAGATGCAGGGGCTGTTCTTCGCGGTGGCCAGCTCGCCGGACGCCATCGCTCCCTCGCAGTGGATGCCGGAAGCGCTAGGCGAGGCGCCGGCCTACGCGGACGCAGCGCAGGCGCAGCAGGTGCAGGATCTGGTCACGCGCTTCTACTACCAGAGCGCGGCGGCCGCGGCGACCGGCGAGTTCGAGCTGATCCTCTACCGCACCGAGACCGAGGAAGTCGACTACGCGGCCTGGTGCGGCGGCTACCTGACCGGCGTGGACCTGGCCGAGACCGACTGGTACGACGCCGGCGACCCGGACGAGGTCGGCGAGCTCCTCTTCCCGCTGCTGGTGCTGGCGGACGCCCTGCCGGACGAGGAGAAGCGCAGCATCAAGCCGGCGGAGTGGCGGCGCATCGTCGCCTCGTGCGAGGACTCCCTGGCCGACACGCTCGTGCAGATCCACGACTACTGGCGGGTCCTGCGCGCGCCGCCGTTGACTGTCCGGCGCGAGTCGCCGAAAATCGGCCGCAACGATCCCTGCTCGTGCGGCAGCGGCAAGAAGTTCAAGCAATGCTGCGGTGCCGCCGGAGTACTCCACTGATGACGACGAACGCCCCCGTTTTCGACCTGAGCCCGCCCACGGCGGAGCAGCGGCGCACACTCGAAGCCGCGCTCACCCGCGCCGAGCGCGATGTGCTGTTGAAGCATGGCACCGAGGCGCCGTTCTGCGGCGTGCTGGTCGACAACAAGCGGCCCGGCACGTACTGCTGCAAGCTGTGCGGCCTGCCGCTGTTCAAGGCAGGCACGAAGTTCGACAGCGGCACCGGCTGGCCCAGCTTCACGGCGCCCTACGCACCCGGCCACGTCGCCACGGTCACCGACCGCGCCTACGGCATGGTGCGCACCGAAACCCTGTGCGCCCGCTGCGGCAGCCACCAGGGTCACGTGTTCCCGGACGGGCCCGCGCCCACGTTCCAGCGCTATTGCATCAACTCGGTGTCGCTGGAGTTCGTCGCGCAGGGCGACCCGCTCCCCGACAAGCTGGGACGCGGCGAGACGCTCGACGGCGGCTGATCCCCGCGCCCAGCCCGCAACCGGAGCCGATCGGGTCGCCGCGCGTCGCGGCCGGGAGGCGCCGGGTGTCCGTTCCTCCAGGCACGACTGCAATGCAACTCGCCGATCCCGCGAAGTTCACGACGATCGCGCACGCCGACCATCGTTACTACAGCCCGCTCGGAAGCGCGCGGGCGGCCGCCCTGTGCGGCCTCTTTGCGCTGCAACCGGGCGATCGCATCCTCGACATCGGCTGCGGCCGCGCGCAGTTCCTGCTGGACATGCTCGCCGCGCATCCGGCGATGGGCCTCGGCGTCGACACCAACGCGGCCTTCATCGCGCGCGGCGAGCAGGCGGCGCGCGAGCGCGGACTCGCCGACCGTGTCACCCTGGTCACGCGGGCGTTGACCCAGGCCGTCCCCGACCGCGGCGCATTCGCCGCGGTGATCTGCATGGGATCGAGCCAGGCGATCGGCTCGCTTTCGGAGGCGCTCGCGTGGGCGTGGCACGCGCTGCGGCCGGGCGGCACGGCGCTCTTCGCCGACGGCTACTGGAAGCAGCCGCCGGCGCAGGCCTACCTCGACGCGCTCGGCGCCACGGAGAGCGAGATGGCAACCCACGCGGGCAACGCTGCACTCGCTCGCGACGCCGGCTTCCGGGTGCTGCACACGATGGCGAGCAACGACGACGAGTGGGACGAATACGAAGGACGCTATTGCAGCGCCGTCGAGCGCTACGTCGACGCGCATCCGGACGACCCCGACAGCGCGGCGATGGCCGAGCGCATCCGCTGCTGGCACGACGCCTATCTGCGCTGGGGACGCGACACCCTCGGGTTCGGCTTCTATCTTCTGTTGAAGCCGACGCCGGTCGAATGAGCGCGCACGGGAAGCCTTTGCGCCGCGTCCTCGCCGCCATCGGCGTGATCTCGCTTCTGGCCGTGTACCTGTTCCTCACGCTGGATGCCGCCGCGCAGAAGTCGGCGCACTTCGACGAGACCGCGCACGTCATCGCCGGCTACCACTACTTGAAGTACGACGATTACCGAGTAAACACCAGCAACATGATTCTCGGCCAGAAGCTTGCCGCGATCCCCCTGTTGAGCAGCGCGACGCGGCCGCCGAGCGAAGAGGTCCGCCAGCGCTTCTTCGGCGACAGGAGCATGAACGCCTTCGGCATTGGCAGGGAGTTCCTCTACCAGTCGGGCAACGACCCGCAGTCCGTCCTGTTTCACGGACGCGTGATGATCGCCCTCCTCGGCGCGCTGGCCGGGCTCGGCGTGTTCTTCTGGTCGCGCCAGCTCTTCGGCACGGCGGGCGGCCTCGTTTCGCTCTGTTTCTTCTGCGTGTGCCCGACGTTCATCTCGTTCGGCGGCGTCATCGGGGCGGACATGCCTGCGGCCTGCTTCTTCCTCTTTACGGTCTGGAGTTTCTGGACGCTGCTGCACCGCGTGACACCGCTCACCGTGGGCGCATTCGGCATGACCTCCGGCCTTCTGCTCCTGTCGAAGATGTCCAGCCTGGCGTTCGGCCCCGTCGCCCTCATTCTCCTCGCGATCCGCCTCGCCCGGGGCGAGCCGTTGCGCTGCGGTCTCGGCCTCGATCCCGAGAGGACGATCGCCGACCGTTACGCGCCGGCGGCGGTGCTCGCCGGCGCCGGCGCAGCCGCCGCAATCATCGCGACGCTGGTCATATGGGCCGGCTATGGTTTCCGCTTCACCGCCGCCCCGGCGAATGCGTCGGGCCTCGGCCTCGCCTGGGATCATTTCGCCAACGCCACCGGCCCGATCGCGACGTTCGTCCAGTCCGCGCGTCGGGGCCACTGGCTCCCCGAGGCGTTCCTCTTCGACCTCGCCACCCTTTCCGCGCTTACCGGGGCGCGCTCGGCGCTTCTCCTTGGCGAAGTCAGCCAGCACGGCTGGTTGGGCTACTTCCCGTTCACGTTCCTCGCCAAGAGCAATCCCGCGCTGGTCGTCGGCCTCGCCGCAGTGGCTGCGAGCGCGCTCTGGCAGATGCACACGAGGGGAGGAGGCGACACCACCGCGCGCTGGTGGAAGCTCTACGACTGCCTCCCCTTGATTGTCACCATCGCGGTGCTCGCTCTGATCGCCTGCGCCAGTGACATCAACATCGGCCACCGCCACATTCTTCCGCTGTATCCATTCTTCTTCGTCCTGGTCGGCGGACTGGCGGTTGCGTTCACCGGCAAGGCACTGTGGCCGAAGCTCGGGCTCGCCCTCCTCCTCGCCGGCGGACTCGCCAACGCCGCGATCACGCACCCGAACCCGCTCGCCTACATCTCGCCGCTCGTCGGCGGCCCCGCGCGCGGCTACGACATGCTCGTGGACAGCTCGCTCGAATGGGGCCAGGAATTGCCCGCAGTGAAGAAATGGCTGGACGCGCACCCGGAGGATCGCGAAGGAGTTCCCTATTTCAGCTACTTCGGCTCCGGCGTGCCCAAGGCCTACGGCATCGAATCGCGCCCGTTCTACAGCTTCTTCGACTGGCAGGGCTTCTACGACGGACCTCTGACGCCTGGCACCTATCTCGTCAGCGCCACGATGCTGCAACCCGTGTACTACGCGCGCGGGTTCGCTCCGCAGGGACCTTGGTGCCAGCAGTACGAAAACTGGTATCAGGGTCACCGGCAGTTCGCGCAGGGCTTCTTCGCGGCGCGCGCGAACTCGCGCGCTGCCGGAAATCCCGCCCTGCTCGCCGAGTGGCTGGCAGACAACACCTCCGCGGCGGGCCGGATGTACGGGATGAAGACCGATGACATCCAGCGGATCATCGCCGCGGGCGATGCGCCGGAGCTCTGGCGGCAGGTCCTCGCCAACTACGATCTCCTGCGCTTCGCGCGCCTCACGCATTTCCTGCGCCAGCGCGAGCCCGCGGACGTCATCGCACATTCGGTGCTCGTCTACCGACTCACGGAAAGGGACCTACAGGCTGCGCTCGAGGAGCCGCTCGCCAACCTGCCGCCGATGCCCGTCATCAAACCGTGACAAACCCGCCTTGCGCACGCAGTGCCGACGCGCGCGGCCCGGCGAGCCGCTGCGCGAAGCGGCGCGCAGCTTCGAGGCGCCGCGCGCGCGTGCACACCGCCACCGAGTAGACCGGCGATAAGGCGAACTCGCCGGGCAGCGCCACGCCGGGCGTATGGAGGATCTCGCGCACCTGAGTGCAGCCTATCATCCCCGGGCCGCCCGTCATGCCGAGTCGCGCATCGCCGTCGCGCCGTTGGGAACGGCTCGCCGCCGCGGCGCAACCTCCGTGTGGATGGAGAGGAGTCGCAGCACTTCGACGAAGTGGATGCCCGCCGTCGCGCGCTGCGGGTCGAGGACGAAGATCGCGGTCGCGGCGAGCAGCGTCCTGCGCAGCGCAGCGCTGTCGTCGATGAGGGGCAGCGCTTCACCGGCGCGGACTGCGATGCCCGTGGCCACCCGGCCGATCGCGGCAATGCTGTCACCGGCGACGTGCCCGCCAACCCGCAGCTCTTCGATCAGCGCAGCGCTGAGCACGATCAGGTCGCAGGGCTCGCCGGCCAGCAGCCGGTTCGTCATCGCTCCGACGGCGCCGGACTCGCCGACGACGTCGACGCCCTCCTCGCGGCGAAACCCGGGCCGCGATGCCGTCACCAGCCCTTTCGCCGCACCGGCGCACAGCATTCGCAGCTCAAGCATGCCGGATCCGAGCGGGGTTGCTCGCGGAGGCGATGCCGAGGCGACACACCGCGGATGCGCTCACTGATGGGCCTGGCTCCGGAGAGCTTCACGATGCGCTCCCAATTGGCGATGGCGTCGGCGAGGAAGCGGCTGAATTCCTCGGGGCTCATCGTCATCGGCAACGCGCCGCGCTCCGCCCACTCCTGCCGCACTTCCGGATTCGCGGTGATCCTCGTGATCTCCGCGTTGAGGCGGCCGATGACCGCCGGCGGCGTGTTCCTGGGCGCGATGATGCCGAGCCAGATCACGGCTTCATACCCGCGCACGCCGGTCTCGGCGATGGTGGGAACGCCAGGCAGCACCGCGGAGGGCGTGGCCCCCGACGTGCAGCGCCCTCACTTTGCCTGCGCGCACGGGGTCGCTCATCGTCGTCACCGCATCGAACATCATGTCGACCTGCCCGCCCAGCACGCCCGCGCGCGCGCCGCCGCTCCCCTTGTACGCGACTTGGACGATGTCGACGCCGGCTATCGCCTTGAAGAGCTCGCCCGACATGTGATGCGGCGTGCCGTCCCGGACGAAGCGTAATTGAGCGTTGCGGGTTTCTCCTTCGCCAGCTTGATCAGTTCGGAACCAGCGACTCGTTCACGGTCTGCGTGTTCGACATCAGCAGCAGCGTGTGGCCGTCGGGTGCGCTTCGCGCGACGGCCTCGGTGCCGATCAGCGATCCGGCGCCGGGACGGTTCTCGACGACGAACGGCTGGCCCATCGCCTCCTGCATCCGCTGCGCGAGGAAGCGCGCGTAGACGTCGGCCGGGCCGCCGGCGTCGAACGGCACGACGATCTTCACCGGCCGCGCCGGATACTCCTGCGCGGGCACCACCGAGGAAGACAGCGCCAGCCACGCGCCGGCGGCCGCTGCCGCGATCATTCGCCGCATTTCGTTGCTCCACGCTCGTCGGGCCGGGCGGCGGCGGGCGCCGCCGATCGCGGCACCCGCCAACGCAGCGTCGTGCCGTTCAATGTACATGAACGCACGGCGCGCCGGGCTGGACTCGTGGCCGCGCCGGGGTGTGGGCGGATGGGCATTTGTTAGAATGGCGGACTCGAAAACGACGGAGTGTTCCACCATGGCCAGCCTTCCTCCCGCCGGCGCGCGCGACGCGCGGATGAACCCGGCGGCGCTCTACCGTGAAGAGGTGTACACCGACCGCGCCGCCGCCACGCTGCGCGTCCTGGTGCCGGTCACCAAGGACGGCGCCCCGGACGGCTCCCGCCCGACCGTCTACATGGGCGAAGCGCAGATCCTCACCAACATGGGGCCGCTGCCGATCAGCTTCGAGATCGACGCGTCGAACCTGGCCGACGCGGTCGCCGGCTACGCCGAGGCCGCGAAGGAAGGCGTCGAGAACGCGATGCGCGAACTGCAGGAGATGCGCCGGCAGGCGTCGTCATCGCTGGTCATCCCGCAAGGGGGCGTGCCCAACCTCGGCGGCGGCGGCAAGATCCAGTTGCCGTAACACGCCGCGCCCAGCCGCGGCCTGGCATGGCGGCGCAGGCCGGGTTTTGCCTCCGGCTCAACCCGGGCTACGCCTTACGCGCGCCGCCGCCTTCGCCGGTGCTGCCAGCAGCCACTCGGCGTTGGCGAAGCGCGCAGCCAGGAAGTCGGCGAAGACGCGCACCTTGGCCGAAAGGTGCCGCCGGCTGGGATACACGACATAGATGTTGGTCGGCGGCGGCGCGTAGCCGCGCAGCAGCTGCGTGAGCCTCCCGGCGCGCACGTCGGGTCCCACGATGAAGTCGGGCTCGTACGCGATGCCCACGCCTTCGACCGCCAGTGCCTCGAGGAAGCGCCCGTTGTTGGCGTGGACCGCGCCCGCGACCCGCACGCTGCGCTCGCGCCCTTTCGCGTCGCGAAACGGCCAGACGCTGCGCTGCGGCGAGTACTCGTAGGTGAGGCACGCGTGGCGCGCGAGGTCCTCGGGCTTGCCCGGCGTGCCCATCCGCGCGAGATAGGAGGGCGCCGCGCAGCACACGAGATGCGTGGCGCCGACCCTGCGGCCCACGAGGTTCTGGCTGCCGATCTCGCCGATGCGCACGGCGACGTCGAATCCCTCCTCGACCAGGTCGGTTGCGCGGTCGGAGAGCTCGACGTCGAAGCGCATCGTCGGGTGGCGCGCCACGAAGTCGGCGAGCGCCGGCGCGAGATGGCGGGACCCGAACGTGACCGCGGCCGTCAGCCGCAGCGTGCCCCGCGGCTCGATCGTGCCGACGTTCGCCGACTGCTCGGCTTCCTCCAGGTCGGCGAGGAGCTGCACGCAGCGCTCGTGGAACGCGCGCCCGCTCTCGGTGAGCGAGAGGCGGCGCGTCGTCCGGTTGAGCAGGCGCGCGTCGAGATGCGCTTCCAGCTCGGAGACCTGGCGCGAGACCGACGACACCGAGACGTCGAGCCGTGCCGCCGCGCGCGCGAAGCTGCCCGTCTCGACGACCCTGACGAAAGCGCTGATGGCCTGGAAGCGATCCACGGCAGGATTTTATTATTGTGTATTATGCAATAGTCTATCTCCATTCTCATACTTTATCTTGTCCTGGTCAACGCGCATCATCCGTTCCGTCGCGCCTCCGGGCGCATCAACCGAAAGGAACGGACCATGACTGACGATCGCCGCATCGACCTCGCCGCCCTGCTGCTGCGCACCGGACTGGGCGCCATGTTCATCGCGCACGCGCTGCTGAAGGTCCTCGTGTTCACGCCCGCGGGCACGGTGCAGTTCTTCGAATCGCTGGGCCTGCCCGGCTTCCTCGCCTACGCGACCATCGTCGGCGAGCTCGTCGGCGGGGCGATGCTGATCCTCGGCGTCTACACGCGGGCCGTCGCCTTCGCGCTGGTGCCGGTGCTGATCGGCGCCACGTGGGCGCACTTCGGCAACGGCTGGCTGTTCACCGCGCCCAAGGGCGGCTGGGAATACCCGGCGTTCCTGGCGCTCGCGGCGGTGGTCGCGGGTCTGCTGGGCGAGGGCCGCTACTCGGTCGGGGCCGCGCTGGCATCGTCGCGCGGCGGCACGCCGCGCCTGCAACGCGCCGCGTGACCCGTAGACCCGTAGCCCGGGGTTGAGCCGGAGGCGAAACCCGGGTGGTTGCGGCAATTGCCCCGGGTTTCGCCTCCGGCTCAACCCGGGCTACGATGCGAACGAACCACCTGGAATCACGATGACCCGCCTGCCCACGCTCTTTCTCTCCCACGGATCCCCGATGCACGCGGTCGAGCCGGGGACCGCCGGAACGGCGTGGCGGGCGCTAGGCGGGGCGGTGCCGCGGCCGCGCGCGGTGCTGGTCGCCTCGGCGCACTGGGAGACCTCGGTGCCGATGCTCACCGGCAACCGGCAGCCGGAGACCATCCACGACTTCGGCGGCTTCCCCGCCGAACTCTACGCGCTCCGCTATCCCGCGCCCGGTGCGCCGGAGGTCGCGGCGCAGACCGTCGCGCTGCTCAAGGACGCCGGGATCACCGCGGGCATCGAAGGCTGCCGCGGCCTCGACCACGGCGCCTGGGTGCCCCTGCTGTGGATGTATCCGGACGCGGACGTACCGGTGGTGCAGTTGTCGGTGCAGCCGGGACTGGGAACTGCGCATCACCTGCGGCTCGGCCGCGCGCTGGCGCCTCTTGCCGCGGACGGCGTGCTGGTCGTCGGCTCCGGCCACACCACCCACAACCTGCGCGACTGGATGACGAACCCGCGGCGGCAGGAGCCGCTGCGTTACGCGCAGGCGTTCGCGCAGTGGGTCGGCGACCGCCTGCAGGCGCACGACGTTGCGGCGCTGCTCGACTATCGCGCGCAGGCGCCCGACGCGGTGCGCGCGCATCCGTCCGAGGAGCATTTCCTGCCGCTGTTCGTCGCCTGGGGCGCCGCGGGCGAGCGGGCGCAGGCCGAGCGCATCGTCTCCGGTTTCGAGGCCGGGGCGCTCGCGCTGGATTCCTACCGCTTCACCGCCGCCGACGCGTAGCCTGGGTTGAGCGCAAGCGAAACCCGGGGCCGGCGCGCGTGTCTGCCGCCGCGCCCGTCTCTCCCTGCGTGCATGGTTCAACGCCACCGGGAACACCTCGCGCCCGGCATCTCCTGCTCGGCGGAAGCGTAAGATAGCCGGCCTTTGCAACCGCACGCCAGCGCGAGGAAACCAGCCGCCATGCCCGAGACCAAGGAGACCGAACCCGCAGCGCCCGAGCCCAGGGAGCCCCAGGAGCGCATCGTCACCACCGAGCACAGCGTCGTCGTCGACGGCGCGACGCTCGAATACACGGCGACCTGCGGCACGGTGGTGCTGCGCGATTTCGACGAGAAGGACGCGAAGGACGGCAAGCGCCAGGGCGACAAGCCGCGCGCCGCGCTCTTCTTCATCGCCTACACGTTGAAGGGCGTCGCGCGGCCGGAAGAGCGCCCGGTGACGTTCAGCTTCAACGGCGGGCCGGGGTCGAGCAGCGTGTGGCTGCACCTGGGCATCCTCGGGCCGCAGCGCGTGGCCACCGACGAGATGGGCAACGCGCCGCCGCCGCCGTATGCGCTCGTCGGCAACGAGCACACGCTGCTGACCCACAGCGACCTCGTGTTCATCGACCCGGTCGGCACCGGCTTTTCGCGCGTGGCCGAAGGGGAGAAGGTCGCCGAGTTCCACGAGTACCAGCGCGACCTCGACGCGGTGGGCGAGTTCATCCGCCTCTACCTCGCGCGCTACGGACGCTGGGGCAGCCCCAAGTACCTGATCGGCGAGAGCTACGGCACCACGCGCGCCGCCGGGCTTTCGCTGCACCTGCAGGAGAAGCACGACCTCTTCCTCAACGGCGTGATGCTGGTCTCGCTGGCCATCGACCTGCAGACGCTCTCGTTCGACCACGGCAACGAGCTGCCCTACCCGCTGTTCCTGCCGACGTACGCGGCGACGGCGTGGTACCACGGCGCGCTCGCGCCGGAGCTGCTGGCGATGCCGCTCTCCGAGGTCATCGCCGCGGCGGAGTCCTTCGCCAACGGCGAGTACACGGTGGCGCTGATGCTCGGTTCGCGCCTCGCCTCGCCCGAGCGCGAGCGCGTCGCCGCGCAGGTGGCGCGCTGGTCCGGGCTGTCGGAGCAGTACGTGCTGCGCTGCGATCTGCGGCCGAACGAGTGGCGGTTCTTCAAGGAGCTCCTGCGCCATCGCGGGCAGACGGTGGGGCGCCTGGACACCCGCTTTCTCGGCATCGACCGCGACGACGCCGGCGAGAAGCCCGAAACCGATCCGGCGATCAACAACCTGGTCGGCGCCTACGCCGCCGGGATCAACCGGGTGCTCAAGGACACGCTGAAGTTCGACAGCGACGCGCCCTACGTCGTGCACGCCCCGATCTGGGACAAGTGGGAGTGGAAGGACTTCGCCAACAAGTACGTCAACGTCGGCGACAGCCTGCGCCGCGCGCTGCAGGCCAACCCGCACATGCGCGTGTACGTGGCGAGCGGCTACTACGACCTCGGCACGCCGCACGCCGCCGGCGACTACACGCTCTCGCACCTCGGCCTGCGCGAGAACGTGCAGAAGAACGTGCGCGTCAGCTACTTCGAGGCCGGCCACATGATGTACATCCACCAGCCTTCGCTCGCGCGGATGGCGCAGGAGCTCCGCGCGTTCGTCGCGGCGCCGCCGGCGGCCGCGGGCGACGGCGGGTGAGCCGTCGCCGCGAGCCACGCGTGGCGACGCAGCGAGCAGCCGCTGCTGAAGGCGACGCACCCGACCGGGCAGCCGGCGGGCGGCGCGCCGGCGGACGCGCCGCCCTTCCTGCTGCGCACGCACCGCCCGGGCGACATCGGCTGGGTGATCTCGCGCCACGGCGCGCTCTACGCCCAGGAGTACGGCTGGGACATCAGCTTCGAGGCGCTCGTCGGGCACATCGCCAGCACCTTCATCGACCGCTTCGACCCGGCGCGCGAGCGCTGCTGGATCGCCGAGCGCGGCGGCGCGAACGTCGGCTGCGTGTTCCTGGTGCAGGCGCGCGATGGCGCGACCGACGCGCCCCTGCCGGGAGTCGCCCAGCTGCGGATGCTGCTCGTCGAGCCGTCGGCCCGCGGCCTCGCCATCGGCGACGCGCTGGTGCGCGAGTGCACCCGCTTCGCGCGGGAATCGGGCTACCACACGCTGCGGCTGTGGACCAACAGCGTGCTGCTCGCGGCGCGCGGCCTCTACGTCAAGGCCGGCTACCGCCTGGTGGCGAGCGAGCCGCATCACAGCTTCGGGCACGATCTCGTCGGCGAGACCTGGGAGCTCGCGCTGCGCTGACGCGCCGCCGGGCGGGCGCCGATATACTCGCCGCTCGCCCAGCCATTCCAGAGGGTCAGCGACCATGATCTGCGTGATCCATGCGCATCCCTACCTCAGCCGCTCGCGCGCCAATCGCGCGCTGGCCGACGCGCTGCGCGGCACCCGCGGCCTCGAGCTGCGCGCGCTCTACGACCTCTACCCCGATTTCGACATCGACGCCCGATGCGGAGCAGCAGGCGCTCGCCGGCGCGCACCTCGTCGTGTGGATGCACCCGGTGTTCTGGTACAGCGTTCCGGCGCTGATGCACCTCTGGTTCGAGAAGGTGCTCGCGTACGGCTGGGCCTACGGCGAAGGCGGCACGGCGCTCGCAGGCAAGCGCTGCCTGTGGGTCCCCACCACCGGCGGCGACGAGGACGCGTACACGACGACGGGCATGCACGGGCATCCGTTCGCGAGCTTCGCGCCCGCGATCGAGCAGACCGCGCGCTTTTGCGGAATGCAGTGGGACCCGCCGCACGTCCTGCACGGCGCGAGCGCCGTCGACGACCGGGCGCTGGCCGCGCACGCCGCGACGCTCGTGGAGCGCCTCGCGCCGTGGCGCGACCTCCCCGCGCCGGTCGCCGTCGAGGCCCTGCCATGATGGCCGACGCGATGGTCTACCTGGCCGCGGCCGTGCTGTGCGTGCCGCTCGCGCAGCGCCTGGGCCTCGGGTCGGTGCTCGGCTACCTGATCGCCGGCGCCGCCATCGGCCCGTGGGGCCTGCGCCTGGTCGAGGACGTCGAGTCGATCCTGCATTTCTCCGAGTTCGGCGTCGTGCTGATGCTGTTCCTGATCGGGCTCGAACTGGAGACGCAGCGGCTGTGGGCGATGCGCGCGGCGGTGTTCGGCGGCGGCACGCTGCAGATCGCGCTGTCCGGCGCGGCGCTGGCCGCCGGCGGCCTCGCGCTCGGCCTGCGCTGGCAGGCCGCGCTGGTCGCCGGACTGGCGCTGGCGCTCTCGTCGACCGCGATCGCGGTCCGGACGATGAGCGAGCGCAACCTCGCGCCCACGCCGACCGGGCGCACGGCGTTCGCGATCCTGCTGTTCCAGGACGTCGCGGCCATTCCGCTGCTGGCGGCGATCCCGCTGCTCGCGAGCGGCATGGCCGACGACGGCGTGCCGGCGTGGGAGGAGGCGGCGCGCGCGGTCGCCGCCATCGCCGGCGTGCTGGTCATCGGCCGCTACCTGACGCGACCGGTGCTGCGCATCATCGCGGGTACCGGCATCCGCGAGGTGTTCACCGCGTTCGCGCTGCTGCTCGTGATCGGCATCGCGCAACTGATGGCGCTCGCGGGAATCTCGATGGCGCTGGGCGCCTTCCTCGCCGGCGTGCTGCTCGCGAGCTCCGAATACCGGCATGCGCTGGAGACCGACATCGAGCCGTTCAAGGGGCTGCTGCTCGGCCTCTTCTTCATCTCGGTCGGGATGTCCGTGGACTTCGGGCTGCTGCGCGGCGCGCCGGGCACGATCGCCGGTCTCCTCGCCGGCCTGCTGCTGCTGAAGCTGGCGACGCTGTGGCTGGTCGCGCGCGTGATCGGGGTGACGCCGCGCCAGCGCTGGCTCTTCGCCGCGCTGCTGGCGCAGGGAGGCGAATTCGCGTTCGTCGTCTTCGGCGCCGCGCGCGTCGCGGGGCTGCTCTCCGCCGACTGGGCGGGCCGGCTCACCATCGCGGTCGCGCTGTCCATGGCGATGACGCCGCTGATGCTCCTGCTGCACGACAAGCTCGCCGCATGGCGCGCCGCCGCCGAGGAGCGCGAGGACGACGTGATCGACGAGGAGGCGAGCCCGGTGATCATCGCGGGCTTCGGGCGCTTCGGCCAGATCGTGGGCCGGCTGCTCTTCGCCAACGGCATCCGCGCCATCGTACTCGACCACGACCCGGAGCAGATCGACCTGCTGCGCAAGTTCGGCTACAAGGTGTTCTACGGCGACGCCACCCGCCTCGACCTGCTGCGCGCGGCGGGCGCCGCCGACGCGCGGCTGCTGGTCAACGCGATCGACGACGTCGCCGACAGCCTCGCGCTGACCGACCGCGTGCGCGAGCACTTTCCCGACCTGCCGATGATCGCGCGGGCGCGCAACGTCAACCACTACGTCGCGCTGCGCACGCGCGGGGTCGACGTCGTCGAGCGCGAGACCTTCGAGTCCGCGCTGCGCGCCGGCCGCCGCGTGCTCGAGGCCCTCGGCGTCGACCGCTTGCGCGCGCGCGAGATGGCGGACGGCTTCCGGCGCCACAACATGGCGACGATGGACGCGCTGATCCCGCATTTCCGCGACGAGGCGCGGATGCTCTCCGAAACCAAGGCGGGCCGGGAGGAGCTGCGCGAGTTCTTCGCCCGCGAGCTCGCGCAGTTCGAGGCGGACGAGCGCAAGGGATGGAACCGCGAGTGATCGCCTACGCTTCGTTAGGCCATCGCCGCGACGTGTGCAGCACGCGCAGTATTTCGATGTCGTTCTCGCGCACCCGATACGGGACGATGTAGGGAAGCCCCCCGATCACCAGCTCACGCGTGCCGAGCACCCGCCCCGGGCGGCCGATGGCGGGATGCCCGGGCAGGCTGGCCTCGACGTGATCGATCAGCTCCAGCACCACCCGCGCGGCGGCCGCGGGGCTGTCCTGCCCGATGTAGCCGGCGATCTCGTCGAGATCGCGCTCAGCGCGCCTTGTCCAGCGCAAGCGCAAGCTTCTTCTCCCACTTCGACTTCAGGCGCGCGTGATCGATGAAGCGGCCGCTGTCGGCGTCGCGCAGGCCCTCGCCGATCGCCGCGATCTGCCACTCGTTCAACTCGACGTACTGGCGGACCGCCTCGGCGGCGAGGGCCGCGCGGCTGCGATCGGTGGCCTTGGCCAGCTTGTCGAGGCGCTTGCGGACATCGGGATCAAGGCGCAGGGTTACGGGTTCGGTCATGATGGTTCCATGTACACAATGAATACATTCTCGGCGCAAGCAGGCCGCAGGTCAATGCGGCGGCAGCGGCGATGGCTCGCCCGAACCGAGGCGAGGCCTGTGGCGTGGACGCGCTGATCCGCTGGACCGAGACGGGCGAGGAGAGGAGCGCCCGCTGGCGCTCGGAAAGCGGCCTGCCGCCGCCGGCGAAAGTGATCATCGCCGACGATCGCACGCCCGCCGATGCGGCGTTTCGCCTCGCGCGCACCGGCACCGCGCTGCTTTGGCGCGGCGACTTCCACAACGCGCGCCAGCTGCTGGCCGCGCTGGCGCGGCGCGCCGACCGCAAGCCGCGCTCGCCGCCCGCAGCGTCGCCGTCGCCGACGATTGCCTTTCGACGGCAGCGCGAGGCGCAGGCGCTGCGGGCGCGGACACTCGCGATGCTGGTGCTGCCGTTCGCCGCGGACGGCAGCGTGCCGCTGCCGCGCGCGCCCGACGTGCGCCGCGCATGCAGCGAGGCCTGGGGCGTCGCCGGCGAGCCGTTCGTCGCGCCGCTGCGCGACCTGCAGGGCGCCATCGGCGCCTTCGAATGGCGCAAGAAGGGCGTCGAGGTTCCGGCGCTCGGCGCGCGCATCCATCCGCACTACGGCGTGTTCGCGCCGATCCGCAGCGAGTACGTGGACCTGGTCGCGAAGGCGCCGCTGCCGTCGCGCGCGCTCGCCTTCGACATCGGCACCGGCACCGGCGTGCTGGCGGCCGTGCTCGCGCGGCGCGGGGTCGCGCGCATCGTCGCCACCGAGCGCGATCCGCGGGCGCTCGCCTGCGCGCGGGACAACGTGCACCGCCTGGGCCTCGACGATCGCATCGACGTGGTCGAGGCCGACCTCTTCCCGGCCGGACAGGCGCCGCTTGTAGTCTGCAACCCGCCGTGGCTTCCCGCCGAGCCCTCCTCCGCGCTGGAGCACGCGATCTACGATCCGGACAGCCGCATGCTGAACGGGTTCCTCGCCGGGCTCGCCGCACGCCTCGCGCCGCAGGGGGAAGGCTGGCTGGTGCTCTCCGATCTCGCCGAGCATCTCGGCCTGCGCTCGCGCGCCGAGCTGCTCGCGGCGATCGATCAGGCGGGATTGCGCGTGGCCGGCCGCAGCGAGGCGCGGCCGCGGCACCCCAAGGCATCCGACGCCGGCGATCCGCTGCACGCCGCGCGCGCGGCGGAGGTCACGTCGCTGTGGCGGCTCGTGGCGCGCTGAGCGCCGGCAGCGTGCCGTTGCGCAGTTGACGCCGCGCGAGCGCCGCGACGCGCGCGGCGGGCTTTGGCCGCTCCCCGGAGACGCCGGAAGATGGTATCGTCGTCGCGCTCGAGGATCCGGCGCTCCTGCGGCCGCGTGGCGGAGGCGCCGAGAATCCCGAGGGTCGCACGCCATGCGCATTGTCGCGATGTGTCACGCCATCCGGGAGGCCCCGTGTCCGCTCGTTTCCTGAATCCGCGCCGCGCGCTCGCGCTCGCCGCAGCACTCGCATTCGCCGCCGGCGCCTGGGCGGCCGACATCGGCCAGATCAAGGTCGCCAAGGGCGAGGTGTCCGTCGAACGCGCCGGGCAGACGATCCCGGGGGTGGTCGGCACGCGGCTGCAGACGGCCGACACGGTGCGTACCGGCGCCGACGGCTCGGTCGGCATCACGATGTACGACGACTCGCTCCTTTCGGCCGGGCCGAACAGCGTGTTCTCGCTCGATCGCTACGCGTTCGACACGTCGACCAACAAGGGGCAGTTCGACACGTCGCTGCGCAAAGGGTCGCTGTCGGTCATCTCGGGCCGCATCGCGAAGGACGCGCCCGACGCGATGACCGTGCGCACGCCGCTCGGGATACTCGGCGCGCGCGGCACGGAATTCGTCGTCGCGATCGATGACTGAGCGCGTGGCGCGGCTCGCCCGCGCGAGCGCGATCGCGCTGCTGCCCGTCCTGCTGGCGGCGTGCGCACCGGGCGCGACGGTCGTGCTGCTGCCCGAGGCCGACGGCCGCAAGAGCGCCGTCGCCGTGAAGCAGGCAGGCAAGGAGACCGTGCTCGACGCGCCGTACGCGGCAGCGAAGCAACAGTCGTCGGGAACGGACGTCTATAGATCGTCGCCGCAGGAAGTCGCTGCGCGGTTCGGGCCGGCGCTCGACGCCCGGCCCGCCCGGGCAGCGACCTTCACCCTCTACTTCGTCGAGGCGAAGGAGGAGTTCACCGACGAGTCGAAGCGCGACGTCGACAACGTCTTCACGGAGATCGCGAAGCGCCCGGTGCCCGACATCGTCGTCGTCGGCCATGCGGACGCCACCGGCACCGATCAGATCAACGACCCGCTCGCGCAGCGGCGGGCGGACGTCGTCAAGTCCGAGCTGATCCGCCGCGGGATTCCCGCCGCCAGCATCGACGCGATCTCGCGCGGCAGCCGCGATCCCGCGGTGCCGACAGCGACCGGCGTCGCCGAGGCGCGCAATCGCCGCGTGGAGATCGTCGTGCGCTGAGGCCGGGACGCGCGCATCCCCGCCGACAATCGGGGCAGCGCGGGCAGCAAGGCGCGCGTGATCGGGGGAGAGACGCCGGTCAGCGCCCTGGCCCTGCCGCCGCCCGCGGCCCGTTCCAGCGCAGCACCAGCAGCGTGCGGTCGTCGCTGAACTCCGCGCCGCCGACGAACGCCTCGAGGTCCGCGCACACGGCGTCGACGATCTCCCGCGCCGTCGCGCGGCCCGGATCGACGCGCGCCAGCACCGCCTGCAGCCGATCGATTCCGTAGAACCCGCCTGCCGCGTTCTGCGCCTCGAACACGCCGTCGGTGACGAGGCAGAGCGTCTGGCCCGGGGTCAGGCGCACACGCGCTTCGCGGTACGGGTAGTTACTCACGGTGCACAGCGGCGGGCCGCCGCCCTGGCCGAGGCGGGCCGTCGCGCCGCGGCCCGGGCCCAGCAGCCAGGGGTTCTCGTGGCCCGCGTTGCAGTAGGACAGCTCGCCGGTCTCGAGCTCGAGCACCCCGGCGAAGGCGGTGACGAACAGCAGCTCCGAGTTGTCGCGCGCGACCTCCGCATTCGCCGCGCGCATCTGCTCGCCGACGCAGGCGCCGCCGCTGCGCAGCACCGCGCTCTTGTAGAGCGCCTTGCTCACCAGCATGAACATGCTGGCCGAGAGACCCTTGCCCGCGACGTCGCCGATCAGGAAGAACAGCCGGTCATCCGGCAGCGGGAAGAAATCGTACAGGTCGCCGCCGACCTCGCGGGCGGGCTCCATCCTCGCGGCGAGGTCGATCCGCGGGTCGGCGCGCAGCAGGTCGCCGCTGGGAAGGATGCCGGTCTGGATGCGGTGCGCGGCTCCGAGCTCGCCGGCGACGTAGGCGGCCTGCTCGCGCTGCGCGCGCAGTGTACCCTCCAGCGCCTTGCCGTGCCGCGCCGCCTCGCCCAGCGTGAGCACGAGCAGGACGGCGAACAGGACGAGGAGCCCGATGCCGGGCATCGCCGCGTCGAACAGCAGCCGGTGGGTGCGAAAGGCGATGAACGCCGCGGCGGCGGGGACGAAGACGCAGCCCAGGGCAAGGAGCGCCGCGTTGCGCGGCGCCCAGCGCGGCGTCGCCCAGATCAGCAGCGCGCCGAGCGCGACGAAGACGGCGAGCTCGAGCGCGCCCGCCCATCGCGGCCGGTCGAGCAGCGTCCCGTCGTAGAGGTTCTCCAGCAGCTGCGCGTGGATCTCGCTGCCCGGCATCCGGTCGCCGACGGGCGTGTTCTGGTAATCGTGCAGCGTGAGGCCCGTCAGGCCGATCAGCACCAGCCTGCGCTCGAGGCGCAGCGGATCGACCTTGCCGTCGAGCACGTCGACCGCCGACACGTAGCGCGTGCCGGAGCCTTTGGAGAAGTAGACGCGCACCGCGCCGTCGGCCTCGGTGCGCGCGGCAAAATCGCCGAGCGAGAAGCCCTGCACCGCCGACGCCGACGCGTGCAGCCGGTGGAACGGCGCGCCGGTCGCCACGCGCAGCATCTCGATCGAAAACGCCGGCGCCAGCGTGCCGGCGATGTCGAAGAACAGCGGAACGCGCCGGATCACCTCCTCGGTGTGCCCGACCAGCACCGCCGGCTGCCCGGGCTGGCTGCGGTCGATCACGGTCTCCGTGCGGCCGACCGAGATCATCCCATGGCCGGCGGCGGCGCCGTCGACTTCATCGATGCTGCGGATGGCGCCCGCCACGCGCACGACCTTCGGCATGCCGGCGGCCGGGCCGACGACGCTCACCGGCGCGACGCGCAGCACCGGCTGGGTCGGGTAGAGCGTTCCGGCGAGCGCCATGACGACCGGCGCGGCGGCGACCGCGCGCGCAAGCTCCGCGTCGTTCGACGGCAGCAGCGCGAGGCGCCCGGCGAGGATCGGATCGTCCTCGCGCGCTGCGGCAAGCAGGCGCTCGGGCGACAGGCCGTCGGGCTCCGGCATCAGCATGTCGACGCCTATCGCAAGCGGCCCATGGCGGGCGATCGCGCCGATCAGCCGGGCCAGCACCGTGCGCGGCCAGGGCCACTGCCCGAGCGCCGCGAGGCTCTTCTCGTCGATGGCGACGATGGTCGCGGGCGCGGATTCGATCCGCCGCGGCGAGAGCACCTGGTAGACGTCGAGCGCGCGCTCCCGCAAGCCGGAGGTCAGCGGCGATTCCCAGGCGAGCAGCGCCGCCAGCGCGACCAGCACCGCGGTTCCTGCAAGCCAGATCTTCCGGAACGAGGGCGCGGGCGGCAGCGGCACCGGCGCGGCGTTCACAAATCGATTTCCAACCCGTCGTAGGCGGTGGTGACGGCGAGCGGCGCGCCGGTGCGCGTGATCTTCTCGAAGCGCTGGGTCTCGGCAAGGACGCGCGAGATCTCGACGTCGCCCATCGCGGGCTCGTGATGGAACAGGCACAGCTGGCGCACGTTGGCCAGATGGCAGAGCTCGACGCCGACGATGTTGCTCGAATGACCCCAGTCCGCCTTTACCGAGACGGCCTCGGCCAGCGAGTACATCGCATCGAAGATCACGACGTCGGCGCCGCGGAAGAAATCGATGAACCGCTCGGTCTCGGCGGGGTCGACGAGCTTGTGCTCGGAGTCGGTCGTGTAGACCACGCTGCGGCCCGCCGACGTGAACCGGTAGCCGAAGGAGTCGCCAGTGTGCCGCTGCAGCAGCAGCCGCACCGTCATGCCCGCGATCTGGTGGTCGATTCCCGGTTCCAGCTGCACGAACTCGATGCTCGCGCCGAGGGCGGCGAAATCCACCGGGAACGACGGCGCGCCGTGCTGGCGGGCGAGCGCCGCCTCGAGGTCCGGGTGGCCGCCGTAGATGCGGATGCGATTGCCGGGGATGTACGCCGGGATGAAGAACGGGAACCCCATGATGTGGTCCCAGTGCACGTGCGACATGAAGATGTGGTAGGTCTGCGGCTTGCCGGGACCGTGGCGCTGAATCGCCCCCTGCGCGAACGGCCGCGCGCCGCTGCCGAGATCGCACAGCACGTAGTCGGGACCGCCGGTATCGATCTCGACGCACGACGTGTGCCCGCCGTAGGTGCCCCAGACCGGCATGCCGAGTCCGTCGATGTAGTCGCCGAGCTCGCGCTCGGTGGCGAAGCTGCGGCCCGCCGCGCCGCGCACCGCAGCCACGACCTTGGCGCGCACCTCGCGTGCGGTGAGCGCGACCGGCAGCGAGCCGCGGGTGCCCCAGAAACGGATCCGCTTCATCGCGTGGCCGGCCCGGCCGCGGCTTCCCATGCAGCGAGCGCGGTCCCCGACATCTCCGCAAGCGCGGCGCGAACGGAGGGGAACACGTCGACGACCTGGTCCCAGCGCGTCGCCTCGAAGATCGCCTGCACCAGCGGCTGCAGCGCAGTCACGCCGAGCGGCGCCTTGCGCGCCTGCATCGTCTTGGCGGCGATCATCAGCACGCGCAGGCCGGCGCTGCTGATGTAATCGACGCCGGAGAAATCGAGGAGGACGGCCGGTGCCGCGTCGGCGGAAGGCGCGAGCAGCGGCAGCAGCGCCTGCTCCAGGCCGCCGGCGGTCGAATGATCGACTGGGCCCGCCGGCGCGGCAACGAGGACGTCGGCAAAACGCTGGCTTGTGAATTCCATGTCATTCCGGACCCGATCCACCGCGAGGCCCGATTATAAGGGGCGCGCGCGGAACAAGGGTGGAATCGCCATTCCCGCAGGCGCGATGGTCACCGGCGCCCGTGCGTGGATGCGTAGCCCGGATTGAGCGCGAGCGAAACGCGGGGCGATCGCATCCATTGGCACGACCACCCGGGTTTCGCTGGCGCTCAACCCGGGCTACAGGAGCCCTGCGCGCACCGCGGCGTAGCGCGCGGAGCCCAGCAATGCCGTCTTCGGATTCAGGATCACGTGCACCGGCATCGCCTCGAGCAGCGGCTGCATGCGGCCCTTGGCGACGAACGCGCGGATGAACGCGCCGTCGGCGATCTTGCGCGCGATCTTGGGCGCGATCCCGCCGCCGATGTAGACGCCGCCGCTCGCCATGTACTTCAGCGCGGCGTTGCCCGCCTCGGCACCGTAGAGCGAGACCATGAGATCGAGCGCCTGCACGCACAGCCCGCAGCGCCCGTCGAGCGCCGCCTGCGCGATCACCCCGGCGGCGTCGCGCTCGCGCATGGCCTCCGCGATCTCCGGGGTTTCCCGGCCGCGGCCGCTGTCGCGCAGGAAGCCGTAGACGTTGACGAGGCCCGGACCCGAGATGACCCGCTCGCTGCTGACGTGCCCGAAGCGCGCCTGCAGGTGCCGCAGCAGGTCGATCTCCAGCGCGTCGCGCGGGGCGAAGTCGACGTGCCCGCCCTCGCACCCGAACGCCCGGTGCATCCTGCCGTCCCAGTACATTCCCGCCTCGCCCAGCCCCGTGCCGGCGGCGACGACGCAGGCGTTGCCGCGCGCGCCCGGCGCGCCCGACATTGAGCGTAAGGAAATCCTCCTGCGCCAGCGCGGCGATCCCCCAGGCATTCGCTTCGAGGTCGTTGAGGAGGTCGACGCGGGGCAGGCCCAGTTGCGACGCCATCGAAGCGGCGTCGACCAGCCAGGGGAGATTGGGCGTCTGCACACGGCCGTCGCGCACCGGACCGGCAATGCCGAAACACGCATGGCTCGCGGCGACCGCGTGGCCGGCGACGAACTTGCCGACGATCTCGCCCAGTCCTGCCGTGCTCGCGGCTCGGGTAGGTCTGCTCGACGACCGCGCGCAGGCGGCCGTGCTCGAGTTCGAAGGCGGCGAGTCGCGTGGACGTGCCGCCGGTGTCGCCGGCGAGGATCATCGCGCCATCTTCCGCGAGTCGCGACGCCGGCGCAACCGGCGTGCGCGCTGCGGCCCGGCGCCGATCATGCGAGCGCGTGCGCGGCGCGCGGCTCGGGCGCCTTCGCCGCGACGACCGGCGGCGCGGCCGCCTCAGGTCCGCCGGTGATCAGGCGCGTGCCGCTGCGGTAGGTGAGGTAGGCCCAGCCCCAATCGAACATCACCGACAGCCGGCTGCGCAGATCCACGAGGAAGCCGACGTGGATCGCGCCCCAGAACCACCACGCCAGGGCGCCGGAGAGCCTGAGCCAGCCGAACTCGACGACCGCGGCCTTGCGGCCGATCGTCGCCAGGCTGCCGAGATGCCGGTAGACGAACGGGCCGGGGTCGGCGCGGCCTTCGACGCGGGCCCGGATCGCCGCGGCGACGTGGGCGCCTGCCTGCTTGGCTGCCGGTGCCAGCCCGGGCACCGGCTTGCCCTTCCACGCGTCGGAGGCCGCGGTGTCGCCGACGACGTAGACGTTCGGCAGCCCGGGCACCGTGAGATCGGGGCCGACCTTCACCCGGCCGGCGCCGTCGGCCGCGGCCCCCAGCCACTTCGCGGCCGGCGAGGCGACCACACCCGCCGCCCACAGCACGGTGCGCGCGGGGATGCGCCGGCCGCTGACCGTCGCGCCGTCGGCGTCGATGCCTTCGACGCGGCTGCCGACGCGCACGTCCACGCCCAACCGCGCGAGGGACCGCGCCGTGGCTTCCGACAGCTCCTCGGCGAACGTCGGCAGCACGCGGGGCCCCGACTGCACGAGGATCACTTTCGCCTGCGCCGGATCGAAGCGGCGGAACTCCTTTTCCATTCCCCATTTCGCGAGCTCGGCGATGGCGCCGGCGAGCTCGACGCCGGTCGGCCCGCCGCCGACGATCAGGAACGTGAGCAGCGCCTGCCGCTCGACCGGGTCGTCGGTGGCTTCCGCCTTCTCGAACGCGAGCAGCAGCCGGCGGCGAACCTCCGTCGCATCCTCGACCCGCTTCAGTCCGGGCGCGAACGGCGCCCAGTCGTCGCGGCCGAAATAGCTGTGCGCCGCGCCGGTGGCGAGCACCAGGTGGTCGTAGGGTATCCGCTGCTGCGCGAGCAGCACTTCGCGCGCGCGCGGTGTCGACGCCGGTGACCTCGCCGAGCAGCACGCGCACGTTGAACGCGTCGCGGAAGATGCCGCGCACGGGCGCCGCGATGTCGCCGGGCGAGAGGCCGGCGGTGGCCACCTGGTAGAGCAGCGGCTGGAACAGGTGGTAGTTGCGGCGGTCGATCAGCGTGACCGCGACCCGCGAGCGCGCGAGCGCCGCCGCGCAGGCGATGCCGCCGAAGCCGGCGCCGACGATCACCACGCGCGGCAGGCCCGCGAGCGCGAACGCCGGCCTGCCGTCGAGCTGCGGAAAGCGCTCGCGCAGACGGCGCTCGACGAGCGCGTCGAGCGACAACGCGCCGGCGCCGTGGACGACGAAGAGGGCGAACAGCAGCAGCCACGACGTGTGGTCGGCGTAGCCGCCGGCGATCATGTGCAGCGCGGCCGAGACGACGATGAACGCGCCGGCGGCGAAGCGCGTGCCGAGACCGACGGCGATCAACGCCGCGAGGACGACTTCGAGCGGCGATGCGAACTGCCGCGCCGATTCCAGCGCCAGCCACGTGCCCGCACCCGACGGCAGCGGCACCGCCGCGGCGGCGGCCACGATCGCGCCCGACCGCCCACAGGCGCAGGAACAGCTGGTAGGCCGGCGTGCCGGCCGCCGTCAGCCGCGCCAGCGCGCGCAGCGTGCCCGCGGCGAAGGGCAGCGGGCTCTCGGCGAGCCCGCGCGAGAGCGCGCGGTCGAGCGACAACGCGCCCGCGCCGCGCACGACGAACCACCCGAGCAGCACCACCTGCAGCAGGTTAAGGTCGAGCGCGAGGTAATTGGTGTGGACGACGACCGCGAGGCACAGCATCGCCGCCGCGGCGAACCGGGTGGCGAGGCCGGCGGCGAGCAGGACGGCGCCGAAGAATTCGATCGCCACACCGACGTACGCGGCGCTCACCGGGCTCATCCAGCTCACCGGATATTCGTTGGCGGCGAGCAGCAGCGCATGGTTCCAGTCCGCGAGCTTGACCACCGCGGAGACGAAGAACATCTGCGCGAGCCACAGGCGCAGCAGCAGGTCGACGAGCGGCCCCGCGGTGCGCTCGAGAAAGCGCAGCGTCGTCGCCACGGCATCCACCGGCCCTGCGATCCAATCGGTGCGCGCTTCGTCTGCGCTGTTCGCATCAGTGTTCATCGGCGTCCTCGCAATCTGTTGCGTAGCCCGGGTTGAGCCGGAGGCGAAACCCGGGCTACGCGGTGTACGCGGTTGCCGGCGCGGTTGCCGGCGCATCGACCGGCGCGGAGCCGGCCTGCTCGCGCCAGAACGCCGGGATGTCGTCGCGGTACTTGCGCTGCACCAGGTTGGCCACCAGTCCGGTCCACCCGGTCTGGTGCGTCGCGCCCAGCCCCTGCCCCGTCTCGCCGTGGAAATACTCGTGGAACAGGAGCAGGTCGCGCCACGCCGGGTCGTGCTGGAACGGGCCCGCCTCGGGGAGCGCAGGGATGCGGCCCTCGGCATCGCGCCGGAACATGTCGACCAGCCGTTCGGAGAGCAGGGCGGCGATCTCCTTCAGCGTGAGCCGCGCGTCGCCGAGGAACGGCACCGCCACCGTGTAGTCGTCGCCCAGGTAGCGGTGGTACTTCTCGATCGCCTGGATCAGCGTGTAGTTGGTCGGCATCCAGATCGGCCCGCGCCAGTTCGAATTGCCGCCGAAGAGCGCCGAGTTCGATTCGCCCGGCAGGTACTCGATCATCGCCCGGCCGACCCCGTGGATCGTGCCCAGGTCCCTGCGCTGCGCGTGGACCCGCGACACGCCGCGGATGCCGTAGCGCGACAGGAACTCGTCCTCGGACAGCAGATGGCGCAGGATCCGCGGCAGCATCGTGTCGTCGACCAGCGAGAGCAGGCGCTCGCCCCGCGGGTTGGTGTGCTCCGGGCACGCGCACACGACGTGGCCGTCGAAGATCCCGCCGCCGTGCTCGGACAGGATCGCCGCGAACCGCGGCGCGCTCGCGAGCATCCGCGCATCGACGATCTCGCAGGCGAACAGCGGAATGACGCCGACCCAGGAGAACACGTCGATGCGCTGGCACGCGCCGTCCGGCCCGACGACGAGGTCCTTGAAGAAGCCGTCCTCGGCGTCCCACAGCGAAAGGCCGCGACCGTGCGGATCGCTCTTCCCGGCGATGGTGTTGGCGATGCCCAGGAACTGCCGGTAGCACTGGATCGCGATGTCCTCGTAGTCCGAGTCCTCGGCCGTCAGCTCGAGCGCCATCACCGTCATGTTGAGCGCGAACATCGCCATCCATCCGGTGGCGTCGGCCTGCTTGAGCGAGTAGCCCGGCGGCAGCGGCTGCGAGCGGTCGTAGACGGAGATGTTGTCGAGCCCGAGGAAGCCGCCCTCGAACACGCCGTTGCCCGTCGGCGTCCTTGCGGTTGAGCCACCACGCGTAGTTGAGCAGCAGCTTGTTCTGCACGCGCTGGAGGAAGCCGGTGTCGGGCCGGCCGGTCTGCACGCGGTCGGCGCGGAACGCCTTCAGCGCGGCCATCGCGAGCACCGGCGGATTGACGTCGCCGAACGACCACTCGTAGGCGGGGATCTGGCCGTTGGGGTGCAGGAAGTACTCCTTGAGCAGCAGCTCGATCTGATCCTTGGCGAAATCCACGTCGACCAGCGCCAGCGCCGCGCAGTGGAAGGCCAGGTCCCACGCCGCGAACCACGGGTACTCCCACTTGTCGGGCATCGACACCACGTGCTGCGCCTTCAGGTGGCGCCATGCGTGGTTGCGTCCGCGGTGCCGGGAGGCCGGCGGCGGCACGCGGTCGCCGTCGAGCCAGCGCGCGACGTCGTAATGGAAGAACTGCTTGTTCCAGATCATCCCCGAGAGCGCCTGGCGCAGGATGTTGGCGTCCTCCGCGCTCGCCTGCGGCAGCAGGTCGGCGTAGAAGGCGGCGGCCTCGGACTCGCGCTTCGCGAACACGGCTTCGGAACCCGCGAACGGCTTCACGAGCGCCGCGCGCGAGAGCACGAGGCCGAGCGTCGCCGTCTCGCCCGCGCCGGCGGTGACGACGTGGCGCGCGGCGAACTTGGTCCCGGTCTTCTCCGGGTTGACGGCGCCCTTCTCGCCGGCGACGACGTGGCGGTGGAACGCATCCTTCACCCAGGGCGTCGCATTGGCGGAGCCCCACAGCCGTTGCGCATTGCTGTCGTTCTCGGTGAACAGCGTCTCGGCCGCGCGCGCCCCGTAGAGAAAGTACGCGCCCAGGCTCCGATGGTCCGCGCGCACCGCCCAGCCCGCGCCGCGCCCCGGGACGATCTCGGCCATCCGCGGCCGCGCGCCCTCCTCGCCCCAGGACCACGTGTTGCGGAACCAGAGCGTGGGCAGCACGTGCAGCGTGGCGGCCTCGGGCCCGCGATTGGTGGCGATGATCCGGATGTGAATCTCGTCCGGCGCGGCCTTCGCGTAGCCGCACCTCGACATCCCAGTAGCGGTTCTCGTCGAAGACGCCGGTGTCCTGCAGCGTGTACGCCGGCTCGTCCCGCGAGCGGCGCGCGTTCTCCGCGACCAGCTCCGCGTACGGATACTGCGCCTGCGGATACTTGTAGAGGTAGCGCAGGTAGCTGTGGCTCGGCGTGGCGTCGAGGTAGAAGTAGCACTCCTTGACGTCCTCGCCGTGGTTGCCCTCGTTGCCCGTGAGGCCGAACGCGCGCTCCTTCAGCATCGGGTCCCTGCCGTTCCACAGCGCGAGCGCGAAACACAGCCGCTGCTCCTCGTCGCAGATGCCCGCGAGGCCGTCCTCGTTCCAGCGGTAGGCGCGCGAGCGCGCCTGGTCGTGCCCGAAATAGTCCCAGGCGTCGCCGTTCTCGCTGTAGTCCTCGCGCACCGTGCCCCAGGCGCGCTCGGCCACGTAAGGCCCCCACAGCCGCCAGTTCTGCCGTCGCTGCCGCTGGGCGGCGAGGCGCTGCTGTTCCGCATTGGGCGAAGAAGGTTGGACTCATCGCACGTGCTCCGGTGTCCGGCGCGCCGCGCGAAGCGCGGCAGTGCCGGCTCCGTGTAGTCGTGGCGGAAGCGACGTTGCTTACAGCGCCGTAGCCCGGGTTGAGCGTCAGCGAAACCCGGGTGGTTGGGGCAAAGGGCTCGATGTCCTCCGCCCGACGGCCCACCCGGGTTTCGCTGGCGCTCAGCCCGGGCTACGGGTGGTTACCCGCGATCGCGCGTGGTTACGGGTGGTAGGTCTTGATCCGGTCGAGCTTGGCGGCGTACAGATCGTGATCGCCGCGCGTCGTGCTGTTCTCCACGGCGAGGGCCATGTGCTTGCGCGCCTGGCGCGTCTCGCCGAGGTTGAGGTGGGCGATCGCCAGCCAGAAATGAAACTCGTGGTAGTAGGCCGCGCGCTCGATCTCCCGCGAGAACAGGTCGCGGGCCGCCTTGAAGTCGCCTTTCTCCAGCGCGGCGATCCCGAGGTGGTAGAACTTGAACGGCGGATCGGGCTCGATCTCGGCCAGCCGGGCAGCGAGCGATGCGCTCTCGGCCGCGCGGCCCGACTCCCTGACCACCGCGACCAGGTTCGACAGCGCGTGGATGTTGGCCGGCTCGACATCGAGGACGTAGCGCAGCACGCGCTCCGAGGCCTCGCGGTCGCCGTGCCGGTGGTAGATCACGCCGAGCGTGTTGTAGGCGCTCAGGAACTTCGGGTCCTGCCGCATCGCCTCGCGCGCCCACCAGTACGCATTGTCGATGTCCCCGGCGGCGAGCGTCTCGACGGCACGGTTGTTCATGTACATCGCGACGATCGTCTCCTCGCCGATGACGCGCACGCGCTGGTGGCGCAGGTCCTGCGGCGGCAGGAAGTCGATGGTCAGCACTTCGGGCTCGCCCCGCATGGGGCCGCCGTCGACCTGCCGCCTGCCCAGCGCGAGGTTGACGTGCCCGACCGACAGGTAGATGTCGCCGCTGCGGCTCCAGGTCTCGTCGACGATCACGCTCTGGTAGCGGGCGTACAGCCCCAGCTCCTTGGCGAAGGCAGCGGTCATGATCACCAGCGACAGGCAGTTCCCGGACCGCGCGGCGAAGGCCTCGGACGCGTTGCGGGTCGTCGCCGAATCGTAGTCGAGCTTGAGCTGGCCCTTGCCGTAGAGCGCGTCGAACAGGCCCTGCTGGCGGCTCTTGATGCGCAGCGCGCCGGTGAACTCCGCGCGCAGGTACTGGCGCATGTCGTCGCTGACCGCGAAGACGTCGTCGGCGCTGATGCGCGCGGACGCGGCACGGAAGAGCTGGTCGTCGAACAGCCGCTCGGGGCGCGTCTCCGGCGCGCTCGCGCACGCGGCGAGCAGCGCGGCCAACAGCAGGGATGCGAGGAGCTTGATCGGACGCCTCCACTTCCGGCCCATCCGGAGATTCTATGCCCAAAACGCCGCAGCGCGACATCGCGTCCGCCGGCGCGCGCGGATCACGATCGGATCGCCGGTGTCGAGGCGGCGCGTCGGGCAGGGTCGTCGGCCCCGGCCGCGCGGCGCGGGAATTCGCCTACGCCCGCGCCGTCGTGCCCTGCAGAAACCCGGCGACGGTCAGCGCCGCCGCGTGCGCCGACTTGATGCAGTCGCCGACCGAGACGCCTCCGCGGTAGTTGGCGCAGACGTGCAGGCCGGGGAGCGCGCGCTCGGCGGCGGCGAGCGGAAGCAGGCGCTCGCGATGGCCCAGGTTGTACTGCGGGATGGCGTGCGTCCAGCGCGTGATCTCCCGCCACAGCGGGTCGCCGCGGGCGCCGATCAGCGCGGCGAGCTCCGCCTGCAGGATCTGCGCGAGCGCGGCGTCGGACTGCGCGGGGAGGTCCGGATTGCGCAGGCCGCCGATGAACGTCGTGAGCAGCACCGCGCCTTCCGGCGCGCGGCCGTCGAACATGCTGCTCGAGAACAGCGTGCCGAGGATCTTGCGCCCTTCCTTCTTCGGTACCAGGAAGCCGAAGCCGGCGAGCGAATGGGCGATGTCGGCGCGCCGCCAGGCGGAGGCGACGCTCGCGACGGCCGCGTAGTCGATCGCCGCGAGCCCCTGCGCCGCGGGCGGCGCGAGCTCGCGCAGCAGCCGCGCCGCCTCGTACGCCGGGACGGCGAGCACGATCGCGCGCGCCCGGCGCACCAGCGCTTCGCCGTCGCGCATGCCGCTCACCGTCCACCCGCCGTCCGCATCGCGCTCGATGCGCTCCACGCGCACGCCGGTCGCGACGCGGTCGACGGCACGGGAAAGCGCGTCGGTGAGCGTCTGCATCCCGCCGCGAAACGAGAAGCTGCCGGCGGTGTTCTTCGCCTTCTCGGCGCTTTGCCTGCGCTCGCGCGCGCCCTTGATCTGCCCCTTGATCAGGCTGCCGTAGGTCTGCTCCAGCGCGTGCAGCTTCGGGAACGCGGCCGGCACCGAGATGCGCTCCGGATCGCCGGCGTAGACGCCGGAGACGAACGGGTCGATCGCATAGTCGAGGAATTCGGTGCCGAGGCGGCGGCGGACGAACGCGGCGATCGATTCCTCGGCGTCCGCCGGCGCGGGCGCGATGAACGGCTCGCGCAGCAGGCGCAGCTTGGCGGAGAGCGAGAACGCCGGCGTTGCGATAAAGGCGCCGGGGGACATCGGCAGGGCGAATGAGCCGGCCGCCGCGCACGATGAAGCGCGTCGCGGCGACGGCGCTGGCATCGGCGCGTTCGCCCCGAATCCCGAGCGCGTCGAGCAGCTCGTTGATGAGCGGCGAGGTGTCGAGCGCGCTGTTGGGACCGCGCTCGTACAGCGCGCCGTCGCGGCGCAGCGTGCCGATGACGCCGCCGGCGCGCGCGTGGGCTTCGAGCACCTCCACCGCCACGCCGCGCTGCTGCAGCCCGAAGGCGGCGGCGAGCCCCGAAATGCCGCCGCCGATGACGATGACGTCGGGGCCCGCAGCGTCGGTCGCGCTCACCGGCCGGCCTCCTGCGTCGCGCCCGATGCGAGCGCGAGCCGCTCCGTGCGCGCGATCGCCGCGGCCAGCTCGCGCTGCTGCCGGGAATTCTCCGGGAGCCGCGCGAGCAGCGCCTGCCAATGGCGCACCGCGGCCGCGTAGTCGCGCTGCTCGAACGCGGCGCTGCCCGCCATCTCGAGCGCCTTCGGATGCGCGGGATCGAGCGCCAGCGCGCGCTGCACGAGCTCGCGCGGCTCGCCGGCGAGGCTGCCCCCCTGCGCCATCCCGAGCGCGTCGGCGTATTCGCACCAGAGCCCGGCATCGGCCGCGATCTTCGGCGACGTGGCCAGGCCTTTGCCGTAGGCCTGCGCTGCCTCGGCGTAGCGGTCGGCCTCGAAGTCGATGCGCGCCAGCATCACCCACGCGCGGCCGTCGCGCGCGTTGCGCGCGAGATGGCGGACGAGATCCTCGCGGCGCGCCGACGCGCCGATCGTCGCGTCGACTGCGGCTGAGGCAGCGGACACCCCGTTCGCGACGGCACCCGGCTCGCCGAAGACGGCGTAGCCGCCGAACGCGAGCGCCGGCAGGGCGACGGCGATGACGATCGCCGCGGCGCGCGATTGGGCCGGCGCCGCCGCCTCCGCGTTCTCGTCGGCAACGTCGCGCAGCAGCCGCCGCTCGAGTTCCTGGCGCGCGAGCGCGTACTGCTCGTCGCTGACCTGCCCTTCGGCGCGCTCGCCCGCGAGGCTCGCGAGCTCGCTGCGATAGATCGCGGCGTTGATCTCGGCCCGGCGCATCCGCGCGGGGGGCGCGCGCGACGCCAGCAGGCGCGGCAGCACGAACGCCAGCGCCAGCCCCGTCATGGCGGCGGCGATCAACCAGAAGTACAGGGCGGTGAGAGACATGGGAACGCGCCATTATCCCGCGTTGGCGCGCCGCCGCGTAGCCCGGGTGCGCAGCCCGGGTTGAGCGTCAGCGAAACCCGGGGCAATCCTTCGCGCGAAACTCCACCCGGGTTTCGCTGCGCTCAACCCGGGCTACTTCGAGGCGGTCGTCGTCTGTTTCGCCTTGATGGCGTCGTCGAGGATCTTGATGCCGTCCTGCGACGCGGTCACCGACTTCGCCAGCGACTCCTTGGCGAGGTCGAGGTTGTGGAACGACGCGCCGTTGACGGCGGTCCACCATTCCCAGTTGGCGTGCGCGTCGCCGTGCTTCGCGCGCGCCGCCTTCAGCGCGTCCTCGGGCACGCCCACGAGCTGCGCCTGGCCGAACTTGCCGATCAACTGCTGCAGCCAGAACTCCGCGTTGCGGACCTTGCCCTGGTAGTGCGCGGCCATCGACTCGATCACGTAGCGCGCCTGCTTCTCGTCCCACTGCGAATGGCACTGCAGGCAGGTTTCCTTGAGGTAGTTCTTGGGGTTGGTCTGCCAGTGCGACGTGTAGAACTTGCCGGTCTTCGCGTCCTTCACCTTGGGCATGTGGCACGACGCGCAGTCGACACCCGCCTTCTCGTGCCTGGAGTTGTAGTAGGTCTCGACGTCGGGGTGCTGCGCCTTCCACAGCGCGGCGCCGGTGAACTGGTTGCGGAAGTCGCGGAACTTGATGCCGTCGTAGGCCTTCAGGATGTCGGCCGGGCCCGACGAACGGGAAGTAGTTGGTCCGCTTGTCGGACATCGGGATCGCCGCGCCGGTCTCCGGGTCGAAGCCCGGGTTGCAGTTGTACTCGACGTGGCACTGCCCGCACTGCAGCTTGCCGTCGTAGCGCGCGAGCATGCCGATCTTGCGCGTGTGGCCGCGCACGCCCATGTCGAGGACGTCCACCTTGGTCTTGCGCGCGTCCGTCGAGTAGAGGGTCGGCGGGCCGTCGGTGCGCAGGACGACGTCGATCAGCGCGTCGCGGACGATGCGGGGCTTCGCCGCGTGCGGGTCGTGGCAGAAGATGCAGTTCAACGCGTGGTTCACCGACTTCGCGAGCTCGACCACCTTCGAGGTCCGGCTCCACTTGGCGCTCGGCGCGGGGTCGCCCATGTACGCCCAGTCGAGGATGTGGTCCTGCGTCTTGCAGGACAGGCACACGGGATTCGCCGCCGCGGCGGTGCCGGGCTTGAACACCTTCTGGTCGGTGTTGTCGGGGTAGAGGTCGACGGCGACGTCCCAGACCTTGAAGTCGCCGGTGCCGGCGAGGTAGCGCCACGATTCCTGGGTGCCGAAGCGCCCGCCGAAGGCACGGTCGACGACGAACTGGTCGAGCAGCGCGAAGGTGTGGCCGCGCGGCAGGTTGTGCTCCTTGGTGAAGCCGTGCGGCGTCATCAGCAGGTCGTAGGCCGGATCGGGCGCGGGGCCCGTCGTCTGCTTCTTCTCGAAGCGCCCGGTGCGGTTGAAGTCCATCGTCGCGTACGACTTGTACTGGTTCTGGTGGCAGCCGCCGCAGTTGGCGAGGTCGGTCTTGGTGGTCGGGCGCTTCGACGGGTCGCCCAGGTGCGCCGCGGTGCCGTCGTGGCAGGTGTTGCAGCCCACGCCCTTGTGCTTGCCGCTGTCGTAGAGCGCCTTCACCGGCGCGTGGCAGCCGAGGCACGCGCCCGCGTCGAATGCCGCGGGTTTCGCCGACCCTGCGGGCTTCGCGGATGCCGCGGGTTTCGCGGCGGGGGCCTGCGCCGCGGCCGGCGCGACGAAGAAGGCCATGGCGGAGATGACGGCGACTGCGAAGCTGAGGATGCTGCGTTTCATCGACTCCTCCGGAGGTGCGGTTTTCACCATGGAATCGAGTCTAGCAGCGCTGGCACGAGGGAGGCATTGTCGGGCCTGCGCCGCTTGATGGAAATCAAGAAGATCGAGCCGGACGCATGCTGCGGCTGCGGCATTTCGTCGCAGTCGTGGCCCGGGTTGAGTGTCACGCAACCCGGGGGCGGGCGCGTGAACGGGGCGGCGTCGAGGCGCCACCCGGATTTCGCTTTGCTCAACCCGGGCTACGCGTTACGCGCGCGTTACGCGCGCGGCGGCAGCGGCGGTCGCGCGAGCTGCGGCCGCGGCCCGAAGGCCGGCTCGCCCGGGGGTGCGCCCTCGAGCAGCTTCAGCGCCGTGGCGAGCGCGGTCTCGAGCTGGCGATCGCGCTGCGCGGCCGCGTCCTGCGGCGCGTTGTCGACCTCGACGTCGGGGTCGGTGCCGTGGTTCTCCACGCCCCAGCCGACGTCGCTGAACCAGAACGAGAACTCGGGCTGCGTGGTCTCGGTGCCGTCGACCAGCGCGTGGCGCGGCCAGATGCCGATCACCCCGCCCCACGTGCGGGTGCCGACCAGCGGGCCGATGCCCATCAGCTTGAAGCCGTGCGAGAAGATGTCGCCGTCCGAGCCTGCGTGCTCGTTGGTCAGCGCGACGATCGGGCCCGCGACCGCTTCGTCCGGGTACGAGGTCGGCAGGCCCCAGCGCTGCAGGTTGTAGCCGATGCGCTTGCGCGCGACCTTCTCCAGCAGCAGCTGCGACACGTGGCCGCCGCGGTTGTAGCGGACGTCGACGATCAGCGCGTCGCGGTCGCACTCGGTGGCGAAGTAGCGATGGAACTCGGCGAAGCCCGCCGACATCATGTCGGGCAGGTGGAAATACCCGACGCGGCCGTCCGAATGCCGGTGCACCCACGCGCGGTTGCGCTCCACCCATTCGCGATAGCGCGCGGGCACCTCGTCGGGCAGCGCCGTGACCAGCACATCGCGCGTGGCGGCCGCCCCGCCGTCGCCCGCGGCGAGCGTGAGCAGGACCTTCGCGTCGGCCTGATGCACGAGCAGCGCCTGCGGCGGGCACTCGCGCGACACGCGCTGGCCGTTGACGGCGACGATCCGCTCGCCGGGCTTCGCCTCGACGCCGACCGCATGCAGCGGCGAATCCGCGCCGGCGTCCCATGGGTCGCCGGCGACGATGCGCGTGATCTCGTAGCTGCCGTCGGCCTCGACGCAGCGCAGGTCCGCCGCGAGGTGTCCGAGCGTCAGCGCCGGCGGCTTGCGATGGTCGCCGCCGTATTCGTATGCGTGCGACGTGCCGAGCTCGCCCTGCATCTCCCAGATGAGGTCGGAGAGCTCGCCGCGGGTGGCCACGCGCTCGAGCAGCGGCTCGTAGCGGGAGAGCACCTCGTCCCAGTCGACGCCCGACATGTCCGCCACCCAGAACTGGTCGCGCTGCAGCCGCCAGACCTCGCGCAGCATCTGCCGCCACTCGCTGCGCGGCTCGATCGACGGACGCACGCGGGCGAGGTCGATCCAGCCGCTCCTGCGCGACGGGCCCTCCGCGGCAGCCGCCGGATCGGGCGCGCGGTTCGCGGCGATCGCGCGCAGGCGCTTGCCTTCGCGCACGAGCAGCGTCGTGTGGTCCGCGGCCAGCGCGAAGTCGTCGGCCCGGTCCACCAGCGTCTCGGTGCGCAGCGTGGCGAAGTCGAACGCCTCCAGCCGGCCCGGGCCCTCCTTGTGCCCGCCGCGGCCGTGCGCGCCGGCGATCGGCAGCACCGTCCACAGCACCTTGCCGCCGGCCGCGCCGGCGATCCTGCCGAAACGGTTCTCGGGAACGGGGAACGGCGCGATGCGGCGGGCAATGCCGTCGCGATCGACCTTCACCACAGCGGGGCCGGCGTCGCCTTTCGCGGCATCGGCGCCGGCCGTTGCCGCGCCGGCGTCGGCCTTGCCCGCCGCGGCGGGCGCGTCCCCCTTCATGCCCTTGGGCAGCGGATCGAACGGCGGCCGCCCGCCGGCCTGCAGCCCGATCAGGTACGGTCGTGCGGCGCGCGGAAACGAGAGCTCGAACTGCACCGCGTCGTAGACCGGGTCGAACGTGCGCAGCGACAGGAAGTAGAGGTACTTGCCGTCCGGGTCGAACGCCGGGCAGTAGTCGCGGAATTCGGGCTGCGTCGCCAGCACGCTCGTCCCTGCCGCGACGTCGTGCAGCCGGATCGCGCAGTGGCGCGCGCTCGTCCAGAACGGGTACGCGAGCTGCATGCCGTCGGCGGACCAGGCGAACTCGTCGGTCTGGCCCGCCTCGCTGCGGTCGACGACGGCAAAGGTGCCGGCGTCGACGTCGCCGATCATCACCTCGTTGCGGTGGTTGGCGATGGCGATGCGCGCGCCGCGCGGCGCCGCGCGCAGCGCGATGACGCGCCCGACATCCCAGGGCAGCGTGCGCGACGCGCCGTCGGCGAACGCCTCGATGCGCTCCTCGCCGGAGGCGTCGCTCACGGCGACCAGCGTCGCGCCATCACCCAGCCACTGCCCGTGCCGGTAGCGGCCGGCGTCGGGGTCGCCGTGCTGGCGCACCGCGCCCTCCCACAGCGCGAACGTGAAGAGCTTCCCGCGGGCGTCCAGCGCGACGCTGTGGCCGGCAGGGTGGACGTGCGCGGTGCCCAGGTGCTCGGCGGCGGGAACGAACCGGCGGGCTGCCTGCGTGCGGTGCGACGGCGTCTCGATCGCGACCTTCGCCGTGCGCCCGCTCGCCGGGTCGAACAGCCAGAGATCGGCGCCGCACTGGTAGACGATCCGCGTGCCGTCGGTCTGCGCGTGCCGCGCGTAATAGTCCTCGTGATCGGTGTGCCGGCGCTGCCCGGTGCCGTCGGGCAGGCACGAGTGCAGGTTGCCCACGCCGTCCGCGTCCGACAGGAACCACACGCGGCCGCCGACGAGCATCGGGCTCGTGATGTTGCCCGCGAGCTCCGTCATCCGGCGGAACGTTCCGCTGCCCGACGCGTCGATCCACAGGTGGCCCGCCGTGCCGCCGCGGTAGCGCTTCCAGCGTGCCGGATCCGCGGTGTTGCGGCCGATGACGCGGACGCCGCCCGGCCCCTGCGCGAGATGGTTGACCTGGCCCAACGGCAGCTCCTGCGGCATCCCGCCCGCAGGATCCAGCGTGTACGCGCGGTAGTTGCGGAAGAACGGCTGCCCGTGCGTGGTGACGAACAGGATGTGCCCTTCGGGCGTCCAGCCGCGCACGATGACGTCGGGCCCGAGCCAGGTCATGCGCCGCGCGGGGCCGCCGTCGGCGGGCATCAGGTACACCTCGGGATGCTGCTCGTCGCGGCCGGTGAACGCGAGCCACCGGCCGTCCGGCGAGTAGCACGGCGTGGACGGCTCGGAGAGCCCCGCCGTCAGCCGGCGCGCGACGCCGCCGGCGGCACCCACCTGCCACAGGTCGTCATCGGTGACGAATGCGATACTGTCGCCGTGGAGGGTCGGGAAACGCAGGTAGCCGTGATGCTTCATCGTCTTGCCTCCACGGCACGCGGCGCCGGAAAAGCGGCAATTGTAGGCAGAAGCGGCACGCGTTGACAGCGCGGCAACGGCGGACGGGCACAATGGCGACAGGGTCTTTGATCGGGCGCTTTCGCCACCCTGCCCGGATGATCGAACACTCATCGATGCGCGAGCACGGTCCATGAACGACGACAAGGCCTCACGGCCGGCCCCGGAAAGCAAGCCCGCGCGCGAGTTGCGCGCGCTCTTCGATTCGGGCCGGCCGCTCATCTACATCCTCTCGGCGGAGGAGCAGCGCGTGGCGCGGCTGGTGCGCGCGGCCGGGCTGCGCTCGTTCGGCAAGCCGGTCGAGCTGTGGTCGTGGAGCCTCACCGAAGGCCTGCGCTCCGCCGCGGGCGGCGCGCCGGCGCAGGGCACGACCGACCCGCGTGCCGCGCTCGAGTTCATCGCCGCGTTCAAGGGACCGGCGGTGTTCCACCTCAAGGACTTCCACGACCCGATGCGCGAGTCCGCCGGTGATCCGCCGCCGCCTGCGCGACCTCTACGCGCAGTGCATCGGCCACGGCAAGTTCATCGTGATCTCCTCGCCGGTGCGCTACATCCCGGAGGAACTGCTGCGCGACATCGCCTACGTCGAGCTCAACGTCCCGGACTTCGTCGAGATCAGGGATTTCCTCGCGGAGCAGGCCGCGGCGTTCAAGGCACAGGGGCACGGCGTCGACGCGAGCGACGACACGCTGGCGCTGATGACCCGCGCGCTGCAGGGACTCACCCTCGACGAAGCCGGCTTCGCGATCCGCCGCGCGGTGTCCGGCGGGAAGGGCTTCGGGCTGACGGCGCTGCCGGCGCTGTTCGAGGAGAAGCGGCTCACGGTCAACCGCTCCGGGACCATCGAGTACATTGCCGACGCGGGCTCGCTCGCCGACGTCGGCGGCCTCGAGGTGATGAAGAAGTGGCTGGAGGAGCGGCGGGTGCTGTTCCAGCCGAGGGACACCGTCGACGCCGACATGGTGCCCAAGGGTGTGCTGGTGATGGGCGTGTCCGGCTGCGGCAAGAGCCTGTCGATCAAGGCGATCGCCGCCTGCTTCGGGCTGCCGCTCTACCGCATCGACATGGCCGAGATCTTCTCCGGACGGCACGGGCCGCCCGAATGGGCGTTCGCGCACGCATGCCGGACGATGGAGGCGATCGCCCCGGCGGTCGTGTGGTTCGACGAGATCGAGCTCGGCATCACGTCGGCCGCCACCTCCGGCGAGCAGGGCCGCATCTTCGCCTTCTTCCTCACCTGGATGCAGGAGAAGGTGCGCGGCCTCTTCGTCGCCGCCACCGCCAACCGCATCGATCTCCTGCCCGCCGAGATGATCCGCAAGGGCCGCTTCGACGAGGTGTTCTTCGTCGACCTGCCGACGAGCGACGAGCGCCTCGACATCTTCCGCATCCACCTCGCGCGCCGCGGCGCGGATGCCATGAAGCTCGGCATCGAGCGGCTCGTCGGCGTGACCGAGGGCTGGACCGGCGCCGAGATCGAGCAGTGCGTGGTCTCCGCGATCACCAAGGCGCGGCTCGCCGGGCACGCGCTCGCCTTCGACGACCTGCTGCGCTCGGCGGCGCGGATCATCCCGCTGTCGAAGACGATGAAGGAAAAGGTCGACCAGCTGCGCAACTGGGCGCGCGACCGCGCCGCGCCGGCGTCGGCGCGGGCCTAGGGTAGACTCCCGCAGCATCGGCGACCCGCCGGAGCGAGCATCGAGATGCCTCCCAGCGCAGGCGAGACCCGGCCACCCCTGCTCATCGTGTTCAACGCCGGGTCGGGACACGGCGACAAGGCCGCGATCCGGGCGACCATCGAGGCCGTGCTGACCGCGGCGGGCCGCACGTACGAGATGATCGTCGTCGACGATCCGCGGCAGCTCTCCGCGATCGCGCGGCAGACGGTGGACGCGGCGCGCGCGCGCGGCGGCGTGGTCGTGGCCGCGGGCGGCGACGGCACGATCAACACGGTCGCGCAGGCCACGCTGGGCAGCGGCTGCGCGTTCGGCGTGCTGCCGCAGGGCACGTTCAACTATTTCGGCCGCCGGCACGGCATCCCCTCCGACACGGCAGCGGCCGCGCAGGTGCTCGCGACGGCGCGCGCGCATCCGGTGCAGGTCGGGCTCGTCAACGACCGCGTGTTCCTCGTCAACGCCAGCGTCGGGCTCTACCCGCGCCTGCTGGAGGACCGCGAGGCGTGGAAGGCGCAGCTCGGCAGGAGCCGCCTGGTCGCCTTCGCGGCGGGGATCTGGAGCCTGTTCCGCCACCGGCGGCAGCTGCACATCGGCATCGAGCAGCAGGGCGAGGCGCGCCGCATCCGCACGCCGACGCTGTTCGTCGGCAACAACGGGCTGCAGCTGCAGGAGATCGGCATCCCGCTCGCCGACGCGGTCGACAACGGGCAGCTCGCGGCGATCACCCTGCGCCCGGTCGGCGATTTCGCGATGGCGTGGCTGCTGCTGCGCGGCGCCTTCGGCCAGCTGGGCGAGGCGGACAACGTGGTGAGCTGCAGCTTCCGCAGCATGACCGTGCGGCGCCTGCACCTGTTCTCCGGCCGCGCCATCAAGGTCGCGACCGACGGCGAGGTGTCGCGGCTCACCGAGCCGCTGGAGTTCCGCGTGTCGCCGCAGCCGCTGCACCTCATCAAGCCCGACCCGGCGGCGCCCGGCGAGCCCGGTTCATGAGCCCGCCGGGCCGTCCCAAGGGCGAATACCGGAGTGCGCAGCACGAAGGTAGCCCCATCTGCCCGCCGGGCCGTCCCAAGGGCGAATACCGGAGTGCGCAGCACGAAGGCGGTCCAATGACCACTGCTGATCCAGATCTCCGATCCGCATTTCGGCACCGAGCAGCCGCCGGTGGTCGAGGCGCTGGTGCGGTTCGTGCGCATGCAGGCGCCCGATCTCGTCGTCCTCTCGGGCGACATCACCCAGCGCGCGCGCAAGCGCCAGTTCCGCGCGGCGCGCGCGTTCGTCGACCGGCTCGGCGCGCCGGCGCTGCTCGCGATCCCCGGCAATCACGACATCCCGCTGCTCGATGCGGCGAGCCGCCTGTTCAAGCCCTATGCGAATTTCCGCCGCGCGTTCGGCCACGAGCTCGAGCCGGTGTACGAATCGGAGCGGCTGCTCGCGATCGCCCTCAACACCACGCGCCGCTACCGCCACGCCAACGGCGAGGTGTCGAAGGCGCAGATCGAGCGGGTGGCGGCCCGCCTCGAGCGCGCGAGCGCTTCGCAGCTGCGCCTCGTCATCGTCCATCAGCCGGTGTGCGTGACGCGCCCGGAGGACGAGGAGAACCTGCTGCGCGGCCACCAGCGCGCCGTGCGCCGCTGGGCGGCGGCCGGCGCGGACCTGATCATGGGCGGCCACATCCACCTGCCGTTCGTGCGCGCGCTGCACGAGCGCTACGACGGCCTGCAGCGCCGCGCGTGGGTCGTCCAGGCCGGCACCGCCGTGTCGCGGCGCGTGCGCAACGGCGCGGCCAATTCCGTCAACCTCGTGCGTTACGGCGGCCCGGGTCCGGAGCGCCGCTGCGCGGTCGAGCGCTGGGACTTCCATGCCGCGAGCGCGGAATTCGCGCGCGTCGCGGTCGACGAATTGCGCTGCGACGCCGTCGATGTGGCCCGCTGAACCCGCGCTCGCCGCCGCTGCCCAGGCGCTCGGCCACCACGCGCTGCCCTGGTTCTTCGGCGCGCTGCTGGCGCTGCTCGGCGTGGTCGGCCTGTCCGGATGGGTGCTGCTCGGCCACGCCACGCGAAGGAGCGGGGAGCGGCTCGTCTCCCTCCACGGCCTCGCCCTGCGCCTCGGCCTGGGCTTCGGCATCATCGTGGCGGCAGCGCTGCTCTTCGCCGCACTGGCCGAAGCGGTCGAGGCGGGCAAGGTGCTCGGCCGCATCGACGGCATCCTCTCCGCCGCGGTCGGGCAGAGCACGACCCCGCGCGCGCGGCAGGTATTCGGCTGGCTCACCCATCTCGGCGATCCGGCCACACTCGCGGTCGTCGGCATCGTCGTCGCCGTCATCCTGCTGACCCGCCGCGAGTACCCGCTTGCCGCCTGCTGGGTCGTCGCGCTCGCCGGCAATGCGGTGCTCAACCCGGTCCTGAAGAACGTGTTCGAGCGGGCGCGCCCGGTCCACGACGAGGCCGCGGCCGTGGTCAGCGGGTGGAGCTTCCCGAGCGGCCATTCCTCGGGCAGCGTGGTTGCCTGCGGCATGCTCGCGTACGTGGTGATCCGGACCGCGCCGCGGCCGTGGCACCTGCCCGCGCTGCTGGCGGCGACGGCGCTTGCCTTCACCGTCGGCAGCAGCCGCGTCTTCCTGCAGGTGCACTACGCGACCGACGTCGTCGCGGGCTTCGCGTCGGGCACCGCGTGGCTCACCATCTGCATCGGCAGCCTGGAAGCGGCGACGCAATACCGTCGCCGGCGCGCACGGCCCGCCGCTTGACCTGTCGGGTGTCGTTGTCCGTCTCCGTAGCCCGGCGTTGAGCGAAGCGAAACCCGGGGCCATCGTGGCCATGGCCCCGCCCACCCGGGTTTCGCTTCGCTCAACCCGGGCTACGGATGCGAGCCCGACCGGCGCAGGTTGCGGTCGAACAGGCTGAACAGGCGCTCCCAATGCCGCTCGGCCGCGGCCTGGTTGTAGATGCCGGCGCGCAGCGGAAACGCGAAGCCGTGCTCCACGCCGGGATACCACTCCAGGCGGTGCGGCGCGCCCGCCGCCTGCAGCGCGCGCTGCAGCGCGTCGACGGCGGCCGGCGGCGCCCACTTGTCGATCTCGGCGCAGGCGAAGTAGCTCTCGCAGCGGATCGCGCCCGCCATCCGGTGCGGCGAATCCGGCTTGTCGGTGACCATGTTCGCGCCGTAGATGGAGGCGATGCAGCGCAGGCGGTCCGGGAAGGCCGCCGCCGCCCACATCACGAAGGGCCCGCTCATGCAGTAGCCCACGGCGCCGATGCGCGCGGCGTCGGCGGCCGGCAGCGCATCGACGAAGCGCAGCATGGCCCGCGTGTCGCACTCCGTGGTGCCGGCGTCGAGTGTCGCCATCAGCGCGAACATCGCGGCCATGGCCGGCTCGGTGCGTTCCTGCAGCCCGAAATCGCGCGAGCGGCGGTAGTAGAGGTTGGGCAGCACCACGCAGTAGCCCACCGCCGCCAGGCGCCGCGCCATGTCGTGCAGCTCTTCGCGCTTGCCCGGCGCGTCCATGTAGAACAGCACCACGGGAAAGGGTCCGCCTTCCTCGGGGTGGACGACGAAGCTGTTCATCGCGCCGTCGGCGGTCGGGATGTCGATGTGCTGTTCGATCATGCGCGGCTCGGTCGAAGAGGTTGCACGGAGCGCTCAGATCGGAATGCGCGCCGCCGCCGCGGCATCGAGCGCGCCCTCGCCGCGCGCGATCGCGGCGTCGAACATCGCGGCCACGCCGGGCATGACGAGGAGGTCGACGCCGCCGCGCTGCGCCTCCTCGATCATCAGCCGCACGTCCTTGCGCGCCATCGCGATCTCGAACGAGGGCGAGGTGAACGCTCCGGCCTCGATCCGCGCCGCGCGGGCCGGCAACGTCTGGCCGGGGTTGAAGTGCTGGAAGAGCGAGAAGGCGTCGCCCGTCGGGATGCCGACGGCGTGCGCGAGGCGATTGACGTCGCCGAGCACGCCCAGCATGCCGATCAGCGTGAGGTTGCCGAACAGCTTGAACGCCGCCGCGCGCTCGGGCGCTGCGCCCATGTAGACGACCTTGCCGGTCATCTGCTGCAGCGCAGGCAGCAGCGCGTCGTGGCGCGACTTCTCGCCGGACACGAGCATCAGGCCGGTGCCCTCCAGCGCGTTGGCCGGGCCCATGAACACCGGCGCGTGGACGAAGGTCCTGCCGCGCGCGTCCCAGCGCGCAACGCGCTCGGCCGTCGGCCGCACGGCGGTCGTGGTGTGGTCGACGATCCACACGGCAGGCGCAATGCGTGCCGCGATCGGCTCGAGCACGGCGTCGACCGACGCGTCGTCCGCCAGCGAGAGGTGGATGCGCTCCACGCCGTCGAGCGCGGCGGCCGGGTCGCCGAACACCCGCGCACCGTGTGCCGCCAGCGCCTGGGCCTTGGCGGGGCTGCGGTTCCAGACGTTGACCTCGTGACCATTGGCGCGCGCGCGGCGCACGAAACCCGACCCCATCAGGCCGGTTCCGAAAAAGGCGATCTTCATGGCAGCAGCGTCCTCCAGGTTGAGGCGTCACGATACAGGTTCGGCGCGCGGAGCGCCCGTGTACATCCGCGCGGTCCCGAACACCGGGCGCATCGCGTACTTCTGCGCCAGGCGCATCGCCGCGCCATTGACCTCCGGCACGTCGAGATAGACGGGCTCGTCGTCGCCGGCGCTGCGGCACAGCGCGAGATAGAGGCGCTCGGCGATCTCTGCGCCCGCCGCGAACAGCGGGCCGATCTTGAAGCCGCGGCGGCAGCGGCGGATGACGCCGACGCCGCGCAGCGCGCCATCGGCGACGCACGCGAGCGCCGCGCCGTCGGCCTGCGCCAGCCAGCCCCGCAGGAACGCTTCCCGGTCGGCGGCGAACATCCGGCGGTCGTAGTCGTGCAACAGCGCGAAGGGCATGTCGCCCGCGCTGACGATGCCGCGCATGTCGGGCGCGGGCAGCGTGCCGGCGCGCGCGAAGCGCACGTTGCTGTACGCCATCCGGAAGCCCGAGCGCCGGTAGTTGTCCTGCTGCGCGAGCACGCCGTCGACCCCGACGTTGTGGCCGGCGAGCCGCGCCATCCCCGCCCGCCACAGCGCGATGCCGTGGCCCCTGCCCCGCCACGCGGGCAGCACGATGTAGAGGCCGATGAACCCGAAGCGGCCGGCGTAGGAAACCGCGGAGATGCACCCGACCGTCTGCCCGTCGACCCGGCCGACGAGGAAGCCGGCGGGATCCGCGGCGCGAAATGCGGCCGCGTCGTGCAGGCCAGGGTTCCAGCCCTCGGCCGCGGCCAGGTCGACGGCGATGGCGACCTCGGCGCCGCTCATCGTCGCGATCTGCAGCGCGGCGCTCACGTTGCGGGGACCGCGCTTCGCGCGTGCGGCCTGCGCCCGCTCAGTAACGCGCGTTGCCCGGCGTGCGCGGGAACGGGATCACGTCGCGCACGTTGGCGAGGCCCGTCACGTAGGCGACGGTGCGCTCGAAGCCGAGGCCGAAGCCCGCGTGCGGCACCGTGCCGTAGCGGCGCAGGTCGCGGTACCAGCCGTAGTGCTCCTTGTCGAGGCCGGACTCCGCCATCCTTTCGTCGAGCACGTCGAGGCGCTCCTCGCGCTGGCTGCCGCCGATGATCTCGCCGATGCCCGGCGCCAGCACGTCCATCGCCGCGACGGTCCTGCCGTCGTCGTTGCGCCGCATGTAGAACGCCTTGATCTCCTTCGGGTAGTTCATCAGGATCACCGGCTTGCCCGCGTGCTTCTCCGCGAGGTAGCGCTCGTGCTCGCTCTGCAGGTCGATGCCCCACTTGACCGGGAATTCGAACTTCTGCTTCGACCGCTCGAGGATCCGGATCGCGTCGGTGTAATCCATCCGCTCGAACTCGGTGTCGACGATGCCCTGCAGCTTCGCGATCACGCCCTTCTCGATGCGCTCCTCGAAGAACGCCATGTCGTCAGCGCGCTCGGCGAGCACCGCGCGGAAGATGTGCTTCAGCAGCGCCTCGGCGAGCGTCGCGTTGTCGGCGAGGTCCGCGAACGCGATCTCGGGCTCGATCATCCAGAACTCCGCCAGATGCCGGCTGGTGTTCGAGTTCTCCGCGCGGAACGTCGGGCCGAAGGTGTACACCCTGGACAGCGCGAGGCAGTAGGCCTCGACGTTGAGCTGCCCCGACACGGTGAGGAACGTCTCGCGGCCGAAGAAATCGCGGGCGAAGTCGATCTTCCCTTCCGGCGTGCGCGGCAGGTTCGCGAGGTCGAGCGTGGACACGCGGAACAGCTCGCCCGCGCCTTCGGCGTCGGCGGCCGTGATGATCGGCGTGTTGACCCAGAAGAAGCCGCGTTCGTCGAAGAAGCGGTGGATCGAGCGCGCGATCGTGTGGCGCACGCGCGTCACCGCGGCGATCACGTTGGTGCGCGGGCGCAGGTGCGCGACCTCGCGCAGGAATTCCATCGTGTGCGGCTTGGGCTGGATCGGGTAGGAGTCCGGGTCCTCGACCCAGCCGACGACCTTCAGCGAGCTCGCCTGCATCTCGAAGGGCTGGCCCTTCGCCGGCGACGGCACGATGCTGCCGGTGGCCTCGACCGCGCAGCCGGCCGTCAGGTGCAGGACCTCGTCCGCGTAGTTGGGGAGCGTGTTCGGCGCGACCACCTGCACCGGGTGGAAGCACGAGCCGTCGGAGACGTGCACGAACGAGATCCCCGCCTTCGAATCGCGGCGGGTGCGCACCCAGCCCTTGAGGGTGACGGGGCCGTCGTTCGGCGCGCGGCCGGCGAGCACGTCGGCGCAGGCAAGGGAAGTCATGGGCAACCTTGGTCGGGGATGATTGGCGTCAGCCGGCATTCTATCCGGGCCGGTTGCGGCCCGACGAGGCCGGCGGCCGCGGTCGGCGCGCGTCGGCGCGGGCGCGCCGCGCGGCCCGACTGCCGTATCATCGCCCCTTTGATCGATCCATGCTGCCGTTGCGCCTTCTCTCCCCCGCCCTGCGCCTGACTGGCGCCAGCGCCGCCCCGTCCGGCCGAAGGATCGCGCGGCCCACGATCCCGCGCGTCTTCGCGAGCCCTTGCCGGGCGCTTCTCGCGGCCGCCCTGCTGGCGTGCGCGACGAGCGTCGGCGCCCAGATCCCCGGCCTTCCCAGCCTGACCGGCGACGCGAAGGGGCGGGAGGCGAAGGAAGCCGCGCCTCCCGAAACGCCCGAGCAGGCCAAGGCGCGCATCGCCGAACAGTACGAGGCGGCGCGCGAACTGCGCGACCGCCTCGGCAACGAGAACGCGGCCGGCGTGCCGGAGGGGATCGGCAGCGAGGAGATCGGCGCCGCGCGGCGCGCGCTCGGCCAGGTGATCCTGTCGGTCGAAGGCGAGCAGCGCGCCCTGCGGGACCTCGCCGACGCGCGCAAGGAGCGCGCCGACGCGGAAATCGCGAACAGTCAGTGGACCGGCTTCGCCGAGAAGCCGCCCTACTCGATGCTGATGGTCGAGGACCTGCGCGAAGCCGTCGAAACGCTGCGCACCAAGATCGCGGCGCTCGCGACCAGCGAGGCAATCGCCACCGCCGAGGCCGAGCGCTCCCAGAACGACCTGAAACGGGCCGAGGCCGCGCTGCGCCAGGCGCGCGAGGCCGCCGCCAACGCCACCGCGGAGCAGGCGCCGGTCGCGAACTGGCGCGCCGAGATGGCGCAGTGGGTCGTGCGCGGAACCGCGGCCAGCGCCCTAACGATCCGGCGCCTGGTCGAGGTCACGGGCGAGCAGGCCCTGGCGCAAAAGGAGCTGCTGAAGCTGGCCGAGCGCAAGCTCAAGGCGGCGCTCAAGCAGGTGGCCTTCACGGCGGACGACGTGGAGCGCGTGCGCAGCATCGAACGCGGCCGCCTGGCCCGGCTCGAGAAGGAACAGGCCGCCGTGGTGCAGCGCGCCGTCCAGGCGTCGCGCGAGCGCGCCGAGGCCGCCCGGGCCCTCGACGCGCTGCGCGCCGACCCCGCGACGCCGCCGGCGCGCACCGCCGCGGCGGAGGCGCGCCTGCGGGCGGCGGACGCGGCCGTCGTGTCGGCGCGCCTGGAGTCCGACGTGCAGGACGCGCTCGCCGCCCTGTCCCGCGGCACGCCGGATCTGTGGAAGCTGCGGCTCGAGGCGCTGACCTCGGAGGACGCCGGCACGCGGCGCGAGGCCGCGGTGCGCCTGCGCGCGCTGGCCGATCGTCTCAAGCCGTGGGCCGAATTCGGCGCCAGCCAGCAGGCGGTCATCGGCTCGGAGCGACGCGAGCAGGCACTGCGCATCGCCCAGACCGACCCGGCATCGGAGGCGCTGCGCTACGAGAACGCGGTGATGGATGCGCTGCGCCGGCGCGCGGACAGCGTGCAGGCCCTGCGCGACGCCTCCGACCGGATGGACCGCACGTTCCGGCGCTGGCTGGCCGAGCTCGCCGACGAGCAGGCGCAGCGCCCGTGGCCCGCGCGCATCGCCGACGGCTGGGCCTCGGCCGTCGCGGTAGCCCGGCAGGTGTGGACCTTCGAGCTGTTCGACATCGACGACACGATCGAGGCCAACGGGCAGAAGGTGACGGTTGCGCGCGGGGTGACGGTCGGCAAGAGCATCGGCGCGCTGATGCTGTTCATCATCGGCTACTGGGCCGCCGCGCGCCTCACGCGCAAGCTCGAGACCTTTCTCGTCGGGCGCTCGGTCGTGCTGCCGGCGCCGGCGCGGACGATGCGCCGCTGGGCGCTCGCCGTATGGGGATTCGCGCTCGTCGTGCTGACGCTGAACCTCGCGCGCATTCCGCTCACGGTGTTCGCCTTCCTCGGCGGCGCGCTCGCCATCGGCGTGGGCTTCGGCACCCAGACGATCATCAGGAACTTCATCAGCGGCCTCATCGTGCTGATGGAGCGCCAGGTGCGCGTGGGGGACATCGTCGAGGTCGACGGCATCACCGGCACGGTCACCGAAGTGAACCTGAGGTCGTCCACCGTCCACGGCTTCGAAGGGGTCGAGGCGATCCTGCCCAATTCCATGCTGCTCGAGAACCGCGTGACCAACTGGACGCGCAGCGATCGCAAGGTGCGGCGAACGGTGAAGGTGGGCGTTGCGTACGGGTCGCCGGCGCGCGAGGTCGCCTCCATCCTGAAGGAGTGCGCGGAGCGGCACGGGCTGGTGCTGAAGGCCCCCGAGCCGCTCGTGCTGTTCGAGGATTTCGGCGACAGCGCGCTCGTGTTCACCCTCTACTTCTGGATCGAGCTCAATCCGGGCATCAACGGCACCGTCATCATGAGCGACCTGCGCTTCATGATCGAAAAGCGGTTCGCCGAGAGCGGGATCGCCATGCCCTACCCGCAGCGCGATGTCCACCTCGACGCGTCGCGCCCGCTGCAGGTCGAGGTCACGAATCGCCCGGCCGGTCCGGCCGCGGGGGTGTGAACCGCCTGCCGCGGCACGTTCCCGCGGGCCGGCTCGCGTAGCCCGGGTTGAGCGTCAGCGAAACCCGGGTGGCGCTGCGGACGAAGCTCGGCCCCGGGTTTCGCTGACGCTGAACCCGGGCTACGCCTTGACCACGGCCGCCGCCGGGTCCACCTGCGACATCAGCAGTTCGCGCCGCACCAGCTCGCCGATGTCGGCGAGCAGCCCGCGCTGGCGCTCGTCGAGGTCGCGCGGACGCGTGTCGACGAGGCAGACGGTGCCCACGCAGCTGCCGTCCGGCATGATCAGCGGCTGACCCGCATAGAAGCGCACGCGCGGGTCGCCCGTCACGACGGGATTGTCGGCGAACCGCGAGTCCTCCATCGCGTCCGGCACCACCAGCGGCGCGCGGCTCGCCACCGCGTGCGCGCAGAAGGACATGTCGCGGGGCGTCTCGCGGGGGCCGTGACCGTAGCCGGACTTGAACCACTGGCGATCCTTGTCGACGAAGCTGACGAGCGCGGTGGGCACGTCGAGGATCGCCGCCGCGAGGCGCGTCAGGCGATCGAAGCGCTCCTCGGGCGGCGTGTCGAGGAGCCCCAGGTGCCGCAGCGCCGCGAGACGCCTTTCCTCGTCCGGGGGAACCGGCGCCTTCTGCCAGTGGCAGGGGGTGCGCAGCAGCCACGACCGCACGCGCGTGCGCAGGTAGGCGGTCGAAAGCGGCTTGACCAGCCAGTCGCTCACACCTTCGGCGGCATCGGCCGCGGCGCTCTTCTCGCGATCGGCGATGACGATGATCGGCAGGTCGCCCTCGATCTCCGCGGCATGGCGGCGCAGGGCGCGGCAGACGGCCGGCCCGCTCATGCCCGGCAGCTGCTCCTCCAGTATGACCAGAGACGGGGATGCTTCCAGCGCCCGCGCGAGCGTGCGCTCGCCGCTGGTCTCGACGACCGCCCGGATGCCGTCGGCGGCGACCGCCTCGCGCAGCGTCGCCGTCAGCGCCGGATCGGCGACACCCAGCAGCACCGTCCGCTCGAAGAACGCCGAGGGCAGCGGCACGGCCGGGGACACCTCGCCCGTGAGGAGCTGCAGGTGGCGGTCCGGGTCGGCGTGCAGCACGATCTCCGTCCCCTCGGCCGCGCCGAAGACTTCCATCGCCGATCCGGTTTTCGCGACGTGCCGCCGGATCGCCGCCACGATGTCGTCGACGGCGGAATCGACGCGCCGCGGGTCGTGGTGCGTCAGCGCCAGCCGGTGGACGCCGGCGCTGCGCGCGATCTCCGCCGCGTACTCGCCGGTGCTGTGGCCCCAGCCCTTCTTGCCGTCGTACTCGGCGGCCGTGTACTGCGCGTCGTGGATGACGAGGTCGGCGCTGGCGAGGAAGTCGGCGTGCCGCCGGTCGTCGCCGTCGATCTCGCCCTCGCCCCCGGCCAGCGACCGGTCGTGGGGTTCGTGGTCGCAGGCGTACACGATCGCGACTCCGTCGGCCTCGAGGCGGTAGCCGAGCGTCAGCGCCGGGTGGTTGAGGTATTGCGCCGTCACCCGGACGTCGCCGATGCGGAAGGTGCCCTCGACGATCTCGTGATAGTGCAGCGTGGCGCCGAGGTCGCGCAGCGTGATCGGGAAATACGTGTACTGCATCTGGCCCGCGAGCGTTCCCTGCAGCGACTGCTCGAAGCCCTGCGGCGCATAGATGTCCCACTCGTTGCCCGGGACGAACAGCGGCCCGAAGAACGGCAGGCCCTGGATGTGATCCCAGTGCGTGTGGCTGATGAGGATGTGGCCGCGCAGCGGGTGCCGGCCGCCGCCCAGCAGGCGGTCGCCGAGGCCGCGGATGCCCGTCCCGCAGTCGATGAGGATGATCGTGCCGGATGCCGATTCCACCTCGATGCACGAGGTGTTGCCGCCATAGCGCACGGTGTCCGCACCCGGCGTGGCAATGGAGCCACGCGTCCCCCAGAAACGCACGCGCATTACGACGTCACCTCGGCAATGTTGGCGAATCCCGCCCGACCGGCTGCGCGGCGCGGGGCTGGCGCCCCGTCGCCGATCGCCTCAAGGCTCGTGCCACTGCCGCCCGACCTTCCCGAGCAGGTTGTGCGCCGCCTGCGGGCCCCACGACCCGGCCGCATAATTGGGAAACGTCACGTCGTCCTTGGTGGCGGCCCAGCGATCGAGGATCGGCATCACGATCTCCCAGCCGCGCTCCGTCATGTCCTTGCGCGCGAACAGCGTCGAGTCGCCGAGGATGCAGTCGAGCAGCAGGCGCTCGTAGGCCTCGGCCAGCTGGACGCCGAACGAATCCCCGTAGTTGAAATCCATGTTCACGTCCCGGAGGCGCGTGATCTGCCCCGGCACCTTGGCGGCGAAGCGCAGCGTGATCCCCTCGTCGGGCTGGACGCGGATGATCAGCCGGTTGGGGTTGATCTGCTGGTGCGTCTCGGCGCCGAAGAGCTGGTGCGGCGCCTTGCGGAACTCGATCGCGATCTCGGTCACCCGCTTCTGCATGCGCTTGCCGGAACGGATGTAGAACGGCACGCCCGCCCAGCGCCAGTTGTCGAAGTACATGGTCAGCAGCGCGAACGTCTCGGTGGTCGAGTCCTTCGCCACGCCTTCCTCTTCGCGGTAGCCCGGCACCGGCGCGCCCGCCATGTAGCCGGGGCCGTACTGGCCACGGATGCACTCGGCGTCCACCCGCTCCGGCGTGAACGCGCGGGCGCAGGTCATCACCTTGATCTTCTCGTCGCGCACCGATTCCGAGCCCAAGTGCGCGGGCGGCTCCATCGCCACCAGCGAGAGCACCTGGAACACGTGGTTCTGGATCATGTCGCGCAGCACGCCGGCGGTTTCGTAGTAGCCGCCGCGGCCCTCGACGCCCACGGCTTCCGCATTGGTGATCTGCACGTTGTCGATGTACTGGTGGTTCCACAGCGGCTCGAAGATCCCGTTGGCGAAGCGCAGCGCCAGCAGGTTCTGCACCGTCTCCTTGCCGAGGTAGTGGTCGATCCGGTAGATCTGCGACTCGTCGAGCGTCTGGTGGATCTGCTGGTTCAGCAGCCGCGCGCTGTCGAGGCTCGAGCCGAAGGGCTTCTCGATGATCACGCGCACCCAGCTGCCGGGCTTCGCCTTTGTGAGCCCCGCCTTGCCCAGCTCCTCGACCGCCTGCGCGTAGAAGCGCGGCGCGACCGAGAGGTAGAACAGGCGGTTGCCGGCGGTGCCGCGCTCGCGGTCGATGCGATCGAGGAGGTCGGAGAGCTTCTTGTAGTCCTCGGACTTGCCGATGTCGGAGGGCAGGTAGTAGAGCCCCTTCTCGAACGACGCCCAGGCCGCGTCGTCGACCTTCTTCTCTTCCGAGAACTGGGCGACCGCCTGCTTCATCTTGGCGCGGAAGACGTCGTCGGTGTTCTCGGTGCGCGCCTGCCCGACGATCGCGAACTGGGGTGGAACGAGCTTCTGCTGGACCAGCCGGTAGAGGGCGGGCACCAGCTTGCGCTTGGTGAGGTCTCCGGACGCGCCGAAGATGACGACGGTGCAGGGATCGGCCGTCTTTCCCGGACGGCTGCCTTGGCGCAACGGGTTTTCAGTAGTGGCGTTCACTGTTTCTCCAGAAGGGCTTCCCACTCGGTGTGCACGGGGCCCTGGCCGGGCTTGTCCGTGCGCTCGTAAGTATGCGAGCCGAAAAAGTCGCGCTGCGCTTGCGTCAGGTTCAACGGCAGGTTCGCCGTCCGGTACATGTCGAAATAGTTGAGGCTGCAGCCCATCGCGAGCACCGGCACGCCCTGCTGCATCGCGGTCGTGACGGCGAGGCGCCAGTTCGGCTGCGCCGCCTCCACCCAGGCCCTGAAATCCGGATCGATCAGCAGGTTGGGCAGGTCCGGCCGGCGCCGGTATGCCTGCTTGATCTTGTCCAGAAACTGCGCCCGAATGATACAGCCGCCTTTCCAGATGCGCGAGACTTCGCCGAGGTCGATGTTCCAGTCCCACTTCTGGGAACCCGCCCGGATCAGGTTCATTCCCTGCGCGTACGAGCAGATCTTGGACGCGTAGAGCGCGTCGTGGATCGCCGCGATCATCGCCTTCCTGTCGCCGGTGTAGCCTCCCCGGCGCGGGCCGCTGATCTGCCGGCTCGCCTCGACGCGCTCGTCCTTGCGCCCCGACAGCGTGCGCGAGTCGACCGACGCGTTGATCGTGGGCACGACCACCCCCAGCTCCAGCGCCACCTCGCTGGTCCACTTGCCGGTGCCCTTCTGCCCGGCCTGGTCGAGGATCAGGTCGACCAGGGGCCCGCCGGTCTCCGGATCCCTGACGCGCAGGATCTTGGCCGTGATCTCGATCAGGAACGACGACAGCGTGCCGCGGTTCCACTCGTCGAAGATGTCGGCCATTTCCGCGGCACCGAGGCCGAGGACGCTGCGCATGATGTCGTAGGCTTCGGCGATCAGCTGCATGTCGCCGTACTCGATGCCGTTGTGCACCATCTTGGTGAAATGCCCCGCGCCGCCCGGGCCGATGTACGTCACGCACGGGCCGTCGTCGACCTTGGCGGAGATCGCTTCCCAGATCGGGCGGATCTGCTCGTAGGCCGCGCGGTCGCCGCCCGGCATCAGGCTCGGCCCCCACAGCGCGCCTTTCTCGCCGCCCGAGACGCCCGAGCCGATGAAGTTGAGACCCTCGGCCCGCAATGCCTTTTCGCGCCGCTCGGTGTCCTTGAAGTAGGAATTGCCGCCGTCGATGATGATGTCGCCGGCCTGCAGGAAGGGCTTGATCTGGGCGATGGTCCAATCGACGGCGTCGCCGGCCTTCACCAGCAGGATGATCTTGCGCGGCCGCGCGAGCGAGCGCACGAACTCCTCGGGCGAGCGCGTGCCGATCACCTGCTTGCCCCTGGTCCGTGCGACGAAGCTGTCGACCTTCGCCGGGTCGCGGTTGAACACCGCGATCGGGAAGCCGTTGCGCTCGATGTTCAGCGCCAGGTTCTCGCCCATCACGGCAAGCCCGATCATGCCGATCTTGGCGCCATTCGCGGCGTGGTCCGGTGTCGCCATCCCTTGTCTTCGCCTCTCGCTGTCGACGGTCGTTTGAACTGCCCGTCCGCCTTTATACTCTTGAGAACGATTCTCGAAAAGGCGCGCGTGGGCGCCATCCCGGGTTTCGACGCCTGCGGCACGCCGATCGGCACCTCGGGAATCGCCGGAGCGCAGCGCGTAGCCCGGGTTGAGCCGCAGGCGAAACCCGGGCTACGGGTTACGCGGCCGCGTTGCGGTGCTTCGCCAGGTAGAGCGGCGTCCGCGAGCGCGCCACCTTGTGCACGAAGTTGTGGCGCGCGACGTGGTAGCTCGAATCGAAGCCGAAGAAGTTGAGCTGCATCCGCTCGAGCTCGGCGGCGCGGTACGATTCGAGCGGCCGGTGCGCTTCGTCGGCCTGCCGCCGCCGGTTGCGTTCGGCCACGGCGCGCGCGAATCCCGGGTCGCGCGCGAGCGCCTGCGCCCGCTGCGCGACCTCCTCCTGGAACGCGGCGGGCGTCGCGCCGAAATGGCCGTCGATGAGCCCCATCGCCGCGGCGCCGCGCACGCCGACGGGCAGCCGGCTCGCGGTGACCGCGCGCGCCTGCTCGGGCGTGACCCGCCGCGGCAGCAGATAGGTCCAGTACTCGGAGCCGTAGAGATTGCCCATCGCCTTGTAGTGCGGGTTGAGGATGACGCCGTCGCGAGCGACCACGCGGTCGGCGGCCAGCGCGAGAAACACGCCGCCGGCGCCGGCGTTGCCCTGCAGCGCGGCGATCGTCAGCTGCCGGTCGGTGACGATGACGTCGCGCACGAGATCGTTCATCGCGTTGATGTTGCGCCACGACTCCTCGGCCGGGTGGTCGTCGGCTTCGATCAGGTTCAGGTGGATGCCGTTCGACCAGAAGTCGGGGCCGCCCAGCAGCACGATCACGCGCGTCGGCCGCGCGCGGGCGTAGGCGTAGGCGCCGCGCACCGCTTCACAGTGCGCGGTCCCCATCGCGCCGTTGTAGAAGGGAAAGTGCAGGCAGCCGACCTCGCCCGCCTCTTCGTAGCGCACCGGCCGCCATGTCGGATAGTCGACCACGGCCTCCGGCGCCAGCGGCGCGACGGGAACGCCGGCGAGGCGCTCGCCGAGAACCCTCGCCGCGGGGAGCTTCAACGCGGGCCCCTCCGTGCCCGCGCGCCTGAGGTGGGTGATCCAGACCGCGCCGTCGACGGTTGCGCGGAGGATGGCGCCGCTACGCTGCGCGATGACGGCTCCGGGCCGGCCGCCGCGCAGCGAGCCCTCGCGATGCGCATCGAACAGGTAGCAGGGCAGGCCGTCGATCGCGTCGAGGACGCCCGGGACGCCGTCAGCCGCGCGGATCTTGCGCAGCACGGTGTCCGTGCCGTCGACGCGCCAGTCGATCGCGCGATCGGGCTGCCGCAGCGGCGGCCGCGACCTGCCGCGCACGCCGGGCTGCGCGCAGTCGAGCGGACGCGCTCGCTCGCCCGCCGCGATGCGCGCGAGCGTCTCCCGGATCGCGGCCATCGCGGCCGCGGTGACCTCGTTGCGGTAGAGACTGCCCTTGGCGGCGTCGCGCATCGGAAAGTTCACGCTCGACCAGACGTCGCCGGCGTCCATGTCGGCGTTGGCTTCGAGCGCCGTGACGCCCCACTCGGTCTCGCCGTTCGTGATCGCCCAGTCGAGCGCCGACGGCCCGCGGTCGCCTTCGATCCCGGGATGGATGACGATGCAGCGCCGCGCGCGCCACACCGCCTCCGGTATCCGCCGCTTGAGGAACGGCGCGACGACGAGGTCCGGGCGGAACAGCGCGAGCGCCTCCGCGGTCACCCGGTCGTTGATGTCGAGCTCGACCGACACGTCGTGGCCCGATTCCGTCAGCTCGACGTGGAGGCGCTGCGTCAGGCTGTTGAAGGCGTGCGCGAGGAGCAGGATGCGCATCAGCAGATTCGCGGCAGCTGCTCGCCGGCGAGCCAGTCGACGATGCGCCGTCCGCCGAAGCTCGTGTCCATCTGCACGAAGTGATGCGGGTCGGCGATCGCCGCGCCGACGATCGCCGCGTCGCGGCCGAGGCGGTGCGCGCGCATCGCCGCGAGCACGCGGTCGGCGTCCTCCGGCGCCGCGATCGCGACCAGCTTGCCCTCGTTGGCGACGTACAGCGGGTCGAGGCCGAGGAATTCGCAGGCCGCGGCGACCTGGGGCCGCACCGGGATGCGGCGCTCGTCGATCACGATGCCGCAGCGCGACTGGCGCGCGAGCTCGTTGAGCGTGGTCGCGAGCCCGCCGCGCGTCGGGTCGCGCAGCGCCCGCAGCCCCGGCGCCGCGTCGAGCATCGCGGCCACCAGCCCGTGGAGGGCCGCGGTGTCGGACTCGATCGTCGTCGAGAACGTCAGGTTCTCGCGCAGCGACATGATCGCCACGCCGTGGTCGCCCATCGTGCCCGAGACCAGCACCCGGTCGCCGGGCCGGATGCGCTCGCCCGACACCGCGACACCGTCGCGAACGGCGCCGAACCCGGTGGTCGTGATGAACACGCCGTCGCCCTTGCCGCGCTCGACGACCTTGGTGTCGCCGGTGACCACCGGCACGCCCGCGTCCCGCGCCGCGGCCGCCATCGACTCCACGATGCGCTTCAGGTCGCAGAGCGCAAAGCCTTCCTCGAGGATGAACGCCGCCGCCAGCCACAGCGGCTGCGCCCCCATCATCGCGACGTCGTTGATCGTGCCGTGGACGGCGAGGCAGCCGATGTCGCCGCCGGGAAAGAACAGCGGCGAGACGACGTGGCTGTCGGTGGCGACGACCAGTCGCCCCGCCTGCGCCGGCAGCAGCGCGCCGTCGTTGCCCTGGCGCAGCCAGTCGTTGTCGAACGCGCGCAGGAACAGCTCGTCGATGAGCTGCGCCATCGCGCGCCCGCCGCCGCCGTGCGACATGTCGACGCGCCCGTGCCCGAAGTCCACGGGGCGCACGTAGTCGGCGCGCACGGCGGTCATGAACGGCCCCCACACCCCCCGAGGGGCGCGATTCGCGCTTGGGGCGGCCCGGCGCGCTCACCCTGCGCCCTCCCGCGCCGGCTCGACGGCGGTTGCTCCGGCGCTGCGGAAGCGACCGTACGCGTAGTGCGCCGCGCACGCGCCCTCCGAGGACACCATGCACGACCCGATCGGGTTCTCGGGCGTGCAGACGGTGCCGAACACCTTGCAGTCGCTGGGCTTCTTCACGCCGCGCAGTATCGCACCGCATTCGCAGGCCCTGTTGTCGGGCACGCTGCGGTACGTGATGCCGTAGCGCGCCTCGGCGTCGAACGCGCCGTAGCGCGCCTTGATGCGCAGCGCGCTGTAGGGCACCTCGCCGAGGCCGCGCCACTCGAAGGTGCGTCGCAGCTCGAAGACGTCGGCGACCAGCGCCTTCGCCTTCAGGTTGCCGTCGCGGGTGACGGCGCGCGTGAATTCGTTCTCGACCTCGGCGCGGCCGTCGTTCAATTGCCGCACCAGCATCAGGATCGCCTGCATCACGTCGAGCGGCTCGAAGCCGGCGATGACGACGGGCCGCCGGTATTCCTCGGCGAAGTACTCGTAGGGCTGGCTGCCGATCACCGTCGAGACGTGCGCCGGCCCCACGAAACCGTCGAGCGGCACGGTGCCGAGCTCGCGGACCTCGGGCGACTCGAGGATGTTGGCGATCGCCGCCGGTGTCAGCACGTGATTGCAGAAGACGCTGAAGTTGGCGAGCCCCTCTTCCGCCGCCTGGCGGATCGCGACCGCGGTCGGCGGCGTCGTCGTCTCGAAGCCGATGGCGAAGAAGACGACCTCGCGGTCGGGATTCGCGCGGGCGATCGCGAGCGCGTCGGCGCTGGAATAGACCATCCGGATGTCGGCGCCGCGCGCCTTGGCCTTCATCAGCGACAGGCCTTTCGACGCCGGCACGCGCATCGTGTCCGCGTACGTGCATAGGATGAGGCCCGGCCGCGCGGCGAGCTCGATGGCGTTGTCGATGCGGCCGATCGGCAGCACGCAGACCGGGCAGCCCGGCCCGTGGACCATGCGGACGTTGGCGGGCAGCAGGTCCGCGAGGCCGTAGCGCGAGATCGCGTGCGTGTGCCCGCCGCAGAATTCCATCAGGTGATAGGCGCGCTCCGGCCGGGCCTCGCGCCGGATCGCGGCCGCCAGCCCGCGCGCGAGCTCGCCGTCGCGGAACTCGTCGATGTACTTCACGGCGCCTGCACCGGCGCGAGGCCGGCCTCCGCAAACACGCGCAGCGTCCGCTCCGCCTCGGCCGGGTCGAGCCGCGTCAGCGCGTAGCCGACGTGCACGATCACGTAGTCTCCAACTGCCGTGCCGTCGAGCAGCGCGAGCGAGACCTCCTTGCGCACGCCGCCGATGTCGATCAACGCGCTGTCCGGCGCGACCAGCGCGACGACGCGTGCGGGAATGGCGAGGCACATGTCAGCAGCCGTCGCGGAGCGCCGCGAGCGCGACCGCGGCCTGGCCGAGCGCGAGGCCGCCGTCGTTCGGCGGCACCGCCTGCGCTTCGAGCATCGCGACCCCCGCGGCGGCGAGCGCCTCGCGCAGGCCGCGCGCGAGGATCGCGTTGAGGAAACACCCGCCGCCGCAGGCAACGGTGGCGATGCCCAGTCGCCGCGACGCCGCGACCACCCACGCGGCCAGCGCCGCGACGAGCGTGGCGTGAAAGAGCGCGGCGCCGTAGGCCGCGTCGCGCTCGCCGGCGAGGCGCGCCGCGAGCGGCGCGAGGTCGAGCTCGTTGCCGGCCGTGACGGCGAAGAGCGACGCGTCGGCGGCGACGGCGCCGTGCCGCTCGGCAAGGCCTTCCAGCAGCATCGCGGCCTGGCCCTCGAACGTGCTGCGGCGCGCCACGCCCAGGAGGCCGGCCGCCGCGTCGAACCAGCGGCCCATGCTGCTCGTCGGCGGCGCGTTGACGTCGCGGGAGAGCATCTGCGCCACCGTGAGCGCGGCCGGCTCGTCGGCGAAGCGCGCGCCGATCTCCCGCTCGCGGCCCGCGAGCGCCAGCGCCGCGGCGGCCATCCGCCACGGCTCGCGCGCCGCGCGGTCGCCGCCGGGCAGGCGCAGCGGCCGCAGGCGGGAGAGCCGCTCGCAGCGCGCGCCGTCGACGCGCAGCAGCTCGCCGCCCCATGCCCCGCCATCGGCGCCGAGGCCCACGCCGTCGAGCGCGAGACCCAGCGCCGGCGCGGTGATCCGGTGCTCGGCGAGCACCGCCGCGATGTGCGCGTGGTGATGCTGGACGCCGTGGAGGGGCACGTTCCACCGGCGGGCCAGCGCGGCAGCGTGGCGGGTGCTGTAGAAATCCGGGTGCAGGTCGTGGGCGACGACCTGCGGCCGCACGTCGAGGATCGAGACGAGATGCGCGAGCGCGTCCTCGAGCGCCGCGCAAGTCGGGGCATTGTCGAGGTCGCCGACGTGCTGCGAGACGAAGGCCTCGTCGCCGCGCGTCACGCACACGGTGTTCTTGTACCAGCCGCCGACCGCCGCCACCGAAGGCCCGGGCGCCGCGAGCCTGATCGCCAGCGGCGTGTAGCCGCGCGCGCGGCGGACGAACTGCGGGCCTGCCGCCGCGAGACGCACGACGCTGTCGTCGCAGCGGGTCACGATGTCCCGGTCGTGGACGAGGAACGCGTCGGCGATGCCCGCGAGTCGCGCCAGCGCCTCGTCGTTGCCGGTCACCAGCGGCTCGCCGCCGGGGTTCGCGCTCGTCATCACCAGCACGAATTCCTGCGCCTCGGCCAGCCAGGCGGTGCCCGCGGGCCTCCCCGCCGCGTCGTGGAACAGCAGGTGGTGCAGCGGCGTGTACGGCAGCATCGCGCCGAGCCACGCGAGCCCGGGCGCGACGCCGCCAAGATCGGCGTCCGCGGCGGCACGCTTGCGCAGCAGCACCACCGGCCGCTCCGGCGCCTCGAGCAGCGCGCGCTCGCCCGGCGCGGGCGCGGCCCACGAACGCAGCGACGCGACGTTCGCGACCATGATGGCGAACGGCTTTTCCTCGCGCCCCTTGCGCCGGCGCAGTCGCGCGACCGCTGCCGCGTCGCGCGCGCTGCAGGCGAGGTGGAAGCCGCCCAGGCCCTTGACGGCGACGACCTCGCCGCGCGCGAGGCGCGCCACGGCGCCCTCGATCGGGTCGAGACCGGCGAGGGGCAGACCGGCCGCATCGAGGAGGCGCAGTCGCGGGCCGCACGCCGGGCACGCATTGGGCTCGGCGTGGAAGCGACGGTCGCGCGGCGAGCGGTATTCGGTGAGGCACGCCGGGCACTGCGCGAACGCCGCCATGCTGGTCATCGCCCGGTCGTAGGGCAGCCGGCGCGTGATCGTGTAGCGCGGTCCGCAGTGGGTGCAGTTGATGAACGGGTAGCGATAGCGGCGATCGCCGGAGGTGAAGAGCTCGTCGAGGCAGTCGGCGCAGACGGCGCCGTCGGGGCCGATCGCGGTCGCGGCGCGCCCGCCGCCGCTGTCGAGGATCGCGAAGCCGGGGGCCGGCGCCGCGGCTGCGCACTCGGTCTCGCCGATGTCGTCGACGCGCGCGCGCGCCGGGGCATCGGCGCGCACGCGCGCCACCATCCGCTCGACGCGCGCCGGCTCGCCTTCGACCTCGATGGTGACGCCGGATGCATCGTTGCGCACCCAGCCGTCGAGACCGAGCTCGGTGGCCACCCGGTAGACGAACGGCCGGAAGCCCACGCCCTGCACGATGCCATGCACCTCGATGCGCCGGCGCACGACGGCGGGGGGCGGCAGCGGCCTTTCCATCCTGCCCATCGGCATCCGCGCGCTCGTCAGGCGCCCGGCGCGCCGGTCGCTTGCCCCGCGGGCTCCGGCTCGGGCGCGCCTGCGCCGCGCCGCAGCGCTTCGACACTCCGGTCCCGCGCGGCCGTCGCGGCGGCAGCCCCTTGCAGCAGCCACTCGATCCATGCGGCGAGCCCCTCCCCGGTCGTCGCCGAGACGCGCATCGCCGCCAGGCCGGGGCGCACCTGCCGGGCGTAGCCGATCGCGGCGTCGGCGTCGAAATCGACATACGGCGCGAGATCGATCTTGTTGATCAGCAGCAGGTCCGCCGCATGGAAGATGTCGGGATACTTGAGCGGCTTGTCCTCGCCCTCGGTGACCGACAGGATCACCACCTTGTGCGCCTCGCCCAGGTCGAAGGCCGCGGGGCAGACGAGGTTGCCGACGTTCTCGATGAAGAGCAGGCCGCCCTGCGCCGGGGGAAGCGCGGCCAGCGCGTCGCCGACCATGTGCGCGTCGAGATGGCAGCCCTTGCCGGTGTTGATCTGGACGGCGGGAACCCCGGTCGCGCGGATGCGGTCCGCGTCGCGCGCGGTCTGCTGGTCGCCCTCGATCACGGCGACGGGCACCCGCCCGGCCAGCGCGGCGATGGTGCGCACCAGCAGCGTCGTCTTGCCAGAACCGGGGCTCGACACGAGGTTCAGCACGAACATGCCGCGGTCGGCGAACGCCCGCCGGTTGGCGAGCGCGAACGCGTCGTTCTTCGCCAGGATGTCGCGCTCGATCGCGACGATGCGCGAAGGCGGCACGCCGTGGGCGTGCACGGCGCCAAGCCTGCCGATGAGCGCGCCGACGTGCGTGTGCTCGGGCACGCGCACGTGCTCGTGCCACGCGCCGTCGTCGAGGCTGTGCCAGGGGCCGCTCGTTCCCGTGCGCGTGCCCGTGCGCCGCGCCGGCATCCTCCGCGTGCGCGTGGGGATGCGCATGCACGGTGCCGTCCGCATGCCGGTGGACGTCGTGGCGACGTTCGTCCGCAACGCCCTCGATCCGAGCCTCGTTCCCGCCACAGCCGCAAGTGGTGCACATGCCGGTGCTCCTTCGTTTCGGGCGAGCGGCGTCGCGCCGCAGCGCTCACGCGATCGCGATCTCCTTCACCCGCATCTCTTCGCCGGAAAGGACCTGGAGCTGGAAGCTGCCGCAGCGCGGGCAGGGCTCGCCCAGCTTCGCGAGCGCCACCCGCTCTGCGCACGGCATGCACCAGGCCTCCCCCGGCAGCGTGCGGATCTCGAGCGCCGCGCCTTCGGCCACGCTGCCGCGCGTGACCGCGTCGAAGCAGAAGGCGAGCGCGCGGGCCTCGACGTGCGACAGCGCGCCCAGCTCGAGCCACACCGTCGACACGCGCGCCGCCGCGTTGCCGCGGGCAGCCGCCTCGACGATTTCCAGCACGCTCTCGGCGATGGCCATTTCATGCATGGGCGATCTCGACGCTGCACGCAACACAGGGGTCGAGCGCCTGCACCGCGAGAAGCGCCTGCCGCTTCAGCGCGATGGCATTGCCGGCGCCCATCCCGACGAGGCCCCGCGCCAGCGCGCCCTGCGGATGAAAGTTCCACTCGGTGGGCGCCACGATCCGGTAGTCGGCAACCCGGCCTTCGGCGATGCGAACGCGGTGGACGAGCAGCCCGCGCGCTGTCTCCACCGCGGCGAGGCCGTCCTGCGCGCCGACCGCGACCGCCTGCAGCCGTGGGGGCGCATTCCCATGGCGCAGCGACGCGGCAAGCTCGCAGAGCAGAAGCGCCAGGTCGACAAGGCGCGCGGCGTACCGCGTCGCGGCCGTATGGCCGTCCCGCTCGGCGAGGTCGGCCACCAACGGATGCGCGCGCACCCGCGCCAGCGCTCCGGTCTCGGCCGGAAGGCCGTCCCACGTCGGGGCGCGCGGGTAATCCGGGTCGCGGTCGAGCGCGGGCACGATGAACGCGAGCAGGGCTTCGCTGCGCGGTGCGGGCATCAGGCGCACGTCGGTGCGGCCGAGCGCAGGCAGCTCCGCCTGCATTCGGCCGAGCAGCAGGGCGCTCTTGGTCACGCCGCGCGCGATCCACGATTCCAGCTCGCGTCGCCCCTCCTGGCGGAGCCAATCGGCCGGCGGCATGCCGTAGACCGCCTGCGCGGCGATGGCGGACAGCTCGGCGCCGAGCGCGCGCATCGCCGCCTGGTCGCCGAGCGCGCTGCGGCCGTTCGCCGCGCGGGCCGACGCCGCGATGCGATGCCGCACGCGCGCCACGGGTGTGGCGAGCGGCTCGTCGCCCATGGCCTGCGGCCAGTCGATCAGCAGGCGCCAGAAGTATTCCTGGGCCGCCTCCAGCGCGACGCCGTGCGCGTTGCGCACCGGGTCGGCCGCGATGCCGGTCGCGCCCGCGGCGGCGAGCGCGCCGGCGGCAGCGGCACCCTGCGCGCCTCCGCAGAGGGCGAAGAGCTTCGGCACGATGGCCGCGGCCGCCGCCGGCGTCCTGCCTTCGAGGATGCGCGTGGCGGCGAACGGGCGCGTCGAGCGCACGTCCACGGCGGCGACACGGCGGCCGTCCCAGTCGAGGCGCACGGTGAGCTCACCCTCGATCGTCACGGTGTCCACCTCTCGCGCGGCCGCGCAGGAAATCGCGCTTCGACACCGGAGGATCGAGCTGCTCCTGCAACCGAGCGAGCGGACCCGGCGACGCGGCTGCGGCCCGCGCCGGCAGGAAATTGCCCGCCGGGGCCACGGGCGCCTCGGCGTTTGCCGGATCGAACAGGGCCTCGCGCGCGAGCGCGGCGACGAGCCGGGCCGTTGCGTGGTCGTCGAACTCCAGCAGCGACGCGAACAGCGAGCAGACCTGGAAGTCGCCGATCGCCGGATCGTTCGCGCCGACGAATTCGTAGGTGCCTGCGGGAAAAGCGTAGCGGCGCTTGCAGCCCAGCGCGAGCGGGTACCACGACACGGGATCGCGCGGCAGCAGCGTGAGGTTCATGAACCAGGGCGTCACCATGACGCCCAGCCAGTGGCGCTCCCACGGCGCGAAGCCGACGGCCTCGACGTCGAGCGCCGGATTGGCGAGCGCCAGCCCCTGCATGCGCGCGGCGACCTTGCGGAACGCCGCCGTGAGCCGTGCCGAGGGGTCGGGCATGAGTTGCCGCGTCTCAAGCATCGGTCAGGGCCAGGAAGCCGTCCTTCGTCGTCGCGCAGTTGGGGCAACTCCAGTGCGGCGGGAGCTCGCTCCACGCGGTGCCCGCCGGGATCTGCCAGACCTCGTCGCCCAGCGCCGGATCGTAGACGTGCCAGCACACCTTGCACTCCAGCCGCGTGGCCGGGCCGATGCGGCCGGCCCCGTCGCCGTCGTCGCGTGCGCTCATCGCGCCGCGCTCACGATTCGCCCATCCACGCGACGAGGTCCGCCAGGCGCACGCGGGTGTCCTCCAGGTCCTCGACCGCGGCGAGCGCGACTTCGGGCATGTCGACGATCTCGATCGTGTTGAGGATCAGCGTGTTCATGTTGTTGAAGTACTGGACGCGCCACACGTCGCGGCTGGCAGTGGAGGTGACGCGGCAGTTGCCGAACCCGCGCGACATGATCGCCACCGGACCGACCGGCAGCGCGCGCTCGAGCACGTCGTGATCGTCCGGCGTCAGCGGGAACAGCGTGAGGTTGATCACGTGCGCGGCGCCGTTGCGCCGCCGCGACCGCAGCTGCGCCGCAATCTCGGCGATCAGCGCCGGCGAGTTCATCGCGCCCGGCGGTATCGCCACGTCGCCGACCCGCGCCGCGGCCGCCTGCTTCGCCGCCTCGCCGACGACGCGCGGCATCGCGCCCGCCTCGATCCAGTCGGCGGCGAGCGCCCCGCCGCCGTCGCGCGCGCAGACGCGCCAGAGGCCGGTGAACACGCTCTCCTGGATGAGGTAGCCGCGCGGCCCGTCGACGCGGACGCTGACCTCGCCTTCGCCCAGCATCTCGTTCATGATCTGCAGCGCCGACGCGCTCATGCCGTCGAGGTCGAGCCGCGGTCCGCGCGCCGCGTCGGCGGGGTTCCAGCACTCCATCTCCTGCAGCAGCGACGCGAGCGCGGCGCGCGCTTCGGCCAACGGCAGCGCGGCGGCGCGCTGCGGCACGACGGGCATCCGGAACGTGTTCATCTCCCGCGGCATCGCGAGGTACTGCAGTTCGTCGCCATCCGCCGGCTGCGAGCCCGGCCCGGACGTGCGCACGGGAATCGGGAAAGTCTTTCATGATGTCGACCCTTGCCTGGTGCCGTTGCTCAATGCGCGCCGGCGCCGCCGGCCTTGACCGCGATCCCGACCGTCGGCGGCCGGACGGGCGCCGCGGCGAGCAGCAGCGCGATGCCCTCGACGTATTCGCCCCAGTTGCGCAGACCGTCGATCGCGCCGACGTACTGCCCCTCCTTCAGCATCACCAGCGCGGGCCAGCGCCGGAACCCGTAGCGGGGCTGCAGCGCTCGCGCCGCCTCCGGCAGCAGGACGCCGACGGCGAAGCGCCCAGGGAACGCGCGAACGATCTCGGGCAGGATCACCACGAGGTCGAGCGTTTCCTTGACGCGGAACGGGTCTTCGGTGAACAGCAGCAGCGCGTGCGGTTGCGCTTGCACGAACGCGGCGAGAGTCTCCGCGCGCACTTCGGCGCAACCGTGCTTCGTGAACAGCTGCGCGATCAGCGGGTACGAGCGGGCATCGGCGCCGGCCGCGACCGGCATCGGGATCGTCATGACCGGCTTCCCTGGAGGTGGGGCGGCAGCTGCGGCTCGCGGTCGGCGAGGTCGGCGAAGTACGCGTCGACGTCGCCCTCGCCGGCCATCACCGCGGCCAGCGCGTCCAGCGCGGCCGTGGTATCCGCGGCTTCCTGCGGCGTCATCGTGCGCACCGCGGTGCCCTGCCAGGCGAGGATCCAGCTGCCCGCGGGAGGCGCGTCGACGAGCGCGAGACTGATGCGCTCGCGGGTCCCGCGCCGTACGCAGACGGCCGTCGCGCCATCGACGCTCTCGATGCACATGGGAGTCCCGATGCACACGCGTCAGTCCGTCCCGGCGGGCGAGGCCTGCGCGAGCACGCGCGCATCGCCGATGCGACAGGCGTCCGCCGCCGACGGGCGCCCGGACTCGTAGGTTTCGAGCGCCAGCGAGACCGCGTTCAGCGGCGCGACGGCCGCGCCCGGCAGCCGCGGCGTGCCGGCGAATCCCCACGCCGCGAGCTCCCGCGCCGCGAGCGCCACGGCTTCGTCCAGACGCGCACGCACGGGGGGCGTCAGGCTGCCGCCGAAATCGGAGAGTGCGAGCGGCTGCACGCCGATCGCGACGATGCGCTCGGGCGCGTGCCCGTTGAGCTGCGCCAGCGCGAGCACGTCGTTGAAGCCGGTCTGGTGCGGCGACAGCTTGGTCCGGCCCCACACCGGGACTTCGGCGTCGCGCAGCACCTTGAGCGTGCCCGGCGTGAGCGCGAAGTCGATCGCGTCGAACACCAGCACGCGCCGGGCGGAGGCGACGTCATCGTAGAGGTTGAGGCCGAGCGTGCCGCCGTCGCGCAGCGTCACCTGCGGGCGGGAACGCCCAGGCGGCGTGCAGCGCTTCGACCGCGCGCACGCCGAAGCCCTCGTCGGCCCAGAGCACGTTGCCGATGCCCAGCACCAGCGCTTCGCTGCGGAACACCACCCCTCCTCCTGTTACGCGATGCGTAACAGAGGGGAGCGTACCCTCGCCCGCGGCGGAAGCTTTGCGCTAGGTCAAGCGCAGCGCCGGAACAGGGCGGCGCCCGCGTGCCTGCGCCGGACGGTACGTCAGGCGGCGCGCCGGCGGGGCTTCGGCGCGACGACGTTGCGCACCGCGGCGTGCATGTCCCACGCCACCTGCAGGTGCATCCAGAACGCCGCGTCGTTGTCGAAATACACGGCGAGCCGCACCGCGGTGTCCGGCGTGATCGCGCGCCGGCCGTTGATCAGCTCGTTCACGCGCCGCCGCGATACGCCGAGCGCCGCCGCGAGCTCGGTCTGGCTGATGTGCAGCGGCTTCAGGAACCGGGTCTCGAGGAACTCGCCCGGATGCGGCGGCTTGCGCGACGCGAGCGCGAGCCGCGCCGGCCGCCGGCGGCCGGGCGCGTCTGCCTTCCAGCGCGGATTGTCGGCAGGGGTCAGCATTCCGCTAGGCCCGAGGCTCCCGTTTCCACATGCGGATGCCGTTGATCATGGTTCCGATCACCGACTCGCCGCTCATGATGTCCTCGCGGAACACCATGTACATGTGGATGACGGCGAACAGCACGAGGTACCACATCGCAAGGTGGTGCAGCGTGCGCACCGTCTGCGGATCGCCGAACAGCACGAACACCCAGCCCATCGCGTTCATCTGCCAGGTGCCCCAGCCCCACTGCTCGGCATAGAGCGCGAGGCCCGTGACGATGATGAAGATCGTGCCCAGCGTGTACATCGCGAACATCGCGATCTGCGCGAGCGGATTGTGGCCCACCCACAGGTCCGATTCCTTGCGCAGGAAGAGGTAGTAGCCCATCTGCCCGAACAGACCCTTCCACCAGCCCGCGTTCCACACCGGCGGCACGAAGATGGCCCGCGACGAATGGTTGCCGACGATCGCCCAGTACACGCGGACCAGGAACGTCACCGCGAACACCATCCCCGCGATGAAATGGATCATCCGGATGTAGCCGAAGAAATAGCTGTGCGTCGCCTCGCCGCCGATCGACGGCGGCGGGCTGCCGATCAGGTAGCCGGTGCCCGCGAGCACGAACATCGCCACCATCATCACCCAGTGCCACAGGCGCACCGGCGCCTCGTAGACGTAGATCGGGCTCCAGCGGGCCCTCCAGCACCCGTCCCGAGACAGCGTCGACTCTCATCGCGTTCTCCTCAGCGGATCAGCGCACCTCAACCGAGACCAGCTCCTCGCCCTCCGGGCTCATCACGTGCGTGGCGCACGCGAGGCACGGGTCGAAGCTGTGGATCGTGCGCAGGATCTCGAGCGGCTGCGCCGGATTGACCATCGGCGTGTTCATCAGCGCGGCCTCGTAGGCGCCGATCTGGCCCTTCTGGTCGCGCGGGCCGGCGTTCCACGTGGTCGGCACGACGCACTGGTAGGAGTCGATCTTCGTGTTCTTGATCTTCACCCAGTGCGCGAGCGCGCCGCGCGGCGCCTCGACGGGCGCGACACCCTTCGCTTCGGCGGGCCACGTCGACGGCTCCCACTTCTCGATGTTCGCCGTGTTGAGGTCGCCGGCCTTGATGTTGGCCATCAGCTGGTCGTAGAAGTACTTCATCTTGTGCGCCGCCCACTGGCACTCGAGGCCGCGCGCCGCGGTGCGGCCGAGCGTGGAGAACAGCGCGCCGATCGGCACGTCGAGCGCCTTGAGCGCGCCGTTGACCTGCTCCTGGATCTCCTTGTTGCCGCGGGCGTAGGCGACGACGTAGCGCGCGAGCGGCCCGACCTCGACCGCGTTGCCCTTCCAGCGCGGCGACTTCACCCACGAGTACTTGGCGTTCTCGTCGATGTTCTCGATGTTGGTGCGCGTGCCCTTGGTGCCGGGGCCGAGCACGAAGTTCGGGATCGGTGACGCCGTCGAACGGGTGCAGGCCCTTCGCTTCGTCGCCCTGCTTGTACCAGGAGTGCGTCACCCATTCCTGCACCTGGTCGGCGGCCTTCAGGTCGACGTCCTGGACGTTCTTGAGGTCGCCGCCGAGGATCACGCCGGAGGGCAGCAGCATGCTCTTGTTGGAGTAGTCGTTCGGGATGTCCGGGAAATCGCCGTACGACAGCACGTTCTGCCCGGACAGGCCGCCGCCCCACTTCGCCCAGTCCTTGTAGAAGCCCGCGATCGCCAGGAGATCGGGGATGTAGACCTGGTCGACGAACTCGATCGTGCGATTGATGATGTCGCCGATCATGTTGAGGTAGACCATGTTCACCGCGCCGACCGCGCCGGTGCCGTCGACGTTGATCGAGCACGGCACGCCGCCGACCAGCCAGTTCGGATGCGGGTTCTTGCCGCCGAAGATCGTCTGGATCTTGACGATCTCCTTCTGGAAGTCGAGCGCCTCGAGGTAGTGCGTCACCGCCATCAGGTTCGCCTCCGCCGGCAGCTTGTAGGCCGGGCTGCCCCAGTAGCCGTTGGCGAAGATGCCGAGCTGCCCGCTCTCGACGAACTTCTTCAGCCGGCTCTGCACCTCGCGGAAATACCCGGGTGACGAATTCGGCCACGGCGAGATGCTCTGCGCGAGCTCGGAGGTCTTCTTCGGGTCCGCCTTGAGCGCCGACACCACGTCGACCCAGTCGAGCGCGTGCAGGTGGTAGAAGTGGACCAGGTGGTCCTGCGCGTAGAGCGTCGCGTGCATCAGGTTGCGGATGATGTTCGCGTTCTTCGGGATCTTGATGCCGAGCGCGTCCTCGACCGAGCGCACCGAGGCGAGCGCGTGCACGCCGGTGCACACGCCGCAGATGCGCTCGACGAACGCCCACGCGTCGCGCGGGTCGCGGCCCTTGAGGATCACCTCGAGGCCGCGCCACATCGTGCCCGGTGGACACCGCGTTGCGGATCACGTTGTCCTTGTCGACGTTGACCTCGATGCGCAGGTGGCCCTCGATGCGGGTGATCGGGTCGACGACGATGCGCTTGCCGCTGTTGTCGAGCTTGAAGCCCTGGGTCTCGATGATGGCCATGATCACTTCTCCACGTCGGACAGCTTGTCGTTGCGGGTCTTGCTGCGCGCCTGCTTGATCGCGCTGACCGCGGCGTGCGCCGCGACGGCCGCGCCGGCGACGGCGACGGCGGTGAGGCCGATGCGGTCCGCGGTGCCTTCGATGCCGAGCCCGCCCGGCGCCCTGATCGTCGTCAGATGGTCGTAGAAGGAGCCCTTGTCCCAGAACGCGTCCTCGGAGCAGCCGATGCAGCCGTGGCCGGACTTGATCGGGAACGACAGCCCCTCGTTCCAGCCGATCGCCGAGCACGCGTTGTAGGTGACCGGCCCCTTGCAGCCCATCTTGTAGAGGCAGTAGCCCATGCGCGCGCCGGCGTCGTCGAAGTGCTCGACGAACTGGCCCGCGTCGAAGTGCGGCCGGCGGTAGCACTTGTCGTGGATGCGCTGGCTGTAGAACATCTTCGGCCGTCCCTGCGCGTCGAGGTCGGGCAGCCGGTCGAAGGTCAGGATGTAGGTGACGACACCGGTCATCACCTCGGCGATCGGCGGGCAGCCCGGCACCTTGATGATCGGCTTGTCGGTGATCACCTTGTGCACCGGCGTGGCCTGCGTCGGGTTGGGCTTCGCCGCCTGCACGCAGCCCCACGACGCGCACGAGCCCCAGGACACGATGGCCTTGGCGTCCTTCGCCACGTGGCGCAGCTTGTCGACGAAGGGCCTGCCGCCGGGGATGCAGTAGACGCCGTCGTCGGCGAGCGGCGGATTGCCCTCGACGGCGAGGATGTAGTTGCCCTTGTACTTGGCGATCGTCTGCTCGAGCGCCTCTTCGGCCTGGTGGCCGGCGGCCGCCATCAGCGTGTCGTCGTAGTCGAGCGAGAGCATCGACAGCACGACGTCCTTGGCCAGCGGATGCGCCGAGCGGATGAACGATTCGGTGCAGCACGTGCACTCGAGGCCGTGCAGCCAGATCACCGGCGTGCGCGGCTTGGTCTGCATCGCCTGCGCGATCTGCTGCGCGCCGGCGTCGCCGAGGCCGAGCGAGGCGGCGGTGAGGCTGCAGAACTTGAGGAAGCTCCGGCGGGATATGCCCTGGCGCCGCATCAGGTCGTAATACGTCTCGATCATGGTGTCTCTCCCGCTGCCGAGGATTCCGCCGGCGCTTTCCCGCCGGCGCATGTGCACGAAATCGATGCGCAACGCACCCATTTAAGGCGCGTTGCCGGCAGGGATGATTGACTTGCGTCAAGACTTACGGCCGCCTCGCGCGGTAACGCGTCCGCCGGCGACCACCGGACGGCGGAATGTAACGGAGGGGGTGGCGCCCGCGCGGTACGCGGTCCGCGGTTACGGGGCGGGAGGGTCCGCGGGCGGCAGCGTCTTGACGAGCGCGAGGATGTCGCGGAACGCGGCGTCGTCGCCGGCGCGCGTCCACTCGAACAGCACGGTCTCGGTGCCGGCGATCACCGCGCCGGCCCGCGCATGCGCTGGAGCGCGTAGCGCCGGTCGTCCTGCCGCGCGGCGCGCGAGCCCGCGGCATCGCCGGCGAGCGTCACCGCGTAGCCGTGGGCGGCGAGACCGAGCACGGTCTGCAGCACGCAGACGTGCGCCTCCATGCCGGCGACGACGATCTGGTCGCGGCCGTGCGAGCGCAGGCGCGCGACGAACTCGGGATGGTCGGCCGCGCCGAAATGCGTCTTCTCGAAGATTTCGCGCGGCATCGAACTGCCGGCGCAGCGACGCGACGATCCCGCCGATCTGCGCCGGGCAATGCTCGGTGACGACGGCCGGGATGCCGAAGCGGCGCGCGGCGGCGAGCAGCGCGGCGCTGCGCGCGATCAGCGCGTCGCCGTGCAGGATGTGCGGCGCGAGCCGCTCCTGGATGTCGACGATCAGGAGCAGGCTTCGCTCGCGGTCGAGGCGGCGGGTCGCGCCGTCCGCCGCATGGGGCGAGGCGGGCACGGGTCAGTCCGCCGCGACGGTCTTCGGGCGCGCCGCGGCAGCGGCTGCAGGCTTCGCCGTCGGCAGCGGCCGCGGCAGCGCCACCATCTGCGGCGCATCCGGCGCGAAGCAGCCGGTCGCGCAGCACTTGCCCGGCTGCCGGTTGCGCGTGATCCTGCGCGTCGCGTCGGCCAGCACGCCGCGGTCGAGCAGCCGCTCGACGAGATCCACCTTGTTCCCGATCGGGTAGTGGCGGTAGATCTCGAGCTTCATCGCCTCGGGCGAGCCGCCGCCGTGCAGGCTGATCAGCGAATACCAGCCGGCCTGGTAGGACGCGGTGAGGTCCTCGATGAAGCGCGCGACCTCGATGCGCTTTTCGTAGGGGATGTCGGAGCGCGCGGCGAGCACGTCCGACAGGCGCCCCGCGGTCGCCGGATTGTGGTCCTCGTCCGGCCCCGGCAGCGCGACGATCATGCCGCCGGACACGTGGTGCGCGAGCCGGTGCATGTCGTAGATCTGGGTGGCGAGCAGCAGCTTGCCGATGTTGGCGAACACCGGATCCGGCGTGACGATGCCGGCGTCGCTCTGCTGGCAGTAGACCGAGGCGGCGACGCCGCAGGCGTAGAAGCCTTCGGTGATCTTGATGAGGTCGACCATCGCGTCGCGCAGGCCGTGCGCGCGGTCGAGGTCCACGCCGTTGGCCTCGGTGACGAGCGCGCCCGCGCCGATCAGCAGGTCGCCGAAGCCCGCGCGCGCCGCGATGCAGGTGTGCCGGTGCTGCGCCGTGTAGTTGTAGAGGATCTCGCCGGCCTGCCGCCATTCGCCCGCGCAGAACACCCGCTCCCAGGGGACGAACACGCGGTCGAACAGGCACACGCCGGTCGACTGGCCGTACTTTCCCGAGAAGCTCGCCGCCGGCTCGCCCGGGCGCCCCGCGGGGCGGGCGACGATCGTGAGGCCTTCGCGCGTCGACCGGGACCGCGCAGCAGACGGCGAACGTCCCGGTCCGCTTCGTTCATGTTGCGGCAGGGCATCACCAGCAGCTCGTGCACGTAGGGCGCCGCCGTCACGATCGCCTTGGTGCCCGAGATGACGATGCCGTCGGCGCGGCGCTCGACGATGTGCACGTAGGCGTCGGCGTTGGGCTGCTGCGCCGGGCGCAGCGAGCGGTCGCCCTTGGCGTCGGTCATCGCGATGCCGAGCGTGAGGTCGTTGGCGTAGACGTGCTGCATGTACGCGCGCAGCTGCGCGTGATAGTCGGAGCCCGTCTCGGCGTCGATCCGCGCGGTGCCGTGGAAGATCGCGGTCAGCGCGTCGCCGGCGAGATAGCGCTGCGCGCAGCCCGTCTCCTGGCAGACGAGGCGCACCGCCTCCAGCTTGTTGAGCAGATCGGCGCTCGAGCGCGGGATCGCCAGCATCCGGTTGATCGGGCCGTCGAAGTCCGGGCCGGGCGTGCGCATCAGGTGGCTCGTGGACTCGCGCAGCGCGAAGTCGTAGCTGACGCCGATCGCGTTGACCCCCGGCGCCAGCGACGGCTCGTCGGCCACCGATTCGACGCGCCGGCCGTCGACGTAGACGACCGGGTGCAGGCGGCGCAGCGATTCACGGTAATCGGCGGCGGACATCAGCATGGCGAAACCTCCTCGGGGCGGCGGGCGCGCGCCGCATACTATACGACCGGACCACGCCGGCCGGACCGGAGCGGGCCCGCGGATCGATCCCGCAGAGGGCGCGCCTACAGCGGATCTCGAACGGCAGGCGTAAGCGGCAGGCTGCAGGGGTTGGTACGGTGCTGCGGGTGGAGGCGGCGGAACAGCCGCTCGAACGTGGTGCCGTAGTAGTCGCCACGATCGCGCGACGCGCCCGGCGCTGCGATTGCCGGCGACCGACGATGCCGGCACCGCGGCCGGCGATCGCCGCTCGACCCGCGAACGTCCAGGCGGGGCCGCGGATGGCGGTGAGCAGCACGCGGGCCGCAGAACCCGCCGGCAGGAGGCGCAATGCGCGCGGACGGGGCGCGGGATGCGCCGCGCGAGGAGGTAGTCGCCGGTGGCGGCGCCCGCGGCGCGGCAATGCGCCGCGCCCATGGCAGGCCCAGCGCCTCCCGCAGCGCACGGTGCAGCCGCGATCACTTCGTCCTCGTCGACCATGCTGCCGGGCGGAGCGCGGAGGTAGTGCGCGAGCCGGGAGGAAGCGAACACTTCGCGCACCCGCGCGTCGCCTGCCGTCGCGCCGCAGCGCGTCCGGCGACGCGCGTGATCGCATTGGGCCCGATGCGCGCCGGCGGCACCGGTGCGGCCGTGGCCCGGGCGAGCGCGATCGACGGCCGGCCGCGGTGTCCGCGATCGGCTCGTTGCCGCCGCCGCAGGCCATGGCCGCGGCCTCCGCGCCCTTCGCCGCCGCTGATTCTCGATCTTCGGCCCGTGCATCGTCACCCAGCTCGTCGTCGCTCGCGACGGCGTCGGTGCCCGGCGCCATGCGAGCGCGCGCGCGTCGAAGTGGAAGTCGACGCTTCTTCTTCGACTGCGGGCCCCAGTAGCCGACGTGGCCCAGGTCGTAGAAGGTGCGCTGGAAGCCGCTCTTCGCGAAGGCCTTGAGGCAGCCCAGCATGTAGCGTGCGCTTGACCTTGTCGCGGATCCACGGATACTCGAGGACAGCGTCTTGCGCAGGTAGAAGCGCCGGTAGTTGTTCATCACGCGGTCGAGCAGCTCGGCGCGCTCCATCGCGTCGGGCTTGATGATCGGCGTGACGAAGTTGTACTTCTCGAAGTCGAAGACCTCGACCTTGTCGCCGAGCTCCTGGAACAGGTCCGAGAACGGCCAGGGCGTGTACATCGCCCAGTTGGCCATGTCCGGCTTCCAGTCGAGCGCCATCCGGTAGGTCTCTTCCAGCGTCTCGGCGGTCTCGTTCTCGAGGCCGACGATGAACTGCGCCTCGGCGACGATGCCGGTCTCGCGCAGCAGCTGGATCGCCTTCTTGTTCTGCGCGATCGTGGTCTCCTTGTTGAAGCGGTCGAGCTTCAGCTGCGCGGCCGCCTCGGTGCCGAGCGAGACGTGGATCAGGCCCGCCTTGCGGAACATCGGCAGCAGCGCCTCGTCGCGCAGGATGTCGGTGACGCGGGTGTTGATGCCCCAGAGCACCGGCAGGTTGCGCTCGATCAGCTCCTCGCAGAACGCGACGAACTTCTTGCGGTGGATCGTCGGCTCCTCGTCGGCGAGGATGAAGAAGCCGACCTGGTGGTCGCGCACCAGCGTCTCGATCTCGTCGACCACCTTCTTCGGATCGCGCACGCGGTAGTCGCGCCAGAATTTCCACTGGCTGCAGAAGGTGCAGGTGAACGGGCAGCCGCGCGCGAAGTTCGGGATCGCCACGCGCACGCCCATCGGGATGTAGATGTACTTGCGCCCACTCGAGGATGCCCCAGTCGGGCGTGATCCGGTCGAGGTCCTCGATCGGTCGGCTCGGCGGGCGTGGCCACGACCTTGCCGTCGCGCGAAGGCGATGCCCTTGCACCTCGCGCGCGGTCGGCCGGCCAGCGGCCCTCGTCGACGCGCGCGCACCAGGTTCAGGAACACCTGCTCGCCCTCGCCGCGCACGATCGCGTCGATCCAGGGCGCCTCGCTCGAGCACCTGCGGGTACATGAAGGTGCCGTGGATGCCGCCCAGCACGGTGACGATCGTCGGGATCGCACCTCCTTGGCGATCTGCAGCAGCCGCTCGGCCTTGTAGATCGCCGGCGTGATGGCGGTGCGCGCCGACGACGTCGGGCTGCAGTCTCGGCGATCCGCGCGCGCACCTGCTCGTCGTCGAGGTGATTGGTCATCGCGTCGACGAAGCACGACGTCGTCGAAGCCCGCCGCCTTCAGCGTACCGGCGAGGTAGGCGACCCAGGCCGGCGGCCAGTTGCCCGGCGATCTCGGCGCCGCCGGAGTGGTAGTTCGGGTGGATGCAGCAGGATGCGCATCGGGTCTCCTAGGGAAGATGAAGATAAAAGAAAATAAAAAGGGTAAATGTAGAGAGAATAGAGATATGTCAATATATGAGGACATACAAAAAAGCACACTTTAAGGTACAAAGACTATAGACATGTACTGAGCGATGGCGCGCGAGCGTGCGGTCTACGTGTCGGCAGCGACGGCTCGCGTCAGCTCGCCGAGGAGCAACGGCGCCGCCATGTCAGAGTTGTCCTCGTTGAGCAGATGGCAACGCGGCCAGCGCGCGATCGCAGCGGCAGGAAGCGCGGGCTGATCTCCATGGGCGACGTCACCCACTGGGTCATCAACTCACAGCAGGATGCAGGTCAACCTGGCGATCGGCGCGGTCAAGCAGATGGGCAGATCGGCAGACGCGAGGAGCGCCATCGTACCGCGTACAACGTCGGATCGCGAAGAGCGTTGCGCAGCGGGCGCGCTGGGCGTCGGGGATGGTCGAGCGCGTGCGTCGACGACCCGCTGTCCAACCGGCGCGGCTAGCGATCGCGCAAGCAGACGCGACGGCGGACGACGTGGCGATCGGCGTAAGACGGTGCGAGGATGCCATGTACAACGCGGGCGGCGGCACGAGCGACGGGTGGAAGTCGGTGATAGAAAGAGGCGATCGCCGCGCCGCGAGCGCCGAGCGAATGGCGAGCGCCGCGCCCGCCTGTTGCCGTCGAGAGCGCGACAAGCGCAGCACGGTCGAGCGGCGCTCGACGCGGGCGATGCACGGCAGCGTGAGCGAGCCGGCGCGTCGTAGCGGTGGTGTGGGCGTGTCGCGCGAAGGGGCCGCGACGATCGCTGCGGGGTGCCGAAGAAGTGGAGGAATGAGAGGAGAAGGGTCGTAGAGCGTAGGAGCAGGTAGGGCCGCGGCCGGGGACTGCACGCCAGCCAGGTCCGACGGAGACGGACGTGTGAACGCGAGCGGCCGTCGACCGGCAGCGCGCTGACAGAGATGAGAACAGCGCGTACGTGACGAGGGAGCGGCTCCGCGCGGCGGCAGTCGTGCGCTGACCGGCGCGCCGGGCCCAAGACGCGCCGGCGTGACGCGCATGGCGATCGCTCTACAGACATCGCGCTGGCCGCCGCGTTGATCCTCGATGCCGGGAGCTGCGGCGTGATGCGATCGAATCACGCTACCGGCCGGTGGAGGAGACGTGCACGGTCCGAGAGAATGGGGTGAGTGTCTGGCGATGGCTCGCGTCGGGCGCGACGGTGGCCGGCCGCGCCGAGGCGCTGGCAGGCAGGGGAGCTGGCGATGTGCGCGAGCTCGCGTCGCGACGGACGCGCGTCGTCGTCGACGAGCACGGCGATGCTCGACGCGCGCTCGGGGGTGCGGGCGCCGGTCGTAGGGGCGCGGCGTGGACCTCGGCGGGGGGAGGGGGGAGGGGGGGAGAAGGGAGTGATGGAGTGGTGAGAGTAGATGTAGGGAGGGAGGTGAGGGCGCAGAGGAAAGAGTGCTGAGAGGAGAGCGAGAGTGCAGATAAGGCATGAGAGAGTGGCGAGGCGCGCGCAGGCGCTAAGGAGGGAGCGCTGTTAGAGGCGAAGTCGCTGTAAGATAGAAGCGAAAGAGACGCTGGTGCACGCGCTGTGCGGCGCACCGATCACGCGCGCCAGCGCAGCGTCAGCGAGGCATGCAGGCGCGAGCGCCGCTTCCTCCCGCCGGCGAAGGCGCTACCGGGGAGCGAGAACGTCACAGATCCGTGCGCGAGACCGGCTGCCAGGCGGCGACGCTCACCCAGCGGGTCACCAGGACGCTCACCGAGCCGTGACCGCGACTCGTCGAGACGTGTGCCGCTGGCGTCGCTCGCCCATGCCACCAGCGCACGACCACCGGGATCGCGACGCCAACCGCGAGATCCGTGTCGACCGCGAGACCTCGTCCTTCAGCGCCTTCGCGCCGTAGCCGACGAGACCGACGACGTAGTAGCTGATGGCGGCGACCGACGGCCTCGACGGTCTGCTGCATCTGCAGCTGCGCGACTCCCGACGGTCATCGACTCCAGCAGGAGCAGGTCTGCCGCTGCGGGCGATCGCGGGGAAGCTGGGTCATCGGGAGGTCATCAGTCGCAACCGGCGCGGCGATCGGCCCGCGCTGCGCGCGGCGCGGGCCTTTGGCCTATAGTGGCCGGACGCCATCGTCTCGGCGGTCCACAGGAGCGAGCCATGTCCCACCAGCCCCCGAAGGAAAGCAAGAAGAAAGCCCAGCACACGCTGAAGGAAAAGAAGGCGATCAAGCAGCAGAAGAAACAGACGACCGGCACCGCGCCGTTCCTCAAGCACTGAGGCGGCCCGGCTAGCCGCCGGTCTCCACGGCGTGGCCGTCCGCGCGCCAGCGCAGCATCCCGCCGTTGAGGTTGGCCACGCGCGGGAATCCGGCGCGCTGCAGCAGCACGGTCGCCTGCGCCGAGCGCGCGCCGGAGCGGCAGACCATGACCAGCGGGCGGTCGCGCGCGAGCTCGTCGGCGCGATGGACGAGCTGGCCCAGCGGGATCAGCTTCGCGCCGCGGATGTGCCCGAGCGGGCCGACGTATTCGTCCGGCTCGCGCACGTCGACGATCTCGACGGGGATCGCGATCTCCTCCAGCGTCTGCGGCTGGATCTCGGAGACGCCGGCGAACGTGTACGTGAGCGGCGCCCACTCCTGGTCGGCGGCCGCCGCCTCGCCCGCGGGTTGCCCGCAGCGCAGGTTCGCCGGCACGGCGATGTCCATCTTCTTCGGATGCGGGAGGCCGAGGTTGCTCATGTAGCCGGTGAAATCGTCCTCGCTGATCTCGCCGCCCAGCCGCGGGTTGAACTGCAGCTCCTCGGCCACGCTCGTCACCGTGAGGCCGCGGTAGTCGTGCGCGGGGTAGAGCAGGCAGGCGTGCGGCAGCGTCAGGATCCGGCTCTTCACGGAGCGGTACATCGCGTGCGCGTCGCCCTGCTGGAAATCGGTGCGCCCGCTCCCGCGGATCAGCAGGCAGTCGCCGGTGAAGGCCATGCTCTCGTCGTCGAGCACGTAGGTCACGCAGCCCTGCGTGTGGCCCGGCGTCGAGCGCACCGCCAGATGCCTCGTCCCGAACGCGACGCGGTCGCCGTCGGCGAGGTAGCGATCGGCGCCCTGCGCGCCGCTCGCCGCCGCGACCGCGATCGCGCTGCCGAACCGGCGCTTCATCATCCACGCGCCGGTCACGTGATCGGCGTGGACGTGCGTGTCCAGCGTGCAGACGAGCTTGAGGTCGAGCTCGACCAGCAGCGCCGCGTCGCGCGACGCCAGCTCGAATACCGGGTCGATCAGCACCGCCTCCTTCGCGCGGCCGTCGCCGACGAGGTAGGTGTAGGTCGAGGATTGCGGGTCGAACAGCTGGCGGAAGATCAGCATGGCCGGATTCTCGTGCGCGGATGGGTGGCGGCGGGCTGCCGGGGTGCCCATGGTAACGGCCGGCGGCGGCCGGCGCCAGAGAACTGCGGGCCGCTCGACCCGCGAACGGCCCGGATACTGCGTAGCCCGGGTTGCGCCGCAGGCGAAACCCGGGGCCGCCGTACCCGTTGCCGCAACCACCCGGGTTTCGCCTGCGGCGCAACCCGGGCTACGTGGCGCGATAGCGGCGCAGCGCCTCGCGGTCGACCTCGACGCCGATACCCGGCCGCATGGGCACGGCGACCGCGCCGCGCTCGCACAGCGTCGGGTGCGACACCAGCGTCATCCGGAACGGGTGGTCGGAGCAGTCGTATTCGAGCAACGGCTCGACCGGGTGGAGCGCGTGGTGCGCCACGGGCAGCGCGGCGATGAGCTGCACCGACGCCGCCTGCGCGACGCCGGTGCCCCAGACGTGCGGGTTGACGCGCAGGCCGTTCGCCTGCGCCAGCGCGACGATGTGCTTCGCCGCCGTGAAGCCGCCGCAGGACGCGAGGTCGGGCTGGACGATGTCGACGCCGCGCGCCGCCAGAAGATCGCGAAAGCCGTAGAGCGTGTGCTCGTTCTCGCCCCCCGCGATCGGCATCGTCAGCGCGCGCCGGACCTCCGCGTAGCCGTCGCGGTCCTCGGGCACGACCGGCTCCTCGAACCAGAGGAGCTCCAGATCGGCCACCGCGCGGCCCAGCGCGATGGCGTCGGCGACGCCGTACGCATGGTTGGCGTCGATCATCATCGCCACGCCGCTGCCGCGCAGCGCGGCCGCGATCTCGCGCAGCACGACGATGTCGTCGGCGACGCCGAACCCTACCTTCACCTTGACCGCGGAGAAGCCGGCGGCGGCGCGATCGAGCGCCTCCTGCACGAGGCGCGCGGTCTCGCCGCGGCCGTCCTTGCGGTAGAAGCCGGTGGCGTACGCGCGCATCTCCTGCCGGAAGGCCCCGCCCAGCAGCCGGTGCACGGGCTGGCCGTACGCCTTGCCGGCAAGATCCCACAGCGCCATGTCCACCGCGCTGATCGCGGCGATCACCGTGCCCTTGCGGCCGAAGTCGCGCGTGGCGTGGTACATCCGGTGCCACAGCACCTCGGTGGCGAAGGCGTCCTCGCCCGCGAGCAGCGGCGCGAGCGCGTGCTCGACCACGGCGGCGGCGATCTGCGGCGGCTCGAGGCCCTGCGCGAAAGCCTCGCCCCAGCCGACGCTGCCGTCGGCGGTCTCGATCTCGACGATCGTCGCGCAGCGGCGGCTCACCCACCCCTGCGAGAACGCGAACGGCGTGGCGAGCGGGCTGACGAGCGGATGGGCGGTGACGCGCTTGATCTTCATGGCGGGCGCGGATGGTAGCCGGGTGGAGCGAGGACACCCGTGCAACCCGGGGTTGACGCGTAGCCCGGCGTTGAGCGCAGCAACCCGGGCACCCGCCCCGTCAGCGCGCCGAGCAGCGGCCCGATGAGCAGGTACGTGAGCGCGGTGATGAGGAAGATGCCGGACGACGTTGAGCCAGAAGCCCGGCCTTGATCATCTGCGGCATCCGGACGAGCCCGGTGCCGAAGACGATCGCATTGGGCGGCGTGCCGACCGGCATCATGAACGCGCAGCTGGCGGCGATGGTCGCCGGCAGCAGCAGCAGCGCCGGCGGGACGCCGAGCACCGGCGCCAGCGCCGCAAGGATCGGCAGCATCGTCGCCACCTGCGCCGTGTTCGACGTGAGCTCGGACATGAAGACCATCAGCGCGATCGATCGTGACACACCACCGCCATCACGGGCCAGCCGGCAAAGTCCGCGAGCCAGGCTGCCGATGAACTGGGCCACGCCGTTGGCCTCGGTGGCCGCGGCGAGGCGAGGCCGCCGCCGAACAGGATCAGCACGCCCCACGGCAGCTTGACCGCGGTGTTCCAGTCGCTCGAGGAAGATGCCCTTGGCGCGGTCGACCGGCACGAGGAACAGCGCGAGCGCCGCGGCGACGGCGATCACCGGCGTCGGAGAGGTTCGCGAGCGGCGCGACGCCCGCCGATCGTGGATGTCGGCGAGCAGCGGCCGGAAGATCCAGCAGAAGACGGTGACGGCGAACACGAGCAGGGTCGCGCGCTCGGCGCGCGTTGAGCGGGCCGAGCCTGGCGATCTCTTCGGCGACCCATGCCTTGCCGCCTTCGATCTCGCCGATGCGCGTCGGAAACAGCACGCGCGTATTGAGGAGCCAGCCAGCGGCAGGAACAGCAGCATCACCGGAACCCCGACGATCATCCACTTGACGAACGAGATCTGGACGCCGTAGGTCTGCTCGTAGAACCGGACGAAGATCCCGTTGGGCGGCGAGCCGATGATCGTGCCGAGACCCCCGATCGACGACGCATAGGCCACACCCAGCAGCAGCGACAGCGCGAGGTTGCGGTCGTCGATGTCGTCCTGCGGAATGCCGCCGTGCTCGGCGAGCGACTTGCCGGTGCGCCGGCGCAGCGAAAGGTCCACGATGGACAGCGCGATCGGCACCATCATCGCCGCTGTGGCGGTGTTCGACACCCACATGCTGACGAAGGCGGTGGCGCCCATGATCCCGGCGACGATCGCCGCCGGCCGGGTGCCCACCCACTTCAGCGTCTGGAAGGCGATCCGCCGATCGAGGCCCCAGCGCTGGATCGCGAGCGCCAGCACGAAGCCGCCCAGGAACAGGAAGATCACGTCGGCGGCGTAATTGGCCGCGGTCTTGGGCGAGCGGCATGACGCCGAGCAGCGGAAAGGCGACGATCGGCAGCAGCGAGGTGACCTCGATCTCGACCGCCTCGGTCATCCACCAGGTCGCCATCCAGACCAGCATCGCGAGTGTGGCCCGCGTCGCGTGGCCGAGCGCAACGGCCTTGCCCGCGGCGATCCAGGTAGCCGGCCGGCAGGGCGAGATAGATGACCAGCGCCAGCACGGGGCCGGCGACGAGTCCGATGCTGGCGTACGCGTTGTTGCAGAGACAAAGTCGGTCCCCGGGTTTCGCTACGCTCAACCCGGGCTACCCGCTCGGGTCGCGTCTACTTCCAGCCCATGCCCGCCATCTTGCGCCGCATGAAGGCGATCTGGGTGGCGAGCGGCAGGTCCTTCGGGCACACGTCGTGGCAGGCGAGCAGCGACATGCAGCCGAACACGCCGTCGTCGTCGCCGATCACCTCGTAGTAGTCGTCGTCGGTGCGCGCGTCGCGCGGGTCGAGGCGGAAGCGCGCCGACGCGGTTCAGGCCCACCGCGCCGACGAAGTCCTTGCGCATCCGCGCGGTGCCGCAGGCGGCGACGCAGCAGCCGCATTCGATGCAGCGGTCGAGCTCGTAGATCTGGTCGGCGAGGTCCGGATCCATCTTCTGCTCCATGCGGCGCAGATCGGGATTCGGGTCCTTCATGTGCAGCCAGCCTTCCAGGCGCTCGCTCATGCCCCGCATCCACTTGCCGGTGTTGACCGACAGATCGCCGATCAGCTCGAAGAACGGCAGCGGCGCCAGCGTGATCTCGGTGCCGAGGTTCTTGGTGAGCGTGCGGCACGCGAGCGTCGGCCGCCCGTCGATCACCATCGCGCAGCTGCCGCAGATGCCCGCGCGGCAGACGAAGTCGAACTGCAGCGACGGATCCTGCTTCTCGCGGATCTCGTTCAACGCGATGAACAGCGTCATGCCGTCGGCTTCCTCGAGCTCGTAGGGCTGCATGCGCGGCGGCTTCGACGGCTCCTGCGGGTTGTAGCGCAGCACGCTGATCGTGAGCTTGCGGCGGACGCCGTTCCCGCCGTCCGCTGCCGTTGCCGCCCTTCGCGGCAGGAACGATCTTGATCGTGGCCTGGTTCATTTTCCGGTCTCGAGGGGTTCGTCGATCGGCTCGTCGATGCGCTCGTTGCGGCCGCGCAGGCCCTCCGGCAGCAGGTTCTCGTAGGGCATCAGCGCCTGCTGGACGGCGAAGCGCGGCGCGCCGGCCATCTTCGCCTTCAGCGCCTCGACCTCGGCGGCGCGCGCCGGCGTGTCGGGGTGGTCGACGTAGTCCTTGGCGCCGTAGCCGCGCCAGCCCGGGCGGCAGCTCCATCGCGCCGACGTCGAGCGCCTCCCACGCGAGCGAGGGCAGCGTGTCGGCGTCGCCTTTCCACGAGGCCAGCGTGCGCTTCAGCCACTCGGCGTCGTTGCGGCGCGGGAAGTCCTGCCGGAAGTGCGCGCCGCGGCTCTCGGTGCGCACCAGCGCGCCGTGCGCGACGCACAGCGCGACCTTGAGCATCTTCTGCACGCGGTACGCGGTGACGAGCTCGGGGTTCGCGCCGCGCGAGCGGTCGCGCAGGCCGATGCTGCGGCTCTTCACCAGCAGCTGCTGCAGCTCCTCGACCGCCGCCTGCAGGTCCTCGCCGCGGCGGAAGATGCCGACCTTGGCCGTCATCAGGTCCTGCATCCGGCCCTTGATCGCCGAGGCGTCCTCGGTGCCGCGGCCGTCGACCAGCGCGTCGAGCTTGCCCTGCTCGCGCCGCAGGAACTCGTGGACCAGCGCCGTCGGGATGTCGACGTCGTTCTCGATGCGATCGCAGTAGTCCGCGATGTATTCGCCGACGATCATGCCGGCGACGACCGTTTCCGCGACCGAGTTGCCGCCCAGGCGATTGAACCCGTGCATGTCCCAGCAGGCGGCCTCGCCCGCCGCGAACAGCCCCTTGAGGTTCGGGCTCTGCCCGGTGTGGTCGGTGCGCACGCCGCCCATCGTGTAGTGCTGCGCGGGACGCACGGGAATCCAGTCCTTGGTCGGATCGACGCCCATGAAGTAGTGGCAGATCTCGAAGACTTCGCGCAGGTTGGTGCGGATGTGCTTCTCGCCCAGCAGCGTGATGTCGAGCCAGATGTGGTCGCCGAAGCGGTTCTTCGCGCCCTTGCCCTTGGCGATGTGCTCCTCCATCCGGCGGCTGACGACGTCGCGCGAGGCGAGCTCCTTCTTCTCCGGCTCGTAGTCCGGCATGAAGCGGTGGCCGTCGACGTCCTTCAGCAGCCCGCCGTCGCCGCGGCAGCCCTCGGTGACGAGGATGCCGGCGGGGAAGATGCCGGTCGGGTGGAACTGGACGGCTTCCATGTTGCCGAGCGTGGCGATGCCCGGTCTCCAGCGCCAGCGCGCTGCCGATGCCTTCGCAGATCACCGCGTTGGTCGTCACCCGGTAGATGCGGCCGGCGCCGCCGGTGGTGATGGCGGTGGCCTTGGCGACGTACGCGGTCAGCTCGCCGGTGATGAGGTTGCGCACGATCGCGCCGTAGCAGCGGCCGGCGTCGTGGATGAGCGCCAGCGCCTCGGTGCGCTCGTGCACGGGGATCTGCGCGCCGATCGCCTGGTCGCTCATCGTCTGCAGCATCGCGTGGCCGGTGCCGTCGGAGACGTAGCACGTGCGCCATTTCTTGGTGCCGCCGAAGTCGCGCTGCGCGACGAGGCCGTGCGCTTCGCCGCGCTCGGTGATCGTCACCTTCTGGCCGTTGATGATGACGGTGCGGTCGCCCTTGCGCACGCGGCTCCACGGCACGCCCCAGGCCGCCAGCTCGCGCACCGCCTTCGGCGCCGTGTTGACGAACATCCGCACCACCCTCTGGTCGGCGCCCCAGTCGCTGCCGCGCACCGTGTCCTCGAAGTGGACGTCCTCGGTGTCGCCCTGTCCCTTGATCACGTTGGCGAGCGAGGCCTGCATGCCGCCCTGCGCCGCCGCCGAGTGCGAGCGCTTGGGCGGAACCAGCGACAGGATGATCACGTCGTGGCCGCGCCGCCTGGCGCCGATCGCCACGCGCAGGCCCGCGAGCCCGCCGCCGATCACGAGGACGTCGGTATGGATGACCTTCATTTGGAGACTCCGGGCGGCGCCGCCTGCTGCGCCGCGGGAACGTAGGGCTGCCCGTAGTTCGGCGCGTGCGCGATGCCGATCTTGATGTAGGCGGCGAGCGTGGCGAAGCCCAGCACCAGGAAGAACGCCGTCAGCGCCCATTTGACCGCCTTCAACCGCTTCCGGGTGGCGTTCGGGTCGGGACCCGCGAACCACTGCCACTTCACCATCAGCCGGTAGAGGCCGATGCCGCCGTGCAGCTCCACCGCGAGCAGGAGCAGGATGTAGAGCGGCCAGTAGTGGCCGGTCCAGACGCGGTCCGCCGACTCGAACGGCCCGATCAGCTCCGGGTGCGTCAGCATGACGTACAGGTGCGGCGCGGCGAAGAAGAACAGCGCGAAGCCGGTCACCACCTGCCAGAACCAGAGCGTCGTGTCCTCGTGCCGCATCATCTTCATGTGGCCGTGGAAAAGTGCGAACTGGCGGTAGTTGATCGGGAACTTGCGCACCGCGAGGAACGCGTGCACGACGAGCAGCGCGAGCACGGTCGCGACGACGAACGAGACCATCACCGGATAGGACCGGCCGAAGAAGAAATAGCCTTCGAAGAACTTGGTGATCGTCCACATCGCGTCCTTGCTGATGAGGATCGACGACACGAAGAACATGTGGCCCCACATGAAGAGGGCGAGGACGAGTCCGGTGCCGCTCTGCACGAGGTCGAGGCGGGCCGGCCAGCGGCTCTTCCTGCCGGTGCCGGCGAGGCCGACGCCGGCGATCAGGCGATTGCTCGATTCCATGGTTCCCTTCCTCGCTCCGGCCGCAACCCCTTTGAGAGGGTGCGGTTGGCAATGCGGCTGCCGATCGGTGAACTCCCGTCGCCGCGCCCGCGGAGCGCGGCGGCGCCAGACCGAAGCTTATGCCGGGCAAGCGGGAGTCTCTTGACCTGCGTCAAAGGGTGCGGCGCCGGTCAGGGCAGCATAGTTTCGTCGTCAGCCCCGGGCCCGATCCGGGGCCGGCCGCTGCACGGGAAGGCAGGAGGTAGTCCGGGATGTTCCAGGTTCGCATTCATGGCCGCGGCGGCCAGGGTGTGGTGACGGGCGCGCAGCTGCTGTGCATTGCCGCCTTCCTGGAGGGCCGCCATGCGCAGTCGTTTCCCAGCTTCGGCTCGGAGCGGATGGGCGCTCCCGTGACCGCGTTCTGCCGCATCGACGACCGCGAGATCCGCCTGCGCGAGCCGGTGATGGAGCCCGATGCGCTGATCATCCATGACCCGACGCTGATCCATGAGGCCGACCTGTTCGACGGCCTCACGGCGCGCGGCTACGTCCTGCTCAACTCGACGCGCGACGCCGATGCGCCGGCACTCGCCGATTTCATGCGCGCGTTCCGCGGCGACCGCGTGTGCAGGCTGCCGGCGACCGCGATCGCGATGCGGCACGTCGGACGCGCCGTGCCGAACGTGCCGCTGCTCGCCGGCTTCGCCGCGGTCAGCGGCCGGCTGCGGCTTGCCTCCGTGGTCGCCGCGATCCGCGACCGGTTCCCGGCCGCGCTGGCTTCGATGAACGTCGCCGCCGCCGAGGAGGCGTACGCCATCGCGAAGCAGATGCGGCAGAGCGTCGATGCTCAGGCAAATTGAGGGTTCCCGTGCCGTGGCCGAGGCCGTCGCGCTTTGCCGGCCGCAGGTCGTCTGCGCCTGCCCCGCGCCGCCGCAGGCGCACATCGTCGAGTGCCTCGGCGCATTGGTGAAGGACGGCACGCTGGCGAACTGCGAGTTCGTCAGCGCCGAATCGGAGCAGGCGGCGCTGTCGGCGGCCGATCGACGCCTCGGCCGCGGGCGCCCGGGCGTACACGGCGACCGGCGGCCAGGGCCTGCTGTCCATGGCCGAGGCCGTGTACAACGCCGCGGGCCTCGGACTGCCGATCGTGATGACCATCGGCAACCGCGCGATCGGCGCACCGGTCAACATCTGGAACGACCACTCGGACAGCATGTCGATGCGCGACGCCGGCTGGATCCAGCTGTTCGCCGAGACCAGCCAGGAGGCGCTCGACCTGCACATCCAGGCCTTCCTGCTCGCCGAGGAGCTGTCGTGCCCGGTGATGGTCTGCATGGACGGCTTCATCCTCACGCATGCCTGCGAGCGCGTGGACATTCCCGACGCAGGCGCAGGTGGACGCCTTCCTCCCGCAGCACGAGCCGCGGCCGATCGTCGATCCGGCGAACCCGGTCTCGACCGGCGCGACGGCCGGGCCCGAAGCGTTCACGGAAGTGCGCTACATGGCGCATCACAAGCAGCTGCGCGCGACGTCGCTGATCCCGCAGGTGTCCGCTGCCTTCGCGCGGCAATTCGGCCGGGCGTCGGGCGGCCTGCTGCGCGGCTATCGCACCGGGGATGCCGAGACGATCGTCGTCGCCCTGGGCTCGGTCAACGGCACCGTGCAGGAAGTCGTCGACGAAATGCGCGAGGCCGGGACGAAGATCGGCGCGGTGTCGATCTGCTCGTTCCGGCCGTTCCCGCTGGCGGCGTTGCGCGAGGCGCTGCAGGGCGCGGCGCGCGTCGTGGTGCTGGAGAAGTGCCTGGCGGTCGGCCTGGGAGGGATCGTGTCCGATGGCGTGCGCAGGGCGCTTTCGGGCATAGAGCTCAAGGGCTACACGGTCATCGCCGGCCTCGGGGGCCGCGCGATCACCCGCGCCTCGCTGCGGCAGCTGTTCGCCGACGCCGGCGAGGACGAGCTGGAGCAGGTGACGTTCCTCGACCTCAATGCCGACGTCGTGAACGCCGAGCTCGAGCGCGAGAGCGCGGCGCGGCGCAGCGGGCCGGCCACCGAGGCGATCCTTCACCGCCCCGGCGCGGCCGCCTTGCGCACCGGGTGAGGCTATGCAACGGCGGACGGCCGCCGGGATGCGGGATCGGCGCTGCGGAATGCCCGGGCCAGGCGATCAGGAAGGTGCCGACGACGACCTCGATCGCCGCCTGCGATGCCATCGTCATGGCGCGCCGGTTTGGCTGCGCTACCCGGGTCCGCGATCTCCGCGCAACGCGGACGATCGCGCTGTTTGCATCGGCGGAACGACGGCGTAAGATCACCGCAACGAACGGGACCGGGGGAGCGATGCGCATTCGCGCGTCGGACGGGGCCCGGCGATCCGTGTAGCCAACCGCCATGGCCGCATTCGCGACACCGCACGGCAAGGACCACCCCGATCCGCTGCAGACGCGCCGGATCGCGGCCGAATGGTTCCGGCATCTTCCCCCGCTCGACATCATCGGCCGGCAGGAGCACGTCGTCCGCGCCTTCGACGGCATGCGCCATGCGTGTGCCGCCGTCGACACCGACCGCGTCGCCGCGATCGGGTACCTCGACGCCATCCTCGAGGTCGACCACCGGCGCCTGGTCAAGTGGTACTTCGAGAACCTCCACCGCACGCCGCAGCTCGCCGACCGCTGCTGGCAGGTGGCCAACGACGTCAACCGCGGCTTCGTTTCCGCCTATCACGCCGCGCTCGAAGCGGCGCTCGCGCACGCGCGGGACCGGCGCTGGCAGCCGCTGCTGCCGCTGCTCATCGCGCGGCTCGTGCATTTCCACGGCATCGACGCGAAGCTGCGCCTTTTCCGCAACGAGCGCTGGATCCCGGCCAAGTGGGCGCAGCTCCACCAGCTGTTCCTGCGGGCGGCCGAAGCGGCCGTCGAGCGCGTGCCGACCGCGCTGGAAGGCGCCGATCCGCTCGCGCCGCGATGGAGCGTCGAGCAGGAGTACATCCACGTGCTGCTGGTGCAGCAGCTCGACCCCGGCAACCTCACGTCCGCGGACCTCGACTGGGCGAGCCTGCAGTTGCGCACGTGGAGCCGCGACCTCGCGCTCGAGGCGAAGCCGACCACGCCCGACGGCTTCTACGTCGATCTCTCGGGAACGTCCGGGCTGATCCGGCGCACGGGCAACGACGTCGGCGCGCGGGTCGGCTACCTCGACACCGGCCCGCTCATCAAGCGGCTCGAAGCGATGATCGCGACGCTCTCGGAGTGCGAGTCCGGTACCCACGTCATCCATCCGCTGCGCCAGCACCACATCGCCACGCTCGAGAAGATCCGCCCGTCGCTGTCGCCGCGGCGCAGCGCGAACCTGCGCCGCCATGCGCGCGTCGCCGTCGATCAGGCGGCGACCATCCGCATCGGCCTCGCGCGCATCACCGCCGACCTCGCGCCGGACGGCGTGGCCGACGCCGGCGCGCCCGCGCCCTCGCGCGCGAATGGCGCGAGCATCGCGCCCGCACCGCCCGCGATGGCCCCGTCCGCGGCACGGCCGCCGGCCGGGTCGTTGCCGGTCACCGGGAGGTACCGCGTCGGCCCGGTCAACGGCGCGACGCACGCGACGGCGGCGCACGCGGAGGCCATCGCGGCCGCCATCGCGCGCGCAGCCGACGGCGTCGAGGAAATCGAGATTCGTCCGGTGGGTTCGGACGCAGCGGTCGAGGAGCCGCCGCTCGCGACGCCCGCGCCGCCGCTGCGCGAGCCGGCGCCGGCCCCCGCCGCAGGCGACCCGCTGTGGCGCGTCGCCGACCGCAGCGCCGCCGGCTGGCGGCTCGTCGCGCCGCAAGGCGGGGGCAACGGGCTCGCGCTCGGGGCGCTGGTCGCGGTGCGGCCGGCGGCCGCCGGCGACTGGATGCTGGGCGTGGTGCGCCGGATCCGCCGGCGCTCCGACGACGAGTTCGAGGCCGGCATGGCGCTCATCACCGAGCGCGCGGTCGCCGTCACGCTGCGCGCCCGGCGGCCGGTTGACGAAGACATGGATTTCGAGGTCGACGGCGCCGACGCAGTGTCGATGGGCGCGCGCTTCGGCGGCCTCTACCTGATGCCGCCGTCGTCGGCGGACGCCGCGCGCACGCTGCGCACGCTCATCATCCCCACCTCCGAGCACTTCGAGGGCCGCAGCCTTTTCCTGTCCACGTCGCGCTCCAACTACGCGGTGACGCTCCGGCACGTGGTCGACCAGCAGGCCGACTGGAGCTGGGTGGCGATCCGCGTCAACGGACGCGCGCCGCGACTGTCCACCTGACGCCGCAAGAAATGGGGTCAGGTCCAATTTCCCCGACAAACGGGGAAATTGGACCTGACCCCATTTCTTGACCCCGCTCTCAGTGCAGGCGCTGCCGCGACTTGCGCGCGGTGTCGGCCAGCACGCTGCGGCGGGTGCCGGTGCCGGTCGCCTGCGCCGCGCGGCGCCGGTCCTGCCAGAAGCGATGGATGAGCACCGCGGCCACCGGCAGCTCCTCGATCAGCCCTTCGCGCTTTTCGTCGCTGTCGACCCACTCGGTGAAATCGTCGTCGTGGTCGCCGAACGCGAGCGCCTCGATCGGGAAGATCCAGTCGCGCGCGTGGTCGGCGTCGTAGAGCGGCTGCCAGTCCTCGTCGCGCAGCTTGACGCCCGACATGTAGCCCTCGCACCACGCCGTGCCTTCCGGGGGCGTGCGCTCGGCCGGCTCCGCCGCGGTTTCGGCGACGTAGAGCAGCGGCTTGAAGCGCGTCGGCGATTCGGCCAGCGTGCGCTCGATGCCGGCCATGTGCCGCAGCACGAGGCCCATGATCCGCTGCGCCTGCTCGGTGCCGGAGAACGCGGGCGTCGAGGCCTTGCCCCCCTCGCTCCACACGTGCAGCAGCCATTCGGACGGCTGGATCTGCTCGGGACCGGACGCGATCGCCGTCAGATAGCCGTCGAGCATCTCGAGATCCATGCAGTCCTGCGGCACCGCGTCGGAGGCGAGGAAGACCTCGAGCTCGTCGAGCTCGGTGTCGGTCAGGGGTTCGTCCAGTGCGCGGGGTTCGGTCATGGGTGCTTTCGGAGGAAATGCCGGATTGGAACCGGGTATGATCACCCGCCGCGCGTTTCAGCGCAACCGGCGATTGCCGCGGCTTCCCTGAACCGGGGTGCCGCGCCGAGCCGCGGCACCCCGGAATCTGCGGCCTTTCCACGCCTGCCGCTGTGATACGCTGACGCGCCGCCACCCCCCCGCCGCGCACCCGTGCCCCCGCCGAAAATCAAGACCTCGGCCTTCGTCGCCAACCTGCCGCTGTTCAAGGAGCTCTCGCCGGCCGAGATCGGGCGCATCGTCGCCGGCACCACCGAACTGCACGTCCCGCGCGGCGAGATCCTGTTCAACAAGGGCGCGCCGTGCAACGGATTCCACCTCGTCATCTACGGGCAGGTGAAGCTGTCGTTCGTCACGCCGCAGGGCAGCGAGAAGGTCGTCGAGATCATCGGCCCCGGGATGTCCTTCGGCGAGGCCCTGATGTTCATGGAGCGGCCGTACATCGTGATGGCGCAGGCGCTCGCCGACTCGCTGCTGCTCCACGTGGCGAAGCAGACCGTGTTCGACGAGCTGGAGAGGAACCCCGGCTTCGCCAGGAAGATGCTGGCCGGCGTCTCGCGCCGGCTGCACGGGATCATCTCCGACCTCGAGTCCTATTCGCTGCATTCGGGCACGCAACGCGTGATCGGCTACCTGCTGCGCCAGGACGAGGGGCAGGCCGGCGCGCAGCCGTACGCGGTGACGGCTGCCGACCTCCAAGGCGATCGTCGCCTCGCGCCTGAACCTCACGCCCGAGCACTTCTCGCGGATCCTGCACGAGCTGGCAGGCGCCGGCCTGATCAGCGTGGACGGCCGCGAGATCGTGATCGAGGACGTCGCGCGCCTGCGCAGCCATACTCCGTGATACGGCGTAGGGTGGGCGGGGCAATGGCCTCGGTTGCCCCGGGTTTCGCTGGCGCTCAACACCGGGCTACGAGACTCGGCCATGCGGTCGCATGCAACGGCAGACGCAACAGGGCTTTGACGCAGGTCATGGCGGGACGGGCCGCTTTCCCCGAAGCTCGGGCCTCCTTTCGCCGGGAGAGGGCATGTCGCGTCCGCAACGGCTGAGCGCCAAGCTCGTCGGCATCCAGGTCTTCGCGCTGGTGGTGGCGCTCGCCTCGATCGGCTCGACGCTGCTCGTGTCCTGGCGGCTCGAGGGAAGCGCGGCGGCGATCAACGACGCCGGCAGCCTGCGCATGCGCACCTACCGGCTCGCCTACCTCGCGCAGGAAGTCGGTCACGGCGGGACCGGATCCGAGGCCGGGGGCCTCATCGCGAGCGAGATCGCCGACTTCGACCGCGTGGTGGCCACGCTGCGCCATGGCGATCCCGTGCGCCCGCTGTTCGTCCCCGACACCGCCGCCATCGCCGCCGATTTCGCGAGCTTCGACCGCGACTGGGCGCAGTTGAAGCCCAAGCTCCTGCACGTCGGCGCGGGCAGCGCCCCCGGCGTGGCGCGGGCCGAGTTCGAGCGCTTCGTCGGCGTCGTCGACCACCTCGTCGGCACGCTCGAGCGCGACATCGCCCAGACGACGTCGCTGCTGCGCGCGATCCAGCTCGCGCTGGTGGCGCTGGCGATCGCCGGCGCCGTCGCGCTGATCTACCTCGCGTTCCTGTTCATCATCCGGCCGGTGCACCAGCTCGAGGAAGGGCTGCAGCGGATGGCGAAGGGCGAGTTCGCCGTGCGGCTGCCGGTGGAATCGAAGGACGAGTTCGGCGCGCTCGCCCGCGGCTTCAACGACATGGCGGAGCACCTGCAGGAGTCCTACCGCACGCTCGAGGGGCGCGTCGCCGAAAAGACGCGCTCGCTCGCCGAGCAGAACGCGCGGCTCGCGACCCTCTACGACATGACCGCGTTCCTCAACTCCCCCGGCTCGCTGGAGAGCCTGTGCCGCGGGTTCCTCACGCGGATGCTGGCGACCACCGGCGCCGCCGCGGGCGCGGTGCGCCTCGTCGCGCGCGAAAGCGACACGCTGCACCTGTTCGTCCACGAGGGCATGACGCCGGAGTTCGCGGAACGCGAGCGCTGCCTGCACCGTCACGAGTGCGCCTGCGGCGAGGCCATCGTCCGCAGCGCGGCGACGATCCACCCGCTGGGCGGCAGGAAGATCCCGATCACGATCACCCTGCCGCACTGCCTCGACGCCGGGTTCAGCGTGGTCGCCGCGGTGCCGGTGGCGGCGCAGCGGCAGGTGCTCGGCGTCTTCAACCTGTTCTACCGGGAGCCGCACGAGACGTCGAGCGAGGAGCGGCACATGCTGGAGAGCCTCGGCCAGCACCTCGGCGTGGCCATCGAGAGCCTGCGGCTCGCCTCGCGCGACCGCGAGCTCGCGATCGCCGAGGAGCGCAACCTGCTCGCGCAGGAGCTGCACGATTCGATCGCGCAGGCGCTCGCGTTCCTCAACCTGCAGACGCAGATGCTCCGGAAGGCGCTCGCCCAGCCCGATGCCGCCGAGACGATGCGCATCCTCGACGAGATCCAGGCCGGCGTGCAGGAGTCCTATGCCGACGTGCGCGAGCTGCTCGTGCATTTCCGCACCCGGATCGCCGAGGGCGACGTCGAGCACGGGATCCGCACGCTGCTCGCCCGCCTCGAGCACCAGACCGGGATGCGCACCGAGCTGCGCGTGAGCGGCGCGGCGATGCCGCTCGCGCCGGACGACCAGCTGCAGGTGATGCACATCCTGCAGGAGGCGGTGTCGAACGTGCGCAAGCACGCGCACGCCACGCGCGTCGAGGTCGAGCTCGCCCGCGGCCCCGACTACGCGTTCACGGTGCGCGACGACGGCCGCGGGTTCGACCCGGCGCGCGTCCAGGACGGGGCCGACGCGCACGTCGGCCTGCGGATCATGCGCGAGCGGGCCGGGCGCATCGGCGGCACGGTCGAGCGTGCGCTCGCGACCGGGCGAGGGCACAGAGGTGGTGCTGCACGTGCCGTTCGCGCGGCCGGAGGCGGGCGCCGCGCGCCGGCACGCCGGCGGCCGCGCGGGTACTGACATGACGACCCCGGACGCCGCGGCGCCGCGCGGCGTGCGCATCGTCGTCATCGACGACCACACGCTGTTCCGGCGCGGCATCACCGCGCTCCTTTCGCGCGTCCCGGGGTTCGAAGTCGTCGGCGAGGCCGCCGACGGCTTCGACGGCATCCGGGCCGTCGCGCAGCACCGGCCCGATGTCGTGCTGCTCGACCTGCACATGCCCGGCATCTCGGGCATCGACGCGATGCAGGCGATCCTCAAGGAGGCCCCCGGCAGCCACATCGTGATGCTCACGGTGTCCGAGGAAGCCGACGACCTGATGCTGGCGCTGCGCGCCGGCGCGCTCGGCTATCTGCTCAAGAACATCGAAAGCGACTTTCTCGTCGATTCCGTGCGCCGCGCAGCCGACGGCGAATCGGTGATGTCGCCGGAGATGACCGCGAAGCTGATGCGCGAGGTGCGCGCCGGCGGCGACGGCGCCGGCGCAGCCCGCGCTCTCCCCGCGCGAGCGCGAGATCCTCGCCTACCTCGCCCGCGGCGCCAGCAACAAGGAAATCGCGCGCGATCTCGACGTCGCGGAGAGCACCGTCAAGATCCACGTCCAGCACATCCTGCGCAAGCTCGAGCTCACGAGCCGCGTGCAGGCGGCCGTCTGGGCGGTCGAGCACGGC
>CAWGZZ010000004.1:0-215345 GCA_963827095.1 uncultured beta proteobacterium
TTGGTGGCGAACCAGGGACTCGAACCCCGGACCAAAGGATTATGATTCCTCTGCTCTAACCAGCTGAGCTAGTTCGCCAAGGGGCGCAATTATAGGCGATTGCCGGTGTCGCGGTCAAAGCCGGATCGTTACGCCATCTTCCGCTTGAGGTAGCGCATCAGCGGCCCGATCAGCGGCAGCTTCGCGTACAGCTCGTCGGCGGCGTCCCAGTAGTCGCGGTGATCGGCAATCCGGCCCGTCGCGTCGAACTTGAGATGGGTCGCGCCGTGGATCACCTGCGGCGTATCCGGGCGGTAGCTGCGGAAGCGAAAGTGCATGTCCCAGGTCAGCAGCGCGCCGTCGTCGTCGCACACGACATCCAGGAACTCGAAGCGGCAGTCGGCCAGGCGGACGAACATGTCGTCGAAGATGGATTCGATCGCCGGGAATCCGCGGACATCGTTGAACGGATCGCGGAAATGCGCATCGGCGGCGTAGATGCCGGCAAGGCTCGCCAGGTTCTCGCGCGTCAGGTGCGCGAAGACGGCGACCGCGCGGGCGACGCGCTCGTCGCGTGGGGGGCGATTCATTGTCCTGTTATCCGGTGGATGAGTGCGAAGTAGGCGCGATACGGCAGGTGCCGCAGCAGCTTGAGCACGCCGGTGAAGCGGCGCGGAAAGTGGATCTCGAACCTGCCCGCGCGCAGTCCGGAAAGGATCTCGTCGGCCGCTTCCTCGGCAGTGATGAGCGCGGGCATCTTGAACTCGTTCCTGTCGGTGAGCGGCGTCTTCACGAAACCGGGGTTGATCAGGTAGATGCCGAGCCCGCGCGGGCGCAGGTCGAGGTAGAGCGTCTCGGCGAAATTGATCAGCCCCGCCTTCGACGCGCCGTAGACCAGCGCCTTCGGCAGCCCGCGGAAGCCGGCCACGCTGGAGACCAGCCCGATCGCGCCCTTGCCCTGGGCGAGCAGCGCGGGCACCACGGCGGCCGTGGCCGCGATCGGGGCGTTGAGGTTGATCTTCAGCAGCGCGTCGGCATCCTTCGCCGTCAACTCCCAGGCGCGGACCTCCTGGTGCGTGCCGGCGACGATCAGCACGAGGTCGCAGCCGCCCCATGCCGCGAAGATGCGTTCCTGCGCGCGGGCGAGCTGGTCGCTGTCGGTGAAGTCGAGCGGTTCGATCAACGCGCGCCGCCCGGCATCGCCGCCGGCGACTGCGCGCAGCTTGTCCGCCTGCCGTGCGGACAGCGCCACGCGGGCGCCGGCCGCCAGCAGCTTCTTCGCGGTGGCCGCGCCGATGCCGGTGGAGGCGCCGATGATCCAGACGCGGGCATCGGGCCACGGCGGCAGCGGCGGATTGAGCGGTGCGAACAGCGGCATCCCTGCGTTCCTCGCGCGCGCGCGGTCAGCGCTTGCGGAACGCGAGCGTGATCTCGCCGACGCGGACCCCGAGCTTCGACATCGTCGTGCGGTTGAGCATCGTCTTCTCGTCGACGAGGTACATCCAGTCGTCCATGTCCATGTTCCAGACCTTGCCGTCGACCGGGAGTGCCAGCACGTAGTTCCAGGCGAGCGCGTTGCCCTGCGCCGATCCCTGCGCCGTGCCGACGACGTCGGCGGCGGTGCCGGTGTAGCGCTCGCCGTTCTTGACGAGCTTCCAGACGCGGTTCTGCTTCTCGCCGTCGGCGTACTCGAAGTGCTCGTCGAGCGTGCCGGTGTTGCCCTCCCACTTGGCGTCGATGCGCACGTAGAAGCGCTTGACGACCTTGCCCGAGCGGTCCTGGAACATGCCCCAGCCGTCGACGGTGCCGTTGAAGTACTGCGCCAGGTCGAGCGCGGGCTTCTCGGCGCGGTACTCGTTCACGTCGACGCTGGCGCAGCCGGCGAGGGCGGCCATCGCGATCGCGAAGAAGGCGTGTCTGAAGATCATGGATTCTTCCTTGCAGCAGAGGCGAAGTGGAACAGGGCGGCGATCGCCCCGAGCTTCAACAGGCACGGCACCGCGGCGTAGACGAACGCCAATGCCGAGAGGGCGCCGGCGGCCTGCGCCCCCGGCGAATAACCCAGCGCCGCCGAGCAGCGGCAGCCCGATGCCGGCGGCAAGCGCGAGATTGAGCTTGGTCGCGAGCGTCCACAGGCCGAAGTACGCGCCGGCGGCGCGCTGCGTGCCGTCGCGCCCGATGACGTCGGCCAGCAGCGACGGCGGCAGCGCGAGGTCGGCCCCGAGCGCCAGCCCGGACAGCACGCAGATCGCGGCGAACGCCGCCGTGTCCCCGGGTCCCAGCCACCACGCCCAGATGAACGCGACGATCGCCGCAGCCATCGCGAGCGCCCACGCGGTCACTTTGCCGCTGCGCTCGGAGAGCTTGACCCACAGCGGCATCCCCGCCGCGCCGGCGATGAAATACAGCGCGAGGAACAGGCCCTGGCGCGACTCCTCGCGCAGCACGTCGGCGATGAAGAACAGCACCAGCGTTGCCGGGATCGCGGAGGCGATGCCGTTGGCGAGGAAGACGACCAGCAGCCGCCGGAACAGCGGGTCGCCCAGCGGCACGCGCAAGCCGGACCACGCGTTGCCCGTCGCGCGCGCCGGCATCGGCGCGGCGGGGGCGCGCAGCATCACCGCGGTGCACACCGCGGTGAACGCGGCGAAGCACCAGGCATAGGTGCCGAGGCCGGTCTCCGGCGACCCGGGCGTTCCCAGCAGCGTCGGGGCGACGCTCGCGACCACCACGCCCACGAGTGCCAGTCCCTCGCGTACCGCGGTGATCCGGGTGCGCTCGACGGGATCCGTCGACAGCTCGGCGCCCCAGGCATTGTGATTGATCATCGCCAGGCTGAACGCAACGTAGACCAGCGCCAGCGCGACGCCCAGCCAGACGAGCAGCGGCGCGTGGGCGCGCGGCAGCGGCATGAAGAGGGCGATCATGCCGATGGCGAGCACCGGCGCCGCGCACGCGATCAGCACCTTGCGCGAGCGGGCGCGGTCGCTCCACACGCCGAGCAGCGGATCGAGCGCGCCGTCGAAGAGGCGCAGCACCAGCAGCAGCACGCCGAGCGCGGCGAGGTCGATGCCGAGATGGCCGCCGTAGTAATTCGGCAGGTGCACGTAGAGCGGCAGCGCCGTCATCGCCAGCGGCATGCCGAAGACCCCGTAGGCGGCGAGCGAAGCGAGCGGCAAACGCGCAGGCGGGTCGGCCGCAGCGGCAACAGGTGCCGCGCGTCACCGCCGCGGGCACGCTCATTGGCTGCCTTCGTGCTGCGCGCTCCGGCATTCGCCCTTGGGGCGACCCTGCCCGTGGTTTCGCACTTTCGTAACCTGCGCGCCCGCGGAGCGGGCAAGTCCGCGCACGCGCACGCTCACGGCGCGCCGAGCAGCGTCTTGCCGGAAATCGGCGCGCGAGGTTTTCGGATCGAGCCAGATGCCGAAGAAGGCACGGGCGAACGACGGGTCGACGATCTCGCCGAGCGGCTTGCCGTTGACGAAGTAGCGGACGATTCCCGGGGGAAGGAACAGGCCGGTGATCTGATCGCCGCTGGCGACATCGGGAAAGAGGCGGCCCATGGCCTCGCCCCAGCGCTTCAACTGCTCCGGCGTGCCGAGACCGAGCTTTTCGATCTCGCTGACGCTGCGCTCGGCGATCAGCATGCCGCCGAGCTTGCGGTGGTAGTGCAGGTCGATCGCGAACGGCGCATCGAGCTTCCACTCGTGGCCCGGGGCCCAGAACCAGCCGTCGTAGATCGAGAGCCCGAGGAACGTCATCTCGCCGCCGCCCTGCGGGGCGAGCCCGGGAGCCAGCGCCACGACGGCCGGCGGCAGCGGCGGCGCTTTGACGGCGAGGTGGTTGGCCATGGCGAGCCGCAGGCAGCGCGAGCGCGAGGAGTGCGGCGCGGGCTGCGGCCCGCCACCACCGCCGGCGAGGGGACGCGCGGTCAGCGCGCGACGAGCGTGTAATGGGCGACATCGGTGGACCCGCTGGCAAAGCCCGCTGCACAGTAGGCGAGGTAGAAGCGCCAGCAGCGGATGAAGCGCTCGGAGAATCCCTGCGCGCGCACGGCATCGACCCGGCCGTCGAACGCGGCCAGCCAGCGCTTGAGCGTCTCGGCGTAGTCGCGGCCGAAGGCGAGCGCGTTCGCCGGTTCCAGTCCGGCTGCCCGGGCCCCGGCCGCGAAACGCGCGGGCGAGGCGAGCATGCCGCCCGGGAAGATGTACTGCTGGATGAAATCGGACTGCGTGCGGTAGCGCTCGAAGCGCTCGTCGGCGATGGTGATGGTCTGGATGCACGCGCGGCCGCCGGGCTTGAGCGCATTGCGCACGGCGCGGAAGTACGCCGGCCACCAGCGCTCGCCGACGGCCTCGAACATCTCGATCGAGGCGACCGCGTCGAACGCCCCGCGCGCGTCGCGGTAATCCTGAATCCGGAACTCGACGCGATCGGCAAGCCCTGCGCGGGCGATCCGCTCGCGCGCGAACTCGGTCTGCGCGCGGGACAGCGACAGCCCGGTCACGCGGTAGCCGGCGCGGGCGGCGGTTTCGGCGAAGCCGCCCCAGCCGCAGCCGATCTCCAGGATGTGCGCGCCCCGGGGCAGGGCGAGCTCGTCGAGGATCCGCGCGTACTTGGCCTGCTGCGCAGCGGCGAGCGGCTGGGTGCGGTCGCCGCCGAAGAGCGCCGACGAGTACGTCATCGTCGGGTCGAGCCATAGCCCGTAGAACGCGTTGCCGAGGTCGTAGTGGGCGACGATGTTGCGCCGCGCCTGGCGCCGGGTATTCGCGTTGAGCCAGTGCTTGAGGCGGAACAGCGTGCGCTGCCAGGCGTGCCCGTAGAACGCGCGCTCGAGCGCCTGCTGATTGCAGGCGAGCACGGTGAGCAGCGCGGTGAGGTCGGGGGTCTCCCACCGGCGCGTCCATGTACGCCTCGGCAAAGGCGACGTCGCCGCCGGTCAGCACCTCGCGCGCGACGCGCCAGTCGTTGAACGCGAGGTCGGCGCGGCCGGCGTCGCCCTGGCCGGAGCCGAAGCGGTGCGACAGGCCGTCGGGCGTGCGCAGCACCACTTCGCCGTGGGCGAGGCGCACCAGCAGCGCGAACAGCAGGCGCGCCGCCGGTGGCGCATGGGCCGGCGCCGGCAATGCGGCCGTGGCCGATGGCTGCGCTGACAAGGGAGGGCGGGCGGTGTTTTCCACGGTCGTCATCGTGTCGTCGGTTCGCTTGGGGGAGGCGGCTTGCGGAAGAACGGCACGCCGCCCAGCCACAGGCGCAAGGCTCGCCAATGGATGCGCGCGATCACGCCGAGCGTGAACAGCCGGTAGCGGCGGACGAGCCCGCGCGCGGCGGCGCGGTCGAGCGGGGTGGTGCTGCCGGAGATGCGCGTCGCGAGCAGCGGCACCGGCGCTGTCGTCGTCGAAGTAGTCGATGCGCGCGAGCCAGCGCTGCGCGCCGAAGTGGAAGCGGAATTCGTACCGGCCCTTGACGTCGCAGAACGGCGAGACGTGGAAGACCTTGCGCGCGCCGAGCGTTTCCCCGGAGGCGAGGGGCCGTCCGTCCGGGTGCGCCAGCAGGTAGTTGTGGCGCTCGCCGAACGTGTTGCAGACCTCGCACAGCACCGCGCGCACGCGGCCCGCGAGGTCGTGGCAGACCCAGAACGAGACCGGGTTGAAGACGTAGCCGAACATGCGGGGAAAGGCGTACAGCACGACCTCGCCGTCGGCGGCGATGCCCTCGGCGGCGAGCAGGCGGGCGAATCCACGGCGAGAGCGCGCTGCCGTCGCAGGCGCCGTGGTCGCGATCGTGGAACGCGACCGCGCCGCGCGCGTTGTACGCGATGCCGCGGGCGGGCAGCGCCGCCAGCTGCGACAGCGGCAGCTGCAGGCAGAACGCCGGATACGTGAACGCGTGCGGCTTCGGGCGGTGGCGCGCGTGCGCGACCTCGCCGTGCACGATCGCAAGCTCCGCCTGTCGCCTGTCGGCCGCCGGCAGCGGCGGTGTCGCCGTCGCGTCGGCACGCGCCGTGTCGGTCCGGGCGAAGAGTGCAGTGGTCATCATGGAGCGGGCGGTCGCGGCGGGCCGTCAGGCAGCGACGGGCACGGGGGCCGGTACGGGAAGTTCGCCCGCCGCCACGCGGGCGATCCCCGCGACGACCGCGTGCGCCGACTTGAGGCCGTCCTCGTGGAACCCGTAGCCGAGCCAGGCGCCGGCGTACCACGTGTGCCGCTGGCCCTGCAGCGCGGCGAGGCTGCGCTGCGCCACCAGCGCGCTGGCGTCGAGCAGAGGGTGGGAATACTCGAACTCCGCCAGCACCTTGGCCGGGTCCGGCTCGAACGGCGGATTCAGGGTGACGATCACCGGCGAGCGGAAGGGCAGCGGCTGGAGGCGGTTGATGAGGTAGCTGACGGCCACCGGCTGCGCGCCGCCGCTGCGGGCGTCGGCCACGGCAAGGTAGTTCCACGCCGCCCAGGCGCGGCGCGCGCGGGGCAGCAGCCGTGCGTCGGTGTGCAGGACGACCCGGTTCGGCTGGTAGCGCACGCTGCCGAGGAGCCCGCGCTCGTGCGCGGAGGGATCCTGCAGCAGCCGCAGCGCCTGGTCGCTGTGGCAGGCGAGCACGGCTTCGTCGAACTGCTCGGTGCGCCCGGCGGCCGTGACGTCGACACCCCGCGCGGTGCGCCGCACGCGGTCGACCGGGGTGGCGACGCGGACGTCGGTGAGGCGCGCGGCGATCCTGGTGACGTAGGTGCGCGCGCCCCCCACCACGGTGCGCCACTGCGGGCGGTCGGCGATCTGCAGCAGGCCGTGGTTGTGGCAGAAGCGGATGAACGTCGGCAGCGGGAAGTCGAGGATGTCCCTCTTGGGCGAGGACCAGATCGCCGCGGCCATCGGCAAGAGGTACCAGTCGCGGAACGATGCGCAGTAGCGTCCGTGGTCGAGGAATTCGCCGAGCGAGATCGACCAGATGGCGTCGGCTTTGATCATCCCCGTGGTCTCGCGGTTGAAGCGCGCGATGTCGGCGAGCATCCGCCAGAAGGCGGGGCGCAGCGCATTGCCCGGCTGCGCGAACAGCGAGGCGAGGCTCGTCCCCGCCCACTCGAGGCGCCGCTCGTCGACGCGCACCGAGAACGACATCTCGCTCGGCGTGCTCGCCACGCCCAGCTCGTCGAACAGCGCGATCAGGTGCGGGTACGTGCGGTCGTTGAACACCAGGAAGCCGGTGTCCACCGGCGCCGTGACGCCGTCGAGCGTGACGTCCACCGTGTGCGTGTGCCCGCCGAGGCGCGCGTCGGCCTCGAACAGCGTGACGGCGTGGCCGCGCTGCTGCAGCAGCCACGCGCTGCCGAGCCCGGCGATGCCCGATCCCACTATCGCGATGCGCACGTTGACGTTCCCTGGTCTGATGGCGCCGGCGCGCAGTCGATCGACGCCGCGCGCCCGGCCCGTGATTCCTGCTTACGCGGAATGCCCGTGGATGGATTCAAAGAAAGGCGCGGCCACGACCAAGGATACCGGCGGAAATCGCGATGCGCGAGTCCCGGCCCGGCCATCCTTCTCCACGCGGGCGCCGGCCGGCGGCCGGCCCGTTCATGAGGCTGGCCTCTCGGCGAGCAGCCGCTCGAGCGCCGCGACGAAATCCCGCTGCCCCGGCTCGACGTCGCTGCCGTAGCTCTGGATGCGCTGGCCGCTGCGGTCGACGAGGTACTTGTGGAAATTCCACTTGGGTGCCTGCCCCGTCTTCGCCGCAAGCTCCTTGTACAGCGGGTTGGCCGCGACGCGGACGCCGGTCGCCTTCTCGAACATCGGGAATTCGATGCCGTACGTCGTGCGGCAGAACTCGGCGATTTCCTTGTTCGTCCCCGGCTCCTGGGAGCCGTAGTCGTTCGACGGAAAGCCCAGCACGACGAGGCCGCGGTCCTTGTACTTGCGGTAGAGCGCCTCCAGCCCTTCGTACTGGTGCGTGTAGCCGCAGTAGGTCGCCGTGTTGACGACCAGCACCACCTTGCCCTTGTACGCGCAGAGCGACTGCGGCTTGCCGGTCTGCAGGCTGTTGAAGGTGTGCCGCAGCAGGACGGGGCAATCGGCCTCAAAGGGCGCGGCCGCGGCCGGGCCGGCGCCGTGGCTGGGGGTGGCCATGGTCGCGCCGAAGGCCGCCATCGCCATGAGTCCGAGCGCGAAGGTGGCCCTGGCGCGGCGGCGGGCGGGTACCTGTTGCAAATTGGGGAGGCGGTCCGGGCGGTTTGCGGGAGACATCACGATTGTCCTGGACATAATGTTCATCTGACGCCACAATACGGTCGAGTGGAGGCGATGTCAATAGGGTGTCTTGGACAATGAACGGCTCGGCTGACAATCTCGATGCGGTGCTCGACATCAGCGCGGTCGAGCGCGAAACCGGGCTGTCGAAGGACGTCCTGAGGATGTGGGAGCGCCGCTACGGCTTCCCCAAACCCGGTCGCGACGACAACGGCGAGCGCCAGTACGCGGTCGGCGAAGTCACCAAGCTGCGCACGATCAAGCGGCTGATGGACGTCGGCATGCGCCCCGGGAAGATCGTCCGCTGCACGCCCGCCGAGCTGATCGCGCTGGCCGAGCAGCGCATCGAGCGGCGCAAGGAAGCGGTCGAACCGGCGCTCGAGCGCGACATCATCCTGCTGCTGCAGGCGCACGACGTGGCGGGCCTGCAGCACGCGCTCGCCAACCTGCTGATGCGGCAGGGGCTGCGCCGCTTCGTCCTGGAGGCGCTCACGGCGCTCAACCGGGCCGTGGGCGAGGCGTGGATACGCGGCACGCTGCAGATCTTCGAGGAGCACCTGTACACGGAGCAGTTGCAGGTGGCGCTGCGTACGGCGATCAACGCGTTTCCGCGCCAGTCCGGCGCGCCGCGCGTGCTGCTCACGACCTTTCCCGGCGAGCAGCACGGGCTCGGCCTGCTGATGGTCGAGGCGCTGCTCGTGCCGGACGGCGCGCAGTGCATCTCGCTCGGCGTGCAGACGCCGCTGGAGGACATCCGCCGGGCCGCGCTCGCGCATGTGGTCGACATCGTCGCGCTGTCGTTTTCCGCCGCGTTTCCGGTTCGGCAGGCGAGCGACGGCCTCGCCCTGATGCGCCGGCAGCTGCCGGCCCAGGTGTCGCTGTGGGCGGGCGGCGAGATGACCCGCCGCGTGCGCAGGACGCTGCCCGGTGTCGCACTGCTCCCGGACCTCGCCGCCCTCGGCGGCGCCCTCGAGAACTGGCGCCTGCAGGCGCCGGCGCGTCCGGGGCCTGCCGCTGCCTGGGCCGGCTGATCCGCGGCGGTGACGCGGCGGGCGTCGTGGGCGATGCGCAGAAGCTGATGGCAGCGGCGCCCGCGCGGAGCCGCGAAGACCCTGCGCATCGCGTGGCCGCGCGGCGCGCGGGCGCGACGTACAATCTGCCGTCAGTTTGAAGCGGGGAACGCCATGCTCTATCCCGAACTGTTCAAGGCGCTCGAAGAGGTGCGCTGGAATCTGGAGGACGACGTGCCCTGGGCCGACTTCGAGCCCGGCAAGCTCTCGGACGAACAGGCGCGCACGATCAAGATGAACGCGATCACCGAGTGGTCGGCGCTGCCGGCCACCGAGATGTTCCTGCGCGACAACCGCCACGACAGCGACTTCTCCGCGTTCATGTCGATCTGGTTCTACGAGGAGCAGAAGCACTCGTTGGTGCTGATGGAATACCTGCGCCGCTTCCGGCCCGACCTCGTGCCCACGGAAGGCGAGCTGCACGCGGTGCGCTTCGAGTTCGACCCCGCGCCGCCGCTCGACACGCTGATGATGCATTTCTGCGGCGAGATCCGCCTGAACCACTGGTACCGGCGCGCGGCTGAGTGGCACACCGAGCCGGTGATCCGCAGGATCTACGAGCTCATCTCGCGCGACGAGGCGCGGCACGGCGGCGCGTACCTGCGCTTCATGAAGCGCGCGATCGAGCGCGGCGGCGCCGAGGCGAAGCGCGCGTTCGCCAAGATCGGCGTGCTGATGGCGAGCCCGCATCGCGCGGGCAAGGCCCTGCATCCGACCAACCTGCACGTCAACAAGGGGCTCTACCCGAACGACACGGTGCAGAGCCGGCTGCCCGATCCGGCGTGGCTCGAGCGCTGGCTGGACAACCAGATCCAGTTCGACGAGAAGTGGGAAAAGCGCGTGGTGGCGATGATCCTGCGCAACCTGTCGTCGCTGTTCGGGCAGACGTTCGAGTCGGCGCAGCAGCTGAACCGCTTCCGCAAGTCGCTCGCCGCTGTTTGAACGGCCCCCACGCTCACTCTCGTTCGCTGCCCCCCGAGGGCGCCGAGTGCCGCGGCTCCATGCCGGCCCGCGCCGGCATGGACGGCACGAGGAGGCGTTGCGTCTCGCAACGCCGCGGCCTGCAAGGCCCCAGCGCCCTTCGGGCGGCCGCTCGGGCGCTGAAGCCGCCTCGGCCGCCGGCGTCTAACGAAGCGCACGGTTCGTGATCACCGCGCTTTCCCTTGCCGGTGCCGTGATCGGCGGCGCGATCGCCTATTTCTTCTGGGCGCGCGCCGCGGTCGCCGCGGGATGGAACGCGCTGTGGTTCGTCGCCGGCGTGCCGATCGCCTTTCTGGCGATTCCGTTCCTGGCGAGCGCGTGGTGGTTCGCGCTCTCATGGCGCCACCGCGCCCCGCGGCCGCCGCACACACGCCTGGGTCCGGCCGCGCTGCCGCGCATCTACGTCCGCGAAGCGCTGGCGATCGCGGGCTCCGTGCCGCGGATGATCGGCTACCGCTGGCTGATGGCGGATCCGCCGGCGACGCGCGCGGACCTGCCCGTGCTGCTGCTGCACGGCGTCATGTGCAACGCCGGCGTGTGGCATCCGCTGAAGCGCCACCTTGCGGCACGGGGGATCGGCCCGCTGTACGCGCTGTCGTACGGCCCGCCGCTGGCTTCGATCGACGTGTTTGCCGCACAGGCGGCGGCCAAGATCGACATGATCATCGAAGCCACCGGCGCGGCGCAGGTCGTGATCGTGGCGCACAGCATGGGCGGGCTCGTGGCGCGCGCCTACCTTCGGCGCTGGGGCGGCGCCAGGGTGCGGCGCGTGATCACGATCGGCACGCCCCATGGCGGCAGCATGCTTGCGCGCGGCCTGCCGGGCCGCTCGCTGGCGCAGATGCGCCCGGGAAACGCCTGGCTCGCCGGGCTCGGCGAGGACGCGGCAGCGGCCGGACCGCGGATCGTGTCGCTGTGGTCGTGGCACGACTCGATGGTCGCGCCGCAGACCTCGTCGGTGCTCGAGCACGCCGAGAACGTCGCGCTGGTGGGCATCGCGCACAACGCGCTGCTGTCCCATCCCGAGGTATTCGAGCGGGTCGCCGCGGAAATCGAGCGGGCGCGTGAGGTGCGTAGCCCGGGTTGAGCGCGAGCGAAACCCGGGTCGGTGTGGCAATGGCCCCGATAGCCCCGGGCTTCGCTCGCGCTCAACCCGGGCTACGCATGCCTACGCATGCCGAGGAATCCCCACCCCTACCAGTGCACCCCTTGCGTCAGCTGGGCGAACGCCATCTGCTCGGGCGTGAGCTCGGCCGGTGCCGCGCCTTCCTTCTTGCCCTGCGCGGCGGACGAGTCCGGGAACATGTTGAACGCGGTGTTGAGCAGGATCTGCGTGAGGCGCGGCGCCGCCGCGTGGCACACGCCGACGAAGATGCCGAGGCGCGTGGCGATGCGCACCGGCTTGCCGACGATCGCCTGCACGACGAGGTCGGCGGCCTCCTCGGGGGAGAGCGTGGGCACGTTCTCGTACATCTTGGTCGGCGCGATCATCGGGGTGCGCACCAGCGGCATGTTGATGGTCGTGAAGTTGATGCCCTTGTCGATGAACTCCGACGCGGCGCAGGCCGAGAACGAGTCGAGCGCCGACTTCGAGGCCACGTAGGCCGAGAAGCGCGGCGCGTTGGTCAGCACGCCGATCGACGAGATGTTGATGATGTGGCCGCGCTTGTGCTCCATCATCTTCGGCAGGAAGCCCATGATGAGGCGCAGCGCGCCGAAGTAGTTGAGCTGCATCGTGCGCTCGAAATCGTGGAAGCGCTCGAACGAGTTGGCGACGCCGCGCCGGATCGAGCGCCCGGCGTTGTTGACGAGATAGTCGCAGCGGCCGTGCTCCTTCAGCACGCGCGCGACCAGCGCGTCGCAGGACGCGATGTCGGCCACGTCGCAGGTGTAGATCCAGGCCGTGCCGCCGGCCGCCTCGATCTCCTTGCGCGTCTCGAGCAGTTTGTCCTCGCCGCGCGCGACCAGGATCACCCTGGCGCCCGCCGAGGCCATCTTCAGCGCCGTGGCCTTGCCGATGCCCGATGACGCGCCGGTGACGACGATGACCCTGTCGCGCACCTTGCCCGACAGGCTGCGATCGATGAAGAGGTCGGGGTCGAGGTTGCGCTCCCAGTAATCCCAGATCCTCGGCGCGTAGCTCTCGAGCGGCGGCACGCTGATCCCCGAGCCCTTGAGCGCCTTGACCGTCTCGCGGTTGTCGTAGCGCGTGGGCCAGTTGATCCAGCCGAGCATGTCCTTGGGGATGCCGAGGTCGGTCAGCACCGAGCCGACCATCCGCTTGACCGGCGCGAGCGAGCCCAGCCCGTAGAGCACCGGCGCGGGGATGAAGCCGAACATCCGCGCGTTGACGCGCATGGTCATCTTCGGCGCGTGGGCGGCCTCGGCGAAGATGTTGAGCACCTCGCCGATGCGCTTCGGCTCGGTGTCGGTCAGGTGGAAGCACTTGCCGTCGAGGCCCTTCTTGTGCGCCAGATAGTCGAGCGCGTCGGCGATGAAGTCGACCGGCACGATGTTGATGCGCCCGCCTTCGACGCCGATCGTGGGCACCCACGCCGGCAGCATCTGCCGCATCCGCTGCAGCAGCTTGAAGAAGTAGTAGGGCCCGTCGATCTTGTCGATGTAGCCCGTCTTCGAGTGGCCGACGACCACGCCCGGGCGATAGATGCGGAACGGCCGCTTGCACTCGTTGCGCACGATGCCTTCGGAATCGTGCTTGGTGCGGAAGTACGGATGGTCGAGGTCCTCGGCCTCCTCGAACATGTCCTCGCGGAACACGCCGTCGTAGAGGCCGGCGGCGGCGATCGAGCTCACGTGGTGGAAGCAGCCCGCCTGCACCGCCTGGGCGAACTGCACGGCGTGGCGCGTGCCGTCGACGTTGGCGACCTGCTGCGACTCGGCGCTCGCCTTGACGTCGTAGATCGCGGCGAGGTGGAAGAAGTGATCGATCTTTCCCTTCAGCTTCTTCGCGTCGGCGTCGGCGATGCCGAGGCCCTTCTTGCCGATGTCGCCGACGACGCCGATGACCTGCTTGTCGCTCGCGCCCCACTGCTCGCGCTGCGTCGCGAGTTTCTTCAGCGACGCCTTGCGGACCAGCACGTAGACCGGCTGGCCGCGCTTCAACAGGTTGGCGACCAGGAATTGACCGATGAATCCGGTCGCGCCGGTGACGAAGTAAGCCATGGACTCCTCCTTGCATTGTGCCGGGATGGGCCCGGCTTACCCGTGTCACGCGGGGCGGCGGGCGGCGCCGGCGGGTTTGCCGGGGGAGCCCATCCTGTCGATCGCCGGTTCCTGCGGCGCCGCATGCTTTGGCCGATTATACCGGCGGGCCTGCGGTGCAGAGCGACGCGGGGCGTTTCGACGCCCCGCCGGCGCCGCAACGCGCGCCCGCCGCCGTTTAGAATGAATCCTCTAGTTCAGGGGGCTAGTATTGCCTTGCCGGGCTGGCACCGGCAGCATCGTACCGGAGCACATCCAATGCCGAAGACCACAGCAAAGAAGGCGCCGGCGCGCCGCGCCCCGCGCAAGCCCGCCGCCGCCAGGGCGGCACCCACGTCGCGGCCGGGCTGGCCGTCGGCGCTGGCGAAGGCGCAGCAGGAGAGCGCCCACCTGTTCGAGTCGATCATGAAGCAGGGTCAGCGCCTCGAGCAGCGAACGAAGCAGGCCGCGGTCGACACTGCGGCGGCCGCGCGCGGCGCGGCATCCGCGAAGGCCAAGGAGATGCAGCAGATCGCGGGCGGAACCTGGGACAAGCTCGAGCAGGTGTTCGAGGACCGCGTTGCGCGCGCCCTGTCGAAGCTCGGCATCTACACGCAGAACGACATCCAGCGCCTGGCCGACCGCGTGGACGAGCTCTCGGCGGCGGTCAACGAGCTGCTCAAGGCGAAGGGCGCGGCGGCGAAGCGCACGGCCAAGCGCGCGAAGAAATCGTAGCCGCGATCGGCCACCGAGGCTTGTCGCGGGGTGCGTAGCCCGGCGTTGAGCGCAGCGAAACCCGGGTGGGCGCGTCAGTCGCGGTTGAGCTTGTCGACGACCTTGATGTAGTCCTGCATCGCCGCGTCGCGGGCCGTGCCCTTCAGCTTCGACCACGCATCGTACTTGGCGCCTCCGACGAAATCGAACCCGCCCGGACGCTCGCCGGCGACGTCCCCTTCCGTCGACTGCTTGTAGTACGCGTAGAGCTTCAGCAGCGTCGCGTTGTCGGGCTTCTTCTTCGTCTTCTTGGCGGCCGCCGCGGCGGCCTCGAACTTCGCCTTCAAGTCGTCTTTCTTCGGTGCGGCAGCCATGAGGTTGGGCTCTCCTCGGAGGGGTCTACCCGCGGTGTCGGGGCGTGTGCTACTTTAGCCTGAAGCCCGGCGCGCGTCCATTTGGCGTGCCGCTCGCGCGGGCCGCGCCACACCCGCCGCGCGTCGGTGCCGGCATTCTCTTTTCCTCACGGCGAATATCCCATGGCCCCGCGACGACGCATTCGAATGTCGGCGGTCGACACCGCCTGGCTGCGGATGGACCGGCCGAACAACCTGATGATGATCTGCGGCGTGATGGTCCTGCGCGACCGCATCGCGCTCGACCGGCTGACGGCGACGATCGAGGAGCGCTTCCTGTGCTTCGAGCGCTTTCGCCGGCGGCCGGTGGAGGTCGACGGCGTCGCCTACTGGGAGACGGACCGCGCCTTCGACATCACCCGCCACGTCGTGCGCGCGGCGCTGCCGGGAAAGGCCGGGCAGAAGGAGCTGCAGGCGCTCGTGAGCCGCCTCGAGAGCACGCCGCTCGATCCCGCGCGGCCGCTGTGGCAGTTCCGGCTGGTCGAGGATTTCGATGGCGGCAGCGCGCTGGTCACGCGCATCCATCATTGCTACGCCGACGGCATTGCGCTGACGCGGGTCGTGCTGTCGATGACCGACGCCACGCGCCGCCGCTCGCCGGCGGGTGCGGCGCCGCCGCCGAAGCCGCGGCACGGCGGTCACCACGACGTCTGGTCGGCGGAGGGCCTCACCGACGCGCTCAGGCTCGCGCGCAACGCCGGCGGCATGATCATCGACAAGGGCGTCGAGTTGTGGCGCGACCCGGCGACGGCCCTGGCGCTCGCCCGGCAGGGCACGGCGCTCGCGCGCGAGGTCGGCAGGCTCGCGCTGATGGACCAGGACTCGCGGACGCGCCTCAAGGGCACGCCGGGCGTGACGAAGCGCGCGGCCTGGGCCGCGCCCATCCCGCTCGCGGAGGTGAAGGCGGTCGGCAAGGCGCTGCACGCGTCGGTCAACGACGTGCTGCTGTCGTGCGTCGCCGGGGCGCTGCGCGGCTACCTGCTGCACAAGGGCGACGCCGTCGACGGCGTCACGATCCGCGCCTTGGTGCCGGTCAACCTGCGTCCGCTCGAGAAGGCGGCGGAGCTCGGCAACCGGTTCGGCCTCGTGTTCCTCGACCTGCCGATCGGCATCGAGCATCCGGTCGACCGCGTCCAGGCGGTGCGCGCCAACATGAGCGCGCTGAAGACGTCGCTGCAGCCGGTGCTTTCGCTCGGGCTGCTGGCCGCCATGGGCGCCGGTCCGAAGCTGTTGCAGGATCAGCTGCTGCTCGCGCTGGCGCGCAACGCGACCGCGGTGATGACCAACGTGCCGGGGCCGCAGCGCCCCCTCTACCTCGCCGGCGCGAGGATCGAGAGCCAGATGGTCTGGGTGCCGCAGGCCGGGGACATCGGGATGGGCGTCTCGATCCTCTCGTACAACGGGAAGGTCCAGTTCGGTCTCGTCACCGATCGCGGGTTGTGCCCAGATCCGGAGCGGATCAGCAGCCGCTTCGGGCCCGAGTTCGAGACGCTCCGGGAAACGCTGCGCGGCGCGGGCTCATGAGGCCGACTGATTGCATCTCGTAGCCCGGCGTTGAGCGAAGCGAAACCCGGGGCAATCGCGGCCATTGCGCCAACCACCCGGGTTTCGCTCCGCTCAACGCCGGGCTACGAGTTCGGGCAACTCCTCGCCCGGTCAAAGATAATCGCGGCCGAGCCGATCGAGCAGCGCGCGGGCGTCGCCGACCAGGAACGGCGCGATCAACGCCAGCACCTGGTAGGCGCCGAGGCCGAGGTCGATGTCGGCGGCGGCGTCGCGCCGCGGGCTGCAGAGCCGGTGGAACGACATCCAGTACGTGGAGACCAGGACGACGTTGCGGGCCACGGCGGCGATCTCGACCGGGGACGCCCGCATCGAGCCGCCCGCCACCATCCCGTTGCACAGCTCGACCATGGCGGCGTTGCTCCGCCGAAGCAGTTCGCCGAAATGCGCGCCGACCCGCCGATTGCGCGACGCGAGCTCGTCGAGGTCGCGGTAGAGGAAGCGGTACGCCCACATGTGCTCGAACAGCAGGTGCAGCAGCAGCCAGAGATCCTCGACGTCGACCTCGCGCTCGCCCGGCGCGGCGAGCAGCGGCAGCACGCGGGCTTCGTACGCCGCGTAGAGCTCGCCGATGATGTCGTCCTTGTTGCGGAAGTGGTAGTAGAGATTGCCGGGGCTGATGTTCATCTCGTCGGCGATGTCCGCCGTCGTGACGTGCGGCTCGCCGTGCCGGTTGAACAGGTCGAGGCTCGTCTCGAGGATGCGCTCGCGCGTGCGGCGGGGGCGTTTCTTCTCCGCCATGGCCGGTACCGGGGAAGTGAAGGGTCGGCGGAGTGTAGAGCGCCGCCGCCGGCGAGGCAAACGGCCGCGCGCTCAGTGCGCGCCGGCGAGCCCGCGCTCGAGCAGATCGAGCGCGTGCGACAGGTCGCGCTTCACCTGGTCCGCGGCGGCGCCCGCGGGAAAGTTCGCGTGCAGCGGCCGCGCATCCGCAACGGCGTCGGTGACCGCGCGCGACGCGTCGCCGATACGGGCCGCGTCGAGGACGATGCCGTGCCGGGCGAGGCCGGGGGCCAGCAGCGCAGCGCGCGCGGCGAGGTTCCGGCGCGTCTTGTCGAACGCCGCCGCGCACAGGTGCTTTCTCTGGGCGTAGCTGAAGATGTTGGCGAAGAACATGTCGGCATCCTCGCGGTCGGGCTCGAACAGCACCACGTCGGCACGTGGATACTGCTGCCGGTACTTCGCCATCCCGACCTTCATCCGCGAATGGATGATGGCGCGGAAGGTCTGCGACAGCACCAGCGGCAGGCCGCCGTGGTCGAGCTTGCGCAGCGTGATCCGGTCGTGGGGGGCGACCTTGCTCGCGTCGAACGGCACCAGCGGGTTGATGCACAGGAGCAGGCCCACGCCTTCGTCCAGCGCAACCGACGCGTGCAGCGTCTTGTTCAGCGCGCCGTCGACGAAGTAGTCGTCGCCGATGCGCACCGGCGGGAAGAGGCCCGGCAGCGCCGACGAGGCCTCGATCGCGCGCGAGATCGGCACGTGGTCGTGGCCAGGCGCGCCGAACGTGACCGACGCGCCCGAATCGAGATTGGTGGCGACCAGGAACAGCTTGCGCGACAGGCGGCGGAAGTCGTTGGTCCGCCCGGGCGCGGCGAACAGGCGTGAGAGGAAATCGTCGATCGCGGCGTTGTCGAACGCGCCCGTCGGGATCGCCCGCGACAGGGTCGACAGCGAAGACATGAGGCCGTGGTGCAGCGGGTCGCGCAGGTACTGCAGCGCCGCCCGCGCGACGAGGCCCGGCAGCGACCACGCGCGGCGCGCGAATTCGCCGATTGCAGGCCGCAGGAAGACCTCGGGTGTCAGCGCCGCGTCGGCGCCGTCGTCGATGAACAGGCGATACATCTGCGCGGGCGAGATGCCGTTCGCCAACGCGGCGGCCACGAAGCCGCCGGACGAAACCCCGACGTAGACGTCGAGGTCGTTGAAATCGATGCCCTCGAGCGAGTCGGCCAGCGCGAGCAGCGCGCCAACCTCGTAAATCCCGCCCAGCGGGCCGCCCCCGGCCAGCGCCAGGCCCACCCCGGAAGGCGGGCGCTCACGCCGCCGGGCGCGACGCGCGCGCCCGGGTGCCGTGCGGGCCGGCATCATCTGCCTCCGGCGTCGCCATCGGCGGACGCTGCCAGTCGCTTAGCGCTTGACCGCCTTCTTGACCGCGCGCTTCGCCTTCTTCGCGCCCTTGACGGCACGCGCCTTGACGGTCGTGGCGGCCTTGGTGGCGCGCTTCGCGGCGGGCTTCGCCATCAGCGGCATCTCGATCTTCGGCAGGTTCCTGGGGATCGCCTTCTGCGCGAGCGCCACCGCGGTTTCCGCGGCTTGCCTGACGCCCGACTCGACGGTCGCGCGCGTCTGCCGCCACACGCCGTTCGCGCGGGTCATCGATTCCTCGATCCGGCCGCTCACGAACGTCACGGCGCGCGTTTCGACGACCGTGCCTTCCTTGACCAGCGACTTGAACGTCTTGCGGGCTTCGCCCTGGACCCAGTCGCTCGTGAGGGCGGCGGCGCCGAGGCCCGCGAGCCACATCTGACGCGGCGCGGCGAGCGCGTTCCCGCCGAGTTGGTAGGGGTTGAAACTCATCGTCGATTGCCTTTGCATGCTGCTCTCCTGGTTGGTCGAAATCGAATCTCGCGTATCAGGCGAGTGATTTCACTGTACCGGGATCGTCTAGAGCAAACACACTAAAGAGCGGACGGGGCCCGCGCGCCGGCGGGCGCCGGAGTGCGCGGCGCGTCTGCGCCCGCGGGCGCGAGCGACGCGGCGAGGCCGTCGGCCAGCTTGGCCACGACGCCGTAGATCGACAGCTGCGGATTGGCGCCGATCGAGGTCGGGAACAGCGAGCCGTCGAGCACGTAGAGATTGGCGAGATGGTGGTGGCGGCCGGAGGCGTCGACGACGGCCTGCTTCGGATCGCGGCCGATGGGGCAGCCGCCCATCACGTGCGCGCTGACCACGGGCGTGGCGAGCGGCGCGAGCGCGAAACCCGCGATCGCCGCGCGGGCGTCGTCCCAGCGTTCGTAGGCCGTCCCGTCGCCGTGGACCGGCATCACGTGCGTCGCGCCGGCGGCGAACTGAATCTGCGCCATGGTCGCGAGCGCGCGGCGCACGCCGTCCCAGACATACGGCGTCAGCGGGTAATCGAGCGCGGGCGTGCCGTCGCTCTGCAGCACGACCCTGCCGCCGGCGCTTTCCGGATGAAACCCGTCGCGCAGCAGCGCGATCAGCACCTGCAGCTGCGGCAGCTCGCGCATCCACTGCGCGTGGCGCGCGCCGTGGCTCGGCACGGTGATCGCGCCCAGGATCGGATGGATCGGCGGCGCTTCCAGCTTGAAGCCGATCGGGACCGTCCGGCGGCAGCGAGTCGATGAAGTGATCGGAGTAGATCGTCTGCGGGGCGCCCGAGAACGCGGCGACGCGCTCCGGCATCCGCGCCACGGAAATCACCACCGGGTGCAGGAAGGTCCGCTTGCCGACGATGCCGTGCGGATCCGGCACGGCGCTGCGCAGCAGCAGCGCCGGCGAGCCGATCGCGCCGGCCGCGGCGACGAACGCCCGGGCCCGCACGGTGATCCGGCGCGCCGTCGGATGGACGCCGCGCGCGTCCATCGCCACGCAGGCGAGCGCCGCGACCCGGTCGCCCTCGAGCGTGAACGCCTGCGCGCGGGCCCGGGTGACGAGCGTTGCGCCGCGATCGAGCGCGGCCGGGATGGTCGTCACCAGCATCGACTGCTTGGCGTTGGTGGGGCAGCCCATGCCGCAGTAGCCGAGGTTCCAGCAGCCGAGGACGTTGCGCCGGATCGCCGCTGCCGGGATGCCGATCTTTGCCGCGCCGCGGGCGAGCACCGCGTTGTTCTCGTTGGGCGGCACTTCCCAGGGCGCGATCGACAGGCGCGCCTCCATCCGCGCGAAATACGGCGCGAGCTCGGCCGACGACAGCCCGTCGACGCCGTGCAGCTTCGCCCACTGCAGGAGCGTGACGTGCGGCGTGCGAAACGAGCTCGTCCAGTTGACCGTCGTGCTGCCGCCCACGCAGCGTCCCTGCAGGATGCCGATCGCCTTGTCGGCGGTCCTGCGCCCGGCCGATTCCTGGTAGAGGTCCGGATAGGCCTCGGACTCGCGCATGCGGAAGTCCGACGACGTGCGCAGCGGCCCTTCCTCGATCAGGATCACCTTCAGCCCGGCCTGCGCCAGGATCTCGGCGGCGGTGCCCCCGCCCGCGCCGGTGCCGACGATGGCGACATCGGCTTCGAGGGTCTCGTCGCGCGCGAGCGTGGACGCGTCGATCACGGCCCAGCCGCCGGCCATTCCGGCGCGGAACAGGTCAGGCAGGGCCTTCGTGGCGGGCGTGGTCATGCGGTGAGAGCCGGCGGACCGTCGTAGCCGATCGCGGGCCACGAGCGCGGATTGCCGTACCAGGACGCGAACACCAGCTGGTGCAGCGCGTCGTAGGCCGAGCGCTGCAGCGCCCAGCCGCTGTCGCGCCAGCGATCGAGGAAGCCGCCGACTTCCGCGGGCGTGGCCTGCGCCCACGGCGGGGTGACCCGTGCCAGCGCGATGCGGGCCGGCGCGAAGGCGAGCAGCGCGAAGAGCTGCGCGATCTCGCGCTGCGCCTGCGGCGGCAGGCCGTCGATCGCCGCCGCGATCGCCGCCAGCGTTTCCTGCGTCGCCGCAGCCCGGGCGGAAGGCTCCGCCGGCAGCGCGCCATCGAGCAGCGCGGGAACGATCGCGGCCAGGACCGTCCGCGCGTCCGGGTCGAGGCCGGCGCGCGGCGCGTCGCTTGCCGGGTGTGCGCCGCGGTCGCGCCACCAGTAGGCGGCGGCGAGCGCGGCGCCGCCGGCGATGCCGACGACGAGAAACCTGCGGCGCGTGATCATGGTGATGGCGGGGGCATGATGCGGGACGAGAGCAGGCGACGCGCCGGCGCGGCGCGCCATTGCAATCTAGATGAGCGCATTAGACGAAACAATCTAATCCGCGCGGCGCGCATCGCCAGCGGCGCGGCCCTCGGCTAGACTAGTCGGTGAAAGCGAAGTTCCCCGCACGGGCCGTCCCGTGCCGCGCCGATCATCGCACGTCATGCCCGCCGCCTCCACCCAAAATCTCGCCAGCCGGCCCGCGCAGTCCGCGCTCGTCCGCGAGCTGGCGCACGTCGGGCTGCTGCACGACGAGCGGCGCGCGAATGCGCGCCTCGCGCGCGCGCTGGAGCGCGTCGCCGCCTGGCAGGCGCTGCGGCTGACGCAGACGTACGCGGACCTCGAGGCGCAGCAGCGCTACGCCGACGCGATCGAGTTCTTCGAGACCGACCTGTACGGCAGCGCCGACTTCTCGCGGCGCGACGCCGACCTGGCGCGCGTCGTGCCGATCCTCGTGCGCACGCTGCCGGAACGGGTGATCGCGACCATTGCGCAGGCGATGGAGCTGAACGCGCTGTCGCAGGAGCTCGACCGCGGGCTTCTCGCGCGCCTGCCCGCCGTGGACCGGGCGTTCACGGTGGCCGAATACTGTCGCGCCTACCGCCTGATGGGCAACCGGCCGGGTCGCGAACGCCAGATCGGCCTGATCATCGAGATCGGCGCTGCGCTCGACCGCTTCGTCCGGATGCCGCTGCTGCACACGGCACTGGTCCTCATGCGGCAGCCGGCGCGGATGGCGGGCATGCTGGTCCTGCACGATTTCCTCGAGCGCGGGTTCACGGCCTTTCGCCACATGCACGGCGCGAAGGAGTTCCTCGAGACCATAGAGAGCCGCGAGACGGCGTTGATGAACGCGATCTTCGACGGCGACAACGCGCCGTTCGCCGATCCGCTTGTCGGGGTGGAGCGCGCGTAGCCCGGCGTTGAGCGAAGCGAAACCCGGGATAAGTGGGGTCAGACACTACTTTTCGGTGGCTATGGTTGCAACGCTTTCGAAGCTCATTGAAAAGTGGTGTCTGACCCCACTTATCCCGGGTTTCGCTTCGCTCAACGCCGGGCTACGCCGTCTTTCCGAAGCGCTTCTCGAATTCCTTGTCGATCTCCGACTCGAGCTTGGGCCGCAGCAGCGAGAGCAGCATGCCGAGCTCGCAATCGAGGCGCACTTCGTCTTTGCTGACGACCATGGTGCCGGAGAGCCCGGGACGGCTGAAGTCGATCTGGTTGCCGCGCCACGCGTAGGCGAGGTCGTAGCGCGCCTTGAGGTCGTCCGCGACCTTCTGCGCCGCCTCCTTCGCCTTCTTGTGCGGCAGGTGGTGCTTCCTGGCGATCGACATCCTGGCCATGCGCGCTCCCCGGTCACTCGGGTGAAAGTATAGCCAAACTCGCGCATCCGCCGGCGATCCGGACGGCGCGCGCCCGGGCACGCGCCGTCACGCCCGGCGCCCGAACGCGATCGAGCCGATGACGAGCGCTGCGGCGACCAGCGTCGCCGCATCGATGCGCTCGCCGAGCAGCAGGGCCGAGGCGAAGATGGTCAGGAACGGCTGCAGCAGCTGCACCTGCCCCACGGCGCCGATGCCGCCCAGCGCCAGCCCGCGGTACCACGCGAAGAAGCCGAGGAACATGCTGACGACGGCGACATAGGCGAAGCCCGCCCACTGCGCCGCGGAGGCGCTCGCGAGGCGGCCGTCGGACACCCACCACGTCGGGACGGCGAGGAGCGGCGCCGACAGCACGAGCGCCCACGAGATCACCTGCCACCCGCCCAGCGTGCGCGCAAGCCGTCCGCCCTCGGCGTAGCCGACTGCCGCCGCCGCGACCGCAAGCACCAGCAGCGCGTCGGCGGGGTGCGGCGCGCCGCCGCCCTGCCACAACGCGAAGCCGACGACGACGGCGCTGCCGAAGACTGCGCATGCCCAGAACCGGCGCGTGGGCCGCTCGTGCGCCAGCCACGCGCCGGTCAGCGCCGTGGCGAGCGGCAGCAGGCCGATGACCACGGCGCCGTGCGCTGCCGGCACGTAGACCATGGCCCACGCCGACAGCAGCGGGAACCCGACGATCACGCCGCCGGCGACGATGGCGAGCCGCGGCAGCAGCGCCCGCCCCGGGAAGGGCGTGCGCGTGGCGAGCAGGACGACGGCGGCCAGCGCCGCGGCGACCACGGCGCGGCCCAGTCCGACGAACACCGGGTCGAGCCCGACCACGGCGACGCGCGTGGCGGGCAGCGTCAGGCTGAAGGCCGCGACGCCCAGCAGGCCATAGAGAAAACCGGCGCGCCGCCTGGCCGCGGTGTCCGTCTCCGGCGCTGCGGCGGATGCGGCGCCCCTCCACCGGCCGCGTCACCGCGCGGCCGGGCTGGCGGGCGACGCGACGCCGTCCGGGTCCTGCAGGAGCGCGGCTTCGTGCATCTATTTCCGGCCGAGCAGCTCCTTCGCCACCGCAGCCACGCGCTTCGGCTCGAAGCCGAACTTCTTCTGCAGCGCCTTCAGCGGCGCCGAGGCGCCGAAGGTCTGCATGCCGATGACGCGGCCCGTCGTCGCCGACGTAGCGCTCCCAGCCGAAGGTCGAGGCCTGCTCGACGGCGACGCGCGCGGTGACCTCCGGCGGCAGCACGCTGTCGCGGTACTCCTGCGGTCTGGTGCTCGAAGAGCTCCCACGACGGCATGCGACACGACGCGCGAGCGGATGCCCTCGGCGGCGAGCTTCTCGTGCGCGTCGACGGCAGAGCGACACCTCGCTGCCGGTGGCGATCAGGATCACCTCGGGCTTGCCGCCGGCGGCGTCGGCCAGCACGTAGGCGCCCTTCGCGACACCCGGCGGCCGGCGCGTACTTGGTGCGGTCGAGCGTCGGCAGGGCCTGCCGCGTCAGCACGAGCACCGCCGGCTCGTGGCGCAGCTGCATCACGTACGCGGCAGCGCCTCGACGACCTCGTTGGCGTCGCCGGGCCGCAGCGTCGACGAGGCCCGGGATCGCGCGCAGCGACGCGAGGTGCTCGATCGGCTGGTGCGTCGGGCCGTCCTCGCCGACGCCGATCGAGTCGTGCGTGAAGACGTAGATCGCCGGCAGCTCCATCAGCGCCGACAGGCGGATCGCCGGCCGCGCGTAGTCGCTGAAGATGAGGAAGGTCGCGCCGAACGGCGCGCAGCTTGGAGAGCGCCATGCCGTTGAGCGATCGCGCCCATCGCGTGCTCGCGGATGCCGAAGTGGAGGTTGCGGCCGCCGGGCGTGGCGGCCTGGAAGTCGCCGGCGCCCTCGAACGTTGAGCGTGCGTCTTGGTCGACGGGCGAGGTCGGCGGAGCCGCCGAGCAGCCACGGGATGTTCTTGCGCGAGCGCGTTGAGCACCTTGCCCGAGGCATCGCGCCTGGCGAGGCCCTTCGCATCGGCGGGGAAGACGGGCAGGTCCTTGTCCCAGCCGTCGGGCAGCTCGCGCCGCTGCATCTGCTCGAGCTCGGCGGCGAGCTCGGGGAACTGCGCGCGTGTAGCCGGCGAACAGCGTCGTTCCACGCCGCGTGCGCCTCGGCGCCGCGCGCGCCGATGCCGCGCTGCGAAGTGCTCGTGCACGCCGTCCGGCACGAGGAACTTGGCGTCCTCGGGCCAGCCGTAGGCGCGCTTGGTGAGGCGGATCTCCTCGTCGCCGAGCGGCTCGCCGTGGGCCGCCGTGGTGTCCTGCTTGTTCGGCGAGCCGTAGCCGATGTGGCTGTCGACGATGATCAGCGTCGGCCGGTCGGTGGTCGCGCGGAAGACCTTGCAGCGCGCGCTCGATGCGGTCGAGGTCGTTGGCGTCGCCGACGCGCAGCACGTTCCAGCCGTAGGCCGAGGAAGCGCGCGGCGACGTCCTCGCTGAAGGCGAGCTCGGTGCTGCCTTCGATCGTGATGTGGTTGTTGTCGTAGATCCAGCAGAGGTTGTCGAGCCCGAGGTGGCCGGCGAGCGAGGCGGCTTCGCGCGCGACGCCTTCCATCAGGCAGCCGTCGCCGCAGAGCGCGTAGACGTCGTAGTCGAACATCGTCGAAGCCCGGGCTGGTTGTAGTGCGCGGCGAGCCAGCGCTGGCGCGATCGCCATGCCGACGCTGGTCGCGACGCCCTGGCCGAGCGGGCCGGTGGTGGTCTCGACGCCGCGACGTCCAGCGGTACTCGGGATGGCCCGGCGCACTTGCTGTCGAGCTGGCGGAAGCGCTTGATGTCGTCGAGCGTCACCGACGGCTGGCCCGAGCTGCTCGTACTCGGCGTTCACCGCCTGCGTCCCGGTCGAGATGCAGCAGCGAATAGAGCAGCATCGACGCGTGGCCGTTGGACAGCACGAAGCGGTCGCGGTTGGGCCAGATCGGGTCCTGCGGGATCGAAGCGCAGGCACCGCTGTTCCAGAGCGTGTAGACCACCGGCGCCAGCGCCATCGGCGTGCCGGGATGGCCGGAGTTGGCCGCCTGCACGGCGTCCATCGACAGCGTGCGGATCGTGTTGATGGACAGCTGGTCGAGCTCTGCGTCGGTCATGGTCGTGTTCCTCTTGGTGGATTCGGTCTTGTTGTCGGTTCTAGGATTGCGGCGATGCCGCGCGATCGGCGAGCACCAGTGCGTTGTCGGCGCGCACGCGGCCGGCCGGGATGGAGCGGTCGCCGGCCCGCAGGCGCGCCAGCATGCCGACCTTCTCCGCGCCGGTGACCAGCCACAGGACGCGCCGCGCGCGGTCGAGCACCGGTAGGTGAGCGTCATCCGGCGCCGGCCCTGGTAGGGCCCCGTGGTGAGCGCGACGTCGACGCCGGTGACATCGAGCACCGGATCGCCCGGCACCAGCGACGCGGTGTGGCCGTCCGGGCCGAGGCCGAGGTGGACGAGGTCGAGCACCGGCGGCGTGCCGGCGAGCTCGCGCAGCAGCTGCTGCGTAGCGCGCGGCGGCCGCGTCGAGGTCGGCCGCCTCCACCGGCATCGCGTGGATGCTGCGCAGCGAGAGCGGCGCGTGCGCGCAGGCTCTCCTGCAGGTGGGTGAGGTTGCGATCGGATCGCCCGCGGGGGCCACGCGCTCGTCCACCTGGAACACGTGCACCGCGTGCCACGGCATGTCCTCGGCCGCGAGCGCGCGCAGCATCACCCACGGCGTGGTGCCGCCGCTGACGGCGAACACGAAGCGTCCGCGCGCGGCGACGGCCGCACGGGCGTCGGCGGCGATCACCGCCGCGGCGGCCTTGGCGACGGCATCGGCATCGGCCAGCACTTCGATCTTCATGGCGGTCCTTTCGGAGTCAGGGCTCGAGGACGGGATCGTGCCAGCCGCCCGGCGGCGCGATGTGCGTCGATCTCGCGCGGCCCCCAGGTGCCCGGCTCGTACGGGTGGATCCGGCGTTCCCTCGCTGCAGCACCGGATCGACGATGCGCCAGGCCTCCTCGACGTAGTCCTCGCGCGCGAACAGCGTGGCGTCGCCGGCCATCGCGTCGCCCAGCACGCGCTCGTAGGCGTCCATCTCGTCGGCGTCGGGGTGGCGGGCGAGCGTCAGCTCGCCGCTGCTCGCCGATCTCCTTGTCCTCGGGGTCCATCACCGTCACGCCCGATGGCGATGACCATGTCGGGGCTGATGCGGAAGCGGCAGTGGTTCGGCAGTCCGGCGGCGGCCGGGAAGATCGTCGGCGCGCGGCGCAGCCGCACGAGGACCTCGGTGCAGGTCACCGGCAAGCGACTTGCCGGCGCGGATGTAGAACGGCACGCCCTGCCAGCGCCAGGAGTCGATCTCGAGCCGCAGCGCGGCGAAGGTCTCCGTCTGCGAGTCCGGCGCGACGCCCGGCTCGTTGCGGTAGCCGCGGAACTGGCCGCGGACGACGTTCTTCGCCGTCGAGCGGCGGAATCGCCTTCAGCACCTTGACCTTCTCGTCGCGCATCGACTCGCTGTCGGTGCGCGACGGGCGGCTCCATCGCCAGGTTGGCGAGCACCTGGAACAGGTGGTTCTGGATCACGTCGCGGATCGTGCCGGTCTGGTCGTAGAACGCGCCGCGGCCCTGCACGCCGAAATCCTCGGCCATCGTGATCTGCACGCTCTCGACGTAGCTTGCGGTTCCAGAACGGCTCGAGGAACGCGTTGGCGAAGCGGAAGAACACCATGTTGTGCACCGGCCGCTTGCCGAGGTAGTGGTCGATGCGGAAGATGCGCGCTTCGTCGAACGTGCCGAGCAGGATCTGGTTGAGCGCCCGCGCCGACGCGAGGTCGCGGCCGAACGGCTTCTCGACGATGACGCGCGCGCCCGTCGTGCAGCCCGACTGCGCCGAGCTGCTCGACGACCATGCCGAACAGCACCGGCGGAATCGCGAGGTAGTGCGCCGGGCGCTCGCGCCGCGCCGAGCTCCTTGCGCAGCGCCTGGAACGTCGCCGGGTCGTCGTAGTCGCCGTCGACGTAGCGCAGCAGGCCGCAGAGCTTCTCGAACGCCGCGGGATCGAGCCCGCCGTGCTTCTCGAGGCTGTCGCGCGCGCGCGCCTTCAGCTGGTCGAGGTTCCAGCCCGCCTTGGCGACGCCGATGACCGGCACGTCGAGGTGGCCGCGCTTCACCATCGCCTGCAGCGACGGGAAGATCTTCTTGTAGGCGAGATCGCCCGTGGCGCCGAAGAAGACCAGCGCGTCCGAATGTGCGCTGCTGTCCATCGTCGTTCCCGTGCGATGCTGCTACTGGCCGGCGCCTTCTCGAGGTGCCCGCCGAACTGGAAGCGCATCGCCGAGAGCAGCTTGTCCTGGAAGTCGGCCTCGCCGCGCGAGCTGAAGCGCTCGTACAGCGCGGTGGTCAGCACCGGCGCGGGCACCGCCTCGTCGATGGCGGCCTTGATCGTCCAGCGGCCTTCGCCGGAGTCGGAGACGCGGCCGGCGAAGTTCGCGAGCGCCGGATCCTCGATCAGCGAGGCGGCGGTCAGATCGAGCAGCCACGAGGCGATCACGCTGCCGCGCCGCCAGACTTCGGCGATGTCGGCGCAGGTTGAGGTCGTACTGGTAGTGCTCGGGATCGCGCAGCGGCGTGGTCTCGGCGTCGACCTCGTGCGTCTGCTTGCCGACGTTGGCGTGCTGCAGGATGCCCATGCCCTCGGCGTACGCGGCCATGAGGCCGTACTCGATGCCGTTGTGGACCATCTTGACGAAGTGGCCGGCGCCGTTCGGGCCGCAGTGCAGATAGCCCTGCTCGGCGGTGCCGCCGATCTTCTCGCGGCCCGGGCGTGCGGTCGACGGTCGCCGATGCCGGGCGCCAGCGTCGCGAAGATCGGATCGAGGTGCTTCACGACGTCGTCCTCGCCGCCGATCATCATGCAGTAGCCGCGCTCGAGGCCCCAGACGCCGCCGCTGGTGCCGACGTCGACGTAGTGGATGCCCTTGGGCGCCAGCTCCTTCGCGCGGCGGATGTCGTCGACGTAGTACGAGTTGCCGCCGTCGATGAGGATGTCGCCCGCGTCGAGGAGCGGCAGCAGATCGCGCGATGCGTCTTGTCGACGACCGCCGCCGGCACCATCAGCCAGATCGCGCGCGGCTTCGTCGAGCTTCTCGACGAAGTCGGCCAGCGACGTCGACGCCGGTCGCGCCTTCTCTTCGCGAGGTCCTCCACGGCCTTCGGCGACATGTCGAAGACCGACGCACTCGTGGCCGTCCCTGATGAGCCGGCGCACCATGTTCGCGCCCATGCGGCCGAGTCCGATCATTCCGAGTTGCATGCTGGTTTCCTCTTTGGTCTGATTTGCGGCCGGCGGGGTGTCCGGCCAGGTGACGAACGATGCTCTGTCGTTGCTTGATGCGATACGGCTGCTGCAGCGGGTCGGCGCCCGGTCACGTGAGCGTCGGGTCGAAGATCTCGCGTGAATTCGACGGTACCGCCGCGCGATCTCCGCGACGGCCGCCTCGCGCGTGATCTTCTTCGCGCGCCAGTCGACGAGCGGCTCCCAGAAGTCGGTGCGGCCGACGGCGAAGCCGATGAAGCCCGGCACCGCCGCCGCCGTCGCGAGCCACTCGTGCACCTTGCGGTCGTCCTCGCCGCGGCCGAGGACGATGCAGCCGACCTTGTCGCGGCCGCCGCGCCGCGCCGCCGCGACGATCTTCGCGCAGTCCTCGCGCCGCTCGAGGCCCTCGATCTTCCAGACGTCGGCCTCGATCGCCGACGTCCTGCAGCTGCGATGATCGCCTCGACCATCAGCTGCGGCCGCAGCGTCGAGGTCGTACGCCTTCTTGTCGCCGCCGAGCTCGTCGAGCTGCTCCTTGGTCGGCGGCACCAGCAGCTCGAACATGAACCGGCTGCGGCCCGCGGCCGTGCAGGTAGTCGGAGAGCGTCTTCAGCCGCGCCGCCTGGCGGCGGTTCAGCGTCGGCGTCGCCGTCCGGGTTGTAGCGGACCAGCACTTTGCAGAACGTCGGGTCGAACGCTTCGATGTGCTTGCGCGAAGTCCTCGCCGTACTCGAAGTCGAACTCGTCCTGGCCGCTCTTCTCGGCGGGGCACGACGGTCGCGTAGCCGTTCGCCGCGGCGTCCTTCAGGATCGCGGCGCCGAATTGCTCGTCGACGAGGATGCCGGCCTTCTCCTTCGGCACGCCGCCGGCGATGGCGGCCTTGAAGCCGTCGTAGATCACCTGCTTGGCGGCGGCGATCTCCGCGGTCTGCTCGGCGTCGAGGTCGCCCTTCCAGCCGAACATCTTCGTCTCGAACGAGCCGCGATGGTCGAACGGCAGGATGTAGAGCGGCTTCGTCGTATCCGCGCGGCATGGCGTCACGCTCCCTTGGTCTTGCGGTAACGGCGGATCAGCGCGTTGGTCGAGCTGTCGTGGCCGAGCGCGGGCTCGCCCTTGCCCTCGAGCTCGGGGATGATCCGCTGCGCGAGCACCTTGCCCAGCTCCACGCCCCACTGGTCGAACGAGTCGATGTTCCAGATCGCGCCCTGCGTGAACACGTTGTGCTCGTAGAGCGCGACCAGCTTGCCCAGCGCCGCGGGCGTGAGCCGGTCGACGAGGATCGTGTTCGACGGCCGGTTGCCCTCGAACACCCGGTGCGGCACCAGCCAGTCGGGCGTGCCCTCGGCCTTGACCTCCTCCGCCGTCTTGCCGAACGCCAGCGCCTCGGCCTGCGCGAACACGTTGGCGAGCAGCATGTCGTGGTGGCGGCCGAGCGGGTTCAGCGCCTTGGCGAAGGCGATGAAGTCGCAGGGGATGAGCCGCGTGCCCTGGTGGATCAGCTGGTAGAACGAATGCTGGCCGTTGGTGCCCGGCTCGCCCCAGTAGACGGGCCCGGTGTCGTACTCGACCCGCGTGCCGTCGAGCGTGACGTGCTTGCCGTTGCTCTCCATCGTCAGCTGCTGCAGGTAGGCCGGGAAGCGCTTGAGGTACTGCTCGTAGGGCAGGACCGCGACCGTCTGCGCGCCGAAGAAGTCGTTGTACCAGACCGTCAGCAGCGCCATCAGCACCGGCAGGTTCTTCTCGAACGGCGCGGTGCGGAAGTGCTCGTCCATCTCGTGGAAGCCGGCGAGCATCGCGCGGAAGTTCTCCGGCCCGATGGCGAGCATCGTCGACAGGCCGATCGCCGAGTCCATCGAATAGCGGCCGCCGACCCAGTCCCAGAAGCCGAACATGTTGGCGGTGTCGATGCCGAACGCCGACACCTTCTCGGCGTTGGTCGACACCGCGACGAAGTGGCGCGCCACCGCCTTGCTGTCGCCGCCGAGGCCGGCGAGCGCCCAGGCGCGGGCGCTCTGCGCGTTGGTCATCGTCTCCAGCGTGGTGAAGGTCTTCGAGGAGACGATGAACAGCGTCTCCGCCGGATCGAGGTCGCGCGTCGCTTCGACGAAATCGGTGCCGTCGACGTTGGAGACGAAGCGGAACGTCAGCGCGCGGTCGCTGTAGTGGCGCAGCGCCTCGTAGGCCATCACCGGCCCCAGGTCGGAGCCGCCGATGCCGATGTTGACGACGTTGCGGATGCGCTTGCCGGTGTGGCCCTTCCACGTCGCCGCTGCGGACGCGGTCGGCGAAGTCCGCCATCTTGTCGAGCACGGCGTGGACGTCGGGCACGACGTTGTCGCCGTCGACGACGATCGAGGCGTCGCGCGGCGCGCGCAGCGCCACGTGCAGGACCGCGCGATCCTCGGTGATGTTGATCTTGTCGCCGCGGAACATGGCGTCGATCCGCGCCCGCAGGCCCGACTGCTCGGCGAGCTGCAGCAGCAGCTTGAGCGTCTCGTCGGTGACGCGGTTCTTCGAGTAGTCGAGGTAGAGACCCGCGGCTTCGACCGTCAGCCGCTCGCCGCGCTTCGCGTCGGCGGCGAACAGCTGTCGCAGGTGCGTCGCGCCGACCTGCCGGTGGTGTGCTTCCAGCGCCTTCCATGCCGGTCGCGTGGTGAGGGGTTGCAGAGTTGCGGCCATGCGGGGTCTCCTCGGTCTCGTCAGCGGCCGGCGGCGCGCGACTTCGACGGTGCTGCGCCATTGCCCTTGTGGGCGACGGCCTTCTTCCTGGCGGCAGCCTTTTCCTTCGCGGCGGGCTTCTTGGGTGCGGCGGCAGCCTTCTTCTTCGCGGCAGGCTTGCTCTTGCCGCCGGGACCGGGCTTCGCGGGCGCCGCGGCCCCGCCCGGCTGCTCCCACAGGCGGAAGCCGCCGAGGAACGCGTTGGCGTTGTCGCCCAGGCGGCAGCGCGGCGGCAGTTCGTCGAGCTTCTTCGCGTTGCCGCCGCCCAGCACCACGTCGTCCGGCTCGAACGCGGCGGTAGGCGCGCCACGACGTCGGCGACGTGCTTCCGCCACTTCTTCTTGCCGAAGCCTTCCAGCGCGCGCAGCCCGACGTAGTCCTCGTAGGTGGCCTTCTTGTAGGGCAGGTGGGCGAGTTCCATCGCCTCGACGACGCCGTCGATGACCAGCGTGGTCCCGAGGCCCGTGCCGAGGCCGAGGAACAGCAGCTTGCCGCCGTTGTAGCTGCCCAGCGCCTGCATCGCCGCGTCGTTGATGATCCTCACCGGCTTGCCGAACGCGTTGGCGTAGTCGAAGTCGACCCAGCCGGGCGCGAGGTTGTGCGGCTCGGCCATCGGCCGGTCGCGCACCACGGGCCCGGGGTAGCCGATCGCCACCGCGTCGTACTTCCAGCCGCCGGCGAGCTTCTTGACGCCGTCGACCATCATCGCGGCCGTGAGCGTGGTTCCGGACGGCAGCTTCGGGGCTCGGACTGGCCGGTGGCAAGGATCTTCACATTGGTGCCGCCCACATCGACAACCAGCACGTTCATAGAACTCTCCGTCATGACAGAAAAACGGGTGGCGGCCCGGACTGCGGGCGCCGCCCGACAGGGAAGGGGGCGCGGCCTAGCCGGCCTTTTCCAGCGCCGCGCTCTTGGACGCGATCACGCCCATCAGCTCGTTCCACGAGCCGACGAACGACGCGGCGCCGTCCGTCTGCAGCTTGGCCGCGAGCGCGCCGAGGTCGATGCCGGCCTTGCCGAACGCCGCGAGCACCGCCATGCAGTCGCCGCCGTCGGCGCCCACCGGCGCGCCGACCGCGCCGTGATCGCCGAAGGCCTTCAGCGTCGCCTCGGGCATCGTGTTCACGGTGAGCGGCGCGGCCAGCGCCTTGATGTACAGGACGTCGGACGCCTTCGGGTCCTTCGTCCCGGTGCTCGCCAGCAGCAGGCGCTGCGGACGGGCGCCGGCGTTCATCACGCGCAGGTAGCGCGGCGATGAGAGCAGGCTGCAGTACGCCTTGTACGCGCTCTGGCCGATCGCGATGCCGAGCTTGTTGACGAGCTCGGCGGGCACCTTGCCGGCGACCGCGCCGTCCCAGCGGCTGATGAACAGCGACGCGACCGACCCGACGTTCGGGTTCAAGCCGGCGGCGATGCGGCGCTCGATGCCGCGCAGGTAGGCTTCGGCGGCCGCCACGTAGTGGTCGGCCGAGAACAGCAGCGTCACGTTGACCGGCACGCCGGCGAAGATCGCCTCCTCGATCGCGGGCAGGCCTTCCTTGGTGCCGGGGATCTTGATGAAGAGGTTGGGCCGCTTGGCGCGGGCGAAGAGGTCCTTCGCCACGCTGATCGTGGTCTTGGTGTCGTAGGCGAGCAGCGGCGAGACCTCCAGCGAGACCCAGCCGTCGACGCCGGAGCTCCGGTCGAAGATCGGGCGGAAGAGGTCGGCGGCGCGGGTGATGTCGTCGAGCGCCAGCTCGAAGAACAGCGCCTCGCCGGACTTGCCCGCCTTCAGCTTCGCCGCGGATGTCGGCGTCGTAGGCGGGGCTGTTCTTGATCGCCTGGTCGAAGATCGTCGGGTTCGACGTGAGCCCGGTGACGGTGAGCTCGTCGAGGTAGCGCGCGAGCGTGCCGCTGTCGAGCAGCTCGCGGGTGATGTTGTCGAGCCACAGGCTCTGGCCGAGGTCGTGCAGCTGCTGCGTCGCTTTCATGTCGTCACTCCAGGTTCGATTGAGCAGAGTATGAAACCGGCCCGCCGCCGATGCGTCGTGCACCGGCCGCGCGGCCTCGCTGACTGACTGACCGACGCCGGTACTGCCCCGGCGAGGAAGGCAGAGCATACGCCGTCGTGCGGCGGTGTGAAACGGCCGCCCGCGCGCGCCGGGCGGCGGCAAAACCCTCCGCGTGACAAGGTCATCGCATGGCTACTTCGGTGTGTCGTTCCACAGCCGGATCGCCGGCTCGGACAGGTTGTGCTCGTAGCCGAGGATGTTCACCGCTGCCGTGCCGAGCAGGAAATACCGGCCGGCGGCGGGCTCGAGCCCGAGCCAGCGCGCGGCGAGCGTGCGCAGGAAATGCCCGCTCGAGAAGAGCAGCACGTCGCCTTCGATCGCGCGCAGGCGGCGCACCACGCGATCCGCTCTCGCGCCGACCTCGGCCGGCGATTCGCCGCCCGGACAGCCGTCGCGGAACAGATCCCAGTCCGGGCGCTCGGCGTGGATGTCCGCGCTCTTCCTGCCCTCGTAGTCGCCGTAGTTCCACTCGACCAGGTCGCGGTCGCGCTCCGCGACGGCGCCGAACCCGGCCAGCTCGCAGGTGCGCGCCGCGCGCTGCAGCGGGCTCGTGAGGACCTTCGCGAACGGGCGCCCGCCGCAGCCGCGCGGCGAGGCCGCGCGCGTTGCGCTCGCCGTTCTCGGTGAGCGGCAGGTCGGTGAGGCCGGTGTGCTGTCCGGACAGGCTCCACGCGGTCTCGCCGTGACGGACCGTGTAGACGACTGGAAGACCTGCGCTCATTGCTGCTCCCCCTGGTTAGGCCGCGGTGTCGCCGAGCGCATCATTCACGATCTGCCGCGCCTGCGCGACGATGTCCGCGAGATGCCGCTCGTCGCGGAAGCTCTCGGCGTAGATCTTGTAGATGTTCTCCGTGCCGGACGGCCGGGCGGCGAACCAGCCGTTGGCGGTGGTCACCTTCAGGCCGCCGATCGGCGCGTCGTTGCCGGGCGCGCGGTCAGCTTGGCCGTGATCGGCTCGCCGGCCAGGGTCGACGCCGTGACCGCCTCGGGCGACGAGCTTGCCGAGCCGCGCCTTCTGCTCGGGCGTGGCCGGCGCGTCGATGCGCGTGTAGCACGGGCGTGCCGAATTCCGCCGTCAGCTCGCGGTAGTGCTCGCCCGGATCCTTGCCGGTGCGGGCGGTGATCTCGGCCGCCAGCAGGTTCATGATCGGGCCGTCCTTGTCGGTCGTCCACACCGTGCCGTCGCGGCGCAGGAAGCTCGCCCCCGCGCTCTCCTCGCCGCCGAAGCAGAAGCGAGCCGTCGAACAGCCCCGGCGCGAACCACTTGAAGCCGACCGGCACCTCGCAGAGCCGGCGGCCGAGCTTGGCGACGACCCGGTCGATCATGCCGCTGCTGACCAGCGTCTTGCCGACCGACGGCGTGCGCCGGCCACTGCGGCCGGTGCGTGAGCAGGTAGCGGATGGCCACCGCCAGGTAGTGGTTGGGGTTCATCAGCCCGGCGACGGGCGTGACGATGCCGTGCCGGTCCGCATCCGGGTCGTTGGCGAAGGCGAGGCGGTACTGGTCCTTGAGGCCGACCAGCCGCGCCATCGCGTACGGGCTCGAGCAGTCCATGCGGATCTTGCCGTCGTGGTCGACCGTCATGAAGGAGAACGTCGGATCGACGCGCGGGTTGACGACGGTGATGTCCAGGCCGTAGACCGCGTTGATCGGCTCCCAGTAGTGCACCGCGGCGCCGCCCAGCGGATCCACGCCCAGCTTCAGGCCCGCGCGCGCGGATGGCGTCCATGTCGATGACGTTGCGCAGGTCGTTGACGTAGGGCAGGATGAAATCGTCCTGCGTGCGTCGTCGCGGCGGCCTTGAGCGCCGCGGCGAACGGCACGCGCTTCACGCCGGCGTTGCCCGCGCGCAGCAGCTCGTTGGCGCGGTCCTGGATCCAGCGCGTGACGTCGGTGTCGGCCGGGCCGCCGTTGGGCGGGTTGTACTTGAAGCCGCCGTCCTCCGGCGGGTTGTGCGACGGCGTGATGACGATGCCGTCGGCGAGATGCTCGTCGCGGCCGCGGTTGTGGACGAGGATCGCCCGCGAGATGACCGGCGTGGGCGTCACGCCGTCGTCGCGCTGGATGACGGTCTCGACGCCGTTGGCGGCCAGGACTTCGAGCGCGGTGCGCTGCGCCGGCGCCGGACAGCGCGTGGGTGTCCTTGCCCATGTACAGCGGGCCGTCGGTGCCCTGGCCGCGCCGGTAGTCGCAGATGGCCTGGGTGATGGCCAGGATGTGGGCTTCGGTGAACGTGCCGGCGAGCGGCGAGCCGCGGTGGCCGCTGGTGCCGAAGCTGACCAGCTGGGTGGGGTCGTCCAGGTCGGGCCGGCGCTCGATAGTACTCGCGTTCGAGCTGCGCGAGATCGACCAGCAGCTCCTGCGGGGCCGGCTTGCCGGCAAGAGGCGAGATCGTCATGCGCTCACTCGCGTCCCGTCGCGCTGCATGACCCGCCCATCGCCCCCGATCCGCACCGGTAGCCATACCGCACCGGGCACGGCTGCACGTTCCAGATGTCGGCCGCGTACTCGGCGATGGTGCGGTCGCTGGAGAACTTGCCCGAGCCGGCCACGTTCAGGATCGCCTTGCGCGCCCAGGCGTCCGGGTCGGCGTACAGCTCGACGCAGCCGCTGCGTCCGCCTCGAGGTAGGACTTCAGGTCCGCCAGGTGCATGTAGTGGTCGCCGCTGGTCAGCAGCGTGTCGCGCAGCGGAGCGAAGACGCCCGGCTCGTAGCGGCTGAAGTGGTCGGAGAAGATCAGGTCCAGCGCCGCGCGGGTCTCCGGCTCGTTGCTCGTAGTGCCAGTGCGGGTTGTACCAGCCGCGGCTGCCGGCCACCTGCTCGGCCGTCAGGCCGAACAGGAAGAAGTTCTCCTCGCCCGCTTCCTCGGCCATCTCGATGGTCGCGCCGTCGCGCGTGCCGATGGTCAGCGCCCCGTTCATCATGAACTTCATGTTGCTCGTGCCGCTGGCCTCGTAGCCGGCGGTCGAGATCTGGTTGGAGACGTCGCTGGCCGGGATCAGCCGCTCGGCCAGCGACACGCAGTAGTCGGGCAGGAACACGACCTTGAGCCGGCCCGCGCATCGCCGGGTCGCCGTCGATGGTGCCGGCCAGGTTGTTGATGAACTTGATGATGAGCTTGGCCAGATGGTAGGCCGGCGCCGCCTTGCCGGCGAAGAAGAACGTCCGCGGCGGCATGTCGAGGTTCGGGTTCTGCGCGCAGCCGGTTGTAGAGCACCACGATGCGCAGCGCGTTGAGCAGCTGCCGCTTGTATTCGTGGATGCGCTTGACCTGGCAGTCGAAGATGGTGTCGGGGTCGACCGTCTGCCCGGACGTCGCTTTGAGCCAGTCGGCGAACTGCGCCTTGGCCTCGCGCTTGGCCTTGCGGAACGCGTCGCGGAAGCGCCGTGTCGTCGGCCAGCGGCTTGCAGCTTGCGCAGTTGGCCGAGGTCGGTGATCCAGCCGTCGCCGATGGCCTCGGTGATCGTGCGCGGCGAGCGCCGGGTTGGCCAGCAGCAGCCAGCGCCGCGGCGTGACGCCGTTGGTCTTGTTGTTGAACCGCTCGGGGAACATCTCGGCCAGGTCCTTGACCGTCATCGTGCGCAGCAGCTCGGAGTGGATCGCGGCCACGCCGTTGGTGCTGTGCGAGCCGACGATGGCCAGGTTGGCCATGCGGACCTTGCGCTCGGCGCCTTCCTCGATGAGGCTCATGCGCCGCACGCGGCCCTCGTCGCCGGGGAAGCGGGCGCGCACCGTCGTCGAGCAGCCGGCGGTTGATCTCGTAGATGATCTCCAGGTGGCGCGGCAGCATCGTCTCGAACCAGGCCAGCGGCCATTTCTCCAGGGCCTCGGGCAGCAGCGTGTGGTTGGTGTAGGCCAGCGTCCGCTGCGTGAGGTCCCAGGCCTGCGTCCCAGCCGAGGCGCGCGTCGTCGAGCAGGATGCGCATCAGCTCGGGGACGGCCATCGCGGGTGCGTGTCGTTGAGCTGGATGGCGACCTTGTCGGGCAGCGCGCTCCAGTCGGCGTTGCTGCGGCGGAAGCGCCGCACGAGGTCGGCCAGCGAGCAGGCGACCAGGAAATACTCCTGCACGAAGCGCAGCCCCTGGCCCATGCTCGTCGAGTCGTCGGGATAGAGCACGCGCGTCAGCGACTCGGCCGCGAGCGTCTCGGCCAGCGCGCCGACGAAATCGCCGCTGCTGAACGCCTGGAAGTCGAAGTAGTCCGGCGCGGCCGCGGCCCAGAGCCGGAGCGTGTTGATGGTCTTGCCGCCGTAGCCGACCACCGGCCGGTCGAACGGAATGCCGATCAGGCTGGACGGCCGGCCCGGCACGGCGCGCAGCGAGCCGTCGCGCAGCTCGAACGAGCAGTTGAGCTTGACTTCCACCGTCTCGTGCGGCCGCGGCGACTTCCCACGGGTCCGGGCGGCGCAGCCAGTTGTCCGGCTGTTCGCGCTGCCAGCCGTCCTTGATCGACTGCCTGAAGATGCCGTATTCGTAGCGCAGGCCGTAGCCCATCGCCGGAAGCTGCATCGTGGCCATCGAGTCGAGGAAGCAGGCCGCCAGGCGCCCGAGGCCGCCGTTGCCGAGGCCGGCGTCGGGCTCCTGTTCGAGCAGGTCGAGCCAGTCGAGGTTGTCCTGCCTCGACGGCTGCGCTTCACGAGGGGATCGAGCAGGAGGTTGGTGACGTTGTTGGCCAGCGAGCGGCCGATGAGGAACTCCATCGACAGGTAGTAGACGCGCTTGGGGTTCTCGCGCTCGTAGGTCTCCTCGGTGCGCACCCAGCGCTGCGAGAGGACGTCGCGCACCGAGCGGGCGACCGCCTCGAAGCGCTCGCGCGCGCCGGCCTCGGCCGAGCTCGATGCACGTTGTCGAAGACGAGGTGCCGCTCGTAGAGCGCGCTGTCCGTCCCGGCGAACTGAACCGGGCCGCAGCCGTAGCGCAGCAGAAGCGCCGACGTGTCGTCGGAGGAGTCCGCCGCCGGCGCCCGCGTCCTTCGATTGCGTGCATCCATCGTGCTGGTCTCCGCCGGAAATGAGAGCCGCGCCCGGAACCCGCGTTTTACGGCGGCAATGTTACATGGTAGTGTCGCCCGCAATCGCATGGCTGCGTCGCGTGCGCCGGCATTCCGCCGGCGCCGCACCCGCGGCGCGCAGACCTCCCGACCCCTGACGACGATGCCTGCAGACACTCCATCCGGCGCGAGCGCCGCCGCCTTCGCTGTCGAGACGGGAACGGGCGGCCTGTCCAGGGTCGTCGCGGTCGCCGCCGATGGCGCGCGCGTCGAGGCCTACCTGCACGGCGCGCACGTCACGTCGTGGCAGCCCGCGGGCGCCGCCGGCGAGCGCCTCTTCGTCAGCGCCCGCTCGCGGTTCGGGCCGGACGCGGCGATCCGCGGCGGCGTGCCGCTGTGCTTCCCGCAGTTCGCCGCGCAGGGCACGCTGCCGATGCACGGCTTCGCCCGCACCGCTACATGGGACCTCGTGCATGCCCGGAGGAGCGCCGCTGGCGCAGCCGAACTGCTGCTGCGGCTGACGGACTCGGAGGCGACGCGCGCGCTGTGGCCGCACGCCTTCGTTGCGGAACTCCGCGTGACGGCCGCCGGCAGCACGCTCGGCCTGTGCCTCGACGTACACAACACCGGCGCCACCGCGCTCGCGTTCACCGGCGCGCTGCACACCTACCTGCGGGTGGCGGACGTGGCGCACGCGGCCGTGCACGGGTTGCGCGGCGCCGGCTATCGCGACAAGGTGAAGGGCACCGACGGCGAGACCGAGGCGGCGGACGCCCTGCGCGTTGTCGGGCCCATCGACCGGGTGTATTACGCGGCGCCCGCCAACCTCGAATTGCGCGAGCCCACGCGCACGCTCGCCATCGCGGCGAGCGGCTTTGCCGACACCGTCGTCTGGAATCCGGGAGCGGCCGGCGGCGCGGCGATGGCGGACATGGAGCCCGACGGCTACGCGCGGATGGTGTGCGTGGAAGCCGCCGCGGCGCGCGAGCCGGTGACCGTCGCCCCGGGCGCGCGCTGGCGCGGGACGCAAACGCTCACGGCGGGTTAGACGCGCCCCGCGCCGGCGCGGGGCGCGACGCCGCCACCGGCGCCAACCGGTGGGTCGGCGTCCGGCGCGGCCGCGCGCTACTGCTTCGTCAGGCCTTCTTGACCCAGGAGCTGCACCAGCCCTTCGCGGAGACGGACTTGCCCGGGAACACGGCGCAGGGGCCGTCGGCGGCGCCGGCCTTGCCCGAGAAGAGCGTGCAGTTCGAGCACATCGCGGCCTTGTCCGTGCGCTTGGCGGACTTGGTCGCATCGGCGACGTAGTTGAGCGCCTTGGCGGTGGCGTCGGCTTCGCTCACCATCTCTGCGGCCGCGGCGGTGTTGGAGAGCAGGGCTGCGGCCATCGGCGCGGCGGCGAGGCCGGCGACGGTGAGCTTGATGAAACGGCGGCGGTTCGCCGGATTGGCGTGCTGGGTCATGGACATTCCTCGTAGCGGAGCCGGACGCCGACTCCATGTGCGGATTATCGCCGCGGGCGCCGGCGCGGGCAAGGCCGGCCGCCACCGGCACGGGCAGATTCCGCGCCGCGGTTTCTCATCGGCGAGGCAAAGCCGTACCATTGCTGCCGGGACGCCGAAGCCATCGCGCGTCCCGCTCCGATAAGGCGTCGACCATGTCCCTGCGACCGCGATCCCCGACGATCTACGAGATCAATGCCTGGGTCTGGCTGTCCGGGCTGCGCGCGCAGCTCGGCAGGGCCGTCGATCTCGGCACGGTGCCGGACGCGCAGTGGGATGCGATCGCGGCCTGCGGCTTCGACGCCGTGTGGCTGATGGGCGTGTGGGAACGCAGCCCGGCGGGCATCGCCATCGCCAACCGCAACGCGGGCCTGCTCGCGGATTTCCGGCGGGCGCTGCCCGATTTCCGGCCCGAGGACAACGTCGGGTCGCCGTATTGCGTGCGCCGCTACGTCGTCGATCGCGCACCTGGGCGGCCCGGCGGGACTCGCCCGCGCCCGCAAGGAGCTCGCGAGGCGCGGCATGCGACTCATCCTCGATTTCGTGCCCAACCACGTCGCGCCGGACCACCCGTGGGTCGCCGGCCATCCGAACCACTTCATCCGCGGCACCGCCGCCGATCTCGCCGCCGACCCGGGGGCGTTCGTCGAAGTGCAGGGCAGCGTGTTCGCCTGCGGCCGGGACCCGTACTTCCCCGCCTGGCCCGACGTGCTGCAGTTGAACGCGTTCGCGCCCGGGCTGCGGCGCGCGGCGACGGCGACGGTTTCCAGCATCGCCGCCCAATGCGACGGCGTGCGCTGCGACATGGCGATGTTGATGCTGAACGACGTGTTCGAGCGCACGTGGGGCGAGCGCGCCGGGCCGCGGCCGGCCACGCAGTTCTGGGATGACCTCATCGGCGCGGTGCGCGGCGCGCATCCGGATTTCTTCTTCATCGCCGAGGCCTACTGGGACCTCGAGTGGGAGCTGCAGCAGCGCGGCTTCGATTTCTGCTACGACAAGCGGCTCTACGACCGCCTGCTGCACGGCCCGGCCGAGAGCGTGCGCCGGCATCTCGACGCGGACCTCGCGTATCAGGGCCGGCTGCTGCGCTTCATCGAGAACCACGACGAGCCGCGGGCGGCGGTGGAGTTCCCGTCGGCGAAGGGCCGCGCCGCCGCGGTGACCATCGCCACGCTGCCGGGGGCGCGGCTGTTCCACGAAGGCCAGTTCGAGGGCCGCACGGTGCGCCTGCCCGTGTTCCTCGGCCGGCGTCCCGACGAGCCGGCGCAGGAGGAGCTGCAGGCGTTCTACGCGCGGCTGCTGCAGGCGATCGACCAGGCGGCGCTGCGCGACGGAACGTGGCGCCCCTCGGCGTGCACCGGCTGGCCGGACAACCGCAGCTGCGAGCAGCTCGTCGCGTGGACCTGGACCAAGGACGACCAGCGCTGCCTCGTCGTCGTCAATCTCGCGGACGGCCCGGCGCAGGCGCGGGTCGAGGTGCCGTGGGACGACGTGCGCGCGCGCCGATGGCGGCTCGCCGACGCGCTGTCGGGCGCGAGCTACGACCGCGAGGGCGACGAGCTCTCCGGCGCCGGCCTCTACGTCGATCTCGGCGCCGTGGGGCTGCCATCTGCTGCGGCTCAATCCGCTCTGACCGGCCGCCGCTCAGCATGCGCGGCCATGGCTGATCCGCAGCGACCGCCGCCCACCGCGGAGGAACGCCGGCTCGAGGCCGCGCGCGCGGGCACGGCGGCGTGGCGCCGCTGGGGCCCCTATCTCGCCGAGCGGCAGTGGGGCACCGTGCGCGAGGACTACAGCGCGGACGGCGACGCGTGGGACTACTTCCCGCACGACCACGCCCGCTCGCGCGCCTACCGCTGGGGCGAGGACGGCATCGCCGGCATCTGCGACGACAGGCAGCAGCTGTGCTTCGCGCTGGCGCTGTGGAACGGCGCCGACCCGATCCTCAAGGAGCGCCTGTTCGGCCTGAACGGCAAGGAAGGCAACCACGGCGAGGACGTCAAGGAGTGCTACTTCTACCTCGACAACCTGCCCAGCCACGCCTACATGAAATGCCTGTACAAGTACCCGCAGCGGGCGTTTCCCGTACGACGCGCTGGTCGCCGAGAACCGCCGGCGCACGCCGGCGCGACGCCGAGTACGAGCTGCTGGACACCGGCGTTTTCGACGACGACCGCTACTTCGACGTCTTCGTCGAGTACGCGAAGGCCGCGCCGGACGACGTCCTGATCCGCATCAGCGCCGCCAACCGCGGGCCCGAGGCGGCGCCGCTGCACCTGCTGCCGACGCTCTGGTTCAAGAACGACTGGTCGTGGTACCGCGACAAGGAGAAGCCGCTGATCGCGCTCGATCACACCGGCCCGCCGGGGCCGGTGCTGAAGGCGACGCACCGGACGCTGGAGCCGTACTGGCTGCACTGCGCGCCCGCGGAGGGGGTGCTGTTCACCGAGAACGAGACCAACACCGCGCGCCTGTTCGGCGAGCCCAACGCGACGCCTTACGTGAAGGACGGCATCGACGCCTTCGTCGTCCACGGCCGGCAGGACGCCGTGAATCCGATGCGCACCGGGACCAAGGCGGCGCCGCACTACGTGCGCCTGATCGGCGCCGGGCGAAACGGCGGTCATCCGGCTGCGGCTGACCGCGACAGGCGAGGCGGCGGACCTGCTGCGGCGCGGGATTCGACGCGACGTTCGCGCGGACGCAGGGCGGAGGCCGACGCGTTCTACCACCGCGTGACGCCGTTCCCGACTGCCCGAGGACATGCGCAACGTCCAGCGCCAGGCGTTCGCCGGCATGCTGTGGAACAAGCAGTACTACCGCTACATGGTGAACCGCTGGCTCGACGGCGATCCGGCCGGGCCGCCGCCGCCGGCGGAGCGCAAGCGCGGCCGCAACCACGAGTGGTGGCACCTGAGCGCCGGCGACGTGCTGTCGATGCCCGACAAATGGGAATACCCGTGGTTCGCCGCGTGGGACATGGCGTTCCACTGCGTCGCCTTCGCGATGATCGATCCGCAGTTCGCCAAGGACCAGCTGCTGCTGCTCACGCGCGAGTGGTACATGCATCCCAACGGGCAGCTCCCCGCCTACGAATGGGAGTTCGGCGACGTCAATCCGCCGGTGCACGCGTGGGCGGCGATCCGCGTCTACCAGATCGAGCAGAAGATGTACGGCCGCCGGGACCGCGTTTTCCTCGAGCGCATCTTCCAGAAGCTGGTGATCAACTTCACCTGGTGGGTCAACCGCAAGGATGCCGGGGGCAACAACATCTTCGAGGGCGGCTTCCTCGGACTCGACAACATCGGCGCGTTCGACCGCTCCAAGGGGCTGCCCGGCCGGCGGGCAGCTCGAGCAGGCGGACGGCACCAGCTGGATGGCGACGTACTGCCTCAACCTGCTCGGCATCTCGCTCGAGCTCGCGCGCGAGGACCCCGTCTACGAGGACCTCGCGACCAAGTTCTTCGAGCACTTCGTCTACATCGGCGCGGCGGTCAACTGCGTCGGCGGCGGGGCGGCGGACGGCGGCCTGTGGGACGAGCAGGAGGGCTTCTACTTCGACGTCCTCAAGCTGCCCGACGGCCGCTGCTTCCGCATCAACGCGCACACCATCGCCGGCCTGATCCCGATGTTCGCCATCGCGATCGGCGACGGCGACAGCCTGAACGCGGCTTACCGGGTTCGGCGAACGCCTGCGCTGGTTCGCGCGACTACCGCCCCGAGCTCCTGAAGGGGCTCGCCGACCTGGGCCACCGCGGCGTCGACGAGCGCATCCGCCTGGCGCTCGTCGATTCGCACAAGCTCGCGCGCCTGCTCGAGCACGTGCTGGACGAGGACGGCATGCTGGCGTCCGAACGGCGTGCGCTCGGTGTCCAAGCGCCACGCCGCGCACCCGTTCGTGCTCCAGCTCGACGGCCAGGAGTTCGTGCTCGACTACGAGCCGGGCGAGTCGACCACCGACCTCTTCGGCGGCAACTCGAACTGGCGCGGCCCGGTCTGGTTTCCGCTGAACTACCTGCTGATCGAGGCGCTGCAGAAGCACCACTATTTCCTCGGCGACGAGTTTCGCGTCGCGTGCCCGGCGGGGTCGCAGAACCTGATGACGCTGTGGGAAGTGACCAGCGAACTGTCGCGCCGGCTGATCGCGCTGTTCCTGAAGGACGACTCGGGCGCCCGGCCCGTGCAACGGCGGCAGCGAGCGCTTCCGCACCGATCCGCACTGGCGCGACCTCGTGCTGTTCCACGAGTATTTTCACGGCGACACCGGCGCCGGCCTGGGCGCCAGCCACCAGACCGGGTGGACCGGCGTGGTCGCGAAGCTCATCCAGCAATATGGCGAATACACGCTGGCCGGCAGGCCTGCCGGCGGCAACGAGGAGCTGCAGCTCGGCGCCTTCCGGCCGCCGGCGTAACGCCAAGAAATCGGGTCAGTGGAAATAAGTAGGGTCAGACACTACTTTTCTGGAGGCGATGCTCTTATCGGGCACGGAAGCGCAGGAAAAGTAGTGTCTGACCCTACTTATTTCCGATCGCGATGCGCCGGTCAGTGTTGCTGCAGCCGGTCGATCATCGGCTGGGTGATGAGCGAGATGCCGCGGGCGGTGCGGCGGAAGCGCGCCGCGTCGAGCGCAGGGTCCTCGCCTACCACCAGCCCGGCGGGAATGCCCACCCCGGCATCGACGATCACGTTGGTGAGCCGGGCCTGCCGCCCGACGTCGACGAACGGCAGGATCACCGCGCGCTCGATGCGGCCGTACGAGTGCACGTGGACGTCGTCGCACAGCAGCGAGCGGCGCAGCGTCGAGCCCGAGACGATGCAGCCGCCCGACACCAGCGACGAGATGCCGAGCCCGCGGCGGCCGTCGACGTCGTGGACGAACTTCGCCGGCGGCGTGATCTTGGCGTAGGTCCAGATCGGCCAGTCGCGGTCGTAGAGGTCGAGCTGCGGTACCACGTCGGTCAGGTCGATGTTGGACTCCCAGTACGAGTCGAGCGTGCCGACGTCGCGCCAGTAGCTCGACTTCTCGGCGTGCGAGCGCACGCAGGACTGCGCGAAGCGGTGCGCGACCGCCTTGCCGTTGGCGACGAGCCAGGGAATGAGGTCGCGGCCGAAATCGCGGGTGGAGCCCGGGTCCGCGGCGTCGCGGCGCAGCTGCTCGCGCAGGAACTCGCGGTGGAACACGTAGATGCCCATGCTCGCGAGCGCGTAACCCGGCCGGTCCGGCATCTCGGGCGGGTGCTCCGGCTTCTCGACGAAGGCGACGATGCGGCCGTCGGCGTCGACGTGCATGACGCCGAGCCCGCTCGCGTCGGCGACCGGCACCTCGACGCAGCCGACCGTCACGTCGGCGCCGGCGTTGACGTGCTGCACCAGCATCAGCTCGTAGTCCATCTTGTAGACGTGATCGCCGGCGAGGATGATGAGGTACTCCGGCGCGTAGCCGTCGACGATGTCGTAGTTCTGGAACACCGCGTCGGTGGTCCCGGCGTACCACTGGTTCTCCGCCAGGCGCTGGCTTGCGGGGAGGATGTCGAAGCTCTCGTTGCGCATAGGCTGCAGGAAGTTCCAGCCCGCCTGCAGGTGGCGGATCAGGCTGTGCGCCTTGTACTGGGTGGCCACCGCGATGCGGCGGATGCCGGAATTGATGGCGTTGGACAGCGCGAAGTCGACGATGCGCATCTTGCCGCCGAAGTAGACGGCCGGCTTCGCGCGCATCTCGGTCAACTCCATCAGCCGGCTGCCGCGCCCGCCCGCGAGCACGTAGGCCATCGTCGAGCGCGACAGCGGCGTCGAGTAGGTAACGCGGTCGATCACGATCGTCGTCGCATCCTGGATGTCGCAGCGGCCTTCGACTTGTCGCGGGATCGGACCCGTGATCTTAGCCCAAAGGCGCCGCGCCGGTGGAATGAGCCGCACCCCCCCTGCTAAACTCCGTGCTGCGCTGCGCCTGCCGAGCCGCTGCCGGGACGCGCGGCGCATCGAGGAGACCGGAAATGCGCAAGTCGATCGCGATACTGGGCGCCCTGGCCCTGGCCGTCCTCGGTGGCGTGCCGGTGCCGGCGGCCGTGGCCGCCCCCGCGGCCACCGCCGCGGAGGTGGGAGACCTCTGGCCGAAGAGCGCGCAGCAGGACGGCGCAACCTTCACGATCTACCCGCTCCAGATCGACAGCTGGGACAACGCGACGATGACTGCGCACGCGGCGGTGTCCGTGCAGGCGGCCGGCGCGCCGGCGCCGGTGTACGGCGCGATCACGATGACGGCGAAGACCCAGGTCGATCGCACCGCGCGCACGGTCTGGCTCTCCGACATCACCATCGGCAGCGCGAAGTTCCCCACCGCCGCGAATGCGGCCGCGCGCTACCAGCAGACGATGCAGGCGCTGTTCGGCAAGGGGCCGTTCGCCATGTCGCTCGACCGCGTCGAGGCCGCGCTGGCGCTCCTGGGTGTCGAGGGCAAGGCGCGCGCGGTGCCGGTGCAGAATCCCGTCCCGCAGTTCGTGTTCTCGGCCAACCCCGCGGTGCTGGTGACCATCGACGGCGACCCGGTGTGGCGCCCGGTCGCCGGAACGACTTTCCAGCGGGTCATCAACACGCGGGCGCTGCTGCTGCGCGACACGACGGGGACGCTGTACCTGCGCCTCTTCGGCGGCTTCGTGCAGGCGCCCGCGATGGCGGGTCCGTGGACCGCGACGGCCAAGGTGCCGAAGGGCATGGACGACGTCGCGGCGAGTCTCGCCAAGGCCGACGTGATCGATCCGCTGGACAGGCCCCCGGCCGCGAAGGAAGCCGCGCCGCCGCCGAAGACCGCGAAGAAGGCGCCGAAGACGCCGCCGCCGCCGGTGGTGATCGTCGCCACCCGGCCGACCGAGCTCGTCGTCACCGACGGCGCGCCGGACTGGGTGGGCATCGACGGCACGCAGCTCCTCTACGTCAGGAACACCGACGGCAACGTGTTCACCGACATGACGAATCGCCAGACCTACATCCTGGTGAGCGGCCGCTGGTTCACGGGACCCGGCCTCAACGGACCGTGGCAGTACGTCGCCGGCAAGGACCTGCCGGCCTCGTTCGCGCAGATGCCCGACGACAGCCCGAAGGAGAACGTCAAGGCGTCGATCCCCGGAACGCCGCAGGCGAAGGAAGCGCTGATCGCGTCGCTGATCCCGCAGATGGCCATCGTCGACCGGGCCAAGGCCAAGTTCACGCCGCAGATCGCCGGCGCGCCGGAGGTGAAGCCGGTCGCGGACGCCCAGCTCAACCACGTCGTCAACTCGCCGGTGCCGATGATCCAGGTGCAAAACGGCCCGTGGTACGCGCTGCAGGACGGCGTCTGGTTCACCGCGACGGCCATCGCCGGACCGTGGGCGGTCGCGACGACCGTGCCCGCGGCGATCTACACGATTCCCGCGAGCTCGCCGCTGCATCACGCGACGTACGTGCAGGTCTACGGCAGCACGCCGACGACGGTGAGCGTAGGCTACCTCCCGGGCTACCTGGGGACGTACGCGACGGCGGACGGCACGCTCGTCTACGGCACGGGCTACGCGTACGCGCCCTACATCGGCAGCACCGCCTGGTACGGCGCGCCGGTGACGTATGGCTACGCGGCGGGGCTTGCCTGGACGCCGTGGACCGGCTGGACCTACGGCTTCGGTCTCGGCTGGGATTATGGCTCCGCGTGGGGCCTCGCCGCGTGGGGATGGGGCGGCGCGCCGTACTGGGGCGCGTATCGCGGCGGCGGCGTGTGGGGCAGCGGCGGCGCGTACGGCGCCTGGGGACCGCAGGGCTGGGCGGCCAATGCGGGGAACGTCTACCAGCAGTGGGGCACGACCGGCGCGGTGACGCGCCCCGCGGGCGGGTACAACGCGTGGAGCGGGAACGGGTGGTCGGCGCGAGTCGCCCATTCGTACAACTCGCGCACCGGCGCGATCTCCGCCGGACAGCACGCCTCGGTCGACTATGCCTACCCCGGCGAGCAGACCGGCACGCCGCGTGCGGTGAAATCCAAGCCCAAGGCCGGCGCCGCCCGGGCGGGTCAAGCGGCGGGCGCCGGCGGTGCCGCGGGCGATGCGCAGGCGGCGACGACCGCGGACAACGTCTATTCGGATGCGGGCGGTGCCGTCTACCGCCACATCGGCGAAGGCTGGCAGCAGTACGACAGCGCCGGGGGCTGGAAGAGCGCCGGCGCGGAGGGCGCGCGCGCGATGGAGCCGCAGCAGCAGGCGCGCAGCCGGGGGGAAAGGCGCTCGACGGCGTCGTCGTGGGGTGGCGGCGAGGCGAGCTACGGCGGCGGCTTCCGCGGCAGCGGCGGCGGCTTCGAGGGTGGCGGATTCCGCGGCGGCAGCAAGCGGTAACGCTCGACAAGACGAGAGCGCAGGCGATGACCGATGCAACAGCACGCGGGCGCGGACGGCGCGCCGCCGGAATCCTCGCCTTCGCGCTGCTCTCCGGCAGCCTCGCCACCGCCGCGCTCGCGCAGCAGGCGCCCGCCCAGCGCGGCGAGTACCTCGCCCGCGCCGGCGACTGCGTCTCCTGCCACACCGCGAAGGGCGGCGAGCCCTTTGCCGGCGGCCTGAAGCTCGACACGCCGTTCGGCTACATGCTCTCGCCCAACATCACGCCGGATCCGGACACGGGGATCGGCCGCTGGTCGGCCGCCGACTTCTACCGCGCGATGCACCACGGGGTGAACAAGCGCGGGCAGGACATGTTCCCGGTGATGCCCTTCGACTTCTACACCCGGGTGACGCGCGAGGACGTCGACGCGATCTACGCCTACCTGCGCACGGTGAAGCCCGTGCGCAACGCGGTGAGCGTCAACCATCTCTACTTCCCGTTCAACCAGCGCTGGTCGATGGCCGCGTGGCGCGAGCTCTATTTCACCGAAGGCACGTACCAGCCGGATCCCACCAGGACCGCGTCGTGGAATCGCGGCGCCTACCTGGTCGAGGGCCTCGGCCACTGCAGCGACTGCCACTCGCCGCGCAACATCCTGGGCGGCATCGAGAAGGACAAGGCGTTCACCGGCGCCACGATCGACGGCTGGTTCGCGCTCAACCTGTCGTCGAACCTCGCCACCGGTCTCGGCGAGTGGTCGGCCGAGGACATCGCCACCTACCTGAAGACCGGCGCCTTCAAGGGCAGGACGACGGCGTTGGGGCCGATGGCCGAAGTCGTGCAGAACAGCACCAGCCACCTCACCGACGCCGACCTGCGGGCGATCGGCGAATACCTCAAGTCATTGCCGCCGAGCTCCTCGCTGCAGACCCCGCGCAAGCTGCCGACCGACGAGCGGATGGAGGTCGCCGCGCTCTACCTCGACCACTGCAGCGGCTGCCACCAGGCGCAGGGCCGAGGCGTCCCCGGCGTCTTTCCGCCGCTCGCGGGCAACGGTGTCGTGGTCGCCGCCGATCCGGCGAACATCATCAAGCTGGTACTGGGCGGCGTCCCGGCGCAGGGCAAGTACGTGCCGATGCCGGGCTTCGCCGCGCAGCTCACCGACAAGGGGATCGCGGACCTCGCCAACTACGTGCGCACGAGCTGGGGCAACGCCGCGGCGCCCGACGCTACGCCGGCGATGGTGGCCCGCCTGCGGCGTCCTTGATCTTCTGGCAACGGCCGACGAGGTCGACGAGCACGCTGCCGGACCAGCCGAACGTGAACAGTCCCGAGATCGCGATGATGGGCGCCAGCATCTTCCAGCCCAGCGGCAGGATGACGTCGCCGTAGCCGATCGTGGTGTAGGTGTTCCCGGCAAAGAACGCCGCGGCCCGCCAGTCCTTCACGAGGTCGGAGTAGATGAGCGCGGCCGACCAGATGCCGATTTCGGCGAGGTGCAGCGCGAGCAGCAGGAACACGATGCCGCTCATCAGGACATCGGCGCGCCACGCCCGCGGCCGCTGCATGATCTCTTGCGACCGCCGCACGACCTGGCTCGTCACCGAGCGCACGCCCGCGGCGTGGACCAGGACGATCAGGATCAGCATGGCGCCGCCGAAAAGGAAGTCGGCGGCCGGCATCATCTGGGAGAGGTGCTGGAAGACCGGGAGGTCCGCGATGTCCGTTGGAATCGCTTCGATCCGGCCGAGGGTGTCCGGGGAGGCAGCCATGGATATGGAGTATTTTCGTTTCCCCGGGTTTCGCGTTCGCTCAACCCGGGCTACGCGGTGGCAGGGTTACGCGATCAGACGGCGAGGTAGACGGCGAGCCCGAGGCCCAGTCCGGCGAGAAAGAGCGAGAGCGCGATGGGGTAGAGCGGATCGTGCGACCGCGGCACGTCCGCCGGCGGCAGCGTCGCCACGTAGCTGCGATGCTGGTAGGCGCCAACCAGCATGCACGCCGTTCCGGCCAGCACCAGCGCAATGCCGGCGATGTTGGAGAAGTCGGTGCGCGACGCCGTCGGCATGGCGCCGGCGACGTGCTGCGCTGCGAGCAGGCGCAGGAACAGGCCGAAGCGCGCGACGACGAAACCGAACGCCATGATCGTGAGGCCGGTGCGCACCCAGGCGAGCAGCGTGCGCTCGGCGGCAAAGAAGACGCGGGGATCCGACAGCAAGGGACGCTTCCTCGGCAAAGGGCGGCACCGGTACTGCGACGCAGCCGCGGTGCCCAAGATCATACCGCGCGCCGGCTTCGTGACGACGGGAGCGGCAGATCTGGTCGGCGCTGAAGCAGTGCACGTTGCAGACCGGGTTCCGTTCGGGTGTCGGACCCGGATTCGGCGTGCGCGGTCAGGCCCCTGGCAGCGTCAAGACCAACTGTCGTGGTGGGGATTGACAAGGGCGGTCAAACAAACATAGGATTCAAACATACGTTTGAATTACTTTGCGACCGGTTTCCGGATTGCTTGCGGGTCTGGGCGCGCGGAGCGTCCGGCGCGACGGGAGGAGTCGACACCACCATGGATGGGAAAGTGATTGCGTTTGCACCCGCCCGCGGGAAGACGGTCACCAAGGACCGCCTGCTCGACGCCGCCGAAGCGCTGTTCATGGAGCACGGCTTCGAGGCGACGACGCTGCGCGCGATCACCGCGGCGGCCGAAGTCAACCTCGCCGCGGTCAACTATCACTTCGGCAGCAAGGAAGAGCTGTTCCAGTCGGTGCTCACGCGCCGGCTCGATCCGATGAACCAGGAGCGGGTGGACCTGCTGACGGAACTCGAGGCGCGCGCCGCGCCGGCGCCGGTTCCGTGCGAGCGGATTCTCTCGGCGATGTTCGTTCCGGCGCTCAGGCTGGCGCGCGATCCGGAGCGCGGCGGCGCCAACTTCCTGCGCCTGCTCGGGCGTGCCTACGCCGACCCGGCGCCGTTCATCCGCCAGTTCCTGTCCGACCAGTACGCGCTGATGATCGCCCGCTTCAAGGCCGCGTTCGGCCGCGCGCTGCCGGACCTGCCGAAGCGCGAGCTCTCCTGGCGCCTGCATTTCATCATGGGCGCGCTTTCCTACACGCTCGCGGGGGCGGACGTGCTGAAGCTGATCGAGGAACTGACCCCCGACCAATCCGTCAACGACGAGGCGCTGCTGCAGCGCCTCGCGCCGTTTCTGCTCGCCGGGCTGACCGCGCCGCTCGGCGACGGTTCGGACGCGGACCCGTCCGCGCCGCAGTCGCCACGATGAATTCTCCCGCTTCACGAAGCAAACGCAACGCGGCAACGCCGCCGCAAACCTCACGCAGGAGTCGCCCATGCTGACCTTGACCTGGTTCGTTGCCGTCCTCGCCGGCGCCACCGCGCTCGCCTATATCAACGTGTCCGGTCTCGTCTGGACGGCGGCGCTCGCCGTCGCGCTGGGCGCCGCGTGGGGCGGGCAGCTCTTCCCGCCGTGGCTCACGCTGCTCGCGACCGCGGCGTTCGTGCTGCTGGCGATTCCGCTCAACATTCCGGCGCTGCGGCGCAAGCTCATCACCGAGGGCATCTTCTCGGCGTTCGCCAAGGTCCTGCCGCCGATGTCGCAGACGGAGCGCGAGGCGATCGAGGCCGGCACCGTCTGGTGGGACGGCGAGCTGTTCTCCGGCAAGCCCGACTGGCGCAAGCTCCTCGCCGCGCCGCGCCCGGCGCTCACCGCGGAGGAGCGCAGCTTCCTCGACAACGAGGTGGAGACCCTGTGCAACATGGTCACCGACTGGGAGACCACCCAGGTCCACCGCGACCTGCCGCAGCCGGTCTGGCAATACATCAAGGACAAGGGCTTCCTCGGCCTCGGCATCCCCAAGGAGTACGGCGGCAAGGGCTTTTCCGCCTACGCGCATTCGCGGGTGATGATCAAGCTGTCGACGCACTCGTCCGCGGTGTCGGTGTCGGTGATGGTGCCGAACTCGCTCGGCCCGGGCGAGCTGCTGGCGCACTACGGCACCGACGAGCAGAAGCGCTACTACCTGCCGCGCCTCGCCAAGGGCCTCGAGATCCCCTGCTTCGCGCTGACCAACCCGACCGCGGGCTCGGACGCCGCGTCGATCCCCGATTTCGGCATCGTCTGCTGGGGCGAGCACGCCGGCAAGCGCGTGCTGGGCCTGCGCGTGACGTGGGACAAGCGCTACATCACGCTCGGTCCGATCGCCACGCTGCTGGGGCTCGCGTTCCGCGCGTACGACCCCGACCATCTCGCCGGCGACAAGGAGGACATCGGCATCACCTGCGCGCTGATCCCGACGTCGCATCCGGGAGTCGAGATCGGCCGCCGCCACATGCCGTTGAACGCGGTGTTCCAGAACGGTCCCAACTCCGGCAAGGACGTGTTCATCCCGATGGACTGGGTGATCGGCGGCCAGCCGATGCTGGGCCGCGGCTGGCGGATGCTGATGGAATGCCTCGCCGCGGGCCGCGGCATCTCGCTGCCGTCGTCGGGCGTGGGGATGGCCAAGCTGGTCGCGCGCGCGGTCGGGGCCTACGCGCGGGTGCGCCAGCAGTTCAAGACGCCCGATCGGCAAGTTCGAAGGCATCGAGGAGGCGCTCACGCGCATCGGCGGCAACCTGTACATGATGGAGGCCACCGGCGCGCTGACCGCGACGGCCGTGGACCTCGGCGAGAAGCCGGCGGTGCTGTCGGGCATCGCCAAGCTGCATCTCACCGAGCGCAGCCGGCAGGTGGTCAACGACGGCATGGACATCGTCGGCGGCAAGGGCATCTGCATGGGGCCGGCGAACTTCATCGGCGCCGCGTACATGCAGACGCCGGTCGCGATCACGGTCGAGGGCGCCAACATCCTCACGCGCAGCCTGATCGTGTTCGGGCAGGGCGCGATCCGCTGCCATCCGTACGTGCTGCGCGAGATGGCCGCCGCGCGCGAGCCCGACCACGCGAAGGCGCTGGCCGCGTTCGACGAGGCGCTCTTCGGGCATCTGCGCTTCACGCTCGCCAACAAGGCGCGCACGTTGGTGCTGGGCTTGACCGGCGCGCGCTTCGCCGGCGCGCCCGCCGGCGTCGCGCCGGAGACGCGGCGCTACTACCGCGAGATCACCCGCTACTCGGCCGCGCTCGCGCTGCTGTCCGACGTGTCGATGGGCGTGCTGGGCGGCGCGCTCAAGCGCAAGGAAAAGCTCTCCGCGCGGCTGGGCGACGTCCTGTCGCTGCTCTACCTGTGCTCGGCGACGCTGAAGCGCTACGAGGACGACGGCCGGCAGCCGGCGGATGCGCCGCTGATGCACTGGGCGATGCAGGACGCGCTGTGCAAGGCGCAGGCCGCACTGGCAGGCGTGATCGCGAACTTCCCCAACCGCGTCATCGGGGCTGCGCTCGGCTGGCTCGTGTTCCCGCTCGGCCGGTCGCATCGCGCGCCGGCGGACGATCTCGGTCACGCGGTCGCGAAGCTGCTGCTCGAGCCCTCGGCGGCGCGTGACCGCCTGACGGCGGACATGTACCTCGGCCGCGCCGACGACGAAGGCGTGGGCCTGCTCGAGCGCGCGCTGCCGGCGACACTTGCCTCCGAGCCCGTCGAGGCCAGGATCAAGGCCGCGGTGAAGGACGGCCGCGTCGACGGCAGGCTGCCGCCGGGCGCCGGCATCGAGGTGCTGGTCGCGCGCGCGGTGGCGGCCGGGGCGATCACGGAGGCCGATGCGGTCCTGGTGATCACGGCGCGCGATCTCACCGCGCGCGTGATCCGCGTCGACGACTTCGCGCAGGACCTGGGCGCCTCGGAGATGCGGCCGTTCGTCGCCGCTGCCGACGCCGTGCGCGCGAGCCCGACGATCGTCCATCGCGCGGCGGCGTAAGATCACGGCTCGCATCGAGGAGCCCGCCCATGCCGGACCTGTCCGTACCGCTGCCCGACAAGCAACCCACGCTGCGCGTCGTGCCCATGCCGGCGGACGCCAACCAGCACGGCGACATCTTCGGTGGCTGGGTGATGTCGCAGGTCGACATCGCGGGCGGCGTCGCGGCAGCACGGCGCGCCCGGGGCCGCGTCGCGACGGTGGCGGTCAACTCGTTCGTGTTCAAGCAGCCGGTGCTGATCGGCGACCAGGTGAGCTTCTACTCCGAGGTCACGCACGTCGGGCGGACGTCGGTCACGGTCGACGTGGAGGTGTACGCGCAGCGCAATCCGCGCGACCTCATCTGCGTGAAGGTCACCGAAGCGAGCCTGACCTACGTCGCGACGGACGCTGAGCGGCGGCCGCGCGAGGTCCCGCGGGAGTAGCGCGCCCGCTTGCGCGCTCGCGCGGCGTGACTTGCCGCCGGTCGAGACCACGGCTCGATTGCCGTGGATCAATGTCGAGCGTCCGCGGCGCGCGTATATTTTCCTTGTAATGCGCCGCGCCTGAGCAGGCCGCGGCGACGTCGGCAAGCAGGGCCCCAACATGGCGCGCCCCTTGGCGCGGGACGACGTGTTGGTCGCCCGCCACAAGGAGATATGCGCCATGGTCAAACAGTTCACGCGCACTCGCGCGGCGAGCGCGGTTGCCGGTGTCGTGCTGGCAATCGGCGCCGGGCAGGTTTTCGGTTCCGCATTCGGGCTGCAGACTCAAAATGCAAGCGGGCTTGGCCACGCCTACGCGGGCGGCGCCGCTGCGGCCGAGGACGTCAGCACGATTTTCTACAATCCGGCCGGCCTGGTGCTGCTGCAGAAGACGGAGGCAGTCATGTCGGCGAACGTCATCTGCCCGTCCGCCAAGTTCCAGGACAATGCGTCGAAGGCGGCGCTCTACCAGCCGCTCGGCGGTGACGGCGGCGAGGCCGGCAGCTGCGCCGTCGTGCCGAACTTCTACGTGGGCGTGCCTTTCACCGACAAGTGGTCGTTCGGCCTCGGGGTCAATGCGCCGTTCGGGCTCGAGACGGAATACGACTCGGACTGGCTCGGGCGCTTCCAGGCGATCAAGTCAAAGCTCGAGACCATCAATGTCAATCCCGTGCTGTCGTGGGAGCCGACGAAGAATTTCACCATCGGCGCCGGCGTTAGCTGGCAGAAGCTCAAGGCGGAGATCACCAAGAACGTCAACTACGCGGTGCCGTTCGCCTTGCAGGTTCCCGGCCTCGTTGCGGCCGGAAAGGTCTCTCCCGCAGACGCGTCGACGCTCGTCGCGTCGGCTTACGGCGTTCAATCTGCGGTCAAGATCACCGGCGATGACGATGGCTGGGGCTGGAACGCCGGCGTGCTGTGGCAGGTGACGCCGCAGACGCGGATCGGCGCGTCCTATCGCTCGCCGATCAAGTACGAGGTCACCGGCACCATCGAGTTCACCAACCCGACGGCGGCGAACCTCGCGCCGCTGCCGCCGACGCTGGCGCCGTACGGTGCCGGGATCGTCGGCGCGTTGAACGCGAGTTCGCTGCTCGCGAACGGGCCCGTCAACGCGTCGATCAAGATGCCCGAGACCGCCAACCTGTCGATCTACAGCGAGCTCGACAAGACCTGGGACGTGATGGCTGACCTGCAATACACCGGGTGGAGCAGCATCCAGCAGTTCCAGGTCGTGCGCGACACCGGTGCCCCCGCCGGGGGCTACACCTGGAATTTCCGGAACACGTGGCGCGTGTCGGCGGGCGTAAACTACCACTACAACGAGCGACTGATCTTCCGCGGCGGCGTGGCCTACGATCAGACGCCGACCAACAACGCCGACCGCACGCCCGGATTGCCGGACAACAACCGAACCTGGCTCGCCGCCGGCGTGCATTATCATTTCACCGACCAGTGGCAGGTCGATCTCGCGTACGCGCATGAATTCCTGCAGAGCCCGACGATCGACCAGAACGGTGGCAACGCCGCGCTGTACGGGGTGATCAACGGTTCGGTCAAGGAACAGGTCAACATCGTCGGCGCGCAGGTGAAGTACGTGTTCAAATAGCCGCAAGTTGACGATTTCCCGCGCTGCGCCGCAGGGCCGCCCCTGCGGCGCGGTGCATTTCGAGGAGGGCAGGATCATGCGCAGGCTCGCAGTCGTTCTTTTCGCGCTGGGGATGGGCGCCCCGGCGTACGCGGTGGAGGTCGGCGGCGTGAAGCTCGACGACAAGGTCTCCGTCGGCGGCCAGGAGCTCATGCTCAATGGCGCCGGCATCCGCACCAAGGCGATTTTCAAGGTCTATGTCGCCGGCCTCTACCTGCCGCAGAAGGCGCGCGACCTCGCCGGCGTGCTGGCGAAGGGCCCGCGCCGGGTCCAGATGAGCCTGCTGCGGAACCTGACGGCCGACCAGCTGGTCGATGCCTTCGTCGAAGGCCTCAACGCCAACAATTCGCCGGCCGAGCTGGCGGCGGTGAAGGCGCAGATGGACCAGCTGGTCGCGATCATGAAGGCATTCAAGGATTTGAAGGAGAAGGACGTCGTGGCGCTCGATTTCGTCGATGGCGGCACCCGGATCGGATTGAACGGCGCGGCGCGCGGCGTGATCCCCGGTGCGGACTTCAACGCCGCGCTGATGCGGATCTGGCTCGGCGACAAGCCGGCGCAGGCGGACCTGAAGCAGGCGATGCTGGGCGGCTGACGCGAACCTGCCGCCCGGCATCCGCCGCGCGACACGAGGCCGCGCCCCGATCGCGCGTCCACCACGTTCATCCGGATTCCCCTGCGCATTCCATGCCCGACTTCTGGTCTTCCTGCGGTTACCGGCTGCTCGCCAAAGGCGCGGACGGCAGGCTCACGCTCACCGACGATTTCCTGCGCAGCTCGCTGCTGCGGCCCGAGCTCGCGCCCGTCGCCGAGTCGTGCGCGGCCGAGATCGCGGCGCACGAGAAGCTCTTCGCGGCGCCGCGGGCCGCCCTGGCGGCCGGCGAACTCGCCGCCATCGCCGACGACGACGCGCGCGAGAACTACCGCATCTGGCTGCGGTTCCGCGACCGCCTCGCGGCGGCGCCGTCGATCGAGGCAGCCTACGTCGCGCTGTTCCGCGACGGCGTCGACGTGCCGCCGCTGTTCGTCCGCCAGCTCACGCAGATCCTGCTGCGCCACATCCTCGGCGATGTGGCCGAGCCGCTCCACGCCCGCGCCGCAGAGATGCTGTTCCGGCCGCAGAAGATCGCCGTCGTCGGCGACGCTTCGGTGATGGCTGCCGACGAGACCGCGGTCGAGCTGCTGGCGACCACCGGCGCGTTCGGCAGCCTGGGCGAGCTGCTGCAGCAGAACCGGACGCGGCCGCGCTCGGCCGAGCTCGACGTGCTCGATGCCGCGAACGCGGCCACATACTGGGACCGCGACGAGCGCTTCGACCTCGCGGTCAGCCTGAACCGCGGTCAGCCGGCGCTGGCCGCGCTGTGCCGCGTGCTGGAGAAGTGGGTTGCGCATTTTCTCGGCGTCGCCGTCGCGATTTCCCCGCAGCGCGAGATCGACGATCGCCGCTGGGTCTGGCACGTCGGGCTCGACGCCGAGGCGAGTGCGCTGCTCAACGACCTGTACAATCGCGCCGACGTGGACGAGGCGCGGATGGCGCGCCTGCTGTGCCTGTTCGAGCTCAGGTTCGCGGATCCGGGGGCGATGCGTCCCGCCATCGCGGGACGCCCGGTCTACCTGGCGATGGCGATGGACGCCGATCGCCGGCTGAAGCTCAAGCCGCAGAACCTGCTGCTTAACCTGCCGCTCGCGCGGCCGCAATGAAGGGATGGATGCACACGTGACCAAGTCGACGACTCTTCGTGCCCTGCTGGTGGCGATGGGTCTGGCGCTGCCGGGCGCGATGGCCGCCGCGGAGACGATCGAGCCCACGCGCGTGCTGGAGCAACCCGCCGCGGACCGGCGTCCCAGCGGTCCGCTCGCGCCGTTGGCGTGGCTCGAAGGCTGCTGGCGCGGCATCGCCAACGACCGCGAGTTCCGCGAGCACTGGCTTCCGCTGCGCGGCGACCTGCTGGTCGGCGCCAGCCACACCGTCCACGGCGGCAAGACGCAGAGCTACGAATACCTGCGGATCGAGAATCGCGCCGACGGCATCTACTACGTCGCGCTTCCGGCGCAGGCCGCCGAGACCGCGTGGAAGCTGGAGAAGACGGAGACGGACGACGGCAGGACGACCTTCACGTTCGTGAATCCGGCCGTCGAGTTTCCCCGCCAGATCGCGTACCGCCGCGACCTCGAAGGCTGGCTCTACGCGACGCTCGACGGCCAGGTGAAGGCCGCCGCCAAGCAGGTCATCTACCCGATGCGCCGCGCCGATTGCGAAACCGGCGAGCTCATCAGGAAATAGCCTGAACACCGACGCGCCGACGCCGCTCGCGAACTTCGAGAAAATGCTCGAAGCGGGCAAGGACGGCGCGCTGCTGCGCTTCTCCCTCGGCAACGAATACCTCAAGATCGACGACCCTGCACGCGCCGCGATGCATCTCGCGCAGGCGGTCGCGCTCGACCCGCGCTACACCGCCGCCTGGAAGCTCTACGGCAGGGCGCTCGCCGCCGCCGGTCGCTCCGGCGACGCGCTCGCCGCCTACGGCAAGGGCATCGAGGTCGCCCGCGCGAAGGGCGACAAGCAGGCGGAAAAGGAGATGCAGGTGTTCGCCCGCCGCCTGGAAGAGTAGGGTCAGACACTACTTAACGGCGCCCCCAATCGAGCAGTTGGGGGCCGCGCGTTTCCTTTAAGTAGTGTCTGACCCTACTTTTCCGGCCGGCGGCTCAACCCGGGCTACGAATCCGGGCCGCGGTCAGGCGCCCGTCTCCTCGCAGCCGCGATTGGCGAGCGCATCGGCGCGATCGTTGCCGAGATCGCCGTTGTGGCCCTTCACCCAATGCCACCGAATGCGGTGCTTCGCGGCGATCTCGTCGAGCTCGCGCCAGAGGTCGGCATTCTTGACGGGCTTGCGGTCGCTCGTCTTCCAGCCGTTCTTCTTCCAGCCGTGAATCCAGGTCTGGATGCCGTTCTTGACGTACTGGGAGTCGGTGTAGAGCTGCACGTCGCACGGTCGGGTGAGCGAGGTCAGCGCGCGGATCACGGCGGTGAGCTCCATCCGGTTGTTCGTGGTGTGCGCCTCGCCGCCGAACAGCTCCTTCTCGCGGTCGCGGAAGGCGAGCAGCGCGCCCCAGCCGCCGGGGCCGGGGTTCCCCTTGCACGCGCCGTCGGTGTGGATGGTGACGGCGCTGTGCGCGCCCTCGGGCGCGCTCATCGGCATGCCCCTGCCTGCGACCCGCGCGCCGGCCGGGCGCGCTCGATCGACTCGCGCGCCTGCCGCGGCGCGGTGGCGAGACCGTTCGTGCGCCGCTCCCACGCCGGGGTGATGACGCGCATGCCGAGCACGCGCTTGGTCGCGCGCAGGAAGTACACGCCGCCGGCGATCGGCCACCAGCGATCCCCCGCCTGCTCGAAGAAGCCGCAGCGCCGCAGCCACATCTCCTGCGCGAACGGCGGCACGTAGCAGTCGAGGCTGCCGCCGGTGACCTCGAATCCCAGCAGCGCCAGCCAGTCCTTCAGCCGGTACAGGGCGATGAAGCTGCCGTTCCACGGCGGCGTCTCGCCGCGCCCGAAGTAGCGCTTGGCGCCGAACAGCGAGAACGGGTTGAACCCGGCGAGGACGAGCTGTCCGTCGGGGCGGACCGCGCGATAGACCTCGCGCAGCAGCTGGTGCGGCTCCTGCGTGAACTCGAGCGCATGCGGGAGCACGATGAGGTCGAGCGAATTCTCGGGAAACGGCAGCCAGTCCGGGTCGGCCAGCACCTGCGCCGGCGGCTCGAGGTCGACGCTCCAACGCGAGGGAATCCGGCTCTGCGCGAGGAACGGACAGGTCGGCAGCCCGATCTGGACCGCGTGGAAGCCGAAGATGTCGGCGACGGTGCGGTCGAAGTACGCCTGCTCCCGCCCGAGCAGATAGCGGCCGAGCGGCGTCGCGAACCATTCGGCCAGCCGGTTTGACACGGCCGCCGGCTCTCGGGAAGATGCGTCCATGCCGGGGATTATCCCGATCCCCGCCGCCAGCGACAACACCATCCGGCTGCTGCGCGCCACCGACCTCGACGGATCGAATTGCGCTTACCGCTCCTCGCCTTCCTCGCTGCCGCTTCGCTCGTGCTCGGCGCCTGTGCAACGCCGGCCCCGGTGCCGGCGCCCGAGCAGGAGCTCGTCCTCGACGTCGGGCCCCCGGAGCCGCCTCCCGAGCAGGTCGCCGTCGCGCCGCCGCCCGCGCCGCCCGACGAACCGTTCACGCCCGAGGTGAGCGCGCAGCTCGAGGCGCTGCCGCCGCCCGCCGCGGACCTGTGGGACCGCATCCGCAACGGCTACGCGATGGCCGAGCTCGAGGGCCCGTACGTCGCGAAATGGGAGGAGTGGTACGCGTCGCGCCCCGACTACGTCGCGCGCATGATCGACCGCAGCCGCCGCTATCTCTACTACATCGTCGTCGAGGTCGAGCAGCGCGGCATGCCGCTCGAGGTGGCGCTGCTGCCGATGGTCGAGAGCGCCTTCAACCCCGTGGCGATGTCGAGCGCCCGCGCCTCCGGGATCTGGCAGTTCATGCCGTCGACCGGCACCCACTACGGACTCAAGCAGAACTTCTGGTTCGATTCCCGGCGCGACGTGATCGCCGCGACCGACGGCGCGCTCACCTACCTGCAGAAGCTCTACGCGCAGTTCAACGACTGGCAGCTGGCGCTCGCCGCATACAACTGGGGCGAGGGCAACGTCGCCCGGGCGATCGAGCGCAACCAGAAGGCCGGCAAGCCGACCGATTACTCGAGCCTCGCGATGCCCGACGAGACGCGCAACTACCTGCCGAAGCTGCAGGCGGTGAAGAACATCGTGCGCGACCCCGGTGCCTACAACCTTGCCCTTGCCGACATTCCCGACGCGCCGTACTTCGCGGTGATCAAGACGTCGCGCAACATGGACGTCAAGCGCGCGGCCGAACTGGCGGAGCTGTCGATCGAGGAATTCCAGTACCTCAACCCCCACCACAACCGCCCGGTGATCGCCGGCAGCGACGAGTTCGCGATCCTGCTGCCGATCGACAAGGCCGAGATCTTCGCCGCCAAGCTCGAGCTCACGGACCAGCCGCTGGTGTCGTGGCAGGCGTACCGGCTGCGCACCGGCGAGACGCTCGCGCAGCTGGCCGCGCGGCTCGGCATGTCCGAGGAGACGCTGCGCGCGGTCAACGGCATCGGCACCAGGGCGAAGGTGCCGGTCGGCCACACGCTGCTGGTGCCGTCACAGCGGCCTTCGCCCGAGTCGGCGGAGACGCTGACGCAAGCCGTGTTCACCACGGTTCCGCAGGGCCGGACGTTCTATTACCGCGTGAATCGCGGCGATACGCTGGCGACGATTGCCGGACGCTACGCGGTTTCCACGCAGGACCTGCGGCGGTGGAACAACCTTACCCAGAACGCCGTCAGCGCCGGGCAGCAGCTGCGGATCACGAGCGACCTCGCGCCGAACGCGGCGAAAGCCAGACGCGGCTCCGGCGCGCCCGCCAGGGCGGGCACGGGCAATGGCGGCGCGAAGGCCGGTGCGCACCCGGTGTCGACGAAAGCGAAGCCGGCTGCCAGGACTGCCGCGAAGCCGGCGGCAAAGACCGCCGCCAAGCCGCCGGCGAAGGCGACCACCACGCACGGCCGCTGACGGCGGGCACAAAAAAACAGGCGACGTTCTGGACGTCGCCTGTTTTTTGGCCCGCCTCGATTTCGCGGCGGGCGCTCTGCCGCGGAGGAAGGCTACTTCTTTGCTTTCTTGGCTGCCTTCTTCTTCGGGGCCGCCTTCTTCTTCGCGGCCTTCTTGGCGGGCTTCTTCTTCGCCGCCGCCTTCTTCTTCGGGGCCGCCTTCTTCTTCGCGGCCTTCTTGGCGGGCTTCTTCTTCGCCGCCGCCTTCTTCTTCGGAGCCGCCTTCTTCGCGGCCTTCTTGGCGGGCTTCTTCTTCGCCGCCGCCTTCTTCGCCGGCTTCTTCTTGGCCGCCGCCTTCTTCTTCGGGGCCGCCTTCTTCTTCGCCGGCTTCTTCTTGGCCGCCGCCTTCTTCTTGGGGGCCGCCTTCTTGGGCGCCGCAGCCGGAGCGGCCGCAGGCATCATCGACATAATGTCAGCCATCTTCATTTCTCCTGTCTGAGTTGCTGTAACTGTTATGGTGTTTCTGCAGCTTCGCAGGCGGCTCGGCGTTTATCGTTTTGCGACCTCTTGACAAACTCCTTGCTACCTGCTGCCTGAATTCTAGCCACATTTTATTTAATTGCAAGATTTGTGCGCGAAATCGCGGCGTTGCATTTGCCGATGTTGCGCTTTCGCACACCGCCATCGGCCACCGAAATGCGATCGATCGACGGCGCGCAGCGCGCGCCGAACGAGATCAGGGCAACGGCGACTCGCGCGCGAAAAGTTCGGCGACCGTCTCGCGCGGCCGGGCGAGGTGGACGCGATCGCCGTCGACGATCACCTCGCAGGCGCGCGGACGCGAGTTGTAGTTCGAGCTCATCGCGAAGCCGTAGGCGCCGGTTGCGCGCACGGCGAGGAGATCTCCCGCTTCGAGCGCCAGCTCGCGGTCGCGGGCGATGAAGTCGGCGCTCTCGCACACCGGGCCGACGACCTGGTACGTCCGCGTCGGGCCGCCGCGCGTGCGCACCGGCTCGACCGGATGCCAGGCGTCGTAGAGCGCCGGACGGATGAGGTCGTTCATCGCCGCGTCGACGACGGCGAAGCTGCGCTCGGCGCCCGGCTTGAGGTAGAGCGCGCGCGTGAGCATCAGGCCGGCGTCGCCGACGAGGCGCCGTCCCGGCTCCAGCACGAGCGTCTCGCGCCGGCCGGCGAAGACCTCGCGCAGCATCGCCGCGTAGTCGCCGACCGGCAGCGGCACCTCGTCGCTGTAGCGGATGCCGAGGCCGCCTCCCAGGTCGATGTGCTCGAGCCCGATGCCGTCGGCGGCGAGCTCGCGCACGAGGTCGAGCACCTTGCACGCGGCCTCCCGGTGCGGGCCGAGCTCGGCGATCTGCGAGCCGATGTGGATGTCGATGCCGCGGATCGCGAGATGCGGCAGCGCCGCGGCGCGCCGGTAGAGCGGCCGCGCGGCGGCGAAGGCGACGCCGAACTTGCTTTCCTTGAGCCCGGTGGAGATGTAAGGATGCGTGCGCGGGTCGACGTCCGGATTCACGCGGATCGACACCGGCGCCCGGCGGCCCATGCGTCCGGCCACCGCGTCGAGCACCTCCAGCTCCGCCGCCGACTCGACGTTGAAGCAAAGGATGCCGGCGTCGATCGCCGCCGCCATCTCCGCCTCGGTCTTGCCCACCCCGGAAAACACCACCTTCGCCGGATCCGCGCCTGCAGCCTGCACGCGCGCGAGCTCGCCGCCGGAGACGATGTCGAAGCCGCTGCCGAGGCGCGCGAACAGGTTGAGCACGGCGAGGTTGGAGTTCGCCTTCATCGCGTAGCAGACGAGGTGCGCGATGCCGGCGAAGGCGGCGTCGTACTCGCGCCAGGCGCCCTCGAGCGCGGCGCGGGAATAGACGAAGGCCGGGGTGCCGAAGCGCTCGGCAATGGCCGCGAGCGGCACGCCTTCCACCCACAGGTCGTCGCCGACGCGGCGGAAGGCGCCAACTGGAACACCTTCGTGCTGCGCACTCCGGTATTCGCCCTTGGAGCGGTCCGGCGGGCTCATGGTGCCTTCGGCTTCGGCGCGGGGTCGGTCTGTGCCGGCGGTGCGGCGGCCGCAGGCGCCGCCGTCGCGTCGGCGGGCGGCGCCGTCGGTGGGGGTGGCATCCGCAGGGGTCCCTTGATGCCGCACGCGCACAACAGGGCGCAGGAAAGCACGACCAGGGCCGTGCGGGCGACCGGTGCGCCGGGTCGCCGTGCGGAGGGGCCGCAGTGCGTTCCGGCGGCGGCAGAGGGTGTCGTCGCCGTCACGGCGGCGAAGGCGCGAAAAGATGCGGCGATTTCACGTAACATCGGGCCAGAATCCTAACATGCCGGATGCGGCGCGTCCGACCCTTCGCGGCAGCCGAACGACGGTCCTCCATGATCAACGACACCGAGTTCATCCTTGCCGCCGACCGCACGCTCGCCGCGATAGGCGGCGCGCTGGATGCGGCGCTCGAGACGTCCGACGCCGACGTCGATTGGCACCTCAACGACGGCATCCTCGAGATCGAGTGCGCGGGCGGCGGCAAGCTGATCGTCAACCGGCACGTGCCGAATCGCGAGATCTGGGTGGCGGCGCGCGCGGGCGGATATCACTTCAAGCCGGTCGCCGGACTCTGGCGCGACACCCGCTCGGGCGACGAGCTCGGCGCGGCGCTCGCCGCGCTCGTGCGTGCGCAGGCCGGCCTCGCGGTGACACTCACGGGGCTGTCCGCGCCGGCGGTGTGACGCAACCGCTCGGCGGCGCGATTGCGTAGCCCGGGTTGAGCCGAAGGCGAAACCCGGGTGGATGTGGCAATGGGCGCGATTGCCCCGGGTTTCGCCTGGCGGCTCAACCCGGGCTACGCCTCAAGCAAGGCCGTCCATTCGCCCAACGCGCGGCGTGCGGCGGCGTGACCGGGAAACAGCGTCTCGACCACCGCCCAGAACCGGCGCGAGTGGTTGAGCTCGACCAGGTGCGCGACCTCGTGCGCGACGACGTAGTCGGCAAGGTTCGGCGGCAGCTGGACCAGGCGCCAGTTGAGCCGGATCTCGCCCTTGTGGTTGCAGCTGCCCCATTCGCTGCGGCCGTTCGAGAGGATGGTCCGCGGCAAGGTCGGCGCGACGCGCGCGGCGAATGCGGCGACCCGCGGCACCAGCGCGGCCTGCGCCTGCTGCTTCAGCCAGCCGCCGACGAACGCGGCGACCTCCGCTTCGTCGTGCGGCGACGGGTGCAGCACGGTCAGGTGGAAGAGATCGGCGGCGACCGCGCTCTGCCGCGCGGGATGCAGAACCAGCGCCAGCTCGCTGCCGCGATAGAGGATCGGCGCGCCGCTCTTCCACACGCGCGGCATCACCTCGCGCCGCCGCGCCTGCCACGCGGCCAGCGTGCGCACGACCCACGCGGCGCGTTCCGCGAGCGCTTCTTCCACGGCGCGCACGGTGACCCAGCGCGGCGCCCTGACCAGCAGGCCCGACAGCCCGATTTCGAGGCCGATCGTGCTGCGCCTTGCGCGCAGCAGGCGATAGTCGACGTTCTGCCCGGCGAGCGTGGTTCGCCGCAGCTGCCCGTCGTCGCCGCGCAGCGGCTCGCGGCCGTCCGGCCGGACACCGCGATGCGGCGAAGCCGTCGCCGCCCGCGCGCGCACGTTCGGGGATGCGCCCTGCGGGCTTCGGCGCGCGCCGGCCTCGCCCGCGCCTGCCTTCATCCCGGCACGCCGAGCCGCGCGACTTCGGCTTCGATCCAATTCTCCACTTCGGTGGTGAGCGCCTGCGCCGTCTTGCCCTGCGAGGCGATGGGCTTGCCGAACGAGATGGTGACGAGGCCGGGTCGCTTGCCGAAGGTGCCCTTCGGCCAGAGGTAACCGGCGTTGTGGGCGACCGGGATGATCGGAACGCCCAACTCGATGGCGAGCCTCGCGCCGCCGGTCTTGTACTTCGCCCGCGTGCCCGCCTTGATGCGGGTGCCTTCGGGGTAGACGACGAACCAGAAGCCCTGGCGAAAGCGCTCGCGCCCCTGCGTCACGATCTGCTGCATCGCGTCGGTGCCGGCCTTGCGGTCGATGGTGATCGGCGAGGCGAGGGCGAAGGCCCAGCCGAAGAACGGCAGCGACAGCAGCTCCTTCTTGGCCACGAAGGACAGCGGCGGGAAGAACATGTGCAGCGCCAGCGTCTCCCAGGTCGAGCTGTGCTTCGACATCACGATGTGCGGCGCCACGCCCGGCCCGGACGGGATGTTGTCGAAGCCCTGCACCTGCCAGCGGATGCCGCAGATCCAGCGGGCGCCCCAGAGGTTGAAGCGGCACCAGCCGCTGATGAAATTGAAGCGCGGCTGCGCGGGGAGCCAGAAGACCATCAGCACGACCAGCGCGTAGATCGGCGTGACGATCAGCTGGAACAGCGCGAACAGCAGGGAGCGCAGGTCAGCCACGTTGAGGATCATTGGTGGACCCCCTTGGCGCTGCGCGCCGTCCCCCCGGGGGGGAGCAATTCGCGCTTGGGGCGGCCCGGCGCGCTCATTCCCCGGCGAGCAGCGCGGAGGCCGCGAAGGCGAGGTCGGGGAAGATCACCGTGTTGTTCGGGAAGGCGCCTTCGCGCAGCGTCTTCTCGCCCTTCCCGGTCAGCACCAGGATCGGCTGGGCGCCGGCGGCATCGGCGGCGGTGAGGTCGCGCAGCGAATCGCCGATGCACGGCACGCCGGCGAGGTCGACGCCGAAGCGCACGCCGATCTCCTTCAGCATCCCGGTCTTCGGCTTGCGGCATTCGCACAGCGCGTCGGCGGTGTGCGGGCAGAAGAACACGGCGTCGACGTGGCCGCCCACGAGCGCCAGCGCGCGGTGCATCTTCTCGTGGATCGCGTTCAGCGTCGCCATCTCGAACAGCCCCCGGCCGACGCCGGACTGGTTGGTGGCGATGACCACGCGAAAGCCGGCGTGGTTCATCCGCGCGATCGCCTCCAGGCTTCCGGGCAGCGGCCGCCACTCGTCCGGGCTCTTGATGAACTGGTCGCTGTCGCGGTTGATCACGCCGTCGCGGTCGAGGACCACGAGCTTGGCCGCCCGCTTGGTGGCGACGGCTTCCGACGCGAGTTGGACCATGTGTCAGCGCGCTCCGTTCACGCGGCCAGCTTCGAGATGTCCGCGACGCGGTTCATCGTGTGCGCCACGTCGCGCAGCAGCGCCAGCCGGTTCGCGCGGATCGAGAGGTCCTCGGCCATGACCATGACGTCGTCGAAGAACCGGTCGACGGCCGGCTTGGTCGTGGCGAGCGCCATCAGCGCGCCGGTGTAGGCGCCGCTCGCGCAGTGCCCCTCGATCACCGGCGCGAGTTCGTGGAACGCGTCGAAGAGGTCGCGCTCGGCGCCGGCCGCGAGGCGGGCCTCGTCCACCTCCGCCGCCACGTCGCTCCCGGCCTTGCGCAGGATGTTGACGATCCGCTTGTTCGCGGCGGCCAGCGCGTCGGCTTCCGGCAGCGACCCGAACGCGCGCACCGCGTCCGCCCGCGCCGGGACGAGATCGATGCGCTCCGGGCGCTGGCACAGCACGGCTTCGGCCTGCGTCGCGCTGTAGCCCTGGTCGCGCAGGTATCCACGCAGCCGCTCGTAAATGAAATTCTCGAGCTCGACGCCGGTGCGCTCCACCGCCGGGACCCCGGCGAAAGCCTCGAACGCGGCGGTGGTCAGGCGCGATAGCGGCACCGGCAGCCGCCCCTCGATCAGGATCCGGATCATGCCGATGGCGTGACGGCGCAGGCCGAACGGGTCCTTGTCGCCGGTCGGCTGCGCGCCGATGCCGAACATGCCCGCGAGGGTCTCCATCTTGTCGGCGAGCGCCACCGCCTGCGCGACCGGACCCTGCGGCAGCGCGTCGCCCGCGAAGCGCGGCCAGTAGTGCTCCTCGATCGCGGCCGCGACGTCGGCCGCCTCGCCGTCGTGCTGCGCGTAGTAGCGTCCCATCAGCCCCTGCAGCTCGGGAAACTCGCCCACCATGTCGGTGACGAGATCGGCCTTGGCCAGATACGCGGCGCGCTGCGTGGCGACGGGGTCGGCGCCGATGATCGGCGCGAGGGCGCCGGCGAGCCCGCACACGCGCTCGACCCGCTGCAATTGCGCGCCGAGCTTGTTGTGGTAAACGATGGACGCGAGCTTCGGCACCCTCGCCTCGAGCCGCGTCCTGCGGTCCTGGTCGAAGAAGAACTTGGCGTCCGCGAGCCGGGCACGCAGCACGCGCTCGTTGCCCTGGATGATGGCGGCGGGATCGGTGGTCTCGATGTTGCTGACGACGAGGAAGCGCGGGAGCAGCCGGCCGCCCGCGTCGGCGAGCGCGAAGTACTTCTGGTTCTGCTGCATGGTGAGGATCAGGCACTCCTGCGGCACCGCCAGGAAAGCGGAATCGAACGTCCCCGCGTAGACGGCCGGTCCCTCGACCAGCGCGGTGACTTCGTCCAGCAGCGCATCCGGCATGATGACGGTAGCGCCATCGGCCGCCTGCGCCAGCAGCGTGGCGATGCGCGCGCGGCGCGCCGCGAAGCTGGCGGTGAGCTTGCCCTCGGCCGCGAGGGTTTCCTCGTAGGCGTCGGCGGTCGCGACGGCGATGTCGCGGCGGCCGAGAAAGCGATGACCGTCGGTGGCCCGCCCGGCATCGAGGCCGAGTGCGGTCACCGCCACCACGTCGGCGCCGTGCAGCGCAAGCAGCCGGTGCGCCGGACGGACGAACTTGACGCTCGCTCCGTTCGCCCGCTGGTAGGTCATCACCTTCGGGATCGGCAGGTTCGCGATGGCGGCATCGAGCGCCGCCTGCAGCCCCTGCTGCAGCGAGGCGCCCCTGGCGACCGAGTTGAGGAACATCGCATCGGCCTTGCCGTCCGGCTCGCGGGTGAGGCGGTCCGGCCCGTCGACGGCGTCCGGCCACAGGTCCGCGAGGCGTTCGCGGCCGAGCGCCTGCAGCCGCTTGCGCAGCGCGGCGGTGGGCCTGCCCGCCGGGTCGAGCGCGACGCTCGCGGGCATCAGCTTCTGCGTGAACGGCTGGTCGGGCGCCACCGCCAGCACGTGCGTGACCTTCACCGCGAGCCGGCGCGGCGTCGCATAGGGCGTCTTGGTGCTGGCCGCCTGCAGCAGTCCGCGGTCGCGCAGGCCGTCGACGATGCTCTCGGCGAACGCCTCGCCGAGGCGCTTCAGGGCCTTGGGCGGCAGCTCCTCGGTGAGCAGTTCGACGGTCAGAGAATGTGCCGCGCTCATGCGACGGCCTTTGCCGCGTCCGCGCCGAGCATCGGGAAGCCCAGCGCCTCGCGCGACTCGTAGTACGCCTGCGCGACCAGCCGCGACAGCGTGCGGATGCGGCCCATGTAGGCGGCGCGCTCGGTCACCGAGATCGCGCCGCGCGCGTCGAGCAGGTTGAACGTGTGCGCGGCCTTGAGGATCATCTCGTAGCCCGGCAGCGCGAGGTGCGCCTCGAGCAGCCGCTTCGCCTCGGACTCGTAGAACGAGAAGAGCTCGAAGAGCTTGGGCGCGTTCGACTGCTCGAAGTTGTACGTCGACTGCTCGACCTCGTTCTGGTGGTAGACGTCGCGGTAGGTGAGCCGGCGCGTGGCTCCGCGCTCCTGCCACTGCGTCCAGACGAGGTCGAACACGTCCTCCTTGCCCTGCAGGTACATCGCGAGGCGCTCGAGCCCGTAGGTGATCTCGCCGGTGACCGGGTTGCAGTCGAGGCCGCCGACCTGCTGGAAGTAGGTGAACTGCGTCACTTCCATCCCGTTGAGCCAGACCTCCCAGCCGAGGCCCCACGCGCCGAGTGTCGGGTTCTCCCAGTCGTCCTCGACGAAGCGCACGTCGTTTTTCGCGAGATCGAAGCCGAGCGCCGCGAGCGAGCCGAGGTAGAGGTCGAGGATGTCGGGCGGCGAGGGCTTCAGCACCACCTGGTACTGGTAGTAGTGCTGCAGGCGGTTCGGGTTCTCGCCGTAGCGGCCGTCCTTCGGCCGGCGCGACGGCTGCACGTACGCGGCGCGCCACGGCTCCGGCCCGAGTGCGCGCAGGAATGTCGCCGTGTGCGAGGTGCCGGCGCCGACCTCCATGTCGTACGGCTGCAGCAGCGCGCACCCCTGGCGGTCCCAGTAGTCCTGGAGGATGAGGATGATCTGCTGGAAGGTCGGCATCGTCGGGCGAAGAGGGATGGCACCGCGCACATGCTGCGATAGCGGGCGATTTTACCGGTAATCGCCGGTCCCCGCGCAGGCGATGGCGGCGGGCGGGCGCCGCGCCCGCCCGCCGCCCGCCTGTCCGCGAGCCCGGCTCGCGCCCTCGGCAATCGCGTATCTTCTCCTGCGCGCCCGCCCGGCCGGCGCGATCCCGGATACGCGACCTCCCGCATGGCAGCATCGTCGCCCCTGTACACCGTCATCATCGCGACCTACAACTGGAGCAGCGTGCTGCCGTATTCGATCGCCAGCGTGCTCGCGCAGACGTTGGCGAACCTGGAGCTGCTGGTGATCGGGGACGGCTGCACCGACGATTCGGAGACCGTCGTGCGGGCGATCGGCGACCGCCGCGTGCGCTGGATGAATCTGCCCGCGAACACCGGCCGCCAGTCCGGACCGAGCAACGCGGGACTGCGCGAGGCCCGGGGACAGTACATCGCCTATCTCGGACACGACGATCTCTGGCTGCCGCACCATCTGGAATGTCTCGCGGAGGCGCTGCAGTCCGGTGCCGACATCGCGTATGCGATCACCGAGATGGTCGGCCCGAACGGCCGGTATGCGGAGATGGTGCCGCTCACGAGCGCCTATCGGCCGGGCGCATGGCTGCCGCCGAGTTGCGTCGCGCACCGCCGCAGCGTGACCGACGATGCCGGCGGGTGGCGCCACTTTCGCGACCTCGGCACCGACCCCGAACGCGAGCTGTGGCGGCGCGCCTATCGGCGCGGTTGCACGTTCGCCTTCGTGCCGCGCCTCACCGCCGTCAAGTTCCCCGCGCTCTGGCGGCGCGGCGCGTACCGCGCCCGCCATTGTCACGAACAGGCCGCGTGGCTCGCGCGGATCGAACGGGAGGGCGATTTCGAGGCCGTCGAACTGGCGCGGATCCGGGCCGCGACCGCCGGGCCCGTGCTCGAGCGCGCCAAGCGGATCTGGCGCAGGCTCGCCACAGGCTCGCCGCTCCTGCGGCCGATCCGCAAGGGCAGGCTGTACGAGATCCGGCGTCATCACCGAGCGGTACCGCCCGGAATGGGATCCGACCGGGCTGCCGGTCGTGCACGCATATCAATCGCGCCTCTACCCGGGCGCGATCGGTGCGTGGAGCTGCCACGCGCGGACCATCGACCGGCTCTTCGTCAATCAGGGCAGCCTCAAGGTTGTCCTCTTCGACGGGCGCGAGACGAGCCGCACAAGCGGCCGCATCAACGAACTCCACGCCGGCGATGCCCGGCCGGCGCTGATCACCATTCCGATCGGCGTCTGGCACGGGCTGCAGAATCTCGGCGACACCGACGCGCTGGTGCTGAACTTTCCCTCGCGGGCCTACGACTACGCCGACCCCGATCATTCCCGCCTTGCGTTCGACAGCCCCGAGATTCCCTGCGCGTGGACGAGTCGCGGCGCATCGGCCCGGCTTCGTTCCGACGCGGGGACGCCCTGACCGCGGCCGGCGGCCGCGCGGGGCACCGCGCCGCGGCTCAGTGCCGCACGCCGCCTTTGCCGGGGCGCTTCGCCCCGGTCGACACCGCTTCGACCGACAGGGTGAACGTGCATTGCTCGTTGGGGTTCATCGCACCCACGCCGATCAGCTTGCGGGCGATTTCCTCGTCGCGATCGTTGCGGATCGACACGACGACGGTGTATTCCCACGGCTCGCCGTCGGCGGGGTGCCGGATGCTGCCCTCGATGCGCAGTGGCGTGAGCGCGGGCACCGGGGACGCCTCGGCGCTCGCACCGAAGCGCAGGTGATGCCGGCAGGCCGGACAGACGGACGCGCTCTCGAGGATCGTCTCCCGGCAATGCGGACATGCGCGGGTTGCCCCGGGACTGCCCGGGCGCACGTTGCTCATGAGCCGGTGCCGCTCTCCGCAGCGTGGCCGTTGCTCCGCTTGCCGGCTTTCGGGCTCTTGCCGTCGTCCCAGCCGAAATCGGCCTGGCCGCGCATGCGGGCGCCGGCGGCGACCGTCAGCGATCCGGCCTTGAGGTCGCCGATCACCATGCCGGTCTGCAGCAGATCGATGCGGGACGCTTCCTCGACGTTGCCTTCGAGCTCGCCGGCGATGGTGACCTTGTCGGCGCGCACGCTGCCGGTCAGCTTGGCGCCGGCCTCGATGGTGAGGTCGCCCTGGACGCTGGCGTCGCCCTTGAACTTGCCGGCGATGCGTACGCTGCCTCCGCCTTCGATCTTGCCTTCGATGGTGATGTCGGCGGCGATCAGCGATTCCTTGCGCGGCAGGCCGGTGTCGGGGCGCGGCACCGGCACGGCGGCGGGACTGGGTACGGGTTCGGGCTTCGCGGGGACGTCCGGCCGGACCTCGGCTTTCGACTCTGGGGTGGATGCGGGCGTGGAGGCCGGTCGGGGAGCCGTATTGTCTTTCCAATAGGACATGACGTTCGCCTGTCGGGAGGTAGGGCTCTGCAGGCTAACGCCAAACGGAGGCGGAGGCAATTGGCCCTCTCAGGCTCTTTCAGACTCCTTTCAGCTTTCGGCGCGCCGCGCCGCGCATGACGTGGGACGCGCCGGAGCGTCTCGCTCACGCGGGCCCGCTCACGGCGTCCGCCGTCGCGGCTTCAACCCGCCCTCGACCAGGACCTCGTCGGGAAGCGTGCCCTTGAGCTCGCGAATGACGCCGACCGCCTGCAGCAGCCACAGCAAGCGGTAAGTCATGTTGATCTCGTACCAGGCGAACCCGGCGCGGGCCGCTGCGGCATGACGGTGGTGATTGTTGTGGAATCCGCTGCCCAGCGTGAAGAGGGCGAGCAATGGCCGGTTGACCGACCGGTCGCCGACGTCGTAGCGCCGGTAGCCGCCGGGGAAATCGGGCATGTGCGCGAAGGTGTTGACCATCGACGTCGCGTGCAGCACGAAGCACGAAGGGAAATAGAAGCCCCACAGCAATGCGGCGACGCCGTCGACGTCGGGACCGAGCCAGCCGTAGTGGCCGGCAAGGAAACACAGCAGCGCTCCGCCGTAGAACGGCAGCAGGTAGAAGCGGTCGAGCCAGCGCAGTTCCGGGTACCGCGCGAAGTCGGGAATGTCGTCGAGGTTGCACGCGGCGTTTTCGGGCTTGTGAAGCCATGTCGCGTACGCCTCGACGAACGGGTGCGCAACCGGCGAATGCGGGTCGCGCGCGGTGTCCGCATAACTGTGGTGGTCGCGGTGCCTGCTCGCCCACCACAGGCTGCCGCGCTGCCCGCCCTGGGCGGCGACGAGCGCCAGCACGAACGGGACCGTGCGGCCCGCCTTGTACGCGCGGTGCGAGAAATAGCAGTGATTGATCCCCTCGATGGCGAACAGGCGGATGCAGCAGCTGGCGAGCGCCAGGCCGACGAGCGGCCCGTTGAGCGGAACGAACAGCAGCGCGGCCAGCGCGCCGACGTGGCGCTCCACGACCCGCAGCGTGGAAAACCAGGCGGGCTCGCCGCGGCGGATTCCATACGCGGGCAGAGCGGAAGCAGGGGCGGTCATGGCGCGGCTCGAGGCGCGAGACGTCCGTGCGACCGGCCGGCGCGCGCGGACGCGAGCGCCGCCACGGCGAGCAGCAGCGCCGCCAGCGCGATGGCGACCGCGTCGCCCCAGCGCACGTAGGGCGTCACGCCCTGCCGCCCGGCGATCGCGAGCTCGAGGATGCCGCGCGTGAACCAGGGCAGCCGCGCGATCTCGTGGCCGCGATGGTCGATGGCCGACGTGATGCCGGTGTTGGTCGCGCGCAGCAGCGGGCGGCCGGTCTCGAGCGCGCGCATCGCCGCGATCTGGTTGTGCTGCACGGCCGCGAGCGAGCGGCCGTACCAGGCGTCGTTGGTGACGTTGACGAGCAGGGTCGCGTTGGCGGCCTGGCTGCGCAGCTCGCCGCCGAAGGCGTCCTCGTAGCAGATGTTGACGGCCACGCGCTGGCCGGCGGCGGCTATCGGCGGTTGCGCCCAGTCGCCTGGTGTCTGCTCCGCGAGCGGAATCGCCAGCACGCTGCGGATGAACCAGCCCGCGAGGAACTCCAGCGGGATCGTTTCGCCGAACGGCACGAGGTGCCGTTTGCGATAGAGCTGGACGTCGCCGCTGCCCAGGCTCACCACGCTGTTGTAGTAGCGCGGCTCGGCGCGCCCGGGCAGCGGCGGCTCGGCGGTGAACACGCCGGCCAGGACGTCGCCGTCGCGCGCGGTCGCGGTGCGCAGCATGTGCACCAGCACGTGATCGGGCACCTCGTCGGCGAACACCGGGAACGCGCTCTCGGGCAGCACGACGAGGCGGCCGCGGGACTCGCTCACCAGATCGACGTAGATGCGGAACGTCTCGTCGCGCAGGTTCGGGTCGAACTTGGTCTCCTGCGGCACGTTGCCCTGCACCAGCGAAACGGCGACGGGCGCGCCGTGCGGCGCCGTCCATTCGATGCCCGCGGCGATGCTGCCGCCGGCGGCGATCGCCGCGCTCCCGAGGAGCAGCGCGAGGCCGCGCCTTCGCGCCGGCGTCGCGAACGCATGGACGGCCAGCGCGAGCGCGCCGCCGGCGAGCGTCGCGGCGAGCGTGACGAGCCACACGCCGCCGAGCGTCGCGTAGCCCGCCAGCGGGCTCGCCACGCCGTCGGGCGGCAGTTGCGCGTAGCCCAGCACGAGCCAGGGGAAGCCGGTGTAGCCCGTGCCGCGGAACATCTCCGCGAGCGTCCAGATCGCGGCAGCCGCGAGCACGCGCGGCAGCGAGGCCGCGGCGGTGAAGCGCGTCGCCAGCCATCCCGTGAGGGCGGGGAAGAGGGCGAGGTACGCAGTCCAGATCGCCGTGCCGATCGCGGCCAGCGGCATCGGCATGCCGCCGAACGTGTTGATGGCGACGTAGACCCAGGACGCGCCGGCCCCGAACAGGCCGAGGCCGAACGCGAAACCGGACCGCGCGGCGTCGCGCGGGCTCGCATCCAGCCACAGGGTCATCAGCGCGGCGAACCCGACGATCGCCACGCCGGGAAGGTTGAACGGCGCGAAGCCGAACACCGTCGCCGCACCGGCCGCGGCCGCCAGCAGCGTCCGCGCCACGCCCGCGGTCGCCATCGGCGTCAGCGCCGCCGCGCGGCCGCAGCCTGCGGCGATCTCACGCGTCGTCCGCCGGCGCGGGCGCCGTGCCGCCGGCCGTGCCCGCGTGCACCGGCTCGACCTGCAGCGTGTGCAGGCGCCGGCTGTCGGCGCGGATCACGCGGAAGCGCAGGCCGCCGATGGTCGTGCTCTCGCCGCGCTTGGGCAGCCGGCCGAAGGCCTGCAGCACGAGGCCGCCGACGGTGTCGAACTCGTCGTCGGCGAAATCGGTGCGGAAATGGGTGTTGAAGTCGCCGATCTCCGTCTGCGCCTTGATCCGGAAGCGGCCGTTGGCTTCGGCGATGATGTTGTCCTCGCTCTCGTCGAAGTCGTACTCGTCCTCGATGTCGCCGACGATCTGCTCCAGCACGTCCTCGATCGTGACGAGCCCGGAGACGCCGCCGTACTCGTCGACGACGATCGCCATGTGGTTGCGGTTGGCGCGGAAATCGCGCAGCAGCACGTTCAGGCGCTTCGATTCCGGGACGAACACCGCGGGGCGCAGCGTGTCGTGCAGGTCGAAGCCCTCGGGGTTGGCGTAGTAGTTGAGGAGCTCCTTCGCGAGCAGGATGCCGACCACGTCGTCCTTGTTCTCGCCGACGACCGGGAAGCGCGAGTGCCGCGTCTCGAGCACCAGCGGGATGAACTCGGGCGGCGCGTCGTCCTGCGAGACGACGTCCATCTGCGAGCGCGGGATCATGATGTCGCGCACCGTCATCTCGGACACCGACAGCACGCCCTCGATCATCGACAGCGCGTCGGCGTCGAGCAGTTTGTGCTCGAAGGCGCCGTGCAGCAGTTCGAGGAGCTCCTCGCGGTCCTCGGGCTCGCGCGTGAGGAACGCCGACAGCCGCTCGAGCAGCGTGGGCTTGGCGCTCGCCTTGTCGCCGCTGTCGTCCATCTCAGTACCCGCCCGGCCGCCCGTACGGCACCGCGTACGGGTCCGGCACGCCGAGGGTGGCGAGGATGGTGCGCTCGCGCGCCTCCATCGACCGGGCGGCGCGCGGCGTGTCGTGGTCGAGGCCCTGGAGATGCAGCATGCCGTGAACGACGAGGTGAGCGCAGTGATCGGTCAGTGTCTTGCCTTCGGCCTTCGCCTCGCGCCGCACCACCGGCGCGCACAGGACGATGTCGCCGGCGAGCGGCGAGACGTCATCGTACACGAACGTGAGCACGTTGGTGGCGTAGTCCTTGCCGCGGAATATCGCGTTGAGCGTCTGCCCTTCCCGCGTGCCGACGAAGCGCACGGTGAGCGCCGCGTCGCGCTCCTGCGCCGCCCGCACCCACCGGCGCAGCTGCGCGGCGGCCGGCCATGCCGCCGCGGCGACAGCGTACTGGACCGCCAGCGACAGGCGCGGGCGGGCCGCACCGGGTTTCATTGCGGGCCGGTTGCGCCGGGCATCAGCGATCGCCGCCGCCCGCGGGCTTCTTCGCCTCGGCGTCGCGCTCGTAGGCGTTGACGATCTTCTGCACCAGCGGATGGCGGACGACGTCGGCGCTGGTGAAGCGGGTGAAGGCGATGCCGCGCACGCCGGCGAGGATGCGGTCGGCCTCGATCAAGCCGCTCTTCTGCCCGCGGGCGAGGTCGATCTGCGTCACGTCGCCGGTGATCACGGCCTTGGTGCCGAAGCCGATGCGGGTGAGGAACATCTTCATCTGCTCGGGCGTGGTGTTCTGCGCCTCGTCGAGGATGATGAACGAGTGGTTGAGCGTGCGGCCGCGCATGTAGGCGAGCGGCGCGATCTCGATGGTGCCGCGCTCGAAGAGCTTGCCGGTCTTGTCGAAGCCCATCAGGTCGTACAGCGCGTCGTAGAGCGGGCGCAGGTAGGGATCGACTTTCTGCGCGAGGTCGCCGGGAAGGAAGCCGAGGCGCTCGCCGGCCTCGACCGCGGGGCGCACCAGCACCAGCCGCTTCACCGCGTCGCGCTCCAGCGCGTCGACGGCGCAGGCGACCGCGAGGTAGGTCTTGCCGGTGCCTGCCGGCCCGATGCCGAACGTGATGTCGTGCTCCTTGATGTCGCGCAGGTACAAGGTCTGGTTGGGCGTGCGGCCGTGGAGGTCGGCGCGCCGCGTGAGCAGTCCGGGCCCTTCGCCGTCCGCGGCCGGCGCGCCCGCGCCGTGCTGCGCGGAGAGCTCGATCAGGCCGAGCTGGATGTCGTCGACCGACAGCGGCTTTTCGGCGTGCGCATAGAAGCGCTCCAGCGCCTGCGCCGCCCGCGCGGTCTGCGCCGGCGTCCCGGCGAGCGTGAACGCGCCGCTGCGGTGGGTGATCGTGACGTCGAGCGCGGCCTCGATCTGCTTCAGGTTCGCGTCCAGCGGCCCGCACAGGTTGGCGAGCACGCGGTTGTCGAGCGGCGCGAGCGAGAGCTGCTGGCGGTCGCGGCGGGTCGCCATGGCTACACCGCGGCCTCATTGCGCCGCCCGTGCCCGGCGACGGCAGCGCGTCGGCCGCCCGGCGTATTCGCTTGACCGTCGATCCCCACGCTGCGCGCGGGGCCCCTCGCCGGGGAGCTCATACGCCTTGCCGCACGATCGGCGCCTTGAGCGTTTCGTCGAGGAGCGAGATCGCCTCGGCGATGTGCGCCTTCGCCTCCGGCGAGAAGCCGTTCTTCGCGCTCGCCGCGGCGAGGTCGGCGCGCAGCAGCTTCGCCTGCACGCGGAGCTGGCTGCGCGCGTCGGCGGGCATCGACCCCGAGGGCCGCACCAGCGCGCCGGCAACCTTGTTCACGTGCTCGCGCTGCAGGTTGCGGCGGAAGAGGTCGATGTCCTTGCCGCTCTTCAACTCGCTCCAGATCGCCGCCTGCAGCCCGCCGTAGAGCTCGGCGAGCCGGAACGCCTGCTCCGGCTTCGGCAGCTTGGCCTGGCTGTCGAGGATGCGCTGGGCGACGATCTCGCTCATCAGCTGGTTCAGCACGCTGCGCTGGATCGCGAGCACCTGCGTGGGCAGCGAGTAGTCGATGCCGCCGGAAGAGAGCCCGACGTCGAACGAGTCGCCGCGGTCGAGGTAGTCCTGGGTGAGCCGCTGCATGAACTCCGGCTTGAAGCGGAAGCTGTCGAACGAGAACAGCCCCGCGGCCAGCAGCGCGAGGGCATCGCGCTGGCGCTGCGGCGAGACCGGGTAGAGCGGGGGCCGCGGCGATCCGGCGTGGTCGCGCACGACGGTGACGCCGCCGACGTAGCGCGCCGCGATCATGCTCGAGGCGCCCACCTGCGTCAGGCCGCGGCCGATGTTCCGGCGCAGCACCGAGTAGTTCTCGCCGGGTTTCAACTGCCGGTCCTGCCAGCGGTCGAGCAGCTCCCGCGCGAGCGTGACCCGGCGCGACACGAAGCCCAGCGGATCGTCGCCGAGATCGCCCATGCTCGCATCCGGGTCGATGGCCGCCGCCACGTCCTCGTCGGTGGAGTAGGCGAGCAGAGTCTCGGTGTTGCGCGCCGCGATGCGCTTCAATTCCGCGGCCTCCTCGCCGGCCGCGATCGGCTTGTAGCCGTACTCGATCGCCCAGTAGTCGTACGGCCCCAGCGTGCCCATCGCGTACGACCCCTGCCGCTCGCCCGGGAGCGCGATGTTGATCGCGTTGTACTCCATGACCGAGCCCGAGATGCCGTTGGCCCTGGTGAACTCCGGGTCGTTCAACTGCGCCTGGGTATAGACGGTCGATGCGCGAAAGTTGTGGCGCAGGCCGAGCGTGTGGCCGACCTCGTGCATCACGACGTCCTTGAGGTCTTCCAGCACGAAGGCCTCGGCCTCGGGGCTGTCGGGCTCGATCTCGCCGCGGGCCTCGAGCAGATCGAGGGCGAATCCCATCTCCGCCGCCGCGAAGTCGTCGATCTGGCAGACCATGGCGCGGTTGCCGAACGGGGTGATCGGCTGCGGAACCTGCTCGACGCGCTGGATCCGGCGGCTGCGCAGGCGCGTCGGATCGACGCCGATGTCCGCGTCGAGGATCTCCCCGGTGCGCGGATCGACCTGCGACGGGCCGATGCCTCCGAACGACGGCCGCGCCGTGGTCATCCAGCGGATCGACGCGTGCCTCGCGTCGATGGTCACCCAGTCGGCGTCGTCGGGCTGGATTTTCGCCTGCACCGCGTTCTTGAAGCCGATGCGCTCGAAGGCCTTGTTCCACTCCAGGACGCCGGCCATCACCGTCTCGCGGTAGCGCTCGGGGATGTTCTTGTCGAGCCAGTAGACGATCGGCTGCTTCGGCTCGGACAGCGGCGCCGCCGGGTCCGCCTTCTCCAGCCGCCAGCGGTTGATGTAGTTGACCCGCGGGGTAAGCGCGTTGTCGTTGGTGTAGTCGAAGCGCCAGGTGCCGAAGTAGCCGACGCGGTCGTCCGCGAGGCGGGGGGCCATCGGCTCGTCGGGCAGCTTGGCGAAGTTGTAGTACCAGCCCAGGAACAGGCTGCGGATGTCGGGCACGGTCGCCGGCGGCGGCGTCATCGGCGTCGGGCCCGGGACCGCGGGCGGCTGGCTCACCCGCGACAGCGCGTAGTGGGCGTTGACGTTGAACGACGTCTGCTCCGGCGTCGAGCGCGCCTTGGTGATGCTCGAGTTGCGCGGGTCGAACGCGTAGGGCTGCCGGTAGGTGCGCTCGAGGTCGCCGTTGGCGCCGGGGATGTCGGCGAGCAGCAGCGTATTGACCTCGATCAGCACCGACTTACGCTCAGGGTGCGGCTGCGACACCAGCGGAACGCTCGCCAGCAGGCTGTCGGAAAACGCCTCGCGCACGCCGAGCGCCTGCGGCGTGTTCGGCTGCGCGAAGTAGCGCATGTTGAGCGCCAGCAGCTGCATGTTCGGGCCGACCTTGCGGAAGGCGACGAGATGGCTGTCGTTCATGAGGCCGGCGAGGAAGAACTTCTCGCCGATCCCCGTGCTCTGGTTGATCGAGAAGAAGTACGGCACGTCGAGCTGCTCGGGCGCGACCTCGAGCCAGACCTTGTCGTCCTTCTGCCATACGCGGAACAGCCCGGGAAGCTCGGTCGCGTCCTTGATCACCTCGGCGAACGCCTTCGGCTGGCCCGGCACGGCGGCCGCGGCGGCCCCCGGCGCGGCTGGGCCCGCGGCGCCTGCGGGCCGGCCGGGGTCGGTGGCACCCGCGGGCTTGCCGGGCTCGGCGCCGCCCGGGGCGGCCGGCACGCTCGCGCATCCGGCGAGCAGGAAGAGGCAGTAGGCGAGCGCCGAGGACGCAACGGCGCGAGACCGGGTCGGGAGCGGTGCGGGACATCGATTCATGGGGCAACCTCGAGGGCGTGAGTCGGTGCCGGGGCGCACGCGCGCCGGCGCCGGGGCCTAGACGTCAGAGAGCGGCCAGCTCGCCGCGCAGCGAATGCGGCAGCGCGGCCTTGATCGTGACGTCGGCGTAGGTGCCTATGAGTGCCGCATCGCCGCCGAAGTTCACGACGCGGTTGTTGGCGGTGCGGGCGGCGAGCTCGCGCGGATCCTTGACCGCGGGCCCGGTGACGAGGACGCGCTGGCGGCTGCCGACCATCGCCTGGCTGTAGGCGCGGTACTGCGCATCGAGCAGCGCCTGCAGGCGCATGAGCCGTGCCTGTTGCAGCGCGGCCGGCACCGGGTCGGCGAAATCGGCGGCCGGGGTGCCCGGGCGCGAGCTGTAGGCGAAGCTGAAGGCGCCGTCGAAGTTGACGTCGCGCGCGAGCCGCAGCGTCTCCTCGAAGTCGGCATCCGTTTCGCCGGGAAAGCCGACGATGAAATCCGTCGTGAGCGACAGGTCGGGGCGCGCGGCGCGGAGCCGCCGCACGATCGACTTGTATTCGAGCGCCGTGTAGCCGCGCTTCATCGCGGCCAGCACGCGGTCGGAGCCCGACTGCACCGGCAGGTGGAGGTGCGACACGAGCTTCGGCAGCTTCGCATAGACCGCGATCAGGCGCGGGCTCATCTCCTTCGGGTGCGACGTCGTGTAGCGGATGCGCTCGATGCCGTCGAACTCCGCGACGGTCTCGAGCAGCAGCGCGAAATCGGCGACGCCGGTGGCGTCCGGCAGCGCGCCGCGGTAGGCGTTGACGTTCTGCCCGAGCAGCGTGACCTCCGTCACGCCCTGGTCGGCGAGGTCGGCGATCTCGGTCAGCACGTCCTCGAACGGCCGCGAGACCTCCTCGCCGCGCGTGTACGGAACCACGCAGAAACTGCAGTACTTGCTGCAGCCTTCCATGATCGACACGAACGCCGACGCGCCGTCCACGCGCGGCGGCGGCAGGTGGTCGAACTTCTCGATCTCCGGGAAGCTCACGTCGACCTGCGCCTGCCCGGTCGCGCGCCGCTGCGCGATCAGCTGCGGCAGCCGGTGCAGCGTCTGCGGGCCGAACACCACGTCCACGTACGGCGCGCGGCGGACGATTGCCGCGCCCTCCTGACTCGCGACACAGCCCCCCACGCCCAGGATCAGGTCCGGCCGCGCCGCCTTCAACTCGCGCACGCGGCCGAGGTCGTGGAACACGCGCTCCTGCGCCTTCTCCCGCACCGAGCACGTGTTGAACAGGATGACGTCGGCGTCCTCCGGCCGGTCCGTCAGCGCGAGGCCGTCGGAGGCGGCGAGCACGTCGGCCATCTTGTCCGAGTCGTACTCGTTCATCTGGCAGCCGAAGGTGCGGATGTAGAGCTTCCTGGTCACGGCGGGGGCCGCGCGGCGCTGCGCGTCGCGGCGAAACGGCAAGTGTTTGAAAGGGCGCGGATTATAGCAGGCCGCGCGGTGCGCCGGCACGGCGGTTGGCGCAGCCGCGGCGCGCGCGCCTATAATCCGCCTCCCCGGCTTCCGGGACGGGTCGCGGCGGCGAGGTCATGAGCAAGGCGTTCACACGGGAAGCGGACGAAGACGACGCGCAGGGCGACGAGCCGCTGTCGTCCGCGCCGCTGCCCGCCGGCGCGCGCAACTACATGACGCCCGGCGGCTTCGCCCGCCTCAACGCGGAGCTCGAGCGGCTGGTCAGGAAGGACCGGCCCGAGCTGGTGGCGACGGTGGCGTGGGCGGCCTCCAACGGCGACCGCTCGGAGAACGGCGACTACATCTACGGCAAGAAGCGTCTGCGCGAGATCGACCGCCGCATCCGCTTCCTGATGGTGCGTCTCGATGCCGCGGAAGTCGTCGATCCCCTCGCGCGCCGCGACGACGACAGCGCCGACCAGGTGTACTTCGGCGCGACGGTCACGGTGCGCGACGGGAGCGGGAGAGAGCGCACCGTGCACATCGTCGGCGTCGACGAGATCGACACCGCGCGCGGGTACATCAGCTGGGTGGCGCCGATGGCGAAGGCGCTGCTCCGGGCGCGCGAAGGCGACCAGGTGACGCTGCGCACGCCCGCCGGCGCCGAGCAGCTCGAAATCGTGCGGGTGGCCTACGAGCCGCTCGCGACGGGGGAGGCGCCGTCCGGTTGACGCCGCGCGCGCGCTCCCCCTATAGTGTCCCGATGACAACGCCACCCGCTGCGGCCGATTCCGGCATCGAGCGCGATCTCTCGCTGCTCGAGGGCAAGGTCGCCACGCTCGTCGCCCACGCGGGCGAGCTGCGCGCCGCGAACGAGACGCTGCGGCGCGATCTCGCCGCCGCGCAGGATCGCAACCGCGCGTTGAACGAGCGCGCCGCCGCCGCGGCGCAGCGCCTGGACGCCCTGCTCGCGCGCCTGCCCGAACCCGCCGAATGAGCGCGCAGCGCCCAGGGGGCACCATGAGCGCGCCGGGCCGCCCCAAGCGCGATTTGCTCCCCCTCGGGGGGAAGGCGCGCAGCGCCAAGGGGGCACCATGAGCGCGCCGGGCCGCCCCAAGCGCGATTTGCTCCCCCTCGGGGGGAAGGCGCGCAGCGCCAAGGGGGCACCATGAGCGCGCCGGGCCGCCCCAAGCGCGATTTGCTCCCCCTCGGGGGGAAGGCGCGCAGCGCCAAGGGGGCACCATGACCGCGAAGCCCGCCCCCGGCGGTGATGCGCCGGTGATGCTCGACGTGTCGCTGCTCGGCCGCGACTACAAGGTGGCCTGCCGCGAGGCCGAGCGGGCCCAGTTGATGGATGCGGTGGGTTTCCTCGACCGGCGCATGCGCGAGATCCGCGACGCCGGCCGGATCGCGGGGTCCGAGCGCATCGCCGTGATGGCCGCGCTCAACATCGCGCACGACCTGCTGCGCGCGAAGAGCGAGGCGCGCGCGCCGAAAGCCGAGTCCGCGGCGCCCGCGATTGACGACACCCCCGCGCGGCGTAGAATCGCAGCGATGCATGCTGCCATCGATCAGGCGCTGGCGGCGCGCGAGACGGAACCGACGCGCCCCTGAGCCTGCGGTCGCGTCGAGACCGAGCCTTCAACGTTCCCTGCGGTGTTCGAGTCGTCCAAATACTCTTTGAGCCAATGCTACTTAGCGAGGTTGCCGCGCCTTTAGCGGGCTGGTGTGCGCTCCCACGCGGAAGCGCCTGAAGGCCCCGGCAGGCGACCCTCTTGAACCCAGGTTCAAGATGACGGACGGCACGGCATTGCGGGGGACACCCCTTTCTTCTGCGTGAGACGGCGCGGCGCCGGCAGGCGCCGCCGCGAGCAGCGCCGCGTCTCCGTCCCGCGCATCCCACCTGCCCTTCCTTCGCCGAGGCCACGAAATCCATGGGACCCCTTGCCGGTGTGCGCGTGCTGGAATTCGAGGCGATCGGGCCGGGGCCGTTCTGCGCGATGATGCTCGCCGACATGGGCGCCGACGTCCTGCTGGTCGATCGCACCAGCGACCCGGGGCTCGGCGTCAGCCGCGAGCGCGGGTTCGAGCCGATGCTGCGCGGCCGGCGCTCGGTCACGCTCGACATCAAGACACCCGCGGGCGTGGCGGCAGCGCTCGCGCTCGTCGCCCGGGCCGATGCGGTGATCGAAGGCTTCCGCCCGGGCGTGATGGAGCGCGCGGGTCTGGGGCCCGACGTGCTGCTGGCGCGCAACCCACGGCTCGTGATCGGGCGGATGACCGGCTGGGGGCAGCAGGGACCGCTCGCCGCGCGGGCCGGGCACGACATCAACTACATCGCGCTGTCGGGCGCGTTGCATGCCATCGGCCGCGCGGGCGGTCCGCCGGTGCCGCCGCTCAATCTCGTCGGCGACTTCGGCGGCGGCGGCATGCTGCTCGCCTTCGGCATCGCGTGCGCGCTGCTCGAGGCGCAGCGCTCCGGCAAGGGGCAGGTCGTCGATGCGGCGATGGTCGACGGAGCCGCGTTGCTGACGACGATGTTCTGGGGCATGCAGGCGGCGCGGCAGTGGAGCGACGCGCGCGGCGAGAACATCCTCGACTCCGGCGCGCCGTGGTACGACGCCTACGAGACGAGCGACGGCCGCCATGTCGCGATCGGCTCGATCGAGCCGAGGTTCTACGCCGAGCTGCTCGCGCGCCTCGGGCTCGCCGGCGAGGCCCTGCCCGCGCAGCACGACCGCGCCGGCTGGCCGCGCCTGCGCGAGCGCTTCGCCGCGGCCTTCCGCACGCGGACCCTCGACGAATGGTGCCGCGCCTTCGAGGGATCCGACGCGTGTTTCGCGCCCGTGCTCACGTTCGCCGAGGCCGCGCGGCATCCGCACGCCGTTGCGCGCGGTGCCCACGTGAGCGTCGGCAGCGTGACGCAGCCCGCGCCGGCGCCGCGCTTCTCGCGCACGCCCGGCGCCGTGCGCCGCGCACCGCCGGAACGCGGCGCCGGCGGGCGCGACGCGCTCGTCGACTGGGGGTACACCGGGGCAGAGATCGACGAGCTCGCGGCGCTGGGCCTCGGGTTCGTTGCGGGGCACTGATGGACCGGAACCTGCGCCCGCGGCGGGCGCCCGACCTCGAGATCGACCTGACGACCGACGGCGTCGCCGTCATCCGGGAGCATTGCCGGCAACCCCGCGGCGCCTGAGCGGGGCCGCGCGGCGGATATCGTCGGCGACGCCTGCCGTCAGGCCGCGCCGGCCGGCTTCAGAGGCACCTGCGCGCTGACGAAGAATTCCAGCGTCTCGCCCGCGGCGTCCTCGCCGGCGTGCCCGAAGGTGATCCGCCCGCGACCGCGCAGCATCAGCTCCTCGCGCCGCAGCTGGACCTCCGGCTCGCCGTCGATGGCGACGAACGTGCCGTTCGTGCTCTGGTCGACCAGCACGAACTTGTCGCGGCGGCGTTCGATGCGCGCGTGCATCCGCGAGGCCATCTTGTCGGCGATCACCACGTCGTTCTGCGCATCGCGGCCGAGCGTGCACGACGGGCGTGCCTCGTCCAGCTCGATCTCGCGCGCGCCGTGGCGCAGCCGGATGTGCGCCGGGACCACCCGCGGCCGCGTCGATATCGCGGTCAGCTCGGCCTCCGAGTCCTGCCACAGCAACTCGTAGATTGCGATGTCGTCGTGCTTGCCCTTCACGGTGAGCGAGTCGATCTGGCGCACGCGCGCGCGCAGCGACGGGGCCATCGCGGCGAAGGTCTGCGCCGACAGGATCACCTGCTCGCCCTTGGCGAGGCCCACCATCCGCGCCGCGACGTTGACCGAGTCGCCGAACACGTCGTTGTCGCGCTCGATCGCCGGGCCGAAATTGAAACCCACCCGGATCGCTATCCGCGCGCGGCCGGCCGGCGGCTGCCCGGAGATCCGGGCCTGCATCTCGGCCGCCGCCTCGGCGGCCTGGTCGGCGTCGGGAAACATGACCATCGCCTCGTCGCCGATGGTCTTGATCAGCCTCCCGCCGTGACCCTCGCTCACGGTGCGGACGAGATCGAGGCAGCGGCCGATCGTGGCGAGGGCCTCGGCGTCGCCCAGCGCTTCGTACAGGCGCGTGCTGCCGGCGACGTCGGCGAACAGGACCGCCAGGTTGCGGGCGTCGTCAGCCATGCGCGCGGCGAAGCCGGTTCATGGGCCAAGTATAAGGCGTTTTCACGGCCAAAATATGACGACTGGATTTCCGCTGCGCGTTGGAATAACCTGCATCACGACGTCGAAAGCGACGCGCCCTTCCTGATCCTCGAGGCGGCCATGCGACCGGGACCTCTCTTCGCGCTGTTCCTGCTGGCGGCCCTGGTGGCCGCGGAACCGGCGTGCGCGCAGGGTTTCAAGTTCTCGCAGCCGGATGCCGACGACAAGGCGGAGCAGGCGGCGCAGGCGGCCCGCGCCGGGCGCATCGCCGAGCAGCTGTCCACCCCGTGCCGCGCCGACCTGAAGGGCAGGAAGATCATGGTGATCATAGGCGAAGAGCGGGCCAACGGCTTCGTCAGCGCGCAGCAGCAGAACTACGGCCCGCATTTCCAGGCGATCAACGGGCGGTTGCGCTCGCTGGGGCTCGCGACGTACACGCCCGAGGAGATCAGGAAGCAGGTCGCGCAGGCGGAGATCGACGCCTATTTCCGCAACGATCCCGACGCCGCGCTCGGCGCCGCGAAGCGCCTCGGGGCGAGCTTCGTGCTGCGCGGGCTCATCTCCTCGGAGGCCTCGCGCAATCCGGTGATCGCCGTCAACCAGGTCACGGTGCGCATGGGCTTCACGCTGTCGGGCAGCAACGGCAAGACGATCTCCGACGCGCAGGCCGCGTCCAGTTCCTACGCCGGCGCCGATGTCGGGCGCATGGCGCTTACCCTCGTGAACGAGCAGGCGGACGAGGTGGTGGCCACGCTCTATGCGGACTACTGCCGCAACGCGGGGCTGGCGGAGCCCAAGGGCACGGCGCCGAAGAAGCCGGCGGCGAAGTAGGCCTGCGGCGCGCACGGCTGATCCGGAACCCAACGACGGGCGGGCAACCGCGGGAGCGACGCATGGCAGCCTTGGAACGACTGGGCAAGTACGAGATCCGGCGCGAGCTCGGGCGCGGCGCGATGGGCGTGGTGTACGAGGCCTTCGATCCGCTGATCAAGCGCTCCGTCGCGCTCAAGACCATCCGCACCGACCAGCTCGAGAGCGAGCAGGGGCAGGACGTGATCGCGCGCTTCCGCCACGAGGCGCAGGCGGCCGGGCGGCTCGCGCATCCCAACATCGTGGCGATCTACGATTTCGGCGAGGAAGCCGGCGTCTGGTACATCGCGATGGAATTCCTCAAAGGGCGCGAGCTCAAGGACTATTTCCTCACCAACGAGCGCTTCACGAGCGCCGACATCGTGCGCATCATGACGCAGATCCTGGCGGCGCTCGGCTACGCGCATCGGCAGGGGGTGGTCCACCGCGACATCAAGCCCGCCAACGTCGTCGTGATCGAGGACGGCACCGTCAAGGTCGCCGATTTCGGCATCGCGCACATCGAGACGTCGAACATGACGCAGGCCGGCGCGGTGCTCGGCACGCCGGCCTACATGTCGCCGGAGCAGATCCTCGGGCTGCCCGTCGACGGCCGCTCGGACCTGTTCTCCGCCGGCGTCATCCTCTACCAGTTCCTCACCGGGGAGCGGCCGTTCAGCGGCTCGTCGACGGCCACGATGCACAAGGTGCTGGAGGAGGAGCCGCTGCCGCCGTCGCGGTTCAACGTGCAGGTGCCCGGCGCGATGGACGCGCTGGTGCGCAAGGCGCTGGCCAAGCGCCCCGAGGATCGCTACCAGAGCGCCGACGAGTTCGCGGCCGCCCTCGCTGCGGCCATGGCGGCGCAACGCCCGGTGGCCGACGAGACGGTGGTCGCGCCGGCGGAGGCGACGGTGGTCGCCCCCGCCACCGCCGCGCGCGAAGCGCGTCGCGACACGACGCGAGCTGCCGGTCCCGCGCCGGCCGCGCCGGCACCCGCCGCCGCGGAGGTGCCCGCCGCACCGCCGTCGGGCAGGAAGGCACCGGTAGGCCTCATCGCGATCGGCGGTGGCCTTGCCGTCGCCGCCATCGTCGCAGGCGTGTGGTTCGTGCAGCAGCGCTCCGGCGCCGATGCGCCGAAAGTCGCGCAGGCACCGGCGGCGTCGGTGCCGGCCGCATCCGCGCCCGCCGCGTCCGCGCCGCCGGCCGCCGCTACGGCATCGGCTGCGTCAGCGCCCGCGCCGGTCGCGCCGGGTGCGCCGCCGCCGAAGACCGCCCCCGGCCTGCTGACGATTTCCGCGGTCGGTCTCGTCGACCCGAAAGACCCGCGCTACGGCAGCGACAAGACGCTGCTGCAGACCGACCTGCGCGCGGATTCCAAGGCGCAGCTCGTCGAAAAGGCGTTGGGCCTCATGCTCGAATCCGGCTCGCTCGCGAAGAACTACGACGTCCTGCGCGACAAGCTGCTGGCGCAGAGCGGCAGCTTCATCGCGACCACGGTCCGCGAAGGCGAGCCGCGCACCGGCAAGGACGGCCTCGTGTCGATGACCACCGAGGCCGTCGTCAACGTGAAGGCGCTGCAGAAGTCGCTGAACGAGATGTCGCGCGACCAGCGCATCCAGTTCATCCGCGCCGGCGGCGATCCGAAGATCTCGGTGGCGATCACCGTGCGCGACGCCGACGCCGCCAACGCGCAGCCGCAGCCGTCGCCGGTGGCCGAGAACCTGCTGAAGGAGCGCATCAAGTCGTTCGGCTTTCGCACCTGGTCCGACGACGCCGGCGCGGCGGCGCAGCGCGCGGACTTCGCCGTGCAGGGCGAGGCGCAGATCCGGAAGCTCTCGCTGCGCCTCGAGGCCTCGGGCGTCGTCATCACCAAGTACGCGCTCACGTCGTGGACGGTGAAGTGCGTCGACCGCGACACCGGCGAGGAGATCTACTTCAACACCACGCTGCCCAAGGGCGTGGGCAGCTGGGCGAGCGAAGGCGAAGCGCTGCAGGCGATCGGAACGAAGATCGCCGACCAGTTTTCGCGCGACTTCTTCCTCCAGCATCTCAACGTGACCGGGCGCAAGGTCACGCTCACGATCGCCGGGCTGCCGGCCGGCACGGCGGCCGACGAGATCGGGCGCGAGCTCCTGGGACTGCCCGCGGTCATCGCCGCGACCCCGGCGTCGCAGCAGGAGCCGCGCGTCTACGAACTGCAGGTGGGCGGCAGCGGCAGCGAGGGCGACCTCGTCGCCAGGGGGATTCTGAAGCCGCTCAACGCGCAGCTGGGGCAGGCGTGCTTCACCCTGGGCAGCGTCGCCGGCGACCGGGTCGCCGTCACTTTCGATCGGCAGCTCTGCGGCGACGCCGCCGTGCTGTCGCGGCTGGAGACCAATCCGCCGGCCGGGTTGTACGGGGCGCCGCCGGGCCGGCAGAAGGCGGTGATCCGCGATCCCGAGACGCTGCGACGGCTGACAATCTGACCGGTCCATTGGGCCGAGGCGCGCGACTGCCTGCCGCCGGGCAGAGCCGCGGCGCACAGCTGCAACGAATCCGCGATCGGCCACGCAACCTTCAGTCGCGGGAGCTGGCCCCGACGAGGAAATCGAAATCGCAGCCCTGCGGCGCCTGCAGCACGGTGCGGCAGTAGAGTGCCGCGTAGCCGCGGGCCGGCAGCGGCGGCGGCGACCAGGTGGAGAGCCGGCGCCTGACTTCGCTGTCCTCGACCAGAAGATCGATGCTGCGCCTCGTCACCGACAGCGCGACGCGGTCGCCGCTGCGCACCACCGCGAGCGGCCCGCCGGCCGCCGCTTCCGGCGCGACGTGCAGCACGATGGTCCCGTAGGCGGTGCCGCTCATGCGCGCATCCGACACGCGGACCATGTCCTTGACGCCGGCGCGCGCGAGCTTGCCGGGAATGGGCAGATACCCCGCCTCCGGCATGCCGGCCGCCTGCGGGCCCGCGTTGCGCAGCACCAGGACGTCGTTGGGGAGCACGTCGAGTTCCGGATCGTCGATGCGCCGGCTCAGGTCCTCCAGGTTTTCGAACACGACGGCGCGGCCCTCGACTTCGAAGAGGGCCGGCGTGGCCGCCGCACGCTTGAGAATGGCGCCCTCCGGCGCGAGGCTGCCGCGGAGCGCGACGATCCCGCCGACCGGCGATACGGGCTCGGCGAACGCGCGCACGATCCTGCGATCGACCCAGCCGCCGGGCTGGTCGAGGCGCTCGGCCAGCGTGGCGCCGTCGACGCCGACGCAGTCGAGGTGCAGCAGCGGTCGCAGTTCGCGCAGCACGGCGCCGAGTCCGCCGGCCGCGTGCAGGTCCTCCATGTAGCCGTCGCCGACGGGCTTGAGATCGACCAGCACCGGCGTCTCGTCGGAGATGCGGTTGATTCGGTCGAGCGAGAGCGCGATGCCGAGCCGGCCGGCGATCGCGGCGAGGTGCACGACGGCGTTGGTCGATCCGCCGATCGCCATCAGCACGCGCAGCGCGTTGTCGACCGACTTCTCGGTGATGATCCGATCCGGCGTCAGCCGTGTGCCGATGAGGCGGACGGCGGCCTTGCCGGTTTCCTCGGCGGCGACCAGCCGCGCCGAATGCACGGCCGGGATCGCCGCGGTCCCGGGCAGCGCCATGCCGAGCGCCTCCGCGATGCAGGCCATCGAGCTCGCCGTTCCCATGACCGCGCAGGTTCCCGCCGTGACGGCCAGCTCGCCTTCGACCGCGGCGATCTCGCCGGCGTCGATCGTTCCCGCCCGGAACTTCGCCCAGTAGCCGCGACAGTCGGTGCACGCGCCGAGCCGCGTGCCGCGATGGCGGCCGGTCATCATCGGCCCGGTCACCAGCTGGATCGCCGGGCGGCCGGCCGAGGCGGCGCCCATCAGCTGCGCGGGTACGGTCTTGTCGCAGCCGCCGATCAGCACGACCGCGTCCATCGGCTGGGCGCGCACCATCTCCTCGACGTCCATCGCCATCAGGTTGCGGAACATCATCGCCGTCGGTGCGAGGAACACCTCGCCGAGCGAGATCGTGGGGAACGGCCGCGGCAACCCGCCCGCCGCCAGGACGCCGCGCGACACGGCGTCCGTCAGTTCCGGCATCGAGCGATGGCAATTGTTGAAGCCGCTCCCCGACACCGCGATGCCGACGATCGGCCGCTTGAGGAGATCGGGCGAGATGCCCATCGAGCGCGCGAACGACCGGCGCAGGAAGGCGGCGAAGTCGGGGTCGCCGTAGTTGGTCAGTCCGCGTTCGAGACCGATGGGGTCAGGCATGGCCGGCTCCGGTGTGGCCTTCGCGGCGGAATCCGCGCCGCCGGGAATCATGCTACGTTATCGCGGAGCGCGGCGACAGTTGTCTGCCGGCGGCGGGCACGCTGCGGCGCGGGTGACCTGGCGGCGGCCGGCGCCGCCGACGTTCTCGATCGCCGAGGGGTGAGTGATGCGTTACTGGCTGATGAAGTCCGAGCCTGACGAGTTCTCGATCGACGACCTCGCGGCGGCGCCGGGCCGGGCCACGCCCTGGTTCGGCGTGCGCAACTACCAGGCGCGCAATTTCATGCGCGACGAGATGCACGTCGGCGACCAGGTGCTGTTCTACCATTCGAGCTGTCCCGAGCCCGGCATCGCCGGCATCTGCGCGGTGTCGGCGCCGGCGCACGCCGATGCGACGCAGTTCGACAGGACGAGCCCGCACTACGACCCCAAGTCGAGCCCCGCCGCGCCGCGGTGGGTCAACGTCGACGTGAAGTTCGTGAAGAAGACGCGCCTGGTTTCGCTGGCCGAGCTGCGCGCGCACCCCGACCTGGCGAAGATGCGCATCCTGCAGCGCGGCAACCGGCTGTCGATCACGCCCGTGGACCCCGGCGAATGGGCACTCATCGTGAAGCTCGCCGGGAAAAAACATCCCTGAACGGGCGCGGAGCAATGCGTCGGCATGCGCACCACGCGTAGCCCGGGTTTCGCCTCCGGCTCAACCCGGGCTACGCGTCAGAACAACCCGACGATCTTGCCGTCGTCGCCGACGTCGATGGCGCTGGCCGCCGGCACCTTCGGCAGCCCGGGCATCGTCATGATGTCGCCGCAGACCATCACGACGAATTCGGCGCCCGCCGCGAGGCGCACCTCGCGGATGTTGATCGAGTGGCCCGACGGCGCGCCCTTCAGCGCGGGGTCGGTGGAGAACGAGTACTGCGTCTTCGCCACGCACACCGGGTAGTGCCCGTAGCCGTCCTCCTGCAGCTTCTTGATCTGCGCGCGCACCTTGCTGTCGGCCGTCACGCCCGCCGCGCCGTAGATCTTGGTGGCGATCGCGGTGATCTTGTCCCAGAGCGTCGCCGACTCCTCGTAGACGAACTTGAAGTTGCTGTGCGTGGTCTCGATCATCTCGACCACGGCGCGCGCGACGTCGGCGGCGCCCTTGCCGCCGTCGGCCCAGTGCCGCGCCAGGATCACCGGCGCGCTCTGGTGCGCCATCTTGCGCTTCAGCAGGTCGACCTCGGCATCGGTGTCGAACGTGAAATGGTTGATCGACACGATGCACGGCAGCCCGTAATGGTTGCGGATGTTGTTGACGTGCCGCTCCAGGTTGGCGATGCCCTTCTCCAGCGCGGGCAGGTTCTCCTTGTTGAGCTCCTTGACGTCGACCCCGCCGTGGAACTTGAGCGCGCGGATGGTCGCCACGATCACCACGGCATCGGGCCGCAGGCCGCTCTTCCTGCACTTGATGTCGATGAACTTCTCGGCGCCGAGGTCGGCGCCGAAGCCGGCTTCGGTGACCACGTAGTCGGCGAGCTTCAGCGCCGTCTGTGTTGCGATCACCGAGTTGCAGCCGTGCGCGATGTTGGCGAACGGACCGCCGTGGATGAATGCCGGGCTGTTCTCCAGCGTCTGCACGAGGTTCGGGTGCAGCGCGTCCTTCAGCAGCGCCGTCATCGCGCCCTGCGCCTTCAGGTCGCGGGCGAGGATCGGCTTCTGGTCGCGGGTGTAGCCGACGACGATCTTGCTGATCCGCTCCTTCAGGTCGCGCACGCTGGTGGCGAGGCAGAAGATCGCCATGATCTCGGAGGCGACGACGATGTCGAAGCCGTCCTCGCGCGGGTAGCCGTTGCCGGGCCCGCCCAGCGAGACGACGATGTCGCGCAGTGCGCGGTCGTTCATGTCCATCACCCGCTTCCACGCGATGCGGCGCACGTCGAACCCGAGCTCGTTGCCGTGATGGATGTGGTTGTCGATCAGCGCGGCGAGCAGGTTGTTGGCGAGGCCGATGGCGTTGAAGTCGCCGGTGAAGTGCAGGTTGATGTCCTCCATCGGCACCACCTGCGCGTAGCCGCCGCCGGCGGCGCCGCCCTTCATCCCGAACACCGGCCCGAGCGAGGGCTCGCGCAGGCAGATCACTGCCTGCTTGCCGATGTGGTTGAGCGCGTCGCCCAGGCCGACCGTCGTCGTGGTCTTGCCCTCGCCCGCGGGCGTCGGGCTGATCGCCGTGACGAGGATCAGCTTGCCGTTGGGCTTGTCCTTCAGCGTCTCGATGTAGTCGAGCGCGACCTTCGCCTTGTAGTGGCCGTAGGGGACGAGGTGCTCCTCCGGGATGCCGAGCTTCTTCGCAATCTCGGTGATGCGGACCATCTTCGCTTTCTGGGCAATCTCGATATCGCTGGGCATTCCGGGTCCTCGTTGTGTTGGGGTCAGAGCTGTAATACCGCAAATGGGGTCAGAGCTGTAGTACGACGCGGTCCTTGGCGTTACGCTTCAATCAATCGCTGGGAGTCGCATTACAGCTCTGACCCCAGTTGCGCTATTACGGCTCTGACCCCACGGCGAGCGTGTCGGCGAGGATCTGCCCCCCGCCGAAGCTCGAATGCGCGATCAGGTCGCCGCCGGCGCTCACGCGCACGGCGCAGTACTTGAACTCGGGAATCTTGCCGAACGGGTCGAGCACCGGATTGGTCAGCATGTTCGCGGCGGCTTCGTAGAAGCAGAACGGCACGAACACCGCCCCGCGCGGCGTGCCCTCGTCGGCGCGCGCGAACAGGCTGATGCGTCCGCGGCGCGATTCGATGGTGATGACGTCCCCGGGCGCCATTCCCATCGCCGAGAGATCGAGCGAGTTGAGCGAGGCGACGGGCTCGGGCTCGATCGCGTCGAGCACGGTCGTGCGCCGCGTCATGCTGCCCGTGTGCCAGTGCTCGAGCTGCCGGCCGGTGATCAGCACCATCGGGTAGTCGGCGTCCGGCTGCTCGGCGGCGGGAATGATGTCGGCCGGGACGAATCGCGCAAGGCCGGTCGACGTCGGGAATTCCTCGGTGAACACGACGCGCTCGCCGGGGTCGCCCTCGTATTCGCAGGGATAGGTGACCGCCGACTCGGCCTCCAGGCGCTCCCAGGTGATTCCGGCGATCGACGGCATCGCCTTGCGCATTTCGTTGAACACGTCGCGCGGGCCGGCGTAGTTCCAGTCGAGCCCCATGCGGCGCGCGATCTGCTGGATCAGCTCCAGGTCCTGCCGCGCCTCGCCGGGCGGCTGCAGCGCCTGCCGGCCGAGCTGCACCAGGCGGTCGGTGTTGGTGAACGTGCCGGATTTCTCCGGGAACGCGGACGCCGGGAGGATCGACGTCGGCGAGGTACGCGGTCTCGGTGAGGAAGATGTCCTGCACGACCAGGCACTCGAGATGGGCCAGCGCGGCGCGCGCGTGCTGCACGTCGGGATCCGACATCGCCGGGTTCTCGCCCATGATGTACATGCCGCGAATCGTGCCGGCGTGCACGGCGTCCATGATCTCGACCACGGTGAGGCCCGGCTTGTGGTCGAGCTTCGTCCCCCACAGGTGCTCGAATTTCTCGCGCGCGTCGGGATTCGCGACGCGCTGGTAGTCGGGATACATCATCGGGATCAAGCCCGAGTCGGACGCGCCCTGCACGTTGTTCTGCCCGCGCAGCGGATGCAGCCCCGTGCCGGGGCGGCCGATCTGGCCGGTCATCAGCGACAGCGCGATCAGGCAGCGCGCGTTGTCGGTGCCGTGGATGTGCTGCGAGATGCCCATCCCCCACAGGATCATCGAGCCCTTCGACGTGGCGTACAGGCGCGCGACCTCGCGGATCGTCGCCGCCGGGATGCCGCACAGCGGCGCCATCGCCTCGGGGCTGTAGCCCTCGACGTTCTTCTTCAGCGCGGCATAGCCGTCGGTGCGCTCGGCGATGAACGCCGGGTCGGTGAGGCCTTCCTCGACGATCACGTGCATCATCGCGTTGAGCAGCGCGACGTCGGTGTCGGGCTTGAACTGCAGGAAGTGCGTCGCGTGGCGGGCGAGCTCGGAGCGGCGCGGGTCGGCGAGGATCAGCTTCGTGCCGCTGCTTGACCGCGTTCTTGATCCAGGTCGCCGCGACCGGATGGTTGACCACCGGATTGGCGCCGATCAGCAGCACCACCTCGGCCTTCAGCACGTCGAGCACGGGGTTCGACACCGCGCCGGAGCCGATGCCCTCGAGCAGCGCGGCCACGCTGGACGCGTGGCACAGGCGCGTGCAGTGGTCGACGTTGTTGGTGCGAAAGCCGGTGCGCACCAGCTTCTGGAACAGGTAGGCTTCCTCGTTGCTGCCCTTCGCCGATCCGAAGCCGGCCAGCGCCTGCGGGCCGCGGCTGTCGCGGATCGCGCGCAACGTGCCGCCGGCGCGATCGAGCGCCTCTTCCCACGTCGCCTCGCGGAAAACGCGGCCGACGTCGTTCGGGTCCATCGTGAAGTCGGCGGACTTCGGCGCGTCGTCGCGGCGGATCAGCGGCTTCGTGAGGCGCTGCGGATGATCGACGTAGTCGAAGCCGTAGCGGCCCTTGACGCACAGCCGGCTCCGGTTGGCGAGGCCGTCGCGGCCCTCGACGCGCACGATCTTCTCGTCCTTGATGTGGTAGGTGAGCTGGCAGCCCACGCCGCAGTAGGGGCAGACCGAGTCGACCGTCCGGTCGGCGGCGACCGCGCCGGCCCCGCGCGCGGGCATCAGCGCGCCGGTCGGGCAGGCCTGCACGCATTCGCCGCAGGCGACGCAGGTGCTCTTGCCCATGGGATCGCCGAGATCGAACACGATCTCCGCGTGCGCGCCGCGGAACGCGAAGCCGATGACGTCGTTGACCTGCGACTCGCGGCAGGCGCGCACGCAGCGCGTGCACTGGATGCAGGCGTCGAGGTTGACGGCGATCGCCGGATGCGAGAGGTCCGGGTCCGGCGAGCGGCGCGGCGCGAAGCGCGGCCTGCCGATCGCCATCCGCTGCGCCCAGTGCTCGAGCTCGGAGTCGGGGCGGTACGGCGCGGGAGGCATGTCGGAGGCGAGCAGCTCCAGCACCATCTTCTGCGAGTGCGTCGCGCGCGGGCTGTCGGTCCTGACGACCATCCCGGCCTTCGGCGCGCGGCAGCACGACGGCGCCAGCACCCGCTCGCCGTCGATCTCGACGACGCACGCGCGGCAGTTGCCGTCGGCGCGCATGCCGTCGGTGTAGCAGAGGCGGGGGATCGGCACGCCGAGGCGGTCGGCGGCCTGCAGGATCGACTCGCCAGGCTGCGCGGCGACCGGGCGGTCGTTGAGCGTGAACTCGATCGTGCTGGCGCCATCAGGCATCGCGCGTCCTCACCATGGTTTCGCTGCTTGCGGCGAGCCGCGCGGCGCCGCGCTCATGCGTCCTCATGCGATCTCGTGGGGGAAGTGCTTGACCACGCAGCGGATCGGATTCGGCGCCGCCTGCCCGAGCCCGCAGATCGACGCGTCCGCCATCACCTGCGACAGCTCCTCCAGCAGCGCCTGGTCCCAGCGCGGGGCGGTGAGCAGCTCGGTCGCCTTGGCGGTGCCGACACGGCAGGGCGTGCACTGGCCGCACGACTCGTCGGCGAAGAAATGCATGATGTTGAGCGCGGCGTCGCGCGCCTTGTCGTGCTGCGACAGCACCATCACCGCGGCCGAGCCGATGAAGCAGCCGTGCGCATTGAGCGTGTCGAAATCGAGGGGAATGTCGGCCATCGCCGCCGGCAGGATTCCGCCCGACGCGCCGCCCGGCAGATAGGCGTAGAGCTCGTGGCCGGGCAGCATGCCGCCGCAGTATTCGTCGATCAGCTCGCGCGCGGTGATCCCGGCCGGCGCGAGGTGCACGCCGGGCTTCGCAACGCGGCCGGACACCGAAAAGGAGCGCAGGCCCTTGCGGCCGTGGCGGCCGTGGCCGGCGAACCAGTCGCCGCCCTTCTCGAGGATGTCGCGCACCCAGTAGAGCGTTTCCATGTTGTGCTCGAGCGTGGGCCGCCCGAACAGGCCCACCTGCGCGACGTACGGCGGGCGCAGGCGCGGCATGCCGCGCTTGCCTTCGATCGACTCGATCATCGCCGACTCCTCGCCGCAGATGTACGCGCCGGCGCCGCGGCGCAGGTGGATCGCCGGCAGCCTGCACGGGGGATCGGCCTGCAATGCGGCGAGCTCGCGCGTCAGGATCTCGCGGCAGCCCGCGTACTCGTCGCGCAGGTACACATAGATCTCGTCGATGCCGGTGGCCCACGCCGCGATCAGCATGCCTTCGAGGAAGCGGTGCGGGTCGCGCTCGAGGTAGTGGCGGTCCTTGAACGTGCCGGGCTCGCCTTCGTCGATGTTGACGGCCATCAGCCGCGGCGCAGGCTCGGCGCGGACGATCCGCCATTTGCGCCCGGCCGGGAAGCCGGCGCCGCCAAGCCCGCGCAGGCCGGAGCTCTCCATGGTTGCGAGGACCGTCTCCAGCTCGCGCCGGCCGCTCGCGACGGCCTGCAGCGTCGCGTAGCCGCCGGCGCTGCGGTACGCCGCGAGCGTGACGTAGGGATCGACGCGCCGGCTCGACGGCGCCGGCGCGAACGGCCGCGGCGACGGCGGCGGCGGATGCATTGCCCACCGGATTGCGGCCGACCACCGCCACCGGCGCCGTTTCGCAGCGGCCCACGCAGGGCACGGGCTGCACGCGCACGCCGTCGCCCAGCAGCTTCGGCAGGCGCGCGAGCAGGTCGCCGGCGCCGGCCAGCGCGCACGACAGCGAAGCGCAGACGCGCACCGTCAGCGCCGGCGGATCGGCGTCGCCTTCCCTGACCACGTCGAAGTGGTGATAGAAGGTCGCGACCTCGTACACCTCGGTCATCGCCAGCTTCATCTCCTCCGCCAGCGCGACCACGTGCGCTGCGGAAATGCGGCCGTGCGCGTCCTGGATGAGGTGCAGGAACTCGATCAGCAGGTCGCGCCGCCGCGGGCGCTCGCCGAGCAGCGCGCGGATCTCCTCGCGCGCCTGCGGGCAGCACGGCGCGGCCTTTCATGGCCGAGCGGACCTTGCGCTCGTGCCCGCGCGCATCGGCGATCGGGATGACGCGGGGTGCGGCTCGGGTGTCGGTCATGGACGGGAACCTGGGAGGCGTCAGCTGCCGAGCAGCGTGCCGACGGTCAGGCCGGCGTCGCGGGCGAAATCGGCGGCGGACATCTTCTTGCCGCCCTCCGGCTTCAACTTGAAGACCTCGATCTGGCCTCCGTGCGCGCAGATGCGGATGCCATCGGGGCCGATCGCCACGACTTCGCCGATCTTACCTTTGACGGCGCCAAAGGTGCGCGTCGGATGCTTGCGCGAATCGAATAGCTGGATCGTCTTTCCTGCAACGCTCGTCCAGGCGCCGGGCGCCGGGTTGCAGCCGCGGATCAGGTCGTAGACCTGGTCGACGTGGTGGTGCCAGCAGATCCGCGCCTCGGCCGCGCGGCACCAGCCTTCGTAGCTCGCCTGCGTCTCGTCCTGCGCCGTTTCGGTGTGCCTGCCCGCGACGACGAGATCGGCCGCCTCGAGCATCGCCGCGACCCCCATCGGGAAGAGGCGGTCGAAGTAGACGCTCGCCAGCGTGTCGTCGGGGCCGATCGGCGTTTCCTTCTGCAGGATCACCGGGCCTTCGTCGAGGCCGTCGGTGGGCCGGAAGATGGTGAGGCCGGTCTTCGTCCGGCCGTGGATGATCGGCCAGTTGATCGAGCTCGGGCCGCGATGCAGCGGCAGCAGCGACGGGTGATACTGGATCGTGCCGTGGCGCGGGATGCCGACGAAGTCCTGCGGCGCGAACTGCAGCACGTAGGCCATGATCCCGATATCGACGGCGAGCGAGGACAGCGCGTCCTTCGCGGCGGCGCCCTTGAGCGACGGCAGCTGGAACAGCGGGATGCTCCGCTCCTGCGCGGCGAGCTTGAGCGGGTCCGGCCGGGCGCCTTCCTTCTCCTGCGCGCAGAACACGCCGGCGACGTGGTCGCCGCGGGCGAGGAAGGCCTCGAGCACGGCCTTGCCGAAGTCCTGCTGGCCGACGATGGCGATCTTCATGTCGTTGCGTCCTTGTCTACCCGTTCAGATCACTTTCTCGGCGCGCAGCGCGGCGATGTCGTCCTTGCCGTAGCCCAGCTCCGCCAGCACTTCGTCGGTGTGCTCGCCGAGCAGCGGCGAGCGCGTCACGTCGGTGGGGCTGTCGGACATCTTGATCGGGTTGCCCACCGACAGGTACTTGCCGCGCGTCGGGTGGTCGACCTCGACCACGGTCCCGGTCTTGCGCAGCGAAGGCTCCTCGGCGATCTCCTTCATCGACAGGATCGGGCCGCACGGGATGTCGTGCTTGTTGAGGATGTCCATCGCCTCGAACTTGGTCTTGGTCATCGTCCACTTCTCGATGTCGTCGAAGATGTCCTTCAGGTGCGGCAGCCGCGCCTTCGGCGTCGCGTAGCGCGGATCGGTCAGCCACTCCGGCCGGCCGATCACCTCGCAGATGTCCTTCCATACCGGCGCCTGCGTGATGAAGTAGATGTACGCGTTGGGGTCGGTCTCCCAGCCCTTGCACTTGAGGATCCATCCCGGCTGGCCGCCGCCCGAGGCGTTGCCGGCGCGCGGCACGGCTTCGCCGAACTTGCCGTCCGGGAATTGCGGGTATTCCTCCATCACGCCGGTGCGCGCGAGCCGCTGCTGGTCGCGCAGCTTGACGCGGCACAGGTTCAGCACGCCGTCCTGCATCGCCGCCAGCACCTTCTGCCCGCGGCCGGTGGTGTTGCGCTGGTAGAGCGCGGCGACGATCCCCAGCGCCAGGTGCAGCCCGGTGCCGCTGTCGCCGATCTGCGCGCCGGTGACCAGGGGCGGGCCGTCGTCGAAGCCGGTGGTCGAGGCCGAGCCGCCGGCGCATTGCGCGACGTTCTCGTACACCTTGCAGTCCTCGTACGGCCCCGGGCCGAAACCCTTGACCGAGGCGACGATCATCCGCGGATTCAGCTCCTGGATGTGCTCCCAGGTGAGGCCCATGCGCTCGAGCGCGCCCGGCGCGAAATTCTCGACCAGCACGTCGCACTTCTTCACCAGCGCTTCCAGCACCGCCTTGCCCTTGGGGTGCTTGGCGTCGACGGTGATCGAGCGCTTGTTGTGGTTGAGCATCGTGAAATAGAGGCTGTCGACCCCCGGGATGTCGCGCAGCTGCCCGCGGGTGACGTCGCCTTCGCCCGCCCGCTCGACCTTGATCACGTCGGCGCCGAGCCACGCCAGCAGCTGCGTGCACGTCGGGCCCGATTGAACGTGGGTGAAATCGAGAATCTTGACGCCGTCCAGTGCCTTGCTCATTGCTTTCCCCTATGCAATTGCGTTGTTCCGAAAGCGCTGCCTGACCCCGGGATGAACCTCAGGGCTTCTTCTTCGCGGCGGGATTCAAGCTCGTGATGCGGCCGCTCTCCGTGCCCGCCTTCTCGTCGATGACCGCGTTGATCAGCGTGGGCCGGCGCGAGCGGATCGCTTCCTCCATCGCGCTGCGCAGCTCGGCGGGTGTCGCGGCCAGCACGCCCACGCCGCCGAAGGCGTCCATCAGCTTCTCGTAGCGCGCGCCCTTGACGAACACCAGCGGCGACGGATCGCGCCCTCCGGTCGGGTTCACCTCGTCGCCGCGGTAGACGCCGTTGTTGTTCAGGATCACCACGCACACCGGCAGGTCGTAGCGGCAGATCGTCTCGACTTCCATGCCGGAGAAGCCGAACGCGCTGTCGCCCTCGACCGCGATCACCTGCTCGCCGCTCACCACGGCCGCCGCCACCGAGAAGCCCATGCCGATGCCCATGACGCCCCACGTGCCGACGTCGAGGCGCTTGCGCGGCTTGTACATGTCCACGATGCTGCGCGTGAAGTCGAGCGCGTTCGCACCCTCGTTGACGAGGATGGCGTCCGGGTTCGCCTTGACGATGTCGCGCACGACGGCGAGCGCGCTGTGGTAGTTCATCGGCGTCGGGTTCTTCGCCAGCGTTTCCGCCATCTTGGCGACGTTCTTCGTCCTGCGCTCGGCGATGGCGTCGAGCCACTCGGCGGGCGGCTGTGGCCAGTCCAGTCCCTCAGTTGCGTCGATGGCGGCGAGCATGGCGGCCACGCACGAGCCGATGTCGCCGACGACCGGCGCATCGATGCGGACGTTGCTGTCGGCCTCCTGCGGCGAGATGTCGATCTGGACGAACTTCTGGCCGCCCCACGCCTTGGCGTCCTTGCCGCCCCACGTCTTGCCCTTGCCGTGCGAGAGCAGCCAGTTGAGGCGCGCGCCGATCACCATCACGACGTCGGCCTCCGGCAGCACGTAGGAGCGGGCGGCGGCGGCGGATTGCTCGTGCGTGTCGGGCAGCAGGCCCTTGGCCATCGCCATCGGCAGGTACGGGATGCCGGTCCTCTCCACCAGCGCGCGGATGTCCGCGTCGGCGCGCGCGTACGCCGCGCCCTTGCCGAGGATGATCAGCGGGCGCCGCGCGCCCCTCAGCAGGTCGAGCGCGCGCTGCACGGCGTCCGGCGCCGGGATCTGGCGCGGCGCGGGATCGACCACCTTGATCAGCGAGTTCCTGCCCGCGTCGGCGTCGATCGACTGCGGGAACAGCTTGGCGGGCAGGTCGAGATACACGCCGCCCGGGCGGCCGGAGAGCGCGGCACGGATCGCTCGCGCCACGCCCACGCCGATGTCCTCGGCGTGCAGGACGCGGAACGCGGCCTTGGCGTGCGGCCGGGCGACGGCGAGCTGGTCCATCTCCTCGTAGTCGCCCTGCTGCAGGTCGACGATCTCGCGCTCGCTCGAGCCGCTGATGAGGATCATCGGAAAGCAGTTGGTGGTGGCGTTGGAGAGCGCCGTCAATCCGTTGAGAAAGCCGGGGGCGGATACCGTGAGGCAGATGCCCGGCTTGCCCGTCATGAAGCCGGCGATGGACGCGGCGTACCCGGCGTTCTGCTCGTGGCGGAACGAGATCACGCGCAGCCCGGCGCGCTGCATCTTGCGCGTGAGGTCGGTGATCGGAATTCCCGGCAGCCCGAAGATCGTGTCGATGCCGTTGAGCTTCAGCGCATCGATGACGAGCTGGAAGCCGTCGGTTTCCTGCACGGGCGATCGGTCTCGCCGCCGCTGCCGGCTTCGACACGGCGGCGGGTCGTTTCCTGCGTCCTGACTGCGATGTCGTTCATGGCAGCGTCCCCCGTGGTGGATTACTGCGGCTTCGATCCGGTCCGCGGGTCATGCGGAGCGCGGATTGCCGCGGAGCCCGCCGATCACGCGCGACACCAGCGGCCAGAACAGCATCACCAGCGCCAGCGCCGTGATGCCGCCGACCAGCCAGTTCGAGTAGAAGATGCGCACGTCGCCCTGCGACATCAGCATCGTCTGCCGGAACGAGTCCTCGGCGCGGTCGCCCAGCACCAGCGCCAGCACCAGCGGCGCGAGCGGATAGTCGAGCTTCTTGAAGACGTAGCCGATGACGCCGAAGAGCAGCATGAACCAGATGTCGAGCATCGCGCCGTGCACCGTGTAGGCGCCGATCGCGCAGATGACGACGATCACCGGCGCGATGATCGAGAACGGGACGCGCAGGATCGCCGCGAACAGCGGCACGCAGGTGAGCACCACGATGAGCCCGGCGAGGTTGCCGAGGTACATGCTGGCGATGAGTCCCCAGACGAAGTCCTTCTGCTCGACGAACAGCAGCGGCCCGGGTTGCAGGCCCCAGATCAGCAGGCCGCCCAGCAGCACCGCGGCGGTGGGCGAACCGGGGATGCCCGAGGGCGAGCATCGGCAGGAGCGCGCTGGTGCCCGCCGCGTGCGCCGCGGTCTCCGGCGCGATCACGCCCTCGATCTGGCCCTTGCCGAACTTGGCTGCCGTCCTTCGACATCCGCTTCGCCACGCCGTAGCTCATGAACGAGGCCGGCGTCGCGCCGCCGGGGGTGATCCCCATCCAGATGCCGATCAGCGTGCTGCGCAGCGACGTGAGCCAGTACTTCGGCAGCTGCTTCCACGTCGACACCACGACCTTGAGATCGAGCTTCGCCGTCTTGCCGGTGAACGAGAGCCCCTCCTCCATCGACAGCAGGATCTCGCCGATGCCGAAGAGCCCGATCACCGCGATCAGGAAGTCGAAGCCGCGCATCAGCTCGCTGATGCCGAACGTGAGGCGCAGCTGCCCGGTCACGGTATCCATGCCGACGGCGGCCAGCGCGAAGCCGAGCATCATCGAAGCGAGCGTCTTCCACGCCGAGCCCTTGCCCATGCCGATGAAGCTGCAGAACGTCAGCAGGTAGACGGCGAAGAACTCGGGCGGGCCGAACTTCAGCGCGAACCTGGCCACCAGCGGCGCGAGGAACGTGATCATCACGACGGCGAAGAACGCGCCGACGAACGACGACGTGAATGCGGCGGTCAGCGCCTCGCCGGCGCGGCCCTGCTGCGCCATCGGGTAGCCGTCGAACGTGGTCGCCACCGACCACGGCTCGCCGGGAATGTTGAACAGGATCGACGTGATGGCGCCGCCGAACAGGGCGCCCCAGTAGATGCACGACAGCATGATGATCGCCGAGGTCGGCGGCATCGTGAACGTGAGCGGCAGCAGGATCGCCACGCCGTTCGCGCCGCCCAGCCCGGGCAGCACGCCGATGATGACGCCGAGCACGATCCCGATCATCATCAGCAGCAGGTTGAACGGCGTCAGGACGACCGCGAAGCCCTGGAACAGTGCGCTGATTTCGGTCAAGGGAATGGCTTCCGGTGCAGAGGCGGAAAACGGGTGCGGCGCGGGCGCGGACTGCGCTCAGTAGCCCAGCCAGGCGAGCGGGTCGACCATGCCCTTGTAGAGCGGCACCTTGAACCACACCTCGAACAGGACGAAGGTGGACGCGGTGACGGCGATGCCCACCGCGCGCTCTTCAGCGCCGAATACTTGCCCAGCCACACCATGAACACGGCGATGTAGACGGCCGACGCGACGTAGATGCCGATCAGCTGGACGAAGAACACGTAGACCAATGCCGGCAGCAGCACGGAGAGCACCTGCCGCAGCGCCGTTCGGGACACGAACTCGTCGCGCAGCTTCGCGCGACGGCGCCCGCGAAGCCGCCCTCGCGTGTCCTCATGTCGGCGACGAAGACTTCCGCCAGCGTCACGAGGGCGGCGAGGCAGATGAGCAGGCCGATGTAGAACGGGAAGTAGCCCGACTGCGGGCCGTCGCTGCCCCAGGACGGCGCCGAGGCGGTAGCTGTCGAAGACGACCGTGCCGCCGAACGCCAGGAACAGCAGCGCGACGACGATCTCGACGGTGCGCTTGGCGATGCCGGGGCGTTCGGCGGCGGACGGGTTCGTCGTTCATCGCGTGGGCAAGGGGTTGGTCAGGAGTTGGAGGGCGCCCGGCCGTACGGCCGGACGGGCGCCGCGCCGGATGGCGCGCGGCCCGCCTCGGGGTCAGGGCTTGGCCAGGAAGCCCGCCTCGCGCATCAGCTCGCGGTGCGTGTTCTCCGCCTTCTCGACCCACTTCGCGTACTCGGCGCCCGACATGAACGTCGTGTTGAACGCGCCGTCCTCCATGAATTTCTTCCAGTCCGCGGTCTCGCGGACCTTCTTGAAGAGATCGACGTAGTAGTCGACCTGCTCCTTGGTCACCCCGCCGGGCATGAAGATGCCGCGCAGCATCAGGTAGTCGACCGGCACGCCCGCCTGCTTGCAGCGGCGGGATGTCGTTCCACGACATCGTGGCGGTGACCTTCGCCTTGTAGGGCATCCGCTCGTCGTCGAACACGCACAGCGGCCGCAGCTGACCCGCGCGCCACTGCGCGACGGCCTCGATCGGGTTGTTGACGGTGGAGTCGATGTGCTTGCCGACGAGCTGCACCGCGACGTCGCCGCCGCCCTTGAACGGGATGTAGATGAACTTGGTGCCGGGCAGCGCCTTCTCGATCGCGACGGTGATGATCTGGTCCTCCTGCTTGGACCCGGTGCCGCCCATCTTGAACTTGGACGGGCCCGCTGCCTTGACCGCGTCGAGGTATTCCTTCGCGGTCTTGTACGGCGTGTCGGCGTTGACCCAGAGCACGAACTGGTCGAGCGCGAGCATCGCCACCGGCGTCAGGTCCTTCCAGTTGAACGGCACGCCGGTGGCGAGCGGCGTCGTGAACAGGTTGGAGAGCGTGATGATGATCTTGTTGGGATCGCCCTTGGCATCCTTGACCGCCAGAAAGCCCTCGGCGCCGGCGCCGCCCGACTTGTTGACGACGATCAGCGGCTGCTTCATCAGGTTGTTCTTGGTGATGACGCCCTGCAGCAGCCGCGCCATCTGGTCGGCGCCGCCGCCGGTGCCGGCGGGCACGATGAACTCGACCGGCTTGGTCGGTTCCCAGCCCGCCGCGAAGGCGGGCATCGCCGCGGCGATCGACAGGCAGGCCATCCCCGCGCAGCGCTGCATCCAACGGCGCCAGCCCGGCCGGCCGGCGTCCCTCGACTGCGGGTACTGTGGTTTCACTCGCACTCCTCCAAAAATTCCGTTCCGGTTGCTGGTGCTCAACCGCGCGGCGCAGGCCGGCAAGGGCCGCTGTTCCTCCACGGTGAGCCGGACCATCCTACTCGATTTGCGTCCAGGCGCGTGGTGGCGGCGTCCGCGGGCGATCTGGCGCCCCCCGGCGGATGACCGCTTGATGCTAGGCCTCCTTGATCATCCGAACCAGTTATAGTTTTTGATAATATTCATTATCTATTGCTTATACATTGATCGGGCGGCAATGAAGAACGCGACGCTGCGGCAGTTCAAGGTGTTCGACGCCGTCGCCAGGCACTCGAGCTTCTCGCGCGCGGCCGAGGAACTGCACCTGACGCAGCCGGCGGTGTCCATGCAGGTCAAGCAGCTGGGCGCGCACGCCGGGCTCCCGCTGTTCGAGCAGATCGGCAAGAAGATCTACCTGACGCCGGCCGGGGTCGAGCTGCTGCGCCACGGGCGCGCGATCCTGCAGCAGTTCCGCGAGGCCGAGGAGGCCATGGCGCAGCTGAAGGGCGCCTCCGGCGGCAAGCTCAACGTGGCGGTCATCAGCGCCGGAGACTATTTCTTTCCCCGCCTGCTCGCCGAATTCCTGCGCCGCCACCCCGGCGTGACGCTCAACCTCGCCGTCCACAACCGCGAGGAGCTGCTGCACCAGATGGCGGACAATCTCACCGACCTCGCCGTCATGGTCCGTCCGCCGCGCGGCATGGACACCGTCAGCGAGTCCTTCGCGCCGCACCCGTACGTGATCGTCGCCGCTCCGGATCACCGGCTCGCCGGGCGCCGGCAGATTCCGCTGGCCGTGCTGGCGCGCGAGCGCTTCGTGGTCCGCGAGAAGGGATCGGACACGTGGAACTCGATGGAGGACGCGTTCGGCCGGCGCCTGCCGAAGCTCAACATCGCGATGGAGATCACGAGCACGGAGACCATCAAGCAGGCGGTCATCGCCGGCATGGGCGTGAGCTTCCTGTCGGCGCACACGATCAGCATGGAGCTGCGCGTGCGCAGCCTGGTCGTGCTCGACGTGCAGGGGTTTCCGCTGCTGCTCAACTGGTACGTCGTCCACCGCGAGAACAAGCGGCTGCCGCCGGTGGCGCTCGCGTTCAAGCGGTTCCTGATGGACGACGGCGCGGCGCTGATCGAGAAGATCACGCGGGTCTCGCCGCCGCGCGGCGCGCGCGCGGCAGGCGGCGCGCGGACCCGAAGCGCGCGGTGACGCCCTGACGGTTGCGGAAGGGGCGGTCGCGTGCGCCAACCGGCAGCGCGCCCGGCGCGGCGCGATCCGGCCGTCAGCCGCCGCCGTAGCGCTCGCGCAGCACGTTCTTCTGCACCTTGCCCATCGCGTTGCGCGGCAGCTCGGCGACGAAGTGAACGTGCCTGGGCACCTTGAACCGGGCGATGTCTTCCCTGAGCGTCGCGATGATCCCGGCGCCGGAAAGCGCGTGGTCCGGCGCCGCGACGACGACCGCCACCACCGCCTCGCCGAAATCCGGATCGGGAACGCCGATCACCGCGCTCTCGACGACGCCGTCGATGGCGTCGATGCGCTCCTCGATCTCCTTGGGGTAGATGTTGAGCCCGCCGCTGATGATGAGGTCCTTGGCCCGGCCCGACGATCCTGAGATAGCGCTCCGGCGTGAAGGCGCCCATGTCGCCGGTGCGGAAGAAGCCGTCGGCGGTGAATTCCTCGCGCGTCTTCTCCGGCATCCGCCAGTAGCCGGGAAACACGTTGGGTCCCTTGACTTCGACGGCGCCGACCGTCTCCGGCGCGCAGAGGGCGCCGTCCTCGTCGACGATCCGGATCGACACGCCGGGCAGCGGCGGGCCGACGGTTCCCGCGAGCCGCGGGCCGACGAGCGGATTGGACGCGTTCATCCCCGTCTCGGTCATCCCGTAGCGCTCGAGGATCGTGTGCCCCGTGCGCTCCTGGAAGGCCGTGAAGGTCTCGGCGAGCAGCGGCGCGGAGCCGGAGACGAACAGCCGCACGCCTCGGCACGCCTCGCGGCCGAACGACGGCTCGGCCAGCAGCCGCGTATAGAACGTCGGCACGCCCATCATCGCCGTCGCGCGCGGCAGCAGCGCGGCGACTTCCACAGCGTCGAATTTCGGGAGCCAGAGCATCCGCGAGCCGGACAGCAGCGTGCAGTGCACGGCGACGAAGAGGCCGTGCACGTGGTAGATCGGCAGCGCGTGCAGCAGGACGTCGGCGCGGGTGAAGCCCCATTGCTCGACCAGCGTCAGTGCGTTCGACGCGAGGTTGCGGTGGGTGAGCATGGCGCCCTTCGACCGGCCCGTCGTGCCCGAGGTGTAGAGCAGTGCGGCGAGGTCGCCCGGCGCGCGCTCGACGGTGGCGAAGGCGTCGGGCTGCCCTTGCGCCCGCTCCGCCAGCGAGCCGCCGGCGTCGTCCTGCGTCAGCACCGTGGCGCCGGGCGCCAGCGCGGCGATCGCCTCGGCGGCCTCGGGCCGGCAGACGATGACGCGCGGCTCGGCGTCGCCGAAGAAATGCGACAGCTCGCTGCGCTGATAGCCGGTGTTCAGAGGCAGGTAGACGAAGCCCGCGCGCAGGCAGGCGAGATAGAGAGCGAGCGCCCGCCAGTGCTTGTCGGTCTGCGCCGCGACGCGGTCGCCGGGTCGGCATCCGGCGTGCACCAGGGCATGCGCCATGCGCGCGGATTCGGCGGCGAGCTGGCCGTAGTGGATGACCGCCCCGCCCGGGATCAGCAGCACCGGCTGCTCGGGCGCCTCGGGAAAGTGACTTTCGAACAGCGCGTACAGGTTGGCGTTCATCGGGAGGAGGCTGTCGTCGTTGCGGGAGCCCGCGCCGGTCCGGCGTGGCGCGGCTCGCGGGAAGTGCTATGCTCCGGCGCACAATTATTCCATAGGAGGAGACACCGTGTCCGTGCTCGTTTCGCACAGGCGGCGCGCGGCGCTGAGGCGCATCGCGATCGCCTCCGCCGCCCTGGCCGCGATCGGCCTCGCGCCGCTCGCGCTGCACGCGCAGCAGCCGCGGGTGCTCAAGATCTCGCACCAGTTTCCCGCCTCGACCGGCGCGGACGGCGATTTCCGCGACCAGCTCGCGCGCAAGTTCGCCGCCGATGTCGAGAAGCGGACCAACGGCACGCTGAAGGTGGAGGTGTATCCGGCGAGCTCGCTGGTCAAGACCTTCGCGCAGTTCGGCGCCCTCCGCAAGGGCGCGCTCGACATGTCGGTGCTGCCGATCGCGTACGGCGGCGGCGAAGTACCCGAGGCTAACCTCGGCCTGATGCCGGCGCTGATCTCGAGCTACGAGCAGGGGCTGCGCTGGAAGGACGCGCCGATCGGCAAGGAGTGGTCGAAGCTGCTCGAGGACCGGGGCATCCGGATAGTGACGTGGGTGTGGCAGGCGGGCGGCATCGCGGGCCTCGCGAAGCCCGTGGTGTCGCCCGACGACGCGAAGGGGTTGAAGATCCGCGGCGGCAGCAAGGAGATCGACCTGATGCTGAAGGGCGCGGGTGCGGCGATCACCAACGTGCCGTCCAACGAGATCTACAGCGCGATGCAGTCCGGCGTGCTCGACGCGGCGATCACCTCGTCGACGTCGTTGATCAGCTTCCGGCTCTACGAAACCGGCAAGAACGTGACGACGGCGCGCAAGAACACCTTCTGGTACATGTTCGAGCCGCTGGTGATATCCAAATCCGTCTACGACAGCCTGACCCGCGAGCAGCAGCAGGCGATCACGGAGGCCGGCGCGAGCCTGGAGAAATACGCGCTCGACGCGGCGAAGCTCGACGACGCGCGGATGGCCGAGGTCTACGCGAGGAACGGCGCCAAGGTCTTCGACATGGACGACGCGACGTTCGCGCAGTGGCGCAAGATCGCGCAGGAGACCGCATGGGAGGACTTCGCGAAGAACGTGAAGGACGGCAAGCGCTGGCTCGACATGGCCACCGCGGTGAAATAGCGGTGCAATAGGGTCAGACCCTGTTTCCCATGGCGCCCTGGCTGCGACTGACGCGCGCGCTGGCCGCGGTCAACACGTGGCTCGGCTACCTGTCGGGCTTCGTGATCGTCATCTGCGCCGGCGTTCTCGTCTTCGAAGTCGTCGTCCGCTACTGGTTTCACTGGCCCACGGACTGGGAGATCGAGCTCGCGGTGATGCTGCTCATCATCGCGACGTTCATGAGCGCGGCGTACACGCAGCTCCACCGCGGGCACGTGTCGATCGAAGTGCTCGAAGGCGTGCTGTCGCCCCGCCTGAATCGGCTGCGGCGCATTGTCGCTGACGTCCTGTCGTTCGCCGTCTGTGCCTTCATCGCGTGGAAATCCTGGGAGCTGTTCGGCGAGGCGTGGTCCGACGGCCGGTCGAGCAACTCGGTCTGGGCGCCGAAGCTGTGGATACCGTTCTTCTTCATGGCGCTCGGAATGACGCTGCTGTGCCTGCAGCTCGCGGTCGAGTTGCCGGCGCTGCGCTTCGGCGCGCGCCGCGGCGCCGCCGAGGAGACGGAATGAGCGCCGCCGGGCCGCCCCAAGGCGCGAATTGCGCCCCCTCGGGGGGCAGCGCCGCGGCGCCAGCCGCAAGCGTGGGGGCACACAAGCTGTGACCACGCTGCAAATCGGGCTGCTCTACGGCGGGACGACTTTCCTGCTGCTGTTCTCCGGCATGCCGATCGCGTTCGCCGTCGGCGCGGTCGCGCTGGCGTTCATGTTCGCGTTCATGCCCGCGGCCAACGTCGCGGTCATCGCCGAGACGATCTACTCGGAGCTCGACAACTTCACGCTGCTGACCATCCCGCTGTTCGTGCTGATGGGGGCGGCGATCGGCAAGTCGCGCGCCGGCGAGGACCTCTATTCGTCGCTCAACCGCTGGCTGTCGCGCGTGCCGGGGGGCCTCGGCGTGGCCAACGTGCTCGCCTGCAGCGTGTTCGCGGCCATGTGCGGCTCGAGCCCCGCCACCTGCTCGGCGATCGGCAGCTCCGGCATTCCGCAGATGCGCGCGCGCGGCTACTCCGAGGAGCTCGCGACCGGCCTCATCGCCGCCGGCGGCACGCTGGGCATCCTGATCCCGCCGTCGCTGACGCTGATCCTCTACGGCCTCGCCGCCGAGCAGTCGATCGGCCGGCTGTTCATGGCCGGCGTCGGGCCGGGGCTGATGCTCACGCTGATGTTCGTCGCCTGGACGGTGTTCCAGTACCGCCGCGACCGCCTGCGCGCCCAACTCGCGGCAGACGCCGGCGGGGCGGCGGTGGCGCCGCTCGAGCACTTCAGCTGGGCCGAGCGGCTGGAGACGCTGCCGCGCTTCGTCCCCTTCCTGATCGTGATCGCGCTGATCATGTTCGCGCTCTACGGCGGCTGGGCCACGCCGTCGGAAGTCGCGGGCATCGGCGCCTTCACGTCGCTGCTGATGGTGGTCCTCATCTATCGCTGCTACCGCTGGGGCGATATGAAGGTCATCCTCGGTGGCACCGTGCGCGAATCGTGCATGGTGATGCTGATCATCGCGATGAGCTTCCTCTACACTTACGTGATGAGCTACCTGCACGTCACGCAGAGCGTGGCGGAGTGGATGACCGCGCTGCCGCTGTCGAAGTGGGTCTTCTTCTTCTGGGTGAACGTGCTGCTGATCGTGCTGGGATTCTTCCTGCCCCCGGTGGCGATCATCCTGATGGTGACGCCCATCCTGCTGCCGGCGCTGAAGGCGCACGGCTTCGACCTCATCTGGTTCGGCGTCATCATGACGATCCTGATGGAGATGGGGCTCATCCATCCGCCGGTCGGTCTCAACCTGTTCGTCATCAACGGCATCGCGCCCGACATCCCGCTGCGCAGGATCATCCTGGGCGTGCTGCCGTTCCTCGTCCTGATGGCGATCGCGATCGTGCTGCTGTGCGTGTTCCCCGAGATCGCCACCTTCCTGCCCGACCGTTACCAGGGCAAGTAGCCCGGCGTTGACCCGAAGGCGAAACCCGGGTGGCTGCGGCCATGGCCGCGATTGCCCCGGGTCTCGGTGCGCTCAACGCCGGGCTATTTGCCTCGCTGCCCCCTCCGCACCATGTCCGTGAACCGCGCGGAATCGGAGCGAATGGCCGCGCCGAATTCCGCCGGCGTGTCGTCGATCGGGATGTCGTGCAGTTCGCCGAGCCGCTGGCGAACCGCGGGCATGCGGCGCACCTTGTCGAGGGCCGCGGCGAGCCTGTCGATGACCTCCCGCGGCGTGTTCGCCGGCGCCAGCAGCCCGTACCACGCGTCGATCGCGAAGCCGGGAACGCCTTGTTCCGCGACGGTCGGCACGTTGTCGGCGCCGGGGGCACGCCGCGAGCCGACCGCGGCGAGGATGCGCAGGCGTCCGGTCTGCGCATGCGGGCTCGCGTTCTCGAAGTCGTTCATGTTGAGATCGAGCCGGCCGGCGATCAGGTCGGCCACCGCCGCCCCCACCCCCTTGTAGGGCACCTGCAGCAACTCGACGCCGGTGGCGCTCTTCAGCATGTCGCTGGCAAACCGGCCCAGGCTGCCTTCGCCGAAGGTGCCGAGAGTCACGCTGCCCGGATGCGCCCTGGCGTAGGCAAGCAGTTCGGGGATGTCGGTGACCGGCAGGCTCGATCGCGCGACGAGCACGAACGGCGTGTACGCGATACGGCCGATGGGGGCGAAATCACGCATCGGGTCGTACGGTACGCCCGCCTGCAGCAGGCTCGCCGTGACGAGGTTCGACAGCCCGCCCATCAGCAGCGTGTAACCGTCGGCCGGGGCGCGGGCGACGAGGTCGGCTGCGATCGTGCCGCTGGCGCCGCTGTGATTTTCCACCGTCACGGGCGTGCGCAGAAGGATCGACAGCGGGTCCGCCACCATCCTCGCCAGCGTATCGGGCGAGTTCCCGGGCGTCTGGCCGACGATGATCCGGATGGGTCGGCTGGGGAACGCATCGGCGGAGGCGAGCGCGGGCCAGAGGCACAGCGCGAGGAACGCGAGCGGGATTCCCAGCCGTGCCAGCCTCCGCCCGCCGGTGCCTGGCTCGTCGTCGCGGGCCGGGGGCGCCGGCCGCTCCCGGCGGCGCGCGTCGCAATGCGCGTTCACGGTGCCGCCTCGCCGCGGTCGCGTCGCGGCGCCGGGGCCGGCGGCGCACGGCGCTTGCGCGGCAGGATTGCCTGCTGTCCCGCCGGCGCCGGAGCACGCTCGGCCGCTTCGAGCACTCGCGCGAGCTCGCCGACGGTCGGCGCGCGGAACAGGCTCGTCACGTCCAGCTGCACGCCGGCGCGCGCCGCGATGCGCGCCAGCACCTGGCCCCCGCGCAGCGAATCGCCGCCGATGGTAAAGAAATTGTCGTCGGACCCCACCCGGGCAAGGCGGAGCACCTCCGCGATGACCGACGCGATCAGCGCTTCGCGTCGGTCGCGCGGCGCGACGTAGGGCGGATGCAGCGAATCGGCCAGCCGCGCCGCGAGCTCGCCGCGGCGAATCTTGCCGTTGGCACCGACGGGCAATTCGTTCACCAACACGACCATGCTCGGGACCTTGAACGACGGCAGGTGATCGGCGCCGAATTCGCGCAGCGCGGGGCCGCTGGTCGAGTCGGCATCGTGCAGGACGACCGCGGCGGCAACGTCCTCCCCGAGCGAGGGGTGGGGCACGGGAAACGTCGCGGCCGCCCGCACGCCCGGGTGGCACATCAGGACGTCGTCGACTTCCTGCGGCGATACCTTCATGCCGCCGCGATTGATCAGCTCGGACTTGCGGGCGGTGAGGAACAGGTAGCCGTCGTCGTCGAGGTACCCGAGGTCCCCGGTCCGGAACCATTCGCCGTCGAACGCCGCGCGGTTGGCCTCGGGGTCGCCTTCATAGCCGGCGAGCACGCCCGGCCCCGCGACGCTGATCTCGCCGACCGTGCCGGCGGGCAGCGGCTTGCCGTCGTCGCCGCGAATGGCGATCCGCGCGGTGTGCGGGAGGCCCACCGAGCCGGCGCGCCGGCGGCCCGGCGGAACTGGATTGGTCGCAATCAGAAAGGTCTCCGTCATTCCGTAGCCCTGGACGACCGGCACCCCCAAGGCGTGCTCGACGCGCGCCTGCAGCGCCGGGCGCAGCGCAGCGCTGCTCGACCGGAGGTAATGCAGCGACGACGGGCCGCGGCCGTCGAGGACGTCCATGGCGGCCGCGAGCGTCGCCGGATTGGTCCAGAGGGTGGTCGGCGCGAACTCATCGAGCAGCGCGGGCAGGTCCGCGGCGACGAACCCGGCCACGCAGGCGACACTCGCCCCGGCGGCGAGCGGGAGGAACAGACTCACCATGCGCACGCCGCTCGACGAGAGCGCTCCCAGGCAGAGCGCCCGGTCGCCCGGCGCGTACAACGCGTTGCCGGCGACGGCGAGAATGTTGCGCTGGCTGTGCGGAACGATCTTGGGCCTGCCCGTCGTGCCCGAGGTGAGCGAGAGCAGCGCGACGTCACCCGGAGCGAGCGGCGCAGCTGCGACGGCGGGGCGCGGCGTCTCGGCCTCGAGCGAGAACAGGCCCGCCACGCCTTCGGGCTCGGGGACGAGGCGGATGACCTGGAGCCGCAGGCGGCGGGCCGCGGTGACGAGCCCGATGTCGGGCTCGACGGGAACGATCAACGCGTCGATGCGCAGGCGCGCGAGCAGGTCCGTTGCTAGGTCGGCGTCGAAATCGCGGCGCAGCGGCGCGCACGTCGCCCAGCACATCGTGGCGAGGATCGCCGCGGCGAGCTCGCTCCCGTCCGGCAGCGCGAGGGCGACGCGGCTGCCGCGACCGACGCCCAGCGCGGCGAGCGTCGCCCCGACGTCGAGTATCCGGGCGTGCAGCGCGCGGTAGGTGAGCGGCGGCCTCCCGCGGGCGCGCAGCGACGCCGCACCGCCGCGATCCCGCGCGTGCGCTCCGATGAGGTCGATGAATGTCGCGGGGTTGCGCACAGCCGCCTCTGCGCGCCATTCTGCCGCAGTTGCCGGCGCGTGTTCAGTCGAATCGAGTGGTCAGGCCGCCCGGGTCAGTGCTTCCACGGTGTCCGCTGCCACGCCGACGCGTGATCCGGCCGCGACGATGTCGCGCCACGTCGCCGCGTCGACCGGGATGCCCTCGGCGAGCCGTCGCGCGCGCGATTCGCGCTCCGGCTCGCCGGGGATGCGCACCCGGTCCACGCCCTCAGCCAGCGGGGACGCCCGCAGCCACGCGAGGAACGCGGACGAATCGCGCGCGAAGGCGCCGGCGGTGCCCAGGCGCACGGGATCGACCAGGACGGTGAACATGCCGTTGACCACCGCGTGTCCCGCAGGCGGCGGTCCGAGCTCGGTCCCGCTGCCGGTGAGCGCGCCGCCCAGCAGCTCGCACGCGAGCGCGAGGCCGTAGCCCTTGTACCCGCCGAACGGCAGGATGGCGCCCCACGGCGCGACGACGGCGTAGCGCGGATCGGTGGTCGGTTGCCCCGCGTCGTCGAGGAGGAGGCCGGGCGACACGGCTTGCCCCTTGTTGTGCGCGACGCGCAGCTTTCCCTGCGCGACCACGCTGGTGGCGAAATCCAGGATCAGCGGCGGCTCGTCCGGCAGCGGTATGCCGATGCAGCAGGGGTTGGTGCCGAAGCGTGCGTCGGTACCGCCGAACGCGGCGACCTTGGGCTGCGACAACACGTTGACGAAGTGCAGCGAAACGAGTCCCTCGGCGACGGCCAGCTGGGCGAACTGGCCGATGCGGCCGAGGTGGTGCGCATTCGAGAGCGCGAGCACGCAGCTGCCGAGCGCGCGCGCACGGGGGATCGCGAGCCGCATGGCGGCGTCGCCCACGACCTGGCCATAGCCGCGCCCGCCGTCGACGGCGACGAGGGCGCCGAGGTCGGCGGTGATCGTCGGCTGCCGGTTCGCGACGAGCCCGCCGGCCTGCACCGCGGCGACGTAGCGCGGCACCATGCCGATGCCGTGCGAGTCGTGGCCCTGCAGGTTGGATTCGACCAGCGAGGCCGCGACGTGCTGCGCCTCCGCATTGGCGCTGCCGCCCGCCGCGATGATCGCGCTGACCGCGCGAACCAGCCCCGCTGCGGCGAAGCACCGGTCGTCGGCTTGCGCGCCCGGGCTGTTCATTCGACGGGATCCGCGCGGTGACCCGCGCCGCCGCGGCGGCGCCCACGCGCCAGGCCGTCCATGTTCATCGGTTGCATCTCCACGTCTGGTCGGGCTCCCGAAAGGGTCCGTGCAATCGCGCGGGCGTCGTCAGTCGCGGTCGTCGTCGACGCCGCGCGTCGCCCGCGCGAGGCGGTCGCGCACCGCGAGCCACGCCGGCTCGGCCGGGACCGCCTCGATCAGGATGACATCGGCGGCGGCCGCGTCGAGCGCGCGCAGGCTGGCGTAGAGATCGTGCGCGTACGCCGCCGCGTCGGCCGGCGCGCGCAGCCACAGCTCCACGGAATCGTCCGGCTTCGAGACCGTGCGCGCGAGCACCGCGAGGCGCTCGTCGCGGCCGGCGAGCTGGCGGATCTCGGCGTGCAGCGCATCCGGCGCGACGAGCAGCGCCGGCGTCTTCGGCGCGTAGTGCGAAGCGAGCGTGCCGGACGCGCGCGGCGCTGCGTCGCCGGGCGCGCGCGGCGCCCGCCCCAGCACGCGGGCGAGGGCCTCGACGCCGATGCCGCCCGGCCGCAGCAGCACGGGATCGTCGTCGAGGCAGGCGACGATCGTCGACTCGATGCCGACGTCGCACGCGCCGCCGTCCAGGATCATCGCCACGCCGTCGCCCAGGTCGTCGGCCACGTGCCGCGCGGTCGTCGGCGAGATCCGGCCGAACCGGTTCGCGGAGGGCGCGGCGATGCCGCCGCCGAACGCGGCGAGAAGCGCGCGCGCGACAGGATGCGAGGGCACGCGCAGGCCGACGCTGTCCTGCCCGCCGGTGACGGCGTCGCAGACGTGCGCGGCGCGCGGCAGGATGATCGTCAGCGCTCCGGGCCAGAATGCCGCCGCGAGGCGGCGCGCGGCGTCGGGCACCGTGCGCGCCCATTGCTCGATCCCGGCGGGCTCCAGCAGGTGCACGATCACCGGGTGATCCGCCGGGCGGCCCTTGGCGGCGAAGATCCGGCGCACGGCGGCGGCGTTGCCGGCATCCGCGCCCAGCCCGTAGACGGTCTCGGTGGGAAACGCGACGAGCTCTCCCGCGCGCAGCAGCGCCGCCGCGCGCGCGAGCGATCCGGCGTCGACGGCGACGATCCGGGCGCTCATCGCGGCGCCCGCGAAAGGGTGTCTGCGGCGGTGGCGCGGGCGCGGGAGAGGAAGTGAAATCTGCTAGAATTCAAGCTTTTGCGCAGCGTCCCCCGGCGCGCCGCCGCGAGCGTCGCGACGCCGGCGCGGGGCCCGCGGCGCGAGCAGCCAGGAGCAGCGATGAACGAGTTTCTCTTCACGTCGGAATCGGTGTCGGAAGGCCATCCGGACAAGGTCGCCGACCAGATCTCGGACGCCGTGCTCGACGCGATTCTAGAGCAAGACCCGACGGCGCGGGTCGCCGCGGAGACGCTGGTCTCGACCGGGCTCGTCGTGATGGCCGGCGAAATCACCACCGCGGTCAAGCACGACTACGGCCGGATCGCGCGCGAGATGATCCGCCGCATCGGCTACAACGACCCCGAGCTGCGCTTCGACGCCGACGGCTGCGCGGTGATGGTCTGCTACGGCCGGCAGTCGCCCGACATCGCGCGCGGCGTCGACCACGCGTCGGACGAATACCTGAACCAGGGCGCGGGCGACCAGGGCCTGATGTTCGGCTACGCGTGCGACGAGACGCCCACGCTGATGCCGTTCCCCATCTACTACGCGCACCGGCTGGTGCAGCGGCAGTCGGAAGTGCGCAAGGACGGCCGCCTGCCGTGGCTGCGCCCCGACGCGAAGTCGCAGGTCACCGTCCGCTACGAAGGCGGCAAGCCGGTGGCGATCGACACCGTCGTGCTGTCCACGCAGCACCATCCGAGCATGAACGAGCGGCAGAAGGCGCTGGCCGAGGCCGTGATCGACGAGATCATCAAGCCGGTGCTGCCGGCGGACATGCTCGATCGGCACCAAGTACCTCGTCAACCCGACCGGCCGCTTCGAGATCGGCGGCCCGCACGGCGACGCCGGCGCTCACCGGCCGCAAGATCATCGTCGACACCTACGGCGGCGCGTCTCCGCACGGCGGCGGCGCGTTCTCCGGCAAGGATCCGTCGAAGGTCGACCGCTCGGCCGCGTACGCGGCGCGCTACGTCGCGAAGAACATCGTCGCGGCCGGGCTCGCCAAGCAGTGCCAGATCCAGCTCTCGTACGCGATCGGCGTCGCCCGCCCGATCAACGTCACCGTCTACACCGAAGGCACCGGCACGATCTCCGACGAGAAGCTCGCGCAACTCGTCAACGAGCACTTCGACCTGCGCCCCAAGGGCATCATCCGCATGCTCGACCTGCTGCGCCCGATCTACGCGAAGACCGCCGCCTACGGTCATTTCGGCCGCGACGAGCCCGAATTCACGTGGGAAGCGACCGACAAGGTCGAGGCGCTCAAGGCGGCAGCAGGCGTCTGACGATGCTGCGGCCGGCGCTCGCCGTGGCGTTCGCCGCGCTCGTCGCGGCCTGCGCGACGCCGCCGATGCCGCGGGAAATCAACGAGGCCGCCGAAGGCGCCCGCGTCACGCTCGCGCGCGGGCAGGAGCTCATCGTCACCCTCGACGGCAACCAGACGACGGGCTTTCGCTGGAGCCTCGCGCGCGCCGGCGCCGGAGCTCGTGCAGGTCGGCGAGGCCACGTACGTGGCGCGCACGACCGAGGGGCGGCAGTCCGGCTCGGGCGGGCTCACCACCTTCCGCTTTCGCGCCGAAAGGTCCGGGACGTCGTCGCTCGCCTTCGCGTATCGCCGGCCGTGGGAAGCCAACATCCCGCCGGCGAAGTCGATCCGCTTCGAGGTGAGGGTCGATGAGGAAGGCGGGCGAGAAACCGGCCCATCTGTTCGACCCGCTCGCGCTGCGCGGGGTCACGCTGCGCAACCGGATCGTCGTGTCGCCGATGTGCCAGTACTCGGCCGCCGAGGGGCAGGCGACGGACTGGCACCTCGTGCACTGGGGCCAGCTGCTGCAGTCGGGCGCCGGCATGTTCTGCATCGAGGCCACGGCGGTGACCGCGGACGGCCGGATCACGCCGGGATGCCTCGGGCTGTGGGACGACGCCACCGGGAACGCGCTCGGCGACCGCCTCGCCCGTGCGCGGCGGCAGGCGCCGCCGGTGCCGGTCGCGCTGCAACTGGGGCACGCCGGCCGCAAGGCCTCGTCGGCGCGGCCCTGGGAAGGCGGCGCGCTGATCCCGCCGCACGCCGGCGGCTGGACGCCGCTCGCCCCGTCGGCGCGTCGCCTACGCCGTCGACGAAGCCCCGCCGGCAGCGCTCGACGCCGCCGGGATCCAGCGCCTGGTCGCGGCGTTCGCGGCATCGGCGCGGCGTGCCGTGCCGATCGGGATCGATGCGCTCGAGCTGCACATGGCGCACGGCTATCTTCTCCACGAATTCCTGTCGCCGCTCGCCAACGCGCGCGACGACGCGTACGGCGGCAGCTTCGAGAACAGGATCCGCTTTCCGCTCGCCGTGTTCGACGCGGTGCGCGCGGCGTGGCCGGCGGACAGGCCGCTGGGGGTGCGCGTGTCCGCGACCGACTGGGTCGAAGGCGGATGGACGCTGGAGGAAACCATCGACCTCGCGCGGCGCCTGAAGGCCGGCGGCGCCGACTGGATCGACGTCTCGTCGGGCGGCGTGTCCCCGCAGCAGAAGATCGTCCTCGGCCCCGGCTACCAGGTGCCGTTCGCGCGGGCGATCCGCAGCGCCACGGGCTTGACGACGATGGCGGTCGGCCTCATCACCGAGCCGCGGCAGGCCGAGGGGATCATCGCGGCCGGCGACGCCGACATGGTGGCGCTCGCCCGCGGGCTGCTGTGGGACCCGCGCTGGCCGTGGCGCGCCGCCGCGGCGCTGGGCGCCACCGTCAGCGGGCCCGCAGCCCTACTGGCGGGGGCTGCCGAAGGAAGCCGCGACGGTCTTCGGCGACGCCCGCATCCGGCAGCGCTGACCTCGGGCACCCGCGGTCCCGGCCGCGGCGTGGCGGCGCAAGCCCTTCTTCGATAACGGGAAATCGGGTAAGATACGGGTCTTTACGCGGTTGCAGCGCCGGCCCGGCCTCGACCACCGACTCACACGCAACCGACAGGAGGCCCCCCATGGCAGAACGTTCCCGCACCCGCCGCAACACTCTCGAGCGCCGTTGTCTCGGCAAGGCCTACAAGCGTCTGTTCGCAGGCTCGTCGAAGGGCATTTTCAAGATGCTCGAGAAGATCAAGAAGGCGTAAGACCCTTCTCTACGGCGCATTGCGCGCCGACCCCATGCCAAAGGGCCGCGAATCGCGGCCCTTTGCTTCTGGGGGCGTTGACTGCGCAATCGCTCCGCGCGAGTGCGAGAATTCGAAGGATGCCGTTCGCCTACTACGACCGCCTGTCGCCGGCCCGCCAGCGCATCTATCGCAAGAGCGATGCGATCGAGACGCTGGCCCTGCCGGTGGGACTCGAGCTCGGCGCGCAGATTGCGCTGATGCGCGAAGGGCTCGCGCGCGACCGGGTTGCCACCGTGCGCAAGGCGAGCCAGGACGCGATCGACGCGCTGGTCGAGGGCTTTCGCGTGCCGCCGATCCGCGCGCGCGTGCTCGCGACCCGCCCGGCCGACGGCGGCGGCGAGCTGCACGGCCTGTACGAGCCGGAGGACGGGTCCACGCCCGCGCGCATCACCGTGTGGATGCGCACGGCGCAGCGCAGGCAGGTGGTCGCGTTCCGGACGTTCCTGCGCACGCTGATTCACGAGCTGTGCCATCACCTCGATTACGAGATGTACATGCTGGCCGAGACGTTCCACACCGAAGGGTTCTACAAGCGGGAATCCACGCTGGCGGCAACGCTGTTCGCGCAGCTCGAGGCGCACGATGGTGGGGGGAGTAGCCCGGGTTGAGCGGAAGGCGAAACCCGGGTGGTCGCGGCTATGGGCACGCTTGCCCGGGCTTCGCCTGTCGGCGCAACCCGGGCTACGGCGCCTTCGCCGCAAGCGTCGCGGCATCCCAGCCGCCGCCCAGCGCCTTGATCAGGCCGACGCTGGCCGCGAGCCGGCGGCCCAGGATCGCGAGCGCGGTGCGCTCGTTGTTGAGCGCGCCCGTCTGCAGCACGACGACGACGATGTAGTTGGCGATGCCCGACTTGTACTGGTTGGTGGCGATCGCCACCGCCTGGCGCGCCGCGGCGACCGCTTCGTCCTGCACCGCCGCCTCCTGCTCGAGCAGCGCGAGCGCGACCAGGTTGTCCTCGACTTCCTGGAAGGCGTTGAGCACGGTCGACCGGTAGTTGGCGACGGTCTCGTCGTAGCTCGCCACGGCCTGCGCCTTCTGCGCGCTGCGCAGGCCGGCGTCGAAGATCGTCTGCGCGAGCCCGGCGCCGAGCGCCCAGTAGCGGCTCGGCAGCGCCACCAGATCGCCCAGCGCGGAATTCTGCAGGCCGCCGCCGGCCGACAGCGAGAGCGACGGATAGAACGCGGCCTGGGCGACGCCGATCTGCGCATTGGCGCTGGCCGCGCGCCGCTCGGCGGCCGCGACGTCCGGGCGGCGCTCGAGCAGTTCCGACGGCAGCACGAGCGGGATCGCCGGGAACACCGGCGCCAGCGGCCGGGGCGCGATCGCCAGTTCCGACGGCGGCTTGCCCACCAGCACGGCGATCGCGTGCTCGAGCTGCGCGCGCGCAATCATCGCCTCCTTCACCTGCGCCTGGGTGGACTTCAGCTGCGCTTCGGCCTGCACGACGTCGCCGCGCGAGACCGTCCCCGCCGCGTATTGGTTGCGCGTGAGGTCGAGGGATCGCTGGAAGCCGTCGACGGTGTCGCGCAGCAGCTTGATCTGCGCGTCCTGCACCCGCAGCAGCAGGTAGTCCTGCGCGAGGAGCGCCTGCACCGACAGCCGCGCCGCCGCGAGCTCCGCGGCGGCGGATTGCGCCGTCGCCTCGCTCGCCTCGACACCGCGCCGCACCCGTCCCCACAGGTCGAGTTCCCAGCTCACGTCGAGCGCGAGGTTGTAGCTGTTCGCGATCGACGAGGGCTCGGCACCGCGGGCGCTGCGCACGGCCGCCGCGCGGCCGGTTGCGCCGGGGAAGAGCCCGGCGCGCGCGGCCTGCGTGGCGGCCTGCGCCTCGCGCACGCGCGCCGCCGCGGCCTGGACCGTCTGGTTCGCGCCGTCGACCTGCGCTTCGAGCGCGTCGAGATCGGGGTCGCCGAAGACCTGCCACCACTGGCCGCGCGGCGCCGTGTCGCCGGGTTGCGCGGGCTTCCAGCCTTCGGCTTCCTTGAACGCGGCCGGCACGGGCGCGCTCGGGCGCACGTAATCCGGGCCGACCATGCAGCCGGCGAGCGCGCCCGCCATCGTTGCCAGCAGCGCGGCACGCAATGCGCGGCGGATTCCGGGACGGGAGCTCATGGTTGCCGGCGATTCGTCATGGCGCAACGGGCGCCGCCAGCCGGCCCGGCGATCGCCGCCGCGACCGGAGGTTGACCCACAGGCGGAAGCGGTCGAGGTAGAGGTAGACGACGGGCGTCGTGTACAGCGTGAGCACCTGGCTCACCAGCAGTCCGCCGACGATCGCGATGCCGAGCGGGCGCCGCATCTCCGCGCCGTCGCCCGCGCCGAGCGCCAGCGGCAGCGCGCCCAGCATCGCCGCCATCGTCGTCATCAGGATCGGCCGGAAGCGCAGCAGGCACGCCTCGAAGATCGCGTCGTGCGTGGATAGCCCCCGCGTGCGCTCGGCGTCGAGCGCGAAGTCGATCATCATGATCGCGTTCTTCTTGACGATGCCGATCAGCAGGATCACGCCGATGAACGCGATGATCGTGAAATCGGTCCTGAACAGCATCAGCGCGAGCAGCGCGCCCACGCCGGCCGACGGCAGCGTCGACAGGATCGTGATCGGGTGCACGTAGCTCTCGTAGAGCACGCCGAGCACGATGTAGAGCGTGACCAGCGCGGCGAGGATCAGCCACGGCTGGCTGGCGAGCGACGCCTGGAACACCCGCGCGCTGCCCTGGAACGTGCCGCGCACGGTGTTCGGCACGCCGATGCGCGCCAGCGCGTCCTCGACGGCGCGTGTGGCCTGCGACAGCGAGACGTCGGGCGCCAGGTTGAACGAGATCGTCGAGGCGACGAACTGGCCCTGGTGGTTGACGCCCAGCGGCGTGTTGGTGGGGCCGTACGTGGCGAAGGCCGACAGCGGCACCTGCGCCCCCGCCGGCGTGCTGACGTACACCGACTTGCAGCGCGTCGGGCGACTGCCAGTATTCGGGCGCGGCCTCCATCACCACGCGGTACTGGTTCAGCTGCGCATAGATCGTCGACACCTGGCGCTGGCCGAAGAGGTCGTTCAGCGTGGTGTCGATGAGGCGCGTCGTGACGCCGAGCCGCGACGCGGCGTCGCGGTCGATCACGAGCGAGGTCTGCAGGCCCTTGTCCTGCTGGTCGGTGTTGACGTCGGCCAGCTCCGGCAGCTGCGAGAGCGCCAGCCGGATCTTAGGCTCCCACGCCCGCAGCTCGGCCAGGTCGTCCGCCTGCAGCGTGAACTGGTACTGCGCGTTGCTCTGCCGCCCGCCGATGCGGATGTCCTGCACCGGCTGCAGGAAGAGGCTGGCGCCGGGCTCCTTCGCGAGCTTGCCGCGCAGCCGCGCGATGACCTGGTCCGCCGTCTCCTTGCGCTCGGCGACGGGCTTCAGCGCGACGAACATCAATCCCGAGTTGCGCTGCGCGCCGCCGGTGAAGCCGACGACGTTCTCGACCGCCGGGTCGCCGCTGACGATCGTCATGAAGCTCGCGAGCTTCTCCCGCATCGCCTGGAACGAGATGCTCTGGTCGGCCTGGATGCCGCCGACGAGGCGCCCGGTGTCCTGCTGCGGGAAGAAGCCCTTCGGGATGATCACGTACAGCTAGACGTTGAGGCAGATCGTCGCCAGCAGCACCAGCATCACGAGCACGCCGTGGCGCAGCCCCCACGCCGAGGCTCCTGCGGTAGCGCGCCGAGCAGCGCGCCGTACGACGCGCTCGCTCCACGCGCCGATGCCGCCCGGTCCGGCGCTCCGAGGACGGCCGCAGCAGGCGCGCGCACATCATCGGCGTGGTCGTCAGCGAGACGACCAGCGAGATGAGGATCGCGATCGACAGCGTCACCGCGAACTCGCGGAACAGGCGCCCGACGATGCCGCCCATCAGCAGGATCGGGATGAACACCGCGATCAGCGACAGGCTCATCGACAGCACGGTGAAGCCGACCTCGCGGGCGCCCTGCAGCGCGGCCGCGCATCGGCGCCATGCCGCGCTCGACGTGGCGCGACGTGTTCTCGAGCACGACGATGGCGTCGTCGACGACGAAGCCCGTGGCGATGGTGAGCGCCATCAGCGTGAAGTTGTTGATCGAGAAGCCGAACAGGTACATCGCGCCGAAAGTGCCGACCAGCGAGACCGGCACGGCCACGCTGGGGATCAGCGTGGCGCGGCCGTCGCGCAGGAACACGAACACGACGAGGATCACCAGCACGACCGAGATCACCAGCGAGCGGCCGACGTCGCGCAGCGAGGCGCGGATGGTCGCCGTGCGCTCCATCGCCGGCGTCAGCGTGATCGCGCTCGGGATCGACGCGCGCAGCACGGGCAGCAGCGCCGTCACGCGGTCCACGGTCTCGATGATGTTGGCGTTGGGCTGGCGGTTGATGATCAGCAGCACGGAAGGCTTGCCGTTGGCCATGCCGGCGTTGCGCAGGTCCTGCACCGAGTCGACGACCTCGGCGACGTCGGAGAGCGAACACCGGGCTGCCGTTGCGGTAGGCGACGATCAGCGGCAGGTACTCGGCCGCGGTCTTCGCCTGGTCGTTGGCGTGGATCTGCCAGTGGCGCTCGCCTTCCTCGAGCGAGCCCTTGGGCCGGTTGGCGTTGGCCGCCGCGATCGCGGCGCGCACCTCCTCGAGCCCGACGCCGTACTTGTTGAGCGCCTGCGGGTTCAGCTCGACGCGCACCGCCGGCAGCGAGCTGCCGCCGACGCTCACCTGGCCCACGCCCTCGATCTGCGAGAGCTTCTGCGCGATGATGGTCGACGCCGCGTCGTACATCTGGCCCTGCGTCATCGTCTCCGAGGTGAGCGTCAGGATCATGATCGGCGCGTCGGCCGGGTTGACCTTGCGGTAGGTCGGGTTGCTGGGCAGTCCCGGTGGGCAGCAGCGCGCGCGCGGCGTTGATCGCCGCCTGCACGTCGCGCGCGGCGCCGTCGATGTCGCGCGAGAGGTCGAACTGCAGCGTGATCCGGGTGGAGCCGAGCGCGCTCGACGACGTCATCTCGGTCACGCCGGCGATGCGGCCGAGCGAGCGCTCGAGCGGCGTGGCGACGGTCGCCGCCATCGTCTCCGGGCTCGCGCCGGGCAGCGAGGCCTGCACCGAGATCGTCGGGTAGTCCACCTGCGGCAGCGGCGACACCGGCAGCAGGCGGAACGCGATCGCGCCCGCCAGCGCGATGCCCAGCGTCAGCAGCGTCGTGGCGACCGGGCGGTCGATGAACGGCGCCGAGAGGTTCATCGCGGTGGCGCCGCCTCGACGGAAGACGCTCGTGCGGCCCGCCCGCGCCGTGCCTTGACGCGCCGCGCGAGCCCGTCGAACGCGAGGTAGATGACCGGCGTCGTGAACAGCGTCAGCACCTGCGACAGGATCAGGCCGCCGACCATCGCGATGCCCAGCGGGTGGCGCAGCTCCGAGCCCTCGCCCCAGCCGATCATCAGCGGCAGCGCGCCGAGGATCGCCGCCATCGTCGTCATCATGATCGGCCGGAAGCGCAGCAGGCACGCCTGGAAGATCGCCTCGCGCGGCGCCATGCCCTCGTTGCGCTCGGCGTCGAGCGCGAAGTCGATCATCATGATGGCGTTCTTCTTCACGATGCCGATCAGCAGGATGATGCCGATGATCGCGATGACCGACAGGTCGTTGCCGGAGACCATCAGCGCGAGCAGCGCGCCCACGCCCGCCGAGGGCAGCGTCGACAGGATCGTGATCGGGTGGATGAAGCTCTCGTAGAGCACGCCCAGCACGATGTACATGGTGACGATGGCGGCCAGGATCAGCCACAGCTCGTTGGCGAGCGACGCGCGGAAGGCGAGCGCCGCGCCCTGGAAGTTGATCTGCACCGAGGCCGGCACGCCGAGCTCCGCCTTCACCGCCTCGATCGCCTGCACGGCGTCGCCGAGCGACGCGCCGGGCGCGAGGTTGAACGAGATCGTGGCCGCCGGAAACTGCCCGATGTGGTTGATCGCCAGCGACGACGGCCGCTCGACGACCCGGGCGATCGAGGTCAGCGGAACCTGCTGCGGCGGCTGGCCCGGGACCGTCGACGTGACGTAGAGATCGTTGAGCGCCGCGGGGCCGCGCTGGAACTCCGGCTTGACCTCGAGCACGACGCGGTACTGGTTCGACTGGGTGAAGATCGTCGACACCAGCCGCTGGCCGAACGCGTTGTAGAGCGCGTTGTCGATCGCCGCCGGCGTGATGCCGAGCCGGCTCGCGGTCGTGCGGTCGAACTCGACGTACGCCTGCAGGCCGCCGTCCGAGAGGTCGCTGGCGACGTCGGCGAGCTGCGGCACGGTCTTCAGGCGGTCGACGAGCTTGTGCACCCAGGCGGCGAGCTCGTCCGAATTCACGTCCTCGACGGTGAACTGGTACTGCGTGCGGCTGACGCGGGCCTCGATGGTCAGGTCCTGCACCGGCTGCATGTACAGCGCGATGCCGTGCACGTCGGCGAGCCTGCCCTGCAGGCGGCGGATGACCTCGGTCGCGCTGGCGTTGCGCTCCGCCCGCGGCTTGAGGTTGATCAGCATCCGGCCGCTGTTGAGCGTGGCGTTGGCGCCGTCGACGCCGATGAACGACGTGAGGCTCGCCACCGCCGGGTCCTCCAGCACGACCTTCGCCAGCGCCTGCTGCCGCTCGGCCATCGCGGCGAAGGAGATCGTCTGCGGCGCCTCCGAGATGCCCTGGATGGCGCCGGTGTCCTGGATCGGGAAGAAGCCCTTGGGGATGACGATGTACAGCACGACGGTCAGCACCAGCGTCAGGACCGCGACGACGAGGGTGGCGCCCTGCCGGTCGAGCACCCACGCCAGCATGCGGCCGTAGCCGGCGATGGTGCGCTCGAAGACGTCGCCGCTCCACCGGTAGAAGCGCCCCTGCTTCTCCGGCGGCGTGTGGCGCAGCAGCTTCGCGCACATCATCGGCGTCAGCGTCAGCGACACGACGGCCGAGATCAGGATCGACACCGCGAGCGTGATCGCGAACTCGCGGAACAGGCGCCCGACGACGTCGCCCATGAACAGCAGCGGGATCAGCACGGCGATCAGCGAGAACGTGAGCGAGATGATCGTGAAGGCGATCTGCCGCGTCCCCTTGAGCGCCGCCTCCAGCGGGGTGTCGCCCTTCTCGATGTAGCGCGCGATGTTCTCGATCACGACGATCGCGTCGTCGACGACGAAGCCGGTGGCGATGGTGAGCGCCATCAGCGTGAGGTTGTTGATCGAGAAGCCGGCGAGGTACATCACGCCGAACGTGCCGACCAGCGACAGCGGCACCGCGACGCTGGGGATGAACGTCGCCGGGACGTTGCGCAGGAACAGGAAGATCACCATCACGACCAGCGCCACGGCGAGCAGCAGCTCGAACTGGACGTCCTCGACCGAGGCGCGGATGGTGACGGTGCGGTCGGTGAGCAGCTTCACGTCGACCGCGGCGGGCAGCGAGGCGCGCAGGCTCGGCAGCAGCTTCTTCACCCGGTCGACCACCTCGATCACGTTGGTGCCGGGCTGGCGCTGGATGTTGAGGATGATCGCCGGCGTCCCGTTGGCCCACGCGGCGAGGCGCGTGTTCTCGGCCGCCTCGATCGCTTCGGCGACGTCCTGCAGGCGCACCGGCGCGCCGTTCCTGTAGGCGATGACGAGCTGCTGGTATTCGTCGGCCGTCTTCAGCTGGTCGTTGGCGTCGATGGTGGACGCGCGCGTGGGGCCGTCGAAGCTGCCCTTGGCCTGGTTGGTGTTGGCGTTGGCGATCGCCGTGCGCACGTCGTCGAGCGAGAGCCCGTACGCCGCCAGCGCCCTGGGGTTGACCTGGATGCGCACGGCCGGGCGCTGGCCGCCGCTGATGCTGACGAGGCCCACGCCCGGCAGCTGCGAGATCTTCTGCGCGATCCGCGTGTCGGCGAGGTCCGCGAGCTTCGGCAGCGGCAGCGTCTGCGACGTGAGCGCCAGCGTGAGGATCGGCGTGTCGGCGGGGTTGACCTTGTTGTAGATCGGCGGATTCGGCAGGTCGGTCGGCAGGAAGTTGCCCGACGCGTTGATCGCCGCCTGCACCTCCTGCTCGGCGACGTCGAGCGAGAGCGCGAGGCTGAACTGCAGCGTGATGACCGAGGCGCCGCCGGAGCTGGTCGACGACATCTGGTTCAGGCCCGGCATCTGCCCGAACTGCCGCTCCAGCGGCGCCGTGACCGAGGACGCCATCACGTCCGGGCTGGCGCCCGGATAGAGCGTCACGACCTGGATCGTCGGGTAGTCGACCTCGGGCAGCGCGGACAGCGGCAGCACGCGGTAGGCGACGATGCCGGCGAGCAGCACCGCGACCATCAGCAGCGTGGTCGCCACCGGCCGCAGGATGAACAGGCGTGACGGATTCAATCGTATGCCCAGAGCTTGCCCGCTCCGCGGGCGGGCAGCTGACGGAAGAGCAACTTCGAGCGCTGGCGATGGCGCGGTCGTGCCGATGCGCCATGGAGGCCGGCGGTTCATCAGCTGCCGCTCTTCGGCGCGGGCGCCGGGCCCGGCGCATCGGCGGCCGGCCGGTCCGCGCGCGGCGCGTCGCCCGCCGGGCGCTCGCCGCGCGGGCCGCTTCCCGGCGGCCGGTCGCCGCGCGGCGCCGCGGCCCTTGGCGCCCGGAGGCGGCGCCGCCTGCGCGTCGCGCGTGATCAGCTCGACCTTCGCTCCCTCGCGCAGCTTGTCGGCGCCGTCGACGACGACCTGGTCGCCCGGCGCGAGGCCGCTGGCGATCGCCGTCACCTCGCCCTGCACCGGACCGAGCTTGACCGGCGTCACGGTCACCGTGCGGTCGTCCTTGACGACGTAGACGAAGGTGCCGGGCGCGCCGCGCTGGATCGCCGCCGACGGCACGAGCGTGGCGTCCGGCAGCGTCTGCACCAGCATCCGCACGTTGACGAACTGGTTGGGGAACAGCGCGAGCGTTGTCGTTGGCGAACTCGGCCCGCAGCTTCACCGTGCCGGTCGTCGTGTCGATCTGGTTGTCGACGGTGGTGAGCCTGCCGGTGGCGAGCTTCACCTTCCCGTCGCGGTCCCAGGCATCGACGACGACGGCCTCGCCGGTGGCGAGCCGGCGCATCACCCGCGGCACGTTGTCCTCGGGGATCGGATAGAGCACGGTGATCGGCGTGATCTGCGCGATCACGACGAGGCCGTTGGCGTCCGCGGCGCGCACGATGTTGCCCGGGTCCATCTGCCGCAGGCCGACGCGGCCGCCGATCGGCGCGGTCACGCTGGCGTAGGTGAGCTGCAGCTTCGCGTTGTCGATGGCGCCCTGGTCCGATTGCACGCGTGCCCTCGTACTGGCGCACCAGCGCCTCCTGCGTGTCGACCTGCTGCTTGGCGATCGAGTCCTGGCGCGAGCAGCGTGCGGTAGCGCTCGAGGTCGAGCTGCGCGTTCTTGAGCAGGGCCTGGTCCTTCGCCATCTGGCCCATCGCCTGCGTCAGCTGGACCTGGAACGGCCGCGGATCGATCTCGGCGAGGAGGTCGCCCGCCTTGACGATCTGCCCCTCCTGGAACGCCACGCGCATCAGCTGGCCGTCGACCCGCGGCTTGACCACGACGACGTTGCGCGGCGTCACGGTGCCGAGCGCGTTGAGGTAGACGTCGATGCTGCCGGTCCTCGCCGCCGCGGCCACGACCGGGACCGCGCGCGCAGACGGGTCGCCGCGCCCGCCCGCCGGGGCTTGCGCCGCCGGTGTCGTCGTCCGCGTCGTCCAGTACCACCAGCCGCCTGCGGCGGCGCCGGCCAGCAGCACGGCGAGAACGGCCATGCCGATGCGGCGGCGGGCGCGCGAGGCGGGCTTCACCGGCGCGTCGGGGCGCGTCGGCGCGACCGGGTCCTGCGGGGGGCGATCGTTGGGCGTCAAGGGGACCATCGGATGGAGGTGACCATAGGGGGAATTGTCCGCCTTTCGGGGAGATCGCCGGGCGGAAATTGTAACCGTGTGTTATGCGCAGGCTGCGTGCGCTAGCGCACGTAGCCCGGCGTCGAGCGGAGCGAAAACCGGGGGTCCAGGGCAGATGGCGGCGATCGCCCCGGGTTTCGCTCCGCTCGACGCCGGGCGACACAACGCCGGGCTTCTTGGTACAATGCGCCCGCTTCCCGAGGAGCGTTGCAACGGACAGTGCCGGACGTCGATCCGGTTCCCGTCCGCCAGGCTCGGGATGTTCCCAATCTGCAACCGCGCTCGTTGAACCGTGACTCGCGCACGGGCTGACGAGCGGGCTTCTGCCGTCCCTCCCGTCCCCGCGGCGCGGTCACCAACAATGGAGTGACCGATGAACGCCGCAACCGACACCAGGAGCATCACCGACTTCCACGTCGCCGACCTCGCGCTGGCCGACTGGGGACGCAAGGAAATCGCCATCGCCGAGACCGAGATGCCCGGCCTCATGGCGATCCGCGACGAGTTCGCCGCCGTGCAGCCGCTGCCGGCGCGCGCATCGCCGGCTCGCTGCACATGACGATCCAGACCGCCGTGCTGATCGAGACGCTGCAGGCGCTCGGCGCCGAGGTGCGCTGGGCCTCGTGCAACATCTACTCGACGCAGGACCACGCCGCCGCCGCCATCGCGGTGCGCGGCACGCCGGTCTACGCGCACAAGGGCGAGACGCTCGTCGAGTACTGGGACTACACGCACCGGATCTTCGAATGGGCGGCGCCCGGCGGGCGGCCTGCGCGGCCCGAACATGATCCTCGACGACGGCGGCGACGCGACGCTGCTGGTGCACCTGGGCAGCGCGGCCGAGCGCGATCCCTCGTGCATCGCCCACCCGACCAGCGAGGAGGAGACGGCGCTCTTCGACGCGATCAGGGCGCGCCTCGCCAAGGACCCGACGTTCTACTCGCGGACCAAGGCCGGCATCAAGGGCGTCACCGAGGAGACGACCACCGGCGTCAAGCGGCTCTACCAGATGCACACGGAGGGCCGCCTCGCGCTTCCCGGCGATCAACGTCAACGACTCCGTCACCAAGAGCAAGTTCGACAACCTCTACGGCTGCCGCGAATCGCTGGTCGACGGCATCAAGCGCGCGACCGACGTGATGGTCGCCGGCAAGGTCGCGCTGGTCGCCGGCTACGGCGACGTCGGCAAGGGCTCGGCGCAGGCGCTGCGCGCGCTGTCCGCGCAGGTCTGGATCACCGAGATCGACCCGATCTGCGCGCTGCAGGCGGCGATGGAAGGCTACCGCGTCGTGACGATGGACTACGCCTGCGACAAGGCGGACATCTTCGTCACCGCGACCGGCAACATCGACGTGATCACGCACGATCACATGCGGCGGATGAAGAACAACGCGATCGTGTGCAACATCGGCCACTTCGACAACGAGATCGACGTCGCGGGCCTGAAGCAGCACACGTGGGAGAACATCAAGCCGCAGGTCGACCACGTGATCTTCCCCGACGGCAAGCGGATCATCCTGCTCGCCGAGGGGCGGCTCGTGAACCTCGGCTGCGGCACCGGCCACCCGTCCTACGTGATGAGCTCGTCGTTCGCCAACCAGGTGATGGCGCAGATCGAGCTGTGGGCCGACGCGCAGTCCGGCGCCGGCCGCTACCCGGTCGGCGTGTACGTGCTGCCGAAGCATCTCGACGAGAAGGTCGCGCGGCTGCAGCTGTCGAAGCTGGGGGCGATGCTGACGCCGCTGTCGGACAAGCAGGCGCGCTACATCGGCGTGGGCGTGGGCGGCCCGTACAAGCCGGATCCTATCGGTACTAGGCGCGGCCGTCCGCCCGCGTAGCCGCGTGCCCGCGTAGCCCGGCGTTGAGCGAAGCGAAACCCGGGTGGGATCCTGCCCGTTGCCGCAACCACCCGGGTTTCGCTTCGCTCAACCCGGGCTACGCATTCCGGATGGATCCCGGACCTGCCGCGGACGCACCACGAACGCATCACGAACGCAATGACCGCAGCTCCGCAGCGCTCGTTCAGCCTCGAGTTCTTCCCGCCGCGGACGGCCGAGGGCGAGGAGAAGCTGCGCGTCACCCGGCGCCAGTTCGCGCAGCTCAAGCCGGCGTTCTGCTCGGTCACGTTCGGCGCCGGCGGCTCGACCCGCGAAGGCACGCTCGCGACCGTGCTGGGATTCCGGGCGGAAGGCATGCCGGCGGCGCCGCACATCTCGTGCATCGGCGGCACGCGGGAGGAGCTCGCCGAGATTCTCCAGCAGCTACCGCGGGCCACGGCATCGATCGCGTCGTGGCGCTGCGCGGCGACCTGCCCGCCGGCGTGACGGAGGCCGGCGACTTCCGCCACGCGAGCGACCTCGTGGCGTTCATCCGGCAGGAGACCGGCGACTGGTTCCACATCGAGGTCGCCGCCTATCCGGAGTACCACCCGCAGGCGCGCAGCCCGCAGGACGACCTCGCCGCGTTCAGGCGCAAGGTCGAGGCCGGCGCGGACTCGGCGATCACGCAGTACTTCTACAACGCCGACGCGTACTGGCACTTCGTCGATGCCGCGCGCCGCAGCCGGGGTCACGGTGCCGATCGTCCCCGGAATCATGCCGATCGCGAGCTTCGCGAAGCTGGCGCGCTTCTCCGACGCCTGCGGCGCGGAGATCCCGCGCTGGATCCGCCTCAAGCTCGAGAGCTACGGCGACGACACCGCGTCGGTGCGGGCCTGGGGCCTCGACGTCGTCACCGACCTGTGCGACGGCCTGCTCGCGCGCGGCGCGCCGGGGCTGCACTTCTACACGATGAACCAGGCCGCGCTGACGACCACGATCTGGCAGCGGTTCGGGTCTGTGACAGCGCCGCGCTGCGACGGCGTCGTACGGCGCGCGTCAGGCGTCGCCGTCGGTGACCGCGCCCTTGCTGCCGCGGTGCGAGACGAGCCGCGCGTACTTGGCGAGCACGCCGCGCGTGTAGCGGGGCTTCGGCGGCTGCCACTGCGCGCGCCGCGCCGCGAGCACGTCCGCGCCCACGTTGAGCTGGATCAGCAGCCGGTGGGCGTCGATGGTGATCGAGTCGCCTTCCTCGATCAGCGCGATCGTGCCGCCGACCGCCGCTTCCGGCGCGACGTGGCCGACCACCATGCCGAACGTGCCGCCGGAGAAGCGGCCGTCGGTGATGAGGCCGACGTCCTCGGCGTGGCCCTGGCCGACCAGCGCGGAGGTGGGCGAGAGCATCTCGCGCATGCCCGGGCCGCCCTTGGGGCCTTCGTAGCGGATCACCACGATGTCGCCCGAGTGGATCTTCTCGGCCATGATCGCGGCCATCGCCGCGTCCTCCGAATCGAACACGCGGGCCGGGCCGGTGATCGCCGGGATTCTTGAGGCCGGTGATCTTGGCGACGCAGCCCTCGGTGCGCGAGGTTGCCGCGCAGGATCGCGAGGTGGCCCTGCGCGTACATCGGGTCCGACCACGGCCGGATCACGTCCTGCCCGGCGCGGCGGCGTCGCCGGGACGTCGCGCAGCACCTCGGCGATGGTCTGGCCGGTGATGGTCATGCAGTCGCCGTGCAGCAGGCCGTGGTCGAGCAGCATCTTCATCACCTGCGGAACGCCGCCGGCGCGGTGCAGGTCGGTGGCGACGTAGCGGCCCGAGGGCTTCAGGTCGCAGAGCACCGGCACGCGCTGCGCGGATGCGCTCGAAGTCGTCGATGGTCCACGGCGACCTCGGCCGCGTGCGCGATCGCGAGGAAGTGCAGCACCGCGTTGGTCGAGCCGCCGACCGCCATCACCACGCTGATCGCGTTCTCGATCGCCTCGCGGGTGACGATCTGCCGCGGCAGGAGCTGCTTCGCGATCGCCTGCACCAGCACCTCGGCCGAGCGCGCCGCGCTGTCGGCCTTCTCGGCGTCCGGGTTGGCCATCGTCGACGAATAGGGCAGGCTCATGCCCAGCGCCTCGAACGCCGAGGACATCGTGTTCGCCGTGTACATGCCGCCGCAGGCGCCGTTGCCGGGCAGCGCGCAGCGCTCGATGCCGTCGAAGTCCTCCTTCGACATCTTGCCGGCGGTGAACTGGCCGACCGCCTCGAACGGGCTCACGATCGTCAGGTCGCGGCCCTTGTAGTGGCCCGGCTTGATCGTGCCGCCGTAGACGAAGATGCCGGGAATGTTCATCCGCAGCATGCCGATCATCGCGCCGGGCATGTTCTTGTCGCAGCCGCCGATCACGACCACGCCGTCCATGCTCTGGCTCATCGTCGCGGTCTCGATCGCGTCGGCGATGACCTCGCGCGACACCAGCGAGTACTTCATGCCCTCGGTGCCCATGCTGATGCCGTCGGTCACGGTGATCACGCCGAAGGTCTGCGGCATGCCGCCGGCCGCGCGCACGGCGGCCTCGGCGCGGTCGGCGAGGTGCTGCAGGCCCGCGTTGCACGGATTCATCGTGCTGTGGCCGTTGGCGATGCCGACGATCGGCTTCTCGAAATCGCCGTCCTTGAAGCCGACCGCGCGCAGCATCGAGCGGTTGGGCGAGCGGGCGACGCCCTGGGTGATGATCTGCGAGCGGCGGTTGTTCGGCATGGGGGGACTCCTCGTGGGATGGCGGGCGCAGGCGCGGGCGCGACGGCGGGCGCGCGCGCGGCGGGGCGCGGGCGGCAGCGTCTCGTATAATCCGATGCGCGCAATTTTAGCGCAGGCCGCCGCGGCCGCGACGCTGCCTCCCATGCTGATCCACCCGCAATTCGATCCCGTCGCGCTGCAGATCGGCCCGCGTCGCGATCCGCTGGTACGGGCTCATGTACGTGGTCGGCGTTCGTGCTGTTCGTCGTGCTGGGCAAGCTGCGCGCGCGGCAGAACCTGCTCACCGGATGGCATCCGCGCGACGTCGACGACATGCTGTTCTACGGCGTGATCGGCGTGATTCTCGGCGGACGGCTCGGCTACGTGCTGTTCTACAAGCCGCTGTACTACCTCGCGCATCCGCTGGAGATCCTGCAGGTCTGGCAGGGCGGGATGAGCTTCCACGGCGGCTTTCTCGGCGTGCTGGTCGCGATGTGGTTGTTCGCGCGGCAGCGCGACAAGCGCTGGCTCGAGGTGACCGATTTCATCGCGCCGCTGGTGCCGGCGGGGCTCGCCGCCGGGCGGCTCGGCAACTTCATCAACGGCGAGTTGTGGGGCCGCGCGACCGAACGTGCCGTGGGCGATGGTGTTCCCGCAGGTGGACGCCACGCCGCGGCACCCGTCGCAGCTCTACCAGTTCGGGCTGGAGGGGCTGCTGCTGTTCGCCGTGCTCTGGATCTACACGCGGCGCCGGCGGCCGATGGGTGCGGCGTCGGGCCTGTTCCTCGTCGGCTACGGCACGTGCCGCTTCGTCGCCGAGTTCGCGCGCGAGCCCGACAGCTTCCTCGGCGTCCTCGCGCTCGGCTTCACGATGGGGCAGTGGCTGTCGCTGCCGATGATCGCCGCCGGCGTGGTGATGATGGCGTGGGCCTACCGCCGGGCCGGCGCGGCCGGAGCCCACCGTGCAGAAGCGGATGAACTGAGGCGCAATGCGTACGGTGAGTTGATCGCGCAACCCGGGCTACGCAGTCAACGCGATCGGGCGGGCGTCAGTCGAGGCGGCGGTACTCGCCTTCGAAGGGCGCCTGGCGCGCCGCGCGCGCGCGGCCGAAGGCGGCGGCGTGCGGGACGTGCTCGCGGCTGCCGATGTTGAGCGGCAGGGCGAGCAGCAGCAGCGCGAGGCCGTCGCTGATCACCCCGGGGAGGATCAGCAGGAACGCCGGCGAGCACCTTCCGGCCGCTGTCGACGAGGCCGCGCAGCAGCGATTGCTCGCCGTGCATCGCGGCGATCGTGCGGGCGCGAAACGCGAGCCGCTCGTTGCGCAGCAGCAGGAACCCCGCGATGAGCGGCAGCCCGAGCCACGCCCACGCGGGCACGTTGGTCCAGCGCGCGATGCGCACGGTGGCGTACAGGTCGAGCAGGGGGAAACCCAGTACAATCAACAGGTACACGAGGCGCATGGAGGCTCCTTGCCGCGCGCGGCGATCCTGGTGCTCACGCAGTGTCCCGATCGCGCGACCGCGCAGCTGATCGCGCGGGCGCTGGTCGAGGCTCGGCTTGCGGCGTGCGTCAGCATCGGCACAACGGTGGAATCACTGTATCACTGGCGCGGCAAAATCGAAATGGCGCAGGAGGTGCCGGTGGCGATCAAGACCTGCGCCGACGCCTACGCCGCGGTCGAGGCCGCCATCCGCGAGCGGCATCCCTACGAACTTCCCGAGATCATTGCGGTCCCCCTGAGCCATGGCCTGCCTTCCTACCTTGCCTGGATCGACGACGAGACGCTCCCCGGCGCCGCGCGCGGTGCGTGAGCGCCCGCCGCGGGCTGCGCGGCGGGGTCCTGCGACGGGCGGCGGCGGGCGTCCTCGCGCTGCTGGCGTCCGGCGCGGCCGGCGCGCAGTCGCCGGACCTGCTGCCGCCGGAGCGCGCGTTCAGCTTCAGCGCGCGCGCGCTCGATGCGGCGACCGTCGAGGCGCGCTTCGCCATCGCCGACGGCTACTACCTCTACCGCGACAAGCTGAAGCTCGGCGTCGAGCCGGGCGCGCTCGCGGCCCCGCCGGTGCTGCCTCCCGGCAAGGTCAAGGAGGACGAGTTCTTCGGCAAGGTCGAGACGTACCGCGGGAAGCTCGTGCTGCGGCTTGCGCTCGCCGCGCCCGCGCCCGGGCGGCACGGTCACGCGTGAAGGCCGAGTCGCAGGGCTGCGCCGACGCCGGCGTCTGCTATCCGCCGCAGGTCCAGAAGCATCGCGCTCACGCTGCCGGCGGCCGGCGCCGGCCCCGGCCCGGTCGTGGAATTCGCGCCGGCGAAGAAGGGCTGGTTCAAGTGATCGGCACGGTCCGCAGACGCAGCCGGCGCGCCGGCTACGGTGCAAGCGCTCACTTTCGCGTCGAAGTCCTATCCCGATGAGTCGTCGAGCCACGGTTCTCGCGCTGCTGGCGGCCGGGATCGCGGCGTTGGGTGCCGGATTGCACTTCGGCCTGAGCGACCGGCAGGCGGCCGGCAGTGCGGCGACCGGGCAGCCCGCCACCGCCCTGCTCGGCCTCGCCCTCCCGGATGCGGCCGGCAAGGAAACGGCGCTCGGGCAATGGCGGGGCAAGCTGCTGGTGGTCAATTTCTGGGCGACGTGGTGCGCGCCGTGCCGCGAGGAGATGCCGGAATTTGTCCGCCTGCAGCAGGAGTTCGGGGCAAAGGGACTGCAATTTGTCGGCATCGCCGTCGATGATGCCGACAAAGTCCGCCAATTCGCGTCGGAGATCGGCCTCAACTATCCCGCGCTGATCGGCGGCTACGGCGCGATGGAGTTGTCCAAGACTCTGGGCAATCGGGTGATGGCGCTGCCGTTCACCGTCATCGTCGGTCGCGACGGAACGATCGCTCATACCCAGCTTGGACCCATGAAAGGCGATCAACTTCAACGAATGGTTGCCAAGTTGCTTTAACGTCGCCCATCAAGTTTGCCTTGATCGGCGCTCGCCCGGTCGTTCGGCATCACGGGTACCGCTGCGCGGCGATCCGCGCACCACGAGCGTCGGCCGAAGCCGCTCCCGGCGGCATCCGTCCCGTCGGCGTCGGGCACGGACCCCCGTGCCGACAAGTCCATCGATCGCTGGACAAACGCACGGCATCTGCGGCAAACTCCTTGAGTTCCGACCCCAGCCTACGGCACCGGTCCGCAGGATCGAGCGTCCGCGGCGAGGTGTTGCTGCGGAACGCCCGGCTCGTCTGCAGCGAGTCGGTGCCGGCTTCGCCGTTGCGCCACATCTCGGGAGTCATGCGATGGATCTGCGCAAGCTGAAGACGCTGATCGAGCTCGTCGAATCTTCGGGCATCGGCGAGCTTGAAATCCAGGAAGGGGAGGAGCGCGTCCGGATCACGCGCGCGGGGGCGCCCGCCGTGCATCACATCACGTCCCACGGCATGCCCGCCGCGGCGGCGCCCGTGCCGTCGGCGCCGGTCGCCGCAGCGGCCCCCGCCGCCCCCGAGCAGCCGGAAGGGCACATCGTCAAGAGCCCGATGGTCGGCACGTTCTACCGGGCGGCAACGCCGGGCGGCAAGGCGTTCGTCGACGTCGGCGACGCCGTCCAGCAGGGCGATCCCGCTCTGCATCATCGAGGCGATGAAGCTGATGAACGAGATCGAGTGCGACAAGACCGGCATCGTCAAGGCGATCCTCGTCGAGAACGGCCAGCCGGTCGAGTTCGGCCAGCCGCTCGTGGTCATCGAATAGCCGGCTGATCGCGTTGCCCGCCAAAGACCCCAACCGCGCTGTTCGACAAGATCCTCATCGCCAACCGCGGCGAGATCGCGCTGCGCATCCAGCGCGCGTGCCGCGAGCTGGGGATCAAGACCGTCGTCGTCCATTCCGAAGCCGACCGCGACGCGAAGTACGTGCGCCTCGCGGACGAATCGGTCTGCATCGGACCCGCAGCCTCGGCGCAGAGCTACCTCAACATCCCGGCGATCATCGCCGCAGCCGAGGTCACCGACGCGCAGGCGATCCATCCCGGCTACGGCTTCCTCTCCGAGAACGCCGACTTCGCCGAAAAGGTCGAGCGCTCGGGGTTCGTCTTCATCGGCCCGCGCCCCGACACCATCCGGCTGATGGGCGACAAGGTCAGCGCGAAGGCGGCGATGATCAAGGCCGGCGTGCCCTGCGTCCCGGGCGCCGACGGCACGCTGCCCGACGACCCGAAGGAGGTGGTGCGGCTCGCGCGGGTGACGGGCTACCCCATCATCATCAAGGCGGCCGGCGGCGGCGGCGGGCGCGGGATGCGCGTGGTGCACACCGAGGCGGCGCTGCCGTCGGCGGTCGCGCTGACCCGCAACGAGGCGCAGGCGGCGTTCGGCAATCCGTCGCTGTACATGGAGAAGTTCCTCACCACGCCGCGCCACATCGAGATCCAGGTGCTGGCCGACGAGCACAAGAACGCGGTCTACCTGTTCGAGCGGGACTGCTCGATGCAGCGGCGCCACCAGAAGATCATCGAGGAGGCGCCGGCCCCGGGCATCTCGGTGCGGGCGCTCACCCGCATCGGCGAGCGCTGCGCCGACGCCTGCCGCAAGATCGGCTACCGCGGCGCCGGGACGTTCGAGTTCCTCTACCAGGACGACGAGTTCTTCTTCATCGAGATGAACACCCGCGTGCAGGTCGAGCACCCGGTCACCGAGCTCATCACCGGCATCGACATCGTGCAGCAGCAGATCCGCGTGGCCGCCGGGCAGAAGCTGCAGTTCCGCCAGCGCGACGTCGTGCGCCGGGGCCATGCGATCGAGTGCCGGATCAACGCCGAGGACCCGTACACGTTCGTGCCGTCGCCGGGGCGGATCACGTCGTATCACGCGCCGGGCGGTCCGGGCATCCGTGTCGACTCGCACGTCTACCAGAACTATTTCGTGCCGCCGTACTACGACTCGATGATCGGCAAGGTCATCGCGTACGGCGACACCCGCGAGCAGGCGATCGCCCGGATGCGGGTGGCGCTCTCGGAGATGATCGTCGAGGGCATCAAGACCAACATTCCGCTGCACCAGGAGCTGCTGCTCGACGACAAGTTCCTGCGCGGCGGAACGTCGATCCACTACCTCGAAGAGCGCCTCGCCAAGCGCAAGCAGGCCGGCTGACGCCGCTCGCCGCGGAGCGCGCCTTGCCCTTTCTCGCCCTGCGTTTCGACGCCGACGGCGACGCCGCCGACGCGCTGGGCCGATGCGCTGCTCGACGCCGGCGCGCTGTCGGTCGAGGTGACCGATCCGCGCGCCGGAACACCCGACGAAGCGCCGCTTTACGGCGAGCCGGGGGAGCCCGTGGCCGGAGCTTGGCCGGTGAACCGGATCACCGCGCTGTTTGCCGACGGGCGAGGATCCGTTGCTCGCGCTCGCGGCCGCCGGCCGCGCGCTGCAGCGCACGCCGCCGCCGCACGAATTCTGCGCCGTCGCCGATCAGGACTGGGTGCGCGCGACGCAGGCCCAGTTCGCGCCGATGCGGATCACCGGAGGGCTGTGGGTCGTGCCCTCGTGGTGCACGCCGCCCGATCCGGACGCGATCAATCTCACCCTCGATCCGGGCCTCGCGTTCGGCACCGGCTCGCACCCGACGACCCGGCTGTGCCTCGCCTGGCTCGCCGCATCGCTCTCCGGCGGCGAACGGGTGCTCGACTACGGTTGCGGCTCCGGCATCCTGGCGATCGCCGCGCTGAAGCTGGGTGCGCGCGAGGCGCTCGGCGTCGACGTCGATCCGCAGGCGATCGTCGCGAGCCGCGCCAACGCGCGGCGCAACGGCGTTGCCGCGACGTTCGCGCTGCCGGACGCGCAGGGGCCGTCGACCGCCGAGCGGTTCGACGTCGTCGTCGCCAACATCCTCGCCAATCCGCTGGTGCTGCTGGCGCCCACGCTCGCCGCGCGCGTGCGCCGCGGCGGCCGGATCGTGCTGTCCGGCGTGCTGGCGCCCCAGGCTGACGCGGTCTGCGGGGCCTATGCGCGATGGTTTAAAATCGGGCCGTGGCAAGGCGAAGACGGCTGGGTGGCCCTGGCCGGCGAGCGCGTTGCCGACGCCCCCGGCGCCCGCTGAGGCCCCGCACCCCCGGCGGCCAACGACGCCCCCAATCGCGATGCCCGAAGAAAAATTCACGCGCTGCCCCGAGTGCCGCACCGTTTTCCGCGTGACGGCCGAGCAGCTGGCGCTGCGCGACGGCCAGGTGCGTTGCGGGCATTGCAAGGCGACGTTCGACGGCGTGGAAGAGCTGGTCGCGCTCGCGCCGCCGCAGTCGCACGGACGACGACGACAGCCCGGTCGACGAATTCGCGCAGGGCCCGCCGACCGTGACGCTGCGCGCAGCCGAAGCGCTCGACGCGCCGTGGCCCGCGGTCATGGCGGAGGCCGACGCGCGGCCGGCGGCGCCGGCTGCACCCGCTGCGCCTGCTGTGCCCACTGTGGCCGACTGTGCCCGCGCGGGGCGGCGCGGCTCCGCCGCCCGCGCCCGAGGGGGCTGCCGGCCGCCGCGTCTTCATGCGCGCGCTCTACGCCGTCGCCGCCGTTGCGCTGCTGGCGCTGCTGGCGGGGCAGGCCGTCTACCATTACCGCGACGTGCTGGGCGCGCGCTGGCCGGCGACGAAACCGCTGCTCGCGCAAATCTGCGCCACCACGGGCTGCGCGGTGCGGCCCCTGCGCGAAATCGCCGACCTGTCGATCCAGGCGTCCGACCTGCAGGCGGATCCTGCGCACAAAGGCCTGCTGACGCTGACGGCGACGTTGCGCAACCGCGCGGCGACCGCGCTCGCCTATCCGCATCTCGAGCTCTCGCTCACCGATGCGCAGGATCAGGTGGTCGTCCGCCGCGCGCTCGCGCCTGCCGATTACGCCGGCGGCACCGCGGACCTCGCCGCCGGCATCCCGCCCAACGGCGAGGTCGCGGTCAAGCTGTTCATCGACGCCAGCGCGACGACGCAGGCGGGTTATCGTCTGTACCTCTTCTACCCGTGAACGCGGCGTCGGTCTGGCCCGGGACGGCGCGGAACGCACCAAAACGATGCCGGGTCGTCGGCGCCCGACTGTTGAACTTGTTCAATGAAATCAATTGAAACATTGTTGATGGCCGCAGATTTCCCGAGGTCGGCCAGGGTTTGTGCCAACCCGTCCCGCGTCGATGATGCGCTGCAGCGTGGCGCATGCCTCGCCGGTGGACCGCGACGACCTTCATTGGTGCAAACGCAAACATCAGGCACCGCATACGGTGCATTAATTCCGGCGCCGGAATCCAAAAAACCGTGTTGCCAGTCCCGGCCGCCCGGTTTCGGCGCGTTTTTTGATGGCATAGTTCTGGCTAATGGATTCCAGCCACGTTGCGCAACGCATCACGCTTCCTCATCCACGCATGAACAGGAGAACCCCATGACCACCCCCGCCGACGTCCTCAAGATGCTCAAGGAAAAGGAGGTCAAGTTCGTCGACCTTCGGTTCACGGACACCCGCGGCAAGGAGCAGCACGTTTCGGTGCCGACCAAGCAGTTCACGATGGACAAGTTCGACGCCGGCCACGCGTTCGACGGCTCGTCGATCGCCGGCTGGAAGGGCATCCAGGCGTCCGACATGCTGCTGATGCCCGATGCCGGCTCCGCCTACATCGATCCGTTCACCGACGAGACCACGCTCAACATCACCTGCGACGTCGTCGAGCCGACCGACGGCAAGGGCTACGAGCGCGACCCGCGCTCGCTCGCCAAGCGCGCCGAGGCCTACCTCAAGTCGACCGGCATGGGCGACACCGCGTACTTCGGTCCCGAGCCCGAGTTCTTCATCTTCGATGCGGTCGAGTGGTCGGTCGACATGTCCGGCAGCTATTGCAAGGTGTTCTCGAGCGAGGCCGCGTGGTCGACCGCCGAGAAGTTCGAGGGCGGCAACATGGGCCACCGGCCGACGGTCAAGGGCGGCTACTTCCCCGTGCCGCCGGTGGATTCGCTGCAGGACATCCGGTCGGCGATGTGCCTCGCGCTCGAGCAGATGGGCGTCGAGGTCGAGGTGCACCACCACGAGGTCGCCAACGCCGGCCAGTGCGAGATCGGCACCAAGTTCGAGTCGCTGGTCAAGCGCGCGGACTGGATCCAGGTGCTGAAGTACGCCGTGCACAACACCGCGCACGCCTACGGCAAGACCGCGACGTTCATGCCGAAGCCCATCGTCGGCGACAACGGGTCGGGCATGCACGTCCACCAGTCGGTGTGGAAGGCCGGCAAGAACCTGTTCGCCGGCGACGGCTACGCGGGGCTGTCCGAGTTCGCGCTGTACTACATCGGCGGGATCATCAAGCACGCGAAGTCGCTCAACGCGATCACGAATCCCGGCACCAATTCCTACAAGCGGCTGGTGCCGGGCTTCGAGGCGCCGATCAACCTCGCCTACTCGGCGCGCAACCGCTCCGCGGCGATCCGCATCCCGTACGTGCCGAATCCGAAGGGGCGCCGCGATCGAAGTGCGCTTCCCGGACCCGACCGCGAATCCGTATCTCGCGTTTGCGGCGATGCTGATGGCGGGTCTCGACGGCGTGCAGAACAAGATCCACCCCGGCGATCCGATGGACAAGAACCTCTACGACCTCGAGCCCGAGGAGGCCGCGAAGGTCCCGCACCCGTGCGCGTCGCTCGACGAGGCGCTCGACCACCTCGATCGCGACCGCGAGTTCCTCACCCGCGGCGGCGTGTTCACCAACGACATGCTCGACGGCTACATCGCGCTCAAGATGGAAGAAGTCACGCGCTTCCGGATGACCACGCACCCGGTCGAGTACGACATGTACTACAGCCTGTAAACGGCTGCGCGCCCGCGCGCGTTGCTAGTGCATGCAAGGGGCGGGCCGCACGGTCCGCCCCTTCTGCTTTAACGGTGTGTCCACTACACTCTCCCGGGTATGGCCATCCGCTCCACCCCACCCGCACGTCCGGGGCGCGCGCGCGCCGCGTGGCCACGCCGCATGCGTCGGTGCGTCGTGGCCGCGGGGTTCGCCGGCGCGTTGGCGGCCGCCGCTGCTCCGGCGCAGGACGGACATCTGCAAGTACGTGCGATCCCGACGGCAACATCATCTATGTCGAACGTGCCGCCGGAGAAGGGCTGGACGCGCAAATCGTGCACGGGCGGCGGCAATGGCACGCAGCAGCCGGCGGCCCCGCGGGCGCAGGCGCCGCGCGGAAGACGCCCACGCCGGCGGGATTCCCCGCGTCGATGGCGAAACGCAGAAGGTGCGCGACGACATGCGCAGGAAGGTGCTGGCGGAGGAGCTTGCCAGCGAGCAGAAGCTGCTCGCCGAAGCGCGCGCGGCCTACGCCGACGGCGCGCCGCCGCCTCTGCCCGAAGAGCGCACCGACGCGGAAAAGTACCGCGTGCGCATCGGCAAGCTCAAGCAGACCGTCACCGTGCACGAAAGGAACATCGAGGCGCTGAAGAAGGAGATCGCGCTGGTGAAGTAGCCCGGTGTTGAGCGCAGCGAAACCCGGAAAAGTGGGGTCAGACACTACTTTTCGTCGCCGCTGTGGAAGCGGGTGGCGCATCCTGCAGGAAAAGTAGTGTCTGACCCCACTTTTCCGGGTTCGCTGCGCTCAACACCGGGCTACACGAACGCGCGCGCCGCGGGCGCGGATATTGCTAAGGATGTAGAGTCGTCGTTCCGGAGTCTGCGTCCCGCCCCCGCGGCGGGATCATCGATCGTGAAATTCGGCCTCCTGCCCTTCGTAGCCGGTGATGATGCGAAGAGCGCATATCCGGGCCTGGACCTGCTGGCCACCGCGGTCCTGCTGCTCGACCGCGGGCGCACGATCGTCTACGCGAACCCGGCCGCGGAGAACCTGTTCGAGCTGTCGAAACGCCAGCTCACCGGACGCACGCCGAGCGCGGTCTTCGCCGATGCCGGGGGATTGCTGTACGCGATCGAGCGCGCCGTGCGCAGCGGCGCGTCCTATGCCGAGCAGGAGCTCGAGCTCGGCGTCCCGGGCAAGCCGAAGCTGCACCTCGCCTGCACGGTGTCGCCGGTCGAGCTGCGCGAGGTCACGCTGCTGCTCGAGTTCCGGCACATCGACCAGCAGCTGAAGATCGCGCGCGAGGAGCGGCTGCAGGAGCAGCAGCAGGCCAACCGCGACCTCATCCGCAGCCTCGCGCACGAGATCAAGAATCCGCTGGGCGGCATCCGCGGCGCCGCGCAGCTGCTCGAGCGCGAGCTCGACCGGCCGCCGCTGATCGAGTACACGCAGGTGATCATCGGCGAGGCCGACCGGCTGCGCTCGCTCGTCAACCGGCTGCTGACGCCGAACCGGCTGCCGTCCTACCGGCGCATCAACGTCCACGAGACGCTGGTGCGGGTGAAGGGCGTGATGCAGGCCGAGTTCCCGCAGGTGGCTTTCGTCCTGGATTTCGACACCAGCCTGCCCGACTTCGACGCGGACCCGGAGCAGCTGATGCAGGCGGTGCTCAACATCGTGCGCAACGCGGCGCAGGCCGTCGCCGGCACGACGGCCGGACCGACGGTGCGCATCACCACGCGCGTCGCCCGCGGCGTCACGCTTGCCCGCAAGCGCCACCGGATGGCGCTCGCGATCTGCGTCATCGACAACGGCCCGGGCATTCCGGAACCGCTGCGCGACCGCATCTTCTTCCCGCTGGTGTCGGGCCGCGAGGGCGGCAGCGGGCTCGGGCTCACCATCGCGCAGACTTTCATCTCGCAGCACAGCGGCACGATCGAGTGCGAGAGCGTGCCGGGCGAAACGGTGTTCACGATCCTGCTGCCGCTGGAAGTCGGCCGCGCCGCCGCGCCTGCCGAGAGCGCGCCCGGCAGATCCCCACATTGAACGGATGACGCATGTACGCATTCGATGACGCAACGCCCCAGGGCACGGCGATGAAGCCGGTCTGGATCGTCGACGACGACCGCTCGATCCGCTGGGTGCTGGAGAAGGCGCTCGCGCGCGAGGGCATCCCCTACAAGACGTTCGCCTCGGCCTACGAGGCGCTGCAGGCGCTCGCGGTGAGCCAGCCCCAGGTGCTCGTCTCCGACATCCGGATGCCCGGCGAGTCGGGGCTGTCGCTGCTGGCCAAGGTGAAGGAGCGCTATCCGCACATCCCGGTGATCGTGATGACCGCGTACTCGGACCTGGAGAGCGCGGTCGCCGCGTTCCAGGGCGGCGCCTTCGAGTACCTCCCCAAGCCGTTCGACGTCGACCACGCGCTGGCGTTGATCCGCCGCGCGACCGCGGAGACGCCGCTCACCGCGCGGGTCGATGCGCCGGCCGCGGCGGACATGCCCGAGATGCTCGGGCAGGCGCCCGCGATGCAGGAGGTGTTCCGCGCGATCGGCCGGCTGTCGCAGTCGAACGTCACCGTGCTCATCACCGGCGAGTCGGGCACCGGCAAGGAGCTGGTCGCCCGCGCCCTGCACCGGCACAGCCCGCGCGCGGCGGGGCCCTTCGTCGCGATCAACACCGCCGCGATACCGAAGGACCTGCTCGAGTCGGAACTGTTCGGCCACGAGCGCGGCGCGTTCACCGGCGCGCAGCAGTCGCGGCGCGGCCGCTTCGAGCAGGCCGAGGGCGGCACGCTGTTCCTGGACGAGATCGGCGACATGCCGCCCGACCTGCAGGTGCGCCTGCTGCGCGTGCTCTCGGACGGCGAGTACTACCGGGTCGGCGGCCACGCGCCGCTGAAGGCCAACGTGCGCATCATCGCGGCCACGCACCAGGACCTGGAGGAGCGCGTGCGCCAGGGGCTGTTCCGCGAGGACCTGATGCACCGCCTCAACGTCGTGCGCCTGCGCCTGCCCTCGCTCGCGGAGCGGCAGGAGGACATCGCGCTGCTCACCCGGCATTTCCTGCAGAAGAGCGCGCGCGAGCTCGCGGTCGACCCGAAGACCCTCGTCGGACGCCGCCCTCAAGGCGCTCTGCGCGTTCCCGTTTCCCGGCAACGTGCGCCAGCTCGAGAACATCTGCAACTGGCTCACCGTGATGGCGCCGGGCCAGCGCATCGAGGCCTCCGACCTGCCGCCGGAAGTGCGCGAGCCCGTGCCCGGCGGCCCCGCCGGCGAGGCCGGCGGCGAAACCGATTGGCAGCTGGCGCTCGACCGCGAGCTGGCGCAGGCGCTCGCGCGCGGCGAGCGCAGCGTCGGCGGGCGGCTGGAAAAGGCGTTCGAGCGCACGCTGATCCTGCGCGCGCTGGCGCACACCGGCGGCCACCGGATGGAGGCGGCGCAGTGGCTCGGCTGGGGCCGCAACACGCTGACGCGCAAGATCCAGGAGCTGGGGCTCGAGCCCGAACTCAAGAAGGGCGCGGGCGGCTGACGGCGGCGCGCGAACGGGCGCACGTCACAGGTGTCGAAGGCGCTGCTCGGGTGAGGTCCGGCGCCGGGTCGGCGGCCTGCATGCGGCCGCTGGGTGCGCGCGGAAATCCGAGCGAAGCCTACCTGACGCCCGACAGGCGCAGGCCTGCGTCGCGGCGTTGACTTTCGTTGGGCGCCGTCGTGCCCGATCGATGCCGCGTTGACCTGCGGCAAGAAAGCCCTCCAGGCAGCGGCGCAACATGATCTCAGTGAACCGTCGAGCCGGGCGATCGATTGCCGCGGCATCTATACGTGCACGCAAGGCTTTCGCCGACCCGGGCGTAACCCAGGAGGATCAGCGCGGGAGGATTGTGTCATGACTACCCCAAATCGGCATCGATTCAGTGCACTGCTGTGCGGATTGACCCTTTCGCTTCTGTCGGGCGTGAGCTTGGCGGCGACCAATCTGCTCACCAACCCGAGCTTCGATGGCAGCCTCGCCGGTTGGACTCTCCTCAGTCCTTCCACCGCCAGCTGGAGCACGGTCGACGCCCATGGCAACGGCAACTCCGGCTCGGCCCTCGTCGCCAACGAGATGCACCCGAGCAACGGCTTCGTGCCGCTCGTGCTTGGTGCAATGCGTGAGCGTCGCCCCGTTGACCGACTACGTGTTCGGCGGGCGATTGCTGAACCCGGCAGGACAACCTGCGGGTACCGTACCGCAGCTGTGGCGCAGTGTTGTATGCAGCCGGCGACTGCACGCGGAACGCCGATGCAGACGTTGCAGGAGCATCCCCCGACGATCGGTGAGTGGGTGACCATCGCTCGCGGCGTCACCACCCCGGCCAGCGTCCACAGCATTCGCATCGCTCTCGGCGTCGTCAAGCCCGAGGGCGTGACGGCCGTCGGCGCGACCTACGATGACGACCTGTTTCTGCGGCCGGGCACAGGCGGCCTCCCGTTCGTGCTCGGGCCGTCGATGTCGGCGTCCTGGTACAACCCGGCGCAGTCGGGGCATGGGATCACGCTCGAGCTGCTCGAGGGCGCGCGCGCGTGGATGTGCTGGTTCACGTTCGACCTGGCCGGGAGTCGAGCCTGGATCTGCGGTCAAGGCACGTCGGCGGCGTCACCATCACTTTCGCCAATGCGTTCACCGTCGAAGGCGGCAATTTTCCGCCAGCGTTCGATTCGAGCAAGATCATGCACGTGCCGTGGGGTAGCATCACCCTCGCCTTCACCGGGTGCGACAACGCGACGATGACGTGGTCGACGGCCGCGCCGGGCTTCCAGTCCGGGAGCATGCCGGTGTCGCGGCTGACGACGCTGTCGGGAAATCCCTGCTACTAGCGCAACGCCGCCGACGCCGCGCCAAGCCGACCGGCGGTCGTTGGTTGACTGCCAGGGCGGCGCGTGGGGCTGACGGCGCCCGCGCCGCGGGTCACATAGGCGCGGAGGCGGGCCCGTCCATGCCGCGCTCGACGATCACCTCGATGACGACGTCGGGCTTCTCGCGCTCGACCAGCGCGCGGTCGAGGCGCCGGCCCGAGACGTAGACGACGCGGCGGAAGTTCTCGGAGAGCAGCGGCACCAGCGGGATCGCCATCGAGTCGCGGAACACGACGGCGGTCGGCAGCCCCGGTCGGTCGCACGCGTACACCTGGATCTCGGTTTTCGGCAGCGGCGTGCCCGGCGGAAAGGGCGCGGCGACGGGCTGCGCGCAGCGCTTGGCGGCATCGGCGAACACGCGGCCGAGCGAAGCGATGTCGTCCTCGCGAAAGAGCTTGGGCAGACCGATCATGTTCGAGAGGTCGCCGCTGTAGACGTCGAGGCCGGGATAGTAGATCGGACGCATCGGCGGCACGGCGGGGAACCCCGGGACCTTCGCCTTCAGCACGGCGGCCAGCGCTTCGTACCCGATGGTCGCGCCGAGGAAATTCCAGTGCGAGTCGGTCTGGTAGTAGTTGCGCTCGCGCGCCTTGCCGGCGGTGAGCGCCGGGCGCAGATCGAGGACCGTCACGTCGGGATAAGCCTTCATCGCCGCGTAGAAGCCGTCGAGGCGCGATTGGGGTGCGGCGCGCGTCACCCACCGCGGCAGGTGCTCGGGATAGATCGTCGCCTTGTCGGGAACGATCATCACGACGTAAGGGATGCCGAGCGCCGCGAGGAAATCGTGCCGTCGCTTGATCTCCGCCGCGGACTTCGCCAATCGATCGGGCGGATAGGGGACGATCCCGCGGTAATCGCGGTCGAGCGCCTTGCCGTCCTCGCCGAGGAAATAGAGCCAGCCGTCGCGCCCGATCATCGCCAGCGGGACCGGCGAGATGCCGAAGCCCTGCGCTTTCGCGCGGTGGTGCAGCGAGATCAGCAGGTCGCGGCCGCCGAAGCGATCGGCGAACGCGGCTTCGAATCCGGTCGGCCACGCGCGCCATGCACCGATCGCCGCCGGCGCGGCGGGCCACGGCGCGGTGCGCCGCTGCTCGAACACCGTGGTGGCGACGTCGCGGTTCACGATCGCGCCCACGAGCGGCAGCACGAGCGCCAGCCCGAACAGCGCGACGACGATGCGGTCGCGCCACACATGATCGGCGGGCGCCGGCGGCGGCACCGGCGGCAGCGCGAGCGGATCGGGAGTCGGGGTCGGCTTGGCCATCGTGCGCGGCGTCAGAACCGGAAGTAGATGAACGGATTGTAGGTGCCGGCGGCGAGCCACGCGCACGCGGCGACGGCGACCAGCGCGAGCCAGACGGTGTCCGCGGCCAGCACCGTCGCCGCGACGGCGCCGCCGTTCGCGGCGAGCTCGTCGCGCAGGGCGCCCAGGCGCCGCGCCAGCGGCATCGCGCCGAGGACGCCTGCGACGAGCGCAGTCGCGACCAGCGGATCGAGAAACTCCGCGACCGGATGCCGCGCCGCGTCGCCCGCGGCCTGGCCCGCCAGCGCCGCGTAGTAGGCGAGCGCCTGCGCCAGCGTCTCGCAGCGGAACAGCACCCAGCCGCCCATCACCGCCGCGAGCGCGTACGCATGGCGCAGCGGCCCGACGCGCGCCAGCACGCGGTCGAGCCCGGCGCGCTCCGCGACCAGGAACAGGCCGTGCCAGGCCCCCAGATCACGAACGGCCAGCTCGCGCCGTGCCACAGCCCGCACAGCAGGAACACGATGACGAGGTTCGCGTACGCGCGCGCGGTGCCGCGCTGGTTGCCGCCGAGCGGGATGTAGAGGTAGTCGCGAAACCAGTTCGACAGCGAGATGTGCCAGCGCCGCCAGAACTCGCGGATCGACTGCGCGACGTAGGGGTAGTTGAAGTTCTCGAGGATGCGGAACCCGAACATGCGCACCAGGCCGATCGCCATGTCCGAGTAGCCCGAGAAGTCGAAGTAGATCTGCAGCGTGTAGCAGGCGAGGCCGAGCCAGGCGAGCGGCGTGGTGAGCTCGCTCGAGGGCAGCGCGAAGATCTGGTCGGCCGCGCGGCCCAGCGTGTTGGCGATCAGCACCTTCTTGCCGAGGCCCAGCACGAAGCGGCGCACGCCCTAGGCGACGTCGGCGACGCGCCCGGGGTGCGTGCCGAGCTGCGCGGCGATGTCGCGCCAGCGGATGATCGGGCCGGCGATGAGCTGCGGGAACAGCAAGATGTAGAGCGCGAAGTCGGGGAGGCTGCGCTCCGCGTCGGCGTTGCGCTTGTAGACGTCGACCACGTACGAGATCGCGTGGAAGGTGAAGAACGAGATGCCGAGCGGCAGTGCGATCGCGCCCACCGCCACCGGCGCGATGCCCAGCACCGGGGCCAGCGCGTTGACGTTGGCGAAGGCGAAGTTCGCGTACTTGAACACGGCGAGCGTGCCGAGGTTCGCGGTGACCGCGACCGCGAGCCAGCGCCGCCGGGCTCCGGGGTCGGCGGCGCCGCCGATCGCGAGCCCGAATCCCCAGTTCGCGAGCACCGACGCCGCGACCAGCGCGACGTAGGGCCCTTCGCCCCAGACGTAGAAGGCGAGGCTCACCAGCAGCAGCACCGCGTTCTTCGCGCGGCGCGGCGCGAGCGCGTACGCCGCGAGCGTCAGCGGCAGGAACAGGAACAGGAAGATCGGGGAGGCGAAAACCACGGCGGGGCGCTCGGTGCGCGGCGGAGTCTATCAGATGCGGTGGCCCACGGCGTGATGTTGCCCGCTCTGCGTAGCCCGGTGTTGAGCCGGAGGCGAAACCCGGGTGGGTGCTGCAATGGCCACGGTTGGCCCGGGTTTCGCCTCCGGCTCAACCCGGGCTACGCCGGGCTACGAGAACTCGGCGATGACCGGCGCGTGGTCCGAGGGCTTCTCCCCCTTGCGCGCGTTGCGGTCGATCCGGCACGCGCTGCAGGCGGCGGCCAGCGGCGGTGTGAGCAGGATGTGATCGATGCGCAGGCCGCGGTTCTTCGGGAACGCGAGCTGGCGGTAGTCCCACCAGCTGAACGTCTGCGCCGGCTGGTCGAAGAGGCGGAAGCTGTCCTCGAGCCCGAGCGCGACCCAGTCGCGGAACAGCGCGCGCTCCGGTTCGGAGCACAGCACCTGCCCGGCCCAGAGCGCCGGGTCGTGCACGTCGCGGTCCTCCGGCGCGATGTTGAAGTCGCCGGCGACCGCCATGCGCGGATGGCGCGCGAGCTCGGCGCGCAGGTAGCGCGTCGCCGCCGCGCCCCAGGCGAGCTTGTACTGGTACTTGTCGGAATCGACCGCCTGCCCGTTCGGCACGTAGAAATTGACCACCCGCACGCCGTCGACGGTGGCTGCGATGACGCGCTTCTGCTCGTCGGCGAAATCAGGCAGCGCGGTGACGATGTCGCTGGCGGGACCGAGGCCCTCGCGCACCAGCAGCGCGACGCCGTTGTACGTGCGCTGGCCCGTGAACTGCGCCGCGTACCCCGCGCGCGCCAGCTCGTCGCGCGGGAACTTCGGGTCCTCCATCTTGGTTTCCTGCAGGCACAGGACGTCCGGCTGCGCGAGCGGCAGCCAGTCGAGCAGCCGCGGCAGGCGGACGTTGAGCGAGTTGACGTTCCAGGTCGCGAGCTTCACCGGGCGGTTCTCCGCGCCCGCGCCGGCAGTTCCGGCCGCATGCGCGACGCGAGGTCGCGGTGGGCTCGGGCCGGGCGCGCGCTGCCTACAGCTTCGGGTAGCCGCCGGGTTTCGTCGGGGCGGGCGGTGGCGCGGGTTCAGGCGCGGCCGCGGGTGCGGGCTTCCGGCGCCGCGGCCTTCGTGGCGGCGCCCTTGGGAACGTCGAGCGGCTGCTGCGCCCGGCGCGACACGGGGGCCTTGGGATAGCCGGCGTCGTCGAGCAGCGCCTGCCACATCGTGTCGCTGTACCCCTTGGCGATCAGCTTGTCGCCCGCCTGCAGCACGGGCACCTGCGTGTCGCCGGTGGCCTTCTTCAGGCGCTCCTGCCCCTGGGCGGTCTTCACGTCGACGACGGCGAACGGCACGCCGCGCCGGTTGAGCAGAGCCTCGGCCTTGTCGCAGACGTCGCCGCACGCGAACGTGTAGAGCGTCACCGGAAAGCGGTCCTGCGCGCGCTGCGCCTCGAGCGGGAGCTTGTCGGTCTCGATCATGTTCTGCGTCAGCCGCTTGGCCTCGACGTTCTTCGCGTTGGCCGGCGGCATGTGGTCGGTGTAGATGACGCGGCCGCTGGGATCGGTGTAGCGGTAGATCGGCGGCGTCTGCGCCGCGACGCCGGCTGCGATGATCGCTGCCAGCGCGGCGCAGGGGAGGGCGAGACGACGGGACACGCGGGCCATGGCTCCTCCTTGCTACGTGGATGTGACCATTCCATTATGCCGCAGAAGCGCGTCGAGCTGCGGCGCGCGGCCGCGGAAGGCGACGAACGATTCCAGCGCCGGGCGGCTGCCGCCGCGGGCGAGCACTTCGTCGCGGAAGAGGGCACCGGCCGTCGCGGAGAGCACGCCGTGCTCCTCGAACAGGCTGAACGCGTCGGCGGAGAGCACCTCCGCCCACTTGTAGCTGTAGTAGCCCGCCGCGTAGCCGCCGGCGAAGATGTGGCCGAACGACAGCACGGCGCGGTCGTAGTCCGCGCGCGGCGCGACCGCGATCTCGCGGCGCACCGCTTCGGCCAGCGCCCGCGGCGATTCCCATTGCCCCTGCCCGCGCGGATCCCACGCCGAGTGCAGCAGCATGTCGAACAGCGCGTACTCGAGCTGGCGCACCGTCTGCATGCCGCTCTGGATAGTTCTTCGCCGAGAGCAGCTTGTCGAAGAGCTCGCGCGGCAGCGGCGCGCCGGTGTCCACGTGCGCGCTCATGTGGCGCACGACGTCCCACTCCCAGCAGAAGTTCTCCATGATCTGGCTCGGCAGCTCGACGGCGTCCCACTCGACGCCCTGGATGCCGGAGACGCCGGCGACCTCGACCTCGGTCAGCAGCTGGTGCAGGCCGTGGCCGAATTCGTGGAAGATCGTGATCACTTCGTCGTGCGTGAACGTCGCCGGCTTGCCGTCGCCCGGCGCGGACAGGTTGCACGTGAGGTAGGCGACCGGATGCTGGACGTGCGCGCCCGCGCGCCGGCGATTGATGGCGTCGTCCATCCAGGCGCCGCCCTGCTTGCCTTCGCGCGCGTACATGTCGAGGTAGAACTGCCCGATCAGCGCGCCGTCGCGGTCGACGACGTCGAAGAAGCGCACGGCCGGGTGCCACGTGGCGGCCTGCGCCGCGCGGATCGTGATGCCGAAGATCGTCTCGACGACGCGGTAGAGGCCGGCGAGCACCTTGTCCTCGGGGAAGTACTGGCGGACCTCCTGCTCGGAATAGGCGTAGCGCTTCGCCTTCAGCCGCTCCGACGCGTAGGCGAGGTCCCACGGCGCGAGCTCGTGCCAGTCCGAGGTCATCGCGGGCGAACGCCGCGAGCTCCGCGAAATCGCGCTCGGCGAACGGCTTGGCGCGGCGGCCGAGGTCGCGCAGGAAGTCGAGCACTTCGACGGCGTCGTTGGCCATCTTGGGCACCAGCGAGAGCGCCGCGTAGTTGGCGTAGCCGAGGAGCTCCGCGGACTCGTGGCGCAGCAGCAGGATGCGCTCGATCACCGCGGTGTTGTCCCATTCGGGACGCGCGCCCAGCTCCGAGGCGCGCGTCACGTAGGCGCGGTGCAGCGTGGCGCGCAGCGCGCGGTTGTCGGCGTACTGCAGCACCGGCAGGTAGCAGGGCATGCGCAGCGTGAGCTTCCAGCCGGGCTTGCCGTCGGCTTCGGCCTGCGCCCGCGCTTCGGCCAGCACGTCGGCGGGGACGCCGGCGAGCAGGGCCTCGTCGTCGACGTAGAGCGCCCAGTCGTTGGTCGCGTCGAGCACGTTGTCGTCGAACTTCGCCGACAGCGCGGCGAGTTCCTCCTGCACCGCCTTGAGCCGGCTCTTCCTGTCGGGTGCCAGCTCGGCGCCGCCGAGGCGGAAATCGCGCAGCTCGTTGGCGATCGCCTTGCGCTGCGCGGCGTCGAGCGCCGCGTGGGCGGGCGAGGCGGCCAGCGCGCGATAGCGATCGAACAGGCGCAGGTCGAGCCCGAGGTCGGTGTGGAACGCCGTGACCTTGGCGAGGTTGCCGTTGTAGGCGTCGCGCAGCTCGGGGGTGCTGACGACGGCGTTGAGGTGGCGCACCGACCGACCACGCGCGGTCGAGATGATCGAGCGCGCCGGCGATGCGGCTCGACGACGTTGTCCCACGACGGCGGATTGCGCGTCGGCGACCACGCGCTCGACGGCCGCGCGCGCGTCGGAGAGCAGGGTGTCGACGGCGGGCGAGACGTGTTCGGCGCGAATCGCGTCGAAGCGCGGAAGCGCGGAAAAATCGAGCAGCGGATTGGCGGTCATGGGAGGCTACCGGAAGGAGGGTGGGACGGCAGGCGCAGCGTCGCATCGAGGCGGGCGAGGTCGTCCGGCGTGCCGACGTTGGCCCAAGGGCCGTCGTAGCGTTCTCCGGACGCCAGCCCGCGAGCGATCCAATCGCGGTACAGCGGAGTGATTTTGAGCTTCACGCCGCGCGGAAGTTCAGCGAACAGCGCGGTGTCGTAGAGGCCGATGTTGCCGAAGGTGAGGCGCGGCGCGCCGGTGAGCGCGAGCATGCCCGGTCCCGCGTGCGAGCCGGGCGACGGGGGCAGCAGCGCGAAATCGCCGTCCGGATGGAACGGCGGGTTCGGCACCATGACCAGATGGACGCGCGGCGCCGCGGGATCGCGGGCCATCGCGGCGGCGCGCGGCAGCAGGCTCGCGTAGTCGAAGCGCGTCCAGACGTCCCCGCTCACGATGAGCGCCGGACCCGGCGGCAGCAGCGGCAGCGCGGTGCTGATGCCGCCGGCGGCCTCCAGCGGCTCCGGCTCGATCGACCACGCGATGCGCACGCCGAGCGCGCTGCCGTCGGCGAGCCGCGCGACCAGCTGGTCGGCGAGGTGCGCGGCGTTGATGACGATGTCCGTGAAGCCGGCGCGCGCGAGCGCCTCGATCTGCCGGATGATGAGCGGCTTGCCGCCGACCTCGTGCAGCGGCTTCGGCACCGCGTCCGACAGCGGCCGCAGGCGCTCGCCGCGGCCGGCGGCGAGGATCATCGCGCCCGGGAGCATCGGAATTCGGCTCAGAAGGTGTAGCCGACCGTGCGCCGCCGGCCCTCGAGGTCGTCGAGCAGCCGGTACAGCGGACCGAGGCCCGGGTAGCGCGCGCAGGCGCCGCGCAGGTACGCCATCACGCGGCGGCATGTCGGCGAGATAGCCGGTCTTGCCGTCGCGATGCGCGAGGCGCGCGAAGATGCCCAGCACCTTCAACTGGCGCTGCACGCCCATCCATTCGAAGTCGCGCCAGAACGCGGCGAAGTCCGGCGCCACCGGCAGGCCGGCGCTGCGCGCGCGCTCCCAGTACCGGATGGCCCAGTCGATCTGCCGCTGCTCGTCCCACACGACGTAGGCGTCGCGCAGCAGCGAGACGAGGTCGTAGGTGATCGGGCCGTGCACGGCGTCCTGGAAATCGAGGACGCCGGGATTGGGCTGCGACACCATCAGGTTGCGCGAGTGGTAGTCGCGGTGGACGAAGACGCGCGGCTGCGCGAGGTTGTTGTCGAGCACGAGCCGGAACGCGTCGGCGAGCACCTGTCGCTGCGCAGGGTCGAGCGCGACGCCCAGATGCTTCGCGACGTACCAGTCGGGAAAGAGGTCGAGCTCGCGCCGCAGCAGCGGCCTCGTCGTAGGGCGGCAGCTCGCCGTCGCGCGACGCGCGCTGCCACAGGATCAGCGCGTCGATCGCGTCCGCGTAGAGCGCCGGCGCGGAGCCCGCGTCGAGCGCGGCGAGATACGTGCGGTCGCCGAGGTCGGTCAGCAGCAGGAAGCCGCGGTCGAGGTCGGCGGCGACCACCTCCGGCGCGTGCACGCCGGCCGCGCGCAGCAGCGCGGCGACGTGCACGAACGGCCGGCTGTCTTCCTTGTCCGGCGGCGCATCCATCGCGATCAGCGTGCGCCGCCCCGGCGCGAGCGCGGCGCCGGCGCGGCCGTCAACCGGAAGTAGCGGCGGAAGCTCGCGTCGGCCGAGGCCGGGGTGACGGCGAAGTCGCGCGTGCCGAGCGCGGCGGCCGCCCAGGCGGACAGGGCGGCGAGGCGGGCATCCGCGCTCGGCGCATCCGGCGCAGCGGTCAACGGGTCGGACATGGCGGCAAGGGGGCGGCGCCGCGGCGGCACCCGCCTCCCCGCGGCGGAAAAATCGCGACAGCGCCGGCGCTGATTGCTGCGCGGCCGACGGCGATGCGGGGGTGGCGGACGCCGGGCGGCCGGCGGGGCAAGCTAGAATGGCATATTTTAGCATCACCTCAGCGCTTCCCCGGATGCATCCTCGCTGCTCCCCCGTTGCCGCCGCGCTCGCCGCGTGCGTCGCGCTGCTCGCCCCGCCGGGCGCGCGCGCGGCCGCGCCGGAGCCGGGCGCGACGAGCGCCGCCGACGACACGCTGCCGGCCGCCGCGCTCAAGCTGGCACCCGACCTTCTGCCGCCGGCCGCGCGCCCGCGCGGCGCCGCGCGGCCGGCCGCGAACGGCGCGAAGGCAGCGCCGCAGATCCCGGCCGCGCCGCTCAAGATCGCACCGTTCGGCGCCGACGGCGGCGCGATCTTCGTGCGCGCCGATTCGATCACCGGCGTCGCGGAAAAATACGTCGAGGCATCGGGCAAGGTCGAGCTGCGCGCGCGCAACGAGACCGTGCTCGCCGACTGGCTGCGCTACGACTTCGCGCTGGACGAAATCTGGGGCAAGGGCAACGTGCTCCTGCGCCGCGGCTTCGACTCCATCTCGGGGCCGGAAGCGCGGTTCCAGCGCGGGACCGAGACGGGCTCGTTCACCTCGCCCAAGTTCTATGTCGCGGAGAACGGCAGCCGCGGCTCCGCGGCCGAGATCCGCTTCGCCGGCCCCGACCGCTACGAGGTCACCGACGCGCGCTACACGACGTGCGTCGCGCCGCGCGAGGACTGGTTCATCCACATGGACGAGCTCGAGATCGACAAGGCGCGCATGGTCGGCACCGGGCACAACGCCACGGTGCGCTTCTTCAACGTCCCGATCGTCTATTCGCCGTGGCTCGAGTTCCCGCTGTCGAACGAGCGCAAGAGCGGCTTCCTGACGCCGACCTTCGGCTCGAGCAGCACCCGCGGCTTCGATGCCTCGGTGCCGTACTACTTCAATCTTGCGCCGAACTACGACGCGACGCTGACGCCGCGGGTGATGACCAAGCGCGGCTTCCAGCTGGGCGGCCAGTTCCGCTACCTGCTGGAGAACGGGATCGGCGGCGTGGAGGTCGAGGACCTTCCCTACGACCGCGTCACCGGCACCAACCGCTACGCGATGTCGTGGAAGCACAACCAGAATCTCAGCCCGATCCTGCCCGGTCTCGGGGCGTTCGTGAACCTCAACAAGGTCTCCGACGACACGTACTTCTCCGATCTTTCCGACCGGGTGTCGTTCACGTCGCTGACCACCCTCGTGCGCGAAGGCGGCCTCACGTACGTCAACGGACCCTGGAACGTGCGGGCGACCGCGCAGGCCTTCCAGACGCTGCAGGACCCGACGGCGCCGCCGACGGTCGCGCCCTACAATCGCGTGCCGCAGCTCTTCGGCTCGCTGCAGGAAACGGACTGGATGGGGCTCACCTTCGCGGGCTATGGCGAGTACGCCTATTTCCGGCAGCCCACGCTCACCACCGGCCAGCGCGCGTACCTCTGGCCGACGGTGGCATGGACGCGGCAGGGCGCGGCGTGGTCGTTCACCGCGCGCACCGGCGCGCACCTGCGCGAGTACGACCTGAACGAGGTGCGACCGGGCGTGCCGGGCTCGCAGGGCTACGCGATCCCGACCACGTCGGTGGACGGCGGCCTCGTGTTCGAGCGCGAGTGGGAGATCGCGGGGCGCAGCGTGGTGCAGACGCTCGAGCCCCGCGCCTTCTACGTCTACGTGCCCTACCGCAACCAGAACGACGCGCCGATCTTCGACACCGCGCTCGACGACTTCAACTTCGGCCAGCTGTTCAGCATCAACCGCTATCTCGGCAACGACCGGATCGGCGACGCCAACCAGCTCACGTTGGCGCTGTCGTCGCGGTTCATCGACGCCGAGACCGGCGTCGAGCGCCTGCGGGTGGCGGTCGGCGAGCGCTTCTACTTCCAGGACCAGCGCGTGATATTGAACGAATCGCCGCGCTCGGCGTCTACGTCTGACTTCCTCCTGGGATTCGAGGGCCGGCTGTCGGAAGCCTGGTCGCTGGTGGGCCTGTGGCAATACAACTTCGACGCATCGCAGACGGAGCGGGTGAATGCCGGCGCGCGGTACACGCCGGGCCCGGGCCGCGCGCTCAATGCCACGTACAGCTACTCGCGCCAGTACGCCGACCCGGGCGCCGTGCTGCAGCCGCTCAACCAGTGGGACCTCTCGGCGCAATGGCCGCTCACCGCCAACTGGACGGTGCTGGGGCGCTGGAACTACTCCGTGCTGGGGCACAAGACGCTGGAGGCGGTGGCGGGCGTCGAGTACAATGCGGGCTGCTGGGTGCTGCGGATCGTCGGCCAGCGGCTGACGACCACGACGCAGACGACGTCCAATTCGATCTACCTGCAGCTCGAGTTGAACGGCCTCGCCCGGATCGGCACGAGCCCGCTCGACCTCCTGCGCCGCAGCGTCCCGGGTTACCTCAAGACCAACGATCCGACGGTTTCGCCGCGCGAGCGCGCCGACTATTTCCCGGAATATTGAGCCCACGCTGCTCCCCACCACCGAGGTCCCGATCTTGTCCGCTCAATCCCGAACTCCCGGCCAGACGCTGATCCTGGCGGTCGCGGCGGCCCTCGCTGCCGTCGCCCTGACGGCCGGGGCGCAGACCGCGGCGCCGCGCGCTCCGGCGGCGGCGCCCGCGCCCGCGCCGCGCCCGGTGTCGAAGGCCCCCATCGTCCCGCTCGACCGCGTGGTCGCGGTCGTGAACGACGAGGCGCTCACGCAGTACGACCTGGACGAGCAGAAGCGCGTCGTCGTGCTCCAGATGAGCGCGCAGAAGGTGCCGCTGCCGCCGCCCGACGTGCTCGACAAGCAGCTGCTCGAGCGGCTGATCGTCGACCGCTCGCTGATGCAGTACGCGAAGGACACCGGGGTGCGCGTCGACGACGTGCAGGTCGAGCGCACGATCGCGCGCATCGCGCAGGACAACAAGCTCTCGCTCGACCAGTTCCGCGTGGCGGTGGAGCGCGAAGGCATCTCCTACGCGAAGTACCGCGAGGACATGCGCAACGAGATCACGGTGCAGCGGCTGCGCGAGCGCGAGGTCGACAGCCGCATCTCGGTGAGCGACGCCGAGGTGGACAACTTCCTCGCCACGCTCGCCTCGCAGACCGGCGGCGAGACCGAGTACCGCCTCTCCCACGTCCTGGTGCTCGTCCCTGAGCAGGCCTCGGCCGACCAGATCGACGCCAAGCGGCGGCGGGCGGAGGAGGCGCTGAAGCAGATCCAGGGCGGCGCCGATTTCGCCCAGGTCGCGGCCGGGTTCTCCGACGCCCCCGATGCCCTCAAGGGCGGCGACCTCGGCTGGCGCGCGCCGGCGCGGCTGCCGACGGTGTTCTCGGAGCCGGTGCGCGGCATGCAGCCGGGCGACGTCTCCGGCGTCCTGCGCTCGTCGACCGGTTTCCACGTCGTCAAGCTGCAGGAAGTGCGCAGCCGCAACCAGGCCACCGTGGTCGAGCAGACGCGTGCGCGGCACATCCTGATCAAGGTCAACGAGGCCACCTCGGAGAGCGAAGGCAAGACGAAGATCGACCGCATCAAGGACCGCCTCGACACCGGCGCCAAATTCGACGACCAGGCACGGCTCAATTCGGAGGACGCGAGCGCCTCGAAGGGCGGCGACCTCGGCTGGCTCTCGCCCGGCGATACGGTGCCGGATTTCGAGCAGGCGATGAACAAGCTCAAAGTCGGCGAGGTCTCGGGGCCGGTGCGCACGCCGTTCGGCTGGCACCTCATCGGCGTTTCCGAGCGCCGGACGCAGGACGTCACCACGGAGCGCCAGCGCGAGCAGGCGCGGCAGGCGCTGCGGGCGCGCAAGTCCGAGGAGAACTTCCAGGAATGGGTGCGCCAGATACGCGACCGGGCTTACGTCGAACTGAAGGTCGATGAGCGGTAGCGTTATCCCGGCGCCCCCGGCGGCGCTTGCGCGGCGGAGTGGGGCGTGGTGCGCGGTTCTGGCGCTGGCCGTGGGCGCCGCCGCCGGCGCATCGGCGCAGACATCGGCCCCCCCCGCGCGCCAGGAGGCCCCGCAGCACGCCAGGGCGGCTTCGCCCGCCGCCAGCCTGCTCCTGCCGCCGGGCGCGCCGGCGCGCGCCATTGCCTTGACGCCGCCCGGCGCCGGCGAAGGCCGCGCGCGCACGTCCGCCGCGCCAGCGACGCCGGCCGCGGCGAGCAAAGGCAACAAGAGCCGCCGGCTGGCCGTGGGTTACGCGCGGCCGGTGCCCGCGGCGGACGCCACGGTGCGCCTCGCGGAACTCGCCTGGCGTCCGGCCGCGGGAGGAATGCAGGCGGCTCAACTCACGCTGAGCTCTCCCGGCGCGGCGGCGCTGCGCCTCGGCCTTACGCTGCAGGATGCGCCTCCCGGGCTGGTGCTGCGATTCCGCGGCAGCGCCGGCGGCGCCGCGGTGTTCGGCCCCTTCGCGGCGACGGACATCGCCGCCGTGGATGTCTACTGGTCGCCGGTGCTCGAGGGCGACACCGGCACCATCGAATTCGCGCTGCCGATCAATGCCGACCCCGGCGCCGCGCTCGTCGACCTGCCGGCGATCTCCCATCTGCTCGCCTCGGGCGGCGGCATCCGCGGCTTCCTCTCCAACATCGGGCGGGCCGCGGCGTGCGAAGTGGACATCGCCTGCCTCGACGCGACGCTGCAGCAGGCGCTCGCGACGGCGACCAACGCCGTCGCCAGGATGCTGGTCACCATCGACGGCGACACGTACCTTTGCACCGGCACGCTGCTGAACGACGCCCAGAGTTCGTTCACGCCGTATTTCCTGACCGCGAATCATTGCCTCGAAGGCACCGGCGATCCGGCCCTCGGCCGCGGCATCGCGGCCGCGGCGGCCGGCACGATCAACACCTACTGGTTCTTCCAGGCGGCCACCTGCGGGAGCCTCGCCACGCCGGCGTACGTGCTGCTCGCCGGCGGGGCGAAGCTGCTCGCGCGCAGCGTCGATGCCGACTGGGCGCTCGTGCGGCTCAACCTCGCGCCGCCGTCGGGGGCGACATTTGCCGCGTGGAACGCCGACGCGCCGATCGCCATGGGCACGCCCATCGATGGCATCCACCACCCCAGCGGCGACCTCAAGAAGTTCAGCGCCGGCAGCGTCGCGGGCTATCTGGCTTACGGCGACGGCAGCAGCTTCATCCAGACGGTGTGGACGACCGGCGTGACGGAGCCCGGCAGCAGCGGCAGCGGCCTGTTCACGCGCAACGCGGCCGGCGGCCACTACGAGTTGCGCGGCACGCTGTCGGGCGGCGAATCCTCGTGCACGCTGACGCAGGGCATCGACGAGTACGCGCGCTTCGACGTCGCCTTCCCGCTGATCGGCGACTACATCGCGGCGGCGGCGCCGAGCGCGACCGCGCCGGTCGTCGAATTCTACAACGCGCTGCAGGACCAGTACTTCATCACCGCGGATCCGTTCGAGATCGCGGGCCGCGATCACAACGTGCCCGCGGGCTGGGTGCGCACCGGCTACCGGTTTCTCGCCTACGCCGATCCGTCGGTTGCGCCCGCCGGCGTGCAGCCCGTGTGCCGCCTTCACGCGCCGCCGCCCTACGGCGACGCCCGCTTCTACTCCGCCAACGCGCAGGAATGCGCGGCGATGCTCGCCCAGGCGGAGCAGCACTGGATCTCCGAGACGGCGGCGGCGTTCTACATCCAGGTGCCGGGCGCGGTGTCCGGACAGTGTCCCGCCGGCACGCACGCCGTCTATCGCTTCCTCGACGATGCCAGCCCGCCGCGCCGCCGCTACACCGCGGAGGTCGACCTGCGCGACGCGCTGATCGCCGACGGCGGATGGACGCAGGAGGGCGGCGGACGCGCGCCGAACCGTGCCGTGATGTGCGCGCCGGGCAAGAACGTCGCGGCGCCCGCCGCTGCTCCGAACTACCAGGGCATGTGGTGGAAGGCGCCGGCGGAGTCGGAATCCGGCTGGGGCGTGTCGTTCACGCACCAGGGCGACACGATCTTCGCCACCTGGTTCACCTATGGTTTCGACGGCCGTCCGCTGTGGTTCGCGGCGACGCTGCATCGCGGCCCGGCCGGCGACTACTCGGGAACGGTCGTCACGCTCACCGGCCCTGCGTTCAGTGCGGTGCCGTTCGATCCGGCGTTGAAGGTCGCGACGGCGGTCGGCTCGATGACCGTCGCCTTCGCCGACGAGCGCACCGGCACGCTCTCCTACAATGTCTACGGCATCGCCCAGACCAAGGCGATCGCGCGGCAGGAGTTCGCTGCCCCCGTCCCGACCTGCGTCTGGGGCGCCCAGCCGAACCTCGCGCTCGCGACCAACTACCAGGACCTGTGGTGGGCCGCGCCCGCGGGCTTCGAGTCCGGTTGGGGGATCACGCTCGCGCATCAGGGCGACGCCATCCTGGCCACCTGGTTCACCTATGGTTTCGACGGCAAGCCGCTCTGGCTTTCCATCGTCGCGCAGCGGACGGCGGACAACGTCTACGCGGGACCGGTCCGGACGCTGACGGGGCCCGCGTTCAACGCCGTGCCGTTCGACCCGGCGCAGGTGGTGCACACGGTCGTGGGCACGGCGTCGTTCACCTTTGCCGACGGCAACAACGCGACGTTCGCGTACACCGTCGGCGACGTCGCGCAGAGCAAGGCGATCACGCGGCAGGTGTGGGCCCCGCCCGGCACCGTGTGTCACTGACGTTGCTGCCGAGCGGTCTGGCGCAAGTCTTGGCGTCATGCGCGATACGGGGTGAGTCGCTCGCCGCGGGCGCCTTAAGCCGCCAGCACCATCGGATGGCTTGGCAGGACCGGCACGGCGGCGCCCGAAGCCCGGGGCGAGCGGCTCACCGCGCACCGCGCACAACTCCGTACGCAAAACGCCCAGGACAAGCAATCAGGACCAAAGCAAAAGGCCGCCCCGGCGAACCGGGACGGCCTCGAACTGCGCGCGCGTGATGCGCGAAATCAGTTGGGCACGTTGATGGTGCCCGCGGACGTGGTGATCGTGTTCGCGGACGCCGGGGTCGCGGTGATCTTGGGCACGTTGGCGGCGGTGATCGCCGGCGCCAGGCCCGGGCTGCCGCTGCGCGCCGTCGTGCGCACCACCTGGCTCGCCGGCAGCGGCGTGTTGTTCTTCAGCTTTGCCCACACGATGTCCATCGCGTTGATGAAGTAGTAGTGGACCGGCACGAACAGGACGTCGTAGCCGTTGATCCCGGTGCCGGCGGCCAGGCTCGGAATGAAGGCGTCGAAGTGCTGGCCGTTCTGGATCTCGTAGTAGCGCAGGTTGCTGCCCGTCTCGACCTTGGAATTGAAGGCGACGTAGGCGCGCGCGGCGTGGTTGACGGGCACCAGCGTGTCGCTGCGGCCGGCGACGATCACGCTCGGGATCGAACGCAGGTTGCCCTTCAGCAGCACGTCGGCCATCCCGGCGCGCACGCGCTGGCTGTTCGCGAGCGCGGCGCCCGTGAGCGGCGCGCCGGTCAGCGTGTCCACGCCGGTGACCAGGTTGCGCATGCACAGCTGGCCGTCGAGCGAGCCGTCGACGCGGCCCGTGGACGGCGAGGTGCCGACCAGATACTGCTTGGCGCCGCCGAGCGAGTCGTTGTAGATGACCTCGATCTGGGCGTTGCCGCCGAGGCCGTTGCTCGTCGAGAAGACAAAGGCCTGCGACGCCGGCTGCGCCGCGACGCCGGCGGCGGCATCGATGTTGGCGAGGCTGAAGCCGCAGAGGCTGTCCGACACCGAGAACTTGCCGTAGGCCACGACGTAGCCCCAGGCGACGTACTGGTCGGCCGCACGATAGTGCGACGCATGCAGTGCGTTGGAGAGCTCGTCGGTCCAGCCGTACGCCTGCAGCTTCGCCAGCGCGGCGTCGGCGCGCTCCGCGGCGGTCGCGCCGGTGATGAGGCCCTTGTCGACCAGGCTCTGGCAGCGGTTGGCGGCGACGGTGTTGAGATCGATGCCGCCCACCTGGCCGAGCAGCGCCTCCGGATTGGTGCCGCCGCCGAACCATCCCGGGCGGGTGCCGTTGGGTGCCTGCGCGCTGGTGGAGATCGATGCGCAGGGCTCGTAGAGAACACGGTAAGTGAAGTAGTCGATCAGCGACTTGCCGGCGTTGGCCACCGCGGCGCCGTTGAAGTTGACGCTCACGCCCGTCATGCTGCCGGGCTGGGCATTGGGCTCGGCGACCGCGAGGCCGTCGATCAGGCCTTCGGTGTCCTGCTCCAGCGCCTGCAGCGACTCGCCGCCGCCGTTGGAGATCGACGAAGCGATGACGAGCGTGTTGCCCGGCACGATCGTCTGCGTGTGCTTGCCGGACACCGGATCGGTCGGCCCGTACTGCTCGTTCAGCGCCCAGAACGCGAAGCGGATGGCGTCGAGCGTGTTCTTGCCCCAGTCCTTCTCAGGGTTCTGCTGCGAGTGGACGTGCTTCAGAGCCACGCGGTTGGTGAAGGCCGCATTGAACGCGGACAGCGCCGACCCGGTGAGGTCGGACGCGAACTGCACCAGGCTCGCCGCCACCGAAGAGCGGGCGACGAGACGGCCGTCGATCAAGTTGACCTTGTCGGCTGCGAGATCCTGGTAGCCGAGGCCCTTGCCCGCGTCGGTGTAGGCGACCGCGCACTTGTGCTTCAGGCCCCACTCGCCGGCCGAACCGATCGCGCCGTAGACGCCGCGCGAGCCGGACGACGGCGCGGCGACGATGCAGGCGTTGGCCGGGTCGAAGCTCGCCGGGATCTGCACCATGACGACGACGTTCTGCTTTCCGGTGCCGTTGTCGGCGTAGGCGAGGATCTCCTTGCCGGCGACCTTGCCTTCGCCCAGCGTGTCGTTGCCGTTGACGTCGATGTTGGGGCCGTAGAGCGTGCCGTAGCCGCCCGCGGCGGAGATGCCGAGCACCGCGCGGTAGTTGACGTAGATCACGCGGCGGCGCAACTCGGCCGCGGTCGGGTTCGCGGCGTCGGCAAACCCGGGCGCGGCGCCCGCGAGACCGGTCTTGCCGAGGCCTGCGGTCAGCAGGTCGTCGGTGACGCCGTCGTAGCTCGTCGGTCCGGTCACGTTGGTGATGCCGGCCGGCAACGTGTTGATGACAGCGCCGCCTGGTTGGACAGGGCCTGCGCAACTCGCGACCAATCCCGCGCAGCCCAACACCGCGGCAAGTTGCTTCATTTGCATCGATAGTGCTGTCATCAGACGGATTCCCGAGAAATGCGTGAATGCACGGGCGACCGGCGCATCCGGGTCTGCGATGCGCCCGGGCGGCAGCGCTGTGGCAGATATGCTACTCCGCCGCAGTCTGGCGTGGCTGGGCATCGTGCGTGCGGCCCGCGGGCGCGAGCGAATACCTCCGCGTGGAATCGGCGCATTCGGCCGCAGGCGTGTCGAGGGAGGGGCGGCGGCGTTATCATCGCATCGCGCAATCGGGAGCGAAGATGAAGAAGCGAACGGGTGACCCCTGGATGTCGGGCGCGGATTACGGGCGTTCGCTCGTGGCGCTGACCGTCAACCTGCTGGTCAGGGACATCGCGGCGGCGCTCGCGTTCCAGCGCGAAGTCCTCGGCGCGAGCGTCGTCTACGCCGACGTCGATTTCGCCGTCGCGAGCGCATGTGGCGCGCAGTGGATGTTCCACGCCGACCACACCTACGACCGGCATCCGCTGCACGGGGTGGTCGCCGGCGTCGCGCGCCGTGGCGCGGGTATCGAGCTGCGGCTCCACGGCTGCGATCCCGACCGGGCCGAGGCGGCGGCGCGGCGGCTGGGGTACGAGGTTCTGGCCGGCGCGGCGGACAAGCCGCACGGCGTGCGCGAGGCGTTCCTGGCGGACGCCGACGGCTACGTCTGGGTGCCGGACGTGCCGATTCCCGACCCCGGAGACCTGTCGGCGTCATCGGCGCAGTCGGCGTAGCCCGGGTTGAGCAACGCGAAACCCGGGGCAACCGTGGCCATTGCGTCGTCCACCCGGGTTTCGCGTTGCTCAAGCCGGGCTGCGAATCCCGGCTAGGTTTGCCTCAGCGCATTCTCGAGAACGCGGATGCAGTGCACGGCCTCGCGCGCGCCGCTCGCGCGCGTGCCGTCGGCGATCTGGTGCCGGCAGCTGGTGCCGTCGGCGACGATGAGCGTGCCGGGCGCCGCGGCCCGCACCGCCGGCAGCAGCGCCTGCTCGGCCATGCGCAGCGAGACGTCGTAGTGCGCCGCGTCGTAGCCGAAGCTCCCTGCCATCCCGCAGCAGCTCGCTTCGACGACGTCCACGGCGAGATCGGGGACGAGGCCCAGCACCTCGCGCACGGCGCCCATCGCGTCGAACGCCTTCTGGTGGCAGTGGCCGTGCACCAGCGCGCGGCGCTCGGGCAGCGGCGCGAGCGGCAGGTGAAGGCGCCCGGCGCGGTGCTCGAGCGCGAGGAACTCCTCGATCATGAACGCGCGCTCGCCCAGCCGGTGCGCGGCTTCGCCCATGCCCAGCACCAGGAACTCGTCGCGCAGCGACAGCAGGCACGAGGGCTCGAGGCCGACGATCGCGGCGCCGCGCGCGACGTGCGGGGAGAGCGCGGCGACGACGCGGCGCGCTTCCACCTTCGCTTCGTCGACCAGGCCGGCGGCGAGGTAGGTCCGCCCGCAGCACAGCGGCCGCGCGGGCGAGGCGTCGCCGGCATCCGCCCGCGCCACGTGGACGCGGTAGCCGCCCGCGCGCAGCACGTTGACGGCGGCGCGCGCGTTTTCGGGCTCGAAATAGTTGGTGAACGTGTCGACGAACAGGACGACGTCGGCGGTCGACGCATCCGCTGCGCTCGCCGCTACCGCTGCCGCGCAGGAACGTGTCGCGCCGCCACGCGGGCAGCGTACGCCGTGCCGAGAAGCCGAGCCACGCTTCGCTCAACTTCGCCGCGCCGGGTAGCGCATCGCGCAGGTTCGCGAGCCACGGCACCCGCGCCGCCCACGGCGCCCAGCGCGGCAGGTGCGCGACCAGCCGCGCCGCCAGAGGGAGCCCGTGCGCGCGCTGCCAGTGGTGCTGGAACTCGATCTTCATCTTCGCCATGTCGACGCCGGTCGGGCACTCGCGGCGGCAGCCCTTGCAGCTCACGCACAGCTCGAACGCATCGCGCACCGCCGTCGACGCGAGCGCGTCGGGACCGAGCTGGCCCGAAAGTGCCAGCCGCAGCGTGTTGGCGCGGCCGCGCGTCAGGTGCTGCTCGTCGCGGGTGGCGCGATAGCTGGGGCACATGGTGCCGGCGTCGAACTTGCGGCAGTGGCCGTTGTTGTTGCACATGTCGACCGCCTTGCCGAAGCCATGCGCGGGATCGCCGCCGGTGCCCGGCGCGGTGAAGGTGCCGGCGACCGGATCGTGCCGCACGTCCCACGCCGACCAGTCGAGCGCCGTGGCGAGCGGCAGCGTGCGGTGGTCCGGGCGAAAGCGGAAGAGCGACGCGTCGTCCATCCTGGTCGCGCGCACGATCTTGCCGGGGTTCATCAGGCCGGCCGGGATCGAAGAGGTCCTTGATCTCCTCGAAGGCGCGCGTCAGGCGCGCTCCGAACTGCCAGGCGACCCACTCGCTGCGCACGAGGCCGTCGCCGTGCTCGCCGGAGTAGGCGCCCTTGTACTCGCGCACCATCGCGCTCGCCTCCTCGGCGATCGCGCGCATCTTCGCGGCGCCGTCGCGGCGCATGTCGAGAATCGGCCGCACGTGCAGCGTGCCCACCGATGCGTGCGCGTACCAGGTGCCGCGCGTGCCGTGCTTCGCGAACACCTGCGTGAGGCGGTCGACGTAGTCGGCGAGGTGCTCGAGCGGCACCGCGCAGTCCTCGATGAACGACACCGGCTTGCCGTCGCCTTTCATGCTCATCATGATGTTGAGGCCCGCCTTGCGCACGTCCCAGAGCGCCTTCTGCGGGCCCGGCGCGGTCATCTCGACCACGCTCCCGGGCAGGCCCAGATCGCCCATCAGCTCGACCAGCGCGCGCAGGCGCCGGACCGGGTCGTCCTGCGTCTCGTCCGCTGAACTCGACCAGCAGGATCGCCTCCGGCTCGCCGATGAGCGCCGCCGAGATCACCGGCCGGAACGCCGGGTTGTCGCGCGCGAGGTCGATCATCGTCCGGTCGACCAGCTCCACCGCGGAGGGCCCCAGCCCGACGATGTGGCGCGCGCACTCCATCGCCCGGTACAGCGTCGGGAAGTTGACGACGCCGAGCGCGCGATGGCGCGGCAGCGGCGCGAGCTGCAGCGTGATCTGTCGCGTCCACGCGAGCGTGCCTTCGCTGCCCACCAGCAGGTGCGCGAGGTTGACGGAGCCGTCCGCCGTGTACGGCCGCTCGCTCTGCGGGGCGAACACGTCGATGTTGTAGCCGCCGACGCGGCGCATCACCTTGGGCACCTGCCGCGCGATCTCGTCCTGCTCGCGGGCCGCGATCGAGCGCAGGCCCGCGACGAGGCCGGCGATGCGCGGCGCGCCGAGGTCCATGCCCGCCAGCGGACCGAACCGGGCCTCGGTGCCGTCGGCGAGCAGCGCGTCGATCGCGAGCACGTTGTGCACCATGTTGCCGTAGGCGATCGAGCGCGAGCCGCAGGAGTTGTTGCCGGCCATGCCGCCGAGCGTGGCCTGCGCCGACGTGCTGACGTCGACGGGGAACCACAGCCCGTGCGGGCGCAGCGCCGCGTTGAGCGCGTCGAGGACGAGGCCGGGCAGGACGGTGGCCGTCAGCGCGTCGCGGTCGATCTCGACGATGGCGTCGAGGTGCTTGGTCTGGTCGATCACCAGCGCGGCGCCGACGGTCTGGCCGCACTGCGAGCTGCCGCCCCCGCGCGGCAGCACCGGCACCGACAGCTCGCGGCAGATCGCCATCGCCGCGCGCACGTCGTCGACCGTCTTCGGCACCAGCACGCCGACGGGCTCGACCTGGTAGATCGACGCGTCGGTCGAGTAGCGCCCGCGCGACGCGGCATCGAACAGGACCGTCGCCCTCGACGGCGCGGGTGAGCCGTCGCGCGAGCTCTCCGGCGCCGCGGTCGCGGTGGAACACGAGGGGACGGGGGAGCGGGGCGTTCATCGTATGGGGCCTGCAGCGGATTGTAGAGGATGATGCGCCGGATTCCGTCACCCGCGCGAGGTCGTGCGACAATCCTCGCAGGAGCGTAGCCCGGCGCAGGCGTAGCCCGGATACGCCAAGACGCGACCACAGCGAATCGAGGAGAACCGACATGACAACCGAGCCATCGCCCGTCGCGGCGCGCCGGACCCCCTTCCGCACGCTCGCGGCGACCGCGCTCTGCGGCGCCGCGCTGCTGCTCGTCGTGGCGCCCGCGTTCGCGCAGCAGGAAATCAAGGTCGGGCACGTCGGCGAGCCGGGGTCCATCTTCCAGCTTTCGGCCGACGAATTCGCGAAGCGCGCCAACGCGAAGCTCGGCGGCAAGGCCAAGGTCGTCACCTTCGGCTCGAGCCAGTTGGGCGGCGACAAGGAGATGCTGCAGAAGGTCAAGCTCGGCACGCTCGACATGGTGGTGCCGTCGACGGTGATGAGCTCCGAGGTCGACCTCTTCGGCGTCTTCGAGATGCCCTACCTCGTCAAGGACCGCGCGCACATGGGTCGCATCGAGAAGGAGGTGTTCTGGACCAAGCTCGCGCCGGAAGCGGAGAAGAAGGGCCTCAAGATCCTCGCGGTCTGGGAGAACGGCTACCGCCAGATCACCAACAGCAAGCGTCCCATCAAGGTGCCGGCCGACCTCAAGGGCATCAAGCTGCGCGTGCCCGAAGGCAAGTGGCGGCTCAAGATGTTCCAGGCCTACGGCGCCAACCCGAGCCCCATGAAATTCTCGGAGCTCTTCACCGCGCTGCAGACCGGCGTGATGGACGGCCAGGAGAACCCGTACACGCAGATCTACTCGGCGAAGCTCCAGGAAGTGCAGAAGTACCTGTCGCTGTCCAACCACGTCTACACGCCGGCGTACCTGATCGTCGGCATCCGCCAGTGGAACGCGCTGCCGCCCGACGTGCGCAAGGTGCTCGAGGACACCGCGAAGGAGACGCAGGCGTTCGTCTACGAGACAGCGGCGAAGGACGACAAGGCGCTGCTCGAGAAGCTCAAGCAGGCCGGCATGCAGGTCAACGACGTCGACCAGGCCGCCTTCGTCGAGGCGAGCAAGCCGATCTACGCCGAGTTCAGCGCCGAGGTGCCGGGCGCGAAAGAGGTGATCGACCGCGCGATCGCGCTGCGGCAATGAACGCCGCGCCGCGCCAGCGATGAACGCGCAGTTCGAGCAACCGGCGGCGTCCACGGCCACCGCCCGCTTCCGCGACGGCTACGGCCGCCTGCTAGAGTGGGTCGTCATCGCGCTGATGGTGGTGCTGGCGGTCGAGGTCACGCTGGGCATCGGCTTCCGGGCGCTGGGCCGCTCGCTGTCGTGGTACGACGAGATCGCCTCGGTGCTGCTCGCGTGGCTCACCTTCTACGGTTCCGCGCTGGCATCGGTCAAGCGCGCCCACATCGGCTGCCCGGAAATCGTGGCCAAGATGCCCTGGCGCGTGCGCCGCGCGGCGGCCATCGTCGCGCAACTGCTGGTGATCGCGTTCTTCGTGCTGCTGGGCGGGGTGGGCGCGTGGATCCTGCCGGTGCTCGCGACCGATCACCTGGTGAGCCTGCCGTCGGTCCCGGTGAGCGTCGTGCAGTCGGTGATTCCGATCACGGCGGTGCTGATCATCGTCGCCGAGGTCACCTGGCTGATCGACCTCGTGAGCGCAGGCGAGCCGGCGCCGGCCGCGGGGGAACCGTCGCTGGCCGACGGGCTGCACTGACCGACACCGGCGCGCGCCGATGACGATCATGCTGCTGCTGTTCGGCGCCGTGCTGGCGCTGGTGCTGATCAACGTGCCGATCGCCGTGTCGCTCGGCATCGTCGCCCTCGCCGCGATGATGGCGAGCCACGGCCTCGTCGCGCTGCCGAACCTGGCGCTCGTCACCTACAACGGCGCCACCAACTTCCCGCTGCTGGCGATCCCGCTGTTCATCCTGGCCGGCGCGATCATGAACGCCTCCGGCATCTCGCACCGGCTGATCGCGTTCGCGTCGGCGCTGTTCGGCTGGATCCGCGGCGGGCTCGCGCAGGTGTCGATCGGCGCGTCGATGTTCTTCGCCGAGATCTCCGGCTCGGCGGTCGCCGACATCGCGGCGCTGGGCTCGATCCTGATTCCGGCGATGAAGGCCAAGGGCTATCCGGCGCCGCTCGCCGCCGCCGTCTGCTCGTCGGCGGCCACGCTCGCGGTGATCATTCCGCCGTCGATCCCGATGATCCTCTACGCGGTGATGGCGGAGACCTCGGTGGTCCAGCTGTTCGTCGCGGGAATCGTGCCCGGGCGTGCTCGGCGGGCGCGGGCTGATGGGCGTGGCCTATTTCCTCGCGCGCCGCTACAACCTGCCGCGCGAGGAGGCATTCGCGTGGAAGCGCGTGCGCTCGACGGCGCGCGAGGCGATGTGGGCGTTCCTGCTGCCGATCATCATCCTCGGCGGCATCTTCGGCGGCGTGGTCACCGCGACCGAGGGCGCGGCGCTGGCGGTGCTCGCCGCCCTCTTCGTCGGTCTCGTCATCTACCGCGAGCTCGACCTGCCGCACCTCAGGGCCGCGATGATCGAAGGCGGCGTGCAGACCGCGGTCGTCATGCTGCTGGTCGCGACCAGCGGGCTGCTCGGCACCTACCTGACCGAAGTGCAGGCGCCGCAGCAGCTCGCCAAGGCGGTCTCGACGTTCACGCAGAACAAGTGGGCGGTGCTGGCGCTGCTCAACCTGCTGTTCCTGCTGCTCGGCATGTTCCTGCACTCGGCGGCGGCGATCATCCTCGTCGTGCCGGTGGTGATGCCGCTGGTCAAGGCGGTCGGGATCGACCCCGTCCATTTCGGGCTGATCGTCACCATCAACCTCGGCATCGGCCAGCAGACGCCGCCGGTGGCGAGCGTGCTGATGGTCGCGAGCTCGCTCGCCAAGGCGTCGATCTGGGAGGTGACGCGGGTCAACGTCTGGTTCATCGGGATCCTGGTCGCCACGCTGCTGCTGGTCACCTACGTGCCGGTGACCGGCCTCGGCCTCGTGCAGCTCTTCTACCGCTGACGGGGCACGCACGATGGCCGACCTGATCCTCGTGACCCGCGCCGGGACCGATCGCCACGGTCGTGCTCAACCGCCCGGACAAGCTCAATGCGCTGACCAAGGCGATGTGGCGGGGGCTGGGCGAGACGATCGATGCGCTGTCCGCCGACGACGCGCTGCGCTGCGTGATCCTGCGCGGCGCCGGCGAGAAGGCCTTCTCGCCGGGCAACGACATCGCCGAGTTCGCGACCGAGCGCAGCAACAAGGCGCAGGCGATCGCCTATGGGCACGTCATGCACGCGACCGCCGCCGCGCTGGCGCGCTGCCGCCATCCGCTCGTCGCGCAGATCCACGGCATCTGCGTGGGCGGCGGGCTGGAGATCGCGGCGCTGTGCGACATCCGCATCTGCGGCGAGGGCAGCCGCTTCGGCGCGCCGATCAAGAACCTCGGGCCTCGTGATGGCGCACGCCGAGATGGCGCCGCTCGCGCGCCTCGTCGGCGCCGACGGTCGCCCTCGAGATCCTGCTCGAGGGCCGCATCTTCGGCGCCGCCGAGGCGAAGGAAAAGCGGCTGGTCACGCGCGTGGTGCCGGACGCCGAGGTGGCGGCCGAGGCGCTGGCGACGGCGCAGCGGATCGCCGACGGCGCGCCGCTCGCCGCGCGCTGGCACAAGAAGTTCGCGCGCCGGCTGGACGATCCGCGGCCGCTCACCGCGGCTGAAGCCGACGAGTGCTTCGACTGCTTCGACACCGAGGATTTCCGGATCGGGTACGCGGCGTTCCTCGCGAAGGTGAAGCCCGAGTTTCGCGGGAAGTAGGGCGAGCCATGCCGCTGACTGCGCGAGGAGCTCGAGCGCATCGCCCGCGACACCCTCGCGCACTACGATCAGCGCGCCGACGATTTCTGGGCCGGCACGCGCGACCACGACGTGCGCCAGAACATCGACGCGCTGCTGCGGCACGTCGAAGGCGCTCCGCCGTTCGCGATCCTCGACTTCGGCTGCGGTCCGGGGCGCGACCTGAAGGCATTCGCCGGGCTCGGGCACCGCGCCGTCGGCCTCGACGGCGTCGCGCGATTCGCGGCAATGGCCCGCGCGTACAGCGGTTGCGAAGTGTGGCAGCAGGACTTTCTGGCCCTCGAGCTTCCGGCCGGCCGCTTCGACGGCGTGTTCGCCAACGCCTCGCTGCAGCACGTGCCCGCGCAGGAGCTGCCGCGCGTGCTGCGCGAGTTGCGCGCGACGCTCAAGCCGCGCGGCGTGCTGTTCTGCTCCAACCCGCGCGGGGCAAACGAGGAAGGCTGGAACCGCGGGCGCTACGGCGCCTACCACGATCGCGAGACCTGGCAGCGCTACATGACCGAGGCGGGGTTCGACGAGCTCGAGCATTACTACCGGCCGCCCGGGCTGCCGCTGCGAGCAGCAGCCGTGGCTCGCGACCGTGTGGCGAGTGGCGTAACCCGCCATTGTGTAGCCCGGCGTTGAGCGCAGCGAAACCCGGAAAAGTGGGGTCACGGAAAAGTGGGGTCAGACACTACTTTTCCTGTGGAACGCGGCACCTGCTCCCGCAGCGGCGACGAAAAGTAGTGTCTGACCCCACTTTTCCGTGACCCCACTTTTCCGGGTTTCGCTGCGCTCAACGCCGGGCTACGCAACGCCGGGCGATGCGATCACGGTTACGCTTTGCCGCCGTGCCGTCCTTCGCCGCGCGTGAACCGGCCGGCGCCGGCGGCCGCTTCGCCGCTGGCGATCGAATCCTCGCCGCGGCGGAACTCGTTGGTCATCGCATCGGCGAGGGAAAGGCTCCACTGCTCGTGGGCCGAGAGGCGGTCGTTGCGCATGCAGCGCTGCGGATGGCGGGCGATCTGCGCGGCCAGTTCCTCGGCCGCCCGGCGCGCGTCGCCGTCGGCCACCACGCGATTGGCGAGGCCCATGGCCAGCGCCTCGTCGGCACGGACGGCGCGGCCGGTGAGGATCATGTCGAGCGCGCGCGACTGGCCGATGAGGCGCGGCAGGCGCACGGTGCCGCCGTCGATCAGCGGCACGCCGAAGCGGCGGCAGAACACGCCGAACACGGCCGACGCCTCGGCGACGCGCAGGTCGCACCAGCAGGCGAGCTCCAGGCCGCCCGCGACCGCGTAGCCGGAGACCGCCGCGATCACCGGCTTGCCCAGCAGCATCCGCGATACGCCCAGCGGCGCGTCGCCGTCGGCGCTGAGCGCCAGCTCGGCGGGGTTGGCGGCGAAGGCCTTGAGGTCGGCGCCGCCGCAGAAGTGTCCGCCGGCGCCCCACAGCACGGCCACGGACGATTGCTCGTCGTCGTCGAATGCGCGGAAGGCATCCGCCAGCGCCCGGGCCGTTGCGCCGTCGACGGCATTGCGGCGTTCCGGATGGTCGATGATGACGGTCGTCACCGCGCCCGATTTTTCGACGCGTACGCTCATGCGACCTCCGGTCATTGCGCAGCCCGGCGTTGAGCGCGGGCGAAACCCGGGGCAACCACGGAAGTTGCCACGACCACCCGGGTTGCGCATTCGCGCAACCCGGGCTACTCGTTCTGGTAGACGTACGGCTGCTGCGCGACCTTGCCCTTGTCCATGGCTTCGCGGTCGGCGAGATCGGGCGGGCGCTTGTCCCACCAGATCGCGCGGCCCTTCTGTTGCTCCTGCGCGAGCTGCGGATTGCCGGCCATCAGGTCGCGGATGAAGCGGGTGTGGTCGGATTCATAGCTCCGCGCGGGAAGCATCATGTCGATGAATTTCATGGGGGCCTGAGCCTGGTGGGCAGCGTACGGAAGCTCGTATATTAGCAGGGCGAGGGGTAATATCCCGGCCACCGTCGTGCCGGCGCCCGACGCGCCCTCGAACAGCGACCTCACCGGCGAACCCCACACAAAGACATGGCTCACTCCGCCGCGAGCCCGCCAACCCCGCGCGTCAACGATCCCTGCCCCTGCGGCAGCGGGAAGAAGTACAAGCGCTGCCATGGCGCGGCGCAGCAGGTCGCGCCCGCGCCGGCCGGATCGGCGGCGATCTCGTCGGCGGCCCTCCTGGTGGCGGCGCAGCGGGCCGTCGCGAGTGCTCGCCTGCCGGAGGCGCAGGACGCCTACCTCGCACTGCTCGAGCGCGAGCCGACCAGCTTCGATGCGCTCTCCGGCATGGCGGAGCTCGCCGAGCGCGCCGGCGACGCGCAAGCCGCGCTGCACTACCACACGCAGCAGACCGGCGCGCATCCGCTCGATTCGCGCGCGCACTTCGCGCTCGGCAACTTCTTCGCCCGCCAGTACGACTTCGGCCGCGCGCGGTCGTGCCTGCGCCGCGCCGTCGAGCTCGACCCGACGGCGGGCGGCGCGTGGAACAACCTCGGCAACGTCGAGAAGTACCTCGGCAACCTGCCCGAGGCGATCGCCTGCTACGACCGCGCCGTGGCCTGCGATCCGCAGAACGCGGCGCTGCACAGCAACGCGCTGATCTCGCTCTACTACGACGGGTCGACGTCGCACGAGGAGATGTTCGCGCGCCACAAGGCCTGGGCCGACCGGCATGCGGCGCGCTTCTATCCCCAGGGGCGCACCTGGCCCAACGACAGGAACCCCGAACGCGTGCTGCGCATCGGCTACGTCTCGGAAGGCTTCGACACGCGCGTGCTCGGCCACTTCCTGCGCAACGTATTCCCGCACCACGACCGGCGGCAGGTGATCACCTACGGATACTCGGGCACGCGGCGCCCCGACGAGCTGACGACGGAGATCCGCGCGACGTTCGACCATTGGCGGGAGGTCGCCGCGCTGGACGACGACGCGCTCGCGGCGCAGATCGCGCGCGACGGCATCGACATCCTCGTCGACCTCGACGGCCACACGCCGGACGCGCGGCTGCTCGTGTTCGCGCGCAAGCCCGCGCCGGTCGCGATCACCTGGCTCGGCTACTGGAACACCACCGGGATGACGACCGTCGACTACGTCCTCACCGACCCCTGGACGACGCCGGAAGGCAGCCCGCAGCGCTTCACCGAGGAGCTGCTGCGGCTGCCCGACACCCGGTTCCTCTACGCGCCGGTGCCCTATGCGCCGGAGGTCGCGCCGCTGCCCTGCGCCACGCGGGACGTCTTCACGTTCGGCTCGTTCAACCGCTACGACAAGCTCGGTCCGCAGCTCGTCGACTGCTGGGCGGAGATCCTGCGCCGCGTGCCCGCGTCCCGGCTCGTCATCAAGAACTCGGCCATCGCGATCCCGCACGCGCGCGAGGAGCTCGCGCGCTGGTTCGCGGCGCGGGGGATCGCGCTCGAACGCGTCCTGCTGCGCGCCAAGTCGCCGCACGCGGCGATGCTCGCGGAGTACGGCGACGTCGATCTCGGCCTCGACACATTCCCGTACAACGGCGGCCTGACGACGTGCGAGGCGCTGTGGATGGGCGTGCCGATGGTGGCGATCGAGGAGGAGCGGATGATCTCGCGGCAGACGTCGTCGATGCTGCGGATGGTCGGCGGCGAGGAGTTCATCGCCGGCACGCGCGACGAGTACGTGGCGCTCGCCGTGCAGTGGTCGCAGCAGCGGGAGAGGCTCGCCGCCGTGCGGGCGTCACTGCGCGAGCGCATGCGCGTGTCGGCGCTGTGCGACGGGGTTCGCTTCACGCGCAATCTGGAGACGGCGTTGCGCGCCGTGTGGCGCCGGTACTGCGCAGCCAGCTAGGCCCGGACTTCAGGGCGGGGCTTCGTCGCTGCCCGACACCTCAGGCGCGTCGGCCGCCTGCTGTGCCGGGCGCATATGGCGGCCCGCGACGATCTCGAAGCGGTAGAGCCGGCATTCGATCGCGCCGTTGTAGAGCGGCGTGCGCCGCGAGGGCTTCAAGCCGATCATCTTGGCGAGGCGCGGGTCGCCGGTGAGCAGGTACGCGGTCCAGCCGGCGAAGCGCTGCTTCAGCGCGTCGCCCAGCTTCGGGTAGAACGCCGTCAGCATCGCGTCGTCCTCGAGCCGCACGCCGTAGGGCGGATTGGCGATCAGCACGCCCGCGGGCGCCGGGGCGCCGCGGTCGAGCACGTCGGCTTCCTCGACCCGGACGAAGTCGGCGACGCGGGCCGTGGCGAGGTTGCGCCTGCACAGCTCGAGCACGCGGGCGTCGACGTCGCTCGCGGTGATCGTCGGCGCGTCGGGCGCGGCGCGCACCCGGTCGTGCGCGCGCTGGCGGATGCGCTGCCACGCGGGTCCGTCGTACCAGGCGAGCTTCTGGAAGCCGAACGTGCGCGCGAGGCCCGGCGCGCGGTCGGCGGCGATCAGCGCGGCCTCGATGGCGATGGTGCCGCTGCCGCACAGCGGGTCGAGCAGCGGCGTGCCGGGCGTCCAGCCGGACAGCGCGATCAGCCCGGCGGCGAGGTTCTCGCGCAGCGGCGCGAGGTCCGCCTCGCGCCGGTAGCCGCGCTTGAACAGCGCTTCGCCGGAGGTGTCGAGGTAGAACGTCGCCTCGCGCTCGGCGAGGAACGCGTGCACGCGGATGTCGGGGCGCTGCTTGTCGACCGACGGGCGCTTGCCGCAGACGTCGCGGAAGCGGTCGCAGACGGCGTCCTTGACCCGCAGCGTCGCGAACTCGAGGCTCGTGAGCGGCGAGCGCGTCGCGGCGACGTCGACGCGCAGCGTGCGCTCGACCGTGAAGTGGCGCTCCCACTCGATGCCGTGCGCGAGCCGGTAGAGCTCGTCCTCGTTGCGGTAGCGGCCGTGCGCGACGCGCCACAGGATGCGGCTCGCGAGGCGCGACTCGAGGTTCGCGTGGTAGGCGAGCTCGAGCGGGCCGGCGAAAGCCGACGCCGCCGTCGGTCGGCTTGACGAACGTCGCGCCGAGCGCGGTCAGCTCCGCCGCGAGCGGCGCCTCCAGCCCGCGCGGGCAGGGCGCGAAGAACGAAGCGGGAGGGACGGACACCGTTGTCATTCGTTCAGGTTCCCCGGTCCTTCGACGCTCACGCCGTCGCGAGGTTCGACCGCGCCGTGCCGAGTAGCCCGGGTTGAGCGCCAGCGAAACCCGGGTGGCCGGGGCAATGGCCGCGATTGCCCCGGGTTTCGCCGACGCTCAACCCGGGCTACGTGCATCGCGGACACTCGGCCACGGTTCGTAGCGCAGGTCACTTCAGCAGCCGCCGCCGCGTCAGCACCAGCGCGGCGAAGTACGCGGTACAGGCATAGGCGAGCAGCACGAAGACGTGCAGCGCGATGGCGCCCGGCACGTTGCCGGTGAGCAGCGGCCGCGCGAGGTCGATCGCGTGCTTCAGCGGCAGGAATTCCGCCACGCCCGCCAGCGCCGCCGGCATCTGGTCGACCGGAAAGAAGACGCCCGAGAGCAGGAGCATCGGCGTGAGCACCAGCGTGAAGAAATACGTGAAGAAATCGTAGCCCGGCGCGAGCGAAGTTCATCACCAGGCCGAACGCGCCGAAGGTGAGGCCGATGAGAAAGCCGAGCGGCAGGATCCACAGCGCGAGCCAGGAGTGGCCGAAGCCCAGCAGCATGATCACCGCCAGGATCGCGGCCGTCGAGATCACCGCCTTCGACGCCGCCCAGACCCATTCGGCGAACACGACGTCGTCGAGCGACAGCGGCGCGTTGATGATCGCCTCCCACGTGCGCTGCATGTGCATCCGCGAGAACGCCGAGTACATCGCCTCGAAGCTCGACGTGAACATCGCGCTCTGGCAGACCATGCCCGTGCCGATGAACACGATGTACTTCATCCCGCCCACCTCCGGCACGAACGCGCCGATGCCGTAGCCCAGCGCCAGCATGTAGAGCAGCGGATCGGCGATGTTTCCGAGCACGCTGGCGATGGCGAGCTTTTTCCAGACGAGCAGGTTGCGCCGCCAGACGTGGGTGAAGCGCAGCGAGAATTCGGGGGGGCGGTAGAGGGCGGCGGCGCTCATGAATTGAAGTGTAACTCTTCGCGCTTGACATGGTGCGTGGCGTGCCGTTAGCTTGCGCATCCCCGTCGTCGAGAACCGCAATGCCAGCATTGCTTTCGCGTCTTGTGCGAATGGCCGCCCCTGCGCTTGCCGCACTTGCGCTCGCCGCGCCACCGGCAGGCGCGCAGTCGACCTACCCCAGCCGCCCGCTCAAGCTCGTCGTCTCGTATCCGCCCGGCGCGCTCACCGATCTGCTGGCGCGCGCAGTCGGCGAGCGCCTCGGCGCCGCGCTGAAGCAGCCGGTCATCATCGACAACAAGCCCGGCGCCGGCACGCTGATCGGCGCCGAGTTCGTCGCCAAGGCGCCGCCCGACGGCTACACGCTGCTGATCGCGACGTCCACCACGCTCGGCATCAGCCCGCTGCTCTACCAGCCGTCGCCGATCGATCCGGTGAAGGATTTCGCGCCGATCGCGCGCCTCGGCACGGTCAACTTCTTCCTGATCGCCAATCCGGATTTCCCGGCGAAGAACGTGGCGGAGATGATCGACGTCGTCAAGCGCAACCCCGGCAAGTACAATTACGCGTCGGTCGGCAGCGGCAGCCCGCACCACCTGTTCATGGAGACGCTCGAAGACCGAGTTCGGGCTGTCACGATCCAGCACGTCCCGTACAAGGGCACGCCGGCGGCGCTGACCGACGTCCTGTCCGGCAACATCCAGGTGATGTTCTCCGACGCGACGATCGCGGTGCCGAACATCCGGGCCGGCAAGGTGACGGCGCTGGGGACCTCGGCGGCGAAGCAGACGCAGCTGCTGCCGGCGGTGCCGCCGATCGCGCAATACCGTGGCCGGGTTCGACTGGGAGGCTTGGCAGGGCATCGTCGCGCCGGCGGGGACGCCGAAGGAGATCGTCGCGCTGCTCGCCGCCGAGTTGCAGAAGATCGTGGCAACCCCCGAGTTCAAGGAGCAGCTGTTCAAGTTCGGCATGGACCCGCTGCCGCCGCAGACGCCGGAGCAGTTCGCCGCGACCATCAAGGCCGAGCTGCCGCGCTGGGCGAAGGCGATCAAGGATTCCGGCGCCAAAGTCGATTGCCAGTAGCCCGGGTTGAGCCGGAGGCGAAACCCCGGGGCGACCGCGCCCATTGCGCCAACCACCCGGATTTCGCTCCGCTCAACCCGGGCTACGCTTCCGAACGTGATGACCCTATTGGAGAGAACCAGCGCATGAGCCCCGTCATCGATGTCCACACCCACGTCCTCACCGAGGAGTGGTTCACGCTGCTGCAGCAGCACGGCGGCCCGCGCTACACGGTGCAGGAGGTGCGCGGCGGGATGCGCGCGATCCACCTCGAAGGCGCGCCGTTCATGACGCCGGTGCCGCCGATGTTCGACTACGGCCTGCGCATCAGGACGATGGACGAGCACGGCGTGGACATCGGCGTCGTGTCGCTGACCTGCCCCAACTGCTACTGGGGCGGGCCGGAGGTGAGCCTGCGGGCGGCGCGGATCATGAACGACGACATGGTCGCGGCGCGCACCGCGTATCCGGACCGCATCCGCTGGTTCGCGTCGCTGCCGTGGCAATACCCCGATCTCGCGCTTGCCGGAGCTCGAGCGCGCGTGCAAGGCAGGGGCATCGGGCGTGATGGTGCTCGCCAACATCGACGGCAAGCCGCTCACCGATCCCGCGTTCGCGGCGATCTGGGCGGCGATCGACGCGAAGGCGCTGCCCGTGCTCGTGCACCCGACCGCGCCGCCGGGCGTGGGACAGATGGACATGATGCGCTTCCAGCTGACCGCATCGATCGGCTTCACCTTCGACACGTCGCTCGCGGTCGCGCGGATGATCTACGACGGGTTCTTCGATCGGCACCGGAAGCTCAAGATCATCGCGTCGCACGGCGGCGGCGCGCTGCCGTACCTCATCGCGCGGATGGACCAGTGCTTCGACAACATTCCCGCCTGCCGCGAGAAGATCTCGGTCAGGCCGTCGGAGTACATGCCGCAGCATCTACGCCGACGCCGTCCTGTTCGCGCCGGAGGCGCTCGACCTGTGCGTGCGGACCTTCGGCGCCGACAACGTGATGTACGGCTCCGACTATCCGCACACGATCGGCGACCTGCCGGGGTGCCTCAAGCGCGTCAACGGCCTGCCGGACGGCACGCGCGACAAGGTGCGCGGCCACAACGCGCAGCGCATCTTCGGATTCTGACGGTATCCGCCCTTAAGTGGGGTCAGACACTACTTCCGGAAAAGTGGGGTCAGACACTACTTCCGGATGATGGCGAATGCAAACGGCGTGGCTCAGAGTGACGCGCATGGCCCGTCTGCCGCGCTATTTTGTCCAAGGCGTTCCGTTGCACATCATTCAGCGGGGCAACAACCGCGCGCCGATCTTCGCCGCGGGCAAGGACCTGGAATTTTATCGCCATCATCTCGGCAAGGTTGCGGCAGCACACGGTCTCGCCATTCACGCCTACGTATTGATGACTAACCATGTGCATCTGCTGGCCACGCCGCAATCCGCCACCAGCGCGCCCAAGGCGATGCAGGCGCTCGGTGGCCGGTATGCGCGGCATTTCAATTGGATGTATGGCCGCACCGGCACGCTTTGGGAAGGCCGATACAAGGCGGCGCCTGTGGATACTGAGGCCTACCTGCTGACGTGCATGCGATACATCGAGCTCAATCCGGTGCGCGCCGGCCTCGCGAGCGAACCAGCAGCCTATCGCTGGTCGAGTCATGGTGCGAATGCCCACGGGGTCGCCGACCCGCTCGTTGTGGCGCATCCGCTGTACAAGCAGTTGGGATCGACGCCGGCGCTGCGGCAAGCGGCCTATCGCGAACTCTTCGAACTGGAGCTGGGAGACCGCGACCTTGTCGCAATCCGCGACGCCACGAATCACGCCTGGGCTCTCGGCAGCCGGCGCTTTCAGGCGGATACGGAAACGGCCAGCCGGCGCCGCGCAGCGCGAATGCCGTTGGGGCGGCCGGCCCGGACGTGGAGTCCGAAAGTGGGGTCAGACACCACTTTGACGTCATCGCGAACGATTGCAGCAGCGACGGGAGAAGTGGTGTCCGACCCCACTTCCGATCGGAAGTAGTGTCTGACCCTACTTATCAGTCGCGCAGCTCGCGCCCGGTCAGCTTGATGAACAGGTCCTCGAGGTTCGCCGGACGGTGCAGGTAGCGCAGGCCGGAGGCGTGCGCCAGTTCCGCGAGCAGCGGCTGCGGATCGGTCGCGTAGCAGAACGCCGTCTCGCCGGCCATTTCGAGCCGCGAGGACAGCCGCCGGCCGTGCGCCTCGGCCCACGCCTTCGCCTCGTCGCCGAAGATCTCGATCACCTCGGGCTCGACGTGCGCGGCGATCAGCGCGCGCGGCGTGTCGGAGGCGATCATCGTGCCGTGGTCGATCACCGCGAGGCGGCTCGCCAGCCGCTCGGCCTCGTCCATGAAGTGCGTGGTCAGCAGGATCGTCTTGCCCTGCGAGAGCAGCTGGCGCAGGCCGTCCCAGATCAGGTGCCGCGCCTGCGGGTCGAGCCCGGTCGTCGGCTCGTCCAGGATGAGCAGATCGGGATCGTTGACGAGCGCGCGCGCCAGCGTGAGCCGGCGCTTCATCCCCCCCGACAGCGTGCGGATGCCGACGTCGCCCTTGCTCGACAGGCCCGCAAACTCCAGCAGCGTCGGAATGCGCGCCCGCAGCGTCGCGTAGGGTATGCCGAAGTAGCGTCCGTAGATGACGAGGTTCTCGGTGACGGTGAAGTCGGGATCGAGATTGTCCATCTGCGGCACGACGCCCACGCGGATGCGCGCTGCCCGCGCCGCCTGCGGCACCGGCTCGCCGACGAGCTCGATGACGCCGCTGTCCGGGTCGATCAGCCCGAGGCAGCAGCGCAGCGTGGTCGTCTTGCCCGCGCCGTTGGGGCCGAGCAGGCCGAAGCACTCGCCGCGGCGGATCGCGAAGTCGAGGCCGCGGACGACCTCGTTCGAGCCGTAGGACTTGCGCAGCCCGGCGACGCGCAGGACGACGTCGCCCACTACGGCTTGAAGCCCGAGGCCTTCACGATCGGGCCCCACTTCGCGTAGTCGGCGGCGACGATCCGGCCGAACTCCTCCGGCGTGCCGGTCGTCGGGTCCATCCCGACCTTGGACAGCTTCTCGGCGACGTCCGGCGACTGCAGCGCCTTGTTGATCGCGCCGTTGAGCGCGGTCGACGATCGGCTGCGGCGTCTTCGCCGGCGCGAAGAACCCGAACCAGCCCATCGCCTCGACGTCCTTCACGCCGAGCTCGGCGAAGGTCGGCACGTCGGGCAGCGCCGTCGAGCGCTTGGCGCCGGAGGAGGCGAGGATCTTCACCTTGCCCGCGCGGTGCAGCTCGGACAGGTCGGCAATCGCGTCGATCGCCGCGGGAATCTGCCCGCCGATGAGATCGTTGATGTACGCCGCCGAGCCCTTGTACGGCACGTGCAGCATCTCGACACCCATCCCGCGCGAGAGCAGCACGCCGAAGAAATGCGGCAGGCTGCCCGCGCCCGACGTCGCATACGACGCCTTGCCCGGATTCGCCTTCGCCCAGGCGACGAATTCGCCCCAGTTCTTCGCGCCCGACTGCGGCCCCGCGGCGAGGGCGAACTGGAACGTGGCGCCGATCGCGATCGGCGTGAAATCCTTGATCGGGTCGTAGGTGATGTCCGCGTAGACGTGCGGCACCACCGCCATCGGGCCGATCGGCATCACCATGATCGTCGTGCCGTCGGGTGCGGCGGCCTTCACGGCGTCGGCGGCGATGCGGCCGATGGCGCCCGGACGGTTCTCGACGATCACCGGCTGGCCGAGGCTGTCCTTCATCTTGTCGGCGACCACGCGCGCGATCAGGTCCGCCGTGCCGCCCGGCGGGAAGCCGACGAGCAGCTTGACCGGCTTGTCGATCCTGTCCTGCGCGAGTGCCGGCAAGGTTCCGGCGGCGAGCGCTGCGGCGCACAGCGCGAAGACGGCCGCGCGCGCGGCGGTTCGGATGGTCATCTCTTCTCTCCCGTGTTCAGTGAATGCGATGTAACGATGATGTGCGGCTTGCGCGATGCGCGTAGCCCGGCGTTGAGCGGAGCGAAACCCGGGGCAATCGTGCGCATTGCCCCGCCCACCCGGGTTTCGCTGCGCTCAACACCGGGCTCCGCTCAACGCCGGGCTACGCATCAGGTGCGGTACGACGGATCGGTGCGATCGAGCATCCGCAGCAGCGCCGCCCACTGCGTATCCGGGCGCGGTGCGGCCGGGCCGCGTGAACTGGCGCGCCACCTTCTGCGCCACCTCGTCCGGCGCGATGACGAGCTCGGCGCCCGACCCCATCGCGCCGACCTGCGCCTGGCACGCGCGCTCGAGGTAGTACATGAGGTCGAACGCGGCGCGCACCGTGGCCCCGCAGGTCAGCAGGCCGTGGTTGCGCAGGATCATCGCGTTGTGCGTGCCGAGGTCGCGGACGAGCCGCTGCTGCTCGTCCAGGTCGAGCGCGATCCCCTCGTAGTCGTGGTAGGCGAGGCACCCGGCGAAGCGCATCGCGTGCTGCGTGAGCGGCAGCAGGCCCTGCCGCTGCGCGGCGACAGCGAGGCCGGCGCCCGTGTGCGTGTGCATCACGCAGCCGACGTCGTCGCGCGCGGCGTGGATCGCGCTGTGGATCACGTACCCCGCCGGATTGATCCCGAGGCCCGACTCGTCGTCGATCACGTCCCCCGCGAGCGTCACCTTCACCAGGTTCGACGCGGTGATCTCCTCGAACAGCAGGCCGTAGGCGTTGATCAGGAAATGCCCGTCGGCGCCCGGCACCCGCGCGGAGATGTGCGTGTAGATGAGGTCGGTCATCCGGAAATGCGCGGCGATCCGGTAGCACGCGGCGAGATCGACGCGCGCCGCCCACTCCGCTTCGCCGACGCGCTCGGCGAGCGGCTTGCGTTCCTTGGCTTTCACGACTCTCATTGCTTGCGCCCTTTCTTCGCCGGCCGCTTCTTCGGCGGCGCGTCGGCCTGCGCCCGCACGACCGTGCGGCGCAGCGCCCCGCGCGACCAGCGCGCCAGTTCGCGATTGATCGTTTCCGCGGCGAAAGCCTCCGCATCCCATGCGCCGCCGACCCACTCCAGCATCTTGGCGTGGTCGCGATGCGCAGGATTGGACACCGCGTTCAGGAATTCCGGATACGCCCAGGGCCCGCCGACGTCGTCCGGCGGGCCGCTGCGCGCCCCGTCGACGCACAGGACGTGCGCGCCGCCCGGCAGGTCCTCGGTGCTCTGCTCGATGGCGAGCTCGACCCACCAGTCGTCGCCGAAATCGTAGTTGTACGCGAACCGCTTGAGCGTGGGCGGCAGGTCGGCGAGGCGCATCGTCGCCGCGGGAAGGACGTCCACCTCGTCGAACTCGTCCTCGTAATCGGCGTAGGTCTGCAGCGCGACCTCGAACTGCCAGAGGTGGCGCTCGCTCCAGCCGAAGAGGACCTGGATCACCTTGTGCAGGTCCGACAGCGTGAGCGCGGGCGACACGCGGATCCGCCGCCAGATCGGCGGCTCGATGGTGCGCAGGGTCAGCTTGAACTGGAGCGTCGCGGCCATGTCGGGTCCTCGCCGGAGTTCACGACATTATGCGCCGGGCATCACCGGGTGCCCGGGCCGCCACATGCCGGTGATGACCCGCGCGAGCTGCGGCAGGCGGCCGTGGAAGAAATGGCCGCAGCCGGGGAACACGACCACCGGCAATTCCTGCGGCCGCGCCCAGTCCAGCACATCAGCGAGCGGCACCACGTCGTCCTCCTCGCCGTGGATGACGATGGTGTCGGCGGGAACCGGTTCGAGCGCGAAGCGGCCGACGGCCGGCCCGACCAGCACCAGCCGCTCATGCGCCACCGCCTTCGCGACGCGCGTCTGCACGAAGGAGCCGAACGAGAAGCCCGCGAGCGCCACGCGCCGGTCGCCGCCCACCCGGGAGCGCGCCCAGGCCAGTGCCGCGAGCGCGTCGTCGGTTTCGCCCACGCCTTCGTCGAAGGTGCCCGCGCTGCGGCCGGCACCGCGGAAATTGATGCGCACGCTGGCGTAGCCGAGCGTGAAGAACGTCTTGGCGAGCGTCTGCGCGACCTTGTTGTCCAGCGTGCCGCCCTGCAGCGGGTGCGGGTGCGCGACCAGCGCGATGCCCTGGATCGCCGGCAACGGGAGCGCAGGCAGGTTGAGCACGACTTCCAGCGGGCCGGCCGGCCCGTCGATCAGCAGGCGCTCGGTCGTCTTCGGCGTCAAATCTTCAGCCGCTCCACGACCTTGCCGGCGACGACGTGGGAGTCGATGATCTCGTCGATGTCGTTGCGGTCGACGTAGGTGTACCAGACCGCTTCCGGATAGACGACCAGCACCGGCCCTTCCTCGCAGCGGTCGAGGCAGCCGGCCTTGTTCATCCGCACCTTGCCGGGGCCGTTGAGGCCGAGCGCCTTGACGCGGTCCTTCGCGTACTTCTGCATGTCCGCCGCGCCGCTGTTGTTGCAGCACCGCTCGGGCGCCTCGCGCTGGTTGCAGCAGAAGAAGACGTGGCGCTGGTAGTAGCTCATCGGGGGCGCATGGGCGGGGGAGGGCGGTCGCCCTTCGCTCGGGTGAGGGCAGGCAGGGAATTATAGCCGACCGACCGTGCCCGCCCCGGGGCCCGGCCGGGGCTCCGATATAATCATGCGCCGCGCCCGCCCCTTCCCTCCCTGCCCGCCCGCCCCCTTGAAGCTCTATCGCCGGCTGCTGCGCTACGTCCGTCCGTACCGGACGCTCTTCGGATTCGCGATCCTCGGCATGCTGCTGGTCGCGTCGACCGACGTGATGATGCTGCGCATCGTCCAGCCGCTGCTCAACAACATCGGCACCGTCGATGCCGAGAGCACCAAGTTCCTCCCGCTGATGGTCGTCGGCGTGTTCCTGCTGCGCGGCATCGGCTCGTACGTGAGCGAATACGGCCTCGCCTACATCGGCTCGCGCGTCGTGTTCGACCTGCGCTGCGAGGCCTCCGACCACCTGCTGCGGCTGCCCACGCCGTTCTACGACGCGAGCTCGGCCGGGTTCCTGCTCTCGAAGGTCACCTTCGACGCGCAGCAGGTCGCCTCGGCGGCGTCGGAAGCGATCACCGTCAGCATCCGCAATTCGCTGACGATCATCTTCATGCTCGCGTACCTGCTGTACATGAACTGGTCGCTGACGCTGATCGCGTTCGCGACGATCCCGCTGGTCGGCATCACCATCCGCAAGATCCTGAAGCGGCTGAAGCGCGTCAGCGGGCTCGTGCAGGAGCGCACCGGCGCGCTGACGCACGCGCTGGAGGAGGCGATCGCCGCGCACCGGGTGGTCAAGGTGTTCGGCGGCGAGGCCTACGAGAGCGGCCGCCTGCGCAACGCCGCCGACCGGCTGCGCTCGGCGATGGCGAAGCAGTCGGCCGCCGCGGCGCTCGGCACGCCGATCAACCAGATCATCGTCTCCGCCGCGGTCGGCGCGATCCTGTGGCGCGCGGCGAGCCAGAACGTCGTCGGCCAGTACGGCGCCGGCGATTTCGTCACCTACGTCTTCGCGCTGCTGCACCTGCTCAACCAGCTGAAGACGCTGGGCAACGTGACCGCGCGTCATCCAGCGCGGCATGATCGCCGCGGAAAGCGTCTTCGGCCTGATCGACCAGCCGCCGGAAGCCGACACCGGCACGATGCGCATCGAGCGCGCGCAGGGCGGCATCCGCTTCGAGCACGTGACCAAGCGCTACTCGGAGGACGGCCGCCCCGCGCTCGAGGACATCGACCTCGCCATCGCGCCCGGGGAATCGGTGGCGCTGGTGGGGCCGTCGGGCGGCGGCAAGACCACGCTCGTCAACCTGATCCCGCGCTTCTACCTGCCGAGCGCGGGCCGCGTGTGCCTCGACGGCCAGGACCTCGCGGGCATCAAGCTCGCCGATCTGCGCCGCCAGATCGCGCTGGTGAGCCAGGAGATCGTGCTGTTCAACGACACGATCGCCGCCAACATCGCCTACGGCACGATGACCGACGCGCCGCGCGAGGCGATCGAGCGCGCGGCCGAGGCGGCCAACGCGCTCGAATTCATCCGCGCCCAGCCGCAACGGCTTCGAGACGGTGGTCGGCGAGCGCGGCATCCGGCTCTCGGGCGGGCAGCGCCAGCGCATCGCGATCGCCCGCGCGATCCTCAAGGACGCGCCGATCCTGATCCTCGACGAAGCGACCTCGGCGCTCGACAACGAATCCGAGCGCCTGATCCAGGCGGCGCTCGACCACCTGATGCACGGGCGCACGACGATCGTCATCGCGCACCGGCTGTCGACGATCGAGCACTGCGACCGCATCGTGGTGCTCGACCAGGGGAAGATCGCGGAGCAGGGCACGCACGCCGAGCTGCTGGCACTGCAGGGGGTCTACGCGCGGCTGCATTCGCGCCAGTTCCGCGACGAATGAAGATCCTGGTCGTCAAGCGCGACAAGATCGGCGACCTGCTGCTGACGACCCCGCTCCTCGCGCACCTGCGCCGCGCGCTGCCCGGCGCCCGCGTCCACGTGCTCGCCAACGACTACAACGCGTGGGTCGTCGCCGGCAATCCCGATGTCGAGCGGGTCTGGGTCTATCGCCGCACGCGCCACGCGGGCGCGGTGCGCGTCGGCGCGGCGCTCGGGCAGATCCGCCAGTTCTTCGCGCTGCGCGGCGAGCGTTTCGACGTCGCGATCGCGGCCGGCGGCAAGGAGTCGCCGCGGGCGATCCGCCGCGCGCTCGCCGCGCATGCCGCGCGCACGATCGCCTATGCGCAGCAGCCGCAGCGCTACGGCGCGCCGGCTGACCGATCCGCTGCCGCCGCCTGCCTCGGGCCACGAGGTCGAGCGCATCTTCGGGCTCGTCGCGCCGCTGGGCGTGGCGCCGCCCGCGGTGACGCCGTTGCCGGTGTTCGAGCCGCCGCGGCAGTGGCGGGACGACGCGCGCGCGTGGCTCGCCGCCGCGGGGATCGCGCCGGGCGGCTACGTGGTGCTCGGGCTGTCGGCGCGCGATGCGCCGAAGGTGCCGTCGCGCGAGCAGGTGCTGCGCTGGGCGGAGCGCACTGCAGCGCGAGTGGGGCTGCGCCACGCTGCTGCAGTTCACGCCGGGCGACGCCGCCAATCCGCTCTACCCCGGCAGCGATGCGCTGGCGCGCGACGATCCTGGCCGCCGCGCCGCCTTACCTCAAGGGCATGCCCGACGGCCTGCCCGCGGCGATCGGCCTCATCAGCCTCGCCCGGACGCTCGGTGCTGCCCGACAGCGGCCTCATGCACTTCGCCGCGGCGAGCCCCGGCGGCGTCGTGGGCCTGTTCGCCGACTGTGCGCGGCTGTCGTCACCGGCGCAGTGGGGGCCGCGCGGTCCGCGCGCCGTCGCGCTCGAGGCCGCAGCGCGCCGTCGCGGAGCTCGACGACGAGATCGTGTTCGCCGCGCTCGCGCCGCTGCTCGCCTAGAAGTGGGGTCAGACACTACTTTTCCCGGAAGTGGGGTCAGACACTACTTTCATCTCCGACGCGGCTTCTCATGGCGTGCGTTGCAGGAAAAGTAGTGTCTGACCCCACTTCCGGGAAAAGTAGTGTCTGACCCCACTTCTAGGCGCACTCAATACGCGCCCGCGGGCAGCGCCTTCAGGGCGCGAACAGCAGGTATGCCACTCCTCCGATCAGCAGCCACTTGAGCGCGTAGTACGCGAACCGGCTCTTCTCCTTGATGCGCTTGCCGAACAGGCGCACTTGGTAGACGACGCTGAACAGCCGGTTCACCAGGCCGACCTTCTCGCCTTCGACGTTCTCGGTCTGCGTGGCGCGCATCACGGTGTTGCGCACGATGCGGTTCATCCACGCGATGGGCCGCGGGGCGAGCGGCCGCTCGATGTCGCAGAACAGGATCAGCCGGCTCGTATCCGAGCGGTTCTCGGCGCTGTGGACGTAGGTCTCGTCGAAGACGACCGCCTCGCCGTCGCGCCAGGCGTAGGGCATGCCGTCGACGACGATGCTGCAGGTCTCGGCATTGGGCGTGGCGAGCCCCAGGTGGTAGCGCAGCGATCCGGCGTACGGGTCGCGGTGCGCGCCCAGCTTGCCGCCGGGCGGCAGCACGGCGAACATCGCCGCGCTGACCGTGGGAATCGCGCTGACGAGCGCGACGGTCCTCGGGCACAGCGCCTTCGCCGACGGCGGCGGATCGTCGTACCACTTCACGTAGAACCGCGTGTAGCCGCCGCGGAACAGCGAATGGAAGCCGATGTCGTTGTACTTGGCGGCGGCGCGGATGTGGCCGCCTTCGAACAGGGCGAGTCCCTCGTCGCGGATCGTCCTGCCAGTGCTCGCGCAGCGGGGCGAGCTCGGGGAACGCGGCGACGTCGATGAACGGCTTGTTCGGCACCGCCGAGAACGCGTACATCAGCACGTTGTACGGCGCGATCACCGACGAGTGGTCGGTCAGCTGGCGGAAGAAGCGATGCCGGACCCGGCCGCGGTAGTGCACGTAGACCGCCGAGGCGACGAAGACGCACGAGGACGATCCACTTGGGCGCGAGCAGGCTCTCGAGCATCGGGTCTGTAGGTGTAGGAGTGCGGAAGAGCCGGCCGGCGACGATCAGTCCGGCGCGTTGCGCCGGTCGGATGTCGCCGCGGTGCTGGCGGCGGGCGCGCTTCCTCGCCTCGGCGTGCTTCCACCGCCGGTGCACCCACCACCACTGCTCCGGATGGGCAACGATCAGCCGCTCCAGTACCGCATTATAGGCGCGGGTGTTGCGGCGGATCGCCTCGCTCGTGTTCTCGCATTCGATCGGCGCCATCGGTTCCTCGAAGCGCAGCACGTGGCGGCCGTCGGCCTCGCGCCAGCTCGCCGCCGGCAGCACCGGGGCGCCCGTCGCGAGCGCGATGATCGCGAGGCTCTTGAACGTCCACGCCGGATGGCCGAAGAACTCGGCTTCGATCCCGTCCGGCGGGCCCGCGTGCTGGTCGAACGGAAACACGATCGCGTCGCCCTGCTCCAGCTGCGCGAGCATCGCGTCGAGCGAGCCGCGCTTCGGAAACACGCCGAAGCCGGCCCGGTTGAAGCGGCGCGTGACCATCCGGTCGAGCCAGGCGGGCTTGATCGCGCGGCGCACGAAGTGGAACTTGCCGCGCATCTCCGGGAAACTGGGCGATGCCGGCGATCGTCGCCACCTCCCAGTTGCCGAGATGCCCGGTGAGGATCAGGATGCCCTTGCCCTGCGCGCGGGCGGCCACGAACGCCTCGACGTTCTCGACGCGCACCAGCGCCAGCTTCTTCGCCGGGGCGAAGCCAGCGGAAGTGGAGGAACTCGCCGGTGAGGCGCATCAGGTGGTCGTAGTGCGCCTGCGCGAGGCGCACGATCTCGGCCTCGGGCACGGTGGCGCCGAACACGCGGCGCAGGTTCGCGAGCACGACCGTCGCGGCGCAGCGGCAGGAAGCGATAGACGAACCGCGCGCCGGCACCCGCTTGCGCCTGCGCGCGCTCGGCCAGCGCCACGGCCGACGCGCTCACGCGATCATGGGTGAGCGAAAGCGCGATCGATTTGATCCGGTGCAGGCCGAGCACGACCCGCGCTTTCGGCGCGCACACGACCTGCGGCGCGCCGTAGTTGTCGCGCGCGACCGAGAAATCCGCCGGCTCGAGGTGCCCCATCGCGGCCTCGCGCGGGAAGAGCTTCAAGCAGGCTTCCTTCGCGGCGAAGCGCGCGGCGAGGCTCGCCGCCCGGCCCGGGCCGTCGCCGCTGTCGGCGAGCTCCTGCGGCGAGAAGAACCGCGTCAGGTCGGCGGGCGCGGTCTCGTGCAGCAGGCGCTCGATGCGCGCGATCTCGACCGTGTCGATGCCGCAGGGATTCGCCGCGGCGCCCGTGTCCGCCATGGCGCGGCCGCTACGCGGCGCGGACGAGCAGCGCGGCGTTGGTGCCGGCGAAGCCGCGGCAGATGATCAGCGCGACGTTGCTGCGGGGCGCCTGCGGCGTGGCCGAGGCCGGCAGGCCGGCGCAGGCGGGATCGAGCCGCGACAGCGTCGCGATGCCCGGAACCGTGTTGCGCGTGAGCGCGGCGAGCGCGAGCACCGCGTCGATGATGCCGGCCGCGGCGATCAGGTGCCCGAACGCCCACTTGAACGCGGTGACCGGCGGGGCCTGCCGCTCGTCGCCGAAGATCCGGCGGATCGCGGCGGCTTCCGACACGTCGGACTGCTGCGTGCCGTTGCCGTGCGCGACGATCATGCCGACGTCGGCGGCGCGCAGCCGCGCGTCGTCGAGCGCCGCGGCGATGGCGCGGGCGACGCCGTCGCCGTCGTCGCGGATGGCGACCAGGCCTTCCGCCTCGCACGCGTAGCCGCCGCCCAGGATCTCGCCGAGCACGGTGGCGCCGCGGCTTGTCGCCGACGCTTCGGTCTCGAGCATCAGCGCGCCGGCGCCCTCGCCGAACAGGCTGCCGTCGTGGCGCGCGTCGAAAGGCAGCAGCGCGCCGGAGGCGATGAGGCCCATCCGCTGGTAGTACAGCACCATCTGCGGCTCGATCGGCGCGTCGTGCCCTACCGCGACCGCGCGGTCGGCTTCGCCGTTGCGCAGGGCCTCGGCCGCCTCGATCACCGCCAGCGTGCCGCCGACGCTGTGGTTGGTGATGCACGCGTTCGGGCCTTTGAGCCCGTGGCGGATGCCGATGTGCCCCAGCACGTTGTTCGGCAGCGTGCGCAGCAGCCACATCGGGTTGACGGTGCTCGCGAGTTCGCGGCCGAACGTCTGCAGGTCGCCGCTGCGCCGCGGTGAGCAGCGGGAAGTAGTCGTACTGGTTCTGGTAGTTGCCGCCGCCCGAGCCGACGTAGACGCCGGTGCGGTCGCTGTACGTCGCCGCGGCCGGCGCCGCGAGCGTCTCGCGATGCGCGACGATGCCGGAGCCGTCGATGGCGCGGCCGGCGGCATAGAGACCGAACAGGTCCGTGCGGCGGATCAGCTTGTGCAGCTTGCGGTCCTCGACCAGCGCGCGCGCATTGAAATCGGCCACTTCGCCGGCCTCGCGCGTCGGCCAGCCGGTGGTGTCCCACTGGCCGATCGGGCCGATCGCGGTGCGCCCGGAGCACACGGCGTCGAGGATGGCGTCGGGGTCCATGCCCGAGGCGCAGACGGCGCCGGTGCCGGTGACGAGAATTTTGGCGGGGGCGCTCATCTTCCGTCGACCTCGGCCGGATGGCGCAGCACGACGCAGCTGTTGGAGCCGCCGAAGCCGAACGAATTGGACATCGCGACGCGCACGCGCTGGCGGCGCGCCTGCCCGAGCACGAGGTTCAGGTCGCAGTCGGGGTCGGGCGTGGTGTAGTTGGCGTTGACCGGCAGCTCGCCGCGGTCGATCGCCAGCGCGCACACCGCGATCTCGACCGCGCCGGCGGCGGCGATCAGGTGGCCCATCGTGCTCTTGGTCGAGCTCACGTTCAGGCGCGCGGCCTCGGCGCCGAACACCGCGCGCGTCGCCGCGGTCTCGCTGCGGTCGTTCATGCCGGTCGAGGTGCCGTGCGCATTGAGGTAATCGACGTCGGCGGGCGTGGCGCCGGCGTCGGCGAGCGCCGCGCGCATCGCCTGGATCGGGCCGTCGCCGTCCGGCGGCGAATCGGTGATCCGGTAGCTCGACAGCGAGTTGCCGTCGCCGGCGAGCTCGGCGTAGATGCGCGCGCCGCGGTCGGCGTGCGGCTTCCCACTCCTCCAGCACCAGGAAGCCGGCGCCTTCGCCCAGCAGGAAGCCGTTGCGCGTGGCGTCGAACGGGCCGGCTCGCGCGCTGCGGCGTGTCGTTGTCCGGCGAGAGCGCCGACAGCAGGCAGAAGCCGGCGATGCCGACGGGGCTGATCATCGAATCGAAGCCGCCCGCGAGCACCCGGTCGGCGGCGCCGCGGCGGATCAGCTTGAGCGCGGTGCCGAGCGCCTGCCCGCCGGACGCGCAGGCGGTGTGCACCGAGGTCGCATAACCGCGGATGCCGTAGCGGCGCGTGAGCAGCGAGATGCCGGCGGTCGCCTGGCTGCGGCAGAACACCATGGGATCGTTCGCGGCGGGATCGGAGAGCAGCCGGTCGGCGTGCAGCTCGCCGCCTTCGCCGGAGTACGCGTGCGTGGCGGCGAGGTCGACGTATTCGGAGGTCATCATTCCGGCGCCGACCGCGCAGCCCCAGCGCGTCGCGTCCTCCGGGGTCGGCCGGATGCCGGCGTCGGCGAGCGCCTGGTCGGCCGCGGCGATCGCGAAGCGGTGCGAGCGCGTGGTGAGCTTCTGCAGCCGGCGCTCGCCGATGACGTCGTCGCGAAAGCCCTTCACTTCGGCGGCGATGTGCACCGGGAAGCCGCTCGCGTCGAAGATGCTGATCTCGGCGCCGCCGCTGCGGCCCGCAAGCAGCGCGTCCCATGTCGTCGCGACGTCGTTGCCCACGGGCGTGACGAGGCCGATGCCGGTGATCGCGACGCGGCGTGTGCCGGGATTCATGAGCTTGCCCTTGCCGCGAATTCCAGCCGCGCGGTGGCGACCGTCTTGCCGTTCGTCTGCGCGCTCAGCATGAGCTTGCCGTTGGTGTTGTCCGATGGCGACGTGCGCGCCGCGAGCTCCAGCACGTCGCCGGGCGCGATGAACGAGCGCATCTTGACGTGCGTCATGCGCACCGGCACGGGACGGCTGCCGGACGGGCAGTGCGCGGTCTCGGCGGCGAGCTCCAGCGCGTGGCGGATCTGGGTGTCGAGCAGCAGCGTGGCGGGGAAGACCGGGCGTCGCGGAAAGTGGTCGGCGAAGAACGGCGCCGTCGCGGGCACGTGCAGCGTGGCCGTGGCCGACTCGCCGCGCACCCCCGGGCCGCGAACGAGCGGCGGCAGCGCGACGCCGTGGAAGCGCCCGGGCGTCGCGCCCGCTCCGCGCAGCAGCGCGAGGCGCTCGGCCATCGCTGCCGGCGAGTCGAACTCCTCGACCGGGAGCATCGGCCCGAGGCAGTCGATGAGGTCGATCACCTTGCGCTCGCCGCAGCGCGCGGAGCCCGCGTAGGCCACCGCGTCGTCGTCGCAGCTCTCGATCTCGACGGCGAGATCCAGCATTTCGCCGGGCGCGACGTCGCCCGCAAAGCGCGTGTCGTTGGCGAGCGCCGCGACCGGCCGTCCGCGAAACCCGATGTGCGCCATCGAGGTCCACGCGGCGAGCTGGCCCACCGCCTCGGCGACGAGGCACGACGGGAACGCGTCCAACGCACGCGGAACGGCGAACACGCCGCGCGCACGCGTTCCGGGCACGAATTCGGTGATCCGGTCCACGAACGAGAAGGCGGCGAAGTGATCGCTCATGCAGGGTTGGCCAGCCGTTCCTCAGCGCCCGCGCGGCCGCCCGAAGGGCACCGCATGCCCCCCCGGGGGGAGGCGAGCGCAGCGAGCTTCGGGGGCACTCATCTATCTAGCCGGCAGCCTTCGCTTCGCGCTGCGCGGCGACGACGAGCTTGCAGAAGGTCTCCGGCGTGAACAGCCGCGGGATGTCCTTCACCTTGACCGGCGGCTTGAAGCGCTCGGCGGGGACCTCGGACAGGTACGCCTTCAGCTGCGCGAGACCGGCCTCGGTCACCACGCCCTTGTCCTCGAACTCGGCCTCGGTCAGCGTGCCGCGCGCGTTCTCGACGATCTTGCCGCGCGGGATCTTGATCTTGAACGCCCGCTCGAGGCGAAAGACCATGTCGAGAAAATCGATCGACTCGGCGTCGAGGCCCTCGATCAGCGACACGTTCGGCTTGATGTCCTCGACCTCGCAGCCGAGCGCGTCGGCCATCGTCTCCGCGACCGTCGGGAAGACCGCGTCGATATCGCTCTGGGAAATTTCGGTTTGCGCCATGCTAGTCACTCCATTTTGAAGCCGCCGTCGATGCTCCACACCTGCCCCGTCACGTAACTCGCGTATGCGGAGGCGAGGAACCATACTGCATATGCCACTTCGTCCGGCCGGCCGTAGCGCCGCATCAGGATGCGGCCGGTCACGGCGTCGCCGGATTGCTCGCGCACGTCGGCCGACATCTCGGTTTCGATGACGCCCGGCGCCACGCAGTTCACGCGTATCTTGCGCGGCGCGAGCTCGACCGCCAGCGCCTTGGTGAAGGCGTTGATCGCGCCCTTGCTCGCGGCGTAGTTGGTCTGGCCGCGGCCGCCCTTGTCGCCGGAGACCGACGAGAGGTTGATGATCGTGCCGGCGCGCTGCGACGTCATGTACGGGACCACGGCCCGGGCGACGTTGAACACGCCGGTCACGTTGGTCGCGAGGACGGCGGCGACGTCGTCGTCGTCGAACGCCGCCAGCGGGTTGTCGCGCGTGATGCCGGCGTTGTTGACGAGGATGTCGATGCGGCCGCAGCGCTCGACGACGTGCTCGGCGGCGGCGGCGCAGGCGGCCGAGTCGCGGACGTCGACCTGCAGCGCCGTGATCTTCGCCGCGCCCGAGCGGGCGGCGGCGACGACCTCGTCCGCAGCCGCCGCATTGTCGCGGTAGAAGAACGTGACGTCCGCGCCTTCGGCCGCGAGCAGCTCGACGATGGCGCGGCCGATGCCGCGGCTGCCGCCGGTCACGATGGCGATCTTGCCGGCGATGCCCGAGTCGACCTTCATGGTCAGCGCTATCCCGAGATCGCGAAGCCGCCGTCGACCACGAGCGTGTGCCCGTTGATCATCCCGGCTTCGGGGAGGCAGAGGAGATAGACGGCGCCGGCGACGTCCTGCGGCGTGAGCACCGGCCCGGCCGGGGCGCGCTGCGCGTAGTTCGCCAGCAGCTCGTCGCGGTTGGGGAAGTACTGCAGGGCGTCGGTGTCGACGACCCCGGCGCTGACGACGTTGACGCGGATGCCGCGGGGCCCCAGCTCCTGCGCCAACGCGCGGGCCAGCGCCTCGAGCGCGGCCTTCGACGCGCCGATGAAGCCGTAGCCCGGCATCGCCCGCGACGCGCCCAGGCTGGAGAGCGCGATGATGCGGCCGTCGGCGGGCATCAGCGGCAGCGCCCGCTGGGTGAGGAGGTTGAGTGCCAGCGCGTTGGTCTCGAGGCACCAGCGCCAGTGCTTCAGCGTCATCTCGGTGGTCGGCTTCAGCACGCCGGAGGCCGCGTTGCTCACCAGGATGTCGACGCGGTCGAAGTGCTTGCGGAATTCGGCGAACAGCTCGTCGACGCTGTCGGGCACCCCGACGCTCGCCTGGATCGCGCACGCGCGCCGGCCGAGCGCGCGGATCTCGGCGCAAAGGGCCTCGGCTTCCTCGGCGCTGTTGTAGTAGTTGGCGGCGACGTCGCAGCCCGCCGCGGCGAGCTTCAGCGCGATCGCGCGGCCGATGCCGCGGGCGGCTCCGCTGACGAGCGCCACTTTTCCGGTCAGTGCACCTGACATCGTGGGGGTTCCTGCGTTCGTTCCGCGCGGCCGCGGCGGGCCCCCGGCGCGCCCCGGCTCGCAGGCGCCCCGGCTGGATCCCGGCGGGCGAAACCGCTATTTTAACCCGTTCGTCACTGCAAGCCGAGCAGGGTCCGGCGGGCGCGTATCGTGCGCTGGGCTTCGAGGCACCAGTGCTTCTTGACGCTGTGCCAGACGTCGGCGGCCCACAGCACGCTCTCGCCCTCGGATTCGAGGGGCACCGGACCGTTGGCGGCCCCCGGAACGTACGCCTCGATCCAGGGCCGGGCCCGGGGATCGGAGGCCAGGTCCTTGGTGATGGGCATCAGCACGTGGTTGTACCAGGCCGGCAGCTCGACGTTGCGGACCTTGGCCGTGCCGTTGTGCGCGAACTCGGTGGTGGCGGCAATCCCGGGCACCGACCACGCCCACAAGTCGAGCCCCAGCGAGTAGCCGGTGAAGTCCTCGACGGTGTTCGGGATCGACCGCAGGTTGCCGACCATGTTCCACTGGTTGGGCAGGATCAGCGCGGCGCCGCCCGCGGCGACCACCGACACGTAGGGCACCGTCAGCCCGATCACCGGCCGTTCCTTGCCGGTGATCGGGTCGACGAACGTCGTGCGGTCGCCGTCGACGCCGCCGTACGGGCCGCGGACCACGATCCGGTCGCCGAACGCGCCGTCGAGCTCCCGCAGCACCTTGACGGCCTGGATCCCGCCCTGGCTGTGGCCGATCATCATCGGCCGCAGTCCCTCGCGCTCGTAGTACCAGGCGAGCAGTCCGGCCAACTGCGTGCTGCTCTCGTAGGGGCTGTGCGACCAGCTTTCGTCGGCCGGATTGCGGATTTTCGCTTCCGGATACCCCATGCCGGAGAGGAAGCCGCCGAACGAGGTCATCGCCATGTGGACGGGATAGATGCCGCCGTGCAGCAGGACGATGCGGGGGGTGGGACCCGCGGCGAGCGTGCGCACGTCCTCCGCGCTGATCCGCTCGGGGTCGAGGGCGAGGATGCGGTCTTCCGTAGCGCGATCGCCGGGGAGCGCGCGCAGGACGGCTTGCCCGGCTGGCCCGGCGGCAATGCCTGCCGCGGGGCCCTCGGATTGCGGCGTCGCGCAGCCGCCCCCGACGAGCGCGCAGGCGGCTGCGACGAGGAGGGCAAGGGTGCGGTGTCGGCGCATCATGGTCGTGATGGCTATGGCGGACGAAGGCGAAGGCCGCGTCGGAGCAGGTTCAGTGCATGACCGAATCGGTGCAATGAAGGATGGCGGACGCTATTTTATCCATTTCCGCGCGGGTGAACGCGGCGGTGCGGAAGGACAGGCCGACGTGCATGGCGGACCCCGCCGTCGTCAGCACCACCACCAGCGGAGCGTGCGGCCCCGCGGACGCGGCGCGCAGGTAGTCGGTCGGCGGCGCCTGCCCGCCGGCCCCGACCCACAGCGCATCGACGTTGAGCGACGTGGTCCCCGCCCACACCGGGTAGCTCTTGGCGTAGAAACGCGCACGGGCCGCGCCGGACAGGAAGCCGGACACGACGCCGGCGATGCCCATCGCGAACAGCGTCTGCAGGTAGAGCTTCTTCTGCTTGACCCGCGCGGTTTCGGCGCGCACGTCGCGGGCAAGCTGCTCGAGCGAAATCCCCGGGGGCACCGGATGCGACACCAGGAACGAGCTCAGGAACTGCCCGAAGGCGGTGCGCGCGTCGGCGCCGCAATCGGCGCGGATGTTGATGATCGTGGCGACCGCCAGCTCCTTGCGGCGCGGGGCCCCGCGGCGCTCCGCGGCCAGCGGCGACAGCGCCAGCAGGATCGTCGCCAGCAGGAGGTCGTTGAGCGTCACGCCCCACGCCTTCGCCGCGCGGCGCATCGCTTCGAGCCGCGCGCGCTCGATGCGAAAGTGCGCGAACGCATTCTGCGGTTCGTGGCCGTGCGGGTAGCGCGGCCGGAACGCGCGGCGAAAGCTCGCGGCCATCGCCGGCACGCTCGGCAGCCCGCGCAGGAACGCGAACGGGTGGCGCAGGAGCATGCGCCGATAGCGGGCCGGATACAGGTCCGGGACGCCGCGGCGATCGGCGCCCTCGCCGCCGCGGCGGTAGCGGTCGACGAGGGCAGCGAGCAGCGTGACGATCGAATCGCCGGCGGCGACGACATGGTCGTAGGCGAGCCCGAGATGGAACGTTTCCCCGGAGTCCACGGCGAAGAAGCGGAACGGTTCGAATGCGCCGGTGGACGGGAACGGCAGGTTGAGCTGGCGCTCGATCTCGGCGCGCAGCGCTTCGGTGCAGTCGCCGACGCACACCGCCGTCTCGAGCGTGGCCCGCGCCGCGCCCCCCCGGTATTCGAAGCGCCCGCGCGCCCGGTCGAGCTCGAATCCGTTCAGGCCGAACGCCGCGAGCTCGCCGTCGATCGCGTGCCGCAGGCGCTGGCGGTCGAGCGGCGCGTCGACGCGCACCACGTGCACGGCGTTGTAGGGCCAGAGGTCGCGCCATCGCAGCATCCCGGCCTGGAACAGGTTCAGGCGGCCCTTCACGGCGCGGCCTCGGCGCGGAGCGCGGGGAGCGAGCGGCGGGCTTCGACGCACCAGTTCTTCTTCAGGCTGAACCAGATGTCCGCGGCGTGCAGGAGGTTCGTCGTGTCGGTGCCCTCCGGGAACGCGGGTATCTGCGCGCCGGGTGCATACGCTTCAATCCAGGCCCGCGTGACCGGGTTCGCCGCCAGGTGCTGCGCCTGCGGGATGCCGATGTGGCTGTAGCCCCCGGGCAGCGTGACGTTGCGCACGCGCGCCGTGCCCGACGCGACGTACGGGTCGGAACCGCCGAAGTCGAAGGCGATCAGGTCGAAGGCGATGGCAAACCCGGTGAAATCGACGGCGGTGTCGGGGATGAGGCGCAGCTTCGGCAGCATCGACCATTCGAGCATCAGCAGGCGCGGCAGCTTTCCGGTGGCGATGGCGGACGCGTAGCCGACCGTCAGCCCGACGACGGGCCGCTCCTTCCCGGTCGCGGGATCGACGAACGTGGTGCGCGGCAGCGCCTCGTCGGTGCGCGGATCGCGCACCGCGACGGCATCGGCGAAGGCGCCCGCGAGCTCGTGCAGCGTGCGCACCACCAGCATGCCGCCGTGGCTGTGGCCGATCAGCACCGGCACCATGCCTTCGCGCTCGTAGTACCAGGCGAGGTTGCCGGCGAGGGCGTCGCTGCCGCCGAAGCTGCCGTGCGACAGGGTGCCGTCGCGGGGATTCCTGATCCGCTCCTCCGGGTAGCCCATGGCGACCAGGAACTCGCCGAACGGCTGCATCGTCGCGAGGCCCAGGCTGCCCTGGAGCAGGATGACGCGCGGCGCCGGCAGGTGCGCCAGGGTCTCGCGGACGTCGGCGGCGGACAGGCGCTCGCAGTCGAGAGCGAGCAGGCGCGCGGCGACGGCGGGGTCGATGGCTCCGGCGCCGGCAGCGGCATCCGCTGCCGGCAGGCCCAGCGTGAAGATCGCTGCTGCGATGAGCCACGCCAGCGTTGCGGCGTCCGTAGCCCGGGTTGAGCGCCAGCGAAACCCGGGGCCATTGCCGCGCCCACGCGGGTTTCGCTGGCGCTCAACCCGGGCTACGGATTCGACCCGGGCCGCGGGGGCGAGCGAACTCACGGCCTCGAATGGCCGAAGCGTGGAAAGAATCGTCCCGTGCGAGCGAGGTACTGCGCGTAGGCGTCGCCCTGCGCCCGCAGCAGGTGGCGCTCCTCGTTGCGGGCCTTGAGGTTCATCAGCACCACGTGGATGAACGCCACGACCGCCATCGGCGGCGTGGGCACGATCGCCGCCGTGCACAGCATCAGCAGGATCGAGAACGCGTAGATCGGATGCCGGACGTAGTGGAATAGGCTGTCGGTGATGAGCGTGGTCGGTTCCGCCACGCTCACGTCCATCCGCCAGTCCTTGCCCATGCGCGCCCAGCACTTGATGGTGAGCGCGAGGCTTGCCATCGCGACGATCGCCGCGGCCCAGCGCAGCCCCGCGTAGAGGGCGTCCCCGCGGGCGAAATCCGGCAGCCCCCACGGGGCATGGTTGCGGGTCAGCGCGAGCCAGGGCAGGACGTTCCACGCGGCGACCAGCGGGACCCAGACCAGCCACATGTACTGCTCGACGCGCTGCTCCGGCACCAGCCCGACGCGCTTGCGCATCCGGCGGCGCAGCCGAACGACCATGGCGCCGACGCCGATCCAATAGGTCCAGATCGTGGCGGTCAGCAGGACCAGCGGGAAGTCTCCCATCGAATCCAGAGCAGAAAAACCTGCCGGCGGGTGAGCGGATGCTGCGGGGTGGTCACGGCAACTCACCCGGCAAGGCGTCGGGTGCGCTTGCGCGTGCGTTCAATTATATCGCCAGAACACCGAACCCAGAAGCGCTCCGCAAGCCGCAGAGGCGGTGTCGTCACGGGGCCGCCCGCGTCGCGACGATCGAGGAGAATACGTCGAGGGGGGACCGCGGCGCGTCGATGTGCCAGAATCGGACGAAGCTTCCCGGAGACGATCGATGACGCCCCATGCCGACACCGCGATCCGCCCTTTCCGACTCGCGCTGGACGCGACTGCGCTCGCCGATCTCGCGGCGCGCCTCGCGCGCGTGCGCTGGCCCGACGAGGCGCCCGAGCCGCCTTGGTCCTACGGGACTTCGGTCGGCTTCATGCGCGAGCTGGTCGACTACTGGGCTCGCTCCTACGACTGGCGGCGCACCGAGGCGGCGCTCAATGCGTGGCCCCAGTTCGTCACGCGGATCGACGGCATCGACGTGCACTTCCTGCACGTCGCAGGCCGCGGTCCGAACCCGAGGCCCTTGCTGCTGTCGCACGGCTGGCCCGGGTCGGTGCTCGAATTCCTGAAGCTGATTCCGCTGCTGACCGATCCGGCCGCGCACGGCGGCGACGCCGCGGACGCTTTCACCGTCGTCGTGCCCTCGCTGCCGGGCTACACGCTGTCGTTCCGCGAGAACCAGCCGCGGCGTGCGCTGCCGGAAATCGGCGCGATGTTCCACGAGCTGATGACGCGCCTCGGTTACCCGCGCTACGGCGCCCAAGGCGGCGACTGGGGCTCCTTCATCACCGCCTGGCTCGGCGCGCACCGCGCGCAGAACCTGATCGGCATCCATCTCAACCTGCTGCCGCTGCGCCGCGATGCCGCGATGTTCGCCAACCCGACCGACGAGGAGCGCCGCTACCTGCGCGAGCTCGAGGCGTTTCTCAAGGAAGAGACCGGCTACCAGGCGATCCAGGGCACGCGACCGCAGACGCTGGCCTTTGGCCTGGCCGATTCGCCGGTCGGCCTCGCCGCCTGGATCGTCGAGAAATACCGCGCGTGGACCGACTGCGACGGCGACCCGCGCAACGCGCTGTCGATGGACGAGATGCTGGGCAACATCAGCCTCTACTGGTATACCAACTGCATCGGCGCGTCGTTCTGGCCCTACTACGCCCGGCTGCACGGGCCGTGGCCCATCGACGGCACGATTGGCGTGCCGGCGGGCTACTGCGAGTTCCCGCGCGAGATCCTGCGCCCGCCGCGCTCGGCGGCCGAGCGCGTGTTCGACATCCGGCGCTGGAGCGTGATGCCCAGGGGCGGGCACTTCGCGGCGCTCGAGCAACCGGCGGCGCTCGCGCACGAGATACGCGAGTTCTTCCGGCCGCTGGCCTGAGGCGGCAGCCCGCAGACGGGAACCCGCGGCACGGACGATCGGCCGATCGGCAAGCCGTTCAGCGTCCTTTCAGATTGGTGGCCTAGGCTCGTGTTTCGCACAACCTTGGAGCAAACGCAAAGGCGGGAGCTCGATGTGCGCACCACTCGCCTGCGTGCACCCGCCCGATGTACGGCGAGACGGGCTGCGCGACGGTTCGCGTTTCCACTCATTGCCTGCGTGCGCAGACGCCGGGTTCCCGTTACGGGACCACATCGGAGTTGCGCTGCAAGAGGAGGCCCCGATGAAGCTCTCCAAGATCCGCACGCGTCCTCGATGCTCTGCCGTTCCCGATTCACTCGGCCGCGCCCGCTCCGGAGCGCTGCCGGCGAAGCCGCCGTCTTCGCTCCCTGCCCTGATCGCGAGCGTCTTCACCCGGACCCACCTCGCACTGCGCGCGCGGATGCTGCGCCGCCTGCTGCTCCCAGTGGGCCCGCTGGCCCTGACCGTCATTTCCGGCGGCGCATTCGCGAAATACGTCGAGCACGCGCGGTGGTCACGTCTCGTGGTCTCGCTGGAAGATGCCGCCCGCGTCACGCCGAGCCAGGTGTTCGACCTCGTGCGCTACGTGGAGCAGAGCAATCCGCACGTGCTGCAACAGGTGATGGTGGTCGTGTCGCGCGACGCGACGACCATGGCCGCGCTCGGCGCGTCGGTCGCGGCGTTGGTGCTGCAGCGCTGGTCGAGGCGCAACGCCGCGCGGTAGCGGAGCCCGCGCGGCGTCCATCCGGACCGACTGCTGCGGCGACTCGCGTCACGTCGACTGCAGCCGGTTGAGGTAGTCGATCAACGCGAGAATGCGGGCGCGCACGTAGTTTTCCATCGAGTAGGGAACATCGACGTAATAGTCCGCCGCGCGAGCCGTCTCGGCGCCGTACTCTCTGCCCCAGACCGGCATTTCACGATCGCCATGGCCCTTGACCACCTCGCGCCCGTCGATCACGGCATAGACTCGATCGAACGGAAATACGCCGCCGTTCTTCTTCGACAACACAGTCAGGTCGGCGGGGGCTGTCTTCAGGAGATCCATGAGGCCGCCATCGCCCTTTCCGCTCTGTCCGTGGCAGGTGCCGCACTTGTTCACATATTCCCGCTTGCCGGGATCGACCCGGTCCTTCTCGGCGGCCATTGCGAAACCGCAGATTCCCACGGTCAGGGCCACTGCGACCGGAGCGCAAAGTGACTTCACTCTCATGATGTTCCTCCTGTCATGCAACTGCCGTTCATCCCGCGGTGACCGGCACCGGCACCGGCGCCGGGAATCGACCCGGGCCGTGGCCTGCTCCTGAGCAACCGCAGCGATGTGGATGCAGTACCACGTTAACTCCGGACGGCGACGCGCACAATAAACGTCATTGGCACAACATTTGTGCCAAAATGGCATCAATCGCTTTCGCTTCGGGACGTCGATGGAATCCGGTCTGGCGATGCTCGCCTTCGTTCGTGCCGTCGAATGCAACGGGTTCACGCCCGCGGCGCACGACCTGGGCGTCACGCCCTCGGCGGTGTCCAAGCTCGTCACGCGTCTCGAGCGCAGGCTCGGCGTGCGGCTGCTGCAGCGTTCGACGCGTCATCTGGCGTTGACCGCGGAAGGCGAGGTCTATTTCGAGCGCGTGCAGCGGATCGTCGGCGAGATCGCCGATGCGGAGTCCGACGTCATGCGCTTCGGGCAGCAGCCGCGAGGCCGCGTTCGACTCAGCCTGGGGACGGCGTTCGCGACGTACGCGCTGGTTCCCGCGCTGCCCGAATTCATGGCCCGGTATCCGGAGATCACGCTCGACCTCGTCGTCAGCGAGTACGCCATCGACATGGTCGAAGCCGGAATCGACCTCGCGATCCGCGTCGGGCCGCTGGGCGACGTCAACCTCGCCGCGCGCCGCATCGGCGATCTCGAGCGCGTGATCTCCGCCGCGCCCGCCTATCTCGAAAAATACGGCATGCCGCGCAAGCCGGAGGATCTCGCGCGCCACAACTGCCTGACGCTCACCGGAATCGCGGGCCAGACGGAGTGGCCGTTTCGCGGACCGAGCGGCGTGCGCCCGGTGACGGTCAAGGGCAACGTCACCGTCAACAATGCGGAGACCATGTACGAGCTCGCGCTGCTCGGACTGGGCGTGATACGCCTGTCCGACCTCATCGTCGGGCCGGCGATTCGCAGCGGTCGCCTGGTGCCCGTTCTTCTCGACATGCACCAGCCCGAACCCCTGCCATTGCATGCGGTCTATACGCCGACCCGGCGCCGCCCGCCAAAGGTCGACGCGGTCATCCAGTTTCTGGTGGAGAAGTTTGCCTCGGTTCCCTGGCGCCTGCCGCACCCGGTCGGACCGCTGCCGGGGCCGGGCGGCGCACGCAAGCCACGGCGCGCCCGCCCGTGATGCGTTGCCTCGGCGCGCCCTGCGCGGGCCTCGTTTATCTGCCCCCGTGGGCGATGGCCGCACGCCGACAGGCGCGCGGCCCGGTCCGGATCTGCGGATCGGCTACTGGACTCTCCCCCGCATCGATGCCGGACTGCCGGGAAGCGCGACGACCGTGCCCGTATTCGTGACCGTGTCGCCGTCGACCCGAAGCACGGAGATGTTTGCGTCCGCGTAGTTTCCGACGTAGAGCCAGCGGCCGTCCGGGCTGAACACCGCGCCTTCCGGGATGGCGCCTACCGGGACGTCACCGACCTTGGTCACCTTCTTGCCGTCGAGCTTCAGCACCGCGACGCTGCCGTTGCGATTGTAGAACCAGCTGTTCTTCGGGCCATCCGAGCCCCCCAGCAGGATGGGCACCGCAATGCGCCCGGTGGGGCTCACCGCGAAACCCTCGGGCCCGTCGCCGACGACAACCTTGTCGATCACGCGGGGCGGGTCCGCCTCGATGTCGATCACCGTGACCGTGTCGACGTTGCCGTCCGAGCGGCCGGCGTTGCCGTTGTCCCCTGCCAGTGCGAGCTTGCCGTCCGCGGAAACGGCAAGGTTGTAGGGCCACAGACCCACCGACACGTCGCGCTTGTTGTAGGTCACCTTCTGGCCGTCCACGTCGAGGAACGCCACCTTGTGGCCCGGAAACTTCGCTGCGAGCGCGCGCTTGCCGTCAGGCGTAAACACCACCGCCGAAACCGATTCGCCCATCGGTACGGTATCGATCAGCTTCACCTGCTTGCCCTTGATCGACAGCACGCTGAGCGAGTTGTCGGCGCGGTTCGCGACGAGCGCGAGATCGCCGGCGCGATTGATCGACAGCCCCGAGGGCTGCTTGCCGATCGCGACAACGTCGATCAGCGCGGGCGGGCTCGCGGCAAGGTCGATCACATAGAGCTTGTTGTCTGGCACGAACTTCCAGTTGGCGCCATCCGCCACCCAGTCCAGCGAGTTCGCGACGATCGCGAGCGTGCCGTCGGGAGACGATCGCCAGGTTCGTGGGCGGCCCGACCACCGAATTCATCAGCGGCAGGCTGCTCACGATCCGCGGCTTGGCGGGATCGGTGCCGATGTCGACGATCACCACCGAGTCCTTGCCGGGGGCGAGAAACTGGAGGCTTCCATCGTCGGCGAACACCACCTTGGTGTCGACGCCGACGAGCATGAATTCCGGCTTGCCGGGGGGAGTAGGCGCCGTGGTGGCACAGGCGGCAAGGACTGCCGCCATCGCGACGGCGGCAAGACGCGCCGAGTAACTGACCATGATTGTCTCCTCCCGGTGAACGCTGCGCGCAGCGGCTGCGGCGCACGGGAGGAATCCTACTCCACCGGGCCCGACTTGGATCGGCCGGCGAATGACCGCAGCCAGCCTCACGTGCCGACCAGCCATTGCGCGTTCGGCAATCCGGCAGCCGAACGCCGCAAGCCGGCGCCCGCAACGACTAGTTCAGATCCGCGTCGACGAAGAACTTGGTCCCCGCCACGGCCAGCGTGGCGTTGAGACCGGTTTCGGTGATCTGGTACAGGTAGACCCCGGGCGAGATCTGCGCGGCGCCGGTGAACATGCCGCCTTCGCCGCCCGCCATCGCCGACAGGTTGGCCTGGCCGCCGAACTCCCAACCCGTGCTGATGAAATTGGCGAGCGCCTGCTCGGTGGTGAAGACGAAGATGAGCTGGTTCTTGCTCACCCCGAAACCCAGGCCGCCCTGGACCTGCACCATCTTCATGTAGGTCTGGCTGCCCGTGCGCTGATTGACCGCCATGCCCTTGCCAAGCGATGGGTGGTGTTTTGCATGTACTCGTTCAGTTGGTGTTTGCTAAAGATGTCCGGGTTGGGTGAATACCCTGGGGCAGCCAGATGGACACCCGTGCCGTATTGGCTGGCTGGCCATAATGCATCATTTTGCTGAGGGGGCATACTTGCCCCAACAGCTATGCCATAGTCTTGCACCCATGGGGGAGCTAGCAGGGTAGTACGGGGTATTTTGCGGAACAGGAAGAACATTGTAGTTGCCTGCTGCGACTATATGACGCATTTTTTTGTTGGATGGCGTTTTGGATGGCCACCTCAACGCTATCCTCCGACTGTGTGAACATTTGCTGGATCCTGTTCGCAGTAGAGGCTGAGGTTGATAATCTTTGCCTCGTGCGTGTTTGCTGCATCGGCAATGGCATGGGCCACAGCAAGGAAGGACAGCCTCCGGGAGGATCCTGGCCCACCTTGATCGCAATGATCTGGGCTTCCGGGGCGATACGGCGATACCGGTATTGCCGTTATTGAGTGTGCCCGATGATGCCGGCGACATGGGTACCATGGCCTGATGCTCATCAACGGGCTCATTCCGTGCAGAATCCAAGGCATCCACAGTATAATTGGTACCCTTGGTTACCCTGCCGCCCAGATCTGGATGGGCATCATAGACCCCTTTATCGATAACCGCAACCTTCACGCCCTGACCGCGGCTGGCAAGCCAGGCATAGTCAGCACCTATGTCCTGGGGCCCCCATTGGTACCTCAGGTAATATTGGTCATTGATAGGGGTAAGAGGACCGGTGCTGGTGTCACAACATAGTCGGGTCCTGCCATGAGGACCTCGGGATGAGTTTTTAAGGCGGCAACGGCATTGAGGAGATCCGAGACAGTCTCAGTGGGGACTTCCACGTGGTAGTAGCCAGGGATCCAAGCACACCCACTACGTTACCAACGATAGCAGGGTCGCTGAGGATGGTGTTGATAGCTGCGAGAGAAGTGTCCCGACGAAAGGAGGCGATGAGGTGATTGACCACCAGTCTCTTGCCGGTCGCTGTATCAGTGACGATCTTGTCGTCGTCAGCAGGGGCAGGTCCAAAAGGAACCGAAGTGACGGTAAGATAACACGGATTTGAGGTGAGATCACCTGATTTTGCACTGAAGGAGAGAAAACCTTCTGCCTGGGCATCGATAGGGGCGCCTACCACTATAGATACCGTCGTTTGCCTGGGCATCATCACCGGTCCCATTGTCCCAGAGGGGTAACAACTGTCCCTGCCTGATCGTGAAGGGCAATACCTTCGGGACGGGGAGAGGCAGCAACAGCGGTAAACCGCACAAGGGTGTTTCCCGTAGCGATGGCGGAGGGTGAGGCAACAGGCGTGCCCAGTGCTGCAGGGGGTCGAATAACGTAGATCGGAATGGTTATCTTTGCCTGCTGGATGGTGTTAAGCACGATAGCCCTGGCGGTGAGCGAGGTTCTGGTCGCTTCCACTCCCGCCACCTGTTCGGTGAACTGCCACGTGGCGCTCTGGTTGGTGGTCCATCCACTAGGCACCTCGCTTACCGCCACACCTTGGGGAACCGATTGAAAGAAGGCAACTACATAGGGCTTGGGTGCACTGGTGCTGAGAGTAACGGTATAGGATAAGCTCCTGGTAGTGCCCGTGGGAATAATAAGAGAGATGGCGCTTGCACTGATATGGATCGCACTGTAAGTCCAGGAGAGATTGGCAGGAGTGGTATAAGCCTTCTTGTCCACAGCGACGGTGAAGGTGCCCTTGCTGGTAGCAAGTCCCCCGGCAGGGATATCAGGGAAGCAAACCTCGGGGTCTACTACCCGGACTGAGGAGGAATTGCTCGTTACCTTGCCACAGACATTGGTGAGGGTTCTACGCCCCTATTCATCACGTCGACCTTGTAGGAATAGAGCCACTTGCCCATTACCTTTATCTCGCGCTCCTTGGTGTAGGAGGTGATGGTGAGGGAGCCCCAGTCTTCAGCTTGGGCGGGAAGGGGGAAAAGGCAAAAGTTACCAACAAATAAGAATCCGGCTACCAGAAAAAAGACAATTCGTTTCATTGTACACCTCTCCTTAATATGTATCTCTACCGGTGACGGATGTTCATATCCACACCTTTACTACGTATAGTGGCCCGGCGAGGAAAAACCTCTTCCCATGTTGGCATTCAATCTTTCGCATGATGGATCCTGTGCGGGAACCCATATGATATTCCCTTCCTTATTCAAGGCTAGGGGAGATAGCGCCAAATGACCATGTCCTGGTCGCCTATGGCAGTGCTATACCCTGTCACCAGAATACGGCCTAATGAATCAAGGGTTATCGAATTACCCACATCGAAGTCGCCTCCCCCTGCTGCACTATTATGGGTCACGATGCCACCTGTGCCGAAATCGGTATCGAGGGTGCCATCAGGCAGGTAGCGCCAAATGGCCATGTCCGTGAGGCCTTGCGTGAGATTCTCGCCGTACCCTGTCACCAGGATGCGGTCGGAGGAATCCAGTGTTATAGACATACCCCCATCGTCAGAGTAGAGATTCATTCCTTCAGTGCTATTATAGGCCACAAATCCCTTCCTCAACCCAGTCCCTTGGTCCACAGGTCCAAATCCATTCGTAGGGTCTGTATCGAGAATACCAATAGACAGATATCGCCAGATGACCATATCTGGCGATACATTGCTTGCAAACTGACTGCTTCCTGTGATTAGAATACGATGTGATGAGTCAAGAGCAATGGAATTACCGTAGTCGTGGCCGTCTCCCCCGGTTGCAATGCCACTTACAACGAAGCCATTGCCCCCGGTGCCAAAGTTTATACACAGGTTGCCGTTGGAATCGTAGCACCAGATGACCACATCATTATTGCCTAGTGCGTTCTTGCCATATCCTGTCACTAGAATACGGCCTGATGAGGGGTCAACGGTTAAGGAATGTCCCTCATCGTCGTACCCCCCGGCTGCACCGTCACTGACCACGATGCCCCCTGTGCCGAAGTTTGTGCACAGGTTGCCGTTGGAATCGTAGCACCAGGTAACCATCTCATAACCGCCTACATCATTCCAGCTGTTCCCTGTCACTAGAATACGGCCTAATGAGGGGTCAACGGTTAGGGAATGACCCTCATCAAAACTGTACCCCCCTCCTACATTGTTATGTGCCATGCCCCCGGTGCCGAAGTTTGTGCACAGGTTGCCGTTTGAATCGTAGCACCAGATGACCATGTCTATATAGCCTGAGGCATTCCTACTACTCCCTGTCACCAGAATACGGCCTGAGGGGTCAACTGTGATGGAATAACCCATGTCAATACCGTAGGGCCCGATCCCCCCATCGTAGACCACGATGCCCCCGGTGCCGAAGTTTGTGCACAGGTTGCCGTTGGAATCGTAGCACCAGATGACCATGTCATAATTGCCTGCTGCATTCTCGCTATACCCTGTCACTATGATACGACCGGAGGAGTCAGCGGTGATGGAATTTCCCCGGTCATGGCCGTTTCCCCCTGCTACACCGTTACTCACCACGAATCCCCCCGTGCCGAAGGTCGGATCAAGGGTGCCGGATAAGGCATGACTGTCTCCACTTCAGGAGAAGCTATCTCTGTGGATGCGTTGTAGCTGGTAACAGAAAATTGGTAAGTGTTTCCTGGCATCAGACCATTAAGTATATAGTTGGTGTTGGTACCAGCCTCATAAGGCCCCGCAAAGCTTGTGGAGCCGGATCGATAATAAACTCGATAGCCTAAAAGACCCGTTCCAGCTGACCATTCCAGTAATACACTGCTGCTGGATATTGTGACAATATGAAAAGTTTGAAGGAGGAGCTAAAGCAGCCTCAATAACAAACGTTCCGCTGGCAGATCCCTGGTAGTTCGGGTTATCGATGGTGGCAGTTACCGGGTAGGAGCAGTCATTGGTCTGGGGAGTTCCAGACCAGATGACAGCAAGACCAGGCGGTGTGGTTGTGGCTGTGGGTGTGAGCGCACTACCGGTATAAGTCTGAGTCATGTTGCCCAATATAACCGTAGCGGTAGCCTTCTGAAGGCTTACTAAAACTGGATCAGATGTCGCTGAGTTGTAGTTGATGTCCGCTGCCTTGGTGGCTGTGACAGAGCAAGAACCCTCAGCGTTTATCACCGACAGCTGATTACCGGTCACAGAACAGCCTGTCGAACTTCCTGCGCTGTAAGTCACTACACCTGCGCCGCTGCCGCCTGTCGTTTGCAGGGTAGCATTGGCGCCATACGTTAGGTTCGACGGCGCAACGATGTTCAGGGTTGTCTGCCCGCTCTCCCAACGCTAATCTCCACCGTCTTAGTGTTCACCGAGTACTTTGTGAGATCATTGGGGGTGAAGATCACCGACAGGGTTTGATTGGGTCCTGCATTCAGGACCGTTCCGGCGGGCGGGCTATAGGATAATGTTCCGACCGTAGCATCAAGTGTAGCATCAGAGTAGAGATCCTTTGCCACTGCATTAAGCTGGGTGTCCTCAGAACTGTGCCATAGGTGATGGGAGCAGGATTTGACCACACGATAACGGTGGCGTAGGCACTGCGTTTTTTGCATTGACCTTCCCATATTTTACACAGAGTGTAGTGCGAGTACCCGTGCATTTGAGAATACCTTCGTCCACTGTAGCAAGGAGTCGGCTGCGAACATCTGGTTTACCCTGGGGATTATAATTATTGAGCGGCCAATCAGGGCGCACTGCCGCAAGCAAGGCAGCAGCACCGGCAACATGGGGCGCAGCCATGGAGGTACCGTATTTAGCGGCATAATATGGGTCAGTCGGACTAAGGGAATAGACAAAGATGTCCGGGTTGGGTGAATACCCTGGGGCAGCCAGATGGACACCCGTGCCTATTGGCTGGCTGGCCATAATGCATCATTTTGCTGAGGGGCATACTTGCCCCAACAGCTATGCCATAGTCTTGCACCCATGGGGAGCTAGCAGGGTAGTACGGGGTATTTTGCGGAAGCGGAAAGAACATTGAGGTTGCCTGCTGCGACGATGATGAGCGCATTTTTTTGTTGGATGGCGTTTTGGATGGCCACCTCGACGCTATGCCGTCCGACTGAACATTCGCTGGATCCTGTTCGCAGTAGAGGCTGAGGTTGATAATCTTTGCCTCGTGCGTGTTTGCTGCATCGGCAATGGCATGGGCCACAGCAGAGGAAGGACAGCCTCCGGGAGGATCCTTGCACACCTTGATCGCAATGATCTGGGCTTCCGGGGCGATACCGGCGATACCGGTATTGCCGTTATTGAGTGCTGCCCCGATGATGCCGGCGACATGGGTTCCATGGCCTGATGTCTCGTCAACGGGCTGATTCCGTGCAGAATCCAAGGCATCCACAGTATAATTGGTACCCTTGCGTCACCCTGCCGCCCAGATCTGGATGGGCATCATAGACCCCTTTATCGATAACCGCAACCTTCACGCCCTGGCCGCCGGCTGGCAAGCCAGGCATAGTCAGCACCTATGTCCTGGGGCCCCCATTGGTTGCTCAGGTAATATTGGTCATTGATAGGGGTAAGGGGACCGGTGCTGGTGTCACCAACATAGTCGGGTCCTGCCGTGAGGACCTCGGGATGAGTTTTTAAGGCGGCAACGGCATTGAGGAGATCCGAGACAGTCTCAGTGGGGACTTCCACGTGGTAGTAGCCAGGGATGCCAAGCACACCCACTACGTTACCAACGATAGCAGGGTCGCTGAGGATGGTGTTGATAGCTGCGAGAGAAGTGCCCGGAGCAAAGGAGGCGATGAGGTGATTGACCACCAGTCTCTTGCCGGTCGCTGTATCAGTGACGATCTTGTCGTCGTCAGCAGGGGCAGGTCCAAAAGGAACCGAAGTGACGGTAAGATAACACGGATTTGAGGTGAGATCACCTGATTTTGCACTGAAGGAGAGAACGCTTCTGCCTGGGCATGGATAGGAGCGCTACCACTATAGATACCGTCGTTTGCCTGGGCATCATCACCGGTCCCATTGTCCCAGAGGGTAGCAACTACTGTCCCTGCCTGATCGTGAAGGGCAATACCTTCGGGACGGGGAGAGGCAGCAACAGCGGTAAACCGCACAAGGGTGTTTCCCGTAGCGATGGCGGAGGGTGAGGCAACAGGCGTGCCCAGTGCTGCAGGGGGTGGAATAACGTAGATCGGAATGGTTATCTTTGCCTGCTGGATGGTGTTAAGCACGATAGCCCTGGCGGTGAGCGAGGTTCTGGTCGCTTCCACTCCCGCCACCTGTTCGGTGAACTGCCACGTGGCGCTCTGGTTGGTGGTCCATCCACTAGGGCCTCCCTTACCGCCACACCTTGGGGAACCGATTGAAAGAAGGCAACTACATAGGGCTTGGGTGCACTGGTGCTGAGAGTAACGGTATAGGATAAGCTCCTGGTAGTGCCCGTGGGAATAATAAGAGAGATGGCGCTTGCACTGATATGGATCGCACTGTAAGTCCAGGAGAGATTGGCAGGAGTGGTATAAGCCTTCTTGTCCACAGCGACGGTGAAGGTGCCCTTGCTGGCAGCAAGTCCCCCGGCAGGGATATCAGGGAAGCAAACTTCGGGGTCTACTACCCGGACTGAGGAGGAATTGCTCTTACCTTGCCACAGACATTGGTGAGGGGTTCTACGCCCCTTCATCGCGTCGACCTTGTAGGAATAGAGCCACTTGCCCATTACCTTTATCTCGCGCTCCTTGGTGTAGGAGGTGATGGTGAGGGTGCCCCAGTCTTCAGCTTGGGCGAGGAGAGGAAAGGAAAAAAGGGAGAGAAGGAAAAGAGACACAGAAATAATGTATACAACACACATTCGTTTCATAATAAACCTCCTCAATCAGTTCGGGCTCGAACCCGCCCATTAGTCTCTTCATTAAAAAGCGGCTCGAGTCCCCTACTAAAAAGAAAATTCAACCCCCTGACAGGGTTGTTCCACGTGCGAATAGCTACTTCACCCACCTGCGCCTGACAACAATCAACCCTAATAGACCAGGGGCAAGGAGCAGTAGAGCTCGGCGGAAGAGGACGGCGGCCTGAAGGTGGTTTGTTATCGTAAAAGGAGACCCTTCATGACCAAAAAACCCAATGTTACAGATCCCGTATCATCATAAATGCCATAAGGTACACCTCCCATGAGTCTGCTGGTGATTTCCGGGTATAGAAGTTGCTGGCGGTCCAATTCCACCGATGGGTTGAATCAGTCTGAAGCCCCTTATAGACCCAAGCGAAATCAGCTTTAATAACCGTTGAATTAAAGTGCCACCGATATAATACTTCTCCATATTAAAAATTCCGCTCGAACTACCCTCTAAGGACAAGGACAAAGGGAGGCCGGAAGTAGACACGTAGTACATTCCAGGAATGAAATTTGACTCATCGCCGTCATACTGAATCGTAAGACTGGTCAAGCTAAACGAGGAGGTCGGCATTGCGCCATAAATCGAGCCTCCGACTGAGTCGAAATAAACATTTTCACTTCCGTCTGAGCCTCCGCCTGACCCACCAGTTCGGGATTGTACCTAGGGTTTGACGACGTGTACGCCCCTGCGTCTGAATAAATTCCCAATACAAGAAACAAATAATGCGAGAACAATGATGTGTTTCATGTTACCCTCCTGTTTTATTATTTTTTCTTACCCTAACGCTTTTTATCAGTTCTTC
>CAWGZZ010000005.1:0-1514061 GCA_963827095.1 uncultured beta proteobacterium
CTTGCGCAGGAAGCGGAACAGCAGCGCGGCGTTGAGGCAGGCGCCGAGCGAGGTGGCCAGCGTCAGCCCGGCGTGACCCAGCGTCGTCTGCGGCACCAGGACGGCACCAGGCCGGGCGAAGGTCTGCGCGACCAGGACCGTGACGAACGCGATCTTCACCGGCGTCTTCAGGTTCTGGCGCGCGGTAGAAGCCCGGCGCCAGGATCTTCACCAGGATGAGGCCCAGCAGCCCCACGCTGTAGCCCAGCAGCGCGCGCTGCGTCTGCACGACGTCGTCAGCGGTGAACCGTCCATACTGGTAGAGCGTCGCCACCAGCGGCAGCGGAGAATCCACAGGGCGAGCGCCGCAGGCAGCGCCAACAGGAACGCGAGGCGCATGCCCCAGTCGAGCAGCGAGGAATACTCCGCCGGATTCGCATCCGCGTGACGCTCTGGCCAGCGCCGGCAGCAGCACCGTCCCCAGCGCGACGCCCAGCATGGGCGGTCGGAACCTCCATCAGCCGGTCGGCGTAGGTGATCAACTCGTCGGCGTCGGTGCCGGCTGTTGCCCAGCGTCGACGGCGAGCTGCGTGTTGATGAGCGCGGAGATCTGCGCGGCCGAGACGCCCAGCACCGCCGGCCCCATCGCCGTCAGCACGCGGCGCACGCCCTCGTCGCGCCAGTCGAAGCGCGGCCGCGGCAGCATCCCGATCGCAAGCAGCGGCCGGATCTGCAGCGCGAGCTGCGCGACGCCGCCGATGAACACGCCCCAGGCCAGGGCGACGATCGGGGGATGGCAGAACGGCGCGAGGAACAGCGCGGCGCCGATGATCGACAGGTTGAGCAGCACCGGCGTGAAGGCGGGAATCGCAAACAGCCGGTACACGTTGAGCACGCCGCCGGCGAGCGAGACCAGCGAGACGAACAGGATGTACGGAAACACGATGCGGATCATTTCCGCGGTGAGCTCGACCTTGCCCGGCGTCTGCGCGAAGCCCGAGGCGAGCGCGTAGACCAGCCACGGCGCGGCCAGCACGCCGGCCGCCGACAGCAGCAGCAGCGAGACAGCGAGGATCGTGCCCACGCGCCCGACCAGCGCGGCCGTCTCGCCGTCGCCGCGCTGCCGCCGGTACTCGGCCAGGATCGGCACGAAGGCCTGCGAGAAGGCGCCTTCGGCGAACAGCCGGCGCAGGATGTTCGGCAGCCGGAACGCCGCCTCGAACGCGTCCATCTGCAGGCCGGCGCCGAACGCCGTCGCCTTGAGGCTCTCCCGCGCGAGCCCGGTGATCCGCGACAGCAGCGTCATGCCGCTGATCGTGGACAGCGTCTTGAGGAGGTTCATCGCGGGGGGGGCGAGGCGAGGGGAGGCGGGGCCGGCGGGAGCGGAAATCGAAGTCCGGATTGCCCGAGGCGCGAAAAACGGTTATTATGCTCGGTCTTTTTCGGCTACTCCAGAACCAGAAGGATTTCGAGTCATGGCAAACAGTGCCCAAGCCCGCAAGCGCGCCCGGCAGGCGGAAGAAACCCGGCAGCACAACGCGAGCCTCAAGTCGACGCTGCGCACCGCGGTGAAGAAGGTTCGCAAGGCGATCGCCGCCGGCGACAAGACCGCCGCGACGAGCCAGTTGAAGGCATCGCAGGCGGTGATAGACCGTATCACCGACAAGAAGATCATCCACAAGAACACCGCGTCGCGCACCAAGTCGCGGCTCGCGCAGGCGATCAAGGCGCTCGCCTGACAGGCACCGCTTCCATGCAGGCGGCTGCTCGCGCGGTCGGCGGTCAAGGGCGCCCCCGGGCGCCCTTTTCGCTGGCGCACGCCCGGCGCAGCGGCCAGCGCGCGCGCAGGGTCGCAACCTGACGAAATCGGGCGCAGTCCCGCCCCCCGGCGCGCGTCGACGGAGGCATGCCGGCCCGCACCACCCGCGGCGGCGTTGCGCAGGGGGCACGGCGGGCGCACCGACGCGGCACCGGCACCAGCACCAGCACCAGCAGGGCATGCGAATTGCTTTTGTCCTGGGCCGACCATGCCGCCCATCCAATCTGCTGTCGCCCACCTGCCCCCGCGGGTCGAGGATCTCTGGGACGCTCACTTCCGCAACCCGGCGGAGGCTTGCGCCCGTGCGCGGCGCTCCTCGCGAGCGGCGCGGACCCCGACGGCGCGGCAGCGGCCTGGGCCCGCCTGACGATCGGGTACCACCACCTGTTCTTCACGCTCCGGCCGACCGAAGCCCGCGATGGGCTGGCCCGCGCCCAGGCGCAGTTTGCCGTTCTGCGCGACCGGCGCGGCGAACTGCTGGCGCGAGCCGGCATCGCCCGGCTGACGATGGTCGAGGACAGTCCGGCCGCGGCGCTCGAGCGGCTGCTCGCAATCTACCCGGAGGCAGAGAAGCTGCTGCCGCCGCAGGACCGGCACTGGGTGTCGCGAACGCTCGCCGCAGCGTGTTACTTCACCAACCGCATCGACGAGGGCATCCGGCACCTCTACGACGGCCTGGAAATGCTGCGGGCGATGGCGCCGTCGCCGCAGCTGCCGGCGGTGATGTCCAGCCTGGCCGCGGCGCTGGTGGTCGTCGGCGACTACGAGCCGGCGTGCGAGCTCGCACGCGACGCGCTCGGGCTGCTCGAGCACTTCGCCAACCCGCAGGCGGAGCTCACCGCCCGGACCAACCTCGCGGAATCGCTGCTCGCCCTCGGCCGGCCGGGGGCTGCGCTCGACGAGACGGCCGCGATGATCGCGGTCGCGGCCGGCGAGCCCGGGATGCCGCCGCACAACCACCATTGCGCCATCGCGGCCGAGGCTTACGCGCTGCACCGGCGCCACGACGACGCCGGGCGGTGCGTGGCCCTCGCCCGGGCCATCCGCGACCGCTATCCCGGAAGCTTCAACGAGGTCCACTACCGCTGGAGCGTCGCGGTGGCGGCGGCGCACGGGCCCGACGACGTCGCGACCGCGGCGCTCGAGGACGCCGTCGAGGCTGCCGAGAAGCTGATGCACGCGCCCACGGTGTGCAAGGGGCACGAGCGGCTTTCCGAGCGTTACGCCGCCGCAGGCCGGTTCGAGGACGCATGGCGGCACCAGCGCCGGCTCACCTGCGCGCAGGTGCAGCGGCTCGGCAATCGCGACCACGTCAAGCACTACCTGCTCAAGGTGCAGCACGAGCTGCAGCACGCGCGCGTCGAGCGCGACCGTGCCGACCGGCAGCGGCAGGAGACGCTCGCGCTCAACGGCCAGCTCGAGCGGCTGAACGCCGAGCTGCACCGCAAGGTCCGCGAGATCGAGACGCTGCAGTCGCAGCTCGCCGCCGAAGCCATGCTCGACCCGCTCACGCGCCTGTTCAACCGCCGCTATCTCGGCGCCGCGGTGCCGGGGCTGCTCGCCGCGGCCGAACGGCGTGGCGAGCCGCTGGCGGTGGCGCTGGTCGACATCGACCACTTCAAGCACGTCAACGACCGCTTCGGCCACCCGGCGGGCGACGCAGTGCTGGTCCGGATCGGGGAGCTGTTCGCGGGCTCGCTGCGCACCTCGGACATCATCTGCCGGTATGGCGGCGAGGAGTTCTGCTTCGTGTTCCCGGACACCGACGGCGCGGGTGCGCTGGCTGCGCTGTCGGCGCTGGCCGCCCACCTTCGCCAGCTGGCGATCCGCTGGGAAGGCAACGCCATCGACGCGCTCACGTTCTCGGCGGGGATCGCCGTCCATCCGGCGCACGGCCGCTCGTTCGCGAGCCTCGTCGCCAGCGCCGACCGGGCGCTCTACGCGGCGAAGGGCGCCGGCCGGGATCGCATGCACATGGCGGCAGCCGCGCGGGCTGCGCACCGCGGGCGGGCGTCCCGTCGACCTTCCGCCGCCTGAACGCCCACCGGGCGCGCGACGAGCGTCGCCGCGGGTCCGTAGGGGCGCTCGTGCTAGTATTTTGTTTCGATTGAATTTGGTGCGCGCCCGCTGCGGCAGCGCCGCGCTGGCATCCGGATCGGCCCCATGTCCGTCAAGCACTTTCTCCAGCTCCAGGATTTCAGTCGCGACGAGCTCGACTACCTCTTCGCCCGCACCCGCTGGATCAAGGAGCGCTTCAAGCGCTACGAGATCTACCAGCCGCTGCGCGACAGGACGCTGGCGATGGTGTTCGAGAAGGCGTCGACGCGCACCCGGGTGTCCTTCGAAGCGGGGATGAACCAGCTGGGCGGAATCGCGATCAACCTGAACCGCCACGACACCCAGCTCTCGCGCGGCGAGCCGATCGAGGACGTCGCCCGCGTCATCTCGCGGATGGTCGACGTCGTGATGATCCGCACGTTCGGGCAGGAGATCATCGAGCGCTTCGCGGCGCATTCGCGGGTGCCGGTGATCAACGGCCTCACCAACGAGTATCACCCCTGCCAGATCCTCGCCGACATCTACACGTACATCGAGCAGCGCGGGCCGATCACCGGCAAGACCGTCGCCTGGATCGGCGACTCCAATAACGTCTGCAACACGTGGCTGCAGGCGGCGATCGTGTTCGACTTCAACGTGCACGTGTCCACACCGCCGGGCTACGAAGTCGAGCCGGAGCGCGCCGGCATCCTCGACGACAGCCACTACGAATCCTTCGCCGATCCGCGCGATGCCTGCCGCGGCGCCGACCTCGTCACCACCGACGTCTGGACGAGCATGGGGTTCGAGGCCGAGAACGACGAGCGGCGGCGCAAGTTCGCGCACTGGATGGTGGACGCGGCGATGATGCGGCAGGCGAAGCCCGACGCGCTGTTCATGCACTGCCTGCCCGCGCATCGCGGCGAGGAAGTCTCGGCCGAGGTGATGGACGGCCCGCACAGCGTGGTCTGGGACGAGGCCGAGAACCGGCTGCACGCGCAGAAGGCGCTGCTCGAGTACCTGGTCTGCGGCAGGGTGAACCCATGATCGCCGAGCGCACCGCCGCAGGACCGGCGGGGGCCGGGACACGCCGGCGGCAGTGGCTGCGCCTCATCGCCGCGCTGGGCGCCGCCTGCGTCGCGACGGCGCCGGCGGCGCAGACTTGGCCCGACCGGGCGCTCAGGATCGTCGTTGCCGCCCCGGCGGGCAGCTCGCTCGACGTGCTCGCACGCGTGATCGGCGAGAAGCTCAAGGATCGGCTCGGCCAGCCGGTGATCGTCGAGAACAAGCCGGCCGCGGGCGGCACCGTGGCGACCGCGGAAGTGGCCAAGGGCCCGGCCGACGGGTACGCGATGGTGCTCGCCTTCAACGGACCGCTCGCATTCGGTCCGCTGCTGCAGAAGCTGCCCTACGACGTGTCGAAGGACCTCGCGCCGGTGATCATCACGTCGAGCCAGCCCAACGTGCTGGCCGTCAGCGCGCTGCTGCCGGTGAAGAGCGTGCAGGAGCTCGTTGCGTATGCAAAGGCCAATCCCGGCAAGCTGAGCTACGCCTCGGTCGGCAACGGCAGCTCGTCGCACCTCAACATGGAGCTGCTGAAGTCCGTCGCCGGCGTTCGATGCGGTGCACATCCCGTTCAACGGCTCGCCGCCCGCGGTGACCGCGACGGTCCAGGGCGAGACGCAGATGATGTTCGCCGTCATGCAGCCGCTCCAGCCGCAGGTCCAGGCCGGCAAGCTGCGCGCCCTCGCGGTGACCACCGCGCGGCGCTTCCCGCTGCTGCCCGACCTGCCGACGATCGCCGAGTCGGGCTACCCGGGATTCGAGGCGCTGGCCTGGAACGGCCTGCTGGTCGCGGCCGGCACCCCGGCGCCGGTCGTCGCCCGGCTCAACGCCGAGATCAACGCGATCCTGAAGCAGCCCGACGTCGTGGCAAGGATGCACGCCGCCGGCTTCGACCTGATCGGCGGCACGCCCGAGGATTTCGCCAACCTGATCCGCGGCGAGAACGAGAAGTGGGCGCCGGTCATCCGCAAGCTCGGGCTCAAGGTCGACTAGGACGGGCAGGACAAGTCCGTAGTCCGTAGCCCGGCTCTGACCCCGTCAATCGACCTTGCCGTCGGTGAGCCGCGGCAGCGGCGAGTCCCCCGACGCCTGCAGCAGCCCCGTCTTCATGTAGGTCAGCAGCTTCTCGCGGGTGTCGGCGATGTCGAGGTTGCGCATCGTGAGCTGGCCGATGCGATCCTGCGGCGTGAACGACGATGCGCCCTTCTCCATCGTCAGCCGCTCGGGCTTGTAGGTGAGGTTGGGGCTCGTGGTGTCGAGGATCGAGTAGTCGTTGCCGCGGCGCAGCTCGAGCGTCACCTCGCCCGTGACCGCGCGCGCGACCCAGCGCTGCGCGGTCTCGCGCAGCATCATCGCCTGCGGATCGAACCAGCGCCCCTGGTAGAGCAGCCGCCCCAGCCGGCGGCCGCCGTCGCGGTACTGCTCGATCGTGTCCTCGTTGTGGATGCCGGTGAGGAGGCGCTCGTAGGCGATGTGCAGCAGCGCCATGCCGGGCGCCTCGTAGATGCCGCGACTCTTCGCCTCGATGATCCGGTTCTCGATCTGGTCGCTCATGCCGATGCCGTGCCGGCCGCCGATCGCGTTGGCCTCGAGCAGCAGCGCGACCTCGTCGGCAAACGTGACGCCGTTGAGCGCCACCGGGCGTCCCTCGTCGTAGCGGATCGAGACGGTCTCCGCCTTGACGGCGACGTCGTCGCGCCAGAATGCGACGCCCATGATCGGCTCGACGATCCTGATACCCCGGTTCAGGAACTCCAGGTCCTTCGCCTCGTGCGTCGCGCCGAGGAGGTTCGAATCCGTCGAATACGCCTTCTCCGTGCTCATCCGGTAGCCGAAGCCGGCGCGGGCCAGGTACTCCGACATCTCCTTGCGCCCGCCGAGCTCGTCGATGAACGCGGCGTCGAGCCACGGCTTGTAGATGCGCAGGCTGGGGTTCGCGAGGAGGCCGTAGCGGTAGAAGCGCTCGATGTCGTTGCCCTTGTACGTGCTGCCGTCGCCCCAGATGTGGACGTCGTCCTCGCGCATCGCGACCACCAGCATGGTGCCGGTGACGGCGCGCCCGAGCGGGGTCGTGTTGAAGTACGTCGCGCCGGCCGTCGAGATGTGGAACGCGCCGGCCTGCAGCGCCGCGATGCCCTCGGCGACGAGCGCCGCGCGGCAATCGACGAGGCGCGCGGACTGCGCGCCGTACGCCAGCGCGCGGCGCGGAATCTCGTCGTAGTCCGGCTCGTCCGGCTGGCCGAGGTTCGCCGTGTACGCATACGGCACCGCCCCCTTCGCCCGCATCCAGTGCAGCGCGGCGCTCGTGTCGAGACCGCCGGAGAACGCGATGCCGACCTTCTGGCCGACGGGAAGATCCTGCAGGATGTGCGACATGACGGAGTGTCTCGAGGCGTGGGGTAAAGGGTCTATTCTAGCCGAGTCGCCTTGCGCGACCGGCGCCTGCGCTTCGCCGGCGCGGCGCGTGTTGTCGCGCTCCGGCGATCATGCTAGGGTCGTGCGAATCCCCACTCCCACCGGCCCGCCATGCCCTCATTCGACGTCGTCTCCGAAGTGAACCAGGTCGAGGTGCGTAACGCCCTCGACCAGACCAACAAGGAAGTCTCGACGCGCTTCGACTTCAAGGGCTCGGACGCGCGGGTCGAGCACGCCGAGAAGACGCTGACGATCTACGCCGACGACGACTTCAAGCTGAAGCAGGTGATCGACATCCTGACCGGCAAGCTCACCAAGCGCGGCGTCGACGTCCGCGCGCTCAAGTACGGCGAGGTCGAGAAGGTGTCGGGCAACAAGGTGAAGCAGGTGGTCACGGTCCGCGTGGGCATCGAGCAGGAACTGTCCAAGAAGATCGTCAAGCTGATCAAGGACGGCAAGACCAAGGTCCAGGCGTCGATCCAGGGCGACGCCGTGCGCGTGTCCGGCGCCAAGCGCGACGACCTGCAGGCGGCGATCGCGCTCATCAAGAAGTCGATCACCGACTTCCCGGTGCAGTTCAACAACTTTCGCGACTGAGTCGGGCATACGCGTACGCCGCGTAGCCCGGGTTGAGCGAAGCGAAACCCGGGTGGGCGTCGCAATGGCCGCGATTGCGCCGGGTTTCGCTCCGCTCAACCCGGGCTTCGAAAGGCGGCTCCGTCTCGCCTACGCCAGATCGGCCACCAGCGCCTTGCGCGTCGCGTCGCCGACGGCGGGGATCGCCACCGTGTAGGCGGGATGGTCGACGCCGATGGCGAGGCCCACGCCGTACTTCAGCGCCGCCACCATCTCGGGCGTCAGCTCGAAGCGCAGGAAGTGCACCGCCGCGGTCTTCTCCTCGTTCTCGCGCGGGAGGTCCTCGTCGGCAATCGCGGCGACCCGGGCGCAGCCCTCGACCTGCAGCCAGACGCGCGACTCGATGCCGCGCAGCGCGACCAGCGCCCGCGTGCGCTCGGCGACGTCCTCGTACTCGATCAGCATCGTCGCCTTGAAGTTGGAGCCGTCCGGAACGAGCGGGTTGTAGGCGTCGAGCTCGTCCGCGATGCCGGCCTCCTCGAACGTCTTCTCGATGCGCAGCATTTCCTGGACCTGGTAGCGGATCGTCAGCTCGTCCTCGAAGAGCAGCGTCACGTGCTCGCCGAGGTGGACGGTGCGGGCCTTCTTGTGCGCGATCACCTGCGCCCGGAAGTCCTTGCGGGCCTTGGCGTAGGCTTCGAGCGTCAGCAGCGATTCGCGGGCGATGCGGGGCATGACTCGGTTCCTCAGTGCTGGCCCGTGATCGGGCCGTCCTTGAACAGCGCGTCGCGCAGCTCCTTGTCGAACACGGCGTTGCGGCGGCGGATCCACTCGAGCGTCATCGACGCGTGCTCGATCTCCTCGTCGCGGTTGTGCGCGAGGATCTTGCGCGAGCTCGGGGTCGGTGCAGGCGTCGACGCGCTGGTTGTACCAGTCGACCGCTTCCAGCTCCTCGATCAGCGAGACGATCGCGCGGTGGAAATCCATCGTCGCGGGGGTGAGCTTGTCGATCGGCTCGTGATAGCCTTCATGTGCCATTGCGTAGTCCTTTGCGTTGTTGGCGGCCGTCACAGGCCGTAGGCCATGCGCACCAGCGTCAGCGGGTGCTCCTTCTTTCCGTGGTTCGGCGCGCCGGATTCCTCGATGCCCTGCACGATCCGCCGCCCGGCGATCGGGCAATCGGAGCTGATGAAGTCCGGCTCCGCCTGGGCCATCTGGCCGAACACGGGCTTGCCGATCTTCATCGACGCTGCGTAGAACTCGGACTTCACGCCGTACGTCCCGTCGTGGCCGGCGCAGCGCTCGACCGTGGTGACCGTGGTCTCCGGCACCCACTCCAGCACCTCGCGCGTCTTCTGGCCGACGTTCTGCACCCGGGAATGGCAGGGGATGTGGTAGCTCACCTTGCCGAGCGGCCGCTGGAAGTCCTTCTTCAGCAGGCCGTCCCGGTCGCGCAGCACCAGGTACTCGAACGGGTCGAACATCGCGTCGGCCACCGCCTTCACGTCGTCGTCCTCGGGGAAGATCAGCGGCAGCTCCTGCTTGAACATCAGCGTGCACGACGGCACCGGGGTCAGGATCGCGTAACCCTCGCGGGCCAGCGCCGCGAGCGCGGGGATGTTCACGTTCTTGAGCTTCTCGACCGTTTCCAGGTCGCCCAGCTCCAGCTTGGGCATGCCGCAGCACGCCTCCTTCTCGACGGTGCGGAACGGTACCTCGTTGTGGACCAGGATCTTGACGAGGTCGTGGCCGATCCCGGGCTCGTTGTAGTTGACGTAGCAGGTCGAGAAGATCGCGACCTTGCCGGGGGTGCGCTCGCCGTCGCGCACCGGCCACGCCACCGACGTGCCGGCCGTGTCCCGGAACCGGGCGCCGTTGTACGGCGGCAGGCGCGCCGCCTTCGCCACGCCGAGCACCTTGTCCATCGCCGCGCGCGCCGACGGCATCGCGTTGACCTTGTTGACCACCTGCACGACGACCGGAATGGTGGCGAGCTTGCCCAGCCGGTCGGTGCTGGTGAGCAGACGGTCGCGGAACCGGGCGCCCGACTGCTTGAAGTGCACGGCCTTCGCGCGCAGCATCAGGTGCGGGAAATCGAGGTTCCACGGGTGCGGCGGCACGTACGGGCACTTCGTCATGTAGCAGACGTCGCACAGGTAGCACTGGTCGACGACCTTCCAGTAGTCGGCCTTGGCCACACCGTCGACCTCCATCGTCTTGCTCTCGTCGACCAGGTCGAACAGCGTGGGGAACGACTGGCACAGGCTCACGCAGCGGCGGCAGCCGTGGCAGATGTCGAAGACGCGCTCCATCTCCTTCATCAGCGCGCCCTCGTCGTAGAACTCGGGATTGCGCCAGTCGAGCGCATGGCGCGTGGGCGCCTGCAGATTGCCTTCGCGGGTGGTCATCGTGGACTCGTCGCTGGTGTTGCACCGGCAGGCGCCGGGACTAGCGCCGCGGGCGGCGATCGCCCGCGCCTGCCGGATGGATAGGGGGCGGTGCGCCGCCGGGTGGGCGGTGCACCGGCGGCACGGCGGGCCCCGCGAACCGCGCGGCGACCGCCGTGCCGGATCCGGTCAGTCCGTCAGCGCGTCGAGAGCCTTCTGGAACCGGTTGGCGTGCGAGCGCTCGGCCTTGGCCAGCGTCTCGAACCAGTCGGCGATCTCGTCGAAGCCTTCGCCGCGGGCGGTCTTGGCCATGCCCGGATACATGTCGGTGTACTCGTGCGTCTCGCCGGCGACCGCGGCCTTGAGGTTCTGCCGCGACGCGCCGATCGGCAGCCCGGTCGCCGGGTCGCCCACCTGCGCGAGGTAGTCGAGGTGGCCGTGCGCATGGCCGGTCTCGCCTTCCGCGGTCGAGCGGAACAGCGCGGCAACGTCGTTCTGCCCTTCGACGTCGGCCTTGTTCGCGAAATACAGGTAGCGGCGATTCGCCTGCGATTCACCGGCGAATGCGTCCTTCAGGTTGCCGTGGGTCTTGGTGCCGTTGAGATTCTTCACGTGGATCTCCATGAGTGGGTGGCGCCCTTGCCGATCCGTCCCGGCCCGGCCGGGAGCGGCGAATCGACCGGCTGCGCCGTAGACGTTGCCGGTGACACTGCAATTGTGCGCGCCGCGGCTCCCATACGTCCAATTGATTGTGCAAATCAATTGCATAGTCTGGGTTAATCGCCGTGGGCCAACGGGCGATTGCGCCGCGCGAACTGCCGCCTGCCGGTCAACTCCCTGGCAGGTTATGCGCCTCGGGGAAAAAGAGATCCTTCCAGGATGCCGCCGATTCCGAGATGGTCCCGACCTTCTTCATGAAGTCCGCGTACTTGGATACGTTCTGCGGGACATCCGTGAACACCAGGTCCGGGTCTTTCAGCAGATCGACGATGTCCTGAACCGATCGCGTCCGGTCGTTCGCAATCTGCAGATAGGCCTGGGCGGCGTTGCGGTGGTCCTTGTTGATCGATGCGATCGACTCACGGAGGGCGGCGACAAATACGCCGTAGGTTTTCGGATTCTCCTGGCGGAATTTCGCCGTGCAGAATGCAATCGTGATGCTGGCTGGGCCGCCGAGCACGTCATTCGAATTCAAGATGGTACGCACGCCGGGAATCTGCCGCTCCCAGTGGCTGAAGGGCGGCGCCGTGAAATGGGATGTCACATCGGTGCCGCCGGCGCTCAAGGCGATGAGCGCATCAGGATTCGCCATCGTGACCGTGAGCGCGTCGAGCTTCCGGTATTCCTGTTGTCCGTAGGCCTGGGCAGCCGCCATCTGCAGGATCAGCGCCTGCAGCGAGACCTTGACCGCCGGCAAGGCAATCTTGTCCTTCTCGGTGAAATCCTTGATCGATCGCACGCTGGGATTGCGCGTATTGAGGTAGCCGGGCATCGAACTCGCCGCGATGATGCCTCTGATGTCGTAGGTGCCCTTGGTCTTTGCCCACAGCGTGATCAGCGCAGGCGGAGCAGCGCCGCCGATGGTCAGGTTGCCGGAGATCATGCCATCCATCACCGCTGCACCCCCGCCCAGGACAACCCATTTCACCTTCAGCCCGTCGATCCCGGCGGCCGCGGCCTGCTTCTCGATCAGCTTGTCCCGCTCCATCAGCATGAACGGAAGAAAACTGATGCTGTATTGGCGGCCGATGGTGATCTCGCCCATCTCGGCGCGGACCAATGCTGCATGGGCCACGGTCAATAGCGCGAACAGGACTATCAGGTATCGACGAATCACGATCGTGCCTCCTCAGGTCTAACGCCACTCGATTTTCGTTCTCGACGTATCAGCCGCATCCCCGGGTGTGTAGAGCCCGGCGCTCGCGGCGAGCTTTGCGTGCTCGTCGGTCGGGAGATACGTTTCCTCGACCTCCTGGACAGCCTTGAATCCCATGAACTCATGGAAGCTTGGCGGCTCCGATCGCTTCCACGGAATCGCGTCGGCCCATCTACGCCACTCGTCGATGGCTTCGGCACCGCGCTCCCGCACGTCGTGCAGCATTTCCCACATCAGCCGATCGACCGGGTAGTTGCGAAGCGGGCGCAACAGCCAGTAGTGGGCATTGGCGATGCCCATCGCCGCCATCTCCTCATGCGAGGGCCGTTCGTCCAGCGGAATTCCCGCCAGCGTGAAGTAGGCAGGCGTTCCGCATTCCGCCAGGCATGCGCGGACTTCGGCCATCGAGGGCAGCGCCTCGAAATAGAGTACGTCCATGCCCGCCTGCCGATACGCCTTGCCCCGCGCGATCGTATCGTCGAGGGAACCGCCGGTCGCGCCGCGCGCATCGCACCGCGCCATCAACACGAATGCAGGCGCCAGACGGTCCCTGACCTCGATGGCCGCCCGATACCGCCCGACGGCCTCGTCGACGGGCAGCACCCGCTTGCCGGAAATGAACCCGCAGCGCCGCAGTTCCGCCTGGTCCTCGATGAACATGCCGGCCGCGCCGGCCAGAATGATGTCGCGCACGCTCCGCCGCATCATGTGGATATTGCCGAAGCCATTCTCGCCATCGACGATCACCGGCACCGAGACCGAGCGTACGACATAGGTCGCATTGGCGACGACCTCCGAGAGCGTCGTCATCCCGGCATCGGGCAACCCGCACATCGCGGCGGTGCCGGCACCGGACACCGAGATCGCTGCGTAGCCGGCCGCTTCCGCAAGGCGTGCCTCGAGCGCGTTGTTGACGCCCGCACTGACGAAGAACTGGCGATTCGCGTAAAGGCTCCGCAGCCGCTGCGCAGGGTTCATTTAGCCTCCCCCGGGGGTGCCGTCTTTGTAGTAGGTCGCCACCCGGTTGATGACCGGATGCATGCCCCACCCGCCCCGCCGGGCGCACTCCAGCGGCAGCACGCGGCTGATATCGACGAAGAGATTGACCTCGGGGCCGTGCTCCTTGATGTACCGGGTATAGGTCTCGGCGTCGTCCGCCTCGAACATAAGCCGATCGAGCGCAAAGGTCCCGGCGATCTTCGACACCACGTCCCAGCGCTGGTCCTTCTTGTGCCGGCTCTCGGTGATGCCCTCGGACTCGAGCAGCACCATCGAAGCCCCGGCGTCGAGACAGCTGCGCATGTTGGAAAGCAGCTTCGCTTCGTCCACATAGACGGGCTCGTCCGCCGTGATGCCGTAGGCCACGCCCACCTCCGCCAGGACCTCCAGCCCCATGCCTTTCGCCAGACCGATGACATCCAGCAGATGCGGCAGCGAGATGATCGCGACCTGCCGGCAGACCTCGACGTGGGAAATGCCGAGGTCGACGACCTCCTGCAGGAAGGCCTTGAGTACCGTTGGCCCCTGCAGCAGCGCAATCTCGAGCAGCGCCCCGCCCAGGCCCACCTGTACATCGAGCTCGCGGCAGAGCGCGACCTTCTGCCGAATCGTCTCCCGCGGCTGCAGGCGCGGAATGAAACTCGACAGCTTGAGGATGTCGATGTACGGGCTGGTCGACTCGAGCGCGGCATCGAGCGCCTTCAGGCCCAGCCCCCGGTCGCGTGCATAGGTGATCCCGGTTGCGCGCGGCTTCCCGCTGCGCTCGACCAGGCGCACCGACTGGAACGCAAGTGGCGCGGCGCCGATACCGTCCTTGTCGTTTGTCACCTGTCCATTCCTCGTTCCGCGAGCGTTGCGAGGACCGCATCGGCGGACGCGACCTTGCCGTACATCGGCAGCGTATTCTCGATCGCGAACTTGTGCCATTCCGGCTTCGCGGAAGCACAGCAGTCCTCCACGACCGTGACCGCGAATCCGGCGTCGTCGGCGTAACGGGCAGCGCTCTCGACGACGTTGTTTGTGGCCACGCCGCAGAGCGCCAGCCGCCTGATCCCGCGCGCCGAAAGCCAACTGAGCAGGCTGGTGTTGAAGAACGGGTTGACGCTTTGCTTGGTGAAGACCATCTCATCCGGGCGCGGCGCGAGCTCGGCTGGAAACTCGGTGCCCCAGGTTCCGACAATCGCCGCATTCATGCTCTTCAGCTTCTCGACCCTCGCCGATACGCTGAGCGCATCGGCGTAATCCGGACGAAATCCGAGGCGGATGAAGACCACCGGCACCGCGCGCTCCTGAACGCTTCCAGGACGCGCGCGGAGTTTTCGAGGACGGCGCGCTCCTTGACGGCCTTCGCCAAGCCCATCTGGCCGAACTTCCCTTCCGGCGACACCATCTCGTTCTGGAGGTCCATCAGCAATAGCGCCGCTGGGGCATGGGACGTGCTCATCGGATTCGCTTCTCCATGGTTGTGGCCACCGGCGGCCTGTGCTCTTTGAATCGACATGTTCGACTTGCGTTCGCAGCCACTGTGGAAGTTGCCCGTCGCTAATCGCCGACTATACCGCCATTGACGTCGAGGATTTCCGCGGTGATGAACGATGATGTGTCGCTCGCCAGGAAGAGCACCGCTTCGGCGACCTCATCGGGGCGCCCCATCCGGCCGACCGGAATCTGATCGATGACACTCCGGTGCAATGGCCTTTGCTCGCGCATCGGGACGGCGATCGGACGAGGCGCCACAGCGTTGACCGTGATTCCGTCCGCCGCCAGTTCCTTGGCGAGAAACAAGGTGACGGCGTGGACACCCGCCTTCGAGGCGCCGTACGCGACGTTGCCGGAACGCGCCTGCTCGCTGCGGTCCAGCCATGGCCGCGGGTTGCCGCCGTTCTTCGCCAGCACCGAGCCGATGTTGATGATGCGCCCGTAATGCTGCGCCCGCATGCGGACGGCGGCAGCCTGGCAACAGAAGAAACGTTCCCTTCAGGTTCGTCGCCAGCACGCGGTCCCAGTCGGCTTCCGTCGTATCGAGACCCGCGCCATGCGACGGAATGCCGGCCGCATTCACCAGGATATCGATGCGTCCCAGACCCGCACGGCATCGTCCACCATCGCGAAGACGTCAGCCGACGACCGGACATCGGTCTGGCGCCCGAACGCTGTTGCCGTTGGCCGCCCGGATTTCGTCGACGAGCGTGTCGACCGGAAACGATGTCGGTCAGGCAGAGCGCGGCGCCTTCGCGTGCGAACGCGCGGGCGATGGCCTGACCAATGCCACCGGCGGCGCCGGTGACGATCGCGGTGCGGTGACTGAATCTCATGTTGCCCGGACGGACGGACGCACCGGGACGGATCTCGTTCATACCGCGCATCCGACGGATCCGCCGCCGCGCGCCCGACGGCGCGCGGCATCCCGGCCGGCGATGCGCCCGAACACGGCGCCTTTCATCACCGACGTCGGCTCCCGTGTAGGACTTGTAGTACGTCGCCGATGATTTCTCCGGCCGCATACAAGCCCGGGGATGGCGTCGCCGCTGTGGTTGAGCACCCGCGCGCTGCGTATCGACTTTGAGCCCGCCGAAGGTGAACACATTCGAAGAGATGATCGGGTACGCCTTGTACGGTGGCGAGATCCAGGGGATGGGCCCAATTGGACTTGGGCGGAACCACACCCGAGGTGCGCAGACCATCGAGTTCGAGCGGCATGAATTTGCCGCCGGAGCATGCCGCATTGTAGGCCTGGACGGTGGAAGCGAAAGCCTCAGCGGGCAGGCCGAGTTTCGCTGCGAGCTCGGCGAGCGTCGGAACCGACTATCGGCGGCTGATCGGTGCGGATGGCGATCTGCTGGTGTGGGACTGCGTCGGCCTTCTTGTCCAGAATCGTGTACGCGATCCCGTTCGGCTGGGCAAAGATCTGCCCGCGCGATGTCCTCGTAGGTCTCATCCGTGGTGCCCGGGGCTTCATCGACGAAGCGCTGTCCGCGCTGGTTGACGAGAATGCCGTAGGGATAGATATAAATGACCGGGCCCGGGCTTTCCGGATCGCGGATCCATCGGCGACGCATGCCAATTGCCGAAATCGCCGCAAGGTGCAGCGCCCACCTGGAGCGCCATCCGGATGCCTTCGCCCCGGTTGTAGTAGCCGCCGCGCGAGCTTGGCCGCAGATTGAGCGCACGCGGTCCGATGTACTGCGCCATCATTTCCGCGTTTCCGCCGAATCCCCCGCACGCCAGGATCACGGCCCGGGCGCGAAACTCCGTCGATCGCGAGGGACGCACGACCGCCTTGATCCCGGCGATCGCGCCGTCGTCGTCCTGCAACAGCGACAACGCGGTGGTTTCGTAGAAGAACTTGCCGCCGTGGGCTTCGAAATGCGCCGCCAGACCCTCGATCAGCGCGAGGCCGCCGCCGCTGGGCACCATTCTCGGCTGGCTTGCCGTCAGAAACGGCACTTCCAGGGGAAAGAACCGAATGCCGAACGTCTTCAGCCAGTCGATTGTCGGCGGCGCTTGGTCGGCGAATGCGGCGATGAACTCCGGATCCGTGAAACTCATCGCTCGCAGATTGGCTGGCCAGCTTTCCCAGTTCTGCGAGGTGAGGTCGACCAGCGAGGGATCCAGGTGTCCACCTGCGTTGGCGACAAAGTGATCGACGAAATCGTCGGACACTTCGCTCTCGCTCTTCATCCGCATGAAGGCGCCGGTGTAGCGCGTGCTTCCGCCGCGCTCCTCGAAGGTCGCGCGCTCGAGGATCGCAACCCTGGCCCCGTTGTCGAGAGCGGAGACGGCGGCCGCCATGCCGCCGATCCCGCAGCCGACGACGATGACGTCAAAATCGTTCGTACCATGTTGCATGTCGACCTTCGCCCCGATGGTTGTTCGCGGTGCGGCAGGCTCCCTGGCGCATTCATCCCATCCGCGAGAATGCCGCCGTGACCCCTCCAGCACTGGGGCGAAGATACCGCACGACGCCGCTCCGGCGGGAGTGCGCAGCGGTGAATTCTCTTTTTGCTTTTGTTTGCGGCTCGGCGGTCGGCCGCAATCACCTGGCCCGTCGTACCGGGAGGACACGCACCGGTCGGACGAGGCTCGGCCTGCTCAACGGCTTCAAGGTCTCCAGCAGGAACTCGGTAAAGGCACGAATCCTTGGCGTGCGATGCCGCGACCGGGCAGTGACCGCATGGAAGGTCCTCACCGCGGTCGGGCAATCGCCGAACACCTGCACCAGGTTCCCTGCCTCGATGTGGCGCCGTGCAAACAGATCGAGCACATAGATCAGACCTGCATCCTGCATGGCCGCTGTGATCAAGGCTTCGCTGCTGTTGAAATTCAGCGCGCCTTCCGGCCTGATGGATACACGTTCGGCCTCCGATCCGAGCACCCACTCGCGCGGACGATGATTGCCGTCCAGCAGTTGCCCAAGGCAATGTCGTGGGTCGAGATCGACGGGGTGCGTCGCGGCCAGCGATCGCACGAACCGGGGCGACCCGCAAACGATATACCTCGCTTCATAGATCGGGCGGGCTATCAGGGTCTCGTCCTCGACGTGATCCATTCTGATCGCGACGTCGATCGCCCGCTCGATCAGGTTGTGCGGCTGATTGGTCAGAATGACGGACACCGTCAGCGACGGGTGCCGCGTGGCAAATATCGGAATGGCCCGGCAAATCAACGAATGCCCGATGGCGATCGGCATTTCGACCCGGAGGGTTCCGGCGACTTCCCCGGCCTTCGTGCGCAGGTCGTTCTCGACGCGATCCACGCGTTCGAGCACCTCCTGGCAGTGGGGGTAGAAAAGGCTGCCTTCGTCGGTCAGTCGGAACTTGCGCGTCGTGCGATGCAGAAGCGCGACGCCGAGGCTCTGCTCGAGGTTGCGTACGCACGTGGTTACCGTGGCGTTGGCCAACTCCAGCGATTCGGCTGCCCGCGAGAAGCTCCCGCATTCGACGACGCGGGCGAAGACTCTCATGGCCCACAGCTTGTCCATGGGTACACCCGGCGGCAGGGGGCCGCTTCGATGTCAGTCGATGCGCTCGTACGCCGGGAGCGTGAGGAAGTCGACGAAGGTGTCGTTGTTGACGAGGTCGGCGAAGATCGTCGCGGCTTCCTCGTAGCGCCCGGACGCCCACGCGGGGCCCAGCAGCTCGCGGATCTTCGCGAGCTCCTCGGGGATCATCGCGGCGACCATCTCCTTCGTGATCTTGCGGCCGTCGTCGAGCTTGCCCTTGGGCGAGCGCATCCACTGCCACACCTGCGAGCGCGAGATCTCGGCGGTGGCCGCGTCTTCCATCAGGTTGAAGATCGGCACCGCGCCCTGCCCGGCAAGCCACGCGCCGACGTACTGGATCGCGACGTTGATGTTCAGGCGCAGCCCGCGCTCGGTGATCGGCGTCTCCGGCTCGAACTTGATCAGGTCGGCGGCGGTCGTGTGCACGTCCTCGCGCTTCCTGGTGGCGATCTGGTTCGGCGCCGGCATCAGGCGGTTGAACGCCTCCAGCGCGACCGGCACGAGGCCCGGGTGCGCGACCCAGGTGCCGTCGTGGCCGTAGGTCGCCTCGCGCTCCTTGTCGGCCTTCACCTTCGCGAAGGCCTCGGCGTTGGCGGCCTCGTCGTTCTTCACCGGGATCTGCGCCGCCATCCCGCCCATCGCGTGGATGTTGCGGCGGTGGCAGGTCTTGATCAGCAGCTCGGCGTAGCTCTTCAGGAAATGCGTGGTCATCGTCACCAGCGCGCGGTCGGCGAGGCAGAAGTCCTTGCGGTTGCGGAACTTCTTGATGCACGAGAAGATGTAGTCCCAGCGGCCGCAGTTGAGGCCCGCGGAGTGCTCGCGCAGCTCGTAGAGGATCTCGTCCATCTCGTAGGCCGCGAGCAGCACCTCGATCAGCACCGTCGCCTTGACCGAGCCCTGCGGCACGCCGAGCTCGTTCTGCGCCATCACGAAGATGTCGTTCCACAGCCGCGCCTCGAGGTGGCTCTCGAGCTTGGGCAGGTAGAAGTACGGGCCGCCGCCGCGCGCGATCAGCTCCTTCGCGTTGTGGAAGAAATACAGCGCGAAGTCGAAGATGCCGCCGGACATCGGCGCGCCGTCGATGCGCACGTGCTTTTCCGGCAGGTGCCAGCCGCGCGGGCGCACGAACAGCACCGCGGTCTTCGCGTTCAGCTTGTACGTCTTGCCCTCGGGCGACGTGTAGTCGATCCGGCGCCGGATCGCGTCGCGCAGGTTGATGTGGCCCTGGATGTTGTTGTCCCACCGCGGCGTGTTGGCGTCCTCGAAGTCGGCCATGAACACGCTGGCGCCGGAATTGAGCGCGTTGATGACCATCTTGCGGTCGACCGGCCCGGTGATCTCGACGCGGCGGTCGACGATGTCGGCGGGGATCGGCGCGCAGACCCAGTCGGCCTCCCGGATCGCGCGGGTCTCGGGGAGGAAATCGGGCAGCTTGCCGGCGTCGAGCTCGCTCTGCCGCGCGGCGCGCCGCGCGAGCAGCTCGTCGCGGCGGCCGCCGAAGGCGCGCTGCAGCTTCGCGGCGAAGGCGACCGCCTCGGGTGTCAGGATCTGCGCGAATTCGGGGGTGATCCGGCCGGTGATCTCGATGCCGGGGCCGTAGCTGGGGGTGCTCATGAACGTGGAATCCTAAAGGGAGGTTCGCAGAACCGTGCCGCGGCGCTCGGCGCGCCGGGGCAGGAAAAAAAGGAGCCGCTCTCAGGCAAATTTTACCCGATTCGGCTCCCGCCTACGAATGGGGACAGGCGCGCCGGGGCGCGCGTCCCCCGGGCCTCAGGCGTAGTTGACGCGCCGGGCGACCGGTTGCGCGAGCATCCCCTGCGCGATGCCGCGGTTGACGGCGCTGACGACGGCCCGCAGCGTGGCCGTGACGATGTTGGCGTCGAGCCCGACGCCGTACACCGTCTGCTCGGTGCCGATGCGCAGCTGGACGTAGGCGACGGCAGTCGCGTCCTCGCCTGCCCCGACCGCGTGCTCGTGATACGACTGCACGTGGATGTCGAAGCCGCCCTCGCCGCGCAGCGCGTGCACGAAGGCGTCGACCGGGCCGTTGCCCGACCCGTTGAGCACCCATTCGACGCCGTCGACGGTCAGGCGCGCGACCAGCTGCTCGATCGTGCCGTCGGAAACGTTGTGCTGCGCGCGGTGGCCGACGTAGGCGACCGGCAGCGTGGCGGCGACGTACTCGCGATCGAACGCGGCGCGGATCTCCGCCGCCGGGAGCTCCTTGCCCGTCGCGTCGGTGATCCGCTGGATCACCTGCGAGAACTCGATCTGCAGCAGGCGCGGCAGCGCGAGGCCGTAGTCGCGCTCGAGCAGGTAGGCGATCCCGCCCTTGCCGGACTGGCTGTTGACGCGGATCACCGCGTCGTAGGTGCGGCCCACGTCCGCCGGGTCGATCGGCAGGTACGGCACGTCCCACACCAGGTTGCCGCGCGCCATCTCGGCCACACGCGCCGCGAGGCCCTTCTTGATCGCGTCCTGGTGCGAGCCGGAGAAGGCCGTGAAGACGAGGTCCCCGCCGTAGGGATGGCGCGGATGCACCGGGAGCTGGTTGCAGTGCTCGACGGTGCGGATGATCTCGTTGATGTCGGAGAAGTCGATGCCCGGATCGATGCCCTGGGTGTAGAGGTTGAGGCCGAGCGTGACCAGGCACACGTTGCCGGTGCGCTCGCCGTTGCCGAACAGGCAGCCTTCGACGCGCTGCGCGCCCGCCATCAGCGCGAGCTCGGCCGCGGCGACGCCGCAGCCGCGATCGTTGTGCGGATGGACCGACAGCACGATGGCGTCGCGGCGCGCGAGGTGCCGCGACATCCACTCGACCTGGTCGGCGTAGACGTTGGGGGTGGCCATCTCGACCGTCGCCGGCACGTTGACGATCATCCGGCGCCCGGGCGTGGGCTGCCAGACGTCCCCGACGGCGTCGCAGACGTCGACCGCGAAGTCGAGCTCGGTCGCGGTGAAGCTCTCGGGCGAGTACTGGAACACCCAGTCGGTGCCCGGATGCTCGCGCGCGCAGTCGCGGATGACCTTCGCGCCGTCGACGGCGATGGCCCGGATCGCCGGCCGGTCGAGGCCGAAGACGATGCGCCGCTGCGCCGTCGACGTCGAGTTGTAGAGGTGGACGATCGCGCGCCTGACGCCTTCGAGCGCCTCGAACGTGCGCCGGATCAGCGGCTCGCGCGCCTGCGTGAGGACCTGCACCGTGACGTCGTCGGGAATCAGGTTCTCCTCGACCAGCTTGCGCACGAAGTCGAAGTCGGTCTGCGAGGCGGCCGGAAAGCCGATCTCGATCTCCTTGTAGCCGAGCTTCACGAGGAGCCGGTACATGCGCATCTTGCGCTCGGCATCCATCGGCTCGATCAGCGCCTGGTTGCCGTCGCGCAGGTCGACGCTGCACCAGACGGGCGGCTCGGTGATCACGCGCGACGGCCACTGCCGGTCGGGCAAGGCAATCGGGGGGAACGGTCGGTACTTGGCGGACGGGTCGAGGTTCATCGGTGGCTCTCACGCGTTGCGTCGATGCATGCGGAAACGCTCTCCGGAGTTCCGGGGAACGTCACTGGGTACTGCTCGAAGCGAGGGGGTGTGAGTTATCTGCGCGCGGGGCGCAGCAGAAGCAGCAGCAGGCCGCCCGGGAGGGGGCGATGCGCGGGGAGCGCGGGACGGCCGTCGAATTGTCGGCTGCTGTTCATTGCCGCGCACTATATCAACAACTTGCCGGACGCCGCAAGGGGTGCCGCCGGCAGCGGCCACAGCGCGCCGGCCGCGAGGTAGGCGAGCCGCTTCGCCTCCCGCCTGCCCCGGGCGACGCTGTCGAGTATCACCCCGCAGGCGAGCGCCAGCGACGCGAGGAGCATGAGCCCGGTGGCCAGGATGGCCGTCGGGAACCGGGGCACCAGCCGCGTCTGCATGTACTCGATGATCACCGAGGTGCCCAGCGCCAGCCCCACCGCCGCCAGCAGCGCGGCGAGGATGCCGAAGAACGGCAGGGGCCGCACGTCGCGGAACAGCGTCGCCATCGTGGCGAGGATGCGCAGCCCGTCGCGCCACTTGTTGAGCTTGCTGGCGGAGCCCTCGGGCCGCGCGCCGTAGCGGGTCCTGATCTCGGCCGTGGGAACCCGCAGTTCCAGCGCGTGCACGGTGAGCTCGGTCTCGATCTCGAAGCCCTGCGCGGCCAGCGGGAACGACTTCACGAACCGGCGCGAGAAGGCGCGGTAGCCGGACAGCATGTCGGTCGGCCGCTGGCCGAAGATGGCGCCCAGCAGCGCGTTGAACATCCGGTTGCCGAGGCGGTGGCCGCTGCGGTACGCGGCGGCCTCCCCCTCGTCGTCGCGCAGCGCGGTCACCATGTCGAGGTTGTCGCCGAGGAGCGCGGCGACCATCTCCGGCGCCCGCCTCGCGTCGTACGTGGCGTCGCCGTCGACCATGATGTAGACGTCGGCGTCGACCTCGGCGAACATGCGGCGGACGACACCGCCCTTGCCCGGACGCCCCTCGCGGCGCACGACGGCACCCGCGGCGCGGGCGATCTCCGCCGTGCCGTCGGTGGAGGCGTTGTCGTAGACGTGGACGACGCAGCCCGGCAGCGACGCGTGAAAGCCGGCGACGACCTGCGCCACCGCCGCGGACTCGTTGCGGCACGGAACGAGGACGGCGATCCGCGGCGTGGTCATCGCGAGCCGGCGCGTGGTGCAGCCCGCGCCACTATTCGGCCGGGCCGGGCGGCGCGTTGCGCCGGCGATACGCGTTCCACGCCCAGCCGACATACCCCGACAGCCCGTAGCAGACGAAGCCGGCGAACAGCACGGTCGCAGGCTGATAGGAAAGAAGCGCGAACGAGATGACGATGAGGAAGATCGCCAGAAACGGCACGCTCTTGCGCAGGTTGATCGTCTTGAAGCTGTAGAACGGGACGTTGCTCACCATCGTGAGGCCGGCGAAGAGCGTGACGCTCCATGCCCACCACCGGATGCTGGCCGGATCGAGCGCGTAGTCGTCGACGATCCAGACGAAGCCCGCGACCAGCGCCGCCGCGGCCGGGCTGGGGATGCCCGTGAACCAGTGCTTGTCCGCGACGTCGAGCATCGTGTTGAAGCGCGCGAGGCGCAGCGCGGCGCCGGCGACGTAGACGAACGCGGCGATCCAGCCGAGCTTGCCCATCCCGCGCAGGCTCCACTCGTAGATCACCAGTGCCGGCGCGGCGCCGAAGGAGACCATGTCGGACAGGCTGTCGTACTCGGCGCCGAATGCGCTCTGCGTCTTGGTGAGGCGCGCCACACGGCCGTCGAGGCCGTCGAGGACCATGGCGATGAAGATGGCGACCGCCGCCTGGTCGAAGCGCTGGTTCATCGCCTGCACGATCGCGTAGAAGCCGCCGAACAGCGCCGCGGTCGTGAACAGGTTGGGCAGCAGGTAGATGCCGCGCCGGCGGATGCGGTTCTTCTGCTGCGCGCGGCGCGTGTTGAAGTCCGACATGGCGAGGCAAGCCTAGCAGCAAGACCGGCGCGTGACAACGGCGCGGGCGGCGGCGTGCGGCAGCGCGGCTACGGCAGCTCCGCCAGGATCGTCTCGGTCGCGAGCACCTTGTCGCCGACGGCGACACGGGGCCGCGCCGACGGCGCAAGGTAGACGTCGACCCGCGAGCCGAACCGGATGAAACCGTAGCGCTGCCCGCGCGCGAGACCGTCGCCCGGCTTGACGTAGCACAGGATGCGCCGCGCGATCAGCCCGGCGATCTGCACGCAGGTGACGTCCTGCCCCTCCGCGGTGCGCAGGTGCAGCGCGTTGCGCTCGTTCTCGAGCGACGCCTTGTCCACCGCCGCATTGAGGAAGCTGCCCTTGTGGTACCAGGCGCCGACGACCTTGCCGTCGACGGGGCTACGGTTCGAATGCACGTTGAACACGTTCATGAAGACGCTGATCTTGAGCGCGTCGCGATCGAGGAACGGGTCGCGGGCCGCCTCGACCTTGACGATCCGGCCGTCGGCGGGCGACAGCACGGCGTTGCGCTCCGTCGGGACCCGGCGCGGCGGATCGCGGAAGAACTGCACGATGAAGGCGAGCGCCAGCAGCGCGACGGCGGCAAGAATCCACCACCCGGCAAGGCAGAGCGCGGCAGCGACGGCCGCGGCGATGGCGAGGAACGGCCAGCCTTCGCGGGCGATGAGCGGATGCGGATAGTTCGGCACGGGGATGTCCGGCAGCGGTGCGTGGGCGGAGGTTGCCTATTTCGAACCGGCGTCGATGCGCTTGTCGAGATCGGCCGCCTGCTGCTGGACGGTCTTCTCGAGGGCGCGCGCGCGCTCCATCGGATTGCTCGTGCCCTCGGCGTCGGCGTTCGCGGCGCCCGGCGCTCCCGCACCGGACGCAGACGCCGGCGCCGGACCCTGCTGCTTCAGCAGAATCCCCGCCATGACGGCCACGATCAGCAGCGCGAACAGCAGCGTGATGACCGCCGCCCAGCCGCGCTGGCGGCCCCGCACGCTGCCCGCCTGCAGCATCGGCGTCAGTTCTTGGCCTGGTCGACCAGCTTGTTCTTCATGATCCACGGCATCATCGAGCGCAGCTTCGCGCCGACGACTTCGATCGAGTGCTCGGCGGTGAGGCGGCGGCGCGACAGCAGCGTCGGCGCGCCGGCGCGGTTCTCGAGGATGAAGTCCTTGGCGTACTCGCCGGTCTGGATGCGCGCGAGGGCTTCGCGCATCGCGCGCTTGGTGTCCTCGGTGACGATCTTCGGGCCGGTCACGTATTCCCCGTACTCGGCGTTGTTCGAGATCGAGTAGTTCATGTTGGCGATGCCGCCCTCGTAGATCAGGTCGACGATCAGCTTGACCTCGTGCAGGCACTCGAAGTACGCCATCTCCGGCGCGTAGCCGGCGTCGGTCAGCGTCTCGTAGCCGGCCTTGATCAGTTCGACCAGCCCGCCGCACAGCACCGCCTGCTCGCCGAAGAGGTCGGTCTCTGTCTCCTCGCGGAAGTTGGTCTCGATCACGCCGGCGCGGGCGCCGCCGATCGCCGCGGCGTACGACAGCGCGAGGTCGCGCGCCTTCTTGCTCGCATCCTGGTGGACGGCGATCAGCATCGGCACGCCGCCGCCCTGCACGTAGGTCGAGCGCACCGTGTGCCCGGGCGCCTTCGGGGCGATCATCACGACGTCGAGGTCGGCCCGCGGCACGACCTGCCCGTAGTGGATGTTGAAGCCGTGCGCGAACGCCAGCGTGGCGCCCTTCTTGATGTTGGGCTCGACGCCGTCCTTGTACTGCGCGGCGATGTGCTCGTCGGGCATCAGCATCATCACGATGTCGGCGCCGGCGACCGCGTCGGCGACCTCCGCGACCTTCAACCCGGCCTTCTTCGCCTTGTCCCACGACGCGCCGCCCTTGCGCAGCCCGACGGTGACCTTGACGCCCGATTCGTGCAGGTTGAGCGCGTGCGCATGGCCCTGCGAGCCGTAGCCGACGATCGTGACCTTCTTCCCCTTGATGAGCGAGAGATCGGCATCCTTTTCGTAATAGACCTTCATCATTCCTCCGTTTAGATTCGCAGTATCCGTTCGCCCCGCCCGATCCCCGACGCGCCGGTGCGCACCGTTTCGAGGATCACGCCGGGCTCGATCGATTGCAGGAACGCGTCGAGCTTCGACCCGGTGCCCGTGAGCTCGATCGTGTAGCTCTTGTCGGTGACGTCGAGGATGCGGCCGCGGAAGATGTCGGCGAGCCGCTTCATCTCCTCGCGGTCCTTGCCCGCCGCGCGCACCTTGACCAGCATCAGCTCGCGCTCGATGTGGTTGCCCTCGGTGAGGTCGACGACCTTGACCACGTCGACCAGCTTGTTCAGCTGCTTGGTGATCTGCTCGATCACGTCGTCGGAGCCGACGGTGACGATCGTCATCCGCGACATCGTGACGTCCTCGGTCGGCGCGACGGTCAGCGACTCGATGTTGTAGCCGCGCGCCGAGAACAGGCCCGAGATCCGCGACAGCGCGCCGGCTTCGTTCTCGACCAGGATGGACAGTATGTGGCGCATGGCTCAGAGCTCCTCGTAGAGGATCATCTCGGTGAGCCCCTTGCCGCCCGGCACCATCGGGAACACGTTCTCCTTCTGGTCGGTGATGAAGTCCATGAACACCAGCCGGTCCTTCAGCTTGAAGGCCTCCTTCAGCGCGCCCTCGACGTCGCCGGGCTTCTCGATCTTCATGCCGACGTGGCCGTAGGCCTCGGCCAGCTTGACGAAATCCGGGAGCGCGTCCATGTACGACTCGGCGTAGCGGTTGCCGTAGAAGAACTCCTGCCACTGCCGCACCATCCCCATGTAGCGGTTGTTGAGGTTCACGATCTTGATCGGGATGTGGTACTGCTTGCAGGTGGAGAGCTCCTGGATGCACATCTGGATCGACGCCTCGCCGGTCACGCAGGCGACGGTGGCGCCCGGGTTCACCATCTGCACGCCCATCGCCGCCGGCAGGCCGAAGCCCATGGTGCCGAGGCCGCCGGAGTTGATCCAGCGGCGCGGCTTGTCGAACTTGTAGTACTGCGCCGCCCACATCTGGTGCTGGCCGACGTCGGAGGTGATGAACGCGTCGCCCTTGGTAAGCTCGTAGAGCTTCTCGATCACGAGCTGGGGCTTGATCAGCGCGCTCTTGCGGTCGTAGCGCAGGCAGTCGTTGCGCTGCCAGTCCTTGATCTCTCCCCACCACGCCTTGAGCGCCGCCGGGTCCGGGCGCTGTCCCGAGGACTCGATCAGCTTCAGCATCTCGTCGAGCACGTCGGCGACGTAGCCGACGATCGGCACGTCGACCTTCACGCGCTTGGAGATCGACGACGGGTCGATGTCGATGTGGATGATCTTGCGGTCGGCGCGGAAGAAGTGCTCCGGGTTGCCGATGACGCGGTCGTCGAAGCGCGCGCCGACGGCGATCAGCACGTCGCAGTTCTGCATCGCCATGTTGGATTCGTAGGTCCCGTGCATGCCGAGCATGCCGGTGAACTGCGGATCGGTGCCCGGGAAGCCGCCGAGGCCCATCAGCGTGTTGGTGCAGGGAAAGCCCAGCAGGCGCACGAGGCGCGTGAGCTGGGGCGCCGCGTTGTTGAGGATGACTCCGCCGCCGGCGTAGACCATCGGGCGCTTCGCCTCGAGCAGCAGCGACACCGCCTTCTTGATCTGCCCCGCGTGGCCCTTGGTCACCGGGTTGTACGAGCGCAGCGAGACGGTCTTCGGATACGTGAACTCGGTCGAGGCCTGCGTGACGTCCTTCGGGATGTCCACCAGCACCGGGCCTGGCCGGCCGGTCGCCGCGAGATAGAAGGCCTTCTTGATCGTGACCGCGAGGTCCTTGACGTCCTTCACCAGGAAGTTGTGCTTGACGCACGGGCGCGTGATGCCGACCGTGTCGCACTCCTGGAAGGCGTCCTGGCCGATCGCGTGCGTCGGGACCTGGCCCGTCAGCACGACCATCGGGATCGAGTCCATGTAGGCGGTGGCGATCCCCGTGACGGCATTGGTCACGCCAGGTCCGGAGGTCACGAGGCAGACGCCGACCTTGTGGCTCGACCGCGAGTAGCCGTCGGCCGCGTGCACCGCGCCCTGCTCGTGGCGCACGAGGACGTGCTTCACCTTCTCCTGCTTGAAGAACTCGTCGTAGATGTTGAGCACGGCGCCGCCCGGATAGCCGAAGACGTACTCGACGCCCTCCTCCGCAAGACAGCGGATGACGATTTCTGCACCCGTAAGTTGCATGGAATTGCCCTAAGCGAGATGGTGGCCATCCCCGACGCCGGATCGCAAGGCGACCGCGGGCGCGAGACTCTGCACTACTGCACGGCGCGCAACGAGGATGGACGCGCCCACCAAGGCTTTGATCGGGTAGATAGCCGCGATAGTGCCAACTACGGTCGCGCCCCGGGGGATGCTCAGTGGGCGCTTTTGGCGCCGCCGGAGGGGGCACTGCAACCGCGATATTGCAGCACAACATCGGCCGTTCCCGGCCGATGGCGCAACCTTACCCGCACCGCCTGCCACGGTCAAGTCCGTTGCGGCGCACAATGGCGCATCTGCCATACCCCCCTATAATGGGGCGCCTTCGACTGCGGACGGACCTCCTCCTGGCCACCTTTCAAGAAATTTCGGCGTTCCTCGCGGAGGTCGAGCGGCGCGCCTTCAAGCAGGCCATGTTCGCGCTCCGGGACGAGCACGGGGCGGTCGACGTCGTCCAGGACGCGATGCTCAAGCTGACCGAGAAATATTCCGGAAAGCCCGCCGGCGAGCTGCCGATGCTGTTCCAGCGCATCCTGCAGAACACGATCCACGACCATTTCCGCCGCCAGAAGGTCCGATCGACGTGGACGACGCTGCTCTCCGCGCTGGGGAAAAGAGACGAAAAGGACGACGATTTCGATCCACTGGAAACTCTTGCCGCGAAATCGGACTCGAACGCGACAGTCGATCCCGCCGAGCAATTCGAAAGAGGCCAGATTATGACATTCATCGAAGATGCCCTCGCGCGCCTGCCGGCGCGTCAACGGGAAGCCTTTCTGCTGCGTTACTGGGAAGAGTTCGACGTCGCGGAGACAGCGGCGGCGATGGGGTGTTCCGAAGGCAGCGTGAAGACCCACTGCTCGCGGGCCGTTCACGCACTTGCCGAGTCGCTCAAGTCCAAGGGCATTACGCTATGAACGGCAAAGACAGCGATTTCGCAAAGAAATTAACGGCTTACCTCGACGACGGCACGGCGAACCTCAGGGCTGGGACGGCGTACAAGCTGCAGCTCGCGAGGGCCGAAGCCCTCGCCCGGATCAGCGATCCGAAGCGCGCGACCGCGATGCGGATGACCCCGGCGCTGGCCGGCGCCGGCACCGGCGCCGTGGGCGGCGGCCGCACGTCGCGCCCGAACTACAAGCTCTGGCTCGGGATTCTGGTGATCGTCGCGAGCGGGTTCGGGTACCAGCAGTGGCAGGCCTATCAGCAGTTGAAGGACATCGAGGAAACGGACGCCGCGATCCTGTCCTCGGACCTGCCGATCGACGCCTACCTGGACCGGGGATTCCAGAATTGGCTGAAGCAAGTCTCCGACTAGCGCGCACCCTCCTCCTGTGCGCGGCGCTTGCGGCCTTCCCGGCCGCAGGCGCCTTTGCGCAGGCGATCGTCGTCGGCGCTCCGTCGTGGAAGGACCTCCCGGCGGCCGAAAAGCAGGTCCTCGCGCCGCTCGAGCAGGACTGGAACCAGCTCGATACGCAACGCAAGCAGAAGTGGCGCGGCATCGCGCAGCGCTACCCCAAGATGTCCCCCGACGAGCAACAGCGGGTGCAGCAGCAGATGCGCCCGTGGGTCGAGCTCTCGCCCGACCAGCGGCGGGTCGCGCGCGAGCAGTACAAGTCGATGAAGACCCTGCCGCCCGAGAAGAAGCAGGACGTCAAGCAGAAATGGGAGGAGTACCAGAGCCTGCCGCCCGAGACCCGGCGCGAGCTCGCGGCCAAGCCGCCGCCGGGATCGCCGCTGCGCCCGGCGGGACCTGCCCCCGCGCCGGGCGGCGCGAGGCCCGCGGGACCCTCCCCGGTGCCCGGCGCCACGCCGGCAGGGCCGGCGCCGGCGCTGCCCGCCAATCCGACGCCGACCACCCCCCGGCACCCGGCGCGCTGCCTGCGCCGCGCTGACCGGCCGGCACCGCGCATGCCCCGGGCCGCCGCCGGACCGCTCACCTCGGCGGCGGGCGACCGTCCCCCGGCAGGGCCCGTGGCGAACGCGCCCGCATCGCTGGCGCGGCGTCTCGCCTCGGTGGCCTACGAAGGGCTGCTGCTGGGTGCGGTGCTGCTCGGCACGGGCTTCCTGCTCGCCCCGTGGGTGTCCCCGGAAACCGGTGCGTCGGCCCTCGGGCCGGTCCCGCTCCCCGCGACGACCCCGCGCCTGGTGTTGTTCGCCGCGCTGTTCGGCGTCGCCGCCGTTTACTTCTGCTGGTCCTGGTCGGGCGGCCGGCGCACGCTGCCGATGAAGACCTGGCGCATGCACCTCACCCTGCGCGACGGCGCACCCGTGGACCGCCGTTCGGCAATCGTCCGCTTCGCGGCCGCCTGGATCGGTCCTGCGCTCGCCCTCGCCGCCTACGTCGCGCTCAAGCCGACGGGGGCGGCGCGCTATGCGCTCTGGCTCGCCGCGCTGAACTACGCGTGGGCATGGATCGATCCCGAACGCGCGTTCCTGCACGACCGCATCGCGGGCACCCGGATCGTCCGCGACGCGGATTGAGGCGCAGGCACGCGTGCCCCGGATTTCGCTGTCGCTCAATCCGGGCTGCACGGTGGCGTTGCCCTGTCCGGTAGCCCGGATTGAGCGACAGCGAAATCCGGGGCCGGCCTGACCGCCTGACCGTATCCTCACCGGACCCCTGGCGGCCGCGCCAGCGCGACGGCGACGGCGGTGAGCGCCATCCCGGCGATCGCCGCCGCGTCGAGCGCTTCGCCGAAGATGAACCACGCCATCACCGCGGTCACCGGCGGCACCAGGAAGAAGAGCCGGGCCACGCTCGACGCAGCGTCGTGCCGCAGCAGCCAGTAGAGCAGGCTGATCGCACCGACCGAGAGCACCACGACCGACCAGCCGATCGCGAAGACGAACTCGTGGGTCCAGCGCACCGGCGCGCCTTCGAGCAGGAGCACGAGCGGCAGGTAGGCGAGCGCGCAGGCGCCGAACTGGATCACCGCGCCGCTGCGCATGTCGATCCGCGCGCAGTAGCGCTTCTGGTAGAGCGTCCCGACGCTGATGCCGACGAGCGCGAACGCCGACGGCAGCAGTACGGCCAGGTCGCCGCTGAAGCTCGCCTTGCCGCGGACCACGAGCCATACGCCCGCAACGCCGAGGAAGAGGCCCAGCCACTGCCGCGGCACGACGCGCTCCCCCAGCCACGCCCGCGCGATCAGCGCGGTGAGGATGGGCTGCAGCCCGACGAGCATCGCGCTGATGCCCGCCGCCATGCCGGCGGCGAGCGACAGGAACACGCCGCCCAGGTAGACGCCGTGGACGAGCCAGGCGGCGACCGCGACGTGCCCGATCTGGCGCGCCTCGCGCGGCCACGTCGCGCCGGTGGCGAGCGCAACCGCCGCCATCAGCAGCGCGACCAGCACGAAGCGATAGAGCAGGAAGGTGAGCGGCGGTGCGTACGGCAGCCCGTACTTGGCGGCGATGAAGCCCGTGCTCCACAGCAGCACGAACAACACCGGGAACGCCAGCTGGCGGCGGGCGTGGGCGACGGCCCCCGGGTTGCGCTTCGCTCAACCCGGGCTACGTCTTCTGCGCGATCGCGGCGTCGTACCGCGCGACGCTGTCGACGATCTCCCGCTTCGCCTCTTCCGGGCCGGTCCAGGAGGAAATGCGCACCCACTTCCCCGGCTCGAGATCCTTGTAGTGCTCGAAGAAGTGCGCGATCTGCTGCGTGGTGATCTCGGGCAGGTCGCGCGGCGACTGGATCTGGCGATAGAGGCCCGAGAGCTTGTCGATCGGCACCGCCAGGATCTTGGCGTCGCCGCCCGCCTCGTCCTCCATCTTCAGCATCCCGATCGGCCGGCAGCGCACGACGACGCCGGTGATGAGCGGCACCGGCGAGAGCACGAGGACGTCGCTAGGATCGCCGTCGTCGGAGAGCGTCCGCGGAACGTAGCCGTAATTGCACGGGTAGTGCATCGCCGTCGACATGAAGCGGTCGACGAACACGGCGCCCGTCTCCTTGTCGACCTCGTACTTGATCGGGTCGCCGTGCATCGGGATCTCGATGATGACGTTGCAGTCGTTGGGTACGTCTTTGCCGGCGGGGACGCGGTCGAGGTTCATGGCGGGAGGTCGGGTGGCTGGAAGCCTCGATTATACGGTTCGGCCGTCGGGGTTCGGCTTGGCTGTGCTCCCGGCACGGTATCATCGTCGATGCGGCCCGCCCCCGCGATGCGCGGACCGAATCCGCATGCGCCCACCCGACCTCGACACCGCACCCTCGATGGAGTCCATCCAGCCGCAGCAGACGATGGTGGAGCAGGCCTACCACGCGATACTCGACGCGATCTGCGAGGGCCGCCTGGCGCCGGGCGAACGGCTGACCCAGGAGAGCGTGGCGGGAAAGCTGGCGGTGTCGCGGCAGCCGGTCGGGCAGGCCCTGCTCATGCTGAAGCAGCAGAAGTTCCTGGTCGAGGCAGGGCGGCGCGGGTTGATGGTTGCCCCGCTCGACCGCGACTTCATGCGCTGGATCTACGAGCTGCGGCTGGGGATCGAGCCGCTCGCCGCGGCGCTTGCGGCGCGCAACGCGACGCCCGAGGACCTCGCCCGCGGCAGGCAGCGGATCGACGCCGGCGCGCGGGCGCTGCGCGCCGGCTCGATGGCGGCGCTGATCGCCGCGGACATGCAGTTCCACATGTATCTCTACGAGGTCTCCGGCAACCGGCTGTTCGTCGACACCATGACGGGGCTGTGGAATCACCTGCGCCGCGCGATGCGCGAGGTGCTCCAGCACCGCGAGTACCGCAAGGCGATCTGGGTCGAGCACGAGCAGATCCTGCGCGCGATCGCCGCGCACGATGCCGACGGCGCGGCGGCGCTCGTCCGCGCGCACCTGTCCAACGCGGCGATCAACGTGCAGGTGAGCGTTCCCGCACCGATTGCGCCGCCCCCGGGCGCGGACCGATAGCCGGCGCCTGCGTCGCGCCGCTACCCGTTGCCGCGCCGCGCCGGCTCGACGCGGTACGCGGCCGAGTAGCCGACGTAGATGTCCCGGAAGCGGCCGAACGCCTGGTGCTCGGCCGGCTTGATCTCGCGGAACGGCCGCGCGGGGCGCCCGGCCCAGATCCACCCCGACTTCACGACCGCGCCGCGCTCGACCCACGCGCCTGCGGCGACACAGCCGTTGGCCTCGACGATCACTTCATCGTCCATCCGCGAGCCCATGCCGATCAGCGCGTCGTCGCCGATCCGCGCCGAGCCCATCTGCGCGTTGTGGCCTATCGTGGCGCCGGCGCCGATCACGAGGTCGCCGCGCGCGCGATCGGTGACCAGGATCGAGTTGTCCTGCACGTTGGTCCGCGGTCCGATGACGATGCGCGCCCCGCCCGCCGCGACGACGCAACCGAAGAAGACGCTCGCCGATTCGCCGACCTCGACCATGCCGACGACGGCGGACGTCGGCGCGATGAACGCCCGCGTGACCCGCGGCGAGTGGCCGGCGTAGGTGTGCAGCGGCCCGCCGCGCGCCGCGTCGGGAACGAACGGCGCCAGCGACAGCGGCGGCAGCGCGCCGGCCGCCACCTGCGCGTTGTTGCGACCGGCACGGATGTCGCGGGCGATCTCCGCGACCTCCGCGCGCGTGATCGCGCGCACCGGTTGCGCCGGATTGCCGGCGTACAGGAAGCCGCCCGGGAGGTGCTTGCGCGGAGGCACCAGGCAGTCCCCGGCGAGCAGCGCGTAGGGGCCGACCACGGCGCCGTCCAGCACCGACGCGCCCTCGCCGATCACCACCCCCTCCCCCAGTGTGCACGCATGCACGAGGCCGTAACGGCCGACGGTCACGTCATCGCCGATCAGCGTGCCCAGCACGCCGTCGGCGATGTGCACGGTCGCGCGCTCGCCGAAGTACACGTTCGCGCCCATGCGGATCCACTCGCCGTCGGCGCGTACGGTCGCGCAGTCGCGCAGGCGAAGCTCCGCGCCGGCCGTCGCGCGGCCGATCAGCGCCGCCGACGAGGCGATGTCGGGCGCGGGCGCCGCCGGTGCGAATTCGAGGTAGTCGAGGAGCATGCGTTGAGGGTCAGACTCCATTATCCCCCAGCCCGCCAGCGGCGCTCGGCCTCGTCCCACGCGGCCAGCGGCTGCAGGTCGGGCACCCACGCGAGCCCGCTCTTCGCGTCGGACGACACGGCGTCGGGCGTGACGACCACGTCGAGCAGCGCGGGCCGTGCGGCGAGCGCGCGCGCGATGGCGCCGGCGAGATCCTCCGCGCGCTCGACCCGTTCGGCGTGCATCCCGAACGCGCGCGCCATCGCCGCGTGGTCGGCGAACTGCAGGCGCGTGCCGACCACCTTGCCGTGCGTCTCGCGCCTGGTCGTGGACCTCGATCTGCCACGCGCCGTTGTTGGCGACGACGATCAGCACCGGCGCGCGGTGGCGCACCGCGGTGTCGATTTCCATCGCATTGAAGCCGAACGCGCCGTCGCCGGTGGCCACCAGGACCACCCGGTCGGGGCAGGCGAGGCTCGCGGCGATGCCGAACGGCGTGCCGACGCCGATGCAGCCGAGCGATCCCGGGTCGAGCCAGGTCGTCGCGGCGAGGCCGACGCGCGCGAAGCTGAGGAAATCGCCGCCATCGGCGACCACGATGGCGTCCGGCGGCAGCTGCTCGCTGCAGCGCGGCGAGCAGGCGGTTCGGGTGGATGCGTCCGGCGCTGTCCGACGGCGCGTCCTGCCATCGCGGCGCGCAGCTTGCGCGCGCGCTCGTCGTGCTCGCGAGCGCAGCCCGCGCGCCCAGTCGCGGTCGAGCGCCGGCGCGCGCGCGCCCGCCGCGTCGACGATCGCGCGCAAGCGCCGCCGCCGGCAGTCGGCGAGGATCTCGACGTCGCCGCGCCGGTTGTCGCGCAGCTCGGCGGCGACGTCGGCGATGCGCACGAAGCGCGCGTCGCCGAACACCGCGGGCGAGCCGTACGCGAGCTGGAAATCGAGCCGGCGGCCGACGGTGAGCACGACGTCGGCCTCCTGCATCACGGTGCCGCGCATCGCGGCCACGACGCGACGGATGGTCGTCGGGCACGAGGCCGCGGCTCTCGCCGGTGTCGAGATACGCGGCGCCCAGCCGGTCGAGCAGGCGCACGCAGCGCGGGACCCGCCGCCGCGCGCGCCGCGCCCGCTGATGACGAGCGGCCGCCGCGCCGACCACAGGCACGTCCATCGCCGCGTGCGACGCGCTGCGGGTCGGGCGGCAGGAGCGGACGCGGCTTCGGCCGCAGGTGCTCGTCGCGCTGCAGCGCGCGCGGCACTTCCGCGCGCAGCGTGTCGGTCGGGAAATCCAGGTAGGCGGGACCGGGCTCGCCGCCCTCGCCCAGCGCGCGCGCCACGGCTTCGTCGAGCTCGCGCAGCACCAGCGCCGGCTCGCGCACGGTCCGCGCGTAGCGCGTGATCGAGCGCACGAGCTCGGTGTGCACGATGTCCTGCAGCGCGCCGCGGTTCTCCTGCGGCCGCGGCGGCACGCCGGACAGGACCAGCACCGGCGCGCGCGAGACGTGCGCGTTGGCGATGCCGGTGATGGCGTTGGTGACGCCGGGCCCCGCGGTCACCAGCGCGACGCCGAAGCGCGCCGGTCAGCTCCCCGTAGGCGTGCGCCATGTAGCACGGCGGCGCGCTCGTCGCGCACGTCGACGATGCGCGATGCCCTCGGCGTCGAGGCGCATCCAGATCGGCATGATGTGCCCGCCGCAAAGGCCGAACACGCGGTCGACGCCGCGCGCCTTCAGGAAGCGGGCGATGAGGCCTGCGGTCGAATCCGCGGACAGTGACATGGGCACGACTCCCGTATGAGTTCCCGCTGCGCCGCCGCGCAGGTCAGAACACCGGGGTCTCGCGGTACGTGCCCCAGAGCGTCTTCAGCCGCTCGATGATGTCGCCCATCGTCGCGCCCGCCGCGACCAGCTCGATCGTGACCGGCATGATGTTCTGCCGCTCGTCCTTCGCCACCTCGATCAGCCGGTCGAGCAGCGCGGCGACCTTCGCGTTGTCGCGCTCGCGGCGCACGCGCTGCAGGCGGGCGATCTGCCGGTCCGCGGTCGTCGCATCGTAGGGGTGCAGCTCGATGTCGAACTTCTCGTCGGGCTCGACGTACTTGTTGACGCCGATCACCGGCTTCTCGCCGCTCGCCTTCTTCAGCGCGGTCTCGTAGGCGAAGTCGGCGATCCGGCGCTGGAACCAGCTCTGCTCGGTCATCTTGATGGTGCCGCCGCCGCGGTCGACCTCGTCGATGATCGCGAAGATGGCGCGCTCGTACTGCGTGGTCAGGCTCTCGACGAAATACGAGCCGCCCAGCGGATCGACGACGCTGGCCACGCCGCTCTCGTCGGCGACGATCTGCTGCGTGCGCAGCGCGATCTTCATCGCCTCCTCGGTGGGAATGGCGAACGCCTCGTCCATGCCGTTGGTGTGCAGGCTCTGCGCGCCGCCGAGCACCGCCGCCAGCGCCTGCAGGCCGGTGCGCACGACGTTGATCTGGTACTGCGGCTTGGTCAGCGACGCCGCCGCGGTCTGGCAGTGGAAGCGCAGCCGCATCGACTCGGGATTCTTCGCGCCGAAGCGCTCCTTCATGATCTTGGCGTAGACGCGCCGCGCGGCGCGGAACTTCGCGATCTCCTCGAAGAAATCGGCCTGGCAGACGTAGAAGAACGCGAGCCGCGGCGCGAACTCGTCGACGTGCATCCCGGTCTTCGTCACCTCCTCGACGTAGGTGATGAGGTTGCACATCGTGAACGCGACCTCGTCGACCGGCGAGCTGCCGGCCTCGGAGATGTGGTAGCCCGAGATGTTGATCGGGTTGTAGCGCTTCATGCTGCGCGCGCAGTAGGTGATGCAGTCGCGCACGATGCGCACCGACGGCGCGATCGGGAACGCCCACTCCTTCTGCGACTGGTACTCCTTCAGGATGTCGGCCTGGATCGTCCCCGAGAGCTTGTTCAGGTCGTAGCCGCGCTTCTGCGCGAGCGCGACGTACATCGCGAGCAGGATCCACGCGCTCGGATTGATCGTCATCGACACCGAGATCTTCTCGAGGTCGATGCCGTCGAACAGGTGCTCCATGTCGGCGAGCGTGTCGATCGCGACACCCTCGCGGCCGACTTCGCCCTCGCTCATCGGGTGGTCGCTGTCGTAGCCCATCAGCGTGGGCATGTCGAAATCGGTGGACAGGCCGGTCTGTCCCTGCGCGATGAGGTACTTGAAGCGCTGGTTCGTGTCCTCGGCGGTGCCGAAGCCGGCGATCTGGCGCATCGTCCAGGTGCGGCCCCGGTACATCGTCGGGTACGGCCCGCGCGTGTACGGGTACTGGCCGGGCAGTCCGATGTCCTCCGGCGGCGTATCTGCAACGTCGAGCGCGGTGTACGTGCGCTTGACCGGGAAGCCGCCGAGCGTCGTGAATTCCGGCTGCCGCTCCGGCGCGCGGGCGACGAATTTCGCAACCTCGTCGCGCTCCCAGGCTGCCACCTGCGCTGCCAGCGCGCGCTGCGTTTCCCGATCGATCATGACTGTCCTCCAAGGTTGAGTTCGCGCAGGAGCCGGATCGCCGCGGCATGCGGCGAGAGCGTCCTCGACTCCAGTTGTCCGAGCAGCGGCGAGACCTTGCCGTGTCGATGCCGCGCGAACTGGTCGCGCAGGATCTCCTCGCCGGCCTTCAGCAGCCGCCGTTCGGCGATCAGCGCGCGGCGCGTCCTGATCTCGCCGCTCGCCGCCAGCGCCTCGCGGTGGCCGTCGATCGCCGCGACGAGGTCGGCGACGCCCTGATCGCGCACCACGCTGGTCGCGATGACCGGCGGCCGCCACGCCGGAAAAGTGGGGATCGCAAAAGTAGGGTCAGACACTACTTTCGTCGACACGAGCGGCATTGGGGCGATCTCGTCGAAAGTAGTGTCTGACCCCTTTGCGATCCCCACTTTTCCGATCGCCATCGCGAGCATGTTCTTGAGCTCGGCGATGGTCTTGTTCGCGTCGGGCCGGTCGCACTTGCTGACGACGTGGATGTCGGCGATCTCGAGGATGCCGGCCTTGATCGCCTGGATGTCGTCGCCGAGTCCGGGCGCGGAGACGACGACGGTGGTGTGCGCCGCGCGCGCGACGTCGACCTCGTCCTGCCCGACGCCGACGGTCTCGATCATCACGACGTCGTAGCCGGCGGCGTCGAGCACGTCGACGGCCTCCAGCGTGCCTCGCGCCAGGCCGCCCAGCGCGCCGCGCGTGGCCATGCTGCGCACGTACACGCCCGGATCGCCGCCGAGCTCGCCCATCCGGATGCGGTCGCCGAGAATGGCGCCGCCGGAGAACGGGCTCGACGGATCGATCGCGACGATGCCGACCTTGCGGCCCGAGCGGCGGATGGCCGCGGCCAGCAGCGCGACCAGCGTCGACTTGCCGCTGCCGGGGACGCCGGTGATGCCGACGACGTGCGCGCGGCCCGGCGTGCGCGAACATCGCGTCGAGCGCCGGCCGGGCTTCCGCGGCGCCGGCCTCGGCCCGCGACAGCATCCGCGCGATGGCGCGCACTTCGCCGGCGAGACACGCCGGCGACCAGGTCCGCGGACGGCGACGTACGCCATCAGCTGCCGAGCCGAGGCGCTGGTTCATCTCGCGGAACACCTCGCGATCGTCGATCACGCGCTTCGCCTTGAAGTCGGTGCGCGGGAACGTCCCCGGCGCCACGACTTCGACCCTGGCCCGCAGGCCGAGCATCTTCAGCAGCGATTTCGCGGTCTCGTCGCGCAGCGCGTGCACGCTCGCCTCGCCGCCGGCGTGCACCGGCGCCGCGGCCTCGACGCGGACGAGCAGCTCGTCCATCGCGCCCTCGCGGGAGATCACGATCCGGTGCTCGCCGCCGTAGCCGGCGAGCCTGCTCATCACCGCGTCGACCTCGCTCGGATACACGTTCTCGCCGCGGATCGTGAACATGTCGTCGATGCGGCCGAACACGCCCTGCGGCAGCCGCGGGTAGGTGCGGCCGCACGGATTGGGGCCGTCCTCCCACAGCGTGAGGTCGCCGGACATCAGCCGGATCATCGGCTGCGACGTCCGCTCGAGATGGGTGTAGACGGGCGTGCCGCGCTGGCCGTAGGGCACGCGGTGGAACGTCTTCGGGTCGCAGACCTCGGTGTAGATGATGTCCTGCCAGCACAGCATGCCGTCGGTCTCGGCGCGTGCCGGAGACGTTCATGAACGGCGTCATCTCGGCCATCGAGCCGCAGTCGATCACGTGCGCGCCGTACGCGTCGGCGATGCGGTCGCGCACGCCCGGCACGGAGGCGCCGGGCTCGCCGGAGAAGAACATCGTCTTCAGGCCGAACGCGCGCGGGTCGAAGCCCTCGGACTGCGCGACCTCGGCCAGGTGCAGCGCGAACGACGGCGTGCCGTAGAACGCGGACGGCTTCATCGCGTCGAGCCACATCGCGGCGCGCGCCGTCATGCCGGGCGCGCCGGCGCCGAACGGAAACGCCTTCGCGCGCAGGCGCTCGGCTCCGGCGAGCGACGCCCCACGAGCCCAGGTAGAGGCTGAAGATCGCGGCGATGAACACGGTGTCGCCGGGACGGATGCCCATGCCCCACATGATCCGGGCCTGCGCGTTGGCGATCGCGTCCCAGTCGGCGCGCCCGATGCCGAACGCCGTCGGGCGGCCGGTCGTTCCGGACGTGCCGTGGATGTGGTGGATCTCGCTGTCCGGGATGCACAGGTAGTCGCCGAAGGGCGGCACGCGCGACTGCGCGTCGCGCAGGTCCTTCTTCGCGATCACCGGCACCTTCGACTCGAAGTCCTCGAGCGAGCGCAGGTGGTCGGGATGAAAGCCCGCCTCCTGCCACTTGCGGCGGTAGAACGGCGCGTTGTCCCACGCGTGGCGCGTGACCTGCTTGAGCCGCTCGAGGATGGCGTGCTCGCGCTCGGCGGCGCGGCATCGTCTCGCGCCGCGGGTACCAGTAGCGCGAATCCGACGGCGGCAGGTAATCGGGGTCGTAGCGCGGCGGGAAGGTCCAGGATTCCATCGTGCCCTCCTGTGCGCGTCAGCGGGGGCCGCGCTCGGCGACCGTCCGCCGCACCATCGCGACGATCGCGTCGGGCGGGGTGTCCTGCAGCATGATCTCCTGCACGCCCAGCGCCTTCAGCTGCACGACGTCGGGGTCGGGGATGACGCCGCCGCCGACCACGAGGATGTCGTCGGCGCCGCGGTCGGAGAGCAGCTTCAGCAGGCGCGGGAACACCGTCATGTGCGCGCCGGAGAGGATGCTGATGCCGATGACGTCGACGTCCTCCTGCACGGCGGCATCGACCACCTCCTCGGGCGTCCGGTGCAGCCCGGTGTAGATGACGTCCATGCCGGCGTCGCGCAGCGTGCGGGCGACGATCTTCACGCCGCGGTCGTGGCCGTCGAGGCCGACCTTGGCGATGAGTACGCGAATGCGCTGGTCGTGCGGTTTCCAAGCGTCTCCTCCCGGGGCGAAAGTCGCGCGGCGAGGGGGTCCCGCTGCGGCGCCTTTTTCTGGATTCTGTATACAGTATTCTATAATCAGCGCACCGTCAAGCACCGCTCGACTTTGCGTGGCCGGCAACCCCGGATCCAGGGACTTCGGAACGGCGCGCACCCCGAGCCGCCTCGCCCCGCCCGTCGCCGCTGCGGCCGTCACGCTCAATGCACGACGGCCGCCGCCGGCGGCGGTATCGTCCCCGGCTTGTAGAGGACCGGCAGCCCGGTCGCGGGGTCGCGATCCGGGTGCACGCCCCCCAGCATCCTGACGTCGGCGACGCGGCAGTCGCGCAGCAGGTCGGCGAGCATCGTGGCCACGTCGCCGACGCGGTCCTGCGGGTACAGCGGGCAGCGGAAGCCCTCGGCCTCGCGCGGCTCGAACGGCGACGACAGCGACAGCCGCAACTCGCCGCCCTGCGCCGCGTCGGCGGCGCGATGGGCGCTGATGATGGCGGTCGGTTCCCCGACCGACCCGCGGAGCTTGCGCAGCGCGTTGCCGGCGAAGATCTGCGCCGCGGCTTCGCGCTGGGCGAGGCGGCCCTGCCAAACGGCCGGCAGCGGACCCTGCGGCGCGCGGGGCAGGGCAAGCACCGTCGCGACGCCGTCGCCCAGCTGCCGCGAGAGTTCCTGCGCCAAGGGGAGCCCCCAGGCTCCGACCCGGGTATCGGCCAGCAGGTCGGCCCCGGGACGGGCCAGGGCGGAGCCAACCAGGAAGCGCAGGTGCACCGCCTCGCTGCCGGCGGCGAGCGAGAGCGGCGCCGGCGCGAGCGCGCGCTCGGGCAGCGCCGCGGCGCCTGCCCGCGCATCGGGCAGGCGCCGCCACCGCAGGAGTCCGGGCAGCGCCGGAAGGTCGATCGCCTCGGCCCCGACCAGGACGTTGGCGAGCGCGAAGCTCTGGTTGCCGGCAAGCGCGCGGTGTTCGCGCAGGATCGCGCCGAGCCGCTCCGGCGCCGCCAGGACGGCGGACAGCGTCCGCTCGCCCCGGGCCGCTTCGAGACCGGCGACGACCACCACGGGAATGGCGAACACGGTAATGGCGAGACCCGCCTCGCCCTCCGCCGCGGCATCCCGCCAGGCGGCGTCGAGCAGGCGCCAGAGATGGCGCGCGATCGCCACCGACGGGGCCCCGGCCAGCAGGGCCGCCAGCTGCGTCCCGTCGCCGGCCAGCATCGACGCGAGCGCAGCCCGCGCCTGCCCGTCGTGCGCGTCGGCGGCGCGCGCCGGTTTCCGCGTTCAGGCTCGCCAGCGCGCTGCGGTAGAGCGCCGCGGCCGGCGCGGGCGCCGCCGCCGCATCCGGAAACGACCGCGGGTCGGGGATCGCAAGCGGGCGCGGCGCGGTCATGGCGGGGATTCTCGCACGGGACCACGGCGCCCGCAGACGGACCACGCCGATCCGTGGATGCGTAGATGCGTAGCCCGGGTTGAGCCGCAGGCGAAACCCGGGGCGGTCGTGACCGTTGCCGCAACCACCCGGGTTTCGCTGCGCTCAACCCGGGCTACGGCACCAGGCAGAACGCGCCGTTGGCGACCGACAGCGGCCCGAACAGCGCCCGCCAGATGCCGACGGCGGCAAAGGCGGCCAGCAGGATCGCGGTCGCGTACCTTGCAACCCGGCCGTCGAGCCAGGTGCGCGCGCGGGCGACGAACCAGCCGGCGGCCACGAGGTTGGGCAGGGTCCCGAGGCCGAACGCGAGCATCACTGCCGCGCCTTCGAGCGCGCCGCCCGCGAACAGCGCGATCGGCAGCACGCCGTAGATCAGGCCGCACGGCACCAGTCCCCACACCATGCCCAGCAGGTACCGGGCGGGAATCCCATCGCGCGCGGCCAGCGCGCCGACCACGGGCGCCATCCGCCGGAACAGCGCCACCCCCGCGCGCTGCAGCGCAGAGAAGGCGTCCGTCTTCCAGGCGATCGCGGCCGCCAGCGCCAGCAGGAACACGTTGGCGACGACGAACAGGGCTCGCTGTAACGGCAGCCAATCGGCGGCAACGACCGCCGCGCCGCCGACTGCGCCGAACGCGCCGCCCAGCACGGCGTAGGTCGTGATGCGGCCGAGGTTGTACGGCAGCTGCCGCAGCGCGAGTGCCCGAGCCGGCAGCACCGGCATGCCCGCCGGCTTGCCCGCCGCCGAGAACGCCGCGAGAAATCCGCCGCACATCGCGAGGCAATGCGCGCCGCCGAGGACGCCGGCGAGCCAGGCGCTGATCAGCGCGGAGATCGCCACGCCGCTCCTTCGCGCGCCGGTCCGCGCCGGGCGCCGCCGGCACCCGTCCGCACGCCGTCTCCCCTGCGGGGATCGTCCACGGGGTGGTCGGGCCTCCTGTTCATCGCGGTGAATTCAGGCTAGACTCACGCCGGCGGCAGTGCCCCCACGACCGCCCCGATCCCCGGCCGCCGGAACGCACCGACCATGCCCGCCAAATCACCCGCGCCCGCCGCCGGTACCGCATCGCCGATGCCGATACGTCAAATGGCCGGAGGCGCGCCTGCCCCGGTAATCTCGATCCGCGACCTCAAGGCCCACTGCATGACGTGCAGCATGCGCGAGCTCTGCATGCCGCTGGGACTCGACGCCGAGAACGTGCAGAAGATCGACACGCTGATCAACTCGCGGCTGAAGCTGAAGAAGGGCGACGCGGCCTACCGCGCCGGCGACACGTTCCACTCGCTGTACGCGGTGCGCCTGGGCTCGCTCAAGACCACCGTGCTGGCCGAGGACGGTCGCGAGCAGGTCGCGGGCTATCACATCCTCGGCGACATCGTCGGCATGGACGGCATCGGCACCCACCGCCACGGCTGCCAGGCGATCGCGCTCGAGGACACCGAGGTCTGCGTGCTGCCGTTCGAGCGCCTGGAGGACCTCTCGCGCGCGCTGCCGCAGCTGCAGCAGAACCTGCACCAGTTCCTGGCGCGCGAGATCTCGCGCGACCACGGCATCATGCTGCTGCTGGGCAGCATGCGCGCCGAGGAGCGCCTCGCGGTGTTCCTGCTGAGCCTCGCCGACCGCTACCGCAGCCGCGGCTACTCGTCCACGCAGTTCGTGCTGCGGATGACGCGCGAGGAGATCGGCAGCCACCTCGGGCTGAAGCTCGAAACGGTGAGCCGGCTGTTCTCGCGCTTTCACGATGAAGGCATGATCCAGGTCCAGGGCCGCGCGGTGAAGCTGCTCGACACGGCCGCGCTCAAGCTGATGGTCGGCCGCCACTGCTGAGCGCGCTCCGGGGCGCGCACGACGGGCCCCGTGTCCTAGCGTCCCCGCGCCTGTTCCTGCAAGGCGGCGCATTGCGCATCGCCGGGCAGCGGGCACCCCGGCGGACGCCCGGCGCCGTCCCCGGTCGAACGGCCGGATTCCCCCAGCGTGCCTTCGAGCAGCAGCGTCAGCGCCGACGACGTCATGGCCAGCAGCCAGAAGCCAAAGAAGCCCATCGTGTACATCACCTCGCGCGACACGTCGAGCGGTGCGCCGAAGAAGTGCAGGTCGAACGGGTCGAACAGCGTGAAGAACACCGTATTGGCCACCGCCGCGGCCAGGAATCCCGGCCACAGGATCCACATCAACCGCCGTGCGAACTTGCCCGTCGTTGCCATCGCTGCCTCCTCGACCCTGCGCTGATCTTCGTGGCGCCGCCGCGCCGGCGTGCGTTGGCGGTCAACGGGCTTCCCGCTCGGTCCCGAGGCGCACTTCGTTCGGCCTGCCGGCGACCTCGGCGGCCGGCAACCGCCAGCTCTCGGTCTCGACGCTCACGAGCCACCGGCCCGCCGGCGGCGGTTCGACCCGCCCGCCGTACGCGCCTTGCGGATCGCGTGCGAGCACCGCGCTTCGATCCAGCCCGGCGCGCGTCGCGTGGACGAGCCGCAGCGTGATTGCCCCGGGCGGAGCGAAGCCCTCGGGCGCCGTGAGGTCGACGCGCACGGCGCCGTCGCCGCCCACGTGCACGATCGCGCCCAGCCCCAGTTCGGCGCCGCGCGCGCTGCGCTCGAGCGACTCGTTGATCAGCAGCCCGCGCTTGTAGTAGTCCTCGGCGATGACGCCGTCGTCGGTCGACCAGGCGATGTAGGCGGTGATGAAGCCGGCGACGACGACGATCAACGGCCCCGCGATCAGCAGCCACGGCCAGCGCTGGCGGTACCACGGCGGAACCGGCGCGGCGTGCCCGGGCATGGCGGTCGAGGGGGTCGGCGGCATGGGTCCTCGCGATCAGTGCGGAAAGAGGAAGCTCGACTGCTCGCGCCGGACGATGCCCGGGTCGTCGGTCGCCTGCACGGTGATCTCGATCTTCTCGGACGCCCGGACGGAGCGCCCGCCGCCCGGCTTCGCGGCCGCCGCGTCCCCGGCGTCCGCCGCCACCTGCAGCCGTATCGGCACGAGGCGCGCCGTGGCGCCCTCGAGCGTGACCGGGGCGTCGACGCCGACGACCTTCAACCCGGGCACGCCGGACGCGGAGATCGTGAACTGGTGCGGCCGCTCGTCGGTGTTCATGATCTGCAGCCGGTAGACGTTCTCGATGATCCCCGGGGCGGTCTCGCGGGCGAGCACGCCGCGGTCGCGGATCACGTCGACCTTCAGCGGATTTTTCAGCGCGAGCGACACCGCCGCCGCCGCGGTGATGCCGCCCAGCAGCCCGATGTAGACGAGCGTGCGCAGGCGCAGCATGCGCCTGACGACGGCCTTCGCGTCGTATCCCTTGGCGAGCGCCGCCTGCGTCGCGTAGCGGATCAGCCCGTGCGCGTAGCCCATCTTGTCCATCACCTGGTTGCAGCCGTCGATGCAGGCGGTGCAGCCGATGCATTCGTACTGCAGGCCACGGCGAATGTCGATGCCGGTCGGGCAGACCTGCACGCAGATGCCGCAGTCGACGCAATCGCCGAGGCCGGACGCCGTGCGGTCCGCCTTGCGGCTGCGCGGGCCGCGCGGCTCCCCGCGCGCGGCGTCGTAGGTGATGATGAGCGTGTCCCGGTCGAACATCACCGACTGGAAGCGGGCGTACGGGCACATGTACTTGCAGACCTGCTCGCGCATCCAGCCCGCGTTGCCGTAGGTGGCGAAGCCGTAGAACAGCGTCCAGAAGATCTCGGTGCCGGACAGATCACCGGGAAGCGCAGCCACCAGCGGGCGAAACGGCGTGAAGTAGCCGACGAAGGTGATGCCCGTCCACAGCGACAGGGCGATCCACGCCCCGTGCTTGGCGGCCTTCTTGCCGAGCTTCTGCGCCGACATCGGCGCGGCGTCGAGGCGGATGCGCGCCGGGCGGTCGCCTTCTATCCTGCGCTCGATCCACAGGAAGATCTCGCTGTAGACCGTCTGCGGGCACGCGAAGCCGCACCACACGCGGCCCGCGATCGCGGTGACCAGGAACAGCGTCAGCGCGGCGAGGATCAGCAGGACCGTGAGGTAGATGACGTCCTGCGGCCAGAACACGAGGCCGAAGATGTAGAACTTGCGCGCGGCGATGTCGAGCAGCACCGCCTGGCGGTCGTTCCAGACGAGCCACGGCCCGCCGTAGAAGATGACCTGCGTGGCGACGATCAGCGCCCAGCGCCACTGGGCGAAGCGGCCGGACACCGCGCGCGGATAGATCTTGCGCCGGATCTCGTACAGGCCGACCTCGTCCGCAGCGTCGGCAGCCGGCGGCGCGGGTTCGATCGGAATGATCCTGTCGGCGGTGCTCACGGTGAAAACGTCGCGCCTGCGAAAACCGGGAAATGGGGGGCAAAACCGGGGACGGACCCCGGTTCCCGCAGGCTGCCCCGATGACCGTGTGACCTACTTCTTGGCCGCAGGTTCGTTCGAGAGCCCCCAGACATAGGCGGCGAGCACCTGGATCTTGCCCGGCGCCAGCAGGTCCTTGTGCGCGGGCATCGGCGGATGCGCCGGGTCCATCCCGATGTGGCGGCCCTTGTTGACGCCCTCGGCGATGGTCGCCTCGGAACTGTCGTAGAGCCAGATCGCATCGGTCAGGTTCGGCGCGCCGAGGGCCTGCGTGCCCTTGCCTTCGGGGCCGTGGCAGGCCGCGCAGTTCTGCAGGAACATCGGCTTGCCGAGCTGCGCCTTGAGGCCGTCGTGCGGCAGGCCGGAGAGCGAGCGCACGTACGCGACCACGTCCTTGACGCCTTCGTCGCCGAGCGCCGCGCCCAGCGGCGGCATGATGCCCATGCGGCCGTTGGTGATCGAATCGCGGATGACCTCCGGCTCGCCGCCGTAGAGCCAGTCGTTGTCGCGCAGGTTCGGGAAGCCGCGCGACCCGCCGGCGTCGGAGCCGTGGCACTGCGCGCAGTTGTTGAGGAACAGCCGCTCGCCCATCCCGCGCGCCGCCGGATCCGCGGCCACCTGCTTCAGGTCCATCGCAAGGTACTTGTCGTAGAGCGGCTTCACCTTCGCTTCGGCGTCGGCGCGGTCCCTGGCGTAGGCGCCGGTCGACGTCCAGCCGAGCACTCCGGGGATCGTGCCGAGCCCCGGGAAGAGGACGAGGTAGCCCAGCGAGAACACGATCGTGATCCAGAACAGCCACATCCACCACCGCGGCAGCGGGTTGTTGTACTCGGCGAGGTCGCCGTCCCAGACGTGGCCGGTGGTCTCGACCTCCTTGCCGGGCTGGCCCGCGGCCGGCGCCTGGATTCGGGCCCGGGACGTCGTCAGCAGCAGCCAGCCGCAGTAGGCGATCGAGACGAGCGTGACGACGATGATGAACCAGCTCCAGAAACCCGATGTGAAATCGCTCATGACCGCCTCTCCACGCGATGTTGGTCCGCCGTGACGCCTTCGCCCGCGCCGTCATCGGGCAGCGCGAAGGGCGCATTCGCGGCCTCGTCGAACGCCTTGCTGCGCCGGCTGCTCCACGCCCAGGCGACGATGCCCAGGAACGCGACGAAGCTCAGCACGGTGGTCACGGTAGCGATGGCGCTGTAGATGTTCATCGCCTACCTCGCGCTCTTCATCGCGAGGCCCAGGTTCTGCAGGTACGCCACCAGCGCGTCCTGCTCCGTCTTGCCCTTGAGCTCGTCGGGCGCCTTCTTGATCTGCTCGTCCGTATAGGGCACGCCGACGCGCCGCAGCGCGATCATCTTGGCCTCGATGTCGCCGGCGGAGGCCGGGGTGCGCGCGAGCCACGGATACCCGGGCATGTTCGACTCCGGCACGACGTCGCGCGGGTTGTTGAGGTGCGTGCGCTGCCAGTCGTCGGAGTACTTGCCGCCCACGCGCGCGAGATCGGGCCCGGTGCGCTTGCTGCCCCACTGGAACGGGTGGTCGTAGACGAACTCGCCGGCGACCGAGTAGTGCCCGTAGCGCTCGGTCTCCGCGCGGAACGGCCGGATCATCTGCGAGTGGCAGTTGTAGCAGCCTTCGCGCAGGTAGATGTCGCGCCCGGTGAGCTGCAGCGGCGGATACGGCACGATGCCGGCCACCGGCTCCGTCGTCGACTTCTGGAAGTACAGCGGCACGATCTCCACCAGCCCGCCGACGCTGACGGTCAGCACGATCAGCACGATCATCCAGCCGACGTTTTTCTCGATCACTTCCTGGTTGAGCTTCATCTTCGGTTCCCTGGTTCTCGCGTGAGGGCGCCGGGGCGCGGGCTAGGCGTGCGCGAGCTTGCCGCTCGCGGTCGCGGGGATCGGCGCGTCGACGGTCGTCCCGCCGGCCATCGTGCGCACCATGTTCCAGGCCATGATCAGCATGCCGCCGAGGAACAGCGTGCCGCCCAGCAGGCGGATCGCGTAGAACGGGTAGGTCGCCTTGACGCTCTCGACGAACGAGTAGGTGAGCGTGCCGTCGGCGTTGACCGCGCGCCACATCAGGCCCTGCATCACGCCGGCGATCCACATCGCCGCGATGTAGAGCACGACGCCGATCGTCGCGATCCAGAAGTGCAGCGTGATGAGCTTGACCGACCACATCTCGGTCTTGCCGAACATCCGCGGCAGCAGGTAGTACATGGCGCCGATGGAGATGAACGCCACCCAGCCCAGCGCGCCCGAGTGCACGTGGCCGACCGTCCAGTCGGTGTAGTGCGACAGCGCGTTGACGGTCTTGATCGACATCATCGGACCCTCGAACGTGCTCATGCCGTAGAACGACAGCGACACGATCAGGAACTTGAGGATCGGGTCGTCGCGCAGCTTGTGCCACGCGCCCGAGAGCGTCATGATGCCGTTGATCATGCCGCCCCACGACGGCGCCAGCAGGATCAGCGAGAACACCATCCCGAGCGACTGCGTCCAGTCGGGCAGCGCCGTGTAGTGCAGATGGTGCGGGCCCGCCCACATGTAGGTGAAGATCAGCGCCCAGAAGTGCACGACCGACAGCCGGTACGAGTACACCGGCCGGCCGGCCTGCTTGGGCACGAAGTAATACATGATCCCGAGGAAGCCCGCGGTGAGGAAGAAGCCGACCGCGTTGTGGCCGTACCACCACTGGACCATCGCGTCCTGCACGCCGGCGTACGCGGAGTAGGATTTCATCGGGAAGAACGAGACCGGGATTTCCGCGCTGTTCACGAGGTGCAGCACCGCCACGGTCAGGATGAAGGCGCCGAAGAACCAGTTGGCGACGTAGATGTGCGGCGTCTTGCGCAGGACGAGCGTGCCGAAGAACACGACGGCGTAGGCGACCCAGACCAGCGTGATCAGGATGTCGATCGGCCACTCGAGCTCCGCGTATTCCTTGCCCGACGTGTAGCCGAGGGGCAGCGTGACGGCGGCGAGCACGATGACCGCCTGCCAGCCCCAGAACGTGAAGGCGGCGAGGCCGTCGGAGAACAGGCGCACCTGGCAGGTGCGCTGGACCACGTAATAGGCGGAAGCGAACAGCGCGCAGCCGCCGAACGCGAAGATGACGGCGTTGGTGTGCAGCGGCCGCAGCCGGCCGTACGAGAGCCAGGGGATGTCGAAGTTGAGGGCGGGCCACAGCAGCTGCGCGGCGATGATCACGCCGACCAGCATGCCCACGATGCCCCAGACGACCGTCATGACGGCGAACTGGCGCACGACCTTGTAGTTGAACGTCGCTGCCGCACCCATCGCGCTGTTTCCTTCGGCACCCATAGTCTTCGCTCCGCCGTTGCCCCGCGTCACCCGCGCCTGCCGCGCCGTTTCCCTGCGCCGCCGTCCGCGCGTATCGCGGGACGGTTGCCCCCAGGCGGCCTCATGCACACACCGATCCCGCCGCCGTCCATCGCCGCCGCCATCTTACCGGTGACCGTCATCCAAAAGTTTGACCGCGGTTAAGGTCGCGTCCCCGACTTTCGTGTTGGCGTCCGCGGCCGGCGACGTTCCCGGGGATGGCCCGACCGCGTCGTCGTCAGCCAGGATGCGGTGCGCCGGTCCCTCGAGGTCGTCGAACTGGCCGCTCGCGACCGACCACCAGAAGCCGGCGCCGATGAGCAGCGCCAGCACGACCGAGAGCGGAATCAGCAGCAGCAGGATGTCCATGACGGCAACAGTGTCACGGGGCCGCGGCGGCGGCGCTCGCGGCGTCGCGACCCGCGGCGCGCGGGCCGCCCGCCGCCGCCGGCACCGGCAGCCGCGACAGGCGCAGCGCGTTGCCCACCACGACCAGCGACGACGCCGACATGCCGATCGCTGCCGCCAGCGGCGACACGAACCCCAGCGCCGCGGCCGGAATCGCGATCGCGTTGTAGGCGCACGCCCAGCCGAGGTTCTGCCGGACGATGCGCATCGTCCGCCGCGCGTGCGCGATGGCGTCGGCGATGCGCGGCAGCGAGTCCGACAGCACGACGACGTCGGCCGTCCATTGCGCCAGCGGCGTGGCGCTGCCTAGGCTCACCGAGACCTGCGCCTGCGCGAGCGCGGGCGCGTCGTTGATGCCGTCCCCCGCCATCGCCACCACCGCGCCGTGCGCCTGCAGCGCGGCGATCGCCGCCCGCTTGTCCTCGGGCAGCTGCTCGCCGCGTGCCGTCGCGATCCCCAGCGCGCCTGCGGCCGCCGCGACGCTTTCCCTGCGGTCCCCGGACAGCAGCACCGGCGTGACGCCCAGGCCGGCCAGCCTTGCGATCAGCTCGCGGGCGCCGGGCCGCAGCGTATCGCCCAGCACGTAGAGGGCGCGCAGACCCGAGGCGTCGCCGAGCGCCACGACGGTCGCCGCCGGATCGGCGGGCAGCGACGACGCGGGCAGCGGCCGGCTCGAGAGCGCCGCCACCCAGTCCGGGCGACCGAGGCGCAACAGTCGTCCTGCGAGCGTTCCTTCCACGCCGTAGCCCGGCAGCAGCGCGACGTCGGCCACCGCCGGGTGCTGCGGCGCCGGGGCCGCGGCCCGTAGGGCGATCGCGAGCGGGTGTTCGGAGCGCGCTTCGAGCGCCGCGGCGATGTCGAGCGCGCCGGCGGCGGTCTCGCCGGCCAGCGGCAGCACCTCGCGCAGCGTGATCCGGCCGGTCGTCAGCGTGCCCGTCTTGTCGACGACGAGATGGGTGACGCGCGCGAGGGTCTCCAGCGCGTCGGCCCGGGCCACGACCACGCGCGCGCGGCCGAGCGCGCCGGACGCTGCGGCGAGCGCCGCCGGTGTCGCCAGCGACAGCGCGCACGGGCACGACACCACCAGCACGGCGAACGTGATCGCCAGCACCCGCGACGGATCGATCTGCCACCAGGCGAGCGCCGTCGCCGCGGCGAGCACCAGCAGCACCGCGACGAACCATGCCGCGACGCGGTCGGCGACGCGCGCGATGCGCGGGCGCTGGCTCGCCGCCCGATCGACCAGCCGCTCGATCGCCGAGAGGCGCGTCGCGCCGCCGGCGGCGCTCACGCGAACGACGATGGCGCCGTCGCCGACGACGCTGCCGGCGAGCACCGCGTCGCCGGCGGCCTTCGCGCGCGGCCGGGCCTCCCCGGTGAGGATCGCCTCCTCGACGCTCGCGCGGCCGTCGACGACCTCGCCGTCGGCCGCGATCAGGTCGCCCGGGCGCACGAGGATCAGGTCACCGACCGCGAGCGTGGCGGCGCCGACGGTCTCCACCGCCTCGCTCGCGGGCCAGGCGGGCAGCCGCTGCGCGGTGGCCGGGCGCGCCCTGGCCACCATCTCCACGGCGTCGCCGGCGCGGCGCCGGGCCGCCAGCTCGACGTAGCGCGCGACGAGCAGCAGCGCGATGAACATCGTCACCGAGTCGTAGTAGACCGTGCCTTCGCCCCGGAAGGTCGCCCACGCGCTCGCCGCGAAGGCGGCGGCGAGCCCGAGCGCGACCGGAACGTCCATGCCGGGCCGCCGCAGCCGCACGTCGCGCCACGCGCCCGCGAAGAACGGCGCCGCCGAGTAGAGCAGCGCCGGCAGCGTGAGCGTGAGGCTCGCCCATTCGAGCAGCCGCCGATGCGCGGCCTCGACGCCGTCGACCGTGACGTAGGTCGGCAGCGCGAACATCATCACCTGCATCATCGCGAGCGCCGCGACGGCGAGGCGCAGCAGCAGCGCGCGCGACTCGCGCTGCGCGAGCGCCTCGCGCCGGGCCGGATCGTAGGGATACGCGCGGTAGCCGATGTGCGCGACCGCGCGCAGCAGCGCCGACAGCCGCGTCGCGTCCGGCGCGTAGACGACCTGCGCGCGGCGCGTGGCGAAGTTGACCGCCGCGGAGGCGACCCCGGGCTGGCGCGCCAGCCACGATTCGAGCAGCCAGATGCAGGCCCCGCAATGGATGCCCTCGAGCAGCAGCGAGACCTCGACCGCGCCACCCGCGACGCCGCGGGTCAGGCCGGCCTGCGCAGCGTCGCTGTCCCAGCGCGTCCATTCGTCGGCGGCATCGGGCGTCGCGCCGGCAACGGGCCGATCGGCCGGTGCGGTGCGCTGCGCGTAGAAGGCATCGAGCCCGGCGGCGTGGATCGTCTGCGCGACCGCCTGGCAACCCGCGCAGCAGAACGTGCGCGGGCTGCCGTTGATCACGGCACGCCAGCGCGCGTCCGGGTTGCGCTCGCCGCAGTGGTAGCAGATCGTCGCGTCGGGCGCCGGCGGCGTCGCCGCGGGCGGCGCGTCGCCGGCGCCGCGCGTGCCTGCGATGGGATCGGGAAGAGCAGTCTCTGCCGGCATCCGGGGGAATCTACGGAGAGCGCCCGGCGAGGTCAAGCCGAAACACGCCGGGAATTGACCCTGCGCAGGGGCCCGTTGATTTGTGTCAATGGCCACGTCATCATTGCGCTCTATAGTGATTCCATCAACGTGGGAAGGAGGATTCAATGTACAAGAACCTGCTCGTCGCTACGGACGGCTCGAAGCTGTCCTCGAAAGCGGTCGCCCACGCCCTCGGTCTCGCGCAGGCGGTCGGCGCCAAGGTCACGGCGTTCTATGCGGCGCCGGATTATCCGATGCCCGCGTACGCCGACGGCGTCGTCTACGAGCCCGTGTCGCGCAAGGAATACTCGAAGCTCGCGGCGCAGGACGCCGACAAGATCCTCAACGACGTGGCGACCAAGGCCAAGGCGGCCAACGTCGAGTGCAAGACCACCTATTCGATCGCGGCGGCGCCCTGGGAGGCGATCATCGACGCCGCGAAGAAGAACAAGTGCGACGCGATCGTCATGGCGTCGCACGGCCGGCGCGGAATCTCCGCCGTCCTGCTCGGCAGCGAAACGCAGAAGGTCCTCACGCACGGCAAGCTGCCGGTGATCGTGGTGCGCTGACGCGAATTCCGCAGTCTCGCTGCAGACGGGGGCGCACTTCGTGGCGCCCTTGGTCATTCTGGCGCTCTCGCGGCATCGGTTGAACGACCGTGCCGTTCCGCGTTGCGGGGTGAGCCGCCCCTCACGGGCTTCAGTGTTCAGGCGCCCGCGAGGGGCGGCTCACCCCGCAACGGAGCGTACTCGTGCGCAGGAACCGCGCGCCTGCTCCTTGCGCGTGCGAATGGCATCGTCGATGTCGCGTAGCCCGGGTTGAGCGCCAGCGAAACCCGGGGCCTACCTGGCAATTGCCACACCCACCCGGGTTTCGCTGGCGCTCAACCCGGGCTACGAATTTCGTCACCACGCACCCGCCTCCAACGGCATCGGTCAGGGCGGTGCGGTGCGTGCGCCCGTGGGTCGCGCCGTCCGTACATGGGTGGCGCGGCCACCCGCCGGCGTTTGCGACCCTCGGGCGCCCGCACCGCACGGCCCTGGCCGATGCCGGGCACCAAAGGGAAAGTAGTGTCTGACCCTACTTCTCTTGGCGACCCTTGGGCGCCCGCACTCGGGATAAAATGGACGTTTGCCCAAGAAGATCAACCCCATGCGCGTTTCCAAGTTCTATCTCGTCACACTGAAGGAAGCCCCCGCCGAGGCCGACGTCGTCAGCCAGCAGCTGATGCTGCGCTCGGGCATGATCAAGAAGCTCGGTGCGGGCATCTATACGTGGATGCCGCTCGGCCTCATCACGCTGCGCAAGGTCGAGGACATCGTCCGCGAGGAGATGAACCGCGCCGGCGCGCTCGAGGTGGTGATGCCGGCGGTGCAGCCGGCCGAGCTGTGGCAGGAGTCCGGGCGCTGGGACCAGTTCGGCCCGCAGATGCTCAAGATCAAGGACCGCCACGACCGCGACTTCGCGTTCGGTCCCACCCACGAGGAGGTGATCACCGACATCGTGCGCAAGGAGATCCGCAGCTACCGCCAGCTGCCGGTGAACTTCTACCAGGTCCAGGTCAAATTCCGCGACGAGATCCGGCCGCGCTTCGGCGTGATGCGCGCGCGCGAGTTCATCATGAAGGACGCGTATTCGTTCGACGTCGACCAGGCGGGGATGCTGCGCAGCTACCAGGGAATGTACGACGCCTACGTGCGGATCTTCACGCGGCTCGGCCTGAAGTTCCGGGCCGTCGCCGCCGACACCGGCGCGATCGGCGGCAGCGCGTCGCACGAATTCCAGGTCCTCGCCGACTCCGGCGAGGATGCGATCGCGTGGTGCCCGCAGTCGGAGTACGCGGCGAACGTCGAACTGGCCGAAGCGCTCGCCCCCGCGCCGCCGCGCCCCGCCCCGGGCGAGCCGATGCAGAAGGTCGCCACGCCGGGCATGGCGACCTGCGAGGAAGTCGCGGCGCTGCTCGGGCTGCCGCTCGGGCGCACCGTCAAGTGCATCATGCTGACCGCGGAAGAGGAGAACCTGCCGCCGCGGGTGCACATGCTGCTCATCCGCGGCGACCATTCGTTGAACGAGATCAAGGTCACCAAGATTCCGGGGCTCGAGAAGTTCCGCTGGTCCACCGAGGCGGAGATCGTCGCCGCAACCGGTTGCCGCCCGGGCTACATCGGCCCCGTCGGCATCCCGAAGGACCTGCCGCTGATCGCCGACCGCTCGGTGGCGGCGATGGCCGATTTCGTCTGCGGCGCCAACGAGCCCGATTTCCACCTTCGCGGCGCCAATTTCGGCCGCGATTGCCGGGCGCCGGACGGCATCGCCGACATCCGCAACGTGGTCGCCGGCGACCCCTCGCCCGACGGCAAGGGCACCCTCCTGATCCTGCGCGGCATCGAGGTGGGGCACGTGTTCGCGCTCGGCACCAAGTACTCGGAAGCGATGGGTGCAACCTTTCTCGACGCGGGCGGTCAATCGAGGCTGATGGAGATGGGGTGCTACGGCATCGGCGTCACCCGGGTGGTCGCGGCGGCCATCGAGCAGAACCACGACGCCAAGGGCATCGTCTGGCCCGGCCCGATCGCCCCGTTCGCGGTGGCGATCGCCCCGATCGGTTACGACCGCAGCGAGGCCGTCCGGGCGCTGGCCGACCGGCTGCACGACGAGCTGGTGGAGGCGGGCATCGAGGTGCTGCTGGACGACCGCGGGGAGCGCCCTGGCGTGATGTTTGCTGACCTGGAGTTGATAGGCATACCGCACCGCATTACCATCGGCGAGCGGGGCCTGAAGGACGGCAACGTCGAATACCAGGCACGGCGGGATGCCGCGGCAACCCCGGTCCCCGTTGCCGGGATCGCGGCGTTCCTCCGCGAAAGGATGGAGGCGTCGGCCTGAGCGCGCCACGGCGCAGGGTGGCGCCCGGCGGCGACTGCGATAGGTGGCAACCGGAGCACGGCTGCATCATGGCAGGACAGGACAGGACGCAACCCGGCAGACCGGCGGCGATGATCGCCCTGGCGGCGCTCGCGCTGCTGGCGGCGCCGCTCGCGGCGCGCGCCGGTGCCCAGGTGGAGGAGAACCTCGCCCCATCGGTGGTCAGCGTGCTGTCGCGCCAGATTTCCGACCACCCGGTCCCCGCGAGCTACGGCGCGAAACCCGAGCTGCGCGCATGGCTCGACCAGATGTCGCTGCGCCTCGCTTCGCGCTTCCCCGATCCGCGGGAGCGCGAAGACCTGCTCGCCACCGTCCACTACGAGGCGACCCGCGCGGCACTCGATCCGCAGCTGGTGCTGGCGGTCATCCAGTACGAGAGCGCGTTCCGCAAGTACGCGATCTCGTCGGCCGGCGCCCGCGGCTACATGCAGGTGATGCCGTTCTGGACCAAGCTCGTCGGGGCCAAGCCGAACGATCTGTTCCACCTGCGCATCAACCTGCGCTACGGGTGCGTGATCCTGCGCCACTACCTCGACATTGAGAACGGCGACATCTACCGTGCCCTCGGCCGCTACAACGGCAGCCTCGGCCAGCCCGAGTACCCGAACGGCGTCATCGCCACGCAGAACCGGCAACTGGAGCTACGGCCCGGCAAATCCCGGCACGAAGCCCGGCGTGGTCACCGCCTCCGCGCTCGCGCAGTAACGGGCGCCACCCCGCCGGGCGCAGCCCAGTGACCGCGCCGCCGCGCGCCGCGCCCGCCCCCTACCGGGGCCGCTTCGCGCCCTCGCCCACCGGGCCGCTGCACTTCGGATCGCTCGTCGCCGCGCTCGCGAGCTACTGCGACGCGCGCGCGGCCGGCGGCGGGTGGATCGTGCGCATCGAGGACGTCGACCTGCCGCGCACCCGCGCCGGCGCCGAGACCGACGATCCTGGACACGCTGCAGCGTTACGGCTTCGCGTGGGACGCTCCCCGTCGTCCGGCAGAGCGCGCGCACCGAGCGCTACCGCGCCGCGCTCGCCCGGCTGGTCGCCTCCGGCGATGCCTATCCGTGCGCCTGCACGCGCCGCGAGCTGGAGGCCGCGCCGCAGGGTGCGTCCGGCGAGCGCGTCTATCCCGGGACGTGCCGCGACGGCATTCCCGCCGACCGGGCGACCCGCACGCAGCGCGCATGGCGGGTACGCGTCGCGCGCGACACCGGGCCCGCGGCGATCGAGTACCGCGACCGGCTGCAGGGGCCGCAGGCGCAGGATCTCGCGCGCGACGTCGGCGATTTCGTCGTGCTGCGCGCGGACGGTCTGTTCGCCTACCAGCTCGCCGTCGTCGTCGACGACGCCGAACAGGGCATCACCGACGTCGTCCGCGGCGCCGACCTGCTGCGCGTCGACGCCGCGCCAGATCTTGCTGCAGCGACGGCTCGGCTTCACGACACCCGCCTACCTGCACGTGCCCGTCGCGGTCGACGCCCGCGGCCTCAAGCTGTCGAAGCAGACCGGCGCACGGCCGCTGCCGCGCGAGCCGGTGCCGGCGCTGCTCGCCGCGTGGCGCTTCCTCGAGCAGCCCGAGCTGGGCGGCGCCGCGCAGCCCGCGACCGCCGCCGAATTCTGGAACGCGGCGATCGCCGCGTGGAACCCGGCGCGGCTGCCGCCGGTGGCGATGCTTCCCGCTGCGCGCGGCGTCGGACCTGCTCGAGCCGGTATAATCGCCGGTTCCGCCGGCACCCGCGGCACTTCCGCGGCGGAGCGCCGCGCCGCCCGCGCCGCAACGGAACAACATGACCACCCTAGTCGCCGTCCGCAAGAACGATGAGATCGTCATCGCCGCCGATTCGCTGACCACGTTCGGCGACACGCGCCTGTCCGCCGAGTTCGACCGCACGCCGGACAAGATCCTCCGCTACCAGGGCACGTACATCGGCCTGTGCGGGAGCGCCGCGCACCAGCTCGTGTTCCAGAGCATGCTCGCGAAGGAGGGCGCGCTCGATTTCTCCACCAAGGCCGGGATCTTCGAGACGTTCCGCAAGCTGCATCCGATCCTCAAGGAGCAGCACTTCCTCAACCCGAAGGAGGAGGAGGACGATCCCTACGAATCGACGCAGGTGACCGCGCTGGTCGCCAACGAGAACGGCATCTTCGGCGTCTATTCGATGCGCGAGGTCTTCGAGTACACGCGGTTCTGGGCGGTGGGCACCGGCCGCGAGTTCGCGCTCGGCGCGATGCACGCGCAGTACGGGCGCCTGCGGACCGCCGCGGCGGTCGCCACCGCCGGGATCGACGCCGGGGCGGCCTTCGACCGCAATTCGGCATTGCCCATGACGCTCTACACCGTCCCGGTCAAGCGCTGAGGACTCCCGCAGGTGGCTGACCCACGCAAGCTCACGGACGCGCTGGCGCCCTTCGTGTTCGAGGGCGCCGCCGTGCGCGGCGCGGTGGTGAGCCTCGACGCCTGCTGCCGCGACATCCTCGCCTGCCATCCGTATCCGCCCGCGCTGCGCCGCGTGCTCGCGGAGCTGCTGGCGGCTGCCGCGCTCCTCGCCTCCACGCTCAAGTTCCGGGGCAGCCTCATCGTCCAGCTGCAGGGGAAGGGTCCGCTGCGCATGCTGGTGGTCGAATGCGACGCCACGCTCGCGCTGCGCGCCACCGCGCAGTGGGGGAGCGAGGCCGAGGCGCTGCCTGCCGGCGCGGACCTCGCCACGCTGGCGGGCGGACCGGCCGGCGCGCGGCTCGCGATCACGCTCGACCCCAGGGACGGCGGGCCGCTCTACCAGGGCATCGTCGGCCTCGAGGCCGCATCGATCGCCGCGCTGATCGAGCATTACCTCACGTCCTCCGAGCAGATCGCGAGCCGGCTCGTCCTCGCGACGACCGCGCGAGGCGTGCGGGGCATGCTGCTGCAGCGCCTGCCCGGTGCCGGAGCGGCGGACGACGGCGCGTGGGAGCGCATCGCCGCCGCGGCAGACGCGCAGGGCGGCGGCGCGCTGCCCGGCGCCGGCGACGCGGCGGAACTGCTCTCCGCGTGGTTTCCCGATCGCGACATCCGCCTGTTCGACCCGCGTCCGCCTGCGCTTTGCCTGCGGTTGCTCGGAGGAGCGCATCGCCGGCGCGCTCCGGCTGCTCGGGCGCGCCGAGGTCGAGAGCATCCTCGCGGAGCAGGGCATGGTCGGCGTCACCTGCGAATTCTGCAACCGGCACTACACGCTCGTCGCCGCCGACGCGCGCGCGCTGTTCGAACGCGAGGCGGCCGGCGCCGTCCCCGAAGCCGCGCCCGGCGCGGCCACCCGCTGACGCCCGATCAACGCAGACGACCCGCATGAGCATCTACATCCCATCCCATTTCTCGACGCAGGACCGCGCCGCGATCGCGCGCCTCGTCCACGATCACCCGTTCGCGACGCTGGTCACGCCGGCCTCCCCCGAGCCGCTCGTCACCCACCTGCCGCTGCTCCACGTCGCCGACTGCGAGCCGCACGGCACGCTGCTCGGCCACTTCGCCCGCGCCAACCCCCACTGGCAGGCTGCGACCGCGGCGGAATCGATCGCGATCTTCCACGGTCCCCACGCGTACGTGTCGCCGTCGTGGTACGCCGAGCCGGCGGGCGCGGTCCCGACGTGGAACTACGCGGTCGTGCACGCGCATGGCACGCTGCAGCTGGCGCAGGATCCCGCGGAGACGCGCGCGGTCCTCGACCTGCTGATCCACCGCTACGAGTCGGGGCGCCCTGCCCCGTGGCAGCTCGGGCTCGATGCCGAGCGGCTGCGCGCGATGGTGAACGCGATCGTCGGCTTCCGCTTCAAGGTGCGACGCATCGAGGCGAAGTTCAAGATGTCGCAGAATCGCAGCGCGGTCGATCGCGCGCGCGTTGCCGCCGGGCTGGCCGGCGAAGCGCACTCGGATGCGGCCGCGACCGCGGCCTGGATGCGATCCTCCGGCGCCGCCGACCCCGATGCGCAGCGCTGATCCGGCGCCGGCGGACGCAGGCGCCGCGGCCGGCGCCGGCCGGGTCCGCTTCGACAAGTGGCTGTGGGCGGCGCGGTTCTACAAGACCCGCACGCTGGCCGCGCAGGCGATCGACGCGGGTCAGGCGCGGCTCGACGACGAGCGGGTCAAGCCGGCGCATGCGGTGCGCGCCGGCGATGCCGTTTCGGTGCGCAAGGACGGCCTCGTCTGGGCGGTGACGGTCACCGCCGTCGCCGACCGGCGCGGCTCGGCCGCCGCCGCGGCGCTGCTCTACCTCGAAACCGCGGCAAGCGTCGCGCAGCGCAGCGAGGAGGCTCTCCGGCGCAAGGCCGCCGCCGCGGTGGAGACGCGCTTCGCGGGCAGGCCGACCAAGCGGCAGCGGCGCCAGCTGGCGGATTTTCTCGACGAGGCCTGAGCCGTCGCCGGATGTGAGGCCAGATCGCGGATCAGCACAGCCTGCAACGCGCCGAGGTCGAGCAGAAAATCGGGAGACTGGTACCCGCGCCAGATCAGCCAGGCAAGGAGCGCCGCCGCGACCAGCCCGACGCGCGTGCCAGACGAAGCGCGGAACGCGCCCGGGCAACGCATGCGCAGCGGGAAGTTCGTCGGGCAGGGACACCCGGGAGAGCTTACGCCCGCAGGTTCGGCGGCGGCAAGATGTCGAGCGACGCGCCCGAGGCGACGGCCAGCACCTGGAGGTCGCGCATGATGGCGACGATCGAGGCCGAAATCCGCGGCGGTGTACACGCCGGGAATCGGTTTCGCCAGCAGGTTGACCGCGCGCCCGCTCACCACCACCGGCACGTTTTCCGGCAGCCGGCAGCGCAGCTCCTTCATCTCCTGGCCGGCGATCTTGCCCGAGATGCCGCGCTCGAACAGCAGCACGACGAGGCAGACCTCGTAGGCGTCGGCCGCGCCGGCGATCTCCTGCGCCGGCACGCCCGCGCCGAGCGTGAGGCAGTTGATCCCCTCGGTGAACAGCAGCAGTTCGAGAATCGCGAGGCCCAGCGGATTCGGATCGTTCGGGCGGTGTGGCGAGCAGCACCTGCCGCGCGGCGCGCGCCGGGCGGACGAGACGGGTGACGTCGCGCAGCAGCCGGTGCGCGAGGTCGGCGAAGCGCAGCTCCTGGAAATTCTGCATTTCGCCGCGCACCACCTGGTCGTGCACGGCTTCGTTCAGCGGCACCAGCGTCTGCTCGAGGAACCGGCGCAGGCCCTGGCCGACCAGCAGCTTCGACAGGTGGTTCTGCAGCTCGCCGATCCGGTGCCCGGCCAGGAGCTCGACCGCGTGGTCGATGTCGTCCGGCAGCTTCGCCGCGCCCGACACCGACAGGCCGAGCATCGACTGCAGCGCCGACTCCGCGAGCGGGACGACCGCGCCGGCCCGCCAGCCCTCGGACAGCAGCTGCTTGATCAGCTTCAGGCGGGCGACCTGGTCGGGCGGGTAGACGCGATCGCCATAGGGGTCGCGCAGCGGCGACGGAAATCCATACCGCCGCTGCCACATGTAGAGCTGCTCGCGGCGCAGGCCGGTCACGCGCACCACTTCGCGGATGTGCAGGACGGCGCGTCCCTCCGCGCCCCCGTCGAACTCGGCGGGGAGCGACCGGAACCGGGCCTTCCGGAGAACTTCTGCGTTGGCGGTCATGCCCATAATTGTCGGTCCCTTCCGCATTTGGTCACTTGGCGCGGGAGCGCTTCGGATTTCGGCGACGCGGGCCGGGACGCGCGTCCCGGGGCGGCGTTTCCCGGCGGCGGATCGCGGCGCGCCGTCATGCCTTTGTCATATACAGTCGGTGCGCAGTACAACCTTACGCACACAGCGTGCCAGAAGGGCTCACGCGGGCGGCGCCGGGCGGGCATTCATCCCCCGGGGTCGGCAGCGGCGCCACGCGTTGCCCGGGTTCGATGTTTGGGCGATCATCGCCGGCATGACCATCGACCGCTACGCCGAGATCCACGCCGCGCACCGCTGGGACGTCCCGGCGCGCTTCAACATCGCCGACGCCTGCTGCGGCCGCTGGGCCGGGGATCGCGCGCGCTTCGCGCTCTACTGGGAAGACGAAGCCGGCGCGACCGCCGCGTACACGTTCTGGGACGTGCAGCAGCAGGCCAACCGCCTCTCCAACGCGCTCGCGGCGCTCGGCGTCGGCCGCGGCGACAAGGTCGCGCTGATCCTGCCGCAGCGCCCCGAGACCGTCATCGCCCACATCGCCGTCTACCAGCTCGGCGCGGTCACGGTGCCGCTGTCGTTCCTGTTCGGGCCCGAGGCGCTCGCCTACCGGCTCGCCGATTCCGAGTCGAAGGTCGCGTTCGTCGATCCGCAGTCGCTCCCGAACTTCCTGGCCGGCACGCGCCGGCGCGCCCGGCGTCACGCACGTCGTCGGCGTGGCCGGCGCGCGGGAATCGTTCGTCGTGCCGTTCGAGGCGCTGGTGGCGAAGGCGTCCGCGCACTTCACGCCGGTCGCGACGCGAGCGACCGACCCCGCGCTCCTGGTCTACACCAGCGGCACGACCGGCCCGCCGAAGGGCGCGCTGATGCCGCACCAGTGCCTGCTCGGCAACATGCCGGGCTTCGTCCACTCGCACGACGGCTATCCGCAGCGCGGCGACCTCTTCTGGTCGCCGGCCGACTGGGCGTGGACCGGCGGCCTGATGGACGCGCTGCTGCCAGCCCTGCATTGCGGCCAGCCGATCGTCGGCTACCGCGGCCGCTTCGACCCCGAGCGCGCCTTCGCGCTGATCGAGAAATACCAGATCCGCAACGCGTTCCTGTTTCCGACCGCGCTCAAGCTGATGATGAAGGCGTATCCCGCGCCCGCGCGAGCGCTTCGACGTCAACCTGCGCAGCGTGATGAGCGCCGGCGAGGCCGTCGGGACCACCGTCTTCGACTGGGCGCGCGACGCGCTCGGCGTGACGGTCAACGAGATGTTCGGGCAGACCGAGATGAACTACATCGTCGGCAACTCGCACACGCAGTGGCCGGCGCGCCCGGGCTCGATGGGCCGCCCGTATCCCGGGCACCGCATCGCGCTGATCGACGACGACGGCAATCCGGTCGCGCCGGGCGAGAGCGGCGAGGTCGCGGTCAACCGCATCGCGCCCGACGGCAGCGCCCGACCCCGTCTTCTTCATCGAGTATTTCAAGAATCCGAAAGGCACCGCGGGCAAGTACGCGGGCGACTGGTGCCGCACCGGCGACCTCGCGAAGGCCGACGCCGACGGCTACCTATGGTACCAGGGCCGCGCCGACGACATGTTCAAGGCGGCCGGCTACCGGATCGGCCCGTCCGAGATCGAGAACTGCCTGGTCGGGCACCCGGCCGTCGCCAATGCCGCGGTCGTCCCCTCTCCCGACGAGACGCGCGGCAACGTCGTCAAGGCGTTCATCGTGCTCGCCGCCGGGACACTCGCCGTCGGCCGCGCTCGAGGACGGCATCCGCGAGCACGTGAAGCGCCATCTCGCGCCGTACGAGTATCCGAAGGAGATCGAGTTCATCGACGCGCTGCCGATGACCACCACCGGCAAGGTGCAGCGGCGCGTGCTGCGCGAGCGCGAACGCGAGCGCAAGGCCGGCGCTCGCTGACCGGGCTAGCCCGGCGTTGAGCGCAGCGAAACCCGGGTAGGCGTGGCAATGGCCGCGATGCCCCGGGTTTCGCTGCGCTCAACGCCGGGCTACCGGGCGCCGCATGCCCGACTACGCCTTCGTGCGCAGCCGCTCCAGGTACGCGCGGTGCGTCACCACCCAGACGATGGCCGGCACCACGGTCGGCAGGATCAGCGTTCCGAACTGGTACGCGAAGGCGATGACCTCGCGTTGCGTCGCGGAAAACCCGGTCTGCGACGCGACGAGGGGGCCGGAGGCGATCGCGACGCTCTTCAGGAAATCGGCCAGCACGCCCCACGCGACGAACGGGAGGATCACCGCGTAGCCGATCGCCAGCTTGCGCGGCCAGCCCGGCTCGCGCGCCGCGAGCACCAGCGCCGCGTAGAGCGGCAGCCCGAACGAGTACAGCAGCGAGTTGACGTCGACGGTGATGTTCCCGGTTGCCGCCGTCGCCTGTCCCGGTTTCAGCGTCGTCGCGAACGTCCAGATCACGCCGGTCTGCTCGACGGCGCGCACCAGGTCGGACAGGCCGGCGCGGGCGACGAGCTCGACGACGAGCCGCGCCGGCCACAGCAGCAGCGGCGCGGCGAAATACCACACGGCGAACGCGACGGGCAGCCAGGCCAGCGCCCTCAGCACGAATCGCGGCACGGACCCGTGCATCCCGGCGGCCGGCTATGCCGATGCCGGCGCGACGGACGCGTCGGACCGGGCGCCGCCGGAAGGCGGGCCGCCGCCGCCGTCCTGCGCGCGCGGCAGCGTGCGCACCCAGATCAGCCAGACCACCAGCACGTCGAGCATGATCAGCGCCTGCCACACGTACAGGTGCGCCCACTCGAACACCTGGTAATTCCACTGGCCGAGGTAGAACAGGCTGATGACGCGCACGACGTTCAACCCCTGCACGGCGACGATTCCCGCCGCGAGCCCGATCAGCTTGTTCTTCCACGGCGCGGGAAATGCGAGCACGGCGGCCAGCAGCACGATCGTCGCCTCGACGCCGTTGCACCCTGCCTCGATCGACACCGCGAAGCCGTTCGTCGTGCTGCGCAGGACCTTGCCCGTCGCGACGACGTCCGGGTCGAAGAGCGTGACCAGCCCGGCGCTGATCGCGGCCAGCTGGTTCGTCCACGGCACGACGAAGAAGCGCTGCGCCCAGGGCGTGAGCTCGGCGCCGAAGAGGGCCGCCTGCAGCACGAGGAACGCGATGAAGAACCGGATCATCCGCGAATTCTACCGGAGCGCGCCGCGCGACGCCGCGGCGGTGGGTAGCCCGGTGCTGAGCGAGCGAAACCCGGGTGGCTGCGACAGTGCCCACGACTTCCCCGGGTTTCGCTTCGCTCGACCCGGGCTGCGGTCGTGGTGCGATCGCGCTTCCTCCTAGCCGCGCGCGAGCGGCGGGTTGCGGGCGAAATAGCCGCGGATGCCGTCGCACATCGACTCGGCGAATCTCGCCTGGTGGCGCTCGCTGCGCAGCTTCTGCTCTTCCTCGGGATTGGAGATGAACGCCGTCTCGACGAGGATCGACGGAATGTCCGGCGCCTTCAGCACCGCGAACCCCGCCTGCTCGACGCCCGGCTTGTGCAGCGCGTTCACCGTCCCGATGCCGTTCAGCACGTGCCGCCCGGCCTTGAGGCTGTCGGAGATCTGCGCGGTCTGCGACAGGTCGAGCAGCGTGCGCGCGAGCACCGGATCGCGGCCGTCCAGATTGACGCCGCCGATCAGATCGGCCGCATTCTCCTTCTGCGCCAGCCACTTCGCCGCCGCGCTCGTCGCGCCGTGCTCGGACAAGGCGAAGACCGAGGAGCCCCGCGCCGTGGGGACGGTGAACGCGTCGGCGTGGATGGAGACCAGCAGGTCGGCCTGCACGCGCCGCGCCTTCTGCACGCGGCCCGCGAGCGGGACGAAATAGTCGTCGTCGCGGGTCAGCATCGCGCGCATGCCGGGCTCGGCGTCGATCATCGCCTTCAGCTTCTTCGCGATCGCCAGGACGACGTGCTTTTCCTGGGTGCCGCGGCGGCCGATCGCCCCGGGGTCTTCGCCGCCGTGACCCGGGTCGAGGGCGATGGTGATCTTTCGCCGCCGGTCGCCGTTGGGCGCGAACGGGGGCTGCGGCCGGGACGTCGGCCGGCCGGTCGATGGGTCGCCCCGGCGTCGGCGGGGTGTCGGGCTTCTCGTTCAGCAGCGCCATCAGCGGATCGACCGGCGTCAGCGGGTAGAGGTCGAGCACCACCCGGTGGCCGAACTCGCCCACCGGCTGCAGCGCGAACAGCTCGGTGGTCACTTCTTCGCGCAGGTCGAGCACGACGCGCAGCACGTCGGGCGGCTGCTTGCCGAAGCGGATCCGCGCAATGTACGGGTCGCCCGGCGCCACGCGCGAGGAGAGCTGCTGCAGTTCGGGTGTGAGCTCGATCGCGTCGAGGTCGAGCACGATCCGCGGGGGATCCTTCAGGCCGATGAGACGGTGCGACACCGCCGCGTGCGTCTCGAGGATGAGCCGGGTGTATTCCTGCGCGGGCCAGATGCGCGCCGAGGCGATGCCGCCGGCGGCGCCGAACGCCTCGAGCGGGACGAACGCTCCCGCGACCGGAACGAGCAGCGAGCGCAGCGCGCGCCGCCTCCCGAGCGAAAACCGGGCTACGCGGTTCGGCCCTGGGGGTGCACCTCTCCGGTCATCGCGTTTCGACATCGGTCACCGGCCTCCGTCCGTGCATCGAGTACGCAGTTGCGGCCGTCCTGGTCCGGGTTTTCGGGATGAGTGAGCGTGATCGCCAGATCCGCAGGCGGCAGCAGCCCGCGCACGCGCTCCGGCCATTCGATCAGGCACACCGCATCGGGCCGAAAGCACTCGGCGAGCCCCGCCGTCTCCCATTCATTCGGATCGGCGAACCGATAAAAATCAAAGTGATAGAAGTATATGCTCGAAATCGGATAATGTTCAACCACGGTGTAGGTCGGGCTTTTCACCGGCCCGGCCCAGCCGAGCGCCCGCAGGCAGCCCCGAACGAGCGTCGTCTTGCCGGATCCGAGGTCGCCGGACAGCGTGACGATCATGCCGCCGGCAAGGGCCGCGGCCATCCTCGCGCCGGCCGCGGCGGTGGCGGCGGAATCCGCAAGATGCAGCGTGATCATCGGCGCATGACCCAATGCAGAACGATCCGGAGCCCGCCGCGGTGGACCTGCGTCGGCGGCGCAACGCGAATGCGCGATGCGCCCGCAATGCGGTACGCTCCCCGCGCATGAACACCGCGAATCCCGCTCCCGCCGCCGCGCGCGACTGGGCTGCGCTGGCGCAGGACATTCATGCGTGGGGGCGCGCGCTCGGGTTCGAGGAAATCGGCATCGCGGACACCCGGCTCGAAGCGGAGGAAGCTCGCCTCCTCGCGTGGCTCGCCGCCGGCAGGCACGGCGAGATGGATTATATGGCACGTCACGGCGCCGCACGGGCGCGGCCGGCCGAGCTGGTGGCCGGCACCGTGCGCGTGATCACCGCGCGCATGAACTACCTGCCGCCCGCCGCGCGCGACGCGCAGGAGGTGCTCGCCGATGCGGGCCGCGCGTACATCGCACGCTACGCGCTCGGCCGCGACTACCACAAGGTGATGCGCGCAAGACTGCAGCAGCTCGCGACGAAGGTGCAGGACGCGATCGGCGAATTCGGCTATCGCGTGTTCACCGACAGCGCGCCCGTGCTGGAGGTGGCGCTCGCCGCCAAGGCCGGCCTCGGCTGGCGCGGCAAGCACACGCTGCTGCTCACGCGCGACCACGGCTCGTGGTTCTTCCTGGGCGAGATCTACACCGACCTCCCGCTGCCGCCGACGCCGCCGCAAAGCGCGCACTGCGGCACCTGCACGGCGTGCATCGGCGCCTGCCCGACCGGCGCCATCGTCGCGCCGTACGAGCTCGACGCGCGCCGCTGCATCTCGTACCTGACGATCGAGCTCGCCGGCAGCATCCCGGCGGAGCTGCGCCCGCTGATCGGCAATCGCGTCTACGGCTGCGACGACTGCCAGCTCGCCTGCCCATGGAACAGGTTCGCGCAGGCCTCGGCGGAGCCCGACTTCGCGGTGCGGCACGGGTTGGACGACGTCACGCTGGTCGCGTTGTTCGCGTGGACCGAGGCGCAGTTCTCCGCCCGCCTCGCCGGCAGCGCGATCCGCCGGATCGGGTACGAGCGCTGGTCGCGCAACCTCGCGGTCGGCCTCGGCAACGCGCCGCACGATCCCGCGATCGTGGCCGCGCTCGAAGCGCGCGCCAACGACCCGTCGCCGCTGGTGCGCGAGCACGTCGCGTGGGCCCTCGCGCAGCAGCGCGCGTAACCCCGAGGAGGCCCATCGCCGGCCGGTGGTGGGTCGCAGACGAGGCCTGTCGCGCGGGCGCATGAACACCCGAAGCCCGTGAGGGGCGGCTCACCCCGCGTCGCGCAAAGCTCCGTCCGCCGATGATCCGAGCGGCCGGCCGACTCAGCGAATCAGCTGATTCATCGACACGATCGGCAGCATCACGGCCAGCACCAGCACCAGCACGATCGCGCCCATCGCGACGATCAGCGACGGCTGCAGCAGCGCGGCGAACCACGTGAGGCGCCGTTCCGACTCGCGCTCGAGCTCGCCCGCCGCGCGCTGCAGCATCGACGCGAGCTGGCCGCTCGCCTCGCCGTTGGCGACCAGATGCACGAGCACCGGCGGGAACACGCGCTGCTCCTTCAATGCGCGCGCGAGCGTGACGCCTTCGCGCACCAGGTCCGCCGCCGCGCCGGCCGCGACGCGCAGCGGCAGCGCCCAGACCACGTCGCGCGCCGCGTCGAGCGAGCGCAGCAGCGGCGCCCCGCTGCCGACCAGGATCGCGAGCGTGCTGGCGAAGCGCGCCGTGTCGACCGCCGTCACCAGCCGGCCGATCGCCGGGACGCGCAGCAGCGACGCATGCCAGCGCGCGCGAAACGCCTGACGCCGGTTGGCCAGCGCGAACGCCGTGACCGCGATCACCAGCGCGGCGACCCACGCCCACCATGTGGCGCGGAACACGCCGCTGACCGCGATCAGCGCCTGCGTGAGCCACGGCAGCGTCTGCCGGCTCTGCTCGTAGACGGAGACGACCTGCGGCACGACGTAGACCAGCAGCACCGCGATCACGCCCAGCGCGATGAGCGTCACCAGCGCCGGGTAGATCAGCGCCAGCGTGAACTTCTGCTTCAACGCCTGGCGCGCTTCCAGGTACTCGGCGAGCCGCTCGAGCACCTCGGCCAGGCGCCCCGTCTCCGCGCCCACCGCGACCAACCCGCGATAGAGGTCGTCGAAGGTGCGCGGCCAGCGCCCGAGCGCGCTCGCGAGCGTCTCCCCGGCCGCGACCGCGACGCGCAGCGCGGCGAAGAGCGCCGCGGCACGCGCGTCGTCCGCCTGCTCGCCCACCGCGGCAAGCGCCTGGTCGAGCGGCATGCCGGAGCGCGCGAGGGTCGCGAGCTGCCGCGTCGACAGCGCGACCAGCATCGGCGGCAGGCGCAGCCGCTCGCGGGCGGCGCCGCCGCCGGCGCCTTCGCCGGCGACGTCGATCAGCGTCGGGAACAGGCCCTCGCCGCGCAGCTGGTCGCGGACCTCGCGCGGCGTCTGGGCGTCGACCAGGCCGCGTCGCGTCTTGCCGCGCGCATCGACCGCTTCGTACCGGTAGGCTCCCATCGGCGGGCCGCGGGCGGCCTCAGCGCCCGCCCGGCCGCCCGAAGGGCGCTGAGTGCTGGGGGCGCATCTGTACCCGCCCGGCCGCCTAGGACGACCCCCTGGGGGGCAGCGAACGTAGTGAGCGTGGGGGTCGTTTCATCTAGAGTTCGCGCGTGACGCTGACGAGCTCCGCCAACGACGTCGTGCCGCCGGCGAGCCAGCGCGCGCCGTCGCGGCGCAGCGGCAGCATCCCCGAGCGCGCCGCGGCCTCGCGCAGCACGGGCTCCGAGGCGCGCTCGTGGATGAGGCGCCGGATCGCCTCGTCGGCGACCAGCAGCTCGTAGATGCCGGTGCGGCCGCGGTAGCCGGTGCGGTTGCACGCCTCGCAGCCGACCGGCGCCCAAAGCGTCGGCGCCGGCGGCAGGCCCGACTCGGCGAGCAGCGCCGACTCGCCCGCCGTCGGCGGCGAGGCCGTGCGGCACGCGGGGCACAGCGTGCGCACCAGCCGCTGCGCCAGCACGCCGAGCAGCGTCGACGCGAGGAGGTAGGGCTCGACGCCCATGTCGGCGAGGCGGGTCACCGCGCTGGCCGCGTCGTTGGTGTGCAGCGTGGCGAGCACGAGGTGGCCGGTGAGCGACGCCTGCACCGCGATCTGCGCGGTCTCGAGGTCGCGGATCTCGCCGATCATGATGATGTCCGGGTCCTGGCGCAGGATCGAGCGCAGGGCGCGCGCGAACGTCAGCTCGATCTTCGGGTTGACCTGCGTCTGGCCGACGCCGTCGAGCGCGTACTCGATCGGGTCCTCGACCGTCATCATGTTGAGCGTGCCGCGCGGCAGGCGCGACAGCGCGGCGTAGAGCGTGGTCGTCTTGCCGGAGCCGGTGGGTCCGGTGACGAGGACGATGCCGTGCGGCTCGCGGATCAGCCGATCGACGGTCGCCAGCGTCTCGACGCCCATCCCGAGCGCGGTGAGGTCGAGCTGCGCGGAATCCTTGTCGAGGAGCCGCAGCACCACCCGCTCGCCGGCGCCGGTGGGGAGCGTGGAGACGCGCACGTCGACCTGCTTGTCGCCCAGCTTCAGCGCGATGCGGCCGTCCTGCGGCATCCGCTTCTCGGCGATGTCGAGGCTCGCCATGATCTTCAGGCGCGACACCAGCGCCGCGTGCAGCGCGCGCGGGGGCTCGATCACGTCGGTCAGCACGCCGTCGACGCGGAAGCGCACGACGGAGCGCGCCTCGTACGGCTCGAAGTGCAGGTCGGACGCGCGCTCGCGCAGCGCCTGCAGCAGCAGCGCGTTGATCATCCGGATCACCGGCGCCTGCTCCCCGCTGTCGAGCAGGTCCTCCGCCGGCGGCAGGTCCTGCATGAGCCGCGTGAGATCGGTCTCGCGCGCGAGGTCGTCGCTGAACTGCGCCACGCCGGCCGATGCCGCGTTGTACGAGCGCGCGAGCTCCGCCGCAAAGCGTTCGGCGTCGACCGCGCGCAGCGTGACCGGCCGCTGCAGCACCCGCTTCAGCTCCGCGATCGCCGTCGAGCGTGACGTCGGGACGGGTCAGCACGACGACCGCGCCGTCCTCCTCCGGCAGCGCGAGCACGCCGTGCGCGCGCGCGAACGCATAGGGGACGCGCACCGCCGGCGGTGTGGCGAAGCGCAGCGCAGCGGGATCGGCGGCCATGGGGATCTAACGCAGACCGGGGCAGTGCCCGCGGTAAGCTTGGGGGCGCTTCATCCTGGTTGCTCCACCGGCCGCCGGCCGCCCCGCGCGCGCACTGATGCGTAGCCCGGGTTGAGCGCAGCGAAACCCGGGGGGTTGGGGCCACGGCCACGGTTGCCCCGGGTTTCGCTGCCGCTCAAACCGGGCTACACGCGGCGCAGCCATCGCGCAGGTGGACCGTTTCATCCTAGCCCGGCGGCTTGGGCGCGGGCGCGGGAGGCTCGCTCTTCGGGATCAGCGTCGCCGGCGGCGGCAGCGGCGGAATCAGCGGGGCCGTCAGCGAGCCCGGCAGCGTCGGCAGCTCCGGACGCGTGGTGTCGTTCCAGAACAGCCGCGGCGGAGGATTCATCCGCTGCTGCTCGCCGATGATGTAGTCGTAGCGGTCCTGCGTCAGCGCGTCGACGCTGTGCGGCCCGCGGACCACCGTCGGCTTGATGAAGACCATCAGGTTGGTCTTCGCGCGCTGCCGGTTGTCGTAGCGAAACAACCCCCCGAGCAGGGGCAGGTCGCCGATGAGCGGGACCTTCTCGGTGTTGTCGGTGTATGCGTCCGTGATAAGCCCGCCCAGCACCACGATCTGGCCGTCGTCGATGGTCACCGACGACTCGAGCGAGCGCTTGTTGGTGATGATCCCGGCCGGATTGGACGTGCTGTCGACGCGCGAGACTTCCTGGTAGAGCACGAGGCGGACGCTGCCGCCTTCGGTGATCTGCGGCCGCACGCGCAGCGTGAGGCCGACGTCCCTGCGCTCGATGGTCTGGAACGGCGTCACGCTGCTCGACGTGCCGGTCTGCGCGTACTGGCCGGTGATGAACGGCACGTTCTGCCCGACGACGATCTTCGCCTCCTCGTTGTCGAGGGTGAGCAGCGCCGGCGTCGACAGGATGTTGGCGCCGGCGTCCGTCTCGAGCGCGCGCAGCAGGAACGCGAGGTTGAGGATCTGGCCGAGTCCCGGAACGACGACCGTGCCGTTGATGATGCCGAGGTTGAGCCCCGAGCCGGCGCTGGCCAGGCTGACCGACGTGTCGATGATGTTGTTGCCGCTGCCGCGCGCGCCGAAGTTGGTGCCGCCCACGCCCTGCACGCCGCCGCGGCCGATGCCGGAGAGCGCCTGCCACTGGATGCCGAACTGCGCCGCCTTGTCGGCGCTCACCTCGACGATCAGCGCCTCGACGTAGACCTGGGCACGGCGCATGTCGAGCTTCTCGATGATCGCGCGCAGGTTGTTGTAGACGGGTTCCGGCGCCTGGATGATCAGCGCGTTGTTGGTGGAATCCGCCTGGATCGATACGCCGCCCGAGGAAAAGCCCGCGCCGCCGCCGCCGCCCGACGCGGCGCCGCCCGCTGCCGCCGCGGGCGGGTTCGCCTGGGCATTGCCCTGCAGCGCGCCCGCGACCGCCGACAGCGCGGAGGTGTTGATGCCCGGCAGCACGGTGTCGCCGCCGCCCGCCAGCAGCGAGCGCAGCGTCGCGGCGACCCGCGTGGCCTCGGCGTTCTTGAGGTAGATGATGAAGATGTTGCCGCCGTGCCGTCCCTGCGTGTCGAGGTCGGCGATCAGCTGGCGCACCCGCGCGACTCGGCCCGGATTCTCCGAGCGGATGATGATGCTGTTGGACCGCGGGTCGGCGACGAGCGTCACCCGCTGCGACGCCTCGGCCGGCGCGCCGCCGGCGCCGGAGTCCGCGAGGCGGTTGAGGATCGCGACGAGATCGAGCGCGGATGCGTAGCGGACCGGAACGAACACCGGCTCGCCGGACGGCGGCTGGTCGAGCGAGGCGATGATCCGGTCGATCCGCTTCACATTGTCCGCGTAGTCGGTGATGATGAGCGCGTTGGTGGCGGGATAGGCCGCGATGGTGTTGTTCGGCGTGATCAGCGGGCGCAGCACGTTGACCAGCTGCTGCGCCGATTCGTACTTGAGCGCGATCACCTGGGTCATCAGGCGGTCGCCGCCGGCGGTGACCGGGCCCGTCGAGACGGTGCCGCCCTGCTGCTTGGCGTCGGCCTCAGGCACGATCTTGACGAGGCCATCGCCCTCGACCGCGGCGAACCCCTGGAGGCGCAGCGCCGACAGCAGCGTCGGGTAGACGAGGCTCTTCGGCACCGGCCGCGCGGAGACGATGTTGATCGTGCCCTTGACCCTCGGGTCGACGACGAAATTGCGGCCGGTGATCTCGGCCACGGCCCGGATGACGGCCTCGATGTCGGCGTTGACGAAGTTGAGCGTCACCGTGTCGTCGGCGGCGCGCACGGGAAAGGCGGCGGCGCACGCGAAGGCGAGCGCGACCGCCAGCCGCCGAAGCGCGCCGGCAACAGGGGTCGATGTGCGGAGGGTAGCCAGTGTTGGGGTCACGCGCAGGCAGGCATGGGGCGACAACCCGCTCGAGTCGGCAGTGGCGGCGCGTGTTCTCGGTCGCGCCGGCTTCGCGGGAATCATAGCACGCAGCCCCGGGGGATTCCCGCGCGGTGCCCGGGGGTGAATCCGGTTCCCGTGGTCGCCGCATCTAAGCTGTTGATCGCCCACTTCGAGGACCTCGCCATGCCCGCTTCGCCCGCCGTTTTCGTTGCTCCCGCGTCGCGGCCGCTGCGCCGCCTGGTCCTGTGCGCCGCGGTCGTGCTCGCCGTCGGGGTCTGGTCCGCCGCGAAGACGCCCGCCGCCACCGCGCAGGAAGCCAAGGCGCCGGCCGTCCCCGCCCTGCCCGCGCTGCCCCCGCTGCCGCCCCTTCCCGGAGCAGCCGCAGATCAGGCGAAGCCGCCGCCGGGCAGCGGGAACCGGGCCACCGTCGAGATCACCATCGACGCCAAGTCCGACGCCGACGCAGCCAAGGACCTCGCAGGCGCCGACCCGGCGGCCCGGGAGACCGAGCCGTCGGGGCGCACGGTGGTCGTGAAGAAGGGCAGCAAGACGGTCACCGTGACCGGCATCCCGGGCGACCGCGAATACGGCTCCTTCGGCGAGCTCGTGCACGACGAGCCGGCCATCGCCGGCATGGTCATCGCGATCGTCGCGATCGTCTTCTTCGCGCCGGTGCTGGCGATCGCACTGATCGTCTTCTACCGCATACGCAAGACGCGGATGCAGAACGAGACGATGCTGAAGCTCGCCGAGCGCGGGATCGTCGCCGCGCCCGAGGGCCTGGCGGCCGTTGCCGGCGCGCAGGCCGGCGCCTCGTCGGCGACGGCCATCGGCGCCGCTGCTAAGGACCTCCGCGCGAGCGCCGCGTGGTCCGACCTGCGCAAGGGCGTGGTGATGGCCGCGATCGGCCTGGCGCTGAGCGCCCACGCCATGCTGGACGACCGCTCGACGAACGTCGTGGGCCTCGTGTTCCTCTTCCTCGGCATCGGCTACGGCGCGCTCTGGTGGTTCGAGCAGCGGCACATCGGCGCGCCCGCGGCCGCCGCATCCGGTCGCCGGCCCGGCGATCCCGGGAACGACGCGTGACGCGCGGACCCGGATCCGCCGGTCACGCTCCCGCACCCCTAGCGCGCCCCGATGGCGCAAGCGCCCGTCACCGATGCCATGCTCATCGCGCGCGTCCTGGTCCAGGATGACCGGCACGCCTTCTCGGAGCTCGTCCGCCGCTACCAGTCCGGACTGCGCTCGACGCTGCGGCGGCTCACCGCGGGCAATCATGCGCTCGCCGACGACCTCGCGCAGGAAACCTTCCTGCTCGCCTACCGCAACCTCAAGTCGTTCCGCCAGGAGGCGAAGTTCTCGACGTGGCTGCACCGCATCGCCACCAATGCCTTCCTCGCCGACGCGAGGAAGCGCAAGGAGCTGCTGCTGGGGGACGCCGACGCGGATGTCGCCGACGGCGACGACGCCGGCGCGGATGCCGGCGAGGACGTCGGCGGCGACCACGCCGGCGCGGCGAACCTGCGCATGGACATGGAACGGGCCCTCGCCGTGCTGAGCGCTGGCGAACGGGCGGCGATCGTGCAGTGCTACCATAACGACCTCTCGCACGAGGAGGCCGCCTACGTGCTCGACTGCCCGGTGGGCACGGTCAAGACGCACCTGCTGCGCGGCAAGCTGAAGTTGAAGGCGCAGCTGGCCGCGTGGGCGCCGCGGGCGCAGTCGGCGGAGGCTTCCGGATGAGCAACGTGACATTCCCGCGCAGCGAGCGTTGGGCGCGGACAGGCAGGGACGAGCGATGAGCGAGCACGACGACACCGCACTCCAGGCGACCGACGCCTGGCTGGAGCAACTCCTGGCCGACGACGGCCGCGACCACCGCGCCGGCTATCTGGCCGACGACGGCTTCACCGCGCGCGTCGCCGCGGCATTGCCGGCGCCGCTCGCCGTGCCGGCGTGGCGCAAGCCCGTGGTGGCGCTGCTGTGGGCGGTGGCCGCCGTGGCCGTTGCCCTGGCGCTGCCCGAGGCGCTCGCCGACGCTGCATCGGCGATCGTCAGGCTCCTCGGCCACCAGCGGATTTCGCTGGCGAACGTTGCGCTCGGGCTGGCCGTACTCGGTGCGGCAAGCTGGGCAAGCGCCGTCTACGCGCTGCGCCGCCACCGCTGACGCCGGGGAAAGATAGGGTCAGCGGAAAAGTGGGGTCAGACACTTTAGGGGGCAGGCCGGAGCGGAGAAGCGGATAAGTAGGGTCACGGATAAGTAGGGTCAGACACTACTTTTCATGCCCCACGCAGGATCGTGTTTCGAGCAATGCAAGAAAAGTAGTGTCTGACCCTACTTATCCGTGACCCTACTTATCCGCTTCTCCGCTCCGGCCTGCCCCTAAAGTGTCTGACCCCACTTTTCCGCTGACCATTTTCCCCGGCGTCAGTCCTTCAGCGAGAAGTTGATCTCGACTTCGCCGACGTACTTCTCGCCCTCGGCGTGGAATTTCCACTCCTTGAGCGCGTCGATGACCGTCTGCGTGAAATGGCGGGGCGGGTCGGCCTTGACGATGATCACGTCGTAGACATTGCCCTTCTCGTCGATCATCACGCGCGCGAGCACGGTGCCCTTGTCGATGCCCGCCTTGATCGCGGCGCGCGGGTACACCGGATCGTCCCCGGCGATGCGGGCGATGCCGCGGCGGACCGCGGGCTTCGGCGGGGCGGGCGGCGCAGGCGGGGCCACGACCGCCGGCGGCGCGATCACGTGCGGCTCGGTCGGCGCCGTCGAGGTGACCGCCGAGATCACCGGTGCGCTCGACGTCGTGGGGACCGGGATGTCCGGCGGCGGGACGTACGTCTCCTGCGGCGCCTGGACCTTGGGCGTCTCGACGATCTTCTTCGGCGGCGGCGGCGGCGGCGGGGGCGGCGCCTTGATCTCCTCGATGATCGTCGCCGTGAGCGGCTTCTTGATCACCTCGATCATGGTCCGACCGAGCCCGGTCAACAGCGCGTAGATGACGAGCAGGTGCATCAGGACGACGAACGCGATCCCGATGGCGTGCTTGGTGGGGTCCCTCTGCTGCCGTGCGTAATCCATGGTGGTGACTCCCGTTGCCGCGGGGCGCGCGCGGCGCGCCCCGCGAACGAGCTATTCGACGAACTGTTCGCTGCCCACGAGCCCGATCTTGGTCAGTCCGAGGCGCTGCGCGGAGGCCATCACCCCGGCGACGACGTCGTACTTGGCGAATTTGTCCGGACGCAGGTGCAGCTCGGGCTGCACGCTCTGCGCCGCGGCGGCCTTGAAGCGCTCCTCGAGCGCCGCGTGGTCTTCGACCGCCTCGCCGTTGATGTAGACGGCGCTGGCGCGGTCGATGTCGATCTTCATGATCTCGGGCTTGACCAGCGGCGGCGGCGGATTGCCGGTCGGCAGGTTCAGGTTGACCGTGTGCAGCTGAATCGGGATCGTGATGATCAGCATCACCAGCAGCACCAGCATCACGTCGATCAGCGGCGTGGTATTGATGTCGATCATGACCTCGGGGTCGCGCGATCCGCCGACCGGGCCGACATTCATTGCCATGACTGGTTCTCCTTGCCTTTGCGCCGCCTCGCGGGCTCAACCACCGCGCACCGGCGGCTCGGTGATGAAGCCGACCTTGGCGATCCCGGCCCGCTGGCACGCATAGACGATCCGCCCCACGCCCTCGTAGTTCCCGCGGCCGTCGCCGCGTATCTGCACCTCCGGCTGCGGCGTCAGCACCGCGACCTTCTTCAGCCGGTCGATCAGCGCTTCGGTGCTGTTGATTCGCAGCTCGTTCCAGTAGATGCGGCTGTTCGCGTCGACCGAGAGGACGATGTTCTCCGGCTTGGTCTCGCGGATCTCGATGCGCTCCTTCGGCAGCTGGACGGGAATCGACGTCGTGACCACCGGGATGGTGATCAGGAAAATGATCAGCAGGACCAGCATGATGTCGACGAGCGGCGTCGTGTTGATGGTCGAGATGACCTCCTCGTCGTCGCCGCCGCCCGGCGACCCGACGTTCATCGACATGGCCTAGCCCTTGGCCGGCGATTGCGGCGTGCTGAGCAGCACCGCGTGCAGGTCGGCGCTGAAGCTGCGGATCCGGTCCATCGCCGCCTTGTTCCGACGCACCAGCCAGTTGTACCCGAGCACCGCCGGAACCGCTACGGCCAGACCGATCGCGGTCATGATCAGCGCCTCGCCCACCGGCCCCGCGACCTTGTCGATCGACGCCTGCCCCGCGACGCCGATCGCAGTCAGCGCGTTGACGATGCCCCAGACGGTTCCGAAGAGCCCGACGAACGGCGCGGTCGAGCCGACGGTGGCGAGGAACGCGAGGCCATCCTGTGATCGGCTCTGGACGTTTTCGATCGCGCGCTGGATCGACATCGTGATCCAGTTGTTGAGATCGACGTTGCCCAGCATGCCCTCGTGCTTGCCCGATGCCTCGATACCGGTTTCGGCGATGAACCTGTACGCGCTGTTCTTCTTCAGGGTCTCTGCGCCCTGGCGCACGGAGGGCGCCTTCCAGAACGTCTTATCGGCCGCCTTCGCCTGCTTGCCCATCTTGGCCTGCTCGTACACCTTGGTGATGATGATGTACCAGCTGCCCATCGACATGATGGCGAGGATCGCCAGCGTGATCTTCGCGACGATGTCGCTGCCCTTGAGCAGTGCCTGGAAGCCGTAGGGGTTGTCGACGAGCGCCTCCGCCTTGGCGCTGGCCACTGCGGCCGGCGCGGGGGCCGCGGCCGGCGCCGCCGCGGCAGGCGCGGGGGCCGGGGCGCCGGGGGCGGCTTGTGGAGCGGGGGTTGCGGGGGCCTGCGCCTGCGCCTGCGGGCCCAATGCCGCGGCGGTCGCCACGAGAACAGCCGCGGCCAGAACCGCCAGACGGGTCTTCTTCAGCATGTTTCCTCCAGACAATGAGTATCGCTTTCGATCAGAAATCGCGTCGCGCCCGGTCGGTTCGGACACTGCATCCGGCGAGGTGGTGACCCCACCGCCGAAGCCTGACGGGCAACTGGAGCGGACCCGGTACTCCGGATGCGCACGGCAGAAACGCATGGCCCCGCCGTGCAGCGGGGCCAAGCGTTCGCCGGAAAGACCGCGGATTTTACACAAATGCGTCGAAAAGTCCACCCGCCGGCGCGGCGATGCGCCGACCGGTAACGGCCGCCGACGGACGATGGCTCGATGACGAACCCGGCGCCGTCTACTTGATCAGCGGCATTCCCGCCGCGATGTCGTAGGCGGCGACGTCGCGGATCTTCGCTTCGAGCTGCAGGTAGCGCGCCGCCTTTTTCGGCGGTACGGCCTTCAGCACCTTGTTGGTGAGCGTGCGCCGGGCACCGAGCTCCACTTCGTCGGCGGCGATGAGCTCGTTCGCGAGCGTCTTCGCGTAGAGGTCGGACAGCGGCTTGGTGAGCTCGATCAGGTCCTCCAGCGCCAGGTTGCGCTGCCGGTTGGAGCGGTCGAGCGCCCGCTGGTAGGCTTCGTAGAGCGGCCAGAACTTCTTGGCCTCGGCGTCGGTGAGCGCGAGCGTCGCCGCCACCAGCGCCCGCTTGTCCGCCTTCACCGCGGCGCGCAGCGCCTGCATGTCGGTCACGTCCGCGGGGCCTGCGGCGCCCGCGAGCGGCGCCGCCAGCGCCGCGAGGCCGAGAACAACGATGGTCAATGCACTCTTCATGGGTCTTCCTTGCGATGGATCGGGCGCGCAGAAAAAAACAGGGAGCCTCGCGGCTCCCTGTCTCGGCCTCGACCCGGTTACTTCCAGGTGAAGGTGACGCTGCCGTAGATGTAACGCGCGCGAGCGTCGTAGTACGACGGATCCCAGCCACCCTGGAACGTGTTGCCCTGGTTGGTGAGGGGCGGATTGGTGTCGAACATGTTCTTGGCACCGAGCGTGAACGTCCAGTTCTTGAATCCGGTGTAGACCCCCTGGATATCCCACAGCGACAGGCTGCCGACGCGACGCGACGGCGCCGAGTCGTCGGCCGCGCCGTCGACATTGAGCACGTCGATGTAGCTGCTCTGGTAGTTGTTGGCGAGGCTCGCCTGCCACGGACCGTAGTTCCAGGTCAGCACCGAATAGCTCTTCCACCGCGGCGTGATCCCCGTCGTGGCGGCGCCCAAAGCGTTGGAAACGGTGCCCGACCACGTGCCGTCGGGGTTCTGCACGTCGTACTTGCTGAAGTACGTGCCGTTCATCGCGAACCCGAACTGACCCAGCGAGGACTTCGGCAGCTGGAACTTCAGGGTCGCGTCCAAACCGACGATGTGGATGCCGCCGAGGTTCAGGTACGTCGCCTGGATTTCGGTGATCGGTCCCGGCAGCGTCGGGTACTGCGGCTGGACCGGACCGCGGGTCACCAGGTTGCCGTACTGGCCGAGGTCGCCCAGGATGGATGCCGCCGACACCCCGTTGCTGATGGCGTTGGAGATGCTGACCTTGAACCAGTCGATCGAGAACGACACCCCGGGCGTCGGTTCGACGACGAAGCCGGCGTTGACCTGGAACGACGTCTCGGGCTTGAGGTTCGCATTGCCGCCGAACTTCTGCCCGAATTGCGTATCGCAGTCGTTGGAGTCGTTGGTCGTCGGGCAGCGCAGCGGGTCCGTCAGTCCGTTGTTCGTCACGCCGAGCGTGTTCGGCACGTAGAGCTGGTACAGGTTGGGCGCGATGAAGCCCGTGCCGTAGGAGCCGCGCAGCAGGACCTCCCTGTAGGGCTGCCAGCGCAGGCTGAACTTGGGATTGGTGGTGCTGCCGAAATCGCTGTAGTGGTCGTAGCGGACGGACGCGGTGCCCTCGAGGCTCTTGAGGATCGGGACGCCGAGCTCGCCGTAGAACGCGTAGACGTCGCGGGATTGCGTGACGCCCAGGATGGCGCCGCCGTAGCCCGTGAGGTCGCCGAGGCCGAGAATCGGGTTCGACACCTGGTCGAATTCCTCCCGCCACGCGGACGCGCCCACGGCGAGCGCCATCGGGCCGGCCGGAAGCTTCCAGATCTCGCCCGAGGCCTTGGCGTCGCCGCCGTAGAACTTGCTCGTCGACTTGTAGACTTCGGTGTTGACCTGCGTCGCCTTGATGGCCGCCGACACGGCAGGCGTGTTCGGGCCGAACGGGTTGAACACGTCGCTGTTGAGGATCGGCAGGATCTGCGACTGCAGCACGTAGCCCTGGACGGTGGACTCGGTCGTCGTGGCCTGGTTCCAGAACCCGGTGACGTCGAAGTCCCAGTTCTTCCACGCGCCCTTGAGGCCACCGACGAAGCCGTACTGCTCGGAGACGTCGGTCTGCTGGCGATCGCCGCACTCGAAGCAGCGGTAGCGCACGTTGAGCGGCTGCCCGTTCACCCCGGCGGCGATCGCCGCCTGCGTCGGGTAGTAGGGGTTGGCCGGCTTGATCGTGATGCTGCCGTCCAACCCGAGCTGGTACGGCAGGGTGCCGGGGTCGGTCGGGAACTGGTCCGAGATCGGCGTCGGCTGGATGTGGATCTTGTTTTCGGCCTTGGTCCAGGTGCCGTTGAGGAAGGCCTGCCAGTCGTTGTTGATCTGGAACCGCCCGGAGGCATAGCCGCCCTGCTGCGTCAGTTCCGGAATGGCCTGCGCGGAGACGTTGGTGTCATAGCGGCAGCGTCCGCCTGAACTGAGGTTGGCATACTCCGTATTGCACGCCGGGAACGCGTTGTAACTGCCGATGCCGCCGGTCGAGACGAAGGCCGGGAAGGTGTTGCCCGATGTCGAGTTGAGGCCGATGTCCGGTAGGTAGGAGCTCTTGGCGAAATCGCGGTCCTTGTTGAACAGCTGGTTCTGCTGGTTGTAGTAGTACGACGCGAAGACGTTGTAGCGGTCCTTCGTCAGGTCGCCCCAGCCGCCCGTGACCTTGCCGTTCCAGTTCTCGCCGCCGCCGCTGCGGGTGGGCCACGCGTAGTACCCCGTGGCCTCGAACCCCTGGTAGTTCTGGCGGAGGATGAAGTTGATGACGCCGCCGACGGCGTCCGAACCGTAGATGGCGGACGCGCCGTCCAGCAGGACTTCGACGCGCTCGATCGCCGAGTACGGGATGGCGCTCAAGTCGGTGCCGGACACGCCCTGCGTGGTTGCGCCGGCGGGCGCGATGCGCTGCCCGTTGATCAGGACCAGCGTGCGTTGGCCACCGAGGCCGCGCAGCGAGGCGGTCTGCGCCGAGAAGGTCGTGGAGCCGGTCGCGATGTTCGAGGTGACGGAGCCGCCGCTGACGTTCGCCGCGATCAGCTGCACCAGCTCCTGCGCGGACTGGACGCCGCTCTTCGCGATGTCCTCGCTGGTCAGCGTCTGCACCGGCAGCGCGCCCTCCTGTTCGAGGCGCTTGATGTTCGATCCCGTGACGTTGACACGGACGTCCTGGGCATCGACGATGCCCGCGACCATTGCGCTGCCCACTCCGAACGCGCTTGCCAGCGCGACGGCGACCCGCTTTCTCTCAAAATTCATGAATGGACCCCCCAGGGAAAATGAAGCGGTTTTCGGCTGTTCTGTTCGCCTTTCGGCAGACACTGCGACATTACCGCCGCAGTCCACGCCCGGGCAACGAAATGGTGCGGTTGTTACAATGAACGTGACAAAACTGTTGCAAATCTGCCAACCATGCCGCTCCGTGACGCGCAACCCGATGATTTGGCAAGGATCGTCGAAATCTACAATGCCTCGATCCCCGGCCGGCTCGCCACGGCGGACACCGAGCCGGTGTCGGTGGCGGCCCGGCAGGCGTGGTTTCGCGAGTTCAACCCGGAGACGCGGCCGCTGTGGGTGGTCGAGGCTGCGCCAGGGGGCCCGATCGAGGGCTGGCTGGGGCTGCGCTCGTTTTACGGGCGGCCGGCCTACCGGGCGACGGTGGAAGTTGGCGTTTACATCGATCCGCGGCGGCAACGCGGCGGCCTGGCGCGCATCCTGCTGGCACACGCCGTCGCGGCGGCGCCGGCGCTGGGCGTGCGCACGATGCTGGGCTTCATCTTCGCCCACAACACCCCGTCGCTGGCGCTGTTCGGGGCGGCCGGGTTCGCCCCCTGGGGCCGGCTACCGGGGGTGGCGGAACTCGACGGCGTCGAGCGCGATCTCGCCATTCTCGGCCGGCGGGTGGCATAGGATGAATCCTTCCCCGAAGCTCGCGGTCGCCGCGTTCGACATCCGGCCGGCCGCGCCGGCGGACGTGCCCATCGTCCATGCGCTGATCGCCGCGCTCGCCGAGTTCGAGCGGCTTTCACATCTGTTCGTGGCGTCGGAGGCCGACGTCGCGGCGGCGCTGTTCGGCCCGCGGCCGGCCGCCGAAGTGCTCATTGCGTGGAAAGACGGCGAAGCCGCCGGATTCGCCATGTTCTTCCACAACTATTCCACTTTCCTCGGCCGCCGCGGGCTGTGGCTGGAGGACCTCTTCGTGCGCCCCGCCCATCGCCGGCAGGGCTGCGCGCAGGCGCTGCTGCGGGCGCTCGCCGCCCTCGCGGTCGAGCGCGGCTGCGGGCGCTTCGAATGGTCGGTGCTCGACTGGAACGCGCCGGCGATCGAGTTCTACCAGTCGCTGGGCGCGACCGTGCTGCCCGATTGGCGGATCGTCCGCGTGGTCGGTCCGGCGCTCGACGCGCTGGCACGGCCGGAGTCGTAACCCGGCGCGCAACCCGGCGTTTTCGTAGCCCGGCGTTGAGCGCAGCGAAACCCGGGGCAACCGTGCCCGTTGCCACAACCACCCGGGTTTCGCTCCGCTCAACGCCGGGCTACACAACGGGGCTACGCCCGGACTCGGTCACGCGACGCGCGGCCCCTGCCACCCCTTCGGAATCGACGCCAGCAGCCGCTGCGTGTAAGGCTGCCGCGGATTGCGGTAGATCTCGTCGGCATCGGCGATCTCGACGATCTCGCCTTCGTTCATCACCATGATCTGGTCGGAGATGTACTTGACCACCGCGAGGTCGTGCGAGATGAAGATGTAGGACAGCCCGTACTCGTCCTGCAGGTCCTGCAGCAGGTTGAGCACCTGCGCCTGCACCGACACGTCGAGCGCGGACACCGACTCGTCGCAGATCAGGATGTCGGGCTTCATCGTGAGGCAGCGCGCGATGGCGATGCGCTGCCGCTGCCCGCCGGAGAACTCGTGCGGGTACTTGTAGAACGACGCCTCGGGCAGGCCGACCTTCTGCAGCAGCTCGAACGCGAGCTCGGTGCGCTCCTGCGCGCCGGCGCCGATCCCGTGCAGCTGCATCGGCTCGGTGAGGATCTCGCCGACGATGAAGCGCGGATTGAGCGACGCGTAGGGATTCTGGAAGATGATCTGGATGCGCCGCTTGTACGCCATGAACTCCTTCGGCGACATCGCGAGGAGATCGCGGCCCTCGAAGATCGCCTGCCCCGCCGACGCCTCGTGCAGGCGCATCAGCGTCAAGCCGACGGTCGTCTTGCCGGACCCGGATTCGCCGACGAGCCCGAGCGTCTTGCCCTTGGGCAGCTTGAACGAGACGTTCTTCACGGCCTCGAACTTGCGCTTGCCGAACAGGCCCTCGCGCGAATAGAAGTCCTTGCCGAGGCCGTTGACCTCGAGCACGATCGCGTCCCCCGGATCGAGACCGCGCCGCCGCTCCGACATGTCGCGCGAGCCGGCGCTCCTGCCGTCCATGTAGTCGTCGATCACCGGCAGGCGCATCGGCCGCCGGTCGAGCTGCGGCCGGCACTTGAGCAGCGCCTGCGTGTAGGCATCCTGCGCATGCTCAAACACCTGCTGCGCCGGACCCTGCTCGCGGATCTCGCCGTTCCTCATCACCACCACGTAGTCGGCGATCTCGCCGACGACCGCGAGGTCGTGGGTGATGAACAGCACCGACATGCGGCGCTTCTTCTGCAGCGCGGCGATGAGCTCCAGGATCTGCTTCTGGATGGTGACGTCGAGCGCGGTGGTCGGCTCGTCGGCGATGAGAAGCTTGGGCTCGCAGGCGATCGCCATCGCGATCATCACCCGCTGCTGCTGGCCGCCCGACATCTGCGACGGGAACGCGTCGATCTTGAACCCGGGGTCGGGAATGCCCACCTCGTCGAGCAGCTCGATCGCCCGCTTGCGCGCCTGACCCGCCGTCATGCCCATGTGCAGCCGCAGCACCTCGATCAGCTGGAAGCCGACGGTGAACACCGGGTTGAGCGAGGTCATCGGCTCCTGAAAGATCATCGAGATGTCGGCGCCGCGCATCGCGCGCAGTTCCGGCGCCGAGCGCCGCAGCACGTTGCTCCCGCCGAAGATGACCTCGCTGCCGGCGCCGATGATCGAATTCTCCGGCGGCAGCAGGCCGAGCAGCGCCAGCGCCGTCACCGACTTGCCGCTTCCCGATTCGCCGACCAGCGCCACCGTCGTGTTCTGCGGGATGTCGAACGAGACGCGCTTGACCGCCTCGAACACGACGTGCCGGTCGATCCGGAACGAGACCTCGAGGTTGCGGACGCTGACGAGCGGAGTCATATTGGTGCCTTGCGCGCGATCGTCGCGATCGTAGCCCGGGTTGAGCGCAGCGAACCCCGGGGCAATCGTGCCCATGGCCGCAACCACCCGGGTTTCGCCTCCGGCTCAACCCGGGCTACGCAATCGGCTGCCCAGCTCATGCGCCCTCCCTCCCCTTGAGCTTGGGATCGAGCGCGTCGCGCAGCGCGTCGGTGAACAGGCTGAACGCCGTCACCAGCAGCGCCATCGCCGTGCCCGCCGCGACGAGCTGCCACCACTTGCCGAGGATCAGCTCGTTCTGCGCCTCGTTCAGCATCGAGCCCCACGACACCACGTCGACCGGGACGCCGAAGCCGAGGAACGACAGGATCACCTCGGCCTTGATGAAGCCGACCGCGTAGATCGACAGCTGCACCAGCACGACGTGGCTCACGTTGGGAAAGATGTGGACGAAGATCCGCCGCGTGTTCGAGGCGCCGATCGCGTCGGCGGCCTGCACGTACTCGCGGGCCTTGTGCTTCAGGTACTCGCCGCGGATCAGGCGGAACGTCCCCGTCCACCCGGTGAGGCCCAGGATCAGGATGATGGTGAGGATTCCCTTCTGCTGGAGCACCGCCGCCACGGCGAGGATCAGCAGCAGGTAGGGGATCGAGCTGAACACGCTGTAGAACCAGTTGAAGAAATCGTCGACCCAGCGCCCGTAGTAGCCGGCGAGCGCGCCGAACACGGTGCCGAGGAACACGGCCACCGCCGCCGCCGCGAGGCCGACGAAGATCGAGGTCTGCGAGCCCTTGATCGTCTTCTTGAGCACGTCGCGGCCCCACTTGTCCCCTCCCAGCGGCAGCGTGGCCGCGCGCGCCTGCGCCACGACGGCGCCGCCCTTGGCCGCCTCCTTCGCGGCGCCCGCCTTGATGTCGGCCATCACGTCGGCGAGCGGATCGATCGACTTGCCTTCGTCCGCAGCGGGCGCCGACCCCGGCGCATCGGTCGGCCTGGCGGCGTCCTTCGACTCCGGCGCAGGCACCGCGGGCGCATCTGCGCCGCCCGCCTTGGCGTCGCCCGCGGTCTCGCCCGCCGCCCCCTTCTGCATCGCGGCCTCGATGTCGGCGCCGAGGAACGTCGGCGGCGCGTAGTTGACGCCGGTCTCCTTCATCCAGTCGCCCGCGACCAGCCCCGCCGCCGACAGGATCATCAGCACGATGAAGGCGCCCACGATCGCGAGCGACACCATCCCCACGAGGTCGGACTTCAGCCGCTTCCACGCGAGCGCCCACAGCCCCGGGGAAACCGTGTGCGCAACGGCGCCCGCTCTCGTCACGGCGATCACTCCGCAGCCCTGCCTTCAGCCAGGGCGCTCATTTGAGCTGCACCCGCGGGTCGACCGCCTTGTACATGAGGTCGGCGAGGAGGTTGGTGAGGATCGTCGCGAACGCGACGTAGACCGTGATCGCCTTGATCACCGGGAAATCCGAGCGCTCGACGGCGAGGATCACCTCGCGCCCGATGCCGGGGATCGAGAAGAAACGCTCGATCAGGAACGACCCCAGCAGCAGCGCCGGCAGCCCGGCCATCAGGTGGGTGATGATCGGGATCGACGCGTTGCGCAGCACGTGGATCCACATGATCCGGTTCTCGGAGAGCCCCTTCGCGCGCGCCGTGCGCACGTAGTCCTGGTTGATCTCGTCCAGGAAGAAGGTCCGGTAGAGCCGCAGGTTCGGCGCGATGCTGACGACGAGCCCGATCAGGATCGGCAGCGACGAGTAGACGAACAGGTTCTCGAGCAGGCTGTTGCCCCACCCCTGCACCGGGAACCAGCCCAGCTTGTAGGCGAAGAAATACTGGAAGACGATGATGTAGACGAGGATCGAGATCGACAGCCCGACCGTGCACAGGATCATCACCGCGCGGTCGGAGAGCGAGCCGCGCACGTAGGCGACGGCGAGGGCGAGCCCGATCGCGATCACCGTCTCCAGCACCAGCAGCGGCACCAGCACCGTCAGCGACGGGCCGAGGCGCGTCAGCAGGATCTGCCCGACCTTCTCGTTCGTGCTCCACGACGCGCCGAAGTCGCCGGTGAGCACCTGCCGGACGAAGATCCACAGCTGCACCCAGGCCGGCTGGTCCACGCCGAGCTGGCGGCGGATGTTGTCGATCTGCTCCTGATTGGAGATCTTGCCGGCAAGCACGTACGCCGGGTCGCCGCCGATCCAGTTGAACAGGATGAAGACGAGCACGATGACGCCGAGCATCGTCGGGATCATCTGCCACAGGCGGCGGACGATGTAGGCACTCATCGCGCGGTTGCGGCCCGGTTACGTCGCCGGCGACGGGGGCGAGCCGGCGGTCACTTGCGCGGCGCGACGTCGATGAACTGCCATTCGGCGTGCAGGATCGGGTGCTTCTTGAACCCGAGCACCCAGGGCTGCGCCAGCATGTTGCGGTAGCGGCTGATGTCCAGGCGCCATGGCGCGTACGCCTCGATCACCTTCGCCATCTCGACGTAGAGCTTGTTGCGCGCCGGCGAGTCGGGCATGCGCAGCGACTGCTCGTAGAGCTTGTCGTACTCCGGGATGCTCGCGCACGCGTTGTTGCTCTGGTTGATGTTCTTGCTGTAGAGCAGCTGCATGAAGTTGTCGGCGTCCGGGTAGTCGGCGATCCACGACGCGGTGCGCATCTGCAGCTTGCACTGCTTCTCGAGCTTGAGCAGCTCCGGGAACTTGTCCTTCTGCACCTCCATCCGGATGGAGATGGAGTCGAACGCCTTCTTCCACATCTCGTCCATCTGGCGGCCGAGCGAATCGGGCCGCGACGCGTAGCGGATCGTGAAGGGCTTGCCGTCGGGGAGGTTGCGCATGCCGTCGGCGCCCTTCTTGTAGCCGAAGCGGTCGAGCAGCGCGTTGGCGCCCGCGGGATCGTACTTCACGCTCGACTTGTAGGCCGGCTCGTGGCCGACGACGCCGGGCGGCACCGGGTAGTTCGCCTCGACCGCCTGGCCGTTGCGCACGACCTTGATCTCCTCGTTGACGTCGTACGCCATGGCCATCGCGCGGCGCAGCGCGATCTTCTCCTTGGTGAGGCCGCCGACCACGGGGTCCTGCAGGTTCCAGTAGTGGTAGGAGATCTCGGGGTCGACGAAACGCGAGAGCTTGACGCCCTTGGCCGCGAGCTCCGCATTGAGCTTGCCGCCGTCGAGCACCTTCGGCGCGAGCGGCCCCTCCATGTTCATGAGGTCCACCTCGCCGCTCTGGAACGCGAGGAGGCGCGCCTGGTCTTCCTCGATGATGCTGATCTCGACCCGGCCGACCTGCGGCATCTTCTTGCCCTTCATCTCCTTCACGAGCTGCGCGTCCGCGGGGTCGCTGCCGGCCTTGAAATCCCAGACGAAGCCGCGGTAGTCGGGGTTCGCCTCGAGCGAGATCTTCGACGAGCGCACCCAGTTCGCCAGCTTGTAGGGGCCGGTGCCGACGGGATTCGCCATCGCCCGCCCGCTCTCGTCCGCGTAGGCCTCGATCACCTCGCGCGCGACCGCGGAGGTCGGCTCGTGCGCGAGCACGTACGACAGGCCGTAGTCGGGCTGCTTCAGCCGGATGCGCAGCGTGTAGCGGTCGACCGCCTCGAGGCCCGCGATCTTCGCGTTGTAGTCGAACTTGCCGCTCTTCTTCGCGGCCTCGGCGGCCTCGTCGAGGCCGACGATCTTGCCTTCGACGAGAAACGCGTACGGCGAGCGCACCTTCGGGTCGATCAGGCGCTTGAGCGAGTAGACGTAGTCGTCGGCGGTCAGCTCGCGCTTCGCACCCTTGAACGCCGGATCGGGCGTGAAATGGATTCCCTTGCGGATCCTGAACGTGTACGTCCTGCCCTCGTCGGTGACCTGCGGCAGCGCTTCGGCGGCCATCGGCACGAGCTTCGACGGCCGCGCGAGGTAGTCGTAGGTGAGCAGGGTCTCGAAGATCGCCTGCACCACGGTGCCCGAATAGAGGTCGTGGACGCCGGCCGGATCGAAGCCCGTTTCCGCGGCCGGAAACACGTGGCGGATCACCTTGTTCATGTCGGCTGCGGCGCAGGGCAGCGCGGCGATCGCCATCAGCGCGAACGCGGACCGCGCGAGGGCGCGGCGGGTCAGGGAGCGAAGGGCGGTGTTCATCGTGTGTTCCGAAAGGAATCCCGCGCGGCGCGAGGTGCCCGGGGCCTCGAGCGCCCGCTGCGGACGGGGATCGCCCCGCCGGGTCGGGCCTTCGGGCGCGGACGCGGGACGGGCGCTCGTGGAAAGGCGGCGTAATGTACCATCTCCGCCACCCCGGCCGCCACGCCGCCGGATCGGCCCATGCCCCGCCTTTCACCCGCGCAGCCCCTCCCGCCATGAAGCCCGCCTACTGGGACGAGGCGACGCGCGCGCTCGGCCGCGCCGACCCGGTGCTGCGGCGCCTGATCCGCGCGCACCCGGACGTCCACCTGCGCCGGCGCGGCGACCCGTTCACCACGCTCGCCCGCGCGATCGTCGGCCAGCAGATCTCGGTGAAGGCGGCGCAGACGATCTGGGACCGCCTGGCGAGCGCGTCGCGGCGACGGGCGATCCCGCCCAGCCTGGATCCTGCGCGCGTCGGGCGCACGCGCCTGCCGACGATGCGGCGGTGCGGCCTTTCGGAGCGCAAGGCGTTGTACGTGCGCGACCTCGCGCGTCACTTCGTCACCGGCGTGCTCGATCCGCGGCGAGTGGCCGGCGCTGCCGGACGAAGCGCTGATCGAGCGCCTGACGGGCGTCAAGGGCATCGGCCGCTGGACCGCCGAGATGTTCCTGATGTTCCACGAGATGCGCCCCGACGTCTTTCCGGTCGACGACATCGGCCTGCAGCGCGCGATGGCGATCCACTACCGCGACGGCAAGCGGATGCCCGTCGCGGCGATGAGGGAGCTGGCCGCGCCGTGGCAGCCGTGGCGCAGCGTCGCCACCTGGTATCTCTGGCGCTCGCTCGACCCCATCCCCGTCGAGTACTGAGCCCGAGTCACGCGCCCCGTACAATGGGGCGATGAAGGTCCCCTCCGCTGCGCCCTACGCGGGCCTCACGCCCGATTGCGTCCTCGACGCGCTGGAGAGCGTCGGCCTGCGCGGCGACGGCCGGCTGCTCGCGCTCAACAGCTACGAGAACCGCGTCTACCAGGTGTGGATGGACGATGCCGCGCCGGTCGTCGCCAAGTTCTACCGTCCCGGGCGCTGGACCGACGCGCAGATCCTGGAGGAGCACGCGTTCTCGGCCGAGCTCGCCGAGCGCGAGATTCCGGCCGTTCCCGCCACTGCGCTCGACGGGCGGACGCTGCATGCGTTTCGCGGGTTCCGCTTCGCGGTGTATCCGAAACGCGGCGGGCGCGCGCCGGAACTCGAGGACCGCGCGACGCTGGAATGGCTCGGCCGCTTCATCGGGCGCATGCACGCGGTCGGCGCGCTGCGGCCGTTCGCCGCCCGTCCGACGCTCGACATCGCGAGCTTCGGCGAGGAGCCGCGCGACTACGTGCTCGCCGCGGGATTCATACCGGCCGATCTGCAGGATGCCTACCGGCAGCGTCGTCGACCAGGCGCTCGCGGGCGTGCGCCGCTGCTACGCGCGGGCCGGCGACGTGCGCGCGCTGCGCCTGCACGGCGACTGCCATGCCGGCAACGTGCTGTGGACCGACGGCGGCCCGCACTTCGTCGACTTCGACGACAGCCGCATGGGGCCGGCGGTGCAGGACCTGTGGATGCTGCTCTCCGGCGAGCGCGCGGAGATGACGCGGCAGCTCGGCGACGTGCTCGCGGGCTACGAGGACTTCTTCGACTTCGACCGGCGCGAGCTCCATCTGGTCGAGGCGCTGCGCACTCTGCGCCTCATCCACTACGCGGGCTGGCTCGCCCGGCGCTGGGACGATCCCGCGTTTCCCGCGGCGTTCCCGTGGTTCAACACCCAGCGCTACTGGCAGGACCGCATCCTGGAGCTGCGCGAGCAGATCGCGCTGATGGACGAGGCGCCGCTGGTGGTGTGACGCCGCGCAGGCACAAAGGCGGGGTCACAAGCGGCGAAGTAGGGTCAAGCGGGAAGTAGGGTCAAGCGGGAAGTAGGGTCAAGCGGTAGCGAGTCGCAGTAGGTCAGACACTACTTTTCATGTCGGGCACGCGGATGTGTTCACTGCTGTGCAAGAAAAGTAGTGTCTGACCCTACTTCCGCGCCATCGACCCTACTTCCCGCTTGACCCTACTTCCCGCTTGCTACTGCCGCTTGACCCCCCTTTGTGCCTGCGCGGCGTCAGCGCAACAGCCCGTCCACCAGGTGCAGCGTGCGGTCGGTGCGCGCCGCGAGCTCGGGATCGTGGGTGACGATCACGAGGCTCGTGCCGACGGAGCGGTTCAACTCGAGCATGAGATCGAAGACCTCGCCGGCCGTGCGCCGGTCGAGATTGCCGGTCGGCTCGTCGGCGAGCACGCAGCGCGGCTCGGTCACCAGCGCCCGCGCCAGCGCGACCCGCTGGCGCTCGCCGCCCGAGAGCTCGCCCGGCAGGTGCTTCACCCGGTGGCCGAGACCCACGTGCTCGAGCATCGCCCGCGCCGCGGCTTGCGCGGCGCCCGTGTCCATCCGGCGGATCGCGAGCGGCATCGCGACGTTCTCCAGCGCCGTGAACTCGGGCAGCAGGTGATGGAACTGGTAGATGAAGCCGAGCGCGCGGTTGCGCACGCGGCCGCGCTCGGACTCCGTCAACTGGGCGAACAGGACGCCGTCGACGCTGACGACACCCGCGGTCGGCACGTCGAGGCCGCCCAGCAGGTGCAGGAACGTGCTCTTGCCGGAACCGGACGCGCCAACGATGGCGACCCGCTCGCCGGCCCTGATCGCGAAGTCGATGCCCATCAGCACCGGGACTTCCAGCGGGCCGCTCCGGTAGGTCTTGGCGAGCCCGCGGCACTCGAGCACCGGCGGCGCCGCGATCGTTGCGTCCGCGACCGTCATCGCCGCGTCACTCATAGCGCAGCGCCTCGGCCGGATTGACCTTCGCCGCCGACCACGCCGGATAGATCGTCGCCAGCAGCGCCAGCGCCAGCGCGATGATCGCGATCGTGATGACGTCCGCGCGCTGCAGGTCGGAGGGCAGCTCGCTGATGTAGTAGACGGTCTTGTCGAGGATCTGCACGCTGAACAGGCGCTCGATCGCCGGCAGCACGGTGCCGACGTTGAGCGCGAGCAGTATCCCGCCGACGACGCCGATCACGGTGCCGATGAGGCCGATCAGCGCGCCCTGCAGCATGAAGATCGCCATGATCGACGCCGGCGACGCGCCGAGCGTGCGCAGGATCGCGATGTCGGCCTGCTTGTCGGTGACGGTCATCACCTGCGCCGACACGATGTTGAACGCGGCCACGGCGATGATCAGCGTCAGGATGATGAACATCACGCGCTTCTCGATCTGCACGGCGCGGAAGAAGTTCGCGTGGTTGCGCGTCCAGTCGCGGACCTCGGCGTTGACGCCGATCACGCCGAGGAGCTCGCGCGCGACGGCCGGCGCGGCGTAGAGGTCGTCGAGCTTCAGCCGGACGCCGGTCACGCCGTCGAGCCGGTAGAGCTTGCGCGCGTCGGCGATGTCGATCAGCGCGAGGCCGCTGTCGAATTCGTACATGCCGACCTCGAACACGCCGACCACGCGGAAGCTCTTCAGGCGCGGCAGCGTGCCGGCGGCCGTCACGTTGCCCTGCGGCGTGATGACGACCACGGGGTCGCCCATCCGCACGCCGAGCGAGCGCGCGAGGTCGCCGCCGAGGACGATGCCGTACTCCCCGGGCTTCAGGTCGGTCAGCGCGCCCGCACGCATGTGGCGGCCGATGTCGGCGACGGTGTCCTCGCGCGCCGGGTCGATGCCGCGGATCAGCGCCCCGCGGTTGACCTCGCCCGCCGACAGCATCGCCTGCCCCAGCACGTACGGCGCCGCGGCCTTGACGCGCGGGTTGGTGAGCGCCCGCTGCGCGACCGCGGCGTCGTCGATCAGGCTGGGCAGGCCGCGGATCTCGATGTGCGAGGCGACCGACAGGATCCGCGTGCGCAGCTCGTCCTGGAAGCCGTTCATCACCGACAGCACGACGATCAGCGCGGCGACGCCGAGCGCGATCCCCGCCATCGACGTGAGCGCGATGAACGAGATGAACGAATTGCGGCCGGAGCCGCGCCTTGCGCGCGTATAGCGAAGGCCGACGGCGATTTCGTACGGCGTCAAGGAGCGGCCTGCGGAAAGATGTCGGTGGCGGCCGGCGCCGGGCGTGAAGTTCGCGTCTCCACGGCGACAGCGAGGCGATCGCGCATTATCGCATGCTAGACTCGGCACGCCCCGCGCCCTCATCGCGCCGGGCCCGGCGCCCGGCCCGGCGCCCCTCGCGCCGCGCGGTGCGCGTCGATGACCACGCGGGAGCGCTGCCGCGATGCCGCCCGCCATTCTCGTCGTCACCCTTCCCCGCCTCCTCGCCGCTCCCCAGCCGCCGGCATCGCGCCATGCGCCGGAACGCCTGCGCGATGCCGGCGAACGCGCGACGCGAGCCGGCGACACCCCGGCGCCGGACGCACCGCAGCTCGCGCGCCTCCTCGCCGCCGCCGGCGCCCCCGTCGTCGAGCCCGACGGCATGGACGCGGCGCTGGCGCGCGTTTACGGCATCGAGCGGCAGCGCGACTGGCCGCTGGCCGCCATCCGGCTGTCGGCACTGGGAATCGATCCCGGAACCGGCTGGTGGCTCGCCGCGGACCCCGTGACGCTCGTCGCCGGTCGCGACGACGTCCGCCTCGCCGGCGCGGTGACCGACCTTGCGGCAGACGAGGCCGCCGCGCTGATCGCGACGATCAACGCCCACTTTGCCGCCGACGCGCTGGAGTTTTTCGCACCGAGCCCGCGCGCGTGGTTCGTTCGCGCGCCCGCGCCTGCCGCCATCGCCACCTGCCCGCTCGCGACGGCGACCGGGCGCACGCTGCGCGAGCTGTTGCCTTCGGGCGCGGATGCGGGCACGTGGCGCCGCTGGCAGAACGAGATCCAGATGCTGCTGCACGAGCACCCGGTGAACCTGGCGCGCGAGCGACGGGGACTGCCTCAGGTCAACAGCGTCTGGTTCTGGGGCGGAGGCATCTGCCCGCCGCGCGGCGGCGTGCCGATCGTAACCTTCGCCGGCCACGGCATCGCGGCCGCGCTGGCCGCGCACCGCGGGGCCCCCGCGCGCCCGCTTGCGTCGCCGACCGCCGGCGCGCTGGCCGGGGTGCTCGCGTGCGCGCCGGATGCGGCGTCCCCGGGGCGCGAGGCCACGACCGTCGTGATCGCGCTCGACGCGCCGCTCGATCTCGCCGCGATCGAGCGCGACTGGGCGGCGCCGGCGTGGGCGGCGCTGCTGCGCGGAACCCTCGCCGCGGTAACGCTGATCGCCGACGGCGACGGCCGCACCGTGGTGTGGACGACCCGGCGACCCGGCGCCTGGCAGCGGCTCGCGGCGCGGCTGCGCGCGCCGGATCTGCGCGCGCTGCTCGCCGCCGCAGGCCGGACGTCCGGCGCGGGCGATTGATGGACATCGTCCGTCGCCCGGTGCCGGCCGCGGCCGCGGACCTCGCGGCCGCCGGCGTGCATCCGGTGCTCGCGCGCGTCTTCGCGGCCCGGGGCGTGGCGACGCGCGCCGATCTCGCGACCGATCTCGCCGGCCTCCCGCCGTTCGCGACGATGAAGGGCATCGGCGCAGCGGCGGCGCGCCTGGCGGACGCCATCGTCGCCGGCGAGCGGATGGTGATCGTCGCCGACTACGACGCCGATGGGGCCACGGCCTGCGCGGTCGGCGTGCGCGGTCTCGCCGCGATGGGGGCGACGGTCGATTTCCTGGTGCCCAACCGGTTCGAGCACGGCTACGGATTGACGCCGGAGATCGTCGAGGAAGCGGCTGCGATGGCGCCGCGGCTGCTGGTGACCGTCGACAACGGCATCGCGAGCCACGAGGGCGTCGCGCGCGCCGCGGCGCTGGGGATCGACGTGCTGGTCACCGACCACCACCTGCCCGCGGCGACCCTGCCCGCCCCGGCGCTGATCGTCAACCCGAACCAGCCGGGCTGCGCGTTCGCGTCACGGCATCTCGCCGGCGTCGGCGTGATGTTCTACGTGCTGCTCGCCACGCGCGCGGAGCTGCGCGGGCGCGGCGCGTGGCAGGGGCGGCCGGAGCCGAATCTCGCCACGCTGCTCGACCTCGTCGCGCTCGGCACCGTCGCCGACGTCGTCCGGCTCGACCGCGTGAACCGCGTGCTCGTCGCGCAGGGTCTCGCGCGAATCCGCGCCGGCCGCATGCAGCCCGGCGTGGCCGCACTGTTCGCCGTTGCCGGCCGCGACCCGCGGCGCGCGACCGCGTTCGATCTCGGCTTCGTCGCCGGGCCGCGGCTCAATGCCGCCGGCCGCCTGGCCGACATGTCTCTGGGCATCCGCTGCCTGCTCGCGGACACCACCGCCGGCGCGCTGCCGCTCGCGACCGAGCTCGACCGCCTCAACCGCGAGCGGCGCGACGTCGAAGCCACGATGCAGACCGAGGCGCTCGCCGACCTCGACCTGCGCGCCGACCTCGCCGACGGCGACGCGCACACGGTTTGCCTCTACCGCCCGCAGTGGCACCAGGGTGTCGTCGGCATCGTCGCCTCCAGGCTGAAGGACCGCTTCCATCGGCCGGCCATCGTCTTCGCGCGCGGCGGCGCAGGCGAACTGAAGGGCTCGGGCCGCTCGATCGCCGGTTTCCATCTGCGCGATGCGCTCGACCTCGTGACCAAGCGCGCGCCGGGGCTCGTCACCCGCTTCGGCGGCCATGCGTACGCCGCGGGACTGTCCCTGCGCGAGGCCGACCTCGCGGCGTTCGCCGCCGCCTTCGAGGCGGTCGCGCGCGAGCAGCTGACGGCGGCGGACCTGCAGCGCACGCTCGCCACCGACGGCGGCCTCGAGACGGGCGAACTGGACCTCGACCTCGCCCTGGCGCTGCGCGACGAAGTCTGGGGACAGGGCTTTCCCGCGCCGGTGTTCGACGACGTCTTCACCGTTGTCGAGCAGCGGATCGTCGGCGGCCGGCACTCGCGGCTCTCGCTCGCCCGGGGCCGCGAGCGCTACGCCGGCATCCTGTACAACCACACGGGACCGCTGTCCGAGAACATCCGCGCGGCGTACCGGCCGGACGCCAACGAGTGGAATGGGGCGACCGGACTGCAGCTGGTGATCGAGCACTTCGAGCCGGATGGATAATGGGGTCAGAGCCGTAATGGTCGCGGACCGGTTCGCCGGTTCGCGACCATTACGGCTCTGACCCCACTATCCATCCGGCCGGCTTGAGTTCCGCCCCGGCGGCGGGGTAGCATTGGCCTCCCCACGATCCGGTCCGCACCCATGCCTCGCATCCTCCTCGCCCTCGCCTGCGCACTCGGCGTCCTGGCCGCCCCCGTTCCTGCCGTGGCGCAGGGCGACGCCGCGGCGGGGAAGCCCGACCGCTACATCTGCCCCAACGCCGCCGGCACGAAGGCGATCGACTGCTTCCTCAACGCCGTCGAGCACCTGTACACGATGTGCCGCCAGGTCAAGAGCATCGAGATCATCGAGTTCGGCTACGAGAAGTCCGACGAGGGCGTCAACGGCGCCAAGAGCGAGTACTGCGTCGACAAGCACAAGCTGTCGATGACGCGGCCGTACCAGGCCGCGCTGCGCGAGGCCACCGGCGCCAAGGCCGCGGTCGACCGCCTGCGCGCGCTCTACGATGCGTGGCTCAAGTCGCTGCAGGACCTCAAGTGGAAGCCGGGCGAATCCGACGCCGACTACAAGAGCCGCATCGCCGGACCCTACGCGGTGTTCACCGAGCAGGCAACGGCAGTGCGCGTCGCGCTGGATGAGTCGGCCGCCAAGCCCAGCGTCGCGCAATCGGGCGCTCCCAAGGGCAAGGCGCCTGCAGCCGCCAAGCCCGCGTCCGGCACGGCCAAGAGCGCGAACTGAACTCGTCCGACTCCGCGTCGGGGCACGCCGACCCCGCAGCGGCGCCGGATTCCGAGCTCGCCGCCGTCTTCGGCGCGGCAGGCGTGCTCGCCCGGATGCACCCGGGCTACCGCTTCCGCCCGCAGCAGCTCGCGATGGCCGAGGCCGTCGCCCGCGCCATCGCCGGACGCACGGCGCTCCTCGCCGAAGCCGGCACCGGCACCGGCAAGACCTTCGCGTACCTCGTCCCGGCGCTGCTGTACGGCGGCAAGGTGATCGTCTCCACCGGCACCAAGACGCTGCAGGACCAGCTCTTCCAGCGCGACCTGCCGATGGTGCGCGACGCGCTGGGCGCGCCCGCGACGCTGGCGCTGCTCAAGGGCCGCGCCAACTACGTCTGCCACCACCATCTCGAGCGCGCAGCCGCCGAGGGTCGCCTGCCCTCGCGCGACGACGCGCGCCACCTGCCGAAGATCATCGGATTCGCGCGCGCGAGCGACACCGGCGACCGCGGCCAGCTGGCCGACGTCCCCGAGAACGCGTCGATCTGGCCGCTGGTCACGTCGACCCGCGACAACTGCCTGGGCAGCAACTGCGCGCACCACCGCGAGTGCTTCGTGCTGAAGGCGCGCAAGGACGCGCTCGACGCCGACGTGGTGGTCGTCAACCATCACCTGTTCTTCGCCGACGTGATGCTGCGCGACGAAGGCCTCGCCGAGCTGCTGCCGGCATGCAACACGATCATCCTGGACGAAGCCCACCAGCTTCCCGACACGGCGACGCTGTTCTTCGGCGAGCAGCTCACTTCCGGGCAGCTCGCCGATCTCGCGCGCGACGCCGAAGTCGCGGCGCGCACGACGGCGCGCGAGGTGGCCGAGCTGCCCGACGCGGCGGCGGGGATCGGTCCCGCGCTCAAGAAGGTCCGCCTCGCGCTGGGCGAGGAGCAGGGCAAGCTCGCCGAGGCGGCCGCCGCCGCGCGCCCGGGGTTCACCGATGCGCTCGATGCCCTGGCCGCCGCCCTCGACACGCTGGCGACCGAGCTCGGCCTGTTTGCCGAGCGCAGCGAGGACCTCGGCCTGTGCGCCCGGCGCGCCGCCGACGCCGCGGCGCTGCTGGCGCGCTGGCGCGGCGACGCCGGCGCGCCCGTCGCCGCCGAGGACAGCGGGGAAGGCGGCTCGATCCGCTGGGTGGACGTGCTGGCCTCGGGCTGGCAGCTGCACGCCTCGCCGCTGTCGATCGCGCCGCTGTTCAAGCGCCAGGTCGAGGCTTCGGGCCGCGCGTGGATCTTCACCTCGGCAACGCTTGCCGTCGGCAGCGACTTCTCGCTCTACCAGCGCGAGCTGGGCCTCGATGCGGCAGCCACGGGGTACTGGGAGAGCCCGTTCGATTACGCAAAGCAGGCGCTGCTCTACCTGCCGCACGGACTGCCGGCGCCCAATTCGCGCGAGCACACCGAGGCCGTGGTCGCCGCGGCCCTGCCGGTGCTTCGCGCGAGCAACGGCCGCGCCTTCCTGCTGTTCACGACGCTGCGGGCGCTCAACGCCGCGCGCGAGATGCTCGTCGACGCGTTCGCGCGCGAGGGCTTCTCGTGGCCGCTGCTGGTGCAGGGCGAAGGCTCGCGCAGCGAACTGTTGACCCGCTTTCGCCAGCTGGGCAACGCGGTGCTGCTCGGCAGCCACAGCTTCTGGGAAGGGGTGGACGTCGCCGGCGACGCGCTGTCGGTGGTCGTCATCGACAAGCTGCCCTTCGCCCCGCCCGACGATCCCCTGCTCGCCGCGCGCCTCGAGCGCCTGCGCGTCGACGGCGGTAACCCCTTCATCGACTACCAGCTGCCGGAAGCGGTGATCAGCCTGAAGCAGGGCGCGGGGAGGCTCATCCGTTCCGAGACCGATCGCGGCGTGCTGATGATCTGCGACCCGCGGCTCGTGGACAAGCCCTACGGCAAGAAGATCTGGCGCAGCCTGCCGCCGATGCGGCGGACCCGCGACGTCGCCGATGTCGTCGCGTTCTTCTCCGCCACGGAGGCACCGTCGGCGTAGCCCGGGTTGAGCGAATGCGAAACCCGGGTGGTTGTGCCAATGGCCCCGGTTGCCCCGGGTTTCGCTGCGCTCAACGCCGGGCTACGCCAACGCCGGGTACGTCAATGCAGGGTTACCTGACAACCGTCACCAGAACTTCCACCAGGGCTTCTTCTCCAGGTCGGAGAGCTCGGTGGTCTGCGGCCAGGTCTTCTGCAGGACCCGGTTGGCGTCGTCGGCAAGCATGGGCAGGTTGAGCTTTTCGTAGCTCAGCACCGTGAGGCCGAGCGCCTCCTGGGCAGCGGGCGTGCGCGGATAGTTGGTGATCGCCCCCTGCGCGCGATTGATGGCCGCGACATAGGCGCCGCGATTGAAGTAATAGCGGGCGACCTTCACCTCGTAGAGCGCGAGCGAATTGGTGAGGTACTTCATCCGGTCGATCGCGTCGCCTGCGTAGCGGCTTGCCGGAAACTTGGCGACGAGCTCCTTGAACGCGGCGAACGACTCGCGCATCGCCTTGGGCTCGCGTTCGGACAGGTCGAGCTCGTAGACGTAGCCGAGCAGCCCCTGGTCCTCCCGGAAGTAGACGAGGCCCTTGAGGTAGTACGCGTAATCCACGTTGGGATGGTCGGGGAACGTGCGGATGAAACGGTCGAGCGACGCCACCGCCGCCGCGGTCTCGCCGGCGCGGTAGCTCGCGTACGCCGACTCCAGGATCGCCTGCTGCGCATACCGGCCGTAGGGGAAGCGCGATTCCAGCGTCTCGAAGAGCTTGACCGACCGCGTATAATTTCCTTCGAGCAGCGCGTCGTGCGCGGCCTGATAGAGCCGGTCGGCCGACCACGTGGACGTTTCGTCCTTCACTTCCGGCAGCAGCCCGCAGCCGCCTACCAGGAGGGCGAGCGCGAACAGCCACGTGAGCAGCGCGGAGCGCGTCGCCGCGCTCTCGCGGGTGCGGGCCATCATCGGTAGTGCCACGGGCATGCGGCTTTCGTCCATCAGGCGATGCGTTCAGCGAATTATAACCGACCCCCAACCCCCGACCCGCCCGAACCGGCTGGAGGGGCGATTCCCGGCCCGCGGCCGTCGCGTCGCGTGACGCTCCCCGCGGCGGCCGCGGGGCAGCGCTTCGACCAGGCGCTCGCCCGGGCGTTGCCCGAATATTCGCGCGCCCGCCTGCGGGCCTGGATCGACGCCGGGCGCGTCACGCTCGACGGGGGAGCAGCCGACCCGACGCGCCGGATCCGCGGCGGCGAGGACGTGGTGGTCGAGCCGCTCGCCGATCCGCGCGAGACGCCGCACGCCGCCGAGTCGATCGCGCTGTCGATCGTGCACGAGGACGACGCACTGATCGTCCTCGACAAGCCCGCCGGCCTGGTGGTGCATCCGGGCAGCGGCAACTGGGCGGGCACGATGCTCAATGCGCTGCTTCACCACGCGCCGCAGCTGGCCGCCGTTCCGCGCGCCGGCATCGTGCACCGGCTCGACAAGGACACGAGCGGCCTGCTGGTCGTGGCGAAGACGCTGCAGGCGCAGACCGATCTCGTCCGCCAGCTCCAGGCGCGCACGGTGCGCCGCGAGTACTTCGCCGTTGCCGTCGGCGACATCGCCGCCGGCGGCACCGTCGACGCCCCGATCGGGCGGCACCCGGCGCGGCGGACGACGATGGCGGTCGTGGCGACCGGCAAGCCGGCCCGCACCCATTTCGAGGTCGTCGAGCGCTTCGGCAGCGCGACGCTGCTGCGCTGCCGCCTCGAAACCGGCCGCACGCACCAGATCCGCGTCCACCTCGCCTCGCGCGGCCACCCGCTGGTCGGCGATCCGGCGTACGGGAGGAAGGGACCACTCGCATTCGGCCGCCAGGCGCTGCACGCGTTCCGGCTGGGGCTCTCGCACCCGGACACGCGCGCCGACATGGCGTGGGAGTCGCCGCCGCCGGCCGACTTCGCCGCGCTGCTGGCGGCGCTGCGCGCGGCGCGCCGGACGGCCTGACGACGATGACGGCGACGGGCGCGGCGCCGCATGCGCCCGAGACGACGGTCGCCGCCGCGCTGGCGGCGCGCCTCGCGGGAGCGGGGCTCGACTGGATCGTGCCGGCATGGCCCGCGCCGGCGCGCGTCGGCGCCTTGTCGACGACGCGCGCGGGAGGCGTCAGCACAGGGTCCGCGGCGAGCATGGACCTGCGCCTCGGGAGCGCCCCGGGAACACCCTGCGCGCCAACTGCGGAGGTGGCGGAGAACCGCCGGCGGCTCGACGCCTTCCTGCCCGCGCCGCCCGTGTGGCTGTCGCAGGTGCACGGGGCCGGCGTCGCCGTGCTCGACGCCAAGACGCTCGCCGCCGCGCGCGCCGCGCCCCCCGTGGCCGATGCCGCGGTGACGTGCGCGCGCGGCGTCGTCTGCGCGGTGCGCACCGCGGATTGCCTGCCGGTGCTGTTCGCCGATCGCGCGGGCACCGTTGCCGGCGCAGCCCACGCCGGCTGGCGCGGCCTCACCGCCGGGCGTGCTCGAAGCCACGGTCGCGGCGCTGGCAGCGCTGGGCGCCGCGCCGGGCGATCTCGTCGCGTGGCTCGGTCCCGCGATCGGCCCCGCCGCGTTCGAAGTGGGCGACGACGTCCGCGACACCTTCGCCGCCTCCGATCCGCAGTCGATCCGCTGCTTCGCGCCCGCGGGCGAGGGCAAGTGGCTCGCCGATCTCTACGCGCTCGCCCGGCGCCGGCTGGCGGGCGCAGGCGTGCGCGAAGTCTCCGGCGGCGGCCTGTGCACGGTCGCCGATGCGACCCGCTTCTATTCCCATCGCCGTGCGCGCGACACGGCGCGCATGGCCACGCTGGTGTGGCTCGCCCCGGGGGCCGGTGAGGCGCGGATATAATCCGTCCTCCCGTGGCGAGCGCGACCGGCTGCGCGATCCCCTTCCGCCGCACGCCATCCGCCACGCCGTCGCGCCCATGCCTACGCTCGCCTACATCGTCGCCGCCAGCCTCGCCGGCGGAGCGCTCTCGATCATCGCTGCCGCGGGCACGCTGGCGCTGCATCCGTCGTGGATATCGAAGCTCGTCAGCTTCGCCGTGGGCGCGCTGCTCGGCGCCGTGTTCCTCGAGCTGCTGCCGCACGCCCTGGAGACGGGCTCGGCCGAAACGGTGATGATCACGGTCCTCGTCGGCCTGCTGCTGTTCTTCCTGCTCGAAAAGCTGGTGCTGTGGCGGCACAGCCACGGCCACGGCGGCGACGAAGCCGAGCCGCGCAGCGAGCACGACCGCAGCGGGGCGCGCGACGGGGCGCACAGCCATGCCCACGACCACGCGCACGGCGCAGGCGGCGACCACGGCCGCTCGGGGCTCATGATCCTCGTCGGCAACAGCGTCCACAATTTCTGCGACGGCATCGTCATCGCCGCGGCCTTCCTCGCCGACACGACGCTGGGCATCGCCGCGACGGTGGCGATCGTCTCGCACGCGATTCCGCAGCAGGTCGGGGACTTCGCCGTGCTGCTGCATTCGGGCTACGCCAGGACGCGCGCGTTCACCTTCAACCTCGCGACCGGCGCGGCCACGCTCGCCGGCGCGCTTGCCGGCTACTTCGCCCTCGCCGGCATGGAGCAGATCCTGCCCACGGTGCTGGCGATCGCGGCGGCCAGCCTGCTCTACGTCGCCGTCGCCGACCTCATCCCGAGCCTGCACCGGCGGCCCGAGCCCGTGGAGACGCTGAAGCAGATGGCGCTGATCGGACTCGGCATCGCCGTCATCGCCGCGGCGCACGTGTTCCTCGCCCACTGATCGATCGGGAGCGGCGCCGTGGACCCCGCCCGGGATCGTCGCGCCGCCGCCCCGCCGCGCCCCGTGCCCGGGGGAACTGCGCTAAGATTGACGCAGAACAGGAAATCACGCGGCGTCCCGACGGACACTGGCGGTCCGGGAAAACGCGCGGCGCCCGGGGCAACGGCGTGCCGCGATCGCCACCCCGAATCATCGACCACACGAGGAGGACAGACATGGCAACAGACACACACCGCGTTGCGCTGGTGACCGGCGGCATGGGCGGCCTGGGCGAGGCGATCTGCGTCAAGCTCGCGGCGCTGGGCTACACGGTCGTGACCACGCATTCGCCCGGCAACAGCAAGGCGGCGAACTGGCTCGACGCGATGAAGAAGCAGGGCTACACGTTCCACGCGTACCCGTGCGACGTCGCCGACTACGACTCCTGCGCCGGCTGCGTCGCGCAGGTCGTCAAGGACGTCGGCCCCGTCGAGGTCCTCGTCAACAACGCCGGCATCACCCGCGACACGACGTTCAAGAAGATGGACAAGGTCAACTGGGACGCCGTGATGAAGACCAACCTCGACAGCTGCTTCAACATGACGAAGCAGGTCTGCGACGCGATGGTCGACCGCGGCTGGGGCCGGATCATCAACATCTCGTCGGTGAACGGCCAGAAGGGCGCCTTCGGGCAGACCAACTACTCGGCCGCGAAGGCCGGCATGCACGGCTTCACCAAGGCGCTGGCGCTCGAGGTCGCGCGCAAGGGCGTCACCGTCAACACGATCTCCCCCGGCTACATCGGCACGAAGATGGTGATGGCGATCCCCAGGAAGTGCTCGACAGCAAGATCATTCCGCAGATCCCGATGGGGCGCCTCGGCAAGCCGGACGAAGTGGCCGGGCTCGTCGCCTACCTCGCGAGCGAGGAAGCGGCGTTCGTGACCGGCGCCAACATCGCGATCAACGGCGGCCAGCACATGTTCTGACGGTGGCCCGCGCCTCCACCGCAGTCTCCGCGCGGGGGCCGCGGTCCCCGCGCAGGCATGTCACCGGGCGCGCCGTCTCGCGGCGCGGGCTATCGGCGCCGCCCTCGCGGCGCTGGCGCTGCCTGCCCCGATCGCGGCGCAGGACGCCTTTCCGGCGAACCCCATAGCGCTGGTCGTGCCTTTCCCGCCGGGCGGCGTGGCCGACATCGTCGCGCGCCCCGTGGCCGACGCGATGGGCCGCCAGCTCAACGTCCCGGTGGTGGTCGAGAACAAGGCCGGCGCCGGCGGCGGCATCGGCATGGGCTACGCCGCAAAGGCGAAGCCCGACGGCTACACGCTGCTGCTCGCGCTGTCGTCGATCTCGATCCTGCCTGAGGCGGACAAGGTGATCGGCCGCGCGCCGATGTACCAGCTGAACCAGTTCGTCCCGATCGCGCGCTTCACCGCCGACCCGACGGTGCTTGCCGTGCGCGCCGACAGCCCGTGGAACACGCTGGCCGAATTCGTCGCCGACGCGCGCAGGCGGCCCGGTGCCATCAGCTACGGGTCGTCGGGAAACTACGGCACGATGCACATGCCGATGGAGATGCTCGCCGCCAGCGCCGGCATCAAGCTGCTGCACGTGCCCTACACCGGGGCGGGCCCGCCGTCGTCGGACTGCTCGGCGGCAACGTCGATGCCGTCGCGTCCGGGCCCTCGACGGTGATCCAGCAGGTCAAGGCCGGGAAGCTGCGCGTCCTCGCCTCCTGGGGTGAGCGACGGCTCGTGGCGCTGCCCGACATCCCGACGCTGAGCGAAGCGGGATTCGACGCGGTGTTCTACCAGTGGACGGGGTTGTTCGCGCCGGCGGGAACGCCCGAGCCGGTGATCGCCCGGCTGCGCGAAGCCGCGCGCGCTGCCGCCGCCGATCCGCGCTTCGTGGCCGCGATGGCGACCGTCGAGACGCCGATCCAGTACCTCGACGCGCCGCAGATGCAGCGCTTCTGGGAGACCGATGCGAAGACGCTCGCCGATGCGGTGCGGCGCGTGGGCAAGGTCGAGTGAAGGGGGCGGGGCTGTAACATTGCCTGGGGTCGCGCCGGCGCGACCCCGCGCAATAGTGCGGCTCCGACCCCGATCGCCAACGTGACCTCCCCCCTCGTCGAACCCGGCCTCGTCCTCAAGGTCACTCCACCGAAGCTGCGCAAGAGCCTGCTCGCGCGCACGCGCCTGCGCCGCGAATCGGAGAGCGGCGGCGACGAAGCGGTCACGCTCGTCGAAGCTCCGGCCGGGCACGGCAAGACCTCGCTGCTCGCCCAGTGGCGGCTCGATTGGCTGCAGGCGGGGGCGGTCGTCGCGTGGCTCGGCATGGACGCCGAAGACAGCGCGGCGGCCACGGTCGCCGGCATCGTGGAGAGCCTGCGCCGGGCCACCGGCCGGGCCGCGCTCGGCCTCAACGCGATCGAGGCGGTGCGCCGCGGCAGCGGCACGGCGGCCGCGCTGACCGCGCTGCTGGCGGAGATCGCCGACTCGGCAGCGCAGACCATCCTGATCTTCGACGACTGCGAACGGGTGACCGACCCGGCGGTCATCGAGATCTTCGATTACCTGCTGCAGAACCTGCCGCCGAACCTGCGCATCGTCGCCGCCTCCCGCACCCGGATGCCGCTGCACACCGCCGATCTGCTCGCGCACGGCGATCTGCGCCGCGTCACGGCGGCCGAGCTGCGCTTCGATCTCGGCGAGACCATCCGCTGGCTGTCCGGGCGCCTCGGCAACCGGGTCGACGCGGACATGTGCGCGCGCCTGCACGAGCTCACCGAGGGATGGCCGCTGGGGCTGCAGCTCGCGGCCGCCTCGCTCGAGCGCGCGGATGACGTGGCGCACGCGCTCGAGATGTTCTCGACGTCGCGCGACGACGCGTTGCGGCAGCTGCTCTCCGGGATGGTCGCCGCGCTGCCGCCGCCGCTGAGGCGTTTCGCAACGCAGTGCGCGCTGCTCGACGCGCTGCATCCGCTGTTGTGCGAGGCGGTGACGGGAGAGAAGGACGCAGCCGCCGCGCTGCAGCGGCTGCTGGCGGAGACGCCGCTCGTGACCGCCGCCGAGAACAGCGACTGGCTGCACCTGCATCCGCTGGCGCGGGAGTACCTGCGCACGTGGGCGGAGATCGAGATGAGCGCCGCGGAGCGCCGGGAGCTGCATGTTCGCGCCTGGCACTGGCTCGCGGCGCACGGGTTTCCCGAGCAGGCGGCCCAGCACGCGTTGGCGGCAGGGCGGCAGAAGGAGGCGTTCAGCCTGATCGCGGGCTGCCTCTACGACAAGCTGCTGCAGGGCCACGTCGGGCTCGTCAGGGAATGGCTGGCGAAGCTGCCGCCGAGGGAGATCGCGCGCAACCCGCGTTTGCAGCTGATGAGCGCGGCGGTGCGGGCGCAGGGGTTTCCTCCGCAGGAGCTGGCGCCCTTTGCCGCGTCGCTGTGCGCCGACCCCGCCGTGGACCCCGAGCTGCGGGAAATGGCGGGCGCCGTGCTGGCGCTCGCGTGCGCGGCCGCCGACGACCTGGACGGCGCCAAGCGCTACGACGCCGCATACGCGCACATGGCCGCCGACGGCCCGGCGGCCCAGCTGGCGCCGAGCGCGCACACGGCGCTGATCGCGTACGTCGCCATCCACGAGGGCGCAACCGAGGAGGCCCGGCGCAACCAGACCGGCATTCCGGAAGGGGGCGTCTTCAACCCCTCGAAGGTGTTCGGCGACTACCACATCGGCACGAGCTACCTGTGGGAAGGACGCCCGGTGCTGGCGGAGCCGGTGCTGCGCGTGCGCCACGCCATGTGCGAGTCGCTCACCGGCCGGCGCGGGCAGTGGACCGCGATGCTGGGCGGCGTGCTCGCGGCCGCGTGCTGGGAGGGCGACGCGCGCGACGAGGCGCGGGCGCTGCTGGCGTATCGCCTGGACGTCATGGAGAACGGCGCCATGCCGGAGGGGATCTGCTACGCGTACCTGACGCTGGCGCGCATGGCGGCGGCCGACGGCGACGAGGCGCGCGCCTTCGCGCTGCTCGAGTCGCTGGCGGGCATCGGCGCGACCCGCGGCCTGCCTCGCCTCAAGGTGATGAGCCTCGTCGAGCGCATCCGCCTGCACGCCGCCCGGCAGCGTCCCGGCCAGTGCGGCGTGCTGCTCGCGCAGATGGAGTCGCTGTTCGAGGGCCCCGTGCCGGCGTCGGCGCTGCTGATGCCGTTGCTGCGCCTGCAGCTGGCGATGGCGAAGGCGTACGCCGCGGTGGCGGCCGGCGCCGACGGTGACGCCGCCGCTCACCTCGCGACAGCGTGGACGCTCGCGCGGCAGATCAATCGCGGCCGCGAGACGGTGCAGATTCTCGCGCTGCGGGCGCTGCTCGCCGAGCGCTCGGGCGAGGACCCCGGCGCGCCGCTGACGGAGGCGCTGTCGCTGGCGGAGGCGGGCGGCATGGTGCGGGTGTTCGCCGATACGCTGCCCGAGGTGGTCGAGGTCATTCGCCGCCGCGCGGGCACCGGCGCCGACACGCCGGTCACGCGCGCCTATCTCGAGCGCGTGCTGGCGGCGGCCAGCGCCCCGGCCGCCGCGGCCGACACGCCCGCACCGGCGGCGGGGTCGGCGATCCTGACGCCGAAGGAAAGCGAGGTGCTGCAGCTCGCTCGCGGCAGGGATGGCGAACAAGCGCATCGCCACGACGCTCGGCCTCAGCCCCGAAACGATCAAGTGGCACATGAAGAAGCTCTTCGCGAAGCTCAGTGCCGGCAATCGCCAGCACGCCGTCGATCGCGCGCGGATGCTGGGGCTGCTGGCCTGAGCCGGGGCCTCCGAACTTCGCTGGGCCCCCTCCCCGAACGGGGCTCCCGGCACCCTTCGCAGCACCCGCGCGGGCACCGGGATTTCGGGGCCGCCGCCCCCGCCGATGGCGCCGCGGGGCGGTTTCGGCAGCCCCCCGACCCCACCCGCCGCCCCCCGCGATGGGGGATCGCTCCTTGCGCCGCCCGGGCCTAGATTGTAGGCAAGGAGACCCATCATGAAATCACTCGCAACCCTCTCGCTCGTGCTGTGGATTGCCATGTGGATCGCTTTTCTCTTCGACAGCCCGCTTGGCTACGTGATCGCCATCCTCGGCTTCGCCGCCTCCGTCGCCGTGGTCCTCCAGATTCCCGCCCCGCGCTCCTCGAAACGCGGCGGCCAGGCCGTGGTCCCCACGAGGCAATAGCAAGGGGTCAGGCAGTAACGTCGGGCGCCCGATGCTGGGCGCTGACCCCACGCCGCCGTCACGCCGGCAGCGCGACCTTGCCGTCGACGCTGAACTGGTAGTCGCGGAAGACGTGCTCGGCGCTGAGGACCTGGTAAGCGCCGTCGGGCAGGCAGGCGCGAGGTGTCCTTCAGCCGGTACACGTAGTGCCCGCAGGTCCAGCAGTCGAAGTTGCGCATGTGCGTGCACAGGCAGGTCTTGTCCTTCACCGAGACCTTCTTCGCCGTGGGGTGGCGCGCCACCTCGCGGTTGTAGGCCTCGATGTACGCGCAGTTGCCGGAGCTGTCGAGCAGGTAGCCGTAGGCCTCGCAATTCGGCCGGATGCCGGCGCCGATGGCCGGGCTGCCGGTGAGCATGCGCATCGGGTATCCGGTCGGCGAGATCGTGTTGACCACGACCTCTTCCTCGGCCGCCTTGAAGTATTCCTGCTTGATCTTGTCCGGCAACCCGCATTCCTTCGTCACCGTGAAGCGCGTGGCGACCTGCACGGCCGCCGCGCCGTTCTCGAGGTAGGACACCGCGTCGCTGCCGGTGAAGATCCCGCCCGCCGGGATCAGCGGGATGTCGAGCTTCTCCGCCTGCAGGTAGCCGCGCGATCTCGGCGACGATCGTGCGCAGGTCGTGCTTGTCCCAGTCGTCGGCGCCGAAGCCCAGGTGCCCGCCCGCGAGCGGGCCCTCGACCACGATGTAGTCGGGCATCCGGTCGAGCCGCGCGTTCTTGCGCAGGAAGAGCTGCAGCGCGCGCAGCGACGACACGATGATCCCGAGCTTGGCATCGCGGAAGCGCGGATGGTCGGCGATCTGCGCGAACGAGCCGAGGTGCAACCCCGCGCTCAGCGTGATGCCGTCGATGCCGGCGTCGAGCGCGGCCGTGAGGCGCACGCGCAGCGTCTCGCGCGGCGCGTTCATCGTCAGCTTCTCCATGCAGTTGACGAAGATCATGCCGGTGCCGCGCTTCGCCTCCATGGTCCGGCCGACGTGGTTCTGCGTCGCCTCGGCGAGGCGCCCGAGATCGAACGCCACCGCCGACTTGTCGGTGTTGGCGACGTTGTACTTGTAGAGCTTGGCCTTCTCCTTGACGAACTGGGTGTTGAAGCGGCGGTCGGACACCGTCTGCACCATGGCGTCGGAGATGTGGCCGATACCGCCCAGGCGCGCGATCTCGAGCGCGAGGCCCGCGGTCGAGATGTCGACGCCCATCCCGCCGCACATGATCGGAACCAGTTCCTGCTTGCCGAAACGCAGGCGAAAATCGTCAACACGCCGCATCATTGTCCTTCGCTGGTCGCGTCCCGGTCGCTCGCGGGCGGGACCTCGCGCATTATGCCGCGGGGAGGCCCGTTGGGGGCGCTACCGCACCGACCGCCCCGTGAATCGTCGCGCCTCGCCGCTTCACGCGAATTGCCCCGCCACCCACCCCGACGACCATGCCCACTGGAAATTGTAACCCCCGAGCCACCCGGTGACGTCGACCACCTCGCCGACGAAGTACAGCCCGGGGGCGCGCCGCGCCTCCATCGTCTTCGACGACAGCTCCGCGGTGTCGACCCCGCCCAGCGTGACTTCCGCCTTCGCGAAGCCGAGCGTTCCGGACGGGGTGATCGTCCAGGCGTGCAGCGCCGCCGCGATGCGCGCGCGATGCGCGCCATCCAGTTCCGCCATCGGCGCGTTCCAGCCGTGCAGCGCGCACCAGCCGTGCGCGAAGCTGCGCGGCAGGCGCTCCGCCAGGAGATTGCCCAGCACCGCGCGCGATCGTGCGTGCCGCGCGAGCCATGCCGCGGCGTCGGCGCCCGGGAAGAGATCGATGCTCACGCCGCGCTTCGCGCCCGACGCGCGCCCGTAATCCTGCATCTGCCAGTAGCTCGAGATCTGCAGGATCGCCGGGCCCGACAGTCCGCGATGCGTGACCAGCACCTTCTCGCGAAAGCGCGGGATCGGCGCCGCAGGCGGCGCCCGGCCGGCGGCGCGGCGCGGCGCCTCCGGCTCGCCCAGCGCCGTCTGCGCGTCGAACGAGACACCCGATATCGGCGCCAGCGTGGTCAGCGTTTCCGGCGCGAGCGCGAGCGGCACGAGCCCCGGCCGCGGCGCCACGATGGCCAGGCCGAACTGTTCGGCGAGGCGATAGCCGAACGGCGTGGCCCCGAGCTTCGGCACGGCGAGGCCGCCGGTCGCGACCACCAGCGACTGGCAGCGGAAGGATCCGCGGTCGGTGACGACCTCGAACCGCTCGCCGCGGCGAACCGCACCCGCATGCGCCGCAGGCGTGCCGGTGCCCGGGCGTTCGTCGGTCGCGCCGGCGTTGTCCTCCACGGCCGCCGGCAGCATCGCGACGCGATGGACGACGCAGGGGTGCGCCCACTGCACGCCCGCGTCGGCAACGTCGGCGGCGAGCATGTCGATCACCTGCTGCGAGGAGTCGTCGCAGAAGAGCTGGCCCAGGGTCTTCTCGTGGTGGCGGATGCCACGCTTCTCGATGCGCAGCGTGAAATCGCGCGGCGTGAAGCGCGCGAGCGCCGAGCGGCAGAAGTCCGGATTCTGCGACAGGAAATTTGCCGGGCCCACGTCGCGGTTGGTGAAGTTGCAGCGACCGCCGCCGGAGATGCGGATGCGCTCGCCGATCTTCGCGGCGTGCTCGATCAGCAGGACCCGGCGGCCGCGCCGTCCGGCTTCCGCCGCGCACATCATGCCCGCGGCCCCGCCGCCGATCACGACGACGTCAAAGCGCATGCCGCCAGCCCGTGCCGCCCGGCATGGTATCGTTGCGGCACGCCCGCTCGGGCCTTTGCACCGGTCGCATCCGGACACGATAACGGAAACGGGAAACGCAATGAACCTTCTTTCGCGCGCCGGCAGGGCCATCTGCCTTCTCGCATCCCTCGCGCTGCTGGCGGCCTGCGCCGGCGCGCCCGGCACGGGGTCGTCCACGGCGCAGGATGAGGGCCTCCTGGTGGCCGCCGGCTTCAAGACCGTGGTGGCGAGCACGGACCAGCAGTTGAAGAACCTGCCGACGCTTCCGCCCGGCCAGGTGACCGTGGTGACGCAAACCGGAACGAACTGGTTCGTCTACCCGGACCTGCCCAGGAACCGGGTCTACGTCGGCACGGAGAAGCAATATCAGGCGTACCTCCGGCTGCGCGCGCAGAACAACCTGCCCGCCGCGGATCCGCTGGCGTCGTACTACAAGCAGGATGCCGCGATGAACGCGGCGACCGGGCGCGACGCGTCGATCCCGGCCTGGGAATACTGGCCCGGGTTCAACAGCCTCGGGTGGGATTGACGCGGCGCCGCGCCCGCCGGCGCCGCCAGGTCGGACGGCGGATCGCGATGCGGATGCGACCGGTCCGCTGCCTACCGCCCGGCCGCGCTCCTGCGCTCGATCTCGTCGACAAGCGCCTGGAACTGGCGCGTGATGTTCTGCTCGACGGCGTACTGCTCGATCGGGCCGAACAACACGAAGCCGGGCGTGATGTGGCCCGTGTACTCGAGGCGGACGCTGCCGGATTCCGGCGTCAGCACATAGCTGCTCTCGAGCGCGCGCATGCTGCCCGCCACGGCACGCGAGTGCACGCCGTACGGCGGGGATTCCGTGATCTCGAACGTCATGTCGAGCGGCATCCGCAGCAACCACAGCCTGGCCTCGCCGGACTGGTCAACCGTGACGGTCTCGCCGCTGCGGGCGACGATCCGGCTGACACGCAGATCCGGAATGAAATCGACGTACCGGCCGTAATCGGTCAGAACCCGCCACGCGGTTGCGATGTCCGCGTCGAGCAGCGCGCTCGCGCGGACCTCGATCGATTCGTCGTGGCGCTGCGCCGTGATCGTGGCCGTGGCGGCGGCTGCCAGCGCCCAGCCCACCGCAGCCATCAGCATGACGAAGAGCGTCGCGGGCCCGGCGCCGGTCCCGTCCCGCGTCCCGTCCCGCGTCCCGTCCCGCGTCCCGTCCGCGTCCCGTCCCGCGTCCCGTCCCGCGTCCCGCCCCTCGTGTCGCCGCGAATGATTGGCAATGGCTTGCGCCGGCGGTGCCCTGCCGCCGCGCAAACAGCCGACAGCCGCGGCGCTTCCGGCGAGGAACGGATGTGTCCGTCGCCCGCCCGGCGCGAACGACGGCTAGGCCCCGCCTGCACCAGGCAGCATCCGGCGCAACACGTCGTCCCGGCGCACTTTCCAGTGATAGATCGCGGCGCCGACGTGCAGCACGACGAGCGCCGCGAGCATCCACGCCACGGCCTCGTGCGCCGTCTCGAGCGTCTCGTGCAGATCACGATTGCCCGGCCGCATGATCTGCGGCACGCGCACGAATCCGCCGAGCGTGCGGTCGAGCGGCTCGCGCGTCGTCCCGGCGAGCGCCCAGCCGATGTAGCCCTCGGCCAGGAGCAGCGCGTAGAGCGCCACGTGCACGCCCATCGCCAGCCGGCGCTCCCACGCGGGCGCGGACGGGGGATGCAGCGGCACCTCGTTGGTCCACCGCCAGACCATGCGCACCATGACCAGCGCGAGCAGGAAGTAGCCGACCGACGCGTGGGTCGCGTACTCGGAGAGCCGCGTGTCGCGGCCGGCCATGTGCGTCATCCACCAGCCGTGCCCGAGCAGGTAGAAGACGAGTGCGGCGCTGCCCCAGTGGAATGTCTGTGCTGCCGCTCCCCAGCGCGTCGGCGTGTTGCGAATCATGGCGCCTCCCTTTTCGGAAGTGGATCCGGCGCGCCGGGCGCGCACCTGCGGGGCCAGCCCGGCGGCGTGCCGGCATCGGCATGATATCCGCCATCGGGGCTTCCGGGGCAACGGCGGCGCCGGCACCGGCACGCGCCGCGGCCGCCGCCCGACCTCCCGGGCGCCACCGGCGGCGCCCGCTCACGTCCGGCTGCGCAGGTCCTGCGAGGTCCGCCGCAGCCGGCGTGCCAGCTCGCGCGACAGGTTGGTGAGCAGCTTGATCGCCACCGCCGGGTGCTCGCGGAGCAGTCGCGCGTGGCCGTCGTGCAGCAGCTCGTAGGCGACCACGTGCTCGTCGGCGACGATGGTCGCCGAGCGGCGCGCCTGCTCGATCAGCGCCATCTCGCCGATCGTCGTCCCGCGCGACAGCGAGGCGATGCGCAGGTTCACGCGGCCATCCGCGGAGATGAGCCGCACGCTGACGCTGCCCTTGGCGAGCAGCCACATGCGGTCGCCGTCCTCGCCTTCCCGGCAGATGACGTCTCCCGCCGCGAACTCGCGCCGGGCCAGCACCTCGCCCAACAGCTCGAGCTCGCCCGCGGTCAGGCCGGACAGGAAATCGATCTCGCGCAGCTCGAGCACGTCGACGCGATCGCGCCGGTCGGCGTGCCTCTGCAGCGACGCCTCCTCCATCCATTCGAGCGCGGCGTCGAGATCGCGGTGGATGCAGGCGTCGGCCGCGGCGCCCTTCGGCAGGACGCCCTTGACGATGTCGTGCAGCGGCTCCGCGACGCCGCAGAACAGCAGCTGCTTCTTCCGTGCGCGACTCCTGGCCGCCAGGTTAGCGAGGATGTTGGCGCCCGACACGTCGATGTCGCTCACCCTGCGCATGTCGATCGCGACGAGGTCGGCATGCGTGAACAGCTGCCGGACCTTGGCGGACAGGTCGTCGGCATTGCCGAAGAACAGGACGCCATCGAGCAGGACCACGGCGCGCTGCGGCCCGGTCTCGCGCAGGATCTCGACATCCTTGACCGGGCGGATGCGCTTCGACTGGATGTCCTGGCCGGGCAGCACGCGCTCGATGACCGGACGGCTCATGTTCGCGATGAAGATGGCCCCCGCCAGCAGGACCCCCGCGATCACCCCGGCCACCAGCGAGTAGAACAGGGTGATGCACATCACGGCGACGACCACGCCGAGATCGTGGAACGCGCGGCGGCGGGCCGCCGGTGATTCCGCGTGGCGCACCTGCCCGACGACTCCGAAGACGCCGCGATCGAACAGCAGCATGCCGGTCGCCAGCAGGATGCCCGCCAGCACGACCGACGGGATCGCCGCCAGCAGCTGCGGCGCGAGCGCGGTCACCGCGAGGAGCAGCAGCCCGCTCGAGGCCGACACCCGCCGCGTCCTGCCGCCGGCGCGATGGGCGGCCATCGTGGAGCTCGGCGACGCTGCGCCGGCGACGCCGCCGGCGATGCCCGAGGCGAAGTTCCCGATCCCCTGCGCGACCAGGTCGCGCACCGGCGACACGCTGACGTCGGCCGCGTTCTGCGCGGCCCGGAACGCGAGCAGGGTATCGAGCGTCGCGATGATCGCCAGCACCAGGGAAGTCGACACGATCGGCCACCCGATCTCCACGACGTGCCGCCACGCCTCGACGCGGATCAGGCCGGCGGCCGGCGACATGAAGGTCATCCGCACGTCGCCGACCGCCGGTCCGAGATCGAATCCCGGAGCGCCGAGCTTGAGCAGATAGTATCCGGCGCTGCCGCCTGCGAACGCGACGACGACCGGCGGCACCTTCCCCAGCGACCGCCGGCCCGGGAGGCGGCGCGCCACCGCCGGATAGCAGAGCATCAGCGCCGCGGTGAAGGCGAGCAGTAGGAACGACCACGGCCGCCCGGACAGTGCAAGGCGCGACGTGGCCGGGTCGATGGTGAAGTACGGGCTCACCTGGGACAACGCGATGAGCACGGAGACGCCGTTGAGGAATCCGACCAGAACCGGGTGCGGCGTGAACTTGATGATCTTCGCGACGCGGGCGAGTCCGAACACCACCTGCCAGATGCCTGCCAGCGCGACGCACAGGAACATGGCGACGACGACGAAACTCCTGTCCCCGTCGACCGCAGGAGCGGCCAGCAGCGCCGAAGCGAGGCTGGCGAGCAGCAGGGCTTCGCCGACGCGCGGCACGGTCACGATGAACGACGACGTCGCGAACAGCGCCGACGCGAGGCAGACGACGATGGCCCCGACCAGCCCGGCGGTGGCGCCGGGCACCGCGAAGTCCGGACCCAGCGGCGCGAAGGCGAGCAGGCCCGACGCGATGCAGACCGGCAGGCTGACGAGCGCGGCGACCGCGCCGGCAGCCAGATCGCTGCCCAGGGCGGCCGGCGTCGACCTCATCGAGGAGCGCGCGCGGCGTGCGCGCCGCGGCTCACGCCGGGCGCTGCACGCGATAGAGCATCTCGCCGGCGCGCGGAACCACCAGCACGCCCTCCTGCGCGCGCCCGCTCCAGGCCGCGACGTCGATCGAAGCCGGATCGCGATAACCGAGATTGATCCTGCGGCAGCGCTCCTCGGAGATGCCGGTGGCAAGGGTCACCGTCACCCGCGGCGTCTCGACACCGGTGGCCGCGTCGTAGGCGCCCTGCCCCTTCACGTGCGTGGAATGCGCGAGCACGCCGCCGGGATAGTGCGCGAAGCGCTCGGGCTGGGCGAGGAAGTAGTCGCGGCAGTGGTAGCCGACCTCCTCGATCAGCCGGCCGTGCGTGAAGCTCACCTCGCTGATGTGCGGCGCATAGATGATCACCTCGCCGCCGTCGGCGACGGCCGGCTCGATCTTGTACATGCCCTTGCCCGCCGTCCACAGGTCGGCGTACATCGCCGGCATCACCGACAGCACCTGCCGCACCGGCGCGTCGAGCCAGACGATGTGCCGCTGCGCGGACAGCGCCGACGCGCGCTCCCAGGCCTCGCGCGCCGAGCCGAAGTACAGGCCCGCCATGCCGGCGGGGGTCACGACCAGCGCGAAGCACGCGGTCGGCACGGTGACCATCGCCGCGGCGCGGTCGATGACGGCGCGCACCGGCGTGTAGCCGGCGCCGATGATCTCGTAGTTGGTGATCAGCGCGCCCAGCCAGTGGGTGAAGTTGATGACGTCGGCACCGGCAATGCCGGGGAAGAAGTACTTGTTGCCGCCCGAGAAGCCGACGACCTCGTGCGGGAACACCGGCCCGCAGATGATGATCTGGTCGTAGTCGAAGATGCGCCGGTTGAGCGAGACGCGCACGGACTGCGCCAGCCGCCCGCCGGACAGTTCCGAGATCTCGTCCGCGGGAATCTCGCCGATCGTGGCGAAGGTCGCCGGGTCGGCCCACTCGTGGTTGAAGATGCGCGACGCGCCGGCGCGACCGTCGACGACGGGAACGCCGACGAGGCGCGAGAGCGCCGCGTCGTCCATCGGCGGGTGCGTGCCCAGCGCCACCAGGAAGTCGAGCGCGGCGACCTTGCCGCCCAGCAGCTCGCGGAACAGCGCGAAGAGCTGCGGCATCGGCATCGTCCGCGTGCCGTCGGGGATGATGAACAGCACGCGCCTCCCCGCGAGTGACAGCGACGCGAGACCGGCGCGCACGATCTCGCGCGTCTCGTCGGCCGTGAGGAAGCGGTCGCTGAAGCCGGAACCATGCATGGCGCGTATCGTACCGGCGGCAGGACAAAAGCGATACTCGATGCCGGGGCCGCGCCGCGCGCAACGACCGCGCGCGCCGGGGTAAACTGTCGCCCCACGAGCACAACGGCCGCATCGACGCGGACGCATGCTGCACAGCAGCACGATTCGCGGGCAAGGCGCAACGAACCAGGCGGGGAAACGATGGGCGAAGCTGCGGCCGGCGACACGGTTCACATCCTCTACGGCAAGTCCGGGCTGCAGGTCCGGCTGCCGCAGGACGCGCGGGCCACCGTGATCGGCAAGCGCCCGATGGCGAAGCTCGCCGATCCGCAGGCGGCCGTGCGCGGCGCGCTGGCGCATCCCGTCGGCGCCGCGCCGTACACAGCGCTGGCGCGCGACCGCACCAGCGCCTGCATCCTGATCTGCGACATCACGCGCCCGGTGCCCAACCACCTGTTCCTGCGGCCGCTGATCGAAGGCATGCTGGCCGCGGGCATGGCGCGCGAGCGCATCACGGTGCTGGTGGCGACGGGCCTGCACCGGCCCAACGAGGGCGCGGAGCTGGCCGAAGTCGTCGGCGACCCGTGGGTGTTCGACACGGTGCGCGTCGAGAACCACGACGCGCGCGACGACGCGGCGCACGTCGACCTGGGGGCGACGCCGAAGCGGCGCACGCCGGTGAAGCTCGACCGCCGCTTCGTCGAAGCGGACCTGCGCATCGCCACCGGCCTCGTCGAGCCGCATTTCATGGCCGGGTACTCGGGCGGCCGCAAGGTGATCGCCCCCGGGGTCGCGCACGAGGACACGATCCGCACGTTCCACAGCGCGCGCTTCATGGAGGACCCGGCGGCGATCCAGTGCAACCTCGCCGGCAACCCGCTGCACGAGGAGCAGCTCGAGATCGTGCGGATGCTGGGCGAGGTGTACGCCGTGAACACCGTCATCGACGAGGACCGCGATCTCGTCCACGTCAACTTCGGCGAGGTCATCGCGAGCCACCTCGACGCCGTCGCATTCGTCGCCGGCAGCACCCGCCTGCCCGTCGGCCGGCGCTTCTCGACGATCCTCTCGTCGGCGGCCGGGCATCCGCTCGACAAGACCTACTACCAGACGGTGAAGGGCATGGTGACGCCGCTCGACATCCTGGAGCCGGGCGGGACGCTGATCGTCGCCTCGGCGTGCTCCGAGGGATTCGGCTCGCCCGAGTTCCGCGAGGCGCAGCGGCGCCTGCGCTCGCTCGGCCCCGAGGCCTTCCTGCAGACGCTGCTCGCGAAGAGCTTCGCCGACGTCGACGAGTGGCAGACAGAGATGCAGTTGAAATCGCTGCGCGCCGGGCGCGTGCAGCTCTACACGACGGGGCTCGACGACGAGGAGCGCAACCTCACGGGAGTCGAGACGATCGCCTCGATCGAGGCCGCGCTCGCGGTGGCGCTCGCGCGCTCCGGCGATCCGGCGATCGCGGTGGTGCCCGAAGGACCGTATGTCGTCCCCGTCGTCGCCTGACGCGCCCGCGCTGCCGCCGGCGGCCGCGCTCGCCATCCACCTCGACCTCGTCGGCGGCATCAGCGGCGACATGTTCGTCGCGGCGATGGTCGACGCACTGCCGGCGCTGGCGGCGCCGATGCAGGCGGAGCTCGCGGCGGTGCGCGCCGTCGACGAACGCGCGCCGGGCTTGCGCGAGACGTCGAGCGGCGGCCTGCGCGCGCTGCGCTTCGGCATCGCGCCGCTGCCCGATCGCGCCGCGCGCGGGCTCGCGTTCGCCGGGGGCGGACGCGCCGACGCGGCGGCCGCGCACGCGCATCGTCACGGGCATGCGCACGCGCGCGACCGGGTGCAGCCGCACGGGGACGCGCACGCGGATGCGGGGGCGGATGAACACGCGCATGCGGATGGCGGCACCGCGTACACGGCGCTGCGCGACCGTCTCGACGGGGCGCAGCTGTCCGCGCCGACGCGCGCGCACGCGCTGGCGCTGCTGGCGCTCCTCGCCGAGGCCGAGGCGCGCGTGCACGGCGTGCGCGTCGACGACGTGCATTTCCACGAGCTCGCCGATTGGGATTCGCTGATGGACGTGGTCGCGGCCGGGTCCATCGCGGCGCAGCTCGAGGGCGCGCGGTGGAGCGCATCGACGCTGCCGCTCGGCGGCGGCACCGTGCGCACGGCGCACGGCGTGCTGCCGGTGCCAGCGCCTGCGACGAGCCTGCTGCTGACGGGCTACCCGTGGCACGACGACGGCATCGCCGGGGAGCGTGTCACCCCGACGGGCGCCGCGATCCTGCGCCACCTCGTGCCGCCGGCGCAGTGCGGCGCGCGCCGCGACGCGGGCCGCCTCCTGGGCGTGGGCTGCGGCGCGGGCACGCGCACGCTGCCGGGCCTGCCGAACGTCGTGCGCGCGCAGGTGCTGGAACGCGTCGGCGCAGCCGACACCGATGCCGACGTCGTGACGGTGCTCGAGTTCGACGTCGACGACATGACGGGCGAGGAGATCGCCGTCGCGGCCGACCGGCTGCGCGCGGAGCCGGGTGTCGTCGACGTGTCCGTCGGCACGCGGCACGGCAAGAAGGGGCGCCCGCTCGCCGACTTCCGGCTGCTCGCGCAAGCGCACGCGGCCGACGCCGTCGCGCAGGCGTGCTTCAGCGAGACGTCGACGCTGGGACTGCGCGTGCGCGAGGAGCGCCGGCGCGTGCTGCGCCGCACCGAGGTCGCCACCGCAATCGGCGGCGCGGCGGTCGAGGTCAAGATCGCGGCGCGCCCCGGCGGCAAGCGCACGGCCAAGGCCGCTCAGGACGACGTTGCCGCCACGCGCGGTCTCGCCGAGCGGCGGCGCACGCGCGCCGCGGCCGCGCGGCACGTGCTGAAGGACGTCGAGAAATGAACGCGGCACTGCCCGTCGCCGATGCGCTCGCGCGCCTTGTCGAAACGCTGGACCGGCACGAGCGGATCGCGGTTGCCGTCAGCGGCGGCGTGGACTCGATGACGCTCGCGCACGTCGCGTGGCGGCACTCCCGGGCGCGGACGACGATGTTCCACGCGACCGGACCGGCGGTGCCGGCGGCGGCGCGCGGCCGCGTCGAGGCGCACGCCGCGCGGCACGGCTGGCCGCTGGTGCTGCTCGACGCCGGCGAGCAGGCCGACGCCCGCTACCGCGCGAACCCGGTCGACCGCTGCTACTTCTGCAAGACCAACCTCTACGCCCGCATCCGCGAGGCCACACCCGACCCGATCGCCTCCGGCACCAATCGCGACGATCTGGAGGACTTCCGGCCGGGGCTGCGCGCGGCGGCCGAGCGCGGCGTCGTGCATCCCTACGTCGAGGCGGCAATCGGCAAGGGCGAGGTGTACGCGCTCGCCGCGAGCCTCGGCCTCGACGATCTCGAGCGGCTGCCGGCGCAGCCGTGCCTCGCGAGCCGCGTGGAGACCGGGATCGCCATCGCGCCGCAGGACCTCGCGTTCATCGACGCCGTGGAGACCCGCCTCGCGGCGCGCCTCGGGCGCGAGGCCGTGCTGCGCTGCCGGGTGACGCACGCGGGCATCGTGATCGAGTTGGCCGCAGCGGGCGACGCGATCGCCGCCGGCATCGCGCGCGAGATCGGCGCCGATGCCTGCCGCGCGGAGGGCCGCGCGTTCGCCGGCGTGCGGCCGTACGCGCGGGGGGCGGCGTTCCTGCGGGTGGCGGCCGATGACTGAATTTCGCCTCGACTGGGAGCGCGGCGAGCGCACCGGCACCAGCGAGGCGGTGCTGTGCGAGCCGAAGACGGCGGCGCAGATCGACGCGATCGTCGCGCACGCCATCGAACTCGGCCGCCGGCTGCTGCTCACGCGCCTCGGCAACCGCAAGTTCGAGCGCCTGTCGGCACCCGCACGCAGCGCCCTCGACTACGACGCCGTCACGCGCACCGCGATCCTCGGCGACCTGCCCGCGCCGCGCGGCAGCGGCCGCGTGGCCATCGTCTGCGGCGGCACCTCGGACCTCGCGGTCGCGCGCGAAGCCGCGCGCACGCTGGCCTTCGCCGGCGAGGCCGCGACGCTGCACGCCGACGTCGGCGTGGCCGGGTTGTGGCGGCTGATGGAGCGGCTCGACGACATCCGCCGCCATCGCGTGGTGATCGTCGTGGCCGGCATGGAGGGCGCCCTCTTCAGCGTGCTGGCGGGCCTGGTGCCGTGCGCGGTGATCGCGGTGCCGACGTCGGTCGGCTACGGCGTGGCCGCAGGCGGCCGCGCCGCCCTCCACGCCGCGCTCGCGAGCTGCGCGTCGGGCATCTCGGTGGTGAACATCGACAACGGCTTCGGCGCGGCGCACGCCGCGCTGCGCATTCTCGGCGAAGCGCCCGGTCCGGCGCCGACGCGCGCGTAGCGCTGCGCCGAGCCCCCGCCCGCGGCCCGGCGCAGCGGAGCGATCACGGCGCGCCGAGCAGCAGGTACACGCTGAAGGCGCCGCCGGTGCCGAAGCCCGCGCCCAGAAACGCCGGACCGGCGAACGTGTCCGCACCCAGGAACAACGACCCGGAGTACAGCGTCCCCGGCGACGGCAGGCCGTCGAAGCGGTCCTTGATCCAGCCGACCTCCGCCGACGCACCGGCGTACACGCCCGAGCCCAGAAGGTCCGGCAACGCCTTGATGCGGTTGTAGTACATCGCGCGGCCGAAGGCGAATTCGTGGCCGTTGAACTGTCCGATGCGAAACCCCGAGAGCCGCAGCGGCCCGCCCAGGCTGAACGACTCGTACGCCGGCATGTCCGAGCCCAGGTCCGATCCGCCCGAAACGGTGAGGTTCACCGTGTGCGGGCCCCACGAGTGGGCGTAGCTGGCCGATCCCTCGACGCGCTGGTAGTTGCGCGCGGACCCGAACGACGTCGTCGCCGCATAGGCATTGGCGATCGCCCGGTAGCCGGCGCGCGGGAAGAAAGCATGGTCGGCCTGGTCGATGATCAGCCCCAGCCGCGGGCCGGCGGTGAGCTCGCGCAGCGACGGCAGCGCGGAGGCCCCGGTCTCCACCTTGGCGTTGACCTGGTTCCACTGCGCGCCGAGGCGCACGATGCCCACGGTGCCGAGCACCGCGCCGAAGTCGACGCCTGCGCGCGCGGTGCCGACGAGGTACTCGGCGATCTTGTTGTCGCCGTCGAACACCGGCCGCGTGACCTGGCCGACCGCTGCCCACGGCGAGACGAACCAGATCCCCTCCTCATGCAGCGGCTGGTAGAATTCGGTGTAGAGGTGGGTGTCCTGCCCGACCTGCGCCTCGGTCAGCCATTCCGCGCCCAGCCGGTTGAGCGCGGTCTTGCGATACTGGACGAGCAGGTTGAACGCGTTGTCGCCCTGGAAATCGCTTTCGAGGCCCAGGCCGAAGCGCAGGTAGTCCGGGCCCCAGGACTTCTCCCGCGGCGTGATCACCATCGCGCGCGGTCCGCCGACCCCGTCGATGCGGTAGTCGATGCTCTCGAAATCCCGCGTGCCGTAGATGCGGCGCAGGTCGGCGCCGACGCGTTCCTCCTCGAGCGGCTCGCCCGGCTTGGTCTCGACCAGCGCCCGCAGCGTCGCGGGATTGGTGCGCTCCAGGCCCTCGAAGCGGATCTCGTCGACGGTGCCCAGCATCTTGCGCTCTGCCATCTGCGTCGCCCGGAGCGCCGCGAACTGTTCCGGCGACACGCTGTATCGGGCCAGCGAAGCGGCCATCGCCCGCGTCGCCTCTTCGCCGATGCGGATGGCGTCCTTCGAACGCGAGAAGCTCGCCGCAGAAATGTCGCCGAGGTCGGGCTCGATCAGCACGTCCTTGCTGCTCATGCTCTTCAGCTGCTGGTCGACCGTCTGCTTGCCGAGGAAGTTGACCAGCTGCCCGGCGACCGACAGCGCCGAGGTCAAGTCCTTGCGCTTGAGCGGCGGCGTCGAGATGTTGACGGCGATCACCACGTCCGCGCACAGCTTGCGCGCCTGGTCGATCGGCAGGTTGTTGGCGATGCCGCCGTCGACGAGCAGCCGGCCGTCGATCTCGACCGGCGCGATCGCGCCGGGCACCGACATGCTCGCGCGCATCGCCTGCGCGACGCTGCCGCGGCTCAGCACCACCGAATCGCCGGTCTCGATGTCGGTCGCCATCGCCTCGAACGGGATCGGCAGCGTGCGAAAATCGTTGATCCCCATCGCCGGCTGGGCCAGCACGCGGAAGAACGCCTCGATCGAGACACCGGCGATCACGCCCTTGGGCAGCGCGAGCCCGCCGTCCTTGACGCCGAACTCCGGCGCGAACAGCGTCTTGTAGTCGTCGGCCTTGCGCCGCATCGAGATCTCGTCGCGCGGTGGCTGGTCGCGGAAGATCTCGTCCCAGTTGGCCGCCAGCACCAGCTCCTCGAGCCGCGCCGGCGGCGTGCCGGCGGCAAACGTGCCGCCGACGATCGAGCCCATGCTGGTGCCGGTGACACAGCTGATCGGGATGCGCATCTCCTCCAGCACCTTGAGCACGCCGACGTGCGCGATGCCGCGCGCGCCGCCGCCGGACAGGGCGAGGCCGATGCGCGGCGCAGCGCCCGACGCCCGCGGGGTCGCGGGTTCGGCGGCCAACGCGCCGTGGTGACTGCTGAGAGATGCGAGCGCGAGCGCCGCGACAAGGCCGCGGCGCGCCGCCTTCGATGCTGACGAGGGCATGACTGTCCCCTGGAATGGCATCCGCGCAAGGGCGGGACGACTGCGGACCCGGGAAGCCCGAGCCGGAGCCTCGTCACCCCGAACGCCGATGGGAAGATGCGCCCGGGATCGAACGCAACAGCACAATTATAGTTGAACCGGTGCCCGCGCCTGAATGATGCATCGCCAGCAGGCAAGATCGGCCGTTTCGATCACGACGGGATCACCCACGGCATCATCTACGGCACGCATCCGCCCGGCATCGGCGATGCGCGCGATGCGGGCGGCGCGCGGCCGCGCCTCGTCACACCAGCGCCTTGAGGACCTTGAGCAGCAGATCCTTCAACGGAACCTGCAGCGCCGCGACCACGATCATCGGCACCACGACCGGCACGAGAATCTTGACGAAGGTCGCCTTGCCGATCGGCACCACGCGCATGTGCTTGACCGCGTCGTAGATGGCCGCGGCATCCGCGACCGGCCCGATTTCCGGCGCGTCGAGCAGCGGCGTGTCGGCAACCGGCTCGCGCAGGATCCAGCGCCGATGGACGAGCCGCCCCTGCTCGCCGACCAGCGCCGCGTACGCGGGAATGGCGCGCGCGCGCGTCGCGATCAGCGTCGGCGCCAGCGCGAACAGCGGCAGCAGGACGAGCAAGCGACCACAGGACCACGAACCCGGCCACCGGCAGCTTGAACGACTGCAGCGTCGCACCGTGATGGATGATCTCGTGCGCAAAGCGGGAGACCATCATCGCCGACAACGCGAACGCCACCATGGCGAAGGCGCCAGGGAGCTTCTCGACGAAGGCCAGCCCGGCCGTGCGGTCGGGGTGGCTCGGCACGAGCGCGAGGTCGAGCCGCCCCACGCGCCAGAACCAGACGGCGACCAGCGCGATCCGCCAGACCCAGCCCAGCAACAGCGCGAGGAAGATCGGTCGCACGACGTAGGCGCCCCACCAGCCGCCGAAGCCCAACCTGCCGTCGGCGTCGACCGCCCACGCCATGGCGTCCTCGCGCAACTCCGGATGGTCGGTGAGCGACCATGCGAGCGCCGCGCCGAGGACGAACACCCAGGGCAGCGAGCCGTCGCGCAGGCGCCGCATGTCGCGCAGGAGCGCGTCGAACGGCGCGCGCGCCGCCGGGCCGACCAGGCCGCCGCCGATGAACTGCGCGACGATGCGCAGCGACGCCTTGTGCAGGGCGGCTTCAGCCAGCACCAGCAGCGGAATCGCGACGAGGCAGCGCACGTGGACGCCGTAGTGCTGCAGCAACTGCTCGCCGGTGGCATCGTTCCAGAGGCGTCCGGTCGCGGCTCCCCAGACGACGATCGGCAGCCAGGTGACGCAGCGCCAGGAACACCGCGCGGCGGCCGGCGCCCAGGCCGTTCGCCGGCACGAGGCGCAGCCGTCGGAGCCAGCGCAGCGGAAGCTCGTTCTCGACGGGCGAGAACCCGGTGTCCGCTGCAGGGGCGGGGACCGCAGGTGGCGGCATGTTCATCCCCACGCTCCTCCCCCGATGCGGGGCGGGCCCCCGTCCCGCATCGTCGTCATCACTTCGCCGGGACGGCCTTGCTCCAGCTCGCGTCCGGGTTGTAGGCGGTGATCGCGCGCGCCGCCGCTGCCGTGCCCGGGCCGAGGTTCTTCTGGTACACGACGCCGTCCTGGTTGACGATGAACGTCATCACGCCGGTGTCGTCGTACTTCGCCGGCCAGGCAATCAGCGCGTAGCCGTCGGTCATCCGCCCGTTCTTCAGGTAGCTGCGGGCGCCGCCGGGCGCGTCCTTCCCCTGCGCGGTGAGGATCTTGTACACATACCCGTGGTAGGGCTGTCCGGCCTTGGCATCGGCGAACTCCGCGCCCAGCGGGCTCTCCGGCTCGCCCGGCAGCGACGCCCAGTAGAGCCCGTCGCGCTTGCCCGGCGACGACAGCGCGCGCTTCGCGTATTCCAGCACCCCGTCGCCGTTCCAGTCCTTCGCGTGATACTCCTCCTGCGCGTCGGTGTACGCGAGCGCGACCTGGATCGCCGCCAGCTCGTTGCGGCCGATGCGGCGCGATGCGCATCTCGTCGGCGGCGCCCCTGGTGTCGAAGCTCCAGCCGGCGGCGGTCTTCACGATCGGGATCGGCAGCGTCCAGCCGTTCTTCCCGGCGCCGAGAAACGCCTTGTCGGCGCCGGCGCGCACGATCGCGTGCGCCTTGGCCCACGCCTCGAGGAAGTTCGTGATGTCTTCCGGATCGACCGCGTCGCTCGGGATGTACTTGCGGTAATCGGCGCCGACCACCGCCTTGACCGCGTCGCCGTCGCTGCGCGCGATGCCGTCGACCAGCGCATCGGCCGCCGCTTCGGGCGTGGGATAGGCGTTCTGCGCGAACGCCATCGGGGCGAAGCGCGAGCGCGCCCGCGACGGCAGCGATGTTCAGGATGTGCTTGAGGTTGTTCATGTCCGTGGGCTCCGTGTCAACCTTTGCGTCCGCCGCCCGGGCGTCCGCCATCGCCGCCGCCACCACCGCCGCCCGATGGCCTGCCGCCGCCACCGCCGCCCGATGGCCGTTGCCGCCGCCACCTGCGCCGCACGGCCTGCTGCGCCACCGCCGTCGCCGGCGCGGCTTGCCGCCGCCACCGCCGGCCGATGGCCTGCCGCCGCCGTCGCCACCCTTGGAGCGCTGCGCTGCCGCCTGGCTCGTTGCCCCGCGATCGGCCTGCGCGCGGGCCTGCGTGCTGTTCACTTGCTTCAGCGCGTTGTCGTTGCTGGCGGCCTGCGCCCGCTGCCGGGCCGCGTCGCGGTCGGCGCCCTGCGCCTTGTCGCGCGCGGCATCGCGATCCGCGCCCTGTGCCTTGTCCCGCGCGGCCGACTTGTCCGCGCCCTGCGCCTTGTCGCGCGCCGCGCGTCCGCGCCCTGCGCACGATCGCGCGCGCCCGACTTGTCGGCACACGCCACGGTCCTGCCATCGTCTGCGACGCGCGGCTCGCGGCTGGCGTCGCGGCTCGCGTCCTTGCCGCGGAACTGCTCGCGGCTGCCGGACTGGTATTTCTTGTCGAGGTTCTTGCGCGTCGCGTCGCCGCCCCGGTAGGGCGTCTTGCCGCGATGCTCGGGATTGTGATTCCACGAGGTCCGGCTGCTGTTGACGTCGAGCCGCCGGTTGACGTTGATGTTGTTGTAGCGGTTGACGTTGATGTCGACGTCGTGCCGGCCCCAGCTGAAGCCGCCCCACAGCGCGTTGCTGACGCCGATGCCCACGCCCCAGGCGATGCCGGTGGCGATCGGTCCGCGACCACCAGTAGCCGGGCGGCGGCGGGTAGTAGTACGGCGGATACGCCGCATACGGCCACGGCCCGTAGACGACCGTCGGGTTGTAGGCCGGCACGTAGACCACCGACGGCTGCGCCGGCTGGATCACGATCACCTGCGGCGGCGGCGCGGCCTGCTGCACGACCACCGTCTGCGGCGCCGGCGCCGGCGCGGCGCCTGCACGTCGACCTTGATCTGCTCGTTCGACTTGAGGTTCCCGGCCTTCTGCGCCTGCGCGCGCAGCCGCTGCACCGAGTTCATCACGTCCTCGGGCTGCGCGAGGAACGCGTCGCCGATGTTCTTCACCCAGTCGGGCTTCTCGCCCAGCGTGATGAGCACCTCGGGAAACGCCACCAGCGACGCGACCGACGGATCCCAGGGCTCGTTCTCGACCAGCTTGACCGCGTCGTCGCCCTTGGCGTCGGGGTGCGCCTTCGACCACGCCGCGGCCTCCGCGAACTCGTCGGGATAGGTCGTCGCCATCAGCAACTGCGACAGCAGCGAGTCCGGATACAGCGCGATCTGCGCCGTCAACTGGTCGATCTGCTCGTTGGTGAAGGGTTTCGCGTCCTGCGCCTGCGCCGGCAGCGCGCACAGCGCCGGGAGCAGCAGCAATCCCCGGAACAGCCTCGACATCTCAGCAATCCATTTCATTTTCCGCCTCCCTGCCGTTCGATGGACTTCACCCGTTTCCCGCGCCATCTGTTCCCCCTGCATCAATTGAGCTCGACGGCGACCTTCTGCACCTTGCCGTCGAACCGGAAGGGCCGCCGGTCGAAGTAGTCGATCGACACCGGCGAGCCGAGGTCGACGCCGACGTCGAAGGTCTCGCTCGCCGAGAACGCGCCGGGCACGGTCCGCTCGACGGTCGTGCGCGCCACTTCCTGCCCGTCGACCTTCAGCACGACCTCGGCCGGCGACAGCGGCTTCGCGCTCGCCAGCGTGGTCGTCGACCTCGATGCGGCGCTTGCCCGGCCGGCACGCGCTCGCCGAGCGCGCGATGTAGCGCTCGATGATCATCATGTTGTACTCGTAGACGAGCTGGCCCTTGTCCATGTAGAGCGCAAGGCCGCCGCCGGAGCCGCCCAGCGCGTAGAGCACGCCGGAGGCGTTGTCGCCGAGCTCGGCGTCGATCGTCACCGTGTTGTTCTCGCGCCCGAGTCCCGGCGCCGTGAACTCCGGCATGCGCGTGGTGGTCGCGTCGAACTGCCAGCTCGTGTAGGGCGTCTTGATGCGGTCCTCGGGATGCAGGCGCAGCCAGATGCCCGCGCCCAGCGGGTAGACCTTGTTCGCGATGGCCTGCTGGTCGAACGTCTTCTGCAGCTGCGCGAGCCGCTGCGGCTCCTTCGCGGCGAGATCGTCGGCCTCCGAGAAGTCGCTGGCGATGTCGTAGAGCTCCCACTTGTCCTTGGCCGAATCCCACTGCGGCCAGGCCGGGCGCGCCCGGCAGCCACGGCGTCAGCGGGCCGAAGGTCGCCGCCACCCAGCCGTCCTGGTAGATCGCGCGGCTGCCGTTGTTGTCGAAGTACTGCACCTTCTTGCGCGTCGGCGCCTTGGCGTCGGCGAAGGTGTAGGCGAGGCTCACGCCGTCGATCGGATCCTGCGCGAAGCCGTCGACCACCTTCGGCGGCTTGATGCCGACGATCTCGTAGATGGTCGGCGCGATGTCGTTGACGTGGTGGAACTGCGCGCGCGGCGTCCGGTCGGGCTTGATGCCCTTCGGCCAGGAGATGACCATCGGGTTGCGCGTGCCGCCGAAATGCGACGCGACCAGCTTGGTGTGCTGGAACGGCGTGTTGCCGGCCCACGCCCAGCCGGCGTGGTACATGCTGTCGGTCTTGCGGCCGCCCAGCGCGTCGAGGCCGCCGATCTTCTCCAGCGCCGCGATCTGCTGCTCGACGGTGTTCGGGATGCCGTTCTGCGCCAGCAGCTCGCTGATGGTGCCGTTCTGGCCCTCGGCGCTGGCGCCGTTGTCGCCGAAGATGTAGATGACGATGGTGTTGTCGCGCATGCCGAGCCGCTCGAGCTCGTCGATCAGCCTGCCGGCCTGCGCGTCGACGTGCTCGACGAAGCCGGCGTAGATTTCCATCAGCCGGAGCTGGAACGGACGCTGCGCTTCGGGAATGCTGTCCCAGGACGGCATGTTCGCGGCGCGCGGCGTGAGCTTGGTGTCGGCCGGAATCCAGCCGAGCTGCTTCTGGCGCGCGAACACGCGCTCGCGGTAGGCATCCCAGCCGGCGTCGAACTTGCCCTTGTACTTGTCGGACCACTCCTTGCCGACCTGATGCGGCCCGTGCGCCGCGCCGGGCGCCCAGTACATGAAGAACGGCTTGTCGGGCGAGAACGCGCGATGCTTGCGCAGCCAGTCGATGCCGCGCTGCGCCATGTCCTCGCTGAGGTGGTACTTCTCGTCGTGCGGCGGCTCGACGGCCGTCGTGTTCTCGACCAGCCGCGGCTCCCACTGCGACGTTTCGCCGGCGAGGAAGCCGTAGAAATAGTCGAAGCCGTGGCCCGTCGGCCAGCGGTCGAACGGGCCCATCGCCGTGGTCTGGTCGGCCGGCGTGTTGTGCCACTTGCCGAACGCCGCCGTCTTGTAGCCGTAGTGCGCGCAGCACTTCGGCCATCGTGGCCGAGGTCTTCGGGATCACGCCGGTGTAGCCGTCCCAGTCCACCGCGCGCTCGGCGATCGTGCCGTTGCCGACGCGCTGGTGATTGCGCCCGGTGAGCAGCGCCGCCCGCGTCGGCGAGCAGATCGCCGTGGTGTGGAAGGTGTTGTAGCTGATGCCCTGGCTCGCCAGCTTGCTGAGCGTCGGCGTGTTCATCTCGCCGCCGAACGTCGACGCCTGGCCGAAGCCGACGTCGTCGAGCAGGATGATCAGCACGTTCGGCGCGCCGGGCTTGAGGTGGTCCGGCTGCGCGCGGCGCTTGTGCACCGAATCCTGCAGGCGGGGCTTGGCCATGCTCGCCGACGGCACCGGCGGGAACGGCAGCACCGAGCCGTCGCCGGGCGCGGCGGCGGTCGGCGCCGCCATGCCTGGCCGGCGATGCCCGCGCCGATGCAAGGGAGACCGCAAGACAATGAGGCATCGATTTCTTCATCAGATTGATCCTTGTTGGCCGGGTACGGCTCACTTTTTCGGATACGCGACCTTCGTCGTGCCGATGTTGCCGTTGAAGGCAAACGGCGCCTGGTCGAAATAGGCAAGGGACACGGGCGAACCGGTATCGCTGCCGAAATCCAGCGATTCATTGGTCGTGAAGTGGAGCGAAATGGCGGTCGGCACCTGACCCTGTCCCACGACGTTGCCATTGGCCTTGAGCGTGATGTCCATCGGGCCGCCGACCTTGGCGGCCAGCTTCGATTCAACCTCGATCTTCACCTTGCCGGTCGGGAGCTTGCCCTTCGACTGGATCTTCGTGCGAAAGACCTCGAACAGGTTGTACTCGTAGTTGAGCATGCCGTCCTTCACATAGAGCGTCAGGCCGCCACTGAAGCCGCCCAGCGCATACAGCACGCCGTTGGCGTTCGCGGGCATGTCCACCTCCATGCTCACCACGGTATCGACGATCCCCAGTTTGGGCGCGGCGGATTCCGACATCCCGGTCATGGCGCCCTCGAAGGTCCACTCGGTGACGGACGAGCGCGGCGCGTCCTCCGGATGGACGATCGCGGTGGACCACAAGCCGCCGCCGATCGGCAGGTTCTTGTTCTTCGTGGATTCGAGCAGGAACAGGTCCTTCATTTCCTGGAGCTTCTGCGGATTCGCCGCGGCGAGGTCGTTGGCCTGGCTCCAGTCGTCGTTCAGGTTGTAGAGCTCCCAGCGGTCCTTTTCCGGCGACCATTCCTTGGCGCCCTTCGGCATCCCGCCCACCCACGGCTCGCGCGGCCCCATGGCGCTGGCAAACCAGCCGTCGTGGTAGATCCCGCGGCTGGCCATGATGTCGAAGAACTGGGTCTTGCGCATGCCCGCCGCCTTCGCATCGGCAAACGTGTAAGCCATGCTGACGCCGTCGAACGAATCCTGCTCGACGCCGTTCACCACCCGCGGCGGGGTGATCTTCGTCACTTCGTAGATCGTCGGCACGACGTCGATCACGTGGTGGAACTGCGGCCGCGCCGTCGGATCCGCCTTGATGCCCCTGGGCCAGGAGACCGCCATCGGATTGCGGGTGCCGCCGAAGTGCGCGCCGACGAGCTTGGTGGACTTGTAGGGCGTGCTGCCCGCCCAGGCCCAGGCGGCGTGGTACATGTTGTCGGTCTTCGGGCCACCGAGGGCATCGAGTCCGCCCAGCTCCTTCAACGCTTCGAGATGCTGCGGGATCGTGGTCGGAATCCCGTTCTGTGCCAGCTGCTCGGAGATGGTGCCGTTCAGGCCTTCGGCGGAGGAGCCGTTGTCGCCCCAGATGTAGAAGATCAGCGTGTTGTCCAGTTTGCCCTGGCGCTCGATTTCGGCGATGACCCGGCCGGCGTTGTAGTCGGCGTGCTCGGTGAATCCGGCGAACACTTCCATGAGCCGGCGCTGGAACGGCTTTTCCGCCTCGGGAATGGAATCCCAGGACGCCATCGAGGCGGGGCGCGGCGTGAGCTGCGTGTTCTGCGGGATCCAGCCCTTCGCCTTGGCGCTGGCAAAGGCGCGCTCGCGATACTTGTCCCAGCCGTCGTCGAACTTGCCCTTGTACTTGTCGGCCCATTCCTTCATCACATGGTGCGGGCCGTGCGAGGCCCCCGGCGCCCAGTACATGAAGAACGGCTTGTCCGGCGCGTAGGCCCGCTGTTCGCGCAGCCACTTGATGGCGTCCTCGGCGATGTCCTCGGTGAGGTGATAGCCCTTGCGGTGCAGTTCGTGCGGGTTCACCGGCGCGGTGTTGCGCATCAACTGCGGCTCGTATTGCGAGGCTTCGCCCGCGAGGAAGCCGTAGAAATACTCGAAGCCGTGGCCCGTCGGCCAATACTCGAACGGGCCCTTGCTGGTGACGTCCTCCTCGGGCGTGTTGTGCCACTTGCCCCAGGCCCCGGTGTTGTAGCCGTAGTTCTTGAGCACCTCGGCGACGGTCGCCGCGGACCTCGGGATCTTGCCGCTGAAGCCGTCGAAGTCGTTGGCCAGCGCGGCGATCTGGCCGTTGCCCACGCGCGTGTGGTTGCGGCCGGTCAGCAGCGCGGCCCGGGTGGGCGAGCACATCGCCGTCGTATGAAAGCGATTGTAGGAAACGCCCATCTTCGCGACGCGATCGAGCGTCGGCGTGTTGATCTCGCCGCCGTAGGTCGACGGCGTGGCCGGCCCCACGTCGTCCATCAGGATGATGAGGATGTTCGGTGCGTCCTTGGCCAGGCGCTTTGGCTCGACGCGCTTCTTGTACGTGGAATCCTGCATCGTCAGCCCCGCGGTGGAGGCGGACGGCGTGGGCGGAAACGGCAGGACTTCCTGCGCCGACGACTGCCGACGCGAACACCATGCCCAGCATGGCGCTGCAGAGGACGGCTTGTGGCGTTGCGCTTCATGAAGTGGACCCTCGTCCAGAAGCCGGTCTTCCTCGGCGGATGCTGCGCCGAGCGTCGCGTCCGTCATTTCATCCCGAAGACGGTCACGTCGGCCTTGCCCTTCAGGAAGCCCTTGGTGTCGTACCAGAAATCGATCCTGCGCACGCTGCGCTTGCCGATGCCGCGCAGGTCGATCACGCGGCTTTCCCCGCCCTGGGGAATGTTCTGGCGGATGTCGATGTTGTCCGGCTGGCCGTTGTCGTAGGTCACGACCATGCGCTGCATGTTCAGCGGGGCATCGGTCACCTTGAACTTGATCTTGCGGAAGTTATCGAACGGACCCTTCACGATGATCGAGTCGTGATCGGCCGCGTGGTCGGCGTGCGTCTGCCCGATGAGACGCCATTCGCCCTGCGCGCCTGCCTTGGGGTGGACGGCCTGCTGCGCCAGCGAAGGTGCCGCGAAGCCGGCCGAGGGTCAGGGGGCAATGCCAGCGTCGCTGCGAACAGCCGCCACGGCGGACCGGCCGGCGGCATGCGTGGTTGTCTTCATGGCAAACCTCTTGTCATCCGAAGTGCTTGTTTCGAAGGCGCAGGCGAAATCAACGCCGCGCGGGAACGACCGGATCGATCATCAGAACGTGTAGACCATCTTCAGCCAGACGTAGTCGCCGTTCAGCCGATTCTTGGTTTCCAGTTCCGGCAGCCACTTGAGCTCGAAGAGCAGCTTCTCCTTGCCGATCGGCTGGATGTAGCCCAGCACGGGACCGACGCCGGAGGTGCGCCCCTTGAAGCAGCCGAGCGTCGCGCCGGCTCCGCTGTCGCAGGTCACCTGCTGGAAGTACCACCCCTCGACGCCGACGTTCGCGAAGCCGGAACCGAGCGGGAAGATCTGCTGCAGCGCGGCGTCGACGTGCAGGATGTCGCCGCTCCGGTAGCTGGTGTCGTTGTTCTCGGTGTTGATCGCGTAGCCCACGTGGATGGCGGCGTTGAGTCCCGACTTGGCATTGCTGTAGGCCACGCCGGCGATCGGATCGAAGGTCCAGTAGTTCAGTCCCGTGTTTCCCAGCCGGCCGGTTTCGTAGCTGCCCGTCGGCGCATAGACCGGCATCAGGAAGTCGAGCTGCCAGTTGCCGGATTTCCAGGCCAGCAGCACCGGCACCACCGTCAGGTCGCCCAGGCCGGACACGCTGTTCTCGATCCGGAGGCCGCCCAGCGCCTGCGAGTTACCGGAGATGGTGAGCCAGGTATAGGGCAGGAACGCGGCGACGCTGTAGTGGGCGCCCCCCAGGATCGTCTGCTCGAAACCGTAGCCCCCGCCGAGGACGAGCGTGTTCGCATCCGCATTCAGGTTGGCGACGATCCCGGCCGCCGTGGGCAGCGTTGCCGACGCGCTGCCCTGGTAGTTGATGTACATCGGCTTGACGAAGCCTCCGGGCGCCATCGGCGGCAGGTCCACCAGCGTTGCATTGGCGCCCGGCATGATGTGCGACGTGCCGCCTTCGCCGGCGTGAGCCGCGAACGGCGCTACGAGACATGCGGCGAGCAGCATTGCGGCGAGCGCGGATTGCCAACACGACGCCGGTAGCGCGATACGGATTGCGAACTTCATCCCCCCCTCCTGCACTTGGAGTCCCTTCGACGCGAATTTCGCGCGAGAACCGGTGAGACCAACGCTCATGGTCCCGCGCGACCGCAATGCGTGCATGCCAGGCGTGTTCCCGTCGCGGGCCGCTAGTCGCGCTTCTGATTGAACAGCGTCGCCGCGCCGATGCCGGCGCCTTTCTGCCGCGGCGGAAAATCTCTCAGGCTCTGGTTGAAGCGCATCATCGGCGGCGCGATGATCGGCAGCAGGTAGCTCTTCTCCTTCATCCACAGCAGGTGGCCGCCGGTCTCCGGCGTGCGCTCGAACGGGTCGAGCTTGAGGTTGATCAGCATCCCGCCGTCGAGCTTCTCGGCGCTGCCCAGCCATGTGTTCTTGATCGACAGGTGCAGCTTCCACTGGTCCACGCGGACGGCGTTGAGGTCGTTCTCGCCGTAGTAGAAGAATTCGCGACGCTTGCTCTTGCCCTTGCCGGTCAGCATGTCCGTCTGGTCGTAGCCGTCGAGGTGCAGCTTGTAGTCGCGCTCGCCGATCCGGGCTCCCTTCAGCAGCTGCTCCTTGAGGCCGGGATCGCCGACCGCGGCCATCAGCGTCGGCAGCCAATCCTCCGCAGTCATGAATTCGCCGGTCCACTCATTGGCCGGGACGCGCCCCGGCCAGCGCACCAGCATCGGCACGCGGAAGCCCCCGTCCCAGGTCGTGCCCTTCTCGCCGCGGAACGACGGCGTGCCCGACTCCGGCCAATGCGCGAGGTTGACGCCGTTGTCCGACGTGAACATCACGATGGTGTTGCCGGCCACACCCATGTCGTCGAGCTGCTTCAACAGCTTGCCAACGAGCGAGTCGAGGTGCAGCAGGCCGTCGGCGTAACGGCTGTGCCCGCTCTTGCCCAGCCACTCCGGGCTGATGTGGATCTGCTGGTGCATGCGCGTGGGGTTGAACCACAGGAAGAACGGCTTGCCGCCCTTCTGCGTGCGCTTGAGCCAGTCCTGCGTGACGTCGAGCACCTCGTCGTCGAAAGTCTCCTGCCGCTTCGCCCCGAGCTGCCCGCGATCCTCGATCCGCTGGCGGCCGATGCGGCCCCAGCGCGGCTCCTCTGTCGGGTCGTCCTTGTCGGTGGCCCACGAGTAGATGACGTTGCGCGGCCGGCCGGGGAAGTTGGGGTTCTTCGGAAACTCCGGCTGCTCGAACTGCTCCATCACGTTGAGGTGGTAGAGCAGGCCGAAGAACTCGTCGAAGCCGTGCGCGGTCGGCAGGAACTCGTTGCGATCGCCGACGTGGCTCTTGCCGAACACGGCGGTGGCGTACCCGCGTGCCTTCAGCAGCGTGGCGAGGGTCACGTCGTCCGCCTTCAGGCCCTGCGGCGCGCCGGGCTGGCCCACCGAGGTGAGCCCGGTGCGGATCGGGTACTGCCCGGTGAGGAACGCGGCGCGCCCCGCGGTGCAGCTCGCCTCGCCGTAGTAGTCGCTGACCGTCAGCCCTTCGCGCGCGATGCGGTCGATGTTCGGCGTCCTCACGGCGCCCAGCCCGCGGTGGATCGCGGAGAGGTCGTAGGGCGCCACGTCGTCGGCCATGATCATCACGATGTTCGGCGGCGCCGCGCTGCCCTGCGCGCCGGCGGGAAGGGTGCAGCAGGCCGCGAGCGCGGCAACGGCGGCGGCGAGTCGGTGAGTGCGTTTCATCGGTGGTCTCCTTGCTCCGGTTCGCGCTACCGCTTGATCATCGCGGCGATCCTGGCGGTGTCCACCGGGCACCCGAGCGCCTCGAAGCGCTCCTTGTCGTGGAAGTTGACGACGTACGGCAGGTATTCGCCCAGTGCCTCGGCTTCGGAGCCGGGGCGGGACACGGCGAACCAGTTCTTCCTGAACTTCGGGTTCACGTGCGTGTGGCGGTTGATGATCGCGCCGAAATCCTGAGCGCCGCCGGGAATGCCGTCGCCGTTGCCCCATTCCATCCACGCGACGCCGCACTGCTCCGTCGCATTGGCGGGCCGGTCCGGCGCGCGGGTGACGACCACGGTGAAGTTGCCCTGCCTGTCGACGGTCGGCCGCACCGCCTCGTCGAACAGGCAATCCACGGTGTTGCCGGTGGGCGGCGCGTTGGTCGTGCAGATCGACCAGTAGCGCATGTCGGCGTCCTGGTCCATCGGTGCGGGATCGCCGGACCAGGTCTGCGGCGTGCGCGGCATCTTCCCCTGCACCGCGTAGACCTTGCCGTACGCCTGGCTCACGTACTTGTAGCCGTAGCGCGTGGCGCGGTTGCTCCAGAAGCCGCCCTTCTCCACGGCGAAGCGGTCGAGCGCTAGCGGCGGGAAGAAGGTCTTGAGGATCAGGTACTCGCGGTTGTAGAACTTCTCCATCGCCTCGACTTCGAACGCGTGCGCCGGCGTGCGGTCGGCCGGGCGCCACGGCAGGCTGTTGAGCGCCATCCACGTGGTCTTGGGCACGGTCAGCGGCACCTGCTTGCCGCGCAGCGGCGCATCGGTGGCAGCGCAGGCGGCGTCGCCGGTGAGCACCTTGCCGTCGGCGGTGTGCAGCTCGACCTGCGGCAGCGCCACCGCGCCCGCCCAGTCGGTGCTGCGGTCGGGCACGTAGTTGCGCATGTGCATGCCGACCGCGGTGCCCGGCTCGGCGAGGGTGTACACGGTGTTCGGCGGCCGATTGGCCGGCGGCTCGCCGCTGGCGATGGCAAACGTGAACTTGCGCGGCGACGCGTCGCGCGGCACGCCGCGGCGGAACGGATTGAACGAGCCGGGATCCGGCTCGATCTGCGCGTCGTCGATCGAGTCGCGCGGCACGCCGTCGTCGGTGTAGGTGGTGAAGCTCCAGTGCCGCATGTGCGGGAACTCGCCCTTGACCACGATCTTCGCGCCGGCCGGGATGCGGAACCAGGCGGTGCTGAACGTGTTCATCGTGTCGGGGAGCTGGTTCTCGATCCCGTAGTCGTCGGGGTCGGTCGTGTAGAAGCCGGGGCGCAGCTTCGGGCCGGGCCAGAAGCAGGTCTTGATCGCGTTGTTGGCCGCGACACTGTCCTGGCGATGGATGTCGGTCGGCCGGGCCGGCGGCATCGGCGGGAGGATGAAGTCGTTGCCGAGACTGCCTTTCACGTAGCCGTCGGCGCGCGGCGGCGGGCCGCCCCGCGGCGGCCCGCCGGGCTGCCAGGTGTACGCGCCGTAGGTCGGGCGGTTTGCGCCGCCGTCGTCCTTGGCGAGGCCTCGGACCCACACCGACACCGTGACGGCGAGCGCGATCGCGACGACGCCCAGCCACAGCAACGTGCGCAGAAGGAATCTCATGCCGGTTTCTCCTCGGGTCCGCGCGCGATCAGAACTGGTAGCCGACGTTGGCCTGCGCCGTGCTGCGGTCGCGCAGGTTGTTGTAGGTGCCGCCCCACGTCGGCTGCCACGAGACCTCGGCGGTCCAGCCCCTGGCGAAATTGGCGCGCAGCGCCGCAATCGCCAGCATCCGTCCCTGCAGGATGCCGTTGTCGTTCGACCAGCCGGACACGTCCTGACCGAAGAACACCGACGGGGTGAGGTCGACGCCGTCCATCACGTTGGCGTAGCGCAGTCCGGCGCGCAGGCGGTACGCGAACGCGTTGCGCGACACGTAGCCGTCGAACGAGCACTGCGTGGGCACCGCTGGCGGCGGACACACGCCGTTCACCGGTCCCTGGCCGAAGACGTCCGAGCGGCCGAAGCGCGTCACGCTCGGATCGGGCAGGTCCGGCACGCCCTTGTAGATGATCTCGCCGCCCAGCGTCAGCCCGGCCGCGCCCAGCACGCCCGGAATCGTCGCGGTCGCGCCCAGCTGCGCCTGGACGGTGTCGTGCCGCTCCCAGGCGTGGAACATCGCGCCCGGCGCCGTCGCGGTCGCCTGCGCGCGCAGCGGCGTGGGCGCGGTCAGCGAGGTGAACGCGGAGATCAGGTCTGCCGAGTTGTATTGCAGCGGCTGGTTCGGGCGGTAGGTGATCTCGCCGAAGACGGCGCCGCCGCGGAACTTGGTGTCGAACGTCGCGCCGAAGATGCGGATGTCTTCGGGAAACTCGGTGTAGTACTGGGGGTTGAGGTTGCCGGGGTCGCCGGGGATGAACGGCGCGCCGGTGCGCAGCGACTTGATCGCGCTGTAGAAGCTCGCGCGGGAATGGAACTGCGCGGCGTAGATGCCGAACTCCGTGCCCCAGTCCTCGATCATTTGCTTGAGCGCGACGCCACCCTGGCCGGCATTGGACGGCGCGGGCGTGCCGGCGCGCTTGACGTAGGCGCCGGTCGCGATCGACTGGCGGTCCGAGCCCTGGCCCAGCACGACCTTGTCGCAGCCTTCGGAGACGAAGTCCTGCTGCGCGAAGAACGTTCCGCACTCGTTCGGCGCGTTGCGCTGGAAATGAATCTGGTAGAACGCCTCGAGGTTGGTGGTCTTCGTCAGCCCGAGGCGCGCGAACACCGCCGGGAACGCGATGCGCGTCTCCTGGTCGCGCAGCACGCCGGGGCGCACCGCCGCCGGCAGGTCGAGCGGCGTGAGGTCGCGCAGGCCGCCGAGGACGTTGTAGCGGTTGCCCCAGTCGAGCTTCTGGTAACCGATGGTCCAGTCGAGCGACATCTTGTCGAACTGATTGCGGCCGTAGACATAGAGGTCGTCCGCGACGATGCCGCTGAATTTCGAGCGCGCGAGCGCGCCGTCATCGCTCAACGACGCGCCGGCGGTGAAGTTGTTGGGTAGGTTGCCCCACGGGTACGTGCCCTGCGCGGTCGCCCAGTCGTACCAGGCCTTGCCGCTCGCGAGGGCCCCATAGTCGCGCCACTTGTAGTCGAGCGTCAGGTAGCCCTTGACGACGGTGGCCACCGCGTCGCCGCGATTGAAGTTGAGGTTGCCGTCGTCCTGGTTCTTGCCGGTGCTCGGCGTGATCGCGGTGCCGGTGATCCCGACCAGCGAGCTGTTGACGTTGGGCAGCAGCTCAGTGTCCTGCTTCGCCGTGCGAATCGCCGTGCCCAGGAACACCGACCCGTGGACGGAGAGCTTGCCATCGGCGACGTCGTAGTCGGCGGCACGCGCGAGCGGTGCCGCCGCCAGTGCGACAAGTGCGACTGCCAGCATCCCGCGGCCGGCGCGGTGGGATTCGATGGCCATGACCCCTCCTTCGCGAGTGGCGGTGTCGGTCGACAGGTCCGCCCCGCTGTAGTGGTTCGGATTGTGGACACTGGCCGCATGTGCTCCAATGACGAAAGTGAAAAAGTCGATAACCTGCATGCATGTCGCTGCTTAATCGCGAACTCGATTACTTCCTGGCCATCTGCGAGACCGGGAATCTGGCGCGCGCCGCTGAGGTCCTCGACGTCAGCCAGCCGGCGCTCACGCGCAGCCTGCAGCGGCTCGAAGCGCGCTTCGGTGCGCTCCTTTTCGTCCGTACGCCGCGCGGCGTCGAGCTGACGCCCATCGGCGCCGCGCTGCGCGCACGGGTCGAAAAGGCGCGCGTCACGCTGAACGACGCGGAGCGGGAAATCGGCCAGCTGGCAGCGGGCAAGGTCGGTCGGGTCCGCATCGGCGCCGGCCACATCGTCGCGCGGCTCGTCAGCCGGTCGCTGTTCCCGCGCTTCATCGTCGAGCGCCCCGCCGCGCAGGTGCAGTTCCACGTCGCCTTCAACGCCGAGCTGTTCGGGCTCGTCGAGGCGGGCAAGCTGGACCTCGCCGTCTGCGGCCTGCTCGACAAACCGCCGCCCGGGCTCAGCTTCCGCGAGCTGTTGACCACCGACCTCGTCGTCGTGGTGCGCGTCGACCACCCGCTCACGAAGATGAAGCGGCCGACGGTGCGCGATCTGGTCGCGTTCCGCAGCGCGGCGTCGGGCGTGGGCGTGCGCGCGCGGCAGATCGTCGAGGAGCGCCTCGCGCTGCTCGGCTACACGGACCGGGCGCACGCGATCGAGACCAATTCGTGGGAGGCGATCCTCGATGCGGTCGCGACCACGGACCTGTTTTCGCTCGCGCCGAAGCACGAGGCCATGCGCCACGGCTGGACCTCGCGCCTCGCGGCCGTCGACATCCCTGAGCTCGCGGTCGCGCAGCGCACCGGTGTGGTCACCCGCACAGATGCTTACCTGTCGCCGCTGGCCGTGCGGGCGATCGAGCTGATCGATCTCAACCTCGCCGCGGACGCGCGCGTGCCGGCGAAGCGCGCGACGCCGGCGTAGGCGACGCGACGCCACCCCGCATGGCTGCCACCCCAGGCACGCCGACGGCCGCGTCGCGGCGGCCGCTGGTCGCGTGGATCGGCTACGACATGGCCGCGCACGGCTACAACCTGATGGTCTCCGGCGTCGGCTTTCCGGTGTACTTCGCGGCGCACGTCGCCGCCGGCCGCGGCGATGCCGACTTGTTGTGGGCGATCGCGCTGGGGCTGCCGCTGGTGCTGGCCGGGGTCCTCGCACCGTGGGTCGGCGCCGTGGCCGACGTCACTGGCCGCCGGCGATCGCTGCTCGCGGTCATGACGATCGCTTGCAGCATTGCGACAGCGCTGCTCGCCGCGGCACGCGCCGGCGATGTCGCGTTCGGCATCGCGGTTTTCGTCGTGGCGCACCTCGCGCACCTGATTGCGACCAGCCTCTACAATTCCTACCTGCCGCTGATCACGGTGCCCGCCCGGTTCGCGCGCATCTCAGGGATGGCGTGGGGCCTTTCCTACCTCGGCGGCGTGGCCTGCTTCGCCCTGTGCCTGCCGTTCACGCGCGACGGTTTCGCCCCGGCAAACGTCGCGAACTTTACCGGCGCATTCCTGGTGACCGCCGCCTTCCTCGCCGTGCTCGGGCTTGCCGCGGTCATGGGGCTGCCGGTCAACGCGCCCACCGCAACCGGGGCCGGCGGGCAGCCTCCGCGACAGCGCATCCTGTCCACACTGCGCTCATGGCGGCACGATCGCAACGTGCCCACGCTGCTGCTCGCGTACTACCTGGTCAACGACGGCGTCGTCACCGCCGCCTTCTTCACGGCGCTGACCTTCCGGACGACCTACGGCCTGGATGTCCAGACGATCCTGGGGCTGTCGCTGGTGGTGCAACTGGTCGCGATTCCGTCAACGATATTCTTCGGATGGCTGGGCGAGCGCTGGTCGCAGCGCGGCGCGCTGTATCTCGCATTGAGCCTATGGATCGCGGTGCTGACGCTGATGGCGAATGCCGACGGCTGGAATGGCGCCGTTGTCGTCACCGTCGCCCTGGGGCTCGTGCTGGGCTCGACGCCGAGTCTCTTCCGCAGTCTCTTCGCGGGATTGGTGCCGGTCGATCGCGCGTCGGAGTATTTCGGCTTCCACACGCTGGTCGGCCGGGCGTCGGCCGCGCTCGGACCGCTCGCGTTCGGTGTCGTAAGTGCGGCAACGGGCAGCCAGCGCGCCGCAATGGCGTCGCTCGCCGTGTTCTTCGTCGCCGGCGGAATCGTGCTGTCGTTCGTGCGCACGCCGGAGCAGACGCGCGCCACGGATTGACCTCCGGGCCGTTGTCGCGCGGCCGAAGCAGCCGGCCTGCCAGGCCGCGCTCGAATCGAGGCTGGCAAGCCCCTGAAGCCGGGAGAGCCGTCAGCTCCCACCGTGCCCATCAGGTTTTCAGCTTCAGCATGAAGTCGAGCAGCTTCGTCGGCAACCCGGCGTACGGCGGCATCAGCTTGTTGAGCGCGCGGATCGGTCCCTGGTAGAACACCGGCCGCATCTTCGAAAAGGTGGTGAAGCCGTCGTAGCCGTGGTAGTGGCCCATGCCGCTGTTGCCGATGCCGCCGAACGGCAGACTGTGCAGGCCGGCGTGGATCAGGCCGTCGTTGAACGTCACGCCGCCCGACATGATGTTGTAGAGGTAGTAGTCCTGCAGCGCCTTGTCGTGGGTGTACGCGTAGAACGCCAGCGGGCGCGGGTGGCGGCCGACGTAGTCGACCACCTCCTCCTTGCTGCGGTACGTCCTGATCGGCAGCAGCGGGCCGAAGATCTCGCGCTGCATGATGTCCATGCCATCGTCGACGTCGAGCACCAGGTGCGCCGGGAACTTGCGCAGCGCGGCGTCCGGCGTCTGCCCCTCGAACAGGTTGACGGCCCGCGCGCCCTTTCGCGCGCGCGTCTGCCAGCGTTGCCGTCAGGCGGTCGTAGGAGCGCTGGTCGATGACCGAGGTGTAGTCGTTGCCGTTGATGTCCGGATAGCGCTCGTTGACGATCGCGCGCGCCAGCTGCACGAATTCCTCGACCTTGCCCTCGGGCAGGAACAGGTAGTCGACGTTGGTGCAGATCTGGCCCGCGTTGAAGCACTTCACCCACATGATCCGCTCGGCCGCCGTCTGCAGCGGATAGTCCGCCGCCACCACGGCCGGCGACTTGCCGCCCAGCTCGAGCGTCACCGGCGTCAGGTTGCGCGCGCAGTTGGCCATCACCGCCCTGCCGGTGGCCGGCGAGCCGGTGAAGAACAGGTGGTCGAACGGCAGCGTCGTGAACGCCGGGCCGCGCCCGCCGCCGTCCTCGAAGAACGCGAGCTTGTCCGCGGGCAAGTACTTGCCCGAGATCGCCATCAGCAGGCGCGCCAGGTGGTTGGAGTTCTCCGACATCTTGACCATGGCGCGGTTGCCGGCGGCGACCACGCCGGTCAGCGGCGAGAAGACCATCGAGATCGGGAAGTTCCACGGCACCACGATGCCGGCGACACCCAGCGGCTGCGGGATCACCCGCGCCCGCGCCAGCGGATACTGCGTGACGTCGAGGTGGCGCTTCTGCGGCTTCATCCACTTCTTCAGGTGCTTGATCGCGTCGAGGATGCCTTCCTGGTTGAGGAACAGCTCGGCGAAGACGGTCTCGAAGCGCGAGCGGCATCCGTAGTCCTTGTTCACCGCATCGATCAGCGCTTCGCGGTTCTCCACCAGCAGGCGGTGCATCGCGCGCAGGTCGTTCACGCGCTCTTCGTAGCTGGGATAGGGATGCGCGGCGTGCGCGGCGCGCTGGCGATCGAAGCATTCCTGGAACTCGGCCGGCATCATCAGTTCAGCGGGGGTGCTGGCATTCATCGCTGCTCTCCTTCCTGTTCGCCGCCGTACGCGGGCGCGCAGGCGGTTGAATCGTACATCGTGACCGCCTGGCGCGACGACCACAAGCCTGCGCCCTCGCTTTCATGCCGCCGCGCGCAGCGACCAGCCAAGCAGCAGCAGACCGGCCGCCGCGATCCAGCTGCCGGCAACGCGCACGGCAATGCGGGTCCACGGCTCGCGCAGCGCGACGACCAGTGCCTCGGCCAGCGCCACGATCACGAACAGCGCGCTCACGATGCCGGAGAGGCCGAGGAGGCCGAGCCTCGCCTCGGCCATCGCCGAGCCGTTGAAGTAACCGTGAACCAGGCCGAGGACGATCGCCAGCCCGACCACCCAGCCGGGCCGCAGGCGCGCGTCCGCTGCGACGAGCACACCGAGCAACAGGAACGACGTCGCCGTGAGCGCGGTCGTCGCGACCGCCGCCGGATGCGCGAGGCCGCCGAGGCCGCCGGCGAGCCAGGCGCAAGGAAGCGCGAACAGGACGAGCCGCGCGACCCGCGCGCCGCGCAGGCCGGCAAGGAGCGCCATCGCGAGCGCCGGGGCCACGTCTTCCGGCGTCAGCGCGAAGTGCGAGACGCCGTCATAGAACGGCCCGAGGCCCGTGTTGACGAGGTGCGCGTCGGCCACCGCCGGCAGCAGCGTCGCGACGGCCGCCAGAAGGAGATGCAGGCGCCTGCCCATCACGCGAACGCCCGCTCAAGGGAGCGCGCTCGGCGCGCGGCTGCGCCTGCCGAGGACGCGCTTCCGTTCATCGGATCGCTCCCAGAAGGATCAGCGTGCGCTGGATCGTCCAGTAGGCGCCGAGCGTTCCGACGACGTAGCCCGGCAGCCGCGCCACTGCCGTCGGCCAGCGCACCGCGAGCACGCGGAACGCGCGCTCGAGCAGCACCACCAGCAGCACGAAGGCGATCTGCCCCAGCTCGACGCCGACGTTGAAGAGCAGCAGCGCCAAGGGGATCTCGGCCCTCGGCAGCCCGAGTGCCGCGAGCCCGCTCGCGAAGCCGAAGCCGTGCAGCAGCCCGAACGCGAAGGCCACGACCCACGGGTGGCGGATGGTGAAGCTCGTCTCCCCGCGCCACGCGCGGACGATCTCCGGGCCGAGGAACAGGATGGACAGCGCGATCGCCGCGTTGAGCGGCGGCAGCGGGCACCGACGCGTACCCGAGCGTGGCGAGCGCGAGCGTGATGCTGTGGGCCACGGTGAACGCGGTGATCGTCTTCACCAGCATCCAGCGGTCGCGGACGATCAGCAGGAGCCCGAGCACGAACAGCAGGTGGTCGACGCCCTGCACGATGTGCAGGATGCCGAGCTGCAGGTAGCCGAGCGCGCGCTCCGCGGCGTTGGCGACGCCGCCGAAGGTCACCGCCGGCGTCGTCGGGCGCAGCAGGTGGCTCTCGAGGCGGCCGTCGGCATGATTGACGCGCACGAGCACGTCGGTGATCGTGGCTTCGAGCCCGGCGATGGCGAGCGTCTTCCCCGCGATCCCCCCCGCGCAGGTCAGCGTGCCGCGCACGACGAGCGCGCCGGGGGACAGCTGCTCCTGGCCGGGTGTCGCGAACCGGCATTCCGGCGGCACGATCGGCGCGATCGCGATCTCGACCTCGCCGCCGACCGGCTTCTTCCAGAGGAACGCGTAGGTGCCGGGCGCGGTCTCGGTGAGCTCGAGAAAGCCGGGCCGGGTCTCGTGCGCGAGCGCGGCGTGGGCGCCCGCGAGCGCGAGAACGAGGCAGAGCCGCAGCGCGAGGCGGCGCGTCACTTCGCCGCGCTCCCGCCGGACGCGCCGGCCTTGACGGTCGCGGCGCCCGCCTTCTCGACGGTCACCGCGTAGTTGGCGAGGAAGCGATCGTAGAGCGCCTGCAGCTGCGCCTTCCGGCGCTCGGCCTGCACCTCGCGCTCGACCAGCGGGCGCACCGTCGCGAGATCCGGCATCCCGCCCGCCACGCGCTCCTGCACCAGCACGAGATGCAGGCCGTACGACGATTCGACCGGGCCGCTCCACTGTCCGGGTTCGAGCTTCGCCGCACGCTCCGCGAAGTCCTGCCCGAACGCCCGCGCCACCTCGCGCAGCGGGACGAGCGGAAACTCCGGCGGCAGCATGGTCGCGTCGCCCATGCGGTCGATGGCGACATCGGATCCGGCCGCACGCAGTTGCGCGAGCAGCTTTTCGGCGTCGGCGCGCGCCGCGCTGCCGCGGCGGTCGGAGTTGACGTACACCTGCCGCAAGGCGACGCGCGGCTCGACGCGCAACGCATCGGGATGACGGTCCATCCACGCCTTGATCTCGGCGTCGGTGGAAGGTGCGGCGCCCGCCTCGTCGACGAGCAGGAACTCGAGCTTCTGCCGCAGGCGCCGCCGGATCACGGTGTCGTCGCGGTCGAGGCCCATCGCGACCGCCTCGCGCGCGGCGATCTCCTCCTTCACGTAATCGTCGATCAGCCCCTTCAGCTCGGCGTCGGTGGGCGGGCGCTGCCAGGCGCGCGTGAACCCGGTGGCGAGGTGGGTGATCAACCCGTCGGTGATGACGATCCGGTGGCTGCCCGTGCCGCCGCCCTGCCACGCGAAGAACAGGAAGAGCAGGCCGCCCAGCAGCAGGAAGTGGAGGAGCGGCTCGGCGAGGAGCCGCTTGAGGAACGCCATCGATGAATCCGCGAGGGTGGCGGCGGCGCGTCAGCCGCGCCCGCGCGGCGAATACCAGATCGGCGAGGTCCAGGCGCGCTCCTGGATGCTCGCGGGCAAGCCGCCCGGGATCGGGATGCCGAGGCGCGCGGCGTCGCGCGTGCTCCAGCGCGGCGTCGGTATCTCGATGACGCGCGCGTAATAGAACGCGCGCACCGAGGGATCGAAGTCAGGATCGGTCCAGGCCGCCGCCAGTTCGGCAGATCCGATGCTGTTGTCGTAGGTGGCCTTGGCGGCATCGACGGTGTTGCCGACCGGCGCCAGCCTGCCCGAGGCGTCGAATTTGCGCTTGCCGCTCCACGCGACGTCGTAGATCTTCTGCCGCTGCGCGCCCTTCGCGTCGACCCAGCCCTTGACGATCTGGATGCGGTCGAGGTTGCCGCTGTTCGGATCCTTCAGCGCCCGGACCATGAACGACGGCGCCTTGCCCTTCGCCGCCGCCGGCAGGTCGCCGCCCATCGGCACGCCCTTCGCGTAGCCGATCTTCGCGAACTCGGGGCTCCGCAGGTCCTTCGCCGCGAACCCCCAGCCGCCGAACAGCCGCACCTTGATGTGGACGCCCGAGGTGCCGAAGGTCTCCTTGCGCTGCATGGCGTCGAAGATCGCTTCGCGCGTGTTCTCTTCGGCCCAGACGCCGGCGAGGCCCCCGGAGCTGAATTCGCGCACCTGCTGGACCTGCCCCGGCGGCTGCCCCGGCACCCCCTTCAGGCGGACGGACGGGTTGTTCTCGAATCCGAACTTGCCGGTGTAGTTGTCCTCTTCGTTGGTCGCCGCGGCGTTGTGCGTATCCGAATCGCCGATGAAGCCGTACTTGAACGGATTGCCCTTGCCCTGCGCGTCCAGCGCCAGGCCGTCCAGCAGCGCCTGCCTGGCGAAGCTGCCCTTGCGGTTGGTCGGCCGCTCGGAATCGGCCGACAGCGTGTAGTCCCATTGCTCGAACCCGGCGAACTCGTCGTTCGGCGACAGGTCGGGGTGCGTCTCGGACGTGCCCTTGATCTGCGTGATCTCGTAGAGCGGCTCGTTCCTCGCACGGGTCCTGATGTACGCCTCGTCGAGCGGCTTGCCGTACGAATCCACGAGCGAGAACATCAGGCCGTCGCTGGCGTTGGCGTTGTGCGGAATCGCGAGCAGCGTCGAGCCCTTGCCGCGCTGCTGCTCCATCCACGTCCAGAGGTCCTCGGGCTTTTCGGTGTCGAGCGCCGAAATGACCAGGTCCGGAACCTTGCGCGAGTCGCGGAACACGACCACGCGGTGCAGGTTGCGCTTGTTCGGGTTCGAGGTCCATTCGAACGCCGGAAAGGTCGTGAACACGCCCGGCCGGTAATGCGCGTCCGCGGTCTTGACGATCTCCTGCCAGACCGTCCGGCTGACTTCCGGATCCGTGAGAACCGGGTCGACCTTGCCCGCGCTCAAGTCGCGCAGGATCTCGGCGAACGCCTGCATGGCCGTGTTCGGGTCGGGCGACGTAACGCGCCTGGCGATGTCGAGCTTCGAGACCGGGCTCTGCGGATTGGCCATCTGCCTGAACACGCCCATGAACTCGGCGTGATCCGCAACGGCGTAGAAATCGAGCGGCGTCCTGATCTTCATCTCCGGGCCCCCGCCGCCCCCGGGAATGGCCTTGCCCTGCGCCCACTCGTACGCGGTCGTCGGGGTCGACACCGTGCCGTTGGTGAAGGCGTCGAAGGAATAGCCGGTGTGGATGTGGACGGCACCGAAGTAGGCGTTCTTGGGGGCATTGCGCGCGGCGGGTTCCGCGGCCAGGGCATTGGCGCTGAGCAGTGCCGCCAATGCCGGCATCAGCGAAGCGTGCAGGATATTCATGAAAGTCCTCCGTGAAGTCAGGCCGTACTGTCAGCGATCGCCGGTGCGGCGCAGCGCGTCGGGCTCGAATTCGCTCTGCCTGCCATTGATGCCGAAGCGGATCGGGTCCGCGATTTCGTTGTCCAGGCCGCCCACCAGGTAGGCCCGGCTGTCGAGGTCGTGATAGATGCTGAGGCGGTACCCGGGCACCCGCACGTCGTAGTATTGCACCGGCGGATGCAGCGCCACCCGCCAGAGGTCGCCGCGCATCGAATGCGCCTCTTCGATCAGCACGCTCCAGCTGTCCTCGTCGAGATAGAAGGTGCGCCGGCCGTAGAGGTGCTTCTCGCCGGACTTCAGGGTCGCCTTCGACGACCCACACGCGGTGCAGCTCGTAGCGCATGTGCTCGGCGTTGACCGTGCCCTTGTGCACGATGTCGGCGTACTTGAGCTTCTTGTCGGCGATGCGGTAAGCGTTGTAGGGAACGTAGAGCTCCTTCTTGCCGGCGAGCTTCCAGTCGTACCGGTCAGGGGCGCCATTGTAGCCGTCGACCTGGTCGGAGGTCAGCAGGCCCTCGGAGCCGTCGTTGATGCCGTCGTAACCCAGGTCGGGCGCCCGGCGCACGCGGCGCTGGCCGGCGTTGTAGATCCAGCGCCGAACGCTTCTCGGCCACCTGGTCGACCGGCTCGTGCACCAGGAAGACCGTGCCGCGCAGGCTGGCCGGTTCGGTGAACGTAGCCCTTGCGCCGAGAACAGCCGGTTCTCGCGTGCGCGGCTGCATGTTCTCGTCGTAGATGCGATAGGCGTGGAAGCCGATGCGGTAGGTGTCGCCGTTGGCGCGCACGGGGAACGAATGCGCGGTCCGCTCGACACCGCCACCCACGTAGCGGACCAGGTGGTTCCAGATCGCCTCCAGCCCGTTGTGCGGGATCGGAAACGGAATCGTCGAGCCGTTCAGGTTCTGCAGGCCGAAACCCGTTGAGCGCGCACGCCGCGCCGCCTGCGAGCCGCGCCGTATCGGTCACCGCCTTTCGGCAGCACGCGCCGTGCGGTGCGTCGGGTACACCGGCATCCGGAAGTTCTGCGTTCCTTGCGAGCAGCGCCCGCAGGCCCGGGGCTCAGCTGGGCGGCGTAGCGGTCCGCGTTGGCGCGCGTGATCCGGAAGAGCGGCGCCTCCTTCGCGAACGGGTCGACATACCCCATCGCGGGCTGCCAATCGGCCGGCGGCGACGCCAGGCCGCCGGTCCAGGGCGGGATGGTGCCGTCGGCGTTGCCGGCGCGCTCGGCGCCGACCGGCGTCAGGTCGGCGTCGAGCCGCTTGGCCTCGTCCGGCGTCAGTGCCGCATGGAGGAACGTGGGCAGCCATGCGATCAACGCCAGCAGCCGGATCGCGCGCAGGCGCAGTCGCACGGGTATCGCCGACGGGGCTTCGCCGCAATCCGTGCGTCCGCGGCCACGCATCAATCAATTCAACCGGGCGTGTACCAGATCGGCGAGGTCCAGGCGCGCTCCTGGTGCTTCAACGGCACTTCGGGCCCCATCTTGATCCCGAAGCGCACGGCGTCGTAGGCCGTCCAGCGCGGCGTCGGGATCTCGATGACGCGCGCGTAGTAGAAGGCGCGCTGCGACGGATCGAAATCCGGGATCCGTCCAGACGCCGCGAGTTCCGGATCGCCGATGGTGTCGGTCCAGGTGGCCGTGCGCAACGTCAACCGTGTCGCCGACCGGCGGCAGCTTGCCGTTCCTGCCGGGCTTGCGCCGCTCGCGCGTCGCCCCAGGCCACGTCGTAGATCTTCTCGTGGGGCTTGCCCGGCCTTGTCCACCCAGCCCTTGATGATCTGGATGCGGTCGAGATTGCCGCTCATGCGGGTCCTTCATCGCCGCCACCAGGAAGGTCGGCGCCTTTGCGCCGCCGGCGCGCCTTCGGCAGGTCGCCGCCCATCGGCACGCCCCTGGCGTAGCCGGCATCGGCGACGCTAGCGCGAGCGGGCATCCTGCGGCGTTGAAATCCCAGCCGCCGAAGAAGCGCACCGTCATGCGCGTGCCCGACGTCGCGTAGACCTCCTTGCGCTTCATCGCGTCCCACAGGGCTTCGCGCGTGTTCTCCGTGGCCCAAACGGCGGCATAGCCGGCCGCCGTGTAGATCCAGTTGTAGCGGGTGAACCCGAAGCCCTTCTTGGAGACGTGCTCCCAGCGGCGCGGGCTCGGCTCCTGGTTGACGTGCTTGCCGAAGAAATTGTCTTCCTCGATCGCGGTCAGCGAGTTGTGCACGTCGGTGCCGCCGATGAAGCCGAACTTGAACGGATTGACGCCGAGCTTCTGCTCCTGCGCCAGGCCCTGCAGCAGGCCGCTGCGCAGGTACATGTGGGGCCGCATCATCGGGCGTCTGGCGGCTCGCCCTCCAGCGTCAGGTTGCCGTTGTCCCAGCCCTCGATGCCGAAGTCGGCGAACTCGTCGTTGGGCGAGAGCGGCGGATGGGTCTCGCTGTTGCCCTTGGTCTGCATCACCTCCTGCAGCACCTCCCAGCGGGCGCGCCGCTCGGCGTAGTCCCTCGACAGGGGCTTGCCGGCGAAATCGACGAGCTCGAACATCCGGCCGTTCGAGAGGTTGCCGTTGTGCGGGATCGCCAGCAGCTTGCCGCCGGTCTTCTGCTCGTACTTGTCCATCCAGTCCCAGAGCTTCTCCGGGTCCTCGCTCTGCCAGGACGAGAACGGCAGGATCTGGTCGGCCTTGTCCTTGCCGTCGCGGAACAGCACGTTGCGGTGCAGGTTGTTGCCGCCCGGAACCGAGGTCCATTCGAAGCCGATCATCGCGGTGAAGCGGCCGGGCTCGTTGAACTTCTCGGCGGTCGCCGTGTACTCCTGCCAGACCGACTTCATGATCGGGCCGACGATCTTCGGATCCTTGACCGGCGGCCGGCAACGTGCCCTGCGCCTGCGCGGTGACCAGCTCGCTCATGCGTGGCCGCCTGCCTTGCCTGCCGTGTCCCGCATCGCCTTGCTCCAGCGGGCCAGCGTCGGGTCCGCCATGAACGCCGGATTGCCCTCGTAGAGCTGGAACATCACGCCCAGACCTTCGGCGTGATCGGAGACGACGAGGAAATCGAGCGGCCGCGACAACTTTGCCGGCACGCCGGTCGAGGAGATGACCTCCTCGCCGCGCGCGAAGCGGTAGGCCTGCTCCGGCGTCAGCCGGTCGCCGGCCATGAACGCATCGCCGGAGTTGGCGGTGTGGTGGTGCGTGTCGCCGAAGTACACGCGCGTCGGGTACGTGCGGCCGGCGTAGGGCGAGTAGTGCTTCCTCGCCGCCTCGGCTTCGGCGCGTCTCGGTCAGCGGGCGCCGCGGCGGCCGCGCCGTCATCGGCGTCGACCAGCCCCTTGATCGGGGCCGCCGCGTCCGCGGCAGGGGCCGGCGTGCCCTGCGCCAAGGCGCTCCCGGCGAGGGGGAACGCGCACGCGAATGCGAGCGCGGCGACGACGGCACCCATGGTCGTCGCGGCGGGAGTCCGGTTCCGCTGCTCGTTGGTCATCATCGTTTCCTCGTTGTCATCGTTCTGATCGTGCCTGCCTTGCGCCGCCACCCGCCGGGCCGGCGCTAAGCCGCCGTCGCGTTACCCGCCCCCAACGCGAACGCGAGGGCCGCGCACGCAGCGCGATGTGGGCAGTCCGGTCCTTGCCCGATTATTCCGCGGGCCGCCGGGCCGATATTGCCGGTCGCCGCCAACTTTTTCGCATCTGACGCCAGCCCGCGGCGGCCGTCGCAGCGCGCTCGCCTGCCACGCGGTCGCTGCCGAAATGCAGCCGATTCCACGATAGACTGACCGCAGGCGCCAAGTTGGCCGAGATGCAGCGAATCATGACGACCTCCGCGGCACGACAGCGAGCCTCGCGCACAGCGAGCCGCTTCCCGGCAATGTCGATCACCGGACCGAGAAGCCCATGCGCATCCTTTCCTCCGACGAAATCTCCGGCACCAACGGCGCGCGGCGGCGCGGCGAACCGGCGACCGGCGGCAGCATTGCGGGCACAGGCACTCGGCTCGCTGCCCCTCGACCCACCTCCTGACCCGTTCCATTCTTGCGGCAGCCCTGCTGTTCCCGGCCAGCTACGCGGGCGCGCAGACCGCACCCGTCTTTCCCGACGCCAGCGGCCAGCGACCCGGTAACGCTGGGCTGGATGGTCGGCTCGCCGCCACCGCCCGAGAAGCTCATCCGCTTCGCCGACGGCACGCTTCTACCGCTTCCCGCAGCTGCGCTGGAGCTTCTCGCAACTGCGCCGAGCTGGTGCCGACCGGCAACGTGCTCGCGCGGCGGCGGCGCCGGTGAGCCCGCTGCCGCGCGCCGAGCGCAGCGACATCGACGCGCGTCACCTTCCCGCCGCTCGGCGGCAGCGACGCCGATGACCTGGGCGCAGTCGCTGGCGGCCAACTACACCGACGGCATCGTCGTGCTGCACAAGGGCCGCATCGTCTACGAGCGCTATTTCGGCGTGCTGCAGGCCCGACGGCCAGCACATCGCGATGTCGGTCACCAAGTCCTTTTTCGGCACCATCGCCGCGATGCTGGTGGCCGAGGGCAAGCTCGACGCGAACGCGCTGGTCACGCAATACGTGCCGGAACTGAAGGACAGCGCCTTCGGCGACGCCACCGTCCGCCAGGTGCTCGACATGACCACCGGCCTCCAGTACTCGGAGGCCTACGCCGACCCGAAGGCCGAGGTCTGGAACTACGCGCGCGCCGGCAACATCATGCCGCGCCCGCCCGGCTACCAGGGCCCGGCGATCGTTCTACGACTTCCTGGAGACGGTGCAGAAGGACGGCGAGCACGGCCAGGCCTTCGCCTACAAGACGCGTCAACACCGATGCGCTGGGCTGGGTGATCCGCGCGCGTCACCGGCAAGTCGGTCGGCGAGATCCTGCAGCGAGCGCATCTGGAGCAAGCTCGGCGCCGAGCAGGACGCCTACCTCGCAGATCGACACGGTGGGCAACGAGTTCGCGGGCGGCGGCCTCAACCCGGCCTGCGCGACCTCGCGCGCTTCGGCGAGATGATGCGGCTGGGCGGCCGCTACAACGGCCAGCAGATCGTGCCCGAGAGCCGTCGTCGACGACATCCGCCGCGGCGGCGAGCAAGGAGCATTTCGCCAAGGCCGGCTACGCCACTGCTGCCGGGCTGGAGCTACCGCGCCATGTGGTGGATCATCGCACAACGAGCACGGCGCCTATGCCGCGCGCGGCGTGCACGGGCAGGGGATCTACATCGATCCGAAGGCCGAGATGGTCATCGCGCGCTTCGCGTCGCACCCGCTGGCGGCCAACGCCAACCTCGATCCCACGTCGCTGCCGGCCTACCACGCGCTGGCCAGGCACCTGCTGGGAGGATCGTGATGCAACGTTCGCATCGCTGCTCCGTGGATGGATCGCTCTGCGCGCGCTGGCGCTGGTGAGCCTGTCCGCCGGCGCCTTCGCCCAGAACTACACGGTGACGATCGACCGACGCTCAACGGCCTCGACGTCAGGTTCGCCTACCAGGCCGACCAGGACATCCTCGTCGTCACGGTCACGAACAACGCGGAGAAGAAGGTGCGCTGCGACTTCGAATACAACGCCGCGCCGCAGTTTCCGTTCAGGACGTCGGTGTTCGTGCAGCCGGGCAAGCAGGCCCTCAGCCCGTTCCGCGCGACCCGGCTGTGGTTTGCCGTCGTGGTGGACGTGACCTGCGTGGCCAGTGCCGGAATGAGACAGTCGTCCGGGCGTGTCCATGCGCGGCCGACCGTTCTGCGTAAGAATCAAGCGTGAAGATCGTCCATGTCGCAACCGAGCGCCGCGGCCAGCTTCGCCAGCAGGTCGACCGATGGGTTGGCCTTGGCATGTTCGACCATCGGACAGCATTTGCCGCGTGACGCCGCATTGCTCCGCGAGCGCCTGGAGCGTGAGGCCGCGATAGCCACGCCAGACCTTGAGCGGCGATTGCCCGGCGAGCATACGGTCAGCGAATTCCGCCGGGAAGGATTCCGCGTCGCGTGCAGACTTGGCGTCGGCGATGTCCTGCAAGGCCTCGAGCCGCGCCTGAAGCTCCGTCCATTCCGCAATGGGCACCACGCGCAAAGGCCGGGCGGCCGTTGTGCTCGATGATTTGCGCGCTCATTTGTAGGCGTCTCCGCGTGGGGAAATCTTCACAACCAGCAATACCAGCTCGTGGTCGCGGATCTCGCAGATGGCGCGCCACTCTCCTACGCGCAATCGCCACAGGCCTGATCCCTGCAACGGCTTCCAGTCGCCACGATATGCGGGAGGATTGGCGGCCACCCGGCCAAGCTCGGTGCGCAACCGTCTTGCGATCCCGTTCGGCATCTTGAGCAGCGCTTTCAGGGCGGGCTTGGCGAATCGAATCGCAAGCATGAACGCAGGTTAAATTAGCGATAAAGTATTGTCAATTTATACTTGACATGGTCAATGAAGGCAGCGCGTTGCCGGTGAGTGCTGGTGGTGATCGCCTCGACTGCGGGGCCCCGCAGATCGGCCCGTTCCGCGCGACCCGGCTGTGGTTTTCCGTCGTCGTGGACGTGACCTGCGTGGCCGTGCCGGAATGAGCCAGCGCACGGCCGGCCGCGGCTGAGGCCGGCCGGCCCGCGCGCGCGGCGTCAGCGCCTGCCCACCGCCTCCATGATCGCCTCGGGCGTCCAGTCGGCGAGATTTCGCGTCATGTGCGCTCAGCGCCGGCCGGGCGCCAGCGTCTTGCGGACGATGCCGTCGCTGATGTTGCGCAGCAGGCCTGGAAAGATCCCGGCCAGCCGCCGCGTCAGCCGCGCCCGCGATCCGGGGATGACCATGAACTCGCGCGCGCGCAGGCCGGCGAGAATCTCGCGCACCGCGGGCTCGAGCTCCAGCGTTCCCGCGAACTCCTTGAGCTTCATGGTGACGACCGGCGCCTCGCGGCGCTCCGCTTCCACCATCGGCGTCTCGACCTCGGGCGGACAGATGACGGTCACGGCGATTCCCTTCGGCTGGCATTCGAGGCGCAGGGCGCCTGCGAACCCCACGACGCCGAACTTGGACGCGTTGTAGGCGGTGTAGCCGTAGTTGCTGACGATGCCCGCGAGCGAGGCCACCAGCGCGAGCTGCGCGCCCTGCTGCAGGTGCGGCAGCGCCGCGGCCGCGAAGTTGCGCGAACCGAACAGGTTGATCTCGACCACGCGGCGGAACTGCTCCTCGCTCATCTTCTCGAACTCCGATCGCGTTCTGGACGCCGGCGCGAGTTGATGGCGATGTCGAGGGTGCCCAGCGCCGCGGCAGCCTGCCCGGGCGACGTTCGCGAGCAGCTCCGGCCTTCGCTCACGTCGGCCTCGAAGGTCCAGCAGCGGCCGTCGAGACTCCCTCCGGCCGCCTTGGCGAGGCGCGCCTTCGCCTCCGTCCTTGAAGGCGAGGTCGATCAGCGCGACGCGCGCGCCCATGCCGAGAAACTCCTCGGCCAGGCGCAGCCCGATGCCGCTGCCGCCGCCGGATATCAACGCCGTTTCCCAAGTTTTCGCCATGCGTCTTCTCCGTCATGCCAGCTTCATCATGATCTTCATCAGCAGGCGATCCTTCGCGGTCGCCTTGCGGAACCCCATGACGCCGTCGAGCCACGGCTTCACCATCAGCACCTCGACGTTGAAACCCTGAGGATCGTTGAGATAGGTCACCATCACCTGCCCGGCGGAGCTCACGAGCTCCGAATTGGGCTTGAACCCGCCATCCACCATGCGGCGGACCATGTCCTTGATCGCATCGCCCTCGCGAAAGCCGAACGCGACGTTGAGGATCCCGTGGTCGCTGATCCGGTATCCGTCGCGGCCACGGCGCGGGCGCCGGGTCGGCATACTCGGTGATCTCGAGCCAGGCGGTGCCCGCGTCCAGCACGACGCTGCGCTTGCGTCCCGCGGGTTCGTCCCACAGCGGGCCCTTGTCCGGCGGCGAAGCATCCAGCACCGCGCAGCCGATCGCGTCGCGGTAGGACTTGAGCGCGACGTCGAGACTGGGGACGGAGAGCCCGACACCCACGAACCGGCGCGCCGACGCCGGCGGCGAGCGGGCGCGACGGCGGCGCCGACTTCGATCAGCACGGCATTGGGGTCGCGCAGGACGAATACCGGCTTGCCCGCCGACCTGCCGGATCGGCGACAGCCCGGCCACCGCGCGTCGCGCGCACGCCGCGTGAAACCGTCGAGATCGGCGACCTCGACGGCAATGCCGGCTGTAGCCGATGTCCCACGGCTTGCGCCCGGCGGCGAACGTCCGCGGCGCGGGGCAGGCGAACTGGAACAGCTCGAGCTGGAAGAACTCGCGGTCGTCCATGTGCCAGCAGACGTCCGACGACGCGCCCGGCAGGCCCTGCACCTTCTCGGTGGTCTTCCCGGCGAAATGGGTGCCCCCGACCTGGGGAACGCCGAGCAGGCTGCGATAGAACTCGCGCGAGACGTCGCGATCGACGACGCTCAGCGCGATCTGGTTCATCCTCGGTGACATTGGCTGCGCTCCAGCGTTTGGTTGATGCACGGCGACCCGACGCGCTCACTGGCGCCGCGGCGCTTGTCCCGCGCCGCCCGCAGGATCTGCCCGCGGATGCCTTGCAGGAACGTCCCCACGTCGGCACTCAAGCCCCACCTGGCGCACCGGGAATTCCTTGAAGGTGTCGAGGTGCTTCAGCGTGATGCCGAAGATCGGCGTCAGCGCCCAGGTCTTGTGCTCGGCGAGCTGGCGGTTGACGTCGCCCATCTGCTGCTCGAACGGATCCATCAGCAGGTTCGTCACCAGCGGCCGCCCGAAATGCTGCAGCGGATCGTCCCACCGGTTGCCCATCTTGGCAGAGAAGGTGACCTTGAACTGCTGGTAGCGGACCGCGGTGAGCACGGTCTCGTCATAATAAAAGACGGTGTCGCGCACCGACTTGTCGCTGGCTCCAGAGAAAAGCGCCGTCTGGTCGAAACCGTCCAGATGCAGCTTGTAGTTGCGGCCGCCATAGTCGGCGCCCTTCAGCAGCTTCGCCACCGACGTCCTTCTCGCCGGCGGCCGCGGCGAGCGTGGGCAGCAGGTCTTCCATCGCGAGGATCTCGGCGCTGACGCGCCCGGCCGGCGCGCCCGGCCAGCGCACGATGAACGGCACGCGCAGGCCGCCTTCCCAAGTCGTGCCCTTGTCGCCGCGGAACGGCGTCGTGCCGCCCTGCGGCCACATGTACTGGTAGGCGCCGTTGTCGGTCGCGTAGACGACGATCGTGTTCTTCGCGAGCCCCAGCTCGTCGAGCTTCGCGAGCAGCTGGCCGACGTGCCCGTCGTGCTCCGCCAGCGCATCGCCGTAGATGTCCTCGCGGCCGGCGCGGGACTTGCCCTGCGACGCTGCCTTGAGGTGCAGGAACACGTGCAGGCGCGAGGCGCAGTGCCACAGGAAAAATGGTTTACTGTCCTTCGCCCGGCGCTCGAGGAAGTCGGTCGACTTGGCGACCAGCTCGTCGTCGAAGGTCTCCATCCGCTTCACCGTCAACGGGCCTTCGTCCTGCGTCGGGCCGTCGGCCGTGCCGGACACGATGCCGCGCGGATCGAAGGCCTTGCGGATAGGCCGGCGTTGTCGGGCGGTCGGGATCCTCGAGGTCCTCGTTGGCGTTGAGGTGGTAGAGGTTCCCCCAGAACTCGTCGAAGCCGTGCCGATGCGGCAGGTGCTCCTCGCGGTCGCCGAGGTGGTTCTTGCCGAACTGCGCCGTCGCATAGCCGCGCGTCTTGAGGATCTGCGCGAGCGTGATGTCCTCGGAACTTGAGGCCCGGTGTTCGAGCCGGCGGTGCCCACGGTCGTGAGCCCCGTGCGGATCGGCAGCTGCCCGGTGATGAAGGCCGACGCGGCCGGCGGTGCAGCTCGGGTGCGCGTAGAACGACGTCGCGCGCAGGCCCTTCCTTGGCGAGGCGGTCGATGTTCGGCGTCTTCACGCCGAGGATGTCGCCGCCGTACGCCGAGATGTTCATCCAGCCGACGTCGTCGCCGAAGATCACGAGGATGTTGGGACGGCTGCTCGGCCGCACCCTGCGCGCGCGGCCAGCGGCGACAGCGCGATCGCCGCCGCCAGCAGCAGGACTTTGGAAACGATCGTACGAATCATCGGTGTGCTCGCTGCGAAGAAGTCGGACCCGATCAGTCCGTGGTGGCGCGGGCGCCCGCGCGCGTGATGTACTGCGCCTTGCCGTGGCCCTGCGCCTTCGCGAGCCCGGCGGCGAGCTGGACGATCGTCGCCGCGTCGAGCATGCCGGCGAAATTGCCCTGGTCGTCGAAGTTCACGTTGGCGCCGAAGACGACGAAGAAGGCCTCGGTGTTTTCGGTGTTGCTCGCCGGCGTGTGGAACTGGTGGACGGACGAGCCCGGCTCGTAGAGGAACGACCCGGCGGTCTGCGGCTGGTCCGGAAACTCGAGGTAGTGCCACTTTCCCTTGAGCGTCCAGGCGAACACCTGGCCGGTGTGGAAATGCCGGGGCAGCGTGATGCCGGGCGCGAACGACGCCCAGATCACCCAGACGCCCTGTTCCTCGTCGATGAACAGCGGCTGCACGTCGATCCCGGGCGCGAGCGAGTCGCGCAGGATCGGCACGTCTTTCGTGTTGATCGTGAGCAGCTTGTCCTGGCGGGCGGTGACGATGGCAAGGGGGGTGGTCATGAGGTTCTCCTGTCGGGGTTGGCGGTCGTGGCAACGGGGTTTACTTCGAGCTCGCCGATTTCGCGCAGCCAGGCTTCGGAGCGCTTGAGGCCGGTCGGCAGGTCGACCTTCGGCTCGTAGCCGAGCAGCCGGCGCGCCTTGGCGATCGAATAGCCGCGCCTTGCGCGCGAACATGTACATCGCGTCGGGGCCGGTCTCGTCCTGGCCGGCCGATCATCCGGTTGAAGGCCTGGATGGCCCCGGTGAGGCGCACCGCGAGGCCCGTGGAGACGCAGCGCGGATCGCCCTTGCGCCCGGCCCAGCGCCAGTGGTTGCCGAAGAACTCGCGGCAGGTGATCGTGACCCCGCCGGCGATGTGGAAGATCTGGCCGCGCCCCGCATCGACGCCCGCCGCGAGCATCGTGCCGTCGAGCAGATCGTCGATGTACACCGGGCTGAAGATGCCGTTGCCGTTGGCCGGCAGCGTCATCATTCCCGCGCGGCACATCTGCAGCGGCACGACGATCCACGCCCGCGAGCCGGGGCCGTAGACGTCGCCCGGACGCACGATCGTGCAGTCGATCTCGCCCGCCGGCGTGCGCCGCGAGCACGGCGTGCTCGCTCGCGCCCTTGGCCACGCCGTAGCGATAGTCCTCGCCGATCACGACCGGGCGCTTCTCGTCGGCCTCGCCCTCGAAATCCCAACCCAGCGCGGCGACCGACGAGTAGTGGACGTAGCGCTTCGGCCCCGCCGGCGATGGCGGCATCGAGCGCGTTGCGCGCGCCGCGCACCGAGACGTTGCGGTACAGGTCCCACGGCGCGTTCAGCGAGACGACCGCCGCGGTGTTGATGAAGAGGTCGCAGCCTTTGGCGTGGCCCGCCCAGCCGCTCGGATCCGACGAGATTGCCGGCGACGATGCCGTTCTTCGCGTCGGCCTTGAGGTCCATCCCGCGGACCTCGGCGCCCAGTGCGCGATAGCGCTCGCCGAGCGCGCGGCCGATGAAGCCGCTCGCGCCGGTGATGAAGACCGAGCGCGGAATGGCGGGCCGCTGCCCGTCGCGTCCGATCGGCGGTTCTGCGTTGTGCCATCTGGTGTCGTCCTGTCTGTCGTGAGCTGGTTATCCGAGGCTCGCGCCGCCGTCGACCGCAACGCCGGACACCGGTGACGTAGCGCGGCGTGGTCCGAGCAAAGAAAGAGCGCGGCGCCGACGAGGTCCTTCGCCTCGCCCATCTGCCCGAGCGGAGTTCGTTCCGCGATGTAGCGCAAAGCCGCTTCCGGGCTCTCGACGAACCCGAGCGGCGACCAGGTCGGCCGCGAGCTTCGCGCCGACGTCGGAATTGATGAACCCGGGATAGACGCAGTTGACGCGCACGCCCCAGCCCAGCTTCCCGGCCTCGATCGCCGCGACCTTGGTCAGCCGTTCGACGGCGGCCTTGATCGCGCCGTAGGGCCCGAGGCACGGCATGGGCGCTCAACGCCGTCATCGACGAGACGTTGAGGATCGCGCCGCCGTTGCCGGCGCTGCCGCCGGGGCGCATCGCCCGCAGCCCGTGCTTGAGGCCGAGGAAGGCGCCGGTCGACGTTGACGTCCAGCATTCGCCGGAAGGCCTCGAGGTCGAAGTCGGCGAGCAGGCCCGGTTTCCTCGATGCCGGCGTTGTTGACGAGCACGTCGAGACCGCCGAGTTCCGCGATACAGCGCACAACGGCGTGCTTCCCAATCGGCTTCGAGGCTGACGTCATGGCCGATCGACGCGATCCGGCGCATCCCTTCGCCTTCAGCCGCTTGGCCTCGGCGCGAACGCGCTCGCCGTTGAGGTCGGTGAGCATCACCGCCGCACCCGACTCGGCGAATGCGCGCGCGAGGACGAGGCCGATGCCACGCGCCGCGCCCGTGACCATCACGACCTTGCCTGCGAACCCGATCTTCATGCGAAAACGCCCACCCGGCGATCCTCTCTTCGGCAGGGGACTAGTATTCGCAGGCCGGATGAGGGATTATTGCCGGTGGGCGACGATTTTTTCCCTTTTGGCGCCAAGCGAGCCTCGCATGCCGTCGACTCCCTATATCCGGATCCGGTCGCTCACGGGCTACATGGAACTGGTGCGCGAGCTCGGCGCCGATCCGCTGCCGCTGCTGAAGCGATGCAACATCTCGCCGGAGCGGATCGAGAAGGGCGACGACGTCGTGCCGCACGCTTCGCCAACATCCGGCTGTTCGAGATCACCGCCGAGGCGCTCCGGTGCCCGGATTTCGGCCTGCGGCATCGCCCGCCGGCAGGATCGTCGGACATGCTGGGGCCGCTCGCCGTCATCGGCCGCAACTCGAAGACGGTGCGCGAGGCGGTGCTCGGCATGACCGGAGCACATGTACGCCTACGCGCCCGCGTTGCTGATGACGCTGGCGCCCGACTGGAACCGCCCGAACGAGCGCATCGCCTTCGACATCGCCGTCCCCGGCGTGCCGAACCGGCGCCAGGGGATGGATATCACGCTCGGCGTGTCCGACGGCGTGCTGCGCATGCTGTGCGGCCCGTCGTACCGGGCGCAGCAGGTGCACTTCCGGCACTTCCCGGACGGAGGCACGCTGCGCTACCGCGAGTTCTTCCAGTGCCCCGTTTCGTTCGGGCAGCCGGAATACGCGCTGATCGTCCGCACGCAGGACCTCGACCGGCCGATCGACCGCGGCGACCCGAGCCTGCGCGCGATGGCCGAGGCGTTCGTGAAGTCGATCGGCGACCTGCATCCGCTCGACGTGACGGGACAGGTCCGCGCGCTGATCCAGCGCCTGCTGCCGACGGCGCACGCGACGCTGGCCGTGATCGCCGAGCACCTGTGCACGCAGGAGCGCACGCTGCAGCGGCGCCTCGCCGAGCACGGCACGTCGTTCGACCTGCTGGTGGAGGAGGCGCGCCGCGATCTCGCCGACCGGCTGCTGGTCGAAGCCCACATGCCGCTGTCGCAGGTCGCGCGCATGCTCGGCTATTCCGAGCAGAGCTCGTTCAACCGCGCGTTCGGCCGCTGGTTCGGAACGTCGCCGCTCAAGCGCCGCCGCGAGCTCACGGCGACCGCGGGCGCGCCGCGCGGCCAACTGCCATCGATCAGGGCGACCCGGCCGGCTCGAAGCTGAGTGCCGGGTTGGTTTTCTTCACCGGAATGCGCTCCGGCGTTCGGGCCTACTGCCTATTTCTGCCGCACCTTGCGCGCGGCGTACTTGGAGTCGCGCGCGGCCTTCTGCTCCTTCTTGAGCGCAGCGTCGGCCTCCGCTCGGGCAATGCGCTCGACGTCCTTGCGCGCCCTTTCCTCCGCGACCGCGGTTGCCTGCCTGGCTTTCTCAGCCGCGCGTTGCGCGTCGCGCAGGTCGGCGGCGACGCGGTTCGACTTCTTGTTCTCGGCCACGCGCATTCTGCGCGCTTCCGCCGCCTCCACCCGCGCAGCCTGCCGTTCGGCGGACTGGGCGTCGCCGGCCAGCGCCGTTGCGCGTATCTTTTCCAGCTGGACTTCCTTCGCCTTGGCCGCCGTCTGCAGGCGTTCCGCGAAACCCGGTTCTTTACGAGGCATGTCGTTGACCTTTCCTTTCGGAGCATTCCCATCGGCGGCTGATGTTTCCCCGCAAGCTTGCCGGCGGCCAGGGACGTGGACCCGCCTGCCTTCCGATCATATCGCATGGTCCTGCCGTCCTGAGCGTGCCAGGCCGGGCGGAGTGCGAGGAGCGTCCGCAACGCACATCGCGCGGTTGGCGATGACCGGGACACTTTCGTGAAAGCTCGCTCGAAGTTCTCTGCCGCCGCGTGCGTCGCCCTCTGGCTCATCGCCGGCGTGGCAGCGGCCAACGTGTTCGTCGAGGATCGCCGCAAGCAGCGGGACGGCAGCCTCCCGCCGTTCCGGTCCGTCGGCATGCTCGTTGCGCCTCAGGCCGGTGGGGGCGGGACCGCGTTCCTGGTCAGCCGTTGCCACATCGTGACCGCGTACCACGTCGCCTTCCTGAAGGAACGCAATCCGCTCACGGGAAAGATCGAGACCCTCCCCGGAAGAGTCGGCCAGGCCGCCCTGTTCGTCATCGGCCCGCATCCGGCGATCCCGGGGAAGTTCGCCGCCCGCGCGCGGGCCACCGTCGTCGCATTCGGTGCGTTTTCGGATGGCAGTTTCGAAGGCATGGCAGGGGACTGGGCGATCCTGAGACTGGACGAATGCCTGGGCAAGACATTCGGATTCCTGAAGTACGCCCGCCCCGGCCGCGACAGCCCCGAGCCGCGAGGCGAGCTGATGACGATCGGGTTTCCCCGCTCACGCGCCAAGGAGGCCGGAATCACCGTGGAGACAGGCTGCAGCGCCCGCGATCATGGGCCGGTGCCGGGACTGATCGGCGTGGACTGCGCGTTCGAAGTCGGCATGTCGGGCGGGCCGGTCCTCGAACGGCAGGTCGACGGCAGCTGGCTCGTGGTCGGGCTGATCCAGCAATCGATGGGCCGAAGCGACAAGCCGTTGCCGTCCTACTCGATGGCCGACCGCAATCAGGTCGTCTCCGTGACCGCGTTCCGCAAGGCGCTCGACGGCGTTCTCAGGGCGGAAGGCAAGCGGGCCTTGGCCAGGCAGACGAGATAGACCGTCGGCGCGCATCGGAGCTCGCGCCGGGGGAGAATCACCCAACGCCGCGAGACTCGTTCGCGCAGCACCGGTCAGCCCATGACCCGCAGCACCTGCCGGGCCGCGAACACCATCAGCACGAGCGTCCCGATCGTGAAGACCGTGAAGCGCAGCATCACCACGTTGACGGTCGCCTGGATCAGCGAGTGCACGACGCGCGACGCGACGTAGGCCCAGGCGAGCGCGAGCGAGGTCGCGTCGCCGCCCGCGGTGAGCGCCGCGAAGAACATCAGCGCGTAGAAGATCGTCGGCTGCTCGTGCAGGTGGTTGTAGTTCTCCGCGACGCCGCGCGCCTGCTCGGGCATCCTGCTTTCCCAGGTGCCGGGGTGCGCCGCCTGCTGCGGCGCGATGCCGGCCTTGCTCATGCCGGGGAGGCGGGTGGCGTACATCCACACCCACATCACGAGCGTCCACACGATCAGGGCAAGCACGGGGGTCAGGAATGCGGTGGTCGATGGCATGGGCGGTCCTCCGTTGGTGGTGCGATCAGCGCGCAGCGTAGCAGCAGATGCTCGTGCGGTGCGACGGCGCAGCGACGCGCGGTGCCGTGCGCAGCAGCTCGTAGCCCGGGTTGAGCGCCAGCGAAACCCGGGGCAATCTTGCGCGCTTCCACATCCACCCGGGTTTCGCTGACGCTCAACCCGGGCTACGCGACGGCGGGCCTTTCCCGCTCAAAGCACCGTCCGTCCCGGCTCAGAAGAGGCGTGTCGTGCGGGCGCTGCGCCCAGGCACTGCCCGACGATCGGCTTCCCGGAATTCGGCGAAGAACCAAAAAAAAGCCCCGGCCTTGCGGCCGGGGCTGAGGCTGTATCTTTTAGGAGGAGGAAAAAGATACAGGTGGAGCTTGAGCACATATGAGGACAGCGCGGCGCAATTCAAGTTCCGTGCTGTCCGTCGCCGCGGCGCGCGCCGCGGCGATCTGGTGCATCCTTACGCGGCCTTGCGGCCCTTCGTCGCGGCGGCGGTCGCCTTGGTCGCGTTGCTGGCGGCGGCACGCAGGCTCGCGTCGGCCAGGCTAACGACCTGCTTCGACGCCTTCTGGAACTGGTCGAACGCGGCGCTGGTGGCGGCAACGGTGGACTTCATCGCGTTGATCGCGCCTTCCGAGCCGGCCGGTGCCGACGGCTGGCCTGCTCGACCCACGACGCGAGGCCCTTCGTGTAGCCGGCCATGGCTTCTTCGGCGATCGCCGAGTACTGCGCCTGGGCGGCGGACACGACTTCGTACAGGCTGCGCGAGTAGCCGACGACGCTCTGCACGCCCGACTCGGCGTACTCGGGTCGGCAGCGCGAAGAATTCCTGCGGATCCTTGACCGCGGCGACGGCCGACGCGCCTTCCACGCCTTGCGCGAAAGCAGCCTTGGCGGTGTCGAGGTTGAGCTTCATCAGCTTCTCGGCGTTTTCCATCGCGATGGCGGCGATCTTGGTCGCTTGCGCGACATTGGCTTTGTTGAATTCGGCGAACTGGCTGGCGTTGTACATGGTGTTCCTCATCGTCTGGAGTGGTTGGTCGGTCGAGCCTGGCGAATCCTTGCATCCCTCACCCGCCGCGCGCCTGCTGCAGCGGTCCGGGAGGCCGTTTCAACCCTCCCGACTGCGGCTTTTGTTGCACCGCACAAATCCACATTCTAGGGATGGTTGAACAGGGTGTCAAGGATTTTTTGCTGCACCGCACCAACCGCTGCGCCGGCGACGCGGCCCAGAATTCCAAACACCCAATAAATCAGGCGTTTATAATGCCGTTGTCGAATCCCCTGAGGCCGCAATGAGCGATACCCCACGCATCATCAAGAAATACCCGAACCGGCGGCTCTACGACACGGCGAACAGCGGCTACATCACGCTGGCCGACGTGAAACTGATGGTCCTCGAGAACATCGAGTTCAAGGTCGTCGACGCGAAGACCGGCGACGACCTCACGCGCGCGATCCTGCTGCAGATCATCCTCGAGGAGGAGTCCGCGGGCATGCCGATGTTCTCGTCGGAGATGCTGGCGCAGATGATCCGCTTCTACGGCAGCGCGCAGCAGACGATCATGGGCAGCTACATCGAGCAGAACGTCAAGGCGTTCATGGCCATCCAGAAGAAGCTGCAGGACCAGGCGAAGCAGATCTACGGCGACAAGATGATGATCACGCCGGACCTGTGGAAGCAGTTCATGCAGATGCAGGCGCCCGCGATGCAGGGGATGCTCGGCAACTACCTCGAGCAGAGCGCGAAGCTCTTCATGGACATGCAGCAGCGGATGCAGGACCAGACGCGCGGGCTGTTCTCGGCGTTTCCCTTCCCCAATTTCACCCCGGCGCAGCCGGCGGCGCCCGACGACGAAAAGGCGCGCTGAGACGCGGTTTCGCGCCTGCATCCCGGCGGGCGTGGTTTTTGCGCCGCCGCAGGGCTGTCGACCGGCGCTCGGGCCGTCCAGGGGACGGCGTTTGCGCCGCATCGCAGCGAGCGCGATGACCGCGATGCGCGGCCCCGCAGCGGGCACACTGAAGTCCTGCCGGCGCCGTCCCGCGCTCCGCCACACCTGAAGCGAGTCCGATGAGCCCCGCACGCCGCAAAGCAGCGCCTGTCGTCCGCCCTCCGCGCGCCGCGCCGCCGCCGGCGCCGCGCGTGGGCTTCGTGTCGCTCGGCTGCCCGAAGGCGCTGGTCGACTCCGAGCAGATCCTCACCCAGCTGCGCGCCGAGGGCTATGCGATCTCGCCGACCTACGACGGCGCCGACCTCGTCGTCGTCAACACCTGCGGCTTCATCGACGCCGCCGTCGCGGAATCGCTCGACGCGATCGGCGAAGCGCTCGCCGACAACGGCAAGGTGATCGTGACCGGCTGCCTCGGCGCCAAGGGCGGCGGCGACTTCGTCCGCGCCGCGCATCCGCGGGTGCTGGCGGTGACCGGCCCGCACGCGACCGCCGAAGTGATGACGGCCGTGCACGCGCACCTGCCGAAGCCGCACGACCCGTTCACCGACCTCGTGCCGCCGCAGGGCATCAAGCTCACGCCGCGCCACTACGCGTACCTCAAGATCAGCGAAGGCTGCAACCACCGCTGCACGTTCTGCATCATCCCGTCGATGCGCGGCGATCTCGTCAGCCGGCCGGTCGGCGACGTCCTCGGCGAAGCGCAGCGCCTTTTCCGCGCCGGCGTGAAGGAGCTCCTGGTCGTCTCGCAGGACACGAGCGCGTACGGCGTGGACGTCCGCTACCGCACCGGATTCTGGGACGGCCGGCCGATGAAGACGCGGATGACGCGAACTCGCGACGGCGCTCGACGCGCTGGCCCGCGCGCACGGCGCGTGGGTGCGGCTGCACTACGTCTACCCGTATCCGCACGTCGACGAGGTGATCGCGCGGATGACGGCGGACCCGGCGGCGGGCGGCCTCCTCCCCTATCTCGACGTGCCGTTCCAGCACGCGAGCCCGCGCATCCTGAAGCTGATGAAGCGGCCCGCCAACGCCGAGGGCACGCTGCGGCGCATCGAAGCCTGGCGCGCCGCGCGGCCGGACCTCGTGATCCGCAGCACGTTCATCGCCGGCTTCCCCGGCGAGACCGAGCGCGAGTTCGACGAGCTGCTCGCAGTTCCTCGACGCCGCGCAGCTCGACCGCGTCGGCTGCTTCGCCTATTCGCCGGTCGAGGGCGCGACGGCCAACGCGCTGCCGGACCCGGTGCCCGACGACGTGAAGGAGGACCGGCGCGCGCGGTTCATGGCGGTGCAGGCGCGGATCAGCGCGGCGCGGCTCGCGCGGCGCGTCGGACAGACGATGACGGTGCTCGTCGACGGGCACGAAGCCGACGGCGACGGCGGTCGCGCGCAGCGCCGCCGATGCGCCGGACATCGACGGCACGGTGCGCGTCGCCCGCGGCTCGAAAATTGCCGTCGGAACGTTCGTCCGGGTGAAGATCCGCGGCGCGGACGAGCACGACTTGACGGCGGCCATCGACTGCCTGAACGATTCGACCTGCCTGCACAGCCCCTGAAGGCCCGCCGCATGATGGTCACGCACCCTCTGTTCGCGCCCGACGCGCGCACTGGCTCCCTCGCCTCGGCCTCGCCGCCGCGCTGCTCGTCGCCGCCGGCTGCGGCAAGGAGGAGAAGCAGGCCGCGCAGCGCCCGCCGATCGACGTGACCGCGCTGACCGTCGTGCCGCGCGACGTGCCGATCACGTCGATCTACGTCGCGCAGACCCAGAGCTCGCAGGCCGTCAACATCGCGGCGCGGGTCTCCGGCTTCCTCGACAAGCGCGTCTATACCGAAGGCGCGGTGGTCAAGGCCGGGCAGGTGCTGTTCCAGATGGACCAGAAGCCGTTCCAGGCGCAGGTCGACGGCGCAGGCGGCGGCGCTGCAGCGAAACCAGGCCGCGTACGACGTGGCGAAGGCCAACCTCGCGCGCACCAAGCCGCTGGCGCAGCAGAACGCGCTGTCGCAGAAGGACCTGGACGACGCGCAGGGGCAGTACGAGCAGACCGCCGCCGCGGTCGCGCAGTCGAAGGCGCAGCTGCAGTCGGCGCAGCTCGACCTTTCCTACACGACGATCACCTCCCCGGTCGACGGGGTCAGCAGCTTCGCGGCCGTCGCCGAGGGCACCTACGTCAACGCGCAGAACAGCCAGCTGACCACGGTCTCGGTGCTCACCCCGATGTGGATCAACTTCAGCATCTCCGAGAACGAGATCGAGCGTCTGCGCAGCTACAAGGCCAAGGGCCTGCTGCGCACGCCGGACAGCGGCGAGTACGTGGTCGAGGTCGAGCTCGGCGACGGCTCGCTGTTCCCGCACAAGGGGAAGATCACGTTCGCCGACCCGTCGTACAACTCCGCAGACCGGGACGTTCCTGATCCGGGCCTCCGTCGCCAATCCGCAGGGCGTGCTGCGCCCGAACCAGTACGTGCGCACGCGCATCCTGGGCGCGGTGGCGCCGAACGCGATCCTCCTTCCGCAGCGCGCCGTGCAGCAGGGCGCGAAGGGCCATTTCGTGTGGGTCGTGAACAAGGCGGGCAAGGCCGAGCTGCGGCCGGTGGTCGTCGGCCAGTGGTACGGCGACAGCTGGTTCGTCGAGCAGGGTCTCGCCGCCGGCGACCAGGTCGTCGTCGACGGCGCGCTCCGGCTGGCGCCGGACGCCGCGGTCAAGGTGAGCGCCTACACGCCGAAACCGGATTCGGCGGAAGCCTCGCCGGCGGCGACTCCACCCGGGGCGACGCTGGTCGTCCACTTCGCGCAGGGCAGCGCCGCGCTCGACGCCGAGGCGAAGCGGCTGCTCGCGGGCTTCGCCCCCGGGATGAAGGCCGGCCCGAACGTCATCGACGTCACCGGCTACGCCGACCGCAGCGGCAACCACGCCGCCAACGTCGATCTCGCCAAGCGCCGCGCGACGGCCGTGCGCGACGCCCTGGTCGCCGACGGCATCGCGACGCAGCGCCTGCGCCTGAAGCCGCCGCAGGACGTCATCGGGACCGGCACGGACAGCGACGCCCGGCGCGTGGAGCTCGCGGTCGGCAAATAGCCGGCGCCCCGACCCTCATGTTCTCGCGCTTCTTCATCGAACGGCCGATCTTCGCGGCAGTCGTCGCGATCATCCTGTGCCTCGCCGGCCTCGTCGCGATGACGGTGCTGCCGGTCCAGCAATACCCGACGATCACCCCCGTCCAGGTCACGGTCTCCGCGACCTACCCGGGTGCGGACTCCAAGACGCTGGCCGATTCGGTCGCCGCCCCGATCGAGGCGCAGATCAACGGCGTCGACAACATGATCTACATGTCGTCGACCAGCTCGGCCACGGGCCAGCTCACGCTGACGGTCTACTTTTCGCTCAACACCGACCCCGACATCGCGCAGGTGCAGGTGCAGAACCGGGTCAACCTCGCGCTGCCGCAGCTGCCCACCGCGGTGACGCAGCAGGGCGTCTCGGTGCAGAAGAAGTCCTCGTCGATCATGATGCTGATCGGGGTGTTCGGGAAGGGCGAGCGCTACAGCGGCGACTACATCGCCAACTACGCGAACGTCTACGTGCTCGACGCGATCAAGCGCGTGCCCGGCGCCGGACAGGCGTCGATCATGGGCGTGCCCGACCAGGCGATGCGGATCTGGATGAACCCGGACCGCATGGCCTCGCTCGGCATCACCACCTCCGACATCGGCAACGCGATCAACGCGCAGAACAAGCTGTTCGGCGCCGGGCAGATCGGGCAGCAGCCCACCGCCGGCCCGGTCGAGCTGACCTTCCCCGTGGTCACGCAGGCGCCGTTCACCGACCCGCGGCAGTACGAGAAGATCATCCTGCGCGCGAGCCAGGACGGCAGCGCGATCGTGCGGCTCGGCGACGTCGCGCGCGCCGAGGTGGGCCTGCGCCAGTACATCGTCGACTCCAAGCTCAACGGCACGCCGGCGACCTTCATCGCCGTGTACCTGCAGCCGGGCGCCAACGGGCTCAAGGTCTCGGCGGACGTGAGGAAGACGCTCGACCAGATGAAGTCGCGCTTTCCCGAGGGCATGGACTACGTCGTCTCGCTCGACACCAACGACTTCGTCAAGCTGTCGATCGAGGAAGTCATCCACACGCTGTTCGAGGCGGTGCTGCTGGTGGTGCTGGTCGTCTACCTCTTCCTGCAGAGCTTCCGCACGACCATCATCTGCATGGTCGCGATCATGGTCTCGCTGATCACGACGTTCGCCGGCATGCTGGCGCTGGGCTTCTCGATCAACCTCATCACGCTGTTCGGCCTGGTGCTGGCGATCGGCATGGTCGTCGACGACGCGATCGTCGTCGTCGAGAACGTCGAGCGCAACATGCACGAGCATCACCTGGGGCCGAAGGACGCCACGATCAAGGCGATGGACGAGATCGCGACCTCGCTGATCGCGGTGGTGCTGGTGATGGCATCGGTGTTCATCCCGGCGGCGTTCCTGCCCGGCTCCACGGGCCAGCTCTACAAGCAGTTCGCGGTCACGATCGTGGTCTCGGTGATCGTCTCCGGCTTCGTCGCGCTCACGCTGACGCCGGCGATGTGCGCGCTGATGCTGAAGCACAACCCGCCCCCGCAGCGCGGGTTCTTCGCGTGGTTCAACCGCCAGGTCGACAAGGTCACCCTCGGCTTCGGGCACGCGGTCGAGTTCGTGATCAAGCGCGCCGTGATCGCGCTGGTGGTGTTCGCCGGCTTCATCTGGAGCATCTGGCACCTGTTCTCCATCCTGCCGACGAGCTTCGTCCCGAACGAGGACCAGGGCTACGTGATGGCGGCGATCATCATGCCCGAGGCCGCCAGCATCGACCGCACGCAGGCGGTGGCCGAGAAGGTCGACGCGATCTTCGCCAGGATCCCGGGTGTCGAGACGCGCACGATGATCACGGGCTACAGCCTGCTCGACAGCGGGTTCAAGACCAACGCCGGCACGTTCTTCGTCACGCTCAAGGATTTCAAGGAGCGGTACGGGTCGACCGAGTCGGCCCGCGCGCAGAACGCGCGCGCCGTGCTGATGAACCTCAACCGCGAGGCGCAGGGCATCGAGCAGGCGATCGTCGTCCCGGTCGCGCCGCCGCCGATTCCCGGCATCGGCACCACCGGCGGCTTCGAGTTCTGGATCCAGGACACCGGCGCCGGCGATCCGACGGTCCTCGACCAGGTGACGCAGGATTTCCTCGCGAAGGCGCGGACCAACCCGGCGCTCTCGAGCCTGTACAGCACGTTCCGCGCCAACACGCAGCAGCTGCGCGCGATCGTCGACCGCGACAAGGCGACACTCCTCGGCGTGCCGGTGGAGGATGTCTACAGCGCGATCCAGGCGCAGTTCGGCTCGCTGACGGTCAGCCAGTACAACCAGTTCAGCCGCGTCTGGTGGGTGATCGTCCAGTCCGACGCCAGGTACCGGGACACGCCGGCGGACCTCACGCGCCTGTACACGCGCTCGCACAACGGGCAGATGGTGCCGCTCTCGGCGCTGGTCAGGACCGAATGGGTGGCCGGCCCGGACCTGCTGCCGCACTTCAACGGCTTCCCCGCGGCGAAGGTCAGCGGCAACCCGGCGCCGGGGTACAGCTCGGGCGACGCGCTCTCCGCGATGGAGGCCACCGCGCGCGAGGTCCTGCCGGCGGGCTTCACGTTCGCGTGGTCCGGCACCGCGTTCGAGGAGAAGCAGTCCGGCGGCACGTCGATGATCGCGTTCGTGTTCGGCCTCATCATCGTGTTCCTGGTGCTCGCCGCGCAGTACGAGTCGTGGACGCTGCCGGGCGCGGTGATGTCGGCGGTGCCGTTCGGCATCCTCGGCGCGCTCGTCACCATCTGGGCGCGCGGCCTGCAGAACGACGTCTACTTCCAGATCGGCCTGCTGGTGCTGATCGGCCTCGGCGCGAAGAACGCCGTGCTGCGCGTGTCGGCGGCCGTCGACTTCCGCCGCCAGGGCAAGTCGATCATGGAGGCGACGGTGCTGGCCGGCGAGCAGCGGCTGCGGCCGATCATCATGACCTCGCTCGCGTTCGCGGCCGGCTGCCTGCCGCTGGCGATCGCCGTCGGCGCCGGCGCCAACGCGCGGCATTCGATCGGCACCGGCATCATCGGCGGCATGCTCGGCGAGACCACGCTCGCGATGCTGTACGTGCCGCTGCTCTTCTACCTGTTCGACCGGTTCTCCGAGGGCAAGGAGAAGGCGGCCGACGCGCCGCCGCCGCGCCACCGCCCGTGCCGCACGCGCCGCGGGAGGGATGATGCGACATTCCGCGCTTATCACCGCGTTCGCCGCCCTCGCCACGGCGCTCGTCGCCGGCTGCATGATGGGCCCCGACTACACGCGCGCGAAGGTGGACGCGCCCGCCGCCTTCCGCTTCGAGCCCGCGGCCGCCGCCGAGACGGCGAACACCGCGTGGTGGAAACAGTTCGGCGACCCGGTGCTCGACCAGCTGATCGACACCGCGCTTGCCAACAACCTCAACGTCAAGGTCGCCGCCGCCAACGTCGAGCAGGCGCTGGCGGTGATCACGCAGACCCGCTCGTCGCTGTTCCCGCAGGTCGGCTACCAGCCGAACGCCGAACGGGCGCGCGCGCCCGAGGTCGGGCTCGTCGCCGCCATTCCCAACTACCCGAATCCGCAGAGCACCTACCAGGCCCTGCTCACGGCGAGCTGGGAGATCGATCTCTGGGGGCGCATCCGGCGCCTCTCGGAGTCGGCGCAGGCGAACATGCTCGCGACCGACGAAGCCCGCCGCGGCGTGATCCTCACGCTCGTCTCCACGGTCGCGACGAACTACGTCACGCTGCGCGGCCTCGACGAGCAGCTCGTCATCGCGAAGAGCACGCTCGGCACCTACGGCGAAGCCGTGCGCCTGTACCAGCTGCAGTTCAGGTACGGGCAGACCTCGCAGATGACCGTCTCGCAGGCGCAATCGCAGTACGAGACCGCCGCCGTGCAGATACCGCTGATCGAGTCGCAGATCGCGCAGACCGAGAACGCGCTGTCGGTGCTGCTCGGCGGCAATCCGGGGCCCATCCCCCGCGGCAAGTCGATCTACGACCTCGCGCTGCCGCCGGTGCCCGCCGGCGTGCCGTCGATGCTGCTCGAGCGCCGGCCGGACCTGCTGCAGGCCGAGCAGACGCTGATCGCCGCCAATGCGCAGATCGGCGCGGCGAAGGCGCTGTACTTCCCGACGATCTCGCTGACCGGCGTTCTCGGCAGCTCCAGCCGCGGACCTGTCCGACCTGTTCAAGGGGCCCACGCGCGTGTGGAACTACGCCGGCCAGGTGATCGGCCCGATCTTCACCTTCGGCGCCGTCAGCGGGCAGGTGGCGCAGTCCGAGGCCGCGCAGCAGGCGGCGCTGCAGAGCTACCGGCTGTCGATCCAGAACGCGTTCGCCGACGTCGCCAACGCGCTCGTCGCCAACCAGAAGCTGCAGGAGCAGCTCGCCGCGCAGGAGCGGCTGGTCGCGGCGCTCAAGGACTACGCGCGCCTCGCCAGGCTGCAGTTCGACGGCGGATACACTTCGTACACGACCGTGCTGCAGGCCGAGCAGACGCTGTTCCCCGCCGAGCTCGCGCTCGCATCGATCCGCGCGTCGGTGTTCAGCTCGGCGGCCAACACGTACAAGGCGATGGGCGGCGGCTGGGTCAGCGAAGCGGACAAGCTGACGGGGACCAGGATTCCCGGCGTAGATGCGCCGCCGGGCCTGCCGCCGCTGTTCTAGGGACGTCGGCCCGCGTCCTGCGCCCCCGTAGCCCGGGTTGAGCGGAGCGAAACCCGGGTGGTTGTGGCACCGGCAACGACTGCCCCGGGTTTCGCTCCGCTCAACCCGGGCTACGGCGCCTACCGTTTCGGCAGGTCCGCCGCCGCGAGGTCGCGCGACAGGTCGGCGAGGATCCGCCCGAGCGCGGTGTTGAGCGCCTCGGCGTAGGCCTCCGCGGTGTTCGGCGCGAACGGCACGCGCTGCGCGTACTCGCGCGACCACACGGGAACCCCCGGACCGCCGTCGGCGCGCGACAGGTAGTAGGTGATCGTCATCTCGGCGGCGGGCTTCGCGGGGTCGCGCAGATCGCCGTACAGCGCGGAGACGAAACCTTCCAGCACCCAGTCGGCATCGACCGCCGCGCCCGGCGCCGTGACGCGCGCGAACGTCCCGGCGCGCTGCAGCGCGCGCGCCGTCGCCTCGGCGACGTTCGCCGCGGGTGCGACGATGAACTCGTGGTAGAAATCGGTCTCGTATTTCAACTCCGCTTCGCGGAAGACGAACGCCCTGCCGCGAAACGGCGCCGCGACGCGGACCGCTTCGACGCGCAGCGTTCCCGGCTGCGCGCGCGCGACCGCCGCCGGCGCCGGCGGATCGAGCAGGAACGTCTGCTTGACCGGCGACGTGCGGGTGACCGCGCAACCGGCGAGCGCCAGCGTCGCCGCCGCGCACGCGGCGAGCGCGATGCGGACCCAATGATCGGACAGGGGCAATCGGGCGTTCATTGCACGCGCTCCAGCGGTCGCGGCGGCGCGCCGAAGATCACGTTCGCCGGATAGCGCTTGGCGTCCTCGGTCAGGTCGCGCAGGTTGTCGGTGATCTGGCGCAGGTTGACGATGGTCGTCGTGAGATCGGTCTCGCCGCCGCCGAGGATGCGATCGACGCGGGCGAGCGAGCGCTCGAGGCTGGCAATCGACCTGGCGAGCTTCGGGTCGCCGACGAGTTCCCTGACCCGGGCGACGGCCGCCGCCGCATCGTCCGGCAGCTTCTGCAGCGCCGGGTTCGCCAGCATCCGCTTCAGGTCGGTATTGGACTCGCGCAGCTCGGCGAGGAGCGCGACCGCCTCGTCGGAGAGCTTCTTCGCCGCGACGGCGTCGAGCGTCGTCTCGACCTTGGCCAGCACGCGCGTGGCGCGCTGCGAGAGTTCCTTCGTGTCGATGGCGTCGACGCGCCGGTTGGTCGTGACGAGCAGCGTGTTGAGGTTGGCGAGCGTGGTCTCGATGTCCAGGCCGTGCAGCCGCGACATGACCTCGGTCACCGAGTTGATCAGCGCCGTCACCGTCGACTGCGTGCTCGGCACGTAGGGGTTGTCGGGCGTCCAGTCGAACGGCAGCAGCGGCGGCGGCGGGTCGACGTAATCCATCTCGAGGTAGTTGGTCCCGGTGATCCCCTGCGCGGCGCTGCGCACGCGCAGGCCTTTCTCGACCTCGGCCTTCATGTTCTCCGCGCCCGCGATGTCGTTGACGGCCGCCCTGCCGCCCAGGAGCTTCGGCTGCAGCTGCGCCTCGACCAGCACGTAGCGCAATCGCTGGCTCATCGGCTTGTCCTGTTGGTACCGCACGTACGTGAAGGTGATCTTGGTGACTTCGCCGATCGTCACCCCGCGGTACTTGACCTTCGACCCGATGTCGAGGCCCTGCACCGATTCGTTGAAGTAGGTCTCGATCGTGATCTTCTGCTGGAACGCGCGGCCCGAGCCGATGACGATCAGCAGCACGACGAGGCTCGCGATCGCGGCGACCACGAACAGGCCGAGCTTGAAGTAGTTGGCCTTGGCGCTCATCCCGGTGCCCGCACGGCCGCCCGAAGGGCACCGGCTGCCCCCTCGGGGGGAGGCGAACGAAGTGAGCTTCGGGGGCTCGTATTCACGCTGCCTGCGCTTCGCTCTCGCGGCGGAAGAACGCCCGCACGCGCGGATCGGCGGACTCGTCGCGCAGCCGCCGCGGATCGCCCTCGGCGATGATGCCCTTCGCCCTGCGGTCGAGCAGGATCACGCGGTCCATCGCGACGAAGGTGCTGCCGAGGTCGTGGGTGACGATGACGAACGTGACGCCGAGGTTCTTGGCGAGCCTGCCGATCGTCGCGTCGAGCGTGGCCGCCGTGATCGGGTCGAGTCCCGACGACGGCTCGTCCATGAACAGTATCGAGGGGTCCAGCGCCATCGCCCGGGCGATGCCGGCGCGCTTCTGCATGCCGCCGGAGAGCTCCGCCGGCAGATGGCCGGTGAACGCCTCGAGCCCCACCAGCTCGAGCTTCATCCGCGCCACCAGGTCGATCGCGTCGTCCGGGAGGTCGGTGTACTCCTCGAGCGGCAGCCGGACGTTCTCCAGCAGCGTCATCGACCCGAACAGCGCGCCCGACTGGTACATCACGCCGAAGCGGCGCCGGATCGCCGCCTGCGTCGCCTCGTCGGCGGTCACGATGTCGTCGCCGGCGATGTAGACGTGGCCGCGGATCGGCGGCAGGAGCCCGATCATGTGCTTCAGCAACGTGCTCTTGCCGCAGCCGGACCCGCCGAGGATGCCGAAGACCTCGCCGCCCCTCACGTCGAAACCGACGTGCTCGAGGATCGCCGCGCCCTCGTAGCCGGCATCGAGGTCGACCACGCGGATGATCGGGGGGGTGACGGCCCCCACGCTTGCGGCTGGCGCCGCGGCGCTGCCCCCCGAGGGGGAGCGATTCGCGCCTTGGGGCGGCCCGGCGTCGCGAATGACGGCCCCCACGCTTGCGGCTGGCGCCGCGGCGCTGCCCCCCGAGGCGGACCGCAGTCCCGCGTCCTTAGGCACCCCGGCGTCGCTCATGGACATTGTTGAGGATCAGATGTCGAGCAGGTAGTAGGCGTACGCGAACAGGCCGTCGACGATGACGAGCAGGATGATGCCCGAAACGACGGCCCGCGTCGCGGACTCGCCGACGGCCGAGGCGCCGGCCGCGGTCTGCAGCCCGCGCAGGCAGCCGATCCCCGCCACCAGGACGGCGAACACGAACGACTTGACGAAGCCCGCCATGAAGTCGGTCAGCGTGACCGCGCTGTCGACTTCCCTGAAGAACGTGGTGAACGGTATCGAGAACGTCTGCATCGTGAGGGCGCCGCCGAGGAGCCCGACGACGTTGGCGAAGATCGTGAGCAGCGGCGTCATCAGCACGACGGCGATGATGCGCGGCGTCACCAGGAAACGGACCGGGTCGAGGCCCATCGTCGTCAGCGCGTCGACTTCCTGGTTCACCCGCATCGTGCCGATCTCGGCGGCGAACGCGGCACCCGAGCGGCCGGCGAGCAGGATCGCCGTCATCAGCGGCCCGAGCTCCCGCAGCATAGACAACCCGATCAGGTCGGCGACGAAGATCTCGGCGCCGAAGCGCTTCATCGGCACCGCCGACTGGAACGCGAGGATCATGCCGAGCAGGAACGAGATGAGCGCGACGATCGGCAGCGCGTCGACGCCGGCGCGCTCGCAGATGTGCCAGACGTCGCGCCAGCGCACGGTGTCCGGACGACGCACCGCATGGACGAGGGCCGCCGCGGTCTCGCCGACGAACGCGATCTGCACGCGGAAGTCCCGCCAGGCGGCGAAGGCGGCGCGGCCGGCTTCCTCGAACAGCGGTCCTCGCGCCAGCTCGGGGTCGAGGTCGCGCTCGAGCGCCTTCGGGTCGAACTGCCCGAGCAGCGTCCGGTGGGCCGGCTTGAGATTGACGACCTCGAGCCTGCCTTCGCGCGGGTGGCGCAGCAGATCGACGAACAACGCGGCACCGATGCCGTCGCAGTAGTCGACGCCGGCGGCATCGACGACGATGGCGCGCGACGGGACCTCGGCCACCGCGCGGCGGGCGAGGTCCCACACCATCGGCAGCGTCGCGGCGTCGAGCCGGCCTGAGAGGGCGAGCTTCCGGCCGCCGTCGGGCAGGTCGCTGACGGTGAGCGCCGCCCTGTCGGTTGCAACGGCCGGGGCGGCGTCGGCGGCGGTGGCGATGTTCACGGCGTCACTTCTTCGGCGTCACCACATCGACGACGACGGCCTCCGTGTACGTGATGCCGACGCTGTCGCCAACCTTCAACTCGCGAAACACGCCCGGGTCCTTCACCTTGACCTCGGCATAGCGCGCGTTCGGTCCCTCGAGCAGGACCACCTGCCGCGCCGCGTCGACCTGCTCGATCCGGGCGACGATCCTGGTCTGCTGCGCCGCGGCGATGCCAGGCCCGGCACCCGCCGGCGCGGTCACCGGGGCCGGCGTCGTGACGGTCTCGCTGCGTCCGGCGCCGGCCGGGATCAGCGCGACGGCGAGCGCCTCGGCGTACTTGAGGACGATCTCGTCACCCGCCTTGACCTTGCCGAGGTTCTTCACGCGGTCGTCGACCTTGATCGCGATGGTGCGGCCGAGCGGGCCCCTGATCGCGACCACGCGGCTCGCGTAGTCGATCGCCTCGATCCTTGCCGTCAGCGTGGTGACGTCGGCCGCCCCGCGCGCCGCGAGGGCCGGGGCGTTCTGCGCCGCGGCCTGCACCGCCACCGCGAACCCGCAGATGACCGCAATCCGGGCGATCCGCCCCATCAAGTGCTCCGTCGATTCATCGGGCGACCCTGTCGCAGGCGTTGACGTACCCCGGGTTGACGTACCCCGGGTTGAGCGCAGCGAAACCCGGGTGGTCGCGGCCATGGACACGATCGCCCCCGGGTTTCGCCTCCTTACTCAACCCGGGCTACTCGAGCAGCTCGACGCTGTTGCCGGAAACGCGGACGCGGTCGCCCTCGTGGACGAACGGCTCGTAGGACAGCGTGACGATGCGCACGGCACCGCTGTCCATCTTGACGGTCACGTCCCAGCGCTTGGGCTCGTAGGCGTTCGGCGCCTTCTTGTACGCCCCGCCGCCCGCCGAGCCCAGCACCACCATGCCCTGGTTGGACAGCCCGGGACCGATCTTGAACGACGTGACGCCCGCCGGCGAACCGCCGACATCGGGGACGCCGCCGACCCCCACGCCGGTCCCGAGCGGGGTCCACTGCTGCTTCACCGTGCTCTGGCGGATCGATTCGATCCTGCCGCAGGGGCCGCAGTCGGTCGCGACGACCGACGGCGGGATGGCGGGCGTGGCGGTGACCGCGGGCGCCGCCGGCGCCGGAAGCAGCAGCGGCGGAGTCTGCGCGAGCGCCACTGCCGAGGCCAGCGCGAGCCATGCCGCCGCCACCCCCGGCAGCGCGATGCATCGCGCCGACGCGCGCGGCAGGTGTCGGGGCGTCATCTGCTCACTCCGGCAGCGTGTTGAGATAGAACATCGAGTGCAGCAGCGGACCCGGCTGTCCAATGGCGCCGAGCCAGCGCTGGAAGATCCCGTCGATGTCGCCGCTGCGATACAAGCCGACCAGCGCGCGGTTCACCGCGAGCCGGAAGTCCGGGTCGGTGCGCGGCACCACCAGCGCATAGGGCTCGTACGAGAAATCGCCGGCGATGAACTCGAGCGCGTTCGGGTCCGGCGCGGCCGTCCGCAGGCCGGCCAGCACGATGCGATCGCCGGCGTAGCCGTCGACCTTGTCCTGCGCGAGCAACGCCACGCCGGCGTCGCCGTCCTTCACGGGCACCAGCACGGCCGGCGCATCGAGGATGTCCAGCGCGCGCTTGAGCGCCTGCTCGGTCGTGGTGCCGGCGATGACCGCGATCCTGCGGCCCTTGAGATCGGCCAGTTGCGACAGCTTCGATTTCACCGCGACGAGCACGGTGCCGCCATCGACGAAGATCGGCACGCTGAAATCCACGCTCTGCATCCGGGTAAGCGATATCGTGGTCGTGCCGCATTCCGCATCGGCCTTGCCGCCGGTCACGGCGGCGAGCCTGGTCGCGGCGGTCACCGGCATCCACTCGACCTTGAGCGCCGCGAGTCCGAGGTCCTTCTGGATCGCGGCCGCGACCCGCGAGCACAACTCGACGCTGTAGCCGCGCACCTCGCCGCCACGGTCGCGGAACGAGAACGGCGCCGCGCCTTCCCGGTAGGCGAAGTGGATCGTTCCGGTCCGCTTGATGCGCTCGAGCGACGGTGACGTCGCATCCGCGGCAGCGACCGGCAGGGTGCCGGCCAGCGTCACGCAAACGGCTGCGAAGGCGGCGAACAACGAGGGAAAGCGAAGCATCGGAACCGGCGGCAGGGTGGCAGGAGACGCCAGGAAGTCTAGCATGGGCCGAAGCCACGCGCGGGCGCCGCGCCGCCGGGTGGACGGGCATGCCCCGGGCTGCCGGACGGCCGTGGCGGCGAGCGCGCCACGCGCTGCGGCCGTGGGGTAGAATGCCGCCTTTTCGCCTTCCCCGCCACGATCGCGATGGCGCGATCGCTCCCAACGCAGAGGCCCCCATCGTGCATCGCTCCGTTTGCGCATTCATCACCGCCGCCGCGCTCGCCGCCGGCCTTGCCGCCGCGCCCGCCCGCGCCCAGGGCAGCCCCGACACGCTGGCGAAGATCAAGGCGGCGAAGCAGATCAACGTCGCCTTTTCCGGCGATTCGCCGCCGTTCTCGTTCGTGGAGAGCAACGGTCAGCCGGGCGGGTATTCGATCGACCTGTGCCGCAAGGTGATCGACCAGCTCGGCCGCGCCGTCGGCGTGCCTGACCTCAAGACGAACTGGCTCGTGGGCACCGCCGCGGAGCGGGTGCAGATGGTCGCCGCGGGCAGGGCCGACCTCGACTGCGCGAACACCACGGCCACGCAGACCCGCATGCGCACCGTCGATTTCTCCGGCCTGATCTTCGTCGAGGCCGGCGGCTTCCTCGTCGCCACCCAATCCCGGATCCAGAAGGTCGCGGACATGGAGGGCAAGCGCGTCGGCGTGCTCGCCGGGACCACCACCGAGCGCCGGCTCGAGCAGGCGCTGAAGGCGGTGCCGGTCACGGCGAAGGTCGTGCGCCTGAATGACGGCAACGAGGGCCTGGCGATGCTCGAGTCGGGCTCGCTCGACGCCTTCGCCAGCGACAAGATCAAGCTGGTCGGCCTGGCGTCGCAGTCGAAGGAGCCGGGCAAGCTGGCGCTGCTCGCCGAAGACCTGTCGTTCGAGCCGCTGGCGTTCGCGGTCCCGCGCGGCGATTCGGGTTTCCGGCTCGAGGTGAACAAGGCGTTGACCCAGATCTACGTCGGCGGCGACATCGACAGGATCTTCGGCAAGTGGTTCGCCGGGTTCGGCCGCCCGAGCGCGCTGCTCGCGGCCGTGTTCGTCCTGAACGCGGTCCCGGAGTAGCGCCCCGTCGCCTGCCGCGTGCCCGCACAGCACTCGACGCCGCCGGAGCTTTCGCATATGCTTGCGTGATGCCGGAACCGGGCGGCCGACCGCCCCGCGCGCCAGTCACGGCTTGTCATTCACCAAGGAGGAGAAGATAAAAATGCTGATGTCCATGTTCCGTCATACCGCGCGCCTCGCCCTGGCTGGTGCCGTTGCCACGATGGCCACGTCGTTCCCCGCGTGGTCGCAGGAGTCGAACCAGCAGCGAGGCGAGACGCAGGCGGATGTCGTCGCCGCGCAGGCGGAGCTCGCCAGCCTGATGGGCGACGCCGATGCCAAGTGGTTCCAGGACAACATCGGCAGCGCCAAGGCGGTGCTGCTGTCGCCGGAGGTGCTGGCCAAGGCGCGGGTGCTCAAGGCCGGCGCCGGCGGCCGTGCCATCCTGCTGGTCAAGGGCGCCGATGGCAAGTGGCATGGGCCCATTTTCACGTCGATCGCGACCGAGCCCAGCGCGTTCAAGGAAGGCGTGAAGGCCGTCGAAGCGGCGGCGCTGGTGATGACCGACAAGGGCGTCGCCGCACTGACCGGGGCCAGCGGCGCCAAGCTCGGCACCGACGTCAGCTATGCGGCGGGGCCGGTCGGCGCGGGCGCGCCGCCCGCCGCGGGCACGGACGTCGTCGGCTACACCCGCACGAAGGGCGGCTACGGCGGCCTGAACCTCGAGGGCGCCCTGGTCAAGGTCTACGGCGACTGGAACGCGGCCTACTACGCGTCGCAGACCGTGCAGCCGAAGGACATCATTTCCGGCAAGGCGACGAGCCGCGATGCGGTGGCGCTGCTCAACGCCGTGACCAAGGCGGCCGGCGGCCCCGCCAAGAAGTAAGCCGCCCGCGCAAAGGTGCGGCGACAGCCTGTCGCCGCACCCCGCCGATCCGCCGCCGGAGCGCTCTCGCCGGCGGCGGTTTCATTTTGGGCCTCGCCCGGCTCGCGCGCCGGCGTGGCGTAGGGCGGGTGTACTGGTTCGCAACTAGCTGCCGCCCATCAGCCGCCGCGCGAGGCGGTTGTGCCGCTCGACGTGGGGGCCGAGGTCGAGGGTCCTGAGCCGCCCGTCCTGCACGACCACGCGACCGTTGATCACGCTGTGCCGCACGTTCGCGCCGCCGCAGAACACCAGCGCGGCGACCGGGTCGTGCAGCGCGCCCGCGTGCAGCAGCCCCGACACGTCGAAGGCCGCGAAATCCGCCGCCTTTCCCGGAGCGAGGACGCCGATGTCGTCGCGCCCGAGCACCGCGGCGCCGCCGCGGGTCGCCATTTCCAGGACGTCGCGCGCGGTCAGGGCGCCGGGGTCGCCGCCCAGCCGCGCAAGAAGCATGGCCTGCCGCGCCTCGCCCAGCATCTGCCCCCCGTCGTTGGACGCGCTGCCGTCCACGCCCAGCGCGACGCGGACGCCGGCGTCGCGCATCCGGCGCACCGGCGCGATCCCCGACCCCAGCCGCATGTTCGAGCACGGGCAGTGCGCGACGCCGGTGCCCGTGCGCGCGAACAGGGCGATGCCCGCCGCGTCGAGCTGCACGCAGTGCGCGTGCCAGACGTCGCGCCCGGTCCAGCCGAGCGCCTCGGCATATTCGGCGGGCGTGCGGCCGTAGCGCTCGCGGCTGTAGGCGACGTCGTTGACGCTCTCGGCGAGGTGCGTGTGCAGCCCCACGCCGCAGCTGCGCGCCAGGGCCGCCGCCTCCCGCATGAGGTCGTCGGTGACGCTGAACGGCGAGCAGGGCGCGATGCCGACGCGCACCATCGCGAGGCGGCCGGCGTCGTGATGCGCCTCGATCACGCGGCGCGCGTCGGCGAGCACGGCATCCTCGTCCTCGACCAGCGCGTCGGGCGGCAGGCCGCCGCGGCTCGCGCCGAGGCTCATCGCGCCGCGCATCGCGTGAAAGCGGATTCCGATCTCCGCGGCGGCGTCGATCGTGTCGTCGAGCCGGCAGCCGCCGGGGAACACGTACAGGTGGTCCGACGACGTCGTGCAGCCGGACAGGATCAGCTCGGCCATCGCGGTCAGCGCCGACACGCGGATCGCCTCCGGCGTGAGCCGCGCCCATACCGGATAGAGCGCCTTCAGCCAGCCGAACAGCTCGCAGTCCTGCGCCGAGGGAACGGCGCGGGTGAGCGACTGAAACATGTGGTGGTGGGTGTTGACGAGGCCGGGCAGCACGACGTGGCCGGCGAGGTCGATGACGATGTCGGCGGTGGCCGGCAGGTCGTGCGTCGCGCCGACCTGCTCGATCGCGTTGCCGCGGATGTAGAGCGCGCCGTCGCGGATCTCGCGCCGCGCGTCGTCCATCGTCACCAGCACGTCGGCGTGCCGGGCCAGCAGCGTCCGCGCCGGGGCGGCCGTTGCGTCGTCGCGCTCAGGCACCGGCACGCTCGTGCACCCGCCGGCCGAGGACATACGTGGCAAAGACCGCGCGATCGTCCCCAAGGATCATCAGCGCGAACAGCTTTTCCGCGAGCGACCCGGCGCGTTCGGTGCGGCGCGCCAGCAGCGGCGTCGCCGCGGGATCGAGCACGATGAAGTCAGCCTCCTTGCCTGCCTCGAAGCTGCCGATGCGGTCGGCGAGGCGCAGCGACGCCGCGCCGCCCAGCGTCGCGAGATGGAACGCGGAAAGCGGCGCGAGTGTCTGCCCGGCCATCTGTGCCACCTTGTACGCCTCGTCGAGCGTGCGCAGCATGGACAGGCTCGTGCCGCCGCCGATGTCGGTGCCGAGGCCCACGCGCACGCCGCTGTCGGCCGCCGCGCGCAGGTCGAACAGCCCGCTGCCGAGGAACAGGTTCGACGTCGGGCAGAACGCCATCGCGGCGCCGCTCTCGGCCATGCGCCGCCGGTCCTGCGCGTCGAGATGGATGCAGTGCGCGTAGACGGCGCGCTCGCGCAGCAGCCCGTAGCGGTCATAGACGTCGAGGTAGCTGCGGCTTCCCGGAAAGAGCTCGGCCACCCACGCCACCTCGCCGCGGTTCTCGGCGACGTGCGACTGCAGGAACACGCCGGGATGCTCGTCGAGCAGGCGGCCGCACAGCGCGAGCTGGCGCTCGGTGGACGTCGGCGCGAAGCGCGGCGTCACCGCGTAGGAAAGCCGGCCGCGGCCGTGCCACTTTTCGATCAGCGCGCGGCTGTCGTCATACCCGCCCTCGGCGGTGTCGCGCACGCTTTCGGGCACGTTGCGGTCCATCAGCGCCTTGCCCGCGCCGAGCCGCATCGATCGCGCCCCGGCCGCCGCGAAGATCGCGTCGACCGACGCGGGGTGCGACGTCGCGAACACCATCGCCGTGGTGGTGCCGTTGGCGAGCAGCTCGCGGACGAAGAAGTCCGCGACCTCCGCCGCGTGCGCCGGATCGGCGAAGCGCGCCTCGGCCGGATAGGTGTAGCGCTCGAGCCAGTCGAGCAGCTGCGCGCCGTACGAGGCGATCACGTCGGTCTGCGCATAGTGCACGTGGGTGTCGACGAAGCCGGGCATGATCAGCTTGCCGCGGTAATCCGTCACCGGCGCCCCGTGCGGCAGCGTCGGCAGCACCTCGCCGGCGGGACCGGCGGCGGCGATCCTGCCGTCGCGCACGACCAGCACGCCGTCCGGGTGATGCCGGTGCGCGGCATCGCCCAGCACCGCGGGGTCGCCGACGAAGTGCAGGATCTCGCCGCGGTAGGCGGCCACCCGTCCGTCGCCGCCTGCCTCCGGGCCCGAGGCCGCGCCGCCGGCCGCCATGGATGCCTCGCCCAAGACGATCAGCGCTTCGCGCCCTGCGCATACCATGCCGCGACGAGCGCGCGCTCGTCGTCGGTCATCTGCGTCAGGTTGGCGAGCGGCATGTAGCGGTTGGCGACGGTCTCGGCGATCATCGAAGCGTGCTGCCCGATCTGCTCGGGCGTCTGCAGCGCGATGCCCTTCGGCGGCTGGGCGAACCCGGCCAGCGTCGGCTGCGCCGCGTGGCATCCGGCGCAGCGCGTATCGATGACCGCCTTCACGGCCGCGAACGCCACGGGCGCACCCGTCGTTGCCGCCGGCTTCGGCGCCATCGCGAACGCGAGCCCGGCGAGAAGCACGACGGCGAGCACCGGCAGCGCCGGCTTCGCGATGCCCCGGTGCCGCAGCACGAAGAACTGGCGGACGAGCACCCCCGCGGCCATGACCACGACCAGCACGACCCAGCCGTAGCGGTGGCTGTAGGTCATCGGGTAGTGGTTGCTGATCATCACGAACAGCACCGGCAGCGTGAAGTACGTGTTGTGCACCGAGCGCTGCTTGCCGATCACGCCGGGCGCCGGATCGACGGCGCGCCCGGCGCGGATGGCGGCGACCATCCGCTTCTGGCCGGGGATGATGTGGAAGAACACGTTGGCGACCATCATCGTTCCCAGCATCGCGCCAACGTGGACGTACGCCGCGCGCGCGCCGAAGACGTGGAACGCCGCGCACGACGCGCCGGCGACGAGCACGAACAGCGCGCCGGCGAGCGCGTTCTCGCGGCCCGCGAGCAGCCGGCACAGCGCGTCGTACGCGAGCCAGCCGCCCGCGATGAGCGCGATGCTGATCGCGATGGCCACGGGCGGCGACAGCGCCATGACCGCCGGATCGATCAGGTACGTGCCGGCGCCGTACCAGTAGATGAGGGCCACCAGGCCCATCCCCGAAAGCCACGTCGTGTACGCCTCCCACTTCGACCAGTGGAGGTTGTCCGCGAGCGGCTCCCCCCTCGGGCCGGTCAGGAATTTCTGGCTGCGGTAGAAGCCGCCGCCGTGCACGGCCCACAGCTCGCCGAACACGCCGCGCTTCGCGTCGGCCGGGTCCTTCGGCGGCGACAGCGAGTTGTCGAGCATCACGAAATAGAACGACGCGCCGATCCACGCGACGCCGGCAACGAGGTGGAGCCAGCGCACGAGCAGGTTGAGCCAGTCGACGACGTACGCTTCCATGCGAAACCTCGGGCACGGCAGCGGCGGAGGCCGGCGATCGGACGCGGACGGCCCCGTCGGCGCGGGCACAGGCGGCTTACTTCTTCGGCAGCTTGCTCGCCACGCCTTCGACGTAATAGTCCATCTTGCCCAGCTCCTCGTCGGTCATGGTCTTGCCGGCGGGAACGCGCGTCTTGCCGTCCTGGTCGACGACGGGCCCGGCGAACGGGTGCATCTTGCCGGCGACGATGTCGGCTTCCTGCTTCGCGACCAGCGCCTTCACGTCGGCGGGGACCGCCGGGTTGAGCGGCGCCATCTTGACCATGCCCTCCTTCATCCCGCCCCAGACGTTGGTGGTCTTCCACGTGCCGCCGATCGCGTCGCTGACGGTCTTCGTGTAGAAATCGCCCCAGTCGTGCGTCGACGCGGTGAGATGGGCCTTCGGTCCGTACTTCGACATGTCGGAGTGGTAGCCGATCGCGTACTTGCCCTTCTCCTCGGCGGTCTGGACGACGGCGGTGGAGTCGGTGTGATGGGTGACGACGTCGGCGCCCTGCGAGATCAGCGTGTTCGCGGCTTCGCGCTCCTTGCCGGGATCGAACCACGAGTTGACCCAGATCACGCGCACCTCGGCCTTGGGATTGACGCTGCGCGCGCCGCGCGCGAACGCGTTGATCCCCTGCAGCACCTCGGGGATCGGGAACGCGGCGACGTAGCCCAGGATGTTCGACTTCGTCATCTTCCCGGCGACGACGCCGGCGAGGTAGCGGCCCTCGTAGAAGCGCGCGTTGTAGATGCCGAAGTTCGGCCCCGTCTTGTAGCCGGTCGCGTGCATGAAGATGACCTTCGGGAACTGCTTGGACACCTTCTCCATGTAGTTCATGTAGCCGAAGCTGGTCGCGAACACGACCTTGCAGCCGCTCTGCGCGAGCTCGCGGATCACCCGCTCGGCGTCAGCGCCCTCGGCCACGCTCTCGACGTACTTCGTCGTCACCTTGCCGGCCAGCGCCTTCTCCATCTGCCTGCGGCCGAGGTCGTGCTGGTACGTCCAGCCGGCGTCCCCGATCGGGCTCACGTAGACGTAGCAGATGTTGTCGGCCGCGAGCGCCGCCGTCGCGAACGCCACGGCCGCCACCGCGAGCCCTGCCTTGATCATGCTTCTCCAGTACGACATTTCAGCTCTCCCAGTAGTGAACTTCAGGGCCGGGGACGCCGGCCGGTCGTGCTGCTGCTTCGAAGGAGCATACCGTTTCGTGCCCGGCATCGGCCAGCGCCGAGCGGTGCGCGCGCCCGAGGGTCGCAAACGCCCTCCTATGGGTCCCGGCGCGGCCACAGCCGGCGACCCAACGCCGGCGGGTGGCCGCGCCACCCATGTACGGACGGCGCGACCCACGGGCGCGCGCACCGCTCGGCGCTGGCCGATGCCGGCGAAGGACGGTGCCGATGCGACGAAATTCGTGGTGCGTAGTGCGTGGCCCGTGGTGCGTAGCCCGGGTTGAGCGGCAGCGAATCCCGGGTGGGCGCGGCCATTGCCGCGCTGGCCCCATTGCCACGATGGCCCCGGTTTCGCTGGCGCTCAACCCGGGCTACGCATAAAGGGGCATGCGAGTCCTGCGCACAAGTTGCTCCGGTGCGTGGTGTGCCGCCCCTCGCGGGCGCCTGAACACTTGAAGCCCGTGAGGGGCGGCACACCACGCACCGCACGCACGGCAGATACGCCCCGCTCACGCGTCGGGCCTGTAAGGCTGCCCGAGCGAGGCCGGGGAATTGAGGCGGATCGTGTTCAGGTTGCGCGATATCACCACCAGCACGATGATCGTCGCGAGGTAGGGCAGCGACGACAGGAACTGCGACGGAATCTCGATCTGCGCGCCGGAGCCCTGCACGAACAGCTGCGAGATCATCACCCCGCCGAAGAGATAGGCGCCCACCAGCACGCGGACCGGCCGCCAGGTCGCGAACACCACCAGCGCGAGCGCGATCCAGCCCCGCCCCGCCACCATGCCCTCGACCCACAGCGGCGTGTAGTACACCGACAGGAACGCGCCGGCGAGGCCGCCCATCGCCCCGCCGAACATCGTGGCGAGGTAGCGGATGCGGACCACCGGATACCCGATCGAATGCGCGGAGGCCGGCGATTCGCCGACCGCGCGCAGCACGAGGCCCGGGCGGCTGCGGTACAGGAACCAGACGATCGCGGCAAACAGCGCCCACGACAGGTAGACGAGCACCTGCTGGTTGAACAGCGCCGGGCCGATGATCGGGACGTCGGCCAGCAGCGGGATGCGCAGCGCGGGCACCGCTGGGAGCGTGGCCGCCTCGAAGGGCTTGCCCACGAACGCCGAGAGACCCACGCCGAAGATCGACAGCGCGAGGCCGGCGGCCACCTGGTTGGCGAGCAGCGTCAGCGTGAGGATGCCGAACGCCAGCGACATCAGCGCGCCCGCGGCCATGCCGGCGCACGCCCCGACCGCCGCGCTGCCGGACTGATGTGCCGCCGCGAACCCGGCGACGGCGCCGACCGCCATGATCCCTTCGGCGCCGAGGTTCAGCACGCCGGCCTTCTCGGTGACGAGCTCGCCCAGCGCCGCGATGATCAGCGGCGTGCCGGCGATGATGGTCGCGACCAGGATCGAGGTGAGGATGTTGTCGTCCATGGCCGGGGCCTATTTCTTCCCGCCGGACCAGCGCAGGCGATAGTTGACGAAGACATCGGCGCCGAGCAGGAAGAACAGCAGCATGCCCTGGAACACCTTCGAGATCGACGACGGCAGGCCGAGATACTGCTGCGCCTGCTCGCCGCCGAGGTAGAGGAGCGCCATGAGCAGGCTCGAGAAGAAGATGCCGATCGGGTTCAACCGCCCGACGAACGCGACGATGATCGCCGCGAAGCCGTAGTTGTTCGCCACGTGCTCGGTGATCTGCCCCATCGGTCCGGCGACCTCGCCCATGCCGGCGATGCCGGCCATCGCGCCGCCCGCGAGCATCCCGGTCCAGACCGCGCGCGTCGCGGAGAACCCCGCGTAGCGCGCCGCGGCCTCGGCCTGGCCCGCGACCTGCATCTGGAAGCCCATGAAGCTGCGGTTCATGAAGACGTAGCCCGCCAGCAGCGCCGCGAGCGCGAGCGCGAACGCCGCGTTGAGGCGCGTGCCCTCGACCAGCATCGGCAGCAGCGCCGAGTCGGCGAACATCTTCGTCTGCGGGAAATTGAAGCCGGCGGGGTCCTTCCACGGGCCGTGCACGAGCCACGAGACCATGAGCTGCGCGATGTAGACCAGCATCAGCGACACCAGGATCTCGTTGGCGTTGAAGCGCGTCTTGAGCAGCGCGGGGATCGCCGCCCACAGCGCCCCGCCGAGCGCGCCGGCGACTACCATCATCGGCAGCAGCAACAGGCTCTGGCTGCCCTCCCAGTACAGCGCGACGCCCCCACCTGCGATGGCGCCGAGGATGTACTGCCCCTCGGCGCCGATGTTCCAGACGTTCGCGCGGAAGCCCACTGCCAGGCCCACCGCGATCAGCATCAGCGGCGTGGCCTTGAGGAAGAGCTCCGACACGCCATAGATGTCCTTGAGCGGCGAGAGGAAGAACACGCGGAAGCCGTCGAGCGGATTCTTGCCCAGCGCTGCGAAGATGACGAGGCCGCCCGCCAGCGTCAGCGCGACCGCCAGCAGCGGCGACGCGTAGCGCATCGCCTGCGACGGCTCCGGCCGCGCCTCAAGCCTCGGCAGCACGCGCCACCTCCCTGCCTTCGTCGGCGCCCGGCCACATCCCGCTCATCCACACGCCGATCTCCTCGACGCTGGTGTCGGCGGTCCGCTTGACCGGCGACAGCCGCCCCTTGGCGATCACCGCGATGCGGTCGCAGATCTCGAAGAGCTCGTCGAGCTCCTCCGAAATCACCAGGATCGCGGTGCCCGACGTGCGCAGGTCGATCAGCGCCTGGCGGATGAACGCGGCGGCGCCCACGTCGACACCCCACGTCGGCTGCGCGACGACGAGGAGCTTCGGCTGCTGCAGGATCTCGCGGCCCATGATGAATTTCTGCAGGTTGCCGCCCGACAGCGACTTCGCCTCGGCCTGCGCGCCGCCGCACTTTACGTCGTACTTGTGGATGCAGTCGAACGCGAACACGTCGGTGGCGGCGAAGTCGATGAGGCCCTTCCTGACGAGGTTGCGCCGGTGCGCGGTCAGCAGCGCGTTCTCGGCGAGCGTCATGCGCGGCACCGCGCCGCGCCCCAGGCGCTCCTCCGGGACGAAGCCCATCCCGAGTCGGCGCCGCCGCCCCGGCCTCAGCCGGCCCGCCTCGGTCGCGAGGATCTGCACCGGGAATTTCTCGGCGATCGGCTCCTCGCCGGAAATGGCGTAGAGCAGCTCCTGCTGCCCGTTGCCGGACACCCCGGCGATGCCCACGATCTCGCCGGAATGCACGTCGAGATGGATGTCCTTCAGGTCCGTGCCGAACGGGTCGTCGGACGCGTGCGACAGACCCGCCAGCCGCAGCCGGACCTCGCCGCCTTCGAGCGGCGCGCCGTGCTGCGGCACCGGCAGGTCGCGGCCGATCATCATCCGGGCCATCGAGGCCGGCGTCTCCTGCGCGGGAATGCAGGTGCCGGTCACCTTGCCGCCGCGCAGCACCGTCGCCGTGTGGCAAAGCTCCTGGATCTCGTCGAGCTTGTGGCTGATGTAGAGGATGCTGCAGCCTTCGCCGGAGAGGTGGCGCAGCGTCTCGAAGAGCTTGCGCACGGCCTGCGGCGTCAGCACGGACGTCGGCTCGTCCATGATCAGCAGCTTCGGGTTCTGCAGCAGGCAGCGGATGATCTCGACGCGCTGCCGCTCGCCGACCGACAGCGCGTGGACGAGCCGGCGCGGATCGGCGGGCAGGCCATATTTCTCGGAGACCTTCTCGATGCGGCGCGCGAGGTAGCCGAGATCCGGGGCGCCCGGCAGCGCCAGCGCGACGTTCTCGACGACGGTGAGCGTCTCGAACAGCGAGAAGTGCTGGAACACCATGCCGATGCCGAGGGTGCGCGCGTGCGCGGGATTCTCGGGGGTGACCGGCTGGCCTTCCCAGAAAATCTCGCCCTCGGTCTGCCGGGTGACGCCGTAGATGATCTTCATCAGCGTCGATTTCCCGGCGCCGTTCTCGCCCAGCACCGCGTGGATCTCGCCCGGCGCGACCGCGAGGTCGACGCCGTCGTTGGCGACGACCGCCGGGTACACCTTGCGGATGCCGCGCAACTCCAGGCGCGGCGCCGCGCCGGGTGCGACCTTCGCGGGTTTCTGCGGTTCGGTCATCGGGCTCCTCGGTGGGCGGCGGGTTGAGCGTGAGGCACGATGTGCGCCGCCGCCGCGCCGCTCCTGACCTGCAGCAGCTCCGCCGCGACCGCGATGGCGATCACTTCCGGTTCCTTGCCCGCGATGCCGGCGATGCCGATCGGGCAGCGCATCGCGGCGAGGTCGGCGCGCGCGACGCCGCGGGCCTCGAGCCGCCGCTCGAACTGCCGGCGCTTCGACACCGAGCCGATGAGCCCGAAGTACGCGCGATCCGCGCGCCCCAGGATCGCCTCGGCCAGCTGTTCGTCCAGCGCGTGGCTGTGCGTCATGACCAGGTAGTACGCGCCGGCGGGCGCCGCCGCGACTTCCGCCTCGGGCGCGTCGGTGCCGATGCAGCGCACGCCGGCCGGAACCGCCGAGGGGAAGGCGTCGTCGCGCGTATCGACCCAGGTGATCCGGCACGGCAGTGCCGCCAGCACGCCGACGAGCGCGCGACCGACGTGGCCGGCGCCGAACAGCACGATCCGAAAATCGGGTTGCCGCACGACGTCGATGAAGTGCTCGACACGCTCCCCGGCGGCGGCGCCGTCGAGGCGCACCAGGCGCGGCGCCTCGCGCAGCGCGAGCGCGGACCGCGCGAGCGCGACGGCGCGCTCGTCGCGCGACGGCGCGCCCAGCGTGCCCGAGACGCGCGTGGCCGCGACGACGAGCCGCCCGCCGTCCGCACCGCCGCGCACCGCGGTGATCAACGCGCAATCCTCGCCGTCGCCACGCGCCTGCGCCAGCGCGGCGAGCCACGACGGGTTCCCCCGCACCGGCTCGAACAGCAGCTGCACGGCGCCGCCGCAGCACTGGCCGAGGCTCGCGCCGAGGGGAAAGCGGTGCAGCGCGCTGCCGCCGTCGCTGCCGAGCAGCCCGCGCGCGAGGTCGATCGCCTTCCATTCGAGATGGCCGCCGCCGATGGTGCCGTCGATGCGCTCCGCCGCGACGACCATCCGCGTGCCCGGCGGGCGCGGCGCGGAGCCTTTCGCCGCGACGACGGTGACGAGCACCGCCGGCGCGCCCTTCGCGCAGTGCGCCGCCAGCACGTCGATCCAGTCAGTCATCGCTGCCGCCCGGCTCGCCCGGCGCCCGCTCGGCCGCCCGAAGGGCGCCGTGCTCCCCTCGGCGGGCAGCGAACACGAGGCCGAAGGCCGAAGGACAGCCGAAGGCTGGTCCCGCGGAGCGGGATGCGGCGCAGCCGCACAAAGTGAGCGTGGGGGCTCACCATCCGTGCGCACGGCGTCGACCGCGCGGAGGATGGCCTCGCCGGTGGCCGGCGCGTCCAGCGGCGGGTTGACGCGGTACCCGCCCACGCTCGCGATCGCGTCGCGGATCGCGAAGAACACCGAGAACGCCAGCAGCAGCGGCGGCTCGCCGACCGCCTTCGAGCGCAGCACCGTGTCCTCGACGTTGCGGTTGGCAAAGAGCTGCGCGCGGAAATCGGCCGGGCAATCGTTGACCGCGGGGATCTTGTAGGTCGACGGCGCGTGCGTCATCAGCGCGCCCTCCTCGTCCCACCACAGCTCCTCGGTCGTCAGCCAGCCCATGCCCTGGATGAAGCCGCCCTCGACCTGCCCGATGTCGATCGCCGGATTGATCGACGTGCCGGCATCGTGCAGCAGGTCGGCGCGCAGCAGCTTGAACTCGCCGGTCAGCGTGTCGACGATCACCTCCGACACCGCGGCGCCGTAGGCAAAGTAGAGGAACGGGCGTCCCGGTCATGCGTCTGCCGGTCCCAGTGCAGCTTCGGCGTCGCGTAGAAGCCGTCCGACCACAGCTGCACGCGCGCTTCGTAGGCCTCTGCGCACGCACTGCGCGAACGGCAGCTGCGTGCCGTTGACGCGGACGGCGTCCTCGCCGAACGCGACGTCCGCGGCGGCGCCGCCGTACCTGCCCGCGGCGAACGCCGCGAGCCGTGCCTTGATCTGCCGCGCGGCATCCTGCGCCGCCATGCCGTTCGAGATCGGTGCCGGTCGACGCGGCGGTGGCCGACGTGTTGGCGACCTTGCTGGTGTCGGCGGCCGTGGAGCGCACGTGCGCGAGGCCGATGCCCAGCTCGTGCGCGACGACCTGCGCCACCTTGGTGTTGAGGCCCTGCCCCATCTCGGTCCCGCCGTGGCTCACCAGCACCGAGCCGTCGGTGTAGACGTGCACCAGCGCCCCGGCCTGGTTGTAATGCACGACGTTGAACGAGATCCCGAACTTCACCGGGGTCAGCGCGATGCCCCTTCTTCAGCACGGGCTGCGCGCGTTGTACGCGCGGACCTCCTCGCGGCGCAGGCGGTAGGCGGACGACGCCTCGAGCCCGGCGACCAGCTCGTGGATCACGTTGTCCTCGACCTGCATGCCGTACGGCGTCACGTCGCGCCCGGTCGGTGCCGTAGAAGTTGATCCGGCGCACGTCGAGCGGGTCGCGGCCGAGCTCGCGGGCGATGCTGTCGATGATGTGCTCGATCGCGATCGCGCCCTGCGGGCCCCCGAAGCCGCGGAACGCGGTGTTCGACTGCGTGTTGGTCTTGCCGGCGCAGGCGCGGATGTCGACGTCGGACAGGTAGTACGTGTTGTCGAAATGGCAGACCGCGCGCGTGACGACCGGCCCCGACAGGTCCGCCGAGAATCCGGCGCGGGCGGTCATCGTCACCTTCGCCGCACGGATCAATCCGTCGTCGTCGAAGCCGGCCTCGTACTCGTAGTGGAAGCAGTGCCGCTTGCCGGTGATCAGGAAATCGTCGTCGCGGTCGAGGCGAACCTTGACCGGGCGCCGCAGCTTCTGCGCAGCCACCGCCGCGACGCAGGCGAACAGCGCCGACTGCGATTCCTTGCCGCCGAAGCCCCCGCCCATCCGTCGCATCTCGACGACGACCTGGTTCGCGCGGAGCTGCAGCGCGTGCGCGACCACGTGCTGCATCTCGGTCGGGTGCTGGGTCGAGCAGTAGACGTGCATGCAGCCGTCTTCCTTCGGCACCGCGTAGGAGATCTGGCCTTCGAGGTAGAACTGCTCCTGGCCGCCGACGTGGAACTCGCCGGCCACGCGCCGCGGGCGCGGCGGCGAGCTGCCCCTCGGGATCGCCGCGCCGCAGGCGCACGGGCGGCAGGACGTACGACCCCTGCCGCCGCGCTTCCTGCGGCGTGAGCACCGGCGGCAGCGGCGCGTAATCGACGCTGGCGAGGCGCGCCGCGCGGCGCGCGGCGTCCTGCGACTCGGCGACGACGGCGAACATCGGCTGCCCCACGTACTGAACCACGCCCTCGGCCAGGATCGGGTCGTCGTGGATGATCGGCCCGCAGTCGTTCTCGCCGGGAATGTCGGCGGCGGTCAGCACCGCGACGACGCCGGGGGCCGCGCGCACGGCGGAGAGGTCGATCGAATTCACCGTCGCGTGCGCATTCCGGGAGAGCCCGAGCGCGACGTGCAGCGTGCCGTCGATCTCCGGAATGTCGTCGACGTAGACCGCCTCGCCGGACACGTGCAGGTGCGCCGACTCGTGCGGATGCGGCGCGCCGGCCGCCGCGCGCGCCGCCGCGTGTGCCATGAAACCTTCGGCCTGCCGGTTCATCCCGCCTGCGCCGCAGCCGCGAACACGCTGGCCTGTGCGGCCGGCAGCGGATCCACGGGGCGCGTCTCGAGGAAGAAGCGCTGGAGGAGATTCTGCGCCGTCGTCATCCGGTACGCGGCGCTCGCGCGCATGTCGGTGAGCGGCGTGTAATCGTCGGCCAGCGCCGCCATCGCCGCACGCGCGGCGGCCTCGGTCCATTCCTTGCCGGACAGCGCGGCCTCGGTCGCGGGCGCGCGCTTCGGTGTCGCCGCCATGCCGCCGAACGCCACCCGGCACGCCGCGATGCGCCCGCCGTCGAGGTCGAGCGCGAAGGCCGCGCAGACCGCCGAGATGTCGGAGTCGTAGCGCTTGGCCACCTTGTAGGTGCGGAAACGAAGCTGCGGCCGCCGCAGCGGGACCTCGACCGCCGCCACCACTTCGTCGTCAGCCATCGCCTTCTGCTGATAGCCGATGTACAGATCCTCGAGCGGCAGCGAGCGCGACCCGCGCCGGCTCGCCAGCACCACGCGCGCGCCGAGCGCGATGAGCCACGGCATCGAGTCGCCGATCGGCGAACCGTTGGCAACGTTGCCGCCCAGGGTCCCGGCGTTCCTGATCGGCACCGAGGCGAAGCGCTCCCCCATCTCGGCCACCTCGGGATAGTGGCCGGCGAGCGCACGATATGCGTCGGTGAGCGTCGCTCCCGCGCCGATGTGGAGCACCCCCGAATGCTCGCGCACGGCGCGCAGGTGCGCGATCCGGCCGATGTGGATGATCTCGGGCAGGTCGCGCAGCTCTTTGGTCACCCACAGGCCCACGTCGGTGCCGCCGGCGAGGATCGTCGCCTGGGGGTGCGCGGCGCGCAGCTCGGTCAACTCGGCGAGCGTGCGCGGCGCGAAGAACCGCCGCCCCGCGTGCTGGTACGCGAGCGGCCCGTCGCGCGCGACGGCGTGCAGCTGCGCGAGCAGCGCCGCCCGGTCGAACGCCGCCTTCGGCAGGTCGAACATACGCTCGCCGGCCTCGAGGATCGGACGGTAGCCGGTGCAGCGGCAGAGGTTGCCGGTCAGCGCGCTCCTGATCTGCGCCTGCCCGGGGCGCGTGCCCGCGGCCTCGTGCTCGAGGTAGAGCGCCCACAGCGACATCACGAAGCCCGGCGTGCAGAACCCGCACTGCGAGCCGTGGCACGCGACCATGGCCTGCTGCGCGGGGTGCAGCGTGCCGTCCGCCGCGCGCAGGTCCTCGACCGTGAACAGCGCCTTGCCGTCGAGCGCCGCGACGAACTGGATGCAGGCATTGACGCTCCGCAGCTCGAGCCGGCCGGCGACCAATTCGCCGACGACGACGGTGCACGCGCCGCAGTCGCCTTCGGCGCATCCCTCCTTGGTTCCCGTGCGCGCGGGGTTGTCGCGCAGCCACGCGAGCACGGTCTTCGTCGTGTCGACGCCGGCGAGCGTGACGACCTCGCCGCCGAATACGAAGCGGATGCCTTCAGCTGCCACGATACGTCGAATAGCTCCAGGGCGTGACGAGCAGCGGCACGTGATAGTGCTGGCCGCCGTCGGCGACGCCGAAGCGCAGCACCACGTCGCCGACGAAGGGCGGCTCGGGCAACGCGACGCCGCTGCGCGCGAAGTACGCCGCGACCGCGAACGTGATCTCGTACACGCCGGGCACCAGCGCGTCGCCTTCGAGCAGCGGCCGGTCGCAGCGGCCGTCGGCGTTCGTCCGCGCGGTGGCGACGACCCGCCGCGCATCGCCCTCGACGCGCGCGACCGAGACATCGATTCCGCTGCCCGGCCGTCCCTGCGTCGTGTCGAGCACGTGCGTGGTCAGGCGGCCCATCGCGTTCCCGCCGGCTACCGGCTGGCGGGCGCCGGCGCCGCCAGCGGCGGTTGCGCCACCGTGGCGCCGACGTCGCGCAGCAGCCGCTGGAAGTCCGGGGACGCGCGGACGGTGCGTCCGGCCGAGGCGCGCAGCAGGTCGACTTCCGCATCCGAGAGCACGAACGACGTCGGCAGGTCGTTGAGCACGTCGCGGGCCGCGGCGTCCGGGTCCGCGGAGAAGCTCACGTCGATCGCGTAGACGTCGATGTCGGGAACGTTGGACGCACGCGAGAGCACCGGGTTGTTGCCCCCGGCGAACGCGCCCGCGGAACGCAGCGAGCGCGCCGCCTGCCAGCGGGCGATCAGGTCCTTCAGCAGCTCGACCGCCTCGTACGAATAGCGGTCGATCGGCACCCCCGCCGCCTTGATCAGGATCGCGATGTCGCCGGGCGGGCGCTCCGAGCGGTCCCAGTTGTTCTTCGGCACCGACAGCGAATTGACCACGAACACCACGACGCGGCGATAGGCGTCGATGCTGGCGCCGCGCCCGACGCTGCGCGCGGCCTCCCAGGATTCGAGCGCTTCCAGCACAGCGCGCATGCCGAGGTTGTCGGAGACCCCGCCGTCCACCAGGTGCAGGTACGGGCGGCTTGCCCCGTCCTGGAACGCCTGCAGCTCCTTGTAGCGCGACAGCGCCCGGCCCGCGGGCCGGGCGCGGTTCTGCGGGTCGGCCACGGCGGCGACCCACGAGGGCGGCCGGTACCCGCACGTCCCGCCGTAGTTGTTGAACGTGACCGGCGACAGCACCAGCGGCACCGCCGACGACGAGGCCGCGGCGCGCGCGAGCTCCACCTTGCTGACATCGGAGCAGATGAGGTCGAATTCATCCTGCGTGAAGCCCAGGCGCGACCCGGTGGAGATGTCGGTGGCAGTGGCGAGGATCAGCGGGCCCGGCTTCCCCAGCAGGTCGCCGAAGGTCGCATTCTCGAACAGGATCTCGTTATAGAGGTCGGCCGCCATCTCGGAGCGGCCCCAGTTGTCGGACCACAGGGACGTCCAGTTCTTCGGCGCGAAGAAGCGTGCGACGAGCTCGCCCTGCACGTTGCGCTTGAGGAACCGCCGCTCGTACTCGTCGAAGAGCTTCTCGCCGTAGAGCCCGTACGCGAGCGCGGTGAAGCTGCCGCCGGAAACCCCGGTGATGACGTCGACCTCGTCCAGCAGCCGGACCTTCCGGCCCGCCGCATTGACGATCTCCGTGCGCCGCAGCTCTTCCAGCACGCCGTAGGAGAATGCCGCGGCGCGCGTGCCGCCCCCCGAGAACGCCAGAACGACGAGCGCATCGCCGGCATTGTCGCGCGGCGGGCGCGTCTCGTAGCGGTAGCCGGCCTTCTTGTCGACCTGCGCCACCGGCGGGTTGATCGGGCGCGACGCGCAGCCGGCGAGCAGGAGGCCGACCATGGCAACCAGCAGCGGCAGGCAGCGGTGCGGGTCAAGCGGCATGGGAGAGCCTCGGCACCGCGCTCGCGGCGGAACGGATGGTTACGGTCCGCGCATTTTACCCTCGCTGCGCCGGCGCGTGGGAGGTGCGCGGCGGGCGCACGACCAGCAGCGTGCCGCCGACGATCAGCGCGCAGCCGGCCAGCATCGGCAGCGTGATCGTCTCGCCCAGCAGCAGCACGCCCCACGTCATGCCGAACAGCGGGATGAGGAACGTGACGCTCATCGCCCGCGACGGACCGAGGTCGGCGATGAGGCGGTAATAGAGGAGATAGGCCGCCGCGCTGCACAGCAACGCGAGCGCGAGCACGTTGGCCGCGACGGCGCCGGTCACGACGCCGGGCGCGGGAGCGAACGGCGTCAGGGGCAGCAGCACGAACGCGGCGAAGACCTGGCTCCACCCGGCGATCGCCATCGGCTTCACCCCGACGGCGCGCCGCTTGATGTAGATGCCCGCCAGGGCGTAGCAGAGCGCTCGCCGCGAGGCACGCCGCGATCGACCAGCCGAAGAACGCGTCGGGCACGACCGGCCCCGCCCCGGTGACCAGCGCCACGCCCGCGATGCCGGCGGCGATCCCGGCGATGCGCGGCGCCGTCAACCGCTCGTCGAGCCACAGCGCGGAGAGCAGGACGCTGAACAGCGGCGCCGCCGCGTTGAGGATCGCCGAATACGACGCGGGCAGGTGCAGCGCCGCGAACGCGAACAGCAGGAACGGCAGCGCCGAGTTGAGGACGCCGATGACCAGGAAATGGCGCCAGTGCCGCCGCAGGCCGCCGTCGAAGCCCGCGAGGCGAAACCCGACGACGAGCGCGATGCCGGCGATCATCACGCGCGAATCCGCCGTCAGCACCGGTCCCAGCACCGGGGCGAGCGTGCGCATGAAGATGAACGACGCGCCCCAGATCGCCGCGAGAAGGACGAGGCGGACGATGTCGCTGCCGCGCACAGTCAATGCCCTCTCGGGGGAAGGTGCGCGCAGCGCAGCTTCGCGGGATGTCATGCCGGCGCGTAGCCCGGTGTTGAGCGAAGCGAAACCCGGGGAAGTCGTGGCCATTGCCGCAACCACCCGGGTTTCGCGTTCGCTCAACCCGGGCTACGCGGCAAGCGCGAACCGCGCGCGCCGCGCCTCGAGCGCCAGCAGCGCGCGCTTGCGCTCGAGCCCGCCCGCGTAGCCCGTCAGCGCGCCGTCGGCGCCGACGATGCGATGGCAGGGCACGACGATGCCCCAGGGATTGCGTCCCGTCGCGGCGCCGGCGGCGCGGATGCTGCGCGGGGCGCCGGCGCGCGCGGCGAGCTCCCCGTAGGCGATCGTCTCGCCGTACCCCACCGCGCGGATCGCCGCCCACACCGCGCGCTGGAACGGCGTGCCGACCGGCGCGAGGGGCAGCTCGAATGCGGTCCGGGTGCCGGCGAAGTATTCGGCCAACTGCGCCTTCGCCGCGCGCAGCACCGGGTGCCCGGGGTCGTGGCGCGCGTCCGCGCCGACGACGGGGTGATGGCGCTGACCGTCGAAATGGATGCCGGCGAGCGCATCGCCGGCGGCAAGCAGCAGCATGGGACCCAGCGGGCTGTCCATGCGCTCGAAACGGAGGGCGTTCTTCATGCGGCGGTTCTCCAGAGGTGCAGCACCGCGTAGGCGCGCCAGGGGCGCCACGCTTCGCTGCGGGCAAGCGCACGCGCCGGGCTGATTCCGCCGAGCGCCTTGCGGACGACGAGATCGCTTTCGAGAAACGCGTCGGGCCAGCCGAGCGCGCGCATCGCGATGTACTGCGCGGTCCAGGGGCCGATGCCCGGCAGCGCGACGAGCGCGCGCAGCGTGGCATCGACGTCGCCGCCCGGCTGCAGCGTGAGCTCGCCCGCGGCGAGCACGCGCGCAAGCTCGATCAGCGTGCGCGCGCGCGCCTCGGTAATGCCGAGGCGCGCGAGCTCCCCGGGCTCGCACGCGGCGATGCGCCCGGCGTCCGGAAACAGTCGCGCCGGCCCGCCGGCGCTCGGGTCCGCCGTCGCGCCGAACGCGGCCGCGAGCCGCCCCAGCAGGGTCCGCGCGCCGCGCACCGTGATCTGCTGCCCGACGACCGCGCGCACCGCGAGCTCGAAGCCGTCGAACGCGCCCGGCACGCGCAGCCCCGGACGATCCGCCGCGAGGTCGCCCAGCGCAGCCGCGACGACGGCCGGGTCGCAGGTGAGGTCGAACGCGTGCTTCACGCGCGCCAGCACGGCCGGCACCACCCGCGCGAGCGACGGCGACACCGAGACCGCGAGCGCGTGCCGGCGCGCGACGCGGCGCACCTCGATGGCGCCGACGTGGGTCGCGCCGCGCTGCGTGATCGCCAGCGTCCGCCGGTACGTGTCGGGAGTCACGTCCTCGACGCCGTCGATCGCCCGCGCCGCGAGGAACGCGAGCATCGCGTCCCAGTCGTAGGGCGGGCGGTAGGACAGCTGGAACGCGAGCGGACCGGGCGCGGCTGCGCCGGCGGCGCTCTTGCGCAGGCGCCCGGGCGCCATCCGGTAGCGGTCCTTGAAGAGGGCATTGAAGCGGCGGACGCTGGCAAAGCCGCTGGCGAGCGCGACCTCGGTCACCGGCAGCGCGGTGTCGGTGAGCAGGCGCTTCGCCAGCAGCAGCCGCTGCGTCTGCCCGTACTCGATCGGCGCGACGCCGAACTCGGCCTCGAAGACGCGCCGCAGGTGGCGGCCGGACACGCCGATGCGCGCGGCGAGGTGCTCGATGCCGCCTTCGTCGAGCGCGCCGTTCTCGATCAGGTTGACCGCCGACTGGGCGAGCCGCGCGGCGGCGTCGATGCCGGCATTGCCGGGCGCGAGCTCCGGCCGGCAGCGCAGGCACGGCCGGTAGCCGCCGACTTCGGCGGCGGCGGCGCTCGCGAAGAAGCGGCAGTTCTCGCGCCGCGGCATGCGCACCGTGCACACCGGCCGGCAATAGATGCGCGTCGACGCGACGCCGACGAAGAACTTGCCGTCGAAGCGGCGGTCGCGCGCCTGCAGCGCGCGGTAACAGCTGTCGGGGTCGAGGGTCATGGGCAGGATTATCCCCGGCGCCGCCACTGTGCTCGCCGTTTTCGGACATGGTATCCCTGCGCGCGCCGCCGGCACTCCGGCAGCGCAGCAGGGAACGCTCGCCGCGTTTCGGGGTCTGCTACTCTTGCCGGTGTGCAATGCTCCGCGCATGGCCGTGCGCGCGTGGGCGCCGGAGTTCGGACCGGAAGGAGGCACGATGCGCCTGTCGCTGCGATTTGTCGTTCCGCTGATGCTCGCGCTGGCCGCATTCGCCTATGCGGCGGTCCCGCTGACGGACGCCCTGATGCAGCGCTGGTTCGCGCGCGATCTGGCGATGCGCTCGAGCCTCATCGCCGCCACGGTGCAGGAGCCGCTGACCGACCTGATCGCCGCCGGGTTCGACCGCCCGGATCGCCGACCTTCTTCTACCGGATGATGCAGGACGACCGCCTGCATGCGATCGGCCTGTGCATCGACCGCGTGCGTCCGCCCGTGGCGACGCTCAACTTCCCGCGCGAGATCGCCTGCGATTCGCCGGAGATCACCGCCGGCACCGAGGATCGCGTCCTGCAGTCGCAGCGCGGCGAGCTCTACCTCGCGGTGCGCCCCGTCGATCCCGTGGCGCTGCCCGGAAGCGAAGCTCGTGTTCGTCCACGACATGAGTTTCGTCGCGAGGCGCAGCGAGGAGACGCGCCGCTACCTGTTCTAGTTCTTCATCGCGCTGGGGACGTCGGTCGCGCTGATCACCGTGGTCATCGCGCAGCTTTCGTGGCGCGGCTGGGTGGCGGGGATGCGTGCACTGCTGCGCGGCGAAGGGTATCCTCCGCCCGTCCGGCTGGAAGACCGCCCCCGAATTGCGTCCCATCGCCCAGGACGTGCGGGAACTCGTCCGCGAGCTCGAGCGGCAATACCGTCCGCTCGACGGCAGTCAGCGGATCTGGGATCAGCAGGCGCTGCGCGCCACGCTGCGCAGCGAATTGCACGGCAACGACGTCATCGTGGTCTCCAACCGCGAGCCCTACCTCCACGTACGAAACCCCGGCGGGCATCCGCGTGCAGCGCCCGGCGAGCGGCCTGGTGACGGCGCTCGAGCCGGTCATGCGCGCCTGCTCGGGCACCTGGATCGCACACGGCAGCGGTCGGCCGACCGCGACGACGGTCGACCGCGCACGACCGCGTGCCGTGCCGCCGGAGGATCCGCACTACCAGATCCGGCGGATCTGGCTCTCGCCGGAGGAGGAGGCGGGCTACTACTACGGCTTCGCCAACGAGGGACTCTGGCCGCTCTGCCACATCGCCCACGTGCGCCCGACGTTTCGCTCCGCGCGACTGCGAGTACTACCGCAGCGTCAACGCGAGGTTCGCCGATGCGGTGGTGGCCGAGGCGCAAGACCGAGGATCCGATCGTCCTGGTCCAGGACTACCACTTCGCGCTGCTGCCGCGGATGATCCGCGAGCGGCTGCCGCGACGCGACGATCATCACGTTCTGGCACATCCCCTGGCCCAATCCGGAGGCGTTCGCCATCTGCCCCTGGCGCAACGAGCTCCTCGACGGGCTGCTCGGCAGCAGCATCCTCGGCTTCCACACGCAGTTCCACTGCAACAACTTCCTCGACACCGTGGACCGCTTCTCGAGGCGCGCGTGGACCGCGAGTCGTTCACCATCTCCTGCCGCGGCCAGCCGACCGCCGTGCACCGCTATCCGATCTCCATCGAGTGGCCGCCGGCGGCGCTGGCGACGCGCACAGGCCGTCGCCGACTGCCCGGCGCGACGGTGCGCGAGCGCCTCGGCCTGCCGCCGCGATCACGCCGCTCGGCGTCGGCATCGAGCGGCTCGACTACACCAAGGGCATCCTCGAGCGCTTCAACGCGGTGCGAGCGGCTGCTCGAGCTCGAGCCGCGGTGGATCGGCAAGTTCACGTTCGTCCAGATCGCCGCGCCCACGCCGCGCGCAGATCGACGAGTACCAGCGACTACGCCGACGCGGGTGCGCGCGCTGGCCGACGAGATCAACGCGCGCTTCGCGCGGCGCGAAGCTCCCGCCGATCGTGCCTGCTGGTCGAGCACCACGAGCCCGACGCAGGTCTACGAGTACTACCGCGCCGCCGACCTCTGCTTCGTCAGCAGCCTGCACGACGGCATGAATCTGGTCGCCAAGGAGTTCGTCGCCGCGCGCGACGACGAGCAGGGCGTGCTGATCCTCTCGCAGTTCGCCGGCGCGTCGCGCGAGCTGCCCGAGGCGCTGATCGTCAATCCCTACGACACCGACCAGTGCGCGGCCGCGCTGCATCTCGGCGCTGACGATGCCCGCCGGCGAGCAGCGCGACCGGATGCGCATCATGCGCGGCGTGGTCCGCGAGTTCAACGTCTACCGCTGGGCGGGCCGCATGCTGCTCGACGCCGCGGTGATGCGCCAGCGCGGGCGCTTCTCGCAGCGCCGACGCGATGCGCGCGGCAATGGCTGAGCGCGCGCGCGCTCGAACGCGCGCAGCCGACGCCGGTCGCGCGCCGGTGCCGCCCGCGCAGGGCCCGCCGCCGCGTGCGCGGCGACTGCGCGCTGTTCCTCGACATCGACGGCACGCTGCTGGACCTCGCCGAGCGCCGGAGCCTGGTCCGGGTCGATGCCGGTGTCGCCGCCCTGCTGCCCGCGCTCCTGCGCTGCGCTCGACGGCGCGGTGGCGCTGATCACCGGACGCGCGCATCGCCGACGTCGACCGCCTGTTCCCCGGCCTGCGCCTGCCCGTCGCCGGGCAGCACGGCTGCGAGCGCCGCGCCGCCGACGGCACCGCTGCCACCAGCACGCGCCGACCGCCGCCGCCATCGCGCTCGCCTGCGCGAGCCTTGCAGCACGTTCGACCGCGCGCCACCCCGGCCTGCTGCTCGAGGACAAGGGCATGCACACTCGCCCTGCACTACCGCCGGTGCGCCGCGCCTCGCGGGCTACGTGCACCGGGCCGTGCAGGCGACGTGCGCTGCCGCGACTCCGGCGGCGCCGCCTTGCGCCTGCAGGCCGGCAAGATGCGTGATCGAGATCAAGCCCGACGGCCGCGACAAGGGCACCGCCATCCTCGAGTACATGACCGAGCCGCCGTTTCGCCGGCCGCCTGCCGGTGTTCGTCGGCGACGATCGCACCGACGAGCACGGCTTCGCCGCGGTCGCTCGACGCCGGCGGCTGGGCGGTCAAGGTCGGGCCGGGCGCGACGCGCGCGCGCTACCGCCTGCCCGACGTCGCCGCTGTGCGCGCGCTGGCTGGCGCGCTGCCGGCATCGCCGCGCCACCCTCACCGGAGACTGCCTGATGACGCAACCTCGACCTCGCCCTGATCGGCAACGGCACGCATCGGCGCTCCTGGTCGACGGCCGCGGCGACCATCGTCTGGGGCTGCTTTCCGCGCTTCGACGGCGACCCGATGTTCTGCGCGCTGCTGGACGACGCGCCGCACGGCGACGAGCGCGGCATCTTCGCCATCGAGCTGGTCGACGTCGGCGCGCACCGAGCAGGCATACGTGACGAACACCGCGGTACTGGTCACGCGGCTCATCGACCGCGCACGGCGGCGCCGTCGAGATCACCGACTGCGTGCCGCGCTTCCTCCAGTACGGCCGCATCTTCCATCCGATGACGCTCGTGCGCAGCATCCGCCGCGTCGCCGGCAGCCCGCGCATCTGGTGCGCCTGCGGCCGGCCGCCGGCTACGGCGGCGCGCCGGCCGGCGGTCACCGTCGGCAGCAGCCACATCCGCTACGTGATGCCCGGCGATCACGCTGCGGCTGACGACCGACGCCTCGCTCACCGCGATCCTCGAGGAGCGCCGTTCTTCCTCGAGCGACACGCTGACGCTGCTGCTCGGCCCCGACGAGACCGTGCCGAGCGCCGTGCCGGAAGTCGGCCGCCGCTTCATCGAGGAGACGGTCGAGTACTGGCGCGACTGGGTGCGGCGCGCTCGCGCATCCCGTTCGAGTGGCAGGACGCCGTCATCCGCGCCGCGATCACGCTCAAGCTGAACGCCTACGACGACACCGGCGCGATCGTCGCCGCGATGACGACGTCGATTCCCGAGGCCGCCGGCTCGCGGCGCAACTGGGACTACCGCTACTGCTGGCTGCGCGACGGCTATTTCGTCGTCGACGCGCTGAACCGGCTCGGCGCGACCGACACGATGGAGCGCTATCTCGGCTACATCGTCGAACGTCGCGGCCGGAGCCGGCCGACGGCCGCTGCAGCCGGTCTACCGCGATCAACGGCGACGCGGCGCTCACCGAGGACGATGGTCGACGTCGCTGCCCGGCTACCGCGGCATGGGCCCGGTGCGCGTCGGCAACGACGCCTACCGGCAGGTCCAGCACGACGTCTACGGCTCGGCGGTCCTCGCGGCGACCCACGTGTTCTTCGACGAGCGGCTGGCGCAACCGCGGCGACGCGCGCTGTTCGACCGCCTCGGAGCCGCTCGGCGACGGCCGCGCGTCGGTGTTCGACCAGCCCGACGCCGGCCTGTGGGAGCTGCGCGGCAGCGCCGCGCGTGCACACCTTCTCGAGCGTCATGTGCTGGGCCGCCTGCGACCGCTGGCGCGCATCGCCGCGCGGCTCGGGCCTCGCCGAGCGCGCGCGACTGGCGCGGGCGAGCGCGGCGCGCATCCAGCCGCTTCGTCGACGAGCGCTGCTGGAGCGAGCAGCGCGCGCAGCCTTCGTCGCCACGCGTCGGCGGCGAGGAGCTCGACGCGAGCCTGCTGCTGCTCGCACGACCTCGGCTTCGTCGACGGCGGACGACCCGCGCTTCGCCGCGCACCGTGCGCGCGGTCGAGCGCGAGCTGAGGCGCGGCGACTTCGTCTTCCGCTACGTCGAGCACGACGATTTCGGCGAGCCCGAGAACGCCTTCCTCGTCTGCACGTTCTGGTACGTCAACGCGCTGGCGCGCGCTCGGCCGCCGCGACGAGGCGCGCGAGCTGTTCGAGCGGCTGCTCGCCCGCCGCAACCGGCATGGCCTGCTCGCCGAGCACATCGACCCGCGCACCGGCGAGCACTGGGGCAATTTCGTGCAGACCTACAGCATGGTCGGCCTGATCAATTCGGCGATCCGGCTGTCGATGCCCTGGGACCAGGCGTTCTGAGCGGCGCGCGCTCGGCCGACCGCCGAGCGCCGACTGGCAAACGCGTGACCTGCGAGCGCAGACCTGCGAAGCGGATGCGACGAGCGCGTAGCCCGGGCTGAGCGAATGCGAAACCCGGGTGGGTCTTGACCATTGACGCAACCACCCGGGTTTCGCTGCGCTCAACACCGGGCTACACGTCAGAAGGGGGGCCACACGAAGCCGGCGTTGTTTACCGGTGCGGCGCCTGCGTCTCGCGCGGCTCGACGTGGATCGTGACTTCGGCGCGCGCAAGCTTCGCGGTGAGCGCCGCCTCGATCCGGTCGCACAGCGCGTGCGAACCGTCCACGCTCATCGTCCCGGGCACCAGCAGGTGCAGCTCCAGGAACCGCCGCGGTCCGGCCTTGCGCGTGCGCAGCGCGTGGAAGCTCGCGTCCGCCGGCAGCTCGGCGCGTATCAGCGCCTCGGCATCGCGCACGTCCTGCTCGGGAAGCGCCGCGTCCATCAGGCCGTCGGCGGAGCGGCGCAGGAGGTCGAATCCGGTGAACAGGATGTGCACGGCGACCGCCATGGCCATCAGCGGATCGAGGATCGACCACTGCGGCATCCAGATCACGACGAGGAGGCCCCCGAGGATGCCGGCGGAGGTCCAGACGTCGGTCATCAGGTGCTTGGCATCGGCCTCGATCGTGATGCTGTCGTGCTGCTGCGCGACCTTCAGCATGATCCGGGCGGTCGCGAAGTTCGCCCCTGCCGCGAGCGCCGCGACCGCCATGCCCCAGCCGAGCCGCTCGAGGGGGTGCGGTTCGATCAGGCGCAGCGCGGCCGACCAGAAGATCGCCAGCGCGGCAACCAGGATCAGCGCGCCCTCCACGCCGCTCGAGAAGTATTCCGCCTTGTCGTGGCCGTAGGCGTGGCGGTCGTCGGCGGGTTGCTCCGCCAGCGTCAGCGCGCCCAGCGCCACGAGTCCCGCCGCGAGGTTGACCAGCGCTTCGACCGCGTCGGACCAAAGGCTCACCGAGCCCGTGAGAAAGTACGCGCCGAACTTGAGCGCGAGCGTGCCGATCGACGTCGCGATCGACAGCAGCGCCATCTTGCGCACGGGGGTCACGGCCTGTCGCTCCTCGACCTGCGCGCCGGCGCGAACGGGCCCGCGACCGCGCTCACGCGCGGGTGAAATCGACGACGATGCGCTCCGGACCGCGCTCGACGGCGCGGCTCGTCACCTCGGCGCCGTAGCGCCGCCGCATCTGCTCCTGCAACGGCGCGAGATCGCACTCGCTGACCAGGCGGATCGTCTCGCCGGGACGCAGGAGGTCCACCGCGGCGAAGATCGCAGCGTGCCGGAAGCGCTTCGCGATCCCGCGCGCATCGAACGGGAAGACGATCGAAACCTCGGACTGCACCGGGTGGTAGGCGGCATTCATCGCGTGTCGTCCCCGGCCCGAAGCTCCGGCCGGTGGACCCATCATCCACGGTTGCCCGGGATGACGCTTTAAGCTGGATCAAACGGCATCGATCGCGGGTGACGCGGGGCCCGGCGGGTCCCTGCCGATGCGTAGCCCGGCGTGGAGCGCAGCGAAACCCGGGGGGGTTGCGACCATGGCCGCGGTTGCCCCGGGTTTCGCTGCGCTCCACGCCGGGCCACGCATTGGCGGCAACCTGCCGGCAAGCACCCGCGATCAGCCCAGGCGCAAAGTCATCGAATAGTTCATCCGGTCATGGGGGAAGACGGTCGAGGTGACCAGCACGCAGGTGCCGTCCTCGGCCAGATACCGTCGCGCAATCACGAAGCCGGCATAGCCGGGCGCCAGCGCCAGCGCTTCCGCCTCCCGCCCCGCCACCGGCTTCGCGGCGAAGTTCTGCTCCACGGCGGCGATCCGCTGGCCGATGCGCGCTTCGACGAAATCGTGCAACGGCACGCCGCGACGGTCGAACACGGCGCGCAGCGCAGGATGGTTGCGATGGGTGTAAGCGACCACATGGGCGACGGGGCGGCGCGCGCCGGTCAGGTATTTCAGGGCGGTGAGGCGATGCCACCACTGGCCGCGCCGGCACTTGAGCAGACGCGCCTCGGCCGCGCTCGCCTTGACGTCCCGGCTGTCCAGCACCTCGAGCCGCGCGTTCCTGGCGTACGCGAGCAGATCCGGCAGCGCGGAGATCTGCTGCGTGAAGCCGCCGGTCCCCGATCGCCGCAGCACCGTGGTTCCCGCGCCGGCCCGGCGGGCGATGAGTCCCTGCTCGGCCAACCGGCGGATGGCTTCGCGCACGGTGTGGCGGCTCGCCCGGAATTCGGCGCACAGCGCGAGTTCGGGCGGCAGCTTCTCCCCGACCGGATACTGCCCGCCGCGGATCCGGTCGCGCAGCGCGCAGAAGATCTCCTCGTAGCGCGGGGTGCGGGCCGGGGCATCCGGCCTGGCCGGCACCTCGGGGCCGCGTTCGCCGCGCACGGTGTCACGCATCGCTTCGCTCCTGCCGCCCTCGCCGGCGGGTCCCTTGACAGCCCCGCCGCCGGAGCGCAAAGTTTGTCCGGACAATCAAGGACGCATGCTGCACCATCGCCGCACCCGCCGCAAGCACCCCGCCTCCCCAAGGACGCATCGCCCCCCTTTCGCGCACGCTGTTCGAGCAATCAGACAAACTCTGGAGGTCAGCATGAATACGCGTCACCGGTTTCGTCCCGTCCTTGCCGCTCTTGCCGCTCTTGCCGCTCTTGCCGCGCTTGCGCTGACGCCGGCGTTCGCCCAGCAGAAGCTCACCGTCGCCGCCTACGGCGGATCGTACGAGGAGATGATGCGCAAGGAGATCATCCCGGCGTTCGAGAAGAAGACCGGCGCGAAGGTCGAATACGTGGCCGGCAATTCCACCGACAACATCGCGCGGATGCAGGCGCAGAAGGCGAACCAGGAGATCGACGTCGCGATCGTCGACGACGGCCCGATGTACCAGACCGTCGCCCTCGGCCTGTGCACGGACCTGAAGGGCGTCAACTTCGGCGACCTCTATCCGGTCGCCGACATGAAGACCGGCAAGTCGGTCACGATCGGCGTGGTGGCCACGGGCCTCGTCTACAACAAGAAATATTTCGCCGACAACAAGCTCTCGCCGCCGACGTCGTGGAACGACCTCAAGGACGTCAAGTTCAAGAAGAAGCTCGTCATTCCGCCGCTCAACAACACCTACGGCCTGCAGGCCGTCATCATGCTGGCGCGGATGAATGGCGGCGGCGAGAAGAACATCGATCCCGGCTTCAAGGTGATGAAGGACGACGTCGCCCCGAACGTGCTCGCCTTCGAGCCGGCGCCGGGCAAGATGACCGAGCTCTTCCAGAGCGGCCAGGCCGTGTTCGCGGTGTGGGGCAGCGGGCGGGTCAAGGCGTTCCAGGACACCGGATTCCCGGTCGAGTTCGTCTACCCCAAGGAAGGCGCGATGGCGCTGGGCATCTCGATCTGTCCGGTAGCCAAGCCCACGCCCTCGCCGCTCGCGCAGGACTTCATCGCGTTCATGCTGAGCCCGGAGATCCAGGTGGTCCACGCGAAGGGCGCCGGCGCCGGACCGGTGAACAAGAAGGCTGTGCTGACGCCGGAGCAGCAGAAGGGGCTGCCGTACGGCGATGCCGTGGGCAAACTGCTCACCACCGACTGGGACACCGTCAACGCCAATCGCACGGCCTGGAACAACCGCTGGACGCGCGAGATCGAGCGCTGACGACCCGCGCCTGAGCGCACCGGCGGGCGCGGCGGAAATGAGCGCCGCCGGGCCGCCCCAAGGCGCGAATTGCTCCCTCTTGGAGGGAAGGCGCGCAGCGCCAAGGGTGCGCACGAATGAGCTTCCTGATTCTCGACCGCTTGACCAAGGCGTACGGCGAGCACCTCGCCGTGGACGCCATGTCCCTCGCCGTGGCGCGCGGCGAGTTCGTCTCGCTGCTGGGTCCTTCCGGGTGCGGCAAGACCACGACGCTGCAGATGATCGCGGGGTTCGTCGAGCCCACGGCCGGGGCCGTGACGATGAACGGCCGCGACCTGCTGGCGATCCCCGCGGCCAAGCGCGGCCTGGGCATCGTGTTCCAGAACTACGCGCTGTTTCCGCACATGACGGTCGCCGAGAACGTCGCGTTCGGGCTTGAAATGCGGGCGATCGCGCGGCCCGAGCGCGCGCAGCGGGTCGCCGAGGTGCTGGCGCTGGTCGGGCTCGCGGGCCTCGCCGAGCGCCATCCGGCGCAGCTCTCGGGCGGACAGCAGCAGCGCGTGGCGCTCGCGCGCGCCCTGGTGATCCGCCCCGACCTGCTGCTGCTCGACGAGCCGCTGTCCAACCTCGACGCCAAGTTGCGCGAGGAGATGCAGGTCGAGTTGCGCCAGATCCAGCGCGCCGTGGGCATCACCACGGTCATGGTGACCCACGACCAGGCCGAGGCGATGGCGCTGTCCGACCGCGTGGTGGTGATGCAGGCGGGACGCATCGAGCAGGATGCCGAGCCGCTCGCCGCCTACGAGCACCCGGCCACCGGCTTCGTGTGCGACTTCCTCGGCAAGGCCAACCTGTTCACCATCGAGGCCATCGACGGCGGCGTGGCCACGGTCGGGCCGCTGTCCATCACGCTCCCGCCCGGTCTCGCGGCGGCGGCGCGCGCCGGCGACCGCCTGCTGGTGCGTCCGGAAAAGATCGCCTTCGGCACGGCCGGCGCTTGGCGCTACCGGCGAAGGTCGCCGCGCGGGTCTTCCAGGGCAACCACTGGCTCTATCAGCTCGAGAGCGCGCTCGGACCCACCCTGGTGATCCGCCAGAACGACGGCGGTGCCTGCCCTGCCGAGGGCGAGCACGTCCACTTGTGCTGGCGGCCCGACGACATGCGCGCGGTACCGGCCGCGCCGGCGAAAGCGGCGTCGTGACGGGCGGCCGACGGTGAAGGCCGCACGCGCCGCCCCGTACTGGCTCTCGCTGCCCGCGCTCGGCGTGTACGCGGTGTTCCTGGCCGCGCCCATCGTCTCCATCGCCCTCATCAGCTTCCAGCATTTCGAGTTCTACGGCGGCATCCAGCCGGGCTTCACGCTGGAGAACTACGCGCAGGTCGTCACCGACAGCTACTACTGGGAGGTCTTCGTGCGCACCTTCGCCATCGCCGTCGCGGTCACCGTGCTGTGCGCGGTGCTGGGCGCGCTCGAGGCTACGTGCTGCACCGGATGGATGGCCGCTGGAAGGGCCTCTTCCTGCTGATCGTGCTCGGGCCGCTGCTGATTTCGGTGGTGGTGCGCACGCTCGGCTGGGCGCTGCTGTTCGGGTCGACCGGGCTCATCAACCAGGCGCTGCTCGCGACCGGCCTGTTCGCCGAGCCGATCCAGTTCATGTACTCGAGACCGGGCGTGGTCGTCGCGCTCACGCACGTGCTGGTGCCGTTCATGGTGATCTCGGTGTGGGCGTCGCTGCAGCGCGTCGACCCGCGGTCGAGCGCGCCGCGGTCGCGCTCGGCGCGGGTCCGGTGACGATCGTACGGCGCATCGTCGTGCCGCAGGCGATGCCGGGCATCCTCTCCGGCAGCGTGATCGTGTTCGCGCTGGCGGCCTCCGCGTTCGCCACGCCGGCGATCATCGGCGGGCGCAGGCTCAAGGTGGTCGCGACGGTGGCCTACGACGAGTTCCTCAACACGCTCAACTGGCCGCTCGGCGCTTCGCTGGCGGTGCTCCTGCTCGCTCGCCAACGTGCTCGTGCTGGTCACGTCGAACCGGCTGATCGAGCGGCGCTACCGGGCGGTGTTCGCGGAGAGCGCCGCATGATCCGCAACGGCCCGCTGGCGCTCGCGTTCCACGCGCTGTTCATCGGCTTCATGGTGGCGCCGCTCGCCATCGTCTGCGTGGTCGCGTTCACGCCGCTCGGGCTACCTCTCGCTGCCCACCGACGGCATCTCGCTGCGCTGGTTTGCCGCGATCCTCGACTATCCGCGGTTCATCAGCGCGTTCTGGATCAGCCTGGCGCTGGGCGTCGTGTCGTCGCTGATCTCGACGCTGCTGGCGGTGCCGGCGGCGCTGGCCATGGCGCGCTACCGCTTCCCCGGGCGCGAGGCGATCACCGCGCTTCCTGCTGTCGCCGCTGATGATTCCGCACATCGTGCTCGGCGTCGCGTTCCTGCGCTTCTTCAGCTCGATCGGCATCAGCGGCACCTTCGCCGGCCTCGTCATCGGCCACGTGATCGTGATCCTGCCCTTCGCGCTGCGGCTGACCCTCGCCGCGGCGACGGGGATGGACCCGGCGATCGAGCAGGCGGCCGTGTCGCTGGGCGCATCGCGGCTCACGGTCTTTCGCCGCGTGACGCTGCCGCTGATCCTGCCCGGCATCGTCAGCGGCTGGCTGCTCGCGTTCATCACCAGCTTCGACGAGGTGACGATGAGCGTGTTCATCGCGAGCCCGAGCACGACCACCCTGCCGGTGCGCATGTTCCTCCAGATCCAGGACACGATCGACCCGCTGGTCGCGGCCGTGTCGGCGCTGCTGATCGGCGGGACGGTGGTCCTGATGCTCGTGCTCGACCGCCTGGTCGGGCTCGAGCGGCTGTTCGTCGGCAAGGCCCGACACTAGCGGGTGCCTTCGACAATGACGCGCGAACACGACATCGCGGTGATCGGCGGCGGGCTGGTCGGCAGCGCGATCGCCTACGGCCTCGCGCGCCTTGGGCGGCGGGTCGCGCTGCTCGACGAGGGCGACGTCGCCTACCGCGCCTCGCGCGGCAATTTCGCGCCTGGTCTGGGTGCAGGGCAAAGGGCTGGGTCTGCCCGCTTACGGCGGCTGGACGCAAGGCTCGGCCCGGCGCTTTCCGGAATTTGCCGCGCTGCTCTCCGAGGACGCCGGCGTCGACGTCGCGCTGGAGCAGCCGGGCGGCTTCCACCTGTGCCTGTCCGAGGCCGAACTCGCGCACCGCGTCGAACAGCTCACGCGGCTGCGTGGCACAGCCCGGGTTCGAGCGCTACGCCTACGAGGTGCTCGATCACGGCGCGCTGGCGCGGCGGGTGCCGGGCATCGGCCCGCAGGTGGTGGGCGCGAGCTATTGCCGCGCTCGACGGCCACCTCAATTCGCTGCGTCTGCTGCGCGCGCTGCACGCCGGCTTCCTCGCGCGCGGCGGCAGCTACCTTCCCAACGCCAAGGTCGAGGCGGTCGCGCGCGAAGGCGGCGCGTTCGCGGTGCGCATGGCGGCCGGGCGGATCGGGGCCGGTAAGGTCGTGCTGGCCGCCGGCCTCGGCAATGCGACGCTCGCCCCGCATGGTCGGCCTCACGGCCGCGGTGCGCCCGCAGCGCGGCAGGTCGTCGTGACGGAGCGCATGCGGCGCTTTCTCGACTATCCGCTGGCCACGCTGCGGCAGACCGACGAGGGCACGCGTGCTGATCGGCGACTCGCAGGAGGAGGTCGGCTTCGACGACACGCTGGCCACCGCCGTGCTCGCCACGCTCGCCGAGCCGGGCCGTGCAGGTCTTCCCGCTTCCTGCGCGAGCGCGCGTGAACCGCACCTGGGCCGCGCTGCGCGTCATGAGCCCCGACGGTTTCCCGATCTACGACCAGTCGGCGGCCGCGCCGGGCGCCTTTGTCGTGACGTGCCACAGCGGCGTCACGCTCGCCGCGGCGCACGCGCTCCTGCTCGCGCCGCTGATCGCCGCCGGCGACCTCGGCGCCGACCTCTCCCCCTTCTCATCGGAGCGCCTCAATGTTCAAAAGGCTGCCTGACGCCGCCGCTGCCGCGCGCGCCGTCGAGGTCACGATCGATGGCCGGACCTTCCCGGCGCGCGACGGCGACACCGTCGCCGCCGCGTTGCTCGCGGCCGGGTTCGACGCCTGCCGCACGACGCCGGTGACAGGCGCGCCGCGCGGGCCGTACTGCCTGATGGGCGTGTGCTTCGACTGCCTCGCCGTCATCGACGGGCGGCAACCAGCAGACCTGCCTGATCCCGGTGCGCGCCGGCATGCGCATCGAGACGCCAGCAGGGCGCCGTCGCGTTCGGGCCTGCCGCCGACACCGCGGCCGGTGCGCCATGACGCTACCGGAGCGCTGCGACGTCGTCGTGGTCGGCGCCGGGCCGGCAGGGCTTGCCGCGGCGGTCGAGTGCGCGCGCGCAGGCGCCGCGACGGTGGTGCTCGACGAGCAGGCGGGTCCCGGCGGCCAGATCTACCGCGGCATCACCGTCACGCCGATGCAGAAGCGCGAGATCCTCGGCGACGACTACTGGCACGGCGCCACGCTCGTGTCGGCGCTCCAGGCCTCGGCGGCGCGCTACGTGCCCCGCGCTTCGGTGTTCGCCGTCACGGCGGCCGATGGCGGCGGATTCGAGGTCGGCGTCTCCGGCGACGGCACGGCGCGCGCTGATCCGCGCCGGGCACGTCATCGTCGCCACCGGCGCGCTGGAGCGGCCGTTCCCGATTCCCGGCTGGACGCTGCCGGGCGTCGATGACCGCGGGCGCCGCGCAGATCCTGCTGAAGGCGGCCGGCCTGGTGCCCGAGGGACCGCGTGGTGCTCGCGGGAACCGGGCCGCTGCTGTAGCTCGCTCGCCGCGCAGTTCGCGCGCGTCGGCGCGGCCATCGAGTGCCTGCTCGACACGACGCCCGCAGGGCGCATCGGCGTGCGCGCTGCAGGCATGCCGCCGGCCTTCATGACCTCGCCCTACGTCGCCAAGGGCCTCGCGCTGCTGCGGCAGGCGCGCATGCACACGCGCTTCGTCCGCGGCGTCGGAGAAGCTGGAGGCCATCGGCAGCGGGCGGCTCAGCGGTGTCCGCTACGTCGTCGGGGGCCGCACGACGGAGATCGCCGCCGGCGACGCTGCTGCTGCACCAGGGCGTGGTGCCCAACATCAACCTCGCCAACGCGATCGGCTGCGCCCATCGCTGGGACGACGCGCAGCTCTGCTTCGCGCCCGGCGTCGACGCCTGGGGCGCGACGAGCGTGGCGGGCATCGCCATTGCCGGCGACGGCGCGGGCATCGCCGGCGCGCAGGCGCGCCGAGGCGCGCGGCACGCTGGCGGCGATCTGCACGCGCTCGCGCGCTCGGCCGGATCGAATCGGCGCCGAACGCGACCGGCGCGGCGCGCGCGGCCAAGCGCCCATGCTCGCGCGCTGGACGCGCGGGCGCGCCTTCCTCGACGCGCTCTACCGGCCTGCCGACGCGTTCCGCGCTGCCCGAGGGCGAGACCATCGTCTGCCGCTGCGAGGAGATCACCGCGGCGCAGATGCGTCGACACCGCTGGCGCTGGGCTGCACCGGCCCGAACCAGATGAAGATCCTTCCTGCGCTGCGGCATGGGACCCTGCCAGGGCCGGCTGTGCGGGCTCACCGTGACCGAGCTGATCGCGCAGGAGCGCGGGGTTTCGCCCGCGGAGGTCGGCTACTACCGCCTGCGCCCGCCGGTCAAGCCGATCACGCTGGCCGAGCTCGCCTCGCTGCCGCAGAGATCGACGCAGGCCGTCGTCCGCTGAAGGCCGTGGTGCGCCGCGGTGTGCGCATCGCAGCGCCGGCGCGGTGCGCGGCGCGCGCGGCACCGCGCGGCCGACGATGAGCGCGCTCGCGTCGCCGACGTCATCATCATCGGCGGCGGCCTGCACGGCTGCTCGACGGCGCTGCATCTCGCCCGCGCGCGGCGTCAGCGCGATCGCTGTCGAAAAGGACTACGTCGGCCGGCACGCCTCGGGCGTCAATGCCGGCGGCGTGCGCCGGCTCGGCCGCCACGAGGCGGAGATCCCGCTGTCGATCGCCGTCGATGGAGCTGTGGCACCGGATCGGCGACCTCGTCGACGACGATTGCGGCTTCGAAGCCACGGCCAGGTGCGCGTCGCGGAGAACGAGGAGGAGCTCGCGACGCTGCGCGAGCGCGTCGGCGCGCCTCGCGCTCGCTCGGCTCACGCACGAGGAGCTGGATCGACCGCGACGAGCTGCGCGCGCTGCGTGCCGGCGCTCGTCGCGGCATTGCGTCGGCGCGTCGTCGCCGACCGCGACGGCGCCGCCCTGCCCGTACCGCACGACCTGGGCCTTCCGGCGCAAGGCCGAGGCGCTCGGGCAGCGCATTCTTCGAGGGCACGCGCGTCGCACGAGCATCGCGCGCGTCGGCGGCGCCTGGAGCGTCGAGACCGGCGCGCGGCCGCCTCGCGGCGCCGGGTGCTCGTCAACTGCGCCGGCGCCTGGGCCGGCCGCGCTCGCGCGCGCGGCTCGGCGAGCCGGTGCCGCTCGAACCCATCGCGCCGATGCTGATGATCACCGTGCGGATGCCGCCTTTCCTCGATCCGGTGGTCGGCTGCGCACGGGCCGGCACGCTGTCGTTCAAGCAGACTCGCGAACGGCACCGTGCTGATCGGCGGCGGCCAGCGCGGCCCGCGTCGATCGCGAAGCCGAGACCACCGAGCTCGATTTCCGCGAGCTCGCGCTGTCAGCGCGCAGACCGTCCGGGACCTGTTCCCGGTGATGCGCGGCGCGACGATCGTCCGCGCCTGGGCCGGCATCGAGGCGCGCATGCCCGACGACATTCCGGTGATCGGGCCGAGCGCCGCGGCGCCCGATGTGTTTCACGCCTTCGGCTTCTCGGCCCACGGCTTCCAGCTGGGGCCGATCGTGGGCCGCATTACCGCGGATCTCGTCACCCGCGGGGCGACGGATCTGCCGATAGCGCCGTTCTCGATCGCTCGCTTCCTCCCGCCCCGTTACTCTGCCCCGTAACCCGGACGTAGCCCGAGCGCAGCGAAACCCGGGAAGGGGGGGTCAGACACTACTTTTCAACGGGCGTTGGAAGCCTCAATCATTGCCGCTGAAAAAGTAGTGTCTGACCCCACTTATCTGACCCCCAGCAAAACCCGGGGCAACTGCGGCCGTTGCCGCAACCACCCGGGTTTCGCTGCGCTCAACACCGGGCTACGTTCGGGCTACGCATCTGCGGGCGCCGGGGCGCGCGCCTCGGCAATCGCGTCGAGGAGCACCTGCGGCTCCTGCGCCCCCGACACCGCGATGCGTCCGTCGAAGATGAAGAACGGCACGCCCTCCACACCCAGCTCGCGCACGCGGCGGTCCATCGCCACGATCGCTTCGTCACCCTGATCCGACGTGAGATACGCGCGCGCGGCGTCCGCGTCCAATCCCGCCTCGCCCGCGATCGCCGCAAGGACTGCGTGATCGCCGACGAAGCGACCTTCGACGAAATACGCGCGGAACAGCTGCTCGACCAGCGGATCGGCGTCGCCCTGCGCCTGCGCCCAGGAAATCAGACGGTGCGCGTCGCGCGTGTTCGGCTGGCGCGCAATCGCGCCGAACGCGAACGGGATGCCGACCTCCACGCCGACCCCGCGCACGCGCTCGTAGACCTCGCGCGCGCGTTCCGGTCCGCCGAACTTGCCCTCGACGTACGCGCGGCGGTCGATGCCCTCGCGGGGCAGGTCGGGATTGAGCTGGAACGGATGCCAGCTGACGAAGGGCCGCAGCGCGGGCTCCCGCGCAGCGAGTTCGCCCAGCGCCGCCTCGAGCCGGCGCTTGCCGATGTAGCACCAGGGGCAGACGACATCCGAGATGACGTCGATCGTGAGTCTGTCGGCAATGGGGTCGGGCATCGGCGGCGCCTCGGGTTGGAACGCGATGCCGCGATTATCCTCCGCGGCACGACGCCCGCGCGATAATGCGTCGAAGCCTACAATGCGACAGCCCCCGGCCGCACCCTGCGCGGCCGGGCGGGCACCGACATGACCGCCGTTCCTCCCCGCTGGGACATCTTCTGCACGGTCGTCGACAATTTCGGCGACGCGGGCGTGGCGTGGCGGCTCGCGCGCATGCTCGCCGCCGAGCACGGCCTCGAGGTCACGCTGTGGCTCGATCGGCCGGAGGCGCTCGCCCGCATCGAGCCGCGGGTGGCGACGGGCCCCGCGACGCAGCGCGCCGGCGGCGTCACGGTTCGACGGTGGACCGACCCGCTGCCCGACGCCGCCGCTGCCGACGTGATCGTCGAGGCCTTCGGCTGCGGGCTGCCCGAGGGCTACCTGCGCGCGATGGCCGCGCGGACGCGGCCGCCGCGTTGGTTCGTCCTCGAGTACCTCAGCGCCGAGCCCTGGGTGGACGGCGCGCACGGGCTCGCGTCGCCGCACCCGCGACTGCCGCTCGCCCGCCGGTTCTGGTTCCCCGGATTCACCGCGGCGAGCGGCGGCCTGCTGCGCGAGCGCGGCCTCTTCGGGGAGCGCGACGCGTTCGCTGCGCGACGCATCGGCGCAGGCCGCGCTGTGGGCATCGCTGCACGTTCCTGTCCCGGCGCCGGACGAGGTCCGCGCGTCGATCTTCTGCTACCCCGACGCGCCGCTGCCCGCGCTGCTCGACGCGTGGGCCGACGGCGCGCAAGCCGTGGTCTGCGTGGTTCCGGACGGGGTCGCGACCGCCGCGCTCGAACACTGGAGCGGCGCGCCGCCCCGCGCCGCGGCGCCGCCCCGCTGGCGCGCGGGCCGCTGTCGGTGCACGTGATCCCCTTCGTCGCGCAGGACGTCTACGACCGGCTGCTGTGGGCCTGCGACGTCAACTTCGTCCGCGGCGAGGATTCGTTCGTCCGCGCGCAGTGGGCGGCGCGGCCCTGCGTCTGGCAGCCCTACGCGCAGGACGCCGGCGCGCATCTGCGCGAAGCTCGCCGCCTTCGCTCGATCGCTACACGGCCGGGCTCGCCGCCGGCGGCCGGCGCGGCGATCCGCCGCTTCTGGCAGGCCTGGAACCGGCACCCCGAGGCCCCGCCGGTCGGCGCCGCATGGCTGGAATTCGAACGCGCGCGCCCCGATCTGCTGCAGCATGGACCGGCATGGGCGGCGCAGCTCGCCGCGCTGCCGGAGCTCGCCGCCGGGCTGGTCAAGGCGCCCGGAATGGCGTATAATGTTGGGTTTCCCAAATCAGCCCTTACCCGGCACGCCTTTCGCCAGGAACCGCAATGAAAATCGCCCAGGAAGTCCGCGCCGGCAACGTGATCATGATCGGGAACGACCCGATGGTGGTCCAGAAGGCCGAATTCAACAAGTCCGGCCGCAACGCGTCGGTCGTGAAGATGAAGCTCAAGAACCTGCTCTCGGGCTCCGGCACCGAGACGGTCTATCGCGCCGACGAGAAGTTCGACGTCGATCCAGCTCGAGCGCAAGGAAGCGACGTACTCGTACTTCGCCGATCCGATGTACGTGTTCATGGACAGCGAGTACAACCAGCACGAAGTCGAGAAGGAGAACATGGGCGACGCCCTGTTCTACCTCGACGACGGCCTGCCCTGCGAGCTCACGTTCTACGAAGGCAAGGCCATCTCGGTGGAGCTGCCGACCAGCGTCGTGCGCGAGGTCGCCTACACCGAGCCGGCCGTGCGCGGCGACACGTCGGGCAAGGTGCTGAAGCCCGCGAAGATCACCGGCGGCCACATGGTGCAGGTGCCGCTGTTCGTCGCGACCGGCGACAAGATCGAGATCGACACCCGCACGGGCGAGTACCGCCGCCGCGTGTAGTTTCGGTAGTTACGGGGTAAGCGCCCATCCGGCGCCGGTAGCGACTTCCTCGAAGAACCGCTGCAGCGCGGCCACCGGCTCGCTGCGGTCGAACACCGCCCCCTGACCGGCCCGCAGGCGCGCGCCAAGCGCCGCACGCCATCCGTGCTCGCGGCCGACGCGCGCCGCGATGCGCACGTAGTCGTCGCCGTCGCGCGCGATCAGCTCGGGCACGCCGGCGAGCGTCAGGATGCCCGCACTCTGGCGGCCGCGCATGAAGGCGCCCGGCAGGGTGACCACCGGCAGGCCGCAGGCCAGCGCATCGAGCGACGTGTTCCCCCCCGACCAGTGCAGGCTGTCGAGCATCACGTCGCACGCCGCGTTCACGCGCAGGTAGTCGTCGTGCTCCATCCCGGGCAGCACGACCATGCGCGCCGGGTCGATGCCGGCGCCGTGCTGCAGGCGCTGCGTGAGCGCGCGCGTCACCTCGGCATTGCGGCCTTCGAAGAGAACCAGCGTGCCGCGCTCGTCGGCGGCCAGGACCCGCGCGACCAGCGCGTCGTTGTCGGGGTGGACCTTGAACGGCGAATGCGGAAAGAGGTAGAGGGTGCGCTCGTCGGGCAGGCCCAGCGCCGCGCGGGGCTTCGGGTCGGGCAGGCGCGGCCCCGGATACGCGGTGCCGATCCCGGGAAGGAGCACCAGCCGCTCGCGGTAATGCGCCTGCGCCCCGGCCGGTTCCACGGCCGCCGCCGACAGGAAGCAGTCGACGTTGGGCAGGCCGGTGGTCACCGGATGGCCCCAGCCCGCGCACTGGATCGGCGCGAGGCGCAACGCCGCCAGCGCGAACGTGCGCGCGTCCATGCCGAGTTCCGGGTAGACGAGGACGTCCGGGGCGCGCTCGCGGATCGCCTGCGCGACGTCCGCCGAACGCGCCGCGCGCGGGCGACGAAGTGATCGCTCGCCGCGCGGATCTCGTCGGTGACGGCATCGTCGGCCGGCGACAGCCGAGAACACGTCGATCTCGAAGCGCGAGCGGTCGAGGCCCGTGATCCAGCTCTTGAAATACAGCCCCACGGTGGAGTGCGTGAACATCCGCGACACGAATCCGACGCGGATCGCGGCGGCCCGTCACCACCGGACGCGCGAGCGGTCGCATCCATTCGGGCGCCGCCCGTTCCAGCAGCGCGTGGACGAAATCGCCGTAGCGCGACTGCAGCGCGAGGTCGTCGCGGCCCTGGTACGCAAGCAGGAAGTTGGTGTGGGTGAGGCCCCCGAGCACGGTCGCCGTGGGAAGGCCGGCGAACGACGGCAGCGCCGCATGCAGGGATTCGAGACCGCGCGCGTACTGCGTCCGCCACGCGTCCTGCTCCGCCGCCGACGCGCAGACCATCGGCAGCGTCAATGCCTCCTCGATCGCGGCGCCGATGCTCTGCGGGCGCAATTGCCGCGCGGCGCCGAAGGAGGCAATGGCATCGCGCGCCCGGTTGCGCGCGGCAAGCTCGATGCCGAGCGCGTACAGGACGTTGGCGAGGTTGCCGGCAGCCGCGGGATAGTCGGGGCGAACGCGCAGGGCCTCCTCCAGCGCCTGCCGCGCCTCGTCGAGCCTGCCGGCGTCCTGCAGCACCAGCCCGAGGTTGTTCCAGGCCTCGGCAAAGGACGGCCGGCGGGCGATGGCGTCGCGGTAGCTCGCCGCCGCCTGCTCGAAGTCGCGCAGGTCGTGCAGCACCAGGCCGAGCGTGTACGCAAAGACCGGCTGCCGCGGATCGAGGCGGCTCGCGCGCGCCAACGCCGCGCGCGCCTCGTCGAGTTCCCCGCGCTGGTGCGCGATGACGCCGAGCCGGTGCAGCGCGCCCGCGTGGTCCGGCGCCTGCGCCACGATCTCGCGCAGCATGCGGCGGGCCCCGTCGGCGTCACCGGCGCGATGCAGGTCGGTGGCCGTGCGGAAGGCGAGTTCGATGTCGGGAAGATTCGGCACGCGGGCGGGACCGGAAGGAGCCGGCCGTTCTCCGGCCGCTGATTGTACGGCGATTGCGGCGGCGCCGATCGCCCCGGCGCTGCGCGGCCGCGGCTTTGAGTCGCCCGCACCGTGTGGTAGGTTGCGCCTCTCCCTCAACGACGCGTTCCCGGTCGCGATGACGCAGCAGCTGCAGACGGAATTGGCCGAGTGGATCGTGGGCGCCGCGCTCGCGGGGAAGGACGACGCCGCGATACTGACGGGCGTGTGCGAGCGGCTGGGCGCGGCGGGCGTTCCGGTCCTGCGCGTGTCGGTCAGCGGCGACCTGCTCGACCCCATCCTCGACGGCCGCGGCGTGCGGTGGAAGCGGGGACAGGGCGCCGGCGAGGAAGTGTTCACGCGCACCACCGACGCCGTCGTCAACGAAGACTGGAAGAGCAGCCCGTTCTTCCGCCTGGTCGAGACCGGGGAGCACCACCTGCGCCGGCGTCTCGACGCCGGCTACCGCCGCGGCGAGTTCCCGCTGCTCGACACGCTGCAGGACCAGGGCACGACCGACTACGCGGCGTTCGTCGCGCCGATCGGCGAAGGCACGCGCCTCGGCGACATCCGCGGCGTGATCGGGTCGTGGACGACCGATCGCGCCGGCGGATTCTCCGATGCCGAGATCGCGCTGCTCGACCGGATCATGCCGCCGCTCGCACTCGCCTTCATGCTGCAGACGACCAGCCGCGTCGCGCGCACGATGGTCACCACGTATCTCGGCAGCGACGCCGCGCAGCGCGTGCTCGCCGGCAACATCGTGCGCGGCCGCGCCGAGCGCATCCGCGCGGTGGTCTGGTACGCCGACCTCGTCGGCTTCACGCGCATTTCCGAGACCGTCGGCCCGGAAGGCGTGCTCGCGCTGCTCAACGACTATGCCGAAGCGCAGGTGGAGGCGATCGAGGCGCACGGCGGCCACGTCCTGAAGTTCATGGGGGACGGCATCCTCGCGTTCTTCCCGGACGAGCAACCGGTGCACGCGTGCATCAGGGCGCTCGACGCCGCGGAGGGCCAGCGCCACCGCCTCGCCGTGCTGCGCGACCGGCGCAGGGCGGCGGGCCTGCCCGTGACCGACCTGCACCTCGCCCTGCACATCGGCGAGCTCCTGTACGGCAACGTGGGCAGCCCGCGCCGCCTCGACTTCACCGTGCTGGGGCCGGCGGTCAACGAAGCGGCGCGCATCGAAGCGCTGTGCGGATCGCTCGACAAGTCGGTGATCGTGTCGTCGGCGTTCGCCGATGAGGCCGGCGCGGCGCGATCCCGGCTGGTGAGCCTCGGCCGCTACGCGATGAAGGGCGTGGCGATGCCGCAGGAATTGTTCACGCTCGACCCCACCTGGGGCGGGTAGCCGCGGCGCAGGCCACGGGAGGCCGCGAACCTACTCGGCCATGCGCAGCAAGCCGGCGATCCCCACCGGAGGCACCGGCAGCCACGGGATCAGCGCGACCCTGTCCTTGCGCGTAGCGTCGGCGACGCGTTCGATGAACGGGATTTCGTAGGCGCCGCGCAGGGCCAGCACCGCGTCGGCCGTCCCGCTGGCGAGGAGGCTCTGGTTGATCACCCAGGCATGCGGTTCGATGCCCGCCCGCCGCAGGTCCGCCTGCAGGCGCTCGGCCTCGTGCACCGGCGTGGGCTCGGCGAGCGTGACGATGAACACGCGCGTGAAGGCGGGGTCGCGCAGCCGCGGCAGCAGTTGCCGGACGGCTTCGGGCAGATCGCCCTGCGTGCGCAGGACTTCGCGGTGGTAGGCCTCCGCCGAATCCAGCAGCAGGATCGTGTGGCCGGTCGGCGCCGTGTCGAGCACGACGAAGCCGTCCCTGGCTTCGTCGACCGTGCGCGCGAACGCGCGGAAGACCGCGATCTCCTCGGTGCAGGGCGAGCGCAGGTCCTCCTCGAGCATGGCCCTGCCGTTGGCGTCGAGGTTCTTGCCCGCCTTCGCCAGCACGGCGGCGCGATAGCGCAGGACTTCCTCCGCCGGATCGATGCGGCCGACCGTCAGGCCCGGGACGGCCTCGCCGAGCGTCCACGCGACGTGCGCGGCGGGATCGGTGGTCGACAGCAGCACGCGGTGGCCGCGCTGCGCCAGCGCCAGCGCGATGGCCGCCGCGACGGTGGTCTTGCCCACGCCGCCCTTGCCCATCGTCATGATGACGCCCGTGGCCCGCGACCTCGACGTCGTCGATCAGCGCGCGCAGTCCCGGCGGCAGCGCGCAGGTCGCCGCTGTCGCGGGCGGGCGGGCCGACAAGGTTTCCGGGTGCAGCATCGCGCGCAACGCCGCGAGTCCGACCATCCCCTGCGCCAGCAGCGGTGTTTGCGTGCGCGGCAGCGCGGCAAGCGCCTCTGGCATCGACGCGAGCGCCTCCCGCCTGCCGGCGCGCCATCGCGTCGGCGATCGCGTCGGTCGCCGCAACGGGCGAGAAGCGTCCGTTGACGGCCAGCACCTGGTTGCGCACGCCGAGCTCGGCCAGCTCGGCGCGGGTGCGCTCGGCCTCGCGCAGCGCCGAGGACTCGGGCCGCGCCACGAGCACGACCGTGGTCCGCGCGGCGTCGGCGAGCTCGGCGACCGTCGCGGCGTAGAGCGACTGCTGCTTCTTGAGGCCGGCGAGCGGCCCGAGGCACGAGGCGCCGGTGGTGCCGGTGTCCAGGAAATCGGTCCACGCGGAGGGCAGCGTCGAGCAGCCGCAGCGTATGCCCCGTGGGCGCCGTGTCGAAGATCACGTGATCGAAGTCCGTCGTCGCGCGCCGGCGCGCCGATCAGCTCGGCGAACTCGTCGAACGCCGCGATCTCGACCGTGCAGCCGCCGGAGAACTGCTCCTCCATCGTGCGGATCGCCGCCGCGGGCAAGACGCCGCGATACGGCGCCACCATCCGCTCGCGGTACGCTGCGGCGGCCGCCTCCGGATCGATGTTGAGCGCGCAGAGTCCGGGCACGCCGGCAATCGGCGTCGGGCACCCCGGTCAACGCCGTCTCGAGCACCTCGTCGAGGTTCGACGCCGGGTCGGTGCTGACGATGCAGCACGCGCCTGCCGGCCTCGGCCAGCCGTATGCCCGGTGGCGCAGGACAGCGACGTCTTGCCGACGCCACCCTTGCCGGTGAAGAAGAGGTAGCGGGTCGACGCGACAGGCAACTGCATGGGAGCGGTTTCCTCAGCGCCCGCGCGGCCGCCCGAAGGGCGCTGAGCGCCCCCTCGGGGGGAGGCGAACGCAGTGAGCTTCGGGGGTCAGCATTCTCCGGGCTTGCAGCCGCAGCTGGCGATGGGGATGCGCAGCGCGTTCGCCGCCGGCCGCAGGCCGAGCTTGCGGGCGAGCTGCGGACGCGACGGGTAGAGTCCCGTCGACATCACCTGACCGTCGACCAGGACCAGCGGCAGGCGGTCCATGCCGGCTTCGATCTCCTTGACCACGACCGGGTTGGCGACGAAGGCCGCGGCGTCATGGGTGAGGTTGTGGCGGGCAACGTCCACGCCCTGCTCGGCCAGCCACTGCAGGTCGGCGTTGAACTGCACCAGCGCGTCGTCGACGTCGACGCCGCAGACGCCGGTGGGGCAGCACATCGCGGATTCGAAGATTTCGAGCTTGCTCATCGTGTTCTCCTTGCAACGTCGGTCGCGGCACGGGCGCGGGACAGTCGCCAGTCTCCCGCAATGCCTGCCGCCTTTCTTTGGCCTGGCGCAAACACCGTGCGGTCCGGCTGCCCTGCGGGGCCCCGACCTCACGCGGGCGCGCCGGCCTCCACGTCGAGCCCGGCGCGCAGCACCCGCAGCACCTCGACGCTTTCGCCGCGCGTGCGGTAGAACATCACGTACCGCTGGATCGGCACGCTGCACACGCCGGGATTCAGGTCGTCGCGCCGCGACCCGACCTCCGGATGCCGGGGCAGCAGCTCGCAGACCTTCTCGAACTGCTCGGCGAACTGCTCCGCCGCGGTCAGCCGCGACGGGTCGTAAGCGCTCCACGGGCTGCGGGGGGTCGCGATCGCTTCCCAGATGTCGTTGATGTCCGCGCAGGATTGGAACGTGAACAGGATGTTCTTGCTGGTCATTGGCCGGCCACCGGTTGCGCGCGCCTCGGCGTCGAGGCTCGACCGTACCACGCGCTCCGGCCGGTGACAAATGCGTCGTACTACGCGCCGTACTGCCGGCAGGCGACGAGGCCATCCGACCGCTTCAATCCCTGACCTTCCCGATGTCCCGGATCTTGTGTTGCAGCATCAGCCGATCCAGCTTTTCGAGGGGAAGGCTCGCGAACAGCTCGATCCGGCGCTTGAGTATCAGCGCAACCCGCGCGAACTCCTTGAGCTTCTGCTCGTCCGTGCCCTCGAACAGCGAGGGATCCTCCACACCCCAGTGCGCCGAAATCGGCTGGCCCGGCCAGACGGGGCAGACCTCGTTGGCCGCGTTGTCGCAGACGGTGAAGACGTAATGCAGTTCCGGCGCCCCCGGCCTGGCGAACTCCTCCCAGCTCTTGCTGTAGAGCCCCTCGCTGGGCAGGCGCAGGTGCGCGAGCGTCGCGATGGCCAGGGGATTGGGTCGCGTCGCCGGGTGGCTGCCTGCCGAGTAGCCCTTGAACTTCCCGCGCCCCACGTAGCTCATGATCGATTCGGCGAGAATGCTGCGGGCCGAGTTGTGCGTGCACAGGAACAGAACGTTCAACACCTTTTCCTCGCCCATCGTCCTGCCCCCAACGCTTCTGGTTTCATAGAAACGTCGAGTCTGGATCCGTCGTGTTACAGCCCGGTGACAGCGGCGCCGCGATCATGGCGGGCAACCGGAGGCGCATCGTCATGTCGTCCGGCGGCGTGTCGGTCACGCGCTTTTCCTGGGCCGCGCCGGCGGCGCGCAGGCGACGTCGCACGCGGCAACCCGGCAGCAGTTCTCTGTGAGGTAGGCGACCAGCGTGTTCATGGTCGCGTAGTTGGCGCTGTAGTAGATGAACCGTCCCGCCTGGTGCGGCGTGACGAGGCCCTTGTGCGCGAGCTCCTTGAGGTGGAACGAGAGCGTCGCGTTGGCAATGCCCAGGCGCTCGGCGATGGCCCCGGCGGCGAGGCCGGCCGGCCCCTGCTCCACCAGCAGACGAAAGATTGCCAGCCGGGTCTGCTGCGCGAGGCCCGTCAACGCCGCCAATGCCGCCTTGTGATTGGTCGGTGTGCGCATTCCGGCGTCGGCCGTGCGGCTACTCGTTCGCCGACGCGGGCTTGCGCCGCAACGCGGCGTAGACCTCGGCCCGATCCACGAGCTGGCGGTTGTCCGCCTGGTAGATGCCCTTGGCGATCTCGTCGACGAGGCGCTCGCGGCGCATCACGCGAATCCGGTCGCGCTCCTCGAGCAGGTGCAGGGCCTCCTCCATCACCTGCCGGACAGAGTCGTACTGTCCGCACGCCACCTTCTGCAGGACCAGCTCTTCGAGGTGCGGCGGCAGGGAGAAGCTCATGCGCGGACGGAGAGGATGAGAGGACGCCCGGAAGTATAAACGACCGCGCGTCGGGTCCGCCGAAAACGATCGCCATGAGGACTCTGCCGCCGCGGGGTCTGCCGCGCCGGCCGCCGGCATCCTCGCCGCGGGCGGGTTGCCGGGGCCGGGGCACGGGCGATCCGGCCGGCGACCGAAGTTGACCGAGATCAAACGAAACACGCGCATTGCGTCGTTTCCGGTCCCTGCGGCGGTGGACCCGCGCGCCGATCTCGTCTAACATTTCGACATTGATCGAAATATTAAGCGTCGAAGGACGGTGAAGCTCCCATGTCTGCCCAATCTGCTGTCGCGATCAAGCCATCCGCGGGCGCGCCCATGAGCGTGTTCGAGCGGTACCTGAGCGTCTGGGTGCTGCTGTGCATCGTCGCGGGCATCGCCCTCGGCCAGTTCCTGCCCGGCGTGTTCCAGGCGATCGGCCGGCTGGAGATCGCGCGGGTCAACCTGCCGGTCGGGCTGCTGATCTGGGTGATGATCATCCCGATGCTGATGAAGGTGGACTTCGGCGCGCTGCAGGAGGTCCGGCAGCATGCGCGCGGCATCGGCGTCACGCTGTTCGTGAACTGGCTGGTCAAGCCGTTCTCGATGGCGTTTCTCGGCTGGCTGTTCATCCGCAACCTGTTCGCGCCGCTGCTGCCGGCCGACCAGCTCGACAGCTACATCGCCGGGCTGATCCTGCTCGCCGCGGCGCCGTGCACGGCGATGGTCTTCGTCTGGAGCCGCCTGTCCAACGGCGACCCGCTGTTCACCCTGTCGCAGGTCGCGTTGAACGACAGCATCATGGTCTTCGCCTTCGCGCCGCTGGTCGCCTTCCTGCTCGGCATCTCCGCGATCACCGTGCCCTGGTCGACCTTGCTCACCTCGGTCGTGCTCTACATCGTGATCCCGGTGGGGCTCGCGCAGCTGTGGCGCAGGGCGCTGCTGGGCGACGGCGGCGCCGCGGGCCGCGTCGCGTTCGATGCGGTGATGGCAAGGATCGGCCCGTGGTCCATCGCGGCGCTGCTGGCCACGCTGGTGCTGCTGTTCGCCTTCCAGGGCGAAGCCATCCTGAAGCAGCCGCTCATCATCGCCCTGCTCGCGGTGCCGATCCTCATCCAGGTGTTCTTCAATTCGTCGGTGGCCTATCTGCTCAACCGTGCCGTCGGCGAGAAGCACAGCATCGCCTGCCCCTCCGCGCTGATCGGGGCGTCGAACTTCTTCGAGCTGGCGGTGGCGGCCGCCATCAGCCTGTTCGGCTTCGATTCCGGCGCGGCGCTGGCAACCGTGGTGGGCGTGCTGATCGAGGTTCCGGTCATGCTGCTGGTGGTGAAGGTGGTCAACGCCAGCAAGGGCTGGTACGAGGCGGGAGCCAAGCCGTGACTGCCTGACGCGTGCATGCCGCCAGGCACCGCGCCTGCCGGCGTCGCGTGCGCCAGTCCACCGCGGGCCGACACCCGGCTACAGTGTGGAGCAGTAGTCGCCCATGGTCGGCCGCACCCTGGCCGCCTTGCGCTTCTGCACCGTGCCCACGGTCATGAAGCAAAGCGGGTGGTCGTGCGCGGCCAGCCCGAACAGCCGCCGCATCGGGGCGGAATACAGAGCCCTGCCGCTGGACAGGCCGGCGCCGAAGCCCATGGCGTGGGCGGCGAGCAGCATGTTCTGCACCGCGCAGCCCGCGCTGATCAACCGCTCCTGCGGACGCGTGTCGCCGAGCGCGGGATCGAGCCGCGCGATCGCCATGACGAGGAACGGTCCCCGGTGGGCCTTCTCCCGCGCCTCCTGCCGCTGTTGCGCCGTCGCTTCGGGATCGCGCTCGACGAGCGCGTCGGCGAAAGCTTCGGCCAGAAGGTGCCGTCGCTCCGGCGGGATGACCACCAGCCGCCACGGCGTCAGGAGTCCGTGATCGGGCGCCGCGCCCGCGGCGGTCAGGATCTGCTCGATCTGTTCGCGGTCGGGTCCGGGATCGCCAAGCCGCTTGGGGGACGTGTGCTGGCGCGTATGAATCAGCGTCAGCGCGGCGTCGAGCACTTCCGCATTCTCCGTCGAACTCATGCCGGCGAATGCGTGGTGCTCCGCCGTCCCGCGGAGTGCTCCGCGCCTGCAACCGCTCGATCCCTGTCGACGAATACCTTGCTCGGCGCCGCCGGATGCTTCAACGCGGAACAGTCAACGTCGACGATCACGCGCGCCTACGGCTTCTTCTCCTCGATCCGGCAGCCGGCGATGGGCTCGACGAAATCGATCACCGGCGTCCATTCGCGCTCGACCTGGTTCCTGAACTGGGCGTTGACGTAATAGCGCTGGCAGGGCGCCGCGTCGAGCATCATCACCTGCAGGTCGCTGCCCCCGGGCCATCCCGGCGCCGGCGCGCTCAGCACCAGGCGGCGCATGCCGGGTTCGATGCGGATGGGGTTCGCCGGGAACGCGCTGCGGCCATCGATGTTCTCGATGTTGGCCGGGCGCCGGAACTGGTTGATCTCGCCCGAGGGGAAGCGTGCGCCGGTGACTTCGCTCCAGGTCGGGCCCCAGGTCTGGCAGCCGCCGAGCACGAGCGGGAGCGCCAATGCCAACGTCAGGGTCTTGTTCATCGCAGGTCTCCTGTGCCGTTCGCTGCGGCGTCGCGCCGAACCCTCGTCGCGCTCGCGGGTACAGCGCATCGCGCAGCCATTCGCCGAGCCGGGGTGCTCGCCGGCGTGGCACCGACGAGCGCGGTGCCGGGGAGCATTGTAATCCACCGCTCTTCCGCGCGGGCGCAATCGGAACGCAGGGCTGCCGCGCGCCCAGCGGCCCGGCGCCGTCCTGCAATGCGCCGGAACGCGGCATCCTGTTATGCGCGACGGCGCACAGACGACGCCGCAGCGCAGACGCAGAATGGCCGCAGCGCAATACGGCGCCCGGTTCTGTTCACCACCAGCATAAAGGAACAATGATCATGCGATACCCGATTGCAATTGCGGCAGCCCTCTGCGGCTTGGCACTGAGCGCCTGCGACCGACCGACGGTGGTCGTGCCTGCGGCGGCCCCGGCCACCGTTGCCGTTCCCGGCCCCGCGGGGCCCCAGGGCGCGCCGGGCGCGCCGGCCGAAAAGGGCGACACCGGCGCGACCGGCTCGACCGGGGCAATGGGTTCAACCGGTGCAACGGGCTCGACCGGAATGGCCGGCGTCGACGGTGCCAAGGGCGAGAAGGGCCGCACCGGCGGCGACACGATCGTCGTGGTTCCGGCGCCGGCGTCCGCGGAGCTGAGCGGAAATCAGGCAGGCGCCGCGCCGGCGCGCCGGGCAGCCCGCAGTTTGGCGCTGACGTCGCGCAAGGCGGTGCGCAGAGCCTCTTCCAGCACCGGGTGGTAGTAGGGCATGGCGAGCATCTGCTCGACGGTCATCCGGTTCTGCAACGCCCACGCCAGCAGGTGCGCCAGGTGCTCGCCGCCCGGCGCAAGCATTTCGGCGCCAAGAAAGCGACCGGTCGCGAGATCGGCGTAGACGTTCATCAGGCCCTTGTTGCGCAGCATGATCCGCGCGCGCCCCTGGTCCGCGAAACTCACCTGCCCCGTCGCGAAGCTGCCCGGTTGCAATGCGCGAAAGCCGCCACCGACGATGCCGATCTGCGGATCGGTGAACACCACGGCGATCGGCGCGCGGCGCAGCCCCGGCTGGACCGACCGGCCCAGCGCGAGACGCGCGGCATTGGTGCCGGCGATGCGTCCTTCGTCGGCCGCCTCGTGCTGCAGCGCGATGAAGTTGCCCACGTCGCCGGCGATGAAGATGTCGCTGCCCGCGCCGGCGCTCGCCGCCCGGGTGGTCGCGTGATCGTACTCGGGCGCGCCGCCGGCGCCCTGCTTGAGCGACGTCTTCTCGAGTCCGATGTCCCTGACGCGCGGCGCCCGACCGGTGGCGAACAGGACAAGGTCGAAGTTCTCGACACGCATGGCGCCATCGGGCGTCGTGCGGCGGATGGCGACGCCGTCCCCGTCGCGGCGCATGTCGACGACGCCTGCAGCGGGCTCCAGCGCCAACTCTTCCGCGAAGGTGGCGACCGCGCAGGTGAGAATCTCCGGATCGCTGATGGGCCCCACCCGTCCGCCGCGGCCCAGCATCGCGACCCGGACGCCGAGTCGATGCAGCGCCTGCCCGAGTTCGAGGGCGATGATGCCGGTGCCGATCACGGCCACCGACGGCGGCAGATCCTGCCAGCCGAAAATGTCGTCACTGATGATCGCGCGGTCGCCCAGCGCAGCGAAGGACTCCGGGCGCGTGGCTTCCGAGCCAGTCGCGATGACCACGGCCCTGGCTTCGATGCGTGTGTGCCCGCCGACCTCCAGCGTGTGATCGTCCGCAAAAACGGCCTGGCCACGCGGGCGATCGGCTGCCGGGATGCGCTCGACGTCGCGCACCGCGAAATCGACGAACCGGTCGCGCTCGCGCCTGACCCGATCCATGACCGCGCGCCCGTCGACGCGGACGGCGCCGTCGTGCTGCACACCGAAGGCCGGCGCGGCTCTGACGGCGTGGGCGGCGTCCGCGGCGGCGATGAGCAGCTTGCTCGGCATGCAGGCGACGCGCGCGCACGAGGTCCCGTACGCGCCGCCTTCGACCAGCATCGCGGTCGCGCCGGCGGCCCGGGCGGCGCGGTAGGCGGAATAACCTGCCGTCCCGGCACCGATGATGGCCACGTCGACCTGCGCTCGCTTCATTTCGCTTCCCCGGTCAAGTGCGGCAGGCCACGTAGCGCGCCCACGCGCGCCGTGTGCCGCGGCTTTCAACGCAGCACATCCCGCCTCCGGCACTGAACGTACGCGCGACAACCGATGCGTGTCCGTGCGCTACCGAACTCATCGGCGCCGATCGCCGCGGGTCCGCTCGCGCTCAACCTCCAGGAAGGCAAGGTGCAGATCGGGGAGACGGTGCAGTAGTTCCACGACACGGCGGAGCCTCGATTCGCGCGAGCACCCGGGACTTATCGCCAGGGCCAGCCCTCCTGTCCGGCAACCGCTTCGACATCCTGGTGAACGGCGACGCGTTCTTTCCGACGGCGTTGGCCCTGGCGCCGGACGCGCCCCGGACTCGCCGTGCCGACGGCTCGTCGCCCGCGCGCCCGGGGGCTTTGCGCCGCGGCTTGACATTGGCTTTATTTCGAGTATTATCGAAACATAGAAATGCGTTCCACGCCGCTGCGCCGGACGCCGCAGCTGCAACCGGGCGGTCGAACCGCAAGACATCGTCGCCGCCTCCTGACGAAAGGGGTCATCCATGACAGCGCCAAACGATGTGAAGGAGGTCGTACGCGAGAAGTACAGCCACGCCGCCTTGCGGGTGAAGGCCGGCCAGGACGGATGCTGCGCCGGCGCGCCGGGCGCCATGGACTGCTGCGATCCGATCACCGCCAACCTCTACGACGCCGGACAGGCGGGCGAAGTCCCCGATGCCGCTCTGATCGCGTCGCTGGGATGCGGCAACCCCACCGCGCTCGCCGAACTGAAGCCGGGCGAGACGGTGCTCGACCTCGGCTCGGGCGGCGGCATCGACGTGCTGCTGTCCGCCAGGCGCGTCGGGCCGACGGGCAAGGCCTACGGCCTCGACATGACCGACGAGATGCTGGCACTCGCCGAGCAGAACCGCCGCAAGAGCGGCCTGCCGAACGTCGAGTTCCTGAAGGGGGAGATCGAACACATCCCGCTGCCGGACAACTCGGTGGACGTGATCATCTCGAACTGCGTGATCAACCTCTCCGGCGACAAGGACCGGGTGCTCGCGGAAGCCTTCCGCGTGCTCAAGCCCGGCGGACGCTTCGCGGTCTCCGACGTCGTCGTGCGCGGTGCGGTGCCGGCGGCCATCCGCAGGAGCATGGAGCTGTGGGTCGGCTGCGTGGCCGGCGCGCTTTCCGAGGCCGACTACCGAAGCAAGCTCGCCGGGGCGGGCTTCGGCGCCATCGACGTGGAAGTCACGCGTGTCTACGGCGCCGACGACGCGCGGACGTTCCTTGCCCGCGAGGGCTTCGACGGCGACGCCATGGCGATGGAGGTCGACGGCAAGTTCGTCAGCGCCTTCATCCGCGCGGTCAAGCCCCAGTCCTGTTGCGCGCCCGGATGCTGCTCGCGCTAGGCCCGCTGCATCAGGCGTCGGCGGGCCTTTGCACCCAGAACGTGTACATGCCGAGAAACGTCGCGGGATTCTCGGCCTCGAACGCGTCCCACCGGTCGAGATCCGTCGCGGCCGCCTCGGGAAAGCGCGCCCGGTAGGCGCCGGTGACGTCCGGCGGCAGCACGAAGCCGAGGAAGCGCAGGGGAAGCCGCAGGAGCGCGGCCTTGACCTGCGGCAGCGTGAAACGGTGCTCGTTGACGTGAAACAGCATGTCGCGGCATTCGCTGGTCGAATAGAAATCGCGCGCCGCCGTCAGCGAGGCGAACGGCGCGCCGTCGCCGGCGGCCAGCATCGCCTGCCGGCAGCGGCGGATGTCCGCGGCGCCGGCGCTGTAGCCCCCCGCGGCAACGAACGCCTGCCCGGCGACGACGGCAGCGCGGGCGCGCTCGCTGTAGAGGCCCACGAGCATGAACCCGCCGGGCCGCAGCACCGACGCGAGCGCGCGCCATCCCGCGAGCGGATCGGCGAGGTGGTGCAGCACGCCCATCGCCTCGATGACGTCGAACGTCCTGCCCGTCGAAGGCAGCAGGAGGATGTCGCCCTGCGCGTACTCGACGTTCGCCACGCCCAGCTCGCGCGTCATGCGCACCGCGTAGGCGAGGCTCGAGCGGCTGAGGTCGAGTGCCGTCACCCTCGCCGCCGGAAACCGCTGCGCCGTCTCGATCGACTGCTGCCCCGTCCCGCAGCCGGCGACCAGGATGTCGACGTCGTCGCCCTTTCCCGGCAGCGCGAACGGCTCGCGCGGGATGAACTGGCGCACGTACGTTTCGACCGACGGTGCGGGCGCCACGGATGCGGCCCGCACCCATCGCGGGTAGGGATTTTCCTCATACTGCTGCCGCACGGCGAGTGACGTCGGGTCGGCCACCTCGGTCAGTGCCGGGACGGCATCCCCGAGCGCGCGCTCGGCCAGCGGCTGCGCGACCTGCTGCGCGAAGAGCGCGCCGACCGCCGGCGGCCACGACCGCTGCGCCAATGCCTGCGCCGCGGCGAGCGACCCGAGCGGACGGTACGCCGCGAACGCGATCACCCACGACGCAGGGACGACGTCTCCCGACCGCAGCGCCGCGTCGAGCCGGCGCGCCAGCGCCTCCAGCGCGTCGGCCTCGCCGTCGGTCACGTCCCAAACGTATTCGTTGACGAAGCACTGGCGCGCGAGCGCGCAGCGCAATGCCAGTACGTCGTCGTCCTGCACCCCGGGCCCTTCGCCGGCCGGCGCGGCCTCCAGCAGGTTTGCCCGCGCCATCGTCAGCAGCCGCTCGAGCCCGGCATCGCAGACGGGCGCCGTTTCCAGCAACGCGCGCAACAAGGGATCGCCGGCGAGGAGATCCGGGCCGGAGGCGCCGAACAGCTCGGCCGCACCGAGGCGCCGCGGCCATGCCTGGGACGCCCGGGCCACGCACCTGGCAATGCGCGGATCCTGCCGCGCCAGCGACGCCCCGGCCCGCGCCAGGGCGGTCGGCCGCGCCCACGCCTCGGATATCGCCCGCGCGAGCAGGCGGCGCAGCGGCGCGTCGTCGGCGGTGAATTCGAGGCCGGCGACGCACTGCGCGAAGTTGCTGCGCAGCGCCGGGGTGTCCGCGCGCTCCAGCGCCCGGGCGGAACTGCGCGCCGCCTCGCCAAACCGTCCCTGGTATTGCAGCAGCCGCGCAAGGTTGACGTGCGCTGGCACGTGATCGGGCTTGAGGGCGAGCGCGGCGCGGTAACAGCCGGCGCCTTCGTCCAGGTTGCCGCGATCGCGCAGCACGTTGCCGAGGTTGAAGCGCAGGTCGGCGGAGCCAGGCCGCAGCGACACCGCCTTGCGCAGGCTGGCGATCGCGTCGTCGGCGTGTCCGAGCGCCTGCAGCGCGGTGGCCAGGTTGTTGTGCGCGTCCGCGTCGCCGGGCACGCGCGCGAGCGTCGCGCGGTAGCTCGCCGCCGCTTGCTCCATCCGGCCCAGCGCGAGGAGCGCGTTGCCGAGGTTGAAATGCGCGTCGGCATCCTCCGGCGCCCCCACGAGCGCCTTGCCGTACCATTGGACCGCCTCGGCGTGCCGTCCGAGCGCGGCGAGCACGTCGCCAAAGTCGCGGCAGCAGCCCGGATCGGAGGCATTCCCGGGCATCCCGCGCGTCACAAGCGCGAGCGCGTCCGCGCCCTGCCCGCGCTGGAACGCGATCATGCCCAGCAGGTGCAGCGCCTGCGGATGGTCCGGCGCCGCGTCCAGCACCTGCCGGTAGATCTCTTGCGCCTGCGCCAGCCGGCCCGCGTGGTGGTGCGTCAGTGCCGACGCCAGCGCCGCGGGAATCGCTTCGGGTTGCAGATGCATGGTCGTGCTCGGTCGGTGTTGGCGCAACGGGGACGCGTCGGATGCTGGCCCGCGCGATTGAATTTCCTGCCTGTCCGGCGCAGCGTTTGTCCCCGACTCGACGCTCAGATCGCGCGCTGGTTGACGCGCCGCGACAGCTCCTCCGCGCTCTCCCGCCGCTCGCTGTAGCGGTCGACGAGGAACGGTGCGACGTCGCGGGTGAGCAGCGTGAACTTGACCAACTCCTCCATCACGTCGACGACGCGCTCGTAGTACGCCGAGGGCTTCATCCGCCCCGCATCGTCGAACTCCTGGAACGCCTTGGCCACCGACGACTGGTTGGGAATGGTGATCATCCGCATCCACCGGCCCAGCACGCGCATCTGGTTGACGGCGTTGAACGACTGCGAGCCGCCGCAGACCTGCGTGACCGCCAGCGTCTTGCCCTGCGTCGGACGCACCGCGCCCAGCGTCAGCGGTATCCAGTCGATCTGCGCCTTCATGATGCCGGACATCGCGCCGTGCCGCTCCGGCGACGACCACACCATGCCTTCGGCCCATTGCGCAAGCTGGCGCAGCTCTACGACCTTGGGATGGGTGTCGGGGACGGCATCGGGCAGCGGCAGCCCCGCAGGGTCGTAGATGCGCACCTCGCCGCCCATCGCCTGCAGCAGCCGGCCGGCCTCCTGCGCGAGGAAGCGGCTGTACGAGCGCTCGCGCACCGAGCCGTAGAGCAGCAGGAAGCGCGGCGGATGCGTGGACGGCGCGAAGGCCGCGAAGCGCTCGAGCGAGGGCCGCTCGAACAGGTCGGGATCGACGTTGGGGAGGTCCGGCAGCGCGTGCGTCCTCGTCTTCGGCACGCTCAAGATGCGCCGCCCGCCGGCGCCGGGATTGGGTCGCGCATCAGACCCCCGCCCCGAACTGCCGCTGCGCGTCGAGGATCAACCCCGGAAGACCCTGCACGCCGGCCTTGCCCAGCCGCGCCGCGGCGCTCTCGCGGCCGAGAGTGGCGAGCAGCGTCATCGGGCCGGAGCGGATCGCGCCGGTCGGGCAGATCTCCTCGCAGGCGCGGGGCAGGTCGAGCGGGCGCTCCTTGCCCGGCGTCTGGCAGAAGTTGCACTTCTCCATCTTGCCCGCTTCGGCGGAGAGCTGCGGCGCGTTGAACGGGCACGCCCACGCGCAGAAGCCGCAGCCGATGCACTTGTTGGGGTCGACGGTCACGATGCCGTTGGCGGCGCTCTTGCTGATCGCCGAGACCGGGCACGCCGTGCGGCACGGCGCGTCGCCGCAATGCATGCAGGCCATCGACACGTTCATCGCCGTCACGGCGGGAAACGTGCCGGACTCGATCTTGACGACCTCGCGCCACCGCGGACCGGTGTCGATCTCGTTCCAGCTCTTGCACGCGATCTCGCACGCATGGCACTTCACGCAGCGTTGGTGATCGAAATAGAAGCCGTGTTGCACGTCGTCCTCCTGTCGTCCTGTCCGGGTGTCCCGCCTGGTTCCGCGCGGCGCTTCAGGCCGGACGCACCCGGACCTTGCACTCGTTGTAGCAGTTGGCACCCGAGATGGGGCTGGTGTGCGTGTCCATCAGGTTGTTGGAGTGCGCGCCCTTGCCCTTGGCCACCGAACCCATCGCCCAGTGGCCGAAGCCGTGGCCGTGGCGCACGCTCACGCAGCCCGGCACCAGCCCCTCGACCACCTTCGCCCGGATGCGGATCTTGTCCTTCGGCGACTCGACGATCACGTACGCGTCGTCGACGATTCCGTACTTCTGCGCGTCGACGCGGTTGATCTCCACCCAGTTCTCGCCGCAGATCTCCATCAGGTACGGGTTGTTCTGCGTCACGATGTTGCAATGCATCGACAGCTTGGAGTGGGTGAGCTGCAGCGGATAGTCCGCATCGGGCTTCACCGTGCGCTCGGTCCAGATCGGGTACGGGTCGAAGCCCGCCTGCGCGTAGGCCTCGGAGCGGATTTCGATCTTCTTCGACGGCGTGGCCAGCCCCTCGGGCACGCGGTTGTAGCGCACCGGCCCGGCCCAGAAACCCTTCGCCTTGAGCTCATCGAGCGTCAGCGGGAGATCGCGGATGACGATCTCGCCCCAGTCCTCCCACTTCTCGTACGGGAAATGCTGCGCCCAGCCCATCTTCGCGGCGATGCCCTTGACGATGTCGTAGAGCGGCTTCGACTCGCCGACCGGCGCCACGACCGGCTGGCACAGCACGGCCTGCGGCCCCAGCCACATGCCGTTGCGGATCTCGGCCTGCTCGTAGAACGACGTCTCGGGCAGCACGATGTCGCATTCCAGCGCCGTCTCGCTCATGAAGAGCTCGATCGCCACCCCCAGCTCCAGATGCCGGAACATCTGCTGCACGCGATCGCGGTTCGGGTCGCTCATCACGGGGTTGGTCGACTGCACGAACAGCCCCTTCACCGGATACGGTTTGCCGTCGATCACGGCGTCGGGCAGCCGCGAGTTCGGCAGGTCCGGCGCCAGCGGGTAGCCCATCGCGACGTGCAGCGGCGGCTTCTTCGGCGCGGTCTTCGCCTCTTCCGGGATGTTGACCGGCGCGTGCAGCGGCGCCCAGTCCTTGAGGTTGAGGTTGCCGGGCTTGTCGACCTCGCCGCACAGCGCATTGAGGATGTAGCAGGCGCGCGCGGCGTCGGCGCCGTTGGTGTAGTAGCCCGAGCCCTTGAAGATCGCCGACATCGCCGGCTTGGTGCCGGAGAACTCGCGCGCGAGCCGCGTGATGACCTCGGCCTTGATGCCGCAGATCGGCTCCGCCCATTCCGGCGTGTAGCCGTGGCTCACCAGGTGGTCGCGGAAGCCGTCGAAGCCCTCGCACCAGCGGGAGACGAAATCCTTGTCGTAGCGGTTCTCGTCGATGATCACGCGGCACATCGCGAGCGCCATCGCGCCGTCGGTGCCCGGCTTGATGGGCACCCACTCGGTCGCCTTCTGCGCCGTCTCGGTGAAGTTGGGGTCGATGACGATCAGCTTGGCGCCCTTCTTCACCGCCTCGATCAGCGCGCGGCTCTCCCACAGTCCCTGGTTCGCGCCGAGGTTGTTCATGCCCCACAGCATCACGTAGCGGGAGTTGGCGAAGTCGTGCATCGGGAACACATGCCCGAAGAGCGTCAGGCAGGCCGCGCGGCGGTCCTGCTCGCAGCCGGAGGTGTGGGTGTAGTTGTTCGGCGTGCCGTAGAGATCGCCCAGCAGGTGGCGGAAGAAGATCGTGTTGGGATCGTGGTGGCAGGTGTAGGCAACGGCCTCGGGGCCCCACTTGTCGCGGATGCTCTTCAGCTTGTCGGCGATGAAGGTGAACGCCTCGTCCCACGAGATGCGCTTGAACTGGCCAGGCTGGCCCTTGGGATTGGTGCGCAGCATCGGGAACTTGAGGCGGTCCGGGTCGCGCGTGATCCAGGCGCTCGCCATCCCCTTCGCGCAGCGCGCGCCGATGTTGTTCGGCGATTCCGGATTGCCCTTGTGGTACACGACCTTGCCGTCGCGCACCAAGACCTCCGTCGGGCACTGCCACGGACACGTGTAGCAGAAACTCTTGATGAGCTTGGCGCCCTTGATCTGCGCCAGCCGTTCGCCCAGGTTGTCCACACTCCCGTCCATCGGCAATCCCTCCTTCTGCGACCTGCCCCCTACGCCTGCCGGCTGCCAGGGGGTCGATTTACGTGGCGGCGCCCGCTGTTCGCGGCGTCGGCGCCGCAAACGGACGCTGCCGTTCACGCATTCGGATTATCAACCCAACCGGCTTCGAAATCCCCATTGCCCGCGTGCCGGGCGGCCATGCGTCCGCAGCATGCCGGCTCTCCGGCAGGCGCATGATTCTCCGCCCTTGTACTTATCGGCGCGCCGACATCACCGGTCCGGCGTTCGACCAGGTTCCTCGCCGGCGTGCGCGAGCAGGCGCGCGACCAGCCGGTAGACGCCCCCTCCGATCAGCCCGCCGACGAACGGCGCAAGGATGTATACGGTGAACCACCCGCCGCGCGGTCCGGGAATCGCGATGTCGCCCCAGCCCAGGAACCACGAGACGAGCCGCGGCCCGAAATCGCGTGCCGGGTTGAGGCCGGCCTGCGTCAGCGGCGCGATGACGGAGATGATCGCCGCGACGCCGAGGCCGATCAGCAGGGCTTCCGACCCGGCGATGGGCCGGTCGCGATTGCGCGGATGCGTGACGGCCGTCACCAGCAGCGCGAGGAACGCGGTACCGACCATCTCGGCGATGAACGCGCTCGGCAGGCTGACGATGCGCCAGGCGTCCTCGGCAGTGCCGAACACGGCGGGATTGGGAAAATACTCGCCGAACACCATGGCGCTCAGTTCGCTGCCGGGGCCGCCGCGCAGCAGCCCGTGCTTGCGCTCGAACTCGAGGATCGCCTCCCCGAAGAGGGCATAGAGCAGCAGCGACGCGAGGATCGCGCCGCCGACCTGCGCGACCATGTACACGAGCGCGCGGTGGACCGGGAAGCGTTCGTAGACCACGGCGACCAGCGTGATCGCCGGGTTGAGGTGCGCGCCGGACAGCGAGGCCGACGCGTAGATCGCGAGGCTGACGCCGCTCGCCCACACGACGGCGACCTGCCACAGGCCGACCTGCGCGCCGGTCACCACCGCGGCGTTGACCACGCCCACGCCGAAGAACACGAGCACGAACGTCCCCAGCAGCTCGCCGGTGACGCTGGGCAGGAACCAGCCGGCGGCGGCCCGCTGCGCCGGCGGCGTTGCCGCGGCAGGTGTCGATGGCGGCGGCGCTCCCGCGGCGGCGCTCGCCTGCGCATGCTGCGCGTTCTGGTCGGAGGTCATCGCTCGTCCTGCAGCGCCTTGGGCAGGTTGGTCACGCCGCGGGCGAGCACGCGCGCGGTCTTCGCATTGGTCATCACAACCCCCGTCATGGTGGTCTGGTTGAAGTCGGCGCTGTCGAGCTCCGTGTCACTGAGATCCGCGCCGGTGAAATCGGTGCCAGTACACTGCGCGTGACTCATCGTCGCGCCGGCGAGGCGCGCGCCATGGAGCTCCGCGGCATAGATCCGGGCCCAGCTCAGGTTGGCGCGCGTGAGGTCCGCCCGCCGCGCCCTCGCCCACGACAGGTTGGCGTGCGAGAGCTGCGCGTCGGTGAGCGTCGCATCGTCGAGGATCGCCTCGCGCAGGTTGACGCTGGTCAGGTTGGCCTGCGCGAGCATCGCCCGGCGCAGGTCGGCGCCGGCGAGATTGGCCGGCGACGGGCCCTGCTGGCCGAGCGCCGCCGCGCCGAAGACCGCGCCTGTCATCCGCGCCTCGAACAGCACGGCCTGCGTGAGATTGGCGCCGGCGAGCATGGCCTGTTCGAGATTGGCGCCCGTGAGCTGCGCACGGTGGAGGCTCGCACCCGGCATGAAGGCGCCGCGCAGGCTCGAGCCCTCGAGCCGGGCGCTGTCGAGCTTCGCCGAGGTGAGGTCGGCGGTGTCGAAGCGCGCGCCGCGCAGGTCCGCGCGCGTCAGGTCGGCGCCGCCCATCCGCGCGCCGCTGAAATCGGCGCCCCTGGCGTTGGCGTCGCGCAGGTAGGCCTCGCGCAGGTCGGCGCCCTTGAAGCTCGCGCCCGACAGGTCGGCGCCGACGAGGTTGGCGCCGGTGAGGATCGCGCCGTCGAGATTCCTTCCCGCGAGCGATGCGCGGCGAAGGTCGGCGCCGGCGCGCGTGCGCGCGTCCGCCGCCTTGCCCGGCGGGTCCGTGGCGCGGGATTCCGGCAGCAGCCCCGCGCCCGCGAGCGCCGACGCCACGGCGACGATCGACAGCAGCGCACTTCGCGCGGGCCGCATGGTCAGGACGCCACGTTGGTCGGGGCGAAGCTCACGGCCTTCACGATCTCCGGCATCGGGCCGATCCGGCGGATGTCGGCCCACACGCCCTTGTAGTACGGAATGGTGGTCGCCGGATCGACGTGGTCGGAAACGAGGTCGCCGACGGCGCCGCGCGGCTGGCCGAACAGCATGAACGTCTGCCCGCGCTTCACCGCGTCGCTGATGTAGGCCATCGCCTGCACCTTGCCGACGTCGTTGGCGAGCTCGACGAGATCGCCCGACACGATGCCGAGCGATCGCGCGTCGTCCGCGTGCATCTCGAGGTACGGGATCGGATAGCGCCCCTGGTAGAACGGGATGAACTGGTAGTGGTACGACGTCTGCCAGATGTGGTTCGAGCGGCCGTTGTTGATCCAGAACCGGTAGTTCTTCCTCTGCCGGGCGACGTTCGCCGCGTAGCCCGGCCACGGCCGCGGCGCGGGAATGAACCGCGCCTTGCCCGACGCCGTGCCGAATTTGCCGTCCTCGTGCATGCGCACCGTGCCGGTGGGCACGCCGCGCACCAGCCGCACGGGCGTCTGGATGCCGTTGTTGCCGAGCTTGCGCAGCAGGTCGTAGGTGACGCCCGCGTAGCCTTCCATCGGGTCGCTGTCGTCGCCCTTGAACTGGTAGCGCGCGTGGATGAAGACGTCCTCGTCGGCGCGCCACTCGTAATCGAGGAAGCGGTTGGCCATCAGCGTGTTGTTGTCGTCCTGGTAGAGCTCGCGGATGCGCCGCGCAAAGCGCGCCATGATCGACCAGTCGGGCACCGCCTCGCCGGGCGGATCCATGAACTTCTCGTAGAGCCGCAGGCGCCGCTCGCCGTTGATCGACGTGAGGTTCATCTCGCCCCACTGCGCCGCGGGCAGGATCACGTGCGCGTGCGCGGTCGTCGCGGTGTGGTAGATCTCCTGGACGATGACGAACATCCCGCCGTTCTTCATCGCCTCGACGATCGCCGTCACCCGCTCGCCGACGGGACGCCCCGCGGTGGCCTGGAGCGCGACGCGGACCAGCGCCGAGCGCTCGCGCAGCGCGGCCTCGAACGCCTCGGCGCGCAGCGTGGTCAGCACCGGATTGCAGCCGCCGACCCAGAAGCACTTCACCTCGCCGCGGCGGATCGCCTCGTCGACGTTGAGCGCGGGACGTCCGCCCGGATAGGCGGGCCGCACGTAGCCTTCCTGGTGACCGCCCAGACGGCTGACGCCGGTTCCGGGCTTGCCGACGTTGCCGGTGAGGAGACCCAGGTCGACGATCGCCGCGATGTTCTCGTAGTTCTTGAGGCCCCAGATCAGGCCCTTTTCATAGTGCAGCAGCGTGCGCCGCCGCGCCCCGCCGGCCTTCGGCGCCGCGATCCATTCCGCGGCCTGCTCGAGCTTCGCCGCCGGAATGCCGGTGATCTTCGCGGCCTCGGCGACGAATTCGTCGAGCGGCATGTCGACGTTGAGCGTCGAGCGCTGGTAGGCCTCGAACGTCTGCCACTCGACCCGCTCCTGCAGGAACGCGGTGTCCTGCCAGCGCCGTGCCAGGACGATGCGCGCGATCGCGTTGAGCAGCGCGATGTCGGTCCCCGGCTCGATCTGCAGGTGCAGCACGCGCTCCTTGCCGGCCGCCGCCTCGGCGGTGGCCACGGTCATCGTGCGGCGCGGGTCGACGATGATGACGCGCGCCGCGTCGACGCTCTCGCCCGGAAACGTCGAGCGCTTGGTCGCCACGGTCCCGCCCTGCAGGTTGGGGATCATGTGCGCAAGCCAGTAGTTGGTCTGCGTCTCGTACGGGTTGGCGCCGACGATCAGCAGCGTGTCGGCGAGCTCGGCATCGAGATAGGAGTTGGTCAGCGCGGCGACACCCGCATCGCCCGCCGCGTGCACTTCGCTGTTGTAGGCGGGGCGGTTGTGGATCGATGCGGTGCGCGTGCCCACGCCGGAGAAGAAGAAGCGTCCGACGGCCCAGTTGTTCTCGAAGCCGCCGCCGCCGCCGCCGTGATCGAAGAATTTCATGCCGACGGCGTGCGGTCCCCAGCGGTCGATCACCGCCTTCACCACGCGCGCGCCGAGATCCACGGCCTCCGCCCAGCTCGCCTTCGCCGGTCCGGCGCCGGCGTCGATCTGCGGCGTCGAAAGCCGCGCGCGCGTCGCCCGCTCGGGCGAATAGAGTGTCTGCGCCAGGCCGCCGCCGCGCACCGACGCCATGCCTTCGTTCACGTGGCACGCGCGGTCCGGCAGGATCACGACGTTGTGCCGGCTGCCGTCGCGGTCGGTGACCACCGAATGCTGGTTCGGCGAGATCCAGGTGCCGACCAGCGCCGGCTGCGCCACGCGGAAATCCACGCCGAGCGCGTTGGCGTCGGGCGCGGGGCCGCCCTCCTGCTGCGCCGGCCACTTGTACACCTGGTAGCCGCAGCCGACGATGCAGAACTGGCAGACCGTGCTGAAGCGCTGTGCACCGCGCGGCGGCAGAGGCACGCGGGCCATGGCTCAGAGGACGTTGACTTCGCGGCCGTAGATGAGGCCGGTCACGCCGATCGCCTGCACCATGCTGCCGGCCACGCGCAGCGTGATCTGCGGCAGGGCCTGGCTCCCCTGCCCGATCACCATCTGGCCCGCCTTCGCGGGATCGAAGCTGCTCCAGTGGCAGGGGCAGATCAGCAGATTGCGCTCGGGACGGTACGCGACGGGACAGCCCTTGTGCGTGCACAGCACGGAGTACGCGACGATCGTCGCATTGGGACCCACGCCCCCGGGCGCGGGCTGCCGCAGGCGCAGCAGCATCGCGGGCGAGCTCTTGTCGGGATACGCGAAGGCGACGGGTGTTGCTTCCTTGATCGAATCGAGCGGCGCGACGTCGAGCACCGGATAGGCGTCGCCCGTCATCGTCTGCACCGCCGCGGACAGGTTCGGCGCGATGCCCGCGGCGAGCGAGCCCGAGAGCGTGATCTGGATGAACTGGCGGCGCGATACCGGGCAATCGTCCTGCGGATCGCGCGTCTCGTCGTTGCTCATGGAATTCGATGCTCCGTCGCGAATGCGCCTGTGGGTACCCGTCGCGCGCGAGGAATCATACCGCCGTTTGCCGTGCGCCGATCCGCAAGCGTGGACGGGTCACCGTGTAGTCCGGGTTGAGCCGGCAGGCGAAACCCGGGGGCAGCCGTGGACATTGCCGCAACCACCCGGGTTTCGCCTGCCGGCTCAACCCGGGCTACACCGGCTCCGCCGAAGCGATGAACGATTCACTCGCCCTGCGCCACCGCGAAACCCGTGCCGTCCGCGGTGAACGTGAAGCGCCCGTCGGCGACCGCATACGACCACTCGGCCGTCTTCGCGAGCCCGCCCAGCGGGTACATGTGCGTGCCCGTGATGCCGCAGCCGGGGTCGGTCGCGCGGTAATGCGCGAGCGCGCAGACCAGCCGGTCCGGCGCGGAGACCGTGAGCAGCTTGGTGACGTTCATCGCCTGCCGCGTGAGGAAGCGCATCGACGGGCCGATGCCACAGGCCTTCGCGTGCGCGAGCAGCGTCTTGATCGTCGCGAGCCCGGGAATGCCGATGTGGATCGGCAGCCGGTTGCCTTCGGCCTGGATCGCCTTGTCCCAGCGGATGATCGGCTCGGACTCGAAGCAGAACTGGGTGACCAGGTAGAGCTCGGCGCCGGTGCGCCGGGCGAAGTCGTTCTTCCACTTGAGCGCCGCGGCGATGGCCGCGTCGGGAATGTCGGGCGAGCCCTCCGGATGCCCGGCGACGCCGATCCTGCGGATGCCGTGCTTGTCGAGAAGGCCGGTCGCCAGCAACTGCATCGTGTCGCTCACCGCTCCTACCGGAGTCGTGACCGAGCCGCCGATCAGCAACACCTGGGTGACGCCGGCTTCCCCGGTGATCCGCCGAAGGTGGTCCTCGAAAGCCGTCGTGCTGGCGATGCTGCGCGCGGCAAGGTGCGGAACCGGATTGAATCCCTCGTTCCGAAGGCGCCGCGCGACAGCGACGGTGTCGGCAAAATCGGCCCCCGGCAGCGCCGTGATGTAGACCGTGTGGCCGGGGCGCAGCAGCCCCCGGAAATCGGCGGTCTTCGCCGCCGCGCCCGGCGTGGCCTCGAGCGAGAAACCCGCCATGAAATCGGTGATCTGCTGCCGCTGGTCCGTGGGAATCGCAAGCGCCGCGCGCATGTCTCTCTCCTTGTTTGGCGGCCTCGCAGGTTCGCCGCGTCGTCTTTCCCACGATCATAGCGGGGGCATCAGCGCGCAGATATGCTCGCCCGTCATGGGACCTGCGCGCCGGCCGAGCGGGCAGCCTGGTGCGGGGCATTCGGCGGGGCATCCGTCCTGGCGGGAGCGGCGACGACGGCAGCGCTGCGCCGGTCGCAAAGCAGTGATGCGCGGGCGGCATGCCCGCGCGATGGGTCAGGCGCGGGCGGCGCTGCGGCGCGCGGCGGCCTTCTCCGGCCGCGTGGTCACCTTGCGGATCGGCCCCAGCAGCCGCTCGACGTCCTCGTAGCTCGGAACGTCCCCGCGTGGCGACGATGCCAGCGCGTCGGCCATCGCGCGCACGTGGCCGGCGGTGGTGCCGCAGCAGCCGCCGATGATCCGCGCCCCGGCGTCCCGCGCCAGGCGCGCGTACGCCGCCATCACCTCGGGCGTGCCGTCGTAGCGCACGCGCATGTCGTCGCCCATGACCGGAAGGCCGCAATTGCTCTTGGCGACGATGACGTCCCCGGCCTCGGCGCCCTGCGCGAGCCCCAGCACCGAATCGAGCAGCTGCGCCGGACCGACGCCGCAGTTGGCGCCGAAGGCGAGCGGCCGCGCGGCCAGCGTCTTCGAGAAGCGCATCGCGTCGGAGGGACGCGTGCCCATCATCGTCCGGCCGCCGGTGTCGAAGGTCATCGTCGCGACGATGGGCATGCCGGCGCGCTGGGCGCCGCGCACGGCCGCGTCGAGCTCGTTCTCGGCGAACATCGTCTCGATCCACGCGACGTCGGCGCCGCCGTCGCGCAGTGCCTCGGCCTGCTCGTGGAAGGCCTCCTCGGCCTCGGACGCGGTGCGCGTTCCCAGCGGCTCCAGGACGTCGCCGGTCGGGCCCATCGAGCCGGCGACGATCACGGTGCGCCCGGCCTTGTCGGCGACCTCGCGCGCCAGCGTCGCCGCGGCGTGGTTCAACTCCCGCACGCGGCCCTGCAGCTTGTGCAGCGCGAAGCGGAACACGTTCGCGCCGAAGGTGTTGGTGAGGATGATGTCGGAACCGGCCGCCACGAAGCTCTCGTAGACGGAACGCACGCGCTCCGGCGACTCGACGTTCCACAGCTCGCCGGGCGCGCCGTTGGCGAGCCCCAGCAGGAAGAGGTTGGTGCCCATCGCGCCATCGATGAGCAGGGTGTCGCGTTGCGCGAGCAGACGGGTGATCGGGTCGTTCACGGTGGCCTCGAAATGCGCGGAGGAGGGGCCGCTACGCGAATGCCGGCCAGCCCTTCCATCCCGCAAGTATATCGAGGCGGTAGTTGCGGGTGTTGGACGGGATGTCCCAGCGCAGGTACAGGTCGCCCATGAAGAAGTAGATCTTGCGGTTCGAGTGCGCCGAGCTGCGGTTGATCCACTCGACGCACACACCCGCGCGCGGGGCAAGCACGAGGCCGTCCTTCCAGTCGTCGGCGATGCGCCGCGGATACCCGGGATCCTCGGCCGCGGGGAACGACGCGCGCACCGTCCAGCGCGTGTAGTCGAAGCCCTTGAAGCCGTAGATGACGCGCTCGCCGCCCGCGAGTTCCGCGGCAACGATCGTGCAGTCGCCGCGCGCGAGCGTGCCGGGAAGAAGCGTCGCGGTCGGCACGCGCTCGGGGGCGACGACCCGGCGCGCAGGGTCCCAGACGACCGCCGCGTCGGCACCTTCGAAGAGGAAGTAGATGCCGGGGCCCCACTCCGGCACGTGCAGCGCGCCGCGCAGTGCGTGCCCGGGACACGCTTCGAGGAGCCCGGGCCAGTCGGCGGCGATGTCGCGCGGATAGCCGGGAAGGATGGTGTCCTCGGCGACATCCCAGCACGCGTACTGCCGGTTCTTGAAGAAGCAGACCACGTTGCCGGCGCGCTCGAGGCCGAGCGCGGCGGCGGGCAGGCAGAGGACGGCGTCAGGCGAGAGCATCAGGTTCGTTCCCAGGCGGCATCGGCGCCGCATTGCGTGCCGGGAAAGTCCCCGGAGACCGGGCACCCGCCCCTCGTCATTCCAGCGCCACGTAGATGCCGTCGGCGCGCGCCTCGACCGCGCAGCTGCGCGCCGCCTCCGCATAGCCTTCGCACTGGCCCGTGAACGGATCGTATTCTCGGCCATGCCACGGGCACACCAGCCGCCCGCCTTCGAGCGAACCCTGCGCGAGGGGCCCGCCGGCGTGCGGGCAGCGGCCGTGCAGCGCGCCCCAGCGATCCCCGATGCGCACCAGCGCAAGCACGGTCCTGCCGACCGCCACCTCGGTCACCGCGCCGTCGGCCACTTCCCCAGCCTCGGCCACCTTGTGCCACGCCTTGCCCGCTGTCGATTCGCTCACGTCGTCGCCTCCTTTCCGTCACCGTCCGCGAGGTCGCCCGTAGCGCGTAGCCCCGGTTGAGCGCAGCGAAACCCGGGGCAACGGTTCATCGCGAGCCTCCCCCCGCGTTTCGCTTCGCTCAACCCGGGCTACGGATGGCGGGCAATGGAGTCTCATCCTAGAGCTGCCGCTCGGGCAGGTGCAGCACGAGCCCGTCGAGCGCGTCGGTCAGCAGGATCTGGCAGGCGAGGCGGCTGGTCGGCCGCGGCTCCCACGCGAAGTCGACGAGCCCCGCTTCGTCCTCGCGCTTCGGCGGCAGGACGTCGTACCACTCCTGCGCGACGTAGCAGTGGCAGGTCGAGCACGAGCACTCGCCGCCGCACTGCGCCTTGATGCCCTTCACGTTGTTGGCGCGGGCGGCCTCCATCAGCGTGATTCCCGGGCGCGCGTCGATGGTCACGGACGTCGCGTCCGGCTGCACGAAGGTGATTCTGGGCATGGGCGGCTGGATCGTTGCGGGAGAGGAGGCTCAGGCAGCGCGCTGCCGTGTGGGGATGTCGCGCGGCGGCGCGACGCGGGACGCGCCGGGCCGGTGCGCCGCCGCCTGCTGCGCGAGCTCGTTGCGCATCGCCATGTATTCGCGCGGCATGTTGACGGCGTCGATGCCAAGGAGCGCGCCGCGACGCCGGTACACGAGCGCGAAGCTGCCGCTCGCCCGGTCGCCGCGCTCCTCGATCTCGTCGTGGCCGACGAAGGTCCCGGCCGCCTGCAGCTTGTATTCGTACTGGTTCGACCAGAACCACGGCACCTGCGCGTAACGCACGGGCGGGCCGGCGATGTTGAGCGCGGCGGCAGTCCCCTGGTCCACGGCGTTCTGGACCGATTCGAGGCGCAGCCGGTCGGCGAGCCAGCGGTCGGGATGGCGGGTGCAGTCGCCGGCCGCGTAGATCGCCGGATCCGAGGTGCGGCAGTACTCGTCGACGACGATGCCGTCGTCGCAGACGAGGCCGGCCGCCTGCGCAAGCTCGACGTTGGGCACCGCGCCGACGCCGATGACGGCGAGCTCGGCGGCGATGGTCCCGCGCGTGGTCTCGACCGCATCGAGGCGCTCGCCGCCGACGAGCGCGGTGACCCGGGTATCGCAGAGCAGCTCGACGCCGTGGCGCCGGTGCGCCGCGGCGAGGAATTCGCCGATGGCGGGGGTGGTGACCCGCGACAGCAGGGACGCCTGCGCTTCGATCACCGTGACCCGCGCGCCGGCGGCGCTTGCGACGGCGGCGACCTCGAGGCCGATGTAGCCCCCGCCGATGATCGCGACGCGCCGTCCGAGGGCGAGCGCTTCGCGCAGGCGCAGCGTGTCCTGCAGCGTGCGCAGGTAGTGGACGTCGGGCCCGCGGGCGCCCGGCATCGCCGCCCGGCGGGCGCGGCTGCCGGTGGCCAGCAGCAGACGGTCATATCCGATTCTTCCCCCGCCGTGCAGGTGCAGGCGCCGCGCCGCGCGGTCGAGCCTTTCCACGCTCGCGTGGAGCCGCAGCTCGATGGCGTTGGCGGCGTAATACTCCGGCTGCCGCAGGTACAGGCGATCCACCGACAGCTGGCCGGCGAGGAACGCCTTCGACAGCGGCGGCCGCTGGTAGGGCGCCTGCGGCTCGTCGCCGACGAGCACCACGCGCCCGGCAAATCCGTTCTCGCGCAGCGTGAACGCCGCCTGCGCGCCGGCCTGCCCGGTGCCCACGATCACGACCGTCGGCGCGCGCGCGAGGCGCGCGCGCTTGCTCACGACGGGGGCGACGGGCGGCATCGGGATCGCGCCGTCACCGCGGCCAGCGGAAGGAGAGATTGCAGGCGTGGAAATCGTTCACGTCGTCGTCCGACGCCGAGAGGAGATCGTAGCCGTTGCGGTCCGTGCCGTGCGCCGGCGCGGTGAGCGTGCGGTTGACGATCCAGTGGTCGGCATAGCGATGCGAGCACACCGCGTAGACGACGCCGCCGGGGAGCGTCACGCCGAGGTCGGGGCCGAGCCGGGTGTTCATCGGCCGTGGCGTCGTCCACTCGTGCAGCACGCTGCAGCGGGCCGCGTCGAGGGAGTCGACCAGCAGCGCCTGCTGGACTGCCCACGCGTGCGAGCGGCCGACGAGGGTCACCTCGCCCGCCGGTAGCAGGCACATCCGCACGTGGCGGTGCGCGCCGCGCAGCTTGAAGCGATCGTAGAACGCTTCCGGCGCATCCACGGCGTAGCAGCCATAGGCGTCGGCAGCGCCGGCCCTGGCCGCCGCGATCAGCCGCGCCTGTTCGTCGGCCGACAGCAGCGCGGGGGCGGCCCACTCCATGTTCTTGAATTGCTCGTAGGAGAAGGCCGGAATCGGAAATCGCTTGCTCATTGTCGCTCCTCAGTGCGCTCGATGGCGCCGCCGCTGGCGGGCCATTGCATTTTATTCCGCGCCCGCCGCGGCGAAGCCCCGTGCCGGCGCCTGCAGGTATGCTCGCCCGGGGCGGCAGGTATGCAGCGCCAGCGGGTCTCGACGCAGCGTGCGCCCGCTGCGGGGCCGCCGGCTCGTCAATGCAGTCTCCAGACGCCGGTGTCCGTGATCGCCGACGCCTCGAACGATTCCGGGCTCGGGACCGCGTAGCGCTGGAGCACGGTGGCGTGCCGCCGCGGGAAGTGCGCGCGCCCGCAATCGCCCAGCAGCACGAGCGTCCCGGCGCGTGCCAGCGTCGACAGCCATGCCGAGATGCGCAGCGCGAAGAAGCGCTCGTACCAGAGATCGCCCGCGAGCACGATGTCCCAGCGCGAGACGGCACCGACCGGGTCCTCGGGCGCCTGCGCGATGGCAACCCCGTTGCGCGCGGCGTTGACGCCGATCGCCGCGCGCGCGTACGGATCGACGTCGAACGCTTCGACGTGGCGCGCGCCCGCCTTGGCCGCGGCGATGGCGCAGATCCCCGAGCCGGACCCGATGTCGAGTACCGTGCGCCCGCCGATGAGCGCCGGGCGGTCCAGGACATAGCGCGCGAGGGCCTGCCCGCCGACCCACGCGACGGACCAGAACGGCGGCTAGGGCGCTCCCGGCCCCGCCGGCAGCCCGCTGCCGGCGCCAGACGGCATCGAGATCAGCGCCGAGGCGCAGCGTGAGCTCCGGGCAGAGTGGCGGGCTCGCGGAGCGCGTCGCGCGGGCGACGAATCCGGCGAAGGACGAGGCGGACAAGGAGGTTTCCTTTTCAGAATATTAGGAATATATTATCTCATCTGGCCGGATCGGGGCCACATTTTCGCGGAGGAGGCAGCGATGGCGACTTACCAGATTCTGTATTGGCAGGACATCCCGTCGCAGATCGACGCGAGGGGCGGCGGGGCAAGCCACAAGGAGCCGCTGAGCCAGCGCTTCCAGGAGCTGATCGACATCGTGGCAATGAAGAAAAACATAGTTAATTCAGATGATTATATTAACGGCTGGACAAAGGGCGACAAGCAGGAACGCCCGGGTTCGGCAGCGGAGGTGGCCAAGGCCGTGGCGGCCGAATACGAGGCCCAGTACGACGCGATCCGCAAGGCGGCGCTCGCCCAGTTCGGCGGGAAGTGAGCCATCGCCTGTTTGTGTATATGATTAATATATTCCTAGTTCCAGGTACCGATTTCTCCCGCACCCGATGATCGCCGCCGTGCCCGCGCCGTCCGCATCGCATAGCGCACCCAAGCCGGTGACGCCGTTCGTGCCGGGGCCGCCGGTCGTCCAGTACGAGAAGATCCTGCGGATCCAGGGCTACTCCGACTTCAGCCGGGTTCGCCCGGCGATCGTCGCCGCCGCGCAGGAAGCCGCGCGCCTTGCCCCGCTGCTGTGCGCGCCGCGCGTGGCCTATCGCCACGTCGCGATCCGGAGCCTCTCCGACGACACGCTCGATCTCGCCGGCGACGTCCGGCTGCATTGCGCGGCGTTCGGCCGCGCGCTCGCCGGTTGCCGGGAAGTGGTCCCCTTCGTCCTCTCGCTCGGCCCCGGGATCGACACGCGCGTCGTCGAGCTGGCGGATGCCGGCGACCTGCTCGACGCGCTGCTGCTGGAGACCGCCGCGTGGCTGTGCATCGAGGACGCGACGCGGCAGTTCCGCAGCCACGTCCGCGATGCGGCGGCCGGCCGCGGCGAGCGGATCACCTCGCGCCTCGGGCCCGGCTACAGCTACCGGATCGGCGAGTCCACCTGCATCTGGCGTCTCGAGGAGCAGGTGCAGCTGTTCGCGCTCCTTGCCGGTGCCGACCTGCCGGTCACGCTCATGGAGAGCTGCGCGATGCAGCCCAAGATGTCCCGCTCCGGGATGATCGGCATCGCGCCGGCGTCCCCGCAGGCGCCCTCGCCTGGGCCACAGATCACCGAGCTGCCGTCGCGCGCGCCGCGCGGGCGCGCGCACGGCGGCCGCGACCGAAACCATTCCGGCCTTGCCGAATCCGCAAGCTCAACCCAGGGAGTCATCGAATGAAGATCAAGGGCGATGGACTGATAATCATCGGAGAGAATTTCAACGCCACGCGCAAGATCAAGATCACCAGCCCCAAGGTGATCGACCAGGACGGCAAGGTCGGCATCGGCTACACCGACCTCGACGGCAACAAGCGCGTGCTCGACGTCACCTCCACGATCCCCGAGGAGCCGAACAAGCGCAAGGGCTTCATGATCCCGCACATCGCGCAGGCCTGCCGCGCGAAGGACATGAACTACATCCGCTGGGCGATCAAGAACCAGGAGCTGCACGGCGCGCACATCATCGACCTGTGCGTCGACGAGATGTCGGTCTACCCCGAGGAGCGCTACGAGTGGATGGCCTGGCTCGTGCGCACGGCGCAGGGGATCACCGACGCGGTGCTCGCCATCGACTCGTCCGACCCGGCGACGATCCAGGCGGGCCTCAACGCGCACGACGGCAGCAGGAGCCGCCCGGCGATCAACTCGGTCAACCTCGAGCCCGGCCGCCAGGTGCTGGTCGACATGGCGAAGGAGCGCAACGCGATCCTGTTCGCCAACGCCAGCGGCTCCTCCGGCATGCCCCAGGACGCCGAGCAGCGCGTCGCCAACCTCGAAGGCTGCATGGAGCTCATGGAGAAGGGCGGCATCCCGATGGACGACCGCTACCTCGACCCGCTGGTCTTCCCCATCGGCGCGGGGCCCGGCTTCGGCGCCCACTACCTCGACGCGGTGCGCACGCTGCGCGCGCGCCACCCGGACGTGCACATCTTCGGCGGCCACAGCAACGTCTCCTTCGGCCTGCCGGAGCGCAAGATCCTCAACTTCACCTTCGTCGCGCTGTCGGTGCTGGCGGGCTGCGACTCGCTGATGATCGACCCGATCATGAATCCGCCGCGCCAGTTCAACGACTTCATGTTCGCCGCCAACGCCCTCACCGGCCAGGACGAATACTCGGTCAAGTATCTCAAGTACACGCGCGCCAACATCGCCACCGCGAAGGCAGCCGCAGCAGCGGCGGCGGCGGCGCGCCCAACCGGAAACCACGGAGGTCTCGTCATGAAGGAGCTTTCCCCCCGCGAGCGTTTCATCCGCACGCTGCGCCACGAGCCGGTCGACCGGCTCTCCACGCTCTACCGGATGAAGCACGAGGCGAAGGAGAAGATCGCCCGCGTGTTCGGCATCGAGGACGCGAGCACGGGCCTCAAGCACAACCCGGCACTGGAGCTGCGGCTGGGCAACGACGCGATCATCTACCAGATCGGCATCAACGCGGAGTTCTCCCACCGCCACATCGAGATCGGCGAGACCTGGGTGAGCCCGTTCGGCGTCGGCTACGGCAAGAGCGGCCTCGAGGGCCGCACGCCCGAGGAGCAGATCGAGTTCCGCAAGACGCAGGAGTTCTGGGGGCCGGCCAAGGTGGTGCCCGAGAACTTCCCGAAGAGCCACCCGATCACCTCGCTAGAGCAGCTGAAGAACTACAAGTGGCCCGACCCCGCCGACCCGCGGCTGCTCGACCCGATCAAGGCGCTGTGCGACAAGTACCAGAAGGACTACTTCATCATCGTCGATCTGTCGTCGACGCTGATCGAGGCCGCATACGCGCACGTCGTCGGCACGCAGAATTTCTTCCTGTACATGTACGACGAGCCCGAGCTCGTCGCCGGCGTGCTCGACGGCCTGACCGAGTACTACGCGGCGCTCGGCCGCAATGCGGTCAGGCTGGGTGTCGACATGATCCGCGTGGGCGACGACGTCGGCGCGCAGCAGGCGATGATGCTCTCGCCCAAGGCGTGGCGGCAGCTCGCGAAGCCCCGCTTCAAGTACATGTTCGACCAGTTCAAGACCGAAAACCCGGACCTGTTCATCAAGATCCACTCCTGCGGCGACTACTCGCCGATCCTCCCCGACGAGATCGAGCTCGGCGCGCACCTTTCGGGCCTGATGCAGCCGACGGGCGGGCTCAAGGACCAGGCCGCGGTCAAGCAGAAGTACGGCAAGGACATCGCGATGGTCGGCGGCTTCGACGTCCAGCGGCTGCTGCCGCGCGGGCAGGTCGAGGACGTGAGGAAGGGCGTGCACGACGTCATCAAGAACCTCGGTCCCGGCGGCGGCTACATCTTCTCGCCGTCGCACTACATCCTGGCCGACGTGCCGATCCAGAACATCTTCGCGATGCTCGAGGCGGTGAAGGACTACGGCGTCTACGGCAAGTACCCGTTGAACTGACCCGTTGCAGCGACCATCGATCGAGGAGCACAGGCATGGATGACGAACCCGTATTGAAGATCCCCGAGGGCTGGGAAGCACGCGTGCCCGCCGGCTGGGACTGGACTTCGCTGTGGACCGCCGTCGAGGAAGGCGATCACAAGCACGCGGACGCCCGCACGCGCGAGGCGATCGCGGCGGGCATCAACCCGCGCGTGATCCTCGACGACGGCCTCTTTCCCGGATTCACCCTGCAGGGCGACCGCTTCACCAACCAGATCATCTTCATCCCGGAGATGCTGATCACCGCCCGCGCGATGAAGGCGGGGCTCGCGCTGATCCGGCCGCTGCTGGCGGCGAACAAGGAAAAGCCGACCGGCACGTTCATCATGGGCACCGTGCTGGGCGACATGCACGACATCGGCCAGTCGATCGTCACGATCATGCTGGAGAACGCCGGCTTCGTCGTCCACAACCTGGGCACCGACGTGCACCCGGACCGCTTCATCGCCACCGCGCTGGAGCACAAGGCCGACCTCGTCGGGTTCTCCGCGCTGCTATCGACCACCGTCTACTACCAGAAGGTCACGATCGAGGAGTTCCAGAAGGCGGGCCACCGCGACAAGGTGAAGATCCTGATCGGCGGCGCGCCCACCTCGCAGGAATGGGCCGACGACTGCGGCGCCGACGGCTGGGGCCGCGACGCCGTCGAGGCGGTCAAGCTCGCGATGCGGCTCGTCAAGGAGCCGCGCGCGGCCTGGGCATGACCACCGAATACAGCGTCCGCTTCGAGACCGCCGCCGGCGAGGCGCGCTCGGTCAGCGTGGCAGCCGGCGGCACGCTGCTCGATGCCGCGCGCGCCGCCGGCGTCGCGATGGAGGCCACCTGCGGCGCCCGCGGCCGATGCCGCAGCTGCCGCTGCAAGATCCTCTCCGGCGAGCTGCCCCCGCCGACGGTGCAGGACACGCTGCAGCTCGGCTTCGACGAAGTGCACGAGCGCTTCCGCCTCGCCTGCCAGACGCGCCTCATCGACGACTGCGTCGCGCGGGCGATGCCGCCGAAGGAGGAGTCCGGCCACCAGATCCTCGCCGGTGACGTCGACCTCGACGACTCGCGGCTCTCGCTCGCCTCCGGCGTGGTGAAGCGCGTGATCGTGGCCAAGGCGCCCGTGAGCGAGCACCACCAGACCTCCGACGCCGGCGAGATACTCGCGGCGATGCCGGCCGGCACGCAGCAGGAGATGGCGCTCGACGTGCTGCGCAAGATCCCCGGCGCGCTGCGACGCGAGAAGGGCCGCGTCACGGTCACCACGTTCAACGACCGCATCATCGACGTCGAGGCCGGCGACACGTCGGCGCACTGCTACGGCATGGCCTTCGACATCGGGACCACCAGCGTGGTCGGAACGCTGATGGACCTCGCGACGGGCGTGCAGCTCGCGGCGGTGGGCGGGCTCAACCCGCAGGCGCAGTACGGCGGCGACCTCATGTCGCGGATCGCCTACGTCCAGTTCGACGAGGCCAAGCTCGTCACGCTGCGAGCCAAGATCCTGAACGGCGTCAACGACTTCATCAAGGAAGCCTGCACCAGGGCCGGGGTCGCGCCCGAGCACGTCTACAAGATCGTCGTCGTCGGCAACACCTGCATGCACCACATCTTCCTCGGCATCGACGTCACCTACGTCGGCCTCGCGCCGTACGCGCCGGTGGTCGCGGATCTGCTCGTCTACCCGGCGCGCGACCTGCCGTTGAAGAGCGTCCCCAACGCGCAGGTCTGCCTGCTGCCGATCGTCGCCGGCTTCGTCGGGGCCGACACCATGGCCTGCGTGCTCGCCACCCGCATCTACGACAGCGAGGAGATCCGCGCGCTGGTCGACATCGGCACCAACGGCGAAGTGGTGATGGGCAGGAAGGGCAGGCTCTACGCCTGCTCGGCGCCGGCGGGACCGGCGCTCGAGGGCGCGCAGATCAGGAACGGCATGCGCGGCGCGGTCGGCGCCATCGAGAAGGTGGCCATCGACGGCGACGTCCGCTGCGCCGTCATCGGCGACGCGCCGGCGATCGGCATCTGCGGGTCCGGCCTCATCGACGCCTGCGCCAAGATGCTCGACGCCCGCGTCATCGATTCCAACGGCCGGCTGCGCAAGGAAGGCGGTACGCCGCTGCCTCCCGACCTGCAGCGGCGCGTCGTCGACGGCGAGGGCGGCCGCCAGTTCGTCCTGGTGTGGAAGGAAGCCGCGGGGCGCGATGCCGACATCTCGATCACGCAGGCGGACATCCGCCAGCTGCAGCTCGCGAAGAGCGCGATCTACTCGGGCATCGTGATGCTCCAGCACGTGATGGGCATCGGCAACGACGACCTGCGCGAGCTGATGCTGTGCGGCGGCTTCGGCAACTACATCAACATCGCGAGCTCGGTGCAGATCCGGCTGCTGCCGGAGCTGCCGGTCGAGCGCATCACCTACATGGGCAACGCGGCGGCCATCGGCGCGCAGATGGCGCTGCTGTCCGAGACCGAGCGGCTGCGCGCCTTCGAGCTCGCCCGCGGCATCGAGCACGTGGCGCTGGCCGCGCGCCCGGAGTTCCAGGACATCTTCGTCGAGGGGATGAATTTCTCCGGAACCCCGTTCACCGCCGAGGAGCGCGCCGCGCCGCCGAAGCGCGCCGCGAAGGTTCCGGGATAGGGCGCCGCGCGATGCGCGTGAACCTGCTCTTCGGCTTCCTCGGCTCCGGCAAGACCACGCTGGTGCGCCACCTCCTCGCCGAGCGGCCGCGCGAGAAGACGGCGATCATCGTGAACGAGTTCGGCGAGGTCGGCGTCGACGGCGACATCCTGCGCGGCCGCGACGTCGACATGGTCGAGCTCAATTCGGGCTGCCTGTGCTGCACGCTCAAGGGCTCGCTGATGATGGCCGTCGAGGAGCTCGCGGCCAAGGCCGGGGTCGAGCGGATCATCGTCGAGGCGACGGGCGTCGCGCAGCCCGGCGAGCTCACCGAGACGCTGGCCGACGCATCGATGAAGGCCGCCCTCGAGATCGGCCCGCTCGTCACCGTGGTCGACGCCGCCAAGTTCAGCAAGCTCGAGTCGATGCTGGGCGAGTTCTACGTCGCGCAGATCGAGCACGCGGACATCCTGGTGCTCAACAAGGTGGACCTCGTCTCCGCCGAGGCGCTGGAAGAGGTCCGCCGGGCGGTGCGCGAGATCAACCCGGACGCCGACGTCCTGTTCGCCGAGCGCGCCGACGTCGACACCGACTTCCTGCTCGACCGGCGCCCGGGCGGGATCGTCGCGCGCGCGGCGGCAACGGCCGCACAGGGCGGCGGCATCGCCCCCGGTGGCGCGGCCAGCGACGACGGGCAGCACGCCGGCGCGCACGACCACGGGCACGATCATCCTCACGACCACGGCGGGCACGATCCCCACGCGGGCGCGCCGGCCGAGTCCTTCGTGCTGGCGGCGCCGGCCCGTTCCGGCCGCGCCGGCGTCGAGCGCTTCTTCGGCGCCCTCCCCGACGCCGTCTGGCGGGCGAAGGGCTTCATGCGCATCGACGGCGCGCCGGCATTGGTCCAGTACGCGCTGGGCCAGCTCGAGATCACTCCGGCGCCGTCGCGCGCCAACGAGCACATCGTCTTCATCGGACGCGGCATGGACCGGGACGCGATCGCCCGGCAGTTCGCGGCGACGGCGCGCGCTGCGGACGAGGCAGCCGCGGGGGAAGGGCATGGCCGCGCCTGATCCGACCGTCGTGCGGCTGGCCGACGCGCTGCCCCGGTCGCTCGCCGAGAAGGCCTATCAGCTGCTGGTCACGCGGATCACGAGGCTCGACCTGCCGCCGGGATCGGTGCTCGCGGAGAAGACGCTGATCGAGGAGCTCGGCATCGGCCGCACGCCCATCCGCGAGGCCCTGCAGCGGCTCGCGATCGAGGGCCTGGTCGAGCACCTGCCCAACCGCGGGATGTTCGTCGCCGACATCACGGCGGAAAGCGTCCAGCAGATCTACGAGTTCCGCAGCCTGCTCGACGGCTACGCGGCGTCGCTGGCCGCCGCGCGCGCCGACGCCGCGCAGATCGAGGAGCTGAAGCACCTGCAGAAGGAGCTGGTGCGCGCGACCGAGGACGACGCCATCGACCGCTACGTGACGCTCGACCGGCGCTTCTACGCGGTGCTCGCGCAGGCCGCGCGCAATGCGTTCGTGGCCGAGACGGTGCCCCGCATCTTCAACCTGCACCTGCGCCTCTGGTTCTTCATCTCGAAGAAGATCGGCGGCTGGCATTCGATCGCCGCATCGCACGAGGAGATGACGCGCGACGTCGTCGAAGCGGTGGCGCGCCGCGACGCCGACGGCGCGCGGCGGGCGATGGAGATCTATGTCGCGCGGCGCCACGTCGACATCAAGGAGATCCTGTGAGCCGGACCACCCGCACCATCGAGATCTACGAGCCGCCCCAGTCCTGCAGCACCGGCGGCTGCGCCCCCGACGCCGCCGACCCGGTCGCCGAGCTCGAATCCGCGCTGGCCGGGCACGGCATCGCCGTCGCCCGCTACAACCTCGGCCTCGACCCGGAGGCTTTCGCCAGCAACCCGCTGGTCAAGGGCACGTTGCGGCAGGAAGGCATGTCGTGCCTGCCGCTCGTCGTGGCGGACGGCGCGATTGTATGCAAGGGACGCTACCCGTCGGCGGCGGAGTTCGACGCCCGGCGCGGGGCTCCCGCCCCGCCCGCCTGACCGGGCTGCCGGTCCGCTGCCGGCCCGGACCGAAGCCATGCCGCCCCAGTATGCGACTCATGCTCGTTTCGCATGCGGTAGCTGAGTAGCGGCAACACTGGTAAGGTTATTCTCAGTCGTCCGGGAAATTACCCGGCGCGACGAAGCGCTGACGAGCGAGGTGCGGGGAGGCAACGCCTTCCCGGCCCCCGGCCGATCCGCGCCAGGAGGAGACACCGTGTTCGGTCAACAGGTCATGAGCGGGTTGGCGACGGGCAGCCTGTACGCGCTGACGGCGGTCGCGGTCGTCGTGGTCTTCCGGAACACGCGGACGATCAACCTCGCGCAGGGCGATTTCTCGATGATGGGCGCGTTCTTCGCCCTCATCCTGCTGAAGCAGTTCGGCCTGCCCTACTACGCCGCGCTCGTGCTGGCGGTGCTCGGCGTGATCGTGCTGGGCGTGCTCGTCGAGCGCGTGGTCATGCGCCCGATCGCCGACTCCGACTGGCTGACGCTGTTCACCGCGACGCTGGGCGTCTACTACATCCTGCACGGCGTGGCCGGCTGGCTCTGGGGGCGCGACACCAAGGCGTTCCCGGTGACGTTCAATCCGACGCCCGTCGATCTCCTCGGCACGGTCGTCAGCGAAGGCCACCTCATCAACATGGCGTGGGCGGCCGGGATCGGCCTGGTCCTCTACCTCTTCTTCCGGTTCACGAAGCAGGGCATCGCGATGCGCGCGGTGACCGACGACCCGGAGACGGCCCGGCTGATGGGGATACCCGTGCGCTTCGTCGTCATGCTGACCTGGGGCATGGCCGGCTTCCTCGCCGCATTCGCCGGCATCCTGATCGCGCCGATCATCTACGTCGGCCCGCAGATGATGGACGAGGTGCTGGTGAAGGGCTACGTGGCCGCCGTGTTCGGGGGCCTCTACTCGATCCCCGGCGCGGTCGTCGGCTCCCTGATGATCGGCGTCGCGGAAAATCTCGCGGGCGGCTACCTCGGATCGCAATACAAGACGGCTACCGCCTTCGCGATGATCGTCGCGCTGCTCACGCTGCGGCCGAAGGGGCTGTTCGGCATCCAGAAGCGGCGCGAGATCTAGCGTGATATCGGAATCCGCCGGCGGCAAGCCTCCCGGCCGCGAGGCGGTCGCGGCGCTGCAGCGCCGCTTCGCGCGGACGGACATCGCCCTCGCCTGCGCGCTCTTCGCCATCCTGCTGGTGCTGCCGCTGCTCCCCGGCGCGCAGGGGTGGATGGCGTCGCAGGCAACGCTGGTCATCGTCTACGTCATCGCGGCGCAGGGCGTCGCGCTGCTGGTCGGCTACACGGGCCTGGTGACGGTCGGGCACGGCGGCTTCCTCGCGATCGGCGCCTACACGGCCGCGCTGCTCACCAAGCACTACGGCGTCGACATGCTCGTCGCCATCGCCGCCGGCGGCGTCATGGCGATGATCATCGGCACCTTCCTGGGCCTCATCTTCCTGCGCCTCGCCGGCCCGTTCATGGCGATCGGGACGCTGGGCTTCGCGTTCTTCATCGGCACGGTGGTCAACAACGTCCCGCTGTTCGAGGGCCGCGAGGGCATCTCGCTGCTGCCGACCAACACGCTGTTCGGGCAGCCGATCGGCGACCGGGGCTTCTACTACGTCTCCGTCGTCATGCTGGCGCTGGTCACGCTGTTCCTCTACAGCCTGCTGCGCTCGAGCGTGGGCCGCGCGCTGCGGGCGCTGCGGGACTCGGAGAAGGCCGCGCGAGAGCAGCGGCGTCAACCGCTGGTTCTACCGCACGCTGGCGTTCTCGGTGAGCGCCTGCATCACCGGCATCGCCGGTGCGCTGTCCGGCCTCGCCATCCACTTCGTGTCGGCGGAGGTCTACGGCGACATCTGGTACTCGGTGGACATCCTCGTGGCGGTGGTCGTCGGCGGCGCGTCGATGATGATGGGCCCGTTCGTCGGCGGCCTGTTCGTCGTCATGCTGCCGTTCTTCCTGGAGCAGCTGGTGGATTTCGCGTCGATCCTCAAGGGCGTGGTCCTGATCGTCGTGCTCATCTTCGCCCCCGCCGGCGTCTGCGAGCTGATCGCGCGGCCGTTCCGGGCGGCGCGCGCGCGCCGGATCGCCGCGCTGGGACGCGCGCCCGAGGCGCCGCTGGGGACCGGCGGCGACCGCGAACCGCTGAGGCGAGGAGAGCACCGATGGCGAGCCACCTGCGCTGCGAGAAGGTCACCGTCCGCTTCGGCGGGATCGTCGCGTGCAACGACGTGAGCCTCGACGTCGAGGCCGGCAAGGTCGTCGGGCTGATCGGCCCGAACGGCGCCGGCAAGACGACGCTGTTCAACGTGCTCTCCCGCTTCCAGGACGCCGACCACGGCGAGCTCTACTACCGCGACGCGCCGGTCGGCCGCAGGAAGCCGCACGAGATGGTCTCGATCGGGCTGGCGCGCACGTTCCAGAACATCAACCTGTTCCGCGAGCAGTCCACGCTCGACAACATCCTGATCGGCGCGCACCGGCTGACCGGCGACCCGTTCGGGGCCATCTATTCGCTGCCGTACTCGCGGCGCCGCGAGCGCGAGATCGTGAAGCACGCGACCGAGATCGCCGAGATGCTCAACCTCTCTGGCGAGCTCGACTGCGCTGCCAAGAACCTGCCGTACGGATCGCAGAAGCGCGTGGAGCTCGCGCGGGCGCTGGCGTCGCGCCCGGAGATCATCCTGCTCGACGAGCCCGTCGCCGGCTGCAACGACGAGGAGACCGCCGAACTGCGCAGCATTGTCGAGCGCATCAATAGCGAGCTCGGGATCACCGTCCTGATGGTCGAGCACGACATGTCGATGGTGATGAGCGTGTGCGACTACATCTACGTGATCAACTTCGGCGCCAACCTGGCCGAAGGCACCCCGGCCGAGATCCGCGCCAATCCGGAAGTCATCCGCGCCTACCTAGGCGAAGAGGACGCCACGGCATGAGCCTCCTGCGTTCTCGACCGCCTGCAGGTCAACTACGGCGCGGTGCGCGCGCTGCGCGAGGTCTCGCTCGCCGTGGAGGAAGGCGCGATGGTCGCGCTGCTGGGCCCGAACGGCGCCGGCAAGTCGACGACGCTGAAGGCGATCTCCGGCATGGTCAAGCCGGCGTCCGGACGCATCGAGTACGCGGGCAGCCCGATCGTCGGCCGGTCGCCGAACGGGATCGTCCGCCTGGGCATCGCGCACGTGCCCGAGGGGCGGCGGATATTCAAGGACCTCGAGGTGCGCGAGAATCTGCGCATGGGCGCCTATTCGCGCTCCGATTCGAGCGGCATCCAGCGCGATCTCGACATGATCTACGAGCTCTTCCCGCGGCTGAAGGAGCGAACGCGGCAGCTGGGCGGGTCGCTCTCCGGCGGCGAGCAGCAGATGCTCGCCATCGGCCGCGGGCTGATGGCGCGGCCCAAGCTGCTGCTGCTCGACGAGCCCTCGCTCGGGCTCGCGCCGCATCATCGTCGCCGACATCTTCGCGGTTCTGCGGCGGATCAACGCCGAGCAGGGCATGACGATGCTGATCGTCGAGCAGAACGCCCACGTGGCGCTCAAGAACACGAGCTGGGCGTACGTGCTGCAGGTGGGCAGGGTTGCCGTGTCCGGCGCGTCGTCGCAGTTGCAGAAGGACGAGCAGGTCAAGGAGTCGTACATGGGTGTGCGCGCATGAGCGTATGGTTTCGAGATCGTTCCGGTCGCGCGCCGGAGGCAGTGCTGCACGAGGGTGGAGGGCAGGCGGGTTTTCCGATTCAAATGCCGAAGGAGGATGTGATGAACAGGATGCTGAAGTTGTGCGGTGCCTCGGGCGCCGCGGTGCTGCTGAGTCTGGGTTCCCAACTGGCACAGGCGCAGAACGGGATCACGCCGACGGAAATCCTCATCTGCGCCTACCAGCCGCAGACGGGGAACGAATCGAGCTATTTCCGGATGGGCAAGGGCGCCGACGCGTATTTCAAGTCGGTCAACGACGCCGGCGGCATCAACGGCCGCAAGGTCAACTTCGTCATGGTCGACGACAAGTACGAGCCGGCGCGCACGACCACCATCGTCAAGCGCTTCATCGAGCGCGACAACTGCTTCGCGATCGTCGCGCCGCTCGGCTCGGCGCCGACGGCAGCCGTGGTCGACTACATCGTGTCGCAGAACGTCCCGCTGGTCGGGCCGGGAACCGGCGCCGCCAAGATCCTCGAGTACCCGAGCAAGTGGGTGTTCCCGCTCTACCCGAGCTACAAGACGAGGGCGCGCAGCTCGTGCGCTTCGCCAAGGAGGTCTTCAATGCCAAGACGGTCGCGGTGCTCTACCAGAACGACCCGTCCGGCAAGACCGCAGATGGACGGCATCAATTCCGTGCTGGACAAGTACGGCATCAAGGTCGTCTCCGAGCAGGGCTACCAGCCGAAGGAGCTCGACGTCAGCTCGCAGGTGGTGGCGATGAAGAACGCCAACCCCGACGCGGTGATCTGCTCCTGCGCGCCCGAGCCGGCGGCCAAGTTCTACACCGAGCGCAAGAAGCTCGGCTGGAAGGTGCCCGGTGGTCAACGTCTTCTTCGGCAAGAGCCCGAAGGTGGCGGAGCTCGCCGGCAAGGACGCCGTGGAGGGCGTCTATTTCACCACGATCTTCCGCGACTTCGATTCGCCGGCGCCGCAGATCCAGCAGGCCAAGGCGCTGCTGAAGAAGTACTACCCCGAGGAAGACCCGGATCCGATCCACCTCTGGGGGATCACGTCGGCGCAGGTCTTCACCGAGGCGATGAAGCGCATGGGCCGCGACAACATCACCCGCGAGCGCTTCGTCGAGAGCATGGAGAGCATCAAGGGCTGGAAGGACAGCGTGGTGCCCGAAGTCACGATCAACAAAGGCAACGCTCCCGACCACTTCATGGTCAAGGACATGTCCTACGTCGTGTACAAGAACGGCAAGTTCGAGGATTTCGTCCCGCCCTGGGCGAAGTGACGTCGCGTAACGGCGTAGCCCGGGTTGAGCGCGAGCGAAACCCGGGTGGTTGCGGCAACGGGCACGGTTGCCCCGGGTTTCTCTCGCGCTCAACCCGCGCGGCGCGGAGCCTGCCGGCATGCGTTTTCCGCATGCGTCGTCTGCGGGCTCGCCCCTCGTGATCGGCGCGCCGGCGAGGTAAATTGACGAGGGACAGGAACCGTCCGGCGCAGATCCTCCGTGCCGGGCGGCGTACCCCAACGCGAGGCTCCGAACAATGACCGCAATCATCGGCAAGGCCATTCCCCCGCAAAGAAAGCGCGTCCTCGACGCGCTCGCCCTGCGCGAGCCCGACCGCGTCCCCATCGGCCTCTGGGGCACGATCGAGGGCTACCAGAACCTGCGCAAGGCGCTGGGCATGGACTACAAGGCGCGACCCGCGCGACTACCGCACCGGCTCGACCAGCTGGACGACCGACGTGAGCTTCGAGATCGACCTCGCCGAGCGGCTCGACCTCGACTTCCTGCGCATCTCGATGGGCCCGCCCGGCGGCTCGCCGGGCTTCCGCCCGATCAAGTTCGAGGAGGTCCCGTTCGACATGGGGATTTCGCCGCCGAACGCCGAGATCAACGTCGACGAGTGGGGCGTGGTGCGCAAGTGGACGCCGCACGAGCACGGCGGCTACTACGAGATGATCGGCTACCCGCTGTTCCACGCGACCAGCGCACCGTTGGCCGAAGGGCTCAAGATGCTCGAAGCCTACCCGTGGCCCAATCCGCGGGACGAGTCGCAGTGGTGCGATTCGCCGATCCCGGGCCTGACGCTGCGCGAATACTGCAAGCACATCCGCGAGAACACGCCGTTCGCGCTGATGGGCCAGGCCGGCCGCGGCGGGCTGTTCGAGCAGGCGAAGTACATGGTCGGCTACGCCAAGATCTTCTCCGACTTCATCGAGTCCCCCGAGTTTCTCGACGCGATGCTGACCAAGCTGGTCGACATCGAGATCGAGACCAACAAGGCGATGATCGACCAGTGCGGCGAATACCTCGACTGGATCCGGGTGAGCCCCGAGGACCTCGCCAGCGAGAAGACCGCCTTCCTCTCGCTCAAGATGTTCGAGACGCAGCTGAAGCCCCACTACATGCGCGCGATCCGCGAGACGAAGGCGTACTACCTGCAGAAGAATCCGAACGGCAAGATCCAGTTCCACAGCTGCGGCGCCATCGCCGAGCCGTTCATGCGCGGCCTGATCGACTGCGGCGTCGACGGCTACGACAGCCTGCCGCCGAAGGTCGCGCGCCACTCGAATCCCGCCGCGAAGAAGCGCCTGCTCGGCCGCGAGATGTTCTTCTACGGCGGCATCGACGTGCAGGAAACGCTGCCATGGGGCAAGGTCGAGGACGTGCGCGCCGAGGTCCGGGCCCGGATCTGGGAGATGGCCAAGGGCGGCGGCTACCTGCTCTCGTCGTCGCACCGGCTCGAGCACGACGTGCCCACGGAGAACGTGCTGGCGATGATCGACGAGGCACACGAGTACGGCGTCTATCCGCTGCCCGACGCGCCGCCGCCCGGGGCCGACACCGGCGAGGGCTACGAGCCCTGGTCGGAGAAGACCGCCGCGCCGCCGCCGACCCGACGCCGTCGCGCCCGCCTGACGCAACCGCCGCATCAGGCGGCCACCCCGAACGCTCCACCACACTTCCCACGCGCACAAGACCAGGAATCGGCCCCATGCCACTCGATATCGACACCGACAAAGAACTGGACATCGAGGACCTCCAATACGATATCGAGGACTCCCGCAGCACCGACCGGTGGAGCGACGCGCCGGCCGAGATCAAGGACCTCTTCCACCGGATCGAGTGGAACATCATCGACGGCGAGCACGCCACGACGGTCTCGCTGATCGAGCCCGCGCTGGCCGGCGACGTCTCGGCGCGCACGCTGATCGCCGGACCGATGGCTGCGGGCATCGCCGAGGTCGGGCGGCGCTTCAAGATGGACGAGTACTTCCTGCCGGAAGTGATGATGTCGGCCAAGTGCATGCACGCGGCGCTGGGGATGCTCAAGCCGCTGATCATCGCCGAGAAGACCGAGGAGATCGGCACCGTCGTCGTCGGCACCGTGCAGGGCGACCTGCACGACATCGGCAAGAAGATCGTCGGGATGATGATGGAGGCCGCCGGCTTCACCGTCATCGACCTGGGCGTGACGGTGCCGCCGGAGGACTTCATCGCCGCGATCCGCCAGCACAAGCCGCAGATCGTCGGCTTCTCGGCGCTGCTCACCACCACGATGAACATGCAGTGGGAGACGCTCAAGCTCATCAAGGCCGAGGGCCTGCGCGAGGACGTCAAGGTGTTCGTGGGCGGCGCCCCGATCAGCCAGGCCTGGTGCAACAAGATCGGCGCGGATGCGTACGCCGCCGACGCGCTGATCGCCGTCGACAAGGCACGCGCGTGCATCCACAAGTACCGCGGCATCAAGGGCGGCGACCCGCAGCTGCACGCGAACATGCTGGTGATCGACGCCGAGCGCGGAAGCACAGAAGGCCAAGGCCGGCTGACGCCGGCCGGCGCCACCGACGCGCGATGACAGCCATGGCCGAACCCGCCGGCGCGGCGCCACGCACGTGGGGCTCGTGGCGGATGCTCGCCGTGGGCGGCGCACTGCTGCTGCTCGTCGCCGGCCTCGCCGGCCGTCTCGGGGCGGGGTGGGGCTACGCGCTGTTCGTCGCCGCCACTGCGCTGCTCGCGGGCGGCATCGCCACGTCGGCCGTGTTCGCGCTCACCCGCGCCGGCGACACCGGCACGCTGCAGCGGGCGATCGCACTCTCGCTGCGCGCCGGCGGCACGACCTACGTGCTGGCGGTGGGCGCCCTCGCCGGGTTCTACATCCACGAGACGTTCGCCGGGCGCATGGAGTGGCCATGGATCGTCTTCGGGCCCGTGGTGCTGGCGGCGCTCGTGGTCCTCGACGTCGGCATCTACCGCAAGCTGGTCGCCGGCAACCTGCCGACGTGGCGGCGCTTCCGCCAGTACATCTCGCGCGACGCGATCGACGCCAGGGCCCTGCGGCACACGTTCATCAACGAGGTCGTGCTGCACCGGAGCCTGCTGCGCACGAGCAAGCGTGCGCTGGCTGCGGCACACGCTGATCTTCTGGGGCTTCGCCGCGATGTTCGCGGTCGAGCTCGCGGCGGTGGTCGTGCGCGACGGCTTCCCCGCGTTCGGCTGGCCGCGACGTCTGGCGCGAGTGCGGGCCACCCGGTGCGCCTCGCGTTCGACTTCGCCTACGACTTCACGGGCTGCATGATCCTCATCGGCTGCCTGCTCGCGCTCGGCTGGCGCGATCGCCGTCAACGGCACGCCGGAGCAGAAGTACAGCGACACGCCGACCACGCTGTTCCTGCTGTTCGTCGTGCTCTCCGGCTTCACCATCGAGGCCCTGCGCATCCTGCCCACGCTCGGCGATCCGGTGCACGCCTGGTCGTTCGCGGGCAATGCGGTGGCCGCGATGATCCCGTTCACCCAGGCGAGTGTGGCCGGATGGTTCGACCCGCTGTGGCTCGTCCACGTGGTCGGCTCGTGCCTGTTCATCGCCTACGTCCCGGTCAAGCGGCTGGTGCACTCGTGCGCCACGCCGCTCGGCCGCCTCATGAATTCGCAGAAGGGAATGCTCGCGGCGAAGAAGCGCGGAGTGCTGGGGGCGATGCTCACCCGGGGCCGCACCGAACCGCCGCCTCTCTAGGCGCAACAGCGGGCGCCGCGCCGGCGCCCATCGACACGGGTAAAGCCGACCATGGAAAACATCATCGCGATCTACGGCAACACCTGCTCGCTCAAGACCGAGGTGGCCCAGGAGATCTCGCAGATCACCGGCTTCAAGGTGACCAACCGCGGCGAGTGGGCGACCACGCAGGCCAAGGTGACGAAGACGCCGACGGCCGCGGGAATGCCGGTCGCGTTCCATCGCGGGCTCGACGAGGAGACGCTGCGCATGGCCCGCCGCGACGAGAAGCTGATGATCTTCGAGAGCGCGTTCATGGATGCGGTGCTGAAGGGCCTGCCCAACGTGTACCTCGTGCGCCTGCGCTCGCGCGACGACGTCCGCGAGGCGCGCTGGAAGAAGCGCAAGGAGGACGGCGGCGGACGCACGCGACAGCTGGGCGAGAGCGTGGCCGAGCGCGACCGCGAGGACGCCGCGCTGCGCGCGACCCTTTACGGAAGCGCGACGAGCGACGCGGTGCCGGTGCTCGACATCGACACCTCGGAGCGCAGCGCCGTCGAGGTCGCGCTGCAGATCTGGGAGACGTTCGAGGCGAGCTCGGGCATCAAGGTGGTGACCGACAAGCCGGTGATGGACAAGGCTGCCGCGCGGGGCATCTCCCCGGGCGCCACGACCGGCGTCGTGCGCAAGTACACGCCAAAGCAGACGCCCTTCGGCGGCTACATCACCGACGAGCGCAGCGGACAGGACATCTACGTCCACAAGTCGGCGCTGGCCGAAAGCGGCTTCACCGAGCTGCAGCAGGGGCAGCGCGTCGCCTTCGACATCGTCGCCGACAGCTTCGGCAGCTTCAAGGCGGTCAAGGTCCGACCCGCCGCGTGACGCGCCACGGGCCCTGCGTCCGGGGACGTCGCCCCGGGGACGTAGCCCGGGTTGAGCGCAGCGAAACCGGGGCCGCCGCGTCACCACCGCGTGCGTCCGCCTATCCCGCCGGGGCGCGCGGAAGGCACCCGCGATTGTGTTAGCATCCAACGCCATTGACGCACGAGTTTCCCTAGAGAAACTGCGTCGTCTGCCCGCATCGCGCGCACCCAAACGTGACGACCCGCACCGCAAATGTCGACTGGGACCGCCTGCCCGTATTCCAGGCAGTGGCCGAAGCCGGCAGCTTCACCAAGGCCGGACGCAAGCTGGAGCTCTCGCAGTCCGCGGTCAGCCGGCAGATCTGCGCGCTCGAGGCTTCGCTCAACGTTCCCCTCTTCTACCGCCACGCGCGCGGGCTGATCCTCACCGAGCAGGGCGAAGCGTTCTTCCGCGCCGTCAAGACGATGGAGGACGAGCTGGCGCAGGCGATGGCCCGGATCGCCGAGAGCCGCGTGCAGCCGGAGGGTCCGCTCAAGATCACCACGACGGTCACCTTCGGGTCGGCGTGGCTCACCGCCCGGATGAACCGCTTCCATCACCAGTTTCCGGACATCGCCGTGTCGCTGATCCTGGTGGACTCCCCGGAGATCGACCTGTTCTCGCGCCAGGCCGACGTCGCGATCCGGTTCGCGCCGCAGACCCATCCCAAGGTGATCCAGCGGCTGCTGATGACGATCCGCTATCACCTGTTCGCGAGCGCCGAGTACCTGCGCGCGCACGGCACGCCGCAGACGGCGGCGGAGCTCGACCGGCACGAGCTCATCGTCTACGGCGACGACGTGCCCACGCCGGTCGAGCGGATGAACTGGATCCTCGAGGTCGGGCGCGAAGCCGGAGCGCAGAGAGTACCGGCGCTGCGCGTGAACTCGGTCTACGCGATGTACCGGGCGGTCAAGAGCGGCCTCGGCATCGCCGCGCTCCCCTACTACATCAGCGACGAGTCGCCGGAACTGGTCGAGGTGCTGCCCGAGCTGGCCGGCCCGACGATGGACGCCTACTTCGTGTATCCGGAGGAGCTGCGCTGGTCGAAGCGCGTCTCGGTGATACGCGATTTCCTGCTGCAGCAGGTCGAAGAGGATCGCAACGCGCGCACGGCCTAGCGGCGCCGCCGACCGCTCAGCGCCCGAGCATCTTCTCCGGCAGCCACAGCGAGATCTCCGGAAACACGACGAGGATGGTCAGCACGACCATCTCCATCGCGATGAACGGCATGACGCCGCGCACCAGGTCGGAGAACTTGGTGTCCGGATCGGCCGCGCTCATCACCGCGAACAGGTTCATCCCCACCGGCGGCGTGATCACCGAGATCTCGATCAGCTTGACCACGAGGATGCCGAACCAGATCGGGTCGATGTCGAAATGCTGCACCACCGGGAACAGGAACGGCAGCGTGACGACCATCATCGACGTGGTGTCGATGAAGCAGCCGAGGATCAGGTAGAGCAGCGCCGCCAGCAGCACGAACCCGGTCGGGCCGCCCGCGATCTGCGTCATCCCGGCGACGAACGAGTCGATCACGCCGGAGGCGACCAGCATCCGCGAGAAGATGAGGCCGCCGATCAGCACCAGGAAGATCACGCAGCTCACCGACGCCGAGTCGATGAGGCCGCGCACCAGCACGCTCGCCTTGAGGTTGCGGCGCCGGCGCAGCAGCAGGATCACGAAGGCGCCGAACGCGCCGGCCGCCCCGGCGGCCGACGGCGGGAACAGCCCGGCGTAGAGGCCCCCCATCACGATGAAGATCAGCGCAATCACCGAGAGCAGCCACTGCCCGGCGCGCAGACGCTCGGCGAGCGGCACCTGCGGCAGGACCTTCGGCGCGAGCCCCGGCCGCAGGCGCATCAGGACCGAGATGCCGATCATGTACACCACCGCGGTGAGGATCCCGGGTACCACACCTGCGATCAGCAGCTTGCCGACCGACTGCTCGCAGATGATCGCGTAGATGACCATCGTGATCGACGGCGGGATCATCGCGGCGAAGCTGCCCGCCGAGGCGATGCAGCCGAGCGACAGCGAGCGCGAGTAGCCGTGCTTCAGCATCTCCGGCAGCGCGACACGCGTGAATACGACGGCGTTGACGATCGTGCTGCCGTTGATCGCGGCGAAGATCGCCGAGCCCACGACCACCGCCTGGTACAGGCCGCCCTTGACCCGGCGCAGCCAGAGGTCGGCGACGCGGAAGACCTCCTCGGTGATGCCCGCCATCTCCGCGAGCACGCCCATCAGCACGAACAGCGGCAGCACCGCGTAGGCGTAGTTCGCGCCCACCGCGTAGGGCAGCGTCGACAGCTGGCCGACGACGAACGGAAAGCCGACCGCGAGCCACATGCCGGCGATCCCGGCCACCCCCATCGCGGCGCCCACGGGAATCCCCGTGACCAGCAGCAGCACCATCAGCGCGGAGGCCGCATACCCGACGGTGATCGGATCCATTCAGCGCCTCCTTCGCGATGGGGGTCGCGGCCGAGCAGCGCGTCGGCGAGGCTCTGCGCGGCCATCGCCGTCGCCCCGATCGCGAGCGCGAGCTTGGGCGGCCACACCGGCATCTTGAGGATGCCGGACGAGAAGTCGCCGCTGCGAAACGACGCGGCGGCCTCGCCCCACGCGTACCACGTGAGGAAGGCGAAGAAGACGAACATCACGAAGCAGCCGACGCGATCGAGCGCGTGGTTCACGCGGATCGGCAGCACCGGGCGGAAGATCTCGGCGCGGATGTGGTGGCCCAGCATCTGCGCGGCGGCGAGCGACAGGAAGATCCCCGAGACCATGAAGGCCTCGGTGATCTCGTAGGCGCCCGGGACCGGGCTGCGGAAGATCCAGGCGCCGACGATGTCGGCGGCGCCCACGAGCATCATCATCAGGATGCAGCCGGCCGCGACGAGCGCGAGCGTGTTGTTGACCCCGCGCAGCGCGCGGCGCAGCGGGCTGCGTCCCGCCTGCGTCATTTCACGTTGGCCTGGACGTCCTTCCAGATCGCCACCGCCTTGCGCGCGTCGGCGCCCTTGCCGTTCTTCTCCTGCTCGGCGATGAAGTCGGCGAAGAAGTCGGGCTGCGCGGCCACCCACTTCTGCCGCTCGGAGGCCGGGAACGCGACGAAGACGACGCCGCGCTTCTTGAGCTCCTCGCGCGCCGTCTTCTCGGCTTCCAGCGTGGCCACGTAGTCGCGCTCGCGGGCCTCGGCGGCGACCTCCTCCATCACCTTCTGCTGCGCCGGCGAGAGCTTCTCCCATGCCGATTCGGAGATCCACACGCCCCAGCTCGGCCCCAGCCACAGCGTCACCTCGCTGATGTTCTTCGCCACCTCGTAGATCTTGTAGTTCATCACGAGGTCCACCGAGAACGGCGCCGTGTCGACGACGCCGCGGCCGAGGCTCTCGTAGATCTCGGGCAGCGCGAGCGTCACCGGCGTCATTCCCGCCGCCTGCGCGAGGCGCGGCATGTCGGTGCCCCAAGTGCGCAGCTTCTTGCCCTTCAACTGCTCGAAGGTCGTGATCGGCTCGCGCGACACCAGCAGATACGGGTTGAGGTGGTGGAAGAAGAGCGCGCGCACGCCGTTGGCCTTGCCCTCCTCGCGGAACGCCGGGACCTCGGCGGCGAGGCGGGTCATCAGCACGTTGGCCTGCTTCACCGTGTCCATCGCCATCGGCACCGAGTTGGGCGCCGCGTGGAACGGCAGCTGCTTCGGGAAGTAGCCGGGCGACATCGCGCCCATCTCGATCGCGCCCTTCTGCATCAGCGTGAGGTTCTCGGCCGCCTTGCCCAGCGCCTCCGACCAGAAGATGCGGATCTCGACCTCGCCGTTGGTGCGCTTCTTCACCTCGTCGGCGAACCACTGGTCGATCTTCGAGCCCGAGGTGCTCGCGGGCCACTGCGAGTTGAGCTTCAGCGTGTGCTTGGCCTGGCCGAGGGCCGGGGCGGTGAAGGTGAACGCCAGCACGGCCGACGCCGTGGCAAGGGCGAGATTTCTCAGAATTTTCATGCTTCCTCCTGGTGCCGCGGGGATCGATCCTGCTCCGCCAGCCCGCCCCGCGGCAGGCTGCCGGAAAATCTCACTGGACTACCTTCGTGCTGCGCGCTCCGGTATTCGCGCTTGGGGCGGCCCGGCGCGCTCATGAACGACCCCCCCACCCCCCGAGGGGGCCCAATTCGCGCTTGGGGCGGCCCGGCGCGCTCATGCGCCTTGCGCCTCGAGCTGCCGGCGCAGCGTCTTGCGGCTGATCTTGCCGGTGCTCGTGAGCGGAAATTCGTCGACGAAACGCACGACGCGCGGGTACTTGTACACCGCAAGCCGGTCCTTCACGTGCTGCTGCAGCGCGGCCGCCAGCGCGTCGCTCGCGGCGTGCCCGGGGGCGAGGCGCACGAACGCGATCACGATCTGGCCGCGCTCGGGATCGGGAGCGCCGACGACGGCGGCCTCGGCCACCGCAGCGTGCCGGATCAGCGCGTCCTCGACTTCCGCCGGACCGATGCGATAGCCGGCGCTCTTGATCAGGTCGTCGTTGCGGCCGTGATACCAGAAATAGCCGTCGGCGTCACGCGTGCCGTAATCGCCGGTGCGCAGCCACGGCCCGAGGCGCATCGCCGCGGTCTTGTCGGCATCGTGCCAGTAGCCAAGGAACGCGGTCGGGTCGTCCGCGCGCGCGACGATCTCGCCCAGCGTGCCTGGCGGCACGGGCTCGCCGCGCTCGTCGACGACGTCGACCTCGTGCCCCGGATAGGCCTTGCCCATCGAGCCCGCCCGCACCGGATAGAGCCGCTGGCAGTTGCCGACCAGATGGTTGACCTCGGTGAGGCCGTAGAACTCGTTGATCGGCACGCCGAGCGCGTCGCTGCCCCAGGCCAGCGTGGCGCCGGGCAGCGGCTCGCCGCCGGTGCCGATCGCGCGCAGCGCGAGCTGCGGGTACGCGCGCGCGGTGCGGGAACCTCGGCCATCTTCTTGAGCGCGGTCGGCGTGAGAAACGTGTGCGTCACGCGGTTCGCCTGCAGGAAGTCGAACACCCACGCGGCCGAGAAGCGCCCCTGCCCGGCCACCACCGTCTGCCCGAAGTACCAGCCGGTGAGCATCACGTTGACGATGCCGGCGATCCAGGACCAGTCCGACGGCGTCCACAGCCGCATGCCGGGCAGGTTCATCTCGAGCTGGTAGAACAGCGAGACCGACGGCAGGTAGCCGAGGATCATCCGGTGCGGCAGCAGGATGCCCTTGGGCATGCCGGTGGAGCCCGACGTATAGAGCAGCAGCGCCGGATCCGCGGCGCCCGTGGCCGCCATGGCGGGCGCTGCGGTCGCATCGAGGCACGACGCCAGCGCGCGGGCGCGGCCCGATGCGTCGCCGGTGGAGATCAGTGTCGCCACCTGCGCCTCGAGCTCCGGGCTCGTCACCCGCTGCCACAGCTCGGGATCGACGACGGCCACCCGCGCCCCCGAGTGGCCGATCGCGTGGCGCACGGTGTCGGGACCGTACAGCGTGGACAGCGGCGCGACGATCGCGCCCAGCCGGTAGCAGCCGAGGTGCGTCAGCGCGGCCGCGAGGCCCTGCGCGGCGTAGACGACGACCCGGTCGCCGCGCGCGACGCCAAGGCGCGCGAGCGCCCCGGCATAATGCCCCGCGAGGCGGTCGAGCTCGGCGAAGCTGAGCGTCTCGCGTCCCGCCCGCCCCGGGATAGTCGAGCGCGGGACTCCCGCCGCGGCCGATGCGGATGTTGCGCCTGACCGCGACGTCGGCGATGTTGAGCTCGTCCGGGACCGTCAGCCGATAGCGCGCGCGCAGGTCCTCGTACGCGACGCTCGCATCGCGGAACGCATTGAGGTCGAGCGGCTCGGCGCTTGCTGGCACGTCCCCCGCCTTCATCGAAGTCCGGACATTCGTCATAGGGCGGGCTGGTGCGGCGCGATCGGCCCGCCGGCGGCCACCCAGGCGCGAACGCCGCCCTCCAGGTTCGCGACGTCGGCGACCCCGAGCTCGCGGGCCGTGCTGGCGGCCAGCAGCGAGCGCACGCCGGTCATGCAGTAGAACACGATTCGCGCGCCGGCGAAGAACACCGGGTTGTGGAACTTCCCCGCCGGATCGATGATGAACTCGAGCTGCCCCCGCGAGACGTGCACGGCGCCGGGAATCTTGCCGAAGCGCACGAGCTCGGGCTCGTCGCGCACGTCGACGAACACCACTGCAGGGGAACCGAGCTGCGCGAGCGCGGCCTCGGCCGCGAGCGAGGGGACGACGGCGCCCGCCCGCGCAAGCAGGTCGTTGCAGGTGGTGGGCATGGATTCAGCTCGCCGGAAGCTTCACTCGCGCCATGGTCGGAGCATACGAGACACCGGCCCGTGAGCGCGGGATCGAGGTATGCGCTGCGTCAGCGCGGGCCATGCAGATTTCGTATGCGGCCCGGTGCCCGCCGGGAGGTTGCGGAACGGCCGCGGGCTCGACACGCGCAGGGCACAGTCATGCCGGGCATCTCGGCGGCGGCCACGTACTGCGCGCACTGTGCCGGATGCACCCACGGCCCCTGCGCACGCGCGAGCCGTACCGCGCCGCCGGGTCCGAGCTGCGACGCCGCCGGGGAAAGGCGGCCGAAGCACGCATTGTCGGCGCCGTCGAGGCGGATCAGCGCGAAACCGTGCTCGGCAACAAACGCGGTTCCCGGGAGCACGGCACGCCCGCGCGTCACCGCGGCGAGGATGCCGCGACCGGTCAGCTCGACCCAGACCACGTCGCGGCCGCCGCAGGTGCATGCGATCCGCGGCGCGAACCACGTCCGCCCGCAGCTGCGGCACCGCGTCGCCATCGCCGCGCCGCGCTCGAGGCCGGAGAAATACGGTGCGAGCGCACCCAGCCCGTGCGCGTAGCGCAGGGAGAGGTCGATCGGGACCGTGGGCGCCGGCGCGCCCGCCGGCGGGATGTCAGCCATCGCGCGCCTCCAGCACGTGGGTGAAGCTCACGGTCGCGATGCCGCCGTGCGCGTCGGCGAGAGCAGTGGCGGGACGCCGCTGCGGCTGCAGCCCGGGCCAGTAGCGGCCCTGCAGCAGGCGCGTCAGCGTCACGATCTGCATCACGCCGGTCGCGCCCGGAGCGCCGCCCTGTCCGATGAGTCCGCCGGAGAGGTTCACCGGCAGACGGCCGTTCCGGTCGAATTCCCCGGCTTCCAGCGCGGCGCCGGCTTGGCCCTCCGGGGCAAGGCCGAGCGCCTCGATGCCCTGCAGCTCCGCGCCGGTGAACGCATCGTAGATCTCGGCCACGTCGATCTGCCGCGCCGGCTCGGTGATGCCGGCCATCGCGCAGGCCGCCCTGCCTGAGCGCTCCTTGCTGCGGAACCGGTGCGGCTCTGCCCGGTCACCCAGACGGACGTGATCGGAGGCACACCCGCTGCCGGTGACCAGCACGCGTGGCCGTGCGCGGTCGTGCGGCATCCCGGCGGCCGTCAACACGACCGCCGCCGCGCCGTCGCTGATGATGCTGCAGTCGAGGAGCTTGTAGGGTGTGCTGACCGGGCGCGAGGCCAGCACGTCGGCGACGCTGATCGCCATCGGCTTGTGCGCGCCCGGGTTCGCCCGCGCGTTGCCGTGGTTCTTGACGGAGACGGCGGCGAGTTGGGCCTCCGTCGTGCCGTGCACGCGCATGTGCTCGGCCATCGACAGCGCGTAGAGGTTGGCGGCCGTCGCGCCCGCCATGCCGTCGATGTCGGCGTCGAACGACAGGCCGTAGAGCATGCGCATGTCGTCGCCGGACAGGTGGCTCGCGGCGTGCTCGAAGCCGATCACCAGCACGCAGCGGTGCAGGCCGGAGCGTATGTGCATGAACCCTGCGCGCACCGCGGCCCCGCCGGTGCCTCCGCCCATCTCGACGCGCATGACGGGACAGGGCACGAGCCCGATCTCGTCGGTGAGCAGCGCCCCCGGGGCGAGCTGCAGGGAGAAGAAGTCGCTTTCGGAGCCGACGACGACGGCGTCGACCGCGGCCGGTTCGAGGCCGGCGTCGTCGAGCGCCTCGCGCGCGCAGCGCAGCACCCAGTCGCGCGGCGTGGAGCCATCGCGAAACGCGCCGAACGCGGTGGCGCCGCATCCGGCGACCACGACCTCCGCGCTATTCGTCATAGGGCTCGCGCATCACGCCGGCGGCGCGGGTGCACGCGCCGCGATCGCCTCGAGATTGCGGCGGCGCAGTTCGCCGCGCCGGATCTTGCCCGAGCTCGTCAGCGGAAACTCGTCGACGAATTCGATCTCGCGCGGATACTTATAGGCGGCGAGGTTGGTCTTCACGAAATCCTGCAGGTTGCGCACCAGTTCCGCGGACGGCGCGACGCCCTGGTGGAGCCGGACGTAGGCCTTGACGATGGCACCGCGCGCGGCGTCCGGGCTGCCGATGACGGCCGCCTCGGCGACGTAGGGATGCTTCACCAGCGCATCCTCGACTTCCGCGGGCCCGATGCGATAGCCCGCGCTCTTGATGAGATCGTCGTTGCGGCCCTGGTACCAGAAATAGCCGTCGGCATCCTGGCGCGCCAGGTCGCCGGTGCGCAGCAGGTTGGCGCCCAGGCGCAGGCGCTCGGGAATGCCCGGATCACCCCAGTAGCCGAGAAACAGCGTCGGGATCGTCCGTCGTCGACACGATCTCGCCGACCTCGCCGACGGGCACCGGGTTCCCGCTTTCGTCGACCAGCGCCGTCGGGTGGCCGGGGTAGGTGCGGCCCATCGAGCCGGCGCGGATCGGATACAGGCGCTTGCAGTTGCCCACGAGGTGGTTGAACTCGGTGAGCCCGTAGAACTCGTTGCACACGGCGCCGAGCCTGTCCTCGCACCAGCGCACGATCTCGCTGGGCAGGCTCTCCCCGCCGGTGCAGATCACGCGCAGCGCCAGCGCGTGGCGCGAGCGCGGATCGCCGGTCTCGGCAAGGCGCTTCAGGCCCGTCGGCGTCATGAACACGTGCGTGACGCGATGGCGCGCCATGAAGTCGATCGCCCACTCCTGGTCGAAGCGGTGCTGGCTGGCGACGACGGTCTGCCCGTGGAACCATGCGGGCAGCACGAGATCGAGGAGGCCGCCCACCCAGGCCCAGTCGGCCGGGGTCCAGAACACGCAGTCCTCGTCCTGCATCTCGAGGTTGTAGAACAGGCTGACCGTGGGCAGGTAGGCGTGCAGGATGCGATGCCCGTGCAGCAGCCCCTTCGGCTTGCCCGTCGATCCCGACGTGTACATCAGCAGCGCCGGGTCGGCGGACTGCGTCGCCGCCGGCTCGAGACCGTCGGCACCGGAGCCGAGCAGCGCGGGGACATCGGCGATCGCGCGCGGATGCGCTTGCGTGGTCACGAGGCGGACCGGCACGCCGAGCTCCTCGCCCAGCGCCAGCCAGCCGTCGACCGATTCGGGCTCGGTGACGATGGCCCGCAGCGCGCAATCGCCGAGGATGTGGCGCAGCGTGTCGGGGCCGTAGAGCTGCGAGAGCGTGACGACGATCGCGCCGAGCTTGTAGATCGCGAGGTGCGCGATCGCCGTTTCCGGCCGCTGGCCCGTGTGCACGCCGACGGGATCGCCCCGGCGCACGCCGAGCCGTGACAGACCCTTGGCAAACGCGGCGGCCGCGCGGTCGAGCTCGGCGAAGGTCCACCGGCGCTGCGTGCCGTCGTCGGCCTCGAAGATCAGCGCCGAATGGTCGGCGCGCGGTCCCGCCGCGTGCTTCGCCACGGTGTCGGCGGCGATGTTGGCGCGCTCCGGAATCGGGATGCGGTAGCGGCGCTGCGCGTCGCGCACGAGACCGATGCTTTCCATCTCGCTCGCGCTGAGCGATTCCGTCGCGTTCCCAGGCATCGGCACCGTCCCTGATCCGTCTCGAGCGCCGGGCATCGGCCGCGGCGGCGTGGGCGGCGCGTCGCGCGATCGCAGTGCGCCGGACCGCCGCATTCTGACTGACCGCCATCGTCAATTCAAGCAAGGCTCCGGCACACTGGGTGTTCGTGCGTCATCGCCATCGACATGGCCGAGCACCTGCGCCGCGGCGTCTGGCTTCTGCCGCCTGGACGATGACCTCGCAGGCGCCTCGCGGGCCTGGGTCTCGCCGGGGCGTGCCTGCCGCCGCTCAGGTGCCGGTGTGCGCACCGCGCTTGAGCAGTGCGCGCAGGTCCTGGCGCACCTTCTGGATGTGGGCCACCAGGTAGTCACACGCCTCGGGCACCTTGCCTTCCCGGCACAGGCGAAGCAGGTGGCGGTGTTCGCTCTGGGCCCGGCTCAGCGCCGGGGCCAGGTTCATCTGCAGGCGCGTGAAGCGGTCGCTGGTTTGCAGCAGCGCGGTGACGATGGCCAGCGTGCGCGGCTGGCGCGCATGGCGGTATAGCGCCAGGTGGTAGCGCGCGTTCAGTTGCCCCCACTGCGCCACGTCCCTGGCGGCGATCGCGTCCTTGAACTCGGCCTCCAGTGCCGTGGCTTCGGCAAAGTCCTGCGGCGTGAGCAGCGGCGCCGACTGCGCCAGCATGCGCGGCTCCAGGAGGACGCGCAGGTCGAAGACGTCGTCGATTTCCTCCAGCGAAAATGCCGAGACAATCGCACCTTTGTGCGGCTCGATCAGCACCAGGCCTTCGGCTTCCAGCTGGAAGAGGGCCTCGCGCACCGGAATGCGGCTGACCTGGAAGCTGGCCGCCAGCGCATCCTGGCGCAGCTGTTCGCCGGCCGCGTAGGTGCCGGCCAGGATGTCGCGCCGCAACTGCTCGACGATGGCGGCGGACAGCGTGCGGTGGCCGAGACGGGGCTTCATGGGCGGACGGCGGGGGTGGGCGGGACGATTTGGCTTGACAGAAGAATTGTATAAAATATAAATTAAGCTGTATACGCATCGAGGCGCGACCTTGCATCCGCCACGACAGCGCACACGGACCCGCCGAATGCAGCTACTTGAAACTTCGCCACGAACAGATCGGGGACATCGATGAAGGGGCAGGCCGCGGCCGCGCGGCCGGCTCCGCAGCGCCCTGGCGCCTCGTCATGTGGCTCTCGGCAAGGCTGCTGGCTGCCGAACGCATCGCGGTCGCGGGGTTCATGTTCCTGCTGACCGGCTTGATCCTGCTCAACGTGGTCACCCGGTACGCCGGCGTCTCGCTGTACTGGGTGGATGAGTCGGCGGTCTATTCGGTCGTCGTCCTGACCTTCATCGGCGCCTCGTCGATGACACGCCTGCGTCTCGATTTTGCGGTCACGCTGCTGACCGAACGCTTCCCGGCGCGCGGCGTGCGCATCGCCAAGGTGACGGCAACCGCCATCGTGCTGATGTTCGGCATGACCCTGCTGTGGCTGTGCGTGCTCTGGCTGGACCCGGTGGGCATGGCCCGCGCCGGCTTCGACGCGCGCGAGCTTGCCGCCAGGACCTTCAACTTCATCTACACCGAGCGGACGCAGACGCTCAACTGGCCGGTGTGGGCGCTCTACATGATCATGCCGGTCTTTGCGCTGTCGCATGGTGATCCACAGCGCTGCCAATCTGCTCGAGGATCTCGAAGTCGTCCCCCGCGTGAGCCACGCCGGTTTCATGCGTTCCAGCATGGAAGGCTTGAGTTGACATGCTGACCGGCCTTGTATTCACGGCGGTGATGCTGATCGGGGTGCCGATCGGGCTGTGCCTGTGCATCGGCGGGATCGCGTTCATCGCCTCGCTGAACAACCCGGTGCTCTACCAATCCTATCCGCTGCAGATGTTCGGCGGGGTGGACAGCTACGGCCTGATCGCCATCCCGCTGTTCGTCCTCATCGGCGAGATCATGAACGGCGGCGGCATCACGCGGCGCATCGTCGACCTGGCGTTGGCCGTCATCGGCTCGGTGCGGGCCGGGCTGGCCTACGTGAACATTCTGGCCAACATGTTCGTTGCGTCCATCCTGGGCTCGGCCACGGCGCAGGTTGCGATCATGTCGCAGATCATGGTGCCCGAGATGGAGAAGCAGGGCTACGACAAGGATTTCGCCGCCGGCTTGACCGCCTACGGCGGCATGCTCGGCCCGATCATCCCGCCGTCGGTGATGTTCGTCGTCTACAGCACCCTGGCGCAGGTGTCGGTCAGCGACATGCTGATCGCCGGCATCTTGCCCGGCCTCCTTCTCACGCTGCTGTTCTTCGTCCTGATTGCGCTGTCTGGGCTACATCTACAACTACCCGCGCGGCGCGAAGAAGGCGCCCAGGGAGCGGGTAGCCACGATCCTGAAGGCGGCGCCGACGCTGCTGATCCCGGTCGTCATCGTCGGCTCTATCCTCAGCGGTCTCGCCAACGCGACGGAGAGCGCCGCCGTCGGCGCCGTGGCCGCGGCGCTGGTGGGCAGGTACTGGACCAAGGAGTTCGAGTTCTCGCGCCTGCCCGAGATGATGCTGCGGGCCGGCATCTACTCGGCGGTCGTGCTGTTTCTCGTCGCCGCAGCCGCCGTCTTTTCCTGGGTGCTGATCTACGGCAAAGTACCGCAAGCCACCGCCGCCTGGGTCCAGACCGTGGCCAAGGATCCCATCAGCTTCATGCTGCTGGCGAATGTCATTCTTCTGGTGATCGGCACCGTGATCGATGGCATTCCGGGCCTGATCATGACCGTGCCGATCCTGCTGCCGCTGGCCACCGAGATCTATCACATCGACCCTCGCCATTTCGGCGTGGTCGTCGTCATCAACCTCGTGCTGGGCCTGCTGTCGCCGCCGGTGGGCCTGTGCTTCTTCGTGGCGGCGGCCGTCACCGGCGCCAAGCCCGGCAGGATGTTCATGCTGACTCTGCCTTTCTTCGGCGTGGCCTGCGTGCTGCTGGTCCTGCTGTCGATCTACCCGTTCCTCTCGCTGGCGCTTGTGAAGTGAAACTCCCTTCACAACCCTGGAGAAATGCCATGACACTGTCCCGCCGCCGCTTTCTTGCTGTCGGTGCCTCGCTGCCGATGGCATTTCCATCGCTCGCGCTGGCCCAAACCAAGGAGCTCAGGCTCGGCCTCATCACCCCGGTGGGCCATTCCTGGAACAAGTCCGCGCTGGTGCTGGCCGACAAGCTCAAGGCCGCCACCAACGGCCGCCTGACGATGACGGTGTTCCACTCCGGCCAGCTCGGCAACGAGTCGGCCATGATGCAGCAGCTGCAGTCCGGCGCGCTGGACATGGGCTTCATCCAGGCGGCAGAGCTGGGCTCGCGGGTGCCGCACCTGGCGGCCATCAACGCGCCCTACCTGGTGCGCTCGACCCCGGCCGTGGCGAAGTTCGTGCGCCACCCCGAGGTGATCAAGCTCTTCGACGTGCTGCCCGCCACCACCGGCACCATCGGCCTGGGATGGGGCATCACCGGCATGCGGGTGATCTTCTCGTCGAGGGATCTTCAATCGCTGGCCGACATCAAGGGCATGAAGCTGCGCATCAACCCGACGCCCGTCTACCGTGACTTCTACCAGCTGCTGGGCGCGGCACCGACGCCGATCCCGACGCCGCAGGTATACGACGCCATGGCCAACGGGCAGGTCGACGGGCTCGAAGCCGATCTGGAGTTCTCGTGGAACCAGCGATTCGACAAGGTCTCGAAGGTCATCCTGCAGATGAACGCGGTCTTCATGCCCTTTGCCGCGATCGTGTCCGGTCGCGTCTGGCAGACCTTCTCGGCGGCCGACAAGGAGCTCATCACCAAGCTGGTCAAGGAGACGCTGGATGAGCAGATCGACGGCCTGGCCGGCAACGAGCCGACCCTGATCGAGAACTTCAAGAAGGCACCGATCCCCATCCGGCAGGTGGCCGTTGCCGACACGGAAGCCGTCATCGCCGCATTCGACAAGATCTGGTTGCCGCAGGCGCCGGTGATTGCCACGCTGCGCAAGGTCGGCGCGTCGATCACCTGACCAACCGAGGAAAATAGCGACCATGAGCAAGAACGTGTTCTCGGGCGTCATGCCTGCGCTGATGACGCCCTGCAAGGCCGATCGCACGCCGGACTTCGATGCGCTCGTGCGCAAGGGCAAGGAACTGGTCTCCGCCGGCATGGCGGGCGTGATCTATTGCGGCTCGATGGGCGATTGGCCGTTGCTGACCGACGAGCAGCGGATGACGGGCGTGGAAGGGCTGGTGAAGGCCGGCCTGCGGGTCATCGTCGGCACCGGCGCGCAAAACCCGATGCGGGCCGCTGCGTTGGCGGCACACGCCAAGCGCGTGGGCGCCGCCGGGCTCATGGTGATTCCGCGCGTCCTGTCGCGCGGGTCGTCGGCCGCTGCCCAGTATGCGCACTTCGCGGGCATTCTCGAGGCCGCGGTGGACCTCCCCGCGGTCATCTACAACAGTCCGTACTACGGCTTCGAAACCAAGGCCGATTTGTTCTTCGCGCTGCACGAGAAATACCCGCATCTCGTGGGCTTCAAGGAATTCGGCAGCGCCAAAGCCCTGAGTTATGCGGCGGAGCACATCACCGGGCGCTCGGAATCGCTGACCCTGATGGTGGGCGTCGACACGGAAGTCTTCCACGGCTATGTCAACTGCGGCGCGACGGGGGCCATCACCGGCATCGGCAATGTGCTGCCGCGCGAAGTGCTGCATCTCGCCGCGCTGTGCCGGAAGGCCGCGAACGGCGATCCCGTGGCGCGCCGTCAGGCGCTGGAACTGGAGGCCGCGCTGAAGGTGCTCTCCACTTTCGACGAGGGTGTCGACCTGGTCCTGTTCTACAAGTACCTCATGCTGCTCGAGGGCAGCCCCGAGTACGAGCTGCACTTCAACCCGACCGACGCGTTGTCGGAAAGCCAGAAGACCTTCGCAGGAAACCAGCTCCGGCTGTTCAAGACCTGGTATGCGTCCTGGACGAAGACGGTGAGCTGATCCGGCAGAGCCCGCGTCGTGGCGGCCGCGCCCAGCACGGTGATGAGCATCGCCGAGGTCGAGGCCTTTGCCTTGCGCATCCTGCGTGCCAACGGCCTGGCGGATCATCAGGCCGGCCCCATCGCCCGGGCCATGGCGGTTGCAGAAGCGTCGGAGTGCCGTTCCCATGGCCTGTACCGTTTGATCGGCTATGTCGGGAGCCTGCGCAGCGGAAGGGTCAGCGCCACGGCCCGGCCGCGGCTGGAGCGAATCGCCGGCAGCTTCCTGCGCGTGGATGGCCAGAACGGATTCGCTCCGGCGGCCCACGCCGTCGGCGTTGCCGCGCTCATCGAGGCGGCGAAGAACAATGGCATCGCCGCGCTCGCGCTGACCCGCTGCCATCACTTCTCTGCGCTGTGGCACGACCTCGACCCCATCGTCGATGCGGGCCTGGCTTGCTGGGCCTTCACCGTGGGCCAGTGCAGCGTCGCGCCGCATGGTGGAAACCGCCGCCTCATGGGCACCAACCCGATCGCGTTCGGCTGGCCCAGGGCGGCTGAGCGGCCCTTCCTGTTCGACTTTGCAACCAGCGCCGTGGCCCGGGGCGAGATCGAGCTCATGGGCCGCGCGGGGAAGGCGCTGCCTCCCGGCTGGGCCATCGACGCGGCCGGCGAGCCCACGCTGGACCCGGCCCATGCGCTGGCGGGCGCCTTGCTGCCGTTTGGCGGCTACAAGGGATCGGCCCTGTCGATGATGGTCGAGTTGATCGCCGGGCCCCTGATCGGCGAGCCGACCAGCCGGGCGGCCGCCGCGCTCGACAACGGTGACGGCGGCCCGCCCCTGGGCGGCGAATTGCTGATCGCGATGAGCCCCGACGTCTTCACTTCCGGCTTGACTCGGGACTGGCATGAACAGGCGGAGTCTTTCTTCGCGCAGGCTCGCGAGCAACCTGGCGTCCGTCTGCCTTCCGACCGCCGTCACGATGCCCGTCAGCGGAGCGAACGGTACGGGGTTGGCGTGCCCGACGCGCTGTTGCAGGAACTTGCCGGCCTGTCGCCCGGGACTTGCTCGAACCCGGCGTGATGAATGTCGGCAGAGCGGTTAACATGAGGGTTGACGCGATCAATCGGCTTGCGGACGGCATGCATTTGCACATGGCGCGTATCGAAGTCATGCAACGGCGGCGATGCGCACCCGCGCCGCTTCGAAGGCCGGCACGATGTCCGGGGCCGACCGGCCCCGCGGACCGGTGAGCGCCGCCGACGATGGCCGCCCCAAGGCGCGTGCGCGCCGGGTTCCGGCCTGCCCGCAGAACGGGCCCTACGAGGAGATCGTCGAAGAGGGCAGGCCCTACCGCTGGTGCAGCTGCGGGCTGTCGCGTACGCAGCCCTGGTGCGACGATTCGCACGCGGGCACCGGGATGGAGCCGATCGAGTTCACCGCGCCGATCAGCGCCACCTTCTTCATGTGCGGTTGCAAGCGCACGGAGAATCCGCCGTACTGCTTCGGGACGTGCCGCGGACACAAGAGTGCGCGGCGCACCGCCGCCGGGTAGACCATGGCTGGCGACGCATCGGGCGACCAGAGCGCGACGGCGTATGTCGTCACCGTCCGACACAACCTGGTCGTCGCGATCGCGCGGGTTGCCGACGCGGCGGCGGTCCCGATTCCGCCGACGAAGCTCGAGGTCGCCACGCAGCTCGCGGAGAATTTTCGCGCCAACGGCTGCATCGACGGGCGCTACCATTTCGCCAACGCGCAGCGCGCGCGCGTCTTCGCCACGCTGTGCCTCGAGTTCACTCAGGCGCAGCTCGAGCGCCGGCTCGCCGCGGTCAGGAAGCTCGCCGCCGGCGAGGACTTCGATGCCGGCAATGTGTAAATGCGGGGCCCGGGTTGAGCGCCGGCGAAACCCGGGTGGTTGCCGCAATGGCCCCGGGTTTCGCCGGCGCTCAACCCGGGCTACGAGCCTGCACGGCTACGCACTCATGCCCGCCGGACACCCGCTGCCGCCATGACCACCACCGTCCGTTTCATCGGCTCCGGCGATTCCTTCGGCAGCGGCGGACGGTTCCAGACGTGCATCCTGGTGGAGACGCCGGCCGCCGGCGCCCCGCACTCGCCACCGACGCGCTACCTCCTCGATTGCGGCGCCTCGTCGCTGATCGCGATGCGGGCGCAGGGCGTGGACCCGAACGGCGTCGACGCGATCCTGCTCACGCACTTCCACGGCGATCACTGCGCTGGCGTGCCGTTCCTGCTGATGGACGCGATGCTGGGAGCGAAGCGGCAGCGCCCGCTGCTGGTGGCGGGCCCGGCCGGCACCCGGGAGCGCCTCGCCGAGATGCGCGAAGTGCTGTTCCCGGGCAGCGCCGCGATGGCGCCGAAGTTCGCGCTCGAATTCGTCGAGCTGCGCCTGAATGCGGTGACCGAGGTCGGCGATCTGCGCGTGACCGCGTACCCGGCGCTGCACACGCCGCAGACCGCGCCGACGATCCTGCGCGTCGAGGCCGGCGGCAGGGTCGTCACGTATACCGGCGACACCGACTGGACCGAGGCGCTGGTTCCGGCGGCGGCGGGAGCGGACCTCCTGATCTGCGAGTGCTACTACTACGACAAGCCCATCCGCATGCACATGAACTACGCGACGCTGCGCACGCATGTGGAGCGGCTCGATGCTCGGCAGATCGTGCTCACGCACATGTCCGACGACATGCTCTCGCGCACGGCGTCGATACCGGAGCGGTGCGCGAGCGATGGCATGGTGGTCGCGCTCTAGCGCCGGCCGGAATCATCGGCCGGCGGCTGCCCCAAGGCGGCACCTGGGGCAAATCCGTTTGCCGCCGGAGACTCCGGGAAGGAGGTCGAACCCGCCGGATTGTATTAGAATCAGCGGTTGATCACGTTTCCCGTGCCCCGCCGCGCGATGCCAATTTCATCGACCGGCGCGTGGCAGCCCGCGATTGAGCGCGAGCAATCACCGCAAGTCGGAACCCGGAGGAGGCAGTCGTGCAACGATCAGGCTTCAGAATCATCCGTTGGCTGGGCATGGCGGCGCTCGCCTGGTCTGGCCTCGCGCTCGCACAGCAGGACGCGACGTTCAGCAACGAACGGCTCGACCAGCTGACTGCGCAGATCGCGCTCTACCCCGATCCGCTGCTGTCGCAGGTGCTGATGGCGTCGACCTACCCGGCCGACGTCGCCGAGGCCGCGAAGTGGTCCCGCGCGAACCCCAACGCCAAGGGCGACGACGCGGTGAAGATGGTCGCCAACGAGCCCTGGGATCCCAGCGTGCAGTCGCTGGTCGCGTTTCCGCAGGTGACGATCATGATGGGCGAGAAGCCCGACTGGGTGCGGGACCTGGGCGACGCCTTCCTCGCGCAGCCCGAGGACGTGATGGACTCGGTGCAGCGGCTGCGGCAGCGCGCGCAGCAGGCCGGCAACCTCAAGTCCAACGAGCAGATGAAGGTCACCGTCGAGGCGCCGCCGCCGCCCGACGTCACGGTCGTCCGCCAGGGCGCGCCGACGCAGGTCATCGTGATCCAGCCGGCGCAGCCGGAAGTGATCTTCGTGCCGCAGTACAACCCGACCATCGTCTTCGGCGCGTGGCCGTATCCGGCGTATCCGCCGTTCTTCATCCCGCCGCCGCCCGGCTTCTGGTTCTCGACGGCGGTCGCCACGGGCATCGCCTGGGGCGTGGGCATCGGCGTGCGCAACGCGCTGTGGGGGAGCCCCAACTGGGGCTGGGGCCACAGCAGCAGCGTCAACATCAACGTCAACCGCTACAACAACATCAACGTGAACCGGCGCCTCGACGTCAACGGCGGCAACTCGAACTGGAATCACAACGTCAACAACCGCAGGGACGTCCCCTACCGCGGCGGCGACGCGACGCGCCAGAATCTCGAGCGCAGGAACCAGGCGGCCAGCCGCGAGCAGTATCGCGGCCGCGACGACAGCCGGGCGCGGGCGGCCCAGTCGATGCAGGACCGCGGCATCAACGTCGACCAGTCGGCGATGCGCGACCGCGCCCAGAGCGTGGACCGCAGTGCCGCAGCCGACCGCGCGCAGAACGTCGATCGCAACGCCGCGCGCGACCGCGCCCAGAGCGTGGACCGCAGCGCCGCAGCCGACCGCGCGCAGAACGTCGACCGCAACGCCGCGCGCGACCGCGCCCAAAGCGTGGACCGCAGCGCAGCGGCCGACCGCGCGCAGAACGTCGACCGCAACGCCGCGCGCGACCGCGCCCAAAGCGTCGATCGCAGCGCGATGGCGGACCGGTCGCAGAACATGAACCGCGACAACGCGTTGCGGGGCGCCGAAGACCGCAACGCCCGGCAGCAGGCCGATCGCGGCGCCGCCAGCCGGCAGGCGATGCAGCAGCGGCCGCAGGCGCAACCGGCGGCGCAGCGGCCGCAACCGCAGGCGCAGCGACCCTCCGGCGGCGGCGGTGGCGGCGGAGCCGCGCGCCCGCAGGCGCAGCGACCCTCCGGTGGTGGCGGCGGCGGCTGGCGCGCGCGGCGGTGGGGCGGCGGCGGCGGCAGGCGTTAACTCGGAGCCAGGACATGAATCGCACACTCTCTTCGTTCGGTCGCGCAAGCCGCGGCCTCGGCCTGGCCTTCCTTGCCGGGATGTTCGCGCTGGCGCCCGCGGCATGGGCCCAGCAATCGTTCCCGACGCCCGACGCCGCGGCCGCCGCGTTCGTCGACAGCCTGGCGCGCAGCGACGACGACGCGACCAAGGCCGTCCTGGGTCCGGACTGGCGCAAGTACGTCCCCGCCGACGACGTGAAGGCGAACGACATCACCAACTTCCTGGAGGCGTGGTCGAAGTCGCACCGCATCGTTCCGGCGGGCGACGCGAAGGCCTACCTCGAAGTCGGCACCCACGGCTGGACCCTGCCGATCCCGATCGAGAAGACCGCCGCCGGCTGGCGCTTCGACACCAAGGGAACGCCGGACGAGCTGCGCACGCGCCGGATCGGCCGCAACGAGCTCGACGTGATCCAGGTCGTGCTCGCGCTGACCGACGCGCAGGAGGATTACTCGGCCTACGCCGCGGCAAGCACCGGCAGCAAGCAGTTCGCGCAGAAGATCCTGTCCTCGCCCGGCAAGCGCGACGGGCTCTACTGGGCCACGCTCGCGGGCGAGCCGCCGAGCCCGCTGGGTCCGATCGCCGAAGGGTCGAAGCGCGGTCAGGCCTACCACGGGTACCACTACAAAATCCTGACCGCGCAGGGCAAGGCCGCGCCCGGGCGGCGCGAAGAGCTACCTCGCCAACGGCCGGATGACGGGCGGTTACGCCGTGGTGGCCTGGCCCGAGAAATACGGCGACACCGGCGTCATGACCTTCATCACCGACCGCAGCGGCGTCGTGTACCAGAAGAACCTCGGCGAGAAGACCGCCGAGATCGCGAAGGCGATGACGGCATTCGATCCGGATTCGAGCTGGACGAAGGTCGCGCCGACCAAGTAGCGGCGCGCAACCGCGGGCCGCAGGGTGCAGTCAGGCCTGCGGCATCCACTCCGGCGAGAACAGCGGGAATCTCTCCGCCATCGCCGCCAGCTCCTGCGCTGCGGCGTCCAGCGCAGGACGATCGCCGTGGTGCCGAAGCACGCGTCCGATGAGCGTGCCCACGCGCTGGAAGTCCTGCTCCTTCATGCCGCGCGTCGTCATGAAGGGGCTGCCGATGCGGATGCCGCTCGAGAGATTCGGCGGCTGCGCGTCGAACGGGATGCCGTTGCGGTTGGTGATGATGCCCGCCGACTCCAGCAGGCCTTCAGCCTGCCTGCCGGAATCGACGACGCCGGTCACGTCGACCAGCACCAGGTGCGTATCGGTGCCGCCGGAAACGAGCCGCAGCCCCTCCCCGCGGCATCCGTCCGCCAGCGCCTGCGCGTTGGCCACCACCTGCGCGCCGTAGCGCTTGAACTGCGGCGACATGCATTCCCTGAACAGCACCGCCCTCGCCGCGATCATGTCGAGCTTCGGCGCCCCCTGCAGCCCGGGGAAGAGCGCGCGGTCGATCGCCGCCGCGAATTCCTGCCGGCAGAGGATGACGCCGCCCCCGCGCGGGCCGCGCAGCGTCTTGTGCGTCGACGTCGAGACCACATCCGCGTGGGGAAACGGCGAGGGAATCACGCCGGCGGCCACCAGGCCCACGTTGTGCGCCAGGTCCACCAGCAGGATCGCGTCCACCGACTTCGCGATCGCCGCGAACGCGGCGTAGTCGATCGTGCGCGGGTACGACGAGCAGCCGCAGATGATCATCCGCGGCCGGTGCTCCCGGGCGAGCGCGGCCACCTGCGCCATGTCGATGCGCTCGGTCACGCGATCCACGCCGTAGTGGATCGCCCTGAAGGCCTTGCCGCTGTAGTGGAAGCTCGCTCCGTGGCTCAGGTGCCCGCCGTGCGTCAGCTCCATGGACAGGATCAGGTCGCCCGGCGCGAGCAGCGCGTTCAGCACGGCAACGTTGCCGATCGTGGCGCTCATCGCCTGGACGTTCGCGTGCTCGCACCCGAACAGCGTCTTCGCGCGCTCGATCGCGATCGCCTCGACGCGATCGGCCAAGGCGCAACCGGCCACGAAGCGCTTCCCGGGATAGCCCTCGCCGTTCTTGTTCGCCCAGATGCTGCCTTCGAGGCAGCTCGCGTACGGCGAGGCGAAGTTCTCCGACGCGATGAGGTTGACTGTGGTGAGCTGGCGTTTGCGCTCCTGCCGCGTCAGCGCGGCCATCTCGGGGTCGAACGGTTCGAGCAGATCGGCGCGGTCGTCGCGGGTCATGGCGGCACCTCGGGGGAAAGACGGGGTCACTCCAGCGTCGCGTCGCCGATCTCGCGGGCCGCGCGCTGCAACAGGGGAACGTGGCGCTTCACTTCGGCAAAGGAGGCCCGCGCACTCGGCACCGAGATGCCGAGACCCGCGATGAGGCTGCCGTCGCGCAGCCGGATCGGCACCGCGCAGCCGACCACGCCGGGGGCGAACTCCTCGTTGCTCGCCGCCCAGCCGTTGCGGCGGACGTCCGCGATCACGGCCTCCAACTTGCGCGCCGAGACGATCGTGGCCGGCGTGAGGCGCGGCAGCTCGGCGTTCTTCAGCCACAGGGCGAGCTGCTCGTCGGGCAGTTCCGCGAGGAAGATCTTGCCGATCGACGAGCTGTGGAGCGGAGCGCGCCGGCCCTGCTCGAAGTGCAGCCCCGCCGATCGCGCCGGGCGGACGGTGTCCACGTAGACGACCTCGTTGCCGGCGCGCACGCCGATCTGGCACGGCTCCCCCAGCTTCGCGGCAAGCGCGACCAGCACGTCGTGGACGCGGTCCGAGCGCACCGCCGCCTGCGCCGCCGCCATGCCGAGGCGCACCAGCGCCGGGCCGACCAGCAGCTTCTTCGAGCCCAGTGCGCGCTTGACGAGGCCGCGCGCCTCCAGCTGCCCCGCCAGCCGGTGCGCGGTCGGTACCGGCAGGCCGCACAGCGTCGCGAGCTCGGTGATCGACGTCGGCCGCGCCGCGCTTGCGAGCGCGTCCAGAACGGCGAGCGCGCGGTCGAGCGGCTGCTCCCGCGCCTCCTTCCGCGGCTTCGCTTTCGGGGCAGTGCGCATGCGCGAGATATTACTTGACACTGGCGCGATCCCCCGCCGAGAATGCAAAAAAACAAGAAAATAACTTCCGTTTTTCGAAATTTCCGCAACGATCAACAACGAGAGGTGGACATGGATGCACTGATGCACATGGGGCGCCGCGTCGCCTCGGCCCTGTTGTTCGGCGTCATCGCGATCACCGCGGCGGGCATCGCGACGGCGCAGGCGCCTGCCGCGACCTCGCGACTCGACGAGATCGTCAAGCGAGACAAGCTGATCGTCGCCACCTTCGGCACGGCACCGCCCTTCTGCTTCACCGACGAGGCCGGCAAGCTGGTCGGCTTCGACATCGACCTCGCCAAGCTCATCGCCAAGTCGCTGCTCGGCGACGAGAACAAGATCGAGTTCGTCGTGGTCACGAGCGAAGGCCGCTGGCCCGCCGTCAATTCCGGCCGCGCCGACATCGGCCTCGCCTCCACCACGGTTTATCCGGATCGCGCCCTGCGCGTCGCGTTCACGCGGCCGTACATCGACTCGAGCATCTCGATCCTGGTGCGGCAGGATACGAACGTGAGCACATTGGCCGGCCTCAACAACGCCAAGTTCACGCTGGCGAACCTGAGCAACCCGCAGATGGCGGACCGGGCGAAGCGCTTCCTGCCCAACGTCAAGGTGCTGACGTTCGACACCCCCGCCGCGCTGTTCACGGCGGTGAAGAGCGGCCAGGCGCAGGCGATGCAGATGGATACGCCGGTGGTGAACTGGTACGCGGCGAACAACAAGGAGATGAAGGTCATCCCGGAGCACCTCGGCGTGATCCAGGGCAACGCGATCTTCATGAAGCCCGGCGACTTCACGCTGTGGCTGTGGATGGACACGATGGTGCAGGAGCTCACGGCCGGCTCGCGCTACGCCGAGTACACCGAGATCTACAAGAAGTGGTTCGGCACCAATCCGCCGGCCGAGCGCTTCTACGCACCCGGCGCGACAACCAAGTAGCACTGCGGACATTCGTCGCGGAGCGCCCTGCCCGCCGGGGCGCTCCCCTGCGCCGACTTTCGTTGCCGGCCATCCGCCGGCCACCGGCCGCCCGCCAACCCGATGGATTTCTCGTTCGTCACGCGCGTCGCCCCGACGCTCGCGGAGGGACTCGCCACGACCGTCCTGCTTGCGGTGCCGGCGATCCTGCTCTCCGCGGCGTGGGGCGTGGTCGTCGTCATGGGGCTGCTCGCGCGCCCGCGCCTGCTGGCGGCCGGCACCCGCGGCTACGTCGAAGCCGTCCGCAACACGCCGGTCCTCGTGCAGATGTTCTTCATCTTCTTCGGCTCGGGCTACGCCGGCTACCCGGTGTCGGGCTTCACCGCCGGCCTCATCGCGCTGGTGTTGCAGAACGGCGCCTACGCGGCGGAGATCTACCGCGGCGGCATCCGCGCCGTCGCGCACCGGCTGGCCGAGGCAGGCCTCGCGCTCGGCCTTACGCCGCGGCGCGCCTTTCGCATCATCGTGCTGCCCATCGCGCTGCGCAACGTGATTCCGCCGCTCTCCAACCAGGGCGTGCTGATCATCAAGGACACCTCGCTCGTGGCGACCATCTCGGTGGCGGAGATGACGTTTCACGCCCGCCTGCTGGCCGACCGCACGGCGGCGGTCTTCGAGATCTTCTTCACGCTCGCGCTCTTCTACCTGCTGCTGACGGCGATCTTCTCGGGCGCCATGCGCCTGCTCGAGCGACGGATGCGGATCACCTGATGGACCTCATCGTCAACAGCCTGCCGCTGCTGGCGCGCGGCACCCTCACCACGCTCTACCTGTCGGCGGGGGCGATCGCACTGGCCACCGCGCTCGGGATCGTGCTCGCACTGCTGCAGCTTTACGGCGGCCTCGCGCTGCGCGCGCTGGTCGAGGTCTACCTGTACGTCGTGCGCGGCGTTCCGCTGCTGGTGCTGCTGTTCGCGATGTACTACGCGCTGCCCTACGCGAACGTGCAGATCGAGCCGATCACCGGCGGCATCGCCGTGATCGGCCTGTACTTCGGCGCATTCATGACCGAAGTCGTCCGCGCGGCGGTGCTCTCGGTCCCCCGGGGCCAGTGGGAGGCGGCCGCGCGATCGGCCTCACCACGCCGCGCATCCTCGTCGACGTGGTGCTGATCCAGGCCGTGCGCATGGCGGGGCCGCCTTTCATCAACACCTGCATCATGGTCGTGAAGGGGACGTCGCTCGTCGCCATCATCGGCCTCGCCGACGTCACCTACGTCGGCAAGCAGATCGTCGAGCGCACGCTCGCGCCGTTCGAGATCTTCGGTGCCGTGGCGCTGGTCTACTTCGTCATCTGCTTCGGACTGTCGCGCCTGGGGCAGTACTTCGAGCGGCGGCTCAACTATGTCCACTGACGCCTCCGGCAGCCTCCCCGCGCCCGCGGAAATCGACATCCGCGGCGTGTCGAAGTGGTTCGGCGAGCACAAGGTGCTCAACGGCATCACCACCGACGTGAAGCGCGGCGAGGCGCTGGTGGTGATCGGCCCCAGCGGCTCGGGCAAGACCACCCTCCTGCGCTGCATCAACCTGCTCGAGGAGTTCCAGGAAGGCGAGATCCGCATCGGCGGCGACGCCATGGGGTACACGGTCGATGCGGACGGCAGGCGCGTGCGGCGATCCGAGGCGGAGATCGCCCGGATGCGCGCGAAGCTGGGCATGGTGTTCCAGAGCTTCAACCTCTTTCCCCACTCTCGGCGCTGCGCAACGTGGCGCTCGGGCCCGTGCGCGTGCTGGGCGTGCCGCCGCAGGAGGCCGCGGAGCAGGCCGCCGCGCTGCTCGCCCGCGTGGGCCTCGCGGACAAGGCTGACGCCTTGCCGGGCCGGCTCTCGGGCGGCCAGCAGCAGCGCGTGGCCATCGCCCGCGCGCTCGCCATGAAGCCGAAGGCCATGCTATTCGACGAGGTCACCTCCGCGCTCGACCCGGAGCTGGTGGCCGAGGTGCTCGACGTGATGCACCAGCTCGTGCAGGAGGGCATGACGATGGTGATCGTCACCCACGAGATGGCGTTCGCGCAGGCGTTCGCGCACCGCGTGCTGTTCATGGCCGAGGGCGAGATCGTCGAGCAGGGCGAGCCCGCCAGGGTCTTCCAGGATCCGCAGTCGAAGCGGCTGCAGGCCTTCCTCAAGCGCTTCAAGCAGGGCTATCAGCTGTGATCGACGCCCGCCCCCGGAACCGGCAACCAGGAGAACCCCGCAGCATGAGCAACTCCGCTTCATCCACGCCGCCTCCCCGCCGCGCGGGCCCGCTCGCCGGCCTGCGCGTCATCGACGCCGGCAACATGATCGCCGGGCCGCTCGCGGCCACGCAGCTCGCGGACTTCGGCGCCGACGTGATCAAGGTCGAGCTGCCCGGCATCGGCGACTCGATGCGCCACTGGACGCCGATGAAGGAGGGGCAGTCGCTCTGGTGGAAGGTGATCGGGCGCAACAAGCGGCTCATCACCCTGACGCTGTCGACGCCGCGCGGGCAGGAGTTGTTCCGCGAGCTCGCGAAGAGCGCCGACATCGTCATCGAGAACTACCGGCCGGGAACGTTCGAGCGCTGGGGCCTGGGTTACGCCGACCTCGCGAAGCTCAATCCGGGCATCGTCATGGTGCGCGTCTCCGGCTTCGGGCAGACGGGTCCCTACGCCAGGCGCGGCGGCTATGGCACGATTGCGGAGGCCTTCTCCGGCATCCCGTCGTTCACCGGCGCGGCCGACCGGCCGCCGACGCTGCCGGGATTCCCGATGGCCGATTCGGTGGCCTCCACCTTCGCCGCGATGTCGGCGATGTTCGCCATCTACAACCGCGACCACGGCGGCGGCGTCGGGCAGGAGATCGACGTGAGCCTCTACGAGCCGCTCTTCCGCCTGGTCGAGTCGCAGGTGATCGGCTTCGACCAGCTCGGCATCGTCAAGGAGCGGCAGGGCAACCGGCTCGCCGAGGATTCGCCGCGCAACACCTACGAGACGCGCGACGGCCGCTGGATCGGGATCTCCGCCAGCTCGCAGCGCACGTTCGAGCGCCTGGCAGCGGCGATGGACATGCCGGAGCTCGTCACCGACCCGCGCTTCGTGGACAACGCGTCGCGCTGCGCCAACGACGTCGCGCTCGACACGATGATCGCGGCGTGGTTCCGGCAGCGTGACTGCGACGCGATCATGGCGCACTTCGAGGCGGCCGAGGTCGTCGCCGGCCCGGTGCTCGACATCCGCGACATCTTCAAGGACCCGCACTACATCGCCCGGCAGAACATCGTCGCCGTGCCCGACGGGGACTTCGGCAGCGTGCGCATGCAGGGCGTCACCCCGAAGTTCGCGCGCACGCCCGGCGAGGTGCGCCACTCCGGCGGCGCGCTGGGCGCGGACAACCATGCCATCTTCGTCGGCGAGCTCGGGCTGTCCGAAGCCGAATTCGCAACCCTCCAAGCGGAAGGAATCATCTAGGATGAAACAGCCCCCACGCTCGCTTCGCTCGCTGCCCCCCGAGGGGGAGGAGTCAGCACCCTTCGGTCGGCCGGGCGGGTACTGATATGCCCGGCATCTTCGAAGGCGTGAGAATCGTGGGCGCCGGCCAGGCGCCCTATACGAAGAAGTCCACCAAGAGCGTGCAGCGCCTGTTCTACGAGGCGGGCAGCGCGGCCCTCGCCGATGCCGGGCTTTCGTGGCGCTCGGTGGACGGCCTCGCCGCGACCAGCTTCCTGTTTCCCCCGGACAACGTCGCGACGCTGGCGGAGCACCTCGGCATCGAGGCGCGCTTCCTGTTCCAGGGACTCTACGGCGGGGCCTCGGGCGTCATTGGCATGGCGCACGCGGCGCGCGCGATCCGCGACGGCACCGTCGAGGCGGTGGTGTGCATGGCCGCGGATTCCTTCGACGTCGCGGCGCACAACGCCACGCTCGATCACTTCAACGGCTCGGTGCAGGAGTTCATGTCGCCACAGGGCTTCGGCGGCGCGAACGGCATGTTCGCGCTGCACACCCGCCTCTACATGGAGCGCCACGGCGCCGTGCGCGAGGACTTCGGTCGGTTCTGCATCGCGCTGCGCGAGAACGGGCTGCTCAATCCGAACTCGCTGTTCAAGCAGCCGCTGACGATGGACGCCTACCTCAACGCGAAGCAGATCGCGGACCCGCTGCGCATGTACGACTGCGTGATGCCCTGCATCGGCGCCGATGCGGTCGTGCTCGTCTCGGAGCGGGTCGCCGCCCGGCTGAAGGGGCCGTCGCTGCGCCTGCTCGCCTCCGAGGAGATCCACAACTTCCCCGCCAACGATCCGTACAAGGTGCCCGCCGGATTCATCGGGCTCGGCGAGCGTCTCTTCGCGCGTGCGGGCGTCACGCCGGCGCAGATGGACTTCGCGCAGCTCTACGACGACTACCCGGTCATGGCCTTCGTGCAGCTGGAGGGACTGGGCTTCTGCAAGCCGGGGACAGCGCACAGGTTCGTGCGCGACATGGACATCACCGTCAAGGGCAAGCTGCCGATCAACACCGGCGGCGGGCAGCTCTCCGCAGGCCAGGCGGGCGCGGCCGGCGGGATGATCGGCGTCTACGAAGCTGCCGCGCAGCTCCTGGGCCGCGCGGGGGCACGGCAGGTGAAGTGCCGCCGCGGCCTCGTCTCCGGCTACGGGATGGTCGCGTACGGACGCGGCCTCTCCTCCAGCGCCGCGATTCTCGAACGGGTCGAATGATGGAGACCGCCATGTTGAAGCCGCAACCGCGCGTCACCGCGTTGAACCGCCCGTTCTGGGACGGCTGCAACGAAGGGCGCCTCGTGCTACAGCGCTGCCCCGCCTGCGCGAAGTCGATCTTCTACCCGCGCGTGTGCTGCCCGTTCTGCCAGCACGGCGACCTCGAGTGGGTGCAGGCGTCGGGCAACGGCAGGGTCATCTCGCACACCACCGTGCACCGCACCCACCACGACGGCTTCAATGCCGAGGCGCCGTACGTGTTCGCCGCGGTCGCCCTGGACGACGGTCCCTGCCTTTACGCCCAGCTGAACGGCGCGCCCGTCGACGGCACGTCGCTCGTCGGTCGCGCGGTGCGGGTGGAGTTCGTCGCGCACGGCCCGACGCTGCGGATCGCGGCGTTCCGTCTGGCTTGACGGGGACCATGCCCGTGCATGCTGGAGCGCGCCGCGGCCGCCCCGTGGACGACGTCCGGTCGTTCGGGCGACAGACAGTGATTCGAACGGCGCGCAGACGCCGATTCACCAGATCGTGGTGACTTCCCTCAGCTTGCGCAGTTTCGCGTCGGACGTAACCAACGAGGCCCGGTAGAACCGCGCAGTCGCCGCGATCAGCCGATCCGCCGGATCGCCATGCGAAAAGCTGTCGGACTGGGACAGCACGGCGATCTGCGTGGTAATCGGGAGCAGCTGGACATCCCGCGCCGCGATCACGTCGTCCAGAAACTGCCGCGCATCCATCGCGGGATCGAGTCGCTTGCGCGCGATGAGCATCGCGATCTCCCACAGACTGATGTCGCTGCAGGCGAGGCTGCGCTCCGCGGCCGCGAGAGCTATGGCTTTGCGGGCGCGAGCCGACAGGCGCGCAGGAGTCAGTGCGTCGTAGATCAGCGCGTGGGTGTCAAGGATGATCAACGCTCCGCGTCCCATTCTGCTCCGGTCGGGCTGAGAACGTCGCCGACGTGGCAGTGCTTGCGGATGGCGAGCAGGCGCTGCTTTGCCTCCTGGCGCGGATCGCCGCCGGCCACGATGCGGGCAATCACCCTCCCGCGCGAGGTAACCTCGATGTCCTTGCCCTTTTTCACCTCGGCCAGGTAGGCCGGGAGATTCCGGCGGAGTTCGGTCACGTTGACTTCGCTCTTGCGCGGGTTGGACATGGCAACATCCCCTTATGTACAGAGCAAGTGTACAATGGCGCACCGCCCCCTGCAAACAGCCTGCGTCGATTTGCGGTGGGATAGCGCTGCTCCGCAAGCGTGTTGCGGCACTTCCGTGCCGGCGTGGACCCTTCGCGGAAATCCCCTGCCGGCAGGCGAAGGAAACGAACCGTCACCCCGCGATGAAGCGGATCTCCTCCGCCGGCACCGACAGCGTCACCGGTGTCCCCGCCGCCAGCGGCGCCTCGCCGCGCGCGTGCGCGTGGTCGACCACCACCCTCGCGCCGCCCACCCGCACCTCGTAGCGCAGGAACTCGCCCAGGAACTCCTCGCCCTCAATCGTGCCCGTGAGGCGCATCTCACCGGCCACGGCTTCCGGATTGCCCGCGGACAGCCGGATCGCGTGTGGACGGAACGCGATTTCACCCTGCGCGCCGGGCGGCTGCAGTGTCACGGGCAGCGCCACCTCGCCGATCGCCGGTGACGAAAACCGCAACGCGTCCGCGGCGCGGCTGAAGCTGCCCCGAAGCAGGTTCACCGAGCCCACGAACTGCGCGACGAAGCGGTTCGCCGGATGGTCGAAGAGCTCCATCGGCGTGCCCACCTGCTGGATCACGCCCGCGTCCATCACCGCGATCCGGTCGCAGGTGGTCATCGCCTCTTCCTGGTCGTGGGTGACGAAGATCGTGGTGATGTTGAGGCGCCGCTGCAGCTTCTTCAGCTCCGCGCGCGTCTGCACCCGCAGCTTGGCGTCGAGATTGGACAGCGGCTCGTCGAGCAGCAGCACCTGCGGCTCGATCGCCAGCGTGCGCGCGATCGCCACCCGCTGCTGCTGGCCGCCGGAGAGCTGGCCCGGGCGCCGCGCCTCCAGCCCCGTGAGCTCCACCAGCTCCAGCACGGCGGCGACGCGGCGGCGGATCTCCTCGCGCGGCAGCTTGCGCTCCTCGAGCCCGAAGGCGACGTTCTCGGCCACCGTCATGTGCGGCCACAGCGCGTAGCTCTGGAACACCATCCCGATGTCGCGCTGCCACGGCGGGATCGCGCTGACGTCGCGGCCTCCCACCAGCACCTGCCCCGACTGGTTGCGGTTGAACCCGGCGATGAGCCGCAGCAGCGTGGACTTGCCCGAGCCGGACGGGCCGAGCAGCGCGAAGAACTCCCCCGGCGCGACGGACAGCGTGATATCGCGCAGCACCTGCGTGGCCCCGAAGGCGAGCGCGACGTTGCGGATCTCGACGGCGACGGGCGTCATCTTCTTTCTCCGGGTACGTCGTGCGGCGAGCGGGCGGCGACGACGCGATGCGAGAACCACATCATAGGCTGAACCTCGAGTTGTTCGACACGCCCAGGCGGGCGCTAAGCGGCCGCTGACCTCGCCGGGCGCGAGCGGCTGCTGCGCGATTGCGCCCGGCCACCCTTCGCCTTGGATCGGCTGCGCGAACTCGATCCCGAGCTCCTCGTCCACGACCCCCCGAAACCGGGCCCCGGCGCCAGTGCCCCGCAGTGCCTGACCCCACTCGAGCTGCTCGACCATCTCGGCGAATCCACCATGCCGCCGCGCATCGCCCCCGCCCGCGGCCCGCCGCTGTGGGCGGCCACCGGCGGTGCGCACAATTCCTCCGCTGATCCGCTGCTCCAGCCCGCCCCGGCCTTCGCGTTCGACCAGCGCCTGAGCTGGTAGCCACAACCGCCGCCGCTCGTCGGTGTGCGCCGCCGGGTAGGCTCGTGCTGGCGACCGCCCACCTGCCTGCGCGCGGCCACCTTGGCGTCGGCGCCCGCCCGGAAATGCCACGACAGGCGTGTGGAGCAGCCCGTTGCCACCGAAAATCGACGCTTCAACCGCCCTCCCGGCTCCACCACACTCGGCCTCGTGCGCTTGAAATGGCTATCCGTCATGGCCAGGCTATCGCCGATCACCGCGACGTCGACGTGCGCCATCTCCGCCCACTTGCCGGACGTGTAGTCGGGCACCGACACGTAGACCATTTTCTCGCCCGTGCGCTTGGAGTCGGGGGGCTCCGCGATCGTGCGCTTCTTGTGCTCCCGCTCGGCCATCGCCGGCCCTCCTTTGATATGCACTTCATACATTAGCCGACTCCAGCGCCGGCCGAAGGGACGCGGCGATCGGCGGGCCGCCGCATGGCGCCGTGCCGTCATGCCGACGGGCTACAATCGGCGGTATATCGCCTCCTCCGCGGCCCGGGGCACGACCGACAGGCCGTCACGACAGAATCGTTTTCCTGCGCCGAGGCCCTTTCGCCTCATCGCCTCCGACCTCGACGGGACGCTGCCGCGCGACGATGGGACCGTAAGCGCGCGCACCCGCGCGGCACTGGCGCGGGCCGCCGGGCGGGGGATTCCGATCGTCATCGTCACCGGGCGCCCGGCGTCGACAAGGCGCGCGGGCTGCACGTGGCCTGCGCGCGCCACGGCACCCCGCCGGCGCGGGCGATCGCCAGCGAGATCACGGTGTCGAACGAGGGGGACGGCGTGGCCGTCGTGCTCGAGCGGGTATTGGCGTGACCAGCCGGTCGCTCTTCGCCGCGCTGATCGCCGCCCCCCGCCGCCGACCTTCGGCTCACGCGCGGGTGACCGGACCCGACCCGCCCGCCCGGCGCAGCGGCGTTCAGCCACGGCGCTGAATCGTGCGGTCGATCTTGTCCTCGACCTCTCCCAAATGCGCGGCTAGCCCGTTGCTCGCCTCGGCCAGTCGCCCTGCAAGCGCCTGCTCGGCCGCTTCAATGCGTCGCGACGTCTCGGTTTGGGCTACGGCGATATCGGCCCCGAGCTTGCGCAGCTCGGACTCGAGAAATGTACGAAGCTCCGTGAATCGCGATGCCTCGGCCTTGTCTGCGAGTTCACGCTGCGCAGCCATGTCGCGAGATGCGCGGCGCGTCTCGACGATCACGCCCGCCTGCTGGTACACGATGTAGACGAGGAACAGCGCGGCGAGCAGCCCGGTGAGAAACAGCATGATCAGGCCGAGCGGCGCCTGCACGGTGCCGAATACCAGCGACAGCGTGGTCGGAGTCGTGAACGCGCTCCAGTTGACGAGCGCGAAAACGGCGATCGCCGCGGAGAGCACCAACAGCTGCAGAGTCCGCAGATTCATTGTATTGCCTCCTTTGACGTCTATCCTGTTGCCCAGTCGTGCCGACCACGATCGCATGTTGCGCCGAATGCAGCGTCTGCGTGGGTCGCATGTCGAGCCGGTGCCAAACAGGCGGCGCCTCGACGCTGCCGACCGGCACCGGCCACCCGAGGAAACCTTGAACGCGGACCCATCGGGGAACGCGACGGCAGCCAGAGCGATCGACACGAGAGGTAGAATGAGCGAGCGAGGGGGGGCGTTGCCTTCGGTCGAGCTGTCGCGCAAGGTGCCGCGCCTACCCTCGATATTACCTGTGGGCCCTGTCCGACATGCCGCTCAGGTTATCAACAAGCATTGATTGCGACCGGTTCCTCGGTCACAGAGGAGCCCCGCGGACCATCGTCGCGAGGCCTCGAGCCGGCGCGATGACAGTGGGGAAAGAATGAAGGCAAGGGTCGTACTCGCTGTCCTGCTCGTCGCCACCCACGCCAGCGCCGCTCGCGCGGCATCGCTGCCCGTGGTGATCGAGAAGCTCAATGCGGCGGCGACCGCGTGCGGGATTTCCGAGCCACAGCTTGAACGCGTGGCACTGCGCGCGCTGGAAAGCAGCCAGTTCCAGCCCGACCCCGATGCGGGCGGATGGCTGAACGTGCGGGTAACGGTAACCCAATCCCGGCGCAGCCCGTGTGCGGCCCGCATTTCGGTGCAGATGAAAGCCTTCCGGAAGCCGTTGCCCCCCGGCGGGATGCCCAATCCCCAGCAGCGTTCCCGCGTACCGGTCGTCGTGCTGTGCAGCAAGAACGGCGACTATTCGGAGCCGAAGGATCGTTTTTCGCCGGAGATAGAGTCGGCGATGGAGTATTCGATCAGGCAGTGCCTTGGCTCGCTGAAGTACTGACGGCCTTTCCCCCCGCGGGCTTCCCGCCAGCTCTACCGGGACGACGACGCAGCGTCGGCGTCGCCGGAGGGTGGAATCGACGGCACCAGCAGCGCCGCGAGCTCGAGGTACATCGGCGGCGTCAGCCAGCGCGCCACGCCGCTCGCCAGCAGCGCCGTGGCCATCAGGCTGAGAACCATCGCGTGGCCCGCGACCATCTCCATCACGATGATGAACGCGGTGAGCGGTCCTTGCGTGGTTGCCGCGAGGAAACCGACCATGCCGAGCGCAATCAACGGGATCGCCGCGTCGGGGCCGACGCCGATGAGCAGTGCCACGTCGTTGCCGATGCCGGCGCCGATGGCCAGCGACGGCGCGAACACGCCGGCCGGCACGCCCGACCATGCCGACAACCATGTGGCGCAGAACTTGAGCAAAGTGTAGATCGCCGGCAGATCGCCGTGCCCTTCGAGCAGCGCTCGAGTGGGCGCGTAGCCTGCACCCACGGTTGCGCTCCCGCTGACGATGCCGATCACTGCGACCGCGAGGCCGCAACCGGCCGCGAAGCGCAATGGATACCTGGCGCGCCAGCGCGAGAAGCGGTCCGGCAGTCCCTTCGTGGACGCAACGATCAGCCGCGAGAACAGGCCCCCGGCAAGCCCGGTGGCCAGCGCCACCAGCAGTCCCGGAGCCAACAATGACCAGGTGAGCTGCTGTACGCGCAGCTCTCCGAAGTAGCTCGAGATTGCCGAACACCGAAACCGCGACCAGACCGGCGAGCACGATGCTGATGATCACCAACCCGCTGTGCGAAAGGCTGCGTCGACGCGACAGCTGCTCCAGCGCGAAGATGACGCCTCCCAGCGGCGTGTTGAATGCGGCTGCGATTCCAGCCGCGGCGCCTGCGACGATCAAGTCGTGCGCATCGATGCCCGATCGAGGTGACAGCCAACGGCGCGCGTGTTGCATGACGCCTGCGCCGACCTGCACCGTCGGCCCTTCACGGCCGATCGAAAGGCCGGCCAAGAGGCCGCCGGAGACCAAACCGATCTTTTGCACCGACAGGGGCAGCGAGACCAGTCCTGATCGTTCGTGCGGAGGAGTGGTCGTCAAGCGCAGCGACGACTTGAGGGATTCCCGAACCTTGCGCGCCGGGCGCAAAGCGGCGGGTCCACCACAGCAGAGCGACGGTCAGCGCAGGCGTCCAGACGAGCGGCAGCAAGGGGGCGAATGCACCGAGGTCCACGCAGCTGCTCGAACCCCTTGCTGGCTGCCTCGGCCACGAGCGTGAAGCCGACCACCGTCAGCCCGGTCATCAGCGAGTAGGCCAACACCACCGCGCGGTCGACCCATTGCCGCCCGGCGGCGAATTCATTGCGCAAGTTGCGCCAGAAGTCGTGCTGCAGTTCGCGCATCGCCGTTACGATACCAGTCGGTTGCCGAAGCGGGGTGCCCTCGTCGGGCCCGTTGCGCGGTCGCGCCGGCGACCGCTGCGAACTCGCGCCATCTCGGGAAGCGTCGACGCCCGGGATTGTCGCCTGCGCTGCGTCAGAATGCCTCGCCCCAGGGGACGGAGACGCGGATCGCCGAAGTGATCAATCCGACCATGCTGTAAGTCTGCACGAAATTGCCCCAATGCTCACCGGTGGCCGGATCGATGTGCTCGGCGAGCAGCCCGTGCCGGTTGCGGCATGCGAGCAGGCGTTCGAACAGCGCGCGTGCCTCGTCATGGCGCCCCAGCGCGGCGAGCGCGTTGGCGTACCAGAACGAACAGACGAGAAAGGCATTCTTCGGAGCGCCGAAGTCGTCGTGCTCGACGTAGCGAAACACGAAGTCGCCACGCTTCAACTCGCCTTCGATCGCGCGCACGGTCTGGCCAAAGCGCGGATCGTCTGCCGCGACGAAGCCCAAATCGGCGAGCAGCAGCAGGCTCGCGTCGAGCGAGTCGCCCCCCGCAGCCGCGACGAAGCTGCGGCGCGCTTCGTTCCAGCACTGCTCGTTCACGAACCGGCGGATGCGCTCGGCATCGCGGCGCCACGCCCGTGCGCGCCCGGGGAGTCCCAGCTGCGCCGCGATGCGCGAGAGCCGGTCGCAGGCCGCCCAGCACATCACGCTCGAGAACGTGTGCACGCGCATGCTCTGGCGCAGCTCCCACAAGCCGGCATCCGGCTGGTCGAAGACGGCCAATGCCCGCCGGCCGAGCCCTTCGAGACGCTCGAACAGCGCGACATCGCCACGGTTGACCAGCCGCTCGTCGAAGAACACATGGGTCGACGCGAGGATGGCCGAGCCGTAGACGTCGTGCTGCACCTGCCGGAACGCGTCGTTGCCGACCCGGACGGGTCCCATCCCGCGGTAACCCGGCAGCGCATCGACGATTTCCTCGCGCAACGCCGAATCGCCGTTGATCCGGTAGACCGGCTGCAGCGGCTGGCCCCCTCCGCCGGCCACGATGCCGGTGACGTAACCGAGGTAGTGCTCCATGGTCTCGGTCGCGCCGAGCCGATTCAGCGCGTCGACGACGAAGTACCCGTCACGGAGCCAGCAAAAGCGGTAATCCCAGTTGCGGGCCGAGCCTGCGGCCTCGGGGATCGACGTGGTCATGGCTGCGACGATCGCCCCGGTGTCGTCATAGGCGTTCTGCTGCAGCGTGATGGCGGCGCGAATGACCGCCGACTGCCACTCGAACGGTATCGCGAGGCGGCGGACCCAGTCGCGCCAGTACTTGATCGTCTCCTCGATGAAGCGACGCCCCACCTCGTCAACCGCGCTCTGCACGGTCTCATCCGGACCCAGCAGCAGGGTGACCGCATCGCCCAGGAAGAACGGCCGCTCCTCGAGGATCGCCGTCAGCGACGCATTGGTCGTCAACCGCAGCGTGACCCCGGGCATGACGTACCGGATGTGGCTGCTACCCACGGTCATTGCGGGAAGCGCGCGGCCATAGCCCACCGCGGGACGCAGCCGGATGATGACACGCGGACTGCCCGCCACGCGCCGGATGCTGCGAACGTGGGCCACCGGATGAAATACGCGACCGTGCTGGACGAAGCGCGGCACGCAGTCCGTGATTTCGATCACGCCGCCGCTGCTGTCGTGGTGGCGGGTGACGAGGACTGCGGTGTTGGTGACGTAGGACTGCTCGGTGCGGACGCGATCGACGATCTCTGCCGCGTAGAGGCCGCGTTCCTCGCCTTGCTTCGGGTCATCGAGCAAGGCGCAGAAGGTCGCGTCGCCGTCAAACCTGGGGAAGCAACCCCAGACCACGGTGCCGTCGGCGTCGACCAGGAGGCCGATGGCGCCGTTGCCGATCAACGCCAGGTCGAGGCTACGCATCGGTCGCGCCTCCGGTCATGGCCGATGCGGCGGGGACTGCCGTCCCGAGCCAGTTGCGAACGGCATCGACGTCACGGAGGCGAAAATGCGCATGCGTCCGGCCGGGCCCGACCTTGACCGCCCAGCCGCCCGCGCGCATTACCGCAGCGAATCCGTACTCGTCGGTGTGATCATCCCCGATGAAAACCGGGCACCGTCCGGCAAATGGCAGCTCGTTCATGTACTCGACGATCGCCGTACCTTTGTCGCGGCCGTCCGGCTTGATCTCCAGCACGCCCTTGCCCGGCTGCAGCTGCAAGCCTTCCCCCATGCCTCCGGCCCCGAGTTGCGCCTTCAGCGTTCGATGCACATGCGAGGCAAGGCGTGGTGCCAAGCGATAGTGCAACGCGAGTGTCGTACCCTTGTCCTCGAGCCACAGGCCCTCGTGCCGGGCGGCGAAGCGGGCCAACTCGGGACGCAGCGAGCGCAATCCGCTCGACGGGGCGCCGTGCAGGTGGATCGAACCGTCCGCCGCGCGTCGTTGGAGTCCATGCTGGCCTGCCACCGCGAGCGCAAGCCCGGGAAACAGGCGATCGGCGTCCTCGAGCGCCCGCCCCGTGATGAGAGCGACGGCGCCGCCGAGGCGTCGCTCGAGTGCCGGAAGCAGGGCGGCGATGCCGGCGTCGACACGCACCCGGTCCGGTGTCGAAGCGAACTCGAGCAGCGTGCCGTCGATGTCGAGGAACAATGCGCAGTCCTGTTCCGAGTGGGGGCGGCGCCGTCCGGCGGGCAGCGCGCCGGGGCGCGGGGTTTCGTTCGCGGCGCACGACGGGAGCGTCAGCCACGCATCGCCACCATATCGGTGGCGCGCATGCGCCCGCGCTGGCGCATCACGGCGGCGTCGAGCAGCATCCGGCCGGCCCACCGGTAGACATTGAACTCGCGCACGACACCGCGCATGAAGCGCATCTTTTCGCGCTGGTCGGCCTCCGGCATGGTCAGCGCGAGATGCAGCGCCGCCGCACACTGGTCGGCGTTGTACGGGTTGACGATCAACGCCTCGGGCAACTCCCGCGAGGCGCCGGCGAACTGCGACAGGATCAGCACACCCTGCTCGTCGTCGCGGGCGGCGACGAACTCCTTGGCGACGAGATTCATCCCGTCGTGCAGGCTGCTCACGAAGCACAAGTCCGCGGCCCGGTGATACTCGTACACGGCGTCCGGCTCGTGATGCTCGGCAAACAGCACGATCGGCGGGTATCTCGCGTCCGAGTAGCGGCCATTGATCTCGTCGGCAAGCGCCTTCACCCGTGTCGCGTAGTCACGGTAATCGTCGATCGTGGCGCGCGTGGGTGCCGCGATCTGCACGAACGTGAAGCTGCCACGCCACCGCGGCTCCAGCTCCATGAGGCGGCCCACGGCATTGAACCGCTCGATGATGCCCTTGGTGTAGTCGAGCCGGTCGATGCCCACGCCGAGCCGGTGGTCGGCCGGCAGCTGCAGCCGCTCGCGCACGGCGCGCCTCGCCTCGGCGACCGGCTTGGCCGAGGCGAGCGGCGCCGGCGGCCACTCGATGGAGATGGGGTAACGGTGAACCGCGGTCGACTGCTTGCGAAACGAGATCGTGAACGCCTCGCGGTCGACCCGCGCTTCGAGCAGCCGGTCGACGGTGTCGAGAAAGTTGTTGCAGTGGAACTGCGTATGGAAGCCGAGGATGCTGCTGCCGAGCATGCCGTCGAGCAGCTCGTCGGCCCAGGGGCAGATCGCGAACGCCTCCGGATTGGGCCACGGGATGTGCCAGAACGTCAGTATGGTGGCGTTAGGCAGCCGCTCGCGGATCATGCGAGGCAACAGGGCAAAGTGGTAGTCCTGCACCAATACGACGGGGTCGTCGGTCTTGGCCTCGGCCACCACCGCATCGGCGAAGCGGGCATTGACCTTGCGGTAGTACTCCCAGTCGGAAGTGCGAAACGTGGGCCGCACATGCGCGATATGGCAAAGGGGCCACAAGCCCTCATTGGCGAAGCCGGCGTAATAGCCGGCCTCCTCCTCCTTCGAAAGCCAGATGCGCCGAATGTTGTACGCCGGCTTCTCCGGCGGCACCGCCACCCGGTCGTGTCGATCAACGGTCTCGCGGTCGGCAGAGCCGCTGCCGTGGGCGATCCAGGTGCCCGAACAGGCGCGCATCACCGGCTCGAGCGCGGTGACCAGCCCGCTGGCCGGCCGCTGGAGGTGAATGCCGTCCGCTGCGTGCACGTGGATGTAGGGTTCGCGGTTCGAGACCACGATGACGTCGTTGCCGTGCAGCTCGCTGCGCAAGGTGGCCCGGAGCGCCTCCTGGTCCCAGATCCGCTGGCTGCCGTCGAGCGGACGGTATTGCCGCTCCAGGTCGCGGATGAGCTCGCGCAGGTCGCGCGCTATCGGGCGCAACTCCGGCACAGTGGACGCCGCCCGGCCGAGTATGCTCTCGCCACGCAGCAACGCCCGCAACCCCTGCACCCAGCCGCGCCAAGACAGCTGGGCGATCACTACCGTGATGAGCGCAATGCTGGCGCCCAAGGCGAGAAAGAAATAGAACAGGTAGCGCCGCGTCTCCTCGTTGCGGCGTTCGATGAAGCTCATGTCGTGGACGAGCACGAGCTGCGTGCCGCTGGGCTCATCGGGCTTGAGCGGACGCACCGCGACGTGAAGCAGGCCGCGGGCCGAGCGGAACAAAGGTGCCGTGGCGCCCGTGGCGGTGGGAAGCGCCGCGCAGCGGAGTTCGCGTGGGAAGTTGGGCGTCGCGATCGGCTCGGCCTGCCCGCTGAGGCACAGGCCCATCGCGTACAGTCGTTCGTCCTGCAGCATCCGGTTGAAGAACCCGACGATCTTCGGCTTCGACTTGGCTGCGGCGAGGTCGGCTAAAGGCTCCTGCACCGTGGTCGCGATCAGGCTCGACCGGATGTCGAGATCGCGGACAAACCAGCGTAGCATCAGCGAATCTGCAAGCGGGACCGCCACGTAGGCGAAGGCGCCGATGGCAATCAGCAGCGGTACGATGAAGCGCAGCGATAGTCGCATGATTGCAGGATACGCGCAGGGGAGGGGCGCCGACGGCACTTCCCGCCGGCGCCGCGTCAGTCGCGCGCGCCGAGGCGTGGAAGAAACGGGCGGGAAGGGGGCCCGCCCACTCCTCTCTCCCAAAACGAGGTGTGCGCTGCCGCGGGCCGCGGAACACTCACAGCACCGTCTTGCATCATTTAGTATTGCGCAATATCAACGTCTGCGCAAGGCCCGGCCCAGCCCTGCTCTCCCGCGGGCAACGGCCACGGCAAAGCCGACGACACGCGAGTGCCGTCTCGCCCCGGCAAGCGCGCTGCGTTGCGCGCTCAATGCACCGAGTACGCACGCGGACAAATGGCTGGGCGCCCCACGTTTCCGGAATCAGGCGCCGATCATGCCGATCCTAGGGCTCGCCCAGCGGTTTCATCGCCGCCTTCAGATTGCGCACGCTCGCGAGCTCGAGGAGTTGACCGAGGTCGCGCCGGAGGCTTCGCAACGTGCGCGCAGGCATTCTGGTCAGCGCATCGGGAATCACGCCCTCCGTCGGACGCGGCGCCATTTTCAGAACCCGCTGGCCAACGGCGGTAAGGAAGATGTGGACGACTCTCTGGTCAGTCTTGCCGCGCTCGCGACGGATCAAATCTTGCGCTTCCAGCTTGTCGAGCAGATTGCTGGACGTCGAAAGGTGGATGGACATCGCCCGTGCAAGTTGCGACACCGTGAGTCCCGGAGCGCCCGAGAGCTCGGACAACGCCCACAGCTGGGCCCCGCTCACACCGCAATGCGATTCGATGCGCTGGAAGTGCTGCTGCGACACGCGAAACAGTTCGCGGAATTGCTGCAGGACGGCCATCGCTGCCGAAGCCTGCGAGGACTTGGGGGGAGCCGCCGAGGTGCGTCGGACCGTTGTCCGCACTTCTGACGGTGGTCGGGCTGGCTTTCGACCAGGCGACTTGGCGGTGGTTCGGGGCATAGGGGAACTTCCGATCGCTGGTTGTACGCCCGAACAGGGGCATTTCGATCAGCGAGCGAACATTCTAGCCCAGCCCCCGCTGCGTGAGTCTCGTCTTGCCCCGATATGCTGCCTCCGGTTCCTTCCCGCGGCGTGGCGTAGAAGCGCAAGGTGTTGAGGCGCCTTGCGGGGTCGTCGGCTCTTCCGGCAATGTTCCAGTTGCGAAACGTCAACCAGGCGAAGAGTGAAACGATGTGTCTTGCACCGGTTCGCCGCAAGAACTCGCTGCCGGCACTGGCGAGATGTGAGCGGCGGCGGCGGGCCGGATGCTCCATCCTGAAATCAAGCCGCCGTCGTGCGGCTGGTGGCGAAAGCGCGTCGCGGTTTCCCGCACACTGCCCGGCATCCCGCATTGACAGCCCGGCCTGCGGCGTTCTACGTTGGCCCAATATACTATTGTGCAATAATGTATGCTGGCCGTTCCGGCTGCGCTGCCAGGCGACGCCGTTCGTTCGTGGCAGACCTGGCCACCTTCCGGGCGCCGCCCCCTTGCGGCGAAACGGCTGCCGCACATCGGTCAGCCTCCCGGAGGCGCAGCCCGGCGGCAGTCCGCATTCGGGGCGCTCGCAACTCTTGACGGGGGTTCTCATGCATCACCGTGTTCTCGCACTGGCGTCACTGATACTGTTAGCCGCCTGTTCCAATGCCCCCACGAAGGACTCAGTGCCCGATAAGGTTGCGGCAACGGTGACCGCGGCACAACGTCCGGCCGAGGCGAGCACAACGCCCGCGCCCCCCGGACGCGACGCCCCGGTGGCCGGGGCGTCCAATCCTTTGAAGGACGCAAGCAATCTCCTGTCCCGGCGCAGCGTCTTCTTTGATTACGATCAATCACTGATCAAGGACTCTGACAGGCCGCTCGTGCACGCGCATGCCAACTACCTTCGTCAGCACCCGAGCGCGAAGCTCGTGATTCAAGGCAACACCGACGAGCGGGGCAGTCGCGAGTACAACATCGCGCTAGGTCAATCGCGAGCAGACTCCCTGAAGCGGTTATTGATGCTGCTCGGCGCGGAGGACCGCCAGGTCGATACGGTCAGCTTCGGCAAGGAAAGACCTCGGTGCACGCTCGGCGATGAATCATGCTGGTCGCAGAATCGTCGCGCCGATCTGGTCTATGGGGACGACTGAAGGTACATTATGTAGGCCCTGCGCCATGGTTCATGGGGTTCCGCTCGGCTTCCGAGTGAGCGGCAATCGAGTCCACGACCAGATTCCCGGTGGACGGGATCAGCAGGCGGTTGACGCGCGCGCGTAACGGACGGTTGACTTTGGAGCGCTCGCAAATGCACTCCCCGTGGTCCGCTGCTTCTGGTTCTCCAACGCGCCTTCCCGGGCCAGGTTACGTGTGGCTGATCGCCGGTTACCTGTGCGGCTATCTCGCATTGGACTGGGTAAGCTACCTCTACCCGGTAGCGCCGCCACTGGCGATCACACCATGGAATCCGCCGCCGGGATTGAGTCTTGCGCTGTTGTTGCGATCAGGCCTGCGCAATGCGCCGTGGTTGTTCATCGCCTCGCTCGTCGCCGATCTGCTGGTGCGCGGTCCGCACATGCCGCCGCTGTTAACGGTGGTGGTGTCGGCCCTGCCGGCTGCGGTCTACACATTGCTCGCCGCGCTGCTACGCGGCGCGTTCCGTTTCAATCCTGACTTCACGACGCTGCGCGACGCCACGATCCTGGTTGCAGCCGTGGCCGTGGGCACCGGAGTCCTCGCCCTCGGCTTTGTCGGCGTGTTGGACCTCGCCGGGTTCCTGCCTGCCCGCTCGTTCGCCAAGAGCGTCGCGCAATACTGGATCGGCGACCTCATCGGCATCGTGGTGACGACACCGCTGCTACTGGTTTTCACCCGTGCTAGCGCTCCACGCCTTCTGGTTCCACCGTTGGAAGTGATGCTGCAGCTGAGCCTCATCATCGCGGCGCTGTGGGTGGTATTCGGCTCCGGTTGGTTCGAAGAGCTCAAGCTCTTCTATATCCTTTTCCTGCCGTTGATGTGGGTTGCGATGCGCCAGGGCATCGAAGGCACCACGATTGCGACCCTGGTCATCCAGGTCGGACTGATCGTCGCGATGCGGCTCGGCGGCTACGGCGCCGGCGCGGTTCTGGAATTCCAGTTCCTGCTGCTCGCCGTTGCGACCACGGGATTGTTCCTTGGCTTGACGGTCTCGGAACGTCGGGAGATCGCGCTGCAGCTTCGCGACAAGCAATTCGAACTAGACCGCAGCCTCCGGCTCGCCGGGGCGAGCGAGATGGCCTCGGCGCTCGCGCACGAGCTCAACCAACCGCTGTCGGCGATCGGCAATTACGTGCGGTCGTGCCAAATGATGATGGGTGGGGAGCGGCAGGCGACCGCGGCGCTCAAGGACACCATGGACAAGGTCGTCGTCGAGGTCACCCGCGCCGGCAGTGTCGTGCGCCAGTTGCGCGACTTCTTTCGCACCGGATCCGGTCATCTTGCGCCGGTGGAGGTAAGCGAGCTCCTGCAGAGCGCACTCGGGACAGCCCGCCCGAGGCTCGAGCGGCACCGCGTGGCCTGGCGGATCGAGTGTCCGCCGGCGCTGCCCGAGGTGGTGGCGGACCGGATCCAGGTCGAAACGGTATTGCATAATCTCATCGCGAATGCTGTCGATGCATTGACGGCGGTCGGCGACCGGCCTCGGGAAGTCGTCCTTTCCGCGGCGATCGACGGGCCGCGATTCGTGCGCATCGGCGTGGCCGACAACGGACCCGGCGTGCCGCAGGACATGGCGCCTCAGCTTTTCCGGGCGTTTGCGACCAGCAAGCCGCAGGGCATGGGCCTTGGACTCGCAATCAGCCGCTCCATCGTCGAGGCCCGCGGTGGCCGCCTGTGGCTGCAACCCATCGAGCGAGGAAGCATGTTCTGCTTCACCCTGCCTGTAGGCGGCGCTACAGCATGAGCAACACTCCATCGGGTCCTGTCATCTTCATCGTCGACGATGACGACGCCGTGCGCGATTCACTGGCGTTGCTGCTGGGGCTCCGCGGTTATGCAACGCGCAGCTTCGCGTGCGGCGAGGAATTTCTGGCAACCATCGATCGCAGCGCGAGCGGCTGCATCCTGCTCGATCTGCGCCTGCCGGGCATCGATGGTCTTGCCGTGCAGACCGCGCTTGCCGCGCGCGAGATTCCCCTTCCGATCATCATGCTGACGGCGCATGGCGATGTCGCCACCGCGCGCGCCGCGCTCAAGTCCGGTGCCTTCGACTTTCTCGAGAAGCCGATCGACGACGCCGTGCTGCGCGCAACCATAGAATCGGCGTTGGCCCGCGATCACGAGGCGCGCGACCGCGCCAGCCGTCGGGCGGGATGGCACGAAAGGCTCGCCCGGCTCACGCCCCGGGAGCGCGAAGTGCTCGACCTCGTTGTCCACGGCCGGCACAACCGCGAAATTGCTGCCGCGCTCGGCATCAGTCCGCGCACCGTCGAGGTCTACAAGGCCCGCGTCATGGACAAACTGCAGGTCGATCGCTTGCCTGACCTGGTCCGCATCGCGCTGGATTTCGAGCTCTCTTCCGGGCGCGACCTATCATAAGGGGCTCCCGTACGCGAGTCCCGCACGCGCATTTCCGGATTTCCGGACGTCGAGTGCCGCCGTAAGCTGCTTCGAGCGGGGACCGCCATGCGGATTTCGTCGGACGCCCCGCCGGCCAATGCGGAGGTGCACGATGAAGAAGGTGCTTGTTCCATTTACGGATCCGGATAGCGCCGAGCGCGCGCTGCGGGGTCTGCTGCAGGAGGTCCGCACGGAGCCGTTTGAAGTCGAGCTGCTTGCAGTGGCGGAACCGGTGGACCTGGGCAATGTGCATATGTTCTTGTCCCCCCAGAGGGCGGAGCAAGGGGCGCGCGCTGCTGCGGCGTGCTGGATCGCCAGGCTCGCCCCCCTATTGACGGCGGCCAACGTTCCCTATCGCGCGCGTGTCGTGATCGGCCGCGCGCCGGCGGAGATCGAAGCAGCCGTCCACAGGCGCGACGTCGATCGGGTGGTGCTTCCGGCCACCGCTCCGCGTTGGTCGACCGCGGCGCCGGCGGTCACGGTCGTCGCTTAACGCCGGCACGTGATGGCGACGCGGTGGTGCGTCAGCGTCGGCGCCGTGCTGGCGTTGGCGGCACCGGCCTGGGCTGCGGCCGAACCTTTGGCTACGTTGCCCGGAGCAACGCTGTCGCCGGTGTGGATCGTGCCCTTCCTGGGGATCCTGCTCTCGATCGCCTTGATCCCGCTCACGGCGCCCAATTTCTGGCACCACCATTTCGGCAAGACCTCCGCCTTCTGGGCACTGGCCTTCCTGATCCCCTTTGGCGCCCGTTTCGGCCTCGACCTGGCGGTGCACGAAGTCGCCCACACGCTGTTGCTCGAGTACTTGCCGTTCATGATCCTGCTGCTCGCGCTGTTCACGGTCGCCGGAGGGATTCACATACGAGGCAACCTGCACGCGACACCTGCGCTCAACACCGGGCTGCTGGCGCTCGGCACCGTCCTCGCGAGCATCATGGGAACAACCGGTGCCGCGATGCTGATGATCCGGCCACTGCTGCGCGCCAATGACAATCGCCGTCATCAGGCACACGTTGTCATATTCTTCATCTTCCTGGTCGCCAACATCGGCGGTGCCCTGACCCCCCTGGGCGATCCGCCGCTGTTTCTCGGGTTCCTCAAGGGCGTCGACTTCTTCTGGACGACGAGGACGATGTTCTGGCCTACGCTCACGGCCGCGGCCGTGCTGTTGGTTCTCTTCTTCGCGGTCGACCGCTGGTTCTTCACACACGACGACGAGGAAAGGCCGCGACGGCTCGACCCCACACCCGACACGCCCGTGACCCTGCAAGGCAAGCTGAACTTCGTCCTGCTCGCGGGGATACTCGGTGCGGTGCTGGTTTCGGGGCTATGGAAGCCTGATCTCGAGATCACGATCCTGGGCACGGCGCTCGAGTTGCAGAACGTGCTGCGCGATCTCGCCCTGCTGGCCATCGCCTGGGCCTCCTGGCGCCTGACGCCGCGGACCGTGCGCCGCGCCCACCATTTCGCCTGGGGGCCGATCATCGAGGTGGCGAAACTGTTCGCGGCGATCTTCCTCACCATCATCCCGGCCATTGCCATCCTGCGAGCGGGCGATGCCGGTGTGCTCGCACCCCTCGTGGCGCTGGTGTCCGATCCGGCCGGGGCTCCGAACAATGTTCTCTATTTCTGGGTCACTGGAATGCTCTCGAGCGTCCTCGACAATGCGCCCACCTATCTGGTGTTCTTCAACGTCGCGGGCGGCGATCCAGCGGAGCTGATGGGACCTCTGGCAAACACGCTCACCGCGATTTCCGCTGGTGCGGTGTTCATGGGAGCGATGACGTACATCGGCAACGCACCCAACTTCATGATCAAGTCGATTGCCGAAGCCCGCGGGGTGAAGATGCCTAGCTTCATCGGGTACATGGCGTGGTCGTCGGCCATTCTACTGCCCCTGTTCGCGCTGTTGACGGCGCTGTTCTTCGCCTAGCGACACGCGTGCGCGCTGCACGCCTTGGGGCAAGTCGTGGCTGCCCGCGCGAGATGAAAGGGCAGCTCGCGGCCGGGCCGTGCAACAAGCACCAGGCCGGGTCCGGCGATAGAGGTCGTGGATCCATCGGCTTGGCGTCGAGATTGGACAGCGGCTCGTCGAGCAGCAGCACCTGCGGCTCGATCGCCAGCGTGCGCGCGATCGCCACCCGCTGCTGCTGGCCGTCGGAGAGCTGGCCCGGGCACCGCGCCTCCAGCCCCGTGAGCTCCACCAGCTCCAGCACGGCGGCGACCCAGCGGCGGATCTCCTCGCGCGGCAGCTTGCGCTCCTCGAGCCCGAAGGCGACGTTCTCGGCCACCGTCATGTGCGGCCACAGCGCGTAGCTCTGGAACACCATGCCGATGTCGCGCTGCCACGGCGGGATCGCGCTGACGTCGCGGCCTCCCACCAGCACCTGCCCCGACTGGTTGCGGTTGAACCCGGCGATGAGCCGCAGCAGCGTGGACTTGCCCGAGCCGGACGGGCCGAGCAGCGCGAAGAACTCCCCCGGCGCGACGGACAGCGTGATATCGCGCAGCACCTGCGTGGCCCCGAAGGCGAGCGCGACGTTGCGGATCTCGACGGCGACGGGCGTCATGTTCTTTCTCCGGGGACATCGTGCGGCGAGCGGGAGGCGACGATGCGATGCGAGAACCACGTGCCCAGCCCGATCAGCACCACGGCGATCACGCCGAGCGCGGCGCCGGGCCCTCGTCCGGCGATCGACTGCATGTAGAGGTAGATGCCGTAGGACATCGGGGCGAGGCTCTCGCGGCTGGTGAGCAGGATCGTCTCGGAGATCTCGCCGGCGGCGGTGACGAAGCTGGTGACGAAGCCGGCGAGGATGCCGCCCATCATCAGTGGCACGACGACGCGCATCGCCGTGCGCCAGCGGCCGGCGCCGAGGTTCTCGGCGGCCTCTTCCAGCGACACGTGCACCTGCGACAGCGCCGCCATGCATGAGCGCAGCGCGTACGGCAGGCGGCGCACCGCGTAGGCGAGGACGAAGATCAGCCAGCTGGCCGTGAGCGGCCCGATGAGGGGCAGGTCCACGCCGCGGAAGGTGCGCAGGTAGCCGATGCCCAGCACCAGCCCCGGCATCGCGAGCGCGACGGTGACCATGTGGTCGAGCAGTTGCCGTCCCGGCAGGCGCGTGCGCAGCACCAGGTAGGCGATCGCGGTGCCCAGCACCACGTCGAGCAGCGCCGCCAGCCCGCAGTAGAGGAACGTGTTCCAGATCATGCGCGTGGAGTCCTCGAACACTGTCGCGAAGTGCGCGAGCGTGAACTGCTCGGGGAACACGGTGAAGCTCCACACCTTCGACAGCGACAGCAGCAGGATGCCGACGTGCGGCGAGAGCACCAGCAGCATCACCGCCGAGATCCAGCCGTAGGCGAGGACGGCCTGCCAGGGCGTGAGCCGGCGCCGCGGCGCGCTCACGCCGCCGCGGGTCTGGATCGCGAAGTCGCGGCGCTTGACGAACCACCACGAGCCGCCCATCGCGGCGATCGAGAACACGACCAGGATCACGCAGATCACGTAGCCGATCGGGTCCTCCAGCCCGATCGAGGTCACGCGCAGGTACGCCTGCGGCGCCAGCATGTTGGTGACGTTGAGCACCAGCGGCGTGCCGAGGTCGTCGAAGACCTTGATGAAGACCAGCGACGCGCCGGCGATGTAGCCGGGCAGCGCCAGCGGGAAGACGATCCTGCGGAAGAGGCGAAAGCCGGAGCTCCCGAGGTTCTGCCCGGCTTCCTCCATCGACGTGTCGATGTTGGCGAGCGACGCCGCGAGGTTCAGCAGCACGAACGGGAAGTAATGCAGCGTCTCGACGAAGATCACGCCGTTCAAGCCGTCCATCAACGGCAAGGTGAACCCGAACAAGTCGTTGAGGATGAGGTTGAGCGAACCGGAGCGCCCGAACAGCAGCTGCATCGCCGCCGCGCCGACGAAGGCCGGCATGATCAGAGGCAGCACGCCCAGCGTGTGGATCACCACCGCGCCGCGGAACTGGAAGCGCACCGTGAGGTACGCGAGCGGCACCGCGAGCAGCGACGCGAACAGCACCGTCATCCCGGCCACGTACAGGCTGTTGGCGAAGGATTCGCGCATCAGCGAGATCTCCGCGAAGGCGGAAAAGTGCGCCAGCGTGAAGCCGCCCTCGGCGTTGCTGAAGGCGGTGTAGACGACGGTGGCGACCGGCACCACCAGGAAGGCCAGCAGGAACGCCGCGATGGCGAGCGCGATCGCGACGATGCCCGGGCTGGCGCGCGTCACGTCGCGCTGCGGGCGGGTTCGACCGGCGGCAGGCGGATCACTTCGCGCTGTTGGCGAGTTCCACGGCGCGGGCGTAGTTGGCCTTGGCTTTCGCCGCCCACTCCTCCTCCACCTTCGCCTTCTGCTTCGACGCCGTCTCGTCCTTCTTGTCCGCCTTGAACAGCGCCAGCAGCGCCTTGTCGGCGATCTGCCTGTCGTCCACCACCGGCGTGAACGCGAGCTTCCTCGCCTCGTCGAGCTGCGGGCTGGCCTTGCCGGCCAGGCGCTTCTCGGCGTCCCAGATCGCCTTGGTCGCCTGCGTGAGCTCCTTGTGCCGGAACGTGATCATCTGGTCGAACAGCGACACCACGACGTAGTAGCGCGCCTCGGAAAGGTCGCTGTCGAAGTTGACCTTGGCCTGGATCGACCCGGTGAAAGGATTCGGATAGCCGGCCGGCGCCTTGGCATAGATCGCCGGCAGCACCGGCAGGCGGCTGATGTCCTTCTGCAGCAGCAGCAGCTGGCCTTCCTCCGACAGCGTGAACTGGATGAAGCGCTTGCCGCCTTCGGGCGACTTGGCGCCCGCGACCAGCGCGATGTTGGCGGGCACGATCGCGGTCACCGACGGGTAGACGAATTCGACGGGCATGCCGGAGTTCTTCGCGGCGAGCCCGAAGAAGTCGATCACGAGGCCGACGCCGAACTGGCCGTTGGACACGCCGTCGGGCACGCCGAAGGAGCGCTCGGTGATCGCCGCGCTGTTGCCGGAGATCGCCAGCAGCTGCGCCCAGCCCTTCATCCACCCTTCGCCCTGCAGGATGGTCTCCACGGTGAGGTGCGTCGTGCCGGAGCGCGACGGGCTGGAGACCGCGACGTGGCTGAAGTACGCCGGCTTGGCGAGGTCGGCCCATTCCTTCGGCAGGGGCAGCTTGTTGGCCGCCACGTAGCGCGTGTTCCACATGATGCCGTAGCCGGCCAGCGCCTGTCCCCGGTAGAACCCTTCCGGGTCGTTGATCGGGTACGAGCCGACCTTGTCGGGAATCGCCGGGTTGCCGCCGTCGACCTTCTGCAGCAGCTTGGCGCTGGAGAGCACCTCGAAGGCGTCGGGCGCGGAAGCCCAGAACACCTCTGGGCGGCTGCCCACCGGCTGCTCGCGCACGTAGGCGATGCCGGCGGCAGTGTTCTTGTTCAGGATCTCGAGCTTGTCGCCGGGATGCTTCGCCTCGTAGGCCTTCTTGTAGGCGGCGGTGAGCTCCTTCGGAAACGAGGTGACGACCGTGACCGTGTCGGCGAGGGCGAGCGCCGGCAGCAGCAGGGCAGCGGCGAAGGCGATGCGTGACGGGGACATGCTTCCTCCAGGAGAGTGTGCGAAAGGGCGCCCGACGTGCGGTGGAGCCAGTATTGGGCGTTCGGTTGCATCGGTCAATCGTCGGCTCCCGGGATGGCGATCATGCTGCAGCGCCGGCGAGCATCCGGTACGTCATTGCTGCGCGGGCTCCGCGTTTCTCCACCGGCCGGTCGCGCGAATGGCAATCACGTAGGCAACGAGCGCCAGCAGCGCCACGCCGGCCAGCAGGGGTACGGACGGATCGAATCCGAGGCCGAGCGACGCGATCGACGACAGCGCGACCGGCGCGATCGCCCGCGCGATGAACGACGAGATCGACAGGCGTCCCATGAGCACGCCGTAGCCGTCGCGCCCGAACAGCTCCGCCGGCACGGTTCCCCGGACGATCGTCTGGATGCCGTTAGCGCAGCCGTACATCGCCGCGAAGGCGACGGCCAGGGCCAGCGTCGATCCACCGAGCCACAGCGTGACGAGCGAGAGGGTGAGCAGCAGCAGCGTCAGCACGCCGGTCGCGACCGGCGACAGCGTGCGACCGGCGGCCAGTTCGGCGAGGCGGCCCGCCACCTGCATCGGCCCGATCAGCGACGCCACCGCCACCGCGGCGGCGAGCGCCAGCCCCGACGCCTGCAGCAGGTTGACGACGTGCACCGCAATCGCGGAGGTGATGAACGCGGACAGCGCAAAGGAGGTCGCGAGCGCATAGAAGCCGGGGTCCGCGCGGGCACGGGGGCCCGGGGCGTTCCGCGCCGCCGCTGCGTGCTCCGGACGATCGCTGGCGCCCGGGCCGGCGGGAATGCACCACCAGTGCAGCGGCAGGCAGATCAACAGCTCCGCCGCGGCGAAACCGGCGATCGTGGCGCGCCAGCCGAACGTCTCGAGCCCGACGAGGCAGAGCGGAAAGGCGAACGTTCCGGCGAACCCGCCGAACAGCGTGACCGCGGTCACGACCCTGCGAAAGGACGCGCCGGAATGCTGGCTCAGCGTGGCGAACGCCGCTTCGTAGAGCGTCATGGCGCGCGCGATGCCGACCAGCGCCCACGCGAGCACGAACGCAAGCGGCGACGCGGCGATCGCCACGGCGCCGAGCGACACGGCGGCGCCCGCGGCCCCCCAGGCGAGCACCCACCGGCCGCCCCTGCGGTCGATCAGCGCACCGACGCGCGGACCCACCAGACCCGACACGACGAGGCTCCCGGAGAACGCGCCGAACACCAGCGTGCGCGAGATGCCGAGATCGGCCGCCATCGCGTTGCCCAGCACGGCGATGGCGTAGATCAGCGCCCCCCAGGAGATGATCTGGCCGATCCCGAGGCCGACGACGAGGCGGACCACCCCGCTAATCCGGCGCGCCCGCTTCCGCGCCGCGCGGGGCCGTCGGCACGGCGCTCACCCCAGCGCCTTGCTCTCGTCCACGCACAACAGCCGCACCCGCCCCTGCGCCACGAGCTGGCCCTTGTCGTCGCGGATCCACGTCTCCCACGACTGGGTCGTGCGCCCGCGCGTCACGGGCCGGGCCACCCCGTGCAGCTTGCCGGAGCGCACGGCGCGGATGAACGACGTGGAGTTCTCGAGGCCGACCACGTGCTGGCCGCGCGCCCGCGCGGCCAGCGCGGCGCCGATGGAGGCGAGCGTCTCGACGATGCCGCAATGCACGCCGCCGTGCACGATCCCGTACGGCTGGTGGTGCCTGGTGTCGACCTCCACCTCGCAGGTCACCTCGTCGGAAGACGCGGTGAGGATCACGATCCCCATGTCCTTCACCCAGCCGGAAAGGGCGTTGATCTCGTCGATGTGCACGTCGGCCATGGAGTCCTCGCAGATGGGTTGCCGCCGCAGTCGCCGCGCAGCGCCGGCGCAGTCGGGCCGCCGTATCCGCAATGTTAACCCGCGCATCCGCATCGCCGCAGCCGCACGCCTGCCTCGGCGGCGCCGACCGCCGCCTCACCCCGTGGCGAACGCGCGGACCTTGAGCGGCATCAACACGGCCGTCCTACCGGTCGGGCACCATGGAACCGTCGTGCCGTGCGTGCGACGTTTTCCGGCCTGTGCGGTGAAACCGAGACCTGAGAACGTGCGCTGCGCCGTTCCTGCGCGTCGCGCGTCTTCCCCTGCCGCCGACGGCAATTTCCCGCCGATCGGCCTTCCGGCCCCGAGCCGGCAGCCCAGACCGAATCTGCAAGTTTCCCTGTTGGCCCCGGCACGTGCTCGCCGGCGCCGGGCCGTGCGCGCGGCATGCCGCGCGGCCGAATCCCTCTATCCAATCGCCCGAGAACGGTGCCGTCGCATCCGCGGCGGCGCTGCGCTCGGGCATCACCGACCGGAGGTTGTCCATGGCCATCTCTGTCACTCCTGAATCGTTGCCCGTTGCATCTCGTGCACCCACGGTAGCGAGCGCTGCGCTCAAGCCGCCGCACGTGTCCTGGAAGGCGCTCGCGCCGGTCATCATCACGCTGGCGCTGGCGCTGCTGCCTCCGCCCGCGGGGCTGGCGCCGCACGCCTGGTACTTCTTCGCGATCTTCGCCGGCGTGATCGTCGCCTTGATGCTCGAGCCGCTGCCCGGCGGCGCCATCGGGCTCATCGGCGTCACCGTCGTCGCGGTGCTCTCGCCGTACGTGCTGTTCTCGCCCGCCGAGCTCGCCAAGCCGGGCTTCAAGGCCTACAACGCCGCGGTGACCTGGGAGCTCTCGGGGTTCTCCAACGCCACGGTGTGGCTGATCTTCGGCGCGTTCATGTTCGCGCTGGGCTATGACAAGACCGGCCTCGGCCGGCGCATCTCGCTGCTGCTGGTGAAGAAGATGGGGCGGCGCACGCTGACACTCGGCTACGCCGTCGCCGTCGCCGACACGCTGCTCGCGCCGTTCACGCCGTCGAACACCGCGCGCTCCGGCGGCACGATCTACCCGGTGATCCGCAACCTTCCGGCGCTCTACGACAGCAAGCCCAACGACCCGTCGGCGCGGCGCATCGGCGCGCTACCTCATGTGGGTGGCGATCGCCACGACGTGCGTGACGAGCTCGATGTTCCTGACCGCCCTGGCGCCCAACCTGCTCGCGATCGAGCTGGTCAACAAGACCTCGACGGTGAGTCTGTCGTGGATGCAATGGTTCGTCGCCTTCGCGCCGATCGGCATCGTGCTGCTGGTCCTGATCCCGCTCGTCACCTACTGGATCTACCCGCCGGAAGTGAAGGCTGGCGACGAGGTGCCGAAGTGGGCGGGCGAAGAGCTCGCGAAGATGGGTGCACTGACGCGGCGCGAGATCACGCTCGCCGGGCTGGTGCTGCTGGCCCTCGGGCTGTGGATCTTCGGCGGCGACGCGATCAACGCGACGACCGTGGCATTGGTGGTGATCGCGCTGATGCTGGTGCTCGGCGTCGTGAGCTGGGACGACATCGTGAAGAACTCGGCGGCGTGGAACACCCTGGCGTGGTTCGCGACGCTGGTGGCGCTCGCCGACGGGCTCAACCGCGTCGGCTTCGTCAAGTGGTTCGCCGACGCGGTCGGCGCGCACATGAGCGGGTTCTCGCCGTTCACCGCGATGATCCTGCTGGTGCTCGTGTTCTACTTCACGCACTACCTGTTCGCGAGCATCACCGCGCACGTGACGGCGCTGCTGCCCGTGATGCTCGCGGTCGGCGCGTCGGTGCCCGGCATCGACATGCCGCAGTTCGCGCTGCTGCTGTGCCTCACGCTCGGCATCATGGGCGTGCTGACGCCGTACGCGACCGGCCCGAGCCCGGTGTACTACGGATCCGGCTACCTGCCGGCGAAGGACTACTGGCGGCTCGGGGCGGTGTTCGGCGTGCTGTTCATCGCCGTGCTGATCGTCGTCGCCGTGCCGTGGCTCGCGCTGGTTCGCTAGGAGGAGACTACCCACCTGCGCGGTGGAGACACCGTGCGTAGCCCGGGTTGAGCGGAGCGAAACCCGGGGCGGTCGTGGCAAAGGCCACGCCTGCCCCGGGTTTCGCTCCGCTCAACCCGGGCTACTCGTTCCGCCTGCGGGGCGGGCGAATCGGGGTCGGGTTAACATTTCGAAAATGTTAACCTGACCCTGCTTTCCGTCTCCCTCTGCCGCAAGGAGCGCGCATGGCCACCGCACCTGCCTATCTTTCCGGTTTCGGCAACGAGTTCGCCACCGAGGCGCTGCCTGGCGCGTTGCCGGTCGGGCCGGAATTCGCCGCAGAAGTGCCCCTACGGGCTCTACGCCGAGCAGCTCACCGGTACCGCGTTCACCGCGCCGCGCGGCGCCAACCGGCGCAGCTGGCTCTACCGGATTCGTCCGGCGGCGGTCCATCGACCTTTCCAGCGCATCGACAACGGCCGCCTCACCAACGATTTCGCCGCCGTGCCGACGCCGCCCGACCAGCTGCGCTGGGATCCGCTGCCGATGCCGTCGCAGCCGACCGACTTCGTGCAGGGTCTCGTCACGATGGCGGGCAACGGCGACCCGCACGCGCAGTCGGGCTGCGGCATTCACGTTTACGCCGCCAACCGCTCGATGACACGGCGCGTGTTCTACAACGCCGACGCCGAGATGCTGATCGTGCCGCAGCAGGGCCGGCTGCGCTTCGCGACCGAACTGGGCGTGATCGACGCCGAGCCGCAGGAGATCGTCGTCATCCCGCGCGGCGTGCGCTTCCGCGTCGAGCTCGCCCGACGCCGAAGCCCGCGGCTACGTCTGCGAGAACTTCGGCGCCGCGTTCCGGCTGCCCGATCTCGGCGTGATCGGCTCCAACGGCCTCGCCAATCCGCGCGATTTCCTGACGCCCGTCGCGTGGTACGAGGACAAGGACGAGCCGCCACGAGCTGGTGGCGAAGTTCATGGGCAACCTGTGGGCCGCCGAGATGGACCATTCGCCGCTCGACGTGGTCGCGTGGCACGGCAACTTCGCGCCGTACAAGTACGATCTCGCGCCGCTTCAACACCATCGGCTCGATCAGCTACGACCATCCCGGATCCGTCGATCTTCCTCGTGCTGCAGGCGCAGTCCGCGGTGGCCGGCGTCGACGACATCGACTTCGTCATCTTCCCGCCGCGCATCCTGGTCGGGCAGGACACCTTCCGCCCGCCCTGGTTCCACCGCAACATCGCATCGCGAATTCCTGGGCCTGATCCACGGCGTCTACGACGCCAAGGCCGCGGGCTTCGCGCCGGGCGGCGCGAGCCTGCACAACTGCATGACCGGGCACGGCCCGGATGCCGGGACCTTCGAGAAGGCCAGCAACACCGACACCTCGAAGCCCGACTACATCAGGGACACGATGGCGTTCATGATCGAGACCCGCTGCGTGATCCGGCCGACGCGCTTCGCGCTGGAGTCACCGCAGCTGCAGCGCGAGTATTGGCAGTGCTGGCAAGGGCTGGGGAACCATTTCGGATCTTCACGATGAGCGACTGGACCGCCGGCTACGTCGCCGACATCGGCTACAGCTTCGGCTATTACAGCGAGCTGAATCCCCGCCTGCTGCCGCTCGCCTTCCTGAACGCCGGCGGTCGCGGCGCCGGACGTGCGCCACCGCCTGCGAGCTGGGCTTCGGCCAGGGCGTGAGCGCAGGCATCCACGCCGCGGCCTCCGACACGCAGTGGTTCGGCACCGACTTCAATCCGGCGCAGGCCGGCTTCGCGCGCGCAGTTGGCGCCGCGTCCGGCTCCGGGGCGCAGCTCTTCGACGAGGCCTTCGCCGAGTTCTGCAACCGCCGCGACCTGCCGCAGTTCGACTTCATCGGCGCTGCACGGCATCTGGAGCTGGATCTCCGACGAGAACCGCGCGGTCATCGTCGATTTCATCCGGCGCAAGCTCGCCGTCGGCGGCGTGCTCTACATCAGCTACAACACGCAGCCGGGCCTCGCGGCGATGGTGCCGATGCGCGATCTGCTGGCCGAGCACGCCGAGGTGATGGGCGCGTCGGGGAACGGCATCGTGCGGCGCGTCGACGACGCGCTGGCCTTCGCCGGACAAGGTGATGGCCACGAACCCGCTCTACGCGCAGGCGAATCCGCTGGTCCCGGAGCGGCTGCGCAAGCTGCACGACCTGGACCGCGCCTACCTCGCGCACGAATACTTCAACCAGCACTGGCTGCCGATGTCGGTCTCGCGCATGGCCGAGTGGCTCGCTCCGGCCAGGCTCGGCTTCGCCTGCTCGGCGCACTACCTCGAGCACGTCGACGCGCTGAACCTCACGCCCGAGCAACGGGCGCTGATGAGCGAGATTCCCGACGCGATGTTCCGCGAGACGGTGCGCGACTTCATGGTCAACCAGCACTTTCGCCGCGATTACTGGGTGCGCGGCGCGCGCCGGCTCAACATGCTGGAGCAGCTCGAGGCGCTGCGCGCGGTGCGCGTGATGCTGGCGCGCCCTCGCGCCGACGTCTCGCTGAAGGTGACCGGCAGCCTCGGCGAGGCCGCGATGCAGGAGGCGCGTTTACGGTCCGATCCTGGACGTGCTGGCCGACCACCGGCCGACGACCCTCGGGCAGATCGAGGCCGCAGTGAAGGAGCGGGGTCATCACCTTTCCACAGCTGGTCGAGGCCGCGATGGTGCTGACCGGCGCGGGCAGCGTGGTGCCGGTGCAGGACGAGAGCCGCATCGCCAGGGCGGCAGCGCAAACGGAAAGCTGAACGCGTTCATCTGCGAGAAGGCGCGCGGCAGCGGCGAGGTGGGCTACCTCGCCAGCCCGGTCACCGGCGGCGGCGTGGCGGTGAACCGCTTCCAGCAGTTGTTCCTGCTTGCGATGCGACAGGGGCGCAAGCTCCCCGCCGAGTGGGCAGCGCTGGTGTCCGAGCTGCTCGCCGTCCAGGGGCAGAAGATCGTCAAGGAGGGCAGGACGATCGAATCCGCCGACGAGACCATCGCCGAGCTGAGCGCGCAGGCGCAGGCGTTCAGCGACGCGCAGCTGCCGATCCTGAAGGCGTTGGGCATCGCCTGATCCGCCGCCCGCGCCCGGGCCGCGCGTCGTGCCGGCTCGCGGTGGCGCGATGCGGCAACGGCCCGCGGCTGATCGCAGCGCCGGTGGCGCTGTTGCACGACGACCCGCGAATCGCGCTACACTTCCCCTTGCAGGTGTCCGCCGCGAGTCGATCCGCGGCGGGTGAAACGGGAATGCGGTGCCCTGCGACGGCCATGGTTGGCGTCGCGCGAATGCCGCAGCTGCCCCCGCAACGGTAAGCCGATGTGGTCCGGCCCAGATGCCACTGTTCCCTCGGGGACGGGAAGGCGGCCGGACAGGAACGGCGAGCCCGGAGACCGGCCTGCAACCGGCCCCCGGTCGACGAGACCGCGGGCCGGCGACTGCAATGCGGGAGGCATTGCCGCCGTCGCTGGCACGGCAAGCCCGCGTTCGCCTCCCGCGTCCGCCGCCGACCGCCGCCATCGCACGTGCGATGCCCTCCGCGTTGCTTCCTGTGGCGATTGACCGTGCGGGGACGCACGGGTTGCGCGGAGTCCGTCGATGATCACTCGAGTCCTGCCCGTTGCGCCGAAGGGCGCGTTGGTTGCCGCTGTTCGTGCGCTTCATCCGTTTGCGCTCGCGTTGCTGCTGGCGGCAGCCGCCGCGGCGAACGCGCAAAGCCCGGCCGCGCCGAGGGCCGGGGCGCTCGACCCCGTCGTCGTCACCGCGGCGCGGGCATCGCAGCCGATCGCCGACGTGCTGGCCGACGTCACCGTCATCTTGGGCGAGGAGATCCTGAGGAGCGGCGTGCAGAGCCTCACCGAGCTGCTGCAGCGCCAGCCCGGCGTCGAGATCATCCAGAACGGCGGGCCGGGTTCGGTCTCCGGCGCGCTGCTGCGCGGCGCGAACCGCGGCCAGACGCTGGTGCTGGTCGACGGCCTGCGCGTCGGATCGTCGTCGGCAGGATCGACGACGTTCGAGGCGATCCCGCTCGACCAGATCGATCGCGTCGAGATCCTGCGCGGCCCCGCGTCGAGCCTCTACGGCGCCGACAGCATCGGCGGCGTCGTGCAGGTCTTCACCAAGCAGCCGCAGGGCTCCGGCTTCACGCCCTACGTGTCCGCGGGCTACGGCACCTACAACACGGCGTCGGGCTCGGTCGGCTTTTCCGCGAACAACGGTCCGCTGAAGATGACGCTGCAGGCCGGCGGGCGGCGCAGTGACGGCTTCAACTCGATCGCGAATCCGGACAACTTCAGCTACAACGGCGACCGCGACGGCTATTCGACGAAGAACCTCTCGGCCAGCGCGAACTGGACCTGGGCGACCGGCCAGGAATTCGCCTTCCAGTACCTCGGCAACCGGCTCGACAACCAGTACGACGGCGGGCCGGGCTTCGACGACCGCACGATCACGACGCTGCAGGCGTGGTCGGTGGTGAGCCGCAACCGCATCAACGACGTCTGGACCTCGCAGCTCACCGCCGGCGAAGGCATCGACGACTCCGAATCGCAGACGGGGTTCGGCACCTTTGCCTTCAAGACCACGCAGCAGCAGTACCTGTGGCAGAACGACTTCCGGCTGCCGCTCGGCAACCTCGGGGTGATCCTCGAGCGGCGGCTCGAGCACCTCGCGACCGACGCCGGGTTCGCGACCACGCAGCGCAACACCAACTCGGCCACCGGCGTCTACCAGCTGCGCTACGGCGACTTCGCGCTGCAGGGCAACCTGCGGCGCGACGATTCGGACCAGTACGGCGGCAAGACCACCGGCGGCATCGCGCTCGGCTACAAGCTTTCGCCGGCGTGGCGCGTGACCGCGGGGGCCAGCACCGGCTTCAAGGCGCCGTCGTTCAACGACCTCTACTACCCGGGATTCTCCAATCCCGACCTCGTGCCCGAGACGTCGAAGAACTACGAGGCCGGGGTGTACTGGACCGCGTCCGCCGGCGACGCGCGCTGGGAGGCCCGTGCCATCGGCTTCCACAACGCCGTCGACAACCTCATCGTGTTCCAGTGCGATGCCGACTTCAACTGCCGGCCGAACAACGTCGCCAGCGCGACGCTGCAGGGCGTGACGCTCGGCCTCGACCTCACGTGGCGCGACACGCGGGTGACCGCCTCGCTCGACCTGCAGGACCCGAAGGACGACGCCACGGGCAAGCTGCTGCCGCGCCGCGCCCGCGAGCACGGGGCGCTGCGCGTGCTGCAGCAGGCGGGCCCGGTGCAGATCGGCGCCGAGGTCGTCGCCTCGTCGCTGCGCTACGACGACGCGGAGAACACGCGCACGATGGGCGGCTACGGCATCCTCAACCTGACGCTGGAATGGCCGTTCGCGAAGGGCTTTTCGCTGCTGCTGCGCGGCGACAACGTGTTCGACAAGAACTACCAGCTCGCGGCCGATTTCTCCACCGGCGGCGCCACGTTCTACGCCGGGCTGCGTTGGCAGCCGTGATGCGCGCCGGCGTCCGCTGCCTCCTGCGCTGCGTCGCGGCGATCGCCGCGGGCGCGGCGGCGGGTGGCGCGCTGGCGGCGATCACCGCCACCGACGACGCCGGCGGCGTGGTGACGCTCGCCCGCCCCGCACAGCGCATCGTGAGCCTTGCTCCGCACGCGACGGAGCTGCTGTTCGCGGCGGGCGCCGGGGGGCGCGTAGTCGGCGCCGTCGCGCACAGCGACTGGCCGCCGGAGGCGCGTGCGCTGCCGCGCGTAGGCGACGCCAACGCGCTCGACCTGGAGCGCATCGTCGCGCTGGCGCCCGATCTCGTCATCGCATGGCCGTACACGATGCCGGCGCAGCTCGCCACGCTGCGAGCGCGCGGCGCGACGACGTTCGTGAGCGACCCCAAATCGATCGCCGCGATCGCGCGCGACATCGAGGCGCTGGGCACCCTCGCGGGGACGCAGGCAATCGCGCAGGCCAACGCCGACGCGCTGCGCGCGCGGCTCGCTGCGCTGCGCGCGCGTTACGCCGGTGCGGCGTCGATCTCCGTCTTCTACGAGATCTGGAACGACCCGCTGCAGACGATCGGCGGCGGCCACCTCATCTCCGAGGCGATCGCGCTGTGCGGCGGCGCCAACGTGTTCGGCGCGCAGACGCTGCCGGCGCCGTCAGTGTCGTTCGAGGCGGTGGTCGCCGCGCGGCCGGAGGTGATCGTCGGCGGCAGCGACGACGGCACGCGCCCGCCCTGGCTCGACGAATGGAAGCGCTTCCCTGCGGTGCCCGCCATCCGCTACGCCAATCTCTTCGTGGCCAACGGCGACCTGCTGCATCGCTCCGGCCCGCGCTTCGTCGCCGGTGTCGAGGCGCTGTGCGCGACGCTGGACACGGCACGCGCGAATCGCGACCGTGGGCAGCGCCGGCAGTAGCGCCGGGGCCGCACGGGCCCGCCACCGCCTGTCGCAGGTCAAGGTCCGCCGCGCGTTCCGGGACTAGAATGGACTGAAGGCGCGGCCGGTCGCCCGCCTGTTCCGGGAGCCAATCATGACGTACAAATCCCTCGTCGTGCATGTCGACGACAGCGAGCGCTCGTCGCGCCGCGTGGAAGTCGCGGGCCGCATCGCCCGCGCCTTCGGTGCGCGCATCGTCGGCGTCTACCTGGTGCCCACGGCAGCGATGACGCCCTCGGTGTCGGCCCTGCTGCCCGAAAACATCGTCAGCCAGCGCCTGCAGGCGAGCGGCGAAGCGCAACAGCGTGCGCAGGCGCGCTTTCTCGAAGCCACGGCCGCAGTCGGCCTCACGGCAGTCGAGTGGCGTGCGCCGGCCGGCGAGCCGAAGCGCGCGATCGTCGCTCACGCGCGCGGCGCGGATCTCGCGATCATCGGCCAGCCCGACGGGCGCGACGACGACGCCCCGTTTGCCCACGACATCGCGAACGCGGCCGTGCTGCAATCCGGGAGGCCCGTGATCGCGATTCCCTACATCGGGGTCAAGGGTGCGGTCGGAGAAACCGTGCTGATCGCACTCGACCACAGCCGGGAGTCTGCCCGCGCCGTCGCCGACGCCCTGCCGCTGCTCGCGCGCGCGCGGAAGGTCGTCGTGCTGGCGATCCGGACGACGGCCGCGGAAAGCCTCGACGACACCCAGGCGCGCACGCAGGTCGTCGCGTTCCTCGAGGGCCACGGCATCGACGCGGATATGCAGCAAGTCGATCGGCCGAACATCAGCATCGGCGAGATGCTGCTGTCGCGCGCCGCCGACAGCGGCGCGGACCTGATCGTCATGGGGGCGTACGGCCATGCCCGGCTGCAGGAGGCCGTCCTCGGCGGCGTCACGCGCACGATGCTCGACGCGATGACCGTGCCGGTGCTGATGTCGCACTAGGATGAAACTGTCCCCTTGCGCGATGGCCTCCCCGCGCGTAGCCCGGGTTGAGCGCAGCGAAACCCGGGTAGGTGTGGCCGTGGACACGGTTGCCCCGGGTTTCGCTGCGCTCAACCCGGGCTACGCTTTCCAGCGGCGGGGCGCGCCAACGCAATGAGCCGTGCGCAGGCCCCCACCGCCCGCTACGCCGGCAGGAACGCCGGCCCGCGCGGGTGCGCCACGGCGATCAGCGGTTGTCCATAGAGCAGCGACAGCCGGCCGGCCTCGAGCAGCTGCGCCGCGGGCCCCGCCTCCACCTTGTCGCAGCCCAGCAGCACCGCGTGCGTCGCGTAGCGCGCGGCGAGCGTGAGGTCGTGCACCGCCATGAACACTGCGCGACCGCGCTCGCGGGCGAGGCGCGCCAGCAGCTCGAACGTGCGCACCTCGTGCGCGATGTCGAGGTGATTGGCCGGCTCGTCGAGGAGCATCACGGGCGGGTCCTGCGCGAGCAGCATCGCGATCGCCACGCGGCGGCGCTCGCCGCCGGAGAGGGTCTGCACGTCGCGTGCCGCGGCATCGAGCATCCCGACGGCGGCCAGCGCGTCGCGCGCGGCGGCGACATCCGCCGTGCTTTCGGCGCGCCAGGGCGCGACGTGGGGGTGGCGTCCGCCGAGAACGATCTCGAGCGCGGTGGCCGGAAACGCGTCGATCGTGTCCTGCGGCAGCAGGCCCAGCCGCTGCGCGCGCTGGCGCGGCGCGAAGCTCGCGATCGGCGCGCCGCTCAACTCGACCTCGCCGGCCGCCGGCGCGCGCAGGCCGGCCAGCGTGAGCAGCAGCGTAGTCTTGCCGGCGCCGTTGGGGCCGACCACGACCCAGCATTCTCCGGCGCGCACGTCGAAGGCGACGTCGCGGCAGAGCGTGCGGCCGGGAACGGCGAGCGAGAGCCCGCGGCAGGCAAGCACGGGTGCCGTCGCGTTCATCGCGCCGAGCGCCGCAGCAGCCACAGGAAGAGCGGCACGCCGACCAGCGCCGTCAGCACGCCGACCGGCAGCTGCGACGGCGCGATGATCGTGCGCGCGACGGTGTCCGCGATCGTCAGCAGCGCGCCCCCGGCAAGCACCGCCGCCGGCATCAGCCAGCGCTGGTCGTTGCCGATCACGAGCCGCACCGCGTGCGGAATCACGAGGCCCACGAAACCGACGCTGCCGGCGACGGTGACCGCGACCGCCGTGGTGAACGCGGCGAGGCCATGCAGCGCCAGCGTGACGCCGCGCACCGGCACGCCGAGGCTCGCCGCCGTCGTGTCGCCGCGCGTGAGGAGCGTCGCATCGCGCGCCACGCTCATGGCGAGCGCGAGCGCGGCGACGAGCGCCAGCAGCGCGAGGCCGCCGTGGCTCGTGCCCGACAGGTCGCCGATCAGCCAGAACAGCATGCCGCGGACCTGCGCTTCCGGGGCAATGGCGAGGATCAGCACGATGAGCGCGCCCCAGCCGGCGGCAACCACGACGCCGGTGAGCAGCAGGCGCGTGGGCACCCAGGCGCCGTCGCCGCGGGCAAGGCCGAAGACCAGCGCGGTGGAGATGAGCGCGCCGCGAACGCGGCCGGCGTCACCAGTGCCGCCGCCCCCGCCAGCAGCGCCGCCAGCGCGCCGCACGCGGCGCCGCCCGAGAGCCCGAGCACGTAGGGATCAGCCAGCGGATTGCGCAGCAGCACCTGCATCATCGTCCCGGCAAGCGCCAGCAGCGCGCCCACGGCGAACGCAGCGAGCGCGCGCGGCAGGCGCAGTTCGCGCACGACGGCGCTGCCGGCGTCGTCCGCTTGCGGAAAACAGCGCGCGCACGACCATGGCGAGGTCGATGTCGACGCTTCCTGCGGTGAGCGCGAGCGCGAACGCCGCCAGCGCAACGAGCGCGAGGACGGCGAGGACGGCGGCGGGAGGCGTGCGATGCAATGGATAGCGCGGTGGGGCGACGCCGCGATTATAGGCGGCCCCGGCGTTGGGCCACGCGCCGATCCAGCTCAAGGCGATGACGCATCCGCAAGCGGCATGCAGATGCTCGGCGGCGTTGATCAGGGAGATGCCACGTTTGATAGACTTCAGCATCCTGGCCGCACCCTGGTTCAACCACGCCGGAGGAGCTCCCGATGCTCGAAGTCTCCTGGCTGCTGTTCACCGTGGCGTCGCTGGTGCTGATCGTCACGCCGGGGCAGGACATGATCCTGGTGATGTCGCGCTCGATCACGCAGGGTGTCGCCGCCGGCATCGCCACCGCCGCCGGCGTGAGCGTGGGCCTGGTCGGTCACACCGTGCTGGCGACGCTGGGCCTGGGCGCGATCCTGCGCACGTCGGAGTGGCTGTTCCTCGCCCTGAAGCTCGTCGGCGCCGCCTACCTCGTCTACCTGGGCATCGGCCTGCTGCGCACCCGCAACGCCGTGCTGGCCGTGCGCGACGGGCCCCGGCGCTCGCTCGCCCGGCTGTTCGCGGACGGCGCGCTGTCCAACCTCTCCAATCCCAAGATCGCCATCTTCTACTTCGCTTTCCTGCCGCAGTTCGTGCTGCCGGGCGCGAGCCATCCGACGCTGGCGATCTTCGTGCTCGGGCTGCTGTTCGCCGCGCTGACGTTCGCCGTCAAGGGGCCGGTCGGCCTCTTCGCCGGCATGCTGTCGGGCTGGTTTCGCGCCCGCCCCGGCGCGCTGACCTGGCTCTATCGCTCGAGCGGCGCGATCCTCGTCGGGCTCGGCGTGCGGCTCGCCTTCGAGCGGCGGGCCTGACGCCGCCCCCGCCGCGCCGCGGCGCGGACTACTTGCTGCGGGCCATCATCTTCGCCATCGCCGCCTGCTGATCGCGCGTCACGTGCTGCGCGTGAGGCCGGGCGCCGATGCGCTGCAGGTAGGCCGGCACGCCGGCGAGCGGCGCGAGCACGTCGCGGCCGAGCACCTTGGTGGTGAGGAACGACACCAGCGGCAGGTGGACGTAGGCGGCGATGTCGGCGAGCGTGAACGCGTCGCCGCACAGGTGGCCATCGAAGCGCGCGATGCGCGGAAAGCGCGCCACGGCGTGGTCGAGTGCCTGCGCGACCTCCTGCTTCGTCTCCTCGGACAGCGGGGCGCCGAAGAGCGCGTGCGGCAGCATGCGCCGCGCCTGCATGTCGAGGTAGAGCTCCATGAACGCGATCAGCTCGCGGCACTTCGCCGCGGCGAACGGGTCGGCCGGGATCAGCCGCGGCTGCGGCTGCACGACTTCGAGGTACTCGACGATCGCCTGCGATTCCGAAAGCCAGTGGCCGTCGATCTCGACGCAGGGGATCTTGCCCATCGGCGAGCGCGCGAGCACCGCCTCGTCCTGCGACGGCGGCATCGCTTCCTCGGTGAACGCGATGCCCTTTTCGAGCAGCGTGAACTTGACCTTGTTGTAATAGTTGCTGACGCTCACACCGTAGAGCTTGATCATGCCGGACACCTCCATGTCGTGGGTCGATGCGGGAAGCGCTGTGGTCGCAGCGCCCGATGCGGTACGCAGTCTACCGCGCGACGCGACTACATGGCGGCCCCGCCGCGCGCGTGCTCACACCCGGTCGTGCCGCAGCGCCAGCAGCCGCTCGAACACCGCGACGTCGGCGCGCAGCCCGTTGTGCTCGTACTGATTGGTAAGCCAGGCCTTCATGCCGCCGATCGCCGCGGCGGTTTCCTCGGACGGCGCGCGCGGCACGTACATGTCCTCGGCGTAGATCGCGGCAGCCGCGGGCACCGTGTTGCGCGCAAGCCGCGCGCGGTCGTACAGCACGGGCCAGCGCTCCTCGCGGGCGAGAATCTCCGCGACCTCGCGCAGCGGACGCAGCGCCGCGTAGTCCTCGAACATCCACGGATAGATCATCTCGCCGGTGAAGGCCGGCGGCCGGCCGGGCGCCCAGTGCGTCTCGGGAAACTCGTCGCGCACACGCTGCGCCGACCAGTTCGCCGCGGCGCCCTGCGTGTAGCACATCTCGTGCAGCACGGCGAAGATCGGATTGGTCTCGAACGACTGCGAGTGCTCGAATGCGCGCAGGAACGGCAGGCTCAGTTCCTCGCCGCCGGCGCCGTGGCAGAAGGCGTTCTCCAACAGGTAGTGCAGGCTCTCCATGCCGTCGTCCATGCCGAGCATGAACCCGACCTGCTGGAAGCGGCGCACGGTCAGGCGCCGCCCGTCCGGCAGCGGCACATCGTTGCGGTGCAGGTGCTCCATGATGCGCGTGCAAAGCGCGAGATCGTCCGGATAGCGGGCGAAGAAGCGCTGCGTCTTGCGCCGCACCTCGGGGTAGGTGTGACGGTAGTAGTCGTCGGCGCTGCCGGCGAGCGGCGGCAGGCCGCCGGTGACGAAGACCTCGCGCAGCCCTTCCGGATGCGCCGACAGGTAGTGCACCGCGCAGAAGCCGCCGTAGCTCTGTCCGAGCACGCTCCACGGCGTCGTCTCGCCGGCGAGCTGCCGCCGGATCAATTCGGCATCGCGGACGATGCTGTCGGCGCGGAAATGCATGAGGTAGTCGGCCTGCGCACGGGCGTCGCCGCGGCGCGCGAGCGTCTGCGGCAGCACCACGCTGCTGCGGCCGTTGCCGCGCGAGTCGAGCAGCAGCACGTGGTAGTCGTCGAGCGCGCGCTTCAGCCACCCAGAGCGGGTGAGCGGGCGCGGGCCCGGGAAGCCGGGGCCGCCCTGGAGGAACACCAGCCAGGGGCGCTGCGCCGCGGCCTTGTCGGGGTCGCGCACCGCGCGCGCGAAGACGGCAATGCTCTCGCCGGCGGGCCGGTCGTGATCGAGCGGCACGGTGAATTCGTAGTCGGTGAGCTCCATCCCGTGGTGACGGACGGTGGCGAGCGTGCGGTGGGCGGTCATCGGAGTCCTTCTTCGTGGGCGGGCCGGCGCCGGCACCGCGATTCTCCGCGATGCGGCGCGGTTCGTATACGCCGGCCGGCCGGCCCGCCGCTACTGCCACAGGGAGTTCGTGGTCACCTTGCCGGTGCGGTTGTCCACGATCACCAGCAGCGGTTCCGACACCTTGTCCGGCACCGATGGCCGGGTGCCCACGAAGGCCATGGTCGCTTCGCCCGGCAGAATCTGCGAGAGCTTGAATCGATCGATGCCGGTGTCGGCCTTCCACAGCACGTTGCCGGCCATGTCCACGCGGGCGATCACCAGCGTGCCCTTGAGGCCCGGCGCCGAGGTGTAGGCCATCAGCGCGCCGTCGGGGTCCGCCAGGCGCAGCGGCTCCGACGTGTCGTCCAGGCGCAGGAAGGCGGCGTTCAGGTAGGCATCGCTGCCGACCGGCGTCATGGAGACGATCGCCGTGTTCGCGCCGCCGGGATCGGGATCGAGCACGCCGCGGTGAAAGCGCCGCAGCTCCTTGGTGTCGTCCGCGCGCACGACGCGCCGCAGCCAGGACTTCGGCTTGAACTGCCGTTCCACCTCCGCCGGCGAGTGCAGTCCCAGCCATTCGGTGGGCGCGACGAACAGGCCCGCGCTCAGGAACGTCGCTGGCGTTGGCGCGAAGGGCGACCTGGCGGAACGCCGCGGCGCGGCAAGCGGCGCGGCCTTGAGCGTTGCCGGATCGACCTCCAGCACCTCCTGGCGGTCGCGCGACGCGAGCCGCAGCCGCCCGTCGACCTCCATGCCCCGCGTGTCCTCCCACCGGCCAGCGGCGAGCGCCGGGTTCGCGCGGCGGAGGTCGGCAACGGTCACGAGCTTGTTCGTCTGCAGCGCCACGCCGCCGATGCCGTTCACGTCGAACCACAGCGTGCGTCCATCGCTGCCGAGGATCTTCGCGAGGTTGAACGACGCAATGGGCTGGTCGCCGACGATGGGGATGAGCCGCCCCTGCGAACTGCCATCCGCCGGGACCACGTAGAGCCCCATGCGGTAGCGGTCCTTCGACGCGTCGCGGTGCAGGCTCGGCGTGTAGGGCTCCAGCGCCTGGATGAGCGTGGCGATTTGGCCGTCGGTGCGCACGGACAGGCCGTACGGCGTGCCGGTATCGGACTGGATCGTGAACACCTTGTCCTTAAGCCACACGGCGGCGCCGATGCTGACGGCGACGGCGAGCACGCCCAGCGCGAGCTTCACCTGCAGCGACCGCCAGGTGCTTATCGAAAATCCGGGTGCCGGCGCCGGCTGGACAGGGCGTGTCGTCTGCGGCGACGCGGGGGCCGGCCGGGCCGTGGCGGTCGCCTGGTGGAGCGTGATGCATCCCGTCTCCTCGTCGACCTGCGCGCGGCAGCTGGGCGCCTTCTGCCGGATCACCTCGTCGGCCACGAAGCGCAGGATCTCGGCACGACGGCCGACGGCCCATGGCGGCTGCGCCTTCCATGCGGTCGCATCCTCCACCTGGACGATCGCGACCGTGTCGCCCCCGCCGAACTCCCAATGGAACGGGAGGCTTCCCGCGGGTTCGGCATAGGTCACCGAACCGTAGCGGCCCTTCTCCACGATGGTCACGCTGCGGTCAGCAGCAGCGCTCATTCAGGGAATCCTCGGAGGCGACCGCATCGCCGTGACCGGAAGCGCGACATCCCGCACGGTGCCAGGCCAGCGAAGAATTCGAGCGCCGGGCCTGGACCGCACGGGCGGCGCGCCGGCTCAGTGATTGTCCCGCGGCATGCCCTTGGTCGCGGCGATCTTCTGGTACTTGACCGCGGGCTTCAGCACCATGCCGTTCGAGAGCTCGTCGACCATGCCGCGCTGGATCTCCTGCCACGGCGTCTGGCTCTCCGGAATCGCTGAAGCCGCCCTGCTTCGCGCAGCGCCTTCTTCGCGCCGCGCGTACTCGGCCTTGCGTGATGAGGATGTCGGCGCGTGCGCTTGTTCAGGTCGATGCGCACCCGGTCGCCGGTCTGCAGCAGCGCGAGCCCGCCGCCGGTCGCCGCTTCGGGCGACGCGTTGAGGATCGACGGCGAGCCCGACGTGCCCGACTGCCGGCCGTCGCCGATGCACGGCAGCTCGTCGATGCCCTGCTTGATCAGCTCGCCGGGCGGCTGCATGTTCACCACCTCGGCCGCGCCCGGGTAGCCGACCGGGCCGGTGCCGCGCACGAACAGCATGCAGTCGTCGTCGATCTCGAGCGTCGGGTCGTCGATGCGGTGGTGGTAGTCCTCCGGGCCGTCGAACACGATGGCGCGGCCCTCGAAGGCGTTCGGGATCCTTCGGGTTCGGACAGATAGCGCGTGCGGAAGGCCTCGGAGATCACGCTGGTCTTCATGATCGCGCTGTCGAACAGGTTGCCCTTGAGGTTGAGGAAGCCGGCCTTCTCCTTCATCGGCTTCGTCGTAGGGCCGGATCACCTCGCGCGTCCTGGACGGAGCGTCTTCCGGCAGTTCTCGTGGAGGGTCTTGCCGTTGACGGTCAGCGCGCTGCTTGCGGATCTTGCCCGCCTTGATCAGCTCGTCGACCACCGCCGGCACGCCGCCGGCGCGGTGGTATTCCTCGCCCAGGTACTCGCCGGCCGGCTGCAGGTTGACCAGCAGCGGGATGTCGTAGCCGATCTTCTCCCAGTCGTCGTTGTCGAGCTTGACGCCGATGTGCCGCGCGATGGCGTTGAAGTGGATCGGCGCGTTGGTGGAGCCGCCGATCGCGGAGTTGACGACGATGACGTTCTCGAACGCCTCGCGGGTCATGATCTTCGACGGGCGCAGGTCTTCCCACACCATCTCGACGATGCGCTTGCCGCTCTCGTAGGCGTTCACCGCGCGGTCCTTGTGCGGCGCCGGGATCGCGGCGCAGCCGGGCAGCGACATGCCCGAGCGCCTCGGCCAGCGAGTTCATCGTCGACGCCGTGCCCATCGTGTTGCAGTGGCCGGGCGAGGGCGCCGCGGAAGCGACCATCTCGATGAACTCCTCGTCGTTGATCTCGCCCGCGGCCAGCAGCTCGCGCGCCTTCCAGACGATGGTGCCCGAGCCGGTGCGCTCGCCGCGGAACCAGCCGTTGAGCATCGGCCCGCCGGAGAGCACGATCGCCGGGATGTCGACGGTCGCCGCCGCCATCAGCTGCGCCGGGGTGGTCTTGTCGCAGCCGGTGGTGAGCACGACGCCGTCGATGGGATAGCCGTAGAGCGTCTCGACCAGCCCGAGGTAGGCAGAGGTTGCGGTCGAGCGCCGCGGTCGGGCGCTTGCCGGTCTCCTGGATCGGGTGCACCGGGAACTCGAAGGCGATGCCGCCGGCTTCGCGGATGCCCTCGCGCACGCGATGCGGCGAGCTCCAGGTGATGGCGGTTGCACGGCGACAGGTCCGAGCCGGACTGCGCGATGCCGATGATCGGCTTGCCGGCCTGCAGCTCCTCGCGCGTCAGGCCCCAGTTCATGTAGCGCTCGAGGTAGAGCGCGGTCATGTTGGGATTGTCGGGATTGGCGAACCACTTGCGCGAACGCAGCTTCGACGGGTCTTTGCTGATCTTGCTGGCCATGCTCGGTTTCTCCTCGGGGGCGTCGAGGCTGCGAGGGCCTCGGCCGTCTGATCGATCGGTGGCACGACCGATTCTATCCGAGTGGGAAGGCGGACGTCGGAACACGACTCGAACGAGCGTTGCGAGTGCCGCCCCCGACGAGTATGATTAAGTCATACCGCATGGCACGGGGTGCCCCGAAATGAGCAACGCCGTCAGGAAGACGATTTCCCTCCCCGCCGATCTCGCGCGTCATGCCGAAGACCTGGCGCGCGCAGAGGGCAAGACCTTGAGCGGAGTCATCCAGGACGCGCTGCGGCAGGCGGCGATCGAGCGGCGTCTGCAGGAGTTGCGCGGCGTCCAGGCGTACTGGAGCGGTATCGCACGCGACAAAGGCATACTGACTGAAGCCGATCTCGAACGCTATCTGCGCGCGTGAACGTGCGCCGGCGAGTCGTCTTCGATACCAACATTCTGGTGTCGGCGCTGGTGTTCCCGGGCGGCAAGGGCGAGGCCGCCCTGCGCCGAATCATCGAGCAGGCAGATCAGCTCATCGTGTCCCGACCCATTGTCGACGAGTTGCTGGAGGTCCTCGCGCGCAAGTTTGCGCGCGATGCCGAGGAGCTCGCCCACGTCGCCGTGTTCGTCACGGAGCTGGCCATGGTCGTCGCCCCGAAGCGACGGCTTCGCGTCGTGAAAGACGACGCCGACAACCGAATCCTCGAGTGTGCGGTGACGGGTCGCGCCGCCGCCATCGTGACCGGCGACAAAGCGCTGCTCGCGCTCAAGCTCTACGAGAGCATCCGGATACTGACCTTGCGTGACTATCTCGGAACGCCGTAACCGGCGCCGACCCTGCGATCCGAACGGTTCGTCCAATTGGCGCTGGCGGGCGCGCGTCGCTGCGTTGACGTACCCACACCGGCTGCGCGTATCATCCGATCGCATGCGGATATCGGACATCCCCTTCGGCACCGTCGACTGGTCGCAGGTCGACGCGACCGGCCGTCCGGGCGAAACGGGCATGGCCTGGTGGCGCACGCGGCACTTCGGCCCGATCCGCGTGCGCATGGTCGAATACACGCCGGGCTATCGCGCCGACCACTGGTGCGTGAAGGGCCACATCCTGCTGTGCGTCGACGGCGAGCTGCACACGGAACTGCGCGACGGCAGGACCTTCGTCCTTACGCGCGGGATGAGCTACCAGGTCGCCGACGACGCCGAGCCTCACCGTTCCTCGACCGCGACCGGCGCGAAGCTGTTCATCGTCGACTGAATCGATTCCCATCCGCCCGGAGACGACCATGACCCGCTCGCGCTTCGCCGTATCGCACGCGCAGGACGCCCGCTTCGAGCGGGGCCTGCGCTCGTTCTTCGAATACCGCGACCTCGGCATCAAGGAGGCAACCGACGGGCAGGTCGTCGCGCACGTGATCCGGGCTGCATCGGGTGCGGATTTCGCCGGTCAGCCCCATCTGCACCGGACCACGTTCCAGCTCGTCTACGTGCTCAAGGGCTGGATCGAGTTCGAATACGAGGGCCAGGGGAAGGTGCGCCTCGAGGCGGGTTCCTGCGTCCACCAGCCGCCTTCGATCCGCCATCGCGAGATCGGGCACAGCGCCGACGTGGAGTTGCTCGAGATCGTGATGCCGGGCGACTTCGGGACGGAAGAAGTGGCGTCGGTGGAAGGCTGACGTGGCGGCGACGCGCGCGGGCACGGCGGGGGCGGCAGCCTTCGGATTTCTCCTGACGGCGGCCCCGATGGCGCACGCCGAGACGGTGCTCGCGGCCGAGGTCATACGGCAATCTTTCGCCGGCAACACCGCCGAGTTCGTCGGGCAGGCGAACAGCCTCTACGTCCTCTGGGCAACCGACGGCACGCAGCGGATGCACAACCCGGCCGCGGGGCCGGATACGGGCGCCTGGCGCATCACGCCCGAAGGCGAGTTCTGCGGCAAATGGACGAGGCTCAGGAACGGCGCCGAGGCCTGCGCCCCGGTGCTCGACCTCGGCGGCGGCGTGTACCAGTGGGGCAACTCGAAGTTCCGCATCCTGCTCGGAAACCCGAAGGGCCTGTGACGGCGACCTACTGGATCCGGCGCCCCTCGAACGCGCATTCGTAGTCGTCGAACTTGCCGGACCCGCTGAAGGTCGCATCAGGCAGCTTCGCGATCCCGGTCGCCGTATAGCGCCCGGACTTCCCGCTCGCGTCGGTGAGCGTGCCGGCGATTTCCACGCGCTCTGGCGCGGGCATCGCGACCACGAGGTCCCTGCGCTCGGGGCTGTTGTGCGCGGCGCTGCGCCCGACCAGCGCGCCGGCCATGACGCGTCGGCCCAGCAGCGTGTGGTTCCACCCGATGAACCCGGGGCATTGCATGAACAGCGACCATACGCCGTCGGCGGAGCTTGCCGCCCGCGCGGGCGAAAGCGCCGCAACCTGCGGCGGCGCGGCCACCAGTGCGGCCGGCGCCTGCGGCACGGCGATCGCCGCCGGCGCGATGAAGTAGAAGTCGCCGATGAGCGAGGAGGCATCCCAGGGCGTCTGCAGGCCGTTCGTGCGCTGCACCACGCCGGCCCGGACGCGCTTCAGCACGTCCTCGACCTTGAGCCCGGGTGTGCGCAGCACCCGCAGCATCTCCTCGGTGTAGATGCCGTTGGCGCCGTCGCCGTCCGCCGCGGTGCGGCCGGGGGCGGTCGCGTACGCGATCAGCGTGCCCGTCGGCGCGTCGACCTGGGCAAGGCCGCGTGCAGCCGAGCGGAACGAGCGGAACGAGCGGGCGAACGGATTGTCGCGGCAGTCATCCAGGATGACGATGTTGATGGCGTTCTTCGCCTCGTCGAGGCGATCCAGGAGATGCACGAGGTTGACGCTCTCCTCGTCGATCTCGGCTTCGCTGCGCACCGTCGCGTCGGTCGGGATCAGGTAGTTCTGTCCCTTCACCTGCACGCCGTGCCCCGCGTAGTAGAACAGCCCGATGCTGTCGTGTCCCAGCCGGTCCCGGAACTCGCGCAGCTTCTGCAGCATCGCCTTGCGCGCAAGGTTCTCCCCGGTCAGCACCTCGAATCCGAGGCCGCGCAGCGCCGACGCGATCGCCCGCGCGTCGTTCACCGGGTTCTTCAGCGGCGCGGTCCGGTAGTCCGCGTTGCCGATGACCAGCGCAACCCGGTGCTCCTGTGCCATCGCGGCCGCGCCGGCCGCGAGCAGCATCGCCGCGAGCCACCACCGAAACGCTGTGCAGAAATGCCGGCGCATCGCTCCTGCCATCGATCATCCTGCCGTCGTATCGTTGCGGCACCGATACTAACCGAACACGCGCAACCTGCAGCCGGTGCCCATCCACGCCGCTCGGGCGGCCGTCAAGCCATCTCCAGTTCCCTGAAGCGCAGATACAGCTCGCGGCAGGCCCAGGCATCGGTCGCCGCGTAGGAGATCTGCTGCGGCGTCAGCCGGCGCGCGGCCCAGTTCGTGATCTTCGTGCCCTTGGGAATGCGCCCCCCGAGGAGCAGGCCGGCGAGATTGCGCACGCCCGTCTGCTTCAGGCCGTGGCGCTCCGCGACCTTGCCGAGATCGACGACCGCGGTCTCGTCGAACTCGAACAGCTTCTTCAGGTCGCGCAGGTCGTCGCTCACCGACACCCCCGCCTTGATGATGTTCGCCGACGAGAGGATCTGCGCCATCGCGTCGAAGAGGTCCGGCTGCTGTGCCCGCACGAGATAGACCGCGTTCGCCGTGGCGAACTGCACGATGGAGGGCAGGTAGCTCTCTCCTGGCTTGAAGGCCGGCCGTGTCTCGGTGTCGAAGCCGATCACGCTTTCCCGCAGCAGGTCCCGCATCACGTGCGGGAGGTCCGCCTGCCCCGCGACGACGTGCACCGGGCCGCCGTAACGCAGGATCGGCAACGCGTTCATATCCTCACGCGAGATCCGCTTGACGGATCCGGACGGCGGTGCGGCGATGGGGATACGGCTCATGCGTTGCATACTAACTCGTTGCCCGTCGATCGCCGCTTCCCGGCGGCGATCGGGCGGTCCTGCGAAGGCGCGCCGGAAGGCCGCATGGCCGTGCTTCACGCCGGCCCTCGCGCCGAATCGCCGGCGGCAGGCATCAGATGAATCCCCTCGGCCAGCAGCGAAACCCGCGCCGTCTCGCCGGGCGCCAGGCCATTGCGCCGCGCCACGTGCGTGGGCACCGAGAAGAAGATGTCGGTGCGCTCGCCGGCGACGGCGCGCAGCGCCACCGCGGTCATCTCGCCCATCGGCACGCAGCGCACGATCTGCCCGAACACCGGGTTTTCGTACTCGCCGCGCGACGGCCGGTCGCGCCGGTGCAGCACGATGTGCGATGCAGGGACGCTCCACGCGACCCGCGTGCCGACGGCGAACTGCGGCGCGTGTCCCGCTTCGAGCGTCATGCCGTACCAGCGGATGTGCGTCGCCCTGCGCTCCTCGTCGTGGCCCGCCACCGTGGCCTCGAAGATGTTCTTGACCCCGACCAGCCGCGCGACGAGCGGGCTCGCCGGCCTCGCCATCACGTCGTGCGGCGTATCGGCCTGCAGCGTCGCGCCGCGGTGCAGGATGCACATCCTGTCCGCCAGCATCGACGCCTCGTCGAGCGCGTGAGTGACGAGGATGATCGGGATGCGCAGGTCGCGCCGCAGCGTGGCCAGCTCCTCGTAGAGCTTTTCGCGGGTCACCTGGTCAACCGCCGAAAACGGCTCGTCGAGCAGCAGCACTTTCGGGTCGCGGGCAAGCGCGCGCGCCACGGCGACGCGCTGCTGCTGTCCGCCGGAGAGCCGCGCCGGCCGGCGGTCCTCGAGGCCGCCGAGGTTGGTGCGCTCGAGCAGGCGCAATGCCCGCTCGCGCCGCTCCGCGGGCGGCACGTGCCCCATCGCCTGCACCACGTTGTCGAGCGCGGTGAGGTGCGGGAACAGCGCGTAGTTCTGGAACACGAAGCCGACCGAGCGCTTGCGCGCCGGGCGCCGCACGCCCGCCGCAGTGTCGAGCCACGTCTCGCCGCCGGCGTCGATGCGCCCGCTCGCCGGCGTGTAGACGCCGGCGATCGCGCGCAGGATGGTCGACTTGCCGCTGCCCGACGGCCCGACCAGCGCGAGCGTCTCGCCTGCCGTGCAGGCGAGCGTGGCCGCAAGCGGGATCGGCCGCTCCTGCCGCAACGTCGCGTGCACGCCCTCAATCGGCTCGGTCATGGCGGCGGCGATGGCGCGCGGAGGTCCAGTACGTGACGGAGATCGCCGCCACCGACAGCAGCAGCAGCACCGCCGACATCAGCCCGGCGCCGGCCATGTCGAAGCCCTGCACCCGGTCGTAGATCGCGATCGCGACGGTCTTGGTCTCGCCGGGGATGCTGCCGCCGACCATCAGCACGACGCCGAATTCCCCCAGCGTATGCGCGAAGGTCAGCACCACGGCGGAGAGCACGCCGGTCCACGCGAGCGGAAGCTCGATGCGCCACAGACTCTGCCAGCGGGAGAGTCCGCAGCACGCGGCCGCGTGCCGCAGGTCGTCGGGGATGGCTTCGAAGGCGCGCTGCAGCGGCTGGATGGCGAACGGCAGGTTGAACACGATCGACGCCACCACCAGTCCTTCGAACGTGAACACCAGCGGATTCCCGGTCAGCGCTTCGTACCAGCGCCCGAGCGGCGAGGCGCCGCCCATCGCCACCAGCAGGTAGTACCCCAGCACCGTCGGCGGCAGGACCAGCGGCAGCGCGAACAGCGCCTCGACGAAGGGCTTCGCCGCGAACTCGTGCGCGGCGAGGAGGCGCGCGACAACCACGCCCGCCGGCACGAGCAGCGCCACGGTCAGCAGCGCGAGCTTCAGCGACAGCAGCAGCGCGGCGCTGTCCATCGCTTCAATCGCCGGCCGGCGCGAAGCCGTAGCGCTTGAACACGGCGCGCGCCGACGGCTGCTGCAGGTAGTCGTAGAACGCGCGAGCGGCGATGCCCGCCCGCTTCGTGAGCACCATGCGCTGACGCAGCGGCCGGTGCATGGATTCCGGAATCGCCACGTAGCGCGCGTTGCCGAGCACGTCCGGTGCCAGCGCCAGCGACAACGCGACGATGCCGCCCTGCGCCGAGGCCGACAGCGCGAACTGCGCGGCCTGCGCGACGTTCTCGCCCAGCACCAGGCGCGGCCGGATCGCGTCCCACGCGCCGGCCGCGCCCAGCGCCTCCTGCGCGGCGCGGCCATACGGCGCGTGCTCGGGATTCGCGATCGCGAACTTGCGCACGCGGCCGTCGGCGGCTGCCGCGGCGAGATCCTGCAGCCGCGCATCGAGCTGCAGCGGCGAGCCGGCGGGCACGACGAGCGCGATGCGCCCGATCGCGTACGGCACGCCGTCGTCGACGGTGCGGCCCTCCTTCGCGAGCGCGAGCACGTAGGTCTCGTCGGCCGACAGGAACAATTCGAACGGCGCGCCCTCCGCGATCTGCCGGCGGAAGTTGCCCGACGAGCCGTAGACGATGCGCACGCCGGCGCCCGTTTCGCGCGCGAACTGCGCGGCGATGTCGTCGAGGGCGAAGCGCAGATCGGCGGCCGCCGCGACGAGCGGGCCGTCCGCCGCCGCGGCGATCCCGGCGATCGTCGCGCAAAGGACGCTCAGGCAGACGCGAACGGAGGTGCGAAGGCAGGCGCGGCGATGGCAATCCACGGCGCAAGGATGCCACAGCCGGCGAACCCGATGTTGGCTGCCCGGCGCCGCCCGCAATCGTCCCGCGGCGGCTCGGTCGCGCTACCATCCAGGGATGAAACGACGCCCTCGCTCGCTGCGTTCGCTGCCGCCGAGGATGCGCCGTCGGTCCCCACGGCGCGGGCCCGGCGGGGGTACCGACATGCGCGAACGGACGAAGCGCGCCATCGGCACGGCATGCCGCGCCATCGTCGCGACGATCGCCGGTCGCGTCGCAGCGGGCGGGCGGTGCTGCACCCTGTTCGTGATCGCGCTTGCCTTCGGCGCGCTGGCGGCGTGCGGCAGCGCGCGGGAAAACGCGTTGCCGGCGGGCACTGCAGTGCTCGTCGTCGGCGACAGCATCACCGCCGGCTACGGCGTCCGGCCGGACGAAGCGTGGCCGGCAAACCTCGCGCGGAGCACGGGCTGGAACGTGATCGCCGCCGGCGTGAGCGGCGAGCGCAGCGAGGGTGGACGCGGCCGCCTGCCCGCCCTGCTCGACCTGCACGCGCCGAATCTCGTCATCATCGAGCTCGGCGGCAACGACATGCTGCGCCGCGCGCCCGACGCCGACATCGTCGGCAATCTCGACGCGATGATCGAAGCGGCGCGCGCTCGGGGCGCGAAGGTCGTCCTGATGGCGGTGCCGCGGCCCAACGCGCTCGGCGCGCTGACCGGGCTGTCGCCGGCGGCGTTCTATCGGGAGCTCGCGCAGCGGCGCCACGTCGCCCTGATCGAGAAGGCGCTGCCGGCCGTGCTGTCGGATGCGAGGCTCAAGCTGGACGCGCTGCACCCGACGGTCGAAGGGCACAAGGCGCTCGCCGACGCCGCCGTCGACGAACTCGCGGCGATCGGATTCGTGGCGCGCCGGTAAGGCGATGGCCTGGTTGCGCCGTCAGCTGCGTGCCTCCCGGAACACGCCGACGCCGACATCCATGAGCCACCATTTCCACTTCGGCACATCGTGGAAGGCAATGACACGCGGGTCGTCGGAGCGCGTCGGATGGCCCTTCTTCATCTCGAAGGCGGCGGCCGGCCGCTGGTCGGCCGCCAGCGGGCACGACCAGTTGTCGCGATCGACGACCTTGCAGCCGGAAAACTTTCCGGACGGCTCCGCCGAGCCGCGGACCCAATAGATCACTTCACCGCGTGCCGGGCTCGCCCTGAACCCGTAGCGCTGCGCCGGTACGAGGCGCCCGGTGCAGCGCGTGCCCTCCCAGTTGCCACCCTCGCACTTGACGGTGTAGATCGTGCGCTCGCCCTGCAGGGTGATGTGGTCGCTCGCCCAGATGAGGAGCCCGAACGCGGACAGCGCCGCCGCAGCGAACAGGATTCCCCTCGCGCGCCGCCAGGACATCAGCGCCTCACCAGGCGCGCACCGTGCTGCAGTAACGGACAGGTCTTCACTTCGATGGCCTCCGCCGTCCGTGGCAGGGACGGAACGCAGGCGAAGCTACCCCGATGACCCCGCGGGGTCAAGACGCACCGTGCTCCGGCGCGGGAGGGGCGGGCGAATTGCCAGAGGCGCTGCCGGATCAGGGGTCACTCCTGTCCGGCGCCGGGGCATCGGCGCCGCGATTCCTGCGGTCTGCCTTCCTCCTGCGCGGCGAGGGGGATCGGCAATTTGCAGAAGGCGTTCCCGCAGCGAGCGTGAATGCCGCGCGACGCTGCCGAACCCTATCGCCGCGTGACGGTCACGGTGGCCGTCCGGGTCACTCCGGCGTGGGAAGCGCTGAGCGTGGCCGAGGGATTTCGCCGCGTCACCGCCGTCGCGACCGCAAACGTCGTCGCGTCCGCGCCGGCCGCCACGACGACGCCGGCCGGCACCTTGAGCAGCGCGGGGTTCGAGCTCGCCAAGCTCACCACCACGCCGCCTGCGGGCGCGGGACCGGACAGCGTCACCGTGGCGCTGAAGGAGGTCCCGCCGACCACGGTGGCGCGGCTCGACGTCAGCGCCGCGAGCGCCGGCGGGAGCTCCGGCGGCTTCCAGCCCACCGCGATCACCTCGAAGTCGCTCGCGCTGAGCGTCGCGAACGCCGGGTTCAGGATCTCGTTGTTCCAGCGCGTGTCGAACGTGCCGGTGACGAACATGTCGGAACCGTTGTCGGCGACGATGAGGCCGTATTTCTGCATCGCGCGGAAGATCTTTCGCACGTTGGCGTCGGCGGTCCGCAGCGCGGGGTCGGCTCCGCCGACGCTGGTCTTCAGCCGCAGCCGCGCGCCCATGGGCAGCGCGCCGGGCGTCGATCCCGCGCGATGCGATGCCGGGTAAACATAGCCGTTGGTCGCACGCACCGTGACGCGGAAGGCGTGGCCGATGTCGCCGACGGCCGGATCCCACGCTTCGTCGTAGCGGACGAGGCCGGGAAAGATGGCGAGCCCTGCCGCATCGGCCGAGGTCCACCCGTCGGGTCGACGGGTATCCGCGTTCATGTCGAAGAATGCGCCGGAGCCGGCGTGCCACAGGCCTTGCGCCGCGTCGTAGTAGACGTTGTAGAGTTCGTAGAGGTGGCGGTTCGTGCAGTCGATCAGCAGCACGTGCCGGTCGCCCCGGCTTCGCTGATCGACGTTCGCCGGCGCGCCGCCCTCGACCCAGTGCGGCGCGGTGATCGCCTGCGCGGGAATGGGGTAGAACGCGATCGCCTGTCCGGTGGCGGGATCGACGCCGTCGCTCTCGTCCCGGTACGCGAAGCTCACTGCCTGCTTCGGTTGCGCCCCGTCGACGATCGCGTAGGGCATGCCGTAGATGGCGACGCTGCCGGGCGAGGCTTCGCCGCCGAAGTCCGGATGCAGCCGGCGCGTGCCGCTGTCGTTGATGAACGCGATGTAGCCCGCCGAACCGGGGTCGACCGGCGCCGCCGAGACGTCGAGATTCCACCAGTTCGTCGCCGGGAAGACGGGCAGCGGGCCGGGCGGCGCCGCGCCCTGCACCGGCGTCGCGGCCGGGCACTGCGCCGCCGGCGCCGTCGTCGGCGCGAACACCGCGAGTGCCAATCCCAGCAGCAAGGTTCGCGCCGCGCGGCTCGTCATCGCCACTGCCTCCCTGCCCTGTCGAGCGCGCAGCTCGCACGGCGCCAGGGGTCCGGCGCCATGCCGATCGGTCGCGCGCGCGGCGATGAATGCCGCCCGCACCCCAAGCCGCCCGGTTATGACATCGGCATATTACGCGTGATGCGGCGGGAATGGCAAGCGCGCCGGGGGCAGCAAGCTCGGCAGTCATTGCCGGGGGCGGCTCGGCGCACGAGGAGGCGCCCGGGACGACGCGGCGCGGGCAGCCGACGCTCCGATCGTCGTGCTGCGCGGATCCTGCAGAGAGGCTAGCGGTCCAGGAACTGCGTGACGGCGTCGACGAATTCGCGCGATTTTTCCAGCGGCGGCAGATGTCCGCACTGCGCGATGACGTGCAGCCTTGCGCCGGGGATCTTCCGCAGGTACGCGTGCGCCATCGGCAGCGGCGTGATGGCGTCCTGCTCGCCCCACAGCAGCAGCGTGGGCATGCTGATGCCGCCGATCCGGCCGTCGAGCTTCTCGCCTGGGGCAGCGATGGTCTCGAGCACGCTCCTGATCGTGTAGCCGTCGTTGCGCTCGAGGTGCAGCGCGTAGGCCAGGTCGACCAGGCCGTCGCTGACGATGCTCCGGTCGTGGAACATCGCTTCGAACACCTTGCGCATGTGCCCGCGGCTGGAGACGTTGAGGTCGACCGGCAGCGCGACCGCGCCCTCGTCGATGCCGGCCGCGTCGTTGAGCACGAGCCTGCGCACCTTCTGCGGGAACTGCAGCGCGAACTCGGCCGCGATCCAGCCGCCGAGCGAATGCCCGAGGAAGGCCGCGCGATCGATCGAAAGCGTCGCGACGAAGCGGTCGAGAACCTCGACGTAGCCGGCGATCCGGTAGTCGATCAGCGGCTTGTCGGAGCGCCCGAAACCGAGGAGATCGAGCGCGATGACGCGATGGCGCGCGGCGAGTCCCGCGTAGCAGAACGCCCACTGGTCGGCGTCGCCGCCGGCGCCGTGCACGAGCACGAGCGGCAGCCCCTGCCCGATGTCGTAGTAGCAGATCCGGCGGCCGAACACCTGCACGCTGCGCAGCTGCGGCAGCGCCGACAGCTGGAAATCAGCCGTCATACCCCGGCAGCTCGCGATCGAGCACGCGCATCATGGCCTCGAAGAACAGCCGCTCCCGCTCGGCGAGCGGATGGCGGTCGTGCGGCGGCGGCGTCTGCACGCGCGCGACGATCTCGTCGCTGAGCACTGCGAGAGGCCGGCCCGTCGACAGCGCCAGGACCTGCGCGCGGCACACGCGCTCCAGCCGGTAGAGCCAGCGGTACGCCTGCGCGATCGTCTCGCCCGTCACCAGCACGCCGTGGTTCTTCATGAACAGCACCCGATGGCCGCCGATCGCCGCGGCAAGCCGCTCGCCCTCGGCGAGACTGTCGGCGGTGCCGTCGTAGTGATCGTCATAGGCGGTGCGGCCGTGGTAGTACGCGGCGGTCTGGCTCGCGGGGATCAGGCGGTTGTCCTGCAGCATGTTGAGCGCGACGGCCCACGTCTGGTGGGTGTGCAGCACGACGCGCGCTCCGCAGATGCGGTGGATCGGCGCGTGGATGCACAGCGCGGAGAGCTCCACGGCGCCGTCGCCCTCGACCGTGCCGCCGGCCTCGTCGAACACGATCATGTCGCTGGCCCTCGCCTCGGACCAGTGGCGGCCGAACGGCAGGATCAGGTACTGGCCGTCGCGCCCGGGCACCGACACCGTGAAGTGGTTGTCGATGCCTTCGTCGAGCTCGTGCAGCGTGGCGAGGCGGTGCGCGGCGGCGAGGTGGACCTTCGCCTGCGCCAGCGCGTCGCGCGGGCGCGTCACTCCCGCTTCTCGATGAGGCGCGTCACTTCGGCGACGTCCTCGCGGATGCGCCGGGCGACGACCTCGTACGCATCGGCCTGCGAGCGGGCGGTCATCTCCGCCAGCTCGCGGATGTTGTTGAGCGCCATCCGGAACGACGCCGCCGCGAGCTCGTCGATCTTCGCCACGCTCTCCCGCGCGCCGCCCTCGGCCATCAGCTTGATCACGAGGCGCCACTCCGACACGGCGTCCTTCAGCGACTCGACCTGCCGCTGCACCACCGACTGCAGTCCGGCATAGGACTTGCGGTTGGCGTCGACGATCGCCTCGAGGTCCTTGCGCCGCGCGGTGACCAGCAAGCCCGCGAAATCGGGGAGCCTGGCGAGATCGGCCGCCACGCGCGCAGCCCTGCCGCCTGCCGGCTTGCGCGGCGCGCCGGGCTTCGCCTTAGTTCGCGGCGCAGCCTTCGCCGTCGCTTTCGACACCTTCTTGCGGGGAGCCGTGGCCATGTTCAGTCCTTCTCGGTGATTTGCGGCGTCGCTGAGGATGGTAAACCGGATGCCGCCCGGCCGCCAATCGCGGGGGGTTCGCATGCCCTCGTGTAAACTGCGCGCGACCGCGCCCGCCGGGCGCCGATCGAGGCAGATGCGTTGACGATTCCGCTGGCGCTGTTGGAAGTTCTCGCCTGGCTGCTCGGCATCGGAACCCTCGGCGCCCTCGTCGTCTGGACGCTGGTGCTGGCCGTCACCGAGCGCTCCGTGCGCGCGGTGCCTACACTGCGCGCGGGGCAGAAGATGGCCGAGGCCGATCCTCCGGTCGGGCGCGTGTGCGTGGTCATCCCCGCGTGGAACGAAGCGCGCGTGATCGTCGGTCTGGTCCGCTCGCTGGCGAGCGAGACCTACCCGCAGCTCGCCGTCGTGCTGGCGCTCGACCGCTGCACCGACGACACCGCAACGCTCGCCCGCGCCGCCATCGCGGGCGACCCGCGCTTCGAGATCGTCGAGATCGACGCCTGCCCGCCCGACTGGGCCGGCAAGGTCCACGCGGTGCACTCGGGCGTCACCCGCTCGCGCGGCGCGGCCGGGGCCGACTATCTGCTGTTCGCCGACGCGGACACGGTCTTCGTCCCGGGCTGCGTCGCGGCGTCGCTCGCGCTGATGCGCCGGCGCGAGCTCGATTTCCTGAGCCTGCTCAGCACGCTGACGCACGAGACGTGGTTCGAACGGGTGGTGCAGACGGCGGCCGCGTTCGAGCTCATGCGCCAGTACCCGCTGACGCTGGCGAACGCGGTGAGCGACCGGCGCGCCTTCGCCAACGGGCAGTACATGCTGTTCACGCGGGAGGCCTATGCCGCGATCGGCGGGCACGAGGCGGTGAAGGACGCGCTGCTCGAGGACATCGCGCTCGCCCGCCGGATCGAAGCCGCGCGGCGCCGGGCCGGCGTGTTCCTGGCCGACGGCCTGCTGCGTTGCCGCATGTACGCCGACTGGGCGCAGTTCCGGCGCGGATGGAAGCGGATCTACACGGAGGCCGCGAACCGCAACGCGCGGCGGCTGTCGGTGGGCGCGTGGCGGGTGCGCGCGCTCGGCACCTTCCTGCCGCTGTGCACGTTCGGATGCGCGCTGTTCGCCGCGCTGGTCGCGGCGCGCGCGCCGGCCATCGGGTGGACGCTGCTGGCGCTGGCGCTGGCCGCGTTCGCGGTCTGGCTGGTTGCGCTGCTGCGGGTCGCCGCCATCGCGCACGCGCCGCTGTGGACGGCGCCGCTGCACGTCGTCGGCGCGTGGCTCACCGGCGGCCTGCTCGCCGAGGCCGCGCGCGACCTGCGCTCGCGCACGCCGACGCGCTGGGGCGGGCGCGAATACGATCTCGGCGCGGGGAAGCCGTAGCCCGGGTTCAGCGCAGCGAAACCCGGGGCAACCTTGGCCATCTCCGCAACCACCCGGGTTTCGCTTCGCTCAACACCGGGCTACGTGCTACGTGCGCCCAAATGGGGACCGACATGGACATCTCGACACTTCTGAAGGAACTCGGGGTCGATGCTGCTGCATTCGCCGGCGGCGACCTGACCGCGCGCACGCCGATCGACGGCAGCGTGCTCGCCGTGCTGGGCGCCGACGACGACGCGGCGATCGCGCCCAAGGTGGCCGCGGCACACGCCGCCTTTCTCGAATGGCGCAGCGTGCCCGCGCCGCGGCGCGGCGAGCTCGTGCGCGTCCTCGGCGAGCACCTGCGCAGGAACAAGGCGCTGCTGGGCCGTCTCGTCACCATCGAATCGGGCAAGATCCTGCAGGAAGGGCTGGGCGAGGTGCAGGAGATGATCGACATCTGCGACTTCGCGACCGGCCTGTCGCGGCAGTTGTACGGGTTGACCATCGCCTCCGAGCGTCCCGGGCACCGGATGATGGAGACGTGGCACCCGGCCGGGGTCGTCGCGATCGTCAGCGCGTTCAATTTTCCGGTGGCGGTGTGGTCGTGGAACGCGGCGCTGGCGCTCGTCTGCGGCGACGCGCTGGTCTGGAAGCCCTCGGAGAAGACGCCGCTCACGGCGCTCGCCTGCCAGGCGCTGCTGGAGCGCGCCGCCGCCGACGTCGGCGGCGTGCCCGCCGGTCTCTCGCAGGTGGTCCTGGGGCAGGCCGCCCAAGGCAGCGCGCTCGTCGCCGATCCGCGCGTCGCGGTGGTGTCGGCCACCGGCAGCACGCGGATGGGCCGCGCCGTGGCGGACATCGCGGCGGCGCGCCTCGCGCGGACGATCCTCGAGCTGGGCGGGAACAATGCGCTGATCGCCGCGCCGTCGGCCGACCTCGACCTCGCCGTGCGCGCGATCGTCTTTTCCGCGGTCGGCACCGCCGGGCAACGGTGCACGTCGCTGCGGCGTCTGATCGTCCACGACGCCATCTACGACGACCTCGTCGGCAGGCTCAAGGCAGCGTATGCCACGCTGCCGGTCGGCAATCCGCTCGTCGAGGGCACGCTGGTCGGGCCGCTGATCGACGCCGCGAGCGCGCAGGCGATGCAGGCGGCGCTGGCGGCGGCGCGCAGCGAAGGCGGCCAGGTCTGCGGCGGCGAGCGCGTCGCCGTCGAGGACGCCGCGGGCGGTCACTACGTCCGCCCGGCGCTGGTGGAGATGCCGGCGCAGACGGCGCTGGTCGAGCGCGAGACCTTCGCGCCGATCCTCTACGTCCTGCGCTATCGCACGCTCGACGAGGCGATCGCGCTCAACAACGCCGTGCCGCAGGGCCTGTCGTCGTCGCTGTTCAGCAACGACCTGCGGGAGGCGGAGACGTTCCTGTCCGCCGCCGGCAGCGACTGCGGGATCGCCAACGTCAACATCGGCCCGTCCGGCGCGGAGATCGGCGGCGCTTTCGGCGGCGAGAAGGAAACCGGCGGCGGCCGGGAATCGGGGTCCGATGCGTGGAAGGCGTACATGCGCCGCGCGACCAACACGATCAACTACAGCCGCGTGCTGCCGCTGGCGCAGGGGATCCGCTTCGACATCGGGTGACGCATTCCGAGATAAGTGGGGTCAGACACTACTTTTTCGGTGGCAATGGTCGCAACGCTCCCAAAGCCCGTTGAAAAGTAGTGTCTGACCCCACTTATCTCGTGACGTCATCCGGTGCCACGGATGTCCAGGTCGAGCGTCGTCCACCCGGACCGGCACGAGCCGACACGCAACGCGAGCACGCCTTCGCCGCGAACGAGATAGGTCAGCCGGCGATCGGTCGACGAGCCCTTGCTCTCACCGAAGGCGAGCGGCTCCTCGCCGCTCGCGTAGCCGCGGCCCCAGCCTTCGAGGTGGCCGACCTCGCGCAGCGCATGGCCCGCGTCGGCCAGTTCGCAGCCGCGCGTCTGTGCCCGCGCCCACAGCGGCTCGTTGAAGTCGAGCTTGGCCGCCGACGCCAGCACGTACGTCGGCAGATAGCCGTGGTTCTCCACGCTGACGGTGACGCGCACGAGGCCGTCCCCCGCCGCCGCGCGAGCGACCTCGCGCACCCTCACCGCGGGCGCGAGCGCGGCGACCCGCAGCAGGTGCGCGGCGTGCGCGCTGCACACCTCCGCGAGGCGCTCGTACGGCGGGTTCCAGACGCCGATCGTCGGGTCCGCACCGCCGATCTCGACCGCTCCCAACTGCGGATGGTCGAAGCGCCGCCAAGGCCGGAACACGCGGCCGGCGTTCTCGTCGCGGTCGAAGCGCGCCAGCGCGACCACGTCCTCGCGCGTGATCTCGCTGTAGTAGTCGACGAACTTCTTGGGGCGCGCCTTGCCGAGCTGCTTGAAGAGATCCCACAGCTCGACGACGTACGAGATCGCCCCGCGCTGGTTGTATGCGTATTCGGTCAGGTCGCCGTAGATCGGCTTGTCGGGTTCGTAGGTGAACTCCTCGAACCCCGACACCATCGGATAGCCGGTCAACTCCTCGGCCCACGCGCCGATCTGCTTGTACAGCGCGAGATCGCCCGCGTGCATCTTGCTGTCGGGCTTGTCGCCGAGCGGGCGGATGAACACGCCGCCGAAGGTGTGCAGATTGAGCCAGGCGAATATCTCCGGGTGCGCGGCGGCGAACTCGACCACGGCGCGCGCCTCGGGCTCGCTCGCCGGAAACTCCCCCGCCCCCGGCTGCACGTGGTCGGGCATCCACGCATACGGGAAATTGCGGTTCAGGTCGGTCTGGTTGTCCGACAGATAGTGCGGGTCGGGGATGCTCGCGCCGTCCCAGGGTTCGATCGTGCCCTCGGGAAACAGCTTGTAGTAGGGCCCCGCGTCGTCGAGGCGGCGCGAGACCATCAGGCCCGCGACTTCGCGCGACTCGACGAACTCGCCGGCCGGGTGCGCGACGCGCATCAGCAGGCTCTGGCCGTCGCCGTCGAGGTCGCCGCGCAGCCAGCGCGGGGCTTCGCGGTTCAGGCGCCGATCGCGCGGCGCCGAACGCACGTAGCGCCCCGTCGAGAGCACGCACTCGGCGCCGTCCGGCGACATGCGCGGAACGATGTAGAACAGGACGTCGCGCAGCCGCTCGCGCACGTGCGCCGGCACGCCGGGCAGCGCGTCCTCGCCACCCAGGTGCAGGCGGAGCACGTCCTCGGCGATCGCCAGCGCGACGCTCGATCCGGCCAGCTCCGATGCGTGCATGTTGCCGTCCACCCAGACGGCCGGGCGCACGCGGTCCGGATCGGGACCGAGGGTGAGGTGCCAGATCGCGCGCCCTTCGCTGGAATGCCCGAGCGCGCGCAGGCGGCAGAGGTCGGGAAACGTGTCGGCCCAGCGCTGCAGCTGGGTGCACAGCGCGGCGTAATCGAGATAGCTCGAGCGAAAGCCGCAGTCGAGCCCGGCAAGTCGGGCGATGGCAGTCATCGGCGAATCGTACACGAGCTGGGAGGCATCGCGATCCCGCCGCGCGCAGGCGGCGCGAACCGCGCTTGCGGATCGCCGCGGCAGGTGGCATGGTTTCACCCTCGACGCATGCCGGCGGCCGTCGTTCCGCGCCGGCGCCGTCGCGCCCCCACGATGGAAGTCCACGTCCCCGACCCGGCGTTCACGAATTCCGCGCATGTGCGCGCCAATTTCCGGCGCGCGCTGCGGATCGCGCTCGCCTTCGTCGCGATTCTGTGGGGCATTCAATACGTCAACTGGGGGCTCGAGCTCGGGCTGCAGCGGTTCGGCGTGCGCCCGCGCGAATGGAGTGGGCTCATCGGCGTGTTCGCCGCGCCGCTGCTGCACGGCGGCTTCATGCACCTCATCGCCAACTCGCTCCCGCTGGTGGTGCTGGGCACGGCCATGCTGCACCTGTATCCGCAGGCGTCGCGCACCGTGCTGCCCGCGGTCTGGCTCGGCCCCGGGGTGGCGGTGTGGCTGCTCGCCCGGGAATCCATCCACATCGGCGCGAGCGGACTGGTCTACGGTCTGTTCGGCTACGTCTTCGTCGCCGGCGTCATCCGCCGCGACCGGCGCGCGATCGCCGCGTCGCTGCTGGTCGCGTTCATGTACGGCTCACTGGCGTGGGGGGTGCTGCCGATCGAGCGCGGCGTCTCGTGGGAAACGCATCTCGCCGCGGCGCTGATCGGCGTGGTGCTGGCCGTCGTGCTGCGCCACCTCGACGTGCCGCCGCGCCGGCGCTACGACTGGGAAGGCGAGGAGGAGCAGGACGCGCTCGACGACGAACCGGGCGACACGCCGCCGTACGGCCACGCAGGCCTGCCGCCCGCGGGGACCGACCGGGGCGATGCGCCGCCCGATCCCCCGTCACGGCCGACGTTGCACTAGGCGGCGAGGCGCACGACGACTTTGCCGCGTCCGTGTCCCGTCTCCATTGCGCGCATCGCGTCCGCGACTTCCTCCAGCGCGATGGTGCGCTCGATGTGGGGGCGCAGCACGCGCGCGTCCGCAAGCGCCGCCAGCCGCTCCCAGGTCTTCGGTGAGTTGTCGAGCGTGATCGCGACGGCGCGCTGGCGCGACGCGAGCCGCGCGAAGAGCGCGGCCGCCATCGTCGAGACCATCGCCACGGCGTCGCCGCCGGTGTTCAGGTAGCAGCCGTCCTCCGCCAGGACCTGCCGCGCGGCGGCGAACGACGACGCGGCGGCGGCGTCGAACACGGCGTCGTAACGGCCGTCGCCGCGGGTGTAGTCCTCGCGCTCGTAGTCGATGACCTCGTCTGCGCCGAGGCGCTTGACGAAATCGGCGTTGGCGCCGCTGCACACGCCCGTGACATGCGCGCCGAGATGCTTCGCGATCTGCACGGCGAAATGACCTACGCCCCCCGCGGCGCCCGTGACCAGGACGCGCTGCCCCGCGGCGACGCGCGCGTGGTCGACGAGCGCCTGCAGCGCCGTCCCGCCGGCGACCGGCAGCGCGGCGGCCTGCTCGAAGCTGAGGCTTGCCGGAATCGGGACGAGGCGCGCGGCGGGCACCACGACGAACTCGGCAAGCGCGCCTTCTCGCGGGAACGGCACGATCGAGCCGAAGACGCGCTCGCCGACGTGGCGCGCGCTCGCGCCGCCGCCGATGCCGACGATCTCGCCGGCGAAATCGGCGCCGGCGCCGCGAGGCGGACCGCGGAAGAGCGGAACGAAGCGCAGGTGGCCGGCGCGGATCTTCCAGTCGAGCGGATTGAGGCTCGCCGCGCGGACCCGCACCTTCGCCTCGCCCCCGCCCGGCACCGGCTCGGCCATCTCCGCGACGTGCAGCACGTCCGGCGGGCCGTAACGATCGTAGCGCAGCGCGCGCATGCACTTCACCGTGTTCAGTTGAGATCGAGCGCGTGCTGCTTCAACGCGTCGAGCGGAATCATCGCGAGCGTCTCCTCGTGCGTCGCCGCGAGGACCACCGGCGGCGCGACGCCGGCCTCGAACGCCTCGCGCCAGGTGCCCGCGCACACGCACCACCGATCGCCCGGCTTCAGGCCGGGGAAGCCGTATTCCGGCGCCGGCGTGACGAGGTCGTTGCCGCGTCCGCGTGCGAACGCGAGGAAGGCCGCCGTCACCTGCGCGCAAACGACGTGCAGGCCGACGTCCTCGGGGCCGGTGTTGCAGCAGCCGTCGCGGTAGAAGCCGGTGCGCGGCGACACCGAGCACGGGATCAGGGTCCCGCCCAGCACGTTCCTGTCGTCTTCGGTCATCGTTGCTCCCGCCCTCTGCCGCGTCGTCCCGGCGCCTCGTCCGCTGCCGCATCCCGCGACCCGGTCAGCGCAGCGTCATCTTACCCGGCGACGGGGGCAGCAATCCGGCGAACCACGCGTCGGCACCCGTCCCGGCCTGCCCCCCCGTGCCGTGCGCATCGCGATGCCACGGTTCGGGCCTTCCTGCAGGCTGCGCCGGCGGCGGCTGCGGTGGCGGGGCCGGTCTGCACCGCACCGGAATGACGCACGACACCGATATCTCTTGATGCATCAAATAGTTGGGTTCGCATCGCCGATGCTGATCGTAGTGATCAGAAAGTATTAATTGATTGTTGCCGGCGATGATCCTATCTTGCCATTGTGCGCTGCACCATTTCATCGGGTCGCAGCACCCGATACCCAAGAGGAACAGGAGTCAGCAATGAGCGCGAACCACATCCCCGTCAACGCCGCCGGCAACGGCAGCATCTTCAAACTGCTCGCAGAACGACTCTCGTCGACTCCCGCCCGGCAAGGCACTCGCCCGTCGGGCGTCGCCGCGCCACGCTTCGCGTCCCCGGTCACGCGCCTGATGGCCGAAGCCGCGGCCCGCGACACCTTCGTCGTCCGCCGCCCGCTGTACACGCGCTACGCGCCCGGGCTCCCCGGCCCCGAAGGTCGCGCGATCGCGCGCAGCGGGATGTGGTCGCGCATCGGCTTCGTCGGCGCGAGCCTGCTGGCTGCCGGACTGGTTCTCACCGGGGACAGCGCAGCAAGCGCGCCGACGGTGCTGGCACTCGTCGCCGGCGGAGGCGCGTTGGCGACCTATGCCTGGCGCCGCGCCTGGCTTGTCCTCGACGGCATCGATCCCGCGTCCGCCCGCAATGCCGAAGCGACCGCGCCGGAGGGCCTCAGGCAGGCATCGCAACAGTGATAACCTGACGGCCGAGCGGCCGCCATCCGCGGCGGCGCCGAACCTGCGCGGAGGATCGATGAAGATCGCGAGGCGGCATCGGCTGTCGGTGATGGTGGTCGCGCTTGCCCTGGGCGGCGGCGCGTCCTTGGCGCAGAACGTCAAGATCACGCCGCTCGGCTCGCATGCCGGGGAGTTGTGCGAGCGCGACCGGGCGACGATCTTCGAGGATCCGACCGGCGTGCGCATCCTCTACGATGCGGGGCACACCGTCACCGGCGGCGACGACGCGCGCCTCGGCGACGTGCACGTGGTCCTGCTGAGCCACGCCCACGGCGATCACATGGGCGACCGCCGGTTGAAGGCGCTCGAGGCCGGAACCTGCGCCCGGCCCGAGACCGTCTCCGCCGCACCCAACTCGACCACCGCCGAGATCGCCGCCGCCAAGAACGCCGCCATCGTCATGATGGTGCCGATGGCCGCGTTCATCGGCCGGAAGGTCGAGACCATCCGCGGCAAGCCCACCGGCGCGTGCGCGCAGACGGGGGAGGATTTCGTCGTCCCGCTGCCCGCATCCTGCCTCGCCGGCGTGCAGATCGGCGGGGCGCGCACGTTCAAGACCGCGGGCGCATCGCGCGCGGTCGAGATCACGACCGTTCCCGCCGCGCACGACAGCACGGTGGCGCGCGAGCTGCTGACGGACCCGGAAAGGAAGAGCCTCGAGGCGGACAACGTCAGCCTCACGCTGGGACCGTCGAGCGGCTACGTCATCCGCTTCACCAACGGCCTCACGGTCTACCTGTCGGGCGACACCGCGATCCACGCCGACATGAAGACCGTCGTCGGCGATTTCCACAAGCCCGGCCTCGTGCTGCTCAACCTCGGACCGAACGCGGTGACCACGCTTTCCGCGACCTACGCAATCAACGATCTGATCAGGCCGGCGGCGGTGATCGCGACGCACGTCAACGAGAACGCCACGGCCGGCGGCAAGCTGCGGCCGGATTCGCGCACGGCTGCCTTCATCGACTCGGTGAAGAGCCGCCCGGTCCATCTGGCTCTGAGCGGCCGGACGATGGAATTCGACGGCGCGGCCAAGTGCGTCCGCGGCTGCTGACGCGATCGCATGCGCAATGACGGCGCGGGGGCCGGCGGCGGATCACTGCGCGCCGGCGAGCGCCGCGCGCACCGCCTCGACGCGCTTGCGGTTCACGCCCATGTCCCTGCTGCCCAGGCGCGACGCCGAGCGCACCTGGATCACGTTGTTCGCCGGATCGAACCAGAACTCCACGTCGTCGACGAACTTCATCCATTGCGTGGTGAACTGCGCGTACAGGTAATCCGGCGCGGCCTTCACCACCTTCGCGCCGTCCATGCCCTCCACCAGCGCCTTGATCCGCGCCATCGTCGCGGGGCCGTCGCCTTTCACCGGCAGCGGCGCGATGGCGCTGTGGAAGCGCTGCGGATGGTCGGGGTACAGCGCCGCCTGGCTGGTGACGCTGTTCTCGGTCGCCGACGGCGGCTTCAGGCGGCCGTTGCGCACGCCGAGATCGGCCGGCGCCGTGCCCTGCAGAAAGCCGAGCTGTCCGGCCGCAACTGCCAGCAACGCCAGCAGGACGATCCCGCCGGCGAGCCACATGATGATTCGCATGAGCGCGCTCCCCCGTTGGTCAGAAAGCAAAGGCGAGCATTGTGCACCGGAAAGGACGCCTGCGGTCGCGTCCTGCGGTCCGGCGCGAGAGCGTGCACGGCGCGCCCGCGCGCGCAGGCGGCGGCGTCGGCGCGCACCGCAGAAGCCCGCCGGGCCGCCTCGAGCGCGAATGCCTGCGCTCCCAGCACCGGGACAGTCCAGTGAACGCCCCGGCGCAGCTGTGCGTCACGCGCCACGGCGAGACGGACTGGAACACCGCGGGCATCCTCCAAGGCTGGCTCGACACGCGGTTGAACGAGCGCGGCCGGCAGCAGGCGCGCGCGCTGGCGGAGGCATTCGCCGCGTTCGGCTTCTCCTCCGTCTGGACCAGCCCGTTGAGCCGGTCGCTCGAGACGGCGCAGATCGTCGCCGCGGCGCTGCGCCTGCCGCCGCCGCGACCGCACGACGGCTTGAAGGAACGCCACTTCGGCGTCATCCAGGGCATACCCAAGGCCGAGCTCGCCGAACTCAATCCGCTGCTCCTGGAGCAGATCGTCAAGCGCAACCCCGCCGCCGTCTTCGAGCAGGGCGAGTCGATGGACGAGTGCGCGGACCGGATCCTCGCCGCGATCGCCGACATCGCCGGCCGCAGCGGCTCCGAACGCGTGCTCGTGATCACGCACGGCTGGGTCATGGACGTCCTCGCCCGTCACGCGAACGGCATGCCGCGCACTGCGATCCTGCACGTGAAGCCCAAGAACGGCGAATGCCTGTGGCTGGAGGGGACGGCGGAGGCCGTGCGCCGCTTGCCGGGCGACTTTCCGACCCATCCGCTCACGCCGGCGCATGCCCGCGGCGCCTCCTGACGCGCCGGGCCTGATGCGGCGCCGGACGCGGCCGCGCCTACGGATTGCCTTGACCGCGATGCCCGAGCACCACCGCGAGCTCGGCCAGCCCGCGCGGGTGCGCGGTGCGTGGATACGGCGGCTTCGGCCAACGCCACCGACCGCCGGGAAAGAGCGCGCGCATCGCGTTGACGTCGCAGTGGTAGGGAGGGCCTTCGATGGCGCCCTGCGCCGCGGCGGGCCGCAGCAACTGCACGAACAGCGCATAGAGCGTTCCGCCGGGGGCAAGCCAGCGGTCGAGCTGGTCGGCGTAGTCGCGCCACTGGTCCGGATAGAGCGCGCAGAGGCAGGTCTGCTCGTAGATCGCGTCGAAGGCGCGATCCGGCTGCCACGAGAGCGCGTCGGCCTCGACCACCTCCGCTTCGAGGTTCGCGGCCGCGAGCAGGCTCCGCGTGCGGCCGATCGCTTCCGCCGCGTAGTCGAGCGCCGTCACGGCGAAGCCGGCGCCGGCAAGCACGGCGACTTCGTAACCCGAGCCGCAACCGGGAACGAGGATGCGGCAAGGCTGCAGCGCGCCGGCAGCGAGCCACGCGCCCAGCTGCGGATTGGCTTCGCCGCGATCCCACGGCGTCTCGCCCGACTGGAACCGCTTGTCCCAGAATTCGCGTGTCGGTCCGGCCATGGCGTGGGGAAACTCCGGTGTCGTGGCGCGGGTCGCGCTCGTCGCGTCGAAGCGCAGTCGCGGGAAAGGCGCGCTCAGGCCGCGTCCCAGCCCGCAAGGTGTTCGCGGACGAGCGCTGCTGCCAGGCGCGCGGTTCCCTCCGTCGCCTGCCAGCGGCGCGCCTGCTCGGTCGCGCGCCGCGCGAGCGCGGGATAGGTCGCGATCGCCTCGTCGATGCCGCGCAGCACCGATCGCGCGGTCGGCTGGTGGAAGAAGGCGGCCGCCCCGGCGTGCAGCGCGATCTGCGCCGGCAGGCACAGCGAGGGCACGACCAGCGGCCGGCCCGACGCGATCGCCTCCCACACCACGCCGGAGCTGCGCGCGGCGTAGTACTGCGGATCCGACGGCCACACGATCAGGTCGCAGGCGGCGAGCGCGCGCGGAAAATCGTCGACGAAGCCCAGCACCGCGACGTCGGGATGATCCCGCTTCATCTTCAGCCGCGCGCTCGAGTCCTGCAGCGTCAGCTTGAACCCGCGCTGCAGCAGCGCCGCCGCGATGTCCGGGATCAGGTTGCCGCCGCGCTCGCCGCGCTGGTGGCCGAAGAAGCCGATCCGGCCGACCTTCTGCGCCGGCGGCGCGGGATGGCCGTCGTAGGGCACCGGCAGGCGGCCGATCGCAAGCCCGTCGAGCAGCGGGCGATAGACGTCGGCGATGGTGCGATCGTAGGCGCCGAGGTGCAGGCGGCCGCCGAGGGCCCGCGCCGCGTCGCGCCCGGATGCGAGCAGCTCGGCGCCCAGCGAAGTTGCCCAGTTGATGTGGCCGTCGAGCCCGCCGATCATCTGCGCGCCATGCGGCACGCGGACCATCGCAAGGAAGTGGGTGGGCGTGAGCGACGGCCAGAACGCAACGTCGGCCGGCCCGAGCCGGGCGAGATCGTCGGCGGTGACGGCGGCGCGATCCTGCCAGAGGCCCCAGCTGTCCTCGCCCGGAAGCGGGTGGTGATACGCGCCGGCGCGAAAGGTGGCGTGCAGCGATACGCCGGGCGCCGCAAATGCCTGCGCCACCTCCGGCGCCACGTTCGCCGCGGCGTGGACGTCGACGTGGTGCCCGCTCGCGATCAGCGCGCGCGCAATGCGCAGGTCCTGATCGAAATGATGGCCGACCCTGTTGGCAAGGCCGGGGTCCATGATCGAGACGTGCATGCCGCTCTGACCCTCGCTTCCCGCGTCGCGCCGGCAGGTCAGGAACTGCAGGACAGCATCGAGCAGCCGGCGCGGTTGCGCGCCCAATCCGGCCGGCGCTGCGCGTAGGCGTCGCGCCCGGGCTGATCGTCGTAGGGCCGGCGCAGCACGTCGAGGAGCTCGTGGATCCCGCCGCTGTCGCCGTCGGTGGAGCGGTCGATCGCCTGCTGCGCGAGGTAGTTGCGCAACACGTACTTCGGATTGGCCGCGTGCATCCGCGCGCGGCGCACGGCGGGCGCCGGTCCGTCGCTGCGCGCGCGCGCGCCGTACTGCGCAAGCCACGCCGCGAACGCGGGCGCCGCGCGCTGCCGCTTGGCGTCGTCGTAGAACGCATGCGCCAGCGGCGCGGCCGACGGCGTCGGCGCATCGACAGCGACATCGGCCAGCGCACGGAAGAAGAGCGTCATGTCGACCTCCGCGTCCTGCAGCAGCGCGTGCAGCGCGGTCATCAGCTCGACGTCGGCATCCGTGCACTCGGCGAGTCCCAGCTTGGCCGCGATGTTGGCGCGATCGGCCGCCCCGTACGCGTCGTCGTAGCGCTGCAGCCCCGCGTGCAGGGGATCGGGCGACGCGAAGACCGGCAGCAGCGCGCTCGCGAGCCGGCCGAGGTTCCAGTAGGCGATCGCCGGCTGCTGCCCGAATCGGTAGCGGCGACCCTCGGCGTCGGTCGTGTTCGGCGTCCAGTCGAGGTCGAAGCCGTCGATCCAGCCGTACGGCCCGTAGTCGATGGTGAGGCCGAGGATCGACAGGTTGTCGGTGTTCATCACGCCGTGCACGAAGCCCACGCGCATCCAGTGCGCGATGGTCCGCGCGGTGCGCTCGCAGACGTCGGAGAACCACCGCGCGCGCACCGCTTCGTCGAGCGGGGCGCCGGCGCCGTTGCCCGCGACCAAGTCCGGGAAATCGCGACGGATCGTGAAGTCGACAAGCTGCTGCAGCAGCGGCACGTCGCCGCGCGCGGCCGGCAGCTCGAAATTGCCGAAACGGATGAACGACGGCGCGACCCGGCACACGATCGCGCCCGGTTCCTGCTGCGGGTTGCCGTCGTAGAACATGTCGCGCACGACCCGCTCGCCGGTGGCGACGAGGCACAGCGCGCGCGTGGTCGGCACGCCGAGGTGATGCATCGCCTCGCTGCACAGGAACTCGCGCACCGAGGAGCGCAGCACGGCGCGGCCGTCCGCGGTGCGGGAGTACGGCGTCCTGCCGGCGCCCTTCAACTGCAGCTCCCAGCGCTCGCCCCTCGCGTTGAGCGTCTCGCCGAGCGTGATCGCGCGGCCGTCGCCCAGCTGACCCGCCCAGTTGCCGAACTGGTGGCCGCCGTAGTTCGCCGCGTAGGGCTCCATGCCGTCCTGCAGCGCGTTGCCGCCGAACACGCGCGCGAACTCGGGCGACGCGATGTCGGCGTCGTCGATGCCGAGCAGCGCCGCCACCTCGCGCGAGTGGGCGAGCAGACGCGGAGCGGGGACCGGCGTGGGGTCGACCCGCGAGTAGAGCGCGCGATGGACCTGCCGCACGCGCGGCCCGGTCTCCGGGTCCCCCGGCAGCGTGCGGACGAAGGTGTTGTCGAAGCGGAGTGTCTGCATTTTTCGCGTTGCAAGTATCGCACGGGCGGCCCGGCGGACGGGCGCATTCGCTGCGGCCGCCCCTGCTGCCGACGCGGTCATCGCCGCCAACGCCGCCCGCATCGCCGCCGCCCGGCCGCGGCATCGCAACGGCATGCACTTTCGCTTACCATTGCGGTCCCGCCTCGGCGCCGCATTCACGGAGAAGATCATCGTGTACGAAGACCTGTGCCTCTACATCGACGGCGAGTTCGTCAAGGGCGGCGGACGCCGCGAGCAGGACGTGTTCGACCCGGCGACCGGGAACGTCATCGGCCGCCTGCCCCACGCGACCACGGCAGACCTCGATCGCGCGCTGGCCGCCGCGCAGCGGGCGTTCGAGAAGTGGCGCACCGTCTCGCCGATGGAAAAGAGCCGCATCCTGCGCCACGTCGGCGAGCTGACGCGCGACGCGCGCCAAGGAGATCGGCCGCAACATCACGCTCGACCAGGGCAAGCCGCTCGCCGAGGCAGTCGGCGAGGTGAGCCGCTGCGCCGACCACTGCGACTGGCACGCCGAGGAATGCCGCCGGATCTACGGCCGCGTGATCCCGCCGCGCGCGCCCAACGTGCGCCAGTTCGTGCTGCGCGAGCCGGTGGGCGTGTGCGCCGCGTTCACGCCGTGGAACTTCCCGTTCAACCAGGCGATCCGCAAGATCGCCGCGGCCGTCGGCGCCGGCTGCACCATCGTGATCAAGGGGCCCGAGGACACGCCGAGCGCGGTGGTCGCCATCGCGCGGATGTTCCACGAGGCCGGGTCTGCCGCCGGGCGTCCTCAACGTGGTGTGGGGCGTGCCGAGCGAGGTATCGCAGCACCTCATCGCCTCGCCGATCGTGCGCAAGGTGTCGTTCACCGGCTCGGTGCCCGTGGGCAAGCAGCTGTCGGCGCTCGCCGGCGCGCACATGAAGCGGGTGACGATGGAGCTGGGCGGGCACTCGCCGGCGATCGTCTGCGACGACGCCGACGTCGAGCGCGCCGCCGACATGCTCTCCGCGCTGAAGTTCGCCAATGCCGGCCAGGTCTGCGTGTCGCCGAACCGGTTCTACGTGCAGAGCAAGGTCTACGACCGCTTCGTCGCGCGCTTCATCGAGAAGACGAAGGGGATCAAGGTGGGCTCGGGCCTGGAGGCCGGCACGACGATGGGGCCGCTGGCGCACGAGCGGCGGCTGCCGGCGATGGCCGAGTTCGTCGCCGATGCCACGGCGCGCGGCGCCCGCGTCGAGATGGGCGGCGAGCGCATCGGCGACCACGGCTACTTCTTCGCGCCCACCGTCATCACCAACCCGCCCGACGACAGCAAGGTGATGACCCTCGAGCCCTTCGGACCGATCGCGCCGTGCGTGCCGTTCACCGACCTCGCCGACGCGATCCGCCGCGCCAACAGCCTGCCGTACGGGCTGTCGTCGTACGCGTTCACGACGTCGAGCAGGAGCGCGCTCGCGCTGCAGAACGGCATCGCCGCCGGCATCGTCAACGTCAACCACTTCGGCCAGGCGCTGCCGGAGACGCCCTTCGGCGGCATCAAGGACAGCGGCATCGGCAGCGAGGGCGGCAGCGAGACCTTCGACGGCTACCTCACCACCAAGTTCGTGACGCAGATGGATTGAGAAGATGACGATCAAACTCTACATCGGCAACCGGAACTACTCGTCGTGGTCGATGCGTGCCGGCGTGCTGCTCGCGCAGGCGGGCATCCCGCACGACGCGGTGATGGTGCGCTTCGACAGCCTCACCCCCGAGTCGGATTTCAAACGCACGATCCTGCCGCTCAACCCGACCGGCCGGGTGCCGGTGCTGGTCGACGGCGACCTCGCCGTCTGGGACACCCTAGCCATCGCCGAGTACGTGGCTGAGCGGTTTCCCGACAAGCACCTGTGGCCGCAGGATCGGGCGGCCCGCGCCCGCGCGCGCAGCGTCTGCGCCGAGATGCACGCCGGCTTCTCCGGCCTGCGCAGCAGCTGCCCGATGAACATCGAGGCGTCGCTGCCGGAGGTCGGGCAGATCGTCTGGCGCGACCAGCCGGCGGTGCGCGCCGACGTGCAGCGCATCGTCGAGATGTGGAGCGGGCTTCTTGCGCAGCACCGCGGTCCGCTGCTGTTCGGCGAATTCGGCATTGCCGACGCCTACTTTGCGCCGGTGTGCATGCGCCTGCGCACCTACGCGCTGCCGGTGCCCCCGGCGATCACCGCGTACGTCGACCGGGTCAGCGCGCTCCCCGGCGTGCGCGCCTGGATCGACGCCGCGCTGGCCGAGCACGAATTCGTCGAGTTCGACGAGCCCTACCGCATCCGGCGCCCGGCGTAGGCCGGGTTGAGCGCGCGCGTGCGCCGCCCGTAGGCGCACGTGTGCGCTCAACCCGGGCTACGACGCGGCCCGCCGTTTCGCGTCGACGTCGAGGAACTGCCACGGGTGCGGGTAGGAGGGGTTGTAGCGAAAGCCCTCGACCCACGGCTGGATCAGCACGCTCTCGTAGCGAAACGCGAGCAGCACCCACGGCGCGTAGGCGGCGACCAGCTCCGACATCCGGCGCGCGAGTTTCGTGCGCGCGGGACCGTCCGGCAGGCCGCGCGCCTGCTCGTAGGTGCGGCCGTACTCGGGGAGGTTGAAGCGCGAGAGGTTCGAGAACCCGGCGTTCTTTCCGTAGAGCAGCCCGTAGAAGCCGAAACCCTCCGGCGTGGTGTTGATGTTGCCGAGGCGCCACATCTGCAGCTGGCCGAGGCGGCCCGCCTTCAGCAGATCGGGCCACTTCTGCTTGTAGAACTCGACCTTGATGCCGACCGCGGCGAGACCCTTCTGCCAGAGATCGTCGTACTCGCGATCGAGCGCGCTCGTCGACGACGCCATCGTCAGCACGAAGGGCTTGCCGTCGGGCAGCTCGCGGAAGCCGTTGCCGTTGGTGTCCCTGTAGCCGAACTTGTCGAGCAGCGCCTTCGCCGCGGCCGGGTCGTGCTTCGTGCGGGCGTCGAGCGTGGGGTCGTGGCCCGACATCTCCGGCGGCACGACCTGTGTCGCCGGCAGGCCCTGGCGCTGCCGGATCACGCGGATCTCCTCGTCGACGTTGTACGACATCGAGATCGCGCGCCGCAGCGCGATACGCGCGGGGTCGTACCCCCCGACCACCGGATCCTCCATGTTGAAGTAGGCATAGCTGACCGCCGGCTGCACGACGCGCACCAGGCGCACGCCGAGCTTCGCGTATTCCGGGCGCAGGCGGTTCTGTTCGTCGAGCACCGTCAGCACCATGTCCGAGGGCACGCTCACGAAGTCGATCTGGCCCTGCCGGAATGCCAGCATCCGCGGGGTCGATTCCTCGATGATGCTGACCTCGACGCGATCGACCAGCGGCAGCTTGCGGCCCTTGTACTTCTGCACGAGCGCCCGATCGGCCGGGTCGCTGCTCTCGGGATAGAGCTCGCCGCGGAACGTGGGGCTCGCCTCGAGCACGATCCTGCGCCCGCGCTGCCATTCCTTGAGCAGGTATGGACCCGTGCCCACGGGGTTCGCCATCGCCCAGCCGCTCGCGTCGCCGTAGGCCTCGATCACCTCGCGCGCGACCGCGGCCATGTTGGAGCCCGTGAGGTTGGCCAGCAGCTCGTAGTCGGGGAAGTTCAGCTTGAAGCGCAGCGTGTAGCGGTCGACGACCTGCAGGCCTTCCATCGGTGCGTCGTAGTCGAACTTGCCCGTCTCCTTCGAATTCGCGACCACCGCCTCGGCGCCCGCGAACCGGCCTTCCACGATGTTGAGCGCGTTCGAGCGCGTCTTCGGGTCGATGATGCGCTTGATCGAGTAAACGTAGTCGGCGGCGACCAGCTCGCGGCGCTTGCCCTTGAACACGGGGTCGTCGGCGAAGTGGATTCCCGGCCGCAACTTGATCGTCCACGTCATGCCGTCGGCGGAGATCTCCGGCAGCGCCGCCGCGGTGTTCGGCACAACCTTGTACGGCCGCGCGAAGTAGTCGTAGCGGAACAGCGGATCGAAGATCGCGCGATTGACGTGGTTCGAGTAGAAATCGCCCGCGGCCTGCGGATCGAAGCCCGTCTCGGCGACCGGGAAGGCGACGCGCAGGACCTTGCCGGCGGCCGCGCCGTCGGCGCCAAGTGCCGGCGCCTGCACGAGGCAGCAGGCGACGGCGGCGAGGATGCGGGCGATGCGCGGGATCATGAGTCTCCGGGGTCGGGGGGGCCGGGCCATCCCGGGCGCCGGCCCGCAGTTTGAGCGAAATCGTCGCACTCCGGAAGGGGAGTTTCCGCGCGGCCGGTCGGGGAATGCCGCCGCCACGGCCCGCGGGCGCATTCGTCGGGCACGCCTTTGACGACGGCGCCCGCGCCCCGGATACTTCGCTTCCCGACGCTTCGCCCTGCCCCCGCCGATGGCCGCCGACCCGACCCTTGCCGATCCCGTGCTCTCCGTCACGCCGCTGGGCTTCCCGTGGGCCACCGCGGACCCGTTCCTGTTCTGCGTCCACCACGACGATGCCTATCCGCCGGGCAACGAGCAGATGGGCCCGGCCGCGCCCCTCGCCGGCCGCGACATCGGGCAGGACTTCGCCGGCAAGGACGGCTGGCGGATGTACCACGGCGACACCGTTCCCGGCTTTCCGTCGCACCCGCATCGCGGTTTCGAGACCGTCACCATCGTCCGCCGCGGCCTCATCGATCACTCGGATTCGCTCGGCGCGGCGGCGCGCTTCGGGTCCGGCGACGTGCAGTGGCTCACCGCGGGCCGCGGCATCGTTCACGCCGAGATGTTCCCGCTGCTCGACCGCAGCGGGCCGAACCCGCTGGAGCTCTTCCAGATCTGGCTCAACCTGCCGGCGAAGAGCAAGATGGCAGAGCCGCACTTCACGATGCTGTGGAGCGAGCGCATTGCGCGGCGCGCGTTTGCGGACGCGGCCGGCGGCACGACCACCGTGACCTGCATCGCCGGCAGCCTCGCCGCGCTGCCGCCGCTCCCGCCGCCGCCCCGATCGTGGGCGTCCGAGCCTCGATCCGACGTCGCGATCGCCACGCTGACGCTGTCGCCCGGCGCGCGCTGGACGCTGCCCGCGGCGCGCGGCGATGGCACCCGCCGGCGCCTCTACTTCTTCAAGGGCGCGACGCTCGCGGTCGGCGCCCGGCGCGCGCCGGCGGGGTCGACGATCGAGGTCCGTGCCGGCAGCGACGTCGAGCTCGTCAACGGCGCCGCAGACGCCGAGGTGCTGCTGCTGCAGGGCGCGCCGATCGCCGAGCCCGTCGCGCAATACGGTCCGTTCGTGATGAACACCGAGGCCGAGATCCGCCAGGCATTCGACGACTACCGCGCGACGCAATTCGGCGGCTGGCCCTGGCCGCGCCCCGATCCGGTGAATCCGCGCGCGCAGGGGCGCTTCGCGCGCCATCCCGACGGCCGCATCGAGACTCCGTAACGCGCAGGTGCGGCCCGCGTAGTGTCCGGAGCCGTCTACGTTATCCACGCCCACGCTGTCCGTTCGGCGCATCGCGGCGCGCGGCCCACAGCATCGATCCCATGTAGGCGACGATCGCGACGTTGAGCGTCAGCGTGGCCACCCTGAGCGGCGTCACGCCGGCGAAGAGCTCGTAGATCTCGATCGGCACGTAGATCGCGCCGCTCCCCGCAGCCAGCCATTCCGCCCATCGCCGCTGGCGCCACAACCCATAGGCCTCGACCAGGCGCAGGCTCGCGTAGGCGAAGGCCATCAGCGCGAGCAGCCACAGCCGCACGTCGGAAAGGCGGTCCGCAAGCTCGAGGAAGATGCGCGGATACCGGCTCGCCGGATTGAGATGGAAATGGCGAACAAGGTCCTCGGCGAGCGTTTCCAGGTCCTGGTGCACGAAGCGAAGCAGGCCGAGGCCCGCGACGAGGATCACCAGGCCCTTCGCCGCCTCCAGCGCGGCGATGACGCGAACGCCGCTCGCCCGATCAACGCGCATGCGCGCTCAGGTCTCGAACCCGCGGCGGACCCAGGCGACCAGCCAACCGACCCCGTAGAGCAACGCCACGCCGCCCGCCCAGAACGCGGCGATCCGGATCGCCAGCGCGCGGTTGAGATCGGCGATGTAGTCGCGCAGGACGTTGTTGAATTCGGCGGTCCAGGCGGAGATTCCGGCGCGGATCGCCTCCGGCTTGCCGGCAGCGGAGCTGACCACGAGGTCGATCGCCTCCGGGCTCATCATCGCCGGAAAGTCCACCTCGCCGGCCCCCTCGATCGCCACCCGGTTGACAGGGGTCCGCTGCAGATCGCGCACCCAGACGTCGGCCGACTCCCAATCCGCGGCGATCATCGCCGCCGCAGGCAGGATGGCCACCAGCGCAAGCGCGATCCAGAGTCGCTGCCACCCGTTGAGTCCGGACGCCTTTGCCTGTTCCATCGCCCCTCCCTGCCGCATCACGCTCGCCGTCGTCATCGGGCGATTATCGCCCGCCTTCGCCAACGGCGTCACCCGGCCGCGCCTGCGCGACGTCGGCAAGCGCGGCGAGGGCTTCGCGCACGACTGCTCGACTTTCAGCGCGAACAGGTGGTCGGCGCGCGTGCGGCCGCGGTTGATCGCGGCGATCGGCTTGCCGATGGCCGCCGCGCGCTCGCAGAACCGGTAGCCCGAATACACCATCAGCGACGACCCCACGACGAGCATCGCATCCGCCTGCCCGAGCGCCTGCATCGCGGCATCGACCCGGTCGCGCGGAACGCCTTCGCCGAAGAACACGACGTCCGGCTTGAGCGTGCCGCCGCAGCGCGCGCATCCGGGCACCCGGAAGTCGTCGAGTCCGCCCGGCTCGAGGTCGGCGTCGCCGTCCGGCGCCGCGTTCGCCGCCGCCGCGGCGAACGCGGGATTGTCCGCCTCGAGCGCGCGCTGCAGGTCTTCCCGCGACACGGATGCCGCGCAGGAAAGGCAGCGCACGCGCCCGACGTTGCCGTGCAGCTCGATCACGGCGGCGCTCCCGGCGCGCTGGTGCAGCCCGTCCACGTTCTGCGTCACCAGCGCATGCAGCCGCCGTGCCGCTTCGAGGCGCGCGAGCGCGCGGTGCGCCGCGTTCGGCTGCGCGCCCGCGAGCAGCGGCCAGCCGACCATGCTGCGCGCCCAGTAGCGCCGGCGCGCGCTCTCGGACCCGAGGAACTCCTGCACCGTCATCGGCGGCCTGCGCTGCCACTGCCCTTCGTCGTCCCGGTAGCCCGGGATGCCCGAATCGGTGCTCACGCCGGCTCCCGTCAGGACGAACCACCGCGGGTAGCGCTGCGCGAACGCGGCGAGATCAGTCAATCCGGATGCCCTTGCTCGCCAGGACCGACCGCAGCCGGTCCGGATAGTCGGTGATCAGGCCGTCGACCCCCATGTCGACGAGGCGCGCCATGTCGGCGGGATCGTTGACGGTCCACGGCACCACCGCGATGCCGAGCATGCGGGCCTGCGCGAGCTCTCCCGGCGTGACGTTGCGCCAGTTGGGCGACCACGTCGCGCAGCCCGCGGCCTGCGCGAGGCGGGGCACCGACCCGCCGTGCGCCGCGAGATCGAATCCGGCCAGCCAGGGCGACGACGACGCGCGCTGCACGGTGTCGAAGCCTTCCGTCTCGCTGGTGAGGCACACGGTGCCGATCTCCGGCGCGAGCCGCTTCGCTTCGCGCAGCGTTCTCCAGTCGAACGACTGCACCGTGACCCGCGGGGCGAGCTCCGCGCTGCGCACCGCCGCGACCACCAGCGCGGCGAACGCGGCCGGATCGACCGTTTCGTCCGGGTGCGTCGGCCGGATCTTGGTCTCGATGTTAAGCCGCACGGGCCTGCCGCTCGCCTTGGCCAGCGCGAACACCTCCTGCAGCGTCGGGAAGCGCTCGCCGTCGACCGCGCGCTGCTCGGGAAACTGCTTCGCGTAGCGGCTCGCCGGATTGACCCGGCCGATATCGTAGCGCCGCAGCTCGGCCAGCGTGAGCGAGCGGATGGGCGGGCCCGGCGCCGCGAGCCAGCGCCCGTCGGCATCGCGCACCAGGTCCGGATTGAGCGACGGATCGTGCGCGATCACGAGCACGCCGTCCTTCGTCACCGCGAGGTCCGTTTCCAGCGTGGTGACGCCCAGCGCCAGCGCCACCCTGAACGCGGCGAGCGTGTTCTCGGGCGCGAGGCCGCGGGCGCCACGGTGCCCCTGCAGGTCGAAGGCGCCGGCGCTGCCGGCGGCGAGGCAGGCCGCGGTCACGATCGCCGCGAGGCGCGACCGGAGGGCGGCCATGCGCCGCGCGCTCATTCGGCCGGTCGGCACCACGCCGCCGGCGGCCGCCGCCGCGCCGGGCGGGCGGGCGCCGTGTCTCGTCTGCGTCCATGCACGCAACTCCCTCGTCGCCAGGCAAGCGCCGGGCTTCGACCTGCGGGTCGGCGGACGGATATGATGCGGTCGAACCGTCGTCGTCCCGGCAGGCAAGCCGTGCCCGGACCAAGGATCCCCGAATGACCCGAATCATTGTGGCCTATCTCGCGACGCTGGTGGCGTTCTGCGCCGGCGATTTCCTCTGGCTCGGCACGGTCGCCGCCGGATTCTACCGATCCGAGGTCGGCGCGCTGCTGCGCGCGACGCCGAACTGGGCGGCGGCGGGCGCCTTCTACGCCGCTGTACGCAGCGGGGACCGTGATCTTCGCCGTGCTGCCCGCCCTGCGGGCCGGCGCCTGGACCAGCGCGCTGCGCCACGGCGCGCTGTTCGGCTTCTTCGCCTACGCCACCTACGACCTGACCAACCTCGCCACGCTCCAGGGCTGGTCGCTCGCCGTCACGGTCGTGGACATCGCCTGGGGCGCGGTCGTCACCGGCCTGGCCGCCGCCGTCGGCTACCTCTGCGCGAAGGCAGCCCGGGCCTGACCGCGAATCCGGCGCCGGGTGGCGCCGGAGATGCGCTCGATCAAAGTCGAGCCGCGGCGCCCGCCGCACAATTGGCACGAGCGCAGTTGATTGCTCGACGGCCGCCGCGATGCGTCACCGGATGCGCGGCCGCGCAGCGGCGTTGTCCGCGGCCGGCCTTGCCCCGATAATGCACGCTCGAGCGCGACCCCCCCAACGACAAGGAGCTACGACAATGACCGACCTCATGGGCCTGCTGGGCGCCGACGGCCCCGGCCTGCTGCAGCACGTCTGCAAGGGCATTCCCCAAGGCTTCGCTGCACCTGCCCGGCCCCGACTTCGTGGATCGCATCTTCGCGCCGAGCGACCGCTCGCCGGCGGTGCTGCGCAGCCTGCAGCAGCTGTTCGACCACGGCCGGCTCGCGGGGACGGGCTACGTCTCGATCCTCCCGGTGGACCAGGGCATCGAGCACAGCGCGGGCGCCTCGTTCGCGAAGAACCCGCTGTACTTCGACCCCGAGAACATCGTCAAGCTGGCGATGGAAGGCGGCTGCAACGCCGTGGCCTCGACGCTGGGCGTGCTCGGCGCGTGCTCGCGCAAGTACGCGCACCGCATCCCGTTCCTGCTCAAGTTCAACCACAACGAGTTCCTCACCTATCCCAACAAGTTCGACCAGATCTTCTTCGCCAGCATCAGGCAGGCGAAGGACATGGGCGCGGTGGCGGTGGGCGCGACCATCTACTTCGGCTCGCCCGAGTCCGGCCGCCAGATCGTCGAGGTGAGCCAGGCCTTCGCGGCCGCGCACGAGATGGGCATGGCCACCGTGCTGTGGTGCTACCTGCGCAATCCGGCGTTCAAGAGCGACAAGGACTACCACGTGTCCGCCGACCTCACCGGCCAGGCGAACCACCTGGGCGTCACCATCGAGGCGGACATCATCAAGCAGAAGCTGCCCGAGAACAACGGCGGCTACCTCTCGCTCAACACGAAGGAGAACCCGTACGGCAAGAGCGACCAGCGGATGTACAAGGACCTCGCGACCGACCACCCGATCGACCTCGCGCGCTACCAGGTGGCGAACTGCTACATGGGCCGGGCCGGGCTCATCAATTCCGGCGGCGCCTCGGGCGCCAACGATCTCGCCGACGCGGTGCGCACCGCGGTGATCAACAAGCGCGCCGGCGGCATGGGCCTCATCTCCGGGCGCAAGGCGTTCCAGAAGCCGATGGCCGACGGCGTGGCCCTGCTCAACGCCATCCAGGACGTCTACCTGTCGCCGGCGATCACCGTCGCGTGACGGGCAAGCGCGGCGCCGGCGAGCTGCGGCGGGCCGGCGGCCGCGCAACGGGACTGTCGCTTCCCGCAGCGAAAGGGCACACTAGCCGCCGCGCGGTCAGGGGACCGCGCGTTTCCAATCGAACGCAGGGAGATCATCGATGAAGGCATCTTCGGAATCCGGGAACCGGGCGCAGAGCCGGCGCCGCCTTGGGCTTGCCCTGGCGGTGCTCGCCGCCTGCGGCTGGGGGTCTGCCGGCGCGCAGACCACGCCGCACAACCCGTCACCGACGACGATCACGATCGTCCCGGCGACGACCACCCCGAAGCCGCCCGGGATCTGCCAGACGTTCTCGGCCAACGTGATCTGCCTGAGCGAGGATCCCATCGATCTTTCGAACGACGTCAACCGACCGGTCAGCATCACCTGGAAGATCGTGAGCCCCGCCTGGACGTTCGAGAAGAACAAGGGCATCGCGATCAAAGGCGGGCAGTGGTCCTGGGGCACGAGATCGGATACGGAATACGTCGCCGAGCAGAAGGCCAAGAAGGACGGCACCATCTACAAGTACACGATCAACGTGACCGACGCGAAATCCGGCGCGACGATCAGCTGGGATCCCACGATCAAGAACTAGCCCTGCGCAGGTTTCGCTCGCCTGCAATGCCTGCGAAACTGCACCGCAATCCGTTGCCGCCCTCGGGCACGGTGACGTTCCTGTTCACCGACATCGAGGGCAGCACCGCGCTGTGGGAACAGCATCCCGAGGCCATGGGCGTCGCTCTCGCGCAGCACGATGCGCTGCTGCGCCAGGCGATCGAATCCCGCGGCGGCTGCATCGTCAAGTCCACCGGCGACGGCGTGCACGCGGCCTTCGCCGGCGCCCCCGACGCGCTCGCAGCGGGGGTCGCCGCCCAGCGGGCCCTGCAGGGCGCGCGCGCCGGAACCGCGATTTCCGGATCCGCCGCGCACGCGAACCCGCTGCCGGGAGGACTGAAGGTGCGGATGGGGCTGCACACCGGCGTCGCCGAGCTGCGCGACGGCGATTATTTCGGCGCGGCGGTGAACCGCGCCGCGCGGATCATGTCGGTCGCCCACGGCGAACAGCTGCTGCTGTCGGCGGCGACGCAGGACGAGGTGCGCGAACGCCTGCCGCGGGGCGTGACCCTGCGCGAGCTGGGCGAGCATCGCCTCAAAGGCCTCGTCAATCCGGAACCGCTGCTCCAGGTCGTCGCGTCCGACCTGCGCGTCGATTTTCCGCCGCTGGCCTCGTTCAACGGCCACAGCCTGCCGGCCGAGCGCGACGACTTCGTCGGCCGCCGCGACGCGCTCGCGGAGCTCTCCCGCCGCTTCCGCGACGGCGCGCGCCTCATCTCGGTCCTCGGCATCGGCGGCACCGGCAAGACCCGACTCATCACGCGCTTCGGCTGGACCTCGCTCGGTGACTTCCCGGGCGGCGCCTGGTTCTGCGACCTGTCGCAGGCGCGCAACCTCGACGGCATCGTGCAGGGCGTGGCGCAGGGCCTCGGGCTGCCGCCGGGCAAGGACGACCCGGTGACCCAGATCGGGCAGGCGATCGCCGGCCGCGGGCAGTGCCTCGTGATCCTCGACAACTTCGAGCAGGTGGCGCGCCATGCCGAGGAATCCCTCGGGCGGTGGCTCAACCGGGCGCGCGATGCGCGGTTCCTGGTGACGACGCGCGAAGTGCTGGGCCTTGCCGGAGAGGAGGTGCTCGCCCTTGCCCCGCTGCCGTCGGCCGACGCGGTGGCGCTCTTCCTGCGGCGTGCCGAGGCGGCGAAGCCGGCGTTCCGGCCGGGCGCCGAGGACCAGGCGGCGATCGCCCCGCTCGTGAAACTGCTGGAGGGACTGCCGCTCGCCATCGAGCTGGCCGCCGCCAGGGTGCGGGTGATGCCGCCGCGCGCCCTGCTCGCGCGCATGAGCGAGCGCTTCAAGCTCCTCGCGTCGGCGGGCGGGCGCGTCGACCGGCAGGCAACCCTGCGTGCGGTGTTCGACTGGTCCTGGGACCTGCTGTCGCTGCCCGAGAAGGCCGCGCTGGCGCAGCTGTCCGTGTTCGAGGGGGGATTCACGCTGGAATCCGTGGAGGCGATCCTCGACCTGTCCGCGCACGACGACGCGCCGTGGCCGATGGACGCGCTGCAATCGCTCGTGCACAAGTCGTTCGTGAGGCAAGTGACGGACGACCGCTTCGATCTGCTCGTGAGCGTCCAGGAATACGCCGCGGAGCACCTGCGCACGCCGGGGCGCTTTCCCGGCAGCGGTCCGGCGGCGTTGCGCGCGGCGGAAATCCGGCACGGCGCGTACTTCGCGGGACTGCCGGAGAGCGCCGCCTACGCGCACCGGGCCGACGAGCTCGACAACTTCGCCGTGGCGTGTCGCCGCGCCGCGGCGCGCGGGGACGCCGACGTGGCCACCGACGCGCTGGAGCGCGCCTGGGCCGGCCTGCGGCTCACCGGGCCCTTCGCGGTCGGCGCCGAACTCGCGGCCGTGGTGCGCTCCATCGCCGGGCTCGGCGGGGCGACGCGCGCCCGCGTGGATGGGGTCGCAGGACAGGTAGCGTGGGCTGCCGGCAACGGCGCCGAGGCGGGAACGCATTTCGAGAGCTCGCTGGCCGCGGCGCGCGCCGCCGGCGACCGGCGCAGCGAGTGCCGCGCGCTCGTCGGCCTGGGCACCCTCGAGATCCACGCCGGCCGCATGGACGCGGCGCGCGCGCTCGTCGAGGAGGCGTTGGCGGTGGCAGTCGACGTGGGCGACCGCGCGATGGAGTGCGAAGGCCGCAGCTGCCTCGGCGACATCCTGGAAATCCTCGGCCGCCCGGACGACGCGCTGGTGCATTACGAAGCGGCGCTGGCGCTCGCCCGGGCGGTGCGAGACCGCGACCGCGAAGGGGGCATTCTCGGCAACCTCGGCACGCTGTACGGCAACGCGGGACGCATGGACGAGTCGCGGGCGCATCACGAAGCGGCGCTCGCCGCGGCGCGCGAGGTCGGCAACCGGCGGCTGGAAGGCAACACGCTGTGCAACTACGGCCTGCTGCAGCAGGTGCAGGGACGCTTCGCCGAAGCCCTCGGCCAGCTCGACGCGGCGCTCGCCGTGGCGCGCGACCTCGGGCACGCCCGCCTCGAAGGCATCGTCCTGTGCAACCTCGGGCTGGTCTACGAAAGCCTGGCGCGGTTCGACGAGGCGCGCGATCACTTCGAGGCCTCGCTGGTCGTCGCCCGCCAGCTGGGGGACCAGCGCCTCGAGGGCCAGATCATGAGCTACCTCGGCCCGCTGCACGCGCGGGAGGCCCGCTACGACGAAGCGCGCCGCTGCCTCGGCGTGGGCGAGCCCTTGCTGCGCGCCGCGTCCGACAGCATCGGTCTCGGCATCCTGCTCTGCGGCCGCGCCGAAACCGAGTACTTGGCCGGCGCTGCCGATGCGGCGCGCGGTGCGCTCGCGGCTGCGGAGGCGGTCACGGCGACGACCGGCGCCGGGCGCGACTCCGAGCTCGGTCTCGCGCTCGCCCGCATCCGAGGCCTGCTGCGGCGGGAGCGATGGCCCTGACGCGGCGCCGGCCCCGGCGCACACCGCCGTCCTGCGGGTGAGCGCCGACCGGTGCATCGGCAGGCACGCACCCCGCCGGCGGCGGGTCAGGCGACGAACAGGCGCGCGAGCGCCCGGGCGCCGCGACGAAGCGCCGCCGCGATCATGCGGAAGGTCTCCACGCGCTCCTGATACACCAGCAGCATCGGATCGACCGGACGCAGCGCCGCGGCATTGACCGGCGCGTCCTCGTTGGCCGCGGGCGCAGCGGTCACGGGGCGCGCGCAAGGCACCATCAGCGGGCGGGAGCGGGCTTGGGCGGCGGACTTCTGCGATACCAGGGGCAGGGCGTAGTTCATGGCGGCTCCTCTTTGAGGCTGGTTTCCCTTGCATGCGAAACCCGGATGTAAGAACATGGGCTCGTCAGCAGGTGAAGCGCACTGTGTACCTCTGCGCACCGTCCTTCAAGCGATCTTTTGGAACTTCTGGCATTCCGTCCGCGCATGCAAAAGGATCCCGCCCGACTCCCCCCGCTGGACCTGCTGCTCGCCTTCGAGGCCGCGGCGCGCCACCTGTCGTTCACCAAGGCGGCGACCGAGCGCTTCCTGACGCAATCGGCGATCAGCCGGCAGGTCAAGGCGCTCGAGGACGATCTCGGCGTGCCGCTGTTCCATCGCCGCCACCGCGCGCTCGACCTCACGGACGATGGCCGGCGGCTGAGCGAGGTCGTGCGCGCGACGCTGGAGGACCTGCGCAAGGCGGTGATCCGCATCCGCGCGCCGCAACGGCGCGAAGTGCTGTCGCTGTCGACGACGCCGGGCCTCGCGTCGCTGTGGCTGATCCCGCGCCTGGCCGACCTGGTCAAGGAGCAGCCGGGCATCGACGTGCGCATCGACGCCACGCTGCAGCGGCGCGATCTGGCCATCGACGGCTTCGACCTCGCGATCCGTTACCTTCCCGCCAAGGCGGGGACGGGAACGTCGCTGTTCGACGAGACGATCCAGCTCGTGTGCGCGCCCGGCGTGCTGCGCGACAAGCAGCGTCCGCTCAAGTCACTCGCGGACCTGCGCTTCCACACGCTGCTGCAGGTAGAGCCGCCGCGCGCAGGTTACCCGCTCGAGTGGGATCTGTGGATGAAGGCGGCCGGCATCGACGGCCTCGAGCCCGCGAGCCAGGTGATGTTCACCAGCTACGACGCCGCGATCGCGGCGGCCGTCGCCGGACAGGGGGTCGCGCTCGGGCGACGCCCGCTGATCGACGAGCTGCTCGAGCGCCGCGCGCTCGTGGCGCCGCTCAAGGGCGAGATGGCGACCGAGCGCGGCTACTTTCTCGTGGTCGAGCCTTCGGCCGCCAGGCGGCCGGCGGTGCAGGCCCTCGCGCAGTGGCTGATCGGGCAGGCGCGCCGGTCGGTGGCGGCGAACCCCGTCCCCGCGGCAGCGGGGACCGCGGGCAAGGCACGGATCAGGGATTGAAGCCGCGCGCCTTCATGCGCTCGCAGACGTTTCCGCGCTCCGCGGGCACCGCGACCCCTTTTTCCTTGGCCCGGTCGGCGAGGAGCTTGTTGTACTTCGCCATGAGGGCCGTGCACTCGTCGAAGGATTTCAACCCATTCATCGCTGCTTCGTGCGCGCTGCGCTCCGCGGGCGTGAGCAGCGAACCCGTGTCGCTGGCCCGTTGCCCGCGGGCAGCGCCTTTGCCCGGCGCCGCTGCGTCGTTGGCCTTGCCGGTGGCCCGAGCCGCGCCGGCCGGAGCCGCCGCTGCGGGGGCGGTGCTGGCCGGGGCCGTGCCGGACGGGGCGGTACTCGCGGGCGCCGCGCCGGACGGCGCCGCAGCGTTGGCCTTGTCGGTCGCAGCGGACACTGCGAAAGTCATCGATCCGGCGGCGGCTGCTGCGAGAACACCCAGAACAATCGTCAGTCTCTTCATGTTGCACTCCATGTGGTCAGATCGGATTCTACCGCCGAGGCGGGACGGATCCGGTTTTCCGCTTTGCTTCCCTTGGAGTCCGGAAAGCACCGAAGTTCCTTGTTTTAAACAAAGAGTTACGGGAACCAATCGCGCTCTTCACGATCGGGGAATGAGCCCGCGGACGATCCGGCTCAGTTACCGGCGGCATCGAATGCCGCCACGCGCGCCTTGAGCAGCGCGGCGGCGGCCGCGGTCGCTTCCGGATCGGGGCCGTCCGGCTGCTGTCGCCGGAACGTGAAGATGTCATAGCGCCCGGAGCAGGACTTGACGATCGTCGAGCGCGGCGCGCCGTCGAGGGCGCCCCGGTTGACCGAGACGTCCATCACCAACTCGTAGGGAATGCGCAGGCTCGTCATGCCCGCCGGCGGGATCACGAGCAGGGAACGATCGGTCAGCACGAGCGCGCCCTCGACGGGCGTGCGCGCCCGCTCGACCTGCGGGTAGCCTTCGCTTTCGAATTCGGGACGCCAGTACGCCGGCTCGAACGTCCGGACGGCGCCTTCCGTCCCGGGCACCTTGCTCTCGAGCGACTGCGTGATCGTGACGCCCTTGCGCGCAGCGACCACGCAGCGGTCCTTCTCCATGCCCTCCTGCATGGCCGCGGCAGGAATGATGGCCAGCGCGGCGGCGCCCTGCGTGGCGAGGTTGACGCCTGTTGCCGCCAGGATGGCGCACCCGCTCAGGCCCGCGCCCGCCATGGCGAACAGGAACGCGCGGCGCAGTGCCGTCACGGTCAGCGGCGCCGGCGATCGGGACAGCGTCACAGCGAAAACGATCGTTGGCTGCGCCGGGCACGGCTCCTCCATGCGTTCTGGTGGTTTGCGCCCTGCCTGCGCCGGACGCCGTGGTGAACGACGGCCGGTCGGGACAGGCGGTGCCGAGTATAGCGATGTCGCCAGTTCGCCAAGGGGGAAATCCAGGGGCAACGGCGTACCCTGCGCGCGTCGGGGGAACGGGCATTGCGGAAGCTGCCGGACCGGCCGGTCGGCGCGGGATAGAATTCCCGGCAGGTCCGCCGGCGGCAGTCGCAAACGCCGGACCGCCTACCGACCATGAGCGACGTGCTGACACCCTTCGACGATGCGGCGACGACGCCGGCGTCGTCGCGTCGACGCAGCGCTGGCTGGAGCGCGTGGTGATCGGCCTCAACCTCTGCCCGTTCGCCAAGGCCGTCCACGTCAAGCGGCAGATTCGCTACGCAGTCACCGCCGCGGCGACCGCCGACGAACTGCTCGCGGAACTGCGGCACGAGCTCGACGTGCTGGAACAGGCGAACCCGGACGAGGTCGATACGACCTTGCTGATCCATCCGCAGGCGATGGCCGACTTCATCGACTTTCACTTCTTCCTGCGCGAGGCCGATGCCTTGCTCAGGAAGCTCGGGCAGGAAGGCAGCCTGCAGATCGCGAGCTTCCACCCGGATTACGAGTTCGCCGGCAGCGACCCGGACGACGTCGCGAACTGCACCAACCGGTCGCCGTACCCGATGCTGCATCTGTTGCGCGAAGCCAGCATCGACCGCGCCGTGGCCGCGTTTCCCGATGCGGCGTCGATCTACGAGCGCAACATCGAGACGCTGCGCCGCCTCGGGCACGAAGGCTGGCGCCGGTTGTTCCTGCCCGACCCGACCTGAGGCCTGCGCCGGGCCGTCCGCGCTGCGGAGCCGCAGGCGGCCGTGGCGACCTGCCGCAACGTGCTCAGTGCGGCGTCCGCTCGACCGGGGTTCCCGGTGCCGTCGGCGCGCGTGGCTCCGCAAGGCGCGGCGGCTGCGCCGGCAGGTCCAACGCGTCCAGGCACTTGACGTCGCCATTGAGCTCGCCGCCCTCGGCGACGACGAGGCTACCGTAGCGGATGGTCCCCGACACGCGGCCCGTGCCATGAACGACCAGGCGCGTGCGCGCGGTAAGCTCGCCGGAGAATTCGCCGTGAATCTCCGCGACGTCGATCATCGCCGTTCCCTTCAGCGTGCCAGGTCCGGCGATCTCCATCGCCTGGCTGTGCACGGTTGCCTCGACGTGACCCTCGATCACCATGACGTCGCAATCGGAGATCTCGACCCCCTTCAGCTTGATGTTGGCGCCGATGAAGAGCTTGCTGGTACCTGCCTGCGGCTTCGGCGCCGGGCTCGCAGCCGGCGTCGGAAGCGGCGCTTCTCCACGTCGTGCGTTCGCCGCGGGCGGCGGGTCCTCGCGCGGCGCCGGCTGGAGCGCTGCAGGCGTCGCTGTGCCCGGGGCAGGCGTGAGGACGCGTCCCGGCGGTTCGTAGAGCGCGGGCTTGAGCGGGGCGTTCGGGTCGGCCGGGCGATCGCTGCGGCGTAGGTTGAGCATGGCCACTCCTGGAAAGTGACCGTGTCACTATGGGCCGCCAAGCTGAAGGGACCCTGAAGATCGGGACTTCCTCGTCGCTACTTTCGGGATTGGCCGTTCGCGGCACCCGCCTGTTGCAGTCTCTTCGCGGCCTCCCGCTTCCCGATGCCGCGCAGCGCCGCCGACCTTCGCGCGCTGCTCACCGCGCGGCTGCGCTGCCTCGTGCTCCCAGTTGTAGATCGTCTGCGCGCTGACCCCCAACAGCTTTCCGAAGTCGATCGCCGAAAAGCCCGAGTCGCCTGCGCTGCGATTGCAGGCCCTTCGCGGAAAAGCGCACGGGCTTCGCAGGAGAACCGGGCGACGCTGCGGGGCGTGCGCCGTGCACGTTGCGCGAAAGCTGCGCGACCTGGCGCTCGAGTTGCGCGACCTGGCGCTTCAGCAGCGCGAGGTCACGCCGATGCTGGCCGGTGGCTTTCCTGGTCGGATCGACGTAGCTGCGAATCTCCTTGCGCGACAATCGCGAGATCTCTTCCTTAAGTACGGTCCCAATGTTCGGCATGCTGATCCTTGGCTTGACGAAAACCTTGAATCTTACCAAAGCGCCGTGCGGCCCCACTCCCAGGAATCAGCGCTGCACTGCGGGCCTTGGCGCCCCCTCCGTTCCGGAGGCGGGCGACGCCGGCCGCACAACGAGGCGCAGCCCGGAAGGGATCGGCAACGGCTGCGGCGGATCAGGGTCGTCGAATCCACCTTGGCGCGACAATCGCGGGTCTGAATCACCATGCTCGACAGCGCACTGCAGAGAAACGACTCAATCCTTCTTCTGCTTCTTGCCCTGACCCTTGTCGTCGCCTTTGCCATGGCCCTTACGTATGCGTCTGTTGTACCAGCTTTCCGACACGAAGTAGACCGGCTGAGCGCAGGCGTTGTACTTCTTGCAATGCTTGCGCCAGTCCTTCGCGTCCTTGTGGGATACGTGCAGGTCGATGGCTGAGGCGCGACACCCGGGACCGGGACGATCACACCGGCTGAGGTAGACAGTTCGGATGGCAGGCATCATCGCGATGCGGTGGTAGCCGGGCTGCCCGGCCGTCAGCGAAATCCCGACATTGGCGGCAAGCGCAGGGGCGATGGACCCGCAACGAAAAGGCAAACGTGGATCGTCCATCTTGGACGGCGTCGATGGTCAAGCAGCGCCGAAGCCCATCATGGCATGAGATGGTGGACGCAGGAAAAAGACCCGGGGCGACGTTACAGAGGGAAGCACCAAAGAAAACGGCCCCGCGCGGGGGCCGTCATTGCTGCTGTTGGTGGAGGTGGCGAGAATCGAACTCGCGTCCGGAAGCGCTCCACAGTCAGGACTACATGCTTAGTCGCGTCATTGTGCTCTCGCCCCAACGCCGCTGACTGACAGGCGACGGCGGGACCAGTCACCTTGATTTAGCGCCACATCCAAGTGACCCGGATGCGCGCGATCGCCCAGAATGTCCTCGCTGTGCTTCGCCTCGTCGGTTGCCCTTCGAGACTACGTCACCCGGGCTGAGCGCCGCCCGGTGCGAGGTCCGGCGGGATTAAGCCGCCAGAGCGTACGTTTCGTCGTTCGCAGTTATATTTGCGATTGTCAGAGTTTTACGAGGACCAACACCTCGGCATGCCCCAAGCTGCTTCACTACCCCCGTCGAAACCAGTTCACCCCCGGTAATCGTCGTGGTGCCGCGCGCTTCGATTGCGCCCGGCATGAAACACGCACGTGCCAATGATACCACCCGGGCCTCCGGACTCGCGGGTATTGCCTTTCGCTCATGACATATGGGGTAAACTCGGTCGCATTCAAGACCTTGCGAAGACCTTTTCATGGCAGCTCCCGCGACGATCGCTTCCTTCATCCCCGTGATCCTGTCCGGCGGCGCCGGCACGCGGCTGTGGCCGCTGTCGCGCGAATCCGCCCCGAAGCCGTTCATGCCCCTGCCCGACGGCGACACGCTGCTCGCGAAGACCGCGGCGCGCGCGTTGGCGCTGCCCGGTGCGACCGAGCTCGTCACCGTCACCAACCGCGACTACTACTTCCACACCAAGGACGTGTACACCGGCCTGGTCGATCGCCAGCCCGCATCCACGGCGTTCCTGCTCGAACCCTTCGGCCGCAACACAGCGGCCGCGGTCGCGGTGGCCGCACGCTACGTGCAGGCGCGCCACGGCGACGATGCCGTCATGCTCGTGCTGCCCGCGGATCACCTCATCCGCGACCAGCCCGCCTTCGCGCTCGCCGTGAGCCGCGCGGTCGCGCTGGCTCGCGGCGGCATGCTGGTGACCTTCGGCATCAGCCCCGCCGTGCCGGAAACTGGCTTCGGCTACATCGAATGCGGCGACCGGCTTCACGGACGCCGGCACGCAGGAGCCGCCGGCGTTTCGCGCCCGGCGCTTCGTCGAGAAGCCGCCGCTGGCGCAGGCCTGCGAATACCTGGCCGCCGGGAACTACGTCTGGAACTCCGGCATGTTCTGCTTCACCGCAGGGGCGATCCTCGCGGCGTTCGCGCGGCACTGTCCGGCCGTGCACGACGCGGTCCGCCCGGTCTGGTCGGCGCTCGCCGCCAGGGGCCTTTCCGCGATGCAGGAAATCGACGCCGCGCTCTTTGCCGCCGTTCCCGACATCTCGCTCGACTACGCGGTGATGGAGAAGGTGGCCACCGGCGGCGAAGTCGCGATCGTCCGCGGGACCTTCGACTGGAGCGACGTCGGCTCCTGGGCGGCGGTGTCCGACCTGATGGAGCCCGATGCGCACGGCAACCGCGGCCGGGGCGAGCGCGTGGCGATCGCCACGTCCGGCACGTACGTGCACGCCGAGGACCGCGTCGTCGCCACCGTCGGCATCGAGAACCTCGTCATCATCGACACGCCGGATGCCGTGCTGATCGCGCACCGCGACCATCTGCAACGCGTCAAGGAAGTCGTCGGCGAGCTGAAGGCGCGCGGTCACGACGCGTACCGGCTGCACCGCACGGTCGCGCGGCCGTGGGGCGCCTACACGGTGCTGCAGGAAGGTCCCAGTTTCAAGATCAAGCGGATCGAGGTGAAGCCCGGCGCCGCGCTGTCGCTGCAGCTGCATCACCGCCGCAGCGAGCACTGGATCGTCGTGCACGGCACGGCGCGCGTGACGCGCGACGACGACACCTATCTGATCGGCGCCAACGAATCGACCTACATCCCGATCGAGACCCGGCACCGCCTGGAAAATCCCGGCACCGAGGCGCTGGTGATGATCGAAGTGCAGTGCGGCGATTACCTCGGCGAGGACGACATCGTGCGCTTCGACGACAAGTACGGGCGGGTGCCGGGCTGAAAAGTAGTGAAAAGTAGTGTCTGACCCTACTTTTCACTACTTTTCAGGCGAGGATGTCGGGGTCGATCTCGCGGTCGATCCGCGCGATCTGGTCCTTGAGCAGGAGCTTGCGCCGCTTCAGGCGCGTGAGTTGCAGCTCGTCGTGCCGGGGATCGTCGGCCAGCCGCACGATGGCCGCGTCGAGGTCGCGGTGCTCGAGCTTTAGCGCCATCAACCGCTGCATCAGCGCGACGCGGTCCGGGTTCCCGATGTCGTCCATGCTCCGCTCGCGCCCCGCCCGGCTCGTCAACCCGATGCCGATCAGGATATGCCCAATCCCCGCCGCACGATAGAGGGCAGCCGCGCGCCGGCCGCGTATAATCCGCGCTCGATTCGCAGTCCCACGTGCCGCCAGCCTCACTCTCCGGCGGGACGGCGGTTCCGACGAGCCCCGCGCCGCCGGATCCACGCACCACCGCCGCCGCGCCCGTCACCCTCCCTCACGCTGCGAACGCCAAGGCGCTCGCGGCGATGCCCGCGCTCGCCCCCGTTTCGCCGCCGCTGGGGCGCCGCGTCCGCATCGAAGCGCCCGCCGGGTCCGCCGACGCGCTCGCGCTGGCCCAGCTCGCGCTCGCGTGTGCGCAGGAACGGCGCCTGCTCGCGATCGTGGCGGCCGCCCCGCTCGCCGCGCAGCGCCTGGCGGAGGAGATCCCGTGGTTCGCGCCGGACCTGCGCGTCGCCCTGCTGCCCGACTGGGAAACCCTGCCCTACGACCATTTCTCGCCGCACCAGGACCTCGTCTCGGAACGCCTCGCCACGCTCTACCGCGTGGCGCGCAACGAATGCGACGTGCTGGTGATCGCGGCGACGACCGCGCTCTACCGTCTCGCGCCGCCCTCGTACCTCGCGGCCTTCACGTTCTTCCTGCGCCAGGGCGAGCGCCTCGACGTGGAGCGGCTGCGCTCGCAACTGGCGCTCGCCGGCTACACGAACGTCACGCAGGTCGTCTCGCCCGGCGAGTTCAGCATCCGCGGCGGGTTGATCGACCTGTTCGCGATGGGCAGCGTGCTGCCCTACCGGATCGACCTCTTCGGCGACGACATCGAGAGCATCAAGACGTTCGACGTCGACACGCAGCGCACGCTCTACCCGGTGCCCGAGATCAGGCTGCTGCCGGCGCGCGAGTTCCCGCTCGACGACGCGGGGCGCACCCGGTTCCGCGGCCGCTATCGCGAGACCTTCGAGGGCGACCCGTCGAAGTCGCCGCTCTACCGTGACGTCAGCAACGGCGTCGCGCCGGGCGGCATCGAGTACTACCTGCCCCTGTTCTTCGACGCGACGGCCACGCTGGCCGACTACCTGCCGGCGGGCACGACGCTCGCGCTCCACGGCGACGTGCCGGCGGCGATCGAGCGCTTCTGGCAGGACACCGACGCGCGCTACCGGCTGCTGCGCGGCGACAAGGCGCGCCCGCTGCTCCCGCCGGCGGACCTCTTCCTGCCGCTCGACACCTTCAACGGCGCGCTGAAGGGATTCGGCCGCATCGAGATCGCGGCCGCCGTGACCGACCCGGCGCCGACATCGCTCGCTGCCGAATCACCGTCGGGCCTGCCGGCGCAACCCGATCGGGCCGGCAAGGCGCACACCCACCCCTTGCCGTCGGTCCAGGTCGACCGCCGCGCCGAGGATCCGCTCGCCGCGCTCAAGCGCTTCCTCGCCGCCCCCGATGCGCGCGTGCTGATCTGCGCCGAGAGCGCCGGCCGCCGCGAGACGATGCAGCAGTACTTCATCGACTACGGCCTGAGCGTTCCGGCCATCGACGACTGGACGGCATGGATCGACGGGGACAGCCAGTCGGAGCGCATCGCCCTCGTCGTCGCGCCGTTGCACGCCGGCTTCGCGTGGCCCGCGGCCCGGCTCGCGTTCGTCACCGAGGCCGAGCTGTACGCCGGCGTGGTCCGCCGCGGCAAGCGCGACGCCGCCCGGCGCTCGAACGTCGATGCGATGCTGCGCGACCTCTCCGAGGTGCGCATCGGCGATCCGGTCGTGCACGAGCAGCACGGCATCGGCCGCTACCTCGGTCTCGTCACGCTCGACACCGGCGAAGGCGCCACCGAGTTCCTGCAGCTCGTCTACGCCAACGACGCCAAGCTCTACGTGCCGGTGTCGAACCTGCACCTCATCGGCCGCTACAGCGGCGCGTCGCCCGAGGCGGCGCCGCTGCACGAGCTGGGCGGCGGGCAGTGGGAGAAGGCGAAGCGGCGCGCGGCGCGGCAGGCGCACGACACGGCGGCGGAGCTCCTCAACCTCTACGCGCAGCGCGCGCTGCGCAAGGGGCACGCGTTCAAGTTCAGCGTCCACGATTACGAGGCCTTCGCCGACGGCTTCCCGTTCGAGGAGACCGCCGACCAGCAGGCGGCGATCGAGGCGGTGATCAAGGACCTGACGTCGGGCCAGCCGATGGACCGGCTGGTCTGCGGCGACGTCGGCTTCGGCAAGACCGAGGTCGCGCTGCGCGCGGCGTACGTGGCCATCGCCGACGGCAAGCAGGTCGCCGTGCTGGTGCCGACCACGCTGCTCGCCGAGCAGCACTTCAAGGTCTTCTCGGATCGATTTTCCGATCTGCCGGTGAAGCTCGCCGAGCTGTCGCGCTTCCGCTCGGCGAAGGAAGTGAAGGCCTCGCTCGACGGCATCGCCGCCGGCACGATCGACCTCGTCATCGGCACCCACAAGCTGATCCAGCCGGACATCAAGTTCAGGAACCTGGGCCTCGTCATCATCGACGAGGAGCACCGCTTCGGCGTGCGCCAGAAGGAGCAGCTCAAGCGCCTGCGCGCCGAGGTCGACGTGCTGACGCTCACCGCCACGCCGATCCCGCGCACGCTGGCCATGTCGCTCGAGGGCATCCGCGATTTCTCGGTGATCGCGACGGCGCCGCAGCGGCGCCTCGTCGATCCGCACCTTCGTGGCCACGCATTCGCCCGGCATCGTGCGCGAGGCGGCGCTGCGCGAGCTGAAGCGCGGCGGCCAGATCTATTTCCTGCACAACGACATCGACACCATCGGCACGACCGCCGAGCGCCTCGCGCAGCTCGTGCCCGAGGCACGCATCGCGATCGCCCACGGCCAGATGGGCGAGCGCGACCTCGAGCACGTGATGCGCGAGTTCTACGCGCAGCGCTTCAACCTGCTCGTATGCTCGACGATCATCGAGACCGGCATCGACGTGCCGACGGCGAACACCATCATCATCGAGCGCGCCGACCGCTTCGGCCTGGCGCAGCTGCACCAGCTGCGCGGGCGCGTCGGGCGCTCGCACCATCAGGCGTACGCGTACCTGCTGACGCCGCCGGAAGAGGCGCTCTCCACGCAGGCGAAGAAGCGCCTCGAGGCGATCCAGATGATGGAGGACCTGGGCGCCGGCTTCTACCTCGCGATGCACGACCTCGAGATCCGCGGCGCCGGCGAGGTGCTGGGCGAATCGCAGTCGGGCGAGATGCAGGAAGTTGGTTTCCAGCTCTATGCCGACATGCTGCGCTCCGCGGTGTCGTCGCTGAAGGCCGGGCGCGAGCCGGACCTCACCGCGCCGCTCGGCGTGACCACCGAGATCAACCTGCACGTGCCGGCGCTGCTGCCCGAGACCTATTGCGCCGACGTCCACGAACGCCTCGTCCTCTACAAGCGCCTCGCCAACTGCGAGGCGCAGGACGAGCTCGAGACGCTGCAGGAGGAGCTCGTCGACCGCTTCGGCCGGCTGCCCGAGCCCGCGCAGGCGCTGGTCGCGTGCCACCGGCTGCGCGTGGTCGCGCGTCCGCTGGGTGTCGCGAAGATCGATGCCGGCCCCGAGCGCGCGACGATCCAGTTCGTGAAGAATCCGCCGATCGACGCCGGCGCGCTGATCCTGCTGGTGCAGAAGGACGGCCGCATCCGTTTCCACGGCCCCGACCGCGTGCGCATCGAGCGCGCGGCGCCGGCGCTGGCCGATCGCGTCGCGCTGCTGCGCGAGTTCCTTGGGCGGCTGGCGTGATCATGACGATGGCGTCGATGGCGTAGCCCGGGTTGAGCGCGCATTACAATGCTCCATGCGTGAACCGTTCCCGCCTCAGCTGCACGTGTTCGTCCGCGACTGGCTGTCGTCGAACAACGTGCTGCTCAAGAGCCCGCAGGGGCACGTGCTCATCGACTCGGGCTACGGCCGCCACGTGCCGATGACGCTGGCGCTCCTCGCCACGCCCCGCGGGCTGGGCGACGAGCCGCTGGCGAAGCTCGTCAACACCCACTGCCACTCCGACCACATGGGCGGCAATGCGGCGGTCGCGCGCAAGTACGGCTGCCCGATCGCCGTTCCCGAGGGCGAGCGCGCGGCGATCGAGCGCTGGGACGAGGCGGCGCTGCTGCTCGCCTACGCCGACCAGACGGCCGAGCGCTTCGTCCCTGCGGAGACGCTGCTGCCGGGGACTACCCACGTCTGGGGCGACCTCGAATGGCGGGCGCTCGCCGCGCCGGGCCACGACATGGGCGCGCTGGTGTTCTACAACCCGCGGCATCGGATCCTGATTTCGGGCGATGCGCTGTGGGAGAACGGCTTCGGCTTCGTGGTGCCGCCCGCGATCGATGCGAGCGCGCTGCCGGCAACGCGCGCGACGCTGGAGATGCTCGCCCGTCTCGACGTCCGGGTCGTCGTTCCCGGTCACGGCGAGCCGTTCACCGACGTCGCGCCGGCGATCGAGCGGGCGTTCGCGCGTCTCGCGTCGTTCGAGGCCGATCCGCTGCGCATGGCGCGCTACGCGATGAAGGCGCTGTTCGCGTTCCTGCTGCTCGACCGCCGGCGCATTCGGGCCGCCGACGTGCCGGCCTACGTCGAGCGCGTGGGCATCTACCGCGACTTCAATGCCCGGTTCTTCCGGCTGCTGCCGGGGGAGTTCGCCGCCTGGCTCGTCGAAAGCGTGCGGCTCGCCGGCGCGCTCGAAGTCGACGGCGACGACCTCGTCGCGCCGGGAGAGGAGGCCCAGGCCGGCTGACCGGCGCGATGCGGCGGGACCGGGCGCTCGCCGGGCAGGAATAAACCGGCGGGCGCCGCTGTTTTCCCCGATGGCTGTTTTCCCTGATGGCTTGCGCGGCCGGGGCTTTTGTATTCAAATGCGCCCGGCGGCGTGCAGCGAGGGGCGGCAGACTGTCGGTCCCGGATCGCTCCGGCCATCGCCAACTCGAATCAACTGGAGAAATGCATGAACAAGGCAGCAGCACTCGCATGCGGTGCCGTCATCGCCGCCCTGGCGGCAACCGCTTCGGCGCAGGACGTCAAGCCGGAACGGGCCATCAAGTACCGGCAGGGCATCCTGCAGGGCATCGGCTGGGACATGGGACCGATGGCCGCGATGGTCAAGGGCGAGAAGCCCTTCGACAAGGACGAATTCCTGAAGCGCGCGACCTGGGTGAGCGAACTCGCGCCCATGCCCTGGGAGGGCTTCACCCCCGGTTCCGACCAGGGCGCACCGACCAAGGCCAAGCCGGAGATCTGGAAGGACATGGCGAAGTTCAAGCAGTATCAGGAGGCCATGCAGGCCGCGTCGCTCAAGCTGGTCGCCGCCGCAAAGACGGGCACGCTCGATGCCGTCAAGGGGCCCTTCGGCGATCTCGGCAAGAGCTGCTCCAACTGCCACGACGACTTCCGCGCCAAGTAGGCGCGCAGCACCGCACCATGCGAGGGCCGGGCACTCCCCGGCCCTCTTTCATTGCGGCCCGGGCCTCAGAGCTTCTTCACGACCCACCAGACGACGAACGCACACAGCGCCAGGAGCACGACTGCCTTGGCGGTTGCCGCGCCCTCGGCCGCCGCGTGCGCGTGGTGGCGCGGCACCATCTTGCCGCCGGTGATCATCGGGCCGATCAGGTTCTGCTTCAGCCCGAACTGGTAGTAGAGCGCCGCGGCGACGTGCACGCCGACCAGCGCGAACAGGATCCACGCGCTACGGTGGTGGAATGAAGTGATCGTGTCGGACAGGTCCTTGGAGATCAGCTTCACCAGCGGCCCGTCGGTGGCGATGTCGTCGTTGCTGAACAGCCCCGTGCCCGCCTGGAAGAGCAGCACCAGCAGCAGCGCGACGACCGACCAGCTGCCGAGCGGGTTGTGGCCGACGTGCCACGACTTCTCGCCCCGCGCGAGCGATCCGGCGTAGGCGATCACCCGGCGCGGACTGGCGACGAAGCCGGAGAACCGCGCGTGCCGGTTCCCGGCGAAGCCCCAGGCGATCCGGAACAGCACCAGCGCGAGGATGGTGACGCCGGAGCGCACGTGCCACTCCATCGCATTGCCGCCCATCTTGGCGGTCACCACCGACACGACGACCAGCACCACGATCGACCAGTGGAAGGCGCGGACCGGCCAATCCCAGACCGGGATCCGGACCATCTCGTGCGGCTCGTGTGTCTCCCCTTCATTGGCTGCCATCATCTCTCCCCGTCGCCCATCGCACCGCTGCGGCATTTCAACAGGCCGTGGCCCGCCGCGCAAGCACTCGGCACCCGCGGGAACATGCGCGCCGACCAGGCCGAACTCGATCGACCGACCTCGATCACTCGGGAATCACAGCGGTCGCTTCGATCTCCACCTTCGCCCGGTCCTCCATCAGCGCCCGCACCTCCACCGCGGTCATCGCCGCATTGTAGGCGCCGATGATCTCGCGATACGCCTGCCCGACCGCCTTGCCGGCGGCGAGGTACTCGCGCTTGTCGGTGACGTACCAGGTCATCCGCACGATGTGCTCGGGCCTGCCGCCCGCCTCGCGCAGGACGGCGACGACGTTGGCGAGCGCCTGCCGCGCCTGGTCGGCGAAGCAGTCGCTCGTGAACACGCCCTGAGCGTCCCAGCCGATCATGCCGGCGATGAACACCTGGCGGCCGCTCGCGGCCACCCCGTTGGCGTAGCCCTTCGGTCGCGGCCAGCCGGCCGGTCGCAAAACCTGCATCGTCGTCTCCTTCTGTGGATCGAAATGCCCTGAAAGCCCGGCGGCGCGCGGCGAAACGTCGCGACCCGCCGATCCTTGCCGCTACGCGCCCGCGTCACGGACAGCGCGCAAACCGCAGTAGCCGTCCAGTCACGCGCCAAGCGCGCGATCGGCCTGCTGCAACGCGGAGAGTCCGGCACCCTGGCTCGCGGCGGCGCGCTCGCGCTCGAGATTGCGCTCGAGCTGCGTCTTGGCCGAGCGATACTGCTTCGGCCACTCGAGGTGGTGATAGCCGATCTTCGCCGCCTCGTTGAGCGTCCACGCCGGATTGGCGAGATGCGGCCGCGCGATCGCGCAGAGGTCCGCGCGGCCGGCGGCGATGATGCTGTTGACGTGGTCGGCCTCCGAGATCGCGCCTACGGCGATGGTCGCGATGCCGGCCTCGTTGCGGATGCGGTCCGAGAACGGCGTCTGGTACATCCGCCCGTAGACCGGCTTCTGCTTCCTGCTCACCTGCCCCGACGAGCAGTCGATCAGGTCGGCGCCGGCGTCCTTGAACGCGCGCGCGATCAGGACCGCGTCGTCGGGCGTGATGCCGCCATCGACCCAGTCGTGCGCCGAGATGCGCACCGAGATCGGCAGCGCGTCCGGCCACGCCTCGCGCAGCGCGCGGAAGACCTCGAGAGGGTAGCGCAGGCGATCGGCGAGCGTCCCGCCGTATTCGTCGGTGCGCCGGTTGGTGAGCGGCGAGATGAACGACGACAGCAGGTAACCGTGCGCGCAGTGCAGCTCCAGCCAGTCGAAGCCCGCTTCGGCGGCACGGCGCGCCGCGCGCACGAAGTCCTCGCGCACGCGGTCCATGTCGGCGCGGGTCATCGCCCGCGACCAGTCGCTCACACCGTCGACGTACTGCAGCGGCGACGCCGAGACGAGCGGCCAGTTGCCTTCGGGCAGCGGCAGGTCTTCGCCTTCCCAGGGCACGCGCGTCGAGCCCTTGGCGCCGGCGTGGCCCAGCTGCAGCGCGATCTTCGCGTCGCTGTGCGCGTGCACGAAGTCGACGATGCGCTTCCAGCCGTCGCGCTGCGCGACATTCCACAGGCCCGGGCACCCGGGCGTGATCCGCGCATCGGGCGACGGGCAGGTCATCTCGGCGACGACCAGCCCGGCGCCGCCCATCGCGCGCGCGCCCAGGTGCACGAGGTGATAGTCCGCGGGCAGGCCGTCGACGCAGGAGTACTGGGCCATCGGCGACACGACGACGCGGTTCTTCAGCGTGACGCCGCGCGCGGTGTACGGCGTGAGCATCGGCGGAATCGACGCCTGCGCCGCAGGCCTGGCCACGCCGGCGCGCCGCGCGATCGAGTCCTCGCAGGATTCCACGTACGCCTTGTCGCGCAGCCGCAGGTTCTCGTGGCTGATGCGCTGGCTGCGCGTGAGCAGCGAGTAGGCGAACTGCTCGGGCGGCAGGTTCACGTAGCGGTCGACGTGCTCGAACCACTCGGTCGAGTTGCGCGCGGCGTTCTGGATGCGCAGCACCTCGACGCTGCGCACCGCCTCGTAGGCCGCGAGCGCGCCGGGGAGATCGCCGGGCGCGCGGCCGATGCAGCGCGCGAGCTCGATCGCGTCCTCGACCGCGAGCTTGGTGCCCGAGCCGATCGAGAAGTGCGCGGTGTGGGCGGCGTCGCCCATCAGCACGACCGGCGCGCGGCCGTTGTGATGGACCCAGCGTTCGCACACCACGCGCGGAAAGCGGATCCATTGCGCCGAGCCGCGCAGGTGGGCGGCGTTGGACAGCAGCGGGTGGCCGTCGAGATGTTTCGCGAACAGCTTCTCGCAGAACGCGATGGCGCCTTCCTTGTCCATCGTGTCGAGGCCCGCGCGGCGCCACACCTCCTCCGGCGTCTCGACGATGAACGTCGAGGTCTCGTCGTCGAAGCGATAGGCGTGCGCCTGGAACCAGCCCCACTCGGTCTCCTCGAACGCGAACGTGAACGCCGCGAACAGCTTGCGCGTGCCGAGCCAGACGAAGCGGCAGCGCCGCGTGTCGATGTCCGGGCGGTAGGTGGCCGCATACTTGGCGCGCAGGCGGCTGTTGAGGCCGTCGCAGGCGATGATCAGGTCGGCGTCAGGGTACTGCTCGTCGCCCTGCACGTCGGTCTCGAACACGAGCTCGACGCCGAGGTCCTCGCAGCGCCGCTGCAGGATGTTGAGCAGGCGCTTCCTCCCGATGCCGCAGAAGCCGTGGCCGCCCGAGCGCGCCTTGTGGCCGCGGATGTTGACCTCGATGTCGTCCCAGTGGCTGAACGCGTCGAGAATCTGCGCCGCGGACGACGGATCGGCCGCCTGGAGGTTGCCGAGCGTCTGGTCCGAAAAGACGACGCCCCAGCCGAAGGTGTCGTAGGGACGGTTGCGCTCGACGACGGCAATCCGGTGCGCCGGATCCTGCTGCTTCATCAGCAGCGCAAAGTAGAGGCCGGCGGGCCCGCCGCCGATGCAGACGATGTTCATCAACGCTCCGTGTGCGCGGTGTCGCGCGTCCCCGCCGCGTAGCCCGGCGTTGAGCACAGCGAAACCCGGGATAAGTGGGGTCAGACACTACTTTTCGACGGGCTTCGAAAGGGCTGCGACCATCGCCGTTGAAAAGTAGTGTCTGACCCCACTTATCCCGGGTTTCGCTGCGCTCAACGCCGGGCTACGAATCGCACAGAATGCCCGCCTTTACCTTTGGGGTACTTCTTGCAGGCGCTTCACGCCGGCGACGAACCGCGCGAGCGTGGGCGACTGCGTGCCACGGGGAATCATCGCCTCGATCAGCTGGAAGCGGCCGCGGGTCGCGATCGCGCGCTCGAGCGCCGCCGCGAGATCCCGCCGCGTCGCGACGCGCACGCCGTCGCCGCCGAGGCCGCGCGCGAGATCGGCGAAGTGCCAGTCGTCGAGATCGTTGAACTTCGATTCCGGCTGGAACGCGTGCAGCATTTCCCAGCTCGTGTTGTTGAACACCACGACGATCGGGTCCCAGCCGTAGCGCGCGCAGTTGCCGAGCTCCCAGCCGGTCATCTGGAAGGCGCCGTCGCCGACCAGGATCAGCGCCCGCCGCCCGAACGCCGCCTGCACGCCGAGCCCCGCGGGCACGCCGAAGCCCATGCCGGCGTAGTAACCCGGCGCGACCAGCTCCGTGTTGGCGATGTCGAGGGTCGTGAACAGGCAATCGCCGACGTCCGCGGCGATGGGCAGCCGCCCGTGGCGGTGCATCAGGTCGTTGACGGCGCAGGCGATGTCCCGCGGCGCGATCGTGGCGTCGTCCGCGACCAGGTCGCGCGGATACGCGACCGGCGGCGACGGCGGCGCGTCCGGCCGGCCGTCGAGCCGGCGCAGGAGCTCGTCGATGACCGCGGCGAGCGGCAGCCGCGGATACGTGTGATAGCCGAGCGATACCTGCCCCTCGTTGACGAGGATGCACTTGCGCAGGTCGATCTTGCGCGTCGACACGCCGAAGTTGGTGTCGGAGAGGATCACGCCCAGCAGCACCAGCGCGTCGGAGTCCTCCACCGCCGCGGTGAGCGCGGGATCGCCGGCCACCCCCATGTACGTGCCGAGCAGGGGTGCGTGCGCGTCGGCGAGGAGGCCCCGCCCCATGAAGCTCGTGACCACCGGGATGCCGAGCTTGCGCGCGAGCTTCGCCACACGCTCCTCCAGCGCGTACCTGCGGACCTCGACGCACACCATCAGCACCGGCGCTTTCGCCGCCTGGAGCCTCGCCAGGATCTCGTCGACCGCGGCGGCCAGCGCGTCGGCGTCGACGGCTTGCGACGGCGCCGCAACGACCGGCGCGCACGGCGAGCGCACCTGGTCGCGGGGCAGCTCGATGTAGACCGGTCGCGATTCGCGCACGCACGACGCGAGCGCCCGCGCGATCAGCGCCGGGGCCTTCGCCGGGTCGTCGAGGCGCACCTGGTCGCAGGTGATCTCGCGGTAGATACGGTACTGCGAATCGAGCGTTTTCGCCTGGTGGTGGAGCAGGAGGCCGGCCTCGCTCTCGTCGCGCCCGGGGGCGCCGGAGATCACCACCACCGGCGAGCGCTCGGCGTACGCGGCGGCGATGGCGTTGACCGCGTTGAGCGCGCCGGCGCCGTAGGTGAGGACGGCCACGCCGGGCGCGCAGTTGCAGCGCGCGGCCGCATCGGCGGCGAAGCCCACCGCCGGCTCGTGCGACAGCGTGTAGAGCGGGAGGATCCCCGATTCCTCGATCACCTTGAAGAAGGCGAGCGCGAAGTCGCCGGGGATGCCGAAGATCTGCTGCGCCCCGTGCGCCTTGAGTGCGTGGAGGAGGGATTCGGCGAGGATGGGCATGGTGGGAGTCGCGTTGTCGGCATCGTACTCCGAACCGACCCCGGCGTTGAGCGCAGCGCAGCCCCGGATAAGTGGGGTCAGACACTACTTTTCGATGAGCTTCGAAAGGGTTGCGACCATAGCCGCCGAAAAGTAGTGTCTGACCCCACTTATCCGGGGCTGCGCTGCGCTCAACGCCGGGCTATCCGAATACGTAGCTCAGGGCATGACCCAGCGCGATGATCGCAACGGTGAGCGCGACGTTGAGCAGCAGGAAGCGTACGGGCTTGTGCAGCATGGGCTGATCCTCCGACTGGAAGCAGCGGCCGCCGCTATTTGCCGGCGCCGCCGGCGGCCGCCAGCCGGTCGGCGGCGCCGCCTTCCGGCGCGATGCAGATGAAGGCGGGCACCTTGTCCTCGTGCGCGTAGGCCGGCAGGTTGGCGTTGCTCGAGCAGACCTTGCCGTCCTGCGTGAACTCGAGGTCGCGCAGGAACGTGACCCGGGTCGGCGACGGGTAGGTGACCCACTTCTTCGTCGCCGGCGTGTAGCGCAGCACGCGGTCGGTGTTGTTGGCGGTGATCCACACGTCTCCGCTCTCCTGCTGCACGTTGAGCGCGTACGGGATCTCGTACTCGTTCGGCGCGAGGCGAGGCAGCGGATACGTCTCGAACTTCTTCGTCTTCGTGTCGAAGCTCATCAGGGCGCCGGCGTCGAACGCGGGAATCCACAGCACGCCGTTGCGGTCGAAGCGCGGGCGGCGCGGACCGGCCATCGGCGTGTCGTACTCGGTGACCTTGAGCGTCTTCGGGTCGACGTGCCCGATCTGGTTCGTCATCAGCTTCGCGTACCAGATGCCCCCGTCCACGGGGTTGACGTCGATGCCGTACGGCTGCGTCAGGATCTCCTTGCCGCCGTTCAACCACTTGTGATGCGACAGCGCGAGGTGGAGGTTCTGCTGCGGAAACCAGCCGGCGATCTTGAGCACCAGCCCGAAGAAGGTGTCGGTCATCCAGCGCAGGAAGCCCTTGGCCGGCAGGTCGATCACCGTGTACTGCTCGGTCTTCGGGTCGAAGCGCGCGACCTGGTTCGACAGGTCCACCGTGAACCAGACTATGTCGTCCTTGTCGACGCGCACCGTGTGCGGATAGAGGCCGCCTTTCCACAGGAACCCGCGCGGCATCGGATACACCTTGAACGCCTTGGTCTTCGGATCGAGCGAGACCAGCGAGCCCGAGAGCGCGGCGGTGATCCAGATGCGGCCGTCGGTCGTCTGCGCCATGCTGTGCGGGCCGTGCTTGCCGGTGAAGATGCCGACCGGCAGCTGGAACCCCGCGAAGATCCCCCCGATCGGCAGGTCGATGTCGGGCAGCGTCAGCTTCTCGATCTCGTTCGTCTTGCGGTCGAGCACCCAGACGACGTCGTGGCCTTCGTCGATGCCGTAGAGCTTCTCGTCGGCGCCCACCCCCGTGTCGTGCACGAACGACAGCGCGTCGCCGACGTGCCATTCCTCGATCTTCGCGCGCGCCAGCTCCGGCGTCGCGTCGTAGGTCTCGATCGCCTTGACCGGCTTGCCGTCGAAGCCCTTGTGCAGCGTCCCGCTGATCGCGCGGACGTCGCCGTAGGTCAGCATCGCCGCGTAGCCTTCCATCCGGTTGATGGTCGCCTTCCACTCCGCCTGCTCGCGCGGCCGGCGCGTGAGCGCGTTGCCCTGCTGGTGGCAGTAGTTGCACTGGCTGACGAAGGTCTCCTTCACGCCCTTGTTCGGAAACGCGAGCATCGCCGCGTGCGCGGACGCCGGGAGCGAGTCGGAGAGTTCCTCGGGAGCGACCAGCTTCTCCGCGGCGAAGTCCACGGTCATCGCACCGCCGGCGGCGGTGGCGACGGGCCTGGTGACGTCCTTGAAGTACGGCGTGCGCGCCCGCAGCGTGAGCTTGCCGTCGAACGCGGTGGAGAGCGCGTAGCGACCGTCCTCTCCGGTGTACACCGTCTCCTTGCGGTTGCCCGGCTCGTTGAAGGCGGTCACCATCGCCCCTGCGATGGGCCGACCGTCGGCCGTCGCCACCGTGCCGGTGAGCATCGCCGCCTGCGCGGCCGGGCCGCCTGCGCCGGCAGCCAGTGCCGCGCCCGCGATCAGCCATCGCGCGATTCCGTTCGTCATGTCGATCCCCCTGCGCCGGCCGGCAGTCGACGCGCGGCCCGATTGAGCGCGCTACTATAGCGGGTCGGTCCGGCGGCAGCTTGCCATTTCGGGACACGCCGCGCCACGCGCGCCGCGGGCGGCCACCCGCCGCGCCAACGTCATCAGCGCCGGAGGGATCGAAGATGCACGCTCTGTCATCCGCCCTGCTCTTGACCCTGCTGCTGGGGATCCCCGGAACCGCGGCGCAGGGGCCCGGCCGCGATCAGGCCCTGCAGGCGCTCTCCGGCTCCGACGCGCGGGCGCGCCGCGATGCCGCGGCCCGGCTGGCCGACGTCGGCACGATGGCGGACACGAAGGCGCTGGCGGCGGCCCTGCGCGACTCCGACGCCGACACCCGCGAGCGCGCCGAAGAGGCCATGTGGCGCATCTGGGCGCGCTCCGGCAGCGCCGAGGTGGATCGGCTCTACCGGGCCGGCATCGAGCAGATGGGCGCCGGGGACGTCGACAAGGCCATCGCCACGTTCACCCGCGTCATCGAGATGGCCCCCGCGTTCGCCGAGGGGTGGAACAAGCGGGCGACGCTGTATTTCGTCGCGGGGGACCTGCGCAAGTCGCTGGCGGACTGCGACGAGGTCATGAAGCGCAACCCGTATCATTTCGGCGCGCTCGCCGGCTACGCGCAGATCTACGTCAAGCTCGAGCGTTACGACCGCGCCCTCGAGTATTCGCGCCGCGCGCTGGAGGTCAATCCCAACCTCGATGCCGTGAAGCGCAACATCGAAATCCTCGAGGAGGTGCTGGCGCAGCGGCGCAAGCGCGCGGCCTGACAGCCGGTCACGGATCGGCCCCGACGCGAGGCGCCTCGCTCAGCCGCGCTTTCTCGCCGGTGCTCCAGCCGGCTTCCTCGCGGCCGTCTTCGCGGACTTCTTCGCGACGGTCCTCGCGGACTTCTTCGCCGCCTTGGGTGCCGCCTTGTTCGCCACCGGCGTCCCGGCCGCCTTCACGGCGGCCGCCTTCGCCGCCGCTCTGCCTGCCGGCTGGGGATTCGACACCTGCTTCACCGCGCGCCTGGCCACCCTGGTCACTGCGGCGACCGCGCCCTTCACCGAGCTCCTGACCGACTTGACGGCATCGTTTGCCGCCTTCCTGACCGTCTTCTCGATGGGACCCTGCGCGGATTCCTTCTCGGCTTTCGACTTGTGGCGCAGATCGGCGGCGTGCGCGCGCTTGTAGGTCTGGATGTCCTTGAACTTCCCGCTCTCGTCACGCACTGCATAGAGCTTGGTGCCGGTGCTGCTTCTCATCGTGGTTCGACGCGTTGCCATGATTTCTCCTTGTCGTCCTCCAGAATGCGTATGACGCGCGTGCGCTTGCCGCCCGCGTACTTCTCCATCTGCACCAGCACGGGAAACCTCTGCGCCAGTGCCGCGCGCGCGGCATCCTCCGCCTCGAAGGTCAGCGGTGCGCCGTCGTCGCCTCTGACGTCGCTCCAGATGCCCGTGCCGTCTTCCGTTTCGATCTTGAACACGCGAGTCTCCCGGTTGCCGCCATGTCATCATCGTGCGCCGCTTCGCCCGCGGCTACCGTGCGCTGCCGCACACAACGCGCGTGGTCGGCGGATCGGGTTGGCGGCGATCGTGCCAGAATGGCAGTTCGCTGCCCGTCACCAGACATCGCTCCCATGCCCAGACACGCCGCTCCCGCGAAGGAGTTCGAACCCGAGTTCGTCGCGGGCCTGCTCTCCATCTTCGAAGAGAAGATCGTGTTCAACCGCGTGCTGGGCCTGAAGATCACGTCGGTGCGCCCGGAGCGCGTGACCGGGCGCATCGACATGAAGCCCGAGCTGATCGGTCACTATGCCCACCAGCGGCTGCACGGCGGCGTGATCAGCGCCGGGCTCGATGCGATGGCCGGCCTCGCGGTGATGGCTGCGCTGGGCGCGCGCCACATGGACGATCCCATACCCCAGCGCCTCGCCCGCTTCTCCCGGGTCGGCACGATCGACCTGCGCGTCGACTTCCTGCGACCGGGCATCGGCACGCACTTCGAGCTGCGCGCCGAAGTGATGCGCATCGGCTCCCGGGTGGCGTCCACCCGCATGGAGTTCCTGGGCGCCGACGGCACGCTTCTCTCCACCGGCACCGCCGCCTACATCGTGTCGTGACCGGGGCGCGGCTCAGGCCGCCGCGCGATCACCGGCGCGGCGTCCTCGCGCTTGCGGTGTTCGAGTACGGCGAGTTGCCGGCGGCATTCGTCGCGCGGACGCGATAGTAGTAGATCCTGCTCGTGGCGAGACCCGTGTTGGCGTAGGCCTTCGTGTTGGCGGCGACGAGCGCGATCTGCGTGAACTTCACCCCGTCGCTCGAACGCTCGATCCGGAATCCGGTCTCGTTCGCGCAGTTGTCCGTCCACGCGAGGTCGATCCGGGATTTCGACACCGCGGTCGCGGCGAGGCCGCCGGGCGCTGCCGGCAACGCCGCGGTCACCGTGACGTTCACGGTCGACGACGTCGTCACCGCGCCGTCGTCGTCGGTCGCCTTCGCCGTCAATGCGTAGTTGCCCGCCGGGACGTTGTTCCACGCAAAGCTGTACGGGGGCGCCGTCGCGGTTCCGAGGAGACTCGCGCCGTTGAAGAACTGCACCTGGCTCACCGTGCCGTCCCCGTCCGCGGCGGCGGCGGTGATCACGATGCCGGCCGGCGCGACGAAGCCGGCGCCGTTCGCCGGGCTGGTGATGCCGACCGTGGGCGCCGCGTTGCCCGGCGCCTTGACGATCGTGAAGTGGTCGGCGATGACGCCGTTCTCGCGCAGGAACGGGCGTCGAGCCGGTTGCCGCTGACGTCGAGCACCATCGAGCCGAGATTGTTGAGCGAGATGAACATCGCCGGGTGGTTGAGGTCGCCGCCGGTGGTCTGGCCCGAGCTTCCGGCCACGGCGTACACCGCGCGGTACGCATCGGTGGCCTTGGCGTACGCGCCGTTGCCGTCGACCCGCCCGTCGCCTCCATCCTTGATCATCGTCGCCGGTCCAGGGTGCCGGACATCCCGTAATGGCCGCCCATCAGGAACGAGCGCTCGTAGGAATGGCTGTGTCCGGTCAGCACCAGGTCGACGCCGTGCGCCTCGAGGATCGGCAGCGCCTTCTCGCGCATCTCGATCAGTTGCGCTTCGGTGTCGGAATCGTGCGAGCCCTTGCTGTACGGCGGGTGGTGCCAGAACGCGATCAGCCAGGGCCTGGTGTTGGCATCGAGGTCGCTGGCGAGCCACGTGAGCATCGCGCCGTTGACCGCGCGACTCGACGTCATCGAGTCGAGGCAGACGAAGTGGATGTTGCCGAAATCGAACGAGTAGTATTCCTCGGTGCCCGATGGGACGCCGCCGGCCTCCCCGGCCGTGGGCAGCGTGAAGATGTTGAAATAGGGCAGCGTTGCCTCGTTCGGATTGGTCGACTGCGCCGTGTCGTGGTTGCCGATCGTCGGCCAGAGGTTGCTCCGGCGCAGGAAGCTTCCATACATGTCGAAGACGGCCCGCTGGTATTCGGCGTCGGTGCCGTAGTCGTAGGCGTTGTCGCCCAGCATCAGGATGAGGTCCGTGTAGCCTGCGCCATTGAATGCGCCGTAGGCATTCTTCACGGCGGTCTGATTGCCGCTGATGCCCGTCGGCCCGGCGGTTCCCGCGTCCCCGAGCACCCAGATGCGCGTCGGCTCGGCTGCGCCCGGCCGGGCGGGGTGACGAAGAAGTGATCGGCGTCGCCGCCGGCCAGCGTTGCCGTCGCGCTGCCGACCGAGTAATAGTAGACGGTGCTCGGGAGGAGGCCGGTCACGCGTCACTTCGTGTTCGGTCGTCGACGCGCCGGCGTTGACCACCGTGGTCAGCGCGTCGGGAGCGGCGCCGAGCCGGACCTGGCTGTCGGTGGCAACGTCGGTGCGCCAGCGCAGCACCTGCGTGGTCGGGGTCCCCATCTGCAGATAGGGTCCGCGGGTCAGCGATAGCGCCTGCGCCGACGGGCTGCGCGAGCGCGCAGAACGCGGCGAGCAGACAGGCGCCGATGCCTGTGCGGAACAGGATGGCGGAACGGGAAGGCGCGCGCATGGTGGAGCCTCTTTCGCCGGGCGGCGATGACGATTCGGGATCGGGCGGCCGCGCGGCCGGCGCTGGTCGCGCTGACGGATTGCCGCGCGGATTATCCCATCGTCATGAACATTATCGCAGCGCGGCGGGGGAATGGCAACCCGCGCCGATTCGCCGGGGTCGCATCCCCTCTCGCTGCGCCTCGGTGCCTCAGGCCCACCCATCCCAGTGCCGCCGCGCGTAGATCACCGTGAACGCGCAGCCGACCACGATGACGAGCCAGCGAACGAGCCGCGCCGGGATGACACGCGCCAGGCGCGCGCCCGCGTAGCCCCCGGCGAGCGCGCCCGCAGCCATCGCCAGCGTGTGCGGCCAGGCCACCATGCCGGTCGCGATGAAGATCACGACGGCGACCACGCCGGTCAGGCCCGACAGCAGGTTCTTCAGCACGTTGACGGTGCGGAAATCGCCGGTGTGCCCGAGCGAGAGTATCGCCAGCAGCATCACGCTCGCCCCCGCGCCGAAATACCCGGCATAGACCGACGTGGGCACCAGCAGGATCAGGCCCAGCCGGTCGGCGCGCGCCGAATGCAGCTGCGGGTCGTCGCCGTGCCTCCACAGCCAGCTGCGGATCCGGCCGGAGAACGCGAAGATCGCGGTGGCGAGCCCGATCAGCACCGGCACCAGCGCCATCAATGCGCGTTCCGGCGTCAGGATCAACAGCAGCGCACCCGCGCCGCTGCCGGCGAGCGAAACGCCGACGACGCGATGGAACTCGGGTCTCCACGCCGGCAGGCGCCGATAGTCGGTGGCCGCCGCGACGAAGGTGCTGGGCGTGAGCGCAACGGTATTCGACGCGACCGCGACCAGCGGCGGAAGCCCCGCCGCGAGCATCGCCGGAAAGGTGATCAGCGACGACCCGCCGACGACCGCGGTGACGATGCCGCCGGCGACTCCCGCGCCGGCCAGCAGGAGGATCGTCGCTGCGTCCATGCGCCGGGCGGCTATCGGCCGCGTCCGCGACGGCGACGTCCACCGGGACCGGACGGAGGACGCGCACCAGATCCGCCGGCGCCATGCCCACGAGGTAGCCCCGCCGCCCGCCGTTGACGTAGAGGTACGGCAGGTCGGCGATCGTGCGCTCCATGCAGACCGGCATCGCGCGCCGCGTGCCGAAGGGACTCGTGCCGCCGACCTGGTATCCCGAATGCCGGTCGGCCACCGCGGGCGCGCAGGGCACGACGGCCTTCACCTTGAGCGCGCGGGCGAGATTGCCGGTCGCGACCTCGCAGTCGCCGTGCATCAGCACGACGAGCGGGCGCTTCGCGTCGTCCTCCATCACCAGCGTCTTGATCACCGCGTGCTCGTCGACGCCGAGCGCGCGCGCCGAGACCGCGGTGCCGCCGCGTTCCTCGTAGGGATAGGGGTGGTGGGTGAAGGCGACGCCGTGCTCGCGCAGCACGCGCACCGCGGCGGTCACCGGGAGCTTGTCCCTGGTCATCGCGGTCGGATCGCCCGGCCGCAGGTGTCCCGATGTTCATGCTCACGCTCCGCGCCCGCGGGGCGTCCGGACGAGACCCGGAGTATTTCGGGTCGGACGCTCGCGGTCAATCGGCATCGCCGCGCGGATTGAATTATCATGCAACCCCCAACGGAGAACTCGATGCGACCCGAATGCACCCCTGCCCCGCGTAACTCACCGACTGCCCCGCCGTCGACCGCCGTCGGCGTCCCGCCGGCCGCGCAGCCGCCGTCACTCCTTGCGCTGGCGCTGGCAGGCGCATCGGCGTGCGGACCGGCCGCTGCGCAGCAGCGCAAGCCCGGCGAGGTCACGGGGTCCGCGTCGATGACGGTCGTCGGCCAGATCGACACCGATTTCGACAGCGGCGGCGGCAGCTTCCACTGGAACGGCATCATCGTCGCCGGCAGCGTCGACCTGGCAGCTGTCGGAGCAGTTCTCGGCCGGCCTCACCGGGCGCTACGACCTCGAGAGCTGGAAATTCTCGACGCCGAACGCGCTGGGCAGCGTCGCGCCGTGGGGCGACATCAACCGTCCGTCGGTCGGCGTCAACCTCGCCTACCAGCACGCGTCCGACCTCGCGTTCTTCGTCGCGCCGCAGATCGAGTGGGACTTCGAGTCCGGAGCCAGCGCCGGCAACGCGCAGAATTACGGGGCGGTGGTCGGCGCCACCAAGGTGTTCTCGCCGAAGCTCATCCTGGGCCTCGGGGCCGGGGTGTTCCGGCAGATCGACGAGACCCGGGTATTCCCCTTCCTGATCGTCAACTGGCAGATCGACGACAAATGGCGCCTGACCAATCCGCTGCGGGCAGGTCCCGCCGGCGGCGCGGGGCTCGAGCTCGCCTACGCCATCAACGACAACTGGGAAGCCGCCGCCGGCGGCACCTACCGCGAGTACCGGTTCCGGCTGAGCGGCGACGGGCCGACGCCCGACGGCATCGGCCAGAACAAGGGCATTCCGCTGTTCGCGCGGCTGTCGCGCAAGCTCGGGCCGAAGGGCCGGGTCGACCTCTATGCCGGCACCGTGGTCGGCGGCAAGCTCGAGGTGAACGACGCGTCCGGCGGCACGGTCTCGTCGTCGGACTACAAGGTGGCGCCGCTGTTCGGGGCCACGGTGGCGATGGATTTCTGACGGTTCCGCAACCGCCGCATCCGTCACCGGGCGCCGGCCCGGATCGCGCTCACCCGTCGCCGGCCGACGGCGCCACCATCCGCAGAGGATCCACGATGCGGTCGAACGCCTCCTCGGTCACGTAGCCCAGCGCCAGAGCCGCGGCCTTCAGCGTGAGGTCGTGCTCCATCGCGTGGTGGGCGATCTCGGCCGCCTTGTCGTAGCCGATCACCGGCGCCAGCGCCGTGACCAGCATCAGCGACCGCTCGACATGCTCGCCGATCGCCTTGAGGTTGGGCTCGGTGCCCTCGACCAGGAACTTGCGGAAGTTGGTGCAGCCGTCGGCGAGCAGCGTGATCGAGTGCGGCGACGTTGTAGATGATCAGCGGCTTGTAGACGTTCATCTCGAGCGAAGCCGCCGGCGCCGCCGAAGCCGACCGCCACGTCGTTGGCCATCACCTGCGACCGCGACCATGGTCAGCGCCTCGGCCTGCGTCGGGTTGACCTTGCCCGGCATGATCGACGAGCCCGGCTCGTTCTCGGGCATGCAGCAGCTCGCGCGAAGCCCGGCGCGCGGGCCGCTCGAGATCAGGCGGATGTCTTGCCGATCTTGTAGAGCGACACGGCCAGCGTGCGCAGCGTGCCCGAGAGCTGCGACCAGCGCGTCGTGCGCGCCCTGCACGGCGAACTTGTTCGGCGCGGTGACGAACGGCAGGCCGGTCGAGCTGCGCGATCTCCGCCGCCGCGGCTTCGGCGAAGCCGGGCGCCGCGTTGATGCCGGTGCCGACCGCCGTGCCGCCGAGCGCGAGCCGGTAGACACCCGGCAGCGCCTGCGTCGATGCGCTCGAGATCGTCGGCGAGCATCGCCGACATAGCCCGACCATTCCTGGCCGAGCGTGAGCGGCGTGGCGTCCTGCAGGTGGGTGCGGCCGATCTTGACGATGTCCTGCCACTGCCCGGCCTTCGCCGCGATCGCGTCGCGCAGCGCCGTCACCGCCGGCAGCAGCCGCGCCTGTCACGCCCGTCGCCGCGGCGATGTACATCGCCGACGGGAAGGTGTCGTTCGACGACTGCGACATGTTGACGTGATCGTTGGGATGCACCGGCGTCTTGCTGCCGAGCGGCGTGCCGGCGAGCTGGCAGCAGCGGTTGGAGATCACCTCGTTCACGTTCATGTTGAACTGCGTGCCGCTGCCGGTCATCCAGACGTGCAGCGGGAACATGTCGTCGTGCTGGCCGGCGAGGATCTCGTCGCAGCGCCTCGCACGATCAGCTCGCGGCGCGTCTCGTCGAGCCGCCCGCCGCGATGGTTGGCGATGGCCGCGGCCTTCTTGAGCATGGCGTAGGCGCGGGATCATCTCGCGCGGCATCAGGTCGCTGCCGATGCTGAAGTGCTGCGAGCGAGCGCTGGGTCTGCGCGCCCCACAGCTTGTCGGCGGGGACCTCGACCTCGCCGTGGCTGTCGGTTTCCTTCCGGGTGTCGGTCATGGCGCAGTCTTCTTTGCCTCTCCGGGCCTCGTTGCGTAGCCCGGTGTTGAGCGAAGCGAAACCCGGGCAACGGTGCCCATTGCCGCCACACCCGGGTTTCGCTTTGCTCAACGCCGGGCTACGCGGATTCTCGAATGCGGGATCCATGTCCATCCTAGCGCGCCATCTGCGCGAAGAACGTCCGCAGGCCGCCCAGCAGCATCTCGACCGCCAGCGCGGTCAGCACCAGCCCCATCAGGCGCTCGAACGCGAGCACGACGCGCTCGCCGAGCAGCTCCTGCAGGCGGTGCGCGCCGACCAGCACGACCGCGGTCACGCCCATGGCGATGGTCAGCGCCAGCGCCCATTCGGCGATCTTCGCCGGGTCGCGCGAGGCCATCAGCATCACGGTGGCGAGCGCGGAGGGGCCCGCGATCGACGGGATCGCGAGCGGCACCAGGAACGGCTCCGCTCCCGGCGGATCGCCGAAGATGCCTTCAGGGCGGGGAAACACCATGCGCAGCGCGATCATGAACAGGATGACGCCGCCGGCGATCTCGAGCGAGGTCTCGGACAGGTGGAGCCAGCGCAGGAACGTCTGCCCGCCGGCCATGAACGCCACCAGGATCACGTAGGCGGCGAGGCATTCGCGCAGCATCACCCGCGCGCGGCGGGCCGGGGCCACGTTCTTCATCGCCGACACGACCAGCGGCACGTTGCCGAAGGGGTCGATGACGAGGATCAGCAGCACCGTGGCGGAGAAGATCTCGTTGCCTGACATCGTCAATGCTCCTCGGGGGAGTGTAACCCCGTTGGGCCGGCCGAATGCGTGGGCGCAATGCGTGCGGCGTAACGCGTAGCCCGGCGTTGAGCCGACAGGCGAAACCCGGGTGGCTCGCGGCCATTGCCACGCCCACCCGGGTTTCGCCTTCGGCTCAACGCCGGGCTACGCGTTGATGCGGAAGGCGTGATGGATGCGCCGGTCGCGAAAATCCTCGGGCAGCGTGGCGGCGGTGATGTCGGCGCAGGCGGGATCCGCGGCGAGCGCCGGGTCGAGGCGGAACGTGCGCAGGTTGGTCGAGAAGTAGAGCTCGCCGCCCGGGCCAGCAGCGCCCGCGCCGCGGCGACCATGCGCGCGTGATCGCGCTGGATGTCGAGCACGTCGTCCATCGCCTTGGAATTCGAGAACGCCGGCGGGTCGAGGACGATGAGGTCGTAGCGGCGCCCTTCGCCGCGCGCGACGTCGAGCCACGCCAGCACGTCGGCGCGGATCAGCTGGTGGCGCGCGCGGTCGAGGCCGTTGCCCGCGAAGTTGCGCGCGGCCCAGTCGAGGTAGGTGTTGGACAGGTCGACGGTGTCGCTGGCGATCGCGCCGCCCGCCGCGGCGTAGACCGTGAAGCTGCCGGTGTAGGCGAAGAGGTTGAGCATGCGCCGCCCCGCGGCGCGCGTCGCGCACGAGCGCGCGCAGCGCGCGGTGGTCGAGGAACAGCCCGGTGTCGAGATACGCTTCGAGATTGACGATGAAGCGCAGGCCGGACTCGACGACGACGAAGTCCGTGCCGGCCTCTCCCGTCTTCGCATGCTGCTCGCGGCCGTGGCGCTTGCGCCGTTCCTTCAGCGCAATCGCCGCCGCAGGCAGCGCGAGCGCGCCGGCCGTGGCATCGCGCACCGCCGACAGCCACGCGGCGTGTCCGGCGTCCGTCTGCTCCCAGCCCGTCTCGATCTCCTGCAGGTGCACGCGCATGCCGAGCGCCGGATCCGCGGCGACGTAGCAGTCGACGGCCAGCGGAAACTCCGGCAGGTCGCGGTCGTACACGCGGTACGCGCCGAGATCGCGCCGCCGCGCCCAGCGGCCCCAGTGCCGCGCGTTCTTCGCCAGGCGGTTGGCGTACGCCGCCAACGCATCCGCGCGCAGGTGCTGGCGGATCGGGGCACCGGGCAATTGATCGACGGTCGGCATGAGCGTTTCCTGTGGCCCGGTTGCGTAGCCCGGCGTTGAGCGGAGCGAAACCCGGGGCAATCGTGGCCAGGGCCGCAGCCACCCGGGTTTCGCTCCGCTCAACGCCGGGCTACGGTCCGGGCGCTGCGATCAGTCTCCTCTGACGATACCATCGCGGCGCGGGTCGGCGCCGCCGCTCCACCCGCTGCGCGTGCGCACGATCACGTGCGCGCCGCCGTTGTGGCCGGTGAGGACGGTTTCGTGGCCCAGGGCCTCGAGCTTTTCCTTCAGCGCGGCGGCCGGCGTGCCGCGCTCGAGCTCCGTGGGGCCGTTGCGGCTGCCGAAGTTGGGCAGCGCGACCGCCGCCTGCGGATCGAGCCCCCAGTCGATCACCGCGACGAGCGTCTTCGCGACCTGGTTGATGATCGTCGGGCCGCCCATCGAGCCCGTGACCATGAACACGCGCCCGTCGGGGCCGTAGACGATCGTCGGCGCCATCGCCGAGCGCGGGCGCTTGCCGCCTTCGACGCGATTGGCGACCGGCTTGCCGTCGTCGATCGGCACCAGCGAGAAATCGGTGAGCTCGTTGTTGAGCAGGAAGCCGCCGGCAGTCATCAGCCGGCTGCCGAATGCGTACTCGATCGTCGTCGTCATCGCCACCGCGTTGCCGTAGCGGTCGACGATCGACAGGTGCGACGTCGAGGGCAGCTCCGGCACCCGCTGCGCGCCCCAGCCGCGCGCCTTCCCGCGCTCCGGTCGGGCGGCGCGCCCGGCGCCGCCCGACCGAGACTCGAGTCCGTGCGGATGCGCTGCGAGCGGCGGCGAGATAGTCGCGATCGACGAGGCCCGACGGCGGCGTGTAGAAATCGGGGTCGGCCATGTAGACGTCGCGGTCGGCGTACGCAAGGCGACCCGCTTCGCTGAAGAAGTGGACGCTCCACATCGTCGCCGGCCCCATCGCCGCCACGTCGTAGCGCTCGAGGATGCCCAGCATCTGCAGCACCGTGGCGCCGCCGGACGACGGCAGGGGCGCCCCGCAGATCCGGTAGCCGCGATAGCCGCCGCACAGCGGCTCGCGCACCTTCACCCGGTAGGCGGCGAGATCGGCCAGCGTGAGATCGCCGGGCCGCACGGGGCTGCCGGCGACGGTGTCGACGATGTCGGCGGCGATGGCACCGGTGTAGAACGCACCGCCGCCCGACGCGGCGAGCTCGCGCAGCGTCGCGGCGAACGCCGGGTTCGTGAGGATCGCGCCGGCGGCCAGCGGGCGGCCGGCGGCGTCGTGGAAATAGTCGTGCGCGCGCGACTGCGGCATGGCGGATTCGCGCGCGATGGCCGACGCGAGCCGCGCCGACACCGGGAAGCCCCGCTCGGCGAGCTCGATCGCCGGGGCGAAAAGCCGCGGCCAGGGCAGCCTGCCGTGCCGCGCGTGCGCGGCAGCGAGCAGCGCCACCACGCCCGGGACGCCGACCGACCGCCCGCCGACGATCGCGTCGAGAAAATAGAGCGGCTTGCCGTCCGCGCCGAGGAAGCGATCCGGCCGCGCGGCCGCCGGCGCGGTCTCGCGGCCGTCGTAGGCGAGGAGCCTGTTGCGCTTCGCGTCGTGCACGAGCATGAACGCGCCGCCGCCGATGCCCGACGATTGCGGCTCGACGAGGTTCAGCACGAGCTGCACGGCGATCGCGGCGTCGATCGCGGTGCCGCCGTCGCGCAGGACGCGATAGCCCGCGTCCACCGCGAGCGGATGCGCGGCGGCGACCATGAACTGCCGCGCCGCGACCGGCGGCCGGTCGCGGCCCGTCGGCGCCGTATCCTGCGCCGATGCATTGCCGCAGGCGTGCAGCAGCAGCACGACGACCGCGGCACGACGGATCACTTCGGGGAGATTCATGGCAGCCACACAGCCCGGCACGCCGCATTGTAATCGACGTCCCGGGCGCCGCCGGCGACGGGCGGTCTGCGCTACGAACTCGCCGGATCCGGCAGGCAAGCCGAAGGCGTCAGCGCTTGAAGCGCCACATCTTCTTCGCGTACATCCAGCCGGCCAGCGCATAGCTCCATTCCGGAAACATGCGCTTGAACAGGCGCAGCGCGTGCATTTCCGGATGGGCGATCGCGTAGAGGCGCCCTTTCTCCATGGCCCGCAGGCAGTGCGCCGCCACGCTCTCCGAGGTGTGCCGTCCGGCCTGCAGATCCTTCTCCAGCGAGCGCAGCGTGACGCTGGCGTCGCTGATGTGACTGTCGACGGCGCGCGCATTGTCGATGAGCGCGGAGGTGAACGCCGCGGGACAGGCCACGGTCACACCGATGTTGTAGGGAACGAGCTCGGCGCGCATCGTCTCGCTCAACGCGATGACGCCGGCCTTCGACACGCTGTAGTTCGCCATTTCCGGCAGCGCGAACAGCCCCGCGCTCGACGCCATGTTGCACACGTAGCCGGACTTCTGCCGCATCATCATCGGCAGGAAGGCGTTGCAGCCGTGAATCACGCCGAAGAGGTTGATCTCGATCGCGCGGTGCCAGCGCTCCAGCGTGAGGTCGGCCATCGCGCCCGAGTCCAGGATGCCGGCATTGTTCACCAGCACGTCGAGCCCGCCCCAGCTCGCTTCGACCGCGGCAGCCGCCGCGGCGAAATGCGCCGGAACCGCCACGTCTATCGTCAACTCGAGCACCTCCCGGGCGCCCGCAGCGCGCACCCTCTGCGCCGCCGCGTGCACCGCGTCGGGACGCCTTCCGGTGACGGCCACGCGCCATCCGCGCCGCGCGAACAGGAGCGCCATCGCCTCGCCGAAGCCGCTGTTGGCGCCGGTGATCAGGACGCGACGCTCGGGAAACCGCCGATCGAAGGACATCTAGGCGCGCCTCGCCAGCGGCTTCCAGTGCAGCAGGCCGAACAGCAGGGTCAGCCCGATGCTGTCGACGAGCGGCCCGGCGTATTGCCTGACGCTCCGCCACGCGATCAGCACTTCCAGCGTGTGCAGGACCAGCAGAATGACCGCGAGGTACTGCAGGGCGGTCCCGATGCCGAACGGCAGCGCGACGAAGGCGCCGAGGACCGCCAGCAGGTAGACGGCGAGACAGCTTGCCTTTCCGAACGTGATCATGGATTTCTTCTTCCTTCCCGGGTTGCGTGGCATGCATTCTGCCTGCGGGGCCGGCCGGGGTATTTCAACGTTCGGGCGTTTTTTTGTTACGAATCGCTGCTCGCCAGGCTCGCGCGCGCCTCGGGTCCCGTTCCGCCCGGCGCGCGGGCATTGCCGTAGCGCGCCTCGAGCGCCGCGCGCCGGCCCGGCTCGACGTTGATCCGGTCGAAATCGCCCTGGACGTGCGGCAAGGCAACGACGCGCTTGTCCATGACCGCGAACCACAGCGGCGGCACCAGCGCGACTAGGAACATGCCGAAGTAGCCGGTCGGCAGGGTCGGCAGGTCGGGAAAGCTGCGCAGGCTCTGGTAGCGGCGCGCAGGGTTCGCGTGATGGTCGGAATGCCGTTCGAGCTGGAAGAGAAGCACGTTGGAGGCGACGTAGTCGGCATTCCAGCTGTGGTGCGGCTGGCAGCGCTCGTAGCCGCCGCCGGGTCTCTTCTGCCGCAGCAAGCCGTAGTGCTCGACGTAGTTGGCGCTGGTCAGCTGCCACCAGGCGAAGAAATTGTGGATGGCCAGGAACGGGATCATGATCCAGCCGAGAACGGCGACCAGCGTGACCTGCAGCGCCAGCGACAGCGCATAGGACTGCAGGATCTCGTTGTCGACGCTCCAGACCGGTTTCCCCCTCTGCGCCAGCCGCTCGCGCTCGGCCGCCCACCCGCGCCGGAACCCGCCCGGGATTTCGCGGCAGGCGAACCGGTAGATGGTCTCGCCCATCCGCGAGCTCGCAGGATCCTCGGGAGTCGCCACGTGGCGATGGTGCCCGCGATTGTGCTCGACGCAGAAGTGCCCGTAGGCCGGAACGGCGAGCGCGATCCGCGACATCCAGCGCTCGAGGTGCGTCTTCTTGTGGCCGAGCTCGTGGGCGGTGTTGACGCCGAGCCCGCTGTACAGGCCCGCGGTCAGCGCCAGCGCCACGATGGCGCCCACCGACAGCGGGTGTGTGGCGACAAAGACCGCAATCGCGATCAGCACGACGAAGTGCATCGGCACCGTCAGGATCGGCAGCCAGCGGTAGTACGGGTCGGCGTCGAGCTGCGGCACCAGTTCCTCCGGCGGATTGTTCCGATCCTCGCCCAGCAGACAGTCGAGCAGGGTCGTCCCGGCGTAGAGCGCGACCAGCGGCACGACGAGCGCCAGCTCGCCGCCGCCCAGCAGGTAGCCGCCGATGCCGCCCAGGGCGAACAGCGGCAGGAGGAGGGAGGCGAGCCAGAGGTGGCGCTTGCGGTCCCGATAGGCGATCGTGCCGAGCGACGGGTCGGTCAAGGTGAAGGTTTTCATGCTGCGGGTCTCCGTGGGATGGCGTCGGGCTGCATTAACGCAAGATTCGCTCGCCAACCCAAGGGCCGTTTGCGACAATGGCATTGTCTTTTCACGCCAGGAGGGCCCGTGTCCCGGGACATCGCCGCGCTGCCCAACCCGGTCACCTACGCGCGACTGCTCCTGCAGCGCTGGCCGGGCAAGGCCACGGCGATCCTGCGCGGGACGGGACTGCGCGCGGCCGACCTGCCGCGGCTCAGCGGGATCACGACCGAACGGCAGCTGCAGGTGTTGCGCAACGTGATGGAGATGGCCGGTCGCCCGGACTGGGCACTCGACTTCGGCCGGCAGCTGGGCGTCAGCGCGCACGGACCGCTGGGATTTGCCGCATTGAGCGCGCCGACCCTGGGCGAGGGCCTCGAGGTGCTCGCGCGCTTTGCGCGCATCCGGGCTCCCTACCTCGGGTTCGCGTCAGTTGAGACCGATCGCCACCTGCGGCTCACGTTCGACACGCGCCTGTATCCGCTCGGCGCGCTCGAGCTGCCGATCGTCGAAATCCTGCTGCAGGTCGGCACGTCCTACGTGGACGCGGTGTGCGGGCGCGATGCCGTGGAAACGACGCTGCATGTCGGCCTGCCGCGGCCCCGTCACGCCAAGATGTACGCAACCCACCTGCGCTCGCCGTGCGTATTCAACGCCGGATGGAGCGGCATCGAGCTGCCCGCCTCGCTCAAGGGTCTTCCCTGCCCGATGCACGACGAGGGAACCTATCGCGCCTCGCTGCTGCGCTGCCGCGACGCGCTCGACGCGGTGCTGAGCCCGGACGACGTGGTGGCGCGCGCCGCGCACTGGCTCGCGGCCCACTTCGACCAGATGGCGGCGGACGGCCAGGCGCCCGCCCAGCCCCGCTTCGAGCGGCTGGCCGCGGCGCTGTGCGTGTCGCCGCGCACGTTGAGCCGGCAGCTCGGGGAGCGCGGCACGAGCTTCAGCGAGATGCGCGCCGCCCAGCAGCACGAGATCGCCTGCCGGCTGCTCGCCGACGCGCGCTACACGGTCGGCGAGGTCGGCTTGCGGCTGGGGTACGGCGACTCCGCCAATTTCCTGCGCGCATTCAAGCGCCGGACCGGCATGCCGCCCGGGAAATACCGCCGGGGACAACGCTGAGGCGAGGCACGGTAAAAAGGCCCGGGGCCACGAATGCGATCGTGGCTTCCCCGGGCCTCGGCCTCGGGCCGGCGACGCGCGTCGGTCAGCGCACGCCGGATCCGGCCAGCACTTCCGGCGCCCATTGGCTCGCCGGCAGGCCGTCGTTGTAGGTGATGCCGTTGTGCATGCCGCACATGCCCTGCGTGCCGTACGACCCGGCGACGAAGTTGTAGTAGACCTGCAGCGACGTCGTCGGCGCCAGCACGTCGTAGCTGAACGACGACGGCATGAACTGCGAGACGTAGAGCATGCCGTTGGCGTCGTACGCGTCCGTCGCGAACGCAATCCAGGTGTCCTCGTCGATGTAGAACGTCCGCTTGGCGTAGACGTGGCGCTTGCCTTCCTTCAGCGTCGCCTCGACCACCCACACGCGGTGCAGCTCCCAGCGCTGGATGTCCGGATTGACGAACTTCGGCTTCAGCACGTTCTCGACCTTGCCCGGCTCGTACTGGAACCGGTACTCGTTGTACGGGATGATCATCTCCTTCTTGCCGATCAGCTTGAAGTTGTAGCGGTCCATCGCGCCGTTGAACATGAACGCGTCGTCGTAGGTGTTCGCCCCCGCGGTGCCGGGGTTCGGGGTGTCGTAGGCGATGTCCGGCGCGGCCTTGACCCGGCGCTGGCCCGGCAGGTACTGCCAGGCGCGGCGCGGCTGCTCGAGCGGGTTGACGGCGTCCTGCACGATCAGCGACTCGCCTGCGCGGCGCGCGGGCGCCAGGTAATTGAGCTTGATCCGGTAGTAGAGGTCCGTCCCCTTCACCGGCTCGCTCTTGTTGCCGAGGTAGATCGGGTACTCCTGCCACGATTCGCCGGTGGTGGCGAGTGTGGGCACCCCGTTGGCGTCGACGTTGTAGCTGTCGTACTTGCAGAACGTGTTGCCGGTGTAGCGCGTCAGGTGGTTCCACATCACCTCGTAGCCGTCCTTCGGGATGGGGAACGGCACGCCGGGGCGCACGCCCTCGATGCCCAGCCCGCCGCTGATCGTCTTGGCCGCGGTCGCGTTTTTCAGCGCGTTGTCGTGCAGGTGCTTCGGTTGCGTGGCGGGGCGGCGCGTCGGGTAGACGTCGAGCCGGTAATCGGCGTTGCGCTTGAGCAGCTCCTGCGTGCCGGCGGTGAGCTTCGCCGCATGCTCGGCCATGTTCTTGCCGGTGATCGTGAGCCGCGGCTTGTCCGCCGCGTACGGGTCGGGACGCTTGCCGCTGCCCTTGACGAAGCCGGCCGGCGGCGTGGTCAGCCCGCCGGTCCACTCGGGGATGGTCCCTTCCTTGTTGCCGGCCTTCTCCGCGCCGACCGGGGTCAGCGTGGTGCCGAGCTGCTTGGCTTCCTCGGCCGTGACCGCTGCCTGCGCGACGCTCGCAAATGCCGATCCGATCGCCAGTGCGATCGCCGTGGTGCGATTCATGCGGGTTCTCCTTCCATTGCGTGGTGGGTGGCGGAGAGAGCGGCGTCCGGGCGGGCGTCGCGCGCGGCCCTGGCGGGGGCGCAACGAACGGCGAAAGGCGCTTTTCCGATTTTCGGGTCTGGACTTCTTGGTTTTAATGATATCAATTTTGACCGCACGGCACGCTGGCGTATTTCAGCGTTCAGGCGTATTTTTATCATGGATCGCTTCTCCTGGAACCGACGCGCATGCGCGCCAGCCCCCTGCTTCGGGTTCGCAAGGAACTTGGCAAGACACCCATCGTGGAAGGCGAGATCGCCGGCCCGATCCCCCTGTTTGTCGAGCGTTATCTCTACCGGGCGGTCGAACTGGCCGTCTCGGGCGTGCCCAACGATGCAGTCGTCATCCTGTTCGGCGGAAGCGCCACGAGGGAGGGCGCGGCCGGCCAGGAGCGCACGACCGTCCTGCCGACCCAATCGATGCTGCTTCCGCGCAACACGGCCACGCACTGGTACTACTCCGGCACGGTCGATTACGCGGTGTTCTACATTCTCGACACCACGCACCCTGCCGCCCAGGCGCTGCACCTGCTCGCCGAATCCCGCAACGCCCCGATGCGGTTTTCCGATCAGCTCGTCGGCGCGGCCGGACGGCAGATTCTCGATGAAATGCAGAAAGGGCCCGGCGCCGATGCCGGATTCATCGAGCTTCTCGCCCGCGTCCTGTGCGAACAGGCGTATCGGGTGCTGACCACGCCCGCCGCCGGCGGGATCAATCCACGCCACGTTCATTTCTCGAGGCTGCAGGCGGTTCTTAACCACGTCAGGGCCAATCTGACCGGCGACCTGTCGGTGAGCCACCTGGCAAAGCTGGCAGGCGTCGACGTGTCCCACTTCCGGCGCATCTTTCATGATGCAACCGGCAGGGCGCCGCACGACTACGTGGTTGCCGCGCGCCTCGAGCAGGCGCGCAAGCTGCTCGCCATGTCGGAGCTGCCGATCGTTCAGATCGCCGAGGATTGCGGTTTCGCCAACCAGAGCCATCTCACGGCGAGGTTTCGCGCCGCGCATGCGGTGACGCCGGCGCAGTTCCGCAAGAAGGCCGGACGGGCTTGAACTGGGTCGAAATCGCCTGGGTCGCGATGTCCGCGGCCAGCCTGACGCTCGGGGTCATCCATCTTTTCGTCTGGCTCAAGCAGAGGGCCGGGCAGGCCCACCTGCTGTTCTTCGCGCTCGCGATCTCGGCCACGACCTTCGGCGCCTTCGAGCTGGCGATGATGCGGGCGCCATCCGCTGCAAGCTACGCCGCCACGCTGCGCTGGGCCCACGTGCCGCTCGCGATGGTGGTGCTGTCGATCGTCTGGTTCGTGCATTTCCATTTCGATGCCGGAAGACTGTGGCTCGCCTGCGCCGCCTCCGGTCTCCGGCTCCTGGGGCTCGGACTGAATTTCGTGACCGGCGCGAACATCAACTTCCGCGAAGTCTCCTCGCTGGATCAGATGCTGCTGTGGGGAGGCGTGGCCGTCGCGGGCCCGGTCGGCGCGGCCAATCCGTGGGTGATCGTCATGCAGATTTCCAACGTGCTCCTGGTCGCCTACGTCGCCGATGCGTCGATCACGCTGTGGCGGCGCGGCGGTCCCGCCGCCCGCCGCCGCGCGGCGGTCGTCGGGGGCAGCCTGCTGCTCGGCATCACCGCCATCGCGGGCAGCGCGGCCTTGATCATCGCGGGTCTGGTTCACGCACCCACGATCGTCATGCCGGGCGTGTTCGTCGTCGTCCTGGCGATGGGCTACGAGCTCGGCTGGGACGTGATCGCCGCGGCGCAGCTGCCGCCACAGCTGCGCGCCAGCGAGCAGCGCTTCCGTGCGGTCGTCGAAGCGGTGCCGAGCGCGATTCTCCTGGTGGACGACAACGGAACGATTGCGCTGGCGAACGCGCAGGCCGAGACCGTGTTCGGTTACCCGCGCGAGGAGCTCATCGCCAAGCCGGTCGAATTGCTGATTCCGGAACGCTTTCGCGAATCGCACGCCGGCCGGCGGGGTGGATACGCCGCGGACCCGCGGCCGCGTGCCATGGGGGCCGGGCGCGAACTGTTCGCGCGCCGAAAGGGTGGCCGCGAAATCTCGGTGGAGGTAGCGCTCAGTCCGATGCCGACCGAGATCGGCTTGTTCGTGCTGGCGTCGGTTGTCGACATCAGTGAGCGCTTGCGCACCGAGCGCGAAACGGCGCGCCAGCGCGACGAGCTGGCCCACCTGTCGCGGGTCGCGATGCTGGGCAAGCTGTCCGGATCGCTCGCGCACGAGTTGAACCAGCCGCTGACGGCCATCCTGAGCAATGCGCAGGCGGCACAGCGGTATCTCGCGCAGAGCCCGCCGCGCATCGACATGGTTGGCGAGATCCTCAGCGACATCGTGAAGAGCGATCACCGCGCCGGCGCCGTGATCCAGCGGCTGCGATCCATGCTGAGGAAGGAAGACGCGCAGCGCCATCCGCTCGACATCAACGACGTGGTCGAGGAATCGCTGCGCCTGATGCGCAGCGACCTGGTGAACCGGAACGTGGTGATCGGCACCGACCTCGCCGACGCGCTGCCGGCCGTGAACGGCGACCGGAATCAGCTGCAGCAGGTGCTGCTCAATCTGGTGATCAACGGGTGCGACGCCATGGACGGCCGGGAATCGGACCGCCGGCTGTTGGCGCGAACCCGGACGACCGCGGACGGCCGTGTCGAGGTCTCGGTCACCGACCGGGGTGCAGGAATCCCGGCGGCGGACCTCGAACGCATCTTCGAGCCGTTCGTGACCACCAAGGCGAGCGGCCTGGGTCTGGGACTGGCCATCTGCCGATCGATCGTCGAGGCCCACGGCGGCCGCCTGTGGGCGACGAACAATGCGGACGGCGGCGCTACGCTGCACTGCGAATTTCCGGCCGGGAGGGATTAGTGTCGATGCGAGAGCCGGCGCCGACGGTCTGCGTGGTCGACGACGATCCCGATGTGTTGAAGGCGATCGAGCGCCTGCTCCAATCGGTTGGCCTGCGCGTCGCGACATTTTCATCGCCGCAGCATTTCCTGGAAGGCTGCGACCGGAGCGCTCCGGGCTGCCTCGTGCTCGACCTCGCGCTGCCGGGCTTGAGCGGCCTCGAGCTGCAGCGGGTGCTCGAACGCGAGGCCGTCGCGCTGCCGATCGTCTTTCTCACCGGGCGCGGGGACATCGCGGCAAGCGTGCAGGCGATGAAGCACGGCGCGGTCGACTTCCTCACCAAGCCGGTCGACGACGCCGCGCTGATCGCCGCGGTGCACGAGGCCTTGGCCAGGGACCGGTCGCTTCGACGGGTGCGTGCCGAACGGGACCACGTGTCGGGATGCCTTGCGACGCTGACCGGGCGCGAGCGGCAGGTCCTCGAGCTGATCGTCGCCGGAAGGCTCAACAAGCAGATCGCCGCCGAGCTCGGCACGGTCGAGAAGACGATCAAGTTCCATCGCGCCAACCTGATGCGCAAGATGGGGGTGCGCGTGGTTGCCGACCTGGTGAAGCTGGCCGAGCGCGCCGGGGTCGGCACGGCGCCCGGGAACTGACGGCCCCCACGCTCACTGGGTTCGCTGCCCCCCGAGGGGGCCGAGTGCCGCGGCTCCGTGCCGGCCTTCGCCGGCATGGACGGCGCGAGGAGGCGTTGCGCCTCGCAACGCCGCGGCCTGCAAGGCCACGGTGCCCTTCGGGCGGCCGGGCGAGCACCAAGGCAGCACTCGCTACCTGGACCAAGGTCCAGTAGGCTCGACCGGCCGCACTTGGTACCGTGGGGCCACGATGCCGACCGATGCGCCGTTGCTGGCAGTGGTCGACGACGACGCCGACGTGCGCGTCGCGTTGACGCGCCTCGTCGCCTCCGCCGGCTTCGCGGTCGAGACGTACGCATCGGGCGCGGAGTTCCTCCGCTCGGTCGACGACCACGAGCCTGACTGTGTCGTGCTCGACCTGCACATGCCGCAGGTGAGCGGATTCGACGTTCAGGCCGCGCTCGCCGGCACCCATGCGACGGTGCCGGTCGTCGTCATCACCGGACACGACACGCCGGAGTCGCGCGCGCGCGCCGCCCGCCTGGGCGCGAAGGGCTATCTCTGCAAGCCCGTCAACGACGACGCGCTGCTGGCGGCGATCGGAACCGCCATCGGCGGCGAGACGCGATGAGCGGCGCAGACCATCCTTAGAGGCAAGTCCATGGCAGACATCGAACAACGCTCCACCATCGTCATCACCGGCGCTTCGTCGGGCATCGGCCGCGCCCTGGCGGGGGAAATGGCACGTCGCGGCCACGCCCTCGGGCTGACCGCGCGCCGCATGCCGATGCTCGAGCAGCTCAAGGACGAGCTCCGCGCTGCCCACGGCAAGGAGCTGCGCGTCGAGCTGGCGTCGCTGGACGTCTGCCAGAGCGCCGGCGTGGGCAGGACGCTGCACAACCTGTTCGCCCGCCTCGGGGGGATCGACACCATCGTCGTCAACGCCGGCGCCAACGACATCACGCACATCGGCGGCGGCGACCTGGAAAAGGAGCTCAACCTGATCCAGACCAACCTATCCGGCGCGATCGCGACGATCAACGCCGCCGTCGAGCATTTCCTGCAGCGCGGCAGGGGCCACATCGTCGGCATCTCCTCGCTCGCCTCGCTGCAGCCGATCGCGACGCAGGCCGCCTACTGCGCGAGCAAGGCCGGCTTCTCGATGTACCTCGAATCGGCACGCGTGGAGTTGAGGCGCAAGGGCATTGCGATCACCGACATCCTGCCCGGCTACATCAAGACCGACATCGTCGAGGGCGTCGACATCGGCAAGCTCCCTTCGCGATCCCGGTCGAGCAGGCGGCGCGCGAGATGACGCGACTGATCGAAAAGCGCGTGAAGTCCGGCGTGGTGCCCGCGTTTCCGTGGAAGCTGGTGCGGCCGTTCATGGGGCACCTGCCCGAGCGTTTCACCCGGCACTGAGAACTGCCCTCCGATCGACGAGCATGATCATCCCGGCAAAGCACGGCGCAGTCACCCTGAGGAGAAGCACCATGAACGTCAACGGATGTCTCGCGGCGGTTGCCGCATCCCTGTGCCTGGCTGCACCGCCGGTCGCCGCGCAGGTCTTCTCGTGGGATCCGCTGAAGGACGTGCAGGAGGCGCTGCCCGAAGGCACGCCGAGCGAGAGCAGGATCATCCAGGCACGAACGCAGGTGCGCGAGATGGCGCAGGATGCGCTCGCGTCGCTCTACGAGATCGCCCCCGGCACCCGCCGGGTCGTCGAGCGCTCGGCCGGCTATGCCGTATTCAGCACATTCGGCGTGAAGCTCTTCTTCGCCGGCGGGACCACCGGGAAAGGCATGGTGGTCAACCTTCGCACCAACCGCCAGACCTTCATGAAGATGCTGCAGGTGCAGGGCGGCCTGGGGTTCGGCCTGAACCAGAATCGGCTGATCTTCGTCTTCACCAATGAAACCGCGCTCAGGAACTTCATCAACCAGGGCTGGGAATTCGGCGGCCAGGCCAACCTGTCGGCCATGGCCGGCGGCCAGGGCGCGCAGTTCAGCGGCGCGGCCGCCGTGTCCCCGGGCGTGTACCTCTACCAGCTGACGCAGACGGGGCTCTCCGCAACGCTGACCGTCGGCGGGACGAAGTTCTTCAAGGACGCGGATCTCAATTGATGTTCCCGACATGAGGGCACGATGACCCGCGCGACGACCTGGGCGCTCGCACTTGCCGCGGCGGGCGAAGCCGCGACCGGCGTCGCGCTGCTGCTCGCGCCGTCGCTGGTCGGGCAGTTGCTGCTCGGTGCGCAACTCACCGGCGTCGCCGTGCCCGTGGCGCGGGTGGCCGGCATCGCCCTGATTGCATTGGGGATCGCCTGCCGGCCGGGCAAGGCGCTGATCGGAATGTTGACCTACAGCGCGGCCGTCACGCTGTATCTGGCGTACGTCGGTCTCGCGGGCGGCTTCGCCGGCGCATTGCTGTGGCCGGCGGTCGCCCTGCACGCGATCCTGACGGCACTTCTGGCTCGCGCCGCAACGAGCGGCGAGGGAATCAATGCATAGGCGAATTGCAGATGCGTGGTTCATGGCGTCGTACGGCGCGAACGGCGTCTTCTACAAGGTCGTGCCGGCGCCTTGACCCTGTGGCGCGCCATTCCTGCCCGGCGTATCATCCCGGCGCGCTCGCGTATCGGGAATTGAGTTCCGTCCCGCAACCCTCGCACTCTTTGGAGACCGTCGTCATGCGCTCCCGCTCCTTCGCAGTCATCTTGGCCGTCGTCGCACTCGCAACGCTGGGTGCGTGCGAGCAGAAGCCGCCTGCAGCCCCCGCGAAGAAGACAGAGGCGCCGGACGCCGCCGCGAAAGTGGCCGAAGCACCGGCGCCGGCCCCCGCTGCTGCGCCGGCGCCGGCGCCGGCCGCTGCACCGCAGCCGAACCCGGAGCGCAACGCCTACTTCGGCGAGACGCACCTTCACACCAGCTGGTCGGTCGACGCCTGGGTCATGGGCAACCGCATCACCGGCCCGGCCGACGCCTACCAGTACGCGCAGGGCCAGACTATCAAGCACCCGATGGGCTTCGACATCAAGATCGACACCCCGCTCGACTTCATGGGCGTGACCGACCACTCGGAGTACGTCGGCGTCACCAGGCAAGCCAACACCCCGGGGTCCTACGTGAGCACGCTGCCGGCGGCGCAGCCGATGATCATGAAGGATCCGACCAGCACGGAAGAGCAGAACCGGGTCTTCTCGTACCTGCTCAAGCTCAACTCGGGCGCGCCGGTGAAGGCGCTGATGGACCCCAAGATCACGTCCACGGTGTGGAAGGAAAACGTCCAGATCGCCGACCAGCAGAACAAGCCGGGCAAGTTCACGGCGTTCTGCTCGTACGAGTGGACCTCGATGCCGGACAACCGCAACATGCACCGCAACGTGTTCTTCCGCGACTGCGCCAAGGTGCCGGAGTATCCGTTCAGCTCGCTCGACTCCACCCGCCCCACGGAGTTGTGGAACTGGATGGACACGCAGCGCAAGGCGGGCAACGACCTGCTCGCGATCTCGCACAACGCCAACGTCAGCGACGGCTGGATGTACCCGGTCGACGTCGACCAGACCACCGGGCGGCCGATCGACGCCGCCTGGGCCGAGTCGCGCATGCGCAACGAGCGGCTGGTCGAGATCAAGCAGGGCAAGGGACAGTCGGAGACGCATCCGTTGCTGTCGCCCAACGACGAGTTCGCCAACTACGAGCTGTTCCAGGCCCTCCTCGGCCTGCCGGCCGACGTCGGCCGCATCGACCGCATCACGGGGAGCTTCGCGCGCCAGGCGTACAAGGACGGCATCGCCATGCAGGACACGCGCGGCTACAACCCGTACAAGTTCGGGATGGCCGGCGGCTCCGACTCGCACAACTCCGCCAGCCCGTACCGCCAGGACAACTTCTTCGGCCTGCACGCCGATGCGGACGGGTCGGTCGAGCGGCGCTTCGCCGGCGTGCTGATCGGCGGCACGATGGATGTGCGCCTGGAGAATCCCGGCGGATTGACCGGCGTGTGGGCCGAGGAGAACACCCGCGCTTCGCTATGGGACGCGATGTACCGCAAGGAGACTTTCGGCGTCAGCGGACCGCGCATCAAGGTGCGCCTGTTCGGCGGCTGGGGCTACAACAACGACATCGTCAAGGCCAACGACTGGGTCAAGCAGGCCTATGCCGGCGGCGTGCCGATGGGTGCGGACCTGCCTGCGATGCCCTCTGGGGGCAAGGGCACAGCGCCGAAGTTGGTCGTCTGGGCGGTGAAGGATCCGACCTCGGGCAATCTCGACCGCATCCAGGTCATCAAGGGCTGGACGCAGAACGGCCAGAGCTTCGAGAAGGTCTTCGACGTCGCGTGGTCCGGCGACCGCAAGGCCGACAAGTGGACGGGCCGGGTGCCGGCGGTCCGCAGCACGGTGGATCTCGAAAAGGCCACCTACACCAACGACATCGGCTCGGCGGAACTGAAGGCGGTGTGGACCGATCCGGAGTTCGACGCGGGCCTGCACGCGTTCTACTACGCGCGCGTGCTGGAGATCCCGACGCCGCGCTGGACGCTGATCCAGGCCGTCAAGGCCGGGCTGCCGCCGCCCGATGTCGTGCCGCTGACCGGGCAGGAACGCGCCTGGACCTCACCGGTCTGGTATGCGCCGTCGGCCGAGGCGCGCAAGAACGCTCCGGCGGGCACGACCGTCGCCGACCTCAAGACGAAGGGCATCAGCGCGCTGAACGACGCCCAGCTGAAGGCGCTCATCGTCGGCAAGGCGATCTGGCTGCGCAACAACGTGACGGGCGAGCAGTTCTTCCAGCCGTTCACGGCCGAAGGACAGACGACCGTGCTGCGCGTCGGCGCGGGCGCCGTCTTCCCGAGCGCGTTCGGCAACGTCGAGCGCGACGGCTACCAGGGAACGACGTCCGCCTACCGCATCGAGGGCGGCAAGCTCGTCATTCCCGTGTCGCAGGACCCGTACTCTTTCACCTTCTACAAGGTCGGCGACGCCTACTATGCCGCGCGCAGCAACGAGTTCGGCTACGCCAACTACGAGGTCGTGCCGGCGCCGCAGATCGCAGCCAATCCGCTGACGGCGCTGTCCAACCAGTTCTCGCTGGAGCTCGGGCTGACGGAGGAGCAGAAGAAGCAGATCGTTCCGATCCTGCAGCAGGAGTTGAAGCAGCTCGGCACCCTGAAGACGGACACCAAGTTGAGCGGCGTGCAGAAGGTGGAGGCTTTGCGCAAGATCGGCGTCTCCTTCGACGAGAAGATCTCGCCGCTGCTCAATGCGGAGCAAGCGCCGAAGTTCCAGGCCATGCGCGAGCAGATGCGGCGCAAGATCGTCGAGGAGATGGCCGACAAGGCGCTGCAGAAGGTGAAATCGGCAGCGTCGGCGATGTTGTCCGACGTGCGCAAGTAGCGCTGACGAGCATCGACGATGGCGAAAGCGTGGTGCCGGCGTGAGGCGCGCACCATGATGCGGTCAATCCGTCGGCACGCGCTGGCGGCGGCGCTGCTGCTCACGGGCGCGGGTGCATCGGCGTGTCCCATTTGCCTGGGATGGGGTCAGACGACCCCGGCACAGCAGCTCGTCGCTGCCCCGCAGGCGGTGCTTGCCGCTCCGACCGCCGACGCGAGCCGCTTCCGCGTGATCCAGGTCATCAAGGGCGCGCGATCGGCGGACGGCATGGTCGAGGGCGGGTACCCGCGCACCGGCCCCGCCGCGGGCGGCGCGACACCGGCGAAGGGCAGGCTGCTGCTGCTCGTGCGCGACGACCCGTTGCCGGCCTGGGTCATCCTCGGAGCGATCGACCCCGCACGCGCGGACTGGCTGCGCGCGCTCGCCGCGGGAAAGCCGGGTGCGGACATGACTCCGGAAGAGTGGCGCGCCCGCGTCGCGCTGGTCGTCCCCCATCTGAACGACCCGGAGCCGCTGGCGGCCGACCTCGCCTATGCCGAACTACGGGCAGCGCCGTATGCTGCGCTGCGTACCGCGAAGCCGCAGCTCGACGCAGCCGCGCTTCGCCGGTGCGTGGCGGACCCGGAACTCGCCGCGCGCCATCCGTTTTGCCAGCTCCTGCTGGGAATCGCCGGCACCGCGCAGGACGCCACCACCCTGCAGCGGCGCCTGCAGGTTGCCTGGCAATCGGGCGACGCGGCGAACCTGAGCGCGATGCTGGCCGCGGACCTGGAACTGAGCGGCGCGGCACGCGTGGCGTGGGTCGAGTCGCGCTATCTCGCCGACGCGAAGCGCTCGTCGCCTGAAATCAAGGCGGCACTGCTCGCCTTGTCCGTACACGGCAATGCCGACGGCGCCATCCCGCGCAAGCGGGTGATCCAGTCCTACCGGGTCTTCATGAAAGCGCACCCGGAGATCGCCGGAGACGTCGCTGCCGACCTTGCGGCCTGGCAGTATTGGGACGCCGTGCCGGAATACCTGGCGCTGATGAGATCGGGCGTGCGGCAGCAGTATCCGTCGCGCGTGGCGATGGCGGCCTATCTTCAGCAGAGCCCCGATCCGAAGTCCGCCACCGGCGGGCTCGACACGGACCCGGCGATTCGGAACCGCTTGCCTTCCGTGCCCGCGACACGGAACTGAGCCACACCACAACCGGTGCGCGAACCGCGATGCCGTCATCGCGGCCCGCGCCGGTCCATTCCAAACGCCATGAGACGCCTCCTCCGCGAGCCGCTGGTCCACTTCCTGCTGATCGGCGCGGTGCTGTTCGGCCTCTACAGCCTCACGCAGTCCGGACGCCCGGCGACCGCGTCGTCGAAGGAGATCCGCCTGTCGCCCGACGAGATCGCCCAGCTCACCCTGCTGTACCAGTCGCAGTGGCGCCGCCAGCCGACGCCGCAGGAGCTCGCGCGCATGGTCGAGAACAAGGTCCAGCAGGAGATCCTCTACCGCGAGGCGCTCGCGATGGGCCTCGACCGGGACGACGAGATCGTCAAGCGCCGCATGGCGCAGAAGATGCAGTTTCTGGCCGAGGACGTGGCCGCCGCGCGCGAGCCGACGACGGCCGAGCTTCAGGGCTGGTTCGAGAAGAACAGCGCCACGTTTGCCCAGCCCGGCCGGGTGGGCTTTCGCCACCTGTACTTCTCCACGGATCGCCGCGGCGCCCGCGCGCGCGACGACGCGGCCGGCGCGCTCGCGAAGCTCGCCGGCGAGCCCGAGGATTCGAAGCTCGCCGCCACGCTCGCCGATCCGTTCATGTTCCAGGACTACTACCGCGACCGCGCGCCAGAGAACCTCGGCAAGGAATTCGGGCCGCAGTTCGCACTCGCGGTCGCCAAGCTCGCGCCGGGGTCGTGGCAGGGGCCCATCGCCTCCGGCTACGGCTGGCATCTCGTCTTCGTCGACACCGTGATTCCCGGCCGGGGGCCGGCCTTCGAGGAGGTCGAGCCGGACGTGAAGGCCGCATGGCTCGCCGAGCGGAAGGCGCTGGCCTGGCAGCAGACGTACAAGGACTTGCGCGCGAAGTACACGGTGCTTCTGCCCGCGCCACCGAAGTAGATGCGCTCGCTGATTCTCCTCGCGCTTCTCCTGTTCGCGCCGCCGGGGCACGCGCACGAGTCGCGGCCGGCGTATTTCGAGCTGAAGGAAACCGCGCCGGGCCAGTACAGCGTTCTGTGGCGCACGCCGGTGCTCGCGGGCATGCGCCTGCCGGTCGCCCTGAAGCTGCCCGACGGGCTGCGCGACCTGAAGGAGCCCGTGCTGCAGGAGCTCACCGACTCGCGCGTGGAACGGCGCTGGATCGATGCCGGACCGAACGGCCTCGCGGGCAGGCGCATCGAGTTTCCCGGGCTCCAATTGACGATCACCGACGTGCTGGCGCGTGTCGAGCGGCTCGACGGCACGCACGCCACCGAGATCGTCCGGCCATCGCGTCCATGGCTCGAGCTCGCGGCGCCGCGCGGCACGGCCGCAACCGCGGCAACGTTTCTCACGCAGGGGATCGAGCACATCCTGCTCGGCGTCGATCACCTGCTGTTCGTGCTCGGCCTGCTGCTGATCGTGCGCACGCCGTGGATGCTGGTGAAGACGATCACCGCGTTCACCGTCGCGCACAGCATCACCCTTGCGATCGCAACGCTCGGCTATGCGAGCGTTCCGGCGCCGCCGCTCAACGCCGCGATCGCGCTGTCGATCCTGTTCCTGGGTCCGGAAATCGTCCGCGCGCGGCGCGGCGAGACGAGCTTCACGATCCGGCATCCGTGGGTCGTCGCCTTCGCCTTCGGCCTGCTGCACGGCTTCGGCTTTGCCAGCGGCCTGACGGCGATCGGCTTGCCCCAAGGGGACATTCCGCTCGCGCTGCTGATGTTCAACGTCGGCGTGGAGGTCGGGCAACTCGCCTTCGTCGCCGTGATGCTGCTGCTCGCGCGCGCATTCAAGGCGCTCGACGTGCGTTGGCCGGATTCCGCGGCGCTGCTCCCGGCTTACGTCGTCGGCTCGCTCGGCGCCTTCTGGACGCTCCAGCGCTTCGTGCTGATGCTGGAGGGAGGATGACGCCGATTGCGCCCGCAGCACGCCGGGTCCTCGCCGCGTGCCTCGCCGCACTCGCGCCGTCCGCGGGCGCGCATGTCGAATCGGGGCAGGCGGCGGGATTTCTCGCCGGGCTGCTGCATCCGGTGTCGGGACTCGACCATGTGCTCGCCATGGTGGCGGTGGGACTGTGGGGCGCGCAGCTCGGTGCACCGGCGATCTGGGTGCTGCCCGTCACGTTTCCGCTCGTCATGGCGTTCGGCGGATTCCTCGGCCTGCTCGGCATGCCGTTGCCGGGCGTGGAAGCCGGAATCGCCGCCTCCGCGATCCTGCTGGGGGCCGCGGTGATGACGGAGCGCCGGCCGCCCCTCTACGCCGCCGCCGTGCTGGTCGGCTTCTTCGCCGTCTTTCACGGGCACGCGCACGGCACCGAGCTGCCGCTCGGGCAGAGCGCCCTTCTGTACAGCCTCGGGTTCGTCGTCGCGACCGGGTGTCTGCACGCGATCGGCATCGCGATCGGCGCGATCCACCGCTGGCCGGCGGGGCGCATCGTACTGCGTGTCGCAGGTGGCGCCGTTGCGTGCGCCGGGCTTTTCTTCCTCTGCCGCGCGATCGCATGACGCCGGGCGGCCCCGGGGCTGCGCGGCGGGTCCTTGCGCGAGCAGTCGGTGCGGCTAGCGCGACGCCGGAGCCTGTCCCTGGGGCGTGTATTTGAGCTGCGTGAGGTCGTAGCCCTGCGCTGACGCGGCCTGCAGCGCCCGCTCGAGCTGCTCGGGGGGCAATCTCGGCGTGCGCGACAACACCCACAGGTATTTCCGGTTCGGATTGCCGACCACCGCCCACGCGTAGTCGTCCGCTAACCCGATGACCCAGTAGTCGGAGCGAAACGGCCAGAAGAATGACACCTTGAGCTGCGCATTCCCGGCGTCGGCGCCCGACCAGGCCCTGCCCTTCGCATCGTCGAAGCCGCTTTCGGTCCGGCAACGATTGTAGACGTCAATCTCGCCGTCGGTCCGCAGCGTGTACTGCGCCGTCGTATCGCCGACGCATTGGCGCTGGAAGAACATCGGGAAAGCAGCGATCTCGTACCAGGTGCCGGCGTAGCGCGCGAGGTCCACGCGGGCGACGCTCGCGACCGGGGACGATTGCGCCTGCGCGGTGCCGGACGCGATCGCCAGCGCGCAAAGGAAGACTCGGAAGTGCTCGAACATGGTGCCCTTTGCGGAGGGAGCGTCGGACCGCGGCCGCGCGCGCCGGATGCGCGCCCGGAATCGAAGAGGGGCCGGCGCTCCGGCCGGCCCCTGCATGTCGCGATCAGGTGCGCGACGAGGCTACTTCTTCGGTGCGTCCGCCGCCGGTGTCGCGGGCGCAGCGGCCGGGGCCATTGCCGGAGCCGCTGCCGCGGGTGCGGCGGCAGGTGCCGCGGCCGGAGCGGTCGGGGCCATTGCCGGAGCCGCTGCCGCGGGTGCGGCGGCAGGCGCCGCGGCCGGAGCAGCCGCCGGTGCCGACATCGTCGCCGCCGGCGCCGGAACGGCTGCGGTCGGCTTGGCGGCGTTGACCGCGAGCAGCGGCACGATCATCAGCGCGACGATGTTGATGATCTTGATCAGCGGGTTCACCGCGGGGCCGGCCGTGTCCTTGTACGGGTCGCCGACCGTGTCGCCGGTCACCGCCGCCTTGTGCGCGTCGGAGCCCTTGCCGCCGTGGTGGCCGTCCTCGATGTACTTCTTGGCGTTGTCCCAGGCGCCGCCGCCGGTGGTCATCGAGATCGCGACGAAGAGGCCGGTGACGATCGTGCCCATCAGCAGGCCGCCCAGCGCCTGCGGCCCGAGCGCGAGGCCGACGACGACCGGCACCAGCACCGGCAGCAGCGACGGCACGATCATTTCCTTGATCGCCGCCTTCGTCAGCATGTCGACCGCGACGCCGTACTCGGGCTTCGCGGTGCCTTCCATGATGCCCTTGATCTCCTTGAACTGCCGGCGCACCTCGACGACCACCGCGCCCGCGGCGCGGCCGACCGCCTCCATCGCCATCGCGCCGAAGAGGTAGGGGATGAGGCCGCCGATGAAGAGGCCGACGATCACCTTGTAGTTCGACAGGTCGAAGGAGACGCCGATCTGCGCCGAGTCGAGCGCGTGCGTGTAGTCGGCGAACAGCACCAGCGCCGCGAGGCCGGCGGAGCCGATCGCGTAGCCCTTGGTCACCGCCTTGGTCGTGTTGCCGACGGCGTCCAGCGGGTCGGTGATCGCGCGCACGGAGTCCGGCAGCTTCGCCATTTCCGCGATGCCGCCCGCGTTGTCGGTGATCGGGCCGTAGGCGTCGAGCGCGACGATGATGCCGGCCATCGACAGCATCGACGTGGCCGCGATCGCGATGCCGTACAGGCCGGCGAGCAGGAAGGATGCCCAGATCGCGACGCACACGGCGATCACCGGCCACGCGGTGGCCTTCATCGACACGCCGATGCCGGCGATGATGTTGGTGGCGTGGCCCGTGGTCGAGGCCTCGGCGATGTGGCGCACCGGCTTGTATTCCGTGGCCGTGTAGTACTCGGTGATGACGACCATCGCCGCCGTCAGCGCGAGGCCGATGAGCCCGGCGCCCCAGAGGCGCATCGTGGTCAGCTCGGGATTCGAGGCCGTGACCCCGCCCATCATCCGGTCGGTGATGAAGTAGAAGCCGATCGCGGAGATGACGCCGGCGACGATCAGCCCGCGATAGAGCGCGTTCATGATCTTGCCGCCGTCGCGCGCCTTGACGAAGTAGCAGCCGACGATCGAGGCGAGGATCGACCAGCCGCCCAGCACCAGCGGATAGGTGACCGCGGCTTCGGCGTTGGACTTGAGCAGCAGCGCGCCGAGCAGCATCGTCGCGACAATGGTCACGGCGTAGGTCTCGAACAGGTCGGCGGCCATGCCGGCGCAGTCGCCGACGTTGTCGCCCACGTTGTCGGCGATCACCGCGGGATTGCGCGGGTCGTCTTCCGGGATTCCCGCCTCGACCTTGCCGACGAGGTCGGCGCCGACGTCGGCGCCCTTGGTGAAGATGCCGCCGCCCAGCCGCGCGAAGATCGAGATCAGCGAGCCGCCGAACGCGAGGCCGACCAGGGGCTGGATCACGTGGTGCAGGCCCTCCTTCATCAGGTTGGGCGTGCCCGGCGCCGAGCCGAGCAGGAACAGGTAGAAGCCCGCCACGCCCAGCATGCCCAGGCCGACGACCAGCATGCCGGTGATGGCGCCGCCGCGGAACGCGACCGCCAGCGCTTCGTTGAGGCCGGTGCGCGCCGCTTCGGCGGTGCGCACGTTCGAGCGCACCGAGACGTTCATCCCGATGTACCCGGCGAGCCCCGACAGGATCGCGCCGATGGCGAAGCCGCCGGCGGTCGAGGCCGCCGAGCGCCCACCAGATGACGACGAACAGGACGACGCCGACGATGCCGATCGTCATGTACTGGCGGTTGAGGTACGCCTGCGCGCCGGCCTGGATGGCGGCGGCGATTTCCTGCATCCGCTCGTTGCCGGCCGGCTTTTTCATGATCCAGCCGATCGACACGAAGCCGTAGACGATCGCGACGACCGCGCAGGCGAGCGCGAAGATGACACTTGTGGACATTGCGGTTCTCCCTAACCCTGATGGTGGCGAATAGCCAAGGGGAAGCCGCGGCTCGGGCCTGTTACCGGCCCTGAACCGGGGCGTTTCGGAGGGCGATTCTTCCCGCGCGCTTTCGCGTGTCCTCCCGCCCGTTCCCCGGGGGCGGCGTCCGGGGGACCGGGCGCCGTCTGGCAAACACGCTATTGTGCCAGTTTGCGGTCCAGGAAGTCGAGCCGGTCCTGCCCCCAGAACAGCTCGTCGCGGTAGACGTACGTCGGCGCGCCGAACACCTGGCGGTCGATCGCCTCCCGGGTGTCGGCCTCGTAGGCGGCCGCGATCTCGGGTGTGGCCGCCCGCGCGGCCAGCGCCCCGGCGTCCTGGCCGAGCGCCGCGGCGATGGCGGCCAGCGTGGCCTCGTCGGCGATGTCGCGCTCCTCGGCCCAGCGCGCGCGCATGATCGCGCCGGCGAGGGCGAGCGCGGGCTGCGCCCCGTGCTCCCGCGCCGCGAGGATCCAGCGGCATCCCGGATCGCCCGACGCCGCGCCGAACTTCGGCTGGAAATTGATGGGGACGCCGAGGTAATCGCGCCAGCGCGCGAGTTCCGTCAGCCGGTAGGCCTGCCGCTGCGGCGCCCGCTTCGGCAGCGGCAGGCCGCCGGAGATCGGGAAGACCTGCCCCAAGTCCACGAGCTTCGGCGCGACGGTCGCGCCGCGCTTCGCCGCGATCGCGAGCAGGCGGTCGTGGCCGAGGTAGGTCCAGGGCGAGACCGGCGTGAAGAAATAGTCGATCGTCTTCGGCATGGCAGCTCCTTCGCGAAAGTGGGGTCAGACACTACTTTTCGTGAAAAGTAGTGTCTGACCCCACTTTCGTGACCCCACTTTCGCGCGTGGCAATGGCCACGATTGCCCCGGGGTTTCGCCTTCCGCTCGACGCCGGGCTACGCAATCGCGATCATCAAACCTTGAATTCGGCGGCGAGCTTCTTCGGCACGGCGACGTTCTTCAAGCGGACGTACTGCGGCAGCCCGTCCTTGAACGGCGGGAAGTCCTCGCCGCGGATCAGCGGCGCGAGGTAGGCGCGCGCCTTCGCCGTGATGCCGAAGCCGTCGGCGGTGATGAAATTGCGCGGCAGCATCTTCTCGACGTTGGCGACTTTGGTCAGCGGGGCGACCGCGATCTTCCAGCGATACGGCTTGTCGGACGTGCGCTCGATCGCCGGCATCACCGCGTTGTGCCCGGCCACGGCGAGCTCGACCGCCGCCTTGCCGACCGCGTACGCGTGCGCGACGTCCATCTTCGACGCGATGTGCCGCGCCGAGCGCTGCAGGTAATCGGCGACCGCCCAGTGATATTTGTAGCCGAGCTTGTCCTTGGCCAGCGCCGCGATCATCGGCCCCACGCCCCCGAGCTGCGCATGGCCGAACGCGTCCCGCGTGCCGGCCTCCGCCATCAGCGCTCCGGCGGCGTTCTTGAGCCCTTCCGAGACCCCCACGCAGCAGTAGCCGAAGCGCTTGACCTTGTCGTCGACGGCGGCCAGGAACCTCGCCTCGTCGAACACGATCTCCGGGAACAGCAGCACCAGCGGGATCGGCGTCGCCGCGTCCTCCGCCATGCCGGCCGCCGCGGTGATCCAGCCCGCGTGCCGGCCCATCACCTCCAGCACGAAGACCTTGGTCGACGTCTTCGCCATCGACGCGACGTCGAACGCCGCCTCGCGCATCGACACCGCCACGTACTTCGCGACCGACCCGAAGCCGGGGCAGTTATCGGTGATCGGCAGGTCGTTGTCGACGGTCTTCGGCACGTGCACGGCGACGAGCGGATAGCCAAGACGCTCCGAGAGCTGCGACACCTTGAGGCAGGTGTCGGCCGAATCGTTGCCGCCGTTGTAGAAGAAGTAGCCGATGTCGTGCGCGCGGAACACCTCGATCAGGCGCTCGTACTGGGCGCGGTTCTCCTCGAGGCCCTTCAGCTTGTAGCGGCACGACCCGAACGCGCCGGCCGGCGTGTGCTTCAGCGCCTCGATCGCCCGCGCGGGCTCGCGGCTGGTGTCGATCAGGTCCTCGGTGAGCGCGCCGATGATGCCGTTGCGGCCGGCGTAGACCCTGCCGATCCTGTCCTTGTGCCGGCGCGCGGTCTCGATGACGCCGGCCGCGCTGGCGTTGATGACGGCGGTCACCCCGCCGGACTGGGCGTAGAAGGCATTGCGCTTGGGCATGATGTCGGTGGCGGTCAGGTTGGAAAGGACGGAGGTTGCAGCGGGGGCGGGTTCCAGCCCGCGATCGCGCATGCGCGCGAGCTCGTCGAGCAGCCGCTGGGCGGGGGCGAAACCCGCATCCAGGACGAGCGCCCGGTCGCAGCAGAACGCCGCGCGCTCGAGGTTGCCCTGGGCGCGATAGAGCAGCGCCAGGTTGAAGACCAGCGCGGGATTGCGCGGCTGCACCGAGACGGCCAGCAGCTGCGTACGCCGGGCATCGCTCGCGTGGCCGGTATCGCGCTGGATCGACGCGAGCAGGTTGAGCGCCCACGGGTCGTGCGGACTCTGCGCGAGCACCTCCCGGCAGCTGGCGCGTCCGCGCGCCGAGTCGCGGCGCTGGGCGCGCTTCGGCGGCAGAGCGCAGGAGCGGCTCGGTCCGCTCGATGAGCGCATCGCGGCGACCGGCCCACTTGGCGAGCAGCGCTCGCGGCACTGGCGCGACGCTTCGTCGGCCGCGGTGATGCCGTCGCCGGCGCCCCGGGCCGCCGGCGGCGGCGTTCCACTGGAAGCTCGGCCCGCGGCACGAAGCGGAACGTGGCGCGCTGCGCCATCTGCAGGAACAGGTCCCAGTCGTGATGCACGGGCAGCGTGGCGTCGAAGCGGCAGCCCTGTTCCACCAGCGCGCGCGTGAACAGCGCCGACGACAGGTGGATGAAATTGCGCTCGTAGAGCTGCGGCGAGGCAGTAGCGGCTGGCCGAACCGACCGTCGCGGCCGTCGGCGAGGACACGCCTGCGCGCACGCCATGGATCACCGCGGCGGCCGGCGCGCCGACGCGCGCCGCCATCAGCGCGCTGAGGTGGCCGGGCAGGAACACGTCGTCTCGTCGAGGAACGTGATCCAGTCGCCGGTCGCGGCATCGAGCCCGGCGTTCGCGGCCGGCGCGCGGCTGACGGTGCGTCCCGCACTGCACCAGCCGCACGGATGCGGCCCGCAGGTGTCCGGGACCGCGGCGGAGCGCCGGGCCCGGGAGCGCGACGACGATCACCTCGATCGCGGGATAGTCCTGCGCCGCAATCGACGCAAGCGCTGCGGGAAGCGCGGGCCGCCCCGCGCTGCGCACGATCACGCTCACCACCGGAACTGCGCCGGCGACATTCGGTTCGGTCATCGGCGAGGCAGCTGAGGCGACGGGTCAGGCCGCCAGCGCAGCGCGCACGGCGTCGCCGATGGCCTCGACGGAGCCGATGCCGCTCACCTTGCGATACTTCGGCGCGCGCGGCGTCGCCGGTGGCCGCCCATCGGCGTAGTACGCGACCAGCGGCTCGGTCTGCGCGTGGTAGACGTCGAGGCGCTTGCGCACCGTCTCCTCGCGCGTCGTCGTCGCGCTGGATCAGGTCCTCGCCGGTCACGTCGTCCTTGCCCGCGACCCGCGGCGGGTTGTACTTGACGTGGTAGGTGCGGCCGGACGGCGGGGTGCACGCGGCGCCCGCTCATCCGCTCGATGATCGCGGCGTCGGGCACGTCGATCTCGAGCACGAAGTCGAGGCGACGCCGGCGCTCGCGCAGCGCGTCGGCCTGCGGAATCGTGCGCGGGAAGCCGTCGAACAGGTAACCGTTGGCGCAGTCGGGCGCCTGCGAGACGGTCCTTGACCAGGCCGATGATGATGTCGTCGGACACGAGGCCGCCGCTGTCCATCACCTTCTTCGCGGCGAGGCCGAGCGGCGTGCCCGCCTTGATCGCGGCGCGCAGCATGTCGCCGGTGGAGATCTGCGGAATGCCGTAGGCCTGGGTGATGAAGGCGGCTTGCGTGCCTTTTCCGGCGCCGGGCGGGCCGAGCAGAATCAGTCGCATGATGGTGGCTCTCAGTGAGTGGGAGGGCGGTGCCGCGGATGCGCGGTCGTGCGCGCCGTCGACGCCTGCACAGGTGCGGCCGGACCGCTGCCGTCGCGCTCCGATTCTGGCGGCAATCGCGCGGCGACGGTCAAATGCGCGGAGTCACGCGGCCGCACCGCGCGCGTAGAGCGCGCGCACGCGCTCGAGGTCCTCGGGCGTGTCCACGCCCGGGGCCGGCGTGCCCGGTCGTCACTAGCGACGACGATCCGGTAGCCGTGCCACAGCGCGCGCAGCTGCTCGAGCGCCTCGAAGCGCTCGATCGGCGCCGGCGGCAGCGCCGGGAACGCGCGCAGGAATCCGACGCGGTACGCGTAGAGGCCGTAGTGGCGATACAGCGGCAGGCCGGCGGGCAGCGCGTCGCGGTCCGGCGGCGAACGCGTCGCGCGCCCAGGGAATCGTCGCCCGGCTGAAGTACAGCGCGTAGCCGGCGCGGTCGAGCACGACCTTGACGACGTTCGGGATTGAACGCTTCGGCCGGCGTCGGCGATCGGATGGCAGGCCGTCGCGATCGCCGCGTCCGGATGGGCCGCGAGCAGCGTCGGCCATCTGCCGGATCAGCGCCGGCTCGAGCAGCGGCTCGTCGCCCTGCACGTTGACGACGATCGCGTCGTCGGCGCAGGCCGAGCGCATGCGCGGCCTCGGCGAGCCGGTCGGTGCCGGTCGGGTGATCGCCGCGCGTCATGCAGGCCGTCGAAGCCGTGCGCGCGCGACCGCCGCGGCGATGCGCTGCGTCGTCGGTCGCGACGACGACGCGCTGCGCGCCGGCTGCGCGCGCCGCTCGGCGACGCGCACGACCATCGGCTTGCCGGCGAGGTCGGCGAGCGGCTTGCCCGGCAGCCGCGTCGACGCGTAGCGGGCGGGGATGAGGACGGTGAAGTCATCGTCGGTCGACGTGGCACGGAGCGTGACGCGCGACGGTTGCCGTCGGGCACCCTCCGGGCGTCGCTCACCCGCACTGCTCGCATTCCGGTCCGGCTTCGAGCTCGCCGCGCCTCGTCTTCGAGCATCACCGGGATGCCGTCGCGGATCGGATACGCGAGCCGCGCCGACCGCGAGATCAGCTCCTGCTTCTCGCTTGTCGTAGACCAGCGGGCCCTTGGTGACCGGGCAGACCAGGATTTCAAGCAGCTTGGCGTCCACGAATCCTCTCCTCGACCCGGGCGACCAGCGCCGGATCGACGTCGCGCGCGCACCGGCAGGTACCAGCAGCGCTCGTCGGCGAAGCTTCGCATTTTACCGCATCCTTCTCGGTCATCAGGATCGCGCGTCGCGCCCGGCAGCGCGAGATCGGCGGCGACTGAAGCGATGGTGGTCCGGAAACGAATGCGCGACGGCGCCGATGCCCAGCGCGCGCAGCGCGTCGAAGAACCGCTCGCGGATTGCCGATGCCGGCCAGCGCGTGCACGCCGGCGCCGGCGGAACGCAGCGGCGCCGGCGCGTGACGCCGGTGGCGTCGACGCGGTGGAACGACGTCGCCGGCGAGCGTCATCGCGAGCGCGCCGGGCCACGCCGCCGCGCGCGATCGCCGTCGCGGCACGAGCGCGACGACCGCGTCGACCGTCGCGAGGCGCGACCGCGCTTCGCGCAGCGGCCCGGCAGGCAGCGCCAGCCGTTGCCGAGGCCGCGCGCCGCGTCGATCACCGCGATCTCGACGTCGCGCGCGAGGCGCAAGTGCTGCAGCCCGTCGTCGGCAAGGATCACGTCGCACTCGGGATGCGCCGCCAGCAGCGCGCGATGCCGCGGCCACCCGATCGCGCGGCGACGGCGACGGGAAAGCCGGCGCGCGCGAGCAGCACCGGCTCGTCGCCGGCCAGCGCCGGGTCGATCGCGCGCGACCAGCAGCGGCGCATCGCCGGCCGCGCCGTCCGGCGGCCGTAGCCGCGGCTCACGATGCCGGGGCGCCAGCCGCGCGCCGCCAGCGCGCTCGCGAGCGCGGCGACCAGCGGCGTCTTGCCGCTCCCGCCGACCGTGATGTTGCCGATGACGACCACCGGCACCGGCAGCCGCGCGCGCGCAGCACGCCGGCGCGATAGAGCGCGCGCCGCAGCGCGACCGCGCCGGCGAACAGCGCCGACAGCGGCAGCGAGCGGCAGCGTGAGCGGCGTCAGTCGCGGTGCGTACCACGCGGCGACGAGGCGTTCGGCGAAGGTCATCGTGCGTAGCGCGGATCGCGTGCGTAGCCCGGATTGAGCGCCGGTGAAATCCGGGGCGGGCGGCGCAAGGAAGCACCGTCCCCCGGGTTTCGCATTCGATCAACCCGGGCCGCGACGCGTCACTTGCCCGGGGCTTGCGTGGCGAACGTGAGGTGGACGAGGCCGGCCGCGCGCGCGGCCTCCATCACGTGGATCACCGACTGGTGCGTGGCGTTGGCGTCGGCGTTGACGACGACCACCGGATCCTTCGCCTCGCCCGCGGCGCTCTTCAGCGCATCGGCCAGCGCCGCGACCGTGGTGAACGTGAGCGTCGCGCGGTCGATGACGTAGCGGCCCTGGGCGTCGACGCCGACGTTGATCTCCTTCGGCCGCTGCTTCATCTGGTCGGCGTCGGCCTCGGGCAGCGTGATCTGCAGCTCGGCGACGCGCTGGTAGGTGGTCGTCACCATCAGGAAGATCAGGATGACGAGCAGGACGTCGATCAACGGGATGAAGTTGATCTCCGGATCCTCCCGGGTGCTGTTTCCGCGCAGGTTCATGTCGTCAGTACGCGGGGAGCCGGTCAGATGCGCTCGCCGTGCGCGAAGTCCACGAGCCGGATCGCCTGCTGCTCCATCTCGACGACGAGGCCGTCGACCTTGGCGCGGAAGTGCCGGTAGAAGATCATGCTCGGGATCGCGACGATGAGACCGAACGCCGTGTTGTACAGCGCGACCGAGATGCCGTGCGCGAGCTGCAGCGGATTGGAGCCGCCCGCGGTCTGCGACCCGAAGATCTCGATCATCCCGACCACGGTGCCGAACAGGCCGAGCAGCGGCGCCATCGCGGCGATCGTGCCGAGCGTGGTGAGGAAGCGTCCGAGATCGTAGGAGACGATCCGGCCGACCTCCTCGATCGCCTCCTTCATCACCGGGCGCGGGCTCTTCACGTTGGCGAGGCCCGCGGCGAGCACGCGCCCGAGCGGCCCCTGCATCGCGATCTTGGTGACGAGCTCCGGCGTCGCCTCGCCCTGGCGGTATTCCGCGAGCACGCGCTCGACCATGCCTTCGGGGGCGACCGCGCTCTGGCGCAGCGACCACATCCGCTCGAAGATGAGGGCCAGCGCGATGATCGAAGCGAAAATCAGGGGCCAGATCGGCCAGCCGGCCGCTTGAATGAGGGACCACACGAGGTAATTGCTCCAGGACTGGGAAACTTGGCGAAGGGTAGCGTGGCTGTCCCGATTCGGCAAGCCGCGGCTCTCACCGGCTGCTCGGCGGCGCTGAGTCCTCCAGCGTCGCCGTGATCGCCGCGCCGGCGAGCACGATGAGCCAGCACAGGTGGATCCAGATCAGGAACACCGGCAGGAAAGCGACGGCGCCGTAGACGAGGCGGTACGTCGGCACCTGCGTCAGGTAGAACGCGAAGCCGTGCTTGGCGCCCTCGAACGCCAGCGCCGCCAGCAACGCGCCGATCAGCGCGTGCCGCCCGGCCACCGGCCGCGCCGGGACCGCGATGTAGAGCACGGCCAGCGCGGCCGTGGTGAATACCAGCGGCAGCGGTTCGAGGAGCAGCGCGGAGAACGGAGCCCCGAGCGGCAGTGCCGCCAGCGATTGGGTGAGCAGCCACGTGGTGAGCGACAGGCTCGCGCCGACCAGAACGGGGCCCACGGTGAGGCCGAGCGCGTAGATGACGATCCGCCGCCCCAGCGGGCGCCGGCGCGAGATGCCCCAGATCAGATTGATCTCGCGCTCGATCGTCGCGGTGGCCATCGCGGCCGTCGCGGCGATGAACAGGATCGAGATCCCGGTGAGGCTCGCGGCATTCTCGGTGAATTCGCGGATGTAGTGATGGACGACGTTCTCGGCGGTCGCGGGCAGCATGTGCTGCAGGAGGAAGCGCTCGAGGGTGTCGAGCCACTGCTGGAACACCGGAAAACCGGCGACGAAGGTGAGCGCCACGGTGGCCAGCGGCACCAGCGCGAGCAGCGTGGTGAACGAGAGGGCGGAGGCGGCGCGGGCGATCCCGATCGCGCGCATCCGCGCCGCGACGCGCCACAGGAAAAGGATCAGCGCGGCCAGCAGCCGGGAGAGCGCCCTCACGCCGCGGGAACCCGCCGCGGCGGCGCACCGCGGCCGGCGCGCGCGGGCAGCCCCCGGGCGCCCGGCAGCGCGCGCCCCTCCCCGACAGCGTGGCGTACCTGTCCGCGCCGCAGCTGCCCCATGGTTCGCTCGCCCTCCCCGTTTGATCGCGCCGGCGATTATCGCATCCGCGCCGCGGCCGCGTTGCGCGCGGACCGGCGCGCTTGGGCGCGTCGTCGCAGCGCCCTGTAAGCTTGCGCAGCGGCGCCGCGACCAACCACAGCGCCGGAACGCCGCACCCCGCCGCGCTGTCCTACCGACCCGCCATCCCCGACCGGAGCCCGCGATGCCACCCCTTTCCCCGACTGCCGCCCCCACCGAAACCGCGATCCTGGGCGGAGGCTGCTTCTGGTGCCTCGAGGCGGTGTTCGACGACCTCGCCGGCGTGATCTCCGTCGAATCGGGCTACGCCGGAGGCGCCCGGCCCGACCCCACCTACGACGACGTCTGCGGCGGGCGCACCGGCCACGCCGAGGTGGTCAGGATCACCTTCGACCCGGCCGTGGTTTCGTTCCGCGACCTGCTCACCGTGTTCTTCACGATCCACGATCCGACCACGCGCAACCGCCAGGGCAACGACGTCGGCACGCAGTACCGTTCCGTCGATGTTCTGCGCGACACCCGAGCAGCGCGCGACGGCCGCCGCGGTCGTCGCCGAGCTCGGCGCGGCGAAGCTCTGGCGCGACCCGATCGTCACCGAGATCGCCGATGCGGCGACGTTCTTTCCGGCCGAGAACTACCATCAGGAGTACTACGCGCGCAACGGCGGCCAGCCGTACTGCCAGGCGGTCGTCGCGCCGAAGGTCGCGAAGTTCCGCAAGCATTTCGCCGAACGGCTGAAACGGCGCACCGCCGCCGGCTGAGCGCCGGCGCCGCGTTCAGCCGCGCTCGCGCCGGCGCGCGAGCACGCCGCCATACACGAGGCACGCACCCATCGACCAGAACACCGGCGCGAGGCCGAGCGAGGATCCGAGCGCGCCGAACAGCAGCGGCACGAAGACGGACGCGCCCTGGATCAGCGACATCCGCACGCCGACGGCCTCCCCGATCCGCTCGGCAGGCGCGTGCGTGTGCAGCAGCGACATCACCATCGGCTGCCCGCTGCCCAGCCCCAGGCCCAGCACGAACGACAGCGCGGCGAGCGTGGCCGCGCCCTGCGCGTACGGGAAACACGCAGTACGCCGCGCCGCTGACGAGCGAGCGCCCACGTCAGCACCTGCCGCTCGGTCAGGCGGCGCATGATCAGCGGCAGTGAGCATGCGGATGACGATCGTCGCCGACGCGAACACCGCCAGCACCATGCCGATCTCGGACGCGGAGAGCCCGATGCGGGCGCCGTAGATCGGCACGAACACCATGTGCAGGTCCCAGCCCGACGAGAGCAGCGTGTTGATCGCCAGGACGTTGCGCAGCGTCCGGTTGCGCAGCAGCGTGCGCACGCCGCCGTGATGCGCGGCGCCGCGGCGCGATTGCGCGCCCGGGCAGCGGGAACCGGCTCCGGGCGAGCACGCCGACCGGGAGCAGCGACACGGCCGCCAGCAGCGGCGAAGGCGGCGCGCGATACCCGAAATGATCGATCGAGAAACCGGCGGCCAGCGGGCCGATGAACCCGGAAACCGAGTAGCCGAGCGCCAGCATGCTGAAGTTGCGCGCGCGGTCCGTCGGGCCGCCGATGTCGCCGGTGGCGCGCTGCGTGGCGAGCTGGAACACCATGAACGACAGGCCGAGGATGCGTCGCGGCTGACGAACAGCGCCGGCAGCCCGCGCCAGACGAACGGCAGCGCCGCGCCGATGCCGAGCCCGACCGACCCGACCAGCATCGGCCGGCGCACGCCGATGCGGTCGGACAGCCGCCCCACGGCGACGGCGGAGAACATCGGCAGCAGCGCGAACAGCGCCATCAGCACGCCGACCGTGAACGGCGACGCGCCCAGCGACAGCGCGTCGAGCGACGCGACGACGCGGCTCCCCCCGAGGATCGTGTGGTTCGCGATGCCGAGCGGAATCAGCAGCGCGAGCGTGGGCGCCGCGGCTCCCCGGCTCACGGCGTCGGCCTCCGCGGCGTGCTCGAGCTGCGAGCGCCTGCGTTGTCGGCCTCCCGCGCCGATTCGCCGCGGTCGCATCCCCGCTGCGCGGGGCCCCTGCTCCCAGGCTCACGGCGCCAAGCTGTCGATGACCCAGGCTCCGGGGTCGGAATGGCGGCGGTACCTGATCCGGTCGTGCATGCGGGAGCGGCGGCCCTGCCAGAACTCGAGCATGCTGTGGGATCACCCGGTAGCCGCCCCAGTGCGGCGGCCGCGGCACGCGCTCGCCGGCGTCGCGGTACTGTGCCTCGGCCGCCGCGAAGCGCGCCTCGAGCGCCGCGCGGCCGTCGACGACCTCGCTCTGCGGCGAGGCCCAGACGCCCAGCCGCGCGGCGCGCGGGCGTTCGGCGAAGTACGCGTCGGCTTCCGCCGCGTCGACCTGGCCGGCCACGCCTTCGATGCGCACCTGCCGCTCGAGCAGGACCCAGTGGAACAGCAGCGCCGCCTGCGGATTCGCCGCGAGCGCCTGCCCCTTGTGGCTCGCGTGGCTGGTGTAGAACACGAAGCCCGCGCTGTCGAATTCCTTGAGCAGGACGATGCGCGCCGCCGGGCGCAGGTCGCCGCCGACGGTCGCGAGCGTCATCGCGTTCGGCTGGGGCATCTCGGCCTTGACGGCCTCGTCGAACCAGCGCGCGAACTGGCGGAAGGGATCCGTGTCGACGTGCCGCTCGTCCAGGGATTCGCGCATGTACTCGGTGCGCAGGTCGGCGATCTTCATCGTGGGGTCTCAGAATACGCGACGGACACGGTAACCCTGTTCGCGCAGCAGCGCCAGCAGGCTGTTCGGGCCGTGCAGGTGCAGGGCGCCCACCGCGACGAACACGCGGCCGCCGCGCAGCGGCAGGAACAGCCGGTGCGCCATCTGGACCGACCGGTTTTCGACGAGGTGGCGGCTCATCTCCGCGAGGTGGGGCGCGACGTCGGGATGGCGGCGCGCCTGCGCGGCGTTGATGGCGGCGAGCGCGGCGAGGTCGCGGGCGAGCCAGGCTGCGATCACCGCGTCGTGCTCGCGCGCGAGCGCCTCGCGGTTCGCCAGCAGGAACCTGACCAGCGCCACCTGCGCCGGCAGGCTGATCGCGTCGAAAGCCGCCACCTGCTCGTCCGGGAGCTCCAGGCCGACGACCGCGAGCTTGCGTCGCTGCGCGTCGGCGAGCAGCCGCTGGTCGAGCGTCTCGCCGTCGTCGCCGGCGCCCGGCGGCGCTTCGGCCAGCAGCAGCATCACCGCCCAGGGCTTCAGCCGGTCGAACGTCGCCGCGGCCGGCGCGCGCGTTCCCAGCCGCACCCGGATCTGCGCGAGCGTCGCATCGTCGAAGAACTCGCCCAGCCGGCGCCCGTCGTCGAACTGCGCCGCGTCGAAGAAGCGCGCGATCTCGCCGTCGGAGAGCCGGCCCTCGGTGGCGAAGGTCCGCGCCTCGCCGAACGCCCGCGCCACCGGAGCGGCGAGGGCGGTCACGCGGGGGTCCGCCGAGTGCAGCGTCCCGAAGACGTACGACGGCGCGATGCCCGCCTTCTCCACCCGGAACAGCAGGCCGCGCGAATCGGGCGGGGAATGCGCGGGGCTCGCGGCCGGCGCCGCGCCCGCGGAGGCGCCGAGCGCCATGGCGGCGAGCACGAGGAGCGGGAGGCGAAGGGCGCGCATGGCGAGGCCGGCAAGACAGCGGCCGCCAGTGTCGCACCGCGGGAGCAGCGGCTCAAGCGCCCGTCCGGCGCGACGCCGCGTCCGCAACAGCGGCGACGCGGTCGCGCCGCGCCGCGCAACAGCGCTGTCGCGCCGAATGAAAAAACCCCATTGCGGGCATTCCCTTCCCTCGGGAATGCGGTATAGTTTCCCTCGATGGAGCAGGTATCGCCCATGACAGGAGGGTCTGCTTCAGAGTGCAAAGGCATTTCGTTGCGCATCTACTCATAGGAAGGAGAACTATGGCTACTGCCAAGAAAGCTGCAAAGAAACCCGCCGCAAAGAAGCCCGCCGCGAAGAAGGCGGCTGCGAAAAAACCGGCAGCCAAGAAGCCGGCAGCCAAGAAGGCCCCCGCGAAGAAACCGGCAGCCAAGAAGGCCGCCGCGAAGAAGCCGGCGGTCAAGCGCAAGCCGAATGCCGCGTTCATGAAGGCGATGACGCCCTCGGCCGTGCTCGCGGCGGTCGTGGGCGCGCTGCCGCTGCCCCGCACCGAAGTGACGAAGAAGATCTGGGCCTACATCAAGAAGAACAACCTGCAGAACGCCGTCAACAAGCGCATGATCGACGCGGACGAAAAGCTCCGCGCCGTGTTCGGCGGCAAGAAGCAGGTGTCGATGTTCGAAATGACCAAGCTGGTGTCGAACCACCTGAAGTAGGCGGGACGGCATCCCGTTTCGCGACGGAACGATCCCACGGCCGGCCGGGTCCTCCCCGCCGGCCGTGATTTTTTTGGCGCTGCGCGCATGGAACTCACTGAACGCAACTCCCGCGGTTGCGCCGGCCGCCCCGGGCGCGCGCTACACGCTGTCGGTCGTCGTGCCCGTCTACAACGAGCAGGAGGTGCTGCCGGAGTTCCACCGCCGGCTCGCCGCGGTGCTCGACGGCCTGCCCGCCGCCGCCGAGATCATCTACGTCAACGACGGCAGCCGCGACACGACGATGGCGCTGCTGACGGCCCTGCACCGCGCCGACGACCGGGTCGCGGTCATCGACCTCTCGCGCAACTTCGGCAAGGAGATCGCGATGAGCGCCGGCCTCGACAGCGCGAGCGCCGACGCGGTGATCGTCATCGACGCCGACCTGCAGGATCCGCCCGAGCTGATTCCCGAGATGGTGCGCGCGTGGCAGGAAGGCAGCGACATCGTCCTCATGCGCCGTTCGAGCCGCGCGCAGGAGAGCTGGCTGAAGAAGGCGACCGCGCGCGCGTTCTATCGCGCGATCGGCCGCATGGGCACCATCGACATCCCCGAGGACGTCGGCGACTTCCGCCTGCTGTCGCGCCGCGCCGTCGCGGCGCTGCGGCGCTTTCCCGAGCGCAGCCGCTTCATGAAGGGGCTGTTCGCGTGGATCGGCTTTCCGGCGAGGGAGCTCGCGTACGACCGCGACGCCCGCTACGCCGGCGAAACCAAGTGGAACTACTGGCGGCTGTGGAACTTCGCGCTCGAAGGCATCACGTCGTTCTCGGTGGTGCCGCTCAAGATCGCGAGCTACATGGGACTCCTCACGGCGCTCGTCGCGTTCGGGCGCGGCGTCTACGTGATCTTCAAGACGCTGCTCTACGGCGACCCGGTCGCCGGCTACCCGACGCTGGTCGTGCTGATCCTGTTCCTCGGCGGGCTGCAGCTGATGGCGCTCGGGATCATCGGCGAGTACCTCGCGCGGATGTTCATCGAGGTGAAGCAGCGCCCGCTCTACCTCGTCCAGCAGAGCCTCGCGCCGGGGCGGCCCCTCGCGGTCGAGGGGCACGCGCAAGCCGGCATCGCGCAGCCCGCGGCATGGCCTTCGCGCTGACCGCGCGCGAGCGGCGCGCGCTCGCCGTGGCGATCGCGGTCGTCGTCGGCGTGAGGCTGCTCACGCTGGCCGCGTATCCGCTGATGGATTCGACCGAATCCCGCTACGCGGAAATCGCGCGCAAGATGCTGGAGACCGGCGACTGGGTGACGCCGCAGTTCGAGTACGGCGTCGCGTTCTGGGGCAAGCCGCCGCTGTCGACGTGGCTGTCGGCGGCGGCGATGGCCGTGCTCGGCGTCAACGAGTTCGCGGCGCGGCTGCCGTCGTTCCTGCTGCTCGGCGGCTGCGCCGCGCTGGTCTACGGACTCGCCGCGCTGCGCGGCGGACGCGACCTGGCGCTGTGGACGCTGGCGCCGTTCGCCGCCACCGGCATCGTCTTCGTCGCCGCCGGCGCGGTGATGACCGACCCCGCGCTGTGCCTCGGCACCACGCTCTCGATGGCCGCGTTCTGGCTCGCGCTGAACGGGCCGGCCGCTGCGCGGCGCGCGAGCGGCATCGCGTTCTTCGTGGGCCTCGCGATCGGCCTCCTCGCCAAAGGTCCGGTGGCCGCGGTGCTGACGTTCGTTCCGATCGGCGCCTGGACGCTGTGGACCCGGCAGTGGCGCGCGGCGTGGAGCGCGTTGCCGTGGCTCACCGGCACCGCGCTGGCCGCCGTGCTCGTCGTGCCCTGGTACTGGGCGGCGGAACGCGCGGCGCCGGGATTCCTCGACTATTTCCTCGTCGGCGAGCACTGGAAGCGCTTCGTCGAGCCGGGATGGAAGGGCGACCTCTACGGCGCGGCGCACGCGCGTCCGCGCGGCATGATCTGGCTGTTCTGGATCGTCGCCGCGCTGCCGTGGTCGGTCACCGCGCTGGCGTGGCTCGGTCGCGCCGCCGTCCGCCGGCGCGCCGACCTCTCGCGCCTCGTGGCCGACCCGTGGCTCGTCTACCTGCTGCTGTGGACGACGACGCCGATGCTGTTCTTCACGGTGTCCGGCAACGTGCTCGCGACCTACGTGCTGCCGGGGGTGCCCGCGTTCGCGCTGCTCCTCGCCGACGTGTGGCGGCCGGTCGCCGCCGGCGAGTCGGCGTTGCGGCCGGGCGTGCGCACCGTGGTGGTCGCCTGCCTCGTGCTTGCGCTGGGGTTCGTCGCCGGCATCGTGGCGCTCAACCACCGCTTCGAGACCGAGCTGTCGCACCGGGCGCTGGTGCGCGCCGTGGACGCGCAGCGCGGCGGCGCCTCCGGGCGCCTGATCTACGTCGGGCAGCGGCCCGTCTCCGCCGAGTTCTACGCCCGCGGCAAGCTGCTGAAGCTGGCCGACGTCGCGGCGCTGGCGCCTTTCCTCGACGACGACGCCGCCGATTTCATCGTGCTGCGCGCGCGCGATCTCGCCGACCTGCCCGAAGCGACGCGCGCGCGGCTCGCGCCGCTCGGCGAGTTCGGCGAGTACCGGCTGTTTCGCGAAGCTCCCCGCTGACCGACCGCTCGGCGTAGGCGTAGCCCGGGTTGAGTGAATGCGAAACCCGGGGCCAAGGTGCCCGATTGCCGCGGCCACCCGGGTTTCGCTTCGCTCAACCCGGGCTACGCCGTCCGCCTATGTGCGATGTCGCCGTTACGCGGCGGCGCGCATCGCCTTGGCGACCGCGGGGCGCGCGGCGAGCGCCGCGCCCCACCGCGCGAGATTGGGCAGGTCGCCTGCGGCATCGGCGACGGCCTTGCGCGCGGCGTACACCGGATAGAGCGCGAAGTCGGCGACCGACAGCTCGTCGGCGAGCCACTCGCGCCCCGCGAGCCGGCCGTCGGCAACGCGGAAGAAGCGCAGCAGTCGCTGCTCGAAGAAGGCGACGTTGGCCGGCGACTTCTCGGGTGCCTGCATCGACAGCAGGAACAGCGCCGTCGACGCCGGCGCGCAGTCGGTCACCGCGAACATGAGCCACTGCAGCGTGTGCGCTCGCCGCACCGGGTCGTGCGCCAGGAACCTGCCGGCCTTCTCCGCGAGGTAGAGCTCGATCGCCCCGGACTGCGTGAGCGTCAGCGGCGCGCCGCCGGGGCCGTCGCTGTCGACGAGCGCGGGAACCGCGCCCGCCGGATTGATCCGCAGGAACGCGGGGTCCTGCTGCTCGCCCTTGAACAGGTCGACCTTGTGCAGGCGGTACTCCAGCCCGCACTCCTCCATCATGATGACGGCCCGCTGGCAGTTCGACGTCTGCCATCCGTAGAAATCGATCATGGAACGCTCCCGGAAGCTCTCGATTGGCTGCGCCGGCCGGCGCGGGCGAGGCGCCACTATACCAACGGCCGGGCGGGGCCGCGGCGCGCAGGACGCGCGGGGGCCGACCGGCGTCAGCGCCTCGCCTGCAGCGCGGCGATGCGCTCCTCGATCGGCGGATGCGTGGCGAACAGCGCCATGATGCCGCCGGCGTCGGTGATCCCGAAGCCGCTCATCGCCTTGGGCAGCACGCCGGGCTGCAGGCCGCCCAGGCGGGCCAGCGCGTTGACCATCGGCTGCGGCGAGCCGAGATAGTCGGCCGAGCCGGCGTCGGCGCGGAACTCGCGATGGCGCGAGAACCAGGCGACGATCACCGATGCGAGGATGCCGAACACGATCTGGCAGACCATGACGGTGATGAAGTAGCCCGGTCCGTTGCCGCGCTCCGATTTGAACACCGCGCGGTCGACGATCGAGCCGACGATGCGCGCGAAGAACACGACGAAGGTGTTCACCACGCCCTGGATCAGCGTCAGCGTCACCATGTCGCCGTTGGCCGACGTGCGCGACCTCGTGCGCGAGCACCGCCTCGACCTCCTCGTGGCTCATCGACTGCAGGAGGCCGGTCGAGACGGCGACCAGCGCCGAGTTGCGGAACGCGCCGGTGGCGAACGCGTTGGCGTCGCCTTCGTAGATCGCGACCTCCGGCATGCCGATGCCGGCCTTGGCGGCGAGCTTGCGGACCGTCTCCACCAGCCACGCCTCGTGCTGGTTGGCGGGCTGCTCGATCACCTGCGCGCCGGTCGACCATTTCGCCATCTGCTTGGACATCAGCAGCGAGATGATCGAGCCGGTGAACCCGACCACCGCCGAGAACGCGAGCAGCGGGCCCAGCTGCAGGCCGGTCTGCGACATGCCCGCGCCGTCGAGCCCCAACACGCGCAGCACGACGCCCAGCACGAGCATGACCGCGACGTTGGTCAGGAGGAAAAGGACGATCCGTTTCATGGCATTGACCTCGGAGTGGTGGGCGCGAGCGCCGCATCTTAGCGCGCACCGGCGCGCGTCGGCGAGCCCTTAGTTTGGTGCGGTCCGCGCGAAGTCAATGGCGGCAGGCGCCGCCGCACCGGCCTGGCGCGCGTTACCGGCCCGCGGCGCCCGGCTTGCCCCCGGCGGGGCGCGCCCACGAATCGCGCAGCGTGACGGACCGGTTGAAGACCGGCCGGCCCGGCGCGTGATCCTTGAGGTCGGCGACGAAATAGCCGTGGCGCTCGAACTGGAAGCACGCGGCGGCGGGCGCGGCGGCGAGCGCGGGCTCGACCCAGGCCGTGATCACGTGCTTGGAATCCGGATTGAGGTCCTCGAGGAAGTTGCGCTCCGAGATTTCCGGGACCTCGTCGTCGTCGCCCGCCACCAGCGTCGGCTGGCCCGGGGCGGACGCCGCCGCCAGCAGCGCCGCGGCGTCTTCGGCCGCCGCGCCGCGCGGCTGGCGCGCGCCGGGGAAAGGCACCGCGAACAGGCGGTCGTAGAGCCGCACCTCGGCCACCGTCGCGGCGTGCGCCGACAGCCAGTGCAGGTTGCCCTTCACCTTGCGGGCGTCGGCGCCGGGCGTGCCGGTCCGCGTGTCCGGGTCGTACGTGCAATGGACGGTCGTCACGTTGCCGTCGGCGTCCTTGTCGCAGCCCACGCACCTGACGATGTAGGCGTAGCGCAGCCGCGCCTCGGCGCCCGGCGACAGGCGGAAGTAGCCCTTCTGCGGCCGCTCCTGGAAGTCCTCGCGCTCGATCCACAGCTCGCGCGAGAACGGCAGCGCGCGCCGCCCGAGCTCCGGCTGCTGCGGGTGGTTCGGCGCGGCGCACATCTCGACGGCGCCTTCCGGATAGTTGTCGATGACGAGGCGCACCGGGTCGAGCACCGCGATGCGGCGCTGCGCGCGTCGCGTTCAGGTCCTCGCGCATGCAGTCCTCGAGCACGCTCATGTCGATCCAGGAATCGGATTTCGACACGCCGATGCGCTCGGCGAACAGGCGGAAGCCGCCGGGCGTGAAGCCGCGCCGGCGCGCGCCGACAAGGGTGGGCATCCGCGGATCGTCCCAGCCGTCGACGTAGCCCTGGTCCACCATCTGGATGAGCCGCCGCTTGGACAGCACCACGCAGGTGAGGTTGAGCCGCGCGAACTCGTACTGCTGCGGCAGCGGGCGCGGCAGCTGCCCGCCGTCGGCCAGTTTCTCGATCACCCAGTCGTAGAGCGGGCGGTGGTCCTGGAACTCGAGCGTGCAGATCGAGTGGGTGATGCGCTCCAGCGCGTCGGAGATGCAGTGCGTGTAGTCGTAGAGCGGGTAGATGCACCACTTGTCGCCGGTGCGGTGATGGGATTCGTGCCGGATCCGGTAGATCGCCGGGTCGCGCATGTTGAGGTTGGGGCTCGCCATGTCGATCTTCAGGCGCAGCACGTGCGCGCCGTCCGGAAACTCGCCCGCGCGCATCCGGCGGAACAGATCGAGGTTCTCCGCGATCGAGCGCTCGCGGTAGCGCGACGGCGACCCGGGCTGGGTCAGCGTGCCGCGCGACGCGCGCACCTCGTCGGCCGTCTGGCTGTCGACATAGGCGAGCCCGTTCTCGATGAACCACTCGGCGAACGCGTAGAGCTGGTCGTAGTAGTCCGACGCGTGGTAGCGGTGCTCGCCCCAGTCGAAGCCCAGCCAGCGGACGGTATCCGCGATCGAATCCTCGTACTCGACGTCCTCCTTCGCCGGATTGGTGTCGTCGTAACGCAGGTGGCAGCGGCCGCCGTTTTCCGCGGCGAGGCCGAAATTGAGGCAGATCGACTTCGCGTGCCCGTAATGCAGGTAGCCGTTGGGCTCGGGGGGGAACCGCGTGACCACCCGCCCGCCGTACTTGCCCGTCCGATTGTCCTCGGCGATGATGGTGCGCAGGAAATTGGCCGCCGGGGCGGCGTCGCCCGCGGCGCTCGCCCGCGAGGCGTCGGCGGCGTGGCGGGATTTGGGCGCGAGCGCTCCGGTGGGTTTGGCGCCTTGCGGCGGCGCAGCATCAGCCATGGTCGTTCATGAACAATTCCCGGTCATCCGGCATTCTAACCGCGCGCCGGCGACGCGTCATCGGGCGCGCCCGCCAGTCTACCCCGGGAACCTCGCAAACCCGCATCGGCAAAGGCTTTCCGCGGGGCGCGCGGCGCCCCGGGGCTGTGGTTTTCCACAATTGCTGTGGATAAAAGTGTGCATATCTTGTAAATTTGCGCGCTAAGTGGTGCGCCCACCGCAAGAATCGTTGCAATGCCCAATTTAGCACCGACTTTTTCGTCTTTTTTTTCAATGGATTGCAAGTCGCTCTCCCGGATGCCTCCGACCGGTCCTCGTCGCGGTCCCGCGCGATCCTGTCGCGTGGGAACTGGTCTCATGCCGTCCAGGACAAACTCGCTCCGGCGCCGATTTTGTCGAAGGCCTCGATCGGACGGTACCGATGAATCGTACGGCGCGACGACCTCCCACGGGTAGCCGCGCGGTGGCGATGATTCCCGCGGATCCGACGGCCGGCGACCGCACGGCGGTGCTGCCGGTCTCCCTGCTCGTCGGCTCGGTGCGCCTGCTGCTCGAACGCCACATCGGCCTCGTCTGGGTGGCGGGCGAGGTATCCAACTTCACGCGCGCGGCGTCCGGGCACTGCTACTTCAATCTGAAGGACGCGGGCGCGCAGGTGCGCTGCGTGTTCTTCCGCCACAAGGCGCAGCTTGCGAGCTTCGCGCTCAAGGACGGCCTGCAGATCGAAGTGCGCGCCACCGCGTCGATCTACGAGGCGCGCGGCGAGTTCCAGCTCAACGTCGAGACGGCGCGGCTGGCGGGACTCGGTGCCCTCTACGAGCAATATGCCCGCCTCAAGGCGCGCCTCGACGCCGCCGGCTGGTTCGCGGTCGAACGCAAGCGAGCGCTGCCGGCGTATCCCCGCGCCGTGGGCATCGTCACCTCGACGCGCGCCGCCGCACTGGCCGACCTGCTCGCGACGCTGCGCCGGCGCTGGCCCGCGCTGCGCGTGATCGTCTACCCGACCGCGGTGCAGGGCGCCGGCGCGGCCGCCGAGATCGCGCAGGCGATACGCACCGCCAACGCGCGCGCCGAGGTCGACGTGCTGATCGTCGGCCGGGGCGGCGGCTCGATCGAGGACCTGTGGGCGTACAACGAGGAGGCCGTCGCGCAGGCGGTCCACGAGTCGGCGCTGCCCGTGGTCTCCGCGGTGGGCCACGAGACCGATTTCACGATCTGCGATTTCGTCGCCGACGTCCGCGCGGCGACACCGACGGCGGCGGCGACACTGGTCGTTCCCGATCGCGCGGCGGTGCTGCGCCATGTGGCGAGCTTCGCGGCGCGGTGGCAGCGCGCGCAGCAGCGCATGGTGGAGACGCGGATGCAGCGCGTCGACGGGCTCGCGCGCCGGCTCACCCATCCGGCCGCCAGGCTCGCGCAGCAGCGCCGGGACGTCGCGGCGCTGGCGCAGCGCCTGGCCCGCGCGGCGCGGCAGCGGCTCGCCGGCGCAATGGCGGCGGCCGCCGCCCCCGCGCGGGCGCCTCGGGTGGCAGCTGCGGCTGCCGCTGCCCCAGCGCGCGCGGCTCGCACGGGCGCAGGAGGCGATCACGCGCGCGATGCCGGCGCGCCTCGAGCGCACCGGCGCCCGCCTCGATGCGCTCGCGCAAAGCCTGGCGCACCTCAACCCGCAGGCGGTGCTGGAGCGCGGCTACGCGATCGTGGCTGCTGCAGACGGGGCGATCGTGCAGGACGCGGCGCAGGTCGGCGTCGGCGATCGGGTGGCGCTCACGTTCGCTCGGGGCAACGCGGGCGCGGTCATCGATTCGACAAATCGCCGGCGCTAGCGCTAACTCGCCGCCCAGCGCGTTACGCCTCGTCGGGCTCGGGGTCGTCGATCGCCGCGCCGCGCTCGCGCTTGGCGCTGGCCGCCGCGGGCGCCTGGGCGTCGATGCGCGGGGTCGTCGGGATCACGTCGGCATTCTGCGCGCGGTGCCGCAGCGCGTGGTCGATCAGCACCAGCGCCAGCATCGCTTCGGCGATCGGCGTCGCGCGGATGCCCACGCACGGGTCGTGGCGCCCGTGCGTGTTGACGATGACCGGATTGCCGACCTTGTCGATCGAGCGGCGATCCAGGCGCACCGACGACGTGGGCTTCACCGCGATCGTCACCACGACGTCCTGTCCCGTGGAGATGCCGCCGAGAATGCCGCCCGCGTTGTTCGAGGCGAAGCCCACCGGCGTCATCTCGTCCGAGTGCTCGGTGCCGCACTGCGCGACGCTGGCGAAGCCGGCGCCGATCTCCACGCCCTTCACCGCGTTGATGCCCATCATCGCCTGCGCGAGGTCGGCATCGAGCCGGCCGTAGACCGGTTCGCCCCAGCCGACCGGGACGCCGCTCGCGACGACCGTGATCCTCGCGCCGCAGGAATCGCCGGACTTGCGCAACGCGTCCATGAACGCCTCGAGCCGCGGCACCATCGTCGCATTGGCGACGAAGAACGGGTTCGCGGCGACGTGGTCCCAGCTCTCGAACGGCACCTCGTTGGGGCCGAGCTGCACCAGATGGCCGCGGATGGCCACGCCGTGCCGCTCGGCGAGCCACTTCTTCGCGATCGCGCCCGCGGCCACCCGCACCGCGGTCTCGCGCGCAGAGGAGCGCCCGCCGCCCCGATAGTCGCGGATTCCGTACTTCTGCCAGTAGGCGTAGTCGGCGTGCCCAGGCCGGAAGGTGTCGGCGATGTTCGCGTAATCCTTGCTGCGCTGGTCCTCGTTGCGGATCAAGAGCGCGATCGGCGTACCGGTGGTGCGGCCCTCGAACACGCCGGACAGGATCTCGACGGTGTCGCTCTCGCGGCGCTGCGTGACGTGGCGCGAGGTGCCGGGCTTGCGCCGGTCGAGCTCGCGCTGGATGTCGGCTTCGGCAAGCGCCATCCCGGGCGGGCAGCCGTCGACCACGCAGCCGATCGCCGGACCGTGTGACTCGCCGAACGAGGTGACGCAGAAGAGCGTGCCGAGGGTGTTGCCGGACATGGGGTGGTGCACCGACGCCGGAGCGGGAGGTGACGAAACGGCAGACGTCGCCGCGATGGAATCGGCAACGAGTTTAACATGGTGACCATGCCTGCCCTCGACCGTTTCCGCCCGTTCGCGCCCCGCTCGATTCGCCGGCCGCGCAGCGACCGCCGCCTCGCGGCGGCCACCCGATGACCTCGACCCGCGCTCCGGTGATGCCGTTCGCGCTGGTCGAGCGCCTGCGCGCCGCGCAGCGCGTCGCGGCGCTGACCGGTGCGGGCGTCTCGGCCGAGTCCGGAGTGCCGACGTTTCGCGACGCGCAGACCGGCCTGTGGGCGCAGTTCGATCCGACGGAGCTCGCGACGCCGTCGGCGTTCGCGCGGAACCCGAAGTTCGTCTGGGACTGGTATGCGTGGCGGCGCGAGCTGCTCGCCGGCGCGGCGCCCAACCCCGGCCATTTCGCGCTGGCGATGATGGAACGGCGGGTGCCGCAGTTCGATCTCGTCACGCAGAACGTCGACGGCCTGCACCAGGCGGCCGGCAGCACCACCGTCATCGAGCTGCACGGCAGCATCGGCCGCGTGCGCTGTTCGCGCGGCTGCGGCACGGTCGCCCGCTGGAGCGAGGCGAAGGCCGACGAGCCGCCGCGCTGCCCCGCCTGCGGCGCGTTCCTGCGGCCGGACGTCGTGTGGTTCGAGGAGATGCTGCCGCCGGATGCGCTGGCGCGCGCCGAAGACGCCGTGCGCCACTGCGACGTCCTGCTGGTGGTCGGGACCGCGGCCGAAGTCCATCCGGCGGCCGCGCTGCCCTGCTACGCGCGGTCGTGCGGCGCGATGGTCGTCGAGATCAACCCGCAGCCGACGGTGCTCTCCACCGAGGTCGAATACGCGCTGCGCGGCCCCGCGGGCGTCGTGCTGCCGGCGCTGGTCGCCGCAACGTGGCCACCGGCGGATGCGTCATCGTCGCCGCCGGTCGATGCGGATGCGTCACCCCCGGCATAGCCCGGTGCGCGTTGGCGCGCATCCGCGGTTCACGTCGCGGGCGGCGACTGCGCCGGTGCGTCCTCGACGGCCGGCGGCAGCGGCGACAGGTAGCCGATGCCCAGCAGCAGGATGCCCACGCCCAGGAACGCGACGACCCGCGGCAGGCCCGACAGCGCGCCGAGATCGACCAGGAACAGCTTCGCGACGACGACCACCAGCAGCACCGCGCCGACCATCCACAGCGGCCGCAGGCGGCGCCGCGTCGCCAGGAACATCACGGCCACCGCCGTCGCGGTCCACGTCAGCGTCAGGCTCGCCTGCAGCGGCTTCGACGCGAGCAGCGCGGGCAGCCGCCACGGGATGTCGCCCCAATGATGCGCGGTGCGCAGGACGACGCCGTTGAGCGCGACGAAGAGACCCACGCCCAGCCAGCCGTAGAGGCGCTGCGTCGGCATCCCGGCGAAGCGGCGCGCCCACCCGAGCAGCGCCGCGAGCGCGGCGAGCAGCGTGAGGTCGAGCGGGTTGGCGACCGGAACGTAAGGCAGCGGCGAGACGTCGCCCGGGGACAGCGCGTTGACGGCGAGGAACCAGAGCGCGAGCAGCCCGGCCACGGGCATCCCGGCCCCGACCGCGTAGGCCTCGCCGTGCAGCGTGAACGGCCAGCGCGGCGCATGGCGGGTCCAGGTCACGATCCACAGGCAGACGATCGCGGGCACCGCCGCGCCGCACGCCACCCACGCCGTGTGCGCCGGGGTGACGCGGCCGATCCACTCGCTCGCCTCCCACGCCACCTGCGCCGTCAGCGCGAACGCCGAGAACGCATGGACGATGCGCAGCAGGCCCGACGCGCCGGGCGGCCCGCCGGTGGCCTGCGCCGCCGCGCCCGCCGGCGGATCGGCCGCGCGGAGGGCGAACCAGTGCGCGACCCACGCCGCCGGCCAGACGAGCCAGCCGTATTCGGTCAACGTCGTGCGGGCGAGCTCGAAGTCGCGCACGGCCACATAACCCATCGCCGGCAGCAGCGCCACGCCCGCCGCGGCGAGGCGCGGCCAGGCGAGCGGCCGGCGCAGCGCGAGCGCCAGTGCCACGCTGCCGATCACCCACGCCAGCGCGCCGTGCGCCTCGTCCGCGCGCTCGAGCAAGCGCACGATTTCCATGCCGCCCGCGGCCAGCCACCACAGCGCGCCCCAGCCGAACACCAGCGGCGTCAGCGGCCGTTCGCGCTCCTGGAGCAGGGGCCCGGCACGATCGGCGATGTACGCGGTCGCGAGACCCGACAACGCGATCAGCATCGCGCCGATGCAATGGGCGTTGACGAAAGCGGCGGCATCCGCGGCGGCCAGCCCGGCGCCGGCAAATGCGACGCCGGCGCCCAGTTGCACGAGCGAGCGCGAAGCCGCGCCCGAGCAGCGAGGCCTGCCGGGTGGCGATCCAGTAGACGCCCGTCGCCTCCACCGCCCACAGCGCCGCCGTCCACTGGTCGTCGAAGAAGAGCGGAATCGCCAGCGTGGCGAAGATCACGGCCAGCGCGAGGAACGCCTTCGCCGCCAGCGCGAGCCCCGGCTGCGTCCGCTTGCGCAGCGCGACGAAGAGGGTCGCGTAGACGAGCGCCAGCGCCAGCGCGCTCCACGCGGCGCCGTGATGGAAATCCTGCACGATGGCCACCTGCAGGCCGAAGCCCGCCAGCGGCACGCCGAACACGAGGATGCCGTCCACGGGGCGCTTGACCTCGAGCGTCGCGCGGCGCGCTTCGAGCAGCGCGATCGCGACGTAGTAGGCGAAGAACAGCACGAGGAACGGCTCGACCGTCGCGAAGTGCTCGCTCGTGTAATAGCGATGCCCCCAGAACAGCCCGAGCACGAACGTGCAGACGAAGCCGAGCACGTTGAGCGCGCGCCAGGCGCGACGCCACGCCAGCGCGAAGATGGCGCCGTTCAGCACCGCGAAGTAACCGAACAGCGGCAGCGGCGCGCCGCGCGTCGCGGTGAGCAGCGGCGCGAGAAAGCCGCCGGCGATCGCGAGCCCCGCCAGCGCCTGCGAATCGGCGCGCAGCGCGAGCCAGATCGTGAGCGCGGCGACGCCGATCAGCAGCGCGATCGCGATCTCGGCCGGAAGCACGTCGTAGAGCCGCAGCGCCGCGTAGATCGTGAGGTACAGGATGCCGGCGCCGGCGCCCTGCAGCGACAGCCCGTAGGCCGGTCGCGCGGCAGCCATCCGCAGGCCGAGTCCGATCAGCGCGCCGCCGGCCAGCGCGACGCCGGCCAAGCGCAGCTCGATCGGCACGGTGAAATGCTCGGCGAAGTAGCGCAGCAGGAAGGCGACGCCGAAGAACAGCACGACGACGCCGATCCTGGTGAGCGCATTGCCGCCGGTGAACCACGCCCACACCGGGTTGGGCGGTCGCGCCGGGGCAGGCGCGCCGGCCTCGGGCGGCGCCGGGAACGCGGACGCCGGGATCGCGCCCGCATGGCCCGCCTCCACCGGGGCGAGCGCAGGCTGCGTGGCAGCGCCGGGCCGCAACGATGGTGCCGCTTCGCCGGTCGCCGGCGTCGGCGGTTGCGCAGTCCCCGGCAGCGCCGGCTCTGCGGTGACCGGCTGCAAAGGCTGCGCCCAGACGGAGGCGGGGAACGACGACGCGGCGAGCGAAATCTCCGCGGCCGCCGCGCGCTCGCCCGCATCGCTCGCGACGCCTTGCTCCGCGCCCGCCGGAGCGCGCGTGCCCAGCGCGCGCTCGAGGGTCGCGACGCGCAGTTCCAGCTCGCCCAGGCGGCGGGTCAGCGCCGCATCGGCCGGCGGCGCCGGGGCGAGCGGCGCTGCCGCGACTGCGTCCGGCTTGCGAAACGCCGCGCGCTGCCGATTGCCCGCCAGCGTCGCGCCGAGCAGGAACCCGGCGAGCCCGCCGAATACCGCGCCCCACTCATGCCAGAGCGCGTTGCCCGCCAGCGCGCCGGCCAGCAATCCCAACAATGCCCACATCGCGGTTTCCTTGTCCTGGTCTACGAGCGTCGACGCGAGCCGAAGCGTCCGGCCGGCGGCTCATCGCCGGCGCGCGGCGTGCGGCGGCAATGACGGCGCATTCAGCGGCGCTCGCCGCGCAGCGTCAGCACGATCGCCTGCAGCTGTTCCGGCGACACCTGTTCGGGCGCGACCGGCGGTCCGGCGAGCAGCGCGATCCGGGAAAAGATGCCGCGCACGCGGCGCATCGCCTTGCCCTGGTGCGACCGGCTGAAGAAGCTTCCCCACAGGCCGGACAGCGCGAGCGGGACCACCGGCACCGGCGTGGTCGCGACCATCTGCTGCACGCCCGGCCGGAACGGATTCATCTCCCCCGTCTCCGTGAGCCGGCCCTCCGGGAAGATGCCGACGATCTCCCCTGCCTGCAGCGCCGCGGCCGCCTCGGCGAACGCGCGATCCTTGAGCGCCGCATCCTCCTTCGCCCCCGCGATCGGGATCGTGCGCATCGCGCGGAAGATGAACGACAGCAGCGGGATCTGGAAGATCCGGTGGTCCATCACGAAGCGGATCGGCCGCCGCACGCACGCGGCGATGACGACCGCGTCGACGTAGCTCACGTGGTTGCAGACGACGATGCACGGCCCCTCCTCCGGGATGTGGTCGAGCCCGGACTTCTTCACCGAGTACATCGAGTGGATCAGCAGCCACGCGAGGAAGCGCATCAGGAATTCGGGCACGAGGCCGTAGATGAACACCGCGACGACGGCGTTCATCAGCGCGGTCACCAGGAACAGCTCCGGAATCGACAGCTCGGCGTGCAGCAGCCCGATCGCGACCCCCGCGGAGGCCACCATGAAGACCGCGTTGAGGATGTTGTTGGCGGCGATGATCCGCGAGCGGTATTCCGGATCCGAGCGCTCCTGGATCAGCGCGTAGAGCGGCACGATGTAGAAGCCGCCGAACAGGCCGATCAGCACGAGGTCGGCGGCCACCCGCCAGTGCGCCGGATTGGCGAAGAACACGTCGAGGCCGGCGACCTGCCCCGCATGCAGGTTGCGGCTGGCGAGCCACAGGTCGATCGCGAACAGCGTCAGCCCGATGGAGCCGAACGGGACCAGCCCGAGCTCGACCTTGCGTCCCGACAGCTTCTCGCACAGCAGCGACCCGATGCCGATGCCCACCGAGAAGAGCGCCAGCAGCGCGGTCACCACGTGCTCGTTGCCGCCGAGGACATCCTTGCTGAAGCCCGGGAACTGCGCGAGGAAGATCGCGCCGTAGTACCAGAACCAGGAGATGCCCATCATCGACAGCCAGACCACGCGGTTGCCCTGCGCGAAGCGGAGGTTCTTCCAGGTCTCGGTGAAGGGGTTCCAGTTGATCTTCAGCCCGGGAGCGACGGCGGGCGTGTGCGGGATGCCGCGGCTCACCAGGTAGCCGGCGATCGCCACGGCCACCGCGACGGCGCCGGCGAGCACCGGGCCGTTCGGCTCGATCGCCACCACCAGGCCGCCCGCGATCGTGCCCAGCAGGATGGCCACGAACGTCCCCATCTCGACCAGGCCGTTGCCGCCGATCAGCTCCTCCGGCTTCAGGTGCTGGGGCAGGATCGCGTACTTGACCGGGCCGAACAGCGTCGAGTGCACGCCCATCAGCGCGAGCGCGGTGAGCAGCAGGACGAGGTCGTGCCGCCAGAAGCCGGCAAGCCCGATCAGCATGATCGCGATCTCGAACACCTTGATGTAGCGGATCAGCCGCGACTTCTCGTACTTGTCGGCGAGCTGCCCCGCGGTCGCCGAGAGCAGCATGAACGGCGCGATGAACACGGCGCCGGCGAGGTTGACCAGCGCATTGGCGTCGAGCGTGGTCATGCTCGCCGCGTGGAACGCCGCGAAGATGATCAGCGCGTTCTTGAAGACGTTGTCGTTGCCGGCGCCGAGGAACTGGGTCCAGAAGAAAGGCCCGAAGCGCCGCTCCCGCAGCAGGTCGAACTGGTTGGGCTGGTGCACTCTCGTGTCCTCGCGGTTGCGGGATTCCACTGTAAAATCGGGCCGGACCGACCTGGCGCGTCGCGCCGGGCGCGCTCCGGCGGCTGACGCAGGACTGCATCTTACCGGGACACGCCGTGCAACCCTATCTCGACCTGCTGCGCGACATCCGCGCCAACGGCGCGCCGAAGGCGGACCGCACCGGCACCGGCACCACCAGCGTCTTCGGGCGCCAGGTGCGCTTCGATCTCTCGCGCGGCTTTCCGCTGCTGACGACGAAGAAGATCCACGTGCGCAGCGTCATCGTCGAATTGCTCTGGTTCCTGCGCGGCGAGACGAACACGCGCTACCTGAAGGAGAACGGCGTCACCATCTGGGACGAGTGGGCCGACGACGACGGCGGGCTGGGACCGGTCTACGGCTACCAGTGGCGCAACTGGCCGACCTCCGGCGGCGGTCACATCGACCAGATCGCGCGGGTGATGGAGCAGTTGCGCACGCGCCCGCACTCGCGGCGGATCATGGTCACGGCGATGAACATCGCCGACTATCCGGACGAGGCGCTCTCGCCGGTGGAGAACGTGCGCCGCGGCAGGATGGCGCTGGCACCCTGCCACGCGTTCTTCCAATTCTACGTCGCCGGGGGCAAGCTCTCCTGCCTCCTCTATTGCCGCAGCCAGGACGTGTTCCTCGGCACGCCGTTCAACTGGGCCGGCTACGCGCTGCTCACCCACATGATCGCGCAGCAGGCCGACCTCGAGCCAGGCGATCTCGTATGGACCGGCGGCGACTGCCACCTGTACAGCAACCACGCCGCGCAGGTGGAGGAACAGCTCGCGCGCGAGCCGTTCCCTCTGCCGACGCTCGCGATCCTGCGCCGTCCGGCGACGATCTTCGACTACCGGTACGAGGATTTCGAGATCCGCGATTACCGATGCCATCCGGCGATCAAGGCGCCGATCGCCGTCTGATCGCCCGGCCGCGCGGGCGCGGCACTGCGCGGCTTCGGTGATCGCGCCGGAGTCGGGTTCGGCACGGGTGCCGGCCGCCGGACCGGACGTCGCCGGCCGCAGCGCGCTGTCCGGCCGCAGCGTGGCGGTGTGGAGCGTGCGCACCGATCCGCCGCCGGCCGTCGCGGCGCGGCTCGAAGCGCTGCTCGCTCCCGACGAAATCGCCCGCGCGGACCGCTTCCTCGGCGAGCACCTGCGCAGCGCCTACGTCGCCGCGCACGGCGCGCTGCGCATCCTGCTGGGCTGCTACGCGGGCATCGCTCCCCGCGACGTGCGGCTCACCTGCGGCGCGCAGGGAAAGCCCGCGCTGGCGCCGCCCGCCGGGGTCGGCTTCAACCTGTCGCACTCCGGGCACCTGGCGATGTTCGCGTTCGCGCTGGACTGCGAGCTCGGGATCGACGTGGAGCACGAGCGCCCCGTCGCCGACCTGCAGGCCATTGCCGCGCGCTTCTTCTCGGCCGACGAGGCGCTCGAGCTCTCGGGAGTGGATCCGGCCGCGGACCGCGAGCGCGCATTCTTCCGCTGCTGGACGCGCAAGGAGGCCTACGTCAAGGCGGTCGGTACGGGCCTGTCGACGCCGCTCGACAGCTTTCGCGTGACGCTGCGCGCCGGAGAACCGCCGCGGCTCATGGGCGTCGGCGGCGATGGCCCGGCGCTCGCCGACTGGAACCTGCACGCGCTCGCGCCGGCGCCCGGGTACGTCGCGGCGCTCGCGTATCGCGGCGCGCGCCGTCCGGTGCACGTGTTTCCGGTGCGGGGCGCCGCGGAGTTGCCCGGCCCGCACGCAGAGCCGCATCGCTGACGGCGAAAAAAAGCCCGCCGGGAGGAGGTGGCGGGCAATGGGGATTCGGTCGTGCTCCAGCGTGGATTCGCCGAGGCGCTTGGTGCCGAGGCGGGCGACGGACCCGCGTCCTGTCAGGTATTCGTGGCTCCGAAAAGCGCTGCCTAGACGGTGCTGCGCGCCGCGTTGACGCGCTCGACCAACGCCGCGAGCGCGTCCTGCTGCGGCTTCGACGGGGACTCCTCGCCGTGCGCGGACGACACCGACTCGGGCACGACATTCCGGCGGCCGGTGAGCCAGTATTGTGCGAATTCGGGGGAGAACGGTTCCATGGCAAAGTGTTGGTCAGGATTTTGTTCAGTATCAAGCAAGCATTGTGCCAGCAACGACGCGGCGCGGTGAATCTGCCTGCCGGCGTGCGCCATTTCCCTATGAAAATGGCATAGCCGCGGCGACGCGTCCGTCGCCGCCCCGCGCGGCGGTCCGGCGACAAATTGTCGCAGCCCGCCGACAGAGCTTACGGCCAATACGCCAAGTAACTGAAAAAGATAGGATAAAGATGTCGCCGGTTGGCGACGGCACGGAGCGTGCAGCGCACCGGGCCGCCCCGCGGCGTTCCGGAGGCACGGCGGGCGCGCCGACACGTCCGCCGCCCCGACCGCGACTCCCGCGGCAGGCGAACCCGGCGCCGCTTCAGGAGCCCTTCGATTCCTTGAACATCGCCGGCTCGAGCCGGTGGCGCTGCAGCAGCTTGTAGAACTCGGTGCGGTTGCGCTTGGCGAGCAGCGCGGCCTGCGTGACGTTGCCGCCGGTAATCTTCAGCAGCCGCACCAGGTAGTCGAGCTCGAACTGCTTGCGCGCCTCCTCGAACGGGACCAGCGCGCTCGCGTCCTCCTGGAGCGCGCTCTGAACGAGCGACGCCGGGATCATCGACGTGGTCGCCAGCGCGACGGCCTGCTCCAGCAGATTGAGGAGCTGCCGGACGTTGCCGGGCCAGGGCGCCGCCACCAGCATCGCCATCGCGTCGGGCGCGAGCGAGGGCACCGGCTTCTTGTAGCGGTCGGCGAGCTTGCGCAGGAAGTGGGTGGCGAGCAGCGGGATGTCCTCGCGCCGCTCGGCGAGCGGCGGCAGGCGCAGCGACACGACGTTGAGGCGGTAGTACAGGTCCTCGCGGAACTGGCCCGTCGCCTTGTGCGCGTCGAGGTCGCGGTGCGTCGCGGAGATGACGCGCACGTCGACCGGGATCGACTGCGTCGCGCCGACCGGGCGCACCTCGCCCTCCTGCAGCACGCGCAGCAGCTTCACCTGCAGCGAGAGCGGCATGTCGCCGATCTCGTCGAGGAAGATGGTGCCGCCGTCGGCGGCCTGGAACAGCCCCTTGTGCGCCTGCACCGCGCCGCTGAATGCGCCGCGCGCGTGGCCGAACAGCTCGGACTCGAGCAGCGGCTCGGGAATCGCGCCGCAGTTGACGCCGACGAACGCGTTGTCGCGGCGCGGGCTCGCGCGGTGGATCATCCGCGCGAGCAGCTCCTTGCCGGTGCCCGAGTCGCCGCGGATCAGGACGCTCGCATCGGAATCCGCCACCAGTCGCGCCTGGCGCAGAACGTCCTCCATCTTCGGGCTGCGGGTGATGATGCCCGAGCGCCGCTCGCTCGAAGTCTCCGGTCCCGCACCTGCGGGCTCGCCGGCGACCTTGATCGCGGCCGCCACCTTCTGCAGGAGGTCCTGGCTGTCGAAGGGTTTCGTCAGGAAGCCGAAGACGCCCCGCTGCGTGGCGGCGACGGCATCGGGGATCGTCCCGTGCGCGGTGAGGATGATCACGGGCAGCGCCGGATCCTGGCGATGGATGGCGTCGAACAGCTGCATGCCGTCGATGCCGGGCATCCGCAGGTCGGTGATCACGGCCGACGGACGCATCACCGCCAGCGCGGCCAGCGCCGTTTCGCCGCTGTCCGCCGTGCGCACGCGATAGCCCGCCGACGTGAGGCGCAGGCTGATCAGCTTGAGCAGGTCGGGATCGTCGTCGACCAGCAGGAGTTCACCGGATTGCATCGCTCGTCTCCGTTCGTCAGCGGCCGCCGCCGCCGCCCCCGCCGCCGCCTCCGCCGCCCCCCCCGCCGCTGCCCGAGCCCCCGCCGGCGCCACCGCGCATGCGATCGCGCAGCAGGCTGCGCTCCATGTTGCGCAGGGCCTCGAGCTTCTGCGTCGCGGCGTCCGTCCTTGCCTGTTCCTCGCGCACCGCGCGCACCCGCTCGGAGATCTGGGCGTGGAGGATCGCCGCCAGCTGCTTGACCGCACCGGACCCGGGGCCGCTCTTGGCGACGTTCTCGAGCAGTTGCAGCGCCCGCAGGTCGTCCTGCGGATTCGACTTGGCGATCGTGTACAGCACGGCGAGGCGCACCCGGTTCGCGTCGGTGCGCTGCCGCGTGAGAGTCACCGTCATCGCATTGACCTCGCGGCGGGCGTCCTCCGGCTGCAATGCGCCGAAACGCTGCAGGTCGGCGATGAGCGCGATCGCCTGCAGGTCTTCCGCGGAGACCGCAGCGGGCGGGGCGACCGGCGGCACCTCCTGCGGCGCGGGTTCGGTCGACGGCGTCGGTTCTGGCACGCCGGCGTCGGGCGCCGGCCCGGGTGTCGGGGCCGGCGCCGGCGAGGGTGACGGCGTGGGCACGGGCTGCGGTGCGGGTTCCGGTGCGGGCTGAGGTGCGGGCACGGGTGCCGGTCCGGGCTCCGGCAGGGTGGGCGGCTCCACCGGCTCGATCGGCTCGAGGGCGATCTGCGGCGCCGACAACTCCACCAGGGGCTCGTCGACCTCCTCGGGCGGAGCAACGGCCGGCGTCGCGCAGGCCGCAAGCAGCATCGCCGCAGCGAGCGGACCGAGCCAGGCGCAGGCCTTCATCGGCCACCCGACAGCGTGACGGGGGCCGGTTCCGCCGGCCGCGCCGGCGCGCTTGCGGCGAGGTCGCCCGCGGTGCCGACGGGCGAAAGCGGCAGCCAGACCCGGAAATGCGCGCCGCGCCGGCCGTCGGCGCGGTCGTGCACCTCGACCCGGCCGCCCTGCGCCATCGCGTACTCGTAGGCGATCGCGAGGCCGAGGCCGGATCCCTTCACGCGCCCTTCCATCGGCGCCTTGCCTTGGTAGAACGACTCGAAGATGCGCTCCCGCTCGGCAGGGTCGACGCCGTGGCCTTCGTCGATCACGTCGAGCACGGCGCAGCCCTGCTCGATGCCCAGCGTCACCGTGATGACGCCCGCGCGCGGCGAGTACTTGATCGCATTGGAGACCAGGTTGTCGATGATCACGCGGATGCGGTCGGCGTCGCCGGTCAGCTCGGCCGGCTTGAGCTTCACGTCGAAGGTGATCCGGCGCGCGAGCGCCGCGAGCTTCTGCTCCTTGATCACGCGGTTGACGAGCTCGGGCAGCGCCACGGGTCCCGTGGCCTGCGCGCCCACCGCGCGCGTCTGATGGTAGGTGAGGAGGTCCTCGATCAGCTTCTGCAGCTGCAGCGTGTTGTCGCGGACGATGCGCACGATGTCCCACTGCCCGGGCGAGAGCTCGCCGGCCACTCGGTCGCGCAGCAGCTCCGCGCCCTCGCGCACTGCGGTCAGCGGCGTCTTCAACTCGTGCGAGACGTGGCGCAGGAACCGGTTCTGCTGCTCCTCGAGGTCGTGCAGCCGCAGGCGCAGCCATTCGAGGCGCTGGCCGAGATAGCGCAGGTCCTGCGGGCCGTTGACTTCGATCGCGTGCGTGAAGTCCGCCGTGCCCATCTGGCGGATCGCCTGGTCGAGCTGGCGGATCGGCCGCGCGATCAGCACGGCGAACGTGATCGCGAGCGCGAGCGCGATGCCCACGGTGGCGAGCGCGAGATAGAGCCACTTCTGGCGTCCCTGCGAGGCCGTCTCCTCCAGCCTTTCGATGGCCCGCTCGGTGAGGTCGCTCGCGGATTCGAGCGTCGCCTGCGCGGAATCGGTGAGCCGGGAATAGCCTTCCGTGAGCCGCGCCTGCACCTCCGGCGTGCGTTGCGGCATCGCGAGCAATTTCTGCAGCCGGCTCTCGTCGTCGGTCAGCGCTTCCAGTGCGGCGAGCTGCCTGCCTTGAGCGGAAGCAGCGCAAGCTGGCGCGCCGTCTGCCGGAAGTCCTGGCGCACGCGAGCGTAATCGTCGAGCAGCGCGTAGTCCTCGAGGATCAGGTGCTGGCGCACGATGCGCTCCAGCGTCGACGCCTGCTCGAGCAGCTGCCGGCTGGCGCGCCCGGCCTGCGCGGCCTGCGTGACGGCCTCCTGCCCCTGCGCCTGCAGCCGCTCGAGCGAGAAGATCAGCTCGGCGAGCGCGTAGACGAGCGGCAGGCTCGCGAGCAGGAAGCCCAGCAGGATGAACTTGAGGAACGAGCGAGGGTAATACACGCAGGTGGCCGCTATAATCCGCGGCAATTATGACACCGGCACCGCCACGGCGAATGCGCGCAGACCAAAATTCGCCCCACGCAACCCCTCCCGCCCGCCCGGCGCCGCTCGCGCTCATCGCCGCGGTGGCCGCCAACGGCGTCATCGGCGACGGCAATCGCCTGCCGTGGCGGCTGCCGGAGGACCTGCGCCGCTTCCGCGCCGTCACCACCGGGCATGCGGTGATCATGGGGCGCAAGACCTGGGAATCGCTGCCGGGTCCGCTGCCGGGCCGGCAGTGCATCGTCGTCACGCGCGACCCGGACTACAGCGCGCAGGGCGCCGAGGTCGCGACGTCGCTCGACGCCGCGCTCGCGCTGGTGCGGCTGCCGCCTCCGGCGTTCTGCATCGGCGGCGGCGAGCTCTACCGCGTCGCGTTCGCGCGCGCGCAGATCCTCTACCTCACCGAGATCGATCGCGACTTTGCCGGCGACGTCACGTTTCCATCCTACGACCCCGCGGCGTGGCGCGAGACCAGCCGCGAATCGCGCACGGGCGAAGGGCCCGACGCGTTCACCTACAGCTTCGTCACGCGCGAGCGGCGGGAGACCTGAGCGGCGCGGGCATCGACACCCCGCCCGCAAACCCTCCGGCCATCGCGCCATCACCCAGGGAGTCACCATGTCGGAAGGCGGATTTCACGTCCACGGGCCGCACGATCACGCGGTCGAGCACGAGGCGCAGCACGGCGACGGCTTCGCGGGCCGCATCGCGGTGATGACCGCGATCTTCGCCACCATCGGCGCGTTCTTCGGCTACATGGGCGGCGCGACGCAGAACGACGCGCTGCTCTTCAAGAACGACGCGGCGATCAAGAAGACCGAGGCGTCCGACCAGTGGAATTTCTACCAGGCGAAGAGCAGCAAGCAGAACCTGGCCGAGCTCGGCGCCGTGCTCACCACCGGCGAGCAGGCGGCGAAGTACCGCGCCGAGATCGACCGCTACAAGAAGGAGAAGGAGGAGATCAAGGCGCAGGCCGAGAAGCTCGACGCCGCCGGCAAGGAGGCCGAGACGCAAGAGCGAGCAGTCGATGCACGCCCACCATCGCTGGGCGCAGGCGATGACGCTCATCCAGATCGCCATCGCGCTCGCCGCGATCACGATCCTCACCCGCAACCGGGGCCTGATGTACGCGGCCTTCGGCGCCGCCGCCGTCGCGATCGGGCTCGGCGTGCTCGCCGGGCTGCACATCTAGACCACAGGCGCGGCGCCGCGCCGGATCACCAGATGCCGATGTGGACGCCGCGCTGCCGGTGCGTGTCGGTGCGCGCGTCGGCGACCGCGTCGGAAAGCGGTCGTGCGCCGCTTGCGCGCGGCGAGCCAGTCGAACAGCTGCGCGGCAAGGCGCGCCCGTTCGGCGCCGTAGCGCGGATCGTCGCCGACGTCGCACAGCTCGCCCGGGTCGGCGGCGACGTCGAACAGCTGCGGCCGGAAGCCCTGCCAGTGCACGTATTTCCACTGCGCGGTGCGGATCATGAACGCGCGGCAGTTCGCCGACGCCGCGGCCGAGAACCCGGCGCGCGCGCCGCAGGCCGTAGTCGAGCTCGGCGTACGCCGCGTCGCGCCCGGCGCCGCCCGCCTCGCCGCGCAGAGCGGCAGCAGCGACCGACCCTCGATCCGGTGCGGCGCGCCCGGAATGCCGAGCGCGTCGAGGATCGTCGGCACCACGTCGACGCCCTCGGCGAAACCGGAGTCGACGCCGCCGCGGGTCGCGTCGGCGCGCGGGTCCGGGTCGCAGACGATGAACGGGACGCGGACGATCTCGTCGTGGAAGAGCTCCTTCTCGCCGAGGCCGCGGTCGCCGGAGAACTCGCCGTGGTCGGAGGTGAACACGATCAGCGTGTCCTCGCATCCGCCCCTGCGCCTCGAGCGCGTCGAGCACGCGCCCGAGGTGGTGATCGACCTGCGCGATCAGCCCCATGTAGGTGGCGCGGACGTGACGCGCGACGTCCTCGCGCGCGAAGCGCGAGCGCCTCGTCGTGCTGCCGGTACGCGCGCATCACCGGGTGCTCGGCGGCGGTGCCGTCCTGCGGCCCGCGCACGATCGGGCCGAGGTCGCCGCCGCGGTAGAGCGCGTGGTACGGCGCGGGCGCGAGATAGGGCCAGTGCGGCTTGACGTACGACAGGTGCAGCACCCAAGGCGCCTCGCCCTGCGCGCGGATCCAGTCGAGCGCGCGATCGGTGAGGTACGCGGTCTCCGAGTGCTCCTCGCGCACGCGCGAGGGCAGGTGGGCGTTGCGCATCTGCCAGCCGGACACGACGCGCCCGCCGTCCTCGGCGGAGATCACGTAATCGGTCCACGGATCGGCGCTCGCGTAGCCGTGCGCGCGCAGGAAATCGGCGTACGCGGACTCGATGCCGGGCGGCAGGTGGCCGTCGTAGCGGTCGATCGACACGAAGCCGCCTTCGCGCAGCAGCGCGCCGCGCTCGGACTCGACCTCGATGCCGCAGCGCGCGAACGCCTCGGTGTCCGGCACGACGTGCGTCTTGCCGGCGAGTGTCGCCGTGCGGCCGGCGACGCGCAGGTAGTCGCCGAGCGTGTGCTCGGCGATCGACAGCGGGACGTTGTTCCACGTCGCGCCGTGGGAATTCACGTAGCGCCCCGTGTAGTAGGACATCCGCGACGGGCCGCAGACGCCCGACTGCACGTACGCGTGGTCGAAGCGGACGCCGCGCCGGGCGAGCCGCTCGAGGTTCGGCGTGTGGACGCGGCCGCCGTAGCACGAGATGAAGTCGCGCCGCAGCTGGTCGCACATGATGAACAGCACGTTGCGCACTGCGCTCATCGACGCTCGGCGAAGGGAGTGGGAGGCGTCCGCACGGCGGCGCGGCGACCGCGGCGCGGCCGCGCGCGCTGTGCGCCGGCGCCGGTTTCCGGGATAATGCCGCCTTTGCCCGCGGCGGGCAACGCGGCGCAGCGCGGCGCCGATGCGAGCGGCGCAACAGCGCCGGGATGGCGGAACTGGTAGACGCAGCGGACTCAAAATCCGCCGGTAGAAATACCGTGGGGATTCGACTTCCCCTCCCGGCACCATCGACAATCGCGTTGAATGGCGCGGCCACGGCCGGCGCGGTCCGCGCCGGCCGCGCCGTTGGCGCTGGCGCTGGCGTTGTAGCCCGGCGCTACGCCATGAACCCCAGGTCGGCCTGGGGGAAATTGCCGAGGTTTGGAAACACGATGTTCAGATCCGCTGCGCCGGCACCCATCCATTTTGCCAGCGTGGCGCCATATTGATCGACCGAGAAGCCGGGAATCAGGCGCCCCTGACCCGCGTCGGCCGCGTTGCCCGCGCCGACCTGCATGTTGTGGAAGCTGCCGTAGATCGTGCCGCCTTTCACGGCGCCGCCCATCACCATGTGGTGCGAACCCCAGCCGTGGTCGGAGCCTTTGCCGTTCGACGTCAGCGTGCGGCCGAAATCGGATTCGGTGAAGGTCGTGACGTTGTTCTGCACGCCGAGCTCGACGGTCGCATCGTAGAAGGCCTTCAGGCCGGCATCGACCTGCCCCAGCAGATCCGCATGCTTGCCGAACAGCGTGGCGGGATCGCCGGCTCCGGGCTGCAACGCGCTTGCGCTCGTGTCGAGCTGGTCGCTGTGCGTGTCGAAGCTGCCGCCGACCGACACGAAGAAGAGCTGCCGCTTGACGCCGAGCGCCTGCCGCGCGGCGATCATCATCGCGACCGAGCGCAGTTGCGCGGCCAGCGGGTTGCCCGCCGGAAATACGGTGCTGATCGGAATGCTTCTCGGCGTACTTGCCGTTTGCATCCGGCCCGTTGTAGAGCGAGCCCAGGATGAAGTTGTTGACCTCGACCGAGCGGGCCGCGACGTCGCCGAACTGGTCCTCGAGAACATTGCTGCGCGCCATCGACGATGGCGTTCTCGTAGATCGCCTGCGGGTTGGCGCCGCTCACGTCCCAGTCGCGCCATGCGCGAATGCGCTGAACGATCGGGGTCTGCGCGTTCTGGTAGGTGCCGATCTGATGCGCGACGGCCGACGTGCCTTTCAGGAACACGCTCGAGCTCGCGGTCGAGATGGATACCGACAGTTGGCCCGGTATTGGCCGACTGGATCAGGTCCGCGAGGCGGCCGCCCCAGCCATCGGCGACCGGCGCCTGAGGATATCCGGTGTGCCAGTGCGTCTGCATGTCGGAATGCGAGAACAGTTGCGGCGGCAGTTGCGTGTTGTTCTGGTAGTCGGTCTTGGTCGTGGGGCGCAGCAGCACGCCGACGTTGGAAACGACGGCGAGCTGGCCGGCGTTGAAGAGGCCGCGCGTCTGCGTCATCCGGGGATGCAGGCCGAAGCTGCCCTGCGCCGGCGTCGGTCACCGCGTTGGCTTGCAGACTCGCGAGCGGCAGGGCGAGCGGACCACGGTTCGCGGCGTAGGTCGCGAAGCGCGAATCGAGCGGCACGATCATGTTGTGCGCATCGTTGCCGCCGAACAGGAAGATGCAGACCAGCGCCCGGTAATCGTTGAACGGCCCCGCGCCGAGCGCGAGCTCGCTCAATCCGCCCATCAGCGGCGCGGCCGTGATGCCGGACAGGAGCTTCAGGAAATCGCGTCGCGGCAGGCGCTTCAAGGTCGAAGTGTCGCATTCTACTTCTGCACCGAGTAGTCAGGCGAATTGATGATGAGCCACAACGCCATGTTGAGGCGTTCGAGCGCCTGGCCCGAGGGGTTGCCCGACCAGAACACCTTGCCCACCGCTTGCGCGATCTGCGCCTTGAACGACGCGTTCATGCCGCCCGCGCAGAGCACGATATCGAGCTCGTCGATGAGTTGCGTCGGCGTCGTGGTCAACGCGAGGTAATAGCTGTAGTCAGGCAGAATCCGCTTGCCCGGATCGCTGCTGTAGTGATCGAATCCATTGATGATCCCCCACTGGCTGAAGTCGGCGAAGCCCGCCACCGACGACGCGTTGGCGATCTCGAACTCGGGTCCGACGAGGTGGCTCTGCGTGATCGGCCCGGCGGGCGCGTAGTCCGGGTGGTAGAAATTGAACACCGACGGTGCGTGCAGCGGACTCTGATTGAGGAACGACGGCGCGCCCAGATCCCAGATGTCGTAGTAGCCGTTGGCGCGCTTCGCATTGAACGCACGATGCAGCTGGACGAATCGGATGACCGGCTCGGTGAGCTTGCCGAACGAAGCCGTCCCGGCGACGGTCAGGCTGCGCGCATCGCCGTCGAGCAGGATCGCGCGGACGACGGCCTTCATGTCGCCGCGCACGCCGCTGCCGTTGTCGTTGAACTTGGTCGCGACCCGCGCAACGTATTGCGGGCTCGGATTCGACGTCACCAGGCGCATGATCAGCTGCTTCGCCAGAAACGGTCCGACGTTGGGATGGTTGAACACGTTGTCGATCACGTTTTCGAGATCGGTCTGCGGCGATTGATTCGCCGGCAGCGTGCTGTACGGCGCGCCGGCGTAGATCAGCAGCTGCTTGCTGCCGGTGTCATGCGCGGGACCGGTGATCGTGCGGGTGTCGTCGGCCGAGCGATAGTTGCCGGTCCAGGGCTGCATCGGGCTGCTCCACGCGGGGCAGGCATTCTGCGTGCGGATGACGTCGATCGCGGATCCCAGATGTCGGGCCACAGCCAGCGCCATGGCTTGGTCTGATCCTGGCCCGCGTACGTCCAGCCCGACAGTGCCTTCGCGAAGCCCTTGACCGTGTCCTCGGTGTAGGTCGGGATGGGCTTGCCGAGGCCGTCGAGCTTCACGGTGCCGTCGATGTTCAGCATGACGGTGCCGATCGAGAACAGCTGCATGAATTCGCGCGCGTAGTTCTCATCCGGCTGCGTCTGCAGCACCGGATCGGACTTGGCGCTCTCCTTCATGCTGAGGTATTCGCCCATCACCGGATTGAGCGTGATGTCCTTCAGCAGGTCGCGCGCGTTCCCGAACGCACCGCGGTTGAGGATGTCGAGGTAGGCGGCGGGTCCGCACGGCGCGTCCAGCACCGTGTTGTTGTTGAGGGACACGACGAAGATCTGCGACAGCGCAAACCCCACGCGCTGGCGCAGTTGGTCGTCGCCTTCGAAGAATTGCTTCCACACCGACGGCATCGTCACCGCCCACGGATTCGGGGGCAGGTTGGGGTCGGCCTTGACCGTCGCCAGATGCGACGTCGGGGGCTTCGCGAACTGCTCGTCCAGCCACGCGGCGTTACCTTGCGCGACCAGCGCGTCGATCGCCGTGCGCGTCGCACCGAATGTGGCCTGGCGCAGGAAGCGCGCCGCATCCCGGCGCGGATCGGTGGCGCCGGCAGCGCTGATCGTCACGCTGGCGGGCGCGCTGGTCTGGAGGCCATCGTTGACCACCAGCGTGATCACGTAGGCGCCCGCCAGGTCGGTGGTGAAGGACGGCTTCGCGCTCGTCGCCCCGGCAAGGGCTGCCCCGCTTCCGCTCGGCTTCGAGGTCAGCGTCCAGGCGAAGCTCAGCGCATCGCCGTCGGGATCGGAGCTGGCGTTGCCGTCGAGCGCGACGGTTGCGCCAGCGGCGACCGACTGCGCGGACCCGCGTTGGCCACCGGTGCCCGATTGGCTGGGGGCGCCGGCAACACATGCGTCGCGCCCGTGCTCACGAGCCGCTGGTCCGTCTTGTTGATCGTTCCGCTCGCGTTCAAGTCGAGCAGGAAATTGGTGGCGGTCACCGGCTTTCCCATGGCCGCCTTTACCAGCGAGGCGTCGGTTGCGGTGACGGCGCGCGTCTGGTCGACGTCGCCCTGCAGGAAGCCGACGGTGAATGCGCCGCGGCCGCCCGTGCCGCCATCGGCCGCCACGACGTTCCTTGCCGCGACGCGCACGTACTGCGCGTCCTTCACCGACGTGAGCGGGACGGTCATCTTCGTGCCGCTGAACGTCGGCACGCCGACATTCGCGGTGCCGGCACGTAACGACAGCGGAGCCGCTGCTCACCGCCTTGTCGAACGTGAACACGATGGTGTGCGCCGCGCCTTGCCGTGCCTCGACCGTCGGCTTCGCGCGATCGCTCGAAAGTGCGAGGTCGAACGATCCTGCCGCGCCGTGTGTCCTGTGCACGACGGCACCGACGACGACGGGTGCCGTCGCTGCGTGCGAGTTCCCGGCCTGCGCGAGACACGAGAGAGCCAACGCGATTGCAGCGAAGGGCGATACAGATTTCGTCGGCACGCCGGACACCACCGCAAGCCAAAGTTGACGGAGGTATCGCCGGCCGCAGCGACGCGCGTCGATGTCGAACGAGGATACCGCTATTTATGACATCATCATGAAGCCAACCTGGCCGCAGGTCAAGCGTCTTTCGTCGCCAGCGCTTGAATACGCCGGCAGGCGCCGCGCTCGTGGCGGCGAGGTGTTGGCCGCCGCTTCGAGTGACGCGGCGATGCAAACAACGTCGCGACTGCGTTCAGGACCGCCTCAGGGCGCTTGCTGGCAGACCGTGCCGTTGGCGCTGTCGAACAGCTGGCGCACGAGCGTCTTGGTCTGCGCCACGCCGTTGACGGTATAGGCGAACGTCGCGTGGTTGCCGTCGGTGAACGTGAGCGTCGCGGTGCCGACGGTCGTGCGGACGACGGCATTCGGGTCCCACGGCTCGGCGCTGAACGCCGGGCCCGCGGCGGTGCGCACGTTGCCGGCGTAGACCCCGGGCACGGCGGTCAGCGACGCCACGGAGAACAGCCACCACCCCTTGCCGTTGACGTCGTAGGTGAACCACGTCGCGAAGATGACGTTGCCGTGGTGGGTGAAGTTGATGCCCCAGCCCGACTCGTCGCCGCCCAGGTCGCTGCCGTGCGTGGCCCACCAGAGGCTCTGGTAGTTGGTGGCGAGCGGCAGGTCGGCGAGCGCGGTGCCGAAGGCGCAGGCCGGCAGCAGGCCCTGGCCCGGGAACAGCTCCTGCGGGACGATCTGCTTCACCTGGGAGATCCCGTTCACCGTGTATTCGAAGGTCGCGCTCTTGCCGTCCGGGGCGAACGTGAGCTTCCCCGTCCCGACCTGGGTCCTGACGTTGGCGTTGGGCGGGAACGGCTCCGTGTTGAACGGCGGCCCGCTGAAGCTCGAGATCGGTGACGAATAGACGTTGGGCTCGGCCGGCGTGTTGCGCGCCACCATGGTGAACCACTGCGGCGCGTTGTCGGCGCCGAACGTGAACCACGTGGCGAAGATCACGTTGCCCTGGTGCGTGAGGTTGATCCCCCAGCCCGACTCGGTCGGCTTCCACCACAGCGCCTGGTAGTTGGGGACCGCCGGCGCGTCGGCGATGGTGATCGAGAAATTCTGCGTCGCATTGGGCAGCACGCCGTTGCTGGCCGTCACGGTCCCGGTGAAGGTTCCGGCGGCGCCGGGCGTGCCCGTCACGGCGCCGGTGGCGGGATTGAGCACCAGGTTGGTCGGCAGCGCGCCGGCGGTGACCGCGAAGGTGGGGGCGGGATTGCCGGTGGCGGTGTAGGTGTGGCTGTAGGCGACGCCGACCGTGCCGGCCGCGGGCGGTGCCGCGCTGGTGATGGCCGGTGCGACGGCAGCCGCGGCGATGGTGATGCTGAAGTTCTGCGTCGCCTTGGGCAGCACGCCGTTGCTGGCCGACACCGTCCCCGTGAAGGTTCCGCCGGCGCTCGGCGACCCCGTCAGCGCACCGGTGGCAGGGTTGAGCGTCAGGCCGGTGGGCAGCGTGCCCGCGGTGAGCGAGAATGTCGGGGCGGGATTGCCGGTCGCCACGTAGGTGTGACTGTAGGCGACGCCGACGGTGCCCGTTCCGGGCGGCGTGGGGCTGGTGATGACCGGGGCGGCCGGCGCGGCGGCGATGGTGATGGAAAACGCCTGCGACGGCGAGTTGCCCAGGCTGTTGCTGGCCCGCACGGTGCCGGTGAACGTGCCGGTGGCGGTCGGCGTGCCCGACAGCACGCCGTTGACGAGGTTGAGCCCGTTGGGGAACGAGCCCGTGAGCTTGGCGATCGTCGCCGCCGGCAGGCCCGATGCCGTGAACGTGTGGGCGTACGCAACGCCGACCGTCCCCGTCGAAGGCGGCGCGGGGCTCGTGAACGCGGGCACCGCGCCCGCGGTGACCTGCACGCTGGTGGCGTGATTCCAACTGCCGCCGGATTGCCCGGCCCCGACCCGCGCCGTCGCGTAGATGGTGTGCGTGTCTCCCACCGCCGCGTCGCCCGGCATCGTGAAGGTGACGGTGTAACTCTGGGAACCGTTGGTGCTGTTGATGGTGGCCAAGGGGCCCGCGCACCCGGATGCGGTCGCCGTGCAGTGCACCACCTCGGCGGAGTTCACGGCGAGAAGGTTCGAGGCCGACTCGGACAAGGTTGCGTTGGTCCCGGCCGTGTCCTTCTTCGTCGCGACGTCCATGCCCATGCGGAGCGGAGGCGTGGTGCTGCTCGTGTCGGAAGCGGTCACGGTGATCGATGTCGTCCCACCCGGCAGCACGAACGAAGCGCCTCTGGCTATGCTCACCGTGGCCGCCTTGTTGACGTGACAGCCACTGTCGGAGGTACAGCCCGCGCCGCCATCCCTCAGCGTCCTGGCCGCATTTCCGACGGCGTTCGTGCCGTTGGCGAATGCTTCCTGGTGCAAGCCGGCGAGCGTCGCAGCCAACACGACGACAAGCGTGAACCAATGGGGGATTCGTTTCTTCGCGCTCATTCCTTCTCCACCGCAATTTCCGTCACGTGACAGCGACGCCGCACGGTCGTCATTCTTCCCGCGGATGCGGGGCCTCCGGATCGCGGCCCCGGTCGCCGGGCGCTATGTTCGCCAGCGCACCGACCGGCGGTCCGGTCGCGCGGGCCGATTGTTGGGCGTTCGACTGGGGATGTCAACCGACGCAATCCGGGCGTGCAGTATGCACCCGGCCGCCTTCGCGGGAGCGGCCGTTCGTCGGCATTGCGCGCCGCGCCAGCTTCGACCATGCTGCCGGAAACCGGTTCCAGGGAGTCATCTCGATGCGCACGAACGCCCTCCTCTGCCTCGCCCTCCTCGCCGCCGTGGTCCCGGCCGCGTCCTTCGCGCAGTCGCCGTCGACGCGCTCCTGCCCGCAGCCGCGCTTCACCGGCAAGGCGCCGGAGCCCTGGTACAGCCGGACCAATCCGCTGCCGGCGGACCGCGACCTGCGTGCCGCGGAGAAGCTCTTCAAGGGCGAGGTCCGGGGACAATTCGGCTGCGCCGAGTGCCACGGCCCGACCGGCGGCGGCAACGGCAAGCTCTCGACCCAGTTCGACCCGCGTCCGCGCAACTTCTCCTGCGCCCAGGCCATCGAGGGCGTGCCCGACGGGCAGCTGTTCTGGATCATCCGCTTCGGCTCGCCCGGCGCCTCGATGCCGCCGCACAAGGACCTGACCGACGAGCAGATCTGGGAGCTCGTGGCGCACATCCGGCAGCTCTCCAAATAGCTCCGCGCCGCCGCGGCAACGCGCGCGCTCACTTGGTGGTGAAGACGAAGACGCCGTCCCAGTTCTCGCCGGGCGGCGTGGCGCGGAAGTGCGCGATGCGCTCGAGGTAGAGCTTGTAGAGCTTCGTCGTGCGGCGAGGCGGCGGCGAGCTCGTGCAGCCGCCGCTCGGCCTCGTCCCATTGCTGCCTGCGGTAATGCTCGAGCGCCTCGTGGAAGCGCTCGATCTCCGCGACCACGCCGGCGTCGACCGCGCCCTGCCGGCCGACCGGCTCGAAGATGGCCACCCCCGTGAGCTTGCCCTTCACGCGCACCTTGTCGACCTGGCGGTAGACGAACGACGGCGCCTCCCGGACGATGTTCTCGGAGACGAGGATGCCCACGCCGTATTCCTTGGTGAGGCCCTCCAGGCGCGAGGCGAGGTTCACCGCGTCGCCCATCACCGTGTAGGAGCGGCGGAAGGCCGAGCCCATGTCGCCCACGCTCATGGTGCCGCAGTTCAGCCCCACCCCGATGTGCAGCACCGGCCAGCCCTTCTTCACGAAGGCGGGATCGAGCGTGCGCAGCGCCTTCTGCATCGCGAGGCCGCACTCGAGCGCGTGCGTGCGCGTGCTTCGCGTCCGGAACCGGCGCGCCCCAGAACGCCATGATCGCGTCGCCGATGTACTTGTCGACCGTGCCGCGCTTCTCCTGGACGATCTTGGTCATTTCCGTCAGATAGGTGTTGATCAGGTCCTTCAGGCGCGCGGGCGTGAGGCCCTCGGAGATCGACGTGAAGTCGCGGATGTCGGAAAAGAGCACGGTCATCTCGCAGCTCTTGCCGCTCATCGAGTACTCGTCCGGATGCCTCGCCATCTCCTCGACGATCTCCTTCGGGACGTAGGTGCCGAAGAGGTTGGTGATGAGGCGCTTCGACCGGCTCTCCGCGAAGAAGCCGTACACCATGTTGACGACGTAGAGCCCGGCCAGCATGAGCAGCGCGCCGGCGAGCGGCAGCACGTAGTTCTTCGCCTGCCACGCCCACAGGTTCGCTCCGAGCACGAGCGCGAACGCGACGGCGACGACGAGCGTGGACGCCAGCGCCGACAGCCGCGGCAGCAGCAAGGCGAGCGGCAGGCCCAACAGCAGGATGGTGAGCACCGAGATGGCGAGCGCCTCCGCCGGCCGGAACTTGATGGTGTGGTCGAGCGCGCCGGAGACGAGGCTGGCGTGCACCTCGACGCCGGGGAGGTCCTCGCGGCCCGGCGTCGCGCGGATGTCGACGAGGCCCTGGGCGGACGTGCCGACCAGGACGATCTTGTCCTTCAGCTCGTCGGCGCCGATCCTGCCGCGCAGCACGTCGGTTGCCGGGACGTAGCGATAGCCGCCCACGTCGCGGTAGGGAACAAGGGCGGCCATGTTCACGTCGAGCGGGATGCGCACCTCCTCGCCGACGCGGACGGCGCGAATCCATCCCTGCGGACGCTCGCCCGTGCCGACGGTGTCCACCTCGAGGTCGACCGGAACGTTGCCCAGCGCGATGCGCAGCACGGCGAGCGACATCGCCTCGAAGAAGCCGTCGCCCACGCGCACGAACATCGGCACGCTGCGCGTGACGCCGTCCGGGTCGAGCGCGGGATAGAGGTGCCCCGCCGCGGTCGCGGACGCCTGCAGCATCGCGATGTTGGCGCTGTAGCCCGTGGCGCTGAAGTAGCGGAACTCGGCGTTGGCGAGGGCGCTCGCGCCGAACGTCGGCTTCGGCAGCACGCCGGACCGGCCCTCGTTCGCGCCCAGCAGGAAGCCGAGGACCACCGGCCACTTCGCGACTTCGTCGGCGAACAGCCGATCGTAGTCGAGCGACGCGCGCGCGCGCTGCAGGAACGCCTGGAAGCCCGCGTTGTCCTTGAGATCGCCGGCGGCGATCGCTTCGAGGACGGGCAGCCCGGAGCTGGGATCCGCCTCGGGGAACGCGACGTCGAAGCCGACGACGCGCACCTGGTACTTCTCGAAGAGCTGGCGGATAAGCAGCGCGAGCTTGTCGCGGCCCCACGGCCAGTGTCCTTCGGCATTGAGGCTCTGCTGGTCGATGTCGACGATGACGACGCGCGGGTCGCGCGTCTTCGGCAGGAACAGGCGCACCCTCGCGTCGTAGGCCTGCAGCTCGAGGTGCGTCAGCGGGCGGAATTCGATCCACCCGGTCGCGTCGACGAGGAAGAAGAGCACGAGCGCGAGCCCGAGCCCGGCGCGGATCAGGCCGTTGAGCGAGAACTTCGGAATCCAGCGGGCACTGATCTTCACGGGGCGCAGGGCAGTTTTGCCGGAGCGCGAAGCATAGGGGATTCGACCTCGCTTGGGAAAGGCTTTCGGATCGCGGCGGCGGCGATCGAGCACTTCACCGGCCCGGCGCGCGGGCTCGGCCGCAACGGCGCCGCATTTCGCGTTGACGCGCTGTGCGATACCGGGCCAGAATGCCCCCCGACCCGAAACCGAGCGCGCACATGAAACGACAGGAAGATGCCGATGACCCGCGGCGCCGGCTGCTGATCCGCGCGCTTGCCGCCGGGTTCTTCGCCGGGTCGCCGGCGAGCCGCGAGGCGATGGCGCAGGTCCTCGGCCGCACGCCGGCGGCGCTGCCGCCGGGGCGCTCCATCTATCGCATCGAGGGCCAGGTGCTGGTCGACGGCCAGCCGGCCACCACCGAGACGCGCGTCGGCGGCCGCGCGACGGTCCAGACCGGGCCGAACAGCGAAGTCGTCTACGCCGTCGGCCAGAGCGCCTACATCCAGCGCGGCGATAGCCAGGTGACGCTGCAGAGCGCGGAGCCCGATTCGGTCGTGACGACCGGCCTGCAGCTGGTCTCGGGCAAGATACTCTCGGTCTTCCCGAGCGGCAAGCCGGTGCGGATGACGACCAAGAACGCGACGATCGGCATCCGCGGAACCGGCGTCTACATGGAGTCGGATCCCGAGCAGACGTACTTCTGCACCTGCTACGGACTCGCCGACGTCGGCGCCACGGACGACCCGGCGAGCCGGGAGACCGTGGTGTCCAGGCAGCACGACCGGCCGCTCTACATCCTCTCCGGGGAGCCGGCCGGCCAGAACATCCGGCCCGCGCCGTTCGTCAACCACACCGACCAGGAGCTGATCCTGATCGAGACGCTGGTGGGCCGCACGCCGCCCTTCGTCTTTCCGCGCACCGACTACCAGGGACCGCGGCGCACCTACTGATCCCCGACGCGGGCCGCGCCCGCTACTGCGGCGCGCCGTTGAGGATCCAGTTCAGGAACAGGTCGTACTGCGCGCGGGCGGGTTGTCCGGGAAGCGTGCCGGGGCCGGCGTCGAAGCCGGCCACCCGGCCTCCGCGATGGTGTTCGCCGGAGGGCTTGCGCAGCAGTGGGCTGGCGGCGATGTCGGTGAAATTGATGCGGCTGCGCACCTCGGCGTAGAACCACGCGTCGTCGGTCGCGTCGCCGACGCTGCCGTCGCCGTTGCGGTCCTCGTTCGTGAAGAAGACCGGCGGCCGCGGCAGGCTGCCGGCGGGAGCGTGGCAGCTCGTGCACGCGCTGCCCGTCTGCATGGCCGCCTTGATGTCGGCGAAGCGGATGGCGGAAGGCGCCGGCGACAGCGCATTGTTTACCACCAGCGTCACCCGCTGCGGATCGCTGCGCGCGGCGCCGCTGCTCGCGACGAGGCTCAGCACCTAGGTGCCATCGCGCGTGGCGTTGAACGTGGGCTGCGCGGTGTTCGCGTCGGCCAGCGTGGCGCCCGTCGCCGGCGTCGCCCCGTCGGGACCCGAGACGATCGACCATGCGTAGGCGTTCGCAAACAGGCTTCCGGCCGCGGACAGCCGCGTGGCGCCCTGCCGGAGCACGCGATCCGGGCCCGGGATCGGCGACGGGCGGCCGGGCCGCAGGGCAGCGCCGTGGGCGTCGCGCGCGGACTAGTCCCTGCTCCTGCAGGAAGGTCGCGAGCAGCTCGGGCGCGTTCGATCGCGTAGAACGCGTCGGCGACGATCTTCGCGAGCGGCATGTTGCCGCGATCGACGACGTGCGCGCGGGTGCGGTCGGCATACGCCCGGAATTTCTCGAAGGTCGCGAAGTCGATGTCCGACTGCGCGCCGGTGCCGCGCACGAGGTGGCACACGCGGCACGCCGGCGCGACCACCGACCGGTAAAGCGTCGACTGCCCGGCCGCCAGCCAGGAAGCCGGCACGTAGGTGTCCGCGAACGTCGGGTTCGGCAGGCCGTCGCCGCCGTAGAACGCCTTGATGAGCTCGGCGGCGGATCCCTGCCACTCGGCTCGGCCCGCCGCGCGCCGGCAGGCGTCCTCGGGGAAGCGCGAGGGCGCGGGCAGCGGGTACGAGCACAGGACCATCTTGTTGATGTGTCTTGATCGCGGCCTCCTGCTCGGCGCGCGTGAATCCCGGCGTCGACGGAGAAATCGAAGGCGTCCGCCTCGAACGGGTGCAGGCGCGCCGAGCACGTCGCCGCGCGTCTTCGACACGGCGTCCTGCACGACCGGTGAACCGCCGCTTGCCCGAGGCGTCGGGCGGCGTGAGCGCGTCGCCCCGGCCGCCGTGGCAGGTGATGCAGGGGCCGGGCAGGCACTTCTCGCCGCGGCCGTCGAGGTCGAGCTTGTTCTCGCGCTCGACCCGGTGACGCCGTTGAAGTTGAAGAATTTCGCGAAGCTGACCCCGCCCGCCGGGCCCGGGGCTGAACTCGATGGCATTGATCGCCAGCAGCGACTTCGGGTCGCGCACGATCGCGGCGTCGAGGTTGAGCGGGCGAATACGCGTACGCGCCGACGAGGTAGTTCTCGACGAAGAACGCGAGCGTGCCGTCCGCGTTCTGCCGCCCGGTCATGCGCCGCCCGTAGCCGAGGTCGCGCGGGTCGCCGAACACGACGGTGACCTGCGTGCCGGTGCCGGTGTCGAAGCCGTTCGCCGCCTTCCACTTCGCGAGCGTGTCCTTCGCGTTGTTCGGGTCGATCGCCTCGTAGTAGGCCTCGGCGTAGGCGAGCGTGTCGGTCTGCAGCGAGCCGTCCGCCTGCACCTGCGGATTGGGGAACAGCAGGAAGCTGTCCGGGCCGCCGGTCGGCGGCACGCCGGGGTCGGCGCCGGGGCGAACGTCGCCCGAGCTCCCGCCGCCGCCGCACGCGGCGAGCAGGAGCGTCGCGGCGATCGCCGCGATGCAGGCGATGAGGCGTGTGGGTTTCACGGTCGGTGTCCCCTAGAAGCGCAGCAGGTAGACGACGGAATACTGGTTGTCGACATAGCGGAACGGGCCCGGCGAATCGAAGGCCGGGCGCGCGGTGGGCGTCGACTCCACCCGCCGCCACGAGAAGTCGATCGAATCGCGGGGGCCGAGCGGCAGGTTGTAGCCGAGCAGGCCCACCCAGCGTCCTGGCGTCGAAGCGGTAGGCGAAGAGGCGCTCGCCGGGGAAGGCGTCGTCCTTCACGAACACCTCGGCGATGCTCAGGTTCTCGAGCGAGGCCATGCCGTCGGCCACGGTGTCGCCGGCCCGGTACTCGCCGGTGAGATAGAGCGTGCCGCGACGGCCGAGCGAATAATCGAGGTTCAACCGCGCGACATAGTCGGTGAGGTTCCACACCGCGCTCTGGGCGCGCCGCCCTTCGAACGAGAGCTCGCCGTAGACGTCGATGCGGTCGGTGAGCGAGCGGCGCGCGCTGATGCCCGCGGAGTACCTCCCGCCGTCGCGCAGCTGCGAATTGTAGTTGTCCAGCCAGCCGCGCGCAAACGCCGCATAGGTCACCGCGTCGAATTCGGCGGACCCGCGGTACTGGAGTTGCGCCTGCAGCCCGCCCGACAGGCGGGCGAGGCCGGTGTAGGTGTGGAACATCTCGCCGTTGAGGAGGCCCGTCACGACGACGCGGGTGTTGTCGTCGATGGGAAACACCCTGTCGGTTGCCACGTTGAGGCTGTAGATCTTGTCCGACAGGATCTCGTCGTCGACGCGGCCGCGGGTGACGTTGTCGTCGAACGTGTAGCCGCCGTCGACCCGCACGCCGTCCGTGAGCGGCGGGGATATCCACGGCGGCGACGGCCAGCCCTTGCCGTCGAGATCCTGCGACACCACGAGGCGCAGCATCTGGCCGCTGTCCGCGCCGCCGTAGCTCTGCCACTGGTAGTCGAAGCCGATCCGCAGGCCTTCGCGGAACAGGAAATCGCTGCCGACCCCCAGCAGGAGGAAGTCGCGCTTCGTCCCCGCAGGCGTCACGGTGTAGGTGCGTCCGCCGAACCCGTCGGCGTAGGCGATGGACGCATCGCCGGCGCCCTCGAAGTCGTGGCGGTACTCGGCGCGCGCGCGCGGGCGCACCAGGCCGAAATCCGTCGCGTGCTGCGACTCAGCGCGCAGGCCGAGCGAGAACGCGACGCTGCGCTGGGTCTGGTCCTGGTAGGTGAGGGCGTTCTGGCCGGCGCCGGTTTCCGTCGCCTGCCTGAACCGGTCGAACGTGAAGTCGAGCCGCCCGTACGGCGAGACCAGCACGCTGTCGTTGCGGAATTCGAACCCGCCGGCAACCGAGCCGAAGACCTGACTGCCCTTGCGGCCGGCGCGCGCGTAGTCGTCGACCGCGGAGACGTAGCGATCGGTGTCGAAGTCGAGCGTCCCGTAGCCGAGAAGCGCGTCGACGAACGTGTTGCGGCTCGGCCGGTAGCTCGCGTACCCGGCCACCGAGTAGCCGTCCGACTTCATCTGCGTGCCGTCGTTGCCGAAGCGGGTCTTGTCCTGCGCGTAGCCCACGCCCAGGCCGAGCAGCAGGCTCTCGCTCACCCGCCAGTCGCCGCCGACGGTGATGCCGTCGGTGCTGAAGCTCGAGCCGGCGCTGCGGTCGGTGGCGTCCTGCGTGCCGAAGCTCGCGTTGCCGCCGATCCACACGCCGAAGCCGCTCGCCGGGCCGCCCGGGGCAGCGCCGCGCTCGGTGCTGTTGGCGAGGTTGACCGTTCCCGTGCCGGGGCGGCGGCCGGCGTCCTGGCCCGCCGCCGGCGCGCGGCCGGGGTCTCCCGCGGCGGGACGAGCCGCAGTGCCGGCACCCCCGCCGGCCGGCGGCGCGGGCGCGTCGCTCGCCGGCGGATCGACGTGCAGCGACTCCATGCGCCGCTGGACATTGGAGATCTGCGCCCGCGCGAATCGCTGCGCGACCTGCGACTGGCCGCCGATCAGCGCGACGACGTTCGGATCCTTCGACGGATCGGGACGGCCGCCCACGACGACGCTCACCACCGCGGGCGGCGACGCTCCTGCGGTCCCGATGGCGTAATAGCTGAACGCGTCGGGCCCGAAATAGTTCTGCTTCGGCGTGTACGTCACCCGGGTGCCGTTGACTTCGGCGCTGCCGTGCGCGGGCGGGACGGAAATCGCGATTCCCGTGACGCCGGTGCCCGAGATGTACGGCCGCAGGTCCGCGGTCGTCGGCGTGTTGAGCATCACCGCCAGCGTCACCGGCTGGGCGACGGGCGCCTGCGCGGCGACCGTGATGAACACCTGCGCCGTCTGCGACGTGCCGCCGGGACCGGTGGCGCTGTAGCTGAAGCTGTCGGAACCCGCGTAGTTCGCGGCAGGCGTGTAGACGACCGTCGCGCTGCCCGGCGCCGGCGTCGGCACCGTGCCGTGCTGCGGAGCGGTGACGATGTCGACCTGCGTGAAATCCCCCGTCACCGGCAGCGCGATGGGCGTCGCGGCGGCGGCGGGCACGTCGATCGACAGATCCCGCACGCCGGGCGGGTCGGAGATGAGGCTGATCGTGACCGGCAGCGTCCCCGTTCCGGCGGCGTTGGTCGCGCTCACCACCGCGGTGAACGTGCCGCCCGACACGGGCGTGCCCGAGACGAGCCCGGTGGCGGTATCCACGGCGAGACCCGGGGGGAGCCCCGTCGCGCCAAAGCTGGTCGGATCGTTGGTGGCGGTGATCTGGTAGAAGAACGGCTCCCCCGTCAGGCCGCTGGCGTTGTCGGGACTCGTCACTTCCGGGGCGGAGAGCGCGCGGGCGAGCGGGCCGGTGCGAGCGCCGGCGGCCTGCGCAGGTGTCGCGACGACGAGCGCCGCGGCCAGGACCGCGACGACGAGACGCCAGCCCGCGTCGGCGATGGCGCGCGCTGCCTGCCGCCGGGCGGACCGGCAGGCATTCAGATAGGCGATGCGCCGTACCCTCGGTAAGATGGCAAGGCTCCTGGACCAGCGGGTGCTGGCGACGTGGCGGCGCGACCGGCGCCGGCGGCGGACCGGCGGGCTACTTCTTCCGCATGAAGAACACGAACGTGTTGCCCTCTTCGGCCGACCCGACCAGCGCGTTGCCCGTCTGTTTCGCGAAAGCCTGCATGTCCTTGACCGAGCCGGGATCGGTGGAGAGCACCTTCAGCACCTGCCCCGATGCCAGGTCGTTCAACGCCTTCTTCGTCTTGAGGATCGGCAACGGGCACGAGAGCCCCTTGGCGTCCAGTTCCTTGTCGAAATCCACTTGTCCATCTCCTGGCATGGGTAGCGCGCCGAAGCCCGGCGCACGGCGGCCTTCCGCCGCGCGCGCTGCGTGCGGCCGGCGGGACCGCGCGTTCGCCAGATTACAGCATCGCCGGGCAATCCAATAACCCGCCGCGATGGCTGCCTGCCTTCTTTCGGATTTCGATTATGTGCTGCCGCCGGAGCTGATCGCACAGGTGCCGGCCCCCGAGCGCACAGGCAGCCGCCTGCTGCACGTCGCCGGCACGGCGCTCGCCGACCTGCGGTTCGGCGACCTGCCGCGCCTCCTCGCCGCCGGCGACCTCCTCGTGTTCAACGACACGCGGGTGATCAAGTCGCGCGTGCATGCGGTCAAGCCGTCCGGGGGCAGGGTCGAGCTGCTGCTCGAGCGCGTGCTCGACCCGCGGGAGGGGCTGTTCCAGCTCCGCGCGAGCCACCCGCCGCGCGTGGGCGGGCGCATCGACCTGCCGGGCGGGGTCGCGGCGACGGTCGTCGGGCGGCAGGACCGCTTCTTCCATCTCGCCATCGACGGCGAAGCGTCGCTGCCCGACTACCTCGAGCGGCACGGCGAGGTGCCGCTGCCGCCCTACATCACGCGTGCGGCCGACGCCGCCGACCAGGCGCGCTACCAGACGGTGTACGCCCGCAACGCCGGCGCCGTGGCGGCGCCGACGGCGGGCCTGCATTTCGACGAGGCGATGCTCGCCACGCTGCGCGCGGCCGGCGTCGGGACCGCGACGCTGACGCTGCACGTGGGCGCCGGCACCTTCCAGCCGATCCAGGCGGACGACCTGTCGCAGCACCGGATGCACGCGGAGCGCTATCGGATTCCGGCAGCGACCGCGGCGGCGATCGCGGCGACGCGCTCGCGCGGCGGCCGCGTCGTCGCGGTGGGCACCACGACGCTGCGCGCGCTCGAGTCGGCCGCGGACGGCGACGGCCGGGTGGCGCCCGGCGACGCCGAGACCTCGCTGTTCGTGACGCCCGGCTTCCGCTTTCGCGTGGTCGACCGCCTGCTCACCAACTTCCACCTGCCGCGATCGACGCTGCTGGTGCTGGTGTCGGCGTTCGCCGGCACGGACACGATCCGCGCGGCGTATGCGCACGCGATCGCGATGCGCTATCGCTTTTTCAGTTATGGTGACGCGATGCTGCTCGAACGGCTCGATTGACCGCCCGCACCCCGTGCGATTCACCGTACTCGCCACCTCCGGGGCCGCCCGCCGCGGCCGGCTCGAACTGACGCACGGCGTCGTGGAGACGCCGGTGTTCATGCCGGTCGGCACCTACGGCACCGTCAAGGCGATGGCGCCCAACGAGCTGGTCGAGGTCGGCGCGCAGATCGTGCTCGGCAACACCTTCCACCTGTGGCTGCGGCCGGGGCTCCCGGTGATCGCCGCGCACGGCGGGCTGCACCGCTTCATGGGCTGGCCCGGCCCGATCCTGACCGACTCCGGCGGCTTCCAGGTCTTCAGCCTCGGCGCGCTGCGCAAGGTGCGCGAGGACGGCGTGACCTTCGCCTCGCCGGTCAACGGCGACCGGCTGCTGCTCACGCCGGAGATCTCGATGCAGATCCAGCGCACGCTCGGCGCCGACGTGGTGATGGTGTTCGACGAATGCACGCCGCATCCCGCCACGCGCGACGAGACGGCGCAGTCGATGGCGCTGTCGCTGCGCTGGGCCCGGCGCTCGCGCGCGGAGTTCGACGCGGCGGCCAACCCGAACGCGCTGTTCGGCATCGTCCAGGGCGGGATGCACGAGGACCTGCGCGAGGCCTCGCTCGCCGGCCTCGTCGACATCGGCTTCGACGGCTACGCCATCGGCGGCCTGTCGGTGGGCGAGCCGAAGGAGGAGATGCTGCGCGTGCTGGCGCACACGGCGCCGCGGCTTCCGCACGAGCGCCCGCGCTACCTGATGGGCGTGGGCACGCCGGAGGACATCGTCGCCGGCGTGCGCGCCGGCATCGACATGTTCGACTGCGTGCTGCCGACCCGCAACGCGCGCAACGGCTGGCTCTACACGCGCTTCGGCGACGTCAAGATCCGCAACGCGAAGCACCGGCTGGACACCCGGCCGCTCGACCCGACCTGCGGCTGCTACGCCTGCCGCAACTTCACCCGCGCCTACCTGCACCACCTGCAGCGCGTCAACGAGATCCTGGGCGCGCGTCTCAACACGATCCACAACCTGCACTACTACCTGACGCTGGCGGCGGAGCTGCGGGCCGCGATCGCCGAGGACCGCCTGGCGGCCTACGCGGCCGCATTCGAAAGCGACCGCTCCCGCGTGTTAGAATAGCCGGCTTTCGCTGCGCCCCGCCCACCCTGCGCCGCCGTGCGCAGGGCGCGGCCGCCCGCCCCGGCGCCCGGCGCCGGCGCGGCATCGAGCCCTCAAGGAGGAAACGACGTGACTTTCGATTTCATCAGCCCTGCGTACGCGCAGGCCACCGGCGGCATGCCGGGCGGCAGCGACCTCATGACCTTCCTGCCGATGATCGCGATCTTCGTGGTCTTCTACTTCCTGCTGATCCGCCCGCAGCAGAAGAAGGCGAAGGAAGCCAAGGCGATGCTCGAGGCGCTGCAGAAGGGCGACGAGGTCGTCACCGCCGGCGGCCTCCTCGGCCGGATCGCCAAGCTGACGGACCAGTACGCGACGATCGAGGTCGCGCCCAACACCGAGATCACGGTCCAGCGCCAGGCGGTCGCGCAATTGCTGCCCAAGGGCACGATCAAGTCCCTGTGACCGGCGGCCGCGCCGGCCGCCGCGAGCAGCCGCCGGCCGTTGGCGAAGCCCCGCCCGGCCCCGCAGCCGCCCTCCTCCCGCCGCCTGCCGCCGGACCCGCCCGCCGCTCAACCGAGTCCCCATGAATCGCTACCCGCTCTGGAAATACGTCGTCATCGCCGTCGCGCTGGTGATCGGCGTCGTCTACACGCTGCCGAACTTCTTCCCCGAGTCGCCGGCGGTGCAGGTCTCGTCGAGCAAGTCCGCCATCAAGATCGACACCGCGGTGCTGCAGACGATCGAAGCCACGCTCAAGGCCGCCGGCATACCCTTCAGCAACGCCGCGCTCGACGCCACGGGCGCCAAGGTGCGCTTCGCCGACCCCGACACCCAGCTGAAGGCGAAGGACGCGCTGCAGGCGAAGCTCGGCGACGACTACATCGTCGCGCTCAACCTGATCTCGTCGTCGCCGGCGTGGCTCACGGCGATCGGCGCGCTGCCGATGTACCTCGGCCTCGATCTGCGCGGCGGCGTGCACTTCCTGCTGCAGGTCGACATGAAGGCCGCGCTCGACAAGGCCGCCGACCGCTACACCACCGATATCCGCTCGCTGCTGCGCGAGAAGAAGGTGCAGTACGGCGGCGTCGCCCGCGAAGGCGCGAACGTCGTCATCCGCCTGCGCGACGAAGCCGAGCGCCTGAAGGCCCGCAGCGAGATCACCAGCGCCTTCCCCGACCTCGCGCTGCGCGACACCGACGCCGGCCCCGGCGAGCTGCGCCTCGTCGCCTCGCTCAAGCCGGAGGCGCAGAAGAAGATCCAGGACGGCGCGGTCCAGCAGAACATCCAGATCCTGCGCAACCGCGTCAACGAGCTGGGTGTCGCCGAGCCCATCATCCAGCAGCAGGGCCTCGAGCGCGTGGTCGTCCAGCTGCCCGGCGTGCAGGACACGGCACGGGCGAAGGACATCCTGGGCCGCACGGCGTCGCTCGAGATCCGGATGGTCAACGAGGACCCCGGCGCGTTCGACCTCGCGATGAGCGGCCAGGTGCCGTTCGGCAGCGACCTCTTCGTCGAGCGCGGCGGCCAGAAGATCCTCGTCAAGCGGCAGGTGGTGCTCACCGGCGACCGCATCAACGACGCGCAGCCTGGCTTCGACCAGCGCAACAACGAGCCGGCGGTCCACGTCAACCTCGACGGCACCGGCGCGCGCCTGTTCAAGGAGATCACGCGCGAGAACGTCGGCAAGAGGATGGCGATCGTGCTCGTGGAGAAGGGCAAGGCCGAGGTCGTCACCGCGCCGGTGATCCGCGAAGAGATCGGCGGCGGCCGCGTCCAGATCAGCGGCCGCATGAACACCCGCGAGGCCACCGACATCGCGCTGCTGATGCGCGCCGGCGCGCTGGCCGCCCCGATGGAGATCGTCGAGGAGCGCACGGTCGGGCCGTCGCTCGGCAGGGAGAACATCGACAAAGGCTTCAACTCGGTGGCCTACGGCTTCGTCGTGCTGTCGCTGTTCATGTGCGCGTATTACCTGCTGATGGGCGTGATCTCGACCATCGCGCTCACGGTGAACCTGCTGCTGCTGGTGGCGATCCTGTCGATGCTGCAGGCGACCCTGACGCTCCCGGGCATCGCCGCCATCGCGCTGACGCTCGGCATGGCTATCGACGCCAACGTGCTGATCAACGAGCGCATCCGCGAGGAGCTGCGCTGGGGCGCCACGCCGCATGCCGCGCTGCAGGCGGGCTACGAGCGCGCCTGGGGGACCATTCTCGACTCCAACGTCACGACGCTGATCGCCGGCGTCGCGCTGCTGGTCTTCGGCAGCGGCCCGGTGCGCGGCTTCGCCGTCGTCCACTGCCTCGGGATCATGACGTCGATGTTCTCGAGCGTGTTCGTCTCGCGAGGCATCGTCAACCTCATCTACGGCAGCCAGAAGAAGCTCGAGAAGATCTCGATCGGGCAGGTCTGGAAGCCGGTGGGCGCCGCCGCGGTGCCGTTCAAGTGACCGACGCCGGCCGGGCGCGGCGCGCAACCGCCGGCTGACTCCGGCACCAACCCACGACAGCGCGTTCCGGCAGCGGCGGGGGCGACAGCGGGCAGACAACGCAGGCACACAGGGCAACACACAGGGCAAGCCATGGAATTCTTCAGAATCTCGCGCGACATCCCGTTCATGCGGCACGCGCTGGTGTTCAACGTGATCTCGCTCGTCACGTTCGTGCTGGCGGTGATCTTCCTCGCCGTGCGCGGCCTGAACTTCGGCGTGGACTTCCGCGGCGGGACCGTGATCGAGGTGACCTACGCGCAAGCGGTCGACTTCGGCCGACTGCGCGGCGCGCTGGACAAGCTCGGCCTGGGCGAGTATTCGGCGCAGAGCTTCGGCAAGTCCAACACCGCGCTGATCCGCCTGCCGTTGAAGGAAGGCGTGTCGAGCGCGCAGCTCTCCGAGCGGGTGATGACCGCGCTCAAGGCCGACGACCCGTCGGCGGCGCAGCAGCGCGTCGAGTTCGTGGGGCCGCAGGTCGGCAAGGAGCTCTTCGAGAACGGCGCGCTCGCGCTGCTGCTCGTCTCGCTGGGCATCGTCGGCTACCTCGCGATGCGCTTCGAGTGGCGCTTCGCGGTGTCGGCGATCGTCGCCAACCTGCACGACATCGTCATCATCCTGGGCTTCTTCGCCCTCTTCCAGTGGGAGTTCTCGCTGCCCGTGCTGGCCGCGGTGCTGGCGGTGCTGGGCTACTCGGTCAACGAATCGGTCGTGATCGCCGACCGGATCCGCGAGAACTTCCGCAAGATGCGCAAGGCAACCGTCACCCACGTGATCGACAACGCGATCACCAGCACCATCTCGCGCACGATGATCACGCACGGCAGCACGCTGCTGATGGTGCTGTCGATCCTGTTCTTCGGCGGCGAGACGCTCCACTACTTCGCGCTGGCGCTCACGATCGGCATCTGTTTCGGCATCTACTCGTCGGTGCTCGTGATGGCCCCGCTCGTGATGTGGATGGGCGTCTCGCGCGAGGACCTCGTCAGGCCCGAGAAGAAGCGCGAGGGCGCGGAAGGCAAGGTCCTGCCCTGACCCGCCGGTTTGCGTAGCCCGGTGTTGAGCCGGAGGCGAAACCCGGGGCAATCGTGGCAACGGCCGCAGCCACCCGGGTTTCGCGTTCGCTCAACACCGGGCTACGCAAACCCGCCCCCCGAAACCGGCAACCGAAACCGGGCCGCACTCCCCAATGATCACGACGATCTTCTACTCGCTGCTGGCGCTCGACCAGACGCTCGCCGGCCTCGCCGGCCAGTACGGGCACTGGCTTTACCTGCTGCTGTTCCTGGTCATCTTCGCGGAAACGGGGCTGGTGGTGTTCCCGTTCCTGCCCGGCGACTCGATCCTGTTCATCGCGGGCACGGTCGTGGCCACCGCGGGCCTCGACGTCCACCTGCTGGTCGTCCTGCTGATCGTGGCGGCCGTCCTCGGCGACTCCGTGAACTACTCGGTGGGCCATTACATCGGGCCCAAGGCGTTCGATAAGCCGGACTCGCGCTGGTTCAAGCAGGCGCACCTGCGGCGGACCCAGGAGTTCTACGACCGCTACGGCGGGGTGACGATCATCATCGGCCGCTTCGTGCCGATCATTCGCACCTTCGCGCCCTTCCTCGCCGGCGTCGCCGGGATGACCTACCGCAAGTTCCTCGCCTTCAACGTGGTCGGCGGCATCCTCTGGATCGGCTCGCTCGTCTACGCGGGCTACCTGTTCGGCAACATTCCCTGGGTGAAGAACAACCTGTCGCTGATCGTGATCGCGATCGTCGTGATATCGGTGATCCCCGCGGTGTCGACGTTCATCAGCGAGCACCGCCGGGGCCGGAACAAATAACGCGGATTGCGTACCCGGGCTACGCGACCGTGCGCGACCGTGCGCACCCCACGCGATCAAACGCGCTTGGCGAGCTCCGCCGCCTTGCCGATGTAGGTCGCGGGCGAGAGCGCCTTCAGCCGGAGCTTCGCGTCGTCCGGCAAGGCAAGGCCGTCGATGAACGCGTGCAGGCTCTCGCGCGTCATGCCGGTGCGGCCGCGCGTGAGCGCCTTCAGCTGCTCGTACGGATTCGGCAGGCCATAGCGGCGCATGACCGTCTGGATCGGCTCGGCCAGCACTTCCCAGTTCGCGTCGAGGTCCGCGTCGATCCGCGCGGCGTCGAGCGCGAGCCGGCTCAGGCCCTGGCGCAGCGAGACCCAGCCGAGCAGCGCGTAGCCGAGCGCCACGCCCATGTTGCGCAGCACGGTCGAGTCGGTGAGGTCGCGCTGCCAGCGCGAGATCGGGAGCTTCTCGGCGAGGTGGCGCAGCAGCGCGTTGGCGAGCCCGAGGTTGCCCTCGGAATTCTCGAAGTCGATCGGGTTGACCTTGTGCGGCATGGTCGACGAGCCGACCTCGCCTTCCTTCATGCGCTGGCGGAAATAGCCGAGCGAGACGTAGCCCCAGACGTCGCGGTCGAGGTCGATCAGCACCGTGTTGGCGCGCGCGAGCGCGTCGAAGAGCTCCGCCATGTAGTCGTGCGGCTCGATCTGCGTGGTGTACGGATTGAATTCCAGCCCCAGCCCGGCGACGACCTTCGCCGCGAGGCGCTCCCAGTCGAGCGCCGGATACGCCGCCACGTGCGCGTTGTAGTTGCCGACCGCGCCGTTCATCTTGCCCTTGATCGGCACCCGCTCGATCGCGGCGATCGCGCGCTCGAGGCGCGCGTATACGTTCGCGAATTCCTTGCCGAGCGTCGTCGGCGTGGCGGGCTGACCGTGCGTGCGCGCGAGCATCGGCTGCTCCGCGTGCGCGTGCGCCAGCGCGCGCAGGTCCGCGGCCACCGCGCGCAGCGCAGGCATCAGTATCGCCCGTCGCGCCTCGGCCAGCATCAGGCCGTGGGAGAGGTTGTTGATGTCCTCCGACGTGCAGGCGAAGTGGATGAACTCCGACACGGCCGCGATCTCCGCAACGCCGGCGAAACGCTCCTTCAGCCAGTACTCGACCGCCTTGACGTCGTGGTTGGTGTTCTTCTCGATCGCCTTCACGCGCGCGGCGTCGGCCGGCGCGAACGCGTCGCCGGCCGCGGCCAGCGCCGCCCGGGCATCGGCGGAGAACGCGGCGACCTCGGCAATCCCGGGCTCCTCCGCCAGCGCCAGCAGCCACGCGATCTCGACGCGCACCCGCGCGCGGACGAGGCCGAATTCGCTGAAGTGCTCGCGCAGGCCGGCGACCTTCGCGGCGTAGCGGCCGTCGAGCGGCGACAGGGCCGTCAGCGCCGCAAGGGCATCGGTGGCGGGATCGGTCACGATGGGCGGAGGCGCGCGAAGCGAGAGCGTGGTGGAACGGGATTCGGAAGCTGAGTCTAGCACGCGCATCGCGCGCGGGAATCGGGTCGCTCGCCTCCGTCGCACGCGCGATCGGGGGCGCGGTCGAGTGCTATACTCCGCGCCGTTTCGCGTGACGAAAACGCGCACGCCGCGCGCGGCCGCGCGCTCGCCGCGCGCGGCCGCCGCACGCGAGCGCCCGCCCGGGCACCGCCGCAGCGCTTCCGGCGCGCCGACCGCACGCGAATCACGATCGGGACCCATCTTGGCGGACACAACCACACCCGCAGCGGCGGTAGTCGCCGGCCTCAAGCAGGCGCTCAAGCCGCACGCCCCGTTCGCGGCGATGACCGAGGGCGACCTCGAGCGCCTCGTGCGCGCGTCGCGGCTGCGCTACTTCGCTCCCGGCGAGACGATCCTCGCGCCGGCGTCCGACCGGCCGGCGCACTGCTTCGTCATCCGGCAGGGCACGGTCCGCGGCGAGCGGCCCGGCGGCACCGGCGCTGCCGGCGCCCTGTGGGAGCTGTCGGCCGGCGAGATGTTTCCGCTGGGCGCGCTCATTTCGCGGCGCGGTGTCACCAGCGTCTACCGCGCGACCCACGACACCTTCTGCCTCGTGTTTCCGACCGCGGTCTTCGACACGCTGATCGCTGCTTCCCCGGTCTTCCAGGACTTCTGCACGCGCCGCCTCGCGCACCTGCTCGACCTGTCGCGCACGCAGCTGCAGGCGACGTACGCCGCCGCGCTCACCGAGCAGCGCGGACTGGCAACGCCCCTGCGCGGCCTGCTGCGGCTGCCGCCGATCGTCTGCGACCCCGAGACCCCGCTCGGCGATGCCCTGAAGACGATGGAGGACCACCGCATCGGCTCGCTGCCGATCGTCGATGCCGCGGGGATCCCGATCGGCATCTTCACGCGGCAGGACGTGATCGGCCGGATCGTGCTGCCGCAGCGGGCGCTCACCGCCGCGATACGCGACGTGATGAGCGCGCCGGCATTCACGCTCCCGATCGACGCCACCGCGGGCGACGCCGCCATCGTCATGGCGCAGCGCGGCATCCGTCACGTCGTGGTGCGCGACGACGGCGGCAAGGTCGCCGGGGTCGTGTCGGAGCGCGACCTGTTCAGCCTGCAGCGGCTGTCGGTGCGCGAGCTCGCCTCGGCCATCCGCCGCGCCGCCGACATCCCGGCGCTGGTGCATTGCGCGTCCGACGTCCGCGCGCTGTCGCACGCGCTGGTCGCGCAGGGCGTGGCCGCCGGACAGCTGACGCGGATGATCTCGAGCCTCAACGACCAGCTCGCCGTGCGGATCCTGGAGTTGACCGCGCCGCGGCACGATCTCGCCGGGCTCGCGCTGTGCTGGCTGGGCATGGGGTCCGAGGGCCGCAGCGAGCAGACCATCGCCACCGACCAGGACAACGGCCTCATCTTCGTCACCAACGACGAGAGCGTCGCGCCCGACACCGTCCGCGCGCGGCTGCTGCCGTTCGCGCGCGCCGTCAACGAGGCGATGGACCGCTGCGGCTACCCGCTGTGCAAGGGCGGCATCATGGCGATGAACCCGCGCTGGTGCGCGAACCTCGACGAGTGGAAGGCGGCGTTCGCGACCTGGATCGACCGCGGCGATCCGGACAGCCTCCTCGCCGCCAGCGTCTTCTTCGATTTCCGCGCGCTGTGGGGAGAAGCACAACTGGCGCAAGCGCTGCGCGACGACATCACCCAGCGCGCGCGCGGCAATTCGCGGTTCCTGAAGCAGATGTCCGACAACGCTCTGCGCAACCGCCCCCCGCTCAACTGGCGCGGCGAGCTGCGCCCGGCCGAAGGCGACGAGGGCGTCGAGGGCATCGACCTCAAGATGAGCGGCAGCGTTCCCTTCGTCGACGCGGCGCGCATCCTTGCGCTCGCCGCCGGCGTCCCCGCGACCAACACGGTCCAGCGGCTCGTCGAGGCCGGTACGAGCCACGGCATCGCCGCCGAGGAAATCCGGGGATGGTGCGACGCGTTCGAGTACGTGCAGCTGCTGCGCCTGCGCGAGCAGCACCGGCGCGGGGCAGCCGCGGCGCCCGGCGGCCAGGACGGCAACCCGAACCTGGTGCCGCTGGCACAGTTGGGCGATCTCGACCGCCGGATCCTGAAGGAAGCGATGCGCCAGATCCGCAAGATCCAGCAGCGGCTCGAACTCGACTATCCGGGATGAGTTTCGGGCTTGCCTCGCTGCGCGGGTGGTTCGGCGGCGCGCGGGACGGGCGGCGGGCGGCCGCGCCGGCCGGGCGCTGGATCGTGGTCGACACCGAGACCTCGGGCCTCGATCCCGAACGCGACCGCCTGCTCGCCATCGGCGGGGTCGCCGTGGACGACGACGGCATCCTGATCGACGACAGCTTCGAGATCGTGCTGCGGAGCGACCCGACCGAGGACGCGGCGAACGTCGCCGTCCACGGCATCGGCTACGCGGCGCAGGCGGCCGGCGTGGCCGCGCCCGAGGCGCTCGCCGCGTTCCGCGCCTGGGCCGGCGGCGCGCCGCGCGTGGGCTACCACGCCGATTTCGATCGCGCCGTGCTGCGCCGCGCGCAGGCCCTCGCCGGCATGGCCGCCGACGACGCACCGTGGCTCGACCTCGCGCCGCTCGCCTCGGCGCTGGTGCCCGCTTCGTACACGCCGTGGCGGACGCAGCCTCGACGACTGGCTCGCTGCGTTCGGCATCGAATGCACGATCCGGCACAACGCCGCGGCCGACGCGCTGGCGACGGCCGAGCTCCTGCTGCGGCTGCGCGCGATCGCGACGACGCAGGGTGCGCGGGGCTTCGAGGCGCTGCGCGCGACCGCGCGCCAGCAGAAATGGCTGGGGCCGACGCGCTGAGCACGACACGGCCCTCCCGCGAGCAACGCGCGGGTTTGCCCGCGCGGTGACACAACGCTACGATGCCGGCATCGGGGCGAATCCCCTCCGCCCGCCATCGGCCGTCCATGGAAACGCTGCGCCGCATCGTCTACCTCACTTTTCGCCCGACCGAGGAATGGGACAGGATCGCGGCGGAAACGACCTCGGTCGACCTGCTGCTGCGACGCTGCATCCTGCCCCTCTCGCTGCTCGCGCCGATCGCGACGGTCATCGGCATGAAGAACTTCGACCGCGACTGGGATCCCCTGCACGGCTATCTCGTGCCGGCCGACCAGATCTTCGCCGCCGGCGCCACCACGTTCTTCGCGATCATCGCCTCGATCTTCGTGCTGGCCGGAATCTTCGCGCTGCTGGCGCCGATGTTCGGCGCGCCGCGCGACTACCTGGCCGCGCTCAAGGTCGCGGCCTACGGCGCCATCCCCGTGATGCTGGCCGGCGCGACGCTCGTGCTGCCGGTGATGGCGATCGTCGGCATGGTCGGCGCGTGCCACACGCTGTTCCTGTACTGGGTCGGCGTGCAGCGCGTGCTGCACGTGAGCGACGGCAGCGGGACGGAGTTCGTCGGCATCGCGGTGCTGCTGCTGGCGGTGGCCTCCACGCTGATGGGCGCCGCGGCCAGCAGCATCGGGCTCTGACGCGGTACCGCGTTCCTGCTTCCAGGCGCCCGGACTACTGGACGGCGCGCTTCAACGGTACACTGCGCACCGGCATCCCGGTCCGGACGCCGCGCCCCGTGTTCCCGAACCGAGCACAAGACAACCCCACCCGTGGCTGACTTTCAATCCTCGCTGTTCGCGCTGCGCCTCGCGCAGCTGCTCATCGCCATCCCGCTGTTGGCGCTCGCGGGGCAGGGGATCGTGAACGTGCTCACCCGGATGTTCGGGCAGGACCCGAAGTCCAACTTCTTCTATCGGCTCCTCGAGCTGATCGGCTCGCCGTTCACGTGGCTGTGCCGGTGGATCACGCCGCGGTTCGTCGCGCAGCGCCACCTGCCGCTGGTCGCGCTGCTGCTGCTGCTGGTCGGCTACGGCTGGATCACGCTGGAGATCGGCACCCTGTGCACGCGCAACGGCCTGACGGCCCGCGAATGCCTGCACGGCCGCTGAGGCCGCCCATGCCCGGAAGCCTTCTGCGCTGGTACTACAACACCGTGGCCGCCTGGTGCGTGCTGTTCCGGCGCCGCGACGTGGCGCTCGACTACTACCGCAAGATGCTGGCGCTCGACCCGGCCGACACGGTGGCGCTGGCCTCGATCGGCTTCCATTGCGCGCAGCAGGGCAACAAGCGCGAGGCGCTCGCCATGTTCGACCGCGTGCTGGCACTCCAGCCGGGCGACGCCGAGGCGCACTTCAACCGCGGCTTCCTGCTGCAGGAGTTGAACGATCACGACGGCGCGATGGCGGCGTTCCGCAAGGCCCTGGCGGTCAACCCCGATCACGATCGGGCGCATGTACGGCCTCGCGCTGTCGCTGATCGCCACGCGCCGGCCGGAGGAGGCGATCGCCCCGCTCAAGCGCAACACCAGGCTGCAGCCGATGAGCCCGTACGGCTGGTACCAGCTGGCGCGCGTCTTGCACCAGCTCGGCCGGCCCGACGAGGCGCAGAAGGCGCTCGACGCGGTCGCCAAGTTCGAGCCCAAGGTCGCGCGGCAGCTGGAACGCGAAACCGGGCTCAGGGCCAAAGCGCTCGATTGATCGGGCCGCGGTCCGCGAGTTTCGCGGTGCACTGCAACAACGCGCTCACGCCGCTGCCCGGGTGTTGCATCGCGGCCCAACGCGGGCTATACTCCGCAGAATTTGGCCGACCGATCCATGTGTCGGACGGCGCCCGGGCGAAATCTCGACAGAAGATCCGCGCCGGCAGCCCGCAACGGGTCCAGGTTTGCACTTCGTTGTCCCTAAGGAGGAGCCTGCAATGCAGTTGACCGAACGCCATCTGGAGTACTGGAGCAAGAACCTCAAGATAACGGCAGTCCTGCTGTTCATCTGGTTCGTCGCGACGTTCGTCCTGGGCTATTACGCCCGCGACCTTTCCTTCAACTTCTTCGGCTGGCCGTTCGCGTTCTACATGGCGGCGCAAGGGTCGTTGATCATCTACGTGGTCATCATCTGGTACTACGCGCGCTACATGAACAGCCTCGACCGCGAATTCGACGTGCATGAAGGGGAGGACGACTAATGGCCGGCATACCTGAAACGGCGACACCCGGCGGAGGAATGTTCTCGGCCAGCTCGAACAAGGGCTTCAAGTCGCAGCTGAAGAAGGTCTACACGTGGTACACCGGGCGGCTTCATCGCCTTCGTCATCGTGCTCGCCATCGCCGAGCAGATGGGCCTTTCGCGGCAGTGGATCGGCTACGTCTTCCTGATGGCGACCGTGGGCCTGTACGCCGGCATCGGCATCATGAGCCGGACGTCCGACGCCGCGGAGTACTACGTCGCCGGCCGGCGCGTCCCCGCGCTGTTCAACGGCATGGCGACCGGCGCGGACTGGATGAGCGCCGCGTCGTTCATCGGGATGGCGGGCACGCTGTACCTGACGGGCTTCGGCGGCCTCGCGTTCGTGATGGGCTGGACCGGCGGCTACTGCCTGGTCGCGCTGTTCCTGGCGCCGTACCTGCGCAAGTTCGGCCAGTTCACGATTCCCGACTTCCTCGGCGCGCGCTACGGCGGCCACATCCCGCGGGCGGTCGGCATCTTCGCCGCGATCCTGTGCTCGTTCACCTACGTGGTGGCGCAGATCTACGGCGTGGGCCTCATCACCACGCGCCTCACCGGCGTCTCGTTCGAGCTCGGCATCTTCCTGGGCCTGGGCGGCATCCTGGTGTGCTCGTTCCTGGGCGGGATGCGCGCGGTGACGTGGACGCAGGTCGCGCAGTACATCATCCTGATCGTCGCCTACATGATCCCGGTGGTCTGGCTGTCGGTGAAGCAGACCGGCGTCCCGATTCCGCAGATCGTCTACGGCAAGCAGCTCGAGAAGGTGACGGCCCTCGAAGAGAAATTCCTCAAGGACCCGAAAGAGCTCGAGGTGCGCGGCATCTTCAAGGCGCGCGCCGACGAAGGCGCCGCGAAACTGAAGGGCCTGCCGGCGTCGTACGACGACGGCAAGAAGCAGCTGACCGAGGCCGTCGAGAAGGCGAAGGCGGACAACGCCCCGCCTGACCAGGTGGCCGCGGCCGAGAAGGCGCTGGCCGCGTATCCCAAGGATGCCGCCGCCGCGAAGGCCGCCTGGACCAAGGATGCGGGCCTGGCCGCCCGCGCCGGGCCGCCGCTGCGCCACGCCGAGGCGTTCCCCGGCAAGGACGACGCCGCGCGCGACGTCTCGCGCCGGAACTTCCTCGCGCTGGTGTTCTGCCTGATGGTCGGCACCGCCGCCCTGCCGCACATCCTGATGCGCTACTACACGACGCCGTCGGTGCGCCAGGCGCGCGAATCGGTGTTCTGGTCGCTGTTCTTCATCTTCCTGCTGTACTTCACGGCGCCCGCGCTCGGCGTGCTGGCCAAGTTCGACGTCTACTCGTTCGTCGTCGGATCCGAGTTCGCCAAATTGCCGCAGTGGGTCGCGTCATGGCAGAAGGTCGATCCCAGCCTGCTGTCGATCGTGGACATCAACAAGGACGGCATCGTGCAGCTCGCGGAAATCGCGATCGGCGGCGACATCATCGTGCTGGCCACGCCGGAAATCGCGGGCCTGCCGTACGTCATCTCGGGCCTCGTCGCCGCCGGCGGGCTGGCGGCCGCGCTGTCTACCGCCGACGGCCTGCTGCTGACGATCGCCAACGCGCTGTCGCACGACTTCTACTACAAGATGCTCGATCCGAACGCGTCGACGGCGCGCCGGGTGACCATCTCCAAGATCCTGCTGCTGGTGGTGGCGCTCATCGCCGCGTCGGTGGCGGCGCAGAAACCGGCGGACATCCTGTTCCTGGTGTCGGCGGCCTTCTCGCTCGCGGCGGCGGCGTTCTTCCCGGCGCTGACGCTCGGCATCTTCTGGAAGCGGGCCAACAAGTGGGGCGCGACGCTGGGCATGATCGCCGGCCTCGCCATCACGTTCTACTACATGGCGACGACGCAACCCTGGCTGCGCGGCGTGTTCGGCGTGACGACCTCCATCGCCGACAACACGTGGTGGGGCATCTCGGCGATCTCGGCGGGACTGTGGGGCGTGCCGCTGGGCTTCATCGTCATCGTCGTCGTCAGCCTGCTCACGCCGGCGCCCGACCGGGAAGTGCAGGAGCTGGTCGAGCACGTGCGGTACCCGAACCTGACCGGCGACACGGTGGTGAGCGTCGCCACGTAGCCGCAGGCCGCAACCGCCAACGAGAAAGGCCCGCAGCGATGCGGGCCTTTTTCCTGGTTCTTCGGCGATTAGCGGGGTCTGCCGGGGGTTGGCAGCCCGCGCAGCCCGGCGTTGAGCGGAGCGAAAACCCGGGTGGTAGATCGCGATGAGCACCGTCGGCCCCCGGGTTTCGCCTCCGGCTCAACCCGGGCTACTTGACCTCTTTCAGCTGCTCCAGGATCGCCGGATTCTCGAGCGTGGAGATGTCCTGCGTGATCGACTCGTTCTTGGCGAGCGAGCGCAGCAGCCGGCGCATGATCTTGCCGGAGCGCGTCTTGGGCAGGTTGTCGCCGAAGCGGATGTCCTTCGGCTTGGCGATCGGGCCGATCTCCTTGGCCACCCAGTCGCGCAGCTCCTTCGCGATGCGCTCGCCGTCGGCGCCGGTCGGGCGCACGCCCTTCAGCACGACGAACGCGCACACGGCTTCGCCGGTCAGGTCGTCGGGCCGGCCGACCACGGCCGCCTCGGCCACGAGCGGGTTCGCGACCAGCGCCGACTCGATCTCCATCGTGCCCATGCGATGGCCGGACACGTTCAGCACGTCGTCGATGCGGCCGATGATCGTGTAGTAGCCGGTCGTCTTGTCGCGCACCGCGCCGTCGCCGGCGAGGTAGAGCTTGCCGCCGAGATCCGCGGGGAAATAGGACTTCTGGTAGCGCTCGGGGTCGCCGTAGATCGTGCGGATCATCGCGGGCCACGGCCGCTTGACGACCAGGATGCCGCCCTGTCCGTTCGGCACGTCGTGCCCGGTCTCGTCGACGATCGCCGCCATGATGCCCGGCAGCGGCAGCGTGCAGGAGCCGGGGACCAGCGCGTTGACGCCCGGCACCGGCGTGATCATGTGCCCGCCCGTCTCGGTCTGCCAGAAGGTGTCGACGATCGGGCAGCGGCCGCCGCCGACGTTGTTGTAGTACCACATCCACGCTTCCGGGTTGATCGGCTCGCCCACCGTGCCGAGCAGGCGCAGGCTCGACAGGTCGTGCTTGAGCGGCGCGGTCTCCGGCTGCGTGTTGTTGGCCTTGATCAGCGAGCGGATCGCGGTGGGCGCCGTGTAGAAGATCGACACCTTGTGCTTGGCGATCGTCTTCCAGAACCGCCCCGCGTCGGGGTAGGTCGGGATGCCCTCGAACACGACTTCCGTCGCGCCGACCGCGAGCGGCCCGTACGCGATGTACGTGTGGCCGGTGACCCAGCCGATGTCGGCCGTGCACCAGTAGACGTCGGTCGGCTTGATGTCGAAGGTCCAGCGCATCGTCAGCATCGCCCACAGCAGGTAGCCGCCGGAGCTGTGCTGGACGCCCTTCGGCTTGCCGGTCGAGCCCGACGTGAACAGGATGAACAGCGGGTGCTCGGCGCCGACCCACTCCGGCTCGCAGGTGTCGGCCTGCTTGGCCACGAGCTCGTGCATCCAGACGTCGCGCGGCGCCTTGAATCCGACGTCGTTGCCCGTGCGCCGGTACACGACCACGTGCCGGACCGCTTCGCAGCCGCCGAGGCCCAGCGCCTCGTCGACGATCGCCTTGAGCGGCATGTGCTTGCCGCCGCGCACCTGCTGGTCGGCGGTGATGACCGCGACCGCGCCGGCATCGACGATGCGTTCCTGCAGCGCCTTGGCCGAGAACCCGCCGAACACCACCGAATGCGTCGCGCCGATCCGCGCGCAGGCCTGCATCGCGATCACGCCCTCGACCGACATCGGCATGTAGACCACGACCCGGTCGCCCTTGCCGATGCCGAGCGACTTGAGGCCGTTGGCGAAGCGGCAGACGCGGTGGTAGAGCTCCTGGTAGGTGACCTTGGTGACGGCGCCGTCGTCGGACTCGAAGATGATCGCGACCTTGCCGGCGTTGCCGTTCTGCAGGTTGCGCTCGAGGCAGTTGTACGACACGTTGAGCTCGCCGTCCTCGAACCACTTGTAGAACGGCGCGTTCGATTCGTCGAGCGTGCGGGTGAACGGCTTGTGCCACAGCACCTGCTCGCGCGCGAGCTTCGCCCAGAAACCGGGATAGTCGGCCGCCGCGGCGGCGTTGAGCCGGTCGTATTCCGCGCGCGTCAGGTTGGCCTGGGCGGCAAACGCCTGGGGCGGCTCGAACACGCGGGTTTCGTTGGATACCGACTCGATGTTTGCCATGGTGCGTCCTCCTGGGGGGTTCGGTTTGTTCGAGGCGGGTGGCCCCGCGACCGCATGCGGCGAAAGCTTGCAGTCTAACGAACAGCTTGCCGCCCGTGCAACGCGCCGGATTTGATTCAGCGCAATCCTTGGCGACGCGAGCGCGCGCCAACCGCGGCGGGCCGCCCGCCGGACGGGTCGGCCGACCGGGCCATCCGGGCCGCGCGCCGGGGTTGCCGGCCGCCGCCGGCAGCATCGGCCGCGGCAGTGCCGGATGCTAAACTTGCCTTTCCCCTCAGTTTCTTAGCGTCACGCCTCATGTCCACCCCGACCCCCGTCCCGCGCCTGCGGCCGCTGCCCCGGCTGATCTTCCTCAGCCGCTGGTTGCAGCTGCCGCTCTACCTCGGCCTCATCATCGCGCAGGCGGTCTACGTCTGGCAGTTCATGATCGAGCTGACGCACCTCGTGCACAAGGTGCTCGACGGCTCCCTGAACGAGGTCGACACGATGCTGATCGTGCTGGGCCTGATCGACGTCGTGATGATCTCCAACCTGCTGATCATGGTGATCATCGGCGGCTACGAGACGTTCATCTCCCGGCTCGACCTCGAGGACCACCCCGACAAGCCGGAATGGCTGTCGCACGTCAACGCCGCGATCCTCAAGGTCAAGCTCGCCACCGCGATCATCGGCATCTCGTCGATCCATCTGCTCACCACGTTCATCCGTGCGGGAACGCTGTCGGAGAAGCAGATGCTGTGGCAGACGCTGATCCACATGACGTTCCTGCTCTCCGCGGTCGCGATCGCCGCGATCGAACGCATCCTGCCCGACCGCAAACCCCACTGAAGGACGGCATCCATGGCCACGATACGCCAGGAAGACTTCGTGCAGAGCGTCGCCGACGCGCTGCAGTACATCTCGTACTACCACCCCGTCGACTACATCGAGGCGCTCGGCAAGGCGTACGCCGCCGAGCAGTCGCCGGCGGCGAAGGACGCCATCGCGCAGATCCTCACCAACTCGCGGATGTGCGCCGAGGGTCACCGGCCGATCTGCCAGGACACCGGCATCGTCGTCGCGTTCGTCAAGGTCGGGCATGGACGTCCGATGGGACGGCGTGACGATGTCGCTCGCCGACATGGTCAACGAGGGCGTGCGCCGCGCCTATCTCGATCCCGACAACACGCTGCGGGCGTCGGTCGTCTCCGACCCCGCCGGCGCGCGGAAGAACACCCGCGACAACACGCCGGCCGTCGTGCACATGGAGATCGTCCCCGGCGGCACCGTCGAGGTGAAGGTCGCGGCCAAGGGCGGCGGCTCGGAGAACAAGTCGAAGTTCGTGATGCTCAATCCGTCCGATTCCATCGTCGACTGGGTGCTGAAGACGGTCCCGACGATGGGCGCCGGCTGGTGCCCGCCCGGCATGCTGGGCATCGGCATCGGCGGCACCGCCGAGAAGGCGCTGCTGATGGCGAAGGAAGCGCTGATGGAGCCGATCGACATGCACGAGCTGATCGCGCGCGGCCCGAAGAGCGCCCTCGAGGAGCTGCGCCTCGAGCTCTTCGACAAGGTCAACGCGCTGGGGATCGGCGCGCAGGGCCTGGGCGGCCTCGCGACCGTCCTCGACGTGAAGATCCTCGACTACCCGACGCACGCGGCGGGCAAGCCGGTCGGCATGATCCCGAACTGCGCGGCGACGCGCCACGCCCATTTCACGCTCGACGGCTCCGGAGCGGTGAAGCTCGATCCGCCGGACCTCGCGCGGTGGCCCGACGTCACCTGGGTGCCGTCGGCGAGCGCGACGCGGGTCAACCTCGACACGCTGACGCCCGCCGAGGTGGCGACGTGGAAGCCCGGCCAGACGCTGCTCCTCAACGGGAAGATCCTGACCGGCCGCGATGCCGCGCACAAGCGGATCGCCGACCTGTTCGCGAAAGGCGAGCCGCTGCCCGAGGGTGTCGACTTCACCAACCGGGTGATCTACTACGTCGGCCCGGTCGACCCGGTGCGCGAGGAAGTCGTCGGCCCGGCCGGTCCGACGACCGCGACGCGGATGGACAAGTTCACCGAGATGATGCTGGCGAAGACCGGGCTCATCGCGATGATCGGCAAGGCCGAGCGCGGCCCCGTCGCCATCGAGGCCATCCGCAAGCACAAGGCCGCCTACCTGATGGCGGTCGGCGGCGCCGCCTACCTCGTGTCGAAGGCGATCCGCAGCTCGCGGGTGGTCGCGTTCGGGGATCTCGGCATGGAGGCGATCTACGAGTTCGGCGTGCAGGACATGCCGGTCACCGTCGCCGTGGACGCGCGCGGCGAATCCGTGCACCAGACGCGCGCCGCGCGAGTGGCAGAAGCGCATCGGCAAGATCCCCGTCACGGCCGCCTGACCCGGAGGCAAAGTGGGGTCAGACACCACTTCTCCGGACATGCGGCGCGGTATGGTCCGGAGATAAGTGGTGTCTGACCCCACTTTTCGATTGCGATGAAACGCCTGCGCAAGTACCTCGCTCCGCTGGAGACGGACACGCTTGCGCCGCTCGACCTGCCGCCGGTGCGGTTCGGGCTGCTGGCGAAGTTCAACGCGCTCGCCATCGGCCTCATCTTCCTCACCGCCATCTCTATCTCCGCGTTCCACCTCTCGTGGCAGTGGTACGGCGAGGACGACGACCTGCGGGCGCGCGGCGGCACCATCGTCGCCACGCTTGCCGCGATCTCGGAGTACGGCCTCTACCCCGCCAACCGGGAGCAGATGGACCGGCTGCTCGACGGGCTCGCCGTTCCCGGCGACGTCGCCTACGTCGGCGTGCTCGACACGGCGAACAACGTCCTGGTCGAGCGCCGCTATGCCAAAGCGCTCGGGGACGCGCCGCTGCCGCCACCGGGCGCGGGCGAGGCGCCGCCGGCGCCGGGCAAGACCCGCACCGTCGACTTCGTCCTGCGCGGCCAGCGCTACGTCGAGCTGGTCGCGCCGGTGACGGCGGCGGTCGCTACCGCCGACCGCACGGGACGCGGCGCCCGCGCCGGCGCGAGCGCCGCACCAACCGCGCGCGCGCCGATCGGCTACATCCGCGTCGACATGGTGTCCGGGCGGACCGCGAAGAATTTCCGCGACCACCTGCTGGGGGCCGTCGCCGTCGTCGTGCTGGCGCTGGCGACGACCGCGGTGGCCACGCTGTTCCTCACCCGCCGCATCATCGCGCCGATCGCGCGGCTGATGCGCGCCGCCAAGGCGGTGGGCACGGGCAAGCTCGACGTCCACGTCCCGACGCGCTCGACCGACGAGATCGGGCTGCTCACGCGGACGTTCAACCTCATGACCCGGCGCCTGTCCGAGTCGCAGGCCGAAGTCGCGAGCTACCAGCGCACGCTCGAGGACAAGGTCGCGCAGCGCACCAGGGAGCTGGAGGCCGCCACCGCGCAGGCCTACCGCCTCGCGCAGCACGACATCCTGACGGGACTGCCGAACCGGTCGCTGCTCAACCAGCAGCTGGGGCACGTGCTGGCGCAGGCCAAGCGCGACGCGCACCACGTCGCCTGCCTGTTCCTCGACTTCGATCACTTCAAGCGCATCAACGACACGCTGGGCCACGACGCCGGCGACCTGCTGCTGCAGGCGATCGCGCAGCGCCTCTCCGGGGCCGTGCGCGAGTCCGACATCCTCGCGCGCCTCGGCGGCGACGAGTTCGTCGTGGTCCTGCCCGGACTCGATCCGACGCACGCCACCTCGGAGACCTCGACGGTGCTCTCGCGCGTGCGCGAGACCTTCCTCACGCCGTTCCAGATCGCCGACCAGATGCCCACGCTGACCTGCTCGATCGGCATCTCGATGTATCCGCTCGACGCCGACGATCCGGTGAGCCTGATCAAGCAGGCCGACACGGCGATGTACGCGGCGAAGGACGCCGGCCGCAACGCGTATCGCTTCTACACGGCCGACATGAACGCGCGCGTGCAGGCCAGGCTGCAGCTCGAGACCGACATGCGCCGCGGCATGATCGACAACGAGTTCTTCCTCGTCTACCAGCCGCAGGTGACGATGGCGACCGGCCGCGCGTCCGGGGTCGAGGCGCTGCTGCGCTGGCGCGACCCGGAGCGCGGCGTGATCGCGCCCTCCGAGTTCATCCCGGTCGCCGAGGAATCGGGGATGATCCAGGCGCTCGGCGCGCGCGCGCTGCGCGACGCCTGCCGGCAGGTGATGCAGTGGCACGGGGAGGGCATGGTGATGCGCCTGTCCGTCAACCTCTCGGTCCAGCAGCTGCAGCACGACCGCTGGCTGACCATCGTCGAGGACGCCTTGCGCGCGTCGGGGCTGCCGCCGCAGCATCTCGACCTCGAGATCACGGAGAGCGTCATCATCACCCATCCGGACAAGGCCGTCGCGACGCTGATCCAGCTGAAGGAGCGCGGCGTGTCGATCACCGTCGACGATTTCGGCACCGGCTACTCCAGCCTGTCCTACCTCGCGCGGCTGCCGATCCACGCGGTCAAGGTCGACCAGCGTTTCGTGCGCGGCCTCGAGCAGGGCGGCAGCGACCAGACCATCACGCAGGCGATCATCGCGCTGTCGCACGCGCTGGGCCTGCGCGTGATCGCCGAGGGCGTCGAGACCGACGCGCAGTTCGAGTTCCTGAAGAACCACGGCTGCGAGGAAGCGCAGGGCTACCTGATCTCGCGGCCGCTCGAGGCCGCGCAATTGCGCGCGTGGTGGCGGCTGCATGCCGAGCGGCTGCGCGACGCCGACCGCAAGATGGGATTGGCGTAGCCCGATCGTAGGCCGGCGTTGAGCGGAGCGAAACCCGGGTGGGCGCGGCAATCGGCACGATTGCCCCGGGTTTCGCTGACGCTCAACGCCGCGCTGCGGTCCGGGCCACGACACCGGCTACGCCAGATCCTCGGGCGTATCGACGTCGCGCAGTATGCCGGGATCGTCGACGTCGATGCGCACGATGACATCGCGGTGAGCGGCGACCACGGCCTTCGCGCCGTCGTCGCCGGAGAGCGCGCCCAGCGCCGCGCCGCATGCGTGCCCGAAGCCCACGGGATGCCCGCGCCGTCCGCGGAAGAATGGCGCGGCGACGGCAGCGCCGCCCGCGATCGCCGCCGCGACCGCCGCGATCGTCTCCACGCGCAGCCACGGCATGTCGGCCAGCGCGATGATCCAGCCCCCGGCGTCGCCTGTCGCGCGGACGCCGCAGGCGAGACTCGCGCCCATGCCCTCGTCCGCGTTGGCGCAGGGGACGACGCGCGCACCCGCGGCTGCGAGCGCCGCAGCGACGCGCGCGTCGCCGGGCCGGACCACCGCCACCACGCTCGGAATCGCCGCGACGAGGTTCCGGCATGCGGCCTGCCCGACGCCCGGCGCCTCCCGGGCTGCGTCCAGCCGGGCGAGCAGCTTGTCGCCGCCGAAGCGCTCGCCGCGACCCGCCGCGAGCAGGATGCCCACCACTGAGGAACGGCGGTCAGCCCGATAAGTGGGGTCAGACACTACTTTCCTTCAGGATAAGTGGGGTCAGACACTACTTTCCGCGACGGACTCCACGCAACAGGGCAAGACCGCTGAAGGAAAGTAGTGTCTGACCCCACTCATCCTGAAGGAAAGTAGTGTCTGACCCCACTTTTCTCACTCGGGCAGCAGCCGGAACTTGCCGTCCTTCACGGTGACCAGCACCCGCGCCCGCTCGTCCATGCCGTTGTGGTTGGTCGGCGACATGTTGAAGACACCCTGGCAGCCGACGACCTCGCGCTCCTGCTCGATCGCGTCGCGCAGCGCGCTGCGGAAAGCCTCGGTGCCGGGCTTGCCCGCTTTCAACGCGGCGGGAATCGCGCGCTGCAGGATGAGGCCGGAGTCCCAGGTGTTGGCGCCGAAGGTCGCGGGCTTCTGCCCGAACTGCTTCTCGTAGGTGCCGATGTAGTTGGCCGCGACCGCCTTGATCGGATTCGACGGCGGAATCTCGTCGATCACCAGCATCGGTCCCGCCGCGAGCACCGTGCCCTCGACCTTCTCCTTGCCGAGCCGGATGAAGTCGTCGGTCGCGACACCATGGGTCTGGTAGATCGTGCCCTTGTAGCCCTGGTCGCGCAGCGTCGTCTGCGGCAGCACGCCCGGACCGCCCACGCCCGCGACCAGCACCGCATCGGGCTTCGCGGCGATCAGCTTCAGCGCCTGGCCGGTCACGCTGGAATCGGTGCGCAGGTAGTACTCGGTCGCGATCAGCTTGATCCCGGCCTTCTCGGCGGTCGCCGAGAACACCTTGTGCCAGTTCTCGCCGTAGGGATCCTTGAAGCCGATGAAGCCGACGTTCTTCACGCCGGCCTTCACCATGTGCTTGACCAGGGCCGCGGCGATCAGGTCGTCGTTCTGCGTGGTCTTGAACACCCAGCGCTTCTTCGCGTCGAGCGGCTCGACCACGCTGGAGGTGCCCACCGTGGCCATCAGCGGCACCTTGCCCTCGGCGATGATGTCGAGGATCGCCAGCGCGTTGGGCGTGGTCGACGGCCCGATCAGCGCGTCGATGTTGTGCTCCTGGATCAGCTTCTTGGCGTTCTGCACGGCGCGCGTGGTGTCGCCGCCGTCGTCGTACTGGATGTACTCGATGGTCGTGTCGCCGACCTTCCTCGGCAGCAGGTCGCCGGTGTTCTTCTGCGGCACGCCGATGGCCGAGGTGGGGCCCGTGGCCGAGACCATCAGGCCGATCTTGACCTGGGCCGCGGCGGCGACCGAGAACGACAGCGCGAGCAGTGCAAGGGCGAGGCGGGGGAACACGGCAGACTCCTTCAACGCAAAAATTTACGGCGCGAAGAACTCGCGCACCTTCTCCATGAACGACTTGGCCCGCGGATTGTGCGCGCCGGGGTCCTTCTCGTTGATCGACTCGAACTCGCGCAGCAGCTCCTTCTGCCGATGCGTGAGCTTGACCGGCGTCTCGATCGCCACGTGGCAGAAGAGGTCGCCGTAGCTGGCGCCGCGCACCTGCTTGATGCCCTTGCCGCGCAGGCGGAACACCTGGCCCGTCTGCGTCTCGGCGGGGACCTTGATCTTGGCGTGGCCGTCGAGGGTCGGGATCTCGATCTCGCCGCCCAGCGCCGCGGTGGCGAAGCTGATCGGCATCTCGCAATGCAGGTCGGCGCCCTCGCGCTGGAACACCGTGTGCGGCTTCAGGTTCACCACGACGTACAGGTCGCCCGGCGGGCCGCCGTTGACGCCGGCCTCGCCTTCGCCGGAGAGCCGGATGCGGTCGTCCTGGTCGACGCCGGCGGGGATCTTCACCGACAGCGTCTTGTGCTTCTTGACCCGGCCCGCGCCGTGGCAGTGCGTGCACGGGTCGGCGATCACCTTGCCGGTGCCGTGGCACGTGGGGCACGGCTGCTGGATCGAGAAGAAGCCCTGCGACACGCGCACCTCGCCGCGACCGGCGCACGACTGGCAGGTCTTGGGGTGCGTGCCGGGCTTCGCGCCGGTGCCGTGGCAGGGCTCGCAGGCCTCCATGGCCGGGATGCGGATCTTCGCCTCGGTGCCGCGCGCCGCGTCCTCCAGCGCCAGCTCGAGGTTGTAGCGCAGGTCGGCGCCGCGAAACACGCCCGAGCCGCGCCCGCCGCGCTGCGCGCCGAAGATCTCGCCGAAGATGTCGCCGAACGCGTCGGAGAACGCGCCGAAGCCTTCCGCGCCGCGCGGGCCGCCGCCGGCGCCGTGGTCCACACCGGCGTGTCCGAACTGGTCGTAGGCGGCGCGCTTCTTGGCGTCGGAGAGAATCTCGTAGGCTTCCTTCGCCTCCTTGAATTTCTCCTCGGCGCCCTTGTCATCCGGCGCCCGATCCGGATGGTGCTTCATTGCGAGCTTGCGGTAGGCCTTCTTGATGTCCTCTTCCGAAGCATCGCGGCTGAGGCCCAGCACCGTGTAGTAGTCGCGTTTTTTCGACATGTTCCCGTCACCCGATGTTGCACACGTGGCGCGCTGGCACGCGTAGCCCGGGTTGAGCGAATGCGAAACCCGGGGCGGTCGTGGCCATTGCCGCAACCACCCGGGTTTCGCTCGCGCTCAACACGGGCTACGCCGGGCTGCCCGTTAGCGCCCCGCCCAACGCACAAACGGCCGGATTGAGCGTCGCCGTCAGGCGAACGCTCGAATCCGGCCAGATAGTGCGTCGCGCGCGGGCGTCGAACTATGTCACGACGCCCGATCGCGACGCAATATCACTTCTTGTCCTTCACTTCGGTGTACTCGGCATCGACGACCTTCTCGTCGTGCTTGCCGCCCTCGCCGCCGTGCGCGCCGCCAGCACCCGGGCCACCCGGGCCACCCGGCCCGCCTGCGCCGCCGGCCTCGCCGGCCGCCTGCTGCGCCTGCGCGTACATCAGCTCGCCCAGCTTTTGCGCCGCCGCCGAAAGCTCGGTGGCCTTGGCTTCCAGCGCGTCCTTGGCGGCGTCCTTCTGCTTCAGGAGCTCCTCGGCGTCCTTCACCGCGGTCTCGATCTTGCCCTTGTCCTCCGCGCCGATCTTGTCGCCGTACTCGGTCAGCGACTTCTTCACGCTGTGCACCAGGGTGTCGAGCGCGTTGCGGGCCTGCACGACCTCGAGCTGCTTCTTGTCGTCGTCGGCGTGCTCCTCGGCGTCCTTCACCATCTTCTGGATCTCGGCCTCGGAGAGCCCCGAGCTCGCCTTGATGCGGATCTGGTTCTCCTTGCCCGTCGCCTTGTCCTTCGCCGACACGTGCAGGATGCCGTTGGCGTCGATGTCGAACGCCACCTCGATCTGCGGCATGCCGCGCGGCGACGGCGGGATGCCTTCCAGGTTGAACTGGCCGAGGCTCTTGTTGCCGCTCGCGACGTCGCGCTCGCCCTGCAGCACGTGGATCGTCACCGCCGACTGGTTGTCGTCGGCGGTCGAGAACACCTGCTGCGCCTTGGTCGGGATCGTCGTGTTCTTCTGGATGAGCTTGGTCATCACGCCGCCCAGCGTCTCGATGCCCAGCGACAGCGGGGTCACGTCGAGCAGCAGGACGTCCTTGACGTCGCCCTTCAACACGCCGCCCTGGATCGCGGCGCCGACCGCCACCGCCTCGTCCGGGTTGACGTCCTTGCGCGGCTCCTTGCCGAAGAATTCCTTCACCTTGTCCTGCACCTTGGGCATGCGCGTCATGCCGCCGACGAGGATGACGTCGCCGATGTCGGAGAGCTTGACGCCGGCATCCTTGATCGCGATGCGGCAGGGCTCGATCGTGCGCTCGATCAGGTCCTCGACCAGCGCCTCGAACTTGGCGCGCGTGATCTTGAGCGACAGGTGCTTCGGCCCGTTCTGGTCGGCCGTGATGTAGGGCAGGTTGATCTCGGTCTGCTGCGACGACGACAGCTCGATCTTCGCCTTCTCGGCGGATTCCTTCAGCCGCTGCAGCGCGAGCACGTCGGTCTTGAGGTCGACGCCCTGGTCCTTCTTGAACTCGGTGACGACGTAGTCGATCAGGCGCTGGTCGAAATCCTCGCCGCCGAGGAAGGTGTCGCCGTTGGTGGAGAGCACCTCGAACTGGTGCTCGCCCTCGATCTCGGCGATCTCGATGATCGAGATGTCGAACGTGCCGCCGCCCAGGTCGTACACCGCGATCTTGCGGTCGCCTTCCTTCTTGTCCATGCCGAACGCCAGCGCGGCCGCCGTGGGCTCGTTGATGATCCGCTTGACGTCGAGGCCGGCGATGCGGCCGGCGTCCTTGGTCGCCTGGCGCTGCGAGTCGTTGAAGTACGCCGGGACCGTGATCACGGCCTCGGTGACTTCCTCGCCGAGGTAGTCCTCGGCGGTCTTCTTCATCTTGCGCAGGACTTCGGCCGAGACCTGCGACGGCGCGATCTTCTTGTTGCGGACATCGACCCACGCGTCGCCGTTGTCGTGCTTGACGATCTTGTAGGGCATCAGGTCGATGTCCTTCTGCACTTCCTTCTCTTCGAAGCGCCGGCCGATCAGCCGCTTGACCGCGTACAGCGTGTTCTTGGCGTTGGTGACCGCCTGCCGCTTGGCCGGCGCGCCGCACAGGATCTCGCCGTCTTCCTGGTACGCGACGACCGACGGGGTGGTGCGCCCGCCTTCCGAGTTTTCGATGACCTTGGCCGTGCCGCCTTCCATGATGGCGACACAGCTGTTGGTCGTGCCGAGGTCGATGCCGATGATCTTGCCCATGAGGTTTCCTCTCTTAGCCTGGATGACTGCTTGTTCTCAAGATGGAGTCGCGGGGACGGCCCGTTCAAGGCGACGGCCGGCGGAATCAACCCTTGGCCTCGGCGGCCTTGGCCACCGCCACCAGCGCCGGCCGCAGCACGCGGTCGTTGAGCAGGTAGCCCTTCTGGAACACCGTGACGACGGTGTTCGCCGGCTTGTCGCTGTCGACCATCGCCATCGCCTGGTGCTGGTGGGGGTCGAACTTCGCGCCCTGCGGGGAGATTTCCTTGATCTGCGCCTTGTCGAAGGCGGCCGCCAGCTGCTTCAGCGTCAGCTCGACCCCGGCCTTGAGGGCCTCCGGCGACGCGCTGTCCGTCGCCAGCGACAGCTCGAGCGAATCCTTGACGCCGAGCAGCTCCTGGGCGAACTTCTCGATCGCGTACTTGTAGGCCTTGGTGAGGTCGTTCTGCCCCTGCCTGCGCACGTTCTCGATCTCGGCGCGGGAGCGGAGCCAAGCGTCCTTCATCTCGATCGCCTCGGCTTCGGCCTTCTGCAGCAGCGCGGCGAGATCGGGCGCGGGATCCGCGGCGGTGGCTGCGGAAGCCGTGTCGGCAGTGGCGTCGTCGGGAGTCATCCGGGGGGGTTGCGCGCCGGCGTCGGCCGGCGGCGATTGAGGGTCGTTGGGCATGCTGGTCAGCGGATTCGGGTTCGGGGTCCGCAACAGGGTCCCTTCGCATGGTGGGGCCATTTTTGCGGGTTTCAAGCGGGAACGGCGTGGATGCGTAGACGCGCAGCCCGTGTAGCCCGTGTAGCCCGTGTAGCCCGTGTAGCCCGATGTAGCCCGACGTGTAGCCCGTGTAGCCCGTGTAGCCCGTGTAGCCCGGGTTGAGCCGGAGGCGAAACCCGGGGCAGGCACCTCGGATGGGTGTCGACGCGCCCGTTTTCCCCGTTTTCCTAGGACTTGGCCCCCAGCGCCGTGGCGCGGGCGAGGGTTGCGGCTCGGGCTTCGGCATCCGGCGGCGCGACCAGCCAGCCCTTGCAGGTTGTGGAGCACGATCGCGGTCAGCGCGGCAATCCACCGCGGGTGCTCGTTGAGGCAGGGGATGAGACGGAACTCGCGCCCGCCGGCGGCAAGGAACGCCTGCCGGGCCTCGATGCCGATTTCCTCCAGCGTCTCGAGGCAATCGCCGACGAACCCGGGGCAGAAGACGTCGACCCGGCCGACGCCCTCCCGCCCGAGGTTAGTGATCACTTGCGCCGTGTATGGCTGCAGCCACTCGGCCTTGCCGAACCGCGACTGGAACGTGACGACGTACTGCGTGGCGTCGAGCCCCAGTTCCGCCGCCAGCAGCCGCGCCGTCTTGTGGCAATGGCAGTGGTAGGGGTCGCCCAGATCGAGCGAGCGCCGCGGCAGGCCGTGGAAGCTCAGCACCAGCCGGTCGGGCCGGCCGTGCTTCATCCAGTCGTCGTTGACGGTCTGCGGCGAGCGCCTTGATGTAGCCCGGGTCATCGTGGAAGCAGTCGATCGCGCGCAGCGCCGGCATCCGGCGCATGCCCTGCGTGTGCGCGTAGACGGCGTCCATCGCCGACGCCGTGGTGCTCGCCGCGTACTGCGGATACAGCGGCACGACGAGGATGCGATCGCAGCCGGCCGCCGCCAGCCGGTCCATGGCGTCGGCCACCGTCGGGTTGCCGTAGCGCATCGCCAGCTCGACCGGCGCGACGTCCGACGGCAGCCCCATCGCCTTCAGCCGCTCGCCCGAGGTAGCCGAGGACGAGCGAGCGCTGCCGCATGCTGTGCACGAGCAGCGGCGAGCCGTCGTTGCTCCAGATCGCCGCGTACTTGCGCGCCGATTTCGCCGGCCTGACCCGCAGGATGATCGCCGTGCAGGATCAGCTGCCACAGCAGGCGCGGGATCTCGACCACCCGTTGATCGGACAGGAACTCCGCGAGGTATCGGCGCACCGCCGGCGCGGTCGGCGCATCGGGCGTGCCGAGATTGATCAGGAGCACGCCGATTCGCGACGGGCGATCATGGGCGAACGGCGGCGACGGGCGGAATGCGGACATGGCGGCCAGGAAGTGGGGTCAGACTCCAGTTATCTTTCGGAGCCGGAAGTAGAGTCTGACCCTACTTCTTTGGGGAGGGAGTGGACGGATCCTGGCTCGCGCGCCATGCGGCCAGGGTTGCGGCCGCCTGCCGGCGGATCGCGCCCTGCACCGGCGGCAGCCAGCCGAGCAGCGCGCCCTTGAGGCCCAGCGCCTGTTGCGCCCAGCGGTACAGGTCGAAGCTGTCCTGGTGGCGCACGATGCGGCCGTCGCGGAAGGCGAACGTGGCGTCGATGCGGTTCAGGACGTGCTTTCCGGTGCCCGAATAGGTGTACGTCGCGTCCCAGTGCGCGCGGCCGGCCGTCGCGTCGGCGCTGATGCCCGACGCGACCACCGCGAGGTCCTTGCCGCGGCTGCACAGCATGCGCCACATCGCGGCGACGCCCGGCGGCGTCGAGGTCCGTGAACACCGGATCGGAAAAGCAGACGTCGGGCGCGTAGCACGCGATCATCGCCTCGGCGTCGCGCCGGCCGAGCGCGGCGTAGAACGCCTCGATCAGCGCGACGTTGGCTGCATTGTCGGCGGGCATCGGCTCAGGCCTCGTTGAGCTGCGCGGTCAGCGCGTTCGACAGGAGCTTCGCGGTGATGTCCACGATGGGAATGACGCGCTCGTAGGCCATCCGCGTCGGACCGATCACACCCAGCGTGCCGATCACCTTGCCGTCCACTTCGTAGGACGCCGTGACCACGCTGCACTCGTCGAGCGGGACGAGCCCGGATTCCTCGCCGATGTAGAGCTGCACGCCCTGCGCCTTCTGCGAGGCGTCGAGCAGGTGCAGCAGCGAGGTCTTCTGCTCGAAGAGATCGAACAGGCGCCGCAGCCGGACCATGTTCGACGAGAGGTCGCCGGCGTTGAGCAGGTTCTTCTCGCCGGTCACCACCAGCGACTCGCCCTCGTGCAGCGCCGCGCCGCCGACCTCCACCGCCGCGGTCATCAGGCCGACGATGTCCTCGCGCAGCGACACGAGCTCCTCGGCCAGCAGCGAGCGCAGGTTGCCGAACGGCTGCCCCGCATAGTGCTGGTTGAAGAAATTGGTCGCCTCGATCAGCTGCGCCTGCGTGTACGGCCGGTCCGTGTGCAGGATGCGGTTCTGCACGTCGCCCTCGGGCGTGACGATGATCAGCAGCACGCGCCGCTCGGACAGGCGCAGGAACTCGAGATGCCGGAACGACGCCTCGCGCCGCTTCGGCGTGACCACCACGCCGGCGAACTGCGTGAGCTGCGAGACGAGCTGGGCGGCGGCGTTGACGAGCTGCTGCGGCCGGTCGGCCGTGAGCTCGCCCTCGAGCCGCTCGATCTCGAGCCGGTCGAGGGGGGTCATCACCATCAGGCTGTCGACGAAGAAGCGGTAGCCCTTGGGCGTCGGGATGCGCCCGGCCGAGGTGTGCGGGCTCGCGATGTAGCCCAGCTCCTCGAGGTCGGCCATCACGTTGCGGATCGTCGCCGGCGAGAGCTCCAGCCCCGTCTGCCGCGACAGCACGCGCGAGCCGACCGGCTGGCCTTCGGCGATGTAGCGCTCGATCAGCGATTTCAGCAGGAATTGGGCGCGGTGGTCGAGCATGCGCGCCATTCTACTGCGCTGCGCGCGGCCCAGGTTGCGCGGGATAAGTGGGGTCAGACACTACTTTTTCAGCGCGCTTCGAACCCAGTGCCAACGCGGCTGCCGAAAAGTGGTGTCTGACCCCACTTATCAAAAAAAGTAGTGTCTGACCCCACTTATCGCGCTCAACGCCGGGCTGCGATCCGGAACGGGTCGAGGCGCTCGGCCGTCCGGCGGCTTTGGCCGCGGGACGGGCTGTGCTTTAATCCGGCCATGTCGACTCCCTCCCCCGCGCCCGCCATCGCCTTCCGCCGCGTGGCGCTCATCGGCCGCCACGGCAGCCCCGGCATCGCCGAGCCGCTGTCGGCGCTCGCCGCGTTCCTCACCGCCCGCGGCCATTCGGTGGTGCTCGACGCCGACACCGCCCGCTTCATGCCGGTGCACGGCTACCCGACGGCCGCGCGCGACGCGCTCGGCACGCAGGTCGACGTCGCGATCGTCATCGGCGGCGACGGCACGATGCTGTCGGTCGCGCGCGAGCTCGCGCGCTTCGGCGTCCCGCTGATCGGCATCAACCAGGGCCGCCTGGGCTTCCTCACCGACATCCCGCTCGCGCACACCGAGGCCGCGCTGGCCGCGATCTTCGCCGGCCGCAACGTCGAGGAGCGGCGCACGATGCTCTCGGTGCAGGTGAACCACGTCGAGGGCCCGCCCGACGCGGCCTTCGCGCTCAACGACGTCGTGCTGAGCCGCGGCACGCATGGGCGGCATGGTCGACATCGCCGTCGAGATCGACGGCTCCTTCGTCTACGCGATGCGCGCCGACGGCCTGATCGTCGCGACGCCGACGGGCTCCACCGCCTACGCGCTGTCGGCGCAGGGCCCGATCGTGCACCCGCAGGTGCCGGCCCTGCTGCTGGTGCCGGTCGCGCCGCACGCGCTGTCCAACCGGCCGATCGCGGTCAGCGATTCGGTTGCGATCACGATCACGGTGCTGAAGGGCAAGGGCGCGATCGTCCACGCGGACAGCCAGGCGCACTTCCCGGTGAGCGACGGCGATCGCATCGCGATCCGGCGCGCGCCCTACGCGGTGCGGCTGCTCCACCCTGCCGACCACGACCACTTCGCGATGCTGCGGCAGAAGCTGCACTGGGGCGAGACGCCCGAGCAGCTGGGACGGTTGATGCGACGGCGTAGCCCGGCGCCGAGCGGGGCCGGACCCGGTTCGCCGCCGGCCACATGCCTCGGCCGACCCGGGCTGACTCTCCGCCCGCCGATGCTCCGGCTGCTGTCGATCCGCAATTTCGTCGTCGTCGAGGCGCTCGACCTCGAGCTCGACCGGCGGGTTCACCGTCCTGACCGGCGAGACCGGCGCCGGGAAGTCGATCCTGCTCGACGCGCTCGGCGCTGCTGCTAGGCGACCGCTTCGAGCAGCGACAGGTCAGACCCGGGGCGGACCGCGCGGAACTCGCCGCCTCCTTCGACATCGACGACCTGCCCGGCGTCGAGGCCTGGCTCGCCGAGCAGGGACTCGCCGCAGCCGACCGCGCCGATGCCGGCACGCTGCTGCTGCGGCGAACCCTCGACGCGCAGGGACGGAGCCGCGCCTGGATCAACGGCCGTCCCGCCACGCTCGCGCAGCTCACTGAGATCGGCGCGGCGCTGGTCGACCTGCACGGCCAGCAGGCGCACCAGTCGCTGGTGCTGCCGGACGCGCAGCGCTCGCTGGTCGACGCGTTCGGCGGCTTCACGGCGCTCGCGCGCGCCGTGGAGGCCGCATGGCGGGCATGGCGCGACGCCGCCGCGCTGCGCGATGCCGCGACCGGCGCCGCGCAGGCGTTCGCGGCGGAGCGCGAGCTTCTGGAAGCGCGCCGCCGCGAGCTCGAAGCGCTCAACGTCACCGCCGACGAGTGGACCGCGCTCGATCAGGCGCAGTCGCGCCTCGCGCACGCCGCGGCGCTGCTCGAAGCGGCGGCCGCCGGCGAAGACGAGCTCACGGACAGCGACGCCGCCATCGTGCGCCGCGTCGGCGCGGTCATCTCGCGGCTGCAGGCGGGCACGGCGCACGACCCCGCGCTCGGCGCCGTCGTCGCGCTGCTCGAGCCCGCGCGCATCCAGCTCGAGGAGGCCGCGCGCGCGCTGCGCCATTACCGGGAGCGCCTCGAGCTCGACCCCGGCGAGCTCGCGCGCGTCGAGGAGCGCCTCACCGCCATCCACGACACCGCGCGCCGGTACCGCGTGCGTCCCGACGACCTGCCGCAGCTGCTGGCCGATACCGAGGCGCGGCTTGCCGCGATCGCCGAATCGGCGGACGTCGCCGCGCTGGAGAAGCGCGTCGCGCAGACCGATGCCGCGCTGCGCGCGCTGGCCGACGAGCTCACGAAGAAGCGCCAGTTCGCGGCGAGCGAGCTCGCGCACCGGGTCAGCGCGACGATGCAGGAGCTGGCGATGGCCGGCGGTCGCTTCGAGGTCGCGCTCGAGCGGCTCGCGGCCCCCGCGGGCTACGGCCACGAACAGATCGAATTCCGCGTCGCGAGCCATCCGAAGCAGGCGCTGGGGCCCCTCGCGCGGGTGGCCTCGGGCGGCGAGCTGTCGCGCCTCGCGCTCGCGATCGCCGTGGTGACGAGCGAAGTGATGACGGTGCCCACGCTGATCTTCGACGAGGTCGACGTCGGCATCGGCGGCGCGGTCGCCGCCACGGTTGGCCGGCTGCTGCAGGCGCTCGCCGCCCGGCGGCAGGTGATGTGCGTCACCCATCTGCCGCAGGTCGCGGCGTTCGCGGACATCCACTTCCGCGTGTCCAAGCACGGCGACGACGACACCGTGCGCACCGACGTCGAAGCGCTGTCCGCAGCAGAACGCGTCGAGGAGCTCGCGCGCATGCACGCGGGCAGCGAGGTCACGGCAAGGACGCGGGCGCACGCGAAGGAACTGCTGGCGCAGGCGCGGCGCTCCGCGTGATCGGGTCAATATCCGAGCTGCCGGTGGTGCTTCAGATTGACCAGGAACACGTCGTCCGGCGTGACCGCGTAGAGAATCGTGAACTCGCGCTCGACCCACTCGCGCGCAACGGCAGAGGATGCGGCAAGCAGCGGCGCAATCTCGTCGAGCAGGACCGCCTCCGCCTGGCTCCCCAGTTTGCGCAGTGCATACGGACGGCCGATGTCCGGATTTCGCTCCAGCGCAGGCACGATGCGTTCGAACAGGTCTTCATTGAACGCCGCCAGTCGGCTGCCTGAATCGGGAAACAGCGGCTGCAGCGTTCGGTAGTGTTCGACCAGACGCACAAACGCTTCCTGGAACGGTTGGGTGACCAGCACGACGCGCCGGCGCGAAGCGCGGGCATCGCGCTTCCGCGTCATTACTTCGTCCGTCGCTTGCCGGCATTTTTCCCGGCGGCGGTCCGGCGGTCTCCCGCAATGCCCGTGACCAGCGCCGTGGCGTGCACGCGAAATGCGGAGGCCGAGATCGCCTTGCCGGCCGCAACCTCACGCGCCGCGCGGGAAAGATCCTGCAGGTTTCGCAGGTGATCGGCGGCGCGCAGTCGATGAAATTCGTCGAGATCGGCCACGGACACCACGGCGACATAGCTTTCCCCGTTGCGCGTCAATACCTTGGGTTGACCTGACGCGACGACTTCGGCGGCGAGCTCGGTCAGGCGCGCGCGGGCGGAGGTGATCGGAACGACGTCGGTGGAGAAGATCTGCATGGTGGTTCCCGGGCCGGGTTGATTTCAAAACGCTACGTTATTCTGATGCGTCATTCTGCCCTCGTCAACCTGCATGGCCACGCGATTTGCGCAGCCCGGCGTTGGCGAAGCGAAACCCGGGTGGGCGCGGCCAACGTCCCACGGTTCCGCCACCCGGGTTACGCCGGTTACGCCGGCACGAACTTCAGCGCCACGCCGTTGTTGCAGTAGCGCAGGCCGGTGGGCTTCGGGCCGTCCTCGAACACGTGGCCCTGGTGCCCGTCGCAGCGGGCGCAGTGGTACTCGGTGCGCGGATAGATGAGCTTGGTGTCGACGCTCGTCCCGATGGCGCCTTTGATGCCGTCGTAGAAGCTCGGCCAGCCGGTGCCGCTGTCGTACTTGGTGCGGGACTCGAACAGCGGCAGGTCGCAGCCGGCGCAGACGAAGGTGCCCTTGCGCTTCTCGTCGTTGAGCGGGCTGGAGAACGGCCGCTCGGTGCCCTCCTGCCGCAGGACGTTGAAGGCCGCCGGCGTGAGCTGCTTGCGCCACTCCGCCTCGGTCTTGACCACCTTGACGATGGCGGGCGTCTGCGCATCCGCCGCGCGCGTGCCCACCAGCGCCGAGGCGCCGGCGAGCGCGCCCGCCGTGCGGGCCAGGAAATGACGTCGATTCATCGCGTGCTCCGTTGAGTGTGGCATTCCATTGGTCGCGCGGCCTTGCGGCAGCTTACGCGCCGCCGGGGCCGCGCCCGGATTCGCGCGCCCGCCGGGTGGGCTGCCTGATTCCGGTTTGGAATGACGCCACCGCCGGAAGTTCAGCGGCCGAGGATCAACCGACCCGCCAATGAACACGGCCGCCGGGCGGAAACCGGGCGGCCGCGAGCAGGGGGCGCTGCCGGGTCAGGCGCCGGACTTGCGCCTTGGCCGGAACGCGGGTGTTCTGCGCCACCTTGGACGGCGCGCTGCTCTTGACCGTCGACTTCTTGGCCGGGACCTTGGCGGCCTTGACCGCCGGGCCGGCCGTGCGGATGGGCATCGACTGGCCGGTCTCGAGCCAATACTTGACCCGCATGGCGTCGGCGACACGGGTGTAGCGCCCGAGGGAATCGAGCAGCACGATGACCACCGGCCGGCTCGAGATCGTCGCCATCATCACCAGGCACTTGCCGGCCTCGCGGATGAAGCCCGTCTTGCTGACCTGGATGTCCCAGTCCGCGCTCTTCACCAGCGCGTTGGTGTTGTTGAAGCCGAGGAACTGCCCCGTGGGCTGCACTTCGACGAAGTGACTCGGCGTGGTGCTGAATTCGCGGATCAGCGGATACGTGCGCGGCGGCGGCGACGAGCGTCGCGAGGTCGTGGGCGGTCGAGACGTTGCGCGCGGACAGGCCGGTCGGGTCGGAGAAGCGGGTGTTGCCCATGCCCAGCGCCGCCGCCTTCGCGTTCATCGCCGCGACGAACGCGGGCATGCCGCCGGGATAGTGCCGGGCGAGGCTCGACGCCGCGCGGTTCTCGGAGGCCATCAGCGCGAGCCGCAGCATTTCGCGGCGCGACAGCTCCGCGCCCATGCGCAGGCGCGAATGCGACCCCTTGAGGTAGTCGAAGTCGTCCATGTCGATCGCAATCGGGTCGTCGAGCGACTGGCCGCCGTCGATGGTCACGACGGCGGTCATCAGCTTGGTGAGCGACGCGATCGGCGTCACGTCGTCCGCGGCCTTGGCGTAGATCGGCTTGTTCGAGGCCGCGTCGAGGACGAGCACGTTCGCCGAGGCGAGCTTCAGCTTGCTCGCATCGAGGGCGACGGCCCCCTGCGCCATCGCCGGTACGGCGGCGCACAGAAGGGATAACCCCGCAAAAACAAACGGAACGGTACGTTTCATAAAGCCTTGCCTTAATTCACAGCGCGTTATAGCACGACTGCCTGCCGCCTGCCAATCCCCGTAGCCCGGCGTTGAGCCGAAGGCGAAACCCGGGTGGCCGGGGCGATGGCCGCGTTTGCCCCGGGTTTCGCTCCGCTCAACGCCGGGCTACGCCGTCGAGAGCTCGGCCGGCTCGTCCTTCATCTGGTCCTGCTGCAGCCGCCACATCCGGGCGTAGACCCCGTCGGCCGCCAGCAGCGCGACGTGGGTGCCGCGCTCGACGATGACGCCGTGGTCGAGGACCAGGATCTCGTCGGCGTCGACGATCGTCGACAGCCGGTGCGCGATGGTGAGCGTGGTGCGGTTGCGGGCGATCTGCCGCAACTCGGCCTGGATCGCCTTCTCCGACCGGGAATCGAGCGCGCTGGTGGCCTCGTCGAAGATCAGGATCCGCGGGTTCTTCAGGACCGCGCGGGCGATCGCCACCCGCTGCTTCTCGCCGCCGGAGAGCTTCAGGCCGCGCTCGCCCACCGGGGTCTGGTAGCCCGCCGGCAGCGACAGTGACGAAATCGTGGATCTGCGCGAGCTGCGCGGCCGCGACCAGCTCCTCGTGCGTGGCGTCGGGGCGCCCGTAGCGGATGTTGTACTCGATCGAGTCGTTGAACAGCACGGTGTCCTGCGGGACGATGCCGATCGCGCTGCGCAGGCTCGCCTGCGTCACCGTCGCGGATGTCCTGCCCCGCCACCGTGATCCGTCCGCGCGCCGACGTCGTAGAAGCGGAACAGCAGCCGCGCCAGCGTCGACTTGCCGGACCCCGACGGGCCGACCACCGCGACGGTCTTCCCGGCCGGAATGACGAAATCGACGTCGAACAGGATCTGCCGGTTCGCCTCGTACGAGAAGTCGACGTGCTCGAAGCGCACCTCGCCGCCGCCCACCGCGAGCGCCGGCGCGCCCGGCGCATCGGAGACTTCGGTGTTCTCGGCGGCGAGCTCGAACATGCGCTCCATGTCGGCCAGCGCCTGCTTGATCTCGCGGTAGAGCACGCCCAGGAAATTGAGCGGGATGTAGAGCTGGATCATGAACGCGTTGACCAGCACGAGGTCGCCGATCGTCATCGTCCCTGCTGACCACACCGACCGTCGCCCGCCACATGATCAGCGTCACCGCGCAGGCGATGATCGTGCTCTGCGTGACGTTGAGCAGCGACAGCGACGTCTGGCTCGCACCGCGGCGCTGCTCCCAGCGCTGCATGCTCTCGTCGTAGCGCCGCGCCTCGAACTCCTCGTTGCCGAAGTACTTGACGGTCTCGTAGTTGAGCAGGCTGTCGATCGCGCGCGTGTTGGCCTTGGAGTCGAGCTCGTTCATCGTCCGGCGGAAGCCCGTCCGCCATTCGGTGATCAGCACCGTGCAGATGACGTAGAGCGTGAGCGCGCTCGCGGTGATGGCGATGAACGTCCAGTCGTAGCGGGCGATCAGGATCGCCGACACCAGCGCGATCTCGACCAGCGTGGGCAGGATCGAGAACAGCGTGAAGTTGATCAGCGTCGTGATCCCGCGCGTGCCGCGCTCGACGTCGCGGGTGAGGCCGCCGGTCTGCCGCGCGAGGTGGAAGCGCAGCGACAGCGCGTGCAGGTGGCGGAAGACCTCGAGCGCGATGGTGCGCACCGCGCGCTGCGTCACCTTGGCGAACAGGAACTCGCGCAGCTCGGTGAACACCGTCGTGGACAGCCGCAGCGCCCCGTAGGCGACGAGCAGCGCCAGCGGCACCACGAGCATCGCCGTCGATCTGGTCGAGGCTGTCGACGATCTCCTTCAGCAGGATCGGCACGCCGACGTTGGCGACCTTGGCGCCGATCAGCGCAGCCACCGCCGCGATCACGCGGACCTTGTACGCCCACAGGTACGGCAGCAGCGTGCGGATCACGCGCCAGTCGGACTTGCGCGTCCCGGTTCGCCTGGGCGGGCAGAGGCAAGCGATGAGCGGAGCGATGACGCATGGCCGCGAGTGTATTACCAACCGGTTTCGCCTTGCCGGCGCCTCTGGCTGCGCGGCCGCGCGCCGCCGCGGAACCACTCGTTGCCGCCGTAGCCCAGGATCCCCATCGCCACGCGCACGATCCCGTAGGCGAACCAGATCGACCGCCTTGTACGCCGCGGCCGCGCGGCCCAATGCTGCGGGCCCGACGCGGCGCGCGCCGGAACGGATCATCTGCGTCAGCTCGCGCCGCAGCTGGTCGGCGAACCCCGCGATCGCGCACGAAGACGTTGGCCTCGCGCGCCATCAGCAGGCTGTACGGGTCGATGTTCGACGAGCCCACCGTCGCCCACCGGCCGTCGACGACGGCGACCTTGGCGTGCAGCATCGAGCGGTGGTATTCCTGGATCGTGATGCCCGCCGCGAGCAGCTGGCCGTAGAGCGCGCGGCTCGCGTAGTGCAGCAGCACGTACTCGACGCGCGCCTGCAGCAGCAGCGTGACCGTGACGCCGCGACCCGGCCGCCGCGATCAGCGCGCGGCGAAAGCGGATGCCGGGAAAGAAATACGAGTTGGCGATGACGATCTCGTGCTTGGCCACCCGGATCGCGGACAGGTACGCGCGCTCGATGTCGCGCCGGTGGCGCAGGTTGTCGCGGATGACGAAGCGCGCGATCTGGTTGCCGGCGTGCCCGGCGCGGCCGAGCTCCGGGAACAGCGGCACCTCGGTGCTCTGGAACTGGACCAGCTCGTTGATCGCCCACACGCGCTGCATCGTCTGCACGATCGGCGCCAGCAGCGGCCCCTCGACGCGCACCGCGAAATCCATCCGCGGCGGCTTGTGCCGCGGCGTGTTCATGTCGTCGATGATGTTGATTCCGCCGACGAACGCCACGCCCGCGTCGACGTGGCACAGCTTGCGGTGCAGCCGCCGCAGCCGGTGGAAGCGGAACTGCCACGGCGCGACCTCGGGCCGGTACTTGAGCAGCTGCACGCCGCTGCCGCACGAGCTCCTTCTCCAGCGCCGGCGTGAGGTAGTGCTTGGCGCCCCAGCCGTCGACCATCACCCGCACCTTGACCCCGCGCTGCGCGGCGCGGGCCAGCGCCGCGGTGACGGCGCGCCCGACCTTGTCGTCGGCGTAGAGGTAGGTCTCCAGCCACACTTCCTGCTGCGCGCCGTCGATCGCCGCGACCAGCGCCGGAAAATACTCGTTCCCGCTCCGCAGCAGCGTGAGGCGATTGCCGGGCGAGTAGCGGTTCATCGCCGGCGCTTCACCATCTCGAACGTGGCGCCCAGCGCCGCGTGGTCGGACAGCCGGCCCCACGGAAACGCGTAGTGGACGCTGGTGTCGACGACCTTCAACCCGCGCGCGTAGATCCGGTCCAGGCGGAACATCGGCAGCACCGAGGGAAACGTGCGCGCGCTGCGGCCGCGGAACGACTCGAACACCTCCTCCACGCCCAGCTGCTCGACCAGCGTGCGGTTCGCCTTGTGGCGCCAGTCGTTGAAGTCGCCGGCGACGATGAGCGCGGCGTCCTTCGGCACGGTTTCCCGGATGCGCTCGCACAGCGCGCGGATCTGCCACTGCCGCCCGCGCTCGAAGAGGCCGAGGTGGACGTTCATGCAATGCAGCTCGAACCCGCGCGGCCCGCCCATCCTGATCGTGCAGTGGAGCAGACCGCGGCTCTCGAACTGGTGCGCCGAGATGTCCTGGTTTTCGGAGGAGATGATCGGGTAGCGCGACAGCACCGCGTTGCCGTGGTGCCCGTGCTGGTAGACCGCCGTCTTGCCGTACGCGACACCCTGCCAGACGCCGCCGGCGATGAATTCGTGCTGCGGCTTCACCGGCCAGTCGAGCGTAGCGCCCGGCGTGGTGCTCGTGCTCGCCCTGCACTTCCTGCAGGAACATGATGTCGGCGTCGAGACCGTGCAGCTTGTCGCGCAGCTCGTGGATGACCATCCGCCGCTTGAGGTGCGAGAAGCCCTTGTGGATGTTGTAGGTGGCGATGGTGAAGCGCATGGGGATGTGCAGCAGGCAAACAGTTGATTTTACTCTGTGTGGCCGGGTGTAGCCCCCGTGTAGCCCGGCGTTGACGGAAGCGAAACCCGGGTGGGCGGGGCCATGGCCACGATTGCCCCGGGTTTCGCTTCGCTCAACACCGGGCTACGCATACCGATTCCGCGCCGGTATGATGACGCTCCGCCTCGCCGCGACCATGGCCACCCCCGACCTCGCCGCCCAGTTCGACGCCCATCGCGGCTACCTGCTGCGCGTGGCCCGGCTGCAACTGCGCAACGAGGAGCTGGCCGAGGACTGCGTGCAGGACACGCTCGTCGCCGCGCTGCAGGCCGCCGCCGGGTTCTCGGGCAAGTCCTCGGTCAAGACCTGGCTCACCGGCATCCTGCGCCACAAGATCGTCGACGCGATCCGCCGCAAGACCAGCGCGCCGACCTTCGCGACGCTCGACGACGAGTGCCAGATCGACGACTTCGATCGCGCTGTTCGACGAAACCGGCCACTGGGAGAACCCGCCCGCCAACTGGGGCGACCCCGAGGCCGACCTCGAGCGCCAGGAGTTCATGAAGATGATGGACTTCTGCCTCGAGAAGCTGCCGCCGAACACGGCCCGCGTCTTCATGATGCGCGAGGTGATGGAGCTCGAGTCCGACGAAATCTGTAAGGAGCTCTCGATCACCCCGACCAACCTCTGGGTAATCATGTATCGGGCCAGGATGTCGCTCCGGGAGTGCCTGGAGCAGAACTGGTTCGCATCCAAACAGCGCTGAGCGGCAAAACCTCATGCGTCCGCCGGGAACACGTCGCTTGGCCAGAATGCTCACCTGCAAGGAAGCGAGCCAGCTGATCTCGCAGGCGCAGGACGGGCCGTTGCCTATGCACCGGCGGTTCCTGCTGCGCATGCACCTCCTCTGGTGCGAGGCCTGCCGCCAGTACAAGCGGCAAGCCCGGTTCCTGCGCGAGGCCATGCGCCGCTACCGCTCATAGGAAGTGGGGTCAGACACTACTTTTCGCAGAAAGTGGGGTCAGACACTACTTTTCCCGCAGGGCGCCAAACGCATCCCGGCGTTCGCGATGAAAAGTGGTGTCTGACCCCACTTTCTGCGAAAAGTAGTGTCTGACCCCGCTTTCCTGGCTGCGATGTAAGGTCCGCCGCGGATCGGCGACAATTGCACCAGACGGGCTCGCGCCTGTCGCTAACCTTCCCCTTAGGAGATACGCCCATGAATCACCAAGCCACCATCCAGGCCGCCCTCGCCGGGCTGCTCGCCGTCGGCATCGCCACCGCCGTGACCGCCCAGCCCGTCAAGCAGCCTTCGGAAACCGAGAAGTGCTACGGCGTCGCCATGGCCGGCAAGAACGACTGCGGCACCGCCAAGCACGCCTGCGCCGGACAGGGCGCCAAGGCGGACAAGGACCCGATGGAGTGGAAGTACGTCGCCAAGGGTTCCTGCGAGAAGATGGGCGGCAAGACCGCGGCGCCGAAGTCCTGAGCGACGCCTCGAGCAATCGCCCCGGCCGGGCCGTCCGCGGTCCGGCCGGACGCGACATGAACACTCTCGGCGCCGACGGCCGCGCCAGTGCTGGCGTCGGCCCGCAAGTACCCGGCCAGGCAGCGCTCCGCGCCGTTGCCGGCGTCCGTCCGCAATCGCCCGACCAGACCCCGCTCCGCGCCGCTGGCGGCGTCGGTCCGCAAGCGCCCGACCAGCCCCCCCTCCGCGCCGCTGCCGGCATCGGCCTGCGGGCGCCGCACGTCCGGCAGGTCAGGGCGGAGCGCCCGCGCGTAGCCTGGTTCGAAGTCCACAGCGAGAACTATTACGCCGACGGCGGCCCCGCGCTGGCTGCGCTCGACGACATCCGCCGCGACTATCCGCTCTCGCTGCACGGCGTCGGCATGTCGCTCGGCGCGACCGATCCGCTCGACCGCGTCCACCTCGCCAAGCTGCGGCGCCTGATCGCGCGCACCGAGCCCGCGCTCGTCTCCGAGCACCTGTGCTGGAGCGGCGTGGGCGGCCGGCACCTGAACGACCTGCTGCCGCTGCCCTACACCGAGGAAGCGCTGGCCCACGTCTGCGCGACGTGTCGCCGAAGTGCAGGACATCCTCGGCCGCGAGCTCCTCGTCGAGAACGTGTCGTCGTACCTCGCGTTCGCCGACGCGACGATTCCCGAGTGGGAGTTCGTCGCCGCCGTCGCGCGGCGCACCGGCTGCAAGCTGCTGCTCGACGTCAACAACATCTACGTCAACGCCGTGAACCACGGCTTCGACGCCGACGCCTACCTGGCGGCGATTCCCGCCGACGCGATCGCCGAGATCCACCTCGCCGGCTTCGACGCGAGCGGCCCCTGCCTCATCGACACCCACGGCGCGCCGGTCGCGCCGGACGTCTGGGCGCTCTACGGCCGCGCGCTCGACCGCTACGGCCCGCGCCCGACGCTGATCGAGTGGGACACCGATATTCCGCCGTTCGCGACGCTGCAGCGCGAGGCGGCGACCGCGCAGGCGATGCATGGAGGCGCGCGATGCCGTCGCTGCGTGAACTGCAGCAGAGACTTCGCCGGCGCCGCTGTTCGCGGCGGACGGGACGACGCCGCCGTTCGGCATCGCAGCGCCGGCCGATGCGGCCGAGCGCATCGCGATCTACCGCAACGCGATGTTCGTCAACTACCGCAAGGCGCTGGGCGCGACCTACGCGGTGGTGCAGCGACTGGTCGGCGCGCCGTTCTTCAACGCGGCCGTCGACGGGTTCGTGCGCGCGCATGCGTCGACCAGCGGCGACCTCAACGTCTACGGCGACGAGTTCGGCAATTTTCTTGCGGCGTATCCGCATGCGCGCGACCTGCCGTACCTGCCCGACGTCGCGCGGCTCGAGTGGGCGATCGACGAGGCGCAGCGGGCCGCGGATTGCGCGCGCGCGCCGGAGGCGGTGCTCGCGGCGCTGGGCGCGGTCGCGCCCGCGGAGCGTTGCGACGGTGCGCTTCACGCTGGACCCGTCGTGCCGGCTCGTGGCGTCCCCGTTTCCGATCCTGCGCATCTGGCAGGTGAACCAGCCCGACCACGAGGGCGACGACTGGGTCGACCTCGACGCGGGCGCCGATGCGCTGCTCGTGCGGCGCGAGGAAGCCGGTGCGTCGCTGTCGCAGCTCGCCCCTGGCGAGCATGCGTTCGTCGCGGCGCTGGTCGCGGGGGCGCCGTTGGGTGCCGCGCTCGACGCCGCGCAGGCCGCCGACGCGGCATTCGATCTCGGCGCGATGTTGCGCAAGCACATCGCGAGCGGGACGATAGTCGGAGTGCGCACACCGGCGTAAACCGGCGTAGCCCGGTGTTGAGCCGGAGGCGAAACCCGGGTGGGCGCGGCAATGGCCACGATCCCCCCGGGTTTCGCCTCCGGCTCAACACCGGGCTACTGTCAGGTGTCGAGCGCATCGTCGACCAATACGGTACTCACCCGATCAAGGAGCGCCGATCATGAATGCCGCGACCACCGTGTCATCCACGCCTGCCGAGTCGCCCGCCGTCAGCCGCGCCGTTCAAGCCTACGCAACGATCGCCGACCTCATCGACAAGCTCCAGCCGCTGTTCGGCCTCGCGCTGCGCATCTACGTCGGCGAGGTGTTCTTCCGGTCGGGGCTGATCAAGCTGTCGAGCTGGAGTTCGACGGTCGCGCTGTTCGCCAACGAGTACCACGTCCCCGTGCTGCCGCCCTATCTGGCGGCCGTCCTCGGCACCGCCGCGGAGATCGGCCTGCCCGTGCTGCTCGTCCTCGGACTCGGCACGCGCTTCACCGCCGTCGCGATGTTCGTGTTCAACATCGTCGCCGCGACGTCGTACCCCGATCTGAGCCCCGCCGGGCTCAAGGACCACATCCTGTGGGGCGCGCTGCTCATGGTCACGTTCTTCTACGGGCCCGGAAAGATCGCCGTCGACGAGTGGCTGAAGCGGCGCTACGCGTAGCCCGGCGTTGAGCCGGAGGCGAAACCCGGGTGGGCGCGGCCATTGCCACATCCCCCCGGGTTTCGCCTCCGGCTCAACGCGGGGCTGCATCGGCAAGGGCGACCTGCCTCATCCCTAAGGCCGAGTTACGCCGTCGCGCGTCGGCGCTACGCTGCGCCGATGGTTCACTATCGACGCATCTTCGTTCCCGGCGGCACCTACTTCTTCACGGTGACGCTCGCCGACCGGCGTGCCGCGCTGCTCACCGAGCGCATCGACGCACTGGGTGTGGCATTCCGTCAATGCCGCGCGCTGCATCCCTTCGAGACGCATCGCCATCGCGGTGATGCCGGAGCACCTGCACTGCATCTGGAAATTGCCCGAGGGCGACGCCGACTTTTCGACACGCTGGAGCCTCATCAAGCGCGTATTCACCCGCAAGCAATACCACGAGGGACCGAAGGCTGCCCGGGCAAGAAAGAAAGTGTGGCAATCGCGTTTCCGGGAACACACGATCCGCGACGAGATCGACCTCGAGCGGCACATCGACTACATCCACTTCAACCCGGTGAAACACGGATGCGCAACCCGCGCCGTCGACTGGCCTCACTCGTCATTCCATCGATACGTCAACCAAGGATTGCTGACCAGCGATTGGGCATGCGACTCCGAATACGAGCCCGCGCAGTTCGGAGATGCGTAGCCGGCAATCCGTAGCCCGGCGTTGAGCGCAGCAAAACCCGGGTGGGCGTGGCCATGGCCTCCATTGCCCCAGGTTTCGCTGCGCTCAACGCCGGGCTACGCCGAGGAAGCGGACAGCGTTGACCCCCGCCATTCTTTACGTTATTGTAGGATTTTGATGCTTTGGTAAGCGTCGATGACGACCGCCATCCTCTCGAGCAAGGGCCAGATCACCATCCCGCTGGCCGTCCGCGAAAAGCTCGGCGTCGCGACGGGAGATCGCGTCGAATTCATCGAGCTTGCGCCCGGGCAGTTTGCGCTCGTGCCCGCCGTAGCGGACGTCAGGTCGCTGCGGGGCATCGTTCCCAAGCCCCGCCGACCGGTGTCGATAGACGAGATGCGACGGATCGTCGCAAGGCGCGGGGCGGGCAAGTGATCGGGCTCGACACCAACATCCTGGTTCGCTATCTGACGCAGGACGACCCGCGGCAGGCGGCACTGGCCAACGCCCTCGTCGAAGAAACCCTGACGGCCGAGAACCCAGGCTTCATCTCGACCGTCGCGCTGGTCGAATTGATCTGGGTGCTGGAAAGCGGATACCGGTGCGACCGCGCGCAGGTCGTCGACATCCTCGAGCGGCTGCTTCGCGCCAAACCGCTGGTGGTGGAGCGCGCCGACGTCGTGTGGCAGGCCGCGCGCGTGTTCGCCGCGGGAACCGCCGATTTTGCCGATTGCCTGATCGAGCGTGCCGGCCATGCGAACGAGTGCGACCACACGCTGACCTTCGACCGGCTCGCCGTCAAGGGCGCAGGGATGCGGTTGCTCGATCGCTCGTAGCCCGGGTTTCGCTCCGCTCAACGCCGGGCTACGCTTCATGCCGGGCTACGCACTACACGTCCGCCTCCCGATTGGCGCTTGACGTGCATCAACACGCACCGCCCCGATCGCGCTACGCTAACAGCGCGGGCGGCGGCGTGATGCCGTGTCCCGCGCACATCGGAGACGAAACATGAACAAACCCCTCCAGGTACTTTTCCAGGGCATCGAGCGGTCCGACGCGGTCGAAGACCACGTCCGCGAGAAGGTGGCGAAGCTCGAGCACCTCCATCCCCAGATCACCGCCTGCCGCGTCACCATCGCGCTGCCGCACAACCGCCAGCAGCAGGGCAAGCGCTTCGACGTGCGCATCGACCTGACGGTCCCCGGCAAGGAGCTCGTCGTCAATCGCAATCACGGCGACGAGGACATGTACATCACGCTGCGCGATGCCTTCGACGCCGCCCGCAGGCAGCTCGACGACCACGCCCGCGCGCAACGCGGCGAGGTGAAGCACCACGAAGGCAAGGCGGCGAGCCCCCACGCTCCCTGCGTCCCGAGATCGTGACATGATGCAGCCCGAGTGCTTCATCGCCTACGCGCCGCGCGGCGGCGGACTGCTGTGCGCGGTGACCTACATCGCCGACGGCAACGACGTCTCCGGCTGGTTCACCGGGCTGAAGGACTACGCGTATCCGTCGGCGTATTTCCGGATCGAGAACTTCTTCTCGATCGGCGACAAGCGCTTCTTCGCGACCGCCGGATCGGACATCTACGGCGGCTGGCGCTTCGACTACGCGAAATCGCACCCCGAGCTCGACGAGCCGCGGATGGCCGACGACTCCCTCTGCCATCTGCTCGACAAGCTGGAGGACGCCTTCGCTGGAGAATGGCTGGTGTTCGGCGACGACGCGCGCTTTGCCGCAGAGGAAACCGCGTACGTGCTCGACGGCATCGCCGTCGGCGGCGTGCTGGTCCACCACGCGAAGCTCGCCAAGTTCGATCGCGACAAGCCGGTGTGGACCCACTACTCGCACGGCTTCAACGACGAGGTGCTGAGCTACATGGGGCCGCGCTGGCCCCTGGAGTACGGCGCGGAGTAACGGCCACGGCACCTGCGTAGCCCGGGGACAGACCACGTTTCCTGGCACAGCGCTACCGGAAGGCCCATGCGGACTTCCGCGTATATTTCGATGCCTGCCTTCATGTGAGGGTTCGCATGTCCCCTGCACTTGCCGAACTCAAGCAACAGGCGGCGCAGCTGAGCGAAGCCGAACGAGCCGAACTCACCCTCGCATTGATCGAATCGCTCGACGGCGAGGCGGACGTCAACATTGAAGAGGCCTGGCGCGTCGAAATCAAACGCCGCATCGGCGAAATCGACCGTGGCGAGGTGGAGTCGATCCCGGGCGACCAGGTGTTTGCCCGTGTCCGCCGAAAATTGGGGTGATTGCGTACGCATTTCACCCTGAGGCGGAGGCGGAGTTTTCCGACGCCGCACTCTTCTACGAGTTGCGCGTCGCGGGATTGGGGCGATTGTTTTCGACGTAAGTCCAGCGCACCGTCAACCTGATTCGGGAATTTCCCGATGCAGGTGCCCCTGTGGACTTGCCCCTCCGGAGAACATTGGTCGATCGGTTCCCCTACGCAAACGTCCACCGACGGGACCGTGAGTCGGTGCTTATCGTCGCGGTGGCGCTACCTCCGGCAGCGGCCGGGCTATTGGCGCCGCCGGAGGTAGCGCCCTGACGCTGTGTCCAGGGTGGTTGTGGCAACGGCCACGTCTGCCCCGGGTTTCGCTGGCGCTCGACGCCGGGCTGCGCAGACCGCATTCGGCGTGCTGCGCGGGGCGGCGCCGCCGCGCGCTACACTTGCCCCGTCGAACCGATGGGCTGCAGGATCGCCGGTGACCGCACCTCCCGAGTCTGGATTTCTCCCAACGCCCGAGGATCGGCTCGTCTGCAGCGTCCTGCGCGGCGAGCCGGCGACCTGGCCCATGGGCGCCGAACCGGGTTTCGAGCGTCGTTTCATCGACACCTGCACGGCGCAGGGTGTCGCGCCGCTCGTTCACCATCGGCTGCGGCTCGCGCCGACGTGGAACGACTGGCCCGAGACCGTGCGCGAGTGGCTGTCGCACACTGCACGAATGCACGCCGCAATCGAGATGCTGCGGGAGCGGGAACTGGCCGCCGTGCTCACCGCGCTGGCCGCTGCCGGCGTCGAAGCGCTGCTGCTCAAAGGCGCGGCCCTCGCGCACACCCACTACCCGGAGCCCGCGCTGCGCACGCGCTGCGACGCGGACGTGCTGATCACCCCGGGTGACCACGATGCGGCGATTCAAGTCCTCGAGGGCCTCCGGTATCGCCACCCCAACGCGGTGAGCGGCACGCTGGTGAGCTACGAGGCGGCCTACTGCAAGCGCGGGGGCGCGGTCGACCACGTCGTCGATCTGCACTGGCAGATCAACAACGGGCAGGTCTTCGCGCGCGCGCTCGGCTACGACGAAGCGAAGGCGCGGTGCCTGCCGGTCCCGCCGCTCGGCGCATCGGCGCGCACCTTGTATCCGCCGCACGCGCTGCTGCTCGCGTGCATGCACCGCGCCGCCCACCTCGGCGTCGACGGCCCGGAGGCCAACCGGCTGATCTGGCTCTACGACATTCACCTGCTGGCCGGCGCGATGACGAGCGAGGAGTGGCGCGACTTCGCGCAGCTGGCGACGACGAAGGCGATGCGGCGCATCAGCCTCGATGCCTTTGCGCGCACGAGCGAAGCTTTCGGCACCGCATTTCCGCCCGACGTGATGCGCGAGCTCGAATCTCCGGCGGCCGCGGAGCTTTCCGCCGCGTACCTGCACCCGGGCCGCAGGCGCGTGTTCATGGCCGAACTGCGCGCCCTCGGCACCTGGACGCAGCGCGCGACGCTGCTGCGGGAATCGGCCTTCCCGCCGGCCGACTACATGCACGTCAAGTATGGAACGCGCCGGCGCTGGCTGCTGCCGTGGTGGTACCTGCGGCGCGCGGTCGAAGGCGCGTGGAAGATTTCACGCTCGTGACCGGCGTTGCGTAGCCCGGCGTTGAGCGATGCGAAACCCGGGTGGTTGTGGCCATTGCCGAGTCCACCCGTCAACGCCGGGCTACGAAGCCGCAGGCGCCGCGTTACTGCAGCGCCACCGACGGATCGCCCGGCAGCATCCGGCCTGAAGAAGGGGGCGGCCCTGCAATACCGGACCGTCGTCCGCCCGGCCAATCGACGCAATCGGTGCGCAGCGGATAAGGTCCAGTGGGATTGCGGCTCTGACCCCATGACGCCTTGCTTGCTTGAGAATCTCGGACTAAACTAACCGGACTTAGTTCAATTTGAATTGTCATGCGCACGGTCAATATCCACGAAGCCAAGACCCATTTGTCACGGTTGGTCGAGCAGGCAGCGAAGGGTGAGCCGTTCATCATCGCCCGCGCGGGCAAGCCGTTGGTGAAGGTCACTGCGTTGGACGCTCCGACCGGCTTGGCGGTGCGTCGCCTCGGCTTCATGGCGGGGCAGATTGCGGTGCCGGATGACTTCGATCGGATCGGCGGCGCCGAGGTCGAGCGCCTCTTTCGCGGCGACGAATGAAGCTGCTGCTCGACACCCACTTGCTGCTGTGGGCCGCCGGCGAGCCGGACCGGCTGTCCAACGAGGCAAAGGCGCTGATCGAGGATCCAGACAACGAACTGCTGTTCAGCGCAGCCAGCGTCTGGGAGATCGCGATCAAGCGCCGGCTGGGTCGGGAAGACCTGCGCGTCGACGCGCGACTGCTGCGCCGCGGCCTGCTCGACAACGGCTACTCCGAACTCCCCATTTCCGGCGACCACGCAGTCGCCGTCGACGCCTTGCCGCCCATTCATTCGGACCCGTTCGACCGCATCCTGGTGGCGCAGGCGACGGTCGAGGGCATAACCTTGGTGACATCCGATCGGGTCGTCGCGCGGTACCCGGGGCCCGTGCGGCAGGTTTGAAGGGGTCAGAGCTGCAATCGCCGCGCGCGGCGCTCATTGCAGCTCCGACCCGAAATGCACACGGCCGGTGTGGCGGGATTCCCCTACGCAGCCGCCCGTCGTTGCGAAAGCCTTCCGCTATACTCCTCTCGATCGGCCATCGTTATCAGAGGCTTCGATGCAACTGACAGCCGTCTTCCGCAAGGTCCCTGAGGGCTATATCGGATTCGTCGAGGAGCTTCCTGGCGCGAACATGCAGGGGGCGAGCCTCGCCGAGGCTCGGGCCAATCCGGCTGAAGCGGTCGAGTTGGTTCTCGACGCGAACCGGGCACTCTCGGAAGAATCGATCAAAGGTCAGGACGTCATTCGTGAGCCGCTCGTATTCCCGGGCGAATGAAGCGTCTTGATTTGATTCGGCACCTCGAATTGTACGGATGCACACTTCTCCGCGAGGGCGGTCGACATTCCGTATACGTCAACCGCGCAGCTGGCAAGTCGTCCACGGTTCCGCGCCACCGCGAAATAAATGACTGTCGCGCGCAAAATCTGCAAAGACCTCGATATCCCTGCTATCTGATTCTCGCGCCGGAACCGTGGTCTGTCCCTTAATTGGACCTGACCCCATTATCAGAACCGCGCCCGCCGCCCCATCAGCTTCGCCCACACCCCGCGCGGGCGCGGCTTGCGGCGCGCGGCGCTGAACGCCGGCGCCGGCGCCACCTCGCCGGGGGGGAGGTTGTCCAGCACCGCCTGCGGCCGATCGAAGACGAGGCGCCGCGCCTCCTCCTTGCCGACCCACCTCTCCGCCGCGTGCATCCCCTCGGCAAGCAGCGGCGCGCGGTGCCTGAGCCCGTGCGCGTCGGTGGCGATCACGTGCACGATGCCGTCGTCGAGCATCCGCTCGGCCCAGTACTGCGCGCTGCTCCCGAAGCGTCCGGTGAGGCTGCCGGCGGTGATCTGGATCCACGCGCCGCTGCGCGCCACGGCTTCGAACACGGCGTACTTCCCCTCGATCCACGACAGCCGCTCCGGGTGCGTGATCAGCGGCACGTAGCCGGCCATCGTGAAGTTGAACACCGACTCGTCGAACCGCGGCGGCGCCACGTGGTGCGAGGGCTCGAGCAGGAAGTAGCGCCCGCCGTGCAGCGTCGGCGCCGTGCCGCTGCGCACGCGGCCGAGCAACTCGGGCGTGAGGTGCGCGTCGGCGCCGAAGGTGAGCCTGAGCGCGATGCCCGCGGCGTCGAGCTTGCCCTGCAGCGCAGCCACGCGCGCGCGAATGCCGTGGGCGTCGTTATCGTAGAGCCCCGGATAGATGTGCGGCGTGCACGCCAGCGTGCGGATGCCGTCGTCCACCGCGATCCGCGCCATCGCCAGCGACGTCGCGTCGTCCTTCGACCCGTCGTCGATGCCCGGCAGGATGTGGCAGTGGAGGTCGATCATGTCGGGATTATCCGTGACGCGCGGGCCCTTGCGTAGCCCGGCGTTGAGCGCAGCGAAACCCGGGGCAATCGTGCCCATTGCCACAACCACCCGGGTTTCGCTGCGCTCAACACCGGGCTACGAGATGGCCGTTCACGTGATGCGCGCCTCGCCAGATTCGGGAAACGCCGGCAACTGGATCGTCGTCACCGGCATCGCCAGCTCCTCGCGCCGTACCTTGTGCAGTTCGTGCACGCCCTCGCGCGGCCCGATCATCCGGTGGAACACCACCCCCGCCAGCGTCGCGAACCACATCGCGTTGGCCGGCATGTGCAGCGCGAAGTCGAACAGGCTGTGCAGCATCATCGGCAGCATGCCGAGGCCCGCGCCCAGCTGCAGCAGCGTGAAGCTGCGCCCGCCCTCGGCGCGCAGCAGCTCGAACATCCGCATCGCGTAGGCCGCCAGGAAGAGCCCGATGACCACCAGCCCCACGACCCCGAGCTCCATCAGCGCCTGCAGATAGTCGTTGTGCGCGTAGTCGATGAAGCCGCCGATGTCCGCCACCTGGAAGCGCGGGAACACGTCGGCGAACGTGGACAAGCCGCTGCCGAAGGGGAAGAACTCGATCGCCGCCTGCACCGTCGCCGCGTAGATCCCCAACCGGAAGTCCGCGCTGCCGTGCAAAGCCCTGGAGGACAACCCCTCCAGCACCGGACCGAGACCGATCACCAGCGCGATCAGGATCGCGAACACGACGAGGCCGGTGACGACATAGCTCGCGAACCGGGTGCGCGTCGAGCCGATGCTGGCGGCCTGCGCCCGCACGAACACGATCCCCGTGCACATCAGCGCGACCAGGCCCGTCCCCAGGCCGGCGCGCGAGCGCGTGAACACGAGGCAGACCAGGATCATCACCGCCGCCGCGAACAGCAGCACCCGTCGACCGGTCTGATCACCGCCCACGTTGCGCCCAGCACTGTCTGCTTGTAGCGAACCTTGATGTCGCGTGCCGTCAGGACCCACAGCAGTTGGCGGTAGGCCCACAACTCCCGCCAGTCCAGCATGTGCCAACCGGCGGAAGGCTCGATAATCGCCACGTGCTGGTGATCGAAAATGGCGTCTTGCTTGCGGAATACCTCAGCCATTGCGGATCGCCATTTGGTTCGCCATCATCACCCGCCTTGTCCTGCTGCAGACGTCATGCGCTCGGCCTGTTCGCTTTCGGAGCAAACGCCGCGGGCCTGTGCAGCGTTCGCTACTCGACGCTCATCGCGATCTGGTAGCCATGCTTCTTGAGCAACGCATGCTGCTTGGCCTGCGCCAGGTCGCTCGCCGCCATTTCTACCACCATCTGGTCGAGGGTGATCTCCGGCACCCAGCCGAGTTTTTCCTTGGCTTTGGTTGGGTCGCCCAGCAGAGTCTGGACTTCGGTTGGACGAAAGTAGCGGGGATCGACGCGGATGACCGGTCGATTGCCCCAATAGCCGACCTCGTCCACACCTTCGCCGTCCCAGCGCAGTTGCATGCCCAGGGCCGTGGCTGCCTTTTCGACGAACTCGCGCACGCTGTGCTGAACACCGGTGGCGATGACGAAGTCTTCCGGCTTTTCCTGCTGAAGCATCAACCATTGCATGCGCACGTAGTCCTTCGCATGGCCCCAGTCGCGCCGGGCATACAGATTGCCCAGGTAGAGGCAGTCTTCGAGCCCCTCGCAGATGTTGGCCAGCCCACGCGTGATCTTGCGGCTGACGAAGGTTTCGCCTCGCCGCGGACTTTCGTGGTTGAACAGGATGCCGTTGCAGGCGTATATACCGTAGGCCTCACGATAATTGACCGCGATCCAATAGGCGTAGAGCTTGGCCACAGCATACGGACTACGCGGGTAGAACGGCGTGGTTTCCTTCTGCGGAGTCTCCTGGACCAGACCGTAAAGCTCACTGGTGCTGGCCTGGTAGAACCGCGTCTTCTTCTCCAGGCCGAGAATGCGGATGGCTTCAAGCAGGCGCAGCGTGCCCATTGCGTCGACGTCGGCCGTATATTCCGGGCTTTCGAAGCTGACGGCCACGTGGCTTTGCGCGCCGAGGTTGTAGATTTCGTCCGGCTGGGTGTACTGGATGATGCGTACCAGGTTGCTGGCGTCTGTAAGATCGCCGTAGTGCAGGACGAAGTTGCGGTGATCGATGTGGGGGTCCTGGTACAGATGGTCGATGCGGTCGGTGTTGAACAGGCTTGCCCGCCGCTTGATGCCATGGACGACGTAGCCTTTGCCCAGCAGAAATTCAGCCAGATAAGAGCCGTCCTGCCCGGTAATCCCGGTGACAAGGGCAACGCGCGCGGTGCTTTTGCTCATATTTGATTGTTCCATGACAGGTGGGGCGCAACGGCAGGCAGATGGTTTGCCGCCTATTTGCTGCGCAACTCTGCTTGAGCGCTGACAAATGCATCGTAGGTTCTGCGCAGGCCGTCTTCCAATCCGATCGTGGCGCGCCACCCAAGCAAGTTGAGTCGACTGCTGTCCATCAGCTTGCGGGGAACGCCGTCGGGTTTGCTGGTATCGAAATTGATTGCGCCTTCATACCCCACGACCTTCGCAATCGTGTGCGCCAGTTCGCGGATGGTGATGTCGTCACCAAAGCCGATATTCACGTGGCTTTGCGTGGGCTGCGTGTGGGCATCGTACGTGGATTTGTCCAGACTCATTACGTAGACACTGCCTTCCGCCATGTCGTCGACGTACAGAAACTCGCGCCGCGGAGTGCCGGTGCCCCAGATGGTCACCGTGGGTGCACTGCTGAATCTGGCCTCGTGGAAGCGCCCGATCAGTGCCGGAATGACGTGGCTATTGTCCGGGTGGTAGTTGTCGCCGGGCCCGTACAGGTTGGTCGGCATCACGCTTCGGTAGTCCACACCATGGCTTTGCCCGTACTGACGGTTGTAGCTCTCGCACAGCTTGATCCCGGCGATCTTCGCGACGGCGTACGGCTCGTTGGTGGACTCGAGGGGACCGGTCAGCAGTGCATCTTCACGCATTGGCTGGCCGGCGAGCTTCGGGTAGATGCAGCTCGAGCCCAGGAACAGGACCTTGCGGATGCCTGCCCGCCAAGCCTCATGAATGAGGTTGGCTTCGATTACCAGGTTCTCGTAGATGAACTCCGCAGGATAGGATTCATTGGCATGAATGCCTCCGACTTTCGCGGCCGCCATGTAGATTTCGTCCGGCCTTTCGTCTTCCAGAAAAGCGCGCACCTCCGATCGATCGGTCAAGTCGAGTTCGGCGCGGGTACGGCCGATGATGTTGTCGACGCCGCGCCTCTTCAAGGCGCGAACAATGGCTGAACCAACCATGCCGCGGTGACCGGCTACGTAGATCCTTTGGGTCATCTTCATCTATTGGCGGCCTTCGGGCTCGATGATTTGAGTCCACGCGGGTTCGGTGCCCGCCCCGGGTTTCACATTCGTTCAACCCGGGCTACGTTTGTGGGCGATCATCAACTGCACTACGTCTTGCATCGCGTGCTTGGCCTTCCATCCTAGCTGCGCTTGCGCTTTCGCGGGGTTCGCCTCGCTCGTCCGCAGTTCGTTCGGGCGGGCGAGGCCGGGGTCCGCGACAACGTGCTCGCGCCAGTCGAGACCGACACCGGCGAACGCGGCCTCGACGAAATCCTGCAAGCGGTTGGTCTGCCCAGTCGCAACGACGTAATCGTCGGGCTGGGCCTGCTGCAGCATCAGCCACATCGCCTCCACATACTCCGGCGCCCGGCCGCAGTCCCGCGCGATCGTGAGATCGCCCTGGTGCAGCGTCTCCTTCGAACCCGCCGCGATCCGGCACGCCGCCGCCACCACCTTGCGCGTGACGAACCGCTCCGGCCGCAGAGGCGACTCGTGGTTGAACAGGATCCCCGAGCAGGCGAACAGGTCGTAGGCTTCGCGGTAGTTCGCCACTTCCCAGAACGCGGCCGCTTTCGCCACGGCGTAGGGGCATTTCGGCCGGAACGGCGTGTTCTCGTCGGCCGGGCGATCCATCGAATCGCCGAAACATTCCGACGACCCCGCATTATAGAGCCTGGTGCCGATGCCGATGAACCGGATCGCCTCCAGGAGATTGAGCGCGCCGAAGGCAATGCTCTCCAGCGTCTCCACCGGCTGCTGGAACGACAGCGCCACCGAGCTTTGGCCCGCCAGGTTGTACACCTCGTCGGGCCCGATCTTGCTCAACGTCTGGATCACGCTGCGGAAATCGTTGAGGCTCACCGACTCGACGGCCACGCGGTCGCGAATGCCGAGCCGGAGGAGGTTTACAAACGAATTGACCTGCGCATCGCGCGAGCCGCCGAATACTTCATAGCCCTTGTCCAGCAGGAACTGCGCGAGATACGCGCCGTCCTGCCCGGAGATGCCGAGGATCAGGGCCTTTTTCATGTCCGGCCGAAGGGCTGCGCGGCGTCGGGCAGCACCTGGCCGAACAGCGCATGCGTCCGCGCTTCGAAGCTGCGGTAGGAAAAGTGCTCCAGGCCTGAGGGCACGACCCCCTTGGGCTGCTTCAGGGCCTCGAGAATCGCGTGCCGCAGTTCCTGCCGGTCGTTCGGGTCGGCCAGCGTCCTCAGCAGCCCGTCGCGCACCGCTTCGCGGCCGCCGTCGAGCTTGCTGGCGATCACGGGAACGCCGCACGCCATCGCCTCAAGCAGCACGAAGCCGAAGCCTTCGCCCGTGCTTGGCATCACATACGCGTCCGCCAGCCGATAATGGTCGGCCTTTTCCGCTTCGGGCACGTTGCCGGTGAACACCACGCGATCGGCAAGGCCCAGCGCGCGCGCCTTCTCTTCCAGGCGTCCTCTGTCGGAACCGTCGCCGGCAATCAGATAGGCAACGTTGGGCACCGCGGCGATGAGTTCCGGCATCGCTTCGAGGATTTCGTCGAAACCCTTGTAGCGTTCGGCGGATTCCAGGCGGCCCAGAGTCATGAGCACCATGTTACCTTGCAGCCCGTAGCGCTCGAGCAGCGCGGGGCTCTTGGCACCCGGACCGTACCATTCGGCATGAATCGCGTTCGGCAGCACCCGCAGTTGCTGCGTGCCCGCGGCGACCAACGACCGGAATTTCCGGGCGGTGACATCGCTGATCGAAACGACCCAGCTCGCGCGCCGGGTCAGCGCATTGGCGAGACGACTGCGCGTGGATTGCCACGCGTCGATGCCGTAGATGAAAAGGACTAGCGGCACTTCGAGATACCGGCTGGCCAGCCAGGCGAGCGGCATCAGGTTGATGTGCCCGCACACCACCACGTCGTACCTGCGGTCGCCGCGCAGCACGCGACGCGCGGCGGCCAGATACCGGAGCTTGCCCCCGGCGGCCGTGGCGACGTACGCGAGCTTGGCCGGCATCGGCTCGGGCGGATTCGGCATGTGACGCGGAATGGCCACCACCTGCGCGCAACCGGGGTAGCTGCACAGCGCCTGCAGCAGATCCCGGTTGTAGAGTGCGATCCCGCCATGGCCGCCGTACGCATCGGTCAGGAACGACAGGAAGCGGCGTCCGCGCTTCATGCGCGCCACGACCCGCGACCAGCCGCGCAATCCGCGCTCGCGGGGCAGGCTGGGCATGTCTTCGCGCAGCCAGTCGCGCACCGGCACCGAGAAGCCGGTCTCCCTGCGCGAGGCGATTTCGGTGGCCAGCGGATCCGCCATCGCCGCCGTGAGCTGTGCCTTGGTCGGCGGGTGGGGGCCGGCCAGCATGGGCGCGAGCGTTCGCATCACCGTCGCATCGACGAACGGGACGCGGATTTCCACGCCGTGGTGCATGCCTGCCCAATCGGAATCGCGCAGGAGCTGGTTGCGCATGTACCACGAGAGCTCGAGGGCGGCGACGATGCAGCGCTCGCTCTCGAGCCCGTGAATGGTCGCCTGCAGGCTCTCCATCGGGCGCAGCGCCGCCAGCCCTTCCGCCGCCCGGTCGCGCCCCAGCAGCCGGGGAAGCTCCCACGGCATGTGCAGCGCCCGGCGCAGGAGGTAGGCGCCGGCGTAGCTGGATCCGTATTCGAGCAGACCGGCGTACTTGGGCGAGGTGATCCGGCGCACCAGCGGAGCGGACGCCGCGCGCAGCGCCTTGCCGAGGCGCGGCATGCGCGGAATCGAGCGCTGCATGCGCGGGACGTCGCGGAAGCTGGGATAGCCGCCGAAGAGTTCGTCGCCGCCCAGGCCCGAGATCGCAACCTTGAGTCCGCTCCCGGCGGCGGCCCTGGAGACGAGGTAGCTGTTGACGCCGTCGGTGGAGGGCTGGTCCATCGCGGCGAAGAAGTTCTGCCATTCGCCGCGGAAATCGCTGCGCTGGATCCAACATGTGTCGTGCTGGATGCCGAGGCCTTTGGCGGTCATTTCGGCGATGATGCGGCTCAACCCGGGCTACGCCGCCTAAGCCGCCAGAAGAAACATGATAAAGTAAGGATTCCTTACATTCCGCGTTTCGGAGTTTGCCATGCTTGCCAAGATCACGGCCAAGAATCAGCTCACCTTGCCCAAGGCCGTCACGAACGCCGTCGGTCCGACAGAATATTTCGACGTGCAGGCACGCGACGGCCAGATCATCCTCACGCCGGTGCGCATCCAGCGCGCCGACGCGGTACGGGCCAAACTTGCCGAGCTCGGGCTGCAGGAACAGGACCTGACCGACGCAGTCGGCTGGGTTCGCATGCGCCCGCGCAAATCCGGGAGATGAAAGTCCGCCCGCGCATCGTGCTGGACACGAACGTCGTGCTGTCGGCATTGGTCTTTGCGGACGGTCGATTGGCGCCGCTGCGGCTTGCGTGGCAGCAGGTCCGCTGCCATCCGCTCGTTTCCTCCGCGACCACCACCGAGTTGGTGCGCGCGTTGGCGTATCCGAAATTCCGGCTCGCCGCCGAAGAGCGGCAGGAGCTTCTGGCCGACTACCTGCCCTACTGCACCGCCGTGCGGATGCCGGAGGCGCCGCCACGGACGCCGGAGTGCCGCGATCCCTACGACATTCCGTTTCTGGAGCTTGCCATTGCCGGCAAGGCGGATTGCCTGGTCACCGGCGACCGCGACCTCCTGTCGCTCGCGGGCCGGCTGATCTGCCCGATCATCACGGCGGACGAGTTCCTGATTGCGCTCGGCAAGGGACCCTGAACTCAGTCCATTCGCTTCGTGGCAAGGCGTTTCGTAGCCCGGCGTTTCGTGGCCCGGCGTTGAGCGAAAGCGAAACCCGGGATGGCGCTCCACAAAAGCGACTATTATGCCGACATATGCAATAACATCGCGTCCCATAGATTTTATATGTTACATTAGTCGCAGTGAAACGCTATCTCGATAATTTGGTATTGAACGATCTTGCGACCAAGGCCGTGTTGCTGACGGGCCCGCGCCAAGTAGGGAAAACCACGCTGAGCAGGCAGTTGATGGGGTCGTTTGGCAGTGCGCAGTATTTGAACTGGGATGTGCTGGCGGATCGTGTGGTGTTGCAGCGGCAGTCGTGGAACCCGCGCGTCGGATTGCTGGTGATCGACGAGATTCACAAGAGGCCGAACTGGAAGGGGTGGCTCAAAGGCGTGGTGGATGGTCGCCCGGCCGGGCAGGCGCTGTTGGTGACGGGCAGCGCCCGCATGGAGACGTTCCGGCAGGCCGGTGATTCGTTGGCCGGGCGGTATTTCTCGTTTCGATTGCATCCGATTTCGGTGCGCGAGTGGTGCGAGCAGCAGGGTGTCGGTCCCGCCATCGCGCTCGATCATTTGCTCGAGCGTGGCGGTTTTCCGGAGCCTTGCCTGGCTGCGGATCCCACTCAGGCCCACCGCTGGCGGGCGCAGTACTTCACCGACCTGATTCGCGAGGACGTGCTGGAGTTTTCGCGCCTGCACGAGATCAACGCGATGCGGCTGTTTGTCGAGTTGCTGCGCGAGCGCACAGGGTCGCCGTTGTCGCTGGCTTCGATTGCTCGCGATCTGGCCGTTGCGCCGGCGACCCTGAAACGTTACCTGGATGTGTTGCAGGCGTTGTTCATCGTCTTTACGGTGCATCCGTGGCATCGCAACGTCGGGCGCGCCATTCTGCAAACGCCGAAGGTGTATTTTTTCGATACCGGGTTGGTGCGTGGCGACCAAGGCGCGCGCCTGGAGAATGCGGTGGCCGGCATGCTGTTGAAGCAGGCGCACTTCCTGCAGGATAGCGCCGGGCGCGAGGCCGGGCTGCACTACATCCGGACCAAGGATGGCGCGGAAGTTGATTTCGCGCTGAGCGAGGCCGGCAGACTGACGCAGTTGATCGAATGCAAGCTCGGCGACAACCGGCCGCACCGGGCTCTCGTACGCTTCGCCGAGCAGTTTTCCGACGCCGAGGCGGTCCAGGTCGTCTACGATCTGCGGCAGGAAGAGGTCCGCAATCGCATCACGATCACGGACGCGGCGACCTGGCTGGCGCGGTTGGCGGCGTGATGCGGGGCGCGTCAACTGCGTCCGTAGCCCGCGTTTCGTAGCCCGGCGTTGAGCGATAGCGAAACCCGGGGCAATCGCGCCTGTTGCCGCGACCACCCGGGAGGTGAAGACCGTTGCCGTGGTGCGCGCTTGACTCCGATCGTGTCGCAATAGCTTCATTTCATCGACACGTTCTGTTGACATGTCGTCGCCCGCGACATATGCTCCAGACATGTCGCAAGAAATCGATTTCCGCAACATGAGCAACGCCGGGTGGCAGGCGCACCGCCCGCACAACGAACTGCCACGCCTCCCGCCCGGCACCGAGTTCGAAACAAAGCCCGTGCTGAAACAGTGTGTTAGCGCGAGAGTGGCGCTCGCCGAACTGAAGCAGGCGGCGGCGCTGATCCCCAACCCGGCGATGCTGATCAACACGCTCCCATTGTTGGAAGCGCGGGCGAGTTCCGAGATCGAGAATATCGTCACCACCGACGACAAGCTCTTCCGCCACCTGCAATCCGATGGTCGCGCCGACCCGGCGACCAGGGAGGCGCTGCGATACCGGGGGGCGCTGCTCGAAGGCGTCAAAGCGCTGCAGTCGCGACCGCTGACGACGCGCACGGCGGAGTCGATCTGCACGCAGATCAAAGGCGTCGAGATGACCGTTCGCCGAGTGCCTGGCACCGCACTGGCCAACGACGCGACCGGCGAGGTGGTCTACACGCCGCCCGAGGGCGAAGCTCTGATTCGCGACCTGCTGGCCAACTGGGAGCGTTTCCTGCACGACAAGGAGACGCTCGACCCGCTGGTGCGGATGGCGGCGGCGCATTACCAGTTCGAGGCTATCCATCCGTTCACCGACGGCAATGGGCGGACCGGCCGCGTGCTCAACAGTCTTTTCCTCGTCGAGCAGGGACTGCTGCCGCTGCCCGTCCTTTACCTCAGTCGGTACATCATTGCGCATCGGACCGACTATTACAGCCTGCTGCTCGGCGTGACGCGCGACAACGCCTGGGAACCCTGGCTGCTGTACATGTTGCGTGCGGTCGAAGACGCGGCAGCGTGGACGACGGCCAAGATCGCCGCGATACGCGCGCTCGCCGTCGAGACGAACGAGTACGTGCGCCGCGCGCTCCCGAAAATCTACAGCCGCGAGTTCGTCGATCTCATTTTCGAGCAGCCCTACTGCCGCATCGGAAATCTCGTCGACAGTGGGATCGCCGGTCGCCAGGCCGCCTCCCGCTATCTCAAGGCGCTGGTGGACATCGGCGTCCTGCGCGAGCAGGCCTTCGGGAAGGAGAAGCTGTTCATTCACCCGAAGCTCATGACGCTGCTCACGCGCGATGGCAACGCTTTCGAGGCCTACCGCGATCGCAACGGCGGGTAGCGGCGTGATCGCGGTCGCGCCCCGCGTCTGGTGGTTTCGTAGCCCGGCGTTGAGCGAACGCGAAACCCGGGTGAAGCTCCGGACGGAGGTTTGCCCCGGGTTTCGCGTTCGCTCAACGCCAGGCTACGAAGGCCGGGTTACGGACGCAGCGACGTCTTGAAATACCCGATCGTCTTGCGCAGCCCCTCGTCGAGCGGCGCCACGGGCTTCCACTTGAGCACCTTCTGCGCCAGCCGGATGTCGGGCTGCCGCTGGGCCGGGTCGTCGCTGGGCAGCGGCTTGCGGACGATCTTCGACTTCGACCCGGTCAGCTCGATCACCTTCTGCGCGAGCTCGCAGGATCGTGAATTCGTTGGGATTGCCGACGTTCACCGGGCCCGGTGAAATCGTCGGGCGTGGCCATCAGCAGGATCAGCGCCTCGATCAGGTCGTCCACGTAGCAGAACGAGCGGGTCTGGCTGCCGTCGCCGTAGATGGTGATCGGCTCGCCCTTCAGCGCCTGCACGATGAAATTGGACACCACGCGGCCGTCGCTCGGGTGCATGCGCGGGCCGTAGGTGTTGAAGATCCGCGCCACCTTGATCCGCAGCTTGTTCTGGCGGTGGTAGTCGAAGAACAGCGTCTCGGCGCAGCGCTTGCCTTCGTCGTAGCAGGAGCGGATGCCGATCGGATTGACGTGGCCCCAGTAGGACTCGGTCTGCGGGTGCTCGAGCGGGTCGCCGTAGACCTCGCTGGTCGAGGCCTGGAGGATCTTCGCGCCCACGCGCTTGGCGAGGCCCAGCATGTTGATCGCGCCGTGCACGCTGGTCTTGGTGGTCTGCACCGGGTCGTGCTGGTAGTGGATCGGCGAGGCGGGGCAGGCGAGGTTGTAGATCTCGTCGACTTCCACGTACAGCGGGAAGGTGACGTCGTGCCGGATCAGCTCGAAGTGCGGGCTCGGCAGCAGGTGCGCGATGTTGTCCTTGGTGCCGGTGAAGAAGTTGTCGACGCAGAGGACGTCGTTGCCGGCGGCGAGCAGGCGCTCGCACAGGTGCGAGCCGAGAAAGCCGGCGCCGCCGGTGACCAGTACGCGATTCCTGGAGCTGTAGTTGCGCACGATTTTTCCCGTTTGTCGTCGGCCGATTATACGGGGCGTGGTCGAGTCGGGGTCCTATCGGGGCGTAGCCCGGGTTGAGCGAATGCGAAACCCGGGGCAACCGTGCCCATTGCCCCAACCACCCGGGTTTCGCCTTGCGGCTCGACGCCGGGCTGCGCGGTTCGCATCAACGGCGGGATACGGTGGTGACGAAGCCGATCAGGTCGGCCAGGGCGGGATCGTTTACGGGGTCGGTCGCGTCGATGTCGCGCTTCACGCCGTCGATGTCGATCGTCAGGTGGTACCGGCGCGCGTCGTAGAGAGTCGCGGGGGGCGGCTTTGCCTTGTGGCCCGCGATCGCGAGCGCCGCGGCGCATAGCCGCTTCAATTGCGCCGACTCCGCCGCGGAAAGGTGCGCCGTGTCGACGACCATCGGCTTCGCCAGGCCGGGGAGGTAGGCAAATCCGCCGTCGATCGTCAGCTCAACCCGCATTGCCCCTCCATTCGTAACCCGGCGTTGAGCGACGCGAAACCCGGAAGAGTGGGGTCACGGAAAAGTGGGGTCAGACACTACTTTTCGTCGCCGCTGCGGGACCGGGTGGCGCGTTCTGCGGGAAAAGTAGTGTCTGACCCCACCTTTCCGTGACCCCACTCTTCCGGGTTTCGCGTCGCTCAACGCCGGGTTACGCGCTACGTGCACGAGGTCACAGTAAGCCGACCTGCTTCCACGCATCGGCAATGGCCGCGGCCTCCTTCCCGGCCGCCCCGTAGAGCCGCCTCGCGGTTTCCACGGTGAGCCTGGCGAACGCGGCGAAATCCGCATCGGCCTTCAACTTCGGATCGCGCAGCGTCTCGTACCAGATGCGGCCGGAGGATTCCCACGCCTTGCCGCCGAGCGCCATTGCCGCCAGGTAGAACGCACGGTTCGGGATGCCCGAATTGATGTGGACGCCGCCCTTGTCCCGCGTCGTGATCACGAAATCCTTCATGTGCGCGGGCTGCGGGTCCTTGCCCAGCACCGGGTCGTCGTAGGCGGTGCCCGGCGCCTTCATCGACCGCAGCGCGACGCCCTTGACGCCGGGCGTGAACAGGCTCGCGCCGATCAGCCAGTCGGCCTGCGCGGCATCCTGCTGCAGCGCGTACTGCTTGATGAGCGAGCCGAACACGTCGGACAGCGACTCGTTGAGCGCGCCGGGCTGCTCCAGGTACACGAGCCCGGCTTCGTGCGCGGTGACGCCGTGGGCCAGCTCGTGGCCGATGACGTCGAGCGAGCTGGTGAAGCGGTTGAAGAGCTTGCCGTCGCCGTCGCCGAACACCATCTGCTTGCCGTTCCAGAAGGCGTTGTCGTAGCGGATGCCGTAGTGCACGGTGGCCTTCAGCGGAAAGCCGGCATTGTCGATCGAGTTGCGGCCGTAGTTGGCGAGGTAGAAATCGAAGGTCGCGCCGAGGCCGTCGTAGGCTTCGTCGACCGCGGCGTCACCCAGCGACTTCGCGCCTTCCTTGCGCACGACCTTTCCGGGCAGCTTTTCGACTCCGGAGGCATCGTAGATCGTGCGGCGTTTCTTCGGCACGGCCGGCTTCGTCGGCGCGATGAGGCGCGCGGCGCGGGCCGTGGGCTGCTCGGCGGAGCGTTGACTGCGTATCGCGTCGTCGGCCGCCAGCGTTGCCAGCGCGGCGGCGCGCTGCGCGGCGGTGCCGTTCTTCGCAATGGCCTCCAGCATGTGCGGCGGCAGGATGCAAAGGATCGACGCGCCGCGTTCGCCACCATCGGACATTTCGCACACGATCACCTCCGCAAGTGAGTAGCCCGGCTTGCGTAGCCCGGCGTTGAGCGTAGCGAAACGCGGGGCCGATGCCAATGATCACGACGCCAGGCCGGACCGAAATGTCAAACATATTGGACATTTCTGCACCCGACGTGCGAGCATGCAGCCATGGCCCGGCTTCATGAAATCGGTTCGGAGATCAAGCGGCGCCGAATCGAGCTCGGCATGACGCAGGAACTGCTCGCGCGCGCCAGCGGGCTTTCCCGCGCAACGATCAACGAGCTCGAGTCCGGCTCGATCAGGGACTTGAGCTTCAATCGGGCGTCGCGGGTCCTGGGCGTGCTGGGGTCGCGGCTCGAGACTCGGGCCCCGAAAGACCCGCCGCGAGGAAGCGCGCTGCGCGCCGCCTCGCAAACGGCGGGCGTGAGCCTGCGGACGCCGCTCGACCCGGAAGTGTTGCAACGTGCATTGATCGAGGCGGTGGTGCCGCCTGACGCCGTTGCGCACATCGGAACCCTGCTGGACGAAGCGCCATGCTCACTGTTGACCCGGCTCGTGCTCGAGGTCAGTCGGAAGGCGAAGGTCGAGCCGTCTGCGATCTGGGCCAACATGAGAAAGCTGGCCCGGCGGATCGAGAGTCCGCGCGATCTTTGGCAATGAGCCGCGTCAACTTCACTCGGGCCGGCACGTGGGCTCGCCTTCTCCCGCAGGCGTTGCGCCTCATGGCGGATGTCGAATCGCACATCCCCGGGGCAGTCTGGACGCTCGGCGGCGGGACGGTTCTGATGCTCCGCTTCGACCACCGCCAAAGCAGGGACATAGACCTGTTCGTTCCGGACCCGCAGCACCTCGGTTACGTCACGCCACGCCTGAGTAAGGTGGCGGAGACGATCGCGATCAGCTACGAGGAAAGCGCGGATGCCGTCAAGCTGTTCTGCGACGACGGTGAAATCGACGTGATTGTCGCGCCGTCGCAGACCACGCCGGCCTTCGAGGTCTGCCGATTCGGCGGGCGGATGATCAACGTCGAAACAACCGCAGAGATCCTCGCCAAGAAAATGTGGCACCGCGGCAACCGCGCGACCGCGCGCGACCTGTTCGACCTTTGCGCGATTGCCGATCTCGAGCCTGCGGCCATCAGCGTGGCGACACCGTTCATGACGCGCCACGGTGCGGAGTTCCTGCGGCAGCTTTCGGCGCGCCGGGAATACCTGTCCGTGCAGTTCGCGCAAATCGATTCGCGTGGGTACGGGAAATCTTACGACGACTGCGTCGGGCAGGCGCAGGCGCTGATCCGGCCGCTGTTGCCGGGATCGGGCTCCGCGGTGTCCGGACCTGGGCGCAACTGATGGTCGACGCTACGCGAACGCAGGCGATCCGCGCCCGGCTGGGCGTCGAGTGGGGCCCCCTGCTCGCCTACGCCGCCCCGTATCGCGCCTCGCTGGCGCTCGGCGGCGTCCTGATGCTGCTGGAGTCCGGGGCGGCACTGGCGGTCCCGTGGCTGGGGGGCAAGCTCGCCGGGATCCTGCTGCAAGGCGACCACGTCCCGAACTGGGGCGTTCCCTCGGTGCTCGGAGCGCTGCTGGCGCTGTTCGCGGTGCAGGCCTTGCTGCGGTTCGGCAACGCCTACGTCCTCGGCAACATCGGCACGACGATCGTCAGCGATCTCAAGATCCGCGTCTACGACCACCTGCAGGCGCTGCCGCTGGCGTTCTTCCAGCAGCGGCGGCAGGGCGACACGCTGGCGCTGCTGACGCACGACGTGCACACCATGACCGGCTTCATCAGCGGCACGGCGCTCTCGGTCGTGCCGCTGCTGTTCACCGTCGCGGGCGCGATGTTCTTCATGTTCCGCATGCAACCGGTGCTGGCGCTGTGGGCCGCCGTCCTGATCCCGCTCTTCTACCTGATGATCAAGATCTTCGGCCGCCGCCTGCGGCCGCTGGCGCAGCAGCTGCAGGAGGAACACGCCACCGCCATCGCGATCGCCGAAGAGAACCTCGGCATGCTGCCGGCGATCAAGACCTTCACCCGCGAAGTGCAGGAATCGGCGCGTCACCACCGGCAGATCGGGCGCGTCCGGCAACTGACCCTGGCGCAGCTGCGGACCTACGCGGCGATGGGCCCCGCCATCCAGTTCATCGCCGCCGCAGGGATCGTGCTGGTGCTGTGGTTCGCCAGCGGGGAGATCGGCAGCGGCCAGCTGACGCCGGCCGAGCTCGGTGAGCTTCCTGCTCTACGCCGGTCTGTTGACGCGGCCCGTGTCCGGGCTCGCCGACGTTTACGGCCAGGTGCAGATGGCGCGCGGCGCGATGACGCGCCTGCTGCACGCGCTCGACCAGAAGCCCGAGGCGGCGCCGCACGCGGGCACGACGCTGCCGCCGGTCAAAGGCGCGATCGCGTTCGAGAACGTCAGCTTCGGCTACCCGGATCGGGCGCCGGCCCTGCGCGGCGTCGACCTGACGATCGCGGCCGGGGAAACCGTTGCCATCGTCGGCGCCAACGGTGCCGGCAAGAGCACGCTCGCTCATCTGCTGATGCGCCTGCACCTGCCGACGGCCGGCCGCGTCACCATCGACGGCATCGACATCGCCGCGGTGTCGCTCCCCAGCCTGCGCCGGCAGATCGGCATCGTGCCGCAGCACGTGCTGCTGTTCAACGCGACCGTCGGCGAGAACATCGCGTACGGTCGGCCCGAGCCGACGCAGGCGGACGTCGAAGCCGCGGCCCGCGCGGCGCGCGCGCACGACTTCATCGTTGCGCTGCCGGCCGGCTACGACACGGTGATCGGCGATCGCGGCGTGCGGTTGTCCGGGGGCCAGCAGCAGCGCGTGGCGCTCGCCCGCGCGCTGCTCAAGAATCCGCCGATCCTGATCCTGGACGAGGCGACGGCAATGTTCGATCCGGAGGGCGAGCGGGAGTTTCTGGAGGAGTGCCGCGACGTCTTTCGGCAGCGGACGGTGCTCCTGATCACGCACCGGCCGGCCAGTCTCGCCGTGGCGGATCGGATCGTGCGGATGGAAGAAGGCAAGCTCGTAGCCCGGGTTGAACGAACGTGAAACCCGGGACCGGCGTTTCGAGCGGGCAACCACCCGGGTTTCGCTGGCGCTCAACCCGGGCTACGGGGGACCCGGCCACGGCGACGTCGATCGTCTGGTGCTTTCCGGCGGCTCGGCGGACTCGACGAGCGAGGCCGAGCTGATGGCGCGATTCGCCGTCGATCTCGGCGTGCCGCGCTCGGCGATGCTGCTCGAGGCCGAGTCGCGCTCGACGCGGCAGAACGCGCAGCGCGTCGCCGAGTTGCTGCGCAAGCACCGCCTCGGTCCCGACGTCGTGCTGGTCACCTCCGCGCTGCACCTGCCGCGTGCGATGGCCGAGTTCCGCTGCGCGGGGCTCGCTGCCGTCGACACGCCGGCGGAGTTCGAGGTGCTGGGCGCGGAGCGCGAGTTTCCCGCCGAGTGGATCCCGTCCCTGGGGGCGATCGACCGCTCGCGTCGAGCGCTCAAGGAGTGGGCCGGGGCGTTGGCCGGCGGATGTGAAAGCGTAGTCCGGCGTTGAGCCGCAGGCGAAACCCGGGTGGTCGGGGCCAGTGAGCACAACTGCCCCGGGTTTCGCCTGCGGCTCAACACCGGGCTACGCTTGGGCCGCCAATTTCCCGGAAAAAGTATATACTCAGCGTATATCTTTAGCTGGGATTGGACCATGACCAAGGCCAAAGTCTTCCTATCGGGCAACAGCCAGGCAGTGCGCTTGCCCAAGGAATATCGATTTACCAGCAATGAGGTCGAGATTTCGCGACGGGGCGACGAAGTGATCCTGCGTGAGCGAGCGCTTACCCCGGCCGACGGCTTTCGTTTGCTCGCTTCTCTCCCGGACGATTTCATGGCCGGTGGACGGCAGGATCAACCGCCTCAGGAACGCGAGACGCTTTGATGCCACGGTATCTGCTCGACACCAACATCTGCATCTACATCGCGAAACGCAAGCCACCTGCGGTGCTGGCGCGATTCGAGGGTCTCGCTGCAGGCGAACTGGCGATGTCGCTGATCACGTTCGGGGAACTTCACTACGGCGCCAGTCGCAGTACCGACTCCGCCAAGGCCCTTGCAACCATTGCGCTGCTGGCTACCGCGATTCCGGTCATGACTTTGGGCCTCGCTGTCGCCACTGACTACGGCGATATCCGCGCGCACCTGACCGCCGCTGGCACGCCCATTGGCAACAATGACCTCTGGATTGCCGCGCATGCGCGGTCGCTTGATCTCATCCTGGTGACCAACAACGAGGCAGAGTTTCGCCGCGTGCCGGGATTGCAGGTCGAGAATTGGGTTGGCGGTGGAATTCCGTGAGCGACGCCGCGAGTGAGGCGCGGATTCCGGCGTCGAGGCCGTAGGCCGTAGCCCGGCGTTGAGCCGCAGGCGAAACCCGGGAGGGTGCGGCAATGGCCACGATTGCCCCGGGTTTCGCCTGCGGCTCAACGCCGGGCTACGCGATTGCGCGATTAGGCGATACCCACCCGAGCGGTTACGACGAGTCGGCGTCGCGGGCTCGCTTGGCGAGATTCATCGCAATCTCCTGCCTGACCCGTTCGATCTCGAGGCGGCGCGCTTCCCTGGTTCCCCAGCGAGGTGGTGGCGGCGCCGGGATCGCCGGCGGCGGGGCGACGGCGGCCGGCGGCCTGGCGGCTTGCGCTTCACGCCGGACCGCGTCGATCTCGCGCAGGACAGCCTCTTCCCTGGCGTGCTCCGCCGCCATGCGCTGCGCGATCCGCGCCCCGGCAATGGGTGTGGCCATCGGCGGCCGCTTTGCCATCGCGAACAGCGCGTCGATGTGCCCCCAATGATCCGGATCGGCGCACTCGGCAACGAAGCGCAGATTGAGCGCGTCGAATATCCGCACCCACGATTCCCCGCCCGCGTCGCGCCGCCGCACCGCCAGCGCCGGGTTGAACTGGTACCAGCCATGCGCGACGCGCACGAACAGCCGGCGGTTGTAGGCATAGTCGCGCTCGACCTCGTTGCGCGACAGCAGCTGCGACAGGTGCTGGCGCTTGTTGCGCTCCGGCCGCAGAACGCTCGGCGGCAGGTGCGCCCACGCTTCGACAATGGCGGCGGTCTCGAAGCCGCCGCGCTCGCGCCACGTGGAGACGGTGAAGCGCGACTTGAACAGCGCCCAGAGCGTCTGAAACAGGAAATACTCGGAGAGGTGGCGGTCGATGCGCACCAGCCGTTCCCCGACCATCACGTCCACCGCGGCGGGCGCGATCAGCTCGTAGAGCGCGGCGAACGGCCCGCGGGCGAAACCCTCGTCGCGAAACGCCTCGAGCAGCGCCCAGTGCAGCGCGTTGCGGCCCAGGTGGTCGGTGCCCTCCGGATTCGCGCCGCGCGCGAGCAGCGCTTCCACCAGCGCCACGTTGCCGGCCGTGGCGGCCGCGATCAGCGGCGTCTGGTTCATCGGCGTGCGGTGCTCGACCCCATGGCGGTCGCACTGTTGCAGGATGTCCTTGAAGCGCGGCGCGTAGTAGGCGCCGAAATGCTTGCGTCCGAGGGGCGGTCGCATGCCCAGCTCCGGCAGCGGCGCGTCGAAGTTCGCTTCGCGCGCGAGCAGCTCGACCAGCGCCCGCTCGTCGTAGCAGGCCGCGTATTCGTGCAGCTGCTGCTTCGCCTTGTTCCCCGGCGCCTGCTCGCGGAACACCTTGAGCAGCGTCTCGCGCAGGCGCCCCTCGTCGAACACGGGCCAGGGCACCGGCGTCTCGCGCAGGATGCTCTCGCGGATCGCGTCGGCCTGTTCCTGCTTGCCTTGCAGCTCGAGCTTGCGTGCCTCCTTCTGCCAGTCGTCGCGGCTCGACGTCGCGGCCTCGACCTTGGCCGCGCCGGCGCCCTGGCGCACGTCGAGCAGGCGCAGCAGCGGGTGGTCGGCGTCGGACTCGATCAGGTAGAGGTTGTGGATGGCGCGGGTCAGCGCCACGTACAGCGCGTTGACGTAGAACTTGTAGATCTCGAGCGCCTTGTCGGACTTGTCCTTCGCGCGCCGTAGTCGAGGTCGTCGCTGGCGAGGTCGGCCGCCGCCACGCCCGCGACGATCTCGGCAAACTCCGCGCGATGACCGGAGACGAACCGGTACAGGACGATGTTCTCGTATTCCAGCCCCTTGGCCTCGTGGATGGAGAAGATCAGCGGCGTCTGGAAGTGACGACGCGCCTCCGGCTTGTCTTCGTCGCGCATCACCAGCACGGCGAACTGCGTGGATTGCCGCGTCTTCTGGTTCAGCTCCTTCTTGGTCGCGTCGGTGTCGGGGAGCAGGGCGACGGCGCCCTCCTCGCCGCCGACCGCCTCGACCAGGAAGTTGCTCTCGCGGTCGATCGAGCCGAAGCGGCGGTGCTTGATCCTGAGCAGCGCATTGGCGACCCGCGTGGCTTCGCGCCCGTTGCGGAAGTTCGCGCTCAGCACCTTCAACTCCTGCTTCTGCGCGATCGCCTCGTCGCGCCAGAACAGCGTCTTCACCCGGCTCCACGAAAAGAAGTTGGGGTGGACGATCTGGTTGGAGTCGCCGCACAGCAGGAAATGGCCGTGCTTTTTCAGCGTCGCCAGCACCAGGGCCAGCTGCACCATGGTGAGATCCTGCACTTCGTCGACGACGACGAAATCGTAGCGTGGCGCGGCGTGGCGGCGCCATTCGTGGGCGATGAGGTTGCGGTCGTAGAGCCTGGCTTCGGCGAGCCAGCCGCAGTATCTTTCGTGGATGTCGTAGAGCCGCGCGCGCTCCGCGTCGGCGAAGATCGACTGGCGCACGCCGAGCGCGAGGTATTGGTCGCGGGTGAGCGGGCCGGTCGCCTCGGCGCTGATGACGCCGCGGATCTCCTCGAACGCCTGGTGCGCGTCGATGCCCTTGAACGCCTGTTGCTGACGGGAGAACCAACCGGCGAAATCGCGCCACTCGGCCGCGCGCCCGGGCGGCACCCGCAGGCTCTCCACGAACTCGCGGTAGGACAGAAAGCTCACATCCTGCCCGCCGTGCTCGAAGCCGTGGCCGTAGTAGAGGTCACGGGCACTGCGCGCCAGGTAGGCCGACAGCGTGACGTAGAGCACCTCGCCCTCGGCGTGCTTCAGTTTTTCCAGCGTCAGCGCGGTCTTGCCGCTGCCGGCGCTGCCGACGATGATCAAGGGTGGTGGCAGGCGGTAGGCCGCCTCCTGCGCGTCGTCGAACGAGATCGCCTTGTCGAGCAGGTGGACCTCGCGGCGCTCCGGATGCACGTAGCGGATCGGCGTGGCGTCGGCGGCCGCCGCCGTGGCGTCGATCGCGGGGATCTTGTCGTCGTCGATCACCGCCCCGCGCAGAAAGCGGGAGCGGTCGTACGCGTGCTGCTCGATCACCTCGAGCATCAGCGCATACGTGGCGTCGCCTTGGCGGACGATCGAGAACAGCAGCCGGTTGGCGTAGTCGAGTCGGGCGCGATAGAACTTGCCGTGGGTGAGATTGCCGAGCTTCTTCACGTCGGCCTGACGGAAGTCGTCACGCTCGATGGCGGCGCGGACCTTTTCGTACTGCGCCCTGACGCTCGCGGTGTCGAGGCCGACGTATTCGAGGACCTTCACGAGGGGAGTGGCAGAGGAAAGCGCAATGTTACCGGACGCACCGGGTGCGCCGGGTGCACCGGGTGCGTAGCCCGGGTTGAGCCGGAGGCGAAACCCGGGGCAGTCGTGCCCATTGCCCCAACCACCCGGGTTTCGCCTGCGGCGCAACCCGGGCTACGGACTCACGCGGGTTTCTTCTTTGCTCTCGGCTTGGCTGCTTTCTTCGCCGCCGGTTTTGCGGCCGGCGCCGCGGCGGGCTTCGCCTTCGGCTTGCGCGCCGCCTTCTTCGCCGCCGCCTTCTTCGCCGCCGCCTTCTTCGCCGCCGCCTTCTTCGCCGCCGCCTTCCGGCCGCAGGCTTCGCCTTGGCCGCTGGCTTCGCTTTCGCTGCCGGAGCCGCCGGCGCATGCGCCGCGGCCTTGCCCTTCCTCTGCACGCGCCCGACCAGGCCGCGGATGTCTTCCTCGACCTGGCCCTTGACCACGGCGAACGCGTCGGACTGCGCCTTGCGCACGATCTCGGCCAGCTCGCGCATGTGCGACACCGACATCTGGAACGCCTTGCTCATCATCTCGCGCTGCTTGCCGGCGATCTCCATCGGGTTGCCCGTGAACGTGCCGTCGGTGACCGCGGAGCGGGCCGCGGACATCGTCGTGCGCAGGATCTCGAGCTGCTTCTGCGCGAGCGCCTGCGCGCCGGCGTACACGATGCGGTTGGCCTCGAGGACGGCGTCGACGTCCTTGCGTCGCGCTTCCATCATGCCCGCCGCGTCGAAGCCCGGCAGGTTCACCTTCCCCAGCAGCTGGTTGAGGCCCGCGAACGGATTCTTGAGATGTTTGGTGAAGCTGTCCATGATTCGTGCTCCTTTGGTGACGGCGGTGAAAGCGTGACAGGTCCCGTGCGGAAAAGCGTTGCGCTGCAGCCCTGCCCGGACATCATGGTACAGGGCCGACAGGACGACGACGACCGGCGGCGGGGCTAGGCCACCCGCACCGGCCGCAGCCGTCCGTTCTCGAACTTCGGCACGACCTCGATGACGTCGTGCCGCGCGGCATAGTCGACTTCGTCGGTGAGCCCGCGCCCCGTCATCATCCTGCCGACGCGCGCGGCGCGCAAGCACTCGCGCGGCTCGTGGCGCGAGGCGAGGAGGCGCGCGGCGATCGCGGCGTCGGAATACTCGTGCCCCGGGTGGTTGCGCTCGAACAGCGACACCAGGTGGCCGGCAGCGTAGAAGTCCTCGAGATTGAAATTGTCGGCCGACCCGGAGCAGACGATCAGCACGGTCTCGTCGGGGTGGGCGCCGTTGACGTGCGCGACGACGGCGCGCGCGTTGAGCAGCGCGGCGGCGTAGACGTGCGCGGCCGCCGCCGACTTGTGCAGCGCGACGGTGCCGTTTGTGGTCGAGTAGATGACGGTGCGGCCGCGGATGTCCGCGCGCATCAGCGCGAGCGGCGTCGGCTGGGCGAACCCCGGCAGCGTTTCCGCGTCGAGCTCGCCGGCCATCACGTAGCTGCCCGCGGCGTGCGTGGTCGCCACGCGCTGCGCGGCGGCGCCGTTGACCGTCGGGATCACTTCGCTGGCGCCGTGATCGAGCACCGCGACGATCGTCGACGTGGCGAAGAGCACGTCGAGCACGATGACGGTCTTCTCCGTCAGGCGCTCGCGGTCGAGCTCTTCCTTCTTCAGCAGGACGTGGATTTTTGCCACGCGGTAGTGTACACGCGGGCAGGCACGGCGTCGGCGGGCGCGTGGCCCGGTGTGTAGCCCCGTGTTGAGCGCAAGCGAAACCCGGGGCAAGCCTCCGCCGTCACTCCGACTCGCCAACCACCCGGATTTCGCTGGCGCTCAACCCGGGCTACTGGATCGCGGCGGAAAAGCTCGCGCTTTCGCTGCAGCCGTCCCCGACATCGGCGGCGAAGAGCCTGCCTTCGATGCCCTGCGACGTCGACTTGATCTGGGTCAGCGACGCCGTCGTGTCGAGCCCGTCGGAACACGTGTAGGTCGCGCTCGGAATGCGGTAGAGCTGGCCGTTCTGGATCAGCGTCCCGGACAACGTGCACGACAGGCCGCTGGTGAAGTCGAAGACCATCGTCACGGTGCCATTGGCGAGGTGATTGACCGTCAGGTCGAAGTAGTCCTTGTACGGCGTGCTGTTGGCGGGCTGCGTGCAGCCCGCGTAGGCCCCGGGCTGGCCGCCCACGTACGTGCCGCCGAGCGCGGGCGCCGTCAGCGACTGGCGCTCGATGGCCTTGGTTGCCGCGCCGACGCCTGTGATCGTGTAGGCGAGCGTTCCCTGGTGGGCGTTGGCGGAGCTGGGCGTGAACGTCGCGGTGCCGGCCTTGACGTGCACGTTGTTGGCCGTGTTCCACGGCACGCCGAAGAAGGTGCCCTGGTTGGCGAAGGCGTCGCCGGTGTAGGCGTCGGTGCCGTTCCAGACGAGGTGGGCCGTGTACCACGTCGGCTTGCCGTCCGGCCCGTAGATGAAGAACGTCGCGAAGATGAAGTCGTCGGTCTGCACCAGGTTGACACCCCAGCCCGGCTCCGTCGGCTTGTACCAGATGTCGGTGTAGTACCCCGCCTGGGCACTGACGGAGGCGGCGAGAAGCGCGAGGGCGAGCAGGAGGCGTCGGATCATGGAATCCTCGAGGGCAGGTGGGCGCGAAGGGCGGTCGGTAGGAAACGCGACGACGGCATCGCAGGTTGACGGCGTGTCCGCCGGCGGGCTCAGACCGGTCCGGTTGGACGCCGACTCACGGCAATCGTTTCGCCGGCGCCGTGGGCAATCAGCGGGATACGGCCGCAACGCCCCGTAGCGTAGCCGACAATCCTGAATGCAGCCTGAAAGCGCTGTCGCTGCGGCGCCGGTCGCGTCTGCGGAACATCCCGCGACCCGAAACATTGGCGTTCCGGGGCCCAGGAGCGCGACGCTATTTCTCCAGCCTCGCGCGCCGGCGCGCGAGGTCCTCCGCGACGGCCTTGATGTTCGCGGGCGGCACGTCGTGCGCCTTGGCGACCGCTGCAAATCTGCGGGTGCTGGAAAGCACGGCGGCGATCGCATCGTCGCTATCCGAGACACCCCAGCGCCGGGCCACATCGCTCAACTCGGTGCCCGTCGGAACGCCGTATCCGTACTGGAACGCGAGGCAGTGCTCGCCGCGCTCGCCAACATCGGGCAGCAGATCGAATGCCTCGCTGAGACGATAGCCGGCATCGTCGTGCACCATCCAGAAGTTCTTCAGGTGATCATCCGTGTTGCCGAACGCGGCGTTGAACGTCATCCACCGAAACAGTCGGGTCACATCGTCTTGCGGAGTCGCCGAAACCCTGCGCAGGGTTTCGGCCAACTCGGAATAGGCGAGCACATGGGCTCCGGGACGCTCTCTGCAGAGCGTACGCAAGGAGATCATGTGCCGGCGGCCGCCTGCTGCCGTCACATCGAATCGGCGCACCAGCAGCGCGCGGCGGCGCCGCGCCCCAAGGGCAACGACCCGATGCTCTGGGACCGCGATTCCCGCGGCAGCAGCCAGATCCAATCCCGTCGCTTCGAGGCCCACGATATCAAACCGGTCGTCGCGTCCGCGGCTGGGAAACTTGGCGATCCAATCCCCGGTTTCATCGCTGACGAGGACTTTGGGGCGCGCTCCGCCAGGGGAGCCCCCTGCGACGAAAAGACGCTGCAGCGTCACATCCGATTCAGGTCTTCCCGCTTCGAACCGTTCAGCAGCAAGGGACAACGCGCGGAGATCGCGGTCGGCCGGCAACCAGCGCGACGGCGGCGCCCCGTCCGGCGGACTGAAGCCAAGCGCACCAAGCCCCAAGCCGTGCGCTGCCATCTCGCGAAGCAGAAACGGCTCACCGCGCTCGCGTCGAGGCAGCTTGAGTGCACGAACGATCAGGCCGCGCCCCCAGTCGTCGGGCAATGCGTCCTCGAACACCGCGAGCGGTGGTTCGAACTTGGTGGATCGATACCGACCGCGTCCGAGCGGCAGCGAGACCGGGTCCAGCGCGAATCGCCGGCGGCGGGACAACCAATCGTCGTCGTACGCGAACTCGGACTCGTACCGCCCGCCTTCATCGGCGTCGGTGCAGGCGAGCTCGCCCACCTTCAACGTACTGGCATCCGGCAACGTCAGCCAGACCGCAAGATGGATCACGCGCTCCGCCGGCTCGCGCGATGGCGCTTCGCATTCCGGCGTTCCCTCGCCTGGTCCAGAGGCGAGGCCGATTGGGGCAGAACCGCGGATAGATCGTGGAGTCGATCCAGCGTCCAGAGCGCCGTGGCCCAATAGCCAATCTGAACGGACGAAGAACCTTGTTCCATCGCGCGCAACGTCGGCACCGAGACGCCGAGACGCTGCGCGAATACGTGCATGGAATCGTCGCGGGCCAGCCGCGCCTCGCGCAACCGGACACCCAGCCTGGCAAGCTCCTCCTCGACGGCATTAAAGGGAACCATAGTTTGTATTATCTACACAAACTGCGTGTAACACAAACTATAGATTGCCTAGACCATTCCGTGCCGTCACCGGTCCGACGCAGGATCCGGCGCGACTTCGGGTGCGGCCGCGAGAGCAGCGGCCGAACGCGAATTGCTCGAACCGGAAGGCGTCCCGCGTTGCGGAACCGGGTGCAGCGGCAGTGGAAGAACGCCGCGGAGCGCGCCTTCCAGAGTGATGTTGGGGTGGCTGATGGGACTCGAACCCACGACAACCGGAATCACAATCCGGGACTCTACCAGCTGAGCTACAGCCACCACGGAACTTAACTGCCGCGACTCTCGCGGCGATCGTCGACCACGAACGGTCGACGGTCGCAACGGCGTCGCGCGCACCAAAACTGGCGCGCCCGACAGGACTCGAACCTGTTACCGCCGGCTTAGAAGGCCGGTGCTCTATCCAGATGAGCTACGGGCGCCCTGTCGGACCGGGACTGTGGATTTTATCACAACGCCCTGTTTTCCCGCCTGAAACGACGCCGGCACCACCATTCGAGCCAGGTCCACGCGAACGCGGCCGACGAGTACAGGTAATAGACCTGGTGGAAGAGCGCGCCGGCAAGCGCGAAGACGAGGCCCCGCCGGCGGCGGAACAGCGCCAGCAGTTTCCGGTTCGCGAGGAGCGCGGCAACGAGCAGCGTGGCCGGCACCCACCACGGCACGAGCCAGGTTGCCGCGAGCGCGAGGCTCGCGAAGAGCACCACCGCCCGCACCGCGCGCAGGCGTTCCGGCAGGCTGAAATTCAGCGTGGCGGGCGCGCCGCCCGTCGAATGCGCCAGCCGCGACCACGGCAGCGCGCGGCCGAAGATCTCGGCCCGCAGCAGGTTGGGCAGGTGCCAGGCCTTGAGGTGCGTCCCCCGCAGCGCCGGCGCGAGCCAGATCGCCAGGCCGCGCCGGCGCAGCCGCCCGCCGAGCTCGATGTCCTCGATCGACGGCCCGGGATAGCGCGCCGCGTCGAAGCCGCCCGCGTCGAGAAACGCGGACTTGCGTACCGCGCCGCAGCCGGCCCAGAACGTTTCCGACGCGCCGGCGCCCTCGCTGTGATAGTGGTGATGCACGAGGTTCTTGTACTGCGACAGGAAGTTTCCCACCGCCGGCTGGTCGTCATAGGCGCCGAATACCGCCGCCGCGCCGGTGCTCCGGAATGCCTCGACCAGCACCCGCGCCGCATCGTCGTGCACCACCACGTCGGCATCGACGAACCACAGCAGATTGCCGGCGGCGGTTCGCGCGGCAGCGTTGCGGGCGCCGCCCGGCCCCAGACGGCCGCCCGATTCGATCACCCATGCGCCGAGCCTTGCTGCAACGGCCGCCGACCCATCGGTCGAGCCGTCGTCGACGACGACGAGCTCGGCGATCTCCCCAATGTGCAGCATCCGCAGCAGCGGCGCGAGGCACAGGGGCAGGGTCGCCGCTCCGTTGTACACCGGCACGATCGCACTGACGGCCAGCGCGTGGTCAGGCGCTCGCGCGTCGCCGGCGGGCGCATCGGCCACCGCCTACGAGCCCCTGAATCGCGGCGCCCGCTTTTCCATGAACGCCGCGACCCCTTCGCGGTAATCGTCGCTGCCGCCCAGCTCGCGTATGAAATCGCGCTCGAGATCGAGCTGCGCGGCGAACGTGTTGCTCGGGCTCGCGTAGATCGCCTCCTTGGCGCGGGCGAGGCCGCGCGTGGGCGCCGACGCGAAATGGCGCGCCAGCGCGTCGGTCTCCTGCGCGAGCTGGTCGTCGTCGACGCATTTCCAGATGAGCCCCCACTGCGCGGCCTGCTCGGCGGTGAGCTTGTCGCCGAGCAGCGCCAGCCCCATCGCACGCGCGGTGCCGAGAAGGCGCGGGAGAAAGTACGTGCCGCCGGTGTCGGGGATGAGGCCCAGCTTGCAGAACACCTCGACGAAGCTCGCCGAACGCGCGGCGAGCACGATGTCGCAGGCGAGCGGGATGTTGGCGCCGGCGCCGGCGGCCACGCCGTTCACCGCGCAGATCACCGGCAAGGGCAGGCTGCGCAGCGTGCGCACCAGCGGGCCGTAGTACTTCTCGATCGATTCGCCCAGGTCGACCGGCGCCGAGCCGGGTGCGACCGCCCGGTCGGAAAGGTCCTGCCCGGCGCAGAAGCCGCGCCCGGCTCCGGTGAGCACCAGCACGCGCACCGTGCTGTCCGCCTTGACCTGCGCCAGCGCGTCGCGCACCTCGAGGTGCATCGCCACGGTGAAGCTGTTGAGCTTGTCCGGGCGATTGAGCGTGAGGCGCGCGATGCCGTCGGCTCTGGTGAACAGGATGTTCTCGTAAGTCATCATGGGCTCCTTGAGCAAGTGGGGTCCAATTAAGTGGGGTCAGACACTACATATAAGTGGGGTCATATAAGTGGGGTCAGACACTGCTTACGCGGCGGTAGCGTTCAGGGCATCATCAATCTGCGCGGCGTAAGCAGTGTCTGACCCCACTTATATGACCCCACTTATATGTAGTGTCTGACCCCACTTAATTGTCCTGATCGAAATCGACGACCACCTTGTCGGTCGCCGGGTAGCCTTGGCAGGTGAGCACGAAGCCGCGGGCGATCTCGTAGTCCTCGAGCGCGAAATTCACGTCCATGTCGACCTTGCCCTCGATCACCTTGGCGCGGCAGGTCGAGCACACGCCGCCGCGGCACGAGTAGCGCATGTCGATGCCCTGCCGCAGGCCGGCGTCGAGCAGCGACTCCTTGTCCTTCTCCATCGTGAACGCGAGGTGGCGGCCGTCGATGATCAGCGTCACCTCGCACTCCTGCCGCCCGACGACGGGCCGGGCGTGCGTCACGTGCTCGTGCTTCGGGATGCTCGCGGCGAAGAGCTCGATCCTGATCGCCGACTTCGGCATGCCGTGCGCTTGCAGCGCCTCGGACACCGCCTGCATCATGCCGTCCGGCCCGCAGACGAACGCGACGTCGAAGTCGGCGGGCGCGGCCCAGCGCGCGAACATCCGGTCGCACTTCTCGCGCGTGATGCGGCCGTTGAAGAGCTCGATGTCCTGCTGCTCGCGGCTCATCACGTAGACGAGGTTGAAGCGGGTGAGGAAGGCGTCCTTCAGCTCGGCCAGCTCCTCCCTGAAGATGACGGCGGACGAGGCGCGGTTGCCGTAGAACAGCGTGAACTCGCTTGACGGCTCGGCGAACAGCGTGGTCTTGATGATCGACAGCAGCGGCGTGATGCCGCTGCCGGCGACAAAGGCCAGGTAGCGCTTGCGGTTGCCTGCGGCCAGCGGCGTGTTGAAGTGCCCCATCGGCGGCATCACGTCGAGCACGTCGCCCGCCTTCAGCGTCTCGTTCGCCCAGGTCGAGAACACGCCGCCGGGTGCCCGCTTGATGGCGATGCGCAGATCGCCATCCTGCACCGCGGAACAGATCGAATACGAGCGGCGGACGTCCTCGCCGCCGATGCGCGCGCGCAGCGTCAGGTGCTGCCCCTGGACGAAGCGGAAAGCATCCGCGAGTTGCGGCGGCACGGCGAACGTGACGGCGATGGCGTCGCGCGTCTCGCCCTTCACCTGCGCCACGGTCAGCGGATGGAATTTGCTCACGCGCGAAGGGCGGCTGGTGGGTGGGACGGCAGCGGCATCACCGCGCGCTCAGTGGCACTTGAAATAGTCGAACGGCTCAAGGCAGTCGAGGCATCGATGCATCGACTTGCAGGGCGTGGACCCGAACGGGCTCGTGCATTGCGTCTTCACGGAACCGCAGCGCGGGCACGCGACGATCGGCTCGGCGGGCCGGCCGCGGCCGATCGCCGCGGGGGCAATGACTTGCTGCGCCGGCGGCGCGATGCCGTACGTCTTCAGCTTGTTCTTCGCCGCGTCGCTCAGCCAGTCGGTGGTCCAGGCCGGCGCGAGGCGCGTTTCGAGGCGCACGTCGGCCACGCCGTGCGCGTGCAGCACCGCGGCGATCGCCTGCGCGATGGCCTCGGTCGCGGGGCAGCCCGAATACGTCGGCGTGACGGTCACCACGCATTCGGCGCGGCCGTCGGCCTCGCGCCACGCGACCTCGCGGACGATGCCGAGATCGAGGATCGACAGCACCGGGATCTCGGGGTCCGGCACTTCCGCGAGCCAGGTCCACACCTGCGCGGTGGTGGGCGTGGCCACCGTCGCCATCGCGTCGTGGGAGAGCGCTACCACTGCGCGCCCGGGTAGGCGCGTTGCAGGAATTGCATCTCGGCGAGGATGTAGCCGAGGTGCTCCGTGTGCCGCCCCCGCCTGCCGCCGGTCTGCATCCACGCGTCGGGCGCGGGCAGGGTGAGCGTTGCCTCGGCGAACACCTCGCGGACGTGCGCGAGCCACGGCTCGCGCAGCGCGCCGGCATCCGCGCTCAGGCCCTCGGCGATCATCGCGTCGTCCACGCCGTCGCGCTCGAACATCTCGCCGGTGTACATCCAGAGTCTGTCGGCGGCGGCCTGTGCCTTGGCGTGGCTCTCCGCCGTGCCGTCGCCCATGCGCACGACGAGATCGCCGCTGCGACGCAGGTGATAGGCGACCTCCTTCACCGCCTTGGCGGCGATGCCCGCGATGCGCGCGTCTGCTGAGCCGGCCAGCGCCTGCAGCATCGGGTGGTGCCACGCGTCGAAGAAGAACTGGCGGACCAGCGTGTCGGCGTAGTTGCCGTTGGGCTGCTCGACCAGCAGCAGGTTGCGGAATTCGTGCGCGTCGCGCAGGTAGGCGAGATCGTCCTCGGTGCGCCCGGCGCCTTCGGCTTCGCCGGCGCAGGCGAGCCACATCCGCGCCTGGCCGATCAGGTCCAGCGCGACGTTGGCGAGCGCGATGTCCTCTTCCAGCGCCGGCGCCTTGCCGCACCACTCGGTGAGGCGCTGCGCGAGGATCAGCGTGCTGTCGCCCTGCCGCAGCAGGCATTCGAACTTGCGCGAGCATGGTGTCGGCCCATCAAAGGTTCTTCACCTCTTCCGGCATCGGGAAGAACGTCGGGTGGCGATAGACCTTGCTGTTCGCGGGCTCGAACAGCGGCCCCTTGTCGCCCGGGCTGCTGGCGGTGATGTCGGCGGCCTTCACCACCCAGATGCTCACGCCTTCGTTGCGTCGCGTGTAGACGTCGCGCGCGTTGTTGACGGCCATCTCGCTGTCGGCGGCATGGACGCTGCCGACGTGCTTGTGCGCGAGGCCGTGCTGGCTGCGGATGAAGACCTCCCACAGCGGCCATTCCTTGCTCATTGCTCGCCCCTCGCTGGTGCGCCCGCGCGCGCTTGTCGGCGTGCGCGACCAGCGCGTCGCGGAACCACGCGCCGCTCTCGTAGGCCTCGACCCGCGTGCGCAGGCGGTCGCGGTTGCACGGGCCGTTGCCTTTGAGGACGTTGTAGAACTCGCTCCAGTCGATCGCGCCGAAATCGTAGTGGCCGGTCTGCGCGTTCCACTTGAGATCCGGATCCGGGATCGTCAGGCCAAGATACTCGGCCTGCGGCACCGTCTGGTCGACCATCTTCTGGCGCAGCTCGTCGTTGGACGCGAGCTTGATCCGCCACTGCGCCGACTGCGCGCTGTTCACCGACTCGGCGTCCGACGGCCCGAACATCATCAGCGACGGCCACCACCAGCGGTCGAGCGCGTCCTGCGCCATCTGCTTCTGCGCGGCGCTGCCGCGGCACAGCGCCATCATGATGTCGTAGCCCTGCCGCGCGTGGAACGACTCCTCCTTGCACACGCGCACCATCGCCCGCGCGTAGGGCCCGTACGAGCAGCGGCACAGCGGGATCTGGTTGATGATCGCGGAGCCGTCGACGAGCCAGCCGATCGCGCCGATGTCCGCCCAGCGAGAGCGTCGGGTAGTTGAAGATGCTGGAGTACTTGGCCTTGCCCGAATGCAGCGCGGCGAGCAGCTCGTCGCGCGAGACGCCGAGCGTCTCGGCGGCGCTGTAGAGATAGAGGCCGTGGCCCGCCTCGTCCTGGATCTTGGCGAGCAGGATCGCCTTGCGCTTGAGCGTCGGCGCGCGCGTCACCCAGTTGCCCTCGGGCAGCTGCCCGACGATCTCCGAATGCGCGTGCTGCGAGATCTGCCGGACGAGCGTCTTGCGGTAGCCCTCCGGCATCCAGTCCTTGGGCTCGATCTTGATCCCGGCGTCGATGCGCGCCTGGAACGCCTGCTCGTCAGCCGACATCTCGGCGCGCGATTGCAGGCGGTCCCTGCCCGTCTCGACCAGTTGTGCGTACATCGCGACCACTCCTTCCTGCGGCGACCCGCGCGCGCGTGGAATGCAAGAATGACACAAGCGGCACGACGCGACCAGACGGGGGTAAACTTTCGCTCCATGCAACCCCATCCCAACCCTTTGGTCGTGTGTGAGCTCACGTAAGTGGGGTCACAAGTAAGTGGTGTCTGACCCCACTTACTTGTGACCCCACTTACGTGACCCCACTTGCTTGAAGCCGCTGATGAAGCCCGAGCCGAATCCTGTCGTCATCCGCGAAGTCGGCCTGCGCGACGGACTGCAGAGCATCGCCCGCGTGCTGCCCACCTCGCAGAAACGGGAATGGATCCGCGCGGCGTACGAGGCCGGCCAGCGCGAGATCGAGGTCGGCTCGTTCGTGCCGCCGCGGCTGCTGCCGCAGTTGGCCGACACCGGCGAGCTGGTGGCGTTCGCGAAGACGCTGCCCGGCCTCTTCACGTCAGTGCTTGTCCCCAATCTGAAGGGGGCGGAGCGCGCGCTCGACAGCGGCGCCGACCTCATGCTCGTGCCGCTGTCGGCGAGCCACGCCCACAGCCTCGCCAACCTGCGCAAGGCACCCGACGACGTGGTGCGCGAGATCGCTGCGATCCGCGCGGCGCGCGATGCCGCGGGCTCGCGCTGCCTGATCGAAGTCGGCTTGAGCACCTCGTTCGGGTGCACGATCCAGGGCCGGGTCGAGCCGGCGGAGGTGCTGCGCCTGCTGCAGGCGGTGCTCGATGCCGGCGTGGATCGCGTCGGCCTCGCCGACACCGTGGGCTATGCCGATCCGCGGATGGTGCGGCACCTGTTCGAGCGCGCAAGCTGCATCGCGGGGGACAAGCTCGCCTGCGGTCACTTCCACGACACGCGCGGCCTCGGCCTCGCCAACGTGATGGCCGCCTGGGAAGTGGGTATCGGCCGCTTCGACGCCTGCCTCGCCGGGATCGGCGGCTGCCCGCACGCACCCGGCGCCAGCGGCAACGTCACCACCGAGGACGTCGCGTATCTCTTCGCGAGCATGGGCGTCGACACGGGCCAGGACTTCGAACGGCTCCTCGCGCTGCGCGCGCAGGTGGCGCAGTGGCTCGACGGCGAGACGCTGCATGGCACGCTGTGGCGCGCGGGCCTGCCGAAGACGATGCGCGATTCCGCGGCGCGCGTCGGTGCTGCTGATGCCGCTGCTGCCGCGGCCGCGGGTGCCGCGACTGCTGCCGCCGCTGCACGGCAACGCGCCTCCGGCCCAACTGCCGGCGAGTGAGGCGAAGCTCCCGCCGTGACCGCCACCGCGACCTCCTCCCCGCCCCAACCGCTCGCCGGCCTGCGCGTCGTCGAGTTCACGCACATGGTGATGGGCCCGACCTGCGGCATGGTGCTGGCCGACATGGGCGCCGAAGTCATCAAGGTCGAGCCGATCGACGGCGATCGCACGCGCACGCTGATGGGCGCGGGCGCGGGCTTCTTCCCGATGTTCAACCGCAACAAGAAGAGCATCGCGATCGACCTGCGCAATGCGGACGGCGCCGGCGTCGCGCGCAAGCTCGCCGCCAGCGCCGACGTCGTGCTGGAGAACTTCAAGCCCGGCACGATGGACAAGTACGGGCTCGACTACGCGGCGCTGGCGGCCGTGAACCCGCGCGTCATCTACGTGAGCCACAAGGGCTTCCTGCCCGGCCCGTACGAGCACCGGACCGCGCTCGACGAAGTGGTGCAGATGATGGGCGGGCTCGCGTACATGACGGGCCGGCCCGGCGATCCGCTGCGCGCCGGGACCAGCGTCAACGACATCATGGGGGGCATGTTCGGCGCCATCGGCGCGCTCGGCGCGCTGATCCAGCGCGGGATCACCGGCCGCGGCATGGAGGTCCAGTCGGCGCTCTATGAGAACAACGTGTTCCTGATGGGGCAGCACATGCTGCAGTACGCGGTGACCGGCCGCGCTCCCGCCCCGATGCCCTCGCGCCAGAGCCCGTGGGCCGTCTACGACGTGTACACGGTCAAGGACGGCGAGCAGATCTTCCTCGCCGCGGTCAGCGACGCGCAGTGGGTCACGTTCTGCGACGCGCTCGGGTTTGCCGACCTGAAGGCCGACCCGGCGCTCGCTACCAACAACCAGCGCGTCGCCGTCCGCCCGGCGCTGCTGCAGACGCTGCGCGAGCGGCTGGCGCAGCGCTCCGCCGGCGAGCTCGCCGCGCTGTTCGAGCAGGTGGGCCTGCCGTTCGCGCCGATCCGCCGGCCCGAGGACCTGTACGACGATCCGCACCTGCTCGCCACCGGGGGGCTCGCCGACGTGCGACTGCCCGACGGCGACAAGGCGGGGCAGACGGTCAAGACGACGCTGTTCCCGATCACGATGGCCGGCCACCGGCTCGGCGTGCGCATCGACCCGCCGACGATGGGGCAGCACACGCGTGAACTCCTGGCCGCGCTCGGCTACGCGCCGGAGCGCATCGACGCGCTGTACGCGCAGATGGCGGTCGCATGAAGACGTGGTCTGTCCCCCTTTTCCTGGCCGCGCTGTGCGCCCTCGCGCCGGCGCATGCGCAGGTGACCGACAAGGCGATCAGGATCATCCTGCCGGTGGCCACGGCCTCGGGTGTCGACACCATCACCCGCGCGGCGCAGCCGGCGCTGGCGAAGGCGCTGGGCGCCCCGGTGGTCGTCGAGAACCAGGCAGGCGCCGGCGGCATCGTCGGCACGCAGGCCCTTGTCCGCTCGGCGCCCGACGGCATGACGCTCGGCATCGTGTCGAACAACCACGTCATCTACCCGAGCGTGTACAAGTCGGTGCCGTTCGACCCGGTCGCGGACATCACGCCGATCGCGGTCATCGGCTCGACGCCGGTCGTGCTGGTCGTCAATCCGGGCAAGGTATCGGCGAAGAACGCGCAGGAACTGATCGCGTTGATGAAGGCGAACCCGGACAAGTTCAACTACGGCTCGTCGGGCAACGGCACGATCCTGCACCTCGCGGTGGCGATGTTCCTCGACCAGGCCGGCGTCAAGGCAACGCACGTGCCCTACAGGGGCGTGGGCCCCATGCTGACCGACCTCATCGGCGGCCAGGTCGACATCGGCGCGCTGTCGCTGCCGTCGATCCAGCAACACCTGAAGAGCGGCGCGCTGCGGGCGATCGGGGTGGGTGCCGCGACGCGCGTCCCCGCTGCGCCCGAGATTCCGACGATGGTCGAGCAGGGCATGCCGGAGTACCTGGTCGAAGGCTGGTTCGCCGCCATCGGCCCCGCCCGGCTGCCGCCGGCGGACGTCAGGCGCATCAACGCGGCGTTCGCCGCGGCCTTCGCCACGCCCGAAGTGAAGGAGGCGATGGCCAGGCAGGGCAACACGATCAACGTCAGCCCGCCGGAATACGCGGCGCAGTTCTTCCCGCGCGAGTTGGCCAAATACGCCGCCGCCGTAAAGAAAGCCGGAGTGGAATTACAGTAGCCCGGGTTGAAGGCGAAACCCGGGTGGTTGTGGCAATGGCCGCGATTGTCCCGGGTTTCGGCTCCGGCTCAACCCGGGCTACGCAGGCGGGTAGAGTCCGCGGGTGCGTCCGAGCAGGCGGGTGAGCCCCAGCAGCGCGTCGATCGTCGGCGTGGCCACGCCGACGTGCCCGCCGATCTCCTTCACCGCGCCGACGATGGCGTCGATCTCCAGCGGCCGGCCGGCCTCGACGTCCTGCAGCATCGACGTGCGGAACGCACCGAGCCGGCGCGTCACCGCGTGGCGCTGCTGCGGCGTCTCCTTGATCGCGCAGCCGATGCGTTCTCCGATCCGCGCGGCCTCCTCCATCGCCGCCGTGCAGAACGCGAGGACCAGCGGGTCGGCGAGCATCCGGTCGCCGGTCGCGCCGGTCAATGCGGAGACCGGGTTGAACGTCAGGTTGCCCCAGAGCTTGTACCAGATGTCGTTCTGGATCCGCGCCGAGGTCGTGACGTCGAAGCCGGCGCGCGCCAGCAGTTGCGCGATCCGCTGCGCGCGCGGCGACGCGCTGCCGTCGGGCTCGCCGACGATGAGTCCATTGCCCATCCGGTGCAGGACGAGGCCCGGCTCCGGCGCGCCGGCATTGAGGTGCACCACGCAGCCGATGACGCGGCGCGCCGGAATCGCCGCCGTGACGACGCCGCCGGGGTCGACGGATTCCAGGTGCAGCCCGGCGCACGGCCCCGCCACGCCGTCGAAGAACCACCACGGGACGCCGTTCATAGCGGAGAGCACGACGGTGTCGGGCCCCAGCAGCGGCGCGATGCCCGCGGCGACGGCGGGGAGCGCCGGCCCCTTGACGCTCACCACGACCACATCCTGCACGCCGAGCTCCGCCGGACGCTCCGCCGCGCGGATGGGCGTCTGCGTCGTGCGCTCGCCCGACTGCAGCCGCAGCCCGTGGGTTCGCAGCGCCGCGAGCGTCGCGCCGCGCGCGACCGCGCTCACTTCGGCGCTGCCCTCGGCGGCGAGGCGCGCTGCGATCAGGCCGCCGACCGCACCGATGCCGTAGATGCAGACTTTCATTGCGTGCCGCTCCTTCGACGGGCTAAACGGGGGATACCGACGCGGGGGCAGACCACGATATCCTATCTCCCCGCCTCGATGACGCCGCGGCGGACCTGGTCGCGCTCCATCGACTCGAACAGCGCCTTGAAATTGCCTTCGCCGAAGCCGTCGTCGCCCTTGCGCTCAATGAACTCGAAGAACAGCGGGCCGAGCAGCGTCTGCGAGAAGATCTGCAGCAGCAGCCGCTGCGACTGGCCGCCGTCCGTCGTGCCGTCGAGCAGGATGCCTCGCGCCTGCAGCTCGCCCACGGGCTCGCCGTGCCCGGGCAGCCGCTCGGCCAGCATCTCGTAGTAGGTCGCCGGCGGCGCGGTCATCATCGGCACGCCCGCCGCCTTCAGGCGGTCCCAGCTGGCGAGAAGATCGTCGGTCAGCAGCGCCACGTGCTGGATGCCCTCGCCGTTGTACTTCATCAGGAATTCCTCGATCTGGCCGGTGGTCTTCGAGGATTCCTCGTTGAGCGGGATGCGGATCATCCCGTCGGGCGCGGTCATCGCCCGCGACGTGAGGCCCGTGTACTCGCCCTTGATGTCGAAGTAGCGGATCTCGCGGAAGTTGAAGATGCGCCCGTAGAACGATGACCAGTAGCTCATCCGGCCGCGATAGACGTTGTGCGTCAGGTGGTCGATGATCTTCAGCCCGTGCCCGGGCGGGTGGCGATCCACGCCCTCGACGAAGTTGAAATCGATGTCGTAGATCGACTTGCCGTCGCCGAAGCGGTCGATCAGGTACAGCGGCGCGCCGCCGATGCCCTTGATCGCCGGCAGGTTGAGTTCCATGGGACCCGCGCGCATTTCCATCGGCTGCGCGCCCAGCTCCAGCGCCCGCTTGTACGCCGCGTGCGAGTCGCGCACCCGGAACGCCATCCCGCACGCCGACGGGCCGTGCTCCGCCGCGAAGTACCAGGCGACGCTGCGCGGCTCGCGATTGACGATGAAGTTGATGTCGCCCTGCCGGTACAGCGCGACGTCCTTCGAGCGATGGTCGGCGACCCGGGTGAAGCCCAGCATCTCGAACACCGGCTCGATGACGCCGGGCGTGGGCGAGGCGAACTCGACGAACTCGAAGCCCATGAGTCCCATCGGATTGTCGAACAGGTCGGCCATGGGCGTTCTCGTCAGCCCAACCCGGCCACGGGGATCGCCGCGCCGTGGATCGCGCGCGCCGCCGGCGACGCCAGGAAGACGATCACGTTCGCCAGGTCCGCGGGCGCCACCCACCTGGCCGGATCGGCGTCGGGCATCGCCTTGCGGTTCTCCGGCGTGTCGATGATCGTCGGCAGCACGCAATTGACGTTGATCTTCTTCGTGCGCAGCTCCGCGGCCATCGCCTCGGTGAGACGGATCACCACGCTCTTCGACGCCGTATACGCGCCCATCTGCGCGACGCCCTTCTGCGCGGCGTAGGCGCCGACGTTGACGATCCTGCCCCCGCCGCCTTCCAGCATCCTCGGCACCACCGCGCGCGCGGCGTGCAGCAGCGTGCGGGCGTTGATGTCGAACAGGAAGTTCCAGTTCTCGTCGGAAGTGCCATGCACCGGCTCGCCCATCCGAAAGCCGCCGGCGATGTTGCACAGCACGTCGATGCGGCGGAAGCGCTCCATCGCAGCCGCCACGGTCGCGCCCACCTGCGCCTGGACGAGCAGGTCCGTCGGCGCGTGCATGCGCCGCGCGTCCGGGGCGCCGTAGGCCGCCTCGAGGCGACCCCCGCTGCGGTCGACGAGGACCAGGTTGGCGCCGCGCTCCGCGAACGCCGCCGCGACGGCGCGGCCGAGATTGCCGGTGGCGCCGGTCACGATCACTGTGTTGTCGGCAAAGCTCATTTCCATCTCCGTTGCGAACCATTGTCGACCGGGATTTCGTAGCCCGGATTGAGCGCCAGCGAAATCCGGGGCAATCGTGCCCATTGCGGCAACCACCCGGGTTTCGCTTTCGCTCAACCCGGGCTACCAATGCGGGGCTACTCCGGTTTGATGCCGATCGATTTGACCAGGACGGCGAACCGCGCGACGTCCTGCCTCACCGTCTGCGTCATCACTTCGGGCGAGCTGCCTGTCGGCACGAGCCCGGCGGCGACGAGGCGCTCGGCGATGTCGGGGGCCGCAAGCGCGCGCTTCATCTCGGTGTTGAGCCTGGCGATCACCGCCGGCGGCGTTCCCGCCGGCGCGGCGAGGGCAAAGTACGTCGCGATCAGCGTGTCGCCGCCGCCGGCCTCGGCCATCGTCGGCACGTCCGGAAAGAGCGCGAGGCGCTTGTCCGAGCCCACGGCAAGGGCCCGCACGCGGCCATCGCGAACGAAACCGAGCACCCCGGGCACCGAGGCGATCGTCACGCCGACTTCGCCCGCGACCACGGCGGTGACCGCGGGACCCGCGCCCTTGTAGGGAACGTGCTGCAGGTCGATGCCGAGGCGCTGGTTGACGGCTTCGAGGTTGAGCTGCGCCATGCTGCCGATGCCGTAGCTCGCGTAGTTGATCGAGCCCGGCTTCGCCTTCGCCAAGGCAACGAGCTCGCCCAGGGTCTTGGCGGGAATGGCCGGGTTCGCTACCAGCACGTACGGGCCCTCGGTCGCGATGCCGACGTACGCGAAGTCCTTGAGCGGATCGTAGGGCAGCTTCGCGTAGAGGCTCGGGTTGATGCCGAGCGCGCCGCGGTCGACGAGCAGGATCGTGTAGCCGTCGGGCGCGGCCTTGGCGACGAGGTCGGTGCCGATCAGGCCGTTGGCGCCGGGGCGGTTGTCGACGACGACGGATTGCCCCATCGCGTCGCCCATCCTCTGCGCGAGCGTGCGCGCGGTCAGGTCCGCGCCGCCTCCCGGCGGGAAGGGGACGACGAGCTTGAGCGGACGGTTCGGGTACGCGGCGCTGCCTTGCGCGTGAGCGAAGGACGCCCCCAGCAGCGTGGCCAGCGCAGCCACGGCGGCAGCCAGGATTCGTGTCGTGATCGACATGGTGCGAGCGTTCCTTCGGGGACGGATTCGGGTTGCGGAGATCGCCTGCGCTGCGGCGCTCACGTGCCGGCGCCCGGCGCGTACTTGCCACACCACAGGTCCCACGGCCTGGAGATCACGCGTCGGTTAGTCGCGTCGGCGAGCGTGGCCTCCTCGGGCTCGAGGTAAGTCACTTCGCCGCGCAGCGCGATCGCCTGCTGCTGCAGCGCGGCGTTGGACTGCGTGTACACCGCGCGGTAGACCGCGACCGGAATGCTGTCGCCGATGGTGCAGAAGCCGTGGCCGCGCATCAGCACGACCGCATCGGCGCCGAGCACCTCCGCCAGCGCCACGCCCTGCGCGCCGTTGCGCACCAGCAGGTCGGTGATGCCGAAGCGCGCGCGGATCTCGAACACGCGCGCGCCCGCGCCGAGGAATCCGCTCATGTGGTAGATCGGGCGCAGCGGCACCGACGATGCCGCGAACGGCACCACCGCGGGCGAGTGACTGTGGACGATCGCCTGCACGTCCGGCCGCCGCGCGTAGATCCCGCCGTGGATGAAGCGCTCGAGATACGGCGCGCGCGCGTCGCCGTCCTGCGGTGTCGAGGCGAGATCGAAGGTCATGATGTCGTCGCGCGTGACGAGCTCCGGCGCGAGCGACCGCGACAGCAGGTAACGGTCCGCCCGGTCGGGGTGGCGCACGCTGACGTGACCGAAGCCGTCGACCACGCCCAACCCGGCGAGGATGCGGTTGGCGGCGACGAGATCGTCGATGAGCGAGGTCGGGACAGTCATCCGTTGGCGCGGTTGGGTTGCACGGCGAGCGGGGCGAACCACGGTCGCCCGGCGGGTCGGCGCTGCGGTTCCAGGTCGCGCGATCGGTAGCGCGGAGTCGAAGTATGCCGCGCGAGCGCACTCCCGGTCGAGTGCGTCTCGAAAGGGCCCGGCGGCCGGGCTCAGCGGTAGTCGTCTTCCCGCTGGTGGCGGACAGCGAGGACCGTCACCGTGCTCTTCGCCTCGATCTCGAAGAGCGCCACGTACCCCGCCGACCCGAACGGGATGATGACCTCCCGCAGAAACGGGTTGCCGGCGCCGGCTTTGCGACAGGAGAAGGGCGAGAAGCGCAGGATCTCCAACGCGCGGTTGATGGCTTCGAGCGCTCGGTCCGCGGCTGCCAGGTCGCGTTCCAGCAGGAAATCGTAGAGCCGCAGGAGGTCGGCCTCGGCCTCGGGCGTGAATCGTACCTTGAAGCGTTGCACCGCCGTCAGTCCGACCGCTTTCCGGCCGCCGCCAGCCTCCGCGTCAGCTTCGCGACTACCCGATCGGACGGGACATACTTGCCGGTCTTGCGCGCGCTCTCCGCGCTGGCGAGCCCGCGCGCGACGAAGTCGCTCTGCGCCTGCCGATAGTCGATGCTACGGCTGAGGGCATCGAGCATGAAGCCGGACAGCGTCTCGCCTTCTTCCAGCACCGCCTCGGCGCGCTGCCGCAATTCCGGGGAGACGCGCAGCGGTGGCATGGTCGTCGTCTTCATCGAGCATTCCTCGTGCATTGCAGATGCGATGCATCATACACCGGCAACCCGGGCCTCAGTCGAGCCCGTACATCCTGGCGCGGTCGAGCTTCGCGGTCCACGGCAGGCCGGCGTTGCGCCAGCCATTGACGAGGCGCTCGCCCTTGTGCGGGCCGTCGGCGACCGGGTCGCCCTCGAAGCCGTCGATCACCGTGTAGGCCCGGGTGTAGCCGGCCTGCGCCAGCGCATTGGCCGCGCGGGCGGCGCGCAGGCCGCCCTGGCAGAGCACGATCACCGGATCGTCGCGCGTGAGCGCCTTCCACGCGAGGCGCCTGCCGACGTCGTCGACGAACGTCGGGTTCGGGGCCAACTTGAACGTCGAGTTCGCCTCGTCCCACTGCGGCAGCGACGTCTCGACCAGGAAAGGCACGTGCGCATCGACCAGCGTCGGCATGCCGATGAACTGCAGCTCGCCGCGCGTGCGCACGTCGATGAACAGCACCTTGTCCGGCGCCTCGCTCACCATGTCGTAGGCGTCCTGCGCGGTGAGGTAGAGCCCGCGCGCCGTGCGCTTCGCCGGCGGGACGGTCGATTCCGGGCGCGTGAAGAACTCCGTGGAGGTCCCGCGGGCAATCGCGGCGGCCGCCGCTTCGTCCACAGGGCAGGACACGAAATCGCCTGCCGCATGAGCGATCGGGATCGCGGCGGCGAGCAGCGCGGCGGCAAGAAGTGCACGGCCTGGCATCTTCGTGTTCCCGTTCGGCACGAGGCATTCTCAGCCTACGCGGCGGCCCTCGGGAGCGCGTTGATCCAGGGCAAGCCCTCGTGTTTCTGGTCGGGGTGACAGGATTTGAACCTGCGACATCTTGCTCCCAAAGCAAGCGCGCTACCGGACTGCGCTACACCCCGACGGGTGCGATTATGCCATTCGCTCCCCCCGCGCCCCGGTGAAGACGGCGGATCGCCGCTGCCGGAATCGCCCTTGCCGTGCGGTACCGTACGGCCAGGCGCCTCGAACTTGGCTATGATGCGGGATCGGCGCGATCGATCCGGCGCCGGACAGCCTCAGATCCCGGAGCACATCCCATGAGCACGAACCGAAAGGTCGCCGTCATCGTCGGCAGCCTGCGCAAGGCGTCATTGAACCGCAAGATGGCCCATGTACTGATCGCGATGGCGCCGCCTCCGCTCGAGCTCGGCATCGTCGAGATCGGCGCGTTGCCGCTCTACAGCGAGGATTGGGACATCGACCCTCCGCCGGCGGTGCTCGAGTTCCGGCGGCAGCTGGGCGCGGCGGAAGCGGTGCTGTTCGTGACACCCGAGTACAACCGCTCGGTGCCGGGCGGACTGAAGAACGCCATCGACGTCGGCTCGCGCCCCGGCGGCAAGAGCGTCTGGAGCGGCAAGCCCGGTGCGGTGGTCACCGTCTCGCCCGGCGCCCTGGGCGGGTTCGGCGCCAATCACGCCCTGCGCCAGTCGATGGTCTTTCTCGACATGCCGATGCTCCAGCAGCCCGAGATGTACATCGGCCAGGCGACCGCGCTGTTCGACGAAAGCGGGGTGCTGATCAACGACGCGATGCGCGCGCGGCTGGAGAAATTCCTGGCGGCGTTTGCGCGGTGGGTGGAGCGCAACGCGCCGCGCTGAACGCGCCGCGGCCGAGGCACCGCCGTAGCCCGGGTTGAGCGAAAGCGAAACCCCGGGGGCAGTCGTGGCCATTGCCGCAACCCCCCGGGTTTCGCTTTCGCTCAACCCGGGCGACGCATACGACGGCAATGCCATCCGCAGGTCCGCCGCTCAGCGCGCGAACTTGCGGATCACCTGCAGCGCCTCGGTGATCGCGCGATCGCCTTCGCCCGACTTCACGGCATGCTGGACGCAGCCGTGCAGATGGTGCTCCAGCAGTTGCAGCGCCAGCGCGTCGAGCGCCGACTGCACGGCGCTGACCTGCGTCAGGATGTCGATGCAGTAGCGGTCCTCGTCGATCATCCGGCCGATGCCGCGCACCTGGCCTTCGATGCGGTTCAGGCGCTTGGCCAGCGCAGCGCTGTCGGTCCGCGCGACGAGCGGGTGGTGCGGATCGCGCGTCGGTGGCCGCCCGGCGTGCCGGTGCCGCTGTGGTGCGGGGGGACCTGGGCTTGCTCAGCCCCGGCTCACGCCGCAACGTCATAGCCCGCACCCTCGATCGCCGCGCGCAGGGCCGGCGGACTGGTGCGCGCGGGATCGAAGCTGATTTGCGCGGCGCCGGGTGTCAGCGTCACCGCGACCTCGTCGACACCCGCCACCGCCTTCAACACCCGCGTCACGCCGGCCACGCAGCCGCCGCACGTCATGCCTTCCACCTTGAAATTCACCGTCTCCATCGTTGTCTCCTTGATCGAACCCATGACCCGTGGCCGCCCGCGCCGCGTAGCCCGGCGTTGAGCGCAGCGAAACCCGGGTGGACGTCGCAATGGGCACGATTGCCCCGGGTTTCGCTGCGCTCAACGCCGGGCTACGCGCCTACGCGCTCCTGTCACGCACCGGCCCGCCAGCGCCGCAACAGCAGCGCATTCCCCACCACCGACACCGAGCTCGCCGCCATGGCCGCGCCGGCAACGACCGGGCTCAGCAGCCCGGTCGCCGCGAGCGGAATGCCGAGCACGTTGTAGGCGAACGCGAAGAACAGGTTCTGGCGGATCTTGGCGAGCGTCGCGCGCGACAGCAGGATCGCGTCGACAACCGCGTTCAGGTCGCTGCGCACGAGCGTCACGTCGGCGGCGGCGATGGCGATGTCGGACCCGGCGCCGATCGCGAAGCTGACGTCCGCGGCCGCGAGAGCCGGCGCGTCGTTGATGCCGTCGCCGACCATGCCGGTGATCCTGCCCTGCGCCTTCAACGCGCGGACCGCGTCGGCCTTGTCGGCCGGCAAGACCCCGGCACGATAGTCGGCGATGCCGACGGCGGCGGCCACGCTGCGCGCGGTCTCGGCGTTGTCGCCGGTCAGCATGATCACATCGATGCCGGCCGCTGCGAGGCGGGCGACGGCGGCGGCGGAGGTCGGCCGGATGCGGTCGGCAAGCCCGAGAACGCCGATGACGCGGCCGTTGACGCCGACGCCGACGAGCGTCTTGCCCGCGGCGGCGAGCGGTGCCGCGGTGCCGGGCGGCACGATCATGCCGCTCGCGGCGAGAAAACCGAGCGATCCGGCCAGCGCCTCGCCGGATTCGCCGTCGATGCGACCGCGGGCGCCCTTCCCCGGCACGGAGACGTACTCGTGCACCGCCTGCGCTGCGATCCCTTCGGCGCGCGCCGCAGCCAGCACGGCCCGCGCGAGCGGATGCGTCGATCCCTGCTCGAGCGCGGCGGCAATGCGCAGCACGTCGGCGCGCGACGCGCCGTCGAACGCGACGACGTCGGTGACCGCCGGCGCGCCTTCGGTGAGCGTGCCGGTCTTGTCGACGATCAGCGTCTTCAGGCGTCCCGCTTCCTCGAGCGCCGTCGCGTTGTGGATCAGCACGCCGATCTGCGCGCCGCGCCCCGTGCCGACCATGATCGCCGTCGGCGTCGCGAGGCCCAGCGCGCACGGGCAGGCGATCACCAGCACGGCCACCGTGTTCACCAGGGCCAGCGTGCCGTCGCCGGAAAGCCACCACGTTACCGCCAGCGTGAGCGCAGCGATGGCGACGACGATGGGCACGAACACGCCCGCGACGCGATCGGCGAGGCGCTGGATGGGCGCCTTGGAGCCTTGCGCCTCGGCGACCATGCGCACGATGCCCGCGAGCAGCGTCGTGCTGCCGACACCCGTCGCATCGCAGGCGACGAGGCCGTCCTGGTTCAGCGTGCCGGCGTACACCCGGGAGCCCGCCGCCTTGACGACGGGCACGCTCTCGCCGGTCAGCATGCTCTCGTCGACCGTTGCGGTGCCCGAGACGATGGTGCCGTCGACGGGGACGCTCTCGCCGGCGCGCACGATGAAGCGCTCGCCCAGCGCGACCTGCTCCAGCGGGATTTCGACGACCGCGCCGCCGCGCTCCACGCGCGCGCTCTTCGGCTGCAGCTTCAGCAATCCTTCGAGCGCCGCCGACGTGCCCGCCTTCGCCCGCGCCTCGAGCAGCTTGCCGAGCAGCACCAGCGTGATCACCGCCGCGCCGGCCTCGAAATAGACGTGCAGATCGTGGAGCCCCAGCACCGTGACGACGGCGCTGAACGCCCACGCCATGGTCGTGCCGAGCGCGATGAGCACGTCCATGTTGGCCGCGCCGCCGCGCAGCGCGTTCCACGCCCCGGCGTAGAAGCGGCGGCCGATCCAGAACTGCACCGGCGTGGCCAACGCGAGCTGCAGCCACCGCGGCAGCAGGTCGGCGTGCGCCGCGCCGCCGAGCCAGTCGCCCTGCAGCAGCATCGGCACCATCTGCGCGACGAGCGGCGCCGTCAGCACGGCGGCGAAGATCACCTCGCGCTTCAGCGCCGCGTGGGCGGCGTCCTTGCGCAGCTTGTCGTCGCGACGCTCCTGCTCCGGGTCGCGGCGCAGGAACGCGCGATAGCCGGCGCGCTCGACGGCCGCGATCAGCTTCGCCGGGTCCGCGAGCGCGGCGTCGAAGCGGGCGGTCGCGGTCTCGGTCGCGAAGTTGACGCTCGCCGCGACGCCGGGAACGCGGTTGAGCACCTTCTCGATGCGCGCGGCGCAGGCCGCGCAGGTCATGCCTTCGAGGCCGAGCTCGACGCGGCTCGAGGACTCCGCGACAGGGTGCGGGGGTGCGGGGGCGGCGGCAATCGTGGCCATGCTCGCAGCCTATACCCCATGCGGGTATATGTCAATATACCCCACCCGGGTACACATGATGTGACCGCGCAGTCGTGACCGCGTAGCCCGGCGTCGAGCGCGAGCGAAACCCGGGGCTGTCGTCGCGATTGTTGCAACCACCCGGGTTTAGCTTCGCTCAACGCCGGGCTACGCACTGCGCGGTGCGCGGGTCAGAACGGGATGCGGCCGATCAGGATGTCCTTGTACATCACCCAGTCGCCGATCAGGCTGTAGAGGGGGTGCTTGAACGTCGCCGGCCGGTTGTGCTCGAAGAAGAAATGCCCGACCCAGGCAAAGCCGTAGCCGGCAACCGGCATCGCCGCCAGCCACCACGGGTTCGCAGTGACGATCGCCGCGACGATGCAGCCCAGCACCAGCGACGAGCCGACGAAGTGCAGCCGCCGGCAGGTCGGGTTGGCGTGCTCGCCGAGATAGAACGGGTAGAACTCGTCGAAGGTGGCGAAGGTCGTGGTCATGCCCTGCTCCTCTCAAACGTTGCCGCCATGCGTAGCCCGGGTTGAGCGGCAGCGAAACGCGGGTGAGCGTGGCCAGGGCCCTGACTCCCCCGGGTTTCGCTGGCGCTCAACCCGGGCTACGCGGTGCGCCCGCGAAGAAAGCCGCCACGCTCGCGAGCGCCGCGTCGACATCGGCGGCGCCGACGTCGAGGTGCGTCACCCACCGCTGCTTCGTGGTGCCCGTGATCATGACGCCGGCCGCGGCGAGATGCGCGGCGAACGGCGCGGCGATGTCCGCGGGCACGCCGACGAACACCATGTTGGTCTGCGCCGGCGAGACGTCGAGCCGCTCGTGCGCGGCGAGCCCGGCCGCGAGCCGGGCGGCATTGTCGTGGTCCTCGGCAAGGCGCGCGATGTGATGGTCGAGCGCGTAGCTGCCGGCGGCCGCGAGGATCCCGGCCTGCCGCATCCCGCCGCCCAGCATCTTGCGCCAGCGGCGCGCAGCCTTGATGAAAGCGGCGCCGCCGCACAGCAGCGACCCGACCGGCGCGCCGAGCCCCTTGGACAGGCACACCGAGACCGAATCGAAGCCGTCGGCGATCGCCCGCGGCGCGACGCCCTGCGCGACCGCGGCATTCCACAGGCGGGCGCCGTCCAGGTGCAGCGCGAGCCCCCGGCGGTCGGCAAGCGCGCGCACTTCCCTGGCGTAACCTTGCGGCAGCACGCGGCCGCCGATGGTGTTCTCCAGCGCGATGAGGCGGCTGCGCGCGAAATGCGAATCGTCGGGCTTGATCGCCGCCTCGATCGCCGCGAGCGGCAGCGTGCCGTCGCGCGCATTGTCGAGCGGCTGCGGCTGGACGCTGCCGAGCACCGCCGCGCCGCCGGCCTCGTAGCGGTAGGTGTGCGCCTCCTGCCCGACGATGTACTCGTCGCCGCGCGCGCAGTGCGTCATCACGCCGATCAGGTTCGACTGCGTGCCGGAGGGCACGAAGAGCGCGGCCTCGAACCCGAGCAGCGCAGCCGTCTGCGCCTCCAGAGCGTTGACGCTGGGGTCGTCGCCGAAGACGTCGTCGCCGACCGGCGCCGCGGCCATCGCCGCGCGCATCGCCGGCGTGGGCTTGGTGACGGTGTCGCTGCGGAAGTCGGTTGCCATGATCACGCCTCGCGCTTCAACTGCGGGAACAGGATCACGTCGCGGATCGACGGGCTGTCGGTGAGCAGCATCACCAGGCGGTCGATGCCGATGCCCTCGCCCGCCGTCGGCGGCAGGCCGTATTCGAGCGCGCGGATGTAGTCGGCGTCGTAGTACATCGCCTCCTCGTCGCCGGCCTCCTTCGCCTCAACCTGCGCCGCGAAGCGCGCGGCCTGGTCCTCCGGGTCGTTCAGCTCGGAGAAGCCGTTGGCGAGCTCGCGGCCGGTGATGAACAGCTCGAAGCGGTCCGTCACCAGCGGGTTGGCGTCGTTGGCGCGCGCAAGCGGGCTGACGTCGGTCGGATGCGCCACGATGAACGTCGGCTGCACCAGCTTGTCCTCGGTGGTCGCCTCGAACAGCTTCAACTGCAGCAGGCCGATGCCATCGCTCGCGAACACCTCGCTGCCGAACGGCGCGAGCGCCACTTTCAGGTACTCGGGCTTCTCGAGCTCGGCGAGCGGATAGCGCGGGTTGTACTGGTGGATCGCCTGCGCCATCGTCAGGCGGTCGAAGCGCCGGCCGAAGTCGATCTCGGTTCCCTGGTAGGTGAGCGTCGTCGTGCCGAGGACCTTCTGCGCGAGCTCGCGGAAGAGCGTCTCGGTCAGGTCCATCAGGTAGTGGTAGTCCTGATAGGCCTCGTAGAACTCGAGCATCGTGAACTCGGGGTTGTGGCGGGTCGAGATGCCCTCGTTGCGGAAATTGCGGTTGATCTCGAACACCTTCTCCAGGCCGCCCACCACCAGCTTCTTCAGATAGAGCTCCGGCGCGATGCGCAGGAAGAGCTCCATGTCGAGCGCGTTGTGGTGCGTGACGAACGGCCGCGCCGCGGCGCCGCCGGGAATCGCGTGCATCATCGGCGTCTCGACCTCGAGGTAGCCGCGCCCGACGAAGAACTCGCGCATCGCCTGCACGATCTGCGAGCGCTTGACGAACACGTCGCGCGACGCCGTGCTGGTGAGGAGGTCGATGTAGCGCTGCCGGTACTTCTGCTCCTGGTCGGCGAGGCCGTGGAACTTCTCCGGCAGCGGGCGCAGCGACTTCGACAGCAGCCGGATCGCCGCCGCCTTGACCGACAGCTCGCCGGTTTTGGTCTTGAACAGGTGGCCGGTCGCGCCGACGATGTCGCCCAGGTCCCAATGCTTGAACGCGTCGTGCCCCTCGGCGCCGATGGCGTCGGTGGTGACGTAGAGCTGGATGCGCCCGCTCATGTCCTGGATCGTGGCAAAGCTCGCCTTGCCCATCACCCGCTTCAGCATCATCCGGCCGGCGACGGACACGACGATGCCGAGCGGCTCCAACGCCTCGTTGGGCTTTGCGTCGTGCGCGGCGTGCAGCTCGGCCGCCAGCGCATCGCGGCGGAAGTCGTTGGGGAAGGCGTTGCCCTGCCCGCGCAGCGCCGCGAGCTTGCCGCGGCGCTCGGCGATGATCTGGTTCTCGTCCGCAGCCGTTGCCACGCCGGCAGGATTGCCCCGGGTTTCGCTGCGCTCAACCCGGGCTACGGGTTCGTCGGCCATCGTCATACTCCCTGTTTCAGGCTCGCCGCGATGAAGTCATCGAGGTCGCCGTCGAGCACGCGCTGCGTGTCGCCGACTTCGTGGTTGGTGCGCAGGTCCTTGATCCGCGACTGGTCGAGCACGTAGGAGCGGATCTGGTGCCCCCAGCCGACGTCGGTCTTGGAATCCTCGAGCTTCTGCGCCTCGGCCTGGCGTATGCGAAGCTCGTGCTCGTAGAGGCGCGACTTCAGCATCGCCATCGCCTCGGCGCGGTTCCTGTGCTGCGAGCGGTCGTTCTGGCACTGCACGACGATGTTGGTCGGCAGGTGCGTGATGCGCACCGCGGAATCGGTCTTGTTGATGTGCTGGCCGCCGGCGCCGGACGCGCGGAAGGTGTCCACGCGCAGGTCGGCGGGATTGATGTCGATCACGATCGAGTCGTCGACCTCGGGCGAGACGAATACGCTGGCGAACGACGTGTGCCGCCGGGCGTTGGAGTCGAACGGGCTCTTCCTCACCAGCCGGTGGATGCCGGTCTCGGTGCGCAGGTAGCCGTACGCGTAATCGCCGGTGACCTTGAGCGACGCGCTCTTGATGCCGGCGACGTCGCCCGCCGTCTCCTCGAGCAGCTCGGTCGTGTAGCCCCGGCGCTCGCAGTACTTCAGGTACATCCGCAGCAGCATCGACGCCCAGTCCTGCGCCTCGGTGCCGCCCGCGCCCGCCTGGATGTCGAGGAAGCACGGGTTGGGGTCCATCGGATGGTTGAACATCCGCCGGAACTCGAGGCCGGCGACGATCCTCTCCGCCGCCGCGACGTCCTTGCCGACGGCTTCGAGCGTCGGGCTGTCGTCGTCGGAGCGCGCCAGCTCGAAGAGCTCGCCGCTGTCCTTCAGGGTGGTGTCGAGTGTGGACAGCGTGCCGACGACGTCGTCCAGCTGCTTCTTTTCCTTGCCGAGGTCCTGGGCCCGTTGCGGGTTGTCCCAGATCTTCGGGTCTTCGAGCTCGCGCGCCACTTCCTCGAGGCGCGCCGCCTTCACATCGAAGTCAAAGATACCTCCGCAGGTCGGCGGCACGTGCCCGCAGACCCGAGATTGCGGCGGCGATCTGGTTCAGCTGTTCGGCTTCCATGATGATTCACGCTCTTCGGGCAAACGTAGATTATACCGTGCGGCAGGGTCGTCGCCCGGCGTCGAGCGCCGGCGAAACCGGGGACCGTCGGGGCCATTGCCCCAACCACCCGGGTTTCGCTGGCGCTCAACACCGGGCTACGCGTCGTCCCGATGCTCACGCTATCATTGCGGCTTCACTGCCGCCGCGTCCGCGGCCCGCATCGGAGCCCCGCATGCCCATTCTGTTCGTCAACAAGGCACGTATCGACATCAGCGCCGGCGTGCCCGGCGACACCCCGCTGCTGTGGATACTGCGCGATTCGCTCAACCTCACCGGGACCAAGTACGGCTGCGGCATGGCGCTGTGCGGCGCATGCACGGTGTACGTCGACGGCCAGCCGGTGCGCTCCTGCCAGACGCCGCTGTCGGCGCTGAAGAGCGGCGCCGACGTCACCACCATCGAGGGCCTCGCGTCGAAGGAAGGCCGCGCGGTGCAGGCCGCGTGGGAGAAGCTCGACGTGCCGCAATGCGGCTACTGCCAGTCGGGCCAGGTGATGGCCGCCGCGGCGCTGCTGGTGAAGACGAAGAAGCCCACCGACGCCGACATCGACGCCGCGATGCAGGGCATCCTCTGCCGCTGCGCGACGTACGTGCGCATCCGCGCGGCAATCAAGGAAGCCGCCAGGAGCCTCGCATGAGCGCGCCGGGCCGCCCCAAGCGCCAATACGTTCGTTCCCGGCACGAAGGCAGTCCAGTGAGCGCGGCGACGGTCGTCAGCTCGGGCCGCCGCGGGTTTCTCAAGGCTTCGGTCGCGCTCTCGGTGCAGGCAGGTGCGGGGCTCACGCTCGGCGTCTGGCTGCCTGCGGCGGATGCGCAGACCGGCGCGCCCGCCGCGCCCGCGCCGGATCCCAACGCGTTCGTGCGCATCGGCCGCGACAACACCGTCACCGTGATCTCCAAGCATCTCGAAATGGGGCAGGGCGTCTACACGGGGCTCGCGACGATCGTCGCCGAGGAACTGGACGCGGCATGGAGCCAGGTGCGGGTCGAGGGCGCGCCGGCCGACGCCACGCGCTACAACAACCTGTTCTGGGGTCCCACGCAGGGCACCGGCGGGTCGACGGCGATCGCCAATTCGTGGGACCAGCTGCGCACGGCGGGCGCGGCCGCGCGCGCCATGCTCGTGGCCGCCGCCGCGAAGCGATGGAACGTCGCGGCCGGGTCGATCACCGTGAAGAACGGCGTGGTCAGCGGCGGCGGCAAGACGGCCAGCTTCGGCGACCTCGCCGACGCCGCGGCGGCCGAGGCCGTGCCCGCCAAGGTCGTGCTCAAGGACGCGAAGGACTACGTGCTGATCGGCAGGAGCGCGCCGCGCAAGGACGCACGCGCCAAGTCGAACGGCACCGCGCAGTTCACCGCCGACCTCAAGCTTCCCGACATGCTGACCGCGCTGGTCGCCCATCCGCCGAAGTTCGGCGCGCGCGTGAAGAGCTTCGACGCCAAGGCGGTCAACGGGGTGCCCGGCGTGCGCTACGTGATCGGGATTCCCGGCGGCGTGGCCGTCGTGGCCACCGGTTTCTGGGCCGCAAAGGTCGGGCGCGACGCACTGAAGATCGAATGGGACGAGGCGCCGGCGATCAAGTTCTCCTCTGCGGACATCCTCGCCGAGTACAAGGCGCTCTCCGCCAAGCCCGGCAAGGTGGCGCGCAACGACGGCGACGCCGCGAAAGCCCTGGCCGCCAGCGCGAAGACGCTCGAGGCCGCGTACGAGTTTCCGTTTCTCGCGCACGCCGCGATGGAGCCGCTCGACTGCGTGGTCAAGCTCGGGAAGGACAGCTGCGAGGTCTGGAACGGAGCGCAGATGCAGACCGGCGACCAGCAGGCGGTGGCGCAGACCGTCGGCCTCAAGCCGGAGCAGGTGAAGATCAACATGCTCTACGCCGGGGGCAGCTTCGGCCGCCGCGCCAATCCGGTCGCCGACTACCTCGTCGAGGCGGCATCGATCGCGAAGGCGCTCGCCGCCGTCAACGGCAAGTACGACGTGCCGGTGAAGCTCGTCTGGACGCGCGAGGACGACATGAAGGCCGGGTTCTACCGCCCCGCCTACTACCACACGCTGAAGGCCGGGCTCGACGCCGCGGGCGCGCCTGTGGCCTGGCAGCATCGCATCGTCGGCCAGTCGATCCTTGCCGGCACGCCGTTCGAGTCAATGATGGTCAAGGACGGCGTGGACATGACGTCCGTCGAGGGCGCCTCGACGCTGCCGTACGCGATTCCCAATCTCGCCGTGGACCTGCACTCGCCGAAGGTCGGCGTGCCCGTGCTGTGGTGGCGCAGCGTGGGCTCCACGCACACGGCCTACGCCACCGAGACGTTCCTCGACGAGCTGGCGCAGGCGGCGGGCAAGGACCCGGTCGCCTTTCGCCGCGCGCTGCTCGCGGGGCACCCCCGCCACCTCGCCGTGCTCGAACTCGCGGCGAAGGAGGCGGGGTGGGGCGCGCCGCTGCCGCCGGGCAAGGCCGGCGAGAAGCGCGGGCGGGGCATCGCCGTCCACGAGTCGTTCAACACCTTCGTCGCGCAGGTGGTCGAGGTCACGGTCAAGGGCAGGGAGTTCAAGGTCGACCGCGTGGTCTGCGCCGTCGACTGCGGCATCGCGGTCAATCCGGACGTGATCCGCGCGCAGATGGAAGGCGGGATCGGCTTCGGGCTGTCGGCGGCGCTGCACGGAAAGATCACGCTGAAGGACGGCGCGGTCGAGCAGTCCAATTTCCACGACTACCCGGTGCTGCGCATCGGCGAGATGCCGAAGGTCGAGGTGCACATCGTGCCTTCGACGGTCAAGCCGACCGGCGTCGGCGAGCCCGCCACGCCCGTCGTCGCGCCCGCGCTCGCCAACGCGCTCGCCGCCGCCACCGGTCAGCGCCTGCGCGTGCTGCCGCTGCAGCTCGCGTAAGCCGCGCGATCATCCGCTCCCATGCACACGCCGCCGGGCTTCAATCCGCGCACCTGCCGCCCGCGGTGGTCACGGGCTCGGCATTGGCGTTCGCGTTCGTCGACGGGAAGCTGCTGGTCGGCGGCGGCGCGGACGACCCGCCGGTCGTGCCGACGCTCGCCCTGCTGGAAGCCGCGGGCACGAGCGGCGTGCGGCACTACCTCGGGGAGCTCGCGGGCGTCCCGTGCCTCGCGCTCGCGCTGCCCGACGACGCGCCGGCCCCCCCAGGCCTGCGCGCGGCCGGCCTGCGCTCGCTGTTCTTCACGCTGCCCGAGCCCCTGCTGGCGCTCGCGGGACGCGCGTTCCAGATCGTCGAATGGGACCGCACGCATCGCTATTGCGGCCGCTGCGCGACGCCGATGCGCGAGCGCGCCGGCGAGCGGGCCAAGGAATGCCCGGCCTGCGGGCACATCGCGTACCCGCGCAACTCGCCGGCCATGATGGTGCTGGTCACGCGCGGCGCGGACCTGCTGCTCGCCCGCTCGCACCGTTTCCCTGGCGCGATGTACAGCGCGCTGGCCGGCTTCGTGGAGGCCGGCGAGACCATCGAGGACTGCATCCACCGCGAAGTGCGCGAGGAGGTCGGCGTCGACGTCACCGGCATCACCTACTTCGCCAGCCAGTCGTGGCCGTTCCCGCACTCGCTGATGATCGCGTACACGGCCGAATACGCGGGCGGCGACATGCGGCCGTGCGACGAGGAGATCGCCGACGCGCAGTGGTTCCCGCTCGACGCGCTCCCCACGCTGCCCAACCGGGTGTCGATCGCGCGCCGGCTCATCGACGCGACGATCGAGCGGCTGCAGCGGCAGCGGCCTTGATTCCGGTTCCCCCTCCGCGCGGCGGCACCGGGCCGTACCCGCCTCAATGACGCCGGCTGCGCCGCCGGATCAGGCGTCGATCTTCGCGCACCGTCCGTTCGCGCTGTTCTGGACGGGGCGCGTGCTGACGACGATCGCGTTCCAGGCGCAGGCGGTCGCGGTCGGCTGGCAGGTCTACGAGCTGACCGACAGCGCGTTCGATCTCGGCCTCGTCGGGCTCGCGCAGTTCCTGCCGATGCTGGCGCTCTCGCTGCTGACCGGGCACGTGGCGGATCGGTACGACCGCCGGAAGATCATCGTCGCCTGCCAGATCGTGAAGGTGCTGACGGCAGCGGTGCTGGCGCTGGGAAGCCTGCGCGGCGGCCTGTCGCGCGAGGCGATCCTGGCGGTCATCCTGGTCTTCGGCGCGGCGCGCGCATTCGAGATGCCGACGATCCAGGCGCTGCTGCCCGGCATCGTGCCCGCCGGGATGTTCCCGCGCGCGCTCGCCGGTTCCGCGGCGGCGAACCAGGTGGCGACGATCGGCGGCCCCGCCGTCGGGGGTCTGCTCTACGCGGCGAGCCCCGTGCTCGCCTACGCCGCGTGCGCCCTGCTCTACCTGGTCGGCGGATTGTGCATAGGCGCCATCCGCGCCCGGCCGGCGGCACGGCTGCGCGAGCCGGTGACGCTGGCGTCGCTGTTCGCCGGCATTCGCTACATCCGGGGCCATCCGGTCATGCTCGGCGCGATCTCGCTCGATCTCTTCGCGGTGCTGCTCGGCGGTGCGACGGCGCTGCTGCCGATCTACGCCAAGGACATCCTGCACGTCGGTCCGGCCGGGCTCGGGACGTTGCGCGCCGCGCCGGCGATCGGCGCGCTGGCGATGTCGCTGTACCTCGCGCGGCAGCCCCTGCGGCGGCATGTCGGCCGGACCATGTTCGCAGCGGTGGCTGCCTTCGGCGGCGCGACGATCGTGTTCGCGCTGTCGACGTCGTTCGCGCTCTCCGTCGCGACGCTGGTCCTGCTGGGCGCCTCCGACATGGTGAGCGTCGTGATCCGCCAGACGCTGGTGCAGCTGCAGACGCCCGACGCCATGCGCGGACGCGTCAGCGCCGTCAATTCCGTCTTCATCGGCTCGTCCAACCAGCTCGGCGAATTCGAGTCGGGCCTGACCGCCGCGTGGTTCGGCGTCGTGCCGTCGGTGGTGATCGGCGGCGTGGGGACGCTGGTGGTCGTGCTGCTGTGGATCCGCTGGTTCCCCGGCCTGCTGCGGGCCGACCGATTGGCCGGCAGTCCGGCATCCTGAGGTAGAATCGCGCTTCCCCCGGTGCCTTCCGTCCGTGCCTCTCATCGCCCGCACTTCCCTCCTTGCCGTTGTCGCCGGCATCGCGCTTGCGGCGCCGCTGTGCGTCGCGCAGACGCAGGACCCGGTCGCGGTCATCCCGCCCGAGTTGTCCGAGGACGCCCGCAAGGCGTACAACCAGGGCCTCAAGGAGGCCCGCGACCTGATGACGCGCAAGGAGTTCGCCGCCGCCACTGCGCGCATCGACGCGCTGCTCGCGAGCCGCCCGCGCGAGCCGCAGGCGCGATTCCTCAAGGGCGTCGCGCAGACCGAGCAGGGGCAGTCCGCGGCGGCGATCGCGACGTTCCGTGGCCTCGTCGAGGACTACCCGGAGCTGCCCGAGCCCTACAACAACCTGGCGGTCCTCTACGCGCAGAAAGGCGACTACGAAAACGCGCGCGTGGTGCTGGAGACCGCGATCAGGGCGGCGCCGGACTGGGCCGTGGCGCACGAGAATCTCGGCGACGTCTACGCGCGGCTCGCCGCGGCCCAGTACAATCGCGCCGCCACGCTCGACAAGGGCAACAAGACCGCCCCGGCTAAGCTCGTGCTGGCGCGCCAGCTGCTCGCGCCGAAATGAGCCGGCAGATCTGGCTTGCGTAGCCCGGGTTGAGCGCAAGCGAAACCCGGGTGGGCGGGGGCAATAGCCACGATTGCCCCGGGTTTCGCTCCGCTCAACCCGGGCTACGCACATCCTGGACCGACCATTCATCCCCATCGATTTCAACCCACGAAGGAGTCAACGCATGTTGCGCCGTCCGTTCCTGATCACCCTCGCCGCGCTGGCGATGTCCACGCTCGCCGTCGCGCTGCCCGCGGCTGCCGCCAACCCGCAGGTCGAGTTCGACACCACCGCGGGCAAGATCCGCGTCGAGCTCTTCCCCGATGCGGCGCCGAAGACCGTCGCCAACTTCCTCGACTACGTGAAGGCCAAGCACTACGACGGCACGCAGTTCCACCGCGTCATCCCCAACTTCATGATCCAGGGCGGCGGCTTCACGCCGGACTTCCAGCAGAAGCCCACGAAACCGCCGGTGCCGATCGAGTCGGAGCAATCGAGCAAGGCCGGATTGCTGAACGTCCCCGGCACGCTGGCGATGGCGCGCACCGGCGACCCGAACTCGGCGACGGCGCAGTTCTTCATCAACGTCAACGACAACAAGTTCCTCAACTACCGCTCCTCGGACCCGCAGGGCTACGGGTACACGGTGTTCGGCAAGGTGGTCTCGGGCATGGACGTCGTCGACAAGATCGCGAAGGCGCCCACCGGCGCCGGCGGCCCCTTCCCCAAGGACGTGCCGGCGGAGAAGGTCGTCATCACCAAGGCCGTCGTCGTCGACGCCAAATAGGACAACGCACATGGTCATCCTGCACACCAATCACGGCGACATCACGCTCGAGCTCGATGCCGCGAGCGCGCCGAAGAGCGTGGCGAACTTCCTGCAGTACGTCCGCGACGGCCACTACGACAACACGGTGTTCCATCGCGTCATCGACGGCTTCATGATCCAGGGCGGGGGCATGGAGCCGGGCATGAAGCAGAAACCCACGCGCGCCGGTGTCGCCAACGAGGCCGCCAACGGCCTCAGGAACAAGCGCTACACGGTGGCGATGGCGCGCACGTCGGACCCGCACTCGGCGACCGCGCAGTTCTTCATCAACGTCGGCGACAACGACTTCCTCGACCACACGGCGCCGACCGCGCAGGGCTGGGGCTACTGCGTCTTCGGCAAGGTCACCGCCGGGCAGGACGTCGTCGACAGGATCAAGGGTGTCGCGACGGGCAACAGCGGCTTCCACCAGAACGTGCCGCGTGAGGACGTCATCATCGTCCGGGCCGAGGAAGTCGCGGCGTAATGCCGCCGACGCTGTTCGTCTCCGATCTGCACCTGTCGCCGGTCCGGCCGGCGATGCTCGACGCGTTCGATGCGTTCTGCGCGGGACCCGCGCGGGGAGCCGCGGCGCTCTACGTGCTGGGCGACCTGTTCGACCAGTGGATCGGCGACGACCAGCTGCGCGATCCGGCGGCGGCCCGCGTCGCGGCGGCGCTGCGGTCGGTCGCCGCGACCGGCGTGGGCACAGGCGTCATGTACGGCAATCGCGACATGCTGATCGGCCGGCGCTTCGCCGAGGCCGCCGGTGCGACGCTGCTGCCGGAGCAGCTGGTCGTCGATCTCTACGGCGTGCCCACGCTGCTGCTGCACGGCGACGAGCTGTGCACCGACGACGAGGCCTACCAGCGCCTGCGCGTGTGGTGGCACGACAAGACGCGGCAGGGTCGCTTTCTCGCTCTGCCGTACGCGGTGCGGCGGGCCATCGGCGCCTGGTTCCGGCGCAAGAGCCGCAAGTCGACCGCCGGGAAGTCGCAGCAGATCATGGACGTCAACGCCGAGGCGGTCCTGCGCGCGCTGCGGAGCCACGGCGTGCAGCGGATGATCCATGGGCACACGCACCGGCCGGCGCGCCACGAGCTGGTCGTCGACGGCCGCGCGTGCGAGCGTTGGGTCCTGTCCGACTGGTACGACCGCGGCAGCTACCTCGAGGTCGACGAAGCGGGCGTGAGGTCGCGCGACGTGTAGCCCGGGTTGAGCCGGAGGAGAAACCCGGGACAACCGTGCCGATTGCCACAACCACCCGGGTCTCGCCTTCGGCTCAACACCGGGCTACGCGACGACGCCGCGTTCGCCGTCAACGCAGTGCCTCAGCTTGTCGTTACGCCAGCGCCTGCGCGAAATCGCCGATCAGGTCGTCGCGATCCTCGATGCCCACCGACACGCGGATCAGGGATTCGGCGATGCCCATCGCGGCGCGGCGCTCGGCGCCCATCTCCCAGAAGATCGTGTGGGCGACCGGGATCGCCAGCGTGCGGTTGTCGCCGAGGTTCGACGACGACACGACGATGTCGAGGCGGTTGAGGAAGTCGAAGCAGTCGACGTCGTCGCGCAGCTCGAACGACAGCAGGCCGCCGAAACGGGCGAAGAGGTCCCGCGCGAGGGCGTGCTGCGCGTGCGACGCCAGTCCCGGATAGTGGACGGCGCGCACGCGGGGGTGCGCCGCGAGGAATTCGGCGAGCGCCTGCGCGTTGGCGCAGGTGCGCTCCATGCGCAACGCCAGCGTCTCCGCGCCGACGGCGATGTGGTGCGCCTGCTCGGCCGACAGCGTGCCGCCCCAGTCGCGCAGGCCCTTCTTGCGCAGCTGGAGCATGCCCCAGGTCGCCGGGGCTCCGGTCTTGTAGTTGTCGGCGATGCCCGCGTAGCGCGTCCAGTCGAACAGTCCCGTGTCGGTCACGCTGCCCGCGAGCGCGTTGCCGTGCCCGCCGATGTACTTGGTGAGGGCGTTGACGACGAGGCTCGCGCCGACGCTCTTCGGGCGGAACAGCCACGGCGAGGTCATCGTGTTGTCGACGACGTACAGGATGCCGCGCGCCGCGCACAGCGCGCCGATGCGCGCGAGGTCGGCCACCTGCGTGCGCGGGTTCGCGATGGTCTCGACGAACACCATGCGCGTGGCAGGGGTGAGGGCGCGCTCGACATTGGCGGCGTCGGTCGCGTCGACGTAGGTGATCGGCATGCCGCGCGCGGCGAGCGTGCCGAGCATGCTCACCGTGTTGCCGAACAGGAACTGGCTGGCGACGACGTGGTCGCCCTCGCGCAGGAGCGCGAGCAGCACGGCGCCGATGGCCGCCATGCCGGTCGCGAACGCGACCGTCGCGGTCCCGCCCTCCATCGCGCTCACCTTCGCTTCGAGCGCCGCCGCGGTCGGGTTTCCCTGGCGGCCGTAGGCGTAGCCCTTGGCCCTGCCCTGGAAGACGGCGGCGAGCTCGCGCGCGTCGCGATAGCCGTAGGCCACCGACAGGTGCAGCGGCTTGTGCAGCGCCCCGTGCTCGATGGCGCCGTCGCGATCGGAATGCAGAATGGCGGTGGTGAAGCCGCGCGGCGGCCTGGTGGCGCTCATCGTGAGTCCTTGCCCGCCGGAATCGTGCCAGCTACCGCAGCACTTCCTTCTTGATCGTGACGCAGGACGTGCTCGTGGCCCGCAGCAGGAACACCCGCGCGAGGGGCCCGATGGTCAGGATGCCGATCTCCGCGCCCAGCGGCCCGCTCGGCGGCGAGCCCTTGAAGTACTTCGCCGCGACGATGTTGCACGACTCGGTCCAGTACTGCACCGTCTCGTACACCGTCGCGCAGCCGATCGCGGTGTTCGGCGAGAACGTGGCGCTGGCATAGGCCCGCGGAAAGCCCTCGGCCTGCACTTCGGCCGAGACCGAGACCATCGAGTTGTCGGTCTCGCGCTCCGGCAGGAACAGCAGCGCGCTGCTCTGCGTGCCCTTGGTCAGGAAGTTCGCGACCTGATCGATCCGCGCCGCGCAGTTGCGCACGCCGGCCGCGAACATCTGGGTCGCGACCTGGTTGGTCGTCCCGCCGGCGATGTTGCGGATGTGCTTCATCACCGCGGTATCGGCGTCGGCCGCCTGGGCGGCCGCGGGCGCGGTCGCGAATGCGGTCGCGAGCGCGCAGGCAAGCCCCCGACACACGATTCCCAGGACGCGTCTGCCCGCCATACGAATCGGTGACCCCGTGGACGACATTATTGAACGCCGCTTCTGCGTCACGCCCGGCCGGTGCCGATGTCCGGTCACGGGACGCAGCAGCGCGACGCGAGAACAGATTGGTTGCAACGAGGCGATCGGCCGGGCGGGGAGCCGGTGCATGAACCCGCCGGGCCGTCCCAAGTGCGAATCGACGGTGGCGCAGCACGGAGGTAGTCCACTGATGCCGCCCGCGACCACCTTTGCCATCCCGCAGCACCTGGCTGCGGGATCTGAAGCACCCCAGGTTGTCAGCCAATGCGCTCTTCGCAAGACTCGCGAAAAGCGCATCGCCGACCCTCCGGCATTCCCCCGGCGCGAGGCCGGGGGAATTCCTGCGATAGCCGACTTACCAGGACCAGCCGCCGCCGATACCCCACGTGGTGTTGGAGCTGCCACCGCCGGCGAAACCGACGCTCGCCTTGATGATGCCGTCCTTCGCCACGCGAGCGCTGCCGCCGATCGCGAACGCGGTCTCGCCGTTGAAACCGCCGACGCCGATGCCGAGGTTGAACGTCTTGCTCTGGTCGACCTGCGGGATGTTGGCCATCGCCGACGCGCCCGAGATGCCGCGCGACATGTTCTTCTCGATCTCCTGCACCTGGCCGTAGTTCACGGCGTCGTACTGGTTCTCGCCGTTGGCGATGCCGGTCACGCGCAGCGGCGAACCGCCGCTGGTGGTACCGAACGTCGCCCGGTTGTTCGCGAACACAAGCCCCGCGCCGCCGCCGTTGATCTGGGCACCGGTGCTGTTCACGCCAACGCTGTTGCCGGTGACTCCGCCGGCGCTCATCAGCACGCCGTTGACGCCGACCGTCAACTGGTTGCCGCTGGTGCCCGAACCGCCAAGCGTCGACGCGCCGGTCACATTCAGCGTGTTGTTGATCTGCGTCGCGCCGTTCAGCGTGGTCGCGCCGGTGACGCCCAGCGTGCCGCCGACCGTCGAGTTGCCGGCGATCGTCGTGTTGCCGGCCACCGCCAGCGTGCTGCTCAGCGTGGTCGCGCCGGTGACGCCCAGCGTGCCGCCGACCGTCGCCGCGCCGGTCACGGCGAGCGTGGTGGTGCTCGTCGCGCCCGTGTTGACCAGGCCGTTCGTCGAGGTGGTGCCGGTGACCGTCAGCGTGGTGGTGCTCATCGCGCCGGTGTTCACCAGCCCGGCGGTGGAGGTCTTGCCGGCGACGGCCAGGTTGCCGTTGAGCAGCGTGTTGTTGAGCACGTTCAGCGAGCCGGTGTTGATGGCGCCGGCGTTGGTGATGCCGTTGGTCACGGTGGCGCCGGTGACCGTCAGCGTGTCGGTGCTCATCGCGCCCGTGTTGACCAGCCCCGCCGTGCTGGTCTTGCCCGCGCTCAGGCTGCCGTTGATGAAGGCATTGCCACCCACGCCGAGGTTCCCTGCGAAGAGCGCGTTGCCGTTCGGCGTGATGCTGACCGTCGGCGTCGTGGTCGCGGTCGTTTCGATGACGCCGGTCTTGGTGTTGTACGTCGCGGTGCCGCCGATGGTGTTCATCGAAAGGCCGGTGGTCGAATTGAAGGATCCGCTGGTGCCGGCGACCGTTCCGTTGACCGTCGTAGTGCCTGCGGGCGTGGGCGTCGTCGGGATGGTGACGGCGTATTGGCCGAAGCTGATCGACTGGTTGGCGTTGGTCGCGGCGACGTTGACCGTGCCGCCCGCGCTGCCCACCGGCGACTGGCCGGCCGCCGCGCTCGACGTGCTGCTGCCGGGACCCGCGGTCACAACCAGCGGCGGCACTCCCGGGGGATTCGTACCGACCGGCGCTGCCACGTACGCGGGACCTTCGAGCGGCGCCGACGTCTGGCCGAGGCCGGTGATCTTGCCCGTGGCCGCGGCGGGCCCGATCAGGCTGGACGTCACCGTCAGGCGACGGCAGCGGGGAGGTGTAGTCGACGCCGACCGAGGGTCCGACCGTGACCGCCGGCGTGCCGGTGGCGGGGCCGAACGGCGGGGTGTTGCCCGGCGTCTGGTTCGACAGCGCGAACGAGTACACCGTGCCGCCAGGGGTCGTCGTGCTGAACACGGCGGTGTTCTTGTCGTTATTCACGTTCGCGTTGAAGGTCCAGTCGGCGTTGCCGGTGTCCCACACGCCGGTGGTGTTGTTGTACTTGAGATTCAGGACCGTCGCGCCGACGCCCGGGACCACCACGCTCACCGGGAACGTCGTGATCGTGTTCGCGGGAGGAGTCGGGGTTTGCGCCGCGGGCGCAACCGTTCCCGGCGGGGACACCGGGGTGATCGTATCCGCCAGCGCGAGCGACGGGGAAATCAGGCCGGCCGTGCACATTGCGGCAACGATGATCTTTACATTCGTCTTCATTTTTACATCTCCCGAGAGTAATGGGCGTTAATGGCGGTTCGGTTGCAAAGACAGAGAGTGGATCAAGGGGTCGAGGAAGCGGTCCAGCGGTCCGATTGTCATGCAGCGCGACGGATGCGCCGTAAGCGTCGGACGAGCCACGCCACACGATCTACACGGCTGCCCAAGCATATTAGCACGGCATCTTCCGGGAAGTCTAAGCTTGGCGCCGCCTTCCGCGTCCCGGGTGTTGCATTTGTGCCCCGGCCGCGGTGCGGGGACCGTTTTCAGCGCGCGAGCGCCGCCTTCAGCTGCCGCAGCCGCTCCCTTCCCGCCTCCTTCTCCTGCGCCGCCTCGGCCGCCGGCAGCGGCACCCCGGAATAGCGCAGGTCGTCCTGGGCCAGCTCGCCCAGGAAACGGGACGGCTCGGTCGCGGCCCACTCCCCGCCGCGCTTGCGGCGGCTGCAATGGGAGAGGTGCAGGCTGCGCTCGGCGCGGGTCACGCCCACGTACATCAGCCGGCGTTCCTCGTCGATCGTGCCGGCGGCGACGGCCTCCCGGTGAGGCAGGATGCCCTCCTCCAGCCCGACCAGGAAAACATGTGGAAATTCAAGCCCCTTGGCCGCGTGCAGCGTGGACAGCCGGACGGCGTCCACGGCGTCGGCTTCCTGGCCTTCGAGCAGCGTGATGAGCGCGATCGTCTGGGTGAGCTCGAGCAGGTTGCGGCGGTCGGCCTCGCCCTTCTTCGCCAGCCAGTCCACGAAATCGCGCACGCTCTGCCAACGCGCAGCCGCCTGCGGGCGGTCGCAGTTGGCCGCGAGCCAGTCCTCGTAGCCGATCGCGCTCACCAGCTCGTCGAGCAGGCGCTCCGCCGGCTCGCGCGGGGCGCGGTAGCGCAAGCGATTGATCAGGTTGCAGAACTCGACCAGGATCTCGCGCTGCCGCGCCGGCACCGCGGCCTCGGTCTCGGCGGCGAACACGGCGGCGAAGAGGCTCTCGTGGCGCGCGCCCGCGACGGCACCCAGCTTTTCCAGCGTCTGGGCGCCGATCCCGCGCCGCGGGGTGGTGATCGCGCGGATGAATGCCGGGTCGTCGTCCTCGTTGGCGACCACGCGCAGGTAGGCGACGATGTCCTTGATCTCGGCGCGGTCGAAATACGACTGGCCGCCGGAGATCGAGTACGGGACGTTCTGCCCGCGCAGCGTCTTCTCGAAGGCCCGCGCCTGGTGGTTGCCGCGATAGAGGATCGCGTAGTCCGCGTAGCGGCCGCGGCTCTCGAAGCGGTGCGCCTGCAGCCGGCGCACGACGAGCTCCGCCTCGGCCTCGTCGTCCGCCGCGGCGGCGACCCGGATCACGTCGCCGTGGCCGAGATCGCTCCACAGCCGCTTGTCGAAGAGCTTGGGATTGTTCGCGATCAGCGCGTTGGCCGAGCGCAGGATGCGCACCGTCGAGCGGTAGTTCTGCTCCAGCTTGACGACCTTGAGCGCCGGGTAGTCGCGCGCGAGCTCGGCCAGGTTGTCGACGGTCGCGCCGCGCCAGCCGTAGATCGCCTGGTCGTCGTCGCCGACCGCGGTGAACCGGGCCGGCGCGCCGGCGAGCAGCTTCAGCAGCCGGTATTGCGCCGGATTGGTGTCCTGGTATTCGTCGACGAGCAGGTGGCCGCAGCGGTGCTGCCACGTCGCCGCCGCCGCGTCGTTCGACGCGAGCAGCGCGACCGGCAGGCCGATGAGGTCGTCGAAATCCACCGCCTGGTACGCGCGCAGCGTGTCGTCGTAGCGCTGGTACGCGCGCGCCGCGGCCAGCTCGTCGTCGTCGCCCGCCCGGGCGAGCGCCTCGCCGGGCGACACCAGCGCGTTCTTCCACGCGCCGATCTTCCACAGCGCCTTGCGCGCCCGCGCCCGGTCGGCGGTAGCGATCAGCTCGGCGACGATCGGCTCGGTGTCGTCGGGGCCGAGGATCGAGAAGCCGGGCTTCAGTCCCAGCGCGGCGGCGTCGCCGCGGATGATCTTGAGTCCCAGCGCGTGGAACGTGCAGACGGTGACGTCGTCCGCGACGGCGCGGCCGCCTTGGTCACGCAATAGCGAACCGACGCGCTCGCGCATCTCGCGCGCCGCCTTGTTGGTGAACGTGATGGCGGCGATGCGCTTCGGGTCGTGGCCGCATTCGATCAGGTGGCCGATCTTGGCCGTGATGACGCGCGTCTTGCCGCTGCCTGCGCCGGCCAGGACGAGCAGCGGACCGTCGAGGTAGCGCACGGCCTCGCGCTGCGCCGGATTGAGCGGGAACGACATCGGGAAAGTTCGGGGAGTGAGGGAATCGCGGGTGATAAACTGCCGGCGAATCTTAGCACCCGCGATACCTGCTTCCGCGCCACTCACCCACCTGTTTCCAGATGCGTCGCGCGCGACGCGAGACACCGATGCAGCTCCGATGAGCGTCTACGCGATCGGCGACATCCAGGGCTGCCACGCCGAGTTCTGCCAGCTGCTGGACATGATCGGCTTCGCGCCGGGATCCGACCGCCTGTGGCTGGTCGGCGATCTCGTCAACCGCGGCCCCGGTTCGCTCGCGGTGCTGCGCGAAGTCAAGGCGCTGGGCGCCGCGGCCGTGACGGTGCTCGGCAACCACGATTTCCACCTGCTCACCGTCGCCGCCGGCCACGCGCGAGCGCACAAGCGCGACACGATCGCGCCGATCCTCGCCGCGCCGGATCGCGACGAGCTGCTCGCCTGGGTGCGCTCATGGCCGCTGGTCGTGCTCGAGGGCAACCGGCTCATGGTGCACGCGGGCGTGCCGCCGCAATGGACGCCGGAGACGGCGCTCGCGCTCTCGCGCGAGGTCGAGGCCGTGCTGGGCGGCGACGACCACGACGCCTTCCTGCGCACGCTCTACGGCGACACCCCGGACGCGTGGCGCGACGACCTCGCCGGCTTCGATCGCCTGCGCGTGATCGTCAACGCCTGCACGCGGATGCGCTTCTGCGCGATGGACGGCACGATGGAATTCCGCGAAAAGCGCGGGCCGGAGCATGCGCCGCCCGGCTTCCGGCCGTGGTTCGCGCACGAGGCGCGGGCCTCGGCGGGAGTGACGGTGATCTGCGGGCACTGGTCGACGCGGGAGCTCACGCTGGCGCCGAACCTGCTGATGCTCGACTCCGGCTGCCTGTGGGGCGGCACGCTGACGGCGCTCAGGCTGGAGGATCGCCGGGTGTTCCAGGTGCCCGGCCGCCTGCCGGTGACGCCAAAGCCGTTCGGATAGCGGCTTCCGCGGCGCGCGCGAGCTCGCGCCGGCGGCCCTCCCGCGCCGGCAGCGGCGGCGCCACGTGCAGCTCGACCACGAGCACGCGCTCCGCGGTGACGCGCCAGTACGATTCCAGGAAGCTCGTCTCCCCGATGTAGGCCGGGGCGTCGTTGTGCTCGCCGGCCGGCGTCCGGTAGCGGATCGCGATCGGCTGCACGTGCCCCCCCGCGTCGACGATCGGTTGCAGCAGCGAGCCGTGGAACGGCAGCACGTCGCGGCCGTCGGTGGTGGTGCCTTCGGGAAAGATCGCGATCACGTCGCCGCGGGCGAGCACCTCGGTCGCATGCCGGTTGACCTTGAGCGTATCGTGCCGGCGCTCGCGCTCGATGAACAGCGTGCCGCAGCCGGCGATCAGCCATCCGGCCACGGGCCAGCGGCGCAGCTCCGCCTTGGCGATGAAGCGCGCCGGCTGCACCGTGTTGAGCACGAAGATGTCGAGCCACGAGATGTGGTTGGCGACGATCAGCAGGTTGCCCGGGAGGCCTTCGTCGGGCAGGCCGTGGATCCGGGCCTCGATGCTCAGCATGCGCAGCAGCAGCCGGCACCAGCGCCGGATCAGCGCCTGCTTCGTGGGCACGCCCACCAGGGGGAAGACGAAGGCGGTCGTCGCCAGGCCCTGCGCGATGTGCACGGCCACGCGCGCCGAGCGGAAGAGCCGCCGCGGCAGGGGCAGCGGCGATTCGGGATGCCCGCGGCTCACCAGAGATTGCCGCCGAAGGTCCGGTCGTAGAGCGCGGCGATCGCGTCGCGGTCCACGGTGTGGTTCTGGCCGCCCTGGGAGCCGATCTTCAGCGTGCCGAGCAGCGCGGCGAGCCGCCCGGTCTTCTCCCAGTCCCACCCCTGCGCGATGCCGTAGAGGAGCCCCCCGCGGTAGGCGTCGCCGCAGCCGGTCGGATCGACGAGCGCCGGCGCCGCGACGGCCGGGATCGTCACCGTCCGGCCGCCGGCGTGGATGACCGACCCGGCAGCGCCCAGCGTCACCACCATCGCCTCGACGCGGCGCGCGATCTCGTCCTGCGCGAGACCCGTGCGCTCGCAGAGCAGGCGCGCCTCGTAGTCGTTGACGGCGAGGTAGGTCGCCGCGTCGATCATCTCGATCAGCTCGGGGCCGGAGAACAGGGGCAGGCCCTGGCCGGGGTCGAACACGAACGGGATCTTCGCGGCGGCGAACTGCTCGACGTGGGCGCGCATGCCGTCGCGCCCGTCCGGCGCCACGATGCCGAGCGCCACGTCGCCGACGTCGGCCACGCGGTTCTCGTGCGACCGGTTCATCGCCCCGGGATGGAACGCGGTGATCTGGTTGTCGTCGAGGTCGGTGATGATGTACGCCTGCGCCGTGTACGTCCCGGCGACCGTGCGCACGCCGTCGACCGCGATGCCGCGCGCCAGGAGCCGTTCGCGGTACGGGCCGCCGTCCTCGCCGAGGGTCGCCATGACCACCGGCGCGCCCCCCAGGCCGTCGAGGTTGTAGGCGATGTTGCCGGCGCAGCCGCCCCACTCGCGGCGCATCTGCGCGATCTGGAACGACACGTTCAGCAGGTGCACCTGGTCGGGCAGGATGTGCCGCCCGAAGCGGTCGGGAAACACCATGATGGTGTCGAAGGCGAGCGAACCGCAGATCAGCGTGCGCGAGGAAGGCATCGTGGTGTGGGTGGCCGAATGAAGGTGGGTGGACGCGGCGCGCATTCTACCCCGGCGCCGCGCAGCGCAATGCGCCACCCGGCGCTATGTGTAGCCCGGCGTTGAGCGCAGCGAAACCCGGGTGGACGCAGCAATGGCCACGATTGCCCCGGGTTTCGCTGCGCTCAACACCGGGCTACACACCGGGTTACGTCAGTCGGTGGCGATGCGCCCGATCTCGCGCACGATGTACTGCTGGCGGCGCGACACCGGCAGCGACTCCGCGATGTCGCGCAGCAGCACCTCCCAGTGGGCGTCGCCTTCGTCGCTGACGCGGCGCTCGAAGCCCTTGATGAAGTCGCGCGCGACGAGGCAGTTGCGGTGCACCCGCACGAAGCGCGGCCCGAACTCCTCCTCGAGATGGGTCAGCGATTCCTCGAGCAGGTACTCGCGCTCGGCGGTGCGGATCGTCACGTACTTGAGCTCCGCCTTGAGGTAGGCGATGTCCTCGACCGGCACCAGCATGACCCGCGCGCGCTCGGTGATCGACAGGAACCGCCGCGCGCCGGCCGGCAGCAGGTCGAGCCTGGCGGCGGGCACCGGCTTCAGCTTCGGGACCTTCTCCAGCGCGGCCAGCAGGCGTGGCACGCGCACCGGCTTCACCAGGTAATCGATCGCGTTGACTTCGAACGCGTCCAGCGCGTGCTGCTGGTAGGCGGTCGTGAAGATCACCACCGGCGGATGAGCGAGCTTCAGCACGTGCCGCGCGAGCTCGAGGCCGTCCATGTCGGGCATGTGGATGTCGGTCAGGACGAGGTCGGCGGCGACGACGTGCAGCAGCTCGAGGGCCTCGCGGCCGCTGCCCGCCTCGCCGACGATGGTCAGCGGGACCGCGCCGGCGCAATCGTCGAGCAGCTGGTGCAGGCGGCGGCGGGCCGGCGCCTCGTCGTCGACGATCAGCACGCGCAGGGGGGCGTCAGTCATGCGCGGGCTCCGGCTTCGCGGCGCCCGGCGCCAGGGGCGGCGCAGCGGACGATGCGGCCCGACCGGCGCCCGCGCCGTGAGCTCCGCCATCGACCGTCCCTCTGCCGGCCGGTAGGGCATCCGGATGTGCACCTCGTAGCTCGCGTCCTTGACCCGCGACTGCAGGCTGCCCTCGGCGTCGAAGTGCAGCGCGAGGCGCTCGCGCACGTTGGCGAATGCCATCTTGTTGCCGGCATGGTGCCGGCCGCCGTCGACGCGGTAGGGATTGCGCAGTATCACGTGCACCTGTCCGTCCTTCGCGAAGATGTTGATCGACACCACGCCCGGCTCGCTCGACGGCTCGATGCCGTGATAGACGGCGTTCTCGAGCAGCGGCTGCAGCACCAGCGGCGGCACCAGCGCGTCGCCGGGCATGCTGTTCAGGTGCCATTCGAGCCGCAGGCGCTCGCCGAGGCGCAGGGTCTCCAGCGCCAGATACTGCCGGCACAGCTCGACCTCGTCGGCCAGCGGCACGAGATCGCGATTGTCGCTCATCAGCACGCGGAAGAGGTCGGCGAGGTCCTCGAGCGCTTCCTCTGCCCGCTTCGGCTCGGCGCGCACCAGCGACAGCACCGCGTTGATGCTGTTGAAGAGGAAATGCGGCCGGATGCGCGCCTGCAGCGCCTGCAGCCGCGCCTCGATCAGCGCCGGCGAGAGCGCCTTGGCGCGCAGGTGCAGGTAGAACAGCAGCGACGGCGGCGACGAGCAATCCGAACAGCAGGTAACGCGCGAGCGAGCCGTCGGGTAGCGGCACGACGCGCCGCAGCAGCGCATCGGTAACGAGGCCCGCGACGAGTGTCGCGGCCAGCACGGCGGCCGCGCCGGCCGGGAACGACAGCCGGCGCAGCCACGGCCCGAGCGCGTGCAGCAGCACCAGCGCCAGCAGGATGTAGAGCTCCGACACCGCGACGCTGTCCAGCCATTCCTGGGGCAGCGCGCTCCAGCTCGGCGCGCGCACCAGCGCGCCGAGCGCGATGAGGAGATTGGCGCCGATCAGGATCCGCGCGATCGTCCCCAGGTTGCGCAGGTCCGGGAACGCGAGGGGCTTGGGGTTTTGTCTTATAATCGCTGCCATTGCGAAGGCCGTGTGCAAAGCTGTGCGCAACCACCGCGCCGGCGCGCGGCCCGCAATCGCCCGCGAACCCAAGCCGTCGCCATCTGGCTATTGTCGGCATGCGCCGCAGGTGAAGCAAGCGCAACCGCTCGCGCGCCCGCCCGTCCCCCTCATCGACAGCTGCCCGCACGCCATGGCCGACCCCGCCGCACCGCCGAACGCCGCACCGCCGGGCGGATGGTCGGGCCGGTTCAGCGAGCCGGTCACCGAGCGCGTCAAGCGCTTCACGGCATCGGTGGACTTCGACCAGCGGCTCGCCGCGGTCGACATCGCGGGCTCGCTCGCGCACGCCCGGATGCTCGCCGCGGTCGGCGTGCTCGGCGCCGCCGATCTCGCCGCGATCGAGCGCGGCATGCGGCAGATCGAGGGCGAGATCGAGCGCGGCGAGTTCGCGTGGTCGCGCGACCTCGAGGACGTGCACCTCAACATCGAGCGGCGCCTGACCGCGCTGGTGGGCGAGGCCGGCAAGCGCCTGCACACCGGGCGCTCGCGCAACGACCAGGTCGCCACCGACATCCGGCTGTGGCTGCGGGGCGAGATCGATGCGCTGTCCGCGGCGCTGGGCGGGCTGCGCCACGCGCTGATCGACCTCGCGGAAGCGCACGCCGGCACGATCATGCCGGGCTTCACGCACCTGCAGGTCGCGCAGCCGGTGACCTTCGGCCATCACCTGATGGCCTACGAAGCGATGCTCGCCCGGGACGCGGAGCGCCTCGCCGACTGCCGCCGGCGCGTCAACCGGCTTCCGCTGGGCAGCGCCGCGCTGGCCGGCACGAGCTTCCCCATCGACCGCGCGCGGGTGGCCGCGGAGCTCGGCTTCGAGGCGCTGTGCGGCAATTCGCTCGACGCCGTCTCCGACCGCGACTTCGCGATCGAATTCACGACCGCCGCCTCGCTCGCGATGCTGCACCTGTCGCGCTTCGCCGAGGAGCTGATCCTGTGGATGAGCCCGCGCTTCGGGTTCGTCATGCTCGCCGACCGCTTCTGCACCGGGTCGTCGATCATGCCGCAGAAGAAGAACCCCGACGTGCCGGAGCTGGTGCGCGGCAAGACCGGGCGCGTCGTCGGCGATCTCGTCGCGCTGCTGATGCTCGTCAAGGGCCAGCCGCTCGCCTACAACAAGGACAACCAGGAAGACAAGGAACCGCTGTTCGACGCCGTGGACACGCTCGCCGACACGCTGGCGGTGATGACCGACCTGGTGGCGACCGGCATCCGCGTGGACGCCCCGCGGATGCGCCAGGCGGCGAGCGACGGCTACGCCACGGCGACCGATCTCGCCGACTACCTCGTCAAGAAGGGCATGGCGTTTCGCGACGCCCACGAGGCCGTCGCGCGCGCCGTCCGCCACGCCGAAGCGAAGGGCGTCGACCTGCCCGACCTGCCGCTGCCCGACCTGCAGTCGTTCGCGCCGGCGATCGGCGACGACGTGTACGCCGTGCTGACGCTCGACGGCTCGGTGGCGAGCCGCGACCATCCGGGCGGCACGGCGCCGGCGCAGGTGCGCGCGGCCGTCGCCGCGGCCCGCGCCGCGCTCGCCGGGACTTCGCGATGACGGCGTTCGCGGCCGTGTCCGACGACGCGCTCGGCTTCGCCGCCGGGGCGCTCACGACCATCGCCTTCGTGCCGCAGCTGCTGCGCATCCTGAAGACGCGCTCGGCGCACGACATCTCGTGGTGGATGTTCGGGATCCTGATCGCCGGCGTCGCGCTGTGGCTTTGGTACGGCATCCGCGTCAACGCGCTGCCGGTGATCCTCGCCAACGCGGTGACGCTGGCGCTCGCGGTGGCGATCGTGCTGCTGAAGCGGCGCTACCACCCTCGCATCAAGACGAAGCGGGTCGCGCCGAAGGCCGGCGGCGAACGCATTTCCGGAGAGTGAACGATGGCGACGCAAACACTGGCCTTCCTGGGCCTGGGCGTGATGGGCTATCCGATGGCCGGGCATCTCGCCCGCGCCGGGCATCGGGTCGAGCGTGTGGAACCGCAACGCCGAGAAATCGGCGCGCTGGGCAGGGCAGCACGGCGGCCGCGCCGCGGCGACGCGCGCCGCGGCGGTCGCCGGTGCCGACATCGTCATGATGTGCGTCGGCAACGATGACGACGTGCGCGCCGTCGTCCTGGGCGAGGGCGGGGCGCTGGCGGCGATGAAGCCCGGCGCGATCCTCGTCGACCACACCACCGCCTCGGCGCAGGTGGCGCGCGAGATCCACGCTGCGGCGGGCGCGGTCGGCATCGGCTTTCTCGACGCCCCCGTCTCCGGCGGCCAGGCCGGCGCCGAGAACGGCAAGCTGACCGTGATGGTGGGTGGCGACGACGCCACCTTCGCCCGCGCCGAGCCCGTGCTGGCGCACTTCGCGCGGGCGGTCACGCTGATGGGCGGGCCGGGCAGCGGGCAGCTCACCAAGATGGTCAACCAGATCTGCATCGCCGGGCTGGTCCAGGCGCTGGCCGAGGGCGTCAACTTCGCCGGGAAGGCCGGGCTCGACGTCGAGCGCGTGCTCGACGTGATCGGCAAGGGCGCGGCGCAGTCGTGGCAGATGGACAATCGCGGCAAGACCATGGCCGCCGACAAGTTCGACTTCGGGTTCGCGGTCGACTGGATGCGCAAGGACCTGGGGCTGTGCATCGCCGAGAGCCGCAGCAACGGCGCCGCGCTGCCGGTCACCGCGCTGGTCGACCAGTTCTACGCCCGCGTGCAGGCGATGGGCGGCGGCCGCGGGGACAGCTCGAGCCTGATCCGGGTGCTGCGCGACGCGGCGTGAACGAACGGGGCGCCGCGCTTCGCGGGCAGGCCATCCCCGGGTTTCGCTGGCGCTCAACGCCGGGCTACACGGTCGGGGCTACGCGGCGAAGGTGGCCCGGTGCGGAGTAGCCCGGCGTTGAGCGCCAGCGAAACCCGGGGCAACCGGTCAATCGGGCACCGGCGTCGGCACCGCGTCGCCCTCGATGATCGTCACCTCGTAGGTGATCTCGGCCGTTTTCGCGATCATCAGCGTCGCCGAGCAGTACTTGTCCTTCGACAGCTTCACCGCCCGCTCGACCTGGTGCGCATCGAGCCCGCGCCCGGCGACGAGATACCTGAAATGGACGTGGGTGAAGACCTTGGGCGGGGTGGCGGCGCGCGTCGCCTCGGCCTCGACCACGCAATCGGCCACCGGCTGGCGCGCCTTGCGCAGGATCTCCACCACGTCGAAGGCGGTGCAGGCGGCGGTGCCGGTGAGCACCAGCTCCATCGGCCGCGCCCCGAGGTTGCGGCCGCCGTTCTCCGGCGCGCCGTCGATCACGACCGCATGCCCGCTCCCCGTCTCGCCGACGAAGCTCACGCCCTCGACCCACTTGATCCTGGTTTTCATGCCTGCCCCTCGCCAGCGGCCGCCCCGGTTGCCGAAATTGACAGGATGGGGTGCCGCATATTACTATTCAAGACTTTGCAAAATTGACCCCTACGGGGGGATCACCGATGAAAACCTTCTCCGCCAAACCGCAGGACATCAAGCCGGATTGGTTCGTGGTCGACGCGACCGACAAGGTCCTCGGCCGGCTGGCGAGCCAGATCGCCCTGCGCCTTCGCGGCAAGCACAAGCCGATCTTCACCCCGCACATGGACACCGGCGATTTCATCGTCGTCACCCACGTCGAGAAGATCCGCGTCACCGGCAACAAGGCCGAGGACAAACTCTACCACCGGCACAGCGGCTACCCCGGCGGCATCCGGACGACCAACTTCTCCAAGATGCAGGCGCGCTTTCCCGGCCGGGCGCTGGAGATCGCCGTCAAGGGCATGCTCCCCAAGGGCCCGCTCGGCTACAAGATGCTGAAGAAGCTCAAGTGTTACGCCGGCGACGCTCACCCGCATGCCGCGCAGCAACCCAAACCACTGGACATCTGAACCCGCCATGATCGGCAACTACTATTACGGCACCGGCCGTCGCAAGAGCTCGGTGGCCCGCGTGTTCCTCAAGAAGGGCACCGGCAACATCGTCGTCAACGAAAAGCCGATCGACGTGTTCTTCGGCCGCGAAACGGGCCGCATGGTCGTGCGCCAGCCGTTGAAGCTCACCAACCACGACACGACGTTCGACATCATGGTCAACGTCGCCGGCGGCGGCGAGTCCGGCCAGGCCGGCGCGGTGCGCCACGGCATCACCCGGGCGCTGATCGACTACGACGCCGCGTTGAAGCCCACGCTGTCCAAGGCCGGGCTCGTCACGCGCGACGCCCGCGAGGTCGAGCGCAAGAAGGTCGGCTTCCACAAGGCGCGCCGCCGCAAGCAGTTCTCGAAGCGCTGATCCGCAAAGCGCTCCGCCGCGAAGGCCGCCGCGTTGGCGGCCTTTGTCATTCCTGGGGGGCAACGCACCGGACGCCGCCGGGGCCGCCATGACGACGTCATCGGGCCGCCGCGGCGGGCGATGCTAGAATCGTTGCCCGCGTCGCGATCGAAGCCGCAGGTGTTTCCACGAGGCAACCCATGATCTCCATCGGCATCGTAGGCGGTACAGGCTACACCGGCGTCGAGCTGCTGCGCCTGCTGGCGCAGCACCCCAAGGCGAAGGTGCGCGCCATCACGTCGCGCAAGGATGCCGGCACCCGGGTGGCCGACATGTTCCCCAGCCTGCGCGGGCGCTACGACCTCGCCTTCGCCGATCCGGCGGACGCCGACCTCGCGGGCTGCGACATCGTCTTCTTCGCGACACCGCACGGGGTGGCGATGGCGCAGGCGCGCGAGCTCACCGCCGGCCGGACGAAGATCATCGACCTGGCCGCCGACTTCCGGCTGAAGGACGCCGCCGTGTTCGAGAAGTGGTACGGGATGCCGCACGGCTGCCCCGACCTGCTTGCGGAATCGGTGTACGGGCTTCCGGAGATGCACCGCGACGCGATTCGCGGGGCGCGCATCGTCGGCAATCCCGGGTGCTACCCGACCGCGGTGCAGCTCGGATTCCTGCCGCTGCTCGAGGCCGGCGTCGTCGACGCCGACCACCTGATCGCCGACTGCAAGTCCGGCGTCTCCGGGCGCCGGACGCAAGGCCGAAGTCGGCCTGCTGTTCGCGGAAGCCTCCGACAACTTCAAGGCCTACAGCGTGAAGGGGCACCGCCACCATCCGGAGATCGTGCAGGGGCTGCAGGGCGTCGCCGGCGGGCCGGTCAAGCTGGTGTTCACGCCGCACCTCACGCCGATGATACGGGGCATCCACGCCACGCTGTACGCGCGGCTGACCCGTCCCGACGTCGACCTCCAGGCGCTCTACGAAAAGCGCTACGCCGGCGAGCCGTTCGTCGACGTCATGCCGCCCGGCAGCGCACCCGACACGCGCTCCGTGCGCGCATCCAATGTCTGCCGCATCGCCGTGCATCGTCCGCAGGGCGGCGACATGGCGCTGATCCTCGCCGTCGAGGACAACCTGGTCAAGGGCGCGGCCGGGCAGGCGATCCAGAACATGAACCTGATGTGCGGGCTGGCCGAAACGACCGGCCTCACCGCGCTGCCGGTCCTGCCCTAGCCGGCCCCGCGACGTGGCCGCACCCGCATGGTGGCGCCGGGCGCGCCGGCACTTCGGCATCAGCGCTCCGCGGATGGCGGTGCGCACCCACCTGTCGTGGCCATGGCGCGCCGTCCTCGGCGTCGCCCTGGTGGCGATCGTCGGCGGCATGTGGTGGTGGGGCTTCGACTTCGGGCAGATCTTCGGCGGCTTCAACCGCAAGGAGGTCGAGGGGCAGCTCGCCGCGCTCCAGGTGGACGTCGCGCGGCTGCGCGCGGAGACGACCGAGCTGCGGAGCAGGAATTCCTGGCTGGCGAGCGAGCTGGCGATGAAGGAGGGGTCGCACTCGACGCTGATCAAGCAGATCGCCGAGCTGCAGGGCGAGAATGCGCAGCTGAAGGAGGACCTCGTCTTCCTGCAGAAGCTGGTGGCGGACTCGAACAAGCAGGTGGGGCTGTCGATCCAGCGCCTTGCCGTCGAGCGCATCCGCGACGACACCTACCGCTACGGCATGCTCGTGGCGCGCGGCGGCAACCCGAAAGGCGACTTCGAGGGCACGGTGGTGCTGCAGTTCACGCTGCTGCCGGCGGCCGGCGACGGCGGCGCGGCGCGGCCCGTCGTGCTGACGCTGCCCGACGAGCAGCCCGCCACCGCCTCGGCGCTCAAGCTCAACTTCAAGTATTATCAACGGGTTGAGGGCTCGTTTCGCGCCCCGCCCGGCGCCACGCTCCGCGCCGTCACGGCGCGCGCCTACGAAACCGGCCAGGCCAACCCGCGGGCGACGCGGACCTTGAATCTGACCTAGGGAGGACCCATGTGGGACCGCAAGAAGCGCTCGGCGCAGAAGCGCATTGACAGCCTGATCGGCGCCGGGACCGTGGTTCACGGCGACGTCACGTTCACGGGCGGCCTGCGCATCGACGGGCACGTGCACGGCAACGTGATCGCCGCCGAAGGCGAGCCCGGCACGCTGGTCGTCAGCGCGCAGGCGCGCATCGAGGGCGAAATCCGGGTTTCGCACGTCGTGGTCAACGGCACCGTCATCGGCCCGGTCACCGTCGGCGATCACCTGGAGCTGCAGGGCAAGGCCCGCATCACCGGCGACGTTTCGTACCGCACGCTCGAAATGCACGTCGGCGCCGTGATCGAAGGCCGGTTGAACCACAGCGAACCGGGGACCGCCGCGGTGGTCGAATTGAAGCGTCAGAGCAGCGGTTGAAGGCGTCTTCCCCGTCCCCGCCCTACCGGCAGCAGGGTTGCCGGGAAACCGCGAATGCCCCGATAATGACTGCACCCCATGCAAGGAGCTTCCATGAACGCGATGACCGAGATGCCCGCACCGCTGGTCTTCACCGACAACGCCGCGGAGAAAGTGAAGTCCCTCATCGAGGAAGAAGGCAACGCCGAGCTGAAGCTGCGCGTGTTCGTCACCGGCGGCGGCTGCTCCGGGTTCCAGTACGGCTTCACGTTCGACGAGGTCACCAACGAAGACGACACGGCGATGGTCAAGAACGGCGTCACGCTGCTGATCGACCCGATGAGCTACCAGTACCTGGTCGGCGCCGAGATCGACTACCAGGAAGGGCTCGAAGGCGCGCAGTTCGTGATCAAGAATCCGAACGCCACCACCACCTGCGGCTGCGGGTCGTCGTTCTCCGCCTGAACGGCAAACTACCGCTGCACTGAAAACGGGGCCCGCGCGGCCCCGTTTTTCATCCTGTCATCAGCGCGGATGGATGGCGCCGAGCACGCGCAACCCGCGCGCGCCGGTGACCGCCGGCAGGTTGCCCGGACGGCCCGCCATCGTCTCGCGGGCGAGCCACGCGAAGGCGAGCGCCTCGACGTGCCCGACGGCAACCCCCTGCGTTGCCGTCGTTGCGACGCCGCGCGGCGCCAGCGCGCTCGCCAGCGCGGCCATCAGCGCAGCGTTGTTCGCCCCGCCGCCGCACACGAGCACGTCGGCTGCCCCGGGGCAGCGGGCGGCGATCGCATCGGCGATCGTGCGCGCGGTCAGCGCCACCAGCGTGGCCTGGACGTCGGCCGGCGCCTGTGCGCCGCCGGCGCGCTGCGCGTGCTCGGCCAGCCGGCGATCGAGCCAGGCCGCGTTGAAGAGGTCACGGCCGGTGCTCTTCGGCGGCGGCGCGGCGAAGAACGGCTCGGCCAGCAACGCGGCCAGCAGCGCGGCGTCCGCACGCCCCGTGCGCGCCCAGCGGCCGTCCTCGTCGTAGGCGGCCCCGCGGTGCCGCGCGCACCAGAGGTCCAACAGCACGTTGCCGGGCCCGGTGTCGAAACCGCGCACGATGCCACCGGCGCCGGGCGGCGGCAGGTCCGTGAGGTTGGCGATGCCGCCGACGTTGACGACGACGCGATGGATGTCCTGCCGCGAGAACAGCGCGGCGTGGAAGGCGGGGACCAGCGGCGCGCCCTGGCCGCCGGCGGCGACGTCGCGGCTGCGGAAATCGCCGACGACCGTCAGCCCGGCCTTCTCGGCCACGCGCGCCGCGTTGTTGAGCTGCAGCGTCCAGCCTTCGGCGGGGGCGTGGCGAACCGTCTGGCCATGGACGCCCGCGGCGACGACGTCGGCCGCCGCGACGCCGGCCGCGGCGAGCACCGCGGCAATGGCGTCGGCGTAGGCGTCGGCGAGCGCGTTGGCCGCCCGCGCCGCGCGCGCCAGTTCGTCGGGCCCGCAGCTTTGCAGCGCCATGAGCTCGGTGCGCAGCGCTTCCGGGAACGCGCGGTGGACAGCCGCCACGCAGCGGCACGAAGCGTCGGCGAATTCGGCCAGGACCGCGTCGACGCCGTCGAGGCTGGTGCCGGACATCACGCCGACGAAGCGTTCGCGGCGCATGCGCAGGGTTCCCGCGGACCGGGAATGGCTACTCGGCGGCGGCGAGGAGCGGGCCGGAGCGCGACCGCGTCATCGCCAACTGCGCGCCGGCCGGCTCGATCCCGGCGAAGAAGCTGCGGCGGTTGGCGCCGACCAGCGGCGGGGCGTCGGGCAGCACGACGGTCATCGGATCGCGCTGCTCGTCGCCGACGCGGAACTCGTAGTGAAGATGCGGGCCGGTGGCCCAGCCGGTCTGGCCGACGTAGCCGATGACCTCGCCCTGCGCGACGCGGGCGCCCGGCCCGATCTGCGGCGCGAACCGCGAAAGATGCGCGTACAGCGTCGAGAACTGGCCCCGGTGCCCGAGGTGGATCACGTTGCCGTAACCGTTCTGCGTGCCGGCGAAGAGGACGTTCCCGTCGCCGGTCGCCCGGACCGGCGTACCCGCCGGGGCGGAGAAGTCGACGCCCTTGTGCGCGCGCCACTCGTTGAAGACCGGGTGGAGCCGCGCGCCCGAGAACCCCGACGCGATCCGCGAGAACTCCATCGGCGAGCGCAGGAACGTCTTGCGCAACGGCATGGCGTCCTCGGTGTAGTACGACTCCTCGCCGGCGGCGTCGCGCCACAGATAGGCGCGCGACGTCTTGCCGCGGTTGGTGAACTCGGCCGCGACGATGCGGCCGGCCCCGACCGCCTCGCCGTCCACGTGGCGAATTTCGTAGACGACGCTGAACCGGTCTCCGCGCCGCAGGTCGTGATAGAAGTCGATGTCGCCGCCGAAGACCTCGGCGATCTGCAGCGTGACCGAGTCCGGCAGTCCGATCGCATCGGCCGCCGCGAACAGCGACGACTGGATCTCGCCGGCCCCCGCTTCCCAGCGTATTTCGACAGGGGCGGGCGCGGCCGTCGCCGCGAACGCTTCGCCTTCGCGTCCGATCACGAGCAAGTCCCCGTTGTCCGCGACGAACCGCAGCGTGATCAGGCGGCCGGCGGCGTCGGTCTCCACGCGCAGGGCCTTTCCCGGGCGCAGGCGGTACAAGGGTCGCGCCGCCGGATCGAGGCGAACGAAGGACAGCGCCTCGGGATCGTCGACGCCCAGGCGGGCCAGCGCGCTGCCGAGGGTGTCGCCGCGCCGGATGCGTTCCTCGCGCCAGTAGTGGCTGTCGAGCGCTGCGGCGCCCGCGACGTCGGCCGCGATCCGGGCCGGATTCGGCAGGTCGCGGCGGATCGTCTGCACCTGCACGGTTTCCAGCGTGGTGTCCGGCGCGATCCCGAACGCGGCGACGCCGGACATCCCGAGGACCGCGAGGGCGAGCCACTGCCCCATCGACCATGCCCCTGCCGCGCGGGTCATCGTGCGACGCAGGCTTTGCGCTAGAATCGGAGGTTTGAACGTGGCCATTGCCAGCCGGGAAACGGGCGGAGCCGCGATTCTAGCAAATCCGGTTCGGTGCCCTGCCGCACGCTCCCCCGGACCTCCGGCCCCACCCTGCCCCCATGCCGTTCGACATCCCGCACCATCTGGCCGTGTTCAAGCGCGGCGCCGACGAACTGCTGGTCGAGAGCGAGCTCGTCGCCAAGCTGCAGCGGGGACAGCCGCTGCGGATCAAGGAGGGTTTCGACCCCACCCGGCCCGACCTGCACCTCGGGCACACCGTGCAGTTCAACAAGCTGCGCCAGCTGCAGGATCTCGGCCACCACATCACCTTCCTGATCGGCGACTTCACCGGGCTGATCGGCGATCCGACCGGCCGCAACGTGACGCGTCCGGCGCTCTCGCGCGAGGAGATCGACGCCAACGCCAAGACCTACACCGACCAGGTGTTCCTGATCCTCGATCGGGAAAGGACCGAGGTGGCGTTCAATTCGACCTGGCTCTCGCCGCTCGGCGCGGACGGCATGATCAGGCTCGCCTCGCGGTACACGGTGGCGCGGATGCTCGAGCGCGACGACTTCGCCAAGCGGTTCCAGGGCGGCCAGCCGATCGCCATCCACGAGTTCCTCTATCCGCTGGCGCAGGGCTACGACTCGGTCGCGCTCAAGTCCGACGTCGAGCTGGGCGGGACCGACCAGAAGTTCAACCTGCTGGTCGGCCGCGAGCTGCAGCGGCACTACGGGCAGGAGCCGCAGTGCATCCTGACGCTGCCGCTGCTCGAAGGGCTGGACGGCGTCAACAAGATGTCCAAGTCGCTCGACAACTACATCGGCATCACCGAGCCGGCGAACGAGATGTTCGGCAAGCTGATGTCGATCTCGGACGACCTGATGTGGCGCTACTACGAGCTGCTGTCGTTCCGGCCGCTCGAGGACGTGGCGAGGTTGAAGCGCGAGTGCGCCGACGGCCGCAACCCGCGCGAGGCCAAGGTGGCGCTGGGCCAGGAGATCGTCGCCCGCTTCCACTCGCAGGCGGCGGCGGAGCACGCGCTCGCCGAGTTCGAGGCGCGGTTCCGGCAGGGCGCGCTGCCGGAGGACATGCCGGACGTCACGCTGCACACGGCGGGCGCCGCCCTGCCGATCACCCAGCTCGCGAAGCAGGCAGGGATCGTCGAGTCGACCTCCGAAGCTTTCCGCCTCATCGCCCAGCGCGGGCTCAAGGTGGATGGCGAGGTCGTTGCCGACAAGGGTCTCGTGATCGCCGCCGGCACGACGGTCGTGGTGCAGGCGGGCAAGCGGCGATTCGCGCGGGTCACGCTCGCCTAAGAGCCGGTGTGATGCGCTGCGCGGGGTGGGCTGCCCGTCACGGGCTTCGGGCGCCGCCGCATCGGTGGAGCCTGACGGCCCCGCCGTGCTGGCGGCTTAAGGCGCCCGCGACGGGCAGCCCACCCCGCGCCGGAGCAAACTTGTGCGCAGTAGCGGTTTCGCTCAAGCCCATGCCGGGGTTGCCGGCGACGCCTTCGACTTTCGGCAGGTTGAGCGCGCGCGGACGGATCGTCTTCTGCGCGCGCAGGTAGCGCGCCATCAGGTCCCAGATCGGCTCCCCGCCGGCGGCCTTCGCCTCCTCCGACACCGGAGCCCAGCCGGCGACCTTGTATTTCTTCGCCGCGTCGATCGCCTTGCCGTTGAGCGTCATGGCGGTGATCCTGCTCCCCATCGCGGCGTTCGGGGCGATCGCATACTGCAGACCGCCCACGCGCACCATGTCGCCGCCCTGCTGATAGTAGGGATCGGGATTGAACAGGTTGTCGGCGACGTCCTCGAGTATCGTCTTGATCATCTCGCCGGTGAACTCGTTGACGGTCACGTAGGGATAGGTGATCGCCGTCTGGTCCATCAGGTGCTCGTACGTGATGGCCTGCCCGGGCAGCAGCGTCGTTCCCCAGCGGAAGCCCGGCGAGAACGCGATCTCGGCGTTCTTCTCCGCCAGCAGCCCGTCGAGGATCAGCTGGTCGGCGGTGCCGTTGAAGTTGCCGCGCCGGTAGAGCAGGCCCTCGGTCACCGCGAGCTTTTCGTCGAGCCTTTCGCGATGGGGCACGCGGATCCTTTCGATCAGCGCCGCCATCGCCGGATCGGGCGGCAGCAGGTTCGAGAACACCGGCAGCAGCCGGTAGCGGAAGTCGGCGACCCGGCCGCCGCGAACGTCGAGATCGAGCACGGCGAGGTACTTGCCGTTGCTGCCGGCGTTGGTGACGAGCGTCTGCCCGCCCGCGTTGCCCACCAGCGTCGGCGCCGGCACGCCGTCGTGCGTGTGTCCGCCGAGGATCGCGTCGATGCCGCTCACGCGCGAGGCGAGCTTCAAGTCGACGTCCATCCCGTTGTGGGAGAGCAGCACGACGGCCTGCGCGCCCTTGCCGCGCGCCTCGGTCACCGCCTTCTGCAGCGTCTCGTCCTGGATGCCGAAGGTCCACTCGGGCACGAAGTAGCGCGGGTTGGCGATCGGCGTGTACGGAAAGGCCTGGCCGATGATCGCGACCGGCACGCCGTTGATCTGCCGGATCACGTGCGAGGGAAACACCGGGTCGCCGAAGTCCGCCGTCCTGATGTTCTGCGCCAGGAATTCGATCCGGCCGGAGAAATCGCGGTCGACGATCTCCCTGACCCGTTCGGCGCCCAGCGTGAATTCCCAGTGCCCGGTCATCACGTCGACGCCGAGCAGCTTGCCGGCGTCGACCATGTCCTGGCCCCTCGTCCACAGCGCGGTCGCCGAGCCCTGCCACGTGTCGCCGCCGTCGAGCAGCAGCGCGCCCGGCCGCGCCGCCTTCAGCCGCTTCACCAGCGTCGCGAGATGGGCGAAGCCGCCGACGGCGCCGTAGGTCTTCGCTGCCGCCGCGAAGTCGAGGTAGGTGAACGCGTGCGCGTCGCGCGTTCCCGGCGGAATGCCGAAGTGCCGCAGCAGGGCCTCGCCGACGAGGTGCGGCGGCCGGCCGCGCGCGTCGCCGATGCCGAGATTGGCGCTCGGCTCGCGGTAGAACGAGGGCAGCAGCTGCGCGTGGCAATCGGTGAAGTGCAGCAGGCTCACGTTGCCGAAGCGCGGCACGTCGTACGCCGCCGCGGCCGCGTCGCCCTGGGCCAGCGCTTCCTTCGCGTCGAGGGGAATCCCCGCGGCGGCGCCGGCGGCGAGGAGCTGCAGGAAGTCGCGGCGGTTCATGCGTACAATCGACGGGAGGCCCGTCGCGCAGCCGCCCTGGTAGCCCGGCGTTGAGCGACAGCGAAACCCGGAAAAGTGGGGTCAGACACTACTTTTCGTCGCCACTGCGGGAGCGGATGGCGCGCTTTGCAGGAAAAGTAGTGTCTGACCCCACTTTTCCGGGTTTCGCTGCGCTCAACGCCGGGCTGCGCATCACCGGAAGACACATGACCGGGCCGCGCGGGCCTTCACTTGTTGACGGGGGACGCGGGGTCCATCAGCAGCGCGACGACGTCCTTGATCTGCTGCTCGGTGAGGATCCGGTTGTGGCCGAAGCGCGGCATGTTGCTGCAGGCGCTGTAGGCCTGGGCGTTGTAGATCTTGCCGTAGGCGTACTTCTGGATGTCCACGGCGTAGCCGCGCGCCTTGCCGAACTGGTAGAGGCTGGGGCCGATCGTGCCGAACGACAGCTCCTGCGGCGCCAGCTGGTGGCACGCATAGCAGTTGGCGCCCGAGGGCTGCTTCGGGTCGTCGGAGTACTGCATGCCCTGGCCGGACTGCGCGATCCGCTCGCCGCTCTTCCAGTCGCCGAGATACTTGCCGTCGGCCGGCCACGCGATCGACGCCAGGTTGGCCTTCTCGATCCGCTCCGCCGCCTCGCCGGGCAGCGCCTTGCCCGCGTAGGCGCTGCACGTCTTCTGCGTGTCGTCCTGGTCGAGCCGATCGAGCTTCGCCTGCCCGGTCTCCTTGAACGAGGCCTTCAGCATGGCGGCCGCCTTGGCCGAGACCTCGGCGTCGCTCGGCGCGGTGGCGCAGCCCGACAGTACCGCGGCGACGCCGGGAATCGCGGTGAGCCACAGCATCAGATGCCTGCGTTGCATGGGGCGGCCTCCGTCAGCGCTTGATGGCCGGCGCGTTGAACGCTGCGCCATTGGCGTTGTGGGCGAGGAACATCGTCAGCGCGATCGACGCGTCCGACGTGAACACGAGCTCGGGGAAACGCTGCTGGCGGAAGCAGTCATTGAGCCGCCACTGGAACGTCCGCAGCTCGCCTTGCGAGACGCGATACGCGGGCCAGGTCGTGTACGCGAGCTGCGCGCCCGCGGGCTTGGTGAGGTTGGGCAGGTCCTGCAGCCGGATCCGCTTGTTGTCGTCGCCGTGGCAGGTCATGCAGGCGAAATCGTGCGGGCCGCCGCGGAAGTAGAACATCTTCTCGCCGAGCCGGTAGGCTTCCTGCTCCTTCGGGTGGCCGAGCGCGACGTTCATCTTCACCCCGCGCGCTTCGCCGGTGATGTAGGCGACGAGCGCCTCGATGTCGGATTTCCGGTCAGGGCCGCCGAACGGGCCCTTCTTCGCATCCGCCTCGGCGTAACCCTGCAACTGCACCATGCACCAGACCAGACGCGTTTCCAGGTCCATGACGCGGTCGGCGTCGGCGAAGTACCTGGGCAGCTGCGCGTAGGCGCCCTTGACCACGCCCGCGCCGAGGCCGAGGTCGCACTTCTCGAGCGACACGTTCTTCGGCCCGCGCGGCTTCTTCCAGAGGTCCTCGCCGCGCGCCTCCCACAGCTCCGCCGGGTTGCCGTCCTGCAGCGCGGCGCGATACTTGGCGATCTCGTCGACCGTGCTGCCCTGGCCGAACGCGGTGGTGGCCGCCAGCGCGAAGACACCGGCCGCCCAGCGCGCGGGACCCGCAAGACATGGCTCGCATGAAATCTCCTCCAGGGAATGGCTCCGGCGCGTCTGTCGCGCGCTCGGGGTGACGCTTGCGCGGCGGGCATGCCCGAAGGCACTGCCGCGATCAGCCGATGGCGGCCTCGTCGGTGCGCTTCTCGCCCTTGTTGTCGACCCAGGTGACTTGGACCTTCTCGCCCTTGGCGCCGCCCTTGAACTTGAACGCCAGGAACGGGTTCTTCGCCACCGCCGGCCCCCACTGCGCCGTCAGCACCGTCTTGCCGCCGTAGGTCGCGGTGACCGTCTGGATGTGCCACGCCGGAACCACCTTGCCCTGCGCGTCCTTGCGCTGGCCCGTTTCCATCTCGTGGTTCATCAGCACTTTCACTTCGGTCGAATCGCCCGCGAGCGTCGCCCGGATTTTCATCGGATCTGCCATGCGCCGCCCCCTATCCGCCGCAACCGCCGAGCGTGACCTTGATCTCCTTCGAGGCCACGTAGTACTTGCCGTCCGCCTTGACCAGAGCGTAGACATTCGAGGTCTGGCCCATCTTGACGCGGGTGGAGATGGCCGGGTCGGTGCCGGGCGGGATCTCGAACAGCGCCGCGAGCATGTTCGGGTTCTTCTCGACCAGGATCGCGATCGCCTCGGTCTTCGGCAGCGCGCTGGCGACGCCGATCGGGACCACCGCGCCGTTCTCGGCGATGTCCGGCGTCGACACGAAGGCGATGTCCTTGCTCTGCGCCGGCGCGCCGCCGCCCAGCGCCTTCATCGTCTCGTCCATCGTCTTGGCGTCGAACGCGGCCTTGTTCCACGCCTGCGCTGCGGCGTCGCCTGGCGCAGCCAGCCCGCCGCCGCGAGCAGCGCGAGCAGCGTCGCGCCACTGCCCGTCCTCAGTGCGTCCCTGCGCCTGCGTCCATCGTCCCCTCCGTCGATCGCGCCGGTGGGCTCGCCCGGCCGTAGCCGGGACGTCAGCGGAAAATTGTACCCGAACGGGCCGCGGACCGCTCGCGCGCCTCGGGTTCGTCCTGCAGGCGCGCCCGCGGCAGGGGCGCGCGCTCAGTGGAACGGTGGCGCTGGTGAGGAAGCGCAGCGAGTTCGCCGGACTTCAGCCGGTAGACGCCATCGCCGAGCGACTCGGCGTCGTCGACCTCGCCGCGCGTGAACGCGATCTCGTCCTCGCCGCGCTTGGCTTCGAGCACGACGTCGTCGGCCACCGTGTACTCGTCCGGAACGCGCAGGTACTCGGTCTCGAACATCACGCCGTCGACCATGACGAAATCGGCGTCGTGCATCGCATCGGCCAGCTTGATCACGTTGCAACCTCCTGCCATCGCGGCGTACGTCGGCTGCCCGGGGCGAACCCGGGTCATGGGGTCTACATGCGGCCATCCCGCCGCCGTTCAACCCCGGCGCCGGCGAGGCGCCGCCGACAAGTGCCAGAACGTCGCGCCGGGCGCGCCGGTTGACGGCCGCGGCGGGCACCGGCGGCGACCTGTCGATCATTGCGCATGCACCCCATACACGGGATAATTTCAGACGGAGCGGATGCGTGTTCCGGCGGCCCGCGCAGACGGCGGACCGGCCTGGACAACCGCGCGGCGCGCGCCGCGCTTTCCGCTCTGCGCAACCTCCCCGTTTCCCGTCCCGCAATCCACCGGCCCTGCCATGACCGCCAGCGCAGACGTTTCCGTAGCCAGCAGGCCAACGCGATCCGCGCGCTGGCGATGGATGCGGTCGAAGCGGCCAAGTCCGGTCATCCGGGGATGCCGATGGGCATGGCCGAAATCGCAGTCGCGCTCTGGCAGCGGCACCTGCGCCACAGCCCGGCGCACCCGCGGTGGCCTGATCGCGACCGCTTCGTCGTCTCCAACGGGCACGGCTCGATGCTGCTGTACGCGCTGCTGCACCTCACCGGCTACGACCTGCCGCTCGACGAACTGCGGCGCTTCCGCCAGCTGCACTCGAAGACCCCGGGGCATCCGGAATTCGGCGTCACTCCCGGCGTCGAGACCACCACCGGCCCGCTCGGCCAGGGTCTCGCCAACGCGGTCGGCATGGCGCTCGCCGAGCGCCTGATGGCGGAGGAGTTCAACCGCCCGGGGCACGCCATCGTCGACCACCGCACGTACGCATTCGCCGGCGACGGCTGCCTCATGGAGGGCATCTCGCACGAGGCGTGCTCGCTCGCCGGCACCCTGGGGCTCGGCAAGCTGGCCGTGCTCTACGACGACAACGGCATCTCGATCGACGGGCCGACGCGCGGCTGGTTCACCGACGACACGCCCGGCCGGTTCGCCGCCTACGGCTGGAACGTGATTCCCCGCGTCGACGGCCACGACGTCGCCGCCGTCGACGCCGCGCTGCAGGCCGCGCGGCAGGTGCACGACCGGCCGACGCTGATCTGCTGCCAGACCATCATCGGCAAGGGCGCGCCCACCAAGGCCGGCACCGCCGACGCCCACGGCGCCGCGCTGGGCGAGAAGGAAGTCGCCGCCACCCGCGCGGCGCTCGGCTGGGAGCACGCCCCGTTCGTGATCCCCGGCGACGTCGCCGCGGCGTGGAATGCGCGCGAGCGCGGCGCGAGGCAGGAGCGCGAGTGGAGCGAGCGCTACGCCCGCTATCGCGACGCGCATCCGGCGCTCGCCGCCGAGTTCGCGCGGCGCGTCGCCGGCGACCTGCCCGCGAACTGGGGGGAGCGCAGCGCCGCGTTCATCGCGGCGCAGGCCGCGAAGGCCGAGACCGTGGCCACGCGCAAGGCGTCGCAGCAGGCGCTCGAGGCGCTGGCCCCGATGCTGCCGGAACTGGTCGGCGGATCGGCCGACCTCACGGGCTCGGTGTTCACCAACTGGTCGAAGAGCGTGGCGGTCACGCGCGCGGCGACGGGCAACTACGTCAATTTCGGCGTGCGCGAGTTCGCGATGAGCGCGATCGCCAACGGCATGGCGCTCGCCGGCGGCTTCATCCCGTACGTCGGCACCTTCCTCACCTTCTCCGACTACGCGCGCAACGCGCTGCGCATGGCCGCGCTGATGAAGATCCGCGCGATCTTCGTCTACACGCACGACTCGATCGGGCTCGGCGAGGACGGCCCGACGCACCAGGCGGTCGAGCACGCCGCGAGCCTGCGCCTCATCCCGCAGATGGACCTGTGGCGCCCCTGCGACACGGTGGAAACCGCGGCTGCCTGGGTGGCCGCGATCGAACGTCGCGACGGCCCGACGTGCCTGCTTTTCACGCGGCAGAACGTGCCGTTCCAGCCGCGCGACGGCGCGGCGATCGCGGCGATCCGCCGCGGAGGCTACGTGCTCGCCGACTGGAACGGTGGCGGCGCCCGCGCGGTCATCATCGCCACGGGTTCCGAGGTCGCGCTGGCGATGGGCGCGCGCGCAGCGCTTGCCGACGCCGGCATCGCCGCGCGCGTCGTGTCGATGCCCTGCACGCGCGTCTTCGATGCGCAGGATGCCGACTGGCGCCGCAGCGTGCTGCCCCCCGGCGTCCCGCGGGTCGCGGTGGAGGCGGGCGCCACCGACGGCTGGCGCAAGTATGTCGGCGCGGCCGACGACCCGCGCGGCGCCGTGGTGGGCCTCGACACGTTCGGCGAGAGCGCGCCGGCGGGCGTCCTCTTCAAGCACTTCGGCATCACCGTCGAAGGCGTCGTGGCGGCCGTGCGCCGCGTCGCGGCGGCATGACGGGTGGCGCCGGCGCGAAGGTCGCGATCCGGCGTGCCGGCATCGCCGACGCGGCGGCGATCGCGCAGGTCCGCGTGGATTCGTGGCGCGCGACCTACCGCGGCCTGATGCCCGGCGCGTACCTCGACGGCATGAAGGTCGAGCAGAGCATGGCGCTGTGGCAGCGCGTCCTCTCCGCGTCGCCCGGGACCACCAGCGTCTTCGTCGCCGAGGACGACTCCGGCGTGTGCGGCTTCGCGAGCGGCCTGATGCTCGCCGAGCCGCGGTATGAACTCAACGCCGAACTGTCCGCGATCTACCTTGCCGCCGGCCGCCAGCGTGCCGGTCACGGCCGCGCGCTCGTCGCCGCCGTCCTCGACGCCCAGCGCGCGCACGGCGCGACCGGACTTTTGACTTGGGTCATCGCAGGAAATCACGGAGCGCGTAGATTCTACGAAGGGCTCGGCGGCGAGTTGCTCGTCGAGCAGCCGTTCGAATGGGACGGCATGCATCTGGTGGAAGTCGGCTACGGATGGCGCGATCTCGACGCCCTCGCGACCGCCGTGGCAGCGACACAGAATCCTCACATCATCTGAACGGGAGAACAGCATGACGATCAAGGTTGGCATCAACGGCTTCGGACGCATCGGGCGCATGGTGCTGCGCGCCGCGGCGAAGGACTTCCCCGACATCGAGGTCGTCGGCATCAACGACCTGCTCGAGCCGGATTACCTCGCCTACATGCTCCACTACGACTCCGTCCACGGCCGCTTCAAGGGCACCATCGCCGTCGACGGCCACACGCTGGTCGTCAACGGCCGCAAGATCCGGCTGACCGCCGTCAAGGATCCCGCGGAACTCAAGTGGAACGAGGTCGGGGCCGACGTCGTGATCGAATCGACCGGGCTCTTCCTCACCAAGGAAACGGCCGGCAAGCACATCGCTGCCGGGGCGAAGAAGGTCCTCATGTCCGCCCCGTCGAAGGACGACACGCCGATGTTCGTGTACGGCGTCAACGACAAGACCTACGCCGGCCAGGCCATCATCTCCGCCGCCTCCTGCACCACCAACTGCCTGGCGCCCGTGGCCAAGGTGCTGCACGACAACTGGGGCATCAAGCGCGGCCTGATGACGACCATCCATGCGGCCACGGCCACGCAGAAGACCGTCGACGGCCCGTCGAACAAGGACTGGCGCGGCGGCCGCGGCATCCTCGAGAACATCATTCCCTCGTCCACCGGCGCCGCCAAGGCGGTCGGGAAGGTGATCCCCGAGCTCAACAAGAAGCTCACGGGCATGGCTTTCCGCGTCCCGACCTCCGACGTCTCGGTCGTCGACCTCACCGTCGAGCTGATGAAGGAAGCCACCTACGAAGCCATCTGCGCGGCGATGAAGGCCGCCGCCGACGGCCCGATGAAAGGCGTGCTGGGCTACACCGAAGACAAGGTCGTCGCCACCGATTTCCGCGGCGAGAGCCGCACGTCGGTGTTCGACGCCGACGCCGGCATGGCGCTCGACGGCACCTTCGTCAAGGTCGTCGCCTGGTACGACAACGAGTGGGGCTACTCGTGCAAGCTGCTGGACCTCGTCCGCGTGATGTCGAAATAGCCGACCGCCGGGGCACGCCATGAGATTCAAACGCCTGTCCGACCTCGACGTCCGCGGCAAGCGGGTCTTCATCCGCGCCGACCTCAACGTGCCGCAGGACGACGCCGGCAACATCACCGACGACACCCGGATCCGCGCCTCGGTCCCCGGCATCAGGGACGCGCTCGCGCGCGGCGCCGCCGTGATGGTCACGTCGCACCTCGGCCGCCCCAAGGAAGGCGAGTGGAGCGCCGCGGACTCGATGGCGCCGCTGGCCACGCGCCTGTCGGAACTGCTCGGCATGCCGGTCCCGCTGGTCAGGGACTGGGTCGACGGCGGCGCGTGGCAGGCTGCGCTGCAACCCGGCCAGGTGGTTCTGCTCGAGAACTGCCGGTTCAACAAGGGCGAGAAGAAGGACGACGACGCGCTGGCGCAGAAGATGGCGAAGCTCTGCGACGTCTACTGCAACGACGCCTTCGGCACCGCGCACCGCGCCGAGGCGACGACCCACGGCATCGCAGGCACGCTCCGATCGCGTGCGCGGGTCCGCTGCTGGCCGCCGAGCTCGACGCGCTCGGCAAGGCGCTCGCGCATCCGGCGCGGCCGCTCGTCGCCATCGTCGGCGGTTCCAAGGTGTCGACCAAGCTCACCGTGCTGAAGGCGCTCGCGGCGAAGGTCGACGTGCTGATCGTCGGCGGCGGCATCGCCAACACGTTCATCCTCGCGGCGCACGGGCACGTCGGCAAGTCGCTTGTCGAGCCCGATCTCGTCGGCGAGGCGCAGGCGATCCTCGACGCGTTCCCGGGCAAGGTGCCGGTGCCGATCGACGCGGTCTGCGCCACGGAGTTCTCGGCCACCGCCGCGGCGACGCTGAAGGCGGTCGAGAACATCGGGCCGGACGACATGATCCTCGACGTCGGGCCGGCCACCATCGCGGTGCTGAAGATGATCATCGCCAAGGCGGGAACCATCGTCTGGAACGGACCGGTCGGCGTGTTCGAGTTCGACGCCTTCGCGCAAGGCACGCGGGCCATCGCCGAAGCGGTCGCGGCCTCGCCCGCGTTCTCCATCGCGGGCGGTGGCGACACGGTCGCCGCGATCAACAAGTTCGGCATCGCCGATCGCGTTTCCTACATCTCGACGGCTGGCGGCGCGTTCCTCGAATTCCTCGAAGGCAAGACGCTGCCGGCGGTGGCGATGCTCGAGACCCGCGCGGTGAACTGATCGGCACGCAGGAACTGCGCGGCGAGCGTCGTCGCGTCGACGGCGGGGCTGAGCAGGAAACCCTGCCAGCGCTCGCAGTGCAGCTCCCGCAGCCGCTGCAGCTGGCCGGCCGTTTCCACGCCCTCCGCGGTGACGGTGAGCTGCAGGCTCCGCGCGAGCGAGACGACGGCGCGCACGATCGCCGCGCCGTCGGCGTCGTCGGCGATGTCGCGCACGAACGAGCGGTCGATCTTCAGCCCGTGGATCGGCAGCCGCTTGAGATAGCCGAGCGACGAGTAGCCCATGCCGAAATCGTCGACGACCAGGCGCGCGCCGAAGTCGGCGATCCGGCGCAGCGCGTCGAAGTTGGACTCGACCTGGTGCACTAGCACGTTCTCGGTGATCTCGAGCTCGAGACAGCCCGGTTCGAACCCCGTGGCCGCGAGAATCGCGGCAACCCGTTGGGCGAACCCGCGGGCGTCGCGCAGCTGGCTGGGCGACAGGTTGACGGCGACCTTGAGCCCCCGGTGCCCGGCGTCGTGCCACGCCTTGCCCTGCCTGCACGCCTGCGTCAGCGCCCACTCGCCCAGCGGGGCGATGAGCCCGGTCTCCTCGGCGATCGCGATGAAGCGCGCGGGAGGGACCATGCCGCGCCCGGCGTGGCGCCACCGCGCGAGCGCTTCGACGCCGGCGATCCGGCCGCCGTCCACCTCGACCAGCGGCTGGTAGTGCAGCTCGAGGGCGCCGTCCTCGAGCGCGCGGCGCAGGTCGTTCTCCAGGGACGAATCGCTCCACCGCCCGGGCATTCATCTCGGCCGAGAAGAACTGGTAGCTGTCGCCGCCGGCCGCCTTGGCGTGGTACATCGCCGTGTCGGCGTGCTTCAGCAGCAGGTCGATGTCGTTGCCGTCGCCGGGAAAGAGGCTGATCCCGATGCTCGACGTCGCCACCAGCTGATGGCCTTCGACGACGTACGGCTCGTTGAGGCGGCGCAGGATCGTGCGCGCCACCTGCGCGGCGTCCTCCGCCTGCCGCAGGTGCGCGGCCACCACCACGAACTCGTCGCCGCCGGAGCGCGCGACCGTGTCCTCTTCGCGCACGCAGCTCACGAGCCGCGCCGCCATCTGCTGGAGCAGCGCATCGCCGATGTGGTGGCCGAGCGAATCGTTGATGGTCTTGAAGCGGTCGACGTCGATGAACATCGTGGCGAGGAGCCCGTGCTCGCGGCGCTCGCCGGCGACGGCGTGCGCCAGCCGGTCCTGCAGCAGCGCGCGGTTCGGCAGCCCCGTCAGCGCATCGCGCGTGGCGAGCTGCTCGATGCGCGCCTCGTGGCGCTTGCGCTCGGTGATGTTGGCGCCGGTGCCGCGGTAGGCGATCACGGCGCCCGTCTCGTCGTGCGCCGGCTTGCCGCTCACCCATTGCCAGCGTATCTCGCCGGATTCGGTCACGGTCATGTGCTCGAGATCGGTGAACGCCCCGCCCGGCACCGAGTTCGCGGCGATCCAGCGCGTCACGCGCTGGTGCTCGCCCGGCGGCATGAAGTCGCAGGCCCGCCGCCCGAGCAACGTCTCGATCGGGCGTCCCAGCACGGACTCGGCGCGCCAGGACAGGTATCGGAAGCGCCACTCGCAGTCGGTTTCCCACACGTACTCGCCGGAAGCCTCGACCACGTCGCGGAAGCGCTGCTCGCTTTCGCGGACCTGGACTTCGGCGCGCTTGCGCTCGGTGATGTCGGCGTTGGTCCCGATCATGCGCAGCGCGTGGCCGCCCGGCGAGCGCTGCGTGACCTTGCCGTGGCTCAGGATCCACTTCCACTCCCCGTTGCGCGTGCGCACGCGGTGCTCGGCCTTGTATTCCGGAACGTGCCCCTTGAGGGCGGCCGCGAAGTTGGCGTACAGCGCGTCGCGCTCGTTGGGATGGGTGAGCTCGAACATCTCCGCCAGCGTCGTGCGGATGGCGCGGGGCGCCTCGCCGAGCATCGCGGCCCATTGCTCGGACAGGTAGAGATCGCCGCTGTCGATCGCGCAGTCCCACAGCGCCAGGCGCGAGCCCTCGAGCGCCAGGGCGAGGCGTTCCTTGGCTTCGCGCAGCTCGTGCTCGGCGCGCTGATGATCGCGGATCTCGGCCTGCAGCGCCGCGTTGGCGCGGGCAAGCTCGTCCATCCGGGCGTCGATGGCGGGCCGCGCGCGCGGCATGCCGGATCCGGCGTCGGTTCCGACGGTTTGCCGCTGGGGAGCGCCGTGCTGCGACGGGTCGGTCGGAGGCGAGTCGAGCATGAGCGGATGGCGTGCGGCGTGGCGGCGGGTGCCCACCGGTCCCGGCATCGCGACGGCGGACGCGCGCGCCGGGAGGTCGATGGAGAGTGTCTGGTGCTCCGGACGACTACCTCCGGTCGGCACAACGCCGCCGGCCACCAACCGTTGCAGGAATCGCACCAGGACGCCTCTTCGTGTTCAGCGGGCTTCGTTCCCGGCGCGGCGCGCTCGACGCCGATCGCGAAAACTGCAGTGTTTTCAGTGCCGGCGCGCCCGGGGGCGCCCCGCACGCTCCACGGGCGCACGCCGTCGCCCACGGGCAGAACGTGACGCTGTCCGGCCACCGTCGCGCCGGACCGCGGGCCCGGACGTGCGGGCCGCCCGCCCGGCGTCGCGACGCGGCTCCTCGGCCTTCGCGCTCGGGCGCGCTCCGGATGCCGGTAAAATGAGGTCATCCCCGCGATCCGACTTTCGAAGGAGTGAGCGATGCCCCTCGTCTCGATGCGCCAGCTGCTCGACCACGCTGCCGAGCACGGCTACGGCCTGCCGGCGTTCAACGTCAACAACCTGGAGCAGGTCCAGGCCATCATGGCGGCCGCCGCCGAGACCGACAGCCCGGTGATCATGCAGGCGTCGGCCGGCGCCCGGAAATACGCAGGCGAGGTCTTCCTGCGCGAATTGATCGCGGCGGCGGTCGAGAGCTACCCGGGCATCCCGGTGGTGATGCACCAGGATCACGGCCAGTCGCCGACCGATGTGCCTGCAGGCGATGCGCCTCGGCTTCTCCAGCGTGATGATGGACGGCTCGCTGCGAGGCCGACGGCAAGTCGATCGCCAGCTACGACTACAACGTCGGCGTCACGCAGCAAGGTGGTCGAGATGGCGCACGCGATCGGCGTCACCGTCGAAGGCGAGCTGGGCTGCCTCGGCTCGCTCGAGACGATGAAGGGCGACAAGGAGGACGGCCACGGCGCCGAAGGCAAGATGACGCGCGAGATGCTGCTGACCGATCCCGACCAGGCGGCCGATTTCGTCAAGAAGACCCAGCTCGACGCGCTGGCGATCGCCATCGGCACGTCGCACGGCGCCTACAAGTTCACGCGCAAGCCGACGGGCGACATCCTGGCGATCGACCGCATCAAGGCGATCCACGCGCGCATTCCGAACACGCACCTGGTGATGCACGGCAGCTCGTCGGTGCCGCAGGACCTGCTGCAGATCATCCGCGACAACGGCGGCGAGATGAAGGAGACCTACGGCGTGCCGGTCGAGGAGATCCAGGAAGGCATCAAGCACGGCGTGCGCAAGATCAACATCGACACCGACATCCGCCTCGCGATGACGGCTGCCGTCCGCAAGTACCTGAACGAGCACAAGAGCGCGTTCGACCCGCGCGATTACCTGAAGCCCGCGCGCGAGGCGGCGAAGCTGATCTGCAAGACCCGCTACCAGCAGTTCGGCGGCGGCGGAGTGGGCTCGAAGATCAAGGCGCTGCCGCCGGACTCGGTGGCGGAGGGAATACAAGTCCGGCGAGCTGGCGCAGGTGGTGAACTGACCGGCCCGTAGCACCGTTGCGCGGGTTGCTAGCCCGGGTTGAGCGCAGCGAAACCCGGGTGGGCGTTCGGGCGGAGGACGGTCCACGGGTTACGCTTCGCTCAACGCCGGGCTACACGCTCGCCGACCGGAGCGCGCACGCGGCGACGCCAGCGGCAACGCCACCGCCTGCAGCACGTCGCCGGTATCCGGGTTCTGCACGAACGCCACCAGCGTCGTCGCCCGGCCCGCTTCGGCGGGCAGCGCGAACGACACATCTCGGTCGCCGCGCCCCCGGTCGCATCCACGCCGGGGCCCACGCGCAGCGCGCGCACGACGTGGTCGTGCACCAGCCGGACGCCGCGATTCTCGCCGGCCTTCACCTCGGAAGCGAGCCGGCTGTCGACCAGCGCGACGTGGACCGCGGCTCCCTTGCGCTCGGCGGCGGCCGGAACCCGCACCGCCGCCTTCACGGCGACGGACCCGGGCTGCGGCAGCGCTTCCAGCGTGATCTCGGCGCGTGCCGGCCGGGCGTTCACCGCGGCGATGGCGGCCGCGGCGCCGCGCGCCTGCGCATTCCACTGGGAAAAATCCCTGCCCTGCACCAGCACCTGGGGCGTGTAGACGAAGCTGGCGCGGCCGGCGTGCATCGCGGCGTACTGACGCTGCGTGTACGCGGCGGCAGCGAAGCGGTCCGTCCAGCCGAGCCGGTCCCAGTAGTCGACGTGGAAAGCGAGCGGGATCGCGCCGGGCGGCGCGGCGCCCGGCGGGAACGTGGCCGAAAGCCAGCGGTCGGCAGGCGGACAGCTGCTGCAGCCCTCGGACGTGTAGAGCTCCACGAGCGCCGTCGTCTGCGGGCCGCTCGTCACGGCGCAGGTCGCCGCTGCGCCGGGCAGGGCGACGGCGCAGGCGCCGAGCGCGACCCAGGCCGCGACAGCGAGGGCGGGACGGGACGGACGCGGATGACAGGGCATCGTGCACTCCCTCAGGTTGTTCATCAGAGTCGCGCGAAGCCCCGTGCACCTTACTCGGGTGCGCGATCCCGCTGCTGTGCTAGCATCGTTTCGACCTCGCCCGTGCGCGGCCGCGTCGATCGCGCGCCGGGCCCGCGGGCCCGGGGACTCCGACCCAACAACGAATGGGGAACCGCATGGGCATCATGGGCTTGATCTGGACCGTCATCGTCGGCTTGATCGTGGGCATCCTTGCGCGCTGGTTCTATCCCGGGCCCGGTGCCGATGGCGTGGTGGCTCACCGCGCTCATCGGCATCGGCGGGTCGATCGTCGGCGGGTTCATCAGCAGCCTGATCTGGAAATCGCCGGACGGCAATTTCCATCCTGCCGGCTGGATCCTGTCGATCGCGGGTGCCATGATCCTGCTGTACGGCTACACGCATCTGGTGAAGTAGCCGCACGCCGACGGGCTGCGCAGGCGGTGATGCCCGACATCGGCGCGCAGGGCGACCGGCACCCGATCGGCGGGGCGGCCGCGACGGCACGAGGAAGCCATGATCGACAAGACCGCGCCGTCGCTGCCGCGGCGCTCGCCGGCGTCCGCGACGGCGCGACCGTGATGATCGGCGGCTTCGGCCTGGCCGGCATGCCCTCCGCGCTGATCGACGCGCTGATCGCGCAGGGCGCGAGCGACCTCACCATCGTCAGCAACAACGCCGGCAACGGCGACACCGGCCTGGCCGCGCTGCTGAAGGCCGAAGCGCGTGCGCAAGATCATCTGCTCCTTCCCCCGCCAGACCGACTCGTGGCGTCTTCGACGGCGCTCTACCGCGCCGGCAAGATCGAACTCGAAGTGGTGCCGCAGGGCAATCTCGCCGAGCGCATCCGCGCCGCCGGCGCCGGCATCGGCGCGTTCTTCACGCCCGACGGGCTACGGCACGCTGCTGGCCGAGCGGCAAGGAGACGCGCGTGATCGACGGCCGCGACTACGTGCTCGAGTACCCGCTCCACGGCGACGTGCGCGCTGATCAGGGCGACTGCGCGGCGACCGCTGGGGCAACCTGGTCTACCGCAAGACGGCGCGCAACTTCGGGCCGGTCATGGCCACGGCCGCGACAGACTGCACGGTCGCGCAGGTGCGACGAGGTCGTCGAGCTCGGCGCGCTCGACCCCGAGACCGTCGTCACCCCCGGCATCTTCGTCGGCAGCGTCGTCGGTCGGCGCGCCGGCACCGCCGCCCGGCGCGGCAGCCCGGCATGAAGGAGCCGCCATGCAACGACTCACCCGCGACCAGATGGCCGCCCGCGTCGCCGCGCGACATCCCCGAGGGCGCCTACGTGAACCTCGGCATCGGCCTGCCGACGCTGGTCGCCAATTACCTCCCGACGGACCGCGAGATCATCCTCCACACCGAGAACGGCCTGCTCGGCATGGGCCCGGCGCCGCGCGAAGGGCGAGGAGGACTGCGGACCTGATCAACGCCGGCAAGCAGCCGGTGACCGCGCTGCCCGGCGCGCGCGTTCTTCCACCACGCCGACTAGCTTCGCGATGATGCGCGGCGGCCACCTCGACATCTGCGTGCTCGGCGCCTTCCAGGTGTCGGCGACGGCGATCTCGCCAACTGGCACACCGGCGCGCCCGACGCGATCCCCGCGGTCGGCGGCGCGATGGACCTGGCCTCGGCGCGAAGCGCGTGCGTGATGATGGAGCACCTGACCAAGGCGGGCGAAGCAAGATCGTGCCGCGCTGCACCTATCCGCTGACCGGCCTCGGCCTGCGTCGACCGCATCTACACCGACCTCGCCGTGCATCGACGTGCACGCCGAGGGCCTGCGCGTGCATCGACGTCGTCGCCCGGCCTCGACTCTCGCCGAACTCGCAGCGCCTGACCGGCGCTGCCGCTGCGCCACGGCCGCACCACGATTGCCGCCATGAGACACATGACCGACGCCTTACATCTGCGACGCGATCCGCACGCCGTTCGGCCGCTACGGCGGCGCGCTCGCGCCGGTGCGCACCGACGACCTCGCGGCGCTGCCGATCGAGGCGCTGATGCAGCGCAACCCGGCGTCGACTGGGGCGCCGTCGACGACGTCATCTTCGGCTGCGCCAACCAGGCCGGCGAGGACAACCGCAACGTCGCGCGCATGGCGCTGCTGCTCGCCGGCCTGCCGCTCGAGGTGCCCGGCGCCACGATCAACCGCCTGTGCGGCTCGGGCCTGGACGCCATCGTCACCGCGGCGCGCGCGATCAGGCGCGGCGAGGCCGACGCTGATGATCGCCGGCGGCGTGGAGAGCATGAGCCGCGCGCGCCGTTCGTGATGCCGAAGGCCGACGAGGCGTTCTCGCGCGCGGCGAAGATCGAGGACACGACGATCGGCTGGCGCTTCGTCAATCCGCTGATGAAGGCGAAGTACGGCATCGACTCGATGCCGGAGACCGCCGAGAACGTCGCCGCGGAATTCGGCATCGAGCCGCGCCGACCAGGATGCGCTTCGCGCTGCGCAGCCAGCAGCGCGCCGCGCGGCGACGCGGCCGGCTGCTCGACGAGGAGATCGCGCCGGTGACGCTGCCCGCGAAGAAGGGCGACCCCGTGGTCGTCGACGCAGGACGAGCACCCGCGCGCGACCACGCTCGGAGGCGCTGGCGAAGCTGAAGGGCGTCGTCCGTCCCGACGGCACGGTGACCGCCGGCAACGCCTCCGGCGTCAACGACGGCGCCTGCGCGATGCTGCTCGCGTCGGAGGAGGCGGCGCGCCGCCACGGCCTGACGCCGCGCGCGCGCGTCGTCGGCGGCCGCGGCCGGCGTCGCGCCGCGCATCATGGGCTTCGGCCCGGCGCCGGCGACGCAGCAAGGCTGCTGGCGCAGGCCGGACCTGACGCTCGGCGCAGATCGACGTGATCGAACTGAACGAGGCGTTCGCGGCGCAGGCGCTCGCGGTGACTGCGCGACCTCGGCCTCGCCGACGACGACCCGCGCGTCAATCCCAACGGCGGCGCCATCGCGCTCGGCCATCCGCTCGGCGCGAGCGGCGCGCGCCTGGTCGACCACCGCGCTCTACCAGCTGCGGCGCACCGGCGGCCGCTACGCCCTCGCCACGATGTGCATCGGCGTCGGCCAGGGCATCGCGGTGATCATCGAGCGGGTGTGACGAACGGCGCGCACGTGTACCCGCGCCCCCGCGGTGTGCCCGAGGTGTGCCCGAGGTGTGCCCGCGTGCGACACGACGTGCGCGACGTCCGACCCACGACGTGTGGCACGCGTGTACCCGCGCGGTGTACCCGCGACTGTAGCCCGGTGTTGAGCGAAGCGAAACCCGGGGCGAACGTCGCCATCGCCGCAGCCACCCGGGTTTCGCTTCGCTCAACACCGGGCTACGCGTACGTGGCGACGCCCGCCGATCTGCGCAGCGTTGCCCCGGGCCGGGAAATGGCATAGGGTAACGCCGGCAGGACACACAGCAAGCCGACAAGCCCGCGACCGACGGGTCGGCGATGGTGGCAACACGCGATTCCTCACGCCGCCCCAAGGAGGAAACACCCCATGCCGCACAAGCATCGCCGCACCGCGCATCCGCCCGCGCCCTCGACGTCCCGCCGCGACGTGCTGAAGAAGACCGCCGCGCTCGGCACCGCCGCTGCCGCCGCAGGCGCTCGGCTTTCCGGCGATCGTCCGCGCGCAGGCCGACACCATCAAGATCGGCCACCTCACGCCGCGCACCGGCTTCCTCGGCCCGCTCGGCGAATACGCGGCTGCATGGGCGCGAAGCTCGCGGTCGAGGAGATCAACGCAGCCGGCGGCATGCTCGGCCGCAAGATCGAGCTGCTCGCCGAGGACAGCGTCAATCCCGCAGACCGCGGTCGACCAAGGCGCAGACGCATGATCGAGCGCGACAAGCGTCGACGTGCCTGCTGGGCGAGATCAGCTCGGCCTCGGGCCTCGCGATCGCCGAGGTCGGCGCGGTCGCAACAAGACGCTCGTTCATCAACACCGGCTGCAACTCCGACGAGCTGCGCGGCAAGGCTGCAACCGCTTCATGTTCCACATCGAAGGCCGCAACACGATGTACGTCGAAGACGGTCGGCGACGGCGCTGCTGCGCGAGCGGCCTGGTCAAGGGCAAGAAGTGGTACATCGCTGACGGCCGACTACGCCTTCGGCCACGACCTGCTGAAGGGTCGCCGAAGCGCTTCATGCGCGGAGAACGGCGGCGATCGCAGCTGGGCGACGACCTGGTGCCGACCGACACTCGGCCGATTTCAGCCCCTACATCCTGAAGATCCGGCAGCGCCAAGCCGGACCTCGTCGATCATCAATCTCGCCGGGCAACCAGATCGACCAACTTCCTCAAGCAGTACAACGAGTTCAAGCCTGCCGTTCCCGGTCGCCGGCGGCGGCTTCGACACGGTGCTGGCCTGGGCTGCCGGGCATCGACACGCTGTCGGCGGCACTGGCCGCTGCGTCTGGCACCACTCGGCTCGAAGACGCCGGCCTCGAAGGCCTTCACCAAGGCGCTTCATCCGACCAGCTGCGGCAAGCCGCCGGAGAACCAGGCCTGGGGCGACTACATCGCGATGAAGATCCTGGCTGCAGGCCATGGCGAGACCAAGAGCACCGACAGCGACCAAGCTCATCGAGCTACCTCGAGAAGGGCGTCAAGTTCGACATCCTGAAGACGCGCAAGGGCTACTTCCGCGCCTGGGACCACCAGCTGATGCATGGAGATGTACGCGGTGAAGCCGAAGCCGAAGGACAAGATGAAGGACAAGTGGGACGATCTCGCGGTCATCGACGCCGCCGTGCCCGGCAAGGATCAGCCGCTCGAGTCGATCCCGCCGACCAAGGAGGAGAACGCCTGCACGATCGCGGCGAGCGTAACGCGCGCCTAGCGGCACCGAGGCGCTTCTCTCCGGTGCGCGGAGAGGCGCGTCAGCCCGGCCGAGACGTTGCGACGACTTTCCGCGCCACTGCGCGCCTCGCTTCGCTGAGCGCCCGGTCTGACGCATGAGGGCACCTCGACGCTCACCGACCAACTTGCCTGCTTCCATCCTCGAGCAAATCCTCAACGGGCTGCTCGACGGGCGCCTACTACCTCGCTGATCGCGCTCGGGCTGTCGCTGATCTTCTCCCTGGGCGGCATCGTCAATCTGGCGCACGGCGCCTTCTACGCGATCGGCGCCTATCTCGACGGTCGAGATCGCCGACTATGCTCGGCTTCGGCGGCGCCTTCGTCGTCTCGCCGCGTGGCCGTGGCGCTGCTCGGCGTGGTGATCGAGCGGCTTCCTCTTCCGCCGCTTCTACCGCGCAGGACCCGATGCTCGGCCTGCTGTTCACCTTCGGCCTCGCCATGGTCGGTCGAGCAGGCCCTGCGCATGATCTTCGGGGCCGCCGCCGCTGCCGTTCTCGATCCCGGACGTCGCTGCGCGGCGCAGCTGTTCGTCGGCGACTTCATCTACTCGCTACTACCGGCTGACGGTGCTGGCCGTGGTCGGCGGCCTGGCGGTCGCCGGGCTGCTGGCTGCTGCTGAACAAGACCTCCTTCGGCCGAGATCGTGCGCGCCGGCGTCGCAGAACCCGGAGATGGTGCGCGCCCTCGGCATCTCCCTCGCACCCGATCATGGCGGCGGTGGTCGCGCTGGGCGTCGGGCTCGCCGGCCTCGCCGGCGTGATGCTCGGCGCCGATCTCGCGGCGTGCAGCCGGCCATGGGCACCGAGATCATCACCGCCGCCTTCGTCGTCGTGGTGATCGGCGGCCTCGGCAGCTTCTGGGGCGTGGTCTTCGCCGGCGCTGCTGGTCGGCGTCGTGCGCGGCCTCACCGTGCTAGTTCTATCCGCCGGCCGCCGAGGCGTCGATGTACCTGCTGATGATCCTGGTGCTGCTGTTCCGCCCGCGCGGCCTGATGGGCGAGCGCTTCGAGCGAGTTCGAATGAACGCGACCGCTCCCGAGCCGCGCCCGGCGTCTGCCGTGAAGCCGGCGCCGCTGACGATACTCGCGCTCGCGCTGCTCGTGCTGCCGTTCGCGCTGCTGCGCGATCGGCATGACCGAGACCTCGCCACCGAGATGCGTGCTCTTCGCGCATGGCCGGGCTTGGCGCTCAACCTGCTGGTCGGCTACACGCGGCCTCGCTGTCCTTCGGCCACGGCGCGTTCTTCGGCTTTGCCGCGTACGCGGCCGCGCTGTCTGCAGCTCCACTGGTTCCCCGGCCAGCTTCGTGCTGGCCGCTGCTCGTCGGCGTCGCGGTCCTCGCACGCTGCTCGGCGCTCGTCGTCGGCTTCCTGGTGCTGCGCCGGCGCGGCGTCTATTTCTCGCTGCTGACCCTCGCCTTCACCGCGCTCGCTTCTAGCCATCGCCTACCGCTGGACCGACGTTCACCGGCGGCGAGAACGGGCTGCGGCGGCATCAGCGCGGCCCGACGCTGCTCGGCGTCGACCTCGAGGAACCAGTCGACGTTCTACGCGCTGATCGCGGCTGATCGTGCTTCGCCGTCGCCTGGGTGCTGCTGGCGCGTCGTGCGCTCGCCGTTCGGCAGCGTGCTGCGTCGCCATCCGCGAGAACGAGCAGCGCGCGCGCGTTCGCCGGGCTATCCGGTGCGCCGCTACAAGCTCGATCGCCTTCGTCGATCTCCGCCGCGCTGACCGGCGTCGCCGGCTGCGCTGTTCGCGTTCCACAATCGCATCGTCTCGGCCGAACCGATGCTCGGTGACCTTCTCCGGCGAGATCGCTGGCGATGACGATCATCGGCGGCATGCGCAAGCTTCCTCGGGCCCGGCGCTGGGCGCGCTGTTCTACATCCTGTTCCGCGAGCTCCTCTCCGATCTGGACACCGACACTGGCTGTTCTGGTTCGGCCTGCTGTTCATCGCGTTCATCCTCTTTTCGCCGCGCGGCCTGGTCGGCGCTCGGCCAGCGGCTGTGGGCGCACACGCAGATGCCGCGGCTGACGCTCGAGGCGGCGGCCATGGCCGCGCGCGGCATCGCCGCCGAGCGGCGCGGCCGGTGCCGGCCTTCCTGCGGCGGGAGCGCGGCGACCGAGCGACGGCGCCGATCCTCGCCTGCGACGGGTGTGGTCAAGCGCTTCGGCGGCCTTCACCGCGGTCGACGGCGCGAGCATCGAGGTCGCCGACCGCGCGCTGCACGCGCTGATCGGCCCCAACGGCGCCGGCAAGACCACGCTCTTCAATGTGATCTCCGGCCTGTTCCCGCCGGACGCGGGCGCGATGACGCTGCGCCGGCGCAGCGCATCGACGGGCCTGTCGCCCGACGCAGATCGCGGCGCGCCGGCCTCGCCCGCTCGTTCCAGATCACCAACCTGTTCCCGGCGCCTCACGCGTGCGAGGAGAACCTGCGCCTCGGCCTGCAGGCGCGCGACCCCGGCCGCTTCGACGCCTGGCGCCATGCCGCCGCGGCTGGCAGCGAGTCAACGCGCGAGACCGAGGAGCTGATCCGCTTCCTCGGGCTGGACGGCGATGGAGCGGGCGCAGGCCGGCGACCCTCTCCTACGGCGGCCAGCGGCTGGTCGACATCGGCATAGCGCTCGCGGCCGCGCCCGCGCGTGCTGCTGCTCGACGAGCCGCTGGCGGGCCTCGCCGCGGCCGAGCGCGAGCGCATGGCCGCCCTGATCAAGCGCATCTCGCGCCGCACATGGCGGTGCTGCTGGTCGAGCACGACATCGACCGCGTGTTCGCGCTGGCCGACCGCGTGACGGTGATGAACGAGGGCAGCGTGCTGGTCGAAGGCACGGCGGACGAGGCCCGCAGCGACCGCGCGGTGCAGCGAGGTCTATATCGGCACCGGGGCCGCGCGCGCTCGCGGCGCCGCGCGGGCCGACGACGGCCGCGCGGGCGGCGCGCTGCTGACGTCGCAGCGACGTGAACACGTTCTACGGCAAGAGCCACATCCTGCACGACGTCTCGCTTCGACCGTGCGCGAGCGCGAGGTCGTCGCGCTGCTGGGCCGCAACGGCGCGGGCAAGTCGACGCTGCTGAAGACGCATCATCGGCATCGCGCCGCCGGCGAGCGGCGCGATCGCGCTCGGCGGCCGAGCGCATCGACGGCGACTGGCGTCCGAGCGATCGCGCGCCGCGGCATCGGCTACGTGCCGCAGGGCCGGCGGCCTGTTCGCCGGCATGACGCGTGCGCCGAGAACCTGGAGCTCGGGCGGCTGAAGCGCCGGAATGCCGGCGCGGCGCGGCCTGGGACCGACGAGCGGATCTTCGACGTTCTTCCCGCGCCTGGAGCGAGCGGATCGACACGCCGCGCCGACTGCCTCTCGGGCGGCGAGCAGCAGATGGTGGCGGTCGCGCGCGCGCTGTCGGGCAACGTCCGCCTGCTGCTGCTCGACGAGCCGTTCGAGGGTCTGTCGCCGACGATGGTCGACGAGCGTGTTCGAGGCGATCGACGAGCTGCGCCGTCGACGTGTCGATCCTGATCGTCGAGCACCACCTCGACCTGGTGCTGGCCCTCGCCGGACCGCGCGGTGGTGCTGGAGCGCGGCCACGTGAGCCACGAAGGGCCGTCCGCGCCGTTGCTTCATAATGTGGATTTCGCAAAGAGGTGCTGTGGGTATGAACGCTTCGGCGAGGGATCTGCGCGTGCTCGTCACCGCCGGCGCCGCGGGCATCGGGCGCGCGCTCGCCACGACCTTCGCCGACGCGGGAGCGAAGGTGTTCGTCTGCGACATCGACGAGCACGCGCTCGCCGCGTTTCGCGCCGCGCGCCCGGGCATCGGCACGATCGTCGCCGACGTCGCCGTGCCGTCGCAGGTCGACGTGATGTTCGGCGCCGCCGCCGCCTACCTCGGCGGCCTCGACGTGCTGATCAACAACGCCGGCATCGCCGGGCCCACCGCGCCGGTCGAGAACATCAGCGTCGCCGACTGGGACCGCACGATTGCCGTCGATCTCAACGGCATGTTCTACTGCACGCGCCGCGCGGTGCCGCTGATCCGGGCCGCCGGCGGCGGCAGCATCATCAACCTGTCGTCGGTCGCGGGCCGACTGGGATTCCAGCTGCGCACGCCGTACTCGGCGGCGAAATGGGCGGTCGTCGGGTTCACCAAGAGCCTCGCCATCGAGCTGGGTCCGTCGAACATCCGCGTCAACGCGATCCAGCCCGGCATCGTCGAAGGCGAGCGGATCGAGCGCGTGATCCAGGCGAAGGCGGCGGCGCTCGGCGTCACCGAGGCCGAGTTCCAGGACCAGCTGCTGTCGTCGGTCTCGCTGCGCAAGATGGTAAGCGCGCAGGACATCGCCAACATGGCGCTCTTCCTCGCGACACCGCCCGGCGCCAGCATCTCCGGCCAGGCGCTCTCGGTGTGCGGCAACGTGGAGGTCATGCGATGAGCGCGGCAGCGAAGGACCGCATCGCCGTCGTCGGCGCGGGGCTGATCGGCCGCGCGTGGGCGATGGTGTTCGCGCGCGCCGGTCACCCCGTCGCGCTGTACGACGCCGATCCGGAGGCGCTGCAGCGCAGCCTGGCGGCACTCGACCAGGGCCTCGCCGACCTGCGCGCGGCCGGGCTGCTCGCCGAGTCGCCGGTCAACGTGCGCCTGCGCATCGCGCCGGCGCCCACGCTCGCCGCAGCGCTGGACGGCGCCGCCTACCTGCAGGAGAACATCGTCGAGAATCTCGACGCCAAGAAGACGCTGTTCGGCGAGCTCGACCGCCTCGCCGCACCCGGCACGATCCTCGCAAGCTCGACGTCGGCGATCACCGCGTCGCGGTGGAGCGAGCACCTCGCCGGCCGCGCCCGCTGCATCGTCGCGCATCCGGTGAACCCGCCGCATCTCGTTCCGCTGGTCGAGCTGTCGCCCGCGCCGTGGACCGCGCCGGAAGTCGTCACGCGGACCAAGGCGCTGCAGGAGGCGGTGGGCCAGGTGCCGATCGTCGTCAACCGGGAGATCGACGGCTTCATCCTCAACCGCCTTCAGGGCGCCCTGCTGGCCGAGGCATTCCGCCTGCACGCGGATGGCTACGCGTCAGCCGAGGACATCGACAAGACCGTGCGCGACGGCCTCGGCCTGCGCTGGTCGTTCATGGGCCCGTTCGAGACGATCGACCTCAACGCGCCGGGCGGCGTGGCCGACTACTGCGCGCGCTACGGCGAGGTCTATTACCAGATGGCGCAGCAGCAGACACCGCGGCGCTGGGACGATGCGATCGTGCGACAGATCGAGGCGGAGCGGCGCGCGCGGCTGCCCGCGGCCGACCTCCCCGCGCGCGGCGCCTGGCGCGACCGCCGCCTGATGCAGCTGATCGCCCACAAGCGCGACGCCGCCAAGAAAGACTGACCCGCCGCACTCCAAGGAGGCCCTCATGGCCGCACCCCGCGACAAAGTCATCATCACCTGCGCCGTCACCGGCGCCATCCACACGCCGACGATGACGCCGCACCTGCCGATCACGCCGGCCGAGATCGCCGAGGGCGCGATCGGCGCCTGGAAGGCCGGCGCGGCGATAATCCACCTGCACGCGCGCGACCCCGTCGACGGGCGGCCCACGCCCGATCCGAAGGTGTTCATGCAGTTCCTGCCGCGGATCAAGGCGGAGACCGACGCGGTGATCAACATCACCACCGGCGGCGGCCACAACATGACCGTGCAGCAGCGCCTCGAGGCGCCGCTCGCGGCGAAGCCCGAGATGTGCTCGCTCAACATGGGCTCGATGAACTTCGGCCTCTTTCATCTCGTCGGCAAGCAGAAGGCGTGGAAGCACGAGTGGGAGCCGCAGTACCTCGAGAACACGCGCGACTTCATCTTCCGCAACACGTACAAGGACATCGAATTCTCGCTGCAGCACCTGGGCGAGGAATGCGGCACCAAGTTCGAGTTCGAGTGCTACGACGTCGGCCACCTGTACAACCTCGCGCATTTCGTCGACCGCGGCCTCGTCAAGCCGCCGATGCTCATCCAGACGATCTTCGGCATCCTCGGCGGCATCGGCCCCGAGCCCGAGAACCTGATGCACATGCGGCGCATCGCCGACCAGCTGTTCGGCGAGGACTTCCATTGGTCGATCCTGGGCGCCGGCCGCCACCAGATGGGCCTGATCACGATGGGCGCGATCATGGGCGGCCACTGCCGCGTCGGGATCGAGGACAGCATCTACCTCGCCAAGGGCAAGCTCGCGCAGAGCAATGCCGAGCAGGTGGCGAAGATCCGCACGATCCTGAAGGAGCTGTCGCTCGAGGTCGCGACACCCGACGAAGCACGGAAGATGCTGGCGTTGAAGGGCCGGGACCATGTCGGATTCTGAACGGTCCGCCCCGGGGTTGCGCCGCGCCACCGGCCGGGCCGCGGCAGCATGATCCCGCTCGCCAGCATCGACGCGGCCGCGCGTGACGTCTACGCGGCGATGCTGCCCACACCGCAGTACGCGTGGCCGCTGCTCGGCGCGCGCGCGGGCCGCGAGGTCTGGGTCAAGCACGAGAACCACACGCCGACCGGCGCGTTCAAGGTGCGCGGCGGCCTGCATCTGCTCGCCGCGCTCGCCAAGGGCACGCACAAGACCGGCATCGTCAGCGCCACCCGCGGCAACCACGGCCAGAGCCTCGCGTACGCCGCGCGGCAGTACGGCATCCGCTGCGTGATCGTCGTGCCGGTCGGCAACTCGGCCGACAAGAACGCCGCGATGCGCGCGTTCGGCGCCGAGTTGGTCGAATGCGGCCGCGACTTCGACGCGGCGCGCGAGCATGCCGCGGACATCGCGCAGCGCGAGCGGCTGCGCTTCGTCGGGCCGTTCGAGCCCGAGCTGGTCGCCGGTGTGGCGACGTACGCGCTGGAGCTCTTCCGCGCCGTGTCCGACATCGACACGGTGTACGTGCCTATCGGCTGCGGCTCCGGCATCTGCGGCCTCATCAGCGCCCGCGATGCGCTCGGGCTCCGAACGCAGATCGTCGGTGTGGTCTCCAGCGCCGCCAACGCCTATGCGCAATCCTTCACCGCGCGGCGGCCGATCGAGACCGCGACCGCGCACACGCTGGCCGACGGCATGGCGGTGCGCGTGCCCGTTCCCGCGGCGCTCGAGGTGATCGTCCGCGGCGCGGCGCGCGTGGTCGAAGTCGCCGACGCCGAGGTCGAGGATGCGATGCGCGCGCTGTTCGCGGACACGCACCAGGTCGCCGAGGGCGCGGGCGCGGCGCCGCTCGCGGCGCTGCTGAAGGAAGGCGAGCGCGCGGGCCGCCGCGCCGCGGTCATCCTGAGCGGCGGCAATCTCGACGGCGCGGTGTACGCACGCGTACTGGCGGGGCGGCCGGCTTGACGCAGCGCTGTTCGCGGCCGGGAGCCGCGAACAGCGCATGGATTGACCCAAGCCGCGAACCGGGATCGGCCCGCGGCATCGCGCCCGGTCAGTTGTACGTGCAGTCGGTGACGACGCCCTCTTTGGGGCTGCACTCGCGCGGCGCGGCTGCCGGCAGGCTGCCGGTCTCGCTTGCACCAGGCGGGAGGCGATCTTCAGCCGACAGCGGCCCGGCGGGCACGGCCAGGCGTGCGGCCGCCGGTGCCGCCGCACCCTGCACCGCCGGCGCGGCAAACCCGTGCAGTGACGAAGCGGTTTCCTCGGCCACCGTGATGGCGACGATCCCGACCGCAAGCGCGCTCAGCACGACCGCGCAGGTCTTCAGCCATCCGGCCGGCGCCAGGCGCGCGCCGCGCGACGGCAGGTCCCGGGGAACCGCGGTCGGCATCGCCGGCCGCGCCGCCGGCTTGGATTGCGGCACGTTCGCCTCGACGCCGCGGCGCCCGCTCAATGCGCGGACCCCCTCGGCGATCAGGCCGAGCAGCTGGCCCAGGGAACCGGCGATGAAGAGGAAAGAGAACAGGGCAAGGAAGAAGGCCCCCAGGTAGAGCACGATGTTGACGGCATGCATGGTTGTTTCTCCGGATTGGAAAGTTGCGGAAGCTGTATGGCGCGAAGTGATTGTGCGAGCCTGCACGGCGAATGTGAAGTGCAATTCCTGTCGTCATTGATTCGATTTGTGCAACAATGCGGATCCGCTGCCGTCGTTGATCACCGACAGGAGGGCCGCCGCGCATGAAGATCGACTTCTCCGGAATCCAGGCATTCGTCAGCGTCGCCGAGCTGGGCGGCTTTCGCCGGGCCGCGGACGAGCTCCACGTCACGCAGACGGCTCTGACCAGACGCGTCCAGCATCTGGAGGCCTACCTCGGCGTGAAGCTCCTCGACCGCACGACGCGCAGCGTGGCGCTGACCGCCGTCGGGAGGGAATTCCTGCCCAGGGCGCGCGGGATCGTGGCCGAGACGAACTCCGCCGTCCTGGAATTGAAGGAGATGTCCCGTCACTCGCGCGGCGGCTTCACGCTCGCCAGCGTGTCGACGATGTCGTCGCGCCTGCTGCCGCTACTGATGCGCAAGTACGCCGACCTTCACCCGGGCAATCGCATTCGCCTGCTCGACATGACGTCGAACGATGTCCGCGAGGCGGTCCTCCAGCGCAAGGCGGAACTCGGCATCGCGATCCACGGGGTGGCCCATGCCCAGTTGAGCGAGCGCTACCTCTTCGACGATGCGCTCGCCCTCTATTGCAACGAAGCGCACCCGCTCGCCAGGCGCGCGCGGCTGACCTGGCGCGACCTGAAGGGCGCGGACCTCATCATGGTTCGCGGCTTCACGGCCACGCGCCTGCTCATCGAGTACCACCTCCTGACCAACGGCGTCAGTCCGACCGGGGACGCCGGCGTGCAGTTCCACTCGACCGCCGTCAACCTCGTCGAGGCGGGCGTCGGGTGCGCCGTGCTGCCGTGGTCGGTGCTCGGCGCCAACGATCGGCCGCACATCAGGCGGATCCAGCTGGGCGGACCCACGGTGCATCGCCGGGTGATGCTGTTCACCCGCAAGAAGACGACCCTGTCGCCCGCGGCCAGGGCGTTCATGGATCTGGTGATCGGGCTGTTCAACAAACGCGCCCGCACGATGCGCGACGCGCTCTGAGGCGCGGGCGCCGGCGGACCGACCAGGCGAGAGGCATCAACGACCGTGCAGATCTTCTACATCGTTCCCACGCGACAGCAGGTCGGATTGACCTCGATCGCCCTCGGCATCGTCCGCGCGCTGCAGCGCCGGGGCTTTCGCGTCGGGTTCGTCAAGCCCATCGCGCAGGACGACACCGCCAACGAGCACTCGATCCACTTCGCCCGCAGCATCTGCCTCGTCGACGCTCCGAACGCATTGCCGATGGTCCAGGTTGCCGCGCTGATGGCGTCCGGCGACGAGCAGCAGCTGCTCGAGGACATCGTCAGTCTGTGCATGCGGGCCGGCGAGGGGGTCGACGTCCTCGTGTGCGAAGGGATGCAGACCGAGCCGATCTACCCCTTCACGCCGCGCCTCAACACCGAGATCGTGCGCAGCCTGAGGGCCGAGATCGTCCTGGTCGCCAGCGCCGTGGACGGCGACGCGTCGGCGGAGCTGCGCCACGTCGCGATGCAGCTCGACACCGTCGGCTGTCACGTCGCCGGCGCGATCGTCAACAAGGCGCCTCCGGGATTCGACGCAGGCCCCGTGCGGGGCGCGCTGGGGGACATCGCGCTCTGGGGCGTGGTCGAATACGACGCCGCGCTGCTCGCGCCGCGGACGCTGGACGTCGCGCGCCACCTCGACGCCCGCGTGCTGTTCGAGGGGGAGCTGGCCACGCGCCGCGTGCGCGATACGGTCATCACGGTGCGCTCGGCCGCCGAGCTGCTGCACCGGCTCACCGCCGGGTCGCTGATCGTGAGCGCGGGCGATCGCGACGACGTCATGCTGGCCGCCGCGCTCGCCGCGAGCAACGGGGTGCAGCTTGCGGGCCTCGTGCTCACGCACGGCTCCGAGATCGACCCCCGCATCCGCACCCACGCGGCGCTCGCATTCGAAGTCGGCATGCCCGTGCTCGGCGTGGACACCGACAGCTTCGTCACCGCCGCCAACATCAGCAGGATACCCGGCGCCGTTCCGGCCGACGACGTCGTGCGCATGAACCTGGTGCTCGACGCGGTGGCCGAGCAGCTCCAGGCGGCGGTGCTCGACGCCTGCGTCAGGATGCCGGTCTCGACCCGGATGTCGCCGCCGGCCTTCCGCTATCAGCTGATCGAGAAGGCCCGCGCGGCGAACCGGCGCATCGTGCTGCCCGAGGGCGACGAGCCGCGCACCATCCGGGCCGCCGCGATCTGCGCCGCGAAGGGCATCGCCCGCTGCGTGCTGCTGGGCAAGCGCGCCGCCATCGAGGCGGTGGCCACGGCGCACGGCGTCACCCTGCCCCCCTCGGTCGAGATCGTCGATCCGGACGGCGCGAGCGAGCCCTACGTCGAGCTGATGGTGGAGCTGCGCAGGAGCAAAGGGCTCACCCGGGAGTCGGCGCGCGAGCACATGCGCGACAACGTGGTCCTCGGCACCATGATGCTGGCAGCCGGGGACGTCGACGGCCTCGTGTCGGGCGCGGTCCACACCACGGCGAACACCGTGCGCCCGGCGCTGCAGCTGATCAAGACCGAACCCGGATCGTCCATCGTGTCGTCGGTGTTCTTCATGCTGCTGCCGGACCAGGTGGTGGTGTACGCGGACTGCGCGGTCAATCCCGATCCCACTGCCGGCGAGCTGGCCGAGATCGCCCTGCAGAGCGCGGCCAGCGCGCGCGCGTTCGGCGTGGAGCCGCGGGTCGCGATGATCAGCTACTCGACCGGCAGCTCGGGCAGCGGCGCCGGCGTGGACAAGGTGCGCGAAGCGACGGCGATCGCCAGGAGCCGCGCCCCCGACCTGCTCATCGACGGACCGCTGCAGTACGACGCGGCGTCCGTCCCGGAGGTCGGCCGGCAGAAGGCCCCGGGCTCCGCCGTGGCGGGGCGGGCCACCGTGTTCGTGTTCCCCGACCTCAATACGGGCAACACGACGTACAAGGCGGTGCAGCGCAGCGCCAACGTCGTCTCGCTGGGCCCGATGGTGCAAGGGCTGCGCAAGCCCGTCAACGATCTGTCGCGCGGCGCGCTGGTCGACGACATCGTGTTCACCATCGCCCTCACGGCGATCCAGGCCCGGGCCCAGGCAGGACCCGCGTGACCCGGCAGCGGCATCCCGGCGGGCGGGCCCCGGACGGCGCCGCGTCGAAGCCGCGCTAGAACAGACCCTTCACCCAGCCCATCGCGGTAGCGACGACGACCAGCGCGCGCAGCTTGAAGAGCGCCATCGCGTCGCCCGCCTGCGGCGCGGGGGCGCCGCAGCGGGGGTCGGAGCGCTGCAGCGCTCCGGTCATGGCGCGGTCGATCGGAATGGCTTCGCAGCCGTGTCCGCTCTCGCAGACGAAATCCCATGGCGTGCGCGCCGGCACGTGGCAGGCGAAGCAGTTCTTGCCGAAGCGGTTGTTCACCTCGGCAAAGCCGCGGGTGCGGATCTTCGAGCCCGTGTCGCTCACCTCGAGCTCGAAGAACTCCCAGTCGCCGGTGGCCGCGCTGAAGCCCTGCTCGCGCTTGACCATGGCTTCGGTCGGCACGAGTTGCACCACCGAGCCGGGCGGGTAGACCGCGCCGTTCGGCGCATTGGCGGCGGCCAGCGTGGCGTCCTTGTTGCCGAGCAGGTTGTCGACGAAGAAGTGGCGCACCGGCTCCATCTGCCGGATGCACTTGAAGCTCTTGTCGTCCACCTTGACCGCATCGCCCGCCGGCGCATCGGCCGCCAGGCCGGCGCCGGCGGCGCCGAGGCCGATGGCCACCAGGATTGCTGCACGGCGAGCGTGATTTCGCATGTCCATGATCATCCTCGTCCGGTCGTTGTTCGGCGCGCTGCGGCGACAGGACCGCCGGTCATCTACCCCATGTGGAACACGTTGAGCTTGTTGCCGTCGAGATCCCGGAAGTACCCGGCATAGAAGCCGTCTCCGCGCTCGCCGACCGCGCCTTCGTCCTTGCCGCCGAGCGCGAGTGCCTTCTTGTGGAGGCGATCGACCTTTTCCCTGGAATCGACGGTCAGCGCGACCATCACGCCGTTGCCGACCGTGGCCGCCTTCTCGTCATAGGGTGTCAGGATGCCAAGGCTGGGCTTGTCCATCCCGAAGCCCCAGATGATGCCGCGCCCGAGGTCCATCAGTCGCTTGGCGCCGATCTCGGCCAGCAGCGCGTCGTAGAAGGCCGCTGCCCGCGGCAGGTCGTTGGTCCCGAGCGTCACATAACCGATCATTCGAAGTTCTCCAGTGCGGTTGGAAAAGCAGCATTCTAGGCCCACCGAGCGGTTTGCGTCTGCGGCCGGCGGCGCGGTGATGGAAAAGCCCCGCCTGCGTGAACAGGCGGGGCTCGTCGTGAAACTGGACCGGCATCGTACCGCGGCAGCCCCGTAATGCCGGGGCCGCGCGCGGGCACTGGCGTTACATGTCCATGTCGCCCATGCCGCCCATGCCGCCCATGCCGCCGCCGCCCATGCCGCCGCCGCCGCCCTTCTCGTCCTTCGGCAGTTCGGCGACCATCGCGTCGGTCGTGAGCAGCAGGCCCGCCACCGAAGCGGCGTTCTGCAGCGCAAAGCGCGTCACCTTGGTCGGATCCAGCACGCCCATGTCGACCATGTCGCCATAGACGCCCGTCGCGGCGTTGAAGCCGTAGTTGCCCTTGCCCTCGACGACCTTGTTGACGACGACCGACGGCTCGTCGCCGGCGTTCTGCACGATCTGGCGCAGCGGCTCCTCGAGCGCGCGCATCACGATCTTGATGCCGGCGTCCTGGTCGTGGTTGTCGCCCTTCAGGTTCTTGATGTTGGCGCGGGCGCGCAGGTAGGCCACACCGCCACCGGCGACGATGCCTTCCTCGACCGCGGCGCGGGTCGCGTGCAGCGCGTCCTCGACACGGGCCTTCTTTTCCTTCATCTCGACTTCGGTCGCGGCGCCGACCTTGATCACCGCCACGCCGCCGGCGAGCTTCGCGACACGCTCCTGCAGCTTTTCCTTGTCGTAGTCGGACGTCGCTTCCTCGACCTGCTTGCGGATGTTCTTGACCCGCGCCTCGATCGCCGACTTCTCGCCGTGACCGTCGATGATCGTCGTGTCTTCCTTGCCCACTTCGATGCGCTTGGCGCGGCCCAGATCCTTCAGCGTCGCGTTCTCGAGCTTGAGACCCAGCTCTTCCGCGATGACCGTGCCGCCGGTCAGGATCGCGATGTCTTCCAGCATCGCCTTGCGGCGGTCGCCGAAGCCCGGCGCCTTGACGGCGGTCGTCTTCAGGATGCCGCGGATGTTGTTGACGACCAGGGTCGCCAGCGCTTCGCCGTCGACGTCCTCGGCGATGATCAGCAGCGGCTTGCCGGCCTTGGCGACCTGCTCGAGCAGCGGCAGGAGATCGCGGATGTTGCTGATCTTCTTGTCGTGCAGGAGGATGTACGGGTCGTCGAGCAGCGCTGCCTGCTTGTCGGGATTGTTGATGAAGTACGGCGAGATGTAGCCGCGGTCGAACTGCATGCCTTCGACGAGATCGAGCTCGTTCTCCAGGCCCTTGCCGTCTTCCACGGTGATCACGCCTTCCTTGCCGACCTTGTCCATCGCCTCGGCGATCGTCTTGCCGATCGCCTCGTCCGCGTTGGCCGAGATCGCGCCGACCTGCGAGATTTCCTTGCTGGTCGTGCACGGCTTGCTGATCTTCTTCAGCTCCTCGACGACGGCGATCACCGCCTTGTCGATGCCGCGCTTCAGGTCCATCGGGTTCATGCCGGCGGCGACGAACTTGAAGCCTTCGTTGCAGATCGACTGGGCGAGGACCGTGGCCGTCGTGGTGCCGTCGCCGGCGACGTCGGAGGTCTTCGACGCGACTTCCTTCACCATCTGCGCGCCCATGTTCTCGAACTTGTCCTTCAGCTCGATTTCCTTCGCCACCGACACACCGTCCTTGGTGATCGTCGGGGCGCCGAAGCTGCGCTCGAGCACGACGTTGCGGCCCTTGGGGCCGAGCGTGACCTTGACCGCGTTGGCCAGGACATTCACGCCGATCATCATCCTGGTGCGGGCGCTCTCGCCGAAGCGGACGTCTTTAGCTGCCATGTTGTGTCTCCTGAATGCTGTTGAGTGGGGCGGATGGGATTAGCCGACGATGCCGATGATGTCGTCTTCGCGCATGTGCAGCAGGTCCTGCCCGTCGAGCTTGAATTCCTGGCCCGAATACTTGCCGAACAGCACGCGGTCGCCGACCTTGACGCCCATCGGGATCAGCTTGCCGTTGTCGTCGGTCTTGCCGGGACCCGCGTGGACCACCTCGCCCTGCGACGGCTTCTCGGCCGCCGTATCGGGGATGACGATGCCACCGGCGGATTTCTTTTCCTCTTCAACCCGCTTGACGATCACACGGTCGTGCAAAGGACGAATCTTCATGGTTAGCGCTCACTCCAAGTGGAAATGTGTTTCGAATCAATAGCCTCGGGAACCCATCGGTCCCCCGGTCTCGGCCTGGGATCGGTCTGCCGCGCCGCTGGGGCGGGCCGTCGATCCGTCGCTAGCACTCGACTGCAGCGAGTGCTAATAATAAGGGCTCGTACCGGTTAACGCAACCCCGATCGCCGCTTTTGTCGTGCAAGGGCACGCCGCGCCGGAAACCGACGGACGCCCTGAGCGACGCACAAGGAGGCTCCGGCGCGGGGTGAGCTGGCCACCGCGGGCGCCTGAACACTGAAGCCCGTGGTGGCCGGCTCACCCCGCGCCGCATGCGCCCTGACCGAAACGCAAACGAAAGCGCCGCCCGCGGGTGACCGGGGGCGGCGCAGGTGCGGCCGGCTGGGCTACTTGCCTGGTCGCGGCGGTCTTCTTGGCCGGTTCGGCGGCTTTCGCCGGGGCGGCCGGCGGGGTCGCCGGCGCGGGCTCGACGTTGAGGTCGAGGCTCGGCCACGTCCGGCCGTGGCAGGCGGGGTTGGAGCAGAAGCTGCCGCCGTCCTTGCCCCAGTTGATCGGACCGTGGCACATCTTGCAGGAGTCGTCGACCTTCGAGCGGTGATCGCGCATCCAGTTGGCTTCGTTGTGCGAGTCGGGCGGGCCGACGCCGGCGACGACGGTCGAGGCCACCGTCTTCAGCGTGCCTTCGACGGAGACCTGCGGGATCTCGTGGCAAAGCGTGCACTGCAGCCGGATCGCCTCGCCCTTCTCGTTGAAGTGCTTGCCGTCGTGGCAGCGGAAGCAGCCGGGGGAATCCTTGTGCCCGACGTGATTCGGGAACGATTTCCAGGTGAGGTCCTTCGCCTCGAATTCGGAGAGCTTGAGGATCTCGAGCATGGTCGCCGCGAACTGCGCCTCGGCCGCCTTCGCCTTGGGCGTCATCTCTCCCTTCGGCGCGGCGTCGGCGATGATCTGCTTGAACTTCGGCACCTGCTCCTCCATGGGGCCGTGCAGCGGCGACGCCTTGTCGATGATCGCCAGCGCGCGCGCCTTGATCGACGGCAGGCTGCGGTCGATGCGGCCTTCCGAGATCGCGTGGTCGACGCGGTCGGCCGGATTGACGAACGGGTGGCCCGACGCATTGTGGCAGTCGGAGCACTCCATCTTCCGCTTGGGCGCCTGGTCCATTTCGGCGCGGCTGACCTTGCTGGCGGCGTCGAAATAGGTGGTCGACTTGCCGTCCTTGCCGGTGATCCGGACCCACGGGATCGTGCGCTTCTGCTCGTCGTCGGTCACGTACTCGACGTTCTGGTCGATGTGCCAGTGGATGCCCTTGGTCGCCTTCTCGCGGGCCTCGCCGCTGCCGGTGTGGACGATGAGCCGCGTGCGCTGCTCCGTGCTCTTGGCATCGGCGGCGTAATGGAGCTTGGTGCGGACCTTGTCGTCGTGGTTGATCGACGGCCAGTGGCAGCCTTCGCAGGAGTCGCGCGCCGGACGCAGCGTGGTCGCCGTCAGCGGCCGCTTGTAGCCGGTGAACATGCCGAGCAGCTCATGGTAGTGCGCCGCCTTGAGCGTCATCAGCTGCAGCGTGGGCAGGCGCCCCATGTGGCACTCGACGCACTGGACGCGCGCGTGCGAATACACGGCGTAGGCCCGGGGCTCCTCCGGATGGACCGCGTGGCAGTTGTTGGTGCAGAACGCGTTGCTGTTGCTGTACTCCCACGCGACGATGCCGCCGGCGCCGAGCACCGCGAGCGCAATGGCGCCGAGGACCAGCGTCGTCACCGTGCCCAGCATCACCGTACGCCGCCCCAGGCTGATCTTCATCGCCGATTCCCCCTCGCCATGCTGTTCGCGTTGCGTCGCGTCGCGCGAGACTCGCGTCCCGCGCCACCTGCCCGCCGGCAGAGCCTAAAAAAAAGCCCCGCCGCTATCCGTCGGGGATCCGGGGCGGCCGGCCGTCGGCCTGCCGCCAAGTGCCAGTATCTAGAAGAAGCTGTAGACGATCAAGACGATCGCCAGGATGCCCAGCAGCAGCGCCGCGCCCCCGACGACCCACCCGAACCACCTCGCCTCCTCGGTCGGCGGCGGCGCCAGCGCGGCGTCGAGCCGGCCTTCGCGCGCCAGGCGCTCGTACTGCATCAGGCGCTCCCCTTTGAGCTCGTGCTCGGAGATGCGCCCGGTGAACACCACCGTGTCCATCGGGAATTTCTCGGGCCGCAGGTGGCCGTTGAAGAAGTGGAACGTGAAGATGAAGCCGACGGCCAGCAGCGCCTCCTCGCCGTGCACGAGCGCCGCGATGTTGAACATCCAGCCCGGCAGCAGCTTCGAGAAGAACACCGGGAACCAGAGCAGCAGTCCCGACCCGCCGATGATCAGCATCCCCCAGAACACCGCCCAGTAGTCGAACTTCTCCCAATAGGTCCAGCGGTCGAACTGCGGCCGCGGCCCGCGCCCGATGAACCACAGGAAATTGCGGTAGATGTCGATGCCGTCCTGCAGCTGCGGCACCATCGAGTCCGGCCCCCAGAGGAGCTTCATCAGCCTGCCGCCGGCGATCGCCTTGCCGAACATCGTCAGCACGTGCGTCGTGAACACCACGATCATCACCGCCGCGCAGATGCGGTGGATGAGCCCCGCGCCCTCGAAGCCGCCGAGGATGCGCGCGAGCGTGGCCGCCCACGGCCGGTCGGCGAAGATCAGCGGCAGGCCGGACAGCGCGCAGCCCACGAAGCTCAGCATCAGGCCCGCGTGCAGCACGCGCTCGAGCGCGGTGAAGCGCCGGTAGTAGCGCTGCACCGTCGTGCCTGCCCCGCTGCCGGCGGCCGCGCCGGCCGGGCTACCCATTGCGATCGCCATCAGTGCCTCTCCTTGCCTTTGCCTGCCGCTCCCGGCCGGGCGCGAATTTCTCGCGCACCTCGCGGTAGAGCCAGAAGACCGTGTGGATGCCGAAGAACGCGAACACGCCGAAGAGCAGGAACTCCATGAACTTCGCCGCGTAGAAATAGAGCGGATTGCGCGCCTTGTCGTGCTTGTTCGCGTGCGGATCGAAGCTCGCGAAATTCTCCGACGCGCCGGCATGGCAGGCCTGGCAGGTCTTGAGCCGGTTCTGCTTGGACACCTTCGACGCCGGGTTCGACGCGGGCAGCACGTCGTGCGCGCCGTGGCACGACGCGCAGGTGGCCATCCGCGAAAAGCCGAGCGCGGTGACCTGGCCGTGGAACGTGTCGCGGTACGTCGCCAGGTAGTCGGCGTGGCAGGTGCCGCACTCCTTGATCACCTCGGTCTGGAATTTCGGCGTTTCGTGCTGCTGGATGCCGTGTGCGGAGTGGCAGTCGGTGCAGCCCGGCGCCGCGAGCACGCCGTCCTGGCGCAGCTTGCCGTGCATGCCGCCCGCGTACGCAGCCAGCTCGGGCTTGTGACAGGCGCCGCAGGTCGCCGGGACGTTCGCCCGGTGCGTGCGGCTCTGCTCGTTCGACTTCGGGCTGGATGGTGTGCGCGCCGTGGCAATTGCTGCAGGTCGGCGCCGAGCCCTGCGCGGCGCCCTTGAGCGCCTTGCCGTGGATGCTGTCGTGGAACTTGCCGCCGACGTTGCCGCCGGGAAACTTCCCGGTGGCCGCCTTCGCGTCGCTGCCGTGGCACTTCGAGCACGTCGCCTCGACGTTGGCGTGATTGGTGCGCGACGCCGGGTCCTTCGCGCGCAGGATGTCGTGGGTGCCGTGGCAGTCCGTGCAGTTCGCGGCGACCGCGTTGCCGCCCTTGCGCGCGGTGCCGTGCACCGTGCCCGCGTATTCCTTGACCGCCTTGTCGTGGCAGGTCGCGCAGCTGACGGGCTTCAGCTTCTCGGGATGCGGGATCTTGTCCGCCGAGACGTCGGTGTGGCAGTCGGTGCACTTGAGCTTCAGCTCGCCGTGGACCGAGGCCGCGAACTTCGCGCCGTCGACGGCGATCGGCTTGCCGGCCGCGCTCTTGGCGTCCTTGTCGGCGTGACACATGAGGCAGGTGTCGTTGACGCCGGGGGCCGGCGCCGGCGTCGGCGGCAAGTGGCCGTGGCGGCAGCGCCGAGCGCGAAGAAGAGAACCGCACCGATCGCTCGAACCGTTCGCGGAATGCTCATGGGGAAGGGTTGCAGCAGAGTGAAACCGGGTTCAGGTGACTTTGGCTGCGGCCCACCGGATTCGCCGCACGGCCCGACGCATCGCAGGATGACATCCGGCCGCCCGTGAGGTGTTGACTTGGATCACAGTCGGCAGCGATGCGGTGCGTGGCGCGCACCGATCGAGGCGGGCGGAGCCGCACGCCGGCGTCGCCGGGGCCGCTGCGGGATCGCGGGGCGCGTGCCACGGCGCGGCTGCGCCGGACGGGCTGTCCGTCTGGCCGCCGCGCGCAACCGCCTGTAAGTTTGTAGCATACCAATCGGAAAATCGAGCGTATATTATGCTTCCGTCATTGTCGCCGGAGTCACCGCCCATGCTCCATCCTGCCCATGTCGGCCATCTTTCGGTCCTGCGCGCGCTCATCCGCGACGGCGCGGTGCGCGGCGGTTTCGACCGCGAGCTCGCCACCGATTCGCGCGAGTCGACGATGTTCTTCTCGAACCTGCGCCGCGCGCTGACCACCGGGTACTTCATCGAGGAGGATCCGGCGACCGGCGACCTCACCACCGTCGCCGTGCCCGGGTATGTCTATCACCCGGACCGCGGCGGCGGCGCCAGCCATCCGATCGGCTTCGGCCTGTTCAAGGCGATCGCGATCGGCTACGAGCTCTGGCTCACCGGCGTCGATCCGGCGTGGCGCGGCGTCGGGCACGGCCGGGCGATGCTGCGCGCGCTGCTCGGCACGCCGCCCGGCAAGCGGGCGTACGTGGTCAAGGTCCAGCGCTTCGGCCGCGACAGCCCCGCGATGGCGCACCTGCTCGCCTCGTGCGAGTACACGCAGGCGAGGGAAACGGTGCACCACAGCTGGTTCGTCCGCGCCGACGCGCCCTCCCAGCTCGCGGAATACGTGCAGACGGCGTCCTCCGGGCCCGCCAGGACGCACTGACCCGGTCGTCGGGGCCGCGCTCGGCGGCGGACGCGCGGCGTGGTAACGTAGGGCGCATCGTCGCCAACCCGCCACGACCGACCATGGACAACCTGACACCCGACCACGCCTGCCGGGATCGCGCCGCCGGCCGGGCGCCGGCCTCCCGCCGACGGCTGGGCCGTCGACGCCGGCCACGGCGGCGCAATGGTGGAGCGCGGCATGGGCGCTGTTCCGCGCTTCGCCGTGGATCTGGCTCGCGATCACCGTGCTGTTCATCGTGATCATGTTCGTCCTCGCGCTCATCCCGCTCGTCGGGCAGATCGCGTCGTCGCTCCTCTACCCGGTCCTCGGCGCCGGACTGCTGGCCGGCGCGCGCGCGCAGGACGCGCGGCGGCGAGCTCAAGGTCGAGCACCTGTTCGCCTGCTTCAACGCCAAGGCGGTGCCGCTCATCGTCGTCGCGCTGCTCTACTTCGCCGGCTGGTTCCTGATCTGGGTCGTCGCCGCTGCGCTGCTGGTGGGCGTCGTGGGCTTCGGCACGCTGGCGTCGCTGCTGTCGGGCGACCCTTCGGAGGCGGGGATCGCGCTGCTGTCGGCGATGGGCATGGGCACCGTCATCGTGCTGCTGCTCGCCGCGCTGCTCGGCGTGCCGCTGATCATGGCGTACTGGTACGCGCCGGCGCTGGTGCTGTTCCGCGGCGAGGAGCCGATCAAGGCGATGAGGACGAGCTTCACCGCGTGCATGCGCAACGTCCCGCCGTTCTTCGTCTACGGGCTGCTGGGCATCGTCTTCGCCGTGCGTGGCGTCGATTCCGCTCGGCCTCGGCTGGCTCGTGCTGATGCCGGTCTACGCGCAACCATCTACACCAGCTACAAGGACATCTTCGGCGAGCCGGCGTGATCGCTGACTGGCGTTGGGTAGCCCGGCGTTGAGCGAAGCGAAACCCGGGTGGACGTCGAACTCGCCGCGATTGCCCCGGGTTTCGCCTTCGGCTCAACGCCGGGCTACGAAGCTCGGGCGAACCTGCGGCGCAGCCGCTTCGTAACCTGCCTGCGAACGGAGTGAGCGTTCAGGCGACCGCGGCGCAGCCGCCTAGTCACCGGCCCGCGAACAGGGTGAGCGCACGGGCGTATCAGTGCGCCTGCTCCCAGTTGGGGCCGGTGCCGACGTCGACGACCAGCGGCACCGCGAGTGTCGCGACACCGGTCATCCGCAGCGGCAGCTCCGCCTGCACGCGCGCAAGCTCGGCGGCGGGCACTTCCAGCACCAGCTCGTCGTGCACCTGCAGGATCAGCTTCGAGTCCGATGCCGCTCGCGCGCGAGCCAGTCCTGCACTTCGATCATCGCCAGCTTGACGAGATCGGCGGCCGTTCCCTGCATCGGCGCGTTGATCGCCGCGCGCTCGGCGCCGGCGCGCCGCGGCCCGCCGGCGGCCTTGATGTCGGGCAGCCACAGCCGCCGCCCGAACACCGTCTCGACGTAGCCCTGGTCGCGCGCGAGCTCGCGCGTGCGCTGCATGTATTCGGCGACGCCCGGATAGCGCGCGAAATAGCGCTCGATGAACTGCTGCGCCGCGGCGCGCTCGATGCCGAGCTGCGTGGCGAGGCCGAACGCGCCCATGCCGTAGATCAGGCCGAAGTTCACCGCCTTGATGTAGCGGCGCTGCTCGGCCGTGACCTCCTGCAGCGGCACGGCGAAGATCTCGGCGGCGGTCGCGCGATGGATGTCCGCGCCTTCGTGGAACGCCTTGGAGCAGCGCCGGATCCTGCGACAGGTGCGCCATGATCCGCAGCTCGATCTGCGAGTAGTCGGCCGAGACGAGGACGTGCCCCGGCGGCGCGATGAAGGCTTCGCGGATGCGGCGGCCCTCGGCCGTGCGCACGGGAATGTTCTGCAGGTTGGGGTCGGCCGACGCGAGCCGCCCGGTCACCGCGGTCGCCTGCGAATACGTCGTGTGCACGCGGCCGGTGCGCGCGGTCGACGCGCTGCGGCAGCTTGTCGGTGTAGGTCGACTTGAGCTTGGACAGCGCGCGGTGCTCGAGCAGCAGCTTGGGCAGCGGGTAATCGGCGGCGAGCTCCTGCAGCACGTCCTCGTCGGTCGACGGCTGCGCCGGTGGCGGTCTTCTTCACCACCGGCAGCTTCATCTTGTCGAACAGGATCTCGCCCAGCTGCTTCGGCGACGCGAGGTTGAACGGCTGCCCGGCCAGCTGCATATGCCTGCCGCTCGAGCGCCAGCACGCGCTCGCCGAGCTCGCGGCTCTGCGTGGCCAGCAGCGCCGTGTCGAGCAGCACGCCGTTGCTCTCCATCCGGAACAGCACCTCGCGCACCGGCATCTCGATGCGCCGGTGTAGACGTCGTCGAGCCGCGCCTCGGCGGCGAGCCGCGGATAGAGCGCGCGATGCAGCTGCAGCGTGACGTCGGCGTCCTCCGCCGAGTACGCGGTGGCGTCCTCGATGCTCACCTGGTCGAAGCCGATCCTGCCCGCGCCCTTGCCCGTGACCTCGGCGTAGCTGATCGTCTTCACGTTGAGGTGCCGCCACGCGAGGTTGTCCATGTCGTGCGGCTTGTGCGATTCGAGCACGTAGGACTCCAGCATCGTGTCGTGCGCGACGCCGGCCAGCGCGATGCCGTGGTTGGCGAGCACGTGCTCGTCGTACTTGACGTTCTGGCCGAGCTTCTTCGTCGCGCGGATCGGCGAACCACGGCGCGAGGCGGCCGAGCACCTCGTCCCGGGCAGCTGGTCGGGCGCGCCCGCATAGCGGTGCGCGAGCGGGATGTAGCAGGCATGGCCCGGCTCGACGGCGAAGGACAGCCCGACGATGCGCGCCGACATCGGATCGAGGCTCGTGGTCTCCGTGTCGAAGCAGACGAGGTCGGCGCGCGCGATGACCTCGAGCCAGCGCGCGAGCGCCTGCCGCGTCGACCACGGTTTCGTAGTGGCGCGGGACCGGCGGCGGCGCATCGGCGGCGGGCGCGTCGCGCTCGGCGAACGACCGCGTGTCCGCGCGCGCGGCGCGGTCGGCGAGCGCGCGCCGCGTCGGCGACGCGGCCGCGCCGTCCGGCGCGCGCGCGTGCCCGTCGCCCCCGAGGTCGCGCAGCCACGACTTGAACTCGAATCGCTCGTAGAGCGCGCGCAGCTTCGCCAGCGTCCGGAGGCGCGGGCCTGAGGTCGGCGGGGCCCACCGGCAGCGCGCAGTCGGTCTTCACCGTGAGCAGCCGCTGCGCCGTGCGGCAGCCAGTCGAGCGAGGCGCGCAGGTTCTCGCCGACGACGCCGGGGATCTCGCCCGCGTGCGCGACGATCTCGTCGAGCGACCCGTACTGCTGCAGCCACTTCGCCGCCGTCTTCGGTCCGACCTTCGGCACGCCCGGGACGTTGTCGACCGCGTCGCCGGTCAGCGTGAGGAAATCGAGCACCTGGTCCGCGCGCACGCCGAACTTGGCGACGCACGCCCGCGCTCGTCCAGCGTCTCGTTGCTCATCGTGTTGACGAGCGTGATGCCCGGGCGCGACGAGCTGCGCGAGATCCTTGTCGGAGGTCGACACCAGCGCAGTAGATGCCCTGCGCCGCGGCCTGCTTCGCGAGCGTGCCGATCACGTCGTCGGCCTCCACGCCTTCGATCATCAGCAGCGGCCAGCCGTGCGCGCGCACGAGCTCGTGCAGCGGCGGGATCTGCGCGCGCGAGATCCTCCGGCATCGGCGGCCGGTTCGCCTTGTACTTGGGGTACCAGTCGTCGCGGAAGGTCTTGCCCGGCGCATCGAACACGACGGCGAAGCTGCTCCGGCTTGCCGTCCTCCGCCATTCGGCGCAACATCGAAACGACCCCGCGCAGCGCCCCCGTCGGCTCGCCCCGCGACGTGCGCAGGTCGGGCAGCGCGTGGAACGCGCGATACAGGTACGACGACCCATCCACCAGCACGAGCGTTGGCATGTTTCAGACCAGCAAGATCCCGGAGCACATCGATCCGCAGGCGATGCAAACGACCAACGGGCAGGAGGCCTGGCGGGTGCTGGGGATTATGGCAGAGTTCGCCGCGGCGACCGAAAGGATGCGCGGCATCCGGCCCGCGGTGTCGATGTTCGGCAGCGCGCGCATCCCGCCCGTCGCATCCGTATTTCGACCAAGGCCGAGACGATCGCGCGCCTGCTCTCGGATGCCGGCTTCTCGGTGATCTCGGGCGGCGGCCCGGGCCTCATGGAAGCGGCGAACCGCGGCGCGTACGCGGGCAAGTCGCCGGCGATCGGGCTCAACATCCTGCTGCCGCACGAGAAGAGCGGCAACGACTTCCAGGACGTCTCCTACAGCTTCCGCTACTTCTTCGCGCGCAAGATGATGTTCGTGCGCTTCGCGTCGGCGTACGTCGTGCTGCCGGGCGGCTTCGGCACCCTCGACGAGCTCTCCGAGTGCCTGACGCTGGTGCAGACCGGCAAGAGCCGGCGGATCCCGATCATCCTGGTCGGCGGCGATTTCTGGCGCGGCCTGCTCGACTGGTTCTCCGCCACGCTGATCGCCGAGCGGATGATCGACGCCAAGGACCTCGACCTGATGCAGGTGATCGACGAGCCCGAAGCGATCGTCGAGGCGATCTTCCATTTCTACGAGAACCGCGGATTCCAGCCGACGCGCGCGGAGCGCGAGCGCATGCTCAACCTCTGAGCCGCCGGGCTCGCCGCCGACGGCCGCGGCAGCGAACGCGACGCCCAACCGCCGGCGCGTCTGGTAAAATCAGCCGGCTGCGATGGCATTCCGATGAGCCGCCCGCGCGCACGCATCGCGTCTCGCCGTCGTTCGCCCTGGCCGCCCTGCTGGCCGTGGCCGGCCTCGCGGTCGCGCAGGCCGCCGGCGCCGCGCCGGCGATGCCGCCGCCGGGACTCGAACCCCTTCCGGAAATCGCCGGCGATGTCGAGCTCGAGCCGCAGGTCACCATCACGCGCGAAGGACGGCGACACGATCGAGGAGGCGCGCGCCAACGGCCGGCTCCTCTGGATCAAGGTCACGCCGGGCCACGGGCGGCCCTATTTCCTCATCCCCGACGGCACCGGTACCGGCCTCATCCGCCGGGACCCTTCGACACGGGGCTCAGCGTCCCGATGTGGGTGCTGTTCACGTTCTGACCTGACTTCGATCCCACCTCCTCCCGGGAAACCCGATTCGGCGGCGCCACCGGCGCGCGCCGCGAATGACGATGTCGGTCTACACACCAGTCACCGCCGAGGAACTGAACGCGTGGCTTGCCCGCTACGCGATCGGCGCGCTCGCCGATCTGCAGCCGATCGCCTCCGGGATCGAGAACACCAACTATTTCGTCACGACGGCGAAGGGGCGCTACGTGCTGACGCTCTACGAGCGCCTGCCGGCCGACGAGCTGCCCTTCTACCTCAACCTGATGGCGCATCTCGCCCGCGCCGGCGTCGAATGCCCGGCGCCCGAGCCGGACCGCAGCGGCGCGCTGTTCAGCATGCTCAACGGCAAGCCGGCGAGCCTGGTCACCCGGCTCGACGGCGCGCCGGCGCTGGACCCGTCGCCGGAGCAATGCGCGGCCGTCGGCGCCGCGCTCGCGCGCCTGCATGTCGCATCGGCCACCTATCGCCCGCGCCTCACCAACCGCCGCGGACCGGCGTGGTGGCGGCAGGCGGCGCGCGCCGTGCGCCCCTTCCTCGACGCCGGCGCAGAACGAGCTGCTCGCCGCCGAGATCAGGTTTCTCACCGGATTCGGCAAGGGCGCGCTGCCCAAGGGCGCGATCCACGGCGACCTCTTCTGCGACAACGTGCTGTTCTCCGGCACGCAGGTGTCCGGGAATCATCGATTTCGGCTTCGCCGCCACCGATTTCCTCGCCTACGACCTCGCGATCGCCGTCAACGACTGGTGCATCGTCCGCGGCGGCGACGCCGCGGGCGCGCTGCGTCCCGAGCTGGTGAGCGCGCTCGCGGGGGCGTACCAGGCGGTGCGGCCGCTGACGCCGGACGAGCGCGCGCAATGGGCGGCGCTGCTGCGCGCCGCCGCGCTGCGCTTCTGGCTGTCGCGGCTCTACGACCTGCACCTGCCGCGTCCGGGCGAACTCACGCACGCGCACGACCCGGCGGCGTTCGAGCGGATCCTGCGCGATCGCATCGCGACCATGCCGCGGTTTCCGGATCCGCGCTGGCCCCGGCCGGGAGTCCCGTCATGACCGGCGAGCGCGCCGACCGCTCGCCTACGCCCGCCGTCCGGCGCGGCCACGGCGCCGCGTGGCTGCGCGACGCCTACCGCATGGTGTCGGGCGCGCGCCTGCCGTGGCTGCTGCTGCTGTTTCTCTACTATCTCGTGCTGGGGCTCATCGACCTCGTGCCCTTCGTCGGCCAGATCGCCGCGCCGATGTTGAAGCCGGTGTTCGCCGTCGGCTTCCTCGCCGCCGCGTGGTCGCAGGAGCGCGGCGGAACGCCGGAGCCGAAGCAGCTGTTCCAGGGATTCCGCTCCAACCTGTGGGCGCTGATTCCGCTGGGCGCGTTCCTCGTGATCGGCATCACGCTCGCGGTGCTGGGCACGGCGATGGTCGACGACGGCAAGCTGCTCGACGTGCTGTCGGGCAAGACGCAAGTTCGACGACGCGCTGCTGGCCGACGGCCAGGTGCAGTATGCGATGCTGTTCGCGGCCGCCTGCGCGCTGCCGGTGATGCTCGCGCTGTGGTTCGCGCCGGCGCTGGTCGTGTTCCAGGACTGCAGCGCGCCCGCCGCGCTGCGCTCGAGCCTGCTCGCCTGCCTCGCGAACTGGCAGCCGATCGCGGTCTACGGCCTGCTCGTGTTCTTCTTCGGCGGCATCGTGCCCGGCATCGGCAACCGCCCTGATCGCGCTCGTCGTCCCGGCTTCCCTCGCGTTCACCGTCGCGCTGGTCCTGCTGCTGCCGTACCTGTTCCTGTTCATCGCGACGCTGCACGTCTCCGACTACGTGAGCTACCGCGACATCTTCCACGCCGACGAGGCGAGCCGGAGCACCGACCCGGACCGGCGGTAGCCCGGCGGCTCACCGTAGACCGCGGCCATCCTTCACGCAGCCTCCAGGTTCGCGTACTCGAGCGCCAGCCACTTGACGCCGACGTTGCGGAAGTTGACCTGCACGCGCTGGTCGGCGCCGCGGCCTTCGGCGTCGATGATGATGCCGATGCCGAACTTCGCGTGCCGCACGGTCTGGCCGATCCGCCACGCGGGGCCGGCCGATCGCCCGCGGCGGCGCGGGGCGCGGGGCGCGGCGCATCCGCCGCCGCGGCCGATCCCCACTCGGCCGCATCGACGTCGACCGCGCGGCGGCGCGACGAGAACCATTGCACGAGCTCGCCCGGCACCTCGTCGAGAAAGCGCGAGGCGACGTTGTAGCGCACCTGCCCGTGCAGCATCCGGCTCTGCGCCAGCGTGAGGTAGAGGCGCCGCTTCGCGCGCGTCATCGCGACGTACATGAGGCGCCGCTCCTCCTCCACGCCGTCGAATTCCGACATGCTGTTCTCGTGCGGGAACAGGCCTTCCTCGAGGCCGGTGACGAACACCGTGTGGAACTCGAGGCCCTTGGCCGCGTGCACCGTCATCAGCTGCAGCGCCGGCCGCCCTTCGGCCGCCTGCGTGTCGCCGGCCTCCAGCGCAGCGTGCGCGAGGAACGCGGTCAGCGGATCGGTCGCGCCCTCGACCGCGGCGCGGCGCGGCGCCATCGGCCGCCGCAGGATCGCCCTGCGGCGTGCCGGCCTCGTCGCCGGACGCCGCGCCTGCGTCCGCGATCACCGGCGCATCGACGGCGAGATCGGCTTCGCGCAGGAACGACTTGGCCGCGGTGACGAGCTCCTCGAGATTCTCGAGGCGATCCTGCCCGTCCTTCTCCGCCTTGTAATGCGCGACCAGGCCCGACGCGTGGTTGACGTGCTCGACCGCCTCCGGCAGCGGCAGCCCCGCCGTCGCGGCGCGCATCGCCTCGATCAGCTTCACGAACGCCGCGACACTCGTGCCCGACTTGCCGCCGGTCGCGCCGCCGCACGCCGCCTGCCACACGCTCGTCCCCGCGCCGCGCGCGTTGTCCTGGAGCGTCTGCAGCGTGCGCGCGCCGATGCCCCGCGGCGGGAAATTGACGATGCGCAGGAACGCGCCGTCGTCGTCGGGCGCCGCGATGAGGCGCAGGTACGCGAGCGCGTGCTTGACCTCCTGCCGCTCGAAGAAGCGCATGCCGCCGTAGACGCGGTACGGCAGCGCGGCGTTGAACAGCGCGTGCTCCAGCACCCGCGACTGCGCGTTCGAGCGGTAGAGCACCGCGGCCTCCGACAGCGGCAGGCCTTCGTCGGCGAAGCCCTTGACGATGTCGACGATGAACGCCGCCTCGTCCTGGTCCGACGGCGCCGCCAGACCGCGGATCGGCTCGCCCTTGCCGTCGGCGGTCCACAGGTTCTTGCCGAGGCGCGTCTTGTTGTGCCGGATCAGCGCGTTGGCGGCATCGAGGATCGTGCCGTGCGAGCGGTAGTTCTGCTCGAGCTTGATGAGGCGCACCGGCATGTCGTCGCGGCGGAAGTCGCGCTCGAAGTGCTGCATGTTGGCGACGTTGGCGCCGCGGAACGCGTAGATCGACTGGTCGTCGTCGCCGACCGCGAACATCGCCGCGTGCGGGCCGGCGAGCAGCTGCAGCCACTTGTACTGCAGCACGTTGGTGTCCTGGAACTCGTCGACCAGCAGGTGCGAGAAGCGCCGCTGGTAATGCTCGCGCAGGCCGTCGTTGCCCGCGAGGAGCTCGTAGCTGCGGAGCAGCAGCTCGGCGAAATCGACCACACCCTCGCGCTGGCACATCGCCTCGTAGAGCGCGTAGTACTCGACCTGGCGGCGCTGGTAGTCGTCGCCGGCCTCGACCTGGTTCGGGCGCCGGCCGTCCTCCTTGGCGCCGGCGATGAACTGCTGCAGCTGGCGCGGCGGGTAGCGCTCGTCGTCGATGTTGTGCGCGCGGACCATCCGCTTGATCAGCGCGAGCTGGTCCTGCGTGTCGAGGATCTGGAAGAGCTGCGGCAGATCGGCGTCGCGGTAGTGCGCGCGCAGCATCCGGTTGCACAGGCCGTGGAAGGTGCCGATCCACATCCCGCGCGTGTGCACCGGGCGTCATCGCCGAGAGGCGGACGAGCATCTCCTTGGCCGCCTTGTTGGTGAAGGTGACCGCGAGGATCGACAGCGGCGACGCCTGGCCCGTGCCCAGCAGCCACGCGATGCGCGTGGTCAGCACGCGCGTCTTGCCGCTGCCGGCGCCGGCGAGGATCAGCGCCGACTGGTGCGGCAGCGTGACTGCTTCGAGCTGCTCGGGATTGAGGTTGGCGAGGAGCGGGGAGGCCATCGGGAGACCGCGGGCGCGCCGTCCTGCGGTCAGGGGGCGCCGGCGCGGCGAAGCGGGGGAGCGTTCCGGAATTATACGTGCGGCACGGCACGTGCCCGGGCGCTATAATCGGCCGGCTTCGCGCCACGCGTGCCCCCGACGACACCCGACAGCCGACCGCGCACTTCGATGCCCACCGCCCCCACCGCCCCGCCGGCCGCCCATTCCGCGACGACGCGCGCGTTCGTGCAGTGGATCCGGCTGGCGGCGCCGTACATCCACGCGTTCCGCGGCCGGACGTTCGTGATCGCCTTCGGCGGCGAGGTCGTCGCCGACGACACCTTCCTCGGCATCATCCACGACCTCAACCTGCTGCACAGCCTCGGCGTGCACATCGTGGTGATCCACGGCTCGCGGCCGCAGATCGAGGCGATCCTCGCGCAGCAGGACATCGAGAGCCGCTATGCGTTCGGCCTGCGCGTCACCGACGCCGAGACGATGGACTGCGTGCTCGAGGCCTCGGGGCAGGTGCGGAGCCGCATCGAGGCGCTGCTCTCGCTCGGCATCGCCAACTCGCCGATGGCCGGCGCGCGCATCCGCGTCTCGAGCGGCAACTTCATCACCGCCAAGCCGATGGGCGTGCGCGACGGCATCGACATGCTGCTGACCGGCGAAGTGCGGCGCGTGGACACCGACGCCATCCAGCAGCGCCTCGACGACGGCGACATCGTGCTGATCTCCCCGCTCGGCTATTCGCCGACCGGCGAGATCTTCAACCTCGCGCTCGAGGAGGTCGCCACCCAGGTCGCCGTGCGCCTCGCCGCGCACAAGCTCGTGTTCCTGATGGAGACCGAGGGCGTGCGCAACGGCCGCCGGCAGCTCCTCACCGAGCTGTCGACGAAGGACGCCGAGGCGGTGCTCGCGGCGGGGCGCAAGCTGCCCGCCGACGTCCAGCACTACCTGCCGTGCGCCATCCGCGCCTGCGACAACGGCGTCAAGCGCGCGCACCTCATCAGCCGCCACCTCGACGGCGCGCTGCTGCTCGAGATGTTCACGCGCGACGGCGTCGGCACGATGATCGCCGCGAACGCCGCTCGCGCACCTGCGCAACGCGACGATCGACGACGTCGGCGGCATCATCGCCGATCATCGAGCCGCTCGAGGAGCAGGGCATCCTGGTGCGGCGCTCGCGCGAACGGCTCGAGACCGAGATCGAGCGCTTCGTCGTCGCCGAGCACGACGGCGTCGTCATCGGCTGCGCCGCGCTCTACGCCTTTCCCGAGGAGAAGGTCGGCGAGCTCGCGGCGCTGGCCGTGCACCCGGACTTCCGCCGCGAAGGCTACGGCGAGGCGCTGATGAGCGAGGTCGAGGCGCGCGCGCGCAGGCTGAAGCTGACGGAGCTGTTCGTGCTCACGACCCGCACGTCACAATGGTTCCTCGAGCGCGGGTTCCGCACGGCCGCCATCGGCGACCTGCCGAAGATGAAGCAGGCGCTCTACAATTACCAGCGCAAGTCGCAGGTCTATCGCAAGGCGCTCTAGGAGAATACGCATGGCGCGGATGGTCAACTGTGTGAAGCTCGGCCGCGAAGCCGAGGGGCTCGACTTGCCGCCGTATCCCGGCGAGCTCGGGAAACGGATCTACGAGAACGTCTCGAAGGAGGCCTGGCAGGCGTGGCTGCGTCACCAGACGATGCTGGTCAACGAGAACCGGCTGTCGCTCGCCGATGCCCGCGCGCGCAAGTGGCTCGCCGAGCAGATGGAGCAGCACTTCTTCGGCGGGGGCTCCGCGATGCCTGCGGGGTACGTGCCGCCGCCGTGATCGCAACAAGCGCGGGCGTCGCCGACGCGTAGCCCGGGTTGAGCCGGAGGCGAAACCCGGGGGGAGCGCGCCCATTGCCGCGGCCACCCGGGTTTCGCTGGCGCTCAACCCGGGCTACACGATCACCCGGCCACGCGACATGGCCGTGCCGATCACACCCCGTACTTCCTGAACCACTCGAGCATCTTCGCCCAGGCGGCCTCGGCGTCGCCCTTGCGGTAGTTGTCCGGCCGGAAATCGGCGTGGAAGCCGTGGCCGGCTTCGGGATACACGACGAGCTCGGACGGCGTGCCCGCCGCCTTCAGCGCCGCGAAGAACTTCTCGACCTGATCGACCGGAATGCCGGCGTCCTTGGCGCCGTAGAGGCCGAGCACCGGGACCTTGATCTCGCCCGCGCGATCCATCGCCGTGCGCGGCGTGAACGCATTGGTCTGCCCGCCGACCGGGCCGTACCACGCCGCCGCCGCCTTGAGCTTCGGGTTCGCCGCAGCGTAGACGAGCGTCGTGCGCCCGCCGCGGCAGAAGCCGGTGATCGCCATCCGGTTCATGTCGCCCTTGAAGCTCGCCCGCACGAACTCGACGGTCGAGTCGTAATCGGCGACGAGCTCGGTGTCGTACTTGCTGTTCACGATCGGCATGATCTCGGCGATGCTCTTGATCGTGGTGAGGTCGACCGTGCGCGAGTACAGGTCGGGGACGATCGCGTAGTAGCCGGCCTTGGCGAGGCGCCGGCAGACATCCTTCACGTAGGGATTGAGGCCGAAGATCTCGGCGGCCACCAGGACCACCGGGAACGGCCCGTTGTTGAGCGGCATCGCGCGGTAGCCGCGCAGGTTCTGGCCGTTGGCGGCGGGGATCGAGACGTCGGCCGCGTAGATCCCGCTGCTGTCGGTGGTGATCTGCTGCGCCGACGCCGGCGCGGCCACCGCCATCGCGGCCGTCGCGCCGAGCGCCGTCCAGATGAAATCGCGCCGGTCGAAATCCTTCTCGGGCAGCATGCCCTTGATGTCGTGTTCCAGGTCGAGCTTCACCGATACCTCCGTCGCGTAGCGCAGTTGTGCCTGACGCGGCTCGCTACCTCGACACACCTGCCCGTGCACGAGCGTGTAGCGCACGCGCCCGGGGACCTCGAGCCCGACGAACGGCGTGTTCTTGCCCTGGCTCCGCAGCGCCCTGGGCTCGACCTGCCAGCGGGCTTCCGGGTCGAAGATGCAGACGTCGGCCGGCATCCCGACGGCGAGCCGCCCGGCGTCGAGCCCGATCACCGCCGCCGGGTGCGCGGTGATCCGCGCCAGCGCCGCCGGCAGCGCCACCTTCTGCTCGGCCGCCCACTTCAGGGTGAGCGGCAGCAGCAGCTCGAGGCCCGTCGCGCCGGGCTCGGCTTCCCCGAACGGGACCTGCTTGGCGTCGTCGTCGACAGGCGAGTGGTCGGAGCAGACGAGGTCGATCGTGCCGTCGGCGAGGCCCGCGCGCAGGGCGGCGCGGTCGCGCGTGCCGCGCAGCGGCGGCACCAGGTGGCACTGCGGATCGAACCAGCCGATGTCGACGTCGCACAGGTGCAGGTGATGGACCGCGACGTCGCAGGTGAGCGCCAGCCCGCCCGCCTTGGCGGCGCGGATCATCGCCACGCCCTCGGCGCTGGAGAGCCGGCACAGGTGGACCCGCACGCCGGTCTCGCGGGCGAGCGCGATGATCGTCGCCAGCGCGATCGTCTCGGCGGAGGCGGGAATCGCCGGCAGGCCCAGCCGGGTGGCGACCTCGCCGTCGTGCGCGACGCCGCCGCGGCCGATGTGCGCGTCCTGCGGCCGCAGCCACACGCGGTAGCCGAACGTCGCCGCGTACTGCATGGCGCGGTAGAGGAGCTGCGTGTCGGCGAGGGGCCGGTCGGCGTGCGAGAACGCCACGCAGCCGGCTTCGGCCAGCTCGCCCATCTCGGTGAGCGTCTCGCCCGCGAGCCCCATCGTCAGCGCGCCGACGGGGTAGACGTGCGCCTGGTTGAGCGAGCGTGCGCGGTGCTTCAGCATCTCGACGAGGCCGGGCTCGTCGAGCGGCGGATCGGTGTCGGGCGGGCACGCGAGGCTGGTCACGCCGCCGGCGACCGCGGCTGCCATCTCCGATTCGAGCGTGGCCTTGTACTCGAGCCCGGGCTCGCGCAGGCGCGCCGAGAGATCGATCAGGCCGGGGCACACGACGAGACCCGCGGCGTCGATCGTCCGGTTCGCGGTCCAGCCGGCGGGCGCGGCGCCGATCGCCGCCACCTTGCCCGCGGCGACGTAGACGGTCGTCCTGCGGTCGACCCCGTGCGCGGGGTCGATCAGGCGGCCGTTGCTGATCTCGATCTTCACGCGCGGACCCCGTTCAGTTGCCGGCCAGGATGCTGAGCACGGCCATGCGCACCGCGATGCCGAACGTCACCTGCGGCAGGATCACGCTGCGCGCGCCGTCGGCCACCGCCGAGTCGATCTCGACGCCGCGGTTCATCGGCCCCGGGTGCATCACGATGGCGTCCGGCTTCGCCAGCGCGAGCTTTTCCTGCGTGAGGCCGTAGTGCTTGAAGAACTCGCCCGAGGACGGCAGCAGCGCGCCGCGCATCCGCTCGTTCTGCAGCCGCAGCATCACGACCACGTCGCAGCCCTTGATGCCTTCGCGCATGTCGTTGAAGACGTGCACGCCGAGCGCGTTCAGCGCGGTCGGCATCAGCGTCTGCGGGCCGATCGCGCGCACCTCCGGCGTGCCGACGGTGTTGAGGCCGTGGATCAGCGAGCGCGCGACGCGCGAGTGCAGCACGTCGCCGACGATCGCCACGGTGAGGTTGCGGAAATCGTGCTTGTAGTGGCGGATCGTGAAGAGATCGAGCAGGCCCTGCGTCGGGTGCGCGTGGCGGCCGTCGCCGGCGTTGACGACGTGGACGTCGGTGCGGCCGGTGCGATTGAGGTGCGCGGCGATGAGGTGCGGCGCGCCGGACTGCGCGTGGCGCACCACGAACATGTCGGCGTTCATCGCGACCAGGTTGTCGACGGTGTCGAGCAGCGTCTCGCCCTTGGTCGTCGACGACGCGCCGATGTTGAGGTTGATCACGTCCGCGGACAGCCGCTTCGCCGCGATCTCGAAGGTCGTGCGGGTGCGCGTCGAGTTCTCGAAGAAGAGGTTGAAGACGGCCTTGCCGCGCAGCAGCGGCACCTTCTTCACCTCGCGCTCGGCGATCGACGTGAACGGCACCGCGGTGTCGAGGATGCGGCGGATGACGTCGGCAGGAAGGCCTTCGAGGGTCAGCAGGTGGACGAGCTCGCCCGCCGCGTTGAGCTGCGGGTCATGCATCGCGGCGCTCCGCCGGCGCGTCGCCGCCGGCCGGTTCCGTCGCCAACAGCAGGCGGCCGCCGGCGTCGCGGGAGAGCACGATCGACGCCGACTCGGCGACCGCGAGGCGGGCGCCGGCGTAGGTGGCATCGATCGGCAGCTCGCGCCCGCCGCGATCGACCAGCACCGCGAGCTCGATGCGCTGCGGGCGGCCGTAGTCGAACAGCTCGTTGATCGCCGCGCGCACGCTGCGCCCGGTGTAGAGGACGTCGTCGACGAGGATGATGGTCGCGCCCTCGACCTCGAACGGCAGCTCGGTGCGCTTGACCTCGGGCTTCAGGCCCTTGCGGTTGAAGTCGTCGCGGTAGAACGACACGTCGATGTAGCCGACCGGGTGCTCGCCGGGGATCATCTGCGCGAGACGGTCGGCGATCCACGCGCCGCCGGAATGGATGCCGACGAACGGCGCGTCGAAGGCGATCGCGCCGCGCATCCGGTCGGCGAGCGCCGCGAGCATCTGCTCGGCGTCGGGCAGCGTCGGCTCGGGGGTCATTGCCGCGGGGGCTGCTCGTCCAGCCACGATTGCAGGATCAGCTGCGCGGCGACTTCGTCCTTCACCGCGAGGCGCCCGCGCGCCCGCACGCCGGACTCGCGCAGCGTCGTGGCCGCAGCCCGCGACGTGAAGCGCTCGTCCGCGCGCGTCACCGGCAGGCGGTAACGGCCTTCGAGCTGCCGCGCGAAGCGCTCGGCGCGGGCTGTCATCTCCTGCGCGGTGCCGTCCTCGGACAGCGGAAGCCCCACGACCAGCGCACCGGGTTCCCACTGCGCGATCAGCGCGTCGATGGCGGCGAAGCGCGGCGCATTGGCCTCGCCGGCGATCGTGGTCAATGGATGCGCGATGCGCACTATCGTGTTGCCGACCGCCACGCCGATCCTGCGGGTGCCGAAATCGAACGCGAGCACCGTGGCGTGCTGCGCGGCGGTTGTTGCCGGGGCGGGCGTCGCGGCATTCAAGCGTCAGGCGTGACCGACGTCTTCGGACAGCCGCGAGAAGTCGATGCCCAGCAGGCGCATCGCCGCGGGCAGCCGCGCTTCGACGCGGGCGTCGAACAGCACGTCCGGATCGGCGGCGACCGTCAACCAGGCGTTCTGCGCGATCTCCTGCTCGAGCTGCCCCGCCGACCAGCCGGCGTAGCCGAGCGAGACCAGGACGTCGCGCGGGCCGTCGCCGCGGGAGAGCGCTTCGAGGACGTCCTTCGACGTGGTGAGGCCGAGGCTGTCGCTGATGGCGAGCGTCGACTGCCAGTTGCCGAGCGGCCGGTGCAGGACGAAGCCGCGGTCGACCTGCACGGGCCCGCCGAAATGGATGGGCGTCTCGCGCAGGTGCTCGTCCGGCAGCGCGATCTCGATCTGCTCGAAGAGCGCGGCGAGCTTCATGTCGATCGGCTTGTTGACGACGATGCCGAGCGCGCCTTCGTCGCTGTGCTCGCAGACGTAGGTGAGCGTGTGCGCGAAATGCGGATCGACCATGCCGGGCATGGCGATCAGGAAATGGCCGGTGAAATTGGCAGTCGCTTCCCCCATGCGGCCAATTGTAATCGCCGCGCCCCCCCGGCACAATTCGACAGGTCCCGGCCACGCCTTGCCGGCACGGCGCCGCCGGCCGCCAGCGCCGCCGACGCAACCGCGCGGTCCTTCCCTGTCACCCCGCCCCTAACGCGCCCTCCCCTCCATGCGTCACGTCCGCTCCTTCGCCGCCGTCATGCTGGCCGCCGTCCGACCCGCCGCCGCCCTCGCGCTGCTCGGCGCCTGGGCGGGCGCGGCCGCGATGACGGTGATGCACGGCTACGCCGATTACACGAGCGCCACGCTGTGGATCCAGACCGAGCGCGCCGGCGCCGTCGCGATCGAGATCACGCCGGAGGCGGGCGGCCCCGCGCGCCGCATGGATTTCACCGCCGATGCCGCGAACGACTACGCGCTGTCGGCGCGCGTGCCCGGGCTCGCACCGGGGAGCGGCTACCGCTACCGGATCGAGGCCCAGGGCGAGGTGCGCGAGGGCGTCATCCGCACGCAGCGCTACTGGAACACCGCCGCCAACGCCGCGGAACTGACGATCGCGCTCGGCTCGTGCAACTACATCGCCAACCCGAATCCGGCATTCCGGGGCGGCGGCGGCGATTACCAGATCTTCGACGCGATCGCGGCCAAGCGGCCGGACCTCATGCTCTGGCTCGGCGACAACCTGTACCTGCAGACGCCCGATTTCCTCGACCCGTCGTCGATGGCGGCACGCTACCGGCAGGCCCGCGGCTTCGACCGGCTGCAGAATCTGCTCGTCGCCGCGCCGCATCTCGCGATCCCCGACGACCACGACTACGGTCCGAACGACACCGACGGCTCGTACGTGCTGAAGGGCGAGGCGCTGAAGCTGTTCCAGCGCTACTGGCCCAATCCGAGCTACGGCCTGCCGGGCGTTCCCGGTGCGTTCGGTTGGGCCCGACTGGGCGACGTCGAGTTCTTCCTGCTCGACGATCGCTACTACCGATATCCGAACCGCTACCCGAAGTCCCGGAGAAGACGATGTTCGGCCCGGCGCAGTTCGAGTGGCTGAAGCAGGCGCTGCTGTCGTCGCGGGCGCCGCTGAAGATCGTGGCCGGGGGCAGCCAGTTCTGGAACCGCGCCAGCCGGTTCGAAGGCCTCCACCAGTTCCCGCACGAGCGCAAGCGGCTCGCGGACTGGCTCGTTGACCAGCGGATCGACGGCGTCGTCTTTCTCTCCGGCGACCGCCATTTCGGCGAACTGCTCAAGCTCGAGCGGGCGGACGTCTACCCGCTCTACGAGTTCACGTCCTCGCCGCTCACGTCGCAGCCGGCCACCCGGCTCGACGCCGCCGAGCGCGACAATCCGGACGTCGTCCCCGGCACGCTGCACGGCAGGCGCCAGTTCGGGCTGATCCGCGTGAGCGGACCGGGGAGCGAGCGCAAGGTGGCCTTCGAGGCCTACGACAGCGACGGCGCGCCGCTGTGGCGGCACGAGATCAGGCTGAACGACCTGCGCTTTCCGAAACGGGCCGGACCCTAATGCAGGTACGGCACCCCGATGCGTAGCCCGGGTTAAGCCGCAGGCGAAACCCGGGGCCATTGCCGCAACGACCCGGGTTTCGCCGCGGCTCAACCCGGGCTACGCTTCCCGAATCGACGCAACATCGAAGGCACGAGGAGATCGCCGTGGGCACGCGAAACAACCGAGACGGCGCCCCCAACCCCAGCGCGCTGGTCTGGTTTCGCCGCGATCTGCGCGACTTCGACCACGCCGCGCTCCACCACGCGCTCGCCGGCGCGCCGCACGGTCTACTGCGCGTTCATCTTCGACCGCGAGATCCTCGACGCGCTGCCCGCACGCGAGGACCGCCGCGTCGAGTTCATCCACGACAGCGTCGCCGAACTCGCCGCCGCGCTGCGCGCGCGCGGCGGCGGGCTGATCGTCCGTCACGCGCACGCGCGAACCGCGATCCCGGAGCTGGCCGCGGCGCTTGGCGTCGAGGCGGTGTACGCGAACCGCGACTACGAGCCGGCGGCGCGGGATCGCGACGCCGCCGTCGCCGAGGACCTCGCCGGGCGCGGGATCGCCTTCCGCACGGCAAAGGACCAGGTGATCTTCGAAGGCGACGAAGTTCTGGCGCAGGCGGGCCGGCCGTTCTCCGTGTTCACGCCCTACCGCAACGCCTGGCTCAAGCGGCTGGCGCCCGCCGACCTTGCGCCTCGCGCCGGCGACGATCACCCGGGCACGCTTGCGCCGCCGCCGAACGATGCGCACCTCCCGCTCCCGTCGCTCGAAGACCTCGGCTTCCGCCGCACCAATCTGCGCGCGCTCGGGGTGGCACCCGGGATGGCCGGCGGCACCGCGCTGTTCCGCGATTTCCGAGGCGCATCGACCGCTATCGCGACGCGCGCGACTTTCCGGCCGTCAAGGGACCGTCGTACCTTTCCGTGCACCTGCGCTTCGGCACGGTGTCGATCCGTGAGCTCGCCGCGTTCGCGCACGCCCGATCGCTCGAGCCCGGCGGCGAGGGCGCGGCGACCTGGCTGTCCGAGCTCGTCTGGCGCGAGTTCTACGCGCAGATCCTGTGGCACCATCCGCGCGTCGTCGGCAGCGCGTTCAAGCCCGGCTACGAAGCGCTAGCGTTCCCCAACGACCCGGAGCGGCTCGCGGCCTGGCGCGACGGCCGCACCGGCTACCCGATCGTCGACGCGGCGATGCGCCAGCTCAACGCGACCGGCTACATGCACAACCGGCTGCGCATGATCGCGGCAAGCTTCCTGGTGAAGGACCTGCTGGTCGACTGGCGCCTGGGCGAGCGGTACTTCGCCGACAAGCTGATCGACTACGACCTCGCGTCGAACAACGGCGGCTGGCAGTGGGCCGCATCGACCGGGTGCGACGCGCAGCCCTATTTCCGCATCTTCAATCCGGTGACGCAGTCGCAGCGCTTCGACGCCGACGGCGCGTTCCTGCGCCGCTACGTGCCGGAGATCGCCGAGCTCGACGGCAAGGAAATCCACGCGCCGTGGCTCGTGCCGCCTGCGATCCAGCGCGCGAAAGGCGTGGTCGTCGGACGCGACTACCCGACGCCCATCGTCGACCACGCCGCGCGCCCGCAGCGCCGCGTTGGGGCTGTATGGCGCCATCCGCGTAGCCCGGCGTTGAGCACAGCGAAACCCGGGGCAACCGGGCCCATTGCCACAGCCACCCGGGTTTCGCCTCCGGCTCAACACCGGGCTACGCGGTACGCGCTCGGGGTTGCGTAGGCTGCGCGCCCGCGGAGCGGGCGAGTTCGCGCTAATCTTCTTCCTGCTTCTTCGACTTCTTGTACTCGTTCGCGAGCTGCTGCTGCAGCGTCGGCGGCGCCTGCTCGTAGTGCGACAGCGCCATCGACCACGAGCCGTGGCCGCCGGTCACCGACTTGAGGCGCGCCGAGTAGCCGTCGAGCTCCACCAGCGGTGCCAGGCCGCGTGATCGCCAGCACGCCCGGCGAAAGGCCGCGCGTGCCGGTGACCTGGCCGCGCCGCGACGACAGGTCGCCGGCGATGTCGCCGGTATTGGTGTCCGGGCAGATGACTTCCACGCGTGACGATCGGCTCCAGCACGATCGGCTTCGCCTTCGCCACGGCGTCGAGGAAGGCCTTTCTGCCGGCGCTGACGAACGCGACCTCCTTCGAGTCCACCGGATGGTGCTTGCCGTCGTAGACGATGACGCGCACGTCCTGCAGGGGGAACCCGGCGACGGCGCCGGTGGCGAGCACCTGCTCGACGCCCTTCTGCACCGCCGGCATGAACTGGTGCGGGATGACGCCGCCCTTCGTCGCGTCGACGAACTCGAAGCCCGCGCCGCGCTCCCTCGGCTCGATGCGCAGCGACACCTCGCCGAACTGGCCGGCGCCGCCGGTCTGCTTCTTGTGCCGGTGGAAGCCTTCGGCCTTGCCGGTGATCGTCTCGCGATACGGGATGCGCGGCGGGCGCGTGTCGACCTCGACCTTGAACTGGCTCGCCATGCGCTCGAGCACCGAGCGCAGGTGCAGCTCGCCGAGCGCGCGCAGCACCGTCTCGTTGAGGACGGAATCGTGCTCGAGCGAGATCGTCGGGTCCTCGGCGATCATCCGGTGCATCACGTCGGAGATCCGCTGCTCGTCGCCGCGCTTCTTCGGCGTGATCGCGACACCCTGCATCGGCACCGGGAACTCCAGCGGGCGCATGTGGATGTGGTCCTCGTCGTGCGAATCGTGCAGCACGCAGTCGAAATCGATCTCGTCGACCTTCGCCACCGCGGCGAGATCGCCGGGCACCGCGCGGTCGATCTCGACGTTCTTGCCGCCCTGCAGCATGAACAGGTGCCCGACCTTGAACGGCTTGCGGCCGTCGCCGATGAGGAGCTGCGTGTCCCGCGTGACCGTTCCCTGGTGCACGCGGAAGACGCCGAGCTTGCCGACGAACGGGTCGACGATCACCTTGAACACGTGCGCGAGCACGTGCCGCTTCGGATCGGGGACCGAGCGGAATTCCTCGATCGCGTCGCCCTCGCCCTTGTAGAACAGCGGCGGGTTGCCCTCCGCCGGATTGGGCAGCAGCTTGACCATGATCTCGAGCAGCTCCGGGATCCCGGCCCCGGTGCGCGCGGACACGAAGCACACCGGGACGAGATGGCCCTCGCGCAGCGCCTTCTCGAACGGCGCGTGCAGCTGGTCGGCCGAGATCTCGCCCTGCTCCAGGTACAGCGCCATCAGCTCCTCGTCGACCTCGACGACCTGGTCGACCAGCGCGCGGTGCGCATCGGCCACCGACGAGAAATCGGAGTCGCCGGCCGGATTGAAGAAGCAGTCGACCACGCGCTTGCCGCCGTCGGCCGGCAGGTTGATCGGCAGGCACTCCTTGCCGTACGCCGCCTGGATCGAGGCCAGCAGCCCCGGGAGGTCGACGTTGTCGGCGTCGATCTTGTTGACGACCACGAGCCGGCACAGCCGGCGGTTGGCGGCCCAGTCCATCATCCGCGAGGTGATCATCTCGAGGCCGGCCTGCGCGTTGACGACCACGGCGACGGTCTCGACCGCGTCGAGCGCGCCGATCGACTGGCCGATGAAGTCGGGGAACCCGGGCGTATCGATGATGTGGACGCGGGTGTCGCCGGTCTCCAGATGCAGCAGCGACGCGCGCAGCGAGTGCTGGTAGGTCTTCTCCAGCGGATCGAAGTCGCTGACGGTCGTCCCGCGCTCGACGCTGCCCGGCGCCGCGATGGCCCCGGCCTTGTGCAGCAGCGCCTCGGCCAGCGTCGTCTTGCCCGATGCGCCGTGCCCGACCAGGGCGATCGGTGCGGATGTTCTCTGTGGCGAATTGCGCCATTGCCCCTCCCTCGTGGTTGGCTAGACGCCAATTTAACCCGAAAAGCGATCGTTCCGGGTTTGGGTTGGGTCAATGCGCGTGCTCGCGGCGCTGAAAATGCCGGTTGCAGGGAATGCGCGGGAATCGGTAGCCCGGGTTGAGCGCCAGCGAAACCCGGGCGATTGCGGCAATGGGCGCAACGTGCTCCATCGGCCTGCCACCCGGGTTTCGCTGTCGCTCAACCCGGGCTACGGGGTTGCTTGGCTACGGGGTGAGCGCCAGCATCTCCCGCAGGTTGCGCAGCAGGTCCTCTTCCTGGAACGGCTTGCCGAGGTAGAGATCGACGCCGAGCTCGCGCGCCAGGTTGCGGTGCTTCTCCGCCGTGCGCGAGGTGATCATGATGATCGGGATCGTGCGCGTACTTCGCGTCGCGCTGGATCATTCGCGTGAACTCGAAGCCGTCCATGCGCGGCATCTCGATGTCGAGCAGGATGACGTCGGGGACCTGCTCTTCGAGCATCTCGAGCGCATCGACGCCGTCCTTGGCGGTGACCACGGCGAAGCCTTCGCGGGTCAGCAGGCGGCTCGGTGATCTTGCGCACCGTGAGCGAGTCGTCGACGATCATGACCAGCGGCAGCCCGCGCGCCGGAGCCCTGCGTAACCGGCAGGTACGACGGCCGGACACGACGCGATCCGGCGCGCCGGGATCGAACGCCGGCGCGGCGCCGGCGCGCTGCGCGAGCTGCACCGGGTTGATGATCAGCACGATCTCGCCGGTGCCCAGCACCGTCGCGCCGGCGATGCCCGGCAACGCGCGCGAGCTGCGGGCCGATGTTCTTGACCACCACTTCCTGGTTGCCGATCATTTCGTCGACGTGGACCGCGGCGAGGCTCTGGCCCGCGCGCAGCAGGAGCACCGAGTTGTGGCGGGCCGCCTCGGGCTGATGCTCGGTGTCGCCCAGCAGCCGCGGCAGGTAATGGAACGGATAGCTGCGCGCCCTGCCACTCCACGGCGCGCGCGACGTAGAGGTCGAGCAGCGCCTCGGGCTTGATCTGCTGCACCTGCTCGACCATCGGCGCCGGCAGCGCCCACAGCCGGCCGCCGGCGCGCACCAGCACGGCCTGCGCCACCGCCAGCGTCAGCGGCAGGTAGAGCAGGAAGGTCGTCCCCGCGCCGCGCGTCGTCGCCACCTCGACGCGTCCGCCCAGCGCCGCGACCTCCGAGCGCACGACGTCCATGCCGATGCCGCGGCCCGACACCGCGGTCACCCGGGTGGCCGTCGAGAAGCCCGGGCATGGAAGATGCAGTCGATCAGCTGCGCGTCGGTCGGCGCCGCGTCCGGCGGCGATGCGGTCCTGCGCCACGGCCTTGGCGCGGATCTGCGTCGAGATCGAGGCCCGCGCCGTCGTCGGAGAGCTCGATCGCGATTTCGTTGCCGACCTGGCGGACCGTGAGCGCGATCTCGCCGGTTTCCGATTTGCCCGCCGCGGCGCGCGCCGCGCGCGGCTCGATGCCGTGGTCGAGCGCATTGCGCAGCAGGTGCTCGAGCGGCCCGACCAGCTTCTCCAGCACGGAGCGGTCGAGCTCGACCTGCGCGCCGCGGATCTCCAGGTTGGCGCGCTTGTCGTGCTCCTTCGCCGTCTGCCGCAGGATCCGGTAGAGGCGTTCCGACAGGCTGCCGAAGGGCACGGTGCGGATCGAGAACAGCTGCTGCTGGATGTCGCGCGACGAGCCGCGCCTGCGCGAGCAGCGCGGCATCGGCGTCGTCGAGGTTCTTGAGCAGCGACTGCTGGACGGTGGCGACGTCGTTGACGCCCTCGGCGAGCGAGCGCGTCAGCTCCTGGAAGCGCGTGTAGCGGTCGAACTCCAGCGGGTCGAAGCCTTCGGTCGCTCGCGCCGAGCAGCGACATCCGCGACTGGATCTGCGACTCGCCCTGGATCTCGATCTCGCGCACCTGCGCGCGCAGCCGGATCACGCTGCCGGTGAGCTCCAGCAGGTTCGCCTTGAGCGCCCGCAACTCGCCGTCGATGCGCGCGCGCGTGATCGCGACTTCGCCGGCTTCGTTGACGAGCCGGTCGATGATGTCGGCGCGCACGCGCAGCAGCGCGCGCTGGCCGGACTCGGCTTCGACCGTTCGCCGGTCGCGGCGGGCGCCGGGACCGCGGCGCGCGCGGGACAACGGCAGGACGACGGGCGGCCTCCGGCGGCCGTCGCCGCCTGCGCGGCGGATGCGCCTGCGGCGCGCGGCGTCGGGCTCGGGCATCGCCGGCGGGCGCGGCGGCCGGCGATTCGGCCGCGGGCGCCGGCGGCGCAAACGCCGGCAGCGCCACGTTGACTCCGCCCTCGCGCAGCGCGTCCAGCACGAACGCGATGCGGTCGAGATCGGACTCGAGCAGGTCGAAGAGCGCCGGCTCCCGGCGCCGCGAGCGCGTCGCCGTCGTCGCAGCCGCGATTCCATCCGGTGCGTGAGCTCGCCCAGGCGCATCGCGCCGGCCATGCGCGCGCTGCCCTTCATCGTGTGCAGCGTCCGGCGCAGGCTCTCGCGCGGTGCCGTCGTCGCCCGGGAAGCGGCGCCAGGCCGCGCAGGCCTCGCCCGCCTGCGGGAACAGCTCCGCTCGCCTCCTCGAGGAAGATCGGCAGCATCTGCTCGTCGACGTCGTCGCGGACGTCGGCGAGCGGATCGGCTTCCGGCTGCGCCAGGCGCAGTGCGGCGTCTGCGGCAGCGGCGTCGCGTTCGGCGGCACTCGGCTGAGGCGACACGCTCGGCGGCATCGGCGGCGGCTTCCTCGCGCGGCGGCTTCGCGGCGGCGGCATCGCGGCGGCGCGTTCTCGGCGGCGGCCGCTTCGGCGTTCGGCGGCGGCTTCTCGGCGGCGGCTCGGCTGCGGCGGCGGCGGCTCTCGGCGGCGGCTTCTGCGCGGCGGCTGTCGGCAGCGGCGGCTTCTCGCCGCGCGGCTTCGGCGGCGGCTTCCGCGGCGGCGGCACGTCTCGGCGCGGCTTCGGCGGCAGCGTTCGCTCGGCGGCGGCGGCTTCCCGCTCGGCGGCTTCGGCAGCGGCGTCGGCTGCGCGGCAGCGATCGCTTCGGCGTGCGGCGGCTTCCGCGGCAGCGGCCGCTTCGCGCTCGGCGGCTTCGGCGTGCGGCCGCTTCGGCAGCGGCGCGCACTCGCGCCGTTCGCCGGCCTCGGCCGCGGCGTCGCGTTCGGCCGCGGCAAAGGCCTCGTGCGCTTCGGCCTCGGCCCCGGTGCCGAACGCGTCGTCCGGCGCCTCGGCGCCGACGCCGGCGTCCTCGTCGCGCGCGGCCTCGCTCGCCGCCAGCGCTTCGGCGTCCGGCGGAGCGTGCCCCGCGCCGCTTCCGGACGCAGCGCTTCGAGCGCGTACTGGACTTCGCAGCGCCTGCGCCTCGTCGTCTGCGGTGAACGCGGCGCGCGCCTTGACCCGCGCGACCAGCGACGCGAGCGCGTCGATCGCCCGCGCGAGCACCGGCCTGCGCCGATGGCGGCGGCGGCAGCTCCGCCTGCTTCAGGCCGAGCAGGCACTGTTCGAGCGCCTTGGCCGTATACGCGAGCAGCGGGAATCCGCCCGTGCGGTTGATGCCGTACAGCGTGTGACTCGCGCGCACCATCGCCGCCGAGGGCGCCTGGTGCGGATCGAACTGCATCGCGGCGAGCTCGGAGGAGAGCGTGGCAAGGTGCAGGTCGGCCTCGTCGCTGAGGATCCGGTGCAGCGACGCCGAGATGGTGACGTCGCCGACGGTGATTTCGTCCGACCCCGCCGCGGGCTCCGGCGGCGCCGCATGGACGCGATCGGCGTCGTCCGCCGCGACCGTCGCCTCCGAAGCCGGAGCGAACTCGATGACGCCGTCGTCCTCCTCGCCCGCCGCTTCGCTGATCGCGGCGGCCGGCGCACACCTGCGGCGCGGCCGCGCCCTCGCCTCCGACATCGGCGAGCACGACGTCCTCGGCCGGCGGCGCCGGCAGCGACGGCGCGTCCGTCGCCGGCGGGGCCGGCGGCGACCGGCGGCTTCAGCACCGATTCGCGATGCCGGGCAGCTCGGCCTCGATCGCGCGGATCGCCGCGTGCAGCGCCGTCGCGATCCGGCTTCGCCTCGCCGCGCTCGCTCAATTCGGCGACCCAGCCGCGGAAGCAGCGCTCGGCGACGTCGATCATCGCCAGCACCGCCGGCGTCACCGGGCGGTCTTCCTCCAGCAGGCAGTTGAGGATCTTCTCGACATCGAACGCGAGCTCGCCCGAGCTCGTCGAGGCCGACCATCCGGCCGCTGCCTTTCAGCGTGTGGAATCCGCGGCGCACCGTGCGCAGCGCGTCGCGGGTGCCCGGATTGCTGCTCGAGCTGCGCGCGGTGCTGGCCGACGGTGTCGAGCACCTCGCCCGCCTCGGCGAGGTAGATCTCGAGGAACTCGGCGTCGAGCTTCTTCTGGTCCGTCGCGAGCAGGCGTTGCGTCTCCGCGGAGATCGCCGGCGCCGGGCGCGGCGGCGCCGCTCTCGGCGATCGCGTCGACCGCGGCGGTGAGGGCCGCGGTGCCGCCGGCCTCGAGCTCCTTCAGCGCCGCGCCCGCCTGCAGCGGCGAGGCTGTCGTCGCCGATCAGCTCGGCGTCGTCGCGCAGGTCGGCGAGCTTGGCCCGCAGGCCCGCGCGCGCCGCGACGTCGGCCGGCGCGCGGCGCACTTCGGCGACGATCTCGGGCAGCGCGCTGCGCAGTTCCTCGACCGCGGCCTCGACCGATTCGGCGCGGTCCGCCGGCGGCGGGCGCGGGTCCCTCGCCCGACAGCCGGCGCAGCAGCGGCAGCGATCAGGCGATCGCGATCGGGGCGCTGCTGCTCGACCGCCTCGACGTAGAAGCCGAGGCTCGACAGCGACTCGGCGAGCAGCTCGAGGTCGTCGTTCGACACGGGCGCGTCGGGCGCGGGCGTACGCAGTCGATCTGCGCCTGGCACAGCGTGAGCAGCTCGTTCGCCTGGTCGAGGCCGAGCATGCGCAGCGCGCCGCCGACCTGCCGGCTGTCCTTTCCCAGGGCGGAGAGCTCGGCGCGCTTCGCGTGATCGCGGAAGAAGGCGTCGAGCACCTGCTCGATGTGCCGCAGGTTGACGCGGATCTCGCGCACGACCTGCGAGAGCAGCAGCCGCTCCTGCGCGCGCTTCGCCATCTCGTCGAGCTGCGGCGCCGCCATCGCGGCGTCGAGCGGCCGGTTCGCCTGCACGGCGTCGAGGCGCGCGAGCATCGCGTCGACCTGCCTGCGGGAAATCGGGCGCCAGGCCGGAATAGTTGTCGCAGGCGCTCTCCGCGAGCAGCAGGCCCGTCGCGTACTCCATCGCGACGGCTTCGGGATCTTGCCGGCCTGCATGCGGTCGAGCCGCGCCGCGAGCGAGCCGGTGAGGCGCTCGAGCGAGCCGTTGCCGATGTGCGCCCGCGTGGGCCTGCGCGGCGGCCAGCGCCTGCTTCAACCGCGGCAGGTTCTCGGCGCGCCCGGAGGCGAACTTGAGCCAGGCTTCCTTGGCCGCGGCGATCTGCTCGCGCGCCGCGCGCAGCAGCGGTTCGAGGCGGACCATGTCGGCCGACAGGCCGCGGCCGAGGGGATCGAGCTCGGGCAGCCGGAATACCTGCTGCACGTCGCGCGACGGCCGGGGTGACCGGCGCGCTGATCGCGACGTAATAGAGCACTTCCCGCCGCAGACGGTCGGCGACCTTGGTCGAGCCTTCGACCACGCGGCGGATCTGCAGGTCGATCCGGGCCGCAAGCTGCTTCGCGCCGAACGAGGGCGCGAGCCCCCCGGCGACGATCGCGTCGAGCAGCGCACCGACCGTCCACCAGAACGTGCGCAGGCCGGACGGCAGCGCGGCGGCCTCGATGCCCTTGACCGCGCGCTGCATCTTCGCCGCGCCGTCGGCGTCCCCGCGCAGCCAGCCGAGCAGGCCCGCCTGGAACAACCGCCGCTGCCGCACGAGCTGCGCCGGCATTGCGCCGTCCGCGGACGGCGCGGGCACGGCGGCGCGGCGGCCGCGCGCCGACAGATCCGGGTAGAAGAGATCGCTGGGCGTGGCGGCCTTGACGCCGCGCGCGCGCCTGCATGGCCTCGTACTCCGGGAAGAGCTTCAGCGCGAGGAGCGGCGTTCCGCTCACCACCTCGCCCAGGAACACCGTCAGCTTGCGGCAGGCGCGGTCGATCGCGTCGCAGGCGGCGGGCAGCTCGCCCGGCGCGACGGTCTGCAGCGCGCGCGAGCCCGCGCTCGATCTCGTCGGTGAACGGGACCACCGCATCGAGCCCCACCATCTGGATGGCACCGGCGGCCTGGTGCACGTGGGCCTGCGCATGCCGCAGCGGCGTGGCATCCGCGGCGTCGGCGCGAAACGCCGCGAGCGCCTCCTGTCCGCGCGCGAGCGCCTGCCCGATCTCGGCGTGGACCCAGGACAGCGGCCCGACATCGAATTCCGGTGCGGTATCGATCGCCACGTTCATCGCTCCAGCTCGCCGGTTCCTGCTCCGTGAGGTTCACGGTCGAGCAAGAATCGCGCCCGCGCCGGGTCAGACCTTGAATCCCGCGACGGAGCTGCGCAGTTCCGCCGCCAGCTTGGTCAGCTGGCCGATCGACACGTTGGTCTCCTTGGTGCCTTCGGTCGTCTCCTCGGTGATCTGCAGGATGCCCTGCATGCCGCGCGTCACGTCCGAGACCGACACCGACTGCTTCTGCGTCTGGGCCGAGATGGCGCCGATCAGCTCGGCCAGCTCGCGCGAGACTTCGCGGATCTCGCCCAGCGCCTGTCCCGCGGCATCGGAGAGCTTGGCCCCCTCGACCACGCCCACGGTGCTCTTTTCCATCGCGGCGACGGCGTCCTGCGTGTCCGCCTGAATCGTCTTCACGATGGCCTCGATCTGCTTGGTCGCCTCGGCCGAGCGCTCGGCGAGGCGCTGCACCTCCTCGGCCACGACGGTGAACCCGCGCCCGGCCTCGCCCGCCGACGCCGCCTGGATGGCCGCGTTGAGCGCCAGCACGTTCGTCTGCTCGGTGATGTCCGAGATGAGCTCGACGATCTCGCCGATCTCGAGCGACGATTCGCCGAGGCGCTTGATCCGCTTCGAGGTGTCCTGGATCTGCGTGCGGATCTCGTTCATGCCGGCGATCTGGTTCTGCACCGACTGCGCGCCCTTCTCCGCGGCGGTGAGCGACTGCTGCGCCACCCGCGCCGACTGCGCCGCCGACTGCGACACCTCGTCGATCGACTGCGCCATCTGCAGCACCGACCCCGAGGCCTGCTGGATCTCCCGGTTCTGCCGCTGCGACGCCTCGAACAGGCGGTTGGAGATCGCCTGCGCGTCCTGCGTGGCCTTCGTCACCTGGTCGGTGGCCGAGTTGATCCCCTTCACCAGCGTGCGCAGCTCCTCGATCGTGAAATTGATCGAGTCGGCGATCGCGCCGGTCACGTCCTCGGTCACCGATGCCTGCACCGTGAGGTCGCCGTCGGCGAGGCTGCCCATCTCGTTCAGCAGCCGCAGGATCGCCTCCTGGTTGCGCTTGTTCTCGCGCTCGCTCTGGAAGGCGCGAACACGGGCGTCGTCAAGGAAGACCTTGCCGAGGAGCAGCAGCGCGGCGAGCGCCAGCAGCGCGAAGCACGATGGCGGCCGACGAGCGTGGAGGCGCGCGCCTTCGCCGCTCTCGAACTCGGTCGCCAGGTTGCGTCGTGTCGCCGAGCAGCGCCTCCGACTCGTTGTTGACCCCGCGCGCCGCCTGCTTGGCCGCGACCAGGCGGTTCATGTTCTGCAGGATCGCGCCGACGCCGGTGTCGTACGCGGCGAAGCGCTTCTGCAGCTCGGTCGAGCGTGGCCCGCGCGTCCTCGCTGCGCACGGCGGCGAGCTTGCAGCTGCTCGCTGCCCTTGAGCAGGCCGTTCACGACGTCGCGGAACGTGCTGGCGTCCTTGCCGAGCAGGAACGCGACTTCGGGATCGATCTCCTCGCCCGCCGCCAGCGCGTTCGCGTTCTTCGCGATGCGCTGGGAGAGCACCGACGAGCTGGTTCGCGTACTCGATCTCGCGCAGCGTGCCGCCCGCCTGCCCGATCTGCTGCGCCGCCTGCTGCGACAGATCGAGGATCGCGTTGTTGCCGCGGTTGATGTTCTCGAGCCCCTGCGAGAGCGCGACCAGGCTCTGCTGGTTGTCGATCACGCGCTGGGTGTTGGCGTCGACGCGGTCCCAGCGCGAGCGGATGTCCTGCAGCAGCTTGATGGTGGCCTCGTCCTGCACGACGTCGAGATTGACGCCCTTGACGGTGCCGCCGGACTGCAGCGCGTCGAGGTCGGCCTTGAAGCGGTCGCGGCTGTCGGTCACCGCGGCGAACGCCGCCGTCTGGCCCTGCGCCGCGAGCGCGGTCCCGCGGGCCAGCCGCTGCGAGAGCATCTGCATTTCGGTGGCGGTCGCCGACGAGGCCGCGGCTTGCGACGCCTGCCGACCGTCGAGGAAGACCATGAACGCGGCGAACACGAAGAACGTGACCATCAGCACGCCGAGAATCTGGAACTGCTTGACGATCGGCAGGTGGCCGACCAGCGGCAGCTTCCGCGGCGTCCTGGTGTCGGACGTCGCCGAGCGCAGCTGCTCCATCAGCGACACCGAGGCGAGCGGGTCGTAGCCCTCCGGCGTGGCCAGCCTGATCTGGGTGATCGGCATCTCGGTCGCCGCACCCGGGGCGGGCTTCGCCTTGCCATCGCCGAACAGCTTCGGCAGCTTCAGCTCAAACGCCATGTTTCCTCCGGGCATGCAAAGTGGGTATCGAGCTCAGGACGCACGTGGGCACGTCGGTCATCGGGCGGCGGTCGCGGCGGTGAAGCTCACAGGCCGACCTGCAGGAAATCGGGGTCCCGGGCGAGCCCCACGAGGTCGATTTCCTGCCATTGCGCACCGGCGGGATCGATCCAGCGCCGGCCGTACCACGGACGCGGCGAGTCCGGCGGCGGGCCCGGCGCGAGCTCCGCGAGGTTGCGCAGCCCGAGCACCCGCGACACCGTGATCCCGGCGCGCAACTCGCCGACGCGCGGCCCGAACAGGATGAGCCGGCTCGCGCCGCCCGCGGCGAGGGGCGCGGTCACGTCGTGGCCCAGGAAGCCGGCGAAATCGACGACGCTGTACAGGTTGCCGCGGATGTTCGCGACGCCGAGGAACCACGGCTTGGTGAGCGGGACGGTGGCGATCTGCGGCAGCGCGACGACCTCGCCGGCGTCGGCGAGGCGGATCAGCCATCGCTGTCCCGCGCTGTCGAGCCCGAGGCGCGAGGACTCGACCTGCGCCGCCGTCTTGCCGGCGAGCCGCGCCGCGAGTTCCTGCTGGAACACGCGTAGGTCGATCTTCTCGGCGCGGGCCATGGCAGGGAGTCGGGTTCAGCCGAGCGCCGCGATCTTGGCGAGCAGGTCGTCCCGATTCACCGGTTTCACGATGTAGCTGCGCGCGCCCTGGCGCATGCCCCAGATCTTGTCGGTCTCCTGCGACTTGGACGTGCACATGATGATCGGTATCGCCTTGGTGTCCGGGTCGCGGCTGATCGCGCGCGTTGCCTGGAAGCCGTTGAGGCCGGGCATCACGACGTCCATCAGGATCACGTCGGGCCGGTCGCGCTTCGCCCGCACGATCGCATCCTCGCCGTTGTCGCTGGCGATGACCTCGTAGCCCGCCTTGGTGAGCATGTCGTTCAACACGTGCCGCTCGGTCGGCGAGTCGTCCACGATGAGGATCTTCTTGATGGTCATGTTCGCTGTCCGGTCCGCTTGCTGCCACGGTGGGCGGCAGGCGGTCGCTGCCCACCCGCGAATGGCGCGCACTGCGGGCGCGCCCGGGTCATCGGCCGCCGCCCCTGACGTGCGCGGCCACCGCCTTCAGCAGGCTTTCCTTGGTGAACGGCTTGGTCAGATACTGGTCCGATCCGACCATCCGCCCGCGGGCCCGATCGAACAATCCGTCCTTCGACGACAGCATCACCACGGGCGTGGTGTGGAACTTGGCGTTCTTCTTGATCAGCGCGCAGGTCTGGTAGCCGTCGAGCCGCGGCATCATGATGTCGACAAAGATCATGTTCGGCTGATGGTCGGCGATCTTGGCCAGCGCGTCGAAGCCGTCCTCGGCCAGGATGACGGTGCACCCGGCCTGCAGCAGGAAGATCTCGGCGCTGCGGCGGATGGTGTTCGAATCGTCGATCACCATCACCTTGACGCCCGACAGCGGATTCGGGTCCGGCAACGTGTTTTCCCCCTGCGCCCACCGCGGCGACGGCGCCGGGTGAAGTACGCTACAACTCGTGAGAGGGGAAGTCTGCCACGCCGGGCACGGCTTGCCTAGAGCATAAAGCTTGCCGGAATACCCATTCCGGCGCCATTCTGGGCAAATTCGCAACACCAGGGCAAGTTTTCGGGTGCTGCAAGGATGCTGTTGGGGATCATCCGCGGTGTGCGGTGGGCGGCCCGCCACGGGCTTCGGGTGTCGCCGGTCGCGGCAGGGGATCTCGCCTACAGCGCCGGCGTCGACACAGGCGCCCGCGACGGGCCGCCCACCGCACACCGGAGCATACTTGTGCGCAGGACTCGCGTGCCCACATCTGCTTTGCGCGCGCCCAACGCGGACGCTCCTGGTCTTCTTCGCCTCGGCACCGCACTCCGCCGGCAGCGGTCAAGGCCGCGCGGTGCGCGTGCCCGTGGGTCGCGCCGTCCGTGCATGGGTGGCGCGGCCACCCGCCGGCGTTGGGTCGCCGGCTGTGGCCGCGCCGGGACCCATAGGAGGGCGTTTGCGACCCTCGGGCACGCGCACCGCACGGCCTTGAGCCGCTGCCGGGCACGCGACAGCGTCGGACTCAGCGGCCGAGAAACATCCGGTAGGCGGGGTTGGCGGTCTCGTCGACGCAGTCGTAGCCGAGGCGGTCGAGGAAGCCGCGGAACTCGGCCTTGTCGGAGGGCGGCACCTGCATGCCGACCAGCACCCGGCCGTAGTCGGCGCCGTGGTTGCGGTAGTGGAACAGGCTGATGTTCCACCCGCGGCTCATGCTGTTGAGGAACTGCATGAGCGCCCCGGGGCGCTCGGGGAATTCGAAACGGTAGACGATCTCGTTTTCCGCCGCGGGCGCGTGCCCGCCGACCAGATGCCGGACGTGCAGCTTCGCCATCTCGTTGTCGGACAGGTCGTAGGCGTCGATGCGCCGCCGCCGGAGCTCGCCCAGGAGCTGGCGGATCTCGTCGCGGTTGGCGACCTCGAGGCCGACGAAGAGGTGCGCGACCTTGGGGTCGGCATAGCGATAGTTGAACTCGGTGACCGAGCGCCTGCCCAGCAGCTCGCAGAACTCGCGGAAGCTGCCCGGACGCTCGGGGATCGAGACGGCGATGACCGCTTCGCGCTGCTCGCCCAGCTCCGCGCGCTCGGCGACGAAGCGCAGGCGGTCGAAATTCATGTTGGCGCCGCAGGCGATCGCGACGAACGTGTGGTCCGCGACGCGATGGCGCGCACACCACGCCTTGACGCCTGCGATCGCGAGCGCCCCCGCCGGCTCCAGGATCGAGCGCGTGTCCTCGAAGACGTCCTTGATCGCCGCGCACGCGGCGTCGGTGTCGACCAGCACGATGTCGTCGACCAGCTCCTTGCAGATGCGGAAGGTCTCCTTGCCGACCTCCTTCACCGCGACGCCGTCGGCGAAGAGCCCGACGTGCGCGAGCTTGACCCGCCGCCCCGCGGCGAGCGAGCGCGCCATCGCGTCGGAGTCCACCGGCTGCACGCCGATGATCCTGATCTCGGGACGCACGCGCTTCACGTACGACGCGATGCCGCTCATCGAGCCCGCCGCCGCCGATGGCCACGAAGATGGCGTCGATCGGCGCCTGCCACTGGCGCAGGATCTCCATGCCGATCGTCCCCTGCCCCGCGATCACGTCCGGGTCGTCGTACGGGTGCACGAAGGTCGCGTGCGAGCGCTTCTGCAGCGCGAGCGCGTGCGCGTAGGCGTCGCTGTACGAGTCGCCGTGCAGCACCACCTTCGCCCCCCGCGCCTCGACGGCCGCGATCTTGATGTGGGGCGTGGTGAGGGGCATCACGATCGTCGCCGCGCAGCCGAGCTTCTGCGCGGCCAGCGCCACGCCCTGCGCGTGGTTGCCGGCCGACGCGGCGATGACGCCGCGCGCCCGCGCCGCGGGCGAAAGGTGCGCCATCTTGTTGTACGCGCCGCGCAGCTTGAACGAGAACACCGGCTGCTGGTCCTCCCGCTTCAGGAGCACCCGGTTGCCGAGCCGGCGGGAAAGTATCGGCGCCGCGTCGAGCGGCGATTCGATCGCGACGTCGTAGACCTTCGCGGTGAGTATCTTCTGCAGGTAATCGACTGGCATGGGAATCGAGGCGTTGCCTTGCACGAGGGAAGCTTTCGAGCGTAGCAGGAAAGCGACGGCCGGGAAATCGGGTCAGATGCGCAATAATCGCCGCGGAACTCTACGGAGGACGGGAATTGCCTCCGGCGATTATTGCGTATCTGACCCCGATTTCCCGTTTTCCCTGCTACGCTTCACGCCACCATGCCGCGCACACCGCTCGCCGCCTCCACGCTTGCCGTCGTCGACATGGGCTCCAACAGCTTCCGGCTGGAGGTCGGCCGCATCGAGGGCGATCAGATCTACCGGCTCGACACCTGGCGGGAAACGCTGCGCGTGGGCGCGGGACTCGACGACAACGGCCGCCTCACGGCCGAGGCCCGGCGCGCGGCGATCGCGTGCCTCGCGCGCTTCGGCGAGCGCATCAAGGGGCTGCATCCCTCGGCGGTCCGCGCGGTCGCCACCAACACCTTCCGCGTGGCGAAGAACGCCGCGACGTTCCTGCCGCAGGCGGAGCGCGCGCTCGGCTTCCCGATCGACGTCATCACCGGCTACGAGGAGGCGCGCCTCATCTACAACGGCGTCGCGCACGTGCTCCCCGCGTCCGACGAGCCGCGCCTGGTCATCGACATCGGCGGCGGCTCGACCGAGTTCATCATCGGCCGCGGCCTCGACCCGGAGCGGCTCGAATCGCTGAAGATCGGCTGCGTCGGCGTCACGCAGCGCTTCTTCGCCGACGGCACGCTCTCGGCGACGGCCTTCGCCGCGGCCAACACCGCGGCGCGCACCGAGGTCGAGGTGATCGGGCGCGAGTTCAGCCCCGAGCACTGGCGCGCCGCGTACGCGTCGTCCGGCACCGCGCTCGCCCTCGCCGAAATCCTGGAGCAGAACGGCATGTCGTCGGGCGGGATCACCCCCGAAGGCCTGGCCCGGCTGCGCAAGCGGATGATCGGCGCGGGCCACATCAGGCGGCTGCGCCTCGCCGCGCTGAAGCCCGAGCGGGCGCCGGTGCTGGCCGGCGGTCTCGCGATCATGGCCGCCGCGCTTGCCGAGCTCGAAGTCCCGCGCATCAATCCCGTCGGCGGCGCGCTGCGCCTGGGCGTCCTCTACGATCTGCTCGGCCGGACGATACACCGCGACGTCCGCGCGTCGACGGTCGAGCAGTTCCTCACGCGCTACCGCATCGATCGCGACCATGCCGCCCGCGTGGCGGCGATGGCCGTCGCGCTTCATCGCAGGGGCCTGCCCGAGACGAACCCCACGGCGCTGCAGCAGCTCGCCTGGGCGGCGCTGCTGCACGAGACCGGCTTCTCGGTCTCGCACACGGGATTCCACAAGCACGGCGCCTACATCCTCGAGCACGCCGACATGCCGGGCTTTTCGGCGCACGAGCAGCGCGCGCTCGCCCAGCTCGTGCTCGGCTGCCGCGGCAGCCTCGCCAAGATGGCCCCGGCTCTCGCCGATCCGCAGTTTCGCGCGCTGCTCCTCACGCTGCGCCTCGCGGTGCTGTTCCATCACGGACGCCGGCCGATCGACCGCCCGCGCCTCGTGCTCGCCTTCCGGCCACGGATCCGGTTCGACGTCTCGGCGCGGTGGCTGAAGGCGCATCCGCTGACGGCGTACATGTTGGCGGAGGAGCGGGCCGAATGGGCGGCGTTGGGATACCCCTGGCTGCGCAGCGCCACAGCGGCGCCCACAGCAAAGATCGCTTCCCGGCGACGATAGCGCGCTCGGGTTGCCACGGCCGCGTTGCGCGGGCATCCCGCGCAGCGCCGCGTCCGCTACACGGGCTCCGCGGCCGGCGTCGCCCGATGGCCGACGGACAGCCTCGCCGCGGCGCGCGAACGTGGCCGCAGGTTGTCGACGAACTGCCGCGTGGCCGTCGCCCACGAATAGCGCTGGGCATAGCGGTGAACCTCGCTGCGATCGAGCGCCAGTGCGTCCAGCGCGGCCGCGCGCAGATCGTCCGCCAGCACGCCCGCGGCCGGGTCCCGCACGACATCCACGGGACCCGTCACGGGGTACGCGGCGACCGGTGTGCCGCAGGCCATCGCCTCGATCAGCACCAGTCCGAACGTATCGGTGCGGCTCGGGAACACGAACACGTCGGCCTGCTGATAGAAGCGCGCGAGGTCCGCGCCGTGACGCATCCCGTGAAAGGTCGCCGCGGGAAACCGCGCCTGCAGCGATGCGCGCGCGGGGCCGTCGCCGACGACCCACTTGGTGCCCGGCAGGTCGAGCGCGAGAAAGTCTTCGATGCTCTTCTCGACGGCCACGCGGCCGGCGTACAGGAACACCGGCCGGTCCCTGACCGCTTCGTCGCGGAGGGCGGGCGCGAACAGCCGCGCGTCGAAGCCGCGCGTCCAGCGCGCGAGATGCGCGAACCCCCTGCGCGCGAGCCGCGCCTCCATGTCGTCGGTCGCCACCATCACTGCCGACGACGGGGCATGGAAGCGCCGCAGCCACGCATAGCTCACCGCGAGCGGCAGTCCGCAGCGCGCGTGCACGTATTCGGGGAACTGCGTGTGGAAGGACGTCGTGAATGGCCGCCGGGTCGCAAGGCAGTAGCGGCGCGCCGCGATCCCGAGCGGGCCTTCGGTGGCGATGTGGATCGCGTCGGGGTCGAACGCCTCGATCATGTCGACGACGCGGCGGCGCGGCGCGACCGCCAGGCGGATCTCGCGGTAGGACGGGCACGGCACGGTGCGGAAGCTCGCCGGTGTGACGAGCCCGACCTCGTGCCCCGTCCGCTCGAGCTCCAGCGCCGTATTGCGCAGCGTGGTCACGACGCCGTTGACCTGCGGCTCCCATGCATCCGTCACGATGATAACGCGCATTCTCGTATCCCCTTGCGAAACGGCTCCCGGCGCATCGACGTCGCGGGTCGCGCCCGCCGCGCCCCGACCGGACGCCGGCGCGCACCGGGCAATGCCGGATCCCGCGAGGTTAGCCGCCGATTGCGACGCCGCGATGACCCTGTCGTGTCGCTCCCGTGACCCGCGGGCGAGCGAGCCTGCGCGCCTGTCATCGTCCGTTCAAACAAGCCTTGTCTAATGGGGGCGGGCCCGATTCCGCTCGACTCCCTGGAGGACCACCTGTGAACGCACTGCTCAAGGCACTGGAAGTTCAGCGCTGGGACGACCACCGCTACTACCACCACAGCACGATCAACCAGGCGCTGCACCTGGTGAGCGCGATCAGCTTCGTGTGCTGTTACGTGCTGGTGTTCACCGACCCGGTCGCCGCCGCGCTGATCGGGTGGCTGTTCGCGATGGTGACGCGGCAGGTCGGACATTTCTTCTTCGAGCCGAAGAGCTACGACGAAGTGAACCAGGCCACGCACGAGCACAAGGAAGAGATCAAGGTCGGCTACAACCTGCGGCGCAAGGCGATCCTGCTTGCGATCTGGGCGGCCTCGCCCATCGCGCTCGCGCTCGACCCGACGCTCCTCGGCCTGTTCGAGCCGCACGCGGACTTCACCGGGTACGTCCGCCACGTCGCGTGGAGCTGGATCGCGATCGGCGGCGGCGCGCTGCTGTTCCGCACGGTCCATCTGTTCTTCCTGAAGGACGTCCCGACCGGCCTCGTGTGGCTGCTCAAGATCCTCACCGACCCGTTCCACGACATCATGCTGTACTGGAAGGCGCCGCTGTACCTGATGCGCGGGCAGCTTCTCGACCCGGGCCGTCCGCGCGGTCACGCCTGAGGCGGCGCCCGCCGCCGCCGGTCACCGCTTGCGGGAGAGCATCTCCCACAGGATGCGGCGGCGGATAGACGCATTGGTCGCCGGCGCATCCGGCGACCACCAACCATCCTCGCGCATCGCCCTGGCCGCCGCGACGAAGCGCTCGGCCACGGCCTCGAAATCGGCATCGGTGTAGTTGAGGCTGAAGATCAGCCGGCCGGTGCCCACCCAGCTCAAGGCGAGCCCTTCGGCACGGAGATAGAATTGCAGCATCCAGTTGTAGCGGGACGGTTGCGTGTAGTGCGTCGTCCAGACCGACGACAGGTGGGCGACCCGCACCGGGAGGCCGCCGCTTTCCAGCCGCCGGTTGAGCGTCGCCGCGCGGCCGTCCCAGACCGCGTCGAGGTCGGCGTAGAGCGAGCGGACGCCGGAACTCTCGAGACGCTGCAGGAATTCGTTCATCGCCGCCATCACGTACGGATGCGAGTTGAACGTTCCCCTGGCGAAGCAAATGTTGGTCGGCTGATCCTCGCGGAAGCGCCGCATCAGGTCGCGGCGGCCGCAGACCACGCCCACCGGCAGTCCGCCGCCCAGCGTCTTGCCGTAGGTGACGAGGTCGGCGTGGACGCCGAAATACTCCTGGGCGCCGCCCGGCGCGAGCCGGAAGCCGAGAAACACTTCGTCGAATATCAGCGCGATGCCGCGCTCGGAGCACACCGCGCGCAGCTCCCGCAGCCACCCGGTGTAGGCCTCGCGGTCGAACGATGCGCTGCGGCTGCTGTCGACCAGCGCCGAATCGCCCGGCGCGTTGCGGTTGGGGTGCAGCGCCTGCAGCGGATTCACCAGGACGCAGGCGATGTCGCGGCGCCTGCGCAGGACGCGCAGCGAGTCGTCGTCCATGTCCTTAAGGGTGTAGGTGTCGCGCGCCGGCATCGGATTGCCGACACCCGGCTGCACGTCGCCCCACCACCCGTGGTACGCGCCGACGAAGCGCACGATGTGCGATCGCTTCGTGTGATAGCGCGCGAGACGCACCGCCTGCATCACCGCCTCGGTCCCCGACATGTGAAACGACACTTCGTCCTGACCGGAGAGCGCCAGCAGGCGGCGCACGTTGTCGGCGACGACCGGATGGTAGGCGCCCAGCACCGGCCCCAGCTCGCGCACCCGGTCGCAGCCGCGGTCGATGCACTCCTTGTAGAAGTCGTAGCCGAAGACGTTGACGCCGTACGACCCCGTCAGGTCGAAGAACACGTTGCCGTCGAGGTCGGTGACGGTGACGCCGGACGAGGCGGCCACGAACGCGCCGGCGCCGAGGTGCTCGCGCACGTAGCGGCGGAACTGGAACGGCACGCGGTATGCGTTGACGAACTGCAGGTCCGAGATGCCGGGCTCCGCCGCGGCCGTCAGGCGATTCGTTTCCGGGTAGCGCTCGCGGTACAGCCGCGCGAGCCGGTGGAAACCCGCCCGCCGTCGCGCCGCCGTCTCCCCCGACGCGTCGTCCGCGCGGAAGAAGCGCCCGTCGTCGTATTCGTAAAACGGCACCAGCGGCGCGAGCCTGCGCGCGATCCGCGCATGGCCGGTGAGCGACGGGTGCTTGGCCTTCGAGAGCTCGAGGCGTGAACGGACCCTCGGCAGGGCCGCCCCGAGCGCCACGGCGCAAAGGGCATACAAAGCGGTTGCGGATTCCATCGGACCTCCCGGGGAGAGTTTTACCGGGCCGCCGTTTCAAAGCCGTGACGATCCGCCGCGCGCTCGCCGGCGTCATTCGCAACGAGAACCTCAACTTCCTGCTGACCAACCGCATCCCGCGGCGGCTCGCCACCCGGTTCATCGGCCGGTTCAGCCGGATCGAGCAGCCGCTGGTGCGCAGCCTGTCGATCGCCGTGTGGCGGATGTTCTCCGGGCTCGACCTCGGCGAGGCGGAAACCACCACGTTCCGCGAGCATGCACGCGTGCTTCACCCGCAGGCTCAAGCCGGGCGTGCGGCCGATCGCGGCCGATCCGGCGGTGCTCGCGAGCCCCTGCGACGCGATCGTGGGAGCATCGGGCCGCGTCGCGGGCACGACGCTGCTGCAGGCGAAGGGCTTTCCGTACACGCTGCGCGACCTCCTCGGCGACCCCGAGCTGGTCGACACGTATCGCGACGGGACCTACGTCACGCTGCGGCTCACCTCCGCGATGTACCACCGCTTCCACGCGCCGCACGACTGCCGCGTCGAGCAGGTCACCTACATTTCCGGCGACACCTGGAACGTCAACCCGATCGCGCTCGCGCGCGTCGAGCGCCTCTTCTGCCGCAACGAGCGCGCCGTCCTGCGCACGCGGCTCGCCGCCACGGGCCACCTGATCACGCTGGTGCCCGTCGCGGCGATCCTGGTGGCCAGCATCCGGCTGCATTTCCTGGACGTGCTCCTGCATCTGAAGTACCGCGGGCCGAACGTGGTGCGCTGCGACGCGCCGTTCGCGAAGGGCGAGGAGATGGGATGGTTCGAGCAGGGATCCACCATCATCGTCTTCGCGCCCGACGGCTTCGACCTCTGCGCGGGCGTCCAGCCGGGGCACCGGATCCGCATGGGCGAGGCGCTGCTGCGCCTGCCCGCCGGCGGGCGCGCCGACTAGCGGCACGACGCGGCTACGCGATCAGGATCGTCTCCCCGGCGCGGACGACGTCGCCGGGCCGCACCCGGACTCCGAACGCGGCGCGCCGCGGCACGATCAGGTCCACCTGCGAGCCGACGCGGATCATGCCGAACGTGGCGCCGCGCTTCACGGCGTCGCCTTCGCGGAAGTAGCTGTCGATGCCGTTCACCGTCAGCGCGCCGATCTGCACGACGTAGGCGGAGAGCGGCGCGCCGCGGTATTCGCCCTCGAACAGCGTCACCGTCCGCTCGTTCTGGACGATGTGCACGCTGTTCTCGTAGTACGGCTCGCGTCCGCGCAGGATGCGCCAGTGCATCGGGCCCATGTGGACGTTGCCCCCGCGGGACGGGTACCGGCGGATGAACCGGATCGCCGCGTCGAACGGAGCGCGGTTGTAGTGGACGTCGAACGGGCTCATGAAGATCCCGATGATCAGCTTCGGCTCGGCGACGTCCTCGCGCACGATGTCCTCCACGGTCGCGCGCAGGCCCTGCTTGATCACGACGACGTCCTCGCCCGGCCGCGCGTCGCGCACGTAGACCACGGTGCCGTCGGCAGGGCTGACCAGCCCTGCCTCCGCCGGCGGCGAGCGCCGCGGGTTGCGGAAGAACCAGATCCTGCGCCAGAAGAGGTAGGCGCCGCCGGCGATCGCCGCGCCGGCCGCCGCCGCGATCGCGATCGCGGTCAGGAGATGCGCTCCCACGCCCCGGTCCGCAGGACGTGCACGACGGCGACACCCGAAGCGAAGGGGAAGTCGATGACCTCGAAATCCTCCTTGTGCGCGGCGACGACCTTCATCCAGCGCCGCACGCCCGCATGGCGGACCAGCTCGCGCACGTAGATGTTGGTGTCGTGCAGCAGTACGTAGCTGTTGCGCCGCGACTGCCGCAGCACGTTCAGGAAGTCGTCGCGCACCTCGCCGTAGGCGTGGTTGCCGTCGATGAACGCGAGGTCGATCGGCGGCAGCTTGCGCTCGTGATAGTTCGCGAACAGCGCGCCGCTGGTGATCTTGTGGTGCGTCACCACGCGCTCGACGCCGAAGCGGCGGAAGTGGGCGCGCGTCGCCTCGGGATCGTCCCAGCGCGCGGTGCCGCCCATCGTGCGCAGCGGGCCGTCGCGGAACACGGAATAGGAGGGATCGACGAACGTGAGCCGCCCGAGATCGTTGTCCTTCATCGCCAGCGCGAGGCACACGACGCTGAATCCGAAGCCGGAACCGATCACGACGACGTGGCGCGGGCGCAGCGCGCGAACCAGGCCGTAGTAGAGGAAGCCGAAGCCGAGATTGAGGTTCTGCGGATCCTCGTGATGGCCGAGCGGCTTCGCATGCGCGAAGATGTCCCGGATCGTCGGGGCATCCAGGCTCAGCGTCTGGGCGGCGAACGGTTCCGGCTTGTGCATTGCGTCTCCTCGAACGTGACCGCGGTGCTGGGGCGACGAAGCATTGTCGGCGGCGAATGTTGCACGCCGATGGCACCCGGGCGGCGGGTGCTGCCGCTCCGCTGCAACAATCGCGTCACCGATTGCCGTCAGACTGCGCGGATGCCATGGGCATTCGACCGGACGCGATGCCGGTGTGCAAGGAATCCGGCAGGCGCGCCGGCGGCGGTGCGATGAACCCGCTCGGGCCCGACCTGCCGCAGCGCTTCCTGGAGCCGGCAGGGATGCGCTGGGGCACGCACGTGGCGACGGACGGCGCGCAGCTGCGCTGGAGCAGCCTGGGCGGGCAGTCGGCGTCGGCCCATTGCGTGCTCGTCGGCGGCTTCAGCGAGTTCATCGAGAAATACTTCGAGACCGCCGCCGATCTCGCAGGGCGCGGCTTCGCAGTCTGGTGCATGGACTGGCGCGGCCAGGGCGCTTCGACGCGACCACGCCAGCGCCCCCACCGCCCCCGGGCGCGCGACTACGACCGCGATGCCGAGGACCTCGCGGGATTCGCCGCGAGCATCGCAGGCGATGGCCGGCCCCTCGTCGTCATGGGCCATTCGATGGGCGCCGCCATCGCGCTGCTCGCGCTGCAGGGCAACCCGCGGCTGTTCCGCGCGGCGATCCTGTCGGCGCCGATGCTGGCGCTCGCGACGGGCCGCGTTCCGGCGGACGTCGCCTACGCCATCTCGACAACGGCGGTCCGCCTCGGCCTGGGGCACGCGCTGGTGCCCGGCACCCGCACCTGGCCGGTGGCCACCGACATCGCGCCGGAGCGCAGCAGGACCTCATCCGATGCGATCCGCTGCCGCGTGCAGCCATCGTGGTTCGCCGCGCGACCGCAGCTGCGCATTGCCGGGGTGACCTTTGCCTGGCTGGGCACCGCAATCGAGCTGTGCGGTCGGTTCGACGATCCCCGGATGCTGGCCGGCATTACGACGCCGGTCCTGATCGGAACGTCGGGTGTCGATCACTTCGTCGCCGCCGATGCGCATCATCGCGCCGCCTCGCTGCTTCCGCAGTGCCGGCACGCCGTGTTCGCGGACGCGAAACACGAGCTGTTCATGGAGCGCGACGCGATCCGCAGCCGCTGGCTGGCGGAGATCGACCGCTTCCTGCTCGACGCCGGCTTGCGGACCGCGCGGCCTCAGGCCAGGTTGTAGAGGGCCTGGAAGTGGCGGATCGTGCGGCCGAAGACGGGCAGGCACGCCCCGCCGCGATGCGATGCGATGCGCATCGCGGACTCCTCCTACGCGGTTGTCGCCGACAATTTGTCGGGCGTCGATTGCATTTCGGTGACGCCGGGCTCTGCGGGAGCGCGCGCGGAGAGGCCTTCGAGGACGGCGCGCGCGATACGCGCAGCCGGTGCATCAATGCCGAAGCAAGCCGCGGGATTGCCCCTGCCATCCACGTCGACGATCGGCGCGCCGGCGGGAACGCGCGCGCCGCTGGCGACCAGCCCGCGCAGCGCGCCCGCGCGCGGCGCATGGACGGCGCTGTGGCCAAGCCAGCCGACGATCTCGCCCGCGGCGACCCGCTCGCCGATGCGCCGCGAGGTTGCGAAGCGTCCGTCGCTCGCGGCGCGGACCTTGCCGTCATCGACGGCCGGTGCGTCCGTGAGCGCATCATCGGCAGGCTCCCGCGCGCGCAATGCGGCGGCGCGCGCATCGCCGCCGCCGCTGGCCGCCGCAGGCACCGCGACGTCGACCTGTTCGCCGGCGACGAAACCCGGGCCGATCCCCATCGTCAGACAGCGTTTCGGCGCACGCGTGCGCAGGTCGGCGGCGTCGCCCGGATCGCGCATGCGTGCGTCGACGACGGCGAACGGCCGCAGCGCCGCGGCGGCGCCCGTCCACGACCACGTGGTCGCGGCGACCAGCTGCCGGCCTTCGAGCACCGCGGGAATGCTCTTCACGCTGGAGCAGAACACGGCGCTCACGCCGTCGAGGTCGGCATTGCCGACGTACCACGCGTCGGTGAACGCCATGCCGCGGCGCAGCCCGCAGGGGTCCACCGTGTCGCAGACGACCACGGCGAAGCCGCCGCGCTGCAGGTGGACCGCGACCGCGGAGCCCGTTTCGTCGGACCCGATCACGATGACGACCTGACGCAGGAGCCTTGCAACCATTGCGTTCCGAGCCTGAAAGAGGAAACGGGCCGTCCTGCGCCGAGGAAGCGGCCCGAAGTCGTTGCGCACGACCGGAGGACTGAACGCCGCCGATGTTAGCGGCGCCCCGTGTCCGTACGAAGACAGCGTCCGGCGCCGGCCCGGCGGTCCTTTCATCGTGCCGACATCCGCCTTTCACTCGGGCGTCACAACCGACGCCTAACGTTGGCACCATGTTCCACCCGGACAAGGAGATACCGATGCAACTTGCGACGCAACGCGAGCCCGCACGCAGACCGCGCGCACTGGCGGTGGCGCTCGCCACGGCCACCGCCGACGTCGAGGCCGCGCAGCGGCTGCGCTTCCGCGTCTTTGCGGAGGAAATGGGCGCCCGCATCCGCTGCCGCGCCCCGGGACGCGACGAGGACATGTTCGATCCCTGGTGCGAGCACCTGATCGTGCGCGACACCGCCTCGGACGAAGTCGTCGGCACGTACCGGATCCTCACCGCGGAGCGGGCGAAGCGGATCGGGACGTTCTGCGCGGAAACCCACTTCGACCTCACGCGGCTGTCCGCGCACAAGCCGCGGATCGTCGAGATCGGGCGCGCCTGCATCCACCCGGACTATCGGACCGGCGCGACGATCATGCTGCTGTGGCAGGGCATCGCGCAGTTCATGCGCCAGCGCCAGTCGAGCTACCTCATCGGCTGCGCGTCGATCAGCATGAGCGACGGCGGCGCCAACGCGGCTCGCATCTACCGGCACGTGGCGCCGCGGCATCTGGCGCCGGTCGAGTACCAGGTTCGTCCGCGCAACGTCCTCATCGAGCGCGACGAACTTGGGGCAGCGCACGACGGTGAGGCGCCTCGCGTTCCGGCGCTGCTCAAGGGCTACCTGCGCATCGGCGCCTGGGTCGGCGGCGAGCCGTCGTGGGACCCCGACTTCAACACCGCGGACCTCTTCCTGTTCATGCCGCTGTCGCGCGTGGTCAACGCCTACGCACGCCGCTACCTGGCGCAAGCGGCGTGACCCGGATCGCAGGCGCCGCCACCCGGCCATGAGCGCGGCCCGCAGCACCGACGCAATGCCGGCCGCGTTGCGCGCAGTGCTCGCGGGTGCCGCGGCGCCGCCGGTTCCGCAGGCCCCGCCCTGCAGCCACCTGCGCTTCCGCGCCATCTGGATCTCCGACACCCACCTCGGCACGCCGGGCTGCCAGGCGCGCCCGCTGCTCGAGTTCCTGCGCCGCACCGAGTCCGACGTGCTGTACCTCGTCGGCGACATCATCGACGGCTGGCAGCTGAAGCGGCGCTGGTACTGGCATCAATCCCACAACGACGTCGTGCAGAAGCTGCTGCGCAAGGCGCGCAAGGGCACCGACGTCATCTACATCCCGGGCAATCACGACGAGGCCGCGCGCCACTATTTCGGCGTCGCGTTCGGCGACATCACGATCCGCGAGGAGGCGGTGCACACCACGGCGTTGGGCAAGCGGCTGCTGGTCGTGCACGGCGACATGTTCGACGCGGTCGTCCAGTGCAGCCGCTGGCTCGCGCTGCTCGGCGACGCGCTCTATACGATGACGCTGAAGCTCAACCAGCACTTCAACGCGCTGCGCGGGCGCATGGGCCTGCCGTACTGGTCGCTGTCCCAATTCCTCAAGCACAAGGTGAAGAATGCGGTCAGCTACATCGGCGCCTTCGAGGCGGCGCTTGCGCGCGAGGCGAGAAAGCGCGGCCTCGACGGCGTCGTCTGCGGCCACATCCACAAGGCGGAGATCCGCGACATCGACGGCACGCTCTACTGCAACGACGGCGACTGGGTCGAGAGCCTGACCGCGCTGGTCGAGACCGTGCACGGGGAGCTGCGCATCCTCAACTGGCACGAGGTGCTGGCCACAACCACGGGCTTCGACGACGACGCCGTGCCGCCGGCCAGGATGAAGCCGAGCGACGCGGTGCTCGCGACCGGCGGGTGATGGGGCGGCGGATGCCGGCCACCGGGGGTCGGCGAGGATCGTCGTCCCCGGAGTTGCCTACGACCGACACGAAATTGACATGCCGGTCCGGTTCAATCGACCGCGCCATCCATCGTCACCCACTCCACCGGGAGCACAAGCCATGAACGATGTCGCCATTCCACCGACGGTCGAGACGACCGCCGCGCGCGCGCCGGCGTTGCGCATCCGCGAGATCGCGCTCGACGGCCAGTGCGCGCTGGTCACTGGCGCCAACTCGGGCATCGGCGAGGGCATCGCGCGCGGCCTCGCCGAGGCCGGCGCCCGCGTGATCGTCAACTACGTCGCGAACGAGGCAAGCGCGCAGCGCATCGTGAGCGACATCTGCGCCAGCGGCGGCACGGCCGTTGCCGTCCAGGCCGACGTGGGCAGCGAAGCGGACGTCGAGGCGATGTTCGGGCAGGCGATCGACGCGCTCGGCACCGTCGACATCCTGGTGAACAACGCCGGCCTGCAGGCCGACGCGCCCCTGCACGAGATGACGCTCGCGCAGTGGCGCAAGGTGATCGACGTCAACCTCACCGGGCAGTTCCTGTGTGCGCGGGCGGCGATCCGCGAGTTCCTGCGCCGGGGCGTGAATCCGGCGCTGTCGAGCTCGGCCGGCAAGATCATCTGCGTCTCGTCGGTGCACGACGTGATTCCCTGGGCGGGGCACGCCAACTACGCGGCGAGCAAGGGCGGCGTATCGATGCTGATGAAGACGCTGGCGCAGGAGTACGCCGACCGCAAGATTCGCGTCAACGCGATCTCCCCGGGCGCGATCAGGACCCCGATCAACACCTCGGCGTGGAGCACGGCGGCCGCCGAGGCGGCGCTGCTCAAGCTGATTCCGTACCATCGCGTCGGCGACACGCACGACATCGCGCGCGCCGCCGCATGGCTCGCCTCCGACCAGTCGGATTACGTGACCGGCACCACGCTCTACGTGGACGGCGGGATGACGCTGTATCCCGGATTCCAGGACGGCGGCTGAGCGGGCTTCAGCGGCGCAACTGCCCCGTGCCACGCGCGCGGATGCGCGGCACACGGCGGCGCAGCGGCAACGGGCCTGGCGCCAGAATCACGTGCCGATGGTCCCGCCGTCCGTGCGCCGGATCACGATGGTCGCCGAGCGCGGCCGGCCGCCGGACTGACCGTCGGGCCAGCTCGACACCGCCTTGGGTGCGGCGGGGTCGGAGCGCTCACTCGCCGTCTCGCCCGGATGCTGGATGTCGACGAACATCGTGCGCATGTCCGGCGTCGTTATGACGCCGGTGATCTCGCACCCGTTCGGGCCGACGAGAAAGCGCCGGGTTTCGCCGGTGGTGACATCGGCGGCGAGCATCATGTTGTTGCCGAGATTCGCGTAATCGCCCTTGCGCAGCACCGAGGTCGAGACGTCGGTCTCGATCCACAGCAGGCCGCGCGCGTCCACCCACAGCCCATCGGGGCTGCCGTAGGGATCGCCTTTGACGTTGCCGCGTTTGCCCGCGTCGGCGAGCGCCGGGTCGCCGCATTGCGCGAAGATGTCCCAGCGGAACGCCGCCGTCGATCCCGGATCGCCGCCTTCCTCGCTCCAGCGCAGGATGTGGCCGAACGCGTTGTCGGCGCGCGGGTTCGCGGCGTCAGGGCCTGGACGATCCGTGGCGCCGCGCTGGGTGTTGTTGGTCAGCGTGCAGAACACGTCCGCGTTGAGCGGCGAGAGCGCGATCCACTCCGGTCGGTCCATCTTCGTCGCGCCGACGGCATCGCCCGCCGCCCGGGCGCGGACCAGAACATCCGCCTGGCTCGCGAACCCCGCGGCCGCAGTCAGCGCGCCGCGTCCGAACACCAGCGGCAGCCATTCGCCGCGCCCGTCGGCGCCGAACCGCGCCGCGTAAAGCGTGCCCTCGTCCAGCAGGTCGCGATTGGCGCTGCGATTGCCGGGCTGGTAGCGCCCCGCGGACACGAACTTGTAGATGTACTCGAAACGCTCGTCGTCGCCCATGTAGACGACCACGCGGTTGTCCTTCGCCAGCGCGACGGTCGCGCCTTCGTGCTTGACCCTGCCGAGCGCGGTGCGCTTGACCGGCGTGGACGCGGGATCCCACGGATCGATCTCCACGACCCAGCCGAAGCGATTCGGCTCGTTCGGATGCTTCGCCGCGTCGAAGCGCTCGTCGAATTCCTGCCAGCGGTAGCCGCCCCCCTTGTCGCTGATGCCGTAGCGTCGCTGGTCCGAGGGAATGCTGCCCGACGCGTTCACGAAGTACAGGTTGAAGTTCTCCTCGCACGCGAGGTAGGTGCCCCACGGCGTGTGGCCGTAGGCGCAGTTGTTGATCGTGCCGAGGATCACGCGGCCCGAAGCGTCGTCTTTCGTACGCAGCGCCGCGTCGCGCGCCGCCGGACCGCTCGCCAGGATCGGCGTCGATGCGGTGATGCGGCGTGCATAGCCCGACGGTCGCACGACCGACCATCGCTCGCCGTTCTTGCGGACCTCGATCACCGACACACCGATGGCGGCCTGCGACTTCTGCACCTTTCCCGCAGTCCAGGTCTTCATGCCGTCCGGGTGCAGCAGGCCATCGTCGGTGTATTCGTGGTTCACCACCAGCAGACCGTGGCCGGAGGAGAGCTCGCCCGCGTCGGTCACCATCGGGAAGTAGTGAACCGCATCGTGATGCATGCCGGCCTGCTGCTCCTGCTCGGCGGCCGTATTCGAGGCGTCCTGCTTGAACGCCGGGCCGGCGGAGATCGGATCGCCCCACGCGTAGAGCACGTAGGTCTCGTAGCCCTCGGGCACGACGACCGAATCGGCGGTCGACACCGCGACGGATTTGAATCCGGGGGTTGCCGGCTTGCCTCCGGCGGCCATCCCGGCAGGCATGCTCGAGCATCCTGCGAACGGCAGGCCGGCGAAGGCGATCAGACCCGAGGCTGCGCCGCTCTTGAGCAACGCGCGCCGCCTGGCGCACACCTCACCGAATGTCGGGTTGGCGCTTCGATTGGAGATGCAGTCGTCGTCGTGCATGGCGGCCCATTGCGGTTGTTGATCCCGCAACATAAGGCCGCTCGATGACAAGCTGTTTACACCCGCAATCATGCGCGTCGGCCATTGAAGCTGCGGATGCACGCGGGCCGCCGGCCAATCGGTGCCTCCGTGCAGAAATGCTTTGGCATTCGCAATCAAGCGGTTGCTGCAACCTGCTCATGCGGCTTCTGATTCGCGCAGATTTCTTCGCGAGAAGCCCTGCGGATCGGGCATCCTCGGCAAGGTAGAATTGAACTGCTTGACGCGACGTGCCGCTCGACAGGAGTTGGTCGTTTCGCTCACAGCAGCGGCGGCCCGACCGGGACGCCGCGAGATCGACGCGAATGGAGTTTGCGCATGCGGAATCTCTACAAGGACAGCCAGGAGGAAGCCCTGCACCACATGGCCATTTCCGCGCTGGCCGACGAAACGCAGCAGCCGGTGCCTCTCGTCAAGGAAGTCTACGAGCGCGAATACGCCGAGTTGAAGTCCACCGCGCGCGTCAAGGATTATCTCCCCCTGTTCGCGGCCCGGCGGGCGAAGAAGACACTCGGACGCGGCCAGCCGCAACACTAGCCCCGCCGCAGCGCCTGCACTCGCTCGCCGCCTGCGCTTCGCGCATACCCGTCGCGGCAGTCTGCAGCAGGGTGAAGTAGTGTTTGCGATAGCATCCCGCGGCGAGCATCTGTTCTCGTAGAATGGACGGCGCAGCGCCCGCAGCACGCGCCGGCGCAACGTTGCCCACCCGTCCATGCACCTCGATCCGCCCGCTGCCACGCGCCCGCCGTCGAAGGGGCGCCGATGACCGTCGCCATCCAGACCTACGGCTCCGACCACTCCGGCATGGTCTGCGGCTACCTGTTCGCGCCCGGCGCGGCGGGGCGGGCGATCGGCTCCGCGGAGGCGCTCGACTGGCTTCGCCACGCGGACGAGCGAAGCAGCCCGGATTTCCTGTGGCTGCATTTCACGCTGGCCAACAACGCCACCGAGAAGTGGCTGCGCGAGAGCCTGTCGCTGCCCGACGAGTTCCTCGAGGCGCTCCACGAAGGCTCGCGCTCGACGCGGATCGAGAATGCCGACGACCGGCTGGTCGCGGTCATCAACGACGTGCTCTACGACTTCTCGTTCGGCGCGTCCGACATTTCGACGATGTGGGTGAGCGTCGACCGCCACTTGGTGCTCACCGCGCGGCGCAAGCCGCTGCGCTCGATCGACCGCCTGCGCGCGTCGGTGAACAAGGCAACGCGCTTCGGCTCGCCGGTCGAGCTGCTCGTGCATCTGCTGAGCGACCAGGGCGACGTGCTGGTGCAGATCGTGCGCGACGCCACGGATAAGGTCGACGGCATCGAGGACACCTTGCTCGCCGACCGGCTCGACGTGGGCCGCGTCAACCTCGGCGCGCTCCGGCGCGTGCTGGTGCGGCTGCGGCGGCTGCTGGCGCCCGAGCCCGCGGCGCTCTTCCGGCTGCTCAATCACCCGCCCGAGTGGATGGCCGAGGACGACCTGCAGGAGCTGCGGCAGGCCACCGAGCAGTTCTCGACGGTGCTCGCCGACATGGCGGGATTGCTGGAGCGCATCAAGCTGCTGCAGGAGGAGGTCGCCGAGAGCGTCAACGAGCAGAACAACCGCAGCCTGTTCCTGCTGACGGTCTTCACGGTCCTCGCGCTGCCGATCAACATCATCGCCGGCCTGTTCGGGATGAACGTCGGCGGCATTCCGCTGGCGGAGGACAAGCAGGGGTTCTGGGTAATCGTCGGCATCGTCGCGACCTTCACGCTGCCGGCGCTGTGGCTGGTCTGGCGCAGACGCCGCGACTGAGCGATCCTCCGGCCGTTCCGCCCCACGCCATGCGCGGCGGCTGCGCTGCCGTGCCGGACAAAAAGAAGTGCAGGCGACCGTCGGGCCGCCTGCACAAGCCACCGGTCCTAGGAGGAGGGAAGACCGATGCCTCGCATCCTACGCGGCGCAGATGACGGTATTCTTACGCTTCAATCCTCGTGCCCTCTTGCGTCGGCGGTGTTGGCTTCGTCCGGCGGTGCGACAGCCGGCGCGGGCGCAGCTTCCATCTGCCGCATCCGCGCGATGCGCGCGTCGCAGTCACCGGGAATGCTGCGACACAGGGTGGCATCGTCGATTCCGAGCTGCGCTTGCGTCGCCCGGAAGCGCTTCAGAAATTCATGCGCCGTCGTCTCGGCCCCGCGCATTCCGATCCGCGCCGAGTTGAGCGCCCCGGCCCAGCCGAAGTATTCGATGCCCAGCCGCTTCGGCGTCGGATTCGCCTCCTCCCGCAGCAGCCCGGCGATGCACGCGTGATACGCGAACGTGTCGTGATGGATCAGGCGGTAGCAGCGGTCCTGCGCGAAGACGACGGCATCGGCCAGCCGCTGCCGCGTGTCCGGCGCGGGCGCGCACGCCGACAACGACCCGGCGAGCATCGCGCCGAGGACGCGCCGCGACCACCGTCGCCCCGACGCGCGGTCCGCCGCCTTCAGCATGCAGAACGGCGCCGCGGGTGAGCGACGCCCCTCGGCCGGGTCGCGCCGAAGCCCGCGCGCCGTCAATTGCGCCGCGTGATGCGCGGCGCCGGCGGCGTCAGGTTGGGGTGATCCTTCATGTACCCGACGAACGCGTCGATGTCGATCACCCCGCTGTTGGTGATGTTCTTGCCGCTCGCGGTGACCACGGAGAAATTGTCGCCGGGCCCGGGGGCCATGAAGCTGTTGAAGGTGACGCGGTAGGTCCTGGTCAGGTCCATCGGCTGCCCATTGAGCCGCAGCGATCCCGGCACCACGCGGCTGCCCTGCCCGTCGGGCGCGCCGGCGGGCATCGCCGCATCCCACGTGTAGGAAAACGTGCCGCTCGGCTGCAGCATGCGGCCGCAACCGTTGGCCCCCGTCTTCGCGGCGCAGTTCGCCGCTTCCCACTGCTGCTCGAGCAGGCGCACGATCTGCGCGCCGGTGAGGTCGGCGGTGACGAGGATGTTGCCGAAGGGCGCGACGGTCAGCAGGTCGCCGTAGGTCACCTGCCCGCCGTTCCTGAAGATCAGGTCCGCACGCACGCCGCCGGGGTTGATGAAGCCGATGTCGGACTTGGGACCGCCGGCGAGGTAGACGTCGGCCATCACGTCGCCCATCGGGCCTTCGGCGGTTTCATCCCGCGTGGGCGTGGCCGACCCCGGCAGCAGCGCGCGCTTGATGTCGGCGCCGATGGTGCCGACCACGGAATTCCTGAGCGTCGCCGAGAGGGCGACGTATCTCTGCACCGATGCGTCGACCGCGGCATCCTTGGCGAGGATCGCGTAGCCCGCCGGCACCGTCGTGTTGAGGTCGTTGATCACCGGCACCGTGTTGGCGGTCGAGCTCGTGACGCCGGCGCCCAGGGTGATGGTAAGGTCGATCTCGGTCACCGCGCTGCCGTAGAACCCGGTGGAGGTCAGCAGCTTGCCGTTGCGGCGACAGACGTATTCCTGGTGCGTGTGTCCGCTCACCACGACGTCGACGTCCTTCGACAATGCGTCGACGATGGGCAGGATTTCGCCGGAGAGGCTGGGGCAGGTCTGGTCGTTGAGCGTCGTCGCGACGGTCTGGCCGCCCTGGTGAATCAGCACGACGACGGCGGCCACGCCCGTGGCGCGCAACTGCGCCGCCAGGGCGTTGATGGTGGACGCCTCGTCGAGGAAGCTGAGGCCGGCCACACCCGTGGACGTGACGACCGCGGGCGTGCCCTTGAGCGTGAGGCCGATGAAGCCGACCGACGCATTGCCGAACTGCTTGACGTAGGTGGCGGGGAACAGCGGATTGCCCGTGCTCGAGTCGACCACGTTGGCCGACAGGTACGTGTAGCGGGCGCCCGGAAAGCTGCCGTTGACGAGGCAGGTGTCCTGGCCGATCACTCCGCCGGGGTGGCAGCCGCCCCTCTGGATGCGCTGGAGCTCGGTCTTGCCGCGGTCGAACTCGTGATTCCCCACCGACGTCACTTCCAGGCCGATCTGGTTGAGGATGTCGACGGTGCTCTCGTCGTGCGTGAGCGTCGACGTGGCGGGCGACGCGCCGATCATGTCGCCCGCGCCGACGACGATGCTGTTGGGGTTCTTCGCGCGGAGCTGCTTGATAAGCGTCGCGAGGTAGGCGGCGCCGCCGGTGCGCACGCTGGTGCCCGCGGGGCTGGCGGAATCCTTCAGCACCACCGAACCGCCGTTGTTGGCGGCGGGGACCTCGAGGTTGCCGTGAAAGTCGTTGAGCGCGATCAGTTTCACGCTCACCTTTTCGGCCGGCGGCGCCGAATCGCCGTCGCCGTCGCCGCCGCCGCATCCGGCCAGCGCGCCGGCAACCGTTGCGGCAGCCAGCAGCGCGCGCGTCCATGTCAGGGCAGATTTCATCCAAGGTTCCTCGTGGTCAGGGATTGGTGCGCGATTGCGAACCCAGCGGGGCCCGCCCATGTCTGTCGCCCCGGCGCGCGCGGTTCCGCGCGGCGCCCGGCACGCTGGAGCGTCGCTCACAATGTGCCAACGCAATGCGACGTCACGATGACACCCGCGAGCTGCGCCGCGCGCCGAAATCCGCCCGCGCCGGCAATTGCCGCAGCCACGCTCGCGGCTGGCAGAGACATTTCCCGGGGTTCGCGCTCGCGCCGGTCTTCGGCCTGAAACATCGCGGTGAAATCATGTTGGAGCGGCGCCGGCGGGATTCATTCCTGCGCGCGAGTTGCTCGACGACATCGACGAGATCCTCGTCGCGCTGGGGCGCAATGCAGATTCGCCTGAGCGTGCGATTGCCGCGGTGTTGCATCGCGACGTCGAATCCATGCGCGGCGAGATCGCCGCCCGGGTGGCGAAAGGGGCACCGGACGCCGCGACAGGCGAATGATGCACAGGGTTTTCCACAGAAAATGTGGATAACTCACGCGGGGGCGCGCCTGCACCGGCAACTGTAACAATCGAAACCCCGGGATGCGCTACGATGCCGTGTCGTCGTTATACGGGGCTTGCGCGATGGGCGAGGAGAAGAAGAAGAAGTTCGATCTTGGGAAGAGCGGCACCATCGTGTGCCACGTTTCCGAAGACGCGAAGCGGCTGCTGATCGAGTTCGACGTGGAGAAGGAAGGCCTGACGAAGACCGGCGTCAACGGCCTCATCGAAGCGCTGAAGAAGGTCCGGGAAAAGATGCAGCGCTAGGTTGCCCGTTCACAGGATCGCGCCGGGGGCGTCCTTGGGTGACGTCCTTGTCGGCGCGGCGTCGCGTGTGCGCCGCCATGCGGGCGGCCGGCATGCCTGCGGGAGACCAGGCGAACTGCATGACAGGGATATTGCAGCCCGGCGCGAGCTGCAGCGCCGCGTCGGCCGTGGGGCAGCCTCGCTCAGACGAAATCAGGCCCGATCACCACGCGCAGGACGATCGCCGACGTGCCGGTGCGATCGCGGTTGGTGAGCCACCACACCGCGCCTTTCTTGACCGCCCAGTAGGCTTCCTCGCCCGAGAGCAGGAACGCCGCGACCGCGCCCGAGCGTGGGCTGGTGGCCGACGACGAGCACCGGCTCGCGCGCGTCGGGCCAGCCGGCGGCGGCGAGCACGGCCGCGACCGAGGCGCCCGGCGCGATCTCGTCCACGGTCTTGAACTTGCGCTTCAGCGCGAGCGCGGTCTGCTGCGCGCGATCGGCCGGCGAGCCAGGATCCGCGTGCCGTCGGGCAGGTGGTGGTCGAGCCACGCGCCCATCCGCTCGGCCTGCTTCAGGCCCTTCGCGGTCAGCCGGCGGCCGAGATCGGGCTCGCCGGGTTCGGCCTCCGCGTGCCGCCACAGGATCAGATCCATCGCTCGTCTCCTTCACTGTCATTCGTCGCTCGGCTCGCGCAGCCGCGCGAGCAGCTCGGACTGCGCCGAGCGCGGCTGCGCGCGGCCGCGCGGCGCCACCTTCTTCCACGCGCCGTCGGCCGCGAGCATCCACGCATCGCGGTTGTCGGCAAGGTAGCCATGGAGCCCTTCGTCGACAACGCGCTTCGCCAGCGCCGGGTCGCGCACGGGGAAGGCGACCTCGATGCGCTTGAACAGGTTGCGGCCCATCCAGTCGGCCGACGCCAGCCAGACGTCCGGCGTCGCCGGCGTTCTCGAAATACCAGACGCGGTGGTGCTCGAGGAAGCGGCCGAGGATCGAGCGCACGCGGATGTTGTCCGAGTATGCCCGCGCACGCCGGGCCGCAGCGCGCACGCACCGCGGACGATGAGGTCGATCTCCACGCCCGCCTGCGACGCGCGCGTACAGCGCATGGATGACGCCCTCCTCCAGCAGCGCGTTCATCTTGGCCATGATCCGCGCCGGCTTGCCGTCGCGCGCATGCCGCGTCTCGCGCCGGATCATCTCGAGCACGCGGCGGTGCATCGTGAACGGCGCCAGCAGCAGGCGCTGCATGCGGGCGGCGCGCGACGAGGCTGGTGATGTGCAGGAACACCTCGTCGACGTCGCGGCAGATCGCGGGATCGGCCGTCAGCAGCCCGAAGTCCGAGTAGAGCCTGCGTGGTTCGCGGATGGTAGTTGCCGGTGCCGAGGTGCGCGTAGGGCACGAGCCGCTGCCGCCCGCTGCGCGTCGCGCTCGCGGCGGATCAGCAGCGCCAGCTTGGCGTGCGTCTTCAGGCCGAACACGCCGTAGACGACCTGCGCACCGGCGTGCTCCAGCCGCTCGGCCCAGTTGATGTTCGCCTCCTCGTCGAAGCGCGCCATCAGCTCGATGACCACCGTCACTTCCTTGCCGCGCGTGGCCGCGTCGATCAGCGCCTCCATCAGCACCGAGTTGACGCCGGTGCGGTAGACGGTCTGCTTGATCGCGACGACGTCGGGATCCTCGGCCGCGCGGCGGATGAACTCGACGACCGGCTCGAACGACTGGTAGGGATGGTGCAGCAGGATGTCGCTGCTGGCGGATCGCCGCGAGGATGTCCGGCTGCTCGCGCAGCGCGCGCGGGCACGCCGGGGACGAAGGGCTCGTACTTCAGCGCGTCGATGTCGACCTGGTCGATCAGCGAGGCGAGCCGCGCGAGGTTGACCGGCCCGTCGCAGCGGTAGAGGTCGGCCGTCGTCGAGCTCGAACTGCTGCGAGCAGGAACTGCGCCAGGCGGTCCGGGCACGCCGCGGCGACCTCGAGCCGCACCGCGCGAGCCGAACTGGCGCTGCGGCAGCTCGCCCTGCAGCGCCTGGCGCAGGTTCTTCACCTCCTCCTCGTCGATCCACAGGTCGGCGTCGCGGGTGACGCGGAACTGCGCGTAGTTGACGACCTCGCGGCCGGCGAAGAGCTCGTGCAGGTGCGCGTGGATCACCGAGGACAGCATCACGAACGCGTTGTCGCGGCCGGCGACGCCGGGCGGCAGCTTGATGACGCGCGGCAGCACGCGCGGCGCCTTGACGATCGCGATGCGCGCGTGTCGCGCCCGAACGCGTCGCGACCGGAGAGCTCGATCACGAAGTTGAGGCTCTTGTTGACGACCTGCGGGAACGGGTGCGCCGGGTCGAGCCCGATCGGCGTGAGCAGCGGCCGCACTTCGCGCTGGAAGTAACGCGCCGACCCAGGCGCGCTCCGCCGCGCGTGAACTCGGTGCGGCGGACGAGGCGCACGCCGGCCTTCTCCAGCGCGGGCAGCACCTGCGCGTTGAGCACCCGGTACTGGTCGCGCGATCAGCGCGCGCGCCTCGTCGCCCGACCTGCGCGAACAGCGCGCGCGCCTCGTGCAGCGTCATCCCGGCGGCGGCGACCTTCGCCCGCAGCTGCTCCTTGACGCCGGCGACGCGGATCTCGAAGAACTCGTCGAGGTTGCTGCCGAGGATGCACAGGAAGCGCAGCCGCTCGAGCAGCGGCACGCGCGGATCCTCGGCCAGCGCCAGCACGCGGCGATTGAACGCCAGCAGCGACAGCTCGCGGTTGAGCGGAGAAGGGGTCGGGCCCTTGACGGGATCGCCTGGCGACATGGCCTGCGTGCCGGCCCCAGGCGAAGGGCGGCCGGATGGGTGGACGAGCGTCCGTGACTCTGGCTGTCCATCGTGACAGCGGCGTTACAGCGCGCCGCTCGAGCGCGTTCCGCGTCGCGGCGCGGCCCCGGTGCGTCCGCGACGAGCCAGACGCAACGGCCCTTGGATTCCGCGTCGAGCGCCGCGAGGTAGTCGGCGTGCGCGGCCAGCTCGGCGGCCGTGGGCGCGATCACGCGCAGCGGCGCGCGCCCGCCGGCCGCAGACCGCCGGCATCCGCCCGGCGGCCTCGAGCCGCGGCGCCGGCGCGGCGATGTCGATCGTCAGCGTGTCCTGGCCCGCGCGTCATCGCGAGGTAGGCCTCGGCGAGCAGCTGGGCGTCGAGCAGCGCGCCGTGCAGCGTCCGCTGCGGCGTGGTCGATCCCGAAGCGCTCGCACAGCGCGTCGAGGTTGTTGCGCTTGCCGGGGAACATCTCGCGCGCGAGCGCCAGCGTGTCGATCGACCCCGGCGTGGACGTCGGCGCAGCGCGGCAGGCCGGCGCGCGTGAACTCGGCGTCGAGGAACGCGACGTCGAACGGCGCGTTGTGGATCACCCACTCCGCGCCGCGCGGCGAAGTCGATGAACTCGGCGCGCGACGTCGCGGAACTTCGGCTTGCCCTTGAGGTCGTCCCAGGTCATGCCGTGCACCTCGGTCGCGCCGGCGTCGATCTCGCGCTCGGGATCGACGCGGAAATGGACGCTGCGGCCGGTCGCGCGGCGGTTGACGAGCTCGAGCGCGGCGACCTCGATGATGCGATGACCCTGCTGCGGGTCGAGGCCCGTGGTCTCGGTGTCGACGATGAGCTGGCGCATGCTGGGCGGCTATTTGCCGGTAGCGGTGGATCGTGGCCTGGATCTCGGCGATCGCCCGCTCGATCTCGTCGTCGGTCAGCTCGCGCTGCGGCCCGGCGCGGTCGGTGAGCGTGAGCGTCTGGTCGATCTGGGTCTGGAACTCGCCCAGGTCGAGGGTCTCGGTGATCGTGGTCGACGGCTCCTCGGGCAGCGCCTCCGGCCCCCAGCGCACGACGATCGACGACAGGTTGTCGCCCTCGGACCCGCCGCGGCTCTCGGCCTCGCGCATCATCTCCGGCGCCGTCTGCAGGATCGGCGTGCGCCGTGAGCCACTTGGCGATCTCGTCGTTGCCGAGCACGCCCCACAGCCCGTCGGTGCACAGCACCATCAGGTCGCCGTTGCGCAGCGGCGTGCGCTTGCCGAGGTCGATGACCGGGTCGACCATCCCGCCGAGGCAGCTGAAGATCCGGTTGCGGTCCGGGTGCGTCGCGACCTCGCCGGCGCCGATGATTCCCTGGTCGACGAGATACTGGACCTTCGAATGGTCCTTGGTCTGCGCGATCAGCCTTGCCGTCGCGGAAGAGGTAGAGGCGCGAGTCGCCGACGTGCGCCCAGTACGCGTGGCCGGCCTGCACGACCACGGCGACGCAGGTCGTGCGCGGGGTCTCGAGCATCGAGAACTGGTTCGCGTACGAGACGAGCGCCTGGTGCGCGCGGGTCATCGAATCCTGCAGGAACTTGAACGGATTGCATCAGGATCGGCTTCGCCTCGCGCTGGAAGCGCTCGATGAACAGGCGCACGCAGATCTGCGCGGCGATCTCGCCGCCCACGTGCCCGCCCATCCCGTCGGCGACGACCAGCAGCAGCGTCTCCCGCCCGTAGGTGTAGGCGAGGCGGTCCTGGTTGACGCGCCGCGCGCCCTTGCGGCTGTCCTGGAAGATCGTGAACTGCATCAGCGTTGGTGTTGCGTAATCCGCGCGCCCGCGGAGCGGGCAAGTCTGCGCATGCGTCCGCTCTTCTGCCCTTTCGTAGTCTGCGCGCCCGCGGAGCGGGCAAGTCTGCGGATGATCACGCGCCGATCTCGGTGAAGAGCTTGCGCTTGAGGCTGCCGAAGAACGTCGACTTGCGCTTCCTGGCCGGGATGTCGCGGATCGCCTTCTGCAGCGCGAACACCGACTGCGGCCGCTCGAGCGGATCGAGGCGCAGGCACCAGTCGATCACCTCGAGCACGTCCTCGGAGTACTGGCCGCCCCAGATCTTCTTGGCCGAGACGAGGTGGTCCTCCAGCACCCGCGCGTCGGCCGCCTGCGGCGCGAACGCGGCGAGGCACGCGAACATGCTGGCGCCCACGCCGTAGACGTCGGTCCACGGGCCGAGCCGATCGGGCTCGCGGTACTGCTCCGGCGCGGCGAACCCGGGCGTGTACATCGGCGCGAGGCTGGGCCGGGTCGTCGTCAGCGTCTGCCGCGCGGCGCCGAAATCGAGCAGCACCGGCGAGCCGTCGGTGCGCAGGTAGATGTTCGCGGGCTTGATGTCGAGGTGCAGCAGCTTGTGCGTGTGGACCTCGCGCAGCCCGTGCAGCAGCTGCATGAAGACCTGGCGCACCAGCCGCTCGGACATCGGCTCCTGCCGCAGCTGGATCTGCTGCTGCAGCGTGCGGCCGCGCTCGTAGCGCATCACCATGTAGACCGTCTCGTTCGCGCGGAAGAAATTGAGCACGCGCACGACGTTGGGGTGATTGATCTTCGCGAGCGCCCGGCCTTCCTCGAAGAAGCACTTCATCCCGTAGCGGAACGACGTCAGGTTCTCGGCGGAGCTCGCGCGGACGATGTCGCCCTCGGTGCGCAGCACCAGCGAGGCCGGCAGGTATTCCTTGATCGCGACCGCGGTCGCCGTCTCGTCGAACGCCCGGTAGACGATCGAAAAGCCGCCGCGGCTGATCTGCCGGTCGATCCGGTAGTTCAGCAGCCGGTAGTCCGCGGGCAGCGACTGGTTGGTGACGGCCATTCGATCGTTGGTCCGTATGGAGAAAACCGCGCGCGACGCGCAATCCGGGCGCCCGCGTCAACCGCACGGTCTTGCGCCATGTGGGGATAACGCATACATTCTCGACAACCCCGCGCCCAAAGTAAAGCAAGAAACGTGCATAAAGCTTCAGGAAAGGCCCGATGATCGTCAGCATGACCGGCTTTGCGGCCGTTGCCGCCGATTTGCCGGGCGTTTCGCTGTCCGTCGAGCTGCGCTCGGTCAATCACCGCTACCTCGACCTGCAGCTGCGCCTCCCCGACGAGCTGCGGGGGCTGGAATCCGCGCTGCGCGAACGCATCGCGGCCGAGTTGAAGCGCGGCAAGGTGGAATGCCGGATCGGCCTGAACCGGACCACGCCGGGGGCGGCGGCGCTGGCGGTCGACCCGGCGCGCATCCAGCAGCTCGCGGCGGCGGCGGCCCGCGTGCGCGAGTTCGCACCCGGCGCAGCGCCACTGTCGGTCAACGAGATCCTCCGCTGGCCGGGGGTGCTCGCCGAGCCCACGGTCGCCCCCGACGAGCTGGCCGTCCGCGCGCACGAGCTGCTCGGCCGGGCGCTCGCCGACCTCGCGGCCGCGCGCGCCCGGGAGGGCGCCAAGACGCGCGACATGCTCGACGCCTGCTGCGCGGCGATCGAGGTGCAGGTGGCACGGGTCGCGCCGCGGATCCCGGCGGTGCACGCGGCGTTCCTGGACAAGCTCGGCGCGCGGCTGCGCGACGCGGGCCTCGATCCCGACCAGGACCGGCTGAAGCAGGAATTCGCGCTGTTCGCGACCAAGATCGACGTCGCCGAGGAATTGTCGCGGCTCGCCACGCACGTGGCCGAGGTGCGCCGCGTGCTGAAGGCCGGCGGCAGCGCCGGCAAGCGGCTCGATTTCCTGATGCAGGAGCTGCACCGCGAGGCCAACACGCTCGGCTCGAAATCGGTCGACGCCGAGCTGTCGCAGGCGTCGCTCGAGCTCAAGGTGCTGATCGAGCAGATGCGCGAGCAGGTGCAGAACGTTGAATAAAGAGGTCGGGCCAGAGCCCTCTCCGAAACCCGTTGCCAGCGGCAACCTCTACGTCATCGCGGCGCCGTCCGGCGCCGGCAAGACCAGCCTCGTCAACGCGCTGCTCGAGCGCGAGGCCGGCATCCGCCTGTCGGTGTCGTACACGACGCGCCCGCCCCGTCCCGGGGAAATCGACGGCGTGCACTATCGCTTCGTCGACGAGGCAGGCTTCATCGCGCGCCGCGACCGCGGCGAATTTCTCGAGCACGCGCACGTCCACGGCAACTGGTACGCCACCTCGGCGACGTGGCTGCGGCGCGAGGTCGCCGCCGGCCACGATGTCCTGCTCGAGATCGACTGGCAGGGTGCGCAGCAGGTGCGCACGCTGATCGCCTCGTCGCTCTCCATCTTCATCCTGCCGCCGTCGCTCGCGTCGCTGCGCGAGCGCCTCGAGAAGCGCGGCCAGGACAGCCCCGCGGTCATCGCGCGCCGGATCGAAGCCGCGCGCGAGGAGATGCGCCACTGCGGGGAGTTCGATTATGTTATTATTAATCAGGACTTTGCGGAGGCGGTCGACGACCTCGCCGCGATCGTCCGGGCGAGCCGCCTGCGCACGGCGCCACATCTGGCGCGCCATGCCACGCTGGTGCAGGGGCTGCTCGCGCCCTCGGACCCGATTTGAACCCACCGGTACCACGCCATGGCCCGCATCACGATCGAAGACTGCCTCGCCAAGATCCCCAACCGCTTCGAGTTGACGCTCGCCGCGACCAACCGCGCGCGCCAGATCACCGCCGGCTCGACGCCGCTGCTCGACCCGGACCGCGACAAGCCGACCGTCATCGCGCTGCGCGAAGTCGCCGCCGGCAAGGTCGGCATCGAGATGCTGCTGAAGGGCCAGAGCTGACGCGCTCGCGCCAGCGCGGCAATGATCCGGGCGGCCGGGCATGTCCGAGATAGCGGAGTTCACCCGGCATCTCGGCAACTACCTGCCGCCGCCTGACATCGCGCTCGTCGAGCGCGCGTTCGAGTTCTCCGAGTCGGCGCACCGCGGCCAGTTCCGCAAGTCCGGCGAGCCGTACATCACGCACCCGCTGGCGGTCGCCAGCATCCTGTCGCAGTGGCGGCTCGACGCCCACGGGCTCGCCGCCGCGCTCCTGCACGACGTGACGGAGGACACCAACGTCACCAAGGCGGAGATCGAGCTCTCGTTCGGCAAGCCGGTCGCCGACATGGTGGACGGCGTGTCCAAGCTCGACCAGATCGAGTTCACGACGCGCGAGGAGGCGCAGGCGGAGAACTTCCGCAAGATGCTGCTCGCGATGGCCAAGGACGTCCGGGTCATCCTGATCAAGCTCGCCGACCGCCTGCACAACATGCGCACCCTCGACGCCATGGCGCACGCGCACCGGCGGCGCATTGCGCACGAGACCGTCGACATCTACGCGCCCATCGCCAACCGGCTGGGTCTCAACGCGCTCTACCTCGAGCTGCAGGACCTCGCGTTCAAGCAGCTCTACCCGATGCGCTACCGGATCCTCGCGCAGGCCGTCAAGGCGGCGCGCGGCAACCGGCGCGAGGTGATGAACCGGCTGCTCGACGTGATCCGCGACGGCCTCGCCAAGTCCGGGATCGCCGCGCACGTCTCCGGGCGCGAGAAGACGATCTACTCCGTCTACAAGAAGATGAAGGAGAAGCGCTACACGTTCTCGCAGGTCTTCGACATCTACGGCGTGCGCGTGCTGGTGGCCGATACCACGGCGACCTACGCCGCGCTGGGCACGCTGCACAGCCTGTACAAGCCGATCCCGGGCAAGTTCAAGGACTACATCGCCATACCGAAGGCCAACGGCTACCAGTCGCTGCACACGACGCTGTTCGGGCCTTTCGGCACGCCGCTGGAGGTCCAGCTGCGCACGCACGACATGCACCGGATCGCCGAGGCCGGCGTCGCGGCGCACTGGCTCTACAAGAGCGGCGGCGAGCTCGACATCGCCAAGGCGCAGCAGCAGACGCACCGCTGGCTGCAGAGCCTGCTCGAGATCCAGTCGGAGTCGCGCGATTCGAAGGAATTCCTGGAGAACATCAAGGGCGACCTCTTCCCCGAGGAGATCTACGTCTTCACGCCCAAGGGCAAGATCATGGCGCTGCCGCGCGGCGCGACCGCCGTCGATTTCGCCTACGGCGTGCACACCGACATCGGCCATCACTGCGTTGCCGCCCGCATCAATTACGAGCAGATGCCGCTGCGCACGGAATTGAAGAACGGCGACCAGGTCGAGATTCTCTCCTCCCCCACCGCGCGGCCCAATCCGTCATGGCTGCAGTTCGTCGCCACCGGCAAGGCGCGCTCGCGGATCCGCCACTTCCTGAAGGGGCTGCAGCAGAAGGAATCCGCGGCGCTGGGCGAGCGGATGCTCGAGCAGGCGCTGGCGACACTCAAGGTCGAGCCCGAATCGATCAAGTGGGAGCGCTGGGAATCGCTGCAGAAGGAGTTCGGCGCGCGCAGCCAGCTCGAGATCCTCGCCGACATCGGGCTGGGCAAGCGGCTGTCGTTCGCCGTCGCGCAGGCGCTGACGCGCGCGCCGGGCAAGCCGGCCGACGAGCCGAAGCCGGGGGGCGCCGGCGCGGCGCCGGCGAAGCCTCCGCCGCTCACGCTGCGCGGCGTCGAAGGCGTGGCGATCCAGTACGGCCGGTGCTGCCGGCCGGTCCCGGGCGACGCGCTCATCGGTCAGTTCCGCAAGGGGCAGGGCCTGCTCGTCCACCTGCGCGACTGCGTGACGCTCAAGAAGCAGCGCGTCGATCCGGAGCAGCTGGTCGACGTCGAGTGGGCCGCCGAGGTGAAGGGCGATTTCGACGCCGGCATCCGGCTGCTGGTCGCCGACCGGCGCGGCCTGCTCGCGGATGTGGCCACCGCCATCGCCGACGCCGGCGCGAACATCGACAACGTCTCGATGGAGCGCCCGGACGGCGGCGAGGTGCTGGCGATGTTCTTCAGCGTGCAGGTGCGCGACCGGCGCCACCTCGCCCACGTGATGCGCGCGGTGAAGCGCGTTCCCGACGTCAGGCGGATTCAGCGCGCGCGGACGTAGCGACGTGAGCCTGGGAGCCGTGGCGCGCGCGAAGCAAGGAGGTTGGCGCAACGTGCGTCACCACGACGCTTCGCGCTCGGGCGTGGCCGTGATCTTGTGGATGGTGAGGTCGGCGCCCATGTATTCCTGCTCCGGGTCGAGGCGCAGGCCGACGGCGGCCTTGATTCCCCCGTAGACGACGAGGCCGCCGACCACGGCGATCAGAACGCCGGTGAGCGTGCCGAGGAGCTGCGAGCCGAGCGCCACGCCGCCGAGGCCGCCCAGCGCCTTGCTGCCGAAGATGCCGGCGGCAATCCCGCCCCAGGCGCCGCACAGTCCGTGCAGCGGCCACACGCCGAGCACGTCGTCGATCTTCCAGCGGTTCTGCGTCTGCGTGAACAGGAGGACGAACAGGGCGCCGGCGACGAGTCCGGTCGCGAGCGCCCCGAGCGGATGCATCAAGTCGGAGCCCGCGCACACGGCGACCAGTCCCGCCAGCGGGCCGTTGTGCACGAAGCCCGGGTCGTTGCGCCCCGCGATGAACGCCGCCACGGTGCCGCCCGCCATCGCCAGCAGCGAGTTCACCGCCACCAGGCCGGAGACCTTCTCGAGTGTCTGCGCCGACATCACGTTGAAGCCGAACCAGCCGACCGTGAGGATCCACGCGCCCAGCGCGAGAAACGGTATCGACGAGGGCGGGTGCGCCGACACCGTGCCTTCCTTCGTGTACCGGCCGCGGCGCGCGCCGAGCAGCAGCACGGCCATGAGGCCGATCCAGCCGCCCATCGCGTGCACCACCACCGAGCCGGCGAAATCGTGGAATTCCTCGCCGAACGCGCCCTTGAGCCACGCCTGGACGCCATAGTGCTGGTTCCACGCGATGCCTTCGAAGAAGGGGTAGACGAACCCGACCAGCAGGAACGTCGCGGCGAGCTGCGGGTTGAAGCGGGCCCGCTCGGCGATGCCGCCGGAGACGATGGCGGGGATGGCGGCCGCGAAGGTCAGCAGGAAGAAGAACTTGACGAGCTCGTAGCCGTTCTTCTGCGCGAGCGCCTCGGCGCCGGCGAAGAAGTTGACGCCGTAGGCGACGGTGTAGCCGATGAAGAAATAGGCGATGGTCGAGACGCTGAAATCGACGAGGATCTTGACCAGCGCGTTGACCTGGTTCTTGCGCCGAACCGTGCCGAGCTCGAGGAACGCGAACCCCGCGTGCATCGCAAGCACCATCACGGCGCCCAGCAGGATGAACAGCGTATCGTTGCTGTATTTCAGCGCTTCCATGGTTTCCTCCCCGCGCTGCACGGCGGCCGCGGCTCGCCTCGGCCGCGGTCACGCCCCTCTCGCGGCCGGTCAGGCCGTCTGCTTGCCAAGCAGCTGCTGCAGCTCGCCCGATTCGAACATCTCGCGCATGATGTCGCTGCCGCCGACGAATTCGCCCTTGACGTAGAGCTGGGGGATCGTCGGCCAGTTCGCGTATTCCTTGATGCCCTGCCGGATCGCGGGATCGGCCAGCACGTTGACGGCGAGGAACTCGCCGACGCCGCAGGCCTTGAGCATCTGCGTGGCGGCGCTCGAGAAGCCGCACTGCGGAAACTGCGGCGTGCCCTTCATGTACAGCACGACCTGGTTCTTGGTGACCTGGTCGCGGATGGTGTCCTGGACGCTCATCGGTGCCTCCGTGGTACGGGGTGCGGAAAACGCGGATTCTACCCTATCGTCACCACCGGTCCGGCGGTGGCGCGCGTCGCGTAGCCCGGCGTCGAGCGGAGCGAAACCCGGGTGGCCGGGGCCATGGCCTCGATTGCCCCGGATTTCGCTACGCTCAATCCGGGCTACTCTTTGACGGCGCCGGTGAGGCCGGACACGTAGTACTCGACGAAGAACGAGTAGAGCACCGCGACCGGCAGCGACCCCAGCAGCGCGCCGGCCATGAGCGAGCCCCAGTGGTAGACGTCGCCCTCGACCAGCTCGGTCACCACAGCCACCGGCACCGTCTTCACCTCCGACGACGACACGAACGTCAGCGCGTAGATGAACTCGTTCCACGACAGGGTGAACGCGAAGATGCCGGCCGAGATGAGCCCGGGAACGGCGAGCGGCAGGATGATCTTGACCAGGATCTGCAACCGCGTGGCGCCGTCGATCAGCGCGCATTCCTCCAGCTCGAACGGGATGGACTTGAAGTAGCCCATCAGCAGCCACGTGCAGAACGGGATCAGGAACGTCGGATACGTGAGGATGAGCGCCAGCCGCGTGTCGAACAGGTTCAGCTTGTAGACGATCGCCGCCAGCGGAATGAACAGGATCGAAGGCGGCACGAGGTACGCGAGGAAGATGCTCATCCCGACGTAGCGCGAGCCCTGGAAGCGCAGGCGCTCGATCGCGTACGCCGCGAGCACGCTCGCGAACAGCGACAGCAGCGTCGCGGTGACCGAGATCAGCACCGTGTTCCACAGCCAGTCGGGATACGCGGTGTCGAACAGCAGCTTCTTCACGTGCGCGAGCGTCGGGTTCTTGACCCAGAACGGGTTGCCTTCGCGGGAGAGCAGCTCCTCGTTCGGCTTGAACGTGGTCACCACCATCCAGTAGAACGGGAACAGCAGCACGACGAGGAACGTGCACAGAGGCGCGTAGACGGTGACCACGCGCCGCGGCAGCGACACGAGGTAGTTCATTCCCTGCGAGTCGACGACCTCGGGCGCGCCGTCCGCCGGCGTCGTGCCGCCGTTCTTCACTTGTCGCTGCCCCCCTGCTGCCAGGCGCGGCGCTGCAGCCCGTAATAGGAAACGAGGATCGCAGCGAGCAGGAACGGCACCATCGCCGTGGCGATCGCCGCGCCCTCGCCCAGGCTGCCGCCGGAGATCGCCCGCTGGAACGACAGCGTGGCCATCAGATGGGTCGAGTTGAGCGGACCGCCGCGGGTCAGCACGTAGATCAGCTGGAAGTCGGTGAACGTCATCAGCACGGAGAACGTCATCACGACGGCGATGATCGGCGTCAGCAGCGGCAGCGTCACGTAGCGGAACTGCTGGAACGGCGACGCGCCGTCGAGGCTCGCCGCCTCGTAGTACGAGGGCGAGATCGTCTGCAGCCCGGCGAGCAGCGTGATCGCGACGAACGGGACCCCGCGCCAGATGTTGGCGGCGATCGTCGAGAACCGCGCCATCCAGGGCTCGCCCAGGAAGTCGATGTACTGGTGGATCAACCCCATCTTCATCAGCGTCCAGCTGATGATCGAGAACTGCGAGTCGTAGATCCACCAGAAGGCGATCGCCGACAGCGCGGTCGGGACGATGAACGGCAGCAGCACGACGGCGCGGAAGAACGCCTTGAAGGGCAGGTGCTCGTTCAGGAGCAGCGCGAGCCACAGGCCGAGGCCGAACTTGATGACGCTCGCGATGACCGTGTAGAAGAGGGTGTTGAACAGGGCGAGGCGCGTGACGTCATCGCCCCAGAGGAACACGAAATTCTCGAGGCCGATCCAGGCGCCGTCGCGGCCGATCTTGGTGTCGGTGAAGCCGAGGTACGTCCCGAGGCCCAGCGGATAGGTGAGGAACAGCAGCAGCAGCACCGCCGCGGGCAGCATGAAGACGAGACCCAGCAGGTGCCGGTCGTCGAGCGCGCGCGACAGTGCGGATTGTGGCGAAGCCATCAGCTACCCTAAACGATGCGTGCCGGCGTAGCCCGGTGTTGAGCGTAGCGAAACCCGGGGCGATCGTGGCCATGGCCACAACCACCCGGGTTTCGCCGTCGGCTCAACGCCGGGCTACCCGCCAGGCTACGCTGGCCCGGCGTTGTCAGACCTTGTAGTAGCGCTCCGCCCGCTTCTGCGCCCGCTCGGCCGCTTCCTTCGGCGTCTTCGATCCCGACGCCGCCTCGGCGACCATGTTGACGACGATGAAATCGGACAGCGCGCCCGCGGACGCATAGCCCATCTTGCCGGCCGTGCCCGACGGCAGCATGTTGACCATCGAGTTGCGGTAGGGCGTGTGCTTCGGGTCCGAGGTCCAGATCGGGTTCTTCTCGTAGGCGCGCAGCGCCGGCGTGACGTAGCCGATCGCCGCCTGCACCCACGGGTCCACCTGCTCGGCCTCCATCATGAAGCGCAGGTATTCCTTCGCCGCCTTCGGATACTTCGTGTACTTGAAGATCATCTGGTTGAAGAAAAGCTGGAACTCCGTGGGCCTGCCCACCGGGCCGATCGGCATGTTGGCGTGGTTGATGTCCGCCGCCATTTCCTTGAGCTTGGGATCGGTGGAGGTCTTCGCCGCGTAGTAGATCGAGATGCCATTGTTGGTGAGCGAGATCTGCCCGTCGAGGAACGCCTTGTTGTTGTTCGGGTCGAGCCAGGACAGCGTCCCCGGCACGAACGTCGCGTAGAGCTCCTTCGCGTACTCGAGCGCCTTGATCGTCTCGGGGCTGTCGATCACTACTTTGTTGTCCTTGTCGACGAGCTTGCCGCCGAAGGCCCAGACGAGCCATTGACACCAGGTGTTGCCGTCGCCGGTCGCGTTGCCGAGCGCGAACCCGGACGGCGTGCCCTTCTCCTTGAGCGCCCTGCACAGCTTGAGGAAGCCGTCGGTGTCCTTGGGAAAACTGTCGAAGCCGGCCGCCTTCATGTGGCTTTCGCGATAGACCATGGCGACGCCGGCGACACCCAGCGGCACGCCGATCCACTTCTTGCCGTCCGGGCGCAGGTACGGGTCGCACACGGGATACCAGCCGCCGTACTTCGCGCCGAGGTACGTGCATACGTCGGTCACGTCGACCAGCTTCTCGGGGTAGAGATTGGCGTCGTCGTTGGTCGACAGGATGATGTCGGGACCGGCACCGGTGTTGGCGGCGACCGCGGCCTTGGGCCGTACGTCCTCCCAGCCCTCGGCGTCGACGCGGACCTCGACGCCGTACTTCTCGGTGAACTTCCTGACGTTGGCCATGTACTGGTCCTCGTCGCCCTGGACGAAGCGCTTCCATCGCAGCACGCGGAGCTTGGCGCCCTTCTCCGGGACGTTGCTCCACTGGGCGTTGGCGTCCTTCACCCAGATGAACGGGCCGACCGCGGCGCCGGCCGCGACGGCCGCCGTAGACTGCAGGAACTTGCGGCGCTTGCTGTTGCTCATGTCTTTCTCCTCGGTTGTGGGCGCGCCGCTGGCGGACGCTGCCCGGTGCTCGTTCAGCCGGCGAGCCGAGCTCCGCTCGTCGCGTCGAACAGGTGCGCCCGCGCCAGGTCGGGCACGAGATGAATCTTGTCGTCGGGGCGGCATTGCGTGCGGTCGCGGATCGTGGCGGTGATCTCGCGGCCGTTGAACCGGCAATAGAGCTGGGTGTCGGCGCCGGTCGGCTCGACGACGACGACGTCGACGGGCACCCCGCCGCGATCGCCCTGCGCGCAGTGCTCGGGGCGGATGCCGTACATGACCGGCTGGCCGTCGCTCGCGCGCGCCCCCGCCGGCAGCGGCAGCGCCACGCCGCCGTCGAGCGCGACCTCGAGCCCGCCGCCGGCGGCGCGCACGGTTCCGGGAATCATGTTCATCGCGGGCGAGCCGATGAAGCCGGCGACGAAGCTGTTGGCGGGCCGGTCGTAGAGGTCGAGCGGGCCGCCGATCTGCTCGACCACGCCGTCCTTCATCACCACGATCTTGTCGGCCATCGTCATCGCCTCGATCTGGTCGTGCGTGACGTAGATCGACGTGGTCTTGAGCCGCTGGTGGAGCTCGCGGATCTCGGTGCGCATCTGCACGCGCAGCTTGGCGTCGAGGTTCGACAGCGGCTCGTCGAACAGGAAGACCTGCGGGTCGCGCACGATGGCGCGCCCCATCGCAACGCGCTGGCGCTGGCCGCCGGAGAGCTGCCGCGGATAGCGCTCGAGGTAGGGCTCGAGCCCGAGGATGTCGGCGGCCTTCTTCACGCGCGCCTCGATCTCGGCCTTCGACTGCTTCGCGAGCATCAGCGCGAACGACATGTTGTCGCGCACCGTCATGTGCGGGTAGAGCGCGTAGTTCTGGAACACCATCGCGATGTCGCGCTCCTTGGGCAGCATGCGGTTCACGACGGCGCCGCCGATCGAGACCTCGCCCTCGGTGATTTCCTCCAACCCGGCGATCATCCGCAGCAGCGTCGACTTGCCGCAGCCGGACGGCCCGACCAGGACGCAGAACTCGCCGTCGGCGATGTCGACGTCGACCCCCCGGATCACGTGCGTGGAGCCGAAGTGCTTGTGCACTGCGCGAATGGTTACCGCTGCCATGGCCGCTAGTGTAGCCCGGGTTGAGCAAAGCGAAACCCGGGTGGATGCCCGGATGAGCGCCGGCCCCGGATTTCGCTGCGCTCAATCCGGGCTACGGAACCGCGGGCCACGAGGCGACCGTTCACGGCGTGCGCGTCCCGGCCACGACCACGTAGTCCGGGCGGCCGGTCTGCAGCCAGGTGACGATGTTGCGCGCAGCCTTGTGCCGCAGCTCGCGCTCCGACTCGACCGAGAAGAACGCCGCGTGCGGGGTGAGGATCACCCGCGGGTGACCGAGGAGCCTCGATCCGGCCGGCACCGGCTCCACCGGCAGCACGTCGAGGGCGAGGCCGGCGAGCCCACCGCGGTCGAGCGCCGCCAGCGCATCGTCGACGGCGAGGACCGCGCCCCGCGCCGTGTTGACCAGGAACGAGCCCGGCGGCATCAGGCCGATGACCTTGGCGTCGATCATCCCCCGCGTCTCGGCGTTGAGCGGGACGTGCAGCGACACGACGTTGCTGCCGGCGAATACCTCTGCGAGCGTCCCACGCTCGACGTAGGCCGGGAAATCGCCGTCGATGATGTAGGGGTCGCAGGCGATCACCCGGCGGAACACGTTGCGCCCGATGTGCGCCATTCGCTTGCCGATGCGGCCCAGGCCGACGATGCCGAGCGTCATGTCGCTCGCCCGGCGCAGCTCGCCCGAGGACAGGTAGTACCACTTCCCGGCCTGGATGTCGCGGTGGTAGGCGACGATGTTGCGCATCAGCGCCAGCGCGAGCCCCAGCGCGTGCGTGGCCACCTCGCCGATGCCGTAGTCCGGCGAGTTGGCCACCCAGATGCCGTGCCTGGCGCAGGCCTCGGTGTCGACGGTGTCGAAGCCCGCGCCGATCCGGCTGACGACGCCGAGACCCGGCAGCGAGGCGACGACCCGGTCGGTGATCGGCGCGTACTGGAGCAGGATGCCGGCGCAGTCGCGCGCCGCGGCGATCACGTCGTCCTCGCTGCGGCACTGCGCGGTGACCACCTCGATGCCGGCAGCCGCGAACAGGTCGCGCTCGAGCCCGATGTCGGGGTAATCGTAGTCGGAGTACAGGACCTTTCGCATGGCGACGGTGATGGCGGCTCGCGGACGCGCAACCGTACTTGGTCGCCGGTGCCCGGTCAAGCGCCGCCGCCCGCACGTAGACCGGGTGTAGCCCGGGTTGAGCGCCAGCGAAACCCGGGGCAGGCGCCGCATCGGGCGATCCTGCAGTCGTACGCGCAGCGCCCGCCGGAGATCGCCGCTACAATTGCTGCCTCCCCCGCGCGCGGCGCCCTCTCGCCAGCCCCGCAACCGCGACCACCCTGACCCCGGAGCCACCGATGACCAAGCTGTTCCAGACGACGATCGCCGGCAGCCTGCCGAAGCCCGGGTGGCTCGCCGCGCCGGGCCAGTTGTGGGCGCCATGGCTGCTCGAGGGCGACGCACTGGCCGAAGCCAAGCGCGACGCGGTGCGCCTCGTGCTGCGCGACCAGGAGCGCGCCGGCATCGACATCGTCACCGACGGCGAGCAAACGCGCCGCCACTTCGTCACCACGTTCATCGAGGGCCTCGACGGCGTGGACTTCGAGCACAGGAAGACGGTGCGCATCCGCAACCGCTACGACGCCGACGTGCCGATGGTCGTCGGCCCGGTCGCGCGCCGGCATCCGATCTACGTCGACGACGCGCGCTTCCTGCGCGGCGAGACCGACCGCAAGGTCAAGTACACGCTCCCCGGGCCGATGACGATGGTCGACACGCTCTTCGATGCGCATTACCGGAGCCGGGAGAAGCTCGCCTGGGCCTTCGCGGAGATACTCAACGAGGAAGCGCGCGCGATCGAGGCGGCCGGCATCGACGTGATCCAGTTCGACGAGCCGGCCTTCAACGTCTACTTCGACCAGGTTCGCGACTGGGGGGTGGCCACGCTGGAGCGCGCCATGCAGGGCCTTGCGTGCACGACGGCGGTCCACATCTGCTACGGCTACGGAATCAAGGCCAACAACGACTGGAAGAAGACGCTAGGCGCCGAGTGGCGCCAATACGAACAGACCTTCCCGCTGCTCGCCGCGTCGCGCGTCGACCAGGTGTCGCTCGAGTGCGCCAATTCGCACGTGCCCATCGAGCTGATCGGGCTGCTGGCCGGCAAGGACGTCCTCGTCGGCGCGATCGACGTCGCCACCGATCGGGTCGAGACCGCCGAGGACGTCGCGGCGACGATCCGTGCGGCGATGAAGCACGTCGCGCCCGAGCGGATCTTTCCGTGCACCAACTGCGGGATGGTGCCGCTCGCCCGCGCAGTTGCCCGCGGCAAGCTCGCCGCGCTGGGCGCCGGCGCCGCCGTCGTCCGGGCCGAGCTCGGCGCCGGCCGATAGGCGCCGGGAGACCAATTCCGCCACATCCGTGGGTCCGGACCGGGGCCGGGCCGGGGGTTGTGGTATTTTCCGGCGATTGGGCGTACACTTCCAAAAGTGTTTTGTTTCAAGTAAGTAGTAAAGCACGCGCCGTTCGACCGCACTGCAGTCGTTCTACGTACTTTCCTTTCCTTGAGATCGAAACATTGGCCGGGTTCATCCCGATTTTTTTGTTCTTGAGGAAATACTGAAATGGCAACTGGAACTGTAAAGTGGTTTAACGACGCCAAGGGCTTCGGCTTCATCACGCCGGACGGCGGCGGCGAAGACCTGTTCGCGCACTTCTCGGCGATCAACATGCCGGGGTTCAAGACGCTGAAGGAAGGCCAGAAGGTCTCCTTCGAAGTCACGACGGGCCCGAAGGGCAAGCAGGCGAGCAATATCCAGGCTGCGTAAGCACCGGCGCGGTTCGCTCCGCGCCTGCAGCCAAGAAGGAGCCGGGCTCGATGCCCGGCTTTTTTCATTGCGGAAGCTCGAAGTGCTCGGCGGCCAGGTGCGCCGCGCGCCCGCTGGCCGGCTGGCGCACCTGCCGGCCGTGGTCAGGCCAACGGCGGCGAGGCGTTCAGTAGCGCTTCTCGATCGGCGCCTGCACCGACGCGCCCGGGATGATGAAGCCACGGCCCCCCGCTGGGCCGGCGTAGCGGACAGCGAGCTTCCACGCATCGCCGGCGCGTCTCCAGACGTCCACGGTGGCGATGTCGCGCGCGGGATCGCGCTTGTCCCCGCTCATCGCCGCCTGCAGGAAGCTGACCACGGCGACATCGCCGAACTCGTGCACCGCCATCTGCTCGATCCGCACCGGCGGACCAGGCTTGTCCATCGCCAGCCGCAGCCACTCGGCACGCGGCGTCGGGTTGCCGGGCGCAGGGGCCACGCGCAATTCGAAGTCGTCGGCGAGCATCCCGTCGACGGTCGTGGTGCCGCCGCCCCGCAATCCTTCCGCGAGCGAACTCTCGAGTTCGAGGAACAGCTTCACCAGCCGCGTGACGGTCGGGACGCGTCCCGTTGCCGGAGTGTCCGCGGCATCCGCGCAAATCGCGGTCGCCAGGACCGCGGCGACGAGGAATGCGCGCAACAGGCGAGGGCGGTTCATGTAGGAGACGCAGGTTTGCGCTGTTGCGCCCGGTGCGGCAAGAATCCCGCCGCGGATGCCCCGCTGCGTAGCCCGGGTTGAGCGCAGCGAAACCCGGGGCTTGTCGTGGCAATGGCTGCAACCACCTGGGTTTCGCTGCGCTCAACCCGGGCTACGGTTCCCGCTACGCCGATCGCGTCATGGATACCTCAGCGCGCATTTACCGCCACTGGCGTTCACCCAGTTCTGCTGGATCAGATAATCACGCAAGCCAAGTTTCACGTTGGCCAGGGCGCCGCCTGCGCTGTAGGTCGTTCCGAAATTCCATGCGCACTTGTCCGCGTTTTCGTAACCTCTGCGGTCGTACCATGCGTTGAGGTCGGGATCGGTGACGGTTTCTTCCAGTTCGTGCGCGATGATGCTCGCCATGCCGTCCGCACCGGCGTTGCCATTGGGACTCGTGGTCTGCGCGGCACATGAACTCGGGCAGCGGTCCGGATTGCCGACGAACGAGTACTTGATGTCGGACCCGCTGATGGTGCCGTGCGTGTGCCAGCCGCAGTATTGCGTGCAGAAGCCGGAGGTCGCGTTGACGTCCGCAGACGTCAGCACGAAATAGACCCCGTTCGAATCGTTGGGCAGACGATTGGAGGTAATCGCGCTTGACACGACGGCCTGGATGGCCGCGTCGCTGAGCGCGGTGCCTTTCGAATAATTGTCCGTTGTCGACCCGGCGTATGTGACGGCGTTGCTGACGGCAGTCTTGGAACCGTTGTAGTACGTGGTGTTGATGTTGAAATAGGGCGAACCACCGATGGTGCTCGCGAAATCCGTCAGGATCGTCGTCGCGGTGTTGCCGCTCCAGTTACCGTACCAGATGTAGTAGACCTTGGTCGGTCCGAGCATCACCGGGCCGCCGTGGTAGCTGATCCCGTTCGCGCCCTGGACGCTGGCCGATCCCTGGCCTTGACCCTGCCCCGTTCCACCGCCGTTGCCGTTCCCCTTGCCCTGCGAGTGCTGCGACCGTTCGCCCCATCCCTTGCCGGTCGGAACGAGATCGCCTTCGTCGTCGTCGAGCGGGAGCACCGCGGCCGCGCTGGCCCCGCCGGCGAAAAGCGCGGCCAGGCAGGACAGTGCAAGAGTGGAAAGGATTCGCTTCTGCATGTCGCACCTCGGGAGTTGGGTGACGTTTCCCGCCCTCGAAAGCGGCGGGCCGCTCGGGCACATGGCACGCAATCCGATCGACCGGCCCGGGCGATGACGCGACAATATGCCTCAAGGGGCATGACGACGCAACACTCCCGCCGGCCGGCGCCCCGGCGCAAGAACCGCAACCTGTGGATGCGGTTTGGCAACACGGCAGCCGCTGCTCACGCCCGTCCTGGGAAGCTTGGCAGCGGGACCAACCCCGCCGGAATCGATGCCTCGGTCACGTTTGTAGTAACCTCGGCACTTTCCGTTCCCGCGCTGCTCCATCACCATGCTGATCGACGTCACCCGCCTCGACGGCCAACCTCTCGCCACGGAGCTGCGCGGGAAGTTCGGCGTGCTCGGCGGCACCATCGGCGCCATCGAGGGCAACACCATCGTCCTATCCGACCCGCAGGGGCGCATCGGCGAGCTCGAAGCGAACATCGTCAAGTCCCCGCGCGGATTCCTGATCCGGAACTTCGGCGAGAACCCCCTCTACGTCAACGGCACCGCCGTCGAGAACAGCGCCGAGGCGCCGCTCGCGCCGGGCGACAGCATCACCATCGGCCCGTTCGAGCTGCGCGTGGCCCCGGACGAGCAACCGGCCTCCGCACCGCGGCAACCGGCGACAGCCGCCTGCGCAAACGCCGGTTGCTGCGGCGGCACCCACGATCGCTACCAGCGTGGACGCTGCGGCGACACCTGCCGACGGCGCGCCGTCGGCACCGCCGAGCGCCGCCGCGACGGCCGAGCTGCAGCGCGCCTTTCTCGAAGGACTGCGCCTGCCGAATCTCGACCTGCCCGGCGGCCTGAACCCCGAGTTCATGAAGGCACTCGGCGAGCTGCTCGAGCAGGTCACGCAGGGCACCATCGATCTGCTGCGCATCCGCGCGGAAGCGAAGAGCCGCGTCCACGCCAACCTGACGATGATCGGGTCGCGCGAGATCAACCCGCTGAAGGCCGCCTGGGATGCCGAGACCGCGCTGCAGCACCTGCTCGCGCCGCAGCGGGTCGACATGCTCGACCCGCTGCAGGCCATGACCGACGCCTGCAACGACCTGCGGTCGCACGATCAGGGCCTGGTGGCCGGGATCCAGGCGGCGCTCGAGGGGCTGCTCGCACGCTTCGACCCGGCGGAGCTCGAGAAGCGCCTCGCCGGCAACAGCCGCTTCGACAGCATGCTTCCCGGCGGCGCCAAGGCGAAGCGCTGGGACATGCTGGTCGAGCTCTACGGCGACATCTCGGTCGAGGCCGAGCAGGACTTCTGGTCGCTGTTCGACAAGGAGTTCCTCAAGGCCTACGAGAGGGGCCGCGGAAACCCTTTAGCAGCGTTCGAGCTTATGCGAGCTGGTCGCCGCCTTCGCGCAGGACGCCGGCGGTCATCCGCAGCATCGCCGACAGGTGCGCGAGCAGGTTCAGGATCAGGCGCCGGTACAGGTCCGGGTTGAGCGCGCGGATCGCCTCCATGTTCCGGCGCGACAGGCTGTAGAGGACGATCTCCCCTTCGGCGACGGCGGTCATCGAATGGACCTCGTCCTCGAGCATCGCCGACTCGCCGAAGATCACCCCCGGCGCGAGCGTCACGATCCGCCTGTGCTTGCCAGTCCGGATCGACGTCCCCCGCGAGCAGGCTCACCGCGCCGCGCGCGAGCAGGTAGAGCCGGTCGCCGCGCTTGCCGGCGAGGAACAGCGGCGAGCGCGCCGGCAGCAGCTGGCGGTCGAGATAGGGCTTCATGAAATCGAGCTCGGCCGGCGTGAGCCCCGCCATCAGCGCGAATTCGTCGATGCGGATCTCGTGGTTCGCGTCGGCGATGTTCGCCTCGGCGAGCAGCTGGCGCTCCGCCCACTCGAGCGCGCGGTCGCCGTCGACGAACCAGTCGGGGTGATGCTTCTCCGTGAACGCTCCGGCGGCCTGCACCGCGCGGCCGAGCGGGCTGGTCGTCGAGATGTGGGCGAGCAGCATGCGCGTGCCGTGCTCGCGCAGGCCCTTGCCGACGCGCTCGAGCATCAGCGCGCCCGACGCGTCGATCATCGTCACGCGATGCAGGTCGAGGATCAGGAAGCTCGCGCCCTCCGCGGCCTTCTGCGCCTCGCCGCCGAGCCGGTCGGCCGTGCCGAAGAAGATGGCGCCGTCGAGCTCCATCACCCTGATCCGCTTTCCCTCGGCGCGCAGCAGCTCCGCCTGCGCCGGCGGGTAGACCCGGCGCGACGCGCGCGTTTCGCCGGTGGCCACGCCGCGCACCAGCGAGCGGTTCATCATCGCGATGAACAGCGCCATCGACAGGATGAGGCCGGTGACCACCGCGGAGACCAGCCCGAAGACGATCGTGACCGCGGCGACGAACACCACGAGCACGATGGTGAGCGTGAGCTCGCGGTCGTACTGGCGCCGGCGCGCGCGCTTGATCACCGAGCCGGCCCACCCGTTGACGAGGCTGATCGCGATCAGCGTCATCACGCCGGCGAGCACCGCCACCGGAATCGCGTGCAGCAGCCGCTGCCCGTAGAGCAGCAGCACGACCACCGTCACCAGCGTCGCAAGGCCCGGCAGCATCCTGCGCCCGCCCTCGTGCGACTCGGCCAGCGCGTGGTGCGACGAATAGGCGAGCGGCACGCCGCCGAACAGCCCCGACACGACGTTGCCGCAGCCGAGCGCGATCAGCAGCCGGTTCGGCTGGTGGCCCGTGTCGAGCGGACCGTCCATCTCGCCCACCGCGGCGAGCAGGCTGTCGAGCGATCCGATGACGGCGATCGCCACCGCCGCGATCGCGATGTCGTAGAGGTGCAGCGTACGCGAGCCGAAGGCCCGGCGACGACAGCAGCGGGAACAGCGCGTCGGGCGCCGGCAGCGCGGCCTTCAGCTCGGGAAGCCGCGGGCCGAGGTCGACGGAGTGGAAGAAATACGTGACGGCCGACGCCACCGCCGTGCCCGCGGCGACGCCGATCAGCTTCGACGGCGCCTTCGGCCAGCGCAGGCCGACGAGCAGCACCGTGGCGATCGTGAACAGCGCCACCAGCAGCGTCCAGGGCTGCCACCCGCCGTGCCCGCCGTCTCCGCCGTGCGCCGCGGCCGCCGCCTCGACGGCCTTCCCGCCGCTGTGCCCTGCCTCCCCGCCATGCGCCGCAGCGACCGTACCCGCCCCTTCGGCGACCTTCCCTGCGGCATGCCCGCGCCATGCCGCACCGTGCGCCGCGGCTACCGTACCCGCGGTCCCGGCGACCTTCCCGGGGCCGTGCGCCGCATCCGCGCCGTGCGCGGGTGCCGCGGCCTGCACCGCATGTCCCGCATCGTCGCCGTGCACGCCGAGGATGTGCGGCAATTCGTAGAAGAACAGCGAGATCGCGAGGCCGGTCATCAGTCCGGCCACCACCGGGTACGGCACGAACCGCGCGATGCTGCCGAGGCGCAGCACGCCGAAGGCGACCTGGAACAACCCGGACAGCGCGAGGCACAGCGCGGAGAGGAACAGGATCTCCTCGACGCCGCCGCCCGGCAAGCCGCGCAATTCGGCGTTCCCTGCCAGGCGCGCGACGAACGCGGCGAAGACGAGCACCGTCGATGCGCGCGGAATCTCGTTGGGCAGCAGCGCGCCGCCCAGAACGGCCGAAGACAGCAGGCCGTAGATCGCCGCGGCGAACATCGCCCGCGCGCCCGCTTCCGCGGCGACCGGCCCGAGCGTGCCGTAGGCGATGAGGCCCAGCGTCAGCATCTGCGTGAGCAGCACGAACGCCGACGAGACCCCGCCCGCGACCTCGCGCACCCGTTCCATCGGGCCATGCGCCGTCGATTCGGCCGTCGAATGTTCGGACATCGGTCGATCCTCGTGGCCAGGGCTGCGCCATTGCGGTGCGTTGCCCGGGCAGGCCGCGCGGCAACGCTGCGCGGGCGCTATCTTAACTCCCGCGCAGGCTTCGCGGCCGAAGACCGCACGAATTCGAACGGCACCCGGACGCCGCCGCGTGCGGCGCGGCACAGCGGCGATGGCGCGGGGCAAGCCATGCCGCGGGGCGTCCTTCTTGACTCGCCAGACCGCGCAAGACATCCTTCGCATCGTCGGCCAAGGCTGGCCCGTCGGATTGCGCACCCTTTACATTCATGATCACCATCGACGTCGTCACCCTCAACGGACAAGCGCCTGCGCAACCCCTTTCCGCCGACTTCGGCGAGAGCGGCGGCACCATCGGCCGCGCGCCCGAGAACACGCTGGTCCTCGCCGATCCCGACCGCAAGATCTCGCGCACGCACGCCACCGTGTCGTATCGCGACGGCAAGTACGTGCTGCGCGACCAGGGCAGCGTGGTCCCGGTCATGGTGAACGGGCGACCCTTGGGCAACGGCAAGGAGTCGCCGCTCGCGGGGGGCGAGGAAATCCGCATCGCCGGCTACACGATGCGCGTCGCCGGCGCGGGAGCCGCGGCGCAGCCGGCTGCCCCGGCGGCCGTCGCCGCGCCCGTCACTCCCCGCCCGCCGCGACCGGCACCGGCGCACCCGCTGCCGCGCCGCCGGGCGACGCCATGCCCGAGCCGGTGCTTTCGTGGGCCGGCGATGCGGCGGCAGCGCCCGGCGAAGGCATCCGCTCCTTCGCGCTCTCGACGCCGGAGACGCCGTCTGCGCGTCCTGCCGCGGCGCCGCCGCCTGCACGTCCCCGGCAGCGCCCGCGAGCGCGGCAACGCCTGCCCCTGCGCCCGCGCCGGCCGTCGCGACCGCCGCCGCGGCCGGCACCGCCACGCACGACGAGCTCCTGCGCGCGCTGCTTGCGGGGGCGGGGCTGCGCGACGTCGGGATTCCCGGCGGCCTCACGCCGCAGCTCATGAACCAGCTCGGCAGCCTGCTCCACGAAGCCACGCGGGGGCTGCATCGATCTGCTCGCGGCGCGCGCCAACGCCAAGCGCCAGGCGCGCGCCGACATGACGATGATCGTCAGCAAGGACAACAATCCGCTGAAGTTCTCGCCGAACGTCGAGACCGCGCTGGCGCAGCTGCTCGTCCCGCGCGGACGCGGGTTCATGCCGCCGCTGCGCGCCGTAGGCGACGCCTACGAGGACCTGCGCCTGCACCAGCAGGGGTTCATGGCCGGCATGCGCTCGGCGCTCGCGCTGATCCTCACGCGCTTCGATCCGCATGAACTCGAGAAGCGGCTGTCGGACAACTCGATGGTCAACTCGATACTGCCGACGACCCGCAAGGCGAAGCTGTGGGACATGTTCGGGCAGCTGTACGGCGACATCTCCAAGGAGGCCGAGAGCGACTTCCACGCGCTGTTCGGCGAGGAATTCCTCCGCGCCTACCAGGCGCACCACGCCGGCAAGCCCTCCGATCGCGACGATCCTTCGTCGCGGAAATAGCAGCCGGCACGCCCGATGCGCCTCGAGATCTCGGTGCTGTCGAAGCCCGGCGGACGCGCGGTCAACGAGGACGCCTTCGGTTTCTGGGCGGGCTCAGGCGTGTGCTTCTGCGTGGTCTGCGACGGCGCCGGCGGGCAGGGCGGAGGCGATGTCGCGTCGAAGCTCGCGGTCAGGACGACCCTCGCCTGGTTCCAGGACGAGCCGCGCTGCTCCGGGCAGGCGATCGAAGCCGCGCTGGACTCCGCCAATCGGGCGATCATGGAGCATCAGGGGACCGAGTCCCGCCTCGCCAACATGCGCGCGACGGCCGTCGTGCTGGCCGTCGATTCCGCCAACCGCGCCGCGGCGTGGGGCCACCTCGGCGACTCGCGGCTCTACTGCTTTCGCGGCCGCCAGGTGGTGGCGCAGACCAAGGACCACAGCGTGGTGCAGAACATGGTGGACGCCGGCTACCTGAAGAAGGAGGACCTGCGCAAGGCGAAGGAGCGCAGCAAGCTCTTCGCGGCGCTGGGCCAGGTCGAGAACTTCGAGCCGGCGGTCGCGCGTTCCGAGTTCGCGCTCGCGGGCGGCGACGCGTTCCTGCTGTGCACCGACGGATTCTGGGAGTACATCGAGGAGTCCGAGATGGAGCGGGCGCTCACGCAGGTCGGCACGGCCGAGGACTGGCTGCGGGTGATGGAGGAGCAGGTCATCGCGCGCGGCGGCAAGGACCAGGACAACTATTCGGCCCTGGCGGTCTGGTGCACCGAGCCCGCGGGTCGCGCGCAGGACACGCTGCCGCTCGGCAGCACCGCGACGTCGATCTCGCTGTGAGCGATCAGCCACGCCGCCGTCTGCGGCACCGCGATCGCGCGCGGTGCTGGCACTCCGCCGAATCCCGGCGCAGAATATCGTTTTTTCGGTCACCTGGCCCGAATCGCCTGCCAGGCCGCACGCCTCTCGCAAAGCCCATGGACATTCATTCCTCGCGCGTATCCTGGCGTCTGGCCGCTGTCGCCGCGGCCGCGGCGGCAATCCTTGCCGGCTGCGCAACTCCGCCGCCGCCGCCCGCTCCCAAACCGGTCGAGCCGGTCGTCGAGGCGCCCAAGCCCGCAGCGCCCGCCGAGCCACAGCTGCCGCCGGCGCAGGCGAAGGCCGAGGCGCAGAGTCTCGCGATCTCGGCCATCGACATGCTGCAGAACGGCGACGAGGCCAACGCCCGCGCGACGCTGGAAAAGGCGACGGCGATGGATCCGTCGAACGACCTCGCGCGCAAGCTGCTCGACCAGATCAAGGCCGACGCGCAGGCCGAGCTCGGTCCGACGTTCTTCCGCTACACCGTGCAGCGCGACGACACGCTGTCGAAGATCGCGCAGGCGTACATGGGCGACCGTTTCCGCTTCTACATCCTCGCCAAGTACAACGACATCGCGAATCCCAGCAAGCTCGCCGCCGGCCAGGTGATCAAGGTTCCCGGCAGGCAGCCGGCGACCCCGCCCGCGACCGCCGGCGGACGGCCAGCCGCCACGCCCGCAGGCGCTGCGCCGGCCGCCGAGGCCGCGCCGGCGCCCGCGCCGGCCCCGGAGCCGGAAGCGCCGAAGAAGGCCGCGTCGAGCCTGATGCAGCAGGGAATGGAGCAGCAGAAGAGCGGCAACCTCGAAGGCGCCTACGCGACGTTCAGCGAGGCCGCGCGCAACGAGCCCGGGAACAAGGACGCGGTCCTGCAGCGCGACGCCGTCAAGGTCGCGCTGGTGCGCCGCTACGACCGCGAGGCCACGGCGGCCTACCAGCGCCAGAACCTCGATCTCGCGATCAAGAAATGGGACCAGATCCTCGAGCTCGATCCGAGCAACCAGAAGGCGAAGCTCGAGCGCGGTCGCGCCATCGAGCTGCAGAAGAAGATGAGCGAGAAGTTCGGCACCACGCCGGGCGCGGCTCCGAAATGACATCCGCCGACGCGCCGGGCCTTCCGGCGCGTCGGCTCACTTCTTCGCGGCCGCCGGCCTGCCTTCCGCGGCCCGCGCTTCCTTGAGCCGGGCCGCGGCCTTGGCGTTCTGCGGATCGTAGCGCAGGCTCGTTTCCCAATCCTTGATCGCCTGCGCCGGGTTGGCCGGGTACGCCTGCGCGCCCTTGTCGAAGTATTCGTTGCCCAGCGCCTTCTTCACGGCCTGGATGCGCCCGTTCCATCCGAGCCCCGGCTCGCCGCGCAGCGCCACGGCCTGCTCGTAGAGCGACAACGCCTGCTCGCGCGAGCCCTGCTCGTCCAGCTCCCGCGCCCGATCGTAGACGACGGTCCCGATGCGGCTGCGCGCAGCCTTGTCGGTCGGATTGGCCTCGACGTAGCGACTTCAGATCCCGCAGGCCGCCCGCGGTGTCGCCGGCCTTGAACATCTCGAGCGGCTGCTCGAGGTCGTAGGCGTCGCTCGCCGCGGAGGCGCCGGTGCGCGGCGCCCGCGGGGCACTGCTCGCGACGGCGCCGGCGCCGCCCGCCTTGGCCGCGCGCCCCGCCTGGATCCGCGACAGGCGCTGCGCCTCGATCTCGCGCAGGCTCTTCGCCGCCTCGGCGTTCTCGGGATCGAGCGCCAGCACCTTGAGCATCGCCTCCGACGCGCGGTCGGAATCGCCGCTGCGCAGCGCGGCGTTGCCGGCGGCGAGGTTCTCCTTCACGCGGCGGCCGATCTCCGCGCGCGTCGCGGCGAGCTCGTTGCGATACGTGGCGTCGTTCGGCGCGAGCAGCGTCAGGATCTGATACTGGGTCGCCGCCGTGGCGAGGTCGCCCGCCTGCTTCGCCTGGTTGGCGAGCTGCTGGTGTTTCGCCGACGGCGAGGCGCAGCCGCTCGTCCTGCGGGGACAGCCGCTGTCGCGGCCGCTGGCGCGGACGGCGGCGCGGTCGGCACCTGGGCGCAGCCGGCCAGCAGCGCGAGGCCGGCGGTCAGCGACCGGCAGAGCAACCGGACCGCGGAACTCATCGGGCGGCGGTGCGCGCGAATGTCGCGAGCTTCGCTTTGAACTGTTCGAGGTCCTCGGTGCCGTAGATCATCGTCCGCCGCAGCATGTACCGGTGCGCAAAGAAGCCGTTGCCGCCGGCGGTGACCGTGACGCCGTACTGGACACCCTGGCGCCCGAGCAGGTCGACGACGGTGTCGTTGACGTCGCCGTAGGGGTACGCAAAGCTGAACGTCGATGCGGCCAGCTTCTCCTTGATGGCGCCGATGGGCGCATCGACTTCGCGCTTGATCCGCTCCGCGTACTTCGCCTCGCTCTCGCCCGGCAGCCGCACCGTGAGGTTCGCGTGCGTCTTGGAGTGCGGCTGGATCTCGATCAGGCCCGAGCGCACCATCTCCTGCATCTGCGGCCACGTGAGCGCGTCGGCCGCGCCGGCGAAATCGCTGTAGAGGTAGACCGTCGCGGGGAAGTTGTACTTCTTCAGGATCGGGTAGGCGATCTGATACGTGGCCCGGTAGCCGTCGTCGATGGTGATCGCGACCGTCTTGCGCGGCAGCGGCTCCTTGCCCTCGAGGAACGGCGCGAGCTGCGCCAGCGGAATCACCCGGTAGCCGTTCTGCGCCAGGTACTCCATCTGCGCCTCGAAGGCCTGGGCCGTCACCGTCATCGAGCTGCGGTTGGGGCCGAACCGGTGGTAGCACAGGATCGGCACCGTCTGGAACCCGTTGGCGTAGACCCCGTACGGGTTGCGCGCGCGCAGCGGGATCACCACTTCCTGGCCGGCCTGGACGCGGTCGATGCCGTTGAACTCGGCGATCCACCAGCTCTTCTTCGCGTCGCCCAGGTAGTGCTGCGCGAGCGACGCGAGATCCTCGCCGCGCTGCACGACGACGATCGTGAAGTCCTTGTCCTGCCCGATGACCACGGTTTCGCGCGGCGGCGGCGCCTCGGGCTCGGCCGCCGGCGGCGGCGGCGTCGCGCAGCCCTGCACGATCAGCGCCGCGGCCAGCACGGCGGCCGCGTGCCGCCAGCGCGTGCGGTCAGGCCGCCGCGGCAGGCGGGGGGGGTGGTTCATGTCGCTCCTCCATGGCTGCCGCCGTCTTGTCGAAAGCGGCGTACAGCTCTCCGAATTCATCCGTGCGCTTGTCCGCGATCCGGTAGTCGTAGCGGCCCTTGGCAAGTTCCGCGAGCGAGTTGGCCATCACCCGGATCGGCGCGGCGACGCGTCCCGCGAGAAAGTAGACGCCGACGGCGCCGGCCGCGCTGGTCACCACCGTGAGGATGCCCAGCAGCACCAGCACGAGGTTGGCGACCGCGTTGAGCGGCGCCTGGTAGATGCCGACGTGCACCTCGCCGATCTCCTTGCCCTGGAACAGGATCGGCGCGGCGAAGTCGAGGATCTCGCGCCCGTCGGCGATCCGGTGGCTCTGCACCTTGACGCCCTTGTCGCTCGACGACAGCGGCTTCGCGTTGAGCGGCGCGTATTTCTCGTTGATCTGCTCGACCGTGTTGCTGCCGCGGATGACGCCCTTGTCGTCGGAGACCAGGATGTAGTTGAAGTCCTGGCGGGAGATCGTCTCCTGGATGAAGACGTCGATCGCCGCCCAGTCCTCGGAGAGCAGCGGGCACCGCGTTCTGTGTCGCCATGAACTTGGCGAGCGAGCCGCCGTAGCCCTTGACCTGGTCGAGCATCGCCGCGTACTGCTGCTGGTAGAGGAACGCCGCGGTGATGGTCATCGTCGTCGCCACCAGCGCGGCCATCATCAAGGCCCAGCGCACGCCGAGGGGAATGCGGCGGACCTTGCCCTTCTTCTCCTCCTCCGCCTGCAGCTCCTTGGCCACGCCGATCAGCGCGGCCGCGAACTCCTCGCCGGTCTGGAAGCGCTTGTCCGCCTGCTTCTTGAGCGCGCGGTCGACCACGCGGCGCAGCGACAGCGGGAGGTCGGGGCGCAGCTTGTCGAGCGACGGCGGCTCGGTCTTGGTGATCTTGTAGGCGACGCTGATCAGCGTCTCGCCGTCGAACGGCAGGTGCCCGGTCAGCAGCTGGTAGAGCACGACGCCGGCGGAGAAGAGGTCCGAGCGCGAATCGACCTTCTCGCCCAGCACCTGCTCCGGCGACATGTAGTTCGGCGTGCCCAGCACACTGCCGGCCTGGGTGGCCTGCGTGGCCTCGCTCTGGTCGATCCGGCAGATGCCGAAGTCGGCGACCTTGATCGTCGTCGTGTCGCGGATCATCATGATGTTGGCGGGCTTGACGTCGCGGTGGACGATGCCCTTCTTGTGCGCGTAGTCGAGCGCGCGCACGAGCTGGATGCCGATCTCGACGACCGTCTTCGCCGGCAGCAGCTTCTTCGGGTCGAGCACCTGTTCGAGCGTGCCGCCCTCGATCAGCTCCATCGCGATGTACGGATGGCCGCCCTCGTCGCCGACGTCGAACACCGTCACGATGTTCGGGTGCGACAGCACGCCGGCGCCCTTGGCCTCGCGCAGGAACCGGACGTGATATTCCGAATCGCCGCGCAGCTGCGCCTTCAGCACCTTGATCGCGAGCTCCCGGTCGATGTCGGGATCGTAGGCGCGGAACACCTTGGCCATCGCGCCTTCGCCGAGTCCGGAGCGAATCTGGTAGCGACCTACCCTTTCCATCAAGCCTGTCCTCTTTGCTGCGCAGGGTGCCGCGGGGGCACCCTGCGCTAAAGCACGGAGTATGCCAGAAAGCGCCGCGCGCCGTGCCCGCGGGAGCCCGCTACGCCCCTCGCCGGGCGCCTGCAGTGCGACACCGCGGCAGCCCGCGAAATTCCGCGCCGCACGGCGTTTCCGGCGCGCGATCCCGGGGTGCCGCGTTCCGGTGCAACCCGCCCGAAGCGGGGCTATCATGTCGCCGATCGCCCCGACCGGCACCAGCACAATACCGGCGCATCGCCGGAACCCGGTCGGGCATCCCCAGGAGGAGCCATGAAAGCACGCACGCTGCAACTCGTCTGCCTGGCCGCGGCCGCGATCGCCTGCGCTGCCCCGGCGGCGGCGGTGGTCAGGATCGCGTACATCGATCCGTTGTCGGGCGGCGCCGCCAGCGCCGGCATCAACGCGCAGAAGCACATGGCGTTCCTGATCGAGCGCGTCAACGCCGCCGGCGGCCTCAACGGCGAGAAGCTCGAACTGCTGTCGTTCGACAACAAGGTGAGCCCGCAGGAATCGCTGATCGTGCTGAAGAAGGCGCTGGACGACGGCGCGCGCTACGTCTTCCAGGGCAACGGCAGCGCGGTCGCCCACGCGATCACCGACGCCGTCGCCAAGCACAACGAGCGCAACCCGGGGAAGGAGGCGCTCTACTTCAACTACGCCGCGATCGATCCGGCGCTGACCAACGAGAAATGCAACTTCTGGCACTTCCGCTTCGACGCCGACGTCGACATGAAGATGCAGGCGCTCACCAACGTGATCGCGAAGGACCCGAAGATCAAGCGGGTGTACCTCATCAATCAGGACTACTCGTTCGGCAAGGCGGTCGCGACGGCGGCGCAGAAGATGCTCGCCGAGAAGCGGCCCGACATCAAGGTCGTCGGCGACGAGCTGCACCCGCTGCAGAAGGTGCAGGACTTCTCGCCCTACGTCGCCAAGATCAAGGCCGCCGGCGCCGACACCGTGATCACCGGCAACTGGAGCAACGACATGCTGCTCCTCATCAAGGCGGCCAAGGACGCCGGGCTCAAGGTCGGCTGGTACACGTACTACGGCGGCGCGCTGGGCACGCCGAGCGCGATCGGCAGGGACGGCGTCGGCAGCGTGATCCAGGTGAGCCGAGTGGCACAACAACGTGTCGCCAGAGCTCGACCCCAATGCCGCCGCGTTCCGCAAGCGCTACCCGGACAAGGACGACGAGTTCAGCTACTACCGGCTGATGACGGCGTTCGATCTGTTCGCGGCGGCGGCGGCCAAGGCGAAGTCCAACGACCCGGTCAAGGTCGCCCGCGCGCTCGAGGGCCTGAAGATCACCACGACGGTGGGCGAGGTCGAGATGCGCGCCGACAACCACCAGGTGCTGCAGCCGATGTTCGTGTCCGTGATGGCCGACGGCGTCAAGTACGACGTCGAGAAGACGGGCTTCGGCTTCCGCACCATCGCCAAGATCGAAGGCAGGGACGCGGCGCTGCCGACGACCTGCAAGCTGCAGCGCCCCCCCGGCTAGGCCGGGGAGCGCGGGGACGAGGGGGGCCGGACCGTGCGCGCGGCGCGCAAGCCCGCGGCAGCGGCCCGGCGTCGCTAGGGCGCAACGGAGGGCGCGGCGACCGTGCTCGAGCTCGTCACATTTTCGCTGCTCAACGGCGTGGTCTACGGCCTGCTGCTGTTCATGCTCTCCTCCGGCCTGACGCTGATCTGGAGCATGATGGGCGTGCTCAACTTCGCCCACGCCAGCATGTTCATGCTGGGCGCCTACTTCTCCTACCAGCTCGGGCGCGTCATCGGCTTCTGGCCGGCGCTCGTCGTGGCGCCTCTGGTCGTCGGCGCCATCGGCGCCGCGGTCGAGCGCTTCGGCCTGCGCCACGTGCACCGGCAGGGCCACGTCGGGGAGATCCTGTTCACCTTCGGCCTCGCGTACCTGATCGCCGAGCTGGTGATCATGGTCTGGGGGCGCAACCCGATCGAGAACCGGGTCCCCGCGACGATCGATTTCCCGGCCTTCGCCCTGTTCGGCACCAGCTACCCGTTCTACAAGGTGCTGATGATGGCGATCTCGGTGGGCATGTTCGCGTTCCTCTGGCTCGCTTTCAAGCGCACCCGCATCGGCCTCGTGATCCAGGCGGCGCTGACGCATCCGCAGATGGTGAGCGCGCTGGGGCACGACGTGCCGCGCGTGTTCGTGCTCGTCTTCGCGGCGGGCAGCGCGCTGGCGGCGCTGGCCGGGGTGATCGGCGGCTTCGCGCTGCTCACCGAGCCGAACATGGCCGCAGCGCTCGGCCCCATCGTCTTCGTCGTCGTCGTCGTGGGCGGGCTGGGCTCGATCCCCGGCGCGCTGGTCGCGTCGATGCTGATCGGCATCGTCCAGACCTTCGCGGTGGCGCTCGACTATTCGCTGCTCGATCTGATGCGCGCGTTCGGCATGTCGATGGCGCGCTCGTCGCCACTCTACGAGCTGTGCTCGATCAGGATCGCGCAGGCGGCGCCGGTCCTGCCCTACCTGCTGCTCGTGCTGATGCTGATCCTGCGGCCGAAGGGGCTCATGGGCACGCGCGAGACATGAGCATCCGCGAACGTGCCCGCTCCGCGGGCGCGCAGATTACGCAAGGGCGAAACAACGCATGCATCCGCGAACGTGCCCGCTGCGCGCGGACGCCGGCGCCATGCGCACGTATCGGAGTTGGATCGCAGCGGGGGTGCTGCTGCTCGTGCTGCCGCACGTGCCGGGCCTCGACAGCAGCTTCGGGCGCTCGCTGCTGAGCCAGATGGGGATCGCCGCGGTGTTCGCGCTTTCCTACAGCCTCCTGCTGGGGCAGACGGGGCTGCTTTCGTTCGGTCACGCCGTCTACTTCGGGCTGGGCGCCTACGCCGCGATCCACCTGTTGCGCGCGATCAACGGCGGCCTGCCGATTCCCATGCCGCTGGTGCCGCTCGCCGGCGCGGCGGGCGGGCTCGCCGTCGGCATCGTGTTCGGCGCGCTCACCACGCGCCGCGCGGGCGTGGTGTTCGCGCTGATCTCGCTCGGCGTCGGCGAGCTCGTGTTCGCGGCGATGCGGATGCTGCAGGGCTTCTCCGGCGGCGAGGAGGGCATCACCGCCAACCGCAGCCTGGCGCCGCACCTGTTCGGCCTCGACTTCGCCACCCAGCTGCAGGTCTACTACCTGATCGCCTGCTGGACGCTGGTCGCGGCGGCGCTGATGCACTTCTTCCTGCGCACGCCGGTCGGACGCATGTGCAACGCCGTGCGCGACAACGCGGAGCGCGCCGAGTTCATCGGCTACAGCGCGCAGCGCCTGCGCTTCACGGTGTTCGCGGTCGCCGCGACGTTCGCCGGACTGGCCGGGGGGCTGCACGCGGTCAACTACGAAATCGTGGCCGCCGAAGCGGTGGGCGCCGCGCGCTCCGGCACCGTGCTGCTGATGGTCACCATCGGCGGGGCGTCCAACTTCATCGGCGCGATCCTCGGCGCGGTGACGATCACGTGGCTGCAGGTGAGTCTCAGCGACTACACGGCGGCGTGGCAGCTCTACCTGGGCCTCTTCTTCATGGCCATCGTGCTGTTCGCCCCCGGGGGGCTCGCCGGCCTCGTGATGATGCACGCGCCTCTGCTGCGGACCACCGCGTTTCCCGGCCTGTTGCGTGCCTACGGCGTGGCGCTGGTGCCGGCCGTCGCCACGCTCGCCGGCGCGGTCGCTCTGCTGGAGATCGGCTACCGCTTGTCCACGCAGCCGGAATCCGGCAGCCGCGTGACGCTGCTCGGCCGCAGCCTGGATGCGGCGACACCCTGGCCGTGGATGGCCGCGGCGCTCCTCGTCGTCGGCGGGTGCTTGGCATTGCGGCGGACCTGGCCGAGCGTCGGCGCAGCCTGGCAGCGCGCGACCGATGAAGCCCGCGCGGGAGTCGCGCCATGAGCCCGCCGGGCCGCCCCAAGGGCGAATACCGGAGTGCGGAGCACGAAGGTAGTCCAGTGAGCGTGATGGGCCGCTCCCGAGCGCGAATTGCCCCGGAGCGCGTAGCGCGGAGGGTAGTCCAGTGACCGCCGCGGCGCCCGCTGCCTGCGCGCTGCAGCTCACTGATGTCCACAAGAGCTTCGGCACGACGAAGATCATCCGCGGCGTCTCGCTCGCCATCGGCAAGGGCGAGCGCCACGCGATCATCGGCCCCAACGGCGCGGGGAAGTCGACGCTGTTCAACCTGGTGAGCGGCCGCTTCGCGCCCACACGCGGGTCGATCCGCCTCAACGGCGAGGAGATCGGCGGCAGCGCGCCGTACCGCATCAGCCGGCGCGGGCTGGCGCGCAGCTTCCAGGTCACCAACATCTTCCCGCGCCTCACGGTCTACGAGAACATCCGCTGCAGTGCGCTGTGGGCGCTGGGCCACCGCTACAACTTCTGGCGCAGCGCCGACGGCCTGACCGACGCCGCCGAGCGCGCCGACGCGATCCTCGGCCGGATCCGGATGACGGCGCGGCGCGACACGCCGGCCGGCGTCCTCACCTACGCCGAGCAGCGCGCGCTGGAGATCGGTATCACCATCGCCGGCGACGCGCAGGTGATCCTGCTCGACGAGCCCACCGCCGGCATGAGCCGCAGCGAAACCGAAGCGACGGTCGAGCTGATCCACACGGTCTCGCAGGGCAAGACGCTGGTGATGGTCGAGCACGACATGGGCGTCGTCTTCGACCTCGCGGACCGGATCTCGGTGCTGGTCTACGGCGAGATCATCGCCACCGATGTCCCGGACCGCATACGGCAAAACGCGGACGTGCAGGCCGCCTACCTCGGGGTTCCCGCCGATGCTTGAAGTCGACGGGCTGCACGCCTATTACGGCAAGTCCCACATCCTGCAGGGCGTCTGCCTCACCGTCGGCGCCGGCGAGATCGTCGGCCTGCTCGGCCGCAACGGCGCCGGCCGCTCGACGACGATCAAGACGATCATGGGCGAAGTGCGCGCGGTCGGCAGCATCCGCTTCAAGGGCGAGCGCATCGACGGCAGGAAACCGCACGAGATCGCCCGCCTGGGCCTCGGCTACGTGCCGGAGGACCGGGCGATCTTTCCCGCGCTCACCGTGCGCGAGAACCTCCTGCTGGGGATGAAATCGGCGCGCCCGTCCGGCCGCTGGTCGCAGGAGGACATGTTCGCGCTGTTCCCGATCCTGCGCGAGCGGGCCGACGCGCCCGGCGGCGTGCTCTCCGGCGGCGAGCAGCAGATGCTGACCATCTGCCGCACGCTGATGGGCGACCCCGACCTCATCATGGTGGACGAGCCGACCGAGGGCCTCGCGCCGAAGATGGTGGACCTCGTGCGCGAGCTGCTGGAGAATGTAGCCCGCCGGGGCATCGCGATCCTGCTGATCGAGCAGAAGCTCACCATCGCGCTCGCGATCTCGCACCGGCTCTACGTCATGGGGCACGGTCACATCGTGTTCGAAGGCACGCCGCAGGACCTGCGGGCCAACGACGCCGTGCGCAAGGAATGGTTGGAGGTCTGATCCCGATGCTGCAGCTTCGTCGCTTCGTACTGCTCGTCCCGCTGCTGGCCGCGCTCGCGCTCGGCGCCGGCTGCGCGGCCAACGACACCCGCCTCATCGCCCGGCAGCTCGATCCGCTCATCGGCAAGGCCGACAAGGAGTACATGATCGAGAAGTACGGCGAGCCGGTCAGCAAGACCCGGGTCGACGGCCAGACCGACGTCTGGGAGTTCAGCGTCGCCGAGAACGCCGTGAGCAACCGCTCCGTCGGCCCGAATACCAGCGTATCCACGCGGCTGCGCGCCACGTTCAAGAACGGCGTGCTCTCGTCGTGGCAGGCGTTCAACGCCCTGCGCTAGGGGCGCCGCCGCCGGACCGCACCGGGAGCAGGGCCGCGCTCAGGCGGGCGGGTCGAGGCGTCCGTGCCGTTCGACGTGGCGCGCCAGCGCCGCCTCGGTGCGCGCGAGGTACTCGGCCGCGTGCGCGGCATAGTTCGCGCCGGGCACCGCGAGATGCAGCGCGGAGACCATCGCCCAGGCCGCCTCGCGCAGCGCGCTGGCGACCTTCATCGCGTCGAACGCCCGCCAGAGCTCCTCGCGCACCGGCTGCGCAAAGTAGGTTTCGAGCAGCAGCTGGTCCTCGGCCGGCGAGAAGCCGCCGTTGGCGGCGAGGTTGGCGAGATCGAACATCGCGGTGCCGAAGCCGCCGTACTCCCAGTCGATGAGCCAGAGGCGCTTGCCGTCGTCGAGGAGGTTGCCGGGCAGCAGGTCGTGGTGGCCGAACACGACGGGCAGCGGCACCTGCTGCGCCTCGAGCGCGTCGGCAAGCGCCGCCCAGCGCGCCAGCTCCGCATCGCTGCGGCTCCCGGCAGCCCGCAGCGTCCGCGCGTAGTCGCGGATGACGTGAAAGACCCAGAACGCGCCGGCCGGCCCCGCGAGATGGCGCGCTACGTCGCGATGGCACCTTGCCAGCAGCGCGGCGATGCGCCCGATGTCCGCCCGCAGATCAGCTTCCGTGCAGGTCCTGCCCTCGATGCAGCGCAACACCATGACACCCGGCGCGCAGTAGACCACTTCGGGTGACAGGCCGGCTGCATGGGCGGCGACGCTCGCCGCGCGCTCGCGGTCGCGGAAGACGTGGTGGACGGGGATGTCCCCGCCGCAGCGCGCGACGAAGCGCTCTCCCCCGTTGTCGACGAGAAACGACGTGTTCGACAGCCCGCCCGCCAGCGGCACGAGCGTCACCGCGCCGCGCCAGCAGGGCAGCGCGGCGATCCGGGCTTCGAGGTCGGCGGACATGACCAGCGGCACGATAGCATTGCCGCATCGCCCGCCCCATGGATGCCTCGTTCCTCAGCCAGGAAGCGCCGATCCACGCCGGCTTCTTCGCCGGCGTCTTCGCGACAATGCCGCTGTGGGAGCCGGCAGCGGCGCAGCGCCCGCGTGACCGCGCGCCCCGTCACGCGCCCGTGCGTGGCGAGGGTGGCCCGGCGTTGCGGCTGCCCTCGGCGCGTAATGCATAGAGTTTTTTCGATGCATATAAACAATATTGTCTATTTTACTCTATGCCTTTGCTCCCGTATCATCATGGATTGAGTGCGGGAGCGTCCCTTGCAGAGCCTTCTCGATCCGGCCATCCTCTTCTTCGTGTTCGGCGCCGCGGCAGGGCTGGCGCGCTCCAACCTGGAGATTCCGCCCCAGGTCTCGCGCTTCCTCTCCCTCTACCTGCTCATGGCGCTCGGACTGAAGGGCGGCTTCGCACTGGCCAAGTCCGGGCTGACCTCCGAGGTGGCGGTGAGCCTGGGCTGCGCGATCGCGCTCGCCGTCGTCGTGCCAGCGATCGGGTACCAGGTACTGCGCCGGCTGGTGTCCGGCTTCGACGCCGCGGCCATCGCCGCGACCTACGGCTCGGTCAGCGCCGTCACCTTCATCACGGCCGCGCAATATCTCGACGGCCGCGGCGTGGCCTACGGTGGGCACATGGCTGCGGCGCTGGCGCTCATGGAGTCGCCCGCGATCATCATGGCGGTGATCCTGGCCAACGCGATGCGCCGGCCCCAGGGCGCGGCGGTAGTGGCGGGCTCAGGCGCTGCCGTCGCGGTAGAGGGTCCGCTGCCCGGTGCGGGAATGTCGGTCCGCAAGATCCTGCACGAATCGTTCACCGACGGCGCGCAGCTCCTGCTGCTGGGCTCGATGGCGATCGGCCTCGCGACGGGCGAGATGGGCAAGACCGTGATGCAGCCCTTCACCGGCGACCTCTTCAAGGGCATGCTCGCTTTCTTCCTGCTCGATATGGGCCTCACTGCCGCGCGCAACTTCGGCGAGCTGCGCGGCAAGCCGCCGGTGCTCCTGGCGTATGCGGTGCTCGGACCTCTTGCCCACGCGTCGCTCGCGCTGGCGCTGGCGGTGCTGGTCGGCCTCTCGCCGGGCAACGGCGCGCTCCTGATGGTGCTTGCTGCGAGCGCCTCGTACATCGCGGTGCCGGCGGTGCTGCGCTACGCGATTCCCGAGGCGAATCCGTCGCTCTACTTCGGCATGTCGCTCGGCATCACCTTCCCGCTCAACATCCTGCTCGGCATACCGGTCTACGCGAGCGTGGCCGCGGCGGTGCTGGGCTAGGCGGAGGAGCCCCGGCCCGGGACAATGCCGGCATGCCCCGCGAACTGTTCCGTTTCGACACGGCCGCAGCGGTCGCCGACTGGTCCGCCATCGACGACGCCGTGATGGGTGGCGTCTCGCACAGCCGCCTGCGCCATGATGCCGCCGGCCACGCCGTGTTCGAGGGCATCGTTTCGCTTGAACGCAACGGCGGCTTTGCTTCCGTCCGCTCGCGCCCGATGGACCTGGGGGCGCCGGGGGCTGCAGGCTACCTGCTCGAGCTGCGCGGCGACGGCAAGCGCTTCAAGCTCAACCTGCGCACCGACGACGGCTTCGACGGCGTGAACTACCAGGCGGCGCTCGAGGCGCCGGCCGGCACGTGGACTTCGGTGCGGCTGCCGGTCGCCGCCTTTCGACCGACCTTTCGCGGCAGGAGCGTGCCCGGCGCGCCGCCGCTGGACCCCGCCCGGGTGCGGCAGATCGGCCTCATGATCGCCGACCGGCAGGCTGGGCCCTTCGCCCTGGCGCTGCGCTCGATCCGCGCGGAGTGACCGGCTTCCGTTGTTGTCCAGGCGGGCGACGCCCACGTCGAGCGCCGGCTCCAGGGTGAAACCGCCGCTCAGGCGCATCTTGGCGAGCAGGCCTGCGGTCACGATGCAGGCCGACCACCTGCTGCCAAAGTCGCCGAGACCGAGATCGCCGGCGCCTATCGACAAGGGCACTTGGATCGTAAGCTTCATGCAGTACGATCTGGGCTACATCGACTTGGAGCAGAAAACCCTGCAACCCTCGGACAACCCGTTCGGGACGAGGTTGTCACCCATGTCTTAGGCACGGCCCGTCACCTATGTGTCCGGGCCGTACAACCACGGGAGAGGGCGACGGCGCGGGACATGAACGGGCGCCCCGCGAACACGCGCCACGCTGCCCTCGGCCAATTGGCGGAGGGAGGGGCAGAGCATCGCGCTCGCTGCACCCCGAGCGGCACGCTCCCTGGGGGGACGGCGCCGGCGCATTGCCCGTCGCGGCCGCCCGAATCCTGCCGGCGACGCCAACGCAAACATCTCCCTGCGCCTCGCCGAGGGGAGGGCCAGACCTGACTTGCGCACGGCCGCCGTCGGCGATGCCGAAAGCAGACGTCGAACTGGAGCTATCGACCCTCTGCAGACATTCGTCTCAGCCGAAAGCGGACATCCGCAGATAGGTGTGTAAGCAGGGTCGCCTCCAAGGCATCACTAACTCGGGTCATTCCGCATTGGTATTTCGTGGCCTCCACTCGCCGGCGAGCTTCTGCGCCTCCGCTACTTGCTCTGAACTCATACTTGCAGTGACGACGTCGCGGCTGCTAAGGGCCCGAGCGCGTTCCTCTGCATCACTAGGCGCATAGCGGGAGGCGGCGCGGTCTAGCCACAGGTAGGCCAGAACAGAGTCCTGCGGCACGCCTTGGCCGATGGCATACATGGCGCCGAGATTGTGCATAGCGTGCGGCTCTCCCTGATCCGCGGCACTGCGATACCACCTCGCGGCCTCGGTATGGTCTTGTGGGACGGCCCGGCCATCGGCGTAGAGCTTGCCGAGGTTGAACTGGGCGAGCGCGTCACCTTGTTCGGCGGCCCTGCGATACCACTTGGCCGTTTCCGCGAGGTCCTGAGTTACACCGCGACCGTTGGCGTACATCACACCGAGGTTGGCTTGCGCCCATGCGTACCCTTGGTCGGCGGCCTTGCGATACCACTTCACCGCCTCAACATCGTCTTGCGGGACACCCTGACCGTTCGCGTAGGTGACGCCCAGATCGTATTGGTCGCGCGCCCCGCCCTGCTCGGCCGCCTTACGAAGCCACTTCACTCCCTCGAGGTCATCCCGCGCAACGCCATCGCCATTGAAGTACATCTTGCTAAGGTTGGACTGGGCCTGCGCATAGCCTTGTTCAGCAGCCTTGCGAATCCATCTCGCGGCCTCCTGGTAATCTTGCGCAACTCCTCGACCCGCCGAATACATGTTGCCGAGGCTCGACTGCGCTATCGGCAAACCGTGTTCGGCAGCCTTGCGGTACCAATTCACTGCCTGGGCGATGTCCACGGCGACCCCTTGACCCTTCTCGTACATGTTGCCGAGGCTGTATTGGGCGTTCGCATCGCCTTGCTCGGCGGCATTGCGATACCACTTCACCGCCTCCGCGTAGTCACGTGAAACACCTATGCCTTCCCGGTAGCAGTGGCCGAGCTCGACCTGGGCGATCGCCAAGCCTTGATCCGCGGCCTTCCGGTACCAAAGCACCGCCTCCACGCCATCGCGCGAAACGCCCCTGCCTGTCCCATAGCCGATGCCGAGACTGAATTGGGCCCAGGCGTGGCCTTGTTCAGCGGCCTTGCGAAACCATCTCACTGCCTCGGCATAGTCTTGCGCGACACCCTGAGCATTGGCATACATGGTGCCAAGATCAGATTGGGCTCGAGCTAGGCCCTGGTCTGCGGCCTTGCGATACCATTTGATGGCTTCGGCGTAGTCCTGCGGGACTCCCTTTCCATCACGGTACATCCCGCCGAGGAAACCTTGGGCAATCGCGAACCCTTGGTCAGCAGCCTTGCGAATCCACCGCGCCGCCTCCGAATAGTCCTGTCCTACGAATTGTCCGTTGTAGTACATACCGCCAAGGTCGGATTGGGCCATCACGAACCCATTGTCGGCCGCCTGGCGCAACCACCTCATTGCGTCGGAATAGCTTAGAGCAACACCCTGTCCTCTAAAGTACATCCCGCTGAGGTTGTACTGCGCACCTGCATTGCCTTGGTTTGCAGCCTTGCGGTACCACTTCATAGCCTCGGCATAATCCTGCGACACGCCTTGGCCCCGTTCGTATCCGGCGCCGAGATTGAACTGCGCAACAGCAAGGCCTTGGTCGGCGGCCTTGCGATACCACGTCATGGCCTCGGCGTTATCCCGCGGCACACCTCGACCATTCACGTACAGGGAGCCGAGGTCGTTCTGCGCGATAGCATTGCCTTGGTCAGCCGCCTTGCGGTACCACCTCAGCGCCTCGGCGTAATCCCGCGGCACACCTTGGCCTTGGAGATACATGTCGGCGAGGCTTTTCTGCGCGACGCCATCGCCTCGGTCAGCCGCTTTGCGATACCACTTGGCCGCTTCAGCGTCGTCTTTCGGTAGGCCTGCGCCGGTGGAGTACAGGGTACCAAGAAGCATCTGCGAACTCGCGTGACCTTGGTCCGCTGCCTTGCGTAACCACTTCTCCGCTTCAGCGTAGTCCTGCGTCACGCCGATACCACCGAGGTAACTGAAGCCGACGAAACTCTGCGCGTTAGCATTGCCTTGGTCAGCCGCCTTGCGGTTCCACCTCAGCGCCTCAGTACGATCCTGCCGCACACCCAGACCGCCGAAATACATCTGGCCAAGGCGGGTCTGAGCGAGGCTGTTGCCGTCGGTCGCAAGCGGCTCAAGAATCCGCAACGCAACCGCGTAGTCGCCTCGTTCGAGCGCCGCTATCCCGTCGTCCAACGCATCGGCGAGCGCCGCCCCGGTGAGTACGAACGACATCACGAACGCGAGAAGATATCTGCGCATCGCCCCCTCCTCTCGACTGCACAGTATCGCGCAAACTTGCGCTGGACGAGATCCCGGTCACGCGCCGATCAGAGTCAGCGCGGCAACGGTCTCGCGAAGTGACGAAATAGGTTCATGCCTACGCTCCGCGGTTATGGATTGTTGAACGCAACAATCGAGCGCGGCTCGCGCCGAGACGGTAGCTTTATTGGCACACGGTCCCCGGAGGCGCGAACACCTGTCGCGCGAGGTTCTTGGACTGCGTCACACCATTGAGCGAGTAGTCGAACTTGGCGTGGTTGCCGTCGATAATCGTGATCGTTGCGCTGCCGACGGTGGTGCGGACCACCGCGTTCTGGTCGAACGGTTCGGCACTGAAAGGCGGACCCGTGGCGACCTTGAGCAGACCGGTGTAGACCTTGGGCACCGCAGTCTCCGTTGCCACGACGAACAGCCACCAAGCCTTGCCGTTCGCGTCGTACGTGAACCACGTCGCGAAGATGACGTTGCCCTGGTGGGTGAAATTGACGCCCCACCCGGCCTCGTCGCCGTTGGTGACCCACCAGAGATCCTGGTAGTTGGTGGCCAACGTCAGGTCGGGCTGCGCTCCCCAGACGCACGCCGGGATCGGGACACCCGGTGCGAACTGCTGCGGGACGATTTGCTTGGTCTGCGTGATGCCGTTTACCGTGTAGTTGAAGGCCGCACTCTTACCGTCACCCGCGAAGGTGATCGTCGCCGTCCCGACCTCGGTCTTGACGTTGACGTTTGCCGGGAACGGCACCGAGTTGAACGGTGGGCCAGTGAAGGTCGAGACGGGACCTGAAAAGACGCTGTTCCCCGCCTTCTGCGCCCGGATGGTGTACCACTGCGACTTGTTGTCCGCGCCATAGGTGAACCACGTGGCGAAGATGATGTCGCCTTGGTGCGCGAGATTGATCCCCCAGCCCGACTCCTGGGCGATCCACCACAGGCCCTGGAAGTTAGGGGCTGGCGGCGCGGCCGCTGCCGGTCCAATGAATTGCCCGAAGGCGACCGGCCGGCTGCCAACCTTCACGGTTGCCACCGCCGCGTTGGTTGTCGTGTCGATTACCGAGACGTTGCCCGATTGCAGATTGACAACATAGACGCGCTTCCCGTCGGGTGTCACCGAGATACCCTGCGGGGCGAGATTGAATCCCAGCACGCCGTACAGAGCGACGAGGGTGTTGGTTGCCGTATCCAGCACCGAAATATTGCCTGGGCTATTCGTCACGTATACCTGCGTACCCGAGGGATTCACGGTAATGCCCAAATCGACATTGGCAGACGGCACCGAGGCAATGACCGTATTCGTCGCGGTATCGATGACTGAAATGGTGTCATCATTGATGTTCGTCACGTAGACCCGTGTGCCGGCGGGGTTCACGACAATACCCTGCGGTTGACGACCCACTTTCACGGCCGTGATAAGAGAGTTGGTCGCCGCGTCAATGACCGAGACAGTATTGGCGAATTCGTTGGTCGCGTAGACCCGCGTCCCACCGGCGTTCACGGCGACACCCCAGCAGACGTCGCTAGTCGCTACCTTGGCAACCACGGTGTTGGTCGCGGCATCGATCACCGCGATTCCGGGGAACGGGAAAACAGTCGCCGTATAGACCCGCGTACCGGCTTGGTTGACTGCGATACCGCGACCTCCGGGAACGGCAACCACGGCAACCACAGTGTTGGTCGCCGCGTCGATGACCGATACTCCAGTTGAATCCGTCACGTAGACCCGCGTCCCTGCGGGGTTCACGGCGACACCGAAAGGACTAGAACCCACCGGAATGGTAGCGACTACAGTGTCAGTCGCAGTATCGATGACCGACACATCATTCGACGCAAAGTTGGTCACGTAGGCAAATGGCGCGGCGACAGCGATACCGCTCGACAGCGCCAGCAAAGTGAGGCCGTCTAAGAAGCGGGACACGAAGCACACGATCCCCTCCCTGGAGACTTCGGGCACGGGCAATCAGCCATCCCGTGCCTCGGGACGTTAAGCCGATCCCCTAATGTGCGGTTGATATTGTGCGCCGTTCGATAGAGAAAGAAAATCAACCCCGCGAAGTGCGACCTTTAGGCAGCGTATGGCGGACGGTGGTAGCCAAGCTGATCGAGCTGGTAGGAGACTTCGCATCGACGTCAGCATGGCGCAGCCGGTGCTGGCGACGCTGATGGCCGGGAACCGCAACGCCGGACGGGCGTGAGGTGCCGTGCCATTCGCGCCTCAGGCACCCACCCGTCCGCACCAGAATGCCTTGCACCGACGTGTGGTTTCGATCAAACAGCTGGGCAATCTGCTGGAAAGAGTCGCCCTTCTGCCAGCGCTCCCACATCAGCGCCTTCTGACTCTCCATGTAGTAAATCTGCGGCCGGTATCCCATTTGTACACACTCCTACTGCTTACGCAGATTTTAGTGTGTTGCATTGACCGGTTGAATCCAAGACCCTGACCGGTCGTTAACGGCCTTAGTTAGGCAGACGTCCAACGACACAAGCAATGGGCCCCGCGTCTAGGTCGGACGTCTCACCGAAGCGAGGCCAGTGCGGGGTTGGAATGGGCTACTACTTGCGGCGCGATGATCTCGCGGCTCCTTCATTTCGTCGGCGTCCAATCGCGAGCTAGTTTTTGCGCCTTGGCAATTTGTGCCGGGGTCATTCGAGCGGCGAGCGCATCGCGATTCTTGACCGCTTGTTCGTAAGCGTCCGGGCAATACCGTCTGGACGGGCCGCAAGTGTCCGGCGATGATCGCGGGGCGGATGCGACTGGAACGTGTCCACGACTTCGATCATGGGCACAACGATTCGACCGGTCATTGCGGGCGCTGACCGGCTCCAATACCGACGACACGCGCTGAGCTTCAAGCGGAAGCTGGTCGCGCTGACATTGGCGCCCGGCGCCTCGGTTGCACGCATTGCGCGCGAGCACGGGGTCAACGCCAACCAGGTGTTCTCGTGGCGCAAGCTCTATCGCGAGGGTCGGCTTGGCCCGACCGCTTCGGATGATGTGCGATTGCTCCCGGTGGATGTAGTTGCGCCAACGATGGCTGTAAGCACGAAGCCAGAGGAGCCCGGTGTTCAGGGGAAGACGCATAGCGGCCGGCTGCGCGTCGAATGCGCCCATGCCCACCTGATCATCGAAGGTAGTCCGGATGCGCAGGTGCTGCGGATAGTGCTTGAGCACCTGCTGCGATGATTGGCCTGCCCATGGGCACGCGCGTCTGGCTCGCGGCGGGGGTCACCGATATGCGACGCGGCTTCGACGGGTTGGCGGCATTGGTGCAAACCACGCTCGCCGAGAATCCGTTTGCGGGACACGTTTTTGTATTTCGCGGCAAGCGCGGCGATCTGGTCAAGCTACTGTGGTGGAGCGGCGATGGCATGAACCTCTATGCGAAGCGACTGGAGCGCGGTCGGTTCGTGTGGCCGCAAGCGACGACAGGCGCGGTGCATTTGACGAACGCGCAGTTGTCGATGTTGCTCGAAGGAATTGATTGGCGTCGACCGATCAGAACAGCGCAACCGGAACGCGCGGCGTGAATGCAAAAATATGTGCGCGTGTTGTTCACACCACGCACGAGTGTCGATAGAATTCGTGCATGCGCGCAGCGACCCACAGAGCACTTCCGAACAAGGTCGCGGCGCTGCGCACTCTGGTCATCGATCTTCAGTCGCGACTGCAAAGTCGTGACGATGCGTTGCAGGCACGCGAGGCGCAACTGCAGGCCGGCCAGCAGGAACTGGTGTATCTGCGCACCTGGATCGAGCGGCTCAAGCTGGAACTCGCTCGGCTGCGCCGGATGCAGTTCGGCCGTTCATCCGAGCAATTCTCTGCACGCATCGAGCAACTCGAACTGATCGTGGAGGAGTTTGAGGCAAGCGCGGCCCAGCAGACGCCGGCAACGGTATCACCGCGTGCGCCGGCGCGCAAACCGGTGCGCAAGCCGTTGCCCGAGCACCTGCCCCGCGAGACGGTGATCCACGCGCCCGATGCCACCTGTCCGGACTGCGGCACGACGATGCTGCGCATGGGCGAGGACGTGTCCGAGATGCTGGAGTACGTGCCGGCCCGGTTCAAGGTGATTCGCCAAGTGCGACCGAAGCTCAACTGCGCCTGTTGCCAACGGATCGTGCAGTTGCCGGCGCCGATCCGGCCGATCGACCGTGGCCTTCCGGGCCCGGGCCTGTTGGCCCATGTGGCGGTGAGCAAGTTTGCCGATTCCCTGCCGCTGTACCGGCAAGCGCAGATCTATGCGCGTGAGGGGGTCGAGCTGGAACGCTCGACGCTAGCCGACTGGCTCGGCGGCGTGGCGCGCCTGACGCAGCCGCTGGTGGATGCGCTCGGTCGCTACGTGCTGGGCGCGCACAAGCTACACGCCGACGATACGCCGGTGCCGGTGCTGGAACCGGGGCGCGGCGTGACCAAGACTGGCCGGCTGTGGACCTATGTTCGTGATGATCGACCGGCGGGCAGCGACGATGCTCCGGCCGTGTGGTTCCAGTACTCGCCGGATCGCAAAGGTGAACGGCCGCTGGCCCACTTGCAAGACTTCACTGGCGTCCTCCAGGCGGATGGCTACGCCGGCTTCGACCGCCTCTATGCGCGCGGCGATGTCGTCGAAGCGGCCTGTTGGGCGCACGTACGTAGGAAGTTCTACGACATCCACCTCGCCAACGACTCGCCGATCGCGGCAAAGGCGCTGACCAGGATCGGGGCACTCTACGCGATCGAGGCCGACGTTCGGGGCCGACCACCCGATCAACGCAAGATGGCGCGCCAAGCGCGGGCCGGGCCGCTACTCGATGCCTTGCATGACTGGCTGCAGACTTCGCTGGCCACGGTGTCGAAGAAATCCGAACTGGCGGTCGCCATGCGTTACGCGATCACGCGCTGGCCTGCGCTAACCCGCTACCGCGATGATGGCGGCATTGAGATCGACAACAACGCGGCGGAACGCAGCTTGCGCGCGGTTGCGATCGGCCGTAAGAATTACCTCTTCGCCGGTTCCGACGCCGGTGGCGATCGTGCCGCCGCGTTCTACAGCCTGATCGGTACGGCCAAGCTGAACGGCCGGGACCCGGAAGCGTATCTGCGCACTGTGCTCGAGCGCATCGCCGAGCATCCGATCAATCGCATCGACGACCTGTTGCCATGGAATCTCGCAAGCGCACTCGGCGAGGAACGGCGCAAAGCGGCGTAACAGCGCCGACCGGCGCTGCAGCGAGCCTCCGGCTGGCAAACATCGACGAGCTGATCGAAAGCGGCGGACAGATCAGTTTGGGCACGGTGTACCCACTGCGGTATGTAACAGCGGTCGCCAACGATGAACACAACAGCCTGGCGATGCTGCAGCGGAAACCGGGAGAAACGTTACAGCAGCTGCTCGAACGCCTCGACGCCGCGATCGGTCTCGCTTGGACCTCGGATCGATTCACAGACGAGATCAATCCGCCGTCGCCCAAGACCAAGCAGCGTTGAAATCTCGCGTCAAGACGGTATCGCCCGGACGCTTACGCTTGTTCGCGTACCCTTTCCGATGCTGGATGGCGCAAAACCGCTACGTCGAACCACTTGTACGCTTCAACGTAGTCCTGCGGCACGCCTTCGCCTTTGGCATACATGACCCCGAGGTTGTTCTGCGCGGCGGCATTGTTTTGGTCGGCGGCCTTTCGATACCACTTCATTGCCTCGGCATAGTCCTGCGGGACGCCGTCGCCTCTTGCGTACATGAGACCGAGGTCGTACTGCGCGGCGGCATTGTCTTGGTCGGCGGCCTTTCGATACCACTTCATCGCCTCGGCATAGTCCCGCGACACGCCGTCACCTTTTAGGTACATGAGGCCGAGCTTGTACTGCGCGACGCTGTTGCCACCGATGGCAAGAGGCTGCAAAAGTCGGAATGCGATCGCGTAGTCGCCGCGTTCAGACGCCGCCGTCGCATCCTCCAACGGCCCCGCGAGGGCTGGTGCGGCGAGCGTCGCTGCAGCGAGCGATATGGCGAGCGATGCGCGCACCGCCGCGAGGTGATTGCTCATGTATGGCTTTCGAAGTGCGAACATGTGCGGATTATTCGCCAGTTCCTTCAGTCGTGGTAGCGCCCGCGACACTCCCCTGCCGACCCGATCGGTCACCCAGCAACGACTGCTATAGAGGGCGATACGCTGGGGCTGCTTGTGGCCGATCAGAGGCCCCCGCTGTGCCAATTCGAGCGGCGGCTGCTTGGCGTATTGCGGTCATCCAGGTTGGACTGGCTGGAGTGGCCGGTGGATCTGCCGCTTGGCGCCGGGGCATCTACGGCAAAAGTCGCGCTCCAGCCATTCTCAAAGGTCTCGATCAAGTGATACTGATCGCCCCCCGATAATCTCAAGCTTCCGGGAAGCGACTGGTGGTTGATTTCGGATCAGCGACGGAAGGTCAATTTTGACCAACGCACGCCCATTCGCACCCTGCACCTGTGTCAAGCCCCATTGAAACGTTCCAGTTCGATCAACCCCAAAGCTGGCGCTGACACTAGGCAGAGCGCCAGACAGTACCGATACGCTTCCCGATCCCGGATCGTAGAGAATGACTTTGCCGCCAATGGCAGCGACAAAGGCACCTTGCCCGGCGACAGCACAGTGTCCGCGATCACGGCGGGTGTGACGTGCAGCGCTGCGCGATGAGGAGCCCTAATGGTCGATGCTGACAAGCATCGCGCTCAGAAAACCAAAGGCAGCACCGGAAAACCCTGCGACGATAGTCGCCCCTCTCACCCAAGGATCGGACCAGAGCCGCGACTTTGCATTTGCTGCAAATGCAAGAGCAGCTGCTGCTACGAGACCCAGAGGCAGACTACTGAACCCTCCAGCTACTCCGCCAACTATGGTCCCGACGACCAGGCCAACCCTCGAACCGGGAAGAGCCAACGCACGCGCGACGGCTATCCTTCCGGCGGACTCCAGGATGCGCCCGAGTTGGTGCAAGAAATAGGCTTCGAGAAAGGCGCCGCACCAGCCACCAATCCTGCCGCCGACAGCGCCCGCCAGCATGCCGGTTACCGTCCTTTCGCCATTTGCGTTCATCAAACGGGTAGTCATGGCGTAGACGACGATAACCACGACGCTATAGGCAGCCACTCGAATGGCTTTTACTCGGATCGTCATGGTTTCGATCGTCCTTGGGTCGCCGGTGCCGAGATCTGTCTTGCGATCGCACGGAACAATGCGATCGTTTCAAGTTCCTTGTCGGGTCCATCGATGGTGTAGTCCGGATACGCCGAAGTCTTCGCGATCACGACCTGATTCTTCGGGTGGACGTAGATGAACTGGCCGTAGACACCGATCGCAAGGTAGTCCCCGTCCGATTGCCGCGGGATCCACCACTGGTAGCCGTAGCCGAGCACCCAGTTCGATGCGGGGCTCCCGGGCTGCAGGTGCGGTGCGTCCGGAGTCACCGACGCCCGCACCCAAGCTGCGGGAACGATCTGCTGTCCCTGCCACTCCCCTTCGTTGAGATACAACTGCCCGAGCCGCGCGTAGTCCCGCAGCACCGCGTTGAGGCCGCCGAAGGCGAGTTCCATGCCATTCCGATCGACCAGCCAATACGCGTCCGACTCCATGCCCAGCTTCTTCCAGATCCGGCTCTCGAGGTAAGACGCGATCGTCTCTCCAGTCGTCTGGTGCGCATTTCGGTGATCGTGACCGCCGAGTCCGGGATCGTGACCGCTGGGGCCCCTTGGGGCGGGTTGCGCGGTTCTCAGTATAGATTTGGCGGTCAGGATTCGGGTGGGTGGTCTCCTTTTTCGTCGATTTTGCCGTCGGCGTCGCGGGGCCTGAGCGACTCGCCCTTCAGATTGAGCCGATGCGCCCGGGAGAGCAGTCGATCGAGGATTGCATCGGCGATCGTGGGATCGCCCAGCCATCCGTGCCAGTGGTCGACGGGCAACTGGGTGGTGACGATGGTGGCGCGGGAGCGGGTGCCGGCGCGATCGTCGATGATCTCGAGCAGGTCGGCGCGCACCGCGGGCTCGAGCGGGGCGAGTGCCCAGTCGTCCAGGATCAGCACTTCGGTGCGCGCGAGCCCGGCCAGCCAGGTGGTGAAGCTGCCCTTGCCGTGCAGGATGCGCAATTCCTCGGCCAGCCGCGGCACGCGCAGGTACAGGGCGGAGTGGCTGCGACGACAGGCATGTTGCGCCAGCGCGCACGCGAGCCAACTCTTGCCGGACCCGGTGGGGCCGATGATCACGATGGTTGAACCTTGCTCGACCCAGCGTGACAGCGCGAGGCTGGTGAAGGCCGCGCGGGTCAGTCCGCGCTTGGCCGTGGACTTCACATCTTCGATGCACGCTTGCGGGTATTTGAGCCGGGCTCGCTTGAGCAGCGCCGCCACGCGTTTGTCGGTGCGGTGATGCGTCTCGCGATCGACGATCAGCGCCAACCGTTCCTCGAAGGCGAGCGCGCTGCAGGCACTGTTGGTGAGTTGTTCCTCGACGGCGGCGGCCATGCCGGCGAGCCGCAGTTCGCGCAGGCGCAGGAGAGTGTCTTGCAACAGCATCGGTCGTCTCCTCGCTCAGTGGTAGTAGCCGGGGCCGCGCACGTTGTCGTGCGCGGGGCTGACCCAGCGCGAGGAACTCGCGGGCTCCACCCGGTCGCGGCCGTTGGCGAGGATCTCCCGAACGTGCCGGTAGTAGATCGCGTTCAGGTCGACGGCCAGGCCACAGGCGGCTTCCAGCCGCGCGGGGCCATAGCGCTTGGCCAGACTGAGCAGCCCCAGGCAACCGCGATAGCCGTGCTCGGGGTGGCGATGTCGCTGCAGCATCGTCGCCACGAACACTCCGGTGTGCGCGCCGATGCGCTGACCCCATTGGATCAACCGCTCGGGCGTCCACTCCTTGTGCGCCCGGTGGGCAGCGGGCATGTGATCGTCGCGCGTGCTGTAGCCGCCGCGGCGGTCGCTGCGCGGATGCGCCGCGATGCGCTCGCCCCGGTGCAGCAGCTCGACCAACCCGTCGCTCACGCGCGCTTCCATCTTCAGGCCCACCAGGGTGTGCGGCACGCTGTAGCGATGACCGTCGACCTCGACGTGGTAGTCGATGTGGACCGTCACCGTGCGGAACGTTGCCCACGTCCAGGGCGAGGCCGGCAACGCACGCAACGCGGGCAAGTCGATCGTGGCGAAGAGGCTCGCCCGCGAGGCATCGATCTTCTGGAAGCGCCGCTCGTTGAGCATGGGCAGCAGCGCGGCGACCGCGGCGTCGGCCGCGGCCACATCGGCCAACGGCGTATGGCGCAGACGCGCCAGAATCCAGCGCTCCACCACCTGCACTGCCGATTCGACCTTGGCCTTGTCCTGTGGCGAGTAAGGTCGCGCCGGCAGGATCGAAACATCGTAATGCCGGGCGAAGTCCAGCGCCGTGTCGTTGGCCCGTGGCTCATAGCGGTTCGGATCGGCAATCAGAGCGCGGGCGTTGTCGGGCACGATCAGTTGCGGCACGCCGCCGATGAAGCGCAGCGCCCGACCGATCGCGCCCAACCAGGAGCGCATCGACTGATCCGCCGTCACGCAGGCGAACGTGTAGCTCGATGCCCCCAAGGCCGCCACGAACACCTGGCCCCGCGTGCCGTCGGTCAACGCCAGGGTGGGGCCAGCGTAGTCCACGAACAGCTTCTCGCCGGCGCGGTGCTGCTGGCGCATCGACCGGCGCAGCGTCTTGGCGTAGCGCTTGTAGTGCTCACAGAACTGGGTCAGCGCCCAAGTGCGCTGGCCTTCGTACTCGGCGCGGTACTCCTGCCAGAGCAGCGTCAGGGTCATGCCCTTGCGCCGCAGCTCCAGGTGCACGCGGCCGAAGTCGGGCTCGACGATCCGAACCTCTTCCGGATTCCGACCGAGCAGCCGGCGCTCGAGCTCGGCCTCGCTCAGACCGGCGATGGTGTCCCAAGTCAGGCCACCGGCCGTGGCCAGCGACACATACTTGGCGACTACGCCCTTGGAAATCGACAGGCTGCGGGCGATCGCCTCATGCGACAGCCCGCCGTGCAGCTTCAACCTCAATACGTCCTTGATCATGCGTATGTCCATCGCTGGCGGGGGCATCGTCGCTCCGGCAAAAATGCCCGAAGCCTAACCCCCGCGGTTGGTTCATACGCAACCCGTAACCCCCTCGGAAACCCCGTCGGTCACGATCCCGGACCGGCCGGTCACGATCCCGAAATCGCCGGTCACGATCCCGGACCGACCGGTCACGATCGTCCGAAATACGCATCTGGCGCAGCAGCATGCCCAGCACCTGCGTATCCACGCTGACGTAATGATGAAACGTGCCTGGTGCGCGTTCGCGCTTCAGCGACGCGACGAATTCATCGAGCGAGGTGTCGAACGCGATCGCGCGCCCGAGGCGGTTGATGTCCGAACAGAACTCGCCGTAGTTCTCGTTGAAACGGATGCCCGAGGACATCTGCAGCACGTCCTTGACGGGAACGCCGTCGTAGCCCGAGCCCACGAGGGCCGGAACATAGTCGCTCACCGATCGATGGACATCGGCGATACGACCTTCCGCGACCGCGATGCCTACCAGAGCCGAAATGAAGGACTTGGCGACCGACCAGGAGATCGACTTCGAGGCTGCCGTGTTGCCACGGAAATACTTCTCGTGCACGATCTTTCCGTCCTGAAGCACGATCAACCCGGTAGTCCACGTGTCCTGCAGGAAATGCTCAACGTCCCTGGTCGTACCCCGGTATTCGTATGTTGGCGGTAGGGCGCGGGGTTCGCTCTCGAACTGATGCGCGGTCTCACTACGACGTACCAAAGCGGTGTGGAACAGGCTCTCCATGGACCGGAAGTTCGGGGCGATCTGCTCGGGTTCGAACAGCCGGACGACGTGGTAGACGCGCGTCAGCTTGTCCCGATGGCTCGCAACGAGCGCGACAGCGAGAACGGTGAGGATCAGAGCACAAGTTGCGAGAATCTGCCGAAGCCGGGACATGGACATCGTCGTACCCCCATGGTCATTTGCTTGAGCGGCACTATTCCAGGTCATTCGTAGCCTCGCCATGGGGCGGCGGTTACACTCCTCCAAGCAATGCTTACGGTCAGGGAGGCCGCGCTCATGGACAAGAATCCCTACGAGGTGCTGGACCTCAAGGCGCTGCGCTGCTTCTTCGCTGTGGCGAAGCACGGCAGCCTGACGAAAGCCGGGATCGAACTTGGCATTTCCGAGGCCGCCGTCTCGCAGCGGGTCAAGGCGCTCGAAGGCGACCTCGGCGTCAAACTCTACGAGGCGCGTGGCGGCCGTGTGCGGCTGACGCGACAGGGCGAGCAGACGCGCTCGTTTGCGGCTTCGCTGTTTGACGAGATCAAGGGCTTCGGGCACGAGCTGAGGCACAGCCCCGAGACTGGCGAGATCGTTCTTTCGACGCACGACGAAGTACTCGGCTATCTGCTTCCTGATTGCGTGGAGCAATTCTCCCGTTCGCATCCCCTCGCGCGACTGCGGTTGCTGGCCCGGCCGGTCGAGGAGACCTTGCGTCTAGTGAAAGCGAATGAAGTCGACATCGGGGTGGTTCCCGAGAGGGAATTGCCGAAGGAGTTCAGCTTTGATCTGATCGCCACCTTCGGGGCGTACCTGCTCATGCCGAAGGGACATCCGCTTGCCCGTCTTGCGCGGTCGAACTTCAACAGCCTGCTGAACGCGGAAACGATGCGCCGCTACCCGCTGATCGTCGCCGAGGTACAACTCGAGGGGTACGTGGTGAAGGAAGCCTTCGCGCGCCTCAAGCTTCCGCTGAATGTGGGGATGGAGGTCGGCTCCCTGGAGACCCTCAAGCGCTATGTCTCGCGCGGTCTCGGAGTCGCAGTGGTGTCTGGACTGTGCGTGACAGAAGAAGATCGCTTGCGGCTCGAGGTCGTTGCGATTCCTTCCGAGCTCGATGCGGATGCCTCTTACGGTACCGTGATTCGGCATGACAAGCACCAGAGCCCGCTTCTACAGGACCTGCTTCGCCTGCTAAAGAACCTACGCGGCGCGGCGAAGCGGTAGGGCTGAACGCGCGGCACGTCAGAGTCCGGCGTCCCGTGGGGAGTCTGGTTACCAAGGCATTCCAGCGACTTGGCGCGCGGCGTTGACCGACAGCCGATTGAAATGTCTCCGCGGCGTGGTGCGTCCGCGATTGGGGCCAAGTGCGAGCGGCGGTTCTTGGCCGGTTGTTGACCGACAAGAACGCATCTCGTATCTCGGCTCTCGACCCAAAGCGTGCAGCGCCGTTACAAGACTTGTCGCTTGCTTGCAGCCGCTCAACATTCACGTTGAGTGGCCGCCGAACCGTAGAGCGGTGAGGGTAACCGGTCGCGCTGGCGGTGAATCCGCTCGACCGTGCTGTTGGACTTCACCCCCGCAACCGCGGTCAGGTTGGCTTTAGGACTACGACGAGGAACTCTTTGATTGCCTTGACTACCTCAGTGTGCGCCTGGGCGTCGTAGGCGATCGTCACTCCACGCTCGACGCACGGATCGCTCGCGTAGGTGAACTGCCGCTTCGTCCGACTGTTCACCATGCGTCCACCCGGTTCCTCCTCCAGGCGGGGACAGCCGCGCGTCGTCTGCGCCTGCGGCAGCTTCGTCGGGTTCTTGAGCGCCGGGTTGTCGAAGATGTGATATGCGCCTGGGTACTCGGTCAACGTGATGTCCTTTCCGGCCTTCCTGAGGCGCTCGACGTAGGTACGGCATTCGGCTGCGGGGACGTAATCGTCCGCCGCGCCGTGGAAGATGCGGATCGGCTTGTCCACCACTTCTAGCCCGTCGATGAAGTCACGGTTGCACGTTGGATAGAGCCCGATGTAGCCCGCGAACGTGAGTCCGCCCGCAGGACCATGCATCGCGGCGAATCGCTTGAGAGCGGAGTAGTGCGCCGCCCCGCCGCCGCGCGAGAAACCCATGACCACGATCCGCGCTGGATCGATTCGGGGATGCTTGCCGAGGACCTCGAGTGCGCGGTACGCGTCGCCGATGTGAGCCAAGCGGGAGAGCTGGTCCTGGTCGTCACTGGTGCTGGTGATGCCGCGGCCGGAGAAGCTGTCAACGATGAAGGTCGCAATGCCCAAGGTGGCGAATTCTCGCGCCCAGTTGTCCTGAATGCCCGACGGGCCGCCCGAGCCGTGAAGCAGAATCACAGCTGGCAGCCGGTCAGTGCCGGCACGTGGGATGCGGAGCTCGCCGCTGATGATCGCCGGCTTGGCGTCCCTCTTCCCGTTCAGAAACTCCTGCTCGGTCGGGGTTTGTGTCTGGATCGGATGCACTTCGAGTCTTGCAATCTGCGCGCTGACCAAGCTGATCGGGAATACCGCGCTGAGGGCCAGAGCCCAAGCAAGAAGTACAGGACCGGGTTGGCGAGGGAAGCTGACGTGCATGAGCGACTCCATTTCCCACATCTACTGTGACGCCCAACCAGAAGTAGGCCCCAGAACTGTCGCAATGCGCGACCACTTGGTGCGCCGGAAGGCGCCTTCCGCCCATGATTGGAACCGATTGCAGTCCCGAAGTCCAGACCCACGTCCGCGTGGCAATTCTTATCGCAACCTCTCCGCAAGCGCCCGCTAGTAAGCGGTTGGTTGTGGCCGTTGTCCGCTGGCAATCCTTGTCATCGCGACCTTCACCTTCTCGTGACGACCTCGTGGTCGCCTAGGATGCGAGCTCCGCCAGGCGAGATGCCTGGAAGCTGCCCGTGGCCAGCGGCAGGACGTGGCCGAACGCAGCAGTTCACACGATCCGACCGAATGGTCGCTGCACGCCACACACGAGTCATCGAAGTGTGAACGACCGGTGTGTGATCGTGGCGCCGACGTTCGGCGGCAGGTAACGGTCGGCTGTAGTCGACCCTGACCCGTCGTTCCTTTCTCGTCGGAGCAGACATTGCCGAGACCATGGATACACCGTGATTTGGCGGTGTCGCGCTGATTCAGCCCGCGAATCGACACCGTCGATGCAGCCGTTTACCGAATCACTTCGTCTGCACGCACTAGCAGCGCCTGCGGGATTGTGAGGGCAAGTGCCGTGGCAGTCTTGAGATTGATCGCCAACTCGAACCTGCTCGGCAATTCAATTGGCAAGTCCCCGGGTTTGTCGCCTTTGAGAATCTTGTCGACGTAACCCCCAGCCCTGCGATTAATGTCGGGAAGGTCGGGCCCGTAACTCATGAGGAGTCCTGCCTGCGGAAATTCCTTGAATGCCGCGATTGCCGGCATCCGGTATTGAAGAGCAAGATCCCCTACCCGCTTTCGCGCGGGCAGAAGGGACCCGCCGGACGCAACCAGAATTGCGTCGGCCCGCCGTTGTTTCATCAGCGCGAACGCCTCGGGCAATTCGCGCGCATCCCGGACCCGGACGGGCTCCTGAATGTTCAATCCCAAGACGCGCCCGGCGTCCGCCAGCGGTGCTTCCCAGTATCGGCGAAACGTGTCCAAATCGAAATCCCAAAGCACCGCGACGCGGCCGATCTGGATAGCCGCGGACTTGAGTAGCTCAAGCTGCTTTTTGAAACGGTCGGGCTCTGCGTAGGTCAACCCGGTAATGTTGCCTCCGGGTCGCGCGAGGCTCGCGGCGACACCCTCAGCCACTGGATCGCTACTGCTGGCGACCATGATCAGCGGGATTGTCTTCGTCGCATTGCGCGCTGCCGTTAGCGGCGCCGGTCCAATGATCAAGATGGCCTGCACCTGGCTTCGCACGAGGTTGGCGGCAAGCTCGGGTAAACGGTCCTCGCGTCCAAGCGAGTCGGGATACTCAATAACGAGATTTCGCCCTTCAACGTAACCGCCCTCGCGAAGCCCCTGCATGAGAGCGTCCGTGGATGGATTCGGAACGCCGGGCCGACGCAAAGCAAGAATCCCGATGCGCGCAGCTTTGCCCTGCAGGGGCGTTTGTGCCGCGAGCGGACTTGCCAGGACACCAATTGCGAATCCGGACAGAAACGATCGCCGGTCCATCACTGAATCACCGCGTCCGCGCGCAGCAGCAGCGATTGCGGGATCGTCAGGCCAAGTGCCGTCGCAGTCTTGAGGTTGATCACCAGCTCGAACTTCGTCGGTTGCTCGATAGGAATGTCAGCGGGCTTGGCGCCTCTGAGGATCTTGTCGACATCCGTAGCGGCGCGGCGAAACATGTCCAGGAGACTTGCTCCATAGGAGATGAGCCCACCGGCGTCAACAAACTCCCTTTGGTAATAGATCGCCGGTAACTTGGTCCTCGCGGCGAGGTCTACGATCCTGCGCCGCTGGCCCAGAAAGATCGAGTCTGACAAGACGAGGAGTGCGCCAGCGTGTTCTCTAGTCATCGTGGTGAATGCATCATCGAGCCGGTCAGGAGATCGCACTTCCACGACATGAAGCTGCGCTCCGAGCGATTGGGCCGCGCCTTTCAGTTCCCGTGCAAGAGCCTCGTGCGATCTATTGGTCGGATTCGTCAGCACTGCTACGCGCGCAGCGGCGGGGGCCAGCTCCTTCAATAGTTGCAGTTGTTTGCCGGCAATCTCGGGTCCGACCAAGAACGTCATCCCGGTGACATTCTCGCTTGGGTGCGCCAAGCTGGTGACGAGTCCTTCTCCCAGAGCATCCGCACTGACCGTCATGACGATGGGGATCGACTTCGTGGCATTCTTCGCCGCCCAAGTCGTTGCGGATGATGTTGTAACGATGACATCGACCTTGAGACGGATCAGTTCGGCGACGAGCGCGCGGAGCCGCTCGACCACGCCATCTGCGTATCGATCCTCGATGGCAATGTTCTGGCCATCGACCCAGCCGCGCTCGCGCAATCCTTGCCGAAACGCTGCCAGCAGGTGTTTCGTGGAATCGGCGTCGTTCAGCACGATGTACCCTATCCGAGGCACATTTTCTGGCCGTTGTGCCTCGACCACGAACGGCAACGTGAGAAGCACCCCCGCCACCACGCAGACAAAAGTGCGCCTGTCCATCACCGAATCACCCGGAGACAATTGATAGTCCAGCCATACTACGCCCCCAAGGAGCTTGAGATGCCACCGGTTCGGCAACTATTCGGAGTCAGGCTATAGACATCGCTCAACGGCGGCCATGGAGCGGAACACGCTACGACCGCAACTGGCCGACAGCCGCAGTTAAGCCGGTTCCGCTGAGCGACCGCTGTACAACGCAGGGCCGCCGTCGAGGTATGAACGGCTGCTGCGGATCGTCGTGCTGCCGTTCAGCGCCGGGGCGTGGTTGACTCTGAACGACCCTCACCGGCCAGTCGGCATTGCGGAAAGCGGACGGTCGTCAATGAATGAGCGGACGTACGCTTCGACTGAAAGTTCAGAAGCGCCGTTCAGCGTTCATCGCGCCTGTCAGGAATGAAACGATCACCGGCAACTCAGCCCCGCCGGCTGCGTCAAGCGCGTCAGATTCATGCTTCCGGTGCCGTACCCGAGCACGAAATTGAAATCCACCGTGCTGTGAATGGGTAGAGGTGTCCCTTCCGGACTCGTGCATCGGCCGGCATCCACGATGCGTCGCACGCGGTTGTCGAAAGTTGCCCACCGAGCCGGCCTTCACCATCATTCGATTGTCGCCTCGGCCAGCCTACGGGTATCGGCACCCGCCGATGCGACGACGGTGTGAAGCAATGGTGTAGCCACGGTTGGGTTGTGCAACCCGTCGGCGTTGGTTATCTCGCCGCGATAGAGCAGCGAACCGACGGTGGCGACCATAAACAACCCTACAACGCCGAAGAGCAGCCCTTCGATCGTCGTGCCGATCGCTGGCGCCCGGCTCCACGAGCATTGCTTTTTCGAGCGCGTGTCGAAATCCTGGTTTGTCCTTGCCATGACGCTCTCCTTTGAATGATGTTGAGCGCGTTTGCTCGCTCGACGGTTCGAAGCTTAGGAGGACGTGCGGATCGGCGAAATCCCGCGAATGCGTTCGCGCATCCCATGAAAGCGGGATGGCCGGTCGGGAGGGCAAAGTTGGGGCGAGCGTGCGTCCGGGACATGGCCCACGCTATCGCGTTTCCCGCTCGAGCCTCCCCGCCCGCACCGTGGCGCAGGGGCACTACGGCGCGGTGGGCGACTGCTTGCGTGCGAGCCGCGCCGTCACGCGACGGGCAGCAATAATTCGAGCGTGGTGCCCGTCGGCGACGGCTCGATGCCGAGCTGTCCACCGATGGTCTTAGCACGTTGCCGCATGTTGGTGAGGCCGTGTCCGGCGTGATCGCCGTGGAAGCCCTTACCGTTGTCGCGCACACGTATGTAGGCGTACGCGCCCGGCCCGTCGACGCCGGTCTCGACGCTCACCGTATTGGCACTGGCGTGCTTGAGGACGTTGGTGAACGCCTCCTGAAGGATGCGCAGAATGTGCAGCACGTTCTGTGGGGTTAGGCAGGCAAGTTTGGGAACGTCCTTCACCTGCCAATCGAGGTTGATGCCGGCGGCCTTGAGGCGCCCGTCGAGACGATAGCGCAGGTTGCCGAGCACCGTGAGCAGGTCGTTGTCGGTCGGCTCCAGCGAATCGATGGTGAGCCGCAGGTCTTCCACACATTCGCGCAGCGCCGCCGCCACCTCCTTCGACGATAGCTCGCCGCGCTCGACCAAGCTAAGCGTGGAGATGAGCTGCCCTCCGATGCCATCGTGCATGTCACTCATGATCCGCTGGCGTTCCTCGGCAATAGTCTGCTGCCGCTCCATCTGCTGCATCTGCCGGAAGTTCCGTTCGAGCTCGGCGTGCTTTTGCGCGACCCGCTGTTCGAGTTCGGCATTCCACTTCTGCGATTCCTTGAGCGCGCGGGTGAACCGGTCGATCAGGATCCAAACGAGTATCACATTGAGCGGCAGGAAGTCGTACAAGTCCGGTCTAAGATATCCAAACGGATGCGGCAGCAGGTACGAGTTGACGGCATCGATAGGGTGTACGGCGGCCGCGATTGCGACCAGCACGTTTTCCGCCGTCGGCTCGCGCCACGCGGTATAGATGAACATGCCGAGATAGGCGGCCATCAGTGGGAAAATCGTATACCACCAATTGTCGGCCAGCCAGCTATCGAGGCCGCCGACGCTTGCACTGAAAACGATACCGAGCGAGAGCGCGAAGTAGACCCACAGCGCGCGCTCAGCCCAGCGCCGGCGTAGGCCCGAATAACAAAGCGCGAACAGCGTCATGAATACGATCTTGCCGTGCGCACCCACGCCGTAGGTAAGTCCCCCCCACCACTCCGGCGGTATCGGAGGGAAGCGCACGACCGCTTCGGCCGTAAAAAGGGTCCAGCAGAACGCGGATAACCCGAAATACGCGTACATGCGGTCCTCTGGCCGGCGCAGCCACAGAAGCATCGAGAAGACGCCCCAGATGAAGGAAAACGCGCTGCAGAACTGCACGCCGGTCACCTGCCAGAAGAAACGCCTTTCAAATTCGGGTCGGACGACAATGTCTTCGCCTACGATTATCGGCGTCAGGCCGTGCGGACCCTTGCCGACAACGCGCACGAAGAGATCGTTCGATCCCGCGTGCAGCGACCCTGGCGAAATGGAAAAGTATTGAGGATCGAAAGCCCACTGCGGCCGCTCGATCGAACCGGAACGGCCGATGTAGCTGCGGTTGGCGAATACCTCACCGACAGGACGAACCCGGGTGATGAAAACGGCGTACGGCTGCTCCGGCTGTTGCGTGAGATCGAAGCGGAAACGATACCAGCCGGATGTTTGCGCGACCTTGGGCCGCGAGTCCCCCCACGCATCGGGAAGCGTTTGGGGTTGCCACGCAGCCTCCACAGGTGGCGGTTCGGCAGCGTCACTCAAAACGAACTCTGCGGAAGCAAGGCGCAGGACCGGGTCGGCCGCGTTGGCCGTTGCCGTGAGCGCGAGGGCCAGGGTCGCGCAGATCAATATCTGCAGGTAGCGTCGCCGACACCCTTGCATCTGCAGCAACCCGAAGTGACGGGTACCGCGCTGACTAAACGAGCCCCAGCTTGCTCGCTTCATAGACGGCCTCCCCTCTGGAGTGGACCGCAAGTTTTTGGTAGATCTTTTTGACGTGGGTAGTGACGGTGTGCGTTGAAATTGTCAGCAGGCGGGCGATCTCGGCAAAGCTGAAACCCTTCGCAATCAAGGACAGCACTTCGCTCTCGCGTGCGGACAATCCTGCATCGTCGGTTGGCTTTTGATCGGGCGGAATCGGACCCAATTTGAATCGCTTCAACAACTGACGCGCAATGATTGGGCTGATCGGCGAGCCGCCCGCGCGTAGTTGCGTAATCAGCCCGACGAACTCCTCGGGAATGCTGTCCTTCAGGATGTAGCCGGTTGCACCCGCCTCGATGGCGGCGAGTACGTGCTCCTCGTCGCCGAATACGGTAACGACCATGATGTCGGTGGTGGGATAGCGACGCGACGTTTCCCGGATGAGGTCGATGCCACTACCGTCGGGCAGCCCGAGGTCGGTTAGCAAGACATCGGGCGCGGACTTGCTCATCGCCTGTCGCGCCGACGCAAGGTCCGCCACGGCGCCGAACAGCGCCAGGTCAGCATCGGACGCGATGATCTTGCAAAAACGTGTCAAAAACGCAGGATCATCCTCGACGATCATCACGGTGGTCATGATCCTCCAACCGGTCGAATCCGCTTACCCCGATGATACGGAGTATCTGTCGGGCCAGAATACCGCAATCGCGGGATGTTCGAGCATTGACGTCTCGTGCCTTAGCAATTGCAAGGGGTAGTCAGACAACGCCGTATGGTGCCTTTCTTGATAGCAAGTAATCTCGCCAGAGGCTCCAGGGCCGAAGTCGAAGTCATCTTGACCGACTTCAAGTGCACCCGCAGCAGCGAACGTCCGCTACCGGGCATTTTGGGTACCGACGATGACCGCCCGCTGTTGGCCGTACCCTGTCGTCCGCCCGCTGCCTATGAGCGGCGGCTCCACAGCCGATACCCGACCTTCAGGCCCGGGTGACCGCAGTACGTTGAGCAGCGGCCGCTCGGTCGAATTGCTCCAATGCCGGCGACCGACCCTTCTCAGCCGTTCACGCCTTCCCAGAGCGGCCCTTCGACGAAGGTGCCGGAACAGCGTCGAGCGGGCCGTCCCGGTGTGTCGTCGAGCGAGCTGCCCGCTGCGGGTCAGCGCGGTACGGAGCCGAAGTCACAAATAGCCGGGCTGCAGCGCTGCCTCGCAAGGCACGCCGTTACTCCGAGATTCCGAGAGTTGGCGATCGACGGGCGTCGGAATGTGCACCCACGGCGCGTGGTTCTCGCGGCGCATCGAGCCATCGAACTGGGTATTCCTTGATATCCATCAAGGACTATTCCGAATTTGAGGCACGTCATTCATGCTTCCGTAGGCGAAGCGGATGCCATGAATTGCCTTACCTTGGTGGTCACCCAAATGAGGGCCATGCTCTCTTGAACGCCGTGCTACGGGCGACGGCATGACGCGCTAGGACAACCCCAATGTTGCCCGCTCCGAGGAGAAATCATGACTAGCAACAGGCTACTTGTTTCTTGCATCGGCATCGCGGGGTTTGTGGTGATGTCCGCAAGTGCGTTCGCCCAGTCCGGGCTGTCCTTTCGGCTTCTTTGCTTCACCGTAGGTGGCGGTGCCCCGGAACCGCTGGGCGACCGTGACGGCCACTCCATCTCCGCAGGCGAAGCGAGCTGTCGGGTGGAAGGAGGCGTTATGGATGGTGGCATCCTGACCGGAACAGCGATCTTTGAATGGGAGAAGACAAACGGCGTACTTCTGTCGGGGTCTGGCGTCACTCGAAAGCCCGGAGCAACTGCCGCATATCAGAATACCGAAGCCAAGATTGCATTGACCCTGTCTGACGGTAAGGTTGTCGGTTCCTCCGGATCAGGGCGGGGCCGCTACACCATGACGACTGGGGCCGCCGCTGCCCTAAGCGGCAAGACCTACGCCTATACGTTCAAGAGCGTCGGCCCAGGCCAGATAGCCTATGACGTCAAGATCGACTAGCTACGACGTGATTTCCATTGTAGTTGTTCTCCCGCAATCAGAGGTTGCATCGCAGGGTCACGGTGGTCAGCGAGTAGGCGAAAGAAGTTTGTCTGTCCAAGCAGCGCGCTGACACATTGAGCGGACCCGCTCCGGCCCGCGGCCTGTGCGGGCCGCTCATGTCAATCGTTGAACGGCCGCATCAACGAAGGTGCAGGCACATTCAATCGCCAACTCAGGACTTTGCCTTGAGTCCCGGGGTCACCTTCTTGAAGAACTCGTAGATGCCGTTCTCCCCCATGCTCCTTGCATCGGCAAGCTCACCCGCGCGTGTCAGGTAGAGGACCTGGTTCTTCGGTGAAAGGACGACCACTGCGGGGATTCCGTTCTTGAGCGGCACACCATAGCACTGCGCAATATCGACGTTGTGGTCGAACCGGCCGACGTTCACCTTCACCACCTTGAACTCTTTGGCGACGAGCAGCGCACTGGCGCCCTGCTTGATGGCCATGTCGAGAATCTTGCAGTCCCCGCACCAATTGGCGCCGAAGATGACGAGCACTGGTACACCCGAAGCGGCAGCCTGGGCGAGCGCCAGCTTGATTTCCGCCTTGGCGTCCGCGGTTTCGTTGTACATCGGGTCGGCCGCCTGGCAGGTCAGCGCAAACATGAGGGTGATGACGGTGAGCAGCTGTCTCATTGCCTGATCCAGTCGAAAATTGAACGATAAGCAGCCGGCGTGCGCATGTCATCGGAACTCCGGCCCCCGAGGGACCTGCTGGGTCAGCGTATCACGGGTTGAAGCATACGGGCAGACGGGGAGGTCGGGGTAGGTGGGGCATTGCCGTTGAGCGTCCGCATTGGAGGACGAGGCACGACATCCGGTTGTGGCCGACAGCCACAGTTAAGCCGGTTCCGCTGAGCGACCGCTGTGCAACGCGGGGCAGCCGTCGAGGTATGAACGGCTGCTGCGGATCGTCGTGCTGCCGTTCAGCGCCGCCGCTCGTTCGACCGTGGACGGCCCTGAGCCGACTTCCAATCTTCTTCAAAGCGGACGGGCAATTGGACGGCCGGTTTCCGAAACGAGTAGGATGATGCAATCTATAAGTTGCATTGGGCATCAGGACGCCGCGCCTGACGATGGGAAGCAAACTTTCATTCGAGATGCTGCTGCTGTCTCGGCGGGCGTTCGGTCGCATTTTGGGAGTCTTCCTCCTCGGAGCGCCGTCCCTCGCAACGGCGCAGGGCGCGGCTGTAGTCCGTCGTATCGGCCGCCTGGAGTCCGGCACGCCCGAAACGCCGGAGGAGATCTGGAAGGGCGCCGAGGCATTGCGCGAGCTCGGATGGGTGGAAGGGCAGAACCTGCATGTCGAGCGCCGTTACGCGAACAACCGAATCGAATCGCTGCAGACTCTTGCCGAAGAACTCGTACGCGCAAAAATCGAGGTTATCGTGACCACCGGCACGCCCGCGACCCTCGCCGCGAAGCGCGCGACGGACAAGATCCCAATCGTTTTCCGCGTCGGCGATCCCGTCCTTCTCGGTCTGGTCGCGAGCCTTGCGCGACCCGGCGGCAATGTCACCGGGCTTTCCCTAGCCGGTCCGGAGGTCACCGCAAAGTACTTGTCGCTGCTGAAGGAGTTGCTACCCGGACTTCGGCGCATTGGCGTACTCGAGGTTTCGGCGAATCCATACTTTCGTGCCATGCGCGGGCAGTTCGAACATTCGTGTCGACAGCTCGGCCTCGAACCGATTTTCGTCGATATTGCGGTAGCGGGCGAGATCGGAGGTGCCATCGCACAAGTGGCGCGGCAGCGCGCTCAGGCGCTCGTGTTACGCAGCGACAGCTTCGTCTCTGACCATCGAGTCGAAATCGCCAGCGCCGCGATGAAGCATGGCTTGCCGACAATTGCCGAGTCACCCGACACAATGCGGGACTCCGGCGTGCTGGTCTCCTACTCCTTGACCGAGACCGAGGCGGAACGCCGAACCGCAAGCTACGTCGACCGGATCCTCCGTGGGGCGAGGCCCGCCGATCTCCCGGTCGAGCAGCCCACGAAGTTCGAGCTCGTAATCAATCTCAAGACCGCTCGCGCGCTCGGGCTCACAATTCCACAGGCATTACTGCTCCGCGCGGACGAGGTCATTCAGTAGCCGTAACGTCGGCTTCCTGCCGATTTACGCGGTTTGGTTGAACGACTGGATGTGGCCAATAGTGTTCGCGGTAGGAATGCGCATTGCTGCGCACCCCCCGCACAGATCCGAGCGAGCGCTATTCACGCACTCGGCTCCCACCTCGGGTGTTTGACGTCGAAGCGCTGCGTAGGCCATGGATGAAGGATGCGCGGTGGTGGGAGCCAGGCTTTGACGAGCTTCAGCATCCGTTCCCACGTCAGGGTGGCCTTCTGGCTACGCCGCGACAGCGTACGTTTCCAAAGGACCGAGACGTGGTGGCGGAAAGCCATGAGCGCCCGAGAGTTCGTGGGTACTGCATGGTAGGCGAAGAACCCCATCGTGACCTGCCTCAGCCAGTGCCCCTGGTCGGGGATTGGCAGGTGCATCCGCCGGCGCAGTTCGTCCTTGACTCTCTTGAGCGTCGCCCGCATGCGGTCACCTCGGGTCTTCCTCAGGATCTGGAATTTGCCCGTTCGTGTTTGCCCGCAGATGAGCGTGAAACCAAGAAAGGTGAACGTCTCCGGTTTGCCAAGACCGCACTGCTCGCGCCGTGCCGCCGCATGGCGACCAAACTCGATCAGCCGGGTCTTATCCGGGTGTAGCGACAGCGAATACTCCTGCAACCGCGTGCGCAATTCTTCCAGAAACCGCTTGGCCTCAGTTTCATGCTCAAAGCCCAGCACCACGTCATCTGCATAGCGGACGAGGATCATGTCGCCGGTGGCGTGGCGCCTGCGCCACTGCTGCGCCCAGAGGTCGAAGACATAGTGCAAGTAGGCGTTGGCGAGCAAGGGGGAAACCGTCGCCCCCTGCGGCGTGCCTGCCTCGCTTTCCGTCACCTCCCCTTCTTCAAGCACTCCTGCCTGCAGCCATTTGCGAATCAGCCGGAGAATGCGCTCGTCGCCGATCCGATGTTCCAGGAAACGGATGAGCCATTCATGGCTGACCGTCCCGAAGAAGTCTCGGACGTCGAGATCCAGGATCCAGTTCACCTTCTTCCGCTGAATGCCGACAATCAGCGCATCCAATGCATCATGCTGGCTGCGCTTTGGCCGGAAGCCGTACGAGAAACCCAGAAAGTCTTCCTCGTAGATGGCATTGAGCACCGTCACGACTGCACGTTGGAGAATCTTGTCCTCCACTGCGGCGATGCCCAGCGGCCTCTGCCGCCCATCCGGCTTGGGTATGTACTTGCGCCGGCTGGGTTGGGCACGGTACGCGCCCCGGTGGACTTGCGAGTACAGATCTTGGAGATTGCTCTCCAGATTGGCCTCGTAATCCTGCCACGTCACCCCATCCGCACCGGGCGCCGCGTTGCGCGCGAGCGCGTAAAACGACAGCCGTAGCAGATCGAGATCGATGTGGTGGAGCAGCGCGGTGAACCGTTCCTTCTTCCTTGCCTTTGCTGCTTGACGTACGCGTTCCAGCGCCTGTGACACGCGAGCCCGGATCTGCGTCCGGTGCGTGCTTTGCTGGCCCACGTTTCCCTCGGCCCCCGCCCTTGGCTCCACCGGCTCCGCCGCCGAGATACCTCCGGCTTTGTTCGTCGGCTTCACGGCTACTACGGCGAGGTCAGACTTCTTGGATTCGTGCATCACCGGCTACGGCTCCTCGCCTTCCCGGCACGGACCGGCAATGCGCCGCCGGCCAAACCCAAGATCTCCCGGTTCCCGTACAAGAAGCGTCCACGCATGCCAGGGTCTCCGACTACGCCGGGCCGTCCGAATGCTCGCCATAGCGCATCCGTCCGTGTTGCCTTCCACGTTTCAAACCGTGTCGGCACCCGGGATAAGAGTCTTTCGCAGCTCAATGGCTGGCCTGCGCGCTCCCCTGTCAACGCTTCGCTGGCACCCTCACGGATGCCCGCGCATGACTCGGGGTCACTGTGGTTTGCTAGACCTTCAGTGCAGCGGACTTGCACCACCTACTCCTTGCCGGTTTTACCGGCGCACTTGAAAAACTCCCTTGAAAATGAGGGCCTGTTGGCTATCCTGAAGGTAGGGTATTCGAGAGGGAGCGACGGCGATGATGGGGCAGCGATCAGGCGGGCAGAAGCAGTTGTTCTACTCGTTCAATCTCGACGATCACGTTCCGGCGGATCACCTGCTGCGCGGAATTGATCGTTGCCTCGACCTTGGTGAGTTGCGGGATCATCTCGCGCCGTACTACAGCCATACCGGGCGGCCGTCGATCGATCCCGAGTTGATGGTGCGGATGCTGGTGGTCGGTTACAGCTTTGGCATTCGCTCGGAGCGCCGGCTGTGCGAGGAAGTGCACCTCAACCTGGCGTATCGCTGGTTCTGTCGACTCGGTCTCGAGGATGCAGTGCCGGACCATTCGACGTTCTCGAAGAATCGTCACGGTCGCTTTCGCGAGAGCGAAGCGTTTCGGCATGTGTTCGAGAAGGTGGTCGAGCGCTGCCTGAAGGAGGGCTTGGTCGGCGGTGAAGGCTTTGCCGTCGACGCCAGTGTGATCAAGGCCGATGCCAATCGCAGCCGCAGCACGGCGCGCGAGGAGACGGACCTGCGCGATCCAGAACACGCGACACGGGCCGTACGCGAGTATCTGGCCGCGCTCGATGAGCAGGGTGAGCCGGCCACCGCGCCGGCATCGATCTCGCCGACCGATCCGGCGGCGCGTTGGACGGCAGTCGATGGTCCGGCCTTTTACGCCTACTCGACCAACTATCTGATCGATGTGCAGGCGGGCATCATTGTCGATGTCGAAGCGACGCCCGCTTTGCGGAGCGCCGAAGTCGACGCGACGCGGACGATGATCGAGCGCGTCGAGGAACGCTTCGACCTGAAGCCGGCGCGTGTGATCGGCGACGTGGCCTACGGTACGGCCGAGCTACTGGGCTGGATGGTCGACCAGAAGGGGATCGAACCGCATGTGCCGGTGTGGGATAGGACACAACGCACCGACGAAACGCTGTCCAGCAGCGACTTTCATTGGGACGAGAAGGCCGACGAATACCGCTGCCCGCAGGGTCATGCGCTGCGAAATCAATGGCGCGCGTTCAAGGACCTGCGCACCCATATCACCAAGGCCGACACCATCATCTATCGAGCCAGCCAGTCCGATTGCGCGACCTGCCCGATGAAGGCCCGCTGCTGCCCGAACACACCGATGCACAAGATCGCGCGCAGCATCCATGAATCAGCGCGGGACGTCGCTCGCGACGTCGCCAAGACCGCTGCTTACAAGCAATCACGCAAGGATCGCAAGAAGGTCGAGATGCTCTTCGCTCATCTCAAGCGGATACTGAAGCTCGATCGGCTGCGCTTGCGTGGACCGAACGGTGCTCGCGACGAGTTTCTACTGGCGGCAACCGCGCAGAACCTACGACGAATGGCGAAGCGGTTGTTCCCGATAGAACCAGAAACAGCAAACATGGTGATCTGAACTGGCGAAAAACAGGCTCGCCAAGACAGAAAGCGCGTCCCCAGTCATCGAACCTCTTTCCGCGGAACGCTTGCGGAGGTACCACCGCTCTCAAACGGCGGGTTTGTCAACGGCATTGGCCGCGAGCCGAATTTCGCGAACGTCCGCTCTTCTGGTCGGTCGCTAAGGCTCCGGGCACCAACCCTGAGATTTCTAGGGACAAGAGATCAGGAAGGTCGGCAACCTTCTGTGGACATGACCCGGCGACTTGTGTCCTGACCGCGCCGGGCGGATGTGGTCGTGCGGGGCGACAAGGGCTCTGGCCAAGTTGTACAACCAGTACCCGGTAATCTTGCCGACCGTTTAGCTCGCCGGTCACATCAACCACCGGATATCACGGCCTCCGGAATCTCGTAGCGCTCGTCTCCTGCCTGGATCATGAACAGGTCGGCCTGCTTGGTCGCGCGGAACGCCATGTTGCCGTCGGCCTGGCTGAGATCGGCGCCCGTGGCCTTACCCTTGTCGAAGAAGATGACGCGCTTGCGTCCATCGGGCCGGGTCACCGCGACCGTAGCCGTGCCGCCTCCGGCGCGCGCAACGCCGTATTGACACTGTTCCATCGGCTGCCCCCTGGCCTGCGCGCAGGGAATGCTGCCGGTCGCGTCGAATCTGCCCGCCCCGGCGCGCTCGGTCGGGTCGGGCTTGGGCGCTGCGTTCGCGGCGGCTGCCGCGTTGGCCGGAGCTCCTGTGACGCCAACCGTCAATGCGAAGGTGGCCGACCCGCTGCGGCTGGCGGCGCCCATCAGGTAGACGCGGATCGTGTAGGTGCCGCTGGCCTCGAGCGTTCCCGTCCACTCGTTGCCTGAAGTCGAGCCGATGAAGACCGCGACATCGTTGGATCCGGGGGGGAGAACGTTGAAGTAGTTGGACGCGCTGCTGGACTTCAGCGCCACGGTCATCGTCTGGCCGGCCTTGGCGACCAGCTTGTAGTCGAGGGTCTGGCGGCCTTTGATCGAGCCCTTCACCGTCGCCGACGAGGCGCCCTTGGCGAACTGGATCGGCCTCGACTCGATGCCGTCGGCCGCCAGTGCCCAGGCGCTTGCCGCCACGCAGAAAGCTGCCACCAGCAGCCGTTCCGCAATCCTTCCCATCGTCATCGACCTCATGTCCTTCAACCTCGCCTGTGCACCCACGATTGTTCGAAGTCGGCCAGCTTGCAGTGGCCAGCGGTCTTGCCCTTGGTTGCGCCCTGCGCATTGGCCGGCGCGCATGGATTCGCCAGCATACCGATCGATGCAAGGCCCCGGCAACTGCCATTATCGAATTTCTCCTGCTTGCTCCGAAGCCTCGCTTCCTGGCCGAAGCGGTCATTGCCCGCCTCCTCCCGCGGGTGGCATCGCGCAGCGGCGGCGCCCTCGCGTCGCATGCCTTGGGTGCGTGATCGGGTTACGCCTGCCGCGCGACGACGCGCGCATCGCGCACGACGCCCCGGTTCGCCACGACGCGGCAGGGATTCTGCCCGATGCCGTAGGCGAGATCGGCGGGGCGTGCGATGTCCCACAGCGCGAAGTCGGCCGCCTTGCCCGGCTCCAGGCTGCCGACCTCGTCGGCGATGCCGAGTGCGCGCGCCGCGTTGCGCGTCGCGCCCGCCAGCGCTTCCAGCGGCGTCAAGCGGAACAGCGTGCAGGCCATGTTCATCGCCGCGAGCAGCGACGTGAGCGGCGACGTCCCTGGATTGCAGTCGGTGGCGACCGCGATCGGCACGCCCGCGTCGCGCAGCGCCTGCACCGGCGGCAGCCGCGTCTCGCGCAGGAAGTAGAAGGCGCCGGGCAGCAGCACGGCGACGGTGCCGGCCGCGGCCATCGCCGCGACGCCGTCGTCGGCGAGGTACTCCAGGTGGTCGGCCGACAGCCCGCCGAAACCGCGCGACCAGCGCCGCGCCGCCCTGGTCGGAGAGCTGCTCGGCGTGGAGCTTCACCGGCAGGCCGAGCCGCGCGGGCCGCGTCGAACACGCGCCCGGTCTGCGCCGCGCTGAAGCCGATGTTCTCGCAGAACGCGTCGACGGCGTCGACCAGACCCTCGGCTGCCAGCGCGGGCAGCATCTGCGCGCACACGGCGTCGATGTAGGCATCGGCGCGGCCCGCGAATTCCGGCGGCACCGCGTGCGCGCCCAGGAACGTGGTGCGCACGCGCACGCGGCAGCGCGGCGCCGATGCGCCGCGCGACGCGCAGCATCTTCGCTTCGGCCTCGAGCGCCAAGCCCGTAGCCGGACTTGATCTCGATCGTCGTCACGCCCTCGGCGAGCAGGGTCGCCAGGCGCGGCAGGCTCGCGGCAAGCAGCTCCTCCGGCGTCGCCGCGCGGGTGGCGCGCACCGTCGCTACGATGCCGCCGCCGCGGCGGGCGATCGCCTCGTAGCTCACGCCGCGCAGGCGGTCCTCGAACTCGTCGCTGCGATTGCCGGCGTAGACGATGTGCGTGTGGCAGTCGATCAGGCCCGGCAGCAGCCACGCGCCGCGGCCGTCCTCCACCACGCGTGCCGCGCATCCCGCCGGAAGCTCGCAGCGCGGTCCGAGCCAGGCGATGCGCCCGTCGCGCACGGCGAGCGCGCCGTCCCTGATTTCCCCGTAGTCCTGCGCGCCAGCGAGGGTGGCGAGATGGACGTTGGTCCACAGCGCATCCCATTCGCCGCCCGCCGCGGCGGTCACCGGGGCCACCCGCGTCTGCGCGCGCGGCGCCGGCGCAGTGCCGCCGCGCGCCGCGTCACGCCGCCGAGCTCAGGCGACATCGGGGATGCGGACACCCTTATCCTTCGCGCAGGCGATGGCGGATTCGTACCCGGCATCGGCATGCCGCATCACGCCGGAGGCGCTGTCGTTGAAGAGCACGCGCGCGAGGCGCCTTGCCGCCGCCTCCGTGCCGTCGGCGACGATGACCACACCCGCGTGCTGCGAATAGCCCATGCCGACACCGCCGCCGTGGTGGATCGACACCCAAGTGGCGCCGCCCGCGGTGTTGAGCAGCGCGTTGAGCAGCGGCCAGTCCGACACGGCGTCGGTGCCGTCGCGCATGCTCTCCGTCTCGCGGTTGGGGCTCGCCACCGAGCCGGTGTCGAGGTGGTCGCGGCCGATCACGATCGGCGCCTTCAGCTCGCCCGTGCGCACCATCTCGTTGAAGGCGAGGCCGGCGAGGTGCCGCTCGCCCAGGCCCAGCCAGCAGATGCGCGCGGGCAGGCCCTGGAAGGCGATGCGCTCGCGCGCCATGTCGAGCCAGCGATGCACGTGCGTGTTCTGCGGGAACAGCGCCTTGACCTTGGCGTCGGTCCGGTAGATGTCCTCGGGGTCGCCGGACAGCGCGACCCAGCGGAACGGCCCCTTGCCTTCGCAGAACAGCGGCCGGATGTAGGCGGGCACGAATCCGGGGAAGTCGAACGCGTTCTTCACGCCGCGATCGAACGCGACCTGGCGGATGTTGTTGCCGTAGTCGACCACGGGAATGCCCATCGCGTGGAAGTCGAGCATCGCCTGCACGTGGATCGCGCAGGACCTCGGCGGCTTCCTCGGTCAGGCGCGCGTGCACGCCGTGGTCGCGCTGCGCGGCCTTCCACTGCTCGACGCTCCAGCCGATCGGCAGGTAGCCGTTGACGAGATCGTGCGCGGACGTCTGGTCGGTGACGAGATCGGGCTTCATCCCGCCGGCCGCGGCGCGCCGCACGAGCTCCGGCAGCACCTCGGCGGCGTTGCCGAGCAGACCGATCGACACCGCTTCCCTGCGCGCGCAGTGGTGCGCGACGAGCGCGAGCGCGTCGTCGAGATCGCGTCGCGATCTTGTCGAGGTAACGCGTGCGCAGGCGGAAGTCGAGGCTCGACTGCTGGCATTCGACGGTGAGCGAGACTGCGCCGGCGAGCGTGGCCGCCAGCGGCTGCGCGCCGCCCATGCCGCCCAAGCCCGCCGTGAGAATCCAGCGCCCGGCCCAGCTGCCGCCGAAGTGCTGGCGGCCGGCTTCGGCGAAGGTCTCGAACGTGCCCTGGACGATGCCCTGGCTGCCGATGTAGATCCAGCTGCCGGCGGTCATCTGGCCGTACATGAACAGGCCCTTGCGGTCGAGCTCGTTGAAGTGCTCCCACGTGGCCCAGCGCGGAACGAGGTTCGAGTTGGCGATCAGCACGCGCGGCGCGTCCGGGTGCGTCTTGAAGACGCCGACCGGCTTGCCCGACTGGATCAGCAGCGATTCGTCGTCCTCCAGGTCCCTGAGCGCCGCGAGGATGTTGTCGAAGCAGTGCCAGTCGCGCGCCGCGCGCCCGATGCCGCCGTAGACCACGAGGTGCTTCGGATTCTCGGCGACCTCCGGATCGAGGTTGTTCTGGATCATCCGGTACGCGGCCTCGGTCAGCCAGCTCTTGCACGTGCGCTGCGTGCCGCGCGGCGCGCGAATCTCGCGCGTCGCGTCGTAGCGCGGATCGTGCGCGAGATCGGTCAGGTTCGACATGGCGATTCCCTCCATCGCTGATTGTGCGTGGCGCGGCCGGGTGGCAGCGCGGGCCGTCGGCTGCTCCGGCGCGGGCGCGACGACGCCAAGGTTACACCAACGAATCGCGCCGCCGGCCGGCCTCCTTGAACCCTCTGCGCGCTCCCCGGACCTGCGCGCCGGCTAACGGCGGAACAGCCGCAGCAGGCGCCCGATCGCCGTGCCGGGCTCATTGTTCTGCGTCGCCGCAGGCGCTGCCGGCGGCGGCAAGGGCTCCGTATCGAGCGCGCGGCACGCCGCCCGATAGATGCCGTAGCGGGAAACCGGTTGCTCCGCGCGCGCCGGCGCGCCGGCGAGGAGATCGCGGTAGAGGTCGCCTGCCGCGGCGCCCGCCGGTCCGGCATCGCGGTAGACCGCCGCCGCCAGGCGCGACCTCGACTCCAGTTCCTTCGCATTCTCCGGCGCCGTCAGCGCCATGATCTGGTCGAGCATCGCGTCCACGTTCGGGAAGCCGTCCATCGTCCAGCCGGCGCCCGTGGCGAGCACGCGTTCCTGCAACGCGCCCCGCGGCGGAACCAGCGCCGGGCGACCGGCCATCCAGCCCTCGCTCAGCGTGTAGCTAAACGTTTCCGGCCAGATCGTCGGGAACAGCATGAGGGCGATCCGATAGTGATCGCACAGGCCCGCGATCTCCTCGCCGCGGTACGCGCCGTGGATAGTCAACGCCGCGTCGCTCGATTGATGGCGGCTCTCGCGGTCCGTGTAGCCGATGACGACCAAGCGCAGCGGTAGGCGCCGCTGCCTGATCCGCTCGACCAGGCTCTCGAGCAGGCGCGCGCCCTTCTCGGGACCGATGGCCCCCAGCACGCCGATGTGCCGGCATTCGTCGCTCGGCAGCGCGAACGCGCCGGGCGCGTCGCGGGTCCGGTCCTCGCCTGCGGGCACGGGCCACGGCGGCGCGACGGCGACGGCGATGCCCGGGTAGTACTTGACCAGGGTGTCCCGCGCCCACTGCGACGGCGCATACACCCTGCTCGCCCCGGCGAGGAAGGCTCCGTAGCGGGCGCGCCAGCCCGCGATGTCGGTGTCCTCCAGCCCGCTGCACTTCGACAGGCAACTGCGGCACGCGGCGACGTCGGTCGTCGCCTCGCAGTAGGCGCCCGCGCTGTCGATCAGGTAGACCGTGGGACACGCGAGGTACATGTCGTGCACCGAATAGCAGTAGGGGATCGCGGCCTCCTTCAGGATCCGCAGCAGGTCCTCGCCGCTGTCGACCAGGCTGTGCACGTGCGCGAGATCGACGTGCAGCCACGCGCACAGCGAGCGCAGCCAGTCGCCGCCGGCGGCGTCGCCCTCGCCCTCGCGCGGAGAGTCGTAGCTTTGCGGCTCCGCGCCGTTGACGTCCACCACCCGCCAGCGGTCGGGCATGACCCGGAGGAAGTAATGCCGGTAGCCGTCGCGCGACGCCGCGATCAACTCCTGCACGTACTTCTCCGTTCCGCCGCCGCGCGGGTGCAGGACGTGCAGCACGCCCCGCTTGTCCCGGCCGGCGAGCACGGCGAGCTGCGAGCGGACCATGCTGCGTATCGGCCCGGGCGGATCCTCTGCGATGAACTTGCGCACCAGCACCATGTAGTCGGGATGCTTCGCCAGAACCTTGAGCAGATTCTGTTCGATCATCGCCAGCCGGTGCCCGCCGAAGGAGCGCGATCCCAGGTGCACGACGAACGTGTCGTCGCACAGCACGTTGCGCCAGCCTGCGGCGCGGGCGCGCATGCTGAAGTCGTTTTCCTCGCCGTAGCCCTTGCCGAATGCGGGGTCGAAGGCGCCTATCTCGCGGATCAGCCGGCGGCGGATGTACATGCAGAAGCCCACCGCCGTCGGCATTTCCGGATAGAGCGGCACCGCCGCGAGCTCCATCGCCCGGTTGACCTGCTCCGGATCGTCGGGCGCGGGATTGTCCTGGCAGAACAGCGGAAAGGAGCAGATCTCGGCGTTGTTCGAGAACGGCGTGACGGTTCCGATCGCGGGATCGGACGCGGCGCAGCGCCTGATCTTGTCCAGCCACCCCCGCGTGACCACCGTATCCGAATTGAGCAGGACGACGTCGTCGCGGCCGAAGGCCATGCCGCGATTGACGCTGCCTACGAACCCGAGGTTGTTGTCATTGCGCAACAAGACGACGTGCGGCGTCTTCACCGTGGAGAGGCGGCGGAACCACGCGCCGATCCGCTCGTCCGTCGAGCAGTCGTCGATCAGGATCAGCCGATAGTCGCTGGTGTTTCTCTGCACGCTCTCGACGCACGCGACGACCTCCTCGAAGGCGTCGTGAATCGGCACGACGATGTCGATGGTCCGCCGGCGTCCCACGTCAGCGCTCACCCGGTTCGACCGGGACGTTGCAGTCGACAGTGCGATGCCCCGCGATTGACTGCGACCACCGCTTTGGGCACAGTCGGATCAGGGTCTTGGTTGGATACCGATCGTGCGTCAGAAATCGACAGGGGGAGATGAATGGTCGAACGACGGAAGCACGAACGGCGTTGGCGACGTGCACCGTTCTACGTTGTCGAGCGGCGCAACGGGCACCTCTGGAAGTACGGCTCGATCGCGCTCTGCATCGTGCTGCTGACGGTGTGGGGCCGGATGCTGCTCGCCTAGCGGCCGCCGCGACGCAGGGCAGGGCACGCCGCGCGGCACGCGCCACGATGGCCCGGATACGCGCGCGGCGGATCGCGGACCGCGCGCCGCAGGACGCCGGCGTCTGCAGCGCGCAACGCAGCCGTTCGCCGGACGATGATTGCATGCCTCAAGTATCCCTCATTTTCCGGCGCCCCATCCAGTTCGCCGGCCAGCGGTAGTGCGCCTCCCGGTGTGCGGTATCCTGCGCCGATGAGAAGACTCGCGCGCATCGTGGCCGCCGCGGCGCTGGCATTGTCGGCCGCGAGCGGGCTGGCGGCCGACGCGAACAAGGTGCTGCGCATCGCCTTCCCCGACATCAGTGCGCTCGATCCGCAGCAGATCGGCGACCTGTATTCGGTGCGCGTCACGCAGCAGATCTTCGAGGGCCTCTACGAGTACTCGTACCTCGCCGACCCGGTGCGGGTCGTTCCCAACACGGCGGTCGCCCTGCCGGAGATCGGCGACGACGGCCGGCGCTGGACGATCCGGCTGCGCCCGGGCATCCGGTTCACCGACGATCCGGCGTTCGGCGGACGTCCGCGCGAGCTCGTCGCCGAGGACTACGTCTACTCGATCAAGCGCTGGCTCGACCCCAACCTCAAGGCCGGCGGCGATGTCACGCTGACCGACCTGATCGTCGGCGCGCGCCCCGTGGTCGACGCGGCGCGAAAGCCCGGCGGCCGCTTCGACTACGATGCGCCGATCGCGGGCCTGCGCGCGCTCGACCGCCACACGCTCGAGATCCGGCTCGCCGCCGTCGATTACACGCTGCTCGAGCGCCTCGCGAGCTGGCGCGCGCTCGCCGTCGCCCGCGAAGTGATCGAGGCGCGCGGCGCCGACACCTCGGCGGCGCCGGTGGGCACCGGACCCTACCGGCTGAAGGAGTGGAAGCGCGGCTCGCGCATCGTGCTCGAAGCGAACCCGGGCTATCGCGCGCTCGCGTTCCCGGAGGACATCGATCCGGCGTATGCAAAGTTCGCGGCCGGCATGAAGGGCGTGCGGCTGCCGGCGTTGGGCCGCATCGAGCTCGACATCATCGAAGAGGAACTGCCGGAGCTGCTCAAGTTCGACCAGGGCGCTTTCGACTACGCGCTGCTCGGCGGCGCGGCGTCGCAACGGCTGCTGCGCGACGGCAAGCTGCGGCCGGAGTACGCGGCGCGCGGCATCCGCCACGTGAGCTACGCCGTGCCCGCGCTGATGTACACGTACTTCAACATGGACGATCCTGTCGTCGGCGGGTATGCGCCGGAGCGGATCGCGCTGCGCCGCGCGATCGGCCTGGGGTTCGACGTGGCGGAACTGATCCGGGTCGTGCAGGGCGGCGACGGCCTGCCGGCCACCCAGCTGCTGCCGCCGGGTGTCGACGGTCACGACCCGCACGCACCGAAGCGCTCCGCGTACGATCCGGCGGCCGCGCGCGCGCTGCTCGAGCGCTTCGGCTACCGGGACCGCGACGGCGACGGCTATCGCGAGCGCCCCGACGGCACGCCGCTGGTGCTGGTGCAGAACTCGATGCCGGACACGCTGTCGCGGCAGAACGACGAGCTGTGGCTCAAGAACATGAAGGCGCTCGGCCTGCGACTCGAGGTGCGCACGGCACCGTTCGGCGAGTTGCTGAAGCAGGCCAACGCCGGCCAGCTGCAGATCTTTGACCTCGGCTACCGCGCGCCGAGCCCGTCGGGATTCGCCATCCTGTCGACACTCTGGGGCAAGTCGCCGCCGGACACGAACCACGCGCGCTTTCGCAACGCCGACTACGACGCCGCGTACGAGGCGTTCGTGCGCACGCCGCCCGGCCCGCAGCGCAACGCGCTGGCGCGTCGCATGTCGGAGATCGTCGCCGCCTATGCCCCGATCCTCTACCGCACCTACCCGATGGGCCATGCGTTCATGCAGCCGTGGCTCAAGGGCTATTACCCCGCCAATTTCGGGTTTACCTGGAAGTACGTGGACATCGATCTCGCCCGCAAGGCCGCCGCGCGCAAGTGACGATCGCGGAGCTGCCGTTCGGCGGCGCAGAGGTCGGGCAAGCGGAGCTTCGTCGCGCGACCGCCGGCGTCACTCGCCGTCCGGCGGCGCGGGCTTCCCGCTCTGCGCGAGGCCCACGAACTGCGACACGACGACGGCCGTGTAGAACACGCCGAACAAGGCGGCGAACAGGCTCAGCGTCGTCGCCGGCGCGCGTATCGGCGTCACGTCCGAGTAGCCGATCGTGAGCACCTGGGCGTAGGCGTAATACGTGAACAGTGCCTCCCGGCCGTGCCAGTCGTGCAGGAGCGCGGCGACCTCCGGCGCGATGCTGTAGGACGACGGGACGAGCAGGTAGGCGATCGCGTTGATGCGCGCCCATGCGTCGCTCGCGATGAGGTAGCCGCAGATCGCGCCCAGCACGCTTTCGGCGCCGTTTGGCGGCTGGCGGAACAGGTCGCGCAGGATCACGCAGACCGCGCCCCAGAGGAACACCGCCTGCGCCGACTGGTTCGCGAGCGCCACCGCGTGATCGAGGCCCGCGGGCACGAAATAGCGCCCCCAGCCGAGCGCCACGCTCAGAGCGAGCACCGCTCCCATCGCCGCCCGGTCGCGAGGGCGATTGAACACGGTGAACCACGTCGCCAGACCCAGGACGGTGCGGAAGACGTCGGTATGAAGCCCGTGCGCACCGCGCACGTTGACGGTCGATAGCGCGAGCGCCACGAGCAGCAGCCCCAGCAGCACGGCGTGCTTGTGCCTGCGCAGCGCTACCACCGTTCGGCTTGCCATTCGATGTCCTTCCCCGGCGATTCCTTCAGACCGCCCTTAGCCGATTGTAACGGCGGAAGATCGCCGCGCGGCGCTGACCCGGAGACTCCCGACTGGCGGCTGACCGGCCCGAAGCGCGCGGCCCGCGCCCTCGTCGCCGCCGGAAGCTCACGACCGCTGCGGGCGACCGACGCTCCCCGAGGCTGCCCGGAACTCGCGCGGCCCGAGCTTTGCGCTCTTGCGGAACGCGGCATGAAAGCTCGTGGGAGAGGAGTACCCCAGCCGGTAGGCAATCTGGCTGATCGGCTCGGTCGACTTCGACAGCAGCAGCCTCGCCCGCTCGAAGCGGATGGTCGTGTTCAGCGCGCGAAGAGACGTGCCTTCGGCCATCAGCTTGCGATTGAGCGTGCGCGCGCTGATGTTGAGCATCCCCGCCAAGTCGGAAAGGCTCGGCTGGATTCCCTCCGCTTCGCGCAGGATCATCGCCACCCACTGGCTGTACTCGGTCGAGAGCGCGCCGCCCGGCCCGGTGCTGGCGGGCAGGGCGACCTGGCCCGGCGCCCTTCCGCCGGGATGAGCGAGCGGCGTGTCGAGCAGGGCCACCGGTAGCCGGCAGCGCACCTCGGGCAAGGCATTGGCGCCGAAATGGAAGCGTGTCGGGCGCAGTGCGCGGTAGCGCTCGACGTGGGCCGGCCTCGGCATCGACAGCGAGATCTCCACGCCGGGCGCGTGCGCGAGGAGCGCCGTGAAGTCATTGTGGAACGACACCGCGAACAGTTCTTCCAGCGCGTGGAGCGTCCGCGTTCCCATCGCGGCGGCAGGCCGGAAGATGAATTCGCCGTGGGTTGCATGCCGCGCGTAGACGAAGAACATGCCGTTGGTGACCAGCTTGCGGAAGCGCGCCACCATGCGCAGCAGTTCGTCGGCGGTGGCGCACTGGCGCAGCGCCATGCTCAGTGCATCGTGATCATCCATCGTGATCATCCGGCCGAGCTCGAAACCCAGGTCGTCGCGGTGCAGCTCCTCAGCGGCGGCGCATAGCACGCGATCGAACTCGTCGAAGGTGACGAACGAGCCGTCGGACTCCAGTTTTTCCCGCGACAGCCCGGTGCGCGCGAGTATGCGTTCGAGGCCCCGGGCATCGTGTCGTGCCAGGATGGTGAACAACGGGGCGACGTAGCGCGTGGGCAGATACGGTTCGTACAGTGGCATGCCGACGTGGAATGGTTTCGGGGGCTCTGACGATTGGCGTGAAGTGTGAAGTTTATACTCCCGGAACTGCGCACAATCCACATGCTTCGCCGGTGCCCTTTGCCGATGCCGGATCCCGACCGGCTCAGGAAATCACTTGCCCGGCACCCAAGGAGGACAGCACATGACCAGCCATCACGACCAGGCACCCGTCCATACCCTGTGGAGCACGCCGCACTCCCTCTACAGCGGCAAGATCCGCTCGTATCTGCTCAAGAAGCGCATCGCCTTCCGCGAGCGCACGCCGGCGCACCCCGAGTTCCAGCAGCGCATCGTGCCCGCGATCGGCATGTTCGTCGTTCCGGTCCTCGAAACTGCGGATGGGCGGATCCTGCAGGACTCCAGCGACATCATCGACTTCCTCGAGGCGCAGGTGCCGGCCCACCCCATGGTCCCCACGTCCGGCGTGCAGCGCGTCGTCGCGCTGCTGGTCGACGGCTTCGGATCGGAGGGCTTGCTCCCCGCCGCCATGCACTACCGCTGGTCCTATCGCGCCGAGCAGGAAAACTTCCTGCGCGCGGAGTTCGGACGCGCCGTGCATTCGGGGCCCAATCGCGAGGAGCGACTGGCCGCTGGCGCCGCGTTGATGGACTACTTCAGCGGCTTCCTGCCGCCGCTGGGCGTCTATCCAGAGACCATTCCCGCCATCGAGGCGGCGTACGAGGCTCTGCTCGACGCCCTCGACATTCACTTCCAGCACCATCCCTACCTGCTGGGCGGGCATCCCAGCGTTGCGGATTTCGGCATGATGGCGCCGCTGTTCGCGCACCTCGGGCGCGACCCTTACCCGGCGGGACTGATGAAGAACCGCGCGCCGAACGTCTATCGCTGGACCGAGCGCATGAACCTGCCGGGCATTGCCGATTCCGAGTTTGCCGACCGCCCCGAGGCGTGGCTGGCCGACGACGCGATTGCGCCCACCCTCGAACCCGTGCTCGCGCTGCTCTTCCAGGATTGGGGCGCCTTGCTGCTGCCCGACGCGGCCTCGTTCAATGCCTGGAGCAGCGGGTTGCCGGAAGGCAGCCTGGTGAACATCGACGCCGAGCGCAAGGTGCATCCGACCACCGGCATGGTCCAGGGCAACTGGCGCGGCTGCACGGTGCAGCGGGCAAGCGCGCCGCACGGCCTGTGGATGTTCGGGAAAGCGCAGGCCGCGGCCGAAGCGCTGTCCGGCGATGCCCGGGCGCGCCTGGTCGATCTCGTTCGCCGCAACGGCGGTGACGAGGTCATGGGGCTGCGCTGCGCACGCGGGATGAAGCGCGAGCATTGCGTGCTCGTGCTGCAGTAATCGCTCACGCCCCCCATTGCGCACGCGCTGCGGGGCGCACCGTCAACCCGATCGAAAACCAGGCGCCGGCGGACCGGCGCACAGGGAGTAACTCCATGATGCGAACCATGCTTGTCCAGGCTGCGTTGGCGCTTGCAATCCTGTTCGGGACCGCCAATGCGCCGGTCCATGCGCAACAGTCGTCCACCCTCAGCGCCGAGGAGGCGCGCAGCATCGCGCTCGACGCCTACATCTACGGCTATTCGCTGATCACCACGGAAGTCACGCGCGTGCAGATGAGCAACGTGGCGGCGGTCGAGCAACTGCGCGCGCCGACGGGCACCTTCTTCAACGTCAAGGGCTATCCGCCGGCAAGCTACCGCGGCGTCTCGGCCACCAATGCCGACACGCTGTACTCGCTGGCCTGGCTCGACCTGACGGAGCCGCAGGTATTCAGCCATCCCGAGATCAACGGCCGCTTCTTCACGTTCGAACTCGTCGATCTCTGGATGATCGTCAAGGACAGCGTCGGCACCAACACCACCGGCGCCAAGGCGATGACCTACCTGTTCACCGGTCCCGGCTGGAAAGGGACGGTGCCGAAGGGCATGACGCACATCAGCTTCCCGACGCGCTACATGGTGATCCTCGGCCGAACCTACGCGCTGAACACGCCGGAGGACCTGGCGAAGGTGCATGCGCTGCAGGCGCAGTACAAGGTCATGCCGCTGTCTGCCTACGGCAAGCCCTACACGTTCACCGCACCGCCCGTCGACTCGAATCCCGGCTTCAGCATGACCGAGAAGCCGCAGGCGGCGATCCTGGCGCTTGGCACGAACGGCTACTTCAACCTGCTGACCCGGCTGATGGCCGGCGCAGCACCGCCGGCGCCGCAAGATGCGCCCATGCTCGCGCGCATGGCGAGGCTCGGCATCGTGCCGGGGCAGCCGTTCGACCCCGGCAAGCTCGATCCGGCAGTGCAGGCGGCGCTGAAGGACGTGCCCGAGATCGCGTTGAAGCGCATGTCCGAGGGCTGGGACGGCCTGGGCAAGAACGTGAACGGCTGGCGCGTCACGCTGGTCGGCGGCACCTACGGGATCAACTACGTCGAGCGCGGGGCGTGGGCCGCGATGGGCTGGCCGTCGCAACTGCCCCACGTCTCGCTGTATCCGACGACGACCCAGGACAGCACGGGCCAGAAGCTCACGGGCGCCGGCAAATACACGCTGACCTTCCCCAAGGGTCAGATGCCGCCGGTCAATCCGCAGGCATTCTGGTCGATCACGATGTACACGAGCGACGGCGGCCTCTGGTTCTACCCCAACCCGCTGAACAAGCTGACGGTGAGCCCGCGCGACAATCTGAAGTACAACGCCGACGGGTCGCTGACGCTTTACTTCCAGCACGAGTCGCCGGGAGCGGCCAGCGAAGCCAACTGGCTACCCGCGCCGGAAGGGCCGTTCGCGCTCACCCTGCGTTTGTACTGGCCCAACACGGCCCCGCCTTCGATCATCGACGGCACCTGGCAGCCGCCCGCGGTCGTGCGGGTTCAGTGATCCTTGCACCGCATGCCGGCGAGCAATCGCCGGCATCCGCGGCGCTGACGCGACACATCCCGGCCGGAGCACCATGACGGCCCCGCAGAAGACCCCGCGACCGTCGCGGGGCTTCGTCCTGGCGGGCTAACGCGGCGCGGGCTGCGCGCGAGTCGCCGGCTTGCCGTCGAGCGCCCCGGCTTGCGCAGCCTCGAGCCTCTTGATGTCTGCAGCCGAGAGTGTCGGCCGATCCACCTTGATCGTCAGCTTGTTGAGCTTGGCGGTCAGCGCGAACGGGGGCTTGTAGTCGGCGTCGTTCACGCCGGTGAGCGTGTCGGAGCCGATGTCGAAGCTCTCGTCCCACTGCAGGATCATCGGCAGCGTCTTCGGCATCGTCTTGGTCTCGACGACCTTGCCGTCGACCTTGAGCGTGCCGGTGCCGGGGCGGCCGAGGCCGCTGAAGTCGTTGAACGCCAGCGTGCCCGCGCCGAGGCCGTCGTACTTGAAGTCGAACTCGAGCGTGTGCTTGCCGGGCGCAAGCGCCTCCTGGCCTTCCCACTTGATCCGCTCGAGGTCGACCAGGTTCCACAGCCACACCGGCTTGCCCTTGAGCAGGTAGAAGCCGTAGCCGCCGAAGCGCCCGCCCGACGTGACGATCATCCCCTCGGCGCCCGCCTGCGGCACCTCGATGTCGGCGGTGAACGTGTACGACGCGTTCAGGATGAACGGCGAGTCGCCCTGCGGCAGCCCGGTCATCGGCCGCGTGTAGACGAACTCGCTGCGGCCCGCGGTAATGTTGGGGCGCGGCGCGACGATGCGCGCGGCCACCGACGCGTCGAGCGGGAACACCTGGCGCTTCTTCGCCTCGGCGACGAAATTCGCCCGCATCTGCTTGACCTTCTGCGGATACTTCGCCGCGACGTCGTCGGTCTGGTTCCAGCTCTTGGTGAGGTCGTAGAGCTGGAAGACCTGGTTGTTCAGCGGATCCGGATTGGCCGGGCCGAATGCCTGCCACGGCGCGCGGTTGACCTTGGTGGAGAGAAGCCAGCCGTCCTCGTAGAGCGCCCACTGGCCCATCATCTCGAAGTACTGCGTCTTGTGCTTCGACGCCGCCTTGGCGTTGGCCGGGTCGAAGGTGTAGGCAAAGCTGGTGCCCTCGATCGGCGCCTGCTTGATGCCGTCCACCATTTCCGGCGCCTTGATTCCGGCGGCCTCGAGGATCGTCGGCACGACGTCGATCACGTGCACGAACTGCTCGCGCAGGGCACCCTTGTCCTTGATGCGCGCCGGCCACGACACGACCATGTTCTGGTTGATGCCGCCCAGGCGCGAGGCGTTCTGCTTGAACCAGTCGAAGGGCGTGTCGAAGGCCCACGACCAGCCGGCCGACATGTGGTTGTAGGTCTGCTCGGTGCCCCACACGTCGTACCACTTCATCTGCACGTCGACGGGCATCGCGTTGATGCCGTTGAAGAAGGCGACTTCGTTCGGCGTGCCCAGCGGGCCGCCCTCGGCGCTGGTGCCGTTGTCGCCGTTGATGTAGATGACGAGCGTGTTGTCGAGCTTGCCCAGGTCCTGGAAGTGCTGGATCACGCGGCCGATCTCATAGTCGTTGTATGCGGCGTAGGCGGCGAACACGTCGACCTGGCGGATGAACAGCTTCTTCTCGTCGGCGCTGAGCTGATTCCAGGGCTTCAGCATTTCATTGGGCCAGGGCGTGAGCGTGAGGTCCTTCGGGATCACGCCGAGCTTCTTCTGGTTCTCGAAGATGCGCTCGCGCAGCTTCTCGTAGCCGTCGTCGAACAGGTGCATCGCGCTGATCTTGTCCACCCACTCCTTGGTCGGGTGGTGCGGCGCGTGCGTGGCGCCCGGGGCGTACTTGATGAAGATCGGCTTGCTCGGGTCGGTCTGGTGGATGCGCGTCATCCAGTCGATCGCCTCGTCCGCCATGCCGGTGATCAGGTTCCAGCCCGGCTTGCCCAGGAACGGATAGATCTGCGTCGTGTTGCGGAACAGGTTCGGCTCCCACTGGTTGGCGTCGCCGCCGACGAAGCCGTAGAAGTACTCGAAGCCCATGCCGCTCGGCCACTGGTCGAACGGCCCGACCTGGCTGGCCGCGAACGCCGGCGTGTTGTGGTTCTTGCCGAACCAGGAGGTGCTGTAGCCGTTGTCGAGCAGCATGCGGCCGATGGTGGCCTTGTCCCTGCCGATGATGCTGTTGTAGCCGGGGAAGCCGGTGGACTGCTCGGAGATCACGCCGAACCCGACCGAGTGGTGGTTGCGACCGGTGATCAGCGCGGCGCGCGTCGGCGAGCACAGCGCGGTGGAGAACACGCGGTTGTAGCGCAGGCCCTCGTTCGCGATGCGGTCCATCGTCGGCGTCGGGATCACGCCGCCGAAGGTGCTGGGCACGCCGAAGCCGGCGTCGTCGGTGATGATCAGCAGCACGTTCGGCGCGCCCTTCGGCGGCACGACGCGCGGCGCCCACCAGGCTTTCGACTGCAGCGCGCCGTCCTTGATCACGCCGCCGAACTTCGGATCGGGCGGCGGCAGCTGCCTGTTGCTGACGGTCGTGGTGGCGCTGGGCGAGCCCAACGTGCCGGTGACCTGCTGCGCCGTCGCGGCACCGCCGGCCGCCAGCGCGCCGAAAAGGCAGAAAAGGGCTTTGGGCAACACGCGCATGACTCGCATGGTTCTCTCCGTTTGTCCGTCATTCAAGCCAAGCCCAAATTCTACGACAACCCGGCGGAACCCGCATTGCAGTCGCGGCCCCTTTGCGACCGGAATTGAAGGCCGAGCCCCGGGGTCGCCCGGTTGAATTGGCTGCATCGCGCGCGCACTGGCCTGCGGTTCCCCCAAATATCAAATATCAGATTGAAATAACATATAATTTACTATAAAAGCCGATTATGATATTTTTATGTTATGTCGAAATCTACCGCCGTCGCGAAAGCGCTGCCTCCGGTCGCAAGAAGCGCCTTGCGCCAGCTTGGCGAGAACATCGCGATCGCCCGCGCTCGCCGCAAGGAATCGCAGCGCGCCTGGGCGCAGCGCATCGGCATCTGCGTTCCCACGCTCATCCGCCTGGAGCGGGGTGACCCGAGCGTCAGCATGGCGGCCTACGCCAGCGCCCTCTGGCTGATGGGACGCGTGCAGTCCCTTGCCGAGATCGCGGCCCCGGCCAACGACGTCGCGGCGCTCGAACAGGACGTGCGCAAGGCACGCCGGCGCGGCGCCACGCGGCACGCGGCATCCATCTCGGCCCGCCTGGACGAACCGGACGAGAGGCCGCTGTGACCGCGTACCACGTCGCCGACGAGCTCTCCCTGTGGTGGCTGGGGCAGCCCGACCGGCCGGTCCTCGTGGGCACGCTGCGGCTCGTTCGCGCCAATTCCGGGGTGTCGCTCCAGTACGCCCCTGATTGGCTGCGCAGAGGCTTCCCTTTGAGCGAGGACCTGCCGCTCACGTCCGACGAGAAGTTCCCGGTTATACGGGAAACCGCAGCAGGCGCAGTGGACGACGCCCGGCCGGACCGGTGGGGCGAGCGCGTCATCCGGTTCCTCGACAGGCCGCCGCGACTGTCGCTGCTTGAGTACCTCTACTTCGCCGGCGACGAGCGGTTCGGAGCCCTGGGCGTATCGACCTCGGCCGATGCGTATGCGCCGCAGTCGTCGGGACCCTTGCCACGGCTGGCCGACGTCGAGGAAATTCGCGCGCTTGCGCGCAACGTCGAGGCCAACGAACCGGTGCCCGAGAGCAAGCGCCGCTTGATCGCGCCGGGCACGACGCTCGGCGGAGCAGGGCCCAAGGCGCTGATCGAGATGGACGGCCGCCCATGGGTGGTGAAGTTCGCCGAACTCGGCGAGACCACCGATGCGCCTCTTGTCGAACACGCGTGCATGACGCTTGCCGCCAAGGCCGGTATCCGCGTAGCGGAGACTCTGCCCGTGCCGCTCAAGCGCGGCCACGCGGTCGCCGTCCTCCGCTTCGACCGGGATGCATCGGGCGGACGCATCCGGCGGATACACGGCCAGTCCGCCTTCGTCGCGCTGCGCGCGGAGGGCAGCGCGATGGGCTATCCCGAGCTCGCGCAACTGTTGCGGCGGCGCGGACCCGTCGAAGGCGGGACCGCCAGGGCACACATGCGTGAACTCTTCCGCCGCATGGTCTTCAACATTCTCATGGACAACACCGACGACCACGAGAAGAACCACGTGCTGCTGATGGACGACGCCCAGCACCTGTTGCTGGCGCCCGCGTTCGACGTTCTCCCGACGGCGCAGGCGCTGGGCTACCAGCAGATGCGCGTGGGCACCACCGGCAACGACTCCACCGTTGCCAATGCGCTCTCCGAAGCGAGCCTGTTCGGGCTGTCCGGCGCCGAGGCAACGACCGAGGCCGTGAACGTGGCCGCGGTGTGCGCGCGATGGGAGCGGCATTTCGCACGCGCCGGCGTCGGTGAGCATGACCTCGAGCACCTGGCGCGGTTCATCGACCGCGAGTTCCTTGCCGCCCAACGCGCGGAGCTCGTCAAGCCCGCCAGGACGAAGCCGCGGGCGCGCAAGTCCGCGCGGTGACCGTCGGCACGACGGCCCCGGGAAACCCGGAGGCCGTTCTTTGGCTACGACGCCAGCGCCGCCGCCACGACGCTGCGCGCGTCGACGCGGAAGAACTCGCGCAGCGCCGCGCGCGTGTCGCTGCGGCCGAAGCCGTCCGTGCCCAGCGTGAGGTAGCGTCGGCCGGCCGGCACGAAGGCCCGGATGCTTCGGGCACGGCGCGCACGTAGTCGGTGGCGGCGACGATGGGCCCGGCGCCGCGCGCCAGCTGCCGCGCGATGAACGGCACGCCGGCTTCGCCATCGCGTCGAGCGCCGCGGATCGGCACGCCTGGCCGTCGCGCGCCAGCTCGCTCCAGCTCGTCACGCTGAACACGTCGCACGGCGATGCCTTGCTGCGCCAGCTGCCGCGCCGCCTTGATCACCTCGGTGAGGATGGCGCCCGAGCCCGAGCAGCGTCACCCGCGGCGCGCGCTCGCGCGCCTTGCCGCGCCACGGCCTGCGCATCGCAGTGCCCGAACAGGTAGCAGCCGCTGCAGCACGTCCGCCTCGACGCCGGCGCGGCAGGTCGGGCTGGGCGTAGTTCTCGTTCATCAGCGTGACGTAGTAGAAGACGTCCTGCTGCTCGACCAGCATCTCGCGCATGCCGCGGTCGACGATCACCGCCAGCTCGCCGGCGAACGCCGGGTCGTAGGCCTTGCAGTTCGGGATGGTGGCGGCAACCAGGTGGCTGGTGCCGTCCTGGTGCTGCAGGCCTTCGCCGCCCAGCGTGGTGCGCCCCGAGGTGGCGCCGAGCAGGAAGCCGCGCGCGCGCTGGTCGGCCGCGGCCCAGATCTGGTCGCCCACGCGCTGGAAGCCGAACATCGAGTAGTAGATGTAGAACGGCAGCATCGGCCAGGCCGTGCACGCTGTAGCTGGTGGCCGCCGCCGTCCAGCTGGCGATCGCGCCGGCCTCGCTGATGCCTTCCTCCAGGATCTGGCCGTCCAGCGCCTCGCGGTAGCTCAGCACCGAGCCGATGTCCTCCGGCGCGTAGCGCTGGCCCACGCTGGAGTAGATGCCGACCTGCTTGAACAGGTTGGCCATGCCGAAGGTGCGCGCCTCGTCGGCGACGATGGGCACGATGCGCGGGCCCAGCGCCTGGTCCTTCAGCAGGCTGCCCAGCATGCGCACGAAGGCCATCGTGGTGCTCATCTCCTTGCCGCCGGCCTGCGGTGGCGAAGGCCGCGTACGCGGCCAGCGCCGGCACCGGCACCGACTGCGCAGCGCGCGTCTCCGCTGCGGCAGGTAGCCGCCCAGCGCTGGCGCGCTGCTGCGTGCAGGTAGCGCATCTCCGGCGCTGTCGTCGGCGGGCTTGAAGAACGCGAGGCTGCGTGGCCTGCTCGTCGGACAGCGGCAGGTTGAAGCGGTTGCGAAATTCGATCAGGTCGGCGTCGTCGAGCTTCTTCTGGCTGTGCGTGGTCATCCTGCCCTGGCCGGCGCTGCCCATGCCGTAGCCCTTCTTGGTGTGCGCCAGGATCACCGTGGGCTGGCCCGCGTGCGCGCGCGGCCGCGGCGTAGGCGGCGTGGATCTTCACCAGGTCGTGGCCGCCGCGCTTCAGGCGGTCGATCTGCTCGTCGGTCATGCCCTGCGCGAGCGCGCGCCAGCTCCGGGTTCTGGCCGAAGAAGTTGTCGCGGTTGTAGCGGCCGTCCTTGGCGGCGAAGGTCTGCATCTGGCCGTCCACCGTGTCGGCGAAGGCGCGCGCCAGCGCGCCGGTGGTGTCGCGCGCGAACAGGCCGTCCCAGTCGCTGCCCCAGACCAGCTTGATCACGTTCCAGCCGGCACCGGCGAACAGCTTCTCCAGCTCGTCGATGATGCGGCCGTTGCCGCGCACCGGGCCGTCCAGGCGCTGCAGGTTGCAGTTGACCACCCACACCAGGTTGTCCAGCCTCTCGCGCGCGGCCAGCGTGAGCGCGCTCATGCTCTCGGGCTCGTCCATCTCGCCGTCGCCGAACACGCCCCAGACCTTGCGGCCGTCGCAGTCGAGCAGCTCGCGGTGCGTGAGGTAGCGCATGAAGCGCGCGTGGTAGATCGAGCTGATCGGGCCGATGCCCATGGAGCCGGTCGGGAACTGCCAGAAGTCGGGCATCAGGTAGGGATGCGGATAGCTCGACAGGCCGCGCGCGCCTCCGCTGCCGCGCGGCGCCGTCGATCTCCTGGCGGTAATGCGCCAGGTCGGCTTCGCGCAGCCGCCCTTCCAGGAAGGCGCGCGCATACACGCCGGGCGCGCTGTGCGGCTGGAAGAACACCAGGTCGCCCAGCGCCTGCGTCGTTGCGGGCGCGGAAGAAATGGTTGAAGCCGACCTCGAACAGGTCGGCCGCGCTGGCGTAGCTGGCGATGTGGCCGCCCAGTTCGCCGTAGGCCTGGTTGGCGCGCACCACCATCGCCAGCGCGTTCCAGCGCATCGAGCGAGGCCAGCCGCTCCTCGATCGCGAGGTCGCCCGGGAAGGCGGGCTGCTGGTCCACCGCGATGCGTGTTGACGTAGGGCGTGCCCAGCTCGGGCTGCCAGCCGACGTGCGCGCGCGCGCGCCAGGCGCGCCAGTTCGTCGAGGATGAAGCGCGCGCGCTCGGGGCCCTGGGCTGCGACCAGCGACAGGAACGCGTCGCGCCACTCGGCGGTTTCCTGCGGGATCGGCGTCGCCGCGGGGGGCTGGGGCGAAGCGCGTGAGGCGGGAGGTCTGGTGCGTTCATGGCCTACAATAGTAAGCTCGACGGCGAGGCGAATATGTGTTCCGAATTATGTCGTCTCTGCAGCCACATGAACAGCATAAAATGCTCGCGAAAGTGCAATCTATGAAGCACATGAAGCTTGATCCTCGTCGACCTGCGGATCCTCGCCGAGCTGCAGGCGGACGGCGCGCTGTCCAACGTGGAGCTGGCGCGCCGCGTGCACCTGTCGCCGTCGCCCTGCCTGATGCGGGTCAAGGCGCTGGAAGCCGCCGGCGTGATCCAGCAATACGTGGCGCTGGCCGACGCGGCCGCGCTGGGCCTGGGCCTGAACGTGTTCATCAACATCAGCCTGAAGGAGCAGAGCAAGCAGGCGCTGGCGCGACTTCGAGCAGCGCATCGCCGAGCACGACGAGGTGATGGAGTGCTACCTGATGACCGGCGACTCCGACTACCTGATCCGCGTGGCGGTCAAGCCGACATCGGCGAGCTGGAGAAGTTCATCCTGGAGCAGCTCACGCCCATTCCGGGCATCGAGAAGATCCGCTCGAGCTTCGCGCTGAAGCAGGTGCGCTACAAGACCGCGCTGCCGCTGCCGCTGGCTTGATGGCGGCGGAAGCGCGGCAAGAGGATGGGAGTCGGCAGACAGCTCTTGCAGCAGTCAGCCGCCCGCTGAACCTGGTCGTCGCAGGACACCGCGATTTTCTCCGGGTAGTCGCCCGGCAGGGATTGCGGGCCCCACGGGGCGGCCCTGATGATGAGCTTCCCGTGATCCCACGGCGCCGCGACCCTGAGCGGGACCCTCTTCCGGGCCGCCACCGGGCTCGATGCCAACACCAAGCGCGAGGGGTTCGGCATCGGACACACAAGCCAACTCGTCGTGCACAGCGGCCGATAGACGGCAACCGCGGCCAGCATGCCGCGGGCCGTTGCTGCAAGGTTCCGCGTCCGCCCGCGCTACGGGAGAGCGCGCGCTTCGCGTATGCGGGCGGCCACGTTGTCGAACTGGATGCCGATCTCCGCTGCGAGCGCCTTGGAGACGCTGCCATGCAGAGCGAGCTCTTCCTCTTCCTTGGCCGAATCGCGGAGCGCTGACGCTTCCGGCGGCACGACCAACGCAGCCTTCGATTGGCCACCCTTCCATCTCGTCAGGAATCCCTTCATCGGATACAAGTTGCTCGTCGAGGGGGAAAACCGATAGCCATCGTAGGTCTGCTCAATGCCATAACGGTAGACGTAGCCGTTCTGCAGCGCTCCGGACAAGTTGACCTGGGCGCACACCACCATCCCGATGACCTCCGGCGCACCCCGCACTTGCAGTTCACAGGCGGCCAAACGGGCTGAGCCGAGTACCATCCCGTCACCGTTTTCCGTCCCGGGGACTATCCGGTTGAAGGCGTACCGGTCCGCCCACGTGGAACTGATGTCATACGTGTAGATCCACTCGCCCAGAAGGGCGTTCGGTGCCTCGCCCTGGCCGAAATTGAATGGCACGATGTTGGTCGTGCGTCCGTTCGGAAGGGACAGCGTCGCATGTGTTTCGTCGGCGAATTCGATGCCGATGGTTCCGTCATTGCCGACTTTTGTCGCGCCATTCGCAAATGAGCAATTGATGCATTGGCCATTGCGATACACGTCCAGAGTCCCGGCGAACGTCCTGCCGCCACCGGTGAGACTGCCGGAGGCGAGATACCATTCCGAATCGCCATTGCCCTTGTAGCTGAAGATAGTCATCATCATCGTCCCGTTCTGCACGGTGATGTTGTATCCGGAGCCTGCTTCGTTCCAGTTCAACCAATGCCCCTGCCACGGGGTAAACGAGTGCGCGACCGGTGAAGACAGCAGGGCGGCGAGAGCGATTGCCCAAGACCTTTCCATCTGGATCCCCTCCGTAAGAAGAAGTCCAACGACGTGAAGCACGAACCGACATGCAGCAGCGTCGACCTCGTGCAGCGGCCCCGATGTTCAGTCCAGTCTGTTCCGGCCGGCGGAGGACGTCTTGCGCTGGATCAACGACGCATTTGGAAAATGCGCGACGGCCCCATCGGGGCCCGGTCCGGAGTCGGGACAGGCGCTGGCGCCGACCGGGAAGCTGCGCGCCGGGCTCCGGTCCGGCACGCCGATGTCGATCGTCCGGGACTCGATGACCGCTGAGCCCAAGGGGGCGGATACAACCTTGGCAAGGAACTCGCGCGCCGGGCGCATCTGTCGCCGTCGCCTTGCGTCATGCGCGTCGAGGCCCTCGAAGCCGCCGGGGTGATCCAGAAATACGTGGCCCTGGCCGATGCGGCGGCGCTCGGCCTGGGCCTCAACGTGTTCATCAACATCAGCCTCAAGGAGCAGACTTGGCATAGCCTTTCGTGTCCGGCGCGGAACTCCATTCGTGGAAGGTGCGAAACGGATCGTCCGTCTTGTCGCTGCTTCTCGCCTTGGTGAGAATCACCCGCTGATCGTCGATCTCGTACAAGAGCTCGTCGCCGGGCTCCAGGTGCAAGGCGGCGCGCACCGGCTGCGGGATGGTCGTCTGCGCCTTCGTCGTCAGCTTGCTGGTGATCATGAACGATGCCTTGGGGAAAGCAGGACACTGCAAGGAATTTCCTTGCGAGCGTCAATTGTGCTGGCGACCTCGGCGAACGAAGAGTCTCACCGCGCGCTGGACCGGCGAATCTCAACAGTCGAAATTCTCGGTAGACTCTTGCGGTTGGGGCCGCGCAACCTCGGGGAGATCGAAGGCATGAACATGATCGGTGCCGCTGCCGTGCTGCTTCTTGTTGCGACGCTGGCAGCCTGCGGCAGGAAGGTGAACGAGGAAAACTACGACAAGATCACCGTCGGAATGAAGGAAGCCGAGGTCGGCAAGATCCTCGGCATCGCCAGCGAATCGCGCAGCACTGCGGTCAAGGTGGACGAGGTCTACACCAGCACGCAAAGCAAGTGGCGGGGCGACAAGGGCACCATCGTGGTCGTCTTCCTCAACGGAGAAGTGCAGTCCAAGATGCACTACCCGCCAGGGGCGGAACCCGCGCCGGAAAAACGCTATTGAGCGTCCCGCCAGCGGTCCGCCGCAGACGTGGAACGGAGGCAGCGAACCTCGTGCCCTTCCTGAGAGAAGGGTAACACTTCATTCCGGGGACATAGGTAACACTTCGGGCGTTTGCGGAGGTGCAAAGTGCCCTGGCAGGAGTGTTACAAAATGGACGAACGTCTCCGCTTCGTAGCCCGCTTGCTCGACGGCGAGAAGATGGCGGCCCTGTGCCGCGAGTTCGATATCTCGCGCAAGACCGGCTACAAGATCTTCCAGCGCTACAAGGACTGTGGCCTGGACGGACTCACCGACCGCAGCCGACGGCCCTACCGGCATGCCAACCGGCTGCCGTTCCAGATCGAGAAGCTGATCGTCCAGCTCAAGCGCGAGCGACCGAGCTGGGGTGCGCCCACGATCCGGGAGAAGCTACGCCGCCTGCACAGCGACATCCAGACGCCGGCCATCAGCACCGTGCACGCGGTGCTCTACCGCCACGGCCTCGTCCACCACGGCCGCAAACGACACCACAAGGCGCGGGGCACAACGCTATCGCGCCCGCTGACCCCCAACGAGCTGTGGTGCGCCGACTACAAAGGCGAGTTCATGCTCGCCGATCGGCGCGACCGCTATCCCCTCACCATCAGCGACTTCGCCAGCCGCTACCTGTTCACCTGCGAAGCCTTGTCGACTACCCAGGAGGTGTACGCCTTCACCGTGTTCGAACGGACATTCAAGGAGTTCGGCTTGCCCACGGCGATCCGCACCGACAACGGGGTGCCGTTTGCCAGCGCCCATGCGCGATTTGGCTTGAGCAAGCTCTCCGTCTGGTGGCTGCGCCTGGGCATCCGCATCGAGCGCATCAAGCCCGGCCATCCCGAGCAGAATGGCCGCCACGAGCGCATGCACCTGAGCCTGAAGAAGGAAGCCACCAAGCCCGCGGCACAGAACTTCCTGCAGCAGCAGGCGCGCTTCGACGACTTCATCGAATGCTACAACCACCAGCGTCCGCATCAGGCGTTGGGCATGAAGTACCCCGCCGAGCTCTACCGCCCCTCACCGCGCCCGTATCGCGGGCTCGACGAACTCGACTACCCGTTTCACGACCGAACTGTCACCGTGACCCGCTGCGGTCGCGTTTGCATGGGCAAACGAAAAATCAACCTCAGCCAGGTCTTCGCCGGACAAAATGTCGGCGTCAAGCAGGCGAGCGATGAAATATGGCGCGTCACCTTCATGCACTACGACTTGGGGTTCTTCGATCATGAGACATGTCGGCTCGAACCGGTCGCTAACCCGTTCGAGCCGAAAGTGTTACCCATGTCTCCGGTATAAACCTCGTTTCTGTCGTAGCGTGCGCGTTCGTTTCGCGGCGTTTGTGACCTAACGCAAGGATACCTGCGACCAGCAGGTCGATGCTAAGACCATACGCCTAGCGCGGGTCCATCTTGGGAGAATCGATATGCAATCGATCAATGGACGGGGCCAATCCATTCCCACCTTCATTGCATTCGTCTTCGCTGCCATTGCAATGATTGACAGCACAATCGCGGCGGTGCCGATAGACGCTTGCGCTCGACCATCAACGTATCCATTCGGGCCGAGTGTGGCTGCTTCAGATGCCGTAACATTTACCGCCTATGACAAGAGCGGGAACGCATTCGATGTGCTGTTCTGGCGAGAGCCTTGTCCGGGTTCTCGAACGAATAGCTTGCTGTGGGTTCGATATGCGTGCGGAACTCACGGGTCCGACTTTGCGATGTTGCAAGATGGCGTAACAGGTCTCGTGGAGTACGGCATTCTTCTAAATGGGAGTTGCTCCTACCAATCCACGACGACGACGACATTTTCAATTGAGCAGGATTCGCGCAATACGATGTTCAGGAATAGCGGCGAAGTCACGTTGATTTACAGGGGGGCGGTCCTTTCATCAGGCACGCTGCCTGCGTCAGATGCGACCACCATCACTCCCGTCATTGGACTCTGGTGGAATCCAAACGAATCCGGCACTGGATACACAATCGATATACACAACGGGGTAATGGTCGTCATTGTGTATTCCTACAAGGAAAATGGTGATTCGGAGTGGTATCTGGCGCTTTCAAATTTGGCGAACAATGGTCGATCATTTACAGCCACCCTCGACAAATATCGTGGTGGTCAATGCATTTCCTGCACATATACGGGCCGACCAACCTCTCCGGGGAACGATGGGACGATCACGATCACCTTTTCATCGCCTACAGCCGCAATCGTCCAACTACCCGGTGGGCGGGTAACCAACATCCAGCCCGAACTCCGGTAGCGCACGGCGCGCACCCGCGCAAGGTCTCCCTGCCGGATTGCATGGATATGTGCCGATAGTCAGGATCGGGCGGCGGATCGGATTATCGTCCAGCGGCCAATGGCCGGAACGAGAGGAGCGCCGCCGCACGGGGCAGGGAACGGGAGCGGCGGGCAGGTGCGGCGAGGGTTCGACGGAGGACACGCGGGCGGTCATTCGGGATCGGCTGGCGTGCGGATCATACACACTTGCGTCTCCCGCCGAAAATTCCCGCCGCCATTGATCCCGATCAACGCGCCTTCTGGCGATCGCCCCGGACAGGCGGACAATGGGCTAGAGCGATGCGTGCGGTCGGATCGGCCGGGGAGTACGCGCCGCCCGACGTCGTTGCCGCGTTGCGATGATTCCGACCCCCGCCGCCGAATTGACGATCGAGCCCGAGCCGACGGCCGGGGCGGCGGGGCGTGTGGCCCGCTGCGCCGGGCCGTGGACCATCCAAGGCATCGCCAGGCTGGAGGGACGCATCGACGGCCTGCCGTGGCCGCAAACCGGGGACGTCGTCCTCGACGCCGCGGGGATTTCGGCGCTCGACACGTCCGGCGCATGGCTGCTGCAGCGCACGCTGCTGGCGCTGCGCGCGCATGGCTGCACCGCCGGCATCCGCGGCCTCAGGCCCGAGTTCGGCGCGCTGGTGCAGCTCGTCGCCTCCCGCGCCGTGACACCGGCCTCCGCGCTTCCGCCGCCGCCGCTCGGCACGCTCGAAAGCCTGGGCCGCAAGGCCTGGGCCGATCTCGTCAACGCCGGCGAGTTCCTGGCGTTCGTCGGCGAGGCGTTCTCCGCGCTGGCGCGCTCGATCCTGCAGCCGCGGCGAATCCGCTGGCGGGCGATTCTCCACAACATGCAGAGCGCCGGCTTCGATGCGCTGCCGATCACCGGCCTGCTTTCGTTCCTGATGGGCATCGTCATCGCCTACCAGGGCGCCGACCAGCTGCAGCGCTTCGGCGCCAACATCTTCGTCGCCGACCTGGTCGGCATCGCCATGCTGCGCGAGCTCTCGCCGCTGCTGACCGCGATCATCGTCGCCGGGCGCTCGGGCTCGGCCTACGCGGCGCAGATCGGCACGATGAAGGTGACCGAGGAGATCGACGCGCTGCGCACCGTCGGCGTCGGCCCGCAGGACCTGCTGGTGCTGCCCAAGATGCTGGCGCTGGTGATCGTGCTGCCGCTCCTGACCGTCTACACCGACATCACCGGCGTGCTGGGCGGGATGCTGATGGCGCAGACCCGGCTCGGCGTCAGCTTCGACGCGTTCATCGACCGCCTGTCGGAGGCGATCGTGCTGTCGACCTACTGGACGGGGCTCTTCAAGGCCCCTGTCTTCGCGATGATCATCGCGCTGGTCGGCTGCTTCCGCGGCTTCGAGGCCTCGGGCAGCGCCGACAGCGTCGGCCGGCAGACGACGATCGCCGTCGTGCAGTCGATCTTCCTGGTGATCGTCGTCGACGCGATCTTCTCGATCGTGTTCAACATCCTCGATCTCTGACCCGATGCCCGGATCCGCCATCCCGGTCGAAGCGATCGTCGAAGTCAGCGGCCTGCATACGCGCTTCGGACACGCGGTCGTGCACGAGAACGTGAGCCTCGCCGTGCGGCGCGGCGAGATCTTCGCGCTGGTCGGCGGCAGCGGTTGCGGCAAGTCAACGCTGCTGCGCGAGGTCATCCTGCTGCAGTCGCCGGTGGCGGGCTCGATCAAGGTCTTCGGGCGCGAGGTCGTCGGGCTGTCGGACGAGCAGGCGCTGCCGCTGCGCCGTCGCTGGGGCGTGATGTTCGAGCGCGGCGCGCTGTTCAGCTCGCTGACGGTGACCGAGAACGTCGGCATGGTGCTGCATGAGCACACGCAGTTGTCACCGCGGGTGATCAACGAGATCGCGGCAGTGAAGATCGCGCTGACCGGGCTGCCGGCGGACGCGGGGCCGAAGTACCCGAACGAGCTCTCGGGTGGCATGAGGAAGCGCGCGGCGCTCGCCCGGGCGCTGGCGCTCGATCCGGAGCTGCTGTTCCTCGACGAGCCGACCGCGGGCCTCGACCCGCTGTCCGCGAGCGGCATCGACGAGCTGGTGCGCAGCCTCCGCGACGCGCTGGGCCTGACGATCATGATGGTCACGCACGACCTCGACCTCCTGTGGCGCGCCGCCGACCGGGTCGCGGTGCTGGGGCAGGGCCACATCCTGGGCGTGGGCACGATGGAGGAGCTGTCCCACATCGACGATCCGCTGATCCACGAGTACTTCTACGGACCGCGCGGCCGCGCCGCGCGCGAACAGGCATGGAAAGCAAGGTCAACTTCGCCGTCGTAGGCATCTTCGTCCTCGTCCTCGGCGCGGCGCTCATCGCCGGCGTGCTTTGGCTGTCCTCGGGCCGGTACTACGGCCGGACCTACGACGTCTATGTGACGAACATGACCGACTCGGTCGCGGGGCTCAACCTCAACGCGCCCGTCAAGTACCGGGGCGTGGACGTCGGGCTCGTCCGCCGGATCATGCTCAATCCAGCCAACGTCGAGGAAGTGCGGCTGACGCTCGCGATCGAGCGCGGCACGCCGGTGAAGGAGGACACGGTTGCGGTCCTTCAGACGCAGGGACTGACCGGCATCGCCTACGTCGAGCTGACCGCGGGCCGCAAGAATTCGCCGCCGCTCCTCGCGCGGCCCGGCGAGGAGTTTCCGGTGATCAGGGCGGGACCGTCGCTGCTCACCCGGCTCGAGACGTCGGTGACCGTGCTGCTCGCCGACCTGACGCGCGCGACCGAGAATTTCAACGCGGTGATGAACGAGGACAATCGCCGCGCGATCTCGAAGTCGCTGGCCAACGTCGAGATCCTCGCGCGCACGCTGGCGGCGCGGTCCGGCACGATCGACGCGGGCATCGCCAACGCCGCCAAGACGATGGAGAACACCGCGCGCCTGTCGGAGGACCTGCCTCGGCTGGTGCACCGGATCGAGAAGAGCGCCGACGCCTTCGACCGGATGGCCGACGCGCTCGCCGGTGCCGGGAACAGCGCGGCGGGGACGCTCGAAGGCTCCCGCGCCGACGTCGCGCAGTTTACCGGCGAGGGGCTGCCCGAGGCGCGGCAGCTGGTCGCCGAGCTGCGCGATCTCACCGCCACGCTGCGCCGGGTCACCGGCGACCTCGAGCGCAATCCGAGCATCCTGCTGTACGACCGGCCGCCGGCGAAGCGCGGGCCGGGCGAGTGAAGGGGAACCGTCGATGACCGAACAACCATATCGCTGGAACCGGCGCCGTTTCGCCGGGGCACTGGCCGCCGTCGGACTGGGCGCGTGCACGGCCATCCAGCCGCCGCGGGTCGAAACGCCGAACCAGCATGTCCTGGCCGCGGCGCCGCTGCCGAACGCCGCGCGCCCGCTTCGCGACATCGTCGTCGAGGTCGCGGCGCCGCGCGCGTGGCCGGGCTTCGACACGCGCGAGATCGTCTACGTCAGGGAGCCGTACGAGCTCGACTTCTTCGCGGCGAGCCGCTGGGCCGACACGCCGGCGCGGATGCTGGGGCCGCTGCTCGCGCGGGCGCTGGAGGACACGGGGAGCTTCCGCGCCGTCGTCGCGCTGCCGTCAATGGTTCCCGCCGACGTCCGCGTCGACACGGAGATCCAGCGGCTGCAGCAGAGCTTTGCCGTCAAGCCGAGCCGCGTCGAGCTGACGCTGCGCGTACAGCTCACCGACCTGCGCGGCAGGCGGGTGCTGGCCACGCGCGTGTTCGACGAGGTCGAGGCCTCGGCGAGCGAGGATGCAACCGGCGGCGTCGCCGCCGCCAACGTCGCGCTGCAGCGCGCGCTCGCCGCGATCGCCGATTTCTGCATCGCTGCGACCGGCACCCGCTGAGAGGCGCATTCTCTAATCTGGTGGCCAAGGGCGGAATTGAACCACCGACACAAGGATTTTCAGTCCTCTGCTCTACCAACTGAGCTACTTGGCCAAGGGCGCGATTATAGCAAATCGTGCGCAGTGCCCGTAACCCGTCCCTGACGGCACGGCGGCCGTGGCTCAGGTGCCGAAGAACGCCTGCAGCTCGGCGAGCGTCTGCTCCGGCACGTCCTCGGCGAGGAAATGTCCCGCCGGCAGCGCCTTGCCGCGCACGTCGGTCGCCACCGCCCCCCAGTCGCGCAGCGGATCGAACAGCCGGTGGACGACGCCCTTCTCGCCCCACAGCGCCAGCAACGGGCACGTCACCTTGCGGCCGGCGGCGTTGTCGGCGGCATCGTGCTCGAGGTCGATCGACGACGCCGCCCGATAGTCTTCGCAGGTCGCGTGGATGGTCGCGGGGTCGGCGAAGCAGCGCTCGTACTCGGCCAGCGCCCGCGGATCGAAGCTGGCGAGCCCGCCGCCCAGGCCGCCCAGCATGCGACGCAGGATGTAGACGGCATTCGCCCCGATCAGCGTCTCGGGAAAATCGAACGGCTGGATCAGGAAGAACCAGTGGAAATAGGCCGTCGCGAACGCCTTGTCCGTGCGCGCGTACATCGTCGCCGTCGGCGAGATGTCGAGCAGCGCAACCTGCTCGACCGCGTCCGGATGGTCGAGACACAAGCGGTGCGCGACGCGCGCGCCGCGGTCGTGACCGGCGAGCCGGAACCGGGCGAATCCGAGCGCGCGCATGAGCTCGACCTGGTCCGCCGCCATCGCCCGTTTCGAGTAGTTGACGTGACCGGCGCCACCGTCCGGCTTGGCCGAATCGCCATAGCCGCGCAGGTCGCTGCAGACGACGGTGAACGATTGCGCGAGGCGCGCCGCAATCCGGTGCCACATCACGTGCGTCTGCGGATAGCCGTGGAGCAGCAGAAGCGGCGGTCCGCTGCCACCGACGACGCAGTGGATCTCGGCCCCGGAGGTCGCGATCCGCCGTGGAGAAAAACCGGGCAGGAGGTCCGTCATGGCGTCCCCCGGCAACACTTCCGAAAACCGATCCTAACCGAGTCGTTCATCGAGATTCGCCTCCTTGGGCAGGGTGATCGAGGGATGCCGCGCCGCGAGCGCGCGGTCGAGCGCCGCGCCGAGCCCCGGCGTGCGCGGGACGACAAAGCTGCCGCCGGCGAGCGGCGCGGGGTCGCCGCCGACGAGCTCATGGAAGAGAGGACTCTCCCCCCACTGATGCTCGAGCCAGAGCACCGCCGGCGCGGCGGCGCAGAGTTGGATGCTCGCGAGGTGCGCGATGGGGCCGGTCGGATTGTGCGGGCTGAACGCCACGCCGTGCGCTGCGCAGACCTCGGCGATCGCGAGCATGCCGCGGTATCCGCCCGCGTACTTGATGTCGGGCATCAGCACGTCGTAGAGCGCGGCCGCGCACATCACTTGCGCCTGATCCGCGCCGGCGATCGCCTCCCCGCCGGCGAGCCGCGTGCCGAGTTCGCGCGCAAGCCGGCGCAGGCGGGCGATCGCGGGGAATTGCGCGGGATGCTCGGAAATCGGGCACTCGATCCAGTGCGGCGCGGCCGGCGCGAGGTCGCCGATCAGCGTCGCCGCGCGCGCCTCGTCGAAGCGCCAGTGGCAATCGACCAGCAGCGCGCAATCGTCGCCGATCGCGGCGCGCACCGCGAACACCCGGTCGAGCCCGGCGCGGATGCGCGCGTCGATCGGCGTCGTCGCCGCATCCTCGGCGATCACGCCGTCGAACGGCGCGAGCTTGACCGCCCGGTAGCCGGCGGCGCGCGCGCGTGCTGCGGCAGCGGCAAAGCCGTCGGGCGAGCGTTCGGCGACGCCGCGATTGATGTTCGCATACGCCGGGATCGCATCGCGTTGCGCCACGCCGAGCAACGCGCAGATCGGACGCCCCGCCCGACGCGCGCGCAGATCGGTGCACGCCTGTTCGACGGCGCTCCTCACCGCGTGGGCGACCATCCCGCCGGGCGAGTGCGGCAGGTAACGAATCCGCGCCGCCGGGTCGTCGGGCTCGCATCCGCTCAGGTCACGCGCGAGCATCCCGGCATACGCGACGAGCAGCGACTCCCAGCCGTTGAGCGAGCACTCGCCCCAGCCGGTGTCGCCCGTCGCGGTGGTCACGGCGATGAACGTCCAGTTGGTCTTCGGCGAGACGTTGACGACGACCGGCTCGACTGCGGCGATCGCAGTCATCGCGCGGCGCGCCGGCCCGCCGGGAGCGGCATCAGTCGACCTTGATGCCGACAGCTTTCGCGAGCGTCGTCCATTTCGCGATGTCGCGCGCGATCACCGCGGCGAATTCATCGGGCGTGCCGCCGACCGGCTCGGCGCCCATCGACAGCAGGCGCTCGCGCATCTCGGGCGAGCGGGCGATCTTCGCGATCTCCGCCGACAGCCGGTTGACGATCTCCTTCGGCGTGCCAGCCGGCGCAAGGACGCCGAACCAGGCCACCGTCTCGTAGCCGGGCAAGCCCGATTCGGCGATGGTCGGCACCTCGGGCATCAACAGCGAGCGGGTGCGCGTGGTCACCGCGAGCGCGCGCAGCTTGCCCGCCTTGACCAGCGGCACGGCGGGCGGCATGTTGACGCTCATCACCGCGACCTGGCCTCCCATCACGTCGGTCAGCGCCGGGCTCGATCCCTTGTACGGAACGTGGATGAGGTCGATGCCCGCCATCGACTTGAAGAGCTCCATCGACATGTGCGCGCTGCTGCCGTTGCCGCCCGACGCGTACGCGAGCTGGCCGGGCTTGCTTTTCGCGTAGGCGACGAACTCGGGAATCGTCTTCGCCGGAATCTCGGGATTGACGACGACGATGTTCGGCGCGACGGCGATCTGCGACACCGGCGCGAAATCGCGCTGGATGTCGTAGGGCAGCCGCGCGTAGACCGCGGCGTTGATGCCGTGCGAGCCGGCGTTGCCCATGATCAGCGTGTAGCCGTCGGGCGCGGCCTTCGCGACGACCTCGGAGCCGACGACCCCGCCCGCCCCCGGACGGTTCTCGACGACGACCTGCTGGCCGAGCGCGACGCTGAGCTTGTCGGCGACCATCCGCGCGATGACGTCCGGCGCGTCGCCGGGCGTGCTCGGCGCGACGATCCGGATCGGCTTCGCCGGCCAGGCCTGCCCCGACGCGGGGCTCGCGACCGCCAGCGCCACGGCCAGCGCGGCGCAGCACATTCCAAGGTGGCTCAGCGGCGCGCCGACCCGCGGTGCCCTCACGCGGCCTGCATTGCTTTCAGCTTCCCTGCCCACTCAATCCACCCTGGCGCCGGACTTCTTCACCACGTCGGCCCACTTCGCCACTTCGGCCTTCACCATCGCGGCGAACTCCTCGGGCGTGTTGGGCGCGAGCTCGGCGCCCAGCGCGGCAAGCTTCTCCTTCACGTCGGGGAGGTTGAGGATCTTCACGATCTCGGCGTTGAGCCGCCTGACGATGTCCGGCGGCGTGCCCGCGGGCGCGAACACCCCCTGCCACGAGCCGACCTCGAAACCGGGCAGGCCGGCCTCCGCGAGCGTCGGCACGTCGGGTGCCACCGACGAGCGCGTCGCCGTCGTAACCGCGAGCGCGCGCAGCTTGCCCGCCTTGGCCAGCGTCCACGCCGTCGTGATGTTGTCGAAGGTCATCGTCACCTGCCCGCCCATCACGTCCTGCAGCGCCGGCGGGCTGCCCTTGTAGGGGATGTGCTGCATCTCGGTGCCGGACATCGACTTGAAGAGCTCGCCGGAGAGGTGCTGCGACGTGCCGTTGCCGCTCGACGCGAACGTGTACTTGCCGGGGCTCGCCTTCAGCAGCGCGATCAGCTCGGGCACGCTCTTCGCCGGCACATCGATGTTCACGACCAGCATGTTGGGCACGCGCGCGATCAGCACGATCGGCACGAAGTCCTTCACCGGGTCGTATGGCAGGTTCTTGTAGAGCGACGCGTTGATCGCGTGCGTGCTGATGGTGCCGCCCATGATCGTGTAGCCGTCCGGCGCGGACTTGGCGACGAACTCGGCGCCCACGCCGCCGCCGGCGCCGGGCTTGTTCTCGATGATCACGGGTTGGCCCAGCGCGACCGCCAGCTTGTCGCCGACGGTGCGTGCGAGGATGTCGGTGGTGCCGCCGGGCGCGAAGGGCACCACGTACCTGATCGGCTTCGTCGGCCAGGGCTGCGCTGCGGCGTGGCCCGCCGCCGCGAGCATCGTCGCGGCGAACAGCGTGCCGAGCAGGCGGGTGGTTGCGCTCATCGATGGCCTCCGGATCTCGTTGGTCCTTGTTGCTTCCGTTCGGCCGGGCGCTTGCCCCGACGGCGGGTTTTCGCGCATTATAGGCGGCCCGTCCCGCGCTCGTGACCACGCAGGCGCACGGCGTCCTCCCGGAGGTCGCGATGACCCCATCTCCAATGCACGCAACGCACGCGAGGCACGGCGCGCCCATGCTGCTCGCTGCGCTGCTCTGTGCCGGTGCGCTGTTCGCGAGCGCGGCGGCGGCTGCAGCGGGCGACGCCCCGCCGCGGCCGGACGCCGCAAGCGCGTCGACCGCGAACGCGGACACGGCCGCGGATTCCCCCGACCCCAAGCGACTTTTCGGCGCCATCGTCCGCGTCCAGACCCGCGCCGTGCCGGGCGCGCGCAGCGCCGCCACCCTCGGCGCGCAGCGCGAGGGCACCGGCATCGTCATCGGCGAAGGCGGGCTGATCCTGACGATCGGCTACCTGATCGTCGAGGCCGACGAGGTGAAGATCGTCGACGCCCGCGGCCGCACGCTGCCGGGACGCATCGTCGGCTACGACCACGCCACCGGGCTCGGCCTCGTGCGCACGATCGCCGCCCTCGATGCGACGCCGGTGACGTTCGGGGATTCGGGCAAGCTCGCCGAGCGCGAGCCGGTGATGATCGTCAATCACGAGGGGCCCGGCGACGTGACGCTCGCGTACGTCGTGTCGCGGCGCCTGTTCACGGCGAACTGGGAATACATGCTCGAGCAGGCGATCTTCACGATGCCGCCCACGCTCAACTGGAGCGGCGCCGCGCTGATCGACCGCGAGGGCAAGCTGGTCGGCGTGGGCTCGCTGATCGTGCGCGAAGCGATGGCGGGCGACGAGCAGCTGCCGGGCAACATGTTCGTGCCGATCGACGCGCTGAAGCCGGTGCTCGCGGACATGGTCAGGACGGGCCGCCGCGCGGGTGCGGCGCGGCCATGGCTCGGCGTCGCCGCGGACGAGCGGCAGGGGCGGCTGTTCGTGACGCGCGTCTCGCCGGAGGGGCCCGGCGACAAGGCGGGCATCCACGCCGGCGACATCATCCTCGCCGTCGGCGGCGAGGGCGTGCGCTCGCAGGAGGATTTCTACCGCAAGGTGTGGGGCCGCGGCGGCGCCGGCGCCGAGATTCCCCTGCGCGTGCTGCAGGGCGTCGAGGTCAGGGACGTCAACGTGCGTTCGATCGATCGCATCGAGTATTTCAAGCCGCAGACCACGTTCTGACGCGGCGCAACCACGTAGCCCGGTGTTGAGCCGAAGGCGAAACCCGGGTGGTCGCGGCAATGGCCGCGGTTGCCCCGGGTTTCGCGTTCGCTCAACACCGGGCTACGCACCACGGTCGATGTCCATGCCGGTAGAATGCGCGGGGCCCTTCGCCCGCCGCCCGCCTTCGTCCAGCCGATGCCCGCTCCGATGCTTCTCTACGCCGTCACCATCTTCGTCAGCGCGTTCCTGCTGTTTCTCGTGCAGCCGGTGATGGCGAAGCAGGTCCTCCCGTGGTTCGGCGGATCCGCGGCGGTCTGGACGACGTGCCTCGTGTTCTTCCAGACTGCGCTGCTCGCCGGCTATAGCTACTGCGATTTCGTCGTGCGCCGGCTCGAGCCGCGGCGGCAGATGCAGCTGCACACGGTGCTGCTCGCCGTCTCGCTTGCAGTGCTGCCGATCATCCCGGGCGCGCAGTGGAAGCCCGTCGGCAGCGAGAACCCTTCGTGGCTGATCCTCGGCATGCTGACGGCGACGATCGGCCTGCCGTATTTCCTGCTGTCGACGACCAGCCCGCTGGTGCAGGTGTGGTTCGCGCGCGCGCGGCCCGGGGCGAGCCCGTACCGGCTGTTCGCGCTGTCGAACCTCGCGTCGATGCTGGCGCTCGTCGGCTACCCGTTCATGCTCGAGCCGTGGACGCCGACGCGCACGCAGGCGCTCGGCTGGTCCGTCGGCTACGCGCTGTTCGTCGTCCTCTGCGCCGGCGCCGGCTGGGCGAGCCTGCGCGCGCACGCCGCGGCGGGGACGCCCGCGTCCGCGCGCGCCGGCGATGCGCCGGCCGAGGACGAGGCCCCGCCCACGATCGGCCCGCCAGCTCCTGTGGTGCGCGCTCGCCGGCACCGGCTCGCTGCTGCTGCTCGGCGTGTCGAACCACATCACGCAGAACGTGGCGTCGGTCCCGCTGCTGTGGATCGTGCCGCTGGCGCTCTACCTCCTCACCTTCATCCTCTGCTTCGACGCCACCGGCTGGTACCGGCGCAGCACCTTCCTCGCGATGCTCGCTGCCGGCCTCGGCGTCATGGCGTGGACCGCTGCCGATCCGGATCTCACGCATCAGCTCGAGCTGCAGGTCGGGGTGTTCTGCGCCGGACTGTTCCTCGCGTGCATGTTCTGCCACGGCGAGCTCGTGCGCCTGAAGCCGGCGCCGCGGCATCTGACGCGCTTCTACCTGATGATCTCGCTCGGCGGCGCCGGCGGCTCGGTGCTCGTCGGCATCGTCGCCCCGATGGTGCTGCCGGCCCACTTCGAGCTGGCCGGCGGCCTGGTCGCGTGCGCCGCGCTGCTGCTGTGGCAGGTGCGGCGCGACATGGTGGTGTTTCCCGCGCTTGCCGCGGCCGGGCTGCTGGTCACGATCGGCTGCGCCGTGTGGAGCGTCCACGAGTTCTACGACCGCACGATCGTCAGCGCGCGCAATTTCTACGGCGTGCTGCGCGTGCAGGAGTTCGGCTCGGACGAGGCGACGCGCAGGCGCTCGCTCGTCCACGGCACCATCCTGCACGGCAGCCAGGTGCAGAGTGCCGAGCAGCGGCGCGAGCCGACCAGCTATTACACGCAGACCTCGGGCATCGGGCGGCTGATCGAGACGCTGCATCCGCGCGCGCAGCCGCTTGCGCGTGGGCGTCATCGGCCTCGGCGCGGGCACGCTGGCGGCCTACGGCGCGAAGGGCGACGTGTACCGCTTCTACGACATCAATCCCGACGTGATCACCATCGCCAAGCGCGACTTCACGTACCTCGGCGACAGCGCCGCGACCATCGAGACCGCGCTCGGCGACGCGCGGCTCAACCTGGAACGCGAGCCCGCGCAGCGCTTCGACGTGCTGGCGATCGACGCGTTCTCGAGCGACGCGATCCCGGTGCACCTCATCACCTCGGAAGCCGTCGCGGTCTACAAGCGGCACCTCGCCCCGGGGGGCGTGATCGCCTTTCACGTGACCAATCGCTACCTCAATCTGATCCCGGTGGTCGAGGCGCTCGCCGCCGCCAACGGCCTCGCCGTCATCCACATCGCCGACGATGGCCCGGGGTCCCTCGCCTCGCGCAGCGACTGGCTGCTGCTCTCCGAGGACAAGGCGCTGCTCGAGAGGCCCGAGCTCGCCGAATTCGCCACGCCCATCGCGCCGCGCCGCGACTGGCGGCTATGGACCGACGATTTCAACAACATCGTCCAGGTCCTCAAATGAGCGCGCCGGGCCGCCCCAAGCGCGAATTGCTCCCCCTCGGGGGACGGCGCGCAGCGCCAAGGGGGTCCAGTGATGAGCGCGCCGGGCCGCCCCAAGGGCGAATTGGCCTTGCAGGCCGCGGCGTTGCGAGACGCAACGCCTCCTCGTGCCGTCCATGCCGGCGCAGGCCGGCATGGAGCCGCGGCACTCGGCCCCCTCGGGGGACGGCGCGCACCGCCAAGGGGGTCCAGTGATGCCGCACGCCGATCCGGCGGCCTACCGCGCGCTCGTGCATCCGCCGGGCACGCGGCGCATCGAGGTGATCGACCAGCGCGCGCTGCCCCACGCCAACACCACGATCCGCATCGGCAACGCCGATCTCGCCGCGCTGGCGATCCGCAAGATGTGGGTGCGCGGCGCCCCGCTGATCGGCGCGGTCGGGGCCTACGGCATGGCGCTGGCGCTCGACGCCGACGCCGGCGACGCCGCGCTGCTGCAGGCGCACCGGGCGCTCGACGCGACGCGGCCGACCGCCGTCAACCTGCGCTGGGCGCTCGACCGCGTGCGCGCGGCGGTCGCGCCGCTGCCCGTCGGCGAGCGCGCCGACGCCGCGTGGCGCGAGGCCGACGCCATCGCCACCGAGGACGTCGCGATCAACCGCGCGATCGGCGACCACGGCCTGTCGTTGCTGCTCGAGCTCGCGGCGAAGCGCTCGGGCCCGGTGCGGGTGATGACCCACTGCAATGCCGGCGCGCTCGCGACCTGCGGCTGGGGCACGGCCACCGCGCCGCTGTTCCTGGCCCACAGCCAGGGCGTCGTGCTGCACGTGTTCGTCAGCGAGACGCGGCCGCGGCTGCAGGGCGCGAACCTCACGGCGTGGGAGCTGCGCCAGCGCGGCATTCCGCACACGCTGTTCGTCGACGGCGCGAGCGGGCTCCTGATGCAGCGGCGCGACGTCGACATCGTCCTCGTCGGCGCCGACCGGGTGGCGCGCAACGGCGACGTCTGCAACAAGATCGGCACCTACGACAAGGCGCTCGCCGCCGCCGACAACGGCGTGCCGTTCTACGTCGCGCTGCCCTCGCCCACGCTCGACGCCGCGCTCGCCTCCGGCAGCGCGATCCCGATCGAGACGCGCGAGTCCGACGAGATCCTCTCGGTCGCCGGCAGCGACGAATACGGCCACACCGCGAAGGTGAGCATCTCGCCGTCGGGCACGCTCGCCGTCAACTACGCGTTCGACGTGACGCCCGCGCGCCTCGTCACCGGACTCATCACCGAGCGCGGCATCGCACCGGCGAGCGCCGAGGGCATCGCCGCCCTCTTTCCCGAGCGCATGCGCTGACGGCCGGACGCCGGCGCGCGCACGGCCACCACGGAATCACGCCGGCCGCCGGTCGCGCCAGCGGTAGTAGCGGATCGAGGCGCCGAGGAACCACGGCTTGCCGGTGTAGAAGGGCCGCGTCTGGAAGGCGAGCCCGTCGAACGCGGTGCGGCCCTCCGCCTTCCCCAGCACCTGCTGCCCGATGCGCATGCCGAGGTAGCTCGCCATGCCGACACCGGAGCCGCAATAGCCCATCGCGTAGTGGACGCCGTCGTGCCTGCCGGCGTGCATCAGCTCGTCAAAGGTGTAGGCGACGAAGCCGCACCACGAATGGGTGATGCGCACGGCCCCGAGCTCGGGGAAGATCTGCACCATGTCGCGGTGGAGCAGCGGCCCGCTCACCCGCGGATCGGTCTCGTCGAGCGAGACGCGCCCGCCGAAGAGGATGCGCTGCCGGTCCGGCGACGCGCGGTAGTAATAGACGATCCGGCGCGTGTCGCTGACGATTCGGTTCCGCGGGATCAGCCGGTCCATCAGGCCGGCCGGCAGCGGTTCCGTCGCGATCATGTAGCTGCCGATCGGGATCACGCGGCGCTGCAGCCACGGCGTCAGCGCGCCGGTGTAGCCGTTGGTCGCGACGACGACGTCGCGCGCGCGCGTCGTCCCGCGCGCGGTGATCACGCGAAACCCGGTCCCGTCCTTCTCGATCCGCGTGACGCGGCAGCGCGGCACCACCTGCGCGCCGGCGGCCAGCGCGCGCTCGAGCAGGCCGCGGTGATAGCGCGCCGGATCCACCGAGCAGTGGCGGGTGTAGACGACGCCGCCCCAGTAGGCGTCGCTGCCGATCTCGCTGCGCTGCTCGGCGCGGGGGACCACCTGCGCGTCGACCTCGAGTCCCTTCGGCTGGTGCAGGGCGCGATGGGCCAGCGCCGCGAACTGCCCGGCGTTGTGCGCGGCGTGGAACCGCCCGACCGGCGCGAAGTCGCAGTCGATCTTCTCCGCGGCGACGAATTCGGCGATCCACGCCAGCGAATTCTGGCCCTCCTTCAGGATGTCGAATGCGCGCTGCGGGCCGTGGCGCCGCGCGAGCGCGTCGTACGACGGCTTGACGCTGGTCGAGACCTGCCCGCCGTTGCGCGTGCTGCAGCCCCAGCCGGCGTCCTCGCCGTCGAACACCACGGTGTGCCGGCCGCCGCGCGCCGTCTGCAGCGCCGAGTGCAGGCCCGTGTAGCCCGACCCGACGACCGCGACGTCGACCGTCGCGGGTACGGGTGCGGGATCGAGCGCAGGGCGCGGCACCTCGTCCCACCAGTACGGCAGGAGCTTGCAATCGTCGGCAAACACGTTCATGGCCTACCGGACCGGCTCAGCGGGCATCGCCCAGCACCAGGTCCGCTCCTTTTTCCGCCACCATCAAGGTCGGCGCGTTGGTGTTGCCCGACGTCAGCGTCGGGAAGATGGAAGCGTCGATCACGCGCAGCGCCTCGACGCCGTGCACGCACAGGCGCGCATCGACGACGGCCGCGCCCGGGTCCGGGCCCATCCGGCACGTGCTCACCGGATGGAACACCGTGGACGCGCGGCTGCGGATGTCGTCGATCAGCGCTGCCTCGGACTGCACGGCGCTTCCGGGCGCGACCTCCTCGTCGATCACGGCGGCGAGCGAGGGTGTGGCCGCGAGGCGGCGCAGGAAGCGCACGCCTTCGAGCATCTCGTCCCGGTCGTGCTGCGTCGCGAAGGAGTTCGGCACGATCACCGGCGGCGCGCAAGGATCGGCCGTGCGCAGCCGCAGGTGCCCGCGGCTGGTCGGGCGGCACGGCTGCACGCTCAGCAGGAACCCCGGCCAGGGGTCGGGACTCATCAGCGCGCGGCGCCCCGGCTGCGCCTTCACGTAGCTCAGCGGGGAGAAGTAGAGCTGCATGTTCGGCCGCGCGAGACCGGGCCGCGAGCGGAAGAATCCGCCGCCCTGGTTGACGCTGAGCGCGAGCGGGCCGCGACGGCGCAGCACGTAGGCGAGGCCGGCCGCCAGCCGGCCGCGCCACGGCCGCAGCTGGTCGTTGAGGGTCGGCACCCGGGCGCGATACAGGTAGTCGACGCACAGGTGATCCTGCAGGTGCTGCCCCACCGCAGCGCGGTCGACGAGGACGTCGATGCCGAGATCGCGCAAGTGCTGCGCCGGACCGACGCCCGACGCCTGCAGCAGCAGCGGCGAGCCGATCGCGCCGGCGGCGAGTATCACCTCGCAGCGGGCGCGCGCGGTGCGCGCCTCGCCGTTGCGCAGGTACGCGACGCCGGCGGCGCGCAGCCCGGCGAACGTGATCCGCGTGACGCGGGCGCCCGTCTCCACGCGCAGGTTGGGCCGCGTCATCGCGGGGTGCAGCCAGGCCGTCGCCGCCGACGCCCGCCAGCCGTCGCGCACGGTGATCTGGTTGATGCCCACGCCCTCCTGCGACGCGCCGTTCATGTCGTCGTTGCGCGCGAGGCCCGCCTCGACGCCGGCGCGCAGATAGGTCTCGCAGAGCGGATGGACGTCGCGCGACGGATCCGCCACGCGCAGTGGCCCGCCCTTGCCGCGCCACGCGCTAGGCCCGTGATCGCTGTCCTCGAGCCTGCGGAAATGCGGCAGCACGTCGTCCCAGCCCCAGCCCGGATTGCCGGCGTCGCGCCACTCGTCGAAGTCGGCCGGATGCCCGCGCACGAAGACCATCGCGTTGATGGTGCTGGAACCGCCGAGGACCTTGCCGCGAGGCCAGTATCCGACGCGCCCGGCGAGCCCCGGGTCCGGCTCCGTGCGGTACATCCAGTTGACGCGGGGGTCGTAGAACGACTTGCCGTAGCCGATGGGCATGCGCAGCCAGAAGCGCCGGTCGCTGCCGCCCGCTTCGAGCAGCAGCACGCTGCGGCGCCCGTCCGCCGTCAGGCGGTTGGCCAGCACGCAGCCGGCGGAGCCCGCGCCGACCACGATGTAGTCGAATTCGCTCACCGCGATTCGCCTATGCCGCAAAGAAACGATGGTGAAACTCCTCCATCTCCCCGATGCGGCCCGAGTGGAAATGGTAGTGATAGGCCTGCGGCTGCGGAACCTGGCTCTGCGTCGGTGCGTGGACAAAGTTCACCAATCCCCTGCCGTACGGCAGGACGAAGGTCCCGTTGTCCGTCGCCTTCCTGCCGGCCGCGATGCGGCGGCGGATCTCCGCCACCGATCCGGGGCAGTACGTGTCCGCGCTCCAGTGACCGATCGCGACGTCGTCGGGCCGGGCATCGACGTTGCCGGTGACGATCGCCTGCGCGCTGTCGGCCAGGCCCGCAGCGACGTCCCGCGACAGCAGCATCGAAGCCCCGGATACGAACGGATAGCCGCTCGGCGCGTACACGCTCAATGGGCCGTGGTACACGCCCGCGGCGGGCAGGCTCCTGACCAGGCCGGAATCGGCATGCGTGCCTTGTCCGCCGTAAACGTAGAAGACGTCGACGCCGTCCCTGCGCCGCCCGCCCCAGGTGGCGCGAATCGTCCCGATGCAGCGGTGGTAGACAGGCAGCAGGCACCCCAGCACAAGGACCGCGATCCTCGGTTGCACGGAGGCCGGCTGTCGGGCTTGCGTGGCTGCGGGAAACGGCTGGTTCATGCTGGGGCGCCGCCCCCGGTCAGGCCGATTCCCGTTCGAGCTCACCCGCCCGCACCTGCGCGTCGATCCACCGGTAGGTCGCCTGCAGTCCGGCGCGCAGCGGCAGGCTCGGCGCCCAGCCGAGCCGTTTCCGAATCAGGCGATTGTCGGACCGGCGGCCGCGCACGCCGAGCGGCCCGGCGACGTGGCGGATCGAGAGCGTCTTGCCGGCGATCTCCATGATCATCCGCGCGAGCCGGTCGATGGACACCATCTCCTCCGAGCCGATGTTCACCGGCCCCGCGAAGTCCGAGCGCATCAGGCGCAGCACGCCCTCGAGGCATTCGTCGATGTAGAGGAACGACCGCGTCTGCTGGCCGTCGCCCCAGATCTCGATCTCGCCGCCCGGAGCCGCCGTCGCCACCTTGCGGCACAAGGCGGCCGGCGACCTTCTCGCGGCCGTCGTTCCAGGTACCCTCGGGGCCGAAGATGTTGTGGAAGCGCGCGATGCGCACCTGAGCCGTAGTTGCGCGCGTAGGCGAGGTAGAGCCGCTCGCTGAAGAGCTTCTCCCAGCCGTACTCGCTGTCCGGCGCGGCGGGGTAGGCGGAGTCCTTCGCGCAGTTCGGGTTGTCCGGGTCGAGCTGGTTGTGCTCCGGGTAGATGCAGGCGGACGACGAGTAGAAGATGCGCCCCACGTCCGTGCCGGCCCGCGCGCAGGCGTGCAGGACGTTCAGGTTGATCGGCGCCGAGTTGTGCATGATGTCGGCGTCGTGCTCGCCGGTGAAGATGAAGCCGGCGCCGCCCATGTCGGCGGCGAGTTGGTAGACCTCGTCGAAGCCGCCCGCGAGCGCCGCGGCGCAGACGCGCCGGGTCGCGCAGGTCGCCGACGATGAAGTCGTCCGCGGCCGTCGGCGCGAAACGCCGGGCGCTTCAGGTCCACGCCGCGGACCCAGCATCCCTCGCCCTTCAGGCGCTTCGCGAGATGGCCGCCGATGAAGCCCCCGCCGCCCAGCACCAGTGCCCGTCTCATGCCCATCTCCCCTCGCGCGCCGGCCGGCGCGCAAAGCGCTCGAGCACCTCGGCCATGACGTCGACACCCGCCTCGATTTCCTCGGGCCGCACGCCGCCGAAACCGAGCACCAGCCCCCTCGCCGCGACGGGGACGATCGCATAGCGTCCGAGCGGCGCCACCGTGACCCGGCGCTCGTCCGCCGCGCGGGCGATGTCGACCTCGCTCGCGCCCCGGTCGAGATAGCCCACGCAGTGCAGCCCGCCGTCGGTCGGCATCAGCGCGATCAGGCCGCCGAGCCGCCTGCGCGCGGCGTGCTGCAGGGCCTCGTGCCGCTCCGCGTAGAGGCGGCGCATGCGCCGCACGTGCGTCGCGAAATGGCCTTCGTCGATGAACTCGGCCACCACCGACTGCGTCGACGACGGCACGCCCTGCAGCAGCTTGTTCATGATCGCCTGGAACACGTCGACCAGCGCCGGCGGCGCGACCAGGTAGCCGAGGCGCAGCGCCGGAAACAGCGACTTGCTGAAGGTGCCGACGTAGATGACGAGCCCGGTGGTGTCGACGCTCTTCAACGTCGGCGGCGGGCGGCCGCCGAAGAAGAACTCGCCGTCGTAGTCGTCCTCGATGATCCACGCGCCGGCGCGCTCGGCCGCGTGCAGCAGGGCGAAGCGCCGCTCGAGGCTCATCACGCTGCCCAGCGGATGCTGGTGCGACGGCGTCACGAAGGCGAGGCGGAACCGCGGGCTCATCCGCAGGCCCTCGTCAACGCGCAGGCCGGCGTCGTCGACAGGAACCGGCACCAGCTCCGCGCCGGTGGCGATCAGGCTGTTGCGCGCGCCGATCGCGCCGGGGTTCTCGAACCACACCTTGTCGCGGGGATCGAGCAGCGTGGTGCCGATCAGGTGGAACGCCTGTTGCGCGCCGCCGACGATGAAGACCTGCCCGGCGTCGCAGTCGATGCCGCGGTTGGCCCGCAGGTGCGACGCGATCATCCTGCGCAGCCGCGCATCGCCGCACGGGTCGCCGTAGCCCATCGCGTCGTCGCGACCGCCGCGCCAGTGCTTGGCCGACAGCCGCGCCCACTGCGCCATCGGAAAGGCGTCGAAGGCCGGCAGGGCCGTGGTGAACGCGTGCGGCACGTGCGCGAGCCGCCGGCGGTCGCTGAAGCGCGCCACGGCATCGCGCATCACCCTCGACAGCCTCGGCGCGGCCGCCGCTACGGCAGGCACGCTGGGAACCGCCGGTTTCGGGCGGTCGGCGCGCAGCGCGACGCTGACGTAGGTGCCCGAGCCGGTCCGCGACTCCACCAGCCCTTCCGCGGTGAGGCGGTCGAACGCCTCGATCACCGTCGTGCGCGAAAGGTTGAGATCCCGCGCCAGCGTCCGGCTGGCCGGCAGCCGGTCGCCGGCGGAAAACGCCGCCGACAGGATCATCTCGCGCAGGCTGACGTAGAGCTGCGTGCTCACCGGCCGTTGCGAGCGCGGGTCGATCGCGACCGAAAGCAACAGCGACCCGCCCGCGCGCTTGACCATTCCTGCACCCACCCTTTCTGGAACAAGACAAAACGGTATCACGAATTAATCAAAATGGACCTTATGCACGATCCACTTGTGCCGAATGATCCCCTGTCGACAACCCGCCGCCGCGCACGCCCATGAAAATCAGCAAGATCGAGACCTTCTGCAATCAGTACGTCGGCTTCGTCCGCGTCACCACCGACGACGGCAGGCAGGGCTGGGGGCAGGTGTCGCCCTACAACGCCGACATCACGTCGCTGGTGGTGCACCGGCAGGTCGCGCCCTGGTCGCTCGGCCAGGACGCGCTCGACATCGATCACCTGATGGACATCATCCCGGAGCGCGAGCACAAGTTCCCGGGCTCCTACCTGCGCCGCGCGATGTGCGGCCTCGACACCGCGCTGTGGGACCTGCGCGGCAAGCTCGAGGGCAAGCGCGTGTGCGAGCTGCTGGGCGGCACCGCGCGGCCGCTGCGCGCCTACGCGTCGTCGATGAAGCGCGACATCACGCCGCGCGACGAGGCGCAGCGCCTCGTTCGCCTGCGCGACGAGCACGGGTTCGACGCATTCAAGTTCCGCGTCGGCGCCGAGTGCGGGCACGACGTCGACGAGTGGCCGGGCCGGACCGAGGAGATCGTGCCGACGATGCGGCGGGCGCTGGGCGACGGCGTCGCGCTGCTGGTCGACGCCAACAGCGGCTTCTCGCCGAAGCGGGCGATCGAGGTCGGCCGGATGCTGCAGGAGCACGGCGTCAGCCATTACGAGGAACCGTGCCCGTACTGGGAGCTGGAGCAGACCAAGGAGGTGCGCGACGCCCTCGAGATCGACGTGACGGGCGGCGAGCAGGACTGCTCGATCCCGACGTGGCGGCGGATGATCGCGATGCGCGCGGTCGACGTCATCCAGCCGGACGTCTGCTATCTGGGCGGCCTCGCGCGCACGCTGCGGGTGGCGAAGATGGGCGCCGATGCCGGGATTCCCTGCACGCCGCACTGCGCCAACCTGTCGATGGTGACGCTGTTCACGATGCACCTCCTCTGCGTGATCCCCAACGCGGGAAAATACCTCGAGCTGTCGATCGAGGGCCCCGACTACTATCCCTGGCAGGACGGCCTGTTCGTGCGTTCGCCGTACGCCGTCGCCGACGGCAAGGTGCGGCTGCCGGACGCGCCGGGCTGGGGCGTCGAGATCGACCCGGCGTGGCTGCAGGCCGCGACGTATCAGGCAAGCGAGGCGCGGTAGCCGGTGGGCGCGCTCCTGCAGGATCTCGTCGCGGAAGCGCTCGCGACCGGAACGATCTCGGGCCTTCCCGATCGCCACCTGATCGACGGCATGTCCGTGCCCTCGGTATCGGGCGCGCGGATGGAGACGCTCGACCCCGGCACCGGCGACGTCATCGCCGTCGTGGCCGCGGGCGGCGCCGCCGACGTCGATGCCGCGGTCGCCGCGGCGCGCGCGGCGCTCGGGGGCGACTGGCGGCGCGCGACGCCGGCGCAGCGCGGCCGCATCCTGCAGCGCGCAGCCGAACTGATCCGCGCCGAAGCCGATCGTCTCGCGGTGGTCGAGGCGCTCGATTCGGGCAAGCGCCTCGCGGAAGCCCGCGGCGACATCGCCGGCGCCGCGCGCGCCTTCGAGTACTACGCCGGCGCGTGCGACAAGCACCAGGGCGACTCCATTCCGCTCGACGGCGATCATTTCGCATGGACCGTCAACGAGCCGGCCGGCGTCACCGCGCACATCGTGCCGTGGAACTATCCGTTCGCCACCGCGGTGCGCGGGGTCGCGCCCGCGCTGGCGGCGGGCTGCACGGTGGTGATCAAGCCGGCAGAGCAGACGCCGCTCACCGCGCTGATGCTGGCCGATCTACTGGGGCGCGCGGGGCTGCCGCGCGGCGTGTGCAACGTGGTCACCGGCACCGGCGCCGACGCGGGCGCCCCGCTGGTGGCGCATCCGGGCGTCGATCACGTCACGTTCACCGGATCGGTCGCCACCGGCATCGGCGTGATGCGCGCCGCCGCGATGAACGTGACGCGGGTGGTGCTGGAACTGGGCGGCAAGTCGCCGGTCGTGGTGATGGCCGATTGCGACCGCCCGGCGGCGCTGGAAGGCGTCCACGGCGCGATCTTCGAGAACGCCGGGCAGATCTGCTCGGCCGGCTCGCGCCTGCTGGTCGAGCGTTCGCTCCACGACGAATTCGTCGGCGCGCTGGTCGCGCGGACGCGGACGATGACGCTCGGTCACGGCCTGCGCGACCCCGACATGGGCCCGGTGATCTCGGCGGCGCAGCGCGCGAAGATCGCCGGCTTCGTCGACCGCGCGCGCGGCAGGGGCCGCAACGTGCACACCGGCGGCCGCGACGCCGCAGCCGTGACCGCGGGCGCCGGCTGGTTCTTTCCGCCGACCGTGATCGACGACGTGCCGGCCGACGACGAGCTGGTCCGCGAGGAGATCTTCGGCCCGGTGCTGACGGTGCAGGTGTTCGACGATTTCGACGAGGCGATCGCTCTCGCCAACGGCACGCCGTACGCCCTCGTCGCCGGCATCTACACGCGTGATTTCTCGCGGGCGCACCGGTTTGCGCGCGAGGTCGATGCGGGGCAGGTGTACATCAACGAGTATTTCGCGGGCGGCATCGAGGTGCCTTTCGGCGGCAACCGGCGCTCGGGATTCGGCCGGGAAAAGGGGCTGGCGGCGCTTGCCGCGTACTCCAGGGTCAAGAGCGTCGCCGCGCGCATCGCGCCGCCGCAGGTATCCGGGTGATGCCGGGGCGGAGTAGGATGGCGGGCCCGGGCGCGGCCCCGCGCCCGCCCGCAACGACTGCACGGCAGCACAAGACAACCGGCAACCCAGAGGAGAGCAAGGCCATGACGAGCAAACGCATTCGCGAATCCATCCTGGCGGCGACCACGGCAATCGCCGCCGCCGCTTTCGCCGCAACGGCGTCCGCCGAGGACCTGACCGTGGTGTCGTTCGGCGGCGCCTACCAGGAAGGCCAGAGCAAGGCGCTGTTCCAGCCTGCCGGGAAGGCGCTGGGCATCAACGTCAAGGAAGAAACCTACACCGGCATCGCGGACCTGCGCCTGAAGGTCAAGGCCGGGGCGGTCACCTGGGACATCGTGGCGAGCGGCTCCGGCAGCGCCGCGCGCGCGGGCGCCGAGGGCCTGCTCGAGCCGATCGACTACAAGATCGTCGACACGTCCGCGTTCGCGCCCGGCATGACGCAGCCCTACTGCGTGGGCGGCGACGTCTTCTCGACGGTGCTCGCGTGGAACACCAAGACCTACGGCGACAAGGGCCCGCAGAGCTGGGCCGATTTCTGGGACGTGAAGAAATTCCCCGGCAAGCGCTCCTACCGCAAGGGGGTGGCCGGCGCGCTGGAGCCCGCGCTGATGGCCGACGGCGTGCCGCCGAACAAGGTCTACGAGGTGCTCTCCGCACCCGGCGGCATCGAGCGGGCGATCAAGAAGATCAAGGAGCTGAAGCCGCACATCGCCGTCTGGTGGTCGTCCGGCGCGCAGCACGCGCAGCTGATGAAGGACGGCGAAGTGGACATGGTGACCGGCTGGAACGGCCGCTTCGACGTCGTGAAGAAGGACGGCGCCAACGTCGCCTACACGTTCAACCAGGCGCTGCTCGACTACGACTGCTACGCCGTGCCCAAGGGCGCGCCCAACAAGGCGGGCGCGATGAAGTTCCTCAACGAGATCAGCAAGCCGCAGTACCAGGCCGAGTTCACCAAGTACATCACCTACGGGCCGACCAACAAGAAGGCCTACGACACCGGCGCGATCAGCGCCGCCTACGCGAAGACGCTGCCGTCGTATCCGGACAACGCGGCGAAGCAGCTGCCGATCGACCTCGACTGGTACATCAAGAACGAGGCCAAGGCGTCCGAGGCCTACCAGAACATGCTGACCGAGTAGCCCGCCGCGCAGGCAGCACCCCGAGGGCGCGCCCGGATTCCCGGGCGCGCGCCGGCGTCGGTCACGCTCAAGGAACGCCCCGCCATGCCCCGCAGCGCGTCGCTCCCCATCACCGTCCGGCAGCTGACGAAGACCTACGGCGACGTCACGTCGCTCGACAACGTCGATCTCGACATCCGGAGCGGCGAGTTCCTCACGCTGCTCGGGCCGTCCGGCTCGGGCAAGACGACGCTGCTCACGGTGCTGGCCGGCTTCACGCGGCCCGACCACGGCAGCGTGCGCTTCGGCGACGCCGAGATGATCCGCACGCCGCCGCACAAGCGCGGCGTGGGCATGGTGTTCCAGAACTACGCGCTGTTCCCGCACATGACGGTGGCCGGCAACGTCGGCTTCCCGCTGCGCCTGCGCGGCGTGCCGCGGGCGGAGCAGGGCGAGCGGGTGGAGCGGGCGCTCACGATGGTGCAGCTCGGCGGCTACGGCGCGCGCCGCGTCGACCAGCTCTCCGGCGGACAGCGCCAGCGGGTGGCGCTCGCCCGCGCGATGGTGTTCGAGCCGCGCATCCTGCTGATGGACGAGCCGCTGTCGGCGCTCGACAAGCAGCTGCGCGAGCACATGCAGATCGAGCTGCGCCAGCTGCACGACCAGCTCGGCATGACCACGGTCTACGTCACCCACGACCAGCGCGAGGCGCTGACGATGTCCGATCGCATCGCGGTGATCGACCACGGCCGCATCATGCAGCTCGACGCGCCGCGCCGCATCTACGAGCGGCCGGCCAACCGCTTCGTCGCCGAGTTCATCGGCGAGTCGACGTTCCTGCCCGTGACGGTCGCCGGCGGCGCCGCGTCCCTTGCCGGACGGCCCCTGAAGCTCGCAGCGCCGCCCGCGCGCGACGGCCGGTACCTGCTGCTGCTGCGCCCCGAGCACCTGCACCTCGTGCGCCCCGCGGACACCGACGACGTCAACATCCTGCAGGGCACCGTCACGACGGTCGTCTACCAGGGCGACAGCGTGCTCGTGCAGGTGAAGCTCGACGACGGCACCGTGATCGGCGTGCGCGGACCGTCGGCCGGCCGCGCCGGCGCGGCCACGCTGCAGCCGGGCGACGCGACGACCCTGGGGCTCACGCCCGAGGACACGATCCTGCTTCCCGATGTCGAGTCCGCTGCGTGAGCGGGAACGCCATCGCGGCAGCGCAGGCTCCGGGAGCGCCCAACGCCCTCGGGCTGCACCGCGACGAGCGGCGCGAGCGCCTGGGCATCCTCTGCCTCGCGGCGCCGGCGCTGCTGCTGGTGCTGGTCACGATGGTGCTCCCGGTGGGCTGGCTGTTCTGGCTCTCGTTCCTGGCCGACGACGGCAGCCTCACGCTCGAACACTACCGCCGGATGCTGGAGCAGCCCTCCTACGCGCGGACGTTCCGCACGACGTTCGAGGTCAGCCTGCTCACGACCGGCATCTGCGTGCTGCTCGGCTACCCCCTCGCGTACTTCCTGTCGCAGCTGCCGCGGCGCGCCGCCAACCTGTGCATGATCGCCGTGCTGCTGCCGCTGTGGACCTCGCTGCTGGTGCGCACGTATGCGTGGCTGGTGCTGCTGCAGCGGCGCGGCCTCGTCAACACCTGGGCCATCGAGATGGGGCTGTGGACCGAGCCGATTGCGCTCGTGCACAACCTGACGGGCACGCTCATCGGGACCGTGCACGTGATGCTGCCGTTCCTCGTGCTGCCGGTCTACGGCTCGATGATCGCCATCGACCGCGACTACCTGAAGGCCGCCGCCAATCTCGGCGCCGGCCCGGTGCGCAGCTTCTGGTCGGTGTTCTTCCCGCTGTCGCTGCCGGGCCTCGCGACCGGCGCGCTGATCGTGTTCATCCTCTGTCTCGGCTTCTACGTGACCCCTGCCGTGCTCGGCGGCGGCAAGGTGATCATGGTGTCGAGCCGCATCGCCAACGACATCGAGATCTTCTTCAACTGGGGGGCGGCGAGCGCGCTCGGCGTCGTGCTGCTGGTGCTCACGCTCGCGTTCATGCTGGTCGCGGCGCGGCTGCTGCGCCTCGACGCCATCCTCGGCAGGAGCGCCTGAGCGTGGACTGGCTCCGCCAGCCCGTCACCGACACGCAGATCACGCGCGGGTCGCGGCTGTGGCTCTACGCGGTCGCGGTCCTGGTGATGGCGTTCCTGGTCATTCCGACGGTGATCGTGATCCCGATGTCGTTCTCCGCCTCGCAGTACCTGGAGTTCCCGCCGCGGCAGTGGTCGCTGCGCTGGTACGACAACTACTTCGGCTCGGCGTCGTGGATGGCGGCGACCGCGACGTCCTTCAAGGCCGCCACGCTCACCACGCTCGTCGCCGCGCCGCTCGGCACGATGGCGGCCTACGGCCTCTACGTCTCGGAGACCCGCTTCACGAAGATCATCGTGGCCACGCTGCTCACGCCGATCATCGTGCCGGTGATCCTGGTCGGCATCGGCATCTTCTACGCGTACGCGAAGCTCTCGCTCGTCAATACGCTCTCCGGGCTGGTGCTGGCGCACAGCATGCTCGCGGTGCCGCTCGTCGTGATGGTCGTGCTGTCGGCGCTGAAGAGCTTCGATGCGAACCAGGAGAAGGTCGCGCGCAGCCTCGGCGCATCGCGCCTCACGGCGTTCCTGCTGGTGACGCTGCCGCAGATCCGGTTTGCCGTGGTGTCCGGCGCGGCGCTGTCGTTCCTCACGTCGTTCGACGAGATCATCGTCGCCATGTTCGTCTCGGGCGGCAGCCAACTCGACGCTCACCCGCAACATGTTCAACTCGCTGCGCGACCAGGTCGATCCCACCATCGCGGCGATCTCGACCATCATGATCGTCGTCACCTCGGTGCTGCTGGCGCTTTCCCAGCGCTTCGGCAGGAAGCGGGAACCCTGACGCAGGGTCGGCGGGCCCAACGCGCGGACAGCCGGTTCCGGTTCTGTTCCCACATGCCGTGCAGCGCCGCCTCGAGGTTGCGCGCGAAGCGCGGCGCGTCGAAGAGCGGCGACGCGAGCACGGTCGCACGCAACGACGAGCGCAGCCGCGCCAGTCCCGCCGTGTCGGCAGCGTGGGCGAGCGCCCGCGCCACGTAATCATCCTCGTCGGCGGCGATCCAGTCGCCCAGCCCGGCACAGGCCAGCAGGCTCGCGCCCTGGCGCGACACCATCGTGTCTCCGGCGAGCGTCAGCGTCGGAACGCCCATCCACAGCGCCTCGCAGGTCGTCGTTGCTCCCGGATACGGAAACGTGTCGAGGATGAGGTCCACGCCGGCGTGGGCGGCGAGGTAGTCCTCGCGCGGAACCTGCTCCGCCAGCATCACCCGCCCCGCTTCGATGCCGAAGCGCGCGAGCCGGCCCAGCAGGCGCGCGCGCGCGGCCGCGAAGCGCATCTGGCTCCCCTGCAGACGCAGGCGCGCGCCGGGCAGCGCCGCGAGGATGCGCCCCCAGGCGGACAGCGTGGCGTCGCTCAACTTGAGCGGATTCTGGAAGCAGCCGAACGTGACGTAGCCGTTGCCTGCGGCGGGCAGCGGCGCCGGCTGCAGGCGCTCGCTCCCGGCGGGTGCGGCGAAGCACAATCGCGTGTCGGGAAGATGCCAGATCGTCTCGGTGAATTGGTCGCGGATCGAGTCCGGCGCCGAGACCGGGTCCGCCAGCAGGTAGTCGATCGCGGGCACGCCGGTGGTGGCGAAATAACCCAGCCAGCTGACCTGCACCGGGGCGGGCTTCCAGGCGAAGACCGGCAGGCGGTTGTGCGCGGTGTGCCCGCCGAGATCGATGAGGACGTGAATTCCGGCGGCGTGGATTCGGGCCGCCGCGGCGGCGTCGTCCAGCTCGGCGATGCCATTCCACGCGGCAAAGCGGGGCTTGAGCCGCGCCGTCGTCTCGTCTTCCTGCGCCACGGCCGCGAAGGCGACGAGCTCCACGCGCGCGGGATCGAGATGCGCGAGGATGCCTTCGACGAAATACGCGACCGGATGCGAGCGCAGGTCCGCGGAAACCAGGCCCACGCGCAGCGGCCGCCCCGCGCCGGGGGCGTCGACGTCGACCCGCCAGCGCTCGTACGGTCGCGCATGCGCCGTCACGGCAGCGCCATAACGACGCGCCTCCGCCAGGCGCAGGGCGGGCGGGCAGCCGGGGTGATAGCTCATTGCGAACAGCAGTGCGCTGCGCGCGTCGGTGAGCGCCGGTGCGAGCGACAGCGCCTTCCTGAGGCTGTCGATGGCCGAATCGAGGTCGCCCTGCGCCTGCAGCGGCGCGCTGATGTTCAACCAGGCAAGCGCGTGGTCGGGCTTCAATGCGAGCGCCTTGCGGAAGCACGTGACGGCGGCGTCGACGTCACCCTGGGTGTCGAGCGTGCTGCCGAGGTTGACCCAGGCCTCGACCAGCTCCGGCTCGATTGCCAGCGCTCTTCGATAGCTCGCGACCGCGGCAGGCAGATTGCCTTGCGCGTGCAGCACGTTGCCGAGGTTGCAGTGCGCCCACGCGAACTCCGGCTTGAGCGCGATCGCCTTCCTGAAGCTGGCGACGGCCGCGTCGTGCTTGCCCAGCGCGCCGTAGAGCAAACCCAGATTGCTGTGCGCTTCGGCAAGCTTCGGCATCAGCGCCAGCCCCTGCTCGAGGCTCGCTGCCGCAGCGGCGAGCTTTCCCTGCGCCCACAGCGCCTGGCCGAGCATCATGTGCGCTTCGGCGTATTTCGGCCGGGAGGAGAGCGCGTGCTCGAGGTGCGGGACGGCCTCCGCCGCCCTGCCCTGGGCCATGAGCGCGGCTGCCTGCCCGAAGTGCGCTTCCGCGTTCCCCGCCGCGCGCGCGACCTTGTTCTGGCCGTCCGGCCCGCTCGCGCCGATGCCGCCGCCGGCCGACGTTGTATTGGCCGCCGCCTGGTAGCAGCAGCGCTTGGCCTTCTTGCCGCTGCCGCATGGACACGGATCGTTACGGCCGATGCTTGCCATGGGTTGTCGGGGAATCCTGCGCGCACGGGGTTGCGTCGATGCGCTTCATTCTACGGAAGTTGTCGCACCGTTCGCCGACCGCGGCCGCGCTGCGAGTGCGCGTGGGCGGGCGCGGGCGCGCATTGGGGCGCACCAAAGGCGAAGCCCGGCTGGTGGCCGGGCTTCGTTGGGTAAGGGGTGCCTGACGATGACCTACTTTCGCATGGGTAGTCCACACTATCATCGGCGTGCCGCCGTTTCACGGTCCTGTTCGGGATGGGAAGGGGTGGTTCCGGCGGGCTATGGTCGTCAGGCATTGACGGTTGGCTGCCCGCGCATGCGCGGGCAGCCGCATTCGGAAGAAGCAAAGCATTGGGTCAGATTGGCGCGCGCCAAACACTGCGGCACTGAACCGAGTCGTCAGTGCTCACGGTTATGGGGTCAAGCCGCACGGGCAATTAGTACCGGTTAGCTCAAGGCATTACTGCCCTTCCACACCCGGCCTATCAACGTGGTGGTCTGCCACGACCCTTCAGGGGGATCAAGTCCCCGGGAGATCTCATCTTCAGGCACGTTTCCCGCTTAGATGCTTTCAGCGGTTATCGCTTCCGCACGTAGCTACCCGGCAATGCGACTGGCGTCACAACCGGTACACCAGCGGTGCGTCCACTCCGGTCCTCTCGTACTAGGAGCAGCCCCCGTCAAATCTCCAGCGCCCACGGCAGATAGGGACCAAACTGTCTCACGACGTTTTGAACCCAGCTCACGTACCACTTTAAATGGCGAACAGCCATACCCTTGGGACCGGCTACAGCCCCAGGATGTGATGAGCCGACATCGAGGTGCCAAACACCGCCGTCGATATGAACTCTTGGGCGGTATCAGCCTGTTATCCCCGGCGTACCTTTTATCCGTTGAGCGATGGCCCTTCCATACAGAACCACCGGATCACTATGTCCTGCTTTCGCACCTGCTCGCCTTGTCAGGCTCGCAGTCAAGCACGCTTGTGCCATTGCACATTCAGCGCGATAGCCGACCGCGCTAAGCGTACCTTCGAGCTCCTCCGTTACTCTTTGGGAGGAGACCGCCCCAGTCAAACTGCCTACCATGCACGGTCCCCGATCCAGTTGATGGACCTAGGTTAGAACCGCAATGACACCAGGCTGGTATTTCAACGTTGCCTCCACGCCAGCTAGCGCCAGCGCTTCAAAGGCTCCCAGCTATCCTACACAAGTCTCATCACAGTCCAATGCAAAGCTACAGTAAAGGTGCACGGGGTCTTTCCGTCTTGCCGCGGGGAGATTGCATCTTCACAAACACTTCAACTTCGCTGAGTCTCGGGTGGAGACAGCGTGGCCATCGTTACGCCATTCGTGCAGGTCGGAACTTACCCGACAAGGAATTTCGCTACCTTAGGACCGTTATAGTTACGGCCGCCGTTTACCGGGGCTTCGATCAAGAGCTTGCACCCCATCACTTAACCTTCCGGCACCGGGCAGGCGTCACACCCTATACGTCCACTTTCGTGTTAGCAGAGTGCTGTGTTTTTGTTAAACAGTCGCAGCCACCATTTCACTGCGGCCCCACTCGGCTCCGCCTGTACGGCTTCACCTACCTGGGGCGCACCTTATCCCGAAGTTACGGTGCTAATTTGCCGAGTTCCTTCACCCGAGTTCTCTCAAGCGCCTTAGAATATTCATCCTGCCCACCTGTGTCGGTTTGCGGTACGGTCAACCTGGAACTGAAGCTTAGAGGCTTTTCCTGGAAGCAGGGTATCACTCACTTCAGGCCGGCAAGCCGGCCATCGTCGTCACGCCTCAGCTAAGCCCAGCGGATTTGCCTGCCGGGCACGCCTACACGCTTAAACCGGGACATCCAACACCCGGCTGAGTTAACCTTCTCCGTCCCCCCATCGCATCCCAGGTCGGTGCGGGAATATTAACCCGCTTCCCATCGGCTACGACTCTCGTCCTCACCTTAGGGGCCGACTCACCCTGCGCCGATGAACGTGGCGCAGGAAACCTTGGGCTTTCGGCGAGCGGGCCTTTCACCCGCTTTATCGCTACTCATGTCAGCATTCGCACTTCCGATACCTCCAGCAGCCCTCACGAGCCACCTTCACAGGCCTACGGAACGCTCTCCTACCATCTGTACGCTCCATTAAAAGCACGCTGCGCCCTCGCGCTGTTCACACAGCGCAGGACGACTCGACTTTGTTGAGCGCTTTGCCGGGTCCTTCGCTTCGCGAAGGGCCGGCAAGCTCCACTGCCGGCGCATGCCTTTAATGGAGCGTACAAATCCACAGCTTCGGTGCGCAGTTTGAGCCCCGTTACATCTTCCGCGCAGGACGACTCGACCAGTGAGCTATTACGCTTTCTTTAAATGATGGCTGCTTCTAAGCCAACATCCTGGCTGTCTGAGCCTTCCCACCTCGTTTCCCACTTAACTGCGTCTTAGGGACCTTAGCTGGTGGTCTGGGTTGTTTCCCTCTTGACCCCGGACGTTAGCACCCGAAGTCTGTCTCCCGTGCTCGCACTCTGCGGTATTCGGAGTTTGCAATGGCGCGGCAAGTCACAATGACCCCCGCAACCATAACAGTGCTCTACCCCCGCAGGTGATGCACAAGGCACTACCTAAATAGTTTTCGGAGAGAACCAGCTATTTCCGGATTTGTTTAGCCTTTCACCCCTAGCCACAGCTCATCCCCTACCTTTTCAACGGTAGTGGGTTCGGACCTCCAGTGAGTGTTACCCCACCTTCATCCTGGCCATGGCTAGATCATCCGGTTTCGGGTCTACGCCTACCAACTGAATCGCCCTGTTCGGACTCGCTTTCGCTGCGCCTCCCCTATTCGGTTAAGCTCGCTGGTAAACGTAAGTCGCTGACCCATTATACAAAAGGTACGCCGTCACCCCAGCTTGATTGGCCCTCGAGATCCTGCCCTTCGGCACTACGCTTCCGGGCCAATCAAGCTGGGGTGACGGCTACGCTCACTGCGTTCGCGTACGCCGTTCCTCCACTTCGATTGACCTGCAGGATCTATTTCACAGATCCGCGATGCCATGCGTCGACACGGATCTATTTCTTCTTGGTGGTCTTTTGCCGCGCTCACTATCGTTCGCGCGTCAAAGAACCATGAAGACCAATAAAGCTGGGGCTCCGACTGTTTGTATGCATGCGGTTTCAGGATCTATTTCACTCCCCTCCCGGGGTTCTTTTCGCCTTTCCCTCACGGTACTGGTTCACTATCGGTCGATCACGAGTATTTAGCCTTGGAGGATGGTCCCCCCATCTTCAGACAGGATGTCACGTGTCCCGCCCTACTTGTCTCGCGCCTAGTTCCACACTCACCTCTTCAGTTACGGGGCTGTCACCCACTGCGGCCGGCCTTTCCAGACCGTTCTCCTGAGGTAAATGCTAAATCGCGACGGCTGCTCCCATTTCGCTCGCCACTACTCTGGGAATCTCGGTTGATTTCTGTTCCTCCGGCTACTTAGATGTTTCAGTTCACCGGGTTCGCTCCACCCTGCCTATGTATTCAGCAGGGGGTGACCCTTGCGGGCCGGGTTTCCCCATTCGGACATCTGCGGATCAATGCTCGTTTGCCAGCTCCCCGCAGCTTTTCGCAGGCTGCCACGTCCTTCATCGCCTGTGATCGCCAAGGCATCCACCACATGCACTTAGTCGCTTGACCCCATAACACTGAGCACTGCTTCCGCTCAGGCTACGGGCGTTTGCGCTACCCGCCGCCCCCGAACTCCAGGGAACCGCGGGTCGATACAATCTAACCCATCCCGCTCCATGCGCCAGGCAGAAAGCTTGCGCTTCCGACCCTGCCCATCGAGCAAGATTTGCTTTACTTCTTCCGCATTGTTAAAGAACAACCGATATCACTGGTTCAGGAAACCAGAAGCAAACAGCGCACGCCGCCGCTTGCTTCTGGACTCTCTCGCGCCAGAAACGCGCTCTGGGACTGTCCTCTGTCTGGTGGAGCTGGACGGGATCGAACCGACGACCCCCTGCTTGCAAAGCAGGTGCTCTCCCAACTGAGCTACAGCCCCGTCTGAATGGTGGGTCTGGATGGATTCGAACCATCGACCCCCGCCTTATCAAGACGATGCTCTAACCAACTGAGCTACAGGCCCGTTCTAGAGGATGGAGACCGCCATCGGGAGCCTCGAACGCAGCGGCCGGCGCAAACGCGCCTGCGCTCCAGTCGAAGCCCCGGAATCCTGTCCTCGGTCTCCAGTCGCAACCGATAAGCGTGAGCACTGGAACGCGAGGGCGTTCCGAGAAAGGAGGTGATCCAGCCGCACCTTCCGATACGGCTACCTTGTTACGACTTCACCCCAGTCACGAAACGCACCGTGGCAACCGCCCCCCTTGCGGTTAGGCTAGCTGCTTCTGGTACATCCCGCTCCCATGGTGTGACGGGCGGTGTGTACAAGACCCGGGAACGTATTCACCGCGGCATGCTGATCCGCGATTACTAGCGATTCCGACTTCATGCAGTCGAGTTGCAGACTGCAATCCGGACTACGACCGGCTTTCTGGGATTGGCTCCCCCTCGCGGGTTGGCAACCCTCTGTACCGGCCATTGTATGACGTGTGAAGCCCTACCCATAAGGGCCATGAGGACTTGACGTCATCCCCACCTTCCTCCGGTTTGTCACCGGCAGTCTCCCTAGAGTGCCCTTGCGTAGCAACTAGGGACAAGGGTTGCGCTCGTTGCGGGACTTAACCCAACATCTCACGACACGAGCTGACGACAGCCATGCAGCACCTGTGTTCCGATTCCCTTTCGGGCACACCCGCTTCTCAGCGGGCTTCCGGACATGTCAAGGGTAGGTAAGGTTGTTCGCGTTGCATCGAATTAATCCACATCATCCACCGCTTGTGCGGGTCCCCGTCAATTCCTTTGAGTTTTAACCTTGCGGCCGTACTCCCCAGGCGGTCAACTTCACGCGTTAGCTACGGTACTGAGGAATCGCTTCCCCAACACCCAGTTGACATAGTTTAGGGCGTGGACTACCAGGGTATCTAATCCTGTTTGCTCCCCACGCTTTCGTGCCTGAGCGTCAGTGTTAGCCCAGGGGGCTGCCTTCGCCATCGGTGTTCCTCCACATCTCTACGCATTTCACTGCTACACGTGGAATTCCACCCCCCTCTGCCACACTCAAGCTCGCCAGTTTCCAATGCAGTTCCCAGGTTGAGCCCGGGGCTTTCACATCAGACTTAGCGAACCGCCTGCGCACGCTTTACGCCCAGTAATTCCGATTAACGCTCGCACCCTACGTATTACCGCGGCTGCTGGCACGTAGTTAGCCGGTGCTTATTCTTCCGGTACCGTCAAGGACACCCCGTATTAGGGGATGACCTTTTCTTCCCGGACAAAAGCGGTTTACAACCCGAAGGCCTTCTTCCCGCACGCGGCATGGCTGGATCAGGGTTGCCCCCATTGTCCAAAATTCCCCACTGCTGCCTCCCGTAGGAGTCTGGGCCGTGTCTCAGTCCCAGTGTGGCTGATCATCCTCTCAGACCAGCTACCGATCGTCGCCTTGGTAAGCCTTTACCTCACCAACAAGCTAATCGGACATCGGCCGCTCCCATAGCGTGAGGCCCTTGCGAGTCCCCCACTTTCCTCCGTAGAGCATATGCGGTATTAGCCCAGCTTTCGCTGGGTTATCCCCCACTACGGGATACGTTCCGATGCATTACTCACCCGTTCGCCGCTCGCCGCCAGGGTTGCCCCCGCGCTGCCGCTCGACTTGCATGTGTAAAGCATGCCGCCAGCGTTCAATCTGAGCCAGGATCAAACTCTTCAGTTCGATCTTTTACAAGTAACTCAATCGACGTTGGCCCCATTCCCATCCCCTCGGCTTTACCCATCCGAGGACAAGAACAAGACTGCGCACCCACCCCTTCGGGCAGATACGCCTTTTGCGTCGTGTGAGCACCAAAGTCCTTCGAATACCCCCAGCAAGCAACAGCCCGAAAGCCACCACCCACCAGGGTGCCCGGCACCCCAGCACCCACACCTATCGGTTGCTTATTATTAAAGAACAGGCCAGCCGCGGGACGAACCCGAGAAACACTGGCAAAGAGGCGCGATTATACAACGAATTTGGGCGCCGTCAACAGTCCTGCGTACAGAGGGCGGTGTCGGGAAGCGTGCGGCCTTGCCGCAAGCGCGGCGCGGCGGTGGGCTGCGGATGGCGACGGGCTCCGCGACCGCGGGGGGCGGGGCGGCGGCGTGAGAGGCGTTCGAGACCGATTGAACCGCGAAGGGCGTGGCCGGGGTACTCCGTGAATCCGGCCCCGGCGCCGGATACAATACCTTTCCCACATTACGGGCAGCACGCCGGCGGCTCGCGCGGCTCGATTGCTGCTCATCGAAAATTGGCCATTCCTGACGAGTCGCAGCCCGCGTTGGCGCCCGGAGAAGGGATCGCCGCCAACGCCCTCGGCACAGGCGACGCAGCCGCCCCGACGGATGCGCAGGACGGCGTGACGGTGAGCGAACCCGCGCCCGCATCCGCGCCTACCGCATCGCAGCCGACGTCGCCGCGCGTGTCGCCGGCAGGCATCGGCCCGATCCTGTTCGCAGCGGCGATCGTGCTGCTCCTGGTCGGCTACCTGGCCGTCGCGGTGCCGGGGCCGTGGTTTCCGTCGACCTCGCCCCTGTCCTGGGGTCCACGCGACGTGATGGTTACCCGCGGCACCGCCAGCATCGAAGGCAACGCGCTGGTAGCCGCTGCGGGAGAGCCGGGCGGCACCGTGCTGATCTCGATCAACACCGACATCCGTTCGACCGATTACCGGGCCATCGCGTGGCGGCTCGGCGGGATTCCCGAGCAGGCCGACGTCCGCATGTACTGGCGCAGCGATTACGCCCCCGCGAAGATGCAATCGGTACAGATCGCCACCGCGAACGGCGGCGTACTTCCGGTGGACGTATCGCGCAATCCGAACTGGGTCGGCCGGATAATAGGGATCGCCATCGCGGTCCGCAGCCCGGCGCCCCAGCCGTTTCGCTTCGCGAGCGTCACGGCGAAGCCGATGGGGGCGCCCGAGCTGCTGCGCGACCGCTGGCGCGAATGGCTGACGTTCGAGGCGTGGACCGGCAGCTCGATGAATTTCGTCGCCGGCGGTGCTGCCGAGCAAAGCCTTCCGCTGCCGTTCGTGCTCGCCGCCGCGGCGCTGCTCGCGGTGCTGGCGTCGTTCGCACTCCTGCGCCTCGTCGGGCGCAGTGGCGCGTTCCCGCTCGCGGTCGGCGCCATCTTCCTCGTCGCGTGGATCGTCGCCGACCTGCGCTGGGAGTGGAACCTCGTGCGCCAGGCGCTGGCAACGCGCGACCAGTACGCCGGCAAGGACTGGCAGGGCAAGCACCTTGCCGCCGAGGATGGGCTGCTGTTCGCCTTCATCCAGAAAGCCGCCGCGAAGCTGCCGCCGGCACCGGCGCGCGTCTTCGTGGTGGCGGAGGCGCACTATTTCCGCGACCGCGCGGCCTACCATCTGTACCCGCACAACGTCCACTTCGATCCCTACCGCGACGTGCTGCCCCCGACGACGTCGATGCGTGCCGGCGACTACCTGCTCGCCTACCTGCGCCGCGGGATCCAGTACGATCCGGGCGCACAGCGCCTGCGGTTTCCGGACGGAACGACGCTCGCCGCCGAATTGCTGCTGGCCGAATCCGGCGCCGCGCTGTTCGTGATCCGCTGACATGGAACGACCCCCACGCTCTCTACGTTCGCTGCCCCCCGAGGGGGCCGAGTGCCGCGGCTCCATGCCGGCCTGCGCCGGCATGGACGGCACGAGGAGGCGTTGCGTCTCGCAACGCCGCGGCCTGCAAGGCCAGTCAGTACCCTTAGCGCGGGCTCGGCGGGTACTGACATGGACGCCGTGACGCTCTCGCTCGGATTGCTGCTGCCGTGGGTGCTGGGCATCGCCGCGCTGCTCGCGGCAGGCGACCCGGCGCTGCCGGTCACGGGGCCGGGCGAAATCCCCTGGCTTGCCGGCGCAGGATATCTCGTCGGCGCGCTGCTGCTGACGCTCTGGATGCGCGTGCTCTCGCTCGCCGGCGTCGCCTTCGGCGCGGCGGCCATCGCGCTGCCGCTGCTCGCGCTCGCAGCCGCGCTGGCGTACTTCTGCTGGCGGCGCGAGCGCGGCGCCGATGTCGCCGGCACGCTGCGCGCCGCGCTCGCGCCGCCCGCGCTCGGCGGCCCGGGGCGCATCCTGTGGTGGGGGCTCGTCGCGTGGATCGCGCTGCGTTTCGCGCTGCTCGGATTCGAAGTCGCTTCGCGGCCGCTGTTTCCGTGGGAAGCCTGGATCGGCTGGGCGACCAAGGCGCGCGTCTGGTTCGAGTTCGGAAAGATCACCGCTTTCGTCGACTCAGGCGAGTGGCTCGCCGGGAGCGGAGCCGCGTGGTTCGATGCGGCGCCCGCGAACCCCGCCACGCTGCCGCTGCTCCAGGTGTGGGCGGGGATTGCGCTGGGCCGCTGGGACGACGCGCTGATGAACTGGCCGTGGTGGCAGATCGCCGTCGCGCTCGCGCTGGCGATCTACGGAGGGCTGCGTCGCCTCGAGGCCGCGCCCCTCGAAGCGCTGGTCGGTGCGTACTTCGTCGCGTCGTTGCCCCTCGCCAATGCCCACGTCGCGCTGGCCGGCTACGCCGACCTCCCGCTCGCGGCCTATTTCACCGTGGCGGTCCTTGCGTTTCTGCAGTGGGCCCGCACGCGCACGCTCCGCGACGCCGCCCTCGCCTGTGTCTTAGCCTTCGCCTGCCCGCTCATCAAGATCGTCGGGGCGGCCTGGCTGCTGGCGCTGCTGCTCGGCGTGGTCGTGACGCTCGCGCCGAAGCGCGGCCCCAGGAACGCGGCGATTGCGATCGGGGCACTCGCAGCTGCGCTGGCCGTCCTCGCGCAGAGCAATTTCGTCGTGGCGGGGCGTTCGCTGCGCCTCGAGTTCGCGCCGGCCTGGACGTCCCTGAGCGACGGGATGTTCCTGCTCGGCAGCTGGAATCTCCTCTGGTACGGTGTTGCCGGTGCCGTGCTGCTGGCGTGGCGCCAATTGCTCGTGCCGCCGCTGCTGCCTGCCGCGTCCGTCGTGGTTGCCGGGCTTTGCCTGGTCGCGATCCGTTTCGTCTTTCCGGGCTCGGTCGGATGGATCGTCGATGCGCCCAGCGTCGAGCGGGCGATGCTCCACCTCGCGCCCGTGCTGGTCGTGTTCATCGTGCTCGCGTATCGCGCTTTCGCGGCGCGCTGGAGCGCCGTGGAGCCGCAGCCCGCCGACGCGGCCTGACCGGCAACCGCGCGCCTTCGCATGCTCGAACTCCCCGGCGTCACGCTGTGCTGCGTCGACACGGCCAATCACGCGCTCGCCCTGCGCGCGCTGCGCCTTTCGCGCGAGGGCGTCCGCTTCGCGCGCACGGTGTTCCTCACCGACGCGCCGCCGGGCGATCTCGGCGCGCCGGCGGACATCGACGTGGTCGAGATCGCGCCAATCGCAACCCGCGACCAGTACTCGCAGTTCGTGCTGAAGTCGATGCTGCCGCACGTCGCCACGCCGCACCTGCTGCTGGTGCAATGGGACGGCTATGTCGTGAACCCTGCAGCCTGGGATCCCGCGTTCCTCGATTGCGATTACGTCGGCGCCGCCTGGCCCTGGTTCGACGCGAGCATGCGCGTGGGCAACGGCGGCTTCTCGCTGCGCTCGCGCCGCCTGCTGGAGGCCCTGCAGGACCCGCGGATCGTCCTCGACGACGCCGAGGACGTGACGATCTGCCGCACCTTCCGTCCGCTGCTCGAGCGCGACCACGCGATCCGCTTCGCCGACGAAGCGCTCGCCGACCGCTTTGCGTTCGAGGCGGCGTACCCGATCGGCCTGCCGTTCGGGTTCCACGGGCTGTTCAATTTTTGTCGCGTCGTCCCTCCCGCCGAGCTGGCGGAGCTGGCGCCGGGATTTTCGGACGCCATTGCCCGTTCGTCGCAACTCGCGCAACTGCTGCGCAACTGCGTCGCGCTTGCGCAATGGACTGCTGCCGTGGCGATCGCCCGCCGAATTCTCGCGGTCGCGCCGGAGCACAGCGACGTGCGGGCGCTGCTGGCGAAGGCACAGGACGGTGTCGCGCGCGGACCGGTGGCCGGGCGCAACGACCCTTGCCCGTGCGGCAGCGGCAGGCGATACAAGCACTGCCACGGCGCCGTCGGCGCTCAAGCGGCGGCGGCGAGCCCGCCCACGCCGCAGGCGAGCGCCGACGTGCTCGTCACTTTCGGGATGGACGCACACCAGCGCGGTGAGCTGGCGGCCGCCGAGCGCGCGTATCGCGACGCCCTGGCAGCCGCGCCCGACCATCCGCACGCGCTGCACTTTCTCGGTGTCGTCCTCCATCAGCGCGAGCAATGGGACGAGGCACTGCCATTGCTGGAACGGGCGATCGCCCTCGTTCCGGAAGAGCCGGAGTTCCACAACAATCTCGGTCTCGCGCTCGCCGCGGTCGACCGCACCCAAGACGCCATCGCCGCCTACCGCCGGGCGATCGCGCTCAAGCCGGATCACGCGACGGCGTGGAACAACCTGGGACTGGCTTTGCAGGCCGACAACCGGCTGGACGAGGCGGCGGTCGCGTTCCGGCAGGCGATCGCGCTCGTGCCCTCGTTCGCGCAGGCGCACTGGAATCTCGCGCTGGTGCTGCTCGGGCAGCGACTGTCGGCCGAAGCGTGGCAGGCGTACGAGTGGCGCCTGCGCATTCCCGAGCTGATGAAGGACGAGCCGGTGCATCCGGGTCCGCGCTGGGACGGCGCCGTCCGGCCCGGGCAGAGGCTGCTGGTCACCGCCGAGCAGGGACTGGGCGACACGCTGCAGTTCATCCGCTTCGCCCGGCCGCTCGCCGCGCGCGGCGCGCACGTGATCGTCGCCGGCCCCTCGCCGCTCACGCGCCTGCTGGGCACGGCGCCGGGCGTGGCCGAGTCGTACAGCCACGATGCCGCGCTGCCGCCGTACGACGCCCGGATTCCGCTCCTCTCGCTCCCGCTGATTCTCGGCGTCACCGAGGATCGCCTCGAGCCGGCGGTCCCCTATCTCGCGGCGGATCCGTCGCGCCTCGCCGCAGTCGCACGAACGCCCGCTGCGCGTCCGGGCGTGCGCCGGATCGGCGTCGCCTGGGCCGGCAACCCGGCGCAGAAGAACAATCGCCGGCGATCGATGCCGCTCGCGCGGCTGGCGCCGCTCTTCGCGATCCCGGGCATCGAATGGTTCTCGCTGCAGAAGGGCGCGGCCGCCGGAGAGATTGCCGACGTTGCCGCCGCCCGGAACCTGCACCCTTTGCCCGAAGGCAACGATTTCGACGACACGGCCGCACTCGTTGCCCGGCTCGATCTCGTGCTGTCGGTCTGCACGAGCATGGCGCATCTCGCCGGCGCGCTGGGGAAACCGCTCTGGGTGATGCTCTGCCACGGGGCCGACTGGCGTTGGCAGCTCGCCCGGACGGACAGCCCGTGGTATCCGACCGCCCGCCTGTTCCGCCAGCCGCGCGCCGGTGACTGGGACGCCGTCGTCCGCGACGTCCGGCAAGCCCTGCTCGACACCAGCACCGATCCGCGATGATCGTGGCGCCGCGCTCGCGCAACGACCCCTGCCCCTGCGGCAGCGGCCTGCGCTACAAGCATTGCCACGCCCCGGCGGGGGGCGTGCCCGGCACGGCGAGCGCAATCACGCGAGGCGCGGACCCGGCGAACGCCGAAACCCCGGCGCCGCAACTGGCCCGTGCGCTGGCCGAGCTCGCTTCGGGGAATCATGCCGCGGCCGAGAGGACCTGCCGCGAGGCCCTGGCGCGCTTCCCTGACGACACCGCGGCGTGGAACCTGCTCGGCGAAGCGTTGCGCGAGAGCGCGCCGGCCGAGGCCGAGGCGGCGTGGCGCCACGTGCTCCTGCTCGACCCCGGGAACGCCGAGGCCCGCTTTCATCTGGGCAATGGCTGCCGCGAGCGCGGCGACGCGCGCGCGGCCATCGTCGAGTACGAGCTTGCGCTGGCCGCGGCGCCGGGGCACGCCGGCATCCTGAACAACCTCGGGCTGGCGCTCGAAGCCGTCGACGACCGGCCGCGTGCCGAGGCCTGCTATCGCCAGGTGCTCGCCGCCGAGCCCGGTCAACCGGACGCCCTCGGCAACCTGGCCAGCGTGCTGTTCGAGCGCGACGACTTCGCGGGCGCCGTCGCACTCTACGCGCGGATGTTTGCGATCCGGCCGACCGTTCCCGCAGCGGTCCGGACCCGCTGCGGGATCGCCTGCGAGAAGGCCCGCTGTCTCGAGGCCGCCGAGGAGCACTTTGTCGAAGCGGCGCGACTGGCGCCGGACGACGTGCGCGTCCACTTGAACCTCGTGGCGTTCTACCAGCGCGTGGAGGAGCACAACAAGATCCAGGCGCCGCTGCTGCGCGTGCTGGAGCTGCAGCCGGGACACCTGGGAGCGCTGGTTGGCCTCGCCCACGCACGGATGTGGCTTTGGGCTTGGGACGGCATCGTGGAGGTGTTTGCGCAGGTCCGCCGCCGCCTCGAGGACGAGGACGAGCCGGCGACCGGCGTCGTCCCGTTCCACCTGCTGGCGATGCCGGTCTCCCCGCTCGCCCAGCTGCGCGCCGCGCGGCACCATGCCGCCTCGCTGGCGCCGCTGCGACCGGCGGCGCGTCCGGACGTCAGGCGCGATCCCGGCGAACGGCTGCGCGTCGGCTTCGTATCGTCGGACTTGCGCCATCACCCGATGGTCGCGCTCTCGCTCGAGTTCTGGGAGCGCATCGACCGGCAGCGCATCGAGGCCTTCGCCTACGGCATCGAACCCGAGGACCGCGGCCCGATCGGGCGCAGCGTGGCGGCCGCATTCGAGCACTTCGTGGACGTGAGCGGCGATTCGAACGCCGCGATCGCGCAGCGCATCCGTGAAGATCGCATCGCGGTGCTCATCGACCTCAACGGGTACACGAGACACGCGCGTGACGCGCTGTTTGCGCTGCGGCCCGCGCCCGTCCAGATCAACTTCATGGGCTACCAGGGAACGCTCGGGGCGGATTGGTACGACTGGATACTCGTCGACCGATTCGGCGCCCCCGAACGGATGCACTGGGCGTACGCGGAGAAACTGCTGTACGGTCCGACATGCTCGTTTCCCAGCGACACGCGTCGCGCGCCGCACGGCCGGCGGCCCTCGCGCGCCGAGTGCGGGCTTCCCGAGAGCGGCTTCGTGTTCTGCTGCTTCAATAATACGTACAAGCTGCTGCCGGACGTGTTCGCGCTCTGGATGCGCCTGATGCGCGCGGTCCCGGGCAGCGTCCTCTGGCTGCTCGATGCCACGGGCGATGCCAGGCAGAACCTGCGGCGCGAGATGGAGCGCGCGGGCGTGGCCGCCGACCGCGTGGTGTTCGCGCCGAGGGTGAGCATCGACTTGCACCTCGCCCGGGTCGCCGTCGCGGACCTCTTCCTCGATACCTTTCCGTACGGCGCGCACACGACGGCCAACGACGCGCTTCTCGTCGGCGTGCCGGTCGTGACGCGTGCCGGCGACACGCTGGCAAGCCGCATCGCCGGCAGCCAGCTCCACGCGATCGGGCTGCCGGAACTCGTCACCTCGAGCTTCGCCGAGTACGAGTCCGTCGCGTTGCGGCTCGCGCAGCACCCCGCCGAGCTCGCGGCATTGCGCGAGCGGCTGGCGGCGAACCGCCGGACGCACCCGCTGTTCGACATCGCGCGTTACACACGCGACTACGAGGACGCGCTGATTCGCGCCTGGGAGGCGTACGCCGCTGCCCGGGATAAGTAGGGTCTGACCCTACTTATCCCGGGCGGCGGCGAGGGCCTCGGGCGCACGCAGCTCCAGCGCCCGCAGGTACGCCGCCTCGACGTTGCGCGTGCGCGCCGCGTTGTCGGTCAGCACCGAGCCCGCGAGCCCGGCGCGGACCGCGGCGCGCACATCGCGCATGAACGCGGGCGAGGAGGCGAGCCGCGCGGCGATCTCCACGTACCCGCGGTCGTCGTGCGCCACCGTGTGCGGCACCCCGAGATTGGCCAGGATCGAGTATGACGTGCGCTCGCTGTGGCGCGCCCCGACGAGCGTCACGACGGGGACGCCCATGTCGAGCGCCTCGAGGGTGCCGTTGACGCCCCCGTAGGGCATCGGGTCGAGCACGAAGTCGATCAGCGCGTAGCGCGCCTGGTTCTCGGCGTCGCTCCTGCCCTGCGGCACGAACAGCAGGCGCTCCGCCGCGATGCCTCCCGCGGCCGCGAGCCGCATGAAGGAATCGCGCAGCGCCGGATTCGCCGGCGAGAAGACGAGGCGGGCGGGCGGGACCCGCTCGAGCACCTCGCGCCACAGCGCGAGGCACCGCCGCGACAGCTTCAGCGGCGTGAAGAACGCCCCGATCAGGACGGCATCGGCGGCGATGCCGAGCGCCTCCCGCCGGAAGGGATGCGCTTCCGCCGGCGCCACGTGCCGGTACGGATAGACGCAGCCGTCCATCGGCAGCAGCGCCTCGAGCTGGTGCGCCCCGCTGCCGGCAAGGTCGGCATGGTGGTCGGTCAGCTTGAAGTCGATGGTGGACAGGCCGACCGTGCCGGCGCTCGCGACATGCGTGATCTGGACGCGCGCGGGCTTCAGCGCGAGGATGCCGGGGCGCGCGCCTTTGGTGTGCGTCGACAGGTCGATCAGCAGGTCGAGGTCGTCGCGGGCGATGCGCATGGCGGCTTCGCGCTCGGTCGGGTCGGCCAGCACGACGAAGGATTCGGCGATGCTCTCGAAACGCTGCGTCCATTCGTCGCGCTCGTCCGAAAGCGAATAGAAGTGCAGCGCAAAGCGCGCGCGATCGTGGTTCTGCACCTCCTGCCAGACCATCTTCCCCATGACGTGCCCGCGCAGGTCGGCGGAGAGGTAGCCGATGCGCAGGCGCCCGGGCCGGCGCGCTCCCGGCCGCGCCAGCGGCGCGCCGTGCAGGCCGCGCAGCGCACGGTCGTACGTTCGCGCACAACCCTCGATGACGGCAGGCTCGACGTCGAAGAACAGCAGCAGGTAGAGCAGCAGCTCGAGGCAATCGCAGAGCTCGACGTCGTCGGCGGCCCGGTAGCGCCCGTGCGCAGTCCGTCGAGGTACTGGTCGAGGCGCGCGAAGTCGCCGTGGTGCTGGAGCACCTCCAGCGCCTGCACGGCGAGCCCGAGCGACTCGGGGCAATTCGCTTCGAACCGCCGGAAGTTCGCGAGCGCCGCGTCCGTGCGGCCCGCCGCAAGCAGGGTCTCGCCGAGATTCCGGTACGCGGCGACGTGCCTCGGATCCTGGGCAAGCACGGTGCCGTAGGCGGCGACCGCGGCGTCGGTCGCGCGCTGTTCCTGGAACAGCACGCCGAGGTTGAAGTCGGCGGCGATCAGGTCGGGCTTGAACGCCAGCGCGCGCTGATAGGCGCGCGCCGCGTCGGCATGCCGCTTTTGCATCTGCAGCGCGACACCGTGGTTGTAGTGCGTATCGCCGTCGGCCGGATCGAGCGCCAGCGCGCGCTCGAAGTGCGCCTGCGCAGCGGCACCGCGGCCGAGCGCCAGCTCGGCAAGGCCCCGGGTGCGCAACAGCGCCACGGATTCCTGCGCGGTGCCGCCGTCATCCGCGCACAGCGCCAGCGCGACCCGCGGCTCCCGCTGCGCGAGCGCGGCACCGGCTGCGGCGACGCGGGCCTCGACGTAGCCCGGCGCCGCTTTCAGCGCCGCCGCAAGATCGGCTCGCGCCGCGTTCACGTCGCCTGCGTCGCGCAGGAGGACGCCGCGCAGGTAATGCGCCTGGGCAAATCCCGGCTGCAGCGCCAGCACGCGGTCGTAGCCCTCGCGCGCGGCACCGTACTCGCCGCGCTGGTGCGCGCGGATCGCCTCTTCCCAGGCGGCCGCCATTCCTGCCGCATCGGGAACATCCGCAGGCGCCGGCAACGCGCGCAGCTGCATCGCCGCGATCGCCGCGACGAGCGCCGAGGCATCCGGCAACGAACGATCGTGCAGCGGCGCCGGCAACGGCGCGCCCAGGCTCCCGACCGACAGGATGGCGCGCGCGGGCCGCGCCGCAAGCAGCGGACCCGTCGCGGCCGCCAGTCCGGCGAGATCGACGACAACGTCGGCGTCGAGCGCGGCGATCCGCCGCGCCCCGTGCGGGGCCGCGTCGGGGACGGCGAGCAGCGCGAGGTCTGCGGCCGCCGTGCCTTCCAGCCACGCCGGGAGCGCGGGGCGCCCCAGCGCCGCCAGCGTGACCTCGAACCCGGTGCGGGGCAGCGCCGCGAGCGCCACCGCGGCCGCGCCGGCAGCCCGATCCTCGACGTCGCCGACCAACGCGACGACGCGCAGGCGGTGGCCGGCAGTGCGCCGCGGCCACGGCAATGGCGTTCCTGCCGCGAAGGCGCGACCGCACAATGCAGCGTACCGCGCAGCGAGATCGGCCGCAGCCTGCGCATTCGCTCGCCGCGCGGCGAGCGCGATGCGGCGCAACGCGTCGTGGTCGGCCGCCGCATACTCGCTCGCCGCCGCGTGCGCGAAGAGCGCAGCTGCAACATCGGCACCCGGTAACGCCGCCGACTCGGCGGCGAGCGCGAGCAACGATGCGGGCAGGGTGACGGAGGACTGCCCCGCAATGCGCACCAGCGTCGAGATCGCCGCGGCGCGACCCGGTGCGCGCGGTGCCGCGTCGAGCATCTGCGCGACCGGGTTCGCGACGGCCGCCGACGCGAGGAGGCCCGGCACGCGGGCAAGCGCCGCGGCCACGACCTCGACCGGCGCCTCGCCCGGCGGCGCGCCCTCCGTCCGCCACGCGGCGACGGCATGCAGCACCTGCGCGCGCGCGTTGCCGGGATCCTGCGCCAACGCCTGCGCCGCGGCGGTGCGCGCGGCGGGCGGATCGTCGGCGGCAAGGCCCGCCTCGGCGAGAGCGACGAGCACGTCGACGGCGTCCGGCGCGAGCGCCGCGGCCTCGCGCCAGACGCCGAGCGCCTCGCGAACGCGTCCCAGGTCGCGCAGCACTTCGCCCAGGCGCAGCCGCGGACCCGCCGCCTGGGGCGTCGCCCTGACCGCGCGCCGAAGGCAAAGCATCGCATCGGGCAGCATGCCGGCCTGCTGGTACGCGCAGCCGCGCTCTAACCAATCGGGGGGCGCCGGCGTGGCCATCAGAGGAGCCGCGCCTTCAGCGCGTCGAGCAGGGGCGCGGGCGTCAGCCGGCGGATCGCCCTGCCCGGCGCCGTGGCACCCCAACGCAACGCAACGCGCGCCACGCGGGCCTTGAACGTGCCGCGCCCTTCCGGGGCGACGGCCTCGCCGGCCGCTGCCGCAACCACGGCGTCATCGGAGGAGGCGGGGCCAGCCGCCGCCCGCGGCGGATGCCAGGGCACATATCCGAGCGCAGCGAGGATCCGCGCGGCCGCCAGCTCCGGCACGGCCGGCGCGCGCCGCGCCGTGGCGCGGCTGCGCAACGCCGCCGCGTAGCAGGCAAGACAGCTCTCGGCCACTGCTTCCGGCGTCGGTTGCGGCTGCACCCGCGCCATGGCGCCCGCGGCGTCGAGCTGCGCGGCATTGCCGGGCGCGAGGAGCTGCGCGATGCGCAGCAGCATGCGCGCATCGTCGCGCCATTCGTCGTCGGTGAGGATCCAGCCGGCGCCGGTGCCCGCAACACGCTCGGCGAGCGCGCCGATCGGTGGCACGACCACTGGCCGCCCGGCCGCCCAGGACTCGGACAAGGTAAAGCTGAACGCCTCCGGCCCCGTAGACGGGAAGGCAACGAGGCGCACGCGATAGCGGTCGAGCAGCGCGGGCAGCTCGCCCGCCGCGTAGCGCCCGTGAATCGTGAGCACGGCATCGTCGCTTCGCGAAGGCTCGTGCATCCGGTCGAGAAAGCCGATGACGACGAACCGCAGGCGCAGCTGCAGCGACCGCACGAGCTCGACCATGCGCTCGATCCTGCGCGCGCCCTTGTCGGGGCCGATCGCGCCCAGCACGGCGACCGTCGGCACGCCGTCCTCCGGCACCGCGGGCCGGCAAGCACGCATCGTCGACCGGACAGCTCGGCGTCGCGGCGACGCCCGGCGCGGCGAGCGGGACCAGCGTGGCCGCATGCTCCGGAAAATAGAGGGCGAGCGTGCGCGCTACCCATTGCGACGGCGCCATCAGGAACGCTGCCCCGGCAAGCGCCGCGCGATGGCGCGCGCGCCAGGCCACGATATCCACCGCGGCGAAGGCGGGCTGCGCCGCCAGGCAGGCGCTGCATGCTGCGGGGTCGGTCTGCGCGCCGCAGTAGCTGCCGCCGGCGTCGCGCAACGTGATCGTCGGGCAGGCGAGGTGGAGGTCGTGCAGCGTCAGCCCGTACGGAATGGACAGCGACCCGAGCGCCGCCAGGATGCCGTCGCGGCAGCCGGAGACGTGGTGCACGTGGATGAGGCCGATGCCGAACGTGGCGCAGAGCCCGCCGATGAACTCGCGCCACGCCTCGCCGGGCAGGCGCTCGAAGCGGTAGCTGCGCACCTCACCGTCATCCTGCCTCTCCTCGACCCGCCAGACGTCGTCGACCGCAATGGCGAGATAGTGGCGAAGGTGCCGTGACGTCCCGGCGATGAGCATCTGCGCATGCAGCAGCGTGCCGCCGCCGTCGCCGTGGAGCAGGTGCAGCACGCCGCAGGCAGGACCAGCGAGGACCCGCTGCCGCGCGAGCGCGGCGGCGCGGATCGGCCGCAGCGGATCGGCGGCGACGTAGGCGCCGACCAGGTCGAGGTACCCGGGATGGCGCTCGAGGAGCAACTGCATGTTGCGCGGTCCCAGCTCCGCCTTGCGCCCGGCAAACGAGCGCTCGCCCGTGTGCAGGACGAACGCGTCGTCGCACAGGACGTTGCGAAAGCCCGCCTGCGCGGCGCGCAGGCAGTAGTCGTTCTCCTCGCCGTAGCCGTGGCCGAACGCCGGGTCGAACAGGCCGATGCGATCGACGAGCGCGCGCCGGATGTAGAGGCAGAAGCCGACGCCGGTCGGCAGGTCGGGATAGCTCGGCACCGCCGAGCACGCGAGCGCATGCGCCACCGGCCCGGCATCGTCGCCGGCCGGCCACGGGTTGTTGGCGCAGAAACGCGGAAACGAGCAGAGCTCCGCGTTGTTGGAAAACGGCGTCGCCGTGCCGATGCGCGGGTCGGAGGCGACGCAACGGGCCAGCGCGTCCAGCCATCCGCCGGTGACGATCGTATCCGAGTTGAGCAGCACGACGTCGGCGCGCGAGCGCTGCAGCCCGCGGTTCGCCGTCGCGGTGAATCCGAGGTTGACGTCGTTGCGCAGCAGCACGAGCCGCGGGAGCCCGCGCCGCGCCAGGTCGTCGAAACAGGCGCCGATCGCGGGATCGGGGGAAGCGTCGTCGATCAGCACCAGCGTGTGGTCGCGCGCGGTGTGGGCAAGCACGCTCTCCACGCACCGCGCGAGATCGGCGGCGGCGTTATACACGGGGATCACGACGTCGATGCCCCGCGCGCCCGGTGCCGCCTGCGGCGCCGATGCGAGCGTCGCGGCCGTGCGCGGGCTATCCATGGGCCATGCACGTCGCCTTCACCTGGCGCGCCATCGCTGCCAGCCGAGCCGCATCCGCAGCCACGGCAGGCGCAGCCACCAGTGGAAGCCGTGCTGATACTCGATCAGTCGCTCCTGCGCCTTCAGCGCCGCCTCCAGATTGCGCCGTTCGCCCTCCAGCGACGCGAGCGCAGTCCTGGCGCGCGTCAGTTCTCCCTCGCGCCGGGCGTCCGCGGCGCGCGCGTCTTCCAGCTTGTGCTGCGCCTCGCGCTGCGGCCGCGGATCGCCGCGGCGAGCGCCTGCGCTGCAGACTCGCGCGCCGCATCCGCAGCGGCGAGCTGCGCGTCGCGCTCCTGGACGAGCCGCTCGCGCACGGCGACGAGATCCTCCAGATGGGCGACGTGCGCCGCCTGGCGGCCGAGCCCGGCATCGCGCTCCTTCACCAGCGCGTCGAGCCGGAGGACCTCGGCGGCATCGCGGCGCGCTCGCGCGTACTCGCTGTCGGCGCCGTCGGTATAGAGCGAAACGCGCAGGTCCGTCGCCGGCAGCGCGGCCGGTGCGCGGGCGGCGACGACGACGAAATAGAGCCCGTCGCGCACGGCGATCGGCGCGACGGCATCGGCGCTGCCCAACCAGGCCTCGCAGGCGTCGACGGCGGCCGGCGCGTCCTCGCTCCAGAGCGCGGACGCATACAGGGGTTGCTGGTGGTACCACCGGCGGTGGGGAAACACGGGATCGAGCAGGCGCGCGAGGTCGTCGCGATAGAGCTCGTGCAGGTGGTAGGGGTTGCGCGAGTTGCGCTCGTCGCTGTAGGTCCGCTTGTTCGGCGACGACAGCACCAGGATCCCGTCCGGTGTCAGCACGCGGCCGAACTCGGCGAGCATCCGCGGCTGGTCGCCCGCGGCGAGGTGCTCGATGGTCTCGAAGGATACGACGACGTCGAACGAAGCGTCGGCGAACGGCAGCGCCGTGACCGAGCCTTCCTCGTAGCGCACGCGGGCGCGATCGCCGTACCGCGCCCGCGCGTGCGCGGCGGCCGCCGCGTCGATGTCCACGCCGGTCGCCGCGGCGGCGACCGTCGCGAGCAGCGCGGTGCCGTAGCCCTCGCCGCACGCTGCGTCGAGGACGCGCCTGCCGGCGGCGAAACGCAGCGCGAAGGCGTAGCGGTGCCAGTGCTCGTAGGCGATCTCCCCGGTGACCCCCGGGACATAGCGTTCCCCGTCGAAGCGCAAGTCGGCAGGCATCAGGTTCGGTGCGGATCACACCGTCTTTTCGACGATGTACCGGGGCCGGCGCTTGGATTCGATGTACAGCTTCGCCACGTACTCCCCCAGGACACCCAGGCTGATCAACTGCACGCCGCCCAGGAAATACATGGGCACCACCGTCGACGCCCAGCCCGGCACGGCCGCGTCGAAGAAGATGCGCACGCTCACGGCCCAGCAGCCGATGGCGAAGCTGAATGCCGAAACGATGAATCCGCCGATGGTTATCCAGCGCAGCGGACGCGTCGTGAACGACGTGACCCCGTCCCAGGAGAGCGAGAGCATGCGCCCGAGGGCGTACTTCGTCTTCCCGGCCCGGCGCTCGCGCCGCCGGTAGGTGACCTCGCCGCTCGGGAAACCGAGCATCGGAACGATGCCGCGCAGGAAGAGGTTGGCCTCCGGAAACTGCCTGAGCGCGTCGATCGCCGCGCGCCCCATCAACCGGTAATCGGCGTGATTGAAGACGACGTCGACTCCCAGCATCCGCAGCAGCCGATAGTAGCCTTCGGCGGAGCCCCGCTTGAACGCCGAATCGGAGCCACGGTCGCCCCGGACGCCGTAGACGATCTGCGCGCCCGCCCGGAATTTCAGGACCATGTCGCGGATCGTCGCCACGTCGTCCTGCAGGTCGGCATCGATGCTGACGATCGCATCGCCTTCGACGCTCAGCAGCCCGGCGATCAGCGCGTTCTGGTGGCCCTGGTTCCTGGTCAGCTTGATGCCGTGGACCGAGGGGTCGCGGGCGCCCCACTGCTCGATGAGCTGCCACGTGCCGTCGGTGGAGCCGTCGTCGACGAACGTGATGGTGCTTTCGGGTGTGATCAACCCTTCATCCACCAGCTGCTTTCGCGTCGCGGCGAGCTGTACGAGCGAAGAAGGCAGGACCTCCGCTTCGTTGAAGCAGGGAACGACGATCGCCAGCATGCACATGGTGAGCTTCCCTCGCTGTTGCGCCTTCGGGCCGCGCGCGCGCCGGGCCGGGATGATCCGCCCGCAGGGCCGCTACCGCACTGCAGTCGGCGGCGCCCCGCCTGCGGGTCTACGCCTGCGCGTGCCTCAGCGCGCTGCCCGGCAGGCACGCGACCAGGCCGATGATCGTCGCCGTGAACATCCAGCCGCTGTAGCGCAGCTCCGTGCTGTTGGCGGCGAGCATCAACGGCAGCACCAGCAGCAGTCCGCTCGCCGCCGCCGCCATCGCGACTTTACCCGAGAGCGAATCCCTGTGCCGCCAGGCGCACGCCAGCACGCCCGCCGCCAAGGCCATGTAGAGCGCCGGCGCGAAGATCAGCCATCCTCGCGCTGCGCGCACCTGGTCGGCGTACGCGCGTTCGAGCGTCCACATAGGCGGTCCCGGCGGCGGATTGTCGCGAAAGGCCACGGGCGCCGGATTGAAGAACAGCCCCTCGGGATGCGCGCCGTAGGGACCGAACAGTCGCGATGTTACATCGAGACGGTGCGCGGCGTAGGCGAGCGGATGGCGGGCGACGCCGGAAATCCAGGCCTGTCCGAGCGCCTTCAGCTCGCCGTCGGTGAACGCGTCGCCGACCAGGCCGGACCGGAGGTGTTCCGCACCCACGAACAGCGGCACGCAGGTGTACGCAGAGTACGACCGCTTCAGGTCCTCGAGGGTGAGGCCAGGGGTCCTCGCGAAGTCCGGCAGCGCCATCGCGCCGGCATGCACCGAGATTCCCGCGAGGTCGAACAGCGCGGTCAGCGCCCATGCGGATACCCGCTCGCGAACCAGCGTCCGGTCCAGTGCCTTGCCGAACGAAAACGAGGCGAGGACGGCGATGGCCGCGACACCGGCGACGGCAACCGCGCGGCGGCTCGCAACCCTCGCGTCCGCCGTGCCCGCTCGCGGCGGCAGCAATCCCAGCGCCCACAGCGCGCACAGCGGCACGATCGCGACCAGGGAGTTGTGGCGAACCGCCCCGGCGTAAAGAATGACGGGCGCGGCGAGCAGCAGGATCCACGCGCGCTTGCGCACGAGCCCGGTGACCGTCAGGCCGAACCCCAGCGTCATCGCGGCGATCAGGCTCGCGTCGGTCCACAGATGCCCCATGATCACGAACGCCGGCGGCACGAACCCCAGCCCGAGGACGCAGGCGACGCGCCCGGCGGCGGACTCGCGCAGCTGCAACGGCCAGCAGCACGATGCCCGCCCAGTACGCGACGAAGTGGAGCGTCAGCAGCGCTGCAGGCGAGGGCCACAGCGCGTGGACCGCGCTCCAGAGCGCGGGCATCACCACCGACGACTGGTTGGAGAAGCGACCGGTGCGAACCTGCCAGAACTGGTACGCCGAGTCGAACGAAAGGTAGCCCGGAAAATACAGGCAGACGCTGAACGCGAGCGCGGCCAGTCCCGTGACGAGAGGCAACGCGCCGCGCATGAGCCCGGACTTGCGCGTCATCGTCGCAGCGGCCGTCCGCTATCCCCAGCGATGGGGCAGGTGGACGAGGCCGAGCTCGCGCGATTCTCCGGTGACGACGAACGGGCGCTCGACGTGGTCGAAGAGGCGCACGGCCTCCGGGTCGAGCGCATGCAGGCGCACGATGTACTTGCCCGGAAGCAGCGCCAGTTGCGTGAGTGTCAGCGAAAACACAAACCGGTCGCCCCGCTGCTCGCTCAGCACCACGCCGTCCATGTCGGTCGCCACCCCGTAGACCGGGGTGCCGTCGGCGCGCACGATCCCGACCAGCACCGCCGGCGCGCGGCCGTCCGGTGAATACACTTCGCCGGAGATGGTGAGGTCCGTGCCCCGCGCAATGAGATCGCCGGGGGAAAGCTCCATCTGCTGGATCGCATAGACCGCCGCGGTCTGCGCGTGCTCCACCGCCAGCGGCTGCCTCGCGCCCGCGGTCTTCTCCTCGTGGAACGCGAGGTAGGCCTGGGCGACCTCGGTCGCCGGGCCGTAGCGCTCGGTGCGTCCGTCGCGCAGCCACAGCGCGGTGCGGCAGAGCTTCTGGATGTGGTACATGCTGTGCGAGCACAGCAGCAGCGTTCCCCCTTCGGCGAGGTAGCGCTCCATCCACGCGATGCACTTCTTCTGGAACGACTCGTCGCCGACCGCGAGCACCTCGTCGGTGATGAGGACATCCGGCCGCAGCACCGTGGCGACGGCGAAGCCGAGCCGCACGACCATCCCCGACGAATAGTGCTTGATCGGCTGGCCGATGTGCTCGCCGATGTCGGCGAATGCGATGATCTCCTCGCGCTTGCCGGCGATCTCGCCGGGCGGCAGGCCCAGCAGGGCGGCAGCCAGGTCGATGTTCGCGAGCCCCGTGTACTCCGGATGGAAACCGGAGCCCAGCTCGAGCAGCGCACCCACGCGCCCGTTGACGCGCACGCTTCCGCGCGTCGGCTCGATCACGCCCGCGACGATCTTCAGCAGCGTCGACTTGCCGGCGCCGTTCTCGCCGATCACGCCCAGCGACGCGCCGCGCTGCAGCTCGAAATCCACGCCGTCGAGCGCGCGGAACACCTGCGCCGCGGCGTGACCGCGCAGCAGGTCCCACACCAGGCGCACGCGCCCGCGGCGCGTCTCGACCTTCGCGTAGTCCTTGCCCACGCCCGCCACGGCCAGCAGCGCGCTCATCGGAGCGCCCTCACGCCGGCCTTGGCCGCCGCGCTCATACGAAATCCTCGAACTGCGGCGACAGGCGGCGAAACACCCAGCGGCCGGCGAGGAACAGCACAAGCGCGACCGCGACGGCGACGACGTCTCCCCACTCGAGTGCCAGGCGGCCGTCGAGCAGGCAGTCGCGCAGCCTGCCGACCAGCCAGCCGAACGGATTCGCCGCCACCCAGGGCCGCAGATACTCCGGGACCAGCGTCAGCGGATAGAGGATCGGCGTGAGGTACATGAGGATCATCAGCGTCGGCATCAGCAGTTGCTCGACGTCGCGGATGAATACCTGGAGGGCCGCGAAGCACAGCGACAGGCCGAGCACCGCCAGCGCCATCACGAGCCACAGCGGGATCGCGAGGATCAGGCCTTCGAAGTGGACGCGCTCGCCGAAGATCGCGAGCACGAGCAGCACCGCCAGATAGCCCGCGAACTGCAGCGCCAGCGTGGCGGCCACCGAGGCGTAGACGACCAGCTCGTGCGGAAAGGCGACCTTGCGGATCATCCCTGCGTATCCCGCGAGGCTCACCGTCGCGCGCTGCAGCGCCTCCTGCGCGGCGAGCCATGGCCACAGCGCGACCGCGACGAACAGGAGAAAGCTGTGGCCCTGGAAACCGCCGGAGCGGAACACCGTCGTGAACACGAAGTGGTAGACGCCGAGGAGCGCGAGCGGGTGCAGCAGGGCCCAGGCGAGTCCCGTGATGCTGCCGAGGTAGCGCGTGTGGATCTCGCGCCCGAAGAAATTGCGCAGCAGCGCGCGGTTGCGGCGTCCGGCCGCGCGCGGGTGGACGTCGCCCACGGTTGCCGAAACCGAATCGGACAGGGCGCCAGGCGGGTGGGCCATCACGGGGCGGGCGGAACCACTGCGTCCGCCGAGAGCTCGCGGCGAGATGCCGGCTCCGGTCAGCGGCGTATCGGGGGAGGCGCGCCGGGAGCGGACATCGCCGATACGCGCGCGTCGTTGACGACCTTGTCGATGAGCTTGTCGTTCACCTTCGGCTCGGGCTCGGCGACCAGCGCGCTCTGATACGCCGAGCGCTCGGTCTCGATCACGTTCTGGCGGATTTCGGCCATGATCGCCGGCCGGACCTCGTCGAACGTGAGCTTGCCCGACGGCCGGCGTTCCTGGAACTGGATCACGTGGTAGCCGGACGCTCCCCGGACCAGCGGACTCAGCTCGCCGGGAGTCTGCAGCGCAAAGGCGGCCGTCGCGAACGGCGGATCCATGCCTGCCGCGACGATGAAGCCGAGGTCGCCGCCGTTGCGCTTGGCGTTGGGATCGTCCGAGGACTCACGCGCGACGTCGGCGAAGGCAGCGCCGGCGGCCACCTTTGCCCGCAGCTCCTCGGCGCGCGCCTTGGCCTCGTCCTCGCGGCCGCCGCGCACCCTCACCAGGATGTGCGACACGCGCACCTTCTCCGGCGATCGAAACTTCTCCGGCTGCATCGCGTAGACCTCGCGCGCGCGCGGCAGGTACTTGCCCGGATTCGCATCGAAAGCGGCGCCGAGGTCGCGATCGACCTTGTCGAACTGCGCCTGCGCGAGGAGTTTCTCGACGGCGAACTCGATCTGGCGGACGATCGCCGGATCCTTGTCCAGGCCCGCGGCGCGTGCCTCCGCCGAGGCGGCGCGGTTGAGGAAAAGGTTGTTAAGCAGCTGCATCACCCGCTGCCGATTGGCGGCGAACTGCGCGCGCGATGCGGGCGGTAGCCGGTCCAGCTCGGCTTCGAAGTCAGCGAGCGTGACGCGGCCGCGCGTCGACTCGATGATCGACGGAGAATCGTCGGCGGCGAGTGCGCTGCCGGAGCTGACGCAGGCGGCAGCGACCACGGCGGCCGCCAACAGGATGCGTGAGCGCAAGCGAATTCTACCGGATGGGAACGCTGGCGGCATGGCAGATCTTCGTTGTTCCAACGAGAAGCCCCGCCGAAGCGGGGCCTCCGTCGACAAAAGCAGTGCGACTAGTTCGAGGTCGTCACGAACACGTCGCAGCGGTCGACTCCGCATCCCACGGTGCCGCCGTACGCCGTGTTCTTGACGTTGAGATAGTACTCCCTGCCCTGCTCAAGCCTGAGGGTCGAGCGGACCGTGATGCCGCTCGAAAGACGCTGGGACATCACGTTGGCCTGGTCCGCCCAGACGGCATCTGCGCTGGCCGGGATGGCGAAGTCGCAGGGCGTCTTCGACAGCACGAACGTCCTCGTCGACGAGCTGCCGGTCGCGCCGCCCGAATGCGTCACCCCGAGCATCATGCTCGTCTCGATGGTCGCGGGCGCCGTGAAGACGACCACGAGGGCGTCGTCCTTGCCGAATCCGGCCGCCGTGCTGAGCCCCGGGCCGGTGCGGAAGACCCCCGGCGTGGTGACGTACTTGTTGATGTCGCCCCCGCCGTCTGGCAGGAACGCGATGTCCATCACCTTGGTGTTCCTGAATCCGGAGCACGCGGCGATCGGGGTGCCCGGGGTTCCGCCACCGCCGGTGGTCGTGCCGCTGACGGTCACGTTGGTGGATACCGAGGCGGAACTCCCGCTGGCATTTTCCATGGTCACCAAGAAGGTGTAGCTTCCCGCCTGGAGCGTGGACGCCCGGTTGGTCGAGATGCCAAGACCCTCGCTGTCGAGATAAGGACTGGTCCACGTCCACTTGGTCACCGGGCCGCCGGTCGTGCAGCCTGCCGTCAGGTCAACGCTGCCCCCCGCCGTGGTCGTGGTCGGGTTGGCGACCAGCGTGCAGCCGGACAACGCCGTCGGCGCCGCGGTGGTCCAGTTCACGCTCTTGGACGCGGCGCTGCCGGGGCCCGTCGCATTGGTGGCGGTAACCGTGTACGGCACCAAGGCGGCCGACGCCGACGTGACCGTGCACGTGGTGGTCGGAGAGGCGTTGGTGCAACCGCCCGTCCACTGGTACTGGGTGATCGTGCCGGGGCTGCAGGTTGCGGTCAGCGTGACGGAGGTATTGATCTGGGCGGACGACGCGCCGCTGATCGAGCATGACGGCACGCCGCCGACCTTGCACGAGAGCGTCTGGATGCCGTTGGCATCCGGTGCGCTCAGCGCGTATTCCGAGCAACTGCTGCCCGTGATGTTGAGCACGACAGCGGACGCGGCGGGCGCGACGAGCAAGGCCACCGAGAGCGTCGCCGCGGCGGCAGAGGCGGAGAGCAGTCGCTTGAGCATTGGTGTCATGGCGGCATTCCCTTGTTCAAATTCCGGTCCCGGCGGGCTGGCGGCGGGTCGGTAGCGGTTGATGGCGAATGGGTCTATTTGCCTGGCATTGTACATCAGTCGGTACGACGGCGCACGAAATATGATCGTGTCATAACATCATACCGAAAACGGCGGCGAACGCAAGCCCCCTGTTCAGCTGCGCGCCCGGGTGCCCGGCAACGCGTGGAAGCCACGAACCGGCCCATGGACCGACAGGGAGCGGGTTTGGTTCCCGCGGGGAGCGGCGGACAGCAAAGAAAAGGGCCACCCTTGCGGGTGGCCCTCGAACCGCGATTGCCTGCGGACTTTCGCTTTACTGAGCGAAAAAGATGTCCGGGGTGCCCGGGTCGAAGCGGTGCGGGAACACTCCGGCGTACGACGACGTGCCGACCGGACGGAACGTCTGGACCGCGAAGCCGATGACCGGCAGGCCCGAGAACGTCGTGTTGGCCGAACCGGTACTCGGAGCACCCGTGTCGCCCAGGAATACCCCGTAGGAGGCGTTGGCGACCAAGGCGGTGGTGTTCTTCGGGACGAAGTCCATCCGCGCCCAACCGTTCTGGAAGGCCGTGGTGACACCCAACGTCTGCGACGAGTTGAACAGGTTCTTGTTGTTGAACGTGACCACGTTGGCCTCCCAGCAAATCTGGAGGTCGGGGTTCTTCAGCGGCGGCGAGAAGTCATCCGACGCCGGCGTAAACGGCAGTTCTTCACGATCCCACGTGTACAGGAGGATGGTGTCGCAGGAACCGTCCGGGGTCAGCGGGCTTTCGAACAGCTTGCCCGGCGTGCTCGTGCTGTAGTTGTCGACGTAATGGTGCTTCGTCGGGAACGTCACGACCCAGTCGGTCGCCGAGTTGGTGGCGGTGTCGAGGACGAACTCGTTGATGATCGAGAACTTCATCAGCGCGGCGGACGTGGCGTCCTGGCCGTTGTTCCAGTCCGCATGGATGATGTTGCCATCATACGTCGACGTGTTGCTGAACGTCGTGCAATCGGCGAAGGTCGGCTTGTCCGAATTCGAGAAGTAGTAGTTGTCGACGTAGCAACCGACGATTGGGGTCGGGTCGACCGCGGCGTTGAGGCCCGTTCCCGGCGCCACCAGCGACGCCGTTCCGGAAAGCCCGCCTTGCGTTAACTGGGATTCCTTATCCGCCGTGGCGTTGGTCACCTTCGAGCAGTCGACCGGGACGCCGGCCTTGTGCTTCGAATTGACGGCGATCACGCTGCCGTCGGTGTACGTCGCCATTTCGATGACCTCGAAATAGCCTTCGCGCAGACGCTCGAGCGAGTTGTCGTCGGCTTCGTCGCCGACGTACTGGTTGTTCCGGAATTCGGCGCCGTCGACGACCTTCGGGATCGTGCAGGTCTTGTCCGAGGTCCGCAGCACCACGCCGCCCGTGGCCGACTGCTTCAGCGCGGCCGTCCAGACGTCGTAGGGCGAGAGGAAGATGTTGAAGTCGAGCACTTCCGCCGACGCCTTGCCTTCGCGGAAGCGGATCTTCACCGCCTTGGTCGAGCCGGTCGTGTTGACGACGGAAATCAGCGTGTTGTACGCATTCGTGCCGACGGTGCCCTTGACCGTGTAGTACGGGTTGATCATGGCATCGCCCAGACCGTTGGCGCTGACGGCTACTGCCTGCGCCGCGCCTGCCGCGCCGAGGGCCGTGATGCCGGCGAGGGCGAGAAACAGCGGCTTCCTGTTGAATGTCTTCATGGTTTGCTCAAACTCCTTTTTCGCGGAATGAAAATAATGACTTCAAGCCCTACGGCTGGCCAATGTTATTACAACCCGAACCTTTCTGCAATCCGTTTGCTGCCCGCCCCAAAACCCGGTGTACCAAATCTGCCACAACTGCGGGGTTTCACAGTAACCACACGTACCATGCCTGCCCGTTCTCGATCACCCACGTCTCGCGCATCGTGTTCTCCACCCCTTTCATCAACCGATGATCGTAGGTGATCTCCACTGTCGCCTTGCAGGTCGCCCCGTCGCACTCGACCCTTTCCACCTTCGCGGTCCGAAACGCCGTGACCCTCATTCTCGCCGAGAATTCGCTGCGCGAAATCACCGCGCGCGAACCCTTGCTCATGTACTCCTCGTACGCGGCACCCGGGTCACCCTTGATGATCAGGGCCCACCGGGCCGCGGCACGCTCGGCGACCGCCTTGCGTTTCGCTTCGTCCGACAGGTCGCCGGAAACGGCCGCGCAACCTGCAACCGCCGCGACCACCAGAAACAGACCGACGACCCGAACCAGGCTGCCTGCACCTCTCCGACTTTCGCCGCGTACGTCAACTCGATTCATCCGGATTGCGCCCATCCTGCTTGTGCCGTCGGCCGATGCTCCAGGTACCGCCAACCGTTGGCTATCGATCGTGCCGCCGTGCTGCAATCCCTGACTGCAAGTTATCCCAAGAACCGGGGATCGTCAACACAATGGAACTGCAAAATATTGACCGCAGGCCGGTGTTGCAGGCGAACAACACGGATTTGTCGTGTTTTGACGACGCTTCCCGCTGTTTTTCGGGCAAGTGTCGCCGTTTGGCGTCACTTTCCGGAGGGTGCGCGCCGACGGGGACGTCGGGGATCACTGGCTCCGCGGCTGGGGAAACAGTTCGTCCAGCCCCTGCATCTTCCTGCGCAGGTCGTCGAGCGCCCCCCGGATGTCGTTTTCGTTCTCCAGCACCCGGGGCGTGATGAACATCACGAGCTCGGTGCGGTTGTTGGTGAGCGCCTGGTTGCCGAACAGCCCCCCCAGGACCGGGATTCGCGCCAGCAGCGGAATGCCCTTGGAGGCGTTCTGCTTCGCCTCGAGGATGAGGCCGCCCATGACCATCGTCTGGCCCGACTGCACGCTCACCAGGGTCTGCACGGAGCGCGTGTTGATGGGAGGCGCATCGCCGACGTTGGCGACGTTGCCGGGATTGCTCACCTCCGCCTGCACGTCGAGCGTGACCAGCCCGCCCGCGTTGATGTGCGGCGTGACCTGCATCAGCACGCCGGTGTCGATGTACTGCGAGGTGGTCGTCACGAAGCCGTTGCTGGTGCCGCTCACCTGCGTCTGCTGGTTGATCGGGATGCGCTCGCCGGACTTGATCGTCGCCTTCTGGTTGTCGAGCGCGGCGAGGCGGGGCGTGGCGATGACCTTGGTGTTGCCGTAGGTCTCGAGCAGGTGCAGCGCCGCCTGGATGCCGCCGGGGAAGTTGACGTTGTTGATGATGTAGACGAAGCCCTGCGCGAGCGCCAGCGCCGGGTTCGTCGTCGCGCCGGTGGAATTCGGCACGCCCGGGTTGAACGAAGGCGAGACGTTGAAGTTTCCGCCGGTGCCCCGGCCCGAAGGAGCGCCGCCCTTGAACAGGAACTCGAGCCCGATGTCGAACTCGTCCTTGAGCGTGACCTCCGCCATGACGACTTCCATCAGCACCTGCCGCTGCGGGGTGTCGAGCTTCTTCAATGCCGACTCGATCACCGCGAACTCGAGCGGTGTTGCAACCACGAGCAGCGTGTTGTTGTCCTTGTCCGCGACGACCTGGAGATTGCGCACGACGCCGAGGCCGTCGGCGCCGGGACGCGCGGCGCCCCCCGGCGTCTGCGCCGCTGCCGCCGTCGCCGACGCGCTCGGCCGGTTCTCGGTGTTCACGACCACGGTCGGCGGGGCGACCACGTTCGTCGGCTGCGTCTGGAACGTCGGCGGCGACACGATCGTGCCCGCCGGCGTGCCCGGAGCCAGCGTCGGCGCTGCGGCCGTCCCTGCCGGGGGCGCGCGCCCCGTGAACGCCTGCTGCAGCAGCGGCCCGAGCTTTTCCGCCCGCTGGTTCTGCAGTTGGTACACGTAGAAGCGCGGCGTGTCGCCGCCGCCGCCCTGGTCGAGCCGGGTGATCCACATCTTCACCTCGGCGAGATACTCTTGCTGCGGCGTGATGACGAGCAGCGCGTTCATGCGCTCGATCGGGATGATCTTCAGGATGCCGGCGAGGGGGTTCGTCGCCTTGTCGCCGACGACCTTGTCCAGTTCCGCCATCACCGTCTTCACGTCGGCGCTCTGCAGCACGAACACCCCTGCGGACATGCCGGCCATCCAGTCGATGTCGAACATGTCGATGGTCTCGATCAGGTGGCGCAGCTCGCGCTCGGTGCCCGACAGGATCATGAGGTTGCGCAGCTCGTCGACGCGCACGGCCTGGGCATCCTTGGCGAAGGGTTCGAGCAGCCGCAGCATCTCGCGCACGCCGACGTAGCGCAGCGGCACGATCTGCACGGAAAACCCGGGCGGCAGCGGCCTGCTGGTCGAGCCGAGCTGCGGGGTGACGTTGCCGCGCATCGCGGCGGCCTGCGGGACGATCTTGTAGAGGCCGGCTTCCTTGACCATCGTCGCGCCGTTCATCCGCAGCAGCATCTCGAGCGTTGCGGTCAGTGCCTCGCGCGGGATGCCGGAGCTCGTGCGGATCGTCACCTGGCCGCCGACCGACGGATCGATCGTGTAGCTTTCGCGCAGGATGTCGCCGAGGATGTTGCGGATGACCTCGCGCAGGTCCGCGCCCTCGAAATTGAGGACCACACCGGCGCCGGCCGACGGCGCCGCCGGTGATGCGGGAGGCAACCCGCCTCCGGGAAGCTGCCCTCTGACGAGCACGCCGGTGCCGGGAAAGAGCTTCACCTTGTCGGGCCCCGACCCCGGGGCGCCGTCCTTGCCCTGCGGCCCGCCCGCTTCCGGCGCCGCCGGCGCAGGGGCCGGCTGCGCGTCGCCGGCAGGAGCATCAGCGGGCTCGGTTCTCGGGGCGGCGCAGGCGCCCAGGAACAAGGCGCCCGCCAGGGCTAGGGCGTGAACGGCGAAACGGTGGTTCGACATGGGCATCATCATCGGTGGTGTGGGCTGTGCGGGCGCACGAATTCCTGTGCGGCGCGAGCGGTTGCCGTGCGGGCGCGAATCACTTGCGCTGCCCCGCGGACCTTCTCTGGTAGCGATCCTCCATGGCCTGCCAGGCCGGATCGGCCTGCCCGCTTCCGGCGGCAGCGGGCGCAGCCGGTGCGGCCGCGGCGGCCGAGGCCGCCGCTTCGGCAGCGCGCGCGGCCCGCCGGCGCTCGGCGAGCGTCTGGCCGGCTTCCGCCGGCTGCGGCGCAGCAGTCGCCGCCGCGGTTGGCGGCTGCCCTCGTGCCGGGATGGCAGGCGCGGCGCCCGGCACGCCGGGCGTCGCTCCCCCCGGCGTCCCGGCAGCCGCGGCCGGCTGCGGCGTCGGCTTGGGGTTGGTGACGACCTTGAGCATCAGCTCCTCCGTTTCATCGCCCAGCGCCAGCTTCACGCGATCGGGCCCCACCTCGGCGACCAGCAGCGAGCCGATCTTGTCGCCCTGCTTCACCGTGCGCGCCTTGCCTCCGCTCACCTCCTTGAGGAACGCGAGGCTGCGATCCCCCGCGAGCGTCGTGCCGGTCAGCGTGTACATGCCCCGCTGCATGCGCGGCTTCGCGGCCTCGGCCACGGCAACCGGGGCCGGCCGGCGGGTCGGGTTGAACAGCGTCCGGTCCACGGTCTCCGCGCGCGAAGCGATGCCGCCTTCGATGACGTAATCCGGAAGCACCGCCGCCGCGACCGTCTTCGGAGGAATCGGCTCCTCCGCAGGCGGCCGCTTGCGCACCTCTGCGCCCCAGTCGATCTCCCACCCGATCAGCGCGAGCAGCGTCAGGAGCGGCACCAGCCACCACAGGCCGCGCGCAATTGCGCAAGCAACGGGTTCATGGGCGGTTCCTCACTTCTTGTCCGGTTCCGCGAATGCAAACGCGACGACGTCGAGCTGCACGTTGATCTCCGGCTCCTGACCGGGCCCCGGCTTGAAACCGCGGAACGCGTTCAAGGGCCGCAGCGTCATGTTGTCGACCAGGAGATACGGTCGCTGGACTTCGAGCGCGTGGAGAATCTTCTGCAGGTTCGGCGTGGTCGCGAAGAACTGCATGTTGACGGTGATCTGCTTGAAGCGGCCGTCCCCCTTCGGCGCCGGATTCTGGCTGGTCGTGATGCGCCCGCCGTTCCCTTCGATGGCGCCCCGGACGAGCTCCTGCAGCTCGGCGCCGGCGAGGTTGGGGGCGGTGTTCTTCAGGAAGAAGCGGCGGCTGTCCTTCTCGCGCATCGCCTCGAGCGCGTTGCGGTATTCGGGCGCCTGCGCGGCGACGCGCCGGTAGCGCTCCAGCCGGTCGGTCAGCGACGCGATCGCGTCATCGTAGTGCTTGTGCAGCAGGACGACCGGCAGCAGCAGCACGCCGAGCGCGAGCACGGCGGCGGCGATCAGCAGGCCGAGAGCGAGCGCGCGCGATTGCACCGGCGTCAGCCTGGCCAGCGATAGCGTCGTCACTGCCGGGGCCTCCGCGGTGGGCGGGTGCGCGTCTGGGCAGGGGCGGCGCCGGCCGCCGCGGGCGGCGCCGCGCTCTCACCTGCAACGGCACCGGCCGCCGTGCCGGCGGTGGCGTCGGCCTCGCCGGCCAGCGCCTCGGCGGCGGCATCACCGCCTGCCGCTTCGGGTGTCGCATCGTCCTGCGCGACCGCAGCGGCAGCCGCAGCGGCTCTGCCGCCGGCGCCGCCCCTGGTAGCGCCGGCATCCTTCGCCGCTCCGGCATCCTTCGCGGTCACCGCATCCTTCGCACGCGGCGTGTCCTTTGCAGGGGGTGCGTCTTTCGCGGGCGCCGCATCCTTCGCGAGCCCCATCCTTCGCAGCGCCCATCCTTCGCAGGCGGTGCCTCCTTTGCAGGCGGCGCGTCCTTCGCAGCGCCCGCATCCTTGGCGGCACCGGCCTCTTTGACGGCACCGGCCTCCTTGGCGGCGCCCGCCAGCTCCGGCGCGACAGGCGGCGTCGCGCGGGCGAGCACGATAGCCTGCGGCGGCGGCAGCGATTTCAGCTGCGCGCCCAGGTCGAAGACCTCGCCCGGACCGGGCTGGATCTTGGTGGTGGGGGAACGCGGCGCTGCCTGCTCGAACAGCTTCGACTCCTCGAGTCTCGAGACGAGAATCCCGGCGTTGCCGCTCTCTCCGCGAAGCACGATCTCACGGTGCGGCTCCTTGCCCTTGGGCATGCTCTTCATCTCGAGCTGCGTGAGCCAGGTGTCGTCCGGCAGCAGCCTCGTCACGTCGTCCAGGAGCTGCACTGCGCTCGGAAACATGTACTTCCTCTCCAGCGCGAAGTTGTAGTCGCTGACCGCCTGGTCCAGCTGCTGCCGCAGGGCGTCCGCCGCCGCCGCCTGCACCCGGGCCTGTTCGGTGATCCGCGAGAGCGCGATCACGTAATCGCGCTTCTGCCACACCGGCAGCGCGACCGCGACGACCACGGCGACCGCGAGCAGGCTCGCGGGGAGCCAGAACTGCCAGCGCCTCCAGGCCGCGCGGTCGGGTCGCTCGGCGTCGGGAAGCAGGTTGAGCTTCGAGCCCGCGACGGGCGCGGCGCCGGAGGCGGGCATCGGCCCGAACGTCTCCGGCGTCACGGAGACGACCGTCGCGCCCCAGGCCTCGGCGTGGGCGCGGGCCTGGTCGACGGCCTCCCGCAGCGCTGCCGCCCAGTCGACGCGAATCTCCTTCTTCGCGCCGTCGCGGCCGACGACGACGGCGTCGAAATAGAGCTGATCGGGTCGGAACGGCGTATGGCGATCGAGATCGTACGCCAGTGCCTCCTTGAGGCTCTCCTCGACGGCCGCCGGCAACGTGATCTGCTTGCGCAGGACCTGCCCGCGCGGCAGCGCGATGATGATCCTCGGCGTCGCCGCCATTCCGCCGTAGGCGCGCTGCGGCAGGCCCTCGATCGCGGTCCTCCCGGCGTGCGCCACGGCCGCCGCGTCCCCCGTGAGCGGGATGCGCACCGCCTCCGCCAGCACTAGCGCGCCGTCCACCATGCGCGGTGCCCATAGAACCGCGACGCCGTCCTCGAAGGCGAGCACCGGCCGCAGCCGGCGGCGCTTGAGCGCGGTGCGCGGCGCCGACGGGACCAGCGCCGCCAGCTCGGCCATCCACCACCGCCAGAACGCGGGCAGCCCCAACGCCGCTGCGTTGTTGCGCAGGACCTGACGCAGGTTAGCGATTGCGATTTCCATCGGCATTCGGTGCGGGATCGGCCGGTTTGGCGCTCCCGTCGGTTTGGGGTGGCGGGAACAGCGCGCCTTCCTGCCACAGCAAGGCCAAGGTCGGCCGCTTGGCGTCGGGCGTGAGCCGCATCACCGCTTCGCGGACGAAGGTTACACCATCGGGCGTCGTCGCCTGACCCCGGATGCGCCACACTGGTGCGGCCCGCGTGGCGAGCCCCCCGGCGGCCGGAAACGGCGGCACGGCCAGCTTGTTCGCAAGCGCTTCCTGGCGCTGCGCGATGTAGGCGTCGACGACCTCGGCCGAGACGCCAGGGATCGCGAGCAGGACGTCGCGCGACGCCGTGGCGGGGTTGATGCCCGGTTGGCGCGAGTGAACGGTCAGGCTCTCCGCGATCCGCGCGAACAGCGCGGGCGTCATCCCGAGCACGCGCTGCAGCTCGCCCACGACCGCGAACTGCCCGTTGGCGGGTCCGTACTTGAGGCCGGCGGCACGGTAGTCGGCGGCTTCGGCCCCGTTGGGGCGCCGGAGGTCGTCGGGGTCGCGCCAGTCCGCGATGGCCTCGAACAGGTGCTGCGCGGCTTCGGGCTCCAGCCCGCCGACGTTCTGCAGGAGGCCCTTGAGCAAGGGCTCCGTCGCGGCGTTGAGGTCGATCTTGGCGGACTCGTCGACCGCTGAGGCCGTGATCGCTACGTCGCCGTCCTGCCAGGCGTGGAGCGAGCCGTCGGCCAGCCAGACGTCGGGGAGGTTGCGCGGCCGCTGCACCTCGAAGAGCATTCGCGCCACGGCGCCGTCGGCGGCGGCGCGCGCCTGCGCCAGCGAATACGCATTGCGCGCCGCGAGCACCTCGCCGCGCATGCTGAACGCGAAGCCGCTGGCGATGACCGTGAGCAGCACCGTGAGCCAGAGCACCGCGATCAGGGCGAGGCCCGACTGGGATTGCAGGCGCGTGCCGGCGGGCGCGCGCCGGCGGCGCCTGCATCCGGCCGCGGGACGCGCCCGCGCGGCCGTCACGCGACCCCCGCGCAGCGCGACGTCGCCTGGTCCCACGCCCGGCATCCGACCTCGGGCGCGTGCATCGGCTCGACCAGCAGCTGCGGCCACGGCAGGCCCTTCTGTGGCGTGACGTCGATCCGCACGAGCAGGGGGAGGCGCTGCTTGTCGTCCCAGCGGTCGCGCCAGGTCGCGGCCTCGGTTTCGGCGGCGCCGGCGTCGCGCCCGAAGTAGCCGATCTTCAGCCCTTCGATGCCCTCGGCGAGGATCGCGCGCTCGGCATCGCGGAAGTCGACGTCGCCGATCAGGTCGGCATCGGCGATGACGCGTTCCTGCACCAGCCGGGACTTGTCGCCGTCGCGCACGATCGCAAGCCGGAAGAAGTAGAGCCCGCCTTCGGCGACGCGCGGCGGCAGCGCGGCGGCGTAGCGGATCTCGTCGACCGAGCCGGCGAAGAAGAGCGGGAACTCGGCGACCTTCCTGGCGCGCAGCGGATACTGCGACGCGAGCTGCGCCCGCAGGAACTGCTGGGTCTGCCGCATCTCGCTCACCTGCGCCGCCTTCGCCTCGCCGCCGTCCCAGCTGCGGCCCGCGAACGACAGCGAGCCGAACATCACCGCCGACATGAGCGCCATCAGCACCAGCGCGATCGTCAGCTCGATCAGAGTGAAACCGGCGCAGGCCCGCAGGGCGCGAGCCGCGGCGCGTCGCCGATCTCGCCGCGCGATCACAGCGTTTCCCTCGGGCCGAGGCGCAGCGTCGCCAGCACGAAGGTCCGCGGCTTGCCGCTGGCAGCGGGGAAGGTGACCTCCGCGACGACGCGGAACATCCGCATCGCCATCACCTGCGAGCCCTGCTCGACTTCGGGGGCGACCTGGGGGGCCGTGTACGGCGTCACGCGCGTCGTCCAGGCGATCCGGCCGTTGTCGGTCGTGCCCGACTGGGATGTCTCGCGCAACGGCTGCGCGCCCGCCGCGTCCGCGAGCACGCTTTCGGCGACGAGGACGGCACGGCTGTAGTCGTCCGCCGCCCCCACGTTGGTCAGCGCGCCGGAGAACATCCCGAACAGCGCCGTACCGACGAGCGAGAGAATCACGAACGCCACCAGCACCTCGAGCAGCGAAAAACCGCGCGCGGAGGAGGAGGCCCACAGGGCGCGACCCGGAGCGCGCGGATGTTTGGCCGACAACGCGACCCGCCGCGACACGCCAGCCGGTGGCGGAGGCCAACCGCGAGAGGGGCGGGCCCGCAGGGCGTGACCCGGAGCGCGCGGGTGCTTGGCCGACAACACCGGTCGCGCCGAGCCGGCCGCCCGCGCGTCAGTCGGCGATCGCGACTCGACCGGTAAGCCAGTCAACGTCCACCTCGTACTTGCGCTCGCCGGCGGCGATCGTGATCCGGCCGCCGTTGGAGCCGCCATCGGGATAGAAGCGGATCGCGCCGGTCTTCTCGTCGAGCAGATCGCGCTGCGCCGTGAAGAGCTTGAGATCCACCTCCTTCGGCAGGTTGTGCACCCGCGCGTCGCGCTCGATCTGGAAGCTGCGCTTCTCCAGGTCGAGCAGCAGCCGCGTTTCCTTGCGCGTGGCGACGGCGTCGCTGCGCGCGTAGCGCAGCCCCGCCGCCACTTCCCGCGCCGCACCCCGCAGCTCGGTGCTCGACACGCCGCCGCGAAGGAACGGGACCGCCATCGCCGCGATCAGGCTCATCAGCATCAGCACGACCAGGAGCTCGATCAGCGACATGCCGCGGCCCGCGGCTGGAACGGCGCGCGCCGGCGCCGCGCGCTGCGCAAGCGATGTCGGGGCAAGGCTGCGGCAGGCGCGGCGGGTCGTCACTGCGAGCTCGTGATGTCCTTGTTCGGCCCCTCGCCGCCTTCCTTGCCGTCGGCGCCGTAGGACATGATCTCGTACGGCCCGCCGCTCTGAGCGGGCGACGCGTACTTGTACTCGTTGCCCCAGGGATCCTTGGGCAGCGTCGACTTCTTCCAGTACGGGCCGTTCCAGTTCGACGCTCCGGAGGGCGCCTGGATGAGCGCCTGCAGGCCTTCCTGCGTCGTGGGATAGCGGCCGACCTCGAGCTTGTAGAGATCGAGCGCCTGCCCGATCTGCCCGATCTCGATCCTGGCCGCGTCGCTCTTGGCCTTCTCGCCGCGGCCGATGAAATTGCCCCCGACGATCCCGAGCACGATGCCGATCAGCACCAGCACCACCAGGATTTCGATCAGCGTCATGCCCGACTGCCGTTGCATCTTCAGTTGCGCCATCATGATTCCCTGTCGTTGTCTGGCCCCGGGGCGCCAGGGGCGGCGCCGGGAACCCGTTAGACCCGCATTACTGGACAAGTTCGCTCATGCCCATCACCCCGAGCAGGATCGAGAAGACGATGCCTCCGATCATCACCGCCAGCCCGAGGATCATCACCGGCTCCAGGATCGCGAGGAAGCGCTTGATCGCCATCTGCACCTCGCGGTCGTAGACCTCGGCGACGCGCACCAGCATCTCCTCCAGCCGGCCCGACTCCTCGCCGACGAGAATCATCTGCGTCGCGAGCTTCGGGTAGAGCCCGGTCTCCGCGAGCGGGCGCCCGAAGCCCTTGCCCTCGCGCAGGCGCGAGGTCACGCCGTCGAGCGCGTCGGCAAGCACGCCGTTCCCGAGCGTCTCCTTGACGATCGCGAGGCCCGCGAGCAGCGTGACGCCGTTGCCGAGCAGTGTCGCCAGCGTGCGCGCGAAACGCGCGACCTCGACCTTGGTCATCAGGTCGCCGACGAGCGGCATCCTGAGCACCCGGGCGTCCCAGCGGTGCTTCACCGCGGGCCGTGAGAGGTGCCGCGGAATCAGGACGGCGAGCGCCGCCACGGCGAGCGCGATCGCCCACCACCACTTGCGCATCACGGTGCCGAGCAGCACGACCATCTGCGTGGGCAGCGGCAGTGCCTTCCCGGCCTGCGAGAACGTCTGCTCGAACTGCGGCACCACCCAGATCAGCAGCACGATCACGGAGGTCACGGCGACGCCGATGAGGATCGTCGGGTAGATCAGCGCGGACTTCACGCTCTCGCGCAGATCCTTGTTGCGCTCCATCGTGTCGGCGAGCCGTGTGAGCACGACGCCGAGCGCGCCCCCCGCCTCGCCGGCGCGCACGATGTTGACGTAGAAGCGCGAGAACACGTCGCGCCGCGCGTCGAGCGCCTGCGACAGCGACTTGCCGCCGCGCACGTCGTCGCGGATCTGCTGCAGCAGCGCCGTCACCTGCGGCGTGGGCGACAGGCCGATGAGGAGCTCGAGCGCACGGTCGAGCGTGAGCCCGGCGTGAAGCAGCGTCGCGAGCTCGCGCGTCATCGCCATCTGGTGGTCGCGCGTGACGGTCTTCGCCGCGAACCACCCGCGCCGCGCCGCCGCCTTGCCGGCCGCGGGTCGCGCGACCCCCGGCGCCGGGGCGCCCGCGCGCGCAACCGCCGGCGCCACCTGCATCGGCAGCATGCCCTGGTCGCGCAGGCGGTCGACGATCTCGCTCTCGTTGGCGGCCTCGAGCTCGCCCACGGCGACGTCTCCCGCGGGATTGACGGCCTTGTAGCGGAACACCGGCATGGTCAGCCTTCGCGCGTCACGCGCAGGACTTCCTCGAAGGTCGTGATGCCGCGGACCGCCTTGCGCAGGCCGTCCTCGTACATCGTCAGCATCCCTTCGCGGATCGCCGTCTCGCGCAGCTCGCCCGCGTTGGCGTGCTTCATGACCAGGCTGCGCAGCGGGTCGGTCATCGGCATCAGCTCGATGATGCTGATCCGCCCGGTGTAGCCGGTCTGCGCGCACTGCGGGCAGCCCTTCGGATGGTAGAGCGTGATGCCCTTCGCGCCGCTGAAGCGGTCGAGGTGCAGCTGCTCGACCATCTCCGGCAGCGCCGTGTAGGGCTCCTTGCACTGCTCGCACAGCGTGCGCACCAGCCGCTGGGCGAGGATCCCGATGACCGTCGAGGTGAGCAGGTAGTCCTCGACGCCCATGTCGAGCAGGCGGTTGACCGTCGACGGGGCGTCGTTGGTGTGGACCGTCGAGAGCACGAGGTGGCCCGTGAGCGCCGACTGCACGGCGATCTGCGCGGTCTCGAGGTCGCGGATCTCGCCGATCATGATGACGTCGGGGTCCTGCCGGACGATTGAGCGCAGCGCGTTGGCGAACGTGAGGTCGATCTGCGGCTTCACCTGGATCTGGTTGATCCCGGGCATCTGGTACTCGACGGGGTCCTCGACGGTGAGGATCTTCACGTCGGGCTTGTTGAGCGTGTCGAGCGCGGTGTAGAGCGTCGTCGTCTTGCCCGAGCCGGTGGGCCCGGTGACGAGCAGGACCCCGTGCGGCTGCAGCAGGATGTCCATGAACGCCTTCAGCGTGTCGTCCTCGAAGCCGAGCCGCGCGAAATCGAGCGCGACGCCGCCCTTGTCGAGTATCCGCATCACCACCGACTCGCCGTGCATCGTCGGCACGGTGGACACGCGCAGATCGATCTCCTTGCCCTGGATGCGCAGGCGGATGCGGCCGTCCTGCGGCAGCCGGCGCTCGGCGATGTCGAGGGCGGCCATGATCTTCACGCGCGAGATGACCGCCGCGGACAGGCGCCGCGGCGGCGACTCGACCTCGTGCAGCACGCCGTCGACCCGGTAGCGCACGATGAGCCGGTTCTCGAACGGCTCGATGTGGATGTCGGAGGCGCGCATGCCGAGCGCATTGGTGATGATGAGCGAGACCATCCGTATCACCGGCGCTTCGGAGGCGAGGTCCTTCAACTGCTGGACGTCGGCGTCGAACGCGACGTCGTCGACCCGCGTCTCGACGTCCCCGACGATCTGGCCGAGCGCCGACTTGCCGGCGCCGTAGAGACGCTCGAGCGCGGCCTCGAGCTCGGTCGGGATCGCGACCAGCGGCTTCACCTCGCGGCCGGTGACCATGCCGAAGGCCCCGATCGTGTAGCTGTCCGTGGGGTCGGCCATCGCCAGCGCGACCTCGCTCTCGTTCTCGCGGACGGGAAGCGCGCGGGACTCGCGCAGGAACCGGACCGAGACCCGCTCCTCGAGGATCGGGAACTCCGGGTACCCCTTGGCGTCGAGGAGCGGCAGGTCGAGCTGCGCCGCGAGCGCCTCGGCCACGTCGCGCTGGGCGCACACGCCCAGCGTCACCAGCAGCGGGCCGAGCTTCTCGCCGCCGTCCTGCTGCAGGCGCAGCGCGCGCTCGAGGCCCTCGTGATCGAGCTTGCCGCGCTCGATCAGGATCTCGCCCAGGCGTCGTTCTTCCGCTACGTTCACGCGTTTGGCTGCCCAGAAATTAATCGATCATGTACCACGGCGACGGTCGGACAGACCGCCTTTTCACCGCACGAATCAAGGGTTTGCGTGCGTTTCTGAAGGAATTCCGTCGCCGCCGGGCGACGCCTTCGCCCCGGCGATCGCGGCGCGGCCGGTCCTTGCGCCGCCGCGCCCGGTCAACGGGCCGCGGCGAACGCCTGCTCGGCCCGCGCCAGCGTGTCGGCGATGTCGGCCGCGGAATGCGCGGCCGACACGAAGCCCGCCTCGAACGCGCTCGGCGCGAGGTACACGCCGGCATCGAGCATCGCGTGGAAGAAGCGGTTGAAGCGCTCCTTGTCGCACGTCATCACCGCATCGAAGGTGTCAGGCACCGCGGACGCGAAATAGATCCCGAACATGCCGCCGACCGCCTGGGCCGCGAAGGACACCCCGGCCCGCCGGGCGACCTGCCGTCGAGACCGTCGGTGAGCGCGCGCGTTCGCGCGGCGAGCGCGTCGTGGAAGCCCGGCGCGCCGATCGCCTCCAGCGTGGCGAGCCCCGCGGCCACCGCGACCGGGTTGCCGGAGAGCGTGCCCGCCTGATAGACCGGCCCGAGCGGCGCGATGCACTCCATGATCGCGCGCGCGCCGCCGAACGCGCCGACGGGCATCCCGCCGCCGATGACCTTGCCCAGCGTCGTGAGGTCGGGCGTGATCCCGTAGAGGCCCTGCGCGCCCTGCGGATGCACGCGAAAGCCGGTCATCACCTCGTCGAAGATGAGCACGGCGCCGTGGCGGTCGCACACCGAGCGCAGCCCCGGCAGGAACTCCGGCCGCGGCGCGATCAGGTTCATGTTGCCGACGACCGGCTCGACGATGATGCACGCGATGTCCTCGCCGTTGGCGCCGAAGGCGGCCTCGACGGCGGCGAGGTCGTTGTACGGCAGCACGATGGTCTCGTTGGCGATCGCCGGCGGGTATGCCGGCCGACGAGGGCTGGCCGAACGTGAGGGCGCCCGAGCCGGCCTTCACGAGCAGGCTGTCGCCGTGGCCGTGGTAGCAGCCCTCGAACTTCACGATCTTGCCGCGGCCCGTGTAGCCGCGCGCGAGGCGCAGCGCCGACATCGTCGCCTCGGTGCCCGAGGACACCAGGCGCACCAGCTCGATCGACGGCAGGCGCCGGCACAGGAGCTCGGCCATCTCGACTTCGGCCTCGGTCGGCGCGCCGAAGGACAGCCCGCGCGTCGCGGCGTCGCGCACCGCCTGCACGACCGCCGGGTGCGCGTGGCCGAGAATCGCCGGCCCCCACGAGCCGACGTAGTCGATGTAGCGCGTGCCGTCGGCGTCCCACAGGTACGCGCCGTCGCCGCGCTCGAAGAAGCGCGGCGTGCCGCCGACCGAGCGGAAGGCGCGCACCGGCGAGTTGACGCCGGCGGGAATCGTGCGCTGCGCGCGCGCGAAGAGCTGCTCGTTGCGAGTGTTCACCCTTTCCTCCCCGTTTGGATCCGCATGCGTGAAGCGATCGCTCAGTCCGCCGCGCGGCGCAGCGCGTCGCACAGCGCGCGCGCGGCGGCTTCGACGCCGGCGGCGTCGGCCGGCCCGAACACCGCGGTGATGACGGCGAGCGCGTCGGCGCCGGCGCGGATCAGCTCCGGCGCGTTGCCCGCGGTGATGCCGCCGATCGCGACCACGGGCACGCCGAGCGAGCGCGCCCGCGCGAGCAGCGACGGCGGCGCCCGCCGCGCCGCGGGCTTCACGCCCGACGGGTACATGCTCCCGAACGCCACGTAGTCCGCCCCCGCCGCGACCGCCGCCTCGGCGCGCGCGAAGTCGTTGTAGCAGGAGACCCCGACGATGCGCTCCGGGCCGAGCACGCTGCGGGCGGCGTCGATGCTGCCGTCGTCCTCGCCCAGGTGCACGCCGTCGGCGCCCACGGCGGCGGCGAGCGCGGCGTCGTCGTTGACGATGCAGAGCGCGCCGCGCGCCGCGAGCACGCCTGCCAGCGCCGCCGCCTGGGCGCGGCGCAGCGCCGCGTCCGCCGTCTTGCCGCGGTACTGGACCGCGGTGGCGCCGCCGCGCGACGGCCGCCTCGACCCGCGCGACGAGATCCGCGGTGTCGGCAAGATCGGGGGTCACCGCGTAGAGCCCGCGCAGGCGGGCCGCGCGCGCGCGGCGGCGCGCCGGCGGGTCGTCAGTGGCTGCCGCGCACATCGGGTGCCCGCGGCGCATCCGCCTCTTCGCTGCGCGCGTCGGCTTCCTCGCGCGCCCAGAACAGGCGATCGGGCAGGAACTGTCCCATGCCGGGCCGGTAGGCCTTCTTCAGCGTGTGCCACGTGTAGTCCTGCGCCTCGCGCACGGCCTCGGGCATCTCGAGCCCGTTGGCGAGCATCGCCGCGATGGCCGAGGCGAGCGTGCAGCCCGAGCCGTGATAGCTGTCCGGCAGCCGCTGCCAGGAGTCGGCGCGCACGACGCCCTTGCTGCCGTAGAGCGTGTTGACGACCTCGGTCGTCGCCTCGTGCGTGCCGGTGATGAGCACGTACTCCACGCCCAGCCCGAGCAGCCGCTCGGCGCACGCGGCGAGCGTGGGCTCGTCGTCGTCGTCCGCTTCGGCGAGGCGGCGCGCTTCCATGCTGTTGGGCGTGACGATCGTGGTCAGGGGCAGCAGCAGCTCGCGCACGGCGCGCATCATTTCGTCGCTCGCGAGCTCGTCGCCGCGGCCCGATGCCTGCACCGGGTCGAGGATCACCGGCACGTCCGGATAGTCGGAGAGGATCTCGGCGATCGCCGCGATGTTCTCGACGCTGCCGAGCACGCCGATCTTGAAGGCGTCGACCGGCATGTCCTCGAGCAGGCAGCGCGCCTGGTCGGCGACCCACTCGGCGTCGAGCGCCAGCACGCCCTCGACGCCCAGCGTGTCCTGCACGGTGATCGCGGTGAGCACCGACAGCGGGTGGCAGCCCATGCTCGCGAAGGTCAGGATGTCGGCCTGGATGCCCGCGCCTCCCGACGGGTCGGACGCGGCGAAGGTCAGGACGATCGGGGGAAATTCGAGTTCGGCGGAGGCGGGCATGGTCCGGGGTCCTGCCCCGCTCGGAAACGCGTCGCGCGCGCGGGACTTTCGTCGCCCCGATTTTACTCCAACGGCGGTGCACCGCCCCATCCCTGGCGCCGGCGTGCGCCGCCGCAGAGGCGGCGCCGGCGTCCGCTATAATTTAGGGCTCGATCGGCGCCACCGGCCCGAGCGCCCTCAACCCGCACCAGAGATCTCCGACACGCCTTGAAGAAATACATGTGCCTCATCTGCGGCTGGATCTACGACGAGGCCGCCGGCGCTCCCGACGAAGGCATCGCTCCCGGAACGAAGTGGGAGGACGTCCCGCCCAACTGGACCTGCCCCGAGTGCGGGGCGCGCAAGGAAGACTTCGAGCTGGTGGAGTTCTAGCCTCCTTGTACGGCCGTGCCGGGCGGAGGCTTGCGTGTCGCTAGCTGCGCCGATTCGCCGCGGTCGCATCCCCGCTGCGCGGGGCCCCTGCTCCCAGGCTCACGTCGCTAGCTCCTTGCAGCGCCCGTGCCGGGCGGAGGCCGGCGTGCCGGCGGGCTGCTCCGCATCGCCGGCGAGCGGCGTCAGGCCGCGCGGCTGCCGGTCTCGATCAGCTCGATCTTGTAGCGGTCAGGGTCCTCGACGAACGCGATCATCGTGGCCCCGCCCTTGACCGGCCCGGGCTCGCGGGCGATCGTGCCGCCGGCCTGCCGGATGCGCTCGCAGGCCGCCACGATGTCGTCGACGCCGAACGCCATGTGGCCGTAGGCGGTGCCGAGGTCGTAGCGGTCCACGCCATGGTTGTAGGTGAGCTCGAGCTCGGCGTTGCCGTCGGCGTTGCCCCGGCCGAAGGCCACGAAGGCGAGCGAGTACTTCTGCTCCGGCCGCTCCGTGGTGCGCAGGAGGTTCATTCCCAGCACGCGCGTGTAGAAATCGATCGACCGCTGCAGGTCGCCGACGCGCAGCATCGTGTGGAGGATCTTCATTTGGGCGCGCTCCGTAGCAGTTCGCGTATGTCGTGGACGAAGACGTCCGGCCCCTGGCCGTAGCTCACGTACACGCGCAGCCGGCCCTGCGGATCGAACAGGAACGTGCCCGCCGAGTGGTCCATCGTGTACGCGCCGGGTTCGCGGCCGGGCTGCTTCTGGTAGATGATCTTGAATTCCTTCGCGGCGCGCGCCGTCGCTTCGGCGTCGCCGTAGAGCCCGAGGAACGCGGGATTGAACGCGGGGACGTAGCGCGACAGCAGCTCCGGCGTGTCGCGCTCCGGATCGACGGTCGCGAACAGCACCTGCACGCGCTCGGCGTCCGGCCCGAGCCGCTTCATCGCCTCGGCAAGCTCCGCCAGCGTCGTCGGGCACACGTCGGGGCACTGCGTATAGCCGAAGAACAGGACGACGACCTTGCCGCGGAAATCCGCCAGCGTGCGCGGCCTGCCGTCGTGTCCGGTGAGGGCGAGCTCGCGGCCGAACGTGGTGCCGGTGACGTCGGAGGCCTTGAACTTGGGCGCGCCGGAATCGCATCCTGCCAGCGCGGCCGCGAGCACGACCGCGCAAACGACTGCGCTCATGTGCGCAAATGGACGAAGGCGCGCAGTGTCGGCCAAGCGGCGAAGCCCGGGTTGAGCGCAGCGAAACCCGGGGCCGTCGTGCATCAATGCCAGTAATGATCGACCAGCAGCGCCGAGAACAGCGCCGCGAGATACCAGATCGAATACTTGAACGTGGCGCGCGCGAGCTCGTCGCTGTAGTCGCGGTAGAGCTGGACGGCGTAGAGCAGGAACGCGCCGCCCAGCGCCAGCGCCGCTGCAAGATAGAGGAACCCGCTCATCCTGATCGCGAACGGCAGCAGCGTCACCGCCACCAGCGCGCACGTGTAGAGCACGATCATCAGCCGCGTGTACTTCGGGCCGTGCGTCAGGGGCAGCATCGGCAGGCCGGACTTCGCGTAATCGCGCGTGCGGTAGAGCGCGAGCGACCAGAAATGCGGCGGGGTCCAGACGAAGATGATCAGGAACAGCAGCAGCGCCTCCGGCGCGACGTCGCCGGTGACGGCGGCCCAGCCCAGGATCGGCGGCATCGCGCCGGAAGCGCCGCCGATCACGATGTTCTGCGGCGTCGCGGGCTTCAGCAGCACCGTGTAGACGATCGCATAGCCGACGAACGTCCCCAGCGTGAGCCACATGGTCAGCGGGTTGACGTGGAAATAGAGCACGAACAGCCCGAGGCCGCCGATGGCGGCGGCGAACACGAGCGTCTGCAGCGACGTGAGCTCGCCGCTCGGCAGCGGCCGGCGGCGGGTGCGCGCCATCAGCGCGTCGATCTTCTGCTCGACGAGGCAGTTGATCGCCGCGGCGGCGCCGGCGACGAGCGCGATGCCGAGCGTGCCGAAGACGACCGCGGACACCGGCGGCAGGCCGGGTGTCGCCATGAACATGCCGATCACCGCGACGAACACGATGAGCGACACCACCCGCGGCTTGGTCAGCGCGAGAAACTGCTGGTAGCGGCTTTCTGCGTAGGCGAGCGTGGTCATCGTGTCGTGGCAGGAACGCGGGCGGGGTTCGGCAAGGGTCGCCGGCAAACCGCCGATTCTACCAGTTCCGCACCGCGGCCGAGGGGCGCGGGCGCGCCGCGTCAGCCGATCCCCGACGCCTTGAGCAGGCGCGCGAGGTCCTTGGCGATCCCCTTGATGTCGGGGTCGGCGTCGTAGCGCAGCACGAGGTTGCCGAGCGGATCGATCACGTAGATCGCGGCGGCCGGGCCGGGCAGGCCGGCGGGCGCCGCGCCGCCCGCCTGGGCGACGACGAGCTCCGGGTGCTCCGCCAGCAGTGCCGCGCCGGGCAGCGCGCCCTCGGGCACCAGCAGCACCCGGACGATGCGCTCCTGCTCCCTGCCCTGCATCGTGCGCGCCTGCCGCGCGGCGTAGAGGAGGCGCTCGCACGGCGCGTCGCAGCGGCCGCGCGCGTCGACCAGCAGCACCCAGCGGCCGCGCAGGTCGGCGAGGCGGAACGGCGCGCCGTCGCCGCGCGTCCCCTCGAGCAGGGGCGCCGGCGCGGTCGGCAGCAGCGTCCCGTAGTTCACGCAGGAGCCGCGCGGGGACAGGTAGTAGAACGCGTACGACGCGAGCCACCGGCGCGACGCAGATGGCGCCGATCAGCAGCAGCTTGCGCCGGGCGGCGGCGGGGTTCGGCGCGCGGCGCGCCGGCGGTCCGGGCGGGCAGCGGAGCATCAGCCATGGTCTGGAGAAGGCGGACGGCGCAGGTTGAGGATGAGCCACAGCGCGATCGCGAGCGTCGCGAACGCGTACCACTGCACCATGTAGATCCGGTGCTTGTCGATGCCGAAGTCGGGCGCCGGCCAGGCGCGGACGAGGCCGTCGTCGGGCACGGGCGCGGCCGTCTGCTCGATCACGACCGGCAGCACGCCGACGCCCGTCGCGGCCGCGAAGCGCGCCGGGTCGAGGTTCTGCCACACCGGGCCCGCCGGCGCAGCCGCCTTCAATTCGAGGTAGCCCGCCGCCGGAACCGCGATGCGCCCTTCGACGGTGACCGCGCCGGGCGGCGCGGGCACGTCGGGAAGCGCGGCGCGCGACGCGCCCTGCGCGACCCAGCCGCGGTTGACGAGCACGGTGCGGCCGTCGGGCAGGTCGAGCGGCGCCACCACGTGGTAGCCGGCGCGCCCGTCGTGCACCCGGTTGTCGATCAGGATCTGCGCGTGCGCGCGGTACACGCCGGCGGCGACGACAGGGCGATACCGCAGCGCAGGCCAGTCCGCGGCGCCGGGCAGTCCTGCGAGCGGGACCGGCGCCATCCGCTGCGCGGCGTCCATCTGCGCGCGCAGCGCCTCCTTGTCGTGCATGCGGCCCTGCTGCCAGCGGCCCGCCGCCCCGCAGACGGCGACGGCGGCGAGCATCGGCGAGCGTGGGCAGCACGCCGGGCCGGAAGCGGCGCGGCGCGCGCGCCGCGGCAGCGCGGTCGGGTTTGGCATCGCCCCCCCGCTTCCTCTACACTGGCCCGCATGGAGCGGAGGCAATCGTGAAGTTCATCGTCGTCGCCGGGCTCGTCGCCGTCATCGTCAGCCTGTTCTCGGCGCTGTACTACCTCTACCACGACAAGGGCCACGGCACGCGCATGGTCAGGATGCTGGCCGTGCGCGTCGCGCTGTCCGCGAGCCTGGTCGGGTTCCTGGTCTTCTCGTATTGGATGGGCTGGATCGCGCCGACCGGGCTGCGGTAACGGCGGCGCCCGCCCGCCGCCGGGCCCCGCGCCGTCACTCGGTGCTGCGTAGCCCGGGTTGAGCGAAAGCGAAACCCGGGTGGTCGCGCAACGCCCCGGGTTTCGCATGTCGCTCAACCCGGGCTACGCATCGCGCAATCGGATCGCGCCGCCGCTATCCGCGCGAGGCCGCCTACAGCCAGTACACCAGCACGAACAGCAGCAGCCAGACCACGTCGACGAAGTGCCAGTACCACGCGGCCGCCTCGAACGCGAAGTGGTGGTCCGGCGTGAAATGGCCGCGCAGCACGCGGGCGAGCATCACCGACAGCATGATCGCGCCGATCGTCACGTGGAAGCCGTGGAAGCCGGTCAGCATGAAGAACGTCGAGCCGTAGACGCCGGTCGAGAGCTTGAGGTTGAGCGCCGAGTACGCGTGGATGTACTCGTAGGCCTGGAAGCCGATGAACGTGAAGCCCAGCAGGATCGTCGCGGCGAGCCACAGCTTGAGCGCGCCGCGGTGCTCGGCCTTGAGCGCGTGGTGGGCGAGGGTCAGCGTGAAGCCCGACGTGAGCAGGATGATCGTGTTGAGCAGCGGGATGCCGATCGCGCCCATCGGCGTGAACTGCTCCTTGATGTACGGGCCCACGGTCGGCCACGCCGCCGTGTAGTCGGGCCAGATCAGCTTCGCGTCCAGGCTGCCCAGGTCCGGCACCGACAGGTTGCGCACGTAGAACAGCGCGCCGAAGAAGGCGGCGAAGAACATGACCTCGGAGAAGATGAACCAGCTCATGCTCCAGCGGAACGAGAGGTCGACCTTCGTGTTGTACTGGTGCGCTTCGGACTCGCCGATGACGGTGCCGAACCAGCCGAACAGCATCACGAGCAGGACGCAGAACCCGGCCAGCACCATCCACGGCCCGGCGGCGATGTTGTTCATCCAGAACGCGGCGCCCGAGCCCATGAGGAGCAGCGCGCACGAGCCGGTGATCGGCCAGTGCGAGGGCTGCGGTACGAAGTAATAGGGCTTGGCGCCGGATTGTGCTGCGCTCATCGGTGACTCCTCGTTGTCGTGCCTGTTCTTCCCTGCCGCGCGCGCCGGCCGCACCGGCGCGCGCGCCTCGTCCTGGTCAACTCCCGCCGCCGGCCCCGCCCTCGACCTCGAAGAACGTGTACGACAGCGTGATCGTGGCGCACGTCGCGCGGCAGCGCCGCATCGACGACGAACACCACCGGCATCTGCCGGCGCTCGCCCGGCTGCAGCGTCTGCTTGGCGAAGCAGAAGCATTCGAGCTTGCGGAAATACTGCGCCGCGTGCGCCGGCCCGTAGCTGGGGATCGCCTGGCCGGTCAGCGCGCGGTCGGTCGTGTTGACGATCTCGAACATCGCCTGCGTCAGCTCGCCGGGATGCACCTCGAGGATCGGCTGCAGCGGCCGGAACGTCCACGGCAGCTTGCGCACGTTGGAATCGAACTCGATGCGCACCGCGCGGGTGACGGTCGACCTGCGTGTTCGCGACCGTGTCCGCGCGCGCGATGTTGCGCAGGCCGGTGACCTCGCAGATCTTCTCGTAGAACGGCACCAGCGCGTAGCCGAAGCCGAACATCGCGACCGCGACGGCGCCGAGCTTGAACAGCAGCGTCCGGTTGGCCCGCAGGCGCTGCGCGGCCGCCGCCACCGCACCGGCCTGCGCGCCCGGCTGCGCGCTCAACTGCGTGCTCGCCGGCGCACTCGCCCGCGCACTCATTTGCGCATGTTCCGGCCGATGGCGAAGACGAGGAACACCAGCACCGCGACGCCCATCACGCCGATGCCGATCGTCGGCCCGCCCATCCACTTGGTCGCGATGATGCCGCAGAAGAAGACGGCCGCGATCGACGCGAAGACGAGCGCGGTGCGCAGGTTCGCGGACTTCGCGCGCCTTGCCTCGTCGGTGCCATTCGGTGCGTTGGGGCTCATCGCATGGGCTCCGGGGCCCGCTTCAGGCGGGCGCCGGCTGCGCTATTTGACGACCGGCGGCGTCTCGAACGTGTGATACGGCGCCGGCGAGGGAATGGTCCACTCCAGCGTCGTGGCGCCTTCCCACGGCTTGGCCGGCGCCGGGGCGCCGCTGCGGATGGTCTTCACCACGATGTAGAGGAACAGCAGCTGCGAGAACCCGAAGCCGAACGCGCCGATCGACGCCACCATGTTCCAGTCGGCGAACTGCTGCGCGTAGTCGGGAATCCGGCGCGGCATCCCGGCAAGGCCCAGGAAGTGCATCGGGAAGAAGGTGACGTTGAAGAAGACGAACGACAGCCAGAAATGCCACTCGGCCATCTTCTCGTCGTACATGCGGCCGCACCACTTCGGCAGCCAGTAGTAGGTGCCGCCGAAGAACGCGAACAGCGTGCCGGCGACCATCACGTAGTGGAAGTGCGCGACGACGTAGTAGGTGTCCTGGATCTGCACGTCGATCGGCTGGATCGCGCAGACGAGGCCGGTGAACCCGCCCATGGTGAACAGGAACAGGAAGCCGATCGCGAACAGCATCGGCGCCTCGAACGTGAGCGCGCCCTTCCACATCGTCGCGAGCCAGTTGAACACCTTCACGCCCGTGGGCACCGCGATCAGCATCGTCGCGTACATGTAGAACAGGATGCCGGCGGTGGGCAGCCCCGTGGTGAACATGTGGTGCGCCCAGACGATGAACGACAGGATGGCGATGGCCGCCACCGCGTAGACCATCGACGCGTAGCCGAAGAGGGGCTTGCGCGAGAACGTCGGGATGATCTCCGAGATGATCCCGAACGCCGGCAGGATGATGATGTAGACCTCCGGGTGCCCGAAGAACCAGAACACGTGCTGGAAGAGCACCGGGTCGCCGCCGCCCGCCGCGTTGAAGAACGTCGTGCCGAAGTGGCGGTCGGTCAGCAGCATCGTCACCGCGCCCGCGAGCACCGGCATCACCGCGATCAGCAGGTAGGCCGTGATCAGCCACGTCCAGCAGAACAGGGGCATCTTCATCAGCGTCATGCCCGGCGCGCGCAGGTTGAGGATCGTCGTGATGATGTTGATCGAGCCCATGATCGACGACGCGCCCATGATGTGGACCGCGAAGATCGTGAGGTCCATGCCCATCCCGGCCTGGATCGTGAGCGGCGGATAGAGCGTCCAGCCGGCGGCGGCGGCGCCTCCCGGGGCGAACAGCGAGCCGACGAGCAGGATCGCCGCGGGCGGCAGCAGCCAGAAGCTCCAGTTGTTCATCCGCGCGAACGCCATGTCCGGCGCGCCGATCTGCAGCGGGATCATCCAGTTCGCGAACCCGACGGCGCCGGGCATCAGCGCGCCGAACACCATGATGAGCCCGTGCAGCGTGGTCATCGAGTTGAAGAACTCGGGGTGGACCACCTGCAGGCCCGGCTTGAACAGCTCGGCGCGGATCGTGAGCGCCATGATGCCGCCGACGATGAACATCGTGAACGAGAACCACAGGTAGAGCGTGCCGATGTCCTTGTGGTTGGTCGTCGTGATCCAGCGCATGATCCCCGTCGGATGGTGCGCGTGCTCGTCGTGCCCTTCGCCGTGGCCGGCGACGTGATCGTGGGGAATGCTGCTCATGTTCGCGTCTCCAGAACGATTCGATCGGGCCGTACTAGCGGCCGGCCTTGATTTCCGACGGCTGCACCGTCTCGCCGGTCTTGTTGCCCCAGCTGTTGCGCGTATAGGTGATCACCGCCGCGAGATCCGTGTCCGACAGCGCCTTCCACGAGACCATCGCCGTCGGCTTGCCGTCGCGCTCGACGCCGTTCAGCACCGTCTTGATCTGCACGGCCACCGGCCCGGTGACGACCTTCGAGCCGTCGAGCGCCGGGAACGCCGGCGGCATGCCCTTGCCCGTCGGCTGGTGGCAGGCGGCGCAGTTCGCCGCGTACACCTTCTCGCCGCGCGCCATCAGGTCCTTCATGTCCCAGACCTTGGCGGGGTCGTCGCCCGCGGCGGCGGCCTTCGCCTTCTGGCCGGCGACCCACTGCGCGTAGTCTTCCTTCGACTTGACCTCGACGACGATCGGCATGAAGCCGTGCTCCTTGCCGCACAGCTCGGCGCACTGGCCGCGGTAGATGCCGACCTTCTCCGCCTTGAACCACGTGTCGCGGACGAAGCCGGGGATGGCGTCCTGCTTGACGCCGAACGCCGGCACCCACCAGGCGTGGATCACGTCGCCCGCCGTGATGAGCAGCCGGACCTTGGCGTCGACCGGCACCACCAGCGGGTTGTCGACCTCGAGCAGGTAGTGCTCGCCCTTCGGCGCGAGGCCCTCGATCTGCGCGGTGGGGGTGGAGAGGTTCGAATAGAAGCCGAAGCCCTCCTGCAGGTAGTCGTAGTTCCACTTCCACTGGTAGCCGGTGACCTTGACCGTCATGTCGGGCGCGGAGGCGTCCTGCATCGCGAGGATCGTGCGGGTCGCCGGGAAACGCCATGCCGACCAGGATCAGCACCGGGATCGCGGTCCAGATGATCTCGATGGTGGTGTTCTCGTGGAACTGCTGCGCGACGTGACCGACCGATTTCCGGTGCTTGAAGATCGAGTAGAACATCACGCCGAAGACGACGACGAAGATGACGACGCAGACCGCAAGGATGAAGTGGTGCAGGTCGATGATCTGGCGCGCGATCGGCGTCACCGGCGGCTGCAGGTTGAACTCGAGCGCGGCGAGCGCCGCGCCCGGCGCGAGCAGCGCCGCGGCAATGACCGTCTGCAACAGCCGGAGGCCGGCCCGGAAACTCGCTTCAGTGCGCCCCATGTTCCCCTCGATTGCGTCCAAAGTGCTGTTCGTTGCAACGGCGGCGCTGCGCCGCCACTGCCGGCCGCCGGTCGAATCCGAAGCCCCGGCCGGAGGTACGCCGGGCGCCGCGATCGCGATCATGCCCTTGCGTTCCCGCGCCTGTGCCCGGTTGCCTGTGCGCGCCTGCGTCGAATCGCCCGCCGCGACCGGACTGTTGCGGCGAAACCATGTGCAAAGCAGGGGTTAAGCGGCACCGACAGGATCTCGCGCCCGGTTTCGCCGGCATCCGGGGACGCCGGCCGAACCGCAGCCCGCGCGGTGAACGAGCCCCTCGATGTCGCCCCTGCAGCCCGTTTCGCCGACGTCAGCCTGCCGCAAAGCCGCGAAATATTATCATGGATCAAGGCGCGGACAAACGCTGCACTGCGCCTTCGGCCATCGGTCGCGTCGCGGACGCCGTCGCGGCGGCCCCGGAGCCGCCCGCGCTCACGCGCCGGGGCCGGACGCGAGGCGCGATGCCCCGCGTATCGGGCGCGCCGGGCCCCCGGCGCCGTGCCAGGGCAGGTCCGCGACCAGCGGGCAAGGCAGTGCATCCCGCAGCGTGGCGACGTTGGCGTCGCCCTCCTCCATCGCGGGATCGATCCGGTTCGCCACCCACCCGGCGAAAGCGAGCCCCCGGCCGCTGATCGCCAGCGCGCTGAGCAGCGCGTGATTGAGGCACCCGAGCCGCACGCCGACGACCAGCAGCACCGGCAGGCGAAGGCGCGCGGCGATGTCGAGCATGTCGGCGCGCCGCGACAGTGGCGCCAGCGCGCCGCCCGCCCCTTCGACGACGATCACGTCGGCGCGCGCCGCGAGCCGCTCGTAGGCGGCGGCGATGCGCTCGATATCGATCGCAATGCCCGCCTTCGCGGCCGCGAGATGCGGCGCGATCGGCGCGGCGAACGCATACGGATTGACGTCCGCGGGCGGGGCGTCGACGTTGCCGGCCGCGACCAGCGCGGCGACGTCGGCATTGCCCGCCTGTCCCGGCTCGATCCCCGAGGCGACAGGTTTCATGCCCGCGGCCCGCAGGCCGTCCGCGGCGAGCCCGCGCAGCAGCGCCGCCGCGACCACGGTCTTGCCGACGCCGGTATCGGTGCCGGTGACAAAAATGCCTCGGGCCGCGTTCACGGGTTCGGCACGAACAGGAAGACCTCCGGGGGAACCCGGTGCAGGCGGGGGACTGCCGGGCGCGATACTGTAGTCTGAGGAGCGCCGCGCACGCAATGACCGCCGGGGGCGGGCGTGCGGCGCGGCGCGATGAAACTCTTCGACATGCTCCTTTCGAATCTGCGTCCTCGTCCGTTGCCGCCGCGGGGCCCGCTGCGCCGGCCGGGCGCGCGGGGGCGCCGCACCGGCGCGCCCGGCACCGCCGGCGCGAGGCTCGCCGCCGCGCTCGCGGTGCTGGCGCTCGCGGCGTGCGCGACGCCCGGCGAGCGGTACGATCGCCGCGCGAGCGCGCTGGGCCTCGCGTCGATCAGCCTCCAGGGCGAAGGCTTCCCGCATCGCGCCTACGTCGCCGGCGTCGGGCAGCGCCCGGAGACGCTGCACGTCTACGTCGAGCACGACGGCACGCCGTGGGTCCGGCCCGACCGCATCGCCGCGGACCCGACGCCGCGAACGCCGTTCGCCCTCGAGTTGATGGCGAAGGATTCCGGAGCGCGCCTGCTGCTGGGCCGGCCCTGCTATTTCGACCCGCATCCGGACCCGCCGTGCGATCCCCGGGTGTGGACGCACGAACGCTACTCGCCGGCGGTCGTCGACAGCATGGTCGCGGCGCTGCGCGCCTTCCTGTCCGCGCATCCGCACGAGCGCGTCGTGCTCGTCGGCTACAGCGGCGGCGGCACGCTCGCGTGGCTGATCGCGGCGCGGGTGCCCGAAGCCACCGGCGTGGTGACGATCGCGGCCAACCTCGACGTCGACGCGTGGACGCGCATCCACGGCTACAGCGCCCTCGCCGGCTCGCTCGATCCGGCCCTGGCGCCGGCGCTCGCACCGGGGATCGACCAGCGCCACTACGTCGGGGGCCGCGACACCAACGTGCCGCCCTCGGTGGTGCGCTCGTTCGCGCGCCGGCACCCCGAGGCGCGCGTGATCGAGATCGCGGAGTTCGACCACGAGTGCTGCTGGATCGAGCGCTGGCCGGCGCTGCTTGCCGGGGTGCGCTGACCCGCTACCTGCGCGCGCCCCGCTCGAGCTTCACGATCGGCAGTCCCTGGTCGGTCTTCGTCGGCGCCGCCTTCCACGCATGGCCGTAGATCACCTCGAACGTCGCGGGGATCCGGCCGTCGACGCGCGCGGCCTCCAGCGCCGCCTGGGCACGCGCGTACCGGCCGCGGCCCATGAGCCCGCGCGGCCGGCCGAGCGTGGCGTTGGTCGCGCCGATCGCGCGCAGGTCGCGCAGCATCGCCGGCGCGTCCGCGTAGGTGAGCGTCACGTGCTCCATGTCCATCACGGGATCGGCGAACCCCGCCTGCGCGAGCAGGTCGCCGACGTCGTGCATGTCGACGAAGCGGCTGACGTGGGTGTGGCGGTCGACACCGGCGAACGCCGCGCGGATCTCCTTCAGCGTGTCCGGGCCGAGCGTGGTGAACGACACCAGTCCGCCCACGCGCAGCACGCGACGGAATTCGGCGAGCGCGCGCGGGAGGTCGTTGACCCATTGCAGCGCGAGGTTGCTCCAGACGAGGTCGAAGGACCCGGCCGCGAACGGCAGGCTCGCGATGTCGGCGCAGACGTACCCCGGCGGGCGCGGCGCGTCGCGCCGGCGAAGGCGTCCCGCGAGCCGCGCGAGGCGCGACTCCGGCGGGGCGTCGCGGGCGCGCGCCGCCTCGAGCATCGGCAGCGCGAGGTCGAGCGCGACGCGGGCCGCGGCGGGATAGCGCGCGCCAAGCGCGCCCAGCGCCTCGCCGGTCCCGCATCCGGCGTCGAGCAGCGCGGTCGGCGCGAGCTTGACCACGTCGAGGCGCGCGGCCATGCGCCGCGCCACCTCGCGCTGGAGGACGGCGGCGGCATCGTAGGTCGCGGCGGCCCGCCCGAACGACCGGCGCACGGCGCGCCCGTCCACGGCGCCGGCGCGCGTATCGGGGTCGATGGCGCGGGGGTCAGCCGGCGCGGGCGGGGGCAGCGGGCTCATCCAGGAATCCGTCGAGGGCAGCCGCGAACGCCGCCGGGTGGGACAGGTGCGGGGCGTGCGCGGCGCCCGCGATCGCCGCGAAGCGCGCATGAGGCATCGCCCGCGCCAGCCACGCCCCGGCGGCGCAGGGCGCCAGCGTGTCGCGCTCGCCGGCGATCACGAGCGCGGGCTGGCGTATCTCCGGCGCCGCGGCGCGCAGATCCATCGCCGCCAGCACGGCCAGCGCCTGCGCCAGCACGGCGGGCGCAGGCTCCGGGCGCTCGAACAGCCGGGCGCGCATCGCGGCGAGCGCGCTCTTCGCGTCGTCGCCGCCGCGCAGCTGCAGCGACAGGAACCGCAGCAGCGTCGGCCGGCAGGCCACGCGCAGCTCGTCGCCGAACTGCGCCAGCGTCGCGGCGGCCATCGCGAGGGTCCAGTCGGGGCGCGCGACGAAGCACGGCGTCGTGCAGACGAGCGCCAGCCTGCCGATCCGCTGCGGCGCCGTCCGGGCCCAGCGCAGCGCGACGGAGCCGCCGAGCGACCAGCCCACCACGGTGAGCGGGGTGTGGTTTCCGGCGAACGCGGCGTCCAGGGCGTCGACCACGGCATCGAGCGTCCACGGCGTCACGGTCGCGCTGTGCCCGTGCCCCGGCAGGTCGACCGCATGCACGCGAAATCGCGGCGCGAGCCCGGCCGCGACGCCGCCCCACATGCCCGAGTGCATCGCCCAGCCGTGCAGCAGCACCAGCGGCGGTCCCGCGCCCGTGGCTTCGACGTGCAATCCGGCGCTCATCGCGAAGCGCCGCCGGGCGGCGCCAGCTCGGCGAGCGCGTCGGCGAGCGCGTCGACGTCGGCGCGAGTGTGCGCCGCCGTCAGCGTGATCCGCAGCCGGGCGGTTCCTGCGGGAACGGTCGGCGGCCGGATCGCGGGGATCCAGAAGCCGCGCCGCCAGAGCTCGTGCGCGAGCGCGAGCGCCGCGGCGTTGTCGCCGACCACGAGGGGCTGGATCGGCGTCGTCGACGGCAGGAGCTTCCAGGCGAGCGGGCGCATCCGCTCGCGGAAGCGGTCGATCAGCGCCGCGAGGTGCGCGTGCCGCGCGCGGTCGCCGCGGATCACGGCAAGGCTCGCCCGCAGCGCCTCGGCGAGCAGCGGCGGCGCGGCCGTGGTGAACACGTACGTCCGCGCGGTCTCGGCGAGCGTGGCGACCACGACCGGATGCGCCGCGACGAACGCGCCGGCGACACCGGCCGCCTTGCCGAGCGTGCCCATGTACACGATGCGCTCCGACGCGAGGCCGAAATGGGCGAGCGCGCCGCGGCCCGCGCCCTCGTCCCCGCCGCCGCCCAATACGCCGAAGCCGTGCGCATCGTCGATCACGAGCCAGGCGTCGAATTCCTCGGCCAGCGCGAGCAGCGCGGGCAGCGGCGCGAGATCGCCGTCCATGCTGAACACCGCGTCGGTGGCGATCAGCTTGCGCCGCGCGCTCGACGACGCGAGCCGGGCGCGCAGGTGCGCGAGGTCGCGGTGCGGATAGCGCACGAGCCGCGCACGCGCGAGCACCGCGCCGTCGTTGAGGCACGCGTGATTGAGCCGGTCCGCGAAGACGGCGTCGCCGCGCCCCGCGAGCGCCGTCAGGATCGCGAGGTTGGCGAGGTAGCCGCTGGAGAACGTCAGCGCCCGCGCGCCGGCGCAGGGCGCGACCCACGCGGCGAGCTCCTCCTCCAGCGCGGCGTGCGGCGCGTAATGCCCGCTGACGAGGTGCGATGCGCCGGCGCCCACGCCCCAGCGGGTCGCGGCGGCGCGCGCGGCGGCGACGACCTGCGGATGGTTCGCGAGGCCGAGATAGTCGTTGCTCGCGAACGCGAGCAGCCGGCGGCCGTCGATGTCGACCCGCGGTCCCGCCGGCGACTCGACGATGCGCCGCGCGCGGCGCAGGCCCGCGGCTTCGCGCGCGGCGAGGCCGTGTTCGAGCGCTTCGAGCTGCTTCATTCACGCGCGCCGCGACGGCGCCGACCCCGCGCGCGTCACGCGGCGGTCGCGATGCCCAGCTTCGCCAGCAGCGCGCGATCGGCGTCGACGTCCGGATTGCCGGTCGTCAGCAGCTTGTCGCCGTAGAAGATCGAGTTGGCCCCGGCGAGAAAGCACAGCGCCTGCACCGCCTCGCCCAGCTCGCGGCGACCCGCGGACAGCCGCACCATCGCCTGCGGCATCGTGATCCGCGCGACCGCGATCGTGCGCACGAACTCGAACGGGTCGAGCGCCGCGCCGCCCCCCAGCTGGTCGTGCAGCGGCGTGCCCGCGACCTGCACGAGGTGGTTGATCGGCACCGACTCCGGATACGGATCCATGTTCGCGAGCTGCGCCACCAGCGCGGCGCGCTGCCGCCGCGACTCGCCCATGCCGACGATGCCGCCGCAGCAGACGTTGATGCCGGCGTCGCGCACGCGCTGCAGGGTGTCGAGGCGGTCCTGGTAGTCGCGCGTGGTGATGATCTCGCCGTAGAACTCCGGCGCCGAGTCGAGGTTGTGGTTGTAGTAGTCGAGGCCCGCCGACTTCAGCTGCTCGGCCTGGCCTTCCTTCAGCATGCCGAGCGTCGCGCAGGTCTCGAGTCCGAGCGCGTTCACCTCGCGCACCATGGCGAGCACCGGCTCGAGGTCGCGCTGCTTCGGGCCCCGCCACGCGGCGCCCATGCAGAAGCGCGTCGCGCCGTTCGCCTTCGCCGCGCGCGCGGCGGCGACGACGGTGTCGAGGGCGAGCAGTTCCTCTTCCTCGACGCCGGTCTGGTAGCGCTTCGCCTGGGGGCAGTAGCCGCAGTCCTCCGGGCAGCCGCCGGTCTTGATCGACAGCAGCGTGGACAGCTGCACGGTGTTGGCCGCGTGATGCGCCCGATGCACGTCCTGGGCGCGATGGATGAGGTCGCCGAACGGCAGCTCGAACAGCGCCTCGATCGCCGCCACGCTCCACCTCGGCGGCGAAGCGGTCGCCGCCGCCGGGCGGCAGGTGACCCCGGGGGCATCGACGACGGCGATCATGCGTTCGGCGGATGGCATTGCAACGACCTCGCGGGTAAGGTGGAGCGCATCATCGCGCAACGGACAACAGGCGTGCCGCTGCAGGAAACCGGCGACGCACGACCGGCAACCCGCCAGACGCCAACGGCAGGCGGCGATTACAATCGAAATGGAGTGTCGAGGGAGGTCCGGTCCTTGTCAAATCGACTCGCGCCAGCATTTGACAGCGATGTGGCCCGCGCGCGGCCCGCGTGGCAGCGGGTGGCCGGCCGGGTCGTGCGCGCGGCGCGCCGCGCCCTGCCGCAGGCGTGCGCGCTGTGCGTCGCGCCCGCCGGCGACGCGCTCGTCTGCGCCGCGTGCGACGCGGCCATGCCGCGGCTGGCGCAGGCGTGTCCCGTGTGCGCGCTGCCCGGGAACCGGAGCCTGCGCGTGCGGGCGCTGCCTGCGGCATCCGCCGCCGTTCGCCGCGACCGCCGCCGCGTTCGTCTACGCCTTTCCGGTCGACCGCATGCTGCAGCAGCTGAAGTACGGCGGCCGGCTCGCGCACGCCGAGTGGGCCGCAGCGCACCTCGCCGCAGCGGCCGCCGCCGCGCTCGCCGCCCGCGGCGACGGCGCGCTGCCGCAGCAGGTGATCGCCGTGCCGCTGTCGCCGCCCCGCCAGCGCGAGCGCGGCTTCAACCAGGCGCACGAGATCGCCGCGCGCGTCGCCGCGCGCCTCGGCCTGCCCGTAGCGCATGCGCTGGCGCGCACGGCAAGGCGTCGTTCCGCAGGCGGCGCTGCCGTGGTCCGCGCGCGCCGCGAACGTGCGCGACGCATTCGCCTGTCGCGGCGACCTCTGCGGCGCGCGCATCGCGCTGGTCGACGACGTGATGACCACCGGCGCCACGCTCGCCGCTGCCGCCGCCGCGCTGCGCGGCGCGGGCGCGGCGCGCGTCGAGTGCTGGGTCGTCGCGCGCACGCTGCCGCCGGTCGCCGCCTGATGCCTGCGCCGCCCGGATCTCCCGCGGCGTTCGATGCGCAGTTCGCGGTCGTCCTGGTGCACCCTGAAATCCCGGGCAACACCGGCAACGTGATCCGGCTCACCGCCAACACCGCCACCGAGCTGCATCTCGTGGAGCCGCTGGGCTTCCGGATGGAGGACCGCGACCTGCGCCGCGCCGGCCTCGACTATCACGAGTACGCGCGGGTGCGCGTTCACGCCGACTTCGCCGCCTGCCGCGCCGCGCTCGATCCGCAGGGCCGGCGCCGCTGGTACGCACTGACGACCGGCGCCGCGCTCGCACGCTCCACGACGCTCGTTTCGCCGCCGGCGACGTCCTGGTGTTCGGCTGCGAGTCGGGGGGCCTGCCGCAGCCCGTGCTCGACGGCTTCGCCGCCGACGCGCGCCTGCGGATTCCGATGCGCCCTGGCGTGCGCAGCCTCAACCTGTCGAACGCGGTCGCGGTCGCGGTCTACGAGGCCTGGCGGCAGGCCGGGTTTCCCGGCGCCGGTTGAGCGAGCGCGCGCGTCGGGATCGCGGCGCATCGCACGGGGCGCGCGACGCCGCGCTCAGCGGCTCTCCGCGCGCGGTTCGCGGGCCAGCAGGTCGAGCACCGCCTGCCGCGCCGGCAGCGCCTCGTGGAGCACGCGGTAAACGGCATCGCAGATCGGCATGTCGACGCGGTGGTGCCGCGCCAGCAGGCGCACCGCGGTGGCCGCGCCCACGCCCTCGGCGACGTGGCCCAGCTCGGCGAGGATCCCCGGCAGCGCCTTGCCCTGCGCGAGCGCCAGGCCCACCCGGCGGTTGCGCGACATGTCGCCGGTGCACGTCAGCACGAGGTCGCCCAGGCCCGCGAGCCCCATCAGCGTTTCGCGCTGGCCGCCCAGCGCCACCAGCAGGCGTCCCGTCTCGGCCAGCCCGCGGGTGATGAGCGCGGCACGGGCGTTGTTTCCGAACCGCAGGCCGTCGCTCGCCCCGGCGGCGATCGCCAGCACGTTCTTGACCGCGCCGCCGACCTCGACGCCGGCAATGTCGTCGCTCGCGTAGACGCGCATCGTGTCTGCGCGCAGCAGCGCGGCGACGCGCTCGGCGAGGCCGCGGTCCGTCGCGGCGACGGCGAGCGCCGTGGGCAGGCCGCGCGCGACCTCCTCGGCGAAGCTCGGCCCGGAAATGACGCCGACCGGAGCCGGCCACCGCGGCCCGAGCACCTGGTGCGCCAGCGCCACGCCTGCGGGCAGCGCGTCGTCGGCCGGGACCGTCAGGAACCCCTTGGCGAGCCAGACCAGGGGCGCGCGCGCGCCGGCGGCGGCGAGCATCGCGGCCACGCCCGGCAGCGCCGCCATCGGCGTGCCGACGATGAGCACGTCCGCGTCCCGGACCCCGGCGAGGTCGGCCGTGACCGCCAGGGCGGCCGGAAGCTCGATCCCGGGCAGGTATTGCGCGTTGACGCCGGCCGCGGCAATCGCGCGCGCGGCCTCCTCGGCGCGCGCCCAGAGCGTCACCCGCAGATCGTCCCGCCGCGCGAGGTGGGCCGCCACCGCGGTACCCCAGGCCCCGGCGCCAAGAACGGCGACGCGGGGGACGGGAACCGGGCTGCCTTCGTGCTGGGAACGCGACGGTATTCGCCCTTGGGGCGGCCCGGCGGGCTCATCGATCCACCTTCGTGCGGCGCACTCCGCTCGTCGCCTTTGGGGCCGCGCTAGAGGCCGAACACCTGGGCGATCCGGACGAAGCCCGCCTGGCCGTCGCGGTGCCTCACCTTGACCCAGCCCGGGCTGGCCGTCGCGCCCGCCGACGGCGCGGATTCCGCCAGCTCGAGCAGCACGCCGGACTCGGCCCGGAACACCAGCGGCGCCGCCGGGTCGGCAGCGGCGAGCACTTCGGCGATCGGCACGCGGACCACCAGCGAGCGCTTGTCGGTGAGGGTCTTGCGCTCGACCCAGCCGATCGTGCCGGCGACGTCGCGCACCTTGATCCATCCTTCCAGCGGGACGATGACCTCGAGCGGGGTATCGCGGCCCAGCACGAACAGCGGCTTCGCCTTGACCGAGGGCGCGTCGTAGAGCACGGTCGCCGGGTCGCCGATCGCGCGGTAATCCGCGGCCCCGGCGCCGGGAGCAAGCGCCGCGCACAGCGCCGCGACGGCGCAGGCGGCGGCCCACGTCGGCGGTGCGGATTCGAGGCGGCGCATCGGACGCGGGTCAGTTGGCGACAGCCGGCGCCGCCTGCGCGGTCTGCTGCGCGTACAGCGCCTCGAAGTTGATCGGCGCGAGGTGCACCGGCGGGAACCCGGCGCGCGAAACGGCATCGGCGATGGTCTCGCGGACGTAGGGGAACAGCACCGTCGGGCAGTGCACGGCGAGCACGCCCTGCAACTGCTCCGGCGGGATGCCCGTGATGGTGAAGATTCCCGCCTGCGCGGCCTCGACGAGGAACAGCGTCCGCTCGCCGACCTTCGCCGTCAGCGTGATGGTGAGCACGCTCTCGTAGATGTTGGGCTCGATCTGGTCGCCGCTCGTGCGCAGGCCGATCTCGAGCTGCGGGCCCTCCTGCTGCCGGAACGACTGCGGGGCGCCCGGGTTCTCGAGCGAGAGGTCCTTGACGTAGATCTTTTCGATCGAGAACGTCGGCGGGCCGGGCGGCAGGGCGCCAGCTTGCGGTGTGTCAGCCATCGGGCAATCCTTCGGGTGGGGTAAAACGCATGATTTTACTCCACCGGCGACGGCCGGACCCGGGGCGGGCATGGCGCCGGCGCGCGCGGGCCGCGCCGGGGTGCCGGGCGGTCAGCCCGCGAGCAGCCGGTCGAGCTCGCCCGCGTGGTCGAGGGCGACGAGGTCGTCGTAGCCGCCCACGTGGCGGTCGGCGATGTAGATCTGCGGCACCGTGCGCCGGCCGGTCTTCTCCATCATCGCGACCCGCATCGCCCCGTCGAGGTCGACGCGGATCTTCGCGATCTCGGTCACGCCCTTGGCGCGCAGCAGGCGCTCGGCCTGGATGCAGTAGGGACACACCGCCGTCGAGTACATGGTGACGGGAGCAGTCATCGGTGCCGCCGCCGCCGAAGGGCACCGGATGCCCTCGGGGGAGGCGAACGCAGTTCGCTTCGGGGGTGCACATTACTTTCCACCGGAAGCCCGGCGGCCTTCCATGCGCGGAACCCGCCGTTGAGGTTGTAGAGGTCGGTGAACCCCTGCTTGGCGAGCTGCCCGCCCGCCATGCGGCTGCGATTGCCGCGGTCGCAGTAGACGACGACCGGCCGGCCGGCCAGCTTGGCGAGGTCCGGCGCGCGGCCCGCCAGCTGCGACAGCGGGATGTGGACCGCCTTCGGCAGGCGTCCGCCCTCGTATTCCTTCGTCTCGCGGACGTCGAGGAACACCGCGTTGCCGGCGTTGACGAGCCGGGTCGCCTCGAGCGTGCCGACGTCCTTCATCGGCGAGAGCCGGCGCTGCACCAGGGGCCAGAGGAGCATCCCCCCGGACAGGAACAGCACGACGAACAGCATCCAGTTTTCCTGGACGAACAGCTGATAGTTGGCCATGGTCGCCGGCGAAAAGCGCAGATGATAGCCTACCCGGCGCCGGCTGCGGACGCAGCAGCTTGCGCGCGGCCCGCGGCGTCGTCCCGATCGCGGGCAGCCGGGAACTCTGCCGCCGATTCGCCGTCCGACGTGGGGACGCAGGGACACCGGCGTTCAGGGTTATACTTTCCGATTCGTGCGCGGGGCAAGGCCGCGGCCCGGCCCCGCCGGGGCCGGCAGGCAGGGGGAACGGGCGATGAGCAACGGCTGGAAGAAGGCAGGACTGATCGGACTGGGTGCGCTGCTGGGCGTCCTGCTGTCGCTCAATTTCTCGGCGGTCGCCCAGCGCGAGGCGAAGCTGCCGATCCCCTACGAGGACCTGCAGCTGCTCGCCGCCGTCTTCGGCCGGATCAAGAGCGACTACGTCGAGCCGGTTTCCGACGAGAAGCTGATCAAGGAAGCGATCAACGGGATGGTCCACGGGCTCGACCCGCATTCCGACTTCCTCGACGCCGACGCCTTCAAGGAGCTGCAGGTCTCGACGCAGGGCAAGTTCGGCGGCCTCGGCATCGAGGTCGGTGTGGAGGACGGCTTCGTGCGCGTCGTGTCGCCGATCGAGGACACCCCCGCGTTCCGCGCCGGCATCAAGTCGGGCGACCTGATCGTCAAGATCGACGACACCGCGACCCGCGGGATGCCGCTCAACAAGGCCGTCGAGAAGATGCGCGGCAAGCCGGGCACGCAGATCGTGCTGACGGTCGTGCGCAAGGACGCCGAGGCTCCGCTCACCTTCACGCTGACGCGCGAAGAGATCAACGTGAAGAGCGTGCGCGCGAAGATGCTCGAGCCGGGCTACGGCTACGTCCGCGTGCGCAACTTCCAGGACCGCACCGGCGAGGACCTCGCCAAGGCGCTGAAGGACCTCTACAAGCAGGGCGACCTCAAGGGCCTGGTGCTCGATCTGCGCGCCGATCCGGGCGGCCTGCTCAACCAGGCCGTCGCGGTGTCGGCCGCGTTCCTGCCCAAGGATGCGCTCGTCGTGTATACCGACGGCCGCACGGCCGACGCCAAGATGCGCCTGTCTGCGACCAAGGAGAACTACACGCGGCGCGGCGAGGACTACCTCAAGGATCTCCCGCCCGCGGTGAAGAAGGTCCCGATCGCGGTGCTGGTCGACGGCGGCACGGCGTCGGCGTCGGAAATCGTCGCCGGGGCGCTGCAGGACCACAAGCGCGCGACGGTGCTCGGCACGCAGACGTTCGGCAAGGGCTCGGTGCAGACGATCCTGCCGCTCGGCAACAACGCGGGGCTGAAGCTCACGACCGCCCGCTACTACACGCCGTCGGGCCGCTCGATCCAGGCGAAAGGCATCGAGCCCGACATCATCGTCGACGACGGCCGCGATTCGCCCAACCGCATCCGCGAGGCGAACCTCGAGCGTCATCTCGAGACGCCGGCCGACGCGGCGAAGGCGAAGGCCGCGGAGCTGCTGAAGGCCGCCGAGAAAGGCGCCGCGAAAGCGGGCGACAAGCCGGGCGCCGAGACCAACACGCAGACGAGCGCCGGCGCGCAGCCGCCGCGCTTCGAGTTCGGCGCCGCCGACGATTTCCAGCTGACGCAGGCGATGAACCACCTCAAGGGGCAGCCGGTCGTCGCCTCGACGAAGTCCCTCGCCGCGCAGGCGAAGCCGCAGTAACGCCGGAGGCGTAGCCCGGGTTGAGCCGCCAGGCGAAACCCGGGTGGCGGTGGCAATCGGCACGACGGCCCCGGGTTTCGCCTGGCGGCTCAACCCGGGCTACGCGAATACGCCTTGCGGACACGCGATGGACGACGCCCAACTCCTTCGGTACAGCCGCCACATCCTGCTGTCGGAACTGGGGATCGACGCGCAGGAAAGGTTCGCCAGCGCGCATGTGCTGATCGTCGGCGCCGGCGGGCTCGGCGCGCCCGCGGCCCACTTCCTGGCGGCGGCCGGCGTGGGCACGCTGTCGATCTGCGACGCCGACACCGTCGACCTCACCAACCTGCAGCGGCAGATCCTCTACGCCACCGGCGACGTCGGCAAGGCGAAGGTCGCCGCCGCCAGGGATCGCCTGCACGCGATCAATCCGGAAGTCCATGTCGAGACGGTGGCGTCGCGGGTGGGCGCCGCCGAACTCGCGCCGCTGGTCGCGCGCGCCGACGTCGTCGTCGACTGCTGCGACAACTTCGCGACGCGCCACGCGGTCAACCGCGCGTGCGTGGCCGCGGTCAAGCCGCTCGTGTCCGGGGCGGCGATCCGCTTCGACGGGCAGATCGCGGTGTTCGACCCGCGCGACGGCGCAAGCCCGTGTTACCACTGCCTGTTCGGCGAGGGCGAGGAAATCGAGGAGACGCGATGCGCAACGATGGGGGTTTTCGCGCCGCTGGTGGGCATCGTCGGCGCAACGCAGGCCGCGGAAGCGCTGAAGCTGATCGCCGCCGTGGGGGAGCCGCTGACCGGCCGGCTCCTGCTGATCGACGCGTTCTCGATGCGCTGGCGCGACCTCGCCATCGCGCGCGACCCGCGCTGTCCGGTGTGCGGGCCGGGATGAAGGCTCCGCTGCGGGCATTGGCCCGACTCGCGGCCGCGGCGCTCGCCGCGCTGCTCGTCGCAGGTCCCGCGCAGGCCGGGCAGGGCGCAGCGCGTGCCGCGGCGCAAACCGCGCTACCCGCCGCGGAGTGGCCGGCGATCAAGCAGGTGATCGAAACCCAACTGCGGGCGCTGCGCGCCGGCGACGCCGCGAAGGCATTCTCCTTCGCCGCCCCGGCGATCCGCACGCAGTTCGGCACGGCCGAGAACTTCCTGTATCAGGTGCGCCTCGGCTACGCGGCGCTGCTCGCCGCGCGACGCACCGAATTCCTCGTCGGGGCCGTCATCGACGGCAATGTGGTCCAGCCGGTACGGCTCATCGCCCCCGACGACACCGTGCGGGTCGCGCTCTACACGCTGGAGAAGCAGGGCGACGGCTCGTGGAAGATCACCGGCTGCGTACTGGCGCCCTCGACCGTGCAGTCGGCGTAGCGCGTCGCCAGCCTCCGTGTACCGCCGGCGTCATGCGCAGCCTCGCGCGTCGGCTGCCGGCGCCGATTCGCCCCGGTCGCATCCCCTCTCGCTGCGCTCGGGGGCCCCTGCTCCCCGGCTCACGTCGCCAGCCTCCTCGGACCCGCCGCGTCATGCCCCGGTCTGCGCGTCGGCTGGCAGCGCCGATTCGCCCCGGTCGCATCCCCTCTCGCTGCGCTCGGGGGCCCCTGCTCCCCGGCTCACGTCGCTACCCGAACAGGAACTTGCGCTGCAGCTCCCAGCCTTCCTGCGGCGGGCGCTTGAAGCCGGACTTCGCGAAGAGCTGCATGCGCCCCAGGACGAACGCCAGCAACAGGTTCGCCTCGGCGCCCGGGTCGCCGGGCCAGCTGCCCGCGGCCTGGGCGATGCGCAGCGACTGCCGCAGCGCGGCCTCGATGCGGTCGTAGAGCTGGTTGATCCGCGCCTGCAGCCGCTCGTCCTCGTTGACCAGCGCGTCACCGATCAGCACCCGCGTCATGCCCGGATTCTTCTCCGCGAAACCGAGCACGACGGCGACGATCTGCTGCGCCTGCAGCGCCCCGTCCGGGGTCTCGCCGGCGATCCTGTTGATCAGCGTGAACAGCGTCGTTTCGATGAACTCGATCAGGCCTTCGAACATCTGCGCCTTGCTGGCGAAATGCCGGTACAGCGCGGCCTCCGACACCGCGAGCTTCGCCGCGAGCGCGGCCGTGGTGACCCGCTCGCCGCGCGGCGTCTCGAGCATCGCCGCCAGCGTCTGCAGGATCTGGAGGCGACGTTCGCCGGGCTTGGCGGCCATCGGTTCGGGCGGCGGGCGGGGCTAGGTGCGCGCGCGGACGTCGCGCGAGTCGTCGACGTCGGAGCGGATCATCGTGCCCACACCCTCGTTCGTCAGGACCTCGAGCAGCAGCGCGTGGTCGACGCGGCCGTCGATGATGTGCGAGCTGCGCACCCCGTTCTTGACGGCGTCGAGCGCGGAGCCGATCTTCGGCAGCATGCCGCCGTGGATCGTGCCGTCGGCGAACAGCGCCTCGATCTGGCTCGCGGACAGGCCCGTGAGCAGGTTGCCGTCCTTGTCCAGCACGCCGACCGTGTTGGTCATCAGCACCAGCTTCTCCGCCTTCAGCGTCTCGGCCAGCTTGCCGGCGACGAGGTCGGCGTTGATGTTGTAGGCCTCGCCGCCCGTGCCCACGCCGATCGGCGCGATCACGGGGATGAAGTCGCGCGAATCGAGCAGGTTGATGAGCTCGGGATCGATGCGCTCGATCTCCCCCACGAGGCCGATGTCGACGAACTCGTCGTGGTTGGTCTCGCTCTTGAGCAGCATCTTGCGCGCGTGGATGAACGCGCCGTCCTGCCCGGTCAGGCCGACCGCCTTGCCGCCGTGCTGGTTGATGAGCCCGACGATCTCCTGGTTGAGCTCGCCCAGCACCATTTCCACCACGTTCATCACGCGCTCGTCGGTCACGCGCATGCCCTGCCGGAATTCGCTGTGGATGCCCATCTTCTTCAGCAGGTCGCCGATCTGGGGTCCGCCGCCATGGACGATGACCGGGTTCATCCCGACCAGCTTGAGCATCACGACGTCGCGCGCGAAGCCGGCTTTCAGCGACGCCTCGGTCATCGCGTTGCCGCCGTACTTGACGATGATGGTCTTGTCGTGAAAGCGCTGGATGTACGGCAGCGCCTCGGCGAGGATGTGCGCCTTGACGGCGGCGTTGACGGCGTCGAGCGGCATGGCGAAGGGCGGCGCGCGGGCGAGAGTGGGGGTCCGCCCGGATTGTACCGGAACCGCGGCGCGGGCCGGCCGGAATCGCGTACGCCGCGCGCAGCGGGGGTCTCGCGGCAAGTGAGCCCTGACTGGGGCAGGGCGGCCGGGGGGGGCCACCCGCCCGGGCGCGGCGCGGCAGGGGGTACAATCGCGCGGCGAAAGCTCCCGTCCCCTCCCCGGCCCGGCGGCCTCCGGTGCCCGGGCCAGAACATGAACCGCTACTTCGACCGCGCGACCGACCTCTGCCACGGCGCCCTGCTGGCCGCCGCCGCCGCCTACCTCGCGCTGCAGCCGACCACCATCGCCACGTATGGGCGCTCGGTGACCTTCGGTCTCGCCGCGCTGTTCGCGCTGATCCTCGTCGCCGCCGCGCTGTCGGGACGCGGCGAGCGGATTCCCTCCCCCGGCCTGGCCGTGCTCGCCCCGCTCGCCGCCTGGTGCGTCTGGAATGCGGCGTCTGTGTGGTGGTCGGTGCATCCGGCGTACACCGCAGGCGAGGTGCGGCGGGAGATCGCGTGGGGCGTGCTGATGATGGCCGCCTTCTACGTCGCGTCGCGCAACGACTTCGCCTGGCGGACGCTGGTCGCGGCGACGGTGGGGAGCTTCGCGCTGCTGGCCGCCTTCGCCGTCGGCCTGGCGCTCACGCCGGCGGGCTGGGATGCCGCGCGCTGGCACGCCGGGGTCGGCCCGTTCTCGACCTATCTGGTGCTGATCGCGCCGCTGCTGCTGACGCTGCCCGCACCGGCGCCGGCCGGCTTCGGCGGCGGCCGCTACCTGGTCGTGCTCGGCGTCGTGCTGCTCGCGCTGCTGCTGGCGGCGGCGCGCATCGCGGACAACCGGATGGTCTGGCTCGCGCTGGCGACGGTGTTCGGCGTGACCGCGGCGCTCGCCGCGCTGCGCTGGCGCGCGGCGCTGGCCCGCGCGCCGCTGCGCTGGCTCGCGCCGCTCCTCGCGCTGCTCGTGGTCATCGGCCTGCTGTTCGCGCAGACGGCGCGCGAAAAGGCAAAGGCGCACTTTCCGCCGGAGACGAGCGTGGCGCAGACCTTCGCCGGCGATCCGCGCCTGCAGCTGTGGGAGGAGACGCTGGAGCGCATCCACGAGCGGCCGTGGACCGGCTACGGCTACGGCAAGTCGATCCTCTCGCAGGAGCTGCAAAGCGACCTGCACGACCCGATGCTCTCCCACGCGCACAATATCTTCATGAGCCAGTGGCTGCAGACCGGCGCGGTCGGACTCGGCGCCTTCGTCGCGCTGCTGGCCGCGCTGCTGTGGCGCTACGCGCAATTCCTGCGCTCGCGCGACGATGCGCTCGCGCTGCTCGGGCTGGTCGGGATCGGGCTCGTCGTCGGCTTTCTCGTCAAGAACCTCACCGACGATTTCCTGTTCCGCTCCAACGGCAAGGAGTTTTGGGCGCTCACCGCCGCGGTGCTCGGGCTCGGCATGCGGCGCCTGCGCAGCAGCGGCGCGGCCTGAATTCGCGCACGCGCTGTCCCATGGGCGGACCGGAATCGTCTCCTGCGCCACCGGGCCCGCCCGCGCCGCCGTTCGATGCCGAAGCGGTCATCATCAACTGCAGCACCAGGGAGCAGAGCACGCTCGCGCTCGCGAGCGTGCTGCGCCACGCCCCGCTGCCGGTCACCGTCATCGACTGCGAATCGACCGACGGCAGCTACGGCTTCTTCCGCCGGCTGCAGGACGACCTGCCGTTTCGCCTCGACCGGATGCCGCTGCGCCCGCACGGGGTCACGCTCGACCGCATCTTCCGCGACACCCGGCGCGAGGCGCTGCTGCTCCTCGATTCGGACGCGGAGATCCTGCGCGACGACCTGGTGCCGGCGATGACCGGCGCGCTCGGGCCGGGGGCGTACGGCAGCGGATTCCTGCACCGGGGCCAATGGCTGGGCACGAACCACCTGGTCGCGGGCAACGTCGGCTACTACGCGCCGCGCATGTGGATTCCCTGCGTGCTGCTCAAGGTCGCGCCGGTGCGCGCTGCGCTCGACGCGGGGGCGAGCTTTCGCGACCGCGTGCTGTGCAACGAGATCCCGCAGGTGCCCGCCCTCGCGCGCCTGCTCTACCTGCGCCTGCGCGTGCCGTGGCTGCGCGGCTTGACGCTCGACGCGCTGCGCGGCCTTCGCCGCACGCATTTCGGCGCGCGGCCGCACTACGTCTACTACGACACGGGCGCGCTGCTGCATCAGCGCATCGTCGACGCGCAGCACCAGGAATTCGCGGCGCTGCCGGACGCGATGTGGGGGGACGCGGTTCGCCATTGCCACGGCGTCACGCGGCGGCGCCTGCGCCGATGGATGCGCAACGCCGCGGACCTCGAGCGGACCCGCCGCGAGGCGCTCGCCCGCATCGAGACGGTCTACGGCCTGCGGTTGCCCGAGCTCGATCCGCGCTGATTTCGCAGGTGGAATGATGAGCAGCCCGGGTTGAGCGGAGCGAAACCCGGGGGGATGCTCCGCTGGACTGGCAGCCCCGGGTTTCGCTACCGCTCAACCCGGGCTACGCACGGTGAAGCCATCGCGCAGGTGGACAGCTTCACCTCAGCGCTCGCGCTTGCGCGGGACCCGCAGCGGCAGCGGCGCCTTCGCTTCCTCGCCGAACTTCGCCTCGGCGGGGATGGGCTTGACCGGGGCGCCCGCGGGCGGCGCGTACTCGGGAATCCACACCTTCAGCCGCGCGCGCACCTCGGCGTCGTCGGCCACGCGGTCGCGCTCGCACCACGCGATCATCTGCCCGATGGAGTCGAGGTTGGCGGCGCGCGCGCGCGCGATGCGCAGCTTCGGATGCGGCGTGGGCAGCGTGGCTTCCTCCGAGGTGAGCAGCTCCTCGTAGAGCTTCTCGCCGGGCCGCAGGCCGGTGAACACGACGGCGATCCGGTCGGGGTCCGCGCCCGACAGCCGGATCATGTCGCGGGCAAGATCGACGATGCGCACCGGCTCGCCCATCTCGAGCACCAGGATCTCGCCGCCCCTGCCCTGCAGCCCCGCCTGCAGCAGCAGCTGTGTGGCCTCGAGCAGCGACATGAAGTAGCGCGTGATGTCCGGGTGCGTGACCGTGAGCGGCCCGCCGCGCGCGATCTGCTCCTGGAAGCGCGGGATCACGCTGCCGGCGCTGCCGAAGACGTTGCCGAAGCGCACCAGCACGAACTGGGTGCCGCTGCCCTGCAGGCTCTGGCAGGCGATCTCCGCCAGGCGCTTGGACGCGCCCATCACGCTCGTCGGGTTGACCGCCTTGTCGGTGGACACCAGCACGAACTTCTCGACCTTGGCGGCGACCGCGGCGCTCGCCAGCACCCAGGTGCCGTAGGCGTTGTTGCGCACCGCCTGCCACGCGTTGGTGTCCTCCATCAGCGGCACGTGCTTGTACGCGGCGGCGTGGAACACGAGGCTCGGCCGCTCGCGCGCGAGCACCTCGTCGACCAGCGCGGCGTGCTTGACGTCGCCCACCACCGTCGACACCGGCAGCTGCGCGAACTCGTCGGTGAGCGAGGTCTGGATCTCGTAGAGCGCCGCCTCGGAGACGTCGAACAGCACCAGGCGCGCGGGGCGGAAGCGCGCGATCTGACGGCACAGCTCCGCGCCGATCGAGCCGCCGGCGCCCGTGACGAGCACCACGCGGTTGCCGAGCCATTCGGCGAGGCCGGCGCTGTCGAGGACCACGGGGTCGCGTCCCAGGAGGTCGTCGAGCTCGACGTTGCGGATCGTGGTGAGCGCCGAGCGGCCGCTGATCAGGTCTTCGTAGGACGGCACCGTGAGCGCCTCGAGGCCGTTCGCGGCGCAGATCTCGGCCACGCGGCGGCGAACGCCGTGGTCCGCCGAAGGCAGCGCGAGGATCACCTTGTGCACGCCGAATTTCGCCGCCCACGCGGGAAGATCCGTGATCGGCCCGAGCACGTCGGTGTTGCGCAGCAGCCGGCCGTGCTTCGACTTGTCGTCGTCGAGCAGACCGACCACGCGCCACTGGCGGCTGCGCGCAAGCTCCTTCGACAGGCGCGCCCCGGCCTCGCCGGCGCCGACGATCAGCACCGGCTCCCCGAGCGCCGCGAGCGGACTGTAGAGCCGGTGCTCCTTCCAGATGCGGTACGCGAAGCGGTCCCCCGCCATCAGGAAGATGAGCACGATCGGATACATGATCAGCACGCTGCGCGGCACGACCGCCTGCAGCTGCAGCATCACGAGCACCAGCGGGATGAGCAGCGCCCCCAGTCCGGCGGCGAGCACGATCTTCTGCAGGTCGACGGTGCTCGCGAACCGCCACAGGCCGCGGTACAGGCCCAGCGCGACGAAGATCGCCGCCTGCAGCGGCACGACCCACGCCAGCGTGCTCTCGAGGTCGGAGAGGAAGGGCTCCTGCAGGTCGAGATTGAAGCGCAGCCAGTAGGTCGCCACCCACGCCAGGGCGGCGGCGCAGACGTCGTGCACGAAGGCGAGCCGCGCGCGCCAGTTCGACGGCCGCAGGCGCAAGGGGAAGGGTTGGTTCATCGATGTGCCGCCGTGCGGTGCCGCCAATGATAATCAATGCCGCAGAAAAAAGCTGCCATCGCGATGCTCCACGCCACGATCACGAGCCACCCGGCCCCGGGGTCCGCCGCGAGGGTTGCGAGCGCCGACGCGGTGGTACCAGACATGAGAGCGCCGAAAACCAGAAGCGTTCCGCGGTGTCCGGCGCCCAGTTGGTGCAGGCGCTGATAGTAATGCATCCTGTGCGCTTCCCAGACGCGCTCGCGGCGCCAGAGGCGTTTGCCGAGCGTCGCCGTCGCGTCGGCGACGAAGGGGAGGAACACCAGCAGCGGGAACCACGCGGGCCACGTTCCCGCGCGCCAGCCGCCCATGCCCAGCGCCGCCGCGGCGAAACCCATCGGCACCGCGCCGACGTCGCCCATGAAGATGCGCGCCGGCGGCAGGTTGAGCGCGAGGAACGCGAGCGTCGCCGCGGCCAGCGCGACGTAGAGCGCCGCCGGCGCGCCGGCCATTCCCGCCGCGACGGCGTACGCGCCGAAGCCGCACACGCCCATGGCCGCCGCGAGCCCGTCGCTGCCGTCCATGAAGTTGTAGAGATTCGCTGCCCATACCAGCAGCAGCACGCTCCCGCCTGCGCCGAGCGCGTGGCCCAAGGGAGCCGCGTCCGGCGCCGTCCCGGGCAGAACGAGCGCAATCGCGAGGGCGGCGGCGAAATGGCAGGCCAGGCGCGCGGCGGGGTGCACGCCGCGCCAGTCGTCGCGCAGCGAGACACCGGCGACGAGGCCGGTCGCGAGCAGCCAGACCGCCCAGGGCCCGGGGACGGCCGCCGGCGACGCCAGGGCGATCGGCAGCGCGCCCGCCCAGATCGCGAGCCCGCCGACCCGCGGCACCGGCGCTGCGTGCAGCGAGCGCGGCCCCGGCAACGCCTGCGGGAGCCGGGAGGCGTGGCGCAGGAGCAGCGCGAGCGCGACGCCGGTTCCGGCGGCGGCGACGCCGGCGGCGATCCAGGGCGATTCCGGGGTCAAGGCGCCGCCGCGGAGCCGCGCATCGTCGCGGCCGTCGGCTCGACCGCGTTCGTTGGCGTCCTGCGCGGACACGATAAGCCGTCAAAATGGGCCGCGTGGCGGGCCTCGCCGTCGCCAAAGCCGCCGAAATGCCATTTTATCCAAGCCGATCATCACCTTAGGGGACGGTCTTTTCGCTTCGCCGGAACGCCGGCTCGCCCATGGCGCAGGGGGAACGCCGCCTCTTGTCGCGTTTTAGCAACAAGGGCGACGCCGCCTTTCGCCATACCCGGACTTTACCTTGCCCGGGGAAGCCCCGTTTGGCACAATGACCTCAACTTCTCGACATCCGTGAGAAGGTGTTCCGACGGCAAGCGCTAAAGCCAGAGCCCGTTCCTTGCCAATTTTATCCGTTAGAGGAGAGATTTCATGAACAAGAAGCTTCTCGCTGTCGCCATCGCGGGCGTGCTTGCCGCACCGCTGGCGCAAGCGCAAACCGCAAACGTCACCCTGTATGGCCGTCTGAATCTCAATTCGCAGGTCATCATCAACGCCAAGCAGGACACCGGCGTCAAGCAGAACCTCTATCAGGTGAACTCGAACTCGTCACGCCTCGGCGTGCGCGGCACGGAGTCGCTGGGCGGTGGTCTGAACGCGATCTTCCAGGCGGAAGAGCGCTTCGACGCCTCGAACGCCGGCGCGGTCTCGCTGGCCGGTGACAGCTTCGTCGGCCTGCAAGGCGCGTGGGGCACGGGCAAGATCGGCTACTTCCTGACCCCGTACGACGACGTCGGCGCGGTCTTCGGCAGCGTCCCGACCTTGATCACCGGTATCCTCGGCTCGCAAAGCCTGTGGTCGAACTCCGGCTACGTCGGCAACAGCATCGACACCGGCGCCTTCGACGACCGCGCCGCGAATTCGCTGCGTTACGACTCCCCGAACATCGCCGGCTTCACGTTCGCCGGCCAGGTCGCGGGCTCGCGACACCGGCGGCACGGACGGCGGCGATCTGGCGCAGCAACGCCGGCACGCGTACGTCATGTCGTTCGGCAGCACGTACAACAACGGCCCGTTCGGCGCGGCGATCGTGTACGAAGTCCACAACAACCTGCGCGAGCGGCACGATCCGCCCGAGCGCCGAAGCTGCAGGACCAGGGCATCACGTTGGCCGGCTCCTACACTTGGGGCGCGTGGAAGTTCGCGGCCGTCGGCGAATGGCTGAAGTACGACGTATCGCAGCGACTCGGCGCGGCGTGAGCAGCGGCGAGCTGAAGCGCAACCTGTGGGGCCTGTCGACCACCGGCAACATCGGCCCGGGCCAGCTCTACATCGGGTACACCAAGGCGAACAACGGCCGCGGCTCCGCGAACTGCGTCGACGGTCGCCGGCGTCACCACCTGCCCGACGGTCGGCGCCATCCGCATCGGCCCGGATTCGGGCTCGCAGAGCTGGTCGGTGAGCTACACCTACCCGCTGTCGAAGCGCACGCTGCTCTACACGGGCTACGTGATGATCGACAACGACTCGAACGCCGGCTACAACTTCGCGGTCGGCTCGATGGCAGGCCTGTGCTACGGCAACCAACGCAACGCCTCGGGCAACAACGTGGGTTGCGGCGACGCGGCCCGTCCGCAAGGCGCGGTGGCCGGCATCGTCCACTTCTGGTAAGAGTCAAGCGGAATCCGCCCGGATCGATCGGGCGACAGCACTGGACGGGCGCCTTCGGGCGCCCGTTTTTTTGCTCGTGCACGGAGCAGCAGTTGCGTCAGCCCGGGTTTCGCTGGCGCTCAACCCGGGCTACGAAGTACGATGTCGCCATGCAGGACGACCTCGTCATCAGCTTCGATCGCGCACTGCGCACGCTGCTTGGCCGCGCGACGACGTCGCGCGAGGTGCCCGGCACCACACATGCCGGAGGCCGCAGTTGTCGCCCGCCGAGCGCCGCGATGCGGCCGGGCTCATGCGCGTGAACCACACCGGCGAAGTCTGCGCGCAGGCGCTCTACGCGGCGCAGGCGCTGGTCGCGCGCGACCCGGCCACCAGGCAGAGCTTCGCGCAGGCGGCGCGCGAGGAGGAGGAACACCTCGCCTGGACGCGAAGGCCGCCTTGCGGAGCTGAACGACCGCGTCTCGCTGCTCAATCCGCTGTGGTACGCGGGATCCTTCGCGATCGGCGTGGCAGCCGGCCTCGCCGGCGACCGGGTCAACCTGGGCTTCGTCGTCGAGACCGAGCGGCAGGTCGAGGAGCACCTCACCGGCCACATCGACCGGCTGCCCGCGGAGGATGCGAGAAGCCGCGCCATCGTCGTCCAGATGCGCGACGACGAGGCGCGCCACGGTGCCATGGCGCAGGAGGCCGGCGCCGCCGAACTGCCCGGCCCGGTCAAGGGCCTGATGCGGCTCGCGGCGGCCGTGATGAAGACGGTCGCCTACCGCATCTGACCGACAGCCGCAGGCGCTCGCTCGACCCGCCTCCCGCGGCGGGGCGCCGAGCCTTTCCAGCGGCAGCGCGGGCGCCCGTAAGCACCACCGACCGGATCACGCCGACCGGAGTTCGTCGTGCGCCTTGCGCTTCCATGCGCGAAGGGCGCGCAGCCGAGCGGCGTGGATCGCCTTACCGATGTCCGCATCCCCGCCGCCGTCGCGGCGCAGCTTCGCGTCCTGCGCGATGGCGGCGACGCGCACGCGCCGGACCACGGCGCACGCGGCGCGGACGATCGCCCCCGGCGCGTAGCCGGGCCCGCCGGACCCCGGGCGCGACAGCGCGTCGCACTCGCATGCCTCGAGCAGCCCCTCGAGGCGCTCCGGACGCCGCAGCGCGTCGCTGCGCACGAGGAGCTCCAGCAGCGTCGAGGGTCGCAGCTCGGCGGCGCGATGGACCGCGCCGTGCCACCGCGCCGCGAGCCGCGCGGCATCGCGGCACTCGACGGGGACCCGCAGCCGCGCGGACATCCCGTCCGCCAGCCTGATGCTGCGCGTCTCGTGCCGGTGATGCGCGGGCCACGCGTCGCGTGCGGTTTCGCCCTTGCCGAGGTCGTGGGCAAGCACCGCGTAGCGCACGGCGAGCCCGAAGCCGCGCGCCGCCGCGTAATCCAGCGCCAGCGCGACGTGCACGCCCGTGTCGAGCTCCGGGTGCGGCGCGACGGGCTGCGGCACGCCGAACAGCGCATCGACTTCGGGCAGCACCTGCGCCAGCGCGCCGCACTCGCGCAGCACGGCAAGCATCCGCGACGGTCGCGGCTCCTGCAGCCCCCGGGCGATCTCCTGCCACACCCGCTCGGCCGACAGCGACGCGAGCTCGCCGCTGCCCGTGAGCGCGCGCATCAGCGCCTGCGTCTCCTCGGCGACCGCGAAGTCGAAGCGGGCGGCGAAGCGGGCGACGCGCAGCACGCGCAGCGGATCGTCGGCGAAGGCCGGCGAAACGTGCCGCAGGATGCCGGCCGCGAGGTCGGCCGCGCCCCCGTACGGGTCGATGAGGCGGCCGTCCTCCGCCCGCGCCATCGCGTTGATGGTCAGGTCCCGGCGCAGCAGGTCCTCCTCCAGCGTCACCGCGGGCGTGGCGAGGAACGTGAAACCGCGGTAGCCGATCCCGTGCTTGCGCTCGGTGCGCGCGAGCGCATGCTCCTCGCGCGTCTGCGGGTGCAGGAACACCGGGAAATCGCGCCCGACGGGCCGGAAGCCCTGCTCGACCAACTGCTCCGGCGTCGCCCCCACGACCACCCAATCGCGGTCGACGACCGGCCGGCCGAGCAGCTCGTCGCGAACGGAACCGCCGACGCGGTAGGTCTTCAAGGCAGGGAATGCTCGGGGAACCGCACCGGGCCCTTCGGGTTGGCCCGTCAGCCGATGCGATCGGCGAGCGTACCGCGCATTGCCGGCACGGCGATCGATCGCCTGCTAACGCCCGCTGCGGGCGCGGTAGGCATCGTAATGGCTGACCGCTGCTCCCGGCGCCGAGCCAGGACGGCGCCACGGCCTCGAGCGCCGTCGGGACCATGCCGAAGACCGGGGGAAACGGGCAGTCGCAGACGCTGTCCTTCTGCATCGACGCGAGGTTGTCGCGGCTCATCAGCTTGCCGGGCAGGTGCTCGAGCGCAAAGGCCTGCAGCGTCGACAGCGTCGGCCCGAGCGTCATGATCGGGCGGGCGGTCTCCGCGGTGTCGCCGACATAGCGCACCAGCTCGAGCAGCGTGTAGACCTGCGGCCCGCACAGCGGGTAGCGCTGCCCGATCGTCGCGTCGTCGCCCAGCGCATGGACGAAGCAGTCCGCGACGTCGCCCACGTACACCGGCTGGAACCGCGCCTGGGGCGCGGCGAGGGCCAGCACCGGCATCGCCCGCAGCAGCTTCGCGAACAGGTTGAGGAACGAATCGTCCGGCCCGAAGATCACCGAAGGTTGAAAGATCGTCCAGGCGAGCCCCGACGCGGCGACCAGCGCCTCGGCTTCACCCTTGCTGCGCTGATAGCGGCTGGGCCCCGAGGTATCGGCGTGCAACGCGCTCATCTGCAGCATCCGCGGCACGCCCGCGGCGCGGCAGGCGTCGATGACGCCCCGGGTGAACTCGACATGCGCCTGCGCGAACGTCTGGCCGCCGGCTTCGTTGATGATCCCCGTCAGGTTGACGATCGCGGCGGCGCCTTGCGCGATGCCCGCCAGCGCCGCCGGATCGCCGGCGTCGGCCTCGACGACCTCGACCGTCGGCAGCGGGAAGAGCGGGCGGGCGCGTTCGCGCCGGCGCGTCACGACGACGGCGTGGCAACCGGCGCCCGCCAGCCGGCAGACCAGATGGCGACCGACGAAACCCGTGCCGCCGACGACGACGATCCTGGCGCCGGTCATCGTCAGTTCGCCTGCGCCGCGACGGTGGTCCCGGCGCCGCGCGGCGGCACCGTGCCGAGGCGCGTGGTCAGCGGCTGGTGCGGCTGGTTCAACTCGCGCGCGTAGAACATGACGTTGGCGAGCACCTTCTTCACGTAGTCGCGGGTTTCGTTGAAGGGGATCGTCTCGACCCAGACCGCGCCTTCGAGCGGGGCGCCGGCGCGCCAGGCCTGGGCGCGCCCGGGACCGGCGTTGTAGGCGGCCGCGGCCAGCGCGGGCAATTGCTCGAGGCGGGCCAGCCAGTACTTGAAATAGTAGGCGCCGAACTGCGTGTTGATCGCGACGTCGCTGATCCGCGACGGCTGGTAGTCGTTGCGGCCGAGCTGCTTCGCCACCAGGCGTGCGGTCGGCGGCATCAGCTGCATCAGGCCGGCGGCGCCCGCCGACGACACCAGCTCGGGATCGAACCGCGATTCCTGTCGCGCGATGCCGAACAGGAACGCCTCGTCGATCGCGTTCTCGCGCGCCGCCGCGGCGAAGTGCTCGCGGTAGGGCATCAGGTAGCGCATCGAGAAGTCGTGCCGCGCCACGGTGCGCTCCGCGGTGTTGATCGCCCGGTTGTAGAGCGCGTGCCGGCGCGCGTACTCGGCGGCGACGAGCAGGCCGTCGTCGTCCAGCCCGCGGATCGCATAGCTCCACTCGCGCAGCGATTCGGGTTTCATGTCGAGACCGGCGAGCTTGACCGTGCGCCGCGCGCCCGGCCGCTCGCCGAACGCCGCCAGCTGCGCCGCGAGGGCATCGGCGTCGGCCTTCGCGACCGGCGGGGACCCCTGCGCCAGCGGTCGCCCCAGCGCCTCGGCGCCGAGCACGCCGTAGAAATTGGTCTCCTGTGCCAGCGAGGCGTAGCCGGCCGTGGCCTCGTCGTTGCGGCCCGCGGCGGCGAGCGCGCGCGACTTCCAGTAGCGCCACGCGGCTTCCTGCGCCTGCGCCGGCGGCATCGCCTCGATTGCCGCGAGCACGTCCGGCCACGCGCCGGCGCGCAGGGCCGCGCGCACCCGCCAGGCCCGCTCGTTCTCGCCCTGCGGCACGCCGCGCGCCTCGTTGAACCACTCGTTCGCCTGCGGCGCCAGCTGGCGCGCCGCATGGTAGGCGATGCGGGCATTGCCGTAGCGGCGGTCGGCATCGGTCAGGCGCGTCCGCTGCTTTTCCCATGCAGCGCGCACGGCGACCGCGTCCGAGCGCGCCGCGCGCTCGAGCGCATACAGCGCGAGGTCGCGGCCCCCCTGGAGCTTCCAGGCGAAGTCGCCCTTTTCGAGGCTGCGCGCCGGCTCCGCATCGACGCGCGCGAAATCGCGGGAGGAAATCCGGTATTCCGACGGGAGGTCGACCGCGATCGACTGCGCGAGGCGCACGTTGCCGGCCTCGACCGCCTGCCGGTAACGCGTGCGGCGGTCGGCGACGGTCAGCGCGTCAGCGGCGATCAGCGCGTTGAACAGCGGCTCGCAGGCGTCGGGCGTGGCCTGCCCGCCGAACCACAGCGGTCGCGCCGCGGCGAGCGCGGCCTCGCCGTCGCGCTGGAGGCGGTACTGGATGCCGTAGCAGGCGAGCTCGGCGTCCTCGCCGGACGGCGGCGGGTAATCGAGCGCGAACGCGTTCCAGTTCCCGCGCTTGCCCTGGAGTTTCAGCCATTCCACGCGCAGCCGGTCGGCGAGCGGCGTGTCGGGCCAGCGTTCGAGGTAGCTGCGCACCTCGTCCGCGCCGGCGGTCTCGAGCCCGAGCTTCAACTGCCAGTACGCGACATAGGGTTGGAGCAGATGGCCGGAGAGCGCGCCGGCGAGCGCCTTCAGCTTGACGCGGTCGCCGCGGTCGAACGCGGCCTTGGCTGCGAGGAAATCCGCGTCGGTCGCTTCGGCGCGGGCGGGACCGGCAGACGCCAGCAGCGAAAGCGCGACGACCGCAAGCAGGTTGCGGCAAACGGAGCGAAGAATGCGGGCGCGGTTCGGGAAATGGGGCACGAACGACATTGTCATCGACGCAGGCATGGGACGGCAAGCGACATTTCAGCGCCGCCCTCGGCGACGTCCGGGCTCCAGCAGCGGAGGATGCGTCCTTGCCGGATGCCCCCGGGACGCGGGCAGCGCATCGGTGGGACCGTCGCGCCGGCCGCCGGTTCACCTTCGGAACACGGCGGCAAGGTGCTAGAATTTCGCCGCTGACCAGAGCAGAAAAGCAGCCCGCGCCAACAGGGACGCCAACCTGGTCGCAGCAGCAATCTCGACACGCGCTTCCGGGAGGAACGATGGCACAACGCAGGCACGCGCCGCTGGTCGGGGTCGTGATGGGCAGCGACAGCGACTGGGACATCATGCGTCATGCCGCCGCGCAGCTCGACGCCTTCGCCGTCGCCTACGAGCCGCGCGTGATCTCCGCTCACCGGATGCCCGACGACATGTTCGAGTATGCCGAGGATGCCGGGCCGCGGGGCCTGCGCTGCATCATCGCCGGCGCCGGCGGCGCCGCTCATCTTCCGGGTATGCTCGCCGCGAAGACGGTCGTGCCCGTCCTCGGCGTCCCGGTGCCCTCGAAGTACCTGCGCGGCGAGGACTCCCTCTACTCGATCGTCCAGATGCCGAAGGGAATTCCGGTGGCCACGTTCGCGATCGGCGAAGCGGGCGCGGCGAACGCGGGGCTCTTCGCCGTCGCGATCATCGCCGGCACCGATCCGGCGGTCGCCAAGAAGCTCGCCGCCTTTCGGGTGAAGCAGACCACCGCCGCGCGCGCGATGCACGTCCCCCCCGACGGCGCCAAGCCGCCAGGGTGAGCGTCCCCATCGCCCCCGGCGCGTGGCTGGGGCTGCTCGGCGGCGGCCAGCTCGGCCGCATGTTCTCGATGGCCGCCCAGAGCCTGGGCTACAAGGTCGCAGTGATCGATCCGGGCGATCACAGCCCTGCCGGCAGCGTGGCCGACAGGCACATCCGCACCGATTACCTCGATCCTGCCGGTCTCGCCGAGCTGGCCGCGCTTGCCGCCGCGGTCACCACCGAGTTCGAGAACGTGCCGGCGGCGGCGCTCGAATTCCTGGCGCGCACCGCGCGCGTCATGCCGTCGGCGGCGAGTGTCGCGATCGCGCAGGACCGGATCGCGGAAAAGGCCTTCCTGACCGGTTGCGGCGCCGCCGTCGCGCCCTACGCGGTGCTGCGCGACGAAGCCGACGCGCGCGGCGCGGACGCCGCGCTGCTGCCGGGGATCGTCAAGAGCGCGCGCCTCGGCTACGACGGCAAGGGGCAGATCCGCGTGGGCACCGTGGCGGAGACCGTCGCCGCCTTCAAGGCGATGGGGGGGCTCGCCTGCGTGCTGGAACGGCGGCTGGCGCTGGCCGCCGAGCTGTCCGTGGTGGTCGGCCGCAACGAGCACGGGCAGACGGCGACGTGGCCGGTGTCCGAGAACCATCACCGCGACGGCATCCTCGATGTCTCGATCGTGCCGGCGCGCGTGCCGCACGCGCTGGCGCTGGCCGCGCAGGCGAGCGCCACCGAGATCGCCGCGAAGCTCGATTACCGCGGCGTGCTGTGCGTCGAGATGTTCGTGACGGCGGGCGACGCGCTGCTGGTCAACGAAATCGCGCCGCGGCCGCACAACAGCGGACACTACACGATCGATGCCTGCGTCACCTCGCAGTTCGAGCAGCAGGCGCGCATCCTGGCAGGGCTTCCGCTGGGCGGAACGCGCAGCCACGGGCCGGCGGTGATGGTGAACCTGCTGGGCGACGTCTGGTTCGCCGACGCCGACGCCGCGTCGCCGCGGGAGCCCGATTGGGCGCGCGTGCTGCGGCATCCCGAAGCCAAGCTGCACCTCTACGACAAGGCGCAACCCCGCCGCGGGCGCAAGATGGGACACGTCACCTGTCTCGCCGCCACGCAGGACGCCGCGCTCGCGACCGCGCGCGCGATCAAGCGCGAGCTCGGCATCCCCGGCAAGGTATGACCGGACGCGGTGTGACCCGCGTTGCGTAGCCTGGCGCAGCGAAACCCGGAAAAGTGGGGTCACGGAAAAGTGGGGTCAGACACTACTTTTCGTCGCCGCTGGGGGAGCGGGTGGCGCATTCTGCAGGAAAAGTAGTGTCTGACCCCACTTTTCCGTGACCCCACTTTTCCGGGTTTCGCTGCGCCAGGCTACGAGGATCTGCCGCGTGCGGGCTTCACCGGCTTCGCGGAACGCTGGACGCCCACCGGGAGCGCCGCGACGCGCGCGTATTCGGGGTCGTCGAAGCGGCAGCCGGCCGCGACGTAATCGGCCGCCATCGCGGTCGCGTCGGCGCCCCAGAACAACTCGGTCCCGATGGCGATCGTAGGGACGCCGAACACGCCGCGCGCGAGCGCTTCGTCGGTGTTGCGCCGCAGCTCGTCCTTGATCGCAGGTGTGGCGATGCGCGCCTGCGCGTCGGCGAGCCCGAGGTTGCCGGTCAGTTCGGCCCATTCGATCGGGAGATCCGGCAGCCGTCCGTCCCGCCATACGAAACGGAAGATCGCGTGCACGGCCTCCGGACGGCAGTCGCAGGCGAGCGCCAGGCGCAGCAGCGGCAGCGGATTGAACGGATGCTCGGGCGGAAACTTCAGCACGATGCCCTGTCGCTTCGCCTGCCACACGACGAAGCGATAGGTGAACGCGCGCTTGGCCGGGATCTCCGCCGGCCCCTTCTGCCCGTTGGCGCCGAGCAGCCCCGCGAACAGCACGGGCCGGTAGCGGATCTCGACGCGCGGCCCGAGCGCCGCCAGCTGCTCGCTCTGCAGGTAGGCAAACGGGGAAATGAAATCGAAATACCAGTCGGCGATCATCGGCGGTGCAGCCTCATCGGTCATCGCCGGCGCGCCGGCTCGTGAGCGGCGCCAGGCGGGCGCGGCGTTCCGGGAGCGCCGCCAGCACGGCGCGCTTGTCCGTAGGATCGAGCACGCCCCAGGCCGCGATTTCGTCGAGCGTGCGAAAGCAGCCGGCGCAGACGCCGGCGTCCGCCAGCATCACGCACACCGAGATGCACGGCGAGGGCACGTCGTCCGAAGCGCTCATGGGCCGCCCCCACACCCCCCTAGGGGGCGCAATTCGCGCTTGGGACGGCCCGGCGCGCTCATGGGTCCTTCGCGGCGAGCGCGCGGGCGACGCGGGAAGCCGATGGGCGCCCGAGAAACGCCGAGATGTAGTCGCCCGCGAGACGCAGCTTCCGCATGTCCACGCCGGTTTCGATTCCCAGGCCGTCGAGCAGGTAAAGGACGTCCTCGCTCGCGACGTTGCCGGTCGCTCCCTTCGCGTACGGGCAGCCGCCCAGCCCCGCCACGGAGCAGTCGAAGGTCGCCACGCCCATCTGCAGCGCCGCGTGGACGTTGGCGAGCGCCTGTCCGTAGGTGTCGTGGAAGTGGCCGGCCAGCGCCTCGACCGGCACCTGCGCCGACACGACCGAGACCAGCGTCTGCGTCGCGCCCGCAGTGCCGACGCCGATGGTGTCCCCCAGCGAGATCTCGTAGGCGCCCATCGCGCGAAGCGCTCCGGCAACCTGGGCGACCCGGCCCGGATCGACGTCGCCTTCGTAGGGGCAGCCGAGCACGCACGAGACGTACCCGCGCACGCGGATGCCGTGCGCGGCGGCCGCGGCGAAGACCGGCTTCGCGCGTTCGAGGCTCTCGGCGATTCCGCAGTTGATGTTGCGGCGGGAGAACGACTCCGACGCGGCGACGAACACGGCGACCTCGTCGGCCTTCGCCGCCAGCGCGGCCTCGAAACCCCTGCTGTTCGGCGTGAGCGCGGCGTAGCGAACCCCGTCGCGACGGCGGATCCGCGCCATCACCTCGGCCGCGTCGGCCATCTGCGGCACCCACTTCGACGACACGAACGCGGTCGCCTCGATCGCCCGCAATCCCGCGTCGGCGAGGCGATCGATGAGCGCGACCTTGACGTCGACGGGCACGAGCGCCGGCTCGTTCTGCAGGCCGTCGCGCGGCCCGACTTCGACCAGCCGCACGCGGGGAGGCAGTTTCGCCTGCGTCATGCCGGCGCGCTCCCTTTCATCGGGTCAGTAGCCGCGTTCACGATCGACGACCCCCGTCACCGGCAGTCCCTGCTCCAGCCGCCTGATCTTGGCCGCGATCTGCGCGGCCGATGCGTCGACCAGCGTGATCGCCGACACGTGGGGCGTGACGGTGATCCGCGGATGGTGCCAGAACGCGTGGTCCGGCGGCAGCGGCTCCTCGTGGAAGACATCGAGCGTCGCCGAGGCGAGATGGCCGTCGTCGAGCGCCGCGATGAGGTCGGCGTCGACGACGATGTCGCCGCGCGCGACGTTGACCAGGTGCGCGCCCTGCGGCAGCTGATGCAGCCGCGCGCGATCGATGAGTCCGCGCGTGGCGGGCGTGGACGGCAGCAGGCAGACGAGCACCCGCGCGTGGGCCGAGAAACTGCGGCAGCTCCGCTTCGCCGGCGTAGCGTGCGCACCCCCGCGACCGCCTTGCGCTCGCGGCTCCACCCGCAGATCGGAAAGCCGAAGCGCGCCAGCCCTGCGGCAACGCATCTGTCCGAGCACGCCGAGGCCCAGCAACCCGACGCCGAATACCTGCTTGTCCCGGTACGGCCGCTGCTGCCACAGGCCCTCGCGCTGCTGCGCGGCGTACACGCGCTGCTCGCGATACGCGGCCAGCACGGCAAGCGTCACGTAGTCGACCATCTGCTCCGCCATGCCTCCGTCCTCGATCCGGATCACCGGCACGCCCGCGGGGAGCGTCGGCACCCGCAGCAGGGCGTCCGCGCCTGCGCCGAGATTGAAGATGGCCTTGGCGCTCGGGGCGGCGCCGAACAGCTCCGGCGGAGGCCTCCACACCGCGACGTAGTCGACGGCGCCCGGCGCATCCGGCCACCGCGTGATCCGCGCCTCGGGCAGCGCGGCGGTGAGCGCGGCGTGCCATGCGCCGACGGTGCCTGTGGACGTGTGCAGCAGGACGTGCATGGCGTCTTCCGCGCGCGTGGTGCGTCGGCGCGGCTACGCGCCGGCCGCGTCGACGGCGACGTCGACGTCGACGAGGTCGGCGCCTTCCTTGACGCGATCGCCGGCGCCGAAGTTGACCGCCGTCACGACGCCGGCCGCCGGCGCCGCGATCGTGTGCTCCATCTTCATCGCCTCGAGGATCATCAGCGGCGCGCCCTTGTCGACGCGGTCGCCGGCCTTCACCATGACGGCGACGACGGTGCCGGACATCGGCGCCGTCAGGTGGCCGCCGTGCGCCTCCTCGGCGCCGGCATGGGCGAGCGGGTCGACCAGCATCAGCGTGCGATGCGCGCCGCCGCAGAAGACGTGCCGCGCCTCGCCGTCGGCCACGACCGTGGCGGAGAATTCGCTGCCGCCGGCGGCGATCACCAGGCGGCCGTCGCGCGCCGCGAGCGTGGCGGTGATCTCCTGCCGGTCGGGCCCTGCGCCCAGCGCGACGCGCCAGCCCGCACCGGCGCGGACGACGGCCGCAGCGTGGCGGGTTTCGCCATCGGCGAACGTCAGCGCCAGCGCGTGCGCGGCGCTGTTCGGCCACCACGGATCGACGTCGTTCCACGGCGAATGCGGATCGCCCGAGGCTCGCGCCGCCTGCCCCCTGCGCTCGACGAGCGCCAGCGCCTCGGCGAGCGCTGCCGCGAGCAGCGCGGCGGAGGGCAGCGGCGGCGGCGGCGGAAACAATGCCGCGTGGTGGCGGGCGATGAGGCCGGTGTCGAGCTGCGCGCCGGCGAACGCCTCGTGCGCGATCAACCGCTGCAGGAAGGCGACGTTGCTCGCCACACCGACGATCTCGTATTGTGCAAGCGCGTCGGCGAGCCGCCGCAGCGCCATCGCGCGGTCGTCGCCGTGGACGACGAGCTTGGCGATCATCGGATCGTAATGCGGCGAGATCTCGTCGCCGGCGCGCACACCGGTGTCCACGCGCACGCCGGTCGTCGCGGGCGGCGCGCGCAGATGCACGAGCGTGCCGATCGACGGCAGGAAGCCGCGCTCGGGATCCTCGGCGTAGATGCGCGCCTCGATCGCGTGGCCGTCGATCGCGAGCGCGTCCTGCGAGAGCGGCAGCGGCTCGCCGGACGCCACGCGCAGCTGCCACTCGACGAGGTCCACGCCGGTGATCATCTCGGTCACCGGGTGCTCGACCTGCAGCCGCGTGTTCATCTCCATGAAGTAGAACGTGCCGTCCTGCTGCGCGATGAACTCGACGGTGCCGGCGCCGACGTAGCCGATCGCCTTCGCGGCGGCGACGGCGGTGGCCCCCATCGCGCGGCGGCGCTCGGCGGTCATGCCCGGGGCCGGCGCCTCCTCCAGCACCTTCTGGTGGCGCCGCTGCACCGAGCAGTCGCGCTCGAACAGGTAGACCGCGCCGCCGTGCGCATCGCCGAAGACCTGGATCTCGATGTGGCGCGGCGCGGTCGAGATATTTCTCGAGCAGCACGCGGTCGTCGCCGAAGCCCGCCTTCGCCTCGCGCTGCGCGGACGCCAGCGCGGCGGCGAACTCGTCGCCGCGCTCGACGATCTTCATGCCCTTGCCGCCGCCGCCGGCGGTCGCCTTGATCAGCACCGGGAAGCCGATGCGCGCAGCTTCGCGCGCGAGCAGCGCCGGATCCTGGTCATCGCCGTGGTAGCCCGGCACCAGCGGCACGCCGGCGGCGCCCATGATCGTCTTGGCGGCGGACTTCGAGCCCATCGCCGCGATCGCGGCGGGCGGCGGTCCGATGAACGTCACGCCCGCCTCGGCGCAGGCGGTCGCGAACTGCGCGTTCTCCGACAGGAAGCCGTACCCGGGATGGATGGCCTGCGCGCCGGTCCTGCGGGCGATGGCGAGGATCGCGTCGGCGTTGAGGTAGCTCTCGCGCGGCGGCGGCGGACCCAGCCGCCAGGCCTCGTCGCACGCGCTGACGTGCAGCGCGTCGGCGTCCGCGTCGGAATAGACGGCGACCGTGCGAATGCCCATGCGGCGCGCGGTGCGGGCGACCCGGCATGCGATCTCGCCGCGGTTCGCGATCAGGATCTTGTCAAACATCGGCCGAGCGCCCCGTCGTGCTTCCGCGCTGCACGGGCGGCGTGCGGAAGGCGCCGGCGATACGGCCAAAGCCGGACTTCAGCAGGCGCCAGACTTTCGGGATCAGCCAGATCATCAGCAGCACGAGCACCGCCAGCACCACGAGTGCCGCGACCGGATACGCGAACGCGAGCCACAGCACGGTGCCCACCGCGAGCTCCTCGCCGAACGACGCGGCCCAGTTCGAGAACGGCTCGGGTGACGTGTTGATCAGCGCGCGGCCGCCGGTCTTCGCGAGATGGCTGCCTGCGGCCAGCGAGCCGCCGACGATCGCCGCCGCCAGCACCGCGGCACCCGGCTCGCCGCCGAACACGCTCGCCGCGAGCGCGGCGCCGGCCGGAATGCGGATGAACGTGTGCACGAGGTCCCACAGCGAATCGACCCCCGGGATCTTGTCGGCGAAGAACTCCACGAAGCACATGAAGCCCGAGGCCCCGAGCACCCACGGGTGCGCCAGCACCCTGAGTCCCTGCGGCAGCTCGACCCAGCCGAGGATGCCGAGGCCGCCGACGACGAACAGCACGGCGTAGAGCCGGATGCCGCTCGCCCAGCCCAGCGCCGCGGCCAGCGCGACGAGCTGCAGCGTGTCGAGGTGATCGATGCCGGGCATGCCCGTCATTGCCCCTTGAGCGCCGCGGGCACCCACGCGGCATGGCGCTTGCCGAGGAACGCCGCCACGCCTTCGCGGCCTTCGGGCGACGCGCGCGTCGCGGCGATGCGCTCCGCGGTATCCGCGATCACGCGCGTCGTCGACGGGCCGGTGGGCAACCGCGCGGATCAGGTCCTTCGCCGCCGCCTGCGCCTTCGGTCCGGCGACGAGCAGCGGGCCCAGCAGCTCGTTGATCCGCGCGTCGAGCGCGTCGAGCGGAACGATGTCGTGGACGAGCCCGATGCGAAACGCCTCGGCGGCGGTGAAGCGCTCGGCCGACAGGAACCAGCGCCGCGCCTGGCGCGCGCCGATGGCCTCGATCACGTAGGGGCTGATCGTCGCCGGGATCAGCCCGAGCTTCGCCTCGGACAGCGAGAACGTCGCTTCCTGCGCGGCGATCGCGATGTCGCAGCAGGCAACGAGACCGACGCCGCCGCCGAACGCCGCGCCGTGCACGCGCGCGATCGTCGGCTTGGACAGGTGGTTCAGCGTCTTCAGCATCGCCGCCAGCGCCGTGCGCGTCGGCGAGGTTCTCGGCGCGGCCGTAGCCCGCCATCTTCTTCATCCAGTTCAAGTCGGCGCCGGCGCAGAAGCTGCGGCCGTGCCCGAGCAGGATGACGGCGCGCACCGCGTCATCGGCGTCCATCGCCTGCAGCGCCCGCGTCAGCTCCGCGATCAGCGTTTCGTTGAACGCGTTGTGCACGTCCGGCCGCGCGAGCGCGATGAGACCGACGGCGTCGCGGACCTCGACGATCAGCGTCTCGTACGCGGCGGGCCGCGCCTTCGCGCGCGCGCTCGTGGCCGGCTTCTTCGCCGCCGTGCGGGTTGAGGTCGCTGCTGGTGCCTTCTTCGCCATGCCTGCCCTCTCGGTACACGCTGCTTCGATTTTCCGCCCGCGTCGCGCGGCGTCCTGTCGCTGCTCCGTTCGCTACATCCTGAACACGCCGTACGTCGTCGGCTCGCTCGGGCGGTTCAGTGCCGCCGATATCGCGAGCCCGAGCACCCGGCGCGTGTCGGCCGGGTCGATGATGCCGTCGTCCCACAGCCGCGCGCTCGCGAAGTACGGGTGCCCCTCGCGCTCGTACTGCTCGCGGATCGGCGCGCGGAACGCCTCTTCGGCGTCGGCGCTCCAGCTGCCGCCCGACGCTTCGAGGGCGTCGCGGCGCACCGTCGCCAGCACGGTCGCCGCCTGCTCGCCGCCCATCACCGAGATGCGCGCGTTGGGCCACATCCACAGGAAGCGCGGGCTGTACGCGCGGCCGCACATCCCGTAGTTGCCGGCGCCGTAGCTGCCGCCGATGATCACGGTGAACTTCGGCACCTGCGCGCACGCCACCGCGGTGACGAGCTTGGCGCCGTCGCGCGCGATGCCGCCCGCCTCGTACTTCTGCCCGACCATGAAGCCGGTGATGTTCTGCAGGAAGACGAGCGGGATGCGCCGCTGCGTGCACAGCTCGATGAAGTGCGCGCCCTTCAGCGCCGACTCGGAGAAGAGGATGCCGTTGTTGGCGACGATGCCGACCGGATAGCCCCAGATGCGCGCGAAGCCGGTGACGAGCGTCGTGCCGTAGCGCGCCTTGAATTCGTCGAAGTCGCTGCCGTCGACCACCCGCGCGATCACCTCGCGCACGTCGTAGGGTTTCTTGGGATCGGCGCTGATCACGCCGTAGAGCTCCTCGGCCGGGTGCGCCGGCGGCACGGGGGGCGTCACCTGCAGGTCGACGCGCTTGTCGCGGTTGAGGTTGCCGACGATCCGGCGTGCGATCGCCAGCGCGTGATGGTCGTTCAGCGCGAGGTGGTCGGCCACGCCGGAGACCCGCGTGTGGATGTCGGCGCCGCCCAGCTCCTCGGCGGAGACGATCTCGCCGGTGGCTGCCTTGACCAGCGGTGGGCCGCCGAGAAAGATCGTCCCCTGCTCGCGGACGATGATCGACTCGTCGGACATCGCCGGCACGTAGGCGCCGCCGGCCGTGCACGAGCCCATGACGACGGCGATCTGCGCAATCCCCAGCGCCGACATCGTCGCCTGGTTGTAGAAGATGCGGCCGAAGTGCTCGCGGTCGGGGAACACGTCGATCTGGTTCGGCAGGTTGGCCCCGCCCGAGTCGACGAGGTAGATGCACGGCAGCCGGTTCTCGCGGGCGATCTCCTGCGCGCGCAGGTGCTTCTTCACCGTCAGCGGGAAGTAGGTGCCGCCCTTGACCGTCGCGTCGTTGCACACGATCACGCACTCGCGGCCGGCCACGCGCCCGATGCCGGTGATGATGCCGGCGGCCGCGATGGTGCCGTCGTACATGTCCCACGCGGCGAACTGCGACAGTTCGAGGAACGGCGAGCCCGGATCGAGCAGCGCGCGCACGCGCTCGCGCGGCAGCAGCTTGCCGCGGCCGACGTGCCGGGCCGAGGCCGCGGCGCCGCCGCCCTGCTCGATGACCGCGACCTTGGCGCGCAGATCGGCCACGAGCGCGGCCATCGCGTCGCGGTTCCTGACGAACGTCGCGTCGCGCGGATCGAGCCGGGATTCGATGACGGGCATGGTCGCGGCGGCGGGTCAGGCCGGTGACGGCAGCGGATGGCCGGGCATCAGCGTGTACGGATGCACCCAGCGCGGCTGCGTCCGGATGCGCTCGAGCCAGTCGCCGATCGCCGGGTAGTCCGCCCAGTCGACGCCGATCTCCTCCGGCCAGAACAGGTAGCCGCACAGCGACACGTCGGCGATCGTCAGGCGCTCGCCGACGACGTACCGGCGGCCGGCGAGATGCGCGTTCAGCACGCCGTACGCGGCCTCGGCCCGCCCGCGCAGGAACGCGACGACCGCCGGGTCGGCGCCCTTCGCGAAGCTGCGCATGAAGCGCAGCGTCGCCGTGTAGCTCGTCAGCTTGTGGTTGTCCCACAGCAGCCAGCGCAGGATCTCGCGCCGCTCGGCCTCGTCGTTCGGCCCGAACCTGCCCGTGGCCGCGGCGACGTAGTCGAGGATCACGCCCGACTGGGAAAGGCAGGCGCCGCGGTGCTCGAGCATCGGCACCTCGCCCATCACGTTGCGCGCGCGGTACGCCGGCGTGCGGGTCTCGCCGTTGAAGTAGTCGACGAACCGCGGCGCCCAGTCGGCGGCCGCGAGCTCGAGCATCAGCGCCGCCTTGTAGGCGTTGCCGGACTGGGCGAAACAGTGCAGCGTGTATTCGGCCATGTTCTCAGTATCCCGCCTGCGCGGTCGCGCCGTCGAACCGGAAAGCGATGAGTGAAGGCATCGGGATGTCGCGGCCGCCGCGCTCAGCCGACGACGGCGCGGCCGATGACCAGGCGCTGGATCTCGCTGGTGCCTTCGTAGATCTGGCAGACGCGCACGTCGCGGTAGATCCGCTCGACCGGAAAATCGCTGACGTAGCCGTAGCCGCCGTGGATCTGGATCGCGGCGGAGCACACGCGCTCGGCCATTTCCGACGCGAACAGCTTCGCCATCGACGCCTCCTTGAGGCACGGCTCGCCGGCGTCGCGCAGCGTCGCCGCATGCCAGACCAGCTGCCGCGCCGCCTCGATCTCGGTCGCCATGTCGGCCAGCTTGAAGTTGACCGCCTGGTGCTCGGTGATCGGCTTGCCGAAGGCGGTGCGCTCGCGCGCATAGGCGAGCGCGGCCTCGAACGCGGCGCGGGCCATGCCCACGGCCTGCGCGGCGATGCCGATGCGCCCGGCTTCGAGATTCGAGAGCGCGATGCGGTAGCCTTCGCCTTCGCGGCCGAGCAGGTTCGAAGCGGGAATGCGGCAGTTCTCGAAGACGATCTGCGCCGTGTCGGATGCGCGCTGGCCCATCTTCTCCTCGACGCGGGCGACGACGTAGCCCGGCGTGGCGGTCTCGACGACGAACGCGCGAGATGCCGCGCTTGCCGCTCGCCTTGTCCGTCACCGCGAACACCATCGCGACGTCGGCGTTCTTGCCGGTGGTGATGAACTGCTTGACGCCGTTCAGCACCCAATGCCCGCCGTCCTTCTCGGCGCGCGCGGCGATGGCGCCGGCATCCGAGCCGACGTGCGGCTCGGTGAGGCAGAAGCAGCCGAGCTGCTCGCCGCGTGCCAGCGGCTTCAGGTAGTGCTCCTTCTGCGCGTCGGTCCCGAAGGCGTTGAATGGTCCGCAGACGACCGAATTCTGCACGCTGACGATGGTCGAGGTCGCGCCGTCGCCGGCGGCGATCTCCTCCAGCGCGACGGCGAGACTGACGTAGTCGAGCCCCGCGCCGCCCCAGCGCTCGGGAACGACCATGCCGAGCGCGCCCAGCGCGCCCAGCGCGCGCAGCTCCTCGCGCGGAAAGTGGTGCTCGCGATCCCAGCGTGCGGCGTTGGGCGCGAGCTCGCCCTGCGCGAACGCGCGCATCGCTGTCGCGGATCTGCACCTGTTCTTCGGTCAGACGCATCGCCTGGCGTCAGCAGAGCTCGAACGCCATCGCCGTGGCCTCGCCGCCGCCGATGCACAGCGCGGCGACACCGCGCCGGCCGCCGTGCTTGCGCAGCGCGCCCAGCAGCGTGACGATGATGCGCGCGCCGGAGGCGCCGATCGGATGGCCCAGCGCGCACGCGCCGCCGTGCACGTTGACCTTGGCGTGCGGGATGTCGAGCTCCTTCATCGCGGCCATCGTCACGACCGCGAACGCCTCGTTGATCTCGAACAGGTCGACGTCCGCCGTCGTTCCAGCCGGTCTTCGCGTAGAGCGCGCGGATCGCGCCGATCGGGGCGGTCGGGAAGAGGCCGGGCTCGGCCGCGTGCGTCGCGTGGTCGACGATCACCGCGAGCGGCTTCAGGCCGCGCTTCTCGGCCGTCGAGCGGCGCATCAGCACCAGCGCCGCGGCGCCGTCGGAGATCGAGCTGGAGTTGGCAGCGGTGACGGTGCCGTCCTTCCTGAACGCGGGCTTGAGCGTCGGGATCTTGTCGGGGCTCGCCTTGGCCGGCTGCTCGTCGCGGGCGCAGACGACCTCGCCCTTGCGGCCGGACACCGTGACCGGCGCGATCTCCCAGGCGAACGTGCCGTCGTTGTTGGCGGCGAGCGCGCGGGCGAGGGAGGCCAGCGCGAAGTCGTCCTGCGCCGCGCGCGTGAACGAGAACGTGCCCGCGCAGTCTTCCGCGAAGGTGCCCATCAGCCGGCCCTTGTCGTAGGCGTCCTCGAGGCCGTCGAGGAACATGTGGTCGTAGACGGTCTGGTGGCCCATCCGGTAGCCGCCGCGCGCCTTGGGCATCAGGTAGGGCGCGTTGGTCATGCTCTCCATGCCGCCCGCGACCATGATCTCGTTGGTCCCGGCGACGATCAGGTCGTGCGCGAGCATCGCCGCCTTCATCGCCGAGCCGCACATCTTGTTGATCGTCGTGCAGCCGGTGGAAAGCGGGAGCCCGCGCTTTGAGCGATGCCTGGCGCGCGGGCGCCTGCCCCTGCCCCGCCGGAAGCACGTTGCCCATGATCACTTCCTGCACGTCGGCGGGTGCGATGCCCGCGCGCTCGACCGCGGCCTTGATCGCGACCGCGCCCAGCTCGCTCGCGGACAGCGACGAGAAGTCGCCCTGGAAGCCGCCCATCGGAGTGCGCGCGGCGCCGACGATGACGATCGGATCGTTTTGCATCTTGGGTCCCTACTTGGTTTCGTTGAACAGCTCGCGCCCGATCAGCATCCGGCGGATCTCGCTGGTACCGGCGCCGATCTCGTAGAGCTTGGCGTCGCGCCACAGCCGGCCGGTCGGATAGTCGTTGATGTAGCCGTTGCCGCCGAGGCACTGGATCGCCTCGCCCGCCATCCACGTCGCCTTTTCCGCGGCGTAGAGGATCGCGCCGGCGGCGTCCTTGCGCGTGGTCTCGCCGCGGTCGCAGGCCTGCCCGACCGCGTAGACGTACGCCCTGCACGCGTTGAGCGTGGTGTACATGTCGGCGAGCTTGCCCTGCATCAGCTGGAACTCGCCGATCGGCTGGCCGAACTGCGAGCGCTCGTGCACGTAGGGCAGCACGGCATCCATGCACGCCGCCATGATGCCGAGCGGCCCGCCCGCCAGCACCGCGCGCTCGTAATCGAGGCCGCTCATCAGCACGTTGACGCCGCGTCCTTCCTGCGCGAGGACGTTCTCCGCCGGCACCTCGCAGTCGGCAAACACCAGCTCGCAGGTGTTGGAGCCGCGCATGCCGAGCTTGTCGAGCTTCTGCGCCGTCGTGAAGCCGGGCATGCCCTTCTCGATCAGGAACGCCGTGATGCCCTTGCGGTCCCGCCTGCGGATCGGTCTTCGCGTAGACGACCAGCGTATCGGCATCCGGGCCGTTGGTGATCCACATCTTGCTGCCGTTGAGGACGTAAGGCGCGCCGGGGCCGCCGCCCTTGCGCTCGGCGCGCAGGCGCATCGACGACCACGTCGGAGCCGGCGCCCGGCTCGCTCATCGCCAGCGCGCCGACGTGCTCGCCGCTGATCAGCTTCGGCAGGTACTTGCGCTTCTGCGCCTCGGTGCCGTTGCGCCGGATCTGGTTGACGCAGAGGTTCGAGTGCGCGCCGTAGGACAGGCCGACGGACGCCGACGCGCGGCTCATCTCCTCCATCGCGACGATGTGCGCGAGGTAGCCCATCGCGGTGCCGCCGTAGTCGTCCTCGACGGTGATGCCGAGCAGGCCGAGGTCGCCCATCTTGCGCCACAGGTCCATCGGGAACTGGTTGCTGCGGTCGATCTCGGCGGCGCGCGGGGCGATCTCGTCGGCGGCGAACTGCGCGACCGTCGCGCGCAGCATGTCGATGGTCTCGCCGTGGTGGAAATCGAGCGCCGGGTAGTTCAGCATGGGGATTCCTTGGTCGCGGAAGGCGGGCGGCGCGCAGATGCGGCGGTCGTCGCGGGGCCGGATCGGGGTCGGTTACTCTAAATGACGTTTACGTTAACGTCAATTGAGCCCGCGGGTCGGCGCCGCACGTTCACTCCGCCGTCGCGACGGGCTTGCCGGCCCCGGTGGCCGCCTGGGCATCCGCCTTGAGGCGCCTCCGGCAATCGCGGTCGAGCACGACGATCTCGGCGAGCACCGCGTCGATGTCCTCGCGCTGCTGCAGCAGCATCGCCCGCCGCTCCGCCAGCATCACCAGGAATTTCTCGAGCTGGGGGCGCTCGTTGCGCGTCGTCGCGTAGAGATCGAAGAGCTCGCGGATCTCGGAGAGCGCCAGGCCCAGCCGCTTGCCGCGCAGGATGAGCTTGATGCGCACCCGCTCGCGCTCGGTGTAGACGCGCGCCCGGCCCGCGCGCACCGGGGCGAGCAGGCCTTCGTCCTCGTAGAAGCGTATTGCGCGCGTGGTCAGCGCGAATTCGCGCGCGAGATCGGAGATCGTGAACGTTTCGGGCACGGGAGCGCCCGCGCCCGTCGAACGCGCGGCGGCGCGGTGCTTCGGCGCACCGGCGGTGCGGGTGGGGGCGGCGGGCATGGGGGCGGCGGGAGACGCGGGACGGCCGGCGACGAATCAAGATACCATAACAGCTTGACAGGACTCGTCGTTTCGCCGACGATGTTGCATCGCACAAACCGTCGTTTGAACGGGTGGGGCGCGCCGCTGCGGGTGAGGCACGGCGCCATGTTTCGCATCATTCCGCGCGGCTCGCCGCGGCGCGCAATCTCGGCGCCCGACCCGGCCGCGCCTCGCACGTCCGATCGGCCCTCCAACCCCGCGCCATGACCGCCCCCCTGCCGACGCTCCTCGAGTATCCGTTCGCCGCGCCGCCGGCGCCGGGGCAGGCGATGGAGGTCGCGCCCGCGGTGTTCTGGCTGCGGATGCCGCTGCCGTTCGCTCTCGATCACATCAACCTGTGGCTGCTGGCGGATCCCGCGGGCGCCACGCTGGTCGACTGCGGCTTCGGCGATGCCGCCACGCGCGCGCTGTGGGAGGCGCATTTCGCGACCACGCTCGAAGGGACGCCGGTCCGCCGCATCGTCGCCACGCACTGCCATCCCGATCACATCGGCAATGCCGCGTGGCTCTCCGCTCGCTTCGGCTGCCCGGTGGCGATGACCCACGCCGAGTTCCTCACCGCGCATGCCATCGTCGCGGAGCACGGCAGCCATGCGCCCGCGGCCACGGTCGAGTTGTTCCGGCGGCACGGGATGACGCCGGAGCACCTGGGCGCGCTGGACCGGCGCAGCAACCATTTCCGGACAGGGGTGCCGGAATTGCCGGCGACCTTCTCGCGGCTGCTCGACGGCGACCGCATCGACGCCGCCGGCACGGCCTGGGAGGTCGTCGAGGGCCACGGGCATTCGCCGGAGCATGCGTCGCTGCACGCGCCGGCGCGCTCGTTGCTGATCGCCGGCGACATGCTGCTGCCCAGGATCACCACCAACGTCGCCGTCTGGCCGACCGAGCCGGACGGCGACCCCCTGCGCCGCTTCCTCGATTCTCTCGCCGCGTTCGAGGTGCTGCCGCCGGACACGCTGGTGCTGCCGTCGCACGGGCTGCCGTTTCGCGGCATCCCGCTGCGCACCGCGCAGCTGCGCGCGCACCACGCGGCGCGGCTCGACGAGCTCGTGCACGCGGTCGCGGGCGCCGCCCCGGCCGGCCTGTCGGCGGCGGCGCTGGTACCGACACTTTTCCGGCGCGACCTCGACATCCAGCAGCGCTTCTTCGCGATGGGGGAAGCGATCGCCCATCTCAACCATCTCTGGCATGCCGGACGGCTCGAGCGACGCGTCGCCGCCGACGGCCTGCTCCTGTTCGCGCTGCGCAACACCTGACCACGGCAGCACCCATCCACCCCCAACGCCCAGCAGAGGCATCGCCATGTCCACGCCCACGATCAAGCACGCCGCCAGCGATCCCGCGGCCCTCTCCAAGTCCCTCGCCAGCGCCGCCGAGAAGAGCGCCAAGCTGCTGGGCGACGTCATCGCCCGCCAGGCCGCCTCCGGGAAGTCGATGCTGGCCGACGAATTCGGCATCGCCAAGGCGTTCCACGAGCTGACCGCGAAGATGATGGCCAATCCGTACAAGCTCGCCGAGACGCAGATGAACCTGTGGTGGGAGTACATGAACCTGTGGCAGAGCTCCACGCTGAAGCTGCTCGGCGCGCCGATCGCGCCCGTGGCGGAGCCGGCGAAGGGCGACAAGCGGTTCAAGCACGAGGACTGGGAGGAGCACGCGCTCTTCGACTTCGTCAAGCAGTCGTACCTGATCGCGTCGCGCTGGCTGCAGAAGACGGTGGCCGACGTGGAAGGGCTCACGCCCGACGCGCAGAAGAAGGTCGCGTTCTTCACGCGCCAGTACATCGACGCGCTGGCGCCGTCGAACTTCGCGCTGACCAATCCCGAGGTCTTCCGCGAGACCATCGCGACCGGCGGGCAGAACCTGGTCAAGGGCCTGCACAACCTGCTCGACGACATCGAGCGCGGCAACGGCCAGCTCAAGATCTCGATGACCGACCCGAAGGCCTTCGAGCTCGGCGTCAACATCGGCACCACGCCCGGCAAGGTCGTCTTCCAGAACGAGCTGATGCAGCTGATCCAGTACGAGCCGTCGACGCCCAAGGTCGCCAAGCGCCCGCTGCTGGTGATCCCGCCCTGGATCAACAAGTACTACATCCTCGATCTGCGCGAGAACAACTCGTTCATCAAGTGGATGGTGGACCAGGGGCAGACGGTGTTCGTCATCTCCTGGATCAACCCGGACGCGAAGCACGCGCACAAGGACTTCAACGACTACCTGCAGGAGGGGCCGCTCGCGGCGCTCGACGCCGTCGAGAAGGCGACCGGAGAGAAGGAGGTCAACGCGCTGGGTTACTGCCTCGGCGGCACGCTCCTCGCGATCATGCTCGCGTACATGGCGGCAAAGAAGGACAAGCGCATCGTGAGCGCGACCTTCATGACGTCGCTCACCGACTTCTCGAACCCGGGCGAGCTCGGCGTCTTCATCGACGAGGGCCAGCTCGACATGATCGACAAGCGGATGATCGAGCGCGGCTTCCTCGAGGGCTCGGAGATGGCCGAGACCTTCAACATGCTGCGCGGCAACGACCTCATCTGGTCGTTCGTCATCAACAACTACCTGATGGGCCGCGACCCGTTCCCGTTCGACCTGCTGCACTGGAACACCGACGCGACGCGCATGCCGGCGCGCATGCACAGCTACTACCTGCGCAACATGTACCTCAACAACCGGCTGCGCGAGCCGGGCGGGATCACGCTCGGCGGCGTGCCGATCGACCTGTCGAAGGTGACGGTGCCGACGTATTTCGCGGCGTCGATGGAGGACCACATCGCGCCGTGGAAGTCGACCTACCACGGCCCGCTGCTGATGCGCGGCAAGGGGCGCTTCGTGCTGTCGGGCTCGGGGCACATCGCCGGGATGATCAACCCGCCGTCGGCGAACAAGTACGGCTTCTGGACCAACGACGCGCTGCCGCAGAGTCCGGACGAGTGGCTCGCCGGCGCCAAGCAGCACGAGGGCTCGTGGTGGAACGACTGGCGGGAGTGGCTCGGCCACCACACCGGCGCGCAGGTCGCCGCGCGCGTGCCCGGCAAGGGCAAGCTCAAGGTGATCGAGGCGGCCCCCGGGAGCTACGTCAGGATGCGCGCGGACACGTCCGCGGACTGAGCGCGCCGCGCGCGCTGCGGTAGCCCGGGTTGAGCGACCGCGAAATCCGCGGGGCTGTCGTGATCATTGCCGCGACCACCCGGGTTTCAGCTCAACCCGGGCTACCTGGGTGCTGGTCCGGGCGCCGGCCCGGATGACGGCGGCACCGGCTCCTGCGGGCCGCGCCCGGCGGGACGAACCTGGTTGGCCTGTGGCGCAGCGCCTCCGGGCGCCGCCACCGCAGGCGCAGGCACGGCGACTGTCGCGGGCTGCACGGGAACCCCGGGAGCCGGCGGAACCGAGGCGCCCCGCTCGACGCGCTGCTGCGGAACCGACGGGAGGCGACCGGCACCGCGACCGAACGCTCGACCCGCTGCGGCGGCGCCGGTCGCGCCGGCTGCGCCGTCGCACCGGAAGGCTGCTGCGGTGGTGCCGGGAGCGTGGCGCCCGGTGCCGGCGGCGCGGCGGCGGGCGACGCCGCGCGTTGCGCACCGTAGGGGGTGGCCGGGCGCTGCGCAACCTCCGGCGAACCCTGCCGCGCCGCCGGCGTCTCGACGCCACGGCCCTGTGCTTCCGGGGTCGGCGGCACGGTGGCGCGGTAAGGCGGCGGCGGCACGGCGGCACCGCGATTGCCGGGCGTCGCCGGCGACGCCGGCGTGACGGACCGCACACCGGGCGGAACGGTGGCCGTTGCCGGCGCAGCGCCGCCTCGGGAACCCGGCTGCCCCTGCGGCGCCGTCACCCCGGCGCTCGCGTCGGGGAAGACCGTGCGCGAGCGTTGCGGATGCAGCAGCGCCGCGGGGGGCGGCGGGCTGCCGGCGCTCCCGGCCGGCGTGCGCGTGCGCACCGGCACCATGGGCGGCGCCTCGGCCAGCACCGGCGCGGCCCCGATCGTCTGCGCCGGCAGCCGCACGCGGTTCGCGGCAACCGGTCGCGCGCCGGTCAGCGTCGCCCCGGACACCGCGGTGATCGCCCCGGGAACCGCCATGTTGACGTAGGACGCCGGGGGCCGGTGCGGCCGCTCCCGCACGTCGACCGCGTAGGGCTGGTTGTACTGCGTCCAGCAGCGAGTCGAGCAGCCGCGCCACGGCGGCAGGTAGGGCTCGCGCCACCCCAGCGGCACCCAGCCGTAGACCGGCGCGCCGAGGCTGGCCGACACCGCCCAGCCGGGACCGCCGTGCCAGGCCACCAGCGCCGGCGCCCAGACCGGGCGCGCGACGAAGCTGCCCGGGCACCATCCCCACCGTCCGCCGATCCACGCCCAGCGGCCGTAATGGAACGGCGCGTAGCCCCAGGGCGCGGCATCGACCCAGGTGGCGCCCCACCCGCCGACGGTGGTCCAGTAGCCGTCGCGGTAAGGCGCCCAGTCGGCGGCCACGGCGGTCGGGAACCAGACGGCACCGTAGTCGGGGTAGGTCTGCCAGACACCGTACTCGTCCAGATCGGCGGCGCCGACCATCTGCCGCGACACATAGCCGCCGGAGCGGCTGCGCTCGTAGTAGCGGTCGCGGTTCGCGCTCCACGCCTCGAACCCGTCGACCCCGCCGGCGCTGCGCATCTGCGGCGCCGCCGGGATCCTGCCCGGCGATCTCCACGGCCTGCCCGGGCAGCGCCTGCCAGACACCGGAGGCAAGCGCGACCAGCGCCTCGCCCTCGCGCACCGTCACGACGATCGTCTGCCGCTCGGGCAGCACGTCGATGCGGTAGAGGCCGATCCGCGTGAGCTGCACCTGCGCGGCGGGCGTGTCGACGCGCGCCACCTCGCCCGGGTCGAGCGCGCGGATGCGCACGATCAGCCGGCCCTGCGCGACGAACAGCGAGAGCTGGCGATCGTCGAGGCGCGAGACGTGGATGTTGGTCGCGCCGGCGAGCCGGAACTGCCCGCCGCCGTAATCGATTTCCGCGCGCCCGCCTTCCGATGCCCAGAGATTGTCGCCCGAGGTGATCGGGTAGTTGACGCCGATCTCGGTCCACTGCGCGTCCTGGGCATCCGGCGAGAGGAACAGGCCGCCCGCGGCGTCGGCAATCCGGCCGACGCGGCCGGGAAGGTCGTCGTCGGCCGCGACGGCGGCGAAGGACAGCGCAGCAACGCAGCACGCCGTCGCGATCCGCCACGCCAAGCCGCGGAGCATCGCCGCCGCCTTGGCGCAAACCCTGCGGGACCGCATCAACGTCATCGCCACTCCTTCGATGAATTCCAGAACGGGCGGAACGGCAGAAGCGTTGACCGCCCGATTCCTCGCGCGAGCCGCGGCCCGCGCCGTCGGCCTCCGGAGCGTTTGACGTAGAATCAGCGCCTTCGTTCTCCCGGAACGGGCGGCGATCGCCGCGACGTTGCTTCCGGCAACATCCTCGACGAAGGTCCGCATGTCCACGTTCACGCGCGCGCTCTTCGCCGCCGCGGCAGGTATCGCGCTCGGCGCGTCCGGCGCAGCGTCGGCGCAGTTCTCCAACGCGTTCTTCTTCGGCGACAGCCTCTCGGATGCCGGCTCCTACAAGCCCGTGCTGCCTCCGGGGACAGGCTTGTTCACGACCAATCCCGGGCCCGTCTGGGTCACGCCGTTTGCCAACCACTACGGACTCACCGCATCGCCGGCCAACCAGGGCGGCAACGACTATGCTCAAGGCGGGGCACGCGTCGCCCTGCTTCCCGGATATCCCGCGTCGGCGCCGACAGCGGCGGCGGTGCCGGTCGCCACGCAGGTTTCCCGGTTCCTTGCCAAAGGACCCGTGGACCGCAACGCGATCTATTCGGTGCAGGGCGGGGCCAACGACATCACCACGCAGTTGACGCTGCTGTTCCTGGGCCAGGTGACGCCGGGGCAGGCGCAGGCCAATGTCGACCTCGCTGCCGCCCAGCTGGCGCAGCAGGTCGCCGCGCTGCAGGCGGGCGGCGCGCGCTATGTGATGGCCTGGAACATGCCGGACCTCGGGGTGACGCCCGACGGCAGGGACTCCGGCATCGGCACGCTGATCACCGGCGTCGTGCAATCGTTCAACGCCGGCTTTCTCGCCGGGCTCGACGCCGCCGGCGGCAAAGTCGCGCGCCTCGATGCGTTCCGGCTGCTGAACGAGGTCATCGGCAATCCCGCGGCCTACGGCTTTGCGGATGCGTCGTCGCGGGCCTGCGGGACAACGGCGGCGCTGGTATGCACGCCTGCCGACCTGGTGACGCCCGACGCCGCACAGAGCTTCGTGTTCGCCGATGGCGGCCATCCGACGACGGCGTTCCAGGCCATCGAGGCGCAGTACGCGATCTCGGTGCTGAGCGCGCCGCAGCAGATGGCCGCGCTCGCCGAAGCGCCGCTCGCGATCGAGCAGGCGAACTGGCGCACGCTGGACGGCCGCATGGTGTCCAGCATCGGCGCACCGCGCAGCGCGGGCAAGTGGGAGGCCTGGGCTGCGTACGACTACAGCGCGCCGGACTACTCGACCAGCTTCTTCTCCGGCTCGGGCGACGTCAACACGATCGCGGTCGGCGTCGACATGAAGGTGTCGGACCGCGCGCTGATCGGCGTCATGTTCAATTACAGCGAGAACAAGGCCGACTTCGGCGGCGCCAGCTTCAAGGTGACCGCCCCGATGGGCACGCTGTACGCGGCCTACGCCGACGGCCCGTGGTACGTCGGAGCGTCGCTCGGCGGCGCCGGACTCGACTACAGCACGACGCGCAACATCACCCTCGGCGCGGCCACGCGCACGGAGACCGGCGACACCGGCGGCTCGCAGTTCGTCGGTCGCCTGGCGGCAGGCTACTGGTTCACCGCCGGAGACTGGGTGCATGGTCCGACGTTGAAGCTGACCTACCAGGACATCAAGGTCGACCAGTTCTCCGAGAACGGGAGCAACTCGACGTCGATGACCTTCGGCGAGCAGAAGCGCACGTCGTTCGTCACCAGCGTCGGCTGGCAGGCGGCCGGCAGGCTCGGGGCGATCCGCCCGTTCGCGCGCGCCACGTGGGAATACGAGGGGCAAGCCGACGACCGCGAGGTGAGCGCGAGCGTCAAGGGCATGGGCGGCTCGTTCAGCGTTCCCGCGACCAAGCCGGACAACAGCTGGGGCCTGTTCAACGTCGGCGCGTCGGCCGAGTTCGGCAAGGTGACGGGCTACGTCACCGGTTCGGCCACCGCCGGGAAGGGCGACGGCGACTATTACGCGGTCACGGTCGGGATCCGCGTGCCGTTGTAAGCCCCGGCGCGGCGATCTCCCGCCGCAGGCGCCCGAGGTAGCGCATCCCGTCGATGGCGCGCGGGCCGTACCACGACGTCATCTCGCCGTCGACGAGGTGCACCGGCCTGTCGCGGGAGAGCGCCAGCTCGCGCACGTCGCGCGGGCGAAAGGCGTAGGGCTCCGACGAGAGCAGGATGCGCTCGGCGGCCGCCCATGCAGGATCGCGGTCGGCCAGTTCCGGATACCGCGCGGCGGACGGGTCGGGCTCGACGTCCCAGCCCGCGCGCGCGAGCGTCGCGGCGATGTAGGTGCCGCGCGCGACCGCCATCCACGGCTTTTTCCAGATGAGGTAGGCGACGCGCTCCCGCGCCAGCCCCGCGACCGCCGCGTCGAGCTCGTCCAGCGCCGCCGTGAATTGCGCAGCCAGTGCCGCCGCCTCGCGCTCGCGGCCGAACAGCGCGCCGAACAGCGCGTAGAGCCGCAGGTTGTCCTCCGGGCGCGCACGGGTGGGTGACGATCACGTGCGGGACGAACGCGCGCGCGGCGTCGACCGCGTCGCGGCGGTTCTCGTCGACGTTGACGACGAGGTGCGTCGGTCGCAGCGCGCGCAGCGCGTCGAGGTCGAAATCCTTGGTCCCACCGAGCTTCGGCACACGCTTCACCGCGTCGCGCGGATGCACGCAGAATCCGGTGCGCGCGACGATGCCTTCGCCCAGGCCGAGCGCGAACAGCAGCTCGGTCAGGCTCGGCACGACGCACGCGATCCGCGGCGCGGCGCCGGCCGGCGGATGCGCGACGCCGTCCCAATCGACGGAGGCGCTCACTCCGGCCGGCGCGACTTGCGCGGCGCGCGCGCGAACGCGGCGTCGTAGAGCGGCCGCGGCATCAGGGAGAGCGCGCGCCCGACCAGCGCCATCTGCCAGGGCAGCACGTAGAAGCGCCTGCGGCGCTCGACCGCCCGCGCGATCAGCCGCGCCGCCTTGTCCGCGCCCATCAGGAAGGGCATCGGATACCGGTTCTCGGCGGTCATCGGCGTCGCGATGTAGCCGGGGCAGACGGTGACCACCGCGACGCCGCCGCGGGCCTCTTCGACGCGCAGGCTCTCGAGATAGGCGATCGCCGCCGCCTTCGATGCCGAATACGCGCCGGAGCCCGGCAGGCCGCGGAACCCGGCGACGCTGGCGATCCCGACGAGCGTGCCCTGCCCGCGCGCGCGCATCGGCGCGAGGAAGGGGTGGAACGTGTGGACGAGGCCCAGCACGTTGGTTTCGAGCACGTCGCGAAACACCGGCAGGTCGGCGGCCTTTTCGGTGAGCGCGCCGCGCGAGACGCCGGCATTGCCGATGACCACGTCGGGCAGGCCGTAACGGCTGCTGAAATCCGCGGCCGCGTGCACGAGCGCGGCGGGGTCGCGGACGTCGCCCGCGTAGGTCGCCACCCTGCCGGCGGGAAGCTCGGCCGCGAGCGCGGCGAGCGCTTCCTGACGCCGCGCGAAGAGCCCGAGCGTCGCGCCGCGGGCGGCGTAATGGCGCGCGAGCGCGGCGCCGATGCCGCTGCTGGCGCCGGTGAGGAAGACGATCAGGACTTCGGCCGTTCGGCGCGCGCCTTGGCGACCAACGCGTTGATCGCGGGCGGCAGCGCTGCGTGCGAGCCCACCTTATCGGTGGCCGTCATGAACTTGCCGTCGACGACGATCATCGGCACCGACTGCACGTTGAACTGCTGCGCCTCGGTCTTCGCCTTGTTGATCTTGCCGGCGACCGCGAACGAGTTGTACATGTCCTCGACCTTCTTGCGGTCGAGCCCCTTGCCCGCCGCCCAGTCGAAGAAGGCCTTGTCCGACGCGAGGTTGACCCCGTTCCTGTGGATGGCGGCAAAGACCTCGGGCGACAGGCGCGGCTCCTCGCCCAGGGCCTCCAGCGTGTAGAAGACCTTGGCGAGGATGACCCAGCGGTCCTGGAACATCACCGGCACGCGCCGGAACGCGACGTCGGGCGGGAGCGTCTTCATCCAGGTCTGCATCTCGGGCTCGAGATCGGCGCAGTGCGGGCAGCCGTACGAGAAGAACTCGAGCACCTCGATCTTCTTCCCGGTGGCCGGCACCGGGTTCTGGTACCGGATGTACTGCTTGCCTTCCTGCAGTTCCTGCGCCGGCGCCGCGGTGGCGAACGCCAGCGCAGCGAAGAAAGCCGCCACGAGCAGCGCGCCGCGGCGCGCCTTGGTGTGGATCGATTGCATTGTCTTCATCTCCATGCTGGCCGGCGCGGGTGCGCCAGCGTCATCAACGTTCGTTGGTCCGATGCGGCCGACCGGAGTTCCGGCGCGGCATCAATTCCGGATGGCGCTCACCTCGAATCCGCGCTTGGCGAGGTCGGCGCGCATCCGGTTCATCGTGTCGACGCTGTCGTAGGGGCCGAGCCGGACGCGGAAGCGCACGTTGCGGTCAGGCAGGGTGGCCTGCTGCACCGATGCCTCCCATCCCGACAGCGCGAGCTGCGCCTTCAGGTTCTCGGCGTCGCCCTCGCTCGCGAACGACCCGGCCTGCAGCCAGTAGCGCTCGCCGGATTTCGGCGCCCGCTCCGCGGTCTTCTCGGGCGCCTTCTCCGCCGCCGCGACGGGGCGCTCTTCCGCGCGCGCCGCGCCCTTGTCCGGGGTGAGCGTCCGTTCGGCGGTGGCCTTGTCGATCGAGCGCTCGGCGGTCTTCTGCGGCGTCTTCGGCTCTTCGATGCCGGGCAGGATCTTGTAGAAGTCGAAGCGCGGCTTCTCCGCCGCCGGCGAATCCGCCTTGCCCGGTCGCGGCGGATCCTTCGCAGGTTCGCGCGCGTTCGTCGCCACCGAGGCCTGGTACGGATTCCCGGTCCTCAGGAGATAGTACGCGACGCCCGCGGCAAGCCCGAGGCCCAGTGCCAGGCCGACGAACAGGCCGAGCAGGGTGCCTCCCGCGCCGGAGCTGCGCGACGCGCGACCGGCGTCTCGACGCGATCGCGCCGGGAGTCGGGTCCGGGGGGAAAGGGCGTGCGGCATTGACTGGTCGGTGGCTTCGGTGTCGCGACGGCGGGCGCCGCGATCGGTCGTCACATCTGTTCGGGCGCGCCGATGCCAAGCACCGCGAGGCCGCTCTTCACGACCTGGCCCGCGGCCGCGGCGAGCAGCAGCCGCGCCCGCCGGCGCGGCACGTCGTCGATCAGGAAACGCTCGGCATTATAGTAACTGTGGAAATCGGCGGCCAAATCCTTGAGATAGAACGTCACGGCGTGCGGAGCGAGGTCGCGCGCCGCGGCCGCCATCTCCTCGGGGAAATCGGCCAGCCGGCGCAGCAGCGCCTCCTCGTGCGGGCTCGTGAGCAGGGTGCAGTCGGCGTCCGCGAGCGCGTCGAGCGCGCCGGCCGGGGACAGCGCGGCCTGCCGCATCACGCTGCACACGCGGGCATGGGCGTACTGGACGTAATAGACCGGGTTCTCCTCGGTCTGCGAGCGCGCGAGGTCGATGTCGAACGTGAACTCACTGTCGGCCTTGCGCGAGGCCAGGAAGAAGCGCACGGCGTCGCGACCCACCTCGTCGATCAGGTCGCGCAGCGTCACGTAGCTGCCGGCGCGCTTGGAGATCTTCACCTCCTCGCCGCCGCGCATCACGCGCACCATCTTGTGGATGATGTAGTCCGGATAGCCGTCGGGAATGCCCAGCCCGAGCGCCTGCAGCCCCGCGCGCACGCGCACGACGGTGCTGTGGTGGTCGGCGCCCTGCACGTTGACCGCCTTGCCGAAGCCGCGCTCCCACTTCGTAAGGTGATACGCAACGTCGGGCACGAAGTACGTGTAGCCGCCGTCGGACTTGCGCATCACGCGGTCCTTGTCGTCGCCGTAATCGGTCGTCTTCAGCCACAGCGCGCCGTCCTGCGCGTACGTCTTGCCCGATGCGGCGAGCCGCGCGACCGTCGCGTCGACCCGGCCGGTCTCGTAGAGCGAGCTCTCGAGGTAGTAGTTGTCGAACGCCACGCCGAATGCGGCGAGATCGGCGTCCTGCTCCTTGCGCAGCTCGGCGACGGCGAAGCGGCGGATGCGCTCGATGTCGCCCAAGTCGTGGCCGACTTCGTCGAGGTAGCGCTGCGCCAGCTCGCGGATGTACTCGCCGCGATAGCCGTCCTCGGGGAACGTCGCGTGCTCGCCGAGGATCTCCTGCGCGCGCGCGCGCACGGAGATCGCGAGGTTCTGGATCTGCTGGCCGGCGTCGTTGTAGTAGAACTCGCGCGTCACCTGCGCCCCCTGCCACTGCAGCAGGTTGGCGATCGCGTCGCCGAGCGCCGCCTGCCGGCCGTGGCCGACGTGCAGCGGGCCGGTCGGATTCGCGGACACGAACTCGACCATCACCTGCCGGCCCTGCCACGCGGCGGCGCGCCCGAACGCGTCGTGCGCGGCGAGGATGCGCGCGACGACCGACTGCCGCGCCTCGGGCGAGGCGAAAACGTTGATGAATCCGGCGCCCGCGATCTCGGTGCGCTCGACCCAGCGCGAGGGAGGCAGCACGGCCACGAGCGCCTGGGCGACCTCGCGCGGATTGCGCTTCATCCGCTTGCCGAGCTGCAGCGCCGCGTTCGACGCGTAGTCGCCGTGCTGCGCCTGCTTCGGCCGCTCGAGCACGATGGGCAGCGCGGCGTGCTCCGGCGCCGCCGCGGCCACGGCGGCGGCGATCCAGGCTTCGAGTTCGGCTTTGACGTCGGTCACGGTGCGGGCTGGCGGGCGGGAGATGCGTGGAGCGCGGCGCGCGCAAAAGCAGGAGATTATAGCCGCCCGGGCAGCGCGGCTGCGAACGCGCTGCCGGCCGGACGCGCGCTACCCCATGCCCGCAGGATCGACGTCGAGCGCCCAGCGCACGCGCCGGCCCGGCAGCGCCTCGATCGCCTCGCGCCAATGCGGCAGCAGCCGCTGCAGCGCGCCGCGCTCGGCGCTCTGCGCGAGCACCTGGCCGCGCTCGAGGCCGGCACGCCGCGCGAGCGTGGAGGCCACCGGCGCAAAGATCTCGACGGCGCTCTCCCCGCCGCGGGCCAGCCCGACGCCCACCGCGCGCGCCGCCGCGAGAAAGGCATCGACGTCGGCGCGCCGCTGCGCCTCGGCGGTGAGCAGCGCGAGGTGGCCGAACGGCGGCAGGCCGGTGACGCGCCGCTCCGCGAGGAGCGTCAGCGCGAAGCCGTCGTAGTCGTTGCCGGCGAGCGCCCGATACAGCGGGTGCGCCGGAAAATCGGTCTGCACGATGACTTCGCCGGGCAGCTCGGCGCGGCCAGCGCGGCCGGTCACCTGGAACAGCAGCGCGGCGAGCCGCTCGGTGGCCCGGAAGTCGGCGCTGTAGAGCGCGTTGTCGGCGCCGAGCACGCCGACCAGCGTGAGCCGCGGGAAGTCGTGCCCCTTCGCCAGCATCTGCGTGCCCACGAGGATGTCGACCTCGCCCGCGTGGATGTCGTCGCGCATCGCCGCGAACGCGCCCTTCCTCTGCGTGCTGTCGCGGTCGATGCGCGCGATGCGCGCCGCCGGGAAGCGCTGCGCCAGCGCATCCGCGAGGCGCTGCGTGCCGTGCCCGAGCGGCAGCAGGTCGACGTTGCCGCACTCGGGACACGCGCGCGGCAGGCGTTGCGCGTGCCCGCAGTGATGGCAGCGCAGCTCGCGCGCGTCGCGGTGGACGACGAGGCGCACGCTGCAATGCGGGCACCCCGCCTGCCAGCCGCAGGCCGCGCACAGCAGCGACGGCGCGAAGCCGCGGCGATTGATGAACACCAGCGACTGCTCGCCGCGCGCGAGCCGCGCTTCGATCGCCGCGACGATCGGCGCGCCCATGCCTTCGATGCCGGCGGCGTCGCGGTTCGGCGCGAAAGCGATCGCCGGCAGGCGCGCCGGCGCCACCGCCCGTCGCGGCAGCTTCTGCCATGCATAGTCGCCGCGCTGCGCCCGCACCAGCGTCTCGAGCGACGGCGTGGCGCTGCCGAGCACCACCGGCACGCGCGCGTCGCGCGCGCGCCGCAGCGCGACGTCGCGGCCGTGATAGCGCACGCCGTCCTGCTGCTTGTACGACGGATCCTGCTCCTCGTCGACGACCACCAGCGCGAGCCGGGGCAGCGGCACGAAGACGGCGAGGCGCGTCCCGAGCACGAGATCCGCCTCGCCCGCTGCAGCCGCCGCCCACGCGCGCCGGCGCTCGCCCGCGGCGAGACCGCTGTGCAGGATGACGGTGCGCCGCCCCGGCAGCGCGGCGGCGATCCGCGCCGCGAGCTGGGGAGTGAGGTTGATTTCCGGAACCAGCAGCAGCGCCTGACCGCCGGCGCCGATGGCCGCGCCCGCGGCGGCGAGATAGACCTCGGTCTTGCCGCTGCCGGTGATCCCCTGCAGCAGCGTCGGCGCGAACGTGCCGAGCGTGGCGATGATCGCGCCGGCCGCGCGCGCCTGGTCGTCGTTGGCGGGCGGCAGCGCGGCGGCCGCTGCGGGCGGCCCGGGCGCCGCCGCAGCCTTGCGCGATCGCGCGCGCGCATTGCCGGCGCCGAGCGGCGGGACCATCTGCGCCAGCACCTGCCCCAGCGGTTCCTGGTAGTAGCGCGCGACGAACTCGCCGAGCGCCATGAGGTCCGGCGGCACGTCGATCCCGCCGACGATCTCGGCGAGCGGCTGGAGCTTGTCGTGCGTGACGTCGGTGGCCTCGCCCACGTCGACGACGACGCCGACCATCGCGCGGCGCGCGAAGTGCACGCGGGCGACCGTGCCGCGCGCCACGCTGAGCCCGGCCGGGACCCAGTAATCGAACAGCGCGTGGCGCGCGACCGGCAGGGCGACGCGAGCGATCGTCACCGTTGTTCCCGCAGCCGCCGCAGCCGCTCGCGGATCGGCCGCCGATCGCCGCGAACTTCACTACTCATGCGAGCAACATGGCCCAAGTCATTGCTTTGTAACGACCTGCCAAAAATGACTCACAAGCCCTGTGGATAACATTGTGCGTAAGCGATGGTTTGGGCAGCGCCGCGCTCGTCGCCCGCTTTGCAACGGTGCGACATCGGCGCGGGCGGGAAATTTTTTCCCTTGTTCTTTCAGACACTTGCAAAGGCCTTCCGACGGGGCCGCTCCGGACGCCGCGACGGCGCACCACTTGACAATCCAATGTGCATAAGTTCTCCGGGCGAGAACGCGATTTTCGCGCTTGTCAAGGCCCCGCAAAGCGAATCCCGGCGCGGGTTTGCGGGGTTTTTCCGAGGGGGATCGCGTGGAGATCAAGGCGCGGCGCGGGCCGCGCGGGATTCCGCGTGCACGGCGGCCACGAGCGCGGCGACGTTCTCCGGGCGCGTCGCCGGCATGATGCCGTGCCCGAGGTTGAAGATATGCCCCGGCGCGGGCCCCGCCGCGCGCACGACGGCCGTCGCTTCGCGGGTCACGGTGTCCGGGTCGGTCAGCAGCACCACCGGATCGAGGTTGCCCTGCAACGCGACGCGGGCGCCGATCTCGCGCCGCGCGCGCGCGATGTCGACGGTCCAGTCGAGGCCCACGGCGGAGGCGCCGCATCCGGCGGTGTCTTCCAGCCACTGCCCGCCGCCCTTGGTGAAGACGATGGTCGGTACCTTCCGGCCGTCGGGGCCCGGGTTCAGCGCTGCGAGCACGCGCTTCATCGGGTCGAGCGAGAACGCGCGGTAGGCCGCGGTGGAGAGCAGGCCGCCCCACGTGTCGAAAACCATCACCGCATCGGCGCCCTGCGCGATCTGCTCGTTGAGGTAGGCGGCGACGGCGCGCGCATTGAGGTCGACCAGGCGCCGGAGCAGATCCGGGCGCGCGCAGACCATCCTGCGCACCGAGGCGAAATCCGCGCTGCCGGAGCCTTCGATCATGTAGCAGGCGAGCGTGAACGGGCTGCCGGCGAACCCGAGCAGCGGCACGCTGCCGCCCAGCGCGCGCTTGATCTCGGCAACGGCATCGAAGACGTAGCGCAGCTTCGCCATGTCGGGGACTTCCAGCGCGGCGATCGCAGCCTCGTCGGCGGCCGTGCGCGCGAAGCGCGGGCCTTCGCCGGCAGCGAATTCGAGCCCCAGGCCCATGGCGTCCGGCACGGTGAGGATGTCCGAGAACAGGATCGCCGCGTCCAGCGGAAAGCGCGCGAGCGGCTGCAGCGTGACCTCGGTGGCAAGCGCCGGCGACTGCGCGAGCGCCAGGAAGCTTCCCGCCCGCGCGCGGGTCGCGTTGTATTCGGGGAGGTACCGTCCGGCCTGGCGCATCAGCCAGACGGGCGTGTACGGCGTGGGTTCGCGCCGCAGGGCGCGCAGCAGCGTGTCGTTCTGGAGTGTGGGCATGGGAGGGAGCGCCGGCGCGCGGCGGCAGGGGTCCGCGGCAGCCTCGCCGCAGGACCTAGGCCGCAGGCGCCAGCGCGCGGCCGGTGAGACGTTCGAGGATCGCCAGCGGCGAGCGCGCGGGATCGTACAGCGCTGCGACCGGCAGGTGGATGGTCTGTTCGAGCATGTACTGCCCGGATACGGCGGCGTGCATCACCTGGTCCGAGAAGCACAGCCACGTCGTTCCCGGAGCAAAGCGCACGACCTGCTGCGCGCATTGCTTCTGGTAGGCGAGGTCGGCCTTGGCCTGGTCGTGCAGGCCCAGCATCAGGTGGTCGTACTCGGTGCGGCGGCCCTTGGTCACGCGCAGCGCCGCGAGCGCGGTCGCGGCGCCGGGAACGCCGCGCCGCACGCGCGGCAGCAGCGTCCGCGCCATCATCTCGAACGGCTCGCCGACGCGCCAGACGCGGTCCGCGGCCGGATTGACGTTCGAGAACACGCGCAGGATGCGCTCGCCCCGGCTGGGCCGCGACGGAAACGCGTCGACGTGCAGACGGGAGTCGTCCTTGCGCCACGACACGTCGCGGCCGACCGCGGGCTGCGGACGGTAGCTCGTGCGCGCGCGCTTCACGTAGGGCGCGTAGCGCGGGAACAGCGTGGTGACGAGCCCCGCCGCCTGCCCGGCGAAGCGCGTGATCATCGCGGCAAGCTGCGCGCGCTCCGCGGCCGTGCCGCGGGCGCCGTTGAGCGCGTCGCCCTCGACGCTGATGTTCTTGCTTCTCCCGTCCGAGCACGCCGGCGACAGGAACTGCCGCTCCGCCGGCTTCAGCGCGAAGTTGACGTGGGGCAGCACGAGCACGCCGCCGTCCTCGAGCGCGCGCACCGACGATCTGCTGCGCCTCCGGCGTGAGCGCGGGGCGCCAGCCGGTGAGGTCGAGCGTGACGATGGCCGACATCGCTCAGTGCCGCGAGTGCACGCGTAGCCCGGCGTTGAGCGAAGCGAAACCCGGGGGAATCGCGGCCATTGCCACAACCACCCGGGTTTTCGCTGCGCTCAACCCGGGCTACGCGTGTCGTCGGATCGTGCTTCATCCTACCGCGGCAGCTCGCTCGCGCCCATCAGGTACTCGTCGACCGCGCGCGCGCATTGACGGCCCTCGCGGATCGCCCACACGACGAGCGATTGGCCCCGCCGCATGTCGCCGGCAGCGAAGACCTTCGCCGCCGACGTGCGGTAGTCGTCGGTGTTCGCCTTGACGTTGCTGCGCGGGTCGCGGGCCACCCCTGCCTGCTCGACCAGCCCGGCGTGCACCGGGCCGACGAAGCCCATCGCCAGCAGGACGAGGTCGGCCGCGAGCTCGAACTCGGTGCCGGGCACCTCGGCCATCTGCATCTGGCCGTCCGGGCCGCTGCGCCATTCGACCCGCGCGGCGACGAGCTTCTCCACCTTGCCGTTCTTCCCCGTGAAGCGCTTGGTCGCCACCGCCCAGTCGCGCTGGCAGCCTTCCTCCTGCGACGACGACGTGCGCAGCTTCACCGGCCAGTACGGCCAGACGAGCGGCTTGTCCTCGTGCTCCGGCGGCTGCGGCAGCAGCTCGAACTGCGTGACCGATTTCGCGCCGTGCCGGTTCGACGTTCCGACGCAGTCGGAGCCCGTGTCGCCGCCGCCGATCACGACGACGTGCTTGCCGGCCGCGGTGATCTGGCCGGCGACCGTGTCGCCGGCCACCACCCGGTTCTGCTGCGGCAGGAATTCCATGGCGAAGTGAATGCCCGAGAGCTCGCGGCCGGGAACGGGCAGGTCGCGCGGCCGCTCCGCGCCGCCCGCGAGGACGACGGCATCGTGATCGGCGAGCAGCTGCGCCGCCGGCAGATCGACGCCGACGTTGACGCCGGGCCGGAACGCAACGCCCTCGATCGACATCTGCGCCATCCGGCGGTCGATCAGGTGCTTTTCCATCTTGAAGTCCGGGATGCCGTAGCGCAGAAGCCCGCCGATGCGGTCGTTCTTCTCGAACACGACCACGTCGTGCCCGGCGCGGGCGAGCTGCTGCGCGCAGGCGAGGCCCGCCGGACCCGAGCCGACGACGGCGACGCGCTTGCCGGTCTTCGCAGCCGGCGGCTGCGGCACGACCCAGCCTTCGTCCCACCCCTTGTCGATGATGAAATGCTCGATCGACTTGATGCCGACGGGATCGTTGTTGATGTTGAGCGTGCACGCCGTCTCGCACGGCGCGGGGCAGACCCGGCCCGTGAATTCCGGGAAGTTGTTCGTCGAATGCAGGACGCCGAGCGCGGCGCGCCACTGCTGCCGGTAGACGAGGTCGTTCCAGTCCGGAATGACGTTGTTGATCGGGCACCCGCTCTGGCAGAACGGAATGCCGCAGTCCATGCAGCGCGCGCCCTGCGTCGCGGCGGCGGCATCGGTCAGCGTCAGCACGAACTCGCGGTAGTTGCGCACGCGCTCGGCGACCGGCAGCGCGACCTCCTGGATGCGCTGCAGCTCCATGAAACCGGTGATCTTGCCCATCTACGCGGCCTCCCCGCCCGTTGCGATCATTGGTCCACCCGTGGGGTTTCGCCGTTGCGTAACCTGCGCGCCCGCGGAGCGGGCAAGTCCGCGCATACTCACGCGGCCTCTTTGTGCTTCGCGGGCGCCGCGGGCTTCGCGGCCGCCTGCTTCGCGTAGAGCTCGGTGAGCGCGCGCTTGTACTCGTTCGGGAACACCTTGACGAATTTCGCGCGCGCGGCGTCCCAGTTGTCGAGGATCGCCAGCGCGCGGGTGCTCCCCGTGAGTTGCAGATGGCGCTCGATCAGCTCGCGCAGGATCGCCTCGTCCGCCCGGCCGGCATGGCGCAGGCGGGGCTTGCCGGCGGCGGCGAGCTCGGCTTCGGCCAGCGCCTGTTCGGCCTCGGCGGGCACCGGCTCCTGCGTCACCATCGCGGCGTTGCAGCGGCTGGCGAAGGTGCCGTCCTCGTCGTACACGTAGGCGATGCCGCCGCTCATCCCCGCCGCGAAGTTGCGCCCGGTGCGCCCCAGCACGACGACGGTGCCGCCCGTCATGTACTCGCAGCCGTGGTCGCCGGTGCCCTCGACGATCGCCGTCGCCCCGGAATTGCGCACGCAGAAACGCTCGCCGGCAACACCGCGGAAATACGATTCTCCGGCGATCGCGCCGTACATCACCGTGTTGCCGACGACGATGTTGTCCTCCGGTCGCGCCGGACACGTGGGGTCCGGGTAGACGACGATGCGCCCGCCGGAGAGTCCCTTGCCGACGTAGTCGTTGGTCGCGCCCTGCAGCTCGAAGGTGACGCCGCGGGCGAGGAACGCGCCGAAGCTCTGCCCGGCGATGCCCTCGAACGCGACGTGGATGGTGTCGTCGGGCAGGCCCGCGTGGCCGTACCGGCGCGCGACCGCGCCCGACAGCATCGCGCCGACGGAGCGGTGCGCGTTCCTGATCCGGTGCGTCAGGCGCACCGGCTGCCGGCTCTCGAGCGCAGGCGCCGCCGCCGCGATCAGCTGGTGGTCGAGCGCCTGCGCGAGGCCGTGGTCCTGCGTCTCGCAGCGGTGGCGCGCCACTTCGGGCGGCATCTGCGGCTGGTAGAAGATGCGGCTGAAGTCGAGGCCCTTCGCCTTCCAGTGGGCGATGCCGCGCCGCATGTCGAGGAGATCGGAGCGCCCGATCAGGTCGTCGAACCTGCGGATGCCGAGCTTGGCCATCAGCTCGCGCACCTCCTCGGCGATGAAGAAGAAGAAATTGATGACGTGCTCGGGCTGGCCGGTGAACTTGCGCCGCAGCTCCGGGTTCTGCGTCGCGATGCCGACCGGGCAGGTGTTGAGATGGCACTTCCTCATCATGATGCAGCCGGCGACCACCAGCGGCGCCGTCGAGAAGCCGAACTCGTCGGCGCCCAGCAGCGCGCCGACCACGACGTCGCGGCCGGTCTTCAGCTGGCCGTCGACCTGCACGACGATGCGGCCCCGCAGGCGGTTCAGCACGAGCGTCTGCTGCGTCTCGGCGAGCCCCAGCTCCCACGGCGTGCCGGCGTGCTTGATCGAGGAGATCGGCGAGGCGCCGGTGCCGCCGTCGTGGCCGGCGATCGTCACGTGGTCCGCCTTGGCCTTGGCGACGCCCGCCGCGACCGTGCCCACGCCGACCTCGGAGACCAGCTTCACGGAGATCGACGCGCGCGAATTCGCGTTCTTGAGATCGTGGATCAGCTGCGCGAGGTCCTCGATCGAATAGATGTCGTGGTGCGGCGGCGGCGAGATGAGGCCCACGCCGGGCACCGAGTAGCGCAGCTGCGCGATGTACTCGGAGACCTTGTGTCCGGGGAGCTGGCCGCCCTCGCCGGGCTTGGCGCCCTGCGCCATCTTGATCTGCAGCTGGTCGGCGTTGACCAGGTATTCCGCGGTCACGCCGAAGCGCCCCGAGGCAACCTGCTTGATCTTCGAGCGCAGCGAATCCCCTTCCTTGACCGGCACGTCGACGACGACGGTGTCGATGCGCGACTTGAGCGTCTCGCCCCTGGCGATCGGCAGGTAGCGCCGCGCATCCTCGCCGCCCTCGCCGGTGTTCGACTTGCCGCCGAAGCGGTTCATCGCGATGGCGAGCGTGGTGTGCGCCTCGGTCGAGATGGAGCCCAGGCTCATCGCGCCGGTGGCGAAGCGCTTGACGATCTCGGCTGCGGGCTCGACTTCGTCCAGCGGGATCGGCACGGGCGCGCAACGGAACTCGAACAGGCCGCGCAGCGTGAGCATCCGCTGCGTCTGGTCGTTGATGAGGCTCGCGTATTCCTTGTACGTCGCGTAGCTCTGCGCGCGCGTCGCGTGCTGCAGCTTGGCGATCGAGTCCGGCGTCCACAGGTGGTCCTCGCCGCGGACGCGGTACTGGTACTCGCCGCCGGCATCGAGCGCGGAATGCAGCAGCGGGTCGGTGCCGAACGCGAGCTGGTGCGTGCGCGCCGCCTCGCCGGCGATCTCGAACAGGCCGATGCCCTCGACGTTGCTCGCGGTGCCGGTGAAGTACTTGTCGACGAAATCCCGCTGCAGCCCGACGGCCTCGAAGATCTGCGCGCCGCAGTAGGACTGGTAGGTGGAGATGCCCATCTTCGACATCACCTTGTAGATCCCCTTGCAGATCGCCTTGACGAAGCGGTATGCCGATTCTTCCGGCGACACGCCGGGCACGACGTTGGCGAGCGAGCCGAGCGTCTCCAGCGCGAGGTAGGGGTGGATCGCCTCGGCGCCGTAGCCCGCGAGCAGCGCGAAGTGATGCACCTCGCGCGCCGACCCGGTCTCGACGACCAGGCCGGTGCTGGTGCGCAGCCCCTTGCGCACGAGGTGCTGGTGCACCGCCGCGGTCGCGAGCAGCGCCGGGATCGGCAGCAGGTCGTGCGCGACCTTGCGGTCGGAGACGATGAGGATGTTGTAGCCCAGATGCACGGCGTCCTCGGCCTGCGCGCACAGCGACGCGAGCGCCGCCTCCATGCCGTCGGCGCCCCAGGCGGCGGGATAGCAGATGTCGAGCTCGAAAGCCTTGAACGCGCCGCCGGTGAACAGGGCGATGTGGCGGATCTTCTCCATCGCTTCGGCGGTGAGGACCGGCTGGTCGGCCTCCAGCCGCATCGCGGGCAGGGCGGCGTCGATCCCGAGCAGGTTCGGCCGCGGCCCGATGAAGGTGACGAGCGACATCACCAGCTCCTCGCGGATCGGGTCGATCGGCGGATTCGTCACCTGCGCGAACAGCTGCTTGAAGTAGGCGTAGATCACCTTGGGCCGCGACGAGAGCACCGGCAGCGCGGCGTCGTTGCCCATCGATCCGGTGGGCTCCTCGCCGGTCTCCGCCATCGGGGCGAGGATGACCTTGAGGTCCTCCTGCGTGTAGCCGAACGCCTGCTGGCGGTCGAGCAGAGGCACCGGGGAGCGCTGCGGGGGCGCCGGCTCGGGCAGCGACTCGAGCGCGATGCGCGAGCGGTCGATCCATTCGCGATAGGGCCTGCCGGTGGCGAGCGTGCGCTTCAGCTCGTCGTCGTCGACGATGCGGCCCTGCTCGGTGTCGACGAGCAGCATCTTGCCGGGCTGCAGCCGCCACTTCTTCACGATCTTGTGCTCGGGGATGTCGAGCACGCCGACCTCCGAGGCCATGATCACGTAGTCGTCGTCGGTGACGATGTAGCGCGCCGGCCGCAGGCCGTTGCGGTCGAGGGTCGCGCCGATCTGCCGGCCGTCGGTGAACGCCATCGCCGCCGGGCCGTCCCAGGGCTCCATCAGCGCCGCGTGATACTCGTAGAACGCCCGGCGGTCCTCGTCCATCAGCGGGTTGCCGGCCCAGGCCTCGGGAATCATCAGCATCATCGCGTGCGCGAGCGGGTAGCCGCCCATCACCAGCAGCTCGAGCGCGTTGTCGAACGACGCCGAATCGGACTGGCCGTCGTAGATCAGCGGCCAGATCTTGTCGAGGTCGGCGCCGAGCAGGGTGCTCGCGATGCCGTGCTGCCGCGCGCGGATCCAGTTGACGTTGCCGCGCAGCGTGTTGATCTCGCCGTTGTGGCATACGAGCCGGAACGGGTGCGCGAGGTCCCAGGTCGGGAACGTGTTGGTCGAGAACCTCTGGTGCACCAGCGCCAGCGCCGACACCATCGTCTGGTCCTTCAAGTCGAGGAAGTACTCGCCGACCTGGTTCGCCAGCAGCATCCCCTTGTAGACGATCGTGCGCGACGACATCGACGGCACGTAGAACTCCTTGCCGTGCTTCAGGCGCAGCGCCTGGATCGCGTGGCCGGACTTCTTGCGGATGATGTAGAGCTTGCGCTCGAGCGCGTCCTGGTCCATGTCGTGGCTGCCCGACGCGATGAAGACCTGGCGTATCACCGGCTCGACTTCCTGCGTGCGCGATGACAGCCCGCTGTTGTCCGTGGGGACGTCGCGCCAGCCGAGGAGCACCTGGCCTTCGCCCGTGATCGCGCGCTCGATCTCCTGCTCGCACGCCATTCGCGAGGCCGGCTCCTTGGGCAGGAAGACCATGCCCACGCCGTAGCGGCCGACGGCAGGCAGCGTCAGCCCGCGCTGACCGCAGGCCTTGCGCAGGAAGGCGTCGGGGAGCTGGATCATGATGCCGGCCCCGTCGCCCTGCAGGGGGTCGGCGCCGGTCGCGCCCCGATGGGTGAGGTTCTTCAGGATCGCGAGGCCCTGCGTGACGATCGCGTGGCTCTTTTCGCCCTTGATGTGGACGATGAAGCCGAGGCCGCAGGCATCGTGCTCGTTCGCAGGATCGTAGAGCCCCTGGGCTGCCGGGGGCCGTTGCCGTTGGACTGCGGTATCGTGTTCCACGAGAGACCTCACCGGTGACGATGGACGTGGGTGTCGCGGCGCATTGGGGTCCGCCGGCCCGCTTTCGCCGTTACGCAGCGAAAGCTTACTATCGTAGCCGCGATGCTGCATTGCGGCAAGGCTCCGCCGCGCAAGGCGCGGGTCCCGCCGCAACACGCTCGCGCCGCCTGAGGGATTTCGAGCGGCAAAGTACTTGCGCCGGGGCCCTTCTTAGGCTTTAATCTGAACAAAATTGGCTAGATGCTTGTTGCAATGCTCAAAAGAGCGCAGCCTCCGGCCACATTTAGGACAACATCATCAGGAATCCGATCATGACGGCAAACCGCCCCTACGCTGCGTGGCTCCGTCGCCTCGCCGGCCTCGTCGCCCTCGCGGGGGTCTTTGTGCTCAGCGCATGCGGCGGCGGCAGCGGCGCGCCGAACAACCCGTTCACGCCGCCGGCTCCGGCCGTTCCTGCGCTCACCGTGTTCCCGTCCGGGCCGACGATCTATTCACAGGTCGCGTCGACGCTCACCATATCCGGTGGCGTCGCCCCATACCGAGCGTTCTCCAGCAATGCGGCGCTGTTGCCCGTCACGCAATCGCTCCCCGGCAACACGATCACGCTGCTCGCGGGCAGCGTCAGCAGCACGACGACGGCGACGATTACGATCCAGGATTCCGCCGGCACTTCGATCACGTCGCAGGTCACCATTCTTCCGGGCCCAGTGTCGCCACCGCCGCCGCTGGTGGTGCTGCCCTCGCCTGTCGACGTGTATTCGACGATCGCGACGCAATTGACCGTTTCCGGCGGGGTGCCGCCGTATCGCGCGTTTTCGAGCAATACCGCGGTGCTGCCGGTCACCCAGAACGTGCCGGGGTCGATCGTCAATCTCGTGCCCACGACCGTCACGCTGGACGTGGGCGTCGTCGTCACCATCCAGGATTCCGTCGGCCAGAGCGCAACGGTCAACGTGACCGTCCACCCGAAGGCCGTGACGCCGCCGCCGCCCCTCGTCGTGCTGCCGAGCACCGTCGTCACCTCCAAAGGCGCCGCGGTCACGCTGACGATCTCCGGCGGGCTCGCGCCGTTCAAGGCCTACTCCAGCAACCCGGCGGTCGTGCCGGTCACTCAGGCCGTCGCCGGGACTTCGATCATTCTGGTCCCCAACAGCGTCGCCGCCGATACCAACGTCGTCGTCACCGTCCAGGATTCCGCCGGGCAGACGGCAACCGTGGGCGTGCTCGTGCAGCCCGAATCCACGACGCCGGCGCCGACGCTCGCCTTGCTGCCGAGTTCCCTGACCATCTTCTCGGGCGTCGCCACGTCGGTATTGGTGACCGGCGGCGTGCCGCCGTACACCGCGTTCTCCAGCAACCCGGCCGTCCTGCCGATCACGCAAGCCGTGAGCGGCGGCGCGATTCCGCTCCTCGCAGCGAACGTGAGTGCCGACACCGCGGTCACGCTGACCGTGGCGGATTCCGTCGGCAAGACCGCCACCGCGGCGATCACGGTGCGCGCGGCGACGCTGTTCGGCGCGATAACAATCAAGCCGAACCTGACCGACTGCGGCACGACGCGCCATCTGTTCCGGGCAAAGCGGCACGGCGACGGTGAAGCTGCAGCTTCCGGGCGGCGGCGCCGCGCCCGGACGGCAGGTCCGCTTCGACGTCATCGCGGGGCCCTACGCGATCGCCGCGAACCTCGGCGCGGCGACTGCCCAGTCGGTGACCGTCGCGTCGGACGCCGCCGGCAACGCGCAGGTCATCATCCGGGCCAATGTCGATGCGCCCACGCAGCCGGCGCAGATCCGGGCGACCGACATCGCGTCCGGCCAGCAGATCACCGGGGACTTCCTGATCCAGCAGCGCACCGACGGCTCGACGATCCTCACGGTCGTTCCGCCGGACGCGACGATCACCGGCGCCTTCACCGACGAATGCAGCCTGGGCTTCAGGGTCGACTACTTCATCTACGGCGGCACGCCGCCTTACCGGATCACGCAGGCATTCCCGACGGCGTCGGTCGTGATCGGCACGTCCGGCGTGGCCGGAGATTCGGCGATCGTGACCGCGGCCGGCGGGTTCTTCGAGGCCGTCACCAACGGCACCTGCGTCAATCCGCAGACGTTCTCGATCCTCGACGCCACGGGGCGGCAGACGACGGCGCAGCTCTTCAATCTGGTCGGCACAACGGCACCCACCCCGCCGACGCCGGCACCCGACCTCTCGGTCGTACCGGGAAGTCTCGCGATCGATTGCAGCTCGACCAACGTTGTCGATTTCGTGATTTCCGGCGGAACGCCGCCGTATAACGCCAGCGCGTCGCCGCGCAATGGCACCAGTCCGACCATTCAGAGCCAGAACACTCCACCGAGCGGCAGCTTCAGCAACACGCCGGTCGTCACACGGTCCGGTGGCATATTCCGCATCGGGGAACTGACGCAGACCGTGGTCGTGAGCTTCATCGACTCCAGCAATCCGAAGAAGACGCAGACGCGGACGATCACCTGTCCGGCTCCTGCTGCGCCGGGGCCGTAGTCGCACCGTGCCAGCAGGCCGACCTGCGATCGGCCTGCTGGTTACGGGAACATGGCGCGCAGGTCGGAGAGCGGCACGTTGGCGGTGACGAAGGCGTCGCCCAGTGCGCGCAACAGAATGAAGCGCAGGGCGCCCGCGACGACCTTCTTGTCGTGGCTCATCAGCGCGAGATAGCGATCGGCGCCGAAGCGCGGCGCCTCGACCGGCAGCTGCGCCCGACGCAATAGCGCCGTGAGCCGTGCGGCGTCGCCTGACGGCAGCAGCGACAGCCGAACCGACAGCGCCGCCGCCATTGCCATGCCGGCGGCGACCGCCTCGCCGTGCAGCCACTCGCCGTACCCTGCCCCCGTCTCGATCGCGTGGCCGAACGTGTGGCCGAAATTGAGCAGCGCCCGCTCGCCCGACTCGTGCTCGTCGGCGGCGACGATCGCCGCCTTGATCCGGCAGCTCTCGGCGATCGCGTGGGTCAGGGCGTCGCCGTCGCGCGCGCACAGGCGGTCGATGTTCGCTTCGAGCCAATCGAACATCCCGCGGTCGCGGATCGCGCCGTACTTGATCACTTCGGCGAGACCGGCCGCGAGCTCGCGGTCGGGCAGTGTGGCGAGGCAATCGGTGTCGATCACCACGGCGCGCGGCTGGTGGAAGGCGCCGATCATGTTCTTGCCGAGCGCGTGATTGACGCCGGTCTTCCCGCCAACGGACGAGTCGACCTGCGCGAGCAACGTCGTCGGCACCTGCACGAACGGCATCCCGCGCTGATAGATCGCGGCTGCGAAACCGGCGATGTCGCCGACCACGCCGCCGCCGAGTGCCAGCAGCGTGGTCGTGCGCTCGACCCGCAACTCGAGGAGCCGCGTCAGGACGTCATGGAGCGTCGCCCACGTCTTGTGTTTCTCGCCGTCGGCGGTGACGATCGTCTCGCTCGCGACGCCAGCGTCGGTAAGCGAGCGCCGCACCGGCGCGAGCCAGTGCCCGGCGACCACCTCGTTGGTGACGATGACGCAGCGGGGGGTGGCGAGCAGCGGCGCGACCAGCGCACCCGCATCGCCCAGCAGTCCGGCGCCGATGTGGACGGGATAGCTGCGCTCGGCGAGCGCGACGGTGATGGTGCGCATCCGATTCATCCGGCCGAGATGCCCGGCCGCCCGTACTCGAGGTCGGCGGCAAGGCGGGCGAGCGCCGTGCGGTCGTTGCCGACGACGTGGTCGGCGACCTCGCGGTACAGCGAGTCGCGGTCGCGGTAGAGCTGCTCGAGGCGAGCGAGCTTGTCGGGCGTGTTGAGCAGCGGGCGGTGGACGCTCTTCCTGACCCGCTGCCAAGCCGTCGACGGTTCGGCGTGCAGGTAGACCACCGTGCCGTTCGCCCGCAGGCGCTCGCGGTTGGCCGGACGGATCACGACGCCCCCTCCGGTCGCGAGGACGATGTCGGCGCGCGTGACCATCGCCGCCAGCGCAGCTTCCTCGCGATCGCGAAAGCCGGACTCGCCCTCGATCTCGAAAATGGTCGCGATGGTGACGCCGAGCGCGGCCTCGAGCTCGTGGTCGGCGTCGACGAAGGTCTTGTCGAGCCGGCGGGCAAGCTGCCGGCCGAGCGTCGATTTGCCCGAGCCCGGGAGTCCCACGAGAAACAGGTTGCCGCGTCGCAAATCCACCGCGGCATTGTAGTGGAATCAACCGCCCCCGACGAGGGAGCGACGTGAACCTGGGAGCAGGGGCCCCGCGCAGCGAGGATGCGACCGGGGCGAATCGGCGCAAGTAGCCGACGCGCAAATCTTCGCGCGCCGCAGACCGCCCAAGGAGGCTACCGCAGCGGCAGAAAAGGACTACCGGACGGTGTTGACCGTCTCCTTGACGATGCGCGGCGTGAGGAAGATCAGCAGCTCGGTCTTCTCGGAGGTCCGGCCCGTGGTCTTGAACAGGTAGCCGAACAGCGGCAGGTCGCCGAGGAACGGCACCTTGGTGACGTCGTTGTTGACCACCTCTTCGTAGATGCCGCCGATCACCGCGGTGTCGCCGTTGTTGACGGATATCTGCGTGATCACGTTCTTGGTGTCGATCGAGGGCACCGAGCCGCCGCCCTGCTGCGGCACGAACTGCCCGACCGAGTCCTTGTGAATCTCCACGCCCATGATGATCTTGTTGTCCGGCGTGATCTGCGGAGTGACGTCGAGGCGCAGCACCGCCTTCTTGAACTGCGTCGTCGGCACCGAGCCGATGGCCCCCGCGGTCGTGTACGGGATTTCCGTGCCCTGCTCGATCGCGGCCTTCTGGTTGTCGCCGGTGACCACGCGCGGGCTCGACACGACCTTGCCGCGGCTGTCCGCTTCCAGCGCCGAGAGCTCGAGGTTGATCAAGTTGCCGCTGCCGAGGTTGATCAGCGTCAGCGCCAGCGAGCCGGCCGCGTTGACGATCGGCAGGTTGACGTTCAACTGCGGGGAGTCGGAGTAGCCGGCGCTGGCGAGGCCCGACGCCAGTTCGTAGGGCGTCTGCGTGCGCGTCTCGCGCGTGCACGTTGTGCCCGAGCAGGTGACCACCGGCTGTGTCGCCAGGCTGCCGCCCTGGCCCAGCGCGTAGCGGCGATTGAACGTCGCCCCCGTCTGCACGCCGAAGCGCACGCCGAGCTGGCGGCTGAACGAATCCTTGGCGATGACGATCCGGGCCTCGATCTGCACCTGGCGGATCGGCGTGTCGAGGAGGCGGATGATCCGGCGGACCTCCTCGAGGCGCGACGCGGTGTCCTGCACGAACAGGATGTTGGTGCGCGGGTCGACAAACGCGACGCCGCGGTCGGACAGGATCGAGCCGCCGCCGCCGGTGGTGCGGGTCTGGCCGGCGCCGAGGCCGAACTGCTGCTGGGTGTTGGTCGACAGGATCTTCCTGAAGTCCTCCGCCTTCATGTAGTTCAGCTGGAACGATTCCAGGATCACCGGCTCGAGCGCGCTGATCTGGATCGCGTTCTCGAGCTGCTGCTTCTCGCGCAGCGCCAGCTCCTCGCGCGGCGCGATCAGAACGATGTTGCCGTTCTTGCGCATGTCGAGGCCCTTGGTCTGCATGATGATGTCGAGCGCCTGGTCCCAGGGCACCTCCTTCAGGCGCAGCGTCAGGTTGCCGCTTACCGAGTCACTGGTGATGATATTGAGGCCGGTGAAGTCGGCGATCACCTGCAGCACCGCGCGCACCTCGACGTTCTGGAAGTTGAGCGAGAGCTTGTCGCCCTTATAGCCCTGCCGCGTCCCCTGCGTGAGCTTGTTCGGGTCCTCCTGGATCGGCTTCACCTCGAGAATGAAGCGCTTGTCCGCCTGGTAGGCCGAGTGCTCCCACAGCCCGCGGGGCTCGATGATCATCCGCGTGTTGCCGCCCTGCGCGAGCGTGTCCACCGACACCACCGGCGTGGCGAAGTCCTGGACGTCGAGGCGGCGCTCGAGGTTGCGCGGCACCGACGTGCCGATGAAATCGACGATCAGCAGCTTGCCCTGCTGCCGGATGTCGATGCCGGTCGCGTTGTCCGACAGGTCGACGATGACGCGACCTTCGCCGTTGCTGCCGCGGCGGAAGTCGACGTCGCGCAGCGCGTGCTGGATGTCGCCGGGCTTGGCCTCGGCGAAGCGCTGCACCGTCTGCGTCTTGGCGTCCAGCGAGTCGCTCTGGTCGAACAGCGTCACCAGCACCACGTTGCCCTCGACCTGCGTCTCGAAGGTCTGCGGCTTGTTGAGGTTCAGCACGACGCGCGTCCGGCTGCCTGCCTGCACGACGTTGACGCTGCGCAGCGTCGGATCGGAGACCTCCTGCACGGTGCGGCCGAGACCGTTGCCGGTGTCGAGAAAATCGAGCGCGACGCGCGCCGGGCTGGCGATGGCGAAGCCCGCGGGCGCAGTGGCCGGCGGCGCCTTGAGCGTGAAGCGCACGAGGGTGCGCCCGGAGCTGCCCTTGGAGACGGAGAGCGATTCGATGCTGTTGGTCGTCTGCGCGGCGCCCGGGTCGGCCGCGGCAAGCGCCAGCGCGGCGAGCAGGAACGCGCACGCGCGCACCATCGCGGCCCGTCTCGCGGCGTATCCAATCCAAACGAACGCGCTCATTTTCTTCGCTCCTGTGTCTTCGGGTCGGTCTGGATCAACTGCAGCGTGCTGTTACGCTCGGACCAGTCCCCGGCACTGTCCTGCACCAGCTCCTTGAGCACGATGTCACTTTCGGTGACCGCGGTGACGATGCCGTAATCCTGCCCGAGGTAGTTGCCCACACGCACCTGGTAGACGTCCCGCTCCGGCGTGCGCACCAGCGCGAACATCGTCTTGCCCTGCTGCATCGAGCCGACCATGTTGAGCGACTCGAGCGGGAAGGACTCGAGCGGTTCCTTCCGGCGCGAGGTGTCGGGTGCCAGCTTGCTGGTGCCGCGGTTCGGCTCGATCTTGCGCGGTTTGAACGGATCGGAAAGGTCGAACGCGTTGTAGGTGAACGGCTCGTACGGCTTCATCTGCGGCAGCGGGTCGAGCTTGCCCTTCACGCCCTTCCCCTGCTCGGCCATCCAGGCGCGCAGGTCCTGGTGGCTCTCGCCGCCGCAGCCGGCGAGCAACGCCAGCGCCGCCAGCGCCGCCAATCCGCGTGCGCGCCGGGCCTTCATTTCCTGCCGCCCTCCTTCGTGTCCTTGGCCGCGCGGCGCTGCTTGGCGACCTCGTCCTCGTCGAGATAACGGTACGTCTTGGCGACGGCATCCATGCTGAGCGTGCCGCGCTCGTTGTTGATGGCGACGTCGTTGAGCGTCACGATGCGCGGCAGCTGGGCGATGTCGCTCGCGAACGCGCCCATGTCATGGTAGTTGCCGGTGATGCGGATGCTGATCGGGAGCTCGGCGTAGAAATCCGCCATGCGCTCCTGCGCTGCGGGCTTGAACAGCTCGAACTGCAGGCCGCGGCCGAGGCCCGCCTGATTGATGTCCGTGAGCAGCGCATCCATTTCCGCGCGGTTGGGCAGCTGCTTCACCAGCGCGCCGAACGACTGCTCGATCTCCGCCAGCTGCTGGCGGTACGCGTCGTAGTTGATGGCCTTGGCCTTCTTCGCGGCGTACTGCTCCTTGAGCGTGGCCTCCTGCTGTCGCGCCGTGTCGAGAACCTCGTAGCCGTCCTTCCAGTCTAGGAAGGCGCCGACGCCGATGATCGCGAGGAACAGCAGTGCGAGCGCGCCGAACTTCGGCGCGGGCGGCCAGTTGCCGATGTCGCGGATGTTGAGGCGGCGCAGGTCGTCGAGTGTCATCCGTGGCCTCCCGCCGGCGCGGCGGCCGGCGCCGACGCCGTCTTGGCCGGAGCCGCCTTGCCCGGGGCGGCCGGCGCGGCCTTGTCCGGCGGCGCAAGCGGCGCGACTTCCGGCGGCGCCGCCCGCTTGACCTGGAGATTGAGCGTGAACTCGTTCACCCGCCCGGCGACGTTGGGCAGCTGCACGGACTTGATCTCCACCAGCGCTGGCTTCTCGAGCCAGGGCGAGCTCTCGATATTGCGCATCAGCGTGGAGACCCGCGCGTTCGACTGTGCATACCCGATCAGCGTCACCCGCGTGTCGGTCTGCTTGACCGAGCGCAGGTAGATGCCGTCGGGCAGCTGCCGCACGATCTGGTCGATCAGGTGGACGGCCTCGGTGCGGTTGGTCTGCAGCGTCTCGACGATCTGCTTGCGCGACAGGAGCGCCAGCGTCTGCTCGCGCAGCTTGTCGATTTCCTTGATCTGCTCGTCGAGCTTGGTGATCTCCGACTTCAGCAGGGCATTGCGGCTGTTCTGGTTCTCGGTCTGGTTGGCGAGCACGACGTGCCCCAGCCCGACGATCGCGGCGGCGAGCACGGCGAGTCCGATCGACAGCGAGACGAACTGGCGCCGGCGCGCCTGGCGCTTCTGCTCGCGGTGCGGGAGCAGGTTGAGGCGGATCATGCGAAGCTCCGCAGCGCGAGACCGCACGCGATCAGCAGCAGCGGCGCGTCCTGGGCGAGCTGGCGCGGCCGGATCTGCGCCGCCGCGGCCATGTTGGCGAACGGGTTGGCGATCACCGTGGCCACGCCGGCGCGCTTGGCGATGAGCTCGTCCAAGCCCGGGAGCAGCGAGCAGCCGCCGGCCAGGATGATCTGGTCGATCTGGTTGTACGACGTCGAGGTGAAGAAGAACTGCAGCGCCCTCGTCACCTCGAGCGCCAGCGTCTCCATGAACGGTTGCAGCACGTCGGTGTCATAGTTCTCCGGCAGGCCCTGGTTGCGCTTCGCGGCCTCGGCTTCGTCCGGCGACAGGTTGAACGCCCGCTGGATGTCGTGCGTCAGCTGGTTGCCGCCGGAGGCCTGATCGCGGGAGAACAGGAACTGGTTGTTCCGCAACACGTAGAGGTGGGTGGCGTGCGCACCGATGTCGACCAGCGCGATGTTCTGATCGCGGCCGTTGGCAAGCAGCGTCGGCGCGATCAGCTCGAACGCCGCCTGCGTCGCGTACGACTCCACGTCCATCACCTGCGGCTTCAACCCGGCCGACTCGGCTGCGGCCACGCGGTCCTCGACCTTCTCTTTGCGCGAGGCCGCGATCAGCACCTCGACTTCTTCCGGATTGTTCGGCGCCGGGCCGACGACCTGGAAATCGAGATTCACCTCGTCGAGCGCAAACGGGATATATTGGTTGGCTTCGGCCTCGACGGTGATTTCGAGGTCTTCCTCCTTCTGGGCCGCGGGGACGATGATCTTCTTGGTGATCACCATGGCCGCGGGGAGCGCCAGCGCGACATTGCGGTTGCGCCCGCCGAATCGCTTCCAGGCGCGCTTGAGACCCTCCGAGACCTGCTCCATGTTGACGATGTTGCCGTCGGTCACGGCTTCACGCGGAAGCGGCTCGATGGTGTAGCGTTCCAGCCGATAGGCGCCTTTGCCCGCCTCGGCAAGCTCGACCAGCTTGACCGACGTCGAGCTGATGTCCACGCCGACGAGAGCCGGGGATTTCGACTCGAACAGGCCGACGACGGAACTGAATTTTTCGGCGAGCATGGCCACCTTGCGTGCAATGCTGACAATTTACATTAAAGATTGGCAGCAAGTATGAATCTTGTCAAATTGTTTGCCGGGGGGCGATTGGAGTGTTGTAAGCCCGCCTATAATCTCGCGGCACGCACCCTCAGTCTGGCAAGTTATATTCCTCCATGCTAAAGCGTTGGCTGCTCTACATCGGGTCCGTCCTGCTGGGCCTGGCCGTGGTCGGCGCCCTGCTCGGGGCGTTCGTCCTGGCGCTCCTTTATCCGACGTTGCCGTCTCTCACGACGCTGACCGACTACCAGCCGAAGATCCCGCTGCGCATCCTCTCCGCGGAGGGCGAGCTCCTCGGGGAATTCGGCGAGGAACGCCGGGCCTTCGTCCGGATCGCCGAGGTCCCGGATGTCATGAAGAAGGCCATTTTAGCCGCTGAGGACGAACGTTTCTACCATCATGGGGGAGTCGATTATTTGAGCGTGCTCCGCGCCGCCGCCAGCAACCTCGCCAGCGGCACCCAGCAGGGGGCCGGCACGATCACCATGCAGGTCGCGCGCAACTTCTTCCTCACCCGGGAGAAGACGGTCACGCGCAAGCTGCGCGAAGTCCTGCTGGCCTGGAAAATCGAGGCCAACCTCTCCAAGGACGAGATTTTCCAGCTTTATCTGAACCAGATCTTCCTCGGCCAGCGGGCCTACGGCTTCGCGGCCGCGTCGCAGATCTATTTCGGGAAGCCGCTCAAGGACGTCTCGGTCGCGGAGGCGGCGATGCTGGCGGGGCTGCCGAAGGCCCCTTCCGCCTTCAATCCGGTCAGCAATCCGAAACGCGCCAAGACGCGCCAGCTCTACGTGCTGCGCCGCATGCACGACCTGCGCTACATCGACGATGCCCAGTTCGCGCAAGCACAGACGGCGCAGCTGGCGGTGCGCCAGGGGTTGCGCGAAGTCGTGTCCACGCGAGCGGAATTCGTCGCCGAGATGGCAAGGCAGGTCATTTTCGACACTTACGGCGAGGATTCCTACACCAAGGGCCTCACCGTCTACACCACGATCCGCAAGGCCGACCAGGACGCGGCCTACGCGGCGGTCCGCCGCGGGGTCCACGAGTACGACCGGCGGCACGGCTACCGCGGGCCGGAAGCCTACGTGAGCCTGCCCGACAACGGCGCGGAGCAGGAGGCGGCCCTTGAACGGGTGTTCCAGGAAACGGTCGAATACGAGGACATGCTGCCTGCGGTCGTGCTCGACGCCTCCACCGCCGAAGTCAAGGCGGTGATGGCGGACGGGGAAACGGCGCAGATCGCGGGCGATGGCCTCAAGTTCGTCGCCAGGTCGCTCGGCGACAAGGCCGCCGCCGCCACGCGGATTCGCCGCGGGGCCGTCATCCGGGTGTCCCGCGACGACAAGGGGCGCTGGGCAATCGTCCAGTTGCCGCAGGTCGAGTCGGCGTTCGTCTCGATGCGGCCGAGCGACGGCGGCCTGCTGGCGCTCGTCGGCGGCTTCGACTTCGACCGCAACAAGTTCAACCACGTCACGCAGGCCCAGCGCCAGCCCGGCTCGAGCTTCAAGCCCTTCATCTACTCGGCCGCGCTGGAGAAGGGCTTCACGCCGGCGACGATCGTCAACGACGCCCCGTTCTACGTGTCGGCGGAAAAGACGGGCGGGGATGCCTGGGAGCCGAAGAACTACGACGGCAAGTTCGAGGGGCCGATGCGCGTGCGCGCCGCCCTCGCCAAGTCCAAGAACCTCGTCACCGTGCGCGTGATGCAGGCGATCGGCGCCAACTACGCGCAGGACTACATCACCCGCTTCGGCTTCGACCCCAAGCTGCACCCGCCGTACCTGTCGACCGGCCTCGGCGCCGGCTCCGCCACGCCGCTGCAGATGGTCGCGGCGTACGGCGTCTTCGCGAACGGCGGGTATCGCGTCGTCCCCTACCTGATCGCCAAGGTCGTCGACGCCCGCGGCAACGTCCTGTCGGAGGCGACCCCCCTGGTCGCCGGCGAGAACGCCGAGCGGGCGATCGACGCCCGCAACGCCTTCGTCATGACCTCGCTGCTGAAGGACGTCATCGCCTTCGGCACCGCGACCCGCGCGCTGTCGCTCGGCCGCAAGGACCTGGCCGGCAAGACCGGCACCACCAACGAGAACGTCGACGCCTGGTTCTGCGGGTACAACGCCGACATCGTCGGGGTCAGCTGGATCGGCTTCGACCAGCCGAAGACGCTGGGCAACAACGAGACGGGCGCCCAGGCCGCCCTGCCGATCTGGATCAGCTACATGGCGAAGGTCCTCAAGGGCACGCCCGAGGCGACCCTGCCCATGCCCGACGGGATCGTCACGGTGAAGATCAATCCCGACACCGGCCTGCGCGACGACCAGCGCGGCATCAGCGAATTCTTCTACTCCGAGTTCCTGCCGCGCGGACGCGACGAAGGCCTGCTGCCCGGCGGCCAGCCAACGCGCGACATACGCGACCAGCTGTTCTGATGGCGCGCGACCGCAGCGCGCGGCACCACGGCAGCCAGGACCGCGGGCGAGGGGTGCCGCAGCAGCGCGGCGGCGGGCGCGGCGACGAGCTGCAGGCGCTGCGCAACCGGACGCGCATCGCGCAGGCGGCCGCGCGGCTGATCGCCGAGCACGGCCTGACCGACTGGTCGCTCGCCAAGCGCAAGGCCGCGCGCCAGCTGATGCTGCCCGAAGGCAGCGCGCTGCCTTCGAACGACGACCTCACGCGGGCGCTGGCCGAGCACCACGCGTTGTTCGGCGGGCCCGCCCATGCCGCCAGCCTGCGCCGGCAGCGCGAGGAGGGCCTCGCCTGGATCCGCCGGCTCGCGGCCTGGGAGCCGCTGCTGATCGGCGGCGTGGCCGCAGGCTGGGCCACCGAGCACAGCGACGTGCGCATCGAGCTCGTCGCGGACGACCCGAAGGCGGTGGAGATCGCGCTGGCAGGCACAGGTGTGGTCTACGACGCCTGCCCACCCAGCGAGGAGGCGGACGGGCCGGCCGGCGTGACCCGGCTGCGCATCACCACCCTGCGCGCCGCGATCCGGTTGTCGATCCTGACGCCCCAGCAGCGCCGCAACCGCCCGCGCGACGACGACGAGCCCCGGCTCGACGCCGGCGCGCTCGCCGCCCTGCTGGCCGCGCCGTGATCAGCGTGGCTCGGCGAGCCACGCGGCGGCCGTCAGCGCGAAATAGGTCAGGATCGCGTCGGCGCCCGGCGCGCTTGAACGCGATCAGCGATTCCAGCGCGCAGGCCCGCTCGTCGAGCCAGCCGTTGCCGGCGGCGGCTTTGAGCATCGCGTATTCCCCGGACACCTGGTAGACGGCGGTAGGCACGCCGAAGGTGTCCTTGACCCGGCGCACGATGTCGAGATACGGCATCCCGGGCTTCACCATCACCATGTCGGCGCCTTCGTCGAGGTCGAGGCTCACTTCCCACAGCGCCTCGTCGGAGTTGCCCGGGTCCATCTGGTAGGTGTACTTGCTGCCGCCGGAAAGGTTGCCGGCGGAACCCACGGCGTCGCGGAACGGCCCATAGAAGGCCGATGCGTACTTCGCGGAGTAGGCGAGGATGCGCGTGCGCTGCTGCCCCGCGCCGTCGAGCGCGCGGCGGATCGACCCGATGCGGCCGTCCATCATGTCCGAGGGGGCGACCATGTCGGCGCCGGCCTGCGCGTGGCAGAGCGCCTGCTTCTCGAGCGCCTCCACGGTGAGGTCGTTGGTGACGTAGCCGGCATCGTCGACGAGCCCGTCCTGGCCATGGCTGGTGTACGGATCGAGGGCGACGTCGGTGATGACGCCGAGTTCGGGGAACCTGTCCTTCAGCGCCCGTATCGTCCGGGGCACCAGTCCGTCCGCGTCCCATGCGGCGGCCGCGTCGAGCGATTTGTGCTCGGCCGGGACCACGGGGAACAGCACCAGCGCCGGAACGCCGAGTTGCATGCAGCGCTCGGCGTCGCGCAGGACGAGGTCGATGCTCTTGCGCGCGATGCCCGGAAGGGAGGGCACCGGGTCTTCCCGCCGCGTGCCGTCCTGCACGAACACGGGATAGATGAGGTCGTCGGCGGACAGGCGGTGCTCGCGCGCCAGGCGGCGCGAAAAATCGTCGCGGCGCATCCGCCGCATGCGCTTGTCCGGAAATCGCCCTGCGAACTGGAACGTCATGATGCCTCCTGCATCTTCGATGGAACCATGCGCCCGGTGTGGTTTCCCCGGCGCATTTCTTCGCGGGAATCGTGCCGGCCGCAAAAAAGGTACGGAACTCCGGCGGCGTCCTCCGGTCACAACGAGCGGACGCATCTCGCGTCCCCCGCTTTCCTCCCTGAGCGGGTGCCCTGGTAGCGGGTCTTCCCTACGCAGGGCGTTTTGGGCCCCGAGTCACTCCCCTTGACCGCGGGGCCCTTTCTTTGGTGCCGGGCCCAGCGTGCGTCGCGGCTGCCGGCACCGCGCCGCCGCCGTCGAGCCACGCCGCGATCGCGGCTTCCGCCAGCTCGCGTCCGATGGCCCGCGTTGCCGAAAAGGGCACCACGGCGACATTGCCTGCATGGGCCGGAAACGCTTCCGCGATCCCCCTCTGCATGGTGGCATGCGCCAGTCGCTGCGCTGACGGCGTCAGCTTGTCCATCTTGGTGGCGAGCACCAGCACCGGCCGCCCGCTCGCGCAGGTAGCCGGCGAGCAGCGTGTGGTCCATGTCGGCCAGCCCGTGCCGCGCGTCGACGACGAGCACGAGGCCGACCAGGGATTGGCGCGTCGCCAGGTACCGGGCGAGGAACTGCTGCCAGTGGCGCTTGAGTTTCAGCGGGACCGCGGCGTAGCCGTAGCCCGGCAGGTCCGCAAGCAGCGCGCCGGAACGCAGGCGGAAGAAGTTGATCTGCTGCGTGCGACCGGGCGTCTTGCTGGCGAAGGCGAGGCGGGTCCGGTGTGCGAGGGCATTGATCGCGCTCGACTTGCCGGCGTTGGAGCGGCCGGCGAACGCGATCTCGGGCGGCCCGGGCGGCGGCAGCTGCGCGTCGTTGGCCGCGGTGAGAACGTACTCGGCCTGCTGCAGCGGGTGCTTCATGATGTCGCCCGCGCACCCTTCGCCGGACCGCGCGATTCCGTTACAATGCTGAGGTTTTGGCTTGCTGGACCCTGCATGGCTCGACCCGCTCCGCGCGGACTCGAGCCGACGCGGCAGCGGCGGGCCGCGCCGCCGCCTTTGAGGAGTTCCCCGATGAAACGCATGTTGCTGCTGGCCGCCGTCATGAGCGCGTCGTCCGTCGCCGGCGCCCTGGCCCAGAGCCCGCCGGCCAAGCCCGACCTCGCGAAGGCGCAGGCCATCGTCAAGTCGGTCTGCGTCGCCTGTCATGGCATGGACGGCAACAGCCCCACGCCCATCAATCCCAACCTGGCGGGCATGCCGGCCGAGTATATCACCCTGCAACTCGCGCACTTCAAGGCGGGCATCCGAGTCAATCCGGTCATGCAGGGGATGTCGGCGAGCCTGTCGCCGGAAGACATGCGGCTGCTCGGCCTGTATTTCTCCGCGCAGAAGCCCAAAGGCCTGGCCGCGAAGGATGCGTCGCTGCTGAAGCAGGGCCAACGGCTCTACCGCGGCGGGGACACCGCTGCGGGCATCCCGGCCTGCGCCGGCTGCCACGCGCCGGACGGGGTGGGCATGCCGAAGAACTACCCGCGGCTGGCAGGGCAGTATTCCGACTACACCTACGCGCAGCTCAAGGCTTTCAAGGCGGGCGAGCGCGGGGCCGACAAGGACGGCAAGGACGTCAACGGCAGGATCATGGCGGCCATCGCCGCAAAGCTGACCGACGCCCAGATGAAGGCCCTGGCCGAGTACACGTCGGGATTGCACTGACTCGCGTGCCGCGGATAAGTAGGGTCAGACACTGCTTTTCAACGGGCTTCGACGATGCGGCAACGGTAGCCACCGAAAAGTAGTGTCTGACCCTACTTATCCGCCCGGGTTTCGCTGACGCTCAACGCCTGGCTACAGGACCGGCGGCTCGTTGAGGCAGCGCTGCAGCGCATCGCGCCAATCCGGCAACGCAAAACCGAAAGCGTCCTCGAATTTTGCCGTGGCAGCACGCCATAGGCAGGCCGCCGCGCCGGCGTCGGGTACTCCGCTGTCGAAATCGGGATCACCTTCGGCCGCGCGGCCTCACCGACGATCGCGCGCGCGAAGTCGTACCAGCTCGCCTCGCCGGTCGACGAGAGGTGATAGAGGCCCGAGCGTTCGGCGAGCGACGCGGTCCCCGAACCCACGATGCGGGCGGTCGCTTCGGCGAGCGCGCGGCTCCAGTTGGGCACGCCGACCTGATCGGCGACGATGCGCAACTCGTCACGCTCGGCGGCAAGGCGGCGGATCGTCAGCAGGAAATTCTTCCCGCTGAGCCCGTAGACCCAGCTCGTGCGCAGCGTGACGGCGAAGGCGCCGCTGGCCGCGATCGCGCGCTCGCCCGCGAGCTTGCTCGCGCCGTACGCATTGAGCGGATTGGCCGGCGCGTCCTCGGGGTAGGGCGCCGTGCGCGCGCCGTCGAACACGTAGTCGGTCGAGTAATGGACGAGCACCGCCCCGATGCGCCGCGCCTCCTCGGCCAGGATGCCGGGCGCACGGGCGTTGACGGCGTGCGCCAGCGCCGGCTCCTTCTCGGCGAGATCGACCGCGGTGTACGCCGCGGCGTTGACGATCAGCCGCGGCCGCGCGCCGCGGACCGCGGCGACGATGGCGTCCGGATCGGCGAGGTCGAGTGTGGCGCGCCGCACCGCGACCACCTCGCCGTGCGCGCGCAACAGACGCGCCAGTTCGGCGCCGAGCTGGCCGTCCGCGCCGGTGACGAGGATCGTGGGGCGGCCGGTCATCGCTGCCGCGCGCGCCGCGGGAGTGCGTTACGGATAGCAGTCAGCCTGCGCGAAGGGCGTGCCGGCGGCGTCCTTGGGGGCGAGGATCGCGGCGCCCGCGAGCGGCCACGCGATGCCCAGCGCCGCGTCGTTCCACAGCAGCGTGCGCTCGTGCTGCGCATGCCAGTAGTCCGTCGTCTTGTAGAGGAATTCGGCGGATTCGGAGAGCGTCAGGAAGCCATGGGCGAATCCGGGCGGCACCCACATCATCTTCCTGCTGTCGGCGGACAGCACGACGCCGACGCTGCGGCCGAAGTTGGGCGAACTGCGGCGCAGGTCCACCGCGACGTCGTAGACCTCGCCGGAAATCACCCGGACGAGTTTTCCCTGCGCGTGCTCGATCTGGTAGTGCAGCCCGCGCACGACGCCGCGGCGCGAGCGCGAGTGGTTGTCCTGCACGAAGGGGACGTCGATGCCAGCGCCGGCGAACACCCGCGCGTTCCAGCTCTCGAAGAAGAAGCCGCGGTCGTCGGTGAACACGCGCGGCTCGAGCAGCAGCACCTCCGGCAGCGCCGTCGCAGTGACGATCACGCCCGCGCCTCGCGTAGATGGCGGCCGGACGTACCGGCGCGCCCCCCATGACAAGTAGCCCGGGTTGAGCGCCAGCGAAACCCGGGTTGAGCGCCGGCGAAACCCGGTGTTGAGCGAAGCGAAACCCGGGGTGACGGTGACGTTCATGCCCGCGCCTCGCGTGCCAGCGCCAGCAGATACTGCCCGTACGCATTCTTCTCCATCGCCCGCCCGAGCCTCTCCATCTGCGCCGCGTCGATGTATCCCAGGCGGTACGCGATTTCCTCGGGACAGGCGATCTTCAGGCCCTGCCGGCGCTCGATCGTCGCGATGAACTGCGAGGCCTCGAGCAGCGATTCGTGGGTGCCGGTGTCGAGCCAGGCCAGGCCGCGGCCCATGACCTCGCAGGCGAGCTCGCCCCATTCCAGGTACGCGCGGTTGACGTCGGTGATCTCGAGCTCGCCGCGCGCCGACGGGGAGAGTCCGGCGGCGATGTCGAGCACGCGGTTGTCGTAGAAGTAAAGGCCGGTGACCGCGAAGCGGGACTTCGGCTGACGAGGCTTTTCCTCGAGGCTCACCACGCGGCCGGTCGCGTCGAACTCGGCGACGCCGTAGCGCTCGGGATCGGCAACCTGGTAGGCGAAGATGGTCGCCCCGCGCGGGCCGGCGCCGGCCCGCGCCAGCTGCGGCTGCAGGTCGTGGCCGTAGAAGATGTTGTCGCCCAGCACCAGCGCGCTCGCGTCGCGCCCGACGAAGCTGCGGCCGATGATGAACGCCTGCGCGAGGCCGGCGGGCTCCGGCTGCACCGCGTAGGACACGTTGAGGCCCCAGCGCGCGCCGTCGCCGATCAGTTGCGCGAAGCGCGGCGTGTCCTCGGGCGTGGAGATGAGCAGGATGTCCCGGATGCCGGCGAGCATCAGCGTCGACAGCGGGTAGTAGATCATCGGCTTGTCGTAGACCGGCAGCAGCTGCTTCGACACCACCTGCGTGACGGGGTAGAGCCGCGTGCCGGAGCCGCCGGCGAGGATGATGCCCTTGCGCGTCATCGCCGCTCGACCCCCGCTACGCCGCGCCGCCGGCGAGGGCCGGCGCCGGGCCTTCCCCCGACCGCGCGTAATTGAGCGAGATCCACTGCTGGTATTCCCCGCTCGTCACCGCGGCGAGCCACGCCTCGTTGTCGAGGTACCACTGCACCGTGCGGCGCAGCCCCGTCTCGAAGGTCTCCCGGGGCGTCCACCCGAGCTCGCGGCGGATCTTCGTCGCGTCGATCGCATAGCGGCGGTCGTGTCCGGGCCGGTCCTTCACGTACGTGATCTGCCGCGACGGGTCGCAGCCGGGCACGAGTTCGGCGATGATGCGGCACAGCGTGTGCACGACGTCGAGGTTCTTCATCTCGGCGTTGCCGCCGATGTTGTACGTCTCGCCGGGACGCCCGCCCTGCAGCACCGCGCGCAGGGCGCTGCAGTGATCGCCGACGTAGAGCCAGTCGCGCACGTTCTGCCCGTCCCCGTACACCGGCAGCGGCTTCCCCGCGAGCGCGTTGACGATCATCAGCGGGATCAGCTTCTCCGGAAACTGCAGCGGGCCGTAGTTGTTCGAGCAGTTGGACGTGAGCGTGGGCAGTCCGTAGGTGTGGTGATACGCCCGCACCAGGTGGTCGGAGCCCGCCTTCGACGCCGAGTACGGGCTGTTCGGCGCGTAGGGCGTGGTCTCGCTGAACGCCGGATCGGCGGGCCCGAGCGAGCCGTAGACTTCGTCGGTCGACACGTGCAGGAAGCGGAACGCCGCGCGCTCCGGCTCGGGCAGCGACGACCAGTGCGCCTTCGCGGCGTCGAGCAGCGTGAAGGTGCCGACGACGTTGGTGCCGATGAACGCGGCCGGGCCGTGGATCGAGCGGTCGACGTGGCTCTCGGCGGCGAAGTTGACGATCGCCCGCGGCCGATGGCGGGCCAGCAGCGAGTCGACCAGCGCGCGGTCGCCGATGTCGCCGCGCACGAAGACGTGGCGCGGGTTGCCGGCGAGGCCGGCCAGGTTGCCGAGGTTGCCGGCGTAGGTGAGCAGATCGAGGTTGACCACCGGCTCGTCGGCCGACGCGCACCATTCGAGCACGAAGTTGGCGCCGATGAATCCGGCCCCGCCGGTGACGAGGATCATGGGATGACGGAAGAAGCGGCGCGTGACCGGGAACGGTCGCGGCTCAGCGCCTCATTTTAGCATTCGCCGCGCTCACGCCGGGATCGCCGTGGTAGTCGCGATACCAGTCGACGAAGCGGGCGAGCCCCTCGGCGAGCGGCGTGGTCGGCGCGAACCCGGTCGCCTGCGCGAGCCGGTCGATCGCCGCGTAGGTCGCCGGGACGTCGCCCGGCTGCATCGGCGCGTCCCTGGTGATCGCCTCGCGCCCGAGGAGCCGCTCGAGCGTCGCGACGAACGTCGTGAGCTCGACCGCCGTGTTGTTGCCGATGTTGTAGATCGCATACGGCGCCCCGGGGCCGGCGGGCGGCAGCGCCAGCACGCGGACGATGCCCTCGACGATGTCGTCGACGTAGGTGAAGTCGCGGCGCATCCTGCCGCCGTCGTAGACGGTGATCGGCTCGCCCGCGAGGATGGCGCGCGTGAACAGCATCGGCGCCATGTCGGGCCGCCCCCAGGGGCCGTAGACGGTGAACAGGCGCAGGCCCGTCGTCGGCAGGCCGTAGAGGTGGCTGTAGCTGTGCGCCATCAGCTCGTTCGCCTTCTTCGTCGCCGCGTAGAGGCTGACCGGGTGGTCGACGTTCTGGTCCTCGGAGAACGGCAGCGTGTGGTTCGCGCCGTAGACGCTGGAGCTCGACGCGTAGACGAGGTGCGCGATGCCGGCGTGGCGGCAGCCTTCGAGGACGTTGCCGAAGGCGACCAGGTTGTTGCGCACGTAGGCCTGCGGATTGACGAGCGAGTAGCGCACGCCGGGCTGCGCGGCGAGATGGACGACGTGCGTGAACGCGCCGGCGCGCAGCAGCGCCGCGGCAGCAGCCGCATCGGCGAGGTCGACGCGCTCGAACGCGAACCCGGCGCGGCCGGCCAGGCGCGCGAGGCGCGCCTCTTTGAGCGCGACGTCGTAGTACGGATCGAAGCTGTCGACGCCGGTGACGGCGGCGCCCGCTGCGAGCAGGCGCTCTACCGTGTGCATGCCGATGAACCCGGCCGCGCCGGTCACCAGCACCCTGAGGCCGGTACGCGGCGCGCCGCTCACCTGCCGCTCCCCCCGGCACGGCGCCCGCGCGGCGCCGCGACTGCCGCCGCGGCGCCGGGATCCGGCGCATCCGACGCGAGCGCGCGCAGCTTGGCGTACTTCACGAAGCTGTTGAAGCAGCCGATCGAGATGTGGACGAGGCCGGCGACGCCATCGAGGAACCCCAGCCGCACGACGTAGAAGCGCACGAAGCGCACGAGCGGCGAGAGCACCATCTGCGCGACGCCGGCGCGCGCGCCGCGCGCGTGCAGCGCCTCGGCCTGCAGCGTCGTGTAGCGGTTCTGCTTGGCCATGTACGCGTCGAGCGATTCGGCGGAAGCGTGGAGGAGGTCGCCGGCGAGGCGCGCGACGGGGGTGTCGGCGACGACGTGCTCGTGCACCGGATCGTCGGTCCAGCGCGCGCGGCGGCGGTCGAACAGGCGCACGTTCCAGTCGGGGTAGCCTTCGCCGTGCGCGAGCCAGCGGCCGAGGAAGCGGTTGCGGCGCGCCATCGCGTAGGCGGCCGGTCCCGCGGCGCCCGACGCGGGGGCCGCGGCGAGCGCGGCCTCGATCGCCGCACCCAGCTCCGGCGTGAGGCGCTCGTCGGCATCGAGGCACAGCACCCAGTCGTTGCGCGCCTGCCCGACCGCGAAATTCTTCTGCGCGCCGTATCCGAGCCACGGCTGCGCGAGCACGCGCGCGCCGCAGCGCCGCGCGACTTCTACGGTATCATCCTCGCTGCCGGAATCGACGACGATCATCTCGCCGGCGAACGGCACCGACGCGAGGCAGTCCGCGATCTGGCGGGCGGCGTCGTGTGTGATGACACAGAGGCTTAGGGGGAGCGGCCCGGACATGCGCCGAATGTACGCGGAGCCGGCGGCCCCGCGCGCAGATGAGTTCTGCGCATTCTACGTGGTTTTCGCGCACGCGTTCCACGTGCCCGTCGGCGTTGCATGAGCAACACGGGCGAAGACAGTGTCCGGGCGACGCGCCGTCCCGCGATGGCGCACGCGGCCGACGACAGGCTGCGTCACGTGCGGCGAAGTTGCGAGGAGGCTGCATGAGCGCCGTCCTCGCGATCCGGCCGTCCTCGCTCGGCGACATCGTCCACGCGCTCGCCATCGTCGCCGACATCCGCGCCCACCATCCCGGCCTCGCCATCGACTGGGTCGCCGAGGAAGGGTTCGTGCCGCTGGTCGAGCTCGACCCGGGCGTGCGCCGGGTCATCCCGATCGGCTTCCGGCGCTGGCGGCATCGCCTCCTCGCCCCCGCCACGTGGCGCGAGTGGGCGGCGTTCCGGCGCGACCTGCGGCAGGAGCGCTACGCGGCCGTGCTCGACCTGCAGGAGCAGGTGAAGGGCGCGCTCATCGCCACGATGGCGCGCGGGACGGCCCACGGCCCCGACCGCGCGAGCATCCGCGAGCCGGTCGCCACGCTGGCCCACGACGCGCACCATGCGATCGATCCCCGCCAGCACCTGATCGACCGCTGCCGGCAGCTCGCCGCCGCGGCGCTCGGCCATCGCGTCGAAGGCCCGCCGCGGTTCGGGCTCGTGCCGCCCCCGCCGGCCGCGGGCCTCGCCGACGGGCGGCCCTACGTCGTCTGCGTCCATGCGACGAGCCGCCCCGACAAGCTGTGGCCGGACGCCCATTGGCGGGCGCTGATCGCGCACTTCGCGCGCGCCGGTCACCGCGTGCTGCTGCCCTGGGGATCGGCGAGCGAGCGGGCGCGCAGCGAAGCACTCGCGCTGGGCGAGCCCGACGCGACCGTGTTGCCACGGCAGTCGCTGCCGGCGCTTGCCGGCATCCTGGCCCGGGCCGAACTCGTGGTCGGCGTCGACACCGGGCTCGTCCATCTCGCCGCAGCGCTGGGAGCGCCGACCATCGCCCTTTTCACCGCCACCGATCCGGCGCTCGCCGGCGTCGAGCGCGCCAGCGCGAACGCCCGCGATCTGGGCGACGCAGGCCGCACGCCGGACGTCGCGGAGGTGCAGGCGGCCGCCGGCGCGCTGTTGCGGCACGCGCCGCGCTGCTGATGCGTTCGCCGATGCGCGCGCTCTACACGCTGCTCTGGTACCTGGCGCTGCCATGGCTGCCGCTGCGCCTGTGGTGGCGCGGGCGCCGCGAGCGCGGCTATCGGGAACGCATCGGCGAGCGCTTCGGCGCCTACCCGGGCGCGGCGCGCGCGCCGGTGCTCTGGGTGCACGCGGTGTCTCTGGGCGAGACGCGCGCTTCGGCGCCGCTGGTCGAGCGCATCCGCCGGGCGCACCCCGAGGCGACCGTGCTGCTGACGCACATGACCGCGACGGGCAGGGCGGCCGGCCGCGCGCTGTTCGGCGACGGCGTCGTGCAGGCGTGGCTGCCCTACGACGTCCCCTTCGCGGTGCGCGCGTTCCTGCGTCACTTTCGCCCGCGGGCGGGCATGATCGTCGAGACCGAGTTGTGGCCCAACCTGGTCGCGCTCGCGGCGGCCGACGGCGTGCCGCTGTACCTCGTCAACGGCCGGCTGTCGGAGCGCTCGGCGCGCGGGTACGCGCGCGTTTCCCGGCTCGCGCGGCCCATGCTGGCGTCGCTCGCGGGCATCGCGGCGCAGTCCGCCGCCGACGCGGCGCGGTTCCGCGCGCTGGGCGCCACTCCCCCGGTGGTCACCGGCAACCTGAAATTCGACCTCGAGATCCCGGAGGCGTCGCTGGCGCTGGGGCGCGAGCTGCGCCTGCGCTGCGGCGAAGAGCGGCCGGTGTGGGTCGCGGGGTCGACCCGCGATGGCGAGGAGGCGCTGATCCTCGACGCGCTGGGCCGCGGCGCGCTGCCCGCCGCGACGCTGACGGTCATCGTCCCCCGCCACCCGCAGCGCTTCGACGCGGTGGCGCAGCTGCTGCGCCAGCGCGGCATCGCGTTCGTGCGGCGCAGCGACAACGCGCCGGTGCCTGCCGACGTCGGCGTGCTGCTCGGCGATTCGATGGGGGAGATGCTCGGCTACTACGCTGCGGCCGACGTGGTCTTCGTCGGCGGCAGCCTGGTGCCGCTGGGCGGGCAGAACCTGATCGAGCCGATCGCCCTCGCCCGCCCGACGCTGATCGGGCCGCACACGTTCAACTTCGCGGAGGCGACGGCCAATGCGCTGGCGGCCGGCGCCGCACGGCGCGTCGACGATGCCGACGCGCTGGTCGCCGAGGTCGGCGCGCTGCTCGCGGACCGCGCGCGGCGCGCGGCGATGGGACAGGCGGCGCTCGCCTTCCACGCCGCGCACCGCGGCGCCGGGGAGCGGCTGTGGCAGTGGCTCGCCCCGCGCCTCGAGGCCGCGGTCGAATCCGCGGCCGCCGCGCCGATCAGCCCGCCAGCCGGCGGTTGATCTCCTCGAGATCGAGATCGGAAAGCGTCCCGATTGCGGCCTTCAGCCGCAGCTGCCCGATCAGGTACGCGAAGTACGCCTGCGCGAGGTCGCGGCGCGTCGAGTAGACGTTCTGCTGGACATTGAGGACGTCGAGGAAGGTCCGCACGCCGACCTCCTGGCCCAGGATGTTCGACGCGAGGGCGCTCTGCGCCGACAGCACCGCCTGCTCGAACGCGCGGACCGACGCCGACGCGCTCTGCACGCCGGAGAAGCCGGTCTGCGCCTGGAACAGCGCCGCGCGCCGCGCGCCTTCGAGATCCTGCCGCGACTTCTCGAGCAGCGCGATCGCCTCGCGCACCCGCGATTCGACGAAGCCGCCCTGGTAGATCGGCACGGTCAGCTGCAGCCCGATCGTGCCCGTGCGCTGGTCGCTCGCGACCGTCGACGTCACCGCCGCGTTGGAGCCCTGCGCGCTGTAGCTGCCAACGAGGTCGAGCGTCGGGTAATGCCCGCCGCGCGCGCGCTCGACCTCGAGCTTGGCGATCTCCAGGTTGTACTCGGCGATGCGGACGTTGAGATTCTCCTTGAGCGCGCGGTCGACCCAGTAGTCCGCGGCGTTGGGCTCGGGGGGGCCGGGCTGGAATCCCGGACCGAGCTTCTTGAGGTCCTTCGGGTAGCGCCCGATGATCGCGCGCAGCGCGGTCACCCGGTTGTCGTACTCGTTGCGCGTGGTGATCTCCTGCGCGACGATCGCGTCGTACTTGGCCTGCGCCTCGTTGGTGTCGGTGATCGTCGCCACGCCGACCTCGAAGTTGCGCTTGGCCTGCGCGAGCTGCTCGGACACCGCCTTCTTCTGGCTCTCGGCCAGCTCGATGTTGAACTGGGCGAGGAGGATGTCGAAATAGGCGACGGCCACGCGGATGATGAGGTCCTGCTGCGCGAAGCTGAGGACGGCGTCCGCCTGAGTGACCTGCTGCTTCGCCTGGTCGTAGAGCACCTGGTTCTGGTAGCGGAACAGAGGCTGCGACGCGGTGATCGCGCCGACGTACTGGTTGAAGTTGCGGTTGATGTCGACCTGCGGGTCGCTCTTGATCGTCGCGTCGTAATTGGTCAGGTTCGCGCTCCCGGTGGCGGAGACGCTCGGCAGCAAGCCGGCGCGCGCCTGCGGCGCCCTTTCCTGGACGGCGGCCCAGTTCGCCTTGGCGGCGGCGATGCCCGGGTCGTTGCGCTGCGCCTCGCGGTAGATCTGCATCAGGTCCTCGCCCGCGGCCGGCGGCGCGGCGCACGCGAGGGCGATGCTCATGGCGATCAACGCGCTGAGGGTCGGCGGGCGACGTTTCATCTTCGTGGGTCCGGAAAGGTGCGCTGCCGTCGGCAGGGGTGCCGGGCGGTTCTGCTCGGGTGGCGGGATCAAAACCGGAAGCGCACGGGTTGCGCCGCGTTGCGCAGCGGGTCGATCACGGTCTCGAAGAGGTCCGTCGTCGTCACCGAGCCGGGCCCGACCGAGCGCACGAGGCGCGCCGTCATCACCGGCGCGTCGCCCACGACCGCGAACAGCCGCCCGCCGGGCTTGATCTGCGCCACCAGCGCCGGAGGAAGGATCGGCGTCGATCCCGTCAGCACGATCGCGTCGAAGGCCTCGCTGCCGAACCCCTGCGCGCCGTCGCCCTCCTTCTGCTCGACGGCGCCGAAGCCGGGACGCGCGAGGCGCGCGCGCGCTTCGGCCGCGAGGCGGGGGTTGATCTCGACGCTCGTCACCTCGGCGCCGCGGCTCGCGAGCAGCGCGGTGAAATAGCCGCTGCCGGTGCCGATCTCGAGCACGGTCTCGCCCGGGGCGAGCGCGAGTTCCTGGAGCACGCGCGCTTCCATTTTGGGCGTCCACATCTTCTCGCCGTCACCCAACGGGATCTCGAGGTCGGCGAACGCGAGGGTGCGGTAGGCCGCCGGCACGAATTCCTCGCGCCTGACGGTGAACAGCAGGTCGAGGATGTCCTGGTCGAGCACGTCCCAGGTGCGGATCTGCTGCTCGACCATGTTGAAACGCGCCCGCTCGATGTCCATTGCGCCGCTCATTGTGGGTGCTGCCGCCGCTTCCGCCCCACGGACCAACTGACCGAGGGTCATTTATTATCCACCGCGCGGTCGCGGTTCGTCAATTCCGGTCAGTCGGCGTGCGCTGAGGTGCGCGGTGCCGAATCGCCCGCCGCCGCCGCCGCTGCTGCCGCCGCGCGCGCCCGTCGCTGCGCGCGCCGCGCGCGGCCCGCCTCGTTCCAGCGGTCGAGGTAGGTGTAGAGCACCGGCACCACGACCAGCGTCAGCAGCGTCGACGTGATCACGCCGCCGATGATCGCGCGGCCCATCGGCGCCTGCGTCTCGCCGCCCTCGCCCAGCCCGAGCGCCAGCGGCAGCATGCCGCCGATCATCGCCGCGGTCGTCATCAGGATCGGCCGCAGGCGCACCTGGCCGGCCTGGCGCAGCGAATCGGCGAGGCTCGCCCCGCCCCGCCGCGCCCGATTGGCGAAATCGACCAGCAGGATGGCGTTCTTGGTCACGAGGCCCATCAGCATGATGAAGCCGATGATCGAGAACAGGTTGAGCGTGGTCCCGGTCAGCAGCAGCGCGAGAAACACGCCGATCAGCGAGAACGGCAGCGACGCCATGATCGCGACCGGCTGCGTGAAGCTCGCGAACTGCGAGGCGAGGATGAGGTAGATGAAGATGACGGCGAGGCCGAGCGCCGCGAGCGCCGCCTGGAAGGACTCCTCCATGTCCTTCGCCTGGCCGCCGACGTCGAAGCGGTAGCCCGGCGGCAGCACGGTCGCCTTGATGATCCGGTCGACGTCGGCGTTGACGTCGCCCGAGGGCCGGCCTTCCGCGTTCGCGTAGAGGGCCACGCGCCGCTGCAGCTCCTGGCGCTTGATGATCTGCGGGCTCGTCGTCTCGACGACCTCGGCGACCTGGCGCAGGGGCACCATGCGCGCCTCCCCGTCGGGACCCCGCTTGCCGGTGGTGAGGTAAAGGTTGCCGAGATCCGAAGCGAGGCGGCGGCGGTCCTTGGCGAGCTGCACGTTGACCTCGTAGTTCTGGCCGTCGGGCCCGAGCCAGTAGCTCACCGTGTCGCCGGCGAGCAGCGGCCGCACCGTCGCGCCGACCTGCTGCACCGTGATGCCGAGATCGGACGCCACGTCGTTGTTGAGGCGGATCGACAGCGCCGGGTGCGCGGCCTTCTCCGAGGTTTCGAGATCCGCGATGCCCGGGACCTTGGCGACCTTCGCCGCGAACTCGTTGACCAGCGTCGTCAACGTCGCGGGGTCGGGCCCCAGCAGGTTCACCCACACCGCGCGGTCGAAGCCGAACGCGGGCTCGATGCCGGGGATCGGCTTCAGGACCGCGCGGATCGCGCGCTCGACGTCCTTCTGCGAGCGCGTGCGCTTCGCCCGCTCGACGAGCTTGAGGTTGATCCGCGCGTAATTGCGGCCCTCCTCGCTGCCGACGGTCGTCATCGCGAGCGCGATTTCCGGGAACGCCTTCAGCGCGCTCTCGACCTCGCGCACCTTGGCGTCCGTGTACTCGAGGCTGGAGCCGACCGGGGTGTTCAGGCGCAGCGACAGGAAGCTCTCGTCGGCCTGCGGGATGAACTCGGTGCCGATCAGCGGGACCAGCGCGAAGCTGCCGAGGAACGAGACGAGCGCGATCAGCAGCACCTTGCCGCGGTTGACCAGCCCCCATTCCAGGATCCGGCCGTAGAGCACGTGCACCCACTCGATGCCGCTCTCGACGCGGTCCATGAAACGGCCCAGCCAGGGCGCCCGCCGGAACCGGTCGCCGGGCGGGTCGTGCCAGACCGACGACAGCATCGGGTCGAGCGTGAAGCTCACGAACAGCGACACCAGCACGGCCACGGCGACGGTCACGCCGAACTGGAAGAAGAAGCGGCCGATGATCCCGCTCATGAACGCGATCGGGACGAACACCGCGACGATGGCGAACGTCGTCGCCATCACGGCGAGCCCGATCTCGTCGGTGCCTTCGCGCGCGGCCGTGGGATGGTCCTTGCCGAGGCCGAGGTGACGCACGATGTTCTCGCGCACGACGATCGAGTCGTCGATCAGCAGGCCGATGCACAGCGAAAGCGCCATCAGCGTCAGGAAATTGAGCGTGAAGCCGAGCGCGTAGAGCGCGATGAACGTGGCGATCACGGCGATCGGCAGCGTGAGCCCGGTGATGATCGTGCTGCGCCAGCTGTGCAGGAACAGGAACACGATCAGCACCGTGAGCAGGCCGCCCTCGACGATGGTCTGCTTCACCCTGTTGACGCTCGCCTCGGCCGTGTCCGCCGTCGACTGGGCGATGGTGAGCTCGACGTCGGCCGGCAGGCGCGCCTTGAGCACCTCGACCGCCTCGCGGATGCCGCGGCCGGTCTCGACGATGTTGGCGTCCTGCGCCTTCTGCAGGTCGAGCGTGATCGAGGGGCGTCCGTTCACCCGCGCGAGCGAGGCCTCCTCCTTCTCGCCGTCGATGACGTCGGCGACCTGCGACAGGTAGATCGGCGCGCCGCCCTGCTGCGCGACGATGATCCGCCCGAACTGCGCCGGGTCCTTGATCTTGCCCTCGACGCGGACCATCGCGTCGCTCGCGCCGTGCGTGAGGCGCCCGGCCGGGACGTCCTGGTTCGCCGCGCGCACCGCGTTGATCACCTGGTCCATGCCGATCCCGAGCGCCGTCAGCGCGTTCGGCTTGATCTGCACGAGGATCTGCCGCGTCACGCGGCCGTTGACGTCGATCCGCGCCACGCCCGGCACGTTCTCCAGGCCCTTGACGATGGTCTGCTCGGTGAGCGAGGTGAGCTCGCGCAGCCCCATCGTCGGCGACATCACGGCGAGCGAGACCACCGGCTGGGTGTTCTCCATGTCGGCGCGGATCACGAGCGGATCCTTGACGTCGCGCGGGAAGCCCGGCCGGACCTGCGCGATCTTGTCGCGGACGTCCTGCATCGCCTTCGACATGTCCGTCGACATCCGGAATTCCGCGAAGACCTGGCTCTGGCCCTCGCGCGAATTGGAGCGGATCAGCTTCACGCCGGAGACGGCGTTGATCGCGTACTCGAGCGGCTTGGTGACGTCGTTCTCGACGACCTCCGGCGAGGCGCCCGGGTAGGTCGTCAGCACCAGCACGAAAGGCAGGCTGACGTCCGGCATCTGCTCGACGCGCAGCCGGTTGTACGCGAACACGCCGAGCACGGTGATGCCGACCATCACCATGGTCGCGAACACCGGATTCCTGATCGATACGCGGGTGATCCACATGTCAGTACCCGCCCGGCCGCCCGAAGGGTACTGACCGCGCCCCCTCGGGGGCAGCGAACGTAGTGAGCGTGGGGGTCGTTTCATGATAGACAGCAGAGGTCAGATGACAGGGATCGGTGTTCGGGACTGCGGCGGGAGCCGCGCTCCCGGGTCAGCCGGCTTTGGCCTTGTCGGCCGTGGGCGCGATCTTGACGGCCGCCGGCGCGCCGTCCTTGAGGTTGTCGAAGCGCGCAGCGAGGATCGGCGCCCCGGCGGGCAGCGCCGTCTTCACCTCGACGCGGCCGGCCTCGTCGTCGCGGCGGCCGACGACCACGATGCGGCGCGCGAGCTTGCCGGATTCGATCGTCCACACGAACGTCTGCCCCGCCTCCGCGCGGATCGCCGCCTGCGGCAGCGTGGCCACCGGGAGGGCGGCCGCGAGCGCGATGCGGCCGGTCGCGAACATGCCGCCGCGAAGGCTGCGATCGGCGTTCGGGATGCCGACGTAGACGAGGATCGAGCGAGTCCCGGCCTCGGTCGACGGATTGATCCGCTCGATGCGCCCGGAGAACCGGCGCTCGCCGAAGCCGTCGCTCGTCAGGTCGACGGGCATCCCGATCGCGAGCTCCGGCACGTCGACCGACGGCACCGCGGCCTGCAGCTCCATCTGCCGGAGATCGACGACGGTGACCACCGGCGAATCGAAGGCGACCTTTTCGCCCGGCTGGACGTGCCGCTTGGCGACCACGCCGTCCAGCGGCGAAACGACCACGGCGTCGCGCAGCGCGTTCTGCGCGAGCTGCACCTGCGCCTCCGCCGACTTGACCGTGCCCCTGGCGACGGACAGGCTCGACTCGGAATTGTCGAAGGCGTTCTGCGAGATGAAGTTCTGCCGCAGCAGGGTCTGGTTGTTGGCGCTGGTCTTCTCCGCCATCGCCAGCTGCGCCTTCGCCGATTCGAGGGCGCCGACGCGCTCGACGAGCCGGGCCTCGAGGTCCGCGGTGTCGATGCGCGCCAGCACCTGGCCGGCGCGCACAGCCTCGCCTTCGCGCACCGCGATGTGCCGGACGTCGCCGGAGACCTTGGCCTTGACCGTGGCCTGATTGACCGGCTGCAGGGCGCCGGACACCGGCAGCCAGCGGGCGAGCGGCTTCATCTCGACCTGCGCCAGGTCGGCCGGGGCGAATTCGAGCGTGACCGGGGCGTTGGCGCCGCCGTCCTGGCCCTTGCGCGAGGCGCGCAGCGCGACGCTGCCGCCGACGGCGCCGGCAACCACGACGACCAGCAGCGCTCCGATCACGCGGCGCCGTGTCAACAGCTTGTTCTTCATGCCTTTTCCTCGGCCGTGATCACCTGCATGGCGGCCGGCCCGGGCGCACCCGGCGCCGGGACCTCCCTTACGCCGCACCCCTTTGATGCAGCGAACAACCTCCGCGGATTCGACCCACGCGAAGCTTATGTTCCGGGCGTTTCCCGGACAAGCGGCATGCGACCAACGACTCCTTGGGCCGACACAACGCGCCGGCACGGGGGCGGGCGGTGGGTGGGGGTTGCTGGCCCTGACCCGCCCGGGCCGCGGCCATTGACAGGGTCCGGGCGAACGCAAATAATAGCAGGCTTGGCATTTCCCTGAATTTCCCCGAATTCAACCGTTCACCCCCGATCCGGAGGATTGTTATGAACATGACCCGCAAGCTGGGCCTTACGCTGGTCGCCGCCGCGCTGATGACCGCCTACGGCTGCGGCAAGGAAGAACCGAAGAAGGCCGCCGAGGCGCCCAAGGCCGCCCCGCCCGCCGAAGAAGTCGTCGTCGTCAAGATCGGCCATGCCGGCCCGCTGACCGGCGGCATCGCCCACCTCGGCAAGGACGACGAGAACGGCGTCCACCTCGCCGTCGACGAAGCCACCGCGAAGAAGATCAAGATCGGCGGCAAGACCGTCAAGTTCGAGATGATGAGCGAGGACGACCAGGCCGACCCGAAGATGGGCCCGACCATCGCCCAGAAGTTCGTCGACGCCAAGGTCGCCGGCGTGGTCGGCCACCTCAATTCCGGCGTCACGATCCCGGCCTCCGCCGTCTACAACACCGCCGGCATCCCGGTGATCTCGGGCTCGGCCACCAACCCGAAGCTGACCGAGCAGGGCTTCAAGGTCGTGTTCCGCACCGTCGGCCGTGACGACCAGCAGGGCCCGGCCGTCGCCGCCTACGTCGCCAACGAGCTGAAGGCGAAGAAGGTCGCGATCGCCGACGACGCCACCGCCTACGGCGAAGGCCTCGCCAACGAAGTCGAGAAGACGCTGAAGGCCGCCGGCGTGAACGTCGTCGCCCGCGAGAAGACCAACGACAAGGCGACCGACTTCAAGGCGATCCTGACCAAGATGAAGGGCAAGAACCCCGACGTCATCTTCTACGGCGGCATGGACGCCACGGGCGGCCCGATGATCAAGCAGGCGCGCGAGCTCGGCATCAAGGCGACGTTCGCGTTCGGCGACGGCGCGTGCACCAGCGAAATGACCAAGCTGGGCGGCGCGGCGGCCGAAGGCCTGATCTGCTCGCAGGCCGGCATCCCCACGCAGATGGCCTCGAAGAGCTTCCAGGACGCGTTCAAGGCGAAGTACGGCGAAGTCAAGCAGTACGCGCCGTTCTTCTACGACGCCACCAACATCCTGATCGCCGCGATGCAGAAGGCGGACTCGGCCGATCCGGCCAAGTACCTGCCCGAGCTGGCCAAGATCTCCTACGAGGGCGCGACCGGCACGATCACCTTCGACGAGAAGGGCGACCGCAAGGACGCCGAGATGACGATCTTCCAGATGAAGAACGGCAACGTCGAGCCGATCGCCATCATCAAGGCGGGCAAGACGACCAAGGTCGAGGCGGCGCCTGCCGCTGCGGCCGCGCCCGCGGCCGCTCCGGCGGCGGCCCCCGCGGCCGCTCCGGCGATGGCCCCGGCCAAGGACGCGCCGAAGAAGTAAGCGCGACCACCGCAACAAAGACGGCGCCTTTCGGGGCGCCGTTTTTTTTGGTCGCGCAAAGCGGGGGCGGGCCGCGTTTTCCTGAACGAGGGGATTGCCGCCGGCCGCGCGAGCCCCCACAATCGCCTACGCGCGGGCCCCGCCGTCCGCGAGAGGAGCCGCGTGGACATCTTCGTGCAGCAAATGATCAACGGCCTGACGCTCGGCAGCGTGTATGCCGTGGTCGCGCTGGGCTACACGATGGTGTACGGCATCATCCAGCTCATCAACTTCGCGCACGGCGAAGTGGTGATGATCGGCGCGATGGTCGCGTTCTCGGTGATCAGCACCCTCGCCGGAGCGAACACCGGGCTGCCGCCGATCCTGATCGTCGCGGCCGGCGCGCTGGTCGCGGTGCCGACCTGCATGGCGGTCGGCTACACGCTGGAGCGCGTCGCGTACCGGCCGCTGCGCACGGCGCCGCGGCTCGCGCCGCTCATCACCGCGATCGGCCTGTCGATCATCCTGCAGCACCTCGCGATGATCATCTGGAGCCGCAACCCGATTCCGTTCCCCCAGATCATCACCGTCGTCCCGTATCACGTCACGGGCACCCACGACGGGGCCACGATCACCAACGTGCAGGTGGCGATCATCGGCGCGTCGGTCGCCATGATGGGCGGCCTGCTCTTCCTCGTCTACCGGACCAAGCTCGGCATCGCGATGCGCGCGACCTCGCAGAACCAGCTGGTGGCGGGGCTGATGGGCATCAACATCAACACGGTGATCGCGCTCACCTTCGTGATCGGCGCCGCGCTGGGGGCGGTGGCCGGCGTGATGGTCGGCACCTACTACGGGATCGCGCAGTACCAGATGGGATTCCTGCTCGGCCTGAAGGCGTTCTCGGCGGCGGTGCTGGGCGGCATCGGCAACCTGGGCGGCGCCATGCTCGGCGGCCTGCTGCTCGGGGTCATCGAGGCGCTGGGCGCCGGCTACGTCGGCGACCTCACGAACCTGTGCCAGCTCGCGGGCTGGTCGGATGCCATCGCCCAGCGCTGCGTGACCGACCCGAACCTGACGCTGTTCGGCAGCAACTACCAGGACGTGTTCGCGTTCCTGGTCCTCATCACCGTGCTCGTCTTCCGGCCGTCCGGGCTGCTGGGCGAGCGCGTCGGCGACCGGGCCTAGCGGGGCGGCGCATGGGGACGCTCTTCGAAGCGCAGGGAGAATCCGCGCATGGCCTGGGTCGGCCTCGCGCTGGTCGCCGTCGCGCTGGTCGCGCTGCCGTTCGCGCTCGCGCAGATCGGCACCGCCTGGGTGCGGATCACCAATCTCGCGATCCTCTTCGTCCTGCTGTCGCTCGGGCTCAACATCGTCGTCGGCTTCGCCGGCCTGCTCGACCTCGGCTACATCGCGTTCTACGCGGTCGGCGCCTACGTCTACGCGCTGCTCGCCTCGCCGCACTTCAACCTGCACCTGCCGTTCTGGGTGATTCTGCCGCTCGGCGCCGCGGTCGCCTGCTTCTTCGGCGCGCTGCTCGGCGCGCCGACGCTGAAGCTGCGCGGCGACTATCTCGCGATCGTCACGCTGGGGTTCGGCGAGATCGTGCGCATCTTCATGAACAACCTGTCGCAGCCGGTCAACATCACCAACGGCCCGCAGGGAATCACGCTGATCGACCCGTTCCGCATCGGCGATTTCAGCTTCGCCAAGACCGAGGTCTTCTTCGGCCTCACGTTCACCGGGCCGATAAAGTACTACTACCTGCTGGTGCTCATCGTGCTGGTGGTCATCGTCATCAACCTGCGGCTGCAGGACTCGCGCATCGGCCGCGCGTGGGAAGCGATCCGCGAGGACGAGATCGCCGCCCGCGCGATGGGCATCAACACCCGCAACATGAAGCTGCTGGCGTTCGCGATGGGCGCGTCGTTCGGCGGCGTCTCGGGCGGAATCTTCTCGGCGACACAGGGCTTCATCAGCCCGGAGAGCTTCGTGCTGGTCGAGTCGGTGATGGTGCTGTCGATGGTGGTGCTGGGCGGCATGGGCAACATCTGGGGCGTCATCCTCGGCGCGGTACTGCTGTCGTTCGTGCCCGAGGTGCTGCGCTACACCGTGGAGCCGGCGCAGAAGGCGCTGTTCGGCCGGATGCTGATCGAGCCCGAGGTCATCCGCATGCTGCTGTTCGGCCTGGCGCTGGTGCTGATGATGCTGTTCCGCCCGGCCGGCATCCTGCCCTCCGCCGTGCGCAAGCGCGAATTCGAAGCCAAGAGGACGATGAGCACGGCGAGGCCCCGCGGGCGTGGGGATCGAGGCGGCGAACGCTCGGCCGCGCCCGTCATCGTGCCCGGTGGGCGGCGCTCTCCCGCGGCAAGGGCATCGACAAGCGCTTCGGCGGGCTGCAGGCGCTGTCGGACGTGACCTTCACGATCAACCACGGGGAGATCTTCGGCCTGATCGGCCCGAACGGCGCCGGCAAGACGAGCCTCTTCAACGTGCTCACGGGGATCTACACGCAGGACGGCGGCGAGTTCGTCTTCGACGGGCTGCCGCTCACCGGGTTGAAGCCGCACGAGGTCGCGGCGCGCGGGATCGCCCGCACCTTCCAGAACATCCGGCTGTTCGCCAACCTGTCGGCGCTCGAGAACGTCATGATCGGCCGCCACGTGCGCACGCACGCCGGGGTCTGGGGCGCGATCTCGCGCAACGCCGCCACGCGCAGCGAGGAAGCGGCGATCGAGAAGCGGGCGTACGAGCTCCTCGAATACGTCGGCGTGGAGAAGCGCGCCAATGCGCTGGCGAAGCACCTCGCGTACGGCGACCAGCGCCGGCTGGAGATCGCGCGCGCGCTCGCGACCGAGCCCAAGCTCCTCGCGCTCGACGAGCCGGCGGCGGGGATGAACGCCACCGAGACCGCGTCGCTCAAGCGGTTGCTCGACGACATCCGGCACGACGGAACCACGATCCTGCTGATCGAGCACGACATGAAGCTCGTGATGAGCGTCTGCGACCGCGTGCTGGTGCTCGACTACGGCAAGAAGATCGCCGAGGGCCCCTCCGCCGAAGTGCAGAAGGACCCCGCGGTGATCGCCGCCTACCTCGGCGGCGAAGTCACGCTAAACCTCAAGGGCACACATTGAACGCTGCGGCGCGTCCGGGGCCCCTGCTCGAGCTCGCCCGCGTCGAGGTCGCCTACGGCGGCATCCAGGCCGTCAAGGGCATCGACCTCGTGGTCGGGCAGGGCGAGCTCGTCTGCCTGATCGGCGCCAACGGCGCCGGCAAGACCACGACGCTGAAGGGCATCTGCGGCCTGCAGCCGGTGAAGGCCGGGACGATCCGGTACAAGGGCGAGGAGATCACCGGGAAGCCGGCGTTCCGGCTCGTGCGCGACGGCCTCGCGATGGTGCCGGAGGGGCGCGGCGTGTTCGGCGCGCTCACGATCGAGGAGAACCTGGCGATGGGTGCGTACGCCCGCAACGACCGGGCCGCGATCCGCGACGACATCGAGCGCGTCTACACGCTCTTCGCGCGATTGAAGGAGCGCCGCCGGCAGACCGCGGGGACGCTCTCCGGCGGCGAGCAGCAGATGCTGGCGATGGGCCGCGCGCTGATGTCGCGCCCGAAGATGCTGCTGCTCGACGAGCCGTCGATGGGGCTCGCGCCGCTGATGGTGCAGAAGGTGTTCGAGACGATCGTCGCCGTGTCCGGCGAGGGCGTCACCATCCTGCTGATCGAGCAGAACGCGAAGCTGGCGCTCGAAGTGAGCCATCGCGGATACGTCATGGAGTCGGGGGAGATCATCCTGTCCGGCGATTCCGCGAAGCTGCTGCACGATCCCGCCGTGCGCGCGGCGTACCTCGGCGAGGGGGCCGCCGGGTGACGCCCGACGCTCCGGAGCCTGCGCCGGAGACCGCGCCGCCCTCGTACCCCGCACCCCCCGCGCATCTCGTCGCGCGGACGGTGCCCTGGCGCAACGCCCTCGCGTGGTACGAGGACGGGATGCGCCTCGTCAAGCAACGACCCGCGACGTGGGCGCTGCTCGCGTTCCTGACGCTGGCCGCCGAATTCGTGCTCGAGGCGGTGCCGGGGTTCGGGCCCGCGCTCGGGAAAGTCGTGGTCCCGCTCGTCGCCTGCGGCATGCTCTACGCGGCCGCAGCCGTCGATCGCGGCGGGAGGCCGTCGCTGCTCCACGCGGCGAGCGCCTTTCGCGCGCCCGCGCCGACGATCCTCGCCGTCGTCGCCGCCGGCGCGCTCACCTTCGCCGCCGAAGCGTTCGCCGCGTGGTGGATCGCCGACGTCAACCTGCTGGCGCGCGATGCGGCCGGGGGCGAACTGTCGACGACGGCGATCGCGGGCATCTACGCCATCGGCGTCCTCGCGTCGCTGCCGCTCACGTTCGTCCCGTTCCACGTGCTGTTCGAGCGCGTGGCGCCGGGCGCCGCGTTCGCGGCCAGCTGGCAGGGATTCGAGCAGAACACGCTGCCGCTGCTCGTCTACGCGGCGGTGTCGCTGGTGCTGCTGGGCTTCGGCATCCTCACGATGGGCATCGGCCTCGTGCTGGTGCTGCCGCTGTGGGCGGCGTCGTCGTACGCCGCATGGAAGGACGTGTTCGGCCTGCGCGAACCGCCTGCAGGCTGACCCGCCCATCCGGCGGCGGCGCCGTCACTGCCGCCGCTGCGCGACCGCGCGTACCTGCGCTCTGATGTCCTGGCCCGCGGCCTCCCAGGACAACGGCGCGAGCTGCCCGGAGCGCGGCGCTTCCAGGGCAACGCGGCGGTCGTCGTCCGTCAAGCAGCGCGATCAGGGGCGACGCAAAATCGGCCGCTCGGCCCGACCGCGACCACGCCATCCAGGTCGTGGTCCAGCCAGCCTCGCGCGCCGACACGGGTGGTCAGGCAGACGCGGCCGGCGGCAAGCGACTCGATCAGCTTGAGACTCGACCCGCGCAGCTCGGGTTGCGGGTTGATGGTCAAGGCGCATGCGTGGAGCAGCGGGCGCAGGTCGTCCACCTCCTCGAGCACGTGGACCGACGGCCGCGCGAAACAGGCATGCTCCGCTGCCAGCCGGAGCGCGCCGCGGCCGCCCACGATGGTGATCGAGACGCCGGCGACCGCGGCCTCGACGCCGGGATACGCCTGTTCCAGGAATTCGCGAATGCCCTGCCAGTTGTTCGGCACGCGAAACGGCCCCACGAACAGAATGCCGCGATGGCCCCGCGACGGCGCGTAATCCGCCAACAGCGCGCGGTCGAACCCGTTGGGCACCAGCCGCGCCGGCCGCCCCCCCAACAGCGCCCGGTCTTCGCGTGAGGAAACCGCCACGCCGTCGAAACGATCGATCAGCTGCAGCTCGAAGCGATCGGCCTCGAACTGCGCTGGGTCGTCCGGGCACAGCAGCACGTCGTGCAGGTCGAGAACGAACGCAGGGCGCGCGGCAGGCGCGACGTCCACCAGCCCGGCCAGTTCCATGTGCTCGACCAGCACGGCCACCGGCCGGTAGACGTCCAGGATCCGGCGAAGCTCGTCCTTGAAGGCTCGATGCGAATGGGTCTCGATGCGCGCAATGCGCCCGGCCGACGGGCGCGGCGATGCGCCGGGGCGCCCGCGCACCAGGTGCACCGCAGCGAACGGCGCGTGGTCGATGGCGTGCGGCTCGCCGTACAGATCGAGCTCGTCGCTCAGCAGGATGACCTCGAAGTCCCGCGCGAGCTCGACCGCGAGACGGTACGTCCGCACGGCGCCGCCGTGCCGGGGAGGAAGGACGACGAACGGGGAGACGACCACGACGATCGGGCGCGGGTGCGGCCGCCCGAGAGGCCGCGCGTGGCGTTTCGCCCACATGACGGCATAGTCCATGTCCCGGTAGGCCGCGCGGAACGCCCGCCGGCGCGCGCGCCAGAGCGCTGCGCAGCGCCGCCACGATCCCAGTTCGGCAGAGCGTCGCGCGATCGAGGCGCGCCACGTGGCCCAGCGTCGCCTTCAGGCTCTGCGGCGGGAAGGGGTTGCGCAGCTCGAACTGGATCCGGTTGCGCTCGAATATCCGCGCCACTTCGGCGGGCGGGAAGTAGCGCTGCACCGTCGCCCGGTGCTTGTGCCAGGCGATCGAACGCGGGCAGAAGACGACCTCGTAGCCCTGCCGCCATGCGCGCACGCAGACGTCGACGTCTTCCCAGTAGAATGGATCGAACAGCAGGCTGTCCGGCAGCCGTTGCCGCAGGTATCCGGCGTGAAACAGCGCCGAGCCGGCGCCCGCCCAGACGGCGCCGCGCGCCGTTTCGCCGCGCGGCGTCTCGTGGCGCGGCACCGGCAACCCCGACTCGACGGCCATGGACGTCCAGCCGGTCTCCTCGCGGCGCCGTTGCGAGTCCTGAAGAAAGATCTGCGAGGCGACGGCGACGACGTGCGCTGCGCGCCACCGGAGCGTCTCCCGCAGCGCGTCCGCGTCGAGCAGCATGTCGTTGTTGAGCAGGTAGATCGCCCCGTGCTTCGCCTCGGCGATCCCGGCGAGAACCGCGCGCGTGAACCCCATCGGCTCGGCGGCGTGCAGCCAGCGAACGTCGGGGTAATCGGCCCGCAGGCCCGCGTAGTCGTCGAGCGGCGAACCATTCACGACGACGATGACCTCGGCGGGCTCGCCGAGGTTCGCCACGGCCGCGTACAGGTGACGCAGGCAACTGCCGAGCATCGCCGGCGCCCCGCGCTCGGGAATGACGACGCTGACGCCGACCCCCCAATCGAGCTGCGCGGGCGGTCCCGCGCCGCGCCGCCAGAATGGCAAACGGAACAGCAACTCGCTCGCGACCACGGTCAGCGCCAGCGGCAGGGCACGCGCATGGCGCAGCCGAAACCGCGAGATCAGGGCAAGGAATTGTCGTGCACGCGCGAAGAACGACGCGGCGCCAGCGGCAGGGCGCTCACCGATCATCGAACGATGTCGTCGATGGCGTCGCAGACGAAATCGAGCTGCTCGTTCGTGAGAGCGAGCCCGGACGGAAGGCACACCCCGCGCGCCGCGATAGCCTCGGCAATGGGGAAAGGACCCTGCGCCGGGCCCTGCTTGCGCACCATCGGCTGACTCGCCGAAGACGGAAAAAAGTCGCGCGTATCGACCCCGCGTTGCGCCAGCTTCGCGCGGAAGACGTCGCGCGACCAGGGAAAGCAATCTTCCAGCAGCACCGCGTACATCCAATGCACGTTGCCGGCCCACGGCCGGGTGACCGGGAGGCGCAGGCCGTCGATTCCGTGGAGCCTGCGGCCGTAGTCCACTGGCCATCCGGCGCTTGCGTTCCACGAAGGCGTCGATGTGTTCCAGCTGGCCGAGGCCGCACGCGGCCTGCAGGCTGGTCATCCGGTAGTTGTAGCCGAGCTCGTCGTGCCGGAACCGTTGGCCCGGGCGGTGCGCCATGTTGCGCAGCAGGCGTGCCCGCGCCGCCAGGGCGCCGTCGTCGGTCACGACCATGCCGCCCTCGCCGGTGGTGATGATCTTGTTGGCGTAGAAGCTGAATGCGGCGAGATGCCCCAGCGAGCCGCAGAGCCGCTGCTTGTACGTCGCTCCATGCGCCTCGGCCGCGTCCTCGACGACCCACAGGCCGTGCGCGTCGGCGAGTGCCCGTATCGGGTCCATGTCGGCGCTGTGCCCGAAGATGTGGACCGGGACGATGGCCTTGGTGCGCCGGGTGATCGCCTTCCCGACGAGGCTCGCATCGAGCGTGTAGGTGTCGGGCTCGCAGTCGACGAAGACCGCCGCGGCGCCGGTGTAGAGTACGGCGCAGACCGTCGCGATCATCGTGAAATCGGGCACGATCACTTCATCGCCCGGCCCGATGCCGAGCGCCGCCAGCGCGAGGTGAAGCGCGGTGGTGCCGCTGGTCGTCGTCACGGCGTGCTTCACGCCGAGGAAGTCGGCGAAGCTGCGCTCGAAACGCTCGACCGCCGGTCCGGCCGACGATATCCAGCCGGAGGCCATGACCTCGGCGACGTACTTCTTCGCTTCGTCGGTGATCAGCGGCTCGTTGACGGGGATCACGCAAGCCCCGAGTGTCAAAGTGTCAAACGGTCTGCAGCATGCGCAATGCCGTGGCAGGCCCGTGCGCGGCCGCGGAAGACGAGCCGCCGCGCGATCACTCGCGATACCGGACGTGGCGCGCGTACAGGAACAACGCGGTGACGGTCTTCGCGTCGGTGATCAGGCCGCGGTCGACCGCGGCGAACATCTCGCCGACGCTCATCGCGCCGATCTCGAGGAACTCGCCGTCGTCGAGCTTCGCGCCGACGTGCGTGAGGCCGGTGGCGACGTAGAGGTCGATCGCCTCCGTGGAATAGGAGAGCAGCGGGTGGATGACGCCGAGCCTTGTCCACTCTGCGGCCGCGTACCCCGCCTCCTCGATCAGCTCGCGCTGCGCGGTCGCGAGCGGCGACTCGCCGGGATCGAGCTTGCCGGCCGGGAACTCGACGAACACGCGATCGAGCGGGTAGCGGAACTGGCGCTCGATCGACGAGCCGTCCGTCCGGCAGCACCGGCACCACCAGCACCGCGCCGGGATGCACGATGTACTCGCGCTTCGCCAGCTGGCCGTCAGGCAGGCGCACGGTGTCGCGCCGCACCTGCAGCAGGTTGCCCTGGAAAACCGTTTCCGACGAGACGCGCGCCTCGATCAGGTGCGCGTCGTCGGCGCCGCGCGGCGGCTCAGTGCTCATCGGCACCCTCGAGCCAGTCCCTGGCGACGAGAAAGTCGGTGGCGAGGCGCGCTTCCGGCGTGCCCGGGGCCGGCTTCCAGTCGTAGCGCCATTTGACGATCGGCGGCAGCGACATCAGGATCGCTTCGGTGCGGCCGTTCGACTGCAGCCCGAACAGCGTGCCGCGGTCCCAGACCAGGTTGAATTCGACGTAGCGGCCGCGGCGGTAAGCCTGGAAGTCGCGCTCGCGCTCGCCGTAGGGCGTGTCCTTGCGCCGTGCCAGCACCGGCGCGTACGCGTCGAGGAAGTGGTCGCCCACGCTGCGGGTGAGCGCGAAGCAGCGGTCGAATCCGCCTTCGTTGAGATCGTCGTAGAAGATGCCGCCGACGCCGCGCGGCTCCTGCCGGTGGCGCAGGAAGAAGTACTCGTCGCACCAGCGCTTGTACTTCGCGTGGACGTCCGCGCCGAACGGCGCCAGCGCGTCGCGGCACGTGCGATGGAAATGCGCGGCGTCGTCTGCGAACCCGTAGTAGGGCGTGAGGTCCATCCCGCCGCCGAACCACCAGACGTCGTCGGCGACGCCGTCGCCTGCCTGCCCGGCGGCCGCATGCGCGACGAACATCCGCACGTTCAGGTGCACGGTCGGCGCATACGGATTGCGCGGATGCAGGACCAGCGACACGCCCATCGCCTCCCATGCGCGGCCGGCGATCCCGGGCCGTCCCGCCGACGCCGACGGCGGCAGCTTGGCGCCCATCACGTGGGAAAAATTGACGCCGCCGCGCTCGAGGACGTTGCCCTCCTCGATGAGCCGGGAGATCCCGCCGCCGCCTTCGGGGCGCGTCCATTCGTCGCGGCGAAACGGCTGCCCGTCGATCGCCTCCAGCTGCGCGACGATGCGCGCCTGCAGTCCGATGAAGTAGTCGCGGGGCGCGCTGACGTCCACCGCTGCCTCAACCCTTGCGTGCGGCGAGGGCGCGGTGGCCGATGTCGCGGCGATACTGCATGCCGTCGAAGTGAATGCCGGCCATCGCCGCATAGGCCGCGCGCTGCGCCTGCTTCACCGAATCGCCGAGCGCCGTCACGCACAGCACGCGCCCGCCGGTGACCACGACGCGGTCGTCCTGCCGCTGCGTTGCGGCGTGAAACACCTTGACGTCCGGCGCGTCGGCGGGAAGGCCCGTGATCGCGTCGCCGCGACGCGGATTCCCGGGATAGCCGGCCGCGGCGACGACCACGCCGAGCGCCGCCCGGCGGTCCCATTCGGCTTCCGCGGCGTCGAGCGTGCCGTTGACCGCATGCACGACGAGATCGACGAGGTCGGACTTCAGCCGCATGATGATCGGCTGCGTCTCGGGGTCGCCCATCCGGCAATTGAACTCGAGCACCCGAGGCGTGCCCGCCGCGTCGATCATCACGCCGGCGTACAGGAACCCCGTGTAGGGAATGCCGTCGGCGGCCATCCCCGCCACCGCCGGCAGGATAGCCTCGCGCATGATCCGCGCGTGCAGCGCCGGCGTGACCACCGGCGCCGGCGAGTACGCGCCCATGCCGCCGGTGTTCGGCCCGCTGTCGCCGTCGCCGAGGCGCTTGTGGTCCTGCGACGACGCGAGCGCCAGCACGTTGCGGCCGTCGACCATCACGATGAAGCTCGCCTCCTCGCCGTCGAGGAAGTCCTCGATCACGACGCGCGCGCCGGCATCCCCCAGCGCGTTTCCGACCAGCATCGCATCGATGGCTGCGTGCGCTTCCTGCGCCGTCGCCGCCACCACCACGCCCTTGCCGGCGGCGAGGCCGTCGGCCTTGACGACGATCGGCGCGCCGCGCTGGTCGATGTAGCGGTGCGCGGCCGCGGCGTCGGTGAACGTCGCGTAGCCCGCCGTCGGAATGCCGTGGCGCGCCATGAAGGCCTTGGCGAAGTCCTTCGAGCTCTCCAGTTGCGCCGCGTCGCGCGTGGGGCCGAAGATCTTGAGCCCCGCGGCGCGGAACGCGTCGACGACGCCGGCGGCGAGCGGCGCCTCGGGCCCGACCACCGTCAGCGCAATCTTCTGCTCGAGCGCGAACGCGACCAGCTCGTCGTTGGTCGCCAGCGCGACGTTGACGAGCCCGGGGTCGCCCGCGGTGCCGGCGTTGCCGGGCGCCACGAAGACCTTGGCCACGCGCGGCGACTGCGCGAGCTTCCACGCCAGCGCGTGCTCGCGACCGCCGCCGCCGATGACGAGGACGTTCACTTTGAGAGATCTAATCCAGGCCGATCATGCCGAAGACGTACAGGACGCTGCCGTTGTTGACGCCGCCCACCGTCGGTATGTAGGTGCTGAAGAGCGTCGCCTTGTCGTAGCGCAGCGAGACGAGCGGCAGCAGCGCCGGAAACGGCCAGCCGTTGAAGATGTCGTTGCGCGCGACCACCATCGCCGTGTAGCCGAGCCCGGCCTGCAGGCCGCTGCGCTGGCCCCAGTACGTGGACCAGCCGTAGCCGATGTTGTACTGCGGCTTGCTGTGCGAGTCGCTGAAGATCAGCGCGTAGACGGTGTCGGTGTCGCCGTTCTCGCGCTCCAGGGACCGGCCGAACCCGCCGCCCCAGGCAAGCTCGTTTTCCTCCGCGCGCTTTTCCGGGGTCCACGTGTAGGGCAGATGCCACGCATAGCCCGACACCAGCAGCTGGTTGCCGCCCTTGTTGTACGTGTCGGCCAACCGCCGGCAGGCGGTGTTGAGCCATTCCCAAAGGTCGCTGCACTCGGCGGCGCGGGCCGGAGCGGCGACGCCCAGCCCGAGCACCGTGACCCACGCGGCAAGCCGCGCCCATCGTTCGATTCGCTCCATGCTCGACTCGTCAGTGGCGGAAATGGCGGATGCCGGTGAAGACCATCGCGATGCCGCGCTCGTCGGCAGCCGCGATCACCTCGTCGTCGCGCATGCTGCCGCCGGGCTGGATCACCGCGGCCGCGCCGTTGTCGGCGACGACGTCGAGCCCGTCGCGGAACGGAAAGAACGCGTCGGAGGCGACGACCGAGCCGGCGAGCGGCAGGCCGGCGCGCCCGGCCTTGATCGCCGCGATGCGCGTGGAGTCCACGCGGCTCATCTGCCCGGCGCCGATGCCCAGCGTGGCGCCGTCGCCGCAGTAGACGATCGCGTTGGACTTCACGAACTTGGCGACCCGCCATGCGAAGAGCAGGTCGGCGAGCTGCGCCGGCGTGGGCGCCTTCTTCGTCACCGTCCGCAGTTCTTCCGGCTGGACGTTGCGGTCGTCGGCGCTCTGCAGCAGCAGGCCGCCGCCGACGCGCTTCCAGTCCCACTGCGCGGGAGCGCGCGGGCGCGCCGGCGGCAGCGCGATCTCGAGCACGCGGACGTTGACCTTCTTCGCGATCACGGCGAGGGCGTCGGCGGTGTAGGCCGGCGCGATCAGCACCTCGAGAAATTGCGCCGACACCGCCTCGACCGTCGCCGCGTCGACGGGCCGGTTGAAGGCGATGATGCCGCCGAATGCCGACACCGGATCGGTCGCCAGCGCCTTCCGGTAGGCGTCGAGCGGCGTGGCGGCGATCGCCACGCCGCAGGGGTTGGCGTGCTTGACGATCACGCAGGCCGCGTGGTCGCCGAGGCTGGCGAAGGTCTTCACGCATTCCCAGGCGGCGTCGCTGTCGCCGATGTTGTTGTACGACAGCTCCTTGCCCTGCAGCTGACGGTAGGTGGCGATGGTTCCCGGCGCCGCCTGCTCGTCGCGGTAGAACGCCGCCTGCTGGTGCGGGTTCTCGCCGTAGCGCAGGTCCTGCACCTTGTGCGCCTGCACGTTGAAGCGGTCGGGGAACGCCGCCGCGGCGCCGTCGGCGCCGCGCGCGGTCAGCCAGTTCGAGATCGCGCCGTCGTACGACGCGGTGTGCGAGAACGCCTTCGCCGCCAGCGCGTAGCGCGTCGCCTGCGACAGCGCGCCGCCGCCCGCGCCCAGCTCGGCAAGCACGCCCGCGTAATCCGCCGGGTCGACGACGATGCCCACGTGCCGCCAGTTCTTCGCGGCTGCGCGCACCATCGTCGGTCCGCCGATGTCGATGTTCTCGATCGCATCGTCGAGGGTGCACCCCTCGCGCGCGACGGTCTCGCGGAACGGATAGAGGTTGACGACGACGAGGTCGATCGGCGGGATGTCGTGCGCCGCGAGCGCCGCGACGTGCTCCGGCAGGTCGCGCCGCGCGAGGATGCCGCCGTGCACCTTCGGGTGCAGCGTCTTCACGCGACCGTCGAGCATCTCGGGGAAACCGGTGTAGTCGCCGATCTCGGTGACCGGCAGCCCGGCGCCGGAGAGCGCCTTCGCCGTGCCCCCGGTGGACAGCAGCCGCACGCCGAGGCGCGCGAGGCCGGTTGCGAATTCGACGAGCCCGGACTTGTCGGAAACCGAGAGCAGCGCTTGCGTCATGGCGGCGGACATGCGGAAACCTGAATGCGTGGTTGCGTTGGGATGGCTCCGGCGGCCGGGGCACGGCACGAGGATCGCGCGCCCCGCCCGACGTCCGCGGCAGGGCGGCGGCGCCCCCGCCGCAGCCGGTCAGCGGATGCCGTATTTCGCGAGCTTGGCGCGCAGCGTGTTGCGGTTCAACCCGAGCATGTCGGCGGCCTGCGTCTGGTTGCCGTTCGCGCGCGTCATCACCGAGACGATCACCGCGCGCTCGACGTGCGTGATGACCATGTCGTAGATGCCGTGCGGCGGCTCGCCGTCGAGCTTGCGGAAGTATTCGTCGAGGGACTTCTCGACGGTCTTGCCGATTTCATTGCCACCGTTGATGCGCAGGGTTTTTCTCACGCGGCAAGGGCCTCCCCGCCCCATGGCGTCGGTCGGAGCGCCTGGCCGAACGCGGCGCGGGCGTCGACGACCTCCGGCGCGGGCGCGCGGTAGTCGAGACGCTCGCCGTGGCCGGCCAGGCGATCGAAAAGCCGGCGGACCGCCGCGAGCTGCGCTCCGGTCGTTTCCGCCGCGTTGATTTCCCGGCGGAAATCGCCTCCGCCGGCGAGATGCATCGTGTACCACCCGAGATGCTTGCGCGCGCTGCGCACGCCGGCGCTCTCGCCGTAGAGCGCGTAGTGATCGGCGAGGTGCGCGACGATGACCGCGCGCGCCTCCTCCACCGTCGGCGGCGGCAGGTGCGTGCCGTGATCGAGGAAGTGGCGAATCTCGCGGAATATCCACGGCCGGCCCTGGGCGGCGCGTCCGATCATCACGGCGTCGGCGCCGGTGCGGGCAAGCACGTCGCGCGCGGCTTCCGGAGTGTCGATGTCGCCGTTGGCGATCACGGGAATGCGCACGGCCGCCTTGACCGCGCGGATGGTGTCGTACTCGACCGGGCCGACGAAGGCGCACGCGCGGGTGCGGCCGTGGACAGCGAGGGCGAGGATGCCGGCGTCCTCGGCGATGCGCGCGATGCGCACCGCATTGCGGTTGCCGGGCGCAGGGCCGGTGCGGATCTTGAGCGTCACCGGCACGCTCACCGCGCCGACCACGGCCTGCACGATCGCCGCGACCAGCGCCTCGTTGCCGAGGAGCGCCGATCCGGCCGCCGCATTGCAGACCTTCTTCGCGGGACAGCCCATGTTGATGTCGATGATCTGCGCGCCGCGCTCGACGTTGTGGCGCGCGGCGTCGGCCATCTGCACGGGATCCGCACCGGCGATCTGCACGGCGATCGGCGCGAACTCCCCGGCGTGGTCGGTGCGGCGCAGCGACTTCGCGGTGTCGCGCAGCCTCGGGTTCGACGCGACCATCTCGGAGATCGCGTAGCCCGCGCCCAGCCGCTTGCACAGCTGGCGAAACGGCCGGTCGGTCACTCCGGCCATCGGCGCGACAGCGAGATTGTTCGCGATGTGATAGGGGCCGATGTGCACGATCTATGGACAGGCGAAAAGGGATTGGAGCGCGAGGCGGGGAGCGAATTATACCGGTTCTGCGAACCGCAAGGCGCATCCTCGTGCGCACATTCGTTGGTGGAGCGTCGCGGCCGCACAATTGCGAATCGATCGCGCGCAAACTGTCCGCCGTCGGAGCAGCCCGGGTCGCGCGCGAGCGAAACCGGGGTCAGCGGAGCCCGAAGATCACCGCGCGCGTGAACGCGCGCCGCGCGCCGGGGAGCGCGTCGAGAAGAGTGAGCGCCAACCCGCGCGGCCAACTCAGGAACGGGAGGTCGTTGCCGAAGACGCCGACGAGCCCGTGCGTGAACGCGATCCCGGCCCAGCGGTCGCTGCGGCGGCGTCCGGCATAGCGGGCGAGCATCGCGGCGTCGCCGATCGAATCGCGCGGCGTGTCCAGCACGATCTGCGCCAGCTCCGCGGCATCGCGCAGCCCGAGGTTGAAGCCCTGCCCCGCGACGGGGTGCAGCGCCTGCGCCGCGTTGCCGAGCACGACGCAACGCGTGCCGACGGCGGTCGGCGCGAATTCCAGCGCCAGCGGGAACGTTCTGCGGTCGGCCACGCGGGTGAAGCCGTGGGTCCGGTTGCCGAAGTGCCGCGCCAGCGCCGCGAGAAACGCCGCGTCGTCGAGGGCCAGCAGTTCCCGGGCACGGTCCGGGGTCGCCGTCCAGACGAGCCCGTAGTGATCGCCTTCCGGCAACAGCGCGACGGGACCTTCCGGCGTGAAGCGCTCGTAGGCGAGTCCCGCATGGGGCTCCTCGCGCCAGATGCCGGCGATCAATGCGACCTGCCCGTAATCGTGCCGCCGCCGGGCCACGCCGGCCACCGCGGCGCCGGTGCCGTCCGCCACCGCCGCCAGGCGCGCCGTGATCGCGTCGGCGCCTGCGCCGGCGACCTCGACGCTGGCGTACGCGGGCGTGCCGCCGACGCGCGCCACCGTGATCCCGTGCCGCACCTTGATCCCGGTCCGCGCGAGCGCCGCGTCGAGCGCCCCCTGCAGCGCCTGGTAGCTCACCACATAGCCCAGCGCCGGCAGGTCGTGGTCGGCGGCGGCAAGGCGCGCCATGCCGAATCCGCCGGCCTGCGAGATGTCGATGGCGGTGATCGGCGTCACCGCGCCTGCCTGTTCCGCGAGCACGCCCCACACGCCGCGCCGCTCGAGGATCAGCCGCGCGCCGTGCGACAGCGCGAGCGAGCGCTCGCCGCGCGCCGGTTCGCCCGCGCCCCGGGCATCGAGGACGGTGACCGAGGCGTCGCCGTCGGCAAGCCCCAGCGCCAGCGTGGCGCCGACCGGTCCGGCGCCGACGATCACGACATCCGGCAGCATCAGCGCTCCTTCACCCTCGGGGACCGGTCACGTTGCCCTCGCAGCTCCGATTGCCGCGCCCCCGCGCCCGGGCGCGCAGCATCAACGCGCGCAGGCCGCCTCGACGTCGGGCACGCTCTTCGGCGTGGCCGCCGTCAGGTTCTCGGTGCCGCTCGCGGTGACGAGGACGTCGTCCTCGATGCGCACGCCGATGTTCCAGAACTGCTCGGGGACATTGTCGGCGGGGCGGATGTAGGTGCCCGGCTCGACGGTGAGCACCATGCCCGGCACCAGCTTCTGCGACGCCCCCTTGACCTGGTAGAGCCCGGCATCGTGGACGTCGAGGCCGAGCCAGTGGCCGGCGCGATGCATGTAGAACTGCTTGTAGCTGCCGGACTCCAGTGCTTCGTCGAGCGAGCCGGAGAGCAGGCCGAGGTCGATGTAGCCCTGCGCGAGCACGCGCTCGGCGACCTTGTGGTAATCGTGGAAGTCCGCACCCGGCTTCACGGCGTCGATGCACGCAAGCTGCGACGCGAGGACGAGCTCGTAGACGTCGCGCTGCGGCCCCGTGAACCGGCCGTTGACCGGAAACGTGCGCGTGATGTCCGACGCATAGCTGCCGAACTCGCAGCCGGCGTCGATCAGCAGCAGTTCGCCGTCCTGCAGCTGGCGGTCGTTGCTGCGATAGTGCAGCACGCAGGCGTTGGGGCCGCCCGCGACGATCGAGGGATAGGCCACGGCCTGCGCGCCGTGACTCAGGAATTCGTGCGCCAGCTCGGCCTCGACCTGGTACTCGTGCCAGCCGGGACGCGTCTTCTGCATCGCCCGCCGGTGCGCGCCCGCGGAGATGGCCGCCGCGCGGCGCATCAGCGCGACTTCGTGCTCATCCTTGACGAGGCGCATCGCGTCGACCGCCTGGCGCACGTCGACGATCTCCTCCGGGGCGCTGACGCCGGTGCGCGCGCGGCCGCGCACCTCGTTGAGAAGGTCCGCGATCATCCGGTCCCAGGCGGAAAAGAGCCCGAGCGGCGTGTAGATCGCGGGCTGGTCGGACGCGAGATCGGGAAGCATCGCGGCGAGCGCGGCGATCGGGTGCGCGGCGTCGAAGCCGAAGATCTCGCGCGCGGCGTCCGGACCGTAGCGAAAGCCGTCCCAGATCTCGCGCTCCTCGTTCTTCTCGCGGCAGAACAGGATCTGCTGGTCGCCGCCGTCGCGCGCGATCAGCGCAATCACCGCCTCCGGCTCGGCGAATCCGGACAGATAGTACGAATAGCTGTCGTGGCGGTATGGGTAGTGCGAATCGCGGTTGCGCAGCGCCTCGGGCGCGGTCGGGACGAGCGCGAGCCCGCCGCCCGTCTGTGCGCGCATCTTCTGCAGCAGCAATGAACGGCGGTCGCGGTAGAGCTGGTGATTGTTCTTCATGGATGGTTCCCGGCTAAGCTTTGGATTATAGGCGATCGCGCTGCGCCCCCGCCGGCGGCAATCCCCGGGCGGCGCGCATGCGTTACCATCGAGCGATGAGCCCGAATCCCGCGTCCCCGCCGCCCGATGCGGCCGGCATTGCGCTGCGCGAGGCCAAACGCGTCCTGCGCGAGCGCATCCTCGCGCTGCGCGACGCCTGTCCCGCGCCGCAGCGCACCGCGGCCGCGCAGGCGATCGCCGACCGGATCCTTGCGCTGCCCTCGTTCTCCGCGGCGCGCACGGTGATGATGACGCTGCCGTTCCGCAGCGAATGGGACACCCTGCCGCTCGTGCGTGCCGCCCTCGCCGCCGGCGCGACCGTGGTGCTGCCGCGCGTGGACGCCGGCACGCGGATGCTCGCGCTGCACGCCATCCGCGATCCGGTGGCCGACGTCGTCGCCGGTCAATGGGGCATCCGGGAGCCCCGGGCGGACTGCCCGGCCGTCGCGCCGGGCGCGATCGACTGGGTGCTGGTGCCGGGCGTGGCATTCGACGCCTCCGGGGCCCGCCTGGGCTACGGCGGCGGCTACTACGACCGGCTGCTGCCGCTCGTCGCGCGGGACGCCCCGCGCGTGGCCGGCGCGTTCGCGCTGCAGGTCGTGGACCGCGTTCCCGTCGGCCCGCACGATCTGCGGATCGACCTCGTCGTCACCGAGCGGCAGACGATCGCGGCGCCGGCCGCATGACCGCGTGAGACCGCCGGGCCGTCCCAAGGGCGAACACCGGAGTGCGCAGCACGAAGGTAGTCCAGTGATCGCGGCGCCGGCCTGCCGCCGCGCGCACCGCTGCGGTCGCGCTGGCGATCACGCTCGGCATCCAGGTCTACACGTCGCTCGCGACCGCGGCGACCGCCGTGCTCGCGCCCGAGATCGCGCGCGACCTCGGGCTGCCGCCGGCGCTGATCGGGGTCTTCGTCGGGCTCGCCTACGTCGGCGCGGCGTCGGGCAGCCTCGCCTCGGGCGACTTCATCGCCCGCCACGGCTCGATCCGCGTGTCGCAGGCCTGCGTGCTGTTCTGCGCGGCCGGCCTCGTCCTGCTGCTTCCGGTCACGCGCGCCGCCGGACCGGGCCTCGCGCTGATCATGCTGGCGCCGGTGATCATCGGGCTGGGGTACGGCCCGATCACGCCGGCGTCGTCGCACCTGCTGGTGCGCACCGCGCCGCCGGAGCGGGTTGCGCTCACCTTTTCGATCAAGCAGACCGGCGTTCCGGCAGGCGTCGCGCTCGCCGGAGCGGTGCTGCCGGGCTTCGCCCTGGCGTACGGCTGGCGCCCGACGTTCGCGGTCGTGGCGGCCAGCGGCATCGTCATCGTGCTGGTGGCCCAGGCGACGCGACGGCGACTCGATGCCGACCGCCGCGGCTCGACGCGGGTGTCGCTGCGCGGCGTGCTGGCGCCGTTGCGGCTGGTGCTCGGCCAGCGCGACCTCGCGGAGATGGCGCTCACCGCATTCGCCTACGCCGCCACGCAGATGTGCCTGTTGAGCTTCCTGGTCGTGTATCTCAGCGAGGAGATGGGCTATTCGCTGGTCGCCGCCGGGCTCGCGCTGACCGTGGCCAACGTCGGCGGCGTCGCCGGGCGCATCGTCTGGGGCGCGACCGCGGACCGGTTCGTCCACCCGAAAGCGCTGTTGGGCGCCATCGGCGTCGGCACCGGCGCATGCGGCTACCTCGCGGCGGCGTTCAGCGCCGGGTGGCCGATGGTCGCGGTGCTCGCGGTGTGCGCCTGCTTCGGCGCGACAGCCATCGGGTGGAACGGCGTGCAGCTGGCGCAGGTTGCCCGGCTGGCGCCCGCCGGCCAGGCGGGGGCCGTCACCGGCGCCGCCGGCTTCATCACCTTCGCCGGCGTCGTGGTCGGGCCGCCGACGTTCGCGCTGCTCGCCGGAGTCACCGGAAGCTACCGCGCCGGCTTCATCGCATTCGCGTCGCTGGCGCTGATCGGCGGGCTGCGGCTGCTCTACACGCATCGCAAGTAGGCGCTCACTGCGAGGCGCCGACGCGCCGCCCTGACGCAGTGCGCTTACAATCACGGCCGAAGGCGCCGGACCCGTTCCGCGGTCCCGCGCAGCCGTCCGAGGAGCCCCGCCATGGAACTGCATCCCCGACAACGACCCCGGCGAGACGCGGGAATGGCTCGACGCGCTCGACGGCGTGCTCGCGAACGAAGGACCGGAGCGCGCGCACTTCCTCATCGAGCAGCTGATCGATCGGGCGCGCCGCTCCGGCGCCTACCTCCCGTTCTCGGCGAACACCGCGTACATCAACACGATCCCGGTGGCGGCGCAGGAACGGCTTCCCGGCATCTTCGCCATCGAGCAGCGCATCCGCCACTACGTGCGCTGGAACGCGATGGCCGTGGTGGTGCGCGCGAACAAGGACACCAACGTCGGCGGCCACATCGCGAGCTTCGCCTCGGCGGCGATGCTCTACGACATCGGCTTCAACCATTTCTGGCGCGCCCCGTCCGAGACCCACGGCGGCGACCTCGTCTTCGTGCAGGGCCATTCGGCGCCCGGCGTCTACGCGCGGGCGTTCATGCTCGGACGCCTCACCGCCGAGCAGATGGACAGCTTCCGCCAGGAAGTCGACGGCCGCGGAATCTCGTCGTACCCCCATCCGTGGCTGATGCCGGAATTCTGGCAGTTTCCGACGGTGTCGATGGGTCTCGGGCCGCTGATGGCGATCTATCAGGCGCGCTTCATGAAGTACCTGCACGACCGCGCGATCATCGACGCCGCGGACCGCAAGGTCTGGTGCTTCTGCGGCGACGGCGAGATGGACGAGCCGGAGTCGATGGGCGCGATCGGCATGGCGGGACGCGAGAACCTCGACAACCTGATCTTCGTCGTCAACTGCAACCTGCAGCGCCTCGACGGCCCGGTGCGCGGCAACAGCAAGATCATCCAGGAGCTCGAGAGCGATTTCCGCGGTTCCGGCTGGAACGTCATCAAGGTGGTCTGGGGCCGCCACTGGGACCCGCTGTTCGCCCGCGACAAGAAGGGAATCCTGATGCGGCGGATGATGGAGGTCGTCGACGGCGAGTACCAGACGATCAAGTCGAAGAACGGCGCGTACGTGCGCGAGCATTTCTTCAACACCCCGGAGCTGAAGGAGCTCGTCGCCGACTGGTCGGACGACGACGTCTGGAAGTTGAACCGCGGCGGCCACGACCCGTTCAAGGTGTACGCCGCCTACCACGCCGCGGCCAATCACAAGGGCCAGCCGACCGTCATCCTCGCCAAGACGATCAAGGGCTACGGCATGGGCGATTCCGGCGAGGCGCAGAACACCACGCACCAGCAGAAGAAGATGTCGCGCGAGTCGATCCGCCGCTTCCGCGACCGGTTCAACATCCCCGTCCCCGACGACAAGCTCGACGAAGTCCCGTACGTCACGTTCCCGGCCGGCTCGCTCGAGGACGAGTACATGCACGCGCGGCGCAAGGAGCTCGGCGGCTACCTGCCGATGCGGCGCACGAAGGCCGCGCCGCTGGCGATCCCCGAGCTCGGCGCGTTCGAGCGCTTCCTCAAGAGCACCGAGGAGCGCGAGATCTCGACGACGATGGCGTTCGTCCAGATCCTCCAGCTGCTGCTGCGCGACAAGAGCCTCGCGAAGCACATCGTGCCGATCGTCCCCGACGAGTCGCGGACGTTCGGCATGGAGGGCCTGTTCCGCCAGCTCGGCATCTGGAACCAGAAGGGGCAGCTCTACACGCCGCAGGACGCCGACCAGCTGATGTTCTACAAGGAGAGCAAGGCCGGCCAGATCCTGCAGGAGGGGATCAACGAGCCGGGCGGCGATGTGCGACTGGATCGCGGCGGCGACCGCGTACTCGACGCACGGCGTGCAGATGATCCCCTTCTACATCTTCTACTCGATGTTCGGCTTCCAGCGCATCGGCGACCTCGCCTGGGCCGCCGGCGACATGCGCTCGCGCGGCTTCCTGCTGGGCGGCACCGCCGGCCGCACGACGCTGAACGGCGAAGGCCTGCAGCACGAGGACGGCCATTCGCACATCCAGGCGTCGATCATTCCCAACTGCATCTCGTACGACCCGACCTTCGGCTACGAGCTCGCGGTCGTCGTGCAGGACGGGCTGCGCCGAATGTACGCCGAGCAGGAGGACGTCTACTACTACCTGACGGTGATGAACGAGAACTACGTGCACCCAGCGATGCCGGAGGGCGCGGCCCCGGACATCATCAAGGGGATGTACCTGTTCCGTGCGGGCGCCGAGGCGGGCGGCGCGGCGCCGCGCGTCCAGCTGCTGGGCTCGGGCACGATCTTCCGCGAGGTGATCGCTGCCGCCGACCTGCTGAAGAGCGACTGGGGCGTGGATGCCGACCTGTGGGGCTGCCCGAGCTTCACCGAGCTCGCCCGCGAAGGCAATGCGGTTGCCCGCGCGAACATGCTCGATCCGGCGGCGCCGCCGAAACGCTCGCACGTCGAGGCCTGCCTCGCGGGCACGCGCGGGCCGGTGATCGCCGCCTCCGATTACGTCCGCGCATTCGCCGAGCAGATCCGGGCCCACGTCCCGCGCCGCTACGTGGTGCTCGGCACGGACGGCTTCGGGCGCTCGGACACGCGCGAGAACCTCCGCGCGTTCTTCGAGGTCGATCGCCGCTACGTCGCCGTCGCGGCGCTGAAGGCGCTCGCCGACGACGGCGCGCTGCCGGCAGCCAGGGTGGTCGAGGCGATGCGCGCGTACGGCATCGACGCGGCGAAGCCGGCGCCGTGGACCGCGTGACCGACCCCACTCCGCCCCCCGAGGTTCCCATGGCCACCATCGAAGTGAAGGTCCCCGACATCGGCGACTTCAAGGACGTTCCCGTCATCGAGATCTTCGTGCAGCCCGGCGACGCGGTGAAGGCGGAGGACTCGCTGATCACCCTCGAATCCGACAAGGCGACGATGGACGTGCCCTCGCCGGCCGCGGGCACGGTCAAGGAGATCAAGGTGAAGCTGGGCGACCGCATCGCCGAGGGCGTGGTCGTGCTGACGCTGGAGACCGCGGAGGGCGGCGCGACCGCGGCGGCGGCGGCACCGCCGGCCGCGGCGCCGGCCTCACCCCAGCCCGCGCCCGTGCCCGTTGCGCACCCCGCGGCACGTGCGGATGCCGGCGACGCGCCTGCGCGCGCGTCCGGCGCGACGGCGTCACCGCCCGCGCCCCGGACCGACGAAGGACCATTCGCGGCGCCCCACGCCTCGCCGTCGGTGCGCAAGTTCGCGCGCGAGCTGGGCGTCGATCTGGCGAAGGTCGCCGGCACCGGACCGAAGGGACGGATCCTGCAGGAGGACGTGCAGGCATTCATCAAAGGCGCGCTCGCGGGTGCGCCGGCGGCAGCCGGCGCGGCGGGCGCGACGGCCAGGGGCGGTGGCGCGCTCGACCTGCTGCCGTGGCCAACGGTCGATTTCGCCAGGTTCGGCCCGATCGAATCGCGTCCGCTCGCGCGGATCAGGAAGATCTCCGGCGCCAACCTCGCCCGCAACTGGGTGATGATCCCGCACGTGACGCAGTTCGACGAGGCGGACATCACGGGCCTCGAGGCCTTTCGCGTCGCGCTCAACAAGGAGCACGAGAAGGCCGGCGTCAAGGTGACGATGCTCGCGTTCCTGACCGCAGCCGCGGCCGCCGCGCTGCGCAGGTTCCCCGAGTTCAACGCCTCGCTGGTTTCCACGCCTGACGGCGACAGCCTGGTGCTGAAGCGGTACTTCAACATCGGCTTCGCCGCCGACACGCCGAACGGGCTCGTCGTCCCCGTGATCCGCGATGCCGATCGCAAGAGCGTGCTGGAGCTCGCGCGGGAGATGGGGGAGCTGTCGGCGAAGGCGCGCGAAGGCAAGCTCGGCCCCGCCGACATGCAGGGCGGATGCTTCACCATCTCGAGCCTGGGCGGCATCGGCGGCACCGCGTTCACGCCGATCATCAACGCGCCGGAGGTGGCGATCCTCGGCGTGTCGAAGAGCGCGTTGAAGCCGGTGTGGGACGGCCAGGGCTTCGTGCCCAGGCTGATGCTGCCGCTGTCCCTTTCCTACGACCACCGCGTGATCGACGGCGCGGCGGCGGCGCGGTTCACCGCGCACCTGTGCGCGCTGCTCGCCGACCTGCGGCGCGCGATCCTGTAACCCTGCATTGCGCGACCGGCACGGCGTGACCGGCGGGGCATGACCGGCCGTTCGTAGCCCGGGTTGAGCCGACGGCGAAACCCGGGTGATCTTGGCAATGGTCCCGATTGCCCCGGGTTTCGCTGGCGCTCAACCCGGGCTACACTCGGACCTTCCCAGGGGGCCAACAATGACGCAGGACGAACTGAAGCAGGCGGTGGCGAAGGCGGCGCTCAAATACGTCGTCGACGATGCCTACGTCGGTGTGGGCACCGGCTCGACCGCGACGTTCTTCATCGACGAGCTGGCGAAGATCAAGCATCGCATCAAGGGCGCGGTCGCGAGCTCGGTGAAGACGGCCGAGCGCCTGAAGTCCCACGGCATCTACGTCGACGACCCCAACAACGTGTCGGACCTGCCGGTGTACATCGACGGCGCCGACGAGGTCACCGAGCACGGGGCGATGGTCAAGGGCGGCGGCGGCGCCCTGACGCGCGAGAAGATCCTCGCCGCGATCGCGCGCAAGTACGTCTGCATCGTCGACGCCTCCAAGCTCGTGCCGGTGCTCGGCAAGTTCCCGCTGCCGGTCGAGGTGATCCCGATGGCGAGGAGCTACGTCGCCCGCCAACTGGTGCTGCTGGGCGGCCAGCCCGAATGGCGGATGGGCTTCACCACCGACAACGGCAACGTGATCCTCGACGTCCACGGACTCACGATCACCGACCCCGTCGCGATGGAGGCGAAGGTCCGCCGCATCGTCGGCGTGGTGACGGTCGGCCTGTTCGCCGAGCGCGGCGCCAACGTGATCCTGCTGGGCACGCCCGACGGCGTGAAGGCGATGACCGTCGGCTGAAGCCGCCACACCGTCGCCGGGCGGCGGCGTTACAATTCCCGGATGACCAACCTCAACGTCCCCGGCCTCGGCGCCTTCGCCGACCTCGCCGCGTACATGCAGGGTGTGGGCGAGGCCGCGCGCGCGGCGGCGCGCGAGCTGGCGCGCGCCGACACCGCGACCAAGAACGCCGCGCTCGCCGCGATGGCCGCCGCCATCCGCCGCGACGCGGCGAGGCTCGCCGCCGCCAACGCCGAGGACGTCGCCGCAGCACGCGACGCCGGTCACGACGCCGCGTTCGTCGACCGCCTGACGCTCGCGCCGAAGACGATCGCCGCCATGGCCGCGGGGCTCGACGAGATCGCCGCGCTGCCCGACCCCGTCGGCGAGGTGAGCGATCTGCGCTTTCGCCCGTCGGGCATCCAGGTCGGGATGATGCGCGTCCCGCTCGGCGTGGTCGGGATCATCTACGAGTCGCGGCCCAACGTCACCGCGGATGCCGCCGGGCTGTGCCTCAAGGCCGGCAACGCGACGATCCTGCGCGGCGGCTCGGAGGCGATCCGCAGCAACCAGGCGATCGCCGCCTGCGTCCACGAGGGCCTGCGCGCAGCGGGCCTGCCCGCGACCGGCGTGCAGGTCATCGCCACCACCGACCGCGCCGCCGTGGGCCACCTGGTCGCCATGGAGAAGCACGTCGACGTGATCGTCCCCCGCGGCGGCAAGAGCCTGATCGAGCGCGTCGCGCGCGAGGCGAAGGTGCCGGTGCTGAAGCACCTCGACGGCGTCTGCCACGTGTACGTCGACGCTAGCGCCGACCTCGCCAAGGCGATCCGCATCGCCGACAACGCCAAGACGCAGCGCTACTCGCCGTGCAACGCGATGGAGACGCTGCTGGTGCACGCCGGCATCGCGCAGCGCGTGCTCCCGCCGCTCGCCGAGATCTATCTCGCCAAGGGCGTCGAGCTGCGCGGCTGCGAGCGCTCGCGTTCGCTGGTGCCGGCGATGAAGGCCGCGACGGAGGACGACTGGTACGCCGAATACCTGGCGCCGATCCTCGCCGTGCGCGTCGTCGACGACCTCGACGCCGCCATCGCGCACATCGCGCAGTACGGCTCGCAGCACACCGACGCCATCGTCACCGAGGACTACACGGCGGCGATGCGCTTCCTGCGCGAGGTGGACTCGAGCTCCGTGCTGGTCAACGCGTCGACGCGTTTCGCCGACGGCTTCGAGTACGGTCTGGGCGCCGAGATCGGCATCTCGACCAACAAGCTGCACGCGCGCGGCCCCGTCGGCCTCGAGGGCCTCACCAGCCGCAAGTGGGTGGTGTTCGGATCAGGCCAGATCCGCACGTAGCCCGGCGTCGGGCCGCCGCCGTCACTTGTACCCGACGGCCGCGGCCTCCTTCTGGATCGCGTCGATCAGCTCCTGGCCGACGCGCGGCGCGACCTCCTTCTGCACCGGCGCGAGCGCCTTGCGCCAGGCCTCCTTCTCGGCATCGCCCAGCGTCACGATCTCGATGCGCCCCGAGGCGCGCATCTTCTCCAGCGCGTCGTCGTTCTCCCGCTGCGCAATCGAGTTCGCGTAGACCGTGGCGTCGCGCATCGCGCCCTCGAGGACCGCGCGCAGGTCGGGCGGCAGCCCGTCCCAGAACTTCTTGTTGGCGATGACCGCATAGCCGATGTAGCCGTGGTTGGTGACGGTCAGGTATTTCTGCACCTCGTGCGTCTTCTGCGAATAGACGTTGGAAGGCGTATTCTCGGTGCCGTCGACGACGCCGGTCTGCAGCCCCTGGTAGACCTCCGAGAACGCCATCACCTGAGGAATCGCGCCCAGCGCCCGCATCTGCGCGTCGAGCACCTTCGACGACTGGATGCGCAGCTTCTGGCCGCGCGCGTCGGCCGGACTGCGCAGCGGCTTGTTGGAGGTCAGGACCTTGAAGCCGTTGTCCCAGTAGGCGAGCCCGACGATCCCCTTCGCCTCCAGCTTGCGGAAGAGCCCCGCGCCGACCGGACCCTCGGTCACCCGCGCGAGCAGCGCCTTGTCCGGGAAGACGTAGGGAATGTCGAAGGCCTCGTATTCGCGGACCCCGAGCGGGCCGAATTTCGAGACCGACGGCGCCAGCATCTGCACCGACCCCAGCTGCAGCGCCTCCGTCACCGCCGCTCCTCGGAGTCGAGCTGCTTGTGCAAACGCACCGGCTGGCGCTTCTTGCGCAGGCGCAGGTTGAGCATCTCGACCACGACCGAGAACGCCATCGCGAAGTAGATGTAGCCCTTCGGGATGTGCATGCCGAAGCCTTCGCCGACGAGCGCCACGCCGACCAGGATCAGGAACGACAGGGCGAGCATCTTGATCGTAGGATGCGCGTCGACGAAGTCGCCGATCGGCTTGGCCGCGAACATCATCACGCCGACGGCGATGACGATGGCGAGCACCATCACCGTGACGTCGCTCGCCATGCCCACCGCAGTGATGACCGAATCAAGCGAGAACACGATGTCGATGATGGCGATCTGCACCAGCGTGGCGATGAAGCCGGCGTGCACCGGCGCGCCGTGCTCCCCGGTGTCCTCGCCTTCGAGTGAATTGTGGATTTCCATCACCGACTTCGCGAGCAGGAAGAGCCCGCCGCCGACCAGGATCAGCGCGCGGCCGGTGACAGGGTAGTCCAGCGCGGAGAACAGCGGCTGCGTGAGCCGCATCATCCACGCGAGCGAGAGCAGCAGCGCGATGCGCATCATCATGGCGAGGCCGAGGCCGATCACGCGCGCGCGCTGCCGCTGCTCCTCCGGCAGCCGGCCCACGAGAATCGAGATGAAGATGATGTTGTCCACGCCCAGGACGATCTCCAGGGCGGTCAGGCTGGCGAGCGCGATCCACGCTTCGGGTGAGGTCAACCAATCTGTCATGGGCACTCGCGGGAGGGGTCGATCGGGGCAGTGAGCGGGCGGGCGGGCGGGCTCAGAACGAGCGGGGCATGCCCAGCACGTGCTCGGCGACGTAGGAATGGATGAGGTTGGTGGATATCGGCGCCACCTGGTAGAGGCGCGTCTCGCGGAACTTGCGCTCGACGTCGTACTCGCAGGCGAAGCCGAAGCCGCCGTGCGTCTGCAGGCAGACGTTGGCCGCCTCCCACGCGGCCTTGGCCGCCAGCAGCTTGGCCATGTTCGCCTCGGCGCCGCAGGGCTCGCCCCGGTCGTAGCGCGCGCACGCGGCAAAGCGCATCAGGTTCGCCGCCTCGACCTCGACGTAGGATTCCGCGATCGGGAACTGCACCGCCTGGTTCCTGCCGATCGGGCGGTCGAACACGATCCGCTCGCAGGCGTAGCGGCGCGCGCGGTCGACGAACCAGTAGCCGTCGCCGATGCACTCGGCGGCGATGAGCGTGCGCTCGGCGTTCAATCCGTCGAGGATGTAGCGGAAGCCCTCGCCTTCGGTGCCGATCAGGTTCTCGACCGGAACCTCGAGGTCGTCGAAGAAGACCTCGTTGGTCTCGTGATTGACCATGTTGGCTATCGGCCGCACCGTCATCCCGCGCACCGCGCCGGCCGCCGCGCCGCGCACGTCGACGATGAAGACGGACATGCCGTCGGCCTTGCGCGCGACGTCCTGCAGGGGCGTCGTGCGCGCGAGCAGGATCATGAGGTCCGAATGCTGGATGCGCGAGATCCACACCTTCTGCCCGTTGACGACGTAGCGGTCGCCTTTCCTCACCGCCACGGTCTTCAGCCGGGTCGTGTCGGTGCCCGTCGTCGGCTCGGTCACCGCCATCGACTGCAGGCGCAGCTCGCCGCGCGCGATTGCCGGGAGATACGCGCGCTTCTGCGCCGGCGAGCCGTGGCGCAGCAGCGTCCCCATGTTGTACATCTGTCCGTGGCAGGACCCGGCGTTGCCGCCGCTCCTGTTGATCTCCTCCATGATCACCGACGCCTCGGTGAGGCCCAGCCCCGAGCCGCCGTACTCGGCGGGAATCATCGCCGCCAGCCAGCCGGCCTGCGTCAGCGCGTCGACGAAGGCCTCGGGATACCCGCGCGCGGCGTCGATCGCCTGCCAGTACGGGGAATCGAAGCGGCCGCACAGCGCGCGCACGGCGCCGCGCAGCTCCTCGTGGGCATCGGCGGCGGGAATGGGCTTCACGCCGGCGACCCGGGGCGCAACCCGCGCGCACGTACACGCCACCCGGACGCGATCGGCGGGCAGCCCGTGGACACGCGCGCGGCGCAGAGGTCGATCTCGTTCATCGTGGCGCGTATCTTAGACGAACTCGTCCGCCGGGTCGCGCCGCCGGCGATCCGAACGCAGCCATGGGTGTACGCTTGCGCCGCATGATGGACTGGATTGCGGGCAACGAGCCCTTCCTCTGGTGGCTGGCGGCCTTGTCCGGCTTCACGTTCGTCGCCTCGCTGCTCGCCGTGCCCTGGCTCGTGGTGCGCATCCCGCGCGATTACTTCGCGCCAGGCGCGACGCCGCGGCTGCCGTGGGCGGACCGCCATCCTGCGCTGCGGCTCGCGTTCGCGATCCTCAAGAACGCGCTCGGGCTGGCGCTCCTTGCCGCAGGGCTCGCGATGCTGGTGCTGCCGGGCCAGGGCATCCTCACGATCGTCGTCGCGCTCGTGCTGCTCGACTTTCCCGGCAAGCACGCCCTGCTGCGGCGGATCGTCGTGCAGCCGCCGGTGCTCGATTCGATCAACTGGCTGCGCCGGCGCGCCGGACGGGAGCCGCTGATCGTCGAGCGCTGACGGCGCGCCCCCCGCAGCGGCCGCGGCCCGCGCCCTCAGCCCGGCGCGGCGGCGTGCCGGTGCCGCGACCGCAGCCAGGCGAGCCAGCCAACGCCGAGCGCGACGACGACCAGCACAGGCAGGGCGCCGGCGTTCATCCGCTCCCAGCCGGCGCTCGAGACCAGCGCACCGGACGAGAAGGACGAGACGCCCATGATCGAGAACACGATGAAGTCGTTGGCGCCCTGCGTCTTCGCCTTTTCCGCGGGGCGGTAGCTTTCGGTGAGCAGCGTGGTGCCGCCGACGTACATGAAGTTCCAGCCGATGCCGAGCAGCGCCAGCGCACCGACGAAATGCGGAAGCGTCACGCCGTTGAGCGCGACGAAGACGGCGCCGGCGATCACCGCGACACCGGCGAGGATCACCTTCAGCACGCCGAAGCGCTTGATCAGCGAGCCGGTGAAGAACCCCGGCGCGTACATGCCGACGACGTGCCACTCGATGACGAAGGCCACGGCACTGTACGGATGGCTGCAGAAATTCATCGCCAGCGGGGTGGCGACCATCAGCAGGTTCATGAGGCCGTAGCCCAGCCCGCCGGCCATCGCCGCAACGATGAAGACCGGCTGGCGGATGATCGTCGCCAGCGGCCGGCCGCCGCCGGCGCGCTCCTCCATCGTCGGGGGCGGCACGCGCACGCGGGACTGCACGACGAGCGCAATGACGGCGACCCCGGCCAGGACCAGAAAGGAGCCGAGGAACGGCGTGGGCAGCAGGTCCTTGGCCCAGAGTGTCGATTGCGGGCCGAGGAAGCCGCCGACGATGCCGCCCGCCAGCACCAGCGAGATCGCCTTCGCCTTGAACGACGGCTCGGCGACTTCCGCCGCCGCGTACCGGTACTGCAGCCCGAACGCCGTGTAGACGCCGATGACCGCCGTCGCGAGGCAGAACAGGGGAAAACTGTGGAGGCCGACGGCGAGCGCGGCCAGGCCCGAGCCCGCGACCCCGATCGTCGAGCCCGTCATGAAGCCGCGCCGGCGGCCCACCCGCCCCATCCACAGCGACGCCGGCATCGTCGCCAGCGCCGAGCCCAGGACGTAGGTCGTCGCGCCGAGCGTCGCGTAGGTCTTGTCGGTGGTGAGCGAGTAGCCGATCAGCGCGGTCATCGAGATGAGACCGGCGTTGTTGACCAGCAGCAGCGCCTGGCAGCAGGCGAGCAGGAAGATGTCGCGGTGCGAGGTCTTCGGCATGGGCGGCGGACGGAGGCGCGGGACGAAGAAAAAAGGCGGTGCCCCCGCAACCGCCGTATTGGTACTATAGCAGACACCATGGACGCGCTTGCCGACGACATCCTCGACTTCTGGCTGGGGGACGGAACCGCCGCGCGCGACGAGTGGTTCCGCAAGGACCCCGTCTTCGACGCCGTGATCCGCGAGCACTTCGGCGCGCCGGTCGAAGCCGCGCTGGCCGGCGCCTACGCGCACTGGACCGCCGAGCCGCGCGGCGCGCTGGCGCTCGTCCTGCTGCTCGACCAGTTCACGCGCAACCTCTTTCGCGGAACGCCGAAGATGTTTGCCGGCGATGCGCGCGCGCTGGCCGTCGCCGACGCCGCGGTGGCGGCGGGCCAGGACCGCGCGCTGGGATCGTTCGAGCGCTGGTTCCTGTACATGCCGTTCGAGCACGCCGAGGACCTCGGCGCGCAGGAGCGCTCGCTCGCGCTCTTCGCGAGACTCGCCGAGGAAACCGGGATCGAGTCGCCGCTCGAATGGGCGGAGAAGCACGCCGCGGTCGTGCGCCGCTTCGGGCGCTATCCGCACCGCAACGAGATCCTCGGGCGCACGTCCACGCCGGAGGAGATCGACTTTCTGGCGCAGCCCGGCTCGAAGTTCTGAGCTTCGCGCGCAGACGTGCGCTCACGCCCGCAACGCGCGACGCGCACGGCGCGCTCCGGATGAAACGACCTCCACGCACGCCACGCTCGCCGCCTCTCGCGGGCGCCCCGCGCCGCCGTCCATGAGGCCGGCCCTCGGCATCCTCGGCGGCACCTTCGACCCGATCCACTGCGGGCACGTCGAGCTCGCGCGGGAAGTGAAGTCCGCGCTCGGGCTCGCCGCGGTTCGCCTCGTTCCGGCCGGCGACCCGCCGCATCGCGTGGTGCCCGTGGCCTCCGCCGGCGAGCGGCTGGCGATGGTGCAGCTCGCCGTCGCCGACTGTCCGGGCCTGGAGGCGGACGGCCGCGAGATTGCACGGGCCGGCCGCAGCTACACCGTGCTGACGCTCGCGGAGCTGCGCGCCGAGGATCCGGCGCGGCCGCTTGCGCTCATCGTCGGCGCCGATGCCTTCCTCGGGCTGCCGACGTGGCACCGCTGGCAGGAAATCTTCGACCTTGCGCACGTGATCGTCGTCGCGCGCCCGGGCACGGCGTTCGGGGGCGTGCCGCCGCCGCCGCTCGATGAAACGTGGACGCGCCGCTACACGGCCGACCCCCGGGCGCTGACGGCGTCCCCCGCCGGATCGATCGTCCGGCAGGCGATCACGCCGCGCCCGATCGCGGCGTCGCAGGTCCGCGCCGCGCTCGCCCGCGGCGACGTCGCCGCCGTCCGCGGTTTGCTCCCGCCCGCCGTTCTGGCCTATATTGAACGCAATCGACTCTACCGCCCAGGCCAGGATGCGACTTAACAAGCTGCAGAAAACCGCCGTCGCCGCGCTCGAAGACATCAAGGCGCGCGACATCACCCTCCTCGATGTCCGCAAGCTCACCAGCCTCTACGACACGCTCATCGTCGCCAGCGCGGAGTCCAACCGGCAGGTGAAGGCGCTGGCGCGCCACGTCCGCGACAAGCTGAAGGAAGCCGGCGCCACGATCGTCGGCGTCGAAGGCGAGGCCGCCGGCGAGTGGGTGCTGGTCGACGCCGGAAACATCGTCGTGCACGTGATGCAGCCGACGATACGCGAGTATTACAACCTCGAGGCCCTGTGGACGCCGCCGCAACCGGTGCGCCGCGTCGCGGCCAAGAACTAGGGTCAGGCCCAGCTGTTCCGCATAAGTAGGGTCAGACACTACTTTTTGCCCACGTCGAACAATGAGCTCCTCAATCCGGAAAAGTAGTGTCTGACCCTACTTATGCGGAACAGCTGGGCCTGACCCTCAATGAACCTGCGCGTCGTCGCGCTCGGCCACCGCATGCCCGACTGGGTGGCCGCCGGCTGGTCCGACTATGCGCGCCGGCTGCCGCGCGACTACGCGCTCGAGCTGATCGAGCTCAAGCCGGAGCCGCGCACGAGCGGCAAGTCCGTGGCGCAGCTCCTCGCGGCGGAAGCGGCGCGCATCGCGGCGGCGTGCAAGGGCGCGCTGGTGGTCGCGCTGGACGAGCGCGGGCGGTCGTGGACGACGCGGGTGCTGGCCGACCATCTCGCGCGCTGGCGCGACGACGCGCGCGCCGTCGCGTTCGTCGTCGGCAGCGCGGACGGCCTCGCCGACACGGTGAAGCAGGGCGCGGCCGAGGTCGTCTCGCTGTCGGCGCTGACGCTGCCGCACGGGCTCGTCCGCGTCGTCGTCGCCGAGCAGCTCTACCGCGCCGCGAGCCTGCTCGCCGGGCACCCGTACCATCGCGATTGACCGGACGAACCGCATGCTGCCGAGCGGGCCCGACGCGGCGGATAATGACCCGATCATGAGCAACCGCGCGATCTACCTCGCCTCGAAGAGCCCGCGCCGCCACGAACTGCTTGCGCCAGCTCGGCGTCGACGTGGCCGAGCTGCGCCTGCGCGAGGCCGCCGGCCGCGGCCGCGACGTGGTCGAGAGAGCCCGCCCGGACGAAACCGCCGCCAGCTACGTCAAGCGCATCGCACGCGCCAAGGCGACGCTCGGCTGGCACTGGATGCAGAAGCGCGCGCTGCCGCCGCGACCGGTGCTCGGCGCCGACACCGAGGTCGTGCTCGACGGCGCGGTCTTCGGCAAGCCCACCGACGCCCCCGACGCCGCGCGGATGCTGCGCCTGCTGTCGGGGCGCACGCACCAGGTGCTGACCACGATCGCGCTGCGCTGGGACGAGCAGACCATCGTCGTCGCCTCGTCGTCGAACGTCACGCTGCGCGCGCTCGACGACGGCGAGATCGAGCGCTACGTCGCCACCGGAGAATCCTTCGACAAGGCGGGCGCCTATGCGATCCAGGGGCTGGCCGCGACGTTCATCCGCCGGATCGAGGGTACCTATTCGGGCGTGATGGGATTGCCGCTGTTCGAGACCGCCGAGGCGCTCGCCCAGATCGGTTTTCCCGTGCTATAACGGGTGCAATGAGCCATGAAATACTGATCAACGTAACGCCGCAGGAGACCCGGGTCGCGATGCTGGAACAGGGCATCGTGCAGGAACTCCACATGGAGCGCGCCAGCGCGCGCGGGCTGGTCGGCAACATCTGCCTCGGCCGCGTCGCGCGGGTGCTCCCGGGGATGCAGAGCGCGTTCATCGAGATCGGCCTCGAGCGCGCCGCCTTCCTGCACATCGCCGACATCTGGGAGCACCGCCAGAACGGCCACGGCGGCTCCGATACCCGTCCGATCGAGAAGATCCTGCACGAAGGCCAGGCGCTGCTGGTGCAGGTGGTCAAGGACCCGATCGGCACCAAGGGCGCGCGCCTGTCCACGCAGGTGAGCCTCGCGGGGCGCCTGCTCGTCTACCTGCCGCAGGATTCGCACATCGGCATCTCGCAGCGCATCGAGGACGAGACCGAGCGCGAGATGCTGCGCGAGCGGCTCCAGGCGCTGCTGCCCGAAGGCCTCGCCGGCGGCTTCATCATCCGCACGATGGCGGAGACCGCCACGCTGCGCGAGATGCAGAACGACATCACGTACCTCACCAAGCTCTGGGCCGACCTGAACGCCCGGGCGCGCGAGGTGCCGGCGCCGTCGCTGCTCTACCAGGACCTGAGCCTCGCGCAGCGCGTGCTGCGCGACATGGCCACGGAGGAGACCACGCGCATCGTCGTCGACTCGCGCGAGACGTTCGTCAAGATGCAGGAGTTCGCCGGCGAGTACACGCCCACGCTGGTCGAGCGCATCGCCCACCACGCCGGCGACCGTCCGCTGTTCGACATGAATTCCGTCGAGGACGAGATCGAGAAGGCGCTCGCGCGGCGGGTCGACCTCAAGTCCGGCGGCTACCTGATCGTCGACCAGACCGAGGCGATGACGACCATCGACGTCAACACCGGCGGCTTCGTCGGCGGCCGCAGCTTCGACGACACGATCTTCAAGACCAACCTCGAGGCGGCGCAGGTGATCGCGCGGCAGCTGCGGCTGCGCAATCTTGGCGGCATCATCATCCTCGACTTCATCGACATGGAGAACGCGGACCACCGCACCGCGGTGCTCGCGGAGCTGAACCGCGCGCTGGAGAAGGACCGCACCCGGCTCACCGTGAACGGCTTCACGCAGCTGGGCTTGGTCGAGATGACGAGGAAGCGCACGCGCGAGTCGCTCGCCCACATCCTGTGCGAGCCGTGCCCGACCTGCCACGGCCGCGGGCAGCTGAAGACCGCGCAGACGATCTGCTACGAGATCCTGCGCGAGATCCTGCGCGAGGCGAAGCAGTTCAACGCGCGCGAGTTCCGCATCCTCGCCTCGCAGTCGGTGATCGACCTCTTCCTCGACGAGGAATCGCAGAGCCTCGCCCAGCTGGGCGACTTCATCGGCAAGCCGATCTCGCTGCAGGTCGAGTCGATCTACACGCAGGAGCAGTACGACATCGTGCTGATCTGAGGCGGGCGCCGGCCCCGGGGGCGACGGCGCTGCCCGGGAAGTTCATCGGCGAGACCGCGCATTTCGTGCCAGAATCCCCGCCATCATGAAGCCTGCAGGCCACGCGCAATCCGCGGCGGATCATGGCCGGCCGAAGCCGGCCGCCGAGGTCACGGTGACGCCGCGCCACGCCGCCTGGGCGTTTCCGTCAGACCTGCCGCGCTGGTGGTTCGACGGCAGCCCGGCGCGCACGCGCACGCTCGACGTCTACACGCTGCTCATCCCGGACAACGAGCGCTACTACATCCGCCGCCTGAAGCGCAGCCTCGATCGCATCGACGACCCCGCGCAGAAGGAGGAACTGGCGGCCTTCTTCCGACAGGAGGCGCTGCACGGGCACGCGCACAACGCCTACTGGGAGAACCTGCGCAACGACGGCATCCGCATCGAGAGCTTCACACGCGTCGTCAACACCTTCCTGTACAGGATCGTCGAGCCCATCCTGCCGCAGCGCATGCATCTCGCGAACATCGCCGCGATCGAGCACGTGAACGCGTACTTCGGGCACATCTTCCTCGACCGGCAGCTGCTGCGCAACGCCGATCCGCGGCTGCGGCGCCTGTTCGAGTGGCATTTCGCCGAGGAGATCGAGCACAAGGCCGTGGCCTTCGACGCGCTCGACGCGGCCTACCCCGGCTACCTCACGCGCGCGGCCGGCGCGGTGCTGACCTTTCCGCTGTTCTACCTCATCCTGTTCGCGGGCACGGCGTGGATGCTCGCGAGCCAGGGCGAACTCCTGCGCCGGCGCACGTTCTCCGATCTGCACGCGTTCTGGATCGGCGACGGCGTGCTGCGCGATTCGCTGCGCTACATCGGCCGCTACCTGCGCCCGTCGTTCCATCCCTGGGACGAGGACGACTATCCGCTGGCGCGGCGCTTTTTCGCCACCTTCGAGACGCAACCGGGAGAATGAAGGCCGTGGCTGCCATGGGAATGAACCACTTCACCGTGCTCACCGACGACGTGCCGCGCACCGTGGACTTCTACCGAGAGTTCGTGGGTCTCGCCGAAGGCTATCGGCCCGACCTCGGCTTTCCCGGCGCGTGGCTGTACGCCGGCGAGCAGGCGATCCTGCACATCGTGGGCGGCCGGCCGCGCGAGGCGCTGAAGCCCGGTGTGATCGACCACATCGCCTTCACCGCGGCCGGCCTGCCCGCGACGCTCGACAAGCTCGCGGCGCGGGGCATTCACTACGCCTGCCGCCAGCAGACCGGCACCGGCCTGTGGCAGGTGTTCTTCTTCGATCCCAACGGCGCGCGCATCGAACTCGATTTCGCCCCCGGCGAGAGGGCCGACTGAACGTGGCGCCGCCGCCGTCCGCGACGCTGGATCACCTCGTCCTGGCCGCGACAACGCTCGCCGACGGCATCGACTACGTGGCCAGCGTCACCGGCGCGGCACCCCGTCCCGGCGGCAAGCACGTCGCGATGGGCACGCACAATGCCCTGCTCCGGCTCGGCGCGCGCGCCTACCTCGAAATCATCGCCATCGATCCGCAGGGCGCGAAGCCGCAGCGGCGGCGCTGGTTCGACCTCGACAACCCCGTGCTGCAGTCGGAGCTGCTCGAACGCCCGCTGCTCATCCACTGGGTGGCGCGCAGCGATGCGATCGACGCCGCCGCCGCGGCCTGCCCCCTGCCGCTCGGCCCGGTGCACGCGATGGCCCGCGGCGACTACCGCTGGCGGATCACGATCCCCGACGACGGCACCCTCCCCGCGAGCGGCATCGTGCCGACGCTGATCCAGTGGGACGTCCCCGTCCACCCCGCCGACACGCTGCCGGCGTCAGGCGTCTCGCTGGCGCAGCTTGCCGCCACCTGCCCCGATCCCGCGCCGGTGCGCGGCGCGCTCGCGGCGCTGGGGCTCGACGGCACGATCGCGGTCACCTACGACCGCGAGACGCGACTCGCGGCGATGCTGCGCACGCCGCGCGGGATCGTCACGCTGACGTCCTGACGGCGAGCAACGCCCCCGACCCGCAAGTGGGTAGCCCAGGTCGAGCGCCCGCGAAATCCGGGGAAACCGTTCCCATTGCCCCAACCACCCGGGTTTCGCTCCGCTCAACCCGGGCTACTTGGCTGCCTCCAGCGCCGCGAGCTGGCCGTAGACGACACGCGCTACCGAGAGCAGCTGCGCGCGATCGATGTTTCCCGACAGCGCATAGGCGCATTGCTCGTCGACCCAGTAGAACACGCCGATGCCGTTCTCGACCGCATAGCGGAACGCCGTCTCGGGCGTGCCGGGCGCCTGCTTGCGCACCTGCAGCGTGAGGCGCTGCTTGTCGGCATTCTCGTACATGAAGAGGCCGGTCGGCTTTTCGTTGCCGGCGACGAGCCGGCCGCCGACCAGCGCGTAGCCGACGGAGTTGAGGTCGGGGGCATGCACCGGCGTGCCGAGGCGCTTGGTGAGCCAGGTGACGAGCCCCTTCTCCTCGGCCGCCCAGACCTCGACCGGGCGGCGCGCGTCGGCGGCATACAGCGCGTGCGCGTACGCCGCCTCCCGCGCGAAGGTGGTCGGCGTGCCGGCGCGCTCGATCAGCGCGTCGCGGCCGAACCAGCCGATGGCGACGCCGAGGACGAGCGTGGCCGCCGCCGCGAACAGCGCCACGCCCCACTGCCGCGCGCCGTCGCCGCGCGCCGCCGCTGCACGTGCGGCAGGGGGGCGTGCAGCATCGAGCAGCCGCTGCGGAATCGGCTCGGCCAGCAGCGGATCCAGCGCGTCGCGCAGCGCTTCGTTCTGCGCGCGGATGTCGGCGATACGCGCCGCGAGCGCGGGCTCGCGCGCCAGCGCGGCCTCGACCGCCGCGACCTGCTCCGGCGGCAGCTGGCGGTCCGCGTAGGCGTGCAGGTCCGAGTCGGGGATGGCGGCAGCGCTCATCGCTGTTGTGCCCCATGCATCGGGCGCGTCATTTGACCACCTTCAACGTCGACGGCGGCTCGGCCGCCATGCGGCGCAGCTTCTCGCGCGCCCGGGAGAGGCGCGACATCACGGTCCCGACCGGGATCCGCAGCGTTGCCGCGATTTCCTCGTAGGGCATTTCCTCGACCGCCGACAGGAGCAGGACCTCGCGCTGCTCGAGCGGAAGCCTGCCCATGTGCGCGACCAGTTCCAGCAGCTCAATGCGGTCGAACGGATTGCCGCGTGCGGCGACCTGCCACGCCGCGCCGCGCTCGTCCTCGGCGTCGAGCGACACGTTGCCGGCCTCGCGCCGCGAAACCGCCAGCTGGTTGACGTGCACGTTGTGCATGATGGTGAACAGCCACGCCCGCAGGTCCGACCCGGCCTTCCACAGCGACCGCTTCTCCCACGCCCGCGCGAGGGCGTCCTGCACCAGATCATCGGCGCGCGCGACGTCGCCGCACAGCACCCGCGCGTATCGCCGCAGCCTGGGAATCGCTGCGACCAGGTCCGGGTGCGGCAGCCCGGCGGCGGAATCAGTCGGCGGCACGGCGAAAGGCGCCGCGGCGGTCGGGCCGCGGGGGTTGAGGGCGTGCGTGGCGAACCCTTCATGCGCAACTCCGTCGAGCCGGCCGATCCACCAGCGCAAACAGCCCGGCAGGACCGCTTATTCCCGCGCATCGACCGGCGCAGCCCGGGTTGAGCCGGAGGCGAAACCCGGGTGGGCGAGGCGACGGGCGCGACCGTGCCCGATTGTTCTGCCACCCGGGTTTCGCCTCCGGCTCAACCCGGGCTACGCACGTCCGGTCACAACAGGAACACCGTGGCGAGCCCGAGGAAGATGAAGAACCCGCCCGAGTCGGTCACCGCGGTGATCAGCACCGACGATCCCACCGCCGGGTCGCGGCCGAACTTCAGCATCATCATCGGGATCAGCACGCCCATGAACGCGGCGAGGATCAGGTTGAGCGTCATCGCCAGCACCATCACGAGCCCGAGCTTGAAGTCCTTGTACAGCAGCGTGGCGACGAGCCCCATCACCCCGCCCCAGATCACGCCGTTGACGAGGCTGACCGTGATCTCCTTCCTCACCAGCTGCTTCGCGTTGGCGAGCGCCACCTGGCCGAGCGCCACGGCGCGCACGATCATCGTGATGGTCTGGTTGCCGGAGTTGCCGCCGATGCCCGCGACGATGGGCATCAGCGCCGCCAGCGCCACCAGCTTCTCGATCGAGCCCTCGAACACGCCGATCACGCGCGAGGCGATGAACGCGGTGACGAGGTTGATCGCCAGCCACGCCCAGCGGTTGCGGAACGACGCCCAGACCGACGCGAAGACGTCCTCCTCCTGGCGCAGGCCGGCCTGCGCCAGCACCTCCTCCTGCCCCTGCTCGCGGACGAAGTCGAGGATCTCGTCGACGGTGACCCGCCCGACCAGCTTGTCGTTGGTGTCGACGACGGGCGCCGAGACGAGGTCGTAGCGCTCGAACGCGTGCGCCGCCTCCTCCGCCTTCTCGTGCTGCAGAAGCTTGACCACTGGCGGCTGCATCAGCTGCTGCACGGTGACGTCGGGATCGTTGACCAGCAGCCGGTTGACCGGCAGCACGCCCAGCAGCGTCTCCTCGCGGTCGACGACGAACAGCTGGTCGGTCTGCGACGGCAGCTCGTCGAAGCGGCGCAGGTAACGCAGCACCACCTCCAGCGTGACATCGGGGCGCACGCTGACGTCCTCGAAGTCCATCAGCGCGCCGACCATGTCGTCGTCGAAGGACATCGCGGCGCGCAGCTGCTCGCGCTCCTCCACCGGCAGGCTCTGGAACACATCGTCCATCACCTCCTGCGGCAGGTCCGGCGCGAGCTCGGCGATCTCGTCGGCTTCGAGCGTTTCGGTCGCGGCGACCAGCTCGTCGGTGTCCATCGACGAGATCAGCGATTCGCGCACCGCGTCGGAGACCTCGAGCAGGATGTCGCCGTCGCGCGAGGCGCGCACGAGATCCCAGACGTAGAGCCGCTCGTCGAGCGGCAGCGCCTCGAGGATGTAGGCGATGTCGGCCGCGTGCAGGTGGTCGAGCTTATCCTGCAGCGCGGCCTTGCTGCGCTTGTAGACCGGGCTGTCGGTCAGTTCCGGATCGGCGGCGGCCGCGTCCTTCAGCTGCGCGTGGACGAGCCCTTCGACGAGGCGGTGCCGGCGCAGCAGCGCGGTGACCTCGGCGAGCTCGTCCTGCACGCTGGCGCGCGCGGCGGGCCGTTCGGTCGCGACGGTGTCGGTGAAATCGGGCATGAGCGAAGCGCGACCAAGGGCGGGGTGCCGGCGATGGGGACGGAGCGCATTCTACTCCGGCAGCCCGCGGCGAAGCGCGTTCGCCGGCCCGTTTTCATGCTGCGCACGCCGGCTTCGCCCTCGGGGGCGGCCCGGAGCGCCCGGGTCAGGGAATCGCGGCCGCCGGCATCCGGGCGAGGATCGTCGCCGCGCGGCCGGAGAGGTAGTCCGAGCCCGGGTTGCGCTCGAACGCGCGCGGGCTGGGCGTCATCGCCGCGAGCCGCGCCGCCTGTTCGGCCGATAGGTCGGCGGCGCTCGTGTTGAAGTAGCGGCGCGCCGCCGCTTCGGCGCCGAACACGCCGTTGCCCCATTCGATCACGTTGAGATAGAGCTCGAGAATCCGCTGCTTGGGCAGCAGCAATTCGAGCAGGACCGTCGCCACGGCCTCCTGCGCCTTGCGCGCGTAGCTGCGCTCGGGCGAGAGGAACAGGTTCTTCGCGAGCTGCTGCGTGATCGTCGAGCCGCCGCTCACCACACGGCCCTTGCTGCGGTTCTTCTCCAGCGCCTTGCGGATGCCGTCCCAGTCGAAGCCGCGGTGCTCGGCGAACTTGGCGTCCTCGGCGGCGATCAGCGCGCGCTTCAGGTGCGGCGAGATGCGGCTGTACGGCACCCACTGGTAGCGCAGCTGGGCATTTGGGTTGCGGGCGCGCGCCTCTTCCATCCGCTGCGCCATGAACGCCGTCTCGCGTGGCGCGTGCGTGCGGTACCAGAGGATCTGCGCGGCGATCCACGCCGTCCAGAGCAGCGCGAGCGCGAGGACCGCCGACAGCGCGACGACGAGGACGCGCGTCAACGCAGCAGCGCGAACACGGGCATCGTCTGCCGGGCGCACGCCGCGCCACAGCAGGAAGCTCTCCGCCGCCTGCTCGATCAGCATGCCGAGACCGTCGACCGCGCGCGCGGCGCCGTGCAGCCGCGCCCAGTGCACGAACGGAGTCGGCTCGACCGCGTACTTGAGGTCGTAGGCGAGCGCACCGGGGGCGAAGATCGTTCCCGGCCAGGGCAGCGCGGCGGCGTCGGCGTGGTCGATCGCCGCCAGGTTGGCGCTGGTCGCGTCGATCACGAGGTCGAAGCGCTGGCTGCCGAGCTCGGCGAACGTGCGCGCGGCGATCGGCCCGTCGGCCGCGAACAGCCGGGCGAGCTCCTCGGCTCGCGCCGCCGTGCGGTTGCTGATGACGAGCGAGCGCGGGCCCGTGCGCCAGCAGCGGCGCGAGGATGCCGTGCCCGGCGCCCCCCGCGCCGAGGACCAGGATGTCGCGGCCGGCCGGCGAGACGCCGAGGTTCACCGTCAGGTCGCGCACGAGGCCGACACCGTCGGTGTTGTCGCCGTACCAGTGCGTGCCGCGCCACGCCAGCGTGTTGCAGGCTTCCGCGTGCTCGGCGCGCGCGCTGCGCTCGCGCGCGAGAGCGAACGCCTCGAGCTTGAACGGCACCGTCACGTTGGCGCCCTTGCCGCCGTCGCGCGCGAACTGCATCGCGGTCGCGGCAAAGCCGTCGAGCGGCGCCAGCAGCCGCTCGTAGGTGAGGTCCTGCCCCGTCTGCCGCGCGAACGCCGCGTGGATCTCGGGCGACTTGCGAGTGCGCGATCGGGTTGCCGATGACGGCGTAGCGGTCGGTCATTGCCGGGCGCCCTTCAATCGCTGCGCAGCTCGTCGCCGCGGGCGAACGTCCACGTGCGGGTGATGTCGAGGATCTCGGTGTCGCGGCGGATCTCCGCCGGGAACGTCGAGTACGGCGCCGCCATCTCGACGATGCGGATCGCCGCGGCGTCGAGCACGCGCTGGCCCGACGAGCGCTCGATCACCACCTTCTCGACGCTGCCGTCGGCGCGGATCGACACCGTCAGGATGAGGTTGCCGTAGAGCTTCAGCTGCCGCGCCGCCTCCGGGTAGTTCAGGTTGCCGACCCGCTCGACCTTCTGCCGCCAGTCCTCGACGTAGCGCGCGAAGCGGTATTCCTCGCGCCCGCACGCCGACCTGGCGGCGCTTCGGCAGCTTCTGGTAGGCGTCCATGTCGCGCGCGATCTGCGCTTCGAGGCGCATCACCTCGAGCGTCCTCTGCGTGGCGTCCGCGACGGCCACCGCCGGGGTCTTCTCGGGCGCCGGCGCGGGCTCCGGCTTCGGCGGGACCGACGCCGGTCCGCGCCTTGCAGCTGGGTCATCAGATCCTGCGCCCGCCGCTCCAGGTCCTCGCGCCTTTGCGTCGTCAGCGCGAGGTCGGCGCTTTGCGTATTTCGCGGCGGCAGCGGCAGCGGGTTCTTCGCCCGCCGCTCGGCGTCGGTGTTGCCGCCGCCGTCGAGATTCGCCTGCGCCAGGATGTCGGCCTTGGTCGGCTTCAGCGTCGAGCGCGCGTTGACCAGCGCCACTTCGAGCGGCGGTCCGCGGTCGGCCATCTTGCGCGGATCGAACAGCTGGAACCGCAGCGCGAGCAGCATCGCGTGGATCAGCAGCGAGCCGGCGACGGCATAGGTGATCGCGGAGCCGTACCGCGCCTCGCGCGACAGGCGCCGGTGCCAGTCGTCGAGCGCGAGGCCCGACAGCGCCGCGCGGGCCGCGCGCATCGCGGCGCGCGGCGCATTGGGTCGGGCGGCTTTCGCGGGACGCGCAAGCGGCGGGTCGCGTTGCGCCTGCTCCTGCCGGGCGCGTCGCCGGCCGCGGCAAAGACGCGTGCATTCGCCGTCGCCGCCGCGCTGTCGGCGGCCGGCGGGGCCGTTGGATGGGGCCTTGGACGAGGATGGGCGGCGCGGCAAGGAAGCGTAGCGCAGAGTGGGTTGCGCTATTGTAGCTTGGCGGGGCCACGCGCACCGGCGGCGCGCTGGCCTATTGCCTTCAGGCGGCGATCGCCGGGGCGGCGTAGCGGCACTCGAGCGTCGCGGTCAGCAGGTCGATGCGGCCGATCGCCACCCGGATCGACGTCTCCGGCGCGAGCGCCGGCAGGTCGGCCAGCCGGAGCAGCAGCGGCAGGCGCTCGAAGCGCACGAGGTTGTCGCGGATCACCGTCGCGTAGGTTTCGCTCACCTGTTCCTGCAGCAGCCAGCGCAGGCACCAGTAGTGCTCCATCCGGTCCTGGAACTCCGCGTACTGCGAGTACGTCGCCTCGAAATCGGTCAGCGCGGCGTAGAGCTGCGCATCGTTGTCCGCATAGGGCGGCCGCTCGCCCGCGAGCACCGCCAGCAGCTGCTGCTGGTTGAGGAGATCGCTGTAGCGCCGCAGCGGCGAGCTCGCCCACAGGTAGTGCGCGAGGCCCAGGCCCTGATGCTCGCCGGGACGCGTGCTCATCTTCACCTTGCCGCCGGACTGCACGCGGTAGAGCCCGGCCACGCGGGCGTCGGAGAGCAGCTTGCCCCAGGTGTTGTTGACGAAGATCATCAGCTCGGAGATGAGCTTGTCGAGCGGCGAGCCGCGCAGCCGCTGCTCGATCGCGATGCGCCCGTCGGGCGCGGCGTCCCAGTCGACGTAGAAGCTGTAGTCGACGCGCTCGATGTCGCTCTTGCCGCGCGCGGCGAAGAGCTTCTGCGCGACCTTCCACAGCACGCGCAGCTCCGCGTTCCACGGCGGATCGGAGCGCGTCGGCAGGTCCTGCGCGAACACATCGCCGATCTCGCCCAGCCGCAGGTTGGCCGCCACCGGAACCCGGTTGACGCGCGTCGCATGGCGCAGCACCGTGCCGTCGGCGCCGACTTCCGCGTACAGCGACAGCGCGGGCACGCTCGTGCCCGCCGCCAGCGTGAACGCCGCGATCGCCTCGTCGGGCAGCATCGTGATCTTGCGGCCCGGCATGTAGACGGTCGACAGCCGGGCGCGCGCCGCGGCGTCGAGCGGCGAGCCCGGCGCAATCCCCAGCGCGGGCGCGGCGATGTGGATGCCGACCTCGTAGTTGCCGTTGGGCAGGTCGCGCACCGAGAACGCGTCGTCGATCTCGGTGGTGGTCGCGTCGTCGATGGAGAATGCGCGCACCGGCGCGAGCGGCAGCTCCGGCGGCGGCGCCAGCGTGCCCGGCGCAGGAAACGCGAGCCCCCGGGGAAACGCTTCCGCCAGGAAGCGGTTGTAGTGGTAGTCGTGCGAGGACGGGATGGCTCCGCATTGGGCCAGCAGCGCCACCGGGTTCGTCTGCAGCGCGTCGCACGCCGCCATCAGCGCCTTCCATTCGAGCGAGTTCTTGTCGGGGCCGTAGAGCAGCATCGACACCTTGGCCGCGAGCGGATCGGGCAGCCGGCGGGCGGAGAGGTCGGCGATCCAGGCGGCGGTCTGCTCGGCCTCGCGCTTCTTGCGCTCGATCGAGGCGAGCGCGGCCTTGAGAGCCTCGGGCGGCGCCTTGCGATAGCGCCCCTTGCCGCGCTTGTAGAAGTACATCGGCACCGCGTGCAGCGCGAACGCGGTCGCCGCCGCCTCGACGGGCTGCGGCACGTGGCCGAAGTACTCGCGGGCGAGGTCGGCGAACCCGAACTCGTCCTCGCCGGACACCTCCCACAGGAAGTCGGGATCGAGCTCGCCGGCGAGCTTATGCGCGTCGGCGAGCAGCGCCGCCGGCGAGGGCTCGGCAAAGCGCAGCAGCACGGCCGCGGCCTTGATCTTCAGGCGCTTGCCCGAAGCGGCCTCGACCTGCAGCGAGGACTCGTTGTCGGCGAGGATGGTGCCGGCCTTGCAATGGCCGTCATCCTCGAAAAAGACATGCATGGAATGACCCGGGCGGGCGCGGCGGTGCGCGCCGCTTGGGACCGGGATTATACCCTTCGCGTCAGCCTTTGTAGCCCATCAACCGGGGCAGGAAGAGCACCGTGTCCGGCACCAGCGTGATGATCGCGAGGGCGCCGAACATTACGTACAGGTAGGGCATCGACTCGCGCACGATGTCGCGCAGCGGTACGTCGGCGATCTTCGTCATCATGAACAGCAGCAGGCCGTAGGGCGGCGTGACCAGGCCGAGCATGATGTTGGTCACCGCCATCACGCCGAAGTGCACCGGGTCGATGCCCAGCGCGGTCACCGTCGGCAGCATCACCGGCAGGATGACGAGGATGATCGTCGTGCCTTCGAGAAAGCAGCCGAGGATGAGCAGCAGGAGGTTCACCAGCAGCAGGAACACCAGCGGCGACAATTCGTAGGCCTTCAGGATCGCGCTCAACGACTTCGGGATGTTCTCGGCGGTGATCACGAAGTTGAACACCAGCGCGCCGGCGATCAGCATGCCGATCGAAACGGTGACCCGCGCGCTGGTGACCAGCGAGTGGTAGACGTCCTTCACGCGGACGCTGCGGTAGAGCAGGGCGGAAATCAGCAGCGCATAGGCGGCCGCGACTGCGGCGGCCTCGGTCGGCGTGGTGATGCCGCCGTAGAGGCAGCCGAGCAGGATCACCGGCATCATCAGCGCCGGGAACGCGTCCCAGGCGATGCGCGGGATCTTGCGCAGCGGGACGCGCTCCTCGACCGGGAAGTTGCGGCGCTTGGCAGTGAACGCGATCAGGCCGCTCTGCACGAGGCCGAGCAGCAGGCCGGGTATCACGCCGCCGAGGAAGAGGTAGCCGACCGACGTGTCCGATATCAGCGCGTAGAGCACCAGCGGGATCGACGGCGGCATGATGGGGCCGATGACCGACGACACCGTGGTCAGCGCGGCGGCATACGCGGGCGTGTACTTGCCGTCGCGCGTCATCAGCGTCTGCATCAGCTTGCCCGAAGCTGCGGCGTCCGCGAGCGCGGAGCCCGACATGCTCGCGAAGATGATGCTCTGCACAACGTTGACCTGAGCGAGCCCGCCCCTGAAGCGCCCGACGATCGCATTGCAGAAGGTGAGCAGCCTGTCCATGATGCTGCCGGTGTTCATGAATTCGGCGGCGAGGATGAACAGCGGGATGGCGAGCAGCAGCTGGCTTCCCATCATCCCGTTGAGCAGCTGCTCGGCCGCGGTCCCCATGTCGAGGCCGGCGAGGAAGAGATAGAGGATGGAACCGCCGATCATCGAGTAGGCGACCGGCAGCCCGGTCAGGCTCAACGCGAAGATGGCGACGAGCGCCACGGAGAAGGGGCTGGTCGGGTTCACAGTCCGGAGGCCGTCTTGGTGACGTCGACCGCTTCGGGAGCCTCACCTCGAACGATGCCGACGATCGCCCAGATATAGCGGACGATCAGCGCCACCGCGAAGACGACGTAGACCGAATACAGGACGTCGAGGCGGATCTTGAGGTACGAGCTGCTCTCGACCTTCATGAAGGCGACGTACTTGACGGTGGCCGGCAGCGCCATGGCGAACAGCACGACCGCGGCGACCGCGACGGCGAGGCCGATCACGCGCCGTCCCACCGGCCCGAGCTGGCCCGAAATGAGGTCGAAGCGGATCTCGTCGCTCTCCTTGAGCCAGAACGCGGATCCCAGCAGCGTCATGTACAGCCAGGCGATCACGGACAACTCGGACGTCCAGCCGATCGGGAAGTTGAAGAAGTACCGGAAGACGATCTGCACGAGGAACGCGACGAACATGATGCCGAGCATCCCGGCAACGATGTTCTCCGCGCGGCGGCGCATCCATTCCACCGCAGCCCGCACCATCCGATTCATACCGCCCCCCTGCCTTCCGCGGCGACCCGTCGTTCACCGGACACAAGCGACGCGCAGCCCCGTCGGGCAGCGGCGCCCAGCCGTTGGCGCCGCGAACCGCCCCCGCGGTCCGCGGCGCGCCCAGGTCACTTGACCGCGCCGATCCGGTCGAGGATTCCCGGCGCCCAGGACTTCGCTTCGTCCGAGGCGAGGTAGACCTTCTGCGCATGCGCGCGGAACGCATTGACGTCGGGCGCGTAGACCTCGAGTCCCTGCTTCTTGAAGTCCGCGGCGAGCTCAGCCTCGCGCTTGAGGTGCTCCGCCGTGCTCCATGCGATCGCCTTGTCGACCGCGGCCTGGAAGGATTTCTGCTTGGCCGGACCCATTGCGTTCCAAGCCTTGAGGTTCATGGTCAGCACATCGAAGGCGACCAGGTGCGACGTCAGCACGATCTGCGACATGACCTCGTAGAACTTCATGTTCTGCACGTTGGGCAGCGGATTGTCCTGCCCGTCGATGGCCCCCGTCTGCAGCCCGGTGTAGGTTTCCGCATAGGCCATCGGCGTCGGGTTCGCGCCGATCGAGCGGCCGAGCAGCTGCCATGCATCCCCCGGCGGCATCCGAAGCTTGATGCCGGCCAGGTCGGCGGGTGCGCTGATCCTCTTCTTCGGCTTCAATCCCACCTGGCGGGTGCCGTAGAACGTCGGTCCGAGGATCTTGACGTTCAGCTGGTCCTCGGCCTGCTTCCTCATCTGCGCCCCGACGTCGCTCGCGAAGAACGCGAGCACATGGTTGGCGTCGCGGAAGGTGTAGGCGGACGTCAGAACCGACCACGCCGGCACCTGCTTGGAGATGTCCTGGGGCGCGACGTTGCCGAGCTCGAGGTTGTCGCGCTGCAGCGCAACGAGTTCGGTTCCCTGCTTGAACAGCGAGCCGCCGAGGAATGTCTCGATCGTGTAATCGGCCTCGATGTCCTTGGCGACCATCTTGATCATTTCCGCGCGGATGTCCTTGTCCGAGAACACGGCGGCAAAGCGCAGTTTCGGCTTCTCTTGCGCCCAGGCGGGGATCGATTGCGTTACGGCCAGGGCTGCGCCCGCCTTCAGCAGGGCACGACGGTCGATCTTGAGTTCCATGACTTCCTCCTCGATGTGGATTGCAACTGCCTAGCCAACTGATGCGGGCGCGAGCCAGCGCAGGACGATTTCCGCCACCGTGCGGCGGCGACTCGTGACATCACCCTTGGCGCCCATATCCCGCTGGAAGAGGGTGCCGAAGGTGTACTGATTGGTGACGTTGAACATCCCCAGAGCGGCGATCGCCATGTGAACTTCGATCGGATCGAGATCAGGGCGGAACACGCCCTCGTCCTGCCCCCGGGCGATCACGGCGGCGAGCGTCTCGACGATCGGTCGATTGAGCGTGCGGAGCGCCGGCGAGCGCTTCATGTGAAGGCCCTTGGCCTGGTTCTCGGCCACGACGAGCCGCACGAAGTACTCGTGCTCGACGTAGTAGTTGTACGTGAACTCGACGATGCGGCGCATCGCCTCGACCGGAGGAAGGTTGCCGAGGTCGAGCTCGTTCTCGGCCTCGCGGATCTCCGCGTAGACGCGCCCGAGCACCGCGAGGTAGAGCTCCTCCTTGCTGCCGAAGTAGTAGTTGATGAGCGCCCGCGTGGTGCGAGTGCGGGCGGCGATCGCGTCCATGCTCGCGCCCTCGAAGCCGCGCGAGGCGAACTCGGCGATAGCCGCCGCGAGGATCCTGGCCCGGTTGGCTTCCGGCGCCTTCGGCTTGCGCATTGCGGTGTTTCGAGCCGAAGAGACCTGCAGCGCCATGAGCGTCCCAGAATTGGCGAAGTCGCAAGGAAAATTTAACAGACCCGCCAATTCTGGGCAAGCCCCGGCGATGGTGCGATGCAACATGGCACCGCGGTCAGTAGGAGACCCGCGCGACCGCGCGCAACTCGTCGGGCGTCGCCGTGCCGAAGCCGAAGAACTCGAGGTACGCGGGGATCATCTCGAAGAGCATGTCGGTCCCTACCAGGTAGCGGCAACCGCGGTCCCTGGCGGCCTGCAGCAGCGGCGTGATCTCCTGTTTCATCACGACCTCGCCGACGAAGGTCGAGGGCGAGAGGCGGGTGACGTCCAGCGGCAGCGGATCTCCGGGCTTCATGCCGAGCGGCGTCCCGTTCACGACGAGGTCGTACCCTGCGGGGTCGTTCGAGCGCAGGTCCACTGCGATCCGCGGATAGTGCTCGCGCAACCGCGCCGCGAGGCCTTCGGCCGACGCCGCGTGGGTGTCGAACAGCGAGATCGACGCGGGCCCCTCGGCCGCCAGCGATGCGGCGATCGCCGAGCCGACGCCGCCCGTCCCGACGACGAGACAGGAGGCGCCCGCGGTTGCGAAGCCCTTGCGCTTCAGGCCGCGCGCGAACCCGGCGCCGTCGAACATATCGCCGACCAGCGTGCCGTCGGGCCGCAGCAGCAGCGCGTTGCAGGAGCCTGCGATCTTGACAGTGGTGCTGCTCTCGTCGAGCAGGTCGACGACCGTCACCTTGTGCGGCATCGTCACCAGGGCGCCGTGGAGGTTCGTGATCTTCCTGAGCGACGCGAGGACGCCGGGAAAGTCGTCGGCCCTGATCCCCATCGGCACGACAACGGCGTCGATCCCGTTGCGCTCGAACCACGGGTTGTAGATCAAGGGAGCCTTGAACGACTCGGTCGGGTAGCCGATGTGGGCGATGAGGCGGGTCTTGCCGCTGATCATGGGAACCTCGGGTTGCGTGTTCGGGCGGGTCAGAACATCTCTCCGCCCCGGGACCGGCGGATGATGTCGAACACCGTCACGAGGTCGCCGATCGGGATCTGCCCCGGTGCCGATGCCGATTCGCCGACGGCGAAGCTGAGCCACGAGCCGAACAGGCCCCCGACCATCCGCGTCACGGACCCGAGCGGCCCCACCGACATGCTGATCAGCGGAATGTGCGACTTGCCGTCGGCCTCGGCGGTCGCCGATAGCAGCCGCAGGACGTCGGCGCGGTCGCGCGGCATGACCTGCACCATCGCCACGTCGGCGCCGAGCCGCTCCGCCTCGAGGAACCGGTCGACGAGGTAGTCGAGCCCAGGCGTGTAGCTGAGGTTGTGGTATGACAGGATCAGCCGGACCTCGTGCCGTCGCGTGCTCTCGCGCACGCGACGCAGGTGCTCGGGGTCGCTGTCCGTCTCGAAATCGACGAAGTCGACGAGACCGCTCGCCGCGACGGCGTCGTAGAGGTCGACGACCTCCCCGTCGCCGATCGCCGTCCGCTCGCCGCCCCCCCTCTCCGAACGGCGGGTGAAGATGACGGAGCGCGTGCCGACGACGCCGCGCAGCGTCCGCGCGGTTTCGATCACTGCGTCGGTATTGCCGATCGCGTCGAAGAAGTCGACGCGCCACTCGACGATGTCCGGCTTCTGCCTGAGGACGCCGGCGGCTTCCGCGAGCACGCGCTCGCGGGTCCGGCCGACCAGCGGCGTGCAGAGCAGCGGGGTTTCGCCGCCCAACTTCCTGCCGCGTGCGTCGATCGCCTTGATGTGCTTTTTCATGCCATGCGCTCCGATCATTGGGTCGCTACGCTGCGCCGGTTCCCGGCCGTTGCGCCTCCGGAACGCCGCTTGTCGCGGACACCTTTCTCCCCCGGATGCCCGGCGAGATACGCCTTCAGCGTCTCGAGGCATCGCGTCGCATGTTCGGCGTAGCCGATCTCCTCGTGCCGCTCCTTGTTGGGCAGCTCGATCGAGTACACGCAGTGCGGAATGTGCGCGAGGATGCTCGCCACGTCGATGCCTCCCTCGCCGACGTAGAGGCGCGCCTCGCGCAGGATGCGGATCATCTCGGCGCGCTCGGTCGGGATCTCGGCCGGGGCGTCGCACAGGTGGGCGAAGTGGAACCACTCGCGCGGCAGCGCGTCGAGATCGGCCGGGTTGTCGCGGGCGCGGTGGAAGTGGTGCATGTCGACCATCAGGCCGGCGTTGCTCCGATTGACCGCGCGCAGCACATCGACCGCCTGCGCGAGGTTGGCCACGGCAGCGATCGGGACGTACTCGAGGTCCACGGTCAGCCCGAACGGCCTGGCGAGATCGCAGAGCTCGCCGAACTTCTCGATGTAGAACTCGCGCTCGCCGCCCCAGATGCTGGACAGCACCGCCTTGGCGCCGAGCTCGGCCGCAACCTCCATCGCCGGCAGGTACTTGGTCGGATGGAGGCCTTCGTAGACGCGGGCGAGTTCGATGTCATGGACGCGCACGCCGGTCGACGCGAGCGCCGCCTTCGTCTGCTTGAGCATCTGCGGCTGGTCGGCGAGCGCGTAGTTGGGCTCGCCTGGCAGACCCATGTAGATCGGGCGGAGGCTCACGTAGTCGTAGCCGGCGCGCGCCGCGATGTAGGTCATCTCGGGCGGCGCGCAGCCGAGCACCGTCAGGTGGGCAAGCGAGAATTCCTGTGCCATCGTCGTCGCTCCAGTCGGTGGTGGTGCTGCAATCGCCTCGATCGGGCGCGACCGGCGGCTCGCGCCCCCGATCGAACCCGCCTCTGGCGGTGCGATTACTTGACGCCGGCCGGCTTCGGAATCTTGAACTTCTCGGGGGATTCCTTGGCTCCGCCGGCATCGAAGATCAGCCAGGACATCTGCGAGCGCCAGTTGTTCATGAAGTCGCGTGCCGGCGCGCCCGAGATGCCCAGCACGGAAAGCCCGTTGCTCTTGGCGTAGTCGACGAACTTGGGCTCGCTCAGCGCCGACTTGTAGGCGGCGGTCAGCTTGTCGGTGATCTCCTTCGGCGTCCCCTTCTTCACGAACACGCCGTAGAAGAACCCCGAGGCCTTCATCGCGTCGGTGAACGCAGGGTTGAGCTTCGTGATGTACGGAACGTCCGGCAGGGCAGGATTGGGCGAATCCTTCATGATCGCCAGCGCGCGCAGGTCGCCGCTCTTGAGGTACTGGACGGCGGCACCGACGGCCAGACCGCTCACGTCGAGCTGCTTGCCGAGGAGCGCGGTGACCAGCGGGCCGTCGCCGTCGAACGCGACCGGGTTGAAGGTCACGCCTTCGATCTTCTTCAGCAGGGTCGCGGTGACCCAGGGCTGGCCGCCGATGCCGCTGATGCCGATCGACATCTTGCCGGGGTTGGCCTTCGCCGCCTTGATCAGATCGTCGTACGTCTTGAGCGGCGAGTCCTTCGGCACCACGATGACGGTCGAGCCCTGGACGAAGAGCATGACCGGATCGAAATCGTCGTAGGAGAGCTCCGACAGGCCCAGCACCTGGTAGAGCTGCGGATTCTCGGCGTGGAACATCAACGTATAGCCGTCCGCCTTCGCGGACGCGACCGCCTGCGCCGCGATCGCGCCGGTCGCCCCGGTCTTGTTGGCCAGGATGATCGGCTTGCCCAGGGCCTTTTCGGCCAGCGGCGTCGTCAGGCGCGAGACCGTATCCGTGCCGCCCCCGGCGCCCCAGGCGATGACGCCGTTGACCGGGTGATCGGGGTAATCCGCAGCATTGGCGATGCCGAACGCAAGCATGCTTCCGGCGAGAACAACTCTTGACCACTTCACGAACTTCATGCGTTTCTCCTGTTGTCGAAAAAAGCCCATCGGCCGCGCGCTGCTACAGCGATTGGGGTCCTGCGTCATCAAACAGACATTGCATGGGGCTCAGCTGCAATCGGAGCTGCAATTCGTGCAACCGCTGCAACGACTCGCCATCGCCTAGCGCACCCGCCCGAGCAGAAGCGCCTGCAGGTAGTTGGCGGCCTCGCGGCGGTTGTGCTTGCGCTCGATGGCCTTGGCGATCACGATGTCCGGCCCGAGCTTGCTGGCCTCGATGTCCCGGCGCACGCCGGCGAGAACGGCGTCGCGGCGATCCTCGCCGACGCCCTTCAGGAACGCCAGCGGGTACGCCTCGGCCAGCTCCGCGTAATACCGCTTTCTGCCGTCGCCCAGCAGGCTGTCGATCTCGGCGGACGGGCTACGGCCAAGGATGTGCTCGGCCAGGCCCCGGCAGGGAACCACGATGTCGAACTCGCGGCCGGCCTTCCTGGCGGCCTCGTATTCCTGCTCGGCCAGCCGGGCGTAGGTGATCATCGCCCGCGCGTGCACGCGGCGCCACGGCTGCGCGTTGAAGAGCCGGAAGCGCACCGTCATGTAGAGGGCGACGAGCAGGAACGGCACGTACAGCGCCCAGGCGATCGCGCCACCCATGCGATTGATGCCCACGGCACAGGCCGCGACCGTGAGGATCGACAGCCAGCCGAACCCGAAGTACCACGAAATCCGCATGGCTTGCGCTTCCACGAACGATCAGGCCCGCTTCCGGCCGAACGCGCCCTTCACCGCCGCCATCGCCTTGGGGCTCGAAACGACCGCGGTGAGGAACATCAGGCCGAGAATGACGAGCGGCACCGTGTTGGTGACCATCCCTTCGAAGAATCCCAGCGCGCTCCCGTGCGCCATCTGCACGCCGCGACGGAAGTTGCTGTCGATGATCGGCACCAGGATCACGCCGAGCACCAGCGGGGCGACCGGATAGGCATAGCGCTTCATGAAGTAGCCGAGGATGCCGAAGCCGATCATCCAGTAGATGTCGGTGATGCTGTTCTGGATCGAATAGCCGCCCACGAACGTAAGCACCACGATGATCGGGATGATGATGGGCTTGGGCACCTCGACGATCTTGCTGAAGGCGCGGATCCCGGTCATGCCCACGATGTAGAGGAAGACGTTGGCCAGCACCAGCGACCCGACCACGAACCAGAAGAACTCGGGCTGCTCGCGCATCAGCATCGGTCCCGGGCGCAGGCCGTGGATGATCAGCGCGCCGATCAGCACCGCCGTCACCGAATCGCCGGGGATGCCCAGCGTCATCATCGGCACGAAGGCGCCGCCGATCGCCGCGTTGGCGGCGGCCTCCGGCGCGATCAGGCCCTGGTAGGCGCCTTCGCCGAAGGGCTTCGGGTACGGGTTCTTGACGGTGCGCTTCGCATGGTCGTAGGCCATCAGCGCGGCGATGTCGCCGCCGGTGCCCGGCAGCGCGCCGATGATCACGCCGATGGTCGAGGCGCGCAGCGTGAGGAACATGTTCTCCATCACGGCGCCCCATTCCGGGGTGATGCGGGTGATCTTCTGCTTGACCGGCTCGGTCTTCGTCTGCAGCTGCATCAGCGCTTCCGAGATCCCGAAGGTGCCGATCATCACGACGACGAAGTGAATGCCGCCGAGCATGGCCGTCGACCCGAACGTCATGCGGCCCTGCCCGGTCTCGGTGTCCATGCCGACCATGCCGACGACGATGCCGAGAAACGCGGCGATCAGCGCCTTCAGCATGTTGCCTTCGGACAGGCTGCCGACGAGGAACAGGCCCATGAACGCCAGCAGGAAGTAGTCGCGCGGCTGGAACACCAGCGCCAGCTGCGCGATCAGCGGTGCGAACAGGGCGAGCACGACGATGCCGAAGAAGTTGCCGATGACCGCCTCGGTCGTGGACAGGCCCATCGCCTGGCCGGCGAGCCCCATCTTCGCCAGCGGATAGCCGTCGAAGCCCGATGCCACCGCGGCCGGGGCGCCGGGAATGTTGAGCAGAATGCCGGAGCGCGCGCCGCCGTAGACCCCGCCGGTGTAGATGCCGACCATGATGGCCAGCGCCGGCAGCACCTCCCAGGAGAAGGTGAACGAGATCAGCAGCGAGACCGCCATCGTCACCGACAGACCGGGGATCGCGCCGACGTAGAGGCCGACCAGCGTGCCGATCCCGATCCACCAGATCAGGCTGACGCTCATGAACGGCGTAAGGAAACCTTCCAGACCTGTGTACATGGCTGCTTACTCCGGTGGGGTCAGGGCAGAACGACCTGGAACAGCGTGGAGAAGATCAGGTAGAGCACCGCCAGCGTGCACGCCGACACGATGACCTTGAGCAGCAGCTTCTTGGGCTCGAGCAGGTACATCGTCGCCACCAGGAAGAGGAACGTCGCCGGAACGAAATGGATCGTCTCGACGACCAGTCCGTAGACGATCAGCGTCGCGAGCAGGAAGATCACCTGCCGGTCGAACAGGTGATGCAGGAGATCGCCGAACGATCCCTCGCGGTAGTTCTTCCGGAGGTACTGGATCGCGAGTGCGACGATCATCAGCACCAGCGCCCCGGTGACGAGCTGCGGAATGCTACCCGGCCCCGCGCTTTGTCCCTGGAAGATTCCGGGGCTGCGCAGGGAATCGACGAACAGCGCGACGCAGATGACGAGCAGCACCAGCATCATCTTGAATTCGCCCTTCGGTGCGGCGTGGTCCGGCTTCATCGATCCGTCGCTTGCGTGTTCTGACATGGCTTGACCCCTGTTTTCGGACTTGATTGGCGATACCCGTAGCGAAATCGATCCGTCAGCCGCCGAGCACGGCCCTGCGGATCGTCGCCAGCACCGCGCGCAGATCCTCGATCGGCACCTGGCCCGGCGCGGAGCTGCTCTTGCCGACGGCGAACGTCACCGTCGAGCCGTAGACCCAGCCCATCATCCGCGACAGCGAGCCGTACGCGCCCATCGACATGCTGATCAGCGGCAGGCCCACCGTCCGGCTCGCGGTGTGGGTGGCGCCGAGCAGCGTCAGCACGTCCTGCGGGCCCTGCGGCATCACCGCGACCTTGGCGACGTCGCCCCCGAGCCGCTCGGCTTCGGCGAATTTGGCGACCAGCGCCGCAGCGTCCGGCGTCGACTGGAAGTTGTGGTACGACGCGACCAGCAGCATGTCGTTGGCGCGCGACGCCGCACGCAACCGCGCGAAGTCCGCCGCGTCGTTGCACATCTCGTAGTCGATCATGTCGGCGCAGCGGGCGGCGCAGACGGCCTCGTAGAGCTTCACCACGTCCGCTTCGGCGAGCGCGATCCGCTCGCCGCCTTCCTTGGTCGAGCGGCGGGTGAACAGGATCGGCGCGTCCCCGGCGGCGGCCTTCATCGCGCGCGCGGTGTCGATCACCAGCGCCGTGTCGCCGATGCCGTCGAAGAAATCGACGCGCCACTCGATGAGGTCGGGCTTCTTCGGCAGCACGGCCGCCAGCTCGGCAAGGACCGCCTCGCGCGTGCGGCCGACGAGCGGCGTGCAGATCAGCGGATGCGCGCCGCCGCCTATCGGCTTGCCGCGCAGGTGGATCAGCTTGGTTTCAGGCACGTTGGGTTCTCCCGGATGGCTCGGCAGCGGCTTCAGTGCGGTGCGCCCGCCTGGGGCAGCGCATCGGCGGCCACCGGCGCCAGGCCGAAGAAATCGAGGTACAGCGGCATCTGCTCCTGCAGCATCTCACGGCCGAGTACAACGCGGCAGCCGCGCGCACGCGCGGCTTCGAGCATCGGCGTGATCTCGCGTTTCATCACGATCTCGGCGACGACCATCTGCGGCGCGATCTGTCCGACGTCGATCGGCAGCGGATCGCTCGCCTCCATGCCCAGCGGCGTCGCGTTCACCACCAGGGCGAACCCGGCGAGTGCGGCCGACCCGGCATGGATGTCACTGCGCGGAAAGTGCGCACGCAGCTGCGCCGCGAGGGCCTCTGCGTGGAGGCTGCGGGTGTCGTGCAGCCGCACTGCACCGGCCCCGGCGTCCGCGAGGGCCGCAGCGATCGCCGCGCCCGCCCCTCCCGCCCCGACGACGAGACAGCGCGCGCCGGCGACCGCAAGGCCGTGCTTCGCGACGGCACGGACAAAGCCGGTCCCGTCGAACAGGTCGCCGTAAAGAGTGCCGTCGGCGCGGCGCACGACCGCATTGCATGCACCCGCGATGCGGACCGCGTCGCTGCAGGCGTCGAGGAGTTCGACCGTCGCGGTCTTGTGCGGGATGGTCACCATGGCACCGGGCACGTTGCCGGCCCGGAAAAGCGCCTTGAACACCACCGGGTAATCCGCGGGCTGGATCTCGATCGGCACGACGGCCACGTCGAGCCCCGTGTTGGCGAAGAGCGCGTTGTACAGCATCGGGGCCTTGACCTGGGCGACCGGCGAGCCGAGGACGGGATAGAGCAGTGTCGTGCCGCGGATGTAGGCGGCCACCGCGGACGGGTTCGGAGCGGCGCCCGCGTGCGCGGACTCCTGCGCGCGCAATGGCGGCTCGTCGCTTGCCATGGCCATCGCTGCACTCACTCGCCGGTCGCCGCGTGATGGACCTTCTTCCCCGGGGAGTAGATGTCCATGATGTTCCAGTGGCCGGCCGTGGGCACCGGCTCGTTCTTCATGTAGACGTCGATGACGCAGGGACGCCCGGCCTTGACCGCCTTCTCCAGCGCCGGCTTGAACTCGGCGGCGGAGCCGACCTTGACGCCGTCGACGCCGTAGGCCCGGGCGATCGCCGCGAAGTCGGGCGACCAGCTCTTGCCGTCCTTCTCGAACACCGTGGCGAAGGTCGTGCCGTAGTGCGCCTGCTCGAGGCCGGCGATGGTGCCGAACGCGTGGTTGTTCATGATCACCCAGATGACCGCGATGTCTTCCTCGAACGCGGTGGCGAGCGCAGCCGGGTTCTGCCCGAAGCCGCCGTCGCCGATCAGCGCCACGACGACCTTGTCCGGCAGCGCGACTTTGGCCCCGAGCGCCGCGGGCGAGCCGAAGCCCATCGTCGCGAAGCCGCCCGGCGTGAAGACGCTGCCCGGCGTGTAGATCGGGTACTGCTGCGCCATGCCGTTCTTGTTCCAGCCCACGTCGGTGCACAGGATCGCGTCGCGCGGCATGACGGCGCGCAGGTCGGCGAGGATGCGCTCGGGCCGCATCGGCCAGGCGTCGCTGTGCATCGCCTTCGCGTTGCCGGCGACGAACTTCACTGCGATTGGCCGCCATCTCGGCCAGGAGCTTCGGCCGCTGCACGCCCTTGGGCGCCAGCTTGCGGGCGACCCGGTTCAGCACCCGCAGCGCTTCCTTGAGATCCGCCACCGCGCCGATCGCCACCGGGAAGTTGCGGCCGATCTCGGCCGGATCGATGTCGATGTGGATCAGCTTCGTCGGCGGCATGCGGAACGTGTACTTCTCGTCCCACGAGCTGCAATCGGCTTCGGAGAAGCGGGTGCCCAGTCCCAGGATCCAGTCGGCGCCCTTGCACTTGTCGTTGATGAACCTGGTGCCCCAGAAGCCGGTCATGCCGAGGATCAGCGGATGGTCGTCCGGCAGCGCGCCCTTGCCCATCAGCGTGTGCGCGACCGGCAGCGACAGGTGCTCGGCGAGCTCGCGCATCTCGGTGGCGGCGTCGGCCAGCAGGATGCCGCCGCCGACGTACATCAGCGGCGTCTTCGCGGCGAGCAGCGCGCGGATGATCTGCTCCGCGGTCTCGTCGTCGAGCGAGGGCCTGGCGAGCGTCCTGGCGTTGGCGAGTGCCCGCTTCCACAGCGCGACGTCGATCTCCTTGGAGAAGATGTCCATCGGCACGTCGACCAGCACCGGACCCGGGCGGCCGGATTCGGCCAGCGTGAACGCCTTTTCCAGGATCTCGGGCAGCAGGTGCGGCGAGTCCACGCGCCAAGCGCGCTTGACGAACGGCCGGTAGATCTCGTACTGCGACGCGTCGGCGTGCAGGTTCACTTCCTGGTGCGGATGCTTGCCGTAGTAGTGCGTCGGCACGTCGCCGGCGATCACCACCATCGGGATCGAGTCGAGCGCGGCGTTCGCGACGCCGGTCGCGGCGTTGGTCAGGCCGGGGGACAGGTGCGAGAGCAGGACCGACGCCTTGCCGGTCGCCCGCGCGTAGCCGTCGGCGGCGTGCGCGGCGATCTGCTCGTGGCGCGTGTTGATGAACTTGATCTTCCTGCTCTTCGACAGCGCGGCGAGCACCGCGATGTTGGTGTGCCCGCAGAGGCCGAACATGTGCTTCACGCCCCGCGCTTCGAGGTATTTCACCAGCTGGTTCGCGATCACGTCCTTCATGCGTTTCTCCTGCCTGCCGCGGCGGCCGTCTGCCGCCGGGAGCGTGAATGGGGTTGCGGTCGGTGCTGCGCTAGGCCGAGGGCGCGACGGGCACCGCGCGCAGCGCCGGACCGCTGTAGCGAAACGGGATCTCGCGCGGCATCGGTCCCATGATGCGGCGTCCGCGCTGCTTCTGCTCCCATGCGTGGGCAAGGATGCCGACCGAGCGCGACAGGATGAACAGGCCCCGTCCCAGCTCGGGCTCGAAGCCCAGCTCGCAGAAGATGACGGCGGTGATGCCGTCGATGTTCATCGGGATGTGGCGCTTCTTGATGGTGCTGATCGCGGCCTCGACCGCGTGGCCGATCGCCGCCCAGCGGCCGGAAACGACACCGGCGGCCTGGGCCTTGGCGACCAGCGCGAACAGCGGCGCCGTGCGCGGGTCGATCGGGTGAAAGCGGTGGCCGAAGCCCGGGACGATCTTCTCGCCCGACTCGATGCGCCGGCGGATGATCGCCGTGGCGGTCGCCACGAGATCCCCGGACGCGCCGGCCGCGGCGTCGATCTCGCGGTAGAGGTCCATGCACTGCTGGCCCGCGCCGCCGTGGATGTCGTCGAGCACGTTGATCGCCGAGGCCATCGCGCCGTTGATCGGCAGCCCGCAGGTGACGGCCATCCGCGAGATCGCGATCGACGGCGCGTGCGGCCCGTGGTCCACGCCCGGCACCAGCGCGGCCTCGAGCAGGTCGGCCTGCGCGCGCGACGGCAGTTCGCCGCGCAGCATCAGCCAGATCATCTGCGCGAAGCCGACGTTGCCGATCAGCTCCTCGATCGGGTAGCCGCGGATCGCGATCTTGCCCGGGTGGATGTCGATGATGGCGGTGTCCCACCAGGCCGAGGCATCGGCCAGCGTTTCTTCTGCGGTCTTCGTCGTCATGGCGCTCTCACGTCGTGATCGTCTCGACCTCGGCTTCGAGCGCCGGGTCGTAGAACGCGCCGAAGAGCTCCTCGTCGGAGGGCTTGTCCTCCTTGATCGGCACCGACACCCACGTCGTGTTGAGGTAGTGCTTGAGATGCACGTTCTCGGAGATGATGTTGCCGCCCCACGTTCCGCAGCCGAGGCTGGAGGTCATCGGCATCCCGTTGTTGAACGCGCCTGCGTTGGCCTTCGACTGCGGCTGGCGGACCATGATCCGGGAGACGGGCGCCGCCATGCGCGAGGCGGTGGATGTGGTCCTGGTCGAACGAGTAGATCCCGCAGGAGTGGCCCTTGCCGCCGACCTCGTAGACGCCGCGCATCATGTCGAGCGCCTGGTCGAAGCCCTTGTACCTGTAGACGGCGAGCAGCGTGGTCAGCTTCTCGCTGGAGAAGTGATGCTCGCGTCCGATGCCGTCGCCGTGGACGATGATGAACTTGCGGTCGGCCGGGATCGTCGAAGCCCGGCGATCTTCGCAAGCTGCTGCGGGGCGATGGCCACGGTTTCGACCGTGCGGTGGCGCTCGTCGTCCCACATCGCCTTGCGCAGCATTTCCTTCTCGTTGCGGCGTGGCGAGGTAGACCGCCCTCCTTCTGCAGCTGCGCGAGCAGCTTGTCGAAGATGCTGTCCTCGATGATCAGGTTGCCGTCGGCCGAGCAGCCCGAGCCGAAGTCCGAGGTCTTCGACAGGCGGGTGTTGTGCGCGGCTTCCGCGATGTTGGCGGTCTCGTCGATGATCATCGTCGAGTTGCCGGCGCCCACGCCGTAGGCAGGCGTGCCCGAGCTGTACGCGGCGCGCACCATCGGCTGGCCGCCGGTGGCGACGATCAGGTCAGCGCGCGCCATCAGCGCCTGCGACATCGGAATGTTGACCTTGGTGAGGCACTGCAGGATGTCGGCCGGCGCGCCTTCGCGCACGAGCGCCTCGCGCATCAGCCGCACGGTCTCGAACGACGTCTTCTTCGAGCGCGGGTGCGGCGAGAAGATGACGACGTCGCGCGCCTTGATCCCGTAGATCGCGTTGCCCGCGGGCGTCAGGTCCGGATTGGTGGTCGGCACGATGCAGGCGACGATGCCCGCCGGCTTGCCGTACTTGACGATGCCCTTCTCCGGCTGCTCCTCGATGATGCCCACGCTCTTCTGGCGCAGCGCATCGCGCAGCACGCCGCGGATCTTCATCCGCTTGCCCATGCGGCTCACGGCGTCGCCCAGGCCGGACTCGGCGATGCCCATGTCGACGAGCCGCGTGAAGGTCTGCTTGTTGGCCACCGCCCAGGCCACCGCCTGGCACAGGCGGTCCACGCGCGCCTGGTCGTAGGTCTCGATGATCGCGAGCGCCTTGCGGGCGCGCGCGAACACGTCGTCGAGCTCCTGCTGCTGCTCTTCGGTGATGCCTTTCTTTGCCTCGGTGGCGGCCATGGTGGCGTTCCTCGTGGGTGCGTGGAAGTGGCGGCGGGCGCTAGCGCGGGCCGCGGGCGGCGAAATCGGGGATGGGGCAGGAGGGCGGGCGCCCCGGCGGGCGCAGCGCGCACGACGGCGGCACGGCGGGCACCGGCGGCGCGGGCGTGAGTGCGGGCTTCGCGTGCGATCATGGAACGGCACTCCTCCTGGACTTGCCGGTCCCCGCCGCGGTTGCGTCGCCGGTGGCAGACCCGGGACCGACCTTCCGGTCCGGGTGCCCCGTGACGTCCGGCCCGTCCGGGCCATTTTTCGGGGAACGGCCGCGCCTTGCGGCGCGTCACCTCTTGCTTGGGGCGCGGGACCGGGATTCCGGCCGGCGCGTCGCCTTGAATGGAACGATACGACTGGCGCGGAAGAGGGTCAAGGGCGATTATCGACAATGTGTGCGCTGAGCGCCCATTTTGTGCGATTTTCAAGTAAATTTCTGTGCAGACTCACCAATTACGGGCGATTAATGTATTGTATGGGCGAAGATCGCCCCGAGTGATCGCATTTCGTAACGATGAGGTCATTCCTCCCAGTTTTCGGAGCAGCGCCCACATGCCACGCCATCCGGTCGCCGACGAGACCGCGCAGACGCCACGCCGGCACATCACGCCCGCCGCGGCGGCGACGCTCGCCGACCCGGACGCGCTGGTGGCCGACACCATCGCCCGTCACGGCGACGATCCCGACTTCGTCACCGCGCTGGCCCGCGGGCTCGCGGTGCTGCTCACGCTGTCCGACAAGAAGCGGCGCATGTCGATCGCGCAGGTGAGCCACCGCACCGGCATCCCCCGCGCCGCGGCGCGGCGCAGCCTGCACACGCTGGCCACGCTGGGCTTCGTCGCCGTGGACGAGGCCCGCCGGTTCTACCTGCGCCCGCGCGTGCTGTCGTTCTCCCATGGCTACCTGTCCGCGTCGCCGCTCGCGATCCTGGCGCAGCCGATCCTCGATCGCCTCGGCGAGGCGCTGCACGAAGCGTGCTCGCTCGCCGCCCTCGACGGCGACGAGATCGTCTACATCGCGCGCTCCGCGACCTCGCGCATCATGTCGCCGAATCTCAACGTGGGCCGGCGCCTGCCCGCCTACTGCCACGTCCATCGGGCACGCGCTGCTCGCGCATCTGGCGGACGACGAGCTGGCCGGATACCTGGCGCGCGCCCGCTTCCACCCCTACACGGAGTACACGCCGACCTCGGTCGACAAGCTGCTCCCGCTGCTCGCCGCGGTGCGCGAGTCGGGCTTCGCGTTCGCGAGCCAGCTGATGGAGCCGCGGCTGTGCACGCTCGCGGTGCCGGTCCGGGACACGGCGGGGCATTACGTGGCGGGCATCAACGTCATCCTGCAGGGCCGCCTCGTCACCGGCGGCGAGATGGCCGAGCGGTATTACCAGCCGCTGCAGCACGCCGCGATGGAGCTGGGCTCGCTGCTGCTGCCCTGATCGGCGCGCGCGCCGGCGGTGGCGGCGCCCGCTCGCGGTACGCTATGATCGTGCGTGCCGCCGCCGTACAACTTCGACGTGAAGGGCGGGCGCGCACGACACCACGAGGACAGGCGATGACCAACGCGATGGACCGCGAGGCGGTTGCGGAACCGCTCAACCCGCTCGGCATCGCCGGCATCGAGTTCATCGAGTTCGCGACGTCGAAACCGCAGGCGCTGGGCGGGGTGCTGGAGATGATGGGTTTCCGGCCGATCGCCCGCCATCGCTCGCGCGAGGTCGAGCTCTACCGGCAGGGCGCGATGAACATCATCGTCAATTCCCAGCCCGCCGACGTGCCGCGGACCGTGCAGCCGGTCGAGACGCCGATCATCAGCGCCTTCGCGGTGCGCGTGCGCGACGCCGACGCGGCGTTCCGCCGCGCGCTCGATCTCGGCGCCTGGGAGATTCCCGTGCGCGCGGGCGCGATGGAGCTCAACATCCCCGCGATCCACGGCGTGGGCGAGAGCCTCATCTACTTCGTCGACCGCTGCGACGAGTTCTCGATCTACGACGTCGACTTCCGCGCCATCCCGACGGTCGACCCGCGCCCGCCGGCGCTGGGCGGGATGCGCTTCTTCGGGATCGTCCAGTACATCGGCGCCGACCGCGCCGCGGACTGGGTCGAGTTCTACGCGCAGATCTTCGGCTTCACGCCTCTGCCCAACGACGTGCGCTTCGGCATCCTGCCCAAGGGCCTGCTGCTGCAGAGCCCCTGCCGCGGCTTCTACCTGCAGCTGATCGAGCCCGACGACAACGCGCAGTTCGCGCCGTCCGAGGAACACCTGCAGCGCATCGGCTTCGGCACGCCCGACGTCCCCGCCACCGTCGGCATCCTCGAGAAGCGCGGCATCGAGTTCCTCACCACGGCGAAGGTGCACACGAGCGAGCGCGGCGCGCTCACCAAGTCGCGCCTGGGCAGCGTGATGTTCGAGCTGGTGCACGACGTGCCGGACGCCGGGGCGGCGCCCCGATGATCTTCCACGATTTCGGGATGGACACCGCCTCGCTGGCGGGCCCGCTCGAGACCCGGCTCGCCGCCATACGCCAGGCCGGGTTCTCGCAGGTGATGATCTCCGCCGCCGACGTCGTCGCCCATCCGGCCGGCGTCGGCCGGCGCCGCCCGCGCGGTCCGCGACAGCGGCCTGCGGGTGACCGGCCTCGAGACGCTGCGCGATTTCGAGGGTCTTTCCGGCCGGCTGCACGCGTACAAGGTGGATGTCGCCAAGTCGATGCTCGAGGTGTGCGGCGCGCTCGGCGCCCGCCTGCTGCTGGTCGAGGCCTCGACGTCGACGCACGCCGACGCCGAGCGCCGACGCGATCGTCCGCGATCTCAGGATGCTCGCGATGCTGGCGATCCCCATGGGCATCCGCATCGCGTTCAAGGGCGTGTCGCGCAGCCGCACGGTGACCGATTTCACCGCCGCGGGCGATCTCGTCTTGCGCGCCAACTGCCCGAACCTGGGGCTCGCCGTCGACGCGTTCGACGTGCTGGCCGCGCGCATCCCGGTGGAGGAGCTCGAGGCCCTCGATCCGCAGCAGATCTATCTCGTCCAGCTCTCCGACTACATGTGGCAGCAGATCCGCTCGGTCGAGGAACAGCTGACGACCTCGACGCACTTCCGCGTCTTTCCCGGCGAAGGCGCGCACAGCGACGACCTGGCGAGATTCGTCGGCACGCTCGACGCCATCGGCTATTGCGGCGACTACAGCTTCGACGCGCGCAACGACGATTACCGGCAGATGCCCGCGCAGACCGTCGTCGAGCGCTCGCGCCGCGCCGCCGAGTGGCTCGCCGAAACGGTGCTCCGGCGCGCGCTGCCGGTGCCCAACATGGAGCGCCTGCGGCCGCGGACTCAGGGTTGATGCGGGGCGCTCGCGGGCAGCGGCGCCGTGCGCACAGGGGATCATGAAGATGAAGATCGACTACCGCCGGCTGGGTGACAGCGGCCTCGAGGTTTCGCCGGTCTGCCTCGGCACGATGATGTTCGGCGTGCGCACCGGCGAGGCCGATTCGCAGCGGATCATCGCGTCGGCGCGCGATGCGGGCATCAATTTCATCGACACCGCCGACGCCTACGGCAACGGCGCGTCGGAGAAGATCGTCGGCGCCGCCATCAGGGCCGACCGGCGGCACTGGATCCTCGCCACCAAGGTCGCCAATCCGATGACGGCGAAGCCGCGCGACGGCGGACTGTCGCGGCGCTGGATCATGCACGCGTGCGACGACAGCCTCGCGCGGCTGGGCACCGACTACATCGACGTCTACTACCTGCACAAGGACGACCGCGACACGCCGATCGCCGAGACCGTGGCCGCGATGGGCGACCTCATCAGGAGCGGCAAGGTGCTCTACTTCGGCGTCTCGAATTTCCGCGGCTGGCGGATCGCCGAGGTGGTCAACGAGTGCGCGGCGCAGGGCGTGCCGAAGCCCGTCGTGTGCCAGCCCTACTACAACCTGCTCAACCGCCAGCCCGAGGTCGAGATGCTGCCCGCCTGCGATTACTACGGCCTCGGCGTGGCGCCCTACTCGCCGATCGCGCGCGGCGTGCTGACGCGGCAAGTACCGGCCCGGCGTCGTCCCCGAGGATTCGCGCGTGGCGCTGCGCGATTCGCGGATGATGGAGACCGAGTTCCGCGCGGAGTCGTTCGCGATCGCGGAAAAGCTCGAGGCCCACGCCCGGGCCACGGGCCGCACGCTCACGCAGTTCGCGCTGGCGTGGCTGTGGGCCAACGCGATCGTGACCTCGGTGATCGCGGGACCGCGCACGTTCGAGCAGTGGCAGGACTACCTCGCCGCGATCGGCACGCCGTGGAGCGCCGAGGACGAGGCGCTCGTCGATTCGCTGGTGCGCCCCGGGCACGCGTCGACGCACGGCTACAACGATCCGCAGTACCCGTTCTTCGGGCGGATCGTAGACGTCGTAACCCGATTTCGTAGCCCAGGGTTGAGCGAACGAACAAGTGGGGTCAGACACCACGTGTCCGGAGGAGGGACCGCGCAGGAATATGTAGGGTCAGACACTGGGTTTCGTGCTCGATTGCGGCACGCACTCACCCGCCTCAGGAAAAGTAGTGTCTGACCCTACTGATTCGCTCAACTGGCCATCCGCTCCCCCGCGGTCACCGCGAACGGCAGCCGGTTCTCCGGCGGCGACAGCGGGCACGACCAGCGCTCGTCGTACGCGCACGACGGGTTGTACGCGAAGTTGAAGTCCAGCACGAGGCGGTCGGCGCCGCCGCCGAGGTCGGCGCCCTTGATCGTGTCGTAGAGATAGCGTCCGCCGCCGTAGGTCTCGCGGCCGGACGTCGCGTCGGAGAACGGCAGCCACAGGCCGCCGCCGTAGCCTTCCAGCCAATACACGCGCGAGCGTCGCCGGCTCGCCGTGCAGCGCGAAACGAACGCGGCCGACGCGCGCGCAGCGCAGGACGCCGTCGGCGGCCAGCGCGATGTCGAACCCCGTGTAGCGGCGCGAGGCGCTCGAACGTCGCCGTCACGCGCCACGCCGGGTCGTGCGGGAACCAGGCGAGGCCCGGCCAGTCGCGGCGCCGCTCGGGCGCGATCGGGCTCTCGGCGTGCTCGCGGCAGAGCCGCTCGCGGCCCGCGCGGAAGCGCAGCGCCGCGGCTTGCGGCATCGCTGTCCGCGCCGGCGCGGACGGCCGCGTAGAGCTCGGCGACGCTGCGCCGCCAGTGCGCCAGCGAGCGGATCGCGGGACGCTCACGCGTGTCGCCCCTGCCGCAGCGACATGGGCGGGCGCCGTCAGCCGCTCGTTCGCGACGCCGTGCGGCACGTGGCCGGCGGCGCCGTGCCTCGCCGCCGAATCGACGTGCGTGCGCTGGTCGTCGAAGAAGATGTCGGCGCCGAACGCGCGCAGCACGTCGCCCTTGTCGAGCCCGCCGAGGAAGAAGGCCTCGTCGATGCGGATGTTCCACGCGCGCAGCGTGCGGATGACGCGCTCGTGCGCCGGCGCGCTGCGCGCGGTGACGAGCGCGGTGCGGATCGGGCTGCGGTCCTCGGGAAAATCGGCCTGGATCCGGTGCAGCGCGGCGAGGAATTCCTTGAACGGCCCGCCCGACAGCGGCACGCCGCGCGGCATCGGTCTCGCTCTTCGCGAACGCGACGAGCCCCTGTTCCTGGTAGACGCGCTCGGCCTCGTCGGAGAACAGCACCGCGTCGCCGTCGAAGGCGAGGCGCAGGTCGTCGCGTCTCGGCGCGCTCGACGGCGCTCGGCGACGATCGTCGCCGCCGCGTAGCCGTCGGCGAGCGCGCGCTTCACGTCGCCCGTGTCGGCGGACAGGAAGAGGTGCGCGCCGAACGCGGGCACGTAGCGCGAGGTCGCCTCGCCCTTGGTGAACGCGGCGCGCGTGATGTCGAGCCCGTAGTGCTTGATCGCGTTGAACACGCGCAGGCCGGTGTCGGCGCTGTTGCGCGACAGCAGGATCACCTCGACGTACTGCTTGTCGGGGCGATTGAGGCGCAGCAGCTTCTTCGCCAGCGCGAACGCCGGCCCGGGCGCCAGGATCTCGTTCTCGTGCTCGACCTGGTAGCGGTGGTACGCGTCGACGCCCTCCTCGGTGTAGATGCGGTGGCTCTCGGTCAGGTCGAACAGCGCCCGCGACGAAATCGCGACGACCAGCTTGTCGGCGAGCGTCGGCTTGGGCATGCGGCCAGTATAGCGCCGCGGTGTTGCCCCGCGTCAGGCACGGCCGGCGAACCGCAGCACTGCCGGCACCTCGTCGTCGAAATCCACCCAGCCGTGATCGCCGCCGCCCAGCACGTACTGCGCCGCGCCGCCGTAGAACGCGACCGCCTCGCGCCAGTCGAGGACTTCGTCGCCGGTGCGCACGAGCAGGAAATAGCGCTGCGGCCGCGTGATCCGCGCCACCTTCAGCGCGGCGAGCGCAGCGAAGTGCGCTTCCGTGACGTCGAACGTCTCGCCGGAATTCAGGTTGACCTGCGGGCCGGCGTATCGGCGCAGGTCGTCGTAGGGCCGGATCGCGGGGTTGATCAGCACGGCGCGCGCGCCGCAGCGCTCGGCGAGGTGCGTCGCGTAGTAGCCGCCGAGCGAGCTGCCGACGAGCGTCAGCTCGTCAGCCGGCGAGCCGACCTCGCGCGCGATCCACGCGGCGACGCCGGCGATCGCCGCGGCGGGGTCGACGTCGAGATCGGGCACGTGCAGTCGCGGGCGCGCGGCGTCGGGCAGCGCCGCCACCCGGCGCACGAGGAGCTGCGCCTTCGCGCTCCGCGACGACGAGCGGAACCCGTGCAGGTAGATGAGGGTGGGGCTATCCCGGCGCACGCTGCAGCGCGGTCACGGCGGCGGCGATGTCCTGCGAGAGCCTGGCCACGGCGCGGCTGTGCGCGGCGGCGAGCGCATCGTAGCTCGAATCGGTGACGGTCTCGCGCGCCGACGTGCGGCCGGTCTCGGTCTTGCCGTCCTTCGCCCGGCGCAGCGTCCACACGGCATCCAGCCTGATCCCCGTGCCGGGCACCGTTTCGAACGTCCTGATCTCGACCGCGACGCGATACTCCGGGTCCGTGGCGAGCTGCTGCGGGAACAGGATCACGCGCGGCGTGCCCAGCATCACCACCAGGTTCTCGGCGATCGCGCGCGCGACGCCGTCCTGCAGCGGCGCCGCCCAGCGGTTGAATTCGTCGATCCGAAGCTCGTTCTGGCCGACATTGCACGACGATTTCCGGGCGATCGACGACCGCGGGTATCGTGACCGGGCCGACGGCGATCAGCAGCGTCGCCGGCGGCACCGGCGGCGAGGGCGGCGCCGCGGTCGAGGACAGCGCGTAGAAACGGGCAGGCGGGGACGTCCCGCAGCCGGCCGCGACGGCGGCGACGGCGCACAGGACGGCAAGGGCGGCACGACGGCGCATCATTTACCTCCGCTCGACGATTGGGTCTTGCCGCGGATCGGCGACTCGGGGTGCCGATCCAGGTAGTCGAGCAGCACGCGCAGGCTGCGCGCGGCGCGCGTGAACTCGGTCAGCGCGTCGCGCAGCTCCTGCTGGGCCGGGGCGTTCGGCCCCAGCAGCGTCGAATCGACGTTCTTCAGCGCCTGCTCGGCCGCCTGCAGCGTGCGCTGCAGCGACTCGAGGTTGGTCTTCAGCGGCGGCACCAGCTTGTTGTCGACGTTGCCCACCAGCGTGTCGGCGCTGCCCATCAGCTTCCGCGCGTCGGAGATCGCCAGGTCGAGGCCTTCGAGGTCCCTCTTCAGCGCGACGCCTATCGCGTCCAGCGGCAGCCGGTCGATCTTGTCGAGGATGCTGTTGACCTTCGCCTCGATCTCGAGCAGGTCGCTGGCCACGACCGGCAGCTCCGGCGTCTCCGCCTTCCAGTCGACCTTCGCCTTCGGCGCGTTCGGGAAATACTCGAACGCCACGTACAGCTGACCCGTCACCAGGCTGCCGCTCTTCAGCTGCGCGCGCAGGCCGCGCTCCTCGACCAGGCGCTGCAGGAAGCGGTGGCGCTGCCCGGCGTCCTTCAGGGCGGCGGTCTCCGCCGCGACTTCCTTCGGGTCGGAGTAGGCGAGCAGCCGCTCGGGGTAGAACGTGATCGACACCCGCGGCTGGATGTTCGCCGACTTGGCGTCGATCGACAGGCCCACGTCGGTGACCTCGCCGGCCGCGAGGCCGAGAAACGTCACCGGCGCGCCCACCTGCAGTCCGCGCAGCGAATCCTTGAAGTGGAGCGTATAGCGCTGGGAGACGGCCTCCGGCGCCTTCATCGCGCTCGCGCGATCGCGGTAGAGCGTGAAGATCCAGTTGGCGAGCGCAGGCTGGCCCGCCGGCAGGAACGGCGGGGCGTCGAACGCGATGCCGCCGACGAGCAGCGCGGCGAGCGATTCGGTGCGGATTCCCAAGCCGTTGGCGTCGAGCGTGATGTCGAGACCGCTCGCGTTCCAGAACCGGGTCTCGTGGGTGACGAACTGGTCGTACGGCGCGTTGACGAACGTCTTGATCTCGACCGACTTGCCGTCCTTGGCGAGCCCGTAGGCGATCACCTGGCCGACCGGCAGGTGCCGGAAATAGATCGGCGAGCCGACGCTGAGCGACCCCAAGTCCGCCGCCTTCAGCGTGAACTGCTTGCCGGGCTGCCCGGGTATGAACGGCGCCACCTCGAGCCCGTTGAACACGCGCTCGCTGGTGTAGGACTTGCCCGCCTCGAAGCCGATGTAGTTGCCCGACAGCAGCGTGGAGAGCCCCGAGATGCCGCTCAGGCTGATGCTCGGCCGGACGACCCAGAACGAGGCGTCGTCGACCATCAGGCCGGCGGCGTGCTTCGCGATCTTGGCGGTGACCTCGACCTTGGCATAGTCGTCGGTCAGCCGCACCGCCGTCACCTGGCCGATGTTGACGTCCTTGTACTTGATCAGCGTCTTGCCCGCCTCGATGCCCTCGGCGGCCCGGAACACGATCGTGATCGTCGGGCCTTCGCTGAGGATGCGCTGGACCACGATGCCGATCGCCACGATCGCGGCGATCACCGGAACGATCCAGACGACCGAGATCCGCGCGCGGCGCGGCTTCACGACGGTCGCGCTCGGCAATGCGGTGGGTTCGACAGGCTCAGCCACGGTGTCCCCTTGCTGCGGTTCCGGAATCCCAGATAAGGCGCGGGTCGAACGACTGCGCCGCGAGCATCGTCAGCACCACCACGGCCATGAAGTACACCACGCCCGCCCCAGGCTCGACGTACATCAGCGGCTTCAGCTGCACCAGCGCCACGATGAAGGCATCCACGAACACGTCGAGCATCGACCAGCGGCCGATGAACTCGACCATGTGGTACAGCTTCATGCGGTCGTGGTTGTTCTTGATCCAGCCGCGCTGCACGCTGAGGCAAAGGTACGCGAGCGCGACCAGCTTGCCCAGCGGAATCATGACGCTCGCCACCAGCACGATCAGCGCCAGGAACCACGATCCGGAGTGGTAGAGGTAGAAGACGCCGCTGATGATGGTGTCGGGCTCGGACTCCCCGAGCGACGTGGTGACCAGGACCGGCAGCGCATTGGCGGGGATGTACAGGATCGCCGCGGCGATCACCAGCGCCCACGTGTACTCGATGGAGCGAGGGCGGCGCAACACGAGGTCCGCGCCGCAGCGCGGGCATTGCCCGGGCGCATCCGGCTGCGAGGGCCGCGACAGCAGCCGGCACGCCGTGCAGGAGACGAGCCCGAGCTGCGCCGCGCTGAGGGCTTCGCCCGCCGCGCTCATGCCTTGGCCTCAATCGCGTTCACGGCACCGCCGCACTTCGGCGTTTCGGCCAAACGCGCAATCGCGCGGCGACGCGCCCTTCGGGCCTGGGCTTCGCCCGCCGCGCTCATGCGTGCGCTTCCGCCGCGGGCAGCGCGTCGGGGATGGGCGGCGGCACCGTGCCGTCGGCCCACTGGACGCGCAACCAGATCGCGTGGCGGTCGTACGTCGCCGAGATCGCGGCCAGCAGCAGGATCAGCAGGCCGACCGAAAAGATGCCGACACCGGGCTGGACGTCCGCCAGCGTCGCGATCTTGATGAGGGCCACCAGGATACCGAGCAGCATCACCTCGTTCATCGACCATGGCTGCATGAACGCCGCCATGCGCAGGAGGCTGCCGACCCATTGCGGCGCGGGCGGATGCCGCACCGCGAGCAGCACCGTCAGCATGCCCAGAAGGTATGCGCCCGGCGCGATCACCGCGCAGAACGCGACCGCCAGCGCCGTGAGCTGGCTGCCCTGCACCCACATCTCGTGCGCGCCTCCGGTGATCGTGGTGGTCGCCACGCGACCGGCGGCGGACAGCCCCATCAGCGGCATCGTGTTCGCGACGAGGTAGACGATCAGGGCCGCGACGGTCAGCGCCAGCGGGCGGTCGATCGGATCGATGGGGTTGCGCGCAATCGTCTCGTGGCAGCGCGCGCAGCGCGCGCTGCCGCCGGGCGGAAGCGGCGGAATGACTTGCGGCAGATCGCAGTCCGGACACGCCATCGTGTCCAACGCCAGGTGTCGCATCGCGGTCGCAGTGGAGCCGGTGAATTCCCAGCGGCGAGTCTAAGCCAAAACCGGCCGGATTTGCCGCATTCCGCGCCAAAACCGCGCCTGGTCCGCGTCCCGGTTGCGCCGCCGACACCTGCGACCCGCTGTGGACAACGTTCCCACGGCGCCCGAGAATGGCGCCGGACCCTACGCCGCATTTTCTTCCCATGGCCACCGCACCGCCCTCGCCGCCGCCTGCCGGACCGACACCGCTGCCGGTGCGCCACGTGCCCGTGTCGCGGCCGCTCGCGTGGCTGCGCCTCGGCTGGCGCGACATGACGCGCACGCCGGGGCCGAGCCTGCTCCACGGTCTCCTGGTGGCCGCCGGAGGCCTCGCGATGCTGGCGGTATCGCGCGGCCATTGGTCGCTCGCGAGCGGCGCCTTCTCCGGCTTCGTCCTCGTCGGACCGATCCTCGCGACCGGGCTCTACGAATTGAGCCGGCTGCTCGCGCGCGGCGAGCAGCCCACGCTGCGCGACGCGATCACCGCATGGCGGCGCGGCACCCGCCCGCTGGTGTGGCTGGGCGTGTGGCTGGGCGTCGCGGGCACGCTCTGGGTGCTGGTGTCGGCGGGGCTGTTCGCCCTCTTCGTCAAGGTGCCGATCACCGGCCCCGCGAGCTTCCTGCGCTACGCGACCTCGACGCAGGGCGACTTCCTGTTCGCGCTCTGGCTGATCCTGGGCGGACTGGGCTCGGCGGTCATCTTCGCCGCGACCGCGGTGTCGCCGCCGCTGCTGCTCGGGCGCGTCATCGGCCTGCGCAGCGCGCTTCTCACCAGCATCCGCGCGGTCGGCGAGAACCCGCTCGTGATGGCGGTCTGGGCGCTGATCATCATGGTCGCCACCGCGCTGTCGATGGCCACGCTGATGGCCGGCTTCGTCATCGCAATCCCGGTGCTGGGGCATGCCACCTGGCACGCCTACCGGGACCTCGTGGACGCCTCGTCGCTGCCGCTGCGGTACTGAGCGCGCGCCGCGCGGGCACCAAGATGAAACTGCCCACCTGCGCAATGGCTGCATCGTGCGCAGCCCGGGTTGAGCCAAGCGAAACCCGGGGCAGCCGCGCCCATTGCCCCGACCACCCGGGTTTCGCTTCGCTCAACCCGGGCTACGCGCGGCCGCGCAAGGCTTGAAATGTTCGGTCTCACGGAACAGCAGATCTCCGAGTTCGGACTGACGTTCGGGCTCGGCGGCTTCATGCTGTTCATGCTGTTCATCATCGGCAACCTCGCCCGCGAGTCCAAGGCGGGCAAGCTCGGCACGTTCGTGCTGTTCTTCGTGCTCGCCTTCGGCATGCTCGGCTTCATCGCCAAGACGATCCTCGCCTGGTTCCTGGAGTGAGCGCGCAGGCCGCGCATCCGGCCTCCCTTCGGCGCGACGCTACCAGTACGTCACCAGCATCCTGGCCGCGAGCACGTAGAGCAGCGCGGCGAACACGCGGCGCAATGTCGGCACCGGCAGCCGGTGCGCCGCCCGCGCGCCGAACGGCGCGGTGAGCATGCTGCCGGCGACGAGCGCGGCCAGCGCCGGCAGGTAGACGAAGCCCAGGCTGTACCGGGGCAGGCCGCCGGTCGACAGGCCGCTCGCGACGTACCCTATCGTGCCGACCACGGCGATGGGGATGCCGATCGCCGCGCCCGTGCCGATGGCCGTGTGCATCACCACGCCGCAGAACAGCATGAACGGAACGGTGAGGAAACTCCCGCCCGCGGAGACGAGGCCCGAGATGATGCCGATCGCCGCGCCGATGGCGAGCATGGGCAGCGGTCCTGGCAGGGTTCGCGCGGCGGCGGGCTTGCGGCCGAGCAGGATCTGCGTGGCGCCGGCGAAGACGATCGCCGCGAAGGCGAGCGCCAGCGCGCGCTGCGAGATCCAGCCCGAGGCCAGCGTCGACAGCAGCGTGCCGGCGAGCGTGCCCGGCACCAGGCGGGCGACGATCTTCCAGTCGACGGCGCGGTGCCGGTGGTGCTCGCGGACGCTGGCGCTCGACGTGAACATCACCGACGCCATCCCCGTGCCGAGGGCCAGGTGCACGGTGTGCTCGGGGACGAGCTGCTGCGCCGCGAACAGCGCGGCGAGCACCGGCACCAGCGTCATGCCGCCGCCGATCCCGAGCAGGCCGGCGAGGAAGCCGACGAACGCGCCGACCAGCAGATACGCGAGCAACCACACCATCGTCGTGCTCCTTCGCTCGCGCGCCGGCCCGGGCTGCGTGCCGGGTTGCCAGGGCGTTCGCTGCCGTCGATCCTACACTGCGCGGGGCGGGCCGGGACGCGCGTTTCGCGGGTATCATCGCCGCTTGAAACCGGCCGCCATCACCATGAACGCCCAGACCGCCGTGCCGACCCGAGTGATCGATTCCCACACCGGAGGCGAACCCACGCGGGTGGTCGTCAGCGGCGGACCCGACCTCGGCGCCGGCGACATGGGCGAGCGCCGACGGCGCTTTCGCGATGCCCACGACGCCTGGCGGCGCGCGATCGTCAACGAGCCGCGCGGCTCGGACGTGCTGGTGGGCGCGCTGCTGTGCGCGCCGGTGGACCCGGCCAGCGCCTGCGGCGTGATCTTCTTCAACAACGTCGGCTACCTCGGCATGTGCGGGCACGGGACCATCGGCCTCGTCGCCACGCTGGCGCACCTTGGCCGCGTGCAACCGGGCGATCACCGCATCGAGACCCCGGTCGGCACCGTCACGACGACGCTGCATGCGGACGGCGCAGTAACGGTCGCCAACGTGCCGTCCTGGCGCCACGCCGCGCGGGTCGCCGTCGACGTCCCCGGCCACGGCGCCGTGCACGGCGACGTGGCCTGGGGCGGCAACTGGTTCTTCCTGTGCGCCGATCACGGCCTGCCGCTCGAGGCCGGGCGGGTCGCGGAGCTGACGGCGTTCGCGCAGCGCGTGCGCGAGGCGCTGCAGCGGCAGGGCGTGACCGGGCGCGCGGGCGCCGAGATCGACCACGTCGAGCTGGTCGGGCCGGCGGCGGATCCGGCCAACGACGCCCGCAACTTCGTGCTGTGCCCCGGCGGCGCCTACGACCGATCGCCCTGCGGCACCGGCACCAGCGCCAAGCTCGCCTGCCTCGCCGCCGACGGCAAGCTCGCGCCGGGGGCGCCGTGGCGCCAGGAAAGCGTGATCGGCAGCGTCTTCACCGGCCGCTACGACCGTCCGGCGGCATCGCCGCCGGGCGTGCCGGCCGAGGCCGTGCTGCCCCTGATCCACGGCCGCGCGCACGTGACGCTCGACGCGACGCTGGTCTTCGATCCGGCCGACGCCTTCGCGTGGGGGCTCGCCTGACGGCCCCGCGCGGCTGCTAGGATCCCGGCCACGCACCGGCGACGCGTGCAATAATGACCCGTCCCGGCGCGGGCGGCATTGCCGGGCACCCCCGATCCCCATTCCATAGAGGAACCACCGTGAACTTCAAACTGCTGGTAGCCGTTGCAGGGGCCGCGAGCCTGCTGCTGTCGCCAATCGCGAAGGCCGACAAGCTCGACGACATCATCGCCTCGGGCAAGCTGCGTTGCGCCGTGGTGCTCGATTTCCCGCCGATGGGCTCGCGCGACGAGAAGAACGAGCCGATCGGCTTCGACGTCGACACCTGCACCGACCTCGCCAAGGCGCTGGGCGTCAAGGCGGAGATCGTCGAGACGCCGTTCCCCGACCGCATCCCGGCGCTCGTGTCCAACCGCGCCGACGTCGGCGTCGCCTCGACCTCGGATACGCTGCAGCGCGCCAAGACGATCGGCTTCTCGATCCCCTACTTCGCGTTCAAGATGGTCGTGCTCACCAAGAAGGGCACCAACATCGGCACCTACGCTTCGCTCAAGGGCAAGAAGACCGGCTCGGTGACCGGCACCTTCGAGGCGATCGCGCTGGAGAAGGACGTCAAGAAGTGGAACGATCCCAAGGGCTCGTTCCGCGCCTACCAGACGCAGGCCGACGTGTTCCTCGCGCTGTCGCAGGGACAGATCGAGGCCACGGTGGTCACGTCGACTGTCGCGGCCGCCACGGTCAAGGCCGGCAAGTACAAGGACCTGATGATGGGCGGCGACGCGCCGTACGACATCGACTACGTGTCGCTGATCGCGCCGCGCCAGGAAATCGGCCTCATCAATTACCTCAACCTGTTCGTCCATCAGCAGGTGCGCACCGGCCGCGCGCAGGAATTGAACGCCAAGTGGATTGGCGGCACGCTGCCCGACCTCACGGTCAAGGGCGTCTACTACTGAGCAGGGCCGTGCCCGGTCCGCACGGACCGGGCACGCGCGTGATGCCCCCACCGGCCCTCGCCGCCGCCCGGACGATGCCATGGCGTTGAACTACACATTCCACTGGCATCAGGCGATGGACGCGCTGCCGGCCATGCTGGCAGGCGCGCTCGTCACCGTCGAGACGGCGGTGCTGTCGATGGTGATCGGCGTCGCCTGCGGCATCGGGCTCGCCCTCGCGCGCAACTCCGGCAGCCGCTTGGCCCGCGGCTTCGCCATCACCTGGGTCGAGACCGCGCGCAACACGCCGGCACTGTTCCAGATCTACATGACGTACTTCGGGCTGGGCTCGCTCGGCATCTTCGTCGACTCCTTCCCGGCGCTGCTGATCGGCATCTCGTTCAACAACGCGGGCTACCTCGCGGAGACCTTCCGCGGCGGCCTGCGCGCGGTGCCGCCCACGCAGATTCGCGCCGCGCGCTCGCTCGGCATGAGCGCGCCGATGGCCTTCCGGCTGATCGTGCTGCCGCAGCTGCTGCGCACGGTGTTCCATCCGCTCACCAACCAGATGGTGTGGGCGATCCTGATGACCTCGCTCGGCGTCGTCGTGGGCCTCACCACCGACCTCACGGGCGTCGTGCAGGAGCTCAACGTGCGCACGTTCCGCTCGTTCGAGTTCTTCGCGATGGCCGCGGTGCTCTACTACCTGCTGACCAAGCTCGTCACGCTGTCCGCCCGCCTCATCGCGTCGCGGCTGTTCCGGTACTGAGCGCCGCCCGTGTTCCAGACCGACCTCACCTCGACCGACCTCATGTACATGGTGCAGGGCGCCGGCATGACGCTCGCGCTCACGTTCTGGGCCGTGCTGGGCGGCACGCTGATGGGGCTGGTGCTGGGACTCCTGCGCGCCGTCTCGCCGTGGTGGCTCAACGGGCCGATCGGCGCGGTGCTCGACGTCTTCCGCTCGATTCCGCTGCTGATCCAGTTCGTCGTGGCCAACTCGTTCAAGTCGATCATCGGCCTCGACGTCTCGGCGTTCACGGTCGCCTGCGTGGTGCTCGCGTTCTACACGTCGGCCTACTGCACGGAGATCGTCCGCGCCGGGGTGCTGGCCGTGCCCGCCACCATGCGGCGCGCGGCGCGCTCGCTCGGAATGACGTACTGGCAGGACCTGCGCCACATCGTGTTCCCGATCGCGCTGCGCGTGTCGCTGCCGTCGTGGACCGGGCTCACGCTGGGCGTGCTCAAGGACACGGCGCTCGTGTGGCTGATCGGCATCGTCGAGCTCCTGCGCGCGTCGCAGGTCGTCATCACGCGGATCCAGGAGCCGATGCTGGTGCTGTCGATCTGCGGAGCGTTCTACTTCCTGCTGAGCTTCCCGATCTCGCGGCTGGGGGCGTACCTCGAAACCAGGTGGCGCGAATATGATTGAGATAGACAACGTCCACAAGGCGTTCGGCGCGCTGGAGGTGCTGCAGGGCGTGTCGATGACGGTGCAGAAGGGTGAAGTGGTGTCGGTGATCGGCGGCTCGGGCTCCGGCAAGTCGACGCTGTTGATGTGCATCAACGGCCTCGAGAAGATCCAGCGCGGCCGCGTCACCGTCGACGGCATCGACGTCCACGCGCGCGGCACCGACCTCAACCGGCTGCGCCAGCGCATCGGCATCGTGTTCCAGCAGTGGAACGCGTTCCCGCACCTGACGGTGCGCGAGAACGTGATGCTGGCGCCGCGCAAGGTGCTCGGCAAGAGCACCGAGGAGGCGGCGCACATCGCCAACGAGCAGCTGCAGCACGTGGGGCTCGGCGACAAGGTCGACGTGTTCCCGGCGAAGCTCTCCGGCGGCCAGCAGCAGCGCATGGCGATCGCCCGCGCGCTGGCGATGGAGCCCGACTACATGCTGTTCGACGAGGTCACCTCCGCGCTCGACCCGCAGCTGGTCGGCGAGGTGCTCGACACGCTGCGCATGCTCTCGAGCGAGGGCATGACGATGATCCTCGTCACCCACGAGATCAAGTTCGCGCGCGACGTCTCGGATCGCGTCGCTTTCTTCAAGTCCGGCCGCATCCACGAGATCGGCCCGCCCGAACAGGTGATCGGCAAGCCGCTCGAGCCGGAGACCGCCGAATTCCTCAAGTCGGTGCTGTGAACCCCCGCCGTCCCCCTGGTGAGCCATGAAGATCCGCAAGATCAGCGTCTACCGCACCGACCTGCCGCTCAAGGAGGGCCGCTACAACTGGTCCAACGACAACAGCGTCGCGGTGTTCGACGCGACGGTCGTCGAAGTGGAGACCGACGCCGGCATCGCCGGCTACGGCGAGAGCACGCCGCTGGGGCCCGCCTACCTGCCCGCGTACGCCGGCGGCGTGCGCGCCGGCCTGCAGGAGATCTGCCCCCGGCTGATCGGCATGGACCCCACCGATCTCGGCGGACTCAACCGGCGCATGGACGCGCTGCTGCGCGGGCACCCGTACGTCAAGGGTGCGATCGACGTCGCCTGCTGGGACATCCTGGGGCAGGCCGCCGGCATGCCCGTCTACCTGCTGCTCGGCGGTCGCGCGCAGGAGAACCTCAAGCTCTACCGCGCGATCTCGCAGGAGGAGCCCGAGGCGATGGCGCGCAAGATCGACGGCTACCGGGCCGAGGGCTACACCAAGTTCCAGCTGAAAGTCGGCGGCAACGCGGACCAGGACATCCTGCGCATCCGCCAGTGCCGCGAGATCCTCGCGCCGCAGGAGATCCTGATCGCCGACGCCAACACCGGCTGGACCATGCACGAGGCGGCGCGCGTGGTCGCCGCGGTCAAGGACCTCGACGTGTACATCGAGCAGCCGTGCCCGACCTACGAGGAATGCCTCGCCGTGCGCGAGCGCACCGCGCTGCCCTTCGTCCTCGACGAGGTGATCGACGGCATCCGGACGCTGCTGCGCGGCATCGAGGACCGCGCGTTCGACGCGATCAACCTCAAGATCTCGAAGGTCGGCGGCCTCACCCGCGCGCGGCAGATGCGCGACCTGTGCGTGGCCACCGGCATCGTGATGACCATCGAGGACACCTGGGGCGGCGATTTCGTGACCGCCGCCATCGCGCACCTCGCGCAGTCGACGCCCGAGGAGTTCCTGCTGTCCACCACCGACTTCAACAGCTACGGCACGCGCGACATCGCGACGGGGGCGCCGAAGCGCATCAACGGCGTGATGAACGCACCCGCGACACCCGGCATCGGCTGCCGGCCGATCCGCGAAGCGCTGGGTGCGCCGGTGGCGACGTTCGGGTGATTCGCGCAGTCGCCCGGAGGTTCGACGACACCCCGGGTTCCCCCGGTGTGGTCGGTCGGACCCGCGCATGAGCCCACCGGGCCGACCCAAGGGCGAATACCGGAGTGCGCAGCACGAAGGTAGTCCAGTGAACCTGCCCGATTCGCCGCTTGCCGCGCCGTCCGCCGCCGAAGCGGCCTGCGACGTGCTCGTGATCGGCGCCGGCACCGTCGGCGCGGCGATCGCGCTGCGCCTCGCGCAGGACGGGCGGCAGGTCCTGCTGATCGACCGCGAGCGCATCGCGGCGCAGGCGAGCCGCGTGAACGCCGGCGCGCTGGCGTTCTCGGACATCCTGCCGCTCGCCTCGCCCGGCATCCTGCGCAAGGCGCCGCGCTGGCTGCTCGACCCGCTGGGTCCGCTGGCGATCCGCCCGAGTTACCTGCCGTGCATCGCGCCGTGGCTGCTGCGATTCTGGCGCGCGAGCCAGCCCGACCGCGTGCGCGCCAGCACGGCGGCGCAGGCGTCGATGATGGACCTGTCGGCGATCGAAACGCCGCTGCTGCTCGCCTCCGCCGGCGCCGGCCACATGCTGCGCAGCGACGGCGTGCTGCACGTCTACGAGAGCGAGGCCGAGTGGCGGGCATCGCAGCCGGGCTGGCAGGCACGTGCCGGGCACGGCATCGCGTTCCGGCACCTGCACGGCCTGCAGGAGATCGCCGAATTGCAGCCGGGCCTGAGTCCGCTGCTGGTGGCGGCGACGTTCGTGCCCGGCTGGAAGACCGTCAGCGATCCGTTGCTGGTGACCGAGGCGCTGGCTCGACAGTTCGAGCAGCTGGGCGGGCGGATCCGCCGCGCCGACGCCGTCGCGCTCGCGCCCGGCGCCGGCGGCGTGAGCGTCCAGTTGCGCGAGGGCCCGCCGCTCTCCGCGCAGCGCGTCGTGGTCGCCGCGGGCGCGTGGTCGCACCGCCTCGCGCGCACGCTCGGCGAGCGCATCCCGCTCGAGACCGAGCGCGGCTACAACACCACGCTGGCGGTGGACGCCTTCGATCTCAGGCGCCAGATCACCTTCGGCGGCCATGGCTTCGTCGTCACGCCGCTCGCGTGCGGCGTGCGCGTGGGCGGCGCCGTGGAGTTCGCCGGCCTCGATGCGCCGCCGAACTTCGCCCGCGCGAAGACGCTCCTCGCGAAGGCCAAGCGCTTCATGCCGGGGCTGCGCACCGAAGGCGGCAGCGAGTGGATGGGCTTTCGCCCGTCGCTGCCGGACACGCTGCCGGCCATCGGCCCGGCGGCAGCGGACGCGCGCGTGGTCTACGCCTTCGGCCACGGTCACCTCGGACTCACGCAGGCGGCGGCGACGGCGCGGCTCGTCGCCGACATCGTGGCCGGGCGTGCGCCGCCGCTCGACCTCGCGCCGTTCAGTCCGCAGCGCTTCGCCTAGGCGCGCGGGGAGCGCAGGCCCAAGCGGGGCGTCGTCGGCGCGGCCCTCCGTGCAGCGATTCCTTGAGGCAGGACAAATCCGCCGCGCGCCAATATGCTATAGAATGCGAATGATTCGCATTGCCAATCGGCCTCGGACGACCCTCAGGACCCCGACCGCGACGAGCCTGCCCCCATGCCCGACGATGCCCTCCACCCCTTTGCGTATGCCGGACCGGCACCCGCCGATCCTCCTGTGAGCCGGGCGCTCTGCCTCGCCGACCTGCCGCTCCACGCGGCCGCTCGCGTCCTCGGCGTGCGGCCGGGCGCGGATTCCAGGGAGGCGCGCGAGCTCGCGCTGCGCCTGCTCGAGATCGGTTTCGTCGAAGGCGAGCAGGTGCGGGTCATCGCGCAGGGCCATCCGGGTCGCGAGCCGATCGCGGTCCGCGTGGGCGGCACCACGTTCGCGTTGCGGCGCTTCGAAGCGGAGCAGGTGCTGGTGGCCGCCGGCGAGGCGGACGCGCCGCCGGCGTGACGCGATGAGCGCCACCACCGCCCTGCGCGTCGCGCTGCTCGGCAACCCCAACTGCGGCAAGACGGCGCTGTTCAACCTGCTGACGGGAAGCCGGCAGAAGGTCGCCAATTTCGCCGGCGTCACGGTCGAGCGCAAGGAAGGCCAGCTGCGCATGCCCGACGGGCGCAGCGTGACGGTGCTCGACCTGCCCGGCGCGTACAGCCTCAACCCGACCAGCGCCGACGAGGCCATCACCCGGGACGTCGTGCTCGGGACGCTCGCCGGCGAAGCGTCTCCCGACCTGATCGTCTGCGTCACCGACGCGACCAACCTCAAGCTCAACCTGCGCATGGTGCTCGAGGTCCGGCGCTTCGGAGTGCCTCTGGTGCTGGCGCTCAACATGGCGGATGTGGCGCGGCGCCGCGGCATCGCGATCGACACCGCGGCGCTCGCGCGCGAGCTCGGCGTGCCGGTGGTCGAGACCGTCGCCGTGCGCCGCGGCGGCGCCGACGCGCTGATCGCGCAACTCGCGCACGCGGTGCCGGCGCGACGGGCGGCCGCACCCACATGGCACGAGGCCGACACCGGCGAGGTCGCCGCAACCTATCGCGAGGTGCGCCGCATTCTCGCCGCGAGCGTGCGCGAGCCCGCGGCGGACACGCGCGTCGACGACACGCTCGACCGCGTGCTGCTGCACCCGCTCTGGGGAACGCTGATCCTCGCGGCGACGCTGTTTCTCGTCTTCCAGGCGGTGTTCAGCTGGGCGGGCCCGCCGATGGACGCGATCAAGGCCGCGGTCGGCGGCGATCGGCGATCTCCTGCGCGGCGCGATGGCCGACGGCATGCTGCGCAGCCTGCTGGTCGACGGCGTCGTCGCGGGCGCCGGCAGCGTGCTCGTGTTCCTGCCGCAGATCCTGATCCTCTTCGCGTTCCTGCTCTTCCTCGAGGATTCGGGCTACCTGCCGCGCGCGGCATTCCTGCTCGACCGCGTGATGGGCACCGTCGGTCTCTCCGGGCGCTCGTTCATCCCATTGCTGTCGAGCTTCGCCTGCGCCGTCCCGGGCATCATGGCCACGCGCACGATCAGCAATTCACGCGACCGCCTGGCGACGATCATGATCGCGCCGCTGATGACGTGCTCGGCGCGGCTGCCCGTCTACGCACTGGTCATCGGCGCGTTCGTCCCCCAGCGCACGGTCGGCCGCGTGTTCAACCTGCAGGGCCTCGTGCTGTTCGTGCTCTACGTCGCCGGCATCCTCGGGGCGATGGCCGTCGCGTTCGTGCTGCAGCGCGCCGGCCGGCGCCGCGCGCAGCATCCGCTGCTGATGGAGCTGCCGTCCTATCGCTGGCCGAGCGCGCGCAACCTCGCGTACGGCCTGTGGGAGCGCGCGCGCATCTTCCTCGAGCGCGTGGGCACCATCATCCTCGCGCTGATGATCGTGTTGTGGTTCCTGTCGACGTTCCCGGCGCCGCCCGCGGGCGCCGTCGGGCCGGCGATCCAGTACAGCGTCGCCGGCATGCTGGGCCACGCGCTGGAGCACCTGTTCGCGCCGATCGGCTTCAACTGGCAGATCTCGATCGCGCTCGTCCCGGGCCTCGCCGCGCGCGAAGTCGCCGTGGGCGCGCTCGGCACCGTCTACGCGCTGTCGAGCGTCGACAACGAGGTCGCCGCGCAGCTTGCGCCGATGATCGCGGACGGCTGGCCGCTCGCCACGGCGTTTTCGCTGCTCGCGTGGTACGTCTTCGCGCCGCAGTGCATCTCCACGCTCGCGATCACGCGGCGCGAGACCAACTCCTGGCGCTATCCGCTGCTGATGGCGGCCTATCTCTTCGCGCTCGCCTATGTGGCCGCGTTCGTCACCTACCGGGTGACGCTGTTCTTCACCGCTGCCGGCTGACATCGGCATGGAGCAAGCCGCCGTCTTCGTGATCGTCGCCATGGCCGGCCTCTACGCGGCGTGGAAGCTGATGCCGCGCGCGCTGCGTGCGCACCTTACCCGGGCGGGCGTGGGCTGGGCGCGCCGGCGCGGGCGCCTGTCCGACGATGAAGCCGCGGCCCTCGCGCGGCGCCTCACCGCGAGCGGTTGCGGCAGTTGCGACAGCTGCGGCTCGTGCGCCGGCGCGCCGCCCGTTGCGCCGGATGCTTCGGTGCTGCGCATCGTGCCGGCCGGGTCCCAGACGGAACGCACCGCGCGCTGACCGCGACCGCAGCCCGCACGATCGGCGCTTGACCGGCTCCACCGAGCCCACCAGAATCGGGCTCGCGTGATCGAAGTGCCGACCCTCCTCTGCGTCCGCGGAGTCCCGGCTCGACGCGCGTCCTGAGCACAAGGGGAGGCTGCATTGCACGCGAAGCGGGTGATATCGATCGTCGGCTGCCATGCCGAGGGAGAAGTCGGCGACGTCATCGTCGGCGGCGTGCTGCCGCCGCCCGGCGCCACGATGTTCGAGCGGATGACCGCGATGGAGCGCGACCAGGACCACCTGCGCCGCCTGCTGCTGTGCGAGCCGCGCGGGAGCGTGGCGCGTCACGTGAACCTGATCACGCCGCCGGCGCGCGCCGACTGCGACATCGGCATGATCACGATGGAGCCCACCGAATTCGTGCCGATGTCCGGATCGAACCTGATCTGCACGGTGACGGTGGCACTGGAAACCGGAATCCTCGAAATGCGCGAGCCGGAGACGATCGTGCGCGTGGACGCCGCCGCGGGTCTGGTGATCGCGCGCGCATCGTGCCGCAACGGCAAGTGCGAATCGGTGGCCTTTGCCAACGTGCCGAGCTTCGTCGGCCGCCTCGACGCGACGCTGGAAGTGGCGGGGGTGGGCACCCTCAAGGTCGACATCGCCTACGGCGGCATGTGGTTCGCGCTGGTGGACGCCGCCGCGCTCGGCTTTCGCATCGAGCCGGCGGAGGGCCGCGAACTCGCGCTGCTCGGCGAGAAGATCCGCCTCGCCGCCCGCGCGCAGCTGCCGGTCGTGCATCCCGAAAATCCGCAGATCCGCGACGTGAGCATCGTCCAGTTCGACCTGCCGTTCCAGGGCCCGGGCAACGTCACGCGCAACACCTGCATCGTGGCGCCAGGCCGCTCGGACCGCAGCCCCTGCGGCACCGGCACCTGCGCGCGCCTCGCGGTGCTGCACGCGCGCGGGCTGATGAAAGTCGGCGACTCGTTCATCCACGAGTCGATCATCGGCTCGCGCTTCAAGGGCGCCATCATCGGCGAGACGACCGTCGGCGGCCGGCCGGCGATCCTGCCGGCGATCGAGGGCCGCGCTTGGATCACCGGGCTCTCCAGCGTCTTCGTCGATCCGGCGGACCCGTGGCCCGAGGGTTACGTCCTCGCCGACACCTGGGGCGCGACCGGCAAGACGCACCAGTGATGGAGTTCGACGCCCTGCTGCTGTCGCGGCTGCAGTTCGCCTGGGTCGTGGCGCTGCACATCCTGCTGCCGGCCTTCACGGTCGGCCTCGCCTCGTACATCGCCGTCCTCGAGGGCCTGCACTTCTTCACCGGCCGCGCGGTGTTCCTGCGCCTGTCGCGATTCTGGCTTCGCCTCTTCGCGGTGTCGTTCGGCATGGGTGTCGTCTCGGGCATCGTCATGCCGTTCCAGTTCGGCACCAACTGGAGCCGCTATTCGGATCTCACCGCGGACGTGGTCGGTCCGCTCATGGCCTACGAAGGCCTCACGGCGTTCTTCCTCGAGGCCGGCTTCCTCGGAGTCCTGCTCTTCGGCCGCGAGCGCGTGCCGGGCTGGGTGCACCTCTTCGCGGCGATCATGGTCGCCGCGGGGACGCTGTTCTCGACGTTCTGGATCCTCGCCGTCAACAGCTGGATGCAGACGCCCGCCGGGCACGTGATCGTCGACGGGCGCTTCGTGCCCGAGGACTGGCTGCGCGTGATCTTCACGCCGTCGTTTCCGTACCGGCTGCTGCACACCGTGATGGCGTTCTACATCACCACGGCGCTCGTGGTCTGCGGCGTCGCCGCGTTGCACCTGCGTCGCAAGCGCTTCGTGCCCGAGAGCCTGACCATGCAGAAGATGGGTTTCGGCCTTCTCGCGCTGCTCGTTCCCCTGCAGATCGCCATCGGCGATCAGCACGGCCTGAACACCCTCGCGCACCAGCCGGTGAAGGTCGCCGCGATGGAGGCGAACTGGGAGACCCGCACGCGCATGCCGCTGCTGCTCTTCGCCTGGCCCGACGAGCGGGCGGAAACGAACCGCTTCGAGATCGGCGTGCCGCTCCTCGGCTCCCTCATCCTGCGCCACGACGCAAACGGCGAGGTGCCGGGCCTCAAGGCGTGGCGACCCGAGGACCGGCCGCCGGTGGCCATCCCCTTCTTCTCGTTCCGGCTCATGGTCGGCGTCGGCATGGTCATGCTCGCGCTGGCCGCGACCGCGCTCTGGCTGTGGTGGCGCGGACGACTCGAGACCGCGCGCACGTTCCAGCGCGTCACGGTGCTGTGCGCGCCGCTGGGGTTCGTGGCGGTGCTCGCCGGGTGGGTGACCACCGAGGTCGGCCGGCAGCCGTGGGTCGTCTACGGCCTCCTGCGCACCCGCGATGCGGTGACGCCCTCGCTCGCGACCATCGACGTCGCCGTCTCCCTCGCCGTGTACGTGGTCGCCTACGTGCTCATCTTCGGCGCCGGGCTCGTCTTCATGACGCGGCTGGTGCGCGCCGGATTCGCGCCCGACGAGGCGCTCGACGGCCATCCGCCGGTCGCGACGCCGGCGCGGCCGCTCTCCGCCGCGACCCGGACGCGCTGAAGCTCCGTCATGGCGCTCGACCTCGTTCCGCTGTGGGCCGCGATCCTCGCCTTCGCGGTGTTCATGTACGTGCTGCTCGACGGCTTCGATCTCGGCGTGGGCCTGCTGTTCCCGTTCGCGCCGGATGCGGGAAGCCGCGATCTGATGATGGCTTCGGTCGCGCCGATCTGGGACGGCAACGAGACCTGGCTCGTGCTCGGCGGCATCGGGCTCTTTGCGGCGTTCCCGCTGGCCTTCGCCATCCTCATCCCCGCGTTCTACTTCCCGATATTGTTCATGCTGATCGGCCTCATCTTCCGCGGCGTGGCATTCGAGTTCCGGCACATGTCGCGCCGCCGGCACTACTGGGACCGCTCGTTCTTCGTCGGCTCGCTGGTCGCGACCTTTTCCCAGGGCATCGTGCTCGGCACCTTCGTGCAGGGCATCCCGGTGCGCGGCCGCGCATATGCGGGCGGGGCGCTCGACTGGATCACGCCGTTCGCGCTGCTCACCGGCGTCGGGTTGATCGCCGGCTACGGCCTGCTCGGCGCCTGCTGGCTGGTGCTGAAAACCGAAGGCGCGCTGCAGCGATGGGCGCGCGCGCGGGCACGCGCGCTCCTGGTCGGCGTCGCCGCGTTCGTCGTCATGGTGAGCGTGTGGACGCCGCTCGCCGAGCCGCTGATACGCGCGCGGTGGTTCAGCTGGCCGAACGTCGTCTTCCTCGCGCCCGTGCCGCTCATGACCTTCGCCCTCTTCCTGTTGCTGTGGCGCGCGCTGGGACGCGAGCGCGACGCGGCCCCGTTCCTGTGTGCGCTGGCGATCTTCGCGATGGCCTACCTGGGGCTCGGCATCAGCATCTTCCCGCGGGTGGTCCCATACACGATCGACCTGTGGCAGGCTGCGGCGAGCCCCAAGTCGCAGGCCTTCCTGATGGTCGGCACGCTAATCCTGCTGCCGATCATCCTGACCTACACCGCCTGGTCGTATTGGGTGTTCCGCGGCAAAGTGCGTGCCGGCAGCGGCTATCACTGACCCGGAACTCGCGATTGCGCTGCTTGGGCGCCGTCGTCCGGGAAAATGACGGCGAGCGCGTCGATCAGCGCGCGAGGCGCGCCAACAGCTTCGCGTGGATGCCGCCGAAGCCGCCGTTGCTCATCACCAGCACGTAGTCGCCGGGTTTCGCTTCCGCCGCGATCGCCGCGACCAGCGCGTCGAGGTCCTCGTGCACCGCCGCCTTGCCGCCGAGCGGGGCGAGCGCCGCGCCCGCATCCCAGCCGAGATTCGCCGCATAGCAGAACACGCGATCGGCGGCGGCGAGGCTCCCGGGCAGGGCGTCCTTCATCGCGCCGAGCTTCATCGTGTTCGAGCGCGGCTCCAGCACGGCGACGATGCGCGCGCCGCCGACCTTGCGCCGCAGCCCGTCGAGCGTCGTCCGGATCGCCGTCGGGTGATGCGCGAAATCGTCGTACACGGTGATGCCGTTGACGCTGCCGCGCAGCTCCATCCTTCGCTTGACGCCGCGGAAGGCCGCCAGCGCCTCGAGGCTGCGCGCCACAGGCACGCCGGCGTGGCGGGCGGCGGCGATCGCCGCCAGCGCATTGAGCTGGTTGTGCCGTCCGGTCTGGCCGAACGCGAGCGTGCCCTGCGGCGCGCCGCCGAGCAGGATCGTGCCGTCGACGGCGATGGTCCAGTCCGGCCCCGTGCCCGGGACCTCGGCGACGTCGAAGCGCTCGACCTCGCTCCAGCAGCCGCGCGCGAGGACGCGGGCGAGGCTCGCCTCCCCGCCGTTGACGATGAGGCGCCCCGAGCGCGGCACGGTGCGCACGAGGTGGTGGAACTGCGTCTCGATCGCCCCAAGATCGGGAAAGATGTCGGCGTGATCGTATTCGAGGTTGTTGAGGATCGCCGTGCGCGGCCGGTAGTGGACGAACTTCGAGCGCTTGTCGAAGAACGCGGTGTCGTACTCGTCGGCCTCGATCACGAAGAACGGGCTCGCGGTGAGGCGCGCGGAGACGTCGAAGTCCACCGGCACGCCGCCGATCAGGAAGCCGGGGTCCATGTTCGCGTCGTCGAGGATCGCCGCCAGCATCGCCGTCGTCGTCGTCTTGCCGTGCGTGCCGGCGACCGCCAGCACCCACTTGTCGTGCAGCACGTTCTCGAACAGCCACTGCGGGCCGGACACGTAGCGGCGTCCCGCGTCGAGGATCGCCTCCATCAGCGGGTTGCCGCGCGAGACGACGTTGCCGATCACGAACACGTCGGCGTCGCGCGCGATGCCGTCGAGCTGCGCCGGGTCCCAGCCCTCGGTGAGGCCGATCGCGAGCGCCTCGAGCTGCGTGCTCATCGGCGGATAGACGTTGGCGTCGCAGCCGGTGACCGTGTGGCCTGCCTGCTTCGCGATCGCCGCGATGCCGCCCATGAAGGTGCCGCAGATGCCGAGGATGTGCAGGTGCATCGGTCGCTCAGGTGGCCGCTGCGCGGCGTGGATGGGAATGCCGGCGCCAGCCCCAGGCGAACCAGCCATAGGCAAGGATGTAGAGCGCGAGCGCGGTCGCGAACGCGAGGCGCAGCCCCGCCGCGGTGTCGAGGCCGAGCGTCGCCCGCGCGAGATCGACGATCACGCCGATGCCCCATTGCATGACGAAGCTGCCGCCGAACATCAGCAGGTTGACCGCGGTGTTGGCGCGGCCGGCGATCTCCGCGGCGAGTCCCTCGCCCAGCACCGTGAAGGCGAGCACGTTGACCGTCGCGCCGGCGCCATAGGCGGCCCACCAGAAGTAGGTGCCCGGGAGGCGGACGAGGATCGCCCCGAGCGCCAGCAGGTTGAGGGCGTAGCCGGCCGCGAACAGGTGCCGGGCGTGGATCCCGCGCCGGGCGAGCCGCGTCGCGAAGGCGCCCAGCGCGACGTAGCCCGCCAGCATCACCACGCCCATGACGAACAGGTGTCGCGCCGCGATCGCGCGGCTGTAGCCCTCGACCTCCATCAGCCACGGCACCGACCACAGGCCCTGCACCGCGAAGAACGAGCCGATGCCCAGCGCGCCCACCGGAACGATCCACCAGAAGCGCGGGTGCGCGAAGACCGAGCGCAGGCCGCGCCACTGCACGGCCAGGCCCACCACGCGCGGATTGGCCGGGACGTCGGGAACCCGCAGCCAGATCGCGGCCGCGACCACGAACGTCGCGGCCGCGAGCGCGACGAACACCGAGCGCCAGGACATGACCATCAATGCCGCCTCGAGCGGCGTGGTGGCGAGCAGCGCGCCGCTGCCGCCGGCGACCATCATCCAGCCCGCGAGCGAGGACTGCCGCTCCACCGGATACCACGTCGCGATCGCCTTTAGCGGAGACATCAGGCAGGCCGCGCAGCCCGCGCCGATCAGCGCGCGCGCGGCGATGAGCCCGGTAAGGCCGCCGGCCGCCGCGAACGCGAGCGCGCCCAGGCTCGCGACCACGAGCAGCGCGGGCTCGACGCGGCGCGGCCCGTAGCGGTCGAGCAGCATGCCGATAGGCAGCTGCAGCGCCGCAAAGGCGACGAGGTACGCGCCGGTCAGCAGTCCCAGCGAGCCCGGCGACAGCGCGAGGTCGCGCAGCAGGTCGGGCGCGATCACCGCGTTGACCATGCGGTAGAGATACGACAGCAGGTAGCCGGCGGCGAACGGGAAATACAGGCGCGAGAAGGTGACCACCGACTTGGAAGGCCTGACCCTATTTCTCGAAGGCGAACACGCGCTTCCAGTCGCGCTGCATGCTGATCACGGTCCAGCCGTTCCTCCTGGCCTCGTCGTAGAGCGCCTGCGTGAACGTGCCGACCTTGCTCTCGGGCAGGCCGGCGGCGGGCCCGTACGCGAACTCGCGGGCGGCGTCGTCGTGCAGCACGATCATCGCGAGCCGCGCTCCGGCGCTCCCGGTCGCCCATTCGAGCATCTGCTGGTCGCCGTCGGAGTTGCCGAACGCCGCCTGCGGCCGGCGGCCGATCACCATGTTGATGCCGACGGGCTTGCCGCCCTTGTCGTTGACGAAGAAAAGCTCCGGCGCCTGCATCAGCGTCGGCTTGCCGTCGCGCTTCTCGTAGTTGAGCTTGAACATCGTGCCGACCACCTGCTCGGGCGGAATCCCGTAGACCTCCTCGGCGAATGCGCGCACGAACTGCTGTCCGCCGCCGGTCACGATGTAGGTGCGGTAGCCGTTGGCTCGCAGGTACTTCATGGCTTCCAGCATCGGCGCATACACGAGCTCGGTGTAGGGCCGCTGGAACTTCGGATGCTTCGCCGTCGCCAGCCAGCGCTTCACGATCTCCTGGAACTCGTCGGTCGAGACGCCGCCTTCCGACGCGGCGACGATCCGGAAGAGATCGCGCTCCGTGAACTTCGCCATCGCCGCGCGATCGCCGGCGACGACCGACTTGAACGGCTCCTCGTTGGCGAGCGCCGGCTGCGCGCGCACGACATCCTTGACGCGATCGAGCGCGAACATCACCTGCGCGTACATCGGCTGCTCGACCCACAGCGTGCCATCCTGGTCGAAGGTCGCGATGCGCTGGTCCGGCGGGACGAACTGCGGGCTCGCGCTGTCGGTCGTCTGGCGCACGAAGCTCACGATCGCCTGCCGCGCCGGACCCTCGCTCCACGACGGCAGCGGGTCCGGCTGCAGGGTGGCGCAGCCGCCGAGGAGCAGCAATGCACAGAGGAAATGCACGCGCAGACGATGCAGAGGATTTGGTCTCATCTTCGGGTCCTGTCCAGAAGTAGGTTCATTTTGCAACGGGCGTCGCGCGCAACCGATCGCGCAGCTTCGCCAGGTTCTGATCGCCCGGATTCGCGCGTGCGAGCTCCTCGGCCAGCGCCAGCGCCGGCGCGCGCTTGCCCTGCTTCGCGTAGAGCAGCGCCAGCGCGTACGCGGCCTCATTGTCGCCCAGCGCGCGCGCCTTGCCGAGCGCGGCTTCCGCCAGCGGCAGCTGGCCGCGCTCCTGCTGCATCAGGCCGAGGTTGTAGTGGACGCGGGCCTCGTCCGGCAGCAGCTTCGCCGCCTGCGCCATTTCCGCGATGGCCTCGGGCAGGCGCTTCTCCTCGGCCAGCAGCAATCCCAGCGAATAGTGCAGATGGCCGTTCGCGGGCACGCGCTTCACGCCCTCGCGCAGGACGGCTTCGGCGTCGGCGTTGCGCCCCTGCGACGACAGGAAGCTCGCGAGCGCGTTGTAGGCGGCCTCGAAGTACGGGTCCATCGCCAGCGCGCGGCGGTAGCCCGCTTCGGCCGCGGCGACGTCGCCGCGGCGCAGCGCGAGCCCGGCGAGGTTCAACTGCGTGGGCGGCATGTCGGCGAGCGACGCCTCCGCCGCGATCAGCTCGGCGTACGCGCGGTCGTAGTCGGCGCGGACGGCGCCGGCGATCTGTCCCGGGGGGACGTCGACCAGCGCGCGCGCGGCCTCGATGCGCACGAGGCGCACGGGATCGCGCAGCAGCGGGGCGACGTAGCCGACGCGCTCCGGCGCCGGGACCGCGGCGAGCGCAGTAGCCGCCGCCGCGCGCACCAGCGCGTCCGGATCGTTCTTGGCATTGATCGCCGCGCGCGCGTGGGCCGCGCCGTAGTCGCGCAGCAGCGAAAGCGCCGTCGCGCGGACGATCGCCGGTTGCTCGCGATCAGCCACCAGCGCGTCGAGACCGCCCGCCGCGTCCGGCCGCCGCTCGCGCGCCGCGGCGAAGACTTCGCCGAAGTGCGTCTCCTGCCGCCGGCCCGGCCCGTACCACGCGGCGATCGCATCGGCCGCCCATTGCGCGGTCTTGCCGTCGTGGCACCCGTTGCACGCGTTGGGCGTGCCGATCTTCACCGAGAGATCGGGGCGCGGGATGCGGAAGCTGTGGTCGGGCCGGGCGTCGATCACCATGTAGTTCTTCGCCGGGATGTGGCAGTGCGCGCACTGCGCGCCCGGGCTCCCCGCCGGGTGATGATGATGCGCCGGCGAATCGTAGTCGGCCTTCTTCAGCGTCGGGAAGCGGGCATTGCCTGCGCTCTGGTGGCATTGCGTGCACACGGCGTTGCCCTCGGCCTTGAGCTTCAGGCTGTGCGGGTCGTGGCAGTCGGTGCAGCGCACGCCGCGCGCGTACATCCGGCTCTGCAGGAACGAGCCCCAGATGTACACCTCGTCCTGCTGCTGGCCGTCGGCGTGGTACAGGCCCTGGCGCAGCAGCGCGGGGTGGTAGTTGTCGAGGAACGGCCTGCCCGGCATCTCGGCGTCGGACAGGCGCTGCCGGCGCGAGTGGCAGGGCGAGCATGCCTCGACCTGGTAGCGCGAATCGGTGCCGCGGAAATCGACGACGAGGCCGAGCGCGGTCGCATCCAGTCCCTTGGCGTCCTTCGCGCCCGGCTTGCCGGCCCACGCCACGTGGGCGCTGCCGGGGCCGTGACACGCCTGGCAGCCGACGCTCAACTCGGCCCACCTCGTGTCGTAGGCGTCGGTCTTCTCGTCGTAGCGGCGACTGAGGTTGGTCGAGTGGCACTCCGAGCACATCAGGTTCCAGTTCTGGTAGCGCCCCGTCGAATGCAGCGGGTCGTCGGGCTTGTGCCGCTCGTCCGGGTACAGAGCGAACCAGCGCCTGTTGCCGGTATCCCAGGCCACCGTCGGCGCCTGCAGCCGACCGCCGGGGAAGGCCACGAGATACTGCTGCAGCGGCGCGACGCCGAACGTGTACTTGACCTCGTATTCGGCAGGCTTGCCGTCGGGGCCTTCGGTGGTGATGAAGTAGCGGCCGTCGCGCCGCGTGAACGTGGTCGTCGCGCCGCGGTGCGTGAGGCTGGCGTTGTCGAAATCGCCGAGGACCGTGGTGGCGTTCGCCGGCTGCATCGCGCGCTCGTGATGCGACGCCTGCCACAGCTCGGCCTCCTTGCGGTGGCATTCGCCGCATTGCCGGTCGGCGACGTACGTGGCTGCGATGGGGGCCGGCGCCGCCGTCCGCGCCGGCGCGGACGGCGGTGCCGAGCGCGACGACCACAGCCAGGCGCCGGCGCCGGCGAGCGCCAGCACGACGACCGCGATCAGCGCCGCGGGCGCGCGCCGGCGCGATGCCGGCGCGGGCGCCGGTGCGCGCGGCAGGCGCGGCGGAGGGCGATGCTGCGGATGCGGAAGACGGCGGGGCGGCGGGCGGGCGGCTGGGTTTGCTGCGGCTCACGACGAGTTCCTGTTGGCGAAACCGGCGAATGATCGCACGGGGCGGGGCGCCTGTCTGCGCCGCGACGGCCGCGCGCGACGGACGGCAACGGCGCAAAGCCCCCAGCCGCGGTGGCGCCTGCGGTTGCCCGACCCCTCCCGCTTGCGGGCCGCGCGCACTATGATGGCGTCACCGCTCGTCGAGGAGGCCCCGATGAAACTCGAAGGTTCCTGCCACTGTGGCGCGGTGCATTTTCGCGTCGAATCGAAGACGCCCTACCCTTTCATGCGCTGCTATTGCTCGATCTGCCGCAAGACCGCCGGCGGCGGCGGCTACGCGATCAACATCATGGGCGATGCCGCCACGCTCAAGGTTCGCGGCGCAAAGCACCTCTCCGTCTATCAGGCGCGCCTGCCCGTGCCCGGCACCAACCGCCGGACGCGCTCGCCGGGTCGGCGCCATTTCTGCGCCGAGTGCGGCAGCGCGCTGTGGGTGGCCGACCCGCGGTGGCCCGAATGGGTCTATCCATTCGCCTCGGCGATCGACACGCCGTTGCCCAAGCCGCCGGAAGAGGTGGAGCTGATGCTCGACTACGCTGCGCCGTGGGCCGAGGTTCCGTCCGGACCGAAGCACACGCATTTCGCCGAGTACCCCGAGGAATCCATCGCGGACTGGCACAGCAAGCGCGGGCTCACGGTCGCGTGAACGACAGCGTCAGCCCGGCGAGCCCCAGCGCACCGTAGTCGCTCGTCCACGTCTGCCCCGGCGTGACCGGCCACGCGTCGGTGATGGTGCCGGTGGTGACGATCTCGCCGGCCGCGAGCGCCGGCGAGTTCGGCTGCGCGGCCAGCACGCGAACGAGGTGCGCGAGCGCCTGCACCGGACTGCCGAGCACGTTGGCGCCGACGCCCGTATCGATCAGCTCGCTGCCGCGGTGCAGCCGCAACGTGAACGCAGGCAGCGCGTCGGCGATCGTCGCTCGGTTGGCGGCGGTGACTGGCACCCGCGCCCCGACGACCAGCGCGCCATGCAGGCCGAACGCCGCGGTGCAGTCGGCGGCCGTGAACTTCCAGTCGGGAAAGTGACTCTGGACGATCTCGAATCCGGGCGCGATCCACTCGATGCACTCGAGCATCGCCCGCGCGTCGTCGGTGGCCGGCGGCGGCGCCTTCAGCTTGAAGACGACCTCCGGCTCGATGCGCGGCTGGACGAAGCGGGCAAGGGGCAGCGAGGCGCTTCCCGCCGGAGCGAAATGCACCGTGTGGGCGTAGACGTGCGCCCACATCGGCTGGTAGACGCCGTAGCGCGCCCAGATCGTGCGGTTGGTGAAGCCGATCTTGCGGCCGACCACGCGCCAGCCCTGCGCTGCGCGGCGGCGCTCGATCTCGGCGAGCACGTTGTAGGCCTGCCCGACGTCGAAGCCGGGCGCGCCCGCGCTGATCGGCGCCAGCATCGTCGCGCCGTCGTACGCATCGATCAAACGGGTCGCGACGGCGGCGACATCGGAGCGCGCTAGTTCATCCATCCCGCCCTCCGCAGCAGCGTGGTCGTGCCCGCGAAGGCACCCACCGCGATCACCATCCCCGCCGCCGCGGCGGCGAGCGCGCCGATCGGGCCACCGAGACCCAGCCAGCCGACGAATCCCCACGCGGCGACGCCGCCGATCCCGCCGCAGACGACGATGAGGATGACGCTCACGACAATGGCTTTCATGGCGGGAAGGCTGGCAGTGGCGACTCGGGCGGCGATGCGCGCGCGGGTCGATGTTACTTCTGCCCACGGGCGACGAACTAGTGTAGCCCGGCGTTGAGCGCCGCGAAACCCGGGTGGTTGGGGCCATTGCCACGATTGCCCCGGGTTTCGCTGCGCTCGACCCGGGCTACGCAACGGCGCAACAGGCGCCGCGTCCAAATCGGCGCCCATGGCGGACGCGCCGCGGTTAAGATGCGTTGCTCGCCCGCCCGCATTGCGCCCCGCCCGCCGCCCGCCGATGAACGACAGCATCACCACCACGCCGCTGACGGCCCGCAGCGCGGTCACCGCGCTCGTCGCCTCGCAGATCCGCGAGGTCGCCAACGCCGGCATGGGCGACCCGACGATCCTGCCGTTCTGGTTCGGCGAGCCCGACGAGGTGACGCCCGCGTTCATCCGCGACGCGGCGACGGCGGCGCTCGCGCGCGGCGAGACCTTCTACACGGAGAACCTCGGCCTGCCTGAGCTGCGGGAGACGATCGCCGCGTACGTCTCCCGCCTGCACCGCCCGACGCCCATCGACGCGATCGCGGTCACGGCCTCGGGCATGTCGGCGCTGATGCTCGCAACGCAGGCGCTGGTCGGTCACGGCGACCGCGTCGTGGTGGTGACGCCGCTGTGGCCGAACCTGCCGGAGATCCCGAAGATCCTGGGCGCCGAGGTGGTGCGCGTGCCGCTCGCTTTCACGGCGTCCGGCTGGACGCTCGACCTCGATCGCCTCCTCGCGGCGCTCACGCCGGCCACGCGCGCGGTGCTCATCAACTCGCCGAACAACCCCACCGGCTGGACGCTCGCCGCGGACGGGCAGCGCGCGATCCTCGCGCACTGCCGCCGGCACGGCATCTGGATCATCGCCGACGACGTCTACGAGCGGCTGCACTACGCGCCCGCTGCGACGAAGGCCGCGTGCGCGCCGTCGTTCCTCGACCTCGCCGCCGCCGATGACCGGCTGGTCAGCACCAACAGCTTTTCGAAATCGTGGCTGATGACCGGCTGGCGGCTGGGCTGGATCGTCGCGCCGCCCGCGCTCGTCCCCGAGCTCGCCAAGCTGATCGAATACAACACGTCGTGCTCGCCGGCCTTCGTCCAGCGGGCTGGGATCGTCGCCGTCCGCGACGGCGAAGCGACGATCGCGCATACGCTCGAACGGTTCCGCCGGGCGCGCGATTTCCTGGTGCGCGAGTTGAACGCCATCCCCGGCGTCGAAGCCGCGCCGCCGCCGGGCGCGATGTACGTGTTCTTCCGCGTCACGGGCGTCGACGACAGTCTCGCCTTCTGCAAGGCGCTGGTGCGCGACGCGAAGCTGGGGCTCGCCCCCGGCAGCGCGTTCGGGCCGGAAGGCGAGGGCTACGTCCGCTGGTGCTTTGCCGCCGGCGAGGCGCGACTCGCCGACGGCGCCGCGCGCCTGCGCGCGTTCCTCGTCCGCTGACGGCCTTCGGGGCGCAGGCAATCACCAGGCAAGCTCGTCGTCGCGCCATCCCCCTCCAAAGTCACCTCTTCGCCTCCGCCATGCCACGTTCCCTTCGCCCCAACGCGCCGCAGCGGCCGCGCTCCTTCCTGCGCTCCCTGCTGCCGCGCCTCGCCGTCGCGGTGGCCGCCGGCATCGCCGCCATCGGCTTCGCGCAGCCGGTCGAAATGTTTTCGCCGCAGGGCACCGTCAAGGGCGTGCGCCAGGCGAGCGCGCGCTTCGCGGCGCCGATGGTGCCCTTCGGCGACCCGCGCGCCGTCGATCCGTTCGCCGTCGACTGCGCCGTCAAGGGTCGCGGCCGCTGGGCCGACCCGCGCAACTGGCTCTACGACTTCGACCGGGACCTGCCAGCGGGCGTGCGCTGCAGCTTCACGCTGCGCGCCGGACTGACCGCCGCGGACGGCACCGCCCTTCCCGCCGGACAGCGCTTCGAGTTCAGCACCGGCGGCCCGGCGATTCAGCGCAGCCTGCCCTACGAGGGGAGCAGGATCGACGAGAACCAGGTGTTCATCCTCGGCCTCGACGCGCCTGCCGACGCCGCAAGCATCATCGCCCACGCCTACTGTGTCGCCGCCGGCATCCACGAGCGCATCGGCGTGCGTCTGGTCACCGGCGAGGAGCGCCGCGCGATCCTCGACGCCCGCAAGTCGTTCGCGGGCAGCTACCTGCGCGCCGTGCTGCTCGATGCCGAGACGGGACGCGCCCGCGCGTTCACGTTCGCGCTGCCGGTCACCGGCAGCGACGACGACAAGTTCCGGCGCCTGCGCGACGCGCCCGACTCGCCGCTCGTCACGCTCGCCTGCGCCCGCACGCTGCCTGCGGGCGCCGAAGCGAAGCTGGTGTGGGGCAAGGGCATCACCGCCGCCACCGGCGTCCCGGCGGCGGCCGATCAGGCGCTCGCGTTCGAGGTGCGTCCCGCCTTCCGCGCATCGTTCTCCTGCGAGCGGGTGAACAGGAACGCGCATTGCCTCACGCTGCTGCCGCTGCGGCTCACGTTCACCGCCCCAGTGGCGCGCAAGGACGCCGCGCTCATCCGCCTGGTCGACGCGGCGGGCAAGGCGTACGCCGCAAAGCTGCCGGACGCGAAGGAAGGCGGCGGGGTCGACGCGGTGAGCTTCGGTCCGGGCCTGCCGGAAAAGGAGAGCTTCCGTCTCGAAGTGCCGCCGGGGCTCAAGGACGACGCCGGCCGGCCGCTCGCCAACGCCGCCACCTTTCCGCTGAAGGTGCAGACCGGCGAGCTGCCCCCGCTCGCCAAGTTTCCCGGCGATTTCGGCATCCTCGAGAGCGTGCTGCCCGACGGCGCGAAGCCGCTGCTGCCGGTCACGGTGCGCAACGTCGAGCCGGTGATCGCCGGCGCCGTCGGCACGGCCGGCAAGGCGGCGCCGAAAGCCGCGGCGGCCGCGGCCGGCGACACCATTCCCGGCCAGATCGCGCGCGTGCGTCCCGGCGACGAGATGCGCATCGTCGAGTGGCTGCGGCGCGTCGACGCCGCGAGCCGCATCGAGCGCGAATACGACGAGAAGACGAAGCAGTGGATCACGCTGCGCCACGGCGGCGCGCAGTCCATCTTCACCGCCGGCGACGCGCGCGAGAGCATCGCCGTGCCGAAGCCGCTCGGGGCGAAGGCGTTCGAGGTCATCGGCATCCCGCTCGCCGCGCCGGGGTTCTACGTCGTCGAGCTCGCGAGCCCGAAGCTCGGCGCGGCGCTGCTCGGCACGCGCAAGCCCTACTACGTGCGCACCGCCACGCTCGTCACCAACCTCGGCGTGCATTTCAAGCTCGGGCGCGAGTCGTCGCTGGTCTGGGTGACGCGGCTCGCCGACGCCAAGCCGGTGGCCAACGCGCAGGTCAACGTCCGCGACTGCCGCGGCCGCTCGTACTGGCAGGGGAAGACCGACGCCTCCGGCATCGCCCGCATCGACAAGGCCCTCCCCGCGCGCCAAGGGTTGCCGGACTGCATCACGGACGGGCGGCAGGAGTACTTCGTCACCGCCCGCGTGGGCGAGGACCTCGCGTTCGCCTTCTCCGACTGGGGCGAAGGCATCAGCCCGTGGCGCTTCAACGTGCCGACCGGGAATTACGCCGGACCCTACGTCGCGCACGCGGTGCTCGACCGTTCGCTGGTGCGCGCCGGCGAGACGGTGTCGATGAAGGTGTTCGTGCGCCGGCAGACCGGCCAGGGCTTCGCGCTGCCCCGCGCGCGACGCCCTCGCCGACACGCTCCAGGTGCGCCACGTCGCGTCCGACCGCAAGTATTCGGTGCCGGTGTCGTGGCAGGGCACGCAGCACGGCGAAGCCTCCTTCGCGGTGCCGCCCGAAGCGCCGCTCGGAACCTACGAGATCCTGGTGCGCGACACGCTGGCGCCCGGCGCAAAGGAGCCGCAGGAGCGCCGGGCCGGCGAATTCCGCGTCGAGGCGTTCCGCGTGCCGCTGCTGCGGGCGCGGCTGCAGGCGCTCGCGACACCGCTGGTGAAACCGGCCGAGGTCGGCTTCGACGTGCAGGTGAGCTATCTCGCAGGCGGCGGCGCCGCGGGGCTGCCGGTGCGCCTGTACACGCAGATCGAGCCGCGCTCAACCCGATTTGCCGATTTCGAGGACGTCGCCTTCGCCGCCGGCAACGTGCGCGAAGGGCGGGAGGAACAGGGCGAGAGCTTCGGCGGCTTCGACGGCAACGTTTTCGCGGACCCCGACCTCGGCGACGACGACAACGCGTCCTCCGGCCGCGCCGCGCGCACCACCGGCCGCGAACAGAGCTTCACGCTGGACGCCGCGGGCGGCGCGCGCGCGACGGTGAAGGACGTCGCGGCGGATGCGGGTGCCCGCGACGTGCCGCGCGATCTCATCGCCGAACTGGAGTACCGCGACCCCAACGGCGAGACGCTGACCACCGCCGCGCGCGTGCCGCTGTGGCCCTCGCGCGTGCTGCTCGGCATCAAGCCCGACAGCTGGGCCGCATCGAAGGAACGGCTCAAGTTCGCCGTGATCGCGGTCGATCCCGCCGGCGCGCCGATGGCCGGCGTGCGGGTGACGGTCGACGCGTTCAAGCGCGAGTACTGGTCGCACCGGCGGCGCCTGATCGGCGGCTTCTACGCCTACGAGCACGGCAGCGAGACGAAGCGCGTCGGCGCCGACGGCGCGCTGTGCGCCGGCGTGACCGACCGCACGGGCACGCTCCCCTGCGACGTCGCGCCGCCCGCGCTCCGGCAACCTGATCCTGCGCGCGCAGGCCGCCGACCGCGACGGCAACGCCGCGGTCACGCGCGCCGACGCGTGGGTCGCCGCCGCCGACGAGGAGTGGTCGTTCGCGGCATCCGACAACGACCGCATCGACCTGCTGCCCGAGCGCAAGCGCTACGAGCCGGGCGAGACGCGCGCGCTTCCAGGTCCGCACGCCGTTCAAGGAAGCCACCGCGCTCGTCACCGTCGAGCGCGAGGGCGTGCTGGAATCCTTCGTGCGCACCATCCGCCGCGACGAGCCGGTGCTCGAGGTTCCGCTCAAGGGCGGCTACGCGCCGAACGTGTTCGTCTCGGCGCTGCTCGTGCGCGGGCGCATCGGCGGCATCGCGCCGACGGCGATGATCGATCTCGCGAAGCCGGCGTACCGGATGGGGCTCGCCGAGATCCGCGTCGGCTGGGCGGAGCACGAGCTCGCGGTCAAGGTCGCGCCGGAGAAGGCCGAGTACCCGGTGCGCGGCAAGGCGAAGGTGGCGATCTCCGTGCGCCGCGCCGACGGCAGCGCGCCGCCGAAGGGCGCCGAGATCGCGCTGGCGGCAGTCGACGAAGGCCTGCTCGAGCTGCTGCCCAACAATTCGTGGAAGCTGCTCGACGCGATGATGACCCGCCGCGGCGAGGAGGTCGAGACGTCGACCGCGCAGATGCAGGTGATCGGCCGCCGCCACTTCGGCCGCAAGGCGGTGCCGGCGGGCGGCGGCGGCGGCCGGCAATCGGCGCGCGAGCTCTTCGACACGCTGCTGCTGTGGAAGGCGCGGGTGCCGCTCGACGACGCCGGCAACGCCACGGTCGAGGTTCCGCTCAACGATTCGCTGACCGGATTCCGCATCGTCGCCGTGGCGAGCGCGGGGGCGGGATTGTTCGGCACCGGGCAGGCGTCGATCCGCTCGACGCAGGACCTCATGCTGATCGCCGGGCTGCCGCCGGTGGTGCGCGACGGCGACCGCTTCCGCGCCGGCTTCACCGTGCGCAACGCCTCGCAGCGGCCGCAGAACGTCACCGTCGCCGCGCAGGCGAGCGCGGGCCCCGGGCGCGTCGTGGGTCCGCTCGCATCGCAGGAGGTGGCGCTCGCGCCGGGCGAGGCGCGCGACCTCGACTGGGACGTCGCCGTGCCGGCCAGCGCCACCCGGCTCGACTGGCAGGTCGAGGCCGCGGCGCGCGCGGTCGACGGCGGCGAGCCGGTGCGCGACGCGATCAAGGTCGCGCAGAGGGTGGTCGCCGCGGTGCCCGAGCGCACGTTCCAGGCGACGATCTTCCAGCTCGACGGCAAGCGCGACGTCGCGGTCGAGCGGCCGGCCGACGCGCTGCCGAACCGCGGCGGCGTCGACGTGCGGCTGCAGGAGAAGCTCGGCGGCAACCTGCCCGGCGTGCGCGAGTATCTCGAAGCGTATCCGTTCACGTGCTTCGAGCAGCGCGCGTCCGCGGCCGTCGGTCTCGCCGACCGCCGCCGCTGGGACGCGCTGATGGCCGCGCTGCCCGGATACCTCGACCGCGACGGGCTGGTGAAGTTCTTCCCGGTGCTGCGCGACGGCGACGACACGCTCACCGCCTACGTCCTGGCGATCGCCGACGAGGCCGGCTGGGCGATTCCGGAGGATTCGCGCGGCCGGATGACGGCGGCGCTGCGCGGCTTCGTCGAGGGCCGCATCGTCCGCCACTCGCCGCTGCCGACCGCCGACCTCACGATCCGCAAGATCGCCGCGATGGCGGCGCTCGCGCGCGGCAAGGAGCCGCTGCCCGCGGCGTGGCTCGACTCCATCGCGATCGAGCCGAACCTGTGGCCGACCTCGGCCGTGATCGACTGGTATCTGCTGCTGTCGCGCCAGGTCGCGCTGCCGAAGCGCGCGGAGCGGCTCGCCGAGGCCGGAGCGATCCTGCGCTCGCGCCTGAACTTCCAGGGCACGACGATGCGCTTCTCGACCGAGAAATCCGATGCGCTGTGGTGGCTGATGGTGTCGGCGGACGTCAACGCCAACCGGCTGCTGCTGGCGATGGAGGACAACCCCGCGTGGCGCGAGGACATCCCGCGGCTCGTGACCGGCGCGCTCGGCCGGATGCAGCGCGGGCACTGGAACACGACGGTCGCCAACGCCTGGGGCGTGCTCGCGCTTGCGAAATTCGCGCAGAAGTTCGAGACGGGCGGCGTGACCGGGACGACCACGGCAACGCTCGGCAGCGAGCGCTTCGACCACGCGTGGAAGAGCGGCGAGGGCACGACGCCGTTCGCGAAGAAGCTGGCGTGGCCCGCCGCGCGCGCGGACCTGGCGCTCGCCCACGACGGCACCGGCAAGCCGTGGGTGACGCTGTCGAGCCTCGCTGCGATCCCGCTGACGGCGCCGCTGTCGAGCGGCTACGGCATCACGCGCACGGTCGCGCCGGTGCAGCAGCGCGTTCCCGGAAAGTGGAGCCGCGGCGACGTCGCGCGGGTGCGGCTCGCCGTCGATGCGCAATCCGACATGACGTGGGTCGTGGTGAGCGATCCGATCCCGGCCGGCAGCACGCTGCTCGGCCGCGGCCTCGGCGGCGACTCGTCGCTGCAGGCGGCCGGCGAGCGCCGGCAGGGCGCCGTGTGGCCCGCGTTCGAGGAGCGCACGTTCGAGACCTTCCGCGCCTACTACCGCTTCGTGCCCAAGGGCGCCTTCGTGGTCGAGTACACCGTGCGCCTCAACAACCCCGGCACGTTCAACCTGCCGCCGGCGCGCGTCGAGGCGATGTACGCGCCGGAGATGTTCGGCGAGCTGCCCAACGCGCAGTGGGTGGTGCAGCCGTGAACGTGCGTGCCGCGCTCATCGTCGTCGCCGCGCTGATGGCGGCGCCCGCGGCGGCGGCGCTGCCGACGTTCGCCGACGTGCGCGCCGCCTACGTGTCGTCGGACGCGCTGATCGTCGATCGCCACGGCGCGCCGTTGTCGGAGGTGCGCGTCGACGCGCGGGTGCGCCGCCTCGACTGGATCGCGCTGCCCGACGTCTCGCCGGCCTTCTCCCGCGCGCTGATCGCCGCGGAGGACAAGCGCTTCCTCGAGCACAGCGGCGTCGACTGGCAGGGGATGGCCGCCGCGGCGTGGGACAGCCTGTGGCGCACGCTCGACGGGCGGCGGGTGCGCGGCGGCTCGACGCTGACGATGCAGTTGGCCGGCATGCTCGACCCCGCGCTCGCCACCGGCGGCACGGCGCGCACGGTGACGCAGAAGTGGGACCAGGCGCAGATGGCGCTGGCACTGGAGCGGACGTGGTCCAAGGCGCAGATCCTCGAGGCCTACCTCAACCTCGCCACCTACCGCGGCGAGCTGCAGGGCCTCGACGCCGCGGCGCGCGGCCTGTTCGGCAAGGCGCCCGCCGGCCTCGACGCGCGCGAAGCCGCGCTGATCGTCGCGCTGCTGCGCGGACCCAACGCGTCTGCCGCGCTCGTCGGGGAACGCGCCTGCGGCGTGGCCGCGCAGGCGTCGCCGGCCGCCGTCTGCGCCGATATCCGCGCATTGGCCAGCGCCACGCTCACCGGCCGCTACCGGATCGCGCCGCGCTGGAACATGGTCCCCCACCTCGCCGCGAAGCTGCCGGCTCGCGCCGGCGAGCGGCTGCCCACCACCCTCGACGCCGCCGTGCAGCAACGGGCGATCGACGCGCTCGCCGACCATCTCGCGGAACTGGCGGAGCGCGGCGTCGGCGACGGCGCCGTGCTCGTGCTCGACAACGCGAGCGGCGACGTGCTCGCCTGGGTCGGCAGCAGCGGCGCGCTCTCCGCCGCCGCGCGGGTCGACGGCGTGACCGCGCCGCGCCAGGCGGGCTCGACGCTGAAGCCCTTCCTGTATGCGCTGGCGCTCGACGCGCGTCTCATCACCGCCGCCTCGCTCGTCGACGACAGCCCGATGGCGATCGCCACGGCACGCGGCCTCTACGCTCCGCAGAACTACGACCGCGATTTCCACGGGCTGGTGAGCGTTCGCCACGCGCTCGGCAATTCGCTCAACATCCCCGCGGTGCGCACGCTCTCGCTCGTCGGCCTCGACCGCTTCCACGACACGCTGCGCCGGCTCGGCTTCGACACGCTGACCGAGCCCGACGAGCACTACGGCGCGTCGCTGGCGCTGGGCGGCGCCGACGTCACGCTGCTGGCACTGACCAACGCGTACCGGGCGCTGGCCAATCGCGGCGTGGCCAGCCGGACCCAGGTCGTGCCGGCGTCGACGCCGGCCGGAGAGCAGCGCGTGCTCGGCGCGGCCGCGAGCTTCGTCGTCGCCGACATCCTCGCCGACCGCGGCGCGCGCGCGCTCGCGTTCGGCCTCGAGAACCCGCTCGCCACGCGCGTGCGCAGTGCGGTGAAGACCGGCACCAGCAAGGACATGCGCGACAACTGGTGCGTCGGCTTCACCGCGCGCTACACGGTCGGGGTCTGGGTGGGCAATTTCTCCGGCGCGCCGATGCGCGACGTGTCGGGCGTGACCGGCGCCGCGCCGATCTGGCGCGACGTCATCCATTTCCTGCACGGCGGCGACGCGCCCGCCGCTGCCGCCGCGCCGCCCGGCGTCGTGCGCGCGGCGGTGCGGTTCGACCCGCCGGTCGAAGCGCCGCGCGACGAGTGGTTCCTGCGCGGCACCGAGATGGCAGTCGTGCGCGGCGGCGACGACGGCAGCGGCACCGGGAACACGCCGCGCATCCGCTATCCGTCGCCCGACACGGTGATCGCGCTCGACCCCGACGTGCCCGCGGGCCGGCAGCGCGTCGTGTTCGAAGCCGCGCCGGCGGTTCCCGGCCTGCAATGGCGCCTCGACGGCGCCGTGCTCGCCGACGTGCGCGGCCGCCCCGCGTGGACGCCGCGCCCCGGCGCGCACACGCTGGCGCTGGAGGACGCGGCCGGGCGGGCGCTGTCGTCGGTCGCGTTCGAGGTGCGCGGCGACCCGGCTGCGATCGGCCCCGCCGCGTCCGAGTAGGACCTGCCTTTGACGCGCGCCGCCGCCGGGGCTACGCTCACCCCGGAGCCGGAACACGCGGAGGTCGGGTTGGCTAAAGAGAAGGCGATGGCAGGCGCAGCATCGCGCGGCGAGCGGCCCCGGGCGCGCGGCATTACGCCGGCGGCGCATCGGGCGGCGTACGCCGTCGGGCCGGGGTCCCGAAGGACGGTCCCGGTCGGCGCGATCCTCGGCCTCGTGCAATTGCCGAACGTCGACGCGATCCTCGCGTGGGTGCTGGGGGTGGTGCTCCTCGGCTTCCTCATCGCCCTCGCCGTCGCCTTCTGGCGCGAGTTGCGCATCGACACGGTATTCCTCGAATCGCTCGACGTGCCGGCCGAACTCTCCAACAAGGGCTTCCACTCGTCGGTGGTGGCGGCGCACCTTCTCGACGAGGCGGTCGCAGTCCAGCAGCGCGGCAGCGGCTGGCGGCGGCGGCGGCGCCTGGAGAACGTCGCGTCGGTTGCCGACATGCAGGCCCCCGGGGGCTACCTGTCGATCCGCGCGATCGTCAAGTCCGCGCGCGCGATGCTCGGGCGGCCCGCGACCAGGATCAGCGGCGACATCACGCGCAAGGGCGACGGCTACGTGCTGCGGCTGCGGCTGCAGGGACGGGTGGTGGAGCCCGTCGGCGGGCCGCACCAGCCGACCAACGAGATCGAGCAGTTGATCCACGACGGCGCGCAGGACCTGCTGCAGGCCGTCGATCCGTTCGCGCTCGCGAGCTACTACTTCAACGGGCCCGAGGCCGGGACTGCCGCGCCGAACACGATGCGGCTGGTGCAGGCGGTGCTGCGCACGGAGCACGTCGAGGACCGCGCCTGGGCGCTGTCGCTGTGGGCCTCGGTGCTGCTCGGCCAGGGCCGCGAGGACGAGGCGATGGAGAAATACCGCGCCGCCCTCGATGCGGACGAGCGCATCGGCAGCCAGCACGCGCTCGAGAATCTCGCCAAGATGCTGGTGCGGCACGGCCGCGAGGACGAGGCCGTCGCGCTGGTCGACGGCGTGGCCGCGCGGCGCCCGGTGCATTTCGAGAATCAGGTTGCGGCCGCCATTGCCTACGGACGCCTTGGCCGCTGGACCCAGGCGTTCGCGATCGCCGACGCCGCCGCGCACCGCCACCGGCACAACGTGCTGGCGCACCAGATCCGCGGCTTCGCGCTGGGCGGGCTGCACCGCTACGACCAGGCGATCGAAGCACTGCGGCATTCGCGCGATCTCGATCGCGCCAACAGCGCCACCGAGTTCCTGCTGACGTGGATGCTGGCGCTCGCCGGGCGCAAGGACGAGGCGCTGCGCATCGCCGGCGAGGCCGTGGCGCGCATACCCGCCGGCCACCACCAGCAGGCCGCGCTGGGCTTCGCTCAGCTCGCGCAGGACAAGCCGCGGGAGGCGCTGGCGAGCTTCGAGCATGCCGACCGGAGCTGGCCGATGTTCGAGGTGTGCAAGCTGGGGTGGGGCGATGCGCTGCTCGCCTGCGCAGATCCCGACGGCGCGCTCTTCAAGTACGAGGAGGCGATCGCGCTCAACCGGCATCTGGCGCAGGCCTGGCGCGGCTGCGGCGACGCGCTCGCCCGGCTGGGCAGGCCGCAGGAGGCGCTGGCGAAGTTCGAGACCGCATTCGCCGAGGACCCCCACGACCCGGCCACCTGCCGTGCCTGGGCGCGCGCCCTGGATGCGCTCGGCCGCGACGGCGAGGCGGCTGCCAGGCGCCGGCAGGCCGACGAGATCGCGCGACAGAATGCCGCACCCCCCTCCCACGCGCACCGGCACTAACCCCGTGCGGAAAGACGCAAATCGACGGATAATTGCAATCCCCCACCAGGAGATTCCCCATGAGCGAGCAACGAGAAGTCGTCATTCTGAGCGGCGTGCGCACTGCGATCGGTGATTACGGCGGCAGCCTGAAGGACATCGCGCCCAGCGACCTCGCGGCGCGCGTGGTGAAGGAAGCGGTCAGCCGCGCGAAGGTCGACCCCAAGGACGTCGGCCAGTGCGTGATCGGCAGCGTGATCCACACCGAACCGAAGGACATGTACATCTCGCGCCTCGCGTGCGTCAACGGCGGCCTGCCGCACGATACCGGAGCGCTCACCGTCAACCGGCTGTGCGGCAGCGGCTTCCAGGCGATCGTCTCGGCGGCGCAGTACATCCTGCTGGGAGAGACCGACGCAGCGGTGGCCGGCGGCGCCGAGAGCATGAGCCGCGCCGCCTACGCCTCGCTGACGCAGCGCTGGGGCGCGCGGATGAACGACTCGAAGATGATGGACATGATGGTCGGCGCGCTGACCGACCCCTTCGACACGGTGCACATGGGCGTCACCGCGGAGAACGTCGCGGCCAAGTGCGGCCTCAATCGCGAGCAGCAGGACGCGTTCGCCGTGCAGAGCCACAAGCGCGCCGCGGCGGCGATCGCCGCCGGCCATTTCAAGAGCCAGATCCTGCCGATCGAGCTGAAGAGCAAGAAGGGCCCGGTGATGTTCGACACCGACGAGCACGTCCGCGCCGACTCCTCGATGGAAGGCATGGCCAAGCTGCGCGCCGTGTTCATCAAGGAGAACGGCACCGTCACGGCCGGCAACGCCTCGGGCATCAACGACGCCGCCGCCGCCGTGGTGCTGATGGAGAAATCAGCAGCCACGAAGCGCGGGCTGAAGCCGATGGCGCGGCTCGTCGCCTACGGCCACGCCGGCATCGATCCCAAGATCATGGGCCTGGGGCCGGTCTCGGCCGTGCAGCGCGCGCTGGCCAAGGCCGGGCTCAAGATCGAGCAGATGGACGTCATCGAGTCGAACGAGGCGTTCGCCGCGCAGGCGCTCGGCGTGACCAAGGAGCTCGGGATGGACGCGGCCAAGGTCAACCCGAACGGCGGCGCCGTCGCGCTGGGCCACCCGATCGGCGCCACCGGCTCGATCCTGACGGTGAAGGCCATGTACGAGCTGCACCGCACCGGCGGCCGCTACGCCCTCATCACGATGTGCATCGGCGGCGGGCAGGGCATCGCCGGCATCATCGAGCGCATCTAGCAGGCCCCCGGGGGGAACGGCGGCGCGCTCGCGCCGCTGCGGGTCGTTGCCTTACCCTCGAGCAAGGTGAGACAGCAGGTTGACGCTGGGTTCTGCGCGGCAGTTGACGTAGCCCGGGTTGAGCGCAGCGAAACCCGGGGTGATCGCGGAAATGGCCACAACCACCCGGGTTGCGCGTTCGCGCAACCCGGGCTACTTGAGCCCGAGCGCCTTCGCCGACTCGAGATACTCGCGCGAGCGCTCGGCCATGAAGGCGGGGATCGCGTCGAGCGGGATGTCGGTCACCTCGAAGCCGCCCTCGGTCATGCGCCGGCGCAGCTCGGGGTCCTTGTTGATCGCGTCCATCATGTCGGACACCTGCCTGCGCACGGCAGGCGGCGTCGACTTCGGCACGGCGACGCCGCGATAGGCGCCGTCGACCCAGTTCATGCCCAGTTCCTTGAACGTCGGCACGTCGGGGAATTGCGGCAGGCGCTTCTCGGTCGCGACGGCGAGCATGCGCATCTTTCCCTTCTGCTGGATCGCGAGCGTCGAGTAGGACATCGCGGCCGAGACGTGCCCGCCCAGCACCGAGGACACGAGGTCGCCGGTGCCCTTGAACGCGACGTAGGTCGTGCGTATCCGCTGCTCGCGGTCGAGGCGCACCTGCGCGACGTGGTTGGCCGTATTGGTGCCCGAGCCGGCGATCGACACCGCTTCCGGCTTCTCGCGCGCCACGCGGACGAGATCGGCGAAGGTCTTGAACGGGCTGTCGCTCGCGACCACGATCGCGTCGGGCGTGTAGTGGAAGAAATAGACCGGCGTGATGTCCTCGGTCTTGAACTGCGTCCCGGCCTCGAGGGGCTGCAGCACGATGTGCGGCAGGTTGACGCCGACGATCGTGTAGCCGTCGCCGGGCATGCTGTTCAACTGCGACCAGGCGAGCGCGCCGCCGGCGCCGGCCTTGTTGACGACGATCATCTCCTTCTTGAACTTGGCCTGGCACACCTGCGCCTGCAGCCGCGCCGCGACGTCCGATTCCCCGCCCGCGGCGAACGGGATGACGTACTGGATCGGCTTGTCGGGGTAGGCCTGCGCGAACCCCGCGACCGCCAGGGCCAGCACGCCCAGCGCGCGGCGGGAAACAGCAAGTGCGTTCATGGCTCGTCCTCGTGGCGGTGCGCGGCCCGGTCCGCCGCGCGGCGATTCTATCGGGATTTCCGCCATCGCGCCGCCGTCGCGGCTGCGCGCGTGTGGCGACGGCCTCAATCTGGGACAATGCCCCGGCGATCCGACGGCGCGGGAGGCGGCCATGTCCAGCAGTGACCAGGATGACCTGAAACCCGTCCGGCATTTCCGCCAGATCCTGCTCTGGCCGCTGCAGCTGATGCCGATCCGCGAGGACGCGCAGATCCAGGAGCACTGGGACCTCCTGCAGCGCGCGGGGACCGACAACCCCTGGGGCGAGCTGCGCGACGAATTCAGCGGCGACCCCGCCGACTTCAAGGAGCGCCACTACAGCGAATTCGTCACCTTTCTCCCCTACGTGCGCCGGTTCCTCTACGGGGACGCCAAGAGCAGCGACGCGGCGGGCGTCACCGAGTCGCCAATCCGCGTCTTCCGCCGCAAGGACGTCACCGGCGTCCGGATGAAGTTTCCGGACGCGGCGGAGCCGGTCACGATGGCGGTCGCGCACGTCGACCTGTGCTTCTTCTACGACATCGACGTCGTCATCCTGGTGGTCGAGGTCGTCGCCCGCGACCTGAGCCTCGCCCGCGCGCAGGACACGATGTTCCGGTTCGGCCGGGCGTACCCGAACTATTGGGAGGAGAGCGGCGGCGGCGGGCACTGCCTGGAGCGGGTCGAGTGGCTCGGCGTCGAAGGCAGGGTGCTGGCCGTTTCCGACTACGAGCAGCGCAAGGACTACCTGGCCTTCGTCGGCCGCGCCCGCGCTCCGCGCTTCGCCGCGCACTGGCAGTATCTGATGAAGCCGCTGGTGCTCGACCATTCCGACGACAAGGGCGCGATCCGCTACCGGCAGGTCGAATACAGCCGCATGCCGCTGATCGCCTACCTGGCGATGGACGACGTGCGGGGCATGACCCGCGCCGACTTCATCCGCGTGGGCCTCGTCACCGAGCCGGGCCCGTCGGACGAGCTGCCGTACTCGAAGCACCACATCCACGATTTCGAGGCGCGACACTGCTACGACCAGTTCTGGAACGAGCAGCGGAGCGGCTGTCCCGGCACGCGCTTCATGTCCTGCGGCCACGCGTTCGCGATGGTCGGCGACGCGCACGAGCCCTTCTTCGTCGACGCCGAGGCCGGCATGCTGGGACAGTTCCGGCACCAGTATTTCCTGCTCTTCCTGATCCCGCACTTCCACAAGGCCGCGTTGCTGATGCTCTCCGACCGCGTGGCCGACGCGCTCAACAAGCTGCGCATCAGCGACGCCGATTCGGTCAAGCAGTTCAAGCGTGCGATCCGGCAGCTGCGGGAGATCTTCCTGCGTTTCACCCATCGCTACTGGTTCCACGAGGTGTCGGACCAGCCGGCCGCGAAGGAGATCTACCGCATGACCACGACGTGCCTCGAAACCGACCGGCTGTACCTGGAGGTGCGCGACGAGATCGAGGACATGAGCGAGTACCTGGAGGCCGACACGCTGCGCCGGCAGGCCAACACCGTGGTCCGCCTGACCGTGGTCACGACGTTCGGCCTCATCGGCACGGTGGTGACCGGCTTTCTGGGGATGAACCTGCTTGCGCTCGCGGAGGCGCCGTTCGTCGAAAGGGTCGGCTATTTCCTCGTCGTGCTGACGCCGGTCACGGTGCTCACGTTCTACACGATCGTGAAGTCGAAGCGGCTGTCGGATTTCCTGGAAGCGCTCTCCGACGAGCGGCTGCCGGCGTCGAGCAAGTTGCGCTCGCTGCTCGACGTCTGGCGGAAGGGCGATCCGCCGTGACGGTGCGCGAATGCGTACATGCGTAGCCCGGGTTGAGCCGCGGTCAGCGGAGGATGGGGATGCCGATCACGTCGGTGAGTTCGGCGCGCAGCGCGTCGTTGGTGGCGATCAGCGGATTGCCGGTGGTGAGTCCGTCACCGGCGAAGAAGTCGTTGGTGTGGCCGCCCGCCTCGCGCACCAGCAGGATGCCCGCCGCGCAATCCCAGGCATTGATGTGCAGCTCGCAATAGCCCTCGCTGCGCCCGGCGGCGACGTCGACGAGGCCGAGCGCGCCCGAACCGACGCGGCGCACGGCCGCGCCGGCGACCAGCAGGCGCGCGACGAGGGCGAGATAATCGGCGGTCCCGCGGCGGGTGGACCAGCCGCATTCGATCGTGGCCGCCGCGAGGTCGGCGCAGCTGCTGACGGCAAGCCGCTGTTCGCCTCGCCACGCGCCCTCGCCGCGCGCCGCCGAGTAGAGCCAGTCATGGCTGGGGTCGTGCACCGCGCCGACGATCGGAACGCCGCGCTCGAGGTAGCCGATCGACACGCAGTAGTGCGGGATGCCGCGGGCGTAGTTGGCCGTGCCGTCGATCGGATCGATCAGCCAGACGCGCTCGTTGCCGGCCGGGTGGCCGCCGTCTTCCTCGCCGATGATCGCGTCGTCGGGATAGCGCGCGGCGATCGCGCGGCGCACGAAGCGCTCGACGTCGCGATCCATCGCCGTCACCACGTCGTGGCGGCCCTTGAGCGACGTCTCCACCTGCCCGAAAGCCGTGTGGGCGAAGCGGCCGGCGTCGCGCGCGAGGTTGCGGCAGAATTCGAGTCGATCCATGCGGTTGCGCGCGGCATGCGCCGCCGTGCCCTCCTCGTCCCGGCGGTGCGCCCCATGGCGCGCGCCGGAATCGGCCTTGTCCGGACGGATGTTACCCGCAGACGAGGGGCTGTGTCGCGCCGCGGTGGCGTAGCCCGGGTTGAGTACCGCAGGCGAAACCCGGGGGGTTGCGGTAATGGCCGCGCCTGCCCCGGGTTTCGCCTTCGGCTCAACCCGGGCTGCGACGTGAGGGTACAATGCGCTCCCCCGCAAGGAGACCCACGCCATGACCATTTCAATGTACCAGGCCTCGGTGCCGGTATTCATCCGCACGCTGACCAACCTCAGGGGAATCCTGGAGAAGGCCGCGGCGCACGCCCGCGAGCGCAAGATCGACGAAGCTGCCTTCCTTTCGGCCCGGCTGTTTCCCGACATGCTGACGTTCACCCGCCAGGTGCAGATCGCCACCGATTTCGCGCGCGGCACCGGCGCCCGGCTGGCCGGGACCGAGCCGCCCGCGGCCGAAGACAAGGAAACGTCCTTCGCCGAGCTGGTTGCGCGCGTGGACCGGACGATCGACTATCTGCGCACGCTCTCCGCGGCCGGCATCGACGGCTCGGAGACGCGGGAAATCGTCCGGCCCGTCCGCGGCGAACCGAAGAAATTCAACGGGCAGGACTATCTGCTGGTGTACGCGCTGCCCAACTTCTACTTCCACACGACCACCGCCTACGCCCTCCTGCGGCACAACGGCGTCGCGCTCGGCAAGGGCGATTTCATCGGCAGCCTGTAGGGCAGATAGCGCCCTCCGGCTCAGCCGCCCTCGAACGCGGCGATCGCCTGCCGCAGCTTGTCCGGAACGGGGACGGAGCGGCGCTCGACGGGGTGGGCGCAGACGTAGACGACCTCGCCCTTGGTGATCGGCTGCGCGTCGCGCCAGATCGCGAGCTCGAACGCGATGCTCGAGCGGCCGATGCGCGCCGCGCGGCAACCGACCTCGATCCAATCGTCGTAGCGCGCGGGCGCGAGATACTCGACGGTCGACTTGACGGCGAACAGATCGACACCGGTGCCTTCGAGCGCCGCCGGATAGGGCAGGCCGATCGCGCGCCAGTACTCGGTGATGGCGATGTCGAAGAACGTCAGGTAATGACCGTTGAACACGATGCCCTGGGCATCGGTTTCAGACCATCGCACACGAAGGCGTTCGCGCAATTTGTATGCATCTGTGCCCATATTTGTATGCATCATCGCTCATCGTTGTTGATCGCATCATAACAAATCATTACATGCATCTGCGGAACTCCCGCTGCCGAACCGAGGTCCATTGAAGGTTGCACCGCCAGAGGAGGACTCCCATGAAATTCTCGAAACACCGCAATCCGCCTCCATCGGCCGCCGCTGCTGCCCACCGCAATCCGCCGTCGATGCGCGGCCGGCGAAGGCGCCGGCCTCGCTCCCCGCGCTCGTGGCGAGCGTGTACGCCAGAACCCGCCTCGCGCTGCGCGCGCGGATGCTGCGCCGCCTGCTGCTGCCGGTCGGCCCGCTGGCGCTGACCGTCATCGCCGGGGGCGCCTTCGCCAAATACGTTGAGCATGCGCGCTGGGCGCGGCTGCCGGTGTCGCTGGACGATGCCGCCCGCGTCACCGCGGCGCAGGTGTTCGAGCTCGTGCGCTACGTCGAGCAGAGCAACCCGGCCGCGCTGCAGCAGGTGATGGCGGTCATCGCCCGCGACGCGACGACCATGACCGCCCTCGGCGCATCGGTCGCGGCGATCGTGGTCGAGCGCTGGGCGAGGCGCACGCAGGCCGGTTGATCACGCGGGCGCGGCGCTCAACCCGGCATTGCGGATGCGCGCTGCGCGTTTGCGCGCGCCGCCGGCACGCCTCTCGGGCGCCGGGAAACGATAGAAAGCGGCGTTGAGGTAGCGCACGACCGCGGCGACGTCCTCGTCGCTCCAGCGCAGCCCGCCGTTGTTCTGCCAGCGGCGCACCTGCGCGTCGAGGCTCGCCCAGTCCGTGACCAGCCTGCCGTCGCGCCAGTGGGCTTGGGTCGTGTGGCAGCCGCTGCAGTGGGTCGAGTAGAGCAGCCCGCCCGGCCCCTCGATCGCACCCGGCGGAGATTGCGCGGCAGCGGCGATGCTGCCCGCTGCGCAGGCGGCCGCCGCGAGGCGCGCTGCACCCTTGATCCAGTTCGTCATCGATTTCCCCTGCGTACCGGCACCGCGCCGATCCTTGGCCACACGCCGATTATGCGTCACCGCGCGTCGCGGCGGCGCGCGGCGGATTGCGTACATTGCGTAGCCCGGGTTGAGCGCAGCGAAACCCGGGGCAATCGTGGCCATTGCCGCAACCACCCGGGTTTCGCCTGCGGCTCAACCCGGGCTACGCCAACGATGCCGGCGATGCCGCTGCGCTGGCCGCGGCGGCCCCGGGCTGGCCGCGGCGCCGGGCCACGTCCTGCGCCTGATCCTCGCCGATCGTGCCCACCGCGAAGTACGTCGCCTCGGGATGGGCGAAATAGAATCCCGACACCGCCGCCGCGGGCAGCATCGCGTAGTTCTCGGTGAGCGTCATGCCGACGGCCGGGGCGCGCAACAGCGTCGAACAGCGGCGCCTTGACCGCGTGGTCCGGACACGCCGGATAGCCGGGCGCCGGGCGGATGCCGCGATACTCCTCGCGGATCAACTCGGCGGGTCGAGATGCTCGTCCCTGGCATAGCCCCACAGTTCGCGCCGCACCTTCAGGTGCAGCCACTCGGCGAAGGCTTCGGCCAGCCGGTCGGCCAGCGCCTTCAGCATGATCGCGCTGTAGTCGTCCTTGCTCGCGCTCGAACTCCGCGAGCTTCCTCTCGATCCCGAGGCCGGCGGTGACCGCGAATGCGCCGAGGAAATCCTTCACCTTCGACTCGCGGGGCGCGACGAAATCGGCCAGGCAGTAGTTCGGCCTGCCCGGCGGCCGCTCGTTCTGCTGGCGCAGGTTGTGCCAGGTCAGCGCGACCTCGGTGCGGCCTTCGTCGGCGTAGAGCACGATGTCGTCGCCGACGGCATTGGCCGGCAGCAGCGCGACGACGCCGTTCGCGGTGAGCCAGCGGCCGGCGATGATGCTCTTCAGCATCGCCTGGCCTTCGGCATGGAGGCTGCGCGCCGCCTCGCCGACGACCGCGTCGTCGAGGATCGCCGGAAACGGCCCCGACAACTCCCACGCCTGGAAGAACGGACCCCAGTCGATGCAGCGGGCGATCGCCGCCAGGTCGACGTTGCGGAACTCGCGCCGGCCGATGAACGTCGGCACCGGCGGCGTGTAGTGCGCCCAGTCGGCCTTGAAGGCGTTGGCGCGCGCGGCTGCGAGCGAAACCAGGGTCGGGCCCTTCTTCCCGGCGTGCTGCGCGCGCACCTTGTCGTAGTCGGCCGCGACTTCGGCGACATACGCATCGCGCAACTCCGTGGACAGCAGGTTGCTCGCCACCCCGACCGCGCGCGAGGCGTCCGGCACGTAGACGGTGACGCCGGAATAGTTCGGCGCGATCTTCACCGCGGTGTGCACGCGCGACGTCGTCGCGCCGCCGATCAGCAGCGGCTGCGTCATGCCGAGGCGCTGCATCTCGTGCGCGACGTGCGCCATCTCCTCGAGCGACGGCGTGATGAGGCCGGACAGCCCGACGATGTCGGCGTTCCTCTCGCGCGCGGTCTCGAGGATCTTCGTCGCCGGCGCCATCACGCCGAGGTCGATCACGTCGAAGTTGTTGCACTGGAGCACCACGCCGACGATGTTCTTGCCGATGTCGTGGACGTCGCCCTTGACGGTGGCCATCACGATCGTGCCCTTCGGCTTGCCGGCGTTGCCCGACGCGGACCTTCTCCGCCTCGATGAAGGGAACGAGGTGGCCGACCGCCTGCTTCATCACGCGCGCCGACTTCACCACCTGCGGCAGGAACATCTTGCCCGCGCCGAAGAGGTCGCCGACGACGTTCATGCCCGCCATCAGCGGGCCCTCGATCACCTGGATCGGGTACGCGAACTTCTGCCGCGCCTCCTCGGTGTCCTCGATGATCCACGTGGTGATGCCCTTGACCAGCGCATGCGAGAGGCGCGCCTCGACCGTGCCCTCGCGCCAGGACAGGTCCTCGGTGACCTGCTTGCCCTGCGACTTGAACGACTCGGCGAGGCTCACCAGGCGCTCCGTGGCGTCGGGCCGCCGGTTGAGCACGACGTCCTCGACCCGCTCGCGCAGCTCCGGCGGGATCTCGTCGTAGACGCCGAGCTGGCCGGCATTGACGATCCCCATCGTCATGCCGGCGCGGATCGCGTGGTAGAGGAACACGGTGTGGATCGCCTCGCGCACCGGCTCGTTGCCGCGGAACGAGAAGCTGACGTTGGACACCCCGCCCGACACCTTGGCGTGCGGCAGGTGCTGCAGGATCCAGCGGGTCGCGTTGATGAAGTCGACCGCGTAGTTGTTGTGCTCCTCGATCCCGGTCGCGATGGCGAAGATGTTGGGATCGAAGATGATGTCCTCGGCCGGGAAGCCGACCTCGCGCGTGAGCAGGTCGTAGCAGCGCTGGCAGATCCCGACCTTGCGCTCGAACGTGTCCGCCTGCCCCTTCTCGTCGAACGCCATCACGATCACCGCGGCGCCGTAGCGGCGCACGAGCTTCGCCTGCGCCATGAACGCGGCTTCGCCTTCCTTCATCGAGATCGAGTTGACGACCGGCTTGCCCTGCACGCACTTCAATCCCGCCTCGATCACCTCCCACTTCGACGAGTCGATCATCACCGGCACCCGGGCGATGTCCGGCTCCGAGGCGATCAGGTTGAGGAACCTGACCATCGCCGCCTTGGAGTCGAGCATCGCCTCGTCCATGTTGACGTCGATGATCTGCGCGCCGTTGGCCACCTGCTGCCGCGCGACCTCGACGCCCCCGGCGTAATCGCCGGCGAGGATCAGCTTGGCGAACGCGCGCGAGCCGGTCACGTTGGTGCGCTCGCCGACGTTGACGAACAGCGTGTCCTCGCCGATGTTGAGCGGCTCGAGGCCGGAGAGGCGGAGTTGGGTCATTCCTGGGGATCGTCGTTTGAGTAGCCCGGCGTTGAGCGGAGCGAAACCCGGGTGGTTGTGGCCGTGGGCACGCCTGCCCCGGGTTTAGCTGCGCTCAACGCCGGGCTACGCCATTTCCGGGTTGCGCCATTTCCGCGGCGGGATGTCCTTCACCGCCTCGGCGATCGCGCGGATGTGCGCGGGCGTGGTGCCGCAGCAGCCGCCCACGATGTTGACGAAGCCGTTCGCCGCGAAGTCGCGGATCAGTCGCGCGGTCTGCTCCGGCGTCTCGTCGTAACCGGTTTCCGCCATCGGGTTCGGCAGCCCGGCGTTCGGGTAGCAGGAGACGTAGGTGTCGGCAACCCGCGCGAGTTCCTCGATGTACGGCCGCATCAGCGCGGCGCCCAGCGCGCAGTTCAGCCCCACGGCCAGCGGCCGGGCATGGCGCACGGAATTCCAGAACGCCTCGGTCGTCTGCCCGGAGAGCGTGCGGCCGGAGGCGTCGGTGATGGTCCCGGAGACGATCACCGGCAGCCGCCGCCCGGAGCGCTCGAACCACGCGTCGATCGCGAACAGCGCCGCCTTGCAGTTCAGCGTGTCGAACACCGTCTCGACCAGGAACAGGTCGACGCCGCCTTCCGCCAGCGCCTCGATCGCCTCGGCGTACGTTGCGACCAGCGCGTCGAACGACGTGTTGCGCGCGCCGGGGTCGTTGACGTCGGGCGAGATCGACGCGGTGCGGTTGGTGGGGCCGAGCGCTCCGGCGACGAAGCGCGGCCTGGCCGGCGCCTTCGCCGTCCAGGCGTCCGCGCACTCGCGCGCGATGCGCGCCGCGGCAAGGTTGATCTCGCGCACGCGGCCTTCGAGATGGTAGTCCGCCTGGGCGATCGCGGTCGCGTTGAAGGTGTTGGTCTCGATGATGTCGGCGCCGGCCTCGAGGTAGGCGTCGTGGATCGCGCGGATGACGTCGGGCCGGGTGAGCACGAGCAGGTCGTTGTCGCCCTTGACGTCGTGCGTGTGCCCGGCGAGGCACGCGCCGCGAAAATCGGCCTCGCCGAGATCGTAGCGCTGGATCATCGTGCCCATCGCGCCGTCGAGGATCAGGATGCGCTCGTCGAGGGCTCGCGCGAGCAGGGTGCCGGTGTCGGTAATCATCGCCATAATGAAAAAACCCGTTCAGCTCGCCGCCGAACGGGTCTCCGTCGAAGGCCGCTTTAGCTGGATTTGTAGAGCGCCCGCAAGCTAGGGTTCAAATCGGCGCTGACCACCCAAGGTAAGGGCTGGCACGGCAATTGTCAATCTACTGCGCCCCCGGGCGCGATCGTCGCGCGCCGCCGCGAGCCAGGCAATATCGTTGAAACCAAACGGCATAACCGGCCGCCGCCCGCTGTGCTACATTTTGCGCCATGAAACACCTCAAACCGAAGGAAGCGCAGCAGTTCCTGCACGAGCACCCGCAGGCCGTGTTCATCGACTGCCGCAGCGAGATGGAATACTTGTTCGTCGGCCACCCGGTCGGCGCCCACCACGTGGCGTGGAACGACGGTCCCGACTGGGACATCAATCCGCATTTCGTCGGGCAGGTGCGCAAGATCGCGAGCATGAACCGCCCGGTGCTGCTCATCTGCCGCAGCGGGCAGCGCTCGATCAGCGCGGGACAGGCGCTCGAGCAGGCCGGGTTTTCCGACGTCTACAACGTCCTCGACGGCTTCGAAGGCCCGCTCGACGACGACCACCACCGCAACAGCGTCAGCGGCTGGCGCACCGAAGGCCTGCCCTGGGAGCAATCCTGACGCCGGCCGCAGCCGGGCGCGCGCCCGCCTACGGTCCGCTCTGCGCGCAGTTCTACGACGCCGACAAGCCGTTCGCCGGCGACGAGGAGGTCGCGTGGTACTTCGCGCGACTCCCCCGCGACGACGGCCCGGTCCTGGAAGTGATGTCGGGTTCGGGACGGCTGCTGATACCCCTGCTGGACCGCGACGTCGAGGTACACGGCTGCGACGCCTCGGCGGCGATGCTCGCGAGCTGCGAAGCGCGCCTCGATCGCATCGGCTTCGAGACCTCGCTCTTCCGGCAGGACGCCACCGCGCTCGACCTTCCTTTCCGCTACGCGGCGGCCTTCGTCGCCGCCGGGTCGTTCCAGCTCCTCGCCGATCCGGCCGCCGCCCGCGCCGCGCTGGAGCGCATCCGCGCCCATCTGACCGGGCCCGCGACCCTGCTGCTCGACCTGTTCGTTCCGGGTGAGGCGGCACGGCCGCAGGCCGACCCGGTCGTCACGACCCGCACGGTCACGCTGCCCGATCGCACGCGCATCACGTACCGCTGCACGGCGGTGGCCGACGCCGCCCGGCAGCGCATCGACACGACGGCCCGGTACGAGAAGCGCTCCGGTCCGATGATCCTCGGGCGCGAAGACGAAGTGCTGGCGATGACGTGGTATTCCGAAGCGCAGATCGAAGCGCTGCTGGCCGAAGCCGGCTTTCGCGCCGTCGAATTCCTGCCCTCGCCGGGCGCCCTGCGCGACGCAACGCCGGACGGGGAGCGCCGATTCGCCGTCCGCGCGCAGGGCTGACGCCGAACCCCGCAGGGCCGGCGCGCGGCGGCCGGCCCGAGGGCCTCCCGCCGCGCCTCAGGCAGCGTTCACCAGCTCCCCGAAGCTCCTCCGCCGCCGGAGCTGCCGCCCCCTCCCGAGAAGCCGCTGCTGCTGCTCGACGACGAGAATCCCGACGAGCCGCCGGAGCTCGTCATCGTGAAGCCGCCGATGCTCGCGCGGCCCGTGGTCTTCAGGTCCTTCGCCGCCTTCTGGTACCACGCGGAGCGTCCGAGCAGCAGCTTCGCGACCGGATACCCGACGATGTAGATGAGGAACACGACCACCGTCGCGTTCATCCCGAGGATGAACAGCGGGAACATCGCCCAGAACGGGATCAGGAACACGTAGAGGAACCAGCCGACCCCGGGCGTCATCACGCCGATGAACGTGAAGAGCCCGATGATCCCGAACACGAACGCGCCCAGCAGGATGCGCATCGGCCAGGGCATGTCGGGCGTTTCGATCGCGAACGACGAGCGCGGCGCCTTCGGCAGCCGCCGCCGCGCCCGGCGTGTCGGCGGCGGCGGCCTTGCCTTCGAGCTGCGCGACGACCGCGAGCACGCCGTCCTCGGTGCCCTTGTCGTAGGTCCCGGACTTGAATTGCGGAGCCATCACGTTGCGGATGATACGGCTCGCCGCGACGTCGGTCAGCGTGCCTTCGAGGCCGTAGCCCACCTCGATGCGCATCCTGCGGTCCTGCGGCACGATGACCACCAGCACGCCGTTGTCCTTGCCTCGTTGCCCGAGCTTCCACTTCTCGAAGACCCGCGTCGCGTAGTCCTCGATGCTTTCGCCGCCCAGCGTCGGCACCGTCAGCACGGCGATCTGGTTGCCGGTGGCCTGCTCGTGCGCCTTCAGCGTCGCCGTCAGGCGCTCGCGCGTGGCCGGCGTCAGGATCTCCGCGTTCGTCGACGACGCGCCCGCTGAGGAACGGGACGTCGGCCGCCGTCGCCACGACGAGCCACGACGCGGCAAGCGCGAGCGCGAGCAGGGCGATCGCCCGCAGCGCGCGCGTCGGTGCGGCCGTCATGCGCCACGCTCGTCGATCGGGCGATTCGGCAGCTGATCGTCGCCGGGCCCCGTTGCCTGAAGACCGCTGCGGACCAGCGCGTCGGCAAGCGCATCGAGGCCTTCGTGCAGCGCGTCCGCGGGTCGCCTCTCGCGCAGCAGCGGTGCCATCCGCGCGACCACGCCCTGCCAGTCGGCCGCCGCGACGCGATCGCGGCACCCGGTGTCCGGCAGGAGCTCGATCTTGCGCTCGAACAGGCTCACCAGCAGCAGGATGCCCGTGCGCTCTCGGGTGCCGAAGAGCTCGCGCTCGAGGAACAGCGCCTGCGCATGCTGGCGCACCTCGACGTCGCGCCGCGACGGCCGCAGGAAGAGCCGCGCGTAGGCGGGCACGAAGACCGCCGCGAGCGCGCTCGCGGCCCCGGCACCCAGGATCGTGACCATGATCCTGAGCGCGGCATGCCCCGTCGCCCAGTCGGGACGCCATGCCTCGACGATGACCAGCGCGAGAGCGGCCAGCGACACCCCCAGCGCGAACGCCGTCCAGGGCAGCTCGGCGTACGCATCCGACTTGCCGGTCACGGCGACGACCACCTGCGCCCCGGTGCGGGCCTCGACCGCGGCGACGTGCGCGTCGATGGCGGCGGCTTCTGCGGCGGTGAGATGCATCGCGGCGGCCGGGTCAGAGCGTGCGCGCCATGTACACGACGCCCGGCAGCGGGTTGCGGTAATACGCCGCGCATTCCGCGAAGCCGAGGCTCGCGTAGAGCCCGCGCGCCGACGTCATCCATTCGAGCGTGTCGAGCTTCAGCTCGCGATAGCCGATCAGGCGCGCTTCCTCGAGCAGCGCGTCGGCGAGCCTGCGGCCCCAGCCGCCGCCGCGCAACTCGGGCCGCACGTAGAGCCGCTTCACTTCACCGGTGCCGGGAGCTTCCCCTTGCACGTCCTTCCCTTGCTCCGGACTCGGGTCGAGCGGTCGCAGCGCGATGCACCCCATCGGCCCGTCGGGTCCGACCGCGAGCAGCAGCCGTCCATGCGGCGGCGCGTAGGCGCCGGGCAGCGTGGCCAACTCCTTATCGAATCCCTGGAAGCACAGGTCGACGTTGAGCCATTTCGCGTACTCGAGGAACAGCGCGCGAGCGGCTGCGATGTCGTCGGGGGTGGCGGCGGCTCGGATGACGATCAATTCGTGCGCCTCGGAACGGTCAGCCCCGGGTTTCGCGTTCGCTCAACCCGGGCTACGCAGGAACGCGGCGCGCGCCGGAGGGGCGGCGCGTTCGCATCGGCGCGGCGTCAGGTCTTCTCGCATGCGCCGATCACGATCTCGCTGCCGGGAAAGGCCGGCTGCAGCGTCTTCACCCGCGCAACCACGGCCGCTGCCGGATCGCGAACCACCAGCTGCGTCTGCACGACGACCTGCTGGCGCGGTCCCGCCCTCGCGTCGGCGACCCCAAGCCGGCCCAACTCGGCGACGTAGGCGGCGGCCGCCTCCTCGGTGCGGAAGACGCCGAGCGAGATCGCAAACCGCTGCGGCCCGCTGTCGACGACGGCAAGATCCTTGAGGCCGGCGGCCTTGAGCTCGGCGGCGCGCTTGTCCGCCGCGGCCTTGTTCGCAAGACGGGGCACGAACACCCAGAACGCGGTGGCGTTCTCGACCCGCTTCTGGGTCAGCAGCCGGCCCAGACCCGCCGGTTCGAGCTCGGCCAGCGCGCGCGCGCGGTCACCCTCGCCGAACGGGCCCCATTCGAGGCAGACGTCGGCCAGCGCGGCCACTTTCGCCGGACCGAGTGTCGCCACCTGCTGCGGCGTCAGCAGCCGGATGCGGTCGGGCTGCACCTGGTCGGCGAGGCGCGACGCCTCGCCGCTGCCCGGGCCGTCCAGCCGCGTGTAGCCGAAGAACGCCAGGTTCGCGGCCAGCAGCAGTGCGAGGATGATGCGCATCGGATCGACCTCGTCAGGCTTCCTGCGCCAGGGCAAGGACACCTTCGAGCACGAGATTTTCCACGACCTCGGTGTCCGCGCCGAGGTGCGGCGCGATCTCGGCCGCCGCGCCGCCGGCGAGGAGGCACTTCACCACGCAGTCGCTTTGCTGGATCCGTCCGCGCGCCAGCTCGATCGCGCCGCAGATCGCCTGCACCGCGCCCGAGTAGAGCGCATCGGCGGTGTTGACAGGAAAATCCTGGTAGGTTCCCGGCAGGCTCTTCAGCCCGGACGTGTTGTCGGCCAGCGCGCGCAGCATCAGGCGCAATCCCGGCAGGATCACGCCGCCGCGGAAACGGCCGTCGGTGTCGAGCGTGTCGATGGTGACCGCCGTTCCCGCGTTGACGACGACGACCGGCGCCGGAAAGAGATCGCTCGCGTGGGCGCGCCGGCGCGCCGCCACCAGCGCCGCCCAGCGGTCCGCGCCGAGCTGCTCGGGCGTGGCGTAGCCGTTGACGACGCCGCACGCGGCGGCGCTGGCCGTCAGCCAGGAGGGGGTCACCCGCCAGCGGGCGAGAGCCGCCTCGATGCGCAGCCGCACCGCTTCGCCGGCGACGTTGACGCCGACCACGCGCGCGGGGCGCGCGAGGGTCTGCCAGTCGCGCAGCGTCAGCGTTCCGATGTCGGCATTCGGCGTCGCGCCGAGCGTGGCCCAGCCGTGGCCCGTGTGCAGGCCCCATTTCATCCGGCTGTTGCCGGCGTCGAGGACGAGGAGCGGGGTCACTGGACTACCCTCCGCGCTATCGCGCTTCGGGGCAATTCGCGCTTGGGACGGCCCGGCGCGCTCATGAACGACCCCCACACCCCCCGAGGGGGCCCAATTCGCGCTTGGGACGGCCCGGCGCGCTCATCCGGCGCGGCGCAGGGAGATCTCGCCGCTGAGGAAGCGCGCCCGCCGCGGCCCGTCTGCGAGCACCAGCGCGCCGCTGGCATCGACACCCGCGACCTTGCCGGTGACCGTGGCGCCGTCCGGCAGCAGCAGACGCACCATCTTGCCCTGGTACGCGTGGCGGTGCTGCCACTCGGCGGCGAACGGCGCGAAGCCTTCGTTCGCGTACTGCCGCAGCACCGCGGCGAGCTCGGTCAGCAGGCGCGCGAACAGCCGGTTGCGATCCAGCGCCGGGCGCTTGCGGCCGGCGACGCTGGCGAGGTCGGTGACGGGCTGCGCGATGTCCTTGCGCGCGGCGGCCGGCAGGCGGACGTTGAGGCCGATGCCGATCACCGTCGTCGACGGCCCGAGCGCGTCGCCGTTGAGCTCGATCAGGATGCCGCCCAGCTTGAGATGGCGGTGGATGAGGTCGTTCGGCCACTTGAGCGCGATGCCGTTGAAGCCCTCGGCTTCCAGCGCGCGGGCGACCGCGACGCCGACCGCAAGCGAAAGCCCCGCCAGGAACCCGGCGCCCTGCTCGAAACGCCAACCGAGCGAGAACAGCAGGCTGCCGCCGACGATGGCGGTCCAGGCGCGGCCGCGGCGGCCGCGCCCCGCGGTCTGCCATTCGGCGGCGAGCGCGACACCGTGGACGTCGCGCCGCCCGACGCGGCGCATGAGCTCGGTCGAGGTCGAGTCGATCTCGTCGACGATTTCGAGCGTGATCGGCGCCGTGATGCCGCGGCCGGCGTCGAACGCGACGAGCGAGGCCCTGATCGCCTGCGGGTCGAGAAAGTCCGGCGCCTCGAGCAGCCGGTAGCCGCGGCCCTTGATCCGTTCCATCGCAAGGCCCGCGGCCTCGGCGTCCTTCAGCACCTGCGACACGCGGGCGCGCGTGAGCCCCACCTTCGCGGCAAGCTCTTCGCCGGAATGGAAATCACCATCGGCAAGCTGGCGCAGCAGCGAGAATCCGAGCGGAGTGAGCACTTATGAACTTGCCATGGTCATAGCCGGAAATGGTACACGACGGGGCGAGAAACGGGGGGATGCGGACGGGATGATCCGCCATGCGTAGCCCGGGTTGAGTAGCCGCAGGCGAAACCCGGGCTACGCACACCGCCGTACGCGGTCACCCCGCAAGCAGCGCCATCACCTCCGCGTGCAGCGCCGGATCGCCGCAGGCAACGACGCTGCCGCCCTCCTCGCAGCGACCGCCCGACCAATCGGTGATGACCCCGCCCGCGGCCTCGATGATCGGGATCAGCGCCTGCACGTCGTAGGCCTGCAGCGACGATTCGACGACGACGTCGATCAGGCCCATCGCGAGCAGGCAGTACGCGTAGCAATCGCCGCCGTAGCGCATGAGCCGCACGCGATCGGCGACGCGATGGAACGCGGCCAGGTCGGCGGCGGTGCGGAAGATGCCGGGGTGCGTCGCGGCGAGGACGGCGTCGCCGATGGCCCGGCACCGGCGCGTGCGCAGCGTCCGCCGCTCGCTGCCGCGCCGCCATTCGGCGATGCCGCCCGCCGTAGCGACGAACGACTCGCCCACGTAGGGCTGGTGGGCGACGCCCGCCACGACCCGCGCGCCGTCGTTGAGCGCGATCAGCGTCGCCCAGTGCAGCTGGCCGAGGATGAAGCTGCGCGTGCCGTCGATCGGGTCGATCACCCACGTGTAATTGGACGTGCCCTTCTCCCATCCGTGCTCCTCGCCGCGGATGCCGTGATCGGGATATGCGCGGGCGATGCCGGTGCGGATCACCGTCTCGGCCGCGCGGTCGGCGACGGTGACCGGATCGTAGTTCGCCGCGCTGCCCTTGTCCTCGACGTCGAGGGCGACCCGAAAGTGCGGCAGGATCTGCGCACCGGCAGCCACCGCGAGTCGATGGGCGAGTTCGAGGAAGGCGGTGTTGTCGGTGGCGGTCATCGGCTGGGGTTCGCGCGGGAGGGGGCCGGGCGGGGGGCTATGATCGCATGCCCGCGGGAGCCCGCGCCGCGACGAGCGAGCGCTCCTGCGCCGCCGTCAGCACCTCCCGCCACGCGCCGGCGTTGTCGCGCCCGGCCAGCCACGCGGCGGTGTCGTCGATGGTCGCCGCGAGCGGGCGCACGACGAGCCCCTCGCCCTGCGCGCGGCGACAGTCGAACTCGAAGAAGCCGGCGGCCGATTCGTCGCTCGCGGGAATCCAGAGCGGCAGACCGACCCAGGGCGCGACCCCCGCGGCGAGCAGCGCCGCGTCGTCGACCCACACCGGCGCGGGTGCGCGCCCGCGCCGCGCCGCGCATTCGCCGAGCGCGGCGACCAGCATCCCCATCGTCCAGTGACCGGGCTCGCTGCAGGCATTGAAGGCGCCCGCGACGCGGCGCTCGCACAGCGCGACCATGAAGCTCGCCAGATCCCGGGCGTCGACGAACTGCACCCGTCGTTCGCGCGGCGCGGGCACCACGATCGCCTCGTCGCGCCCGCCGAGGAGCTCCGGCGCAAGGAAGCGCGCCACCCAGTAGCCGAAACGGTCCGTGGCGTCATGGGGGCCGACGATGAGGCCGGGTCGCACCAGCGCCGCGTGCGCGGCGCCGAAGACGGCCGATACCTCGCGCTCGCACGCGGCTTTCAGCGCGCCGTAGTGAGCCATGACGTCTTCCGTGGCGGGATCCGCGAGCGCGGCGAGCGGCGCCGCCTCGGTGAGACCCGGCGGCGTCGGTTCCGCGTAGGCCGACAGCGACGAGACGAACACGTAGTGACAGACGCGGCCCGCGAGCGCTTGCGCCGAGGCGCGCACGCAGCGCGGGACGTAGCCGCTGGTGTCGATGACGGCGTCCCACTCGCCGCGTTCCAGCGCCGCGAGGCCGGGCGCCACCGCGGGGTCGCGATTGCCGGCCCGATGCGCGACGCGCGGGCCCCACGGCGGCGCGACGCGGCCGCGGGTGAAGACCGTGACGTCGTGCCCCCCCGCCAGCGCGGCATCGACCACGTGCCGGCCGAGAAACCGCGTGCCGCCGAGGACGAGCAGTCTCACCGCAGCGCCGCGGTCAGCGCGGAACGATCGTCACGCCCGCGAGCTTCTCCTGCGCCTCCATCAGCGACGCGATGTACCTGTCGCCGAAGCCGAGCAGGTTGGCCTGCACCATCGTCTGGTGGACCGCCTCGCCGAGGATCGCCGACGCCGGCAGCGATTCCGCGAGGTGCGTGTAGTAGCGCAGGTCCTTCATCGCGTTGGCGAGCGTGAACTTGAGGCCGGACAGGTCGCCGTCCTGCAGCATCCTGCCCACCATCATCTGGAAGATTCCCGAGTTGACGCCGCCCGCCGAGATGACCTCGTGCAGCTTGCGCAGCGAAACGCCGGCCTTCGCCGCGGTGGCGACGGCCTCGGCGGTGGACGTCGCGATCGACATCGCCATGAAGTTGTTGATGAGCTTCAGCGTATGGCCGTGCCCCGGCGGGCCGGCGTGGATGACGTTCTCGCAGAACGCGGCGAGCACGGGCTTCAGCTTCGCGAACACCGCGTCGTCGGCGCCGACCATGATATTGAGCCGGCCCTCCTCGGCTTCCTTCGGCGTGCGCGCGAGCGGCGCGTCGACGAACTCGGCGCGCTTCGCCGCGAAGTCCGTCCGCAGCGCCGCGGTCGACGCCGGCTCCGCCGTCGAGGTGTCGACGACGATCAGCCCCTCGCGCGCCGCTTCGAGCAGGCCGTCGGCGCCGCGCACCACCGCCTCGACCTGCGGCGAGCCGGTGACGCACAGGAACACGATGTCCGAGGCGCGCGCCACGTCGGCGTTGGTCGCCACTTCCCGCGCCCCCGCGGCGACGATGTCCTCGAGCGGCTTGCGGTTGCGGTGCACGCGCACGGTGAGCGGGAAGCCCTTGGCCACCAGGTTCTTCGCCATGCCGTGCCCCATCAGGCCCAGTCCGATGAAGCCGATGCGCGGCTTCGCGTCCGTACTCGCGTTCATGGATCCTCTTTGGGAGACAAGTCCGGGCCCGACCGGAATTGGTCAGACCACCTTGCGGATTCTAGCGCGTGGTCCCGGTGCCCGCGCGGCCGCTCCGAAGGGCACCGGTTGCGCCCTCGGGGGGAGGCGAGCGCAGCGAGCTTCGGGGGCCCCTCCTCAGTCGACGACGATCGGCTCGCGTATCGCCTGCGAAACGTGGGGGCGCCGCCGCTCGTGGAACGCGAGCAGCAGCCCGCTGCCGGCGATCGCGGCGATGCCGGCGAGCGCCCAGCCGTCCGGGAACTGGCCGAACACCAGCCACCCGAGGAGCACCGCCCAGATGAGCTGCGTGTAAGTGAACGGCGTGAGCGCCGACGCCGGCGCGCTGCGGAAGGCGCGGATGAAGATGAAATGCCCGGTCGTGCCCAGCGCACCCATCAGCGCCAGCAGCGCGACGTCCGCCATCGGCATCGCCACGGGAAAGTCGACGAGCAGCAGCAGCGGAAGCGTCAGCACCGCGCCGCAGACAGCGGGGATGAACACGGTCACGCGCGGGTCCTCGCCGTGCAGCCTGCGCGTGAGGATCTGGAACACGGCGTAGAACGCCGCCGACACCAGCGCGACGAGCGCCGCGCCCTGCACGATCGACACGCCCGGGCGCGCGATCAGCAGCATGCCGAGAAACCCCGCGGCGACGAACGCGATGCGCGGGCGGGTGAGGCGCTCCTTGAGCACGACCACCGACAGCGCGATCACGAACACCGGCGTGGTGTAGATGATCGCGGTGGCGTCGGCCAGCGGCAGCCGGCGCAGCGCGTGGAAGAAGCACGCCGACGAGCCGATCAGCATGATGCCGCGCCAGATCTGCAGGCCGAGCTGCGGCGAGCGCGCGAGCTTCACGCCCATGCCCGGGCCGAACAGCGCGAGGATGATGAGCGCCTGCACCGCGAAGCGCGCCCACAGCAGCAGGGGCACGGGGTAACGCTGGGTCAGCGACTTGATGATCGACTCGGTGCACGAGAACAGCGCGACCGCGACGACGATCAGAAGCACCGCGGACAGCGGCACGTGCGGCGCTGCGCGACGGCCGGTCACCGCTCAGCCCGCGCGCGGTCCGTAGCGCCGCGAATCGTCGCGGTAGAATCGGGCGGCGACGCCGGACGATCGTCCCATCGGCTTCCCTTTCCTCGCGACGACAGGCTGCTCATGCAACCCGACCCGGCCCTCGCCCAACGGCTCCACAACGAGGCGATCGCGCTCGCGCGCAGCGGCCGGCCCGCCGAGGCTCGCGCGCGGCTGCTGGCGGCCATCCGCAGCGCCGGCGAGGCCGCGGTCGACCCGCGGACACTGAAGGCCCTGTGGCAGCTCGCGCGCAACGGGGGCGACTGGAAGACCGCGCTGGCGGCGGGCATGCGCGCCGCCGTGCGCGACCCGCTGGATTTCCGCTTCGTCGACACCGTTGTCCGCAGCCTGCACGAATGCCCGCTCGAGGTGCTGGTTCCGGACATGGGGTCTGCGGTGATGCCGATGCCGGCGCACCCGCCGTCCCTATCCGTCGTGATCGTGAGCCAGGACGATGCGCGCTACGCGGCGGTCGATGCGCAGTTCGACGAGGCGTTCGCAGTGTGGCCGCACGAGCGCATCCGCGTCAAGGGAGCGATGTCGATGTACGACGGCTACGCGCAGGGCTTCGCCCGATCCCGCGGCGACGTCGTCGCGTTCGCGCACGACGACATCCGCTTCGCCATCCCCGATTTCGCGGCGCGGCTGGCGGACGTGATGGCGCACGCCGACTTCGCCGGCGTCGCGGGGGCCACGCTCGTCTCGGGCCCCGCGCTGCTCTGGCCCGGGCACCCGCATCTGCACGGCGCCATCACGCACAAGGCGCCCGGGGACACCGTCTGCGAATTCGCCGTGACGTCGCTGCGGGGTCCGCGGATCGACGGCGCCCAGGCCCTCGACGGCGTCTTCATCGCCGGCCGCCGCGACTGGGTCGAGCGCGTCGGCTTCGATCCCCGGGGCATTCCCGGATTCCACTTCTACGATCTCGATTTCAGCTATCGGGCGTTCCTGGCCGGCGCGCGCGTCGCCATCGCCTGCGATCTCGCGCTGATCCACGCATCGCGCGGCAACTTCGACACGGCATGGGGCGATGCGCGGTCGGCGTTCTCGGTGAAGCATCCGCAGCTCGACGCCGCCCCGGGGACGCACCGGCACTGGTACGCGATCGCGCTGGCCGACGAGGCGTCCGTGCGCGCGCACTACGCCAAGCTGCTCGCCGCGTGGGCGCTCGCGCTGCCCGTCGACTGAGCGCGCCGGGGCGTGGCCGACCGGCCATAGTAGAATCGTCGGCCCGGCCCCCTGGCAGCGCATCGACGCCGCGACGCCACGCGCCGGTCCGCACATACTGGAGACCCTCGCATGAAACTCTACTACCACCCCGTTTCCACCGTGAGCCGGCCGATCGTGCTGTTCGCCGCCGACAACGCGATCGCGCTCGACTACCAGTCCGTCGACCTGATGACCGGCGAGCACATGGGCACGCCGTTCTCGAAGATCAATCCGAGCCGCCAGGTGCCGGTGCTCGAGGACGGCGACTTCCGCCTGACCGAGAGCTCGGCGATCCTCAAGTACCTCGCCGACACGGTCGACTCGCCGGCCTACCCGAAGGACCTGCGCCGGCGCGCGAAGGTCAACGAGATGATGGACTGGCTCAACACCGGGTTCTATCGCGATTTCGGCTACGGGCTCGTCTATCCGCAGCTGTTCCCGCACCACCGCCGCCGCAGCGACGAGGCCCACGCCGGCGCCGTCGACTGGGGCAAGCAGAAGGCCAAGGCGTGGCTGTCGATCCTCGACCAGCAGTTGCTGGGCTCCGGCAGGAAGTACCTCTGCGGCGACGACATCACCATCGCCGACTACTTCGGCGCCGGCATGGTGTCGCTGGTCGACGCGATCGGCTGCGACCTGACGCCGTTCCCCAACGTGGCGCGGTGGTTCGCCGCGATGAAGGCGCGGCCGAACTGGGCGAAGGCCAACGAGGTGTTCTACGGCTTTGCCGGCTCGCTCAAGGGCAAGGCCTTCGAAACCGTCTGACCGCCGCGGGCGCTGCCTGTCCTCGCCCAGCTCCGACGCGAGGACGGTGCGGCGCCGGACCGGTCGCCGCCCGAGGACGACGCACATGATCAAGGGACTGCACCACAACGCCTATCGCTGCCGCGACTCGGAAGAGACCCGCCGCTTCTACGAGGGTTTCCTCGGCCTGCCGCTCGCCAACAGCCTCGACATCGGCGAGACGAAGACAGGCCGGACGACGCACGTCCTGCACACCTTCTACGAGATGGGTGACGGCTCGTTCCTGGCCTTCTTCGAAGCGCCCGACATGCCGTTCGACTTCAAGCCGCAGCACGACTACGACCTGCACATCGCGCTCGAGGTCGACCTGCCCACGCTGCACGCGATGTACGCCCGCGGCAAGGCAAAGGGCATCGAGACGCGCGGCATCGTCGACCACGGCTTCATCCACTCGATCTATTTCCGCGACCCCAACGGCTACGTGATCGAGCTGACCGCACGGGTCGGCGCGCAGGGGAGCGACCGCGGCGGCGCGCGCGCGATCCTCGACCGCTGGCAGGCGACGAAGGGCACCGCGGCCGATTGAGTCGCCGGGGCGGCGGTCCGTCGCCCGCCCCGACGCGCCTGCCGCCGCGCTCACGCGCCCGCGGCGGTCCACCCTGTGCGCATCCGCACGAAGCGCACGATGTGCCGAATGGCGAGCGTCGCCTCGGGCAGGAACGCCGCCATCTGGAAGGAGTGCGGCACGCCGGGCCAGAGCTCGAGCTCGACGTCTACGCCCGCGGCACTCGCCTTGTCGGCGCCGCGGACCGCTTCGTCGCGCAGCATCTCGCTTGCGCCCGCCTGCAGGAACAGCGGCGGCAATCCGCTGAAATCGGCGAACAGCGGGGAAACCTCGGGATCGGTGTAGGCAACATCCAGCGGCACGTAGCATCGGCGCAGCACCTGCAGCGTGCCGAGCTGCAGCACCGGATCCCGCCCGTCGTAATCGGCGATGCTCGGGCTCGACAGCGTGCAGTCGAGCGCCGGCGACAGCAGCACGACACAGCTGGGCAACGACTCGCCGGCCGCCTTCGTCCGGTGGACGGTCACCAGTGCGAGGTTGCCGCCCGCGGAGTCGCCGAGCACCACGATGCTCTTTGCGCTGACGCGCTGTGCGATCAGCGCGCGGTACGTTCGCTGACAATCGTCCGCCCCCGCCGGGTACGGATGCTCCGGCGCCAGGCGGTAATCCGGTATCAGAGCGCGCGCGCCCAGTTGCCGGCACAGGCGCGCCGCCAGCGCGGCATGGGCATTGGGAAAGCGGAACGCGAACGAGCCGCCGTGCAGGTACAGGATGATCCGGCCGCTCCGACTCTGCGGCACGGTGATCCACTCGGCCGGGACGCCGCCGCAGTCGACCGGCGTGCGCTCTACGTCCGCCGCTACGCGGAAGAGGCGGGCATCGAGCTCCTGGTATTCGCGCCGCAGCGACGCGACATCCGCTTCGGCGGCGAGCGGCCTCGCCGCCGTGAGCCGCAGCAGGGCCGTGAGCGCGCGCGTGCGCCAGCTCAGGCGCAGCTCGATCGTGCGGCGGTAGCTGGGGGATTGATTCATCGACGTCGCATCCCGCTTACAGGCTACTCGCATTCGCGCGAGTCGAGTGCCGGCGTCGCACCCCACCGGAAGGCATGGAGCCGCGGAAGCCACAGCGGACGTCGCGGACGCAGTGATGTGCGGTCGCCCCGGCAGTACCGCCGTGTGCGGCGTCCCGCAGGCGATCACGCTTTCGGCACGAACAGCCGAGACCGAGCGATGCGCAGCCGGTCGAGCCAGAAAATGCCGAGCATGGCGAGCGTGCCCAATCCGTAGGCGATGCTGCGGCGAAAGCTGATGCTCGACGCCGCGTCGAAATAGCGTACCGGAACCGGAATATCCCCGAGCCGGGAGCCGAAACGGACGGCCTGCACCAGGAATTGGCTGTCGAAGAGAAAATCGTCCTAATTGCGCTCGAAGGGGATCCGCTCGAGAACCTGCGTGCGCATGACGCGAAAGCAGGAGTGGAAGTCGCCCAGGTTCTGGCCGAGCAGGAGATTCTCCGCCAGCGTGAGCAGTCGATTGAACAGGTATTTGTACGCCGGCATGCCCCCGCGCAAGGCCTCGAGACGGGTGCGTATGCGGTTGCCGAGAACGATATCGCAGGTACCGAGCTCGATGATGCCGACCGCCGCCGGGATCGCCCGGCTGTCGTATTGGTAGTCGGGGTGAATCATCACCACGATGTCGGATCCGCGCGCGAGCGCCTCGCGATAACAGGTCTTCTGGTTCGCACCGTACCCGCGCTCACCGCCGGGGCGAGCGCGAGGATGTGCTCGATGTGGGTGAGTTGATCCCACCAGTAGATCGCGAACGGCGCGGTCTGCGTCAACTCGTCGAAGCGCGCGAACAGCGACGGGTAGTCGTTGGTGCCCGAGATCGGCGGCAGACCGTCGCGCCAGACCGAAAGCTCGGTCGGCCGCGTCGCCCAGAAACCGTCGAGGCACAGCAGGTTCGCCGCGTAGCCCCGCTCGCGCAGCAGCGAGAACAGGTTGCGGTTGTTCCGCGCGGGGCGCATGCCCTCGAACACGGTTTCCGTGTCGAACTCGAAGTCGTTCCCGTGCAGCAGGTACCCGGCGAACATCAGCGTCGAGGTGGCCGACGAGAAATGGTTGGCGAAGACGAGGGATTCGCGGCGCAGCCGCCCGAGGTTGGGGAAAGCCGCCGCGAACGCGGCGAGCCGGTGCGTGGAGACGCTCTACAGGTGCACGACGACGAGGTTCTTCATCGGGGCATTCTAGCGGCATCCCCGGCGCGCGCCGGCCCGATGCGGGAACATTGCCCGCGCCGCGCCGGCGTGCGCAAAATGCCAATCGACTTTACGCAGACAGTCGTTCCAGATCAGCCGTGATCCGCTCGACCACACCATCCCAATCGCCTGCCCGCTCCTGCCTGTACAGCCTGGCCGTCGGATACCATGGACTGTCGTCACGATCGAGCAGCCAGCGCCAGCATGTATCGAATCGATTCAGGATCCACACCGGTTTGCCTAACGCCCCAGCGAGGTGTGCGATCGATGTGTCAACCGAAATGACCAGGTCGAGGTTGTCGATCAAGGCCGCTGTTTCGGAAAAATCATGCAACTCGCTCGTGTAGTCGATGATCTCCGGCCCGTTCCATGCCAACTCTTTCATTCTTGCAAGATCCGATTCGGCGGGCAGCCCCTTTTGCAGGCTGTAATAGTCGATGCGCTCGTTTCTCAGCGGCGCCAGCTTGGCAAGATTGATGTTTCGACGCTCGTTCAGGTCCCACAACTCCGGCCGGAAACGCCGGAAGCCTCCTGACCACGCCAATCCAACTCGGAGTTTGTTCTTCTCCCCCAGCTTCTGTTGCCAACGACCGCGTTTTGCCGGATCCGGTCGAAGGTACGCAATGGGTGCCGGGATCGAGGATACTTCAGTCTTGAGCGCCAGCGGCAGGCTCATCAACGGACAGTGACGGTCAAAGGGAGGGAGTGCGCTACCGTGTGCCACCAGCTGAGAAACACCATCCAAAGTGGTGAACAGCGACAGCAGCGGCACCGGCGCTTCCAAGATGACCCGCGCACCGAGATCGGTGACCAGCCGGGCATAACGGCAGAACTGGATCGCATCGCCCATCCCCTGCTCGGCGTGCAAGAGTATGGTCTTGCCCGCAATCGCTTCTTCGCCCAGCCACAGTGGCTGAGCAAAGCCACGCATTGACATCTTTAGAGAATCTGTCCCCCAGCGCCACTCATGCAATTTCCAGCCATTCTTGAAGTCACCTCGCAGCAACAGAGCGAGCGACTTGTTCCAGTAGGCATCGGCGTAGCTCGGTTTGATGCTTATGGCGCGGTCGTAGCTGTCGACAGCAGCATCGAGTTGCCTGAGCGCTTCGAGCGCGATACCGCGGTTGTAATGGACTTCTGCGAAATCCGGCTTCAGGGCAATCGCGCGGTCATAGCAGGCAACCGCAGCGGCATGCTGCCTTAGCTCGTGAAGCGCGTTGCCGCGGTTGGTGTGGGCCTCCGCGAAGTCCGGCTTGAGGGCAACCGCCCGCTCATAGCTGGCAATCGCCGCCTCATGCTGCTTGAGCGCCTGGAGCGCAATGCCGCGATTGTAATGGACTTCCGCCGAGTGCGGCTTCAGAGCAATCGCTCGGTCGTAGCTAGCAACCGCTGCCTCATGCTGCTTGAGCGCTTGATGCGCATTGCCGAGTTTGGAGTACGCTTCGGCGTAGTCTGGCTTGAGAGCAATGGCCCGCTCGTAACTCGTGACAGCCGCGTCAAGTTGCTCGAGATTCTGTAGCGCATTGCCGCGGTTGCAAAAGGCTGCCGCGAAGTCCGGCTTGAGAGCAATGGCCCGCTCGTAGCTGGCAACCGCTGCTTCGTTTCGCTTGAGCTCCTGGAGCGCATTGCCGCGGTTGCAGTAGGCTTCGGCAAAGGCCGGCTTCAGAGCAATCGCGTGGTCAAAACTCGCGACTGCAGCATCGAATTGCGCGAGCGCATTGAGCGCAATGCCGCGGTTCGAATGGACCATTGCGTTGTCCGGCCTGATCTGTAGCGCACGGTCGTAGCTTGCAATGGCCTCTTCAAAGCGCTTTAGCCCGAGGAACACGTTACCGAGGTTTGCGTGCGCGGAAGCGCTGTCCGGCCTTGCTGCTACCGCCCGCCCGAGCAATTGCGCCGCTTCCTGCGCGCGGGATTCTTGCGCTGCGATGATTCCAAGCAGGTGCAGCGCGTCGAACGTCGTCGGCTGCTTCTCAAGCACCGCTCGGCACAACCGCGCTGCTTCGACCCAATCGCGGCGGTCATAGGCGGCGTTCGCTTTCTGCATTGCTTGCCGCGTGGCGAACGTAATTTCACTCATCGTCGCTGGGGTTTGTGCGAGACCTTGCGCGTGCCGCGCTTCGGGTCGGCGGGTGTGGACTGTGCCTGCTTATCGTGGACGAGTTCCTGGTGGGCCCGGGGCGGCTCTGGCACGCACCATCGCAGCAGCATAATGCGAGCAGGCGCATAGTACGGCGAAAGCAGGCTCCGGATTCTGACGGACAGCAAGCGGCGGCTGCAGATCGCCATCGGTCAGCAGCACCGTCCGGATGATGCTAAAGCCGGGAACGCCGGAAGGCGCCGCGCCGGCATTTTACGCGTGGCGGACGCGTCGCGGTAACATTGTAGGCATGGCGACCTTCACGCCGGACTGGCCGCAGCAGATCGCCCAATCAGGAACAGGGAACCCTCGATGGCACCCGGAGCGACGGCGTGATCTCCTTGCCCGGCATCCATTAGGGTCACCACCAGGTTGAACCAACGCTGGAAATCGCCTAATCCTCACGTAGAAATTGCACAGCTGGCTGCCGGAGGTTAGACTGGGGCCGGAACACTGACCGCGGGAGGTATACCACATGATGCAGGATGCGTCGTTCGATCATCAGACAGCGCGGGCCGCGATCCCACAGTCGGCCGCAAAGCCGATCTGCACGGGCGCGGCGGCGATATGTCTTGCCGCATTGCTCGCTTCTTCGCCGATCGCGCAGGCTAACGGTACCATCGCCACTCTGTGGACGACCGCATACCCCTCGTCCCAGTCGTATGCCAATGCCGGCTGCCTCCTCTGCCACGCCGAGACCACCACTCCCCTCTACAACATCTATGGCATCAGCCTGAAGCTCAATGGCGTCAACTTCGCGGCGCTGGACGGCAGCAACTCGGACGGCGATCCAACGGGCGCGTCCAACCTTGCGGAGATCAACGCCAATACCCAGCCAGGCTGGACCGATGGCGCCAACAACTCTGTCTTCGATGGCACGCCGAACGTGATCGACAGTGCCGCTTCGCCCCCCACGGCGATAGCGGGGGCGATGGACCCGGCGCCCACGGGCGGGGAAGGGACGCCACCACCCGCGACCTCGGGAGGACCGTCGGTGCCGACGCTGTCGGAATGGAGCTTGGGGGTGTTGGCCGCGGCGCTGGCATTCGCAGGCTGGGCATCGCGCCGTAAGCGATCAAACTAGGGTCCGGCTTCGGCATCGCGCATCACGCGCTCGGTTCCTGTCAGCGACACGCCGCAACGGACCATCAAGCAGCGCCGTCGATAAGCTCGCGGAACAGGCGCAACGTTTCTCGGGATTTCCGTCGCTCAGCCACGGCGGCCTGCGAGCAACGTCCATGTTCGGCAGGCGTCCGGCGCGGCCCCCATGCATCCGGCAGTGCCCTTTCGTCATCGCCGGCGCGCGGCGGGGTTCCCCCGTCGTGCGGGCATGAGCGCCACGGCCTCGACATCGAGCGCCACAGCCGTTCGACGAACACGTTGTCGCGCCAGCAGCCGCGCCCGTCCATGCTGATCGCCCCCCCGTGACCGTGCAGCATCGTCGTGAATGCGTCGCTGGTGAACACCCCGATCGCACCGTCGAGCAATTGCGTCTTCCATTGCGTGATCTGGTTGCCGTGCACGTCGTATTTCTCGGCCAGCTCCGCCAGCGTCTTGTCGCCCTTCAACGCCGCCAAGGCCACCTTCGCCTTGAACGCCGCCGTGTGGTTCCGTCTTGGCCTTCTCATTGCACTGCTCCTTTGCGGGCGAGTTCCTCGCCCATAAGAGCAGGTCTTTCACTTAACCGCCAGTCTCATTTTGCCGAGCCACCTCTAGGTGAATCCTGGGATCAGCGAACACAGTGACATGCCGTTGCTGGCCGAGATCAATGACCGGGTTCGATCAACGTGATCTGTCTCGTCATGCACCTTCGATCATCGAATGCGGGCAGGGCAACGGACGTGAGCGGATCCGGCAGGTGTTCCCGAGAACATGTCGGGTACCGGTCAGGCGGGGCTAACTGCTCGCCTGCCTGTTCTATATCTAAAAAGTGGGTTCGTCAGCGGAATTTATGGGTGGATTCCGGACGTTCCGCCGGGGTTGAGTGGTTGAGGAATCGATAGAGCTTTCTGCACGTTGTGTCGATGGTGTTCTGCTCGGTCTCGAAGAGGCGTGACTGGATGAGAGGTCCACCGTCCTCTTCGACCAACGCGCGGACCAACGTCGCAATTGGCAGACGTTTTAGATCGGGGTCTTCGTAACGACGCCGGATCATCTCGCCGCCGACCAGCCACAGGTTGTCGCGATGGCGATTGAAGGTCTTCTTCGCGAGATTGCCACGCAGCAGCTCGAGTAGGAATGGCTTGAAGATGGCGACGATAGCCGCACCGGGAGCCAGATCCGCTGCCTGGTATTGCCAGCGGCGCGGCCAGTCGTCCAGATCCGGACAGGCTTGCCGAAGCAAGGCTTCGTCCTCCGGTGGGACAATGCCGTGGGTGTCGGTTCCTTTGGGCTGCCTCACCATGCTGCTCACCCGCCTGCTCAATGCCTGCCATCATTTTCCGGGATTCGTCTACGCCGGTGCACGGCTGATCGAAGCGCGCAAGACCATCGAGATCGAGGTCCGCCCGCGCACCGGCGCCAAGGCCCACTGCTCGGGCTGTGGCCAGCCGGCTCGTGGCTACGACCAATTGCCAGAGCGCCGCTTTGAGTTTATCCCGGCCTGGGGATTCACCGTTGAACTGCTCTACCGCATGCGCCGCGTGCAGTGCCGCTGCTGTGGCGTCAAAGTCGAGCAGGTGCCTTGGGCTGCCGGTAAACACACCCTGACCCGCGCCTACATGCTGCATTTGGCCCACTGGGCGCGCAAGCTGTCCTGGCAGGAGACGGCACGGAGCTTTCACACCAGCTGGGAGCAGGTCTGCCACGCCGTCGAGTACGTCGTGCAGTGGGGGCTCGAGCACCGCGAACTCGCATCGGTCAAAGCCATCGGCGTCGACGAAATTGCCTACGGCCGCGGCCACCAGTACTTGACGCTGGTCTATCAGATCGAAGCTGGCTGCACCCGCTTGCTGTGGGTCGGCAAGGAGCGCACGACCGAGAGCTTCGAGCAGTTCTTCACCATGATCGGCCACGAGTTGGCGGCCAAGATCGAGTTCGTCTGCTCGGACATGTGGAAGCCTTATCTGGACCTGATCGCCAAGCACTGCACCAACGCACTCAGCATTCTGGATCGCTTCCACGTGGTGGCGAAGATGAACCTGGCGCTCGACGACGTGCGCGCCGCCGAGGCCCGGCGGATGGTGCTCGAGGGCTACGAACCGACCCTCAAGAAGTCGCGCTGGTGCCTGCTCAAGCGACCCGAGAACCTGACTGACAAACAGCGGCTGCGGCTGCGCGATCTGCTGCGCTTCAACCTGCAAAGCGTACGCGCCTACCTGCTGAAGGAGGAGTTCCAGCAGTTCTGGGACTACGACTCTCCGACTTGGGCCGGCAAGTTCCTCGACCAATGGTGCACCACGGCGCTGCGCTCGCGTATCGACCCCATCAAGAAATTCGCGCGCACCGTCCGCAACCACCGTGAGCTCCTGCTGAATTATTTTCGCGCCCGAAAGGAATTCTCGAGCGGTATCATCGAGGGGCTGAACAACAAAGCCAAAGTCACTATGAGAAAAGCGTACGGCTATCGGACCTTCCGCATCGCCGAACTCTCGCTATTTCATGTACTTGGCAAACTACCCGAACCAAAGCTCGCCCACGATTTTTACTGACGAACCAAAAAGTGTGGATGTTAGCCCCCGGGCCTGACGTCGGCGGCCTCGGGTCAAGGCAGCACCGGCCAGGACTGGCCTGTGACTGGCGACCGGGGATAACTGTTCGCCTAGATAGAATGAATTTAGAAAGTGTGGATGTTAGCCCCTGGCCAGCATCGGCAAGAGGGTGAAGGCCCACTAACCCGGAACAGGATGGCCCGCGAGCGGACGCGGGCAGGCGCCAGTCCATGCTCGGAAACGGTCGGAGTCCCGATTCGACAGCATTGGGACGCTGAAAGGTCCCACATGGCGGACTTGCGGCTGGAATACAGCCGATTTCCGGCGAGAGATCCGGCGTCGATCACTTCCCGAGTCGGCTGACCTTGACCCTAATGTTGGGAACCCGAGGATACCCAGGCGCCGCGTTCAGGACCGCAGCGCGCCCGCGATAGCCGCTCGGATTGAGTGAATCTCACTTGCCCACCACTGAAGGTTCTTTGCCTGCAGTTCCGCCACCGCACCACTCTCGTAGAGTTGCCGGCATTGCATCAGGGCTTCGTCCCACGTCGGGCAGAAGACCCACGGTGGGCTGCCGATGTCACAGAAGGTGTCAACGTATTCCGCTTCCGTGCATCCGGCCACGACTGGAATCGCCCCACAGAGCGTTGCCTCGTAGTTGCGGAAACAATCCATTCCAACTTTGCCCCGCGGGCACAGTACGAAGACAGACTGGCCGTAAACACGGGCCATTTCGCGTGGCGGGCAGTTCATCTTCCAATGCGGTGTCCAGGAATCAAAGGTCGCAAGTGCGTTCATGCGGTCACCCCTAATGTTCCCGACGAAACTCCATTTGTAGGGGCGTTCGGCAATGGAAGCAGGTGCGGCTATGGCATTGAGATTGTCGAACATGCACGCCATGAATCCGAGCGGGATGTGCCGGACGTTTTTCGGCCGATAGTAATGATCGAATCGATACTGCCGAAGCACCAGCGGAATCTTCTCGGTGCGCCGATGCAGCATCGGTGTCCGGCCCCATTCGTCGCTCAGGTACACAAGGACCTTCGGCGTCCAAGCGTCGAGCGCCCCGTCGAGGGCGAAAGAATTGCTCATGAACACAACCACGTCGGGCTTCAGCGGCGCGATTTTGCTTGCGTCGTCAACCCAGCACCATCGCGCGTCGCGAAACAACCACACCAGATAATCCACCTCCCAAGCGCCCAGGGAATCGATAGAGGATGCGGCCACGCCGCGCGTGGCGGAAGCCGCGGCAACAGCCTGGCGGCTACGGAACGGATCGCGTCTGGCGAGCCATACGGCGCGGTACATCGAAGCGGACCTCGGTTCTTGCCCCGGGGGGCGGCTTGACCTCTACAGCGCGGCGATTTTCGCCACCGGTGCGGGCTTCAGTGTCTCTTCCTCATGGCCGCGTTTCGACGTCAGAACCGCGAACGCCCATCACGCATTGAATCTTTCGGACAGCATGAACCGCAATACTGTCGAAAAGCGGTTGGCCGAAACGTCATAGAAGTCCTGAGAAACGTCTTTGAGAGGCGCTAGGGGATCGCCGCCTCCTCTCTCGGCATCAATCCAAACGATCCGTCTAAATGCGTCCCACGCCAAATTATTCGCCTGATCACGGGTCAGTTGGATCTGCGACTTTGGGAAACAGCTGCTCAACGTAGTAAGAAATGGAAATGCGGTGTAACCCAGAACTTTGCCACCGTGCACCAAGCGCCTCAGGAACAGGTCATATGGAATATCGTAAACGGCGACCTGGTTGAGCAACTCGTATAGCTTTCGTTTCGAGCCCTTTCGAATGAAGTACGCCGTCGCTCCAGCAAAGTTCAGCCCGCTGAGATTGATTAGATTTACCTTCATGATCTTCATCAGTTCCCTTCTGATCCGGAACAGCTTTATCATGTTTTCGATATCGGGAACGCAAATGTCGGTAAAGATCAAATCGCACGGTGGCTTGTCTGACTCCGCAAGTCGAAGCAGCATCTTGGACGTGCTTGGCCCGAAGACCGCATCATCTTCGAGAACAAGCGCATCGTGGTCGTCACCAAGCGACGTTTCGAGTGCCTTCCTGTGGCTCATAAAGCAGGCCTTCTCTGCATCTCTTAGCTTTCCCGGGACCTGAATATCCGCACTTTCCCGGCCGTCGATTGCCACGATTCGCCTGACCGCAAGCTCTGGTGTCAACCATTCCGCCAGGTTCTTCTCTATCGACTCCCGACGTTCTGCTTCGCGCTCGAGATTGATGAAATATATGGTAATCATCTTCTTTACCTGGCCACTGATCGTGCCCCAGCGCTTTCGTGTACGAGAGGTGGGACCTGGACGGCTGGGTCGTCCCGTGCCAGGCTATCACTATGGATAGCGCGACGGGTTGATTCTCGCTGATGGCCCGCAGTCCTTCAAGTTGCAGGTACCTTCGCTGCCTCTGCCGCTCGGGCGCATAGCCATGCGACTCGACAGGTGTGACCTGCGAACAGATCGGGCACTGGTCGGACCGGGTTAACCGCTCGCCTGGTCATTCAAGCAGGTCGACCAAAGGTATGATCAGACGGCCGGAGAACACGTGATCGTGCTGGAGTACCGAGTCAACGTGAATCCCGGGGTCGGTGAGGCGGCCGATAGCACGATGCCGTTACTGGCCGAGATCAATGGCCGGGTTGGGTAGGCCAACCCCACGTCGAAGCCTCGGAGCCAACGGCACCGTCACACGTTCTACCAGAACCGGCGCCAGGGCAACGGGCATGCCGGGCTGACGGTGGCCGGCAAACGGTCAGGCGTGACAGTGACGATGCCGGATAGCAGGCACCCGTCCAGGGCAGGAAACGGTCGAGTCCAGATTTGACGGCCTGGGCGGCGCCAGGCAAATCGGTATAAGCTGGAATCCAGCCGATTTCCACCGTCAAATTAGGGTGGAGCGGGTGAAGGGAATCGAACCCTCGTCGTAAGCTTGGGAAGCTTCCTCTCTGCCATTGAGATACACCCGCCCGAACGGGCATTTTACGCGCACCGGCGCGACGCGGGCAATGTCCCCGCATCGGGCCCGCGCGCGCCGGCGGTCCCGCTAAAATGCCCTCATGAAGAACCTCGTCGTCGTGCACCTGGAGAGCGTCTCCACGCACCGGCTCGCCGCCTTCGCGGCGGCCTTCCCCAACCTCAGGCGGCTGCGCCGCGAATCCCTCGTCTTCGCCAACCATTTCTCGTCGGCCACCTCGACGCTGATGTTCGCCGGGTACCTGCTGCACGGGAACGACTTCGAGTTCGACACGGAAACCGTGTTCGAGGGCATGCGCCCCGCGCGGAACAACCGCAACCTGTTCTCGCTGCTGCGCGAGCGGGGCTACGCGGCGAACCTGCTGTGCCTCGACGGTTTCTGGAACACGCGGCCGACCGAGCTTTCGGTCTGGCGCGACGATCTGCCCCCGATCTCGGGCACCAACGACTACCCGTCGCTGTTCGCGCGCTTCGACGAGTTGACGCAGACCGCGCCGTTCGCGATCTACTGGTGGGATCAGCTCACCCACATCGAGCACAGCCTGGCGCTCGCCCCGGCGGCGAGCGGGCTCACCGACCAGATCCGGCGCGCCTGCGCCACGGCCGACGATGCGCTGGGCGTCGTGCTGGGCATGCTTGCGCGCAAGGGACTGCTCGACAGCACGACGATCGTCGTCTGCGGCGACCACGGCGACGACCTGTGGACCCACGGCTTCAAGGGCGGCATGATCCACGCGACCGAGCCGTACACCGACATCACGTGGACGCCGCTGTCGATCCGCGATCCCGGGCTGGCGCCCGGCACGAGCGATCGCCTCGCCAGCACGGTCGACATCCGCGCGACCTGCCTGTCGCTGCTCGGCGTCGACGATGCGACGCCGTTCCCCGGTTCCGGGTCCAGCCTGCTCGAAGGCGCGCGGCCGCGCGCGTACTCGCAGAATTTCATGGCCAACCAGCCGGACAACGCGGCGCTCGGCATCGCCAAGGCCTTCGCCGTCACCGACGAGACGTACACGCTGCTCGCCAGCTCGCGCGGGCTCGAGATGTACGCCTGGCGCCTCGACCCGGGGAACCAATGCAATCTGCTGCACTTCTTCGACCTGCGGCCCGACGGCCGCCTCGAATTCCGGCAGCGCCCGGGCGCAGCCGGCCACTTCCGGGCGGCGCTGCAGGAAAACCCGGCGGCAATCGCACACCTCGCGCGGAGCTTCGACGATCTGCGCGATGCGCTCCGGCGGCACGTCCAGGCGAAACGGGACTACATCGTCGAGCGCGGCGTCGTGCCCGCTCACGCGCTCGCCGAAGCAGCTTTCGAAACGATGAGCAAGACATCCCGCGACGCGTTCTTTCGATCCGCGGGAAGCGCGCGCCACGCGACGGCGAGCGTGCCCGCCTTCGATTTCTCCTACAAGCTGCGCTGATCCGGCGGCGAGCGCGCGCGGCGCGGGTGCCACGACCGGTGCCGCGATGCCGGTGACGCCGCTTCAGCCCACGCCCGCCACGCGCGACGATTCCAGCGCCGCGATGCGCGGATACACGTTCTGCGTCACCCGGCGCAGCATGCGCGCATCGTCGATCTCCGCCCACACGAGATCGGGCATCCGGCAGCATTCGATCGGCAGCTCGCGGGTGACCTCCATCAGGCCGGCCTCGTAGTCGGCCATGGGCGCGCTCGCAAGCAGGCCCGGCGCGCAGGCGAGAAGCGCCCGCCGCGCTTCGGTGTCCAGGGTGAACACGCCCGGATACTCCCCGAGCGGCGTCCGCGACATCCGCGCGCGGTTCTTGTGCACCGCCTGCATGGCGTGCCGCCCGTCGGGCAACGACTTCGACCACACGTACACCTCGTCGCCCGATCCGGTCAGGTCCGTCACGAGCAGCGCGCTGCGGCGGCCGCGCGCGCGCAGCGCGTCAATCATGCGTTCCTCGTAGACGATGTCGGACTCAAGGACCAACGCCGGCCCGTCGATCGCGGCCAGGCCGAGCCGCAGGCTCTCGAGGCTCCCGAGCGTGGCGTAGTTCGCGTTGTGGCAGCAAGAGATGCGCGCCGGGTCGTCCGCGGCGAGCTGGTCGTAGCGTTCGCGCAGGTGCCCGGTGACGATCACCACGCGGGCGATCCCGTGCGCGAACAGGTGGGCGAGCGAGCGCCCGATCAGCGTCTGCCCGCCGACGGTGATGAAGCCCTTGGGAATCTCACTGCCGGCGGGACCCATGCGGACGCCGCGGCCGGCGGCGAGGATGACAGCGATCTCGATCACGAACAGCCCGCGTTGTTTGCGCACAACCGGGATCGCTTCTACACGATCCCGCCCGTCGTGTCACCGCGGCGAGCCTCGCGCCGGCGCCGCCCGCCGCCGGGCAAGCCGTCGAGGACGCCGGCGCGGTCATTGCCGGAGGCCCTCGTTTGGCGTAAGGTTGCGCTGACGCTAGGGGTCCTCCCGGCCGCCGGGTTCATCGGCGGTGCCGGGTGGTGAGATCACACCCTTGGTACCTGTGCGGATAATGCCGGCGCAGGGAAGCGTGAAGCCCGTCTTCTGCTCCTCCTCCCGGCACCATTCCGCGACGAGTTCGTGCTTGCCGGGGCCATCGCGCCCCGCCGGAAGAGGACCGCCATGAACGCCAACGACCAGTTCTACGCCCGCGACGCGCAGGTGGATGCCGCCGCCGTCGCCCCGCTGCCCAGTTCGCGCAAGATCCACGTCGCGGGCTCGCGCCCGGACATCCGCGTGCCGATGCGCGAGATCGCGCAGGCGGACACGCCGTCCTCGTTCTCCCCTGCCGGCGCCGAGAGGAATCCACCGATCGTCGTCTACGACACGTCCGGACCGTACACCGATCCCGCGGCGAAGATCGACATCCGCCGCGGCCTGCCGGCGCTGCGCGCGGCGTGGATCGCCGAGCGCGGCGACACCGTCGAGCAGGACGGCCCGACGTCCGGCTACGGCCGCGCGCGCCTCGCCGATCCGGAGCTCTCGGGCATGCGCTTCGACCTGACGCGCAAGCCGCGCCGCGCCAAGGCGGGAGCCAACGTCTCGCAGATGCACTACGCGCGCCGCGGCCTCGTCACGCCGGAGATGGAGTTCATCGCGATCCGCGAGAACCTGATGCGCGAGGAGATGCTGAAGGCGCTGCCGGAGACCGTCACCCGGCAGCATCCCGGCCAGAGCTTCGGCGCCGCGATCCCCCGAGTGATGACGCCGGAGTTCGTGCGCGACGAGGTCGCCCGCGGCCGCGCGATCATCCCGAACAACATCAACCACCCGGAGAGCGAGCCGATGATCATCGGCCGCAACTTCCTGGTGAAGATCAACGCCAACATCGGCAACTCCGCCGTGTCGTCCTCGATCCACGAGGAGGTGGAGAAGATGACCTGGGCCACGCGCTGGGGCGCGGACACGGTGATGGATCTGTCGACCGGCAAGAACATCCACGAGACGCGCGAGTGGATCATCCGCAACTCGCCGGTGCCGATCGGCACGGTGCCGATCTACCAGGCGCTGGAGAAGGTCGACGGCAGGGCGGAGGAGCTCACCTGGGAGATGTTCCGCGACACGCTGATCGAGCAGGCGGAACAGGGGGTCGACTACTTCACCATCCACGCCGGCGTGCTGCTGCGCTACATCCCGATGACCGCGAAGCGCATGACCGGCATCGTCTCGCGCGGCGGCTCGATCATGGCCAAGTGGTGCCTCGCGCATCACAAGGAGTCGTTCCTCTACACGCACTTCGAGGACATCTGCGAAATCATGAAGGCGTACGACGTCGCGTTCTCGCTGGGCGACGGCCTGCGTCCGGGCTCGGGCTTCGACGCCAACGACGAGGCGCAGATGGCCGAGCTCGCCACGCTGGGCGAGCTCACGCAAGATCGCGTGGAAGCACGACGTGCAGACGATGATCGAGGGCCCCGGCCACGTGCCGATGCACCTCATCAAGCACAACATGGACGAGCAGCTGCGGCTGTGCGGCGAGGCGCCGTTCTACACGCTGGGGCCGCTCACCACCGACATCGCGCCGGGCTACGACCACATCACCAGCGCGATCGGCGCGGCGATGATCGGCTGGTACGGCACGGCGATGCTCTGCTACGTGACGCCAAAGGAGCACCTCGGGCTGCCGAACAAGGCCGACGTCAAGGACGGCATCATGGCGTACAAGGTCGCCGCGCACGCGGCGGATCTCGCCAAGGGGCACCCCGGCGCGCAGATCCGCGACAACGCGATCTCCAAGGCACGCTTCGAGTTCCGCTGGGATGACCAGTTCAACCTCGGCCTCGACCCGGACAAGGCGCGCGAGTTCCACGACGAGACGCTGCCGCAGCACGGCGCCAAGCTCGCGCACTTCTGCTCGATGTGCGGCCCGCACTTCTGCTCGATGAAGATCACGCAGGACGTGCGCGAGTACGCGGCCAAGCTCGGCGTGTCCGAGGAGGCCGCGCTGAAGAAGGGGATGGAGGTGAAGGCGGTCGAGTTCGTGCAGAAGGGGGCGCAGATCTACTCGAAGGCTTGAGCTGTGGCGGCGTCAAGGCGTAGCCCGGGTTGAGCGAACGCGAAACCCGGGGCCGCGGCGGCTATGGGCGTAACCATCGCCAACCTGCCGGCACTCACCCCTGACCCGATGACTTCGGATCACGCGGCTGCGCATGAGCGCGGATCCACGTCGCGAAGGCCTTTTCATCGATTTCGCCGGCCGCCAAGGCGAGTATGGTCAACGTCGCGTCGGCCTGCGCCGCGCGCAGGCTGTAACCATTCAGCGCCAAGAATACGCCGACCGCAAGAAATGCCCCGCGCTTGTTCCCGTCGACGAAAGGGTGATTCCTGGCAAGCCCGAACCCGTAAGCAGCCGCGAGCTCCGCAATATCCGCGTCCCCGTACTCGGCAAGATTCCGAGCGCGCGCGAGTGCCGACTCAAGCAATCCCTCGTCGCGCAAACCCGGGCTGCCACCGTGCTCGGCCAGGCTCTCGTCGTGCAGCAGCGCGAGCGCCTTGCGATCGAGCCAGCGCCAGTTCACTTGGCGAGTTGGTGGAAAGTATCGCGAAATTCGCGCATGAACGTGCGCCCGGCCTCGATCTGCTCCGCCAGCGCGGGATCGTAGGGCGTCAGCGCGTAACCGTCCGGTGTCTCGGTCACAAAGACCGATTCGCCCTTTTGCAGCTTCAGCCGCGAAAGCATTTCACGGGGCAGGATGACACCGACCGAATTGCCGATCTGGGTAAGCTTCAGCGAGAACATGCGTAGCCTCCGATGTTATAACTTATGTTATACTAAACGAAGGCGTTGCCGATAGTCAATCGGCCAAATGGGCGACAATGCGTGGATCGCCGCCCGCGTTCGCGGCGCCACGGCCTCCCCTGATGCCCCGCTCCACGCTCAAGCTGCCGCCGCGCAGCGGCTCCGCGCACGCGGCCAGGCCGCCCACGTCCCGCGCGCGCCGCGCGCAGCACGGACACGCGCCGGTCGCGGCGCGGCCGCCCGCCCCTGCGCCCGCCCCTGCGCCCGCCCCTGCGCCCGCCCCTGCGCCCGCCCCTGCGACCCGCCCCGCGCCCGCCCGCGTGCGCCCGCCGCCTGCGCCCGCCACCGGCATCCGACGCGCGCGCCCGCCGCGACGGGCCGCGCCCGCCGCCTCCGACAACCCCCGCCTGTCCAAGCGCATGAGCGAGCTCGGCCTGTGCTCGCGCCGCGAAGCCGACGAATGGATCGAGAACGGCTGGGTGAGCGTCGACGGCGCGGTCGTGTCGACACTGGGCACGCGCGTCGCGCCCGACGCGCGCATCGAGATCGACGATGCGGCGCACCGGCACCAGAGCGAGTCGGTGACGATCCTGCTGCACAAGCCCGTCGGCTACGTGTCCGGCCAGGCCGAGGACGGCTACCAGCCGGCGAGCGTGCTGATCCGTCCGGAAAACCGCTGGACCGAGGACCGCGCGCCGACGCAGTGGCGGGCGGGGCACCTGCGCGGGCTGGCGCCGGCAGGCCGGCTCGACATCGACTCCACCGGGCCTCCTGGTGTTCACGCAGGACGGACGCGTCGCGCGCCGCCTCATCGGCCACGATTCCGAAGTCGAGAAGGAGTACCTGGTGCGCGTCGAGGGCGCGCTCGGGCCGGACGGCCTGCGCCTCCTCAACCACGGCCTCGCGCTCGACGGCGAGCAGCTGAAGCCGGCGCGCGTGTCGTGGCAGAACGAGCACCAGCTGCGCTTCGTGCTGCGCCAGGGCAAGAAGCGCCAGATCCGCCGCATGTGCGAGCTGGTCGGCCTCAGGGTCACCGGCCTGAAGCGCGTGCGCACCGGCAGCGTGCTGCTGGGCAAGCTGCCGGCCGGCATGTGGCGCTACCTGCGCGCCGACGAGAAGTTCTGATGCGTCGCCGGCCGGATCTGCGTACTTCGCCCGGTGAGCCGCGGCAACCGGGTCGTGGTCATTGCCGCAACACCCGGGTTTCGCGCGCTAGGCTACTCACCTTCCGGTTCGCCATGTAGCCGCAGGTAGGCGAGCACGTCGTTCAGCTCGCGATCGCTCAGCACGGCGGCGTCGAATGCCGGCATGCGCGTCGACGGCCACCGGCGCAGCGACTGCGGATCGCGTATTAGCGCCGCAGCAGCGTCGGCGCGCAGGTACTCGGTGGGGTTGTAGGGGACGTTGAGGTCCGGCCCGATCGTCCCGTCGCCGGCGAGGTTCAGCGTGTGGCAGACGATGCAGTTCTTCGTGAACGTGGCGAAGCCGCGATTGACCGGCGCGTCGGCGGCGATGCCGGCCGCCGGGACGATCGCCGGGAAGCGCACCGCCAGCGGCGGCATCTCCTCGATGCGCGCGATCCGGTAGGGCCATTGCTCGGGAACGATGCGGCCCGCGCTCCGGCTGCATCCAGACGAGATAGAACGGCCCGGCGCTCGCCGGATCGCCGGCGCTGCAGCGGCGGCCACGGCGCGTCGCGCGGACTCGACGGCGAGCTAGGCGCGCGGCGCCGCTGTCGGCCTCGGCCAGCAGCTGCCGCGCCGGCAGCGAGGTCGCGAAGCCGTCGCCGGCGGTGAAGCGGAGCGATCGCCGCCGGGCCGACGCCGGCCAGCAGCGCCGCGACCGGCATCGCGCGGTAGGTCATGCTGCGCCCGTACGCGACGTCCTTGGGGATCGTCACCGTCGCCGCGTCGGCTGCGGGCGAGCAGGCTCGCCCGCCGTGTGCGTCGCGGTCTGGCCGCCGACGATCACGGTCAGCACCGGCTCGGAGGCGCCGACGAACGCCGCGAAGACGCAAGGCACAAGCCGGCGAGCCACTGCGGCCATGCGCAGCCCGGCGTTGCGTAGCCCGGTGTTGAGCGCAGCGAAACCCGGGGCGGGCTCCACGCGGACGCCGGCCCCGGGTTTCGCTGCGCTCAACACCGGGCTACTCCTCGGCGCCGGACGGGCGGACGATGTAGCCGCCGGACTTCTCATCGCGCTCGAGCGTCAGCGCGCCGTCGCGCTCGGCCTCTTCGAGCATGCCGTTGAACGAGCGGAAGCCGTAATACGATTCGTTGAAGCCGGGCTTGCGCCGCTTCAGCGCCTGCTTGACCATCGAGCCCCAGATCTTCTCCTCGTCGCCGCGCTCGGCGATGAGCGCTTCGACCGTCTCGACGATCAGCTCGAGCGCCTCCTGCCGGCGTTCGTGCTCGGTCTTCTTGGCGGCGGGCTCGGCATCGCCGGCGGCCGTCGCTTCGCCGGGCCGGCGGCTTCGGCGGCGGCGGCCCGGCGCCGAGCGCGGGCTGTGCGGCGGCCTTCGCCGGCGTCTTGCGCGGCGCGCGGGCTTCTTCTTCTCGCGCACCAGGTCGTCGTAGAAGATGAATTCGTCGCAGTTGGCGATCAGCAGGTCCGACGTCGAGTTCTTGACGCCGACCCCGATCACCATCTTGTTGTTCTCGCGCAGCTTGCTCACCAGCGGCGAGAAGTCGGAATCGCCGCTGATGATGACGAAGGTCTCGACGTGCGCCTTCGTGTAGCAGAGGTCGAGCGCGTCGACGACCATCCGGATGTCGGCGGAGTTCTTGCCCGACTGGCGCACGTGCGGGATCTCGATCAGCTCGAACGAGGCCTCGTGCATCGGCGCCTTGAACGCCTTGTACCGGTCCCAGTCGCAGTACGCCTTCTTGACCACGATGCTGCCCTTCAGCAGCAGGCGCTCGAGCACCTTGCCGATGTCGAACTTGTCGTACTTGGCGTCGCGCACGCCGAGGGCGATGTTCTCGAAATCGCAGAACAGCGCCATGTTGGTCACTTCGGTCTGGGTCATGGGATCTGCCGGGAGAGGATTGCGGCTCCGGCCGCGGCAAAGCGGCGGGATCGGAGGCGGGACACCCGCTACGATAGCAGCCGCAGCGCCGCCCGGCCATCAGCCGGCGCAGCCGGCCGCGCCGGTCCCGGCGGCCGCCGTCCGGCGAGCTCAGTCGCGCGCGCGCCCGGCCGGCGCCGGAGCGTCATTTCTTCAGGACGTCGTCCCAGATCGAGCGCCGGTACGGGTAGAGCGTCGCGTGGTGGGTGGCGAGCTTCGACAATTCCATCGCCACGGCGGGAGGAAAACCCTTGCGTCCGCCGCGCTGATCGAGGAGCAGCTGCTGGAAATACTCGTTCGGCGCGCGCCGGCCGCTTCCAGACGACCGCCAGCGTGTTGGCGATGCGGGGAAAGTCACGGGGCAGCGCAACCGGCCGCAGCGACGGCGGCAGGCTCTCGATCCAGGCGGTGGTGAACTCCAGCAACGGCTCGCTCACCTCCGGCGCGCGCTCGCCGTGCCAGCCCTTGGCCTGGTCGTCCCGCGCCTGGATCTCCAGCGCCTTGCTGGCATCGGTGAACGAAAGCTTGTCGTAATTGCCGGGAGGTGGCATGCGATACCTCGCTGCGGATCGTCGGCGGAGGCGCGCGCCGCGGCCTGGCGCTTCACCCCGTGCGGAGCGGAGTGTGATTACGCGCCTTCGGCCGGCGTCGGTGTCAAGACGCGCACGCCGCCGCGGGTCCTGCCGCGCACCGCCGCCGGTCGGATGGCGCGCCGCTGCCCTCCGCCCGGGGCGGGCACCGGGGCATTCGCGTTACACTTCGGCCGCCCTCCCGTCGATCGTTCACCCCCCGGTCCATGAACCTCCCCGCGCTCTCGCTGCTCGAAACCCGCGTCCTCGGCGTGCTCGTCGAAAAGCAGCACACGGTGCCGGACACCTACCCGCTCACGCTCAATGCGCTCCTCGCCGGCTGCAACCAGAAGACGAGCCGCGACCCGATCCTGAACGCAAGCGAGGCCGAGGTGCAGGCCTCCGTCGATCACCTGCGCTCGCTGTCGCTGATCGTCGAGACCAGCGGCGGCCGGGTGATGCGCTATGCGCACAACGTCGAGCGCGTGCTCGGCGCGCCCTCGCAGGCGGTGGCGCTGCTGGCGGCGCTGATGCTGCGCGGCCCGCAGACCGTGGCCGAGCTGCGCACCGGCAGCGAGCGCATCCACCGCTTCGCCGACATTTCCGCGGTCGAGGGGTTCCTGCGAGGAGCTCGCGGCGCGGCCCGCGGGCGCACTGGTCGTCGAGCTGCCGCGCCAGCCAGGCACCCGCGAGACCCGCTGGACGCACCTGCTCTCGGGCCCGCCGGCTGCGCGCGCCGCCGCGCCCGACGGCCGAGGCGGGCGGCGCGGACGACGCAGTCACGGTCGGCGAGATCGCCGCGCTCAGGGCCAACGTGGCGCACCTCGAGGACGAACTGCGGGCCCTCCAGGCCACCGTCGCGCGCCTGTGCACGGAACTGGGCATCGCGCCGCCGTAGTTGCGACCGGCGCGAGACCCGGCTGCCTGCATCGCCGCGGCCGACCGATTTGCCTGCGCGGTGCATCCTGCGTTAAATTGGCGCCGCTGAATCCGCTCGGGCGCCGCGATTCACCGCGCGCTCCCCGCCGCAACGCCTACCCCACCAACCCACAGGAAATCCATGGATATCCCCGCGATGTTTGAAACGGCACGGCCCATCATGATCGCCTTCGGCCTCAAGGTGGTGGGCGCGATCGCGGCCTACATCATCGGCCGCATGCTGATCGGGTTCGCGTCGAACCTCGTGATGCGCGCGCTCGAGGCGCAGAAGGTCGAGCCGACGGTCATCCGCTACATCGGCTCCTTCATCACCGTCGCGCTCAACATCATCCTGGTGGTGGCGATCCTCGGCTACTTCGGCGTCGAGACGACGTCGTTCGCCGCGCTGGTGGCCGGCCTGGGCATCGCGGTCGGCGCCGCCTGGGGCGGCCTGCTGTCGAATTTCGCCGCCGGCGCGTTCATCCTCGTGCTGCGGCCGTTCAAGGTCGGCGACTACGTGCTCGCCGGCGACGTGGAAGGCACGGTGCGGCTGATCGGCCTGTTCAACACCACGATCGACACGCCGGACAACGTGCAGACGATGGTCGGCAACGCCAAGATCATGGGCGGCACGATCAAGAACTTCAGCCACAATCCATACCGCCGCGTCGAGCTCCTCGCGCAGATCGACCACACCGTCGATCCGAACGACGCGATCGCGCCGCCTGAAGGAGGCGCTGCCGAAGATCGCCAACGTCGTCGCCGAGCCGAAGCCCGACGTCGAGATCATCACGTTCAACGAGCGCGGCCCGGTCCTCGCGGTACGCCCCTATTGCCACACCGCGAACTACTGGCAGGTCTACTTCGACACCAATCGCGCGATCCGCGAGACGTTCGGCGCAGCCGGCTATCCGGCGGCGGAAGCCCACCTGCACGTGCGGCGCGTGGCCTGACGCCATGGTCGCCGGCCCTTGCGCCATGACCGCACCCGGGCGTCCCACGGCGCGCCGGACGGCCGCCGGTTCGCTGCAACCAACCGAGGAGTGACGCGATGAGCATGCTCGACGGAATGCTGGGCAACGTGCTGGGCGGCCTGCTCGGCGGACGCGGCAGCGAACGCGGAGCAGAGCCCGCTGCTGCAGATGGCCCTGCAGCTGCTGCAGCAGAACGGCGGCATCGAGCGGCGTGGTGGACAAGTTCCGCCAGGCCGGCTACGGGCAGCAGGCCGATTCGTGGGTGGCCGTCGGGGAGAACCAGCCGATCGGGGCGGACGCGCTGCAGCAGGTCCTCGGTTCCTCCGATCTCGGCGCCATTGCGGCGAAGCTCGGCATCTCGACCGGCTCGGCCGCCGGCGGCCTCGCGTCGATCCTGCCGCAGATCATCGATCGGATGACGCCGCACGGCCAGATTCCCGACGACACCAGCGATCCGGTGGCGCAGGCGCTCGCGATGCTGCAGAAGAACCGACCGGGGTGAGCCCCCGCCCTTGGACCAGCCCACGCTCCTCACCGCGCTCGCTCTCGGCATCGTCGAGGGGCTGACCGAGTTCCTGCCGGTTTCGAGCACCGGCCACCTCATCGTCTCCGGCTCGCTGCTGGGCTATACCGGCGAGCAGGCGAAGGTGTTCGAGATCGTGATCCAGGCCGGCGCGATCCTCGCCGTGTGCTGGGAGTATCGCGTGCGCCTGCTGGCGGTGCTCCGCGGGCTCGCGTCGGACCCGCGCGCGCAGCGCTTCGCCGTCAATCTCGCCGTCGCCTTCATGCCCGCCGCGGTGCTGGGCCTCGCGTTCGGCAAGGCGATCAAGGCGCACCTGTTCGCGCCGGTGCCCGTGGCCTGCGCGTTCGTGGCGGGCGCGCTTCGTCATCCTGTGGGCGGAACGGCGGCAGAAGGCGCGGCCGAACGCCGTGCGGATCGACAGCGTCGACGACATGCGCTGGCCGGACGCGCTGAAGGTCGGGCTGGCGCAGGCGCTGGCCCTCGTCCCGGGCACCTCGCGCTCCGGCGCGACGATCATCGGCGGCATGCTGTTCGGGCTGTCGCGCACGGCGGCCACCGAGTTCTCGTTCTTTCTCGCCATTCCGACGCTGTTCGCGGCCACCGGCTACGAGGTGCTGAAGAACCGGCACCTGCTCTCGGCCGCCGACCTGCCGGCCTTCGGCGTCGGCTTCGCGGCGTCGTTCGTCTCCGCGTTCCTCTGCGTGCGCTGGCTGATCCGCTACGTGAGCCACAACGATTTCGTGCCGTTCGCGTGGTACCGGATCGCGTTCGGCGCCGTCATCCTCGTTACCGCCTATGGCGGGCCTGGTGCAGTGGGACTGAGAGGTGCGCAGGGACGCCGATTGACGTCGCGCTGGATCGGGCCGCTGCTGGCGGTCATCGGCGTGTTCGGCTTTTCGGTCAAGGCGATCCTGGTGAAGCTCGCCTACGCATGGTACCCGCTCGACGCGCTCACGCTGCTCGCGCTGCGGATGCTCTACGCGGCGCCGTTCTTCCTCGCGATGGCGTGGTGGGCAAGCCGGCGGCCGCGGCACGCGGCCCCTGTCGCGCGCCGACTGGAAGAGCGTCGTCCTGCTCGGCTTCATCGGCTATTACCTGTCGAGCCTGCTCGATTTCATGGGCCTCGCCTACATCAGCGCCGCGCTCGAGCGGCTCGTCCTTTACCTCTACCCGACGATGGTGGTGGTGCTGTCCGCGCTGCTGCTGCGCAAGCCGATCACCGGCCGCACCGTGACGGCGCTGGTGCTCTCGTACGCGGGCATCGCGCTCGTGTTCGCTGCACGACCTGCGCGTCTCCGGCTCGCCGGCGGCGATCTGGACGGGCGGCACGCTGGTGTTCCTCGGCGCCGCCCTCTACGCGCTGTACCTGGTCCTGGCCGGCGGCGTGATCGGCCGCATCGGCAGCCTGCGCTTCATCTCGCTATGCGATGCTGGCGTCGACGGTGTTCGTCGTGCGTGCAGTTCGCGCTGACCCGCGACGTCGCCCTGCTGCGCGTGCCGGTCTCGATCCACGCTCTCGCGCTCGCCATGGCGGTCTTCTGCACCGTCCTGCCGACGTGGCTGATCGCCGAGGCCATCCACCGCATCGGCGCCAACGCGTCGTCGCTGGTCGGCTCGCTCGGGCCGGTGTTCACCATCGGGCTCGGCGCGCTGATCCTCGGCGAGAGCGTGCACTGGATCCAACTGGCCGGCACTGCGCTGGTGCTCGCCGGCGTCACGCTGACGACGCTGCGCCCGGACATCCGGGACCCGGTAGCGGCGAATCAGCAAGGGTTCGGACTCCCGCGCGAGCCTTGATGGCATCGTCAGTGCCGCGTAGCCCGGGTTGAGCGGTAGCGAAACCCGGGTGCTTGTGGCCATTGCCACGATAGCCCCGGGTTTCGCTGGCGCTCAACCCGGGCTACGACCTTCATCGCATCGGTACCGGTGCGCGATGACGCGCAACCTATAATCGGACTCATGGATGCGCGGGCGCCGCCCGCGCCGCGCCAGGAGTCTCCGATGCCCCCCGATTCGCCCGATCGCTGCGTTCCCGCACTTGCCGACCCATCGCTGCTGCGCAAGCAGTGCTACGTCAACGGGCACTGGCTGCCGGCCGACGGCGGCGCGACGATGCCGGTGACCAACCCGGCAACCGGCAAGCTCATCGGCGACGTGCCGCACATGGGCGGCGCCGAAACCAGACGCGCGATCGCGGCGGCCGCGGCCGCCTGGCCGGCGTGGCGGGCGCGCACGGCGAAGGAGCGCAGCACCCTCCTACGCCGGTGGCACGACCTGCAGTTCGCAGCACCGCGACGATCTGGCGCTGATCCTGACCAGCGAGCAGGGCAAGCCGCTGGCCGAGGCGAAGGGCGAGATCACCATCGGCGCCGCGTACACCGAGTGGTTCGCCGAGGAAGCCCGGCGCATCTACGGCGACGTGATCCCGACGATCGCCGGCGACCGGCGCATCGTCGTGCTGAAGGAGCCGGTCGGCGTGTGCGCGGCGATCACGCCGTGGAACTTTCCGTCGTCGATGATCACGCGCAAGGTCGCGCCGGCGCTCGCCGCCGGCTGCACCGTCGTCGTCAAGCCGGCGGAGGCCACGCCGTTCTCCGCCCTGGCCCTGGCGGAGCTCGCGCACCGCGCAGGCTTTCCGCCCGGCGTGCTAAACGTGATCACCGGCGACCCGCCGGCGATCGGCGCCGAGCTGTGCGCGAGCGACGCGGTGCGCAAGCTCTCGTTCACCGGTTCGACCGAAGTGGGTCGCCTGCTGATGCGGCAGGTGGCGCCGACGATCAAGAAGCTCTCGCTGGAGCTGGGCGGCAACGCGCCGTTCATCGTGTTCGACGACGCCGACATCGACGCCGCCGTCGACGGCGCGATGATCTCGAAATTCCGCAATGCCGGGCAGACCTGCGTGTGCGCCAACCGCCTGTTCGTGCACGCCGCGGTCCACGACGAATTCGCAGCCAAGCTCGCGGCGAAGGTGCGCGCGCTCATAGTCGGCCCGGGGACGGACGCCGACGTCACCCAGGGCCCGCTGATCGACGCCGCGGCGCTGGCCAAGGTGGAGGAGCACCTCGCCGACGCGCTCGCGCACGGCGCGCAGGTGGCCGCCGGCGGCCGGCGGCACGCGTTGGGAGGGACGTTCTTCGAGCCGACCGTGCTGACCGGCGTCGACGCGCGCATGCAGATCTTCCGCGAAGAGACGTTCGGACCGGTGGCGCCGCTGATCCGCTTTTCCACCGACGCCGAGGTGATCGAGCTCGCCAACCGCACCGAGTTCGGACTCGCGTCGTATTTCTATTCGCGCGACATCGGGCGCATCTGGCGCGTGGCCGAGGCGCTCGAATACGGGATGGTCGGCGTCAACACCGGCATGATCACGACCGAGGTCGCGCCCTTCGGCGGGATGAAGCAGTCCGGCCTGGGCCGGGAGGGTTCGAAGTACGGGGTCGACGAGTACGTCGAAGTCAAGTACGTCTGCCTCGGCGGCATCGACCGCTGAGGCTCGCCGCGCGCCGGGTCGGGGCCGGGGAGGCCGCAATCACCAGCCGGGCGGGGGCTTCTTCAGGATCGTGATGGTGCGGTCCTCGATGGCGAGGTAGCCGCCACCGACCAAGTCCTTCATCAGGCGACTCACCATGTCGCGCGACGCGCCGATGCGCTCGGCGATGTCCTGCTGCGTGAGCCGCTCCGGCACCACCTGCCGGCCGTCGACGTCGCGCGCCAGCGTCGTGAGCAGGTGCACCAGGCGGCCGTAGACGTCCGACAGCGCGAGGCTTTTGACGTTTTCCGTGGCCAGCCGCGCGCGGTGGATCAGCTTCTCGATCAGGTGCATCGCGAAATCCGGGTGCCGGAGGATGAACTCGCGGACGTGCGCCCGGGTCACGATCGCGCAGGTGGTCGGATCGACGGTGATCACCGACGCGGAGCGCGCTTCGCCCGCGAGCGCCATCTCGCCCACGTACTCGCCCGCGCCGTGGAAGTCGATGACGACCTCCTTGCCGGCGACGTTGCTCGCGAACACCTTCACCTTGCCGGTGAGGATGATGTAGAGCGAGTCGCCCTGGTCGCCCTCGTTGATGAGCACGGCGTTGCGCGGGAAGGCACGGACGACGCCGCTGGCGGCGATCTCGCGCAGCATGCCGTCGGGCAGCGGCGCGAGCGGATCGGCAGTGGAGGGTGTGCGCGCGGCGGACACGCGGAATCCCGTTCGGTGGTGGCGGAAAACCGTAGTGTACTGCGCCGCCCCCGGGGCCCGCGTCAATCGTAACGGCGGATGTCGTCGATCACCTTGCCGTCGTTCGGCAGGTCGCCCGGCTGACGGCAGGCGACCTCGCCGCGCAGCTTGGTGACGTCGCGGATCGTGGCGACGACGCCCTCGGCTGCCGGCGGCGCGCCTGCCGTCGACCTCGACCAGCAGGGTCATGCGGTCGTTGCCGCCGGGATTGTCGACGACGAGGCGCGCCTTGACGATCTCCGGATGGCGCCGCGCGATCGCCGCAACCTGCCCCGGATGCACGAACATGCCCTTGACCTTGGTCGTCTGGTCGGCGCGGCCGAGCCACCCCTTGATCCGCGCATTGGTCCGCCCGCAGGGGCTCACACCCGGCAGGAATGCGGAGAGGTCGCCGGTGCCGAAACGGATCAGCGGATAGTCCGGATTGAAAAGCTGGGTGACGACGACCTCGCCCACCTCGCCCGGCGCGACCGGATCGCCGGTGCCGGGGCGCACCAGCTCGACCAGCACGCCTTCGTCGATCACCAGGCCCTCGCGCGCCTCGGTCTCGTACGCGATCGTTCCCGCGTCGGCGGTCGCGTAGGCCTGGTAGCCGGCGATGCCGCGGGCGAGCAGCATGTCGCGCAGGCTCGGCGGAAACGCTTCGCCGGACACGAGCGCCTTGGTCAGGCTGGGCAGCGCGACGCCCAGCTCGTCCGCCTTCTCGACGATGATTTTGAGGAACGACGGCGTGCCGACATAGCCGTCGGGCGCGAGGTCCCGCATCGCCTGGACCTGCAGCTCCGTCTGCCCGGTCCCGCCGGGAAACACCGTGCAGCCGAGCGCATGCGCGCCGGTCTCGAGCATCGAGCCCGCGGGCGCGAGGTGGTACGCGAAGCAGTTGTGGATGAGATCGCCCGCGCCGGAAGCCCGCCGCGAACAGCGGCCGCGCCAGCCGCCAGTAGTCCGGGCGCCGCCCCTCGGGCTCGTAGATCGGGCCCGGCGACGCGAACACCCGCGTGAAGCGGGCCCCGCCGGGGCCGCTGCGCGCCGCCGCCAAGTCCGCCGAAGGGGCGGCTCGCCCTCTGCAGCTCGGCCAGCTCCGACTTGCGCGTCACCGGCAGCCTCGCCAACGCTTCGCGCGTGGTCACCGCGGCGGGGTCGACATCGGCGAGGAGGCGGGCGAACCCCGGCGCGTTCGCCTTCGCCCAGCGCGATCTGCCGCGGGCAGCGCGGCCAGCTGCGCGCGCTCGCGCGCTTCCGGCTCGCGCGTCTCGAGCGTGTCGAAGTGCTCGCGCACCCGCATCACGCCAGCCAGCGCTTGCGGCGGCGGTAGTGCTTGACGTCGCGGAAGCTCTTTCTTCCGGTGGTCGACAAGCCGAGATAGAACTCCTTCACGTCCTCGTTCTGCGCGAGCTCCTTGGCGTCGCCGTCCATCACCACGCGGCCGTTCTCCAGGATGTAGCCGTAGTCGGCGTATTTCAGCGCGACCATCGTGTTCTGCTCGGCGAGCAGGAACGACACGCGCTCCTTGGTGTTGAGATTGCCCACGATCTGGAAGATCTCGTCGACCAGCTGCGGCGCGAGGCCCATCGACGGCTCGTCGAGCAGGATCATCTTCGGGCGCGCCATCAGCGCGCGGCCGATGGCGGTCATCTGCTGCTCGCCGCCGGACGTGTAGCCGGACTGGCTCGAGCGCCGCAGCTTCAGCCGCGGAAAGTAGTCGTACACCATCTCGAGGTCGCGCTTCAGGTCGGCGCGGCCGATGCGCCGCGTGAAGGCGCCGGTCAGCAGGTTCTCCTCGACGGTGAGGTGCTGGAAGCAGTGGCGGCCTTCCATCACCTGGCACACGCCCATCCTCACCAGCTCGTTCGGCGTGAGCCGGTCGACCCGTTTGCCCATGAACTCGATCGTGCCCTTGGTGACGTCGCCGCGCTCGGCGCGCAGCAGGTTCGACACCGCCTTCAGCGTCGTGGTCTTGCCGGCGCCGTTGGCGCCGAGCAGCGCGACGATCTTGCCTTCGGGAACGTGCAGCGACACACCCTTCAGCACGAGGATCACGTGATCGTAGATCACCTCGATGTTGTTGATCGAGAGGTGGGCGTTCCCCGCGACGGCGGCGGTGACGGTGGTGGCGGCGGCGGTGGTCATGGCGGTGTGGTCTTCATCGCATGGCGGCTCGCGCAAAGGCCCGCGGCGGGCCCTTGCGCGAGCCCCCGGCCGGGGGCTCGCACCGGACCGCACGACGGCGGCAGCACCGCCGTCGGGGCGATCCGGCGATCTCGTCGCTTACGCAGCGCGGCGGATCAGGACTCCTTGCTGCAATCGCGCGGCGTGATGTTCTTTTCCTTCGCGTAGGCGGCCGCCGACGTCTCGATCATCCCGCGCACCAGCTGCTTGTCGGGCTGGATCCAGTCGGTGATCACGTTCCACTTGTTGCCGTCCCACTGCTGGAACTTCACCGCGCCGCCGCCCTCGTGATCGAGGCACGACACCTTGAGCGGCTGCATGAAGCCCGCGGCACCGAGTTCCTTCAGCCGCGCCTCGGTGATGTTGAGGTTCTCGATGCCCCAGCGGATCTGCTCGTGCGTCATCGGCTTCTTGCCGTATTTCGCCTGCGCGGTGCGGATCGCCTCGACGGTGATGATGCCGTGGACGACGCCGCGGTTGTAGTAGATCGAGCCGATGCGCGACTGGTCCTCCATCTCCCCGGACTTGCCCTTGCCGTAGACGATCTTCTTGATCTCCTGGACCACCGGGTAGTTCGCCCCGGCCACGTTGAAACCGGCGGCGATGAAGCCCTTGGCGGCGTCGCCGGCGGGAATCGTGTCCTCCTCCGCGCCCGACCACCAGACCCCGATCATGCGGTCGCGGGGGAAGCCGACCTTGGCCGCGGCCTTGAGCGCCGTCGGATTCATCACGCCCCAGCCGCGCAGGATCACCCAGTCCGGCTTGAGCTGCCGGATCTGCAGCCACTGCGCGCCCTGCTCGTTGCCCGGGTGCGGCACCGCGATGTGCGTGACGTTGAAGCCGTACATCTTCGCCTGCGCGTCGAGGACGGGGATCGTCTCCTTGCCGTAGGCCGAGTCGTGATAGAGGTTCACGATCTTCTTGCCCTTCAGCTTGTCCATCCCGCCTTCCTTCGACCCGATGAACTTGATCTTGGCGGTGTTCTGCGACCAGTAGTTGGTCACCAGCGGGAAGATGTAGGGGAAGACCCGGCCGTCCGACGCGTCGGTGCGGCCGTACCCGATCGAGATCACCGGAATCTTGTCGGTGGTCGCCTTGTCGATGATCGAATACGTGATGCCGGTCGACAGCGTGTGAAACACGGTCGCGCCGGTCGGGCCCTTGTTCTTCAGCCGTTCGTAGCACTCGACGCCGCGCGCGTTGTTGTACTCGGTCTCGCACTTCTCGTACGTGAGCTTGACGCCGTTCACGCCGCCGTCGCGGATGTTGATCATGTTCATATAGTCGATCATCCCGCCGTAGATGCCCGACCCGCCCGCGGCGTACGGCCCGACCCAGTACCCGGCCATGGGGATGAACTGCTCGTTCTGCGCATGGCCCGTCGCCGCGACGCCGAACAGCGCGGCAGCGAACAGGACCGACTTGACGTGCTTCATGGTGCTCCTCCTGGAAATGACGTGTCCGAACAACGATCCTCGACCGTCGGTTGCAACGGGGCAAGCATTCGCGAGACCTCGTGCCGTGTCAATGACGACGGTCAACAAACCGCAAGATGCGACCGCCCCTGCCGGTCTGCATGCTGCATCGCAACATCAATGCGGGAACGGCCACAGCCGGAGCTTCTCCTTGCCGATCTGCCACAGGCGGGCGAGGCCGTGCGGCTCCACGATCAGGAAGAAGATGATGAGCGCCCCGAACACGATCACCTCGAGGTTCGACATCAGCCCCGCCGGCAGCGACATCCCGAGCAGATGCTCGAGCGGACCCGCCACCGTGTTGAGGAAGATCGGCAGCAGCACGATGAAAGCGGCACCCATGAACGAGCCGAGGATGCTGCCCACGCCGCCGATGATGACCATGAACAGGATCCGGAACGACAGGTCGAGGTTGAAGGCCTCCGGCTCCACCGTCCCGAGGTACGTGAAGGCGTAGAGGGCGCCGGCGACGCCGCAATAGAACGAGCTGATCGCGAAGGCGAGGAGCTTCGTCTGCATCATGCGGATGCCGATCACCTCGGCGGCGATGTCCATGTCCCGCACCGCCATGAACTTGCGCCCGGTTTCGCTGCGCAGCATGTTCTTGGCCAGCACCGCGAGGAAGGCGACGACGCACAGCGTGAGCATGTACTTGCGCTCGGGCGTGTCGAACACGTAGCCCATGATCTCGACCTTCTGCGCGGTGATCACGCCCGAGGCGCTGTGGTTGGTGAACCAGCCGATGCGCTGCAGCGCCCACAGCACGAAGAACTGGCACGCGAGCGTGGCCACCGCGAGGTAGAAGCCCTTGATGCGCAGCGACGGCAGGCCGAACACGATGCCGACCAGCGCCGCGCACAGCCCGGCCAGCACGAACGACAAGAGGACCGGCATCCACGGCATCCGCAGCTCGAAGTTGTAGGCCATGAACGCGCCCACCGCCATGAACGCCGCGGTGCCGAGCGACAGCTGCCCGGCATAGCCCGTCAGGATGTTGAGGCCGAGCGTGGCGAGCGCCAGGATCAGGAACGGGGTCAGGATCGCGGAGAGCCAGTACTGGTTCGCGACGAACGGCACGACCAGGAACGCGAACGCGAGCACCGCCGCCACCGAGATGCGATCCTGCCGAATCGGAAAGACCTGCTGGTCCTTCGCGTAGGTCGTCTTGAACTGCCCTGCTTCGCGGTAGATCATGGCCTACACCCGCTCGATGCGCTTTTCGCCGAACAGCCCCTCGGGCCGCACGAGCAGGAAGGCGAGCGCCAGCACGTAGGGGAACCAGGACTCCAGCCCGCCGCCGACGAACGGCCCGAGGTAGACCTCGGCGAGCTTCTCCGACGCGCCGATGATGAGGCCGCCGACGATCGCGCCGGCCACCGACTCGAAGCCGCCCAGGATCAGCACCGGCAGCGCCTTCAGCGCGATGAAGGTGAGCGCGTACTGCACGCCGTTGCGCGCGCCCCACATCAAGCCCGCGACCAGCGCGACGAAGCCGGCGACGGTCCACACGATCGCCCAGATCTGCCGCAGCGGGATGCCGACGGCGAGCGCCGCCTGGTGGTCGTCGGCCACCGCGCGCAGCGCGCGACCGATGCGCGTGGTCTGGAAGAACACGGCCAACAGCCCGACCAGCAGGCCGGCCACGACCGCTGCGAACACGTCGAACTGGCTGACGTTGATGCCGGTGGTGTCCATCAGCCAGGTCATCGGCTCGTCGGGAATGCCGAGATCGAGGCCGTGGGGCTGCGCGCCCCACAGCAGCTGCGACAGGCCCTCCAGCACGAAGGTGAGGCCGATCGTCGCCATGAACAGCGTGATCTGCGGCTGGTTGACGAGCGGCCGCAGCACGAGGCGCTCGATCGCGATCCCCAGCACCACCATCACCCCCAGCGTGACCGCGATGGCGACCCAGAAGTTCATGCCGATCCGCGGCTCGATCAGCGAGACGAAGGTGAGCGCGGCGAAGAACACCATCGCGCCCTGCGCGAAGTTGAACACGCCCGACGCCTTGTAGATCAGCACGAAGCCCAGCGCCACCAGCGAGTACATCACGCCGGCGAGAAGGCCGCTGACCAGGACTTCGATGAAGAACTGCCAGTTCATTCGTGGCTCCGGTTCGGCGAAATTCGGGGGCTCATCTCAATGCGCGCCGAGATAGGCCCGGATGACGACCGGGTCCGCCTTGACCTCGCCGGGGGTGCCCTCGGCGATCTTCGCGCCGTGGTCCATCACCACAACGTAGTGCGAGATGTCCATGACCACGCCCATGTCGTGCTCGATCAGGATGATCGTCGTGCCCCACTGGTCGTTGACGTCGAGGATGAAGCGGACCATGTCCTCCTTCTCCTCGACGTTCATCCCGGCCATCGGCTCGTCGAGCAGCAGCACCTTGGGCTCCATCGCCAGCGCGCGCGCCAGCTCCACGCGCTTCTGCAGCCCGTAGGGCAGCTTGCCCACCGGCGTCTTGCGGATCGCCTGGATCTCGAGGAAGTCGATGATCTTCTCGACGTGCTCGCGGTTGGCGTTCTCCTCCTTCTGCGCGAAGCCCCAGTAGAGCGCATCGGTCAGGAAGTTGCTTTTGATCTTGAGCGAGCGCCCGGTCATGATGTTGTCGAGCGTGCTCATGCCCTTGAAGAGGGCGATGTTCTGGAACGTGCGCGCGAAGCCGAGCCGCGCCACGTCGGCCGCGTGCAGGTGCGTGCGGTCCTTGCCCTCGAAGACGATGGTGCCGCTCGACGGCCGGTAGAAGCCGCTGATCACGTTCAGCATCGAGCTCTTGCCGGCGCCGTTCGGCCCGATGATCGACGAGATCTCGCCGCGGTTGACCTCGAAGCCGACGCCGGTGATCGCCTTGACGCCGCCGAACGACAGGTTGATGCCGTCGACCTTGAGGATCACGTCGCCCTCGGGGCCGGCGCCGGTCGCGCCGGTGAGCTCGTGACGCTTGCGCAATTCGCCCAGCGCCAGCATCGCCTGGTCGCGCGAATCGTAGATGTTGGCGCGGAAGAAGTCGCGCTGCGCGCGCTCCTTGATGGTCTCGCGGGCGCTCGCGCTGGTGCCGACGCGAACGGTGCCCAGGCCGTGGCTGATGTTGGTGATCTTGCCGCGCGCGGCGAAGCGGTCCCACACCCTGGGGTCGATCACGCAGTCGGTGTAGTTCACCAGGAAATACCAGCGCTTGCCGGTGGCGGCCAGCCGGCGGTCCGCCTCGTCGTAGAACGCGTCGACCTCGGCTTCGGTCGACAGCGTCATGCCGCTGAAATCGGCCTCCATCGCGCCGATGTCCTCGTGCAGGATGATGCGGTCCTGCAGCGTCTTGTCAGCCATGCTCGCTTCGCCGTTGAAAGGTTGGGCCGGGGAATCGCCGTGCGTGGCGCACCGGCCTTCAGGCCGCCGCCGCCAGAGGCTCGACCACCGCCGCCTCGCGGATCACGAGGTCGGCGCTGACCTTGCCCGTGCGGCCGTCCTCGAACTTGACCTGCGTCTCGATGTACTGGCTCTTGCGGCCGGCGTAGAGCGCCTCGATCAGCACCGCGTACTTCTCGGCGATGAACCCGCGGCGCACCTTGCGCGTGCGCGTCAGCTCGTCGTCGTCGGGATCGAGCTCCTTGTGCAGCACGAGGAAGCGGCGCACCTGCGAATGGCAGAGTATCGGGTCGTGCGCGAGCTCGGCGTTGACCTTCTCGACGCACTCCTGCACCAGCGCGTAGACCTCGGCGTGGCCGGCGAGGTCGGTGTAGCCCGAATACGCGATGCCGCGCCGCTCGGCCCAGTTGCCCACCGCCGACATGTCGATGTTGATGAACGCGCAGACCATGTCGCGGCGGTCGCCAAAAGCCACGGCCTCCTTGATGTAGGAGAAGAACTTGAGCTTGTTCTCGACGTAGTTCGGCGCGAACAGCGCGCCGTTGGCGAGCTTGCCGACGTCCTTGGCGCGGTCGATGATCTTGAGATGGCCGTCGGCGTCGAAGATCCCGGCGTCGCCGGTGTGGAAGTAGCCCTCGCCGTCGATCGACTCGGCGGTGGCGTCGGGCCGCTTGTGGTACTCCTTGAGCATCGCGGCGCTCCTCACCAGCACCTCGCCGTTGTCGGCGATCCTGACCTCGACGCCGGGGGCCGGCTTGCCGACCGAATCGAGCTTGATGTCGCCGTCGGGCTGCAGGCAGACGTACGCGCAGGTCTCGGTGGCGCCGTAGAGCTGCTTCATGTTGATGCCGATCGAGCGGTAGAAGCGGAAGAGGTCCGGCCCGATCGCGGCGCCGGCGGTGTAGGCCACGCGGATCCGGCTCATGCCGAGCACGTTGCGCAGCGGGCCGTAGATCACCACGGTGCCGAGCCAGTAGAGCAGGCGGTCCATCGCCGGGATTCCGGGCTTGCCGTCGAGGATCTCGGCGCCGCAGCGGCGCGCCACGCCCATGAAGTACGCGTAGGCCCAGCGCTTGATCGCGCTCGCGTCCTCCATCCGGATGGTCACCTGCGTCAGCAGGTTCTCGAACACGCGCGGCGGCGCGAAGTAGAACGTCGGGCCGATCTCGCGCAGGTCGGTCATCACCGTCTCGCTCGACTCCGGGCAGTTGATCGTGAACCCGGCGTAGAGCGCCTCGCAGTAGGAGAAGAGGTGATCGCCGATCCAGGCCATCGGCAGGTACGACAGCACCTCCTCGTCGGCGGTGAGGCGGTCGAACTCGACGCCGCCGCGGGCGGCGCTGATAGCGCGTGGTGCGTGAGGCACACGCCCTTGGGCTTGCCGGTGGTGCCCGAGGTGTAGGCCATCACGGCGACGTCGTCGGTCCGGGTCGCGGCGACGGCGTCGGCGTAGAAGTCCGGATGCGTGTCGTGGTACGAGCGCCCGAGGCCCTGGATGCCGTCGTAGCCGTGGATGAACGTCTGCGCGTAGTGGCGCAGCCCCCGCGGGTCGTCGAACACGATGTGCTCGAGCGTCGGGCAGCGCGCCTTGATCTCGAGCATCTTGTCGACCTGCTCCTGGTCCTCGACGATCGCGAAGTGGATTTCGGCGTCGTTGAGAACGTAGACCATCTCCTCGGCGACCGCGTCCTGGTACAGCGGCACCGGCACGCCGCCCAGCGACTGCGCCGCGGCCATCGCCCAGTACAGGCGCGGGCGGTTGTCGCCGATGATCGCGAGGTTCATGCCGCGCTTGAACCCGAGGGCGGTCAGCCCGCAGGCGAGCGCCCGCACCGCTTCGGCGACCTGCGACCACGTCCACGTCTGCCAGATGCCGAGGTCCTTCTCGCGGGTGGCCGGGTGGCCGCCGCGCACCTTGGCGTGATGCAGCAGCAGACGCGGGAACGTATCGAGTCCCGATAGTGCGGAAGCGGCAGACACCACGTTCCCCCTCCTTGCGTTGGCGCCTCGAACGGCGGCCTTGTTCGCGTTCCGGCGCGGCAGCGCGCATCGGCAGGCAGTGCAACTGATTCTATAGTAACGCCCGGCAATGTCGATACGGGCGGCGGCACCCGCCCGCCGCGTTCGCGTCGCGCGCCGGATTTCCACCCGGTGCGGCTGCGGCGCGGAGTGCGGCAGCCTTCAAGCATAATTGCGGCACACCGGCAAAGCTGTCGTCCGGCCGACAATCCACGACGAATCGTTGCGATGGCCTCACTCGCCGCCGTGCTGCAGCAAAGCCTCTGGGCGCGCTCGCTCACGCCGGAGCAGTTGCAGCGCGTCGAGAGCACGCTCGTGGAGCGCCGCTTCGCCGCCGGCCAGTACGTCTGCCGCAAGGGCGAGCCGGTCGAGCACTGGATCGGCATCGCCGAAGGGCTCGTCAAGATGGCCGCGCTGTCGCCGAGCGGCAAGCTCACCACGTTCACGGGGCTGCCCGCGGGCGCCTGGTTCGGCGAGGGCTCGCTGCTGAAGGACGAGCCGCGCCGCTACGACGTGATTGCGCTGCGTGCGAGCCGCGTCGCGCTGATGCCGCGGGCGACGTTCCTCGAGCTCCTGGACGGCAGCATCGCCTTCAACCGCTTCCTGCTGCTGCAGCTGAACGAGCGCCTCGGGCAGTTCATCGGCCAGATCGAGTACGACCGCCTGCTCTCCGTGGAGGCGCGCGTCGCGCGCTGCCTCGCCGCGATGTTCAACCCGTACCTCTACCCGGGGACCGGACTGCAGCTGCGGCTGTCGCAGGAGGAGATCGGCTACCTGTCGGACCTGTCGCGGCAGCGCGTCAACACGGCGCTCAAGGCCCTGGAGCAGGCCGGCCTCCTGCAGGTGGCCTACGGCGAGATCCGGGTGCTGGACCTCGCGCGGCTGCGCAATTTCGAACGGTAGTCAGCCCCCACGCTCACTCCCGTTCGCTGTCCCCCGAGGGGGTGCAATTCGCGCCTTGGGTCGGCCCGGCGGCGCGAATAGACGGCCCCCACGCTCACTTTCGTTCGCTGCCCCCCGAGGGGGCGCAATTCGCGCCTTGGGGCGGCCCGACGGCGCGAATGACCGACCTCCGCACGGCCTTGACCAGCAGCGCGGCGCCGTGCTAAAAAACAAACACTTGTTTGTCTTACATCCGCACCCCCATGGCCCGCCCCCTGCGCGCACCGCGCGCCGACAACCGCCTGCCGCTGCTGCTCGATGCCGCCGCGCGGCAGTTCGCGGCCGCCGGCTTCCACGGCGCTCGATCCGCGACATCGTCCGCACGGTGGACATGCTCCCCGGCTCGCTCTATTACCATTTCGCCGCCAAGGAGGACCTGCTCGCCGCCGTCTACGCCGAGGGCGTGCGCCGCATCTCGGCGCGGGTGAGCGCGGCGATCGGCGGCAAGACCGACCCGTGGTCGCGCCTGGAGGCCGCGTGCGTCGCGCACCTCGAGGCGCTGCTCGAGGAGAGCGACTACGCGCAGGTGGTGATCCGCGTGCGGCCGAACGACGCGCCGGCGATCGCCGCCCGCCTGGTCGAGCTGCGCGACGGCTACGAACGCCTGTTCATCGAGCTGGTCGATGAGCTTCCCGTGCGCCGCGGCGTCGACCGGCGCAACCTGCGCCTCATGCTGCTCGGCGCGCTCAACTGGACGCAGAGCTGGTACCGCCCCGGCCACGACGATCCCGGCGCCATCGCCCGCCAGTTCGTCGGCCTGCTGCGCCAGCCCGTCACCAAGGAGTAGCCCGTGGAGATCCGCCCCAAAGTGCTGGTCACGAAAATCGGCCTCGACGGCCACGACCGCGGCAGCCGCCTCGTCGCCGCGCACCTGCGCGACGCCGGCATGGAGGTCATCTACACGCCGCCCTGGCAGCCGATCCCGGCGGTGGTGAAGCTCGCGACCGAGGAGGACGTCGACGTCATCGGCCTCTCGTCGCTCGCCACCGATCACCTGATCGTGCCCAAGCTGATGACGGCGCTGCGCGCGGCCGGGCTGACCGACGTCGCCGTCATCGTCGGCGGCATCGTCCCGGACGAGGACGAGGACATGCTGCTCGCCGCGGGCGTGGCGCGCGTGTTCCACCCCGGCGCCGCGCTCGAGGACATCGCCGCCTACATCCGCGAGATCACGCCCGCGATCCGCGCCCGCCGCGTCTCCGCATGACGCTTGCGCTTCGCGGGTTCGCTGCGTAGCCCGGTGTTGAGGCCGAAGCGAAACCCGGGTGACGTGCGCACGATGTTGAGCGCAAACCCGCGGACCGACTCCCGCGAATCCCGACACGCCCGAAATCACTCTCCCGCCAGGCAGACCGCCATGAACAAGCCACTCGCATCCGACGTACTGCAGCCCGCCGCCGGCGAAGACCTCTGGCAGCAGGAATACGCCGCGCAGATCGGCGCCGACAAGGCCGTGCGCAACCGCTCCGGCATCGCGATCAAGCCGCTGTACACGCCGCGCGACTGGAACGGCGAGCGCTACGCCGACGACGTCGGCTATCCGGGCCAGCCGCCGTACACGCGCGGCATCTACCCGACGATGCACCGCGGCCGGACGTGGACGCAGCGCCAGCTGATCGGCCTGTCCACGCCCTCCGATTACAACGCGCGGCTCATGGACATCCTCGCGCAGGGGGCCACCGCGGTCTCCCTGATCCCCTGCAACTCCGTGTTCCGCGGCTACGACATGGACGAGGTGGACGCCGAGCTGCTCGGCACCTGCGGTGTGGTCGTCAATACCGTCGAGCACATGGACACCTGCCTCGCCGGCGTCGATCTCGGCCGCACGTCCTGCGCGATGAACGACCCGTCGCCGTTCACGCTGCTCGCGTTCGTGCTGGCGGCGGCGAAGCGCCGCGGTGTCGGCTGGGACACGATCGCCGGCACGTCGAACCAGAGCGACTACCTCTCCCACTACGTCGCCAACCACATGTTCTTCCGCATCGCGCTGCCCGGCGCGCGGCGGATCCTCGGCGACCACATCGATTTCTGCAACCGGCACGTGCCGCGATGGAACCCGATGTCGGTGGTCGGCCAGCACATGCAGCAGGCCGGCGCGACGCCGGCCGAGGCGATGGCCTTCACGCTCGCCACGGCGCTGCAGAACGCCGACGACTGCGTGGCGCGCGGGATGGATCCCGATGCGTTCCTGCCGCGCTTCACGTTCTTCTTCGACATCTCGCTGTCGTTCTTCGAGGAGGTCGCGCGCTTTCGCGCCGGCCGCCGCATCTGGGCGCGCCTCGTGCGCGAGCGCTACGGCGCGAAGGATCCGAAGAGCTGGCGCTTCAAGTTCCACGCGCAGACGTCCGGCGTGGACCTGACGCGCGCGCAGCCGCTCAACAACATCGCGCGCGTGACCGTGCAGGCGATGGCCGGGATACTCGGCGGCCTGCAGTCGCTGCACACCGACGCCTACGACGAGGCGCTGTCCTGCCCGACCGAGTTCGGCGCGCGCATCGCGGTGGCGACACAGAACATCCTGCGCGAGGAGGCGCACCTCACCGACGTGATCGACCCGCTCGGCGGCAGCTACTACGTCGAGACGCTCACCAACGAGATGGAAGAGGCGATCCTGCGCTCGCTGCGCCTGGTCGAGGACGCCGGCGGCATGTACGCGGCGGTCGAGGCGGGGATCGTCCAGCAGAAGATCGGCGAATCGGCGCGGCGCTTCCAGGAGAGCGTCGAGTCGGGCGCGCAGACGGTCGTCGGCGTCAACGCATACAGGACGGCGGAGGACCGCAGCGCGCGGCCGGCGCTCGCCAAGCCGGACCCGCGAAAGATGCAGGAGCATCTTGCGGCGTTCGCAGCGTACAAGGCGGCGCGTTCGCAGGATGGGGTGGCGAAGGCGCTGTCCGGACTCGCCCGCGCGGCGAACGATCCGGCGGCGAACGTGTTCGCCGCCGTCGTCGCCGCGGCCGAGGCCGGCTGCACCCACGGCGAGATCTGCGGCACGCTGCGCCGCGAGATGGGCTTCGGCCACGTCCAGGCGATCGTGTGATGGGGCCCCCACGCTCACATTCGTTCGCTGCCCCCCGAGGGGGAGCGGGCCTTCCTTGGGACGGCCCGGCGGAAGGCCGGGGACGGCCCCCACGCTCACATTCGTTCGCTGCCCCCCGAGGGGGAGCGCGGGCCTTCCTTGGGGCGGCCCGGCGGAAGGCCCGGGTGCCACGGTGACCGCGGGACCACCGCAGGCGCCGGTCGACCTCGGCGACCGGCGCTCGATCGCGCGCGATGATCAGCGCGATCGAGAACGGGGAACCCGGCGCCGACGCCATCGCGCGCTCGATCGCGCCGCGCCTCGGCCGCGCGCACGTCGTCGGCATCACCGGCGCGCCGGGCGCGGGCAAGTCGACGCTGATCAACGCGCTGCTGGGCGAACTCCTCGGCCGCGGGCAGCGCATCGCGGTCGTCGCCGTCGACCCGTCGAGCCCCGTGACGGGCGGCGCCGTGCTCGGGCGACCGCGTGCGCATGGGCGAGCACGGCGCGCACGAGCGCGTGTTCATCCGCTCGCTGTCCTCGCGCGGGCACCAGGGCGGCGTGTCGCGCACCACCGCGCGCATCGTCGACGTGCTCGACGCCGCGGGCTTCGACACGGTGATCGTCGAGACGGTCGGCGCGGGACAGTCGGACGTCGAGATCGCGGGACTCGCCGACACGCGGATCGTCGTCTGCCCGCCGGGACTCGGCGACGACGTGCAGGCGATCAAGGCCGGCATCCTGGAGATCGCCGACGTCTTCGTCGTCAGCAAGGGCGACCTGCCGGCCGCCGAGGCGACCGCGCGCGAGCTCGCCGACATGCTGCGGCTGCGCCACCGCAGCGCGGCGCCGGTGCCGGTGCTGAAGACCGTGGCCACGCGCGGCGAGGGCATCGCGGCCGTCGTGGACGCCGCGCTCGCGCACGCGGCGGCCGCCGGCCGCGGGCGCCGGTTCGCTCCGCGCAGCATGCCGTCGGCCGACGAGGTCGCCGCCGTCGACCGCGCGATCACCACGCGGCGCTCGGTGCGCGCGTTCCTGCCCACGCCGGTGCCGCGGGCGACGGTGGAGGAGATCCTCGCCGTCGCGAGCCGCGCGCCGAGCGGCACCAACACCCAGCCGTGGCACGCGCACGTCGTGGCCGGCGAGCGCAAGGCCGCCGTGGCGGCGGCGGTGCTGCACGCGCACGACCACGAGCAGGGCGAGCACGCCGAGGAGTACGCCTACTATCCGGTGCAGTGGCACGAGCCCTACCTCGGGCGGCGGCGCGCGATCGGCTGGGAGCTCTACCGGCTGGTGGGCATCGAGCGCGGCGACAAGGCCGGCATGCATCGCCAGCACGGGCGCAACTACCAGTTCTTCGACGCGCCGGTCGGCCTCTTCTTCACCATCGACCGCGGCCTCGAGCGCGGCAGCTGGCTCGACTACGGGATGTTCCTGCAGAACGTGATGGTCGCGGCGCGCGCCCGCGGGCTCGACACCTGCCCGCAGGCGGCGTTCCTCAAGTTCCACCGCGTCATCGCGCGCGAGCTCGCGCTGCCGGCAAACGAGATGCTGGTGTGCGGGATGTCGCTGGGCTACGCCGACCCCGACGCGCCCGAGAACCGGCTCGTGACGGAGCGCGCGCCCGCCGCCGCATTCGCGCGCTTCCTGGGCTTCGACTGATGGACCACAAGGCCCAGGCGGCCGAGCGGGTGCGCCGTCTCGCCGCGCGCGATCCCTTCGTCGCCGGGCTCGGCATCCGCTGCGTGGATGCGGGGTCCGGCCACGCCGCGGTCGCGATGACGGTCGCTCCCGCCCATCTCAACTTCAACGGCACCTGCCACGGCGGCGCGATCTTCTCGCTGGCCGACACGGCGTTCGGCCTGGCGTCGAACTCGCACGGGATGATCGCCGCCGGCATCGACGCGCACATCACCTATCACGTCGCGGCGCAGGTCGGCGACACGCTGACCGCGACGGCGGTCGAGGTGTCGCGCACGCGCAGGATCGCGGTCTACCGCGTCGACGTGACCGCGGGCCGACGGCACGCTGGTCTCGAGCTTCACCGGCACCGTCTACCTCACCACGCGCGCCCACGAGGGCTGACCGACGGCACCGGTTCGTAGCCCGGGTTGAGCCGAAGGCGAAACCCGGGTGGTCGCTGCAACGGAGCTGCGGCCGGACATCCACCCGGGTTTCGCCTTCGGCTCAACCCGGGCTACCCGCCGCGCGCTCGCGGGTGCGGCGAGCGGTCAGGCGTACGTGTAGAACCCGCGCCCCGTCTTGCGCCCGAGGTACCCCGCCGCGACCATCTCCTTCAGCAGCGGCGCCGGGCGGTACTTCGGGTCGTTGAAGTCGCCGTAGAACACGTTCATCACGGCGAGCAGCACGTCGAGGCCGACCATGTCGGCGAGCGCCAGCGGCCCGATCGGGTGGTTGCAGCCGAGCTTCATTCCCTTGTCGATGTCCTCGGCCGTGGCGAGCCCTTCCTGCAGCGTGAAGATCGCCTCGTTCAGCATCGGGCACAGGATGCGGTTGACGACGAATCCGGGGCTGTTCTTGACGACGATGGGCGTCTTGCCGAGGCGCTTGGCGAACGCTTCGGCCGCCGCGACGGTGGTGTCGGCCGTCTGCAGGCCCTTGATCGAGCTCGACCAGCGCCATCATCGGCACCGGGTTGAAGAAGTGCACGCCGATGAAGGCCTCCGGCCGCGACGTCACCGCCGCGAGCTGGGTGATCGAGATCGACGACGTGTTGGACGCGATGATCGCCGACGGCCTGGCGAGCGCGTCCGCCTGGCGCAGGATCTTGTACTTGAGCTCCTGGTTCTCGGTGGCCGCCTCGATCACCAGGTCGACGGTCTTCAGCGCGTCGTAATCGGTGGTGCCGTCGATGCGCGCGAGCGCCGCGTCGCGGTCGGCGGCGGCGATCTTCTCCTTCTTGAGCAGGCGGTCGAGGCTGCCCGTGATCGTCGCGACGCCGCGCTTCACCGCGGCGTCCGCCACGTCGACCATGACGACGTCGATGCCCGACACCGCGCAGGCCTGCGCGATGCCGTTGCCCATGGTTCCGGCGCCGATGACGCCGACCTTCTGAATCTTGCTCATGTCGCTCTCACGGGTTGTGACTGGGATAGGCGAATTGTGCCCGAACGCGCGGCGGCGCGCCGGGGCGGCTTCGCGAGCCGCGGCGGCTGCGCGCGCAGTCCGGCCAGGAACAGGTCGACCATCTGCGGCGCGGCCCGCTCGAGGTCGTACGCGGCCGGCAGCTGCACCCACTGGTGCATCACGCCGACCATGAACGCGTTCATGCCGAGCGCGGCGACGCGCGTGTCGGTGTCGCGCGGCAGTTGCCGCTTCGCCACCGCCTGCTGGAGCACGCGCTCGACGCTAAGGTGGCACGCGCTATCGGTGGTGTTCCGGCGTGCGGCGATCGCGGCGAACTCGGCGGCGAATTCGCACTTGTGGAAAATGACATCGAACACCGCCTGCACGGCCGGGTCGGTGGCGAGCTGGACCAGGGCGGCGACGGCGACGTCGCGCAGCGCGGCGAGCGGATCCTCATTGCGCGCCACGCCCACCTGCGCCAGCGTGGCCTCCATCGGCAGCTGCACGCGGTCGCACATCGCCGTGAAGACGTCGGTCTTGTCGCGGAAGTGCCAGTAGACGGCGCCGCGGGTGAGCCCCGCCGCCGCGGCGATCTCGGCCAGCGTGGTGCGCGCCACGCCGCGCTCGCGGAAGACCCGCAGCGCCGCGTCGAGGAGCGCCTCGCGCGTCGCGGCGGCCTCCATCCTGGTGCGCCTTACCACGGTCGCTCGCTCATCGACCGAACCCTACCGGCATTATGGTTGCAAACATTCAGGAATGTATGTAATGTTGCCGCCATTGTCAAGCCAGTCGCGGCCGCTCCCACGAGGAGTTCCGCGTCGCCCCCGGAGTTCACCATGCCCCTGGACGTTGCCCACGCGCGCCGCATCGCTGCCTGGCTTGCGCCGATCGCCACCGTCGTCCTGCTCGCCGCCTGCGGCAAGGCGCCGCCCGGCGGCCCGCCCGGATTCCCGCCGGCGGCGGTGACCACGCTGGTCGTGCAGCCGCGCACGCTTCCTGTCACCTACGAGTACGTGGGGCAGACAACGGGCGCCAAGGAAGTCGAGGTGCGGGCGCGGGTCACGGGCATCCTCGAGAAGCGGCTCTACGCCGAAGGCACCGCGGTCACGGCCGGCCAGCCGCTGTTCCTGATCGATCCCAAGCCGCTGGAAACGCAGGCCGCGGCGGCCGACGCCGAGGTCGTGCGCGCGCGCGCCCTGCTCGCGCAGGCCGAGCGCGAGGTCGGGCGGTTGAAGCCGCTGGCGGAGCGTCGCGCGGTGGGACAGAAGGAGGCCGACGACGCGGTCTCCAGCGTCGAGCTCGCGCGCGCATCGCTCAAAGCCGCCGAGGCGAAGCTCGCGGAGGTGAACCTGAACCTCGGCTACACCCGCGTCAATTCGCCGATCGCCGGCCTCTCCGGCCGCGCCAACAAGTCCGAAGGCAGCCTCGTCAACGCCAACGACACGCTGCTCACCACCGTGTCGCAGGTCGATCCGATCTGGGTCCCGTTCAACGTGTCCGAGACCGACCAGCTGCGCCTGAACAGCGCGGTCGCCGCGGGCCGGCTGGTGCTGCCGAAGAACAACGCCTACGAGGTGACGGTCAAGCTGTCCGACGGCTCCACCTTTCCGCGCCGCGGCCGCATCAACTTCAGCCGACCCGCGCGTCAACCCCAGCACCGGCACCTACGAGATGCGCGCCGAGATCGCCAACGCCGACGGCGCGCTGAAGCCCGGGCAGTTCGTGCGCGTCGAGCTGCGGGGCGCCGTGCGCACCAACGCGATCGCGGTGCCGCAGGTCGCGGTGCTCGACGACACGCAGGGCAAGTACGTCTACGTCGCCGGCAAGGACAAGGACGGCAAGGACGTCGCCGTGGTGCGGCAGGTGACGCTCGGTGCGTGGGTCGACGTCGACGGCACGAACCAGTGGATCGTCGAATCGGGATTGAAGGCCAGCGACGCGGTGCTCGTCGACGGCATCGCCAAGCTGCAGCCCGGCGGCGCGATCGCGCTCGGCGGCGCGGCGCCGGCGGGTGCCGGGCGGCACAGCGCCCAAGGACGCGGCGCCGGCGCCGAAGAGCTGAGCGCGGGCCGCCATGTTCTCGCGCTTCTTCATCGACCGGCCGATCTTCGCGGCCGTCATCTCGGTGTTCCTGGTGATTGCGGGCCTCGCCGCGATGCGCACGCTGCCGATCGCGCAATACCCCGAGATTGCTCCGCCGGTGGTGACCGTGCAGGCGGTCTACCCGGGGGCCTCGGCGGCCGTGCTCGAGCAGACGGTCGCCGCGCCGCTCGAGAACGCGATCAACGGCGTGCCGGGCATGATCTACATGGAGTCGCACTCGACCTCCGCCGGCGTCGCGGCGATCACCGTGACCTTCGAGATCGGCACCAACGTCGACGACGCGACGATCAACGTCAGCAATCGCGTGAAGCAGGTCGAGCCGCGGCTGCCGCAGGAAGTGCGCCGGCAGGGCGTGACGGTCGAGCGCGGCAGCTCGTCGTTCCTGCAGGTGCTGGCGTTCTACTCGCCGGACGCCAGCCACGACGACCTCTTCATCTCCAACTACGTGACGCTCAACGTGCTGGACGAGCTGAAGCGCCTGCCCGGCACCACCAACGTCCAGATCTTCGGCGCCAAGGACTACGCGATGCGGGTGTGGCTGAAGCCCGACCGCCTCGCGCAGCTGAAGCTCACGCCGGCCGACGTCGCCGCCGCGATCAACGAGCAGAACGCGCAGTTCGCCGCCGGCAAGGTCGGGCAGTCGCCGATCGGCGGCAAGCAGGACCTGGTCTACACGATCACCACGCGAGGCCGGCTCGCGGACGCGAAGGAATTCGGCGCGATCATCGTCCGCGCGAACCCCGACGGCTCGACGGTGCGCCTCGCCGACGTCGCGCGCGTGGAGCTGGGCTCGAAGGATTACGACTTCATCGGCCGCTACAACGGCAGGGAGGCGACCCTCGTCGGCATTTTCCTGGCGCCGGGCGCCAACGCGCTGGCGGTGGCCAAGACGGTCGAGAACCGCGCCAACGCGCTCGCGGCGCGCTTCCCGGCGGGCCTCGCCTACGCCATCCCCTACGACACGACGCGCTTCGTCGAGGTGTCGATCCGCGAAGTGGCGAAGACGCTGGCCGAGGCGATGCTGCTGGTGTTCCTCGTCGTGTTCCTGTTCCTGCAGAGCTGGCGCGCGGCGCTGATCCCGTTCATCGCGGTGCCGGTGTCGCTGATCGGCACCTTCGCCGGGATGTCGCTGCTCGGGTACTCGATCAACACGCTGACCCTGTTCGGGATGGTGCTCGCGATCGGCATCGTCGTCGACGACGCGATCGTGGTGCTCGAGAACGTCGAGCGCAACATACGCGAGGAGGGGCTCGCCCCGCACGACGCCGCGGTGCGGGCGATGCGCGAGGTCACCGGCCCGATCATCGCCATCGTGCTGACCTTGTGCGCGGTGTTCGTGCCGATCGCGTTCCTCGGCGGCCTCACCGGCGAGCTCTACCGCCAGTTCGCGGTCACCATCGCGATCTCGGTCGTCATCTCCGGCGTGGTCGCGCTGACGCTCTCGCCGGCGCTGTGCGTGCTGATGCTTGGGCGCCGCCACCATGCGCCGGGCCGCTTCTTCACCTGGTTCAACCGGTCCTTCCTGCGCATGCGGGGCCACTACGCCGATAGCGTGACCTGGCTGCTGCGCCGCGGCCTCGTCGCTGTCGCGCTCTTCGCCGGGATGGTCGCGATCACGGCGACGCTGTGGAAGACCACCCCCGGGAGCCTGGTGCCCGACGAGGACCAGGGCTTCTACATCGGCGCGGTGATCCTGCCCGACGGCGCCACGCTCGAGCGCACCGACAAGGTGGTGAAGGAGGTCGAGGACGCGATACGCGCCAACCCGGCGAACAAGGACATCGTCTCCTTCACCGGCTTCGACTTCATCGGCGGCGGCTTCCGCAACAATGCCGCGACGCTGTTCGTCACGCAGGTGCCCTGGGACGAGCGGAAGGTGACTGCCGCCGAGTTGGTCGGGGAGCTCTTCGGGCGCACCGCGGGCATCAAGGAGGCGCTGGTGCTCGCGTTCAATCCGCCGGCGATCTTCGGGCTGGGCACCGCCGGCGGCTTCGAGTTCTACATCCAGAACCGCGGCGACGGCGGGTCGAAGCGGCTGTCCGAGGTCACGCACGCGTTCCTGGCACGGGCGAACAGCGACCCGGAGCTGGGCGGCGCGCAGACGCTCTGGCATGCGAACGTCCCGCAGCTCTTCGTCGACGTCGACCGCGAGAAGGTGAAGAAGCTGGGCGTGCCGATCGACGACGTCTACAACGCGCTCGCCGGCACGCTCGGCACCTACTACGTCAACGACTTCAACAAGTTCGGCCGCACGTGGCAGGTGCTGATGTCGGCCGAGCCGGCGTTCCGCAAGCGTCCCGACGACATCGGCGGCGTCTTCGTCCGCTCGGCCAAAGGGGAGATGATGCCGATCTCGGCGCTTGCGACGGTCCGCTACTCGTCCGGGCCCGACACCCTCGACCGCTTCAACAACCTGCCGGCGGCGAAGATCTTCGGCCAGGCCGCGCCGGGGTTCAGCTCGGGGCAGGCGATCGCGCGCGTCGAGCAGATCGCGAAGGAGGTGCTGCCGCCCGACTTCAGCTACGACTGGGGCGGCACCTCGTTCCAGGAGAAGCGCTCGAGCGGCGCGTCGGGCTTCGCGCTGGCGCTGGCGGTGGTGATGGTGTTCCTCATTCTCGCCGCCCAGTACGAGCGCTGGTCGCTGCCGTTCTCGGTGCTGCTCGCGCTGCCGTTCGGCACGTTCGGCGCGCTGGCCGCGGTGTGGCTGCGCGGCATGACCAACGACGTGTACTTCCAGATCGGGCTCGTCACGCTGCTCGGCCTCGCGGCGAAGAACGCGATCCTGATCGTCGAGTTCGCGCTGCGCAAGCACGAGGAGGGCATGAGCGCGTCCGCCGCGGCGATCGAGGCCGCGCGCCTGCGCTTCCGGCCGATCATCATGACCTCGCTGGCGTTCATCCTCGGCGTGCTGCCGCTCGCGATCTCCACCGGCGCCGGCGCCGGCGCGCGCCGTTCGGTCGGCACCGGCGTCATGGGCGGCATGCTGGCCGCGACCTTCCTCGCGATCTTCTTCGTGCCGTGGTTCTTCCGGCTGATCTTCGAGCGCCGGATCACCGAGCCGCGCAGCAAGGCCGAGCTGCAGGAGGAGATCGAGCGGGCGCGCCGGCAGCACCTGCACGTTCCGGTGCAGACCCCCGGCCATCCGCCGATGTCGCGCCCGGATCGCGGAGACGATCATGCGTAAGAAGCTGCTGGCACTGCTCCTCGCCGGCGTGCTCGCCGGTTGCGCGGTGACGCAGCCGGCGCCGCCGCAGCTCGACCTGCCGCCGCCGACCGCGACGGCCGCCGACAACGCGTTGCTCGAGCGCTGGTGGACGGCGTTCGACGACCCGGTGCTCACCGCGCTCATCGACGAGGCGGACGCCAACAACCTCGACATCGCGGGCGCGCTCGCGCGCATCCAGGCGGCGCGCGCGGTGCTGCTCGTCGCCCAGTCGAACCTGTTCCCGAACATCTACCTGCACGGCGGCGCGTCGCGCTCGCGCGAATCGCAGGTGACCTTCAACTCATCGAACGACTCCGGCAGCTCGGGCAGCTCGGGCGGCGTCAGCAACGACCTCTCGCTCAGCCTCGAGATGTCCTACGAGATCGACCTGTGGGGAAAGTACAGGAGCGGCGCGCTCGCCGCCACCAACGACATGATCGCGGCGCGCTATTACCGCGAGGCGATCCGCATCACGGTCGCCGCCGACGTGGCGAGCGCGTATTTCCGGCTGCGCGCCGCCGATGCGCTGGCGCTGGTGCTCGAGGAGACGCGCAAGGCGCGCGCCGACACCGTCGCACTGCAGCGCGACCGCTTCGAATTCGGGGTGATCGGCGAATACGACCTGCGCCAAGCCGAGGCCGAGCTCTCGGCGGTCGTCGCCGACATCGCGCGCGTGCGCCAGGCGATCGCCGTGACGGAGTCCGCGCTCGCGACGCTGACGGGCCGCTCGCCGCGCGCCGTGTTCACGCCGCAGATTCCGCGTGGAGCCTCCATCGAGGCCGCGACGTCGGTCCCGCGGCTGCCGTCGGGGTTGCCATCCGGGCTGCTCGAGCGGCGCCCGGACATCCGGCGCGCGGAGGCTCTGCTCGCGTCGTCCGACCTGCGGGTGCAGCAGGCGAAGGCGGATTACTTTCCCAACCTCACGCTGACCGGGCTGTTCGGAACGGAATCCTCGACGCTCGCCAACCTGTTCACGTCGCCGGCGACGATCTGGCGCTTCGGCCTGGGCCTCGTGCAGCCGCTGCTGGCGTTGAAGCCGATCGAGGCCCAGGTCGAAGCGGCCACTGCGCGCCGCACCGAAGTCACCGCGCAGTACGCGCAGACGGTGCAGACGGCGTTCCGCGAGGTGCACGACGCGCTGGCGACGAACCGCTCGGCCAACGACGTGCTCGCCGCGGAATCGCGGCGCCGCGATGCGCTGCGGCAGGCGCTGGAGGTGGCCACGCTGCGCTATGAGGCCGGTCGCACGTCCTATCTCGAAGTGCTCGACGCGCAGCGCACGCTGCTCGCCGCCGAAACGCTGCGCCTCGCGGCCGCGCGCGAGGCGCGGCTGTCGATCGTCGGCTTCGCCAAGGCGCTCGGCGGCGGCTGGAGCCCGCAGACGTTCACCGCGGAGAATTGATCGCGGTCGCATGGGCCGCGACTGCGTAGCCCGGGTTGAACCGTCTCCCTTGTCAAGCCTTATGCAGCGAGAGGTTCCAAGGTTTATTGGTTCTGACCATGGCGTTAAGGATGGTCAGCAGCTTGCGCATGCAGGCGACCAAGGCGACCTTGGGCAACTTTCCGGCGCCGATCAGGCGTTCATAGAAGGTGTGGATGACGGGGTTGCGAGCCGCCGCCACGAGGGTTGCCATGTACAGGACGCGGCGGACCTCGAAGCGACCACCCTGGACCCGTCGTCGACCGCGCATGGTGCCTGAATCGTGTGCCATGGGCGCAATGCCCACCAATGCGGCGATCTCGCGCCGGGTCAAGCGCCCGAGCTCAGGCAACTGGGCAATCATCGTGGCACTGGCAATGGGGCCAATCCCGGCGACTGAGCGCAGCAAGGTATCGAGGGCGACGAAGTGCGCTTCGACATGACTGGCCATCTGCCCTTCCACGTCGCGCAGCTGGCTGTGGATGGCCTGGATCATCGCTTCGATGCTCGGGCGCACCGTGGGGACGGCCAGGGACAGTCGTTGGCGCTCCGACAGCAGCATGGTCAGCAGCTGCCGCCGGCGCGTCACCAGCGCTGCCAGCACCTGTTGCTGGGCATTGGGCAACGGGCGCAGGAAGCGCGCCAAATCGTCTCGCCGCACCAGCACGCTGGCCAGTTCGGCCAGCATCCGGGCGTCGATCCGGTCGGTCTTGGCCCGCCGGCCCATGGCCTTGGCGAAGTCGCGCGCTTGCTTCGGATTGACGATGGCCACCGACAGGCCGGCCGCTTGCAGCGCGCAGGCCAGCCCCGCCTCGTAGCCACCGGTGGCCTCCATCACCACCAGCGCCACCCCCAGCGGCGACAGCGCCGCCGCCAAGGCCGCATGGCCCGCGTCATCATTGTCAAACTGCTGGGTGTCGAGTTGACTGCCCAGCACTGCCACATCGACATGCGCTTTGGCGACGTCGATGCCTACCACCACAGAGGTTGCAGACATGGTCTTCGGCTCCCTGGCTTGTGCATGCGCGCTCAGCTGCGGCGCGCGTAACCGTTCGGGCTTCAGGAAGACCAGCACGGCAACCGTGCGCAATCTACTCAACCACGGGCTTATTAGCCCCAGCCGAGGCCAAGCTGCACGGTGCGTCTGATCACCACAACAGCGATTAGACTTTACCGTGCTGGTCCCGGACAAAGATACAAGCCGGAGGCGAAACCCGGGGCGACCGTGGCCAGCGCCACGACCACCCGGGTTTCGCCTCCGGCTCAACCCGGGCTACGCCATTTACGCCATCGCGGGCGACGCGATTGCCGGTGTTGCGAGGCGTCCGCCTACCCCAGGTTGTCGGCGGCGAAGCCCCAGTTCACCACCTTGTCCAGCACGGCGTTGACGTAGTCGGCGCGCCGGTTCTGCCAGTCGAGGTAGTAGGCGTGCTCCCACACGTCGATGCACAGCAGCGCCTTCATCCCCTTGGTCATCGGCAGTTCCGCGTTGCCGGTCTTGACGACCTTGAGCGCGCCCGCATCGGACACGAGCCACGCCCAGCCGCTGCCGAACTGGGTGACCGCCGCATTCGCCAGCTCCTTCTTGCAGGCGTCCACGCTGCCGAAGGCGGCGTCGATCTTCTGCTTCAGGACCGCGGGCGGCTCGCCGCCGCCGTTCGGCTTCATGCTGTGCCAGTAGAACGTGTGGTTCCAGATCTGCGCCGAGTTGTTGAAGATTCCGGCCTTGTCGGCCTTGCCCGCGCTGCCGGCGATGACCTGCTCCAGCGACATGTCCGCGAACTCGGTGCCGACGACCATCTTGTTCAGGTTGTCGACGTAGGTCTTGTGGTGCTTACCGTAATGGAAGCTCATCGTGTGCGCGGTGATGACCGGATCGAGCGCGTTGTCGGCGTACGGCAGGGGGGGCAGGACGTGAATGGTGCTCATGGGGCTTCCTTTCGGTTGGGACGGCAGGGTCGTTAAGAATACCCGTCGCCGGGCGCGACAACAATCCTCCCGCGGGGATCCGGCGCGTCAGCCCGGCCACTTCCATTCGAGGATCTCCGGCATGTCCTCACCGTGACGATGGATATGCTGCTTGTGCTCGATCAGCTTGTCGCGCATGCGCTGCTTGACGTGGGCCGCGTGCGGCTGCATCCGCGGCACGCGGTCCATCACGTCCATGACCAGGTGGAAGCGGTCGAGCGCGTTGAGCACCGTCATGTCGAACGGCGTGGTCGTCGTGCCCTCCTCGACGTAGCCGCGGACATGGAGATTGTCGTGGTTGGCGCGGCGGTACGTCAGGCGGTGAATCAGCCACGGGTAGCCGTGGTAGGCGAAGATGATCGGCTTGTCGGCGGTGAACAGCGAGTCGAAGTCCTTGTCGGCCAGGCCGTGCGGGTGCTGCTCCTGCCGCTGCAGCGTCATCAGGTCCACGACGTTGACGAAGCGCATGCGCAGATCGGGCACGCTTTCGCGCAGGATGGCGATTGCCGCCAGCATCTCCAGCGTGGGCACGTCGCCGGCGGCCGCCAGCACGACGTCCGGCTCGCCGCCCTCGTCGCTGCACGCCCATTCCCACATGCCGATGCCGGCGGCGGTGTGCTTGATCGCGGCGTCCATGTCGAGCCACTGCTGCTCAGGCTGCTTCCCGGCGACGATCACGTTGACGAGGTTGCGGCTCCTGAGGCACGCATCGGTGACGCAGAGCAGGGTGTTGCCGTCCGGGGGCAGATAGACGCGGATGACGTCGGCCTTCTTGTTCACGACGTGGTCGATGAAGCCGGGATCCTGGTGCGAGAAGCCGTTGTGATCCTGCCGCCAGACGTGCGAGGTGAGCAGGATGTTGAGCGAGGCGATCGGGCGCCGCCAGGGAATCTCGCGGCAGACCTTGAGCCACTTGGCGTGCTGGTTGAACATCGAGTCGATGATGTGGATGAACGCCTCGTAGCACGAGAACAGCCCGTGGCGGCCGGTGAGCAGGTAGCCTTCGAGCCAGCCCTCGCAGGCGTGCTCCGACAGGATCTCCATCACGCGGCCGTCCGGCGCGAGGTGATCGTCGCCGGGAAGGCGCTCGGCCATCCACGCCCGATCCGTCACGTCGAACAGCGCCCCCAGGCGATTGGACGCGGTCTCGTCCGGGCCGAAGACGCGGAAGTTGCTCATGTTGTCGCGCATCACGTCGCGCAGGTACGCCCCCATCATCCGCGTCGACTCAGCGATCACGCCGCCGGGCACCGCGACCGCAATCCCGTAGTCGCGGAAGTCCGGCAGGCGCAGGTCGCGCAGCAGCGCGCCGCCGTTGGCGTGCGGGTTGGCGCCCATGCGGCGCGCGCCCGTGGGCGCCAGCGCCGCGATCTCCGGCAGCAGCCTGCCGCGCTCGTCGAAGAGCTCCCGCGGCCGGTACGACTGCATCCAGCTTTCGAGCAGGCGCACGTGCTCCGGCTTGTCCATGTCCGCGATCGGCACCTGGTGAGAGCGCCACGAGCCCTCGGCCTGCTTGCCGTCCACCTCCTTCGGCCCGGTCCAGCCCTTGGGCGAGCGCAGCACGATCAGCGGCCAGCGCGGGCGCGTCGTCGTGCTGTTGGCGCGCGCCTCGCGCTGGATCTCCCGGATCCTGCCGATGACCGTGTCCAGGGTCGCCGCCATCAGCTGGTGCATGGCCTGCGGGTCGTCGCCTTCGACGAAGTGCGGCTCGTACCCGTAGCCGGTGAAGAGACTCGCCAGCTCGTCGCGGCCGATGCGCGCGAGCAGCGTCGGGTTGGCGATCTTGTAGCCGTTGAGGTGCAGGATCGGCAGCACCGCGCCGTCGCGCCGCGGATCGAGAAACTTGTTGGAATGCCAGGACGTCGCCAGCGGACCGGTTTCCGCCTCGCCGTCGCCGACCACGCAGCACGCGATCAGGTCCGGATTGTCGAACACGGCGCCGTACGCGTGGAACAGGCAGTAGCCGAGCTCGCCGCCCTCGTTGATGGAGCCGGGCGTCTCCGGCGCCGCGTGGCTCGGGATGCCTCCGGGGAAGGAGAACTGCCGGAAGAGGCGCCGCATCCCGTCCTCGTCGGACGATATGTCGGCATAGACCTCGCCGTAGGTGCCTTCGAGGTACGTGCTCGCCACCACCCCGGGCCCGCCGTGCCCGGGGCCGACGACGAAGATCATGTCGAGGTCGTGCTGCCGGATCGCGCGGTTCATGTGCGCGTAGACGAAGTTGAGCCCCGGCGTGGTCCCCCAGTGCCCCAGCAGGCGGCGCTTGACGTGGGCGCGCTGCAGCGGCTCCTTCAGCAGCGGATTGTCGTAGAGGTAGATCTGGCCGACGGAAAGATAGTTGGCGGCGCGCCACCAGGCATGGATGCACTCGAGCTCGGCGGGGGCGAGAACTGGGGCGGTCGGTGTCATCCTGCATCTCCTTGGGTCGGGTCGTCGCTCCGCGCGGCGCGCGGGCGGCTGGCATCGGCGCAGCGGGCGCGCAACGCTCAGCGCGCGCGATCCCCGCGCCGGGGCCGGCGCATCAGCGTCAGCGCCAGCAGCGCCGAGGCCACCATCAGGAACAGGCTGACGGCGTTGAGCACCGGGGTCGCGCCCTCGCGCATCCGTCCGTACATCATGACAGTCAACGGCGGATCCGCCCCGACCAGCATCAAGGTCGTGTTGAAATTCTCGAACGACATCAGGAACGAGATGGCGGCGGCGCCGATCAGCGCCGGCTTGAGGTAGGGCAGCGTCACGGTGGCCAGCACCGCCCCGCGCGAGGCGCCGAGGTTGAACGCGGCCTCTTCGAGCGTCGTGTCGAAGCGTTTGAGCCGGGCGGCAATGGTGAGCGTGGCGATCGAGACGATGTACGAGAACTGGCCCAGGACCACGAGCGGCAGGCCGGGACGCAGGAATTCGAGCTCGAGCCCCCAGAGGTCGTCGGCAAGCTGCGCGAGGCGGCTGGCGAAGGCGAGGATCGAGATGCCGAGGATCACGCCGGGGATGACCAGCGGCGCCAGCATCAGCAGCGACAGCGCGGACTTGCCGCGGAACTGCGCGCGCTCGAGCAGGAAGGCGTTGGCCGTGCCGACCAGCACCGACAGCACCGTCACCCACGCGGCGACCACCACGCTGGTGCCGATGCTGCGCAGGAGCGGCGCGTCGGCGAAGAGCCCGGTGCGCCCGCCCGCGCGCCCGCCGAGGAACCAGTCGAGGGTGAAGCCGCGCCAGGGCGGCGCCGGATAGTTCGCGTCGTTGAACGCGAAGGCGGCCACGACGGCCAGCGGCACGAACAGGAACACGAAGAAGGCGCCCACGTAGCCGGCCGTGACGGCGCGGCTCGCGAACGAGCGCGGCAGCGACGGGATCATGCGCGGCGCATCACGTCGCCCAGCCGCTGGCCGGTCAGCATCAGCGCGACCCACACGATCGCCGTGGACAGCGCGAGCAGCAGGAAGCCGAACGCCGCGCCCTGCTCCCAGTTGAACCGCGTGATGAACTGCGCGTAGATCTGCTCGGTGAACCACAGCGAGTTCTTGCCGCCCAGCAGCGTAGGCGTCAGGTAGTTGCCGAGAGTCAGCATGAACACGACGATCGATCCGGCAGCGATGCCCGGCGCCGCGTGCGGGATCACGATGTCGCGCAGGATCGACCACGCGCCGCCGCCGAGGTCGTACGCCGCCTCGATCAGCGCGTCGTCGAGGCTCTCCAGCGCGTTCACGAGCGGCACCACCATGAACAGCATCGACGCGTAGACGAGGCCGGTGAGGATCGTGGCGTCGTGGTAGAGCAGCTCCGGCGGCGCCGCGACGAGGCCGAGATCGGCGAGCACGCGCGGCAGCACGCCCGACTCGCGCAGCAGGATCATCCAGCCCAGCGTGCGCACCGTCTCGCTCACCCAGAACGGGATGAGGCACAGGATGAACAGCACCGACTGCGTGCGGCCGCGCGCGATCTTGGCGATGTACCACGCGACCGGAAACGCGATCGCCAGCGTGCAGGCGGTCGCCACGATCGACATCACCGCGGTGCGCACGAACGTGTGCCAGTACACCGGCTCGTCGATGAACGTCAGGTACTGTTTGAAGCTCCACTCGTAGACCCGCGGCGCGACGCGCGCGCGCAGCGAAAGCAGCGCGAGATCGAGGTGCGGCAGCACGATGAGGCCGACGAGCCAGACCGCCGCCGGCGCGAGCAGCAGGACGAGCGCGAGCCGCGCGCCCGGCACGGCCGTGCCGCCGGAGGCGTCAAACGCCATGTCCGGCCGCTACGTGTGGGACCCCGGCCGCCGCGATCGACCGCACCCGTAGCCCGGGTTGAGCGGACGCGAAACCCGGGGCGATGTCAGCCACCGCTTGCGCCCGCACGAAAACACACGGCAAACTGCGGCTCGAACCCGAACGCAATCGCCTCGCCCACCGCGAGATCGGCAAGGTGCCCGGTCTGCGGCAGCGCAATCCGGATCTCCGTCTCCGTCTTCTCCTCGCGCACCAGGACGGCCGAATTCGCGCCGTCGAACAACAGGCTCTCGACGCGGCCGGACAGGCGCTGCGCCGCCGGCGGCAGTTCGCCGGCCACGCGCGCGAGCGCGATCGCCTCGGGCCGCACATAGGCTTCGACCGCGTCGCCGGCGCCGATCGCGCCGTTGCCCGTGGCACGCACCGCAAGGCCGCCCGCGAGGGCGATCTCGACCGCCGCGCCGTCGACGCGCGCCGCGCGCCCCGCCAGGCGGTTGTTGGCCCCCACGAAGCCGGCCACGAACGCCGTCTGCGGCCGGTAATAGAGATCCTGCGGCGTGCCGACCTGCTCGAAGCGCCCGGCGTTCATCACCGCGACGCGGTCGGAGAGCACCAGCGCCTCGGACTGGTCGTGGGTGATGTAGAGGAAGGTCGTGCCGAACTCCGCCTGCAGCTCCTTCAGCTCGATCTTCATGTGCTCGCGCAGCTTCAAGTCGAGGGCGCCGAGCGGCTCGTCGAGCAGCAGCAGTGTCGGCTCGAGGACGAGGCAGCGGGCGATCGCCACCCGCTGCTTCTGGCCGCCGGAGAGCTGATCGACGCGCTTGCCGGCCGCGTCGGGCAGGCCCACCCGCGCCAGCATCTTCGCCACGCGGTCGCGCACCTCCGCGCGGGCGACCCCGCGGCGCACGAGGCCGTAGCCGACGTTGTCGCCGACGCTCATCATCGGAAACAGCGCCAGGTGCTGGAACACCATATTGGCGGGGCGGCGGTTGGGCGCAACGCCGCGCATCGAATTGCCGCCGATGCGGATGTCGCCTTCGTCGGGCGCGAGGAACCCGGCGATCAGCCGCAGCAGGGTGGTCTTGCCGCAGCCGGAAGGCCCGAGGATCGAGAAGAAGCTGCCGCGCGCCACCGCGAAGGAGAGCGCGTCGACGGCCAGGTGGTCGGCATAGCGCTTGGTGACGCGATCGACTTCGAGATCCTGCTGCATCGGCACGGGCACGTTGCCCCGGGTTTCGCTGCGCTCAACGCCGGGCTGCGCGTCCGCGCGAAGGGTCGGGCGAAGGAGAGGAATGAGCGACGGCGCGATCGCGCACGCCGTCGTCGTCGCTGCCGGCGCGACCCGCGCCGGGATCAGCCGGTGGTCAGTTGGCCGCCTTCACGCGGTCGAGCACCTTGCCTTCGATGTCCTCGATGCCCGGCGGCACCGCGGGGTACCACTTGATGTTCTTCATCTGGGCCTCCGGGAAGCTCTGCGCGAACTGCGCCTTGAGCTTGGCGTCCATCAGCTGCTCGGCGCCTTTCGCCGCGGTGAAGTTGCCTGCCGATTTCGCCACCCGCGCGGCGATCTCCGGCCGCATGTTGAAGTTGATCCAGGCGTACGCCGCGGCGTCGTTCCGGCCCTTCGCCGGCAGCGCGAAGGTGTCGATCCACCCCAGCGCGCCCGAGCGCGGCGCAAGGTAGCGGATGTCCGGATTCTCGTCGTTGAGCTTCCAACCGCCGGTGTCCCACATCATCGCGCCGACGATCTCCTTCGTGCGCATGCCGTTCAGCAGCTGGTCCTTGTTGTCCCAGAAGAACTTGATGTTGCCCTTGCACTCGATCAGCTTCTTGCCCATGTCGTCCATCAGCGCTGCGTACGCCTTCGGGTCCTTGTAGAGCGCGAACGGGTCCTTGCCGCTCGCGAAGGCGAACGCGAGCAGCGTCGGGCGCTTCAGGCGCATGCTGGTCTTGCCCTTGTATTCCGCCTTGCACAGGTCGGGGTAATCCATGATCTGCGCGAGCTTGGTGTTGACGACCAGCCCGTCGGTGCCCCAGATGTGCGGCAGGCCGTAGACCTTGCCGTCGAGCGTCGTGTTCTTCTTGGTCGCGTCGAGCATCGAGGGTATGAACAGCTCGGACTTGATCTTGCCGAGGTCCATCGGCTTGTAGATGCCGAACTCCTGCTGCGGACCGGCGATGCGGTCCTGCGACGGCTGGGCGAGGTCGAAGCCGGCACCGCCGGTGGCGCGCAGCTTGGAGATCATCTCCTCGTTGTTCGAGAGCGTGAGCTCGACGTCGATGCCGGTTTCCTTCTTGAAATCGGCGATCACGTCGGCCGGGACGTAGTCGGACCAGGTGAGCAGGCGCAGCCTGTTGTCCTGGGCGCTCGCGGCGATGGCGATCGAGAAGATGGCCAGGCCTGCGGCCAGCGAGGTGCGTGAGAGTTTCATGGAGTCCTCCGGATCGCGTAGGTCGGGGCCCCGCCGGCGACCTGCGGCGTGACCGTCGAAGCTTACCGCAACTGCCGTCGTGGCGCTGCGCGCGCGAAAAGCAACGCATAATGGCCGCGTCGAACGCCCCGTGCCTCTCCCGTGAGCCCGCTCCGCCTGTCCCGCGCCCGCACTGCGACCCGCCCCGCGCCTGCGGATCAGGTCCTGCTGCTGCAGTTCGTGGTGCTGTCCCTGCTGCTGCACATCCTGGTGATCCTCGCCTTCGGCAGCCGCAGCGCCGGCAGCGACCGGCGCGGCGACGGCGCGCCCGGTTCGCTCGACGTCACGCTGCGGCGGCTGTCCCCCGAGCCGGGCACCGGATTCACGCTGGCGCCCGGGGCCGATTCGGCCGCGGCGGGTGTGGCGCTGCTGCGCCGCCTCCTCGGCCGCCCCGCGCCGCCGGCGAAAGAGGCGACGCCGGCCCCATCGGCCGCCACGCCCGCGCCGCCCCAGGTGCCCCCGGCGGCGCCGGAGTCCATGGCCCCCGCGGCACAGGCACCCCCGCAAGCCTTGCCGCGGTTGAATCGCGAAGCGCTGGAGGAGGTCGACCGGCCGCTGATCCCTCCGGCGGCGGCGCCGCCCGCCGAGCGCGTGCCCGAGGCCGTTCCCGTTCCGCGCGACGTCCCGTCCGCGGCGATGCCGCAAGTCGACATCGCGCCGCGCGAGGCGCCGTTGCCGGCGCCGATCGAGCGGGTCGTTCCGGCGAAGAGCCGGCCGGAGATGCTCCCGCCGATCGAGCGGCTGCCCCCCGCGCCGATCGAGCGCATCGCGCCGGCGAAGATCCAACCGGAGTTGCTCCCGCCGATCGAGTTGCCGCCACCCGCGCCCGTCGAGCGCATCGCGCCGGCGAAGCGGGGCGCCGAGCTGCTCCCGCCGATCGAGCGGCCGCCACCCGCGCCCGTCGAGCGCATCGCGCCGGCGAAGAGCGGGGCCGAGCTGCTCCCGCCGATCGAGCGTCCGCCTCCTGCACCGATCGAGCACATCGCGCCGGCGAAGAGCAGGCCGGAGCTGCTGCCGCCGATCGAGCTGCCGCCTCCTGCGCCCGTCGAGCGCATCGCGCCGGCGACCAGCCGGCAGGAGCTGTTGGCGCCGATCATGCCCTCCCCGCGCGAAACGCCGCTGCCGGCGCCCGCAGCGCCATCGGTCTCGACCGCGATCGAACCCTCGCCGGCGGCACCCGCCGCCGCTACGGCACCCCGAGGCGAGTCGTCCGACGCCGCGCCGCGCGCGGCACCCACCACGCGTGCCGCGGACCCGGCGCCTGCCCGCGAGGCGCCGCCGCGAAGTGGGTACCCACCCACAGCGCCGACACCGGCGGCGCGGGGCGGGATCCCGGACGCCGAGGAGGAGGCCTTCAAGCCGCGCGGCGACGCCTCCGATCCGGCCGCCGCGCCACGCATCGACCTCGAGGCAACCCGAAAGCGCGCGCGCGAGATCGCCAGCGAGCCACCCGGCTCGCGCGGACTGCTGCTCGTGGTGCCCACACCCCCCGAGGTCGCCAAGCGCAAGCCGACCCTGGCGGAAGGCATCGCCAAGGCAGCCAAGCCCGACTGCCGCGACGCCTACGCCGAACTCGGCCTGCTCGCGATCGCGCCGCTTGTCGCGAGCACCGTCGGCAACGGCGGCTGCCGCTGGTAGGCGGCAGCGGGAACCTGCGGCGCTCGTTGCGGGGAAGCCCCGGTCATTGAAGCCGCGGCTTGCGCAGGTAATCGGCGCGGTTGCCTGTCCGCACGACCACACGCACCCGCGCGCCGCCGCGCAGCAGCGTCAGCGCCACGTCCGTTCCGGGGGGGCCCTGCCGCCACACGCGCCGGAATAGCTCCGCGAGTTCCGTGACGCGCTCTCCGGCGACCTCGACCACAATGTCGCCGGGCCGCACGCCGGCCTTCTCGGCGGGCCCGCGATCGGCCAGCGCGCTCACCACGAAGCCGCCGTCGTGGTCGACCGTGTACATGCCGAGCCATGCGTGGCCGGGACCCGGCGGATGGCCCGACGTCACCATCGAATCGAGGATCGGCGCCAGCAGGTCGATCGGCACGAACATGTTCCCCTTGACCGTCTCGCCGTCGAATTCCTCCTGCACGAACAGGGAGCCCACGCCCACGAGCAGGCCGCCGTCGTCGACGAGCGCGGCGCCGCTCCACGCAGGATGCGCCGGCGTGGTGAACAGCGCCTCGTCGAGCACGTACTCCCAGTAGCCGGCGAAGCCGCGCTTCGCGAACACCTGCGTGGTCAGCGCGTGGCGCCGCCCGCCGCTGCCGACGACGATCACGTCGTCGCCCGCATCGAGCGTCGCCGCGGTGCCGCGCGCCAAGGGGGACACCGGCAGCGGGCCGAGCGGCAGGACCAGACCCAGGCCGGACGCGAAGTCGTAGGCGAGCGGGTGCCCGGCCACCACGGTGCCGTCGTTGGTGGTGATCCAGAGGGATTCGGCCTCGGTGATCAGGTAGCCGATGGTGACGATCAACCCGTCATCGCCGATCACCGTGCCGCTGCCGACGCGCTCGGTGCCGAGGATCGATGCGGTGAACGCGTCCTCGGGAATCTGCGCCTTCAGGTGCACGACGGCGTCGAGCGCCGCCGGCAGATCGAAGGCGAGCTCTTTCGCCTGCGGCTGCAGGTGCGCGGGGCAGGACCAGTCGGAGGAATCGGCCATCGTCGGGATCGCGGATGGCCCGCTGCGGCGGGCCACAATGCGCATGTTACGCGAGCCGGCGCCGGATCGATCCCCACCGCGGCCGCCCGCGGCCTCGCGTGCATCACGCGTCGGGCGCTTCGCCGGCCTCGAGCGGTAGATCGAGCACCGCCTCGGTCGTATCCCCGCCGGCCCGGCCAAGCTCGAGCCGGGCATTGTCGCCGTACAGCGCCGCAATCCGCTCGCGGATGTCGACGATGCCGTCGCCGCCGGCCTCGGCCACGAAGCCCACGCCGCTGTCGGCGATGCCCAGACGCAACCGGCCCTCGCGCACCTGCGCGCCGATCCTGATGGTACCGGCCGCCTTCGTGCGTTCGAGGCCATGGACGATCGCGTGGTCGATCAGGGGCAACAGCATCATCGGCGGCATGCGCACGTCGCCGAGGTCAGGTGGGATCTCGATCGCGAAGGCGAGGCGATCGCCCAGACGGATTCTGACGATGTCGAGGTAGGCGCGCGCCAGATCGATCTCCTGCCGCAAGGTGGACGAGGTGTCGCGCATCAACGGCATCGCCGCGCGCAGATACGCGATGAGGTCGTCGAGCATCCGGGCGGCCCGCGCCGGATCCTCGTCGTAGAGTTGCTCGACCTGCGCCAGCGTATTGAAAAGGAAATGCGGCTCGATCCGCGCCTGCATCGCCTGCAGCCGCGATTCGAGTGCCCGCTTCGAGCGCCGGACGCGGTCGAGCTCCGCCGCGTGCAGGAGTTTCGCGGTCCTGCGCGCAGCGCGCCGGCCGGCGTAGAGGAAGACGGCCGATCCGCCGATGAGAAGCCAGTGCGTCAGCGCGAACACGGGATAGAAGTGCAACGATGCGACACCACGCATCCATGGACGGCTTGCGGGCCACAGGTCGGGCAGCAGAAACTCGCGCCAGGCCCAGTTCAACGGCTCGCTCAGCAGGATTCCCGCCACGCACCCGGCCAGCGTCGCCGCCACGTACGTCGCACGCCTATCGGCGCCTTCGTCGACGGCTCGGTTCGCGATGACGATCGCCACGAGGAGGCACAGCGCCTTGATCTGATCCGCAATCAGCGACTGCGCAAACAGCAGCGGCATGGGCATGGTCCTGGCCAGCTGCAGCAGCGGGGCCACAAAGATAAGCGACGTGACGATCGTCACGAGCAACCCGAACAGCATGGCGGCGCCGACCTGCGACCAGCGCGTCCCGCGCAGCGCGGCCGCCGCCAGCTCTGCGAACCGCGATGCGCGTGCGGCGGGGACGCCGGCAGGGACGCTCACCGAACCACCTTCGTGCCGGGAACGAAGGTATTCGCGCCGGGCCGTTCCTGCGCGCTCATGCGCGACTCGGCGCTGCACTCGCATTCTCGTGCGGCAGCACGATGGTCGCGACGACCCCCCGCGGCGAGTTGAGCGCAAGCGACAGGCTCGCGGCCGCGCCGAACTGCGACGCGAGCCGCGCCCGGATGTTGGCGAGCCCCGTCCCGCCGCCGCCCGCCTTGACGAACCCCTGCCCGGTGTCCGCGACCGCGACGCACAGCCGGCCGCCTTCGTTCCATGCACGCACGTCGATGTGACCGCCCTGCGGCAGCGGCCCGAGTCCGTGCTTGATCGCGTTCTCGACCAGCGTGAGCAGCATCAGCGACGGCATCCGTGCGTCGCGCAGCGCGTCCGGCGCGTCGATCGCAAAGGCCAGCCGGCGGCCCATGCGGATCTGCTGGATGTTGAGGTAGGCCGTCGCATGATCGATCTCGCGACCGAGGGTCGATCCGGCCGCGCGCATCTGCGGCAGCGCGACGGCGAGATAATCCTTCAGGTTGCCCATCATCCGCGCGCCGCTCGCGCGGTCGGTCTCGTAGAGCCGCTTGACGTGCGCCAGCGTATTGAACAGGAAATGCGGCTCGATCTGCGCCTCGAGCATCTGCATGCGCGCTTCCTCGGTCTGCTGGTCCATCCGCGCCGAATCGAGCGCGCACCGCGTCAGCGCCGCGGCGTGGTCATCCTCGCTGCGCAGGTACAGCCACGTGCTCGTGATGACCAGTCCGACGAAGGCGTAGCGAATCAGATCGGAACCGAGGCTGATCACGGTATTCCACCACACCCAACCCGGAGCTTCGCTGCCGAAGGTTCCCTGGGAATCCCATCCTTCGATGACAAGCAGCGTGGCGGCCACAGCGAGCGTCACCGCGGCGAAGGCCGCGGCATACTGCGACGGCCCCGGCCGCGGAAAGCGGTAGCGGGCCCACACGGCAGCCAGCAGGATGGAGGTGCCGACGATCATGTGAAACAGCAGGTCCGACAGGAACCAGTCCAGCCACTCATCGAACGGCCGCGACACCAGGTACTTGGTCGTCGTGTTCATCGAGGCGATCAGCGCGACGATCACCACGATCGCAAGCCCGGTCCCGGGCACGCCGCGATACCACGGTTGGCGCCGCGGCCGGCGATCCGTGCCCGCCGACTCGGTTCCACCGGCTGCGGTTTCGGCGTCCATGCTTCGCCTCACTTGAACGCGTACGCCAGGCGCGCGTAGAACGACCGGCCGCGCGGATCGGCGTAACTGGGGTCGTAGCCGGCTTGCGCCAGGAAGGGCTGGTTCGTGAATGGCGGATCGCGATCGAACGCGTTCTTGACTCCGAACACGATCGTCGCATTGCGAAAGCCCGTATACCGGCCCTGCAGGTCCCACACGTCGTAGCTCGAGACGCGGCGGGGCGGCGGCGGCGGCACGACCCGCGGCGAATAGACATTGACGTCCTCATAGCCCGACTGGTAGGTCTGCGCGATCGTCGCCGCCCACGCGCCGTGCTCCCAGTCGAGCGACGCATAGTGCTTCCAGCGCGGGAACGGTCCGGGAATGAACAGCGAGTTGCGGCCGACCCCCGACTCGAAATTCAAGCCGTCGGGCTGCGCCTTCCAGTCGATCAGGTACGTCCCGTTGAGCGAGAATCCTACGCGGCCCAGCGCGGTCGCACGGCCGCGCCAGCGGACGTCGACGTCGATGCCGGACGTGCGCACGCTGCCGAGGTTCTGCTGGGTCAGAATGACCATGTCGATCGGACCCGGCAGGTCCGGATAGGCCGGATCGACCGGACCGCGGATGATGTTGGTCGGCGCGCAATACGCAAAATTGGCGAAGATCGTCGACGGATCGAGCGCGCCGATGACGTTGCTCTGGTTGATCTTCCAGTAGTCGACCGCGAGCGAGAGTCCGCTCACGGGTTCCCAGACCACGCCGGCGTTGAACTGCTCGGAGGTCTCCGGCTTGAGCGCAGGGTTGCCGCCGGCCACGGCCGGGTGCACGACGCAGTCCTGGTCCGCCTGCGTGACCGGGCAGCGCACCGGATCTTCCTGGAACAGCACGAACGTGCCCTGCTGCGGCGTGTAGAGGTCGTAGAGCGGCGGCGCGCGAAAGCCCGTTCCCCACGACGTCCGCAGCAGCAGCGACTTCATGGGCTGCCAGCGCAGCGCCACCTTGGGATTGGTCGTGCTGCCGAAATCGCTGTAATGATCGTAGCGCGCCGCGAGCTGCGCCTCGACGCCGTAGCCGATCGGCACGCCGGCTTCGACGAACAGCGCCTGCGCATTGCGGCTGCCCGACACCGACTGCTGCGCGAAGCTGATGCCAAGCAAGTCGCCCGCGGCGACGTACGGCGCGAAACCGTTGTCGAGCTGCTCGCGGCGCGCCTCGACGCCGAGCGCGATGGCCAGCGGGCCGCCCGGCAGCGCGTATACGTCCTTCGAGGCCCTCGCGTCGAATTCGACCGTCGTTCCCCTGGCGGAGCGCGATTCGCCGGTCACCTGCGCAGCTGCCAGCAGCGCGTTGCCTTCTGGACCCGAAGCGCCGAACGGATTGACGAGCCCGGTGGCAAGCGCGTCGAGCGTCCTCTGCAGCGAGACGTAGCCGCTGGTGAAGCTCTGGCTCTGGTCGGTCTGGCTGTAGCTCACCGCGGTGCCGTAGCTCCAGCGGGCGAGCTCGCCTTCCGCGCCCACCGCCGCGCGCCACGCGGACGTGTCGACCCGGCTCACGCGGTTCCCCAGCGGAGCGGTTCGGTAGATGAGATCGAGATCGCCGGAGATGCCGTTGGCCGCGGCGAACTCGGCGGGATAGTAGGGCCCGTTCGCAGGATAGATGACGCGCTCGAAGTTCGGATTGGAGAATGGGGCGACCGGCGTGGGCGCAATGCTGAACGTCATCCGGTTGGACGCGTAGGCGCCTTCGGCGAACAGCTGATGGTTCGCCGCGACCTGGAGCGTTGCGCGGCTGTACGCGGACAGCCGTTCGGCCGCCGGAATGATCGCGGCGAGGCTCGGGTCGTCGTACCCGCAGGCGTCTCCCGCGGTGCGGGCGCCGGTCGCGGGCAGCGAGCTGGGCGGCGCGCAACCGGTCGCATAGGCGGGATTGAACAGCTGCGGCGGAGTCCCGGAGAAATTGAAGATGTTGGCCGGAAACGTCGCCGGCGACAGCCGGATAACCCCCTCGGCCGGAATGTAGCCGGTGTTCGCGAATGCGCGCTGCGACGCGTCGAGCGCCTGGTCCTTCTGCCACGTCGCCGAGACGAAGATGTTGAATCTGTCCGTGGCGAGGTCGCCCATGCCCACGGCGGCGGTCGCCTGCCATTGCTCGCCGCCGCCGTGCTGCGGGACGCTGCCGAAGCCGGTGAGCTCCACGCCGGTGAAGTCCTTGCGCAGGATGAAATTCACCACGCCCGCGATGGCGTCGGTGCCGTAGATCGCCGATGCGCCGTCCTTGAGAATCTCCACCCGGTCGACCGCGGCCAGCGGGATCGAATTGACGTCCACAGCGCTGCCGCTGAAGGCGTAGCTCGCGACCCGCCGGCCGTTGAGCAGCACCAGCGTGGAGCCCTCGCCGAGTCCGCGCAGGTTGACGCTCGATAGCCCGGGCGTCACCGCATCACCGACGGAGACCTGGTCGTTGAAGGCGAGGACATTGGCGGACACCTTGGACATCAGCTCGGCGACCGTCGTCGAGCCGCTCCTCTCGATCTCCGCGCGCGTGATCACCTGCACCGGGAGCGCGGTTTCGACGTCGGAGCGTGTGATGTGGGAGCCGGTGACCTCGACGCGAATCGCGCCGCGCGGCTCGTCGGGGTCCGACTGCGCAGCCGCGGGGGAGGGGATCGACCCAAGCGCGTACGCGAGCGCGAGCGCGCTGGCGCAGGGACTGTGGCGGTGGCTCGGTCGCATCACGCTCCCCGGACGGCCCCGGCGCGAGGTCACATCTGCTTGAACAGGTGGTAGTACGGCTCGCTCACCGACAGCGTCTCGTTGCGCTGCTTCAGCTTGACGCGCAGCCGCCCGCCCAGGTCGCGCTGCACGCCGGCGATCGCGTTGACGTTGACCAGAGTGCCGCGATGGATCTGCCAGAACGTCTGCGGATCGAGCTCGTCGTAGAGCTCCTTGATCGGGCGGCGGATCAGCGACTCCTGCTGCGCCGTCACCACCAGCGTGTACTTGTTGTCCGCCTGGAAGTAGACGATCTCCTCGATGGTGATGAGGCGCAGCTCGTTGCCCTGCGATGCGGTGATCCAGCGCAGGTATTCCCTCTTGGCGCCGGCCGCGTCGGCCAGCGATCTGAGCAGGCTGTCGAGGTTCGCCGGCGCGCTCGCGATCCTGTCCTTCAACCGCGTCACCGTCGTCGCCAGCCGCGCCGCCGAGAACGGTTTCATCACGTAGTCGACCGCGCCTTGCTCGAACGCGGCGACGGCGTACTTGTCGTAGGCGGTCACGAACGCGACGTGGCAGCGGCCGCTCGCCTGCTTGGCCACCTCGAGCCCGGACAGGCCCGGCATCTGGATGTCGAGGAACAGGATGTCCGGCGCGTGCACGGACAGCGCGCGCAGCGCCTCGATCCCGTCCTCGGCCTCGGCGCAGATGTCGAGGTCGGGCCAGAGCTGCGCCAGCGTTTCCTTCAACTCGGCGCGCAGCACCGGCTCGTCCTCGGCGATGACGGCTTTCATCGTCCGCACGGCCACGCGCTCCCCCGTCGGGCACGGCATCGCGCTCGGTCCGCACCGTTCTTGTTCACCGTCGCCCCCCCTTGCGGCCGGCAGGGTGCGCTGCGCGCCCCGGTCGCGGCCAGCTCCGATGCTGGCGCGTCAGCTTAGCGGCCCGCACCGCCCGCCGCAAGGCGCGCGGGCGCGCCGCTGCGCCGATCGGCGCCTCGTCACGGCAGCACGAAGTCCACGATGTAATAGTTGTAGATCATCCGCGTGCGCCAGACGTAACGGCGCAGCGCGTCCGATCCCTCGGCCGCCGCGCGGCGCACGCCTGCCTGCATCGCGGGATACCCCGCCGCGGGGTCGGCCGCCGGCACGCCGGCCGGCGACGGTGCGGCCTGGGCCAGCATCATCGGAGGCTCGACGGCGCGCGCGTCGGGGTCCGGGGTCGCCGCGAACGCGGCCGTCGCGCCGAGCGCCAGCGCGGCGCCGAGCACGAAACGGAATTGCATGCAGTGCGGATTCGCTTTCATCGCAGTCTCCTGGTCGGTGGGATGCGTCGAGCCGCGCGCTGCCGGGCAATCGCTGCCGCCACGGCGGCACGGCTCGACGTCAGGCTAGACCCCGTCCGGAGGCCGCCGCAATCGGAAGGAGATGAAACGGGGGAAATGCGGCGTGAGCGCGCGCCGGCGCCGACGAGTCCGGCGGCGGGGTGGGCGTCCGGCCGCGGCCTTCGCGGCGCGGCATCCGGGATGAGTCGCCGGCTCGCGGCGCCGGCCGTCACATGCTTCTGCGGTACTGCCCGCCGACCTCGAAGAGAGCGTTGGTGATCTGGCCCAGCGAGCACACGCGCACCGTGTTCACCAGCTCGGCGAACACGTTGCCGTTGTCGATCACCACCTGCTTCAGCTTCGCCAGCGCCGCCGGCGCCTCGCTCGCGTGCCGCTGCTGGAAGTCGGCGAGCCGCTGCAGCTGCGATTGCTTCTCCTCCTCGGAGGAGCGCGCCAGCTCGACCTTGACCGGCACCGCGTCGGCGTGCGGATTGCGGAAGGTGTTGACGCCGACGATCGGGTACGAGCCGTCGTGCTTCTTGTGCTCGTAGTACATCGACTCCTCCTGGATCTTGCCGCGCTGGTAGCCCGTCTCCATCGCGCCCAGCACGCCGCCGCGCTCGGAGATCGCCTCGAACTCCTTCAGCACCGCCTCCTCGACCAGGTCGGTCAGCTCGTCGATGATGAACGAGCCCTGGTTCGGGTTCTCGTTCTTCGCGAGCCCCCATTCGCGGTTGATGATGAGCTGGATCGCCACGGCGCGCCGCACGCTTTCCTCGGTCGGCGTGGTGATCGCCTCGTCGTAGGCGTTGGTGTGCAGCGAGTTGGTGTTGTCGTAGGTCGAGATCAGCGCCTGCAGCGTGGTGCGGATGTCGTTGAACGAGATCTCCTGCGCGTGCAGGCTGCGCCCGCTGGTCTGCGAGTGGAACTTGAGCTTCTGCGAGCGCTCGTTGGCGCCGTAGCGCTGCTTCATCGCCACCGCCCAGATCCGCCGCGCGACGCGCCCGATCACCGTGTACTCCGGGTCCATGCCGTAGCTGAAGAAGAAGGACAGGTTGGGCGCGAAGTCGTCGATGTGCATGCCGCGCGCGAGGTAGGCCTCGACGAAGGTGAAGCCGTTCGAGAGCGTGAAGGCGAGCTGCGAGATCGGGTTCGCGCCGGCTTCCGCGATGTGGTAGCCCGAGATCGACACCGAATAGAAGTTCCTGATGCTGTTGTGGACGAAGAACTCCTGGATGTCGCCCATCACCTTGAGCGAGAACTCGGTGGAGAAGATGCAGGTGTTCTGGCCCTGGTCCTCCTTCAGGATGTCGGCCTGCACCGTGCCGCGCACCGTCGCGTAGGCCCAGGCGCGGATCTTGTCGGCCTCGTCGTCGGTCGGCTCGCGGCCGTTGTCGGCGCGGAACTTCTCGACCTGCTGGTCGATCGCCGTGTTGAGGAACATCGCGAGCAGCGTCGGCGCCGGCCCGTTGATCGTCATCGACACCGAGTTGTTCGGCGCGCACAGATCGAAGCCGGAGTAGAGCACCTTCATGTCGTCGAGCGTGGCGATCGACACGCCCGAGTTGCCGACCTTGCCGTAGATGTCGGGGCGCGGCGTCGGGGTCGTTGCCGTAGAGCGTGACCGAATCGAACGCCGTGGACAGGCGCTTGGCCGGCATGCCGTCGGCCAGCAGGTGGAAGCGGCGGTTGGTGCGGAACGGATCGCCCTCGCCGGCGAACATCCGCGTGGGGTCCTCGTTCTCGCGCTTGAACGCGAACACGCCGGCGGTGAACGGGAAGCTGCCCGGCACGTTCTCCTTCAACTGCCAGCGCAGCGATCTCGCCGTCGTCCTCGAAATCCGGCAGCGCGACCTTGCGGACGCGCGTGCCGGAGAGCGTGGTCGAGGTGAGCGCCGTGCGCAGCTCCTTGTCGCGGATCTTCACCACGTATTCGTCGCCGGCGTACGCGGCCTTCGTCTTCGGCCACATGTCGAGCAGCTTCTTCGACGCGCGCGTCGAGCTTCGCGTCGCGGTCGGCGGCCAGCGCATCGAGCTCCGCGACGTCCTTCCCGCACTCGGCGGCGAGCATCGCCTTCGCCGCGCGCAGCTGCTGGCGCTCGCGCGCGATGCGGCTCTGCCCGGCCGACCAGCGGTGGTAGCCGCGCACCGTCTCGGCGATCTCCGCGAGGTAGCGCACGCGCGGCGCCGGCACGATCGACGTTCTGGCCGGTCGACTGCTTCGTCGCCGCCTTCGGCAGCGTGCCCGGGCGCGAGCTGCAGGCCCTTGCCGGCAAGCGTCGCGGCGAGCGCCTGGTAGAGCGCCGTCACGCCGTCGTCGTTGAAGCGCGCGGCGATCGTCCCGTAGACCGGCATCTCGTCGGGCGGAGACCTTGAACAGCTCGCGGTTGCGCTGGTACTGCTTGCGCACGTCGCGCAGCGCGTCGGCGGCGCCCTTGCGGTCGAACTTGTTGATGGCGACGAAATCGGCGAAGTCCAGCATGTCGATCTTCTCGAGCTGCGACGGCGGCGCCGAACTCGGGCGTCATCACGTAGAGCGAGGTGTCGACCAGCGGCACGATCGCGGCGTCGCCCTGCCCGATGCCCGAGGTCTCGACGATGACGAGGTCGAAGCCCGCGACCTTGCAGGCGGCGATCACGTCGGGCAGCGCCTTCGAGATCTCGCTGCCGGCGTCGCGCGTGGCGAGCGAGCGCATGTAGATGTTCGGGTGCTCGATCGCGTTCATCCGGATGCGGTCGCCCAGCAGCGCGCCGCCGGACTTGCGCCGCGACGGGTCGATCGAGACGATCGCGATGCGCAGCCGGTCCTGCTGGTCGAGGCGCAGGCGGCGCACCAGCTCGTCGGTGAGCGAGCTCTTGCCGGCGCCGCCGGTGCCGGTGATGCCCAGCGCGGGCACCTTCGCCTTCGCCGCGGCCGTGTGCAGCACCTCGCGCGCCTTCGGCGGCACCGCTCCGGCCTCCAGCGCGGTGATGAGGCGGGCCAGCGCGCGCACGCGCGCCGGGCCCTCGGTGTTGCGCAGCGCGGCAAGGTCCGCCGGCTGCTCCCTGGCGAGGTCGACGTCGCAGGCGGCGACGATCTCGTTGATCATCCCCTGCAGTCCGAGCTGCTGGCCGTCCTCCGGCGAGAAGATGCGGGTGACGCCGTAGTCGTGCAGCTCCTTGATCTCGGCCGGCACGATCACGCCGCCGCCGCCGCCGAAGACCTTGATGTGGCCGCCGCCGCGCTCGCGCAGCAGGTCGAGCATGTACTTGAAGAACTCGACGTGCCCGCCCTGGTACGACGAGATCGCGATGCCGTGCGCGTCTTCCTGCAGCGCGCAGTTGACGATCTCCTCGACCGAGCGGTTGTGGCCGAGGTGGATCACCTCGCAGCCGCTGCCCTGCAGGATCCGGCGCATGATGTTGATCGACGCGTCGTGGCCGTCGAACAGGCTCGCCGCGGTCACGAAGCGGACCTTGTGCACGGGCTTGTAGACGAGCGGCTTGTGGCTGGCGGAAAGATCGTTCATCGCGGACCTCGGTCGATGCGCACGCGGGGAAGGCAAGCTTACGCCATGCGCGGGGCGGCGGGCGCCCCCGCCCGCGCACGCGCCGCTGCCGCCGTTCCCGGGGGCGAGTGCGCAGATTACTTGACGTTTACGTAAACGTCAATTGCGCTGCCGGCACCCTTGTTTCCCTGCGCCCGCACACCCATATCTGAAGTATGGTGATGATGAGCCTCCCATGCTGACCACCCGCCCTGCCGCCGTGGCCGGGATGTTCTACCCGGCCGACCCCGCCGAACTGCGCGTCGCCGTCGATCGCCTGCTCGCGGCGGCGGCCCCGGCGTCGCGCGACGCCGCGCCGGTGAAGGCGCTGATCGTCCCGCACGCCGGCTACGTCTACTCGGGGCCGGTCGCCGCGTCGGCCTACGCGCAGCTCGCCGCGACCGCCGCCGGCATCCGACGCGTCGTGCTGCTCGGTCCCGCCCACCGCGTGCCGCTCTCCGGACTAGCGCTGCCGGGCGTCGATGGCTTCGCCACGCCGCTCGGCACGGTCGCCGTCGATGCGGCCGGCGCTGCCCTCGCCCGCCGCCTGCCCCAGGTTGCCGACAACGCGCCGGCCCACGCCGCCGAGCATTCGCTGGAGGTGCAGCTGCCGTTCCTGCAGCGCGTGCTCGGCGAATTCGACCTGGTCCCGCTGGTGGTCGGCGCCGCCACGCGACGAGAGCGTCGCGGAAGTCCTCGACCTGCTCTGGGGCGGCCCGGAGACGCTGATCGTCGTCAGCTCCGATCTGTCGCACTACCACCCGTACCGCGAAGCGCAGTTGCTGGACCGCGCGGCCGCGGACACGATCCTCGACCTCGCGCCGCGCCTCGACCACGAGGCGGCCTGCGGCGCCACGCCGGTCAACGCGCTGCTGCTCGCGGCCCGCCGGCGCGGGCTCACTGCCCGCGCTCCTCGACCTGCGCAATTCCGGCGACACCGCGGGCGACCGGCGGCAGGTCGTCGGCTACGCCGCGTTCCGCTTCTCGGCCGCAGGTGCCCATGGCCCCCACTGACCTCGGGCGGCGCGCTGCTGCAGACGGCGCGACGCGCCCTCGCTGCAGTCGTTCGGCCATGCCGCGCCCGCCGCGGCGACGCACGCCGAGCTCGACCGGCCCGGCGCGACGTTCGTCACGCTGACCCAGCACGGCGAACTGCGCGGCTGCATCGGCACGCTGGAGGCGCACCGCGCGCTGCGGCGCGACGTCGAGGAGAACGCGCGCAACGCGGCGTTCCGGGACCCGCGCTTCGCGCCGCTGGCGCTCGCCGAGCTTCACGTCACCCGGATCGAGGTCTCGCTGCTGAGCGCGCCGGCGCCGCTGCCGATCGCCGGCGAGGACGACCTGCTGGCGCGCCTGCGGCCCGGCGTCGACGGCATCGTGCTCGCCTTTCGCGGACAGCGGGCCACGTTCCTGCCGCAGGTCTGGGAGAGCCTGCCCGAACCCGGCGCGTTCATCGCCGCGCTGAAGCGCAAGGCCGGGCTCGCGGCCGGCTTCTGGCACGACGAGATCCGCGATCGCGCGCTACACCGCCGCCAAGTTCAGGGAACCGGAGACGCTCGCGGTTCCGGAGTCGTCATGAGCGATCATCCGGGTCGCTGGTGGCACCTGCTGGACGACGGCCGCATGCAGTGCGACCTGTGCCCGCGCGACTGCCGGCTGCACGCCGGCCAGCGCGGCGCGTGCTTCGTGCGCCGGCGCGTCGGCGACGAGATGGTGCTGACCACCTACGGCCGCTCGTCGGGCTTCTGCATCGACCCGATCGAGAAGAAGCCGCTCAACCACTTCTACCCGGGCTCGAGCGTGCTCTCGTTCGGCACCGCCGGCTGCAACCTCGCGTGCAAGTTCTGCCAGAACTGGGACATCAGCAAGTCGCGCGAGATGGACACGCTGATGGACGCCGCCTCGCCGGAGGCGATCGCCCGCATCGCCGCCGAACGCGGGTGCCGCAGCGTCGCCTTCACCTACAACGACCCGGTGATCTTCGCCGAATACGCGATGGACGCGGCCGACGCCTGCCGCGCGCTGGGCGTCAAGACGGTCGCGGTGACCGCGGGCTACATGCACGACGCGCCGCGGCGCGAGTTCTACGCGAAGATGGACGCCGCCAACGTCGACCTGAAGGCGTTCACCGACGCGTTCTACGTGAAGCAGACCGGCGCGCACCTGCAGCCGGTGCTCGACACGCTCGCCTACCTGAAGCACGAGACCGACGTCTGGTTCGAGATCACGACGCTGCTGATCCCGGGATTGAACGACTCGCCCGCCGAGATCGAGGCGATGGCGAAGTGGATCGCGCGCGAGCTGGGCGTCGACGTTCCGCTGCACTTCACGGCGTTCCACCCCGACTACAAGCTCGACGACCTGCCGCCCACGCCGGTCTCGACGCTGCGGCGCGCGCGCGACATCGCGCTCGCCGAGGGCATCCGCCACGTCTACACCGGCAACGTCCACGACGCCGACGGCGGCACCACGTTCTGCCCCGGCTGCCGGCAGGCCGTGATCGTGCGCGACTGGCACGAGATCCGCAGCTACCGGCTGACCGCCGACGGCCATTGCGCCGCCTGCGGCACGGCGATCGCCGGCCGGTTCGAGGCGTTCAACGGCCAGTTCGGCCGCCGCCGGATTCCCGTCCGCGTCGTCGCGTAGCCCGGCGTTGAGCGAAGCGAAACCCGGGGAGTTGGGGCCATCGCCCCGTTGGCCCCGGGTTTCGCTTCGCTCAACGCCGGGCTACGAAACGTTGCGATCACGTTGATCGCGGCAAACCGCGAACTATCGGCGCCGCCGGCGGTCCATCGCACGCTCCCCGTCTTGGCGGGGGCGCCGGTTATGCTTGACACCCCCATTTTCCAGGCCCATCCATGCTCTCCACGCTTGCGCTTTTCCGCCGTGCCACGACGTTCGTCGTCGCCCTCGCGGCCGCCGCCGTCGCTGCCGGGGCCCACGCCACGCTGCCGGCCGGCGTGACCCAAGGCCCCTCCATCGAAGGCATCACGGAGTACCGGCTCGCCAACGGCCTCACCGTCCTGCTGTTCCCCGACGCGTCGAAGCCGACGACCACCGTCAACGTCACCTATCGCGTCGGCGCCGCCCACGAGAGCTACGGCGAGACCGGGATGGCGCACCTGCTCGAGCACCTCGTGTTCAAGGGCACGCCGGCGCGCGGCAACATCATGACCGAGCTCGGCAAGCGCGGCATGGAATTCAACGGCAGCACCGGGTGGGACCGCACCAACTACTTCGAGTCGTTCACCGCGAGCAGCGACAACCTCGACTGGGCGCTGGCGATGGAAGCCGACCGCATGGTCAATTCGTTCATCCGCAAGAGCGACCTCGATTCCGAGATGACGGTGGTGAGGAACGAATTCGAGAGCGGCGAGAACAACCCGCAGCTCGTGCTGTTCGGCAAGATGCTGTCCACCGCCTACATGTGGCACAACTACGGGCACATGCCGATCGGCGCCCGCTCCGACATCGAGAACGTCAACATCGAGCGGCTGCAGGCCTTCTACCAGCGCTACTACCAGCCCGACAACGCGGTGCTGATCGTCGCCGGCAAGTTCGACCCCGAGCCGACCCTCGCGCTGATCGCCCGCTACTTCGGCGCGATCCCGAAGCCGGCGCGCGAGCTGCCCGCGATCTACACGCAGGAGCCGCTGCAGGAGGGCGAGCGCTCGGTGACGCTGCGCCGCGCCGGCAACAGCCGCTACGTCGCCATGATGTACCACACGGTGCGCGGCGCCCACCCGGACTACATCGCCTCGGACGCCCTCGGCGAGCTCCTCACCATCGCCCCCTCGGGCCGCCTCTACAAGGCGCTGGTCGAGGCGAAGAAGGCGACCAAGGTCAGCGTCTGGCAGGAGGCGCAGAAGGACCCCGGCACCATCACGTTCTTCGCCGAGATTCCGGAGAGCGAAGCCGCCGCGCCGGCGCGCGACGCGATGGCGGCGACGATCGAGGGCCTCGCGAAGGAGCCGGTGACCGCGGCCGAGGTCGCGCGCGTGCGCGCCAAGGCGGCGAAGTACTTCGACGAGGTGATCAGCGACCCGCAGAAGCTCGGCATCGCGCTGTCCGAGGCCATCGCGCTGGGCGACTGGCGCCTGTTCTTCCTGCAGCGCGACCGCTACCGCGACGTGACGGCCGCGGAAGTGCAGCGTGTCGCGGTGGATTACCTCAAGCGCTCCAATGTCACGATGGGCGAGTTCATCCCGGACGCGCAGCCCGACCGCGCGGCCACGCCGGCCACGGTCGACGTTGCGGCGTTGGTGAAGGACTACAAGGGCGACGCCGCCGCCTCGACCGGCGAGTCGTTCGACACGAGCCCCGCCAACCTCGACGCGCGCACGCTGCGCTTTACGCTCGGCAACGGCATGAAGGTCGCGCTGCTGCCCAAGAAGACGCGCGGCGCCGCGGTGAATTTCGCGCTGACACTCCACTACGGCGACGAGAAATCCGTGTTCGGCAAGCAGCCGGCCGGCGCGATGGCCGGGTCGATGCTCCTGCGCGGCACGACCCGGCGCAACCGGCAGGAAATCGAGGACGCGCTCGACCAGCTGCGCGCGCACGTCGACGTCAAGGGCGCCGAGACGAGTGCGTCGCTCTCCGGCCAGACCTACCGCAAGGAACTGCCGGACACGCTGCGCCTCGTCGCCGACGTGCTGCGCACCTCGTCGTTCCCGCCGGACGAGCTCGACCAGCTGAAGCGCCAGCGCACGACCGAGCTCGAGGCATCGCGGACCGATCCGCAGCAGATCGCCGTGCGCGCGCTGCGCCGGAACAACAATCCGTATCCGGCCGGCGACCCGCGCTACGTGCCCACGCTCGACGAGGAGCTCGCCTGGATCCGCGGCATCACCGCCGACAAGGTCCGCGACTTCCACGCGCAGTTCTACGGCGCGAACAACGGCGAGCTCGCCATCGTCGGCGATTTCGACGCCGATGAGGCGCGCGCGCTCCTCACCGAGCTGTTCGGCGGCTGGTCGAGCCGCGCGGCGTACGCGCGCGTGCCGGAGCCGCTCGTGCCGAACAAGGCGGCGCTGCTCAAGTTCGACGCGCCGGACAAGGCGAACGCGTTCCTGATCGGCCGCCAGTCCCTGCCGCTCAACGACGCGAGTCCGGACTATCCGGCGCTGGTGGCCGCCAACTACCTCCTGGGCGACTCGCCGTCGTCGCGGCTGTGGGAGAGGCTGCGGCAGAAGGACGGGCTGTCCTACGGCGTCGGGTCGTTCTTCCGGGCCAACCCGTTCGAGCCGAACAGCACGCTAACGCTCTACGCGATCTTCGCCCCGGAGAATTTCGAAAGGGTCCGCACCGGCTTTGCCGACGAGATGGCGAAGGCGCTGAAGGACGGCTTCAGCGACACCGAAGTCACCCACGCCAGGTCCGGGATCCTGGAGGAGCGCGCAGCCCAGCGTTCCGACGATGCGACCGTCGCGCAGGCGCTGGTCGGTCAGGCCTACCTCGGCCGGACGTGGGCCCGCGACGCCGCCGTCGACGCCGCGCTTGCCCGGCTGACGCCTGCGGATGTCAACGCGGCGCTCGTGCGCTACCTCAAGCCGGACGAGCTCGCGTACGCGGTCGCCGGCAACTTCAAATGACCGGTGTCGCGTAATGGAGTTTGCGTAATCCGGTTTGCGTGACCGGGGTTGCATAGCCCGGGTTGAGCGCCAGCGAAACCCGGGGCAATCGGGGCCACGGGCACAACCACCCGGGTTTCGCCTGCCGGCTCAACACCGGGCTACGCGACGGCGCGAGCTGCGCGCCACGTCGCCGTCGAGGACTGGCGTATCATTTTCGCCTCTGCCCCGCCGCAAGAGAATCCGATGCGCAACGCCGCTACCGCCAAGTCCCGCGACGCCTACCGCGATTACGAGCACGCCGTCCGCGACACGGTCCGCGAGTTCTACCGCCTCAACCACGCCCACCAGACGCACGGGTTCGCGCGGGCGAAGCAGGCGGAGTTCCTGCGCTTCGACCGGCGCACGATGACCCCATGGGAGGCGCTCGACTATCTCAACACGCTCGTCGACGACTCCGATCCCGACATCGCCCTGCCGCAGATCGACCACCTGCTGCAGACCGCCGAGGCGATCCGCGCCGACGGCCATCCCGAGTGGATGGTGCTGACCGGCTTCATCCACGATCTGGGCAAGGTGCTGTGCCTCTTCGGCGAGCCGCAGTGGGCGGTCGTCGGCGACACCTTCCCCACCGGCTGCCCCTACTCGCCCCGCATCGTCTACAGCGAATTCTTCGCCGCCAACCCGGACAGCGCCCGCAGCCGATTTCCAGAGCGGCACGGGCATCTACGCGCCGAACTGCGGGCTCGCGAACGTGCAGATGTCCTGGGGGCACGACGAGTACCTATATCACCTGACGAAGGACTACCTGCCGCTGCCCGCGCAGTACATGATCCGCTACCACTCGTTCTACGCGTGGCACCGCGAGGACGAGTACGGCTGGCTCACGGACGCCACGGACCGCGCGATGCTGCCGTGGGTACGCAAGTTCAACCCGTACGACCTCTACTCGAAGTCGCCGCAGCGGCCGCAGCTCGCCGCGCTGCGACCGTACTACGAGGACCTGCTCGCGAAGTACCTGCCGCCGGAGTTGAATTTCTGAGCCGCCCCGGGTTTCGCGTACGCTCAACCCAGGCTACAGCCCATCTTTCCCCGCGCGACCTGGCGCTTGCGCTGGCCGTGGTCGCCGTCTGGGGTTTCGCGTTCGTCCCGATCAAGGTCGCGCTGGTCGAGGTGCCGCCCTTCGCGCTGGCCGCGGTGCGCTTCTTCTGCGCGTCGGTGCCGATGGTGTTCTTCATCCGCCGGCCAACCATGCCCTGGCGCAGCATCGCCGCCTACGGGCTCGCGATCGGCGTCTTCCAGTTCAGCCTCCTCTTTCTCGGGATGAAGCTCGGCATGCCCGCGGGGCTGTCCTCGATCGTGATGCAGGTGCAGGTCTTCTTCACGATGGGCCTCGCCGTCGCCTTTGCCGGCGACCGGTTGCAGCGGCACCAGGTCCAGGGCGCGGCGATCGGCGCGGCGGGCCTGCTGGTGCTGGCCGCCTGGAAGCTCGCGCACGACAGCGCCGGCACCTTCACCGGTTTCGCGCTGGTGGTGCTGGCGGCGATGGCGTGGGGCACCGGCAACATCATCGCCAAGCGCGGCGCGGGCGACCACGGCGCCGACATGTTCGCGCTGGTGGTGTGGTCGAGCCTCGTCCCGCCGCTGCCGCTGGCCGCGCTGTCGTACCTCTTCGAAGGCGGCCCCGCCGCGTTCCACGCGGTGGTCGCGATGAGCGGCAAGGCATGGGCGTGCGTGGCGGTGATGGCCTACGGCGCGACGCTGTTCGGCTTCGGCACCTGGAACGCGCTGCTGCATCGCTACCCGACGCCGCTGATCTCGCCGTTCGGGCTGCTGATTCCGGTGACCGGGCTCGCGAGCGGGGCGCTCTTCCTCGGCGAGACGCTCGCGCCGGTGCAGGCGGTCGGCGCCGCGCTGGTGCTGGCCGGTCTCGCGGTCAACGTCTACGGGTTGCGCATCCGCGCGTGGCTCGCGCGGGAGCGGTAGGACTGCGCAAGCGGCGATCGCGCGCGCGAAGGCGGCCGCGCCGCCCGACGACGGCGCGCGGCCATCCATCGAGGGGCCGCGGCCGGCGGCGTCAATCCATCCGCTCGTACGTCCGCACGACCTTCGCCGCGACCCACGGCGCGACCGCGGCGGCGAATGCGAGGTAATGCGGTGCGGCGAGGTGGGCGTCGAACGCGGCGCGGTCGGCGTAGACCTCGTAGAGAAAGACGGCGGCCGGCGCCGCCGGATCGACGCAGACGTCGAACTGCCTGCAGCCGGGCTCCTGCGCCAGCGACGCGCGGGCGTTTTCCAGCATCGCGGGCGCGGAAGGCCTCGACGTACTGCGCATGCACGGTGAATTCGACGGTGACGACGTACATGCCTCTCTCCAGGGCTCAGACGGGAAAGCGTTCGCGCAGCGTCGCGACTTCGGACGGCGTGAGGCAGCGCACGGGCTGCCCGCGCAGCATCAGGTGCAGGCGCGCGGTCGCTTCGAGCTCCTCGACCGCATCGGCCGCCGCGGCGAGACTGGAGCCGGCGACCACCGGCCCGTGATTGGCGAGCAGCAGCGCGTGGTGCCTGCCGGCATAGCCGCGCACGGCGTCGGCGAGGCCGGCGTCGCCGGGCGGGAAATAGGGGACCAGCGGCAGCGTGCCGATGCGCATCACGTAGTAGGCGGTATAGCGGCGGCAGCACGTCGTCGGGATCGACGTCCGCCAGCACCGACACCGCGACCGAATGGGTCGAGTGCAGGTGGACGACCGCCGCGTTGCGGCTGCGCATCTCGTACATCGCGAGGTGCAGCAGCGCTTCCTTCGTCGGCGGGTCGCCGGCGACGAGGTTGCCCTGCGCGGTCGAGCTGCGACAGCCGCGCGGGGTCGAGGCTGCCGAGATTCGATCCGGTCGGCGTCATCAGGTAGCCGTCGACCGTGCGCACCGACAGGTTGCCGGTGCTGCCGTGCGTGAGGCCGCGGCCGTAGAGCGACTGACCCAGCCGGCACAACGCCTCGCGTAACGCGGCATCGCTCATCGCAGCATCTCGCGTGGCCTTGACGAAGAAGTCGCGCGCGCCGAAGTTGCCGGACTTGAGCGCGAGGCGGTGGGCCTCGCCGCCGACGGCGAGCGTCCACGGCACGCCGGGATCGATCTCGGGGCCGATCGCCAGCGCGCGCACGCCGAGCGTGTCGACGACGGCGCCTGCGGTCTCGCCGCCGGCCACGACGAACGCGCGCACGCCGGCAGCGGCGAGCGCGCCGGCGATGCGCCGGAACGCGCCCTCGACCAGCGTCGCCGCGCGCTCGACGCCGAGCTCGCGCTGGGCGTGCGCCACCGCGTCCGGATCGGCGGTCGCGTAGACGAGGACGGGCTTGTCGCCCAGCGCGGCGATGGCGCGTGCAGCGATGCCCGCAGCGTGTTCCGCGTCGCGCGCGAGCGCGAGCGGGTCGAGCCGGAACGACGGCGACGGTGTCGCGCACCGCGGCGATCTGCACCGCGCGTCGCCTCGGAACAGCTGCCCGACAGCCACGCCACCGGGCCCGGCGGCGCCGGCTTCGACCAGCGCGCCGCCGCCCGGCCGTGCCCGCGGCGCGAGCGCCCTGGCGAGACCCAGCGCCAGTCCGGCGCCGCCGGTCGCGAGCGGCAGCTCCAGGCACGCCGCGCCGGCGGCGACCAGATGCTCGTCGCGCGTCGCGTCGAGGATCGCATGTCGGCAACCGGCCGCCGCGAGCGCCGCGAGACGCGCGGCGCACGCCGTCGACCCCGGCTTCGACGTCGGCCGCGGCGACGAGCCCGACCTTGCCCCGCGCCTGCGCGGCGAGCACGCGTACGAGGCTGGCATCGGTCATCGGCGTCAGCGGGTGGTTGCGCATGCCGGAGTCCGACAGCAGGACGTCGCCGACGAACAGGTGGCCGAGATACACCGTGCGTCCGTTGCGCGGATACGCAGGGGTGGCCGGCGTGGGCGGATCGCCGGGCGCCACCCCCAGCGCCGCCTGCAGCGCCTCGGTCACCGGCCCGATGTTGCCGCGCGGCGTCGAGTCGAACGTCGAGCAGTACTTGAAGTAGATGCGCTCGGCGCCGTGCGCGCGCAGCCACGCAAGCGCCGCCAGCGACTGGGCAACCGCCTCCTCCGGCGGGCTCGTGCGCGACTTCAGCGCCACGACCACGGCGTCGGCGGGCGGCACAGCCATCGCCGCCGCGGGCACGCCGTTCGCCTGGATCACCGACAGCCCTTCGCGCGCGAGCGTGACGCCGAGGTCGGTCGCCCCGGTGAGATCGTCGGCGATGCAGCCCAGAAGCATGGCAGCGTCCTATAACAGCAGCCGGGGAATCACCGTCGTCAGCGACGGCACGTAGGTGATGATGAACAGCGCGATGATCGCGGCGATCAGCAGCGGCATCAGCGCCTTGGTGATCTCGCCGATCCCCGCGCCCGCGAGCTTGGCAGCGACGAACAGCGTACCACCCACCGGTGGCGTGTAGAGGGCGATCGCGAGGTTGGCGGTGATGATCACGCCGAGGTGCACGAGGTCGATGTGGAACGCCTGCGCGATCGGCAGCAGCAGCGGGACGGTGAGCAGCATCGCGGGCAGCGGCTCGATGAAGATGCCGAGCAGCAGCAGCGCGACGTTGACGAAGAGCAGGAACATCCACGGCTCGCTGGCGACGAGCTTGATCCACATCGCCATCTGGGTGGCGACCTGCTCGACCGTGATGAGCCACGCGAGGGCGCCGGTGGCGCCGATGACCAGCATCACCGTGGCGCTGGTCTGGAAGGCGTTGACCAGCAGCCGCGGCAGGTCGCGCACGCTGATGTCCTTGTACAGCGTCAGCGAGACGGTCACGCCGTAGACCACGGCCACCGCGGCGGACTCGGTGGGCGTGAAGACGCCCGACCAGATGCCGCCGACGATGATGACCGGCATCAGCAGCGCAGGGCCTGCGGCCTTGGTCGCCGCCCAGATCTCGCGCAGCGAGAGGCGCTCGTCGCCGTCGTCGCAGCCCGTGCGCTTGCCGTGCCACATGCACACGCCCATGAGGGCGACCGCAGCGAGGAGTCCCGGAACGATGCCTGCCATCGACAGCTGGCGCATCGACACGCCCGAGATGAAGGCGTAGACGAGGAACGGGATGGACAGCGGCATCAGCAGCGCCAGCGTGCCGGCCACCGCGAGCAGCGCCGCGGCGAAGGCGCGCGAATAGCCGCGCCGCACCATCGCGGGGATCACGAGCGAGCCGATCGCGGCGGTGTCGGCGATGGCCGAGCCCGACACGCCGCCGAACATCAGGCACGCGGCGACGGTGACCACGCCGAGTCCGCCCGGCAGGAATCCCAGCAGCGCGCGCGCGAAGTCGACGATCCGCTTGCCCACGCCGCCCGACGACAGGATTTCGCCGGCGAAGATGAACAGCGGCACCGCGATCAGGATGAACGGCTCGACGCCGCCGATGAAGGTGAGGAAGATCGTTTCCAGCGGGTGCGACAGGCCGGCGAAGAGGATCGCGCCGACCGTGGCGCCGAGCAGCGAGTACATCAGCGGCACGCCGGCCAGTGCCAGCCCGAAGAAGCCGAGGAAGAGCAGCCCGGTCAGCATCTCAGGTGCCCCAGCGCACTTCGCGCGAGTTCGCCGCGCGCGATGCGCACGAGGTCCCACAGCACCCACACCAGCATCGCCGCGCAGCCGACCGGCATGCCGGAATACTGCACCGACATCGGCACGTGCAGCACGGTGAGTTCGTTCCCCCAGCCCGCGATCGTGAGGTTGATGCCGTACCAGACCAGCGCGCCCAGCACGCCGGCGGCAAACACGTCCACCGCGGCGTCGGCCGCGCGCCGCGCGCCGCCGTGGAGCTTGTCGATGAACTCGGTGATGGTCATCTGCGCGCCGCGCCGCGCCGCGCACGCGCCGCCGAGGAACGTCACCCACACCATCAGCAGCTCGGCCAGCTCGGTGACCCACGCGAAGTCCTTGCTGACCACGTGCAGCATCACGTTGGCGAAGACCAGCGCGATCATCGCGGCGCCGATGGCGACCACCGACCAGTCGACGGCGGCGCCGAACGCGGCGAGCAGCGGCGGGGCGGGCGGGGCCGGCGGCAGCACGTCGCCGGGTAATCCGGTCATTTCGCCGGCAGCGCTTTGCGCACCGCTTCCGCGTCGGCGAGGATGGCATCGACGTCGGCGCCGTACTTCGCCCTCGCCTGGTCCTGGACGGGCTTGACCGCCTCGCGCCACGGAGCGATGTTGGGCCGCGCGATCTTCGCGCCCTTGCTCTCCATCTCCTTCAGCTGGCGGTCGTCGTTGCCGCTGACTTCCTTGCGGCTCCAATCCGCGGCTTCCTTCGCCGCCTTGGTCACCGCCTCGCGGTCCGCGGGCGAGAGCTTCTGCCAGGTCTTCTCCGAGATGGTGAGCGGAATGGGGCTGTACACGTGCTGCGTCAGCGTGACGTTCGGCGCCACCTCGTAGAACTTGTTGGCGTAGATCGTGTCGATCGGGTTCTCCTGCCCGCTCACCGTGCCCTGCTGGATCGCCAGATAGACCTCGGGCAGCGGCATGATCTGCACGTTGAAGCCCATCGCCTCGAGCTGCCAGCGCATCATCTCGTTAGGGAAGCTGCGCAGCTTCTTGCCCTTGGCGTCGGCGGGCGTGTTGAGCGGCTCCTTGGTCGTCATCGAGCGGAAGCCCGCCTCGAACGTCGACAGGAAGCGGAAGCCCTTCTCCGGGCCCTTGGCGAACTGCGCCTGCATCCACTTCGATTCGTCGTAGAGCTTCCAGCCCTGCTGGTAGCTCTCGAGGATGAACGGCATCGCGGTGAGGTTGAGCGTCGGGATGTGCGTCGCGTAGGTGCCGGTGCCGGTGACCGTGAAATCGATGCCGCCCAGCTGCAGCTGCTCGACGCCCTTCGGGTCGTTGGCGAGCTGCCCCGCGGGATAGATCTGCACCTTGTAGCGGCCCTGCGTGTACTGCTCGACCTTCTGCGCGAACAGCTCGGCGGCCTTCTGCCGCGCGCCGCCTGGCTGGTCGGTGTGGCTGAACTTGAGCACGGTCTGCGCGGCGGCGACGCCGGCCCACAGGGTGGCGAGCGCGACGGCGACCGCGGCTTGCTGCAACAGGGTACGACGGTTCATGGTTTCTCCTCGCTGACGTTGATGGCGGCGGCTGGCCGCGTGGGCTCAGGGCTCGAACGGGGCCGCCGCGGGGGGCGGCCCGTAGCCACGCAGCGCGATGCGCCGGCCCGTGGCATGGGACTCGTAGACGGCCTCCTGCACGCGCAGGTTGGCGAGATACTCGCGGGCGGTGTTCTCGACCGGCGCGCCCTCCCGGAGGTGACGCACGACGTGCCGCTGCAGCCACTCGCAGGCGCCGCCGCCGAAGGTGTCGTCGGGGCCGCGATCGAAGTCGTGGCGGACTTCCTCGCCGTGGTGGGGCTTCCACCACAGGCGCGCCTCGCCGTCGAGGCGCAGCACGCCGCCCTCGCCCTCGAGCCACATCTCGCCCATCGTGCGGCGGGGATTGGCGGCGACGTGGTCGTTCAGGCGGTTGCCGTCGAAGAGGCCGGTCGCGGCGTTCTCGAACTCGAACACGATGTAGCCGGCGTCCTCGCCGGCGATGACCGGGTTGACGCGGCGCAGCCGCGCGTAGACGGCCGCGACGTCGCCCATCAGGAAGCGGAAGGTGTCGATCCAGTGGATGGCGGTCTCGACGACGAGCAGCCGCGGCATCTGCTGGAAATACGGCTGCCGGTCGAGATACGCCGCCGGCCCCTGTCCGTCGCCCGGGCGCAGGCGGAAGGCGACGCTGTGCAGCGCGCCGAGCCGGCCCTCGTCGATCAGGCGCTTCGCTTCGCGGTACCACGGCTCCCAGCGGAAGTTCTCGTGGATCACCAGCGGCACGCCGGCGCGCTCGGCGATCGCGGTGATCTCGAGCGCCTCGGCGTAATTGCGGCCGAACGGCTTCTGGCAGATGGCGGGGATGCCGCGCGCGACGGCCGCGGCGACGAAGGCGCGGTGCGACGGCGGCGAGGTGATGATGTCGACGAGGTCGGGCTTGACCGCGTCGAGCATCCGCTCGTAGTCGCCGAACACCTGCGGCACGCCGAAGCGGCCGGCCATCGCGCGGCCCTTCGCCTCGTCGCGATTCGACAGCGCCACCGTCTCGACCTCGGCGATGTTGCGCCAGCCCAGGTACTGGAACTGGCTGAAGTACCCGGCGCCGGCCGCGGCGACGTGCAGCTTGCCCGTCATTGTGGCGTCCCTTCCACGATGAGCGCGATGGTCGCGGCGGCAACGTCCGCGGTGCCGCTGGTCCCGCCGAACTCGAACGGCCGCACGCGGCCGTCGACGAACACGCGATCGACGACGCCGTCGAGCAGCCTCGCGGCGTCGACGCACGCGGCGTTGCCGTGCCGCTCGCCCAGCCATTCGAGCATCATCGCGGCGGACAGCAGCATCGCCGTCGGATTGGCGCGTCCGCTGCCCGCGATGTCCGGCGCCGATCCGTGCGACGGCTGGAACAGCGCGTGCCGGTCGCCGACGTCGCCGGAGGGGGCGAGGCCCATGCCGCCGACCAGACCCGCGCCGAGGTCGGAGAGGATGTCGCCGAACATGTTCTCGGTCACCATCACGTCGAAGGTCCACGGCTTCAGCACCATGTTGAGCGCTGTGGCGTCGACGTACGCGGCGTCGGCGGCGACCTGCGGGAACGCCTTCGCCCGCTCCTCGAAGATCTGGCGGAAGAACGCGAGCGACCCGAAGACGTTGGCCTTGTCCACACAGGTGCAGCGCCCCGGCCGGCCGGAGAGCTTGCGGCGCGCGGCGAGCCGCAGGGCGAAATCGGCGACGCGCTCGCTACCGGCGCGGGTGATGCGCATGGTGTCGCGCGCTTCGAGCTCGCCGTCGCGCTCGCCGCGGCCGCGCGCCCAGAACAGGCCTTCCGTCGACTCGCGGATCAGCACGAAGTCGATCTCGGCGGCGCGCGGGCTGGCGAGCGGCCCGGGCAGGCCAGGGATCGCGCGGATCGGCCGCACGCCGGCGTAGAGCTCGAGCGCGACGCGCAGGTCGAGCTGCGGCGCGATTTCCGTGCCGTCCGGATAGCGGATGTGCGGCAGCCCCATCGCGCCGAACAGGATCGCGTCGGCACGCTCGCTCGCCTTCATGGTCGCGTCGGGCAGCGCCACGCCGGTGTCGGCGTAGCACTGCGCGCCGCCCGGATGGCTGGTAAACCGGAGGTCGAAGCCGCCGGCGCGCCGCTGCAACGCCGCGAGGACGTCGAGCGTGGCCGCCATGACTTCGGTGCCGATGCCGTCGCCGGGGAGCACGGCGATGTCGAACGAAACGGGAGTGGCCATGGATTCCGCCTAGAGCTGGATGAGACGATAGCGTTCGAAGATCGCGATGAGCTCGCGCGTCGCGCGCTCGCGGTGACTGCGGTTGACCTCCACGGCGCCCGCGGCGTCTCCGGCGCGGATGCGCTCGAGCATCGCCATGTGCTCCTGCGTGGAGTTGACGGGCTTCGGGCGCAGGCGCAGCGTGAACATCCTTGCCCGGTGCGCGCGGTCCCACAGCCGCGCCACGGCGTCCACCAGCGTGCGGTTGCCCGCGAGCTCGACCAGGCCCTGGTGAAAGCGCTCGTCCGCGGCGGCCCAGGCGTCGAGCTCGTCGGCCTTCAGCGCGCGGCTCATGTCGCGCGTGGCCTCGACCAGCGGCTTCAATTCCGCGTCGCTCGGCCGGCGTCGCGCAAGGAGGTCCGCCGCGGCCGATTCGAGCGCTGCGAGCACGACGTAGATCTCGGCCATGTCGGACGGGGAGACCGGGAGCACCCGCATGCCGTGCCGCGGAATCACCTCGACCAACCCTTCGTTGGCGAGCCGGATCAGCGCCTCGCGCACCGGCGTGCGGCTGATGCCCAATTCGGCGGCGATCTCGCCTTCGAGCGCCTGGTGGCCGGGGGGATAGACGTTGTCGAGGATCCGCCGGCGGATGGCGTCGTAGGCCTCGCCGACCCGCGAGCCGCGCGGCGATGCCGCAGCCTGCAGGCGCGGCTTCGCGGCGCGCGGTGGCGGCCGGACTGCTCGCGCGGCCCGCGCAACTGCCGTGGACGGCAACAGCCTGGCGGAGGTTTTCCCGGTGGCCACGAGGGGGGCGTCCAGTCGATCAGTAGAGCCAGTGCCGCGGCGCGTGGCCGGCCACCGGCGAGCGGAAATGCGCCAGCGCGTCGCCCAGCAGGCAACCGAGGTACGCGGTGCGCAGATCGGGCCCGCCGAAGGCGAGGCTCGAGATGTTGCGCAGGATCCGGCCCGCGGCCTTGTCGAGGTGCAGTCGGCCCATCGTGCCGGCGAGGTACGCCGCCTCGGCCCAGTCGGTGTGTGTCGGGTCGGCGTCTTCGAGCATCAGCGTCTGACGGCCGTCCCGCGCCACGCGGATCACGCGATTGGAGACGATGCTCGTGATCCAGATTCCGCCTTCGGCGTCGAACGCGAGCCCGTCCGGGTACGTGCCGTGGCCGAAGGTCGTCACCACTTCCTTCGCGCCGAGCGTGGCGTCGGCGCGCAGGGGGAAGCGCGAGAGCCGCCGGCCGAAGGTCTCGTTGACGTAGAGCCACGCGCCGTCCGGCGAGATCAGCGCCTCATTGGTGTAGCCGAGGCCGTCGGCGACGATCCGCGCGCCGCGCCCGTCTACCACGGCGATGAAGCCGTCGGCGACGTCGGCGCGATACGCGTCCGCGCGCGGGGTGCGACGCGTGCTGACGGTGATCCACGCGCGGGCGCGGTCGTCCTCGAACACGAAGTTGGTCGGCGGCAGGTCGACGCCGTCGACGCGCTCGACGAGCGGGCGCACGGAACCATCGCGGGAGAGCACGAACACGCCGCCCTGCGTTTCGCCGAGGTCGGCGAGCAGGAAGCTGCCGTCGGCGCGCAGCGCGATGCCGTTCGGCCGCAGCGGCCGGCCGCCCTCCAGCGCGCCGGCGTACAGGGCGACGTGCCCGTCCGGGGCGGTCTGCGCGACGCCGCCGCGCCAGTCCGCGGTGTAGAGCGAGCCGTCGGCGGTGGCGAGCACGCACTCGGGCCGCCGCAATCCGGCGCCGGTGAAGGCGATGCCGTCGAGCGGGAGCGCGGGCTGCGGCTGGTCGGGCACGGCTGGAATCCTCCGGTGGCTGGCGCGCATCGGGCGCGGCGGCGCCCGTGCGCATCGAATTGACGTATACGTTAATGGATTTGTTAATGCATTGTCAAGCGCAGGGACGCACGCGACGGAACTCCGGCGCCTGCGCCATTGTCGCCTCTGATCGAGCACCCGCGGCGGGCCGGACCTTGGCGCGGCATGGTATCGTTCCACGGGAGCACAGCCGGTGCGGGGCCGCCCCGACAGCAACGGCTGATCCACGTCAAGGCGCGGCCCTCCGCTGTGAGCCAGTATGGTCAAAAGCTGTCCGACTGCGCGTGCGCGGCAGGGGGCTTCCGCAGCCTTCGGCCACCTGTCCGGACTGCGACGCTTCGCGCGGAAGAGAGGCTCCAGGCGATGACAGAAGAAGTCTCCAGGTCCAAGCTCTTCCTGGCGCGACTGGTGGTCGTGCTGGTGGTGGCCTTCGTCGTCGTCGGTCTGGCGCAGAACGGTTTCTCGGCGGAAGTTCGCGCGCGCGTCTGGCAGAACCTGCTCGAGCGTTCGAGCGGTCCGATGACCTTTCGCTTCATCCTGCAGCCCGTCATGGCGACGATTGCCGCCTTTCTCGATGGCCTCAGGGACGCCCGGACGGGACGCGCTCCCTTCCTGGAGGCGGTGCTCACCGACCCCGCGAAGCGCGCAGGTCGCCTGCAGGAGGCGGTGATCGCCACCGCGCGCATCATTCTGCTGGGCCTCGTCATGGACGCGATCTATCAATTCATCGAGTTCAAGACCTTCCATCCCGCCGAGGCCGTGATCATCGCGCTGCTGCTCGCCTTCGTGCCCTACGTGGCGCTGCGCGGGATCGTTTCGCGGATCGCGCGCTGGTGGATCGGCCGCCAATCCGCGGGTGCGGGCCGGTGATCCGGTTGCTGTCCGACAAGCGATGACCAAGCCGGCACGAATGGAACAGCTTCGGGACGCCGTGCAGCGCCTGAAGCCCGAGCGCAGCCTGCTCGCGTCCGACCTGCTGGCCGCGCTCACCTTCGCGGTGGTCAACGTGCCGCAGGCGATGGGCCATGCGCTGCTGGCCACGGTCAATCCGGTGCTGGGCATCTTCACGCTGATGGTCGCCGTGCCCGTCGGCGCGATCTTCAGCAGCTCGGTCTTCATGAACGTGTCGACCACCGGGGCGCTGGCCGTGGCCGCCGGCGTCGTGCTGGTGGAGTTTCCCGCCGGCCAGAGGGCCGAGGCGCTGGTCGTGCTGGTGCTGCTGGTGGGGGTGATCCAGTTGCTGGCCGGCTTGTTCCGGCTGGGCTTCCTGATCCGTTTCGTCTCCAACTCGGTGATGACCGGCTTTCTCAACGGCGTGGCCGCGCTGATCATCCTGGGCCAGTTGAGCGACCTGACGGGCTACCAGAGCAGCTTCTCGAACCGCGTGGCCCAGGCGCTGGACCTGCTGCTGCGCATCGGCCAGATCAACCTGCAGGCCACCACCATCGGCGTGTTCACGCTGGCGCTGATCGTGGGGCTGCTGTGGCTCAAGGCCTTGCAGCGCTTCGCCTTCATCATCGCCATTGCCGTGGCGACCGTCGCTGCTGGCGGTGCTGAGCCTGCCGGCGCTGCCCACGGCCGCCGACTTCGCCGCGGTCCCGACGGTCGGCAGCATTTCGGCCATCCCGCGCGAGCTGCCCGAACTGATGCTGCCCCAGCTGTCGCTGGTCCTGTCGCTGTGGCTGCCGGCCTTGTCCATCGCCATCATCGGCCTGGTGCAGGGCGCAGGCGTCAGCCAGGGCACGCCCAACCCCGACGGCCGCTACCCCGAGCGTGTCGCGCGACTTCCTGAGCCAGGGTGCTGCCAACATGGCCACCAGCCTGGTCGGCGGCATTCCGGCCGGCGGCTCGGTCTCGGGCACGGCGCTGATCATGGGCGCCGGGGGCCAAATCGCGCTGGGGCAACATCTTCGTCGGCCTGTTCGTGGCCCTGATCGTGCTGCTGGCCGGGCCGCTGGTGGAGCGGGTGCCCATGCCCGCGCTGGCCGCGTTGCTGATCGTCGCCGGATTCCAGGGCCTGCGCATCCCGCAGGCCGTGATTGCCTGGAAGACCGGCAGGATTTCGCGGGCGGTCCTGCTCGTCACCTTTCTCGCCACGCTGGCGGTGCCGCTGCAGTTCGCGGTCCTGTTCGGCGTGGCGCTCAGCGTCGTGCTGCACGTCTTCCGCCAATCGAACAAGGTCGTCGTCACCCAATGGGTGCTGCAGCCGGAAGGCTTTCCGATCGAGCAGCCGCCGCCGGCACAGTCTGCCCAGCCACCAGTTCACCCTGTTGCACGTCTACGGCAGCCTGTTCTTCGCCGCGGCCAAGAGCATGGAGGAGCTGCTGCCGCGCGTCGGCAACGCCACGCGCGCCGTGGTCGCGATCAACCTGCGCGGCAAGAGCGAGATCGGGAGCACGTTCATGACCGTGTTGCAGCGCTACAGCGAGGCGCTGCAGGAGCGCAGAGCAAGCTGATGCTGGTCGGCGTCGATCCGGTCGTTCGCGATCAGCTCGCCAAGACCGGCATGCTCGAGGTTCTTGGCGAGGAGAACGTCTTCGTGGCCACGCCGCAACTGGGTGCGGCCCTCAACCAGGCCGTGGCGGCGGCCGCCGCCTGGCTTGCCCAGCACGCCGCCGGGCCTGCGGCAAAGTCAGAGCGACGATGAGTGACGAACAAGTCGGCGAGCACTCCAGCCGCTTCGACGTCCACGTGACCGCGGAAAGCCACTTTGCCTGGCTGCGCACGCGGCTTGCCGTCGAGCGCACGATGATGGCGTACATGCGCACGGCCGTCTCGCTGATCGGCTTCGGTTTCGGACTTTTCCAGTTTTTCTACAAGTTCCAAAATTCACCCGAGGTCGGCAGCGTCCGATTTCCGAATGCGGCGTGGTACCTGGGACTGGCGCTGATCTTTGGCGGCGTCATGGCGGCGGTGTTTTCGGTCCTGGAGTACCGGTGGACGGTGCATTACCTGTGGAGCGACGGTTTCGCGGCCGTCGCGGGCATGACCAGGAAGGGCAAGAACACACCGCTCTATGCCGTTTCGTTCGTGATCATCCTGGTCGGCGTGTTCGCCTTCTTTGCCGTGCTGTTGCGATTGGTGTAGCGGCTCTGCCGCATCGACCGATCCGATCCCGCATCCGACATCGCAACGGAACCGACCTTGTCCGCCGAAGCCAATCCTGCCGTGATGTCCCCGCCGCTGCCCGCGAACGGCCCGCCGGGCTTCCACCTGCTGGCCAAGCCGAGCGGGTCGACCTGCAACATCGATTGCACGTACTGCTTCTTCCTGTCCAAGGAAGCGCTGTACCCGAACGACAGGAGCCGCATGTCGGCGGCCACGCTCGAGGCCTACATCCGCCAGCTGCTCGAGTCGCACCGCGCACCGCAGGTGACGGTGGCATGGCAGGGCGGCGAGCCCACGCTGATGAAGCTCGACTTCTTTCGCCGCGCGGTGGAACTGGTCGAGAAGCATCGCCGGCCCGGGCAGGTCGTGCAGCACACGTTCCAGACCAACGGCCTGCTCATCGACGACGACTGGTGCGTGTTCTTCAAGCAGCACGGCTTCCTCGTGGGCCTGAGCGTCGACGGCCCGCGCGAACTGCACGACACCTACCGCGTCGACCGCCGCGGGCAGGGCACCTTCGACCTGGTGATGCGCGGCTGGCGGTACCTGCGCAAGCACGAGGTCGACTTCAACATCCTGTGCACCGTCAACGCCGCCAACCAGCACCACGGCCGCGCCGTCTATCGCTTCTTCCGCGACGAGCTCCAGGCGAAGTGGGTGCAGTTCATCCCGATCATCGAGCGCGCCACCGAACAGACGATCCAGATCGCCAACAAGGGCTGGAGCGAGCAGGCCGGCAAGAAGCGCCTCCTCTACACGCAGACCGGCAACCTGGTCACCGAGCGCACCGTGGGCCCCGAGCAGTACGGCCGCTTCCTCATCGACGTCTTCGAGGAGTGGGTGCGCCACGACGTGGGTCAGGTGTTCGTGCAGCTCTTCGACGTCACGCTGGAGGCCTTCTTCGGCCGCCACCTGCTGTGCATCCATGCGCCCACCTGCGGCTACGGCCCGGCGCTGGAGCACAACGGCGATCTCTACTCCTGCGATCACTTCGTCGAGCCCAAGTACAAGCTCGGCAACATCCACGAGACGCACATGCTCGCGCTGGTGGCATCCGCCGCGCAGCGCAAGTTCGGCCAGGACAAGCAGGACACGCTGACGGCCCAGTGCCGGGGCTGCAAGGTCCGCAACTGGTGCAACGGCGGCTGTCCCAAGGACCGGTTCGCGGTGTCGCGCGACGGCGAACCGGGCCAGAACTACCTGTGCCCGGGCCTCGAGCTCTTCTTCACGCATACCGGCCCGACCTTCAACGTGATGGTGCAACTGCTGCGGCAGAACCGCCCGCCTGCCGACGTGATGGCATGGGTCGCCGAGCGAGGACGCCAAGGGCGGCGCACTATCAGCCGTGCCCCTGCGGCAGCGGCAGGAAGTTCCGCTTCTGCCACGGCGACAACGCGCCGAGCTTCGCCCTTCAGCGGGGTCGACCGCGCAACGGTGCCGTGAAGAAAGCATTGCTTTTTTGGAACCGGGTGGCTCGAAGCCGATCCGGAATTTGTGTAGCGACTGAAAGGAAGAGACCATGGCAACGAAGAAACCCAACATCCTGGTTCTCTGGGGCGACGACATCGGCTGGTGGAACATCAGCTACAACAGCCGCGGCCAGATGGGCTACCGCACGCCCAACATCGACCGCGTGGGCAACGAGGGCGTGGCCTTCACCGACTACTACGCCCAGCAGAGTTGCACCGCGGGACGCGCCGCGTTCATGACCGGCCAGAACCCGATTCGCACCGGGCTGACCAAGGTGGGCATGCCGGGCGCCACCAACGGCCTTCAGGCGGAAGACCCGACCATCGCCGAACTGCTGAAACCGCTGGGCTACGCCACCGGCCAGTTCGGCAAGAACCACTTCGGCGACCGGGACGAGCACCTGCCCACGGTGCACGGCTTCGACGAGTTCTTCGGCAACCTGTACCACCTCAATGCCGAGGAGGAGCCCGAGGACCCGGACTACCCGAAGGACCCGGCGTTCAAGAAGAGGTTCGGGCCGCGCGGCGTGCTGCATTGCAAGGCCGACGGCAAGGGCGGGCAGAAGGTCAAGGACACCGGGCCGCTGACGAAGAAGCGCATGGAGACCATCGACGACGAGGTGACCGAGCACGCGCTGCGCTTCATCGACGATGCGCACAAGGCCAAGACGCCGTTCTTCCTCTGGTACAACACGACGGCGATGCACTTCCGCACCCACTGCGCGGAGAAGCACAAGGGCAAGAGCGGCGGCCAGGGCGACTACAACGACGTGATGGTCGCGCACGACGAGAACATCGGCCTGATGCTGGACAAGCTCGATGCGCTGGGCATCGCCGACGACACCATCGTCATGTACTCCACCGACAACGGCGTGCACTACAACACCTGGCCGGATGCCGGCATCACGCCGTTCCGCTCCGAGAAGAACACCAACTGGGAGGGCGGCTGGCGCGTGCCGTGCTTCGTGCGCTGGCCCGGCAAGTTCAAGGCGGGGACGGTGATCAACGGCATCTTCACCCACCAGGACTGGCTGTCGACCTTCCTCGCCGCCGCCGGCGAGCCGGAGATCAAGGAGAAGCTTCTCAAGGGCCACAAGGCCGGCAAGAAGACCTTCAAGGTCCACATCGACGGCTTCAACATGCTGCCCTACCTCAAGGGCGAGGTGAAGGAGAGCCCGCGGAATTCCTTCTTCTACATCAGCGACGACGGCGACATCCTGGCGATCCGCATGCAGGACTGGAAGGTGGTGCTGATGGAGCAGCGAGCCACGACGCTGAAGTGCTGGGTGGAGCCGTTCGTGAAGCTGCGCGCGCCCAAGCTCTTCAACCTGCGCCGCGATCCGTTCGAGCGCGCCGACGAAAACTCCAACACCTACTGGGACTGGTACATCTCCCACGCCTACATCATCTACATGATGCAGGGCGTGGTGGCCGAGCAGATCCAGAACTTCGTCAAGTTCCCGCCGCGGCAGAAGCCGGCTTCGTTCAATCTGGATGCCGTGATGCGAGACCTGGAAGAGGCGGGGAGCGGTCGCAACCATTGACCTGCCGAATCCCATCGGTTGATGCGATGGGAATGCGCCCGGACCAGATGTCGGGTGCCCTTGTTGAACAGATTCGGGCAATGATTGTCTCGTTGCCCGGATCCCCTTTCTGCGGGCCAGCGTTCATGGCAGAACACGAAGCACGCAGCACGAATGCCCCCGCGGTAGCGCAGGCGGTAAGCGCCTTCTATGAGCGCCATCCGTACCCACCCCCGGTCGATGATCTGGAGCGCTATCGCCGAATGCGGACCGACGACCGTAGGCGCGCCGATGCCTGCCTGTTCTGGCCCGCGCAGCCGTACCGTGACGACCGTCGCATCCTGGTGGCCGGTTGCGGCACGTCCCAGGCCGCCAAGGTCGCATTGCGCTGGCCTCGCGCCCAGGTGGTAGGCATCGACGTCAGTACCACCAGCATCGAGGAGACCGAGAAGCTGAAGCGCAAGCACCGCCTCGAAAATCTCGAGCTGCGGCAACTCCCGCTGGAACGCGCGCCCGAGCTGGGGCGGAGTTTCGAGCACGTAATCTGCACCGGCGTGCTGCATCACTTGCCTGACCCTGACGCAGGCTTACGGGCGCTGCATGATGTGCTCGCTCCCGACGGCGCTATGCAACTGATGGTCTACGCGCCCTACGGCCGCGCAGGGGTGTACCTGCTGCAGGACTACTGCCGCCGGCTTGGCATCGGCACCACGGCGGCCGAGATCCGCGAGCTTGCCGCCAGCCTGCGTGCGCTGCCGCCGGATCACCCGTTGACGCCGCTGCTGCGCAAGGCGCCCGACTTCCGCGACGACGCCGGTTTGGCCGACGCGCTGCTGCACCCGCAGGACCGTGCCTATTCGGTGCCGCAACTGCTCGATTTCCTCTGTGCTGCTGACCTCGAGCTTGGGCGCTGGGTACGGCAAGCGCCCTACCTGCCGCATTGCGGCGCACTGGCGTCCTCACCGCATCAGCCACTACTGCTGCGGCTGCCGGTGGACGAGCAGTACGCCGCAGTCGAACTGTTTCGCGGAACGATGGTTCGGCATAGCGCCGTGGTGTATCGCCGCGACCGGCCGAGCCATCACCCGGTCAGTTTCGAGGGCGACGCCTGGCCGGACTACGTGCCGATGCGCCTGCCGGACACGATCGTGGTGCAGGACAAGGTCCCGCCCGGCGCCGCGGCCGTGGTGCTCAACAAGAGTCACACGTACACAGACATCTACCTGCCCATCGATGCGCGGCAGAAGCAGCTCTTCGACGCGATCGACGGCAAGCGCACCATCGCGGAGATCGCGCCGCAGGGGGCCCAGCGCGCCGCCGCGAAGGTGTTGTTCGAAGGGCTCTGGTGGTATGACCAGATCGTGTTCGACGCGTCATCGCAGACGCGGAACGCGGATCGAATCGCGTGACGTCTCCGTGAACGAAACATGCACCGTCGCCCGACCGCGCGGGCAGATGCACGAAGTCAATACGCACAATAGATTCAGGAGATTCAGATGAAGGAGACGCTCACTGCCATGGCCATGAACATGGTCCTGATCATTCATGTCATGGCACTGCTGGTCGTTGCTTTCGGAACGGTGCAGGCTTTTATCCGGAGCTTTCGCGCGATGCTGTCGCCGTCGGCGACCGGCAAACACTTCCATGCGGCGTACATCCAGTACGCCCGCTGGCTGGTCGGCGGGCTGACCTTTCAGCTTGCTGCCGATATTGCCGAATCCGCCTTCTCGCCAAGCTGGGATGAAATCGGTCGTCTTGCCGCCATCGCGGTGATTCGGACCTTCGTCAATTACTTCCTCGAACGCGATTTGGCCGAGGTGGAAAAGCGCGAGGCCGCAACGAACACGCTTATGGTTGCCGACAAGGCACCGTAGCGCGCCCATACGACTCTGCGCTTCACTCGCCGCCGCCCACGGCCCGCCCGCGAAGACCATCGATCTCATGCGCCCAATTCAAACGCTCAATCACGGCTGTCGCGCTGGGCATCGGCGCGTTGGCATCGAATCTGGCAGTGGCGGGTGGCATGACACTCTACGAGGTCGGTACGGCGGGTGCCGGCCTGGCGTCGGCGGGATACTCGGCGCGCGCGCAGGACGCCTCGACGGTCTTCACCAATCCGGCCGGCATGACGCGGCTCGGGGGCGACCAGCTCACGCTCGGCGCGCAGTTGCTCTACGGCGACCCGGGCTTTTCGATCGGGCAAGGGACGACACCGGCGCTCGGTGGCAACGCCGGCGGCAATCCGATCGGCTGGTTCCCCGGCGGCGGCATATTCGATTCGCACAGCGTGTCGCCGGACTGGAAGGTCGGCCTCGCGGTCACCGGCAACTTCGGATCGGTGGTGAAGTACGACGAAGGCTGGGTCGGACGATACCGTGCGCAGGAGGGAACGCTGCTCGGATTCTCGATCCTCCCGTAAGCCGCGTGGCGGGTCAACGAGAATCTCTCGGTGGGCGCGAGCCTGAGCGCGATGGTCGGCAAGTTCGAAAACAAGGTGGCCGTCAACAACAACATCTCAAGTTGCCGTGTGCGACATAGTCGGCATTTTTCGGACGCCACGGATGGCGGTGCGCTGCCCCGGGCGTCGCAGACGCGACCGGCGTGATGTCCGATCATCGAGCAACCGCAGGCGCTAGCCGCGCAACTTGAACATCCAGTCCAGGGCGAGCTCCGCGCGCTTTCCGTAGGGTGGCTGCATCGCCAACTGGATCGACGAGATGCGCGCCTGGCGAAAGACCGGTCGGAGCTTCGAGAAGGTCAGGAAGCCCTCGTAGCCATGGTAGTGCCCCATGCCGCTCGCGCCTACGCCGCCGAACGGCAAGTCGTGCTGCCCCGCCTGCACGATGGCCTCATTCACGCCGACGCTGCCGGAGATGATCTGGGAGATGTAGCGCTCGGCTAGCCGCTTGTCGTTGGTGAACGGGTAGAACGCCAGCGGGCGGTCGTGGTCGTTCACATAGGCGATCACCTCATCGGCCTCGCGATAGGGCTTGATGGGCAGCAACGGCCCGAAGATCTCCTCCTTCATGATCGTCATCTCGTCGGTCACGCCGAGAACGATGTGCGGGGCGATCTTGCGGCGGTGGGCATCGGGCTGCTGGTCCGGCGCCAGGTCGATCACGGTTGCCCCGCGCGCCTTGGCGTCCTCGAGCGTCGCGTTGAGCCGATCAAAGGCGGGCTGGTCGATGATCGTGGTGTAGTCCGGGCCGTTCAGGTCAGGAAAGCGCTCCGCAACCAGCCGCTTGGCATGCGCCACGAACGCGTCGATGCTGGCTTCGGGCAGGAACAGGTAGTCCACGTTCACGCACACCTGGCCGGCGTTCATGCACTTGGCCCAGAGGATGCGCTCGGCGGCCGTCGCGAGCGGAAAATCGGGCGCCACCACGGCCGGGGCCTTGCCGCCCAACTCCAGGGTCACCGGGCAGAGGTTGGCCGCCGCGGACGCCATGACGGCGCGCCCGACGCCGCCCGAGCCGGTGAAGATCATGTGGTCGAACGGAAGCTTCGAGAACTCTGGGCCGCGCCCGAGGTCTTCGAAGAACGCGACCTTCTCGATGGGCAGGTAGCGCGGAAACACGTCGATGAGCAGGCGCGCCAGGTTGGCGGAGCGATCCGACATCTTCACCATCGCGCGGTTGCCGGCGGCCACGATGTCGACCAGCGGACCGAACGAGAGAAAGATCGGGAAGTTCCAGGGGACCATCACGCCCACCACGCCCAGCGGCTGGGGGACGACGCGGTTGCTCGCGCCGGGGAAGACCAGGTGGTCGACCGATCGGCGCTGTGGACGCATCCATTTGGCGATTTGCCCGAGGGTGTCGCGGATGCCCTGGCGCACCGGGAAGAGCTCGATCAGACGTGTCTCGGTCGCCGGTCGCACGCCGAAGTCGGCGTCGATAGCCGCGATGATCGCGGCCTCGTTCTCCTGGAGGAACCGGTGCAGCGCCGCGAGGTCGCTCTTGCGCTGCTCAAGATCGGGATACGGATTAGCCCGGTAGGCGGCGCGTTGCAGTTCGAGGCACTGGGCAAGGGTGAGGACAGACAATTCCATGGCTTAGATTCCCTTCTTCTTGGGGCTTGCTCCGAGCGCGCTTGCGCGATGGCCCACCGTCGCGACCCTGGCTCGGCCAGCCGCGCGCTGCACGACGCTCGTGCAGTCGGAGGCCGACATGTACGTCGGCACCGGGTAGGTCCCGTGCGCTTCTGCCAGCGCACGCTGTACGATCTCGGGGATGTCTGCGTCGGCGATCTGCTCGATCGTTGACGGGATGCCAACGCTCGCGTTCAGCCGCCGGATCGCGGCGACGAGACTCAGCGCGAGAGACCGGGGGTCCTCGCCGTCTCGCCCGAGCCCGCATGCGCGCGCGAGCGCCGCCATCGGCGCGGCGGCGCCGTCCACGTAGAAGTCGAGCACGTACGGGAGCAGGATCGCGTTCAGGTACCCGTGCGGGAGGTGGTAGAGCGGGCCTAGTTGGTGGGCGATCGCGTGGACGTAGCCGACGCTCGCCCTGGTGAAGGCGAGGCCGGCGAGGCACGACGCGACCGCAAGGCTCTGCCGGGCGTCGACGGCGCGACCGTCCTCCCAGGCCCGGGGCAGATCGCGAAAGATCGCGCGCGCCGCGGCCACGGACAGGGCTCGCGTCGCCGGTGTGGCGAACGTCGAGAGGTGGGACTCGATCGCATGCGTGAGCGCGTCCATGCCCGTGGCTGCGGTCACGTGCGGCGGCAGGCCGACCATGAGGTTCGGATCGAGCGCGATCGCCGCCGGAACGAGCTTGTTGTCGACGATGGCGAATTTCCGCCCCGCCCCCGGGTCGGAGACGACGGAAGCGACGGTCACCTCCGAGCCGCTGCCCGCCGTGGTCGGAACCGCGAAGAACGGCAGGACGGGCGCGCGGACCTTGAAGTAGCCATCGAGGTCCTCCGGCCGACAACCCCTCGCGTAGCATGCGATCATGGCCTTCGCGGCGTCGATCGGCGAGCCGCCGCCGACCGCAAGCACCGCCGTCGCCCCCGAAGCCCGGAGCTGCTCGATCCCCGCCATGATGATGGCGATGGTCGGATCGGGCTCGACCTCCGAGAACACCGTCACCGCGAGGCCAGCCTCCTTCAACGCGTTCAACACCGGGGCGACGACCCCGAGTTCCACGAGCACGCGATCGGTCACGACGAGGACGGACCGAGCGCCACGGTCGGCGATCAATCGGGCGAGTTGGACCGACGAGCCCGGCCCCGTCAGCATGAACGGCGTCGGCGCAGGCAGGAGGCGCGCCGCGATGCCGAGGCCGCGAATGCGCAGACGTGAGAAAGGATGCGTCATGTGATCGACTTGCTCCTTCTGGCCCAGTCCGACAGGGCGCAACGGTGACGACTACGGAGTAGCCCGGGTTGAGCGCAGCGGAACCCGGGTTTCGCTTGCGCTCAACCCGGGCTACGCGACGGCGGGGCGCTTGAGCGCGACGATCTGCCGGATCATCACCGGCACGACCATGGCGATGCCGATCGCGGTGCTGGTGATGCCGGGCGCCACCATCAGGATCGCTGCGGCGGCGCACACCAGGCGCTCCCACATCCGCATCTGCACCAGCAGGTATTTCGACAGTGCCGCCGAGAGGAAGGTGATGCCGAGGATGCAGCCGGTGAACGCGACGGCGAACTCCTGCCACGTGAAGCCCGGCACCACCAGCAGCAGCGACGGCGCGAAGACGAACACGAAGGGCACCATCACCTTGCCCAGCCCCAGGCGAAACGCCGTGTTGCCGGTCTTGAACGGGTCGGAGCCGGCCATGCCCGCGGCGGCGTACGCAGCGAGCGCCACCGGCGGCGTGATGTCGGCCAGCACGCCGTAATAGAACACGAAAAAGTGGGCGACCAGCGGCGCGACGCCGAGCAGCCCGAGCGTAGGCGCGGCGACGGTCACCATGATGATGTAGTTCGCCGTGGTCGGAATGCCGCAGCCCATCAGGATGCAGACGAGCCCCGTCATGACCAGCGCCGCGAGCAGCGTCACCGACTTCAGGTCGACCCAGCCTGTCGGCAGCACGTCGAGCACGCCCGCGGCGATCGACTGCGCGGCCGAGGTGACGATGAAGGAGATCTTGAAGCCGACGCCGGTCAGCGTGACCACGCCGATGACGATGCCGACGGTCGCCGCGGCCGCGCCGACCGCCAGCGCGTACTTGGCGCCCGTCTCGAAAGCCTCGATCAGGTCGATCGCCCGGATCCGCGACGCGACCGCGAGGACGTGCTGGGCCAGAGGCACCAGGATCAGCATCGCCCCGAAGACATAGGTGTTCCACTCGCCGAACTGCCCGGTGATCAGCGCCAGCAGCACGAGGTGCGACACGACCAGCGCGACGACCTGGGCGAGGGTCGTTCCCTGGCGCGTGGTGAACATCCCGACCAGGATGCACGACGAAATGCCGGTGAATGCCGCAAGGTAGGGCGTCGATCCGCTCGAGATGATCCAGATCAGCAGCGCGAGCGGGATCAGCGTCGGCCAGTTCGCCTTGAGCGACTGGCGCACGTCCGGCAGTTCCTCGGCGGTCAGGCCGCGCAGCCCGCGGTTCTTCGCCTCGAAGTGCACCTGCATGAACACGCCGAAGAAGTGCATGAACGCGGGCACGATCGCGGCGATGATGATCGTCTGGTACGGCAGGTTCAGGAACTCGATCATCAGGAACGCCGCGGCGCCCATGATCGGCGGCGTGATCTGGCCGCCGGTGCTCGACGCCGCCTCGACCGCGCCGGCGAAATGGCGCGGATAGCCGAGGCGGATCATCGCGGGAATCGTCAGCGAGCCGACGGTGACCGCGTTGGCGACCGACGACCCGGAGAGCATGCCGAACATCGCGGAGGCGAACACGCTCACCTTGGCCGGGCCGCCGGCGTAGCGCCCGGCGACGGCGGAGGCGATGTCGAGGAACAGCTTGCCGAGGCCGATGCGCGTGGCGAGCACGCCGAACAGCACGAAGTGGAACACGTAGGTCGCGACCACGCCGACCGCGATGCCGTAGATGCCCTGGCTCGTGAGGTACAGGTGGTTGACGAGGTTCGGCCACGACGCGCCCGAGTGGCGCAGCAGGCCGGGGAACACCGATCCGTAGAGCGCGTAGACCATGAAGCCGATCGCGATCAGCGGCAGCGGCCAGCCCATCGCGCGGCGCGTCGCCTCGAGCAGCAGCACGACCAGCACCGAGCCCATCCAGACGTCGATCGGCAGCGGATTGCCGACGCGGAACGCGAGGTCCTCGTAGATCCACGGAATGTAGAGCACCGACACCGCGATCGCCGCGGCGAGCACCCAGTCGACGAGCGCCACGCCGCCGGGGGAGTGCCACGCCGAAGGCCGGCCGCGCTCGAGCATCGCCTTGCGCGCCGGAAAGACGAGGAAGACGAGCCCCAGCACGAAGGCGAGGTGCACGCCGCGATGCGTGGTCTCGCGCAGCAGGCCGAAGCCCGCGGTGTAGTAGTGAAAGCAGGAGAGGACGATCAGCAGGCCGGCGACGATCAGCGTCGCCGGCGGCAGCAGCGGCCGGAACCGCATCTCCGGGTCGAACTTCTCCTCGAGCTCCTGCGTCTTTGCGCCGTCGATTTCCTGCACGCCGTTCCCCCGCGCGATGCGTCGTTGCGTAAACGCGTAGCCCGGGTTGAGCGGAAGCGAAACCCGGGGGGAGGTGCAACACGGCACGGTCCACCCGGGTTTCGCTCCGCTCAACCCGGGCTACGCCACTGCATCCCCGCGTACGCGGGGGATGGCTTACTTGAGCAGGCCCTTTTCCTTGTAGAACTTCTCGGCGCCCGGATGGAACGGGATGCCGGCGCCGGCGGTGGCGGAGGACATCTGGATCGCCTTGCCCTTGGCGTGGCCCGCATCGAGCAGCTTGCGCGTGTTGTCGTTCCAGGTCGCCTTGGTCACCTCGTAGATGAGGGCGTCGGGCTGCTTGGCGGAGGTAACCCACTGCGCGCCCACGGCGATGGTCTTGACCTCGCCGATGCCCTTGTAGGTGTTGGCGGGAATGGTGTCCGTCGAGAAGAACCCGTACTGCGCGCGCAGCTTGTCGACCTCGGGTCCGGTGACCGGCACCAGGTCGATTCCGCCGCCCGCCGAGGCGAGCTCCGAGATCGCGCCGGTCGGGTAGCCGCCGACGAAGAAGAACGCGTCGAGGCCGCCGTCGCGGATCTTGTCGCCGGCCTGGTTGGGCTTCAGGTACTCGGCCTTGATGTCCTTTTCGGTGATGCCGAACGCTCCCAGGATGATCCGCGCGTCGACCAGCGTGCCCGAGCCGGGCTCGTCGAGCGACACGCGCTTGCCCTTGAGGTCGGCCACGCTGTTGATGCCCGAGCCCTTGCGCGCGACGATGTGGATCGTCTCCGGGTAGAGGTTGCCGATGAGGCGGAGGTCGCCGACCTTCGGCTTGCCTTCGTAGACGCCCGTGCCAGTGTAGGCCCAGTAGGCGACGTCGGACTGCGTGAAGCCCGATTCCATCTGCCCGGACGTGATGCCGTTGATGTTGGCGACGGAGCCGTTGGACGCCACCGCGGTTGCGACCAGGCCCGGCACGCCGCAGCTGCCGCCCTTGTCGCATTCGCGCGAGCCCGGCGGGTTGGAGATGGCGTTGGCGAGCAGTCCGCCGATGGGGTAGTAGGTGCCGGCGGTGCCGCCGGTGCCGATGCGGAAGAACTTGATGTCCTGCGCCACGGCGACGGTGGCGAGGACGGCGCCGGCGAGCGCGAGCGCGGTGCCGGATTTAACGAGCGTCTTGAGCGACATGGGGGCCTCGTGAGAGATAGCGGAAGGACAACGGTGCAGTATCGCACCGGATCCGCCGCGCCTCAAGGCGGACGCGCCCGGCGATGCGGCCGGCCGGGGTCGTCAGGACCGGCGCATCCGCTCGCCGCCCGGGTCGTAGAGCGACTGCCCGACGAGCGCGGCCGCCCGGCGCTCGCCCAGGATCTCCACCTCGAAACCGCCGGTCGCCTGCGCCAGCGCGGCCGGCACGTAGCCCAGCGCGATCGACTTGCCGACGCAATGCCCATACCCGCCGGAGGTGATCCAGCCGACGACCTTCCCGTCGTGCCACACCGGCTCGTCGCCGATGGCGTCGGCTTGCGTCGCGTCGATCACCAGCGTGACCAGCCGCCGCGCCGGTCCGGCGTCGCGCGCGACGCGCGCCGCCGCGATGCCGATGCCGTCCGCCTTACCGTAATCGACGGCGCGATCGAGTCCGGCCTCGGTCGGCGTGTAGCTCGGCCGGTACTCGCGCGCCCAGTTGCCGAAGCTCTTCTCGAGGCGCAGCGAATTGAGCGCGCGGGCGCCGAAATGCCGCAGCCCGAGATCGGCGCCGGCGTCGCGCAGCGCATCGTAGAGCCGCGCCTGGCAATCGGCCGGCACCCAGATCTCGTAGCCCAGCTCGCCGGTGAAGGAGATGCGGCCGATCCGCGCGGGGACCATCGCCACTTCGGCGGCGCGGAACGCCAGGAACGGGAACGCCGCGTCCGACACGTCGTCGGCGCACACGCGCGACAGCAGCTCGCGCGCCTTCGGGCCGGCGATGGCGAAGCCCAGCATGTCGGCGCGCAGCGAGCGCAGCGCGACGCCGGACGCCGGCAGCTGCGCCTCGAACCAGCGCAGGTGGTATTGCTCGGCGATGCCCGAGCCGAAGACGAAAAAGCGGTCGCCGCCGGCATTGGCGACGGTGAAGTCGCCGATCAGCCGGCCCTTGGCGTTCAACATCGGCGCGAGCGCCATGCGGCCTTCCCGCGGCAGCCGCCCGGCGAGCACCCGGTCGAGCCACGCGCGGGCGCCGGCGCCGGTCACTTCGTAGCGCGAGAACGTCGCGATCTCGAGCAGCCCGACCGCGTTCCTGACCGCGCGGCATTCGTCGCCGACGACCGCGTGCGCGTTCGAGCGGCGGTAGGTGACGTCCTCGACCGGCGCCATGCCGGGCGGCGCGAACCACAGCGCGTGCTCGAGGCCGTACGCCGCGCCGAAGACAGCCCCCTGCGCCTTCAACCGGTCGTACACCGGCGTCGTGCGCAGCGGGCGCGCCGCCAGCAGCTCCTCGTTGGGAAAGCGGATGCGAAACCGCCGCGAATAGTTCTCGCGCACCTTGGCGTTGGTGTACGCGGGAGTGGCCCAGTCGCCGAAGCGCGCGACGTCCATCGCCCAGACGTCGAAGCCCGGATCGCCGTGCACCATCCAGTTCGACAGCGCGAGGCCCACGCCGCCGCCCTGGCTGAAGCCGGCCATCACGCCGCATGCGACCCAGTAGTTGGGGCGGCCGCGGATCGGTCCGATCACCGGGTTGCCGTCCGGCGCGAACGTGAACGGGCCGTTGACGATGCGCTTGATTCCCGCGCGCTCCAGCGCCGGGAAGTGGCGGAAGCCGACTTCGAGGCTGGGCGTGATGCGGTCGAGGTCAGGCGGCAGCAGTTCGTGCGTGAAATCCCACGGCGTGTTCCGCTCGGCCCACGGCACCCCCTTCTTCTCGTAGGTGCCGATCAGCATGCCGCGCCCTTCCTGGCGCATGTAGATCTCGCCCTCGAAGTCGATGCAGTGCAGCACCTCCTTTTCCGAGGCGATCACTTCCGGCATCTCGCCGGTGACGAGGTACTGGTGCTCCATCGCCAGCACCGGCAGCTCGATGCCGACCATGCGCCCCACTTCGCGCGCCCACAGCCCGCCGGCGTTGACGACGTGCTGCGCGTTGAGCTTGCCCTTGTCGGTGATGACGTCCCACGAGCCGTCGGGCTGCGGGTGGAGTTCGGTCACCCGCGTGAAGCGGTAGACCTCGGCGCCCATGTTGCGCGCGGCCTTCGCGTAGGCCTGCGTCACGCCTGCCGGGTCGACGTGGCCTTCCAGCGGGTTGTACAGCGCGCCGATGAAATGCCGCTTGTCCATCAGCGGGAAGATCTTTGCCGCCTCGTCTACGGAGATGATCTCCATGTCAAGCCCCAGATAGCGGGCGCGCGCGCAGGCGAGCTTGAGGAAATCCATCCGCTCCGGCGTGCCGGCGAGGTCGACGCCGGCGGTGATGTGGATGCCGCACGATTGCCCCGAGGCCTCCTCGATCTCGCGGTAGAGCTTGATCGTGTATTCCTGCAGCTTGGCGACGTTGGGGTCGCCGTTGAGCGTGTGCATGCCGCCGGCCGCGTGCCAAGTCGAGCCCGACGTGAGCTCGTCGCGCTCGATCAGCACGACGTCGGTCCAGCCGGCATTGGCCAGGTGGTAGAGGACGCTGGCGCCGACGACGCCGCCGCCGATCACGGCGACCTGGACATGGGTTTTCATCGTGCCTTCCTCCAACCGCAATCGCGAATGCAGCAGCCGTTGACTTCGGCCAGGATGCCGTAAAGCGACGGCATGAACCGCTCGCCGTGCCCCATCGGCGCAAGGCTGATGCCGCCCATCCGCTGCTTTGACACGATCAGGTTTCTCCGTTGCAGTTAACCAAGGACGACGTCACGGCGGTTCAGCCTGTGACGTGACATGGTCGCAATTGTGCCGGGAATGGCGACGCGTGTCGCGGCGGGACGACGGGGTTATCGGCGCAGTGCGTCCCCTTGCTGCCGGCCAAAGTGATCGGCCGCGCCGTCCGAGCGCAAGCGTGCTCTATCGCTGCGTCCAGCAACACCTCGAGACCTGGCTCGCCCAACGCCGCGACGGCCACCATGACGAGTGGTCGGTGCCGGACCATGTGGAGCGCGAGTTTCGCCGTTACCTGGAAGGCGGAATCCTTGCCCACGGCGTTGCCCGAGCCCGGTGTGGCAACTGCGGCCATGGCTTCCTGATCGCGCTTTCCTGCAAGGGGCGCGGCGTGTGCCCATCATGCAACAGCCGGCGCATGGTGGCGACCGCGGCCCATCTCACCGATCACGTCTTGCCGCCGCTGCCAGTGCGCCAGTGGGTCCTGGCCGTGCCCGAGCGCCTGCGCTACTTCCTGCAGCGCGACGCCGATCTCCAGGGCGCGGCGCTGCGCCTGTTCCTGCGCGCGGTGGAGCAATGCCTGCGCGCGCACAGCCCCGGTTCAGGCCCCGCAGCGGGCCTTGGCGCCGTGGCCTGCTGCCGGGCGATGACGCCCGTGCGATGGCGCAATGGCAACACGGCGGTGGCTTCTCCGTCGATGGCTCGGTGCGCATCGAGGCTGCCGACCGTGCCGGACGCGAGCGGCTGCTGCGTTATTGCGCCCGGCCACCGTTCGCCCTTTACCGCCTGCGCGAGCGCGACCGCGAGCACCTCCTCTACGCCCCCCCGAAAGCGGGCCCCAGCGGCAGTGGCCCGCAGTGCCTGACCCCGCTCGAACTGCTCGACCGCCTCGCCGCGCTGGTGCCGCCGCCGCGCATCCACCGCCATCGCCTGCCGAAAGTGCGGCTGCCAAAGGAAAAAGTGGGGATGCCAAAAGTCCGGCTCTTCACTTGGCGCCGACGCCGTGATCTCATCGAAGTATCGAAGGCGCGTCGCGACTGCCGGTGCCGGACCACTCTCCGACGGTCGTCGCGGATGCGACGGGCGCCCGGGTGTCATCAGGGCGAAGTCCTTCGGACTTGCGCCCCCGGACCGGTGCAGCGCCCTGCACCACGAGGGCGGCGGATCGATACGAGGTTTCAGCTTGCAGCAATACAGTCAGCGAGGTTCACAAATGAAGCGCACGATGGTCAGAGGTGGCCTGATAGCACTCTTGACGTCCGTCCTGGTGGCTTGCGGCGGCGGAGGCAGTGACGGGATCGACGGGGCACCCGGAGCGCCGGGTACCACGACGACGGTGACGTCGCCGGGCATCCAGGCCGGTGCGCTGTCGTCGGCCGAGTGGGCTGCTCTGCAGCTCAAGGGCCAGATCACCGCCGTCACGCTCGGCGGCCCGCCTGCGGTCACGTTCACGCTGACCGACCAGAACGGCAACGCCATCGTCGGCCTCGAGAATTTCTACTCGATCGTCCCCGGCAATGCGCTGCCGACGCAGCGGACCGTGACGGGCGCGATCGCCAAGCTGGTGCCGGGCGCGAACGGCAGTCCCAGCAAATGGGTCAGCTACAACGTGGTGACGGTCGACGCCAAGAAGACCGACGGGTCGTTCTCGGGCCTGACGACGCCGACCACGGATTCCAACGGCAAGCTGACGTACCTCGGCGGCGGGCAATACAAGTACGTGTTCGCCACCGACATCACCAAGGTGAAGGCCTTCGTCGACGCCAGCAGCAACCCCAACAAGGGCGATGTCGGCGACACCACCTACGACGCCAGCCTGCACACGCGCGTGGTGCTGCAGATCGCCGGCGCGGCGCGCGGCACCGGCAGCAACACGCCGGACGGCACGACGGTGGCGCCGGCCGTGAACCTGGGCAACCCGGTGAACCTGGTCTGGAACTCGACGGCCCCGCAGCGCGACATCGTCGCGATCGAGTCGTGCAACGCCTGCCACAGCGCGCTGGCGTTCCACGGCAGCGGCGCCCGGGTCGACACCGACTACTGCGTGGTCTGCCACACCAACCAGCGCAAGTACAACGTGACGGCGTCCGTGCTCGGCACCTACACCAAGGTGTACGACGACGGTTCGACGGAAGTGGTGCCCTCGTGGAACACGGAACCGCGGAAGTACCCCGACGGCAACGCGATACGCGACTTCCCGATCATGATCCACTCGATCCACGCCGGCGAGAAGCTGCCGGTTCGCACCGCCGCCAGCTACATCGACGAGGTCGCGTTCCCGCAACCGCTCGGCAACTGCCAGGCGTGCCACACGACCTCCGGGCCCAATGCCACGCCGCAGGGCGACAACTGGAAGAACAACCCCAGCCGCATCGCCTGCGGCGCCTGCCACAACAACATCAACTTCGCCACCGGCCTCAATCACCCGGGCATGGGCGGCGTGCAGACCGACGACAGCAAGTGCAAGAGCTGCCACACGGCGGACGCGATCGCGAAGGTCAATCACGTCTCGGTCGATCCGACGGGCGCGGTGGATCGCGGCGGCTATCCGGTGAACACGGCGAACAACGTGCCGACCCCGGGCTACGCTTCCGGCATGGGCCCGGCGATTCCACTCGCTTCGTCGACGAATCCGCCGGCCGGCGTGCCCAAGGTCGCGTTCGAGATCAGCTCGGTCACGGTCGCGTCGCAGAAGGCGACGGTCAAGTACCGGATCCTGTTCGACGGGACGCCAGTCACGTTCCTGCCGGCCGGCGACAAGTACCTGCTCGCCAACATCGACGGCACGCCGCAGATCTCGGTGACGTACGGCCAGCTCCAGGACGGCGTCACGACGGTGTCCGACTGGACCGACGCCAAGACCGTGACGGTCAAGCAGTGTCGCGACCAGGTGGCCACGGCCTGCACGCAGACGGGGCCTGACGCCAGCGGTTATTACACGGCCACGATCGCGGGTGCGGCCAACTTGCTGATACCCACCGATGCGAAACTGGTCACCGGCGTGCTCGGCATCAACTACCAGGGCTTCGTCAAGCTCGATCATCCCAGCTACCCGAAGGGCATCCGCCTGCGCGAGCCGGCCTTTGCGATGCTGACGGCGACCGGCTACACCGCCCGGCGGACGGTCGTCGACAGCGCCCGTTGCAACAAGTGCCACAACCAGCTGGGTGTCGAGCCGTCGTTCCACAGCGGCGCGCGCAACAACGCGCAGGGCTGCGCCATCGGCGGCTGCCACTACGAGACCCGGTCGACCGGGCATACCGGCGAGGCCAACACCTACGGCGGCGGCTGGGCGCTGTCGGCGAAGAGCATGATCCACGGCATCCACGGCGCGTCGAAGCGCACGCAGCCGTTCAACTACGGAGCGACGGCGAAGAACCAGAAGGGCTTCGGCACCATCGGCTACCCCGGCGTGCTCAACAACTGCGAGCAGTGCCACGTTCCGGGCAGCTACAACTTCGAGATCGCGGCCAACGCCACCGCGTCGACCGACCTGCTGTGGACGACCGATGCCAACGGGGACATGCGCAACCCGAACAACGTGACGCCGATCGGCCAGTCGCCGTGGATCAAGATCCTGGGCAAGGGTGAGATCGACTACCGGGGCGACCCGCTGGTCAGCTCGCCGGTCACGTCGGCGTGCTTCGGCTGCCACGACAGCCAGACCGCCATCGCCCACTTCCAGGCCAACGGCGGCATCCTGCTGAAGTCGGTGTCGGCGATCACCGGCGCGACCCCGGGCGTTCCGGGCACCAGCACCACCGACCGGTCGGGCCTGGACGGCAAGAACGTGGAGCAATGCCTGCTCTGCCATGCCGCCGGCAAGATTGCCGACACCAGGGTCGTGCACCAGGTGAAGGGCGTGCAGTAAGCCCGGCCCGCGCGCCGCGAAGGGTTCCCCCCTGCGGCGCCGTGTCGGGTAGCAGGGACGAGTTCGGCCTCGTCCGGGAAAAGGGGGCTCGCGCTCAGGCCGCGATGCGCCGATCCACCAGGCTGACGATGGCGGGCAGCCGGGCGTCGGCCACGAGCGGAGCAAGCTGATTCAGGAAGTCGCGCTCCTCCCGCAGGTGCCGCCGGCGTTCGATCCAGTCCTCCACCTCGAACAGGCTGCCCTCGTGCGCGGCCCGGCGCAGGGTCGACAGATCCGCCGCGGTCACCGGTCCGACGGGCGCTTGGGCCGGGGAGGGTAACGCAGTCGCCGCTGCGCGCTCGGCCTGCCACACGAGATTCAGCCGCTCGCCCAACACCCGGGTGAACTCGTCCATCTGCAACGGCTTGAGCAGACATGCGTCGAAGGCCCAAGGCGATGCCCGGGCCTCCGGCGGCTGCGCCGGGGTGCCGGAGAGCAGGATCACCGGTCGGTCGGGGTCCGCGGCCTTGAGCCCGTCGAGGAGCTGCCAGCCATCGCCGTCGAGCAGGAATTGATCGACGATTGCGGCGTCCACCCGGAAGTCCCGCGCCTGGGCCAACGCATCCCGGACACCCGCCGCCAGCAGCACGTCGAAGCCCGTGCTGGTCAGGAGGTCCTGCAGGAAGTTCCGGTTCTCGACCACGTCGTCGACGACCAGCACCGTGCGCACCGGACCGTCGTAGCCGAAGGGCCCGCTGATGGAGGCGGGCGGCAACACGTCGGCCTCGTCCGCCACCGGCACCGTGATGGCGAACGAAAACGTTGCGCCCTCGCCGGGTTGGCTCTCGAGCACGACGTCGCTGCCCATCAGGCGCACCAGTTGGCGAACGATGGCGAGACCCAGCCCGAAGGAACCCGTGCCGGACCGTCCGCGCTCGAACGGCAGGAAGATCCGCTCCCGGTCTTCGACCGCGATGCCGGGGCCAGTGTCACGCACGGCGAACCGCAGGAATGCCTGACCGTCGGTCGCGTGACCGGCGACGCTCAGGGTTACGGTGCCGCCGACGGTGATCCGGCAGGCATTCGACAGCAGGTTCATCAGCACCGAGTGCAGGCGCTCGGAGTCCACGGTGGCGATCGGCACATCGAGATCGAGGTCGAGCACTAGCCGGTTGCCGTTGGGGCGGGCCAGGATCTCACCTTCAGCGGCGACCTGCCGGATCAGGGCATGCAGATAGGTCGGCCTTGCCTGCAATTCGAGGCCGCCTTCCTCGCCCCGCGCAAATTGCAGCAGTTCCCCTATCAGGCCGAGCATGGCCTGGCCGCTCCTTTCGATCATTCCCAGGTAACGACCCACGGTGCCGCCGGGCTGTTCCCGGCGAGCGAGCGCCAGATAGCCGCTCAGCGTTTGCAGCGGGATCCGAAGATCGTGTGATACCCGCGCAACGAAAAGGCCCTTGGCGCGATTGGCCCGGTTGGCGGCATCGCGGGCGCTGGCAATCTCGGCCAGGCTCTGCAATTGTGCGGCGCGCAGTTCCAGCAGCTGGTCGATGTGCGCCAGGATCAGCAGGCTTGCAGCGAGCATCACGGCGGGCGGCACCAGCCAGGAGTCGGCTTGGCCGAGGTCGGGCCACCAGCCCCACAGCCTGCCGAGCTGCAGCGCGACCACGAAGTAGATCAGCCCGAAGCTGGCCAGCGCGAACCGGGCAGGCCCGAAGCCGCGCCGCCAGGCCGCGAACAGGAGGAGCGGCAACGCCAGCGAATCCGCCAGCCCGATCGCCTCCATCATGGGCTGTCCGTAGCGGTAGCCGGCCGCGAAGACGACGGCGATCGCCAGCGCGGTGACCAGCGGCAAGCACCACAGCAACCGCCAGCCCCGGTGCAGGCGGTTCATCGGGAGGAAGCCGAGCACGAACATCGCCAGCGAGCCGTGCCCCAGGGCCATCCCGACGGGCAGCGCGATCAGCGACAGCGTCGGCTGTCCGGGCCACAACCAGACGGCGGCAAAGCCCTCGTAGGAGGACTCGAAGAGGATGAAGCTCGCCATGGTCAAGGCATAGCAGCCCCAGATCCACTCCCGCATCCACAGCGCGTAGACCGCCGCCATCTGCGCGATCATCAGCAGCGCCCCGAACATCACGGCCGAGCGGATGTCGAAAACGCGCGCGTCGTGCAGCAGGGCCGGGGTCTGCCATAGCGAGACGTCCGGGATGAGCCTGGACGGACTGGCCAGGCGCAGATAAAGAGTGTCGCCCCCGCTCCCCAGGGTGAGCGGGAACAGCGAGACCCGGCCGGGCAGCGGGCGCTCAGCCATCGGCACCGCGAGGCCGGAGGCCTCATGCAGGACGCGCGCGCTCCCCGCCTGCCACAGGTCGACGTGCTCCAGCATGGCCGGGCCGACACGCAGCACGCGCTCGGCCGGCGGGCCCGGGTTGTCGATCGCGACCCGCAGCCACAGCGCGCCGCGCTGGTTGCCGAAGTTGGAATTGACGACGGGCTGGTACGGCGCTTCGCGCGCGGCGACGAAGTCCGCAAGGCCGCTCGGGTCGAGCCAGAACTCCATCTGCGCCGTCAGTGCCCAGGACGGGGCGTCGACCGGCAGCGTCGCGGCGGACAGGTTCGGCGGCAACGCCGTCAGCGCCGTCAGCGAAAGCCAGGCCAGCAATCCGCCGAGGAACCCAGACCCGCGCGCGAGCAGCGTCGTTATTCCGGTACCTACGCGATCGCGCGCCACAACGTCGGCTCCATGCTGGGGCCGAGTTTACGCCGGTTCCCTGTCGTCGGGCTCGCGGCGCAGCTGCCGCGGCGAGACGCCAAATCGCTCGCGGAAGGCGGTGGCGAAGTTGGCGGCCAGGGGGTAGCCGACGCGGTCGCCCACCAGCTGGATCGGCAGCGCGGTTTCGACCAGCAGCCGATGCGCTTCCTTGAGCCGGGCCTCGCGCAGGAATCCGTAGACGGTATTGCCCAGGTGAGTGCGGAAGGCTTCGTTGAGCCGGCGCGGATTGGTGCCTACCTGCTGGGCCAGCATGGCCAGCTTCGGCGCGTCGGCGAGGTGGGCCTGGAGCCGCGCCACCGCATCCGTCAGCCAAGCCGGCGCGTCACCGCGACGCGGCGCGCCTTGGTCGGGTCCGGCCAGGCGAAAGGCAAGGTCGACGTGCAGCGCAACTCGCGCCAGCACTTCGGCCTCGACGAATGGCTTGGTGACGTAGTCCTGCCCGCCGACGGCGAAACCCGTGAGCTTGGTTTCGGTTTCGGTATGGCCGGACAGGAACAGCACGGGAATCCTGGCCGTCGCGGGGTCGGCCCTGATTTGCCGGCACACGTCGAAACCGTTGGTCGGGGGCAGGCTGATGTCGAGCAGGATCACGCTGGGGCGCAATTCCCGTGCGAGGCGCATGCCCTCGGCACCGTCCGTGGCCAGCAATACCCGTGCCCCCGCCCGGTGGAGCACTTCGCCCAGCAGGCGCAGTTCCGCGGGGTGGTCGTCCACCAGCAGAACGCTGATGCCGGCGGGCAGACGGGGGGCTTGGTCGATGGCCGGGGCGCCCGGCGAATCGATGCATCCGCCCTCCCGGCCGGGAGAAGTGCCGGCGGCGATCATTCGATCACTCGATCAATGCGCATTCGGTCCGATTGCGGGATGTGGAGACCGAGAGCTCTGGCGGTCTTGAGGTTGATCACCAATTCGTACTTTTCCGGACGGCTGACCGGCAGATCTGCCGGCTGCGCGCCGCGGAATACGCGATCGACGTACTCGGCGCCACGCGTCACCGAAACGGTGGACCTCCCCGCAGCATTGTAGGAAAACAGTCCGCCCGCATCGACGAGACTTGCGGCGGCGCAGGAACTCGGCAGCCGATTGCGCAAGGCGAAATCAGCGATGCGTTCGCGCGCCGCGAAAGTCGCGGCGCCTCCCGCCACCGCCAGCGCCTGCGCGCGCGACTTGAGAATGTCCGCGAACGCCGCGTCAAGGTCTTCGCGCTTCGCAACCAGATGGTAACGGACTTCATACCCCAGCCTTCCTGCCGCCGAATCGAGCGCGGGCCGGACGTCGAATCGGCCGCCGTCCACCGTCTCTGCCATGCCCGCATCGAGAATCCACGAAAGCCGGGGCGCCGTCGGCGCAATTTCCTTGAGAAATTCAAGCCGTTTCGCTGATACCTCGATGCCGGTGTAGGTCGACACGCCCGTGACGTTGCGTCCCGGCCGGGCGAACAAGTCGATGAGACCCGTCTCCACCGGGTAGGGAACGGCCACGAATACGATCGGGATCGTCCTGGTTGCACGCGCCGCGGCGACCGCTGCCTCTCCGCTGAACGCCCAGATGACGTCCACGCCCTTGCGCACCACGTCCTCGGCCAGCACGGGGAGACGCTCCGCCCTGTAGTCGGCGAAGGCACCCGCGATGACGAGATTCTGCCGCTCGACCCATCCCCGCGCCTTCAACTCGGTGCGGAGCAACCCCAGCCAAATCTGTTCCGCATCCGGGGCAGAAGCTGCCGTCAATAGGCCAAGCGTTCGGTTCTGTGCAGATGGGCCGGGTTGACCGCGTACCCCTGCCGGCGCGGCGGCAGCGCCGAAAGCCAGGAGTGCCGCGATGGCGTCGCGCCGGTTCATCGGAGCACTCGGTCGCCGCAACCTGCACCGTACGCTCGGCCAGCGAAACCTGCCTGCGCCGTTCTCGCTTGTCCCATCGCTCGCTCCCTGGCACGCAGAGTCTACCGCAGCGCCTGAACGTGAGTGTGGCGGCTGTACACCCAGGCGAGACCGCCTTCAGCGAATTTTCAGGCTGCAGGCGTAAGGTTCTCCCGTATCAACCTCGCGCAGGAGCGCTCGCCATGCCGGCCATTCTCGACAAGTTGCGGCGCTACACGAAGCGGGCGCGGGCGGGCGCCACGAGCGCCGTCGGCGACGATTGCCTGCGCGGTTATCCGCAGGGACCGCGCCACCGCCGGCGCGTGGAACAGTTCGGCGCCCAGGACGAGCACGCGCAATGGCTCGGATTCGCCGACAGTCCGGAATCCGTCGCGCTCGAGCGCGGCTGCCGCGACGGGTTCGCCGGCATCGAGCAGCAGCCGTAGTCCGCGCCCTGCGACGATGAGCAACGATCGGGACAAACGTGATCGACAGTGAATTCGTGCAGGAGATCACCAGGGCACGAACGATGGCGATGGTCGAGCCCAAGCGTGCCAACTACTGGCACGGCTACCGGCACGGCCTGCGTTGGGCGCGCCACGGCGAACAGTGCGACACTGCCGCCGAGCACGAGCAGTGGCTGGCGCTGGTGGATGACACCGACGCCTCGCGCGCGGCCCGGGGACGCGGTTATTGCGACGGGCTCGCGCAGCTGGGGCGCTGCATCGAGCGCAGGGCCAACCTGTGGGAGCACCTGCTTGCCCCGACGCCGGGAGAAATGTCTGTACGCGCCCAGTGGCTGCGGGAGATGAGCAGGTAGCTTGACGTTGCGCGGCGGCGCGCCTGCGCGATCCGGCGTCCCGGGCGGCTCGCGTCGCCGCGGTCGATCGGTCGGTCGAGGTCCTGCGTGGGGACGATCAGCGCCATTCCGGCTGCCCGATCAGGACAGTTGCCTGCGCAGCGCGGACGCAAAGCGTTCGGTGATCAGGTGCGGCCGGGTGATCGCAGTCCCGACGACGACCGCATAGGCGCCCAGCGCGATGGCCATCGCCGCGTCCGCAGGATCGTGGTAGCGTCCCTCGGCGATTACCGGGATGGCAACGGCCGCCGACAGCGCCTTCCCCAGCGGCAGGTCGGGCCGGGTCGTGGCGGGACTCCCGTCGACGTAGCCCGACAGTGTCGACGCCAGCGCATCGGCGCCCAGGCTCGCTGCGTGCACGCCGTCCTGCAGACTCGAAACATCGGCCATCACCGCGACACCGAGCTCCGCGTGAATGCGCTCTATCAGTCGCCCCAGGTCCTCTCCGCGCGGTCGCCGTCGCTGCGTGCCATCGACGGCGAGCACATCTGCACCCGCCTGGAACGCGGCCGCCGCATCGTCGAACGCGGGCGTAATGTGCACCGGGGAGCCCGGGTACAGGTTCTTGCATACGCCGATGACAGGCAGGGCGACGCTTTCGCGGATTGCCCGGATATCATCCGTTCCTTCGGCGCGATGCCCGGACGAGCGCGGCACCGTGGCGCTGCTGCTCGAGCACGGGGTGGATCTGGCGCTGGGCGCGCTCGCGTGCCTCAAGGCAAACCGAATCTACGTTCCGCTGAATCCGGGCAATCCGGTCGAACGGCAACGCCGCATTCTCGACGACGACGCCGACGCGCGGCTTCTGGTCACCGACGGCGCCTGGACGTCTGCGCTGCCGGACGGCACGCAGGTCCTGAACATTCATGCGCTGCGCTCGCACCGGCACTCGCCGCCGCCCTGCAGCGAGCCCCGTGCCGACGATCTTGCGTTTCTCCTCTACACCTCCGGGTCCACCGGAACGCCCAAAGGCGTCATGTACCGCAATCGCGCCGTGGTGGCGCGGGTGGCCGGGCATAACCGGCTGGGCGCGGGTCCGGGCGATCGCATCACGGCGCTGGGCCCCGGCGGCATGAATCTCTACCGGGCCCTCCTGACCGGGGCGACCCTCGTCGCGCTGAACTTGCGGAAGGTGGAGGTTGCGAACCTCGCGCGCTGGCTGCGCGAGGAACGGATCACGATCTACCAGTCCGTCCCCACGGTGTTCCGGCGGTTCGTCGCCACGCTGTCCGGCAACGAGCGCTTTCCCGATCTGCGCGTGGTGAACCTCACCGGAGAGACGGTCCTGAGTCGGGACGTCGCGGCCTTCCGCAGGCACTTCCCGGACACGTGCGTACCGATCAACGGCCTCGGCACCACGGAGGCGGGAACATTCAGCGAACTGCGCATCGACCGCGGCACCTTCGTCGCCGACGGCGTGGTGTCCGTGGGCCGCGCAGTCGAGGGAACCGAAGCCGTGCTGCTCGACGGCACCGGCAACGAAGTCGGGCCGGGCGAGGTGGGTGAGATCGCCGTGCGCGGCGAGCATCTCTCTCCGGGCTACTGGCGCCGGCCGGATCTCACGCGGGAGCGCTTCCTTTCAGGACACGATGCATTGGGCGCACGAGTCTACCGAACCGGCGATCTGGGGCGATTCCAGCGGGACGGATCGCTGCTCCATCTCGGGCGAGAGGATTTCCAGGTCAAGGTCCGCGGGAATCGGGTGGAGGTCGGCGAGGTGGAGGCGGCGCTGCTCTGCCATCCCGGCGTCGAAGAGGCTGCCGTCGTGGGCCGGCAGGATGACGACGGCAACGTCCGCCTGGCGGCCTACGTCGTGCCACGAGAGGCGGGATTGCCGCCCGTCGCCGAGCTCGCGGGCTTTCTGCGCGCTCGCCTGCCCGAATACATGGTGCCTGGCACCTTCACGATTCTGCGCGAACTTCCCGTGACGCCCAACGGGAAGATCGACCGCATGGCATTGCCCCGGCATGACCCGCCGATCGCGACCGCCGCCGGCCCCACCGAGCGTGCCGGCAGCGAGACCGAAGAACGGCTGGCCGTCATCTGGTGCGACGTCCTGGGCGTGCGACAGGTCTCGCTGCACGATGATTTCTTCGCGCTGGGGGGCGACTCCCTGGCGGCCACCCGGCTGATGGCTCGAATCCTCACGACCTTCGGTGTCGAGCTGCCCGTCGGCGCCGTGTTCAGCGAGCCAACCGTTGCGGGACTCGCGCGACACATCGCAGCGGCCTGAGCATGGACTCCCGCGCGGGGCGGGCGTCATTGCCTGGGGAGTCTGGTCCTGGCCCTGTTTCGCCCCGTCACTCCACGGTGGCGCCGGAGGACGTGACCACCTTGGCCCACTTCTCCGTCTCGGCCGCGATGACCATTCCGAAATCCTCCGGCGTTCCGGCGATGGGCTTGCCGCCCAGCTCGGCCAGTCGCGCGCGCATCTTCGGATCGGCGAGCGCGCGGTTCACTTCGGCATTGACCTTGTCGATGATCTCGCGCGGCGTGCCTCTGGGCATCCCGATGCCGAACCAAGCAGTCGCCTCATAGCCGGGCACTGTCTCGCCGACCGTGGGCACTTCCGGCAGCGACGGCGCGCGCTCCGCCGACGTGACGGCGAGCGCGCGAATCCGGCCGCCCTTGATGTGCCCGACCGATGAGGGCAGGTTATCGAAGATCACGTGCACCTGGCCACCGATGAGATCCGCAAGCGCCGGGCCGGCGCCCTTGTAGGGAACGTGCAGCATCTGGCAGCCGGTCATGGACTTGAAGAGCTCGCCGGACAGATGCACCGACGTGCCGCTGCCCGACGAAGCCATGTTGATCTTGCCTGGGTTGGCCTTGCAGTACGCGATGAACTCCGGGACGGTTTTCGCGGGAAACGCGTTCGTCACCTCCATCACGTTGGGCGTGCGCACGAGGCCCGCCACCGGCGCGATATCGCGGATGAAGTTGTAGCGGAGGTCCTTGTAGAGCGTCGCGTTGATGCCGTTCGCCGGATTGACGAGGAGCATCGTGTAGCCATCGGGCGGGGCCGCCACGACGAATTCGACGCCGATGTTGTTGCCTCCGCCGGGCTTGTTCTCGACCACGAACGACTGGCCCATCTTCTCGGAGAGCCACTGGGCGACGATGCGCGCCAGCACGTCGGTGGTGCCCCCGGGCGGATAGGGCACGACCCACTTCACGGGACGCACCGGGTAGTCCACGGCGAATGAGGGGCCGGCGCCGGCAAGCGCGGCGACCATCGAAAGCACGAGCATGCGGAAAAGGCGGATCACTGTTCCTCCCATTCGATTGCTTCGGGTCTCCGGAGTCACCGAAGTGTGGCGATTTCCATCGCGCCGGACCGATTGTGGTGGGGCCAGCGGAGCGGGTCAATGGTCGCCGCCGAATCCGCTTCACGCGACAAACTGCCGCACGAACCGGCGATCGATCCGGTCCTTCCACCGCCAGACCCAACGGCCGCCGAAGCCCCATTCGCCCCAGGTGGCGAACGCATGTCGTCCGCCGGTGCTGATGAGGTAGAGCGCTCGCTGTTGCGGCGTCCAGGCGCGCAGCGGATTGCCGTCGCACGCCGCGCGGAGGTTGTGGGCAAGCACCGGTCCGGCGCGAACGGCGAAGACGCCGGACTTCGGGCGGTCGTCGTGGTACGCCGCCACGTCGCCCGCTGCGAAGACGTCGGGGTGGGAGAGGCTCTGGAGCGTGCGATTGACCCGGATGAAGCCATCGGCATCCGTCGCCAGGCCCGACGCCGCCGGCCAGCGCGGCGCGGCAGCGCCGGTGACGACCAGGCACGCATCGAACGGCAATGCGTCGCCCTGCGAGAACTCCAGCCTGCGCGGCGCCACGCGCGTCGCGTGGCGCGATCCGACCCAGCCAATGCCGCGGGCTTCGAGCATCTGCGCGATTCGCCGGCGAATGCTCGATGGCGCGCCGCGCAATGGCAGCGCGGCGCGGCCAATCAGGCTGACGCGAACATGGCGCGCACCCGCGATGGCACAACGGTGCTGTGCCGCGAACGCCAGTTCCACGCCGCCCGCCCCGGCGCCGACGACGAGCAGATCGAATTGCCTGTGCTGGGCGAGCATCCGCTCGAGCAGCGATGGCCACGCGGCAATGAACCGCTCGATCGGTCGCACCGCGAGCGCGTTCTCGGCGGCGCCGGGGAGCTTGTCGAGCGCCGGCTCGGGGCCCGTGTCGATCGATAGCAGGTCGAACGCAACTTCCGATCCATTCGCGCACAACACCTTGTTGCGCGTCAGATCAAGGCCGATGCCGGCCGTCTGCGTGTCTCCCGATCGCCGCCCGCTCGGCCAGGGCGTCGAGCGGCAACGCGCAGGCCTCGATCGAATAGTGTCCGGCGATCCAGCCGGGCAGCATTCCCGAGTAGATCTGCCGCCGGTACGGTGCGATGAGCTGGATATCCCAGCCTTCCGGCCGCGATGCTGCCAGGCTTGTCAGCGCATTGACATGCGCGTGACCGCCGCCGAGAAGTACCAGGCGCTTCATCGTTCGGTTCCAAACGGGAGGTCGCTGAACATGGCTTCGACCGATTCGCCGGCGATACGGCCGGCGAAGCGACAGGGCTGCAATTGTGCCGGGATCGGCGGCGCGTGTCGCTTGACCTTGGGGTCGGAAGCGCCAGGAGGGCTTTCGAGACAGCGTGTGCGGCCCGCCCGAACACGCCACCGCACTCGCGTGAGCGCCAGTGCAGACCTGGCGTCCAGGCATGGGCGATTTGCGGTACGCTCTCGCCTCCCGACAGGAGACACGCCGATGAACGATGCCGAAGTTCGTGCCTTTCTTGCGGTCGCGCTGATGGCGGCGCTTGCCGACGGATCCAATGATGACCGCGAGCGCGCGGCGCTGAAGAGCCTCGCCGGGCGGCTGGGCGAAGCGCGCGTCGACCTCGCCGAGGTCTACGACGACGTGCTGGTGCGCAGGATCTCGATCGCCGATGCGGTGCGCCCGCTCGCCACGCCGGAAGCGCGACGCCAAGCCTACGAAACCGCGGTCGCGGTCGCCGACGCCGACGGCGTGCACTCGCCGGCGGAAGGCACGTTCCTGCGCGAACTCGCGGCGGCGCTCGGGCTGCCAGTGCAGGACGCCGAGGGGTACGTCGCGCGAGCCGACGCGGTGGTCGCGGCTGCCGGCGTGGCGGCCGCTGCCGGCGCCGAGCCCGCCCGCCAGGCGGCACGGCAGGTGATGCCGGACGTGACCGAACTCGATCGCCAGATCGTGAACGCGTCGATCACCAACGCCGCGCTGGAGCTGCTGCCCGAATCGCTCGCCTCGATGGCGATCCTGCCGCTGCAGGTGCGCCTCGTCTACCGGATCGGCAAGGCCTACGGCTACGAGCTCGACCAGGGACACATCAAGGAGTTCGTCGCCACGCTGGGCGTTGGCCTGACGGGCCAGTACCTCGAGCAGTTCGGCCGCAGGCTGCTCGGCGGGCTGCTCGGCAGCGTGCTCGGCGGAATGGGTCGCGCGGCGGGGCACCAGGCCGCGAGCTCAGGCATGGCGTTCGCCACCACGTGGGCGCTCGGGCAGCTCGCCAGGCAATACTACGGCGGCGGTCGCGCGCTCGATGCGGCAAAGCTCAAGGCCGCGTTCGCTCCGCTGCTCGCGCAGGGCCAGGGGCTGCTCAGCCGCTACGGCGGCGAGATCGCCGAGCGCTCGCGCACGATCGACGTGCGCGATCTTCCGGCGCTGATCCGGCAGATCTGACATACCGGCGTTGCCCGCTTTCCGCGCGTTAGGCGGGCGTCGCTAGCTTGAGCCCGATGATGCCGGCAACGATGAGACCCAGGCTGAGCAGCCGCCCCGCGTTGGCCGACTCACCGAACAACACGATGCCCAGGATCGCCGTGCCAACCGCACCGACACCGACCCAGACCGCATACGACGTGCCCACCGGCAGCGACTTCATCGCGACGCCGAGCAGGCCGAGGCTGATGCCCATCGCAGCCATGGTGCCCACGCTTGGCCACAAGCGGGTGAAGCCCTCGCTGTACTTCAGGCCGATCGCCCAACCGACCTCGAACAGCCCGGCGACCACCAGCGCAACCCACGCCATACCGTCCTCCAATATCGCCAAGGGAATGCCGAGTGCCGGCGCCATTGAACGCATGGTAGATCACCAGCGCCGGTTCCGGCATTGTCCGCGCGACGAGCCCGCAGGAAGGGGACGACCCCGATTTCTCTCTGCCCTTGCGCAAGCGCGTCCAACGATTTTCCGGAACTGGCCCCGGCTCGGGGCGCGCCGCTGCGGGACCTGCCTGATGCCGGGGCGGATGACTCCGCCCGCCCCGCGCCGGGCCGCCGCCCGAGGGAACGTTGCCGCAGCCGTCGCTCGGACGGCGGTGTCGCCGGCATCGCGTTTCGCTATCATCGCCGGCGTTTGGCGGCTCTTTCACTACAACGCAGCGGGCAGGAAGACCCGCTTCGCCACGGGAGCACCCATGCCGCGTTTCGAGTCCACCGCGGCGCGCTTCGCCTTGCGCGCGCTCGCACTCGTCCTGCCTTGTCGCCGTTGCGCTTGCGACGGTCGCGTTGCCCGCGCGGGCGGCCGTCTCACCCTATCCGCCTATCGCCGTCGGCACGCTTTTCGTCGGCGACTCGACCTCGTACGACCTCGTAGTGCCACTGACGATCCCATTCGCTTCGATCCCGGCGAGCTATGACGGAGTCGTGCTGTTCACGCCTCCCGATTCCGCGAGCGCCACAGCGTTCGCGCTCCTCGGATTCAGCTCGCCGGTCACCGTCGGCCAGGTCAAGACCTTGATGCCCGCCGCGGCGATCACGTTCACGGCGCCGACCGTGAATTTCAGCAACCCGGCGGGCGGATTCACGTTCACCGACCTCGGATGCAACGCGGTGTCGTGCTCGTACCGGTTTGGGTTCGTGCCACCGGGACCCGGAACGTTCGATGCCCATGTCGAGATCGGCGTCGCCGGCGTAGCGATCAACAACGGCGGACTGCTGGGAGCGCTCCTCAACCTCCTCTACCCGCTCGCCGCCAACCTCCTGAATGGCTACCTCGTGTACGACCTCGCCGGAACGGCCGTTGTCGTGGCGCCGGCGAATCCGGTTCCGGGACCCGCCGCCCCAGCACTCGCGTTGCTCGGCGCGCTGATGGCGATCGCCGGGGTGATCGCGCTCGCCCGACGGAGGGATCAGCGCCGACCGCTGTGAACCAGGCCCAGGCTGCAGCGGCCCGCAGTGCCCGACGTCGCGCGAGCCGCTCGATCAAGGCATCGCTTGGCACCGCGGCGGTCACGGAAGCACTCGCGGCGACGGCAGCGCGCAAGACTTCGGTGGCGGACCACGGTGTGGCTGTGCAAGACGGTGACCATCGACATCAAGCACCTGCCCGGTCGATGACCGGCGCGTCGGCGCGGCGCGCGGGCGCAACCGGTGCGCGTATTAGAATCGCGGCAGGCGGCTCACCGGCGACCATGCAGACTCCATTCGCAACGCGACTCAAACGGCACGCGAGGGAAGTGCAGGCGCCAGCCATGATCACGGAGGGGCGCGAGATCGGCTTTGCCGAACTGCTCCGCGACGTCGAGTCCTGCGCTGCCCGGCTGAGGCGCGAGGGCTGCGCGCAGGCGCCGGCGGCGCTGCGCCGCGCGTTCAGGGCGCGCTTCGCGATGCCGCTGTTCGTCCACTACGGGACGCGGGAATTCGGGCGCATCTCCAGGACCTATCCCGACCGTCACGACGACGCGCAGGAATCGGTCGGCATCGTCGCTCCGTGGGTCGACCTCGAAATCGTCGACGGCGACGGCAATGCCGTCCCTGCCGGGGTGGTCGGCGAGGTGCGGGTGCGCACCGAGCACATGATTCACCGGTACCATGACGACCCCGTCGCCACCGCGCGGCACTTCCGGGACGGCTGGTTCTACACCGGCGATGCCGGCTCGTTGACGGCCGACGGCGCCCTGTGCCTCCAGGGTCGCACCGACGACATGATGAACCTCAACAGCATCAAGATCTTTCCCGCCGAGATCGAGCGCATGCTCGAGGAGCATCCGGCGGTGAAAGGCGCCGCGGCGTTCGCGAAGGGGTCGGCGGTGCACGGCGACATCCCCGTCGCCGCGGTCGAGCTGCACCAAGGGGCCGCCGTCGGCGTCGACGCGCTGATGGCGCGTGCCCGCGAGCGCCTCGGCGCGCGCGCGCCGAGGAAGATCATCATCGTCGACGCGCTGCCGCGCAACGCCGCCGGCAAGATCGTGAAGCGCGACCTCGCCGGGCGCATCGGGCCAGACAAATGACGCCGCCGGGAAAGCCTGCGCCCGCGCGGCTGGCCGTGTTCGAGGCGCTGAAGGCGGCCGCGCCGCCCGGGTTCACCGACGAGATGCGCAGTTCCTTCCTTGCAGAGGGATCGAACCTCGATCTCGCGCAGCTCGGCATCGACAGCCTCGGTGCGATGGAGTTCTGCATCGCCGTCGAGCTGGACACCGGGATCACGCTCCTTCCCGCGCAGCTGGCGGAGCTCGCCTGCACGGATGCGATCGAGGCCCACATTCACCGCCAGCTGAGCGCGGCGCCAGGAGGCGGGGGATGACGGCGGGCGCCGGGGCGGAACCCTCCCGTCCGTCGGGCGCGCCGACGGCGGCCACCCGCCGGATGGAACAGGCGCTGCGCCTCTACCGGCGGCGCGTCGCGCGCTGCGGCACGGAGAACCAGTTGAACCGCCTGCACATCGCTGTCGAGAACTACATGACGCCGGCGGAACTCCGGCATTTTCTCGCGGGCCTCGCCGCCGACGCCGCCGATTCGCCCAGCCGCCGCTGGATCGCGCGGCTCGCGGCCCTCATGCCGGTCAACGCGACCCGCCCGCTCGAGTTCGAGCGAAGGGGGCTCGTCCGCGGCGCGACGCGCTACACGGCCGGCGACGGAATCGCGAGCGGCAAGACACTGATCATCGGCTTCACCGGACACTTCCACCGGCTGATGATGCCGATGCCTTGGCTCCTCGATTGCCTCAATCCGGACGCGTACGATCTCGTGGTCCTGCGCGATTTCCCGCGCGTCAACTATTCGCTCGGCATCCCCGGGCTGGGCGCGGACTTCTTCTGCGCGCTTGCCGAACTCGCGCGACGCATCGATCCGCGCGCATACCGAAACACCATTGCACTGGGAACCAGCGGCGGCGGGATGCCGGCGCTGCTCGCCGCGATCTTCCTCGAGCTCGACAAGGGCATCGCGATCTCGCCCCAGGATTTCACTCGGTTTGCCGCCAAGTTGAGTGCAATCGGATTGGCCTCCGACCGCCATGCGGCGCTGCTCGCTTCGCGGCCCGACCGGTTTCCCGGAGTGGTGGTGGCCTACCCGGCGGACAGCCCCGGCGACACGGCAGCGGCCCTTGCGCTCGCTGCGCAGCTGCCGGTGGACCTGCGTCCGGCGAAGCGGTGCACGAACCACGCGGTTCTCGCGTGGCAGCACCAGCGGGGAACGCTGCTGACCTATCTGTCGAAGCTGCTGGGACAGAGCCTCGAGAGCGCGGCCCCCCTGGCGGCACCCCTGGTCACCGCGTTCATGGCGGGCGCCGGCCCGGGGTCGGCGCTGCGCGTGGTCGCCGGTGGGTCCGCCGGCGCATCGGCGATCGAATCGAGCGGCAGCAGGTAATCCCTTCGCGCCAACCGGGGCGAGGACGATGCCATGACGTGTCGGCGGCGGACCCGCCGCTACAGCGTCGCGTATCGCGCGATCGTGTCCTTCCACGAGAGCACGCCGTCGATCCCTGTTGCGGCAGCCTTCAAGCCGGCGACGCTGGTCACCGGCGCCAGGACGCGGCCAACGCCAGCCGCAGCCAGCCCCGGCAAGGTGGCGGGGTCGTCGGGCATGCTGACGGTGATTTCGAGCGCCGCCGGATCGCGTCCGGCCTCGCGCGCCGATTGTCGCGCCAGCGCGATCAGATCCAGGGGCAGGCCGCGTCCCGGGAAGAACCCGTCGGCGATGCGCCCCGCGCGCCTGGCCGCCACCTTCGACTGCCCGCCCATGATGATGGGCACGCTCCGATTGACGGGCTTGGGCCGCATGAACGCTTCCCTGAACCGCACGAACCGCCCCTCGAAGCTCGGCAGGTCCATCGACCAGAGCGCCCGCAGCGCGCCGATGTATTCCTCCGTGCGCTCTCCCCGTTCGGCGAAAGGGCACGCCCAGCGCCTCGAATTCTTCCTGCAGCCAGCCGACGCCGAGGAGGACGCGGCCGCCCGACATGTAGTCGAGCGTCGCGTCCTGCTTGGCGCAGGTGACCGGGTTATGCTGAGGCAGGATCAGGATGCCGGCGGCAAGCTTTATCCGGGAGGTATGGCCCGCCACGTAGGCCAGCCAGATCTGCGGATCAGGCAGCACGAAGTCGCCCTCCCCGCCCGGCAGCTTGCCGTCCGGGGAATTGGCGTAGAAAGACTGGTAGCCGCGCGGGATGACGGTGTGTTCGACCGTCCAGTCGGACTCGAAACCGACCGACTCGGCAGCCTGGACCAGTTCCACCGCGCGGCGCGGCTGGACTTAGCGGCCGGTGTTGCTATAGCGAATGCCGAACTTCATGGCGCGCGTCCCCTGCAACGGCGCAAGCCCTGCGAGGCCGGGACGGTCCGGTTGCCCAGCAGACGGGATCCCGCCGGTTCACTTGCCGCGCGCCGTCTGCCCCGCCGCCAGCATCCTGACCCAGGTGTCCGGCTTGATGAAGCCGCCGCCCCACTTCGCGTCGAACTCCTGCGTGGGCTTCGCGTCGACGATTTCCTGGACGCTCCGGCCAGCGGCCAGCTGCGACTTGACGCGCTCGAGCACGGTGGCGAGCATCGTGCGATAGGCCTGCAGGTCGGCCTTCGAGGCGAGCGGGCCGTGACCGGGGATGATCCGCGTGCGCTCGCCGGCGAGTGCCAGCGCCCGGTCGGCGGCGGCGATCACGCCCTCGGCCGTGCCGCCGCTCGAGGTGTCGATGAACGGGTACATGTAGTTGAAGTGGATGTCGCCCATGTGGATGACGTCCGCCCGCCTGAGGTGCACGATGGCGTCGCCGTCGGTGTGGGCCGCCGGACAGTGCAGCGCAGTCACCTCGTCGCCGTTGATGTGGAACGTCATGTTGCCGTCGAAGGTGACCAGCGGCAGCGCGGCCTTCGGCGAGGGCTCGACCTTCATCGTGAAGAAGGCGAGGAACTGCTCGGTGCTCATGCGCTTGCGCACGTTGTCGTGCGCGACGATCAGCGCCCCCGCCTCGGCGAAGGACTCGTTGCCGCCGGTGTGGTCGCCGTGCCAGTGGGTGTTGAGCACGAACCTGACGGGCTTGTCGGTGATCGCCGCGATCGCCGCCCGGATCTTGGGCGTGAGCGGCGCGTACTGGTCGTCGATGAGAAAGACGGCGTCGGGGCCGACGGCGAGCCCCAGGTTGCCGCCGGAGCCCGTCATCATGTAGACGCCGTCGGCGATCTTCTCGGCCTTGATCTCGACCTTGCTGAAATCCTGCTGCGCCCGCGCCGCCGGCGCCGCGCAAAGCGCGGCCAGCGCGACGAGCGTGCCGCCAAGAAGTGTGCGCATCCGCATCCCCGCGAGTTGCCCTGTCCTCGGCCGTCAGGGTACTACGGAATCGCCCGTGCCGAGCATCCCGTCCCGGCTCTTCTGCCGGCGCCCGGCATCCTGCAAACTGTCGGCAGCGCGCACGGCCGGACAACGTTCGGGACCGGCGCGGACTGTCCCCACCTGCGGAGGTTGCATGGCGATCCGTCGACTCAAGCTGCACCACATGCCGGCCTCGCGCAGCGCGCGCGTGAAGTGGATGCTGCACGAAACGGTGGGCGACGATTTCGACGTCGAAAGGGTCGACCTGTACGGCGGCGCGCAGTACGCGCCGGCGTTCCTGGCGCTCAACCCGAATCACGGCGTGCCGGTGCTCGAGATCCTGTGGGACACCGGCGTCACGCAGCGGATGATCGAGAGCGCGGCGATGGTCGAGTTCCTCGCCGACGCCTATCCCGCGGCCGGCCTCGCGCCGCCGCCCGGGCCGTCGCCCGAGCGCGCCGACTACCTGCAGATGCTGCACTTCGCCTCGACCTGGCTCGACATGATGCTCTGGCAGATCCGCGCGCACGAGCACGTGCTGCCCGAGTCGCAGCGCGACCCGCGGACGGTCGATCGCTACCGCGCGAAGTTCCGCGGTGAGGCCGAGCCGCAGCTCGCCGCCCGGCTGGAACGGGCGCCGTTCATCTGCGGCGCGAAGTTCACCGCGGCCGATTGCATCATGGGCCACACGGTGTTCTGGGCGCGCGGCTACGGGTTGTGCCGCGACGAGCGATTCCGGCGCTACGTCTCCATGCTGTCGAAGCGGCCCGCGTTCGTCGCCGCCTTTGCCGACGCGCGCGAGTTCTCCGCGGATGCCACGAACACGGCACTGTCCGCGCACTTCACCGGATGAGGCGCGGCGCGACGCCCAAGACCAACCGAACCCATCGACCATGGAAATCCGTCCCGACGACCTGCGCGGCCCCGAAATCGCGCTGCTGCTGCAGGAGCATCTGCGCGACATGGCGCTGCATTCGCCGCCCGAGAGCGTTCACGCGCTCGACCTCGACCGCCTGCGCCGGCCGGAGATCACGTTCTGGACCGTCTGGCAGGGCGCCGAGCTGATGGGCTGCGGCGCCCTCAAGGAGCTTGACGCGGCGCACGCCGAGATCAAGTCGATGCGCACGGCGGCGGCGCACCTGCGCAAGGGCGTCGCCGCCAGTCTGATGCGTCACATCCTCGAGGAGGCGCGCCGGCGTTCGTATCGACGACTCAGCCTCGAAACCGGCTCGGCGGCAGCATTCGCGCCGGCGCGCAACCTCTACGCTGGCTTCGGTTTCGACCCCTGCGGGCCGTTCGCCGACTACGTCGAGGATCCGTACAGCGTCTTCATGACGCGCCTCGTGTAGCGGGAGCCCGATGCTGGTCGCGCTCGCCGTTGCCGTCGCCGCCGCGTGCGTGGCCATCGCCGTGCTCGCCCCGATCTCGCTGCGATCGCGGCGCGTCGAGGAGAACATCAACCCGCGGCGCCCGACGCGGCTCCCGCTGCTGTTCGCGCTGGACAAGAAGCTCGGCATCGCCAACGGCTTCGTCTACGCGCTCGACTGCAATGTTCTGCGTCGCCAGTCGCCCGCCGGCGACGGCGCGACGGTGCACTGCGGCTCCGACTTCGGCAGCACCAGCTTCGACGGAACGACCGACGGCTTCGGCGACTGGAGCGGCGGGGGCGGCGAGTCGGGCGGCGCCGGCGCGACCTCCGATGGCGGCGGCGGCGGCGGCGGTGACGGCGGCGGCGGCTGCAGCGGGGGCTGCAGCAGCTAGCGGCGGCAGCGGGGGCACACTCTGCGGCGGCTCAAGTCCGGCCGCGCGTGCTTCGCACTGGTGTTCGGCCCCGGCTTCGTCCTTGGCGCCCTCCGCGCGTCGCTTCTCGTCCCGCGGCGGGGCGAGCGTGCCCTATCGCTGCGTCCGGCAACGCCTCGAGCCCTGGCACGCCGACAGGCCGCCGCTCGATTGACAGGCTTTGCTACTTCGCACAGTCTTCCAGCATGGAACCTGCGCCTGATATGACCGTGTAGCTCAGATATTTGCTGTAACTCGACGTGCTTTCGGGCGCTCCGGGACTGTAACTTGGGAGGAGCCACAGTGGGGCTGCAACCGCGCCCTATACTGTGTTTCCAGTGTATATCGTGCTGATTGCAATTCTCTCCGACTGCCCATCCACGGCTTGAAGAGAGAAAACATGGCCGTGATCCTCTTCAACCACTGACGGCAATATACCCAACGTCAATATTGCGACCAATGGAATGGTCGCCGTACCGTGAACGGTTTCTTCAACTCTGGCGACGACGTCATATTTCCTGCCGCTGTCGGACCATACGACATCTTTGAACAGGCCGGTATTCCTTATCGCCTTGTCCAATGATTCCGAACAGACGGGCCACTTGTATCTTTCAATGCCAAGCACACAGTCGTAGCGCCTGTTATCGATTGCCTTGAGTTGCTCTGCCGTCAACGCAGGCGGCATGGTTGATGCGCCGCAACCAGCCAACACCAGGATCCACAAGACAACGCACAAGTGTTTCATCGAAATCGAGTCCGAACGTACCAATCCACCGGCGATGCGCGGGCCGGCGCAACTGCCGGACCGCTGCCGCAGGTGGTGGCAGGATCGCCATGCCACCGCAAGCTGTGCGCGACGTCGGAGCGCGCCGGGCGCGAACGCAGCCAACAGCAGCGCGAGCGCGGGCATCATCCGCCCGAAGAGCCTCGGCGGGACGTTGTCGAATTCCGGGTTCCTGGTTCGACGTAGGGTTGGCGCCCGGGATCAGCCGAGGTGGGCGGTTCAACCGGCGCAGGCTACGGCAACCCAACCAGAGGAGAAACGACGATGCGTGTCATGGTGATGGTGAAGGCGACGAAGGAATCCGAGGCCGGCAGGATGCCGAGCCCGGCGCTGTTGGCGGCGATGGGCAACTTCAACGAGGCTCTTGTCAAGGCGGGCGTGATGCTGGCAGGCGAGGGCCTGCACCCCACCTCGGCGGGCAAGCGCGTGCACTTTTCGGGCAGCAAGCGCACGATCGTGGACGGCCCGTTTGCCGAGACCAAGGAGCTGGTCGCCGGCTTCTGGCTGTGGCAGGTGAAGTCCATGGAGGAGGCGGTGGAGTGGGTAAAGCGCTGCCCCAATCCCATGGAGAGCGATTCCGACATCGAGATCCGCCGCGTGTTCGAGGCGCAAGATTTCGGCGCCGAGTTCACGCCCGAGTTGCGGGCGCAGGAAGACCGGCTGCGCGCGCTGGCCGACGAGCTGGCCAAGGCCGGTCGGTAACGCAACCTTTCCGCACCCCAAACTCGCGAGGAGCGCGCCATGGAAATCCAACCGTACCTGTTCTTCAACGGACGCTGCGAAGAAGCCATCGAGTTCTACAAGAAGGCGCTCGACGCGCAGGTCGAGATGCTGATGCGCAACAAGGAGTCTCCCGAGCCGCCGCCGCCCGGGATGCTTCCGCCCGGGTCGGAGAACAAAGTCATGCATGCGGCGCTGCGCATTGGCGGCGCCGTCGTGATGGCCTCCGATGGCCACTGCTCGGGGCAGACGGAATTCAAGGGCGTCTCGCTGTCGCTCACCGTGCCCGACGCGGCGACCGCCGATCGTTTCTTCGCCGCGCTGGCCGACGGCGGGCAGGTGCAGCTGCCGCTCACCCGGACTTTCTTTTCACCGCGCTTCGGCATGGTGGCCGACCGCTTCGGCGTGGGCTGGATGCTCATGGTTCCTGGCTGATGTCTTGAGGAGACCACCGTGCCCTACATGCTGTTGATCATGGAGCCGCCGGGGCAGCGCCGCGAGCGGAGCGAAGCCGAGGGCCGCCGCCTCTACCAGCGCATGCTCGACTTCAGCGCCGAGCTCAAGTCGCGCGGGCTGCTGGCGGCGAGCCAGTCGCTCAAGTCGGACGACGAGGGCGTGCGCGTTCAGGTCCGCGCCGGCAAGCGGGCGCTCCTCGATGGGCCGTTCTCCGAATCGAAGGAGATGGTCGGCGGCTACTTCCTGCTGACCTGCGACGACAAGGCGCAGGCGGTCGCGATCGCCGGCGAATGTCCGGCCGCCGAATGGGCCACCGTCGAGGTGCGCGAGTTCGGCCCCTGCTTCCTGTAGCGCTCCAGTACCGACCATGAGCGCGCCGGGCCGCCCCAAGCGCGAATTGGGGCCCCCTCGGGGGGTGTGGGGGTCGTTCATGATCGCGTCCGCCACGCAACGCACCGTCGAGGCGGTGTGGCGGATGGAGTCGGCGAAGATCATCGGCGGGCTCGCCCGGGTGCTGCGCGACGTGGGCCTTGCCGAGGAGCTGGCGCAGGACGCGCTGGTCGCGGCGCTCGAGCAGTGGCCCGACAGCGGAATCCCGGACAATCCCGGCGCCTGGCTGATGGCCACGGCCAAGCACCGCGCCATCGACGTGATTCGCCGGAAGGCCCTGCATGAGCGCAAGCAAGGCGAACTCACGTACGAGATCGAGGCGCGGCTCCAGGATGCGGCCCCGAACGTCGAAGCGATGATCGAGGCGGCGCTCGACGACCCGATCCGCGACGACCTCCTGCGCCTGATGTTCATCGCATGCCATCCGGTGCTCTCGCGCGAGGCGCGCGCCGCGCTCACGCTGCGTCTGCTGGGCGGGCTCGCCACGGACGAGATCGCGCGGGCGTTCCTCGTGCTCGAGCCGACCATCGCGCAGCGCATCGTGCGCGCCAAGCGGACGCTGGCCGAAGCGCGCGTGCCGTTCGAGCTGCCGGCGACGGCGGAGCTCGCGCCGCGCCTCGCATCCGTGCTCGAAGTGATCTATCTCATCTTCAACGAAGGGTATTCGGCCACGGCCGGCGCCGACTGGACGCGCCCGGCGCTGTGCGAGGAGGCGCTGCGCCTCGCGCGCATCCTGGCCGGGCTGGCGCCACGGGAATCCGAAGTGCAGGGCCTCCTCGCGCTGCTGGAGATCCAGGCATCGCGCCTGCGCGCGCGCACGGGCCCGGCCGGCGAGCCGATCCTGCTGCTCGACCAGGATCGCTCGCGCTGGGACCAGCTGCTGATTCGACGCGGCCTCGCCGCGCTCGCCCGGGCCGAGGCGCTCGCCGTCGAAACGAGCACCGCGCGTGGCCTGGGGCCGTACGCGCTGCAGGCCGCGATCGCGGCGTGCCACGCCCGCGCCCGCACCGCCGGCGAGACGGATTGGTCGCGCATCGCCGCGCTCTACGACGGGCTGGCGCAGGTCGCGCCGTCGCCGGTGGTCGAGTTGAATCGTGCCGTCGCGTTGGCGATGGCGTTCGGTCCCGCGACCGGGCTGGAGGTCGCCGACGCCCTGCTCGCCGAGCCGCAGCTCAAGGACTATCACCTGCTGCCGAGCGTGCGCGGCGATCTGCTGCAGAAGCTGGGACGCACGGAGGAAGCGCGCGAGGAGTTCGAGCGGGCCGCGGCGATGACGCGCAACGAGCGCGAGCGCGAGCTGCTGCGCAGGCGCGCGGCGGCGCTCGCGCCCCGGTGATCGTCAGCGCCGGGCACGACCCGCCGGTGGACGAGAATGCGGCCCATGCGCAGACGCTGCGCGCCGACGGCGTGCCGACGCAGCCCCGGTACGGACCCATCAACCCCATCGACGCCCTTCAGGACCGTGCCAGCCACTCCCGCACCGCCTGTTTGAGGAACGCCGCATCCGCCGGGTTCGCCGCCGGGTTGCCGGCGCGATGGCCCCAGATGGACGGGATCGGGCGCAGCTCGGCGTGCGCCAGCAGCGGCACCTCCGCCTCGTTGTCCGCGACGCGGAAATACAGGTCGGTCGCCCCCGGCATCAGCAGGACGCGCGCACGAATCGCGCGCAGCGCCGCGGGAAGATCGCCGTTGTGAAGCGGATTCGCGCTGATGTCGGCCGCGTCCCAGGTGCGCAGCTGCGCATAGAGGTCGGCGGCCGGGCGGCGGTGGTAGCGATCCTCCCAGTCCGTCTTCAGGAACGTCTCCAGGTCCGGCGCGCCCAGGTTGGGCTTCGGGCCGGACGCCAGGTGCAGGCCTGCCCGATAGAAATCCTGGCTGAGCGCCCAGGAGGCATAGATCCGGCCGAACGCCCGTTTTGCCGCCACCGGCTCCGCCGAGAACCGTCCGCCCCCCACGTGCTCCGGCGCAGCTTCGAGGGTCGCCATCAGGGAGCGCAGAAAGACCTGGTTGTGCACGGCCGTGCGCGCGACGCCGCAAGTGAGAATCGCGCGGTCCACCGCGTCGGGATACAGCGCCGCCCAGTGGTAGGCCTGCAAGGCGCCCATGGACCAGCCATAGACGCAGGCCAGCCGCCCGATCCCGAAGGATTCCGTCAACAGCCGCCGCTGCGCATGCACGTTGTCCGCGACCGTCACCAGCGAGGGATAAACTCCCGTGTTGGAGGGCGAGGAGGAAAGGCCGTTGCCGAACATGTCGGGAATGACGATGAACCAGCGCGCGGGATCGAGAATCCCGTCCGGGCCGATCAGCCATTCCAGGTCCGGGTGCTGGGCGCTGTAGCTGGTGGGATAGAGGATGACGTTGTCCCTTCCGGGGGCAAGGGTGCCATGGGTTTTCCAGGACAGCCTTGCGTCCCTCAGGACGGCGCCGGAGGCGAGCGGAAGATCACCCAGGGGAAAGATCCCTTTTTCAGTGGGCCAGTGCATGTGGTCGGATCCTTTGGCGGGCACGTGACTCGGGCGCGGGGCCGCGCCGTGGCGCTCCGCGTCCCGATGCGGCGGAGCATTATGACGCGGACGGGCCGTCGACCGACAGCCTGCGCGGAGGCCCCGCCGGCCGCGGCCAGTGTTGGGCGGGCGGCCGGATTTCAGCCGGCAGACGGGCGCGTCAAGGCGCGCTACGGTGCTCCCGTCGACGGGCCGTCGCGTTGCATTCGTCATCCGCGGCCTGGAACGCCGGGTGCACAGCACGCCGTCGCGACGTTGATTCGTCATTGCGCATTTCCATGACCGAAGCCACGCAACACGCGCCGGGCGACGCTCTCCTCGAGGCCTACGAGGACGTGCCCTACGTCGGCCGTGCCAACCGCAAGAGCCATCCAGACCGGATGGCGACCATCGCCACCCTGCTCGGCATGAACCCGCCGCCGCCCGCCTCGTGCCGCGTGCTCGAGATCGCGTGCGGCGACGGCGCCAATCTGATCCCCGCGGCGGCCTCCCTCCCCGGCAGCCGCTTCGTCGGGTTCGACTTCGCTCCGTCCGGCATCGAGCGCGCACGGCGCATGGCGGCGCAACTCGGCCTCGCCAACGCCCTGTTCCTGACGCTCGACCTGCGCGCCGTTCCCGAGGACTTCGGCGAGTTCGACTACATCATCGCGCACGGCCTCTATTCATGGGTGCCCGCCTCGATACGCCGCCACCTTCTTCCCTTCGTCGCGCGGCACCTCGCACGGAACGGCGTCGCGTTCGTCAGCTACAACACCTATCCGGGCTGCTACGTCCGCCGCGCGATGTGGGAGATGCTCAAGTATCACGCCCGCAACGCGACGGACCATCGCGCGAGGCTCGCCGCGGCGAGGTCCCTCATCTCGCTGTTGGCGGACCCCGTTTCCACGCACGACGAGGGCGAGGCCGCGCTGCACCGTGAGCTGCAGTCGATGGGCGCGCTCACGGACAGCGCGCTCGCCCACGACGACCTCAGCGAGCCCAACGAGCCCGTCTACTTCCACGAATTCGCCGCGGCGCTCGAGAGCAACCGCCTCGCGTTCCTCGCCGAGGCCGAAATCCACGCGATGGTCGGCCTTGGCCTCACGCCGCGCGTCCGGCAGGCGCTGGCCCGGATGGACCGGCTCACGCGCGAGCAATACCTCGACTTCGTGCACTTGCGCCGCTACCGGGAGTCGCTCGTATGCCACGCCGGCGTGCTGTCCCGGTTCGTGATCGACCCGGCGCGCGCCGCTCCGATGCACGCATCGGCGTCGACGACGCTGCGGCAGCTCGCCGAGGACGGCAAGGTCGGGCTTTCCGGGGGCGACGCCGACGCGCACGCCTTGAAGGAACTGCTGGTCTCACGGTGGCCCCACTGCGTGCCGGTCGCCGAACTCGCGGCGTGGCACGCCGGTCGCAGAGGCGCGCGCGCGCAAGGCGCCGCGATCGAGACAATGGTCGTGCAGGCGTACGGCGCCGGCCTGCTCGAGCTCTGCCTGCAGCCGCCGACCGTCGTCGCGATGGCGGGCCTCCATCCGACGGCCTTCGCCCCGGCGCGGTGGCAGGCGCGCGACGGCGATGTCGTCGCCAACGTCCATCACGACGCGGTCAACCTGAACGAGCGCATCCAGCGCCAGCTGCTGCCGCTGCTCGACGGAACGCGCACGCGCGGGCAGATCCTTGCCGAGATGGGCGCGAGCTTCGCCGACGCCGATCGCGCCGGTCAGCTGGAGAGAGTCCTAGATCAGCTCGCGCGCGCCGCACTGCTCGTGGCTTGACGTTGCATTCGCGCCGCGGGCGCTGCTTCCCATCGGCAGCGGCTTGCCGTTGGTGCCGCAGATCAGGTCACGTCGCGCTACGTTCCTCCCGGTCGGGTCTTGTGGCGTCGGAGGTGCCAAGCGTCACGGAACCGGCCCCCGCCCGACGCAGCAGACCGATCCGCCAGGCGGCCCACGCGCAGCCTGCCGCGCTGGCGGCGAGCACGAGGCGCGTGTCGACCAGGATCAGCGCGGTGCCGACCAGCGCGACGAAGACATTGGCAAGGCAGAACGTGGTCGACAGCAGGCCCATCACCGCGCCCTGCCCGTGCCGGTCGAAGCGCTGCGACCAGTAGACCGGCATGCACGTCCCGTAGATCGCGATCGGCAGGCCGAGCAGCACGGTCGCCGCAATGCCGGTTTCCATCTGGCCTGCCAGCAGGACCGCGATGCCTCCCGCGATCAGCCAGCCCATGGTGCGGGCTGACCCGAGCGGCGTGAAACGAAGACCGATCCGCGGCCACAGCAATGCGCTCGTCGTCGTCATCACCATGCACAATCCCGCCGTAACGAGGGCGATGCCCTGGCTGTCCAGCCGCGCGAACTCCACCAGCCAGAGGGGATAGAACTCGTAGAAGCCGTTGAGCCCGAAGCTGTAGGCCAGTTGCAGCCAGAACACGCGCCGCATCCCCGGCTGTTCGAGCAGGCGAAAGGCGTGCTGCTCGCGGGCGAACACCATCAGGCTGCGGCGGTCCGGCGCGTCGCTCCTGCCGGTGTCGGGCACCAGCCACGCGAGCAGCACGAGAGCCGGCAGCATCATCGCCGCTGCCACCAGGAAGGGGACCGCCGTCCCCAAAGGCATCAGGAACCCGCCTAGCAGCGGCCCGACCAGCCACCCGATGTAGAGCGCGGAGTTGACGAGCGAGAACGAGCGGGTCCGGTCGACCTGCGGGTGCAGGTCCGCCGCGATGGCGCGCGCAATCGCGGCGTTGCCCTCGCACAGCCCCGTGGCGAGTCGCGCCAGGGCAAACAGCGGGTAGTCCTCCCGCACCATCGCCACCGCGGTCAGCAGGTAGCCCAGCACGGCGAGCGAGAGCGTAGCGAGCATGATGCGGCGCCGGCCGTAGCGGTCCGAGAGGCTTCCGAGGATGACCGAACCGAGCAGGATGCCCAGCGGATTGAGAACGATGGCGATGCCGAGCAGAAGCTTCGGCGGCAAACCCGCCCAGTGCGTGAAACCGTTGACCGGGCCGTCGATGAAGAGCGGCGAGAGGATCGGGTAGGGCAGCGCCACGCCGACCGTGGACATCAGGGCGACGCTGCAAACGGCGAGAAGCACGAGGCGCGGATGGCGCATGAGAGCGGTCGGGGGCGCCGCTTCCGCCGGCGCCTGTCCCAGGCAGTGCCGGGTATCTTACGCACCTTCTCCCCGCCGGGCGAACCGCTTCAGACCATCCCGCCCATGTCGATGACGCGACGCGCTCGCCGCACGCGCGCCCTACCGCCGCTTGCCCCGCGGCGTGACAGCCCGGGGTGTTCCGGCACGCAGTCGCTCGATGCGACCCCACAGTTCGCCCTCGGGCAGGGTCATTGCCATCTTGCGCATGCACGCCTCGAGGCGACCCGCCCGGCCCAGCAGGCGTTCCTTCGCCTTGCCGAGGTCCACGACGACGCTGTCGCCATACGCTCCCTTCGCCTTCTCGACGCCCGCGGGCTCGAGCTCGCCCGTATTGGTGAGCATGGCCAGATCGATGAGGTCGCGACTCAGCACGGCGTCGTCGGCCCATCGGTCCGAGTTGGCCATCAGCTTCGTCGCAACCTGGTCGCCGGACGTTAGCGTCCAGACGCCGCCGACGCTGTCACCCGGCCCCGGATCTGCCAGCGCAATTCGGCCCTCGAAGACGATCTCGAGCTTGATGGGAACGCCGTCCGCCGCAACTGCGCAGCGGATGCCGTACTGATCGATCCTGGGATCGCGCAGGCGTTCCATTGGCGAGAGGAACAACGGATCGATGCCACCCTTGTTCACCAGAGTGCGTAGCTCCCGGTAGCCCTCGACCGACGAGCAGATGAAATCGATGTCCACGGACTCCCTGTACTCGCCGTGCCGCAGGGCAATGGCGGTGCCGCCGCCGAACAGGCACCGGTTCCTGAGGAGCAAACCGGCATCCAGCGATGCGAGAACCCTGGCGATCCGCCGATGGTTGGGACGCTCAAACAAGCAGAACTCCGTTGCCCACGGTTGCCGTGAGGCGTTTCACCAAGGCTGCCTCGCTCGCGGTCATGGCGGCGCGGTCGACATGTCGCCAGTTCCGTTCGTACAGCGCGAAAGCCTCTTCCGGGCCAAGCTCGAGGGTGGGCGATCCGAGATGCCAGGCGATCTGCCGAAGCTGCGGGTATCGCTCGACGCGGATGCGTCGCGGAGGCTTGGTTGTCGCCGGGGCCTTGCTGCGCCGCGGCCGCAGCTGCGCGTCCTGGAGCAGTCGGCCGGTCTTGTCGTCGCGGGCAAGCAGGGCGACATCGCCCGCGATGTCGAGCGCCCCCATGATCCGGATGAGCGTTCCCGTAGCAATGGCGGGCTCGCCGCGCTCGGCACGATGCACGGTCACACGACTGACGCCCGCGGACGCGGCCACGCCACCGGCCGTCAGTTTGCGCCGCAACCGGGCATTGCGCAGGCGCTCCCCCAGCTCCCGCAGGAGCTGTGCGAACGCCGGCGGAACGGGTTGTGGCTTGGCAGGCATGTATCACATTATATGCATTAACGCTATTTATGTAAACCAATATTGCCTGCAGGACACGCCGCGCGCGAAGGCGCCGCGCTACGCCGGATCCACGCAGAACACGTCCACCGGCGCGGCCATGCCCTTGAACGCAACGGGGCCGAGCGGCTCCGCCGGGATCTGCCCGGCCAGGCCCTCGCGCGTCTCGCCGTCGATGAGGATCGCGCGCCGCGCGAGCTTGGTGTGCGCCTCGAGCCGCGCCGCCAGGTTGACGGTGTTGCCGATGCACGTGTATGTGGCCCGCTCGTTGGTGCCGGCGTAGCCGGCCACCATTTCCCCGGACGCGATGCCGATGCCGATCCGGATCTCCGGCTTCGCGTCGCCGGCCCTCTCCACGTTGAAGAGCTCCATCATCTGCACCATCCCCAACGCCGCGCGCACGGCGCTCGCGCAGTGGTCCGGCAGCGGCACCGGCGCGCCGAAGATCGCCATCAGCCCGTCGCCCATCATCATGGTGACGACGCCGCCGTGGTCGCTGATCGCGTCGAACATCAGCGTGTACCACGTGTTGAGGAGCTCGATGGTCTCCTCGGGCGGCTGCGATTCCGCCAGCGGCGTGAAGTTGCGGATGTCGGCGAACAGGACGGAGGCCCGCACCCGCGTGCCGCCCAGCGCGAAGCCGGACTCCTGCAGGTGCTGCGCGACCTCCGGTGTGGCAAAGCGGCGCACCAGCGCCTTCTGCTGGTCGCGCAGCCGCTTCTTCTCGAGGCTCGCGCCGATGCGCGCCTTGAGCAGCACCGGATTGACGGGCTTGGTGAGATAGTCCTCGGCCCCGAGCTCGATGCAGCGCACGATGTTCGCGACACCCTCCAGCGACGACGTCACGATGACGGGCAGGTCGCGCAGGTCGAGGTCGTTCACCAGCTGCTCCAGCACCTGGAAGCCGTCCATCTCCGGCATTTCCATGTCGAGCAGCAGCAGGTCGAAGCTCTCGCGGCGCAGCATGTCCAGTGCCACGCGGCCGTTCTCGGCCGACGCCACGCTGTGGCCCTGCAACTCGAGATTGCGCGCGAGCAGCAGGCGGTTGACCTTGTTGTCGTCGACGACCAGCAGGCGCGCCGCGCCGTGGCGCGCCTCACGCATCGCGCAGCTCCGCAAGCGCCGCCGCGACGCACGCGTACTCGTCGGCCAGCGCGTCGAGCGGCGCGGCGCCCGAGGCGAGCGCCCGGTCGAGGCCGCCCAGTTCGAGCTCCCGCGCCATCGCCCCGAGCGTCAGCGCGCCGAAGGTGTTGCCGTTGGACTTGAGCGAATGCGCAGCGCGCCGGAAACGGTCGGCGTCGCCTGCTGCCAGCGCGCCGCGCAGGTCGTCGAGCATCACCGGCGCCTCGGCCAGGAAGGTGTCGACCAGCTCGACGACGAACTCGGCGCCGGCGGTTGCCTGCAGTTCGGCAAAGGTTGCCGGGTCGATCGTGGGTTCGGTCATGTCAGTACCCGCCCGGCCGCCCGAAGGGTACTGACTGCGCCCCCTCGGGGGGCAGCGAACGTAGTGAGCGTGGGGGTTGTCATCCTAGCGGTCCTCGCGCGGCTGCACCAGATTAAGCGCCTCGACCAGCCGCTCGACGCGGATGGGCTTGGTCAGGTAGTCGTCCATGCCGGCCGCGAGGCACATCTCGCGGTCGCCCTGCATGGCGTTGGCGGTCATCGCCACGATACGCGGGCGCGCCGCCGCCGGCCACTTCGCGGTGATGCGCCGCGACGCCTCGAGCCCGTCCATCTCGGGCATCTGCACGTCCATCAGCACCACGTCGTAGGCCTGCCGCTCCACCGATTCGATCGCCTCGATGCCGTTGGAGGCGAGATCGGCGCGGTAGCCCATCTGCTGCAGGATGCGCAGCGCCAGCTTCTGGTTGACGACGTTGTCCTCGGCGAGAAGGATGCGCAGCGGGTGCCGCGCCGCCATCGCCGCGTCGATGCGCGGCTTGGCCGGCGTCGCGATGGCCTTGGGCGCGGCGTCGGGCGACACCAGCGTGACCAGCGTATCGAACAGCTGGCTCTGGCGCAGCGGCTTGGCGAGGTAGGCGCTGAACAGGCCCTCGGTGTCGCCGGCCTCCTTGCGCCCGAGCGAACTGAACAGCACCAGCGGCAGCGTCGGTGCATGCCGTCGGATGCGCCGCGCGAGCTCGAGTCCATCCATCTGCGGCATGTGCATGTCCAGGATCGCCAGGTCGAAAGCCGCGCTCTCGCTCAGCCAGCGCAGCGCCTCGTCGGGCGATTCGGTGTCCCGCGGCACCATGCCCCACTTTGCCGCCTGGAGGATCAGCACGCGGCGGTTGGTGGCGTTGTCATCGACGACCAGCATGCGCCGGCCCTGCAGCCTCGCCTGCGTGCCGATGTACTCGCGGCGGCCCTGCGCCGGCAGCGCCGCGATCGGGGCCGTGATGGTGAACGTGAACGTGGAACCACGGCCCGCGCCGCCGCTCTCCACCCACATCGTCCCGCCCATCAATTCGGAGAGCCGCTTGCTGATGGCGAGGCCCAGCCCGGTGCCGCCATATTTGCGCGTCGTCGAGGCATCGGCCTGGCTGAACTTCTGGAACAGGCGGCCCATCGCCTCGGCGGTGAGGCCGATCCCGGTGTCGCGCACTGCGAAGCTCAGCTCGGCCGCACCGCCCGCCACCGCCGCACTCACCGTCAGCACCACTTCGCCGCGCTCGGTGAACTTCACGGCGTTGGCGAGCAGGTTGAGCAGGATCTGCCGCAGCCGCGTGACGTCGCCGCTCACCGCCGCGGGCACGTCGCCCTCGAACAGGTAGGCGAGGTCGAGGTGCTTCTGCGCCGCGCGCGTGCCGACGAGGTCGAGGGCGGACTCCACGCACTCGCGCAGGTCGAAAGGATGGGCCTCGATGTCCATGCGCCCGGCTTCGATCTTCGAGAAGTCGAGGATGTCGTTGATGATCGTCAGCAGCGCGTCGCCCGAGTCGCGGATCGTGGCCGCGTAGTCGCGCTGCTCGTCGTCGAGCGGCGTGTCGAGCAGCAGGCCGCTCATGCCGATCACCGCGTTCATCGGCGTGCGGATCTCGTGGCTCATCGTGGCCAGGAACGCGCTCTTCGCCTCGTTGGCAGCCTCGGCCGCGGCGCGCGCCTCCTGCGCCTCCTTGAAGAGACGCGCGTTCTGGATCGCGACCACCGCCTGGTCGGCGAACGTGCGCAGCAGCGCGATCTCCTTGTCGGTGAACGGGCGCGGCGGCGCGCGGGCGATGTCGATGGTGCCAATGCCCTGGCCTTGCCACAGCATCGGCGCCGTGATCAGCGAGAAATTGCCCCACTTCTCGATCAGCTTCGTCACGTACGCCGGCATGTCCTGCGCCGCCGCGGCGTCGACGACGTGCGTGACCTTGCCGCTCAGTATGGCGCTCTCGCTCACCGATCCCGCCAGCGGGCGCGGGTACTCCTGCTTGATCATGTGCGAGAGCTTACCGCGGTAGGCCGGGAAGTCGATGACGCCATCGCGCGCGAGGCAGATCCCCATCTCGTCGGTGCCGAAGAGGCGCTGGCAGCTGTCGAGCACCTTCTCGAACACCGGCTGCGCGTCGGCCATCGAGCCGCTGATCACCTGCAGCACCTCGGCCGTGGCCGTCTGCCGCTCCAGCGTTTGCCGCGTCTCGTCGAAGAGCCGCGCGTTCTGCAGTGCGATCGCCGCCTGCCGTGACAGGCCCTCGAGGAAGTTCAGCTCGTGCGCCTCGAACGGCCTGCCGCCGGTGCGCCAGACGGCCATTGCGCCCAGCACCGTCGCGCCGGCGAGCAGCGGCACGACCATCAGCCGCTCGTCGGCGCGCGTGTCGGTGCCGGCGATGTGCACGGTGCGCGGGTCGTCCGCCGTGCTGTTGACGCGCTCGGACTTGCCGCTTTCCAGCAGACTGCCGATGATGCCCCGGCCGGGCTCGACGCGCGTGGCCATGATGGCCTCCGCGATGTCGCCCAGCGCGACAATCGCGCGGTAGTTTCCCGTCTCTGCGTCGGGCAGGAAGATCGCGCTGTTCTCTGCGACGAGCAGGTCCTTCGCGTGGCTGGCGATGCGGTCCATCACCGTGGCGAGTTCGAGTGTGGACGACAGGTCGCGGCCGACGTCCGACAGCGCGGAAGATTCGCGCGCCTGGCGCTGCGTCTCGTCGAACAGGCGCGCGTTCTCCAGCGCGACACCCATCGACGCCGCCACCGTGCGCAGCAGGCCGAGATCGGCTTCGCTGAAGGCGTCCTCGCGGTCGGCGCTCTCGAGCACCAGCGCGGCGAGCGATTCGCTTGCGGTGGCGATCGGCACCCAGACGATGGTGAGGCTCTCGTGCGTGCCCGGGAAGTTCTCGACTTCCTGCTTGACGGTCTCGGGCGTGAGGCCCATAACGGCGGCGATCTCGCCGCGGTTGCGCGCGAGCACGGTCTCGCCCCGGGCGAGCGTCCGCATCATCGGCAGCGTCAGGTCGGCCTTGAACGGCGGGAAGCTCTTGCGCTCGCCGCGCTCGACGACGTAGAGCGCCTGCGCGTCGCTCGTGCGCTTGTCGACCCAGTGGATGCTGATGTCGTCGCTCGCGAACACGCTGCGCAGCTTGTCGCCGACGAGATCCACGATCGCCTGGAAGTTCAGCTCGCGCGCCATGCCCTGCTGGATCGTGTTGATCACTGCCAGCTCGGCGCTGCGACGCTCGGTCTCCTTCAGCAGCCGTTGCGTCTCCTCGAACAGACGCGCATTCTCGAGCGCAACGCTCATGCTGCTGGCAAGGGTCTGCAGCAGCCGCACGTCCGAGGCGCCAAAGGCATGCTCGCGCTCGAGATTCATGAGGTTGATCAGCCCGCGCACCTGGTCGCCCGACAGCAGAGGCACGAAGACCGCCGATTTGACGGGTGCCGTTCCGGGAACGGTAGAGCTGCCGAACCTGGCACTCGCCTCTTCGAGCCGTTCATTGATGATCAGCGTCTCGCGCGTGCGAATGACGTGGGTGCCGAATCCGCGCTCCGGCAGCGTGATCGACTCGATGGCGATCCGCTCGCCGTGTTCGCAGGTGTAGGGGAAGTGAACCGTCCCCGTCCGCGCGTCGTAGATGCGGATCCCGACGTCGGACCGGTTGAAGATCTCGCGGATCTTGTCGCCGACGACGTCGTAGATTCCCTGCATGTTCAGCTCGGCCGCGAGCGCGCCCTGCACGCTGTTGATGATGGCGAGCTCCGCAGCCCGCTGTTCGCTCTCGCTGAACAGCCGCTGCGTCTCGTCGAAGAGCCGCGCATTCTCCAGCGCCACGCCCATGCTCGCCGCCACGGTGGAGAGCAGGCGCACGTCCGCCTCGCCGTACGCGTCGTCCTTCTCGTGGTTCTCCAGGTCGAGGACGCCCACCAGCTTCTCGCCGGCGAATATCGGCGTGAAGATGCCCGACCGGCTCATGTCGGTGCCCTCGACCAGGAAGAGCTCCCAGTCCCGGTAGTCGTTCCAGTTGCTCCAGTGCACCGTCCGGCGCTGGTGGAGGGCCTTGTACCAGCGCCGGCCGAGCGCGATGTCGGCGAGCGGCAGCGGCGGGACGTCAAGACGCTGCCCGTGCTCGTACGCGTAGGGGAAGCGCATCAGCCCGGCGGCGTCGTCGAGCCAGAAGATGCCCATGCTCGAGCCGAAGCGCTCGCGCAGCGTGTCGCCGACGAGATCGACGATCGCCTGGAAGTTGAGCTCCGCGGCCATGCCGTTCTGGATGCTGTTGATCACCGCCAGCTCGGCGTTGCGCTGCTCGGTCTCCTTCAGCAGCCGCTGCGTCTCGTCGAAGAGGCGCGCGTTCTCCAGCGCGACGCTCATGCTGGCGGCGAGCGTCTCCAGCAGGCGCACCTGCGCCTCGCCGTAGGCGTGCTCGCGGCGGACGTCGCTCAACTGGATCAGGCCGCGCGCCTCGGCGCCCGCCATCAGCGGCACCATCAGTTGCGACCTGGGATTCGTCACGTCCGCCAACAGGTACGAGCCGTACGCCTCCGACATCTCGTCCAGGCGCTCGTTGATGACCATCGTCTTGCCCGTGCGCAGCACGTGGGGGCCGAAGCCCTTGTCGCCGAGGGGCTCGTCGGCGTGGGTGTGCCGGCGCTCGTCGTACCAGATGTACGGATAGCTCACCATGCCGGTCGACCGGTCGTACATGCGAATGCCCACGTACGATCCCGGGAACACCTCGCGCAGCCGGTCGCCCACGGCATCGTACACACCCTGCAGGCTGAGCTCCCCCGCCAGCGCCTGCTGCACGGCGTTGATGATCGCGAGCTCGGCGGCGCGCTGCTCGGCCTGCGCGGTAGACGCCGCGAGCTCGGCCGTGCGGTCCTCCACCTTGCGCTCGAGGCCTTCCGCCGCGCGCACGTTGGCGAGCGTGAGCGCCGCCTGTGCCGCCAGCATCCCGAGGAGCTGCGTGTCGCCGTCGTGGAAGCGGCCGTAGAGCCCGTCGATGTCGGCGTAGAGGAAGCCGACCAGCTCGCGCTGCGCGAGCAGCGGCACCACCAGCGAGCTGCGCTGGTCGATCGTCGCCGCGCCCTCAGGCGTGTGCCGCAGCGCGGCGCTGCGGGTGCGGCGCGCCTGCTGCAGCCAAGGCGCGATCGAGGCGAGCAGCGCGCGCTCGTCCTCGCCGCGCGGCACCAGCGCGCCGCCGAGGCGCGCGCCGTCCGGCGCGTCCAGCACCAGCAGCACGCGCTCGGCGCCCGCGAGCTCGGTCACCTCGTCGACCAGGAACTCGCACAGGTCGGCCTCGGCTTTGATCTCGTTCAGCCGCAACCCCGTCTCGACCAGCCGCTCGAACGGCTCGTTCAGATTGGCCTTGCCGGCGAGATGCGCCTCGCGCTCGGATTTCTTCAGGCGCTTGCGGCGCGCGTGCGCGACCCATGCCGCGAGCAGCGCGCGGACCTCGTCGGCCTTGTTGAGCGCGTTGCGGCGCAGACCCTCGTCGCCCATCTTCGCGATGCGGTCGACGACGAGGCGGTACGCCTGCGCGAGCGCCTTGACGCTCTCGGCGTCGAAGCCGTTGGCGGCGAGCGCCTGCGCGTGGTGCCACCATAGCGCCGGCGGCTCGACGCCGTCGAGCCACGCGAGGCCCTTCGCGCGATGCAGCGCAACCGCACGGCGCGACGCGGCCAGCGCCTTCTCGGGTGCCCCGGCCAGTACGTGCGCGTGCGCGGCATCGCCGAGCAGCGACAGCAGCACGCCGTCGTTGTGCGAGCCCTGCGCCTCGACGGCGCGGTCGAAGAGTTCCGCCGCCTCTGCCGTGCGCCCCTCCGCCAGGACCAGACGTCCGAGGTAGCCCAACGGCCAGCCGGCGAAGCGCCGCATCTCCAAAGCGCGCACCAGCTCCGCCGCTTCGGCGCCCGCAGCGCGCGCCGCGTCGAGGCGACCCATCCGCCACTCGGTATCGAACAGGTTGCCGCAGTTGACGGCGAGCGCCCCCTTGTTGCCGATCCGGCGGTGCACCGCGTCCGCCTCGAGCAGCAGCCGGCGGGCGCGGCGGTAGAGCCCCATCTCGACCGCCATCGAGCCCAGATTGCCGATCATGATCGCCTGGCCGTGCAGGTTGCCGGCCGCGGTGTACGCGGCGAGCGCCTGTTGGCGCAGCTTGATCGCCTTCGCCTGGTCCGGCTCGAACCAGGCGAGCAGGTTGAGCGCGCCGCCCTGGCTCACGAGATCGCCGCACTGGCGCGCCAGCGCCAGCGCGCGGCCGCAGGCCGCGTTGGCCTGCTTCGGCTGCTCGAGGCTGACGTACGTGTTGCCCAGCGCCAACCAGGCATGGGTCAGGAAGACCGGGTGCGCGAGCCGCTCGAAGATCGCCACGGCCCGGCGGGCGAGCTCCGGTGCCGCCTGCGGATCGGTGCGCGTCATCGACATGGTCCACGCGAGCGTCGCAAGGCAGCGCCCCTCGATGGCCTCGTCGCCGCTCTTCTGCGCCGCTTCGAGCGCGGATCGCGCACCGCGTACCGCCGCGGCGCCGTCGGCGCGGCGCATGCAGATGAACGCTTCGCGCCGCAGCGCGAGCGCCCGCAGCGCCGGGCTGCGTGCGCGCCGCGCCAGTGCCGCGAGCGCGGCGGCGTCGGCGGCGCAGGGCTGCATCTCGCCGCGCCCGTGGTTGTTCTCTGCCCGCAGGTCGAGGAGCTCGCCTTCCTGCGTGGCGGTGAGGCCGCCGGCGGCGAGCGCCGCTGTGGCCCGCGCGATCGCCGCTTCCGGCTGACCCGTCCACGTGAGGTCGTTGACTTCGACGAGGACGCGGGCGACGTCGTCGCTGCCGCGGCCGGCCGCGCGCGATCGCGTCGTCGTTGCGGCCCCCGGACGCGGCGCTTCGCCGGCAGCGGAAGCGGCAGGAAGTGGTTCCGGCGATCGTGTCATCCTAGGCATCCCCTCGCGGCGTCACCTGGTCCAGCGCCGCCACCAGCGCGTCGACGCGAATCGGCTTGGTGACGTAGTCGTCCATTCCGGCGGCGAGGCATTCCTCGCGGTCGCCCTGCATCGCGTTCGCCGTCATCGCGACGATGCGCGGGCGCGCGCCCGCCGGCCACTTCGCCGTGATGCGGCGCGAGGCTTCGAGCCCGTCCATCTCGGGCATCTGCACGTCCATCAGCACCACGTCGTAGGGCTGGCGCTCCACGCACTCGATGGCCTCGATGCCGTTGGACGCGACGTCGGCGCGGTAGCCCATCTGCTGCAACAGGCGCAGCGCCAGCTTCTGGTTGACGACGTTGTCCTCGGCGAGGAGGATGCGCAGCGGATGGCGCGCGGCCATCCCGGGGTCCATCGTCGGCTTCGCCAGTGCGGCCCGCCGCGGCGCCGCGTCCTGCACCAGCAGCGTCATCAGCGTGTCGAAGAGCTGGCTCTGGCGCAGCGGCTTCGCGAGCGTGGTCCTGAACAGATCGGCGCCGTCCGCCACGGCCTCGCGCCGCCCGAGCGAGGTGAACAGCACCAGCGGCATCGCGGGCACGAGGGTGCGCAGTCCGCGTGCGAGCTCGACGCCGTCCATGCCCGGCATGTGCATGTCGAGGATCGCGAGGTCGAAGCGCTCGCCGTCCTTCACCCACTGCAGCGCGTGCTCCGGCGCTTCCGCGTCGCGCGCGACCATCCCCCACTTCGCAATCTGCAGCGCGAGGATCCGGCGGTTGGTCGCGTTGTCGTCGACCACCAGCACGCGCTTGCCGGCGAGCGCCGGCTGCTCGCCGAGGAACGTGCGCCGGCTCTGCGGCGGCAGCTCGGCCTTTGGCGCGCGGATCGTGAAGCGGAACGTCGAGCCTTGTCCCGGCCCAGCGCTCTCGGCCCACATCGTGCCGCCCATCAGCTCGGCGAGGCGCTTGCTGATCGCGAGTCCGAGACCCGTGCCGCCGTACTTGCGCGTGGTCGACGAATCCGCTTGCGAGAACGACTGGAAGAGCTTCGAGAGGCCCTGCGCGCTCAACCCGATGCCGGTGTCGCGCACCGCGAACTCCAGCATCGGCGTCCCGTCCTCGGCAACCGTGGGATGCACGGTGAGCACCACTTCACCCTTCTCCGTGAACTTCACCGCGTTGGAGAAGAGGTTGAGCAGGATCTGCCGCAGCCGGGTGACGTCGGAGCTCACCGCCGCCGGCACCTCGCCCTCGAACACATAGGCGATGTCGAGCCGCTTCTCGGCGGCGCGCCCGGCGATGAGATCGAGCGCCGACTCCACGCACTCGCGCAGGTCGAACGGATGCGCCTCCACGTCCATCCGCCCGGCCTCGATCTTCGAAAAGTCGAGGATGTCGTTGATGATCGTGAGCAGCGCATCGCCCGAATCGCGGATGGTGCCCGCGTAATCGCGCTGCTCCTCGGTCAGCGGCGTGTCGAGCAGCAGCCCGCTCATGCCGATCACGGCGTTCATCGGCGTGCGGATTTCGTGGCTCATCGTCGCCAGGAAGGCGCTCTTCGCCTCGTTGGCGGTCTCCGCCGCAGCGCGCGCTTCCTGCGCCTCCTTGAAGAGGCGCGCGTTCTGGATGGCGATCACCGCCTGGTCGGCGAAGGTCTGCGCCAACGCAACCTCCTGGTCGTCGAAGCGACCGGTGGCGGCGCGCAGGATGGTGATGCAGCCGATGGCCTTGCCGTCGCGCAGCAGCGGCACGAAAAGGCACGACTTGTACCCCATCGCGATCGCCAGGTCGGGCATGCGGGCGAACCGCCTGGCGGCATCGGCGGTGTCGGCCACGTTGATGACGCACGAGTCGAGGATGCAGGTGCCCGCGCCGCTGCCGCGGTCGAGCGGCCAGGGCTTCAGTGCACCGGCCCCGCGCTGGTCGCCGCTGTCGCTGGAATACGCGACGGAATCAAGCATTTCGCCGCGCGGGAACACGAGAGCAACGGCCTTGCCGGCGAACAGGCGCTGGCAGCTCTGCACGATGGCGTCAAACACCGGTTGCGTTTCGGTGACGGACCCGCTGATGACCCGCAGGATTTCGGCCGTCGCGGTCTGCCGCTCGAGCGCTTCCCTGGTCTCGTCGAACAGGCGCACGTTCTCGATCGCGATCACCGATTGGCTGGCAAAGGTCTGCACCAGGTCGATCTCGACAGGAAGGAAGGGGCGCACCTCGCTGCGCAGCATCGAGATCACGCCCACGGGCTCGCCTTCGCGCAGCAACGGCACGTTGAGTACCGTGCGAAAACCGTAGCGTACCTGCAGCTCGCGGATGTCCGGATACTCCGCGTCGATCAGCGGCACGACGTCGTCGACGTGGATCGTCCGGCGCTCGAGCACGGCGCGCCCGCCGACCGAGGTGCGGCGCAGCGGCAGCCGCTCGCCGTCGTTGGCCTGGTACCCAGGACCGTAGCTGGTCATTGCGCGCAGATGGTCGCCGTCGATGAGCCAGACGCGACTGCCCTCGGCCCGGCACAGCAGGCCGGCACGCCTGGCGACGGTGTCGAGCACCGGCTGGACATCGGTCGGCGATTCGCTGATCACGCGCAGCACTTCGGCGGTCGCGGTCTGGCGCTCGCAGCGCCTCCTTCGTCTCGTTGAACAGGCGCGCGTTCTGGATCGCGATCACCGCCTGGTCGCCGAAGGTCTTGAGCAGCGCGAGCTCCTTTTCCGTGAACGGCTCCGGCGGCTGGCGCATCGCGCAGATCGATCCCACACCGCGGTCTTCCCACAGCATCGGCGCCCACGCCACCGAGGCGTCGCCGCTCAGGCTGATCACGCCGCGCACGGCCGCCGGCTGGTCGGACATCTGCGCCGTGTCCGGAATGTGGATCGTGCGCCGGTCCCGGATGACCTGCCCCGTCATCGTCTCGCCGACCGGCTTGGGAAACGTGCGCGCGATGGCCTCCAGCGCCGCCCCCCGCCAGGCGGCGACATGCACCTGCCCGTCGTCGCGCGCGAGGAAGATGCCGAGCTGCTCGGTGGCGAACAGGCGCTGGCAGCTGTCGAGGATCTTGTCGAACACGGGCGCGGTGTCGGCCACCGAGCTGCCGATCACCTGCAGCACTTCCGCGGTGGCGGTCTGCTGCTCGAGTGCCTCCCGGGTTTCGTTGAACAGACGAACGTTCTCGATCGCGATCACCGCCTGCCGCGCGAAGGTCTGGAGCAGGTCGACTTCCTTGCCGGCGAACTCGCCGACCGCGGCGCGGGTGACCGTGATCACGCCGACGATCTGGTGCTCGCGCCGCATCGGCACGCTAAGAACGCTGCGGAAGCCCGCCACCTTGGCGATCGACTTGACCTTGTACTCGGCATCCTCCACCGCCAGCGAGTCGCCGATGTTCACCACCACACCATCGCGCACTGCGCGCGCGGTTGCCGAGCCGGCGCCGGGGCGCATCGGAAACGCCTGTCGTGCCGCCTCGATGCCTTGCGCGTTGACCCCATGGGAACTCGCGACGTGGATCAGGTCCCCGTCGAGGCGGAAGACCCAGCCATACTCCGCGCCCGTCAGCCGCGCCGCGCGCTCGGCGATGACGTCGAACACCGGCTGCACGTCGGTCGGCGATTCGCTGATCACCTTCAGCACGTCAGCCGTCGCCGTCTGCCGCTCGAGCGCCTCCCTTGTCTCGTTGATCAGGCGCACGTTCTCGATCGCGATCACCGCCTGGTCGGCGAAGGTCTGCAGCAGGTCGATCTGCCGTTGCGGCGTCGTGCCTGGATCGGGCCAGGCGACGACGAGTGCACCGACGCAAACACCGTCCTTCATCAGCGGCGCACCGAGCATGCGGCGCCAGTGGCCGAGCCGGGCCCCGGTGTGGTCGTAGCCCGGGTCGAGCAGTGTGTCCTCCTGGGTCTGCACCCTGCCCGACATCACCACCCGGCCGCTCATCATCGTCGGATTGGGCGGCCCCGGATAGAACCGCCGGGAGTCCTCGATCGCCTCAGGCGACCAGTTGTGCGTCGCGACCAGGTGCACCCGCTGGCCGTCGTAGCGGAAGACGGCGGCCAGCGGACTGTCGAAGAGCCGCGTCGCGGACTCGAGGATCGCCTTGAACACCGGCGCCACGTCCATCGGCGATTCGCTGATGCAGCGCAGGACGTCGCTGATCGCCGTCTGGTAGTCCAGCGACTCGGTCAGCTCGCGCTCGCGTTCCTCGACCTTGGCGAGCGCTTCCTTGGTGTCGTTGAACAAGCGCACGTTCTCGATCGCGATCAGCGCCTGGTCGGCGAAGGACTTCGCGATGGCGATCTGCGCTTCGTCGAAGGCGCCGGCCTGCACGCGACCGAAGGCCAGCACCGCGATGCACTCGCCGTCGCGCACCAGCGGCAGCAGCAGCGACGCATGCATGCCCAGCTGCTTCTGGACGCGCAGCTCGTGCTCGGGCAGGTCGATCGCCGACCAGTCCGGAATGTGCATCATCGCCTTGTCGACGAACACCCGCGACGGGAAAGTGGCGCCGGGATCGATCGGCGTGCGGGAGGATCCGATCGCGAACGGGATGTCCTCCCTGCTCGTCCCGGCGACCGGGTAGTAGCTGTTGCCGTCGCGACGCAGCACGATGGTCATGTCGCACGCCAGCAGATTGAGCGCCGTGCCGACGATCGCATCGAACACGGGCTGGACGTCGGTCGGCGAGTGGCTGATCACGCTGAGGATTTCCGCGGTCGCGGTCTGCCGGGCCAGCGCCTCCTGCGTCTCGTTGAACAGGCGCGCGTTCTGGATCGCGATCACCGCCTGGTCGGCGAACGTGCGCAGCAGCGCGACCTGCTTGTCGCTGAACGCGCCCTTGAACGCGCGGCCGACCCACAGCGTTCCGATCGCGCGGCCGGAGGAGAGCATCGGCGCGAACGTCATCGACTGCAGCCCGATCGCGTGGCAGCCGTCGCGCGAGGCTGCCGGCATGTCGCCGGCGTCGACATCGGCATACGAGAGCACCGTGCGGTCGATGATCGAGATGCCGGAGGCCGTCGTGCGGTCCAGCGGCTGCGGGAAGACCTGCCGCAGGCCGTCACCACCCGGGCCCGCGTAGGCGCCGATGTCGAGCATCCCGTCATCGCGCAACAGGGTGAGCCCCACCGTGTCGCCTTCGAAGAGGTGCTGGCAGCGCTGGAGGATGATGTCGAATACCGGCTTCGTGTCCGCGATCGAGCTGCTGATCGCGCCCAGCACCTCGCTCGATGCGCGCTGCTGGTCGAGCGCCTCCTTCGTATCGTTGAAGAGGCGCGCGTTCTGGATCGCGATCACCGCCTGGCCGGCGAACGTCTCGAGCAGGGCGATCTCCTGCGCCGTGAACGTCGTCCACGTGCGATCCGCGAACGAACGGACGACAAAGAAGGCGCCAACGCCGCTGCCCTGCCACATCATCGGCGCGACCACGCAGGAAAGATTGCCGATCCTGGTCGCCATGCGACGAATCACCTCGGGAACGCCGTCCCCCTGCAACGCGTCGGGATAGTGCATGACGCGACGCTCCCGCACGGCCTGCGCGACGATCGTCTGCGCGAGAGGCGTCGGCTTGAAGTTCCGCGCCGCCTTCCGGCCCCCCGATCCGCGTGTCGAACCGAGGTGCACCATGCCGTCCTGGTCGACGGTCAGCACCGCGAGGTCGCTGCACGCGATCAGGCGCTCGCAGCTGTCGAGGATCTTCTCGAACACCGGCCCTGGATCGGCCATCGACCCGCTGATGACCTGCAGCACCTCGGCGGTGGCGGTCTGCCGCTCCAGCGCCTGCTGCGTCTCGTCGAACAGGCGCGCGTTCTCCAGCGCCACGCCCATGCTCGCCGCCACCGTCTGCAGCAGGCGCAACTCGGCGTCGCCGTAGGCGCCCTCGTGCTCGTAGTCTTCCATCGAGAGGAAGCCCAGCACGCGGTCGCGGCCGATGATCGGCACGACGATGCCCGAGCGGCTCTGGTCCGTCCCGGGCACGGCGCCGATGCCCGCCGCGATCTGCTCTTCGGCCGTGCGGCACAGCAGCGGCTCGCGCGTCTCGATCATCCGCGCGACGGGAGGCGGCGCCGGCATCGGCGGCAGGCGCAGGCGCTCGCCGTGCTCGTAGCTGTAGAGGAAGTGCAGGAGGCTGCGTCTGCGGGTCGAACCAGACGATGCCGATGTCGAGCGCGCGCAGCACCTCGCGCAGCTTGTCTCCCACCAGCTCGACGATCGCCTGGAAGTCGAGCGAACCCGAGATGCCCTGCTGGATGCTGTTGATGATGGCGAGCTCGTGCGCGCGCTGCTCGAGCAGCGCATTGGAGGCCTGCAGCTCGTCCGTGCGCTGCGCCACCTTCTGCTCGAGGCCCTGCGCCCACTGCGCGTTGTCGAGCGCGACGGCGGCCTGGCTCGCGAGCATGCCGAGGAGGTCGCGGTCCGCCTCGCGCAGGCGCCCGAACGCCCCGTCGAGATCGGCGTACAGGTAGCCCAGCAGCTGCCGCTGCGCGATCAGCGGGGCGATGACGCGCGAGCGCTGGTCGAGCTCGTCCGCGCCTTGCGGGCTGTGCGAGAGGCTTGCTGCCCGGGTGCGGCGCACTTCCGCCAGCGCAGGCGCGATGTTCTCGCAGCAGCGCGTCGCGCATCCTCGCCGCGCGGCACGAGCGAACCGGCGAGTTGCAGACCTTCCGGCGTCTCCAGCACCAGCAGCACGCGCTCGGCGCCGCTCAATTCGGTCGCCTCGTCGATCAGGAAATCGTGCAGCTCCTGCGCGCTGCGCAGCTCGTTCAGGCGCAGCCCGGTGTCCACCAGCCGCTCGAACGGCTCCTGCAGGCTCGCGTCGCCGGCCAGGTGCGCGGCGCGGCGCTCCGGCTTCAGGCGGCGCCTGCGCGCATCCTTGATCCACGCGCGGACGATCTCCCGGTGCCCGTCGATCTTGTTCAGGCAATTGCGGCGCAGGCCTTCGTCGCGCAGGCCGCCGATGCCTTCCTGCATGAACCGATACGCCATCGCGAGCGCTTCGCGCGCCGCCGCGGCCTCCCCGTTGGCCTGCAGCGCCTGGCTGTGCCGCCACCAGACCAGGGGCGGGTTCATCCCCTGCAGCGCCGCAAGGTCATGGGTGCGATGCATCCGGGTGGCGCGCCGCGTGGCCGCCAGCGCGGCGCCGGGGTTGCCCAGAGCGAGGTGGACCTGCGCCAGGTCGGCCAGCGCATTCATCTCGGCAGCCGCGAACTCGTCGGCGCGCGCCCTCTTCACGGCATGCTTGTAGTGCCGCAGCGCCGTCGGCGGATCGCCCTCGAGAACGGCCAGGCGGCCGTGCGCCATGGCCAGGAAAAAGCGGACGAGGCGGTTCTCCACGGCTTCGGGGTCGATCGCGTCGGCTTCGGCGAGGAGGAGGCGGGCGGCAGCGAGGTGGCCCATGTCCATCTCCAGGAACGCCGATCCCAGCAGGAAGCCGCCGACGTAGTCGCCGACGTTGGCGCGCGAACCGGGGCGCGAGCGGATGTCGCGGGCGGCGCGGTTCAGGCGGCGGGCTCGCCGGTAGAGCCCGAGGTTGCCGTAGGCGACGCCGAGGTTGTAGGTCACGACGCCCTGCCGTTCGAGATAGCCCGTCGCCTCGAAGGCGGCGAGCGCCTGATTCAGCAACCGGAGCCGGGCGCCCAGATCGGGCTCGTCGAACATCAGCATGTTGAGCGCATTGCCCACGCCGTAGAGGTCGCCGCAGCTTCGGCCGAGCGCCAGCGCCTCGCCGGCCGCCTTGTTCGCCTCGGCCGCGTGGCCCAGCCGGCTCTGCGCCGCGGAGATTGCCCACAGCGCGCGCCCCTGGCCGCACAGGCTGCCTCAGACTCGCGAACAGCGCGACCGCCTCCGACGCCGTCGCGATGGCCTCGGCGCTCGAGTCGTCGCGGAACTGCGCTTCGGCGAGGCGCAGCAGGCAGGCAGCGATCAGTGCCTTCTTCCCGGCCGGCCGCGCGGATTTCAGCGCCGCGGTTGCCGTGACGACGGCAGCCTTGAACTCTCCCTGGCGCATCTGCACCAGGGCCTGCCGGTTCTGCGCCTGCGCCTTGAGCGACGGCGACTTGGCGGCCCGCGCGAGCGCGAGCATCGCGGCGGCGTCCGCTCCCGCACGGTCAAGATTGCCCTGCGCGATGTAGCTCTCGGCGCGCAGATCCAGAAGCTCCAGGTGCCGATCGACCCTCACTCCGGATGCCGCCAGCGCCGCCGTCGCCAGCTCGATGGCCTGCGCGTGCTGGCCGGCCCACGCGAGGTCTGCCGATCTGCCGGGTCGTCGCGACCGCGGCGCCCGCCGCGCATTCGCCGTGGCGCCGAGACCGGGGTTTCGTTGTCTTTCGGCAAGCGCGCCATCGGCTGCTCCGGCTGCTCCCTGCTCCGTGAAGATATCTCCGCGCCAGGCGACGGTCAGGGCGACCGTGCGTGCGCTGAGCGCCGGGCGCTAGTCTACAGGCGGGCCGGGCCCGATGGCGAACGCCGCGGGCTCCCCGAGGACAACGGGCGAATGTTCCCGACCGAAAGGAGACCATTGAAAAAAGTACTGATATTGGTATCATAGTGGTAGTTTCAGTATCGAATGGAAACTCCCATGAACAACACGCTCAGCATCGCCGAGATCAAGCGTCGCGGCATGGCCGCCATCGAAGATGGCCTGCGGCATGGCCCGGTGCACATCGTCAAGCGCAACAAGCTTGCGGCCGTCGTGCTTTCCGAGGACGACTACGAGCGCCTCACCTACGGCAAGGTCAAAGCTCCGGGGGTGATGACCGCGGTGCAGTGGCTGCTCACGCAGCCGGTTGCCGGCAAGCGCACCAAGGCGCAGATCGATGCCAATCTGAAGGCCGAGCGCAACTGGTGATTGCCTTCTTCGATGCCAGCGCCCTGATCTACCTGATCGAGGGCAAAGAACCATTTGCGAGCAACGTGCGCAGGAAGCTGGCGGCGGCCGCCAGGCGACACCCCGATCTCGGCACCAGCATCAGCCGACTCTCGTGGCTGAAGTGCCGCGTGGGACCGATGAAAGCGAACGACAACGCCATGCTCGCGGCGTACGACGGGTTCTTCGCCCGCACCGATGTGGTCTGGGTCGAACTGACCAGGGAAGTGGTAGAACTCGCCGCGGCGATCCGCGTCAGGCACAGGCTGCGAACACCGGATTCCCTGCAGGCGGCCAGCTGCCTGCAGCTAGGTGCCGATCACTTGTTCCTCACGGGTGACGCCGGTTTCAGGCGAGTCGAGGGGTTGAACGTCGGCGTCCTGACCTGACCGCTCGCTACAGCACCTGCTCCAGGACCGCGTCAGGCACAGGCTGCGAACACCGGATTCCCTGCAGGCGGCCAGCTGCCTGCAGCTAGGTGCCGATCACTTGTTCCTCACGGGTGACGCCGGTTTCAGGCGAGTCGAGGGGTTGAACGTCGGCGTCCTGACCTGACCGCTCGCTACAGCACCTGCTCCAGGAACGCGCGCGTGCGCTCCATGCGCGGATTGCCGAACAGCGCCGCCGGCGTGCCGTCCTCGACGATCACGCCGTGGTCGGTGAAGTACACGTGATTGGCGATCTCGCGGGCGAAGGCCATCTCGTGCGTGACCAGGATCGACGTCATGCCTTCCTCGACCAGCTGGCGGATCGTCGACCAGCACTTCCTTGCGCGTTTCCGGATCGAGCGCAGCGGTCACCTCGTCGAACAGCATCACCGACGGGCGCATCGCCAACGCCCGCGCGATGGCCACCCGCTGCTGCTGCCCGCCCGAAAGCTCGCCCGGGTAGCTGCCCTCCTTGCCCGCGAGGCGCACCTTCTTCAGCAGGTCGTGCGCGCGCGCCTCGACTTCCGCGCGCGGCTGCCCCAGCACGTCGACGGGCGCCATCATGATGTTCTCCAGCGCGGTCTTGTGCGGGAACAGGTTGTACTGCTGGAAGACGATCGACACGTCCTTGCGCAGCGCGATCATCTCGCGGTCGGTGCGCAGCAGGTGCACGGCGTGGGTGCCGACGTGGACTTCGCCGCGATCGACCGGTATCAGGCCGTTGATGCAGCGCAGGAGCGTCGACTTGCCGGAGCCCGAGGGGCCGATGATGCACACCGCCTCGCCCTTGTTCACGGTGAGCGACACGCCCTTGAGCACCTCGACGGCGCCGAAGGACTTGTGCAAGTCCTTGATGCGCACCAGCGGCACGGACACGGCCGGCGCCGTCATGATCCGGCGCGCTCCGCCGCGGGGGCCGGCGACGCAATGCCCGGCACGTCGACCACGCGCGGCACGTGCCCCGTCGCGGCGAGGAAGCGCTCGAGATCGGCGTGCGCCAGCACCATCGTCGCCGTGTTGACCAGCGGATGCGCCTGGATCGCTGTAGCCTCCCACAGCGTTCGATCGATGACGAATTCGACGGCATGTTCGCCGTCGTTCATCAGCGCCAGCAGGCTGACCGACCCGGGCGTGATCGCCAGGTGCTTTTGCAGCCGCTCGGGCGAGGCGAAGCCGAGGCGGCCCACGTCCAGCGCCGCGCCGAGCGCGTTCAGGTCGACCGAGCGCTCGGGCGGCACCGTCACCAGCAGGTGGCGCAGCCCCTTCCTGTCGCGCAGGAAGAGGTTCTTCGACTTCGCACCCGGCAGCGCCGGCACCAGCCGGTCGGACTCCTCGCAGGTCATCACCGCAGGGTGCTCGTGGCGCGGGGCGCCGATGCGGTGCAGGCGCAGGAACGATTCAAGGTCCATGGTCGTAGTTCAGCGTTCGGCGTAGCGGGCTTCGAGCCGCCGCGTCCACAGGGAGATCGGATAACAGTACAGGAAGAACCACAGCAGCACGTAGCTGTAGATCGGGATCAGCAGGTCGGTGCGGCCTTCCGCGTTGGTGATGCGGCCGGTGATCGTCATCACCTCGCTCACGCCGACGACCGACGCCAGCGTGGTCGCCATCGTCAGGATCGCGTACCAGTTCATCCACGGCGGCAGCATCCGCTTGATGCACTGGGGCAGGATGATCTTCCACAGCGTCTGCCGGCGGGTGAACGCGAGCGAGCGCGCGGCCTCCCACTGCGCGGTGGGGATCGACTGCACGGCGCCGCGGACGATCTCGGCCATGTTGGCCATGATCGGCAGCGCGAGCCCGAGTGTCGCCTTGAGCCAGTCGGGGAACGGGATCGTGAGACTGCCCAGCTTGAACTCGAACGGCAGCAGGAACATCACGAAGAACAGCAGCACCAGCCACGGCGCGTTGCGGAAGAACTGGGTGACGACCCAGGACCCGCCGCGCACCGGCGCGTGCAGCGAAAGGCGCGCCGCGCCCAGCAGCGCGCCGGCGGCGGTGCCGAGCGCCATCGCCAGCGCGCTTATCAGGAGGTTGAAGAGGAAGCCCTGGGCGAGCAGCGGCGTCCACTTGACCAGCAGCTCGGCGACACTCGCCTTCGCCGGCGCGGCCTGCACCTGCGCCAGCACGACGGAGGCGACGAACACCGCGAGCAGCGCCACGCCGAGGCGCGCCGTGAAGAGGCCGCCGCCGCTCGAACGCTCCCCGGCCGCAGGGCGCGCCAGCACCGTCGCGAGCGGCGGGAGGACCGCGAGCGAGCCTTCGCCGGTGCGACCCGCAGACGCGCTCATTGTCCGAACCCCGGCACGGCGAGCCGCCGTTCGAGCCATTGCATGCCGTGGTTGATCACGCCGACGATGCCGACGTAGGACACCAGCACGACGACCATCATCTCCGGCACGTTGACCTGCTCCGACCAGATCTGCGCCGACATGTAGAGCAGCTCCGGCACCGCGATCGCGTAGGCGAGCGTGGTGGTCTTCACCAGGTTGACGAGGTTGTTGGTCATCGCCGGCATCGTCACCCGCACCGCCAGCGGTAGCACGACCTGCCGGTAGATCTGCCAGCGCGAGAAGCCGAGCGACGACGCCGCCTCGACCATCGCCTTGGGCACCGCCTCGATGCCGGCGCGGAAGATCTCGGCGGCGAACGCCGTTTCGAGCAGCGTCAGCGACACGACCGCCCAGCCGAACGAGCCGAGCAGCGGCATGCCGTCCACCTTCGGCAACAGCGGGCCGAGCGCGAAATAGAAGAAGTAGAGCTGGACGAGAGGCGGCGTATTGCGGAAGAGGGCGACGAAGCCGGCCACGCTCCGGCGCACGGCGGCGATCCGCGAGCCGTGCAGCCACGCCGCGAGCGCGCCGAGCGCGACGCTCAGGACGAGGCAATACGCGGAGAGCCGGAGGGTGGTGAGGAAACCCTGCAGGAAGCGCGCGCGGTCGTAGCTGTCGTAGAAGACCGTCAGCTTGATGCCGCCGGCCTGGTGCAGCCAGCGGAACCAGGCGCCGACGTCATCCACGACGCAACGGAGCGTAGCCCGGGTTGGGCCAAGAAGTAGGGTCGCAATAAGTGGGGTCAGACACTACTTTTCCTGACCGGCGACGGCAAGCGATTCGCCGCCCCCGGTCAGGAAAAGTAGTGTCTGACCCCACTTATTGCGACCCTACTTCTTGGCCCAACCCGGGCTACTTGGCTTTGGCCTGCTGCTCGACCAGGAACGGCGACTGCGGGATGCCCCACTTCTTCTCGAGGTCGAGAATGAAGCCGGTCTTGTGCCATTCCTTGGTGAGGTCGCTCATGTAGGCGGCGAACTTGGCGTCTTCCTTGCGCACGCCCATCCCCCATGGCTCGGGGTCGATCGAGGGCAGCACCATCGCGTAGTCGGCCCACTTGGCGTCCCCGGCGATGCCGGCGAAGAACGTGGTGTCGAACACGACGCCCACGCAGTTGCCGCCTTCGAGCGCGGCCATCGCTTCGGTCACGCCCTTGAACACGACCAGCTGCGCGCCGAATTCCTCGCCCGTCTTGCGGTTGTAGTAGGCGCCCTGGACGCCGCAGACCGGCTTGCCCTTCAGATCGGTCCAGTTCTTGAGGCCGGAGCTCTTCTTGGCGAAGACGTTGGCGGCGCCCGCGTAGTAGAACGGCTGCGGGATGCCCACGACCTCGGCGCGATCGGGCCGGTAGGCCATGGTCGCGATCATCAGGTCGATCTTGCCCTGCTTCAGGAACTCCATGCGGTTCGCCGCGATCACCGGCACCAGCTCGATCTGCACGCCGAGCCGCTTGGCGACGTCGTTGGCGAGGTCGATCTCGAGGCCGACGATCTTGCCCGACGGATCGGTGTAGCCGAAGGGCTTGTAGTCGGCCTTGACGCCGACGACCATCTTGCCCTTCTGCTTGATGCTCGCCAACGTGTCGGACTGCGCCCATGCGGGTACGGCGGCAACGAGCGCCAGCGTGGCGGCGCAAAGCCAGGTCGTGCACTTTCCGATCTGCATGGTTTCCTCCATCGAACGAGAAAAGGTGCCGGGGGTGGTCCCCCGGCTGTTGTGTCAGCAGCGCAGGGCTGCGCTTACTTCTTGGCGGCCGCCTTGGTCACCGCGGCCAGCAGCGGGTCCGCGTGCTTGTTGCTGACCGACATGCGGATCAGGATGTCGGGCGACGACACCTTCTTGCCGAAGTACGCCTCGTTCCAGTCGTCGGACGTGTTGACGACGGTGCCGTCGAGGTTGAGGCCGCCGTAGACGCCCTTGGAGCGGCTGAAGGCGATCAGGTCGGCGACGACGTTGGAGCTGGCGCCGGCGCCCACCGGGCCCGCGGCGACGCTGGCGTCCCCGCCCATCTTGAACGACGGCGATAGCAGCGAGTTCATGCCCTTGTCGGTCATGACCAGCGTAATCGCCTCGGACACGGCGACGCCCGCCTGGAAGCCGACGCTGGCGGTGGCCAACGCGTAGAAGGCCGGGCCGACCCACTTGCCGGACTTCGGGTCCCTGGCGACCAGGACGGCGCGGCCGCCCGATCCGCCGAAGATGAAGCCGGCCTTCACGATCTGCGGAGCGATCAGCACGGCCTTGGCGCGGCCGATGTTGTTCTGCAGCCAGGTCATGTCGGGATCGCGTACGAAGTTGGACAGTGTCGTCTCCGCCTCGCTGACGAGCTTCTGCTGGTCGGCCTGCGCGTGCGCCGAGGTTGCGATCAGCCCGGTCGACGCGACGGCGAACAGGGCGATGCTGCCGATGTGCTTCAGAGTGCGTTGCATTTGGTTCTCCTTGGTGAAATTGGGGCGGCATGCAGCGCCGCGACCGAAAATGGGCGCGGTGCGCCCGTCAGCGCAACAGTTCGAGTCCGGTCGACGTCACCCGCACGCGATCGCCGATGCGCAACCCCGGCGAACTGGTCTGCTGGACGGTGGCGTAGCTGCCGTCATCGTAGCGCACGCCGATGCGCCAGACGAGCGTGCGGTCCCTTTCCGCGACCTGGTTGCCGACGAAGCCGCCGCCGATCGCGCCGACCACCGTGGCCACCGTCTGGCCGGTGCCGCCGCCGATCAGGCTGCCAAGACCGCCGCCGATCAGCGCGCCGCCGATCGTGCCGACGGCCGTGTTCATGTTCTGCACCGAATCCTGCTGGATGGACTCGACGGTGCCGACCCGACCGCTCTGCGGCTGGGTGACTTCGAACGCGGGCGGCGTGTTGCATCCGGCCAGCGTCAGCGCCGCGACCGCAGCAAGCACCGCCACCGAGCGCCGCAGCAAATTCAGATGAGACATCATCGCGCTCCTTCGGAAGACGGCGCGATCACTCGGGGATCGCATTGAGCAGGAACATCGCGGCGAGCAGGCCCGACGGGCGGCCGAGCCGGCCCAGCCACTGCTCGAAGATCACCTCGATGTCCGGGGACAGATAGACCTGCGTCAGCGCGGTGTTCACCTCGCGCCGGAACGCCGAATCGTTGCGCGGCAGCGCGAAGGCGTACGGCTCGTACGAGAGCTCCTCGGAGAGCAGCGCGAACCGCGCCGGATCCTTCACCTGCGCGGCAATCCCGATCAGCTTGATCTTGTCGCCGGCATAGGCGTCGACAGTGCCCGCATCGAGCATCGCGATCCCTTCCAGCGCCTGGGCGATCGGAACCACCGTGGCGTTGATGGCGTGCTTCCTGAGCTGGTCGTTGAGCCGTGCCTCGGTCGTGGTTCCCTTCAGGACCGCCACCTTGCGCCCGGCGAGGTCGGCCGTGCGGTTGACCGGCGAATTCGTCTTCACCAGGAAGCCGCCGCTGTCGATGAAGATCAGGTTGGAGAAGTCGACGCTTGCAAGCCGCGCCAGCGTCTGCGTGGTGTTGCCGCATTCGAGGTCGGCCTTGCCGGTGGCGACCATCTCGAGGCGCTCGGCGGTGCCGCCGACCATCCAGTTGACCTTGAGATCGGGCTCGCCGACCGCGCGGCCGACCTGCGCGATCACGCGCTTGCACAGGTCGATGGAATAGCCGGCGGGCCGCTTGTCGGAGGTGGCCCAGGAGAACGGCAGCGAATCGCCGGCGTACGCGACGTTGATCGCTTTCGCCGCCTTGATCCTGCCGAGCGTGTTGGGGGCGGGCTGGGCCGCAGCCCCGAAGGCGGCGAGACCGGCGGCGACGAGCAATCCGCAGACGATGCGTTTCACGGAGTGGGCCCTTTCGATGGTGAGCGGGGTGCAGCCGACGGCGGCACCGGATCCCGGCGGCGTCGCGCCGGGTCTTTGGCAGCGCGACATCATACACGAGCCCGATTGCCGCCGATACGGCGCGCCGCGGATCCGGCGGACGGGCTTTCGATTCAGGGTTTCCATCGAATCCATTATGATTGGCGCTCCGCGAGCCTCGCCCCGGCACCGGCGCGGCGCGGCCGCGCACCCGCCCTTCCCCTGCCCAGATCGACGCCGACCGCGCCCCGACCGCTTGAAGTACTCGATCCTCTCCCTCGCGCGCAACGCGCTGTCGCACCACGAGCACTGGCCGCTCGCGTGGAGGAGCCCGGCGCCGAAGCCCCGCTACGACGCCGTGATCGTCGGCGGCGGCGGGCACGGCCTCGCCACCGCGTACTACCTCGCCAAGGAGCACGGCCTCGCCAACGTCGCCGTCCTCGAAAAGGGCTGGCTCGGCGGCGGCAACACCGGGCGCAACACGACGATCGTGCGCTCGAACTACCACCTCGAGCCCAACGCGCACTTCTACGAGTTCTCGCTCAAGCTGTGGGAAGGGCTGTCGCGCGACCTCAACTTCAACGTGATGTACTCGGCCCGCGGCGTGCTGAACCTCGTCCATTCGCCGGCCGACATGGACGCCGCGATGCGCCGCGGCAACGCGATGCGCCTGAACGGCATCGACGCGAAGTTCATGACCACGGACGAGATCGCGCGCTGGATCCCCAACCTCGACTGCTCGCCCGGCGCGCGGTTCCCGATCCACGGCGGGCTGCTGCAGCCGCGCGGCGGCACGGTGCGCCACGATGCCGTGGCGTGGGGCTATGCGCGCGCGGCCGACGCGCGCGGCGTCGACATCATCCAGCAGTGCGAGGTCACCGGCATCCGCGTCGAGAACGGCGCCGTCACCGGCCTCGACACGACGCGCGGCTTCATCGCGACGCCGAAGGTCGGTCTCGCCGTCGCCGGCCACACCGGGCGCCTCGCCGCGATGGCCGGCCTGCGGCTGCCGATCGAGTCGCACGTGCTGCAGGCGATGGTCTCGGAGCCGGTCAAGCCGGTGCTCGACACCGTGGTCACCTCCGGCGCGGTCCACTTCTACATCAGCCAGTCCGACAAGGGCGAGCTGGTGATGGGCGGCGACCTCGACTTCTACAACTCCTACGCGCAGCGCGGCAACCTGCCCATCGTCGAGCACGTGGTCGCCGCGTGCCTCGCGCTGTTCCCGAGCTTCGGACGATTGAAGCTGATGCGCACCTGGGGCGGCATCATGGACATGACGATGGACGGCAGCCCGATCATCGGCACGCTGCCGGTGCGCGGGCTCACGATGACGGGCGGCTGGTGCTACGGCGGCTTCAAGGCCACCCCCGCCTCGGGCTGGCTGCATGCGTACACGATGGCCCGCGGCGAGCCGCACCCGCTCAACGCCGCGTTCACGCTGGAGCGCTTCGCGCAGGGCCGCATGATCGACGAGAAAGGGGCGGGTCCATATGCGTGGGCGCATTAGTATGGCCAGGCTTGCCCGCTCCGCGGGCGGCCGAGTGAACGAAAGGACAACCGTAGCCCGGGTTGAGCGCAGCGAAACCCGGGTGGTTGGGGCAACGGCCGCGACGTCCCCGGGTTTCGCTGCGCTCAACCCGGGCTACGCATCAATCCACCTGCGGGGTGCGCGATGCTGCTGATCCCCTGCCCCTGGTGCGGTCCGCGCAGCCAGGTCGAATTCACCTACGGCGGCGATGCGACCGTGCAGCGCCCGGCGACCGACGCGCCGCAGGCCGCCTGGTTCGACTACGTCTACGTGCGCGACAACCCCTGCGGGCCGCACGACGAGCTGTGGCTGCACGGCGCCGGCTGCCGGCGCTGGTTCAAGGTGCGCCGCGACACGCGCACGCACGAGATCCTCGCGAGCGCGCGCCTCGACGCCGCGCTTTCCGGGCCGGCAACGTGAACCCTGCGCCACGCCGCAGGACCGGGAAGGACGCGCGCGCATGACGCAATCGTTCCGCCTGCCGGAAGGCGGCCTCGTCGACCGCGCGGCGCCGCTCGCGTTCGAGTTCGACGGCGTCGGCTACGAGGGCTGCGCGGGCGACACGCTCGCCTCGGCGCTGCTCGCCAACGGCGTGCATCTCGTCGCCCGCAGCTTCAAGTACCACCGGCCGCGCGGCATCGCCACCGCGGGCGCCGACGAGCCCAACGCGCTGGTGCAGCTCGCGCGCGGCGCGCGCACCGAGCCCAACGCGCGCGCCACGCAGGTCGAGCTCTACGCCGGTCTCGTCGCCGCGAGCCAGAACCGCTGGCCGTCGGTGCGCTTCGACGTCGGCGCGCTCAACAACGTGTTCTCGCGGCTGTTCCCGGCGGGCTTCTACTACAAGACGTTCATGTGGCCGCCCACGCCCCGCTGGTGGCTGCGCTACGAGCACGTGATCCGCCACGCCGCCGGGATGGGCCGCAGCGCGAGCGCGCCGGACCCCGACGCCTACGAGCACCAGTACGGCCATTGCGACGTGCTGGTCGTCGGCGGCGGTCCGGCCGGACTCGCCGCGGCCCGCGCCGCCGCCCGCTGCGGCGCGCGCGTGATCCTCTGCGACGAGAACGCCACGCCGGGCGGCAGCCTGCTCGGCGCGGACGCCGCCATCGACGGGCAGACGGCCGCCGCCTGGCTCGCCGGCGCCCGCGCCGAACTCGCGGCGCATCCGGACGTGCTCGTGCTCGCTCGCACCACGGCGTTCGGCTACTACGACGACAACCTCGTCGGCCTCGCTCGAGCGCGTCGCGGATCACCTGCCGGCGCCGCTGGCGTGCACGCCCCGCCAGCGCCTGTGGAAGGTCCGCGCGAAGGCCGTCGTGCTCGCAAGCGGCGCGCACGAGCGCGGCATCGCCTACGCGAACAACGACCTGCCGGGCACGCTGTTCGCCGGCGCCGCGCGCACCTACGTCGAGCGTTACGGCGTGCGGCCGGGGTCGCGCGCCGTCGTGTTCACCAACAACGACAGCGCGTACGCGACGGCGCTGGCGCTGCATCGCTCGGGGGTGGCGGTGGGCGCGATCGTCGATCCGCGACCGGATGCGGCGCTCGCCGGCGCCGGGCCGCAGGCGGCGCGCGCGGCCGGACTGCCCGTGCTGAGCGGCAGCGTGGTCGCGGCCGCCCACGGCAGCCTGCGCGTGGACAGCGTCGACGTCGTGCCGCATGCGGCCGGCAGCGGCGGCACAAGCCGTCGCATCGACTGCGACCTCGTCTGCGTGTCGGGCGGCTGGAATCCGGCCGTGCACCTCTTTTCGCAGGCGCGCGGGTCGCTGCGCTACGACGATGCGCTCGCGACGTTCGTTCCCGAGCGCTCGCCGCTGGCGATTGCCGCGGCCGGCGGCGCGAACGCCCGCTTCGATCTCGGCGCCGCGCTCGAGGATGGCCACGCCGCGGGCATCGCCGCCGCGGCCCGCGCCGGCTTCCGCGGGCCGGGCGCGGCGGGCGCGGCGCCGCACGCCGCCGCGGTGGCGGCCGGCGCGCTGCTGCCGCTGTGGTCCGTGCCGGCCACGACGAAATCGGCCAAGCGCTTCGTCGACTTCCAGAACGACGTCACGGTCAACGACATCGCGCTCGCCGCGCGCGAGGGCTATCAGTCGGTCGAGCACCTGAAGCGCTACACCACGCTCGGCATGGGCACCGACCAGGGCAAGACCAGCAACATCGTCGGGCTGGCGCTGCTCGCCGGCGAGCTCGCGCTGCCGATCCCGCAGGTGGGCACCACGACGTTCCGCCCGCCGTACACGCCCGTCACGCTGGGCGCCTTTCCCGGACAGGAAACCGGGGCCCACGTCGAGCCGACCCGCCATTCCGCGATGCACGAATGGCACGCCGCGCAGGGCGCGCGCTTCGTCAACGCCGGCCTGTGGAAGCGGCCGCACTCGTATCCGCGGGCGGGCGAGTCGGAGTTCGACGCAGCCAACCGCGAGGCGAAGAACGTGCGCACCCACGTCGGCGTGGTCGACGTCTCGACGCTCGGCAAGATCGAGCTGCAGGGGCGCGACGTCGCGGAATTCCTCAACCGCATCTACATCAACCGCTGGGACACGCTCGCGGTCGGCCGCTGCCGCTACGGCGTGATGCTGCGCGACGACGGCATCGTGATGGACGACGGCACGACCTCGCGCCTCGCCGCCACGCATTATCTGATGACCACGACGACGGTGAACGCCGCCAAGGTCATGCAGCACATCGAGTTCCTGCTGCAGGCGGCATGGCCGCAGCTCGAGGTGCACGCCACGTCGGTGACGGAGCAATGGGCAGCCGTCGCGCTGTCGGGGCCGAACGCGCGCCGCGTGCTCGCGCAGATCGTGGACGTCGACGTGGGCGACGCCGCGTTCCCGTTCCTCGCCGTCGGCGAATGCACGCTGCGCGCGGGTGCCGATGCCATCCCGGCGCGCCTTTTCCGGATGAGCTATTCGGGCGAGCTCGCCTACGAGATCCACGTGCCCGCCGACCGCGGCCTCGCGATGTGGGAGGCGCTGATCGCGGCCGGCGCCGAGTTCGGGATCATGCCGTACGGCACCGAGGCGATGGGCACGCTGCGCATCGAGAAGGGGCACGTCGTGATCGGACCCGAGGCCGACGGACGGACCACCGCCGACGATCTCGGCCTCGGCAAGCTCGTCAGCCCCGCGAAGTGGTGCGTGGGCAAGCCGCTGCTGACCCGCCCCGCGCTCACCGCGCCGGAGCGCTGGCAGCTGGTCGGCCTCACCACGCAGGACGGTGCGCCGATGCCGCGCGCGGCGAAGGTGGTCGCCGACTCGGACCACGCGCCGCCGAACCCCATGCTGGGTCACGTCACCTCGTGGTGCTGGAGCCCCAACCTGGACGCGTGGATCGCGCTCGCGCTCCTCGCCAACGGCCGCGCGCGCCACGGCGAAACGCTGTGGGCGGTGTCGCCGCTGGCGGACGCCCGCGTGCGGGTGCGCGTGGGCCCGCCGTGCTTCATCGACCCCGAGGGGGAGCGCCTTCGTGGCTGACATCGACAACGCCCAACCGGTGCCGGGGCGGTATGGCGCGCCCGCCGCGGGCGCGCTGACGCTGCGCGAAGCGACCATTGCGCTCGCGTGGAACGTGCAGGGGGACGCGTCGCGGCCGGCGCTGGCCGATGCGGCGCAGCGCCTCTTTGGCGTCGCGCTGCCGACCGCGCCGAACACCACGGCGCGCGGCGCCGCGTGGACCGCGCTCTGGCTGGGGCCGACGTCGTGGCTGGTAGTCGCTGCGCGCGCGCCGCAACCGCAGCTCGAGTTCGCGGCCGCGCGCGACGCGCTTAACGCCGTCGACGGCGCCGTGTTCGACGTGTCGGCTGCGCGCGCGGCGTGGACGATCGCGGGGCCGCAGGCGGCCACGGTGCTCGCCAAGGGCTGCCCGCTCGACTTCCACCCGCGCGCGTTTCCGCAAGGCGCGTGCGCGCAGAGCCTGTTCGGTCACGTCAATGCGCTGTTCGTCCGCCACGCCGACGACGCCTTCGCGCTGCTGGTGGCGCGGAGCTTCGCGCGCGACGTGTGGCACGCGCTCGCCACGGCCAGCGCGCAGTACGGCTACGACGTGCTGCCGCCAAGCCCGTTCCCGCAGTAAGCGAGGCCGTCTAAGGGCGCTACCGTACAGACTAGGTGGCGGGCGCTTCGTATCCTCGGCGCAACGAGGAGCGATCATGCGCCGCACACCCAAGCAAAACCGCCTGCTGGCCGCGCTGCCGGGCGAGACCTACGAGCGCCTGGCGCCCCATCTGGACCCGATCGCGCTCCCTCGCGGATGGGCGATCCACGAACCGGGCTCCGCACTCGAGTACGCGGTCTTCCCCACCACCAGCATCGTGTCGTTGTTGAGCCCCATGGCAGACGGGGCGGCGCCCGAAGTGGCGGTCATCGGCAACGACGGCGTGGTCGGCATCGCCCTCATCATGGGGGGCGCGGCCACCACCAACACCCGGGCGGTGGTTCAAAGCGCCGGGAATGGCTTTCGCATCCGGGCGCGGGCCCTGCAAACCGCCGCGGAAGCCGAGGCGCCGCTGCGACAACTGATGCTTCGCTACGCCCAGTCCCTGAGCACGCAGATGTCGCAATCCGCCGCCTGCAATCGGTTCCACAGCGTGGACCAGCAGGTGTGCCGCCTGTTGCTGACGTGCATGGACCGATGGGCATCCAACCGCTTGAGCCTGACCCATGAACGCACGTCCAACCTGCTGGGCGTGCGCCGCGAGGGCGTGACCGCGGCTTCCGGCAATCTGGCCGCGGCCGGGTTGATCAGTTATCGGCGCGGCTGCGTAACCGTCCTGGATCGGGCCGGACTGGAAGCACGGGTGTGCGAATGCTACGCGGCGGTCCGGGCCGAGCTTGCCCGCCTGCTGCCCGGCAGGCCGCACGGCGACGTGCGCTAGCGAACAGACCGCCGACGGCGCACCCGCGCACTATCGGCTTGTCGAATCTTCGACACAACGCTACCGAGCGACCACCATGAAACACGCGCTGCCGATGGAAATCATCAACGTCATGCCTTCGTACCACGCGCGGGCGAAGCCGGGCCTGCGGGCCGCGGCGCACGAATCGGCGCGGATCCGGGGCGGCAACTGGAGCATGCAGGGGTTCCGGCGCACCGGGCTCATCCACGACGAGGACGAGTGCCAGATGTCGATCGCCGAGTTCATGCTTTCCCAGGAGCGCCCCGAAAGCTTCGAATGATCTCGAACGACCGGACGGCGGCGGACCCGGTGCCGGAGCACATCAGCCAGAACATCGACGAAATCGTCGCGTTCTATCGCCGCGAAGAGCGCAAGATCAGCGACTCGCAACGCGTGCTGGACGAGCGGCGCGACAAGCCATGACCCGCGCGCCCGCCATCGAGCCGCATGCCGCCGCCGGATCATCGCCGTCCGCGGTCGTCGTCAGCGGCGATGGCGATCGACTGGCCCTGGCCGGTGCTCTCGATATGGCGACGCTCGCCGACGCCAGGACATCGCTGAAGAAATGGTCGAGGCGTGGAGCGTCGCGCACGCTCGACATCTCCGGGCTCGAGCAGCTCGACACGCCGGGCGCGCTCTTCCTTTGCGGCCTGCGCGACAAGGCGGTGGAACTCACCGGCGTCCGCGCCGAACACCGGGCGCTGCTCGACCTCATCGGCGGGCTCGAGCTCGCACCCATACCGCCGGTCGCCACCGTACCCGAGTGGCGCCAGATCATCATCCAGCTCGGCAAGGGCGCAGCGGATGCCAGGCACGAAGCGCTCGCCCTCGTCACCTTCGTCGGCCGCGCGGCGAGCTGGACCTTCAGTGCCCTGATGCACCCCGGTTCCCTGCGCCTGGCCGTCGATCTCCCGGCACGTCGCGGAAACCGGGATTCACGCGCTGCCCATCGTCGGCCTGATGGCCGTGATGATCGCGGTCGTCCTGGGCTACCAGGGCGTCGCGCAGCTGCGTCCCTTCGGCGGCGAGGACTACACGATCAACCTGGTGGCGGTGTCGGTGCTGCGCGAAATGGGCGTGCTGATCACGGCCATCATGGTCGCCGGACGCTCGGGCTCCGCCTTCACCGCCGAGATCGGCGTCATGAAGACGCGGGAGGAAGTCGACGCGCTCAACGTCATGGGAATCGAGCCCATGCAGGTGCTGGTGGTGCCGCGGGTGATCGCCCTCGTCATCACCCTGCCGCTGCTCACCTTCTTCGCCGACATCATGGGCCTCGTCGGCGGCGCGGCGATCTCGCAGGTCCTGCTCGGCATCTCCCCGACGCAATACATCGCGCGCCTGCCGCAGGTCGTCGTCGGCAGCGATCTGTACGTCGGGCTGCTCAAGGCGCCGGTGTTCGCCTTCTTCATCGCGGTCACCGGCTGCATGCACGGGCTCCGCGCGAGCGGGTCGGCCGAGAGCGTCGGCCGCGAAACGACCCGTGCCGTGGTGAAGTCGATCTTCCTGGTGATCGTGCTCGACGCGCTGTTCTCCATCCTGTTCGAGCGGCTCGGCATATGACCGCCCGCGCCCGCGTGGACGCCGCGCCGATCCTCTCCGCGCGCGGAATCGTCAACCGCTTCGGCAAGCAGGTCGTGCACGACAAGCTCGACCTCGACGTGAAGCGCGGCGAGATCATCGGCATCGCCGGCGGATCGGGCTCGGGCAAGTCGGTACTGCTGAAGACGCTCATCGGCCTGCACCAGCCCGATGCCGGCGAGGTCCTCCTCAACGGCGAGGCCGTCGCGACGCTGCGCGCCGCGCAGAAGGCGGCGCTGATCGGCGTGCTGTTCCAGCAGGGCGCCTTGTTTTCCGCGCTGTCGGTGGCGCAGAACATCATGCTGCCGATGCGCGAGCATACGACGCTGGCAACCGCGGATCGGGAGGAGATCGCGGCGATGAAGCTGGCGCTCGCCGGCCTGCCGGCGGACAGCGGCGTGAAGTTTCCCTCCGCGCTTTCCGGCGGCATGGTGAAGCGCGCCGCGTTTGCGCGCGCGCTGGCACTCGACCCGAAGATCCTGTTTCTCGACGAGCCGACCTCGGACCTGGATCCGATCGCGGCCAGCGGCATCGACGCGCTGATCCGGCAGTTGAACGCGAGCCTCGGCGTGACCGTCGTCATCGTCACGCACGACCTCACGACGCTGTTCACCATCTGCGGGCGCATCGCCGTGCTGGTCGACCGCAACGTCACGATCGGCACCGCGGACGAGCTCGCGAAGTCCGACCATCCGTGGATTCACGAGTTCTTTCACGGGCCGCGCGCGGAAGGCGCGATGAAGGCAAGGAAAAAAGGCCATGGAAACTGACCGACACTATTTCTTCGAAGGGCTGTTCATCATCGTCTTCTCCATCGCCGCGGCCATTTTCGCCGTCTGGCTGGGAAGCCCGGGCCGCCATGACGACGTGGTCTACCGCATCCATTTCCCGGACTCGGTCACCGGGCTCGCGGTCGGCGATCCCGTCAAGTTCCGGGGCATCGACGTCGGCACCGTCAAGTCGATGATCATCGATCCCGACAATTCACGGCTGGTGCAGGTGGACGTGCGGCTGCGCAAGGAGACGCCGGTCAAGACCGACACCAAGGCGAGCCTCACGCTGAAGGGGATCACCGGCGTCGTCTTCATCGAGCTGAACGGCGGCGACCCGGAGGCGAAGACCCTCATTGCGGGCACGCCCCCGGGCACGGTTCCCGAGATTCCGTCGGAGAGGACCGGCCTCAAGGCGATGCTCGACGAGCTGCCGAAGGTCGTCGCGAAGTTCTCGGCGCTCGAGGATCAGATCAAGAAGGTCGTGACCGGCGTGGGTGCGGTGACGGCCAAGGTCAAGGAAGATCCCTCGGTGCTGGTGTTCGGCCCCAAGAAGAAGTAGCCGGAGCGGCTACGGCGGAGCGTCGCCGTGCAGCCCGAGCGGATTGCGGCGTCTCGGAATGAGCCGCTGCACCTGCCGCGGCGAGGCCGCCGGGACCGGCGCCAGCGGCCGGTAGAAGACGAGGAACTGCTGCACCAGCTTCACGTACTGCTGCGTTTCGGCAAACGGCGGAATCGTGTTGGCGTAGCGCTTGACCGTGTTTTCGCCCGCGTTGTAGGCGGCGAGCGCGAGATCGAGGTCGTTCGCGAACAGCACCAGCAGGTCGCGCAGGTAGCGAGTGCCCACGCGCAGGTTGATCGCGGGGTCGCGCAGCTTCTGCTCGATGGAGCGCGTGGCGTCGCCCACGACGCCGTAGCGCTCGCCGGTGTCGGGGATGATCTGCATCAGCCCGACCGCGCCCTTCACCGACACCGCATCGGGCTGGAAATTCGATTCCACGGCGATCACCGCCTTCACCAGCGCGGGATCGAGCTGCTGCAGCCTCGCGTGCTCCTCGATCAGGGGCAGGAAGCGCGCGGCGTTGCGCGAGTCCAACGCCCGCAGGAATGCCGGCGTTCGCGCAAACGCCGCGCTCGACTGCAGGGCCGCCTCGGCCGCGGCGTCGGCGTCGGCATCGGGCAGGCCGAGGGTCGACTCGCCCTTGAAGAAGAGCTGGTAACGGGCGTCGAGCTTCGTCGGCGACGTGTGCGCAGTGCCGCTCTCGTCGACATAGCCCCAGATGTCGGCGCGCGCCGGCGCCGCCGGCGCCGAACGCCAACGCCGCCAGGCAATGCGCCAGCGCAACGTTGCGGGACCTGCTCAGTGCGGCACGATCATTCACGCCCGTCTTCATTCCGCGATTCGAAGCACCGGCCGGCAAAGGCGGATAATGCGCCCGTACCTGGAGAACGATCAAGGCGACGCATGGCGGGCAGCGAGCTCTTCCTCGACTATCTCAACGGCGACGACGTCGCCAGGCTCGCGCTCACCGATGCCGAGATCCTCGCCGCGGTGACCGCGGGCCTCGCTGCGCAGGGGCGCGGCGAGACGGTGATCGAGCCGCGGATGCACCTCGTGCCCGGAGCGCCGTTCAACGGGCATTTCAACGTGCTGCGCGGATACGTGGCGCCGCTGGCGCTCGCCGGCGTCAAGGTCGTCGGCGACTACGTCGACAACTACCGGCGCGGACTGCCCTCCGAGATGGGCCTGCTCAACCTGTTCGATCCCGCCACCGGCCAGCCGGTGGCGATCGTCGACGCCGCGGGCCTCACCGACATGCGCACCGGCGCCGTCACGGCGATCGGGGCAACGCACCTGGCACGCAAGGACAGCCGGGTCCTGGGGCACGTCGGCGCGCGCGGCACGGCGTACTGGAACGTGCGCCTGCTCGACTCGCTGTTCCACTTCGACGAGATCCGCGTGCATTCGCGCCGCGAGGAGAGCCGCGCGGAGTTTGCCGCGAAACTGACCCGCGACCTCGGCAAGCCGGTGGTTGCCACCGCCGACTGGGAATCCTGCGTGCGCGGCGCCGACATCGTCGTCGAGGCCTCGCGCCTGCAAAGGCCGGAACCGCTGCTCGAGACGCAGTGGATCAAGCGCGGCGCATTCGTGGTCCCCTACGGCACGATGAGCGCGGTGGAGCTCTCGCTCACCGACGTCATGGACAAGCTCGTCGTCGACGACTGGGGGCAGTGCCGGGCGGGGCAGTTCGGCAGCCTGCGCGCGCACGTCGACGCCGGCAAGTTGAGCGCGCAGACCCTGCACGCGGAACTGGGCGAGATCGTCGCCGGCCGCAAGCCCGGACGCGAGCGCGACGACGAGACGATCCTGCTCTGGCATCGCGGCCTTTCGCTCTCCGACATCGCGCTCGGTGCGGCGATGCTGCAAAAGGCGCGCAGCATGGGATGGGCCAGCGGCTGCGCTATGCCTGACGGCCCGCGACAGCCGGGCGCGGTGCTGCGATGCTGATCGCGAACGCGCGGATGTACGCCGTCAACACGGAGGTCGCCGCGTCGTGGCGCACGCTGCTCGAATGGGTCGCCGCGCGCGCCGGTGTTGCGTGCGAGGTGATCGACTACCCCGCGCCCGCGCCGCTGGCGAAGCTGTGGGCGCGGCCCGACCTCGGCTGCGCCTTCATGTGCGGCTTTCCGCTCGCCCACGCGCAGCCGGCGCCGCGCGTCCTCGCCGCGCCGGTCCCGCTGCCGGAGCGCTATCGCGACGCGCCCGTCTACTGCACCGACATCGTCGTGCGCGCCGATTCCGCGCAGCACGGGCTCGCCGACACGTTCGGCCGGCGCTTCGCGTACACGACCGAAGAATCGCAATCGGGGTACGAGGCACCGCGCCGGATGCTGGCGCCTTATGCGCGCGACCGCGGCGGCGCGCTGTTCGCGGCGACGGTGGGGCCGCTGGTCACGCCGCGCCGCGTGGTCGACGCGATCCTCTCCGGGGAGGCCGACGCCGGCCCGCTCGACAGCTACGTCCACGATCTGCTGCGCCGGCACGAGCCCGCGCTGGCGGCGCGTTTGCGGGTGGTGGCCTCCACCGCGCACACGCCGATTCCGCCGCTGGTCGCGGCGCCGGCGGTGCCCGCAGCGGTCGCGCAGAGGCTCACCGCCGCGCTGCTCGCCGTGGCCGACGCCGACGAGCTGGCGCCGGTCCGCGAAGCGCTGCTCCTGCGCCGCTTCGACGCCATGGATGCAAGGATCTACGGCTCGTTGCGCCGCGATGCGGGCGAGGCCGCGGCGCCGTGGTATCCGCGGCTCGCCTGAATCCCGCGCTCGTGCCGGCAGTCACCCCGGTTTGACACTGCCCTGCGGCGCGGGAACAATGCACGGCCCGCCGACGCGGCCGTTCACCGCGCCGTCACCCACGGAGCCTCCCATGTTCCTGCAACGCATTGCCCGGATTGCCGTCACCTTCATCGCGGCGCTGCTGCTGACCGCGGTTCCCGCCTCGGGCCAGGTCCGCGTCGGCTCGAAGAATTTCACCGAGCAGTTCATCATCGCCGAGATCTATGCGCAAGCGCTCGAAGCCGCGGGGATCAAGGTCGAACGCAAGATCAACCTCGGCGGCACGCTGATCGCGCACAAGGCGCTCGAGGAAAAGCAGATCGACCTCTACCCCGAGTACACGGGGACGATCCTGCTGGCCGTGCTCAAGGAGCCGGTCATGACCGATCCCAAGGCGGTCTACGACAAGGTCAAGGCCGCCTATGCCGCAAAAGGCCTGGTGGTGCTCAATCCGGCCCCGCTGAACAACACCTACAACATGGTGGTGCGGCCGGAGACCGCCGCGCAGTACAAGCTCGAGACGCTGTCGGACCTCGCCCGCGTCGCGAAGGAACTCAAGCTCGGCGCCGGGCCGGAGTTCCGCGACCGTGCCGACGGCCTGCCGGGCCTCAAGGCCAAGTACGGCATCGAATTCAAGGAGGACCTGCAGATGGCGATCGGCCTACGCTACCAGGCCCTGGCCGGCAAGCAGATCGACGTGGTCAACGGCTACGCCACCGACGGCATGATCAGCGCACTCAACCTGAAACGCCTCAAGGACGACAGGAACCTGTGGCCGCCGTACTACCTCGTGCCCGTCGTGCGCAAAGAGGCGCTCGACGCCAACCCGCAGATCGCCGAGGTCTTGAATCGCGTCGACGCGCTTCTCGACGAACCGACCATGGCCGCGCTCAACTACAAGGTCGACGGCGAGAAGGAGGAGCCGAAGGACGTCGCGCGCGCGTTCCTGAAGGCCAAGGGCATCGTCCGCTGAGCCTGCGGCACCCGCCCGTGACCCCGCCCGCCATCGTCCTCACCGGCGCGGGCGTTGCGCTCGGCGACGTGGTCCGTGTCGCCCGGGCGGCGGCCCCGGTGGCGCTCGCCGCCGGCGCGCGGAAACGCGTGACGGCAGCGCGGGCGATCGTCGATCGCCTCGCGCTCTCCGGCACCGCCATCTACGGCGTCAATTCGGCGCTGGGCGCCAACACCGGCAAGCCGATAGCGAAGGACGACCTTGGCGCGTACCAGCAACGGGCGGTGCAGGCGCGCGCGGTCGGCGTCGGCGCGCGCTTCGCCACCGATGTCGTGCGCGCCATGCTGTTTGCGCGCGCGTCCGGCATGGCCGTCGGCGGCTCCGGCGTTTCCCCCGCCGTGCTCGACGCGATCCTGGCCATGCTCAACGCGGGCGTACATCCGGTCGTTCCGGGGCTGGGCTCGATCGGCGCCGCCGACCTCGCCCCGCTGTCGCACCTTTTCCTGCCGCTGTTGGGCCAGGGCGTCGCGGAATATCGCGGCGAGGTGCTACCGGGGGAAGAGGCGCTGGCCCGGGCCGGATTGGAGCCGGTGGCGCTCGCCGCCAAGGATGGCCTCGCGCTGATCAGCGCCAACGCCGCGGCAATCGGGCACGCCGCGCTGGTGGCGCGCGACTGCGCGGATGCGCTGGATGCGTTGAACGTCGCCGCAGCGCTGTCGTGCGAAGGCTTTCGTGCCAACGTGAGCCCGCTCGATCCGCGCGTGCAGGCCGCGCATCCCGCGCCCGGGCAGGCGGACATCGCACTGCGCGTGCGCGCGCTCCTCGCCGGCAGCTCGCTCTGGCAGCCCGGCGCCGCGCGTCGCCTGCAGGACCCGGTGTCGCTGCGTTGCATCACGCAGGTGCACGGCGCAGCGCTCGCCGCGCTGCGCTCGGCGCGCGACCACGTCGAGCTCGAATTGAACAGCGCGGCGGAGAGCCCGCTGGTGCTGGGCGACCCCGGCGAGATGCTGTCCAACGGCAACTTCCACGTCGCCGGACTGGCGCTCGCGTTCGACACGCTCGCGCTCGCGCTGGCGCAATCGGCCATGCTCTGCGTCCAGCGCTGCCAGAAGCTGTTCTCCCCGGGATTGTCGGGCCTTCCGCTGCAGCTGACGACGCACGGCCCCGAGCACTCGGGATTCGCGACGATCCAGAAGACGCTGGTCTCGCTTTACGGCGCCATCCGGCACCTCGCCAATCCGGCGTCCCTCGACGGCGTTCCCGTGTCGGAGACGGTCGAGGACCACGCGTCGATGGCGCCCCTCGCCGTGAGCAAGGCCGGCACGCTGGCGGGGCACCTGCGCATGCTGGCTGCGATCGAGTTGCTCGCCGCGGCGCAGGCGGTCGACCTGCGCGGCCTCGCGCGCAACGCGCTCGGCGCCGGCACCGGGCCCGCCCATGCCGCGATCCGCGCGCGCGTGCCCATGCTCGACGTCGACCGCCCGCTGGGCCCCGACGTCGAGACCGCCTGCGCGGCGATCGACGCGGGCGAACTGCCGCTCACGGATCTGCTCGCGCGATGAAGTGGCTCCTCAACAACTGGGACCAGGTGCTGGTCGCGCTCGGCGAGCACATCGTCATCTCGTTCACGTCGCTTGCCATCGCATTCGCGCTGTCGCTCGCCATCGGCATCTGGGCCGCGCGCAGCGAGCGCGCGTTTCGATGGTCGCTCGCCGTCAGCGGCTTCCTGTACACGATCCCCACGCTCGCGTTCCTGGCGCTGCTGATCCCGATCGTCGGGCTGGGCAAGTCCAACGCGATCATCTGCATGACCGCGTTCTCGCTGATGATCATGATCCGCAACGTCGCCACCGGCATCCGCGACGTCCCGGCCGAGGTGGTCGACGCCGCGCGGGGCATGGGCATGCGCTCGCTGCAGATTCTGGCGAAGATCGAGCTGCCCCTCGCGCTTCCCGTGATCGTGGCCGGGCTGCGGATCGCGACGGTCACCGTGATCAGCGTCGCGGTGGTCGCAGCCTACGTCAATGCGGGCGGACTGGGCACGCTGATCTTCAGCGGCATCAGCAACGACTTCGCCCCCAAGATCTGGGTGGGCGCGCTGACCTCCTGCGCGCTCGCCGTGGCCGCCGACTTGAGCCTTGCGCGGGTCGAGGGCTGGCTGCGGCATCGCGCCGATTAGGCCGGGGAGCCGACCGCACATGCTCTTCGTCGAGGCCTGGCAATTCATCCTCGCGCACCCCGAACGGTTCTTCGGCGCGCTGTACACCCATGTCGTGCTGTCGGCGGGGGCGCTCGGCCTGGCCATCGCGCTGACGGTCCCCGTCGGGGTGCTCCTCGCGGGCAGGCGCCGCGCAGCGCTGGCGGCGATCACCGCCGCCAACTTCGGGCGCACGCTGCCGTCGCTGGCCGTGCTGGCGCTGGTGATGCCGCTGCTCGGCACCGGCTTCGTGCCTTCGCTGTTCGCGCTGACGCTGCTCGCGCTGCCGCCGATCCTGATCAACACGTGCACGGCGCTGCAGCAGGTCGACCCGGACATGGTCGACGCCGCGCGCGGCATGGGCATGACCCGCGCGCAGATCATGCGCAAGGTCGAGCTGCCGGTCGCGATGCCAGTGATCTTCGCGGGCATACGCACCGCGGCCGTGCAGATCGTCTCCGGCGCCGTGCTGGCCGCCTACATCGGCGGCGGCGGCCTCGGCGACTTCATCACGGCCGGCATCGCGATGATGGCGCTGCCGCAGCTGCTGGTCGGCGCGATTCCGGCGACGCTCCTCGCCATCGGCGCGGACCGGCTCTTCGGGTACTTGCAGAAGCTCCTGACGCCGGCCGGCCTGCGCGCGCGATGATCGAGATCCGCGGACTCGTCAAGCAGTTCCCCGGGGCGGCGCACCCGGCGATCGACCATCTCACGCTGACCATCCCCGAGGGCGAAGTCTGCGTGCTGATCGGCCCGTCGGGCTGCGGCAAGACCACGACGATGCGCATCATCAACCGCCTGCTCGAGCCCGACGCGGGCACCGTGCTGGTGGCCGGACGCGACGTGATGCGCACGGACCCCGTGAGCCTGCGCCGCAGCATCGGCTACGTGATCCAGCAGATCGGCCTCTTCCCGCACTGGTCGATCGCCGACAACATCGCGACGGTGCCGAAGCTCCTCGGCTGGAGCGAGGCGCGCATTGCGGCGCGCGTGGACGAGCTGCTGCAGCTGGTCGGCATGGCGCCCGCGACGTTCCGGGCGCGCTACCCGCGGGAGCTCTCCGGCGGCCAGAGGCAGCGCGTCGGCGTCGCCCGCGCGCTGGCGGCAGACCCGCCGGTGATGCTGATGGACGAGCCCTTCGGCGCCATCGACCCGATCACGCGCGAGCGGCTGCAGGACGAATTCCTGCGCATCCTGCGCGGGCTGAAGAAGACGATCGTGTTCGTCACCCACGACATCGACGAGGCGATCAAGATGGGCGACCGCGTCGCCATCCTGCGCGACGGCGCGCTGGTCCAGTACGCCACGCCCGAAGCGATCCTTGCCAATCCCGCCGATGCCTTCGTCGAGTCGTTCGTCGGCGCCGACCGGGCGTTGAAGCGCCTTTCGCTCATCGGCGTCGACGTCGCCGTCGAACCATCGGGTGCGGCGGCGCCGACGCGCGCGATCGAGGCGCGGGCCAGCCTGCGCGACGCGCTCGCGCTGATGCTCGCGACCGGCAGCGACGCGTTGGCCGTGACCATGGCGGGCGGCGCAACGCTGGGCGTGCTCACGCTGGCCGCGATACGCCGGCACACGCGCACCGGAGACGGCGCCGGGGAGAGTCCATGACGCGCCTCGGGGCGATCGATCCGAAACGCCGCTCGCGCTAGCGCGTCTGGCCGGTCCGCACGAACTCCGCCGACGCCTGGAACAGCGGAAGATCCTTCGCGTAGTCGGCCGCATCCGCGCGGTCGATCTGTATCCACTCCCTCGTGCTTGCCAGGCCGCCCGGCTGGAACGGCACGGCGTCGCCCCGGGAAAACTGCAGCTCCGTGACGGTCGCCACCGGCAGGCGCAGTCCGACGCCGCTGCCGCTGATGCAGGCGAACATCTTGTCGGCGACGAAGTAGGCGTCGAGGCCGTTGATCGTTTTCGCGCTCACACCGGGCAGCGGGAGCAGCAGCGCGTCGAGCTGTGCCTTGCGGCGGGACATGGGTGTGTCGGTAGCCATCGGGGATGGGCCTTGTTTTCCGTCAATCGTCGGACACGACCTGACGCATACCGGGCACATGTTACATCGGCGGCATCGGCGGCGTATCCCGGGCGATGCCCCGGCCAACCCGCCGAACGGGGCGCCGGCGCAATCCGTAACCAGCGTTGGCCCCATCCCGCAGATGCCGACGGGAGACCCCTCGGTTCCCGACGCATCCACCGTGTTCGCGGCGCAGGATGCCGCGGAAAGGGCCAAGGCCATGCCGGACACCACCGCGCCGCAGCAGAAGGCCGCTCCGCAGGAGAAGATGACCGTGGCCGAGGAACTGAAAGCGATGCCGTTGCCCGGCCAGGCGAACGACCATTCCACCACCGCCCTCGACAAGGGCAAGGGTGGCTGAGCGGTCGATCGACTCCTGCACGATGCGCTACGGTAAGCTTGACGTTCGGCTGATGCGATGACCGTACCAATCACGGGAGCGCGCTCCGAGCTCGGTGGAATGCTCGCGTCACGGCTTGCCGCGGGTGCACCCGCGAAGGTCCATTTCAACGTTGCCGAGCAGCAGGCGAACACCCTGTTGCACGACGGGCACGCATGGAAGAACTTCGCCCGCACTGCGCTGGCCGGTACGCGTCGTGCGATGCGCGCGTCCGGGACCGGCGACGCGTCGATGCTCGTCCACGCGAGCTTCGCCTTCGTGCACGCGGTCGAGCATGGCGCCGTCGTGAAGGACCCGCTGCGCTCGGCGGTCGATGCCATCCTCGAATGCGAAGCACTGGCGCTCTCGGGTCCGGTGCCCGCCTGCGTCGTGCGCCTCGGTTATCTGTACGGCCCGCAGAGCGCCGATCTGCGCGCCTATCGCACCGCCTTTCATCTCGGGCGGCCCTACTGGTCCGGTCCGCGCAAGGCACGGCAATACCACCTCCACCAGTTCGATGCCGCCGCGGCCTTGCTCGCTGCCGCGCGGCCGGCGAACGCGGGAAGAATCCTCTACGCCACCGACGGTCACGCAATCTCCTTCATGCAGCTGATGGATGCGTTCGCGCGTCGGGTCGGCCGGCGAACCCCCCTGCATCTGCCGTTGTTCTCGAAGCTCGTCGCCAAGGTCATCATTCGCGAGGAACACATGCAGCAGACGGCACTTCCCATGCCGTCCGCGACGCCGGCACCCCGTGTGCCGGGATGGCGCACGAAGTTTCCGGACTACCGGGATGGCCTCGATCAAGTCATCGCGGCCTGGAGCCGCTGAACTGTCATCCGGGCCCGCGCGTCCTGACAATTCGGCTCTCGTCACGCGGGTGCCGGCCGTGGCGCGTGTGCCCTGGCGCACGGACGGAAACGCGGCCCTGGCATACCATGCGTGACCGATCCACGGAACGCCCAAGGCGCCAATCGATGGCAAACGCAATGCGGCAACCGCGCGTCCCGATGTTCAAGCGCATCGTCACCACGCTGCTTGCCGGTTCCCTGATGCTGGGCCTCGCCGGCTGCGGCGACGTGGCGACGTTGCCGGAGAGCGCCGGGTTCGGCCCCCGGCCGGCCTTGCCTCCGCCCAACCGGACGCTCGTGCCGACGGTCCACATCGCGCCCGCCAAGGGTTGGCCAGCGGGGGCGGGGCCGGCGGCTGCACCCGGCCTCGCGGTGAGCGCCTACGCGGCCGGCCTCGATCATCCGCGGTGGCTGTATGTGCTTCCCAACGGCGACGTGCTCGTTGCCGAAAGCAATGCGCCGCCGCGACCGGGTGACGCGGGCGGCATCAAGGGCTGGCTGGCCAAGCTGATCATGGGCCGCGCCGGCGCCGGAGGCCCAAGCGCCAACCGGATCACGCTGCTGCGCGACACCGATGGGGACGGCATCGCGGAGACGCGCGCCACGTTTCTGACCGGATTGAATTCCCCCTTCGGCATGGCCCTCGTCGGCAACGACCTCTATGTGGCCAACACCGATTCGATCGTGCGCTTCGCCTACAAGGCGGGTGACACGCAGATCGCGGGTCCCGGCACGAAGATCGTCGACCTGCCCGCGGGCACGATCAACCATCACTGGACGAAGAACATCATCGCCAGCCGGGACGGTTCGCGCCTCTATGCGACGGTGGGGTCGAACAGCAACGTGGGCGAGAACGGGATGGAGAACGAGGTCAATCGTGCGGCCGTCCTCGAGGTTGACCTTGCTACCGGCCGCTCCCGGTTGTTCGCCTCGGGGCTGCGCAATCCGAACGGAATGGATTGGGAGCCGCAAACCGGCGCCTTGTGGACCGCCGTCAACGAACGCGACGAGCTCGGCAGCGACCTGGTTCCCGATTACATGACGTCCGTGCAGGATGGCGCGTTCTACGGATGGCCGTACAGTTATTTCGGCCAGCACGTCGATGCGCGGGTGGAGCCCCAGCGCCCCGATCTGGTCGCTCGCGCCATCGCGCCCGACTACGCGCTCGGCACGCATACCGCGTCGCTCGGCCTGGCGTTCTATCGGGGAGATCTGTTGCCGCGGCACTACGCAGGCGGAGTGTTCATCGGCCAGCACGGCTCGTGGAACAGGAAGCCGCGCAGCGGCTACAAGGTCATCTTCGTGCCGTTCGCCAACGGCCGTCCCGCCGGAGCTCCCGAGGACGTGCTCACCGGCTTCGTGGATGCCCAGGGCGATGCCCTCGGTCGCCCCGTGGGCGTGGCCGTGGACCGGGCGGGCGCTTTGCTGGTCGCGGACGACGTCGGAAACGTCGTTTGGCGCGTGAAGCCGGCGGTGTCAGGACAATGAGTTTCTGTCCGCCTCATGCAGGTTGGCGGACAGAAAGTTGCGCTGCAGCGGAGGACCGCCGTCTCGGGTGCGCGGATCTCCGAACCCGACAGACACCTGAAATTTCCTGCCGGGCCGAGCCAAAGCCGCGGCGCAGAGGGCAATTCAATGGAACGAATCATCGCAGGACGATTTCAGTCGATGGACGCCGCGGACTCCGCGGCGGCGTCGATCGCAGGCTACATCGACGCGCTGGACATCTGCATCTTTCAGAACAATCCGCCGGGTCAGCACGATGCCTATTTCATCGGCGGGGACGAGGATGAAGATCCCGGCGCGAAGGGTGCCGGCACGACCGCGGCGGGCATGGCCTTCGCCGGGGGCCTCGCCGCCGGCACGGTTGGCGCGCTGGGCGGTCCGGTCGTCGCGATCGCCGCTGCCGCGGTTGGCGCCGTATCGGGATCACTGGTCGGCGCGATGGCCGGACTGGGACACGACGACAACAACCCGCATGCGCCGGAGCGCCGTCCGGGCGGCGTCATGCTGTCGGTGCGTATCGCGAAACCGGTGAACGAACAGCGCGTGATCGCCAGCCTGCGCGCGGAAGGCGCGCAAGATATCGAACAGGCAGACGGTGAGTGGCGCGATGGAGACTGGACCGATTTCGATCCCGTTGCGGTCCCGCACCTCGTGGCGAGCGCCGCCAATTGATATCGCAGACAGGAGAAAGGCCGTGCCGCTGAGAAACGGAAGCAGCCCGTCGGTCGTCAGCGGCAACATCAAGACGTTGGTCGATGACTGGAAGAAGGACGGATCGATCGGCACCAGCCATCCGCCGACAAGGAAGAAAGCGATCAGGCAGGCCGTGGCCATCGCCTTGACCAAGGCCGGCAAGAGCCGCAAGCCGTAATCAGCGAAACGCGTACCGCAGGAAGAGGTGGCTGCCGCCGCGTCGCGCGTCGATGAGGCTTCCCCATCGGGGGTCGCCCGGCGCGAACGCCTTGCCCATGACCAGGCTGAGCCGCCGGTCACCCGCGTCGCGACCCGCGATCTGCGGCGCAAGCGTGAGGAACTGCTCGTCGACGAGGTTCTCCGCGTAGAAGTCGCCCAGCAACCGCGGGCCGCCTTCGACCAGGACTCGGGCGCCACGGCGCGCCACCTCGCATGCTGCGACGAGGATCGCGCTCGCGGGGATCGTGGCCGAGCTGCCGCGAATTGTGCGGATCTCGATAGGGTCTGCCGCACGCTGCTCGCGTAGACGCTTCGCACCGGTGCTCGTTGTCAGAATCATCGCTCGCGCCCTGCCGGAGGTGAACACTGGCAAGCGCAGGTCGATCCTGCCGCTGCCGCTCACGATCACGTTCAGCGGGGGCCCGCGTTGGCCCAGTGCTTCGCTCAGCTGCCGATATTCATCGGCGAGCCCGGGAAAGATGGCGGCGGCCGTCCAGACGTGCCGCCTGTCTACGGTGAGCGTGCCCGCACCGATGATCACGACGTCGGAGATGGCTCGGATCAGCCCCATCACCATGCGGTCCTGGGCGCTGAAGCCGCTGATATCACCGCCGCTGGCGTGCCCCTTCGCAGTGAGCGAAACGACGCCGTCCAACGTCGTCACGAAATTGCTGAATACATAGGGCCGGCCGCGTGGTCGCGGCATCCGCAGGCATCCGTACAGCCGCGCCAGTTTGGGAGGCAGCGGGAGCACCGTGCCACGCCGCGCTTCGGCGAGCGTCTCGAGCGGCGCGAGGGTGCGCGAACCCGACGGGGCGCGGTTTCGTTCGCCGTGCATCAGCGTAGAGCGCGCAAACGCCGACTCATGTCCCCCGAGCCCGATCCGACAGGGATCAGCGCGAACCGTTGGCGCATCGCCGTGCTGCTTGCGCCGGCGCGGCTCACTGGACTACCTTCGTGCTGCGCACTCCGGTATTCGCCCTTGGGGCGGCGCGGCGGGCTCATGCCTCCAGCGTCGCATCCATCGTGATCTGCGCCTTCAGCAGTTTCGACACCGGACACCCCGATCTTGGCCTTGTTGGCGATCTCCTGGAACTTCGCGTTGTCCGCTCCCGGGATTCTTGCGGACACGCTGAGGTGGCTCGAGGTGATTTCGTAGCCGGCGCCGATCTTTTCCAGCGTCACGGCGGCATGCGTTTCGATCTGCTCCGGCGTGAGCCCGGCCTCGCCGAGCATCAGCGAGAGCGCCATCGAGAAGCAGCCGGCATGCGCAGCACCGATCAGCTCTTCCGGATTGGTGCCCTTGCCGTTCTCGAAGCGCGACTTGAATCCATAAGGCGCCTCCTTGAGAACGCCCGTCTCGGTGGAGATGGTCCCGCCGCCGTCCTTGATGCCGCCCTTCCAGACTGCCCACGCTTTCTTGATCATGACTGCTCCGCCGGTTATCCCTTCGCTCGCCGCTTGCCCTCTTCCTCGGCCGCGAGCATCGCCTGCCGCTCGGCCTCGGTGCTCGGTGCCGCCGCCCGCGCCGCCGCCTCCACCTTTCCGGAAGCGACGAACTTGCGCTCAGCTTCGTTGAACTCGCGAGCAGCCTCGTAGTTGCCCTCGCCCTGGATGCGGTCTTTGCTCGGCGCGGCGGGTTTGGCGCCGCTCTTGGGCAGATGCATGGTATCTGCGCCGCCAGGCGCGGGCGTTTTGACGGATTGCTTGTCAGGTGTCCTGATCATCGGTGTCTCCTGTCGTCTCGAAGAGAAAGTGTGCGGCGCGTTTCATCGTGGCGAGCCGGTAACGATCGCCACCTTACGTCGACGATCGGATGATGCACAGCTGGCGCACGGCCGGTCTGTTCGATAGCGCACATCGCCGGGTACGTCGACGGCGGATGGATCCCGTCCTACTCACACCCGACGAGCTCTACGCGCGTTGATCCCATCACCGTCACGCTCTTGTTGTCGGAGCTCGATCCGAGCACCGTCGCTCCGTCGGCTGCCGACGCCAGGTGCGCCCTGCAATCGGCTCTCATGCGCAGATCGCCCATCACGTTGACATTCGACCGGAAGCAGTACCAGCCATTCGGATTCAACAATTCGAGCGTCGTTCCGCCCATGACGTTGACGCCCGGATTCACGAGGACGAGCGAAGGCGCACCCGTCCGCTCGGTATCCGCAGGGCTGCGTCCGATGCCGAAGACCTTCACCGATGTGGCGAGCGTCCTGTATCGGGGACTCTGGCCGAACGGGTGCTCGCCCCAGGCATGGAGGCAGCCGGCGATGGAATTCTCGGCGTCTTCGGCAAGCGAGGACGCACTCATCAGGATCGTCGTCGCGAGCATCGCCGATGTCAGGAGCCTTCTTGCATTCATGGTCGTTGCCCAGAGTGGGGCTCGCGGCGCGCGCCCGGGGTGACACCGCGTGCTCAGCACAGCCTCGCGATGGGTCCGGTGGACGCGCCGGATTCGAGCGTCCCGGCCCGTTTCATTTCAGCTTGCGAGTCTGCTCCGGACGGCCACGGAGATTCCGTTCGGTGCCGCACAGACGGGTTGCCGCGCCGGCGCTAAAAAGCGTGCTCGAACACGACGGCGGGCCGGTCATGCTGAACATCGGGGACACGAAGACCAGGCTTCTCCTGGGGATGGCCAGGACGCCCCTGGTGTTCTATCCGCACTACAAGTTTCACCTGCCGCTACCGACGGTGCTGATGATCGAGAACACGAATCTCTGCAACGCCGAGTGCGTCATGTGCCCGCGCGACACGCTGTCGAGAAGACGCGGCTTCATGGACTTCGGGCTCTTCGAGAAGATCATCAGGGAGGCCTCCAGCGAGACCCGCAAGCCGGTCACGCATCTGCACGGGTTCGGTGAACCGCTCCTCGACAAGCTGCTGCCCGACAAGATACGGCTCGCAAAGGAATGCGGGATCACGCATACCTACATCGTGTCGAACGCTTCGCGCCTGTTTCCCGAGACGTCGCGAAAGATCATCAGCGCCGGGCTGAACAAGATGAAGATCAGCTTCTATGGCACCGACGCGGAGTCCTACAACAATACGATGAAGCGGCTGGATTTCGATGTCACGCTCCAGAACCTCAAGGATTTCCTGAGGATTCGCAAGGAGATGAAGAGCGAGACACCCCGGCTGGTCCTGCAATACCTACCCAATGAGACGAACCACGCCAAGGTGGCGGATTTCAAGTCCCTTTGGGGTCCGCTCATCGATCGGCGGGGAGGCGATTGCTTGAATGTCGCCACGCTGCACAACTACGGTGGCGGAAGGAGCTACAACCCCCTTGGCAAGAAGATCGACTCCGTGTGCTATTTTCCCTGGACGTCCATGTCGGTGCTGTGGGACGGCAGGGTGGTGACCTGTTGCATGGATTCCAACGGCGTCCAGGTCCTGGGAGATCTCAACACCCAGACTGTCCAGGAAGTGTGGAACGGACCCGTCCTGGCTGGGGTCCGAAAGGATTTCGGGAATCTCGCGTATGAGAAGTACCCGGTCTGCATGACATGCGATTGGGTACGGCGGCATTGACCGGCCCACGCTGACGGTTTGTGCCCTATCGCACAGACAGCGCGGCGCGCCGGTGCTGAAATTCACGGCGTGCTGCGCGCGCAGAGAGGCGGGCAGTCGAAGGGACCTCACGGAGGACAATCGTGAATCTGTCGATCGCGGTCGAAATTGGAGAAACGGAACTTTCGATGCCCGAAACCGAGGCGGACGCGTCGTGGAAGCGGGACGCGAGCGCCTGGGAAGAAGCGGTCGATTGGGGCGTCCCAGATTGCAGCACCTTGTGGCCCTCCGAGTGGCGCATCACGACGGCGCCCGATTTCGATTGAATTTCGTCGGCACGTCGCTCCAACCGAACCCCGTGATCGGGCCCGCGAACGCAGTCCACGCACGGCGCCTCGAAGCGCCGAACGACTGCGTGGACCGCCCGGATTGCGGACGCTACTTCTTGCCGGCGGCGGCGGCAACCTGCGCGAGCAGCTTGTCGGCCGCGGGGTTCTGCACCGATGCGCGCACCAGGATGTCGGGCGGCAGCACCTTCTTGCCGTAGAACGACGCGTTCCAGTCATCCGAGGCCGTGACCACGGTGCCATCGAGATTCAGGCCGCCGTACACGCCCTTGGCGCGGTTGAAGGTGATGAGGTCGGCCACGATGTCGCTGCGGGCACCCGCACCGACCGGACCCGCGGCAACGCTGGCGTCGCCGCCGATCTTGAACGACGTTGCCAGCAGCGAGTTGAAGCCCTTGTCGGTCATCACCAGCGTGATCCCTTCGGCGACCGAGATGCCGGCCTGGAAGCCGACGCTGGCGGTCGCCATCGCGTAGAACGCCGGGCCCACCCATTTGCCGGTGTTCGGGTCACGCGCGACCACGGCCGCGCGCCCGCCCGAGCCGCCGAAGATGAAGCCGGCCTTGACGATCTCGGGGGTGATGATGATCGCCTTGGCGCGGCCGAAGTTCTGCTGCAGCCAGGTCATGTCGGGGTCGCGGAGGAAGTTCGACAGCGTGGTCTGCGAGGCGGCGATGTGCGCCATCGGATCGGCCTGCGCGTGAACGGTCGGCGCGACGAATGCCGCAGTTGCCGCGACGAGCGCGGCCATTCCGGTGGAACGTAGCAATCTGTAGGACATGAGTGTCTCCTTGATGCGCACTTCGGGTGAACAGGCAGGCGATTCCCAACATACCGGCAGATGCGGATGCGGTCCGTTCGGTAGCGCACTTACGCGCAACGGGACGCGGGGCGGCCATGGCAGCCGCCCCGTGGGAATCGCGAGGTCTGACACCCCCTTCGCCCCGTTGGTTCCGGGCAAGACCGCCCCTGCGCGAGGGGATGCAGGTTGTGGCATCATCGCATCACCATGCGCCAACTCAGCGAAAGCGACGCGCTCTTCCTGTCCTCGGAGAGCGCCCACGCCAATTCGAACGTCAGTCTCGTCCAGATCTACGACCCGTCGACGGCGCCCGAGGGCAGGCTGCGGTTCAAGAGCATCCTGGCACTCGTGGCGAGCCGGCTGCACCGCTCGCCGATCTTCCGCCAGAAGCTGCGCCAGGTGCCGTTCGGGCTCGACGAGCCGTACTGGATCGAGGACGAGAACTTCGACCTCGAGTACCACGTGCGCAACATCGCCCTGCCCAAGCCGGGGGACTGGCGCCAGTTCTGCATCCAGGCCTCGCGCCTGCACGCGCGGCCGCTCGATCGCAACCGCCCGCTCTGGGAGATCTACGTCATCGAGGGCCTCGACAGCCTGCTCGACCTGCCCAAGGACAGCTTCGCGCTGCTGACGAAGCTGCACCACGCGGCGATCGACGTCGAGCACGGCACCGAGATCATCACGCTGCTGCACGACACCACGCCGCAGCCGCAGCAGGCCGAGCCGCCCGAGCCGTGGTTCCCCGAATCCCCCCCGAGCGCGCTCGAGCTCGTCTGCCGCGGCGTCGCGCACACGGCGATGTCGCCGCTGCGTCTGGCGCGCCCGATCGCGAACGTCCTCTCGCGCGTGGGTCCGGTGGTCCGCGTGTTCGCGAACGAGCTGCGCCCGCGGAAGGAAGCGGCCCCGGTGACGCGCTTCAACTCCATCGTGTCGCCCTACCGGGTGTTCGACACGCGGCGGTTCCTGCTCGACGAGTTCCGCGAGATCCGGCGGCTCGTCCCCGGGGCGAAGGTCAACGACGCCGTGCTCGCCGTTTGCGCGGGCGGGCTGCGCAAGTACCTCGAGGCCAACGACGAGCTGCCCGCGGCGGACCTCTCGACGCTCACGCCCGTCTACGTCAGAGATCCGGCGGCCGGAGCCGGCAGCAAGGCGGCGGTGGAGTGGGTGCGCATCATGCTAGGCGTGAACATCGCGGACCCGGTGCGCCGGCTCTCGTTCATCAAGGCGCAGACGGCGGCCTCCGATCTCATGTCGCGCGCGATCGGCGCGCGGGAGTTGACCGACCTCGGCACGCACGTGCCCGCCTCCACGCTGGCGCTCACGGGCAAGATGCTAGGCCGCGCGCTCCTCGGCATCGGTCTCGGCGCGCCGCCCGCGAACTGCGCGATCACCAACGTGCCCGGACCGTCGGCTCCACTCTACCTCAACGGCGCGCGCATGACGTACTTCTCCGCGATCATGCCGATCAACGACGGCCTCGGCCTCGTCTTCGCGGTGACGAGCTACGACGGGAAGATCATCGTGTCGCCCACGTCGTGCCGCGAGCAGATGCCCGACCCGGAAGTCTTCGCGCAGTGCGTGCGCGACTCCTTCCAGGACTGCCTGGCGCTCGCCCGCGCGCGCAAGCGCGGCCGGGCGAAGACGCCTCCGGGACGCCCGGCTAGGCCGCCGCGTACCGCGAGGTCGTCAGCCGGTGCAGCCGGCCGAGGTAGCCCGAAGCCACGAACGGCCGCCAGCTCCCCTCGGGCTGCGCCAGGCGGTCAGCGACGATCCAAAGCACGAACGGGTTGATCCCCAGCCCGAGGTGGCTGCCGGGCACGCGGATGTTCTCGTGGAGCGCGGGATTGCCGTCGATGGTCGCCTCCTGCGGCGGCACCACGCCGTCGGCAATGGAGTAGAGGCAGGACATCGGCACCTGCAGCACCTTCGGCCCGCGCAGCTTCCGCGCGTGCCGGTCCGTGTGCTGCGCCGCCGCCCCCATCGGGTGCGCGATCAGGCGATAGAGCGCCTTCACCAGCGGAGGCGACTGGCTCCCCGCGTGATCCATCGACACGGGGCTGCCGAGCGTGATCACCGAGCGGACGCACTCCGGCGCCTCGTGCGCGCCGTAGAGGGCGAACACGCCGCCCAGGCTCCAGCCCACGAGGCTCACCTTGCGGCCGCTCTTGTAGTGCATGTAGCGGATCTTCTGCTCGAGCGCGTTGGCGTACTTGCTGCGAAAGCCGACGTTGCGCCCGAAGCCCCAGGTCTCCACCTGGTAGCCCCGGTTCTGCAGGAAGAGCTTGAGCGCGATCATCGTCGCCTCGTCCGCCATGAATCCCGGCAGCAGCAGCACCGGGTGGCCGTCGCCCCGCGGTGTCCGGGCGAGCAGCGGCAGAGACCACGGCAGCATCGCCAGCTCGAGGAAGGCGCGCGGTTCAATCAGCTGGTGCAGCAGGCGGGGCTTGCCGACGTGGGTCTGTCTCGTTGCCATACGTAATGCTACCTCACGGCGCGGCAGAGTTCCGCGTAACGCGTCACGTTCGTTCGCGTCGGGATGCAGGCCGCCGGGCCGCACGCCGCGTCAGGGACAGGTGATGCCCGTGCCCAGCGGCACCAGCCGCGTGATGTTCGTGGTTCCGCTGCCGTAGCCGGCGATCGCGGAAACCCAGCTGACCCTGGCGTTTGCACAGTCGAGGAACTCGAGGGTCAGGGTTCCCCAGGGCTCGCGGACGACGTCCGCCGGATCGAAACCGGGACCGAAGCTCGCGCCCCTCGGTTTCTTGACGTCAACCACGACCGGCGCAGTCGTGCCCGGCACCACGTCCGCCGAGCCCACCAGGAAGATCGGATTGCGGTTGAGGTCGTAGGTGTAGAAATAGACGACCACGCCAGTGCGCGCGCCGTTCGTGAAGAAGTCGAAGACGAAGCCCTCGCCACTCCTGTTCGGATTCCACCAGCTCCCGCCCAGCGAGACGTCGACACCACCCCATCCTATGGTCCCGGCTTTCAGGAATTGACCCCCCGCCTGCGCGGCCTGAAACGTGCAGACGGCGTCCAGGTTGGCCAGCGGGATGCCCGGCCAATCGAGCTGGCCGTTGGTCGAGAGATAGGCGATGAACGAGCCATCCTTCACGATCTTCGGCGGAATGGAGGCGGAATCGTTGTTGGCGCCGGTTGGCGCAGACTCGCTGCCGTAGGGTCCGAGCTTGTTGCGCACGCTCGCGGTCGCCTGCGGCGAGCCGTATGCGCCAAGGCTGTTGTTGATCGAGTCCTGCGCGACACCGTCGCCCAGGAAGCCCAGATAGAGCGGGCGGGCTTCCGATGAAAAGATGCTGGCGCCGTCCAGGTCGGCGCAGGTCAGGGCGCTCGCGCTCCCGGCGGGCACGAGCAGGCACGCAGCCATGAGCAGACACTCGCGCCAGCCGAGACCCGAGGGGCCCGCGCCGGGGACGTCGATGCCGCCGCAGCGCGACATCTAGTTTCCCAGCCTCAGGTCGGCGGGGCACTCGATGTAGAAGTGCTCCGGGTCGGGATCCTTGGTCTTCACGTGGACGTAGAGATGGCAGTAATTGGGGCGATTGAGCGCCAGGGTGCACTTCCTGTCGCCGATGAGCGCGTTGTTGCAGGTCAGGTTGTCGACGACGAAACCATCGCCGCCGTTGCTGACCGTCCTGACGCTGATCGGGCGCGCGGGATCGTTCGGCTGCATCTTGATGGTCGTGCGCCCGAACTGTTGCGGATGGCCTGCGCTGAGATACACCTCGTCGCTCCACGTCGCGCGCACGAGCACGGCGGGAAGATCGAGGGGCCGCAGCATCCTCCAGTCTTCCGCCCGCGACGGGGCCGTCACGCAAACGCCCGCCATCAGAACCATTGCCGCGAACGCGCGCTTTGCACCTTCAGCCGAGGTCATTTTTCGCTTGTCTCCTTCGTGCACCGGTGTCGCGCCGTCATCGGCGCGCCCGCCGCCGCAGTGTCCGGAATCTACACCCGTCGTACACGCGGTCCTACGGCGAACAGCGCGCGGCGAGCTACCCCTTCGCCGCTGCCTTTCGCCCGGGGGCTGCCGGGGGAAGGTAACCCGACACCCGGCACTGCCACGCATCGATGCGCTTGCCGTTTTCGAAGCGGGTCAGGTCGCACATCACGACGGCCTTCTGGGCGGCGAGGCCAATCAGCTGCTTTCGCACCGTCGCAAGCGGCACGCCCATCTCGCTGGCAATCTCGAAATCAAGACGCTGACCGTACTTCTTCAAGCAACGCAGGGTTTCGATCACGGCTGATATCCTTGGAAAGGTCGAAGGTCTAAGTCCGCCCGAACAGCGGCGTTTCCCTGCCCGGAACTCGGCATCGGCACGTCCACGGCACAGCGATGCCTGAAAGAACAAGGGCCCAGCCGAAGCCAGGCCCGAAGTCTGTCGGTGGGCCGTACGGGGATCGAACCTACGACCAACGGATCGAGAGTACAGTCCACTTGGACGTTGGCCGGGCGCAAGACGGACCAAGGCCGCATTCTACCAGATGAGGGCGACTCGCGGCTCCCGCGACCCAACCTCTAGCGGGCCCCGACGGCCCAGGCCATGCAGCGAGCGACGCGAACCATGAAGCACCTGATTTCGGCGAATCACGGGCAGCGCAGGATCGAGGCTCCGACGCGCGCCCGATCAACGCGACCGGGATTCCAACCGGCGAGCGGAATCCGCACGTTGGCGAGCGCCGTTCTATGCGCCATCGGCTGCTCCGCGCAGGCCGAGATTCGTACCGACGGCACGCTCGGCGGCCCTGCGCTTGCGCTCGCCGGACCCAACTTCCAGATTGGCGAACCGCTCGGCAGACTCAGCGGCAGCAATCTTTTCCACAGCTTCCAGGTCTTCAACGTCGGTCGCGGCGAATCCGCGACGTTCGTCACCACGACGCCGGGACTCGCCAACGTCGTGAGTCGCGTGAGCGGCGGCAGCCCGTCGCAGATCAACGGCCCCGTGCGGCTCGCCGCGACCGGCGCCGCCCCCAATTTCGTCTTCGTCAACCCGGCCGGCATCGTGTTCGGCAAGGGCGCGGAGATCGACGTCCCGGCGGCCTTCCGGGCGACGACCGCCGACCTCGTCAGGTTTCCCGACGGCATCTTCTACGCCGATCCGGCCAGGACGAGCACGTTGTCGGCGACAGCGCCCGAGGCCTTCGGGTTTCTCGGCACGACGCGGACTGCGATCACCATCAAGGACGGCGCCTCGCTACGGACAACCTCGCCGCGGGCCGATCAGCCGGTGAGCATCGTTGCGGGAGACATCCGCATCGACAACGGTGGCAGCGTGCAGACCGCCGGCAGCGACATACGCGCGATTGCCGTGGAGTCGGGTGCGCAGGAAATCGCCCTGGCCGGCCCGCTGCCCGGCGCCTCGGGCGAACTGCGCATTGAAGAAGGCAGCCACATCTTCTCCCGGTCGGACGGCGCCAACAACGCGGGGAACGTCTACGTTGCCGCCGGAAGCATGCGCATCGATGGCAGCAAGCAGAAGGATGGATTCACCGGTCTCGCCAGCCGCGCTCCCAAAGGGACGACCGGGAACGCCGGCAATATCGAGGTCGCGGTCGACGGCACGCTGCTGATCGTCGACGGTGGGTCCATCGATACCAACACGGCCGGCAACGGGCGGGCCGGCACGGTAACCATCGCCGCGGGCACGGTGTCCGTCCAGAGCGGATCCGTGATCCAGTCCAGCACCGATTCCGTCGGGACTGCGGGCTCGGTGCGGGTAAACGCCCACAACGTCATCGTCGACGGCGAAGGGAGCAAGCACCTCACGGGAATTGCCAGCCAGGCCAACGGGGGCAGCGCCGGCGACGCGGGAAACGTGGAGGTCGTCGCCAGCGACTCGCTCGTCGTCCTGAACGATGGGGTGGTGTCCTCCGGGACCCTCGGTACCGGTGGCGCGGGGTCGGTGCGCGTGCGCGCCGGAACGATCCTGGTCGATTCCGACGGACTCATCGGCGCATCGGCCGCTGCCGGGTCGTCGGGACAGACCGGAACGGTCACCATCGAGGCCAGCGACAGCATCACCGTGTCCGACGGAGCGTCGCTATCGATCGAAAACAGCGCCACCGTCGCCAATCCGGGAAGTCTCCGACCCACGATGATTACGGTGACGGCGCCGACCATCGTGCTTCGCGACAATGGGGTCATCACCGCCCAATCGTACGGCAACGTCGACGCCAGCAACGTTGCCGTCAATTTCGGGCCGCGGCTGACGCTCAGCGACAAAGGCCGCATCTCCGCCAGCGCCGTCGCCGGCGACGGCGGCCAGATTTCGATCGGCGGCGACGGCATCGCGGTCCTGCAAAATTCGCGGATCACGACGACGAGCAAGGGCGACGAGGGCAATGCCGGCGACATCTCGATACGAGCCCCCGTCCTGCTGTTGCAGACCGGGTTCATCCGGGCGAATACGCTCGCGACGAGCGGGCGCGGCGGCACCGTCGACATCGATGTCCTTGCGCTGGTACTGAGCGGCAGCACGCTGTTCCTCGGCGGCTCGACGGCTTTCAGCCACGCCAATGTCTTCGCCTTCAACGTGATCCAGGCAGCGGCCCCGGACGGCGTCGGCGGCAACGTCCGGCTGTCGACGCCGGCGCTGGACATCGCCGGGAGCCTCGGCGCGCTGGCGACGCAATACCTCGACTCCGAGGAGCCCAGCCGCAGACCCTGCGCGATCGTCGGCGGCAGCTCCCTGGCACGGGTCGGGCGCGGGGGCCTGCCGCCCCCTGCCGGGGGTCTGCTGTGGATGGACTCCGTCGACGGCCCGAGCGAGCCGGTCACAGCACGCGCGGGTTCGCCTGCGTCAATTGCAGCATTTCGCGACCGCGTGGCCGCCGATCGCGGACTGCAGACGATCCCGTGCGGCGGCTAGTCAGTTCTTGTCGCTCGACCGTGCAGGGATCGAACCTGCGACCGATGCGGCAAGGGGCCGCAAGCCACGGACCTGGAACGAATGGGCGACAATGCGGGCACCGCTGGCGGGCCGGCCGCCCGATCAGTGGGCAGGTCAACGACGCCAGCCCGCCATGAGATCCCCATGGACCGATTCGTGCTCTGCCGCCCTCAAGCCGGGCTCAACGACATGCTGTGCCAGATCGAGACTTGCTGCCGGTATGCCGAGCAGACGGGTCGCTGCGTCATCGTCGACACCAATTACCGGAATTCGCCGTATTTTCAGGACGATCTCGGGCGCTATTTCAGTTCGAGACAGTCGCGGATGATCCTGAGCGCGGATGAACTGCGGCCTTCATTTGATCAATGGAATGTCTTTCCGGAATGCCTGTCCGGTCGGGTGAACGCGTACGAGGCGCTCCGCAGCGCCGAATCGATCGTCAGGCGCGATACCCGGACCGGGACTCCGGTCACCTTCGACTTCGAAAAGGACTATCCCCACCAGCTGCTGGTGCACCACCAGGGCGGCGGCGGCAACCATTCGATGTTCGCGCTGCTCCGGATGCAGGTCAGCCAGGCGATCGCCGACGAACTGCTGCGGCGGGTCCGCGCCATCGGGACGCCCTATTCGGCAGTCCATGTTCGCCACACGGATTACCAGACGCACTACGAGGACACGCTCTCCCAGTTGAAGAATGCGCCAAGGGAACCGCTGTTCCTGGCGACCGACAACTCGCAGGTCCTGAAGGATTTCCGGTCCGCCCTGGGCAACGATGCCGTGTTCTCGTTTGCCGAATTCTCCGCGCAGGCCGGCGTGCCCATGCACAAGCTGCCGTTGAGCGGCGCCGAAGCCTACCGGCGCAATGCGGACGCCATCATCGACCTGCTGATGCTCGCACTCGCGACGAAGCTGCTCCTGCTCAAGGTGAAGGGACTGGAGGGCGGCGGCTATTCCGGGTTCTCGCGGCTGGCATACAGCCTGTGGTCCACGAAGATCATCCTGCGGCACCTGATCCCGACGCCGGAAATCAGGATCGGCCTCGACTGAGGCTGACCGACGCGCGTCCGGCCCGGCGTTCGGCCGCCGGCCAGGCTGCTATTCTGCAGCGTTTCGCGACGGCGATGGAGGGCCGATGCTCTATTTCGAGGACTTGCGGGTCGGCGACTCGGTCGCGCTGGGCTCACACAGCGTGCTGTCGAACCAGGCCGGAACACCGGTGCTGCGGCTGCGGTCCCTGATCATGGTCAAGCGTCGCCCGCGGGTGGACGTGCCCCATTGACGCCGCGTACAACGCGACGCCGGAAGAACAAGGGCCTGGCCGACGCCAGGCCATCGTCGCAGGCCGCCTCGAATCGACGCCGATCCGGCCGGAGTTGCGGAGTTGCGCCAATGGGTGTATGACTCGCGCCTCCTGGTCTACCCATGCCGGCTCCGCGCCGACACCCACGCGCCAAGGAGGGGAATCGCGATGAAGACACCCGGCATCCTGACGCACGCCGCTGCATCGCTGGCGTTGATCTGCAGCTTCGCGCAGGCGCACGACGACGACGCCGTGAAGGGGAAGCTCGGCAAAGTGAGCTTCGCGAACTCCTGCATCCCCGCGGTGCAGGTGGAACTGAACCGGGGCGTGGCGATGCTGCACTCGTTCTGGTACTCCGCCGCCGAAACCACGTTCCGCGACGTGCTGGCGAAGGACCCCGCTTGCGCGATCGCCAACTGGGGCATCGCGGCCATCCTGATGTCGAATCCGCTGGCGGGCCAGGGCGCGTCGCCGAAGGGCGCGGAAACGGCACAGGCGGCCATCGCGCAAGGCCAGGAAAACCGGCGCGAAGACGCAGCGCGAGCGCGACTACATCGAGGCGATCGCCGCGTATTACGACGACTTCGGCAATCGATCCGAGCGCGCGCGCCAGGCGTCGCGCGCCAAGGCTTTCGAGGAACTCGCCGCCCGCTATCCCGACGACGACGAGGCCCAGATCTTCGCCGCGCTGTACATCGCGGGGACGCAATCGCAATCCGACCAGACCTACGCCGCCTACCGGAAGGCGGCCGCGGTGCTGGAGAAGGAATTCGCGAAGTATCCCGACCACCCGGGCGTCGCGCACTACCTGATCCACAGCTACGACGCCCCGCCGATCGCGAAGGACGGCGTCCCGGCCGCCCGCAAGTACGCGGGCATCGCGCCGGACGCCCCCCATGCGCTGCACATGCCGTCGCACATCTTCACCCGCGTCGGCGCCTGGGATGACTCGGCGACGACCAACAAGCGCGCGTTCGCGGTGGCGATCACCGGCAACGAGCCCGACGAGGCGTATCACGCCAGCGACTACACCGTCTACGCCGACCTGCAGCTCGCACGCGATGCGGACGCGCTGCGCACGATCGAAGCTGCGATGAAGGTGTCCGGCGCCAACCCGGCCCGTGCCACCGCGCCGTATGCGGCGGCGGCCATGCCCGCGCGCTACGCGGCCGAGCGCGGTGCATGGGCCGAGGCGGCGAAGCTCCAGCCGCAGCCAACCAAGTTCCTGTACACCGACGCGATCACGTATTTCACGCGCGGCCTGGGCGCCGCCCGCACCGGCGACGCCGCCGCCGCGGAGAAGGACGCCCAGCAGCTTGCCGTCGTGCACAAGGCGCTGCAGGACGAAAAGAACAACTACTGGGCCACCGAGGTGGAGATCCAGCGGCTCGCCCTTGCCGGCTGGATCGCGCTGGCGCAGAAGAAGAACGACGAAGCGCTCAAGTTCATGCGTGCCGCGGCCGACCTCGAGGACCGCAACGAGAAGCACATCATCACGCCGGGGCGGGTGCTTCCCGCGCGCGAGCTGCTCGGCGACATGCTCATGGAGATGGGGCAGCCGGCGGCGGCACTCGCCGAATACGAGACATCGCAGCAACGCGAGCCGAATCGCCTCCGCGGCTACTATGGCGCCGCGCGGGCGGCGGATGCCGCCGGCCAGCGCGACAAGGCCGTGCGCTACTACACGGTACTGGTCGAGCTGACGCGGACCGCGGACAGCCCGCGGCCCGAGGTCTTGCAGGCGACAGCGTACCTCGCGAAACGATGATCGAAGGGCGACGCGCGGTGGCGCGCCGCACGGCCGCCGCACTGATCGCCGCGCTGACCTTCGCCTTCGGCGCGGTACCGGCGCGCGCCGATCCCGTGGACACCACCGACATCGGCGCGACCGACGCCGATTATGCGGCCGGTCGCAAGGCCATCGACGCGCGCAGCTGGACCGTTGCCGTGCAGCGATTCGAGCAGGCCGAGCGACGCCATCCCGACAACGCCGACCTGCAGAACTACCTCGGGTACGCGTATCGCAATCTCGGGAAGTACGACGCCGCGCTCGCGCACTACAAGCGCGCCCTCGCGCTCGATCCGCGGCATCGCGGCGCGCACGAGTACATCGGCGAAACCTACCTGATCATCGGCGATCTGCCAGCTGCGGAGCGCCATCTCGCCGCACTGCGCGAGATCTGCCTGCTGCCCTGCGAGGAGCAGGATGACCTGCAAAAGGCGATCGCAGCCTGGCGCGCGAAGCAGGGACCGCGCTGACGCCGGCGCAGTGCAGCACCCTGCTCGCCCGCGCCGCAGCGATTGACTCGCAGGCGCCCGCCGGCAGCAGGAATCCATCTGCAGCCGCGCCCACCGCTGCCCGGCTGACCGCGATGGCGTCCCAGCCCACAACCGGCACGCAACTGGCACCTGCCCTTCCAGAAAACACTTAGCCCCAATACTCTTCACTTACCTAGCGAGCGGCGGGATGGGTCAGGCCGCTCGTGGGGGGAGAACATCCAGCACCTCGAACACGCTGCAAACCACCGGCATCGACTCGGCGGGCTCGCGACCGAGGCGCTTGCACTCGCGCGAGAAGAACGCCCAGTGCGCGTCGCGCCAGTATTCAAGGGAACCATCGCCTTCGCCCTCGATGGCGGCGTACTCTGCCGTGACCTCGCTATAGGGCATCACCTGAACCCGGGTGATCCGGGTGATGAGCGCGGGTTCGTTCCGATGGTCGAGCACGACCTCCACCTCACCCGGCTGCGGAATCGATTCGTTCTCCGCCTCGATGGCCCACAACAAGCCCGTGCCGGCCCTCTTGCGGCCGTCACGGATGAGCGCAAGCAGCGAGGTCGACAGTTCGGGGGAGTCGCCGTAGCCGTCGACGCGCACCGGACCGGGCGGGAGTTCGACGCCCAGGGCGCGAAGCGTGGCAACGACGTCGGCTACAGGCGGCAGTGGTTCCATTCGAGCTGCGAAACGTAACAGTCAACCGGCGCTCCGCTTGCGCGACGTCCGGTCGAACGCGGGATCAGGCATCAGCTCGCGTCCAAACCGCGCTGTGCTCACGAATAAGTTCCTGCTTCGCGATGCCCAGCCCCGCAACGTCTTCCCGGGTGAGCCACCCCTCGGCCAGCGCCTTTTCCGATGCCTGACGACGAAAGGGAACCTAAACGACGGACGCTCCGGCGTCAATCGCCGGCTTTCCCGCGACGCCTGGCCCAGCCTATCGCCGGCGCTGCTTCGCCCGCAGCTTGACCCGCCACAGCGCCTCCCCCAAACTCGAAATCCCCTGAACGAACTCGGCAATCCCAATGCTACTGACAGGAGGTGACATGGCTTACCCGAGCTTCATCCGCGGCGCTGCCGCTAGTCTGGCGCTGGCTGCCTGCGCGATGTCGGCGCACGCGCAGAACCAGATCACGGTGGCGTGGTACGGCGGCAACTGGGGCGACGCGTTCAACGCCTGCGTCGCAGAGCCCTACACCAAGGCCACCGGCGTCAAGGTCGTGCCCGAGATCGGCACGTCGAGCACCACGCTCGCCAAGCTGCAGCAGCAGAAGGGCGCGCCCGCCATCGACGCCGCGTGGATGGACGGCGGCATCAGCGAGGTTGCCGCGGCGGCGGACGTCCTCGACAACCTCGACCCTGCGCGCATCCCGAACATGGCGAATGTCGGCCCGGACGCGATCTACAAGTCGGGCAGCCAGACCTACGCGGTCGGCACCGGCTACTACTCGCTGGGCCTCCTGTACAACAAGCAGAAGGTCAAGTTCGTCCCGACATCCTGGGAGGACCTCTGGAAGCCCGAGGTCGCCGACGCCGTGACGATCCCCTCGCCTTCCAACTCCGGGGGCGTGCCGCTGATCGTCCTCTTCCACCGGATGATGAAGGCCCCGAAGGACGACTACGCGCCGGTGTTCAAGAAGATCAAGGAATTGAAGGTCGCCTCGTACTTCGACAGCTCGGGTGCCGCGAGCAACGCATTCCAGAGCGGCGAGGCGATCATCGGGGCGCACTTCAGCGCGGCGGCGTGGGACCTGATCGACAAGGGTCTGCCCCTCGCGTTCGTCGTGCCGAAGGAAGGCGTCTGGGCGACCGACGCCCGGCTGCACCTCGTCAAGGGCAGTCCGCGCAGGGAGCAGGCGGAGAAGTTCATCAACACGGCGCTCACGCCGGAGGCGGCCGCCTGCCTCGCGCAGAAGCTCTACCTCGGGCCCGCCGTGAAGAACGTCAAGGTGCCGCCCGAGACCGCGAAGAAGCTGCCGTGGGGCGAGAACGGCTCGATCAAGGACCTCGTGCTCTTCGACTGGAACGCGGTGAACAAGGACCGTCCGAAGCTCGTCGACATGTGGAACCGCGAGATCGCGCGCAAGTAGCGGCGGCGATGCCGCTGCTCTCGATCGCCGGCATCACCAAGCGCTTCGGCAGCCAGGAGGCCCTCAAGGCGGTGTCGCTCGACATCGCCGAAGGCGAGTTCGTCGCCCTGCTCGGTCCGAGCGGCTGCGGCAAGACGACGCTCCTGCGCTGCATCGCGGGGTTCCTCGCGCCGGACGAAGGCAGCATCGCGATCGGCGGCGAGGACGTCACCCGCCTGCCGCCGTATCGCCGGCCGCTCAACACGGTGTTCCAGAATTACGCGCTGTTCCCGCACATGAACGTGCGCGAGAACGTCGCGTACGGGCCGCGGCGGCACGGCGCGTCGCGCGCCGAGGCGGCTGCGCGCGCCGCCGAGGCGCTGTCGCTGGTCGGGCTCGACGGCTTCGCCGAGCGCTACCCGCGGCAGCTCTCGGGCGGCCAGCAGCAGCGGGTCGCGCTCGCCCGCGCGATCGTCAACCGGCCGCGGCTCCTGCTGCTCGACGAGCCGCTCTCGGCGCTCGACCTCAAGCTGCGCAAGCGGATGCAGCTCGAGTTGAAGCACCTGCAGGAGCGGCTCGGCATCGCGTTCGTGTTCGTCACGCACGACCAGGAGGAGGCGATGACCGTCGCCGACCGGCTCGTCGTGATGGACGCGGGACGCATCGAGCAGGTCGGCGCGCGGCACCGACATCTATCGCCGGCCGGTCACGCGCTTCGTCGCCGGGTTCGTCGGCGAGGCGAACTTCGTGCCCTGCGTGCCTGAAGGCGCTGCGCTGCGGCCGCGGCTCGGCACGCTTCCCGTCGCCGCCCCGCCCGGAGCCGCCGGGCATCCCGGGCTCGGCGTGCTGCGGCCGGAGAGCCTGCGCGTCCTCGACGGCCCCGCGCCCGACGGCGTCTCGACCTGCGAGGGCGTGGTCGAGGAGCTGATCACCGTCGGCAGCCACTGCATGATCTACGTCCGCGTCGGCGCCGACCTCGTGCAGGTGAAGGAGCGCGGGATCACCGCCGACGTGATCGCGCCCGGCGCGACGATCCGGCTCGGCTTCCGTCCGCAGGACCTGCATGTCATCCCCGGCTGAGCCGCCGGCCCGCCGCACGCGCCGCCGCGCGGTCGGGCGCGCCGACGACGCCAGGACGCTGCCTGCGGGCGGCATTGCGCCGGCACCGCGATGACCGCGGGGCGCCTCCCGCTCGCGCTGCTGCTCGCGGCGCCGGTGGCCTTCTTCGTCGCGTTCTTCGTCGCGCCGATGGGCGTGGTCGTGCTCGCGAGCCTCACCGACGCGAAGGCGCCGGGACTCTCCCTCGCGCAGTACGCGAAGGTGCTGCTCGACCAGTACCACTGGGACGTCCTGCTCGTGACGTTCCGCATCGCCGGGTTCGACCACGCTGCTGTGCATCCTGCTCGGCTATCCGCTCGCGTGGTACCTCGTGCGCACGGTCGGGCCGGCGGCGCTGCGCCGGATCTGCGTGATCCTGCTGATCCTGCCGCTCTTCACCAGCAACATCGTCCGCTCGTTCGGCTGGATGGTGCTGCTGGGCCGCAACGGCCTCGTCAACGACGCGCTGGTGGCGGCGGGCCTGCTCGAGCGGCCGATGCGCCTGCTCGGCACCGAGCTCGCGATCCTGATCGGCCTCGTCTACATCCTGCTGCCGCTCGTCGTCATCGCGCTCGGCAACGCGCTGGCGGAGATCGACGAGGGCCTCGAGCACGCGTCGGCCGACCTGGGCGGCGGCCCGCTCGCCACGTTCGTCCACGTCACGTTCCCGCTGTGCCTGCCGGGGCTCGTCGCGGGCGCGATCATGGTGTTCACGCTGGCCGTCAGCGCCTACGTGACGCCGGCGCTGCTGAGCGGGGGCGCATCACGGTCTTCCCGATGCTGATCTTCCAGCAGTACAGCTCGGTGTTCGACTTCAACTACGGCGGCGCGCTCAGCGTCACGCTGCTCGTGCTGACGCTGGTGCTGGTCGGCGTCGCCGGGCGCTTCGGGGAGCGCCGCGGAACATGACGGCGCCCGCGCAATGATCGCCGGGATCGCGCTGCGCGCCGTGTCCGCGCTGGTGATGGCGTTCCTGATGCTGCCGCTGGTCGTCATCGTGGGCAGCTCGCTCACGGCATCGCAGTTCCTGAGCTTTCCGCCGCAGGGCTACACGCTCGCGTGGTACGCCAAGGTGCTCGACGACCCGTCGTACGTCGCGGCGTTCACGACCAGCACCGCGCTCGCCAGCGCCGCGACGCTCGTCGCGATCCTGCTGGCCGTGCCGGCGGCGCTGGCCATCGCCCGGTTCGAGTTCCCCGGCAAGCGCGGCGCTCGCGAGCGCTCCTCACCTCGCCGCTGGTGCTGCCGCACGTGGTGCTCGGCGCGGCGCTGCTGCAGTACTCGCGCGGCGCTCGGCTTCATGCGCACGTTCTGGGCGCTGCTCGTCGGCCACGTCGTGATCGTGACGCCGTTCGTGCTGCGCTCGGTGCTGGCGCTGCTCACCCCCGAGCAGCGGGTGCAGGAGGAGGCCTCGTCCGACCTCGGCGCGCGCCCGCTGTCGACGTTCTTCCACGTGACGCTGCCGCAGATCCGGAGCGGCGTCGTCTCCGGCGCGATCTTCGCGTTCATCTCGTCGTGGATCAACGTCGAGCTGTCGATCTTCAACACGACCGCCGGGCTCAACACCATCCCGGTCAAGCTCTTCAACTACGTCCAGTACACGATCGACCCCAGCATCGCCGCGATATCGGCGGTGACGATCCTCGTCGCGGCCGTCGCGATCGTCGTGCTCGACCTGACGATCGGCCTCGACATCCTGCGCCGGCGGCGCTGAACCGCCGCCCTTCCCCGTTCATCCCCAAGGAGCCTCCGCATGATGCGCCCCCAGGACGTGTTCGACGTCATCTACACCCACACCGAGGGCGAGCCGCTGTGCATCGTCCACAGCGGCATTCCCTACCGCGGCGGCTCGACAATCCTCGAGAAGCGGCAGTTCCTGGAGGCGAACTACGACTGGCTGCGCTGTGCGCTGATGCGCGAGCCGCGCGGCCACAGGGACATGTTCGGCGTCTTCCTGACCCCGCCGTCGGGCCCCGACTTCGACGCCGGCCTGATCTACATCGACGGCACGCAGTGGTCGCACATGTGCGGCCACGGCACGATCGCCGTCAGCATGGCGATGGTCGCGCTGGGCATGGTGCCCCGGGGCAGCGGCCCGACGACGACGATCCGCTTCGAGACGACGGCGGGCCCGGTCACCGCCGAGGTCGGCTGCGAGAACGGCAAGGTCGCCTGGTGCAGATTCGAGAACGTGCCCGCCTACGTCGCCGCGCAGGACGTCCCGGTCGACGTGCCGGGCATCGGCCGCGTGCACGCGGACCTTCGCTGGGGCGGCAACTATTCGGGATCGTCGACTGGGCCGGCCGCACGCCGCGCATCGCGCCGGAGAACGGACGAGAGCTCTCGGAGATCGGCGTGGCGATCCGCGAGCAGCTGCGCGAGAAGCTGACGGTGCAGCACCCGACCGCCGGGCACATCAACAACTTCAACTTCGTGACGCTCTGGCACGAGCCCACGCTGGCCGGCGCGCTCTACAAGAACGTCCACGTCTTCAGCGCGGGCCAGCTCGACCGCTCGCCCGGCGGCACCGGCACCAGCGCGATGATGGCGATGCTCGAGGCGCGCGGGCGGATGAAGGTCGGCGACACCGATCCACTCGGAGGGGCTGCTCGGCACGGGGACCTTCGAGGGGTCGCTGATCGGCGAGACGAAACTCGGGTCCGTGCGCGCGGTGCGGCCGACGGTCAAGGGAACCGCGAGCATCCTCGGCACCGCGCGCTGGATGATCGATCGCGACGATCCGGTGGGCGCGGGCTTCCTCATCGGCTGAGGGTTGCGCCGGCCGCCGTCCGGCCAACGATCCACCGACGGCGCCGCGCGGGCCGCCACGGGGCGCGCTCGGGACGCGGGGCGGCCGGGACTCGCGCGAGGTTCATTTCCCGCGCCTGCTGCGGCAAGAACTGACGGCCGGCGGCGCCCCTAGCGCGCGAAGTGCACGCCGCTCGACCTCTTGGCCGGACCGATCCGGCGCGAGGTCGTGTCCTGGGCCCCGCCGCCCAGCGACACGTTGCGCAGGTAACGCAGCCCGATCGCCGCCAGCAGCAGGAAAATCCCGAGCCCCTGCAGGACGTTGCCGATCGATCCCGACGAGGGCGGCGGTGCCGGCGCTGCCGCAGCCAGCGCCTGCGCGGCGGCCTCGGCCTCGGGCTCTTCCGGTTCCAACGCTTTCAGCGCGCGGGTGAGCGCGGCGATCTCCGCTTCCTTGTCGCGCTTCGGCGGGGGAGTGGCGACCGCGGCCGCCGGAACCGGGTTCGTCATCCGGGCGCGGAAGCCTTCCTGCTCGGCCTCGGACTTGTTCGCGAAATAGGCCTCCTTGCAGCGCGTCGCCTCCGCCGGATCCTTGGCGTGGCTCGCGCTGCAGAAGTAGATCGCGCGCGCATCCTTGGCTTCGTCCGACCCGACCACGCGCAGGCATTCCTTGTGCTCGGGCGTGTCGACGTACGGGAAGTTCTTCACGCAGTCGCCGAACGACCACAGGCGCATGTCGAGACTGGCCGGCCCGGCGGACGCGCCGCCGGCCTTCGCCGGCCTGGGAACGGCGGCATCCGTCGCGGGCGGTCGCGCCCCCGGGTTGCTCGCCTGCGCCAGCGCGCTTGCGGGGAGCGCGCTCGCGCAGGCGAGGACTGCGATCGAAACACCCTTTGCAACAGCGTCCATCTTCATCATTGCCGACCCCTGGCGGATTGTGTTGACGGAGCGCCGCGATGGAATGTCGTCGTCGCCATCGGCAGCGCAGCGAGGGGCCGGCGCCCGGCGCGGCACGGCGTGCTCCGGGCTCGCCCCGCCGCCCCGTTGCCGACACCCTCGCCCAGTCCAATGCAAGATACGGACCAGAACAAATGCGGTGCGGCGCCGACCACGAGCGACGCGTTTGTGGTCCACAGCATTCGCGCGCCGCGTGGGCAACGCGGGGGCGCCGCGCCTACTGCCGCGTGGCCTCGATGCTGATCGCGAGCTCGACCTGGTCGCCGACGTCGGGCAGCGAGCGCGTCATCCCGAAATCCGACCGCCGGATCGTCGCCTGGAATTCGCCGCCGCAGACATGCCGCGCGAGCAGGCCGAACTTCACGTCCCGGCAGGTGAACCGCTGGGCGGCGAGGCGCACCGGCCGCGCGACGCCGCGCAGGATCAGCGTGCCCTCGATCGCCGTCAGCCGGTCGCCGTCGAAGACGAAGCGGCTGCTGCCGAAGCGCGCGTCGCCGGCCTGCGCGGTGTCGAGGAACTGGTCCGAGCGCAGGACCGCATCGAGCGTCCGGTTGCCGGTGTCGATCGCGTCGGGGTCGATGCGCACGTCGACGGCGCCGGTCTTCGCCGCGGGATCGAACTGCAGCGTCCCGGTGATCTTCGCGATGCGCCCGCGCACCAGCGAGATGTCGTAGTGCGACACGGCAAAGTGGATCGACGTGTGGCTCGCGTCGAGCGCGAACTCGGCGGCGAGGCCCCGGCCAGGCCACGCGCCGAACCACAACACGAAGGGCAGCAGGCTGCGCGGGATGTTCAGCATGAGGGGGTGTCCTTTCCGGCCGGCGGCGCAAGGATAGCCGATGATAGGCCAACCGCGCGGAGAGGGCCCGCGCGCGTGCGTAGGCCGCTGCTAGAATCGTCGAGTGACCTGGTGCCCGAACTGCCGTAACGACATGACGCCGCGGACGACGCAGGTGCGCTTCGGCACGCGCCCGGCCGAGATCGAGGCCTGCGCACCCTGCAACCTGCTCTGGTTCGACCAGCACGAGAGCACGCGGCTCGCGCCGGAGGCGGTGCTCGACCTGTTCAAGTTCATCAGCGCGGCGGCGTCCGGCCCGCGCACCGTGCTGGCCTCGAACTTGCGCTGCCCCCGCTGCAGCTTCGCGCTGTCGTTCAGCCACGACCTGCAGCGCACCACCCGCTTCACCTACTGGCGCTGTCCGCGCGACAGCGGCCAGCTGATGACCTTCCAGCAGTTCCTGCGGGCGAAGAATTTCGTGCGCACGCCCTCGCCTGCGGAGCTCACGCGCCTGCGCGAGACCGTGCGCCAGATCAGCTGCTCGCAATGCGGGGCGCCGGTCGATCTCGCCCGCGACCCGGCGTGCTCGCACTGCGGCGCGCCGATCGCGCTGATCGACCCCGAAGGTGTGGCCACGGCGCTGCAGGACCTCGCCACCGCCGGCAACAAGGCGGCGCCCGACGAGCGGGAAGCGATGCGCACGGCGCTCACCGACGCCCAGGTCAACGCGATCTTCGAGCTCGAGCGCATGCGCGGGAGCGAGCCGAAGCCGGAGTACGACCTGCTGGCGGTCGGCCTGTCGGCGGTGGGTGCCTTCCTGGCCGAGCGGCTGGGCTCGCTCTGAGCGGGGCAAACGCGGTTATCATGCGGCGGCGGTGCTTCCCCGTGCCGGCCTGTGCAGGGGGGGTGCGGCGCCGGCCGTCCCCCTCACCCCTCTTGTAACCGGGACCGGAAATCGTCATCCTAGCGCCCTATGCGAACCTCACACCTCCTGGCTTCGGCGACGCTCCTCGCGTTGGCCTCGATCATGCCCGCCGCGGCGCAGCAGCCGCCCGGGGTCGTCCTCTTCTCGTCCGCGAAGGCCGGCACCGCGCTCCCCGCAGGCTGGGAAGTCGCCAAGATCACGGACACCAAGAAGCCGACCGAGTACCGCTTCATGGAGAACGACGGCCACATGGTGCTCGAGGCCAAGGCCGCCGCAGCCGCCAGCGGCATTGCGCAACGCATCCCGATCGACGTCGACAAGTGGCCGCGCGTCGACTGGCGGTGGAAGATCGACCGCCTGATCGAGGCGGCCGACAATTCGGTGGCGAAGACCGAGGATTCGCCCGTGCGCCTGGTCTTCGAGTTCGACGGCGACAAGAAGAAGCTGTCGTTCGGCGACCGGGCGCAGCTCTCGCTGGCCGAAGGGATTTCCGGACGCGAGTCGCCCTACGCCACGATGATGTACATCTGGTCGAACAAGGTTCCGGTGGGCACGGTGATCCCCAATCCGCGGACCAACCGCGTGCAGATGGTGGTCGCGTCCAGCGGACCCGGCGGGGTCGGCACGTGGCAGTCGCTGTCGCGCAACCTGCGCGAGGATTTCAAGAAGGCATTCGGCGAATATCCGACCCGCCTCCTCGCGTACGGCGTGCTCTCCGACACGGACAACACCGGCGAGACGGTGCAGGCCTGGTACGGCGACATCCTGTTCAAGCCCGCGAACTGACCGCGGCGCCGGAAGCCCGGCACGCGTTACGCCGGCACCCGCTCCGGGAATCGCTCCGGAATTCGTCCCCCCGCCTCGACCGGAGCACCGCGATGGCGGTTCGCATCGTCCGACTCGGCACCGCGCGCGTGAGCGGCAGCATCGGCGAAACGTCGGCGTGACGCACCGCGCTCGGGCGACGCCGTGATCCGCATCCGCGACATCGACCACGTCGTGCTGCGCGTGGCCGACCTCGAGGCCGCGCTCGCGTTCTACACCGGAGTCCTCGGCTGCGCGGTCGAGCGCCGGCGCGACGAGCTTGGCCTCACGCAGCTTCGCGCGGGACGCTCGCTGATCGACCTCGTGGTCGTCGACGGGCCGCTGGGGCGCCTTGGCGGCGCCGCGCCCGGACGCGAAGGGCACAACGTCGATCATTTCTGCCTGCGCGTCGACCCCTTCGATCAGCCGGAGATCCTGCGCGATCTCGCGGCCGCGGGCGTCCGCGTGGGTGAGGTGGGGACGCGCTACGGCGCGGAGGGCAACGGCCCGTCGATCTACATCCTCGACCCGGACGGCAACACGGTCGAGTTGAAAGGGCCGCCCTCGGCCTAGCCACGGAGAACCCGCGTGTTCGAGATCCAGAACTACCCGAGCTTCATCGCCGCGATCGTTGTCTTCCAGCTGATTCCGGGCCCGGGGACGCTCGCCATCCTCGACGCCACCGCCCGCGACGGCGTGCGCGCGGGTGTCGGCGCGGTGCTCGGCACCCTCATCGGCGATCTCGCGTACATGGTGGCCGCGGTCGTCGGCCTCGCCGCGGTGATGAACGCCAACCCGCTGCTGTTCTCGGCGCTGCAGTGGTTCGGGGCCGCTTACCTCTGCTGGATGGGCGTGCAGCTGCTGCGCCGCCATCTCACCGCGGCGACGGCGCTGCCGGCGCAGAGGACGAGCGGGTGGCAGTACTTCCGGCGGGGGTTCGCGGTCAGCCTCACGAATCCGAAGGTGATCCTGTTCTTCGTCGCCTTCTTCCCCCTCTTCCTGCGGCACGACTCCTCGCCGGTCACGCTGGCGGCGATGATGGCGCACGTGACGCTGATCAGCCTCGCCTACCAGACGGGGCTCGTCCTGCTCGGCAACGCGGTCGCGACGCGCCTCGCGCGGCTGCCGTCGGCGCGCGCGCTCGCGACCCGGCTCGCGGGCATCGCGCTGATCGGTTTCGGCATCAAGCTGGCGCTGGGCAACCGGTAACGGCGGCGGGCGCGCCGGCTACTCCCTGCCGACCACCACCCGCACGGCGGCCTTGCGCAGGCGCTCGGCCAGCCGTTTCGGCGGCGGCGCGTCGCACACCAGCAGGTCGACGTCCGCCAGCGCGCAGACCTGCTCGAACTGCACCAGGTCGTACTTGGAGCTGTCGAGCAGCAGCGTGGTGTGCTCCGCGCGCTCCATCATCGCGCGCTTGACCGCGCAGCTCGCCGAATCGGCGTCGGTCACCCCGTCGGCCGTCAGCCCGCCCGCGCCGATGAACGCCCGGTTCGCCTTGTAGCGGCGGATGAACGCCTGCGTGTCCGGGCCGTAGGTGCCGCCTTCGCGCAGGACGAAGTCGCCGGGGCACAGGATCACCCGGCAGTTCGGGCTGGTGGCGAGCGCCCGCGCGACCGGCAGACCGTTGGTGACCACGGTGAGGCGCAGGTTGCGCGCGGCGAGCGCGTTGGCGAAGAAGCCGGTGGTCGATCCGCAATCGATCATCAGCGCGTCGCCGGGCTCCACCAGGCGCGCGGCGGCGGCGCCGATGGCCCCTCGCTCCGCCGCGCGGGCGCGGCCGCGTGCGCCGATGCCGGGCTCCTCGGTCAGCGAACGTCCGGCGGCGCCGCCGTAGGTGCGCTTGAGCGCGCCGGCTGCCGCGAGGTCGTCCAGGTCGCGGCGGGCCGTTTCGGTGGTCACGGCGAAGGCTTTCGCCAGCGTTGCGATGCGCACCGTGCCGTCGCGCCGCAGCAGCGCCAGGATCTGCCGATGGCGATCGTCCTGGGTGAGCCGCTGCCTGGCGCGCGTCGAGGAGGCCAACGCGCTATTCGAGCGCGGCAGGCGTCAGCCGGCCGGCGTCGTCGGTGAAATCGAGGAAGGTGTAGCGACCGCGCAGGAAACGCGCATTGCGCACGGCTTCGGCGTAGAAGCCGGGCGCGAGGCCGATGTCCCGCGCCGTGGCGGGACCGCCCACGCGCTGCAGGACGGCGGCGAGTTTCGTCGCGGGAACCATGATCGCGTGGAGATCATCGCACAGCGCGCCCCAGCCGTCGGCGACGCGCCGGCTCATCGCGTCCGCGGCTTCGCGCGTCAGGCGCTTGCCCTCGACCTCGCGCCAGCACGACTCCCCGATCAGGTCGCCGAAGCGGCGCACCAGTCCGTCGCGGTCGAAGGTCGAGGGAGCGAACCGCGGCGGGCCGGCGGCGAGCGCCGCTTCCTGCAGCCGGGCCATCGTCAGCGTCGCCACCGCCACCTGTTCGCCGTGAAAGAAGTCGCCGCGGCCGGCGGGCGCGAACATGTCGACGTAGTGGCTGATCAGGTGCTCGCCCTGGCTCGCCGGGTAGCTGCCGCCGCAGATCGTCATCCCGCAGCCGGACAGCACCAGCGTGCGCGCCAGCGCGCGGACGGCTTCGAGATCGCCGCGCAGCAGCGCTTCCGGCTCGTCCAGCAACGCCGGCTCGTCCGGCGCCAGCAGCGCGAACGGCGCACGCCGATAGGGCGTGCCCAGCACGTGCCGCGACAGCAGCCAGTCGGCCTGCGCCGTGGGGCGGCACAGCGAATCGCCCAGCCCGGCGCGGATCATCCGCGCGGGCGCCGCGGCGAGCACCTCGAGGTCGAGGAAGACCCCGACCGGCGCCGCGGCCGGCAGCGAGTGCTTGTGGCCGTCGACGGTGATCGCCGCGTTCGTCGAGGTGTAGCCGTTCATCGACGGCGCGGTCGCGAAGACGACGTAAGGTTTGCCCGCATTCGCGGTGGCGGCCTTGCACAGGTCGTTGATCGTGCCCGAGCCCACCGCCACGATGGCATCGGCGGCGGCGCACGCCTCGCGCACGACCGCGACCGTCGCCGCGTCCGCATGCGGCCTGTCGTCGAGCACGACCGACGCGACTTCCGCGCCGCCGGCGAGCGCGCGCTCGACCCGCGCGCCCAGCACCGAGTGAGTCGTGCGGTCGCTCACGACCGCAAGGCGGCGCCCGAGCTGCAGCGACGCGACGAGCTCGGCTTCGGCGCCCCGCAGGCTGCGCTCGATGGCCATCGCGCGCACCGGCACGCCGACGGGCGGCCCGCCGTCGGGGTCGGGCCAATCACCGCGAAGCAGCGCGGCGAGCGCGTCCGGCGGTTCTGCGGCGCGATTCATTCGCGCCGCGCGCTACGCCGCGATCCGGGACGCGCCTTCACTGGCCGCGAGGATGTCCTGGATCTGGCCGCGCAGCGATCCCTTGCCCGGCGAGAACGAGCCGTCGAACACCGACGAGCCGATGGTGAACGCGTCGGCGCCCGCGCCGGCCAGCGCGTCGATCTGCGCCTTGCAGTGGACGCTGCCGGCGACGATCAGCGTGCCGCCGGGCAGCGCGCGGCGCGCCGCGCGCACGAGGTCGAGCGGGTCCGCTTCGGTCGCCCGATACGCGAGGAGGTCCACACCGCCGCAGCCCGCGGCCAGCGCCGCCTGCGTGTGTTCGGCGACGAGTTCAGCCGATCCGTCGAGCCGCGTCGGATGGCCGCTCGGTCGGCCGGGGAACGGAAAGTAGCGCGACAGCTCACCGAGGGTCCGCCTGGCCGCCGCCAGGTCGGTGCCGCCCAGGATGCGATCGACGCCCAGGGCGCGGCCCGTTTCCAGCGAGCGCACCACCGCCTCCGGCGTGGTGCTGACCACTTCGAGGTAGCAAGTGCCGCCGCGGCGCCGGATCGCGGCGACCAGCGCCTGCATCGTCGCGGCCGGCACGCCGACGTCCTTGAATCCGATGTGGCGCACGCCGAGGTCGCAGACCGCGTCGACGAGGTCCTCCGCGTCCTCGACCGTGCGGTCGTTGCGGGTCAGCATGAAGATGAAGTCCATCGGCGGCTCCCGGAGGCGGCTGGCCGCTCGCCAGATCGTGATGTTGGTACACGCAGATGGGACTTGGCAAGTACAATATTGCGCATCGCCCTGCCCGAGGAGCGCGCGATGACGACCGAGCCGACGATCACCTGCCGCAGCTCGATGCCGGACACCCGCGCAGTCGTCGAACGCATCGCCGCGGCCCGCGCGCAGGTTGCGCCGCAGCGCAGCGTGCTCGTCGCGGTAAGCGGCATCGACGGCAGCGGCAAGGGCTTTACCACGGCGCGGATCGCCGACGCGCTGCGCGGGCGAGCGCTCCGGGTGGCCGCCATCCACGCCGACGGCTGGCTCAATTTGCGGGACCGGCGCTTTTCCGCCGTCGACCCCGCCGGGCACTACTACCGTAACGCGATCCGCTTCGACACCCTGTTCGCGGAACTCGTGCTGCCGCTGCGCGAGCGGCGCTCGCACCGCGTCGAGGTCGACCACGCCGAGGAAACGGCCACGGCCTACCAAAGGCGCGTCCACGCGTACGACGACATCGACGTCATCGTCGTCGAGGGCATTTTCCTGTTGAAGCCGGAGCTGCGCGGATATTATGATCTGTCCGTTTGGATCGATTGCAGCTTCGCGACCGCGCTGGAGCGCGCCGTGCCGCGCGCCCAGGAGGGGCTGTCGCCGCAGGACACGATCCGCGTGTACGAGACGACCTACTTTCCGGCGCAGCGGATTCACTTCGCGCGCGACGATCCGCGGCGCGCGGCCACGCTGATCGTCGACAACGACCCGCCGCGCGAGACGCACGACGACAGGAGCGCCCGCTGAGCCATGTACACCCTCTACTACTCCCCCGGCACCGCGAGCATGGTCGTGCACCTCGCCCTGCTCGAGATCGGCGCACCCTATGAGCTCAAGCTCGTGGATTTCGACGCCGGCGCGCAGCGCGATCCGGCGTACCTGGCGCTCAATCCGGGCGGCCGCGTGCCGACGCTGCTGATCGAGGGCCGGCCGGTGTCGGAATCGGCGGCGCTGCTGATGGTGCTGGCCGAGCGCCACCCCGACGCCCGTCTGGCGCCCGCCCCGGGAAGCCCGGAGCGCGCTGCGTGGCACCAGTGGATCCTCTATCTCAGCACGGCGGTCGCGGCGCCCTTCCGCTTCTGGTTCTATCCGGAGGATCTCGGTGCCGCCGAGCACCCGCCGGCCGTGCGCGCAGCGCTGCAGCGCCGGATCGAGGGCGCGTTTGAACTCACCGACGCGCATCTGGCCGCGCACGGCCCCTGGCTGCTGGGACGCGATTTCTCCGGCGCCGACCTGCTGCTGACGATGCTGATGCGCTGGTCCCGCAAGATGCCGCGCCCGGCCACCGAGTGGCCCGCGCTCGCCGCGCTCGCGACCCGCGTGCGCTCGCGCCCGAGCTGGACGCGCCTGTACGAGCTCGAAGGCCTGACCGAGTGGTGAGCCAACCCCGTGGATAGCGTGCCATGTCTTCCTACACCGCAACGATAGCCTGGCGGCGCGACGGCGCGACGTTCGTCGACGACAGGTACAGCCGCGCCCACACCTGGAAGTTCGACGGCGGCGTGGAGGTTCCCGCCTCGTCGTCACCGGCCGTGGTGCCGCTGCCTTGGTCGAAGCCCGACGCCGTCGATCCGGAAGAGGCGTTCGTCGCGTCGCTGTCGAGCTGCCACATGCTCTGGTTCCTCTCCATCGCGGCCCGTGCCCGCTTCTGCGTGGACAGCTACGTCGACGACGCGGTCGGCGTCATGGCCAGGAACGCCGACGGCAAGTACGCGATGACGGTCGTGACGCTGCGGCCCCAGGTCGCATTCACGGGCGAACGATTGCCCTCGCCCGGAGAGATCGCCGCGATGCATCACAAGGCGCACGCCGAATGCTTCATCGCCAATTCGGTGAAGACCGACGTGCGCTGCGAACCCGCGACTGCCGCCTGACCGCGATGACCTTCGACGAATTGATCGACGGCGGCTGGGACCGCCACGCCGACGAGCCGCAGGCCGTTGCCGCGCTGCTCGAGCAGCACGCCGCGCTTGCCACCGACGCCACGCAGGCAGCGGCGCTGCTGCGTCTTTCCAATCACACGCTCGGCGAGCACCTGCGCGACTGGCCGCGCGCGGCTGCGTACGCGGCGGCGATCGTGGACGGCGTGCCGGACGCCGGCGCCGCCGCCGGCCCGCTGACGGCGCTGGCGGTTGCGTGCTTCATGAGCGGCGCCACCCTCGACGCGCTGACGGCGCAGACGCGAATCGTCGCGCTCGACGCGGGCAGCGCGGCGTCGGTCGCGGCCCGCATCGCCGCCGAGGTCGCGGCGAAGTCGATCGCCGCGGGCGCGCTCGACGGCGGCGGAAGGCTGTACGCGACGGCGCTGGCGCTCGCGCGGGCGCACGCCGACGCCGCCACGGTGCGCGCCGTTGCCGTCGCCAGCAACAATCTCGCGTCCGACCTCGTTGCGAAGAGCGCTCGCGACGACACCGAGACGCGGCTGATGCTGGAAGCCGCCCACGCGTCGCGCGAGTTCTGGCTGAGGTGCGGGACGTGGGTCAACGAGGCGCGCGCCGACTACCTGCTCGCCCTCGTGCACAACGCCGCCGGCAAGGCGGAGACCGCGCGCGGACACGGCGCGCACGCGCTGGCGCTGCTCGAAGCACATGGCGACGAGAAGGTGGACGAAGCGTTCACCCATCTCGCGCTCGCCAATTCGGCGCGCCTGCTGCGCGACCGGCCTGCCTACGACCGGCACCTGGCGCAGGCGGATCGGCTCGCCGCGGCCTTCGCCGACGACGGGCTCACGACGTGGTTCGCCGGCGAACGCCGCGGCGTCGTGTGGGGAAAGTAGGGTCAGACCCTACTTATCCGCCCCCACCTGCCCGCCAAAGCAAGCGCCGTCCGGGTCTGGCCCTACTTTCCCTGCGGCTACGTGTATGCGATGAGGCGCCCGCAGGTGATGACGCCGACCCACAGCAGCAGCGACAGCAGCGCCTGCGCCCGCGCCGCCGGCGGCGGGGCGACGCCGACGTCCCAGGCGGCGACGCGCTGATACACGCCGGTGCGGAACATCGCGCCGTTGATGCCGGCGCAGAACAGCAGCGCCAGCTTGATCTTGAACGCCGGGTTGTCGATGAAGTCGGCGGCGTGCGCGCTGAACATCATGAGGCCGGAGGGCACGATCAGCAGCAGCGCGCCCAGCGTCCACGGCAGGAGAAAGCCGGACAACGCGCGCACGGACAGCGCGCGCCCGACGCCCAGCAGGCGCACGTCGAACATCGCGATGGATCCGACGAGCACGGCGATGCCCGTGATGTGCGCCACCTCGACCGCCGGATAGAGCCACAGCGATTCGCGCATCAGACGCGCGACCCCCGCGGCCTCCACCGCGTGCATGGCGGCATCGCCGGGGGTCATCGGGCCGCGCTCCGGCGCCGGCCGCCGGCCACTAGCGCAACTCGACGGTCTTGCCGTCGGCGGTGATGCGCTCGGCGCGCATTTCCTCGGGCTTGGTGCGGTTCGGATAGCCGGTGACGGTCACCTGGTTGCCGGCGCGCAGCGACTCCTTCGCGAGCCCGCGGTTCTCCATCCGCGACGGCGGCGCGAGCACCACGGTCCACACCTTGCCGGGGACGGCCAGGCGGATGTGCCCGTGAGGATGCTCGTAGCCGGACTCGTTGATGGTGCCGGTCAGCGTGAGCGGCGTGTTCGCGTCGTACTCGCTCCAGCCGTGATGGGCCAGCGCGGCGGACGCGGCGAACGCGGCCGCCGCTGCCGCTGCCAGAATCGTCGTTGCCTTCGTCATCGCGCATTCTCCGCGGGTCGCGAGGGCATGACTATGCCCGGCGCGCGACGGCGGCACAACCGCAGAGCGTGCGCGGGCATGCATTCGCGCAGGTCCGGGTCCGGTTGAGCGAAGGGTTGGGCTTCACCGCGGTCACTGCCGCGACAGGACAATGTGAGTCGCCTGTGACGACGCCTCATGCTTCGTACATGCATACCCCAAGGCGCGGAGATTGACTCCGTCGAACAGTCGCTCGCCAGCGCCAAGAAGCACCGGCGCGATGGCGATGTGCATTTCGTCGATCAGCCGCTGGCGAAGATACTGCTGGATGACGTTCACTCCGCCACCAAGTCGCACGTCTTTGCCCTCGGCAGCTTCGCGGGCACGCTCAAGAGCGACGACAGCGCCTTCCGTGACGAAGTGGAAAGTCGTTCCGCCATCCATGACAAGCGGTGGGCGCGCGTGGTTCGTCAGCACGAATACGGGGACGTGATACACGGGATTGTCGCCCCACCAGCCTCGCCAACTCTCATCCGGCCAAGGTCCACGAACGGGTCCGAACATGTTCCTTCCCAGGATCCAGGCACCCACGTTGCGGAAACCTCGTGCAGCAAAATCGTCGTCGATGCCGCTTTCTCCGCCATCAGCCCCGAACAGTTGCTTCTGAAACGTTCGAGTGGAGAACGCCCAGCCATGCAGGGAGGTTCCGCCCACGCCGAGTGGATTGTTCAGGTCCTGGTCGGGGCCGGCACCGAAACCATCCAGCGAGATGGTGAAGCTCTCTACGCGAAGCCTGGACATGGAGTCTCCCGAAGCTGCGAGCGACAGTCGGGCCTCGGCCTGCGAAGCCCCGCATCGGGCCAACCGGGCGACGACGGCAGGATGCCGGGCCCGGGCTCACGAAAACGCAGAGCGTACCGACAGCCCGGGCCCGGCCGGAACGAAATGTTACACGGCTCCGGACGGCCGGGTCGCCTTGCCGGAGCGGGCGGGTTCAAGCGAAGGGTTAGGCCGCATTCTCCCGCGAAACCGACCACTGGTACTTGATGTCTTCGAGTTGCCAGGCAGGTTCGAAGCCCCGCGCAACGACACGAAAGCCGTGGTGCTCGTAGAAGGCCTGAGCGACCGTGTTGCGCGCGAAAGTGTAGAGCCACAAGCTGCCAGCGGACTGGCTCTTGGCCCACTTGATCAACTGGCTCCCGATGCCCCGCCGATGAAAGCCTACCCGGATGTGTACTCGATGAGCGCGACGGATTCCGGCATGCGGCCTGATGTACCGGTTGACCGGCGGCCCGCGGACCGGCGCGCTGCCCACGAGACGTCAATGTTGAACGCCGGGTTAGGCCGCGGCGGGGATGTGGAACTGCTGCACAACCCCTTGCCACCAGCCCTCCGTGACCTGAATTTCGGTGAATTGCATATCCGTCACGTCGGTGACAACCCGACGCCAGAAGGCCCGGGCCGCTCCATTGGCCGGCATTTGACCGACTTCCCATGGCCCAGGATGGCTGAAGAAGACATGTCGCGCCAGTGCACGTCCCGCTCCGGATCGTCGATGCCGCTTGAGCACGAAGAACTGTTCCATCCATGAGCCTTGGGTTCGGGTCACGACGGCTGGAGCAACGAGCGCGAAGCCAACGTACTGAGAGCCGTCAAGGGCGACGTGCGCATGGAAGCGCTCCTCGCGCTTGTGGCGAGACAGATCGTAGCCGTACCTGCCTTCGGAATTCATTTCTTGCTGCCAGATGTCCGACAGCTCGTACTGGTACAGCTCCAGAAGCTGTTCCAGCGCAGGAAAGTCCGCGGCGCGGGCTTTGCGGCACTCCGGAGGCATAGCAGCGTGGTTCCGCGCCCTAACAAGAAATGGGGGCATTCGCCCCTCCCGCCTCCTCGACCGCGCCCGCGGCTGCATTCGCCTCATTCATTGCAGCGCGCGCACCGGACGTCCCTGCGTCGGCCGAATTAAACGCTTCATCCTTTTGCATGGCAAGCGGCACCCCGACATCGCGCAGTGTGCATGGGTTTGCGGCAGCAATGTCCTGCCGGGCTGCTCGGCCGGTTCCCGCGCGGCGTTGACTGGCATCGGGCGCTTGCCCAGAATGAGGCGGCGCCGGCAGCTCCGCCGTGGTGCTGCGCGCGCGATGGCCCGCCGGCGCGCGCCGGCCACGGAGAATCCGCTTGCACAACCGCTGGGACGACCACGACGCCGCCGCGCAGGCGGGCGAGCTCGCGCTGCGCTGCTACTCGTCGCGCCTGCTCGGCCGCGACAGCACGCTCGTGCTGCACGGCGGCGGCAACACGTCGGTCAAGCTGCGCGAGCGCAACCTGGTCGGCGACGACGAGGACATCCTCTACGTCAAGGGCAGCGGCTGGGACCTCGCCACGATCGCCGAAGCCGGGTTCGCGCCGGTGCGCCTCGCGCACCTCACCCGCCTCGCGCAGCTGCCGGCGCTGTCCGACCTCGACATGGTCAACGAGCTGGCGACGCACGTGACGCGGGCGAGCGCCCCGGCGCCGTCGGTCGAGGCGATCCTGCACGCGCTGCTCCCCTACAAATACGTCGACCACACCCACGCCGACGCGCTGCTCGCGATCACCAACACGCCCGACGGCGAGGCGCGAATCCGCGAGGTCTACGGCGACCTCGTGGTCGTCATTCCGTACGTGATGCCCGGCTTCGACCTCGCGCGCCTGTGCGCGCAGCGCTTTCCCGCCGAAGCGAGGCCGGCGACCATCGGCATGGTGCTGCTGAACCACGGCATCTTCTCCTTCGGCGCCACGGCGAAGGAAGCCTACGACCGGATGATCGCGCTGGTGGGCCGCGCCGAGGCGTATCTCGCGCGCCACGGCGCGTGGGATCTCGCCTGGCCCGCCGGCACCGGCCCCCGCGAGCGCACCCCTGGAGCTCGCCGCAACTGCGCCGCGCGATCTCCGCGGCCGCGGGCTTTCCGCTCGTCATGGCGCGGCACGCGGACGCGAAGAGCCTCGCGTTCTGCCGACGCGACGACCTCGCGACGATCGCCACGCAGGGCCCGGCCACGCCCGATCACGCGATCCGCACCAAGCCCTGGCCGATGGTGGGCCGCGACGTCGCCGCCTACGTGGACGACTATCGCCGCTACTTCGCCGCGCAGGAGCCGCTCGCCGCCGAGCGCAAGACCATGCTCGACCCGGCGCCGCGCGTGGCGCTCGATCCCGAACTCGGCATGTGCGCCGCGGGCCGCTCGGCGAAGGAGGCGGCGATCGTCGCGGAGATCTACGCGCACACCATGGACGTGATCGCGCGGGCGACGGCACTGGGCGGCTACCGGGCACTGCCGGCGAAGGACCTGTTCGACGTCGAGTACTGGAGCCTCGAGCAGGCGAAGCTCAAGCTCTCCGGCAAGCCGCTGCCGTACGCCGGCGAGGTCGCGCTGGTGACGGGCGCCGCGTCGGGGATCGGCCGCGCCTGCGTCGACGCGCTGCTCGCGCGCGGCGCCTGCGTGGCGGGCCTCGACCTCGATCCGGCGATCGCCTCGTCGCGCCGGCGGCCGGACTTCCTCGGCCTCGCCTGCGACGTCACCTCGGAGCCGCAGGTGCACGCCGCGCTCCTGCGCACGATCGACGCGTACGGCGGCATCGACATGCTGATCCTCAATGCCGGCATCTTCCCCGGCGGCCGGCGCATCGACGCGCTCGGGTCCGCGGATTGGCGCCGCGTGATGGACGTCAATCTCGACGCCAACCTCGCGCTGCTGCGCGAATGCCACCCCTTCCTCAAGCTCGCGCCCGGCACGGGGCGGGTGGTGGTGATCGGCTCGAAGAACGTACCGGCGCCGGGTCCGGGCGCGGCCGCGTATTCGGCCGCCAAGGCGGCGCTCACCCAGCTCGCGCGGGTCGCGGCACTCGAGTGGGGCGCCGACGGCATCCGCGTCAACGTGCTGCACCCGAACGCGGTGTTCGACACCGGCATCTGGACCGCCGAGGTGCTCGCCGAGCGCGCGCGGCACTATGGCATGAGCGTCGACGACTACCGGCGCAACAACGTGCTGCGCACCGAGGTGGGCAGCCGCGACGTGGCGGAGCTGGCCGCCGAGATGTGCGGCCCGCTGTTCGCGAAGACCACCGGCGCGCAGCTGCCGGTGGACGGGGGCAACGACCGCGTGATCTGAGCGTGCCTCGCGCCGTCGCCGTCACCCCACGCTGAAGGCGCGCCGGCGTTCCAGCCACTTTCGTCCACCTGCGAGGAATCCCGCACCATGCGTCTTGTTCCCTACCAGCCGCACGACATCGACGAGCCGCGCGAGCTCGTCGCCGCGATCCGCGCCCGCCGCGGCGGCGCGCTGCTCAACCTCGACCGGATGCTGCTGCACAGCGAGCCGCTCGCGCGCGGATGGAACGGCTACCTGCGCGCGGTGCGCACCGAGCTCGCGCTCCCGCCCCGGCTGCGCGAGCTCGCCATCTGCACGGTCGCCGTGCTGACCGGCGCCGACTACGAATTCGCGCAGCACGGGCCGGAGCTGCTCAAGGCCGGCGGCACCGCGCGCCAGCTCGATGCCCTGGCGCGGACCGGCGACGGCGCCGTCGACGCCGGCGCCTTCTCCGCCCACGAGCAGGCGGTGATCGCGCTGGCCACGCAGATGACCCGCGACGTGCGCGTCCTGCCCCAGACGCTCGCGGCGGCCCGCGCCGCCGTGGCGGACGACCGGCAGCTGGTCGAGCTCGTCGCGGTGATCGCCACCTACAACATGGTCTCGCGGTTCCTGGTCGCGCTCGATGTCGAGCCCGAATGACGCCGCGGGTCACGCGGAGGATGCCCGGGCCCGCTGGCTGCGGTAAGCTGACCCTCGCCCGCCATCGTCCGGGAGCGCCGCCCGTCGATGCAACCGTTCCTCGTCCTGGTCGTGTTGCCGCTGCTGATCGGCGTCGCCTGCGAGCTCGTCTTCCGCAACGCCAGGAAGGCATCGTGGGCGGCGATCCTGGCCGTGGCGATGGTCGTCGTGCTCGCCCTGCAGGCGGGCGACCCGGCCGGCACCTGGAACTGGCTGGCTGCGCTGCTGGTGATGCCGCTGCCGATCGCCCTTGCGCTCGCCGCAGTCGTTCTCTGCGACGGACGATCGCGGGTCCGGCGGGGGCATCGCCGCCATCGATAGGGTAGGCACTGCATCACCACGCGCAAACGCCCCGCGCGGCGCCAGCTGCTGCGCCCCGAACAGCCGTGCGTGCCCGGTGCCGGCGACGGCGCAACGGGCGGGCGCAGCGCAAGCAGAGGAGATCGACGATGGACAAGGAAAGGCTGAAGGCGGCCGCCGACCGGGTGTTCGCCGACATGGCCGGCGCGATGACCGCAGGACTCTGCCACGTCGGCGCGACCACGGGGTTGTTCCGCGCGATGGCCGGCAAGGGCGCGCTGCGCGCGGACGAGGTCGTGCGTGAATCGGGCCTGCAGCCGCGCTACGTGGAGGAATGGCTGAAGGGCATGACCTGCGCCGGCTACGTCGACTACGACGCCGCCGGCGCGACGTACACCCTGCCGGACGAGATCGCGTACTTTCTCGCGTCCGAGGGCACCGACCATTACGTCGGCGGGCTGTTCGCGATGGCCCCGGTGCTGCTGCGCGTCGCGCCGCAGGTCGCCACGGCGTTCGTACACGGGGGCGGGGTTTCGTTCGAGGACTACGGCCGGGACGGCGTCCTCGCGCTCGACCTCATCAACCGCGGCCAGTACGAGCAGCGCTTCGCGAGCTACTGGCTGGGCACGCTCCCCGAAGTGGTCGCGGCGCTCGAAGCGGGCGGCCGCGCGCTCGACGTCGGCTGCGGCGCGGGGCGGGTCTGCGTCGCGCTGGCGACAGCGTTTCCGAACGCCGAGGTCGTGGGCATCGACCCGCACGCGGGGTCGATCGCCGAGGCCAGCGCCGCCGCAGCAGCAGCCGGCGTCGGACGCAACGTGCGCTTCCTGGCGCAGACCACCGGCGAGCTGGCGCGCGGCGCGGGCTTCGACCTCGTCACCGCGTGCGATTGCGTCCACGATTTCGCGCGGCCCGGGCAGACGCTGCGCGAGATGCGCGCGCTGCTGAAGCCTGGCGGGACGCTGTTCATCATGGAGCCGAAGGTCGCCGACCGGCTCGAAGACAACCGCAATCCGATGGCGACGATGTTCTACGGCTTCAGCGTCTTCCACTGCATGACGCAGTCGCTGGCCGAGGGCGGGCCCGGCCTCGGCACCTGCCTCGGTCCGGCGCGCACGGAGGCGCTGGTGCGCGAGGCGGGCTACACGCGCTTCGAGCGGCTCCCGATCAAGAGCCAGTCGTACCTTTTCTACGCGGCGCGGCCGTGACGCCGGCTCGCCGTGCCGCGGCGGGGGCGCGCGACCGGTCGTGCGGCGCGGCCGTCGCCCCCCGCGCGGGCGACGGCGTCGCCATGCTAAAATGATCCTTCGTTTTCGCCGTCACCTCTCGTGCTCTCCATCGTCGTCAACGGCGCTCCCCACGTCTGTCGCGACGAGCGAGCGACCGTCGGCGACCTCGTTCGCGAGCTCGCCCTGACCGGCAAGCGGATCGCGGTGGAGCGCAATGGCGAGATCGTCCCGCGCAGCCGCTACGACGCATCGCCGCTCGCAGAGGGCGACCGGCTCGAGATCATCGCCGCGGTCGGCGGCGGCTAGAGCGCACCTTCCTTCCGGACAGCCCAACGATGAACGCACCGCACCCGTCCCCCGCCGACCCGTTGCGCATCGGCGAGCGCATCTATCATTCCCGGCTGCTGGTCGGCACCGGCAAGTATCGCGATTTCGGGCAGACGCGCGAGGCCATCGTCGCCTCGGGCGCGCAGATCGTCACCGTGGCGATCCGCCGCACCAACATCGGCCAGGACCCGTCCGCGCCTTCGCTTCTCGACGCGCTGCCGCCGAACGAATTCACCTACCTGCCGAACACCGCGGGCTGCTACACCGCCGACGATGCCATCCGCACGCTGCGCCTCGCCCGCGAGCTCCTCGACGGCCACACGCTGGTCAAGCTCGAGGTGCTGGGCGATCCGGAGACGCTCTTTCCCAACGTCCGCGAGACGCTCAGGGCCGCCGAGATCCTGGTGAAGGAGGGCTTCGAGGTGATGGTGTACACGTCCGACGACCCGATCATCGCCCGCGAACTCGAGGCGATCGGGTGCGTGGCGATCATGCCGCTCGCGTCGCTGATCGGTTCGGGCATGGGCATTCTCAATCCGTGGAACCTGAAGCTCATCCTCGCCGAGGCCAAGGTGCCGGTGCTGGTCGATGCCGGGGTGGGCACGGCGTCGGACGCCGCGATCGCCATGGAGCTGGGCTGCGCCGGCGTGCTGATGAACACCGCCATCGCGCTGGCGCAGGAGCCCGTGCGCATGGCGCGGGCGATGCGGCTTGCGGTGGAAGCCGGGCGCGAGGCCTTCCTCGCCGGACGGATGCCGCGCAAGCTCTACGCCGCGAGCCCCAGCTCGCCCACCTCCGGCCTCATCGGCTGACGCGCATGGCGCTGTCCCGATCCGGCCGCTGCGCGGGCGGCCCCGGCGCCAGCTCGCTCTGCGCTGCGCTCGTCGCTTGGCTGACCGCGTGGCCCGCTGCCGCGGCGCCCGTCTCGCGCGACGAGATCGCGACGCTCTGCGCGCAGGCCGACGGCCCGAACCACTGCGGCCGGCTCATCGAGGAGGTGCAGTTGAAGCGGCTGCCGAACCTCGCCGTGCGCGACGGCGCGACGCTCAAGGTCTCGCTCTACCCGGCAGGGGTGGCGAGCTTCGTCGACACCGAAGCCTTGAACGGCGGGCGCTCGTACAGCCTCTGGGATTATCTCGACGGGATCAACGCCGTGCTGCTCTATACGACCGACGCCGACACGGTGACGTTCACGCTGGTGCAGCGGGCCAACGGCCGCAAGGTCGAGCTGCCCGCGGAGCCGAAGCTCTCGCCCGACCGGCAGCTGCTCGTCACCGCCGATTTCTGCGAGTCGCGATGCGTCAACGAGCTCGCGCTGTGGCGCGTGTCGCGCGACGGCGTGCGCAAGGAACACACCTGGAAGCCCGCGCAGCCCTGGTCCGACGCGACGGCGACGTGGAAGAGTCCGGAAACGCTCATTATCGAGTACCAGCCCGCGGGCGCGGCGATGGCCGAGGTGATGGAGCGCCGGATCGCCGATCCCAGCTGGGTCCGCGCCACGCCACGGTGATGAGCGCGCGGCCGCAGGCGCGCTCCGGATGGCGAATCCGGGCGGCATCGCCATGACCGCCGGCGAAACGCCCGCGGGCGCCGCCGATCCCGCGGCGCGCCTCGCGCGGCCGATCCGCAGCTTCGTCCTGCGGCAAGGCAGGATGTCGCCGGCGCAGCAGCGCGCGCTCGACACGCTGCTGCCGCGTTTCGGGGTCGCGTTCCAGAGCGCGGCGATCGATTTCGACCGTGTCTTCGGCCGCAGCGCGCCGCGCGTGCTGGAGATCGGCTGCGGCATGGGCGAGACGACCGCCCGGATCGCGGCGGAACAACCCGCGGTCGACTTCCTCGGCGTCGAAGTGCACGCTCCCGGGGTAGGCAGCCTGCTGCGCCAGGTCGACGAGCGCGGGCTCGCCAACGTCCGGGTCGTAATGCACGACGCGGTCGAGGTTCTCGCCGCGATGATCCCGCCGGCATCGCTGGCCGGCGTCCACGTCTTCTTCCCCGATCCCTGGCCGAAGAAACGCCACCACAAGCGGCGCCTGCTGAAGCCCGGCTTCGTGCACGAGCTCGCGCGCCGGCTGCTGCCGGGCGGCTACCTGCACGTCGCGACCGACTGGGAGGATTACGCGCAGGAGATTCTCGCGACGCTGGCCGCCGAGCCCCTGCTCGCGAACAGCGCGCCCGATTTCGCCCCGCGCCCCGAGGCGCGCCCGCTGACCAAGTTCGAGGCGCGCGGCCTGAAGCTCGGTCACCGCGTGTGGGACGTGATTTTCCTGCACCACGAGCCCGGGAAAACGCAATCGGGATCGATCGCGTAGCCCGGGTTGAGCGTCAGCGAAACCCGGGGGGTTGCGGCAATGGCGACGGTTGCCCCGGGTTTCGCTGACGCTCAACCCGGGCTACGAATTCGGGCTACGTGCCTGCCGCTCCGTGGCGTCAGGCGGCCTTGGCGATCCCGTTGCCGTTGGCGAGCGCGACGAGCTGCTTCACCGCCTTGCGCGCGACGTCGCGCGAAAAATGGCGCCGGATGTTGTCCACACCGCCCGCCGCGAGCTTGTTCCACAGCGCTTCGTCGCGGTAGAGGCGGACGATCGCGTCGGCGAAAGCCGCCGGATCGTCGGCGACGAGGACGTCTTCTGCCGGGCGCAGGTGCATCCCTTCGACCGAGCACGTGGTGGCGACCACCGGCAGGCCGTGGCTCATCGCCGAATTGACCTTGCCCTTCACGCCGGCGCCGTAGCGCAGCGGCGCGATCGACACGCGGCAGCCGTTGAAGTACGGCGTGACGTCGGGGACGTAGCCGGTGACGATCAGGTCGTCGGTGGCGAGCGCCTGGACCGTCGCCGGCACCTTGCTGCCGACGATGAACGTCTTGACCCCCGGCAGTTGCTCGCGCACCCGCGGCAGGATCTCCTGCGCGTACCAGAACACCGCGTCGGTGTTGGGCGGATGCTGGAAGCCGCCGATGAATACCAACCCCTCGCGCTCGGCGAACGGCTTGCCGCCGCCCACCGGCTCGTGGATGTTCGACAGGATCATCACCCGCGATTCCGGCAGCAGCTCGTGGAGCAGCTTCTGCTCGACCGTCGACACGACGAGCGTCACGTCGGACTTGCGGATCATCGCGAGCTCGGCCTCGCGCTTGGCCCGCGCCGCCGCCTTCGTCAGCGAATTGCCTTCGAGCTCGGCGAGGCGCTCCTCGCGCAGGAAATGCAGATCGACGGTGTCGAACACCAGCAGCGCGCGCGGGGCGAACTGCCGCACGGCGTCGATGTGCTTCGACATGATGTAGTGCCGCGACACGATGACGACGTCGAACTCGTGGCCGCGCGCCGCCAGCAGGTCCGCCATCGAGCTCACGTACGGATGGAACAGCACCTCGATGCCCTGCTGCTGCAGCTGCCCGACGTAGGGCTCGCGGTACTCGAGATTGTCGGCGACGAAGGTCGTCTTGCAGTGCAGCGCGGTCAGCACCTCCAGCAGCGCCTGCATCCGCACCGACCCCGAGTCCTGGTCGGGCGTCAGCATGCAGGCGTCGATGACCAGCACGCGGCGCGCGGCCCAGCGGTCGCGCTCGAGTTCCGGCTGCACGCCGTTCGGCCGGTGCGCGCCGAGCGCCGCCGCCCACTTGACGGCGAAGGTCGCGTGGTTGATGTCCTGGTGCCGCTTCACGCCGCCGGTGGCGTCGGTGCCCTGCGTCTGGCCCTCGAGATGCACGATCTTGGCCTGCGGCTGGTAGAACACCTTGCGCCGCGCCGCGCGCACGGCGAAGGCGATGTCGGTGTCCTCGTAGTACGCCGGCGCGTAGCGCAGATCGAAGCCGCCCAGCTCGCGGAAGAGCGCGGCCGGGATCGCGAGGCACGCGCCGGAGCAGTAGTCGACCTCGCGCAGGTAGTTGTACTCGGGCTTGTCGGGATCGTCGTTGCGGCCGTAGTTCCACGCCGAGCCGTCGCGCCAGACGATGCCGCCGGCCTCCTGCAGCCGGCCGTCCGGATAGATGAGCTTGGCCCCGACCAGGCCGGCCTCGGGATGCTTGTCGAACACGGCGAGCATCGCCTCGAGCCAGCCGGCGAGCACGATCGTGTCGTTGTTGAGGAACAGCAGGATCTCGCCGCGGGCCTCGCCCGCCGCCCGGTTGCAGGTGCCGAGGAAGCCCAGGTTGCGCGCATTGCGTTCCAGGCGCGCCCCGGTCACCTGCGCCAGCGCCGCCGCGAGCGGCTCCGGCGAGGCATCGTCGCGCACCAGGATTTCGTAGCTCCCCGCGGGCGTGTTCTCGCGCACGCTGCGCAGGCAGTTGTAGGTGAGCGTCGCGTCGCCGTAGTGCGGAATGATGATGGTCACGCGGGGCCGCCCGGACGCACCGCAGTCGGCCGGCGGAAAGGCAAGCGCCGGCAGCGGCTCCGCCGCGGCGACAGGCTCGAGCGTGAGCACCGGCACGGTCGTGGGCTGAAAGCGCGCCTCGGGCGAGAGCTTCGCCCGCATCCGCCGCAGGAGCGCCATCGGACCTTCGCTGCGCAGGATCGACATCACGATGCCGATCCGGGTGGGCAGCCGCCGCAGCCCGACGCGCGTCGCGCGGAGGCGCGCGAGCAGGATCTTCACGCGGTGGCCCGCGGCGCGCAGCGGCGCGGTCAGCCGCCAGGCCGTCGAGGACTCGAGCTCGTGGATCCGGGTCCGCGCGGCGCGCACGGCGTCCTCGAGGTGATCGGCGTGCGCGTGCATCTGCCCGCAGACCCCCTGCAGGTGATCACCGCGCGCCTGCTCCTGCAGCGCCCGGACCTCCGCCTGCTCGGCGCGCGCCTGCATCTCGCCGGCGCGGGCCTGCAGCTGCGCGGCGTGCACCTCCATCTGCGCGAGCTGCCCCTGCATCTCGCCGGCGCGGGCCTGCATCCGCGCGACCTCGGAGCTCACCCCTTCGATCTGCGACTGCATGCGCCTGACCGAAGCCTCGATCTCGATCGACACGTCGTCGATGCGGCCGACCTCGACCAGGATCTCCCCGATCTCGCCGCGCATGCGCCCGACCTCGGCCTGCGTCTGGGCGACCGTGGCCCGCGCGGCGAGGTATTGCGCCTGCGCGGTCTGCAGCTGGTCCGTCAGGCGCTCGCGGTCGATCAGCGCCTGATCGTGCAGTGCGCGGTACTGCTCGAGCTCGCTGATCCGGTGTTGCAGATGGCCCGTCACCGCCGCGACGCGGCGCTCGATCTGCCCGGCGACGACGGTCACGCGGCGCTTCAATTCCTCGCGCGCCTCGGTGTGCCCGCATTCGACGCCCGCCGTGTAGAGCTGTCCCAGCGTCAGGTCGGGCGCTTCGATCTGATGCGCAGCCTCCGGATAGAAATGATGCAGGTCGAGCGCGGGAATTTCCGCCGCGCGGGCGCGCGGGCGCGGCCGGCCGGCCAGCGGCTCGAGGTACCGGTCGAGATAACGCGCGGGCTCGATCACGACGTCAGCGCCAGGGGCAGGGAAGCCGCCGCGGGTGCCGGCCCGGGGACGCCGATGCCGGCCGCCGCGAGCAGCGCGGCGTTCCACTCGGCTGGGGCCGCGTTCCAGCGCACGGCCGTCGCGTTGCCGTGCTCGGCGATGCGTTCGACGAGCGCGCCAAGCGCGGACGCGACGATCGGGACACCGGAGGCCAGCGCGACCGACAGCGTGTACGAGTACGTCTCGGGAACCTGCGCGGGAAAGAAGATGACGTCGGGCTTCTCCGCGGCGATGAGCGCCGGCAGCTGCGCATCGTCGTACTGGCCGAAGATCGAAAGCGGAAACTCGGGCGCCTGCGCCACCGGCTCGGTCGTCGAGCCAAGTACCCGGAAAGCGAGCGGCAGCGCGCGTTCCTTCGCGTCGCGGACGCACGCGTCGACGACGCGCAGCCCTTTCTCCGGGGACAGATTGCCGAGGACGACGACGCGCGCGGTGCGCGGCTGCACCGGCAGCTCGAATTCAGGGTGCGGCCAGACGTTGATCGTGAGTTCCGGCAGGTACCGGTGGATGCGCCGCGCGACGTCGGCCGACGGCGCGATCACGCGATCCGCACGCTCGAGGAAGGCCGCGAACGCCGCGCGCCAGGCCGTGATGTCCATGTCCCACCGGTGCGGCCGCGCCGCGATGCAGGCGTCGCAGCCCGCAGCCGCGGGTTCGCCGCAGTAGCGGCCGTCCACCGTCACCAGGTGGTACTGCGGGCAGATCGGGTAATAGTCGTGCAGCGTGCAGTCATAGGGCAGCGCGGCGGCGCGCGGCAGATCGAGGATCGCGCGGGGCAGCAGGTGCACGTGGTGGTAGTGCAGGCGCGCCACGCCCAGCGACTGCAGCAGGCGGGCAAGCTCCGGCAACTCCCCGGGGAGCGTGAAGTAGGCGGCGAATTCCTCGTCGGCCCGCAGCCAGTGCAGCTTCACCGTATCGCCGGTGGCCGGCTCGAGCGTGAGCACCTCGCAGCGGCCCCGGGCAAACGCAGCGAGGTCGGTCATGTGCCGGCGGATGCCGCCGCCCCAGCCATGGGCGACGAACACGACCAGCGGCACCGGCCACTCGGCGAGACGCACGAGGTCGACGCGGCGCGCGAACGCGCGCCCCGCGGCGCGGGTGCGCAGCGCCGCGCGCGCGCCGGCATAGCCGGGATAGAGCAGGGTCAGCGCTTCGTCGCTGCGCTGCGCCAGCGCGGCGGCTTGCTCGCCGAACGACGCCTCGCCCGCGTGCCCGATGTAGACGTCGCCTGCGAGGAAATGGCGGAAGCCCACGTTGGTGGCGCGCAGGCAGAAATCGATTTCCACACCCCAGTCCGAAGGCAGCGCGGCACGATCGTAGGCGCCGACGACGGCGAGGCAGTCGCGGCGCAGGAACAGGCAGGGCCCGCTGGCGAACGGCACCGCCACGCTCTGCCGCGCGTTGGCGCGCGCGAAGATCCGGTCGAAGGCGGCGACGCCGGCGGCATCCGGAAGCGGGTTCGCCGCATGCAACCGCGGATACCCGGCGATGCCACCGCTGCTGGCAAAGGGCACCACCGCGCCCACGCCCGGTTCCCGCTGCGCGTGCCAGGCGAGGCGGTCGAGCCAGTCGTTGGCGACCACGGCGTCGCTGTGCAGGATGACCGCGTCGCGATCGCCATGCAGGGCAAGCGCGCGATTGACGGCGGCGGTGAAGCCCTGGCGCTCGGGCTGCTCCAGCAGGCTGATGCGCCCGCTGCCGGCAAGCTCGCGCAGGTAGCGGGAAAGCTCCGCGTCGCGGCTCGCGTCGTCGACCACGATGAGCTCGAACGCCCGCTGCTGCGCCGCCGCCAGCACGCTGTCGATGCAACGCCGGGTGGCCGCGGCCGCGCCGTGCACGGCAATGATGACGTCGATCGGGGCCACCGTCAGACCGCCGCCCGCCGGTGGGTTTTCAAGCGGGCCAGCGGCCAGCGCAGCCAGCCGACGACCGTTTCGCGGTATTCGAGACGCGAACGCACCTCGGCGAGCGCGTGGCGCTGCCGCGCGAGCTCGGCATCCATCGCCGTGAGGCTGCCCGCCGTGGCGGCGAGCTCGGCGCGCGCCGCGGCGAGCTGCGCCAGCGTGCCGTCCTGCGCCGCGCGCAGGCTCGCGAGCGCCGCCTGCGCGGCCGCGAGCTCGCGGCGGACGCCGTCGATCTCCGCGCACGCGCCGGAGAGCTCGGCTGCACGCGCGCGGCCCTCCTCTTCGAACGCAGCCGCGCGGCTCGCGTGCGCCGCCGACGTCCTGCGCTCGTCGGCGAGGGCATTCACAGCGACGATCAGCTCCGCCAGGCGCTCCTCGGCGACCATGCGCGCGTCGAGCTCCTCCCAGGACAGCTGCCGCTCGCGCAGCAGCGCGCGGCGGTAGTCGCGGTACAGCGACTGGCGGCCATCGTCGAACAGCGACAGCTCCGGCAGCGCAGGGCAGCGCCTCGCCCCGCGCCGCGCAGACGACGACGTAGTACATCGGCGGCGCCGGCTCCGCGCGCGCCTCGACTTCGTCGTCGACGAGCGCGAGCATCGACGCCGCGCGGCCGGCCGCCGGGTCCGTCGCCTCGGCCCAGAACGCCGAATGCGCGACGATGCGCTGGCAATACCAGCGCTGCTGCGGGAAGAGCGGCGTGAGCAGCGCGGCGAGCTCGTGGCGGGTCAGCTCGCGCACGTGGAAGTGGCTGGCGGTCTTGCCGCCGTCGGAGAACACCGGCTGGTTGGGCGAGGAGATCACCAGCGCGCCCGCGGGCCTCAGCACGCGCCGGAACTCGGCGAGCATCTCCTGCTGCTGCGCGAGGTGCTCGATGGTCTCGAACGAGACCACGAGGTCGAACGAGGCATCGGGGAACGGCAGCGCCGTGCAGGAGCCCTCGACGTAGCGCAGGTTGGCTGCCGTGTACCGGGTGCGCGCATGCGCGACCGCTTCGGCGGCAATGTCGATTCCCACCACCTCGCGCGCGCTGCGGGCGAGGATCGCGCTGCCGTAGCCTTCGCCGCACGCGGCGTCGAGCACGGCGAGGCCGCGGGCGAGCGGCTGGACGAGGCAGTAGCGATGCCAGTGCTCGTGCCAGATCGCGCCGGTCGCCTCGGGCGCGAAGCGTTCGCCGGTGAAAGTCAGGGCGGTTGGAGCGGTGGCGGACAAGGCGGCAGGGGAGGGCATGCGGCGGGCCGGAACGCCATGGGCAAAGCCCCTCCATGAGAGGATGACCGGCCATTGTAGCCCGGCGTTGAGCGTAGCGAAACCCGGGGCAACCGGCTCCGGGAGCCTCGCGTCCCCTTGGGACACCTGGGCGCACCTCGGGTTCCCGCGACCAGCGCCCGCGCGGCCGCCCGAAGCGCGCTGAGCGCCCCCGCGGGGGGCCGCGAACCAGGCGAACGCGGGGGTCGTAGTCAGGCGAGCTCGATCATGACCGGCTGGTGGTCGGAGGCCTGCGTCTCGCGATCGGAGCGCACCCAGCGCACGCGCGGCCGCAACTCCTCGCTGACGAAGATGAAATCGCAGTGCAGCTCCGGGTCGCCCGGCACCCATTTCTCGTGCACCTTGAACGTCGCGGGATACGCCACGCCCGGGTTGACGAGGTCCCAGGCGTTGGCGAGCGCCGGAGTCGGATCGGCGAACGGCGCCAGCATGCGCTCGTGCAGCGGGTCGTCGTATTCGAGATTGAAGTCGCCGGTAAGCACGGTCGCCGCCGGCCTCGGAAACGTATGAAACGGGCCGCCACTGGTGTCGATGATCGAGCCCTGCCGCGCGTGAGCGTGACCTTCCGCGTAGATCGCCCGCAGCGCCTCGACCTGCGCGCCACGCTGCAGGCGCGAGTACCACTCGAGATGCGTGGTGATGACGCGCACGTCGCCGAACGGGGCCGCCAGCACCGCCTCGACGGCGATCCGCGGCATGCCGTTCACGCCGGGGTCCACCGGCAGGGGCAGCAGGTGGCGGTACGCCTGCCGCACCGGCAGCCGCGACAGGATCAGGTTGCCGAAGCGTCGGCGGCGGCCGTCCTCGCCCGGATGGTCGGTGGCCACGCCGGCCACCGCCGTGTAGCCCGGAAGCAGCGCCGCCAGCACGGCGAACTGGTCCTCGCCGGCGCTGCCCGGCAGGCGCGGATCCGGGAAATTGTCGGCGATCTCCTGTAGGCACAGCACGTCGAAGTCCCCCAGGCGCTGCACTTCCGCGACGATGCGGGCGGGGTCGACGCGGGTGTCCACACCGCGGCACCACTGCACGTTCCAGGTGATGAGTTTCATTGCACGGCTCCTTCGAACCTTTGCGAAAAGCGACGAGTGGAATGATGCCCCGGCCGCGGCTCCCGGCGCATCCCCTCGCTATCTGCGCCCTCCCATCGGCAGCCACCCACCGGCGCTGCCGCCGGTCCGGTCCCGTCAACTCGTTATAATCCCCCTTCCACCCGTCGCGCCAGACCAACTTTCATGCCGCTTGCACGGGGCGTCCAGGACGCATTCCCTATGACACCGTCGAAGCACTGCAACGCAGCGACCCCACTGCGCAAGTTGACACCCCTGTTCCTCGCCGCGGCGCTCGCCGCCTGCGGCGGCGCCGAGCCGCCCAAGGTCGATCTGAAGGTCGACAACTGGGGGCCGCAGACGACGCAGGCGAAGATCGTCCCCAACCCGCAGCCCGACGGCGGCGCGGGCATCTGGATCCAGGTGTCGGACGCGGAGGGGCTGGGCGCCGCGCAGGTGACCTTCGGCGGCGAGCCGGCGGTGACGGTGGTGCAGCCCAAGCTCATCACGGCATCTATCCCGGCGAAGAGCTTCGCGCAGCCGGGCAGCAAGGAGATCGCGATCAAGCAGATCTCCACCGGGAAGGTGTTTCCGGTGGGGACGTTCAAGATCGAACCCGGGAAGTGACGGGCGGCAGCCGCCGCGCGCCCTGAGGGCAACGCCGTTACCGAATTCCCGCGCGCATGAACGACTGCACGAACTGCCGCTGAAACAGCAGGAACGCGATCAGCAGCGGCGCGGTCGTCAGCAGCGTGGCCGCGGTGATGATCGACCAGTCGATGCCCTGGTCGGTGGCCGAGAACACCTGCAGCCCGACGGTGAGCGGGCGCGAGCCGACCGAGTTGGTGATGATGAGCGGCCACAGGAAGTTGTTCCAGTGGTAGCTCACGCTCACCAGCGCGTAGGCGAGATACACCGGCCGCGCGAGCGGCACGTAGACCTTCCACAGCACCTGCAGCGGCGTGCAGCCCTCCATCCGCGCCGCCTCGTCCAGCTCGCGCGGCACGGTCTTGAACGTCTGGCGCAGCAGGAAGATGCCGAAGGCGCTCGCCATGTACGGCAGGCCGATGGCGAGGATGGTGTCCTTCAATCCCAGCGCGCCCATCGTCCGGTAGTTCTCGACGATCAGCACGTCCGGCATCACCATCAGCTGCATCAGCACCAGCGCGAAGAGCACGCCCCGCCCGGGGAACTCGAAGCGCGCGAACGCGTACGCGGCCAGCGTGACCAGCACCAGCTGCACCGCGAGGATGATCGTGACGAGCAGCACGGTGTTGACGAAGTAGCGCGCGAACGGCGCGGCGTGCCACGCGGTGACGAAATTGGCCAGCGTGAGCGGCGCGGTGGGGACGAACCGCGTCGAATACTCGCCGGCATGGAACGCCGTCCACACCGCGTACGCGAGCGGCAGCAGCCACAGGAGGCCGAGCACCCACGCGCCGGCCGTCTCCAGCGCGTGGAGCGTGCCCCGCGTTTCGTAGACGTGCGTCATTGATAATGAATCTTGCGATCGAGGAACCAGAACTGCGCCAGCGCGGCGAGCCCGAGCACGCCGAGCAGCACCATCGTCAGCGCCGCCGCGTAGGCCGAATCCCAGAAGCGGAAGCCGATCTCGTAGATGTAGTAGAGCAGCAGCGAGGTCGCGTTGTCCGGCCCGCCACGGGTCATCACCACGACGTGATCGACCAGCCGGAAGGCGTTGATCACCGCGTTGACCAGCACGAACAGCGTCGTGGGCATCAGCAGCGGGAAGGTGACCCGGCGGAAGAAGTGCCAGCGCGACGCGCCCTCGATCGCCGCCGCCTCGGCGAGGTACGGCGACATCGACTGCAGCGCGGCCAGGTAGAAGATCATGAAGAAGCCGGCCTCCTTCCAGACGGTGACCACCATCAGGCAGGCGAGCGCCGTGCTCTTGCTGCCGAGCCAGTTGTGCGTGCCGAAGCCGAGGGCGCCGGTCGCCCGCTCCAGCAGCCCGTACTCCGGCGTGTAGAAGAAGAGCCAGATGTTGGCCACCGCGATCATCGGCAGCACGGTCGGCGTGAAATAGGCGAGGCGCAGGAAGCCGCGCCCCTTGACCTTGCCGTTGACCCAGACCGCCATCAGCAGCGCGATCGCGATCGACGCGGGGATCGTGCCGAGCGCGAACCAGAGGTTGTTCGCGAGCGCCTGCCAGAAGATCGGGTCCTCGGTGAGCTGCCGGTAGTTGTCGAGGCCGACGAAGACCGCCGGCCGCGCGCCCTTGGGCGTCGAGAAGAAGCTGTGCCAGAGCGTCGCGACCGCCGGGTAGTGCGTGAAGAGCGCGAGCAGCGCCATCGCCGGCAGCAGCAGCAGCCAGGCGTGGAGCCATTGCGCCGAGCGGGTCACCCTACTTCTTGTACGAGCGCAGCAGACGCTCGGCCTCGCGTTGCGCGTCCTTCATCGCCTGTTCGGGCGTCTTGGTGCCGGTCAGCGCGGCCTGCAGGCCGTCGTTCAGCGCCTTGGTGACGCGCTGGTTGTCGTGCGTCGACAGCTCCGCCACCGAGTACTGAAGCTGGTCGCGCGCAACCGCCGCCGGCGGAAATTCGGCGACGTACTTCTTCATCGCCGGCGTCTCCCAGGCATCGGGGCGCACGGCGACGTAGCCGGTGTCGATGCCCCACTGCGCCGCGCGCTGCGGCGCCGTGATCCACTTCACGAACTTGTAGGCCGCCGCCTGCTGCTCCGGCTTCGCCTGCTTGAACAGGTAGAAGTTGCCGCCGCCGGTCGGGCTGCCGCGGCGCTTCGACGCCGGCAGCATGGCGACGCCGAAATCGAACTTGGCGTTGGCCTTGACGTTGGTGAGGTTGCCGGTGGTGGTCCACATCATCGCCATCTTCCTCTCGAAGAAATCCTTCGGCGTGGTGCCCCACTCGACGATGCCCTCCGGATGCACCTTGTGCTTGCGCGCGAGGTCGACCCAGTACTGCAGCGCCTCGATCACCTCCGGCTTGTCGTAGTAGGTCTCGGTGCCGGCGGCGTTCATCAGCTGCACGCCGTTCTCGGTGGTGAGCCCCTGGAACAGCCAGTAAGGAAAGCCCGACGACGGGATCTGCACGCCCCACTGCGTGACCTTGCCCGAGGCGTCGCGCTTGGTCAGCTTCTGCGCGTACTCCAGCATCTCCTTCCACGTGCCCGGCGGGCGGTTCGGATCGAGCCCCGCCTCCTTGAACATCTCCTTGTTCCAGTAGAGCACGATGGTCGAGCGCTGGAACGGAATGCCCCAGGTCTTGCCGCCGGTCTGGCTGTTCTCCATGAACGCCGGGTAGAAGCCCTTCAGCCAGGCCTGGTCCTCGGGCGTCTTGATCAGCGGATCGAAGGGGACGATCGCATCCTCGTCGATCAGCGTGTACATGTCGGTCGACAGCAGCACCGACATCGTCGGCGCGTCGTTGCTCTTCACCGCCGTGAGCGCCTTGGTGATCGACTCCTGGTAGCTGCCGGAGTAGATGGGCTTCACCTTGATCCCGGGGTTCTCCTTCTCGAAATCGGCGGCGAAGCCGTCGACCAGCTTGGTGATCGGGCCGCCGACCGCGACGGGATAGTAGAACGAGATTTCGACCGGCGCCTGGGCGAGCGCGAGCGCGGTTGCCAGCGCGGCGATCGCCCCTGCCAGCGCGGGTCCGACGGACTTGATCGACATGGTGTGCTCCTCCTGTGATTGGACCTGATGCGCGATCTTACGCAAGCTGCGTTGCAGCTTCCTGACGATACATGTCGGCACGCCGGGTGCCGTCGGTTTCGAACAGATGCTGCGCCCCCGGCGCCCACGACAGCCAGGTCGGGTCGCCGCGGGAAAGCCCGCAGCTGCCGGCCACGCGGGCGGCGATCGTGACGCTGCCCAGGCGGCAGGTCACCAGCGAATCGGCGCCGAGGTACTCGATCGCCGCCACCTCGGCGCGCACGCCCCGGTGCAGGCCCAGCACGACGTGCTCCGGCCGGATGCCCAGCGTGAGGCCGGCGCAGCCGGGCGGCGCGACCGCCGGGCCGCCGGTGCCGGCGATCGCCGCGCCGTCGGGGCAGGGGTCGAGTGCCAGCAGGTTCATCGGCGGCGTGCCGATGAAGCGGGCGACGAAGGTATTGGCCGGATGCTCGTAGAGATCGACCGGCGTGGCGTTCTGCTCGATGCGGCCGCGATTGAGCAGCACCACGCGATCGGCCATCGACATCGCCTCGATCTGGTCGTGCGTCACGTACACCATCGTGATGCCGAGCTCGCGCTGCAGGTGGCGGATCTCGCCGCGCATGTCCTGGCGCAGCTGCGCGTCGAGGTTGGACAGCGGCTCGTCCATCAGGCACACCGGCGCCTCGGCGATGATCGCGCGGCCGAGCGCCACGCGCTGCTGCTGGCCGCCCGAGAGCTGCGAGGGCTTGCGCTCGAGGAGCTGCGCGAGCCCGAGCAGCTCCGCCACCCGCTTAAGGCGCCGCGCCACCGCGGCGGGATCGACCTTGCGCACCTTGAGCCCGAACACGATGTTCTCGGCCACCGACAGGTGCGGGAACAGCGCGTAGGACTGGAACACCATCGCGACGCTGCGCTGCGACGGCGGCAGGCTCGTCACGTCGCGCCCGGCGATGGACACGCGACCGCCGTCGGCCTGCTCGAGGCCGGCGATCAGCCGCAGCGTGGTCGACTTGCCGCAGCCCGAGGGGCCGAGCAGCACGTTGAGCGTGCCCTCGTCGAACGCGAAGGAGACCCCATCCACCGCCCGCACCTGGCCGTCGGCGGTCGTCCAGTGCTTGCTCAGGTTTTCGGCAACGATGGCCGACACGAAAAGCCCCCTTGGCGATGCCGCGTCGCCACGGCGCTAGATGATAGCACCGGGGCGCGTCGGCGCCGGCAGGCGGCACCTTGTTCGCCTCATCGGCATTGGAGGCGCCGGAGACCGACCGGTGAGGCCGCTCAACCGAACAGCGAAGCCAGCGCCGCGCCGGGATCTTCGGCGCGCATGAACGCCTCACCGACCAGGAACGCGTGCACGCCGTGCGCGCGCATCGTCGCCACGTCGGCCGGCGCCAGGATGCCGCTTTCGGTGATCACCAGCCGCTCGCCGGGAATGCGCGGCAGCAGGTCGATCGTGGTCGCGAGCGACACCTCGAACGTGCGCAGGTTGCGGTTGTTGATGCCGACGAGCGGCGTCTCGAGCCGCAACGCGCGCTCGAGCTCGGCCGCATCGTGCACTTCGACCAGCACGGCCATGCCGAAGTCGCGGGCGCAGGACTCGAGCGAGGCAAGGCGCGCGTCGTCGAGCGCGGCGACGATCAGCAGGATCGCGTCGGCGCACAGGGCCCGGGCTTCGGCGATCTGGTATTCGTCGACGATGAAGTCCTTGCGCAGCGCGGGCAACGCGCACGCCTCGCGCGCGGCCGTCAGGAATTCCGGCGCCCCCTGGAAATACGCGCGGTCGGTGAGCACCGACAGGCAGGCCGCACCCGCGGCCTCGTAGCTCCGCGCGATCGCCGGGGGATCGAAGTCGGCGCGCAGCACGCCGCGGCTCGGGCTCGCCTTCTTGATCTCGGCGATCACCGCGGAGCGTCCGGACGCGATCTTCGCGCGCAGCGCGGCTTCGAAATCGCGCGGCGGCGGCGCGGCGCGCGCGGCGGCGGCAACGACCACGTAGGGCCGGATGCGCTTCGCCGCGGCGACCTCCTCGGCCTTCGTTGCGAGGATTTTCCGGAGAATGTCAGCCATGTGCGGGTAGCCCGGGTTGAGCGGAGCGAAACCCGGGTGGACGCACGGAAGGCCACAACGGGGTCATTGCCACGGCCACCCGGGTTTCGCTCCGCTCAACCCGGGCTACACCATTCCATTCACGCGCCGAGCTTCTGCGTGACGGCGACGAACGCTTCGAGCTTGCGCCGCGCAGCGCCGGAGGCGATCGCCTCGCGCGCCCGTTCGATGCCCTCGGCGATCGACCCGGCGACATCCGCCGCGTACAGCGCCGTGCCGGCGTTGAGCATCACGATCTCGCGCGGCGTGCCCTCGACGTTGTCGAGCGCCTCCAGCAGCATGTCCTTCGACTCCTGCACGCCGGCGACCTTGAGGCCGCGGTTGGAGATCATGCGCAGGCCGAAGTCCTCGGGATGGATCTCGTACTCGCGCACTTCGCCGTCCTTCAGCTCGCCCACCATCGTCGCGGCGCCGAGCGAGACCTCGTCCATGCCGTCCTTGCCGTAGACGACCAGCACGTGGCTGCTGCCCAGGCGCTGCAGCACGCGCACCTGGATGCCGACGAGATCGGGGTGGAAGACGCCCAGCAGCTGGTTGGACGCGCCCGCCGGGTTGGTGAGCGGCCCCAGGATGTTGAACATCGTGCGCACGCCGAGCTCCTTCCTCACCGGCGCGGCGTGCTTCATCGCGCTGTGGTGCGCCGGCGCGAACATGAAGCCCACACCCGTTTCGGCGATCGACTGCGCCACCTGCGCCGGCTTGAGCATGATGTTGGCGCCCAGCGCCTCGAGCACGTCGGCACTGCCGGATTTCGACGACACCGAGCGGCCGCCGTGCTTGGCGACGCGCGCGCCGGCGGCCGCGGCGACGAACATCGACGCCGTCGAGATGTTGAACGTGTGCGACGCGTCGCCCCCCGTGCCGACGATGTCGACCAGGTGCTCGCGGTCGGGCACCTCGACGCGCGTCGCGAACTCGCGCATCACCTGCGCCGCCGCGGCGATCTCGCCGACGGTCTCCTTCTTCACGCGAAGGCCAATCGTGATCGCCGCGATCATCACCGGCGACACCTCGCCGCTCATGATCTGGCGCATCAGCGACAGCATCTCGTCGTGGAAGATCTCGCGGTGCTCGATCGTGCGCTGCAGTGCTTCCTGCGCGGTAATGGTCATGATGGTTCCTCCGGGTCGGTGATTGCGGGTGTCGGTGCCGGCGGCGCGGGGTCGCCTCAGCGCCGGCCTTCCAGGAAATTGGAGAGCAGCGCGTGGCCGTGCTCGGTCAGGATCGCCTCGGGGTGGAACTGCACGCCTTCGACCGCGAGCTCGCGGTGGCGCACCCCCATGATCTCGCCGTCCTCGGCGGTGGCCGAGATCTCGAGGCACGCCGGCAGCGATTCGCGCTCGATCGCGAGCGAATGGTAGCGCGTCACCGTCAGCGGCGACGGCAGCCCGCTGAAGACACCGCGCCCGTCGTGCGTGACCGCCGAGAGCTTGCCGTGCATCACGCGCTGCGCGCGGACGATGCAGCCGCCGAAGGCCTGGCCGATCGCCTGGTGGCCAAGGCACACGCCGAGGATCGGAAACTGCCCGGCGAATCGCTCGATCGCCGCCACCGAGATGCCCGCCTCGCTCGGCGTGCACGGCCCCGGCGAGATCACGAGGTGCCGGGGCTGCCACGCCGCGATCTGCTCGAGGGTGAGCGCATCGTTGCGGTAGACGTGCACCTCGGCGCCCAGCTCGCCGAAATACTGGGCGAGGTTGTAGGTGAACGAGTCGTAGTTGTCGATCAGCAGGAGCATGGTGCACCTATCGTACGGATACCTGATGTCGGCGGGCGCGGGACGGGAGCGTGCTGCCGACCTTGCTGCCCGCGTTCCCGGGCGAGGCCCGTGGGAGGCGGGGCGGGCACCGGCGGTTGCGCCGGAAGGGGAGATTCAGGCGGCAGGCTTTCGCCAGCGCCGGAAGGCAACGCAGAGAACCGGGAGATAGGTAGCCACGGCCAATTATCGCGGAATTTCGCGCTCGTGGGCAAATTCGCAGCGCGCCGCGCTTTCTGATCCCCTGCTACCTCGGGCTGCTGCTCGCCGTCGCGCATCTGCTGAGCGAGCGTGCGTTGTCCACCGGCTCGCCCCGCCGGAGGCTCTGGCAGACGGTGCCGGCGGCGCTGATCCTCGGCGGAGTCGTGTCGGCAGCAGCCAGCGCGCAGGCCGAGACGTGGTGGAACAAGTCGTTCTCCGGCCACAACCTGACGGCGGCCCGCATCGTCAACCGGGCGGCGCACCCTCTGCTGATCTCCGACGCCTCGGGGCCGAATCCGCGCAACGTGATCTCGCTCGGCTATCGCCTCGCGCCGCACGTGCGCATCCGCCTGCTCGATGACCGGCGGCCCTTGGTCATCCCCGACCTCGACGGCGACGTGTTCCTGTTCAATCCTTCGCCGCAGACGCGGCGGGCGATCGAGGCGGCGGGCTACCGGATCGAGGAGACCCATCGCGAGAGCGGGCTGTCGCGCCTCGTCCGCTGAACGCGGCCGGGCGCCCGCGCCGCGTCTGCGCCGCGAGCCACTGGTGCGCACCGTCGACCCGCCGTTGCAGCGCATCGGAGAGGCGGCGCTTCATTGCCTGGCACGGCCCTTCGACCAGATGCCATGACAACACAGAAAGTGCGAGCGTCGCGGGAAACGCGAGGAGCGTCATCAGCAGCGGCCGCTGATCCGTCGCATGGTGGAGCGCGATCAGCTGTTGCGTCGGGAACGCGTAGATGAAGATGCCGTACGAGAAATCGCCGAAGCGCGCCCAACTGCGCAGCACCGGCACGGGCCGATGCGCGAACCAGAGGAAGAACGCGCACAGCAGCGCGTTGACGTGGTAGTCGAGCCCGCCGCCGGCAGCGAAGGGCAGCGTCGCAGCCAGTGCGATCGTCACCCAACCGAGGTGGCGGATGACCACCGGGTTGAGCGCCACGAGCGACCCCATCACGAAGCAGATGCACATGTGCATGACCGGCGCGTACTTCCCGGCCGCCATGCCCCACAGGGACGGGACGAGCCAGATGGTGGCCGTCGCGGCGGCCCACACGAGCACGCCGCCCAGCCGCGGCCGCAGCAGCGTGAGGAAGCCCAGCGCCAGCATGACGGCATAGGCATGCACTTCGTAGCGCAGCGACCAGATCGAACCGTTCACGGCGCGCGGGTAGATGTTGTCGTCGAAAACGCCCGGCAGGAAGAACTCGGTGCGCATGGTCAGGTTGTGCCAGAAGTAGCGCCACGTCTCCGGGTGGGTGATATACGCCTCCGGCGACAGGCGGCTCACGAACAGTCCGACAAGGACCGCATACGCCAGCGCCGCCGCGAAGCCGGGAAGCACGCGCAGCGAGCGGGCGACGACGAACGGCACGACCTGCGGCCGGCGGATCCAGCTCTGGCAGACGAGGAAGCCGCTCAGCACGAAGAACACGCGCACAGACAGGACGCCGAACCCGTAGCGGCCGTTGGTCAGCTGCACGAGGGGCTCGGCGCCGCCCATGCCGGTGAGCGCGTACGAATGCGAAAACAGCACCAGCGACGCTGCCAGAAAGCGGATGAAATCGAAATTGTTCTCGCGGTGGATCACCGTCGACGGGTCAGCTGAGAGCCTTCCGGGCAAGCTTCCAGAGCGCCCTTGCAAAGGGCAGCCGGTCCAGCGTGCGGTTGAACTCCTGCATCCAGGCGTTGCGCTCCGCAAGTTCCTTGTCGAGACGCAGGGCCCAGGCGGTGCGTTCCTCGAGTTCGGTCTCGAGCCGGCGAGCCGACGCGGTGCGCTCCGCGAGTTCCGTCTCGAGCCGGCGAGCCGAGTCCGTGCGCTCCGCGAGTTCCGTCTCGAGCCGGAGCGTCGAGGCTGTGCGCTCGGCGAGCGCCTCGTCGAGGCGCAAAGCCCAGGCGGTGCGTTCCGCCATTTCCTCGTCGAGGCGCAAAGCCCAGGCGGTGCGTTCCGCCAGCTCCTGGTCGAGACGCAAAGCCCAGGCGGTGCGCTCCTCCAGCTCCTCGTCGAGACGCAGTGCCCGGGCGGCGCGTTCCGCGAGTTCCTGGTCGAGGCGCAGAGCCCAGGCGGTGCGCTCCTCCAGTTCCTTGGCGAGGCCGAGCGCCCAGGCGGTGCGTTCCTCCAGCTCCTTCTCGAGCCACCGCGCCGACACTGCGCGTTCCTCGAGCGCCCTGTTGCGCGCCTGGAGGCGGATTTCGGCCTCCCGCAGGTGCCGGCAGGCTGTCTCGAGCTCTGCCTGGGGACTGTGGGGCCAGGAGCGCCAGTCGTAGGCGTCCTGCTGCGCCTGCCCGTGGGTCGCGGGTTCGGCCGCAGGAGTGGACCGCAGGCAGAACTCCGGACGCAGCGGTTCGTGGAAAAGGGTCGGAGTCCCGGGGTCGTTGCCCAGGACCGCGATCATGTGCGTGGGCGTGATGCGGCCGGCGGCCAGCTCCCGCTCGTCGCGTTCCTGCACCTGGTCGATGAACGCCCGGTCCCACGGGTTCGCGGCATCGAAGTGGTGCCCGAACACACGATCGATGAACGGGTCGATCACATTGCCGAAGCCGATGAAGAGCTCGAAATGGAAATTGGCGAGAAGCAGGCGCAGGATGTCCTGCGCGCGGATTCCCTCGAAACCCTCGGTCGAACAGTCCCAGTCCTCGTAGCGCTCCTCGTACCGATCGAGGCTTGGATTGAAGCGGTAGGACGGCGGCAGCCTGCGCCAGAACTGGTTCACGATCGCAAGAGCTTCGGGCCAGCGCAGGTGGCCGTTGCGTCCGATGACGTCCGAAATGATGAACGAGCCGTGCGGCTTGAGGCAGCCCCTGATCCGGCCGAACAGCCCTTCGAGATTCACGACGTGATGCAACGCCTGGTTGGCCAGCGCCGCGTCGTAGTCGCGTGCCGGCGTCCACTGGTTGAAGTCGGCCTCGAGCAGGCGGATGTTCTCTCCAAGGCCTTTGGCGGCAGCGCTGGCGCGCCCCCGCTCCAGCATCGTCGGACTGAAGTCGAGGCAGTCGATCGTGAAATCGTGGTGCCCCTGGTCGCGGAGGTATGACGCCAGCGCAATTTCCAGGTCGCAGTTGCCCGCTCCGATGCTCACGAACCGGAGCGTCTCCTGCGGGCGCCGCCGGGCCTGCTTCAGCAGGTACTTCCTGAACATCTCGTCCGGAGAGCTGAATCCGAACGCCTCGAGCTTTGGGCGGAGGTACTTGTTCGACCAGTAGTGAAAGATCGGCGGCAGATCGTGGACTTCCGCGCAATCCTTGTAGAAGGCCTTTTCCGCCGCGGTCCGGCCGCGGTAACTGTCATCCTGAAAGAGCGTCGCCGCTGGCGTTGGCATGGGTTCGGGCATGTGTGGCGTCGGGTGCTCGCAGCATGTGCTTTCAAGCTGCTCCGGGTTCTTCACGGTCGCTCAGGCCTTCGCGTCGAGCCCCTGCTGCACCATGTCGGCCGCGCGCAGCACCGCGCGCGCCTTGTTGCCAGTCTCCTGCCACTCGGACTCCGGCACCGAGTCGTGGACGATGCCCGCACCGGCCTGCACGTAGAGCGTGCCGTCCTTGACCACCGCCGTGCGGATCGCGATGGCCGTGTCCATGTCGTCGTGGAAGCTCACGTAGCCGACGGCGCCGGAGTAGATGCCGCGCCGCGTCGGCTCGAGCTCGTCGATGATCTCCATCGCCCGCACCTTGGGCGCCCCGCTGACCGTGCCGGCGGGAAACGCCGCGCGCAGCACGTCGATGCTGGTGAGGCCCGGCTTCAGCGTGCCCTCGACGTTGGACACGATGTGCATCACGTGCGAGTAGCGCTCGACCTGCATCCGGTCGGTGACCCTGACCGTGCCGGTCTGCGCGACGCGGCCGACGTCGTTGCGCCCGAGGTCGACCAGCATCACGTGCTCGGCAAGCTCCTTCGGGTCGGCCAGGAGCTCCTGCGCGAGCCGCTCGTCGGCCTCGCGCGTCGCGCCGCGGGGCCGCGTGCCGGCGATCGGGCGCAGCGTGACCGCGCTGCCCTCCTTGCGCACCAGGATCTCCGGCGACGCGCCGACGACGTGGAAATCGCCGAAGTCGTAATAGAACATGTACGGCGACGGATTGAGCGAGCGCAGCGCGCGGTAGAGCGACAGCGGCGACGACGTGAACGGCCGCACGAGCCGCTGCGACAGCACGACCTGCATGATGTCGCCGGCGGCGATGTAGGCCTTCGCCCGCTCGACCGCCGCCTTGAACCCGTCGCCGCCGAATTCGCTGGCCGCCTGCGTCACCGCGCCGCCGGTCTCGTAGGGAATCGTCACCGGCTGGCGCAGCCTGGCGTGCAGCTCGGCGAGGCGCGCCTTCGCCCGCGCATAGGCATCCGGGGCCTGCGGGTCGGCGTAGACGATCAGGTAGATCTTGCCGGCGAGGTTGTCGACGACGGCGAGCTCCTCGGTGAGCAGCAGCAGGATGTCCGGCACGTCGTCGATGCCCGAGGCTCCGGCCGGCCCGCGGCCGGCGAGCTTCGTCTCGATGTGGCGCACGGTGTCGTAGCCGAAGTAGCCGGCGAGGCCGCCGTAGAAGCGCGGCAGCCCGGCGCCGGGGGCCACACGGTAGCGGCGCAGGAAGTCGCCGACGAACGCGAGCGGGTCGCCTTCGTGACGCTCGAGCACGCCGGCGTCGCTGCCGACCTCGATCGAGCGCCCGCGGGCGCGGATGCGGATCTTCGCGGGCAGGCCGATGAACGAGTAGCGCCCGAAGCGCTCGCCGCCGACGACGGACTCGAGCAGGAACGAGTAGCGCGCGTTGGCGAGCTTGACGTAGAGCGACAGCGGCGTGTCGAGGTCGGCGAACGACTCGAGGACGAGCGGAATGCGGTTGTAACCCTGGCGGCTAAGCGCGCGGAATTCGGCTTCGGTCATGGCGTTTGGGCGGTGAACTGTGCGCACGCGGGAGGGCTGCGCGGTACTGCGGGGCGGCGCTTCGGGCGCGCGCCGCCAAGGCGCGGACGGTCAGCGGCGCCAGCGGCGCCATGAGGTCGCGCACCACCACCGCGCGGGGGCGGTGGCGTCGTTGCCGGCGGAGAGGTCGAAGCTCACGGACATCAGGCAGAGGAGGGCGATCGAACCGGGGCATCCACGCGGCGCACGCGGTCGGCGAGCGCGGCGAGCGTGGGAACTATACCATCGGCGTCGAGGCTGTGCACCGGCAGCCCCTCGTTGTAGCCGTGCGGAAGCACCAGCACCGGGCACCCCGCGGCGCGCGCCGCCTGGACGTCGTTGATCGAATCGCCGACCATCAGCAGGCGCGCGGGCGCGATCCCGAAGGCCGCCGCGACGTGCAGCAGCGGCCCGGCATCGGGCTTGCGCGTGGGCAGCGTATCGCCGCCGATGATCAGCGCGAAGTGCCCGCGATCCCGGCGTGCTCGAGGTGGGGCCGCACGAAGCGGTCCGCCTTGTTGGTGACGAGGGCGAGCGGAAAGCCCATCGCGCGCAGGCGCGCGAGGCTTGCCGCCATGCCCGGAAACGGCAGCGTCTCCCGGCCGAGCGCCGCGGCGTAGTGGCGCTGATAGCGCGTCAGCGCGTCCGCGAGCGTGTCCGCGTCGATCGCGTCGACGGGAACGTCGCCGGCGATCGCCAGCGCGCGCCGCATCAGGTTGGCGATGCCCTTGCCGACCAGCGCGCGGACCGTGTCCTTCGGCAGCGGCGGGTACCCAAGCTCCGCGAGCAGCGCGTTGACGGCCGCGGCGAGATCGTGGATGGTGTCGAGCAGCGTGCCGTCGAGGTCGAACGCGATGGCGCTGACCGCGAAGACGCCGGTCCCGGCGTCCGCGGCGGCCGCGCCGGCGTTCGTCACCGTGCGCCTGCGATCGCGGCGCGCATGCTCGCGATCGTCGCCTTGTAGTCCGCCGCCCCGAAGATCGCCGAGCCCGCGACGAACGCATTGGCGCCGGCCGCGGCGATCGCGCCGATGTTGTCGACCTTCACGCCGCCGTCGACCTCGAGGATGATCGGGCGCCCGGTGCGCTGCTCCGCCGCGTCGATGCGCTGCCTCGCCGCCGCCAGCTTGACGAGCGTGTGCGGGATGAACGACTGGCCGCCGAAGCCCGGATTCACCGACATGATCAGCACCAGGTCGAGCTTGTCGATCACGTGGTCGAGCCAGACGAGCGGCGTGGCCGGGTTGAAGACGAGGCCGGCCTTGCAGCCGCAGTCGTGGATGAGGCCGATGGTGCGGTCGACGTGTTCGGACGCCTCGGGATGGAAGCTGATGATGGCGGCCCCCGCCTTGGCGAAATCCGGCACGATCCGGTCCACCGGCTTCACCATCAGGTGCACGTCGATCGGCACGCTCGCGTGCGGCCGGATGGCCTCGCAGACCAGCGGCCCGATCGTGAGGTTGGGAACGTAATGGTTGTCCATCACGTCGAAGTGGATGAGGTCGGCGCCGGCGGCGATCACCGCGCGGACCTCCTCGCCGAGCCGCGCGAAGTCGGCGGACAGGATCGACGGCGCAATCTTGTGTTCGGGCATCGCGTTATAATCCTCCGACTATCTTCGTGGCCCGCCCCCGATGGCCGAGAGCAAGAAATACGAGATCACCGTCGCCACGCTGGCGGCGCTACCTCGCCGATCAGTCCGATCCGTCGCGCAACCAGTACTCGTTCGCCTACACGATCACGCTCACCAACAGCGGCAGCGTCCCGGCGCAGCTGCTCTCCCGGCACTGGATCATCACCGACAGCGACCATCACGTCCAGGAGGTGAAGGGGCTGGGGGTCGTCGGCCAGCAGCCGCTGCTGAAGCCCGGCGAGAGCTTCGAGTACACGAGCGGCGCCAGCCTTGCGACCGCGGTGGGCACGATGCGCGGGACCTACCAGATGGTGGCCGAGGACGGCCACGCGTTCGAGGCCGAGATCCCCGTGTTCACGCTGTCGGTGCCGCGCGTGCTGCATTGACCCGGCGTCAGCGCGGCGTCCCGTCGTCGCCCGGCGGAGGCTTGCGCATCTTCGGGCCCATCGTCCACCACACGATGCCCACGGCCAGCAGCAACGCGACCAGCGCCTCGAGCAGGATCCATCCCATCGCGCGTCGTCCCCTTCGCACATCGCGTGCCGTCCCGCGTCTTGCGCCGTGGCTCCTCGGCGCGGCCGTGCTGGCCGGCTGCGTGACCGCGCCGCCGCCCGCGCGCGCCGCCCGTCGCGCCGCCGCCTGTCGCACCGCCGGCCGTCGCGCCGGCCGCCGCCCCTTCGCTCCCCGCCGCCTATCGCCCGGTGCCGTGGATCGAGCTGCCGGGGTGGAACGCCGACGAGGTGCAGGCCGCGTGGCCCGCCTTCCGCGTCGGCTGCAAGGCGCTCGTCGCCGCCCCCGCGAAGCAGGCGCTGTGGCAATCCGCCGTGCGACGCCGCCGGCGCCGCCGACGGCAGCAGCGCCGCGGCGGTCCGCGCTTTTTTCGAAACCCATTTTATCCCATACCAGGTCGTGGCCGCGGACGGCAGCGACACGGGCAGGATCACCGGCTACTACGAGCCGCTGCTCGCCGGCAGCCGCGTGCGCAGCGCGCGTTTCTCGGTGCCGCTGTACGCGGTGCCCGACGACCTGCTGACCATCGACCTCGCGTCGCTCTACCCGGAGCTTGCGGGCAAGCGGCTGCGCGGGCGCGTCGACGGCCGGCGCGTGGTTCCTTACTGGCCGCGGGCCGACATCGAGACGGGCCGCGCGCCGGTCGCCGACAAGGTGCTGGTCTACGTCGAGGATCCGGTCGAGGCGTTCTTCCTGCAGATCCAGGGCTCCGGCCGCATCCGGCTCCCGGACGGCAGCGTGATGCGCGTGGGCTACGCCGACCAGAACGGGCATCCGTACCGGTCGATCGGCACGGTGCTGATCGAGCGCGGCGAGTTGACGCTCGCGCAGGCGTCGATGCAGGGAATCCGGGCGTGGGGGAAGAAGAACCCCGACAAGCTGCCGGCGCTGCTCGACGAGAACCCCAGCTACGTGTTCTTCCGCGACGTGCCGCCGCCGGCGCCGGGCACGCTCGAAGCGCAGATCGACGGGCCCTACGGCTCGCTCGGCGTGCCGCTGCTGCGCGAGCGCGCGCTCGCGGTCGACACCCGCTCGATTCCGCTCGGCGCGCCGGTCTGCCTCGCCACCACCTATCCGCTGTCGACCAGGCCGCTGCAGCGGCTGATGCTCGCGCAGGACACCGGCGGCGCGATCCGCGGCGCGATCCGCGGCGATTTCTTCTGGGGGTTCGGCGACGACGCCGGGCGCGAAGCGGGCCGCATGCGCCAGGACGGCCGGATGTGGATCCTGTGGCCGAAGGACGCGCCGCCGCCGAAACCATAACCCGGGGCGTGTGCGTGGATGGCGTAGCCCGGGTTGAGCGCGAGCGAAACCCGGGTGGGCGCCGCAATGGGCGCGCGCGTCCTTTCCCGCGCCTGCCCCGGGTTTCGCCTACGGCTCAACCCGGGCTACGCCGTCGTCCGCCGTTACGGCGCGGCGAGCGCGGCGTCCGCCTGCCGGTCGGCGTGGTACGACGAGCGCACCAGCGCGCCGACCGCGGCGTGGCGGAAGCCCATCGCGGCGGCCTCGCGCTCGAACAGCGCGAACACGTCGGGATGCACGTAGCGCTGCACGGCGAGGTGCCCGGCGGTGGGCTGCAGGTACTGGCCGATCGTCAGCATGTCGATGTCGTGCGCGCGCATGTCGCGCATCGTGGCGAGGATCTCGTCGTCGGTCTCGCCGAGGCCCACCATCAGCCCGGACTTGGTCGGCACGTCCGGGAAGCGGGCCTTGAAGTCGGCGAGCAGCCGCAGCGAGTGCGCGTAGTCGGAGCCCGGGCGCGCCTGCCGGTAGAGCCGCGGCACCGTCTCGAGGTTGTGGTTCATCACGTCGGGCGGCGCCTGCGTCAGGATCTCGAGCGCGCGGTCGAGGCGGCCGCGGAAATCGGGCACCAGCACCTCGATCCGCGTCGCCGGCGAGTGCAGGCGCACCGCGCGGATGCAGTCGACGAAGTGCTGCGCGCCGCCGTCGCGCAGGTCGTCGCGGTCGACACTCGTGATGACGACGTAGGAGAGCTTCAGCGCCGCGATCGTCTGCGCGAGGTTGGCGGGCTCGCCGGCGTCGAGCGGCAGCGGGCGGCCGTGCCCGACGTCGCAGAACGGGCAGCGCCGGGTGCAGATGTCGCCCATGATCATGAACGTGGCGGTGCCCTTGCTGAAGCACTCGCCGATGTTCGGGCACGAGGCTTCCTCGCACACCGTGTGCAGCTGGTGCTCGCGCAGGATCGCCTTCACCTCGTTGAACCGCGGCGACGAGGACGCGCGCACGCGGATCCAGTCGGGCTTCTTGAGGCGCTCCGCGGCGACGACCTTGATCGGGATGCGGGCGGTCTTGGCCTCGCCGCGGTGCTTGACGCCGGCGGCGTTGGCGGGGGCGGGCGGGACGGGCGTGGTCATTGGACTACCTTCGTGCTGCGCACTCCGGTGTTCGCGCTTGGGACGGCCCGGCGCGCTCACGGGCGGGCCTTCATGGCGAGGTGCGCGGCGAGGATCGGCGCCAGCTCGGCGCCCGCCTCCTCGACGGTCCGCGTCACGCCGAGGTCGGCGAGCTGCGTGACCGCGAGGCCCGGATAACCGCAGGGATCGATGTCGGCGAACGGGGAGAGGTCCATGGCGATGTTCACGGCCACGCCGTGGTAGGTGCACCCATTGCGGACCTTGAGTCCCAACGCGCCGATCTTGGCCTCGACGCCGGTCGCCATCGTGTAGACGCCGGGCGCCGCGGGCTTGCCGTAGGCCGAAATGCCCAATGAATCAAGCCATTCTACCACCGCGGCCTCGATCGCCCGGACCATCGCGCGCACGCCCTGCTGCGAGCGGCGCAGGTCGAACAGCAGGTAGGCGACGAGCTGGCCGGGCCCGTGGTAGGTGATCTGCCCGCCGCGATCGACGCCGATCGCGGGGATGCCGTTGTCGCGCAGCAGGTGCCGCTGCCGGCCGGCGAGTCCCAGCGTATAGACCGGCGGATGCTCGGTCAGCCAGATCTCGTCCGTCGTCGCCGGCGTGCGCGCAGCGGTGAACGCCTGCATCGCGCGCCACGTGGTCTCGTAGTCGGTGCGCCCGAGCGCGCGGACGACGCTCCCGGCGGCGGTGATTTCGCGCACGCTCTCCGGCGGCGACGCCGTCCCGACGGCGCTTCCATGTGCCCCCACACCCCCCCAGGGGGCGCAATTCGCGCCTTGGGGCGGCCCGGCAGCGCTTGCTTGTGCCCCCACACCCCCCGAGGGGGCGCAATTCGCGCCTTGGGGCGGCCCGGCAGCGCTTGCTTGTGCCCCCACACCCCCCGAGGGGGCGCAATTCGCGCCTTGGGGCGGCCCGGCAGCGCTCATAGGACCAGCGCAACCATGGGATGCGCGGTCAGGTCGCGGTACAGGTTGTCGAGCTGCTCGCGCGACGTCGCGTTCACCGTGCAGGTGAGCGACAGGTACCGGCCGGCGCGCGAGGCGCGCATCTCGAGCGTGGCCGCGTCGAAGTCGGGGACGTGCCTGTGCACGACCGCCACGATCGCCTGCGCGAAGCCGTCCTGCGTGCGTCCCATGACCTTGATCGGAAAGGCGCAGGGGAACGTGAGCAGGGATTCGGTCGTGGTCGCGGGCAGGGTCGGCATGGCGCGCTCGGAATGCCGTTAGATGGGGACGCGGGGCCGGCGGGGCAACAGGCGCCGGACGAAGGGCAAGGCGGGCGGGCCGGTCACGCCCCGTACATGTAGTGGCGGGTCAGCGGATGCGGCAGCCGGCCGTCGGCGTGCGGCTTGCCGGCCAGCAGCTGGAACAGCGACAGCCACCCGCGGTCGAACGCGTGCGCCGAGCCGGCCAGGTAGATGCGCCAGATTCGGTATTTCTCGTCGCCGACTTCCGCGCGGGCGGCGTCGGCATTCGCCTCGAGCCGCTCGCACCAGCTCCACAGCGTCTTCGCGTAGTGCTCGCGCAGCGCCTCGGCGTCGATCAGCTCGAGCCCTTCGCGCGCGAGCCCCTGGATGACGATCGCCGCGTGCGCGAGCTCGCCGCCCGGGAACACGTAGGTGTCGACGAACTCGCCGATGCCGCTGCCCAGGCTGTCGGCGCCGATCATGTTGTGCGTGATGCCGTGGTTGAGCACGAGCCCGCCCGGCTTCAGCACGCGCCAGATCTTGCCGAAGTATCTCGGGTAGCGACGCACGCCGACGTGCTCGAACATCCCGACGCTCGCGATCTTGTCGTAGAGGACGTCCTCGGGCAGGTCGAGGTAGTCGCGCAGCTGCACGTCGACGCGGCCGGCGAGGCCGCGCTCGGCGATCTGCTGCCGGACGTGCTCGTACTGGTTGCGCGAGAGCGTGATGCCGGTCGCCCGCGACGCCGTAGCGCTCGGCCGCGTGGAAGACGAGCCCGCCCCAGCCGCAGCCGATGTCGAGCAAGCGCTCGCCCGGCTGCGAGGCGCAGCTTGCGGCAGATGTGGTCGAGCTTGGCGGCCTGCGCGGCGTCGAGCGTCTGCGCCGTCGTCGCGGAAATAGGCGCAGGAGTAGACCATCCGCGCGTCGAGCCACAGCCGGTAGAACGCGTTGGAGACGTCGTAGTGGTGCTCGATGTTGCGGCGGTTGGCGCGCCGCTGGTGCAGGTAGGCCCGGACGCGCACGCGGGCCGGGTCGCGGCCGTGCGCGACGGCGCCGACCATCGCGTCGACGATGCCGAGGATGCGCCGCGCGCTGCCGGTGAAATCGATCTCGTTGCGCACGTACGCGCGGGCGAGGCTGCCGAGCGCCGGCGACGCGAGCGCCTTCAACCCGGTCCAGGTGCGGGCGACGATGTCGACCTCGGCGCGCGGCGACAGCGGCAAGTCGCCCGCCGTCGGGCAGCACGAGCGTCACGGGCAGGTCGCGTCCCGCATAGCGCCTGGCGATCATCTTCTTGAGCGGTTCGGCCAGTGTCGCTGACATGGCGTCATCCCCCTGCCGCCCGCCGGAAGTCGCCGGCCGGGCAAGCCACGCTACGGTCGTTGGCGTGCGCTTTCACCGCCTGCGCACCAGTCCGTTCGCCTGCAGTCGATTCTAGCAAAATTCGCGGCGCGGGAAGCGGGCCGTTTTGCCCCGCCGCCCGGCACTGCTACCATCGCAGCTTCCCCGCCGTGCGCCGCGACGCGAACCCTCCCCCCTTGACGCCACCCGACGGCCGCGAGCCCGCTCGCGGAGCCCCCTGCCCTTCACCGAACGGCAGTTTCGCGACGCGCTGGCGCAGTTCGCGACCGGCGTCACCGTGATCTGCGCGCCGGCCGCGCGACGGCGGGTACGCGGGCTTCACGGCGAACTCGTTCAACTCGGTGTCGCTCGATCCGCCGCTGATCGTCTGGAGCCTGGCCGAGGGCTCCGAAACGCTGGCCGCGTTCCGGCACGCCGGGCATTACAGCATCAACGTGCTGGCGCACGACCAGGTCGAGCTCGCCCGCCGCTTCTCGCGCCCGCACGCCGACCGGTTTGCCGGCGTCCCCTACGGGCGGGCGCGGGCGGCGCCCCGCTGATCGAAGGATGCATCGCGTGGTTCGAGTGCCGCCACCACGCGCGGCATCGCGCCGGCGACCACGTGCTGTTCATCGGCGAGGTGCTCAACTGCGAGCGGCGCAACGGCATCGGGCTGGTCTTTCATCACGGCCGCTACGGGACCACGCGGCCGCTGGGGGACGACGACGCGTAACCCGGATCCGCAACGGGGCACGCGGCCCGGCTGCGCGTAGCCCGGCGTTGAGCGACGGCGAAACCCGGGTGGGCGTCGCAACGCAGTCCTGTTCGCGCGTCTGCCCCGGGTTTCGCTCGTCGCTCAACGCCGGGCTACGGATTGCCGGGCCGCGGATTGCCGGTTACGGTTGTTGCGGGTTGCGCGGTTTCTTCTGCTGGAAGAGGGCGTGCATCCGGCGAAAGACCGGCCCCGGCCGGCCGCCGGCGAACGGCTTGCCGTCGACCGTCGTGACCGCGAGCACCTCCTTCGTCGACGACGACAGCCACATCTCGTCGGCGCCCAGCGCCTCGGCCCTCGGCACCGGCCGGATCTCGAAGGGCAGGCCGGCGTCGCGGGCGAATTCGAGCGTCGGCGTCGTAGGTGATGCCGGGCAGGATCAGGTTGTCCTTGGGCGGGGCCACGATGCGGCCGGCGACGACGATCAGCACGTTCGAGGCCGAGGCTTCGGTGAGCAACCCGTCGCGGAACATCACGGTCTCGATCGCGCCGGCGTCGGCGGCAAGCTGGCGCATCAGCACGTTGCCGACGAGCGAGATCGTCTTCAGGTCGCAGCGCCGCCAGCGGTTGTCCTCGGCGGTGACCACCGGCACGCCCTGCTCGACCTGCTCGGCCGGCGGCGTCGCCAGCGGATTGCTCATCATGAACACGGTCTGCGCGACGTCTTTCGGGAACGCGTGGTCGCGCTTGGCCACGCCGCGCGTCACCTGCAGGTAGACGCCCTGATGGTCGAAGGGCTGCCGCGCGATCAGCTCGCGGATGAGCGCCTCCCACTGCGCGTCGGTGTGCGGGTTCGGCAGGCGGATGCCGTCGAGGCTGCTGCTGCAGGCGCGCGAGATGCTGCGGCAGGCGGAACGGCTGCCGGTGGTAGACGGGCACCAGCTCGTAGACGCCGTCGCCGTAGATGAAGCCGCGGTCGAGGACCGAGATCTTTGCGTCTTCGAGCGGAAGGAACTGCGCCGTTGAGGTGAACGATCATCGTGTGCTCGCAGTGGAAGGCGGTGCGCCGCGCCGGGCCCGGGTTCGAACGGCGCGCGGCCGTTCACGGATGCTTGGTCCACAGCCGCACGCGTATCCCAGGCGCGCCCGAGGAAACTGCCGGCCGGCACGTCCTGCAGCGCCACCAGCGGGAACTCGGCGGCCGGCTTGCCCTCCAGCGCGACCTTGACGCTGCCCACGGGCTGGCCCTTCGTCACCGGCGCGACGAGCGGTTCGGTGGCCGCCATCGTCAGCGCCAGCTTGTCGGCCTTGCCCTTCGGCAGCGTCAGATACTGCGGCGGTGAAGAAACCCGCCGGCAGCTCGTTCGCGGCGCCCTTCCAGACGCGCAGCGTCGACACCGGACGCTCCGACGGATAGAGCTCGATGGTGTCGTAGGCCTGGAATCCGTAATTGAGCAGCTTCTGGCTCTCGCTCGCGCGCGCGGCATCCGACCCGGCGCCCAGCACCACCGACAGCAGCCGGCGCTCGCCGCGCTTGGCGGAGGCGATCAGGCACCAGCCCGCGGTCTCGGTGTGGCCGGTCTTCAGGCCGTCGACGTAGGGATCGATCCACAGCAGCCGGTTGCGGTTCGCCTGCGTGATGTTGTTGTAGCGGAATTCCTTGCGCGCGTAGAACGGGTAGTAGTCGGGGAAATCGCGGATCAGCGCCGCGGCGAGCCGGGCGAGGTCCTCGGCCGACGCGTAGTGCTGCGGCTGGGAGAGGCCGGTCGCGTTCACGAAGTGCGTGTTGGCGAGTCCCAGCCGCTTCGCCTCGGCGTTCATCCGTTCGGCGAACGCGGACTCGGTGCCGGCGACGAGCTCGGCCAGCGCGATCGACGCGTCGTTGCCCGACTGCACGATCATGCCGTTGAGCAGCTCGTCGACCGACACCGCCTTGCGCGGCTCGATGAACATCCGCGAGCCTTCCGCCCGCCACGCGGCGTCCGAGACCTTGACGGTCTGCGACGGCGTGATCGTCTTCTCGCGCAGCGCGGCGAACACGAGGTAGGCCGTCATCAGCTTGGTGAGCGATGCGGGGTCGCGCCGCTCGTCGCCGTTGTGGGCGACGATCACCTGCCCGCTGGTGACGTCGAGCAGGACGTAGGCCGCGGCGTTGATCGCCGGCGCGGGCAACGTGCCCGCCACGGCCCGCAGCGGGACGCTCGCCGGGCCGGCCGCGGACGCGGGTGCCGCCGGGGCCGCCGGCGGCGGCAACGGCGACGGCAGGGGCTGCGCCGCGAGCGCCGTGGCACCGAGCGCGAGTCCGAGGAGCCCGCGCCCTGGACGACGGCTGCGCAACCGCGCAGGAGCGCACTGGCGCTCATCGCTGCCGGGGCGGCCCCGCAACGCTGCGACGGCGCGCTACCACGGATCGACCGCAGCGACGCCCTGCACCGCGCCGCTGGTCCCGTCGACGATCACCGCCATGTCGCCCAGCCGCGCCTGCAGGGGCAGGTAGCGCAATTCGGCCTCCGTCTTGCCGCTGGCGCCCACCACGCGGTCGATCTCGGCGGCGCCTTCCGGATGCTTGCCGCGCAGCTTCGCCAGCGGCTCGGCCTGCGCCACGACCTGCCGCGACTGGCTGGCGTACGGCACGAAGTGCTGCGGAAACGTGCCGATGCTCACGCCGAACAGCGTGGCCATCCGCAGGTCGTCGAGCTCGCGCGGGTTCGCCGGGAGCCGGCTGCCGACGATCTTCGGCCCCGTCAGCGGCAGCTCGCGGAACGCCGGCGACGCCTTGGCGAGATTGGCCGGATCGATCGCGTTGGCCTCGACCAGCTCGAAGCGGTCGCCGGCGAAAGCGACGTACACGGGCCGGGCGTTGAACATGATCATGACGCCGTAGGCGAGCGCGCCGAATTGCAGCATCGCAATCACCGCGAGGTCGAACACGAGGTGCTTCTTGCGCGGATCGAACACGATCAGCGTCAGCAGCGGTCCGACGACGACGTCGACGCCGATCAGCAGCAGCAGCAGCGTCAGTCCGCCGGCGGCGTGGAAATACGGCCGTGGATACCAGAGCAGCAGCATCGTCGCCACGACGCCGGCGGCAATCACGGCGCTGGCGGCGAGATGAATCGACGCAGCCTGCCAGCGGGTATAGCGGTCGAAGGTCATCGCGAACGCGGTCTTGGCGTGGGGGAGGGCGCCATTATAGGGGACGCATGCCACCGGGCCTGCCGGAGCGTAGCCCGGGTTGAGCGAAGGCGAGACCCGGGGCAATCGCGCCCATGGACGCAACCACCCGGGTTTCGCCTTCCGCTCAACCCGGGCTACGTGTCAGGTGAACGCGAAATCGACCTCCGGCTTGCGGCCGCCGATCATGTCGGCGAGCGCGCGGCCCGAGCCGCAGGCCATCGTCCACCCCAGCGTGCCGTGGCCGGTGTCGAGGAACAGGTTCGGATAGCGCGTGCGGCCCACGAGCGGCACGTTGGACGGCGTCGCGGGCCGCAGGCCGGCCCAGAATCTCGCGCTGCCGCGCTCGCCCGCGTCGGGAAAGAGGTCGAAGACCCGCCGCACCAGCGCCTCGCAGCGCACCGCGTTGAGGGCGGTGCCGTAACCGTCGAACTCGACGGTGCCCGCCACGCGCAGCCGCTCGCCGAGCCGCGAGATCACGATCTTGCTCGCGACGTCGCCGAGCGAGACCGTCGGCGCGCCGCGATGCCGGCCGACGTCGATCGTGGCCGAGTAGCCCTTGAGCGGGTAGACGGGCGCCGGCACGCCGATCGGGCGCAGCAGCAGCGGGCTGCAGCTGCCGAGAGCCACGACGTAGGCATCGGCGGCGAGCACTTCGGCGCGGCCGTCCGCGTCCGTGCAACGCACGCCGCGCACCGCGCCGCCTTCGACCGCGATCGCCTCGACCGCCGTGCTGCCGCGGAAAGCGAGCCCGCGCGCCGCGGCGCGGCGCGCCAGCTCCTGGGTGAAGCGGCAGGCGTCGCCCGACTCGTCGCTCGCCGCGTACAGGCCACCGGCGATGCGATCGTGGCAGGCGGCGAGCGCCGGCTCGAGCGCGACGCACTCGGCGGCCGTCTTCACCTCCCGCCACGCGCCGAATTCGCGCAGCAGCGCTTCCTTGGCCACCGCCTGCGCGTAGGCCGCCGCGTCGGTGTGCAGCTCGAGGATGCCGCGCTCGAGATGGTCGTACTCGATGCCCGTTTCCGCCCGCAGCGCGCGCAGGCAATCCCGCGAGTACAGGGCGATCGCGAGGCACTCCCGCGTATTGCGGCGCGTGCGCGCGGGCCGGCACTCGGCGAGGAACTGCAGGATCCACTGCCACTGCCGGGCATCCGCGCGCAGCCGGAAGAGCAGCGGCGCGTCCTCCCGGCCGAGCCAGCGCAGGATCTGCATCGGCACGCCGGGGCCCGCCCACGGCCCCGCATGCAGCGCCGAGATCTGCCCGCCGTTGGCGAACGAGGTCTCGAGCGCGGGCTCGGCCCGGCGGTCGACCAGCGTCACCTCGTGGCCGTCGGCGGTGAGATACCACGCCGCGGTGACGCCGACCACACCCGCGCCGAGGACGAGCACCCGCATCGGTCAGGCCGGCGCGGTGTCGGGCACGGCCGCGGAATCCTCCGCGTAGTCGGCGAGCGGAATGCAGCTGCAGAACAGGTGCCGGTCGCCGTGGACGTTGTCGACGCGCGCCACCGGCGGCCAGTACTTGGCGGCGGCGAGCGAGGCCGCGGGGTACGCCGCCTGCGCGCGGGCGTAGCCGTGCTTCCAGGCGTCGGCGGTGACCGCCGCGGCGGTGTGCGGCGCGTGCTTCAGCGGATTGTCGTCGCGGTCGAGCGCGCCGTCGGCGATGGCGCGGATCTCGGCGCGGATCGCGATCATCGCCTCGATGAAGCGGTCGAGCTCCGCCTTCGGCTCGCTCTCCGTCGGCTCGATCATCAGCGTGCCGGCCACCGGGAAGCTCATCGTCGGCGCGTGAAAGCCGTAGTCCATCAGCCGCTTGGCGACGTCGTCGACGCTGATGCCGGTTTCCTCCTTCAGCGGCCGCAGGTCGAGGATGCACTCGTGCGCGACGAGACCGCCGGGCCCGGAATAGAGCACCGGGTAGTGGTCGGCCAGGCGCCGCGCGACGTAGTTGGCGGCGAGGATCGCGGATTCGGTGGCCGCGGTGAGGCCGGTGCCGCCCATCATCGCGATGTACATCCACGAGATCGGCAGGATCGATGCGCTGCCGTACGGCGCCGCGCTGACGGCGCCGACCTCGTGCCCCGCCGGAGGCGACGCGGCACCCGCCGCGCCCGGCAGGTAGCGGTGCCCCGGCAGGAACGGCGCGAGGTGCGCGCCGACGCCGATCGGCCCGACGCCGGGCCCGCCGCCGCCGTGCGGAATGCAGAACGTCTTGTGCAGGTTGAGGTGCGACACGTCGGCGCCGAACTCGCCGGGCGCCGCGAGGCCGACCAGCGCGTTGAGGTTCGCGCCGTCGACGTAGACCTGGCCGCCGTGCGCGTGGACGATCTCGCAGATGCGGCGGATGCCGGCCTCGAACACGCCGTGCGTCGACGGGTAGGTGGCCATGATCGCGGCCAGGCGCGCGCGATGCTGCGCGGCCTTGGCCTCGAGATCGGCGAGGTCGACGTTGCCGTCCGCGTCGCAGGCGACGACGACGACGTGCATGCCCGCCATCTGCGCCGACGCCGGGTTGGTGCCGTGCGCCGAGGCCGGGATCAGGCAGACGTCGCGGTGCGCCTCGCCGCGGCTCGCGTGGTACGCCTTGATCGCGAGCAGCCCGGCGTACTCGCCCTGCGAGCCGGCATTGGGCTGCAGCGACACCGCCGCGTAGCCCGTGGTCGCGCAGAGCATGCGCTCCAGCTCGGCGATGAGCTCGCGATAGCCTGCGGCCTGGCCGGGCGGCGCGAACGGGTGCAGCTCGCCGAACTCGGGCCACGTGACCGGGATCATCTCGCTCGTGGCGTTGAGCTTCATCGTGCACGAGCCGAGCGGGATCATCGAGCGGTCGAGCGCGATGTCGCGGTCGGCGAGGCGGCGCAGGTAGCGCAGCATCTCGGTTTCGCAGCGGTAGCGGTGGAACGTCGGGTGCGTGAGGAACGGCGAGGTCCGCGCCAGCGCCGCCGGCAGCGCGTCGGCCGTCCCGGCGTCGAGTTCGGCCACCGTGAACGGGGCGTCGCCGCCACCGAAGATCCGCCAGACGAGCTCGACGTCGGCGCGCGTCGTGGTCTCGTCGAGCGAGAGCCCCAGCGTGGCGCCGTCGACGCGGCGGAAGTTGACGCCCGCGCGCTCCGCCGCGCTCGACGATGCCCGGCGTCGCGTCGCCGGTGCGCACGATCAGCGTGTCGAAGAACTCGCTGGTCGGCACCGCGAACCCGAGGCGCCCCAGGCCGGCGCGCAGGATCGCGGCGAGGCGGTGCACGCGACGCGCGATCGTGGCCAGGCCGTCGGGGCCGTGATAGACGGCGTACATGCTGGCCATCACCGCCAGCAGCACCTGCGCCGTGCAGATGTTCGAGGTCGCCTTCTCGCGGCGGATGTGCTGCTCGCGCGTCTGCAGCGCGAGGCGATAGGCGGGCCCGCCGTCGGCGTCGACGGTGACGCCGACCAGGCGCCCGGGCATCGAGCGCTTGAAGTCGTCGCGGGTGGCGAGGTAGCCGGCGTGCGGGCCGCCGTAGCCCATCGGCACGCCGAAGCGCTGGGTCGAGCCGACCACGACGTCGGCGCCCCATTCGCCCGGGGGGGTGAGCAGCGTGAGCGCCAGCACGTCGGCGGCGACGATGACGAGGCCGCCGGCGGCGTGGATCGCCGCCGCGAGCGCGCGGCAGTCGCGCACGTCGCCGTCCGCGCCGGGGTACTGCAGCAGCACGGCGAAGGCGCCGGCGGCCGGCGCGGCGGCGGCGGCGCCGACGCACGACCTCGATGCCGAGCGGCGCGGCGCGCGTGCGCACCACGTCCAGCGTCTGCGCGAACACGTCGTCGGCCACGAACAGCGTCTTGCTCGGGCTGCGGCCCATGCGCTGGCACAGCGTCATCGCCTCGGCCGCGGCGGTCGCCTCGTCGAGCATCGAGGCGTTGGCGATCGCCATGCCGGTGAGATCGCAGACCATCGTCTGGAAATTGATCAGCGCTTCGAGGCGCCCCTGCGAGATCTCGGGCTGGTAGGGCGTGTACGCGGTGTACCAGGCCGGATTCTCGAGGATGTTGCGGGCGATCACGCCCGGCGTATGGGTGCCGTAGTAGCCCTGGCCGATGAACGACCGGCACACCCTGTTCCTGCCTGCGATCGCCTTCAGCCTGGCGAGCGCCGCGGTCTCGGTGACCGGCCCGGGCAGCGCCAGCGGCGTCGCGCGGCGGATCGCCGCCGGCACGATCGCGTCGATCAGCGCCGCGCGCGTGGGGTAGCCGAGCGCCGCCAGCATCGCCGCCTGGTCCTGCGGCGTCGTGCCGATGTGGCGCGCGATGAAGGCGTCGCCCTGCTCGAGCGCGTCGAGCGCGACGCGGGGTCCGGGCATCGCCGGCGGTCGGTCGTTCATGGGCATGGGATGGCTCCGCGGGCGGCGCTCACCGGGCCGCCCCGTGGTTGGAAGGCGAAGGCGTCACGCGTCGCCGATCGTCGCCTCGTAGGCGGCGGCATCGAGCAGGTTGCCGGCGGCGGCGGCGTCCGCGGGCTTCAGCTTGAACAGCCACGCTGCGTAGGCGTCCTCGTTCACGGCCTCGGGCGTGGCGGACAGCGCCTCGTTGACCGCGACGACCTCGCCCGCCACCGGCGCATAGATGTCGGAGGCGGCCTTCACCGATTCGACCACGGCGCAGGCCTCGGCGGCGGCGACGGCGCGGCCGACGGCGGGCAATTCCACGTAGACGAGATCGCCCAGCGCCGCCTGCGCGTGGTCGGTGACGCCGACCGTCACGGTGCCGTCGGCCTCGCTCCTCACCCATTCGTGGCTTGCGGTGTACCTGAGATTTCCCGGAACGTTCATGCGCACTCCCTTGAAGAAAGATTCCTCACGCGATTCCCGAATTGCGGCACGCCCCGCATCAGGCGATCAACGCCTTGCCGTTGCGCGCGAACGGCGGCTTGACGACGCGCGCCGCGAGCTCCTTGTCGCGAACCGCGACCCGCACCACGTCGCCCGCCGCGACGCCGGCCGGCAGCCGCGCCAGCGCGATCGAGGCATTGAGCGTCGGACTGAACGTGCCGCTGGTGATCTCGCCCGCGCCGTGCGCCGTGCGCACGCTCTGGTGCGCGCGCAGCACGCCGCCCTTGTCGACCAGCACGAGGCCCGTGAGCTGGCGCGCCGGCGGCTGCGCGGCGAGCGCCGCCTTGCCGACGAAATCGCGCGCGCTCGCGAGATCGACGGTCCAGCGCGAGCCCCGATTCGAGCGGGTTCACGGTCTCGTCCATGTCCTGGCCATAGAGGTTCATCCCGGCCTCGAGCCGCAGGGTGTCGCGCGCGCCCAGCCCGCACGGGCGCACGCCGGCGGCGACGAGCGCATCCCACAGCGCGGCGGCGCGCGGCGCGGGCAGCATGACCTCGAAGCCGTCCTCGCCGGTGTAGCCGGTGCGCGCGATGAAGGCATCGCCCATCGCGGCGCCCGCGAACGGCGGCAATCCCGCGCTGGCGGCCTCGCTGCCGGGCAGCGCATGCCAGAGCTTCGCGCGCGCCTGCGGGCCCTGCACGGCGATCATCGCGAGATCGGTCCGCGGTACCAGCACCGGCTGCGGACCGTGCAGGGCCGCGCGCGCCGCCAGCAGCCGCCCCAGCCAGGCGATGTCCTTGTCGGCCGTTCCGGCGTTGACCACCAGCCGGAAGAGATCCTCGCGCAGGAAATACACGATCAGGTCGTCGATGACGCCGCCGTCCTCGCGCAGCAGGCAGGAGTAGAGCGCCTTGCCCGGCACCTTCAGCTTGTCGACATTGTTGGCGAGGGCATGGCGCAGGAAGGCGCGGCCGCCCGGCCCCTCGAGATCGGCCACGCGCATGTGCGACACGTCGAACATGCCGGCGGCGCTGCGCACCGCGTGGTGCTCCTCGATCTGGGAGCCGTAGTTGACCGGCATGTCCCAGCCGCCGAAATCGACCATGCGCGCGCCGGCGGCGCGGTGGGCGGCATTGAGTGGGGTCTGTCTAGGCACGCGCTGCTCCCGGTCGACAAACGAAAAAACGGCGCGGCGGAGACTGCTCCACGGCGCCCTGTCTGTCCTTTGTACCTGAGAGATTGCGATCCAAAGCCGCGGATGGCGGCGGCGTCGGACCGGGTGCCCCTTCGGTGGGCCGCCAGCAGCGTGAACTCAATCGCGCCGCGCGACCGCTCTCCAGATTGCGGTTGCGTCCGCGCAGTCCCTTGTGCCTGAGCGGTTACAGGACTTGCGCCTTCGGCGGCGGCCCAGCCCTTGCGGACCCGGCCGCGCTCTCCTGCACGGACGGTTCAAGGTTACCGGGGCGGGGGCGTGCTGTCAAAACCGGCATGGGCCGCCGGCACCCGGCACCGCCCTATTTCTTCAGCGCGAGGACGTAGGCGATCATCGCCTTCATGTCGGCGTCCGGCACGCTCGGGTTCGGCGGCATCGGGATCTGGCCCCACACGCCGGAGCCTCCGGCCTTCACCTTGGCCGCGAGCTTGGCCGCCGCCCCGGCGTCGCCCTTGTACTTGGCCGCGACCTCGAAGTACGCCGGCCCCACGACCTTCTTGTCGTTGGCGTGGCAGGCTACACAGCCGTACTTCTTGAGCAGCGCCTCGCCGTCCTGGGCTTGGGCCGCGCCGGCGGCAAGCAACCCGGCGGCGATGACGACGTGGATCGGTTTCATGGAGTCTCCGTGAAGGATGAGGGCAGGGAGGGCGAAGGCGGCGCCATCGTACTGGAAGCGCCCGCCGGCCGCCACTCGCCGCGTCAAGGCCCGCCGCCGAGGGCGCGCTCGAGGGCGTCCTGCGTGTGTAGCGGCGGCAGGCAGTGCGTGCCCCGGCACACCCAGGCCGCCGTCCTCGCCCCGGCGGTGCCCCGGGCGAGCGCGGGCGGCAGGCCCCGGCTGCCCGCGAGAGCGAACACCTGCGTGGCCGGGCGAAAGCGCGCTTCAAGCGCGCGCTGCCAGTCCGCGCACTCGGCCGCATCGCCGATCAGCAGCACCGACGCGGGCGGCGCCAGCGTGTCTTCGAGCGCGGCCAGCAGCGTCGCGTATCCGGAAGGCGCCCGGGCAAGCGCGCCGGCGTGCAGCCGCACCGCCCGTTCGCCCGCCTCGACGTAGCGCGGCACCGCGGCGAGGTGGCCGAGCGCGATCAGCGCCAGCGCGGCCACGCCGGTGCCCGACGGCGTCGCGTTGTCGTGGCCGGGCTTCGGCCGGTGGATGAGCCGTTCGTGGTCGTGGCTGGTGAAGTAGAAGCCGCCGCGCGTGGCGTCCTCGAACTGCGCCAGCAGCACGTCGGCAATTTCGCACGCCCACGCGAAGTCCTCCGGCCGGAACCGCGCCTGCATCAGCTCGAGCAGCGCCGCCAGCAGGAATGCGTAGTCGTCGAGATACGCGTTGAGGTGCGCGTGCGGCCCCTTGCGCGTGGCAAACAGCCGGCCGTCGCGCCACGCCGTGCGGCCCAGCGCGTCCGCGGCCGCGACGGCGAGGTCGGCCCAAGCCGGCAGGGCGAGCGCGCGCGCCGCCCGCGCGAGCCCGGCGATCGTCAGCGCGTTCCACGAGGTGAGGATCTTGTCGTCGAGGCCGGGGCGCACGCGCGCGCCGCGCGCCGCGAGCAGCGTCGCTTTCGCCGTCGCAAGGCGCGCCTGCGCCTCCCCCACCGGCACGCCCGATCGCGCGGCCACGTCGGCGAGCGGCACCACGATGCGCAGGTTCCACGCGCGGCCCTCGAAGTTAGGCGGGCCGTCGAGGCCGAAGTGCGGGGCGAGGAGCGCGTACTCGGCAGCGGGCAGCAGGCGCCTGACCTCGTCCGCGGACCACACGTAGAAGCGCCCCTCCTCGCCTTCGCTGTCGGCGTCGAGGCTCGAGTAGAACCCGCCGTCCGGCGCGCGCATCTCGCGCGTGAGCCACGCGACGATGCCGCGCGCAACCTCCGCATGGCGCGCGTCGCCGGTGATGCGCGCGAGGTCCGCGTAGAGGCCGAGGAGCGGCCCGTTGTCGTAGAGCATTTTTTCGAAGTGCGGGATCGACCACTGCCCGTCGGTGCTGTAGCGGCAGAAGCCGCCGCCCAGATGGTCGTGGATGCCGCCGTCGGCCATGCGCGAGAGCGTGCGCTCCGCCATGCGCAGCGCCGCGGCGTCGCCGGTGCGCGCGTGCGCGCGCAGACACAATGCGAGGTCCGTGGGGTGCGGAAACTTCGGCGCCGTGCCGAAGCCGCCGTGCTCGGGATCGAAGCTCCGCCCGAGCGCGGCGAGCGCCGCCTGCGGCGCCGATGCCGGCAGCGCCGCGCCGGCATCGGCCGCAGGCGCCGGCTCCAGGCTGGCGAGCGCCTCGCTCAGCTGCCCGCTCTGCTGCGCGATCGCCGCGCGCTGCTCGCGATACGCCGCCGCGACGCGCGGCAGCAGGTCGGCGAACCCCGGCAGCCCGTAGCGTCCTTCCTTCGGGAAATAGGTGCCGCCGAAGAACGGCTCGCCGTCGGGCGTCAGGAACATCGTGAGCGGCCAGCCCCCGGAGCGGCGCGTGAGCAGCGCGTGGGCCGCCTGGTAGATCTGGTCGACGTCCGGCCGCTCCTCGCGATCGACCTTGACGTTGACGAAGAGGTCGTTCATCACGGCCGCGACCGCGGGGTCCTCGAACGACTCGTGCGCCATCACGTGGCACCAGTGGCACGCCGAGTAGCCGACCGAGAGCAGGATCGGCTTGTCCTCGCGCCGCGCGCGCTCGCGCGCCTCGCTGCCCCACGGATGCCAGTCCACCGGATTGCCGGCGTGCTGGAGCAGGTAGGGGCTGGTTTCGCCCGCGAGTCGGCTGGCCACGTCAGTCGCTCCGCTGGCCGTAGGCCGCCTCGCAACAAACGACACTCGGTGCCGCCATCGCGCAGGTGGACGGTTTCATATGGGCCGTCGGCGCGCGGTGCCGCGCGCGCGTCAGCTCGCCTGGTCGAAGGCCACGCGCTCGAAATCCGCGCCCCGCTGCAGCAGGCGCGTCAGCCGATAGCGTTGCCCGTGCCCGGGATCGGCGGTGCGCAGCACGCGGCTGGGATTGAACGTGCGCGAGGCGAGGATCAGGCAGGCCTTGTCCTCGGGGGTTTCCGCGAGCAGCAGCGCCGGCATCGGCGGCCCCTCGGCCATGGCGCCGGTCAGCGGACGCAGCGTCAGCGCCTTGGGCGTGCCGGACCACAACCGGATCGTGATCGCCAGCACGTCGCCGTCGCCTTGCGCGATGCGCGTCACGTAGCCGGCGCGGATGCGCTCGTCGTCGCGGACGATGACGAGCTGCTCCAGATGCCAGCGATAGTGGGCGCGCCCCGCGCGCGTGAGCGACGCCTCACGCCATTCGTAGGTGCCCTCCCAGCGCTCCCACGCCCAGGTGCGCTCGGCCTGCTCCTTGCCGCGGTCGAAATCGGTCAGCGCGTCGAGCGATGCGAGATGCTGCGCGCTCTGCATGCCGAACGGACGCAGCGGTCCCCGGCGGTCGAAGGTGCGGCCGCCGACGCGATAGTAGGCGGCGTCGAGCCCGCCCGAGCACAGGCCGAGCGACGACGGCCCGGCCGCGACGGCGCGCGCGGCGGCTGGTTCCAGCGCCAGTCGAGATAGGACAGCAGCGTCGTGCACTGCTCGACGCTGCAGTCGTGGCCGAGCTGCAGCTCCGCCGGATTGGACCCCGTCTGCAGGCGCTTCAGGCGGCCGCGCACGCTCGTCGCCAGCCGGCCGGCGTACGCGTAGCGCAGACGATGCCGGCGGCGTGGCCGGCACCGCGGCGGCCAGCGTCGCCCCTGCGGGCGCCTCGAGATCGATGAGGATCAGCAGCCCGTCGGACTCGCGCGGCGTCGTGGCCGGGTGGACCTTGCGCGCCCACATCTCGAGCCAGCGGTCGGCGAGCTGAATCTGCTTGATCGACATGGCGCAGGGATCGGCGAGCCCCAGCAGCAGCGCGTGACTGTAGGTCGAGTAGCAGGAGATCCCCACCCCGTGCGGGACCAGCGGATCGGACACCGCGCTGCCGGTGCAGTCGAGCATTTCGGCGAAGCCGGTAGTACGCATGGAGCTCCTGCCACAGCGTTGCCGGCGGAACCCGCCGCGCCAGCCCGTACACCAGCACCAGCTGCTTGCCGACGTAGAGGCCGCGCTGCAGCAGCTTACGCCTTGACGCTGCCGAGATCGGGATCGCCTTCGAGCAGCGGCTTCAGGCACGCCGCGTACTGCTCCCAGAGCGCCTGCCACAGCGCGATGGCCTGCTCGGCGGCGGCGCCCTCGCGCTCGCCGGCGGGCTGCGGCTTGCCTGCGTACCGGCGCGCCAGCTCGGTATGCAGGTACGCGACGCGGTCGCGCAGCACTTCGGCGACGCGCGCCCGTTCGCGCGGAGGAATGTCGGCGGCGGCCAGCGCGCGCAGCTGGCCAAGGAGGTCGGCGAAGGTGTCGGATATGCTGGTGAGGGGCAGCGTCTTCAGCCAGATCTCGGCGCCCTCGGCATCGTTGAAGAGCAGCGCGGGAACAGGCGCGACGCGCGGCACTGCCGCGGCGGGCGGCGCAACCGCGGCGGGCGGGTTGCCCGACCCGCGGGCGTTGGGGGAATCCGCAGTCACAGGCGCACGCAGCCGGTCAGTGCCTGCCGGCCCTCCCGTGGTGCGCGTGGACCGCGCGCGGCATCGTCATCGTGTCGCCCTCTGCGTCGCTTGGAGCGGGAGCGCGGCCGCACCTGTCGTTCTCGTGTCGGCAGCGGCGGTCCCGCCAGGCATTTATAGCACAAAGGGTCGCCGGTTCCCGCGGCGTCCGCATCGCGCGCGGTGCCGTTCGGCGGCGCGGTCAGTCGCGGCGGCGTGAATATTCCGCAGCGCCGGCTGCGAATGTTCCGGCGCGCGGCGCCGCCCCGGCGGCCTACTCTGGGCACATGAAATCGCGCGTCCCACCGTCCACGGCATCCGCCACGGAAACGGCGCGGCGCGAGCCGCTTTCCTCCCCCCGCGCGGCGCGACCGGAGATCGCCACCGGCCGCTGCCGCGGGGCTTTTTCACCTCGCCGCGGCGGCGGCGCAAGCCCGCCGGCCTGAAGGAGTGGACCATGAACGCAATGAACGTCAATCTGCTCGGTCGGTATGCGGCGCGCGCCGCGATCGTCATCGCCGGCGTCTACCTGGCGCTGGCGGTCGGTGCGCCGTGGCTGCTCCTCAACGCGCCGCCGTCGCCGCAGGACGTCGTCGCCGCGCAGGTGTGCTGCTTCAAGGCGGCGAGCGCCGCCGACGTCCGGCCGGCGCGACCGTGAGCGCCTGAACGCACGCCCGGCGCGCAGGATCCGGGCGCCCGGTCGCGCTCCCGTGGCCGCAGGCGGTGGCAACCGCGCGATGACAATCGCGCCCCGATCTGCGAGACTTCGAGACCCACGACGCGGACGTGCGACCCATGCTCACCCTGTTCACCAACGGCTTTTCGCCCTTCTCGCGCAAGGTCGAGATGGCCCTCGCATGCAAGGGCCTCGCCTACGAATCGGTCGACGGCCTGAGCCACGCGAACCGCGGGCGCCTGCAGGCGGTCAACGCGCGCGCGGAAGGTGCTCGTCGACGGCGACGTCACGGTCGTCAACTCGAGCGACATCGTCGCCTATCTCGATCTCAGGTACCCCGAGCGCCCCATCCACCCGGCGGACCTCAAGGCGCGCGTCGCGGCGCGCGCCCTCGAGCGCCTCGCCGACGTGCGCGTCGATGCGATCCTGCTCGCCTGCTCGATCTGGACCTGGGCCGAGCGCCCCGACCAGCCGCTTCCCGGCCTGAAGGAAACCGGTCAGCGCGACCTCGACGCGCTCTTCGCGCGCATCGAAGCGGTGCTCGAAGCGTATCCGGCGACACCGCCGTTCGGGCAGTGGACGATCGCCGAGTTCGCCCTCTGGCCGCATCTGTCCGCGCTGCGCCCGCTCGGCTTTTCGCTGGACGCCGCGCGCTTCCCGCGCCTCGCCGCGTGGTTCGCCGCGATGCGGCGCGACCGGATCTTCCTGGACGACGCCCGGCGCACCGGCGAGTTCATGAAGACGATCGCCACGAACACGAGCTTCGAGCGCACGAAGATCTTCTGGCGCGGCGATCGCATCGAGTGGATGCTCGCCCGCGGCTTCCACGACTGGTTCTTCGACGAGATCAGGGCCGGCCGCGTGCTCTGGCCGGATTGAGCCGCGCTCGGGCACAATCGCCGGCAAAGAGCTTCCGGACCAGCGCCATGAAAGATCTCGCCCACCTGCGCAAGAGCTACGAGCGGGCCGAACTCGACGAGTCGCACGCGGCGAGCGCCCCCTTGCGGCAGTTCGAGACCTGGCTCGAGGACGCCGTCAAGGCGAACGTGCCCGAGCCCACGGCCATGACGCTGGCGACCGTGGGCGAAGGCGGTCGGCCCTCGACCCGACCCGTGCTGCTCAAGGGCGCCGATGCGAACGGCTTCGTCTGGTACACCAACTACGAAAGCCGCAAGGGGCAGGAGCTGTCGCGCAATCCCCATGCCGCGCTGCAGTTCCACTGGGTCGAGCAGGAGCGCGTGGTGCGCATCGAGGGAACGGTCGCGGCCACCAGCGCGGAAGAGTCCGACGCCTATTTCGCGCAGCGTCCGCTCGACTCGCGGATCGGGGCCTGGGCCTCGCCGCAGAGCCGGGTGATCGCGAGCCGCGCCGTGCTGGTGGCGGAGGCCGCGAAGCTACGGCGCGCGCTTCCTGCTGCAGCCGCCGCGCCCGCCGCACTGGGGCGGCTACCGGCTCACGCCCGACCGGTTCGAATTCTGGCAAGGCCGGGCGAGCCGCCTGCACGACCGCCTGCGCTACACGCTGCAGCCCGACGGCGCGTGGAAGCGCGAGCGGCTCGCGCCGTGAGATCTGATCCGCGCTCCTGCGCCCGAGCGGAACGGCGCCCGGACCGGCGAATTGGCGCCGGTTGCACTGCTCGCCGCCGCGTGCGGAATCGCGGACGCGGTGGGATTCGTCCACACGGGAGTATTCGCCGCGAACATGACGGGCAACACGGTGCTGGCCGGGCTCTCGCTCGCCAATGCCGACTGGGCGGTCGCCGCGGACCGGGTCGCGACACTCGCCACATTTTCGGCGGGGCGATGGCCGGGAGAGTCCTGCACAGAGCCTGGCCGGAGGCGCTCTGGCTGCCGTTGCTGCTCGAAGCGCTGCTGATCGCGGTTGCCGCCTTCGTCGATCCGGCGCGCGCGTGGGCAATCTGGCTCGTCGCCGCGGCGATGGGAATCCAGGCGACGGTGATCACGAAGGTCGGCGGCATGGCGATCAGCACGGTGGTCGTCACCAGCACGATGGCGCGGCTGGCGGAGCGGGCCGTCGACGCGCTCGCAAGGAGCCCTCGCGCCGTGGGGCCCGGCCCCGATGCGCCGACGGGGCTGGCGCTGGCGTGGGGGTCCTACGCGGTCGGGGCCGTCGCCGCCGCGCTGTTGATGAAGGCGACGGCCTTGCCGCTGCTCGTCTCGGCCGGCGTCGTGCTGGTGGTGAGCCTGCTGTGGATGGTGCCCAGCCCGGGCCCGGCGCGCGATTGAGCGGGCGAGCAAGGCCGGCGGGAAGCGCGAACCCATGAGCGGCTTTTTCGTGCCGCACGACCTGAAGGCGCCGCTCAAGGGCGCGGCCTCCGGCCCGCTCGCGGGGCTCACGCAGTCGTCAAGGACATGTACGACATCGCGGGCGAACGCACCGGCGGCGGCAATCCGGACTGGCTCGCGCACGCCGAGCCCGCCGCCGCGCATTGCGCGGTGGTGCGAAAAGCTGCTCGACGCCGGGGCGACCATCACCGGCAAGACGATCTGCGACGAGTTCTTCTACAGCGTCGCCGGCGTGAACGCGCATTACGGCACGCCCGCCAACATCCGCGCGCCGGGACGCATTCCCGGCGGCTCGTCGAGCGGATCGGCGGCCGCGGCCGCAGCGGGCGCCTGCGATTTCGCGCTCGGCTCCGACACCGGCGGCTCGGTCCGCATCCCGGCCTCGTTCTGCGGGCTCTACGGCATCCGCACCACGCATGGCCGCATCGACACCAAGGGCGTGATGGACATGTCGCCGTCGTTCGACACCGTCGGATGGCTTGCCGCGACGGCGGGCGTGTTCCGCAAGGTCGGCCGGTGCTGCTCGGCGGCGCAGCGACGCGCCGATCCAGCGCCTGCTCGTCGCCGACGATGCTTCGCGAGGCCGACGCGGCGGTGGGGCTCCTGCGCGATGCGCTGCGGCGATGGCCGGCCGCTGCCCGAGCCGCAGCCGTCCGGATCGCGCCGGACGGCCTCGACGAGTGGCGCGAAGCGGTGCGCATCATCCAGGCCCGCGAGATCTGGCAGGTCTACGGCCGCTTCGTCGAGGAGAGGCATCCGCGCTTCGGCCCGGACATCGCCGAGCGCATGCAGAGCGCGGCGAAGATCACGACGGGCGAGGCCGACGCTGCGCGCAGAGTGCACGCCGCCGCCCGCGCGCACATCCGCGGCCAGCTCCCGCCCGGCACCGTGATGGCGCTGCCGAGCGCGCCCTGCATCGCGCCGCAGATCGACGCGCCGCCGGAGGCGATGGAGTCCTATCGCACCCGCGTCATGCGGCTCACCTGCATCGCCGGCCTCGGCGGCCTGCCGCAGGTGTCGATCCCGGTCGGCACCGTCGCGGGCTGCCCGGTCGGCCTGTCGTTCATCGGCTGGGCCGGCGGCGACGAGGCCTTGCTCGACCTCGCCGTCGCGGTCGCGAAATATTGCGGGATTGCCCGCGTGTAGACGCCGCGCGTCGTCCGCGCCCGCCTGAGCGGCACGCGCATCGACGATGAATGCGCCCGATTGCAGGGAACGGGGCGCCGGACCGAGGCCTGCCGCGATCGCTCAGACCAGCACGCGCTCGATGCCGCCGTTGTTGGCGCTTGGCCACGTAGTCCGGCAGCCAGTTCGGCGCCGAGCGATGCGCTTGGCCATCTCGACCACGATGTAGTCGGCCTCGGTGCCGGCGTCGTCGTCGAAGCGCGACGAGGCCCTGCAGGCAGGACGGGCAGGAGGTGAGGATCTTCACCTCGCCGCTGAACGCGCGCCGTCGGCGCGCAGCGCACGCGGCGCCCTTGCGCATTTCCTCTTCCTTGCGGAAGCGCACCTGGGTGGAGATGTCCGGGCGCGTGGTCGGCGAGCGTGCCGGATTCGCCGCAGCAGCGGTCGTTCAGCGCGCACGTCGGCTGCCCATCAGCTCGTTGACCACCTTCAGCGGCTGGTAGGTCTTCATCGGCGTGTGGCAGGGGTCGTGGTACATGTAGCGCACGCCCGGCGACGCCTTCGAGCTTCACGCCCTTCTCGAGCAGGTATTCGTGGATGTCGAGCAGGCGGCAGCCGGGGAAGATCTTGTCGAACTCGTACTTCTCGCAGCTGGTCCATGCAGGTGCCGCAGGACACGATCACGGTCTTGATGTCGAGGTAGTTGAGCGTGTTGGCGACGCGGTGGAACAGCACGCGGTTGTCGGTGATGATCTTGCTGGCCCTTGTCCTGCCTCGCCGGCGGCGGTCTGCGGATAGCCGCAGCACAGGTAGCCCGGCGGCAGCACGCACTGCGCGCCGACGTCGATAGAGCATCGCCTGCGTGGCGAGGCCGACCTGCAGAACAGCCGCTCCGAGCCGCAGCCGGGGAAGTAGAACACCGCGTCGGAATCCTCGGTCACCTTGCGCGGGTCGCGGATGATCGGCACGATCGTGTCGTCCTCGATGTCGAGCAGCGCGCGCGCCGTGCGCTTGGGCAGCCCGCCGGGCATCGGCTTGTTGATGAAGTGGATCACCTGCGCCTTCAGCGCCGGGCTTGCCGGTCGTGGCCGGCGGGCGCCGCGTCTGGCGCCTGCGCGAGCCCGAAGCGCTTCGCCACGCGCGTAGGCCGAGGCGCTGCGCCTTGTAGCCCCAGTCGATCATCACGCGCTTGCGCGAGCTTGATGGTGGCCGGGTCGGTGGCGTTGAGGAACAACATCGCCGCCGCGGTGCCGGGATTGAATTTCTTCTTGCCCTGCTTGCGCAGCAAGTTGCGCATCGCGATCGACACGTCGCCGAAGTCGATGTCCACCGGGCAGGGGTTCACGCACTTGTGGCACACCGTGCAGTGGTCGGCGACGTCGCCGAACTCGTCGAAGTGCGCGCAGCGACACGCCGCGCCGCGTCTGCTCCTCGTACAGGAACGCCTCGATCAGCAGCGAGGTGGCGAGGATCTTGTTGCGCGGCGAGTAGAGCAGGTTGGCGCGCGGCACGTGCGTCGCGCACACCGGCTTGCACTTGCCGCAGCGCAGGCAGTCCTTGATCGAGTCGGAGATGTGCCCGATCTCGCGACTGCTCGAGGATCAGGCTCTCGGCGCCGAGCAGGATGAAGCTCGGCGTGTAGGCGTTGCGCAGGTCGCGCGCCCGCGAGCAGCTTGCCGGCGTTGAAGCGGCCGTCGGGGTCGACGCTTCTGCTTGTAGGCGGCGAACGGCGTCGAGCTCCTCGGGCGTCAGGAACTCGAGCTTGGTGATGCCGATGCCGTGCTCGCCGGAGATCACGCCGCCCAGGCTCCGCGCCAGCGCCATGATGCGCGCCACCGCCGCGTTGGCCTCCTGCAGCATCGCGTAGTCGTCGGAGTTGACCGGGATGTTGGTGTGCACGTTGCCGTCGCCGGCGTGCATGTGCAGCGCGACGAACACGCGGCCCGTGCAGCACCTCGCGGTGGATCGCCGTGCAGCGTGCCAGCACCGGCGCGAAGGCGAGCGCCGGCGAAGATCTCCGCAGCGGCGCCTTGCAGCTCGGTCTTCCACGACACGCGGACCGAGTGGTCCTGCAGCGCGCGGAAACGTCTCGTCGATGCGGCTCGGCGAGGTCCTGCCAGCGCGCGCGGCGTGGCGCGGATCAGGCGCGAGCGCCTCCTCGACCTTGGCGTCCGACCAGCTCCTGCGCCGGCCGCGACGTCGTCGTCCGACACCCCAGACGTGCGCGAGCGCCGGGCCCGGCGAAGAACGCGTCCAGCGCGTCGCAGCAGCGCCAGCTTGTTGGTGATCGACAGCTCGATGTTGATGCGCTCGATGCCGTCGGAGTAGTCGCCCAGGCGCGGCAGCGGGATCACCACGTCCTCGTTGATCTTGAACGCGTTGGTGTGCCTGGCGATCGCGGCGGTGCGCGCGCGGTCGAGCCAGAACTTGCGGCGCGCCTCGGCCGAGACCGCGATGAAGCCCTCGCCGCCGCGCGCGTTGGCGATGCGCACGACCTCCGAGGCGGCCTGCGCCACCGCGTCGTCGTCGTCGCCGACGATGTCGCCGAGCAGCACCATCTTCGGCCGGCCGTGGCGCTTGGCCTTGGTCGCGTAGCCCACCGCCTTCACGTAGCGCTCGTCGAGGTGCTCCAGGCCGGCGAGCAGCACGCGTGCCGGGGCCGGCGTTCGCGGCGAGCGCGTCGACGTAGCTCTTGATCTCGACGATGGCCGGCACCGAGTCGCGCACCTGGCCGAAGAACTCCAGGCACACGGTGCGGATCGCCGGCGGCATCCGGTGCAGGATGAAGCGCGCCGAGGTGATGAGGCCGTCGCAGCCTTCCTTCTGGATGCCGGGCAGGCCGGCGAGGAACTTGTCGGTGACGTCCTTGCCGAGGCCCGTCTTGCGGAAATGCGCGCCCGGGATCGCCAGCGTCTGCCGCCGCTGCGGCGTCGTGCCGTCCGCGTCGTACCAGACGAGCTCGAAGGTCGCGACGGCGGCGTCGTGGATCTTGCCGAGGTTGTGGTCGAGGCGCTTGACCTCGAGCCACTGCGCGTCGGGCGTGACCATCCGCCACGACGCGAGGTTGTCGAGCGCCGTGCCCCACAGCACCGCCTTCTTGCCGCCCGCGTTCATCGCGACGTTGCCGCCGATGCACGACGCGTCGGCCGAGGTCGGGATCGACGGCGAACACCAGCCCCGCGGCCTCGGCCGCTTCCATCACCCGCCGCGTGACCACGCCCGCGCCGCGCGTCGATGGTCGGCACCGGGTCCGCGCGGCCGGGGATGGCGATGCGCTCGACCGCGCGAGAGCCGCTCCAGCTTTTCGGTGTTGATGACCGCCGAGCGCGCGTCGAGCGGGATCGCGCCGCCGGTGTAGCCGGTGCCGCCGCCGCGCGGGATGATGGTGAGGCCGAGCTCGATGCAGCCCTGCACCAGCGCCGCGCACCTCGTCCTCGGTGTCCGGGTACAGCACGACGAACGGGTACTCGACGCGCCAGTCGGTGGCGTCGGTCACGTGCGACACGCGCGCGAGGCCGTCGAAGGCGATGTTGTCCGCGCGCGTGTGGCGCGCGAGCGTGCGCACGCGCCTTGCGCCGCAGCGCGGCGGTCTCGCCGAAGTCCGCGGCGAAGCGATCGACCGCCGCGCGCGCGGCGGCGACGAGCCGGCCGACGCTTGCGCTGCGCTCGGCCTCGTCGGTCGCCGCGGCTCGCGCGCCGATCCGGCTGCCGCGCTGGCGACGCTGCGCTTCTCGATCTCGCTCAGGCGGTGGTGCAGCGCGTCGACCAGCGCTGCCGGCGCCGCGGGTTGTCGAGCAGGTCGTCCTGCAGGTAGGGATTGCGCTCGACCACCCAGATGTCGCCCAGCACCTCGAACAGCATCCGCGCCGAGCGGCCGGTGCGGCGCTCGCCGCGCAGCTCGTCGAGCAGCTGCCACAGTCTCCGCGCCCGAGCAGGCGGATCACGATCTCGCGATCGGAGAACGAGGTGTAGTTGTACGGGATCTCGCGCAGGCGCGGGGCTTCCGCCTGCGGCTCGGCAACGTCGAGAAAGCGATCCGTCAGCGCGTTCATGGGAACCGATGATTCTACCGCAGTGCAACATGGCAAACGGGGTCCGGGTTGAGCGGTGGCCGATGTTCAGCGGTAGCCCGGGTTGAGCGGTAGCCCGGGTTGAGCGCCAGCGAAACCCGGGGGGCGGGCAATGGCACGCTCCCCCGGGTTTCGCCGGCGCTGAACCCGGGCTGCGCATCCTGCGTGCGGCGCTGCCGCCGCATCTTACCGCCCGCGTCAGCCCAACGCCCCCATCGCGCGTTAATGGCGCGCGGCCCGCCGTGGGTCGCGTCATGGGAGGTCCAATGCTCGACTCGCTGCAGTCCGCCCTCGCCTCGAACCAGCTCGTCTCGGGCGGCGTCATGCTGGCCGCGCTGGGGATCGCGGCCATGTGGCTGCGCGAGGTGCCGGTCAGGCTCTTCCAGTGGGGCAGGCACTTCTTCGTGACGACACTCACCGCCGACAGCCGCGACGAACTCATGTTTCCAGCGCTGATCGAGTACATGGACAGCCGGGACGCGCTGCGCCGGATCAACAACTTCACGGTGCGCGCGATGCGCCAGCAGGGCTCGTCGTACCAGAGCCTGCACGACGAGCTGCAGCAGGGCGGGCGCCCCGTGCCGCTGTTCTCGCCGGGCGAGGGCTTCCACGTGTTCGTGCTCGACGGCCGCCTGATGTGGATGAAGCGCGAGGTGCAGGTCGGCGCGACGGTGGTCGAGAAGATCACGCTGTCGACCTTCGGGCGCGACAAGGCCCCGCTCGAGGCGCTGGTCCACGCGGCGATGGGGCACCGCATCGAGCGCGAGCTGAACCGCATCGCGATCTACGTGCCGAGCCCGTACAACAACGACTGGGTGCGCGCGCGGCTCGGCAACAACCGCAAGCTCGACTCGGTCGTGCTGAAGGACGGCCAGAAGGAGGCGATCACCTCCGATCTCAACCGCTTCTTCGCGTCGCGCGAGCGCTACGAGACCCTCGGCATCCCCTGGCGCCGCGGCTATCTGCTCTACGGCCCGCCGGGCACCGGCAAGACCTCGCTGGTCACCGCACTCGCCTCCGAGCTGGCGCTCAACGTGTGCGTGCTCTCGCTCGCCTCGCCCAACGTCACCGACGAGAAGATCGGCAACCTGCTCGCCAGCGTGCCGCGGCGCTCGGTGGTCCTGATCGAGGACGTCGACGCGTTCTTCCAGCAGCGCAGCAAGGCCGACGCCGGCGTCAAGGTGTCGTACTCGGGCTTCATCAACGCGCTGGACGGCGTGGCCGCGCACGAGGGATCGGTGGTGTTCCTCACGACCAATCACCCGCAGCTGATCGACGAGGCCGCGATCCGCTCGGGTCGTGTCGACTTCCGGCTCGAGCTCTCGCTGTGCGATCGCGGCCAGCTCGAGCGGATGTTCCGCAAGTTCTTCGACGATGCGGACGCCGCCGCGCGGTTCGCGGCGACGGTGCCCGCCGACCGCTGGTCGCCGGCGCAGGTGCAGGAGCGCCTGCTCAAGGCGGCGAGCGTCGAGGAGGCGTTTGCGCTGTTCGCGGGGCGCGCCGCGGCGGAGGGCGAGGTCGCGCTGCTGCGTGCGGCGTAGCGACCGGGGAACGGGACGGGAACACGCGACCGCCGGCGCGCCGATGCAGTTGGCGCGGGGCATGCGCGAGGCGAGCCGGGTGGGCCGGTGGCCGGTCAGGCCCGGTCGAAGCGGCGGTAACCCACCGCCTCGGCGACATGCGGCGCGTCGATGGCCGCAGCGCCGTCGAGATCGGCGATCGTCCGCGCCACCTTGAGTACCCGGTGATAGGCGCGCGCCGAGAGCGACAGACGCGCCATCGCCTGCGCGAGCACCAAGGCGCCGGCGGGCGCCGGGATGCAGTGCGCCTCGACCTCGCGCGGCGCGAGGCGTGCATTGGGCTTGCCCTGGCGCGCGAGTTGAAGGTGGCGCGAGGCAGCGACCTGCGCACGCACCGCGGCGCTGGACCCTTCTGCCGCCTCCTCGCGCCCGCCGGATTGGCCGGCGGCGAGCGCTTCGGCAGCGACGGCGGGCACCTCGATGCCAAGGTCGATGCGATCGAGCAGCGGCCCGGATACCCGGCTGCGGTAGCGCGCGATGCGCTCCGGGGTGCAGCCGCAGCGGCCCGACGCGTGACCCAACCACCCGCAAGGGCACGGATTCATCGCCGCGATCAGCTGGAATTCGGCCGGGAACGTGCACTGCCGCGCGGCGCGCGAGATGTGGATCACGCCCGACTCGAGCGGCTCGCGCAGCACTTCCAGCACGCGGCGATCCCACTCGGGCAACTCATCGAGGAAGAGGACGCCGTGATGGGCAAGGGACACTTCGCCCGGGCGCGGATCGCCGCCGCCGCCGACCAGCGCGACACCGCTCGCGGTGTGGTGGGGGGCCCGGTACGGCCGCACGCCCCAGGCCGCCGGCGAGAAACGGCCGGCGAGCGACGCGATGGCCGCCGTAGCCAGCGCGTCGTCTTCAGTGAGCGGCGGCAGGATGCCGGGCAGGCGCTGCGCCAGCATCGACTTGCCCGTGCCCGGATGCCCAGTCATCAGCAGGCTGTGGGCGCCGGCAGCGGCGATAGTTAGCGCTCGCTTTGCCTGCGCCTGGCCACGCACGTCGGCGAGGTCGGGGAGCGCCGCCGAAACCTCTGCGCTCGCCGCGGTCCCCGCCTCCAACGGGCCAAGAGGCGTGCGCCCCGTCACGTGCGCGCAGACACCGAGCAGGCTCCGCGCCGGATACACGACGGCGTCGCGCACCAGCGCCGCCTCGGCCGCACTCGCCGCCGGCAGGACGAACGCGCGTCCGTCGCGCCGCGCGGACAGCGCCATCGCCAATGCACCCCGGATCGGGCGCAGTTCCCCGGTCAGCGCCAGCTCACCGGCGAATTCATGCGTCGCCAGCGGCGCCTGCGGCAGCTGGCCGGTGGCGGCGAGAATGCCGAGCGCGATCGGCAGGTCGAAGCGGCCCGATTCCTTCGGCAGGTCCGCCGGCGCCAGGTTGACCGTGAACTTGCGCGGTGGAAAATCGAACTGCGCGTTCTGCAGCGCCGCGCGCACGCGGTCGCGCGCCTCCTTGACCTCGGTTTCCGGCAGCCCGACCAGGTTGACCCCTGGCAATCCGTTGCCCGCGTACACCTCGACCGTGACCAGCGGGGCGTCGAGCCCGGCGAGACCGCGGGAGAGAACGACCGCGAGCGACATGGTGCGGGGCCTCGAGAGCGACGGCGCATGGAGATGCCCGGCGGCGTCCGGGCGCTGCTGTCAGCGTAGCCCCATTGCGCGCATCGGCGCATTCGACCAATTGGCCGACCAAGTTCGCGCATTCGAGCCTGCTTCAGCAGCCGCCAGCGGCAGACCGTCAGGACTGTCGCCCGATGGCCGCGGTCCAGAGGACAAGTCACCAACGCATTGCCAGCAATCGATCTCCTTACTATAATGTCATTCGTAAGGAGTATTCGAGGTTCCTATGTCAAACGACGCCACGCTTACCAGCAAGGGTCAAACCACGATTCCCAAGGAAATCCGGGATAGCCTTTCCATGAAGGCCGGAGACCGGATGACGTTCACGTTGATGCCGGATGCCACCGTCGTCATGCGGGTGAAGACCAGGAGTGTCACCGAACTGGCGGGCGTGTTGCACAAGAAAGGTCGCAAGCCCGTTCCGGTTGAGCAACTGTCGCGGTGATGCTGGGCGTCGACACCAATGTTCTCGTTCGCTTCCTGGTTCGAGATGACGAAGTTCAGTTCGAGAAGGCACGAAAACTGATCAAGCGTGAAGTCGCGGCAGGGCGCCGCGTCTTCGTCAGCCAGTTGGGTCTCCTGGAAACCGAGTGGGTGCTGCGTAGCCGATACGGCTTGCCGAAGAATGTGATCGTTGACGCCATCTCGGGCTTGCTCGGTGCGACCGATGTTCGATTCGAGGATGAACCGGCTATCGAGGAGGCTCTTTTCGTCTGGAAGGAGACGACTGCCGATTTCGCCGATTGCCTGATCGGTGCCCGAAACCGACGGCTTGGGTGCCGGGGGACGGCGACCTTCGATGCGAGGGCTTCCAGATTGCCGGGGTTTGTGGCCGCCTGACAATGATCGGCGAAGCATCGTCGCGGCAGAACCCGGCCTCTTGAAACACGAGTCCCGGCGGTTCGCCGTCGGCAAGACCGTACGGGCCGAAGGCTGGGAGGCCGAGACCGCGCTGCTGCAGTCGCCGTGTCCCGGCTGATATGCTGCCATCCGCCGCACCTGAGCGGTTCGCCGAGCGGGCGCTCGCCCTCGCCGGCACGCTCGCCGCCAACCCACCGAGACACCGAATGAACGCATTCCCGTCCGATCGACCACGCAGCAAGCTCCCGGTCGTTGCCGTCCTCCTCGTGATCGCCATCGCCGCCATGGCCGGCGGCGCCTACTACCTGTGGCCGCGCTTCGAATCCGTGCCGCCGCAGATCAGCGTCTCGCCCGACGTCGAGGTCCTGGGCGTGGCGCCGATCGAGATCCGGGTCACCGACAACGGGGCGGGCTTGAAATCCGTCACGGCGACGCTGTCGCAAGGCGGGACCGAGCACAAGCTCGCCTCCGAGCAGTTCGACCAGCCCGTGAGCGATAAGAAGGTCGCGGTGGCCGTGTCGAAGGTGCCCGGCGTGAAGGAAGGACCCGCCGTGCTGCTCGTCACCGCGCGCGATGCCTCGCTGTGGCACTTCTTGCGGGGCAACGAGACCGTGCTGGAGAGGAAGCTCACGATCGACGTCACGCCGCCCACGCTGGAGCTCGTCGCCGACGACCGCTACGTGAATTTCGGCGGCGTCGGCGCGATCGTCTACAAGGCGTCGGCGGACACCGCGAAGAGCGGGGTGAAGATCGGCGATCACTTCTTCCCGGGCTTCCCTGGCCAGGTGAAGGACCATCCGGACCACTTCCTGGCCTTCTTCGCGCATCCCTACAACGCCCCGCCGGAGGCAAGGCCCGTGCTGGTCGCCACCGACAAGGCCGGCAACACGCGCGAGATGCCGCTCGCCTACGAGCTGAAGGACGTCCGGTACAGGAAGAGCACGCTCGCCATATCCGACGGTTTCCTGCAGAACAAGGTGGCGCCGCTGCTCGCCGACGTCAACGCGCGGCAGGGCGCGCCGAAGGACGTCTTCGTCGCCGTGAACAAGCGGCTGCGCAAGGAAAACGAGGACCGCATCATCGCGATCACGACGAAGGCCACGCCCTCGATGCTGTGGAAGGACGCGTTCGTCCAGCTCAGCAACTCGAAGGTCGAGGCGAACTTCGCGGACCAGCGGACGTACACCTACAACGGCGAACCGATCGACACCGCATACCACCTCGGCTACGACCTCTCGGTGACGAAGAACTACCCGGTCGAAGCCTCCAACAGCGGCACCGTGGCCTTCACCGGCGATCTCGGCATCTACGGCAACACCGTGATCCTCGACCATGGCCTCGGCCTCTTCACGCTCTACGGCCATCTCAGCGCGATCGACGTCAAGGCGGGCGATTCCGTCGCCAGGCGCCAGGTCCTCGGCAAGACCGGCGAGACGGGGCTCGCGGCCGGCGACCACCTGCATTTCGGGGTCTATCTCGATGGCGTCGCGGTGCTGCCCGTCGAGTGGTGGGACCAGAAGTGGATCGACGACAACATCAACCCCAAGCTAGAAGGGCGGAGCGGTCAGGAGATCGCGCAGGCGCAGCAGCCGGCGAAGGCAGCGCGGAAGACTGCGGGAAAACGACGGCGCTAGGCGCGCCTGCGACCGGAAGTCTGCCGCGCGGGAGCGCTTGCCGGCGGTGCTGATCGCCAGACCCGGCCACGCCGGGCGTGATAGGATTTCGCCCCATGAACAAGCCCAGACTGATCTACTTCGACGCCCCCGTGAGCCGCGGGGAGGAGTGCCGCCTCGCCCTGCACCTCGCGGGCATCGACTTCGAGGACGTGCGCTTCAAGCCCGCCGACTGGCCCGCGCTGAAGGCGCAAATGCCCTACGGCGGCGTGCCGGTCCTCGAACTGCCGGGCCACCCGCCCCTCGCGCACTCCAACGCCATCCTCGTGCTGATCGGCCGCCGCCACGGCCTGCACCCTGCCGACGACTTCGAGGCAGCGCGGCACGAAGGGATGATGCAGCACGTGGAGGACCTGCGCGCCGTCGTCGGCCCGACGATCCGCATGGGGGACGCCGAGAAGAAGGCCGCGCGCGAGGCGATCGTGGCGGGCTTCCTGCCCGCCTGGGCGGCGGCGGCGGAGAAGAACATCCCCGGCGAGCCGTTCTTCGCCGGCGCGAAGCCCCACGTCGTGGACCTCAAGCTGCACATGGCGGTGCGCTGGTTCATCGGCGGCAAGGTGGACCACATTCCCGCGACGATCTTCGCCGGCTGCCGCAAGCTCATCGGCGTGCACGACGCCGTGCGCGACCATCCCGGCGTCAAGTCCTGGTACGCGAAGTCCTGAGTCGCCGTCCGCAGGGACGGCAATGCGACGCAGCGTCGACGCGGGCGGACGATGGGAAAGGACCTCATGCACGACCGGCTGCGAACCCTGATCCTGAAGTCCGGCCTCGCGCTTGGCGGCCTGTCCCATCCGGACCGGGTGCTTGCGCTCGCGGTGCCGGCGCGGGCGCTGGCCCGCGGCGTGGTCGCCGCTGAAGCGCAGGTCAACGCCCTTCTGCAGTCCAGCCTGGGCGCCGAATCGTCCTTCCTCGACACCGATCACGTCGAGCTGCGCCGCTGGCTCGTGGACACGGGCTGGTGGCGGCGCGACGCATTCGGCCGGCGCTACGAACGGGTATCCGCGCCGGAACTCCCAGCGCTTCCTGGCGCCGTCGACGCCGCGCTTGGAGAGGCCGACGTTGCCGCCTGGGTGATCGGGCAGCGCGCGTCGGCGCGCGCAGCCCGGGAACGACGCCGGGAGGCATGGGAGCGGCGCGCCGGGCCGCGCGCCTGGCCCGCTCAGCCTCCGCAGACCATCCGCAGCCAGAGGCGGTTGCGCCCCGCTTCGCGCGCGTAGCGGGCGCTCGCGACGAGCTCGCGCACCAAGTGGACGCCGAGCCCGCCCGTGGGGCGCGTCTCGACCGTCCCGTGCAGGTGCGCCGGGGCCGCGGGGACCTGCGCGAGCGGATCGTACGCAGGCGCGGCATCTTCATAGAGCAGCGCGATCTCGCCGATGCCCGCCGCCAGCGTCACTTCGATCGGCGCGTCGCACTCGCCGGCGTAGCCGTGCATGACCGAGTTGGTGAACAGCTCCTCGACCACCAGCATCACCCGCAGCGCGTCGGCGCTCCCGATTCCGTTGCGGGCGCAGAACGTGTCGATGAAGGCGGCGGTCGCCGGCAGCAGGGACAGCCGTGCCGCAAATGAGCGGTGCTCGCCGCCCGGGATGGATCGTTCCGCCAGCATGGGTATAGAATCGCCTCGCCCCTGCGCATGCGACCGCGTCGTCGACCGCGCCCGGCAGGTGTGCCATTCTACGTCGTCACGATGTTGCCGCGATGTTGCGAAGACGGCGCGGCATCTCTCCGGGGGTTCAGATGAGTGCAAGGATTGCGCCGCTGCCGTGGGTTCTCCTGATGGTGTCGGCCACCGGCTTCGCCGTCGCGGCGCACGCCGCCGACATCGGGCAGATCAAGAGCGCGAAAGGCCAGGTCTCGATCGTGCGCAACGGGCAGACGCTGCCCGGCGACGCGGGGGCGCGGCTGCAACCCGCCGACGTGCTCAAGACCGGCGCCGACGGCTCGATCGGCGTGACCATGAGCGACAACTCGCTGCTATCCGTCGGGCCGAACAGCGTGCTCGCCCTCGACAAGTACGAATTCGACTCGACGACGAGCCAGGGCCAGTTCGACGCGTCGCTGCAGAAGGGCTCGCTCGCGGTGATCTCGGGCCGCATCGCCAAGCAGTCGCCGGACGCGATGAAGGTCCGCACGCCGTCGTCGGTCCTCGGCGTGCGCGGCACCGAGTTCGTCGTCAGCGTCAATGACTAGCCTGATCGGTCGCCTGCAGCGCGGAGCGGCCGGCGCATTGCTGGCGGCGTTCCTCGGCGCGTGCGCAACGCAGACCGGCACGGTCGTGCTGCTGCCGGAGAAGGATGGCAAGGATGCAGCGGTCACCGTCCGGCAGGGGGACAAGGAAGTCGTCCTCGACAAGCCGTACGCCGCCGCGCGGCAGACCACGGCCGGGCCGCGCCCCTACGCCTCGAGCGCGCAGGAAGTCCAGGCAAGCTATGGCCCGCTGCTCGACGCGCTGCCGAGCCGCCCGAAGTCGTTCACGCTCAACTTCGTCGAAGGCGGCGACCAGCTCACCGACGCCTCGAAGCAGGTCCTCGCCGACGTGCTGGCGGACATCAGAAGCCACAAGGTGCCCGACATCGTCGTCATCGGGCACACCGACAGCCTCGGAAGCAACGCGACCAACGACGCACTTGCGCTGCGGCGCGCGGAGGCCGTGCGCGCGATGCTGATCGCGCAGGGTCTGCAACCCGCCAGCATCGTGGCCGTCGGACGCGGCAAGCGCGAGCTGCTGGTGCCCACGGCCGACAACGTGGCCGAGCCGCGCAACCGGCGGGTCGAGATCCTCGTGCGATAGAGGGAGCCCGCATCGCGTAGCCCGGGTTGAGCGCACGCGAAATCCGGCTCGCGGAGGCAATAGCCGCGCTTGCCCCGGGTTTCGCGTGCGCTCAACCCGGGCTACGCAGGGCCCGGCGACGCGGCGGCGGTTCCCTGCGGGCCGTTCCAGCGCACCACCAGCACCGTGAGGTCGTCCGCCGGCTCGGCGCCGGCTTCGAACGCATGCACGTCGGCGCGCAGCGCGGCGACGACGGCGTCCGCGTTCGCCGCGGCGTGCCCGTCGCGAAAGCGCAGCAGCAGCTCCTCGACCCGCGTGCCGCCGTAGAGTTCGCCGTTGGCGCGCTGCGCTTCGGTGACGCCGTCGGTGACCACGCACAGCCACTCGCCGGGCTGCATCGCGTGGCGCGCCCCGTCGTACGGAAAGTCGTCGAGCGCGCACAGCGGCGGACCGTCGCCGTCCGCGAGGCGGCGCACGGCCGTGTCGGTCGCGCCGAAGAGATACGGATTGTCGTGACCGGCGTTGCAGTAGGCGAGCTCGCCCGTGTCGAGATCGAGGATGGCCGCAAACAGCGTGACGAACAGCATCTCGGGATTGTCGCGGGAGACCTCGGCATTGGCCGCCGTCATCAGCGCGCCGATGTCGCCGTCGGGCGCGCGCAGCATCGTGCTCTTGTAGAGCGCCTTGCTGACCGCCTGGAACATGCTCGCCGAGACCCCCTTGCCGGAGACGTCGCCGACCAGCAGGAACAGGCGGCGATCGTCGAGGCGGAAGAAGTCGTAGAGGTCGCCGCCGACCTCGCGCGCGGGCGCCATCGCCGCCGCTAGATCGACGCGCGCGTCGCCGCGCAGGAAGTCGGTGCGCGGCAGTGTGGCCATCTGGATGCGCTTTGCGGCATCGAGTTCGCCGGTGATGCGGGCGCTGTCCTCGCGCTGCCGCTGCACCACGCGCTCGAGCGAGCGCTTCTGCCGATAGGCTTCGGCGAGCGTGAGCACGAGCAGCATGCCGAACAGGAGCAGCAGGGACAGTCCCGGCGTGACGGCGTCGAACAACAGCCGCTGGACGCGGAACGCGAGAAAGCTCGACGCGAACAGCGTCGCGATGCAGCCGAGCGCCGTCAGCGCGGCGGCGCCCGGGCGCCAGCGCGGCGTGGCGGCCACGAGTGCGACGCCGAACAGCAGGAAGACAATGCCCTCGACGGGCGGTGCCCACGTGGACCGCCGCAGCGTCGTGCGGTCGAACAGGTTCTCCAGCAGCTGCGCGTGAATCTCTACCCCGGGCATCTCGCCGAGCGGCGTCGTCTTTTCGTCGATGAGCGAGGCCGGTCATGCCGATCAGCACGAGCTTCTGCTCAAGCTGCGCGGGAACGAAATCGTCCTTCGAGGACGTCGATGGCGGAGACGAAACGGTCCGTGTTGTGCGGCGAGAAGTAGACGCGCACGCCGCCGTCCGCCTCGGTCGGCGCGATGAAGTCGGCCACGCCGACACCCTCGACCTCGGCGCCCGAGGTGAACAGCCGCAGCGACTTCGCGCCGACCGCCACGCGCAGCATCTCGACCCCGAGCGCGGGCGCCAGCGTGCCGTCGACGCTGGCGACCAGTGGCATGCGCCGGATCACCCCGCCGGCGGGCTCGGCAGTGACGAGCCCGCGTCCGCGCGCCGCGGCATCGAGCAGGTCGAGGCTGGTGAGCACGCCGGCGAAGCTCGGAAGCGCAAGGGACGCGGGTGCGGCTCCGGCGGCAGCCCGATCGCTGATGCGGATAGGGCGGCGCGCGCAGCGTCATGCCGGTAGGTTCAGCCATGCCGACCGCGGCGAGCACCGTCGGCGCGGCGGCGAGCGCGCGCGCGAGCTCCGCGTCGTTCCCCGGCAGGGCCTCGAGGCGGCGAGCGAGTTCGGGATCGAGCCGGCGGGTGCGGGCGAACAGGCGCTCGGGCGACAGCCCGTCCGGCTCCGCCATCACGATGTCGATGCCGATGGCGAGCGGTTGCCGGGCGTTGATCGCGTCGATGAGCTCGGCGAGCACGAACCGCGGCCACGGCCACTGCCCGAGCGCCGCGAGGCTCTTGTGGTCGATCTCGACGATCGTCGCCGGCATCGAGACGATCTGCCGCGGCGACAGCGTCTGGCAGAAGTCGAACCACGCCGCCGGCAGGCGGGCGTTCCACGCCGGCCCGACCGCGATCATGCAGGCAAGCACAACCAGGACGGGAACTGCCGCGAGGCGGACGGGACCGAGCCGGCGCACGGCGGCCGCCCCGGCCGCGCGCGGGGTCACAACAGGATTTCCATCCCGTCGTACGCGGCGGTGACGCGCAGCGGCTTGTCGGTCCGCGTGATTTCCTCGAGCCGGCGGGCGTCGGCGAGCACGCGGCCGATTGCCTCATCGTCGCTGGCGGGCTCGTGGTGGAACAGGCACAGCTGCCGCACGCCGGCCATCTGGCACAGCTCGACGCCGATGACGTTGCTCGAATGCCCCCAATCCGCCTTGACGGAAACCACGTCGGCCAGCGAGTACATCGCGTCGAAAATCACGACGTCGGCGTCGCGGAAGAACTCGACGAACCCTGCCGTCTCCGCCGGGTCGACGAGCTTGTGCTCGGAGTCGGTCGAGTAGACCACGCTGCGGCCGCCGGACTCGAACCGGTACGCATACGAATTGCCCGCATGGCATTGCAGCTTGAGCGACACCGACATGCCGGCGATGTCGTAGCTGCGGCCCGGTTCGAGGCACGTGAAGTCGATGTCCGCGCGGAACACGGAGAAATCGACGGGGAACGACGGCGGTTCCTGCTGCCGGCGCAGCGCCGCCTCGAGGTCCGGGTGCCCGCCGTAGAAGTGGATCCGGTTGCCCGGGACGTACGCCGGCAGGAAGTACGGCAGCCCCATGATGTGGTCCCAGTGCACGTGGGACATGAAGATGTGGAACGTCTGCGGCGCGGCCGACCGCTTGTGCGACGCCGCCTCCTGCCCGAACGGACGCACGCCGCTGCCGAGGTCGCACACGACGTAATCCGGTCCGCCCGTGTCGAGCTGCACGCAGGAGGTGTGCCCGCCGTACGTGCCGGCGGCGGCCAGGTCGAGGCCGTTGACGTAGGCCTCGATGTCGTGGTTCGACGAAAACGTGCGGCCGGCCGCGCCGCGCAGCGCGTTGACGATCTTGCGGCGGACTTCCTCCGCGGTCAGCGAGACCGGCAGCGAGCCGCGGGTGCCCCAGAAGCGGATTCGCTTCACGCTGTCCCCGTCTTGCCGTCGAGGTAGGCCCTCAGCGCCTTCTGCGACAGCCACTCGATGGCCTTGCGCACCGAGGGCGCGATCTCGAGGACGCGGTCGAACCGGCTGATCGCGAGGATCTCGGCGACGACCGGCGTCGGCGCCGCGATGACGATGCGCGCGCCGTGTCCCTTCATCTGCTTGGCCGCGATCATCAGCACGCGCAGCCCGACGCTGCTGATGTACTCGACGCCGGCGAAATCGAGGACCACCGCGTGCTTCGCGGCGCCGGCCTGGACGAGCAGCGGCGAGAGCGCCTGCTCGAGCACGGCGGCGCCGGCGTGGTCGATCCGGCCTGCGGGCGTGGCCACGGCGACGTCGGCGTACTGGTGGCTTGAGAATTGCATGGTCGTGGGCTCGTGGTTTCGTCGCGTGCGGAAGCGCCCTGTCGCGGGCGGGAACGGCCGAGGTGAACCGCGGTCAACGCCGCGCCTGTCCGTCTCCTGCGCTCGGGCCGTGGCCTCCGGCATGATCATAAACGGGATTCCGGCTTTCGTGTGCGGGCGCCGGGCAGGCCCCCCGCGGCGCTACATCGAGATCGACCCTTCGCGGAAATCGGTGCGGTCGAGCCAGACGTTGACGAGCACCGGGCGTCCCGCCGCCGCCAGCGCGCGGGCCCGCGCCAGCGCTGCCTCGACCTCGCCGGCGGTGCGCACCTCGATGCCCTCGGCGCCGAAGCCCTTCGCGACCTCGTGGTACGCGGTGCGCGCGAGCACGGTGCCCACGTCGTCGCCCAGCATCTTCACCTGCTCGCGCGCGATCTGCGTCCAGCCCGCGTCGTTGCCGACCACCGCGATCACCGGGATGCCGTGGCGCACGAAGGTGTCGAACTCCGCGAGCCCGTAGCCGGAAGCGCCGTCGCCCCAGACCAGCCAGACCTCGGCCTGCGGCTTCACCACCGAGGCGCCGAGCGCGAAGCCGGCGCCCACGCCCAGCGTGCCGAAGGCGCCCGGATCGAGCCACGCGAGCGGGCGCGCGCGGATGCAGGATGTAGGACGACGTGCCGACGAAATCGCCGCCGTCGGCGACGAAGATCGCGTTCTCCCCCGCCGCCCTGTCGAGCGCGCGGAAGAACGCCACCGGGTTCACGTGCTCGCCGCGGCTGCGCGGCCTGCGCGTCGATCTCGGTCTCGCGCGCCGCGTCGCGGGCGGCGAGCGCGGCGATCCACTCCGGCCGCCGCGCGCCGTCGCCCGCGCGCTCGGCCAGCGCGACGATGAAGCGGCCGGCGTCGCCGATCGCCTCGATGGTCGGCTTGCGGTTCAGGCGCGCGTCCTTGCGGCTGCGGTTGGCGGCGATCAGCGTCGCCGAGCGGCGCACGTGCTTGCCGTAGTCGAGCCGGAAGTCGCAGGGCACGCCGGCGAGCAGCACGCAGTCCGCCTCGCGCAGCGCGTTGCGGCGCGCGTGGCGCATCTGCAGGGGATGGTCGCGGCCGAGCAGGCCGCGCGCCATGCCCGACAGATACACCGGCACGCCGAGGCGCGCGACCGCGGCGGCGACCGCGGCGCCTCGGCCGCCTCGACCACCGTCTGGCTGCCGAGCACGATCAGCGGCTGCTTCGCCCGCGCGAGCGCGGCGGCCGCGCGCGCGACGGCGGCGTCGGCGGCGACCGGCGGCGCGACCATCGCGCCCACCGGCGCGTAGGGCGCGCCGCTGCCGGCGAACATCCGCCGCGCGTGGCGATTGAGGTACCAGCGCAGCAGCCGGTCCGGCAACCGAGGTGCCCTTGCCCGCCGCGTCCGCGTACCAGCCGCGGATCAGCTTCTCGTCGTAGAGCAGGTCGACCGGGCATTCGACGAACACCGGCCCGGGCACGCCCTCCTGCGCGACGCGCAAGCGCCTCCTCGACCGCCGGCCCGAGATCGGCCACGCGCCGCACCTGCTGCACGAGCTTCACGTGCGGCGCGATCAGCGGCTTCTGGTCGATGTCCTGCAGCGCGCCGCGGCCCTGCAGCGCGGTGGGCGCCGCGCCGCCGAGCAGCAGCACCGGCGACTGCGCGAGCTGCGCGTTCTTGAGCGCGGTGATGGTGTTGGTGAGGCCGGGGCCCGGCGGTCACCGCCGCCACGCCCGGCGTGCCGGTGAGGCGCGCCACGGCGTCGGCGGCGAACACCGCCGTCGCTTCGTCGCGCGTGTCGACGATGCGGAGTGCCGCGCGCCTTGGCCGCGACCAGGATCGGCGAGATGTGCCCGCCGCACAGCGTGAACACGAAGCGCACGCCGTGCGCGCGAGAGCGCCGCCGCGACGCGCTCGCCGCCGTTGGCGGGAATGTTCGATCGAGTCATGCTCAGCTCTTCTCCTTTGCCTCGTGCCGGCGCACGAGTTCGCGATAGTCGATCTTGCCCACCTTGGTGAGCGGCAGCGCGTCGACGAACTCGATCTCGCGCGGGCACGACCACTTGATCAGCCGCTCGCGGCAGTGCGCGATCAGCGCGTCGCCGAGCGCGGGGCCCGCCTGCGCCGGGATCGCGCGGCACCACGCACGCCTTCACCCGCTCGACCTGCGCCGGGTCGGGCACGCCGATCACGCAGGCCTCGGCCACGGCGGGATGCTCGCGCAGCACCGCCTCGACCTGCGCCGGGTACACGTTGAAGCCCGAGGACTTGATCATGCGCTTCAGGCGCACGACGAAGTAGAAGAAGCCGTCGGCGTCCATGCGTCCGAGGTCGCCGGTGTGCAGCCAGGTGCGCGCCGTCGGCGTGCGCCTTGAGCGTCTCGGCGGTGGCTTCCGGATCGTCGAGGTAGCCCAGCATCACCGCCGGACCCGCGACGCAGATCTCGCCTTCCTCGCCGACCGGCGCTTCCTCCAGCGTGCCCGGCCGCACGATCTTCGCCAGCATGTCGGGGAACGGAATGCCGATCGAGCCCTCGCGGTACTCGGTGAGCGGCGTGGCCATGATCCCCGTGACCGCCTCGGTGAGGCCGTAGCCCTCGAGCAGCTTCACCCGGCCGCCGCCCTTCGCCACCAGCGCCTCGAAGCGCTCCTTCACCGGCGCGCGGCAGCGTGTCGGCGCCGCAGAAGCAGGCGCGTGAGGCAGGACAGGTCGGCGCGCGCGAGCGAAGGGTCCTTCGTCAGCGCGTCGAACAGCGTGGGCACGCCCACCAGCACGCTGGGCCGCTCGCTGCGCAGCAGCTTCGCCACGATGTCCGCGCTGAACTGCGGCACCAGGATCGACTTGCCGCCGGCCATGAACGCCGCGTTGACGCACACGCCGAGGCCGAAGCCGTGGAAGATCGGCAGGATCGCGAGGATCGCGTCGTTCTCGCCCATGCTCGCACCACGACGCGGCCTGCAGGCCCTGCGGCGATGAAGTTGCGGTTGGACAGCACGATGCCCTTCGGCAGTGCCGGTGGTGCCGCCCGAGAACAGGATCGCCGCCGGGTCGTCGGTGGTCGCTGCCGCCGCGCGGCGCGGCGCCGCGCGCACGCGCCGCGAGGATCGACTTCCACGAGCGCACGCGCGGGTCGGCGGGCACCGCCGGGATCTTGCGCCCCTTGGTCGCCCAGAAGCCGAGGCGCTTGACCGGCGACAGGTACTCGGGGATGCGCGCGATGACGATGCGCGTCGAGCGGCCGCCTCGGCGTCGCGGCCGCGAGCGGCCCGTAGAACGCGTCGAGGGTGAGCGCCATGCGCGCGCCGGTCGCGTCGAGGAAGTGCGTGATCTCCGGCGCGGTCGAGAGCGGATGGATGAGCGCCGGCAGCGCGCCCAGGCGGTTGGCCGCGTAGAAGGCGATCACGCCCTGCGGCGACGTCGGCATCGAGATGAGGAAGCGCTCGCCCTCGCGCAGTCCCTCGGCCGCGAGCGCGGCGGCGCAGCGGTCGACGTCGGCCAGCAGTTGCGCGTAGGTGGACCGGGTGCCGAAGAAGTCCCACGCGATCGCCGCGGGCACGCGGCGCGCCGTGGCGGCGAGCGCCTCGTAGAGGGTGATCCTGGGGTAATCGAGGGTGGCCGGGACCTTGCCGTAGAAGCGTAGCCAGGGGCGGTTTTCGTGCATGGCGGGTCCCGACGCGCGAGCCCGTGCCGGGTCGCGACCACGCAAGCATACCCAACCGGCCCGGCGGCGGCTTGTCCTGCGTCAACGGCGACGTTCCCACCCGGGCAGGGCATCGCCCGCGCAGCGGCGGCGCCCCATCCTCGCGGGCGCCCCCGGTGCGCCGCCCCGCCGGGCCCTGAAGGCCGCCTTAAACGTTGCTGAAACCTGCCGCCGCACGGATCTCCGCGCGCGGACCGGGGCTAAACTTCGGGCATCGGATCAGGAGCCAGCCTTGCCCAGTCTTGCCCCCGTGCACGCGCACCGCCCGGCATGCCGCTTCGGCCGCTTCGAGCTGCAGCCCGAGGAGCGGCGGCTGCTCGCCGACGGGCAGCCGGTCGCGCTCGGCGCGCGGGCGTTCGATCTGCTGGCCGCGCTCGTCGAGCGCGCCGGCCGGCTGGTCGGCAAGAACGAACTGCTCACGCTCGTCTGGCCCGGCCTGGTGGTGGAGGAGAACAACCTGCAGGTGCAGGTCTCGACGCTGCGCAAGCTGCTGGGGCAGGATGCGCTCGCGACCATCCCCGGACGCGGCTACCGGTTCACGCTGCCGGTCGAGCACGCCGAGGCGCCCGCGCCACGCGCTGCGTCCGACATCGGTGCGGCAACCGTCGAGGCCGCGACCCCGGCGCTGCTGCGCGCGCGCACGAATTTGCCCACGCACCTGCTGTCGCTGTACGGCCGCGCAGCGGATCTGGCGGCGATCAAGGCGTTGCTGCGCGAGCACGCGGTGGTCACCATCGTCGGCGCCGGCGGCATCGGCAAGACCCGCGTCGCGCAGGCAGCGGCGGCGCAGATCGCCGTCGAGTCCGCCGCCGAATTTCCGGATGGCGTCTGGTGGATCGAGCTCGCGGCATTGAGCGACGGCGCGCTGGTGGCCTCCGCCGTGGCCCGCGCATTGAGCGCGCAGCTCTCCGCCGAGCGCCCGCCGGTCGAGACCATCGCCTCGATCCTGGCGCCGCAGCGCCTGCTGCTGGTGCTCGACAACTGCGAGCACCTGACCGACGCCGTCGCGCTGCTGGTGGAAGCGGTGCGCGCCGCCGCGCCGCACGCGCGCTTCCTCGTCACCAGCCAGGAGACGCTCAAGGCGGCGGAAGAGCACGTCTACCGCGTGGGCGCGCTGGCGGTCCCGGCCGACGACGGCGCGACGGACCCGATGCAGTCGGGCGCCGTCGCCCTGTTCGTCGCGCGCGCGCAGGCCGTCGCTCCGGACTTCGCGCTGACGACCGAGCACACGCCGGCGGTGATCGAGATCTGCCGCCGGCTCGACGGCATTCCGCTCGCCATCGAGCTCGCGGCGGCGCGGCTGCCGCTGCTGGGCGTCGAAGGGCTGCGCTCGCGCCTCGACGAGCGCTTCAAGGTGCTCACGGCGGGCTCGCGCGTCGTGCTGCGCCGGCACCAGACGCTGCGCGCGACGCTGGAGTGGAGCCACGGCCTGCTCACGCCCGACGAGCAGACGGTGCTGCGCCGGCTGGGTGTCTTCGCCGGCAGCTTCACGCTGGAGGCGGCGCAGCGCGTGGCCAGCGACGAGCGCATCGATCCGTGGGCGGCGCTCGATCACCTGGGCGCGCTGGTCGACAAGTCGCTCGTGCTGGCCGAAGGCGACCCGACGCCGCGCTACCGGCTGCTCGAGACCACGCGCGCGTATGCGCTGGAGCGCCTGGGCGAGGCCGGCGAGACGACGCGGATGCTGCGCCGCCACGCCGAGGCCCTGCTCGCGCTGCTCGCGGCCTACGAAAGCGACGGAAGGCTGTGGCAGGCGCGGCGCGCCGAGCTGCAGGCGGCGACCGCCGAGCTCGACAATCTTCGCGCGGCGCTCGGATGGGTGGCGCAGGCCGCCGAAGGCGCCGACCTGATCGTGCCGCTCGCGGGCGCGTCGTTCCACGTCTGGTCGGCGGCCTTCCAGCTCGCCGAGGGCCTCGACCGCTGCCTCGCGCTGCGCCCGCACGTGCACGACGCCGTGCCGGCGCGCGAGCGGGCCCTGTACTGGCTCGCCATCGCGAGGCTCGGCCTGTATTCGATGCGCCGCGAGAGCTTCGACGCCGCGCGTCATGCCGCCGAACTCTTTCGCGAGCTGGGCGACGACAGCCGCCGCTACGAGGCGCTGATGTGCGCGGCCGTGCAGGGCATGCGCTTCGGCTCGACTGGGGAGATGGAGCGCTGCATCGCCGAGGCGACGGCGCTGGAGCGCGCCGACTGGCCGGCGCGCCAGCGCGCGAGCCTGCAGTACGCGCGCTGCTGGTGGCACGCGCGGCTCGGCCGGTACGAGGAAGCCCTCGCCTGCGCGCAACGGCAGGCGGCGATCAATCGCGATGGCGCAAACGCGGTCGCCGAGCAGTTCTCGCTGTCCAACGTCGCGGCCGTGGAGCTGCTGCTCGGGCGGCCGGAGGCCGCGCTGGAGCACGGGCGCGCCGCGATCGCACGGCTCGAGGCGCTCGGCGCCGGCGCCGGGGCGGGGCACCTGCACCTCAACGCGATGATCGCCCTCCTGCTGCTCGGCCGCCTCGACGAGGCCGCCGACGCGGGGCGCGCAGCCCGCACGCTGCTGCTCCAGGAAGGCGACGAGTACCGGCTGTTCGCGCCGCTCGCGCTGCTCGCGGCGTTGCGCGGGAGGGCGGCGGCCGCCGCGCGCATCGCCGGTCGCGACGATGCCGTCCACGCGCACACCGGCGAGGCCGTGCGCGTGAACGCCGCGCAGCTGCGCGCGCGCATCGATCCGCTGCTGGCCGCGGCGCTGTCCGCGCCGGAGCTCGCGCGCCTGCGCGCGGAGGGCGCCGCGCTGCGCGACGACGAGGTGTTCAAGCTGGGGCTCGACAATGGCTGAACAGCCCCCACGCTCACTTCGTTCGCTGCCCCCCGAGGGGGTGCAATTCGCGCCTTGGGACGGCCCGGCGGCGCGAATGGAGCCTAACGCGAATAGCGCCGCGCCACGAACCAGTTAGCCGCGGCGGTCAGCACCAGCGTCACCGCCATCAGCACGAACGACAGCGCCGCGCCGAACGGCCAGTTGTTCTGGTTGAGGACCTCGTTGGCGACGACCGGCGCCATCATCTGGAAGCGCGGGCCGCCCAACAGGACCGGCGTCGCGTAGGCATTCATGGTCAGGATGAAGCACAGCACCGCCGCGGCCAGCACGCCGGGGATCGCCAGCGGCAGCGTGATGAGCCGCCACGCGGCGAACGGCGTGGCGCCCAGCGAGAGCGCCGCTTCCTCGGAGGAGCGGTCGATGCCTTCGAGCACGCTGGAGAGCGTCAGCACGACGAACGGCAGGTTGACCGAGATGATGCCGACGAACACCGCGGACGGCGTGTACATGATCGCGAGCGGGCTCGCGCCCGGGACCACGAGGGCGAGGAGGTAGTTGATGATGCCCTTCTGGCCGAACGCCACCATCCAGCCGGCGGCGCGCACCGCGTTGCCGACGAACAGTGGCAGGATCACCGCCAGGATCAGCAGCGTCTTGAAGCGCGTGGTGGTGCGGGCGAGGTAGAGCGCCGCCGGAAAACCGGCCACCACGCAGGTGAGCGTCACGCCGGCCGCCATCAGCAGCGTGGTCCGCAGCACCGCGGCATAGTACGGGTCGGTGACGACCTTGACGTAATTCTCGAGCGTCAGCGCCTCGACCATGAACTGCCCCGGCACGAAGCGGTTCAGGCTGTAGCGCAGCAGCAGCAGGAGCGGCAGCGCCAGGAACACCAGCACCAGCACCGACGCCGGCAGCATCAGCGGAATCGAGGTGCCGCCGCGCCGGTTCATCGACCGCTCCCGCAGGACGCCCGCGTCAGGTCTTGAACACCTTGTTCCACCACTCCTGCAGCTGCGCGTCGTTCTTGGCGAGGTACTCGTAATCCTGCGCCATGAAGCGCTCCTCGGTCGCCTTGTCGAAGCCGATGCGCGCGGCCAGATCGGCCGGCAGCCCGGCGTTGCTGCCCGGCGCGTTGTAGCCCATCGCCACGCCGAAGGCCTGCTGCGGCGCCGGCTCGAGCATCGCGTTGAGATACTCGTAGGCGCCGTCCTTGTTCTTCGCGTTCTTGGGGATCGCCATCTCCGAGAGGTAGAGGACGATGCCCTCCTTCGGGTTGGCGATCTCGATGGGAATGCCGGCGTTCTGCCACATCACGCCGCGCGCCTTCCACATGATGCACATCCAGCATTCCTCGGTCTTCAACGCCTGCGCCATCGCCTCGTTGGTCGGGTAGATCTTGACGCCCATCTTCTTCAGCTCGAGCAGCTTGGCCTTGCCGGGCTCGTAGTTGGAAAGGCCGCCGCCGCTGATCATCGCGGCTGACTCGATGGTCGTCTGGTACTGGATGTCGATGACGCCGATGCGGCCGGCCGCCGCGAGCTCGGGGTTCCAGAGGTCGGCATAGGACGTCGGCCTGGTCTTGATCTTCGCCGGGTTGTAGAGGATGACGCGGCCCGTGTAGATGTGCGGGACCGAGTACTTGGTCTTCAGCTTCGGCTGCACGAACTTGAGGTTCGGGAGCTTCGCGGGGTCGATCTCCTCGAGCGCGCCGTTCATCCCACATCTCGTAGGCGCCCGAGCCGGTGAGCGCGACGATGTCCATCGAGCCGCGCGGCAGCCGCTTCTCGGCCATCAGCTTGGTCTTGCGCGTGGTGTCGTTGGCCGTGTCGTAGATCACCTCGATGCCTTTGGGCACGAGCAGCGGCTCGGCGATGTGCTTCTGCAGCAGGTTCTGGTAGTCGCCGCCCCAGGTGCCCACGACCACCGGCCCGCCGGCCGCGCGCGCCCACGGCACGCCCAGACCGCCCAGCGCCACGCCCGCGCCAAGCGCGGCATTGAACTGGCGACGCGTCAATTTGTTGTCCATGACATGACCTCCTTGGTTGACCTGCGGGAGTAGAAGGGGAAGAAGAAGGAGCAGCGGAAAAGTGGGGTCACGGCGGGAAAACGGGGTCAGACACTACTTTCGGCATCCTGGCCGGTAACGCAGCCAGCGCCGGAAAGTAGTGTCTGACCCCACTTTTCCGTCGACCCCCCGTCTTCTCCTTCTTTCACGTTCCGAGTATGCCGACGGCGGATTCGGGATCGATGCGGATGGCAAGGCCCGGTCCCGCGGTCCAGCGGCGCGGCGCGGACGGGCTCGAAGGCTGGGTGACGATCAGCGTCTCGCTCTGCGCCAGCCGCACCGTCAGCTCGGACGCCGAGCCGAGATAGGTTACCACTTCGAGCGTGGCGGGAAACACGTTCTCGCCCGTCGTCGACGCGTCCAGCACCTCGATGGCCTCCGGGCGAATCATAGGCTGCGCGCCTCGGGCGCAGCACGGGCGCAGGCGATGCGAGCCCGGAGCGCGTGACGAACACGCGGCCGTCGCGCTCGGGCTGCCCCTCGAGGAAATTGGCCTGCGCCGATGAACGACGCGACGAACAGGTTCGCCGGCGTGCGGTAGAGATCCTGCGGCGTGCCGATCTGCTGGACGCGGCCGCCGTTCATCACCACGATGCGGTCGGACATGCGTCATCGCCTCGTCCTGGTCGTGCGTCACGAAGATCGTGGTGATGCCGAGCATCTGCTGCAGGCGGCGGATCTCCTGCCGCACGTCCTGGCGCAGCTTGGCGTCGAGGTTCGACAGCGGCTCGTCGAGCAGCAGGACGTCGGGCTCGATCACCAGCGCGCGGGCGAGCGCGACGCGCTGCTGCTGGCCGCCCGAGAGCTGGCGCGGCAGCGCGCTCGCCCAGCGCCGTCGAGCTCGACCAGCGCCAGCGCGCGCCCGACGCGCGCCGCGATCTCGGTCTCGGCGACGCGGCGCCGAGCGCAGGCCGAAGGCGACGTTCTCGAACACGGTCAGATGCGGGAACAGCGCGTAGTTCTGGAACACCATGCCGATGTTGCGCCGGTACGGGCGGAGTCCGGCGTCACGTCGCGCTCGCCGATGCGCACCGTGCCGCCGTCGGTCTCGATGAAGCCGGCGATCATGCGCAGCGTGGTCGTCTTGCCGCAGCCCGATGGCCCGAGCAGCACGAGCAGCTCGCCTTCCGCGACCGCGAGCGAGACGTCGTCCACGGCGAGCACGTCGCCGAAGCGGCGGGTGATGCGGTCGAGGACGACGGTGGCCATTCAGCGCTCGCTTGGTCGTCATCTCCGTCGCCCCGCAGGCCGTGACGCGACGCATGAAACGGATACGTAGCCCGGGTTGAGCGGCAGCGAAACCCGGGGGGTTGCGGCAATGGCCACGGCTTCCCCGGGTTTCGCTTCGCTCAACCCGGGCTACGGTTGTCGTCATCTACACCACCTTGGCGAGGCTGACGAAGCGGTTGGTGATCAGGAGGCCGGTGCCGACGACGGCGATCTGCAGCGCGGAGACCGCCGCGATGGTCGGGTCGATCTTCCATTGCAGGTACTGCAGGATGGCGATCGGCAGCGTCGTGTTGCCCGGCGCGACCAGCAGCAGCGAGATCTCCAGGTTGCCGAAGCTGATGACGAAGCTGAAGAGCGCCGCGGCGACGAGGCCGGGCCAGATCAGCGGCAGCGTGACCTTGAGCGCGGCGACCACGGGCGAGGCGCCCAGGCTCGCCGCCGCCTCCTCGACCGAGCGATCGACGCCGATCAGGCTGGCGGTGATGAGGCGCAGGCTCCACGGGATCGTCAGCAGGATGTGCCCGATCGCGAGGCCCCAGGTCGAGCCGACCACGGGCAGCGAGGTGAGCACCTCGAACTCGACGAACGCCATGTACAGGCTCGCGCCGATGACGATCGCCGGCACGATCAGCGGCGACATCAGCAGCTGCACGAAGGCCTCGCGGCCGCGGAACTGCACGCGCGTCAGCACGAAGCTCGCCGGGGTGGTGACGACGAGGCCGCAGAAGGTGGCGAGCAGCGCGACCTGGAGGCTCGTCCAGAACCCGCTCAGGAACTGCCGCTGCGCGAACATCGCGGAGTACCAGCGCAGCGAATAGCCCTCCGGCGGCAGCGAGAGGATCTCGTTGGCGAAGAACGACAGCCACAGCACCAGCGCGATCGGCAGCGCCATGAAGACGAAGGTGCCGGCGACTGCGCCGTCGTAGACGAATCGCTGCAGGCGCTCCAGCGGTTGCGTGCCGCGCACCATCGCGTCGGGGCGCGGCTACAGCGCGTTCTTCACGAACTTCCCGGCCAGCATGATCGCCGCGAGCTTGTGGCTGCCTTCGCTGGCGAGCACCGCAATGTCCTTGTAGGGGTCGCCGTCGACCACCAGCAGGTCGGCGTGCGCGCCGGGCACGAGCTCGCCCAGCCTGCCTTCCCGGCGGACGATCTCCGCGTTCACCAGCGTGGCGGAGCGGATGATTCGACTGCGCGCTCATCACCTCGCGGCGGATGAGGAACTCGTTGCAATGGTCGTTCTGCAGCTGGCCGAGGAGGTCGCTGCCGAAGCCGATCTTGACACCAGCGGCGCGGCAGATCTCGAGCGAGCGCAGGCCGCGCGTCGAGCACGATCTCGTTCTTCGTCGAGGCTATATCCGGACAGTCCGTAATCCGGCCCGCGCTTCTTCAGCGAGTCGTAGGCGACCAGCGTGGGCACCACGAAGGCGCCGCGCTCGGCCATCAGCGCCGCAGTGGGCGCGTCGATCAGGTTGCCGTGCTCGATGGTGCGCACGCCGGCGCGCACCGCGCGCTCGATCGCCTTGGTGCTGTAGGCGTGCGCGCAGACGTAGACGCCCCAGCGCGTGGCCTCCTCGACCGCGGCCTCGATCTCGTCGACGCGGTACTGCAGGCTCTCCAGCGGATCGAGCTGCGACGCGACGCCGCCCGACACCATGATCTTGATGTGGTCGGCGCCCTTGCGCAGCTCGTCGCGCACCGCCTTGATCACGTCCGGCACGCCGTCGGCCACGCGCGCGACCGAGGAGAGCGCCGAGCAGCAGGCGCAGGTCACGGTGGTCTGCGTGCGCAGGCGGAAGTCGCCGTGGCCGCCGGTCTGGCTGATCGGCTGGCCGGCGATGAAGAGCCGCGGGCCGAGGAACAGGCCCTGCTCGACCGCGCTCTTCAAGCCCCAGTCCGCGCCGCCGGTGTCGCGCAGCGTGGTGAACCCGCGGTCGAGCATCGCGCGCATCGAGACCGAGCTGCGCGCGGCGAGCAGGCTCAGCGGCACGTCCGAGAGCAGCTGCAGGTTGACCTCGAGCAGCGCCAGATGGATGTGGGCGTCGATGAGCCCGGGCATCAGCGTGCGGCCTTTGAGGTCGACGCGCGCGGCGCCGGCCGCGGCGATCGGGCGGTCGGAAACCTCCTTGACCAGCCCGCCTTCGACCAGGACTTCGATGCCGTCCTGCAACTCGTCGCGACGCGGGTCGAGAAAACGTCCGCCGTGGAACAGATAGCTGGTCAAGGTCGCTCCTTCCTGGGAATGGTCAGCGCGTGCGCCCCGTGCACGTGCGGGCGGGGGGATGGGAAACGAGGGCAACGGAGGGGAATGGCGGCGGGCCGCGGTCAGGACCCGGCGACCGGCGCCGGAAACCGCGCTTCGAGCTCGGCGAGGCGCTTCTCCAAGCGCCTCGAGCTTCTCGCGCGTCTTCAGCAGCACCTGGGCCTGAATCTCGAATTCCGCGCGCGGGACGAGGTCGAGGCGCGCGAGACCGCTCGCCGAGCATGGCCTTCACGTTCTTCTCGATGTCCTTCGCCGGACTGTTCTCGATCGCCTGCCCGATCCGGGCGGCGAGGTCGTCGAAGGTCTTGGGATTCAGCATGGCAGGACTCCGGGTAGCGTGCATCGGCAGGTTCGGCGCGCGTTCGGACAGTCTAGCAAAGTCCGTTCGACACCCGCCTGCGGCCCCCCTCGGAAGTCCGCCCGCGGGGCCTACGACCCGCACCTGACGGGCGCCGCCCCAACGCCGTGCGCGTGCCCGAACCCCCGCACCGAAACTGTGCATCGATGCGGGCAGGGGAATGCGGCACAGGAAACAGTCCGGTCTAAGCCGCTGTTAATTAACACTTTGCTGCAGTGGCACACGAAATGCTGATAGAGGGCAGGCAAGACCGATTTCTTCGGGTCACATTTTTTCATCTCTCACAACAGAGGTAACTGTCATGGCTGGCTCTTCCCGCTTCCCGGCAACGCTCGTCGCGGCGCGCTGTCGCCGCGCTCCTTTCCGGTGCCGCGTTGGCACAGACTCCGGCCCCGGCGCCCGCCGCCGCACCGGCGGCCGCACCGGCGGCCGCTCCGGCGCCCGAACCTGACTGGACGTTCACCGGCAACGTCGGCCTCTACAGCCAGTACGTCTTCCGCGGCGCTCACGCAGACCAACGAGAAGCCCGCCGTGCAGGGCGGCTTCGACCTCGGCCACAAGAGCGGGTTCTACGCCGGCACCTGGGCCTCCAACGTCAGCTGGATCTCCGACAGCAACCCGGCCGCGTCGGCGAGCATGGAGTGGGATTTCTACGGCGGCTACAAGGGCAGCCTGCCCGCCGACTTCGGCTACGACCTCGGCGTCCTCTACTACTGGTATCCCGGCACCTACCCGTCCGGCTACGTGCTGCCGAACACGACCGAACTCTACGCCGGCGCTGACGTGGAAATTCCTCTCGCTCAAGTACAGCTAGAGCGTCAACAACAAGACGTTCGGCGTCCCCGATTCGCGCGGCAGCAGCTACCTCGACCTGACCGCGAGCTACGACGTCATCGAGAAGGTCAACGACGTGATCGGCAAGGTCACCGTCTTCGGCCACCTCGGTCACCAGTGGTACACCGGGCAACCCAACGGCTTCGACAACAACAATCTACGACTACGGCGACTGGAAGGTCGGCGCGTCCACCGAGATCTACGGCGTGACGGTCGGCATCTACGGCACGGGCACCAACGCGCAGCAGCAGTACTACACCAACGGCTTCGGGAAGGACATCTCGAAGAACCAGTTCGTCGCCTACATCCAGAAGACGTTCTGACCCGGCGCCCGCCCAACCGCCGGCAAACCGCAACACGCGAGGACACCATGAAATTCGTAACCGCCATCATCAAGCCGTTCAAGCTCGACGAGGTCCGCGAGGCCCTGTCGGCGATCGGCGTGCAGGGCATCACCGTCACCGAGGTCAAGGGCTTCGGCCGGCAGAAGGGCCACACCGAGCTGTACCGGGGCGCCGAGTACGTCGTCGACTTCCTCCCGAAGGTGAAGATCGAGGCCGCGGTCAAGGCCGAGATTCTCGATCGCGTCATCGAAACGATCGAGAAGTCGGCCAATACCGGCAAGATCGGCGACGGCAAGATTTTCATCTTCGATCTCGAACAGGTCGTGCGCATCCGCACCGGCGAAACCGGCGCCGAGGCGCTGTGATGGAGCACCCCATGAAGAAACTGCTCGTAGTGCTCTCGCTGTTCGGCGCGCTGGGTTTCGCCGCGCCGTCCATCGCGCAGGACAAGGCCGCTCCGGCGCCCGCCGCAACCGCAGCGCCCGCGGCGCCCGCGGCGGAGGCGCCGAAGGCCGAGGCTCCGGCCGCGGCCGCGCCCGCCACCGCCGCGCCCGCAGCAGCAGCGGCGGCGCCCGCCGCAACCGCCACGCCGCCGTCGCCGAACAAGGGGGACAACGCGTGGATGATGGTCGCCACGCTGCTGGTGATCATGATGGCGGTCCCCGGTCTCGCGCTGTTCTACGGCGGCCTCGTCCGTTCGAAGAACATGCTGTCGATCCTGATGCAGGTGCTCGTGATCTTCTCGCTGATCCTGGTGCTGTGGACGGTATACGGCTACAGCATCGCGTTCACCGAGGGCAACGCCTTCGTCGGCGGTTTCGACCGGCTGATGCTGAAGGGCATCTTCTCGGTGAAGGACGGCGCGGGAACGTTTGCCACGGCGGCGACGTTCAGCAAGGGCGTCGTGATCCCGGAGTACCTGTTCGTCGTGTTCCAGGCGACGTTCGCCGCGATCACCGTCGCGCTGATCGTCGGCGCGTTCGCCGAGCGCGCCAAGTTCTCCGCGGTATTGCTGTTCGCCGTGCTGTGGTTCACGTTCGCCTACCTGCCGATCGCGCACATGGTCTGGTTCTGGCCCGGCCCGGACGGCATCAAGGACGCCGCCACGCTGGCCTCGGAAACGGCGAAGGGCGGCTGGCTGTGGCAGAAGGGCGCGCTCGACTTCGCCGGCGGCACCGTCGTGCACATCAACGCCGGGATCGCCGGCCTGGTCGGCGCGTACGTCATCGGCAAGCGCGTCGGCTACGGCAGGGAAGCGATGGCGCCGCACAACCTGACGTTCACGATGGTCGGCGCCTCGCTGCTGTGGGTGGGCTGGTTCGGCTTCAACGCCGGGTCGGCGCTCGAAGCCGGAGACACCGCCGCGCTCGCGTTCATCAACACGCTGATCGCCACCGCCGCCGCCGTGCTGGCGTGGGTTGCCGGCGAATGGATGGGGAAGGAAGGCAAGCCGTCGATGCTGGGCGCCGCCTCGGGTGCCGTCGCCGGTCTCGTGGCGATCACCCCGGCGTGCGGCTTCGTCGGCATCGGCGGCGCCCTGGTCCTGGGCGCGCTCGCCGGCTTCATCTGCCTGTGGGGCGTCAACGGCCTGAAGCGCATGCTCGGCGCGGACGATGCGCTGGACGTGTTCGGCGTGCACGCGGTGGGCGGGGTCCTCGGCGCCATGATGACCGGCGTGCTGGCCGCACCGAGCCTCGGCGGCCAGGGCATCTACGACTACGTGGCGAACAAGATCAGCCCCGACTATTCGATCGCCGATCAGCTGATCGTCCAGGGCACCGGCGTGCTGACGACGCTGGTCTGGTCGGGCGTGGTCGCGTTCATCTCCTACAAGATCGTCGACATGGTCATCGGCCTGCGCGTGACCGAGGAAGAAGAGCGCGAAGGTCTCGACATCAGCTCGCACGGCGAATCGGCCTACCGCATCTAGGCGCGTCGGCCAACGATCCCGCAGCGGCGCGCAGCCCATCGCGCGCCGCCGCGTGAGCCGGGGGCGGGTGGCCTCCGGCGTTTGTGGAAGTTTCTCCTCCGTGGCTATTCGGGGCGCCCCTCCAGGCGCCCCGTTTTTTTCGTGCCGCCCCCGCGGCACCCGAGCGAGACTGCGCTCGACTTCGCCGACGAAAGGAAACCTGTTGACGGCGCAAGCTCGCCCCGGCAAACTCGACGAAGGATTTCAAGAGCCACTGCAACGGAGACCCATCATGTACAAGATGCTCGCGGGCGCGGCACTGACGCTCATGGCCGCCCAGGCCCAGGCGGCCGCTGAAAACTCCATGTCTTTCTTCACCGCAAGCGTGCCGACGCTGGACGAGCTGGGCCTGGTTGGCCTGACGCTCATCGTCGCCATTGCCGGGGGATTCGCCGCGCGCCGGCGCAGGAAGTGACCGGGCGAGCTTCGCCCACTGAGGCCCGCACCGCTGCGGCGGCCGCGTGACCGCGCAGGGACTCGAGCTACTGCGCCTGTTCTACGTCTGCGGTTTCGCGGGCACGCTCGCGTTTCTGGTCGTGGTCGAGGGCGGGCCGCCACCCCGGCCTCAATCCGTCGCTGGCGCCACATCGCGCGCAACCTCGGCCTGTTCGCGCTCGTTCTGATCATCGCGGACGGCGTGGTGCTCATCTGGTGGATGGACGTGCCATTCCGGCTGACCGAGAGCAACGGCGCGCTCACGTCGCTGGCGCTCCCGGTGTTCGCGCAATTCGCGCTCGGCTTTCTGCTGCTGGATCTCTTCGACTACGGCTATCACCGAGTTGCGCATCGGGTGCGCGGGCTCTGGCTGCTCCACGCCGTCCATCATTCCGACCCGCAGCTCGATGCGACCACGGGGATGCGCTTTCACCCGGTGGAGGTCACAATCGAGATGGTGCTGAAGACCGCGCTCCTGTTGGGTCTCGGACTCCCGCTGTGGGTCGAAGGCGCGCGGGCCGTGTTCCTCAATCCCGCCAACCTGCTGCAGCACGCCAACGTCGCGTTCCCCGCTTGGGTCGAGCGGCGGCTGTCGTGGCTGCTGGTGACGCCGGCGATGCACCGGATCCATCATTCGCCCGACATGCGCGAGACCAATTCCAATTACGGCGCGGTGTTCTCGTTCTGGGACCGATTGTTCGGAACGTACCGGCCTCCGGAGGCCGGGCACCTGCCGGGCGTCGGGCTGCGGAAGCTGCGCGACGACCGCTGGCAGACCGTATGGGGAATGCTGATGACGCCGATCCGCGCCCGCCCCTTGGGCACGCTGTAGCCCGGCGTCGAGGTAGCCCGGCGTTGAGCGCAGCGAAACCCGGGTGGGCAGTCGCGCGGCAGGTATCGGCGCTGAAGGAGGAACTGTCCTGATCGACTCGCAATACTGCCAGCTGATGGCGCGCTACAACCGCTGGATGAACGAGCGGCTCTACGCCCTCCTCGCGCAGATGGCCGACGACGAGCGCCGGCGCGATCGCGGCGCGTTCTTCGGCTCGATCCACGGCACGCTCAATCACCTGCTGTGGGGCGACCGCATGTGGCTCGGCCGGTTCATCGACGAGCCCTGCACCGCGCCTGCGTTCGGCGCCGACATGTTCGCGGACTTCGCGGAGCTGCAGCGCGAGCGCGAGGTCACCGACCGCAACATGCTGCACTGGGCCGGCAACGTGACGCCGGCGTGGCTCGCGTCGACGCTCACCTACACGAGCAAGGTCGACGGCCGCACGCGCGAGTTGCCGGCGGCGGCGGCGGCGATCCATCTCTTCAATCACGGGACCCATCACCGCGGCCAGCTGACGACGCTGCTGAAGCAGGCGGGGTTCGATCCCGGCGTCACCGACCTGCCGTGGCTGCCGGGGGTGGTGCGGATGATCGATTCGTAGCCCGGCGCCGAGGTAGCCCGGCGTTGAGCGTGAGCGAAACCCGGGTGATTGTGGCAATGGCCGCGACAGCCCCGGGCTTCGCTCACGCTCAACGCCGGGCTACCGATCCGGCTATGTCTCACACGCTCTTCTTCTTCGCGCGCGGGTGCGCCTTGTCGTACACCTTGGCGAGCGCCTGGAAGTCGAGGTGCGTGTACACCTGCGTGCTGGCGATGCTCGCGTGGCCCAGCATCTCCTGCACGGCGCGCAGGTCACCCGAGGACTGCAGCACGTGCGACGCGAACGAATGGCGCAGCATGTGCGGATGCACGTGCTGCGGCAGCCCGCGCTTGACGGCCCACTCGGCGAGCCGGCGCTGGATCGCGCGCACGTTGATCCGCCGCCCGCTCCGGCCGAGGAAGAGCGCCTTGCCGTCGGCGCCGGGAATCGCCGCGCGCACGTCGAGCCAGGCGGCGATCGCATCGCGCGCGGCGGCGCCGACGGGAACGATGCGCTCCTTCGCGCCCTTGCCCCACACGCGCACCTCGCCGCCCGCGACGTCGATGCCGTCGAGATCGAGGCCGGCGAGCTCGGACAGGCGAAGGCCCGACGAATAGGCGAGCTCGAACAGCGCGCGGTCGCGCACCGCGAGCGGGTCCGCTTCGGCGATCGTCACCAGCGCGACGGCCTGGTCGGGCGAGAGCGCCGAGGGCAGCCGCTTCGGCGACTTGGGCGCCTTGATCCCGGCGCAGGGACTCTCGCCGATGCCGGCGTCGTGCTCGAGCGCGTAGCGGTAGAAGGCGCGCCACGACGACAGCGTGCGCGCGAGGCTGCGCCCGGACAGCCCGCGCCCGTGCAGCGTGGCGACGAAGCGGCGCAGCTGCGGCGCCCCGAGCCGGGTGAGATCCACGTCGCCGGCGAGGCCGGCCAGCACGGCGACGTCGCGGCGATACGCGGCCTGCGTGTGCGCCGGGCGCCCCGCGAGATGCGCGGCAAAGGCGTCGAGCCACGCGGCGTTGACCGCAGCGATCGGCGCGGCGTCGTCCGTCCGCACCGCCGTTGCGGAAGCGTTCGCTGCGGCGCGCCGGCGCGGAATGCGCGTCGCTCCGGATCAGACCGGCGGCAGGTAGCGGGCGACCGCCACGCTGGTGAGCTCGCCGAGGCGCGTCAGGTAGACCGTGCCCATGCCGGCGAAGAAGCGCTGCGGGTCGTCGCTCGCGAGGCCGAGCAGCCCGAACGTGTGCGACGTGCGCAGCGGCAGGAACGCGAACGAGCGGCAGGCATCGGGGACGTCGAACCAGCCGCGGGTCTCGAACGGGGCGAGCGCCCCGCACGACGGCGTGCCGAGCTGATCGGCGTAGTCGCGCACGTCCTGGCTCGTCCCGGCCAGCTCGGGCAGGTACGACTGCTCGGTGACCTTGCCCCACAGGCGCGCCGCGACCTGCGGCACGCCGAAGTCGTCCTTCAGGCTCTCGTAGAGCACGCCGAGCGTCGTGTCGAGGTCCGGCGCCGCGAAGAGCGCGAGTGTCGAGCGGTGCAGCTTCTCGCCGATGGCGTCGTTCTCGCTGCCGTAGCGCAGCAGCTCGCGCATCCGGGATTCGAGCTCGCCGTTCTTGTCGCGCAGCGTGATGATCTGGCGCTCGGCGATCGAGATCGCATGGCCGCCGTGCGGATGCGGGACGAAGATCTCGGCGACGAGGTCGGCGTAGTCGGCGAAGAACTGCGGGTGCGCCCGCAGGTAGTCGGCGACGGCCTTCGCGTCGATTCGCGGCTCCGTCAGGCTCTTGGATATCTGTCGTCACGTTGTCCCCTGGGCCGGGGCGTCCTGCGCCGCCGGCTCCCATTCCCCTTCGAAAACGGTCGTCGCCGGACCCGTCATCGTCACCGGCGCGCCCGGGCCCGGCCCAGGCGATCACCAGCGTTCCGCCGCGAGTCTCGACGCGCACCTCCCGCGCGAGCAGGCCGCGGCGGATTCCCGCCACCACCGCCGCGCACGCGCCGGTGCCGCAGGCCAGCGTCTCGCCGGCGCCGCGTTCCCACACGCGCAGGCGAATGTTAGCGCGATCGCGCACCTCCATGTATCCCGCGTTGACGCGTTCGGGAAAGCGCGGGTGGTGCTCGATCACCGGACCCTCGGCCGTCACCGGCGCGCCGGCAACGTCGGCGACCACCTGCACCGCGTGCGGGTTGCCCATCGAGACGACGCTCACCTCCACCGTGCGGCCGTCGACGTCGAGCGGGTGGGTGGTCGCCTCGCGGTCCGCGACGAACGGGATCTCGGCCGGCGCGAAACGCGGCACGCCCATGTCCACCGTGACGCTGCCGTCGTCGCCGAGGATCGGCACGATCACTCCACCCGCGGTTTCGACGCGAATCTCGCGCTTCGCGGTGAGCCCGTGATCGCGCACGAACTTGACGAAGCAGCGCGCGCCGTTGCCGCACTGCTCGACCTCGCCGCCGTCGGCGTTGAAGATCCGGTAGCGGAAGTCGACGTCGGGCCGGGTCGGCGCCTCGACCACCAGCACCTGGTCGCAGCCGACGCCGAAGCGCCGGTCGGCGAGGCGGCGCAGCTGGTCGCGCGCGAGATCCACGCGCTGGCGCACGCCGTCGAGCACGACGAAGTCGTTGCCGAGGCCGTGCATCTTGGTGAATCGCAGCCGGGTCATTGCGCTCCCCCCGGCGGACCGGGTCGATGCGGGTGAGCGATGGCGAGCGCGAACATCCGCGGCGCCGTCGGCCGGCCTGCACCCGCGCGGCGAGCCGCCCGAACGCGCAGCCGTCGGCCGCTCCGACGCCATTGTAGACTGCGGCAATGGGCATGAGACCCTCAATCATCCGCCGCCTCGCCGCGCGCAGGACATTCTGGATCACGGTCCTGCTGCTCGTGGGCGGCTGGTTTCGCCTCATCGCCGTCGACACGACGGTCATCGACACGCCGCTGCGGGCCGACGCGCTGGACTACTACGTCAGCGCGCACAACCTCGTCCACCACGGCGTCTACAGCCGATCGCAGGTCACGCTCATCGACCCGTCGGCGAAACCAGTGCCGGATGCCTACCGCGCGCCCGGGATGGCGCTGCTGATCGCGCCGTTCATGCATCTTTCGCCGCAACACATGAAGATCGTGGGTCGCGTGCAGCTCGTGAACGTTGCCGCCGGACTCGTCGCGACCGTCGCCATCTTCCTCGCGGCGGCGGCCGTCCTGCCGCTGCCGGCGGCGGTCGCGGTCGGGCTGCTCACCGCCTGCTCGCCGCAGCTGATATCGCTGTCGACGTACGTGCTGAGCGAGACCCCTGCGGCGTGTCTCGTCGCGGCCCTGCTGGCGCTCGCCGCCGTGGCGCCGCCCGCCGACCGCCGGACGAGGGCCGGGCTCTTCCTTGCGCTCGGCGCGATCGTCGGCTTCCTGTCACTGTTCAGGCCCGCCTTCCTGGCCTTCGCCCCGCTCATCGGACTCGCCTATGCGGGCCGGGGACGCGCGCGCGAGGCCGCGATCCTCGCCAGTCTCGGCGCCGCCCTGGTCATCGCGCCGTGGGTCGTTCGCAACCTCGTGTCGGTTCCCGCCGGGGAGGGGCCGAGTCTGCTCGCCAATACGATGCTCGAAGGCGCGTATCGGGGCTACGTCTTCGCCGGCGATCCCGCCACGTTTCCCTACGGTGCCCACGCCGACCCGCGCTACCGGACACTGGTGGTGAGCCCCGAGCGCGTGCTGCGGGAAGTCGTGCAGCGCCTCGCGGCGAGCCCGGCGAGCCAGCTCACGTGGTATATCGTCCAGAAGCCCGTTTTCCTGCTCCAGTGGAGCAACGTCGACGGCATGGGCGACGTCTTCGTCTATCCCGTCACGGCGAGCCCATTCCTCACCAACCCGCTGTTCGTCGTCGTCCGCGCCGCCTACCGTTTCGGCCACGAGCTGCTGCTGCTCCTGGGGATGATCGGCGCGGTCGCAGCCTGGCGAGCCACGATGACGCAAGCGCTGGGCCCGCAGGCGCAGACAGTCCTGCGCATGGCCAGCCTGCTGCTGGCGTTCGTCTATCTTGTCCACCTGCCGTTCTTCGTGGCCGCGCGCTACCTCGCGCCCGTCTGGCCGGCGATCTACCTGCTGGCGGCCTTTGCGGTGGTCGTCGCCGGCCGGATGCTGCGCCATCGGGGAAGACCTGCCCGCGGCAGCGCGGGGGGCGCACGCATGGCAAGCAGTTGATATATAAACAGATTTCCATTTCCCCAGGCATTGCGACCGGGAAAGCAGCGCCCGGATCCAGCCAACTACTAATTCAGCAAATTCTAGTAATATGCTTAGTAGTTTGGCATAGTCCCGATCTTTGAGTTGCCGGTACTACGCCTTGAGGGAAATCCCGTGAAGCTTCCGGCACCCCCCCCTGACCTGAGCGCGCTCCTCGCGATCACGCTCAAGTCACCTGAGCGCGGCCAACGCCTGGCGGAACTATTGGGGCGACACGGCCCCGCGCCAGGGGGCAAGTATCGCCACTGGGACACGTTCCGACATGCGGTCGATCCTGCTGCGGGCACGCCGGAAGAACAGTGGCTGGCCGTCAAGCTCTCCCGCCAGGCGCTGTACACGGAGCTTCCGCTTGCGGATGCCCAAGGCCGGCCTTTCGTGTACGCCCTTCCCAATCCCGCACTGGAACTGTTGCATCGCGTGGATCGCAGCGCAGGGGGTCCGCTCAAGGTCAGCGATCAGGTGACCAACCCTGCGACGCGAGACACCTACCTGTTCAAGTCGATCGTGGAGGAAGCGATAACGTCGAGCCAGCTGGAAGGCGCGTCGACGACTCGCATCGCCGCCAAGGCGATGATTCAGGAAGGTCGCCCCCCGCGGACCCGCGGCGAACGAATGATCGTCAACAACTACGAGGCGATGCGATTCGTTCTTCAATCCGTAGACCAGCCGTTGACGCCGCAACTCGTCTTTCAGGTTCAGCGAATCCTGACGGAAGGCACGCTGGACGAGCCGACCGGGGCCGGCCGGTTCAGGACAGCGGACGAAGACATCGTCATCGAGGACGAGACAGGCGTGCGCCTGCATACGCCGCCGCCGGCCAACCAACTGCCCGATCGCATGCAGGCGATGTGCAACTTCGCGAACGCGCAGGACGAGGAATTCATGCCGCCGGCGGTGCGCGCGATCCTGTTGCACTTCTGGCTCGCCTACGACCATCCCTTCGTGGACGGCAACGGAAGGACCGCGCGGGCGCTCTTCTACCGGTCGATGGCCAGGGCCGACTACTGGCTCTGCGAGTACGTGTCGATCTCCCGAATACTCAAGAAGGCGCGGGCCCAGTATGCGCGGGCCTACCTCTACACCGAATCGGACGACAACGACACCACGTATTTTCTGCTCTATCAGCTGAAGGTGCTGCTGATCGCGATCGATGAACTCCACCACTTCCTGGCGCGCAAGGCCAAGGAAATCCATGAGGCCGAAGCACTCGTGCGCAGGACATCGCTCGTGCGCTCGGCCCTGAATCCGCGCCAGCTTGCCCTGATCAATCATGCGCTCAAGACACCCGACGCTCGGTACACGGTTCAATCGCACCAGAAATCGCACGGCGTCAGCTATGAAACCGCGCGCAGCGACCTGCACGACCTGGTCGGTGAGCAGCTGCTGGGGCAGCGGCGGTCGGGACACGCGTTCGTTTTCAGCCCGGTACAGGACCTTCGTCACAAGCTGAAAGCTGAGCGATGAAATGCAGACGCTGAAGCGAAAGTGCATCACGTCGCCGTCCTTGACGACGTACTCCCTGCCTTCGAGCCAGATCTTGCCGGCGTCCGGGCTCAGAATACTTTCTGGGTCGCCTTGCGCCGCAGCTTTCTGAAAATCTCCGGCGCCCATGGACGAAGCGCAACGAGCAGGCTTGTCCCGAACCGTTCGTGGAGCGGCAATCTCGCGTCCTGGTTGTGCAGCTCGGCAAACTCGGCCGTCAATCGGCTGATGTGGTGCTGGACGACCGCGTTGGAGGTCCGCGAGAGCATTCCGCTGACAAACGCATGCCGCTCGCCCTTTCCGTCGAATCGGCTGGCGAAGAAATCCGTCTGCACCTGCGCGCCGAAATGGCGCTGGATCGGTCCATCGGGCAGCCACGAGAAATTGCGCGCGACGAGCACCTTGATTCTGTTGTTGGGTAGCAGATCGATGATGCGCAGCCGATCGAGTCGCGTCAGAAACCGGATGCACTCGACTTTGGAAATGACGTACGTTGAAATGATCTCATCCAGGGTCCAATGATTGATGGCGTGTACGGCGACCAGAAGCAGCTTGGAATCCGACACGAGCTCCGATTCCTGCTTGCTCGTCAGTTGCGAAAGCCGCTCTGAATCGTGCTCGACGATCTTCCCGAGATCGGTGATCTCGATTCCCAACAGCTCGCATATCCTGTCGAGGCGTTGCAGCGTGAACGTCTGCCTCGCAAATACGCGCTTGACGCTCGCCTCGCTCATCTTGAGTCCCCGCGCCACGTCGGCGTAGGTCATTCCGCGGCCCTTGAGCACCTGTTTCAGCGCTGCGACCAACGCGCGCGTTTGCGCCATGTGCGTTGCTCCCTGGAAAGCTTGCCTCGCGCAGGAGTATCGAATACTGCTACTTGGTTGCCATAATTTCGATACATTTTTTGCCAAAGTGTACACTTTGTCCACCCATCGATAGCCTCTGATCCGTAGCGGCTGTTTTGTCGGCGCCGCGTTCCCGGAGGAGATCGCAATGGGTTACACGCTTGGCGTACTGGCGTTGGGGTTGCTCATGCTCGCGGTGGAACGTGCGCGGCCGGGCAGGAAGTTCGAGCGGGTCGGCGGATGGCACGCGCGTGCGATCGCGCTTAACGTCACGCAGGCCGCGGTCGTTGGCATCTCGACGCTTGCGTGGGATCGCTGGTTTCCCGGGCTCGCGCTGTGGCGTGCGGGAGGCCACGGGCTCGTCGTCGATGCGGCGCTCGGTTACGTTGCGATCACCTTCGTCTTCTACTGGTGGCATCGGGCCCGGCACGAAATCCCGATTCTCTGGCAATGGCTGCACCAGGTGCATCACAGCGCGTGCAGCATCGAGATATTGACGAGCTTCTACAAGCATCCCGTCGAGCAATTCATCAACGGCGTCCTCTCGTCGGCGATTCTTTACGCCCTGTTGGGCCTCGACCCGACGAGCGCCGGTCTGGCGATGTTCCTGGCGGGCGCAGCCGAGCTCTTCTACCACTGCAACGTGAGGACGCCCCACTGGCTGGGATATCTGATCCAGCGGCCCGAAAGCCACTGCATCCATCATCTGCGCGGATGGCATCGCAACAACTACTCCGATCTGCCGCTCTGGGACATGCTGTTCGGAACCTTCGAGAACCCCTCCACGCAGCCCACGCCCTGCGGTTTCAGTGCGTACGCCGAACGAAGGTTGTTCTCGATGCTGCTCGGCAGGGATGTGTCTGGCGGCCCCGCGCAGCCGCGCTCTGACCTGTCGGTCGGGAGGTGAGCCATGGAAGCGAAGGCTACGGTGACCTTGTCGCGATCCATGCTCTCCCTCCTTGGCGCAGTCTGCCTGCTGGCGATCATCCTGACGCTGGTGCGGGTGCTACTGCCCGCGGTGCCGCAGGACCCGAGCTATCACCAATTCGCCGACCAGCGTCAGTGGCTCGGCGTGCCGCACGCGGCGGACGTGCTTTCCAATCTGGTGTTCGCACTGGTGGGCTTCGTCGCCGTGGCTCGCCTTTTATCGAATCGACGCCCACGCTTCTCCCCGGCGACGGAAGCCGGCATGTGGTGCGTTGCGGTTGGCCTGATCTGCACATCGATCGGATCGGCGTGGTATCACCGCGACCCAACCGATTCGACGTTGTTCTGGGATCGCCTGCCGATGACGCTGGTATTCGCAGGTGTTCTGGGGACCGCGCTATCGCAACGCATCGGCAACAACGCCGGCCGGACGGCCATCGCGCTTCTCGTCCCATTGGGAATCGCAACCGTCGTCTACTGGAAAACAACCGCCGATCTCTCGCTCTACCTCGCGCTTCAGTTCGGCGGCATTGGCGCACTCGTATTGCTTCTCGTGTCGACACGCAACGACGACGATCCCGTTCGATGGGTCTGGGTCGTTGCATGGTACGTGCTGGCAAAGATGGCCGAAGCCGCGGATCAGGGCATCTGGAATGCGACCCACGGCCTGATTGCCGGACATGCGCTGAAGCACCTGCTGGCCGCGGCCGCCGGAGCGGCGGTGCTCTGGCCTCTGCGCGCTCGCTGCTGATCAGACGTTGAAGCGGAAGTGCATCACGTCGCCGTCCTTGACGACGTATTCCTTGCCTTCGAGCCGCATCTTCCCGGCGTCCTTGGCCGCGTGCTCGCCCTTGCAGGCGATGAAGTCGTCGTAGGCGATCACCTCGGCGCGGATGAAGCCGTGCTCGAAGTCGGTGTGGATCACACCGGCGGCCTGCGGCGCCGTGTCGCCGACATGGATCGTCCACGCGCGCACTTCCTTCGGCCCGACGGTGAAGTAGGTCTGCAGGCCGAGCAGCTTGTACCCGGCGTGGATCACGCGGTCGAGGCCGGGCTCCTCGAGTCCCAGGTCCGCGAGGAACGCGAGCTTGTCGTCGCCGTCGAGATCGGCGATCTCGGCCTCGATCGCCGCGCACACCGCGACCACCGGCGCGCCCTCCTTCGCCGCGTGCGCCTCGACTTGCGCCAGCAGCGGATTGTCGTGGAAGCCGCCCTCGGCGACATTGGCGACGTACATCGTCGGCTTCATCGTCAGCAGGAAGAGCGGGGCGAGCACCGCGATCTCCTCGTGATAGAGGTCGGCCGTGCGCGCGGGGCGCGCGAGGTTCAGCACCGCCTCGACCTTCTTCAGCGCGGCGACCAGGCGCGCAGCGTCCTTGTCGCCGCCGGCGCGCGCCGCCTTCTCGTACTTCTGCAGCTGCTTCTCGACGGTGGCGAGATCGGCGAGTGCGAGCTCGGTGTTGATCGTCTCGATGTCGGAGATCGGGTTCACGCCGCCGGCGACGTGCACGACGTTTTCGTCGACGAAGCAGCGCACGACGTGGGCGATGGCGTCGGTCTCGCGGATGTTGGCGAGGAACTTGTTGCCGAGCCCTTCGCCCTTCGACGCGCCGGCGACGAGGCCCGCGATGTCGACGAACTCGACGACCGCCGGCAGCACGCGTTCCGGCTTGGCGATCGCGGCGAGCGGGGCGAGCCGCGGGTCGGGCACCTCGACGATCCCGACATTGGGCTCGATGGTGCAGAACGGGTAGTTCTCGGCGGCGATGCCGGCCCGGGTCAACGCGTTGAAAAGCGTGGACTTGCCGACGTTCGGCAGTCCGACGATGCCGCATTTGAGGCTCATCTTGAAGGAGGTTCCAGTTCGCGGCGCGTGTGCAGCGCCATCATTGCGCGCTCGAAATCGCCGGCCGCGATCTGCGGCCACGCGTCGAGCGCCCGCTCGATCGCATGCGCGATCGCCTCGCTCTCGTTGTTGCGCGGCGGCTGCAGCACGTAGTCGGCGACCTCCTGCTGCGGAATCGCCGAATCGCGCGGGTGGCCGATGCCCAGGCGCAGGCGCCAGAAATCGGCGCTGCCGAGCCGGGCGACGATGTCGCGCAGCCCGTTGTGGCCGGCGTGACCGCCGCCGAACTTCATCTTCACCTCGCCGGGCGGGAGGTCGAGCTCGTCGTGGACCACGAGGATCTCGCCCGGCGCGATGGCGAAGAACTGCGCGAGCGCCGCGACCGCGCGACCGGAGAGGTTCATGTAGGTCCCGGGCTTGAGCAGCCGCAGGTCGCCCACCGCGCGCGCGACGCGGCCGTGGAACTTCGCCTCGCCGGTAAACGACGCGTCGAGCCGCGTCGCCAGCGCGTCCGCGTACCAGAAGCCGGCGTTGTGCCGCGTGGCTTCGTGCTCGCGGCCGGGATTGCCCAGGCCGACGACGAGACGGATCGGTGTGCCCATTGCGAGAGGGGTCGCTTCAGAAGAAAGGCCCGCCGGCATCTCGCGCGGCGGGCCTCTCGTGCCGAGCCGGAGCCGCCCGGTTATTTCTTCTTGTCGTCCTTGCCGCCGGCCTTCTTCTTGTCGTCCTTGCCGGCGTCCTTCTTGTCGCCGCCGGCTGCGGGCGCGACTTCCGCTGCCGCCGGCGCCGCTGCTGCGTCGGCCGTCGCTGCCGTCCCTTCCTCGGCCTCCGCCGCCGCACGCGGCACCACGGCCGCGGCGACCACCGGATCGATCTTGCCGCGCGTGACCGCCTTGACGCCTTCCGGGAGCTTCAGCGCCGACACGTGGATCGCGCGGGCGGTAGTGAGCTCCGAGAGGTCGACCTCGATGAACTCGGGCAGGTCCTTCGGCAGGCACACGACGTCGATCTGCGTGGTGACGTGGCTGATGTTGGCGCCGGACAGCTTGACCGCGGGGGACTCCTCGGCTTTGACGAAGTGCAGCGGCACCTTCATGTGCATGCTTGCGGTTCTCGTCGACGCGCTGGAAATCGACGTGCAGGATCTCGTTCTTGAACGGGTGCATCTGGACGTCGCGCAGCAGCGACCTTGCTCTGCGCGCCGTCGAGCTTCATCGTCAGGATCGACGCGTGGAAGGCCTCGTTGCGCAGCGCGTGGAACAGCGCGTTGTGGTCGAGCTCGACCGGCTGCGGGCGGCGTGGTGCCGCCGTAGACGATGCCGGGGGCGCGGCCCGAGCGGCGCAGGCGGCGGCTGGCGCCGCGGCCTTCGGTGGCGCGGGGGAAGGCGGTGAATTCGAATTGCATGGTGCGACTCCTGGTGTCTGCGGCCTTCCGGTGGCGGGCGCGATATGGATGGCGGCCCGGCCGGTCGTCCGCGGTTGGCGACATCCGGAAGCAGAGTCTGGCCTGTTTCCGGGAAAGCCTTGAATTATAACCGGATTCCGATGGTCGCCGCAACCGCGCGGCACCGCCGTGCGCCCCGATGCGTAGCGCGGCGTTGAGCGAAGCGAAGCCCGGGGGGTCGCGGCGATCGCCATGACGTCGCTCGCCGGGCTTCGCTCCGCTAAACGCCGCGCTACGCAATACGCCGGGTCATTCGGTGAACAGCGAGCTCACCGACTCCTCGTTGGACACGCGGGTCATCGTCTCGGCCATCAGCTGCGCGCAGGAGAGCTGGCGGATGCGCGGGCAGGCCTGCGCTTCCTCGGTGAGCGGGATGGTGTCGGTGACCACGATCTCGTCCAGTTCCGACGCCGCGATCCGCGCCACCGCGCCGCCGGAGAGCACCGGGTGCGTGCAGTAGGCGACGACCTTCTTCGCGCCGTGCTCCTTCAGCGCGGCCGCCGCCTTGCACAGCGTGTTCGCGGTGTCGACGATGTCGTCCATGATCACGCAGGTGCGCCCGTCGACGTCGCCGATGATGTTCATCACCTCGGAGTCGTTGGCGCGCGGGCGGCGCTTGTCGATGATCGCGAGGTCGGAGTCGATGCGCTTGGCCATCGCGCGGGCGCGCACCACGCCGCCCACGTCCGGCGACACGACGAGCAGGTCGTCGTAGTTCTGCTTCCACAGGTCGCCCAGCAGGATGGGCGTGGCGTAGATGTTGTCGACCGGGATGCTGAAGAAGCCCTGGATCTGGTCGGCGTGCAGATCCATCACCATCACGCGGTTGATGCCGACGGTCACCAGCATGTCGGCGACGACCTTGGCGCTGATCGGCACCCGCGCCGAGCGCGGCCGGCGGTCCTGCCGCGCGTAGCCGAGGTAGGGGATCGCCGCGGTGATGCGCCCGGCCGAGGCGCGCTTGAGCGCATCGGCCATCACCATGATCTCCATCAGATTGTCGTTGGTCGGCGCGCTGGTGGACTGCAGGATGAACACGTCGCGGCCGCGGACGTTCTCGAGCAGCTCGACCATCACCTCGCCGTCGGAGAAGCGCCCGACGATGCAGCGGCCGAGGCCGGTGTGCAGATGGGCGCAGACGGCGGCGGCGAGCTTGGGGTTCGCGTTGCCGGTGAAGATTCGCATCCGCTCGAAGGCCATGGTCTCCCTGCTCGCGCAGCTTGGTTTCCCGTCATTGTCCCACAGAAGAACCGGCCGTTGACCCGCCGGCGCGCGCCCGGTCGCCGGCTGCCATCGAGCCCGTGCAGCGCCGATGGCGCGCGGCCGGGCCCTGCGTCGACGCCGGCGTCAGCCCGCGTGCAATGCGGACGCGACCCGGCTCATTCGGCCAGGTACCCGCTTTTCTTCGCCACGGCGATCGTGAGGCGCCGGGCGAGCCGGCGGGACAGGCGCATCGCGTTGTAGCCGAGCCTGGCCGACGGACCCGTGAACAGGAAGGCGTCGTCGCGCTCGACGCTGCGCACGATGTCCGCGGCGACCACACCGGGATGGCAGCCCTCGTCCGCGTAATACTTCTGCAGCTTGCGGATCTGCGCCTCATCCATGCCCGACGCGGTGGGGCTCACGTGGACGATCGCCGTGTTGATGATGCCGGGGCACACCACGAGGACCGAGATGCCCGTGTCGTGCAGTTCCATCGCCAGCACCTCGGACAGGCCGACGACCGCGTGCTTCGAGGCCGCGTACGCCGCCATGTTCGGGGCGGGCGCGAAGCCCGCCAGCGAGGCGACGTTCACGATCTTGCGCTCGCCGCCCGCCGCGCGCATCGCCGGCAGGAACGCGCGGATGCAGTGGACGATCCCGAAGACGTTGATGTCGAGGATGCGTTTCCATTCCGAGAGCGGCGTCTGCTCGAAGCCGCCGAGGAACGCGACGCCGGCGTTGTTGACCAGGACGTCGACCGGGCCCGCGGCCTCGTGCACGGCGGCCGCGAATTGCGCGACGGAGGCCTCCTGTGAAACGTCGCAGGTCCGCGCGAGGCACTGCGCGCCCAGCCCGGCGATTTCGTCGCGGGCCTTCTCCAGCGCCGTCGCATTGACGTCGGAAATGACGAGATTCGCGCCGCGCCGCGCGAATGCGCGCGCGCACTCCAGGCCGATGCCCGCGGCGGCGCCGGTGACCAATACTCGCTTGCCCTGCAGGTTCTTCATGCCGAGGGTCCGAAATAGACTTCGAAGAAGCGGGCGATGCCCGACTGCGGCACCGCGAGATTGGCCTCCTTGCTGGTGCGCACGCACACCAGCGTCGGCCCGGCGCCGCCCTTGGCGCGCGCAAGCGCTGCCGGCAGCGCTTCGATCGCGTCGACGTACTCGCCGCGGCAGCCGAGGCCCTCGGCCACCTTGTCCCAGCGGACCTCGCCCATGCCCGTCCCGAAGGTCTTCCCCCAGCGCGCCATCTCGTTGGGAATCTCCATCGTCCACTGCGCCTCGGCCATCACCACGAACGTGACCTTGAGGCCTTCGCGTGCGGCCACCTGCAGCTCCATGGCGTTGAATCCGGCGGCCCCGTCGCCGGTCACGCACACGACCTCGCGCGCGGGCGCGCCGAGCTTGGCCCCGATCGCCGACGGGATGCCGGTGCCCAGCATCCCGAACTCCAGGATGCCGTGGTACGAATTCGGCTTCGTCGACGGCAGCGCGAGCGCCGCCCAGAGCGAGGTCATGCCGCCGTCGGTGCAGTACACCGCGTCGCCGCCGAACACCGCGCCGACGGCGCCGATCGCCTGCGCCGGATGGATGCCGGGACCGGACCACGCGGCCACCGTTTCGCCCACGGCCTTGGCCCAGGCCTCGTGGCCGGTGCGCAGCGAAGCGACGTCAGTGCGGCCGCGGCTCGCGACCTCGCGGCCGCGCAGCTTCGCGGTCAGCGCCTCGAGCGTAGCGCGGGCGTCAGCGACGATGCCCAGCGTGACGGGCCGCGATACGCCGATGTGGCGGGGATCGACGTCGACGTGGATCACCCGGCACTTGGCCGGGTCGCCCCAGTACTTGTCGAAGGGAACGTCGAGGTTGCCGACACGCGAGCCCACGACCAGCAGCACGTCCGCGTTGCGGCGCAGCTCGTCTGCCGCGGGACTCTGCGAATGGAAATACAGCGGATGGTCGTGGGGGACGACGCTGCGCCCGGCCATCGACGGGATGACGGGGCACGCGAGGAGCTCCGCGAGGCCGATCAGCGCGGCATTCGCCTGCGCGCGATCGACACCGGTCCCGGCGAAGATCACCGGCGCCTTCGCGCCTCGCCAGCAGCTCCGCAGCGCTCGCGACCTGCGCGTCGGAGGGCTGCGGCAAAGACGCGCGGGCGCTGGCGCTCGGGTAGATCGGCGCCGTCGCCGGGTCGCCCGTGGCGTAGAGCACCGGACCCGGAATCTCGAGCTGCACCGGGCCGGGGCGACCCGCCCACATCTCGCGGAACGCCATGCGCACGAGCTCCGGTATGCGGGTCCACTCGAACACGGGGCCGTTCCACTTGACGGCCGGCTTGAAGAGGTCGAGCTGGTCCTGGCCTTGAAAGGTCACGGGCGTCGACGGGTAGACGACGCCGGCGCGGTGCTGCGAGGTGATCGCGAGCACGGGCACGCCTTCGTGCTTCGCCGTCACCATGCCCGGCACGAGGTTCGCGGAGCCCGGGCCCGGGTTGCCAAGCACGACCGCGACCTGCCCGGTCGTCTTGTAGAGACCTTCGGCCATGTGCACCGCGGCGGCCTCGTGGCGAATCGTCACGAAGCGGATGCCGTTGGCGTCCAGCGCGGCCAGCAGCGGGTCGATCTCCGGGCAGGGCAGCCCGAACACGAATTTCACGCCCTCGTTGGCCAGGGCACGGGCAAGCAGTTCGCCGCCGGTGAGTTCAGTCATGACGTTCTCCTCCTGGAGACTGCGCATCGATCGGTCGATCGGTGCATTCCAGTCTAGGCGCGGGATGCGCGGTGGACGTTGACATTTTCTGCCAAGTGACTGACATTTCAAGACAGGCTTGCCGGAGGTTTCCGGCACGCGGCGGAGGACAACGTGATGCGCAACGCCGGCGAAGCGTACGGGATGCCCGCCCGCTACATCGCGGAGCTCCTCGACGTTCTGGAGGCCACGGGCGTCGATCGCTCGCTCGTGCTGCGCGCGGCCCGCGTTCGTTCGATCGAAGCGCCCGGCGCCCAGGTCACGCCGCGTCAGGTCGAGGCGCTGCTGCGGGCCGCGGAACAGGCGAGCGGGCGGGTGGATCTCGGCTTCGAGCTGGGCCGCCGGCTCAACCCGACGTCCCACGACATCCTCGGATTCGCGCTGCTCACGAGTCCGACGTTCGGGCACCTGCTGCGCCTGGTGGTGAGTTACCAGCGGCTGATCCAGCCCGTCTTCGCCTTGAGCCTGCAGCGGCGCGCGGGGCGCGTCGATCTCATCTACATCCCGGCGGTGGCACTGCCCCCGCGGTCGATGCGCGTGCTGCAGGAGGCGATCGTGGTCTCCAATCACTTCTCCTTCCAGTCCACGCTGCGCGCCAGGCTGCCGCCGTACGACGTCTGGCTGTCGATCGAGCCCCCGCCCCATGCCGAGCGCTACCGGGCGCTGTCTCCGGCCCGCGTCCACTTCGGCGAATCCGTGCCCGGCGTGAGGATCTCGCTCGACGCCGCGCTGCTCGACACCCCGCTGGCGATGGCCAACCCGCGGGCCGCGAAGGCGGCCGAGGACCGCTGCAAGGCGATGCTGCGCCAGACCTACGCCCGCCGCCGCTGGAGCGAGTGGTGCCGCATGATGGTGCGCGAGTCCGCCGACTCGCAGCCCACACTCGAGCAGCTCGCGGGCTTCGTCAACATTTCCGCGCGCACGCTGGCCCGCTACCTCGACGCCGAGGGCACGAGCTTCCGCGATCTGTCGCTGCAGGTGCGCATGGAAAGCGCGCGCCGGCTGCTGGCCGACGGCGACCTGTCGGTCACGCAGATCGCGTATCGACTGGGCTACAGCGAGGTGGCGAGCTTCGTGCGCAGCTTCCGCGCGCAGACGGGTCGCACGCCGGGCTCGATTCGTCCGCCGGAGGCGCGCAGGAAGGATCGCGCGTCTCCGGATCGATAGGCAATCAGACCGGCGGCCCCTTGTCCCGATATTGAGCGGTGGGGCGAGTGGTGCAGGCACGCCAACGCACCTCCGGCGCGGGAGCGCCCGGCGTTGATCCAGGGCAAATTCAGGCGCCTCGGGGAAGCGGATAGTGCAAATCACGGGTTCCTTTCGCGTTTGCGCCGCATCCGCCGCAATCAGGGAACGCAGTCGCTCTCCGCGCGCATGCGGCTCCATTGGGGGGACAGCCATGGCCTCGTCGATGCGCCGCAACAGGTTCTTCGCCCGGTTCGCGCTTGCAGCCGTCCTGCTCGCCGGCTGCGGCGGTGGCGGCGGTGGCGGCGGTGGCGAAAGCGCCTTCGAGGCGAGGATATTCCCGCTCTGGGTACCCACGGACGTCGTCGCCGTCGACATCGACGGTGACGGACGCGCCGACGTGCTGACGCTCGCCCAGTTGAGCACGAGCTCGTCGCAGCGCGAAGGCCGCCTCAGCATCTACCGGCAGACCGCGCCCGGCGTATTCGCGGCGCCGGACACCTACGTCGTCGGCGGCTATCCGTGGCGCATGGCCGTGGCCGACATCGACGGCGACCGCGCGCCCGACATCGTGGTCACCGACGTCGTGCAATCGCAGCTGCCGGAAGTGCCGCACGCGCTGTGGCTCCTGCAGCAGGATGCGGCGCAGCGCGGACGTTTCCTGCCGCCGCGGCTGCTCGGCAACGGCGGCTCCTCGCTCTACAAGGTCGCGATCGGCGACGTCAACGGCGACGGCGCGCCCGACGTCGTCGTCGACGATGGCCTGGGGACGGGCGCCACCGCCGCGGTGCTGCTGCAGGATCCCAAGGTCCGCGCTTCGTTCCTGCCCCCCGCAGCCGATCACGCTGCCCGGCATCGCGACCGACGTCATCGCCGGCGACGCGAGCGGCGACGGCCGCACCGACCTCGCGTTCTGGGTGATCACGTCCTCGGCGGATTTCATTGCCACCACGGCGATGGCGACCATGCGCCAGGCCGGCAGCGGCACGCTGGCCGCGCCGGAGCTGGCGTTGCGATACACCGGCCTCAACGTCGAGCGGATGGCGTTCACGGATTACGAGCGCGACGGGCTGCTCGACGTGTTCGCGTTCCTGACACCCCAGAGCACCGACTACAAGCCGCGGCTGGTGCTCGCGCGCCAGCAGCCGCCCGGCGTCTACACCGGGATCGAGACGTCGCTTGCGGGCGTCCAAGGGATCGACGATGCCGTCATCGCCGATCTCGACGGCGACGGCCGGCCGGACGTGGCGGTGGTCGGCTACTGGCCCGATCAGGGCAACACACGCGGGCGGGTGACCCTGTTCGCGCCATCCGGAGGCGGAAGCTTCATGCAGCGCGCGCAGTACGACGCCTCCGACTCCGCCTCGCGGATCGCCGCGGCCGACCTCGACGGCGACGGCCTCAACGACCTGGTGATCCTGGCCGGACGCGACCAGTGCTACGTGATGATCCAGGCGCGCGCGACGCCGGGCAGCTTCGCTGCGCCGCGGCCATTGCGATGAAATCCGGCATCGTCGGCACCGCCGCGCGTCCTCCGGACGTGTGCGGCAACGCGGGATGAGCTAGCTGCACTGCAGGTGATCCGCCTTCTCGCGCCTTCGCGCCGGGATGGCTGCCATGCGCCGAACGGCGGTCGCTCGGGTAGACATGGTGGTCGTCCGAGTAGGTGGGGCCGTTGCCAACCCCACCCCTCACTGACCCCACCGTGCAGATTTCCCGCAGTGGGTTCGTCAGGTACGACTCACGAAACTCGCCAGGCATGTGTGATGCGCGGCGGCAACAAGGGGTAGCGGGCAAGGAGGCGAGTGAAGCGCAGCCAAGGGAGGCTCCTGCCGCGCGTCCTGCGAGCCAGTGACTGCCGCCAAATGCGGCGGACCGCGTGGACGAACTTGTCCAGACTGCGATAGTTCGTCGGACGGCCGTAGTACTGGTAATGGCCCCGCAGTTTCGCGTTGAGCAGCTGACCCGGTCAGCGCGGCGTTGACACCGGTCTGATGGGGTCTCAGGGGTTGGATGTGAGGGCTTTCTCCCTGGACTTGCGGTTGCCTGGCGCGGATTGGTTGCGTTTGTTCAGCCGATGGCTGTCGTTGCCGGTTTTGATGATCTCGCAGCCGATGGGTGACACTTGACGCGCGAAGCGGGCTGTTGCCGCCGAGAACGGCGCTGACGCTTGACCCGCACCCCCGATCCCGTGACAATCGGCCTCGAGTGATTGAAATGCGTGTCCTTCGTCGGCAGCAACTGCCGTTCAAACGCTTCCTCGCGGCTATACAAGACTCCCTCCGACTCCCCCGTTCGGGACTGGCAGTCCGCTTGCGGCCCGACCAAGCGCCGCGACACTCCGGTGACCCGATACGAGCGGAGTGCGTCGGGTAACCGCATCGGCTGGGATGCCAGTGACCCGCCACCTCGCCATTGCGAGCGTCAGCGCATGAAGATCGTCATCGCCACTTTCGGCACCACCGGCGACGTTCAGCCGTTCCTCGCCCTGGGCCTCGAACTCCTGCGCCGCGGCCACGAGGTCGTCCTTGCGGCGCCTCCCAACTTTGCCCCGCGGGCCGCGCGGCACGGATTGGGGTTCCGCGGCCTCGGGTCGTCGGCGGACGATGCCGAAACCCTTCATACCATCGCGTTGGCCAGCCAGCAGGCGGGAATGGACGAGCAGATCCGACTCACTCTTGCGGTCCCGATGAAGTACGCCGAAGCCTCCGTGCACGAGCTGGTCGAGACGGCCCGGGACGCGGACGCGCTGGTCTCCATACCCTACCTGGCGGCCGGCCAGATCAGCGCGGAGCTGCTGGGATTGCCCTTCGTATCGGTTCACTTCTCGCCCTTCGGCAGCAGCCGCCGCCCGCGGCTCTCCGCCGTGGCGGCACCGAGCTTCAACGCGTTGCGGAAGGGCTTCGGCCTGGATCCCGTCGCCGAGCCCTTGGGCGTGGACGGCATCTCGCCGACGCTCGCTCTCACGCCTGTGAGTCCGAGCATCTTCCCGCGCCCGGCGTCCTGGCCGGTCCACCACCACGTCACCGGCTTCTGGTTCCTGGACGAGCCCGCCGAACCGGACCCGGCCCTGCAGGCGTTCCTCGCGGCGGGGGAACCGCCGGTCGTCATCGGCTTCGGTAGCATGGCCCACGAGGATCCCGCGGCCGTCACGCGCATCCTCCTCCGCGCGGTGGACGTGGCGCAGGTGAGGGCGGTGATCCAGTCCGGATGGAGCGGACTGAGCGACGAGCATCCCCCGAAGAACGTAATATTCACGTCCTTCGTGCCCCACGCTTGGCTCTTCCCGCAGGCGAGTTGCGTCGTGCATGGCGGAGGCGCGGGGACCACCGCCGCCGGGATGCGCGCCGGCATCCCCTCGGTGTTTGTTCCCCATTGGCTGGACCAGTTCATGTGGGGCGCCCTCGCACGGGAGCGCCGCCTCGCCAGCGCCAGCATCCCGATCAGGGAACTCGAACCGGACGCGTTGGCCGCCGCCATGCTGGCCGCAAGGGATTCGGCGGCAATACGCGCGTGCTGCGAGGAGGCGTCCCGGGCGATCCGCGCCGAGGACGGCGTGGCGGTCGCCGCTGGGCTCATCGAGGCCTTGGGCGGCAGGCGCGGCGCGGCGGCAGCCGGAATCAGCCGGTGAGATTGAGCGCAGTCGTGCTGGAGGACACCGTCGGGGATTCAATCGCCCCAGGGAAACCGGACGCGTCGCCGGAGGGCTTCCCCGGAATGTGGGAACGTTGTTCCTGCGCGAGGAAACCGCGCTTCACATCCCCGGCAGACGAGAAGAACCGCGTCTGGCCGGCAACCCGCGGGGAGTGGGTGCTTTTCGTCGAGGGGGGCCGTGAGTTCCCGCCCCTTGCACGGTTCCTTGCCCCGATCGACGCCGACGTCGTCTGTCCGGAGGCGCCCCGGAGTGCCGTGATCCTGCGGCCACCCTTCGCGATCCGCAGGACGCTGTTGGAAGCGTTGGGGGGCTTCCAGGACCTTCCCTGTGGACTGGACGACGTCGACCTGGGCCTCCGCGCGCAGGAAGCGGGCGCGAGCATCCTCCACGCGAAGGATTGGGTGGGATCCTCCTCTGCCGTCGTCCGACCTCTCGACTTCGAAGGCGTCATTGCGCTGTTCACCCGGCATCCCTTTGCTTGGATCCTGAAGTGGGGCTGCGAACAATCGGAAGCAAAGGCAAGGCCCGGCGAGCCCATGGCCCAGAGGTTCGCGCGGATCTTCGGTCGCCCGGTCCCGTACCACGGCCACCATTCCCTGAAGGAACTTGCCGACCACCTTGCCGAGCGCGCCGAACCGCCCCTGCTTCCTACCCATGAGATCGCGCGCCAACTGGAACATGCGGAGGCTTCGGGCCTCTACGGGACGGGCCCCGCGGGGGACCGGCGCTTCGAACGCAGCCACGCCGCCAACTGGCTGGTGGCGAACACGATCTACTTCGAATCCATCGCCGAGCGGAACCTCTGTCTGCTCTTTCCACCGCCGCGCCTGCGGGGAGGACCCCAGGCCGAACCCCTCGCTATCGCCGTCGAAGGGCGCTACGAGGTGGAGGTGGATTCCGCAAGCTTGGTGGGCCTCGGCAGCCCGAGCCTGGGCCTGCCGCTGCCGGTCGAGGGTCCGGAGCAGCGCGACCTCGAACTCTTCGCTTTCGAGCCATCGGACTTCGAGGCGTTCATCGACGAAACCCGCGCCACGGCCCGGTTGCCGCTCCGACCCGAGGCCGGAGGGCCGGTGCGTATCGGCTATTCGTTCCGCTGCACAGTCCATGAAGGCACCACGCGCGGCGCCGGGCCCGCCACGCTGGGGCCTGCCCCTCCTCTCAGCCCGGCCTACCAATCGAAGCTCGACGCCGTGTTCGCGTCGATCTTCGGCGGTGGCGCGCCGGACGCGAATCCCCGGGCGCGGGCGCGGCGCATCTACGGGTGGATTCTCGATCACATCCCGTGTCGCCGCAGCGATCGGCTCGGCCTCTTCGCTCTCGACGCCCGTGCCGGGAATTGCGCGCACCGCGTGCGACTCTTCAGCCTGCTCTGCCATCGCTGCGGGCTCGAGACCAGGGAGAGATTCGGCATCCCGGCCGGAGACCTCCACAGCCATGGCATCCTCGACGGTCGGCAGTGGGCCGTAGCGGTGTGCCGCGAGCGGATCCACTCGCCCATCCATGTATGGGCGGAAGTGTTTCTCGAGGACGCAGGCTGGATGCCGGTGGATTTCTTCGGCACCGATTCTGGGCAGCGGATGATGACGCCGCAGAATGTCCGCAATCCGTCGACCCGGGCGCGCCTGCGCGCCTGGACCCCCCGTCTCGACGACTACTATTTCGGCAGCGTGGACCCGTACCGCGTCCATTTCGCGCAGAGGCCGAAGTCCCTCGGTGCGATTCCCAGCGGCGTGCCGGATGGGAATATCGAGGCAATCTGGAAGGTGGCCTGGGGTACGCGCCACAAAATGCGGACCCGGCTTTCCGGTCTGCCGCCCGGTAATTTTGAGGTCAACTGATGAGTCCAGAACCGAGCGGCCCCGTGGGTGCGGTGCGGGAAGATCGGGCACCGTTCGTCCCGGTGCACGACCGGGTAGCCGCCCAGCCTTCAGATCGCCTGGCGCTGCTGGCCGGCGAGAGCTACCTCACCTATGGCGAGTTGAACGCCCGCGCAAACCAACTTGCACGGCTGCTGTGCGACCGGCGCCTCGACCGTGCCCGCCCCGTCGGAATCTGCCTGGAACGCTCCGCCGACTTCGTGGTCGCCATCCTCGGGGTGCTTCGGTCGGGACACCCCTACCTGCCGTTCGATCCCCGGCAGCCCCGGGGCCGCCTCGACGACCGCCTCCGCCAGGCCGGCGCGGCGGCACTGGTGACTCGCAGCAGCCCTTTGGCAGAGACCACCAATCCGGACCTTCCGGTCCTGCTTGTGGATCGCGAGCGGCAGGCACTGGCCCGGGAATCGACGTCGGCGCCAGGCTTGCCCGTCGCTGCCGAGGATCTCGCCTACTCCCTGTTCACCTCCGGGACTACCGGTGGCCCCAAATGCGTGGAGGTTGTTCATGGGGGACTGTCCGCCTACCCCGACGCGTTCAACGCGAGGCTTGCGATCGATGCCGATGCGCGCTACCTCCACGTCGCGAGCTTCGCCTTCTCCGCCGCCGTGCGTCAGCTCTTCGTGCCGCTGTCCTTGGGTGCGACCGTCGCCCTCGCGAGCTTCGAGCAGATCCACGATCCCCTGGGACTCCTGCGCTGGGTGAAGGACGAGGACATCACGGTGCTCGACTGGGTGCCGTCGTATCTCCGGCAGGTCTGCGCCGCGCTGGCCTCGCTGGCGCCCGCGGCCCGAGGCGACCTCATGGATCATCGCGTGGAGATGCTCGTCTCGTCCGGGGAGGCGCTGTCCTGGGCCCTGGTCCGACGCTGGCGCGACGACTGCGGCTTCCGGGGACGGATCGCCAACGCCTATGGCCAGACGGAAACCACCGGCCTCGTCGCCTGGTACGAGGTTCCTGCGACGCAACCCGATCCGGACAGTCCGATGGTCGCCATGGGTTGCGCCGTGCCGCCAGCGGAACTGCACTGCCTGAACGACGCCATGGTTCCGCTGCCCGCCGGGATTCCGGGCGATCTCTGGGTCGCCGGACCCTGCGTTGCCCGCGCCTATCGGGGCGGCGGCCCCGCCATGCTGAAGCGTCCGAATCCCTTCTCGGCCTGGCCGGAACTCCTCGCGACGGGCGACAAGGTGCGCGTGGACGCCGGAGGTGTGATCCACTTCGAGGGCCGATGCGACGACCAGGTCAAGGTACGGGGGGTGCGCCTCACGCTGGGAGATGTCGAAGAGGCGCTGCGAAGCCATCCGTCGGTGCAGGATGCTGCGGTGGTGGCCCGGGAGGACGACCGCGGCGAAGTGCGACTCCATGCGTTCCTGGAGCCGGCCGTGGGCGCGTCCACCGACGAGCAGGCCGTGCGCAGGCACCTGAGGGAGTGCGGCGCCGACTACCTGGTGCCGCACGCCATCGTCTGGTCTCCCGGGCTGCCGAGGACTCCCAGCGGCAAGGCGGACCGCCCGGCGCTCGCGTTGTCGCTTGAAGCCGGAACGGGTGACGGCGCGACCCCGGCGGAGCCCTCCGGAGCGGCGGCGGCGAACGTGTACGCGGTAGTCCGCGAGGCATGGGTCGATGCCCTGGGCACCGACGCAGAAGACGGAGACTTCTTCGAACTGGGCGGAGACTCCCTGCAGGTGATCGCCATGCTGGGCCGCATCACCACCGCGCTACGGCTGGACAAGCCCCTGATCGCGGCCTTCTTCGGCGATCCGACCTTGAAGGGACTGCTGGAGGTGATCTCCGTCGGGAGGACGGCGGAACTCTCCGCGCCCCTGGTCCCCCGGCCTCGCGGCCGGCGCGCGTTGGGATCGGGAGGAAGCTGATCCGCGGGTCCCGCGCTCGGCGCCGACTCCCCGGCTTTGCGTCGCCCAGCAACGTCGCGCATTTCGGCTTCGCCCGGCGCTGAGCGAGATAGCGCGCCTGGATCGGGGCGAGGAAACCATCGATCCGGATCAGTTCGAAATTCCTGCGCCGAGCGGCCGTGAGCAGGTGTGCCGGCGGGATCGTTGGTCCGGAGTCCGGTCGCTGCCGTGCTGGAGAGGTTCGCTGCACTACAATCCGTTGAACGCTTCCGACGAGAAGATTTCCATGGGCATTGCCGTCGTCGCGGGCGCCAGTCGCGGCATCGGTCTCGAGCTTGCACGACAGATCCAGGCCCGGGGAGCGAATGTGGTGGCAGTCTGCCGCCGCAGCTCGCCGGAGTTCGACGCGCTCGGCGTGTGCGTCGAAGGCGGAATCGATGTGACCGTGCCCGCGTGGACGGAGTTCGCCCTGCGGCTCGCGCACGACGACACCGACCTGCTGATCTCCCACTTCAAGCGACCTGGGCATTGGGATGCAGCAATTTCTGGCGCGGATACAAGCCTGGACTGGCACGTAGCTCGGCGCTTGTGGCCATAAGACTCTATCAAGAGTTGGGAAACGCTGTCGGTCGCAGGCGTCCAATCTTTGGAGGTGGACGCGTCTCGTTGCCACAACTTCATTGGCGGCTTCAATCGATTTCCATGACCGGATTGGAGCCCGCTGGACGACGGGTTAGGGTCGGATCCGGGCGACGATTCCGCCGGGCTGAGTGGCGGGTCCACGGTCGACGCGAGCCGTTCATGCAGCGACGAGTGCAGCGCGCCATGAACGACCCCGGGTTTCGGAATCCCGGACCAGGAACCTCAAAGCAGGACTACACTCGGCCATGCTCGCCAGGACGCTTCCGCTCCTCCTGCTCTGCGCCTGTGTCTCCACGACGCAACTGCCCGCGGCCGACCAGCCGGAGCTCGCCCGCTTGGCGCAGCCCTATGTCCGGCAACTGCAGGCAGCGGGCATCACCCGCGTGACCTCACCCGGGGGCGGCGCCTTGGTGCGGCTGGAGACCGGCTACGGTGCGGTATTCGTGCGCTACCCGGCGGTGGTGGAACCGTCGGCGTTCGTGCTGGACATCGGTCCGGATGGCTTGCAGGCCGCCGCGGCGACGTTCGACCGGCCCAGAGACGGGCAGATGCTCGCCGCGCTCCTGCCCGAGGCCGTGCGAGCGGCGGACGCCAACAACACGTTGGCGTGGCTGCGCGCCAACCCTTGGCACTGACACGCTCTGAGGGTCCGTCCGCACCCGTCGCTTCGTCGCCTGAAACTCTGCGTCAGGCCGATTTCCAGTGATGAACCTCAGCCCGAGCAAGGGGCCGTCGGAGCACTCGACGGCGACCGTCAACCGCCCGTGAGGAGGCAGCGCCCGCTGCAGCAGCCCTACCCGCCGTCGGGAGTGCGCAGGACCGCGTTGTCGTAGATGTCGTCGAGTTGACGATTGAGGCGCCCGAACCAGTCATCGGCCATCAGGCCCGCCCGGACACGCTCGTTGAGCCCACCCTTGGTCTGGTGCAGCGGCGGGCAACGCATCGAGATCAACCTTATCGGCGTGGCGCCCGGCCGCTGCCAATCCTTCTAGCAGCGATCGCACATACAGGGCCGAAATGGAGCGATCCAAGCCGCGCCCGACCGCCCAGTCGATGATCGAATTCTGCATCTCGTAGTAGGTCGACATGAGTGCCGATGCGCAACTGACGATGCGGATCTTCGTCTCATCCTCGAGGACGACGATGTCCCCGAGCCCGGCGAATGCCTCCATCACCTCGGGGATGGCGGGGCAGATCAGGAGGGGCCCCTTGTGCAAGGCGATGGGCGGCAGCGGGACCAGCTGGGCGATACGTGTGGCAGGGGCGACAAGAGGCGCCATCCGCGAGGGAGGCATCGCCGCGACGAAACTGGCGATGACCTGGTCGGACCTGAAGACCAGGCCCTCGAGGGCCTCGTCCACCTGCTGCGGACGCATGCTCACCACAACCATGTCCGACGCATCGATGACGGCCTGGTTGGACTCCAGTCGGATGCAGTGCGGGTACGTCGCGGCCAGTTCCGCCGTGATGTCCGCGGAGCGGGGTGATAGATAGAGCATGCAGCGAACCCCCGGCCTGGCGGACATCGCGTGGATGACGGCGGCGGAGATGGTGCCGACCCCGAGGAAGCCGATGCGTACGTTCGAGTCTCCCATGCCTATCCCCGGGGCGCCATGGAGCACTCGATGCGCGTACGCGCTGCTACCGTGTCGATCAAGCTGCGGTCTGCAGTTGGGTCGGGTCGAGCAGAAGATAGCCGGCAAAGCGTCCGGCCTCCCTGTTCCCGTCGTCGCTGACGATGACGATTCGCTCCACCCCGCCGATGACGGCGGGGCTCACGCCTTCAGCCTTCTCCAGGCTGCGCAAGCCTGGAACCTTCACGCGGCTCGCCGGCGCACCTGGTTCGCCACTCCAGCGCCAGATGTCAAAGTTGGCCGGTTCGCGTGAAGTCGGGCCACCAATCACCAGATACGCTCCCATGGCGGGAACGTATGACAAACCACGGATGCCGTGGCCGCCGAGATCCAGTTCATCGAGCAAGGGCGCGATGCGCGGGGCTTCATCCGATTCGAAGATTGCGGAAGGGTTTTCGATACTCGCGATGAGCGCTCGACCGTCGCGCAACGGGCTGCGGAAACCGATCAACAGTCGCTTCTGGTCGGGGCTGATTTCCAGCGCTTCGATGTTGAGCCCGCCGTTGGCTTTGACGTCCGCTACCTGGGCTGCGGCCGCCAGGACGGCATGGCGCGAGGTCAGCGCCTGCTTCAATCCGTCGACGACCTTGGGGTCGACCACCCGCGTGCCCTCGACCCGAAAACGGACCAGCTTCTCACGGGACTTCTTCTCGTCACCATCGTCGTCGCGCGAGTGCGATGTGATGCCGTAGACAAAGCCCGCGCGGTCGAGCGCCAGTCCTTCGAGATCGTCGAGCTTCCAGAACCCGCTGAAGATCTGAAACAGTCCGGCAGTGAGCGCCGTGCTGTCGACGCTGCCGTCCGCGCCGATGGTGACCAGGCTCAACGGGTGGCTCTTCTCGTCCTCCACGACAAGAAAGCGCCCGTCTGGCAGTTGTTGGATCGCCGACGGCTCGAAGATGCCGGTCAACGGCTGGAAGGCCGGGCCTGGTTCGTTGGTCACCCGGGCATTGTGCACCCGGGCCGATCGGAAGTGCACCACGCTGCGCTGCCGACGCTCAGTTGCCGCTGGGCCACATCAACTCGGCAAGAGCATCGGTCGTCCGCGCCCCTTCGCAGATCGAACCGCAATGACTGCCTGCGCGCAGTCAGCGGCTATTCACCTACGTCTTGAGATGGATGGCTGGGGAGGTAGGGATCGAACCTACGAATGCCGGAATCAAAATCCGGTGCCTTACCACTTGGCGACTCCCCAACGGAGCAAACCGGTGCGCCCGCGAGGGACGCAAACGGGACCCAGAACTGGGCACCCGTCGTGCTGTTCATGCAAATCCCGCGAGAGGGTGGCGCGCGAGCGTCCGGGCGACGATGCCGCGCAAACCCGGTGCCGCCTGCGTCGCCTTGGCCAACGCCGCGGTGGCCTCGGCTTCGGTCGCAAACACGGCGAACACGCTGCTGCCCGATCCCGTCATCCGCGCCTGCTGCCCGAGCGCCGCGAGTGCGACCGCAATATCCGGAAATCGTGCGAGCGCAACCGCCTGCAGGTCATTCCGGCCATAACCCTCGGAAAAGACGTCCATTTTCGCTGACGGCGTGTCGCGTGTCAATTCCGGGGCCGCGAAGATCGTGGCCGTGGGCACCTTCACGCCGGGGCTCACGAGCGCGATCCACGCCGGCGGCAGCGACACCGCGGCGAGCCGCTCGCCGATGCCCCGCGCAATCGCCGGCCGGCCGAAGACGAAGAACGGGACGTCGGCGCCGAGCGAGCGGCCGATGCGCAGCAGCGCGGCGCGCGGCAGGTTGAGCCGCCACAGCCGGTTGAGCGCGAGCAGCACCGACGCCGCGTCCGAGCTGCCGCCGCCGAGGCCCGCGCCCTCCGGGATGCGTTTGACGACGCCGATGTCCACGCCGTAGGCGGTCCCGGTCTCGCGCTGCAGCGCCTGCGCGGCGCGCACCGCGAGGTCCGCCGCGGCCGGCACGCCCGGCAGGTCGCTGGTGCGAACGATCGCGCCGTCGTCGCGGCGCGCGAGCGTCACCGTGTCGCCGAAATCGAGCGCGACGAACAGCGATTCGAGCTCGTGGTAGCCGTCGGCGCGCCGCCCGGTCACGTGCAGGAAGAGGTTGATCTTGGCCGGCGCCGGGACGGTCAACGACCGCCTCGGCGCCGCGTCGCCGCCGGCGCCGCGAGGCGTCAGCATGCGCGTTCCACGCCGCGGGGCACCGGCTCAGCCCGCGAGGACTTCATCGGCAGTGCGCCCGGTGATCTGCCGGTAGATCGCGGGGTCGGTGTCGCCCTCGCTGCCGAGCAGCAGCACGCTCGCATTTTCGTCGAGCCGCAGCAGCGCGCGGATGGCGGGGTCGGCGTCCGCGGCGAGCAGCGCCGCGAGGCCCGCGGCACCGGTCTCGCCCGACACGATCGGCGGATCGCCGGCGACCGGCGCTGCGAACGCGCGCACCGCCGCGAGCGCGAGCGCATCGTCGACCGCCACGGCCGCATTGGCGCCCGCGCGCAGGATTTCCCACGCGAGCTCGGACACTTCGCCGCAGGCGAGCCCCGCCATCACCGTTTCCAGCGCGCCGGCGACCGCGACCGGATGACCTGCCGCGAGGCTGCGCGCAATGCAGTCCGCCGTGGTCGGCTCGACGACGATGAAGAACGGGCGGCGCGACCCATAGCGCAGCCAGAAGTCCGCGCACATCGCGGCGGCGAGCGCGCCCACGCCTGCCTGCACGACGACGTGCGTCGGCGGCGCATCGAGCGCGGCGGCGATCTCGGCCGCCATCACGCCGTAGCCGTGCATCACGTCGGTCGGGATCTCGCGGTAGCCGGGGTACGAGGTGTCGGACACGACGGTCCAGCGGTTCGCGGCGGCGGTGGCCGCGGCATGGCGGACCGCGTCGTCGTAGTTGCCCTTCACCTCGACGACGTCGGCGCCGTAGCGCGCGATCGCGTCGCGGCGGCCCCGGCTCACCGTCTCGTGGACGAAGATCACGCACTTGCAGCCGAAGAGCTGCGCGCCCCAGGCCACCGAGCGGCCGTGGTTGCCGTCGGTCGCGCAGGTCACGGTCACGCCGGCGACGACGTCGTTGAACGCGCCGCTCACCAGGTCCGGCCGACGTCGCGTCGCCGCGACCTGCGGCGCGGACCGCGCGCTTCAGCACGTTGGCGACGGCGTAGGCGCCGCCCAGCGCCTTGAAGCTCTTCAGGCCGAAGCGCGTGCGCTCGTCCTTGTAGCGGATCTCGGAGAGGCCGAGCCGGCGCGCGAGCCCCGGCAGTGATGCGAGCGGCGTCGGCGCGTAGCCGGGCCAGGTCGCGATCTCGGCCGCCGCCGCTGCGAAGCCGTCGGCGCAGAGCACGCGCGAGCGCTCGGGGCCGTAGGCTTCGGCTGGCGGCGCGGCGCGCGCGTTGACGACGACATATGCAGTCATGAACGGCCCGCTCGTTTGCGGCTGACACATGGGCGCTGCCCCCCGAGGCGGCCCCCAGTCTCGCGGTTCGTACGGCCGGGCGCGCTCATGGCTATCCCCTGAAGTGGCACGCGACGAGGCGGTCGGATGCCACCGGACGCAACGGCGGCTCCTCGCTGCGGCACACGTTCTCGGCGTACGGGCAGCGCGTGTGGAAGCGGCAGCCCGACGGCGGATCGACGGGGCTGGGCACGTCGCCGCCCAGCACGCGGCGCTGCTTCTTCACCGTCGGGTCGGGCACCGGCACGGACTCCAGCAGCGCCTCGGTGTACGGGTGCAGCGGATGCGCGAAGATCTCGCGCGTCGGCGCGATCTCGACGATCTTGCCGAGGTACATCACCGCCACGCGGTGGCTGATGTGCTCGACGACGGCGAGGTCGTGCGCGACGAAGAGGTACGACAGGTGGAACTCCGCCTGCAGGTCCATCAGCAGGTTGATCACCTGCGCCTGCACCGAGACGTCGAGCGCGGAGACCGGCTCGTCGCAGACGATCAACTGCGGCCGCACCGACAGCGCGCGCGCGATGCCGAGGCGCTGCCGCTGGCCGCCCGAGAACTCGTGCGGATACTTGACCAGCTGGTCGGGGCGCAGGCCCACGCGGGTGAACAATTCCGCCGCGCGGTCGCGCACCTCGGCGGCCGGCAGCGACTCGTAGTTGCGCACCGGCTCGATGACGATGTCGGCCGCGCGCATCCGCGGGTTGAGCGACGAGTACGGGTCCTGGAACACCGCCTGCAGCTCGCGCCGGATCGGGCGCATCTCGGCGGCGCTGAGGCCGTCGATGCGCCGGCCGCGCCAGTGGATCTCGCCCGCCGTCGGCGGCTGCAGGCGCAGGATCAGCTTGCCGGTCGTCGACTTGCCGCAGCCCGACTCGCCGACGAGGCCGAGCGTCTCGCCGGCGCGGATCCAGAAGCTCACGTCGTCGACCGCGTGGACGACCGGCGCGCCGGCGGCGAACAGCCCGCGCCTGGTCGGGTAGTGCTTGCGCAGGTCCTTGACCTCCAGCAGCACGTCGCCGGGCACGGGCGGCATCGCGGCGGCAGTGGCGGTGGCGGAGTCGGGCGCAGGGTTCATGGCGTCATTTCGGGCGGGACCCGACTGTCGCGCAACGGCGTGCCGCCCGGCTCGTGCGCCGGCAGCCGGGCCGACTCCCAGCACGCGGCGAGATGGCCCGGGCCCTGCGTTTCGAGCGGCGGCACCTCGCGCCGGCACTGCTCGGTCGCGTACGCGCAGCGCGGCGCGAACAGGCACCCGGGTATCGCTTCCTTCAGCGAGGGCACGACGCCGGGAATCTCGACCAGCCGCGTGCGGCCGCTCGCCCGCGGCCGACTTGCCGAGGTGCGGCATCGAGCCCAGCAGCCCGCGCGTGTAGGGATGCCGCGGGCGCGCGAAGAGCTCGCCCACGCGTCGCCTCCTCGACCTTGCGCCCCGCGTACATCACGACCACGCGCTGCGCCATCTCGGCCACGACGCCCAGGTCGTGCGTGATCAGCACGATCGACGCGCCGGTCTCGGCGGAGAGCGCGCGCATCAGCTCCAGGATCTGCGCCTGGATCGTCACGTCGAGCGCGGTGGTCGGCTCGTCGGCGATGAGGAGACGCGGCCCGCAGGCGAGCGCCATCGCGATCATCACCCGCTGGCGCATGCCGCCGGAGAGCTCGTGCGGGTACTGCTTCACGCGGCGCTCGGGCTCGGAGATGCGCACCTTGGCGAGCGCGTCGACGGCGCGCGCCATCGCCTCGGCCTGCGCGAGGCCGCGGTGCAGCACCAGCGTCTCGGCGATCTGCCGGCCGACGGTGAGCACCGGGTTGAGCGAGGTCATCGGCTCCTGGAAGATCATCGAGATCGCGTTGCCGCGCACGTCGCGCATTTCCTTGTCGGACACCTGCAGCAGGTCGCGGCCGTCGAACAGCACGCGCCCGGCGACGATGCGCGCCGGCGGCATCGGCAGCAGGCGCAGCATCGACAGCAGCGTGACGCTCTTGCCGCAGCCGGATTCGCCGACCACCGCGAGCGTCTCGCCGGGGAACACGTCGAACGACACGCCGTCGACCGCGCGGACGATGCCGTCGCGGTTCTCGAAATGCGTCTTCAGGCCGTCGATGGAGAGCAGCGGCTGCACGGCGGTGGCGCCCGGCGTGGGGCTCGGCATCGGCGGCACGGTGGTCACATCCGCCGCGCGAGCCGCGGGTCGAGCGCGTCGCGCATGCCGTCGCCCAGCAGGTTCACCGACAGCACCGTCAGCGACAGGAAGAGGCCGGGGAAGAGCAGCAGCGTGCCCGCGATCTGGATCAGGCTGCGCGACTCGGCCATGATGTTGCCCCAGCTCGGGATGTTGGGCGGCGTGCCGGCGCCGATGAAGGACAGGATCGCCTCGGTGATCATCGCCGAGGCGCAGATGTAGGTGGCCTGCACCAGCAGCGGCGCCATGGTGTTGGGCAGGATGTGGCGGATGAGGATCAGCGGCAGCCGCGTGCCGGAGGCGATCGCCGCCTCGACGTACGGCTGCTCGCGCAGCGTCAGCACGAGGCTGCGCACCAGCCGCACCACGCGCGGCACCTCGGAGATCGCGATCGCGAACACCACGTTGCCGAGGCTCGCCTTGGTCAGCGCGATCAGCGCGATGGCGAGCAGCACCGGCGGGATCGACATCAGCCCGTCCATCACCCGCATCACGACCGCGTCGACGCGGCGCAGGAAGCCCGTCACGAGGCCGATGGCGAGGCCGACGGTGGTGGCGATCACCGCCACGGCGAGGCCGACGGTCAGCGACACGCGCGAGCCGTAGATCACGCGGCTGTAGACGTCGCGGCCGAGCATGTCGGTGCCGAACCAGAACTGCGCGGAGATCGGCTTCAGCCGCCGCGTCGGGATCACCGCCAGCGGGTCGGTGGTGCCGAGCCAGGGCGCGAGGATCGCGATGGCCACCATCAGCAGCAGCACGACGCCGCCGGCGATCGCGGTCGGGTGCCGGCGCAGCGTGCCGGCGAGCCAGCCGCGCGTGGTCGGCGCGACGGCAAGGTCGGCGGCAGGAGGCGATCGCGACGGCGCTCATCGATCATGTTCAGTAACGGATGCGCGGGTCGAACAGCGTGTAGCTCAGGTCGACCGCGAGGTTGACGAGCACGTAGACCGCCGAGAACAGCAGCGTGACGCCCTGGATGATCGGGTAGTCGCGGCGCAGGATCGCGTCGACGGTGAGGCGGCCGATGCCGGGGATCGCGAACACGGTTTCGGTGACGACGACGCCGCCGATCAGCAGCGCGATGCCGATGCCGATGATGGTGACGATCGGCACCGCGGCGTTCTTGAGCGCGTGGCGCGTGAGCACGGCGCTGGGCGCGAGGCCCTTGGCGTGCGCGGTGCGCACGTAGTCCTGCGCCAGCACGTCGAGCATGCTCGCGCGCGTGATCCGCGCGATCAGCGCCATGTAGGTGATGCCCAGCGCCACCGACGGCAGGATCATGTGCTGGACGAACGGCCACAGCCCCTTGGTGATGCTGCTGTAGCCCTGCACCGGCAGCCACTCGAGCTCCGACGGCGAAGAGCAGCACCAGCCCGTAGGCGAGCACGAACACCGGCACCGAGAAGCCCAGCACCGAGATCGCCATCACGACGCGGTCGATCCAGCTGCCCGCGCGCGCCGCGGCGACCACGCCCAGCGGCACCGCCAGCGCGACGGCGACCACCAGCGTGCACAGCGTCAGCGCGAGCGTGGGCTCGACCCGCTGGCCGATCAGCGTGGTGACCGGCAGCCCGGTGAAGATCGACGTGCCGAGGTCGCCGTGCAGCAGCGCCCAGATCCAGGTGCCGAAGCGCACGAAGTAGGACTGGTCGAGGCCGAGCTTGGCGCGGATCTTCGCGATGTCCTCCTCGGTCGCGATGTCGCCGGCGATGACCGCCGCCGGGTCGCCCGGACTGAGGTAGAGCAGCGAGAACACGAACAGCGCGACCACCCCCATGACGGGGATGGTCGCGGCGAGGCGGCGCAGCGCGTAGCTCAGCACTCGATCGGGGTGCCGATGCGAGGGCGGGTCACTGCCGGCGGACTACTTCTTCTCCACGTTCCAGAGGAAGGTCACCGGCGACTTGATGATGCCGGAGATGTTGGTGCGGTACGCCGTGGGGATGATGAACTGCGCGGTGGGGATGTACGGCACCGTCTCCCACGCCTGCTTCTGCATGTCCTCGGCGATCTTCTTCTGGTCGGCGGCGGTGGGCGCGGCGAACCACGCGTCGCGCTGCTGCTCGAGCTTGGCGTCGGTCGGCCAGCCGAACCACGACTTGTCGCCCGCGCCGCGCAGCGGCGAGTTGAGCGCCGGGTTGACGATGTCCGGGCCGACGAACCACGTGTGCAGGATGCTCCAGCCGCCCTTGTCCACGGGCTCCTTCGACGCGCGGCGGGTGATCACGGTGCCCCAGTCGCTGGCGGCCAGCTCGGCGTTGATGCCGATCTTGCGGAAGAGGTCGGCGGTCACCAGCGCCTGCGCGTGCACGATCGGCTGGTCGGTGGCATCGAGCACGATGACCTTCTCGCCCTTGTAGCCCGACGCGGCGACCAGCGCCTTCGCCTTCTCGATGTCGCGCTTGCCCGTGAGGACCTCGGAGCCGGCGGTGTTGGCGAGCGGCGTGCCGCAGGTGAAGAACGACGCGCAGGGCTTGCCGTTCTTCGGGTCGCCGGCGATGGCGATCGCGTAGTCGTTCTGGTCGAGCGCGACCAGCACCGCCTGGCGCAGCTTCTCGTTGTTGAACGGCGGCTGCAGGTGGTTGAAGCGCATCAGGCCGATCGAGCCCAGCGGGTCGGTGTTCTCGATCTTGACGTCCTTGTTCTTCGCGAGCAGCGGGATGAGGTCGGGCGGCAGCTGCTGCCACCAGTCGACTTCGCCCGTGTTGAGCGCCGCCGCGGCGGTGGCGGCGTCGGGGATGTAGATCCACTCGACGCGATCGACCTTCGCCACCTTGCCGCCGGCGCCCCACGACGGCGCTTCCTTGCGCGGCACGTAATCGGCGTTCTTCACGTAGACGACCTTGTTGCCGGGCACCCACTCTTCCTTGACAAAGCGGAAGGGGCCGGAGCCGATCGGCCTCGGTAATCGCGGTGAAGGCGTCGGTCTTGGCGACGCGCTCCGGCATGATGAACGGGACGTTCGACGACGGCTTCGCCAGCGCATCGAGCACGTAGGGGAACGGCTGCTTCAGCTTCAGGCGGAAGGTCTTGTCGTTGACGACGGTCCAGCTGTCGGTCATGTCGGCCAGCTTCTGCCCGAACACGTCGCGCTTGGCCCAGCGCTGGATCGACGCGATGCAGTCGGCCGACTTGACCGGCTGGCCGTCGTGGAACTTGAGGCCGTCGCGCAGCGTGAACGTGTAGGTGAGCTTGTCGGCGGACAGCTCGTGCTTGTCGACCATCTGCGGCTGCACCACGAACTTCTCGTCGACGGCGAACAGCACGTCGTAGACCATGTAGCCGTGGTTGCGCGTGATGTACGCGGTGGTCCAGATCGGATCGAGGCTGCGCAGGTCGGCCTCGGGCACGAATTTCAGCGTCTTCGGCTGCGCCAGCGCGGCGCCGGCGGCGAGCAGGCAGGCGGCGCCGAGCAGCGACAACGACGTCGCCCTCGAACCCGGCGAACGAAACAGCATGGATGACAGGCCCATCTTTGCACTCCCCAAGAGTCGAATGTCTGCTCTGCGCCCCGGTGTCCCCCTGGCGCAGGCGGTTTACCGGACCGATTTGCGTGCCGCGGCCGGCGATGCATGAAAGAATACACGCTTCGCGCCCGGGCGGCAGCGCCGCGAGCGCACGATGCCCCCCCCGTTTGATCGGAACCCCGATGCCCCCAGTCGATCTCCTGCTCCGCGGCGGCACCGTCATCGACGGCACCGGCGGGCCGCGCCGCGCGGCCGACGTCGCGGTGAGCGGCGGCCGCATCACGGCGGTCGGCGCGCTGGGCGCGCTGCCCGCCGCCCGAGTCGTCGACGCCCGCGGGCTGGTCGTCGCACCGGGGTTCATCGACGTGCACACGCACGACGACCGCCTGCTGCTGGCCGCCCCGGACATGGCGCCCAAGGTGAGCCAGGGCGTGACGACGGTGATCGTCGGCAACTGCGGCATCAGCCTCGCACCGCTCGGCGACGCCACCGCGGTCCCGCCGATCAACCTGGTGGCCGACCCCGGCGGCGAGCGCTTCGGCTCGTTCGCCGCGTACCTCGCCGCGCTCGACGCGCGTCCCGCCGCGATCAATTGCGCGGCGCTCGTCGGCCACACCACGCTGCGCGCGGTCGGCATGGCCGATCTCTCGCGCCCGGCGAACGACGCGGAGATCGCCGTGATGCAGGACCACGTGCGCGAGGCGCTCGCCGCGGGCGCCATCGGCGTCTCGACGGGCACGTACTACGCGCCGGCCGCGGCCGCGACCGTGGAAGAGGTCCGGCAGGTCTTCGCGCCGCTGCGCGGCACCTCGGCCGTCATCGCCTCGCACATCCGCGACGAGGCCGACGGGCGTTCTCGGCGCAATGCGCGAGGTGTTCGCCATCGCCTCCGATCTCGGCGTGCGGCAGGTCGTGTCGCACCACAAGGTGATCGGCCGCGCCAACTTCGGCCGCTCGCGCGAGACGCTGGCCGCGTTCGACGCCGCGCGCCACGGTGGCGACGTGTGCCTCGACTGCTATCCGTACGCCGCGTCGTCGACGATCCTGACCCAGGCCGCGGCGAAGCAGGCGCTGCGCGTGCTGGTCGCCTGGTCGACGGCGCGGCCTGCCGCCGCGGGCCGCTACCTCGACGAGCTCGCGGCCGAGGCGCGGACCACGCCGGAGGCGATGATCGACGCGCTGCAGCCCGCCGGGGCCATCTATTTCTCGATGGACGAGGCCGACGTCGAGCGCATCCTGCAGTATCCGGAGACGATGGTCGGCTCCGACGGGCTGCCGCACGACGTCTTTCCCCATCCGAGGCTGTGGGGTGCGTTTCCGCGCGTGCTCGGCCACTATGCGCGCGAGCGCGGGTTGTTCTCGCTCGAGGCCGCCGTGCACAAGATGACGGGGCTGCCCGCGAGCCGCTTCGGGCTCGAGGCGCGGGGCCGCGTCGAGCCGGGGTGCCAGGCCGACCTCACGCTGTTCGATCCCGCGCGCATCCTCGACCGGGCGACCTTCGCGCAGCCCACGGCGCAGGCCGCCGGCATTGCCGCGGTCTTCGTCAACGGCATCGAAGCGTGGCACGATGGCGAGTCCACCGGCGCCCGCGCGGGGCAGGTGATCCGGCGGCACGCCATACGTAGCCCGGGTTGAGCGCAGCGAAACCCGGGGCTGTCGTGGCCATTGCCTCAACCACCCGGGTTTCGCCGCGCTCAACGCCGGGCTACGCGGAGCCGGACGGGAAAATGGAGCTGACAATGGGAAAGAACGAACCGGAAGCGGTCGCGGCGGCAGCGGCCAGTGCATTGCGCATCGACGGGCAGCGGCTGTGGCGCTCGCTGATGGACCTCGCGACGATCGGCGCCACGCCGAAGGGCGGCGTGCGCCGCCTCGCGCTGACCGACCTCGACCGCGAGGGCCGCGACCGCGTGGCCGCCTGGTGCCGCGAGGCGGGTCTCGCGGTGCGCGTCGACCGCGTCGGCAACATCTTCGCGCGCCGCGCGGGGCGCGATCCGTCGCGCGCCGCGGTCGCCGCCGGCAGCCACGTCGACACGCAGCCGTCCGGCGGCCGTTTCGACGGCGCGTTCGGCGTGCTGGCGGCGCTCGAAGTCATGCGCACGCTCAACGACCACGCAGTCGAGACGTCGGCGCCGCTCGAGGTTGCGATCTGGACCAACGAGGAGGGCACCCGCTTCACGCCGGTGATGATGGGCTCCGGCGCGTGGGCCGGCGTCTACACCGTCGATCACATCCACGCGCAGCGCGACCTCGACGGAAAGAGCGTGGGCGACGAGCTCGCGCGCATCGGGTACGCGGGCGACACGCCGATGGGCGGCGCGGCCGGCGGCGCCGGGTTCGACGCCTATTTCGAAGCGCACATCGAGCAGGGCCCGGTGCTGGAAGCGAAGGGGCTCCCGATCGGCGTGGTCGCCGGCGCGCTGGGCCAGAAATGGTACGACGTGATCGTCGAGGGCATGGACGCCCACGCCGGCCCGACGCCGATGGAGCTGCGCCACGACGCGGTGCTCGCCGCCGCGCGCGTGATCGAGGCGGTCAACCGCATCGCGCTGTCGGAGGCCCCGCACGGGCGCGGCACCGTCGGCTTCCTGCAGGCGAAGCCGAATTCGCGCAACGTGATCCCCGGCTTCGCGCACGTGTCGGTCGATTTCCGGCATCCGACGGCGGAGGGACTCGCGCGCATGGACCAGGCGCTCGCCGCGGCCTGCGCCGAGATCGCGGCGCGCGGCGGCGTGCGCGTCGACGTCCGGCTGCTGGTCGCGTTCCCGCCCTGCGTGTTCGATGCCGGCTGTGTCGCCCTGGTGCGCGACGCCGCGCAGCGCCTCGGACTGCCGCACATGGACATCGTCAGCGGCGCCGGGCACGACGCCGTCCACGTCGCCGGCGGTGTCGCCGGCAGCGATGATCTTCGTGCCGTGCAAGGACGGGATCAGCCACAACGAGATCGAGGACGCGCTGCCCGAGCACGTCACCGCCGGCGGCAACGTGCTGCTGCACGCGATGCTCGCCCGCGCGCGCTGATCCGCGGAGTCCACACGCGATGCGCGTCGTGCTCGCGCGGATGAACCACGAGACCAACACGTTCTCGCCGGTTCCCACGCCGATCGAAGCCTTCGGTCCGGACGGCCCGACGTTCGGTGCCGCCGCGCTGGCCGAGGCGCGCGGCACGCGCACCGGGCTCGGCGCCTTCATCGACGCCTGCGAGGCGCGCAGCTGCGACGTGCGCGTCGCGGTCAACGCCACCGCAAATCCGAGCGGCCCGGTCGACGACGACGCCTTCGAGCGGATGAGCACGGCGATCGTCGACGCCGTCGCACGGGCGGCAGAGGACGGCGGCTGCGACGCGATACTGCTCGACCTGCACGGCGCGATGGTGACGCGCGGCATCGAGGACGCCGAGGGCGAGCTGCTGCGCCGCGTGCGCGCGGTCGCCCCGCGCGCGCCACTCGGCGTCGCGCTGGACCTGCACGGCAACGTCACCGCGGCGATGGCCGGGCACGCTGACGTGATCGTCGGCTTCAAGACGTATCCGCACGTCGACATGCATGAGACCGGCGCGCACGCGGCGCGGCTGCTGTTCGACTTCGTCGAGGGGCGCTCGCGCCCGGTGACCGCGTGGGCGCAGGTGCCGCTGCTGTCGCACACGCTGATGAGCGGGACCGAGACGGCGGGGGCGATGCAGCGTGCCGTCGGGCGCGCGCGGACGCTGGAGCGCGACGGCCTGCTGGCCGTCTCCGTCTTCGCCGGCTTCTCGCTCGCCGACATCCGCGACGCCGGGATGAGCGTGGTCGTGGTCGGCAACGGCGACCGCACGGCGGCGCAGCGCGCGGCGTATGCGCTGGCGAGCGAGCTGTGGGAGGAGCGCAAGGGCTTCGTCTATTCGAGCGCGCCGCTGGCGGCGAGCATCGCGACCGCCCGCCGCCTGCGCGCGGAGGCCCCGGCGGGTGCGGGGCCGGTGCTGCTCCTCGATCACGGCGACAACGTGATGTCGGGGGGCACCTGCGACGTGATGGCGGTGCTCGCGGAATGCCGGCGGCAGGGCCTGACGCGCATCGCGATGGGGCCGGTCTGCGATCCCGAGGTCGTCGCGCAGGCGGTGGCGGCGGGCGTGGGGCAGGCCGTGGATCTCGCCGTCGGGAACAAGCGGCCGCTCGGGCTGCCGGACAGCGCGCCGCCGGAGCGAATCCAGGGGCGCGTGCGCGCGCTCACCGACGGCCGCTTCCGCATCACCGGGCCCATCTACACCGGGCAGGCGGCGAACATGGGCCGCACCGCGGTCATCGAGTCCGACGACGTGACGCTCGTGGTGACCGAGCGCACGATGGAGCCCCTCGACGCGGGCGTGTTCACCAGCGCCGGCGTCGATCCGGCGCGCCACGATTACCTGATCCTCAAGTCGCGGATGTACTGCCGGCCGGTGTTCGTCCCGCTGGCGCACGCGGTGGTCGAATGCGACAGCCGCGGGGTCACGAGCTCCGACTATTCGCTGTTCGCGTTCCGGCGCGTGCGCCGTCCGATCTACCCGCTCGATCCCCTGTAGCGCGGCGCGCGGCCTGCGCGTTGCGTGCCGCGCGCCGCCGACCGAACCTCGCCGGAGCCATCCCGATGTCCGTCGCCCCTTCCCCGTCAACGACGCCCGCCGGCGATCTGTGCGACCGGCCGGCGCGCGAGATCGCGGCACTGCTGCAGGCACGCGCGGTCGAGCGCGGTCGAGGTGCTCGATGCGCATCTCGCGCGGATCGCCGCGCTCAATCCCGCGCTCAACGCGATCGTGACGCTCGATGCGCAGGACGCGCGCGCGCAGGCGGCGGCGATCGACGCGGCCCGCGCGCGCGGGGCCGCGCTCGGCCCCTGGGCGGGCCTGCCGATCGCGATCAAGGACATGGAGGCCACGCGCGGCATGCGCACCACGCTCGGCTCGCCGATCTTTCGCGACGCGATCCCCGAGCACGACGCGCTGTTCGTCGAGCGGCTGCGCGGCCACGGTCTCGTGATCATCGGCAAGACCAACACGCCCGAGTTCGCCATGGGCTCGCAGACCTTCAACCCGGTGTTCGGCGCGACGCGCAACCCGTGGAATCCGGACATGACCTGCGGCGGCTCGTCCGGCGGGGCGGCGGTGTGCGTGGCGACCGGCATGCTGCCGTTCGCCGACGGCTCCGACATCGGCGGCAGCCTGCGCAATCCCGGCAATTTCAACCACGTGCTCGGGCTGCGGCCGAGCCCGGGCCGCGTGCCCGACGCGCCGAGCGTGGAGGGCTGGCACGGCCTGTCGGTGCTGGGGCCGATCGCGCGCACGGCCTCCGACGCCGCCTTCCTGCTCGCCGCGATGGCCGGGCCCGACGCGCGCGATCCGCTGTCGATCGCCGAGGATCCGGCCGCCTTCCTGCGGTCGCTCGATCGCGACTTGCGCGGCGTTCGCGTCGCGGTGAGCCGCACGCTGGGCGGGCTGCCGGTCGACCCGGAGGTCGCGCGCGTGCTGCAGGAAGGCGTCGCTCTCCTGCAACAGCAAGGCTGCATCGTCGAGGAAGAGGAGCCGGATTTCGCGGGCGCCGATCTCGCGTTCGACACGCAGCGGGCGCTGTTCTTCGCCGCGCGCTACGCGCCGCTGCTGGCGGCGCACCGGCACGAGATGAAGGACACGGCCGTCTGGAACATCGAGCAGGCGTGCGGCGCTGACCCCGCAGCGGATCATCGAGGCGAGCCTCGCGCGAACGCGGGTCTTCCACGCGATGCGCGCGTTTCTCGAACGCCACGAATTCCTGATCGCGCCGGTGAACCAGGTGCCGCCGTTTCCGGTGGGACAGCCCTTCGTCACCGAGATCAACGGCGTGACCATGGGCAGCTACATCGAGTGGATGCGAAGCTGCACCCGGATCTCGATCACGTCGCACCCCGCGGCGTCGGTCCCCTGCGGCTTCACCCGCGACGGGCTGCCCGTGGGGATCCAGGTCGTGGGCCGCTACCGCGACGAATTCGGCGTGCTGCAGATGGCGCACGCGATCGAGCGGGCGAATCCGCATGCCGCGCGGAGGCCGGCGGTGCACGGGGGTCCTGACCCGAGGTGATCCGCTGCGCCGTGAGTGCGGGCGTTCGCTGCGCTGGCCGGCGGCGCGCCGTCACCGCTCCGGTGGCGGCTCGGCCCCTTTGCGCTCCACGATCATCCGGTACTGGTCGGGCTCGCGGTGCTTCGCGAAGTTGAACGTCGTGCTCTTGTACGAGTGCGTGAGGTCGAGGTCGCAGCGCGCGATCGCGAGCTCGTCGGCGAGCGTCGTGCACGCGGCGACGATCTCGCCCGACGGCGCGACGACGACCGAATTGCCGATCTGGTCGACACCCTCTTCGCAGCCCGCCTTGGCGACGCCGACCACCCAGGTGCCGTTCTGGTACGCCCCGGCCTGCATCACCAGGCAATTGTGGAAGTTCGACAGCGCGTCGTGCTCGGGCGCCGGCGGGTTGTGCACCGGCGTGTTGTAGCCCAGCAGCACCATCTCCACGCCCTGCAGGCCCATGACGCGGTAGGTCTCGGGCCAGCGGCGGTCGTTGCAGATCGCCATGCCGAAGAGGCCCGCGCGGCCTTCGCCGAACGACGCGCGGAACACCGGGAAGCCCAGGTCGCCGCGCTCGAAATAGCGCTTCTCGAGGTGCTGGAAGCGGCGCCACGGCTCGTGCTCCGCATGGCCGGGCAGGTGGATCTTGCGGTACTTGCCGACGATCGAGCCGCTCTTGTCGACGAGGATCGAGGTGTTGAAGTGCCGGGTGCGCCCCGCCTCGACCACCAGCTCCGCGTAGCCGAGATAGAAGCCGATGCCGAGCGCGCGCGCGGCGTCGAAGAGGCGCGCGGTGTCGGGCCCGGGCATCGCGGCTTCGAAGAACGCGTCGATGTCTTCCTGCCGCTCGAAATGCCAGCGCGGAAAGAACGTCGTCAGCGCGAGCTCGGGATAGACGACGAGGTCGCAGCCGTGCGCGTGCGCCTGCCGCATCAGCGCGAGCTGGCGGTCGACGACGCGCGCCCGCGTCTCGTCGCGGGCGATCGGGCCGAGCTGCGCCGCGCCGACGGTGAGGATCCTGGGCATGCGCTACGCGTTCATTCGCGCCGCCGGGCCGCCCCAAGGCGCGAATTGCTCCCCCTCGGGGGCAGCGAACGAAGTGAGCGTGGGGGTCGTTCGCGCCGCCGGGCCGCCCCAAGGCGCGAATTGCTCCCCCTCGGGGGGCAGCGAACGAAGTGAGCGTGGGGGCCGTTCACGCCGCGAGCTCGACCAGCGTGTGCAGGAGCACGTCGGCGCCGGCGGCCAGGTGCTCCGGCTCGGTGTGCTCGGCCGGATTGTGGCTGATCCCGCGCACGCTCGGCACGAAGATCATCGCCGCGGGTGCCACGCGCGCGATCATCTGCGCGTCGTGCCCGGCGCCGGAGGTCATGCGTCGCGGCGTGTGTCCCAGCCGCCGCGCGACGCGCTCGATGCGCTCGACGAGGCCGGCGTCGAACACCACCGGCTCGAAACGCGCGAGCCGCCGCACGTCGATCGTGACGCCTTCGTCGCGTGCAAGTTCGTCGAGAAATGTCGAAAGGCGCTGCTCGGCGCACTGCAGCGTCGCCTCGTCGGTGTTGCGCATGTCGATGGTGACCTTGGCGCGCGCGGCGATGACGTTGATCAGGTTGGGCGCGAGCTCGACGCGGCCCATCGTGCAGACCTGGCTGCCGCCGAATTCGCGCGCCAGCTGCCGCAGGAAGGTTCCGATCGCCGCGGCGCAGTAGCCGGCGTCGTGACGCAGCCGCATCGGCGTCGTGCCGGCGTGGTTCGACTGCCCGGCGATGGTCGCCTCCTGCCAGGAGATTCCCTGCAGGTTCTCCACGGCGCCGATCACGCCGCCTTCGATGTCCAGCACCGGGCCCTGCTCGATGTGCAGCTCCACGTACGCGTGCGGCCGCGGCTCGCCGAAGCGGGGCATCGCCCGCGTAACCGATGCGCGCCAGCTCGTCGCCCACGCGAGCGCCGTCGATGCCGACGACGTCGAGCGCAGCGTCGAGCGCGATGCCGCCGGCGTAGGCGAGCGAGCCCAGCATGTCGGGCGCGAAGCGCGCGCCCTCCTCGTTGGTGAAGACGGCGACCACCAGCGGGCGCCGCGTGCGCAGGCCCGCGTCGTTGAGCGTGCGCACCGCCTCGAGCCCGCCCAGCACGCCGAGGTTGCCGTCGTAGACGCCACCCGTGCGCACGGTGTCGACGTGCGAGCCCGTCATGACCGGCGCCGCGTCCTCGGTCCCGGCGCGCGTGGCGAAGATGTTGCCGATGCCGTCGACGCGCACCGACAGCCCCGCCTCTTTCATCCAGCCCACGACGAGGTCGCGGCCCGCGCGATCCTCGTCGGTCAGTGCCAGGCGGCAGCAGGAGCCGTCGGCCGTGCGGCCGATCGCGGCCAGCGCGTCGAGATCGCGCATCAGGCGCGCAATGGAAATCCGGGGCAGGGCAGCATCCACCGATCAAGGATGCCCGATTCGGGCGAAGGCGTCACGCGGCGCGCCGTTGCGTTGCTGGCGTTGTGTAGCCCGGCGTTGAGCGAATGCGAGACCCGGGGCAACCGCGGCCATGGCCCCAACCACCCGGGTTTCGCTGCGCTCAACCCGGGCTACGCCCATTTGTCGATCACCATCCGGATCTCGAGGTCGGGGTACGTGATCCGCAGGCGGAAGGGCCGGCGTGCGGCGGTGTCCGGGTAGTCGTACACGATCTCCCATCCCGCCTGCCGGAGCAGCGACACCCGGCCCTCGCCATCGGTCTCGATCGAGTACGCCGCGTCGGCGTGCGGCGCGGCGCGCATCCACGCGGCGAGCCCCTCGACCGGGAGCCGGAAGCCCAGCGTGCGTTCGGTGAGCGAAGTCCAGTCCGCAGCCTCGTCGCGACGCCCTTCGGCCGTGCGCACTTCCACGCGGCCGGCGGTGGCGTCGCCGGAGAGCTCCGCGATCGTCTGCCCCAGCGGCGAGGTGACCGCGAGGTCGTCGCGCGGCGGGCGATGCGACCACGTGAAGTGGACGGTGGCGGCGTTGCTGCCATAGCGCGCCGAGAGCCGGCCCTCGGCGGTGAATGGTTCGGCGACGGAGGCGAACGGAAGGGCAGGCACCGTTCCCGGCGGGGAAGGTCCCGCGCACGCGGCGAGCAGCAGCGCGGCCGACACGGCCAGCACGCCGGACCACGGACGCGTGCGACAGTGCCCGCCGGACGCACCGTGGGGCGCGGGGAGAGCGCGGCGTTCGAGGCCGGGATCAGCGCGCGAGCCGGCGGACGGTTTCGAGCAGCAGCGCGTTGTCCGGCGTGGCCTTGAGCTGCGACTGCCAGATTTCCTGCGCGCTGGCGCGCTCGCCCTTGACCCACAGGACCTCGCCGAGGTGCGCGGCGATCTCGGCGTCGGGACGCTCGGCCATCGCACGGCGCAGGTAGGTCTCGGCACCGTCGAGCTTGCCCATCCGGTAGAGCGCCCAGCCCATGCTGTCCAGGATGAACGGGTCCTCGGGCGAGAGCTTGTGCGCCCGCTCGATGAGGTCGTAGCCCTCCGCGATGCGGGGCGTGCGGTCGACCAGCGTATAGCCGAGCGCGTTGAGGGCCTGCGCGCTGTCGGGCGTCAACTCGAGGAGCCGCCGCAGCCGCGCTTCGGCAACGTCGATCCGGTCGAGCTTTTCGGCGACCATCGCCGTGTCGTAGAGAAGGTCGGTCTGGTCAGGATGCTCGTCGAGCGCCTTGGTCAGCACCGCGAGCGCCCCCGCGGCGTCGCCGTTGTCGCGCAGCAGCTGCGCCTCGGTCTGGCGCACCTGGACGCGCTGCTCGATCGTCACGGCCGGCAGGTCGGCGAGGTAGGTCCGGGCCTCGGTCATGCGATTCTGCTTCGCCATGATCGACGCGATGCGAAGCTTCGCCTGCCACGCCCGCTCGCCCTCCGGCACCGCGCGATACCGCTCGATCGCGAGATCGTAACGGTTGGTCTCCTCGGCCACCTGCGCGAGGTAGAGCTCGACCACGCCGTTCTCGCCGTAGTTCGCGCGCTGCAGGTCCGTCAGCAGCTCCTCGGCCTTGGCCCAGTCCTTCATCTGCACGGAAAGCGCCGCCGCGCCGAACTCGAACTCGCGCGCGCTCCTGTTCTGCTCCCATTGCCGCAGGAAGATGTCGCGCGCATCGCCGTAGCGCTTCTGCTCGACGTAGAGCTCGGCCAGCGCGCCCCACACGGCGCGCAGCTCGGGGTTGGTCTTGAGGACGCCGTTGAGGAAGGCGATCGCGGCGGCCGGCGACTCCTTGCCCAGGATTTCCGCCTTCAGCAGCAGCGCGCGCTCCCACCCGGGCTTCAGCACGAGGGCGCGATCGACGGCGCCCGTCGCCGCGGCCAGCGTGCCGATGTCCTTCAGCCCGGTGTTGTAGGCGGCGAGCGCCACCGCGAAATTCGCTTCCGGGACATTCGGGTAGGGTTCGGCGACGGCCGCGACCAGCCGGTAGGTCGCGGCCTTGTCCGGCTCCTGGCCGAGCAGGTGGTTGAGCTGCAGGAATGCCTCCGCCAGCGCCGTGGGAGACCCGGCGGCCTGCGCGAGCGCCTTCTCGATCTGCGACTTGAAGTCGCTTTCCGCGACGTCCCCGCCGCCCGCGCCGCGGCTGGCGGCGGCGATCACCTGTTTCGGGCGCTCGGCGCCCGGATCGAGCTCGCTCCAGAGCTGCGCCGCCTCGAGCGCCAGCGGCCGCTGGCGCGTCGCGACGCTGATTTCGGTGGCGCGGCGGGCGAGCGCGGGATCCCTCGACTCGCGGGCCGATTCGAAATACGCGCGCGCGGCGAGCGCCGCCTCGCCGCGCTGCAGCGCGATGTCGGCGATCAGCAGGCGGTACATGAGCTCCGCGGTCAGCCCTCCCGGCGAGCCGCCCCGGGCGGGGCGATTCGACGCATCGGGCGCGCTCGTCCCCGGCGCTTCGTACTGGGCCATGACGGCGCCAGGCACGGCACCTGCCAGCAGCGCGGCCGCGAGGGCGCCCAGAAGCGTTCGCGTGCGGAAGCGGGAGCGGGGGTCGGCCATCATGGAGATCCTGAAACGGTCGTGGAGCAGGGAACACGGGGCACGGCGGGTCAACGGGCTTGGCTGCCCCGACGGCACTGCGCCGGCAGATCAGCCAAGCATCTTAGGGTATATTCGGCGCCCGAACAAACGGGACGGACGCACCGCCACCCGGGCGGTTTGCCGGGGCCCGCGCGGGCCGATCGATCGCTGACCATGCCTGAGCTCCCCGAAGTCGAGACGACACGCCGCGGCCTTGCGCCGCATGTCGTCGGCCGCCGGATTGCGGCCGTGAACGTGTACGACCCCCGTTTGCGCTGGCGGGTTCCCCACGACCTCGCAGGGCGGCTGGTCGGGCACGCGATCGAGGGCCTCGAGCGGCGCAGCAAATACCTGCTGTTCCGGCTGGCCGGGGATACGCTGCTGGTGCACCTCGGGATGACGGGCAGCCTGCGCGCGTTCTCGCAGGCGCCACCGCGGCGCCCGCACGACCACGTCGACGTGGTCCTCGACAACGGGGTGACGCTGCGCTATCACGATCCCCGGCGCTTCGGCGCCATCCTTTGGGTCGAGGGTCCGGCGGAGCGCCACCCGCTGCTCGCCCGCCTGGGTCCCGAGCCCTTCGACCCGGCCTTCGACGCGGGCTACCTGTGGCACGCGACGCGCCGGCGCAGTGCGGCAATCAAGCTTGCCGCTGATGGACAACCATCTCGTCGTCGGCGTGGGCAACATCTACGCCAACGAGTCGCTGTTCCGGGCCGGGATCCGCCCGACAACGCCGGCGAACCGCGTCTCGAAGGCGCGCCTCGCTCGCCTCGTGGACGAGGTCCGCGCCACGCTCGGCGATGCCATCGCGAAGGGCGGCTCGACGTTGCGCGATTACGTCGACAGCGCCGGCGAGCCGGGATATTTCCAGCTCGAGCATTTCGTCTACGGTCGCACGGGCCTGCCGTGCCGGGTGTGCGGCACGCCCATCAGGACGCGGCGGCAGGGCGGTCGCGCAACGATGTACTGCCCGACCTGCCAGCGCTGATCGTGGCCTCATACCGCGCGTCGGCGTGTTCGCGGTTGCCTGAAATTTGCGCAGCGACCCTCGTTTGCGCTATGGTAGACGCGGAGAAACGGGGACCGAATTGATAGCGAAGCGCGACCTCGCCGCACGTTTCGAAGCCTACGGCGACTGGCGGCGCCGGCTCTCCACCGCGCTCGGCGCGCTGCACGAGTGGCTGCGGGAGCACGACCTCGCCGACGCGCAGGTCGACCTCAAGCTCGAGCATCTGCAGGAGCGACTCCAGCGCGACCAGCTGATCGTCGCCTTCGTCGCCGAGTTCTCGCGCGGCAAGTCGGAGTTGATCAACGCGATCTTCTTCGCCGATTTCGGCAAGCGGCTGCTGCCGTCCTCGGCCGGACGCACGACGATGTGTCCGACCGAGCTGCTCTACGACCCGGCGGTCTCCCCGTCGATCCGCCTGCTCCCGATCGAGACGCGGCTGCGCGAGGCGAGTGTCGCCGAATTCAAGCGCTATCCGGACGAATGGACGGTCGTGGCGCTCGACCTCGCCTCGGCCGACCAGATGGGGAAGGCGCTGCAGCAGGTCTCGCAGGTCAAGCAGGTGCCGGCGTCCGAGGCCGAGAAATACGGCCTTCACGATGCCGACCTGTCCGCCGCCCGCGCCGAGGACGACGACACCGTCGACATCCCATGCTGGCGGCACGCCGTCATCAATTTCCCGCACCCTCTGCTGCAGCAGGGACTGGTGATTCTCGACACGCCGGGCCTCAACGCGATCGGCGCCGAGCCCGAGCTCACGTTGAGCCAGCTGCCCGACGCGCACGCGGTGCTGTTCGTGCTCGCCGCCGATGCGGGCGTGTCGAAGACGGACCTCGAGGTGTGGAAGCTGCATCTTGCCGGCGACCAGTCGGCGGCAAAGGCCAACCGCATCGTCGTCCTGAACAAGATCGACGGCCTGTGGGACGAGCTCAAGTCCGAGGCCGAGGTCGACGCCGAGATCCGCCGGCAGGCGGAAGGCGCCGCGCGGGTGCTGGGCGTTTCGGCGGACCAGGTGTACCCCGTCTCGGCGCAGAAGGCGCTGCTCGCGAAAGTCAACGGCGACGACCCGCTGCTCGCGCGGAGCCGGCTGCCCGCCCTCGAGGCGGCGCTGTCGGGCCGGATGATCCCGGCCAAGCGCGAGATCGTCGGGGGCGCCATCGGCGTCGAGGTGCGCGCGCTTGCGGCCGGCCCGCGGGCGATGCTCGAAGCGCGGCGCGACGGCATCGCGGCGCAGCTCGCCGAGCTCTCCGAGCTGCGCGGCAAGAACCAGGACGTCGTCGTGCACATGATGAACCGCATCGGCGAGGAGAAGGCGCTGTTCGAGCGCGGGCTGCAACGGTTCACCGCGCTGCGCACGGTCTTCACCGAGCACGCGAACCGCCTCTTCGACTGCGTCGGCTTCGATGCGCTGCGCGCGAACGCGGGGCAGACGCGGCGGCGGATCGAGGCGAGCCCGTTCACCAAGGGCATCCGTACCGCGATGAACGACTTCTTCGCGGTGATACACGCCGACTTCGACCGCGCCGCGAAGGAGATCGCCGAAATCCAGGAGCTCATGCAGGCGATGTATGCGCGCTTCGCCGAGGAGCGCACGCTCGAGCGCCTCGCTCCGCCGCCGTTCTCGATGCTGAAGTACCAGAAGGAGGTCGAGCGGCTCGAACGCGCCTACAACACGCAGCTGAACACGCTGTGGAACACGGTGAGCAAGGCGAAGTTCGCGTTGATGCGTCGCTTTTTCGACACGATCGCCTCGCGGATGAAGCACGTCTACGACATCGCGAACCGCGACGTCGACAGCTGGGTGCGCGCGCTGATGTCGCCGCTCGAGACCCAAGTCCGCGAGCACCACCTGCAGCTGCGCCGCCGTCTGGACAGCATCAAGCGCATCCAGGGCACGAGCGGCGAGCTCGAGGTGCGCCTGGCCGAGCTCGAGGAGTCGGTGGCCGCGCTGGCGGCGCAGATCGCGGCGCTGGACGACGAGCTCGCCGCGATCGATGCGGTCATCGTGCAGCCCGACGCGCTGCCGCTCGCCGCGAACGCGTAGCCCGGGTTTCGCTCCGCTCAGCCCGATCCGGGGCGGAAAAGTAGGGTCACGGAAAAGTAGGGTCAGACACTACTTTCTGTTGTCTGCCGCCCCGGTGATGCAAGAGCCGGTGCCAGAAAGTAGTGTCTGACCCTACTTTTCCGTGACCCTACTTTTCCGCCCCGGATCGGGCTGAGCGGAGCGAAACCCGGGCTACGCCATTTTCTTCGCCATCAGCCCCTCGTACTTGAGGCGCAGCTGATCCTTCGTTTCGACGAACTCCGGGTTCACCGGGATGCAGTCGACGGGGCAGACTTCGACGCACTGCGGCGTGTCGAAATGCCCGACGCACTCGGTGCATTTCTGCGGATCGATCACGTAGATCTCCGGCCCCTGCGAGATGGCGTCGTTCGGGCACTCCGGCTCGCAGACGTCGCAGTTGATGCACTCGTCGGTGATGATGAGGGCCATCGCGCCGTTTCTCCGGGGCGGTCGGACGGGAGCGCGGGGCCGGCGCTAGCCGGGACCTGCGGCGCCGTCGCCCGCGAGCCTCCTGCGCAGCCGCGGCATCACCGCGGGCGGAACGAACTCCGAAACGTCGCCGCCGAACTTCGCGATCTCGCGCACGATCGTGGCCGAGATGAACATGTACTGCTCCGACGGCGTCAGGAACAGCGTCTCGACGTCGGGATAGAGGTGCCGGTTCATCCCGGCCATCTGGAATTCGTACTCGAAGTCGGACACCGCGCGCAGCCCGCGCAGGATCGCGCGCGCGCCTTGCGCCCGCACGAACTCCATCAGCAGCGAGGAGAACGGCTTGACCGTGACGTTGGGGAAGGGCGCCAGCACTTCCTCGGCCATCGCGACCCGGTCGGCGGTGTCGAAAAAGGGCCGCTTCGCCGCGCTGTCGGCGACGCCGACCACGACCCGGTCGAACAACCGCGCGGCGCGGCGCACGAGGTCCTCGTGGCCGCGGGTGAAGGGGTCGAAGGTGCCGGGATAGACGATGGTCAGCATGGCGGCTCAGTCTTTCGCGAAAAGATGATAATGCACCTGCCCCGCCTTGTCGCTGCGCCAGGCCGCGAGCCCGGGCGGCGGCGACAGCGCGTGGCCCGCTTCCGCGAACAGGTAGCCGCCGGGCGCGAGGCGCGCCGCGCAGGCCGGGAGCAGCCATTCCCACGGGTCGTCGCGGAACGGCGGATCGAGGAAGATCACGTCGAACTCGCGCCGCTCGACGTCGATCCACGTCCGGGCCTGCGCGCAACGGGTCTCCAGCCCCGAGGCGCCGAACGCCTCGCCGGTCGTGCGCAGCGCGTCGATCAGCACGCGGCTGCGGTCGACGGCCACCGCCAGCACGGCGCCGCGGGAGAGCGCTTCGAGGGACAGGACGCCGGTTCCCGCGTAGAGCTCGAGGCAGCGGCAGCCGGCGAGGTCCTGCCCGAGCCAGTTGAACAGGGTTTCGCGGACGCGGTCGGGGGTCGGCCGCAGGCCGTCGGTCGGGGGAAAGCGGACGAGGCGGCCGCGAAAGGCGCCGCCGATGATGCGCACGCGGTTTGCAGCGGCGGTCGGCACGGGCTGGTCCGGGGGAAATGGGGGCGCCGACACGGCGCATCCGGCGGGAAGCGTAAAATTATAGCTTCCCCCGGCGGCGCGCCGCCGACGTCCACTTCATCGACTGCCGATGCGCGAGCCGCGCGTCGCCTCCGCCTCCATGCTCGACCTCTTCAAACGCAAGGCGCCCGCCGACACCGGCGAGAAGAAGCCATGGACCGCGCGGCTCAAGGAAGGACTGGGGCGCTCGCGCGAGAAGCTCGCCGGCGCGCTCACCAGCGCGTTCGTCCGCCGGACGCTCGACGACGCAGACGCTCGAGGAGCTCGAGACGGCGCTCATCACCGGCGACGTCGGGATGCCGGCGACCCGGCACCTGCTCGACGACCTGACGGGGCGCTGGAAGCGCGCCGGCGCCGACGCCGACCCCAAGACGCTGCTCAAGGCCGTCCTCGCCGATCTCCTCGCCCCGCTCGAGAAGCCGCTCGTGGTGACCGACGCGCGGCCGTTCGTCATCATGCTGGCCGGCGTCAACGGGGCCGGGAAGACGACGTCGATCGGCAAGCTCGCCCGATACCTGCAGGGCCAGGGCCTGTCGGTGCTGCTGGCTGCCGGCGACACGTTCCGGGCCGCGGCCCGGGAGCAGCTGGTGGTCTGGGGCGAGCGCAACAACGTCGCCGTCATCGCGCAGAGCGGCGGCGACCCCGCCGCCGTCATGTTCGACGCCATCGCCGCGGCGCGGGCGCGCGGCATCGACGTCGTACTGGCCGACACGGCGGGGCGGCTGCCCACGCAGCTCAACCTGATGGACGAGATCCGCAAGGTGCGCCGCGTGATCCAGAAGACGGATCCGGCCGCTCCGCACGAGACGCTGCTCGTGCTCGATGCCAACACCGGCCAGAACGCGCTGGCGCAGGTCAAGGCCTTCGACGACGCGCTCGGCCTGACCGGGCTGATCCTGACCAAGCTCGACGGCACGGCCAAGGGCGGGGTCGTCGCGGCGATCGCCAAGCAGCATCCGATTCCGCTCAAGTTCATCGGGGTGGGCGAGGGGGTGGACGACCTGCGGCCGTTCGTCGTTGCGGAGTTCGTCGACGCACTGCTCGACTGAGCGTCGTCTGTTAGCGCTTACTTCCAGCTTGAAGGTTGACGGGGCTCACTGAGCGCCCGCTCCCGGCCGGGCTGCCGGCGCCCCGGGTGCCGCGGGCAGGACGGCGTCACCGGCGTTCCGCCGCGCGCCGGGGTGCGCAAAACGAACGTACCCGACCAATCTGCTCAGGAACTTTTCCGCGACCTTAGCACTCTGAAGTTGCGAGTGCTAATATTGATTCCGGAAGGGCTGCCGGCGCGATACGCGGTTCCGCGCCGCAGCAGCCAGCCCGCATGAGGAGCCCTTGATGAACGCGACTGCCCTGACCTTTCCGACACCCGCCTCGCTGGGAAGCCTCGACCATTACATCCAGGCGGTGAACCGCTTTCCGCTGCTCACGCCCGAGCAGGAACAGGACTGCGCGCGCCGCCTGCAGCGCGACGGCGACATCGACGCCGCGCGGGAGATGGTGCTCTCGCACCTGCGCCTCGTGGTCGCGGTCAGCCGCAAGTACGTCGGCTACGGGCTGCCGCAGGCCGACCTCATCCAGGAAGGCAACATCGGCCTGATGAAGGCCGTGCGCCGCTTCGACCCCGAGCGCGGCGTGCGCCTGGTGTCGTTCGCGCTGCACTGGATCCGCGCGGAAATCCACGAGTACATCCTGCGCAACTGGCGCCTGGTGAAGATCGCGACCACGAAGGCGCAGCGCAAGCTGTTCTTCAACCTGCGCAGCATGAAGACGAGCTCGCACGCGCTCACCAAGGCCGAGGTCCGGTCGATCGCCAAGGAGCTCGGCGTCAAGCCGGAGGAAGTGGTCGAGATGGAGACGCGGCTCGCCTCGCCGGACGTGGCGCTCGAGCCGCTCGCCGGCGACGACGGCGACACGGTGACGCCGATCGCGTATCTGACGGACAGCGACGACGACCCGGCCAAGATCTACGAAGTCGTCGAGACCGGCCGCACCCGCTCCGCCGGCCTGAAGCGCGCCCTCGACGGGCTCGACGCGCGCAGCCGCCGCATCATCGAGGCCCGCTGGCTGCGGGAGGACGACGGCGCGACGCTGCAGGACCTCGCCGACGAGTACGGCGTGTCCGCCGAGCGGATCCGCCAGATCGAGAGCAAGGCGTTGAAAGCGATGCGCGGGCACATCGGCGCCGCCTGACAGGGGTAGCCCGGGTTGAGCGAAGGCGAAACCCGGGGGGCGCCGCAACGAAGCTAACCGCGCCCGACCCGGCGACCACCCGGGTTTCGCTCGCGCTCAACCCGGGCTACGCAGGCGCGGCAACGCGCCGCCGCATCAAAGTTCGACCTGCGTCCCGAGCTCCACCACCCGGTTCGTCGGGATGCGGAAGAAGTCGCTCGCCTTCGCGGCGTTCCTCGACATCGACACGAACAGGCGCTCGCGCCACAGCGCCATCCCCGGCGAGACGGTCGCGATCAGCGTCTCGCGCGAGACGAAGAACGACGTGTCCATCATGTCGAACTCGAACCCCGCGCGGCCGCAGGCGTCGAGCAGCGCCGGCACGTCGGGGTCCTCGGCGAAGCCGAAGTCCGCGCGCACCTGCCAGAACTGAGGGGCGATGGCCTCGATGACCACGCGCTCCGCCCGCTCCACGCGCGGGATGTCGCGGGTGACGATCGTGAGGAACACGACGCGCTCGTGCAGCACCTTGTTGTGCTTGAGGTTGTGCAGCAGCGCGTGCGGCACCCGGTTCGGCGTGGACGTCAGGAACACCGCGGTGCCCGGGCACCCGCGCGGCCGGGCTCGCCGAGATGCTCTCGATGAACACGTCGAGCGGCATCGTGTCCTCGGACAGGCGGTCGAGCAGCACGATCCGGCCGCGCTTCCAGGTCGTGAGCAGCGTGAACACCACGCCGCCGATCAGCAGCGGGAACCAGCCGCCTTCGGGGATCTTGAGCGCGTTGGAGCCGAGGAACGCGATGTCGATCAGGATGAGCGGCACGACGATCGCGAGCGCGAGCGGCAGCGACCAGCGCCACAGCCGCCGCATCACGAAGTAGATCAGCACGGAGTCGATCAGCATCGCGAGCGTGACCGCGATCCCGTAGGCGCCGCCCAGGTTGTCCGAGCTGCGGAAGCCGACGACGAGCAGCATCACCGCGATCAGCAGCGACCAGTTGATGAACGGCACGTAGATCTGGCCGATCTCGCGCGACGACGTGTGCTGGATCTTCAGGCGGGGGCAGTAGCCCATCTGGATCGCGGCGCGCGTGAGCGAGAAGGCGCCCGAGATGACCGCCTGCGACGCGATGATCGCCGCGCAGGTCGCGAGGATCACCAGCGGGATCAGCGCCCACTGCGGCGCGAGCAGGTAGAACGGGTTCTTGATCGCCGTCGGGTCGGCGAGCAGCAGCGCGCCCTGGCCGAAGTAGTTGAGCACCAGCGACGGCCCGACGAAGAACAGCCAGGCGCGGCGGATCGGCGACGCGCCGAAGTGGCCCATGTCGGCGTAGAGCGCCTCGGTGCCGGTCACCGCCAGCACGACCGCGCCGAGCGCGAGGAAGGCGAGCGTCGGGTTCGCGAGCACGAACGCGATCGCGTAGACGGGACTGACGGCGGCGAGCACCGCCGGATTGCGCACGATCTGCAGCAGCCCCAGCACCGCCAGCACGACGAACCACGTGCACATCACGGGCCCGAACAGCGAGCCCGACGCTCGCCGTGCCGCGCTTCTGGATGGCGAACAGCAGCACGATCACCACGAGCGTCACCGGGACGATGTACTGGTGCAGCCGGGGCGCGATGATCTCCAGGCCCTCGACCGCGCCGAGCACGGAGATCGCCGGCGTGATCATGCCGTCGCCGTAGAACATCGCGGCGCCGAAGATGCCGAAGCCGATCAGCCACCAGCGGCGCCGCGCGTTGTCCGGAATCCCGCGCGAGACCAGCGCGGTCAGCGCCAGGATGCCGCCCTCGCCGCGGTTGTCCGCGCGCATGATCAGCGTCACGTACTTCAGCGTGACGACGACGACCAGCGCCCAGAAGATGATCGACAGGATGCCGAGCACGTTGTCGTGCGTCAGCGGGAGCGGGTGGATGCCGGTGAAGCACTGGCGCAGCGTGTAGAGCGGCGAGGTGCCGATGTCGCCGTAGACGACGCCGATCGCGCCGACGACCACCGGCATGGCGCGCGCGCGGGATTCGGCGGAGGAGGACAAGGCCGTGGGGATGCTCAAGCGGTACGCGTCAGGCCGCGCCGTCGTCGCCGCGGCGCGAGAAGCGGATGTTGAGCTGCTTCAGCTTGCGGTAGAGGTGCGTGCGCTCGAGGCCCGCCTTCTCCGCGACCTTGCTCATGTTGGCCTGCTCGCGCCCGAGCAGCTGCTCGAAGTAGATGCGCTCGAACGCCTCGCGCGCCTCGCGCAGCGGCAGCTCGAAGAAGCGCTCGGTGATCTCCGGCGCGACGCCGCGGCTCGCCGCGGCCGCCTCGCCGAGCAGGCGCTTGACGTGCTCGTGCGTGATCTGCGCGCCGTTGCGGACCAGGTTGACGATCACGTTCTGCAGATGGTCCAGGTTGCCCGGCCACGAGGCGCCCGCGAGCGCGTTGAGCGCCGGCGGCTCAGGCATGGCGGCGGGCTGCGCGTGCGCCGGCAGCGCGGCGCGCCATTCGTTCGCCGCCGCGCGCCAGTACCGGTCGATCAGCGCCGGGATGTCCTCGCGCCGCTCGCGCAGCGGCGGCAGCATCACGGCGCCCGCCGCGAGCGCGGACAGCAGCGCCGCGTCGAACTTGCCTTCGGCCGCGAGGTTCGCCAGCGATTCGGCGCTCGCGCAGACGACGGTGACCTCGGCGCGCTCGAGCTTCGACAGCAGGAACGCGAGCCCCTTCTGCTCGGCCTTCGAGTACAGGCCGATCTCGGCGCAATAGAGCGTCCCCTCGCGGGCCTCCTCGAGCAGCGCGAGCGGATTGCCGATGAGGCGCGCGCCGCCGCTGAGCGCGACCCACGGCGTCTGCGGCCGGTGCAGCGCGTTCGCGGCGGCGTCGTGCCCCGTGCCCGGCTCGCCGAGGATCAGGATCGGCTTGCGCGCGAGCAGGATCTGCTCCAGCTGGCGCTCGACGTCGCGCACCGCCGCGCCCGACCCCAGCGCGGCCAGCGAGATGGGGTGAGGCTCCTTCGCCGAGGCCGCCTTGAGCGCCCGCGAAACGGTGCCGAGCAGCTTCTGCAGCCCGACCGGCTTCTCCAGAAAGTCGAAGGCCCCCACCTTGGTCGCCTCGACCGCCGTCTCGATGGTGCCGTGGCCCGACATCATCACCACGGGCATGGTGAGCTGCCCCGCCGCCGCCCATTCGCGCAGCAGCGTCACGCCGTCGGTGTCCGGCATCCAGATGTCGAGCAGCACCAGCGCCGGCTGCTGGCGCATGCGGTAGGCGCGCGCCTGGGTGGCGTTCTCGGCGAGGCTGACGCGGTAACCCTCGTCCTGCAGGATCTCGGAGAGCAGTTCGCGGATGCCGACCTCGTCGTCGACAATGAGGATTTCCCTGGCCTGGATCATCATGCGCCTGTGCTAGGCCGCCTTGCCGGCGGCCGGCGGGAAGGAAAGCGTCACGCAGGCGCCCCGCGGCGCGCGATTGGCGACATCGACGTGTCCGTCGTGCTCTTCGATGATCTTCTTCACGATGGCGAGACCGAGCCCCGTGCCCTTGGCCTTGGTCGTCACGTACGGTTCGTAGGCCCGGTGCAGGACGTCATCGGCGAAGCCGGGGCCGGCGTCGCCCAGCGCGAGGGCCACGGTGTCGCCGCGCGTCTCGAGCGTGATGTCGTAGCGTGGGTCCGCCGAGTCGGCTTGGGCATCGATGGCATTCTGCAGGAGATTGTGGAACACCTGGCGCAGACGGGTGGGTTCGCCGTGGATGAGGACCGGCTCGGGCGGGAGCGAAAGCGTCAGATGCGGCCGCAGATTGTCGTACAACGCGAGCACGTCGAGCAAGAGGGCCGCGAGATCGACGGACTGCATCGTTCCGGGCCGCGGCTGCCGCGCGTAGATCGCGAAATCGTCGACCATGTGCTTCATCGCGGCCACCTGCGCGATGATCGTCTGCGCGCCGCGCTTCAGCGTTTCCTGGTCCGGGCCGCTCAGTTTCGACGCAAGCTTGTGCTCCAGTCGCTCCGCCGACAGCTGGATCGGGGTCAGCGGGTTCTTGATCTCGTGGGCGAGCCGCCGCGCGACTTCCGCCCATGCCGCATCGCGCTGCGCCTGCGCGAGGTCGGTGACGTCGTCGAAGACTACCACGTAGCCGGCCACCGGGGTGACCGGAAGGCGCGAGCCGCGCAGCAGCAGCACGCGCGTCAGGTTCGCCACCGGCAGCTCGGCCTGGCGCTGCCAGTGCCCGTCGCGGCTCGCGCGAAAACCGTCGCTGACCATCTCCGCCACCGGCGCGAGCGCGGCGAAGCGGCCGCCCCAGTCGGCGAGCGCGACGCCGGTCAGCTCCGCCAGGGGCTGCTGCAGGATCACCGCGGCGCTCGCGTTGGCGGTGCGCAGCCGGTAGCGATCGTCGAAGGCGAGCACGCCGGCCGACAGGTTGCCGAGGATGCTCTCGAGATAGGCGCGCGTGGTCTCCGTCGCGCGCCGGCTCTCCTCGGTGCGCTGCTGCGCCTCCGCGAGCTGCGCCGTCATCATGTTGAACGCCTCGGTGAGCACGCCGAGCTCGTCGCGCGAGACGACGGGCTGCCGCCGGGTGAAATCGCCCTGGGCGACGGCGCGCGTGCCTTCGGCGAGCAGGCCGAGCGGCGCCGAGAACCGCTCCGAGAGCACGACGGCGAGGCCCAGCGCCGTCGTGAGCGCGAGCAGCAGCGTGAGCGTGAGCGTGAGGGCGTACAGCCGCTTCAGGCCCTGCCGCTCGAACGCGATCTTCTGGTAGTCGCTCCAGCCTTCCTTCACCTTGTCGATGTCCGCGGCGAGCGCGCGCGGCACCGGCTCGACGACGTGCAGCAGCTTGAGCGGCTCCAGCCGGTCGTCGGTGTTCACGGGCACGACGACGTGCAGCACCAGCCTGCCGTCCTGCGCCGTCTCGATCGCCTCGTACGGCTGCTGCAGGCGCGCCCGGCGCAGCGCCTGCGCCGGCGGCGGCTCCGGCGGCGCGGTGCTGCTGCCGATGCCGCCGACCGCGAGCACGCTGCCCGCGGCCGAGAAGAGCGTCGCCTCGAACACGCCGGCCTGCTCCGCAGCGCGGGACAGGCGCGTCGCGAGGGTCGCGGTGCCCCCTTCGGAGAGCGACAGCGCCATCTGCCCGGCCTTGTTGCCCGTTTCCTTCAGCAGGTAGTCGAGCGAGCTCCGGCCCAGGTTGAGGCCGCCTTCGAGCGCGCGGTCCACGCGCACGTCGAACCAGCTCTCGATGCTCTTGCCGAGGAACTGCACCGACACCGCGTAGACGAGCGCGCCGGGCAGCACCGCGACCAGCGCGAACAGCAGCACGAGGCGCAGCGCGAGGCGCGAACCGAACACGCCCTTGCGCAGTTTCCGGCGCAGCCGCCAGAGCTGGTAGCCGACCAGCGTCATCAGCAGCCCCACCATCACGGTGTTGAGCACCAGCAGAACGTCGTAGCTGCCCGCGAACAGGCCCGTGTTCGCGGTCGCCGTGGCGAGCAGGAACAGCGAGATCGCGCCCAGTCCGGCGCCGACGACGAGCAGCCAGCGCACGCCGCGCGAGCGCTGACGCTCATGCCGCGCCCACTGGACCACCTTCGTGCTGCCGGCATTCGCGCTTGGCGCGGCCCGGCCCGTGGTTCCGCACTTTCGTAACCTGCGCGCCCGCGGAGCGGGCAAGTTCGCGCACGCTCACGCCGTAAAGCTCCACCGGTGCCAGTCGGACTGCAGCGACCATTCGCGCGAGGCGAGCGCGTCGACCTGGAACGGCTTCGGCAGCTGATTCACGTCGAGCCGCAGCCGCAGCGCCGCGTCGTAGCGCGCGCCCTTCTGCAGCTGGTCGCGGCGCGCGACCGGGCGCGAGGTCACCCGCGACAGGAAGCGCTCGACCTCCTCCAGCGTGTAGAGCGTCTGGCCGAAGAGGCCGCTCGACACGCGGTACTGGCGCGTCAGCGCGTTCCACGAGATCCGGTACTGGACCGACGACGAGACAACCTTCTCGTCCAGCCAGTACCACCGCGGCCGGGAAATCTCGAACTCGAGCAGGAAGTACAGCGGCAGGCCGCGCTGCAGCGCCTCCTCGAGCGTCGCGTTGAGCGTCAGGTCGAAATCGGCATTGAGCACGAAGTCGTCGTCCTCCGGCCGGAGCTCGGCCGACCGCACGCCGATCGCGTCGGCGCGCGCGGGGCCGCTCGCGGTGGCGGCGAGCGACCCGACGGCGGCCCCCGCCGCGAGCCCCAGCAGGCGCCGCAGCGCGCGGCGGCGTCCGGTCCGGGCGGAGGGCAGTGGTGAGTTATGCGGCATGCCGGCAGACGGCGCGGAGGGCACTGGGAGGGGTTCGGGCGGACGGGATCGCGGGCACGGCCGACGCGCGCCCCGCGCGCCCGCCGGCGTCACGCCGGCTCAACCCTTGCGGACGAGCGCGTAGAAAAACCCGTCCTGATTGTGCGCTGCGCCCGGGAGCGAAGGCAAGAGTTGCCCCCCTTGGTGGACCACCACGGCGGGAAAGGTGATGGGTTCGCGCAACGCATCGGCGTGCCGCGCGCGAAACGCCTCGATCTGGGCCTCGTTCTCGTCGCGGAAGATCGCGCAGGTCGCGTAGAGCAGGAGGCCTTCCGGCGCCACGCAGGGCCACAGCGCGTCGAGGATGCGCGCCTGCTGCCGGGCGAAGCTCGCGACGTCGCCGGGCCGGCGCAGCCACTTGCCGTCGGGATGGCGGCGCACCACGCCGCCCGCGGTGCAGGGCGCGTCGACCAGCACGCGGTCGAACGCGCGGCCGTCCCACCACGCCTGCGGCTCTCCGGCGTCCCCCGCGACCACCTCGATGCGGTCGCCGGCGAGCTTCAGCCGGGCGAGGGTGTCGCGAACGCGGGCGAGCCGCTCGGGGTCGCTGTCGAGCGCGACCAGGCTGGCGTCGGCGAGCTCGGCCAGGTGCGCGGTCTTGCCGCCGGGCGCCGCGCAGGCGTCGAGCACCCGCATCCCAGGCTGGGGCCGCAGCAGCGGCGCGGCGAGCTGCGCGCCGAGATCCTGGACGCAGAACCACCCGGCGGCGTAGCCCGGCAGTTCCTGGACCGGCCGCGGCGGATCGACGAGGACGCCGGCGGCGCCCGCCGCGACCGCGCCGATCCCGGCGCCGGCGCAGGCTTCGAGGAAGGCCTCGCGCGTGGTCGCGCGCACGTTCACGCGCAACGCGAGCGGCGGGCGCTCGTTCCCGGCGGCGAGGATCGCTTCCCAGTCCGCGGGATACTCGGCGCGGACGCGCTCGATCCACCACAATGGATAGGACCAGCGCGCCACCGGGTCGTCGCGCACCGCCGCGTTGAGCGCCTCGCGCTCGCGCAGGTAGCGGCGCAGCAGCGCGTTGACCAGCGCCTTCGCCGCCGGGCGCGCGATCTTCGCGGCCGTGTTGACCGCGTGATCGACGACGGCGAAGGGCGGCGCCCGCGTGTGGTCGATCTGGTAGAGCGCGACCGCGACCAGCACGCCGAGCGCCGGGTCGGTGAGCGGCTTGGCCGCGAGCCTGCGCACGAGCGCGTCCAGGGTTCCCCAGTGGCGCAGCGTGCCGTACGCGAGCTCCTGCACCAGCGAGCGGCGGCGGCCGGGGCTCGCGCCCGCCGTGTCCACCGGCGCCAGCTGCGCGAGCGCCGCGGGCAGCGACGTACCCGTCAACACCCGGTGGACGACGAGCGTGGCCTGGCGCTGGGCTTCCTCCATCGCGAGGGCAGGGCGCTAGGCCGGCACGACGTCGAAACGGTCGCCGGCGGCGATCCTGCGTCCGGCGGCGAACGCCGCGGCCGCCATCCGCCGGCCACCCGCCGGCTGCAACTCCGAAATCCGCAGGGCGTCCCGGCCGCAGGCGACGACGAGGCCGGCGGCGTCGACCGCGAGCACCACGCCGGGGTCGGCGCGGCGCACCGCAGCGGCCTCGGGTTGCGCCGCCCACAGCTTGACCGGCGCGCCGGCCAGCGCGGTGAACGCGCCCGGCGCGGGATCGAAGGCCCGCACCTGCCGGTCGATGGTCGACGGCTCGGCGCGCCAGTCGATCGCGGCGTCGGCGCGGGTGATCTTCGCCGCGTAGGTGACGCCTTCGCGCGGGCTGCGGCGTGCCCTCGAGGGTGCCGTCGCGCGCGAGGCGATCGAGCGCATCGACCACCGCCTGCGCGCCGAGCTGCGCGAGGCGATCGTGCAGCGAGCCCCCGGTCTCACGCGCCGCGATCGGCGTCCGGACGACGTCGTGGATCGGCCCGGTGTCGAGTCCGGCGTCCATCCCCATGATCGTGATGCCCGTCTCCCGATCGCCGGCGAGCAGCGCGCGCTGGATCGGCGCGGCGCCGCGCCAGCGCGGGAGCAGCGAAGCGTGGATGTTGAGGCAGCCGTGGCGAGGCCAGGCGAGCACCTCCCGCGGCAGGATCAATCCGTACGCGGCGACGACGAGCACGTCGAGCGGCAGCGCGAGCAGCGCGGCGCGCTCGGCGTCCGGCTTGAGCGACGCGGGCTGCCGCACCGGCAGCCCGTGCCGGGCGGCGAGCGCCTTGACGGCGGACGCCGCGGTCTTCAGCCCCCGGCCCTGCGGCCGATCCGGCTGCGTCAGCACGACGGGCACCACGAAGCCGCGGCCGAGGATCGCCGCCAGCGCCGACGCGGCAAAGGCAGGCGTGCCGGCGAACCCGACGCGCATCAGGGAGGCCCCGATCCCCTAACCCGCGAGCCGTTGCTTCTTGCGCAGCCGGGCCGAGAGCCGCGCGCGCTTGAGCGGCGAAAGGTGGTCGACGAAGACCTTGCCCAGCAGGTGGTCCATCTCGTGCTGCACGCACACGGCGAGCAGCCCCTCGGCTTGCAGCTCGAACTGCGCCGCCGCGCTCGTCCTGCGCGCGCACCACGATCGCCGCGGCGCGGGTGACCTTGTCGTAGTAGCCCGGGACCGAAAGGCAGCCTTCCTCGCGCTCGGCTTCGCCTTCGGCCGCGACGATTTCAGGGTTGATGAACACGCGCAGCTCGTCGCGCGCCTCGGACACGTCGATCACGATGACGCGCTTGTGGACGTCGACCTGCGTGGCGGCGAGCCCGACGCCCGGGGCCGCGTACATCGTCTCGGCCATGTCGCGCACGAGCTTCTGGATGTCCGGCGTCACCGCGGCCACGGCGGTCGCGACCTTGCGCAAACGGGGGTCCGGATATTCGAGGATATTGAGGAGCGCCATCGGAGCGGAACTGAGCTAGCTTGCAAAATGCAGACTCGGGATGCAGAATTGCATCTAAGCCCTTATTTTGCGGCGGTTTAGGACGTTGGTTTAGACCGTACGCATAGCCCCGCCCCCACCGGAAGAGGCTTTATGCGTCAGAAGTTTAGCATACCAAAACGCCTGGTCGCCGTCGGCGCCGCGCTGCTAATTCTGGCTGCGGGCTCCGCACGTGCCGCCGACCCGGTGCTCGCGCCTTCGCCGCCGGAGCGCTACGTCGTGCAGAAAGGCGACACGCTGTGGGGGATCTCGCAAAAATTCCTGCGCGATCCCTGGCGGTGGCCGGAAATCTGGCGGATGAACCGCAACGAAATCAAGAATCCGCACTGGATCTACCCGGGCGATGTCGTGGTGTTTCTGCCCGCGGTGCCGGCCACGGCCGGCCAGCCCGCGCAGCCGGCGCGGCTCGTTCTCGAACGCGAGAACGTGCGGCTCTCGCCGACCGTCCGCTCGACGCCGATCAACGTCGAGGCGATCTCCAGCATCCCGCCGGGGGACATCGAGGCCTGGCTGTCGCGGCCGATCGTCACCGGCCCGGAAGGCCTCCCCGGCGACGGCGCAGATCGTGGCCGGACGCGGGGAGGGCATCGTCCGCGGCGAGGGCGACGTGATGTACGCGACCGGCCTCGACCCCAAGCTGGGCGACCTCTGGCACATCTATCGCCCCGGCGTGAAATACGTTTCCTTCGACAATCCCGACATCGTGCTGGGCTACGAGCAGCGCTACCTCGGCTCGGCCAAGGTCGAGCGCGCAGGCGAGGTCGCGACGATCCGGATCGCCACCGCGCGCGAGGAGATCCTGGTCGAGGACCGCCTCATACCGGCGCCGCGCGAGGAGATCGTCAACTACGTGCCGCACGCGCCGGACAAGCCGATCTCCGGGCGCATTCTCAGGCTCTCGGGCGATTCCGTCGAAGCCGGCCGCGGCATGCTCGCCGCGCTGGACAAGGGCCGCAACGACGGCGTGGACGTCGGCACCGTGCTCGCGATCGACCGCGTGGTTCCGCCGATACGCGACCGGCGGGAATCGGTGCAGCCCGATCCGGTGCTGCGCTTCCTCTCCGAGTACTACATCAACATCCCCGCCGAGCGCATCGGCCTGCTCTTCGTGTTCCGCGTCTTCGACAACGTGTCGTACGCGATCCTGCTCAACACGACCGATCCGGTCCGCGCCGGCGACACCGTCCGCACGCCGTAGACCGACCACCAGGCGGCGGCCCGCGATGAACGTCGACGCGCGCGCCGAGGCCTGGGCCACGCTGCAGCTTTCGGGCATCGCGGCGCGTCCGCTGGCCGAGTTGCTCCGCGCCTTCGGCAGCCCGGAAGCAGTGCTTGCGGCAAGCCCCGCGCAGCGGCGCGCGGCGCGCACCGAACCGACCACCGCCCGGGCTGCTGGGCACGGCCCCCGATCGCGAGCGACTCGCGCGCACGCTCGCGTGGCTGGCCGAGCCCGGGGCCTCGCTGGTCGCCTGGGACGACCCCGACTATCCGCCGGCACTGCTCGAGATCGGCGATCCCCCGCCCGTCTTCTATTGCCTCGGCCGGCGCGAGCTGCTCGCGCGGCCGACGCTCGCGATCGTGGGCAGCCGCAACGCGACGCCGCAGGGCTGCGCCGATGCCGCGGCGTTCGCCGCCGCGCTGTCCGCGGCGGGGCTGACCATCGCCAGCGGGCTCGCCCTGGGCATCGATGCCGCGGCGCATCGCGGCGCGCTGGAGCACGCCGGCAGCACCATTGCCGTGGTCGGCACCGGCCTCGACCGCGTCTATCCCGCGCGCAATCGCGACCTCGCGCACGCGCTCGCGGAGCGCGGCGCGCTGATTTCCGAATTCGCCCCGGGCACGCCTCCGCTCAAGGAGAACTTCCCGCGCCGCAATCGCCTGATCAGCGGGCTCGCGCGCGGCGTGGTCGTCATCGAGGCGACGCTGTCGTCGGGGTCGCTGATCACCGCGCGGCTCGCCGGCGAGCAGGGGCGCGAGGTGTTCGCGCTTCCCGGCTCGATCCACTCCCCGTTCTCGAAGGGCTGCCACAAGCTGATCCGCGAGGGCGCCAAGCTGGTCGAGACGGCGCAGGACATCCTCGACGAACTGCGCCTGCCCCTGGTCGCGCCCGCCACCGGCGCGGTCGCGCACGGCGATGGTGCGCTCGACGCGGCGGCATCCGCTGTCCTCGCCGCGCTCGGGCATGCGCCGGCCGACGTCGACACGATCGCGGCGCGCTGCGGCCTCGCGGCGGCGGCGGTGATCGCGACGCTGACCGCGCTCGAGCTCGACGGCCGGGCGGCGCCGATCCCCGGCGGCGCCTGGCAGCGGGTGGTGTAGCCGGGTTGAGCGCAGCGAAATCCGGGGCAACGGTGGCCATTGCCGCAACCACCCGGGTTTCGCTGCGCTCAACCCGGGCTACACGACTCCCGCCTCGCGCGGGCGCCCGCGCCCGGGCGCGTTGGGCCGTCCTTTGCGCGTCCCGGCCGAAGGTTTCCTTGCTCCGGCCGCAACACCTTGGGTACTATCTGCCGCTCCCCAAGCAGCGCCGGGCCGTCCCGCTGCAGCCGCGACAGGCCGCCCGGGCCCGCCGGCAACCCATGCCCCCATGACCAAAAGCCTCATCATCGCCGAGAAGCCGTCCGTCGCCGCCGACCTCGCGCGGGCGCTCGGCGGCTTCACCAAGCACGACGACTATTTCGAGAGCGAGCGCTACGTGCTCTCCTCGGCGGTCGGCCACCTGCTCGAGATCGGGATGCCGGAGGCGGAGGAGGTCAAGCGGGGCAAGTGGACCTTCGCCCACCTGCCGGCGATCCCGTCGAAGTTCGCGCTCAAGCCGATCGAGAAGAACGAGAACCGGCTCAGGACGCTGCTGAAGCTCCTGAAGCGCAAGGACGTCGACGAGCTCATCAACGCCTGCGACGCCGGCCGCGAGGGCGAGCTCATCTTCCGCTACATCGTCCAGTATGCGAAGGCAGCGAAGCCGATCAAGCGCCTGTGGCTGCAGTCGATGACGCCGGCGGCGATCCGCGACGCCTTCGGGGCGCTGCGCACCGGCAAGCAGATGCAGCCGCTGGCCGACGCCGCGGTGTGCCGCTCGGAGTCCGACTGGCTCGTCGGGATCAACGGCACGCGGGCGATGACCGCGTTCAACTCCAAGTCGGGCGGCTTCCAGCTGACGACCGTCGGCCGCGTGCAGACGCCCACCCTCGCGATCCTGGTCGAGCGCGAGGAGAAGATCCGCGCCTTCCGTCCGCGCGGGTACTGGGAAGTGCTCGGCACCTTCCGCGCCGAGGCGGGTCGAATACGGCGGCCGCTGGTTCGACGAGAAATTCAGGAAGAGCGACGACGACCCCGACGCCCGCGCCGAGCGGCTCTGGGAAGAAGACCGCGCGCGCGCGATCGCCGCCGCCTGCGAAGGCAAGCCGGGCACGGTCACCGAGGACTCGCGGCCGTCGACGCAGGGCGCGCCGCTGCTCTACGACCTCACGAGCCTGCAGCGCGAGGCCAACGGCCGCTTCGGCTTTTCCGCGCGCACGACGCTCTCGCTCGCGCAGTCGCTCTACGAGAAGCACAAGGCGCTCACCTACCCGCGCACCGACGCCCGCGCGCTGCCGGAGGACTACATCCCGACGGTGACGGCGACCATGGAGGCGCTCAAGGAAACCAACGCCTACGGCGGCTTCGCGCGCCAGGTGCTGAAGCAGAAGTGGGTGAAGCCCAACAAGCGGATCTTCGACAACACCAAGATCTCCGACCACTTCGCCATCATTCCGACGCTGGTGCAGCCGAAGCACCTGAACGAGATCGAGGCCAAGCTCTACGATTTCGTCGTCCGCCGGTTCATCGCCGCGTTCTATCCGCCCGCCGAGTTCACGCTCACCACGCGCATCACCCGGGTCGCGGGCGAGCCGTTCAAGTCCGAGGGCAAGGTGATGGTCGCGCCGGGGTGGCTCGCCGTCTACGGCAAGGAGGCGCAGGTCGACGAGGGCACGCTGACGCCGGTCAAGCCGGGCGAGATCGTCGCCACCGAGAAGATCGAGGTCGCCGCCAACCAGACGCGCCCGCCCGCGCGCTTCAACGAAGCCACGCTGCTCTCGGCGATGGAGGGCGCGGGCAAGCTGATCGACGACGAGGAGCTGCGCGAGGCGATGCGCGAGAAGGGCCTCGGGACGCCGGCCACGCGCGCGCAGGTCATCGAGGGCCTCCTCACCGAGAAATACATCCTGCGCGAGGGCAAGGAGCTGCAGCCCACCGCGAAGGCGTTCTCGCTGATCGCGCTGCTGCGCGGCCTCGGCGTGCCGGAGCTCTTCTCGCCGGAAATGACCGCCGAATGGGAGTTCAAGCTCGCGCAGATGGAGCACGGAGCGCTCGCGCGCGAGGACTTCATGCGCGAGATCGTCGCGATGACCGAGCACATCGTCGGACAGGCGAAGGAATACGAGAGCGACACCATCCCGGGGGATTTCGCCACGCTCGGCGTGCCGTGCCCCAAATGCGGCGGCGAGGTCCACGAGAACTACAAGAAGTTCCAGTGCCAGGCCTGCGAGTTCGGGTTCTGGAAGATCATGGGCGGCCGGCAGCTCGAAGCGGCCGAGGCCGAGACGCTGCTGCGCGAGCGCAAGGTCGGGCCGCTCGACGGCTTTCGCAGCCGCCTCGGCCGGCCGTTCTCGGCCTCGATCAAGCTGAACGATGCGAACGAGGTGTCGTTCGATTTTCCCGAGCGCGACGGCGACGACGGCGAGGTTCCCGATTTCACCGGGCAGGAGCCCCTGGGCGCCTGCCCCAAATGCGCGCTCGCGCGTGTTCGAGTCCGCGCAGGCCTACGTCTGCGAGAAGGCGGTGGGCCCCGACAAGACCTGCGACTTCCGCTCCGGCCGCGTGATCCTGCAGCGGCCGGTCGAGCGGGCGCAGATGCAGAAGCTGCTGGCCACCGGCAAGACCGATCTGCTGGCGTTCGTCTCCGCGCGCACGAAGCGCGGGTTCTCCGCGTTCCTCGTGCGCCAGCCCGACGGCAAGATCGGCTTCGAGTTCGAGGCGAAGGACGGCGCCAAGGGCAAGGGCGGGCGCGGGCGCGCGGCGGACGGCGCTGCGCGTGCTCGGCGCGCATCCGAAGGACAAGCGGCCGGTGGAATTGCACGCCGGGCGCTACGGGCCCTACGTCAAGCACGGCACGATCAACGCGACGCTGCCCGACAAGGACCGCGCGGACGACCTGACGCTCGACGAGGCGCTCGCGCTGCTCGACGCGAAGTCCGGCAAGTCGAGCGGCGGCCGCACCGCGAAGGCGCCGGCGAAGACCGCGACGGCGAAGGCCCCGACGCGGGCGGCGAAGACCGCGGCGACGAAGGCGCCGGCCCGGACCGCGAAGCCGCGGCGGCGACCGCGCCGGCGGTGATGCGAAGGCCTCGGCCAGGGCGAGGAAAGCGCCGGCCGCGGTTGCGGACACCGCGGGGGCGGCCAAGTCCGCGCCCGCGGCGCGCGGCAAGGCGACCAAGCCGGCGGCCGCCGCGAAGACCGCGCGCAAGACGACGCGCTCCGCGAAGAAGTGAGCCGCGCCGCGGGCGCCGGCTGAACCGCCGGCCGCGGCGCTGACGCCTACGCGTCAGCGCATCCTGTCGCGCGCCGGGCGCCTCAGGCGCGGGATCGAGCGCCGCCGGCGCCGGTTGCGGACGGCGCAGCACCCTGCGCGCCAGCGCCGATCGCGTCGTCGACGTAGGTGAACACCACCGGCACCACCAGCAGGCTGAGGAAGGTCGAGGTGATGAGGCCGCCGATGACGACGATCGCCATCGGCGCGCGGAAGCTGGGATCGGTGCCGAGGCCGATCGCGATCGGCAGCATCCCCGCGCCCATCGCCACCGTCGTCATCACGATCGGCCGCGCGCGCTTGCGGCAGGCGTCGAGGAGCGCCTCCCAGCGGTTCGAGGCCGTGGTCGCGCCGCGCGAGGATCGCGTAGTCGATCAGCAGGATCGAGTTCTTGGTCGCGATCCCCATCAGCATGATGAGGCCGATCATCGACGGCATCGACACCGCGGTGTGCGGTGACGAACAGCGCGAGGAACGCGCCGGGGATCGACAGCACGAGCGCCGCGAGCACCGTGACCGGCTGGATGAACTCCCGGAACAGCAGCACCAGCACGATGTAGATGCACAGCACGCCGGTGGCGATCGCCAGCATGAAGCTGTCGAAGAGCTCGGTCATCGCCTCGGCGTCGCCGACGGTGGTCTGCGTGACGCCGGGCGGCAGGTTGCGCACGCTCGGCAGCGCCAGCCGCCTGCGCGGCGACCTCGCCCAGCGGCTGCTCGTTCAGCTCGATCTCGAAGTTGATGTTGCGCAGCCGGTCGTAGCGGTCGATCTGCGCGGGCCCGCTGTCGATCGCGAGCGAGGCCACGTTGGCGATCATCACCGGCCCGTTCTTGCCGGGCACGGTCATGCGCTCGAGCAGCGAGAGGTCCTGGCGCGCGGCCGCCGGGAGCTTGACGACGATCGGCACCTGCCGCTCCGCCAGGTTGAGCTTGGGCAGGCTCTGGTCGTAGTCGCCGGCGGTGGCGATGCGCAGCGTGTCGGCGATCGCGGCGGAGGTGACGCCCAGGTCGGCGGCGCGCGCGAAGTCGGGCCGGACCACGAGCTCGGGCCGCACCAGGCTGGCGGTCGTGGTGACGTTGCCGATGCCGGGCAGCGTGCGCAGCTCGCGCTCGACCACGCCGCGCGTGCTCGGCCAGCACCGCGCCGTCCTCGCTCGCCAGCACCAGCACGTACTTCTGCGTCGAGCCGCCCAGGCCGACGTTCATGCGCACGCCGGGAAGCATCGGCCAGCGCCTCGCGCAACTGGCCCTCGATCACCTGCTTGGTGACGCCGCGGCGCTCGCTGCGCGGCGCCATGTTGATCGTCAGCGTCGCCTTGCGCACCTCGGCCGCGCCCCGCGGCGTGAACGAGTCCGATCCGGCGGCGCCGCCGCCGACCGCGGTGTACACGAGCTTGACGTACGGGTTCCTGCGCACGATCGCGCGCGCCTGCTCGGCGGCCGCGAGCGTCTGCTCGAACGTGCTGCCCGGGGGCAGCGACAGGTAGACCTGCGTCTGCGAGAAGTCGTCGGGCGGAACGAAGCCGGTGGGCAGCAGCGGCAGCAGCGCGAACGAGCCGAAGAAGAACGCGGCGGCCGCCGCCAGCGTCGCGATCCGGTGCTTGAGGCACCACGTCGCCCAGCGCAGGTAGGGCGCGAGCCAGCGCGGCTCGGCGTGCGCACCGCGCGGGGGCCGCAGCAGGTAGGCCGCCATCATCGGCGTCAGCATGCGCGCGACGACCAGCGAGAAGAACACGGAGATCGCCGCGGTCCAGCCGAACTGCACGAAGAACTTGCCCGGCACGCCGCTCATGAACGCGGTGGGCAGGAACACGGCGATCAGCGTGAACGACGTGGCGATCACCGCGAGGCCGATCTCGTCGGCCGCCTCCATCGCGGCCATGTACGGCGTCTTGCCCATGCGCAGGTGGCGCATGATGTTCTCGATCTCGACGATGGCGTCGTCGACCAGGATGCCGACCACCAGCGACAGCGACAGCAGCGTCACGATGTTGAGCGTGAACCCCATCAGGTACATCGCCCCGAACGTCGGCAGGATCGACAGCGGCAGCGCGGTCGCGGACACCAGCGTCGCGCGCCAGTCGCGCAGGAACAGCCACACCACGAGGACGGCGAGCAGCGCGCCCTCGATCAGCAGCGAGATCGAGCCCTCGAAATTCTCCGCCACCGGATCGACGAAGTTGAACGCCTCGACGATCGCGATGTCGGGATGCTCGGCCTTCAGCTTCGCGAGCTCCGCGCGCACGCCCTGCGCGACGTCGACCTCGCCGGCGCCGCGGCTCCGCACGATCTCGAAGCCGACCACCGGCGCGCCGTCGAGCAGCGCCGCCGAGCGCCGCTCGCCCACAGTGTCGCTGACGGCGGCGAGCTGGTCGAGGCGCACGCGGCGGCCGTCGGAGAGCGCGATGTCCATGCGCGCGAGCTCCTCGGCCGACTGCACGGTGCCGATCGTGCGCACCGACTGCTCGACGCCGCCGATGTCGGCGCGGCCGCCGGAGGCTTCCTGCTGGGTCTGCCGCAGCTGCCGGGAGATGTCCGCCGCGGTGGCGTTGGCGGCCAGCATGCGCGCGGGATCGAGCTCGACGCGGATCTCGCGGTCCACGCCGCCGACGCGCGCGACCGCGCCGACGCCGCGCACGGAGAGCAGGCGCTTCACGACGGTGTTGTCGACGAACCACGACAGCGCCTCGTCGTCCATCCGGCTGGAAGCGACGGTGTAGGTGAGGATCGGCGCGCCGGACAGGTTGACCTTCGTGATCGTCGGGTCGCGCAGCTCGCCCGGCAGCGAGGAGCGCACGCGCGAGACGGCGTCGCGCACGCCGTCGAGGGCCTCCTGCGTGGGGATCTCCAGGCGGAACTCGACGGTGACCGTCACCATGCCGGACTGCACCATCGTGTAGATGTGCTTCACGCCCGCCACCGTGGCGAGCGAGTCCTCGATCTTGCGCGCGACGTCGGTTTCCATCTGCGCCGGGCTCGCGCCGGGCAGCGCCGCGGTGACGGTGATCGTGGGCAGGTCGATGTCCGGGAACTGCTGGATCTTCATCGCCCGGAAACCCATCACGCCGGCGAGCGAGAGCAGCACGAACAGCAGGACCGCGGGGATCGGGTTGCTGATCGACCAGGAGGAGACGTTCATGGACGGGAACTCGTGCGGCGCGGCCGGGACGACGCGCACGACGTCGCCGTCGGCGAGGAAGCCCGTGCCGCTGGCGACGACCTGCGCGTCGGCGGCGAGCCCGTCGGTCACCTCGATGCGATCGCCGGCCCGGCGGCCCACGCCGATCTTGATCCGCGCGACGCGATTGCCGCCTTCCAGCCGGAACGCGTAGGCGAAGCCGTCGCGCTGGACGACGGCACTTTGCGGCAGCGACAGCGCGCTGGCGCGGCCGAGATCGAATTCGCCGCGCGCGAACATGCCGGCGCGCGCCGGCGAGGCCTCCCCCGCCGGCAGGTCGACGTAGACGATGGCGTTGCGCGTCTGCGGATCGACCGTCGGCGCGATCATGCGCACCGTGCCGCGGACCTCGCCGCCGCTCGGCAGCCGCACCGTCGCCGGGACGCCCGGCGCGAGGCGGGCGAGCTCGCCCGAGGTCACCTCGGCGCGCCATTCGAGGCGGTTGCCGCGGATCAGGCGGAACATCTCCTGGCCGGGCTGGGTGAGCGAGCCCACGGTGGCCATGCGCGCGGAGATCGTCCCGTCGTCCGGCGCGAACACGCGCGTCTGCGCGAGCCGGACTTCCTCGGCCGACAGCCGCGCCTGCGCCGGCGGTGAGCCGCGCCGCGGCCGTCTGCTCGGCCGTGGCCGTCTGTGTCGCCGCCTGCGGGCTGACGAAGCCCTTGGCCGCGAGGTCGCGCGAGCGCGCCGCATTGGATTTCGCTTCGGCCAGCACGGCCTGCGCTTCGGCCACCGAGGCGCGGGCCTGCGCCACGTCGGCCTCGACGGCGTCGGCGCTCACGCGCGCCAGCGTCTGGCCCTTGCGCACCCGGTCGCCGACATTGACGAGCACTTCGGTGACGCGCAGGCCGGGCAGCTCGGCGCCGACCGCGGCCTCCTGCCACGCCGCGATGTTGCCTTGCGCGGCAAGTGTCCGCGGCCAGTCCTCGCGCTGCGGCTGCGTCAGCGTGACGGTCAGCGCCGGGCGGGCGGAGGCGTCGGTCTTCGCGCCGGCCGGCGGCACGGCGGAGGCCGGAGTGTCGGCGGCCGGCTTGCGCATCGCCACGGACCACAGGGCGAAGGCTCCGGCGGCGAGAAGCAGGGCGACGAGAATCGCCCACGGCAGCAGCCGGCGCCTCGGTGTCGATGGAGGAACGGGGCTCATGGCGATTTCTTCGCGGGACGGGGGCGCGTGACGCCGGCAGCGCTTCGCCCCGTGGGCCGCGCGATCCCCGTTGCCCGGCGCCGCGCTATCTCCTGGTCGAGGAGCGCGACGCTGTAGCCGACGAGCCGGTCGACGATGCAGCGCAGCGGGATCGTCGCCGGCGAACACTTCCGGCGCCAGCATCTTCATGAACTCGCGCGACATGCAGTAGTCGTTGGCCATCGCGATCAGCGCGAAGGCGAGCTGGTGGATGCCCGCGTCGGGGCGCTTCAAGCCGCAGTGCCGCGCGAGCAGGCCGGCGAGCGCGTCGTGCTGCGGAGCGATGATCTGCGCGACGATCTCGCGGAACACCGGCGACGGCTCGAGGAACTCGCGCAGGTGCAGGCGGTGGACGTGCGGCGAGTGGGCCTGCCCGTCGAGCGCCAGCGCGACGAACGGCTCCAACACGCGGCGGATGGCCTCGGCGAAGGTCAGCGCCGGATCGGCGAAGGCGCCGAATTGGCCTGCGATCGCGGCGATCGGCTCGGTCAGGATCGCCCGGTAGAGGCCTTCCTTGTCGCCGAAGTAATAGTGGATCGCCGCTACGTTGGCGCCCGCCGCCAGGCAGATCTCGCGCGTCGAGGCGGCGGCGTAGCCCTTGGCGGCGAAGATGCGCGCGCCGTGGGCGATCAGCTGCTCGCGGGCGTGGACGCCGCGATCGGGCGGCCGTACGAGCGAGGGTTCGCGCGCCGGGGCGCGCCGGGTCCTGGGGTTCATGGCAGCGGCAAGCATAGCACGTAAATCAAGCGCTTGCTTGAGATCGGGCGCGGCCGCCGCGCGCCGACCCGCGCTGCCGCCGCGTCAGAGTATCTGGAACCGCGCGAACACTTCGGCGAGGCTCGTGCCGCGCTCGAGCTCCTCGCGGGTCCGGTTCTCGCCCTGCACCTTGGCGAAGGCCTTTTCCAGCGCCGCCGCCTCGACCGCGCACGGCACCACGATCACGCCGTCGGCGTCGCCGACCACGAGATCGCCGGGCTCGACGCGCACGCCGGCGCAGCGGATCGGCACGTCGATCTCGGCGACCTTGCCGCGCCCCTTCGAATCGAGCGGCGCGATCCCGCCGTGGAAGACGGGAAAGCCCATCCGCCGGATCTGCCGGACGTCGCGCACGAAGCCGTCGGTGAGGCAGCCGGCGGCACCGCGCGCGCGTGCGGCCATCGACAGCAGCTCGCCCCAGGGCGCGATGCGCGTCGAGCCGCCGCAGCCGAAGACGGCGACCTCGCGCGGCTTCAGATCGTCGACCAGCGCGATCTCCAGCGCGTAGGGGTTTTCCCCGGGCACGACCGAGTGCACCTCGCGATAGAGGCCGGTGCGCGCCCGGCCGACCAGCGTGATCGACTCGTCGAGCGGCCTGATCGACGGCGGCATCGCCTGGTCCCGGTAGCCCAGCTCGTCGAGGACGTCCGACAGCACGGCGGTGTAGAGGTCCTTGGCCACCGCATCGAGCAGCGCGCCATCATCACGATCCTTCATTGCGTCTCCTCCGCGGTCGGCTTCGGACCAAGGATAGCGCATCGCAGCGCCGCTCGACGCCGTCGGGTCCGGGAGCGGCGAAGTACGTCAGCGCAGGCTGTTCAACGGGTCTTAGTGTCGGCCCCTTCATTCCGGCGTCGCCAGCGTATCTGATGCGCGTCAAACAGATTCCGCCGTCGGGTCGCTAGAATTCCCGCGGGCCGCACTTGAAGGACCGGAAGCGTTCCGCTCGACGAAATCGCTGCATCGGCGGTGGGTGCGTGCACGGCGCGCCCGAGTCCGTCGATGCAGCGTCAAGCCATGCACATTCACTGCCTCAGCGTCGAGCAGTCGCTCGCCAGCCTGAAGACCACGGCCGCCGGCCTCGCCCCGGACGAGGCGGCGCGTCGCCTGGCGGAATTCGGACCGAACCGCGTCGAGCAAGTGGCGTCGCGAGCATCTGCTGCTCACGTTCGCCCGCGAATTTGTCCATTTCTTTGCCGTCATCCTCTGGATAGGCGCTGCGCTGGCCTTTCGTCGCGGAGTATTTCGATCCCCACCAGGGTATGGCCCACCTTGGTGTCGCCATCGTCGGCGTCATCGTCATCAATGGGGTATTTTCCTTCTGGCAGGAATACAAGGCCGAGAAGGCCATCGCTGCGCTGCGCCAGCTGCTGCCGCAGATGGTCCAGACGCTGCGTGGCGGCGCGGTCGTGGAGATCCTTGCGACCGATCTGGTGCCTGGCGACATCGTCTTGCTGGAGGAAGGCAATTTCGTTCCGGCCGACTGCCGCCTGATCAGTGCGTTTGCACTGCGCGTAACGCCGCAACGGTCACCGGTGAATCCCTGCCCAAGGCGCGCACGACCGAGCCCAGCGCCGAGGACTCGCCGCTCTACGCAAAGAACGTCGTGCTGGCCGGGACCTCGGTCGTGTCCGGACAGGCGCAGGCAGTGGTCTACGCCACCGGCATGCATACCGAGTTCGGCCGGATCGCCCATCTGACACAAACGGCCGGCGCGGGCTCGTCACCGCTGCAGCGCGAGATCGCGCGTCTGTCCCGCATCGTGGCGGCCCTTGCCACGAGCATGGGCGTGGCGCTGTTCCTCGTCGGCCAGGCCATCGGGCTTGCCCACCTGGGAGAACCTGCTGTTCACCATCGGCATCATCGTGGCCAACGTGCCGGAAGGCCTGCTGCCGACGGTAACGCTCTCGCTCGCCATGGCCACGCAGCGCATGGCCAAACGCAATGCGCTGGTGCGTCACCTGCCCGCCGTCGAGGCGCTGGGTTCGACGACGACGATCTGTTGCGACAAGACCGGCACGCTGACACAGAACCGCATGTCGGTGCAGCGCCTGTGGCTCGGGGGCGGCTTTCTCGACTTCGACGATCTGGCAGCGCAATCGCGCCTGACGCGGGACAACCGCGAGTTGTTCGTCAACGCCGCGCTCTGTCACGACCTGAAGGATCATCGACGAGAACGGTCGGCGCAAGCGTGCTGGGCGACCCGATGGAAATGGCGCTGGAGAACATGGGGCGGCAGGTCGTCGGCGAGCTCGCCGACTATCAGCGCATTGACGAGATTCCGTTCGATACCGACCGCAAGCGCATGTCGGTGCTGTGCGCCGGCCCCCAGGGTCGCGTGCTCTACTGCAAAGGTGCGCCGGAGACCGTGCTCGCCGCCTGCGACTTCGTGCAATTGGATGCGGGCATCGTGCCGATCGATCCGGCGGTGAAAACGCGCCTGCTGGCGGCGCAGCGGCAGATGGCCGAGGCCGGACTGCGGGTGCTGGCCTTCGCCCATTGCGCAGTCGGTCGACGGCATGCCGGGCGAAGAGCGTGGCATGATCCTGACCGGGCTGGTCGGGCTGGAAGACCCGCCACGGCCGGAAGTGCCGGATGCCATCGCCCGCTGCGCAACGCAGCCGGCATCCGCATCATCATGGTCACCGGCGACCATCCGCACACGGCGCTGGCGATTGCCCGCCAGATCGGGCTGGTGAAGTCCGACCAGCCCGTGGTCATCAGCGGCGACGAGCTGCGCTCCATCACGCCGGCGCAACTGCAACTGGCGCTCGACGCGCAGAGAGATCATCTTCGCCCGCGTCGCCGCCGAGCAGAAGATGCTGATCGTCCAGGCATTGCAGAAGAAGGGCGAGATCGTCGCGGTGACCGGCGACGGCGTCAACGACGCGCCGGCGCTGAAATGCGCCGACATCGGCATCGCCATGGGCATTTCCGGCACCGACGTCGCCAAGGAGGCCGCGGACCTGATCCTGCTCGACGACAACTTCGCCAGCATCGTCGCGGCCATCGAGGAAGGGCGCGCGGTGTTCGAGAACATCCGCAAGTTCCTCACCTACATCCTGAGCTCGAACATTCCCGAGCTGGTGCCGTTATCTTGCCTTCGTGCTGCTCCGCATTCCACTCCCGCTGACCATCATCCAGATTCTCGCCGTCGACCTCGGCACCGACATGCTGCCGGCGCTGGCGCTGGGCGCGGAAAAGCCCGATCCCGGCGTAATGCACCGTCCGCCGAGGGCACGCACCGAACGACTGCTGTCGTGGGGGCTGCTCGCTCGTGCCTACCTGTTTCTGGGCGTGCTGGAAGCCGTGGGGGCGATGGCCGTGTTCTTCTTCGTGCTCGACGCAGCCGGTTGGCAGTACGGGACGAGTCTCGGCCGGAACGATCCGCTGTATCTGCAGGCGACCTCCGCCTGCCTCGCAACGATCGTGGTGATGCAGATGGTGAACGTCTTTCTGTGCCGCCATCCGCTGCAAATCGTCGCTGTCCTTCGGGCTTTTCAGCAACCCATATCTGCTGCTGGGCCTGGCGGCCGAGGTCGGCGTGATCCTGTTCATCATCTACACCGCGCCAGGCAACTGGCTGTTCGGCGCAGCACCCTTCGGCGCCGAGGTCTGGCTGCTGGCCCTGGCGTGCGCAGCGCTGATGTGGGTGCTGGAAGAAGCGCGCAAAGCGTGGCTGCGGCGCTCCGGAGCGCATTGACGGGACCGGCGAATCGCGCAGAGCCCCATTTCCTTGGCGATGATGCTGCGCTGGATCTCGCTGGTGCCGCCGCCGGCTGAGTTCAGCGCGCCGCCCGCCTCGTGCGCTTCACCCGCGAATGGCGGCGCGACCACAGGCTAGAGAATTCGACGGCCTCCCTGGCGATGTGGTCGGTGACGACATCGCGGACGATGAAGGCGACCAGCTCGGCCATGGCGATCTCGCCGCGGCGATGCCGCTCGCGAAGCTCTTCGGTCCTCGCCAGCAGCGCGCGGTGGACAGCCTGATGTTCCCTGCAGATGGGATGCCTCGCCTTGGCGAGCACGGCTTCCTCGGTGCAGAAATGGTCGGTGATGTGGTCGACCAGATCATCGAGTATCCACGCGATGTCGCCCGGCAGCCGCCTCGCCATCAAGGCTTTGGCGAGCCTGTCCGAAAGGCCGAACAGGCGGCGATGCTGCGCGTCGATGACGGCATGGCCGCACTCGAATGACGCATCCCAGTAGATCTGCACCACCTCGTCGGCGGGGCCGTCGTCGTCGATGACGGTCGGCAGATCGATGCGCCCGCCGGAGCCCTCGAACGGCGAGCGGTAGCGGTAGCGGCGCACCCAGACGATCGCCGCGGCCGAGAACCACGCGAGGGTGCTCAAGACTGCGATCCCGTTGCGCAGGAGGATGATCGTGAGCAGTCCCGCGCAGACGTACAGATGCGGAAGCGCGGTGTAGATGAATGCGGGAACGATGCCGGCCGGGTCCCTTTCCTTCGCCCCTAACAGGGCCTCGAGAACGGATGCGGGAGGCAGTTCCTTCCGCGCGACGTGGCCCACGGTCTGCCCTCCTCCAGCATTTCGTCAGGTTGCTTCGCAGGTCGAGCGCCCGCCGCTGCGTCGTCCTCGCCGGCGCGCCAGGCACCGGCATCGCGCACGGGTGGATCGTCGCTGCCGCCGTTGGAAAGGGTACTCCGCCAACCTGAAAGGAAGCTGAAAACCGCGCGGTCTCGATCGCTCGCCCGCGCAGACAGCCTGTAGGGCTCAGACGTCGAGATTGCGCACGCCGAGCGCGTTGCTCTCGATGAACGCCCGCCGCGGCTCGACCAGCTCGCCCATCAGCGTCGAGAAGATCTCCTCGTTGCTGATCACGTCGTCGATCTGCACCTTGAGCAGGCGCCGCACCGCCGGGTTCATCGTGGTCTCCCACAGCTGCTCCGGGTTCATCTCGCCCAGGCCCTTGTAGCGCTGGATCGACACGCTCTGCCGTGCCTCCTCGAGCAGCCAGTCGAGCGCCGCCTTGAAGGTGGCCACCGGCTGCTGCTTGTCGCCGCGCTTCACCATGGCGCCGGGCTGGATCAGCCCCTGCAGGACCTCGGCCGCGGCGCGGATCTGCGCGTAGTCGCCGCTGGCGAGGAGATCGGCGTCGATGGCGGTGGCGTGCGGCGTGCCGTGGTGCGTGCGGATGATGACCAGGCGGCGTGTCTCGCTGGCGGCGTCGTAGCGCGCCTCGACGCGCACGTCGGCGTCGTTGATCGCCTGCTGCAGCGCGCGGGCGCTGGCGTCGGCCGCCTCCTGGCTGTCGAGGCTGATGGCGCCGCCCAGCAGCAGCGCGTGCATCGCCGCCGGGTCGACCAGCCGCGCGAGGCGGTCGATCACCGCTTCGGCCAGCAGGTATTCGCGCGCGACGTGCTCGAAGGTCTCCACCGCCAGCGGCGCCGCGTTCGGCGCCCGGCGTGAGCTCGGCGCCCTTCAGCGCGACCTTGAGCAGGTGCTGCTTCAGGTCGTGGTCGTCCTTGAGGTAGACCTCCTCGCGGCCGAGCTTCGCCTTGTACGAGCGGCGGCTGCGCGATGTAGATGTGGCCGCGCTCGATCAGCTCCGGCATCTGCCGGTAGAAGAACGTCAGCAGCAGCGTGCGGATGTGCGAGCCGTCGACGTCGGCGTCGGTCATGATGATGATGCGGTGGTAGCGCAGCTTGTCGGCGTTGTACTCGTCCTTCTCTTCCTTCTCGCCGGCCTGGCGCCCGAAGCCGGTGCCCAGCGCCGTGATCAGCGTGATCAGCTCCTGCGAGCTCACCAGCTTGTCGAAGCGCGCGCGCTCGACGTTGAGGATCTTGCCGCGCAGCGGCAGGATCGCCTGGAACTTGCGGTCGCGGCCCTGCTTGGCCGAGCCGCCGGCGGAATCGCCCTCGACCAGGTAGATCTCGCACAGCGCCGGGATCGCGCTCCTGGCAGTCGGCCAGCTTGCCCGGCAGCCCCATGCCGTCGAGCACGCCCTTGCGGCGGGTGAGCTCGCGCGCCTTGCGCGCGGCCTCGCGGGCGCGCGCGGCCTCGACGATCTTGGTGCAGATGATCTTGGCGTCGCCGGGGTTCTCGAGCAGGAAGTCGGCGAGCTTGGCGGAGACGATCTCCTGCACCACCGGCATCACCTCGGAGGACACGAGCTTGTCCTTGGTCTGCGACGAGAACTTGGGCTCGGGCACCTTGACCGACAGCACGCAGCACAGGCCCTCGCGCATGTCGTCGCCGGTGGTCTCGACCTTCGCCTTCTTGGCGATCTCTTCCTTCTCGATGTAGTTGTTGAGCGTGCGCGTCATCGCCTGGCGCAGGCCGGTGAGATGCGAGCCGCCGTCGCGCTGCGGGATGTTGTTGGTGAAGCACTGGACGTTCTCGGCGTAGGAGTCGTTCCACTGCATCGCCACTTCGATGGTCATGCCGTCCTTCTCGCCGATGGCGTAGAACACCTTCGGGTGCAGCACCGACTTGCTGCGGTTCATGAACTCGACGAAGCCCTTGATGCCGCCGGAGTAGGCGAAGTTCTCGCTCTTGCCGTCGCGCTGGTCGATCAGCTCGATCTTGACGCCGTTGTTGAGGAACGACAGCTCGCGGATGCGCCGCGCGAGGATCTCGTAGTGGTACTCGATGCGGCCGAAGGTCTCGGTCGCCGCCATGAAATGGACCTCGGTGCCGCGGCGGTCGGTGGCGCCGTCGACGGCGAGCGGGCGCCACGGCGTCGCCGTGGCGGAACTCCATCTGGTGGATGTGCCCGTTGCGCCAGATCTTGAGCTTCAGCCATTCCGAGAGCGCGTTGACCACCGACACGCCGACGCCGTGCAGGCCGCCGGAAACCTTGTACGAGTTCTGGTCGAACTTGCCGCCCGCGTGCAGCTCGGTCATCACGATCTCGGCCGCCGAGCGCTTGAATTCGTCGTCGTCCTTGAGGTCGACCGGAATGCCGCGGCCGTTGTCGACGACGCTCACCGAGTTGTCGGTGTGGATCACGACCTTGATGTCGTCGCAGTAGCCCGCCAGCGCCTCGTCGATCGCGTTGTCGAGCACCTCGAACACCATGTGGTGCAGGCCGGTGCCGTCGGAGGTGTCGCCGATGTACATGCCGGGACGCTTGCGCACGGCCTCGAGGCCTTTCAGGACCTTGATGCTGCTGGAATCGTAGTCGTCGCCGTTGCGCGAAGGCTGGGAGGTGGCTGGGGTCATCGTGGCTTTCGGTTGAATTCTTCGGTACTGAAAACGTCGGCGCCGACTGCGAAGTCGGCGCCTCGGGACACTGCGCAGCAGCGGCCGCTAGATGCGCATCGGCATCACGACGTACTTGTAGTCGTCGCGTTCCGGCACCGTGACGAGCGCGCTGGAATTGGCGTCGCCGAACGCGAGCTGCACGTGCTCGGTGGCGAGGTTCTGCAGGACGTCGAGCAGGTAGGTGATGTTGAAGCCGATGTCGAGCGGGTCGCCCGAGTAGGCGACTTCGAGCTCTTCCTCGGCCTCTTCCTGCTCGCTGTTGGTGCAGACGATCTTCAGCGTCTGCGGCGCCAGCACCACGCGCACGCCGCGGAATTTTTCGTTGGACAGGATGGCGGCGCGCTGCAGCGTGGCGAGGAGCTGCGTGCGCTCCAGCACGATCGCCTTGGTGTGGCCGGTGGGGATGACGCGGTTGTAGTCGGGGAACTTGCCGTCGACCACCTTGCTCACCAGCTCGACGTTGGCGAAGCGGAAGCGCACCTGGGTGGCGAGCACGTCGATGGTGACGGGGTCGTCGACCTCGCCCAGCAGCTTGCCCAGCTCCAGCACCGTCTTGCGCGGCAGGATGACCTCCTGGCGCGCGTAGTCGCCGGCCACCGCGAGGCTCGCCCAGGACAGCCGGTGGCCGTCGGTGGCGACGGCCTGCAGCGACCCCTTGTCGGCCACCAGCAGCATGCCGTTCAGGTAGTAGCGGATGTCCTGCTGCGCCATCGCGAACTCGACCGAGCGCAGCAGGCCCTTCAGGTCGCGCTGCGGCAGCGTGATCGTCTGCAGCTGGTCGGTACCGACGCCGATGCGCGGGTAGTCGGCCGCCGGCAGCGTCTGCAGGTTGAAGCGGGAGCGCCCGGCGCGCACCGTCATCTTGCTGCCCGCGGCGTCGACGTTGAGCGTGGAGTCCTCCGGCAGCGCGCGCAGGAGGTCCTGCAGCTTGCGCGCGGCGACGGTGACCGCCTGCGGCTCCTTGCTCGCCCAATCGGTGTGCGCGGTGATCTGCATTTCGAGATCAGTGGCCGTCACGTACAGGCGGCCGTCCCTCTGCTCGAGCAAAACATTGGCGAGAATCGGCAGCGTATGCCGGCGTTCGACGATCCCCGAGACCGCCTGCAACGGTTTCAACAGCGCATCGCGACTGATTTGCTTTAGTTGCATTGTCTAAACCGTCTAATAGCTAATAGGTGCAGGCCGTGAACCGGTACGATCGGGTTCTGCCTTTTGTTATCAGCGGGTTGGAGTGAATGCAGACTTGTGGATAACTGCGGTTCCGGCGGTGGGCTTTTTGGGGACTGTTTGCCGACTTCGCGCCATCCCGGTTTAATCAACAAATTATAGACGGGAAAGGCGCATTTTGCCAGCCGCCCCGGGGTCGGCCGAAGGTGGGGGTAGCCGGGCACGCACCGGGGGCGCGAAATGCCCCGCCGCGCGCTCACGTGCGCAGCACCTGCAGCAGGAAATTGACGTCGTGGTTGAGATCGGGAAGCGTGCCGCGGAGCTTCGCGATCTGGCGGCAGGCGTGCAGCACGGTCGTGTGGTCGCGGCCGCCGAAATTGCTGCCGATCTCGGGCAGCGACAGCTGGGTGAGTTCCTTCGCCAGCGCCATCGCCACCTGCCGCGGCCGCGCGATCGCGCGCGAGCGCTTCTTCGAGTGCATGTCGGAAATCCGGATCTTGTAGTAGTCGGCGACCGTCTTCTGGATGTTCTCGATGGAGATCTGGCGGTTCTGCACGGCGAGGAGGTCGCGCAGCGCCTCCTTGGCGACCGCGAGCGAGATGTCCTGCCCGTGGAAGCTCGAGTACGCCATCACGCGCTTCAGCGCGCCTTCGAGCTCGCGCACGTTGGAGCGGATGTGCTTGGCGATGAAGAAGGCGACCTGCTCGTCCAGCTGCAGCCGCGCCGACTGCGCCTTGGCGAGCAGGATGGCCACGCGCATCTCGAGCTCGGGCGGCTCGAGCGCGACGGTCAGGCCCCAGCCGAAGCGCGAGATCAGCCGCTCCTCCATCCCGGCGATCTCCTTCGGGTAGGTGTCGCAGCTGATGACCACCTGCTTGTGCGCCTCGATCAGCGTGTTGAACAGGTAGAAGAACTCCTCCTGCGTGCGGTTCTTGCCGTTGAAGAACTGGATGTCGTCGATCAGCAGCAGGTCGAGCGAGCGGTAATAGCGCTTGAAGTCGTCGAAGGCCTTGTGCTGGTAGGCGCGCACGACGTCCGACACGTAGGTCTCGGCGTGGATGTAGCGGATCTTCGCCGCCGGCTCGCGGGCGAGGATGTGGTTGCCGATCGCCTGCAGCAGGTGGGTCTTGCCGAGGCCCACGCCGCCGTACACGAACAGCGGGTTGTACGAGGTCGGGTGGTCGGCCACCTGGATGCCGGCGGCGCGCGCCAGCTGGTTGGCCTTGCCGGAGACGAAGGTGGCGAACGTGAACGTGGGGTTGAGGCTGGTCGGGTCGTTGCGGCGCAGGGCGAGCGGCGGGGCGGTCATCGTCGAGGGCACTTCCGCCGGCGGCGCGACGGCGGGCGCCTCGGCCGGCGGCGGCGCCGGCGTCCGCGGGGCAGCGGCCGAAGGCGTGGCGGCATCGGCCACCGCGAGGGTCACCGGGAGCCGCGCGCCCGCGGCGTCGGTGGCGAGCTCGCAGATGCGCCCGGCGAAGCGCTCCTTCACCCACTGCAGGACGAACCGGTTGGGCGCCACCACGCGGTAGCCCCCGCCGGCGCGTCTCGACGGCGAGCGGGAGGATCCAGGTGTTGAACTGCTGCGGCGTCAGTTCCTGCCGGAAGGCGTCGAGGCACTGTTGCCAGAAAGCGGGATCGGAAGTCATGCCCCGGGGGCGGTCCTGTGGATAGTGGCGCCGGAGCGGCGCCGGAAGCCTCGCCCACGGGGTGGGAAAGGGCGGCGCGGGCGGCAGGGAAGTGCGAACGGGCGCTGCGTGCTACGGGGCCGCCCCGGCGTTCTTCATGCCGCCTGAGGCGCCCTGCGATCCCGAAATCGCGCAGCCATTGTAGCGCGCGCCGAAAAAGTTATCCACAGCCGCGGGTCGGGTGGCGTGCCGCTGTGGTCGCGCGCGCAAGCGGCGGGGCGGGCGCGGGCGCGGCGGCGCCCCCATTGACAGAAGGGGTCATAACGCGCTCTAATGTAAGGCTTTTTCATTCAAGGCAGCCATCATGAAACGCACGTACCAACCTTCCGTCGTCAAGCGCAAGCGGACGCACGGCTTTCGCGCCCGGATGAAGAGTGTCGGCGGCCGCAAGGTGCTCTCGGCGCGGCGCGCCAAGGGTCGCGTCCGGCTGACGCCCTGACGCCCGCTGCGCTCGCCGAACCCGCGCTGCGCGTGGCCGGCGGCGGCACCCGGCGTTATCGGCTGACGGGAACCGGTGTCTTCGCCGAGCTGTTTCGCACGGGCAGCCGCCGCGAAGGCGCCTGGCTGCAGGTCGTGGCCGCGCCGGCGCGCACGCCGCCCGGGCGCACCGGCTTCGTGATCGGCAAGAAGGCCCTGAAGAGCGCCGTGGCGCGCAATCGCGTCCGCCGCGTCCTGCGCGCCGTCGTCCACGAGGCGCGCCCCGCGACGGCGGCGTTCGACGTGATCGTGCGCCTGAAGCGCGGCTGCGGCCGGGACGAGGTCGCGGCGGTGGCGGCGGAGGCCCGCGCGCTGCTCGCGGCGCTGGCCGCGCCCGCGACCGGGGGCCAGGCGCAGGGCGCGCCGCGATGAAGACGCTGCTGCTCGCGCTGATCCGCGTCTACCAATACACTCTGCGTCCGCTCCTGGGCGCCAACTGCAGGTTCTATCCCAGCTGCTCCGACTATGCGCGCGAGGCCCTCGAGAAACACGGCGCGATCAAGGGGGTCTGGCTCGCCGGGCGCAGGATCCTGCGCTGTCACCCGTATCATCCCGGGGGCTACGACCCGGTGCCCTGAAGCATTCCACCCTGCGCGCGGCGCCCCCGGCCCCGCGCGCCCAGCTAGGCTGTCATGGATACCCAACGACTGATCCTGTTCGTCATCTTCTCGTTCTCGGCGCTGTTCCTGTACGAAGCCTGGCAGCGCCAGAACCGGCCGGCCGCGCCGCCCGTGGCGGCGGCGAAGCAGGGCGCGCCGGCCGCGGCGCCGGGCGACGTGCCGGTGCCGTCGCTGGCGAGCCCCGGTCAGGCGTCCGCGCCCGGGGCCGCCCCGGCCGGCGCTCCCGGCGCGCCGGCCATCCCGGGCACGAGCGCCGACGCCGCGGCCGCCGCCGCGCGCACGATCGTCGTCAAGACCGACCTCTACACCGCGGAAATCGATCCCGCCGGCGGGGTGATCACCCAGGTCGCGCTCAACGACCATCACGACATCGATCGGCCGGATGCCCCGTATCACGTGCTGCAGAAGACCGGCGAGCGCACCTACGTCGCCCAATCGGGGCTGCTCGGCGCCGGGATGCCGAACCACCGGACGGTCTACGAAGTGCTGCCGGGTCCGCGCGAGCTCGCCGTCGGCGCCGACCGCATGGAGGTCAAGCTGCAGGCGAGCGCGCCCAACGGCGACAAGGTCGTGCAGACGCTGACGTTCCACCGCGGCAGCTACCTCATCGACGTCGCCTACGACGTCACCAACGCCGGCAAGGAACCGATCACCCCGTTCGCCTACTTCCAGCTCACGCGCGACACCAAGCAGACCGGCCTGCACAACCCGATGGCGCCGGCGTCGTTCACCGGGCCCGCGATCTACAACGAGACCGACAAGTACAAGAAGATCGAGTTCACCGACATCGACAAGCTCGCCGCGGACCCGTCCAAGAAGCTCCCGTACACGAAGTCCGCCGACAACGGCTGGGTGGGCATGGTCGAGCAGTATTTCGTCTCCGCCTGGCTGCCTTCCGACGAGAAGAAGACGCCGCGCGAGTTCTACACGCGCAAGCTCGACAACGGCCTGTACGCGGCCGGGGTGATCGTGCCGGTGGGCACGGTGGCGCCCGGCGCGACCGGCGCGGTGCACGTGCCGCTCTACGTCGGGCCGCAGGACCAGGACACCCTGGCCAAGCTCGCCAAGGGCCTCGACCTCGTCGTCGACTACGGCATCTTCACCGTCATCGCCGCGCCGCTGTTCTGGCTGCTCAAGTGGCTGCACGGCTTCGTGGGCAACTGGGGCTGGGCGATCATCCTGCTCACCATCATCATCAAGAGCGCCTTCTATCCGCTCAACCACGCCAGCGCCCGGTCGATGGCGAAGATGAAGGTCATCGCGCCCAAGCTGAAGGCGCTGCAGGAGCGCTACGCCAACGACAAGCAGCAGCTGCAGATCAAGATGATGGAGATGTACAAGCAGGAGAAGATCAATCCGCTCGGCGGCTGCCTGCCGATCCTGGTGCAGATCCCGGTGTTCATCGCCCTCTACTGGGTGCTGCTGTCGGCGGTCGAGCTGCGCCACGCCCCGTGGATACTCTGGATCCACGACCTGTCGGCGCCGGATCCGTTCTTCGTGCTGCCCGTGCTCTATGCGATCACCGCGTTCCTGCAGGTGAAGCTCTCGCCCACGCCGATCTCGGATCCGGTGCAGGCCAAGGTGATGCAGATCATGCCGGTCGCGTTCTCGGTGATGTTCATCTTCTTCCCGTCCGGGCTCGTGCTCTACTGGCTCGTCAACAACATGATCCAGATCTTCCAGCAGTGGCACATGAACCGCGTGCTCACGCGCGAAGCGGAGCAGCTCGCAGCCAAGCGGCGGTGATCCTTCCGTCGCCGGACACCATTGCCGCCATCGCCACGCCCGCGGGGCGCGGCGGCATCGGCGTGGTGCGCGTGTCCGGCGCCGCGGTGCCGGCGATCGCGGCGGCGATCATCGGCCGCGTGCCCGCGCCGCGCGCGGCGACGATGGCAATCTTCCGCGGCGGGCGCGGCGAGCCTCTCGACCAGGGTCTCGCGCTGTACTTCCCGGCGCCGCGCTCGTACACCGGCGAGCATGTGCTGGAACTGCACGGTCACGGCGGCACGGCGGTGCTGCGCCTGCTGCTCGCGCGCTGCCTCGAGCTGGGGGCGCGCCTCGCCCTGCCCGGCGAGTTCACGCAGCGCGCGTTCCTCAACGGCAAGCTCGACCTCGCGCAGGCGGAGAGTGTCGCCGACCTGATCGAGGCCGGCACGGCGACCGCGGCGCGCGCCGCCGCGCGCAGCCTCACCGGCGTGTTCTCGGAGGAGATCCGCGCGCTGGTCGACGGCGCTGACCGGCCTGCGCATGCTCACCGAAGCCACGCTCGACTTTCCGGACGAGGACATCGACTTCCTGCGCGCGGCGGACGCCGCCGGCAAGCTCGCGGCGCTGCAGGCGCGCCTCGGGGGCGCGCTCGCGCGGGCGACGCAAGGGGCGCTGCTGCGCGAGGGGCTCACCGTCGTGCTGGTCGGCGAGCCGAACGTCGGCAAGTCGAGCCTGCTCAACCGGCTGGCGGGCGGCGACGTCGCGATCGTGACGCCGTTCGCCGGGACGACGCGCGACGCCATCGCGAGCGCGATCGAGATCGACGGCATTCCGCTCACCGTCGTCGACACCGCGGGCCTGCGCGCGACCGACGACCCGATCGAGACGCTGGGGATCGAGCGCACCTGGGCCGCCGTGGCGGACGCCGATCTCGCGCTGGTGCTGGTCGATGCGCGCGCGGCGGGCGAGGGGATCCCCGCGGGCGCTGCAGCGATCCTCGCCCAGCTGCCCGCAGCGCTGCCGCGCCTCGTCGTGCACAACAAGATCGACCTGACCGCCGCGCCTGCGGCCCGCGTCGCGCGCGGCGACGATGCGATCGCCGGCGGCGCGCCCGCGCGCTGCCATGTCTTCCTGTCGGCGAAGACGGGGGACGGCATCGACGGGCTGCGGCAGGAGATGCTGGCGCTGGCCGGCGCGCACGAGGACATGGAAGGCACCTTTCTCGCACGCGCGCGCCACCTCGCGGCCATGCGCGACGCCGACGGGCATCTCGCGGCGGCCGCGCAGCATCTCGGCGGCGAGCCGCCGCCGCTCGAGCTCTTCGCCGAGGAGTTGCGGCAGGCGCAGGCGGCGCTCGCGGCGATCACCGGCGAGTTCAGCGCCGACGACCTGCTCGGCGCGATCTTTTCCCGGTTCTGCATCGGCAAGTGAAGCCGCGCGCGATGCCGGCGCCGCGGCAGTTGACCAGGATCAAACGGACCACGCCGGCGCGCACCGCCCGGCTTACGGGGAGGCGTGCCTGCGTGGTAGTCTTTAACCACGTCGAAATACGGTGGGCGCCTGCGTCGCCCGGCCGGCAACACATCCCCTCCACTTCCCCCCGCTGCTGATCATGAACCCAGCCGACTCGCTGCCCGCTCTCGCCGCCGCCGTCGCGGCGCCCGCCTACGTTCGCCACGTTCGCCTGCTCGCCTGGGTGCGCGACATCGCCGCCCTCACCAAGCCCGACCGCATCGCCTGGTGCGACGGCAGCGACGAGGAATACAACCGCCTGTGCACGGAGATGGTCGCCGGCGGCACGATGACCCGGCTCGATCCGGCCAAGCGGCCCAACAGCTATCTCGCCTGCTCGGACCCATCCGACGTCGCGCGGGTCGAGGACCGCACGTTCATCTGCAGCGCGAAGGAGGAGGACGCGGGCCCGACCAACAACTGGGTCGCGCCGGCGGAGATGCGCGAGAAGATGAACGGCCTGTTCGACGGCTGCATGCGCGGCCGCACGATGTACGTGGTGCCGTTCTCGATGGGCCCGCTCGGCAGCCACATCGCGCACATCGGCATCGAGCTCTCGGACAGCCCCTACGTCGTCGTCAACATGAACCTGATGACGCGCATGGGCCGCGCCGTGTTCGACGTGCTCGGCGCCGACGGCGCCTTCGTGCCGTGCGTGCACTCGGTGGGCGCGCCGCTCGCCGCGGGGCAGAAGGACGTGGCGTGGCCGTGCAACAGGGACCACAAGTACATCGTTCACTATCCCGAGACGCGCGAGATCTGGAGCTTCGGCTCCGGCTACGGCGGCAACGCGCTGCTCGGCAAGAAGTGCTTCGCGCTGCGCATCGCGTCGGTGATGGGGCGCGACCAGGGCTGGCTCGCCGAGCACATGCTGATCCTGGGCGTCACGGCGCCCACCGGCGAGAAGACCTACGTCGCCGCGGCGTTCCCGAGCGCCTGCGGCAAGACCAATTTCGCGATGCTGATCCCGCCCAAGGGCTTCGAGGGCTGGCAGGTGTCGACGATCGGCGACGACATCGCCTGGATCAAGCCGCACGACGACGGCCGGTTCTACGCGATCAATCCGGAGGCCGGCTACTTCGGCGTGGCGCCGGGCACCTCGTACGAGTCGAACCCGAACGCGATGGAGATGCTCAAGGCCAACGTGATCTTCACCAACGTCGCGCTGACCGACGACGGCGACGTCTGGTGGGAGGGAATGACGCAAGACGCCCCCGGCGCATCTCACCGACTGGCAGGGGCAGTCGTGGACGCCGGACTGCGGGCGCAAGGCGGCGCATCCCGAACGCGCGCTTCACCGTCGCGGCGACGCAGTGCCCGTCGCTCGACCCGCACTGGGACAGCCCGGACGGCGTGCCGATCGGCGCCTTCATCTTCGGCGGCCGGCGCAGCGACACGCTGCCGCTGGTGGTCGAGGCGTCGTCGTGGGAGGACGGCGTCTACAAGGCGGCGACGATGGGTTCGGAGACGACGGCCGCCGCGACCGGCAAGGTCGGCGAGGTGCGCCGCGACCCGTTCGCGATGCTGCCCTTCTGCGGCTATCACGTCGGCGATTATTTCAATCACTGGCTGAAGATGGGCAAGGCGGTGCGCGCAGCCGCCGAAGATCTTCAACGTGAACTGGTTCCGCACGGACGAGAACGGCAAGTTCGCGTGGCCCGGGTTCGGGCAGAACATGCGCGTGCTGCAGTGGGTGGTCGAGCGCTGCCGCGGGCGCGGTCACGCCGTGCCGACGGCGCTCGGCTTCGAGCCGGCGTACGCCGATCTCAACTGGACCGGCCTCGATTTTCCGCAGGACCGCTTCACCCAGGTGATGAAGGTCGACTCGGCGCTGTGGACCCGCGAGCTCGCGGCCCACGACCAGCTGTTCGCGAAGCTTGGCGCAAAGCGTCCGGCGGCATTGGCGACGGAGCGCAAGCGCCTCGGCGAGCGGCTCGGCGCCTGATCCGGCAGCACGAGCTAGGCTCCAGGACCGGCCAGGGATCGGCTCGACTTCGCGCGAGCGGCGTTAGTAAGCGGCCACTCCGCGGCGCTGGCCGGTCGGCATCCGCTTGCAAGTCGATGTCCAGAAAGACATTTTCGTTTGATCGGCGCGAGCGCGGCCAATTCCGGGCCGCGATCGCCTCGCGCGGGTTTTCGCTGGGCGGGGCCCCTTGGGCCGAGCGCGACGGGTGCCGCCGGGCCCGTGCCACCCCTCGCGCGCCGCGCATACTTGGCTGAACTGCCCGACCGCGCCTGCCGCGGATGGCGCCAACCGGTTCCTGGCCTGACGCCGATCCGCTGGAGGTGCGCCGCAACGCGGCACGCCGATCCGGGGCCGGCACCGTGCCGGCGTACCCGAGGGTCGTCCTACGGGTGCGCGGCGGAGAACGCCTCGACTTCCGCGCGCGTCGGGGCGCCCAGCCGCCCGCCGAAGCGGGTGCACTTGAGCGCGGCCGCGACGTTCGCGAAGCGCGCCGCGGCTTCGACGCCCGACCCCTCGCCCAGCGCCAGCGTGAACGCGCCGTGCCAGGTGTCCCCGGCAGCCAGGGTATCCACCGCCTTGACCACGGGCGCGGCCAGCCTTCGTTCCTGCCGGCCGTCCCACCACAGGTAACCGTCCGCCCCCAGCGTCACGCCGACGATGCCCGGAACCCGCGCCGCCATCCGGCGCAAGCCGTCCCCGGGCGCCTGCACGCCTGCGACCCGGGCGAGCCCCGGCTCCGAAAAGGCGACGTGGGTGGCGCGCCCGGCCAGATCCTCAAGCACCTCGGCGGGGCCGATGTCCCCGTCGAGCACCGCGGGAATGCCGCTCGCGCGGGCGGCATCGAGCACGGCGGCCGCACCCGCCGGCCAACGCACGTCGGCCAGCACGGCCGAAAAGCCGGCGATTCGGGCAAGCGGCAGCCACGACGCGTCGGCATCGAGTTTCGGATCGTTGTACGCGCACACGAGGCGCTCGCCGTCGTCGGCGACGAGGATGGCGGCAGACGGCGACACGCAGCCGGCGATTCGCCGGACGCCCGCCGTATCGACACCCTCGGCCGCAAGCTGGGCCAGGATCCGCGTTCCCAGCGGGTCGTCGCCGAGGCGCCCCCAATAGTGGGACAGCCCGCCCAACCGAGCGACGGCGACGCTGGCATTGGCCGCCATGCCGCCGCCGCATTCGAGGTAATCGCTGGCGAGGATCTTGGTCGGCGCGCTCGGAATCGCCGCGACCCGATAGATCGCGTCGAGCGCCGACATGCCGAGACACAGGACGGAGGCCATGAGGGGAAGGGCGGGGGCGGAGCCGGGAGCGGGCGTGAGGGATTGTACGCGCTGCGTTGGCGGCCGGCGCGCGGTCCGCAGGTCGTTCCGGGCGCCACGATGTTTCACGTGGAACACGTCGCCCGTCCGGCACCGCCGCCGTCGCCGCCTCAGGCGCCGCATCCGGTCGCGCGACGGCGAACATGTTCCACGTGGAACCACGACCCGCCCCGTTGGCGTGAGGCTTTGCCGGGCGGGCGCTTTGCCGTATCATTCGCCCTCCCGAACGTGGGCGGCCCGCCGCCGCGCCGGAAAGAAAACACTATTAAAATCATGCGCTTCTCGAAGAAGTTCGGCGTCATCGTCGTCGGCGGCGGCCACGCCGGCACCGAGGCCGCGCTCGCCAGCGCGCGCATGGGCGTGCCGACGCTGCTGCTCACCCACAACATCGAGACGCTGGGCCAGATGTCGTGCAACCCGTCGATCGGCGGCATCGGCAAGGGCCACCTGGTCAAGGAAGTCGACGCGCTGGGCGGGGCGATGGGCATCGCCACCGACGAGGCCGGCATCCAGTTCCGGACCCTCAATTCCAGCAAGGGGCCGGCGGTGCGGGCGACCCGCGCGCAGGCGGACCGGCTGCTCTACAAGCAGGCAATCCGCACCCGGCTCGAGAACCAGCCCAACCTGACCCTCTTCCAGCAGCCGGTGGGCGACCTGACGCTCGCCGGAGACGGCGCGGCGAGCCGCGTCACCGGCGTGGTCACCGAGCTCGGCATCCGCTTCGAAGCCGATGCCGTCGTGCTGACCACCGGCACGTTCCTGTCCGGCCTGATCCACGTCGGTCTGTCGCACTACCCGGCGGGGCGCGCGGGCGATCCGCCGGCGACGACCCTCGCGGCGCGCCTGCGCGAGCTCCAGCTGCCGGCCGGGCGGCTGAAGACCGGGACGCCGCCGCGGCTCGACGGGCGCACCATCGACCTCGCCGCGCTCGCCACCCAGCCCGGCGACGAGCCGGTCCCGGTGTTCTCGTTCATGGGCGGACGCACGATGCACCCGCGCCAGGTGCCGTGCTGGATCACGCACACCAACGAGCGCACGCACGAGATCATCCGCGCGGGGCTCGACCGCTCGCCGATGTTCACCGGCGTCATCGAGGGCGTCGGGCCGCGCTACTGCCCGTCGATCGAGGACAAGGTCACCCGCTTCGCGGAGCGCGCGAGCCACCAGGTCTTCCTCGAGCCGGAAGGCCTCACGACGCACGAGATCTACCCCAACGGCGTGTCGACGTCGCTGCCGTTCGACGTGCAGGAGGCGTTCATCCGCACGCTCGACGGCTGCGCGTCGGCGCACATCCTGCGGCCGGGGTACGCGATCGAGTACGACTACTTCGATCCGCGCGCCCTCAAGTCGACGCTGGAGACGAAGGCGATCGGCGGCCTCTACTTCGCCGGGCAGATCAACGGCACGACCGGGTACGAGGAAGCCGCCGCGCAGGGCGTGCTGGCCGGCATCAACGCGGGGCTGCAGGCGCGCGGGCTGAGCCGGCTGGTGCCCGCGCCGCGACGAAGCCTACGTCGGCGTGCTGGTCGACGATCTCATCACCCGCGGCGTGAGCGAGCCCTACCGCATGTTCACGTCGCGCGCCGAATACCGGCTCCAGCTGCGCGAGGACAACGCCGACCTGCGCCTGACCGAGACCGGACGGCGGCTCGGCGTGGTCGACGATGCGCGTTGGGAGGCGTTTGCGCGCAAGCGCGATGCGCTGGCTGCCGAGCTGGAGCGGTTGAAGTCGACGTACGTGAATCCGAACGTCGTCGCGACGCACGCCATCATCGAGCTGCTGGGTCAGCCGATCGATCGCGAGTATTCGCTGGCCGAGCTGCTGCGCCGCCCGAACGTGGGGTACGCCGCCCTCGCCGCGCTGCCCGGGGCCGGCCCCGCGGTGAGCGACCCGGCGGTGGCCGAGCAGGTGGAGATCGCGACCAAGTACGCCGGCTACATCGAGCGGCAGCATGGCGAGATCGAGCGCAATCGCGGACAGGACGAGCTCGCGCTGCCGGCCGGGCTCGACTACCGCGGCGTGCGCGGCCTGTCGGCGGAAGTGCAGCAGAAGCTCAACCTCCACCAGCCGGAGACGGTCGGCCAGGCGCGGCGGATCTCCGGCATGACGCCGGCGGCCATCTCGCTGCTGCTCGTGCACCTCAAGCGCGGCTTCGCGGCACCGGCCTCGCCGCCGGATGCCGACGCGACGGCGCAGCGGCGGTCGGCGTGACGACGACGCTCGGCCTCGACGAAGGCCTCGACCAGCTGCGCGACCTCGCAGCCGGCGCGGTTGCGTTGCCGGCGGCAGCGTCGGGCAAGCTTGCGCAATATCTGGCGCTGCTGGCGAAGTGGAACCGCACCTACAACCTCACTGCGATCCGCGAGCCCGAGCGGATGGTGACGCACCACGTGCTCGATGCCCTCGCCGTGCTGCCGCACCTGCCGCAGCGGCCCGACCTGCGCGTGCTCGACGTTGGCAGCGGCGGCGGCGTGCCCGGCATTCCGCTCGCCATCGCGCGTCCCGACTGGCGCGTGGTCATGCTCGACAGCAACCACAAGAAGAGCGCCTTCGTGCAGCAGGCGGTGATCGAATTGGCACTTGCCAACGCGGAAGCGGTGACGGCGCGTGTCGAGGATTACGCGCCCGCGGCGCTGTTCGACATCGTGATCTCGCGCGCGTTTTCGGACCTTGCGACCTTTGCCGAGTCGAGCGCGCGACATCTGGCGCCGGGCGGGCAGCTGGTCGCGATGAAAGGCATCCACCCCGACGAGGAGATCGCGGCGCTGCCGCCGGGGATTCGCGTGATCGCCACGCGCGCGCTGAGCGTGCCGGGACTCGATGCGCAACGCCACCTGATTGTGATGGAGGCCGCATGAGCGCGGCGGGCGAAGCCAAGGCCCGAAGGGCGCGTCGCCGAGCGATTGCGCACGCGGCCGACACGCCGGTGTATCGCGCAGGCATGATCTCAACGGAGGCCGCGTAATGACGAGGATCATCGCGGTCGCCAATCAGAAGGGCGGCGTCGGCAAGACGACGACGACGGTCAATCTCGCCGCGAGCCTCGTCGCGATGCACCGGCGCGTGCTGCTGGTCGATCTCGATCCACAGGGCAACGCGACCACCGGCTCCGGCATCGACAAGCGGACGCTGAAGGACACCGTCTACCAGGTGCTGCTCGGGGAGCGGCGGATCGCGGACGTTCGCGTCGCATCACCCACGGGGGGCTTCGATCTGGTCCCCGCCAACCGCGAGCTGGCCGGCGCGGAGATCGAGCTGGTGGACCTGCCCGAGCGCGAGACGCGCCTGAAGGACGCGCTGGCGGAGGCGCTGCAGCAGATGCGCGCCGCGATCACCGCGATCGCCACCGATTACGATTTCATCCTGCTCGACTGCCCGCCGTCGCTGTCGCTGCTGACGCTGAACGGGCTGTGTGCCGCCGACTCGGTGCTGATCCCGATGCAGTGCGAGTACTACGCGCTCGAGGGGCTGTCCGACCTCGTGCAGACGATTAGGAAGGTCCGCTCGCACCTCAACCCGCGCCTCGAGATCGAAGGGCTGCTGCGCACGATGTACGACCCGCGCAATACGCTCGCGCAGAACGTCGCGGCCGAGCTCGAGAAGCACTTCGGCAGCAAGCTCTTCCGCACCGTCGTTCCGCGCAACGTGCGGCTCGCCGAGGCGCCGTCGCACGGGATCCCGGCGCTGCATCTCGACAAGACCTCGAAAGGCGCGCTGGCGTACCTCGCGCTCGCCGGGGAGATGCTGCGCCGGCAGGAAGCCGCGGCGGCGGCGGATGCGCCCGCGGCGGCCTGACCCGCGGTTCCCCCTGGAGCACACGACATGATCCGACCGAAAGGACTCGGCCGCGGCCTCGACGCGCTGCTCGCGCGCGGCGACGACGCGGCCGCCAACGACGCGCTGCAGGTGCTCGCCCTCGATCGCATCAAGCCCGGCAAGTACCAGCCGCGCACGCGCATGGACAGCGCGTCGCTCGACGAGCTCGCGCTCTCGATCCGCGAGCAGGGGATCATGCAGCCGATCCTGGTGCGGCCGGTCGACGGCGGGCGCTTCGAGATCATCGCCGGCGAGCGCCGCTGGCGCGCGGCGCAGCGCGCGGGGCTCACCGAGATCCCGGCGCTGATCCGGCCGGTCCCGGATCAGGTGGCGCTCGCGCAGGCGCTGATCGAGAACATCCAGCGCGAGGATTTGAATCCGCTCGAGGAAGCGCAGGGCCTCGAGCGGCTGATCGCCGAATTCGGGCTGACGCACGACGCGGCGGCCAAGGCGGTCGGCCGCTCGCGCAGCGCCGTCACCAATCTGCTGCGCCTGCGCGAGCTCGCGCCGCCGGTGCAGGAGTACCTGATGGACGGCCGCCTCGACATGGGCCATGCGCGCGCGCTGCTGGGCCTCGCGGCGGGAGCGCAGGTCGCCGCCGCGTCGCGCGTGGTCGCCCAGGGATTGTCGGTGCGCGAAGCGGAGCGGATGGCGCACGCGATGGCGAGTCCGGCGAAGCGCAAGGCGAAGCGCGGCGCGCGCGCGGCAGACCCCGACCTCGCGCGCCTGCAGGACGATCTGGCCGGGGCGCTCGGCGCGCCGGTGACGATCGAGTCGCGCAAGGGCGGCGCCGGCCGGGTCGTGATCGCGTATTCGAGCCTCGAGCAGCTCGACGGCATCATCGCCCGGATGCGTTGACCGTGCGGGTTACCCTACCTGCGTAGCCCGGGTTGAGTAAGCCGTCAGGCGAAACCCGGGTGGGCGCGGCGATAGGAGCGAACGGGCGCGGTCCACCCGGGTTTCGCCTCCGGCTCAACCCGGGCTCGCGCCACGCACGATGGAGACGCGCGTTATCCCGCCTGCTTCAGCATCGTGTCGCCGCCGGACACCTCGAACTTGCCGGGGCCTTCGATGTTGAGGGTCTTGACGACGCCGTCGTCGACCAGCATCGAAAAGCGCTGGCAGCGCACGCCCATGCCCCTTGCCGTGAGGTCGAGCTCGAGGCCGAGCGCCTTGGTGTAGGCGGCGCTGCCGTCGCCCATCATCCGCAGCTTGCCCACCGATTTCTGCTCGCGCGCCCACGCGCCCATCACGAAGGCGTCGTTGACCGACATGCAGATCACCTCCGCGACGCCCTTGGCCTTCAGCGCGTCGAGGTTCGCGAGATAGCTCGGCACGTGCTTCGCCGAGCAGGTCGGGGTGAAGGCGCCCGGCAGGCCGAAGATCGCGACCTTGCGACCGCGGGTGAGGTCCTCGACGTTGAATTCGTTCGGGCCGATCGTGCAACCGGCGGTCTCGACTTCGATGAATTCCGACAGCTTGCCGGCCGGCAGCCGGTCACCTACCTTGATCGTCATGCGTGCTCCTAGCGGGGGGGGGAAACGGGACCGCACAGAATCGCAGTCCTGCGGCCGGAACACAACCCCTCCCCTTGCCGGGCTTTCCGGCCAGGCGTAGGTTTCCGGTTCGGCAAAGCGACCGGAGGAGGCCCGCCCCATGGCGACGACGAGGAAGAATCCCGCACCGAAGAAGACCCAGGCACCGAAGCGCGCCGCGCCCCGCGTGACGCTGCTGGTGGCCACGCGCAAGGGTCTGTGGACGCTCGCCGGCGATCCGGCGCGGCGGCAGTGGACGCAGAAGGGGCCGCATTTTCTCGGCAGCATCGTCCACCACGCGCTCCTCGATCCGCGCGACGGCCGGACGCTCCTCGCGGCGGCGCGAACCGGTCATCTCGGCCCGACGATCTTTCGCTCGACCGACCGCGGGCGCACCTGGACGGAGTCGACGCGGCCGCCGGCGTTCGCCGAGGGCAGCGGGCGCGCGGTCGATCACACGTTCTGGCTGACGCCGGGGCACGCCTCCGAACCCGGCGTCTGGTACGCCGGGACCTCGCCGCAGGGCCTGTTCCGCTCCGCCGACGGCGGCGCCACGTGGTCCGGCGTCGACGGCTTCAACGCGCATCCGCAGCGCAAGGCGTGGTGCGGCGGCGACCAGGACGGCACGCCCGACGGCGCGAAGCTGCACTCGATACTGGTCGATCCGCGCGACCCGCGGCACCTCGTCATCGGCATGTCGAGCGGCGGCGTGTTCGAGTCGCGCGACGGCGGCGGCGACTGGCGGCCGCTCAATGCCGGGGTCCGGGCGGATTTCATGCCGCAGCCCGATCCGGAATTCGGGCACGACCCGCACTGCGTCCGGCGCTCTCCCGCGGCGCCGGACCGGCTGTACCAGCAGAACCACTGCGGCATCTATCGCCTCGACCAGCCCGCCACGCGCTGGACCGACATCGGCGCCGCGATGCCGAAGGCGGCGGGCGCGATCGGCTTTCCGATGGTCCTCCACCCGCGCGATCCGGATACGCTGTGGGTTTTTCCGATGGACGGCAGCAGCGTGTGGCCGCGCGTCTCTCCGGGCGGCAAGCCGGCCGTCTACCGGTCGGTGAACGGCGGCCGGACGTGGCAGCGCCAGGCCACGGGCATGCCTGCCGCGCAGGCGTGGTGGACGGTCAAGCGGCAGGCGATGACGGTGGACCCGTGCGAGCCTCCCGGCCTGTACTTCGGCACCACCAGCGGGGAGCTGTGGGCCAGTCGCGACGCCGGCCGGACCTGGCGCTGCGTCGCCCGGCATCTGCCGCACATCTACGCCGTCGAGGCGGTCTGAAGGCGCGGCGCCGATGCCCGCTCTCCAGACGTCGCGGCCGTTGCCCGTGCAGGTGCGAATCCCGGGCCTGCTGCGCTCGTACACCGACGGCGCGGAGCGGGTCGAGATCGACGTCCGGGCCGCCGCCGCCGGGGACGCGCCGCGCCTCGCCGAGGGCCTCGCCGCGCTCGAGGCGCGCTTTCCGGGGCTGCGCTTCCGGATCATCGACGAGCAGGGCCGCATCCGCCCGCACATCAAGCTCTTCGTCGACGGGGTGCAGGCACGCGATCCCGGCGCCGCACTGCCGGCGGGCGCCGAGCTGATGATCGTCGGCGCGCTCTCCGGCGGCTGACGGCCCGCGGCCTCGCCGCAAGCATTGGCCGCCCGCGGCTGCGCGCGCCGCCCCTGTTTGCGCTGCAACATGCGGATTGCGGCGAGCGCCGCTTCGCGGCTATAATCTTGCGGTTTGATAATGCCGGAGCCGCTCGTCGCAGCACCCGCGCGCGCGTCCGATTGATCCCCCCGCTCAAGACCCGGCCGCTCCGAACCGTCCTCAGGTGGCAGCTCATCGCCACGGCGGTCATCGCGGCGGTCGCGGGCGCATGGGTCGGTTGGCACGGGGTCGCATCGGCGCTCCTCGGGGGCCTCGTCAACGTCGCAGCCGGGGTCGCCTACGCGCTGGTGCTGGGTCTGGGCGTCACCCGCACCACCAGCGCCGGAATGTCGCTGGTGGCGATGTTTCGCGCCGAGGGCGTCAAGATCCTGTTGATCGTGGCGCAGCTGTGGCTGGTGCTTTCGCTCTACCGGGATGTCGTGCCGGCGGCCTTTTTCTCGGCCTTTGTCGTGACGGTGGTGATCTTCAGCATGGCCATCGCCGTTCGCGATTGACGTGGGTCAACCGGCGCGGCCGGCGAGAGTGTTAACTAGGCAGTGCGGCGGTGCGGTCCCCGCCATGCAGGTGAATTCCAACCGAGTGCGAAGAACAGGGAACGGGCGATGGCTGCCGCAACCGAACTGACTCCGACGTCCTACATCCAGCACCACCTCACGTTCCTCACGACCGCGAGCGAGTCGGGCGGGTTCTGGGCCGTCAACATCGACACCGTCGTCACGTCGCTGGTCCTCGGCGTGCTGGCCTTCGGCTTCCTCTGGGCGGTCACGCGCAAGGCGACCGCGGGCGTGCCGTCGAAGACGCAGGCCTTCGTCGAGATGACGATCGATTTCGTCAACGAGCAGGTCAAGGGCATCTTCCACGGCGATCTGAAGTTCGTCGCGCCGCTGGCGCTGGCCACGTTCGTCTGGGTGCTGTTCATGAACGCGATGGACTTCCTGCCCATCGACATCATGGGCCTGTTCTACGAGCACGTGCTCCACCAGCACAACTGGCGCGGCGTGCCCACCGCCGACGTCAACACCACGTTCGCGCTGTCGCTGTCGGTGTTCGCGCTGATGATCTTCTACAGCATCAAGGTGAAGGGCCTCGGCGGCTGGATCCACGAGCTGTTCTGCTCGCCGTTCGGCGCCAACCCGCTGCTGTGGCCGTTCAACTTCCTGTTCAACCTCGTCGAGTACGTGTCGAAGCCGCTCTCGCACTCGCTGCGGCTGTACGGCAACATGTACGCCGGCGAGATCATCTTCATGCTGCTCGGCCTGTGGGCGGCCACCGGCATCGCCGGAACCATCTTCGGCGCTGCGCTGCACCTCGGCTGGTCGATCTTCCACATCCTGATCGTCGTGCTGCAGGCCTACATCTTCATGATGCTGACCATCGTCTACGTCGCGATGGCGCACGAGCACCACTGATTCACCACCCGCGCAACGCTTCGTTCAACCGTCTCACCCCTCGTTCAAGGAAGGAAAGCAAAATGGACAAGATGCAAATGCTGGCAATGATCCAGGCCTCCACCGGCATCGGGATCGGTCTCATGATCGGCCTCGGCGCGGCAGGCGCGTGTATCGGCGTGGGCATCATGTGCTCGCGCTTCCTCGAAGGCGCCGCCCGGCAGCCGGAGCTGATGCCGCAGCTGCAGGCGAAGGTGTTCCTGCTGCTCGGCCTGATCGACGCCTCGTTCATCATCGGCGTCGGCCTCGCGATGCTGTTCGCGTTCGGCAACCCGCTGCTCGCCGTCATCAAATAACGGCGCCCGCGCTCACTCGCGCACAACTGCCAGAGGCAGCCATGAACATCAATTTCACTCTGGTGATGCAGGCGGTCGCGTTCGGGGCCTTCATCTGGTTCACGGCGAAGTTCGTGTGGCCGCCGCTGATGACGGCCATCGCCAGCCGGCAGAAGCAGATCGCCGACGGCCTCGCCGCGGGCGAGGAGGGCAAGAAGAGCCTCGCCAGCGCCGAGAAGCGGATCGCCGACATGCTGGTCGAGGCGAAGTCGCGCTCGTCGGACATCATCAGCCAGGGCGAGAAGCTGAAGACCGAGACGGTCGAGGCGGCGAAGGCCGAGGCGAAGGCCGAGGCCGAGCGCATCCTCACCGCCGCCAAGGCCGAGATCCAGCAGGAGATCGCCCGCGCCAAGGAGTCGCTGCGCAACCAGGTGAGCGACCTCGCCGTGTCCGGCGCGGCAAAGATCCTGCAGCGCGAAGTCGACGCCACGGCGCACGCCGCGCTCCTCGCCGACATCCGGCAGAAGCTCTAGCCGAGCCCCCGATGGCCGAACTCACCACCATCGCCCGTCCGTACGCGGAAGCGGCGTTCCGGATCGCCGAGGAGAGCCGTTCCTTCGCCGGCTGGTCGGACATGCTGAGCCTCGCCGGCGCCGTCGTCGCCGACCCGCGGGTGGCCGGCGCGCTCGACAACCCGAAGCTCACGACGGCCGACAAGGAAGCGCTGCTGCTGTCCGTCTGCGGCGAGCGCATCGACCCGATGGGCCGCAACTTCATCCGCGTGCTGGTCGAGGCCAAGCGGGTGTCGCTGCTGCCGCAGATCGCGGCGCTGTTCGAGGGGCTGCGCAACGACGCCGAAGGCCGGGCGGTCGCGCGGATCGAAACCGCGTTCCCGCTGTCCGCGGCGCAGCTCGCGGACATCACCGCGAGCCTGGAAAAGCATTTCGGCAGGAAGATCGACGCCACCGTCGAAGTCGATGCGGCACTGATCGGCGGCGCGCGGATCACCGTGGGCGACACGGTGATCGACGGCACGGTGCAGGCAAAGCTCCAGGCGATGGCGACCCAGTTGCACGCCTAATTTCGAAATCACCGTGGCGCCGGCGCGCGAGCGTGCCGGCGCGACACGAGGAACCGACATCATGCAGTTCAATCCTTCCGAAATCAGCGAACTGATCAAGACCAAGATCCAGAACCTGGACACCGGCGCGGAAGTGCGCACCCAGGGTACCGTCGTCTCGGTCACGGACGGTATCTGCCGCATCCACGGTCTCTCCGACGCGATGGCTGGCGAAATGCTGGAGTTCCCGCAGAACACGTTCGGCCTCGCGCTGAACCTCGAGCGCGACTCGGTCGGCGCGGTGATCCTGGGCGAGTACGAGCACATCACCGAGGGCGACACGGTCAAGTGCACCGGGCCGCATCCTGTCGGTGCCGGTCGGCCCCGAGCTGATCGGGCGCGTGCTGAACGCGCTGGGCCAGCCGATCGACGGCAAGGGTCCGATCAACGCGAAGGAAGCCGACGTCATCGAGAAGGTCGCGCCTGGCGTGATCTGGCGGAAGAGCGTGTCGCAGCCGGTGCAGACCGGATTGAAGTCGATCGACTCGATGGTGCCGATCGGCCGCGGACAGCGCGAGCTGATCATCGGCGACCGCCAGACCGGCAAGACGGCAGTGGCGGTCGACACGATCATCAACCAGAAGGGCAAGGATCTGATCTGCGTCTACGTCGCGATCGGGCAGAAGGCCTCGACGATCAAGAACGTCATCCGCAAGCTCGAGGAAACCGGCGCGATGGCGTACACGATCGTCGTCGCCGCGACCGCGTCCGAATCTGCGGCGATGCAGTACATCGCGCCGTACTCCGGGTGCACGATGGGCGAGTACTTCCGCGACCGCGGGCAGGATGCCCTGATCATCTACGACGACCTGACCAAACAGGCCTG
>CAWGZZ010000006.1:0-186179 GCA_963827095.1 uncultured beta proteobacterium
GCGACGTTCGTTGCCGTCAACGATTACGAGGGCCGCCTGCTGGCCGAGCGCACCGGGCTTACGCTCGAGGCGATCGCGCAGCGGGTCGACGCACTGATCGTGACGCTGGGCAGCGCCGGGGCCAGGATCCACACGGGCGGGGCCACCATCGAGTTGCCGGTCGTGCCAGCGGCAGCGGTCGTCGATCCGACGGGTTGCGGCGACGCCTTCCGTGCCGGCCTGCTGTACGGAATCGTGCATGGCTGGGATTGGGGGCGCACCGGGCGCCTCGCGGCCACGCTCGGTTCGATCAAGATCGCGTCGCGCGGCGGCCAGAATCACGCGCTCAGCCGCGACCGGGTCGCGGCACTCCATTACGAGGTGTTCAATGCCTACCTCTGGTGATCGGATCATGAAGCAGCAGCTGGCCGGCGCGAATGGCGCGGAGCTGGCCCTCGGCACCGGCGGCAGCGAGCCTGGGCCCGGGTGGACAACGGAGCGCACGGCGCCCGTCGAGCGTCCCGCGCGCTGGTCGACACGCGTCGTGCGCAGCGCACGGGTCACCGTGCACGTCGTCGGGGGCCTGATGATGACGGTGCTCGTCTTTCCGTGGGTCGCTGCGCCGCAGAGACAAGCCCTGATCCAGCGCTGGTCCCGGCAGCTGCTGCGGATGCTCGGGGTCGAGGCCCACGTGCATTGGCGGCACGAGGGCGGGTTGCCCGGCAACGTGCTGATCGTCGCCAATCACATCTCGTGGCTCGACATCTTCGTGTTGAACGCGTTGCAGCCGGCGCGGTTCATCGCCAAGGCCGACCTTCGGCGCTTGCCGCTGGTCGGCCGTCTGATCGAAAACGCCGGCACGCTGTTCATCGAGCGTGAGCGGCGGCGCGACACGCACACGGTCAATCGCCAGACGGTCGAGGCGCTGGCGAACGGCGACCTGGTCGCCGTATTCCCCGAGGGCACGACGAGCGACGGCACGAGCCTGCTGAAATTTCACAGCTCGCTGCTGCAGTCGATCGTCGATGCTGAGGGCCACATGCAGCCGGTTGCGATCCGTTATCGCACGCCTGGCGACCGGCACTGCGCGGCGCCGGCGTACGTGGGTGAGCTGAGCTTGCTGGATTCATTCTGGCGCGTGACTGGCGAGCGCACGATCCGGGCCGAACTGCACGTGATGCCCCCGGTGCCCGCGCGAGCGCGCCATCGCCGCGATCTGTCGCGCGCAGCCGAGGACGCTATCCGAACGGCTTTGGAGTCACCGTTGAGCGTCCCGGCACTTGATAGACGCGGCGATCGTCGAGCCTGACCGCCGTCAGCGGGCCGCCCCAGATGCAGCCCGAGTCCAGCATCAGCAGATTTGGCGCGAGCTTCAATTCGAGCGTCGACCAATGGCCGCAGACGATCGTCGTGCCGGCCGACGCGCGGTGGTCGTGCTCGAACCACGGGCGAAAGCCGGACGGCGCTGTCTGGGGGCCGCGCTTCTCCTTGAACTCCATCGTTCCGTCGGCGGTGCAGAAGCGCATTCGCGTGCATGCGTTGACGATCACGCGCAGCCGGTCGAAGCCCGCGAGCCCGTCGCGCCAGGCGCGCGGCTCGTCGCCATAGAGCTCGCGCAGGAAATCGTCGGCGCGCTCGCTCGCGAGCATTGCCCCGACCTCGCCCGACAGCGCCAGGGCCGTCTCCGGCGTCCAGGCCGGCATGAGGCCCGCGTGCACGAGCAGAAACCCGCCTTCGGCCACCACCAGCGGCCGGCACCGCAGCCAGCCGAGGAGCAATTCGCGATCGGGCGCCTCCAGTATCGGCGCGAGTGTGTCCTTCCGGTGCGCCTTGGTATGCCCGGCCGCGACCGTCAGCAGATGAAAATCGTGGTTGCCCAGAACGGTGACCGCGGCGTCGCCGAGCGCCATCACCTCGCGCAGCACGGCGAGTGATCCGGGACCACGATTGACGAGATCGCCGACGAGCCACAGCCGGTCGGCGCGCGCGGAAAAGCCGACGAGCTCGAGGAGCTGGCAGAATTCGGCGTGGCAGCCCTGGATGTCGCCGATTGCGTAGAGACTCATGTTGTATGGGCGGGCGCCGCACGCGCGCGGCAGCCCCCGGAAGGCGCGTATGCGCCGATGCTAGAATCAGTTTCGATTCTAACATCCGGCTGCGCCCCTTCCCGTTTCGTTTCGATGTCGTTTCCGCTCAATCCCGCGCAGCACGAGGCGGTGCGATATCTCGACGGCCCGCTGCTCGTGCTGGCGGGCGCCGGCAGCGGCAAGACGCGCGTCATCGCCGCGAAGATCGGGCATCTCGTCGAACGCGGCCACGACCCGAAGCGGATCGTCGCGATCACGTTCACGAACCGGGCAGCGCGCGAAATGCGCGAGCGGGCCGGGGAGCTGTTGGCGCGGCAGGGTAACGGCGACCTCGCCGCCGCCGTCACGATCTGCACGTTCCATGCACTCGGGCTCAAGGTCATTCGTGGTCACGCCGCCGCGCTGGGTCTCAAGCCCGGCTTCTCGATCCTCGATCCTGGCGACATCGAGGGCATCATCGCCGAGCTGATCGGGACGACCGACCGCGCCCGCGCGCGTGCCGCACAGTGGCGGATCAGTGCCTGGAAGAACGCGCTGGTGGCCCCCGCGGCCGCGGCGAAGGCCGCGCGCAGCGACGACGACAGGGCCGCCGCGCAGGCGTACCGCCGCTACGACGACACGCTGCGCGCGTACCAGGCCGTGGATTTCGACGACCTGATCGCGCTGCCGATCGGGCTTCTCGCGACGGACGAGGCGGCGGCGGCGAAGTGGCGCGAGCGCTGCGGCTACCTGCTCGTGGACGAGTACCAGGACACCAATCCGGCGCAGTACCGGCTCATCAAGCTGCTCGTCGGGGAAGGCTCGGCGTTCACCGTCGTCGGCGACGACGACCAGGCGATCTACGGCTGGCGCGGCGCCTCGCTGGACAATCTGGCAGAGCTGCCCAAGGACTTTCCGGCACTGAAGGTGGTGAAGCTCGAGCAGAATTACCGCTCCACGGTGCGCATCCTGCGCTCGGCGAACGCACTGATCGCCGGCAATCCGAAGCTCTTCGACAAGAAGCTCTGGAGCGATCGCGGCCACGGCGATCCGATCCGCGTATCCCCGGCGGCCGACGACGAGGCCGAGGCCGAAGGGGTCGTGCGGCGCCTGCTCGCGCATCGCTTCGAGCACCGAGGCCGCCACGCCGACTACGCGATCCTCTACCGCGGCAACCACCAGGCGAAGCTGTTCGAGCAGCAGTTGCGCGCCCAGAACGTGCCGTACGAGATCTCCGGCGGGCAGTCGTATTTCGAGCGCGCCGAGATCAAGGACATCGTCGCCTACCTGCGCCTGATCGCCAACGACGACGACGATCCCGCTTTCATCCGTGCGGTGACGACGCCGAAGCGCGGCGTCGGTGCGACGACGCTGGAAAAGCTGGGCGCCATCGGCGGCGCGCGGCACGAGAGCCTCTTTGCCGCGGTGTTCGCCGACGAGGCGCGCGCCGCCATTCCGGCCCGGCAGCGCGAGATTCTCGACGCGTTCTGCACCATGATCAACCAGCTGCGCCATCGCGCGGCGCGCGAGCCCGCGGCGCGGCTGCTCGACGAGCTCGTGACCGCGATCGGGTACGAGGATTTCCTCGCCGCGAACTGCGAGCGCAAGCAGGCGGAGGCGCGCTGGAAGAGCGTCCGTGACTTCGTCGGCTGGCTCTCGGCCAAGGGCGAGGCCGACCGGAAGAGCCTGCTCGAGCTGACGCAGATGATCGCGCTGATCACGATGCTCGAGGGGCAGGAGGAGCGCGCGACGGATGCGGTGCGGCTGTCGACGCTGCACGCGGCGAAGGGGCTCGAGTTCCCGCACGTGTTCCTGGTCGGGCTGGAGGAGGGGCTGTTGCCGCACCGCGAGTCGGTTGCGAGCGGCAACGTCGACGAGGAACGGCGGCTCTTCTACGTGGGCATCACGCGGGCGCAACGCAGCCTGCACCTGTCATTCTGTCGCCGCCGGCGGCGTGCGGGCGCGACGGTCGAATGCCAGCCGTCGCGCTTCCTGGGCGAGCTCGCCCAGGAGGACCTGCGCTGGTCCGGCGAGGCGCTGCCCGCGGACGAAGCGGCCCGCGAAAGGTCGGCCGGCAGCGAGCGGCTGAAGCAGCTGAAGGCGATGCTGGCGGCGAAGTAGCGCGCGGGGAAGCGGCATTGACGGACGCCGGCACCCCGGCGATAATTTGGACTGCGCCGATTTGAGCTTCAGCTTGCGGGCGCGTGACAAATACCGCTAAAGCGAGGTTGGGCTGTTACCCGGGGAAGCCCCGGATGCACGTGCCAAACCCGTTCGGCGGACGTCGAACGGGTTTTTTGCTTTCGAGGCGCCCATGAGCACGAACAAGCCGCCGCGGGGATTCACGACCGCGATCCTCCATTCAGACCGCGCCGCCGGCATCGAGCACGGGGCGCTGCACAAGCCGCTGCACCTGTCGGTCGCCTACGGCTATCGCGACGCCCGCGACCTCGCCGCGGTGTTCCAGGGCCGTGCGCAGGGCTATGCCTACGGTCGGCAGGGCAACCCGACGACCGCCGCGCTCGAGGCGAAGGTCACGCAGATGGAGGGCGGCGTGGCCACGGTCTGCTTCGCCACCGGCATGGCGGCGATCGGCGCGATGATGCTGGCCCTGCTGCGCGAGGGCGACCAGGTCGTGTCGAGCCAGTTCCTGTTCGGCAACACGGTGAGCCAGTTCGGCACGCTCGCGGCGCACGGTACGCACGTCACCTACGTCGATGCGACCGACGTCGCCAATGTCGAGCGCGCGCTGACGCCGGCGACGCGGCTCATTTTCGTCGAGACGATCGCCAACCCGCGCACGCAGATCGCCGATCTGGCGCGCATCGGCGCGCTCGCGCAGGAGCGCGGGATCCTCTACGTCGTCGACAACACGATGACCTCGCCGGCGTTGTTCCGGCCGAAAGCGGTGGGCGCGGGCCTCGTCGTCAATGCGCTGACGAAGTACATTGGGGGTCACGGCAACGCGCTCGCCGGCAGCGTCACGGACACCGGCCTCTTCGACTGGACGCGCTATCCGAACATCGCGGAGAACTACAAGTCGCAGCCGCCCGGGCTCTGGGGCATCCAGCAGCTGCGCAAGAAGGGGTTGCGCGATTGGGGCGCAACGCTGGCCGCGGGCGATGCGCACCACATCGCCGTCGGCGCCGAGACGCTCGCGCTGCGGATGGAGCGCACCTGCGCGAATGCGCAGGCGCTCGCTGAGTTCCTCGCGCCGCATCCGAAAGTGCGCGCCGTCCACTACCCGGGCCTGGCGTCACATCCGCAGCACGCGCTCGCGCGGTCGCTGTTCTGCGGCTGCGGCGGTCTCTTCGCGTTCGAGCTCGCGGACGGCATCGACTGCTTCGATTTCCTGAACCGCCTGGACATCGTCGTGTCGTCGTCGAATCTGGGCGACAACCGGACGCTCGCGATACCGGTCGCGCATACCATCTTCTGGGAGATGGGGCCGGAACGCCGGGCGGCGATGGGCATCGCTGATGCGCTGATCCGGGTGTCGGTCGGCATCGAGGACCGCGACGACCTCCTCGGCGATTTTGCGCAGGCGCTGGGTTAGTGTACTGAGTCAGAAGTTCGCTTGATAGTTCGCGGCGAAATCCGCCGCCATGCTGCGTTACTCGGCCTTACCGTACCACGAGGTACGCTTTCGTCCTCGCGCCTTGCCTGACGGCCGATTTCATCCGCTCCTTTATCTTCGGAACTTCTGACTCAGTACACTAGCGGCGACCGGCCCGGCGTCGGCTACAGTTCGCGGGTCCGGCCGCCCTCCGCGTCGAATTCGAGGTAGCTGCCGCGGTCGTACCAGTCGGCGAGCACCCAGCGTTCGCGGTCGCGGCCGTCGACCATCAGGCGATGGCGCGCCGGACGATGGGTGTGGCCGTGGATGATGCGCGTGACGTTCGTGGCACGGAACGCCGCCTCGACGGCGCTTGGCTCGACGTCGAGGATCGACGCGGGCTTGGCGGCGGTTGCCGTGCGGCTCCTGCCCCGCAGGAAGATCGCCACGCCGCGGCGCAGCGCGTACGGCAGCGCGAGAAAGCGGCGCTGGTATTTGGTGGTGCGCATGAAGGCCCGATACTTCTGGTAGCCGACATCGCTGGTGCAGAGCTCGTCGCCGTGCATCAGCAGCGTCGGTGTTCCGGCGAGGCCGATCACGGTCTGCTCCGGAAACAGCGTGGCGCCGGCCGCTGCGCTGAACCGCTCGCCGAGAAGAAAATCGCGATTGCCGTTGATCATGCCGACGGGCACGCCGGTGTCGGCGATGCCGCGCAGGCCGAGCGCGACGCGTGCGGCGAGCGGCTCGCGCAACTGGTCGTCGCCGATCCAGGTGTCGAACAGGTCGCCGAGGACATAGACGCCCGCGGCCTTCCGGGCCGGGCCGGCACAGAATGCGGCGAATGCGTCGACCAGCGCCGGCCGCGCCGGCGACAGGTGCAGGTCCGAGAGGAACAGCGTGGGCTTTATGCGACTTCCTCGGCGCGCTGCAGGACGACGTCCTCCTTCGGCACGTTCTGGTGGAAGCCGCTGTTGGCCGTCGGCACGCCCTTGATCCGGTCGACGACGTCCTGTCCGGCGGTGACCTTGCCGAAGACGCAGTAGCCCCAGCCCTGCGGGCTCGGTCCCTTGTGGTCGAGGAAGTCGTTGTCGGCGACGTTGATGAAGAACTGCGCGGTTGCCGAATGCGGGTCGGACGTGCGCGCCATCGCCACCGTGTAGCGCTTGTTCTTGAGGCCGTTGCCGGCTTCGTTGGCCACCGGCGCGCGCATCTTCTTCTCCTTCATCCCGGGCGCCATGCCGCCGCCCTGGATCATGAAGCCGTCGATGACGCGGTGGAAGACCGTGTTGTCGTAGTGGCCGTCGCGCACGTACTGCAGGAAATTGGCGACAGTCGCGGGCGCGTTCTCGGCATCGAGCTCGAGCGTGATGTCGCCGTGATTGGTGTGGAGGATGATCATGGTCATGGTTCCTATTTGGCGTCGACGACGACCGCCTTGTTGATGATGACCTTCTCGACCGGAACGTCCTTCGGGAACGGGCCGCCGGAGCCGGTGGGGGCCTTCGCGATCTTGTCGACCACGTCCATCCCGTCGACGACCTTGCCGAACACCGTGTAGCCGTAACCCTGGGCATCCGCCGAGCGGAAATTCAGGAACTTGTTGTCGGCGACGTTGATGAAGAACTGCGCGGTGGCGGAATTGGGGTCGCCGGTGCGCGCCATGGCCAGCGTGCCCGGCACGTTCATGAGGCCGGCCTTGCTCGAAGCTTCGGATTCGATCGCGACCGGGGGTTTCGTCGGCTTCTGCTTGAAATCGGGCGTGAACCCGCCGCCCTGGATCATGAAGCCGGAGATCACGCGGTGGAACTGCGTGCCGTCGTAGTGCTTGGCCTTCACGTAGTCGAGGAAGTTCGCGACGGTCTTCGGCGCGGCATCGGGGAAGAGCTCGACGCGGACCTTGCCTGCGGTCGTGTCGAACTCGACCTGCGGATTGGCGGCGAGGGCGGGAGCCGCGAACGCGGCAGCGAGAACGGCGGTGGCGATCAGGAACGGGCGGCGCAACATCGGAGTGCTCCTTGGCGGTTGAATCGGATCGATGGCGAAGCTAGGGGGACTTCGGCGTGGGTGGGGCAGCCTGCGCGAGCAGGTCGCGCGCGAGCGCGAGTTTGGCCGGGGCCGACTTGTTGCTGCGGTCGAACTTCGCCGCCTGCGCGTACTGTGCGGCGGCGAGGCGGGCATACAGGTCGCCCAGATTCTCGTGCGCTACCGCCCAGTCCGGGGCCGTGCGCAGCGCGGTCTCCAGCGCCACGCGCGCGCTCTCGTATTCGCCGCGCTGGGCGAGCAGGACGGCCAGATTGTTGTAGGGCTCCGGCAATTCCGGATAGTCCTCGATCAGCGCGCGGTACACGGCCATCGCGGCGTCCGGCCGGCCCTGCTCGGTGTCGACGACGCCCTTGAGGAACCGCGCCCGTGGCTCGCGCGGCCGTGTCGCGATCAGCGCGTCGAGTTTTTCCTGTGCACCCGCGAACTGCCGGTCCTTGATGAGCGCGGCGGCCTCCCGCAGCTCGGTGGCGTACTTCTTGCGCGCCTCCTCCGGGAACTCGCGGTCGTCCTGCGCGAACACGGGCAACCCCGGCAGCGCGAGGGCAAGAATCAGGGCGCGAATCGTGCGGAGCATGGGTTGTGAATGGGTGAATCGGGGACAGGCCATCATTACCGGACACGGGAAAAGAATGCTACGGGCCGCAATGATAAGCGTGGTCTGTCGCCAACCGATGATTCTAGCAGGGACGCGCCTCGTCCCCTGCCAGCCGCGCGACGGTCGCCTCGATCAGCCGGCGCGAGATCGAGATGGAAGGCGGCAAGTCCGGTACCGCGTCCCACCCGAACCAGCGCGCCTCGGCGATTTCGGTTTCGTCGGGTTTGAGCTCCCCGCCTGCGTACTCGGCGGTATACGCGATCATCAGCGAATGCGGAAACGCCCACGACTGGCTCGCGAAGTACCGGATCGCGCCGACCTCGATCCCCACTTCCTCGCGCACTTCGCGGTGGATGCAGTCCTCGATGGTCTCGCCGGGCTCGACGAAGCCGGCGAGCGCGCTGTACATGCCGGGCGGAAAGCGCGGCGCGCGGGCCAGCAGGAGTTCGCGCCCGCGCGTCACCAGCACCATCATGGCCGGCGTGACGCGCGGGTAGGCGGTATAGCCGCAGGCCGGACATTCCTTGGCGCGCTCTCCGGACTTGTCGCGCGTCGGCGTGCCGCAGCACCCGCAGTAGCGGTGCGTGCGGTCCCATTCGACGACCTGGAAGGCTCGCGCGGCGATAGCGAGCACCGGCTCGGGGATGCGGAAGAACAGCGCGCGCAGGCCGGAGTACCGCCACCCTTCGGGCTCCGGAGCATCGGCCGGCAGGTGAATCGCGACGCAGCCGGTGCTGCCGAGTTCGCCGAGGTAATGCCGGTCGCCGCGGATCCCCAGTCGCTCGAGCTGGGAGATTGGCGGGACGAGCGGCGCGTCGTCGGTGCCGCCGACGAGCATCCTGGCATCGCGAAAGGCGAAGGCAAGTGTATCTGCCGGCAGGGCGGCGGGCAGGGTGTGGCTCGACGTGAAACCTGCGGGTGTGTGCATGGAAATCGTCCGCGTCCGTGCGTACAGCGTCGCGCGTGCGGCCGGGACGCCGGTATCGCGGGGACGCCGCCATGATAGGTCAAAGCTTCGCCGGTCCATAGGGCGCCGGGACGAAGCGCACGGCGCGGCCCGGCGGTCCGGCACGGGCGAGGCAGGCGGATCGGCTATAATTTTCGTTTGCGCCGAAGGATTGCCTCGCCATGGAAGCCGAACAGCAGAACCAGATCGCCGCCTCCCTCGAGGGTCTGCGCGCGCGCGCCGCCGACCTGCGGAGGTATCTTTGACTTCGATGTGAAGGCGGTGCGGCTGGTCGAAGTCGGCCGCGAGCTCGAAGATCCGAAGATCTGGGACGATCCGAAGCGCGCGCAGGAGCTCGGCCGCGAGAAGAAGGCGCTGGAAGGGGTCGTCCACGTACTGACGGGGCTGGACGCCGATCTGAAGGACAGTGCCGAGCTCTTCGGCCTTGCCCGCGCAGAGAACGACGACGCCACGCTCGACGCCGTCGCGCAGGATGTGGCGGCGGCCGAGAAGACCGTCGCCGACATGGAGTTCCGCCGGATGTTCAGCCATCCGATGGATCCGGCATCGTGCTTCATCGACATCCAGGCCGGATCGGGCGGAACCGAGGCGCAGGACTGGGCGGCAATGCTGGAGCGCATGTATTTGCGCTACTGCGACCGGAAGGGCTATCGGACCGAGGTGCTCGAGGAGTCCGCGGGCGACGTCGCCGGGATCAAGAGCGCGTCGATCAAGGTGAGCGGCGATTATGCGTACGGCTATCTGCGCACCGAGGTCGGTGTCCACCGCCTCGTGCGCAAGAGTCCGTTCGATTCGAACGCGCGCCGGCACACGTCCTTCGCGAGCGTCTTCGTCTACCCGGAAGTGGACGACTCGATCGTGGTCGACATCAATCCGGCAGATTTGCGCATCGACACTTTTCGCGCATCCGGCGCCGGTGGGCAGCACATCAACAAGACGGACTCCGCGGTGCGAATCACGCACCTGCCGACCAACATCGTCGTCCAGTGCCAGAACGACCGCTCGCAGCACCGCAACCGCGCCGAGGCGATGGCGATGCTGAAGTCGAAGCTCTACGAGCTGGAAATCCGGAAGCGGCAGGAAGAGCAGCAGAAGCTCGAGGATTCGAAGACCGACATCGGCTGGGGCCACCAGATCCGCTCGTACGTGCTCGACCAGTCGCGGATCAAGGACCTGCGCACGAACTACGAGGTCGGCAACACGCAGGCGATCCTCGACGGCGACCTCGACGACTTCATCGCGGCGAGCCTCAAGCAGGGCGTATGACCGGGCACCGGGTGGCCGCCTTCATCTTCGACATCGACGGGACGATCATCGACTCGATGCCTTTCCACGAGCGCTCATGGGACGTGTTCCTGACGCGCCGCGGCGTGCCGACCGTCGGCAAGGATTTTTTCCGGCGCACGGCCGGACGCACCGGGGTCGAGGTGATGCGCGAGCTCTTCGGCCCGCTGTCCGACGCCGACGTCCAGGTGTTCGTGCGCGAGAAGGAGTCGATCTACCGCGAGCTCTTCGCGCCGGAATTCCGCGAGATCGCGGGTTTCAAGGCGTTCGCGCGCGCCGCGAAGGCGGCAGGGACGCGGCTCGCCTGCGCGACGGCCGGTGACCCCGACAACATCGCCTTCGCGCTCGGCGGACTGGCAATGCGCGATTTCTTCGACGCGGCGGTCGGCGCGCACGACGTCGCCCGGGGCAAGCCGGCGCCCGACCTCTTCCTGCTCGCTGCGGCCCGCATCGGTGCCGAGCCGGGCGCGTGCCTGGTATTCGAGGACGCGCCGCTGGGCATCGAAGCGGCGCGCCGCGCCGGGATGCGTGCCGTGGCCATCGCCTCGACTGTGCCCGCCGACGAGCTGGGTGCGCCGGCGCACGTCGTCGCGCGGGCGCAGGATTTCACGACCCTCGATCCGCGCGAGCTCGCGGCGCGACTTTCGACCTGATCACAAGCCGGGAGCTCCCCGTCATGAACAACACCGAACAAGCCCCTGCTGCGACCACCGACGAGAACCAGATCATCGGCGAGCGCCGGGCGAAGCTCGCGGCGTTGCGCGCGCAGGGCAATGCGTTCCCGAACGATTTTCGCCGTGATGCGCTCGCCGGGGATCTTCACGCGCAGCATGGCAGGAAGACGAACGAGGAGCTCGAGCCGCTCGCGATCGCGGTCACGATCGCGGGCCGGATGATGCTGAAGCGCGTGATGGGCAAGGCGAGCTTCGCGACGATCCAGGACATGTCGGGCCGGATCCAGCTCTACGTCACGGCGGACGCGGTCGGCGCGGAGGTCCACGACGCGTTCAAGCACTGGGATCTGGGCGACCTTCTCGGCGCGACCGGTCACGTGTTCAAGACCCGCACCGGCGAGCTTTCGCTCAAGGTGACGTCGCTGCGCCTGCTGGCGAAGGCGCTGCGGCCGCTGCCGGAGAAATTCCACGGGCTGTCCGACCAGGAGCAGCGGTACCGGCAGCGCTACGTCGATCTCATCACCAATGCGGAGTCGCGCGAGGTCTTCCGGCGGCGCTCGCAGATCGTGCAGGCGGTCCGCGAGTTCTTCGTGGCACGCGGCTATCTCGAAGTCGAGACGCCGATGATGCACCCGATCCCCGGTGGCGCCGCGGCGCGGCCGTTCGCGACGCACCACAACGCGCTCGACATGGAGCTGTTCCTGCGCATCGCGCCGGAGCTCTACCTGAAGAGGCTCGTCGTCGGCGGCATGGAGAAGGTTTTCGAGATCAACCGCAACTTCCGCAACGAAGGCATCTCGACCCGGCACAACCCCGAGTTCACGATGCTCGAGTTCTACGAGGCCTACCAGGACTACCGGTACCTGATGGATCTCACCGAGACGCTCTTCCGGGAGGTCGCGCTGAAGGTCGCCGGAACGACGACGGTGAACTACCAGGGCGTCGCGATCGACCTCGGGAAGCCGTTCGACCGGCTCACGATGGCTGAGGCTATCCACAAGTACCACCCGCAGTACTCGCTCGCCGAGCTCGCCAAGCCCGAATACCTGAGGGCGGCGCTGGCGCCGCTTGAGGTCGAAGTGTTCGCCACCGATGGCATCGGCCTCCTGCAGCTGAAGCTCTTTGAAGCGACCACCGAGGACAAACTCGTGCAGCCGACGTTCATCGTCGCGCATCCGACCGACGTGTCGCCGCTGGCGCGCGCGAACGACGCCAACCCGGCGGTGACCGACCGTTTCGAGCTCTTCATCACCGGCCGCGAGCTCGCGAACGGATTTTCGGAGTTGAACGATTCCGAGGACCAGGCCGCGCGCTTTCGCGGGCAGGTCGCGGCGCGCGAGGCGGGCGACGAGGAGGCGATGTACTACGATGCCGACTACATCCGCGCGATGGAGTACGGGTTGCCGCCGACGGCGGGCGAAGGCATCGGCATCGACCGGCTGGTGATGCTGCTCACCGATGCGCCGTCGATTCGCGACGTGATCCTGTTTCCGCAACTGAAGCGCGAGGGCTGAAACCGGTAATCGACGGGGAGAACGCATGGCAACCGATTTTCGCAGTGACACGGTGACGCGGCCCACGCCGCAGATGCGCGCGGCGATGGCGGACGCGCCCGTAGGAGACGACGTGCTGGGTGATGACCCGACCGTCATCGCGCTCGAGGCCGAGGTCGCCGAATTGCTCGGTTTCGAGGCTGCGGTTTTCCTGCCGTCGGGAACGCAGTCGAACCTGGTCGGCGTCATGGCGCACTGTGCGCGCGGCGACGAGTACATCGTCGGCCAGGAAGCGCACACCTATCGCTACGAGGCCGGAGGCGCTGCGGTGCTGGGCAGCGTGCAGCCGCAGCCTCTGAACAACGCGGCCGACGGCACGATTCCGCTCCCCGACATCGAGGCCGCGATCAAGCCGCGCGATGTCCACTTCGCCCGGACGCGACTGATCGCGCTCGAGAACACCATTGGCGGCCGCGTGCTGCCAGCGGGCTACGCGGCCGCGGTGCGGGAATTGGCCGCCGCCCGCGGGCTCGCCATGCACCTCGACGGCGCGCGGCTGTGGAATGCCGCCGTGAAGCAGGGCGTGCCGCCGCGGACGATTGCGCAGGACTTCGATTCGGTCTCGGTGTGCCTGTCGAAGGGGCTTGGTGCGCCGGTCGGCTCGGTGCTGTGCGGCAGTCGCGATTTCATCACGGACGGCCGGCGCTGGCGCAAGATGCTGGGCGGCGGCATGCGCCAGGCGGGCATCATCGCCGCGGCCGGACGCTATGCCATCGCGCACAACATCGCGCGGCTCGCGGAGGACCACGAGCACGCGGCACGCCTCGCCGCGGGGCTTGCGAAGCACGCGGAACTCGCGGTTTCCCCCGCGCAGACGAACATGATCTTCGTCGGCGTGCCCGAAACCATCGCCGCGGCCTTCACGGCCCATCTCGCGGCGGATGGCGTCCGGCCCTACGGCACGACGCGCCAGCGCTGGTGCACGCATCTCGATGTCGCGCGAGCGGACATCGATGCTGCGATCGCCTGCGTCGACCGGTTCTTCGCGCAGCGGCGCTGATGGCAGGATCGATGGCGCAATCGCCCCGCTCCCCCAGCTTTGATCGGGCGCAGCCTGCCGGGCCTTGCAAGCCGTGACGATCGAGACCACTTACCCGATATGGAAACACGCGCGGTCGATCTCCAGCTCACCGGGATGACCTGCGCCGCGTGCGCGGCCCGGATCGAGAAGGTGCTGAACCGCACGGAGGGCGTCGAGGCGGCGGTCAACTTCGCCACCGAGACCGCGCACGTCGTGTTCGATCCCGGCAAGGCCACGTCGGCGTCGCTGATCGAAGCGGTGCGCAAGGCCGGCTACGATGCGGCGCCGGCCGCCGACCCGTTCACGCAGCCCGAGCGCGACGCGCGGGCGGAGGCGCTCCGCTACCGCCGCGAACTCTCGATCTTCGCGATTGCCGCGGTCCTCACGGCGCCGCTTGTCGCGCAGATGGGCTACATGGTTACGGGTCGGCACGAGATCGAGTTGCCGATCTGGTTCCAGTTCTGTCTGGCCGCCCCCGTTCAGGTCTGGGCGGGTGCCCGGTTCTATGCCGGATCGTGGAAGGCGCTGCGCGGCGGAGCAGCCAACATGGACGTGCTGATCGCGCTGGGCACGACGGCCGCATTTGCCTTCAGCCTCGCCGTCTGGCTGGTGCCGCTCCCCGGCCAGCACGTGTACTTTGAAGCCAGCGCCGTCGTGATCACACTCGTGCTGCTCGGCAAGCTGCTCGAAGGACGCGCGCGGGCCCGAACCGCGTACGCGATCCGCGACCTGCTCAAGTTGCAGCCGGCGGTCGTGCGGCGCGAGCGCGACGGCGAAATCCGCGAAGTGCCGCTGGCCGCGGTGCGGCCCGGCGACGTGTTTGTCATTCGCGCCGGTGAAAGCGTGCCGGTGGACGGCCGCGTGCTCGACGGCGAATCGGCGGTGAACGAGGCGATGCTGACGGGTGAAAGCGAGCCGGTCGCCAAGGCGCCCGGCGATCCGGTGCTTGCCGGCACGGTCAACGAGGCGGGCCCGTTGCGCTGTGAGGCGACGGCAGTCGGCGCGTCGACGCTGCTGGCGGCAATCGTCCGGCAGGTGGCTGCCGCACAGGGATCGAAGGCGCCGATGCAGCGGCTCGCCGACCGTGTCTCCGCGCGTTTCGTGCCGGCGGTGCTCGTCATCGCCGCCGTGACGCTCGCTGCCAACGGCGCACTTTCCGGCGACTGGGCGGCGGCGCTGATGCGCGCGACTGCGGTGCTGGTGATCGCCTGCCCGTGCGCGCTGGGACTCGCGACGCCGACGGCGCTGATGGTCGGCGTGGGTCTCGGCGCGAAAGCCGGCATCCTGATCAAGAACGCCGCCGCGCTCGAGCGCGCCGAGCGGATCGATGCGCTGGTCGTCGACAAGACCGGCACGCTCACCGTGGGCGCACCCAGTCTGGCCGGCATGCATCCGGCCGCTGGCTTCACCGACAGTGAGCTGCTCCTGCTCGCAATGAGCCTCGAGCAAGGCGCAGTGCATCCGCTGGCCCGGGCCATCGTCAAGCGCGCCGAGGCGTCCGCGATGAAACCGCTGCCGATCGAGAACGTCCGCGTGCATGCGGGCCGCGGCGTCAGCGGTGACCACGGCACGCAGACGGTCCGGCTGGGCTCGCCCGCCTTTCTCGCCGAGTCGGGAGTGGCGATCGACGCCGCGGAACTCGGCCGTGTCGAGGCGGCTGGGCAGACCGTCGTCGGCGTCGCCAAAGGTCCGCGAATGGTTGGCTGGATCACACTCGTCGACGCGCTGCGCCCTGGTGCGGCCGCCGCGGTCGCGGCGCTCGAGGGCGTGGGGGTCAAGGTGACGATGCTGACCGGCGATCATCCGGCGCCGGCGGCGGCGATCGCGCGGAGCGCCGCCATCGCGAACTGGCGGGCCGCGCAGTCGCCGCAGGACAAGCGCGCGGCCGTCATGGCGATGCAGAAGGAGGGTCGCACGGTCGGCATGGTCGGCGACGGCGTCAACGATGCCCCGGCACTCGCGCAGGCGGATGTTTCGTTTGCGATGGGGGCGGGCGCCGGCAGCGCGCTGTCCGCGGCCGACGTGACGTTGCTGCGCAACGATCTCGCCGCCGTCGCGGCGGCGGTGGACCTTTCACGCGCGACGTTGTCGAAGATCCGGCAGAATCTGTTCTTCGCATTTGTCTTCAACGCATTGGGCATTCCGCTGGCGGCGATGGGGCTCTTGTCGCCGGTCATTGCCGGGGCCGCGATGGCCGCGAGCTCCGTGACGGTGGTCAGCAATGCCCTGCTGCTTCGGCGCTGGCGGCCCCCGCGCGCCGGAACGCCCGCGCCGCCGGTGTCGCCGGCATCCCGCATTCCAGCGATAGTGAAGGAGGAGAAGGCACCATGAGCGCCATCGTCAAAAACGAATTTGCCGTTGCCGGCATGCACTGCGGCGGCTGCGTCAAGAGCGTGACCCGCGCTGTGTCGCAGCTGCCGGGCGTGCAGACGGTCGAAGTCTCGCTCGAGAGGAACGGGGCGACCGTCGAATTCGATGGCACGGCCACCGGACCCGCGGCCATCGTTGCTGCGATCGAGGCTGCCGGATTCGAGGCTCGGCCGCGTTGATCCCCCGACGGGTCGTTTGCCGACGCCTACCGCGAGTGGCATAATCCCTCCCCTCGGGGTGTAGCGCAGTCCGGTAGCGCGCTTGCTTTGGGAGCAAGATGTCGGGAGTTCGAATCTCTCCACCCCGACCAACCATAGCGGTGCGGCCCGGCGTTGCGCTTGTCCGTCCGATGCGTCGTCCTGATCCGACCGAGCGCCCGTAGCTCATTTGGATAGAGCACCGGCCTTCTAAGCCGGTGGTAACAGGTTCGAGTCCTGTCGGGCGTGCCAGTCTTGTTGTTGGCGACGATCGTGCGGTGACGGATTCAAGGATGCCGCGCACGGTTGGCGCAGTACGCAGTAGATCGACGGTGGCTGTAGCTCAGCTGGTAGAGTCCCGGATTGTGATTCCGGTTGTCGTGGGTTCGAGTCCCATCAGCCACCCCATTCATTTGTAAGAGGATTTCGTCCTCTTCATCATCCGCAATCCGGACGTCGTGTGTCCGGTTTTGTGCCCGGTCGATTTCTACATCTTGTGGTTTGGCGAGGCCGCTGTTGCCCGCGTACGGCGCCAGATGCCCCGGCGCGAGATGGGCGTAACGCAGCACCATCTTCAGGTCGCGCCAGCCGCCGAGCTCCTGCAGCACCGCGAGCGGCGTGCCGTTCTGCACGTGCCAACTCGCCCACGTGTGGCGCAGGTCGTGCCAATGGAAGTCGCCCAGGCCGGCCGCCTTCACTGCTGCGAGCCATGCAACTTGCGTCGGCTGCTTGATGGCGCCGCCCCGGTACGGGAACACCCATTTCGCATGCGCGCCGAGCTGACGGCGCAATACCTCGACCGCCGCATCCGATAGCGGCACGGCGAGATCGCGTTTGCCCTTCGCCTGGTCGGCGTGGATCCACGCGAGCCGGCGCCCGAGATCGACCTGCGACCATTCGAGGTGCGTCACATTGGATTGCCGGAGCCCAGTAGCGAGCGAGAACTCCGCCATAGCCGCAAGATGCCGTGGCAATGCTGCAATGACCTTTCTCGCCTGCTCTTGCGTTGCCCAGCGGATGCGTTTCTCGGGCTCGTGGCGCTTCGGAATAGGCGGCTTGACCGGAAGCCATCCCTTCTTGAATGCGTGTCCGAGGACGGCCGATACGGCCGCCAGATGACGATTTACCGTCGCCGGCCCGACACCCGTCGCGGCCTTCTTCTTCCCGAGGGCGTCGAGTGCGTCACGGTCGATCGCGGTCAGCGCTTTGCCCTTGAACCATTTCGATGCGAAACGCAGCTGGTCTTTGCGATCGGACAGGGTGCGCAGATGCTTGTGCGCCTCGAGCCAGTCTAGGACGGCGGTGTCCCATGTAACGGCAGGACGTTCGCCGAGTCTGGCGCGTCGCCAGAGCTCGGCTTTGAGCCGGTCCGCATACTCTTGCGCTTCGCGCCGGTCGGCCGTGCCAGTGCTTTTTCTAGTGCGCCTGCCTTGGTGCCAGAAATCGCACCACCATGCATCAGCATCGCTTCTCCGGAAGAGCCGCATTCCTTCTCCTCGCGCGGGTAGCGGCCGCGCAACCATCGAATTACGTCGACGTCGACCAACACCCAGGCGCGCCCGATCTTGGCCGCCGGCAGCCGCTCGTTGCGAATCATAGCCGACACCGTTTCTGGCGTCGTTTTGAGCATCGCAGCTGCTTCCCGAAGGCTCAGGGTTTGCATGGCGTGTCCTGGGAGTCGTTGCATGCAGTCAAGTAGCCCGCGTGCTCATGCAGTTACCGTCCGAGATACACGGCGGTTATCTGCTCGCGGCCGTGGCCCATCTCGTGGCTGATGGTCTCCCGCGCTTCGCGATCGAGCGACCTTCTGTTGTCTGCGTGAGCTGCCTGGACGTCGGACCGCCGCGGGCCGGACACTGCCAGCCGGTCATTTCCTGGTAGCGGGTCTGGGCGTACAGATGCCGATGCCCGTGGAAGGCGTGGATGCCGACCCGCCCGCACTCGTAGCGGAAGTGCTGCAGGTAATCGCGGTAGGTGGCGTAGCCCGGTGCGACCAGGCTCTTGCCCTTGGCGAGCGCCTTGGCTTCGTCGAGGAGCTGCCGCTGCTCCGGGGTGCGGATGGGAATCCGGATCTCCCGCCCGCCCTTGTTCCAGGAAGCCTTGAGCACCAGCGTGTCGCCTCGGTCGGCCCGCGCCGGGACGATCTTGATCGAAGCTTCCCGGCGCAGGCCGAAGGCCGCCTGCAAGCGCAGCGACATCCGGGCACAGGGGGTGCGGATGCCATCGAGCTGTTCCCTGCTAAGCTCCTTTGCCTTTGAGATGTTGGTGACGTACACCCGGTCCGGGATGCCGTAGGCGGCATTGGTGCGCTCGACGATGTTGTCCTTGCCGATCTTCTGCGCCAGCCAGCGCAGCTGGCTCATCCGGTTCTTGATCGTTCCCGGGGCGAGCTTCTCGCCGAGCCAGCGCTCGACCAGCATCTGCACGTGCCGGGGCTTGAAGCCTTGGGCGCGCAGCCCGCGCACGCCCATCTCGTGCAGCTGGTTGGCGACGAGATCGAGGATGTGTGCCCGGTCGGCCTGGGTGGCGTAGCTGCCGTCGCGGTTGTGCCGGCAGAGCTCCTTGAAGTCGTGGTTCAGGTCGCGCATGCGTCATCTCCTATCGTCATAGCCTTGTACAAGGCGCCGGAACGCCGTCCTTTGCTGCCGTGGTGAACTCCATTCAGGTAAGTGTTGCTGCTCGCCTGGAGCGCCGTAGCGACTCCAGTGGATAGCTGCGAGCACGGGACACCACATCCCGTTGTGTGCGGTTGCTTTGCTGCTCGCCAGCGCCGCACGGCGCTTCTGTTGGCGTCGCGCTGCGTTCCGGTGGGAACTGCCAGCGCGAAAGCCCTTGACCCAGGACTCGGGGGGCGCCGAAGCAGGCGCGTGGGACGATCCGGGGGACGGATCCGATGGCGACCGGCATTGCGCCGGTCGAAGGGAGGCGTGAACCTGGCCGGAGAGGCCGTCACGTGGTTTGGAGCGCTGCGTCACGCGAAGAAACACCGCGCAAACGCAGACAGGGCGCCAAGGTGCGCGTACGTCACTAGCGGTGGCCCGCTAGTAACGACGCGCGCTGGGCCAGGGGAGTTGGCGCAGCGAGCCGGCCAAAGGGTGTGCGCAGCACAGCGCTGCGGCACACGATCGGCGGCCGGTCGCGCCTGCCATGATGGACACCGCGGGCGCGCTCGAAGATGAACGCCACCCGGAGTCCCACAGCCCGACTTGCGACCGCGCCGCATAAAGCCTGGTGCGATTGCGCCGGGGTCTAACGAAGCTGCGGCAACGAACAACCGACCGCAGCGGATCTTTCGACGTAACCTCAGGCCCGGAAGGGCCCGCCGGCTTTCAGAGGCAGGACGGCATTGGGCGCCGATCGCTCGGCAAAGGGCGACGCGTAAGGCGCGTCATTCCGGCCTGGCGTGGCCAACGTACTGCAACAAACCAAAGCGGGCGCCGCCCGTCATGGACGGCATGCTGCGCACTGTCGCTCATGGCAAGCGCCGCTGTACAGCGGAAAACCAACACTTGAACCTGCGGTTTTTCGAGCGCCCGTAACCGGCCACTGGTGGCGCCGGCGCGCCAGCATGAGCGGCAGTGACCGGCCCCCTACGGAAGATCAAGGTGGAGCGTCGAAGGTCCGCTGCATCCTGACACCGGTCGCCGGCCACGGTTGGTCAATGGGCGCGATCGACCCAGCAGCGTACGCGCAGCTCAAGAGTGGCTATGCAAGTTTGCTGACGTCTAGCTTAGTGGTGAGTCGCCTTCATCGCTCGTTAGCGACCTTCCGGTGTCAGACGGCGGGTCCTTTGAGAATCGTCTCGTTGCTTCTGCAACCTTGACAACCACTCGTCGACTTCGCGGGTGCTTCGAAGTCGCACAATCTTTGCTTGGTCGGAGCGAGCGAGCATCTGCCGCCTGTTGCGATAGTGAGTGCGAAGCGGATGGACGACCACGGAATCGCGCCCAACGAAGACGTCGCGCCACGTCTCGACGTTTCCATTCCAGAGGACCTCGCGCGTCCGCACCCGTCTCCACGATCGCCGAAGAAGGCGCACGAGTTTCGCCGCAAGTGGTAGGTCTAGCCAAACGATAAGGTCGGCTCGGCTCGCGATGAAATTACCGACCTCGCGTTCGCATATGCCGTCGATGACCCACGGGATTGCCCGTTAAGCGCAGCATAAATGCCAGCGCGGATCTCTTCATGGGATGCCTTATTCCAATGAGGCTTGTGCTGGATCGCATCTATCTCGACGAAGACCCCATCGACGAGTTTCGCCAGCTGCTTTCCCAGCGTTGTCTTGCCCGCCCCGCTCCCTCCTACGATCGCGATCCGCTCCGCCGCTTTCATGTGGCGCGGGGTCCCGCTAGAAAGCGTGGTTTCCTAAGGCAGACGTCAATACCGCCGAGGAACGTTGCCGATTCACAACTGAATCATCTCGTTGACGTGTGTCAGGCGGCCAATACTACGCCTCACCAACGTCAACGACTGTATTACCGCTCATGGCTTGCCATAGCCTGTGAGCGGCTGCTTTGGCGGAAGTGGCGCTTTGACCGGTTCTGGCCGAACGCGCCCATTGCGGAGCCGCGACCGAACGGCGGGTGCCGCAGCGTAACGGACGTCGGATTCGTCGGGCACAGGACGGAGAAGGGTCGACTGCCGCCGACGAACTCTGCCCGATCGGGCGTCCCGAAACGGGACGCCCGGAGATTGAGCGCCGAGGGTTTACGACAACGCGAAGGTCGGACGGCAGATCAAGTTCGAGCTACGCTTGTTGAGCCAGAGCCAAGGTCTCAACCCATCGGTGCCCAGGTCTAGGCGGGATTGGCGATTCATGCCGTACGCGACATCGACGGCCCGGAGGCGTTGTTTCCCTGTCAAGTTGCAGACCCGCGCTGTCCGGCAACAGCCAACAAGGTCTTTGAACGATACCGATCCTTTTGCATTGCTTGCGTCGCCTCAGGTGCAGTGCCAATCGTCAACACCAGCCTGCTGCGTAGCGGTGATCGCAAATTGTGCCTCGATATGGCGTTGGAATGGCGCTTCGCTGGGCGAGAGTCGGATGATTGCCCTTTCGAAGCATGCCCAGGAGCAGGCAGCGCGCCGAGGACTCAGCGAGGAAATGGTCCTCGCTGTGGCTCGCGAGCCGGAGCAGCGGCTCGTCGTTCGGCCAGGGCGGGAGATTCGGCAGTCACGCGTCGCATTGCCGACCGGCGGGACGCTGTATCTTGTACGGGTCGTGGTGGACGCGGGCCCAAGCGCTGAGACAGTGGTCACGGTATACCGGACAACCAAGATCGAAAAGTACTGGAGCAAGGCATGAAGGTGAATTACGACGCCAAGACCGACACCTTGGCCGTGGTGTTCCGCGATGTTCCTGTTGCCGAGAGCGATGAGGACAAGCCGGGAGTGATCCTCGACTACGATGCCACGGGCAACATCGTGTCGATCGAAGTGCTCGACGCGTCCAGGCGAGTCGAGGAACCGCGCAAGGTGACGGTTGAGACCGAGGGGTAGGCAGGCTTTGTGTCGGGAGACCGCGGTCAATCGCGGTCGCCGTGCCGCAGTTCATCCAGTGCTCTGCTCGGTGTGTCCGGTTTTGTGCCCGGTTGTGCCGGTTTTTGACGAATCGGCATTAACCGACTTTCTTTTTATTCAAGCGCTTACGGGAACGCCACCACCCCCTTTTTTCGATTGTGATTCCGGTTGTCGTGGGTTCGAGTCCCATCAGCCACCCCAATAAATCAATAATTTGGCGCCCGTCCCGTCGAATTTTTTCTGATTCACGGGACACTGGTAGGACCCCGCCAGAAAAAGGGCAGACCGTACGGTCGCCAGATCTCGCTGGCCATCCCAGCGCAATAACTCCCTTCTTTCGCTACGCCCGGCGCGCCTCGCGCCTGTGGATCACGGGCGCCGGGCGGAAGCAGTAGCACTGGCCGCGCAGAGCAACGCAGGCGCGATTTTTCCGAGGGTCAGGCTACCCTCCCTCCCCGAGCGTCCTCGACGCTGACCGCCACCACACACAACAAACCCCGCCGGAGCGGGGTGCACGCTTGCGCTAACTTATCGCGGGCATACGCGTTGGCCCTTGGTGGGACACTTACGGATTGCGCTTGTGCGCGCGGTACTTCTCTGCGCAGGCGATGACTTCGAGGTTGGTCGGGAACTCAAGGCAGTGCCGCGCATCCGGGTCGGGGGCCGCGTCGCGGCCTGGCGGAGCCACTCGCTTCGGCACGGATTGGGTGAGTTCAATCCCCGACCCGCCGGTATTCGTGCTCGGCGCGGACTCCTTGGCGAAAGCGGCTGGCAACGCCGTAAAAATCGAAAGCAGTATCACTGCGATCTTTCTATGGTTCATCGCTACACCTCGACTTGTCATTGACGAAGGGGCAAGGCCCGCACAAATTGAGTCAGGACGTTGTCATATTCTGCCACAGACTGTCCCAATCCAACTAAGAGCGAGAGCCTATGTCTCATCTTCGGCGGTTTCACTATCTGCAGCGTTGGGCGCGCAGAATTGTCTACGTCGGACGAGACGCGGTTGCTCATGGCCGCCGCGTTTTTCGCCTCTCCTGCGCTACTTGTGGTCTGGGCGATGGACGCCATTCCTGCTACTTCGCGGCGAGGCTATCGCGGCGGACGCTGCAGAATCTTGCCTACCGTATGAACGACCAGCGGTGACTTTTTCGGAATGGCCGAAGGTGCCTCTTCCGGCGCTCCTTGGGCACCTCGGATGTCATCCGTGATCTGATTCAACTCCTTTGTCGCAGTGATGATTCGCGCGTTCGGGAGTTCGGCCACGTCACCAGTTTGGTCGGTCAAGCGGCGCCTCGCAGCCCTGAAGAGCGCGGCCAAGGCTGCCTTGCGGGGAATGGAGGGGCGCCAGTACATAACGCAATTAGGCTGGCGCATCGTGGGATTGCAGTCTGTACGGTGCCGAGCATAGCGCGATCATATTCTGGATCGCGGGGCGCGATCGCGTTGTGGGGCACGATCTCGGAGGCTGGGCTACACACCCCTGCTATGTGCCCGACGCGATGATCCTCGCCCTGTGGCGGGCCGCCAACGTGGGCGGGGTCGAGGTCAATGTGATTCCGGTTGTCGTGGGTTCGAGCCCCATCAGCCACCCTATTCACCGCCAAGAGGATTTCGTCCTCTTCGCCATCGGCAATCCGGACGTCGCGTATCCGGTCTCGCGTCGGGCATCCCGCGCATGCGGCCGGGCCAGGAACCGCAGCAGACAGAGCGGGCGCCACGGCCCCCACGCCAGGGAGCTACCAGGACTGCTTGCCGTGGCAGGAATTGGTGCAGCTGCGACTCGTCGCGCTCCAGCCGATGGTCGCGACCAGATCCTTGATTCCGTTGTTGTGGGTGACGGGGTTGACGGTGGTCGAGTTGTAGCCCGCACCGTGGCAGGTGCTGCACGATCGCGAATTGTGCTCCCCGTGCTCGCCTGTCCTCGGGGGAAGCCCATGGCAGCTGCCGCAAGTCGGCGAGGGCGCTGGTGCCACCGACGCCAGGGCCGACACGATGGCCTGCAACTGGATCGTGGACAGCGTCGCCAGCGAGCCCATGCCACCGACGTTGCCGCCGATCGCAGTCTGCATCCGCGTCAGGGTCGCCCCACCTTTGGTCGAACTCGCGAGCGCGCCGTGGCACGCCGCGCAGTGGTTTGCGTAGAGCGTCGGGCCGTCCGTTGTCACCGGCGGCGCGGGCGGCGCCACCGACGCCAGGGCCGACACGATGGCCTGCAACTGGATCGTGGACAGCGTCGCCAGCGAGCCCATGCCACCGACGTTGCCGCCGATCGCAGTCTGCATCCGCGTCAGGGTCGCCCCACCTTTGGTCGAACTCGCGAGCGCGCCGTGGCACGCCGCGCAGTGGTTTGCGTAGAGCGTCGGGCCGTCCGTTGTCACCGGCGGCGCGGGCGGCGCCACCGACGCCAGGGCCGACACGATGGCCTGCAACTGGATCGTGGACAGCGTCGCCAGCGAGCCCATGCCACCGACGTTGCCGCCGATCGCAGTCTGCATCCGCGTCAGGGTCGCCCCACCTTTGGTCGAACTCGCGAGCGCGCCGTGGCACGCCGCGCAGTGGTTTGCGTAGAGCGTCGGGCCGTCCGTTGTCACCGGCGGCGCGGGCGGCGCCACCGACGCCAGGGCCGACGCGATGGCCTGCAACTGGATCGTCGACAGCGTCGCCAGCGAGCCCATGCCACCGACGTTGCCGCCGATCGCAGTCTGCATCCGCGTCAGGGTCGCCCCACCTTTGGTCGAGCTCGCGAGCGCGCCGTGGCAGGCCGCGCAGTGGTTTGCGTAGAGCGTCGGGCCGTCCGTCGGCTGGTTCACCAGGGGCGGAACGGGTGACGAGCAGGCGGGAACGGGGGTCGCGAACACCTGCCGCGTGATCGACTTGGATACCGGAACGCCATTGACCGTGTAAGCGAGCGTGCCGGTAATGCCGTCAGTGAAGGTGAATCGCATCGTGCCGACCTGGGCAAGGTTAGCGCCCGTGATCGGCGTGAAGGGTTGCGCATTGAAGGCCGGGCCGTTGACCCGGTAGAGGTACCCCAGATACGACCCGTCGGACTGCGGCAATCCGGCCGACATCACCAGCCACAGGTTGCTGCCCGTGAGGTCGTAGGTCATCAGCGTGGCGAAGAGGGTGCTGTTCTGGTGGACGATATTGACGCCCCAGCCGGACTCCGCCGGGTTCCACCACATATCCTGGTAGTTGGTGAGGCCAGCCCGGCTGCCGGTCGTGGCGCTGCAACTCGCCGCCGCGGTTCCGAAGACCTGCGGCACGATGTCTTTGGCAACGACTACGCCCTGGTAGGTGTAGGAAAGGGTTGCGCTGCTCGCGGAGGAGAAGGTCAGCGACATCGTGCCGACCTTGAAAAGATTGGCGGCGGTGATCGGAATGAACGGCTGCGCGTTGAAGGCGGGACCGCTGACCTGGTAGAGATCACCAGCATAGGTCCGGCCGTCGGCTTGCAGCACGCCGGTCATCATCACCCACAACGGCGCACCTCTCTCATCGTAGGTGAACAGCGTCGCGAACACGATGTCGCCCTGATGGTTGACGTTGATGCCCCAGCCCGATTCGGCGGGCTTCCACCACATCCCGGTGTAGTTGAGCGACGAAGCTGGCCCCGCCGGCGCCAGTGCCGACGCGATGGCCTGCAACTGTGCGGCCGACAGGGTCGACAGGGATCCCATGCCGCCGACATTGCCGGCAATCGCATTCTGCATCCGGGCTGGAGTTGCCCCCCCCTTGGTCGAGCCGGCAAGTGCCCCATGGCAGGTCGCACAGTGGTTTGCGTAGAGTGTCGGGCCGTCCGTCACCGCCGGCGGCGCGGGCGGAGTCGCCGGTGGTGCGGGCGGAGTCGCCGGTGGTGCGGGTGGAACACCGGCGGAGCCGGGCTTCGATTTCGGATCACCGGGGGCCGTGGCAGGCGAGGCCGTGAGCTCTTCGCCATTGGTGGCGCCGTCGCCATCGGAATCGAGTGCTTCAAGGGTGGCATTGAGGGCGAGGCCATTGGCCAGGAACGCGTCGCCGAACACGTTCAGCGAGAAGGTCGAAGTGTCGTCGTGACAGGCCACGCACTGCGAAAGGGAAACCGCGGCACTGGGATATCGCGCGAAGAGCTCCGCCTGGTAAGGCGGCCTTGCCCAAGCGGCTGCACAGGAGACCAACGCGACCGCCAGCGCGGCAATGGCCGAAAATTGCGGCTTCAGAAATCCAGTTTGCATCTGCAAATCCCCCGCGGTCTGCTCCCGACCCTACACCCGAAATCTGAACAGAACCTGAACGAAAGCCGGATGGCCCCGACGCCTCGCGCGACGGCTTCGCCGCCGGTTGCCGGTGCGCTCGCGACCCGGTACGCACGGCGGCGTGCTTTGCCGCCTGGTGCCGATTGCCGTACGCTACGCGGATGCGAATTCTCGTCGTGGAAGACGATCCGACCCTCGGAGCTGCGGTACGGGACTACCTGGCGCGGGAATCATACGCCGTCGATTGGGTCGCAAGCCTGAAGGCCGCGCGGGCGTGCCTTCCGGGCGACTACGCAGTGATCGCGCTCGATCTCGGACTGCCGGATGGCGATGGACTCTCGCTGCTGCCGCTATTTTCGCGACAGGCGGAGTCGCCCGCGGTGCTTATTTTCACGGCACGGGACCGGTTGTCGGATCGAGTGCGCGGACTCGATGCCGGCGCCGACGACTATCTCGTCAAACCGTTCGACCTGCCCGAGCTGGCGGCGCGCGTTCGTGCACTGGCGCGACGGCGCTCGGGCCGAAGCTCGCCGAAGATCGAGCAGGGCGTGCTGACCGTGGACCTTGCCGCACGCGAGGTGCGGCTGGCGGGCATTCTGGTCGACCTCACGGCGCACGAATTCGCGCTCGTCGTCGAGCTCGCGCAGAACCCGCACCGCGTGCTGAGCCGGCAGCAACTGGAGAATTCGATCTACACGCTCGACGACGACGTGGGCAGCAACGTGGTGGAGGTCTATGTCTCCCGGTTGCGACGCAAGCTGGGCCGCGACGCGATCCGGACCGTGCGCGGGTTTGGCTACCAGTGGGGTGCCGCCGGGCACGACGCGCCGGAGTCGGGATGATGGCCTTCCGGCGGCCGGGCTCCGTCACGGAGCGGCTGACGCGCAGCCTGCTCGTCGGCCTCACCGTGCTGTGGCTCACGGGAGTCCTGGGCAGCGGGGTCGTGCTGAAGCACCTGATCGACGAGAAATCGGACGATGAGCTGCAGGAGAGCGGCATGATTCTGATGACTTTGGTCAGGCACATCGACGATCCGCTGGTAACCGCCGCCCTGCTCGGCGAAACCACACCGCCGCCGCACGCAACACCGCCCCACGAGCGGCTTGTGTATCAGATCCGTGACCGGTCCGGGCAGATGCTCCTGCGCTCGAGCAATGCGCCGCCCGGGCTGCTCGGCATTTCGCTTGAACCGGGCTTCGTCGATGTCGACGGGTGGCGCGTGCTGACGCTCGAGGATCGCGAGCACGGGCATTTCCTCCAGCTTGCGGATCCGCTGGTCGAACGGCGCGACGCGCTGGTGAAGGCGCTGGTGTGGCTGACGGTGCCGCTGGCGGCGCTGCTTGCGTTCGCCGTGTTCATCCTGTTTCGTGCCTCGCACTCGCTGGTGCAGCAGGTTCAGCGTACCGCCAACGCCGTCTCGCGCCAGGATCCCCAGGCGCTTGGATTGCTCTCGCTCGATGGCGTCGTGACCGAAATGCGACCGGCGGTCAAGGCCACGAACCACCTGCTCGCGCGGCTCGCCGCCGCGCTCGAAGCCGAGCGCAGCTTTACGTACAACAGCGCACACGAGTTGCGCACGCCCATCGCGGCAGCGCTGGCGCAGGCGCAGCTGCTGGCCGCACGGGCGGAAGAAACCGCGTTGCAGGAACCGGCCGGCGCGCTGGTCGCCGCGCTCTCTCGCCTGGCGCGCCTTGCCGAACGGCTGCTCGCGCTGGCGCGCGCCGATGGCGCACAGGCATTGACCGATGACTGGGTCGACTTGTCGCGGGTCGTCCGGCTGACGGTCGACGAGTTCAACCGGAGTCCCCGATTGCGGGGGCGAAGCATAGTCGCGCAGGTGGCGCCCGTGCGCGTGCGCGGCGACCTGGACGCGATCGGACTTGCGCTGCGCAATCTCGTGGAAAATGCCCTCGTCCACGGCGAGGGTGGGTCCTTCATCCGGGTCATGTGCGCCGAAACACGCGGGGTGGCATCGCTGGCGGTGATCGACGATGGCCCCGGCGTTGCTCCGGCCGAGCTCCCGTCACTGGTGAAGCGCTTCGCTCGTGGGTCGGGAGCCGCGGAGAGCGGCGCCGGCCTCGGCCTCTCGATCGTCGATACGCTGGCCAGACGCATGGGTGCGAAGCTCGTGCTGAGCAGTCCGCCGGAGGGGCGCCGCAACGGGTTCGAGGCGCGGCTCGTGTGGCAAACTTCGTCGCGGTGACCGCGCCGGCTCGTGCACAATGCCGAAGGTGCAGCAAGGCATGGCCGACTTCACCCCCGCTGCCCCCAACAGCCCTCGATCGACGCCGCCCGCCATGAAAACAGCGCTTCTCGTCATCGACGTTCAGCAAGGCTTGTGCGAAGGCGAACATCAGGCCTTCGAATCGGCGCATGTCATCAGCCGGATCAATCGGGTTTCAGCCAAGGCCCGCGCGGCAGGCGTCCCGGTGATCTTCATCCAGCACGAGTCGCAGACCGGGTACCTCGAGTTTGGCACTCGCGCCTGGCAGCTCGCCGAGGGATTGCATGCAGAACCCGCCGACCTTCGCCTCAGGAAGGCCACGCCGGACTCGTTTTTGCGCACGGATCTCGAAACCACGCTCGAGGCGCGCGGCATAACCGATCTGATCATCTGCGGCATGCATACGGAATTCTGTGTGGACACCACCACGCGCAGGGCGCTCGCGCTCGGCTATTCAGTCATCCTGGTGGCCGACGGGCACACGACGGAAGGCAATGAGCACGTGAGTCCGCGCCAGGTGATTGCGCATCACAACGTCACGCTGAGCAACATCTCGAGCTTCGGCCCGAGGGCGCGCGCGGTGTCGAGCGAGGCGCTGCATATCGAGGCCTGACGCCTCGCGCAACCGGTCCTCCGGCAGTCTGGGCGACCGGCAGCGGGTCAGGCCCTCTCCGGCCGGGTGGCGCGAAAGTCAGCCACCGCCAGCATGCCTTTCTCGCTGCTTCAACTCTCCCGTGAGGAACTGCTCGAATGCGCAGATGCGCGCCTTCCGGCGGCATTGGCGTCGCGGGTCGAGGAGGGCGCATTGCCGCCTTCGTTCGTGGCTGCGCGGGCGCTGAAGCTGATTGCGGACGGCAAGGCCGAGTTCTGGTGCAATACGTTCCTGATCGTCCGCAACCGCGATCAGCGGATCATCGGCGGCTGCGGCTTCAAGGATGCGCCGAAGGACGGGCGCGTCGAAATCGGTTACGGCGTCTCGCCAGGCAATCGGGGCCAGGGCGCGGCGACCGCGGCCGTCGGACTGCTTCTGCAGCTCGCCTTCGGCACCGGCGTGCGGGAGGTATTCGCGGAGGTGGCCCCGGACAACCTGGCCTCCGCCAAAGTGGTCAGGAAACTCGGCTTCGTCAACATCGGCACCCGAGTGGACGAAGAGGATCAGCTTGTGGTGCAGTGGGTCGCGAACAATGGCGGCCCGCGACCATGCCCCGGTTAGACGAAAATCCGACGGGAACGCAAGTCCGTTGAGCGCGCCGTAACGCCCTCCCGGACTTCACCGAAAGCGGAAAACCGCCGGCATCTCGCCGCTGCACGCCGCCGCGGGACTGTTGCGCCCCACCGGGCCGGGCGCGGTTCAGCTCAACCGTGCAGGCTCGCGTACTTCGCCAGCAGCTCTTCGCGCGACTCTGCGTGATTGGGGTCGGGAACGATGCAGTCCGCGGGGCACACGGTGATGCACTGCGGCTCGTCGTGCGCGCCGGCGCATTCGGTGCACTTCGCCGGGTCGATCACGTAGATCGGCGAGCCGGCCGTGATGGCCTTGTTGGGGCACGGCTCCACGCAGGCGTCGCATGCGGTGCAGTCCTCGTTGATGATCAGTGCCATTCGGGTCTCCTTTTCGTTGTCGTCGTCAAGCCTGATGCGAAGTGCCTGCCGCGGGCTGCTAGGCGAACTCGCTCGTGTAGGACTGCAGCGCCTTCATGTAATTCGCGCGCTCGAAGGCGCCCGGATCGGGGCAGGACTGCTGCGACAGCGAGCCCTTCATCTGCGCCACCGAAGTGTATTCGCGCTCGGTCATCCAGTCCTGCACGCCCCGCATCATTGTACCGACGTGGCTCGGGCCTTTGGTGAGCAGGCTGCTGGCCAGCATCACGCAATCGGCACCCGCCAGCAGCAGCTTGAGCACGTCGTCGGGCGTGTGCGCGCCGCCGGTGGCGGCCAGGCTGGCAGTCCACACGGCCGCGCAGGATGGCGATCCAGCGCAGTGCCAGGCGCAGCTCGTCGGAGGTGGACAGCACCAGGTGCGGCGACACCTCGAGGTCCTCGAGCACGATGTCGGGCTGCAGGAAGCGGTTGAACAGCACCAGTCCCGGACGCGCCGGCCTTGGTCAGCCGCGCCGCCATGTTGGCCATCGCGCTGAAATAGGGCGCGACCTTCACGGCGACCGGGATGCTGACCTGCCCGCGTAACCGACGGCACGAGATCGACATAGCGCTGCTCGACCTCGGCGCTGGAGTCGTCCACGCTGGCGGCCAGGAAGTAGACGTTCAGCTCGATCGCGTCGGCGCCGGCGTCCTGGAACTGGCGCGCGATGGTGGTCCAGCCGCCAGGAGTGTGGCCGTTGAGGCTGGCGATCACCGGCACCGAAAGCGCCTGCTTGGCGTCGGCAATCAGCTTCAGGTACTGGTCGGGCCCCGTACGGTAGTTCTGCATCTCCGGGAAGAAGCCGTGCGCCTCCGGCGACAGCTCGGCGCCGTACAGCATCAGATTGTGTGCGGCCATCTCGTCATGATCGATCTGCTCCTCGAACAACGACGGCAGCACGACGGCCGCCACGCCGGCGGCCTCCAGGCGCTTCAGGCTGTCGATCGAGCTCGTCAGCGGCGAGGCCGACGCCACGATCGGATGCTTCAGCTCGAGACCGAGGTAACGGGTGCGAAGATCGACGCTCATGATTCGTTGACTCCTGCGCAGGTGTCGCGGCGGGTTTGTTGTCGCCGGCCGCGGCGGGCGCCGCCGGCGCAGCGGCGGCCCCGGTGGCGGCGGTGTCGGCATGGCCTTCCTCGCTGACCACGCGGTGCACGCCGGCCAGCTGCTCGTAGAGCTGCCAGCGCGCGTTGGCGTCGTGCTGCGCGGACTTCATCAGCTGCTTCGACCGGGCCGGGTCGGACTGGGCCAGCATCGCATAGCGACCCTCCTTCATCGCAACCTGCTCGAGCTGCAGCGTCGGCTTGCGCGAGTCGAGTTTCAGCGGCTGGTCGGCGCCGCCCATGCCCAGGCGCGGATCGTAGTGGTACAGCGTGAGGTAGCCGCTCTTGACCAGATCGCGCTGGTGGCTCATGCCGGTGGTCATGTCGATGCCGTGCGCGATGCAGTGGCTGTAGGCGATGATCAGCGACGGGCCGTCCCACGCGGCCGCCTCCTGGAACGTGCGCACCGTCTGCACCGGGTTGGCGCCCATCGCCACCTGCGCCACGTAGACGTTGCCGTAGGCCATCGCGATCATGCCGAGGTCCTTCTTGCCGGACGCCTTGCCGGCGGCCGCGAACTTGGCCACGGCGCCGCGCTGCGTCGACTTCGACGCCTGGCCGCCGGTGTTGCTGTAGACCTCGGTGTCGAGCACCAGGATGTTGACGTTGCGGCCCGAGGCCAGCACGTGGTCGAGGCCGCCGTAGCCGATGTCGTACGCCCAGCCGTCGCCGCCGATGATCCAGACGCTGCGCACGACCAGGCTGTCGGCCACGGCCAGCAGCCGCGCGGCTTCGGGGGACTTCAGCGCGGTCAGGATCGCCTTCAGCCGCTTGACGCGCTCGCGCTGCAGCCGGATCTGCTCGTCGTTGTCCTGCGGCGAATCGAGCAGCTCCGCGGCCAGCGGGTCGCCGATCTGCGCGCGCAGCGCGCGCACCAGCATCTGCGCCAGGTCGCGCTGCGCATCGAGCGCCAGCCGCATCCCGAGGCCGAATTCCGCGTTGTCCTCGAACAGGCTGTTGGCCCAGGTCGGGCCCTGGCCGGCGGCGTTCTGCGACCACGGCGTGGACGGCAGGTTGCCGCCGTAGATCGACGAGCAGCCGGTGGCATTGGCCATCACCAGGTGGTCGCCGTAAAGTTGCGACAGCAGCTTGAGGTACGGCGTCTCGCCGCAGCCCGAGCACGCGCCCGAGTATTCGAACAGCGGCTGACGCAACTGCGAGCCGCGCAGGCCGTCGATGCTGTCCATCGGCGGACGCACCTCGGGCAGGCTCAGGTAGAACTCGTAGTTCACGCGCTCGGCGTCGAGGTGATCGAGCTTCGGCGCCATGTTGATCGCCTTGTGCTTGACCTCCGCCTTGCTGCGCGTCGGGCAGACGTCGACGCAGATGCCGCAGCCGGTGCAGTCGTCGGGGGCGACCTGCAGGCTGTACATCATGCCGTCCAGCGCCCCGCCGTCCTTGCGCGCCCAGGGCACGGCCTTGAAGCCCGCCGGCGCGCGCTTCATCTCCTCGGCGGTGAAGACGTTCATGCGGATCGCCGCGTGCGGACAGACGAGCGGGCAGATCGCGCACTGCGTGCAGATGGTCTCGTCCCAGATCGGGATCTCCTGCGCGATGCTGCGCTTTTCCCACTGCGTGGTGCCGGTCGGGAAGGTGCCGTCGATCGGCATGGCCGAAACCGGCAGCAGGTCGCCCTTGCCGTCGAGCATCATCGCGGTCACGCGCTGCACGAAATCGGGGGCCGCGCGGGCGACCGCCGGGCGGCGCGCCAGCCGCGAGTCGGCGCGGCCGGGCAGCGCCACCTCGGAGAGCGCCGCCAGCGAGGCATCGACCGCGGCGAAGTTGCGGGTGAGCACGCTCTCGCCGCGCTTGCCGTAGGTCTTGCGGATCGAGTCCTTGATCTTCGCGATGGCTTCCTCGCGCGGCAGGATGCCCGAGATCGCGAAGAAGCAGGCCTGCGTCACCGTGTTGATGCGTCCGGCGAGGCCCGCCTTCTGGGCCACGGCGAGCGCATCGACGACGTAGAACTTCAGCTTCTTCGCGAGGATGGATTCCTGCGCCTCGCGCGGCAGCTTGTCCCACACCTCGTCGGGGCCGTAGGGGCTGTTCAGCAGGAAGGTGGCGCCCGGGCGGGCGAGCGCCAGCACGTCGAGCTTTTCCATGAACTCGAACTGGTGGCAGGCGATGAAGTCGGCCCGGTCGATCAGGTAGGTCGACTCGATGGGCTTCGGGCCGAAGCGCAGGTGCGACACGGTGATCGCGCCGGACTTCTTGCTGTCGTAGACGAAGTAGCCCTGGGCGTGCAGGTCCGTATTCTCGCCGATGATCTTGACGGTGTTCTTGGTGGCCCCCACCGTGCCGTCGGCGCCCAGGCCGTAGAACACGGCCCTCGTCACGCCCGCGGCCTCGGTGTCGAAGGAGGGGTCCCACTTCAGCGACAGGTGCGTGACGTCGTCGAAAATGCCGACGGTGAAGTGCCGCTTCGGCTGCGGCGCCCGCAATTCGTCCAGCGCGGCCTTGGCCATGGCCGGCGTGTATTCCTTGGACGACAGGCCGTAGCGGCCGCCGATGACGCGCGGCGCCGGCGTGCCTTCCGGCCAGGCCTCGACCAGCGCGGTCACGACGTCCTGGTACAGCGGCTCGCCGATGGCGCCCGGCTCCTTGGTGCGATCGAGCACGGCGATCGAGCGCACGGTCTTCGGCAGCGCCTTGACGAAGGCCTGCGTGTCGAACGGCCGATACAGGCGAACCGTGAGCAAGCCGACCTTCTCCCCGGCGGCCACGAGCTTGGTCACGGCCTCGCGCGAAGCGCCGACGCCGGAACCCATCTGCACGAGCACGCGCTCGGCGTCGGGGGCGCCGCTGTACCAGAACAGGCTGTAGCGGCGGCCGGTCAGCGCCGCGAAACGGTCCATCGACTGCTGCACGATGCCCGGCGCCGCCTGGTAGTACAGGTTGCAGGCCTCGCGCGCCTGGAAGAAGACGTCGGGGTTCTGCGCCGTGCCGCGTATCACCGGGCGGTCGGGGTTGAGCGCGCGGCTGCGGTGCGCCACCACCAGATCGTCGTCGATGAGCGAGCGCACGTCTTCCTCGAACAGCAGGTCGATCTTGTTCACTTCATGGCTGGTGCGAAAGCCGTCGAAGAAGTGCAGGAAAGGCACCCGCGCCTTCAGCGTCGACATGTGCGCGATCATCGCCATGTCCTGCGCTTCCTGGACGCTGCTGGACGCCAGCAGCGCGAACCCGGTGGTGCGCGCCGTCATCACGTCGCTGTGGTCGCCGAAGATCGACAGCGCGTGCGTGGCCAGCGTGCGCGCGGCGATGTGGAACACCGCCGGCGTCAGCTCGCCGGCGATCTTGAACATGTTGGGCAGCTTCAGCAGCAGGCCCTGCGAGGCGGTGAACGTCGTCGTCAGGGCGCCCGCCTGCAGCGAGCCGTGCACCGCGCCCGCGGCGCCCGCTTCGCTCTGCATCTCGATGACTTCCGGCACCATGCCCCAGATGTTCTTCCGGCCCTTGGCCGACCATTCGTCGGCGAGCTCGCCCATCGTCGACGACGGCGTGATCGGGTAGATGGCGATCACCTCGCTGGTGAGGTGGGCGATGCGGGCGGCGGCTTCGTTGCCGTCCAGCACATACGAGCGTTCGGTCATGGCGTTCTCTTGGCGGTGATGGGCAATGAGCCGGCGTTGCAGCGCTGCGGGCCGCGTGGTGGTGTGGTGGGTGGCGGTACGCGCAGGCGGCTACAGGATGCCGGCCTTGCCGGTTTCCCAGCGGCGGTACTCGGTGGTCAGCAGCGCAACGTGCTCGCGCTCCTCGGCGGCAAGTTCCTTGTAGAGATCGCTTTCAACCGAGCCGGCGGGCGCGCGCGCGCCCTCCCGCGTGAAGAAGTCCACCGCCCGCTGCTCGAAGGCGATGGCGATGCGGAACAGGTTCGCCGGGTCTTCCGGCTTGCGGTCGACGCCGGCGAAGATGGCGGCGCGATCGACCTGGAAATCCTCCGCCGCCGTCGGCAGCTCGGCGTGGTACCGCTTGGACAGCGTGTCCATGTGCTCCTTCTCCATGCCGGCGAAGCGGGCGAAGAGCTCCTGCAGCACGGGATCCTTGGCGTCGCGCGAGGCGCGCTGGTAGAAGGCATGGCCGCCGAGCTCGATCTCGAAGGCCTTGCGCACCGCTTCCATCGCCTGGTCGTCGTGGATCGCGCCGCGGTCGAGCATCTCGAGCTTGCCCTTGCAGTGCGGGCACATGCCGTAGGGGAAGGCGAAGCCTTCGCTCACCTTGTGGCAGTCCTTGCAGCGCCAGCGCAGCTCGACGCCCGCGCAGCAGATGTAGGGCTCTTCGTCTTCGAGGGGGCGCTGGCAACGCGGGCAGATGCTCATGATGGAATCTCGCTGGATGCTGGAGTTGGAGTGGCGCCGATCGGCCGTGGGCGGCACGAACGCGTCGGCGTCGGCCTGGGTGATCGGCCAGGTGCGCTTGCCGCCGGCGAGCCAGGCGCCGATCGCGCGCGCGGCGCGGCGTCCGGCGCCCATCGCCAGGATCACGGTGGCGCCGCCGGTCACGATGTCGCCGCCGGCGAACACGCCCGGCACGCTGGTGGCCTGCGTGGCCGCGTCGGCCACGATGTAGCCCCACTTGTTCAACTCGAGCCCCGGCGTGGACTTGGTGACGATCGGGTTGGCCTTCGTGCCGAGCGCGTAGATCACGGTGTCGCAGTCGAGCTCGAGGAACTCGTCCTGCGGGATCGGCTGGCGGCGGCCCTTGGCGTCGGGCTCGCCGAGCACCATCTTCTGCACCTTGATGCCGCGCACGCTGCCGTCGTCGCCGGTGAGGATCTCCACCGGCCCGTGCAGGAAGAAGAACTCGATGCCTTCTTCCTTCGCATGGCGCACCTCTTCGATGCGCGCCGGCGCTTCGGCTTCCGAGCGGCGGTAGACGCAGCGCACGGTCGGCGTGCCCAGCCGCTTGGCGACCCGCAGGCAGTCCATCGCCGTGTTGCCGGCGCCGATCACCACCACGCTCTTGCCGAGCGTGATCGGCGTGTCCTGGTACGGGAACCGGTCGCCGCCCATCAGGTTCACGCGGGTCAGGAACTCGTTGGCCGAATAGACCTGCCCGGCGAACTCGCCGGGGATGCCGAGGAAGGCCGGCGCACCCGCGCCGGCACCGACGAACACCGCGTCGAAGCCCATCTCGCCCATCAGCTGCAGCACCGAGAAGGTCTTGCCGATGACCTTGTTGGTCTCGAACTTGATGCCCCGGGCCCGCAGCTGGTCGACCTCGCGGCTGATGATGTCGCGCGGCAGACGGAACGACGGGATGCCGTACTGCAGCACGCCGCCGACCACGTGCAGCGCCTCGTAGACGGTGACGTCGCAGCCGTAGCGCGCCAGGTCCGCCGCCACCGCCAGCCCCGAGGGGCCGGAGCCGACGATCGCCACCTTGCCCAGCCGGCGCTCGAAGCGCAGCGGCTCGACCTTCTGCGGCCGGGCGTTGTCGCCGACGAAGCGCTCCAGCCGGCCGATCGCGACCGACTCGAGCTTGCGGCCGACGACGCACTGCGCCTCGCACTGCGATTCCTGCGGGCACACGCGGCCGCACACCGACGGGAACAGGTTCGTTTCGTTGATGACCGCCTGCGCGCCGTCGATGTCGCGCACCAGCAGGTGGCGGATGAAGCGCGGGATGTCGATCGACACCGGGCAGCCGGCGATGCAGGCCGCCTTGCTGCACATGATGCAGCGCTCGGCCTCGGCCATCGCGTCGGCCATCGAGTAGCCGAGGTTGACCTCCTTGAAGTTGCGCGAGCGCTCCAGCGGATCGCGCTCGGTCATCTTGGTCGCCAGCGGCGCCAGATCCTTGTACTTCTTGTAGTTGGTCTTGTGCTGCTCGAACAGCACCTTCTCGACGTTGCACACGTGCGCGTAGTCGGTGTTCGCCGCCGCCTCCTCCCCCTTGAACCGCTTCTGGCGCAGCATCAGTTCCTTGAAGTCGACCTGGTGGCCGTCGAAGTCGGGCCCGTCGACGCAGGCGAACTTGATCTCGCTGCCGACCGTGACGCGGCACGAGCCGCACATCCCGGTGCCGTCGACCATGATCGCGTTCAGCGACACCATGGTCTTCACGCCGGAGGGGCGCGTGGTCTCGACGCAGGCGTTCATCATCGGCAGCGGCCCGATCGCGATGACCAGGTCCGGCCGGTCGTTGTCCAGAACTTCCTGCAGCGCCGCGGTGACGAACCCCGGCTTGCCGTAGCTGCCGTCGTCGGTGCAGACGATCAGGTTGTCGCAGTAGCGGCCGAAGGTCTCTTCCCAGAACACCAGGTCCTTGTTGCGAAAGCCGATGATGCCGGTGGTGCGGTTGCCGGCCTCCTTGAACGCGCGCAGTTGCGGATACACCGGCGCCACGCCGAGGCCGCCGCCGACCAGCACCACGTGCCCGGCCCGGCTCACATGCTGGGGCAGGCCGAGCGGGCCGACGAAATCGACGATGGTGTCGCCGGCCTTGTAGTGGTCGCGCATCTCCAGCGTCGTCTTGCCGAGCGCCTGGATCACCAGAGTGATCGTGCCCTTGTCGCGATCGTAGTCGGCGACGGTGAGCGGAATGCGTTCGCCGCCCTCGCGCAGCCGCAGCATGACGAAATGCCCGGGCTCGGCGGAGCGCGCCACGTCGGGCGCGGCCACCTCCCAGAGAAACGTGGTCTCCGAGAATGCTTCGCGGCGGATGATCTTGTACATGTCAGTACCCGCCCGGCCGACCGAAGGGGACTGACTGGCCTTGCAGGCCGCGGCGTTGCGAGACGCAACGCCTCCTCGTGCCGTCCATGCCGGCGCAGGCCGGCATGGAGCCGCGGTACTCGGCCCCCTCGGGGGGCAGCGAACGGAGTGAGCGTGGGGGTCGTTTCATATCAGGTCTTCGGCTCGGTCAGGACATCGATCGGGTCTTGCGCGCTCGGCAGGCTGGATCGGCGGCGGCGCTCACGGCGCCCGCCCCGGGCGGCCTGCCGTCGCCCGTGGCCGTCTGCACCTCGCGCCACCGATCCGGGCGGCCACAGACGACTTCCTGCGTCACTGCCTCCGTACCGGGGGCCGTAACAATGCGTGATGTTGGGCGAAAAGCAACTGCGCACTTTTAACGTGGATCAAGAATCCGTGAGGCCGTGCCCGTTGGCGGCATGCCACCATCCCGCACGACCATTCGACCATCGTGGTCTTGCCCGGCACAACCCCCCGTAGCCCGGCGTTGACGGGATAAGTAGGGTCAGACCCTACTTATCCCGTCAACGCCGGGCTACGCGATCGCCGCGATCGGCGCGCCCGCATAGTTCCTTCGAACTATCCCGGCATCGTCCGTTCGCCTCGTCCGGGACCGCCCACCGGGGAATGCCCGGATCGCGCGCCGCCGCCCAGAATGGCCGCACCACCGCAAGGGGCGACCGCAGGGAGCAGGCAGCATGGAGATGAGCAGCAAGGCAAAGGGCGTTTCGGTGCTGATCGTGAGCACGCTGGCGTTCACCGTGTGCTTCATGGTCTGGATGATGTTCGGCGTGATCGGCATCCCGATCAAGAAGACGCTCGACCTCAACGCCACGCAGTTCGGCATCCTCACCGCGACGCCGGTGCTCACCGGATCGCTGATCCGCGTTCCGCTCGGGATGTGGACCGACAAGTTCGGCGGCCGCATCGTGCTGTTCTGGCTGATGATGGTGTGCGTGGTCCCGATCTGGCTGATCGGCTACGCCACCGCCTACTGGCAGTACCTCGTGCTCGGCCTCTTCGTCGGTGTCGCCGGCGGCTCCTTCTCGGTGGGCACGCCGTACGTCGCCCGCTGGTTCGACCGCAAGCACCAGGGCTTCGCGATGGGCGTCTACGGCGCCGGCAACTCGGGCGCCGCGGTCAACAAGTTCGTGGCGCCCGCGCTGATCCTGGGCTTCGGCTGGACGGCGGTGCCGCAGGTCTACGCGGCGGTAATGCTCGGCACCGCCATCCTGTTCTGGCTGTTCAGCCACAGCGATCCGACGCACCTGGTCGACTCGAAGATCACTTGGCGCGAGCAGCTCGTGGCGCTCAAGGACCCCAACGTCTGGAAGTACTGCCAGTACTACTCGATCGTCTTCGGCGGCTACGTCGCGCTGGCGCTGTGGATGACGCAGTTCTACGTCGCCGAATACGGCTTCTCCATCCAGTTCGCGGCCCTGCTCGCCGCGGCATTCTCGCTTCCCGGCGGCGTGCTGCGCGCGTTCGGCGGCTGGATGTCCGACAAGTGGGGCGCGCACAAGGTCACCTGGTGGGTGCTGTGGGTGTCGTGGATCTGTCTCTTCATCCTGTCGTACCCGCAGACCGACATGACCGTCGCCACGGTCAACGGCCCGAAGACCTTCCACATCGGCCTCGACCCGTGGGCGTTCACGGCGCTGATGTTCGTCATGGGCATGGCGTGGGCGTTCGGCAAGGCCTCGGTGTTCAAGTACATCGCCGACGAATACCCGACCAACATCGGCGTGATCTCCGGCATCGTCGGCCTCGCCGGCGGGCTCGGCGGCTTCCTGCTGCCGATCCTGTTCGGGATCCTGCTCGACCTCACGGGCATCCGCACCAGCTGCTTCATGCTGATGTACGCCGTGGTGTGGGTGTCGCTGATCTGGATGTACTGGACCGAAGTGCGCGGCGCCGAGCTGATGGGCCGGCACGCCAAGGGCTTCAGCCTCAAGGGCTGAGGCCGCCGTCACGACTGGAGAGACAACGATGAGCACCGTACCAACCGCGGCCATGGCGCCGTCGAAACCGGCCGGCAAGGCGGACATCGCCGACTGGCGCCCGGAAGACAACGAGTTCTGGGAGTCGACCGGCAAGCGCATCGCGTATCGCAATCTCGCGATCTCCGTGCCGGCGCTGCTGTGCGGCTTCGCGGTCTGGGGCATGTGGGGAATCATCACGGTGCAGATGCTGAACCTCGGCTTCCCGTTCACGCAGGCCGAGCTGTTCACGCTGACCGCGATCGCCGGCATCGCCGGCGCCACGATGCGCATCCCGGCATCGTTCCTGATCCGCCTCGCCGGCGGCCGCAACACGATCTTCCTCACCACCGCGATGCTGCTGGCGCCGGCGATCGGCACCGGCATCGTGCTGCAGCACAAGGACTGGCCGCTGTGGGCGTTCCAGCTGATGGCGCTGTGGTCGGGTGTCGGCGGCGGCAACTTCGCCAGCTCGATGTCGAACATCAGCACGTTCTTCCCGAAGCGCCTGCAGGGCACCGCGCTCGGCATCAACGCCGGCATCGGCAACTTCGGCGTGACGACGATGCAGATCGTCATCCCGCTGGTGATGACGCTGGGCATCTTCGGGCACTTCGGCGGCGAGCCGATGACGCTGCTGAAGGACAGCGGCTGGATCTTCGGCAAGATCCCCGCCGGCACGTCTACGTGGATCCAGAATGCCGGCTTCGCCTGGGTGACCTCGCTGGTGCCGCTGTCGATCCTGTGCTGGTGGGGCATGAACAACCTGAAGACGGTCTCGCCAGCCACGGGCAACCCGATCGTCGCGTTCGCCAAGATCACCTACCTCTACACGCTGGCCTTCATCCCGTCGATCCTGGGCCTGTACCTGTACCTGCCGAAGCCCACCGGCCTCGGCCTCATCAGCATGTGGGTGGCCATTCCGCTGGACGTGATCGCCGCGCTGCTGGTGATGAAGATCGCGGCCTTCGGCCCGATGAAGGAGGGCGTCGCCAAGCAGTTCATGATCTTCCGGGACAAGCACACCTGGTCGATGACGCTGCTGTACATCGTGACCTTCGGCTCGTTCATCGGCTTCTCGATGGCGCTGCCGCTCGCGATGAAGGTGATCTTCGGCGTGAGCCACGTCCCCAACGCGGCGGGCGTGATGCAGCACACGGCGAACAACCCGAACGCGCCGACGGTGCTGGCTTACGCCTGGATCGGCCCCTTCGTCGGCGCGGCGATCCGCCCGGTCGGCGGCTGGATCTCCGACAAGGTCGGCGGCTCGATCGTCACCCAGATCATCTCCGTCGTGATGGTCGCGGCTTCGATCGCCGTCGGCTACGTGATGATGCTCGCCTACGCATCGGCCACCCCGGAGCAGTATTTCTTCGCGTTCCTGGCCCTGTTCCTGGTGCTGTTCGCGGCCTCGGGCATCGGCAACGGCTCGACCTTCCGCAGCATCGGCGTGATCTTCGACCGCACGCAGGCCGGCCCGGTGCTCGGCTGGACCTCGGCGATCGCGGCCTACGGCGCGTTCGTCGCGCCGATCGTGATCGGCGAGCAGATCAAGGCCGGCACGCCGCAGTACGCGATGTACGGCTTCGCGATCTTCTACGCGCTGTGCCTGATCCTGAACTGGTGGTTCTACCTGCGCAAGAACGCGTACGTGAAGAATCCTTGAGCTCGTTGGTGACCTTTCGCAATCCGCGCGCTCCCAGAGCAGAAATGCCTGCGCAAGACTCGTCGTCGCCCTTTCGTTATCCGCGCGCCCGCGGAGCGGGCAAGTCCGCGCTTGACTATTGGGAACCCGAGGACCGCGTGTTCTGGGCGCGCGAGGGCGCTCAGGTCGCGCGGCGCAACCTGCTGCTGTCGATCCCGGCGCTGGTGCTGTCGTTCGCGGTGTGGATGGTCTGGAGCGTGGTGGTCGTGCAGCTGCCGCACGTCGGCTTCCACTTCAGCGCCAACCAGCTGTTCTGGCTCGCAGCGCTGCCCGGCCTCGCCGGCGGGACGCTGCGGCTCTTTTTCTCCTTCATGGTGCCGGTGTTCGGCGGCCGGACGTGGACCGCGCTGTCGACCGCCGCCCTGCTCGCGCCGACGGTCGGCCTGGCGCTCGCGGTGCAGGATCCGGCGACCGGCTACCCGACGTTCCTCGCGCTGGCGCTTCTCGCCGGCATCGGCGGCGGCAACTTCGCGTCGAGCATGGCGAACATCAGCTTCTTCTATCCGGTCGAGCAGAAGGGCGCCGCGCTGGGCTGGAATGCCGGCCTCGGCAACCTGGGCGTGGGCCTCGCGCAGCTCGCCGTGCCGGCGGTCGTCGGCGTCGCGCTGTTCGGCGCCTTCGGCGGCGCAGCGCAGACGTGGACCGACGGCGGGGTCACGCGCGAGGTCTGGCTGCAGAACGCCGGCTAGGTCTGGGTGCCGCCGATCGTGCTCTGCGCGCTGGCCGCCTGGTTCGGCATGGACGATCTCGGGCCGGTCAAGGCCTCGTTCGAGGACCAGGCGGTGATCTTCATGCGCAAGCACAACTGGATCCTGTCCTGGCTCTACCTCGGCACCTTCGGCTCGTTCATCGGCTTCGCGGCCGGCTTCCCGCTGCTGGCCGAAACGGATTTCGCCGGCGTCGACGCGACGACCTACGCCTTCGTCGGCCCGCTGCTCGGCGCGCTGGCGCGCCCGGCGGGCGGGTGGCTCGCCGACCGCATCGGCGGCGCGCGCGTGGCGCTCGCCTCGTTCGCCGTGATGGCCTTCGTCGTCGCGATCGCTGTTCGCCCAGGGCAGCGCCGCGCACCTCGGCTACCCCGCCTTCCTCGCGCTGTTCACGCTGCTGTTCATCGCCAGCGGCGCCGGCAACGGCGCGGTGTTCCAGATGATTCCCGCGGTCTTCGTCGCCGACCGGCGGCGGGCGTTCGCCGGCCAGGCGGACGCCTCCGCGCGCGCCGTCGCCGAGGGCACGCTGGAGAGCGCGGCCTCGCTCGGCTTCGCCTCGGCGATCGCGGCCTTCGGCGGCTTTTTCATCCCCAAGGCCTACGGCACCGCCGTGGCGCTGACCGGCGGCACCACGGCGGCGCTCTATCCCTTCTTCGTCTTCTACGTCTCGTGCGCGCTCGTGACGTGGTGGTTCTACGCGCGCAACGGCGCCGAATCGCCGTGCTGAATCGCCCAATCAGGAGCATCGCATGAGCCATTTTCTCGACCGTCTCACGTACTTCACCCGGGACCAGGAAAAGTTCTCCGACGGCCACGGCGTCGTGACCACGGAAGACCGGACCTGGGAGCACGCCTACCGCGACCGCTGGGCGCACGACAAGATCGTGCGCTCGACGCACGGCGTCAACTGCACCGGCTCCTGCAGCTGGAAGATCTACGTCAAGGGCGGCGTGGTCACCTGGGAGACGCAGCAGACCGACTACCCGCGCACGCGGCCCGACATGCCCAACCACGAGCCGCGCGGCTGCTCGCGCGGCGCGTCGTACTCCTGGTACATGTACAGCGCCAACCGCCTGAAGTACCCGATGGTGCGCGGGCGGCTCGTGCGCCTGTGGCGCGAGGCGAGGAAGACGCTGGGGCCGGTCGAGGCGTGGGCGTCGATCGTCGAGGACCCGGTCAAGGCGAAGTCGTACAAGTCGATCCGCGGCCTCGGCGGCTTCGTGCGCGCGCAGTGGGACGAGGTCAACGAGATCATCGCCGCGGCGAACGTCTACACGATCAAGAAGCACGGCCCCGACCGCGTCATCGGCTTCTCGCCCATCCCGGCGATGTCGATGGTCTCCTACGCCGCGGGCAGCCGCTACCTGTCGCTGATCGGCGGCGTGTGCATGAGCTTCTACGACTGGTACTGCGACCTGCCGCCGTCGTCGCCGCAGACCTGGGGCGAGCAGACCGACGTGCCGGAATCGGCCGACTGGTACAACTCGACGTTCATCATGGCCTGGGGCAGCAACGTCCCGCAGACGCGCACGCCCGACGCGCACTTCTTCACCGAGGTCCGCTACAAGGGCGCCAAGATCGTCGCGGTGACGCCCGACTACGCCGAGGTCTCGAAGCTGGCCGACCTCTGGCTGCATCCGACGCAGGGCACCGACGCCGCGCTGGCGATGGCGATGGGCCACGTGATCCTCAAGGAATTCCACCTCGAGAAGCCGTCGGCGTACTTCCAGGACTACTGCCGCCGCTACAGCGACATGCCGATGCTGGTGAAGCTCGTCAAGCGCGGCAGCCGGTACGTCGCCGACCGCCTCGTGCGCGCGTCCGATTTCGCCGACAAGCTGGGGCAGGCGAACAATCCGGAATGGAAGTCCGTCGCCATCGACGAGGCGACCGGCGCCGCCGTGTCGCCGCTGGGCTCGATCGGCTACCGCTGGGGCCAGAAGGAAGGCGGCGACCTCGGCAAGTGGAACCTCGAGTCGAAGGAAGGCGCGGCGGGCGCCGAGACGAAGCTCGCGCTGTCGCTGATCGGCGCGCGCGACTCGCGTCGAGCCGGTCGCGTTCCCCTATTTCGGCGGGATCGAGCACGAATCCTTCCGCAACAACGACCAGGGCGGCGACATCCTGTTGCGCCACGTGCCGGTGAGAGAAGCTGGCGCTCGCCGACGGCGAGGCGCTGGTCGCGACCGTCTTCGACCTGCTGTGCGCGAACTACGGCATCGACCGCGGCCTGGGCGGCGGCAACGTCGCCGCGTCCTACGACGACGACGTCCCCTACACGCCGGCGTGGCAGCAGAAGATCACCGGCGTGCCGGCCGACCAGGTGATCACCGTCGCGCGCCAGTTCGCCGACAACGCCGACAAGACCCACGGCAAGTCGATGGTGATCATCGGCGCCGCGATGAACCACTGGTTCCACTGCGACATGAACTACCGCGGCATCATCAACATGCTGGTGATGTGCGGCTGCGTCGGGCAGTCGGGCGGCGGCTGGGCGCACTACGTGGGCCAGGAGAAGCTGCGCCCGCAGACCGGCTGGACGGCGCTCGCGTTCGCGCTCGACTGGCACCGCCCGCCGCGGCACATGAACTCGACGTCGTTCTTCTACGCGCACACCGACCAGTGGCGCTACGAGAAGGTCGAGGTGAAGGAGATCCTGTCGCCGCTCGCCGACCCCAACGAGTACACGGGCAGCCTGATCGACTTCAACGTCCGCGCCGAGCGGATGGGCTGGCTGCCGAGCGCGCCGCAGCTGCAGACCAATCCGCTGCAGGTCGTGAAGGACGCGGCGGCCGCCGGCAGCGATCCGAAGGAATACGCGGTCGGGATGCTGAAGTCCGGCGGACTCAAGATGTCCTGCGACGATCCCGACAACCCCGCCAACTTCCCGCGCAACCTGTTCGTGTGGCGCTCGAACCTGCTCGGCAGCTCCGGCAAGGGCCACGAGTACTTCCTGAAGCACCTGCTCGGCACCAGCCACGGCGTGCAGGGCAAGGACCTCGGCAGCTTCGGGGGGCAGAAGCCCGAGGACGTCGTCTGGCACGACGAGGCGCCGGAAGGCAAGCTCGACCTGCTCGTCACGCTCGACTTCCGGATGTCCACGACCTGCATGTACTCGGACATCGTGCTGCCGACCGCGACCTGGTACGAAAAGAACGACCTCAACACCTCCGACATGCACCCGTTCATCCACCCGCTGTCCGCGGCGGTGGACCCGGTGTGGGAAGCGAAGAGCGACTGGGAGATCTACAAGGCGATCGCCAAGAAGTTCTCCGAGGTCTGCGTGGGCCACCTCGGCGTCGAGAAGGATCTCGTGCTCACGCCGACGCTGCACGATACGCCCTCCGAGCTGGCGCAGGCGCGTGGACGTCAAGGACTGGAAGAAGGGCGAGTGCGAGCTGATCCCCGGCAAGACCGCGCCGCAGATGACGGTGGTCGAGCGCGACTACCCCAACACGTACAAGAAGTTCACGGCGCTGGGACCGCTGATGTCCAAGGTCGGCAACGGCGGCAAGGGCATCGCCTGGAACACCGAGGTCGAGGTGAAGAACCTCGCCGCGCTCAATTACCCGGTCACGGCCGAGGGCGTCACCAAGGGACTGCCGCGCATCGAGTCCGACATCGACGCCGCCGAGGTCGTGCTGATGCTGGCGCCGGAGACCAACGGCGAGGTCGCGGTGAAGGCGTGGGAAGCGCTGTCGGTGATCACCGGCCGCGAGCACAAGCACCTCGCGCTGCCGAAGGAGGACGAGAAGATCCGCTTCCGCGACATCCAGGCGCAGCCGCGCAAGATCATCTCCAGCCCGACGTGGAGCGGCATCGAGTCCGAGCACGTGAGCTACAACGCCGGCTACACCAACGTCCACGAGCTGATCCCCTGGCGCACGCTCACCGGCCGCCAGCAGTTCTACCAGGACCACAAGTGGATGCTGGCGTTCGGCGAGGGCCTGTGCGTCTACCGGCCGCCGGTGGACCTGAAGACCACCCATGCGATGCAGGGCAAGAAGCCCAACGGCAACCCCGAGATCGCGCTCAACTTCATCACGCCGCACCAGAAGTGGGGCATCCATTCCACGTACACCGACAACCTCATCATGCTGACGCTGTCGCGCGGCGGGCCGATCGTCTGGCTGTCGGAAGTGGACGCCAAGCGCGCCGGCATCGTGGACAACGACTGGATCGAGCTCTTCAACGTCAACGGCGCGATCGCGGCGCGGGCGGTGGTGAGCCAGCGCGTGAGCCTCGGCATGTGCCTCATGTACCACGCGCAGGAGAAGATCGTGAACACGCCCGGCTCCGAGATCACCGGCAACCGCGGCGGCATCCACAACTCGGTCACGCGCATCGTCGTCAAGCCGACGCACATGATCGGCGGCTACGCGCAGCTGTCGTACGGCTTCAACTACTACGGCACGATCGGCACCAACCGCGACGAGTTCGTCGTCGTGCGCAAGATGAACAAGGTGGACTGGCTCGACACGCCGGCCGCGCAACCGGCTTGAGGCCACTAGGAGAACATCATGAAAATCCGCGCGCAAGTAGGCATGGTCCTCAATCTGGACAAGTGCATCGGCTGCCACACCTGCTCGGTCACCTGCAAGAACGTCTGGACCAGCCGCGAGGGCATGGAGTACGCCTGGTTCAACAACGTCGAGACCAAGCCCGGCATCGGCTACCCGAAGGACTGGGAGAACCAGGACCGCTGGAACGGCGGCTGGGTCCGCAAGGGCAGCGGGAAGATCCAGCCCCGGCAGGGCAGCAAGCTCTCGATCCTGATGAAGATCTTCGCCAACCCGAACCTCCCGCAGATCGACGACTACTACGAGCCGTTCACGTTCGACTACGAGCACCTGCAGAGCGCGCCCGAGATGAAGGCGATGCCGGTGGCGCGTCCGCGCAGCCTCATCACCGGGCAGCGGATGGAGAAGATCGAATGGGGGCCGAACTGGGAGGAGATCCTCGGCGGCGAGTTCGCGAAGCGCGGCAAGGACGCGAACTTCCGCGACATCGAGCGCGAGATCTACGGCCAGTTCGAGAACACCTTCATGATGTACCTGCCGCGGCTGTGCGAGCACTGCCTCAACCCGACCTGCGTGGCGTCGTGCCCTTCCGGCTCGATCTACAAGCGCGAGGAGGACGGCATCGTCCTCATCGACCAGGACAAGTGCCGCGGCTGGCGGATGTGCGTGTCGGGCTGCCCGTACAAGAAGATCTACTACAACTGGTCGTCCGGCAAGGCCGAGAAGTGCATCTTCTGCTATCCGCGCATCGAGGCGGGGCAGCCGACCGTGTGCTCGGAGACCTGCGTCGGCCGCATCCGCTACCTCGGCGTGCTGCTCTACGACGCGGACAGGATCGAGGCCGCGGCGTCGGTCGCCGATCCGAAGGCGCTCTACGAAGCGCAGCTCGGCGTGTTCCTCGACCCGAACGATCCGGCGGTGATCGCGCAGGCGCGCCGCGACGGCGTGCCGGACGCGTGGCTCAAGGCAGCCGACCGAATCGCCGGTCTACAAGATGGCGATGGAGTGGAAGGTGGCGCTGCCGCTGCACCCGGAGTACCGGACGCTGCCGATGGTGTGGTACGTGCCGCCGCTCTCGCCCATCTCCGCCGCCGCCAATGCCGGCCAGATCGGCGCGTTCGGCGAGCTGCCGGACGTGCGCTCGCTGCGCATCCCCGTCCAGTACCTCGCCAACCTGCTGACCGCGGGCGACGAGGCGCCGGTGGTCGCTGCGCTCGAGCGGATGCTCGCGATGCGCGCCTACATGCGCGACCGGCACGTCGAGAAGAAGGAGAACGCGACGGTGCTGCAGCAGGTCGGGCTGTCGGTGCTGCAGGTCGAGGAGATGTACCGGTACATGGCGATCGCCAACTACGAGGACCGCTTCGTCATCCCGACGTCGCACCGCGAGTACGCCGAGGACGCGTTCGACGTCCGCGGCGGCTGCGGCTTCTCGTTCGGCAACGGCTGCTCCGACGGGCACGAGCGACGCGGGCCTCTTCGGCGGCAAGAAGAAGAAGACCATTCCGATCGCGGTCAAGGTCGCGGGCGCGGGGGCATGACCATGACGATCACCTACAAGGCGCTCTCCGCGCTGCTCGCCTATCCGTCGGCGGATCTCGTCGCCGCGCTGCCGGAAATCGTTGCCGATCGTCGAGCGCGAGCCTCGGCTCGGGCGCCGCAACAGGGAGGCGTTGGCCGCGCTCGCCGCGGAGCTCGGCGCTGCGGACCTGCTCGACGCGCAGGAAGCCTACGTGGCGCTGTTCGACCGCGGCCGGGCGACCTCGCTGCACCTGTTCGAGCACGTCCACGGCGACTCGCGCGAGCGCGGCCAGGCGATGGTGGACCTGAAGGAGATCTATGCCCGCAACGGGTTCGTGCTGTCGGCCAACGAACTGCCCGATTTCCTGCCGGCGGTGTTCGAGTACCTCGGGGAACGGCCCGAGGCCGAGGCCAGGGACATGCTCGGCGACTGCGCGCACATCCTGCGCGCGGTCGGCGAGGCGCTGCAGGACCGCGGCAGCGGCTACGCCGCGGTGCTCGCCGCGGCGCTGGCGATGGTGGGCGAGCCGGGGCTCGCGGCCAGGCGCCCCGACAAGCCGCCCGTCAAGGAGAAGGCGATCGACGAGGATTGGGTCGACGAGCCGGTGATCTTCGGTCCCGCCGGCGCGCCGGGCTGCGGCGCCCCCGCGCCGCAGACCGCCGTCATGCAGTTCACGCCCCGCCGGGCATGAAGCGATAAAGGAGCGACACCATGTCCTACCTCAATCAGTTCCTGTTCGGAATCTATCCCTATATCGCGCTGGCGGTGTTCTTCGTCGGCAGCCTGGTGCGCTTCGACCGCGACCAGTACACGTGGAAGAGCGACTCGTCGCAGCTGCTGACGCGCCGGGCAGCTGCGCTGGGGATCGAACCTGTTCCACATCGGCATCCTCGGCATCTTCTTCGGCCACCTCGTCGGCCTGCTCGACGCCGCTCGCGATCTGGCATGCGCTCGGCGTCACGCCGGGCGCGAAGCAGCTGCTGGCGGTGGTCGCCGGCGGCGCAGCGGGCGCGCTGTGCCTCATCGGCCTCATCCTGCTCATCCACCGCCGCCTGACCGAGCCGCGCATCCGCATCACCGGCCGGCCGATGGACATGGTGGTGCTGCGTGCTGCTGCTCGCGCAGCTGCTGCTCGGGCTCTTCAGCATCGCCGTCTCGGTGCAGCATCTCGACGGCGAGGAGATGATCAAGCTGATGACGTGGGCGCAGCACATCGTCACGTTCCGCGGGCGACGCCGCCGGCTTCGTCGCCGACGTCGCGCCGGTGTTCAAGCTGCACCTCGTGCTCGGCATGACGATCTTCCTCATCTTCCCGTTCACGCGGCTCGTCCACGTCTGGAGCGGATTCGGCGCGGTCGGCTACCTCGTCCGCGCGTACCAGGTGGTGCGCTCGCGTGATGCTGCGTGACGCGAGTGCGCGATGCGCACCGTGCGCTACGCAGCCGTGCATGACATTGGCATGGAGGAGAGAATGATGATGCTGAGCGTGAACGGCGCGACGGTCCCGGAGGACGCGATCGCGCGCGAGATGGCGCTGCATGCCGACGCCCCGGACCCGGAAGCCGCGGCGCGACGCACGCTCGCCATCCGCGAGCTGATGCTGCAGCGTGCCGGCGAGCTCGGCCTGCTCGAGAACGGCCTCCCCCGCGAGCGGGTGACCTTCGCCGGGCGCGAGCAGGAGGACGAGGTGATCGCGCAGGTGCTCGACCGCGAAGTCGCCACGCCCAGGCCCACGCCCGACGAGTGCCGGCGCTACTACGAGACCCACCCGGAGCGCTTCACCTCCGGCGACCTCGTCGAGGCCCGCCACATCCTGTTCGCGATCATGCCCGGAACGCCGGTGATGGCGCTGCGCGAGCATGCCGAGCGCATCCTCGCCGACCTGAAGGCCGCGCCGAGCGCATTCGAGGCGCACGCGAAGGAGCTCTCGAACTGCCCGTCCGGCCAGCACGGCGGCAACCTCGGGCAGTTCGGCCGCGGCGAAATGGTGCCGGAGTTCGACAAGGCGGTCTTCGGCACGCCGGCCACCGGCGTGCTGCCCACGCTGGTGGCCACGCGCTACGGCTTTCACATCATCGCCGTGGAGCGGCGGATACCCGGCCGGCAGCTCCCGTTCGAGGAAGTCGCGCGGAGCGTGGCCGAGTACCTCGCGGCGCGCGTCGAGGAGCGCGCGCTCAAGCAGTACGTCGAGGTGCTGGCCGGCCGCGCGACCATCGAAGGCACCGACCTCGCCGGCGCCGCGAGCCCGCTGGTCCAGTAGCCCGGGTTCACGTAGCCCGGGTTGAGCGCAAGCGAAACCCGGGTGGGCGTGGCAACGGCCACATCCGGCCCATCGCTGCATCCCCCGGGTTTCGCTGCGCTCAACCCGGGCTACGCGTCTACGCATCCTCCGGCTTGCGAACGGATCACCGCAATGCGTGCGCCACGTTGAGCGCCGCGGCGAACACCAGCACGGCGCCGGCCTGGTGGGCCGCCGCGAGCGGCACCGGGACGACGAGCAGCAGCGTCGCGATCCCCAGGGCGATCTGCAGCGCCAGCAGCGCCAGCAGCACGTGGCCGCCGTCGCGGGCGCGCGACGGCAGGCCCTCGGTGCGGCGCAGCCGCCACCACAGCAGCGGCACCACGACGGCGAGGACCCAGGCGATCAGGCGGTGGTCGAACTGCACCGTGGCCATGTTGTAGAAGAAGTTCTTCCACCAGGGATCGATCATGAAGATCTCCGGCGGGACCACGTGGCCGTTCATCAGCGGAAACGTGTTGTACGCAAGGCCGGCACGGATGCCGGCGACGAACCCGCCCGTGAGCGCCATCATGAACACCAGCACGGCGACGGCGACGGCCGAGCGGCGCACGCGCAACCTGCGCTGCCGCCGGCGCCACGGCGGCGCGCGGGTACAGCAGCGAGAGGCCCTCCCACCACATCGCGGCGAAGATCGCCAGCGCGAGCCCGAGATGCGCGGTGAGGCGGAACTGCGACACCCGCGGATCGTCGACGAGCCCGCTCTTCACCATGTACCAGCCCATCGCGCCCTGCAGCCCGCCGAGCACGAAGATGCCGGCGAGCCGCCACGCATGGCCGGGCGGAATGCTGCGCCGGGCGACGAACCACAGCAGCGGCAGCAGGAACGCCGCGCCGATCACCCGGCCGAGCAGGCGGTGGAAATACTCCCACCAGAAGATGCCCTGGAACGCGGCCAGGCTCATCCCCTTGTTCACCTGCTGGTACTCCGGCGTCGCCTTGTACTTGGCGAAGGCCTCCTGCCACTGCGCGTCGGTGAGCGGCGGCAGCGTGCCGACGATCGGCTGCCACTCGGTGATCGAGAGCCCCGAGTGCGTGAGGCGAGTCACGCCGCCGACGACGATCATCGCGAACACCAGCGCGCAGCAGACGAACAGCCATGCCGCCACGGCGCGGTTCGCGGGCATCCTGCGCACGCGGGATTGCCCTTGCGCAATCCTCGCGCCCGGGGAGAGGGCTCGTTCGCCTGTGCTCATCCCGGCTATTCTGCCACGGGCGCGCGGTAGAGCATGCCCCGCCGCACCAGCGCCTTCTCGATCTCGACCGCGGCGAAGACGGTGCCGGAGAGCAGGACGCACAACGCGAGCTCGCCGGCGGTGAGCGGCTGCGTCTTCATGATCTCGTTGCAGGCCGGGACGTAGATCGCCGCCAGCTGCAGCGCGACCCCCAGCAGCACCGCGCCCAGCAGCGGGAGGTTCGACCGCAACCCGACCGTGAACAGCGAGTCGTCGGAGCGGATCGCCATCACGTGGAAGAGCTGCGCGAACGACAGCACGGCGAACACCATCGTCTGCCAGCGTGCCCAGTCGTGCGCGATTCCCCACGCCTGCGTCAGGACCGCGAGGCCGCCGATCAGGCAGCCGACCCAGACGACGTGCGTCCCGAGCCCGCCGGCGAAGAAGCTCTCCGCAGGCGGACGCGGAGGCCGCTGCATGTTGCCGCGTTCCTCGGGCTCGACGGCGAGCGCCAGGCCCGGCAGGCCGTCGGTGATCAGGTTGACCCACAGGATCTGGATCGGCAGCAGCGGGATCGGCAATCCGCAGAGCGGCGCCACCAGCAGCGTCAGGATCTCGCCCGCGTTGCCGGCAAGCACGAACTTGATGAACTTGCGGATGTTGCCGTAGATGCGCCGGCCTTCGCGCACGGCGCCGACGATGCTGGCGAAGTTGTCGTCGAGCAGCACCATGTCGGCGGCCTCGCGGGCGACGTCGGTGCCGATCTTCCCCATCGCCACGCCGATGTCCGCGCTCTTCAGCGCCGGCGCGTCGTTGACGCCGTCGCCGGTCATCGCGACGAACTCGCCGCGGGCCTGCAGCGCCTGCACGATCCGGATCTTCTGCGCCGGATCGACGCGGGCGTAGACGCGCAGCTCGCCGACGCGCGCGGCGAGCGCCTCGTCGCCGAGCTGCGCGAGCTCGCGTCCCGTCACGAGGCGGTCGTCGCCGTCCGCGATGATGGCGAGGCGGGTGGCGATCGCGCGCGCGGTCGCCGGGTGATCGCCGGTGATCATCACCGGCGTGATGCCGGCGCTGCGGCAATCGGCGACGGCGCGGGCCGCCTCCGCGCGTGGCGGATCGATGAGCCCGACCAGGCCGACGAACGTCAGGTCGCGCTCGACGGCGGCCGCCGTCAGGTCGGCGGGGAGCCCCGGCCAGTCGCGCCGCGCGACGGCCAGCACGCGCAGGCCGAGGCCGGCCATCCGCTCGGCCTGCGCGTGCAGCGCCGCCGCGTCGATCGGCACCGTGCCCGCCGGCGCGAGGCAGCCGCTGCAGAGGCCGATGACGGCCTCCGGCGCGCCCTTGGTGTAGGCGACGACGCTGCCGGCGCCCGCCACGCGGTGCAGCGTCGTCATGCGCTTGCGCGTGGAGTCGAACGGCAGCTCGGCGACCCGCGGCGAGCGCGCCTCGAGCACGGCCTTGTCGAAGCCGGCCTCGCGCGCGGCGACGTGCAGCGCGGCTTCGGTGGGGTCGCCCAGCACTTCGCTTGCGCGGCCGGCGCCGGCGTCGTTGCACAGCGCGAGGGCGGACAGGAGCGAGGCCCACGGCTCCGGCACGTCCGGCGGCGATCGCGGCGGCGCGCGATGGCCGGCGCCGTCGACGAAATACGCATCGACCCGCATCCGGTTCTGGGTGAGCGTCCCGGTCTTGTCCGAGCAGATGTAGGTGACGGAGCCCAGCGTCTCGACCGCCGGCAGCCGCCGGATCAGCGCGTTCCCGGCGACCAGCCGCTTCGCCCCGAGCGCGAGGCCGATCGTGATCACCGCCGGCAGCGCTTCGGGCACCGCGGCGACCGCAAGGCTCACGGCGGTGAGGAACATCAGCAGGACCGGCTCGCCGCGCAGGATCCCGAGGAGGAAGACGATCACGCAGATCGCGATCGCCGCCAGCGAGAGCTGCCGGCCGAAGCGGGCGAGGCGGCGCTGCAGCGGCGTCTTCGCCTCCTCGGTCGCGGCGAGCAGCGCCGCGATCCGGCCGAGCTCCGTGTCCATGCCGGTCGCGACGACGATGCCTTCGCCGCGGCCGCGCGTGACGATCGTGCCGGACCAGGCCATGTTGGCGCGATCGCCCAGCGCCACGTCGGCGGCGTCCAGCGCGCGCGTCGACTTCTCGACCGCCAGCGATTCGCCGGTCAGCGCCGCCTCGTCGGCCTGCAGCCCGATCGCGCCGCACAGGCGCAGGTCCGCCGGGACGACGACGCCCGTCTCCGAGCAGCACGACGTCGCCCGGGACCAGCAACGGCGCGGCGACCATGCCGACCTGCCCGTCGCGGCGGACGACCGACCTGCGCGCCGCCATCTGCCGCAGCGCGCGCAAGGCCTGCTCGGCCCGGTATTCCTGCACGAATCCGATGATCGCGTTCAGGACCACGATCGCCAGGATCGCCGCCGCGTCCTCGGGCTCGCCGATCGCGCCGGAGACCGCCGCGGCGGCGATGAGGAGCAGGATCATGAAATCGGTGAACTGCGCGCCGAGGATCCGCCAGGGTCCGCGCGGCGCGGCCTCGCCGATTTCGTTGCGGCCGTGGCGGACGAGGCGGCGCGCGGCCTCGTCCGAGGTCAGGCCCGACGCGGCCGTCGTGTCCAGCCGCCGGGCGGCCTGCGCGACCGAAAGCGCGTGCCAGGCCGGCTCGGGAACCGGGTCGCGCGAGGGGGCGGGGGTGGGCATGGTGAAGAGGGGGCGCGATGCCGCCGGGCGCCGCCGGGCGCGAAGCCTGCCGTTCGCGCGGACGTCCAACCTGTGCCGCGGCTGACGCAGATCAAGCCGGCGGCTGCGCTCCCATAGCATTATCCCCGATAACAGTGCTGGCGAATCGGGGGCAGCGACGTAACACCAGGCTACAGATGATCAGCGCCCATCCTGCCGCGCACCTCGACGCCGTCGACGCCGCGATCGCGAGCGTGCTCGACGCCGAACATGCGGCGCGCGCCGCCGTGGCGCAGGCCGGGGAGGCCGCGGCGACGATGACCGAGGACGCCCGCGGCGGCGCGCGCGAGCTCGCCGCCCGGACCGAGCGGCGGATACGCTCGATTCGCGCGGCCTTCGAGGCGCGCACGGCGGCCGACGTCGCCGCGCTCGACGCCGCCGCGACCGACGCGGGCGCGACGCACCGGCTCACGCCCGGGGAGCGCGCTCGGCTCGACGCCGCCGTAGCGACGCTCGCCGCCACGCTCACCCGACCGGACGTCTAGCGCCATGGGCAGCATCGAGTACGCGCAGGCTCGCCTTTCCGCGCGCTACGGACAGCGGCCCGACGAGCTCGCGTGGCGGCGCATCGAGCACCTGCGCAGCTTCGCCGGCATGCTCGACGCGGCCCGCGCATCGGCCCTGCGCGTCTGGATGGCGGGGATCGGCCCGACCAGCACCGTGCACGAAATCGAGGCGCTGCTGCGCGGGCAGTGGCGCACGCTCGTGGCCGACGTCGCCGGCTGGATGCCCGAGGCGTGGGACGACGCGGTTCGCTGGTGCGCGGTGGCCGCCGACCTGCCGGTCGTCGCGCATCTCGCGCTGGGTGCGGCCACGCTGCCGTGGATGCGGGAGGACCCGGTGTTCCGCGAGCTCTGCGAGCGCGAGGCGTCGGGCCTCGGCACGGCGCCCGTCGACGGTCCGCTCGCGCCGCTCGCGGCGGCCTGGACCGAGCCGGGCCGCGTCGGCCGCCTCTGGCGCGACGAGTGGCGCCGGCGCATTCCGGCTCGGCGCAGCGACGATCCGCGCCTCGTCGACGAACTCGCGCACGCGATGAGCGCGCATCTCGCCGCCTTCCGCGATCCGGCCGTGCGCGACGGCTGGCCGCTGCGACGCACCCTGCAGGCGCGCCTCACGCTGCTGTTCCGCCGCGCGATGCTCGATCCCGCGGCCGCGTTCGCGTACCTCGCGCTCACCGCCCTCGACCTCGAGCGGCTGCGCGGCGAGCTGCTGCGGCGCGCGGCGTTTCCCCCGCTCGTTGCCGCGTCGTGATCCGGCCATGATCCGCCCGCGTGCCGCCCGCTGGTTCGAGATCCTCGCCGCGCGCGACGACGCGACGCTGGCGCTCGAGGCGCTCGCGACCACCGGCGCGGTCGAGCTCGAGGCGCGTCCCACGGCCGTGCTTCCGGCCGCGCTTGCCGACCTGCGCCCGCAGCTGGCGGAGTTCTCCGAGCTGTCGCTGCGCTACCACGCCTACTGGCCGCAGACCCGGCACACGACCTCGCCCTTCCCCGAGCCGCCTGCGGCCACACTCGCGCGGAGCCTCGCGCGCCTGCGCGCCTGGGCCGAGGAAGCCGAGCCGGTGATCCAGCAGCTCCAGCGTGCGGAAGCCGAGCGCGCCGAGCTGCTGCTGTGGCGCCGGGTGCTGGCGACGGTCGGCGACAGCGTGATCGACTTCGCCCGGGTGGCCGGCGCGGGACCGGTGCTGCATGCGCGGCTGTTCGTGTTCCCGCCCGACAGCGAGCCGGAGCTGCCGCCCGGGACGCTCGCGCGCACGGTCGATCTCGACGGCACGATGGTGTGCGCGCTGTGCGCGCTGACCGTCGGCGCGGCCGACGACGTGCAGGCGCTCGCGCAGCAGGCGGCGCTGCTCAAGGGCCGCGTGTACGACGCGCCGGCCTGGCTCAAGGCCGACGCCGGGGAAACCGAGCGCTACATCGCCCCGCGCCTGGAGGCGCTCGAGCGCGAGGAGCAGCGCCTCTCCGGCGAGCTGGAAAAACTGCATCAGCGTCACGACCTGTACAGCGCGCTCGGCGACGCCGGCCGCCTGCAGTGGGTGCTCTCCAACGTGCGGGCACTGGAGTCCGGCGAGCTCTTCTGCTGGATCACCGGTTGGACCAGCGACTTCGCCGGCACCCGCCTCGCGGCGGCGCTCGAGCGCTCCGGCGCGCGGGCGCTGCTGCACTTTCCGCCGCCCGCCCCGAAAGCGAAGCCGCCGCTGCTGCTCGCCAATCCCGCTTGGGCGCGGCCGTTCGAGATCTTCAGCCGCGCGCTGGGCATGCCCTCGCGCAACGAGGCCGACCCGAGCGTGCTGCTCGCGATCGCGGTGCCGCTGATGTTCGGCTACATGTTCGGCGACGTCGGTCAGGGGCTCGTCATCGCGGCGGTCGGCTTCACCTTGCGCAGGCGCTTTCCGATCGCGCGCCTGTTCATCGCCGGCGGGCTCTGCGCCGCAGTGTTCGGGCTGCTCTTCGGCAGCGTGTTCAGCGTGCACGGCGTCGTGCCGGCGCTGTGGGTCGACCCGCTCGCCGATCCGCTCGCGATCCTGGTCGTGCCGCTGGCCGGCGGGGCGGCGCTGCTCACCCTCGGTCTCGCGCTCAACGCGCTCGAAGCCTGGTGGCGCGGCGAATTCGCGACGTGGATCAGCACCGACGCGGGCTACATCGCAGCGTACCTCGGAATCCTCGCCGGCTTCCTCGATGCGCGCGGATTCGCCGTCGCGGCCGTTGGCGCGCTCGTCTTCTGCGCCGGCCATGCGTGGCACGCGCGCAGGCTCGCCGCCGCGCTGCAGGCGATCGCCGAGCTGATCGAGCGACTGCTGCAGATCCTGATCAACACGCTGTCGTTCGCGCGCGTGGGAGCGTTCGCGCTGGCGCACGCCGGCCTGTCCTCGGCGATCGTCGCGCTGATGGATGCGAGCGGCAACGTCGTCGCCAAGGTGCTCGTGCTCGTCGCCGGCAACGTAATCGTGCTGGTGCTCGAGACCCTGGTCGTCTCCATCCAGACCACGCGCCTCGTGCTGTTCGAGTTCTTCACCCGGTTCCTGACGGCGGAGGGTCGCGTCTTCCATCCGCTGCCCGCGCCCCCTTCCACTTCGCAGGAGAGCTAGATGAGCGTTTCGAATCGATTCGTGGCCGCACTGGTCGTGCTGGCTGCCGTGATGAGCCTCACCGCGACCGTGCTGCTGGTGTACACGCCCGCCGCGCTCGCCGCCGCGGCGGCGGGACCGGCGAGCGGGATCGCCGCGGAGGCGTGGAGCGCCGGCCTCGTCGGGGCGGCGCTCGCGACAGGGCTGTCGTCGCTGGGAGCGGGCTTTGCCGTCGCCAAGGTCGGCACCGCAGCGATCGGCGCGCTGGCGGAGAAGCCCGAGCTCTTCGGCCGCCTGCTGATCTTCGTCGGCCTCGCCGAGGGGATCGCGATCTACGGGTTGATCGTGTCGATCCTGATCCTCAACCGGCTGACCTGAGCGATGTCGGCTCCCGTCTACATCGGTGATGAAGTGAGCGCGGCGGGCTTTCGCCTCGCGGGTGCGCGCGTGACCGTGCCGGACGACGGCGGCGAAGCGGCGGCGCTCGCCGACGCGCTCGCCGCCGCGCCGCTGGTGCTCGTGTCCGCGGCGATCGCCGCGCGGATACCATGGGGCGAAATGGCGAAGGCGCTGGCGGCGCTCGCGCCGCTCACACTCATCGTCCCGGACCTCGCCGGCAAGGTGCCCATCCCCGACCTCGCGGCACGGCTGCGGCGCCAGCTCGGCATGGAAGCCTAGGCAGCCCATGTCCGTCGCGAGCCAGACGCAAGCCCTGCTCGCCCTCGTCGAGGCCGATCGCGCGCGCCGCTGCGACGCGATCCTCGACGAGGCCCGCGCGCGGGCCGCGGCGCTGCTCGCCGCCGCGCACGCCGAGGCGCGGCGGCAGGTGCACGACGCGTTTCGCGAAGAGCGCGCGCGGCGCGTCGAGCGCGTTGCCGCCGCGCGCGCAAACCTGCAGACGCGCCAGCGGCTGGGCGAGCAGCAGCGGGCAGCGGCGTTCCTCGCCGCCGGCTGGCAGCGCCTGCACGAGGAGCTGCTGCGCCGCTGGCGCGAGCCCGCCACGCGCCGCGCGTGGGTGGCGAGCGTCACCGCCGACGCCGCCAGGCTGCTGCCGCGCGCGGAATGGCGCATCACGCACGCGCCCGACTGGCCGCCCGCCGAGCGCGATGGCGTCGCGGCGGAGCTCGCGCGCGGCATCGCGCCGTCGTTCCATCCCGACGCGGCGATCGGGGCCGGATTGAAGATCGCCGCGCTGGGCAACGTCATCGACGGCACGATCGAAGGCCTGCTCGCCGACCGCGCCGCGATCGGCGCGCGGCTGCTGCACCTCGTCGACCTCGAAGCAAGGGAGACGCCGTGAGCATCGCGTCGATCCGCTGGATCAGCGGCCCCGTCCTGCGCGCCGTCGCCACCGGACCGTTCGCGCTGCGCGAGGCCGTGCGCGTGGGCCCGCGCGCGCTGCTGGGCGAAGTGGTCCGCCTCGAAGGCGACGAGATCGTCGTCCAGGTCTACGAGGACACCACGGGCATGCGACCGGGCCTCGAGGTCCACGGCACGGGGCTGCCGCTGGCGATACCGCTCGGCCCGGGGCTCCTCGGCAACATCTTCGACGGGCTGCTGCGGCCCCTTTCCGGAAGTGACTCGCAGTTCGTGCAGCCGGGCGCGCACTGCGCGGTGCCGGGCTTCTTCGCGTTCGCGCCGCGCGTGAAGGCGGGCGACGTGCTCGGGCCCGGCGCGATCATCGGCGACGCGACCCGCGCCGCGGCCGTGGCGGGCGAGCGCTCGCAGGCGGTGCTCGCGCCGCCCGACGTCGGGGGCGAGGTGCTGGCCGTCGCCGCGCCCGGCGAGCAGCGCGAGGATGCCGCGGTGTGCACGGTGCGCCTCGCGGACGGCACGTCGCGCGAGCTCGCGATGCGTCACGACTGGCCGGTGCGCGTGCCGCGGCCGGTCGCGCGCCGCCTGCCGGCGGTGGTGCCGCTGGTGACCGGCCAGCGCATCATCGACTGCCTGTTCCCCGTCGCGCTAGGGCGGCAAGGCTGCGGTGCCGGGCGGCTTCGGCACCGGCAAGACGGTGCTGCTCGAAGCGCTGGCCAAAGGCTGCAGCGCCGACGTGATCGTCTATCTCGGCTGCGGCGAGCGCGGCAACGAAATGGCCGGCGTGCTCGACGAGTTTCCGAAGCTCACCGATCCGAAGACCGGCCGGCCGCTGATGGAGCGCACGGTGATCATCGCCAACACGTCGAACATGCCGGTGGCCGCGCGCGAGGCGTCGATCTATTCGGCGATCACCGTCGCCGAATACTTCCGCGACCAGGGCCTCTCCGTCGCGTTGATGGCCGACTCGACGAGCCGCTGGGCGGAGGCCCTGCGCGAAGTCTCGGGCCGCTTCGGCGAGCTTCCGGGCGAGGGCGGCTATCCCGCGTACCTCTCGAGCCGCATCGCCGATTTCTACGAGCGCGCCGCGATCGTCGAGCCGCTCTGCGGTGGCACCGGCTCGGTCACCGTCATCGGCGCGATCAGCCCGCCGTCGGGCGACTTCTCGGAGCCGGTCACGAGCCACACCAAGCGCTACGTGAAGGCGCTGTGGGCGCTCGACGTCAAGCGCGCGCAGGCGCGCTTCTATCCGGCGATCCATCCGCTGCAGTCGTACGCCGAGGACGCCGGCACGTTCGCGCCGTGGTGGACCGCGCAGGGCAACAGCCAGTGGCTGCCGCTGCGCCGGCGCTTCCTCACGCTGCTCGACGACGAGGCGCGGCTCGAGCGCATGGCGCGGATCATCGGCAAGGACGCGCTGCCGGTGCGCCAGCAACTGACGCTAATGTGCGCCGGACTCGTCAACGAAGCGTTCCTGCGCCAGTCGGCGTTCTCGCCGATCGACCGCGTCTGCGCGCCTCACCGCCAGAGCGCGATGATGCGGCTCCTCGGCCGCTTCATCGATCTCGCGGAGGGCGCGGTGGCGGCGGGCCTGCACACGGACCGGATCGCGCGGATGGCATGCATGCGGCCGCTGCAGCGGATGGGCGAGGAGATCGGCGACGATGAACTGCCGCGCTTCGCCGAACTGCAGGCGGCGATGGAGCGCGAGTTCGCGGACCTCACCCGAGCGATGGAGAGCGGCGATGCGGCTCACGGCTGAAGGCACCGCGACGCGGCTCGAAGGTCCGCTGCTGTTCCTCAGGCGCACGCTGGAGGTCGGGCTCTACGACGCGGTCGAAGTCCGCGGGCGCGACGGCCGCGCGCGGCTGGGCCGCGTCGCCGCCATCGACAAGGACTTCATGACGATCGAGGTGCTGGAGTCGACGTCGGGACTCTCCCTCGCCGACACCGTCGTGCGCTTCTTCGGCGAGCCGCTGTCGTTCGGTCTCTCGCCCGGCATCCTGGGCCGCGTCTTCAACGGCGTGGGACAGGTGATCGACGGCGGCCCGCCGGTGGCGGCGCGGGCCTCCTACCCGATCGACGGCCTGCCGATCAACCCCGTCGCCCGCGCGATGCCGCGCGACTTCATCGAAACGGGCATCACGACGCTCGACCTGATGAACAGCCTCGTGCGCGGGCAGAAGCTGCCGCTGTTCTCCGGCGGCGGCCTGCCGCACGACCGGCTGGCGGTCGAGATCGCGGGCCACGCCAGATTGCGGCACGGGATCGGCGACGTTCCGGCCGACCACCCCGGCGGTCGCGCGGCGACCACGGCCGGCGGCAGCGGCGCGGATGCCGGCGGCGAGTTCGCGATCGTCTTCGCCGGCATCGGCGTGCCGTACGAGAGCGCCGAATTCTTCCGCCGCAGCCTGGAGCAGGGCGGCGCGCTCGCGCGCACGGCGCTGTTCCTCAATCTCGCGAGCGATTCGTCGACGCAGCGGCTGCTGACGCCGCGCTTCGCGCTGACCGCGGCGGAATACCTCGCGTTCGTCGAGGGCAAGCACGTGCTGGTGATCCTCACCGACATGACCAATTACGCCGAGGCGCTGCGCGAGGTGTCGTCGTCGAAGGGCGAGATCCCGAGCCGCAAGGGCTTCCCCGGCTACATGTACTCGGACCTCGCGACGCTGTTCGAGCGCGCCGGCTGCCTGCGCGGGTCGAAGGGCACCCTCACGCAGCTGTCGATCCTGACGATGCCCGCCGACGACATCGGCCACCCGATCCCCGACCTGACCGGCTACATCACCGAGGGCCAGATCGTGCTCTCGCGCGACATGGACCGGCGCGGCATCTATCCGCCGGTCAACGTGCTGCCCAGCCTGTCGCGGCTGATGAAGGACGGCACCGGGGGCAAGTACACGCATCCCGACCATCCGGCGCTGTCGAGCCAGCTCTACGCCGCGTACGCGCGCGCCGTCCAGGCCCGCGTGCTGGCGAGCGTCGTCGGCGAGGAAGGCCTCGCCGACACCGACCGCCAGTACCTCGCGTTCGGCGCGGCGTTCGAGGGCACGCTCGTCAGCCAGACCGCCGCGCGCACGCTCGAGCAGAGCATGGACGCCGGCTGGAAGCTGCTCGCCGGGCTGCCGAGGAGCGAGTTGACGCGGCTGTCCGACGCGCAGATCGCTGCTCATTTGGGGTCAGCGCTGTACTGCGCGTATGCAGCGGGGGTCAGACACTACTTATGCTGCGACAGCTTCCGGCAGTCATCGATCAACATCGCATAAGTAGTGTCTGACCCCACTTAATGCGCATTACAGCGCTGACACCCGAATGAGCGACCTCACCCCCACCCGCAGCGTCGTCCTCGAGTTGAAGGACGAGCGTCGCGCGATGCACGAGGGCTATGTCTTCCTCGACGAGAAGTGCCTGCTGCTCGCCGGTGAGATGCTGCGCGAGCTCGAGCGCTACACGGAGCTGCAGCGCGCGTTCCTCGCGACATGGGAGAGCGCCGTCGCCGCGCTGCAGGCGGCGGTCGCGCGCAACGGCCTCGAGGGACTGCAGGTGTATCCGCCGGCTGGCCTCGACGCGGCGAGCGTGCGCCGCGTCCCGCGCTCGCTGATGGGCGTCGCGTTGCAGGAGGCGGAGCTCTCCGCCGCCCCTGCGCCGACCCCGGGCGGCATCGACCGCTCGCCCGAAGCCGAAGCCTGTCGCCGCGCGTTTCGTCAGCTGCTCGCGCAGGCGCCGGCCCTCGCGGCCGTCGCCGGCAACCTCGAGCGCCTGCAGCAGGAGTACCGCCGCGCGGTGCGCCGCGCGCGCGCATTGCAGGACGTGCTGCTGCCCGAGCTCGACCGCACCGTCTACGACATCGAGACCCGGCTCGAGGAGTTGGAACAGGAAGACGCGATCTGGATGCGCCGCGCGCAGTGAGCGCCGCCGCCCAGGGGTTCCCGGCGCCGCGCTTCGGCCTACGGGGGGAAGGTCAGATCCCCTGTTGCAGCAGAGCAACGACCGTCGCACCTTGCATCCGATAGGAGGTGACAAGGCCGCCTGGCGCGGAGTATGTTGGCTCCCACACGTGGTCGCGATGCGGGCAGGCAACGCCGGTTTCCAGGTCTGCCGCATCCGAACCGCGGGACGATTTCATAAGCTGCTTGCACTGCAGGTTCATCTGCACCAAGGGGAATCAGGGATGTCGAGAACGAGATCGAGCGCGCACCCGCGCGCGCTTACCGCCATCGCGGCCATCGTCGTGTCCTTCGCGACCGTGAGCGCCGACGCCGCCGGCGGCCTGCGCCCCATCATGCGCAAGGCGAGCGTGCCGCAGGCCACCGTCGGCCAGGCGTACAGCTACAACCTCGCAAAGGTCTTCGAGTGCCCGACGAACCCGGCGCCGGTGTTCACCTTCACCTGGTCGAACCCGACCCAGGTGCCGGGCCTGCCGTACCCGCCGTCGGGACTCATCAGCGGCACGCCGACCGCCGCCGGCACGTATTCCCAGAGCTTCCAGGTGACCGACATCAGCGGGGCCCCGGGCGCCTGCACCGGCGTCAGCACCGACAACCTGACGTTGACCGTCAATCCGCCGCCGGCCAGCCAGGTCGCGCCGGTGGGCAGCACCAACAACCAGGTGGTGCCGCCGAATACCCCGGTGCCGCTGCCGCTGACGGCGCGGCTGCTGGACGGCGGCGGCAACCCGGTCGCGGGCGTGGCGGTCACCTGGACCGTGACCGCCGGCAGCGGAACGGTGACCAATCCGACCCTCGTCAGCAACGCGCAAGGCCTGGTGCAGGCCGGATTCACCAGCGGGCCGGGCGGGCAGAGCGCGACCATCACGGTGGCGGCGGTCGGCTCGTCGGCATCGTTCCGGTTCACGGTGCTGAACCAGCAGTCGGCCGTGGACGCGCCGTCGCAGGAGGTGACCACGCCGGCGGTGGCGACCGCGCTGTCGACGCCGTCGATCCAGATCGCCAACATCCGTCAGCGGCTCGACCAGATCCGCTTCCAGCACAGCCCGGCGGTGGCGCGGGCGTTGAAGGTGAGCGTCAACGGGCAGGCGCTGCCGCCGATGAGCGCGTTGGCGCTCGCCCCCACGTCCGACCGCAACGGCAAGGCGATCGCCGGCAGCGCGACCGGTGCGATGCGCGTGCCCACGGGCGGCGGCGCGGCTGCCGACAATCCGGACCCGTTCGGGCGCTGGGGCTTCTTCGTCAACGGCGACATCGACATCGGCAAGCAGTCGGCGGTGGAGACGCAGGCGGCGTTCAAGCTGACCTCCAACGGCCTGACGCTCGGCAGCGACTACCGCTTCGAGGGCAACCACGTGCTTGGCGCGGCGCTCGGCCTGCTCAAGGCCGACACCAACGTCACCGACGGCGGCAGCCAGGACGCCAAGGGCTACGGCCTCTCGCTCTACGGCAGCTACGTGCCCATGGAGAACGCGTACCTCGACGGCATCGTCAACATCGGCCGCAACACCTACGACAGCCAGCGCCGGCAGAACGCGGGCGACTACGCCACCAGCAGCACCGACGGCAACCAGTTCGCCCTCGCGGTGAGCGCCGGATGGAACTTCAACGAGGGCGCGGTCACGGCCAATCCGTACCTCCGCGCCGAGTACGTCGACGCGAAGATCAACGGCTTCACGGAGAGCGGCAACGCGAACGAAGCGCTCACCGTCAGCGAGCAGCGGGTCAAGGCGACCACGCTGACGCTGGGCGGGCAGGTCAGCTACGCCGCGAGCACGTCCTGGGGCGTGCTGGTGCCCTACGGCAAGCTCGAGCTGCAGTATCTGGCGCAGACCAATGCGCAGAACGTGAGCGCACAGCTCGCCAACGCGGGCTCCAACCCCTCGATCGTACCGAAGCTGGGCCAGGACAAGACCTTCGGCACCTTCGCCGCCGGCGCCTCGGCCATCCTCGCCAACGGCTTCTCGTGCTTCTTCAACTACGAGCAGCTGTTCGGCAAGGAGAACTACAAGGACCAGAAGTACACGCTCGGGCTGCGGCTCGAGTTCTGAGCCGCCGGGATTCACCGCACCCGACGGCGGATTTCCGCCGAATCGACACCTGACACCTGACACTGGCACCGCACCCTCATGTTTCGATCGCGCAAAGGCCTCATGAAAACTGTCCGTCTCCTATTTGGCGTGTGCACGCTTGGCGTGAGCCTTCTCCTGCCCACGATGGCCGCCGCGCAAGGCGTGCTCTATGGCGTCGGCGACCTCCCGGGCGGCGTCATATTCAGCGACGTGCGCGATGCCACCAAGGTAAATGGCGTGATCTACGCAGTCGGCGGAACGTCGGCGAAACCCGGCACCAACAACGCGGACACGGCGTTCCTCTGGACGTCCACCGGCGGCATGACGGCGCTGCCGGACCTGGTCCCCGGCCTCAACGACACCAACGCGATCATCGCGTCCGCGATCACGCCGGACGCCCGGTTCATCGCCAGCCGCGCAAGATTCAGCGTGACGGCTCCCTTCCGGCGCCACGCAGTCCGCGTCGCCACCAACGGGTTGACGAATCTGGACCTGGGCGCCCTACCGGGAAGTTTCCAGAGCGCCGCCACAGCCATCTCCGGCGACGGCGCGATCCTCTACGGCTTCGCCGCCAACAGCGCCGGGCAGACTCAGGCGGTCCGTTATACCGCCAGCGGCCCGACGATCACCCCGATCCCCTTCGCCGTCGCCGGCGACGATAACGGCAGCCCGGCCGGGCGCGGCACGTCGGCCGACGGCTCGGTGATGGTCGGCACCAGCATCAACACCGCGGTTGACGGCGGGGATTTCTACGGCCCAGGCCTCCACGCGTTCCGCTACGTGCACAGCACCGGGGTCGCCACCATTCCCTATCTGGCCGGCGGCACGTGGAACGGAGCGATGGCGGTGTCGGCGGACGGAAACCTCGTGTTGGTCGGGGGCGACAGCACGGCGGCGCCCAACGGCGAGATCTACCTGTACAACGCGACGACCGGGGCCACGACGGCGCTGGGCACCCCTGCCGCCGGATGGACAATCAACAACGTGAGCCTGTTCGGCGGCATGAACGCCGACGGCTCGCTCGTCGTGACCAGCTACGGCTCCACGGAGACGTCGGCCAGCGCGAGCTTCCTGCGCAATACGCGCGGTTGGCACGACCTGCAGAAGGTGATCGCCAGTGCCGGCGTCGACCTCTCCGGCTGGACGATCAACGGCATTTACGGGATGTCCGCCGACGGCACGCTGGTCTGGGGTGGCGGCATCCACAACGGCCAGCAGGAGGGTGTGGTCATCGAATTCCCGCCCGGGTATCTGGCGGGCTACGTCGACGGCGACGACCCCGCTTCCCGGCTCGTCGGCGCCTGGACCCAAGACCCCACGGGCGGCGCCGGCTCGGGCGTGATCACCTTCCTCAACGGCGGCTACTTCATGCAGGCCACGGAGAGCGATACGCAATCCGTGCCCAGCGGCATGGAGCGCGGCACCTATTTCTGGGATGCCGTCACCGGGACGTTCAAGGTCACCGCGGTGCTCGTGGACACCAACGGGATCGACGGCGCGTCGGAGTTTCTCGGCGTGACCGGCACGGCCAGCATCGTCGGCGACTACCTCAGCTTCGACTTCCCGGCCCAGGGCAACAACCCGCGCCGCCTGCCACCCACGCTGGCCCGCGTGGCCGGGGCAAGTCCGATCGTCGGCAGCTGGCTGTTGGGCAATCCTGCCCTCCCGGACAGCACGGTCGTCCTCACCTTCTACGCCAACGGCGCCTATTTCCTCGCCGAGGACGGCGATTCCTCGCCGGTGACCGGCGACCCTTCCGGCCACGACGGCATGGAGCGCGGCACCTACACCTGGAACCCCGCCACCGGCGCCTTCTCCGCCACGACGATCACCGACACGAACGGTCAGTGGGGGTTGAGTTCTGGAGGCGTGGCAACCGCCACCGTGAACGGCGACATCCTGACGCTGACCGACCCCGTCGAAGGCCCCGTCCGCTTCACCCGCGTGCGCTACGGGTCGTTCTCCATCCCTGTCACCAGCACCGGCGACAGCGGCCCCGGCAGCCTGCGCGAAGCGATCGTGCTGTCTAACACGGCCTCCGGGGAAAGGGAGATCGTCCTCAACGTGACCGGGACGATCAAGCTCACATCCGGCGCCTTGCAGATCACGAGCGGACCGCTGAAGATCACGGGGCCCGGCGCCGACAAGCTCGCCATCGACGGCAATGCCAATGGCCGGATCTTCCAGATCCTGGAGGCGAGCGCGCCGGCGTGCCCGGCGCTGACCGGCCCGAGCGACTATCTCGTCTCGATTTCCGGCGTCACGCTGCAGAACGCCCTGCGCAACACCGACAATTCCGGCGGGGCCGTCGTATCGTTCAAGAGCCTGGCGCTGGATTCCGTCGTGGTCAGAAACAACGTCGCGCCGCGCGGTGCCGGGGTCTCGTTCCAAGGTCAGTACCCGGGCCAGTCGCTGACCATCACCAACTCCCAGTTCCTCGACAATGTCGCGAAACCGACGGCGGCGGGCACGGCGACCGCCGACCACGGGGGTGGTCTGGTGGCCAACTACAACTGCAGCGGCGTGCGGGTCCCGACGACCGTCACCATCTCCAACAGCCTGTTCAGCGGGAACCGCGTCCAGCCCACGACGACGAGCGGCCTGGGCGCGGGCATCAGCCTGCTCTCGTTCGGAACAGCCACGATTTCCGACTCCCGCATCGTCGACAACCACGTCGACCTGCCGACATCGCGGGTGGCCAGTTACCTGGGGGGCGGCATCTGGGCGTACGCCGACTCACTGACGATCGAGCGCACCGAGATCGCCGGGAACTCCGCCGACATCGGCGGCGGAGCCTACCTGTACAACAACTTTGCCGACCTGCAGGCACCGGCCTCCGCGATGTCCTTCGCGCTCGTCAATTCGACGCTTTCGGGCAATGCCGCCGCGACGACCGGCGGCGGCATCAACCTGTTCGGCAACGTTGCCGCGGAAATCTACAATTCCACCCTCGCGGGCAGCCTCGCGCAGACCGGGCTCACCGGCAACATCCGTGTGCAGTCCGGCGCGACGTCCCCTGTCTCCTCCGGCAACGCGAGCCCGCCGACGCTGAAGCTCGTGTCCTCGATCGTCGCGAAATCGGGCAATAACACGGCCGACGTCGGCGTCAACTTCGCCACTGTTCCGACCCCGTACGCGGTCGACGCGACCAATTCTCTGGTACAGAATCCCGGCAGCGGAGTCCAGGTGGAAGGATCCGGCAACTTCACCGGTGTCGATCCGTACCTCGGCCCGCTGACGTTCAACGGCGGATCCACCCGCACCCACGTGCCGCTGGCAACCAGCGTGGTGATCGATCGCGGCGCGAACCCGCTCGGCCTGACCACCGACCAGCGCGGCGCGGGCTTCGACCGCGTCAGGCAAGCGGCGGCGGACATGGGCGCGTACGAAGGGGAAGGCGCGTTCCTGCCGGGTGTGGGCTTCCTTCCACCGGTGAAATTCGCGGCCAGCAACGCGTTCCTGCGCGTCGCGACGGACCTCAATGGCGACGGGTTCACGGACCTCGCAAGCGTGAACGCGACGGGGAATGCCGCCGACGTGCTGATCAACAACGGGGACGGCACGTTCACCACCCGGACCTACGCGGTAGGCGTCCAGCCGGCGGGGATCGTCGCCTGCGACGTCAACGGCGACAACGTGCGCGACCTCGTCACCGTCAACACCGGCGGCAATTCGCTGTCGATCCTCGTCAACCAGGGCGACGGAACCTTCGCCCCGGCGACGACGCTCGTCACCGGCAACGGGCCGACCTCGCTCACCTGCTCGACCAACTCGACCGTCCCGCTCCGGCACAACCTGTTCGTGGTGAACGGCGGCGACGGCACGTTCATGCAGTTCCAGGACGACGGCGTGGGCAATTTCACGCTCAAGGCGACCGTGCCGATCGGCGCCGATCCGCGGCAGATCTCGACTTCGGATCTCGATTTCGATTTCCTGAGGGATTCGGTGACGTTCAATTTCGGAGCGAACTCGGTCTCGGTGCTGAAGCAGGCGGCGGATTTCACCTACACCAAGAGCGATTACCCGGTGCAGGCCGGACCGATCTCCGGCGGGCTGACCGACGTCAGCGGCGACGGCTTCCTCGACATCATCGCGATCAACTCCGTGGCGAACTCGGTGTCCATCCTGATCAACGCCGGCGGCACGACCTTCAAACAGGCAGTCCACTATCCGGTCGGCGCCAGGCCGCTCGGCCACACCACGGGCGACTTCGACCGCGACGGGAACATCGACATCGCCGTGCGCAACTTCGATTCCAACAACATCGCCGTGCTGCGGAACAATGGCGACGGGACGTTCGCGCCGGCAATCTTCTACCCGGTCGGCGGAACGCCCGCTTCGATCAACGCTACCGACTTCGACGGCGACGGCGTGCTCGACCTAGTCGTCGCCGTCTCTTCGATCAACGGCGTTGCCGTGCTCTACGGCAAGGGCGACGGCACCTTCCGGCCCGCGGTGATCCATCCGGTCGGAGCGAATCCGGGAGCCACGGTCCAAGTAGCCGATCTCAACGGCGACGGCCGCGCCGACATCGCCGTCCCCCTGCTCGGAGAGAACAAGATCGCCGTGCTCCTCAACACGGCCGAATTCCGCCTGGGCCCGGTCGCCCGCCTCAACTACCAGGGCCGCTGGTCGAAGGCGCCGGCCGGCGCCGAACCGGGGTGGGCGATCAGCTTCGCGCACCAGGGCGACACGATCGTCGCCACGTGGTCCACCTACGGAGCCGACGGCAAGCCGCTGTGGCTCTCCGCCACGCTCGCGCGGACCTCGACGAACGTCTTTTCCGGCACCGTCGCCACCGCCACCGGCCCGTCGTACGAGGTGCTGCCGTTCGATCCGGGCAAGGTCGTGTCGACGATCGTGGGGTCGATGACGGTCACGTTCTTCGGCAGCGACAACGCGGAGCTTTCCTACACGGTCAACGGCATCGCGCAGACGAAGACCATCGCGCGCGAGCTCTTCGCGAGCCCGGCGCCGACCTGCAGCTGGGGGGCGCAGGCCAACCTCGCGCTCGCCGCCAACTTCCAGGACTCGTGGGGCAACGCCGCGGAGCCGGGCTGGAGCATCGCCTTCGCGCACCAGGGCGACACCATCGTCGCCACCTGGTTCACCTTCGGCGCCGACGGCAAGCCGCTGTGGTTCACCATCGTCGCGCAGAAGACGGCGACCAACGTCTACGCCGGACCGGTGTCGACGAGCACCGGCCCGCCGTTCAGCGCGGTGCCGTGGTCGCCACCGGTCGTGACCACGCCGGTAGGCAGCGCGACGCTGACGTTTGCCGACGGCAACCGCGCGGTCTTCGCCTCGACCATCAACGGCCGCGCGCAGAGCAGGGACATCACGCGCAACGTGTTCGCGGCACCGGGCACCGTCTGCTTCTGACAGAACGCGAGGATCGGCCAGGACCGTAGCCCGGGTTGAGCGCAGCGAAACCCGGGGCAGGCAGGACCGCCGGCGCTTTCTCCCGGAGAATCCGCTACGACTCCGTTTTGATCCACGCAATGCGCTGTGGTACGTTTCGCTATCCCTGCGCCCATCACCTGCTCACGACTTCCCTCGCGGCCATGCCCGTCCTGTCAGCGCCGCCGCCCGAGCAGGGAACGTCATCCCACAGGCAGGCAGTCGTCCCGACGGGATGCAGGCCGGCGCCGCCCGTCGTCGTTGCCGTCGAAGAGATCGGGTATCTCGTTGCGCGCACGCAATTCACCGGACGCATCCACAGCGTCTTCGCACAGGCCTGCAACGTGGCCTGCGGCGAGACACTGCTGACGCTGGCGAAGCCCGGCGGCGAACTCGGTCCCGCCACGCTGCTGCTCGGCGTCGGCATCGACGCTGACCTGCGCCGGCTGTTCACGGCCGGCGAGCGCATGGTCTGCCTCGACGGCCGGGCGCGAACCCGTCGCGTCGACCTGCGCCTCGCCGCTGCGCGCCTCTGGCGGCCGCCGGCGCCGCCCGACCTGCTGCCGGCCCCGCGCATCGCCGACCACCTCCGGTTCGCCCGCGAGCGCCTCGCCGACTGCCGCCGTACGCGCTCGAGCGTGGTCGATCGCGACGGCGCGCCGATCGTGGCGGCGCTGTCCGCCGCGTGCCGCGGACTCGATCGCGCGCACGCCGCGCGGCAGGTCGACCGCCTGATCGGCTGGGGCGAAGGCCTCACGCCGGCCGGCGACGACGTGGTGGTCGGCCTCTGCGCCGGGCTCGCCGCGCTTGCCGGACGCGATGCGCGGCGCCGCGGATTCCTCGACGACCTCGCCGGCGCGGTGCTCGCGCGCTGCGCGCGCACGACGCCGATCGCCGCGCACCAGCTTCGCCTCGCCGCCGCCGGTCATTACGGCGAATCGCTGCTGCGCCTGCGCGACGCGCTGCTCGGCGAGCCGGAGCGCGAGCGCCTCGCCGTCGCGCTCGAGCGCGCGCTCGACCACGGCGCCACCTCCGGCGCGGATGCGGTCACCGGCCTGCTGTGCGGGCTCGAAGCATGGCTCGCGCCGGGCGCGGACCCCGCATGACGGCGGGCACGACCCGCTGCAAGGTCTTCGCCAATCTGTACAAGGATTCGGTGACGCTGATGCAGCTCGGCGCGCGGCTGCGCGAGCGCAGCGGCATCGCGCAGGCCTCGTGCCTGATGGCGACCCCCGCCAACCTCGCGCAACTGCAGCACGCCGACCTCGAGGTCGACACGGCGCCCTCGCCGTCCGACCTGCTGGTCGTCGTTCGCGGCGAAGCGACGGCCTGCGACGAGGCGATCGCGGCGGCCGAGGCGATGCTGCGCTCGGCGGGATCGGCAAGCGACGGGGACGCCGCGGCGTTTTCGCTGCCGCTCACCAGCATCGCGCTTGCGGTCGAGCGCGTCCCCGGGGCCGACCTCGCGCTGATCTCCGTTCCCGGCGACTACGCCGCCGCCGAGGCGATGAAGGCGCTCTCGCTGGGCCTCAACGTGATGCTGTTCTCCGACAACGTGTCCGTCGCCGAGGAACTCGCGATCAAGACGCACGCCCGCGAGCGCGGCCTGCTGGTGATGGGACCGGATTGCGGGACCGCGATCGTCAACGGCGTGCCGCTCGGCTTCGCCAACGTCGTGCGCCGCGGCGACATCGGCCTCGTCGCCGCCTCCGGCACCGGCCTGCAGGAGGTCACCTGCCGCATCCACAACCAGGGCGGCGGCGTCTCGCAGGCGCTCGGCACGGGTGGCCGCGATCTCAAGGAGGAGATCGGCGGGATCACGATGCTGCACGGCCTCGCCGCGCTCGCCGCCGACCGGCAGACGCGCGTGATCGTGCTCGTCTCCAAGCCGCCCTCGCCGGCGATCGCGCGGCGGATCGAGGACGCCGCCGCCGCCACCGGCAAGTCGGTCGTCGTGCACTTTCTCGGCGCGCGCCCGGAGCGCCTGCCTCCCGGCGTCCACGCCGCCGCGTCGTTGCGGCACGCGGCCGACATGGCGGTGGCGCTCGCCCGCGGCGACACGCTGCCCGCCGCCGCCGTGACGCCGCCGCCCGCGACCATCGCGGCGGTCGAGCGCTGCGCCGCCGCAATGGCGCCCGGGCAGCGCGCCGTGCGCGCGCTCTACACCGGCGGCACCTTCTGCTACGAGGCGCAGCTCGCGTTCATCGCGCGCGGGCTGCCCTGCCGCTCCAACGCGCCGGCCGACGGCGCGCTGGCGTTCGAGGGGCGCTTCGACGGCCACGTATTCCTCGATCTCGGCGACGACGACTACACGCGCGGGCGCCCGCATCCGATGATCGACCCGACGCAGCGCGACGCCGCCGTGCGCGCGCAGGGCGCCGACCCGGGCACGGCGGCGATCCTGTTCGACGTCGTGCTGGGCTACGGCTCGCACCACGACCCCGCGGGCGGGCTCGCGCCGGCGCTCGCCGACGCGCAGCGCGCCGCGGGCGCGCACGGCCGCACGCTGGCGTTCATCGGCCACGTCTGCGGCACCGACGGCGACCCGCAGGACCGCGCCGGGCAGGTGCGCGCGCTGGAGGCCGCCGGCGCCATCATCGCCGGCAGCAACGTCGAGGCCGCATGGCTGGCGGCGCATCTCGCCGCGCGGCGCGGATAGCCCGGCATGGGTAGCCCGGCGTTGAGCGCAGCGAAACCCGGGGGGTTGCGGCCATGGGCACACTTGCCCCGGGTTTCGCTCCGCTCAACACCGGGCTACGCACGATGAAGACGTCGACGCTGTTCAAGGATTCGCTGAGCGTCGTCAACGTCGGCCTCGCCGCGTTCGCCGACAACATCGTCGCGGCCGGCGGCGAGTGCATCGGCCTCGAGTGGAAGCCGCCTGCGCAGGGCGATCGCGACGGCGCGTGGGCGCTGGCCGAGACCCTCGCGCATCCGGCGATCGACGCCGCCAACGCGGTCGCGCTCGCACGCTTCATCGACGCCCACCCCGCGCTGATCGACGTCGCCAACGCGCGCGACGTGCTGCCCGGCATGGCAGGGGGCCGCCGGCTGATCGTGCACGCCGGGCCGCCGATCGCATGGGCACGCGATGTGCGGGCCGATGCGCGGCGCGGTGCTGGGCGCCGTCGTCCTCGAAGGCTGGGCGGACTCGATCGCCGCGGCCGGGCGCCTCGTCGCGAACGGCGGGGTCGACCTCGAGCCCTGCCACCACCACGCGGCGGTCGGGCCGATGGCCGGCATCATCAGCCCGTCGATGCCGCTGTTCGTGGTCGAGAACGCGGCCGGGGGCAACCGCGCGTACAGCAACTTCAACGAAGGCCTCGGCAGCGTGCTGCGCTTCGGCGCCAACGGGCCCGAGGTCGTCGGCCCGCCTGCGCATGATGGCCGCCGTCGTCGCGCCGGCACTGCGCGCCGCGCTGGCGCGCACGGGGCCGATCGAGCTGAAGCCGCTGATGGCGCAGGCGCTCAACATGGGCGACGAAGTCCACAACCGCAACGCCGCGGCGACCTCGCTGTTCTTCAAGCGCATCGCGCCGGCGCTGCTTCGACGCGGCCGTGCCGCACGCCGACGCCGCGGCGGCGCTCGCGTTCATCGCGGCCAACGACCACTTCTTCCTCAACCTGTCGATGGCCGCGTGCAAGGCGATGTGCGACGCCGCTGCGGGTGTCGCGGGCAGCTCGATGGTGACGGCGATGGCGCGCAACGGCGTCAACTTCGGCGTGCGCCTGTCCGGCACCGGCGACGCGTGGTTCGAGGCGCCGGCCAATCCGGTCGAACGGGCTCTACTTTCCGGGTTACTCGATCGCCGATGCCGCCGCCGACCTCGGCGATTCGGCGATCACCGAGACGGCCGGTGTCGGCGGCTTTGCGATGGCGGCGGCGCCGGCCATCGTCAAGTTCGTGGGCGGAACGCCGACCGACGCCATCCATCACAGCCTGCGCATGCGCGCGATCACGCTCGGCGCCAATCCGTCGTTCACGCTGCCCGCGCTCGATTTCGCCGCCGCCGCCGCCGGCATCGACGCGCGCAAGGTGGTCGACAACGGCGTGCTGCCGGTGATCAACAGCGGCATCGCGCACCGCGAGGCGGGTGTCGGGCAGATCGGCGCCGGCGTCACCACGGCGCCGATGGCGTGCTTCACCGCAGCGGTGAAGGCACTGGCGACAAGCGTTCGAGGCTGGGGGGGACGATCATGAGCGCGCCGGGCCGCCCCAAGCGCGAATTGGCCTTGCAGGCCGCGGCGTCGCGAGACGCGACGCCTCCTCGTGCCGTCCATGCCGGCGCAGGCCGGCATGGAGCCGCGGCACTCGGCCCCCTCGGGGGGACGGCGCGCAGCGCCAAGGGGGCAGTCATCTCCAAGCCCCTTGCGGTGGTCGCGGTCGGCGGCAACGCGCTGATCACCGACAGCGAGCACACCGCGCTCGCCGACCAGTACGCGGCGGTCTGCGCGACCGCGACGCACGTGGCCGCGATGGTCGCCGCGGGCTGGAACGTGGTGCTCACGCACGGCAACGGCCCGCAGGTGGGCTTCATCCTGCGCCGCTCCGAGATTGCCGACGGGCAGGTGCCCACGGTCCCGGTGCAGTACGCGGTCGGCGACACGCAGGGCGCGATCGGCTTCATGTTCCAGAACGCGCTCGGCAACGCGCTGCTGCGGCGCGGGCTGCGCTTGCCGACCGTCACGCTGGTGACGCAGACGCTGGTCGACCGGCGCGATCCGGCGTTCGCGCGCCCCGACAAGCCCATCGGCTCGTTCATGACCGAGGAGGTCGCCCGGCATCTGGCCGCCGCCCTCGGCTGGACGGTGATGCAGGATGGCAACCGCGGCTGGCGGCGCACGATCGCCTCGCCGCAACCGGTGCGGGTGATCGAGGCGCCGATCATCGGGCGCCTCGCCCGCGAAGGCGTGATCATCATCGCCTGCGGCGGCGGCGGGATCGCCGTGGAGGAACTCGCGGACGGCGAGCTGGCGGGCGTCGAGGCCGTGATCGACAAGGACCGCGCGTCGGCGCTGCTGGCCATCGAGATGAACGCCGACCTGCTGATGATCCCGACCGGCGTCGAGCGCGTGGCGATCCGCTTCGGCCAGCCCGGCGAGACCTGGCTTTCCGGGATCACCGTCGCCGAGGCCGAGCGCTACGCCGCCGAAGGGCATTTCGGCGCCGGCAGCATGGGGCCCAAGGTCGAGGCGCTGCTGAAGTTCGTCAAGGGCCGCCCGGGCGGGCGCGGCGTGATCACCAATGCGGAGAACATCGAGCGCGCGCTGCGCGGCGAAACGGGAACCTGGATCGAGGGCTGAAGACCGGACATGGAAACGACGCTGCTGGCAGTCAATGGAACGCTGATGCGGGGACTGGAGTTGAACCCCAACCTCCTCGCCGTCGGCGCCACGTTCGTGCGCGAGGACGCGACCGACGCGTGCTACCGCATCTGGTCGATCGGCGACCGCCATCCGGCGATGATCCGCACGCCCGGCATGGGCACGAACGTGGCGCTGGAGCTGTGGGAGGTGCCGCTCGCCGGACTCGCGTCGATCCTGCAGAACGAGCCGCCCGGCCTCGCGATCGGCAAGGTCGTGCTGAAGGACGGCTCCATGGTCCTCGGTGTGCTCGGCGAGCCGTTCCTCTGCCACGGCCAGCGCGAGATCACCGCGCTAGGGGGCTGGCGCGCGTACGTCGCCACCCTGCAGCCGCAATCGACGTCCTGATCGGGTCTTCATTCGCACCACCAACGGGGAGGAACGATGAACGCAAATGCCAACGCGGGGGACGTCAGGCTCTGGGTCCCAGGTGACTGGAACGGCTTCTTCGGCCTGTTCACCAACGTGCTGCTCAACGTGATCGTGCTGACCGGCCTGTGCCTCGGCGTCGTGCAACTGCCCGCGGACACCGTGTTCGGGCGCATCCTGCCGGCGCTCGGCATCGCGCTGCCGCTCGGCAACCTGTTCTACGCCTACCTCGCCTGGCAGCTCGGCAAGGCGGAAGGCCGCAGCGACGTCACCGCGATGCCGTACGGCCCCAGCGTGCCGCACATGTTCATCGTCGTGTTCCTGATCATGCTGCCGACCTACCTCAAGACCAAGGATCCGATCATCGCGTGGCACGCCGGGCTCGCGTGGTGCTTCATCATCGGCGTCATCGTGCTGCTCGGCGCCTTCGTCGGCCCGAAGATCCGCGCGCTGACGCCGCGCGCCGCGATGCTGGGCACGCTGGCCGGCATCTCGATCGCGTTCATCTCGATGCGCCCGGCGTTCCAGATGTGGGAGGCGCCGTGGATCGGCCTCGTGTGCTTCGCGATCGTGCTGATCGCGTGGACCGCGAACCTGCGGCTGCCGGGCGGCCTGCCCGGCGGGCTGGTCGCCGTGATCGTCGGCTCGGCCATCGGCTGGGCGGTCTCGCTGCTGGGCGGCAGCGATTACATGCAGCCGGCGGCGGTGGGCAAGTCGCTCGAGCAGTTCGGGCTGCGCCTGCCGATGTTCTCGGGCGACGTCTGGGCCGGCCTCGCGCAGGTGGCGCCGCTGCTGGTCACCGCGATCCCGCTGGGCATCTACAACTTCACCGAGGCGATGAACAACGTCGAGAGCGCCTCGGCGGCGGGCGACAACTACAACCTGCGCAAGGTCCTGCTGGCCGACGGCATCGGCGCGATCGTGGGCTCGATGCTGGGCAGCCCGTTCCCGCCCGCCGTCTACATCGGCCACCCGGGCTGGAAGGCGGTCGGCGGACGCATCGGCTACTCGCTCGCCACCGGCGTCGCCATCGCGCTCGTGTGCTTCCTCGGCCTCACCGCGCTGCTGCTCGCGGTGATTCCGCTGGTGGCGATCCTGCCGATCCTGCTCTACATCGGCCTCGTCATCGGCGCGCAGGCGTTCCAGGCCTCGCCCGCGCGACACGCGCCGGCGGTGGTGCTGGCGCTCATCCCGAACATCGCCGAATGGGCGAAGACGCAGATCGACGGCGCGCTCGCCGCGGCCGGCACCTCCGCCGCGCAGGTGGGCATGGCGAAGCTCGCCGGCACCGGCGTGCTCTACCGCGGGCTCGAGTCGGTGGGCGGCGGTTCCGTTCTCGCCGGCATGGTGCTGGGCGCGATGGCGGTCTACATCATCGACAACCAGATGCGTCATGCGGCGGCGTGGGCATTCGCCGGCGCGATCCTCGCGTTCGTCGGCCTGATCCACGGCGCGCAGCTCGGTTGGGCCGTGTCGCCGATGGTGGCGCTGGGCTACGCCCTCTTCGGCGTCACCTGCCTCGTGCTGGGGCGGGGAGCGGCGGGGCCGCCGCCGAAGGACTGAGGCGCGCTCAGCCCGCGAGCGCGTCCCAGATGAGCTTCGCGCCGGTGACGAGGAGCAGCGTGTAGGTGATGTTGTAGAACCTCTCCTCCGGCACCCGGTGGTGCAGCCAGACGCCGAGCCAGATGCCGAGCGGCGCCAGCGGCGCGAAGATGAGCGCCGCCGTGAGGTTCGCGGTGTTGAGCTGGCCGAGGAACGCGTACGGCACCAGCTTCACGTAGTTGACGGCCAGGAAGAACACCGCCGAGGTGCCGACCAGCAGCGTCTTGTCGATGCGCTGCGGCAGCATGTACACGGCGAACGGCGGCCCGCCCGCGTGCGCCAGCGTGCTGGTGAAGCCGGAGACGGCGCCCCAGAACGCGCCGGCGACGCGGCCCGGCTTGCGAACTGCGCTTGACAATGCGCGCGGTCAGCTTGAACCAGCTGTTGAGCGCGAACGTCACTGCGATGAGCCCGATCAGCAGGCGGATCGCGTTGACGGGCAGCGCGCCGAACGCCAGCGCGCCGGCGCCGATCCCGATCAGTGCGCCGGGCAGCAGCGCGCGCAGGTGCTCGCGCGACCAGCGTATGGCGGTAAGCGTGGACGCCGAACAGATCCATCGCGCACAGGATCGGCAGCATGATGCCGGCCGCCTCGGGCGGCGCGATGAAGATCGACATCAGCGGCACCGCGAGCCCGCCGGAGCCCGTGCCGAAGCCCCCCTTCACCATGCCGGTCAGGAGGATCGCGAAGGTCGCGACCGGATAGAACGCCAGCGGGAAGTCGGGCCAAGTCACTGCACCGAACATAACGCAGGCGGCGTGCTGCGTCGAGCGCGGGCAACGTGGGCGATGCGATCGGCTGCTTCCCTGCGCTCGCCGGCTATCCTTCGCCGGCCCGCTTGCGCCACTGCAGGAACACGATCATCGCCACGGCGAGCCCGATCGCGTAGCCGATGATGGCTTCGGTGACGCCCGCGCGCGCATGGTTGAGCGTCGCGATCATCAGGGCGAGCCCCGGATTGCGCATTGCCGCAGCGACGGCCGCGGCCGGCCGCACGGCGGCGTCGCGCCCGGCGAACGCCGCGCCCACGGCGAGCGCGACGATCGTCATCCCGAAACCGGCAGCGCTCGGCAGCCAGCCTATCTGCCGCAGGATCGACGGCAGGTTGATGAGCGCCATCACGCCGAGCACCAGCAGGAGCACGTTGCCGAGCCGCGCCGCCCGCGGCTCGATCGACGCCGCGAGGTTCGGCCGCCACGCGCGCAGCCCCGCGCCGAGCGTAAGCGGCAGCAACTGGGAAAAGAATACCTGCCGACCGATGTCGAACGGCGTCACGGTGAACTGCGCGCCGAAGATCCAGTCGAGGATCGCGACGCTCAAGGGCACCGTCACCACGGCGAGCAGCACGATCGCGAGATGCAGCGCCGGCGCGAAGCGGCGGTCGCCGCCGGCGTCGATCGCGCGGCGCAGGGCGACCGGGGCCCCCGGCGAGATCGCCATCAGGATGATGCCGGCGGCGATCGCCGGCCCCGGCTGCAGGAGCTTGACGATCAGCACCGCGAGCGCGGGAATCGGGACGACCACCGCGAAGACCACCGCGACCAGGACGACCCGCCGGGCGAGCGCCGCCGCGATCTGCTCGCGCCCGAGCACGAGTCCCAGCGCGAACATGACGACGAAGATCGCCGCGATGGCGAACAGTCCGATCCACTGCAGGGGGATGAGCAACGCTTCCTCTCTATCCGGCCACGTGACCCAGGTATTCCGGTTCGGTCTCCAGGACGACCGGGGCGTCCGCAGCGATCCTAGAAATCGACGCGCTCACCTTGCCGGGGCGCGAGGCCAGGCAGCGATGCCTCGATGCCCGTGCCGCGCGGGACCTTGATGATCTCCTGGCGGCTCACGTAGTCGAGGAGGACCGCCCGGTAGTCGACCCAATCGCTCCAGTGCTTGGTCAGCACCCCGCGCTTCACCGGGCCGTCCATGTCCTTGCTCATCGTGACGAGCCTGCCGTTCTCGCCGCGCTCGAACTCGAAGCTGCGTCAGGTCGCGGCTCCCGGCGTCCGTGAGGCCGTGGGCGGGTTTGGCCGGTTGTGTCATGCCGTTACGTCCCCGCGGCCACGTCGGCAAGCGAAAGCGTGATTTCCGGCGCTGCCTTGCGCAACCGACGGTCCTCGGTGACGAGCGGAACTCCAAGCCCCAAGGCTACGCCGAGGTACCGCGCATCGTATGCGGAAATCCGGAAGCGATTCGCAAGGTCAAGCGCTTCGGCATGCGCAAGCGCGTGCAGGCCGGAGTCCATGACCGCATGCGCCTTCGCAAGCGCGAGGTTCGCGCTCGGAACGTCCAGCCGGCCTACGCGGATCGAGGTCGCGAGGACATTCGTCAGTTCTGCCAGCGCGAATGCCTCGCTGTGCCAGTCGGGATCCCGCTCGAGCAACGCGCGGGCGAGTGTCGTCTTCTCGCTGGCGATCAACAGGTAAGCCAACACGTTGCTGTCGACAGCGATCATCGACGACGTCCGGTCAGGAACGACCGAACCGCTTCCAGGCGTTGATGTCCTTGTCAGTCAGCAGCCCGCCTTTGAGCCTGATCGGCGGAGGCAATGCGGGCGCCAGCCGCTTCGGAGCCGTGCCGTTCTCGATCAACGTCATGACCTCCTTGGTGACCGAGCGCCGGTTGCGCTCGGCCTGTGCGCGCAGGCGCGCATGCAGTTCCTCGGAGATGTTCTTGACGACGAGCGTGGGCATAGTGGTCTCCGGAAGAATTCCAGGAAGTGTATCCGTATTGCTTCCTTTTTGGTACCAATTCCGCACCCTCCACCGCCCGCCAACAATGCAGCGCCCGCGACTCGCGCGGCAGCGCCACGTTGCAACTCTCATGCGTCGGCCTGATTCCGCGGGGCCGCGGCCAGCCCCTGTGCGTCCGCTGCGTCGGCCCGGACGCAGTCGAGGTTCAACCCGACCGCCAGATGGTTCCTGCCGAAGGCGTCGTCGAGCCTCCCGCCGATATCCGGTTCGGAGAGGTTGCGCAGGACGCCAGGGTCTTCGAGATCGACGAGCGACGCAGGGCACCACCGCGCGTCCGGGTGGAGCTCGTCGTAAGGCGAAGTCGGAAATTCGGGATGCAGGGCCATGGTGGGCAGCGCGGTCTTGCCACGAGTCTAGCCGATCGTGCTTTCAACCTTTGCCTTTCTTCCTGATTGAATCTCGTCGGCTTCCGCTTCGGCAAGATCAGCACTTCTGTCGAGCGCCTCGGCCTCTTCGGTCAGTTCTTCCGCGAGCAGCGCTTTGGCAGCCCGACGCTTCCTCCCGGCGAGCTTGCGGAGCCCGTCGATGCGCACCCAATCCTCCGGAGTCAGCGGCGGCACGGCGGGTTGGCCCACCTGCGGCAGCAAGGGGCGCGTGGCGCGGGCATGGATGCTGATCATGCCTGCATCGGCGAGCGCTTCGAGCGCCTGCCGTGTCGTGGCATCCAGGACCTGCAGGGTTGGCCGGTCACCACGCCATTCGGTCTCGCCGAACAGCGCATCGATGCGCGGACGTTCGGTGATGTCCTGCAGTACCACCATGAGGACGGGCGTCGGCGAGCCGGGCACCCACGTCTCGTCGCACTGGGTCAGGCCATTGCCGAGCATCGCCTTGGCGCGCGCGGCAAAGTGCGCCGCCGGATCGGCAGGAGGGGTCTTTACGGCAGGTCCATCCGTCGACACCACCGACATGACCTGCTCGAGGCGCTTGAGCAATGCCTGGCGGCCGCTCTTGAGCTTGATGCCGGCGAGGTCGCCTATCCCGTCGAGGACGCCCTGGGCAAGCTCCATCTTCTGGGAAAGCGACGCCAGCATGCCATGCTCGATCGTGTTCTCGGCCACGAGGTTGACCACCGTGACCGGGCGGAGCTGATTCTTGCGCCAGGCGCGGGCGATCCGCTGTTCGAGCCGGGCAGGATTCCACGGCAGGTCGCAGTTGATGACGACGCTGGCATTCTGGAGGTTGAGCCCGACGCCGCCCGAGTCGGTGCTGAGGAAAAGGCGGCAGCCCGGATCCTGGCGGAAGGCGAGGATCTCGGCGCGGCGCTGCTTCTGCGCGACGCTGCCGGTGTGCCAGGCGTAACCGACGCGGCTCCGATCCGCCCATTCGCGCACGCGTTCGAGCATGCCGATCCATTCGGAGAAGACGAGGATTTTTACATCCGGATCGGCGAGGCAATCCTCGAGGACGCGGGCGAGCTCGTCGAGCTTCGGGCAATCGCGCGAGGGATTGTTCTTCATGATGCCGGGCGAGTCGCAGATCATGCGCATCATGTTGAGCAGGACCATGAGCAGGTCCTGCTCCTTCGGCGTGAGCGGGCGGCGCTTGGCGATGGTCAGCAGCTCGGCCACCCGCTTCTGGACGGGTGCATACTCGTCGCGCATCGCCGGTGTGAGGGCGACGAAGTGGTTGCGGTCCGTGCGGTCGGGAAGCTCGGTCTCGACGTCCGCCTTGCGACGGCGCAGCAGGATCGGTCGCACCCGCTCGCGCAACTTGTCGAGGTTCCGGTAGCCTGCCGGGCGGCCTCGCTCGTCCAGTTCGTAATACTCGCGATTGAAGCGGAACAGCGGTCCCAGCAGCGCCGGATCGAGGAAATCCACGATGGAGCGGAGTTCGTCGATCCGGTTTTCTATCGGGGTGCCGGTCAGCACGAACGCATAGCGGCTGTCGAGTCGCTTGACCGCCTGGGCAGTCTTGGTCGACCAGTTCTTGATCCGCTGGGCTTCGTCGAGAATGACGATGTCCGGACGCAGCCGCGCGTTGATGTCGAGGCTGTCGGCGACGATCTGCTCATAATTCGCAATCGTGAAGAATGGGACATTCGCTTCGCCGTAAATCCGCGAGCGGAGCGCGCGAGGGCCGTAGACCAGACGCAGCGGCAGGTCGGTGAACCCCTGGATCTGCTCCTCCCATTCGGCTTTCAGCGAAGCCGGCGTGACGATGAGGACGCGCTGCGCCTTGCCGAGATGGCGGAGAAGCGCGCAGGCGGCGATCGCCTGGATGGTCTTTCCGAGGCCCATCTCGTCGGCGAGAAGCGCGCGCTCCTTGAAGGCAAGGTGCAGCATCCCTTCGCGCTGGTACGGAAAGAGCGCGCTCCGTGTGACCTGTTCCGGTTGGCGGCCCTCGGCAACGCCACCCTCGTATTCGCGACGGCTGATGATTCGCTCGCGCTCGTGGGACCGCGCCTCGATCCAAGGTTCGACATCCTGGGAAACGCGTAGCGACTGGCTGCGGGAGGCCCGGATCTCCGCGAGCAACCCGGCAGGATCGAGCGCCTCCAGCTGCAGTCCGTCGGCGTCGAAGCGCGAGCGCAGGCTTGGCGGCAGCTTCGCCGCGTTGCGCTCGACACGCAGGCGACCGGCGATGGGGTCCGGAACTATGTCCACGCGCGCGGAGGAGACCCGCTCGGCGGCCTTGTATTCCGCCCGATGGCGGCGGGAAAGCTGGAGGAGAATCGCCTCGACATGCTTGCAGGTGGCGAGTCCGTTGATGCGAAAATCCGTGCAATTGCACGAAAACTGGCGCGAGGCGACGTCACGAATCTCGCCTCGATAGGTCATGCCGCTCGGCGAGCGGACGTCGAAATTCGAGAATATCGGGTGCACGGGATCGAGGTTCGTGATCCGGTGGCGTTCCTCGCGGGCGCGTAGCCTTCGCTTCGCGAGCTCATCCGCATCGGTGGTGCGCCAATCGGTGGCGGGAGGCAACGCGGGGCCGCGTGCGCCGGGTCGTCTCGCGGGGGCCTTTGGTTTCATGAAGCCGGGTTCCTGCCCGCCTGTGCCCAGGCCCGAGGTCCGGCCTCAGCCCCGTGTCCGGGGTTCATCCGCGGAGTCCGGGCAAAACATTGCAGTAGCAGTAGGTGAATTGCTGAATCGAACCCGCCGGCGTCTGGTGAAGCTCAGTGAGGTGCCTGACCAACTGGAAGGCAGGTCCGAATTCGTCATGAAGGGCACCTGGGTCATAGCGTACTACGTCCAGGCCGCTGCACTTGGTCGGGCCCTCGGGACCAAATGTTGCGACGATCACATGGCCTCCTGGCCGGACGGCGTGTACGACCTGCCGCACGTACGCCTCGCGATCCTCCCCGTCCGTCAGAAAGTGGAACACCGCGCGGTCGTGCCAGACGTCATATCGATGACGGGCAAAAGCAAACGTCGTCACGTCACCGCAAAGCCAGGCGACGCTGCCCGCCTTGTCGCCAAGGCGTGCTTTGGCCACGTCCAGTGCGGTCGATGAGACGTCCAGAACCGACAGATCATGATACCCGCGCGTCAGCAGGTCATCGACCAGGGTCGATTCGCCGCCTCCGACATCGATGATGCTGGCGTCGCGGCTGCCGCCCGCCTCCTCGATGAGCTGCAACGATACCTCCAGGTGCGGCCGATACCAGCTGACTTCGGTCGGCTGTTTGGTTCGATAGACCGCCTCCCAGTGCGTTCTTCTTTCCATGGTTTCCGCTCCTCCGCCTGCCGGATCACTTCATTCTGCAGCGCGCGCAGAGGGTTGCGCATGCCGTTGTCGCGATCGATATCGCGCCGACTCATGCTGGCGCTGCCGGACCGCCACCCGCCCGCCCGCCAGGCTGGCCCGATTCCCGATCCCACGGCAGCGTCAGGATCGCCTCCAGTCCGCCGCCGTCGTGGTTGCGCAGGCGGACATCCCCACCGTGCGCCTGCGCGATGCTCCGCGCGATGCTCAAGCCCAGCCCCGTGCCGCCGGTTTCGCGGCTGCGCGAACCTTCGAGCCGATGGAACGGCTCGAACACCTTCTCGATCTCGGTTTCCGGGATTCCGGGGCCGCGGTCGCGCACGTGGATGGCCAGCTGGTCGGGACCGTCCTCGACCCGAATCTCCGCGCACTTGCCATACAGGACCGCGTTGTCGATCAGGTTCGACAGGCAGCGCTTGAGCAGTTGCGGCTCACCCTGCAGCGGCCGGGTGACGCGGCCGGCGAGCGTGACGCTGCGCCCCATCGCTTCGTTGTCCGCCTGCAGGCTCTCGAGCAGGCCCGCGACGTCGACGAGCTGCGCCGGCTCGCGCCGGGTGAGCCCGCGCATGAACTCCAGCGTCTGCGTCACCATCGCTTCCATCTCCAGCAGGTCCGCTTCGAATTTCTGCCGCAGGCTTGCGTCATCGAGCAGTTCGGCGCGCAGTCGCATGCGCGTCAGCGGCGTCTTGAGGTCGTGCGACATCGCGGCGAGCAGGCGCGTGCGTTCGTCGATGAACCGGACGAGGCGCGTCTGCATGGTGTTGAAGGCGTGGGCGGCGCGGCTCACCTCGGCCGGGCCTCCTTCCGGCAACGGCGGGCGGTTGATGTCGCGCCCGAGCTCGTCGGCGGCCGTCGCGAGCAGTTGCAGCGGGCGCGTGACCCAGCGCACCGCGATGTACGAGACGGCAGCAGCACCGCGGCGAGCAGGACGGCGAGGGTGAGCAGCACACGCCAGGGCAGGCTCGCCGAGTCCCTGGGAACCCGGGTATCGAAGGTGGCCCACGTACCGTCCCGCAGGCGGACCTGGATCAGGAACGAGATCCCGCCGGGAGGAAAGCGGTGCATGCCCTGCCCGCCCCCGGGGCCGCCGCCCGGCGGACCCGGGCCGTGCCCGCGTCCGGCCCCGGGCGCCCATTCCGGCGGCGTGCCGCGCAGGGTCACCCGAAGCGGGCGGTCGTCGCCCAGCGCGGCGCGAAGCACCGCGGAGAACATCGCCGCATGCGCGCCATCCGGTCGCGGCCGGGTCCTCGGCGGACGGCGCGCGATCCAGCGAGACGACCAGCGGCGGCACGCTCAGGATGCCGACGATGCGCGTCCCGCTCGGCCGGGCCCAGCGAATCGAGCAGCGTGACGATGTCGGCGATCCGCTGCGCCGGCTGCATGCCGCTCGCGCGCAGAAGCACGCGAATCGCGCTCGACCAGGTTGATCGCCGCGCTCAGCAACTGCGCGACGACGAGCCCGCTCGCGAGCACGAGCATCAGCCGGCCGAACAGCGACCGCGGAAGCAGGCGCGTCACGGCGTTTCCGTCACGCTCACCGCGAGCACGTAGCCTTCCCCGCGCACCGTCTTGATCAGGCGCGGCTCGCGCGGATCGTCGCCGAGCCGATGCCGCAGGCGGCTCACCTGCACGTCGATGCTGCGGTCGAGCGGGTCGGCTTCCCTGCCCTGCGTGAGGTCGAGCAGCTGGTCGCGATTGAGCACGCGATTCGGGTGGCTGAGGAAGATCCGCAGCAAGCCGGTACTCGGCGCCGCTCAACGGCGTCACGACGTTCGCGGCGGACACGAGCTGCCGGTGCGCTGTGTCGAGCACCCAGCCGGCAAAGCGGATGTGCCGCGCGCTGTCGGCCTGCAGGTTCTCCGGCAGGCTGCGCGCGCGGCGCAGGATCGCCTTGATGCGCGCCAGCAGCTCGCGCGCGCTGAACGGCTTGGCCAGATAGTCGTCGGCGCCCATTTCCAGGCCGACGATGCGGTCGGTCTCCTCGCCGCGCGCGGTGAGCATGATGACCGGCGTGTCGGATTTCGCGCGCAGGTTGCGGCACAGCGTCAGCCCGTCGTCGCCGGGGAGCATCAGGTCGAGCACGATCAGGTCGATGCGCCCCGCGTCGAGCGCCTGCCACATGCCGCGACCATCGGCCACCGCCGTGACGCGCAAGCCGTTGTTGACCAGGTACTGGCTCAGCAGGCTGCGGATCTCGGCGTCGTCATCGACGATCAGGATGTGGTCGGGTGCGTCCATGGCGCGATTTTCGGACGGTTTCGGGCGGGCCGGCGAGGAGAAAAGTAACGCAGTGTGTCATTCGGCCGGCCCGGTTACAGTGCGCTACCAAAGAGCCCTGATCCTGACATGCTGCGCTTACACGAAGGTGCTGAAATCATAACCGTCAGCAAGGGCCACGCCGGCGGATGTGCCGGGTGTCCCGCAACAGACCTCTCACCGCACCCTGGAGACACATCATGAAGAGTACTCGCACCCTCATCGCCGGCGCCGTCGCCGGTGTCGCGCTCGCCGTCGCCGCAGTAACCTACGCCCAGCCGTACGGCGGAGGCGGGCACGGCTTCGGGCCGGATGAATGGGCCCCGGCCATGGCCGCCATGGCCAACGTCGATCCGGCGGAAATGGCCGACGACTCACCTCGCCGACCTCAAGGCGCAGCTCAAGATCAACACGTCGCAGGACGCCGCGTGGCAGGCGTTCGCCGCCCAGGCGAAAGCACAGGCCGCGAGCATGCACGCGATGCGCGCCCAGATGCAGGAGGGCGCGGGAACCGCGCCGGAACGGATGGCGCAGCGCGCGGCCGCCATGCAGCAGCGCGCCGACGGCATGGCGGCGATGGCCAACGCGTTCGGAGCGCTCTATGCCGTGCTCACGCCCGAGCAGAAGGCGATCGCCGACCAGAACGTCGGGATGATGGGTCACCGCGGGAAGGGATTCGGCCGGCCCGCCGGCTGATCACCGGGGGGCGGGCGGTCAGGTGCCCAGCGCCGCGAGCGGCCGGCGCGCGCGTCGGGACCCACCGCCTGTGATACCGTGCCCCCGATGCGAATATTGCTGACCTCGGACCTGCATTACAGGCTGCGGCAATACGACTGGCTGATCGGCGCGGCGTCAGCGTTCGATGCGGTGGTCGTCGCCGGCGACCACATCGACATCGCCTCGGCGGTTCCCGGCGAGGTCCAGATCGCGGCGCTGTCCGCGAGCTTGGCGGCGATAGCGCGCAACAGCCGGCTGCTGGTGTGCTCAGGCAATCACGATCTCAACGCGCGCAACAGCGAGGGCGAGAAGACGGCGGACTGGCTCGACCCGGTCCGCAGCGCAGCCGTCGCCGTGGATGGCGACACCGTGTGCATCGACGACACGCTGTTCACCGTCTGCCCCTGGTGGGACGGACCGCATGCCCGGACCGGCATCGAGGACGCGCTTGAACGCGCAGCGCAGCTGCGCAACGGGCGCTGGGTCTGGGTGTACCACGCCCCGCCCGAGGGGCTGCTGAGCTGGACCGGCAAGCGCCACTACGGCGACACCGCGCTGCCGGAGCTGATCAAGCGGCATTCACCCACCGCGGTCTTGTGCGGGCACATCCATGAGGCTCCGTTCCGGACGGGCGGATCCTGGATCGACCGCATCGGCGAGACGTGGCTATTCAATGCCGGCCGCCAGATCGGCGACGTCCCGGCGCGCATCGAGATCGATTTCACGCAGAAGGCCGCGCGCTGGATCTCCCTCGCCGGCGTCGAAGACAAGGTGCTTCAATAATCCGGCACGTCGGAGCGCTCGGACCCCGGCGCGATCGCGGCGGGTTGGATCGCAATCAGGTTCCCCAGGACCTCGTCCATCAGTGCCAGATGGGTGTCGGTGTCCGCGTACTGCCGCTTGATGTCCACCAGGTAGGCGGTGATCGCGGCCAGGCGCCGCGCGAGCAGCTGCGCAATGGCCAGGGTGAGTTCGGGACGTTTCCGCACGGCGGCGGATGCGTGGTCGACCACGTGGACCGTGCTGTCCCGCGCGGCCACGACGGTGGCCGTCGGCGCGGACCCCAGCACCGCGGAGATCTCGCCCATGAACGCACCCGGCTCGCTGATCAGGACGACACGGACGTGGTTACGCACAACCTCGAAGGCCCCGGACTTGAGCACGTAGAGCCGATCCGTGCGCACACCCTCTTCGACCAGGGTGTCGCCCCTGGCCAGGCGCAGCTCCGGCAGGTCGCCGCACATCGCGAGCACGTCGTTCATGGCGTCGGATCTCGTGGGCCTCGAATCGTATCGTTCGCCCAGTGTAGTCGACGCCGGCTCGGTCTGCTCGCCGCAACGCGCGGCGCCACCCGCCGTCCGGCCCGGGCAGGCGGTGCCAATCGCCGCGACCTAGCGGCTGTGCGGCACGGGGTGCGGCAGCGCACGGGGCGGACCATCAGCCGCCGAGTGCCGCCAGGGCCCGCGCCGAATCCGACACCCAGCCGAAGATGCCGCCCTGCGCCTTGATCATCTGCAGCGCCACGCGCTGGAACTCGGGGAAATACGAGCCGACGCAATCGGCGAGCACGACGCACTCGTAGCCGCGGTCGTTCGCCTCGCGCACCGTGGTGTTGACGCAGACCTCGGTGGTCACGCCGCAGACGATCAGCGAGCGGATGCCGCGGTTGTGCAGGATGTGATCGAGGTCGGTGGCGAAGAACGCGCCCTTGCCGGGCTTGTCGACCACGACCTCGCCCGCCTGCGGGTAGAGCTCGGGCACGATGTCGTGCCCGTGCTCGCCGCGCACCAGGATCCGGCCCATCGGCCCGGCGTCGCCGATGCGTGTCGCGCCCCCGCCGCGCACGATCTTCGACGGCGGGCAGTCGGCGAGATCGGGACTGTGGCCCTCGCGCGTGTGAATCACCAGCATGCCCGTGCAGCGCGCCGCGTCGAGCATCCGCCGGCACGGCGCGATCACCGCCTGCAGCGGCGTGACGTCGTTGCCCAGCGCCTCGCCGAAGCCGCCGGGCTCGACGAAGTCGCGCTGCATGTCGATGATCAGCAGCGCCGTCGATTGCGGATCGAACATGAAGGCGTACGGTTCCGCCGCCATTGCTATCTGCGCCATCTGGCCTCCCTTAGGGCACATTCACCAGCTTGTCGAAATCCACGGCTGCTGCCGCGTCCTTCTCCGCAGTCTCGGAGGGATCGGTGGCACCGTGGACGTACAACAGTATCCTGCCGCCCGAGACCGCCTTCAGGTCCGCGGGGGGATTGTTGCGAACGTAGAGCCTGAAGCCCGGAAGGACCGCCGGAATCATGAATTCCTGGATGGCGAACGCCGTGCTCCTACTTGTCCGCCTGCATGTTCGCCTTCTTCGCGACGCGCCCGAGACGGTCGCGCTCGGCAGTGATGAAGGCGACGAAGCTCGCGGTGGTGCCGGGTTCCGGCTCGATTCCCGAAGGCACCATCTTGTCGCGGAATTCGGCTGACCTGACGGCGGCCTCCAGTTCCCTGCTCATGCGCTCGACGATCGCCGGCGGCGTGCCCTTCGGCGCGAACAGCCCGGCCCAATGCCCGATCAGGACGCCAGGGAAGCCCTGTTCCTGCGCGGTGGGCAGGCCGTCGTACGCGCTGATGCGCTTGCTGTAGGTGGTCGCGACGGCCTTGAGCTTGCCCGCCTTCACTTGCGGCAGCACGACGATGCTGGCTTCCGAGGTCGCGTGGACGTTGTTCGCCAGCACGGCGGTCATGCCTTCGGAGCCGCTCTTGTAGGGGACGACGACGACGTTGACGCCGGCCTCGCGCAGCATCTCTGCGACGAAGTGCGGCGTGCTGCCGCCACCGGCCGTGGCCCAGTTGATGCCGCCGCCCTGGGTCTTCGCCCAGGCGACGAATTCCTTGAGATTGGCTGCGGGCACGCTCGGATTCACGACGATCACCGACGGGGCCACCGCGATCATGCCCACGGGCACGAGATCGCCGTCGGCGTAGGGCATGTCCGCGCGGAGCAGACTGTTGGTCACCACGCCGGCGGCGCCGACGAGCCAGGTGTAGCCGTCCGGCTTCGCCTTCGCGACGTAATCGGCCCCGATGATGGCACCCGCGCCCGGCTTGTTCTCGATGACCACGGGCTGACCGAGGCGCTTCGACACGGCCTCGGCCGCGGCGCGCGCAATGAGATCGTTCGCGCCGCCGGGGCCGAAGGGCACCACCCATTTGATCGCGCGGTCGGGCCAATCGGCATGCGCGACGCCGGGCGCAAGCAGTAGGAGCGGGGCGACGATTGCGGCGGTCAGCGCCAGGACGAAGCGGCGGGCGTTCATGAGGTCTCTCCGGACAGGCGCATTCGAGACGTGCGGCGGAGCGCCTGCCGCCGATGCCAAATTCTACGCCTGGATCGGTGCCGGGCGCTGGGGTCCGGACCGTCCTCCGTGCCGCGCGAAGCGCGATTGCCTCGCACATCTCGCGCGCCTCGCGCAACGGCCGGGCGCGCGGCGCGCCCGTTTGCGGAACCGCGCGCTAGGCCCGGCGCGTGCGCACAGCGTCGCTCAACGTCCGCAGCGCCTCGACCGTATCCTCCCAGCCAATGCAGGGATCGGTGATGCTGGTGCCGTACGCGAGCTTCGCGGGATCGTCGCGCCCCGGCGTGAACGCCTGCGCGCCCGGATGGAGATGGCTCTCGATCATCGCGCCGAAGATGCGGCGGCTGCCGCCTCCCACCTGGCGCGCGATCTCGTGCACGACGTCGCGCTGCCGCTCGTGCTGCTTGCCGCAGTTGGCGTGCGAGCAGTCGACCATCAGCGACGCGGCGAGGCCCGCCTTCTCCAGCGCCGCGCAGGCCGCCGCCACGCTCGCCTCGTCGTAGTTCGGCGTCGCGCCGCCGCGCAGGATGATGTGGCAGTCCGGATTGCCGCGCGTGCGCACCATCGCCACCTGGCCGCTCTTGTGCACGCCCAGGAAGTGGTGCGGGCGCGAGGCCGCCTGGATCGCGTCGGTGGCGATCTTCACGTTGCCGTCGGTGCCGTTCTTGAAGCCGATCGGCGCCGAGCTGCCCGAGGCGAGCTCGCGGTGCACCTGGCTTTCGGTCGTGCGCGCGCCGATGGCGCCCCAGGCGATGAGGTCGCCGATGTACTGCGGCGAAATGGTGTCGAGCAGCTCGCTCGCCGAGGGCACGCCCAGGCGGCCGATGTCGACGAGGAGCTGGCGCGCGATGCGCAGGCCCTCGCTGATGCGGCAGCTCTCGTCGAGGTAGGGGTCGTTGATGAGCCCCTTCCAGCCGACCGTCGTGCGCGGCTTCTCGAAATAGACGCGCATCACGATCTCGAGCGTGTCCGCCGCGCGCTCGCGCTCGGCCGCGAGGCGCCGCGCGTAGTCGAGCGCCGCCGCCGGATCGTGGATCGAGCAGGGGCCGACGACGACGAGCAGGCGGTCGTCGGTGCCGCGCAGGATCTTCGCGGATGCGGTTGCGGGTGGCGGCGACGAGCGCCTCGACGGCCTGCCCTGGATGGGAAAGAAACGGATCAGGTGCTCGGGCGGCGGCAGCAGCACCATGTCGACGACGTGCTCGTCGTCGGTGCGCGAGGTGCGGTCGTCGTGGCGCGGCTCGGAGACCGGGTTGATCGGGTTCCGGGTCATGGCGAGGACGGCTGTGCGCTGGAGGCGACTGCGGCCCGCTCGACGATGCGACCGGCGGTTGCTTGCGGGACCGACGCCGCCATCGTCCCGAACATCGCGCCCGTGCCGCCGTCCACCCCGGCAAGACGCGTGGCGATGAACGCCTCCGCCACCTCCGGCGTCGAGTGCCGGATCAGCTCGGCGCCCTGGATCGCGCGCGCCAGCGCCTCGGTCGCGGCGCGCGCGAGGAATTCGTCGTCGCAGGCTTTCGCGGCGAGTCGCAGCGCGTGCTCGACGAACCGATCGAAGCGGGCATCGGCGCCGCGTACCGCAGCGAGCTCCGTGCCCACGGCGGCGAGCGTCGCGCGGTCCTTGAGGATCGAGCGGCGCACGTCCATGCACATCATGTTGGCGGTGCCCTCCCACACGCTGTTGAGCGGCGCCTCCCGGTAGAGGCGGGCCATCGGGTTCTCCTCGACGAAGCCGTTGCCGCCGTGGCACTGCAGCGCCTCGTTGGCGATCGCCGGGGCGCGCGAGCAGTTGAAATACTTCGCGACCGGCGTGGCGATGCGGGCGAAGGCGCGCTCCTGCGCGCTCGCCTCCAGGTGATCGGTGGCCTTCGCCACGCGCAGCGCCAGCAGCGTCGCGGCCTCGACCTCGATCGCCATGTCCGCCAGCACGTTGGCCATCATCGGCTGCTGCGACGAGCGGCAGGGCAAAGCCGCGGCGCGTCGACGTGTGCGCGAGCGCGAGTGTGAGCGCCTGGCGCATCAGCCCGGCGGAGCCGACCGCGAAGTCGAGCCGCGTCAGGTGCGCGTGCGACAGGATCTCGCGGATGCCGCGGCCTTCGTCGCCGACGCGCACCGCCAGCGTGCCGGCGAACTCGATCTCGCTGGAGGCATTGGACTTGTTGCCGCACTTGTCCTTGAGGCGCTGGATGAAGAAGCGGTTCCAGCTGCCGTCGGGCAGCGTGCGCGGCAGGAAGAAGCAGGTCACGCCGCCGCCGACCTTCGCGAGCGTGAAGAAGCCGTCGGCGACGGGCACCGAGCAGAACCACTTGTGGCCGGTCAGCGCGTACCAGTCGGCGCGCTCGCCGTGGTAGTCGTCGCTGTGCGAACGCACCGCCGTCGTCTGCGTCTCGCGCAGGTCGCTGCCGCCCTGCTTTTCCGTCATCGCGTAGCCGATGACGACACCCGCCTTTTGCGCCACTTCCGCCCGGCTGAAGTCGTACCGGTTGGTCGCGACCTTGGTCGCCCAGATCTTCAGTGCGGGCGTGTTGCGCAGGTCCGGCATGCGCCGCATAGGCCATTCCGGTGGGACAGCCGGTCCCGTGCTCGACCTGGTTCCACAGGTACGAGAGCACCGCCCGCGCGTAGTGCGGCTGCCGCTCGCGGGCGGTCCAGGCGAGCGAATGCACCTCGTGCCGCCAGGCGAGCGCCATCAGCTGGTGCCACGCCGGATGGAACTCGACCCAGTCGATGCGATGGCCGAAGCGGTCGTGGGTCTTCAGCTCGGGGGTGTGCCTGTTGGCGAGGCGCGCGGCGTCCTGCACCTGCTCATCGCCGGCCAGCGCGCCCAGCGCAACGCAGCGCTCCTGCGCCCAGGGCGCCTCGCGCGCGATCGCCGCCGTCAGCACGGCGTCGCCGCTGAAGGCGTTGAAGCCGGTCGCCGGACCGGCCTGGTTCCTGACCTCATGGGTCGCGTAACGGTCGCTCCCGTCGGCGAGCAGGGCCTTCATCTCGGTGGCTGCGTTCATGCGGGTCTCCTTCGCGGACGGCACGACGGCTGCGCGTCATGGCGCGCAGCGGAAGGCGAATTGTATGCCGGCGGGCGGCGTGCCGTCGGCGACGCGCGGCGCCGTGGATCATGGGGCTCGCCCGAGCCTCTGGTGTACCTTTGGCTACCCCCTGCCGCTGCGTTGCCCGCCGCCTCGACGATGACCGACAAGCTCTTCACCCCCCTGGATCTGGGCCCGCTGACACTGCGCCACCGCGTGGTCATGGCGCCATTGACCCGCAAGCGCGCCAGCCCGGACGGCAACGTGCCCACGGCGCTCAACGCGCTGTACTACGCGCAGCGCGCCACGCCCGGCGGCCTGCTCATCGCCGAGGCGACGCCGATGTCGCCGCAGGGGCATGGGCATCCCGACGTGCCCGGCATCCACACGGCGGCGCAGGTGGCAGGATGGCGGCGCGTGACGGACGCGGTGCACGCCCGGGGCGGCTCATCGTGCTGCAACTGTGGCACACCGGGAGGGTCTCGCATTCCGGCCACCAGCCCGGCGGTGCGCCGCCGGTCGGCGCCGTCGGCCATCGCGGCGCGGGGCGCGACCCTCGAGCGCACTGGCAAGCCGGTGCCCTTCGAAGTGCCGCGCGCGCTCGAAACCGCCGAGATGCCGGCGCTGGTCGACGTCTGGCGGCAGGCCGCGGCGAAGCGATGCAGGCCGGCTTCGATGGCGTGGAAGTCCACGGCGCCAACGGCTACCTGCTCGAGCAGTTCCTGCAGTCGCGCAGCAACACCCGCAGCGACCGCTACGGCGGCAGCATCGAGAACCGCTGCCGCCTGCCTCTGGAGATCGCCGAGGCGGTGTCGCGCGAGGTCGGCGCCGAACGCACCGGAATCCGGCTGTCGCCGTGGGGCATCGCCAATGACAGCGGCGAATCCGAACCGTTGCCGCTGTACAGCCACCTGGTGCGCGAGCTGGCCCGGCTGAAGCTGGCCTACCTGCACCTGATCGAGCCACGCGCCAGCAGGGCCGGCAAGTCCGACATCGTCCTCGATGGCCAGCCCTCCGCGGCGCAGACCTTCCGCCCGCTGTGGCCGACGGTGCTGATCGATGCCGGTGGCTTCGACCGCGACAGCGCCCTTCACGCGGTGGCCGATGGCCGCGCCGATGCGGTGGCCTTCGGGCGCTACTTCATCTCCAACCCCGACCTGCCGCACCGGCTGCAAACGGGCGCTTCGCTGACGCCTTACCACCGCCCTACCTTCTACGGCGGCGGCGAGGTCGGCTACACGGATTATCCGACGCTGGAGCAGCAGGCCGGGCGGGCTACCGGGCAACCTCCGCCGGCCGGCGGTTGAGTTGGTTCACCTGGTCGTTCAGCGTCCAGTAGTCGTACAGGTAGCCCAGGCCCACCAGGCCGACGGTCAGCAGGTACAGGATGCCGGTGAGCCACTTGCCCATGTACATGCGGTGCACGCCGAACAGGCCCAGGAAGGTGAGCAGCAGCCAGGCGACCGAGTAGTTGACGGCCCGGCGTGGAACCTGAAGTCGGCCTGCCGGTCCATCGACGGGATCAGGAAGAGGTCGATCAGCCAGCCGATGCCCAGCAGGCCCAGGGTGAAGAACCACAGCGTGCCGGTGACCGGCTTGCCGTAATAGAAGCGGTGCGCTCCGGTGAATCCGAAGATCCACAGCAGGTAGCCGATGGTCTTGGAATGGGTGTCGCCTGTCTGCGTCATGCGGGTCGCTCCGGAAGTGGGTGTCGTCAGTGTAGAGCGGCCGGGGAACGTATGCGCTCCGGTGCGTGAGCGGAAGGCGGCGCAGGTAGCCCCGGCGTCAGCGAACGACGATCTCCGGCACGAGGGCGGCGAGCGCCGCCAGCAGATCGTCGCCGATGCGCGCCCCGCGCGGCGCGGCGGCCGCCAGCGCGGCGCTGGCGCAACCGACCGGACGAAACGGCTGCAGCACCCAACGGGTCACGCCGCGATCGGCCAGCTCGCGCGCGAGCGCCTCGAGCATCGCCGTCGGCGTGACGTCGGGATGCACGGTGGTGCGCACTTCGACCGGCACGCCCGAGCGCAGCACGAGGTCGAGGCTCGCGAACGCCGCGCTGCCGCTTGCGCGCAGGCCCGTCACGCCGGCGTAATCGATGCTGGGCGCCTTGACGTCGAAGCCGATCCAGTCGACGTCGCCGCACGACCTCCGCGAGCCGCCGCGGATATGCGCCGCCGGTGTGCAGCCCGATCTCGAACCCCAGCGCGCGCACCTGGCGGATCGCCGCTGCAAGCGCCGGCTGCGCGGTCGGCTCGCCGCCGGAGAATACGACCGCGTCGAGCAGGCCGCGCCGGGTCGCGAGCCACGCGAGGGTCTCGTCCCAGTCCTGCTCGTGCTCGCCGCGCATCGGCAGCAGGTGCGGGTTGTGGCAGTAGCCGCAGTGCCACGGGCACCCTTGCAGGAACAGCACCGCGGCGAGCCGGCCGGGAAAATCCGTCGTCGAAAAGCGGATCAGGCCGCCGAGGTGCAGCGAGATGGAGGCGAAGGCGGCGCATCGCCGCCTTCGCCGGCGCGCTCCGGCATCGACGCCGCCGCAGGACCGTGACGGCGGCGGCTACAGCTCGCCGTTCGCGCACTCCTCGCGGAAGAAGCGGCGCTCGCCGTGCTCGCCCTTCTTGCCGATGTTGAACGACGCAACGGGGCGGTGATAGCCCATCACGCGGGTCCAGACCTCGCAGCGCTGGCGCTCGTCGTCCGCCAGCGCGATGCCGGTGGTCAGGTGCAGTGTCTCGCTCATCGTGTTCATCGCTTCCTCCTCGGTAGGTCGATTGATCGTGCGGCTCGCGTCGCTCGCGCAGCCCGGGTTGAGCCGAAGGCGAAACCCGGGTGATTGCGCCAATGGCCGTCGTTGCCCCGGGTTTCGCCGCCGGCTCAACCCGGGCTACGCCGCTTGCCGCCGCTTTGCCGCGAGCAGCTCCTCGTCGCAGCGCGGGCAGAACTCGTGCTCGCCGGCGAGATACCCGTGGCTGGGGCAGATCGAGAACGTCGGCGTGATCGTGATGTAGGGCAGGCGAAAGCGCTCGAGCGAGCGGCGCACCAGCGCCTTGCACGCGGCGGCGGACGACACCCGCTCGTTCATGTACAGGTGCAGCACCGTGCCGCCGGTGTACTTGCGCTGCAGCTCTTCCTGGCGCGTGAGCGCCTCGAACGGATCGTCGGTGAAGCCCACCGGCAGCTGCGAGCTGTTGGTGTAATAGGGCGTGTCCGGCGTCCCGCCTGCAGGATATCCGGCCAGCGCTTGCGGTCCTCCTTGGCGAAGCGGTACGTCGTGCCCTCGGCCGGCGTGGCCTCGAGGTTGTACATGTGCCCCGTCTCCTCCTGGAACGCGACGATCCGCGCGCGCAGGTGGTCGAGGAAGCGCACGGCGAACGCGTGGCCGCGCGGCGTCGTGATGTCGTCGGCGTCGCCGGTGAAGTTGCGCACCATCTCGTTGATGCCGTTGACGCCGATCGTCGAGAAGTGGTTGCGCAGCGTGCCGAGATAGCGCTTGGTGTACGGGAACAGGCCCTGGTCGATCAGCCGCTGGATCACCTTGCGCTTGACCTCGAGGCTGTCGCGCGCGTAGCGCGATCAGCTCGTCGAGGCGCTCGTAGAGGCCGATCTCGTCGCCGGCGTGGACGTACCCGAGCCGCGCGCAGTTGATCGTCACCACGCCGAGGGAGCCGGTCTGCTCGGCCGAGCCGAAGAGCCCGTTGCCGCGCTTCAGGAGCTCGCGCAGGTCGAGCTGCAGCCGGCAGCACATCGAGCGGATCATGTTCGGCTTCAGCTCGGAATTGAGGAAGTTCTGGAAGTACGGCAGCCCGTACTTGGCCGTCATCGCGAACAGCGCCTCGCAGTTCGGATGATCCCAGTCGAAGTCCGGCGTGATGTTGTAGGTCGGGATCGGGAACGTGAACACGCGGCCCTTGGCGTCGCCGGTGGTCATCACCTCGATGTACGCGCGGTTGATCATGTCCATCTCGGCCTGCAGGTCGCCGTAGGCGAACGGCATCTCCTCGCCGGCGATCACGGGCACCTGCTCGCGCAGGTCTTCCGGGCACACCCAGTCGAACGTGAGGTTGGTGAACGGCGTCTGCGTGCCCCAGCGCGACGGCACGTTCAGGTTGTAGATCAGCTCCTGGATGCACTGCTTCACGGCGTCGAAGCTCATCGCGTCGCGGCGGATGAACGGCGCCATGTAGGTGTCGAACGACGAGAATGCCTGCGCGCCGGCCCACTCGTTCTGCAGCGTGCCGAGGAAGTTGACGATCTGGCCCACCGCGCTCGACATGTGCTTCGGCGGGCCCGCCTCGACCTTGCCCGGCACGCCGTTGAGGCCCTCGTGCAGCAGAACGCGCAGCGACCACCCGGCGCAGTAGCCGGCCAGCATGTCGAGATCGTGGATGTGGACGTCGCCTTCGCGGTGCGCGCGGCCGATCTCCGGCGCGTAGACGTGCGACAGCCAGTAGTTGGCGACGACCTTGCCGGAGACGTTGAGGATCAGGCCGCCCAGCGAGTAGCCCTGGTTGGCGTTGGCGTTGACGCGCCAATCCTTCTGCTCGAGGTACTCGTCGACGGAGGCGGCGACGTCGACCAGCGTCTTGCGGTCGGCACGCAGGCGCGCGTGGCGGTCGCGGTAGACGATGTAGGCGCGCGCCGTATCGAAGTAGCCGGCGGCGGCGAGCGTGTGCTCGACGGTGTCCTGCACCCGCTCGATGTCGGACGCGCCGCCCGCGAACTTGTGCGCGAGCACGCGGCCGACCGCCTCGGCCAGCCGCTGCGCCTCGTCGCCGTCGAACTCGCCGGTGGCGGCGCCGGCGCGGGCGATCGCAGAGGCGATCTTGGCGAGGACGAAGGGCGCCCGGGTGCCGTCGCGTTTGATCGCGTGCGCCGGGAGGGCGGGAGCGGGGGTCGGGGCGGACCGCAGCGGCGGCACGACGAGCGTTTCTGGCGACATGGGCATCTTCCTCGCGGGGCCGGCGGCACCGGCGCTTCCCTGTCCGCCAGACCACCAGATGTTGTAGATTTGAGCCGAGGCTAGCGCAAGGGATGGTGGTCGACAACGAGGGCCGGCCAACGGACCGGTTTTTCTTGATCTAGGTCAAATTCTGGCGTGCAAACTTGCCACATCACCGGAAGATGCTTCGCTAACCCGATGATCTTCGGACTGTTCGCTGGCCAGCATATTCCGCGGGTGTTGCCGTACAATGATCGCCGCCCCGGCGGCGCGTGCCAGCCCGACCGTCCCACCACCCCCAACCCGCCAAGGACTCCCCATGCGCTCGCCCAGATTCGCCGCCCTGCTCGTCGCCGCGCTGACCGGCGCGCTCGCCCTGCCGGCGCCCGCCCAGGTCGTCGTCGCCAACCCGTGGGTGCGCGGCACGGTCGCGGGGCAGAAGGCGACGGGCGCATTCATGGAGCTCAAGTCCCCGACCGACGCGACGCTGGTGAGCGCGGCATCGCCGGTGGCGAAGATCGTCGAGGTCCACGAAATGACGATGGACGCCGGGGTGATGAAGATGAAGGCGGTCGACCGGCTGGCGCTGCCGGCCGGCAAGGCGGTCGAACTGAAGCCCGGCGGCTATCACGTGATGCTGATGGACCTCACGCAGACGCTCAAGGAGGGCGACACCGTGCCGGTCTCGCTGACCTTCGAAGACAAGGCCGGGAAGAAGCAGACGGTCGAAGTGAAGGCGCCGGTGAAGGCACTCGGCGCCCCCGGAGCCGGCAAGCACTGACGCCACGCCGCCGCGCAACGCGGCGGGCTGCGCGGCGGGCACGGGCGGGTCGCCGCAAATGGTGCGAAGCACAATCGATTCGCGTTGACACGGCGCGGCCAAACCTGTTCAATTGGTCTGACCACCTGACCAGAGCGCGACAGCCGCATGGCGGCTGCGCCGTTCCGGGAGGTCTCAAACATCCGGAGGAGGAGAAGATGCGAGATTCAATTCGCGCAGCACTGCGCTGCGTTGCCGCGCTTGCGGCGGCCGTATCGTTCGGCGCCGCAGCCCAGGCGCCGATCACGCTGCACGGCGCCGTCCAGTTCAACGACGACCACGCGTTCAACCGGGCGCTGGTCAAGTTCCAGGAACTGACGGCCAAGTACTACGGCAAGCCGATCAACTTCGTGCTGCACAAGAACAGCGAGCTGGGCCTCGAGAAGGACTACTTCGCCTACATGAACCAGGGCATCTCGGTCGACTACGGCATCGTCTCGCCCGCGCACATGTCGACGTTCTCGAAGGCGGCACCCTTCATCGACGCGCCGTTCCTGTTCCGCGACATCGACCACTGGAACAAGGTGCTCGACGCGGACACGCTGAAGCCGATCGCCGATGAAGTCTACGCGAAGGGCGACGTGATGCTGATCGGCTTCGCCGGCGGCGGCACGCGCAACATCTTCGCCAACAAGCCGGTGCGCAATCTCGCCGAGATGAAGGGGCTCAAGGTCCGCGTGCAGGGCGCGCCGATCTGGAGCAAGACCTTCGCCGCGGTCGGCATGTCGCCGACGGTGATCGCCTACGACGAGATCTACAACGCGATCCAGAACGGCGTCATCCAGGCCGGCGAGAACGAAGCGGCCGGCGTGGAAGCGATGAAGTTCTTCGAGGTCGGGCCGAACCTCAACCTGACGCAGCACGCCATCACCATCCGGCCGATCTGCTTCTCGGGCAAGACGTTCAAGCGCTTGCCGCCGGACCTGCAGGCGGCGATCGTCAAGGCGGGGAAGGAAGCGGGAATCTACGGCCGGCAGATCGAATCCGGCGAGGACCAGAAGAAGCTCGAGACGCTGCAGGCTGCGGGCAAGCTCAAGATGATTCCGTTCGCCGACCGTGCGGCGATGAAGAAGCTCGCAGACCCGGTGATGGCCGAATACGCCAAGGAAATCGGCGCGTCGGAAATCTACGCCAAGATCAACTCGATGTAGCGGCGTGAGCGGCCGGCGCGGGGCCCCGCGGCCGAACGCCGTGGGGATCGCCGGCAGGCGCGACTCGACGCAGGCGGCCGACACTCGACGCTGCAGCCTTGCACAATTGAACAGGGAGGCCGCGCGAGCGCGGTAGAGGCATGCGCAAATTCATCGACGGCTACTATCGGCTGCTCAGCGTTCTGCTCGGCGCGAGCGTTGCGATCCTCGTCATTCCGGTGACGCTGCAGATGATCTCCCGCCTCACCGGACTCATCCCGGCCTGGATCTGGACCGAGGAGATGGCGCGGTTCTTCTTCATCTGGATGGTCATGCTGGGCGCGATGGTCGGCGTGCGCGACGGATCCCACTTCGACGTGGACGTCTGGCCGGAGCTGAAGCCTCGGACCAACGCCGCGCTGCGGCTCGTCTCGATGGTGTTCGTGCTCATCTTCGCGCTGGTGTTCGTCTGGTACGGGATCAAGTTCGTGCAATTCGGCTGGAACCAGTCCTCCGAGCTCGCGGACCTGCCCATGGCCTGGATCTTCGTTGCGTGGCCGCTCACCGGCGTGACCTGGCTGCTGTTCGGCTTCGAGCGGTTCCGGGCGGACCTGCGCACGGTCGTCAACGGCCCCGGCGCCGGCGGCAGCGCCGACACGACCCGCGAGATCGGCACCGGGAGCGCCGTATGAACCCCCGGACCTCACTACGTTCGCTACGGGGGCACCAATAATGACCGGTGCCACACTGACCCCGGCCGTGGCGGCGATGCTGCTGTTCGGCAGCTTCTTCCTGCTGATGATCCTGCGCGTGCCGGTGGCCTTCGCCCTCGGCCTCGCCTGCCTGCCGGTGCTCGTGATCGAGCCGCGGCTGTCGCCGATGGTGGTCTTCAACACCACCTTCAAAGCGTACAACTCGTTCATCCTGCTCGCGGTGCCGTTCTTCCTGCTCACCGCCAACCTGATGAACGTCGGCGGCATCACCGACCGCCTGGTCACGCTCTCGCGAACGATGGTCGGCAACTTTCCCGGCGCGCTCGCGCAGATCAACGTGCTGCTCTCGGTGTTCTTCGCCGGCATCTCCGGCTCCTCCACCGCCGACGCTGCGAGCCAGGGCAAGATCTTCATCGAGGCGCAGGTCAAGGAAGGCTACGACCTGTCCTTCTCCATCGCCATCACCGCCGTGTCGGCCGTGCTCGCCGTGATCATCCCGCCCTCGATCCTGATGGTGGTGTGGGGCGGCGTGCTCTCCGTTTCCATCGGCGCCCTCTACCTCGCGGGCGTCATTCCCGGGCTGCTGCTCGGGCTCGCGCAGATGGCCACCGTCCACGTCTACGCCAAGGTTCGCCACTACCCGACGTACCCGCGGGCCACGCTCAGGGAGTTCGGCACCGCCGCCGCCGTTGCCGTGCCGGCGCTGATGACGCCGTTCATCGTCGTCGGCGGCATCCTGCTCGGCTGGTTCACCGCCACCGAGAGCGCCGCGGCCGCCGTCATCTACGCCGCCGTGCTGTCGATGTTCTTCTACCGCGAGATGGACCGCAGCCACCTTTGGACCGCGCTGCTCGAGACCGGCAAGCTCTCGGCCATCGCCCTGTTCTGCGTGGGCACCGCCTCGGTCTTCGGCTGGCTGCTCGCCTACTTCCAGATCCCGAAGGCGCTGCTCGAGAACGTCACCTCCTGGGGCCTCGGCCTCGTCGGCGTGGGTTTCTTCATCGCCGGCGTGTTCCTCGTCGTCGGCTGCTTCCTCGACGCCATCCCGGCCATCATCATCGTCGGCACGACGTTGCAGCCGCTCGCCGCGTCCGTCGACATGCACCCGGTGTCCTTCGCCATCATCGGCATCGTCGCGCTGGCCTTCGGCCTCGTCACGCCGCCCTATGGCCTGTGCCTGATGATCTCCTGCGCCGTCGCCAAGGTCCGCCTGCGGTTCGCCCTCAAGGACACGCTGATCATGCTGGTCCCGATGCTGCTCGTCCTCTGCGCGATGATCATCTGGCCCGAGATTCCGCTGATCCTCCCCAGGTGGCTGCGGCCGGAGTTCCTCAAGTAGCCCGGGTTGAGCGCAGCGAAACCCGGGGTCGTCCTCCGCCTCAGGACCGCCGGCCCCGGGTTCCGCCAACGCGGAACCCGGGCTACTCGTAGGCGGTACCTCACGGTAAACTGCGAGCCGTGAAGCTCACGCCCCTCAGCGACGGCTTCGGCCTCGAGATTTCCGATGTCGACATCTCCCGTTCGATGCCGAAGGCTAAGTTCGCGCGCATCGAGCGCGCCTTCTTCGCCGGCCAGGTGCTGGTGCTGCGCGACCAGAAGCTGTCGGCGAAGAGATTCGCCGCCTTCGCGCGCCGCTTCGGTCCGCCCGAGCCGCACGTCATCGACCAGTTCCATCACCCGGACGACCCGAACATCCTGATCCTGTCCAACGTCATGATCGAGGGCAAGCCGAGCGGGCTCGCCGACGCCGGCTCGTACTTCCACTCCGACTACTCGTACCTGCAGGTGCCGGCCCGGGCGACGATGCTTTATTCGATCGAGGTGCCGCAGGTCGGCGGCAATACGCTGTTCGCCAACCAGTACGCCGCCTACGACGGGTTGCCCGAGGCGATGAAGCGGCGCATCGAGCCGCTGACGGCCATCCACCACTACGGCAACCGCAAGGATCAGGACGAAGCGAGCCGGACGGCGGCGTCGCTGCTCACGGCGGAGCAGAAGGCGAAGATGCCGGTGATCACGCATCCGATCGTGCGCGCGCACCCGTTCACCGGGCGCAAGGCGCTCTACGCCGTGTCCGGGAGCTCCTTCGGCATCGTCGGGATGCCCGACGACGAGGCGGTCGCGCTGCTCGACGAGCTTGCCGCACACGCCACGCAGCCCCGATACCAGTACAGCCACAGCTACCGGTTCGGCGACGTGGTGATCTGGGACAACGCCTCGCTGCTGCATTCGGCGACACTCACCGATCCCGACGATCCGCGCACGTTGTGGCGGATCACCATCAAGGAGCCCTCGCTCGCCGCCACCGCCGTGCTCGCGCCGACGTTCGCCGCAGTGTAGGCGCAGCCTTTCCTGCGCTTCGCCGTCCCGGCGATCGCTGCTGCAGCACGACGGGACGGGCGCCAGTCCGGCTTTCGACTCCGCTCATGATTTCAGACCTGCAAAGACCGTTCGACGTCGGCATCGTGATGACGACCGTGATCCGCCCTTCGATCATGCAGGCGGTGCGCTCGGTGTTCGCGCAGCAGTTCGGCGGGCGCATCCAGATCCTCATCGGCATCGACCAATGGGAGGGCGAGCGGGCGCTCCTGATGTCCCTGATCGCCGAGGCGCCCTCGAATGTGGCGATCACCGTGATCGATCTCGGCTACTCGACCTCGCGGCGGCACGGCGGACCCTATCCCAGCCACTACGGCGGCGCGCTGAAGACCATCCTGAGCTTCGCCGCGAACAGCCGGCACGTGGCCTACCTCGACGACGACAACTGGTACGCGCCGGACCACGTCGCGTCGATGCTCGAGGCCGTGGCCGGCAAGGCCTGGGGCTTCTCGCTGCGCCACATGGTCGAACGCCAGACGGGCGCGTACATCTGTCCGGACACGTGGGAATCGATGGGGCCCGGACGCGGCATTTACGCCGAAGCGCAGGGCGGTTTCGTCGACACCAACTGCTACCTGCTCGACGCGCAGGCGTGCTACGACGTCTTCCCGGAGTGGGCCATGACCCGCTTCGGCGGCACCGGCGGCGACCGGCAGGTGCTCAAGCTCCTTGCCGGGCGACCCGGGGGCACGAACGGCAGACATTCGGTCTACTATCGGGCAAAGCTGATCGGGCAGCATCCGTATCTGCTCTGGTGCTATCGATGCGCCGGCGTCGACCTCGCGCAATTCATGCCGCCGGAAGCGATTCCCGGCGAGGATGTCTGGCGGCAGTGCGCGGAATTCGATCGCGCCAAGGCTGCGCGCGGCGATGCGCTGGCGCCAGCCGGCGACGGCAACGCGGCGAACGCGCACTCCGGCGGGAGCCCCGCGGCCTCGCGTGCGCCCCCTTGAAGGCGGCCCGCGGCACCGCGCCGATTCCGCCGCGCGGCTGGACGGCCTGAGGAGGCGAGATGGTCGAATTCATGCGTGAAGTGCCGCAACCCGCCACGGTGGAGTCGCTCGTCGCGCGCGTCTCGCAGCCGGCGACCATCGCGGGAGCCGGCGGCCGATTGATCGGCGGCATAGCGCCGCTGTCGCCTGGGCAGGACGGGGCGCTTTCGTTCTGCGATCCCGGCGGCTCGGCGGAGCGCGTCCGGGAATCGCGGTCGGCGGTCATTGCCGTCGCCTCGGGTGCCGATTTCCAGCCGGCAGCAGGGCAGACGCTGGTCTGCGTGGAGGACCCGCGCGCATGGTTTATCCGCGCAGTGGAAACGCTGCTGCCGGCGGCGGCTCGGCCGGCCGAGCCCGCGGCCGGCATTGCCTCCGGCGCCACCGTTCACCCCAGCGCGCAGGTCGCCGCGAGCGCGGCCGTCGGCAGCGGCGTGCACATCGGCGCGGGAACGCGCATCGGCGCCGGCGCGGTTCTCTACGCCGGTACCGTGGTGGGCGCGAACTGCTGCATCGGACCCGGCACCGTCATCGGCTGGGTCGGGCTCGCCTACCACGAGGACCGCCACGGTCACCGGCTGTTCTTTCCGCACCTCGCCGGCGTGCGCATCGGCGACTGGGTCGACATCGGCGCCAATTGCTGCATCTGCCAGGGAATCCTCAGCGACACGACGATCGGCGATCAGGCGAAGCTCGGCAGCCTGGTCTACGTCGGCCACGGCGCCGTCATCGAGGAAAGGGTCTGGATATCGGCGTCGACCGCCATCGCCGGTCACGCGCGCATCGGGCAGGCGGGCCTGATCGGCATCGGCACCGTCGTCGTGGACAATGTCGCGACCGGCGCCGGAGTTCTGGTCGGCGGGGGGAGCGTGGTGACCCGCAGCGCGGAGGCCGGCGCGAAGCTCGTCGGCGTTCCGGCGCATCCGGTACCTGCACTGCGCCGTTTCGGACCGACTCCGCGCACGTGACGACGGGTTCCGGCCGCGCAGGTCAGAAGCTGTAGAGCAGGCCGAGCCGGAACGACCGGCTCTCCATGGGAGAAACCTAGTCCGACCCGATTCCCGCGAGCCGCGGGTCGCGGGCCGGCGGACGCGCCCGCGCCACCCGCGCTCCGAGGACGGACGCCGTGGCGACGACGCCCACCACTGCCGCGCCGAGCAGGAGCTCGCGGCCGTCGAGCCACGCCGCGACCTCGGGGAGGAGCAGCCTGACGACGACCACGCAGCCCACCGCGAAACTCACGCCGGCCACCGCCAGCGCCATCACGCGCGAGGCGATCACGGCGGTGCGATCGGCGCGGCGCAGCAGACGGTGGATCCATACGCCGTTGATGCCGTCGACCAGCAGCATCCCCAGCACGAAGAGCCCGGCGACCAGCAGCACTTCGGCAGCGCCGCCGAAGCGCCCCGCCGCCAGCGCGAACAGCGCCGCGAGCGAGAGGGTGTCGAACGACAGCGCGAACAGGGCGCCGATGCCTGCGATTGCCCAGGCGCCGCGCGCCGCGACGAAACGGCCGAACAGCCGCGCCCGCAGGCCGGCCGGCGCCACGACGGACTGCGGATCGCATCGCCAGACGGCACGCAGGTTGAGATACGCGAGACCGAACAGGAAGACCACCGAGACAGCGACGCCGGTCACTTCGAGCCAGTGCGGCGTCTTCCAGATCGAGGATGCCCATCCCGCCGCCAGCGCCACCAGCAGCACGACGGCGCCGTGCCCGAGCGAGAACAGCGCGCCGACCTGCTGCGCCAGCGACGGGTTGATCCGCGCGTGCCGCCGCGTCAGGCCGTCGATGGTGGCGAGATGGTCGGCGTCGAAGCCGTGGCGCGCCCCGAGGATCCACGCGGTGACGCAGAGGGCGGTCCAGGTGGCGGGCAGCTGATCCATCGAAGCTCTCCTCCGGCGCCGCGGAGTCGCCCGGGCGCCGGCACGGTTAGGAACATTCTGTCATTGTTTCCTACCGAAGCGCAAGCGTCGGCGCGCCCGCTTCCCGGCGCGCGGGTCACGAACGTGGAATCAGGTGGACGTGGCCGTGGTGCCGGTGGGCGCCCGGGCCGTGGTGGGCGTCGCTGGTCTTGACCGTGATCAGGTTGACCTGCCCATGCCGCACGCCGCGCTGCGCCTGGAAGTCGTTGGTGAACCCCCGAACCGTGGCCGTGGAGCCCTTGAGGACCACGCTCTCGAGGCAGTTGTCGTGGTCGAGGTGCACGTGCATCGCGGCCACGACCAGATCGTGGTGCGCGTGCTGTGCCTCGGTCAGGCGCTCGGCGAGCTCGCGCTCGTGGTGGTTGTAGACGTAGGAGAACGACGCCACGCACTGCGTGAGCGGCTCGTAGGCCACGCGGTTCGCCTCGACGTCGCGGCGCAGCAGGTCGCGCATCGCCTCGGAACGGCTTTCGTAGCCGCGCCGCTTGATCAGCGCATCGAAGTCCTTCGCCAGGGTCTCGTCGATCGACATCGTGATCCGTTCCATCATCCCTCCTGCAATCGCTCGCGCGACAACGCGTGTTTCACAGCCCGGGTTGAGCGGAGCGAAACCCGGGGCGACCGAGGCCTTTGCCACAACTACCCGGGTTTCGCTCCGCTCAACGCCGGGCTACACGATCCGCGCCATCGCCGGCTTCAATGCCGCAGCGCGTCGATCCCCCGCGCCACGCCCCCTAGGGTGAGCGGAAACATCTTCGGGCCGAGCAGCGCGAGGATGATCTGCGTCGAGCGCGTGTACTCCCACGTCCGCTCGGGTTCCGGATTCCACCAGGCCACACGCCGGAAGTGCTCGAACAGCCGCTTCAGCCACACGATGCCCGGCTCCGCGTTGCTGTACTCGACGCTGCCGCCGGCCTGCGTCAGTTCGTACGGGCTCATGGCGGCGTCGCCGACGAAGATCAGCTTCCAGTCGGGGCCGTACTTGTGCAGGATGTCCTGGGTCGCGATCCGGTCGAAGTTGCGCCGACCGTTGTCCTTCCAGACGTGGTCGTAGACGCAGTTGTGGAAGTAGAAGTACTCGAGGTGGCGGAACTCGCTCTTCGCCGCCGAGAACAGCTCCTCGCAGACGCGCACGTGCGGATCCATCGAGCCGCCGACGTCGAGGAACAGCAGCACCTTCACCCGGTTGCGACGCTCGGGGACCATGTGCAGGTCGAGCCAGCCGGCGTTGCGCGCGGTGCCCTCGATCGTGCCCTCCAGGTCGAGCTCCTCGGGCACGCCTTCGCGCGCGAAGCGGCGCAGCTTGCGCAGCGCCACCTTGATGTTGCGCGTGTTGAGCTCGACGTCGCCGTCGAGGTTGCGGAACGAGCGCTCGTCCCAGACCTTGACCGCGCTGCGGCTTCCCCCGCCCTCCTGGCCGATGCGGATCCCCTCGGGGTTGAAGCCGTAGGCGCCGAAGGGGCTGGTGCCGCCGGTGCCGATCCACTTGCTGCCGCCGGCGTGGCGGCCCTTCTGCTCGGCGAGACGCTGCTTGAACGTCTCCATCAGCTTGTCCCAGCCGCCGAGCGCCTCGATCTTGGCGCGGTCCTCGGGCGTCAGGTGGCGCTCGAACTCCTTGCGCAGCCACTCCTCGGGAATGGCGCCGCGGACGTCGAAGACCGCGGCCACGCCCTTGAAGTACGCGGCGAACGCGATGTCGAAGCGGTCGAAGTGCGCCTCGTCCTTGACGAGGCAGGTACGCGCGAGCGCGTAGAAATCGTCGAGCGACAGCGACACCACGCGCGCCTCCAGGGCCTCGAGCAGCGTGAGGAACTCGCGCGTGGACACCGGCAGCCGCGCCGACTTGAGGTGGAGGAAGAAGTCGATGAGCATTTACGAACGGGGTCGCTCGAGCAGAAATAGCAGGTTGCGCTTCACCGCCGGCCATTCGCTCTCGATGATGCTGAACACGACGGTGTCGCGCAGGATGCCCTCGGGCGTGAGCTGGTGGTTGCGCAGGATGCCGTCCTGCTTCGCCCCCAGCCGGGCGATCGCCTGCCGCGACTGGAAGTTGAAGAAATTGGTGCGGAACTCGACCGCGATGCACTTCAGCGCCTCGAACGCGTGCGCGAGCAGCAGCAGCTTGCACTCGGTGTTGATCGCCGTGCGCTGCACGCGCTTCGCGTGCCAGGTGTGGCCGATCTCGAGCCGCCGGTGCGCGGCCTCAACGTTGAAGTAGCGCGTCGAGCCGACGATCTCGCCGCTCGCGTTGTCGCGGATCGCGAACGGCATCGCGCCCTGGTTCTCGCGCATCGCCAGCGCGGCGTCGATCCAGCCGGCGACCTTGTCCGGCGCCGGCACGCCGGTGTACCAGAGCCGCCACAGCTCGCCGTCGGCGGCCGCCGCGCGCACCCCGGCTTCATGCTCGCGCGCCAGCGGCTCCAGGCTCGCGTGACGGCCGGAAAGCCTGACGGGCTCGACGAAACGCATGCCGCCGCGTCGCGCTCAGCGTCCCGTGCGCGCCATGAACGCGACGCGCTCGAACAGATGCACGTCCTGCTCGTTCTTGAGCAGCGCGCCGTGCAGCGGCGGGATCACCATCTTCTTGTCGGTGCTGCGCAGCGCTTCCGGGGGGATGTCCTCGGCCAGCAGCAGCTTCAGCCAGTCGAGGAGCTCGGAGGTCGACGGCTTCTTCTTGAGGCCGGGCACCTCGCGCAGGCCGAAGAACACCTCCAGAGCCTCCTGCAGCAGCGCCTTCTTCAGCCCCGGGAAGTGCACGTCGACGATGCGCGTCATCGTCTCCTTGTCGGGGAACCTGATGTAGTGGAAGAAGCAGCGGCGCAGGAAGGCGTCGGGCAGCTCCTTCTCGTTGTTGCTGGTGATGACGACCAGCGGCCGGTGCCGCGCCTGCACGGTCTTCTGCGTCTCGTAGACGTAGAACTCCATCCGGTCGAGCTCGCGCAGCAGGTCGTTCGGGAACTCGATGTCGGCCTTGTCGACCTCGTCGATGAGCACCACGGCCTGGGTCTCGGACTCGAACGCGTCCCACAGCACGCCGCGCTTGATGTAGTTGGCGATGTCGGCGACCTTCTCGACGCCCAGCTGCGAATCGCGCAGCCGCGACACGGCGTCGTACTCGTAGAGCCCCTGCTGCGCCTTGGTCGTCGACTTGATGTGCCACTGCATGAGCGGCCGCGACAGCGCGCGCGCCACTTCCTCGGCGAGCATCGTCTTGCCGGTGCCGGGCTCGCCCTTGATCAGCAGCGGGCGCTGCAGCGCGATCGCCGCGTTGACGGCGAGCATCAGGTCGGGAGTGGCGATGTAGGTGTCGGTGCCTTCGAAGCGCATGGGCGTATCCAGTGGAGAGCGAACTTGTGTGATGGTATCCGATCCGGGAAGGGATTTCAGGCGGCCACCCGGAGCAGCCACTGCGCGAGCCACAGCACCGCCATGCCCGAGACCATCGTCGCGGCAGGGCTGCGCGTGCGCCAGGCGACGAGCGCCGCCACCAGCCCCGCCGCGAGCTTGGCGTGCTCGAGCGCCGGATCAGCGGGGCCGCCGCCGCGCAGCGCGATCGCCGGCACGATGATGGCCGTCAGCATCGCCGCCGGAACGTAGCGCAGCGCGCGGGCCACGAGCGATGGCATGCGCACCCGCGCGAACAGCGCGATGAACGACAGCCGCGACAGGTAGGTGAGCGTGCCGACCGCGACGACGACGACCCAGAACGTGACGGTCGCGCTCATCGCTTTGCGCGCCCCTCGACGACGAGGCCGGTCGCGATGCCGATCAGCCCTGCGCAGATCAGCGACAGGCGCATCGGCAGCGCATCGAGCGCGATCACGGCCACGCCCGAGGCAAGCGCGGCGGCCAGCGTCGGGCGATCTTCCAGCGCCGGGACGAGGAGCCCGAGAAAGCACAACGGCACTACGAAGTCGAGCGACCACGCCGCCGGGAGCACGTTGCCGAGCCAGTAGCCGGCGACGTTCGATGCCTGCCACGTCGTCCATAGCAGCACGCAGGTGCCGAGAAAGTACGACGCGCCGTGGTAGGGGTCGTCGGCCAAGCGCAGCCTGCGGATCGCGGCCGCGAACGCCATGTCGTTCAAGCCGTACGCGAGCACCTGGCGCCAGCGCCGCGACAGGGGCTTCAGGTGCGGCGCCATGGCGGCGCTGTACATGATGAGCCGCAGGCCGACGACGAAGCAGGTGAGCACGATGACCGCGACCGGCGCCCCCGCCGCGAGCAGCTGTGCGGCGACGATCTGCGCGGCGCCCGAGAAAATGATCGCCGACATGCCCAGCGCGCCCCAGACCGACACGCCGAGTGCCTGCGCGGCGACGCCGCACACCAGGCCGAACGGCAGCAGGCCGATCAATGGCGGCAGCATGTCGCGGATGCCGTCCAGGAAATCGGTTCGCGAGAGGTGGGTGCGCACGGGCAGTGTGGGGCCGGCCTCTGGCGCTCCGGCGGAAACAGTCAGGGAGGCGCGCCGCCTCCGTGCGTCGGACGGTGATTATAGCCCGGCGGCCGGGACGGCCCGTCGCCGGGCTTACGGTGCCCTCCGCGCCCCGTTGCGCGAACCTGCGTCCGCGTTTTCTTGTACGATGCACGCCTCTCCCCGCCCCCGCCATGCCCCCCCACGCCCGCCGACCCGCCCGCCCTGCATTGCGTCAACGACGCGCGGGCGAGCCTCGGCGAATGCCCGGTCTGGTCGGTGTCGGAGCAAGCGCTCTACTGGGTCGACATCAATGCGCCGGCGCTGCATCGCTTCGATCCCGCGACCAGCAGGGACACCGCGATGCCGATGCCGGAATCGATCGGCTGCTTCGCCCTGCGCCGCCAGGGCGGCTTCGTGGTCGCGCTGCGCGGCGGCTTCTGGCTTGCCCACCCGGACGGCACGCTCGCGCGCAAGATCGCCGACGCGCCGTACGATCCGGGCCATCACCGTTTCAACGACGGGCGCTGCGACAGGCAGGGCCGGTTCTGGGCCGGTTTCATGAACGAGAAGCGCGATGCCGACTCGGCGGCGCTGGTGCGCGTGGATGCGGATCACGGCGTCACGCCGGTGCTCTTCGGCATCATGATCTCCAACGGCCTCGCCTGGAGCCCCGACGGGCGCACGATGTATCACACCGACACGCCGACGCGGGTCATCCACGCCTTCGACTTCGACACCACATCCGGCCTGCCGTCGAACCGCCGCGTCTTCGCGCGCTTCGCCGAGCCGGCGCATCGCCCCGACGGCGGCGCGATCGACAGCGAGGGCTGCTACTGGACCGCGTTCTACGGCGGCGGCATGGTCGCCCGGCTCTCGCCCGCGGGCGCCGTGCTGGCGCAATTCCCGGTGCCCGCGGCGTGCCCGACCATGTGCGCGTTCGGCGGCCCCGACCTGAGGACGCTCTACGTCACGAGCGCGCGGCAGTTCCGCTCCGACGAGGAGCTCGCCCGGCTGCCGCACTCCGGCGGCCTGTTCGCGATGGCCGTCGCGGTGCCCGGGCTGCCCGAGCCGGCGTACGCCGGGTAGACGCGATCACGCAGGCGGCGCCGGTGCCATTCGATCCCTCCGCGTTCCTCCCGCTCGACGGGCAGGGCAGCCTCGGCGCGACCGCATCGGGGATCGCCTTCGCGACGGCGACCGGCGACGTGCTCGAGGCCACCGGCTACGGTCCGGGCGTCTTCCGCGTCCAGGCGGGCCCCGCAACCCGGCCCGACTACGGGATCGTGCAGGCGCGCCCCCAGGCGTGCACCGTCGCGCAATCCTCGCCCGGAGTCTGGACGCTCACGGCCGGCGACAGCGCGCTCGAGATCGCGGCCGCGCCGCTGCGCCTGCGCCTGCTGCACAAGGGCACCGTCGTACTGCAGTCGTGCACGGAGGTGCGCATGGACGGCGCGCCGAGATATCCGGCGCTGGGCCGCCGGCGCCGCGGCGGGCAATGGCTTGCCGCGCTGGCGCTGGCCTCCGGCCGGCCGGTCTACGGCCTGGGCGAGCAGTGCGGACCGCTCGACAAGCGCGGGCAGCGGACGCGCACCGGGGTGGGCGACGCGCAGGCCGCCGGCGCCGACCGTGCGCTGGCGAGCGCGCCGTTCGCATGGGGACCGGCGGGGCGCGGCGGCGCGTGGGGGATGTACGTCCACACGGCCGGCAGCGTCACGCACGGCGTCGGCAACCCGGAGTGGTCGCATCGCTCCTATGCGCTGGTCGTCGACGACGAGGCCGTCGACCTCTTCTTCCTCGCTGCCGACACGCCCGCCGATATCGTCGGGCTGTACGCGCAGCTCACAGGCTCAGCGCCCGAGTTGCCGCCATGGAGCCTCGGCGTCTGGGTCGCATGCGAGCACAATCAGGCGCCGGAGAGCTACGCAGGCGCTGGCCGAACGCCTGCGCGAGCGCGGTATCCCTTGCGACGTGCTGGCGCTCGATCACCGCGCCAGCACCCCTGTGGAGACGGCCAGCGACGGCGGCGACCCCGGTTACGCCGGGCCAGCGGCGCCGGCGCTGGCAAGGATCAAGGCGCTGGGCCTGCGGATCTGCGCTCGAGAGTCCCCGCACGTCCCCGTCGGCTCACCGTTGTTCCACGAGCTGGCCGCGCGAGGCTATCTGCTCACCGACGGCGAAGGCATGCCCGCCGTTCACCGAGGTGAGACAGCGCCCGCGGCGCGCGCGTCCGCCACCGCGGGCGCCGTGAGCGCCGACCGCGCGGTCGTCGACTTCACGTGCCCGGCCGCCTACGCCTGGTGGCGCGAAGCGCACGCGGCGCTTTATGCCGACGGGGTGGACCTGGTCGCGAGCGACGACGACGAGGGCCTGCCGGAGGACGCTGTCGCGTCCAACAGCGACCGCGGCAGCCGTCTCGCCAACGTCTATCCGCTGCTCTATCACCAGTGCCTGTTCGAAGCGACCGCTGCGTTCCAGGGCGCCGCGGACGCGCCACCCGTCGTCAGCGCCCGCGCCGGCTGGGCCGGCAGCCAGCGCCACGCGATCCAGTCGGGCAGCGCCCAGCAGAGCGACTGGGATGGTTTCGCCGCATCGATCCGCAGCGCGTTGTCGTGGGGAATGAGCGGCGGGCCGCATCGCGCGTGCGCGGTCGGCGGAACCTATGGGCCGCCGCCGGCCGGGGAACTGTTCGTGCGCTGGCTGCAGGCTGGCGTCTTCGGCTCGCAGCTGCGGCTGCACGGCGGGCAGGAGCGCCTGCCCTGGGCCTATGGCGCGAAGGCCGAGGCGATCGCCCGCAAATGGCTCGCGTTCCGCTACCGGCTGATCCCGTACCTGCAGCGGGTGGTCGACGACGCACGGCGGACGGGATTGCCGGTGATGCGCGCGATGGCGCTCGCGTTCCCGGGACACGCGCCGGCCCTGCCGTACGAGACGCAGTTCATGTGCGGCGACGCGCTGCTGGTCGCGCCGATCGTCGCCGAAGGCGGCGAAGTCGAGATCGCGCTGCCCCCCGGCGCGTGGCACGACCTCAACTCCCGCCAGCGCTTTCCGGGCCAGCGCGTGCTGCGCTATCGGGCCGCGCTCGACCAGTTCCCGGTGTTCGGTCGCGAAGGCCACGCGCTGCCGCTGGGCCCCGCCGCGGCGCACGCCGGCGAGCTCGACCCGCTGCGCCCCCTCGACGCCTTGTGGGTGTTCGGCCGGCCGGCGCAACCGCTGGCGGGCTTCGCGCAGGCGGCCATCGCCGCCGGCGCCGACGGCGCGATGGCGATCGACGCGGCGCCGGAGCTCGCGGTCGAGTTCTTCGGCGACGGCGCCGGCGTCACCGTCGCGCGCCGGCCGCTCGCCGCGGATGATCGAAGCGCATGAACGAAAACCGCGCGGTCCTGGTCACCATGGGCGAGCCGGCGGGCATCGGACCCGAGCTCATCGCCATGCTGGCGCTGCGGCACCGGCAAAGCCCGTTCGCGTCGCCGCTCGTGGTCGTCGGCGACCGGGCGCTGCTCGCCGCGCGCGCGACGCGCATCCGACTCGCCCCCGCGTACGTCGACTACGATCCCGCCGCACCTGCGCCGCCCGCCGGTTGCGTCGCGGTCTGGCACCTGCCTCTCCCCGTGCCGGTGCGGCCGGGCGAGCCCGACCCCGCCAATGCCCACGCCGTGCTGGCGATGCTGGCGCGCGCCTGCGACGCCTGCGCGAACGGCGCGTTCGGGGCGCTCGCCACTGGTCCGGTGCAGAAGAGCGTGCTGATGGACGCCGGCCTCGCGTTCTCCGGGCACACCGAGTATTTCGCGCAGCGCACGCACACGCCGCGGGTGGTGATGCTGCTGGTCGGCGGCGCGGCCCCCGCGCTGCGGGTGGCGCTCGTGACCACGCACGTCGCGCTGAAGGACGTCCCCGCGGCGATCACTGGGGAGAGCGTGGCCGCGACGATCGCGATCGTGGCCGCGGAGCTGACCGCCCGCTTCGGCATCCGCGCGCCGCGCATCGCGGTCTGCGGCCTCAATCCGCACGCCGGCGAAGGCGGGCACCTCGGGCGCGAGGAGATCGACGCCATCGCGCCGGCCATCGCGGGGGCGCGGGCGCGGGGCATCGACGCCGTCGGGCCGGTGCCCGCGGACACCGTGTTCGTTCCCGTGCACGCGCAAGGCTACGATGCGATCGTCGCGATGTACCACGACCAGGGCCTGCCGGTGCTGAAGGCGGCGAGCTTCGGGCACGGCATCAACGTGACGCTCGGCCTCCCGTTCATCCGCACGTCCGTCGATCACGGCACCGCGCTCGACCTCGCGGCCGACCCGGACCGGGCGGCCACCGCCGATCCGGGCAGCCTGTACGCGGCCGTCGCGCTCGCGGCGGAACTGGCGGCGGTCGCGGTCGCGTGACCGGGCCCGCAGGTACCGCCATGGAAAGCCATCAGGCCCGCAAGCGCTTCGGCCAGAACTTCCTCGTCGATGCGCACTACATCGCGAAGATCGTCGCCGCGATTGCGCCGCGGCCGGGCGACAACCTGGTCGAGATCGGGCCGGGCCTCGCGGCGTTGACCGGGCCGCTGCTGGAGGGAGCGGGACACCTGACCGCCATCGAGATCGACCGCGATCTCGCGGCGCGGCTCGCCGCCGAGTTCCCGTCCGAGCGCCTGTCGCTGCACGTCGCCGACGCGCTCGAATTCGATTTCTCCACCCTCGGCGACAATCTGCGGGTCGTCGGCAACCTCCCGTACAACATCAGCTCGCCACTGCTGTTCCACCTCGCGCGGCACGAGGCGCACCTGACCGACCTGCACGTGATGCTGCAGAAGGAAGTCGTCGCGCGGATGACGGCCGCCCCGGCCACGCCCGATTACGGGCGCCTGACCGTGATGCTGCAGACGCGCTTCGCGGTGACGCGCCTGTTCATCGTTCCGGCGGGCGCCTTCCGGCCGGCGCCCAAGGTGGAGTCCGCCGTCGCCCGGCTCGTTCCCCTGGGGTCGGCCAAGCCGGTCATCGCCGACGAGGCACTGTTCGCCCGGGTGGTCGCCGCGGCGTTCGGCCAGCGGCGCAAGACGCTGCGCAACGCCGTCGCCGGACTCTGCGACGCGGGCGCGCTGGCGCGCGCCGGCATCGACCCCGGAGCCCGCGGCGAGGCACTGGCGGTGGCGGATTTCGTGCGGCTCGCAAACAGCCTCGCGGCTGGCTGATCGGCGGCGACCCGCGACGCAGCCGTCAGCGGCCCCACTCCAGGTCGGGACGACGCAGCGGGGCCTCGATCCGGACCGACTTCTGGCGCGACGTCTCGCCGCGCAGCAGCGTCACGGCATGCCGGGGCACGCCGAATGCGCCGGCGAGGAAGCGCAGCAGCTCTGCGTTCGCCTTGCCGTCTACCGGCGGCGCGGCCAGGCGAACCTTGAGCGCGTCGCCGTGCGTGCCCGCAACTTCGGTGCGCTTCGCGCCGGGCTGCACGTGCAAGGCGAGGACGAGCGCGACCGTCGTGCCGGCCTGCTCCTCCCGCCGCCAGGGCGCGTTGGTCATCCGCCTCGGCGCAACGGCGCGTCGACGGCGCTGCCGGCGTAGCCCGGGTTGAGCGCAGCGAAGCCCGCGGGGGCGTGACAATGGCCACTGTTGCCCCGGGTTTCGCCTGGCGCCTCAACCCGGGCTACGCACGGGGCACGCACATCGGTCAACGAAACAGCTCGAACACCATCCGCTCGAGCCACACCACGGGCAGCATCAGCGCGAGTTGCGCGAGCACGATGACGATGAGCGGCGAGAGGTCGAGGGTGCCGCCGAGCGGCGGCACGCGGCGGCGGATCGGCGACAGGAAACGGTAGGTGAGCGCGTTGAGCAGGCCCGCGACCGGCCCGTCCGGCGCCACCCAGGAGAGGACCGCCTGCGCCAGCACGACGATGATCAGCAGCCACAGCGCCGCCTTGACCAGCATGACCACCGCGAGCACGGCGAGCATGAGGAACGCGGTGCCGTCGAGCCCGCCGCGCGCGAGCAGCAGCGCGACCGCCACGAGCCACGCGTACTGCGCGATCCACGCGAGCAGCAGCGTCGACCAGTCGACCCCGCGGAACCCGGGCACCGCGCGCCGCATCGGCTTGACCGCCCAGTCGGTGAGCGCAGTGAGCGCCTGCCCGACCGGGTTGCGGAAAGGCGCGCGCAGCCATTGCATCGCGAAACGCAGCAGGAACGCGTACGTGAGCAGCCCGAAGGCGGTGTCCAGCAGGAACTTGATCGCCGGATCGAACATCGTCGCTCCTGTCACTCAGTACCCGCCCGGCCGCCCGCAGGGTGCCGAGCGAAGCGAGCGTGGGGGTTGCCCATCAGGCGTCGGAGCCGAAGGCATCGCCAAGCTCGTGCGCGCGTTCGGCGGCGGCGGCGACGGCGTCGATGATGGCCGCCTTGACCGCGCGCGCCTCCAGCACCGCGAGCGCGCGCTCCGTGGTGCCCCCTTTGGACGTGACCTGCGCGCGCAGCGTCGCGGGCGGCGCCTCGCTCCCCTGCGCCAGCGCGACCGCTCCGGCGAACGTCGCATACGCAAGGCGGCGCGCCTCCGCCGGCGCGAAGCCCTGCGCCCGCGCGGCCTCTTCGCAGGCCTCGAGGAAATAGAAGACGTACGCGGGGCCGCTGCCCGACACGCCCGTCACCGCGTCGAGCATCGCCTCGCTTGCGACCCAGACGACCTCGCCGGCCGCCTCGAGCACGGAGGCCGCCAGCGCCCGGCCGGCGGCGTCGACCTCCGGCCCCGCGCAGACGCCGCTGATGCCCTTGCCGATGAGGGCCGGCGTGTTGGGCATCGCGCGGACCAGGCGCGCCGCGGGGCCCAGCCACCGCGCGAGGTCGGCGAGGCGGATTCCGGCGATGATCGTCAGCACCACCGGCTGCGCATCGGGCGCGAGTTGCGCCGCCAGCGCGCGCGCGGCCGTCCGCGCCTGCTGCGGCTTGACCGCGAGCACGACGAGGCCCGCGCCCGCGACGGCGCGCGCATCGACCTCCGGGTGGAGACCAATGCCGGGAAAGCGCACGGCCAGCCGTTCCCGCTGCTCGGCCAGGGGCTCCACGACGCGGAAGTCGGCCGCGGCCCGCCCGCGCGCCACCATGCCGCCGATGAGCGCAGTGGCCATGTTGCCGCCGCCGATGAAAGTGATTCTCATGCCAATCGCCCTCTCGTGTAGCCCGGGTTGAGCGAAGCGAAACCCGGGGCAACCGTGCATATTGCCGCGCCCACCCGGGTTTCGCCTGACGGTTCAACCCGGGCTACGGGCTACGCATCAGTGCACATCCCGCGTCCCGAAGATCGCGGTACCCACGCGCACCAGCGTCGCCCCCTCGGCGACGGCGGCTTCCAGATCCGCCGACATCCCCATCGACAGTGTATCGACCTCCAGGCCCGCCGCGCGGCAGGCGTCGAAGCACCGGCGCAGCGAACGGAACTGCTCGCGCTGCCGGGAAGGGTCCGTGGCGGGCTCCGCGATGCCCATCAGCCCGCGCAGGCGCAGGCGGGGGAACTGCCCCACGGCGCCGGCAAGCGAGACCGCGTCCGCGGGGGCGACGCCGCTTTTCGACGCTTCGCCGCTGATGTTGACCTGCACGCAGACGTTGAGCGGCGGCAGCGAGTCCGGGCGCGCCGCGGACAGGCGCTGCGCGATCGGCAGGCGGTCCACGGTCTCCACCCACGCGAAGCGCTGCGCCGCGAGGCGCGCCTTGTTGCCCTGCAGCGGCCCGATGAGGTGCCACTCGATGCCGGCGAGGTCGGCGGTGGCGTCGATCTTGGCGAGCGCCTCCTGCACGTAGTTCTCGCCGAACGCGCGCTGGCCGAGCGCGTGCACCGCGCGCACGGCCTCCGGCGCGAACGTCTTGCTCACCGCGAGCAGGCGCACCTCGGCCGGATCGCGGCCGGTCGCCACGGCGGCGAGCGCGATGCGCGTCAGGATGTCTTGCCATGCCTTCTCGTAGTGGCTCATAATCGGATGACGACATCATGCGAGAGGGGTTCCTGATACACGGACTGCATGGGTCGTCCGTCCGGCAGCGAGCGTCCCGGGCGGGGACGACGCTGCAGAGCCGTGCGTCGCGGCATCCGGTGCGGGCCCGAGCGCGGCCGGAATCTTCCTGGATTATAAATGGACATCACCGAACTCCTCGCCTTCTCGGTCAAGAACAAGGCGTCCGACCTGCATCTGTCGGCCGGGCTGCCGCCGATGATCCGGGTCCACGGCGACATCCGCCGCATCAACCTGCCGCCGATGGAACATGAAGACGTGCACTCGATGGTGTACGACATCATGTCCGACGCGCAACGGAAGAACTACGAGGAAAACCTCGAGTGCGACTTCTCGTTCGCGGTGCCCAATCTCGCGCGCTTCCGCGTCAACGCCTTCGTGCAGCAGCGCGGCGCCTCCGCCGCGTTCCGGACCATCCCGTCGAAGGTGCTCTCGCTCGAGGAGCTCAACACGCCCAAGGTGTTCGCCGAGCTCACCACCCGCCCGCGCGGGCTGATCCTGTGCACGGGCCCCACCGGCTCGGGCAAGTCGACGACCCTCGCGGCGATGGTCAACCACGTCAACGAGAACGCGTACGGACACATCATCACGATCGAGGACCCGATCGAGTTCCTGCACGAGCCCAAGAAGTGCCTGATCAACCAGCGCGAGCTCGGGCCGCACACGCTGTCCTTCCCCAACGCGCTGCGCAGCGCGCTGCGCGAGGACCCCGACTACATCCTCGTGGGCGAGATGCGCGACCTCGAGACGATCCGCCTGGCGCTCACCGCCGCGGAGACCGGCCACCTCGTCTTCGCCACGCTGCACACCAGCTCGGCGGCCAAGACCATCGACCGGATCGTCGACGTGTTCCCCGCCGCCGAGAAGGACATGGTCCGCTCGATGCTGTCCGAGTCGCTGGTGGCGGTGATCTCGCAGACGCTGCTGAAGACCAAGGACGGCCAGGGCCGGGTGGCCGCGCACGAGATCATGATCGGCACGCCGGCCATCCGCAACCTGATCCGCGAGAACAAGGTCGCCCAGATGTACTCGTCGATCCAGACCAACCTGTCCCTGGGCATGCAGACGCTCGACCAGAACCTGCAGGAGCTCGTGCGCCGCCACATCGTCGCGGCGCCGGAAGCCCGCAACCGGGCCGTGAACAAGGAACTCTTTCTGACCTAGCGGCCGACCCGGCGCCCGCCGCCGAAAGGAAACGCCATCATGGAACGCGCCACCGCCACCCAGTTCATCCACGAGCTGCTGCAGCTGCTCGTCGCCCAGAACGGCTCCGACCTCTTCATCACCGCCGATTTCCCGCCGGCGCTGAAGATCGACGGCAAGATCTCTCCGGTGTCGAAGAACGTCCTCACCGCGCAGCACACGATCGAGCTCGTGCGCAGCGTGATGAACGACAAGCAGGCCGCCGAGTTCGAGTCCACCAAGGAGTGCAACTTCGCGATCAGCCCGCCGGGAATCGGCCGCTTCCGCGTCAACGCGTTCGTCCAGCAGGGGCGCGTAGGCATGGTGCTGCGCACGATCCTCACCACGATCCCGAAGTTCGAGGACCTCAACCTGCCGCCGGTGCTGAAGGAAGTGGCGATGAGCAAGCGCGGCATCATGATGTTCATCGGCGCCACCGGCTGCGGCAAGTCGACGTCGATGGCGGCCCTCCTCGGCTACCGCAACGAGAACAGCTACGGACACATCATCACGATCGAGGACCCGATCGAGTTCGTCCACGAGCACCGCAACTGCATCATGACGCAGCGCGAGGTCGGCGTGGACACCGACGACTGGCAGATCGCGCTCAAGAACTCGCTGCGCCAGGCGCCCGACGTCATCCTCATCGGCGAGGTCCGCGACCGCGAGACGATGGACTACGCGATCGCGTTCGCCGAGACCGGCCACCTCTGCCTCACCACGCTGCACGCCAACAGCACGAACCAGGCGCTCGACCGCATCATCAACTTCTTCCCCGAGGAGCGCCGGCAGCAGCTGCTGATGGACCTGTCGCTCAACGTGCGCGCGTTCGTCGCCCAGCGGCTCATCCCGCGCCGCGACGCCCGCGGCCGCGTCCCGGCGGTCGAGATCATGCTCAACTCGCCGCTCATCTCCGACATGATCTTCAAGGGCGACGTCTCCGGCATCAAGGACCTGATGAAGCGCTCGCGCGAGCTCGGGATGCAGACCTTCGACCAGTCGCTGTTCGACCTCTACGAGAGCGGGCTCGTGAGCTACGAGGACGCGCTGCGCAACGCCGACTCCATCAACGACCTGCGGCTGCAGATCAAGCTGCACGGCAAGGAAGCGCGCGACCGCAACGTCTTCGAGGGCATCGGCAACATCGAGGTGATGCCCGAGGCGCAGACCGCGAAGACGTTCTGACGCCGCGCGCGCCCGGATGCCGGGGCGCCAGCCGGCGCGCCGGCGCCGTGCTACGCTACGCGTCCCCGCGAACAGCCGTTCGCCCGACTGCGCGCCCCCGGCGCCCCGAAACCATGGCCGGCCTCGACGCCACCACACCGCATCCGACCGAAATCAAGCTCCACCAGGCGTCGCGCGCGCTGGAGATCGCCTTCAGCGACGGGCGCCGTTTCCGCATGCCGTACGAATTCCTGCGCGTGAATTCGCCCTCCGCCGAGGTCCGCGGCCACGGTCCGGGCCAGGAGGTGCTGCAGGTCGGCAAGCGCGACGTCGGGATCGCGGAGGTCGAGGCGGTCGGTCACTACGCGATCCGGCCGTCGTTCTCCGACGGCCACGACACGGGCATCTACTCCTGGGACTACCTCTACGACCTGGGGATGCGACAGGACGAGCTCTGGCGGGCGTACCTCGAGCGGATGACGCGCGCCGGCGCGAGCCGCGACCCCGCCTGACTGGCGGCGCGATGGCCGACAAGACCCATTTCGGTTTCGAGGAAGTGAGCGCCGACGACAAGGCGCAGCGGGTGCGGGGCGTCTTCGATTCGGTCGCCGGCAAGTACGACATCATGAACGACGTGATGTCGCTCGGCCTGCACCGGGTCTGGAAGCGCTTCACGGTCAACGCCACCGGCGTGCGGCCCGGCATGCGCGTGCTCGACCTGGCGGGCGGCACGGGGGATCTCACCCGCCTGTTCTCCGAGCGCGTGGGCGCTGAAGGCACGGTCGTGCTGACCGACATCAACGGCGCGATGCTGGCGCTCGGGCGCGACCGGATGGTCGACGAAGGCAGGCTGGTCCCGGCGGTGCAGTGCGACGCGCAGAAACTGCCCTTCGGCGACGGGCTCTTCGATTGCGTCAGCATCGCGTTCGGCCTGCGCAACGTCACGCACAAGGACGCGGCGCTCGCCGAGATGCTCCGGGTCCTGAAGCCCGGCGGTGTCGCCGCGGTGCTCGAGTTCTCGCGCGTCGCCGCGCCGCTGGCGCCGGCGTACGATTGGTACAGCTTCAACGTGCTGCCGCGCCTCGGCCGGCTGATCGCCGGCGACGACGCGAGCTACCGCTACCTCGCCGAATCCATCCGGATGCACCCGGACCAGGCCGCGCTCAAGGCGATGATGGAACAATCGGGCTTCGACGGCGTCAAAGTGCACAACCTGATGGCGGGTGTCGTCGCCCTCCATTTGGGGTATAAGTACTGACCGCGCGCCGGCAGCGGCGCGACCGCGGATCGAGACAAGAGGAGAACGACCATGAAGTCATTCGGGTTTTTGATGCTGGCCGCGGCCACGTTGGCGTTCGGCGTCACCGCCGACGCCAAGCGGCTGGGCGGCGGTGGCAGCCTCGGCGCGCAGCGCCAGAGCATTGCGCCGAAGTCCCCCGCGACGGCACCGAACGCCGCCGCGCAACCGGTGATGCCCGCGCAGCCCGGTGCCGCGCTGCCGGCCAAGCCCGCCGTCGCGCCGGCCGCGGCGCCTTCGGGCATGTCGCGCTGGCTCGGCCCGATCGCCGGCATCGCCGCCGGGCTGGGGCTCGCCGCGCTGCTGTCGCATTTCGGCCTGCCGGAAGGCTTGGGCTCGTTCCTGCTGCTGGCGCTCGCCGCGATCGCGGTCGTGTTCGTCGTGCGCATGCTGCTCGCCCGGCGCACGCCGGCCGCGGCGCCGATGCAGTACGCCGGCGCCGGGCGCGACGTCGGCGCGGCGCCGCCCGTCCCGAAATCGGCCGCCACGTCGTGGGATGCGCCCGGACGTACGGAGCCCGTGATGCCGGCCGCGCCGGCGCCCGCTGCCGCGACGGCCGCAAAGGCGATCCCGCCGGGATTCGACGTCGCCGGCTTCGTCAAGCAGGCGAAGATGCAGTACATCCGGCTGCAGGCTGCCTACGACGCCGGCGACCGCGCGGCGCTGGCCGAGCTGACGACGGCCGAGATGCTGGCCGAGATCGAGCGCGAGATTGCGGGTCGCGGCGTGCACCGCCCCACCGAGGTGGTGTCGATCGACGCCGACGTGCTCGAAGTCACGACCGAAGGCCGCAGCCACTGGGCCAGCGTGCGCTTCACGGGCGTCGTCCGCGAGGACGGCGAGCCCACGGCGAAGCCGCTCGACGAAGTGTGGAACCTCGCGAAGCCAGTCGACGGCTCCTCGGGCTGGGTGCTCGCCGGAATCCAGCAGTACGCCTGACGCAGGCACCATGGATCCCGCGGCGGCCCTGGCCAACCGGGTCCTGGACGACCAGACTTGGGCCCGGCAGCGGCTTGCCGCGCATGCCGGGCAGGTATTCGCCGTCGTGATCGGGCCGTTTCCGCACGCGATGCGCATCGAGGCCTCCGGCAGCGTGGAGTCCACGCCGCTCGCCGGGGGCGCCCCCGATCTCACGCTGACGCTCTCTCCGCTCGCGGTCCCGGCCCTTCTCGCCAATCCGGCGCGCTGGGGCGAATTCGTCACCACCTCGGGCGATCCCGGCCTGGCCGCCACGCTGCAGGACGTCGCGCAGGCGCTGCCCTGGTTCGCCGAGCGGGTGCTGGCCGACGCCCTCGGCCCGATCGTCGGCCTGCGCGTCGCCGACGCCGGACGGCGGCTGCTCGGGCTGCCCGAGCACGCCGCGCAGCGCATCGGCGAGAGTGTCGCGAGCTACGCCCGCGACGAAGCCGGGATTGCCGCCCACGCCACGGCGCTGAAGAGCTTCGCCGACGACACCTCGGCGCTCGCCGCCCGCGTCGACGCCCTGGCGCAGCGCGTCGACGCGCTCGCCGCGCGCCTCCCCGGCAGCGGCCGCGCCCCCGGTCGCTGAAGACACGCCCGTCGCGCGGCCTCCACCGCAGGCGCCTCGCCGCGCCGTCGTGACCGCGCTGCGGGGGCGCGCTGCCGGTTTCCCTTACAATCGGCAGGATGCGCCTCCTGCGCCTCGCCAAGATCGTCCGCGTCGCGCTCAAGTACGGGCTCGACGAATTCCTGACCGGCCACGAACGCTTCCGCGCCGTGCGGCCGCTCGCGCACGCGCTCACGTTCTGGCGCGACACCTCGCTTCCCCGGGCCGCGCGGCTGCGCCTCGCCCTCAGGATCTCGGCCCGCTGTTCGTCAAGTTCGGGCAGATGCTCTCGACCCGCGGCGACCTCATTCCCGCCCGACATCGCCGACGAGCTCGCGAAGCTGCAGGACCGGGTGCCGCCGTTCCCGTCCGAAGCCGTCGTCGCCATCCTCGACCGCACGTACGGCAAGCCGGTCGACCAGGTGTTCCAGTCCTTCGATCGCACGCCGATCGCCAGCGCTTCGGTCGCCCAGGTCCACTTCGCCACGCTGCACGACGGCACGCCGGTCGCGGTCAAGGTGCTGCGTCCGGGCATCGCGAACGTGATCGAGAAGGACATCGGGCTCATGTACGCCGGCGCGACGCTGATGGAGAAGCTCTGGTCCGACGGCAAGCGCCTGCGGCCGCGCGAGGTGGTCGCCGAGTTCGAGAAGACGCTGGGGGACGAGCTCGACCTCATGCGCGAGGCCGCCAACTGCTCGCTGCTGCGCCGCAATTTCCAGCATTCGCCGCTGCTGCATGGTGCCCGCGGTGCACTGGGACTACTGCACGCACGAAGTGATGGTGATGGAGCGCATGAGCGGGATCCCGATCTCGCAGGTGGACAAGCTGGTCGAGGCCGGCATCGACCTGAAGCGCCTGTCGAAGGCGGGCGTCGAGCTCTTCTTCACGCAGGTGTTCCGCGACGCCTATTTCCACGCCGACATGCATCCGGGGAACATCTTCATCGCCATCGACGGGCCGAACCACGGCAAGTACATCGCCGTCGACTTCGGGATCATGGGCATGCTCTCGGAGAAGGACCAGAGCTACCTCGCGCAGAACTTCCTCGCCTTCTTCCGCCGCGACTACCATCGCGTCGCGACCGCGCACATCGAGTCGGGCTGGGTGCCGCCCGACACGCGCATCGACGAGCTGGAGAGCGAGATCCGGGTGGTCTGCGAGCCGATCTTCGACCGGCCGCTGAAGGAGATCTCGCTGGGCAAGCGTGCTGCTGCAGCTCTTCACCGCGTCGCGCCGGTTCAACGTCGTGATCCAGCCGCAGCTCGTGCTGCTGCAGAAGACGCTGCTGTCGATCGAGTCGCTCGGCCGCATGCTCGACCCGGAGCTCGACCTGTGGGTCACCGCCAAGCCCTACCTCGAGCGCTGGATGGAGAACCAGATCGGGCTGCCGGCGCTGCAGCGGCGGATGCTGGCCGAGGCGCCGTACCTCATCGCCGCGCTGCCGGAGCTGCCGCGCCTGCTGCACCAGCGCCTGCTGGCGCCGCCGGCGGCAGGGCGACGCCGTGCTGCGCGAGCTCGCCTCGGCGCAGCGCGGGCGCAACCTGCTGCTCGGCGCCGTCGCGGTCCTGCTCGCGGCCGTGGTCGCGCTGCTCGCCCTGCGACCCCTGTGATCCGCTGCCTCGATGCGTGTAGCCCGGCGTTGAGCGCAGCGAAACCCGGGTGGGCGTCGCAATCGCCAGGTCGCGCCCATTGCCGCAACCACCCGGGTTTCGCTTCGGTCGACGCCGGGCTACAATCCTCACGCGCTCGTTTCCCTTCATCCCCCTTCCGCGAGGCCCCGGCCGGTGGCGCTGCTCGAGATCGATGGCGTTAGCCGCCGCTTCGGCGATTTCACCGCCGTCGACAACGTGAGCCTCGCGATCGAGGCGGGCGAGTTCTTCACGCTGCTCGGGCCCTCGGGCTGCGGCAAGACCACCCTGCTGCGGATGATCGCCGGCTTCGACGCCCCCGACGGCGGCCACATCCGGCTCGACGGCCGCGACCTGGTCGACAACGCCGCCGGAAGCGCGCCCGTGCGCACGGTCTTCCAGAGCTACGCGCTGTTTCCGCACATGACGGTCGAGGGCAACATCGCGTTCCCGCTGCAGATGGCGAAGACGCCGCCGCCGCGAGATCGCGGCCGAAGGTCGCCGCCGCGCTGGAGGACGTCCGCCTCCAGGGCTTCGGCGCGCGCTACCCGCAGGAGCTCTCCGGCGGCCAGAAGCAGCGCGTGGCGATCGCGCGCGCGCTGGTGACGCACCCGACGGTGCTGCTGCTCGACGAGCCGCTCGCGGCGCTCGACGCCAAGCTGCGCGAGGAGATGCAGATCGAGCTCATCAACCTGCAGAAGGAGGTCGGCATCACGTTCGTCTACGTGACGCACGACCAGACCGAGGCGCTGGCGCTGTCGCACCGGATCGCCGTGATGAACAAGGGCCGGGTCGAGCAGGTCGACGAGCCGTCGAAGATCTACGGCTTTCCGACCACGCGTTTCGTCGCCGACTTCATCGGCCACTGCAACCTGCTGTCGGGTCCCGTGCGCGAGCAACGGCAACGGCATCGTCACCGTCGACGTCGCCGGCCTCGGCGCCGTGCGCGTGGCCGCCGATTCGACGATCGCGCCGCGGCCGCGCCGGCACCGATCGCGCTGCGCCCGGAAAAGATCCGGATCGCGCGCGACGCGCCGGCGCGACGCGCCGACAACCACTGCCGCGGCACCGTCTCCGACCTGCTCTACATGGGCGACGTCACGATGTACAAGGTCGACACGCCCGGCGGGCAGAAGGTCGAGGCGCTGCTCGCGAACTCCGCGTCCGGCCGCACCAAGTTCTTCGAGGTCGGCGACGCCGTCGAGATGAGCTGGCCGGTCGCGGCCGGGCATTTCATCGCGGAATAGGCATGAGCGCGGTGGGCGAAGCCAAGGACGACTCGCGTGAGCAGGGCGAAGCCAAGGCGCGCAGCGCGCGTCGGCGAACGTGGGCGGCACCCGACAATCGCGTTTCCGGCACGTCGCAGCGCCAACATAGATGGTGCCCGAAGGGCGCGTCACCGCGCGATTGCCGGCCGCCGACATGGATGATGCATCGAATCACGGGTGACGGTCGCGGAGGCGGCATGGGGAACCAGGGCTCCGAGCGGCTCGGCAAGTGGCTGGTGAGCGGACCGCCGCTCGCTCTACCTCGTCGTCGTTCTTCGCGCTGCCCACGCTGATCATGGTGCTGGCGTCGTTCCGCACGCCCGGCGAATTCGGCGGGCTCGCGCCGCTCGTCGGCGAGGACGGCGCGCTCGACCTCAACCTCGAGAGCTACGCGCGCTTCTTCACCGACACGATCTACGCGGAGATCTTCCTCAAGTCGTTCTGGTATGCGCTGCTGACGACCCTGCTGTGCCTCGCACTGGCCTACCCGCTCGCGCTGCTGATCGCGCGCAGCGCGAAGAAGTACCGCGACCTCCTGCTGCTGCTCGTGATCCTGCCGTTCTGGAGCAATTTCCTGATCCGCGTCTACGCGTGGATGATCATCCTCGGGCCGCAGGCGGCGCTGGCGCGCGGCGTCAACGGCGTGCTGGCCGCGTTCGGGCACGAGCCCGTGCCGCTGCTGTTCAGCTCGTTCGCCGTGCTCGTGTGCCTCGTCTACGTGCACCTGCCGTTCATGGTGCTGCCGCTGTACGCGAACCTCGAGAAGCACGACCAGGCGCTGCTCGACGCGGCGCAGGACCTCGGCGCCAACGCCTGGCAGCGCTTCTGGCGGATCACGTTTCCGCTGTCGCTGCCGGGCGTCTACGCCGGCGCCGCGCTGGTGTTCATCCCGGCGCTGGGCATCTTCGCGATCCCCGACATCCTCGGCGGCCCCGACGACAGCCTCATCGGCAACGTGATCAAGCAGCAGTTCCTCGAGACGCGCGACTGGCCGTTCGGCAGCGTGCTGTCGATCGTGCTGACCGTCGCGGCGATCGGCCTCGCCGGGCTCGCGGCGTGGGTGGCGCGCCGCAGCGGCGGGAGGGCCTTCGGTGCGTAGGCGCTCGCGCGTGGCTGTGGGCGGCGGCGCTCGCCGGCTACGCCTTCCTCTACCTGCCGCTCGTCATCGTCGTCGTCTACTCGTTCAACGACTCGCGCCTGAACGCCGAATGGGTCGGCTTCACGCTCGACTGGTACCGGAAGCTCTTCAACAACGAGGAGATGCTGGTCGCGGCCGGCAACTCGCTCGTGATCGGCGTCAGCGCGAGCCTCGTCTCGACGGTGCTGGGCACGATGGCGGGCATGGCGATGCACCGCTACCGGCTGCGCGTGCTGCCGGTGCTGGTGCTGACGCCGATCGCGATCCCGGAGATCCTGATGGGCGTCTCGCTGCTGATCTTCTTCGTGCTGCTCAACTTCACGCTGGGCCTGCTGTCGGTGGCGCTCGCGCACATCGCGTTCTGCGTCGGCTTCGTCGCCATCGTCGTGCGCTCGCGCCTCGCCGGGATGGACGAGAGCCTGACCGAGGCCGCGCGCGACTGCGGCGCCACGCCGTGGCAGGCGTTCCGCTACGTCACGCTGCCGCTGATCATGCCGGGCGTGATCGCCGGGGCGCTGATGGCCTTCACGCTGTCGATCGACGACTTCGTGATCACCTTCTTCACCGCCGGCGCCGGCACGACGACGCTGCCGCTGCAGATCTACTCGATGATCAAGATCGCCGTCACGCCCGAGGTCAACGCCGTGTCAACGCTGCTGATGCTGGTGACGTTGATGCTGATCGTCGTCGCGTCCAAGCTGTCGCCCGGCGCGCTGCGCTCGTGACCCCGCGTAGCCCGGCGTTGAGCGGAGCGAAACCCGGGGTGGGCGTGCCATGTGGCGCACGATTCCCCCGGGTTTCGCTTCGCTCAACGCCGGGCTACCATCCGGGATGCGATTCTGAGTTACCGCCTTACAGGAGAGCCTCGCCATGAAACGCCTTGCTCGTCCTGCTGCTCGCCCTCGCCGCGCTGCCCGCCTTCGCCAAGGACACGCTGCACCTGTACAACTGGAACAACTACATCGCGCCGGAGACGGTCAAGCGCTTCGAGGAGTACTGCAAGTGCACGGTCGTGCAGACCTACTACTCGGACAACGAGGAGCTGCTCGCCAAGCTCGCCGCCGGCGCCAAGGGCTACGACGTGCTGGTGCCGACCAGCAACGCGGTGCAGGCGCTGATCAAGGGCGGGCAGCTGAAGCCGCTCGACAAGGCGCAGCTGCCGAACCTCAAGAACATCGACCCGGCGTACCTCAACACGCCGTTCGATCCCGGACAACAAGTACTCGGTGCCGTACGCGATGTCGACGACGATCATCGGCTACAACGACGCCAAGATGAAGGAGCTCGGGCTGCCGACCGACACCTGGGCCGTGATCTTCGACCCGAAGTCCTGGAGAAGGTCAAGGGCCGCGTCACGGTGCTCGACAGCGCCAACGAGCTGTTCGCCGCCGCGCTCAAGTACCTCGGCTACTCGGCCAACGACGTCGACCCCAAGCACTGGGACGAGGCCGCCGCGCTCATCAAGAAGGCGAAGCCGTACTGGGCGGCGTTCAACGCCTCGTCGTACATCAAGGAGCTGACGGTCGGCAACATCTGGCTGGTCCACGGCTATTCGAACGACATCTTCCAGGCCAACCTCGACGCGCAGGCCGCCGGGCGCAAGTTCACGGTCCTGCAGGGCATGCCGAAGGAAGGCGCGGTGCTCGCCGTCGACAACATGGTGATCCACAAGGGCGCCCCGCGGCCGGACCTCGCGCTCAAGTTCATGAACTTCATGCTCGAGGGCAAGAACTCCGCCGAGCTCACCAACCTGATCGGCTCGGGCAATCCGAACATGGCCGCGATGAACTACATCAAGCCGGAGCTCCTCAAGAACCCGGCGATCTTCCCGGACAAGGCGGTCGCGGCCAAGCTCGAGCAGCTGAAGGACCTGACCGCCGCGCAGCGGCGGCTGCGCAACAAGCTGTGGACGGAGATCAAGGCCGGGCGCTGATCCCCGGCGGCGCCGGCGGCTGGTGCGATGACCACGGCGCCGATCCTCGTGCAGCGCCTGACGCCGGCGCGGCGCGACGATTTCCTGCGCTTCTTCGATCACGAGCGCGGGGCCGCGTTCGCCGACAATCCGGAGTGGGCGAAGTGCTACTGCCACTTCTACCACGTGCCGAAGGCGATCGAGTGGAGCTCGCTCGACGGCGCCGCCAACCGCAAGGCGATGACGGCGCGGATCGACGTCGGCAGAGATGGAGGGCTTCCTCGCCTACGCGGACGGTGAGGTCGTGGGCTGGCTGAACGCGCAGCCCTGGCACAAGCTGCCGCACGCCTGCGCGCGGCTCGGCGTCGCGCCGCCGGAGCTCGACGTCCCCGCGCACGAGGCCGCCGCCGTCGTGTGCTTCGTCGTGGCGCCGCCATGGCGCCGGCGCGGTGTCGCCAGGGCGCTGCTCGACGGCGCGCTGGCTTCCTTTGCCGCCCGCGGCATCCGCGTGGTCGACGCCTTCCCGTGGAAGGCCGGCGACAGCACCGCGCCGACCGATCACTACCACGGGCCGCTGCCGCTGTTCCTCGCCGCCGGATTCACCGCCGTGCGCGAGGAGAAGGACCTGACCGTCGTACGCAAGCGCCTCGCTCCCCGCGGATAGGGCCGCGGCGCGTCCATGGCGATTGGCGGCCCCCCGATGCCTGCCCCCCACGCCGCCGCGCGGTCGCTGCTGGCGCACTATCTCGCGCTGCTCTACGGGCTCGCGATCGCGTACGCCAGCCTGCAGCCGTTCGCGCCGTGGATCGCGCCGGCGTACGGGACGCCGTTCTTCCTGTTGGCGCCGTGGCCGCCGCGATGGACGCGCTTCGACGTGATCGCCAACGCGATCGCCTACCTCCCTTTCGGCGTGTTCGTGGCGCTGATCCCCTACCGGCGGCCCGCGCGCGCCCGTGGTCCTGGCAGCCACGCTGTGCGGCGCGCTGCTGTCGCTTGCCATGGAGACGGCCCAGATGTTTCTCCCGCCGCGCGACGCGAGCGCTATCGACCTCATCGCCAACGCAGGCGGCGCGGTCGTCGGGCGGAGCGATCGGGAGCTGGCTCGCGCAATCGGCGCGCGCGGGGACGGGCCCTGGTCGCGTTTCGCGTCCACTGGTTCCTGCGCGGCAAGGTCGGCGATTTCGGGCTCGCGCTGCTGGCGATCTGGCTGGTCGTCCAGGTCGAACCCCGGGATCGCCGCTGTTCGCCACGACGTTCGATCCGGATTTCCAGATCAGGGCGCCGGCGATGCTGCCGGCGCCGCCCTTCGACCTCGCCGGCCTGTTGATCGCCGCGGCCAACAGCGCGTTCCAGCTGCTCGGCGTCGGGCTGTTCCTCGCGCTGCTGCTGCGGCAGCGGCGCCACGTCGGCGGCGCGGTCCTGCTCCTCATCGTGACCGCGATGCTGATCAAGGGGGTTGCCGCGGCGGTGCTGTTGAAGCCCGCGGCCTGGGAGCACTGGCTCTCTCCGGGGGTTCCGGTCGGCGTCGCGGTCGGCGCCCTGCTGCTGCTCGTGGCGATCGGGCTGCCGCGGCCCGCGCAGGTGATCCTGGCCACGATCGCGCTCCTGTCGTCGATGCTCACGCCGTTGCTCACTCCGGACGTGGTGTTCGCGCGCGCCCCGCTGTGGGTGTTCGACTGGTCGTACGGGCATCTGCTCAACTTCAACGGCCTGACGCGCACCGTGCTGCTGCTGTGGCCCGTTGCCGCGTGCGTCGTCCTTTTCGCGCTGGCCGCGCGCCCCGATTGGGGGGAACCGGAGTAGCCCGGGTTGAGCGGAGCGAAACCCGGGGCAATCGCGGGCGTGGCCACAACCCCCGGGTTTCGCTCCGCTCAACCCGGGCTACACTACCGCATGCTCCCGCCCGCCGTCGCCGATGCGATCGATCCCGCCCGCGTGAGGCGGGCGCTGGTGATCAAGCTGCGGCACCACGGCGACGTCCTGCTCGCCTCGCCGGTGTTCTCCGTGCTGCAGCACGCGGCGCCGCAAGCCGAGATCGACGCGCTCGTGTACGCGGAGACAGCGCCGATGCTCGCCGGCCACCCGGCGATCAGCGAGCTGCACGTCATCGACCGCAGCCTCAAGCGGCGCGGCATCGTCGCGCAGGCGCGCGGCGAATGGCGCCTGCTGCGGGCGCTGCGCGCGCGGCGGTACGACCTCGTCGTCCACCTGACCGAGCACCCGCGCGGCGCGTGGCTGAAGCACCTGTGCGGCGCGCGGCACGCGGTGGCGCGCGAGCGCGACGACGCCGGCTGGTGGTGGCGCGCCTCGTTCGCGCACCGCTACCTGGTGCCGCGGGCGACGCTGCGCCACACCGTCGAGACCAACCTCGACGCGCTGCGCCGCATCGGCATCTGGCCCGACGAGAAGGACAAGTCGCTGGTGCTGGTCCCGGACGCCGCGGCGCAGGGGCGCGCGGCCGCGCTGCTGGAGGCGCACGGGCTCGCGCGGCGCGGTTTCATCGCGGTCCATCCGGGCTCGCGCTGGCTGTTCAAATGCTGGCCGGCGGCGGCGACCGCGGCGCTGCTGGACCGGCTCGCCGCCGGCGGCTGGCCCCTGGTGCTGACCGGCGCCCCCGACCCCGCCGAGCTCGCGCTGGTGACGGCGATCCGGGCGGCGACGCGCGCCGGCGTGGTCGACCTGTCGGGGCAGCTCTCGCTCCCGGAGCTGGCGGCGCTGATCGGGGCCGCGCGCCTGTTCATCGGCGTCGATTCGGCGCCCATGCACATCGCCGCAGCCATGGGCACGCCCGTCGTCGCGCTGTTCGGTCCGAGCGGCGACGCCGAATGGGGGCCGTGGCGCGTGCCGCACCGCGTGGTCGCCTCCACCGCGCACCCCTGCCGCCCGTGCGGCAACAACGGCTGCGGCGGCAGCAACATCTCCGACTGCCTGCTGACGCTGCCCGAGGCGCGCGTCTCGGCCGCGGTCGCGGATCTCCTCGCCGAGACCTCGGACCCGCCGCGCCGATGAGGCTCGGCATCGTCCGCCAGCGCTACACGCCGTTCGGCGGCGCCGAGCGCTTCGTCGAGCGCGCGATCGACGCGCTGGTCGAGCGCGGCGTGCGCGTGCGCATCTACACGCGCCAGTGGCCGCAGGGCGGAGACCGCCCGCGTCGAGCCCGTGCTCTGCGACCCGTTCTACGCGGGCAGCCTGTGGCGCGACGCGAGCTTCGCCGCCGCGGTGCGCGCGTCGCTCGCGCGCGACCGGCCCGACGTCGTCCAGTCGCACGAGCGCATCGAAGGCTGCGACATCTTCCGCGCCGGCGACGGCGTGCATCGCGTGTGGCTCGAGGAGCGCGCGCGCACCGGCGGCCGGCTCGAGCGCCTGCGCATCGCCGCCAATCCCTACCATCGCTACGTGTGCGACGCCGAGGCGCGGATGTTCGCGAGCCCGGCGCTGAAGGCGGTGATCTGCATCTCGCAGATGGTGCGCGACGACGTCCGCCGGCACTTCGCCTTGCCGGAGGACCGGCTGCACGTGATCTACAACGCCGTCGACCCGCGCGAGTTCGGGCCGGGCGTGCGTGCGCAGCGCGACGCGACGCGCGCGGAGCTCGGTCTCGACGCCGGCCACGTCGCGTTCCTGCTCGTGGGCTCCGACTATGCGCGCAAGGGTGTGGCCACCGCGATCCGCGCGCTCGCCCGGCTGCCCGCGGCGGCGCGACTCGTCGTCGTGGGCCGGGACAAGGCGCCCGGCCGCTACCAGCGGCTGGCGCAGCGGGAACGCGTGGGCGAGCGCGTCGTGTTCGCCGGCCCGCACAAGGATCCCCGGCGCTTCCTCGGCGCCGCCGACGCCTTCGTGCTGCCGACCCTCTACGACCCGCTCTCGAATGCGGTGCTCGAAGCGCTCGCCTGCGGCCTGCCGGTCGTCACCAGCCGCCGCTGCGGCGCCGGCGAGCTGGTGGCGGCGCACGATGCCGGCTTCACGTGCGACGCGACCGACGTCGCCGCGTTCGCCGAGGCGATGCGCACGCTGCTCGATCCCGGCGAACGCGGGCGGCGGGCCGCGCGCGCGCCCGGTGCGGTCGCGGCGCTGACGCCGCAGGGCATGACGCAGCGGATGCTCGACCTGTACGGTTCGGTGCTCGGGCGGGCAAACCCCGCAGCCGGCCGCGAGGACCCGCGCTGACCGGCGACCACCGACTCCGGTTCAGAACTTGAAGATGCCGCGCAGCACGTCGACCGGATTGGCGGGATCGGCGGGAGTCTTCGGCTCGGGCGCCGCCGTGCGCGGCGCGCTGTCGCCTTGCGGCTTGCGCGACGATCCGCGCGGCGACCCGGCCGCGTCCATGCCGAGCAGCGCGCTGGTGACCGACTTCACGCGCACCTTCGCCGCCCACTGCGGCTCCCAAGGCGCCCGGGGATCAGCGGGACGCGGGGGATGGACGAGGTTCAGTTCGCTGCCGTACGCGATCATGCGCAGCATCGCGCCGTCGCCGAACGCGCCCTTGGGCACCGCGCAGCGCGTGACGACCGGTTCGAGCAGCACCTTCTCCTTCAGCCAGCGGTCGACCGCGGCGTTGGTCTGGTAATCGACGAGGCCCATGCCGGTCTCGGGCAGCTCGCTCGAGGTCCAGAACACCATCTCGTTCTCGCCGCGCGCGCCCATGGCCGCGAGGAAATACGCGCGCGCGGTCGGCAGCGCCGTCCATTCGAGCTGCGTGGCGCCGTCGGCATTGCGCTGGACGAGATCGATCGCCGGCATGATGTCCTGCGCCGCGGGCAGGCTGAACCTGAAGCCTTCCGGCACGCCCTGACCCGTGAACGCGTGTTCTCCGACGAGCGAGCTGCCATCGGGCACCAGGCGGGCATCGTCGGGGTTCGGCCAGTGCGGGCGGCCGACCGCGCTGTGCGCGCCGCGCTGCGTCGCGCGTCGCCCGGTGAAGAACTGCTGGAAGTCCGCGGGCGCGGCGGTCGCCATGTCGAGCACGCGCGGCTGACCGGCGCGCACGGCTTCGCCGCAGCCCCAGTAGACGAACAGCTTGCCGCGCGGGCGCTCGTACTCCGGCGTGTGCACCGTCTCGTCCCCCGGGGGGGGCGGCGGCGCCTTCTGCTCCTTCGGTGCCACGAGCTTCAGCGTCGGCGCGAGCTGCGTGCCCGGCGGGACCGCCTGTGTCGCCTCCTGCAGGTTGGCATTGCGGCTGGTGTAGAGCGTCACGTCCATCCACCGCCCTGCCGTCCCGGCCTGCGTGTTGCCGAAGGTGTTCCGGGCGCCCTGTCCGCCGCCCATCATGCTGCCGAGCATCCCCATCGGGTTGCCGCCGGCGCCCATCGCCGGCATGCCCATGCCGGTGTAGGTGGCGACGTCGATCCAGGCCTGCGCGACCGGCGGCTTCGCGGCCTGCTGCGGCGCCTGCTGCGGCGCCTTCGGCGGCGCCTGCGCCGACGCGGCGCCCATCGCCAAACTGGATACGACTGCCGCTACCAGCCTGCGTTCGAACATGTCTCATCTCCTACGCGATGGCGGAACGCGCCGCGCCCCTCCCCGGGGCACGCGTGCACGTGCGTTTCGGCGCGAACCGTACAGTGCGATTATAAGACGCGCACCTGCACGGCGCCGCCGCCGATGACGCGCGCAAGCGCAACAGCGCGAAGGCCGGGATTGCGGTCCGAGGGATCCGCCGCGCGGCAGCGACGCACCCCCGATTGAGCAGGCCCCTACAGCCCGCCCATCGTCGCGCCTGGGAAGAAGGGCAGCGAGCGGATGCGCTTGCCGGTCAGGCGCGCGTAGGCGTTCGCGAGCGCGGGGGCGAGCGGCGGCACGCCGGGCTCGCCCGTTCCGGTCGGCGCCTCGGGGCTCTTGACGATCCGCACGGTGACCTGCGGCATCTCGCCCTGCCGCATGACGCGGCTGCGGTTGAAGTTGAGCAGGTTGGCCTTCCCGGCGGTGAACGTCTGCTGCCCCCACAGCGTCGCATTGAGCGCGTGCAGGATGCCGCCCTGCATCTGCGCCTCGACCGAGTCGGGGTTGATGACGACGCCGCAATCGACGACGCAGTCGACGCGATGCACCTTCAGCGCGCCCGCGACCGGCTGCGAGATCTCCACGACCTCGCACACCCAGGTGCCGAACGCCTGCGCGATGGCCATGCCCCACGCGTGCCCGGCGGGCAGCGACTTGCGCCAGGTCTGCGTCATCAGGTCGGCCTCGTGCAGCACCGCGGCGGCGCGCGGGGGCGCGTTGACCATGTGTCGCGTGCGGAAGTCGAACGGGTCCGCGCCGCCGGCCGCCTTCGCGAGCTCGTCCATCATGCTCTCGACGGCGAAGACATTGATCGAGCAGCCTACCGAACGCCAGTAGCCGACCGGGATGCCCGCGTTGAGCGGCACCCATTCGACCATCGAGGTGCCGAGTGCGTAGGGCAGCTTCACCGCACCTTCGACCGCCTGCCCGTCGACGGCGCCGACGCTGCGTCCGCGCTGCCAGCTGATCGACGGCGTCACCGTCCGGTACGACCACGCCTTGACCATGCCATTCGCGGCGGGCGCGGTGAGCGAGGCCTTGACGTTGACCAGCGCGAACGGCCGGTACTGGTCGTGCCCGAAATCCTCTTCGCGCCACCACGTCAGCTTCACCGGCTTCTTCACGGCCAGCGCGACCTGCACCGCCTGCGAGATGTAGTCCTGCTCGATCTTGCGGCCGAGGCCGCCGCCGAGGAACGTCGTGTGCACCACGACCGCCGTGGCGGGGATCGTCTTGAGCACCGCCGCGGCGGTTGCGGCCACGGTCCCCGCGGACTGCGTCGGCGCCCAGATCTCGCAACCCGACGGCGCGCCGGTCGCGGCGCTGAAGTCGACGCGCACCGTGCAGTTCAGCACCTCCATGGTCGCGTGCGAGACATAGGGCAGCGTGTAGGTCGCGTCGACGGTCGGCGGCGCGCCGAGCGCGTCCTTGACCGTCCCGGCGATCCCGGCCGGGGGCGGCGCCGGCTCGGCGACGAGCGACGTGCCCGTGGCCATCAGCGCCTGCGCGCTCGCGAGGATCTGCGCGCTGTCGACATCGGCGGTCGACGCCGGCAGCGTCCAATTGACCGTCAGCGCGTTGGCGAGCCTGCGCGCGAGCCAGGAATTGGTGGCGACGACCGCGACCGCGTTGCAGGTGCCGGCGACGACCTTGCCGCGGGTGTCCGACGCGGTGCAGGGCACGACGGCGATGGCGGCAGAAGGCTTGGCGGGCATGTTCGCCGGCAGCACGAGCGTTCCGCCGATCGTCGGGCAGTGCTTGATCGTCGCGAACACCATGTCCGGGAACCAGGTATCGATGCCGTACTTCGCGCTGCCGTCGACCTTGGACGGAATGTCCACGCGCGGCAGCGGCTTGCCGATGAGCCGGAAGTTGGCGGGGTCGGTGAGCGGGGGTTCGTAGCCCGGCGGCAGCGTGATGCCCGCCGCGAGGGTGGCGAGGCTGCCGTAAGTCCACGACGTGCTGGTGTCGGGGAGGTAGACGACGGTTGCCTTCTCGGCCTTGTAGTTCGCCCGGTCTGCGGTCGCCGCGTCGAGCGGATCGGCGTTGTCGGCCATCGCCGCCGCGACGATGAGCTCGCGCGCCGCGGCGCCTGCCCGGCGCAGGTTCGTGTACCGGCGGGCGACGCCGCTGCTGCCGCCGGTCAGGTAGGAGACGTTGGCTTCGACCAGCGCCTGCCGGACCGCGATCTGGTTCCACTCGACCATCAGCTCCTCGGCGAGGATCTGGGCGAGGCCGGTCATCGTCCCCTGTCCCATCTCGGCGCCGCCGAACGCGAGGGTGATGGAGCCGTCGGGGTTGATCTGGATGAAGGCGTTGGCGAGGTCCTGTGGCGTGACCGCGGCCTCCGCGTCGCCGATGCGGCCGGCCAGCGGCAGCACGAAGGCGAGCGCCAGGCCCTTGGCGGCGAAGGTGAGGAAGCCGCGGCGGCCGATCTTCTGTCCGGCGACGGCTGCGAAAAGGGTGTCGGTCGGGAGTTCGTTGGGCATGTTCATCGTCGTGTCCCGCTCAGAGCGTCTTGACCGCATTCTTGATGCGCTGGTAGGTCCCGCAGATGCAGATGTGATTCATCTCCGAGAGGATCTCCGTGCCGTGGTGGCCGGCATTCATCGCGCCGGCGCAGGCCATGATCATCCCCGGCTGGCAGTAGCCGCACTGCGGCACCTGGTTCGCGATCCACGCCTTCTGGGCCGGGTGGCTGCGATCGGGCGAAAGCCCTTCGATCGTGACGATCTTCTTGCCCGCGGCCGAGGAGACGTCGACCACGCAGGAGTGCTCGCGCTGGCCGTCCATCAGCACGGTGCAGGCGCCGCACACCTCGATGCCGCAGCCGTACTTGGTCCCGGTGAGCCCCAGTACGTCGCGCAGGACCCACAGCAGCGGCGTGGCCGCATCGACGTTGACGTTGTAGCTCTTGCCATTCACGTTCAGCGAGATCATGGGGTCCCCTTGGTTGGTGTCGCGTCACTGCCCGGACATCGTCCCCCGCGCTCCGGTGACCGGCACGCCGCCTGCCCAGTCGCCGGGGTTCATCCCCGGCGCGCACGGGTTATGACAATGTCAAGCAGCGGCCGAGGCTATCACGGGTTCCTGAAAGAATCCTGAACGAGCCTCGCGATGCGGCCGCCCGCGGCGTACGTGGCGAAGGCCAGCCCCGTCGCCAGCAGCAGCGACGCCGAGACGCCCGCCACGTCGGTCCAGCGGATTGGGTCCGCTCCACTGAACAGGTGGGTGCCCAGCAGCACGAGGTCGTCGCCGCGCCAGCGCGACGGGGCATCCGGCACCGCGCCGGCCGCGACCCGGCTCACCAGGATGGAGCCCATCTCGTAGTAGTCCCCGGTCAGCGCCACGAAGGGCGCCAGCGCCCACGGCACGGCCGCGCCGAAGTAGAGCCCGCGGGGACGGCGGGCCGCGATGACTGCCCGCAGGGCGAGCACGCCGGGGAACAGCGTCGGCACGAACGGGAAGAAGACCGTCGCCAGGTAGACGAAGTCGCTGCCGTGGGTGTCGAACCCGCTCAACCTGCCCGCGTACTCCGAGCCGGAGGAAACGAAGGGAAACAGCTGCGCGAGCCAGGCGGCGCCGTAGATCCCGTCGATTTCGAGGCGGGTGACCGTACCCCCCGAGAGCAGGCAGCCCCAGGCGTGCATCAGCTCGTGCACGGGCACGTAAACCCACCACGAGAGCAGCATGCCCACGAGCGCCATGACGAGGCCGCGACCGCCCTCGGCTGCGACCACGCGCTCCATCCCGCGCAGCGCGTCGCGCCAAGGCGCGAGGAAGAACCGGCTCAAGCGGCTGCCGGCAGCGTCACCGGCTGGAACGGCCTCTCGGTCTGCGTCGGCGTCAGGCCGCGCGACGGCTGGGCCGGGAGGTCACCCATCGGCGTCAGCCCTTCTTGAGGAACGCCGGCAGCCGCAGCCCCTTGCGTACCGCCTGATCCATCTCCGCTTCGGCCTTGCGTATCGCCGGCAGGCGCGCGATCACCTCGGCCAGCCGCGCCTGCGGAACGACCACCACGCCATCCTGATCGGCGACGATGACGTCGCCGCTCGCCACCGGATGCCCGGCGATGGTGACGGGGAAGCCGATGGTGCCGGGGCCGCTCCTTGCCGGCGAGTTGGGCGTCACGCCGATGCAGTAGCACGGAAGGCCGACCATCCGGATGCCGGGCAGGTCGCGCACGCAGCCGTCGGTGACGAAGCCGACCGCGCCGCAGTTGCGCGCCATACCGAGGACGAGATCGCCGGTGATGGCGCATCCGGCGTAACCGCCGGTCGCGGCGACGATCACGTCGCCCGGCAGCACCCACTCGAGCGCCGCCACCAGCGCGAGATTGTCCGCGGGGCCGGCGTCGCAGGTCAGCGCCACGCCGCAGCAGGCGGCCTGGTCGGCGATCGCCGGCTTGACGCGGTAGTCGAGCGCGCCGCTGCCGCCGAGCGCGTCGACCAGGAAACCGGTGGGCGTCCCGCGCAACGCGTCGACCAGCGCCACAGCGGGCCGGACCACGTTCTGGTGCGCAATGCTTGGCGCTTCGTCGATCATTGTCATATTCTCCGGCAGGGGAAAGTCATGGTATCGGTCCGCGCGGCGTACGTCCACGCGATGTGCAGCGACCCGCTGCATCCGATCATTGCGCCCCGGGAGCACCCGATGTCCGCCGCGTCGCTCGCCTCGCGCTACCCCAGCGTTCGCCACATGCGCGAGGCGGCGCGGGCGCGCCTGCCGAAGCCGGTGTTCGATTTCGCCGACGGCGGCGCCGAAGACGAAATGACGCTCCGACGCAATGAGGACGCCTTCCGCCGCTGGAGCTTCCTGCCGCGGCCGCTCACGGGCGCCGCGACCCGCGACCAGTCGGTCGACCTCTTCGGCGCGCGGCTCGCATCGCCGGTGCTCATCGGGCCGACCGGGCTCGCGGGCCTGTTCTGGCCACGGGGGGAAATCGCCGCGGCGCAGGCGGCCGGCGCCGCCTCCACCGTGTATTGCCTGAGCCACGGCTCGGTGTGCTCGATCGAGGACCTGGCCGCGCAGCATCGGGGGCAGCGCTGGATGCAGGTGTTCATCTATCGCGATCGCGGGTTCACGCGCGAGTTGACCCGGCGCGCGCGCGACGCCGGATTTCACGCGCTGATCCTGACGATCGACAACCAGCTCCTCGGCAAGCGCGAGCGCGACCTCGCCAACGGCTTCTCGATTCCGCCGCGCTTCTCGGGCCGGCAGTGGCTCGCGATGGCGGCGAAGTGGCGATGGGCATGGTCGATGCGCGACGAGCTGCCGACGCTGACGTTCGGCAACTACGTGCGTCCCGGATCGGCCGAATCGCTGGCGAGCCTCGCCGGCCGCATGGGCTCGCTGCTCGATCCCGCGATGAACTGGGACGACGTCGCGCAACTGCGCTCGGAATGGCCCGGCCCGCTGCTGCTGAAGGGCATCCTGCATCCCGACGATGCGCGGCGCGCGGCCGCGCTGGGCGTCGACGGACTCATCGTCTCCAATCACGGGGGCCGCCAGCTCGACGGCGCGTCGAGCGCGCTGGACGCGCTGCCGGCAATCGTCGCCGCCGTCGACGGGGGGGTTCCCGTGCTGATCGACGGCGGCATCCGGCGCGGCGCGGACGTCGTCAAGGCCGTCGCCCTCGGCGCACGCGCCGTGCTGATCGCCCGGCCGCAGCTGTGGGGACTCGCGGTCGCAGGCGAGGCCGGCGTCGCGCACGTGCTCTCGATCCTGCGTTCCGAGATCGACCGGGTGATGGGCCTCGCCGGCGCAAGCAACCTCGAGGCGCTGCGCCGGCTCGACCTGCTGGTTGCGTGAGACGATAGTGTTCCGCGTCGCGCAGCTCGCGTTCACGCAGCACGCTTTCAATCCGCAAGGGAGCAAGTAGACTTGAAGCCGAAAGTCTTCTGCATCGGGTGCCACAAGGCCGGCACGACCACGCTGCACGCGTTCGCGCTGGCTCACGGCTACCGGAGCCTGCACGGCGTTACGTGGTCGAAGCCGGACGTGCCCCTGCTGCAGGCCCACGATTTCTTCTCCGACGGCGGCGGCCACTTCTGGTCGGACCGGTGCGACGAGGACGAGAGCTACTGGGGCGATTTCCACAACCTGACCTACCTGTACAGCTATTACCCGGACGGGCGGTTCATCCTGCAGACGAGGCCCCTGAAGCCGTGGCTCATCAGCAAGTGCCTGCACGCCGGCTGGACGGACGAAACGGTGCTCGAGCCGGACGATCCCGCGAAGATCGTGCACGACGAGTGGGTCTACAAGTCGCGCCTGACGATCAGGGAGTGGATCCGGGCCCGGAACCGGTATCACGCCAAGGCGCTCGCGTTCTTCGCGAAGCGCGACAGGGATCGGCTCTGCATCGTCGACGTCTGCACGGATACGCGCAGCGCCGCCACGGCGCTGCAATCGTTCCTGCGCCTTCCGGCCGGCGTGAGCATGGGCCACGAGAACGCCGCCGGGATCCAGCAGAGCAGGGCACTGGCGAGCCGGATTGTCTCGGAGATCCTGGCCGACCAGGGCGAGGATCCGGACCGCCTGATCTGACGTGCTGCAGCGCCGCCCGCCCGGGGCAGCGCACGGGTCGCTAGCGCGGCTTGTCGGTGCCGGACACGCGCAGCTTGCGCAGCCGCGACGTCTTCTTGTACTGATGCTCCCCCATGCGCCCGAGCACGTCGATCAGGAAGCGCAGCGTCTCGCGGATGTAGGGGCCCTTGTTGAGCATCACGCATTCGGCGCGGCTGCCCATCGCGGCATCGGTGACCTCGGCGCGCGAGGGCAGGCCGCCCTTGGCCAGCGATTCCAGCACCTGCGTGGCCCAGATCACGGGCACGTGCGCCGCCTCGCACAGCCACAGGATCTCCTCCTGCACCTCCGACAGGCGCTCGAACCCGACTTCCACGCCGAGGTCCCCGCGCGCCACCATCACCGCGACCGGCGGGTGGCGCGTCGCGGCGAGCAGCAGCGTCGGCAGGCGGTTGAACGCGGCCTGCGTCTCGATCTTGAGCACGATGCCGAGTCGCGACGCCGCGAGCCGGGCAAGTTCGGCGAGGAGCGCGTCGATGTCCTCGGGGCGCTGCACGAACGACAGCGCGACCATGTCGGCGTGCTTCGCGACGAAGGCGAGATCCTCGATGTCCTTTGCCGTCAGCGCCGGCAGGTCGAGTTCCGTCTCGGGCAGGTTGATGCCCTTCTCCGCCCGGAGCTTCGCGGCACCGCCGGCCACCGCCGTGATCTCGACCTGCAGGCGGTCCTCGGACACGCCGCGGATCGCGCCGCGGATCTTGCCGTCGTCGAACAGGATCGGCTCGCCGACGCGCACGCCGACGAACACCTCGGGCAGGGCGCAGGACACGCAGGCGGGCTGCAGCACGCGGCCATCGTCGTCGTGCACGGCGTCCCGGCCCGGCGTTTCGCCGCGCACGACCTCCAGCGTGTCGCCGGGCCGCAGCGCGATCCACTGCAGGGCGGCCGGCAGCGCGCCGACGGCGCCCTTGCCGACGACGCGCGTCTTGCGCCGCAGCGTGAGGCGGGTGCCGGGCACGACGTAGGCCGTCGTGTCGGTCTCGCACAGGCATTCGCCGGCGCGCACGGCGATGACGCGCAGCAGGCGCTTGCGCCCGCGGGTGTCGGCGAGGTCGATGCAGTCGCCGGGCTTCGCCTTCGCCAGCAAATCGCCGTCGACGGGGATCGTCGCGTCGTCCGCATCGGCGTCGTGCACGCGCGCGACGAAGCGCACGCGCGCGGGCTCCGTCACGCGACCGATCGCATCGCGCAGCGGCCGCCACTTCGCGACCGCAGGCCCGGGCTCGATCGGCCCGGTGCGCAGCTTGGGTCCGGCAAGGTCGAACGACAGCGCGCAGCGCTTGCCGGTCTCGCGCTCGGCGCGGCGCAGGTGCTTCACCATCCGTGCCCAGACCTCGGGGCTGTCATGGGCGCAGTTGATGCGCATGACGCCCATGCCGGACTCGACCAGGTCGCGGATCAGCGCCGGCTCGTCCGCGGCTTCGCCGGGCATCGTCACCATGATCCGCGTCGCCCGCCCGCGGCGGGCGGGCCCGAGGATCGCGTTGGCGTGCTCGGCGAGCAGCGCGCCGCCGGTCTCGAAGTTCACCGGCGGCGCCTTCGTGATCTCGGCGGGCACCGGCTCGTTGCGCAGCGCGTAGACCACTTCCAGCACCGCCTGCAGCGACGCCATCACGTGCGCCTCCATGCGACCCAGCGAGCTCAGGCCGAGCCGTGCGAGCTCGTCCTGCAGCTCGCGCACGTCGTGCCGGCGCACGGCGAGGTAGTGGACGAGGTTGTATGCGCTCTCGCGCATCGAGGGCGCCGCGGCCTCGAGCTCGGCGGCGAACTCCTGCTCGGCCGCCAGCGCCGAGCGGCGCAGCGCTTCCACGCTGCGGGCTGCGCGGTCGAGGCGCAGCGTGCGGGAAACCTCGCGTTCGGTGCGGCGTTGGGCGGTCATGGCGGGGGGCGTCGCGCTCTGTTGAGCAGTGGCGGCGGTCAGGCACGCTGCCCCGGCTGGCAGTCTGCCAGCCTCATGTTACAGCGACGTGACCGTCCCGGCGGCTTCGTCCTGCGCCCACCCCTGCACCCTGCGGCCCTGGGCAGCGGCCCCGACGGCGGCCGTAAAGAAGCGCTCGATCTCGCGCACCAGCGCGATGTTCTCGTAGAGCACGTGCTTCTTCTGGCGCACCTCCTCCTGCAGGTACAGCCGCCACGCCGGATCGTTCGCGAGACGCAGCGCGTGGTCGATGTATTGCGCCGCGTCCTGCGCCGCAAGGCCGTCGATGCCCATCTGGCGGTACAGCGCGTGCGTGATGCGACTGCGGGCAAACGGGCCCGGCCACGTGAGGACCGGCGCATCGACCGCGAACATCTCGAGGCTCGTCGTCCCCCCGCCGAAGACCGGGGTATCGAGGACCGCATCCACGGACCCGACGAAGCCGAGCAGCGCATCGAGCTTCAGGAAGGGAAGGAAGCTGACGCGATCGGCCGCGCCGGGCAGGCTCCGCGCGAGCCGTTCGAGCAGGCGCTGCGCAAGCGCCGAGCCCTTGTTGCGGATGAGCACGAGCCGGCCCTTGGGATCGCGCCGCAGGATGCCGGCGAGCACCGCGTCGAACTCCGGGTGGAACTTGATGAGGTTCTGCGCGCAGAGGTAGAGCCTCGCATCGGCCGGCAGCCCCAGGTCGGCGCGTGTCGGCGGCGACGCCGCGGGCGACGGCTGCCGGAAGTACGTCGGCACCACCGACAGCGGCACCAGCGTCTCGGTGTAGTGATCCTGCGCGCCGGCGGGCTCGAGCTCCCGGGCCGAGAGGAAATAGTCGATGGTGCCCACGCCGGTGGTCACCGGGTGGCCGAACGTCACGCACTGCACGGGCGCGAGGCGGCTGAACGCGAGGAAGTACGTCGCGGGGTCCATGCCGACGTCGGTGTAGAACAGCACGTCCAGCCTCGCCTGCGCGATCGCCTGCCGCGCCGCGGCGAGATCGCTGCCGAGCACGGTGACCTTCGTATCGGCGTAGGTGGTGGCGGCGGCGGGCGGGTCGAAGCGGAACACCGTGACGTCGAACCGGCGGCGGTCGAGGTGCTCGACAATTCCGCCGTAAAGCTTGGTCATCGGGTGCTCCGGCAGGAAATACCTGGAGATGAACCCGACCCGGATCCGCTCGCCCGGGCCCGCATAGCTTGCGCAGTGCGGCGCGCGCCATCCGAGCCCGGGATGGGCACGCAGATAGAACGCGGCGAACGCCGCGCGCAGCGCGCGATCGTTGCGGCCGTGGTAGCCGGTGTAGAAGATCGCGTTGCTGGCGTAACGCAGCGGGTCGTCGATGCGCAGGCCCTTCGCCGTCAGCGCCGCCGTGGCGGCGAAGAGGCGCTCGCGGGTGCGCTCGATCTCCTGCACCGACATCGGGATCACCGGCGTGAGGAACGCGAGCTTCGCCTCGATCCCGGGCTGCGGCGCGGCGGCGAGCGCCCGCCGATACGCGCCGGCGGCATCCTCGGTGCGCCCCGCTGCCTGCAGCGCGTCGCCGAGCGCATCGAAGGCCTCGCCGGCGGCCGCCGCCTGCCGGCGCACGAGCAGGAGGTTGGCGAGATTGGTGAGTGCCCCGACGTGATCGGGCTGCAGCGCAACCGCGCGGCGGTACGAGGCGTCGGCGTCCGCATAGCGCTCCCGCAGGCGCTGGACATTGCCGAGGTTGAACCAGACGTCCGCCAGGCGGGGATCGAGTTCGAGCGCGCGACCGAAGGCCGCTTCCGCCTCCGCGTGACGTCCGAGCGAGGCGAGCGCATTGCCGAGGTTGCTGTGCGCCGTGGGGTCGTCGCCGTTGACGGCGATCGACTCGCCGATCAGGCGGACAGCCTCCTCCGGGCGCCCTTGCTGATAGGCAAGCAGGCCGAGGTAGAGCAGCGCGTCGGCGTGCTGCGGCTGCTGCGCGAGGAGCTCGCGGTAGCGCGACTCCGCCTCCGCCAGGCGGCCCGCCTGATGCAGGCGCAGCCCCTCCTGCAGGATCTCGCGCGGGGTCATCGCCGTGAAAGCTGCCCGGGCTGCGCCCTATTTGAACCGCTTCGCCACGGCCTCGCTCTGCGCCCACGCCGCGTAGGCGTCGGCGTCCTCCGCCAGCAGCAGCCGCGCCTGCGACCAGCGCGGCCGCCGAGGCGCGCACCTGCCGCACGAACGCCTCGTGCGTGCCGTAGCGCTCCTCGACCGAGCGGCGCGGATCGCCCTTCGCCTCGCGCGCGGCCTTGGTGGCGGCGAACTCGCTGTAGCTGCCGTCGCGGTCGCACAGCTCGTTCTCCGGGAACGGGCGCTTGTAGAGATTCCACCCGGTGTACGTCGCGAGCGGGACGGCGACGTCGGGGAGCAGGATGCCTGCGGTCTCGTTGCCGTCGGCGTCGGTCTTCGCCACCAGCGCCACGTAGCGCTGCGCAGGGTCGGGCTTCGGCCGCGTCCAGTCGCCGAAGAGAACGATCTCGTTGCCGAAGCGCGCGACCGCGAAGTCGGGAATCGCGGGGAAGCCCTTGTTGTCGGGCGGCACCAGCGTGCCGCCTTCGATCGTGGGCACCCGGCTGTCGGGGGGTGCCACGCCGCGGCTCGCCCACTCGTCCAGCGCGACGAGCAGCGCGCGCAGCGCCGGCGCCGGATTGTGCGGATTGCGCTCGTTCATGCATGGGCCGAAATCGGCCCGCAGGCCGGTGCGCCCGCCGTGCTGGGTGCCGGCGACCAGATACACGCGGGCGCCGGGCGGCAGCGCGACGTCGCGCGTGCCCGCGGGGTCGGTGTGCAGCAGCGACGCGCCCTTCTGCCAGTACTCGGTCGACGTGTTGACCTCGATCAGCAGCGGATCGAAGCCGTCGCCGCGCAGCAGCGCCCCCGATCGTCCGGTGACGGGGTCGCGCATCTCTGCCGCGGAAAACGGGAACGCATTCTCCGGGTAGAGGTGGTCCTCGTGCTGCGTGTTGGTGCGCGCCGGCTCGCCGAACTCGTAGTCGAGGAACACCCTGCCCGCGCCGCCGATGTGCGACAGCACGCCGTCGAATACCTTGCGCCGGCTCTCGTCCTGGTTGAAGCCGAGGCCGATGTAGTCGCGCAGATAGCGCCCGCTCTGCGAAATGCCCACCGCCAGCGCCTGTTTCGTGCCGCTGCCCGCCGGGTTGGCCTTGCCCTGGTCGTCCTTGTCCGCATGGCGCAGGAACGAGACGAGGTCGCGCGTCGCGGCGAAACCGATTCCCTGCACCTTCGGACCCTTGGCCGGGTAGTGGAGCTCGTAGAGCGAGCCGACCGCAGGGCCCGCGCCGGCGTTGCCCGGGGTCAGGATCTCCAGCGTGCGCGAATCCTTGAACCGCCACTCGGCGGCCGGCACCGGCACCCGCGGGTCGCTCTCGCGGCGCCGCACGGTGAGCGTCGCCTTGTCCTGCTCGAGGCTCGCGGCCTCGTGCGACAGCGCGAACTGCCGCACCACCGGCCCGCGCGTGCCGGAGACGAGCTCTTCGCGGATGACCCGCACGATCGGGGAGCCGTCGGGGTTCACCGCCGTCGGCACCTTGATCGCCATGCCGCCGTTGGCCTTCGGCGCGTCCGGATCCCAGCCGGCCCAGACCATCGTCCAGCCCTGCCGGAAGAAGAGCGCGTTGCCCGCCTGCTCCTGCGTCTGCGGGTTGTTCATGTCCTGCGCGCTGCCGTCCATGATCCAGTGCAGCACGAACTTGCGGCCGCGGTTGGTCACGTCGAAGAGCAGCTTGTGGTTGCCCTTGTCGGCGCCGGCGGGGCGCAGCAGGTCGAACTCGACCTCGTACTCGACGCGGCCCGCGGCATTCCTCGGCGCGCGGTCGAGGTTGACGATGCCGCGGTTGCGCACGTCGGCGGGATCGAGCTCGCCCCTGGCCGTGCCGGTCACGCGCTCGTATGCGCCCACGGCGCCGAACTCGTGCCCGCCGGCGAACGGCTTCACCGACTGGATGTCGAGCGCGGTGATGCGCGCCTGCGCCGCGCTTGCGCCCACCAGCAGCAACGCCGCGACCCATGCCCTGATATCCCGTCATTTCCCCTCCCCGGGATGCGTATGGCAGGTGCAGCGCCACGCCTGTTCGGTGACAGGCCGCATCATAGCGGGGGTGCCGGTACAGTTCAAGCGCTGGCGGTCGCGGCCGGCGGTCGCGGCCGACGCCGGATCGCCGCGCCGTTCAGGCCGCGTCGGGTTGCGTTGTCCCGGCGCGCAGCAGCGCAGCCTGCCGGCGCCCGCGTTCCTCGTTCGCCCGCAGCTGCGTGAGCGATGCGGGCGTGCGCCAGCGGGTATCGCGAGCGGTCTGGCTATCCACCGTCGACACCGGCGCGACGCTTTCCGGCACATACGCTTGCGCGGCAACCCACTGCCGCGGCTGAGGAAGGACCACACGCTGCCGACGCCGCCCGCGGATGACGACGCCGAACGACAGCACGATGGCAACGAGCGTTCCGAACGCCGCCACACCGACGTCCAGCGCGATGTTCCGGTCAGGGGCCGCGATCGCGGGCGCAGCGGCGGCGGGCCTGGTGCCGGCGCGGCGGCGGCGTGGAGCGCGCCTGCGGCGGCCGCGCCGACCGGCGTCGCGGCCATCCGCTCGCTCGTCGATCGCGGCCAGAGGCCGCGGCGCGGCTGGTGGATACCGTGACCGTCGGCAGCCGGTACACCGGCGCGCCATTGACGTACTCGCCGGTGAACGTCGCGACCTGCGACGAGGTGCCGGCCGGGCTCGCGCCGGGCTTGACCGTGTCGGCGGCAGCCGCAGCGGACCCCGCCATGGTCGCGAGCACTACGAACGCTACTGCCGCCGTCCTGGCGGCGAGATTCCCTGCTTCTGTCTTGCCCATGTCGATCTCCTGAATACCGATGCGCTGCGCCGGACCCGACACCCGCGATCGGGATCGGACCGCCTTTGCGCGTCCCCTGCCCTGGCAGGGGATCGACGCAGGCCGGTGATTCAAGATAGGAAAACGCCGCAGGAAAGGCTGCGGAATATTCGACAAACGCCAAGCGGATTAGTCGGCACAGGGGAGTAGACGTCGATGCAGCGACTGGTGTAAAGTGAAGGCGCCCCAGTCCGGCAGGCGGGCGGTTTCCGCCGCCCGCGAATGTAGGAACGACATGTGTCACCCGGTCGCTTGGCTGGTGAGCTTTCCGCGCGCGTCCGTGATCAGCCAGGGCTCCGGCGAGGTCCGCCGGACGGCGGCGCCGGGGGCGAGCCCCCGACCGGCGAGCCGCGCCACGACGACTCCGGACTCGTCCTGGAGGTCGACAATTCGTGGGAACGGCTGGGCATCGAGATCAAGCGCGGCATCGATCCTGCGCTGCGGGTCGCCGTCTCCCTGCTCGAGGCGCTCGATTTCGGGCAATTGCGGCGCCGAACGGGGATACGGATCACCGCCGACGGCAAGCTGCGCAAGCAGCGGCTGCCGCTGTTTCTGGAGCTCGCGGACAACCCCAGGGGCGCCGCCGAGACCTTGTCCGTACTGATGACCCCCGCCGGTGAGCGCGAAGCCGTCCTGCACATCCCGCGCGCGTACCTCAACGAAGCCTCGGGTCAATCCCGCATCCGGCGGGGTGGTGGCGGCGGCGCTCGAGCTCACGAGACCGACTTCTCGGTCGCAAAGCCGCACGAGAGGGCGCAGGCGTACGCCGACGGGTTGCGAGGAAGCTCGCCGCGCTGATCAACGACACGCGCTTGCGGCAGGTCAGTCTGCCGGCCCCGCTACAGCCCTGCCTGGAGGATTCGCTGCGCGACATCGAGCTGCCGGTCGATCGACAAGTCAAAGAGCAGGACCATCGACGGCGACGGCGTCATCGTCGGCATCATCGACGACGGCTGCGCGCTGGCCCACCGGAATTTCATGAAGCCGCACGTTAGCGGAGCGCATCTCGAATCCCGGGTCATCGCGCTGTGGGACCAGGCGCGCACCGACCCCACCGGCGGATGGCAGGCCGCGCCGGGCAACCTCGGCGGGCTCGAGCTGACGAAGGCGGTGATCGACACCGCGATCCAGTCCGCGGAGATCAGCAACGGCGATGCGCTCGACGAGGACGCCGTCTACCGCAAGCTCAACTACGCGATTGCCGACCTTGCCTCCCACGGCACCCACGTGATGGACATCGCTGCCGGCAACGGCTGCGCGCCGATGTGCTCGGAGGGTGTCGCGCCCGGCGCCGGCATCATCTTCGTGCAACTGCCCGCAGCCGCCATCACGAGCGGCGGGAGCGCGCTGGCGAACCGCATTGTCGACGGCGTCAAGTACATCTTCGACAAGGCCGGCGCGAAACCCGCGGTGATCAACATCAGCTATGGCGGCTATGCGGGACCGCATGACGGCACCTCGATCGTCGAGGCGGCGATCGACGCGGCGCTCACGCAACCGAACCGCGCCGTCGTCGTCGCCGCGGGCAACGGCTTCGAGGCGGACTGCCACGCGCACGGATTGCTGGCGCACCAGCACGACACGCTCACGCGACGGTGGGTCCTCAAGCCGCAGGACCCGACCCCGAACGATCTGGAGATCTGGTACAACGGCGACGCCCGGCTCGAGCTTCGCCTCACCGCTCCCGACGGCACGACGGCGGGTCCGGTCGCGCTCGGCGCGAAGCCGCAGAAGATCAAGATCGGCTCGAAGACGGTCGGCCGCATCCGGCACAAGACGACCACGGCGGGCGACCGGCCGAACCTGATCACGATCAAGCTCAACCAAACGACGCCGGAGGAACCCGGCATGAGCAGCCATCCCGCGCCGTCGGGAATCTGGGAGATCCGACTGGAGAACACCGGACTCGTCGCGGCGAAGATCGATGCCTGGATCGAGCGCGACACGTCGGGCCGCCCGGGCGGCGCCCGCCGGCAGCAGTCGCACTTCCATCCGGACGATGCCGACGCCCGCGGCACGCTGGCGAGCTACGCTACCGGCCGGCTGGCGGTCGCCGTCGGCGCCTACAACACGGCGACGCAGGAGGTCTGCCGGTACTCGGCCTGCGGTCCCACGCGGGACGGGCGCAATAAGCCGGACGTACTGGCGCCGGCGGAGGAGGACGCGGCCGGCGGCGGCATACTCTGCGCGTCGTCGCGCGGCGCGTTGCCTACGCGGATGAACGGCACCAGCGCTTCCGCCCCGCAGGTCAGCGGACTCGTCGCGCTGCTGTTCCAGTACGCCGCGGCCATCGGCGTGGCGCTGTCCGCCGAAGCCGTGCTCACCCTCCTGCGGGCCGGCGCCGCAAGGCCGCGCCTCCGGCGACCCATCCGCTGCGCTCGAACCGGCACGTCGACGTCGACGCGAACCGCAAGGACAAGCAGGGGGACGCGCGGGTCTGGCCGGAGCTGACCGGCGACGGCAAGATCAGCTGGCCGATACCATTGCGCCGATGTGACCTGAATCCGCGGCCGGGAGCCGCGCCCGCTCGCGCTCACTCCGGTGGCGCGCCTCCGATGGAGACGGCGCCCGGCGTGCGAGCCGCGCTCACTTCCACAGCTCTTTCTTCGCCTGGTCCCACAGCCAGGCCAGCGCCGAGTTGGCGACCGTCGTCTTGTGAAGAAAAGGTACGGCGAGTTTCGTGCCGAGCACGCCGCCTTGCACGATGTCGTCCTTGTAGTGCAGTCCCGCGACGATGCGGTTCTCGCCGATCCGCCACGCCAGCTTGTCCAGCAGGGCGCCGATCTCGGCGTCGTGGCCCGTGCCGCCGGCGTCCGCGAGCAGTTGCTTGAGCAACGCGGCCATCGAATAGCTCTGCGTCGAATGGCCGGCGGGGTACGAGCCGTGACCCGGCGTCATCAGCATCGGCTGGACGAACGCGGAGCGGTCGGCGGGCCGGCGGCACGCCGAAGTGGTGCTTGAATTGCATGACCACGAGAGTCGACATCCTCCAGGCCGTCGCCATCATCTCGTACGTGTACCGGTGCCGCCCCGGCTGCAGGTTGAGCACCATCGCGAAAAACGAATACGGCAGGCTGACCTGGGTGATGATTTCTTCCATGCGGTCGGGCCGCAGCGCGGCCATGCCGATGACTTCGTTCAGCGCCGCCTTCAGGTCGTTGTCCGAATTCTCGTACGCGGGCGCAGGTGAGCGGGATCGGCGCCGCCCGGCCATCGGCAGCGCGTTGTCCCGCGTTGAATTTCATCCCGGTGAGCAGCTCGAACTCGTACTGGCGGCCGCGCACGTCGCGTGACCAGCGCTCGAACGGCTGGCGCTTGCGGCCCCGTCTGGTGGGCGGTGTCCGGCGTCGACGCGGCGCCGCGCGTGATCTCCCCCTGCGTGGTCCCCAGCGCGCGCGCGAGCAGCGTGTTGGCTACCCGCCCCGAATACGCCCGCAAGCCCGACGCGTTGCCGTCATTGCCGTCGTTGCCATCGTTGCCGTCGTTACCATCGTTGCCGTCGTTGCCATCATTGCCGTCGTTGCCGTCGTTGCGGAAAGGAATCCCCATGATGTCCTCCAGTGGTCGGTGAACGCTTCAACCTGAGGCAAGTCGCCTGCCCGCCGCGTCGGCGCACGCGGCGCAGGCGCTGCAATCCTACAGCGGAATGCCGGCGCTCGCGAGCGCCTCGCAGAACGACTCGGCGTGCGTGCTGGTTGTTCCCGGGTAGCGCTGGCGAAAGCCGCTGACGGTGAGCGTCGGCTCGAGCCCGAGCAACTCGCCGGCCGCGCTTCGGGCTTCATCGGTGCGGCCCGACAGCGCGAGCGCGATCACGAGCAGCCGGTGCGTGGCCAGGTACATCCGGTTCTCGCGCAGCGATCGCCGGCACAAGTCGATCGCCTTGTCGTATTGTCCGGCCACCGCATGCGCGGTGCCCGCCAGCGACGTGAACACGTACATGTGCGGATCGAGCGGCGAGAGCTCGATCGCCCGGTGCGAGCGGGCAACCGCCTCGTCGCCGTGGCCAAGCCATGCGTAGGCGGCAGTGCTCCAGGCCCATGCGGATGCCGCGCTCGGATTGATCACGAGCGCCCGGTCGAAACTGGAGATCGCCCGCTCCAGATCCTTGTTCACGTACCCGCGAAACGAGCCCATGAACGGCGAGCGCCCAGGGATCGGTGTCGTCGCGCGCGAGCGCCGCGTCGGCGTGTCGATTGGCGTCGGCAATGTCCCGCGCGCGATCCGGCGACCAGCCCTGGCCGATGCGAAGCACATGCCAGCGGGCGAGCCACGCGTAGGCCGTCGCGTAGGACGGATCCGATGCGACCGCGGCCTCGAGCAGGACTCGCGCCTGGTCCAGGTCCTCGCGCGAGGTCCGGTGCAGGTGATCGATCGCGCGCAGCAGGCGCTCGTACGCCGTGAGGTTCTCGGGATGCTTGGAGCGGGCCCGCTGCAGCTCGAGCCGGCGGACATACGGAACGACGCGCTTCGCGATGTCCCGCGCCAGCGCCTCCTGCAGCTCGAAGATGTCCGCCATCGAGCCGCGGAAGCGCTCCGACCAGATGACGCGGCCGACCTCGGCCTCGGTCAGCTCGGCGATCACCTGCAACTGGTTGCCGGCGGCGAGCAGGCTTCCCGACAGCACGTAGCGCACGCCCAGCACCTCGGCCACGTTGCGCGGCTCGTAGAGCCGGTCGCGAAACGGCGTCGTCGACAGCCGCGAGATGACGAACAGATCGGTGAGCCGCGACAGGTGGCCGATCACGTCCTCGGCGAGCAGGTCGCCAAGGAAATCGTGGGCTGGATCGCGCGACAGGTTGCGCAGCGGCAGCACGGCGATCGACGGCCGGTCGCCGGCGTGCCGGAGCCGCTCGGCGGCACGGCTCGGCATCGGGCCCAGCGGCCAGGCCCGGAAGGCGCGCACCGGGCGCTCCATGCCCTTCAGCTGGCGCTCCCCCAGGTCCTCGATCGTCAGGCCGAGGCCGTCGGTCAGCTGGTCGCGCACCGCCGCGGAGATGACGATCTCCTGCGGCCCGCCCAGCACCATAAGACGCGCGGCGAGGTTGACGCCGTCGCCGTAGAGATCCACGTCGTCCGCAAGGACATCCGCGACGTGGATTCCCATGCGCAGATGGATCTGGCGGTCGGCGTCGACGTCGACGTTGCCGCGCTCGATCCGCGCCTGCATCGCCAGCGCGCACTCGACGGCATCGAGGACGCTCTCGAATTCGACCAGCATCCCGTCGCCGAGGTGCTTCACCATCCGCCCGCGGGCGGCGGGCAGGTCGTCGCGGGTCACGGCGGCGACGAAATCCCGCCAGCGGGCGACCGTACGGTCCGGATCCTTCTGGATCAGGCGAACGGACTCGACGACGTCGACGAACAGCACGGCGCGCAATCGCCGCGTCAAACGCTCGACAGTTGCCTGTTCCTGGATCACGTCATTCCCGCTCGCTAGGTGGGCGACCGGCAGGCGATCGGCATTCCCCTGCGGCGATTGCATCTCCACCCGGATGATGCTATCCCATGTCGCCGGGGCGGGCAAAGGCGACGGGAACGGCCGGACCTCGAAACGGCCGGTGCCGACGGCGAGATGCGGTCGAACCGTGCATCAGGTTCCGGCCGCCTTGTTCCGATACGCGAACGACGCATCGTAGCGCGACACGATGTAGTCGCCGCAGGTCACCGGATCATAGCGCGGCGCCTCGCCGCCGCGGCAGACGGGAACGACCTCCGTCTCGTAGTCCGGGTCGACGAAGGCTGCGATCGACAGCCGCTCGCGCCCGGAGCGGTTGATCACCCGGTGCGGCGTCGACTTGAAGCGGTCGTTCGTCCAGCGCGCCAGCAGGTCGCCGACGTTGACGACCAGCGTGTCCGCGATCGGCTGCGCGACCACCCATTCGCCGCCGCGGTCCTGAACCTGCAGGCCGCCGATGGGATCCTGGCACACGAGCGTGAGGCAGCCGTAATCGGTGTGCGGGGCGACGCCGAACTGGTCCTCGCCGAGATCCGGCGGCTGCGGCGGGTAGAACACGGCGGCGCCGCGCGTGATCGGGCGGTCGAACCGCCGGCTGAAGTGATCGAGGTCGAGGTCGAGGCTCGCTGCGAATCCGCGCAGAAGCACCCGCCCGCACTCGTTGGCGGCGGCGAAGTACTCGTTGAAGGTGGCGCGCATCTCGGGCATGGACTGCGGCCATTGATTGGGGCCGCGCATCTTCTGCCCGGCCTCGCCGGCCGCCTCCTGCGAACCGACCTCGCCGCCCCAGATGAAGCTCTCCTTCAGGTCGACGCGGGCGCCCGCGTACATCTTCGCCTCGCCGACCTTGATGAAGCCGCGGTGCCACGGCGTGACCTTGACCTTCTGCTTCTCCTCCAGAGGCAGCGCGAAGAAGCGCCGCGCGAGCGCGTCGGTGCGCGCGATCAGGTCGGCGGACAGGCCGTGGTTGCGCACGTAGAAGAAGCCGACCGCCTGCGCCGCCGCCAGCAGCTCGGCCGCGACCCGCTGCGCGCTCTCCCGTCGGCCTTCGTGCAGCGGCGCCATGTCGATCACCGGGATCGCGGCGGCGGCGATCTCCTTCGCCATTGCGTAATTCATCGGCCTGCCTCCTGCGCCGGTTCCGCGTAATAGCCGATCACGTCGCCCTCGGTGGTGACGCCGAGGCCGTTGAGCAGCCGGTTCGAGTAGTTGAAGTAGGCGCACACCTGGTTGACCTCCAGGATCTCGCCGTCGCTGCAGCCCGCCGCGCGCAGCCCCGCGACGTCGTCCGGATGCATCGCGCCCACGGCCTCGGTCAGCTTGGCCGCGTAGCGCAGGATCGCGAGCTCCTTCCCCGCGAACTGGGCTTCCGGCCGGCGGGCGTCGAGCGCCGCGCGGATGGCGTCGGCGCGGGCGTCGTCGCGCAGCAGGCGGCGGGCGTTGGCGAAGTGGTGCGTCAGGCTGTACGCGCAGGCGTTGATGATGCTGGTGTAGCTCGCGACCAGCTCGAGCAGCCACAGCGGCAGCGTGTTGTCAGGGCTGTGCAGCACGCTGCGGTAGAGCACGACGTGCCCGTCCATCGTGCGCGGGCGCAGGCTGTGCACGCGCATGACGTTGTCCACCGTCCCGTGCGGCGTCTTCACCTTCTCGTACATCTCCTTCAGGTAGCCGGTGGCTTCCTCGAGGGGGATCATCTTGATGCAGGCGCTCATCGGGGCATCTCCGGCAACGGCAGCGTGGTCAGTGCGACAGGATCTGGCTGAGGAAGAGCTTGGTGCGCTCCGAGCGCGGCGCGGCGAAGAACTCCGCCGGGCGGCGCGCGCTCGACGATGCGCCCCGCGTCCATGAACACCATCATGTCGGCGACCTTGCGCGCGAAGCCCATCTCGTGCGTCACGCAGATCATCGTCATCCCGGACTGCGCCAGGTCGGTCATCACGTCGAGCACCTCCTTGATCATCTCCGGGTCGAGCGCCGAGGTCGGCTCGTCGAACAGCATGATCTTCGGCTCCATGCACAGCGAGCGCGCGATGGCCACGCGCTGCTGCTGGCCGCCGGAGAGCTGCCCGGGAAACTTCCCCGCCTGCTCGGGGATGCGCACGCGCTTGAGGTATTCCATCGCCTTCGCCTCCGCCTCGCCGCGGGGCGTGCCGCGGGCGCGGATCTGCGGCAGCGCGCAGTTCTCGAGCGCGGACAGGTGCGGGAACAGGTTGAACTGCTGGAACACCATGCCGACCTCGCGCCGGATGGCGGCCACGTTGCGCGTGTCCTCGTCGAGCACGATGCCGTCGACCACGATGACGCCTTCGTCGTGGTGCTCCAGGCGGTTGATGCAGCGGATCAGCGTCGACTTGCCGGAGCCCGAGGGCCCGCAGACGACCACGCGCTCGCCCCTTGCCGACCGTGAGGTCGATGTCCTTCAGCACGTGGAACTGGCCGAACCACTTGTTGACGCCGCGCATCTCGATCATCGGCGCGCGCCCGGCGGCGGCAGCGGCGCTCACCGGGCGCCTCCGCGGAACTGGTCGTCGCTCATCGGCTGTCCGATGTGGCAGACGTAGTCGCCGCGCACGACCATCGGCATCGTCCGCCGGGCGAGCACGGTGCCGCCGGAGGCGAAGCGCAGCGTGACGGCTTCGCGCGCGAGGTCGTCGACCGGCCAGATCCGGCCCGCCGGGGCGCCGGCCTCGACCTCGGCGCCGACGTCGGCCGCGGGCTCGAACAGGCCGTCGATGGTCGCCATGACGAACGCCGCCCGGTTCGGCGTGTGCAGCAGTGTCGTGCGCGTTGGCGCGGGCGCGCCTTCGATCGCGCCGGCATGGCGCAGCAGGTTTAACGTGCCGTCCCAGCCGATGTCCAGCGCTGCTCGCTGGAGCACCGCGCCGCCGCCCAGCTCGGCGGAAACCATCACCACGCCGTGGCGCTCGCACGCCGCCGACAGCGAGCCGGCCGACGACGTGGTGGTCACGACCGCCGTTCGCGGCGCGCCGAACGCGTGGGCGGCGGCCAGCTTGCGCTCCCGGAATGCGGGCTCGCCCGTGCCGTAGACGTAGCCGCAGGGCGCGTAGATCGACTGCGTGCCTCCGGAGTGCAGGTCGATCGCGTATCGGATGCCGGGCAGCAGGCGGCGCTCGATGAAGTCGGCGATCATCGCCGTCGGGCCGCTGGCGGCGTCCCCGGGAAATGCGCGGTTCATGTTCCGGCTGTCGATCGGCGACACCCGCCGCCGGGCGCGCACGGCGGGCCAGTTGACGCCGGGCATCACGACGATGCGCCCGGTGACCTCGGTTGTCGCGAGTTGCGCGATCAGCCGGCGCGCGATCACCTGGCCTTCGTATTCGTCGCCGTGGACGCCGGCGGTGACCAGCACCGAGGGTCCGCTTCCGCCGGCGATGACGACGATCGGGACCGGGATGACGCCGTACGCGTGTTCGTCGTCCGACCAGGCGAGCTCCAGGTGCCCGATGCGCTTGCCCGGGGCATCGAGGTCGATCGACGCGGCGATCGGCGGCGCGCTCGCCATGCTAGCGGTGCGCGCGCGCCGACCGGCGCTCGAGCATGCCGAAGAACTGCGACAGGCCGAAGCAGATCGCGAAATACAGCGCAGCGACGAACACGAACACCTCGAACACGCGCTGGGTGGCGACCTGGATGTCCTGCGCCATGAACGAGAGCTCCTGGATCGACACCAGCGAGACCAGCGACGAGTCCTTGATCAGCTGGATGAACTGGCCGGCGAGCGGCGGCAGGACGTTGCGCAGCGCCTGCGGCAGCACGACGAAGCGCACGACGTCGAGCCGGGACATGCCGAGGCTGTCGCCGGCCTCGATCTGCGCCTTGGGCACCGACTCGATCCCGGCGCGCACGATCTCGGTCACGTAGGCGCCGGAAAACACCGACAGGCAGATCAACCCGAGGAAGAAGTTGTCGATGAGCTTCGGCGGCCCGAACAGGATCGAGAGCCACCATTGCACCGCGGGCGAGGCCGCGCGCACGCGCTCGCCGATCCCCAGCACCGGCATGACCTGGCTGGCGATGAAGAACACGAACACGAACACGAAGACCACCGGCGGGATGTTGCGGATCAGCATCACGTAGCTGTCCGCGATCAGCCGCGGCAGCAGCCGCCGGCTGGTGCGCGCGAGCCCCATCACCGTGCCGATGACGCCGGCGATCAGGATGCCCCAGAGCGCCAGGCGGATCGTGGTCAGCAGCCCCTCGACGATCAGGTTCGGCACCCAGCGCCCCGACGCCGGGTCGATCTTGATCACGAACGGCCAGATGGCGCTCCAGTTCCACCGGTAATCGAGCACCGTGTGGGTCCGCCACGCGAAGTAGCCGACCGCGGCCGCGCACAGCGCAGCCAGCGCCGCGTCGAGCGCGGTGAGGCGCGGGCGGCGCCGGGCGGGCGGCCGGCGCGCGGGTTCGTGGTCGGGCTGCACTGCGTCGACGGCGGCGACGCGAATCAACCGGGCCGGTGCGGCCGGGCCGCGACGAACGCAGCCCGCGCGTGAATGCCCGGCATCAGCTCGCCGGCACGTTCGCGGCCCAGTCGCGGGTCTTGAACCAGTAGGTGTGACGCTGCTTCAGCCAGTCCTTGTTCTTGCCGATCCAGTCGTTGAAGTAGGCCAGCGCCGCCGGGTTGCCCTTGCGCAGCGCGAAGCCCTCGACCGAGGTGGTGACGTAGTCGGTGGTCGGCCGGAACAGCTTCTCGGGATTCTGCAGCGTGAAGAACGTGGGCTTCGGCTCGCTCGTCAGGATCGCGTGCGCGTTGCCGTTGATCACCTCCTGGAAGGCGATCGCGTCGTCGTCGAACTGGCGGATCGTCGCCTTCGGCCATTTCTCCTCGATGGTCTTGCACGGCGCGGCGCCGCGCCGGCAGGTGAAGGTGACCTTGGCGTCGTTGTAGCCCTCGGGGTACTTCAGGCCCGAGGCGAGCGCCTTCGACGCCGCGATGCCCTGCCCCGACGTCGAATACGGCTCGGTGAAGTCGACCTGCTCCTTGCGCGCGGGGTTGACGGTGAGGCCGCCGATGATCACGTCGAACTTGCCGGCGATGAGCGACGGGATGATGCCGTCCCAGGCCGTGGGCATCAGGTCGAGCTCGACCCCCATGTCCTTGGCCAGCTTGGTCGAGACGTCGATCTCGAAGCCGACCCAGTTGCCCTGCTTGTCGCGCACCGCCCACGGCAGGAAGCTCGCGAAGCCCACCTGCAGCTTGCCGCGCTTCTTGATGGTGTCGATCAGGTTGTCCTGCTGCGCGAGCGCGACGTCCGCCGCGAATGCCATGCCCAGCGCGAGGGCCAGCATGCCGAGCAATCTCCTGGTTGCGTTCATCTGCTGCTCCTCAAACGGTCTGTCTCGCGAGCCGGGCGAGCCCGGGACGTTCCTGCCGGTTCCCCTCAGCGGCGGCGATAGCGCCGCTCCAGCCAGCGCACGGCCAGCGAGAGCGTGATCGTCACCACGAGGTACATCGCCGCGGCCGTCAGCCAGATCTCGAACGCCATGAAGGTGTCCGACACGGCCGTGCGCGCCTGCGTCGTCAGGTCGAACACCGCGATCACGCTGACGATCGCCGAGTGCTTGACCAGGTTGACCAGCACGCCCGCGAGCGGCGGCAGCATCAGGGGAATGGCCTGCGGGAGGATGACATCACGGTACATATCGCGCGTCAAGAGCCCGAGGCTGCGGCTCGCCTCCCACTGGCCCTTGTGCACGGCGACGATGCCGCCGCGGATGATCTCGGCCGCAAACGCCCCTTCGTAGAAGGCGAGGCACAGCACGCCCGCCCAGAACCGCGGAATGCCGAGGATGCGCCCGATGATGAAGTAGAAGATCAGGATCTGGACGAGCAGCGGCGTGTTGCGGATCACCTCGATGTAGACGCGGGCGATGGCCCGGCCGACCATCGAGCTCGACAGCCGCAGCATCGCCGTTGCCAGGCCGATCGCGATCGTCAGCAGCATCGCGATCCAGGCGATGTCCAGCGTGACGAACAGGCCCTTCATCAGCGGCCCCCAGATCAGCTCGCCGTCGACGACGCGGTAGAGGAGCCGGGGGACCTTGGCCCACTGCCACTGGTAGGCCATGCCCTGCGCGCCGCGCAGCGTCAGCCAGATCGCGGCCGCCGACAGCAGCGCGAACTGCGCGAACTCGAACCACCCGGAGCGAAGCCACGGCACCGACCGCGGCGGCGGCGGCGCCCGGTCGCCCGACGGAAGGCGCGCCGGCGCCACCTCCAGGGGGGCGTTGAGGGCCACGTTACACTCGGGCCGCGGCGGTGAACGGGTCGACCTGCATCGCGGTCTTATAGCAGATGGTCCCGGCCGGTGCCACGGTGCGGGACGTGCCTGCACGGCGCGCCCCTGCATCGCTCATCGCCGGAGATAGTCGGCCAACGCATCCGCCGCGGCGCGCATCTCCGGCTCGAGCCCGATCGTGAAGCGCACCATGTCGCGATAGTCGGGCGAGGCGAACATCCGCGCGACGATGCCGCGCTCCTCGAGGTGCCGGCACGCGGCCGCCGCGGGCCGCGCCGGATCGTCGAAGCGCGCGAGCACGAAATTGCCCTCGCTCGGATAGGCGTGCACGCCGAGGTCGGCCAGCGCCTGCGCGAACCACCGCCGCACGTCGCGGTTGTGCGCGTGCACGCGCTCTCTGTGCGCGTGGTCGCCGACCGCCGCGATGGCGGCGGCAGCGGCCGGCGCGCTGACGGGAAAGGTGATGCTGAGCCGGCGCATCACGTCGACGACGGCCGGCGGACCGTAGAGCCAGCCCAGGCGCATCCCGGCGAGCCCGAATATCTTCGAGAACGTCCGCGTCATCACGACGTTGCGCGCGGCGTCGACCAGCGCCACGGGCAGCTCGTAATCCGCGGCGGACACGTACTCGGCGTAGGCCGAATCGAGCACCAGCAGCACGTTCTCCGGCAGGCCCGCGTGCAGCCGTCGCACCTGCGCCCCGCCGAGATGCGAGCCGGTCGGATTGTCGGGGTTCGCCAGCATCACCATCCGCGTGCGCCGCGTGACGCAGGACAGGATGCCGTCGACCGACGCGCGCAGGCCGGCGTCGGGTGCCGCCACCGGGGTCGCGTCCATCGCGTGCGCGTAGTTGGGGAACTTGAGATAACCGTGCACGGAGTGGATCAGCTCGTCGCCGGGGTCGAGGTACGCCCGCGCCAGGCGGCCTAGCAGCTCGTCGGAGCCGTGGCCGCAGACGATGCGCTGCGGATCGAGGCCGAACGCGGCGCCGATGGCCGCGCCGAGGCGCGCCGCGGCGTCTTCCGGATAGCGCTCGATCGCGCCGATCGCCGCGTGCGCGGCGGCGATCGCGCCGGCGCAGGGCCCCAGCGCGCTCTCGTTGGAGGCGAGATTGACCCGCGCAGGCACGCCGGCGGCCGTCCCGGTCGCGAGCATGTGCGCCTTGATGTTGAGGATGCCCTTGCGCGGGGTCGGCATGGTCTCGCCCTGGTTCGTGCGCGGGCCGGGCTCCGGCGCCACCGGCAGCCGCGCCGCGAAGCGCGAGCGTACGGTCGTTGCGCCGCGCAGTAAAGCGGCGCGGTGATCCCGCCCGGGCACGCCCCCTCGCACGAACCCGGCGGCAGTGCGAACGGCACGGACTTGCCGCCCGTGGGCGAACCCGTCGGATGGGCCGCGCCGGCGGCGGCGCCCGGTCGATGCGCATCGCGCTCCTGTGGCGGAGAGGCCGTGCCGGTGCCAGAATGGCGCGCACTTCCCCCCGCTGCAGACAGTCCCCGGAGCTCACGATGAAGATCCCCCTCACGACCGTGGCCCGCAGGCGTCGCGGCGCGCGCCCGTCGGGCACGATGCACCTGTTGGCCCGGGCCGCGGCGCTGGCGCTGGTCCTGGCCCTGGGCGCGACGGCGCCCGCTGCGCTCGCGCAGGACTCGGCGGCTTATCCGACGCGCGCCGTGAAGATCGTCGTGCCGTTCGCCGCAGGCGGCGCCACCGACATCACGGCACGGCAGGTGGGCGTGAAGCTGGCGCAGAAATGGGGCGTCCCGGTCGTGATCGAGAACCACCCGGGCGCCGGCGGCAACGTCGGCGCGGATCTGGTGGCCAAGGCGAAGCCGGACGGCTACACGCTGCTCCTCGGCGTGACCGGGTCGCATGCGATCAACATCTCGCTGATGAAGACCATGCCCTACCATCCGCTGCGCGATTTCGAGCCGCTGACGCTCGCCACCCTCTACCCGAACGCGATCGTCGTCAACGCCGCCGTGCCGGCCAACGACCTGCCGGAGTTGATCCGGCTCATCAAGGCGAAGCCGGGCGAGTGGAGCTACGGCTCGGACGGCATCGGGACGGCGTCGCACCTCACGATGGAGCTCCTGAAGGCGAAAGGCGGATTCGACGCGACGCACGTTCCGTACAAGGGCGGCGCGCCGATGATCGCGGATCTGGTCGGCGGCCAGATCAAGATGGGCATCACCGGCCTGCCGGCGGTCCAGCCGCAGGTGAAGGCCGGCACGCTGAAGGTGATCGCGGTCACCACCGCCAGGCGCGCGCCCGGTGCGCCCGCCTACCCAACGATCGCCGAGCAGGGGTTTCCCGGATTCGCCGCCGCGCCCTGGTCCGGCTTCTTCGCGCCGAAGGGTACGCCGCCCGCGATCGTGGCGAAGATCGCCGCAGACCTGGTCGAAGTCATGCAGTCGCCGGACCTCGCGCAGAAGATGCAGGAGCTCGGCAGCCAGCTCGCGCCGGACACGCCGGGAGAGTTCCGCAAGTTCATCGAAGACGAGATCGCCAAGTGGGCCGAGGCGGTCAAGGTGTCGGGCGCCACGGTCGATTGAGACGCGCGGTCCGCAGCAGCACGTCGCGGAGGATCGCCGCGGTGGAGGCCCAGGTGAATCGCTGCGCGTGAGCCCGCGCGCGCTGCAGCCGCTGCTGCGGCGCCGGATCGGTCGCGGGTTGCGCGCGCCGCGCGAGCAACGCGGTCAGGACGGCGCTCAAGCCGCGCGGGTCGTCGGGATCGACGTAGTCGACGAGGTCGCCCGCGATCTCCGGGATCGATGCCACTGGGCAGGCAACGACGGGACACTCGCAGGCCATCGCCTCCAGCACCGGCAGCCCGAAGCCCTCGTAGCGCGAAGGATAGACGAGCGCCGCCGCGCCCGAATACGCGGCGGCGAGCCCCTTCTGCGTCAACTGCGCCGCGACCACGCGATCCGCGATCTGCGGATAGCGCGAGCGCACCTCGTCGACCAGACCAGGCGCGTAGGCGCCGGTGCACACCACGGCGCAGCGCGCTGCGGCCGGCAGCAGCGTCAGCGCGTCGAACAGGAGCTCCGGATTCTTGTGCGTGCCGCAGCGATCGGCCCCCACCAGCAGCACGTACGGCTGCGCGATCCCCAGCATGCGCAGCAGCGGCTGCACGTCCTCCGCGGGTGCCCTGCGGTAGGCGCCGTGCACGCCGTTCCAGGCGATCGTGACCGGCCTCGCGTCCTGCGGATCGAGGAACGCCTTCAGGTCGCGCGCCGTCGCCCCGGAGACGCAGACGAACGATGCGGCATGGCGAATGCCCAGGTGCTTCAGCCGCCACATCGGCTTGCCGAGGTCGTGGCCGAACTTCTCCGGGATCATGTCGTGGCACAGGAAGACCGACGGTGTGGTCGCCGGGAACGTGTAGTACGTGGAGACGAAGACGTCGGCGCCTTCCTCGTCGCAGAGGTCCTGCAGCAGCCGCGGCTCATCGGCAATGGCCCCGGGATCGGCAAAGCGGTACGGGGGAATCTCCCGATAGCGCAGGCCGGCGTGCCGCGGCGTGCGGCCGCGATCCAGCACGACGAGTTGCGCGGCGAAGTCCGTGCGGCTCCACTCGTCGAGGACGGACTCCCAGACCCGGGCGATGCCGGTGCGCGCGTTCTGGAACTCGATGCCGTCGACGACGACCCGGCAATCGCCCTCCCGGCCGACGACTTCGTGCCCGCCGCCCGCCGCGTTCGTCGCGGGTACATCCACGGTCTGCGCCCCCTTGCGACGTTGCGCACTTGCGCTCGTTGACGAATGGATTGTAGCGCCACCCTGCGAGCGAGCGCGAACAGCGGCGCCGCGCGGGTCTCGCTCGGATGGTCGCGCTCGGCGGTCGTCCGCCCGCAGCGATCGAATCCGCCGCCGGTCGCCGGGCTATAATCGTCCGCCAATTCGCTGCCGCCGTATCGCCGCCGCCCGCTGCCGCGGACCGCACCAGGGCGTTCGTGCCGGGCACCGTCGAGCGACAACCTCCATGTGCGGCATCACCGGTTTCCTGAGCGACGACCCCCGCGCCCGCGCCGCGCTGCCCGCAATGACCGCGGCGCTCGCGCATCGCGGGCCCGATGCCGACGGCTTCCACTTCGACGGCCCGGTCGGTTTCGGTCACCGCCGCCTGAAGGTGATCGACCTCGAAGGCAGCCGCCAGCCGCTCGTCTCCGCCGACGGCGCGATCGCCGTCGTCTTCAACGGCGAGATCTACAACTTCCGCGAGCTGCGGCGCGAGCTCGCCGCCGCCGGCCACGCGTTCGCGACGCAGGGCGACGGCGAGGTGCTCGTCCACGGCTGGCGGCAGTGGGGCCGCGGACTCCTCGACCGGCTGTCCGGGATGTTCGCGTTCGCGCTGTGGGACCGCGCCCGCCGCGAGCTCTTCCTCGCCCGCGACCACCTCGGCGTGAAGCCCCTCTACTACGCGTGGCACGGCGGCTCGCTCGTGTTCGGCTCGGAGCTGAAGGCGCTGCTGCCGTTTCCCGGGCTGCCGCGCGCGCTCGACCTCGACGCGCTGGCGCTCTATCTCGAATGCCAGTACATACCGGCGCCGCGCAGCGTCTACGCCGCCGTGCGCAAGCTGCCCGCCGGGCACTGGCTCGCGGTGAGCGGAGGCAGGCTTTCGACCGGCGCGTTCTGGCGGCCCTCGTACGTCCCCAAGCACCGGCTCGACGACGCAGCCGCCGCCGACGCGCTCGATGCCGAGCTCACGCGTTCCGTGAAATCGATGCTGGTCGCCGACGTGCCGCTCGGCGCGTTCGTCAGCGGCGGCGTGGACTCGGGCCTCATCGCCGCGCTGGCCACACGGGTCTCCGGCCGACCGCTCGACACCTTCAACCTGGGCTTCACCGGCAACGACGTCGGCAGCGAGCACGTCGAGGCGGCGCGCGTCGCGCAGCACGTCGGCAGCCGCCATCACTGCCTGATGCTGGCCCCCGACGACGTGCTGCCCGCGCTCGAGCGCTGGGTCGGCGTGTTCGACGAGCCATTCGGCGACCAGGCCGCGCTGCCGACGATGCTGCTCGCCGAATACGCGCGCAGGACCGTCACCGTCGTGCTCACGGGCGAGGGCGCCGACGAAGTCTTCGGCGGCTACGGCAACTACGTGAAGCGCCTGCGCGAGGAGCGCATCACCGGGCTGCTGGGCGCGCCGGGCTCGCCGCTGCCGTGGCTGCTGCGGCGTCTGCCGCCGCGCCTTGCGCGCGACCGCATCGCCAAGGCCGCGGCCGAGCCGCGCGCGCGGCGCTACGCGACGATCCCCAACATCTTCGACGCGCTGCTGCGCCGCGAGTATTTCACCGACGCGTTCCTCGCGCAGGGCAAGGCGCGCATCGCCGACCACGCCGAAGCCTTCTACAACGAATGCGACTCGCCGTCGTACCTCGACCACCTGCTCGACATCGACGCGCGGCTGTGGCTCCCCGACGACCTGCTCGCCAAGGTGGACCGGGCGACGATGGCCTTCTCGCTCGAAGCGCGCGTGCCCTACCTCGACCATACCTTCTACGGCTGGTGCGCGCGCCTCGATCCGGCGCAGAAGGTCCGCGGCAACGCGCGCAAGCTGCTGCTGAAGACGCTGGCCGAGCGCTACCTGCCGCGCGACATCGTCCACCGCCCGAAGCAGGGGTTCATGATGCCGCTCGAGCGCTGGCTCGCGCGGGAGCTGCTGCCCGACATCACGGCCGCGCTCGGGCCGCGGGGGCTGCAGCGGCGCGGGTTGATCCGCCCCGCGGCGATCGAGCGCCTGCTCGCCGAGCATGCGTCGGGCCGCAAGAACCACGCGATGCGGCTGTGGGTGCTGCTGATCCTCGAGCGCTGGTTCGCGCGCTACGAGCCGGACTTCGCGCTGTGAAACGAGCATTGTCGATCGTGCACACGGAGAACTCCTGCGGCTGGGGCGGCCAGGAGATCCGCATCCTCACCGAGGCGCGCGGCATGCTCGATCGCGGCCATCGCGTGACGCTGATCGCGCCGCCCGAGGCGCCGATCGCGGCCGCCGGCGCGAGCAGGGGCATTCCCGTGGTCACCCTGCCCATCCAGAAGAAGCGCCTGCCGGGCTTCCTCGCGCTGCGGGGCTGGCTCGCCGCGCACCGCGGCGCGGTCGACGTCCTCAACACGCACAGCTCCACCGACAGCTGGCTCGGCGCGCTCGCGTGCGCGTCGCTCGCGCACGCGCCGCCCATCGTGCGCACGCGGCACGTGTCGACCACGGTGCGCAATCGCATCGGCACCCGCTGGCTGTACGTGAGCGCCGTCGCGCACATCGTCACCACCGGCGAGGCGCTGCGGCGGCAGCTCGCGCGCGACAACGCGATCCCGCTCGACCACATGACCTCGGTCCCCACGGGCATCGACCTCGCGCGCTTCGTGCCCGGCGACGCGGTCGCCGCGCGCGCGCGCCTCGGGCTCCCCCCGCGGCCCGCGCTTGGGATCGTCGCTACGCTGCGCGACTGGAAAGGCCACGAGTACCTGTTCGAGGCGATCGCCGCCGACCGCGCAGCGTGGGCGCAATGGCAGGTGCTGGTCGTCGGCGACGGCCCCTACCGCGACCGCCTCGACGCGCGGCTCGCGAAGCTCGGCATCGCCGACGCGATACGCTTCGTCGGCCAGCAGGAGGACGTCGTGCCGTGGCTACAGGCGCTCGACCTCTTCACGCTGCCGTCGTACGGGGAAGAGGGCGTGCCGCAGTCGGTGATGCAGGCGATGGCCTGTGCGGTTCCGGTCGTCTCCACGCCGGTGGGGGCGATTGCCGAGGCGGTCGACGACGGCGTCACGGGCCTCCTCGTCGTGCCGCGTTCCGCCGGCGCGCTCGCCGCCGGCCTCGCCGCGCTGCGCGACGACCCCGCGCTGCGCGCGCGCTTCGGTGCTGCGGCGCATGCGCGCGCCGTCCGCGATTTCGGGCTCGATCCGATGCTCGACCGCATGGAAGCCGTGTTCCGCGCGGTGAGCGGGGTCCACTGACATGTGCGGAATCGCCGGCTATTTCGGGCAGCGCGCGCTCCCTTCCGCCGCGGTGCTGCGGATGATGGCGGCGCTGCGCCAGCGCGGGCCCGACGCCGAGCACGCGGTGTTCTTCGGGCCCGACCTGCGCCGGACGGAGGGCTCGGCACCCAATGCGCTGCTGCACACGCGGCTGTCGATCATCGACCCGCGCCCGGAGGCCGATCAGCCGATGGTCAACGACCGCGGCGACGTCTGGATCTCCTACAACGGCGAGGTCTACGACTGGGCCGCCGACGCGGAAGCGTTGAAGGCGGCCGGCTACCAGTTCCGCACGCGCTCGGACACCGAGTTCATCCTGCACGCGTACGAGCACTGGGGAATCGACTTCGTCCATCGGCTGCGCGGGATGTTCGCGATCGCCATCTGCGACCTGTCGCGGCGCGCGGTCTACGTGCTGCGCGACCGCCTCGGCCTGAAGCCGGTGGTCTACGCGCAGCACGACGGCGGCTTCGCGTTCGCCTCCACCGTGCGCGCGCTGCTGCCCTGGCTGCCGCGCGCGGCGCGCGGGTTCTCGGCCGAGGGCATCGACGCGTATCTCGCACACCGGACGATCCCCGCGCCACGCACGGTGTTCGCCGCGATGTCGCGGCTGCCGCCGGCCCACTACCTGCACTACGATCTCGCCACCGGCAAGCTGGCGACGCGCGAGTACTGGCAGCCCGAGCCGTCCGCCGAACCGTGGCAGCCGACGTTCGACGCCGCCATCCGGATGCGCACGGTCGCCGACCGCCCGCTCGGCCTGTTCCTGTCCTCGGGCATCGACTCCTCCGCGCTCGCCTGCCGCCTCGCAGCGATGGGATTCAACCGCCTGCAGTCGTTCACCGCCGCGTTTCCCGGCACGCCGTTCGACGAGAGCGAGGAGGCGCGCGTCACCGCGCAGCGGCTCGGCTTCCCGAACCTCGCCATCGACGTTCCCGGCGGCATCGCCGACGACTTCGCGCGCATCGTCGCCGACCTGGACGAGCCGTTCGCCGACCCGTCGAGCGTGCCGACGTGGTACCTCGCCCGCGAAACGACGCGGCACGTCAAGGTCGTGCTGGGCGGCGACGGCGGCGACGAGGTGTTCGGCGGCTACAAGCGCTACGCGAAGCACCTGCGCACCCGCTGGCGGCGCGGCCTGGCGATGACGTCGCTGCGCGCGCCGGCGTCCATCGGCGGCCGCGGCTGGCAGCGCCTGATCGAGGAATTCCGGCTCGACTGGCGCGCCGCGTACGCATTGCGCTTCTCCGGACTGACGCCGGGCGAGCGCGCATTCCTGGCGCCGCAGTTCGCGCCGCCCGGGCACTACTGGCGGATGCCGCCCGCGTCCGGGCGCGACGACCTGTCGACGCTGCTGGAGATCGACCGCCTCAATTACCTGCCCGACTACATCCTGCGCAAGGCCGACCTGTGCACGATGGCGCACGGCCTCGAGATGCGCGCGCCGTTTCTCGACCACCGCTTCTACGCGGCCGTGCTGGGCCTGCCCGACGCCGCGCGCTTCACGACGCCGCCGAAGCAATTGCTGGCTCCCGTGCTGGCGCCGATCGCCGATCGCGCGCCGTTCACGCGCAAGAAGCGCGGCTTCAATCCGCCGCTCGCCGGCTGGCTCGAAGGCGACCTCGCGCCGCGGCTCGAGGGCCTCGGCGCCCGCCTCAACGCGACCACGTCGGGCCATCTCGACGCGGCGCGCGTGGACGCCTACGTCGCAGCCTGGCGCAACGGCGGCGCGCGCCTTGCCGAGCAGATCCTGCAACTGGTGCTGCTCGACGAATCGCTCTCCCAGCTCGCGGCACTGGCCGCGGAAGACTAGGATGGCCCGCAGCCGCGCGCTCGCACGCCCCGTCGTGTTCGCGCTGGCCGGCGCGCGGATGGCGGCCGCGGCATTGCCGGGCCGGCGGCGCAGCGCGCCGGCGAATCCGCGGCGCATCCTCATCGCGCATCACCTGCTGCTGGGCGACACGATCATGCTGACCCCGCTCATCGCCACGTGCCGCGCCCGCTGGCCCGACGCCGACATCGCGATGACGTGCCCCGTCGCCTACGCGCCGCTCTACGCCGCGCGGCCCTACGGCGCGCGCGCGCTGCCCTACGACCCGCGCGACGCGGCCACGCTCACGCCCTTGCTGGCGGACGCCGGCTACGATCTCGCGCTGGTGCCCGCCGACAACCGGATGTCGTGGCTCGCGCGTGCGCTGGGTGCGGACTGGATTGTCGCGTTCGCGGGAGACAGCCCGGCGTACAAGGACTGGCCGGTCGACGAGTTGCGAGCGTATCCGGGCGCGCCGACCGCGTGGGGCGATCTCGCGGCCGGGCTCGTCGACGGCCCGGCGCCGGCGCCTTACCGCGTCGCCGATTGGCCGGCCCCGCCGGCCGCCGCGGTGGCCGCGCCGCGGGCACCGTACTGCGTGCTGCATCCCGGCGCCAGCACGTCGTTGAAGCAATGGCCCGCGCCGCGCTGGCGCGAACTCGCAACGCGCCTCGCGGCCCGCGGCTTCGGCGTCGTGCTGTCGGTCGGCCCGGGGGAGGCGCCCCTGCTCGACGCCATCGACCCCGACCGGACCTGGCCGCGACATGAAGGAACGCTCACCCTGCCGCAGCTCTGGCATCTCGTCGCCGGCGCCGCACTGCTCGTGTGTCCCGACACGGGCGTCGCGCACCTCGCGCGGCTGACCGGCGTGCCGACGGTGGCGTTGTTCGGTCCGGGGTCGGCCCTGCTCTCCGGTGCCGGCGCTTTCTGGCGCGACAGCCCGTTCACCGCGGTGACGATCGCCGACTTCCCCTGCCGCGATCAGCACGTCACGATGAAGCGCGACGTCGCGTGGATCCGCCGCTGCGAGCGCTTTCCCGGCACCGCGCCCGGGCAGTGCCCCGAGGCGCGCTGCATGCTCGCGCTCACGGGCGAGATGGTGTGGAGCGCGGCGACGCGTCTGCTGGGCATCGGTACCGATTGAAAGCGCAAGTCGCCACCCGCGTGGTAGCCGCCAGGCCGCTGGCACCATGAGGCGCGTTGAGACCGGAAGGCGGTCATTCGTCTGGCACGACGATGTGGCAGGACTCGACCTATTCTGTTGAAAAACCCGAAAATGCACTGACCTCGAATTCTTGCCAAACTGCGTCGGAGTGGGCAATGCAATCGAAACGTCGTCGGCGCGATTGCTACGAGGCTCTGGGTCGTACGCAATAGGCGATCAGATGGCCCCCCACGTCCGACAAAACGCGACGCCTGTATGGGCCTGAAATTCTGCGACGGGCTTCGGGAAAAGGGTTTTTCAACAGAATAGACCCGTTGCAGCCCTTCATGCTCTGGCGAAGCGGACGTTCGCGACCGTGGTCGCTTTATCGAATCCTCGATCCGCAGAAGTGAGGAAGAAGTCGGGCCGCACACTAGACGTCAGCATGCGGCCCGCGGAGGAATCGATGTGGGATGCCAGCTGCTGGCGATCCCGCGTACATGCAGGCGCTTGAGGCGCCTGTGTCTCCTCAATGCTTTGCTGCGACGAGGTTCCCGGTGTTCATCCCAGCGACCGGGGACTCGGCGCACTGATTGCCGGTAGCGTCCATCCCACCATCCAGTCCGCCGGCGCAGGGCGAAGCATCCACTGCCTCGATCTTTGAGGTCTTCACCGGCACACTCGGAGGCGGCGCAACCTTGGCAATCCGGCTTGCCCCTTGCGCTAATACCGTCGATGTTGCGGGCGCACCCGACATCTTTGCTGTTGGGCGCGTGTCGGTTGTGGTTGCTGCGAATTGCTGGATTCCGCTCATCTTGCCCGTCATGTGGGGCGATGCGGTCTCCGAACCATTAGCGTACAACCCGACGGTAGCGGCATCGCCGCATTGATTGCCAGTGGCGTCGATGCCGCCGCCGGCGCCACCTGAACACACCTGCGCGTGCAGTGGTCCGGCCAAGAGGGCGGCCAAATAGAGAGTCGGAACTAAGTTCATGGAAGCCTCCCCGCTAGATGGTCTGGTCAACAGGATCTGTCAGCGCCGTGAACGCTGGACCCTGTCGTGGCGCTAAACGCCTTTTCTTACGGGGTGGGGCGCCAAGTCCCGTTAATTCTTGACGCCGGATTAGGGTTATAGGTTACTCGTCCCGATAGCGCAACAAGAATCTTTCCGGCGCGGATCGCATGCACTGCAGCATCGGCTTCACAACCTGATGCGGCACCGTGCACCTTGCGCCCTCGGATCGCGAGCTCGAGGGGTGAGTTTGTGCCGTCGTTGCCGGCGAGCGACCGCTTCGGGGGCTTGGAACCAAGACCGGATTTGGCCGGTCGCCGGCATCGAAGCAATCGGGCCGAATGGCTGCTGCGCAATCGTAGACGAGCCGTTCAGCGCCGCTGCCGGTTCGACCGTGGACGACCCTGACCTGACGATCAGCGTGCTAAGCAGCGGTCGTTGAACCCGGCGAAAACAGCCAAGACGTGCAATTCAAGCGGGAGTTGTATGGCCCGGGGCCGAGAGAAATCGGCGGAATCCCGTCGCCGCATGGTAGTGGCGAACCAGGCACCGAGTCGCGCGGCTTAAGCCAGAAAACCCCGGTGCCGAGCGATCGGAGCAACGCCCGCGTTCCCATCTGCGCAGGCCATTCGGGAAATCGGGGGCGACGGGTTTCCACGTCGCCCCCACCACGCCCTACACAGTAATCTGCGCTAACGCCGCCGCCGAGCTAGCATTCCCGCGGCCGCCAACGCTAGCGCCAACAGAGCGAGGGCATATTCGGACAAGGTCGGAACCGCGAGCTGCGCCTGGACTTCATACGCCCCCATGTCCGCGCTGTTCCCGGACACGCGCTTGAATCCCATCCCGCGCTGGTCGGTGACCAAATTCAGCGGGTTGCTCCCTGTGTCGATTGCTGGGCTGCCCGAACGCAGTGCCATCGTGCGGGTCGAGCCGCCATTGAACGCAAGGGGATTGAGCAAAGGATCTGCACCGAGAATGTTCCCGGCCCCGGCTACGGTTACGTTCGCTCCGACCGCGCCGACGAGCGACGATGTCGACGCAACGGCGAGGGAACCGAAGGCTGGCGTAACCGCGATATCCGCGGTTGTGCCAGCGCCAGTGTTGCCGGCAACAATGCTCGACACCAGCGTCACCGTCCCCGGCAACGTGTTGCCGGCAGACTCGGGAAACGTCTGACCAATGTCCAAGCCGATGCCGGCGGCGGTTCCGGCCAGCGTCGTGTTGCTCGAGAGAGTGGAGTTGTAAAATTGCAGCGCGACGTTGCCGTACACACCGATGCCGCCAGGACCGAGAACGTTGACGCCGAGGACGCCGGCGTCCGCGATGCTCGAATTCTGCGCGATCGTCGTGTTCACGAACGTGACGACAAGCGCCGTTTGCGCTGTCTGCAACGACGGATCTTGCTGGCTGAGGCGCAACCCAGCGGCGCGGTCGGCGGTATTGCCGGAAATTTCCGATCGTTCGATCCTGAGCGTTCCGCCGTTCTGGACATTGAATCCGCCACCGCGGTTATTCTGGCCGGCGACTGTTGGATTCTGGGAAACCACGGCATTGCCGACGATCCGCGAATCCGTGATTGTCACATCGGCCCTCGAGAACACCGCGATCCCGCCGCCGCCGGAATTGAGGAAGGTCGATCCCGGCCGCGTTTCGTTGCCGGAGAACAAGCTGTTGCTGATAGTGACGGTCACCGGGGTCGTGACCGATGCGCATCGTTCTGCAATGCGGAGCCCGCCCCATTCGAGTCGGCCGTCGTCGTTGACAGCGGAAGCGCGACATTGGTAAGAAACTGCGAATCGGCAATGGTGAGCGACTGCCCTGAGTACCTTGAATTGAAGGCCAGGCCGCCTCCGCTAAACGCCTCGCTCTCGGAAATTACGACGGAGTTCAAAGAGAGCGTCTTCTCCGAATAGATAGCACCGCCGGGGGAGCCGGCAACATTGCGTCGGCCATTGGTCAGGGTCAATCCGGAAATCGACACCAGGAAATCCACTCCGGGAGTGGTGCATATGTCAGCTACGTTTTCGACGATCGCAAAGATTCGATTGTTAAAGTTGCCGTCGATGGTCAGGCTGCCGGCGCCGGGTCCGACAATGGCAAGCGGACCGTTGATGACCATTTGGCCGGTCGTTAGAACGATGGTGCCAGTGACCGCGAAATTGATGGTGTCCGCGCCCGCGGCCGCGTTTGCGTCGATTACTGCCTGCCGCAGGCTCCCTGCACCACTGTCGTTGGTGTTGGTGACGGTGAAGGTCGCGGCGCTGGCACAGCCCAACGCCAATGACAGACAAACGCTTGCGAAGAAACGCAACATGCCGGCCTCCCTGACCGAATTTCGATGAACGGCCTTCCTCCCAATCTGCTATCGCACGGGCGGCGGCACGAGTTCTACGTCGGCTCGATACATATCACGCGGCGACCCACCGATCAATACCACCCGCCCGGAAAGGAATCGTTCAACGCAAACTTGTATGAATGTCGCCACATGTGGAGCCTCTTGACGCACGCAAGACACGGCCATCCGCGGCGCCACTGGAGCGGTTGGCAGTCTCCGGTCAACTCTTCGGTCCTCAGGCATTCTTGCCTTGGCCCCCGTCACCGTTATGTCATTGACATACGCGGCCAGTCTGCGCAGCGGTGCGCGTGGAGCCGCCGCGAAACGGCGCGTGAAAGGCGACGTGCGGCAGTGCTGCGAACTGTCTTGATCCGCGTAGGGTCGAGGACTGGCGCGCCGACCTTAGGCTCCGGTGGGTGTTCCGCGGCTTTCGCCGCGGCCCTCAATCCGGCTGCCATCGTCACGTTTCCAGCCCCCGCCACATCGAACGTAGCGTGCGGGTTTCCCGCACTACGCTCCCCTGTTGGCTTCGTGCCATGGGTTATGAGACCTATCCAACTGAGACGACTTTCCGCAGGTCAAGACGCACCCGGTAGGCATTGAACAGCCCGAGGGTGGCGTGCAGCCACTGCGTACTCCACCGTTCCCAGCCGAGGCCCCGGCATTTCCGGGCTCGCAGCAAGTGACGCCGAACTTTGAGCTCTACCCAGCGCTTGACGAATTGGAAGCACCGGTTCGAGTAGCCAATGGCGAAGTAATTCACCCAGCCGCGCAGGATCGGGTTGATGATCTCAACCACCCGCTGCACGGGCTGGGAGCGGTATCGCCGGAAGACCTCTCGAAGCGTTTGCAGCAGCGCCGTGCGTTTCTTCATCTTGGGCGTGTACTGCGGCCGCCATTTTCCCGCCCGACTACGAACGCGGCGGAAGTCGAAGCCCAGGAACCCGAAGCTTTCGCCTCGGACCAGGTCGACGGTGCGGCTCTTCTCTTCGTTGATCTGGACATCCAGCTTGACCAGTTCCTCCCGCAGTCGCTTCGCTACCGCATTGAGCACCCAGCCATGGCGCGGATGGGCGTTGATCAAGATCACCAGATCGTCGGCAAACCTTGCATACTCGAGATTGGTGAACTTGCCCAGACGCGTGTGCTCTTGGGCCCGCTCCAGCATCCGGTCCACCTCGTTAAGGTAGAGGTTACTGAGCACGGGTGAGATCACACCGCCTTGCGGGACGCCCCGTTTCCCGTTCGCCTTGAGCATGATCTGCAACAGGTGCAACACCTCGTCATCGCTGATCCGCTGGGCGACCTTGGCGAGGAGCAGATCGTGCCGTACTCCGTCGAAGTAAGCCTTCAGATCAATGTCGATCACTTGCGTCTTGCCCAGTGCAATCGCGTCGGCGACCCGGGTTACCGCTTGCTGCGCTGAGCGCTTCGGGCGATAACCATACGACCCCGGTTGGAAGTCGGCCTCGAAGATCGGCTCCACTATCAGCTTCAGCGCGCCCTGTACCACACGGTCGCGAATGCAGGGAATCGAGAGAGTTCGCATCTTGGTACTCCCCTCCTTCGGTATCTCCTTCTTCCGCGCCCGCAGCGGCACGTAGCTGCGCGTGATCAGTTCGTCCCGGATCTGCTCAAGAAATCCTTCCGCGCCCTGCGCCTCGATGGCCTCGAAGGTGACCCCGTCACTGCCCGGCGCCCCATCATTTGCCTTGGCCATCGCGTACGCAGCGCGCAGCGTCTCCCTCTTGCAGACGTGAACGTACAGACCCCAGAAACGCCAGTGCGGTTCAGCCTTCGCCTTGGCGTATATCTTCCGTCTCAGGTCCTGCAAACTGACAGGCGTCGTTGTCATGCCGCCCTTGCCTCCCATCTTGCCGGAAGAGTTACCAACAGCAGGGCCCCTTCGCTCCACGGGCGTTACCCCGCTTCGTCGCTACTTCGGACCCGTCCGACTCCCTCTCGCCTTCGGCCGCTTTCCCGGTGTGCCGGTTATACGGCCTACCCTGCTCCGTCGATTTCGCGCCGGGACGAGGAGGGTCTCTCCAGTTGCTTAGCGCGTCCTTGTCACCATGCCGTCGATAACCACCCCGCCGGAGTGTCCCATCGCCTCAGTCTGTTCGCGATGAGCCATGCTGCCTTCGCCAAAGCCATTGCCAGCTCGGCCTCCGGGGCCAAAGTTTCGAGGCCACCTCTCGTTCGCTTGCGCTACGGCCTGGTGACTCGCCGCCATCCTTACGATGGCGTTGTCGGTAGGCTTCAGAGTTCCGGTTTCCCCACTGCAACCCTGCTACCCGAGCTACGGGGCTCCGACTGTTACCCCGGTGGGACTGTCTCCCACTGGACGCGCCAGCCTTCGCTGGACGCACAATGGCCGCTTCAGAGCAACTTGGGCGGTGACGCTGGCCGGCCGCATATGGCCTATTCTGTTGAAAAACCCGAAAATGCACTGACCTCGAATTCTTGCCAAACTGCGTCGGAGTGGGCAATGCAATCGAAACGTCGTCGGCGCGATTGCTACGAGGCTCTGGGTCGTACGCAATAGGCGATCAGATGGCCCCCCACGTCCGACAAAACGCGACGCCTGTATGGGCCTGAAATTCTGCGACGGGCTTCGGGAAAAGGGTTTTTCAACAGAATAGGCCGGTCAGGGACGCCCAACGTGCCGATTCGGACGGCCGCTGAGTCGCTTACCGGTCGTTCGCTGGCGTCGCGATGAAAGGCGAACGCCGGACAAAGCGGTCATCGACGTGCACGCGAGCCGAGGCAGCGACTGAGCGGCGGCTGTCCTGGTACCCGGCCGCGAACTATCACCCCGTTATAGATGGACCGTGCCGCTCAAGGTGATACTGGTCACAGCTGGCAGGTAGCTGCTGGCGACGGGGCACTCGCGACACGATGCTGCCGCCGGGGCAGCACTAACGGTTTGTGTCGTGGGCCCAGTCGCCGTAGACAACCCAATACAGCGGGCGACCGATTGACCAGGCGAATCCTAGCCACCCTGTATGAGGGCGTCAGGGAGGTCGTAACGCTCGTCGGCGCCGAACTTGACCACCGTGCGATCACCATCGCGCGAATGCGCCATGGCCTCTGGCGAGTCCGACGCAACCGGCGCGCCACCGACGAACAGGATACGGCGCAGCATCGAATTCGGCCCACTGATCTCGACAGTGGCGGTGCCGTCGAAGCCGCGCCGGATGACGAATGCCTCGCAGGGCTGGGGCTTGCTTTCGAACGGCGGCGTGCACTGCATCGGGGCCGACGCATGGAATTTCGTGCCGGGGATCAGCGCATCCTTAACCGCGGACAGCGGGGCCAGCGGCTTGCCGGTGACGCCGACCGTGAGCGTGTAGTTGCTGGTCTCGTTACGGCGCGACGCATTGCGCATAAGGTACACGCGGACGACGTAGACACCGTCGTCAGGCAACACGACGGTCGCCGTCGTGCCGGAGGTACTGCCGATGAACATCGCGGCCTCCGAACCGGGCGGAAGGATGTTGAAGTAGGTCGAGGCGTTGGACGGCTTCATCGTGACGGCAAGGGTTTGGCCGGCACGCGCGCTTATCTTGTAGTCGACGCCGGCGTCGCCCTTGATGGAGCCCTTCAACTGCACCGATGTCGCGCCCTTCGCGAACTGCACGGTCTGGCTGCGGATGCCGGGGTCGCCGGCTGCAAGAGCGGACAGCGGAGCATGGGTGGCAATCAGGAGCAACACGGACAGGGCGATGCGACGGGTCATGTCAGGCTTCCTCGATAGTCTAATGAATAGGCGCGGATGGACAGATGCGCGGAGCCTACCGTATCGGAGCCCAGCTGAGGATGCCTCCGTCCGCAAGCAGCGACAGGTGCAACTGGCCGTCCTGGAACAGGTAGCTCCTCACATACGGCAACTGCTGCGAGAGCCGTTGGTCGAGCGAGCCCGGAGCGCACATGGCGCGGGTGCCGGCGAGCGCACCGAAGATCAGTTGCCCCGAGCGGGCATCGGCAGTGGCAGGCTTGGCCTTCCACTCTCCGCTCGCACGGTTGCAGTCCAGCCGGAAGGCGGCCCGGCCATCCGCACCGAAGGTCACCGTGTACTGGGACGGGTCTCCGGGCCGTGTCGTCCCCTGCGCGTCGTCCATCGACTGCATTGCGATCAATTGCCAACTCGTTCCCGCCAACGAGGTTGGCGCCGGCGTCGGCACCGCGCAGCCGGCCAGTGCTGCTGCGGAAACGACCAACATCAGGCGGCGCATGGCAATAGTCATTGCGGCTACTCGGTCGTCGGGCGACCCGCCTCCCGCCGGCGATGGCGTGCCTCGCCACATCAGTGAAGGAGCTTCAAGCGGAGCTGGAATCGCGCCGCCTTGCCCACGCGTGCCGCGTCGCCGGTCATCACGACGTACAAGCGATAGACCCCCGTCTCCATCAGTCGCAAGCGAAGGCCGTCCGGCCCTGGCACCACACCTGAAACCCAGCGCAGGTCGGACGGCGCTTCAACGTCGAGGACGAGCAGACGCTCGCTATCCGCCAACCACACCAGCAGTTCGTCCGCGGCATCGGCGTGAAAGGACAGCGGCACCGCCTGATATGCCCGCACCTCGTCCTCGATGACGCGCGTGCCACCACCGGCATGCAGGTCCAGCACCAGCTCAGGCCGCGCCGGCGGCGGTGGAATCGCCGTCGCCAGCGTTGGGGCCAACAACCCGATCCCTGCGCACCACAGAAGCAGCCTCCGGGCGAAACTCCCGCAACCGCCGCTGCTCATGCAGAGAGCCTCGCTCACCAGATCGTGACCCGGTCGTTCGGGTCGAGCCACATGCGGTCGCCGGCGCGGATGCCGAACGCATCGAAATATCCCTGCTCGTGTTGCGACGGCGCCGCCATCCGGTACACGCCCGGCGGATGGCCGTCGGTCGGCAGGTTCTGCCGCATCGCCCCCTCGTTCGCCTTGGCGGCCCAGAGCTGCGCCCAAGCAAGGAAGCAGCGCTGCGGCGGCGTGAACCCGTCGATCGTCCGATTGGCAGCCGGGTGCTCGCGCAGGTGCTCCTGCAGCGCCGCATACCCCAGCGCCACACCGCCAACGTCGGCAAGATTCTCGGTAACCTCCAGCGCGCCGTTGAGTCGCAGTCCGGGCAGGATTTCGAACGCATCGGCCTGCTTTGCCAGCTTTGCGATTTCGCCGGCAAAACGCTGCGCGTCGGCTTGCGTCCACCAGTCGCGCACGTTGCCTGTCGCGTCGTAGAGCCGCCCCGCCGAATCGAAGCCGTGCGTCAGCTCGTGCCCGATCACCGCCCCCATCGTACAGAAGTTGACGGCCGGGTCCGCGTTGGCGTCGTAGAACGGCGGCTGCAGGAAGGCGGCCGGAATCTCGATGCCGTTCCAGCTCGAGTCGTATCCGGCGTTGATGACGATCGGCAGCGTGCTGTTCGGCACGGCGAAGTGATCGAGTTCCACCGGCTTGCCGAGCTTCGCGATCTCGCGCCGCACCAGGAACTCGTTCAGGCGCATCGCGTTGCCGGCGTAGTCGTCGCGGCGGACCGCAACGCCTGTGTAGTCGATCCATTTCGACGGATAGCCGACCCGGATCTCGGTCTTGTCGAGCTTGGCCAGCGCCTGCGCCTTCGTCTCCGCTGACAGCCAGCCGTTGCGCTCGATGCGCGCGCGGAACTGCGCCTTAACGCGCGCGACCATCGCCTCGACCTCGCTCCGCGACTCGGGGGGCATGTACTTCGCGACGTAGAGCTGGGACAGCGGATGTCCGAGCAATCCCGGCGTCGCCTCGGCCACCTGTTTCGTGCGCGGCGGCGTCACGTCCTTGCCGTACAGCACGACGCTGAAGGCGGCGTCCGGGGCGTCGAACGCCGGCGTGAGGTACGGCGCCATCTGGCGCAGCAACTCGAATTTCAGGTAAGCGCGGGTATCGTCCGGCGACCACTCGGCCAGGATCGCGTTGCGCTCACGCAGGGCCTCGACCTCGACGACCACGACTTCTCCGCCCGTAGGCAGGCCGAGCGACCGGAAGTACGTGTCGAGATCGATGTTGGACAGCAGCCGCTGCGCGTCGGCGTAGCGCATGGGCACGAAGCGCTTCGCCGGGTCGCGCTTCTCGAGCGGCGTCAGCTTCTTTTTCGCCACGCGCGTCTCGAGCGCCAGCACCTTCTGCGCGGTCAGGCGCGCCGCTTCGGGCGTCCACCCGGCGATCACGAGATAGTCCGTCATCTTCGCGACGTAGCCGTCGCGGATGCGCTGGGCATCGGGCTTGAGATAATTGTCGACACCGAGCCCCAGGCTGGAGTCGCCAATGTAGATGGTCATCCGGGACCGGTCCTGCGGATGCGGCGACACCAGTGCGAAGAGGATCACCGCATTTCCCGTCATCGTCAGCCGGCCGAGTTCGCCGGCAAGCGCGGTCCCGCCTTGTACTTTCGCGATGCGCTCGAACTCGGGGGCGAGCGGCTGCACGCCGAGTGATTTGAGGCGCTCGACATCCATGCCCGAGGCATAGAAGTCTCCGACCTGCTGCGCTGCCGAGCCCTGCGGCGCCACATCGCTTGTGCGCGCCGCCTCCTGCAGCAGGTCGCGCAGCTGGGTCTGGACGGTCTCCTGCATGACGAGATAGCCGGAGATCTCTAACTGGTCGGACGGGATCTTCGCCGCGTCGAGCCAGCGGCCGCCCGCATAGCGCCGGAAGTCCTGCCGCGGGTCGGCCGTGGTGTCCATCTTCGATGGCGAGAATCCAAGTGGGAAGCCGAAGTTGCGGGCAGCGTCGGGCGCCACCGCCGGCGCCGCGTCGGCCGGCTTGGTCGGGGTCGAGCATGCCGGCAGCAGCAGCGTCGTGGTCGCCGCAAGCACGGCGCCGAGGACCAGGCGGGTCGGGATGGAATGGTTCATTGGCGAAGTCCTGAGGTTTGGGGTCAAGTGGAACGAACGGCCCCGGGGCCGACTTGCTTCGGATGCCACACGTATTGCGCGGTCCGGTTGACCGCTTGGCTAGCGCTTGGGCGTCTCAGTTGCGCTCTGTCGTTTCAACTCGCCGGATCGGACGATTACGTAAGCAACGAGCGCGAAACCGAAGAAGACCAGCAATAGCCACGCAATGCCCTGCAAGGTCTCAATGACCGTGCGGTACAGCTCCAGGAGCCAGCGGTCGGCCGTAAGCTCGATGATCTTTGCATCCTTGTCACCGGGCAACGGCGTGATGTACCTCTCCAAGGCGTAGATTCGTACACCCGCCGATACGCCAACGACGAGGATGGCGAAGTTGAGATACCGAAACCACGCAGCACTGATCTCGTCGGCGATGATTCGGTCGAGGGTGCCCTTGATCGGCTTGGCAAAGACCAGCGCCATCACGATCGAGACCGCGAGGGCAACGACGAACGTAACGAGTAGTAAGGTCGGGAACATTGCGCGTGTTCCCTCCAGGCGCTAACGTCTAGTTGCCACCGCGGCCGCAATTCTGCGGCTCCGTGTAACTGGAATTCGCAATCCTGCCGTCCTCAGTGCGGACGAAGATGCAGCCGCCGGTGCCCACTTCGCGCCAGTAGCTGTTCTTGCCATTGTCGGACGTTTCGGTGCGCACGAACTTCAGTCCGCGCTTCTCCATGTCGGACTCGGCGCCGGCGGCGCGGGCGCCGACGAGATCCTTGACGACCGGGGGCACGGAGCCGATTGCAACCGAGCTGGCACTACCAGAGTTTGCCGGCGCCGACGAAGCACCGCTCCAGTTCGGATCGTTGCGGTAAGGGTAATTGCCCGAAATCTGGCGCCCGGACGAGATGCTGCGGTTTTGCCCACCGGCCAGATTGGGATAGTCACCCGGACCGTATGTACGGCAGTCGCCCTGGAAATCGGCGTCCGTGCAGAACAACCAGTAGCCGGACTCGACGCGCAGCGAGCGCGCCTTGTCGTTGAACCCGGAGCGGTCGAGGTTGCTGACGCCGCCCGCGCTTACCACGAACGCTTCGCCGGAGAGGTTGTAGCCAGCGAACAGTACGGCGCGCGACCCCGTGCCCCAGTTTCCACCCTGGTAGTTGTTGCCGTTCTTGGTGTACCGATTGTTGTAACCGGTGTCGCTGTTGTACGAATTGTTGCCGCTCCAGCCACCGCCACCGTCCGGCGTCCATCCAAGCTCGCGGACCGAGGACACCTTGTCGTTCATGCCCATGGTGCGCAGCGACGGGTACTCTCCGGGACCGAGCGTCACGCAGTTGCCGCGAAAGTACGCGTCGTCACAGAGCTGCCACTTGCCACCACGCACGGTGACTGACGACGCCTTGTCGTTGAACCCGCTGTCGTTGAGGTTGGACACGCTGGAGGATGCGCGATAGTTGCGCCCATTGTAATTGTCGTTCTCGTACAGAACGATTTGCGCATTTGCCGCACACGCAGACATGACGGCAACCATGCCGACCGTGACGGCTTCAAACCTCTTGAGCATTTCGGTTCCCCTATAGGTACTTGGCACAATGCGCACCAAGAAATGTGACATGCTGATGCTAGGCGTTCGGGCACGGGCAACGACTGCGGTCTGCGCCGTCGAGCGGGTGTGGACAACGCCTCGGAACGGGGCCGCAGCCCCCCCACCCGGACGCTCGGGCCGCAGGGTATCATCCAATCCCAAATGGCAATATCCGAAAAACGAGCAAGTCCGCCGTCGACGTTTCGACCATTGCGAAGTCACGACGTGTTCACCCCCCCGCCATCGCACTCGGCCCGGTTCCAGTCGGACCACCTCGACGAAATCCACGCGTTCATCGTCGTATACGACGGCACTCACCGGCGGGCAGCGCTGCGCCCCGGACCGGTGGGATATTCCGCGCACGCCATCCGTTGCGGGGATGTCGATGTCGCGTGGGGCCTCACCCGCACGCCCCAGAAGGTCCGGGGGGTTCCGCAGGCCGCGATCCTGCATGTGCCGCTCGCACGGAGGCACGTCTATGCCGTAGGCGGCCGAGTGTTGGAAACCCGTCCCGACAATGCAATCCTTCTCGCTCCGGGGCAGGAATACACGCTCTACTCCGAGCCTGACGATTGCGTCGTTGTGCTGCGCATGCCAGGGTCCGCGCTCGCGGACGAGCTGTTCAATCGCCGCCCGGCCGCGGGGATCACCAGTCTCAGCGCCCAAGAGATCCCGCTTGCGGGCCGTCGGCACAGCGAACTCGCTGCCTTGCAGAGGATGTTGGTCAACGCCACGAACCCGGAGACCGAGAACGCTTCCGCGCTGAGCGCCGATGAGTTGGCAGCGCGTCTTTGCAGTTGGATGGCAGACCAAATCCTGGGGACGCGCCCTGCATCTTCGACGCCCGCGCTTGGAATCCAGCGCATCCGCATGGTCGAGGAGTGGATCGATGCCCATTTTGCGGACCCAATTACCCTCGGCCGCCTATGCGCCGTGGCCGGTGTCGGCGACCGCTACCTCCAGTCCGCGTTTCGGGCGCATCGCGGCCAGACACCGCTGCAATTCGTGATGGCCCGACGGCTCGTCTGGGTGCGGCGAAGCCTGCTCGAACCCGAGCCCGACGATTCGGTCACCCAGGTCGCGCACGATGCCGGCTTCGTGCATCTGGGCAGGTTTACCGCCCGCTATCGAAGCATCTATGGCGAGTCACCTTCGGCGACACTTCGGCGCAGCTCGAACCGGGCCTGAGACCATCAGTCCGCGACGAGGTGTAGCCGAACACGCCGGCAGTAGCCCATGTCGATGTCGGCGTACAACGCCGCAATCGGTGGCGTTTCCTTAGGACTTCAGGCGGCGGATTACGCCGATTGAGGAGCGGCGGCGCTACGATCGATTCCGCTGCGCTGCGGCTATTGACCGCGCCGAGCGCAACGACCGCTGGGGGCCGGTTGCGCCTGTTCATCAACTTCAGGAGCTGACGTTAGCGTCGCTCCCCAGGTCTTTCATCGCCACCGTTTTCCGCCAACGACTGCTCAGGGGAGTGGGGTCCGGTCCGCGCCAGGATAAGCACTGTCTGCTCCACCCTTCATCCGGTCGTAGCCAGCGTTGGCTTCAGAAGGCGCGGAAGTCAAGTAATGGCCTGAGACCCCCACCGTGCCCACTCGACCGGCAGCTTGTCAGCGCACTGCGGTCGTTCTGTGTTGGATGGCTAGTGTGAACGTGTACAGCAGCCGCTCAGCGCCGGGGAGCGTGCGTCCGTGGACGCCCCCAAGCCGTGGGCCGAGATTCTCGGAGCCGCCCAGTGTCTTTCATGCGACCAATCTAGGTACAACTTCCGGCTGTTCCGGGGCGGTCGGGGCGCGCGCCGAGCCGGAGCGCAGGCGTGCGACGGATTTGGGTCGCCCCCAAACAGGCTTTGCGCGGAAGACCTGTGGGCATGCCCACGGTCCGTGCCCGTCTGTGCGTCGTCGATCATGTATGGCCCACTGGCAGCTCGGAGCCAAGCCGGAGGCGGATGCCGTGCGCTCTACTCAAGCCGCCGATCGAATCATCGGCACGAACCGGGAAGGTATTTGGCGGGCATGGCGCTCAAGTCGTAGACGTCAGACGCCCCGCAGGTCCACGTTGCGATCACGTGCGAACTGCTGTCGACCCCGTTCGGGGTAAGCGTGATCACCTTGGCCCCTGCATCGCCGAGGTCGCTATCCTCGCTGGTGGCCACCACGATGACCCCCGACGTCACAACGACGACCTGCATGACGTACTTGCCCGCGAGGGCCTCCGAGACCCGGGACCGGATGGTGTAATCCCGGTACGCCGGCAGCGCAATCGCTGCCAGCAGGCCGACGATCGCGACCACGATCATCAGTTCGATCAGGGTGAAGCCCTTCTGGAGCGTTGTCATGGTGCATCCAATGATGTGCGGCGAGTGCCGGACCGGGCGTGCTTTCCGGCAATGCGCCTCCGAACGCGCAGGCAGGCAGGTAAAGCGACTTCCGTGTCACGGCGGCTGCGGCAGCGGCCTTCTGCGCAGCGATCGGCGCGCCAGCGCATTCGCGCGTTGTGCAAGGCGAACCGGCGCGGTGCGGGACAAGCCGGCGCATACCCTGGCGAAAACGCGATCGCCGCGACGAACGCCGTCCACATGTGCCGTGCCGGGTCCGCTCCCAGCCGGGAGTGGTCCGCCGGCGGTCGACGGATTAGCGATTCAACCGCACAAAACGATTCGTCGGTCATCGCGAGCACGACTGGCCGCTCTGGAGGACGCAGTGCTACGATTGCACGCGGCCGGGGGAGATCTGCACCGTGCCCATCCGAGCCGTCGCTGAGGATGCTCGATCCTGCCGCCCGGTGCGGGCACGTGGAGCCCGCCCGGGTTGAGGCAGGTGAATTGAATCGTTGCGCAACCACACTCGAACAAGAGGGGGCGATCACATGAATCCGTTCATCCTGCCGCTCGCGCGGGCGGCGGGCACCTGCGCGGCGCTATCGATGCTGTGCATGCCCGCGCAGGCCGAGATGTCGGCCGAGGAGCTCGCCAAACTGGCACAGAACCCGGTCGGCAACCTCGTGAGCGTGCCGTTCCAGAACAACACCAACTTCAACGTCGGGCCGCTGTCGGGGACGCAGAACATCCTGAACATCCAGCCGGTGATCCCGATCGAAGTGAACAAGGACTGGAACGTCATCACGCGCACGATCATGCCGCTCATCTGGCAGCCGGCGTTCGTACCCGGACAGGGCAGCACCTTCGGCCTCGGCGACGTCCAGCTCTCGGCCTTCCTGTCGCCGGCACAGCCGGGTCCCGGCGGGCTGATCTGGGGCGTCGGCGCGATCGCGCAGATGCCCACCAACACCGACGACGTGCTGGGCAACAAGAACTGGGGCCTGGGGCCGACCGCGGTGGTGCTGAAGCTCGAGAAGGGCAACCCCTGGGTCTACGGCGTGCTGATCAACAACGTCTGGTCGCTGTCCGGCGACAAGCAGGGTGGGCGCTACAACAACTTCCTGCTGCAGCCGTTCCTGAACTACAACTTTCCCGACGGGCTGTACCTGACGAGCTCTCCGATCATCACCGCCAACTGGGAGGCCGACAACAGCCAGCGCTGGACCGTGCCGCTGGGCGGGGGCATCGGCAAGATCTTCCACCTCGGCAGGCTGCCGGTGAACACCCAGATCGGCGCGTACTACAACGTCGTGACTCCTGACAACGGCGCCAACTGGCAGCTTCGCGCGCAGGTGCAATTCATGTTCCCGAAGTGAAGCGGAACGGGCTGCTCCGCGCCGATCGTTCGCCGGCGATGCACAATCCGCAATTCAACCGCAAGGAGAGCCAATGAAGTTGAGAACGCTGCTTCCGGGTTTCGCGATCGCGCTGGCGCTGGCAGCCGGATCCGCCCAATCCCAGATCCTCCAGAACCTCGAGAACGCGATCACCGGCGAGAAGCCGAGCCAAGCCGACATCGCCGCGGCGCGACAGGAAGTGCAAGGCGCTGCGCAGAGCGCGCTGGCCGCACTCTATGCGCTCCAGCCGAACGCGCGCCGCGAAGTCGAGCGGGCGGCCGGCTACGCCGCCTTCAGCACGTTCGGGATGAAGCTCATGATCGCCGGCGGCTCCTCG
>CAWGZZ010000007.1:0-109750 GCA_963827095.1 uncultured beta proteobacterium
CGCCCATGACGAAGGCGTCGTTGACCGAGATGCAGATGACCTCCGCGACGCCCTTGGCCTTCAGCGCGTCGAGGTTCGCGAGATAGCTCGGCACGTGCTTCGCCGAGCAGGTCGGGGTGAAGGCGCCGGGCAGGCCGAAGATCGCGACCTTGCTACCGCGGGTGAGGTCCTCGACGCTGAATTCGTTCGGGCCGAGCGTGCAACCGGCGGTCTCGACTTCGATGAATTCGGACAGCTTGCCGGCCGGCAGCCGGTCACCTACCTTGATCGTCATGCGCGCTCCTAGCGGGGGGGAAACGGGACCGCACAGAATCGCAGTCCTGCGGCCGGAACACAACCCCTCCCCTTGCCGGGCTTTCCGGCCAGGCGTAGGTTTCCGGTTCGGCAAAGCGACCGGAGGAGGCCCGCCCCATGGCGACGACGAGGAAGAATCCCGCACCGAAGAAGACCCAGGCACCGAAGCGCGCCGCGCCCCGCGTGACGCTGCTGGTGGCCACGCGCAAGGGTCTGTGGACGCTCGCCGGCGATCCGGCGCGGCGGCAGTGGACGCAGAAGGGGCCGCATTTTCTCGGCAGCATCGTCCACCACGCGCTCCTCGATCCGCGCGACGGCAGGACGCTCCTCGCGGCGGCGCGAACCGGTCATCTCGGCCCGACGATCTTTCGCTCGACCGACCGCGGGCGCACCTGGAAGGAGTCGACGCGGCCGCCGGCGTTCGCCGAGGGCAGCGGGCGCGCGGTCGATCACACGTTCTGGCTGACGCCGGGGCACGCCTCCGAACCCGGCGTCTGGTACGCCGGGACCTCGCCGCAGGGCCTGTTCCGCTCCGCCGACGGCGGCGCCACGTGGTCCGGCGTCGACGGCTTCAACGCGCATCCGCAGCGCAAGGCGTGGTGCGGCGGCGACCAGGACGGCACGCCCGACGGCGCGAAGCTGCACTCGATACTGGTCGATCCGCGCGACCCGCGGCACCTCGTCATCGGCATGTCGAGCGGCGGCGTGTTCGAGTCGCGCGACGGCGGCGGCGACTGGCGGCCGCTCAATGCCGGGGTCCGGGCGGATTTCATGCCGCAGCCCGATCCGGAATTCGGGCACGACCCGCACTGCGTCCGGCGCTCTCCCGCGGCGCCGGACCGGCTGTACCAGCAGAACCACTGCGGCATCTATCGCCTCGACCAGCCCGCCACGCGCTGGACCGACATCGGCGCCGCGATGCCGAAGGCGGCGGGCGCGATCGGCTTTCCGATGGTCCTCCACCCGCGCGATCCGGATACGCTGTGGGTTTTTCCGATGGACGGCAGCAGCGTGTGGCCGCGCGTCTCTCCGGGCGGCAAGCCGGCCGTCTACCGGTCGGTGAACGGCGGGCGGACGTGGCAGCGCCAGGCCACGGGCATGCCTGCCGCGCAGGCGTGGTGGACGGTCAAGCGGCAGGCGATGACGGTGGACCCGTGCGAGCCTCCCGGCCTGTACTTCGGCACCACCAGCGGGGAGCTGTGGGCCAGTCGCGACGCCGGCCGGACCTGGCGCTGCGTCGCCCGGCATCTGCCGCACATCTACGCCGTCGAGGCGGTCTGAAGGCGCGGCGCCGATGCCCGCTCTCCAGACGTCGCGGCCGTTGCCCGTGCAGGTGCGAATCCCGGGCCTGCTGCGCTCGTACACCGACGGCGCGGAGCGGGTCGAGATCGACGTCCGGGCCGCCGCCGCCGGGGACGCGCCGCGCCTCGCCGAGGGCCTCGCCGCGCTCGAGGCGCGCTTTCCGGGGCTGCGCTTCCGGATCATCGACGAGCAGGGCCGCATCCGCCCGCACATCAAGCTCTTCGTCGACGGGGTGCAGGCGCGCGATCCCGGCGCCGCACTGCCGGCGGGCGCCGAGCTGATGATCGTCGGCGCGCTTTCCGGCGGCTGACGGCCCGCGGCATCGCCGCAAGCATCGGCCGCCCGCGGCTGCGCGCGCCGCCCCTGTTTGCGCTGCAACATGCGGATTGCGGCGAGCGCCGCTTCGCGGCTATAATCTTGCGGTTTGATAATGCCGGAGCCGCTCGTCGCAGCACCCGCGCGCGCGTCCGATTGATCCCCCCGCTCAAGACCCGGCCGCTCCGAACCGTCCTCAGGTGGCAGCTCATCGCCACGGCGGTCATCGCGGCGGTCGCGGGCGCATGGGTCGGTTGGCACGGGGTCGTATCGGCGCTCCTCGGGGGCCTCGTCAACGTCGCGGCCGGGGTCGCCTACGCGCTGGTGCTGGGTCTGGGCGTCACCCGCACCACCAGCGCCGGAATGTCGCTGGTGGCGATGTTTCGCGCCGAGGGCGTCAAGATCCTGTTGATCGTGGCGCAGCTGTGGCTGGTGCTTTCGCTCTACCGGGATGTCGTGCCGGCGGCCTTTTTTTCGGCCTTTGTCGTGACGGTGGTGATCTTCAGCATGGCCATCGCCGTTCGCGATTGACGTGGGTCAACCGGCGCGGCCGGCGAGAGTGTTAACTAGGCAGTGCGGCGGTGCGGTCCCCGCCATGCAGGTGAATTCCAACCGAGTGCGAAGAACAGGGAACGGGCGATGGCTGCCGCAACCGAACTGACTCCGACGTCCTACATCCAGCACCACCTCACGTTCCTCACGACCGCGAGCGAGTCGGGCGGGTTCTGGGCCGTCAACATCGACACCGTCGTCACCTCGCTGGTCCTCGGCGTGCTGGCCTTCGGCTTCCTCTGGGCGGTCACGCGCAAGGCGACCGCGGGCGTGCCGTCGAAGACGCAGGCCTTCGTCGAGATGACGATCGATTTCGTCAACGAGCAGGTCAAGGGCATCTTCCACGGCGATCTGAAGTTCGTCGCGCCGCTGGCGCTGGCCACGTTCGTCTGGGTGCTGTTCATGAACGCGATGGACTTCCTGCCCATCGACATCATGGGCCTGTTCTACGAGCACGTGCTCCACCAGCACAACTGGCGCGGCGTGCCCACCGCCGACGTCAACACCACGTTCGCGCTGTCGCTGTCGGTGTTCGCGCTGATGATCTTCTACAGCATCAAGGTGAAGGGCCTCGGCGGCTGGATCCACGAGCTGTTCTGCTCGCCGTTCGGCGCCAACCCGCTGCTGTGGCCGTTCAACTTCCTGTTCAACCTCGTCGAGTACGTGTCGAAGCCGCTCTCGCACTCGCTGCGGCTGTACGGCAACATGTACGCCGGCGAGATCATCTTCATGCTGCTCGGCCTGTGGGCGGCCACCGGCATCGCCGGAACCATCTTCGGCGCTGCGCTGCACCTCGGCTGGTCGATCTTCCACATCCTGATCGTCGTGCTGCAGGCCTACATCTTCATGATGCTGACCATCGTCTACGTCGCGATGGCGCACGAGCACCACTGATTCACCACCCGCGCAACGCTTCGTTCAACCGTCTCACCCCTCGTTCAAGGAAGGAAAGCAAAATGGACAAGATGCAAATGCTGGCAATGATCCAGGCCTCCACCGGCATCGGGATCGGTCTCATGATCGGCCTCGGCGCGGCAGGCGCGTGTATCGGCGTGGGCATCATGTGCTCGCGCTTCCTCGAAGGCGCCGCCCGGCAGCCGGAGCTGATGCCGCAGCTGCAGGCGAAGGTGTTCCTGCTGCTCGGCCTGATCGACGCCTCGTTCATCATCGGCGTCGGCCTCGCGATGCTGTTCGCGTTCGGCAACCCGCTGCTCGCCGTCATCAAATAACGGCGCCCGCGCTCACTCGCGCACAACTGCCAGAGGCAGCCATGAACATCAATTTCACTCTGGTGATGCAGGCGGTCGCGTTCGGGGCCTTCATCTGGTTCACGGCGAAGTTCGTGTGGCCGCCGCTGATGACGGCCATCGCCAGCCGGCAGAAGCAGATCGCCGACGGCCTCGCCGCGGGCGAGGAGGGCAAGAAGAGCCTCGCCAGCGCCGAGAAGCGGATCGCCGACATGCTGGTCGAGGCGAAGTCGCGCTCGTCGGACATCATCAGCCAGGGCGAGAAGCTGAAGACCGAGACGGTCGAGGCGGCGAAGGCCGAGGCGAAGGCCGAGGCCGAGCGCATCCTCACCGCCGCCAAGGCCGAGATCCAGCAGGAGATCGCCCGCGCCAAGGAGTCGCTGCGCAACCAGGTGAGCGACCTCGCCGTGTCCGGCGCGGCGAAGATCCTGCAGCGCGAAGTCGACGCCACGGCGCACGCCGCGCTGCTCGCCGACATCCGGCAGAAGCTCTAGCCGAGCCCCCGATGGCCGAACTCACCACCATCGCCCGTCCGTACGCGGAAGCGGCGTTCCGGATCGCCGAGGAGAGCCGTTCCTTCGCCGGCTGGTCGGACATGCTGAGCCTCGCCGGCGCCGTCGTCGCCGACCCGCGGGTGGCCGGCGCGCTCGACAACCCGAAGCTCACGACGGCCGACAAGGAAGCGCTGCTGCTGTCCGTCTGCGGCGAGCGCATCGACCCGATGGGCCGCAACTTCATCCGCGTGCTGGTCGAGGCCAAGCGGGTGTCGCTGCTGCCGCAGATCGCGGCGCTGTTCGAGGGGCTGCGCAACGACGCCGAGGGCCGGGCCGGTCGCGCGGATCGAAACCGCGTTCCCGCTGTCCGCGGCGCAGCTCGCGGACATCACCGCGAGCCTGGAAAAGCATTTCGGCAGGAAGATCGACGCCACCGTCGAAGTCGATGCGGCACTGATCGGCGGCGCGCGGATCACCGTGGGCGACACGGTGATCGACGGCACGGTGCAGGCAAAGCTCCAGGCGATGGCGACCCAGTTGCACGCCTAATTTCGAAATCACCGTGGCGCCGGCGCGCGAGCGTGCCGGCGCGACACGAGGAACCGACATCATGCAGTTGAATCCTTCCGAAATCAGCGAACTGATCAAGACCAAGATCCAGAACCTGGACACCGGCGCGGAAGTGCGCACCCAGGGCACCGTCGTCTCGGTCACCGACGGCATCTGCCGCATCCACGGTCTCTCCGACGCGATGGCCGGCGAAATGCTGGAGTTCCCGCAGAACACGTTCGGCCTCGCGCTGAACCTCGAGCGCGACTCGGTCGGCGCGGTGATCCTGGGCGCCTACGAGCACATCACCGAGGGCGACACGGTCAAGTGCACCGGGCGCATCCTGTCGGTGCCGGTCGGCCCCGAGCTGATCGGGCGCGTGCTGAACGCGCTGGGCCAGCCGATCGACGGCAAGGGTCCGGTCAACGCGAAGGAAGCCGACGTCATCGAGAAGGTGGCGCCTGGCGTGATCTGGCGCAAGAGCGTGTCGCAGCCGGTGCAGACCGGATTGAAGTCGATCGACGCGATGGTGCCGATCGGCCGCGGCCAGCGCGAGCTGATCATCGGCGACCGCCAGACCGGCAAGACGGCGGTGGCGGTCGACACCATCATCAACCAGAAGGGCAAGGACCTGATCTGCGTGTACGTCGCGATCGGGCAGAAGGCCTCGACGATCAAGAACGTCATCCGCAAGCTCGAGGAAACCGGCGCGATGGCCTACACGATCGTCGTCGCCGCGACCGCCTCGGAATCCGCGGCGATGCAGTACATCGCGCCGTACTCCGGCTGCACGATGGGCGAGTACTTCCGCGACCGCGGGCAGGACGCCCTCATCATCTACGACGACCTGACCAAGCAGGCCTGGGCCTACCGCCAGATCTCGCTGCTGCTGCGCCGCCCGCCGGGCCGCGAAGCCTACCCCGGCGACGTCTTCTACCTGCACTCGCGCCTGCTCGAGCGCGCCGCGCGCGTCAACGAGGAGTACGTCGAGAAGTTCACCAAGGGGGCGGTCAAGGGCAAGACCGGCTCGCTCACCGCGCTGCCGGTCATCGAGACGCAGGCGGGCGACGTGACCGCGTTCGTGCCGACCAACGTGATCTCGATCACCGACGGCCAGATCTTCCTCGAGACCGACCTCTTCAACGCCGGCATCCGTCCCGCGATCAACGCCGGCGTCTCGGTGTCGCGGGTCGGCGGCAACGCGCAGACCAAGATCATCAAGAAGCTGGGCGGCGGCGTGCGGCTGTCGCTGGCGCAGTACCGGGAGCTCGCGGCGTTCGCGCAGTTCGCCTCCGATCTCGACGAGGCGACGCGCAAGCAGCTCGATCGCGGCCGCCTCGTGACCGAGCTGATGAAGCAGCCGCAGTACGAGCCGATGCAGGTCAACGAGATGGCGCTGACGCTGTTCTCGGTGAACAAGGGCTACTACGACGACGTCCCGGTCGAGAAGGCGCTGCACTTCGAGTCCGCGCTGTGCGCGTACATGAAGAGCAAGTACACCGCGCTGATGGACAACATCGAGAAGACCAAGGATCTCTCGGCCGACGACGAAAAGGCGTTGACCGCGGCGATCGAGGACTTCAAGAAGAACGGCGCGTACTAGGACAAACGAAGAGGGTCGGACCCTACCTTTCACGGACGACCTCTTCATCGCCGCCGTGCGCGGGCGAGAACAGTAGGGTCTGACCCCAAGGACGACAGCCATGGCGGGATCGAAAGAGATCCGCAACAAGATCAAGAGCGTGCAGAGCACGCGCAAGATCACGAAGGCGATGGAGATGGTCGCGGCCTCGAAGATGAAGAAGGCCCAGGACCGCATGCGCGCCTCGCGGCCGTACGTGCAGCGCACGCTGCAGATCGCGATGCACGTGGCCAGGGCCAACACCGAGTACAAGCACCCGTTCCTCGCCCGGCGCACCGACGTCAAGCGCATCGGCTGCATCGTCGTGACCACCGACAAGGGCCTCTGCGGGGGCCTCAACACCAACGTGCTGCGCCTCGTCCTGCAGCAGCACAAGGAGTGGCGGGCGAAGGGGCTCGAGGTCGATTACGTCGCCATCGGCGCCAAAGGCCTGGGCTTCCTCAACCGGCTGGGCGCCAACGTCGTCTCGAGCGTCGTCCAGCTCGGCGACCGCCCGCGCCTGGACAGGATCGTCGGCCCGGTGAAGGTGCTCTTCGACAAGTACGTCGAGGGCAACGTGGACGAGGTGCACATCTACTTCACCAACTTCATCAACACGATGAAGCAGCTGCCGCGCACGGCGCGGATGGCGCCGATCCCCGAGGAGATCCACACGCTCGAGGGCGAGGTGCGCAAGGCCGAGACCGCCGCCGGGTCGTGGGATTACATCTACGAGCCCGACGCCAAGGCGCTGCTCGACGGCGTGCTGCGCCGCTACGTCGAGGCGGTCGTCTACCAGATGGTCAACGAGAACATGGCCTCCGAGCAGTCGGCGCGGATGGTGGCGATGAAGGCCGCCTCCGACAACGCGGGAACGATCATCGACGAGCTCCAGCTCATCTACAACAAGTCGCGCCAGGCGGCGATCACCAAGGAATTGGCGGAGATCGTCGGCGGGGCGGCTGCGGTATAGCCGCACCCGGGACGATGGGCGAGACTAACGTGAGTGAAACGAACGTTATGGCGAGACCACATCGTCCAGGCGCGGCTGCGGTATAGACCTACGTAACGAATCCGAGGAAAAATCATGAGCCAGGGAACCATCGTCCAGTGCATCGGCGCCGTCGTCGACGTCGAGTTCGCGCGCGCGGACATGCCGCACATCTACGACGCCCTCAAGATGGACGAGATCGGGCTGACGCTCGAGGTGCAGCAGCAGCTGGGCGACGGCATCGTGCGCACCATCGCGCTGGGCAGCTCCGACGGCCTGCGCCGCGGCATGAAAGTCGTCAACTCCGGCGCCTCGATCACCGTGCCGGTGGGCGTCGAGACGCTCGGCCGGATCATGGACGTGCTGGGGCGCCCGATCGACGAGCGCGGGCCGGTCGCCTCGAAGCTCTCGATGTCGATCCACCGCCAGGCGCCGACGTTCGAGGAGCTCTCCCCGTCGACCGAGCTGCTCGAGACCGGCATCAAGGTCATCGACCTCATCTGCCCGTTCGCCAAGGGCGGCAAGGTGGGCCTCTTCGGCGGCGCCGGCGTGGGCAAGACCGTCACGATGATGGAGCTCATCAACAACATCGCCACCGCGCACTCGGGCCTGTCGGTGTTCGCCGGCGTGGGCGAGCGCACCCGCGAGGGCAACGACTTCTATCACGAGATGATGGAGTCCGGCGTCGTCAACAAGGACGACCTGTCGAAGTCCAAGGTGTCGATGGTGTACGGCCAGATGAACGAGCCGCCGGGCAACCGCCTGCGCGTCGCGCTGACCGGCCTCACGATCGCCGAGTCGTTCCGCGACGAGGGCCGCGACGTGCTGCTGTTCATCGACAACATCTACCGCTTCACGCTGGCCGGCACCGAGGTGTCCGCGCTGCTCGGCCGGATGCCCTCCGCCGTGGGCTACCAGCCGACGCTGGCCGAGGAAATGGGCCGGCTGCAGGAGCGCATCACCTCGACCAAGACCGGCTCGATCACGTCGATCCAGGCCGTGTACGTGCCGGCCGACGACCTGACCGACCCGTCGCCGGCCACGACCTTCGGCCACCTCGACGCCACCGTCGTGCTGTCGCGCGACATCGCCTCCCTCGGCATCTATCCGGCGGTCGATCCGCTCGACTCGACGTCGCGCCAGGTGGACCCGCACGTGATCGGCGAGGAGCACTACAACACCACGCGCGCGGTGCAGTCGGTGCTGCAGCGCTACAAGGAGCTGCGCGACATCATCGCGATCCTGGGCATGGACGAGCTCTCGCCCGAGGACAAGCTCGCGGTGGCGCGGGCGCGCAAGATCCAGCGCTTCCTGTCGCAGCCGTTCAGCGTCGCCGAGGTGTTCACCGGCTCGCCGGGCAAGTACTGCACGCTGAAGGACACGATCAAGGGCTTCGCCATGATCGTCAACGGCGAGTGCGACGCGCTGCCCGAGCAGGCGTTCTACATGGTCGGCACGATCGAGGAAGCGTTCGAGAAGGCGAAGACGCTGCAATAACCCGGGAACATCATGGCCCACACGATCCACGTCGACGTCGTCAGCGCCGAAGAGCAGATCTTCTCCGGCGAGGCGGAATTCGTCATTCTTCCCGGCATCATGGGCGAGCTCGGCATCTATCCGCGGCACACGCCGCTGCTGACACAGATCAAGCCGGGCGCGCTGCGGGTCAAGCTGCCGGACCAGGACCGGGAAGAGCTGGTGTTCATCCAGGGCGGCTACGTCGAGGTGCAGCCGCAGCGCGTCACCGTCCTCGCCGACACCGCGATCCGCGCTAAGGATCTCGACGAAGTGAAGGCGCTGGAGGCCAAGAAGGCGGCCGAACAGGCGCTGCTCGACCGGGCGTCGAAGGAAACGATCGCTTCCGCCGAAGCCGAGTTGGCCATCGCGATGGCGCAGCTCGAGGCCATCCGCAAGATGCGCCACCGCGCCTGATCGCGCGCGCTCCGCGAGCCGCTGCCCCGCGATTTGCGTAGCCCGGGTTGAGCCGTCAGGCGAAACCCGGGGCGATCTTGCCCATTGCCGCGCCCACCCGGGTTTCGCTCCGCTCAACCCGGGCTACGCAATCCGGTTACGCAATCACCCGGTCACGTCTTCACGCTGCCAGCTGCTGCTCCGCCAGCGTTACCCAGTAGCTCGCCCCGATCGCCAGCGCCTCGTCGTTGAAGTCGTAGTGCGGATTGTGCAGGCCCGGCGTGCCCGGCCCGCGCCCCGCGCCGAGCCAGACGTAGCAGCCGGCCTTTGCCTGCAGCATGAACGCGAAATCCTCGCTCGCCATCTCCGGCGTCGGGTTGGTGTCCACCTGCGCGGCGCCGACGACCGCGGCGGCGGCGGCGAGCGCGTGCCGCGTCTCCGCCGCTGAATTGACAGTCGCCGGATAGCGCCGCTCGTAGCGCACCGTCGCGCTCATGTCGAACGTGGCGGCCACCCCCGCGACGATCGCCCGGATGCGCTGCTCGATCAGGTCCTGCACCTCGGTCCTGAAGCTGCGCGCGGTGCCGCGCAGCACCACCTCCTGCGGGATGATGTTCCACGTGTCCCCCGCGTGCACCTGCGTCACGCTCACGACGCCCGCGTCCTGCGGGTGGATGTTGCGCGACACGATCGTCTGCAGCGCGTTGATCGCGTGCGCGGCGAACAGCATCGGGTCCTTGCTGTCGTAGGGCATCGCCGCGTGCGCGCCGCGGCCGGTGGCGACGATCTCGAAGATGTCGTAGGCGCCCATCAGCGGACCCTCGCGCAGCGCGAACTGGCCGGCCGGCAGGCGCGGCCAGTTGTGCATGCCGTACACCGCGCGCATGGGAAAGCGCTCGAAGAGGCCCTCCTCGACCATCACGCGCCCGCCGCCCTCGTTCTCCTCGGCCGGCTGGAAGATGAAGTGCACGGTGCCGTTGAAGCTCTTCCTGCGCGCCAGCACGGAGGCGGCCGCGAGCAGCATCGTCGTGTGCCCGTCGTGCCCGCAGGCGTGCATCTTGCCCGGGGTCAGCGAGTGATGCGCGACGCCCGACTTCTCCTCGATGTGCAGCGCGTCGAGATCGGCGCGCAGGCCGATGGCCGTTGCGCTGCCGGGCGTCGCGTCGCCGCAGCGCAGCACGCCGACGACGCCGGTCTTCGCGAGGCCCGTGTGCACGTCGAGGCCGAACGCGCGCAGCCGCTCGGCGACGAACGCGCTGGTGGCGGCTTCCTCGAACGCGGTCTCCGGATGGGCGTGCAGATGGTGGCGCCACGCTTTCATCTCGGGGACGAGCGCGGTGATTTCGGGAACGAGCTGCATGGCGGTGCTCCGAGGGGCGATGCGTAACCGTTGCGTGGTGCCCGCATGTGTAGCCCGGCGTTGAGCGAAGCGAAACCCGGGGCGGTCGCGGCCATGGCCACGAGGCACCCGGGTTTCGCTTCGCTCAACGCCGGGCTACGCACCGGGTCGCGGAATCGAGGCGTCGACAGCCGTGATGGTAGCGCAAGCGGCCACGCCGCTGCGGTAAACTCGACCGTCCTCCGGCAGTACGACCCATGTCCTCTCCCCCCGACCGGATCTACGACCTCGCCATCATCGGCGCCGGCATCAACGGCGCCGGCATCGCGCGCGACGCTGCGGGCCGCGGGCTCTCCGTGCTGCTGGTCGAGCAGGGCGACATCGCGGGGGCCACGTCGCAGTGGAGCACCAAGCTGATCCACGGCGGCCTGCGCTATCTCGAGCAATACGAATTCCGCCTGGTGCGCGAATCGCTGGCCGAGCGGGAGGTCCTGCTGCGCTGCGCGCCGCACCTCGTGCAGCCGCTCGCGTTCGTGCTGCCCCACGAGCCGCACCTGCGGCCGGCCTGGATGATCCGCGTCGGCATGTTTCTCTACGATCACCTCGGCCGGCGCGAAATCCTGCCCGGCTCGTTCGGCGTCGACCTGCGCGACGGCACGTGGGGCGCGGGGCTGAAGCCGCACTTCCGCAAGGGTTTCGTCTACGCCGACGCGCGCGTCGACGATGCGCGCCTCGTCGTGCAGAACGTGATGGCGGCCCACGCGCTGGGGGCCGAGGTCCGCGTGCGCACCCGGCTCACCGGAGCGAAGCGCGACTCCGGGCACTGGCGCGCCACGCTGTCCGACGCGTCCGGGGACGCCCGGGAAGTCACCGCGACGGCGATCGTCAACGCCACCGGCCCGTGGGTCAAAGCGGTGCGCGACACGATCAGCCATTCGCCGGCGCGCGAGAGCGTGCGCCACGTCAAGGGCAGCCACATCGTGGTGCCGCGCGTGCACGCCGGCGAGCACGCCTACATCCTGCAGAACGCGGACCACCGCATCGTGTTCGTGATCCCCTACCTCGACCGCTATTCGCTGATCGGCACGACCGACGTCCCGGTCGCGGCCTTCGAGGACCCGCGGATCACCGACGACGAGATCGCGTACCTGCTCGCGCTCGCCAACACCTATCTCGCGCGGCCGCTGACCGTCTCGGACATCGTGTGGACGTTCAGCGGCGTGCGCCCGCTCTACGACGACGGTGCCACGGACCCTTCCGCGATCACGCGCGATTACGTGTTCAAGGTCGACACCGGCGCCGACGGCGCGCCGGCCGGCGCACCGGTGCTTTCGATCTTCGGCGGCAAGCTCACCACGTATCGAAAGCTTGCCGAGCACGCGCTCTCCGAGCTGGCGCCCTACCTGCCGCAGATGGGGCCGGCGTGGACGCGCGAGCGCCCGCTGCCCGGGGGCGACCTGCCGCCAGGGGGGCTCGACGCGTGGATCGACGCGCTGGGGCGACGCTATCCGGCGCTGCCCAGGCCGCTGCTGCGCGGGCTGGCGCACCGGCACGGAGCGCTTGCCACGGCGATCCTGCGCGAGGCGAAGCGCGCCGCCGACCTCGGCGAGGACTTCGGCCAGGGGTTGAGCGCCGCGGAGATCGACTATCTGGTGCGCGAGGAATGGGCGCGCACCGGCGACGACGTGCTGTGGCGGCGGACCAAGTGCGGCCTCGGCATGGCGGCGGCGGACTGCGCGCGCGTGGCCGCCTATGTGGAGTCGGCGGTCATGGCTGCGGGCGTCGCAGCAAAACAGTGAGCACATACTTCGAGGTGCCGCGGCTGCGGCCGTTGGCCGGGATGCCGGACGTCGCCCGCTGCGCGATCCGCGTTGTGCTCACCGACATCGACGACACGCTCTCGACGCACGGCCGCCTCACCGCGCCTGCCTACGCCGCGCTCGAACGGCTGCGGGCCGCGGGAAAGCTCGTGATCCCGATCACCGGCCGCCCGGCCGGGTGGTGCGATCACATCGCGCGCATGTGGCCGGTCGATGCCGTGGTCGGCGAGAACGGCGCGTTCTACATGCGCCACGACGACGCCACGCGCAAGCTCGTCCGGCGCTACGCCGTCGACGCCGCGGCACGCCGCGCGAACCGCGCGCGGCTCGATGCGATCGCCGCGCGCATCGTGGCCGCCGTGCCGGGCTGCGCGCTCGCGTCGGACCAGCGCTATCGCGAGGCCGACATCGCGATCGATTTCTGCGAGGACGTGCCCCCGCTGCCGCGCGCCGCGGTCGATCGCATCGTCGAGCTGATGCGATCCGAGGGCCTCACGGCCAAGGTGAGCTCGATCCACGTCAACGGCTGGTTCGGCACCTACGACAAGCTGACGATGACGCGCGCGTTGCTGTCCGAAGCCTTCGCGATCGACCTCGACGCCGAGCGCGAGCGCTTCGTCTTCGCCGGCGATTCGCCGAACGACGCGCCGATGTTCGAATTCTTCCCGCATGCCGTCGGCGTGGCGAACGTGCGCGCATTCGCCGATCGCATCGCGACGCTCCCGGCGTGGGTTACGCGACAGGAAGCGGGGGCCGGGTTCGCCGAGCTCGCCGATTTTCTGCTTGGTCCGTGATGCGTTGGGCGTGGCACGGGTCGTGCGGGTGGCGTAGCCCGGGTTGAGCGCCAGCGAAACCCGGGGCAGTCGTGGCCATTGTCGCAACCACCAGGGTTTCGCTGGCGCTCAACCCGGGCTACGCCACCTGAGTCTGACCCTGCTTATCGGCGCCAGGCGAGCGGCCGCGCGAAGTGCGCCGCGCCGCCCAGCGCCTCCTCGATACGCAGCGCCTCGTTCCACTTCGCCATGCGCTCCGAGCGCGCGAACGAGCCCACCTTGAGCTGGCCGGCGTTCCAGCCCACGGCGAGGTGGACGATCGACACGTCCTCGGTCTCGCCGGACCGCGCGGAGACGATCGTGCCGAAGCCCGCCGCCTTGCCCGCGCGCAGCGCCGCGAGCGTCTCGGTCAGCGTCCCGGCCTGATTGGGCTTGATCAGCACCGCGTTGCACGCGCCGTCGGCGGCCGCGCGCGCGACCGCCGCCGCGTTGGTGGTGAGGTAGTCGTCGCCGATGAGCTGCACCCGCGTGCCCGCGGCGCGGGCGAACGCGATCCAGCCGTCGCGGTCGTCCTCGCCGAAGGGATCCTCGATCGCCACGATCGGGTAGCGGTCGAGCCAGCCCAGCAGCAGCTCCGCGAGGCCGTCGCGGTCGAGCTCGCGCCCCTCGAGCCCGAGCCGGTAGCGGCCGTCGCGGCCGAACTCGGAGGCGGCGATGTCGAGCGAGATCGCGACGTCGGTCCCCGGCCGGTAGCCGGCGCGCTCGATCGCGCGCACCAGCATCGTCAGCGCGGCCTCGTTGCTGTCGAACGCCGGCCACCAGCCGCCTTCGTCGGCGACACCCAGGAGGCAGCCCGCGTCGCGCATCAGCTCGCCGGCAGCGCGGTAGACCTCCGCCGTCATCGCGAGCGCTTCGGCGAAGGTCGCCGCGCCGGTGGCGACGACCATCAGGTCCTGCACGTCGATGCGCCGCCCTGCGTGCGCGCCGCCGCCGAAGATCTGGATCTCCGGCTGCGGCAGCGATATCGGGCCGCCGCCCGCGAGATGGCGCCAGAGCGGCACGCCCGCCGCAGGCCGCCGCCGCATGCGCGGTCGCGAGCGATGCGGCGATGGTCGCGTTGCCGCCGAGCCGCGCCTTGTTCGGCGTGCCGTCCAGGGCGATCAGCGCGGCGTCGACGCCGGCCTGGTCCGCGGCATCGCGCCCGATGAGCGCGCGCGCGATGGCGCCGTCGACGCCGGCGATCGCCTGCAGCACGTCCATGCCGCCGAAGCGCGCGCCGCCGTCGCGCAGGTCCACCGCCTCGCGGCTGCCACGCGAGGCGCCGGCGGGGGCGATCGCGCGGCCCGTCTTGCCGTCGGCGAGCGTGACCTCCACTTCGACCGTGGGCCGCCCGCGCGAATCCCAGACGCGGCGCCCGCGCACACCCGAGATCGGTGCGCTCATGACGGCGCTCCTGCCGCGACCCAACGCGCGGCGATGGCGTCGAGCCGCGCGACCGGCTCCTGCAGCAGCCCGCGCGCAAACATGCGCACCTCGTCGCGCTGATCCGGCGTGTCGAGGTACTCGACCGGAGACTTGCCGTCGACGCGAGCCAGCATGAGCGCGGGTAGCAGGTGCGCCGTGCGCGCTTCGAGCGCGTCCGCCGCCTCCCACGAGACGTGAGCGAGATAGGCCTGCGCGAGCGCCGCAAACGCCTCGCCGTAGCGCGCCCGCCACGCGGGCCGCCACGCGCCCTTGAGCAGCAGGTGGTTCAGCACGAAGGCGAGATCGAACGCCGGATCGCCGTACCACGCGCATTCGGCATCGAGGATCACCGGCCCCGCCGGCCCGATCAGGATGTTCTTGGGGCTGAAGTCGCCGTGGACCAGCACCCGCTTGTTCATCTGGGTCGCGGCGATCAGGGCCGCGAACCGGGGCGCCAGATCGGGATGCGCGCGGGCCGTCGCGACCAGGTAGGGCTCGAGCCGGATCGCGTAGAAGATCGCGTCGGTCGGAAAGCGCGCCGCGATGTCGGGCCGGTCGGCGGTCGCCGCGTGGATGCGACCCAGCGCGTCGCCGACCCGCGCGGCGGTCGGCGCATCGATGCCCCCGGCGGCGAGCAGTGCTTTCCACACCGGGTGGTCGTCGGCGCCGAGATAGGCCATCGCGAAGCAGCCGGCGTCGCGGTCTTCGCCGAGTATCGCCGGGACCGCCGCCGGGACGATGCCGGCGGCCACGCGCATCCATTCGACTTCCCACCGGTTGCGCTCGACCGGCGCCCGCCAGTCGGCGGCGACCTTGAGCTTGGGCAGCGCGCGCTTGATGCACACTGCGCGGTCCGGCAGGACTGCGCGGTAGATGTCCGACGATACGCCGCCGGCGAGCGCGACGAACGTGATCGGTTGGTTTGCGCTCACTATCTTCATTCGCCGCAGGCTGGCTAGAAGCAGGGCCGCTTCCTTGGGCGCGGCGACGACGTCGTCGGAAAATGCGGGCGAGATCGGGGGAGGCGTAGCGGAACCTGTCACGGGAAAAATCCTGTGTCGCCAATGGCTTTTTGTCGTGTTCTCGATCTATCATATCAATCCCCGCGCCGAAACCCCTGATTGCAAAGCGACAACGGCAGAAATCCCGCGGCCGGCGGCGGGGAACATGGCAGGAGAGTGGCGATGACCCGTTACGGTTTCAACATCCGGACCCACACCGGTCAGCGGGTTGAGAACATATCCATCATGGCGGCGACCCGCGAAGACGCCGAGCGGCGGCTGCGCCAGATGTATCAGAAATGCGAAGTGGTCGACTGCCACACCCAGGCCGTCGGCCGGCAAGCCGAAGCGCTCGACGTCGCCAGCGTGATCGAGCGCATGAGCGCCAGCGAGCCGCTGCGCCCGCTCGCCGCGCCGCCGTCAGTCGGCAAACCCGGCACCCACTAGCTCTTCCAGCAGCGCCTGGTAGTCGTCGGCGCCGATGCTGTCCGGCGCGTGGCGGAACACGTCGAGCTCGAACGCCGGGCTCTCCGCCAGCCGCACGCTCTCGCGGATCCGCGTCGCGCATATTTCCTCCGGCCGCAGCGCCTCGTTCATCCGCTCCACCACGTCGCCGCTCATCCGCCGTCGCGCGTCGTAGCGCGTGAGCAGGTAGCGCCGCGGCAGCCGCTGCTTGAACACAGGCTCGAGCGCGTTCAGCGCACGCTCCACCTCGCGCGCGCCGCGCAGCGCGAGGTAGTCGCAGGACACCGGCACCAGCAGCAGGTCGCAGGCGAAGACGGCGTTGAGCGAGAGCGCGTTGAACAGCGGGCAGGTGTCGATGACGACCGGGCCGGCGGTGGCGTCCGGCGCGTGCAGCGCCTGCCGCAGGCGGGTTACGATGTTGACGCTCCTGCCCAGCATCGAGTCGAGCTTCGCCAGCTCGAGATGCGCCGGGCACACGACGACGCCGCTGCGGGTGATGCGCGCGATGTCGTCGAGCGGGCGCTGCTGCGCGAAGAAGCTGTAGACCGAATCCTCGGCCAGCTTCGGGTGCACGCCGAAGACCTGCGACAGGTGCGCCTGCGGGTCGAGGTCGATGCCGAGCGGGCGCGCTCCCCGCCGGGCGATGGCCGCCAGCAGGTTGAGCGCCGTCGTCGTCTTGCCCACGCCGCCCTTCTGGTTGAACACCGCGATGATCGCCATCAGATCACCCGCCTGCGCACCTGGGTCACGATCAGCTCGGCGACGATCACCACCGCGAAGATCGCCGCCAGGATCACTGCGACGCGGTCCCACTGGAAGAGATTGAGCGCCGAATCGAGCGCCATGCCGATGCCGCCGGCGCCCACCAGCCCCAGCACCGCCGATTCGCGCACGTTGATGTCCCAGCGGAAGAGCGCGATCGACCAGAACGCCGGCTTCACCTGCGGCCAGTAGCCGAAGGTCATCCGCGACAGCCACGGCGCGCCGGCGGCGCTGAGCGCCTCGATCGGGCCCGGCTGCGCCTCCTCGAGCGCCTCGCCGAAGAGCTTGCCGACGAAGCCGATCGAGCGGAACGCGATGGCGAGCGTGCCGGCGAGCGCGCCGGGTCCGAAGATGCCCACGAACAGCAGCGCCCACACCAGCGAGTTCACCGAGCGCGACGACACGAGGATCAGCTTCGCGAACAGGTTCAACGGCGTCGACGGCACGAGGTTGTGCGCGGCGAGGATCCCCACCGGCATCGCCAGGACCAGCGCAAGCAGCGTGCCCAGCGTGGCGATGTGGAGCGTCTCGACCAGCGCGTCGTGGATCGTCCCGCGGTAGTGTCCCCAATCCGGCGGCCACATCCGGGTGACGAGATCGAGCACCTGCTCGGGGGCGTCGGCCAGGAATTCGGGGATCACCTCGACCGACTGGATCGACAGCGCGATCGCCGCGACGATGACGAGGTAGACCGCGAAGCGGGCGAGCCGCTGCGCCCGCGAAAAGCGGCGCCAGACGCGCGGCGCCGCCGGCGCGTCGTGCGGCGGGAGCGACGCCGCCATCAGTCGTCCTCGAGGTGGCGCTCGCGCGGCAGCGCCCCGCCCCGGCGGAAGATGTCCGCCAGCGTCGCATTGCCGACGAAGATCGCGCGCACGCCGGTCGCCAGCACCTCGCCGATCATGATCAGCGCAATGATCGAGATCAGGATCGCGCAGACGAAGTCGTAGTCGAAGCGCTGGAACGCCGCGAACAGCGTGCCGCCGACGCCGCCGGCGCCGACGATCCCCACCATCGTCGAGTTGCGCAGGTTCGAATCGAGCTGGTAGGTCGCGAAGCCGATGAAGCGCGAGAACACCTGCGGCATCACGCCGAATGCCAGCACCGAGCCGAACGACGCGCCGGTCGCGCGGATCGCCTCCACCTGCTTCAGCGAGATCTCCTCGATCGCCTCGGTGAACAGCTTGCCGATGAAGCCGATCGAGGCCACCGTCAGCGCCAGGATGCCCGCCAGCGCGCCGAAGCCGACCGCCTTCACGAACAGGATCGCGACGATCACCGGATGGAACGAGCGGGCGGCGACGATGATGAAGCGCGCGGGCCACGTCGCCCACGGCGGCATCAGGTTGCGCGCGGCGAGGAGCCCGATCGGCAGCGCGAGCACGATCCCCAGCGTGCTCGCGAGCACCGCGATCTCGAGGCTCTCCTTGAGACCCTTCGCCAGCAGCTCCCAGCGCTCGAAATTCGGCGGGAACAGCCGGTCGAAGAACTTGACCGCGTTGACGAGCCCGGTCTGCACGCGCTCCCACGAGACCTCGAGCTGCGCGCACGCGTAGACGACGTAGACCACGAGCGCGACGACGGCGAGCTTCGACGCGCGGCTGCGCGGGAACGCTTCCGCGGGCAGCGCGGCCGTGGCGGGTTTGCTCATCGCGCGCTCGAGGCCTGCGGCGCCCGTCTCACTGCAGCCAGCCCGTGCCGCCGTAGATCGTCTTCAGCGTGTCGTCGGTGAGCTGCGACGGCGGCCCGTCGAAGGCGATGCCACCGCCCGCCATGCCGATGATGCGGTCGGCGAAGCGCCGGGCGAGCTCGACGTCGTGCATGTTGATCAGCACCGGGATGCCGCGCGAGCGCCCGAGCTGCGCCAGGAGCTCCATGATCTCGACCGAGGTCTTGGGATCGAGCGAGGAGGTCGGCTCGTCGGCAAGCAGCAGCCGCGGCTCCTGCATCACGGCGCGGGCGATGCCCACGCGCTGCCGCTGGCCGCCGGAGAGGGCGTCGGCGCGCTGTTGCGCGAACCCGGTGAGCCCGACCACGTCGAGCAGCTCGTAGGCGCGGGCGATGTCCTCGGGCGGGAACCTGCGCCGCCACGCCCTCCACGCCGAGACGTAGCCGAGGCGTCCCGACAGCAGGTTCTCCATCACCGTCAGCCGCTCGACCAGGTTGTATTCCTGGAACACCATGCCGATGTGGCGGCGGGCGTGGCGCAGTTCGCGGCCGGCGAGCCGCGCGAGATCCGCGCCTTCGAACAGGATCTCCCCCTCGGTCGGGTCCACCAGCCGGTTGACGCAGCGGATCAGCGTCGACTTGCCCGTGCCCGACGCGCCGATGATCGCGGTGATCCCCTGCGCATCGATGTCGAGGTTGACGTCGGTCAGCACCGGCTTGCCGGCGACGTACGACTTGGACAGGTGCTTGAGCGTCAACATGATTGGCGTGGGAGCGGAATTGCGCAGCGGCGTAGCCCGGGTTGAGCGCCAGCGAAACCCGGGGCCACGGTGGCCATGGGCATGTCCACCCCGGTTGCGCGTTCGCGCAACCGGGCTAGCTACTTCTTCTTCGCGGCCTCGGCCTTCTCGCGCGCGGTTTCCTTGTCGTACGACGCCTTGTCGAAGCCCTGGCCGGAGCCCTTGGCCACGGCGCGCACCACTTCCCAGGTCGTCTTGTAGTTGATCGGGAAGAAGCGGTCGGCGCCGTCGAACGCCTTCTGCATCTCGGCCGGGAAGCGATAGTCGTAGAAGCAGCCGAGCATCTTGTCGACGAGCGCCGGGTCGAGGTCGTGCGCGTAGGCGAACGACGAGGTGGGGAATTTCTGGCTGCGGTAGATGATGCGGAAGTCGCCTTCCTTCACCTGCCCGCGCACCGCCATCCGGTGGAAGACGTCGGAGGCGACCGCCGCCGCGTCGTAGTCGCCGGAGTTGACGCCGAGCACCGACTGGTCGTGCTTGCCGGAGAAGATGATCTTGTAGTCCTTGTCCGGCGTGAGGCCCTCGCCCGGGAACAGCGCCAGCGGCGCGAGATGGCCCGAGTTCGACGACGGCGACGTGTGCGCGACCTTCTTGCCCTTCAGGTCCGACATCTTCTGGTACGGCGAGCTTGCCTTCACGATCACGATGAGGTTGTAGCCCTGGAATTCCTTGGCCGTGCCCTTGACCGCGAACGGCACCGCGCCGGCGAGGTTGACGGCGAACGCGGTCGGCCCGGTCGAGAAGCCGCCCACGTGCAGCCGGCCCGAGCGCATGGCCTCGATCTCGGCGGCGTTCGACTGCACCTGGTAGAACACGACCTTCTTGTTGAGGCAGGCGGCCAGATGCGTGGTGAACGGCTTGAAGACGTTCTCGTAGACGGCGGGGTCCTCCACCGGCGTATAGGTGAAGACGATGGTCGACGGGTTCTTCCACTTCTTGCTGTCCGCCGGCGGGTCGGCGACGAGATCGTTGTTCGCGTCGCAGTACATCGCGTCGAGCTCGCCGCGGTTCTTGCAGGCATCGGCGGCGACGGCGGGCAGCGCGAGCGCGGCGGCGGCAACGCCCGCGACGAGGGCGAGCAGCAAGCGAAAATGGCGCATGGGGTCTCTCCTGGGCTTGTGGCGCGGCGCTGATCTCCGGGCGGCGTCAGCTGTGTCTCGAACTGTAGCATTTCGGGTTGCGCGGCGCATCGCCGGCGGCCGGCGAAGCTCCGGCGCCCGCAAGGCACGGCCAGGGTGTTGTCGTATCATTGCAATCTTTGCGCCTGCGCGCGGCCCGCGCGTGCGCCAACCCCACCCTTTCTCCGTGGCCACCCCTTCTCTCCAGATCATCGTGATGGCCGCCGGCCAGGGCAAGCGCATGCACTCGGCGGTGCCGAAGGTGCTGCACCCGCTCGCCGGACGGCCGCTGGTCGCGCACGTGCTGGCGGCGGCGCGCGCGCTGTCGCCGCGCGCGCTCGCGGTCGTCGTCGGCCACGGCGGCGAGGCGGTGCGCGAAGGCGCTGGCCGCGCCCGACCTCACGTTCGTCACGCAGGACCCGCCGCGCGGCACGGGCGATGCGGTCCGCATCGCGCTGGCCGCGCTTGCCGGCGACGGGATCACCGTCGTGGTCAACGGCGATTGCCCGCTGATCCCCGCGGCGACGCTCGCGGCGATCGCCGGCCTCGCCGCCGCGGGGCAGCTCGCGCTGCTGACGGCGCGCGTGGCCGATCCCGCGGGCCTCGGTCGCATCGTGCGCGACGCGGCAGGCGCCGTGCGCGCCATCGTCGAGGACAAGGACGCGACGCCGGCGCAGACGGGCGATCGACGAGATCTACACCGGCGTGCTTGCCGCGCCGACACCGCTGCTGCGGGCCTGGGTCGCCGCGCTGCGCAACGACAACGCGCAGCGCGAGTTCTATCTGACCGACGTCGTGGCCATGGCCGTCGCCGCCGGCACGCCGGTCGCCGCGCACCTCGCGGCGCGCGAGGAGGACATCCAGGGCGTCAACGATCGCGCCCAGCTGGCTGCGATCGAGCGCATCGTCCAGCGCCGGCAGGCCCGCGCGCTGCTTGCGGCGGGAACCTGGATCGCCGACCCGGACCGGTTCGACCTGCGCGGCAGGCTCAGTTGCGGCCGCGACGTGCGCATCGACGTCGGCTGCGTCTTCGAAGGCGACGTCGCGCTGGGCGACGAGGCGAGCGTCGGCGCGCATTGCGTGCTGAAGGACGTGACGGTCGGCGCCGGCACGGTCATCGCGCCGTTCTCGCATCTGGAAGCGGCAACGGTCGGCGCCAACTGCCGCATCGGACCGTATGCGCGGCTGCGGCCGGGACACGACGCTGGCCGACGACGTGCACATCGGCAATTTCGTCGAGGTGAAGGCGAGCACGCTCGGCCGCGGCGCGAAGGCCAATCACCTCGCCTACGTCGGCGACTCGGCGGTGGGCAGCGGCGTCAACGTCGGCGCCGGCACCATCACCGCCAATTACGACGGCGCGAACAAGCACCGCACGGTGATCGGGGACGGCGCCCACATCGGCTCGAACAGCGTGCTGGTGGCGCCGGTCACGGTCGGCAAGGGCGCCACGATCGGCGCCGGCAGCGTCATCTCCCGCGAGGCGCCCGCCGACACGCTCACCGTGACGCGGGCGAAGCAGATCTCGGTGCCGGGGTGGAAGCGGCCCGTGAAGAAAACCTGACTCTGAGGAACATCCCACCATGTGCGGCATAGTCGGCGCGGCCTCCGGCCGCAACATCGTCCCGCTGCTGATCGACGGCGTGCGCCGGCTCGAGTACCGGGGCTACGACTCGACGGGTCTCGCCGTCATCAAGGGCGCCGGCGCCGACGCGCATCTCCTGCGGCTCGTCAGCACGGCGCGCGTCGCCGATCTCGCCGCGCAGGTCGACGCCAGCCATCTCACCGCCGGCACGGGCATCTCGCACACCCGCTGGGCGACGCACGGCGCGCCGACGCCGGTCAACGCGCATCCGCACGTCTCGGGCGGCGAAGTCGCCGTGGTCCACAACGGCATCATCGAGAACTTCGAGGCGCTGCGCGAGCGGCTGATCGCCGCCGGCTACGCGTTCGCGACGCAGACCGACAGCGAGGTCATCGCGCACCTCGTCCATGCGCACTGGCACGGCGCCGGCGCCGGCGACCTGCTCGCGGCCGTGCGCATGGCCGTCGCCGAATTCCACGGCGCCTACGCGATCGCCGTGATCTCGACGCGCGAGCCCGGCCGCGTGATCGGCGCGCGGCAGGGCAGCCCGATGGTCGTCGGCCTCGGCGACGGCGACCACTTCCTCGCCTCCGACGCCGCGGCGCTGCTGTCGGTCACGCGGCGCGTCGCGTATCTCGAGGAGGGCGACATCGCCGACATCCGCCGCGAGTCCTACGCGATCTACGACGCGCACGGCGCAGCGCGTCGAGCGCCCGGTGGTCACCATCGAAGCCTCGGGCGCCGCGGTCGAGCTCGAGCCCTATCGGCACTTCATGCAGAAGGAGATCTTCGAGCAGCCGCGCGCGGTCGCCGACACGCTCGAAGGCGTGGCCGGCATCGGCGCCGACCTCTTCGGCGCGAACGCCGCGGCGACGCTGGCGGCGGTCGACAGCGTGCTGATCCTCGCCTGCGGCACCAGCTACTACTCGAGCCTGGTCGCGAAGCAGTGGATCGAGTCGCTGGCGCGGATTCCCTGCCCGGTGGAAATCGCCAGCGAATACCGCTACCGCGACAGCGTGCCGAACCCGAACGCGCTGGTGGTCGTGGTGTCGCAGTCGGGCGAGACCGCGGACACGCTCGCCGCGCTCGGCCACGCGAAGGCGCTGGGGCACGCGCACACGCTCGCCATCTGCAACGTCGGCACCAGCTCGATGGTGCGGCAGACGGAACTCGACGTACCTGACGCGCGCGGGAACCGAGATCGGCGTCGCGTCGACCAAGGCGTTCACCACCCAGCTCACCGCGCAGTTCCTGCTGGCGCTGACGCTCGCGAAGCTGCGCGGCCGTCTTTCCGCGGAGCAGGAGGCGTCGTGGCTGCGCGGCTTGCGGCACCTGCCCGCGGCGCTGCAGGCGGCGCTCGCGCTCGAGCCGCAGGTGATTGCGTGGGCCGAGAAGTTCGCGCGAAAGCAGCACGCGCTGTTCCTCGGCCGCGGCCTGCACTACCCGATCGCGCTCGAGGGCGCGCTGAAGCTGAAGGAGATCTCCTACATCCACGCCGAGGCCTATCCGGCCGGCGAGCTGAAGCACGGGCCGCTGGCGCTGGTCGACGCCGAGATGCCGGTCGTCGCCATCGCGCCCAACGACGCGCTGCTCGAAAAGCTGAAGTCGAACCTGCAGGAAGTGCGCGCGCGCGGCGGCGAGCTCTACGTCGTCGCCGACCTCGACAGCCACCTGCAGTCGAGCGAGGGCATCCACGTGATCCGGCTGCCCGAGCACGCGGGCTACCTGTCGCCGATCGTGCACACGATTCCGCTGCAGCTGCTGGCGTATCACACCGCGGTGATTCGCGGGACGGACGTGGACAAGCCACGGAACCTGGCGAAAAGCGTGACGGTGGAGTGAGGCGGCGCGACACCCCTGACGCGCCCAGGGCGGTCGTCCTGTTGAGCGGCGGACTGGACTCCGCGACGGTTCTCGCCATGGCCATCAGCCAGGGCTTCGATGCCTACGCGATGAGCTTCCGGTACGGACAGCGCCACAGCGTCGAGCTGGAGAAGGCCGAGCAGATCGCTCAGCGTCTGGGCGCCGCGCGACAGATCGTGGTCGACATCAACTTGCGGGCATTCGGCGGGTCGGCGCTGACCAGCGATACGGCGGTGCCCAAGGGCCGGTCGACCGAACAGATGTCGCACGGAATCCCGATCACCTATGTCCCGGCCCGGAACACCATCTTCCTCAGCTTTGCGCTTGCCTGGGCCGAGGTCATTGGCGCGTGCGACATCTTCGTCGGTGTGAATGCGCTCGATTACTCGGGCTACCCGGACTGTCGACCCGAGTACATCGAAGCCTACGTGCGCATGGCCAATCTGGCGACGCGGGCCGGGGTCGAAGGCACGCAGAAGCTCAGGATTCATGCGCCGCTCATCAAGCTCAGCAAGGCCGACATCATCAATGCGGGCACGGCGCTGGGGGTCGACTACTCGATCACCAGCAGCTGCTACGACCCGGGAGTGGATGCGAGACCCTGCGGCAGCTGCGATTCCTGCGTGCTGCGTGCGAAGGGCTTTGCTGAAGCGGGAATTCCCGATCCGCTCATCCTGAGGTTCATCGGGCACTGAAGCGATGCCGGAGCAAGCTCTGTTCGCGGCCGCGGTACCGTTCCAGCCAGCCCGCAGGGTCACTGCGCTGCCGGAATGACATCGCGCGTGCCGCCTCCAGGGCAGCAGCATTCAAGATAACCGGGCTGTTCGCCTCGAAGTCTGCCGGCGGGCCTGCTCGGGCTGCGCCTGTTCAGGAGCGGCCGCCGCTTGCGTCGAGTCCGGCCGACTCCAGCGCAGTTGCGCCGGCACCGCGCCGGCCTCGATGAACAGGCGTCTGATCATCGGGTAGCGTTCGCGCACCTGTCGCTCGACGGCCGCGATCGCTGCGGCCGCGCCGACCGCCGCCGTGCCCTCGTCGAAATCCAGGTCCATCGTGACCAACACGTCGTCCGGGCCGAGGTACATCGACAGGATGCGTCCCACATCGCGTACCCCAGGCTGCCCCAGCGCAATGCTCCGGATCGCGCGTGCAGTCTCGGGGCGAATGCCTTCCCCGATCAGCAGGCCGCGAGATTCCCCGATGAGCGCCACCGCGACGCCCGCGAGCAGCACTCCGATGACGAGCGAAGCGGCGCCATCGAGTTCAGGCATGTCGAAGCGGTGGCTCAACGCGATACCGGCGGCGGCAACCGCAAGTCCGGCCAGGGCCGCCGAGTCTTCCGCCAGCACGGTGTAGGTGGTCGGGTCCTTGCTGCGATGCAGCGCCTCCCAGAACGGGGTATCGCCGGCCTGCTTGAGAAACAGCCGCAGCGCGATGGCGAAGCTCGCCGCCTCGAACGCGCCGGCGACGCCCAGCACAACGTAGTTCCAGAGGAGATTGCGCATCGGTTCGGGATGGCGGATGTGTTGCACGCCTTCGTAGAACGACACACCCCCGCCCAGGCCGAAGATGAGCACCGCGACGATCAGGCTCCAGAAGTACAGCTCCTTGCCGTGTCCGAAGGGGTGCTCGGGTGTCGCCGGCCGCTGGCTGAGCTTGAGTCCGACGAGCAGGAGGACGCCGTTGAACGTGTCGACAGCCGAGTGGATCCCTTCGGACAGCATCGCGGAACTGCCGGTGATGCCGGCGACCACAAACTTGGTGATGGCGATTGCCACGTTGGCCGCGATCGCAGCGTAGATCGCGACTTTGGACTTCGCCATGACTGCAACCGCAGCATCGGCCCGGGGGACCCTCAAAGCGGACTGCTCGGCAATGTTTCCTGCAACTGCATGCGCTCGGAAGGCTGTTTCATGTCGGCTCGAAGAAGGTAGGCGGGCCCGGCACCTTCGGTCTGTTCGGTGGCGTACATGGCAGGACACGTCGCCGTGGATGGCGCGGCCAAGGGCGGCATGACGTTTGAGCAGGTCCATCCTTGCCGCGCGACGAAGCTTCGTCGTTACGGCGTCGCGCATCTGCCGCGGCCGTGCGCTGCGTTCAGACAGCCTGACAGGCGCTTGTATGTGCGACATCGAACAGACCCGCGCCTCGAACGCCGGTAGCCTTGTCGGGTGATCAAGACACCGCGTCGCTGGCTCGGCCATCTGATGTTTCTGTCCATGGCGGCGCTCTGGAGTGGTGCTGCAATGGCTATCGAGGAACCTGCCTACGCCGTGGTCGAGCGCGACGAGCCCTTCGAGGTCCGCGATTACCAGAGCTATGTCGTCGCCGAAACCTTCGTCGACGGCGCGTTCGACGCCGTCGGCAACGAGGGCTTCCAGCGGCTGTTCCGCTACATCTCCGGCGACAACCGTGCCGCGGAGAAGATCACGATGACGGCGCCTGTCGAGCAGGAGGCAGCTTCCGCGAAGATCGCGATGACGGCGCCGGTGGAACAGCAGCGGGCCGGCGCGCGATGGCGCATCGCGTTCGTGCTGCCGGCGTCGTACACGCTGGCGAACGCGCCACGGCCGACGGACGACCGCGTGGTGCTTGCCGAGGCTCCGCCTCGTCGGATGGCTGTCGTGCGCTACCGCGGAACGTGGAGCGAGACGCGCTATGGCGAAGAACTCGCCGCGCTGCGGAAGTTCATCGGCGAGCGCGGGCTGACGGCGGTCGGCGAGCCGGTCTTTGCGCGCTACGATCCGCCGTTCATGCCGTGGTTTCTGCGCCGCAACGAGATCCAGATCCCGGTGCACGGCCGCGCTGCGCGCTGACGCCGACCCTGTCGAGCCGCCATGAGCGCTTCCAGTGCCGTACGCAAGCCCGGCAGTTCGTCACCTTCCCGCCGCAACTCGAAAGGCCGGGAGTCCCGCGAGTTGCCCCGCACGTTGAAAGCGCGAAGCCGGCCCGGCGACACCACGCTGCAGCGGCACGCGTCCTTCTTCGATGACAACAGCGACCGCGCCGTCGACGTTGCGGAGTGCACGCGCGGGCTCAAGGCGCTGGGCCTCCCGTTTGGCGTGGCGGAGGTCGCCGCGCTTGCCATCGTTGCGCCCTTGAGCGTCCAGACGCGAGGCTCTTTGCTGGCGCTGAGCATCGACATCGAGAACATCCAGAAGGGCAAGCACGACAGCGACACCGGCATCCTGGACAAGCGAGGCCGGTTCAACGCCAGGCGTTTCGGGAAGGTGTTCGGCGCGTGCTCCACGGTCGACAGCAATGGCGACAAGGCGTTCACCGCGACCGAGCTCACCAAAATGATCAACGCGAACCGCGAGACGCTCGTCGGTTCGTTGGTGTCGATGGTCGAGTGGCAGCTGTTGCTCGCGCTGGCAGCGGACACGAAGGCCGTCGAGCGCGGCAAGTCGGTGCCGGCCTTGAGCGTCGCCAGAATCAAGTCGTTCTACGATGGCACGCTGTTCTACGAGCTCGCGAAAGAACACGCATAGGGCCAGCGAGGAGAGAGCGCGGCTCCCGAAACGCGCAGTCGAACAGGAGTCGCGCGCGCGAAACAACGAAAGGAGAGTCGTCATGAAGGGCTTTGTGCAGGACATCGAGGGTATCGCCACCAGGAATACGGATTTTCGTCAGGTTCTCTACACGGCCAGGAACTGCCAGCTTGTCGTCATGGCGTTGGAACCGAAGGGCGAGATCGGAACGGAAGTGCACAAGCTCGACCAGTTCTTTCGCGTGGAGGAGGGGACCGGCGAGGCGGTTCTCGACGGCGTCCGTACGGCGATCCGCGCGGGCTTTGCAGTGCTCGTGCCCGCCGGGACCAAGCACAACATCGTCAACACCGGCAGTGCTCCGCTGAAGCTCTACACGCTCTATGCGCCGCCGAATCATCGGGATGCCGTCGTCCACCATACCCGCGCCGAGGCGGAAGCGGACACCGAGCACTTTGACGGCAGGACGACGGAATAGTAAGTCGACTTGGCGTCGCGTGAATCGCCGTAGCGGCGCCATCCCATCGAGAGCGAAGGCGATCTTGCCGCAGTGGCCTAGGCTGCGGGGCCGCATGCAGGCCGCAGGCAGAGGAGCTCAGGGCCGCGCGCGCGCCAGCGCCGCGTCGCCCACGAACGGATTGCTGCGCCGCTCGTCGCCGAAACTCGACATCGGTCCGTGCCCCGGGACGAACCTCACGTCGTCGCCGTAGGGCCACAGCTCCTGCGTGATCGAGCGCACCAGCGTCGGAAAATCGCCGCGCGGGAAATCCGTGCGGCCGACCGAGCCCTGGAACAGCACGTCGCCGACGAACGCGAGGCGAAACGCGGGGGCGACGAACACGACGTGCCCCGGCGTGTGGCCGGGGCAATGGCGCACCTCGAAGCGGGTGTCGCCCACGCTCACCGTGTCGCCGCCCTCGAGCCAGCGGTCGGGCGTGAAGGCGCGCGCGCCGGGCATGCCGAAGGCCCTGCCCTGCGGCTCGAGCTGGTCGATCCAGAACGCGTCCTCGCGCTGCGGCCCTTCGACCGGCACGCCGGCGCGCGCCGCGACGTCGGCCACGCCGCCGCAGTGATCGGCATGCCCGTGCGTCACCAGGATCTTCGCGAGCCTGGCGCCGGTCTTCTCGACGGCGGCGAGCAGGCGATCGACCTCGCCGCCCGGGTCGACCAGCGCGGCCTCTCCGGTGGCCTCGCAGACGACGAGCGAGCAGTTCTGCTGAAAGGGCGTGACGGGGATGACGGCGAGTTTCACGATGCGGACTCCGGAAGGACGCGGCAAACGTACCACGGCTGCGCCGGCGAGGGGCCCGCGCCCGCGGCGCTATACTTCGCCGACCCGCGTGGCACGGACGGGCACCGCCCCCCGGCGCCTTCCCATGAACCCATCCCACCCCTGCATTCGTCGGCGTGCCCGGCGGCGGCGCGTGGCCGACCACGCCTCCGACCGCGCATTCCGGCCGGTGCGCTGAAGAGTAGGAGGGACCCTGCATGAACGATGCCGAACGAACATCCCCGATCACCAATGCGTGGGGCAAGGTGCCTGCGCGCAGGATCGCGGTCGAGCACGTCGACGTCTTCCTCGGCCGGGAAGGTCGGGCGTTCAATCATCAGGCGCAGCTTGCCTCGCGCGCCGGCACGCTGTTCGCCACGTGGTCGTCCGGCATCAGGGACGAAGAGGAGTCCGGCCAGCAGATGGTGATGGCGCTCTCGCGCGACGGCGGGCGGACGTGGAGCGAGCCCGCCACCGTGGCCGCGGCCCGCCCCGGCCGCTACGCGCCGAGCGTCGTCGTTTCCTCCGGGATGCGGGTGCACGACGGCGCGCTGATCGCGTACAGCGGCGAGTGGGAACGCTGGGACGCCGAGCGCGACGCCGCGAGGGAGGCGGCGACGGCGGCGCACGACCACGTCGCGTTGAACGTGCGCACCGAGGCCCGCGTCTCGCGCGACGACGGCCGCGCGTGGTCGGCGCCGACGCCGGTGATGGCCAACATGATGAACTTCATGCCGCCCGCGCCGACGCGCACCGGTCGCCTGATCTTCGCGGGCCAGCTCACCTACGCGATCACCGACGACCCCGCGGGCTCACGGGTGGCGGCGCTCGGCGTCCCGGGCATGCCCGCCGACTATTGCGACGACTGGCAAAGCCGCGTCGAAGGGCGCGCAGCTTCTCGGCATTGCGCACCGCTTCGACGAGGCCAACTTCTTCCAGACCGACGACGGCGTCATCCACATGATGCTGCGCAACGAGGGCGGCACGCTGATGGGCGTGACGGAGAGCCGCGACGACGGCGAGACATGGTCGAGGCCCGGTGCTGACCGGATTCACCAACTCCGTGTCGCGCTCGCACTTCGGGCGCCTTGCCGACGGCCGCTGGTTCTGCATCAGCTGTCCGAGCCTCCCTCCGCCGGGCGCGGCGCCGTCGACGCGCACGCCGCGCACGCCGATCGTGCTTGCGCTGAGCGACGACGGCGTCGTCTTCGACCGGCATTCGTCATCGGCGACGAGCCGCAGGGCGCGCCGCGCCTGCCGGGGTATCTCAAGCACGGCCGCTACGGCTACCCGTACCTGCACGTCATGGGCGACGCGGGGCTGGTGATATATTCGCGCAACAAGGAAGACATCTGCGTCGCGCGGTTTGCGCTGGCCGATCTCGCCTCGTGTCAGCGGCGCTTCGGCGCGACCGCGTCGCAACAGGAGGCGTCATGCGTCAAGCAACGCTGCTGCGCGCGCTGTCGGCGCTGTGCGCCGGCGCGCTGTGCCTCGCCGTCACCGCCGCGCGCGCGCAACCGTACCCGAGCAGGCAGATCGACATCATCGTGCCGTACGCGCCGGGCGGCACGACGGACTTCGTCACCCGCGCGATCGGGCAGAAATTGAGCGAAAGCTGGGCGCAGCCGGTGGTGATCCTCAACAAGCCGGGCGCGAGCGGCAGCATCGGCGCGGAGCTGGCGATGCAGGCGCCCCCGGACGGCTACACGCTGGCGGTGACCGGGTACACGAATCGCCTGCTGCTCTTCAGCCCGACCCCGCCGGTGGCCAACCCGGCGAAGGACCTGGTCCCGGTCGCCATCGTTGCCCAGGCGCCGCTGCTGCTGCTCGCGCACCCCGACTTTCCCGCGAAATCGTTCAGGGAGTTCCTGGCGCTGGCCAAGGCCAAGCCGGGCAACGATCAACTATGCGTCGATCGGAAATGGTTCGCCTTCTCATCTGGCCATGGAAATGGTCAAGAAGGTGGCGGGCGTCGAAGTGGTGCACATTCCCTACAAGGGCAGCGGACCGGCGCTGATCGACGTGATCGCCGGCCACGTCCCGGTGATGTTCGACAGCGTCGTGTCCTCGTCGCCGCATGTGAAGGCCGGCAAGCTGCGGGCGCTGGCGGTGACCACGTCGACAGCGCCTGCCGACGATGCCCGACGTGCCGACGATCGCCGAAGCGGGCCTCCCCGGATTCGACGTGTTCACCTGGACCGCGCTCTATATGCCCGCCGGCGTGGCGCCGGACAAGGTGGAAAAGCTGCGGCTGAAGTGGCGCGCATCCTGAAGCTGCCCGACATCATGGAGCGCTTCGCCGCGCAGGGCGCCATCATCCCCGAGACGATGACCCAGGCGCAGGCCGCGGCGTTCATCGACGCCGACATCGCCGGCTACCGCAAGTTCATCCTGGAAGCGAACATCAAGCCGGAATAGGGGCCACCGGCCGAGCCGGGGCAGGCGGGCGCGTTTCTTGCGTGTGCCTGGGGCGGACATTGGGGACCACCCCGTGGTTTGCGTCCGCTGCATCGGCAAAGCGAAGCCATCGATGACCCATCCTGTCGCCCAGCGCCTCCGGTGGTGCCGCCTGCCGGCACGGGCTGCCGGTCAGGGTCGGTTCGCTGGAGGCGGCGTCGCGCGTGTCCTGGCGGCCGGCGCCTTCGCGCTGCTCGCCGCGACGGTCGCCTTCGACGCGCCGGCCACGCCGGCGGCGGCGGCGACGGCGGAAACGGCGGCAGCGGATGCCGAGATCAGGAAGCGCGCGCAGGAGATCGAGGTCGACCTGCTGGGTTTCCCGAAGCGAATGCTGGCCGAGCTGGAGGCGCTCGCGCCGCAGGCGAGGACGGCGGACGCCGGCACGGGCCGCCTGGTGACCGCCCTGCACGGCCAGGCCCTGGTGGGCGCCGGGCGCATCGACGACGCGCTGCAGCTGGCGGACCGGCTGGAGCGCGAGGGAAGTGCGGCGCGCGACGACGCGCTCGTCGCGATCGCGCTCCTGATCCGCAGCGACGTCGAGGCGCGGGCCGGCGACGAGTCCCGCGCCAATGCGCTGGCGAACGAGAGCCGCCATCTCGCCGCCGCGGCCGGCGACGACTACGTCCGCTTCTGGGCGGCGCTCGCCTCCGGCGTCTCCGCCCGGTTGCTCGGCCGCTCGGGTGAAGCCGCGAGCAGCCTGCAGGAGGCGTACGCGCTGGCGGACGCCTCGCGCAATCCCTACCGGCGCGCCAACGCGCTCTACTGGCTCTCGGTCCTGCACGAGTACCTGAAGCAGCCGGAACAGGCGCTCGCGGAAAGCCGGGCGACGTTCGAGGAGGCCCGGCGCGCGAACAGCGTGTTCGCCATGGTCAAGGGGAAGGCGGCCGAGGCCGCCGCCCTCGAGGAGCTGAACCGGCCGGACGAGGAACTCGCGGCGATGCGCGAAGCGCTGGCGATCGCGCGCGAGGCGGGCTCCGAAGTCACCGAGGCCTTCGCGCTCATCAACCTGGCCGACATCTACCTGCGGCGCAAGGACTTCAGGGCGGCCTACGACATGTCGGCGCAGTCGCTCGAGATCGTCCGCCAGCTGGGCGACGCGCGTTCGGTCGCGGTGAACAAGGCCAACATGGGTTTCGCCCTGTTCGGGCTCGGCCGGGTCGACGCCGGCAAGCGTCTCGCCGAGGAGGCGGTGGCGGAGTACGAGCGCGCGGGCGCCAGCGCGGAGACCGCCTCGCTGCTGGGGGACTTCGGCCAGTATCTCGCCGATGCCGGCGACTACAAGGCGGCGCTCGCGCTGCGCGAGCGCCAGCAGCGGGTGCTCGACAAGATCGCGGTGGCGATCCGCGAGCACGCCGTGCTGGAGATGCAGAAGAACTTCGAAACCGAGCGGCGCCTGCGCGACGTCGAAGTGCAGCACCGGCAGTCTCAGGAACGCATCTGGTGGCTGCTCGCCGGGGTCTTCGCGCTCGCCTTCGCCATCGTCGCGGGGGCGTACCGCACGGTGCGCCGGACCAACCACCTGCTCGCGCAGAAGAACGCCGAGCTCGGCCTGCAAAGCATCCACGACCCGCTCACCGCGCTCTACAACCGGCGCCATTTCCAGAATTTCATCAAGGAGCAGCCCGCGGCAGAGGATCGCCGGCGCGGCGGCGTCGAGGAGCCGACGCAGGCGATCCTGCTCATCGACCTCGACAACTTCAAGTCGATCAACGACCGCTTCGGCCACGCAGTGGGCGACGCCGCGCTGATCGCGGTGGCGCGGCGGCTGCGCGACACGCTGCGCGAGACGGACATGATCGTGCGCTGGGGCGGCGAGGAATTCCTCGTCTTCGTGCCTGCCGCACCCGCGGGCCAGCTCGACGACATCGTGCAGCGCATCATGCACGCGGTGTCGGCGGCCCCGATCAGCATCCTCGGGCAGGACCTGCAGGTCACCGTGTCGATCGGATACTCGCCGCTGCGCCTGCCGCCGGACAACGTCGCGCCGGGTTGGGAGCGCGTGCTCGGGCTGGCGGACAAGGCGCTCTACATGGCCAAGCACAACGGGCGCGACCGGGCCTACGGGGTCGTCGGCATCCGCCGTCCGAGTGCCGAGGCGCTGGCCGCAGCCGAGGTCGACCTCGAACAGGCGTGGCGCGACGGCGTGGTCGAGTTGCGCGAGTTTGCGCGTACGCAACCGCGCGTCGCGCTGGTTGCCTGAATCACCTCCCGCTACCCGCGCCGGATCGACGTCAGTCGTTGCCGGCCAGGAACGCCAGCACCGCCGCGTTGAACGCGGCCGGATTGTCGCGTCCGCCGTGATTCGCCTAGACACGCGTCCGCCGGCGAGCGACTACGGCGCCGGCGCCCGGATCAGCGTGCTCTTGCCGAACAGGCTCTCGACCAGGTCGACCGCCAGCTCGGCGGTCGTGTTGCGGTGATCGAACGCGGGGTTCAATTCCATGATGTCGAGCGAGCCGAGTCGGCCGGTGTCGGCGACCATCTCCATGCACAGCTGCGACTCGCGGTAGGTGGGCCCGCCGCGCACCGGCGTGCCCACGCCCTGCGCGATCTCCGGGTCGAGAAAGTCGATGTCGAGGCTGACGTGCAGGTGGGTGTCGCCGTCCAGGCCCGCCAGCGCCTGCTCGAGCGTCTGCCGCATCCCGATCTCGTCGACGCAGCGCATGTCGAACACCGCGATCCCGACGTCGCGCAGGAAGCGCTTCTCGGCGTCGTCGACGCTGCGGATGCCCACCAGCCGCAGGTCGGCCGGCTGCAGCGCCGCGTCGCTGCCGCCGACGCGCGTCAGATCGTCGGGACCGAAGCCGCAAAGACACGCCACCGGCATGCCGTGGATGTTGCCGCTCGGGGTCAGCGCGGCGGTGTTGAAATCGGCGTGGGCGTCGAGCCACAGCACGCGCAGCTTGCGGCCCGCCGCGCGGCAGCGCCGCGCCACCGCGCTGATCGAGCCGATGGCGAGCGAGTGATCGCCGCCGAGCAGGATCGGCAGCCGCCCGGCCGCGAGCTCGCAGTCCACGGCGGCGTAGACGAGGCGATTCCAGGCGACGACTTGCGCCAGGTGGCGGTGGCCCTCGTGCGGCGGCAGGACCGGGTTGAGCGGCCCGTTGAGATTGCCCTTGTCGCGGACGTCGGCGACGAGGCGGGCGAGGGCCTCGGTCACGCCGGCCACGCGCAGCGCCTCGGGGCCCATGTTCGCGCCGCGAACGCTGGCGCCGACGTCGGTCGGCGCGCCAATGAGGCTAACGGAGGTCTTGTTCACGGCGCCTAGCTTACCGCGCATTTGCAACGCGCATGCAGGCCGCGCCCAGGCAGGGGCCGCGCGGCGGCGCAGCCCGGGCAGCGCGCCCGTCGCGTCGCGGCCCGGTTGGGTTTCGTCGACGGGCGCTAGTTGATCGCGGCGGCCAGCTCGCGCCGGTAGCGGCGCACGAGGTCGCTGTCGACGGGCAGTGCCTCGAACACGGTGAGCATCGTGCGCCGCGCGACATCGTCGCCAAATTTGCGGTCGGTCCGCACGATCGCGAGGAGGCGGGCGAGCGCGCTGTCGTAATCGCCCGCCGCGGCCAGTGCCCGCGCGTAGGCGATCTTCGCCGCGCAGTCCGCTGGCGCCGTGGCGGCCTGTGCGGCGAGCTGGGCGAGATCGGCGCCGGTGTGGCCGGCGAGCGCGGCACGGGCCTTCAGCGTCGCCAGTCGCGCCTCGTCGCGCAGCCGCGGCGCGCCCGGCCTCGCCGGCGCCTCCAGCTCGGCGACGAGGGCCTGCGCGTCGGCGGCGCGGTTCAGCCCGAGCAGCGCCTCCACCCGCGTCAGCCGCGCGTCCTCGTCGCGCGGATCGAGCGTCTGCGCTTCGTCGAGGCGGGCGAGCGCGCCCGGCGCGTCCGCGGCGGCGAGCAGCGCCTTGGCGGCGGCGACGAGCGGCGCGGCCGCCGAAGGCAGCGCCGCGGCGAGGAAGTCGCGCAGCGCACCCTCGGGCAAGGCGCCGGTGAACTCGTCGACCACCTCGCCGCCGGCGAACAGCTTGCAGTTGGGGATGCCGCGCACGCCGTAGCGCGCGGCGAGCTCCGGCTCGTCCTCGGTGTTGAGCTTGGCCAGGGTGAAGCGGCCGGCGAATTCGCCGGCGAGGCGGTCCAGCACCGGCGCCAGCGCGCGGCACGGTGCGCACCAGGGCGCCCAGAAGTCGACCAGGACCGGGCGGGCAACCGAGGCGCGCAGCACCTCGGCATCGAAATTGGCGGAGGTGACGGTGATGGCGGTCATGTTCGACGTGGCAGCGAAGACACCAACAACATGGGGTCGGCCGGCGGCCTGCGCAAGCCACCGCGGCCGGCGCCGCGAACCCTGCGCTCGCGGTAGCATAGGCCCGATGGGGCTATCCGGACCTGCGGCGCGCAGCTCCGCCCCCGAACCAGCGAGCGAACCCCATGGCAGCAGCACCGTGCGACATCGTGGTCTTCGGCGCGACGAGCTTCGTCGGACAGCTGCTCTGCCGCTACCTGCTGGGCCAGTTCGGCGCGGCAGGGCGAGGTGCACTGGGCCATCGCCGGGCGCTCGCAGGCGAAGCTCGACGCGCTGCGCGAGGCGCTGGGGCCGAAGGCCGCGCGCCTGCCGGTGGTGGTGGCCGACGCGGCCGACGAAATCGCGCTGCGCAGGATGTGCGCGCAGACCCGGGTGGTCGTCTCCACCGTCGGCCCGTACGCGCTCTACGGCGAGCCCCTCGTCAGAGGTCTGCGCCGACAGCGGCACCGACTACTGCGACCTGACCGGCGAGGTGCAGTGGATCCGCCGCATGGTGCGCAAGTACGACAAGGCCGCCCGCGCCAGCGGCGCGCGCATCGTGCACTGCTGCGGCTTCGACTCGATCCCGTCGGATCTCGGCGTCCACTTCCTGCAGCGCGAGGCGCGGCAGCGCTTCGGCGCAGCCGTGCAGCCGCGTGAAGATGCGCGTGCGCGCGATGCGCGGCGGGGCCTCCGGCGGCACCGTCGCGAGCCTGATGAACGTCGTCAAGGAGGCCGCCGCCGATCCGGCCCTGCGCAAGGAGCTCGCCAACCCGTACTCGATCTGCCCGCCCGGCTACGCGCCCAAGGTGCGCCAGCCCGACGCATCTCGCTGCCGCAGTTCGACCCGGATTTCAAGGCGTGGATCGCGCCGTTCGTGATGAGCGCGGTCAACGCGCGCGTGGTGCAGCGCTCGAACGCGCTGTCGGGGCAGGAGTACGGCGCCGACTTCGTCTACGACGAGGCGGTGCTCACCGGGAACGGCTTCAAGGGGCGGCTGGCGGCCACGGCGCTCGCGGCCGGCCTGGCGGGGTTCATGGTCGCGGGCGCGCTGCGCCCCGCGCGCTGGGCGCTCGAGCGCTTCGTCCTGCCGGGGCCGGGCGAAGGGCCCACGGCGGAGCAGCAGCGCAAGGGCCGTTTCGACCTGCGCTTCCACGGCCGGACCGCGGGCGGCAGGACGCTGCGCACCCGGGTGACGGGCGATCGCGACCCCGGCTACGGCTCGACCGCGAAGATGCTGGGCCAGGCCGCCGTCTGCCTCGCGCGCGACATCGGGAAGGACGACAAGGCGGGCGGCGCGTGGACGCCGGCGACGCTCTTCGGCGACCGGCTGATCGAGCGTCTCGTCGCCCACGCAGGGCTTACGTTCGACGTGGTCGAGGGCAGGGACTGAGCGGATACTCGAGCAGCCGGGTAGCGTCCGAGCAGCGTCGTTGGACGAAGGCCAGCGCGGCACGCGACGTGTCGACGCGAGGCGGCGCCAACGATCGCTGCCAACGCGACGCTCTTGCCTCGGCGTGCGACGGCATGGCGGATCCCGTCGCTGCCGTCGGCCGGGAGCGCGATGCTGAATTGGCCCCTGCCATCCGATATACCCTCGGGCAACGCCGTGGTCGACGCGCCTTGCGCCGGGTAGATCGTGACCTCCGCTCCGGCGACGGCCGGCGCACCCTCCGCTGCACCGGACGACACCGCGCCGTTCAGCACGACGACACTGGCGGGATACTTGTGGCAAAGCGGCGCAGCCGTCGCCATGGCGTGGAGGCCGAGAAACGCCGATGCGACCGGGACCTTCATCATTGCGTTCACGTTCGCTCTCACGTACGGGATGTGCCGGGGCCGGTTTCCGACGCGCAAGGTAGCCAGACGACATCGTGCAGAACAGCGCTCGCTGCGAGGGTTCGCGCACTGCAGCGAGCGGGCGTCTCGACGGGGCATCGCCCTGCATCATCGGTGTACCGATGACGGGGATCTGTAGCGGGGTGTCGATCGGCCGAGCGCCGGCAGGCGAGGCTTCCCGGCGCACGGCGAGGCAACGCGGAATCGATGCCGGAGCTGCCCGTGGCCCGGATTGCCGGCGCGGCAGTTCAAGTCGAATCCGCGCCCGGCGGCTCAGGGAATCTCGTACACCGTGAGTTCGTTGGCGATGCCGCGCAGCTGAATGCCGCTGTGGCACGGGCTTGAGGGCGTGCTCGCCCAGGAGCCGCGCGGCGAGCGGATTCTCCACCACCGGCTCGGTCGCGAAAATGGAGCGCGACACTGCCAGGCCCTGCACGCGCGCGGCGATGTTCACGGTCTGGCCGAAGTAGTCCAGGCGGTCGTTCAGCGTCACCGCCAGGCAGGGGCCTTCGTGCATGCCGATCTTGAGCAGCAGGTCTTCGCGGCCGCTTCGCGCATTGAGTTCGTGCATCGCTTCGCGCATGCGCAGCGCCGCCGCCAGCGCCCGGTCGGGCGTGGGGAACGTCGCCATCACGGCATCGCCGATGGTCTTCACCACCGCGCCGGCCTCGGCGGCGACCGACTTCGTTCAGAACGCCGAAGTGCGCCCGCACCATGTCGTAGGCGACGAGGTCGCCAACGCGCTCGTAGAGTTCGGTGGAGCCCTTCAGATCGGTGAACAGAAACGTCAGGCTGGTGATCTTCAGGCGCTGGTCCACGTCCAGCGTGTCGGTGCGGTAGATGTCGCGGAAGGTCTGGTTGGTGAGCAGGCGCTTGGCGGTGAGAAACTTCCTTGCGCTTGCCCAGCAGGTCGTGCAGCGCGTCCCCGGCGATGAACAGTGCCGGCAGCACGCGTACGTCGGTGCGGTTCTCCAGCGAAAGGCGCAGCGGCCCGGGGCGCATCTCCACGGTCCCGGTGGGCGCGCTGCACCTTGTTGAACACCAGCGAAAGGTTCTGGCGCTCGCGCGTCGGCTCGCCCTTTACGTCAATAAAATGCGCCGCGTGCGTCACCGGATCGAACACGATGATGAACTGCGCCGGGAGCTGCAGCGACAGGATGCGCTTTCTCGCCCGCCGGCAGCTCAACCGATTCGATGACGATTTCCTGCAGCAGCTTCTCGAATGCCTCGTCGTCGGGAAGCTCGATGCCCGAACTCCAGAACATCTGGCGCATGTATTCCCACATGGGCAGCGTGTTCGGGATCGTGCGCGGCAATCCGCCGCACCCGCGGGTTGACCGTGAACGCCACTTCGACCATTTCGTCGAGGTGGGCTCGTAGCCCGCCGCGCAAAGCGCGCAGGAATACGCTTCCTTGTCCACGGTCTTCAGGGTGGCGTTGGAGTCGAGTACGCCGCCGCAGCCCGGGCAGAGCACGTTCCACGAGAGATCGAACAGCCCCAGCCGCGCCGCGTGCAGGAACGCCGCGATGCTGCGCTCTTCGTCGAGATCGATTGGCCGCGGCGAAATCCAGTACATTGACGCGGCTGAAAGCGCGCGGTCGGGCGCTTCGCGCACCAGCCGCTCGATGGCGGCCACCGCGCCGGCATCGGCGGACTGGCGCAGGACGGAAAAGCGGCCTTCGGTTTCGCTCATGCGCAAAAGTCTACGCTCAATCCGCGATGGACTCGCTATCCTTCGAGAGCTTGACGCACTTCAGCGCCGCGTGCAGTTCGTCCAGCCGCGAGTTCACTCCGGCAAGCACGGTGCTGCGCTTTTCCTGCGAACCGCAATTGCGCCGGCGACGCACGCGCCCCGCGAGCGCCGCGTCGTCGGTCACCACCACACCGGCTTCACCGAGGGGGGCCGTAACAACCATGTCCCGCGCGTGCGCAGCGGGGGGGTGTTCGATGCGGCGCGAACCTCGGTGTCTCCGCTCCTGCGTTCGGGTGTGATCCCGGCACGACGGGGGTCGGCCGCCGCGATCGACACCGCGCCCGATGCGCCGGGCGGCGTTGCTCGCCGAGCCGTTTCCGGTTCTCGCGATCCCCTTGAAGCGGGAGCGGGCGAGATGTCCGCACGCTTCGCTTCGTCACCGGGACCGCGTCGGCCTCTTCGATCGGAGAACGCCCTTCATAGCCTGTTGCGGATACCTGCTGTCCGACTTTTCGCGGCGCGGTCGTGCCCCCGAACCCCAGCAGGCCCGCGACAAGCGGGTCGAAGCCGCGATATTCCAGGGTGTGGATCGCGCGGTCGTCACCACCACGCGGGTGCAGGACTGTTCGAGGCCATTGCATATTGCACTGGTGGTTCTGGTGGAGGAATTGTACTGGGGACTGCGGGGCGCGGGGTCTTGCAGCCGGGATCGGGCGCGGTGAGGCTCTAGTGGGGTCGTACCAGGTTGTACCAGAAGCGCCATCGCAGCATCTCGAGATTGAATTCGGTGAGGTCGTCGAGAAACAGCAGGTCGTAGTGGTAGTCGGTGAACTCTTCCTGGACGGTGCGATTGAAGCGTTCAATCAGACGGAAGAACTCCGCGGCGGCGAACGGGCTCAGCGGCGCATGCGACTTTTCCTTGCCCGGATTGGATGCAAGCCGCGCCGGCGGCGAATCTCGGCCGCCAGCGCGGCGGGCCACTGTCGCTTTCGGCGTTGCTTGGGCGCGGTCGAGCCGGGAATCAGCGCTGCCGCGTTGCCGCCTTCGGCCTGCAGCTTGGGACGCCACTGGAACGAGGTGCGGCCGTTGACCTTGATTGCCTCGACGGTCGCGGCAAGGCCATGCTGTTGCCGGAACGTCAGAATCGCCAGCCGTTGTATTGCGTCTGGAGCAATCGTGCCCCGGCGCAAAGCGTCGTCCGCCCAGCGACGAAACCCCTTGACCGCCGGACGGTGAACGCGGGCCAGCGGCCGATCATCCGCCGGTACCGCGCGGCCCCGGCAACGGCTTGTTGGGTGCGTCGGAGGCGTCCGGAACATAGATCCGGGCACCGGGCGGAGCGTACTGCTTCTTGGCAAGGCGGCTGCCGGTCTGGTACTCGCGCTCCTGCGCGATCTCCCCGGTTTCCACCGACGCGCAACCGGCAGTGAGCAGAGCAAACGCAAACAACAGCGAGTAGCGTGCTCGCATCGGGTTCTCCTTCCAGGGTCGGCGCGAGGATGATAGCAAGGCGCGCTTGCCGCGCCTACCTCGGCGTCCGTTCGAGCGCCTCGATCTCGTCCAGGATGCGGTCCATCCGCCGGACGAGCGCCCGATAGGGAGCGGGCTGGCCGAGATCGACGCCGGCAGCGCGTGCCCGGACGCAGGGTCGGCCTTACCAAGGATCGACGAAGCGCGTCCCCGGTGAGCGCACGCAGGTCCCGGCGAGGCCGCGCACGAGCCACGCGCGGGTGTCGGCCGGGTCGATCACCGCGTCGATCTCCAGCGTGGCCGCCATGTTGAGCGCGCCGCCCGCCTCGTACTGGCGCGCCACGAGATCGCGATACAGCGCCTCGCGCTCGGGCCCGGCGGGCGCCGCCTCGAGCTCCTTGCGGTAGCCCAGCCGCACCGCGCCTTCGAGCCCCATCGCGCCGAACTCGCCGGTCGGCCAGGCGACGGTGAAGATCGGGCGCATGGAAGCCGCCCGCGGTCATGCGCCATGGCGCCCAGCCCGTAGCCCTTGCGCAGCACCACGCTGAAGTACGGCACGCGCAACGCGGCGGCCGTCACGAACATGCGCGCCGCGTGGCGCACCTGCGCCTGCCGCTCGACCTCGGGGCCGACCATGAAGCCCGGCGTGTCGACCAGGCGACAGAGCGGCAGGCCGTGCGCGTTGCACAGCTGCATGAAGCGCGCGGCCTTGTCGGCGGCCTCGGCGTCGATCGCGCCGCCCAGATGCTGCGGGTTGTTGGCGATCAGGCCGACCGGCCGGCCCTCGATGCGGGCCAGCGCCGTGATCATGCCGGCGCCGAAGCCGGCGCGCAGCTCCAGCAGCGAACCGGCGTCGGCCAGCAGGCGCAGCACGCGCGCGCACGTCGTAGACGCGCAGGCGGTTTTCCGGGACGGCATCGCGCAGCGCCGGTCTGATCGGCCGCGGCCCACTGCCGTCAGCGTGCCCTGGAAGAACGACAGGTAGTGCCGCGCCGCGGCCACGGCCTGCGCTTCGTCGTCGACCAGCACGTCGATCACGCCGTTGGCCGACTGCACGCTCGCCGGGCCGATCTCCTCGGGCTTGAAGACGCCGAGGCCGCCGCCTTCGATCATCGCCGGGCCGCCCATGCCGATGTTGGTGGCGCGGGTGGCGATGATCACGTCGCCGCAGCCCAGCAGCGCGGCGTTGCCGGCGAAGCAGCGGCCGGCACGATGCCGACCACCGGCACCTGGCCGCTACAGCGCGCGCGAAGCTGGCTGAAGGTGTGGTCGTTCAGGCCGGCGACGATCGGCATGTCGACGTCGCCGGGCCGGCCGCCGCCGCCTTCGGCGAACAGCACGACCGGCAGCGTGTTGCGCAGCGCGAGCCCGAGCATGCGGTCGGTCTTCTGGTGGTTGCGCAAGCCCTGGGTGCCGGCCAGCACGGTGTAGTCGTAGGCCATGACGACGGCGCGCGAGCGCTCGCGCCGAAGCGCGCGCCGTTGACGCTGCCGATGCCGGTCACCATGCCGTCGGCCGGCGTGTTGCGCATCAGGTCGTCGACGCTGCGGCGGCTGCGCTGCGCGGCGACGGCCAGCGCGCCGTATTCGATGAAGCTGCCCGGCGTCGCACAGGTCGGCGATGTTCTCGCGCGCGGTGCGCCGGCCGAGCGCGTGGCGCTTGGCGACCGCCTCCGGCCGGGCGGCGTCGAGCGGTGAGCGCGTGGCGGTCGAGCACGCGCTGCAGGTCCGGGCCGGATGGCGCCGGGTCGCGGCGGCGGCGGCATCGCGTGGCGCGCCGCGCATCGCCGTCGAGCCGGCTCGAGCAGCACGAGCAGGATCGCCTTCGGCCAGCGTAGTCGCCGGGCAGCGCGCACAGGCGCGTCACGCGGCCCGGCGCCTCGCGCCACGCACCGTGCTCCATCTTCATCGCCTCGAGCACCGCGACCTGGCCGCCCGCGCGGCACCACGTCGCCGACAGCGACGTCCAACTGCACGAGCCGCGCCGGTCATCGGCGCGCGCGGACCGCGAAGCCGCGCCGGCGGGGCCGTCGTCGTCCGGCGCGCCGCGATAGCGGCTGCCGCCGGCGCCTGCAGCGTCGTGGCCGTCGGCACCGCGCTCGAATGCCCGCGCCGCGGCCATGCAGCTGCGGCAAGTGCGCCTCCAGCAAGCGGGTGTGCAGCGTCGTGGCGGTCGAATTCGCGGCCGCGCGGCCAGCGCGCGCAGCAGCGACAGGTTGGTCGCCAGCCCGTCGATGCCGGCATTCGGCCAGCGCGCGCCGCGAGCGGCGCACCGCGTCGGCGAACGCGGGCCGCCGCGGCATGGACGATCAGCTTGGCCAGCAGCGTGTCGTAATGCGGCGAGCAGGCGTCGCCGGCGCGCGCCTGGGTGTCGACGCGCATGCCCGGGCCCGGCGGCAGGTCGAAGCGGCTGCAAGCGTTCCGCGCGGCGGGCCGCGCATGGCCCGTCGGCATCCAGCGGTTTCGGCGTTGATGCGCCACTGGATCGCGAGGCCCCGCGGCTGGCGGCGGCCGCGCCGGGATCGAGGCCCGAGGTCGGCCAGGCGCTGCCCGGCGGCGATGCGCGATCTGCAGCTGCACCAGGTCGAGGCCGGTGACCTCCTCGGTGACGGTGTGCTCGACCTGCAGCCGCGGATTGGCCTCGATGAAGACGAAGGGCAGATCGCGCGACGCTCTCGTCGACCAGGAACTCGAAGGTGCCGAGGCTGCGGTAGCTGCACCGCCCGCGCCATCGTCAGCGCGGCCTGCGTCGATGCGCCGGCGCAACGGCTCCGGCAGGTTCGGGCTGGGCGCGATCTCGACCAGTCTTCTGGAAGCGCCGCTGCAGCGTGCATTCGCGCTCGCCCAGGCTCATCGCCTGCACGCCGTCGCCGATCACCTGGACCTCGACGTGGCGCGCGCCGCGCATCAGCCGCTCGACGTAGACGCCCTCGACGCCGAAGGCGCCGCGCGCCTCGGAGGTGCAGCGGGCATAGGCGTCGGGCAGGTCCTGTCGCATGCAGCACGGCGCGCATGCCGCGGCCGCCGCCGCCGCCCAGCGGCCTTGATCATGACGCCGGCGCCGCCCTGTGCCGCGAAGAACGCCTGCGCCTCTGCCAGCGTCACTGCGCGCGGGCTGCCCGGCAGCAGCGGCACGCCGCATTGCTGCGCCAGGGCGCGGGCGCGAGCCTTGTCGCCGAACAGCGCCAGCTGCTCGACCGCGGGGCCGATGAACGCGAGACCGGCGTCGGCGCAGGCCTGCGCGAAGTCGGCCCGCTCGCTCAGGAAGCCATAGCCGGGATGGACCGCGTCGCACGCGGTGGCGCGGGCGACGCCGACCAGCGCGGCGACGTCGAGGTAGGCCGCCGGACCGGCCGCGTCGAGCGCCACGGATCGTCGGCGGGCCTCGCGCGCGAAGGCGTGGGCGTCGCGGCCGCGTGGACGGCCACGCTCTCGAGGCCGAGGTCGGCGCACGGCGCGCACGATGCGCAGCGCGATCTCGCCGCGGTTGGCGATCAGGATTCTCTTGAACATCGGATGAGTCTGCAGCGGCGGCGATGGGGGCGCCAAGTCTAGCCCGAAAATGCCGCGGCCTGCCGCGCGCGCGCACCGCGGATCGGCAGTGACCCAACGCCGCCGGTCCGTACTATCATCTCGGCGAGGATGCCTCCCGGCGGCGCGTTGCGTCGACCTTCGGCGCCTCATCCAGACAGGAGATTCCCCATGGGCAACCGCGACCGGCAGCGCAAGGAACCGAAGAAACCCAAGCAACCCAAGAAGCCGACGCCCGCCTCGATGCGTTGAGGTCGGCGGGCGCGTTCCCGACGGGGACGCGCCCGCGGCGGCGGCGGACCCGCGGGCAGTGTTTGCGCTGCGGCCGCAGGCGCGCCGCGCCCGGGGGGTGATGCCGCTCGCCGCGTCGCGCGGGTTGACCGGTATCAAGGACATCCCGAACGCAAGGCTGGAGCATGCAGCCTCGGGAGACGCGCCGGCCGCCGCGGCCGCCGTTCCCCATCGCCGAGGCATCCATGCTGCAGGTCGAATCCCGTTCCCCGCAGCCCAAGCCCACCGCCGGCACGTTCGCGCTGTGGAACCTCGGCTTCCGGCCGTTCTACCTGCTGGCGAGCGGCTTCGCCGCGCTGTCGGTGCTGCTCTGGGTCTGCCAGTACGAGGGCTATCTTCCGGCCACCTATCTGCGCGGACCTTCGTGGCACGGGCACGAGATGCTGTTCGGGTACACGCTGGCGGTGGTCACCGGCTTCCTGTTCACCGCCGTGTGCAACTGGACCGGGCAGCCGACGCCCACCGGCGCCGTGCTCGCGGCGTACGCGGCGCTGTGGATCGCCGGCCGGGTGCTGGTGCTGACGCCGTATGCGCTGGCCGCCGCGCTGGTCAATGCGGCCTTTCCGGTGGCGGTCGCCGTGGGCATCGGCATTCCGCTCGCGCGCAGCCGCAACCGGCGCAACTACTTCTTCGTCGTGCTGCTCGCCGCCCTGGGGCTTGCGGTGCTCGCCGTGCACCTGGCGAGTCTCGGGGTGCTCGCCTGGCCGGAGCGGGCGAGCCTGCAGGTCGGCCTCGACGTCGTCCTGTTCATCCTGGCCGTGATGGGCGGGCGCGTCATCCCGATGTTCACCACCAACGGCATTCCGGGCACGCAGGCGACGCGCAAGCCGATCGTCGAGAAGGTCGCGCTCGGCAGCGTGCTGGCGCTGCTCGCCGCCGACCTGCTGCCGGCGCCGCCCATGCTGATCGCCGTCGTCGCGCTGGTCGCGGCGGGTGCGCACGCCGTCCGCCTCCACTTGTGGCAGCCGTGGCGCACGCTCGCCACGCCGCTGGTCTGGGTGCTGCACGCGGCCTACGCCTGGATCGTCGCCTACCTCGTGCTGCGCGCGCTCGCCGAGTCGGGGCTCATCGCCGCGCCGCTCGCCGTGCATGCGCTCACCATCGGCGCGATCGGCGGCATGACGATCGGCATGATGACGCGCACCGCGCGCGGGCACACCGGGCGGCCGCTGCGCGCGGACAACTACGAGGTCGCCTGCTATGCGCTGGTGCAGGCGGCCGCGCTGGTCCGCGTGTTTGGCGGCCTGTTCATCCCCGGCGCGTATCCCGCGACCGTGGTCGTGTCGGGTCTGTGCTGGTCGGCGGCGTTCGCGCTCTACGCGATCCGCTACTGGCCGGTGCTCTCGCGCGAGCGCTTCGACGGCAAGCCGGGGTAACACGACGCCGGCGGCGGCGCGCGCGCGCCGGAACGCAGCCGTCACGTTGTACCATCCGGCGCATGCCGCCGCCTCGCACCCCGCGTCGAGCCGCACCGCCCGCGCCGCGTGTCGTGCCGGTGGCCGCGAGCCCTGCCGACGTCGCGCCGTACGCGGTCGGCTTCCACCTCGTCCCGGACTTCCCGCTGATGGCGTTCGCCGCAGCGATCGAGCCGTTGCGCGCCGCCAACCGCCTCGCCGGCAGGAAGCTGTTCGCGTGGCGGCTGTACTCGCGCGACGGTGCCCCGGTGCGGGCGAGCAACGGCATCGACATCGCCGTCGATTGCGCGCTTGTCGATGCCGGGCGGATGGCCATGGTCCTGGCATGTGCCGGCACGCCCGGCGCGGGGCCCGGCGACCGCGCCGCCGGGAAGGCGCTGCGCGATCTGGCGCGCAGCGGCTGCGCGGTCGGCGGCATCAGTCTCGGCGCGTACGTACTGGCGCGCGCGGGCCTGCTCGACGGGCGGCGCTGCGCGCTGCACTGGGAAAACCTGGCCGCGTTCGCCGAGCAGTTTCCGCGCATCCGCACGACCAGCGACCTCTTCGTCGTCGACGGCGACCGCTACACGTGCTCGGGCGGGACCGCCGCGCTCGACATGATGCTGCAGGTCATCGCCGGGCGCCATGGCGAGACGCTGGCCAATGCCGTGTCGGAACAGTTCATCCATCCGCGCATCCGCGGCGCGCGCGATCCGCAGCGGATGGCGCTGCAGAGCCGGCTCGGGGTGGCCAACGCGCAATTGCTCGCCGCCGTCGAGATCATGGAAAATGCGATCGAGGAGCCGCGGGCGATCGGCGCCATTGCGGCTGCGGTGGACGTGTCGTGCCGGCAGCTGGAGCGCCTGTTCATGCGCCACCTGCAGCGGCATCCGCGCGTCTACTACCGCGAGCTGCGCCTCGAGCGGGCGCGCGCGCTGCTGCGGCAGACGACGCGGCCGATCATGGACATCGCGGTTGCCTGCGGCTTCGCATCGGCGTCGCATTTCGGGCGCTGCTATCGCGCGGCGTACGGGTGCAGGCCCGGTGACGACCGGGCGCCGCGAGCGCAGGGGAGCGGAGCATGACGGCGAAAGAGGAAACGAGCGGCGGCCAGCAGATCACCGGCGGCTGCCTGTGCGGCGCGGTGCGCTACGCGGTCACCGGTGCGCTGCGCGGCGTCGTGCTGTGCCACTGCGCGATGTGCCGCCGCACGCACGGGCACGTCGGCGCCTACACCTCCGCGCCGCGGTCGGCTCTCGCCGTCACCGTGTCGCGCGGCCTGAAATGGTACCGGTCCTCCCCGATCGCACGGCGGGGGTTCTGCGGCGAGTGTGGCGCGAGTCTCTTCTGGGAGCGCATCGAGCGCGACACGGTCTCGATTGCCGCCGGCACGCTGGACCCGCCGACGGGCCTAGCGACGGTCCTGCAGATCCACGTCGACAGCGCGGGCGACTACTACCGCATCGATCCGGACATCCCGCAGCGCGCCAGTTGATGAGCCCCCACGCTCGCTTTGTGCGGCGATGCCGCATCCCGCTTCGCGGGACCAGCCTTCGGCTGTCCTTCGGCCTTCGGCCTCGTGCTCGCTGCCCCCCGAGGGGGCCGAGTGCCGCGGCTCCGTGCCGGCCTGCGCCGGCATGGACGGCACGAGGAGGCGTTGCGTCTCGCAACGCCGCGGCCTGCAAGGCCACAGCGCCCTTCGGGCGGCCGTGCGGGCGCTGAGATACCGTCAGCGCCTACAGCTTGTTCGCGTAGTCCTTCTGCACCTTCTTGATGCTCTGGTGCGAGCCCAGGAACGCGTGCTTCGACATGTCGGCCGAGTACCGGCTCGCCGGCGGCCGCTTGCCGACGGCCTCGGCCAGCGCGCGGATGTGGTGCGGGCCGGCGCCGCAGCACACGCCGAGGTAGCGGATGTCCATCGCGATCGCCTGCCGTCCGAAGTCGGCGATCTCGAAGCGGTTGCAGGTGAACGGGTCGAGCGCGATCGGGAACGGCCGCGTGCCCTCGGCGAAGTGCCAGTGCGAGTCGCACAGCGACTGGAACGACGGCTCCTTCTCGTTCGTGCGATAGGGCACCGGCAGCGCCGCCAGCGGCGTCTTCACCGCGGAGCGGATCTCGCGCAGCAGCGGCAGCATCGTCTCGGGGCCGCGGATGCAGTTGAGGCCGACGACGTCGGCGCCGGCGTCGGCGAGGCGCTTGCAGGCGTCGGCGACCGTCCAGTCCTCGCGCGTCACGTCGGCGCGGTGCATCGCCAGCGTCATCACCGCGGTCTGTCCCGCCTTCTTGATCACGTCGAGCGCGATCAGCGCCTCCTGCGCCCACGAGAACGTCTCGCCGACGATGTAGTCGACGCCGGCGTCGACGGCCCAGCCGACCTGCTCCTCGAACATCGCGCGCACGGCCTTGTGCGATGCCGGATCGGCGGGGTCGTAGACGTTGGTGTTGCAGATGTCGCCGGCGAAGAGCGCGCCGCTTTCCAGCGCGACCGCCTTGGCGAGCGCCAGCGCCGTCCGGTTGATCGGCTCGAGGTCCTGCTCGCGGCCGATCACGCGCAGCTTCTCGCGATGCGCGTAGTAGGTGAGCGCCTCGACGACGTCGGAGCCGGCGTGGACGAAGTCGCGGTGCAGCGCCGTCACGGCGTCCGGGTGCTCCAGCACGACTTCGGGCACGAAGGCGCCGGCCTGCAGGTAGCCGCGGCGCTCGAGCTCGAACACGTAGCCCTCGGCGCAGATCACCGGGCCGGCTGCGAGCCGGTCGAGCAGCGAGGGTCCTTTGGCGGCGGTGGCGGTCATGGCGTTCACTCCGGGGGCATCGATCCTGGCCGGACACTATCGCACGAGCGCCGGGCGGCCGAGAGGCCTTCACGCGACGTCCGCTAGCCTGCATACGACAACCGCAGCGAGTGCCGGACGCAGCGGGCGCGGGGAAGTTGGCACCGCAGGCACGCGGTGTCGTATTGTTCGGGGTCGATGTGATCGATGCTGCGTCGCGGGCGCGCCGCGTTGGGGGTGGCGGGCGCGGGTGGCGAGTCGGAGGGGCATCACCGCAGTGGAAACGCTGGCGTTCATCCTGCACAACCTGCCGGTCATCGGCGAGCGCACGCTCGAGCACATCTCGATCGTCGGGGTCGCCGTGGGTTTCGCCATCGTGACCGGCGTGCCGATCGGCATCGCGATCACGCAGAGCCGGCGCACCGCCGACACCGTCCTCTATCTCGGCTCGATCGTGATGACGATCCCGTCGATCGCCCTCTTCGGCGTCCTGATCCCGATCCTGTCGAAGATCGGGCAGGGCATCGGCTGGCTGCCGGCCGTGATCGCGGCGATGCTCTATGCGCAGCTGCCGATCATCCGCAACACCTACACCGCGATCCGCAACGTCGATCCGGCGCTGCGCTCGGCGGCGATCGGCATGGGGATGTCGACGACGGGGCGGCTCATCCAAGTCGAGATTCCGATCGCGCTGCCCGTGATCATTGCCGGCATCCGCATCGCGGTCGTCATCAACATCGGCGTTACGGCGATCGCGGCGTACATCGGGGCGGGCGGCCTGGGCACGTTCATCAGCCGCGGCATCTCGCAGACCGACATCCGGCAGCTGATCACCGGCGCGCTCGCGCTCGGACTGCTCGCGATCGTCGCCGACTATTCGCTGCTGTGGCTGCAGCGGCGCCTCACCCCCAAAGGCCTCGTGCCAAAGGGGCTCTAAGATGAAACGAGATCGCACGACACCCGTTGCCCGGACCGTAGCCCGGGTTGAGCAAAGCGAAACCCGGGTGAGTGCGGCAATGGCCACGCCTGCCCCGGGTTTCGCTTCGCTCAACGCCGGGCTACGCGTTGTGCCGGACGCCGCCCTCCCGTGCGGCCGGTGGTGCAACTGAGATGATCCGCCTCGACGCGCTGACGCGGGTCTATGCCTCGCCGCAGGGGCCGGTAACGGCCGTGGACCGTGTGAGCTTCGAGGTCGGCGCCGGCGAGACCTGCGTGCTGCTCGGGCCGTCCGGCTGCGGCAAGACGACGACGCTGCGGATGATCAACCGGCTCGTGCGGCCGACCTCGGGCAGGATCTTCATCGACGGCCGCGACACCGACGCGGCGGACCCGGTCGAGCTGCGCCGCGGCATCGGCTACGTGATCCAGCAGATCGGGCTCTTCCCCAACATGACGGTGGCCGAGAACATCGGCGTCGTGCCGCGGCTGCTCGGCTGGGCGCCCGCGCGCCGCCGCCGCCGCGCCGAGGAGCTGCTCGCGCTGCTGGCGCTCGAGCCCGCGCGCTTCCTCGACCGCTACCCGAGCGAGCTCTCCGGCGGCCAAGCGCAGCGCGTCGGCGTCGCGCGCGCACTCGCGGCCGACCCGCCGGTGCTGCTGATGGACGAGCCGTTCGCGGCGCTCGATCCGGTGAACCGCGAGGCGATCCAGGATGAGTTCCTGCGCATGCAGCGCGCGCTGCGCAAGACGATCCTGTTCGTGAGCCACGACATCGACGAAGCGGTGAAGATGGCCGATCGCATCGCGATATTCCGCGCGGGGCAGTTGGTGCAAGTCGCGACACCCGACACCATGCTCGCGCACCCGGCCGACGACTTCGTCGCGGGCTTCGTCGGCAGCGACCGCACGCTGAAGCGGCTGCGGCTGATCCGCGTGCGCGACGTGATGACGCCGGTCCGGGCCGGCGACGCGCCGGCGACCGGCCCGGTGCTGACCCCCGACGACGACCTGCGTCGCGCGGCGGCGCTCTTCCTGGAACTGGGCGGCGACGCGCTCTGCTGCGTCGACGCCGGCGGGCGGGTGGTCGGCTGCGTGACGCGGGCGGCGGTCGCCGCGCGCCTCGGCCGGCACGAGGGATCGGCGTGAGCGTGCCGGGCCTGGAGGCGCGGCGGGCCGCGCTCGCCGCGCGGCTCCGCCGGCAGGAGGGCGCGCAATGACTGGGGCGGCGAGCGAAGGCCGCTCGGCGATGCCCTACCTCGTCCTCGTCGGCATTGCGCTGGCGATCGCCTGGGGTCTGTACGCGAGCGGCCTCGGCGCCGACATCCTGCGCTATCGCAAGGACATCGTGTACCTGCTCAAGCAGCACCTGGTGCTGGTCGGCGTCTCCGGGTCGTGCGCGATCGTCGCGGGTGTCGGCATCGGCATCGGCTTGTCGCGGCCGGCGATGGCGCGCTGGGCCGAGGCCGCGATCCAGGCGGTCAACATGGTGACGTCGATCCCGACGCTGGCGAAGCTCGCGCTGATGATGACGCTGCTCGGCATCGGGGCGCTGCCCGCCATCGTCGGCCTGTGGATCGCGACGCTGCTGCCGATCATCCGCAACACGTACGAGGGCATCCGCGCGGTGCCCGCGCACCTCGTCGACGCGGCGCGCGGGATGGGGATGGGCCCCGGCGCAATCCTGCGCCGCGTCGAGCTGCCCAACGCGCTGTTCGTGATGTTCGCCGGGGTGCGCACCGCGATGGCGGTCAACGTCGGCACCGCGCCGATCGCCTTCCTGATCGGCGGCGGCGGCCTGGGCGAGCTGATCTTCACGGGGATCGACCTGCAGGAGCACGGGATGATGCTGGCCGGCGCCCTACCCACCGCGCTGCTGGCCGTCGCCGTGGATTTTTTGTTCGGGCTGGCGCAGTATTGGCTGGTGCCGCGCGGCGTCAATCCGCTGCGCAATTCCTAGCCGACATCGAGAAGGGGAACGACATGACACAGGCATGGGGGAAGCTGCTGGCCGGATGCGCGTTGGCGGCGCTGTGCTGCGGCGGCGGCGCCGCCGCGCAGACGATCGTCGTCGGCGGCAAGGCGTTCACCGAGCAGCAGATCATGACGGCGATGACCGTCGCGCTGCTGAAGGCGAAGGGCTTCACGCCCGACCGCAAGGCCGGCATGGGCAGCGCTGCCGTGCGCGCGGCGATGGAGAACGGCCAGGTCGACGTCTACTGGGAGTACACCGGCACCGGCCTCGGCGTCTTCAACAAGATCACCGACAAGTTCGCCTCGGCCGAGGACGCCTACAAGCGGATCAAGGAGGTCGATGCTGCCAAGGGCATCGTCTGGCTCAACATGTCGGCGGTGAACAACACCTACGGCTTCGCGATGAACCGCGACGACGCGCAGAAGCGCGGCATCGTCACCATGAGCGACTACGCGAAGGCCGTCAAAGGCGGCGCCAAGCTCACCTTCGCGTCGAACGCCGAGTTCTACGCGCGGCCCGACGGGCTGCCGGGATGGCAGACGGCGTACGGCTTCGAGCTCGACCGCGACAACGTCAAGCGGATGGACACCGGGCTCACCTACGCCGCGCTGAAGGAGCGCCAGGTCGATTCCGCCGTGGTGTTCGCGACCGACGGCCGCATCCCCGCCTTCAATTTCGTCGTGCTGAAGGACGACAAGAACTACGCCGCGCCGTACAACCTGACGCCGGTGGTGCGCAAGGAAGTGCTCGACAAGAACCCGAAGCTCGCCGATGCGTTGAACGCGCTGTCGGCGAAGCTGAACGACGACAACATGGCGAAGCTGAACGCGAGTGTCGACGTCGACAAGAAGTCGGTCGAGGACGTCGCCGAAGGGTTCCTCAAGGCGAACGGGTTGATCTGACCGTCTCGCGCAACCCGCGCGCCCGGCGCTGGGCAGGGGAGATCTTCCGGAATCATGAAGGACACCGATGTGCCGGCGTTCGTGCGCGACCTCGCGTTCGCGGACCTGCCTGACGATGTGGTGGCGCAGGCCACGCGCTGCCTGCTCGACCTGATCGGCGTCGCCGCCGCCGGCAGCACGACCAGGGCGGCGGCGATCGCCAGCGCTTACGCGGCCACGCAGCTCTGCGCGCGCGATCACGAGGCGCGGCTGCTGTTCGACGGCCGGCGCGCGGGCGTGGCCGGCGCGGCGTTCGCCGGCGCCACGACGATCGACGCGATCGACGCCCACGACGGCCACGTGCTGACCAAGGGCCACGCCGGCGTCGCCATCCTGCCGGCGCTGCTGGCGCTGATCGATGGCGGCGTCGGCGTGCCCGGCGCCGCGCCCGTCGACGGCCGCGAATTCATCACGTGCCTCGTGCTGGGGTACGAGGTCGCCACGCGCGCGGGAATCGCGCTGCACTGCAGCGTGCCGGATTACCACTGCTCCGGAGCGTGGAACGCGCTCGGCTGCGCGGCGGTCGCGGCGCGGCGCCTCGGCTTCGACGCCGCGACCACGCGCGAAGCCCTGGGCATCGCCGAGTACTTCGGCCCTCGCGGGCCAGATCCTGCGCGCCTGCGACCACCCGACGATGGTGAAGGACGGCTCCGGCTGGGGCGCCCACGCCGGCGTCACCGCCGCGCTGCTCGCCCGCGACGGCTTCACCGGCGCGCCGGCGCTCACGATCGAGCGCGCGGACGCCGCGGGCCTGTGGGCCGACCTCGGCACGCGCTGGCGGATTCGCGAGCAATACTTCAAGGCGTACCCGGTGTGCCGCTGGGCGCAGCCGGCGATCGAGGCGGCGCTCGTGCTGCAGCAGGAGCACGGCTTCGCCGCCGATGAGGTCACCCATCTCGGCATCGACAGCTTCCGCGAGGCCATCGCGCTCGGGTCCGGCTGCGCGCTGCCGCGCACGACCGAGCAGGCGCAGTACAGCCTCGTCTATCCGGTGGCGGCGGCGCTGGTGTTCGGCGATGTCGGGGCGCCCGAGCTCGAGCCGCCGCATCTCGGCGATCCGCGCGTGCTGCGCCTGCTGCGCGGCGACGGCGTTGACCGAGGAGCCCGCCTTCTCGAAGCTCTTCCCCGCCGAGCGCTGGGCGCGCGTGCGCGTAACGCTGGCGGACGGCCGCATGCTCGCCTCGGAGCCGGCGCGCGCCCGCGGCAACCCCGAGAATCCGCTCGCCGACGACGAGATGCTCGCCAAATACCGGGCGCTCGCCGAGCCGGTGACCGGCGCCGTGGACGTGCTGCGCATCGAGGCGCTGGTGCAGGGGCTCGTGGGCGATGCCGCGGCGTTGCCGGCGCTCCTCGACCTGCTGCTGGCGGCACCGCGCGCGGCGGTCGAGCGCGCCGGCTGATTCGGGCGCGCGCCGCGACGGGCGAGACCCGCGCCGGGTTCGCGCGCAGTCGCGCGATTGCCGTCTCAAAGAGGCCGTTTGCGGCCCACATTCTTCCGATTCTATTGATGGTCTATTGATTGTGGCGCATATTCTCGCCCTGGAGAGAAACAAGGATAGTGGCTCCACTCGCCGCGGCCGCCAAACCCGACGCGACGATGCCGACCACCATCCACCCAGGAGCCATGCCATGAGCCGCATCACCATCCCGACCGTCGACCAATCGCCCGCCGCGTCGAAACCGCTGCTCGCCGCCGTCCACGCGCAGTTGGGCGTCGTCCCCAACCTGATGAAGCTGATCGGGCACAGTCCCGCCGCGCTCGAGGGCTACCTCGCCCTGAACGGCGCGCTCGCCAAGGGCGTGCTCGACGCGAAGCTGCGCGAGCGGATCGCGCTCGCCGTCGCCGAGTTCAACGGCTGCGAATACTGCCTCGCCGCGCACACGTATCTCGGCCGCAACGTGGCGAAGCTCGACGACGCCGAGATCGCCGCCGCCCGTCGCGGTCACTCGCGCGATGTCAAGGCCGACGCCGCGGTTCGCTTTGCCCGGCGCGTCGCCGAGGCGCACGGCCGGGTGGAGGAGGCCGATCTCGCCGGGCTGCGCGCCGCCGGCTACGACGAGGCGAGCACCATCGAGATCGTGCTCAACGTCGCGCTCAACGTGCTCACCAACTACGTCAACAACGTGGCGCTGACCGACGTCGATTTTCCGAAGGTCGCCCTCAAGGCCGCCTGAGAGGGACCCTGCCTCCCGGTCGCCGCGCGCCCGGGAGGCGCGTACGACATCCGGCCCAACAGGGAGCACCGCCATGAGCCGCGCCTTCTCCGACATCGCTTTCACGCCGTCCGTGCGTGCCGTCCAGACGCGCATGGGCAGCCGGGCTGCCTACGCCCGGCTCGATCGCGCACCCGACGCGCGCGATGCGCTGACGGCGGACGAGGAGGCGTTCATCACCGCCCGCGACGGCTTCTACCAGGCGACGGTGAGCGAGACCGGTGGCCTTACGTGCAGTTCCGCGGCGGGCCGGCGGGCTTCCTCAAGGTTCTCGACGCGAAGACCCTGGGCTATGCGGATTTCCGCGGCAACGTCCAGTACGTCAGCGTGGGCAATCTCGCCGGCGACGACCGCGTGTCGCTGATCCTCATGGACTACGCGAATCGCCGGCGGCTGAAGATCCTGGGCCGGGCCCGTCTGGTCGAGCCCGACGAGGATCCCGGCCCTGCTCGCCCGGCTCACGCTGCCGGACTATCCGGCGCAGGTCCAGCGCGCCGTGGCTCATCACGGTGCACGCCTTCGACTGGAACTGCCCGCAGCACATCACGCCGCGGTTCACCGCTGCCGGAGGTCGATGCCGCCGCCGCGCCGCTGCGCGCCGAGCTCGCGGAACTGCGGGCGAAAGGTCGCGCGGCTGGAGACTGCCGCCGCGAAATCCGGGCCGGCCGAGCGCGGCATCCCCAGGCCAACGGCCCCGAACTTGCTGCGCCCGCCTCCCCGACGGGGCCGCGAAGGCCCTTCGGCGGCCGGGGCGGGCCTTGGGCGCGGCCGCGGAATCTGTCACCATCACCTGATGTCCATGCCGACTTCGGTGCGCGCGGTGACGCGTCTCGCCGCCGCGCTCGCCGCAACGCTGGCGGTCGCGGGGCTGCTCGCGGCGGCGGCCGGATCGGGTCGGCCGCCGCCGCCGATCCGCCGCCGCGCGCGGAGCCCGGCGCAGGTGGAGGTGCAGGTGACGCTGTGCGCGCCGCCGGAGGACATCGTGCGCGCGCTGCGATCTGCGCAAGAGCGGCCCTCCGCTGCAGGTCTGGCTGTTCGACGACGAGGCGCTCTCGCTGTACGGGCGCGGGCTGCGTTTTCGCCTACGGATCGACGGGAAGCGCGCCGAACTCACGCTCAAGGTCGCCGACCAGGATTGCGCGCAGATCGCGGCCGGGCTCGTGCCGCCCGGCGAGGGCAAGTGCGAATACGACCTGCACGGCAGCAAGGTGGCGGGCGCGGTGTCGCTGCGCGACGGACCTCGATGCCGAGCGCGCGCTGCGCCTGCGCGAAGGGCGGGCACCGCTCGCGCAGTCGCTCTCCGGCGCGCAGAGCCGCTACCTGCGCGAGGCGGTGCGCGTCTGGCCGCTGCCCGAGGGCTTGCGGGCGCTGGGTCCGATCGAGGTGCTGCGCTACCGGAGCGCGGACAAGCGCTACGACGTCGACGTGTCGCGGCTGCCCGGCGGGGAGCGCTACGCCGAGATCGCGCGCAAGGTTGCGCACGCCGACGTCGAGCGCGAGCACGCGGCGCTGCGCGCAGCGCTGGCGCGCGCGGGCGTCGCGGCGTGCGCGGATCAATCCGCCCAGGCCGCGGACAAGCTGCGGGCGCTGCTGCGCCGTCGCTAGCCTCTTGCGCCGCAGGAGCGGTGCGGGGGCCTGCGTGTCGGCTGGCTGCGCCGACTCGCCCCGGTCGCATCCCCGCTGCGCGGGGCCCCTGCTCCCAGGCTCGCGTCGCTGGCCTCCTTGCGCCGCAGGAGCGGTGCGGGGGCCTGCGTGTCGGCTGGCTGCGCCGACTCGCCCCGGTCGCATCCCCGCTGCGCGGGGCCCCTGCTCCCAGGCTCGCGTCGCTAGCCTCCTTGCGCCGCAGGAGCGGTGCGGGGGCCTGCGTGTCGGCTGGCTGCGCCGACTCGCCCCGGTCGCATCCCCGCTGCGCGGGGCCCCTGCTCCCAGGCTCGCGTCGCTAGCCTCCTTGCGCCGCTGCCGGCCGCCGATCACGCGCAAGGCGAATGCGGTAGCATGACGACCCGCCATACGCACCGACCCGGCCATGGACTTCGCCTTCATCCTCGACCCGCTGCCCTCGAACTCAAGGCCTACAAGGACTCGAGCGTGGCGATGATGCGTGCGCTCGTCGCCCGCGGCCACCGCGTGTACGCGCTCGAGCCGGCGGACATCTTCTGGGACGGCGGCGGCACGCGGGCCCGCGTCGTGCCGCTGACGCTCCTCCCCGACAGCTACGACTGGTACGACGCGGCAACGCCGGAGGACCGCGCGCTCACGAGCTTCGCGGCGACGCTGATGCGCAAGGACCCGCCGTTCGACATGGAGTACGTCTACGCGACCTACCTGCTCGAAGCCGCGGAGCGCGAGGGCGCGCGCGTGTTCAACCGGCCGCGCGCGATCCGCGATCACAACGAGAAGATGGCGATCGCGCGGTTCCCGCAGTTCGTCGCGCCGACACTCGTCGCGCGCGACGCCGGCCGGATCAACGCGTTCATCGACCACCACCGCGACGTGATCCTGAAGCCGCTCGACGGCATGGGCGGCGCGTCGGTGTTCCGCATCCGCGAGGACGACCCCAACCGCAACGTCATCATCGAGACGGTGAGCCGCGACGGCGAGCGCACGGTGATGGCGCAGCGCTTCATCCCCGAGATCGCCGACGGCGACAAGCGCGTGCTGCTGATCGCCGGCAAGGTGGTGCCTTACGCGCTGGCCCGCATCCCCAAGGCCGGCGAGACCCGCGGCAACCTCGCCGCGGGCGGACGCGGCGAGGCGCGCCCGCTGACCGGCGGCCGAGCAGGCGATCGCCGCCGCGGTCGGGCCGCCGCTGTGGGCCGAGGGCCTGCTCGCTCGTCGGCCTCGACGTGATCGGCGCGAACCTGACCGAGGTCAACGTGACGAGCCCCACCTGCTTCGTCGAGATCGCCGAGCAGACGGGCTTCGACGTCGCCGGGATGTTCGCGACCGCGCTGGAGGAGATTTGCCGATAAGGCGTGCCGCCCGGGCGTGCGTGCTAACATCGGCGCCGACAACCGACCTCCGCGCGCGCCGCGGACGGCGAGCCCGCCTCGCGCGGCGGTCGCCAATGCGGGGACCACCATGATCGGCATCCTGATCGTAGCCCACGACACCCTGGGTGAAAGCCTCGTGCGGGCGGTGACGCACGTGCTCGGGGGACGGCCGCCGCAGTTCGAGGCGCTCGCCGTCGCCGCGAACGACGACCCCCTGCTGCTGCTGCCCCGCGCGCGGGAGGCCGTCGCGCGCCTGGACAGCGGCGACGGCGTGGTGGTCTTCTCGGACATCTTCGGCGCTACGCCCTGCAACCTCGCCTGCAAGCTGCTGCGTGCCCGGCCGCGTCGAGGGTGTCGCCGGCGTCAACCTGCCGATGCTGGTGCGCGTGTTCACCTACCGCACCAGGGGCATGGACACGCTGATGAGGAAGGCGGTCTCGGGCGGCTGCGAAGGCGTCCTGCACATCGAGCTCGACCCGGCGTATGCAGCAGCGCGAGGTTGAGATCGTCAACAAGCTGGGCCTGCACGCGCGCGCGTCGGCCAAGCTTACGCAGCTCGCGGCGAGGTACCAGTGCGACGTCGCGATGGTGCGCAACGGCCGCCGCGTGAACGCCAAGAGCATCATGGGCGTGATGATGCTGGCGGCCGGAAAGGGCGCCAAGGTGACGCTCGAAACGGACGGGCCCGACGAGGTCGAGGCGATCGGCGCGCTGGCCGCGCTGATCGCCGACTGCTTTGGCGAGGGGCAGTGAGCGCGCCGGGCCGTCCCAAGCGCGAGTTGCTGCGGCCTCCGCAGTGCCGTGCAGAACCGGCGTGCCTCACAGTCGGCCGCCACCCGCGCTCGCAGACGCGCCCTTCGGGCCTCGGCTTCGCCCTGCTCGCGCGGGCGTCCCTCGGGGGACGGCGCGCAGCGCCAAGGGGGCGCACCAGTGAGCGCGCAGGGCCGTCCCAAGCGCGAATTGCTCCCCCTCGGGGGACGGCGCGCAGCGCCAAGGGGGCACACCAGTGAGCGCGCCGGGCCGTCCCAAGCGCGAATTGCTCCCCCTCGGGGGGACGGCGCGCAGCGCCAAGGGGGCACACCAGTGACGCCGGCCCCGCACGCCATGGCGAGCTTCGCGCTGCACGGGATCGGCGTCTCGCGGCGGCATCGCGATCGGGCGCGCGCAGCTCGTCTCGCACGCGACGCTGGAAGTCGCGCATTACGCGATCGCCCCGGGCAGCCTCGACGCCGAGATCGCGCGCTTCGACAACGCGATCCGCGAGGTCGCGCAGGAGCTGGAAAGCCTGCGCCACGTGGTGATCGCGGGCGACTCCCCGGCCGAGATCGGCGCCTTTCTCGACGTGCACTGGATGATCCTCAAGGACCCGACGCTCTGCGAGGGGCCGCGCCGGATCATCGTCGAGCAGCGCTGCAACGCCGAATGGGCGCTCACCCAGCAGATGGCCGTGCTGGTCGAGCAGTTCGACCAGATCGAGGACGCCTACCTGCGCGAGCGCAAGGCCGACGTGGTGCAGGTGGTCGAGCGGGTGTTGAAGCGCCTGCTCGGGCGGCCCGGTCCGGCGGGGGCGCCGACCTCGGAGCACCAGACCATCCTCGTCGCGCACGACCTGTCGCCCGCCGACGTGATCCAGTTCAAGCAGCACCGCTTCGCCGCCTTCATCACCGACCTGGGCGGGGTCACCTCGCACACTGCGATCGTCGCGCGCAGCCTGAACGTCCCCGCGGTGGTCGCCACGCACCACGGGCGCACGCTGATCCGCGAGAACGAGCTCCTGATCGTCGACGGCACCAACAACGTCGTCATCATCAACCCCGACAAGTCCGTGCTGGCCGAGTACCGGCTGAAGCAGGGCGAGCTGGGGCTGGAGCGCGCCAAGCTGCGGCGCCTGCGCACCAAGCCGGCGATGACGATCGACGGCCAGGAGGTCGAGCTCTTCGCCAACATCGAGCTGCCGGACGACCTGCCGCAGACGCTGGAGAGCGGCGCCGGCGGCATCGGCCTCTTCCGCTCGGAGTTCCTGTTCCTCAACCGCGAGGGCCTGCCGACCGAGGACGAGCAGTTCGACGCCTACCGCCAGGTCGCGCAGGGCATGGGCGGAAAGCCGGTGACCATCCGCACGTTCGACCTCGGCGCCGACAAGCAGCGCACGGGATTGGGCGGCCTGTCGCGCGTGGCGCCCAATCCGGCGCTCGGCCTGCGCGCGGTGCGCTTCTGCCTGGCCGAGCCGCGGCTGTTCCTCACGCAGCTCCGCGCGATCCTGCGGGCGACGCACTACGGCAACGTGCGCATCCTCATCCCGATGCTGGCGTCGGTCGGCGAGATCGACCAGACGCTGGCGATGATCGCGCAGGCGAAGGAGTCGCTGCGCGAGCGCGGCACGCCGTTCAACGCCGACGTCAAGGTCGGCGGCATGATCGAGATCCCGGCCGCCGCGCTCGCGATCTCGTCGTTCCTCGCGAAGCTCGATTTCCTGTCGATCGGCACCAACGACCTGATCCAGTACACGCTGGCGATCGACCGCTCCGACGACGCGGTGTCGCACCTGTACGATCCGCTGCACCCGGCGGTGCTGAAGCTGATCGCCATGGCCATCACGGCCGCCAACCGCGCGCACGTGCCGATCGCGGTGTGCGGCGAGATGGCGGGCGAAGTGCGCCTGACGCGCCTGCTGCTCGGCCTCGGGCTGCGCAGCTTTTCGATGCATCCGGCGCACGTCCCCGGCGTCAAGCAGCGCGTGCTGACCTCGGACATCCCGGAGATCGGCGGAATCGTCGAGCGCATGCGCCGCACCGACGAGCCGGCCAAGCTGATCGCGCTGCTCGACAAGCTGAACGCTTAGTGGCCTGCAACAGCCAAATCGAAAGTGTCTGACTTGCGCTTCACGCCGATCGCCGCGTTGCCGAAGCTCGCAAGGGGGCCTACCCTTGCTTCGCTTCGGCGCCTTGCGCTCGGCGCGAATCGCCGCGTCATACCGCTGGCGCTCACTTCCGATTTGGCTGTCACAGGCCACTGACGGCGCGGCCGCTCGCTTCCCCGACCGGACCCGCCGGCCACACGCATCCCGATGCCTTCGTTCTCCGCCACCACCGGGAGCGCCGCGACGACCGCCGGCGCGACGGCTGCGCCGGGACGCTCGGTCGGCGTCGTCGTCGCGCAGCGCGCCCAGTTCACGACGCCGCTGCCGCTCGCCTGCGGCCGGACGCTGCCGGAGTACGAACTCGCCTACGAAACCTACGGGACGCTCGCGGCGGACGGCGGCAACGCGGTGCTGATCTGCCACGCGCTCAACGCGTCGCACCACGTCGCGGGGCACTACGCCGACGACCCGGAAAACGTCGGCTGGTGGGACAACATGGTCGGTCCCGGCAAGCCTCTCGACACCGAGCGCTTCTTCGTCGTCGGCGTCAACAACCTGGGCAGCTGCTTCGGCTCGACCGGGCCGCTGTCGATCGACCCCGCGACCGGCAAGCCGTGGGGTGCGGATTTCCCGCTGATCACGGTGGAGGACTGGGTCGACGCGCAGGCGCGGCTCGCCGACCGGCTCGGCATCCGGCGCTTCGCCGCCGTCATGGGCGGCAGCCTCGGCGGGATGCAGGCGCTCGATTGGGCGATACGCTACCCCGAGCGCATCGGCCACGCGCTGGTGATCGCGGCGGCGCCCAACCTGTCGGCGCAGAACATCGCGTTCAACGAGGTCGCCCGGCAGGCGATCCTGACCGACCCGGATTTCCACGACGGGCGCTTCGACGCGCACGGCGTGAAGCCGCGACGCGGCCTGCGCGTGGCGCGGATGATCGGCCACATCACCTACTTGTCGGACGAGCAGATGGAGGAGAAATTCGGCCGGTCGCTGCGCGACGGGCTCAAGTTCTCGTTCGCGCCCGAGTTCCAGATCGAGTCGTATCTGCGCCATCAGGGCGAGAAGTTCGCCGAGTACTACGACGCCAACACCTACCTTCGCATCACCAAGGCGCTCGACTACTTCGATCCCGCGCTCGCGGCGGGCGGCAGCCTCGCGCGCGCGCTCGCCCCGGCCGCATGCCGCTTCCTCGTGATCGCGTTCACCACCGACTGGCGCTTCGCGCCGGCGCGCTCGCGCGAGATCGTCAAGGCGCTGGTCGACAACCACCGCGACGTCGACTACGCCGAGATCGTCGCGCCGCACGGGCACGACGCGTTCCTGCTCGAGGACCCGCGCTATATGGCCGCGGTGCGCGCGTACTTCGACCGCATCGCCGCCGAAATGGGGTCCCCCGAAATGGGGTCAGGTCCAATTCCGCCCGCAGAAGCGCTTCGGCATGGTGCTGGTGTGGAAGTGAAACCGGACCTGACCCCATTTCCGTTGCCGGCGTACCTCCCCTCGGCCGCGGCGGCCGCCGGCCGCGCCGATTTCGCGACCATCGCCTCGTGGATCGCGCCGAACGCGCGCGTGCTCGATCTCGGCTGCGGCGACGGCAGCCTGCTCGCGTACCTGCAGCGCGAGCGCGGCGCCACCGGCTACGGCATCGAGATCGACGACGCCGGCGTGCTGGCCTGCATCGCCAACGGCGTCAGCGTGCTGCAGAGCGACCTCGAATCGGGGCTCGCCGGTTTCGACGACGCCTCGTTCGACTGCGTGATCCTGTCGCAGACGCTGCAGGCGATGCGCCACACCAGGGACATCGTCGACGAGATGCTGCGCGTCGGGCGCCAGGCGATCGTCACGTTCCCCAACTTCGGCCACTGGACGCACCGGCTGCAGATCCTGCGCGGGCGCATGCCGGTGTCCTCGTCGCTGCCCTACCAGTGGTACGACACGCCGAACATCCACCTGTGCACGGTCGCCGACTTCGACGCCTTCCTCGGCGAGCGCCGGTGCGCCGTCCTGAACCGCGTCGTGCTGGCGGGCGGCCGGGCCGTGTCGGTGCTGCCCAACCTGCGCGGCGAGCTCGCCATCTATCGCTTCCGCCGCGCTTAGCCCGGGAACCCGCTCCGCTTGGCGCTCGCGCAATACACGGCAGTCTTCACCAACCGGCGCGTCGCGGTGATGCTGCTGCTGGGCTTTTCCTCGGGGCTGCCGCTCGCGCTGACCACCGGTACGCTGCAGGCCTGGGCCACGGCGGAAGGCCTCGACATCAGGACCATCGGCTTCCTGACGCTGGTCGGCAGCGCCTACACGCTCAAGTTCCTGTGGGCGCCGCTGATGGACCGCTTCGTGCCGCCGCTGCTGGGCCGGCGCCGGGGTTGGATGCTGGTCACGCAGTTCCTGCTCATCGCGTCGATCGCCACGATGGGGGCGTTCTCGCCGCGCAGCGCGATCCTGGCGCTGGCGGCGACGGCCGTCGTGGTCGCGTTCTGCTCCGCGTCGCAGGACATCGCCTACGACGCCTACCGCACCGACGTGCTCCGGCAGGAGGAGCGCGGCGCCGGCGCCGCCGTCTCGGTGCTGGGCTACCGGCTGGCCATGCTGGTGTCAGGTGGGCTCGCCCTGGTGCTGGCCGACAGCGTGCTCGGCTGGCAGGCCACCTACTGGCTGATGGCCGGTTTGATGCTGATCGGCGTCACCGCCACGTGGTTCGCCGCCGAGCCGGAGGTCGACGTGCGTCCCCCGCGCACCCTCGCCGAGGCCGTGACCGGGCCGCTCAAGGACTTCTTCGCGCGCGAAGGGGCGCTGCTGGCGCTCCTGCTGATCGTCCTCTACAAGCTGGGCGACGCGTTCGCAGGCAGCCTGACGACCGCGTTCCTGATCCGCGGCGCGGGCTTCTCCGTGACCGAAGTCGGCGCGATCAACAAGATTCTCGGCCTCGTCGCCACTATCGTCGGCGCGCTGGCGGGGGGCGCGCTGATGACGCGCCTGTCGCTGTACGGCGCGCTGATGTTCTTCGGCGTCCTGCAGGCGGTCACCAACCTCGGCTTCTGGTTCCTGGCGGTGTCGCCGAAAGCCTACTGGTCGATGGCGACCGTCGTCGGCCTCGAGAACCTGTGCGGCGGCATGGGCACGGCGGCCTTCGTCGCGTTCCTGATGGCGCTGTGCCGCGTGCGCTACTCGGCAACGCAGTACGCGCTTCTGTCCGCGCTGGCGGCCGTGGGGCGCACCTACCTCGCCGGCCCGCTGTCGGGGGTGATGGTGGAAGCGTTCGGGTGGCCGGCGTTCTTCGTGTGCACGTTCGTGATCGCGCTGCCCGGCCTGGCGCTGCTGTGGTGGCAGCGCGAGCAGGTGCGCGCGCTGGATAAAATGGGGTCAGAGCTGCAATAAAGGGGTAGGGCCAGCCGCATAAGTAGGGTCAGACACTACTTTCCTTGAACAACCTCGCCTTGCTCTGTGCGTGATCCATCGAGGAAAGTAGTGTCTGACCCTACTTATGCGGCTGGCCCTACCCCTTTATTGCAGCTCCGACCCCATATTATCCAGCGCGTCGTTCAGCTCCAGCCACTCGGCCTCGAGCCGCGCGAGGTCCCATGCGAGGTCGCCCTGCCGCGCGAGCTTCGCCTTCAGCTCGTCCTTGTTCGCCTCGGCGTACGCGTCCGGCGCGGCGAGCCAGGCCTCGAGCCCGGTTCGCTCGGCGGCGAGGGCGGCGAGATCGCGCTCGACCTTGGCCAGCTTCGTCGCGAGTGGCTTGCGCTGCTCGTAGGAGCGCTGGCGCGACTGCGCCTCGGCGCGCTTCTGCGCCTTGCGGTCGGGCGCCGTCGCGGCGGCCGTCGGGGCGGCCGCGGGCGCGCTTGCGACGGCGCGGCGGCCCGCCCCCAGCACCCAGTCGCGGTAATCGTCGAGATCGCCGTCGAACGGGACGACCTTGCCGTCGGCGACGAGCCACAGCACGTCGGTGGTCGCGCGCAGCAGGTGGCGATCGTGCGCGACGACGATCAACGCGCCGCCGTAGTCCTGCAGCGCTTCGGCCAGCGCCTCGCGCATCTCGATGTCGAGGTGGTTGGTCGGCTCGTCGAGGATCAGCAGGTTGGGCTTCTGCCGCACGAGGAGCGCCAGCGTGAGCCGCGCCTTCTCCCCGCCCGAAAAGCGCGCGACCGGCGCGCTCGCCATGTCGCCGCGGAAGTCGAAGCCGCCCAGGAACCCGCGCATCTCCTGCTCGCGCGCCCCCGGGTCGATGCGCGCGAGATGCCACAGGGGGGACTCGTCCTCGCGCAGCTGCTCGACCTGGTGCTGCGCGAAATAGCCGATCTTGAGCGCCTGCGCGGTGAGGCGCTCGCCGGCGCGCGGCGTGAGCGTTCCGGCCACGGCCTTCAGCAGCGTCGACTTGCCCGCGCCGTTGGGGCCGAGGAGACCGATGCGGTCGCCGGCGAGGATCGACCACTCAAGGTTCGTGAGCACCGGCGGGCTCGCCGCCGGATCGCCATAGCCGAGCGTGACGTGCTCGAGCCGCACGAGCTGCCGCGCGGCGATGGGCGTGGCGGGAAACGTGAACTCGAACGGACTGTCCACGTGCGCGGCGGCGATGCGCTCCATGCGCTCGATCGCCTTGATCCGGCTCTGCGCCTGCTTCGCCTTGGTGGCCTTGGCGCGGAAGCGGTCGACGAACGACTGCAGGTGCGCGATCTGCTTCTGCTGCTTCGCGTAGCTCGCCTGCTGCAGCGACAGCTGGAGCGCGCGCTCCTGCTCGAACTGCGAGTAGTTGCCGCCGTAGGTCTTCAACTTCTGCGCGTCGACGTGGACGATCATGCCGACGACCGCATCGAGGAAATCGCGGTCGTGCGTGATCAGCAGCAGCGTGCCGGGATAGCGGCCGAGCCAGTCCTCGAGCCAGAGCACCGCGTCGAGGTCGAGGTGGTTGGTGGGCTCGTCGAGCAGCAGCAGGTCCGAGCGGCACATCAGCGCCTGCGCGAGGTTGAGGCGCATCCGCCAGCCGCCGGAAAAACTGCCCACGGCATCGCCGTGCCGCGCATCGGGAAAGCCGAGGCCGGACAGCAGCGTGGCGGCGCGGGCGCGCGCGGCATAGCCGCCGATCACGTCGAAGCGGTGGTGCAGCTCGGCGAGCGCCTCGCCCCCCGCGTGCGGATCGGCATCGTGGGCGGCATCGGCGGCGGCGAGCGCGGCCTCGACCTCGCGCAGCTCGCGGTCGCCGTCGAGCACGAACTCGATGGCGGGCGCGGCCGCCGCCGGCGTTTCCTGCGCGACGTGCGCGATCGTCCACGCCGCCGGCAGCTGCACGTCGCCGGCATCGGGCAGAAGCTCGCCGCGGATCAGCGCGAAGAGGCTCGACTTGCCGCAGCCGTTGGGGCCGATCAGCCCGGCCTTGTGCCCCGGATGGATCGTCAGCGACGCGCCTTCGAGCAGGCGCTTGGCGCCGCGGGCGAGCGTGAGGTTGGTGAGGCGGAGCAAGGCGGGTTACGCGGTGAGTTCGTGGTCGTAGTCGATGATCAGCGGCGCGTGGTCGGAGAAGCGCCGGTTGGTGTAGATCTTCGCCGCCGTCGCCTTCGCGGCGATGCCCGGCGTTGCGATCTGGTAGTCGATGCGCCAGCCGACGTTCCTTCTCCCACGCCTGGCCGCGGTTCGACCACCACGTGTACTGCTCCGGCCGCGGATCCACGCGCCGGAAGACGTCGACGAAGCCGAGCTCGTCGAACACGTGGGTGAGCCAGGCGCGCTCCTCGGGCAGGAAGCCGGAGTTCTTCTGGTTGCTGCGCCAGTTCTTCAGGTCGATCGGCTGGTGCGCGATGTTCCAGTCGCCGCACAGGATCACCTCGCGCCCCGCCGCGCGCAGCTGCGCGAGGTGGGGCAGGAACGCCTCCAGAAAACGGAATTTCGACGCCTGCCGGTGCGGTCCGCTCGACCCCGACGGCAGGTAGAGGCTGATCACGGTGAGGTCGCGGAACGTCGCTTCCACATAGCGCCCTTCGCCGTCGAACTCCGGGTGGCCGAAGCCGATCGAGATTCGCGGCGGCCGCTTCGCATAGAGCGCCACGCCGCTGTAGCCCTTCTTCTGCGCGGGCACGAACGTCGCGTGCGCCTTGCGCGGGGCGCGCAGCGGGCGCGGCACGTCGTCCGGCCCGGCCTTGATCTCCTGCAGGCAGACGACGTCCCAGGGTTCGGCGCGGGCGAGCCAGCGGGCGAGCCCCTTGCGCTCGGCCGAGCGGATGCCGTTGACGTTGAGCGTGATGACTCGCAAGCGGTCTCCGGGGTGGGCGCGAAGGCGGGAAAAGGCCGCGAGTGTACACGACGCCCCGACGGCGCCCGCGGACGCCGGCGCGCAGGGCCGTTGCATCGACGGGCCGGTCGGCTGCCGCGGTATACTCGCAGCGGATCCCGCCGCCCCGCCGATGACCGATTTCCGCCAGGACTTCCTCGCCTTCGCGCTGGCGCGCGACGTGCTGCGCTTCGGCGATTTCGTCACCAAGGCCGGCCGCAGGAGCCCGTACTTCTTCAACGCCGGCCTGTTCTGCGACGGTGCGAGCCTGCGCGAGCTCGGGCGCTTCTATGCCGAAGCGTGGCTCGCGTCCGGTGTCGACTGCGACCAGCTGTTCGGCCCCGCGTACAAGGGCATCACGCTGGCCGCGACGGTGGCGATCGCGCTGGCGGAGAAGGGGCGCAACCTGCCGTACAGCTTCAATCGCAAGGAGGCGAAGGATCACGGCGAGGGCGGCGTGGTGGTCGGCGCGCCGCTCGCCGGGCGCGTGCTGATCGTCGACGACGTGATCACCGCGGGCACGTCGGTGCGCGAGTCGGTCGAGCTGATCCGCGCGCACGGCGGGCAGCCCGCCGGCGTGCTGATCGCGCTCGACCGGATGGAGCGCGGGCAGGGTGCCGCCTCGGCGGTGCAGGAAGTGCGCGCCGCCTACGGCATCCCGGTCGTGGCCATCGCCACGCTGGACGACGTGATGCGCTTCATCGCCGGCCGGCCCGACCTCGAGCGCTGGCGGCCCGCGGTGGGCGCGTACCGGGAACGCTACGGCGCGCAGTGAAACCGTCGCCCGTACCCGTGCTTCCCGGCCGGCGCCGGAACCGCCCGCCGGGCGCAGGGGACTAACGGGATCAGGTGCGTGGAGGTGGACTTGGGCAAGGCAGGCGGCGGGCGCTCGCCCGCACCGGAAGGAAAGCGGCCCGGCGGCCGGCGGCCGGGCGCGGCTCGCGCTGCTCGCGGCCTGCGTGCTCGCGATCGGCGCCGCCGAGGCCGCGATGTACAAGTGGGTCGACGAAAAGGGCGTCACGCATTACACCGACACGATGCCGCCGGACGCGGTCAACAAGGCGAACACGCAACTCAACCAGCAGGGCGTCCCGGTCAGGAAGACCGAACCGGCGATCACGCCGGAGCAGCGCAAGGCGCGCGAAGCCGAGGCGGAGCGCCAGCGCGAAGCCGCCAAGCTGCAGGAGGAGACAGCCCGGCGCGACCGGGCGCTGCTCGATTCCTACACGACCGAAAGCGACATCGACCTCGCCAAGAACCGCTCGCTGCGCACGGTCGAGAATGCGCTCAAGTCGGCGCAAGCCTACAGCGCCCAGCTCACCAAGCGCAGGACGGAGCTCACGCGAGCAAGGCGGCGCTGGCGGGCAAGCCCGTCCCGGCGGCCCTCGAGCGCGATCTCGCGTCCACCGAGGCCGAGCTCGGGCGGCAGGCCGATTTCATCGCGCTGAAAGAGAAGGAGCTGGTCACCATCGCCGCGCGGTACGACGCCGACAAGGCGCGCTGGGCGGCGATCAAGGGCGGCAGCGTGCCGCCGCCGCCGCCGGCCGCGCCGGCGGCCGCGTCGGCCGGCGCCGGCGAAGAAATAGCGCGCCGCGCGCCGAAGAAACGGGGTCAGGTCCGATTTTCGGACGCGCTGTCGGGCCTGCAGGCTCGCGGCGCCGCAACCGAAAACCGGACCTGACCCCTTTTTTTCGATTGCTGCGATAATCGCGGCCCTGCAAACACTTCGGCGGCAACCAGGCAATGGCTCAATACGTCTACACCATGAACCGGGTGGGCAAGATCGTGCCCCCCAAGCGCGTCATCCTCAAGGACATCTCGCTGTCCTTCTTCCCCGGCGCGAAGATCGGCGTGCTGGGCCTGAACGGCTCGGGCAAGTCGACGCTGCTGCGCATCATGGCGGGCGAGGACAAGGAGTTCGAAGGCGAGGCGGTGCCGATGCCGAACATGCGCATCGGCTTCCTGCCGCAGGAGCCGCACCTCGACCCGGAGCAGAGCGTGCGCGAGGCGGTGCAGCAGGGCATGTCCGACGTGCTCGACGCCAAGAAGCGCCTGGACGAGATCTACGCCGCGTACGCGGAGCCGGATGCCGACTTCGACCAGCTCGCGGCCGACCAGGCGAAGTACGAGGCGATCATCGCGGCGTCGGGCGCCGACAGCGACGTGCAGATGGAAGTCGCCGGCGACGCGCTGCGGCTGCCGCCGTGGGACGCGAAGGTCGCCACGCTGTCGGGCGGCGAGAAGCGCCGCGTCGCGCTGTGCCGGCTGCTGCTGTCGCGACCCGACATGCTGCTGCTCGACGAGCCGACCAACCACCTCGACGCCGAGAGCGTCGACTGGCTCGAGCAGTTCCTGCAGAAGTTCCCGGGCACCGTCATCGCGGTGACGCACGACCGCTACTTCCTCGACAACGCCGCCGAGTGGATCCTCGAGCTCGACCGCGGCTACGGCATCCCGTGGAAGGGGAACTACAGCTCGTGGCTGGAGCAGAAGGAGCAGCGGCTCGAGACCGAGGCGAAGCAGGACGCCGCGCGGATCAAGGCGATGAAGCTGGAGCTCGAGTGGGTGCGGCAGAACCCCAAGGGCCGGCAGGCGAAGAGCAAGGCCCGCATCGCGCGCTTCAACGACCTCGCGAGCTACGAGCACCAGCAGCGCAACGAGACCTCCGAGATCTTCATCCCGGTCGCCGAGCGGCTCGGCAACGAGGTGATCGAGTTCAAGGGCGTGTCCAAGGGCTACGGCGACCGGCTGCTGATCGACGACCTTTCGTTCCGGATCCCGCCCGGCGCGATCGTCGGCGTGATCGGGCCCAACGGCGCCGGCAAGTCGACGCTGTTCAAGATGATCACCGGCAAGGAGAAGCCGGACAGCGGCGAGGTCGTGATCGGGCACACGGCGCAACTCGCCGTCGTCGACCAGCTGCGCGACTCGCTGCCCAACGACAAGACCGCCTGGGAAGCGATCTCCGGCGGGCAGGACATCCTGACCGTGGGCCGCTTCGAGATGCCCTCGCGCGCCTACCTCGGCCGCTTCAACTTCAAGGGGCCGGACCAGCAGAAGAAGGTCGGCACGCTCTCCGGCGGCGAGCGCGGCCGGCTGCATCTCGCCTCCACGCTGCTGCAGGGCGGCAACGTGCTGCTGCTCGACGAGCCGTCCAACGACCTCGACGTCGAGACGCTGCGTGCGCTCGAGGAGGCGCTCCTCGAATTCGCCGGCAGCGTGCTGGTGATCTCGCACGACCGCTGGTTCCTCGACCGCATCGCGACGCACATCCTCGCGTCGGAGGACGACTCGAAGTGGGTGTTCTTCGAGGGCAACTACCGCGAGTACGAGGACGACAAGAGGAAGCGCCTCGGCGAGGAAGGCGCCCGCCCGCATCGGCCGCGCTACAAGCCGCTGATGCACTGACCGAGCCTGCGCGTAGCCCCGGCTGAGCGCGGAGAAGTAGGGTCAGACACGACTAATTTGCGCGATTCGATGGTTCGGGGCGAGGACGCCTAGGAAAGTAGTGTCTGACCCCACTTTCCGGGCGCTGGGCGGCGACCCGGGGCGCCGCTCGCGTGGGGCCGCAAGCGAAGTCGGTGTCTGACGCCTACTTTTCGAGCTTCGCGCGCAGGATCGCGTTGACCTGCGCGGGATTGGCCTTGCCCTTGGTGGCTTTCATCGCCTGGCCGACGAGCGAGTTGAACGCCTTCTCCTTGCCGGCCTTGAACTCGGCGACGATGGCCGGGTTCGCGGCGAGCACGTCGTCGACGATCTTGCCGATCGCGCCTTCGTCGGAGATCTGCGTCAGGCCGCGGCTCGCGATGATGGCGTCGGCGTCGCCCTCGCCCGCCCACATCGCGTCGAACACGCCTTTGGCGATCTTGCCGGAGATCGTGCCGTCGGCGATGCGCCGCAGCAGCCCCCCGAGCGCTCCCGCCGACACCGGCGAGCGCGCGACGTCGGCATCGGCCTTGTTGAGCGCCGCCGAGAGCTCCCCCAGCACCCAGTTGGCGGCGATCTTGGGGTCGCCGCCGGAGGCGCGCACGGTGTCCTCGTAGTAGGCCGCGAGCTCGCGCTGCCCGGTGAGCGTGGCCGCATCGGCGGCGGGCAGGCCGTAGGTCGCGGCGAAGCGCGCCTTCATCGCGGCGGGCAGCTCCGGCATCCCGGCGCGCACGCGCTCGATCCACGCCTCGTCGATGACGAGCGGCGGCAGGTCGGGATCCGGGAAGTAGCGGTAGTCCTGCGCGTCTTCCTTGCTGCGCATCGAGCGCGTCTCGTTCCTGTCAGGGTCGTAGAGCCGCGTCTCCTGGACCACGGCGCGCCCGTCCTCGATGAGCTCGATCTGGCGGCGCACCTCGAACTCGATCGCCTGCGCCATGAAGCGGAAGCTGTTGAGGTTCTTGATCTCGCAGCGGGTGCCGAGCGTCTGGCTGCCCAGCGGGCGCACCGAGACGTTGGCGTCGCAGCGGAAGCTGCCCTCCTGCATGTTGCCGTCGCAGATGCCGATCCAGCGCACCAGCGCGTGCAGCGCCTTGGCGTAGGCGACCGCCTCGTCCGAGCTGCGCATGTCGGGCTCCGACACGATCTCGAGCAGCGGCGTGCCGGCGCGGTTGAGATCGATGCCGGTCATGCCGTGGTAGTCCTCGTGCAGCGACTTGCCGGCGTCCTCTTCCAGGTGGGCGCGGGTGAGGCGCACGGTGCGCTCGCCGTCGCGCCGTCGCGATCGTCAGCGTCCCGCCCTGCACGACGGGAATCTCGAACTGGCTGATCTGGTAGCCCTTGGGGAGGTCGGGGTAGAAGTAGTTCTTGCGCGCGAACACGCTGGTGCGGTTGATCGTCGCGCCCACGGCGAGGCCGAAGCGGATGGCGCGCTCGACGGCGCCCCTGTTCGGCACCGGCAGCACGCCCGGCAGTGCCAGGTCGATCGCGCAGGCCTGCGTGTTCGGCGCGGCGCCGAACGCCGTCGCAGCGCCGGAGAAGATCTTCGACGACGTCGACAGCTGCGCGTGCGTCTCGAGACCGATGACGGTTTCCCATTTCATGGCGAACCCGCCTCACCGAGGCCGCCCGGCGACGCGGCGGTGCCAGTCGGTCGCCTGCTGGAACCGGTGCGCGACGTTCACCATCGCCGCCTCGGCGAAATAGCCGCCCTGGATCTGCAGCCCGATCGGCAGCCCGTTGCGGTCGAAGCCGCAGGGGATCGACATCGCCGGCGCGCCGGTGAGGTTGGCGGCCACCGTGTAGATGTCGTTCAGGTACATCTGCACGGGGTCGTCGGTCTTCGCGCCGATCCGGAACGCGGTCGATGGCGCGGTCGGGCCCATGATCACGTCGCAGCGCTCGTACGCGCGGCGGAAGTCCTCGGCGATCAGCCGGCGCACCTGCTGCGCCTTGAGGTAATAGGCGTCGTAATAGCCGTGCGACAGCACGTAGGTGCCGACCAGGATGCGCCGCTTCACTTCGGCGCCGAAGCCCTCGGCGCGGGACTTCTTGTACATGTCGGCGAGGTCGTCGTAGCTGCGCGGCGCGGTGGCCGTAGCGCACGCCGTCGAAGCGCGACAGGTTCGACGACGCCTCCGCCGGCGCGATCACGTAGTACACGGGGATCGCGTGCCGGACCGTCGGCAGCTCGATGTCGACGGTCGTGGCGCCCAGCGCGCGGAACTCGCCGAACGCCGCGGCGAGCGCCGCGTCCACGTCCGCGATCGTTGCCGCCGCCGAAGTACTCCTTCGGCAGGCCGATGCGCAGCCCGGCCAGCGGCCGCGCCGCGTCGGCCGCATGCGCTGCGCCGTGGATGAGCCGCGTGTAGTCCTCGCGCGGGCGGTCGAGCGACGTCGCGTCGCGCGCATCGTGGCCGGCCATCGCGTTCAACAGCAGCGCGCAGTCCTCGGCCGTCTGCGCGAACGCGCCGGCCTGGTCGAGGCTGGAGGCGAACGCGACGAGCCCGTAGCGCGAGCAGATGCCGTACGTGGGCTTCAAGCCGGTGATGCCCGAGTACGACGCCGGCTGCCGGATCGAGCCGCCGGTGTCGGTGCCCGTCGCGCCGGCCACGAGGCGGGCGGCGACCGCCGCCGCCGAGCCGCCCGAGCTGCCGCCGGGGACGCAGGCCGTGTTCCAGGGATTGCGCGCGGGGCCGAAATGCGAGTTCTCGTTCGACGAGCCCATCGCGAATTCGTCCATGTTGGTCTTGCCCACGAGCACGGTGCCCGCCTGCCGGAGCCCGGTCACCACGTGCGCGTCATAGGGCGCGACGAAATCGGCGAGCATCCGCGAGCCGCAGGTGGTGGGCAGGCCGGCGTCATCAGCACGTCCTTGTGCGCGATCGGGATCCCGACGAGCGGGCCGGCGTCGCCGCCCGCGCGGCGCGCATCGGCCGCACGCGCGTCGGCGAGCGCGCGCTCGGCGGCGACCGTCACGAACGCGTTTAGCGACGGGTTGGCGCGGGCGATCCGGTCGAGGAGCGCCGTGGTCAGCTCGACGCTGGAAATCCGGCGCTCTGCCAGCGCGCGCGCGAGCTCCGCGATGGTCGTGGCGCTCACGACGCAATCTCCTCCATGCGTGTACACATTGCGACCATCGTGCGCGCCGGGTTTCGCCGTTTCGTCATCCGCGCCCGCGGAGCGGGCAAGTCTGCGCTCACTCCAACACCTTGGGCACGAGGTACAGGCCGTCCTCGACGGCGGGCGCGACGCTCTGGTAGAGCGTGCGGCCGTCGGTCTCGGTGACCCGGTCCTCGCGCAGCGGCAGCGGCACGTCCTGCGCGTGCGCCATCGGGACCACGCCGGTGGTGTCGATGGCCTGCAGCTCGTTGATCAGGCCGAAGATCGCGTCGAGCTTGTCGCGCACGTCGGCGGCCTCGGCGGCGGTGATCTCGATGCGCGCGAGGTGGGCGATGCGCTCTACGTCGGCGAGGGAAATCGTCATGGATTCGCGGGGGAGCACCAGGATGTAGCTGGCCGGTCGCCAGCGGCCGTGGCCGGCGTCTGCGTCGACCGGACGCGCAGCCCCCGAACGGGCCGCGGCGCACGCTTGCACCGTGCCTGCGCCCTCGGCGGCGAGCCCCCGGTCGCGCCGGCCCTGCGGGCGCTCTTTCAGGCTCTGTTAATACGGGAGCATAACGCGTTAGGGTATTATAACGACAAATTTCCGAGCAGCCCCGCCCGCGTCCCGCCGCGTCGGGCCCGCGCCTCTTCCTCGCACGACTACACCCCAGGTCACGCTTTTCATGTTCCAGTTTTTCAAAGGCTATTTCTCCAGCGACCTCGCAATCGACCTTGGCACCGCCAACACGCTGATCTACGTCCGAGGCAAAGGGATCGTCCTGAACGAGCCCTCGGTCGTGGCGATCCGGCAGGAAGGCGGCCCCAACGGCAAGCGCGTGATCCAGGAAGTCGGGCTCGCCGCCAAGCAGATGCTGGGACGCACTCCGGGCAACATCACGGCCATCCGGCCGATGAAGGACGGCGTCATCGCCGACTTCACCGTGACGGAGCAGATGCTGAAGCAGTTCATCAAGAAGGTGCTCGATTCGCGCCTCTTCTCGCCGTCCCCCCGCATCATCATCTGCGTTCCCTGCGGCTCGACCCAGGTCGAGCGCCGCGCGATCCGCGAGTCGGCGCTGGGCGCCGGCGCATCGAAGGTCTATCTGATCGAGGAGCCGATGGCCGCGGCGATCGGCGCCGACCTGCCCATCTCCGACGCCACGGGCTCGATGGTAGTCGACATCGGCGGCGGCACCACCGAGGTCGGCGTGATCTCGCTGGGCGGGATGGTCTACGCCGGCAGCGTGCGCGTGGGCGGCGACAAGTTCGACGAGGCGATCGTCAACTACATCCGTCGCAACTACGGCATGCTCATCGGCGAGACCACGGCCGAGGTGATCAAGAAGACGATCGGCTCCGCGTTCCCCGGCTCCGAGGTGAAGGAGATGGAGGTCAAGGGCCGCAACCTGGCCGAAGGCATCCCGCGCAGCTTCACCGTGTCGTCGAACGAGATCCTCGAGGCGCTGACCGACCCGCTCAACAGCATCGTGTCGGCGGTGAAGAGCGCCCTCGAGCGCACACCGCCCGAGCTGGGCGCCGACATCGCCGAGGCCGGCATGGTGCTGACCGGCGGCGGCGCGCTGCTGCGCGACGTCGACCGCCTGCTGATGGAGGAGACGGGGTTGCCGGTGATCGTCGCCGACGACCCGCTCACCTGCGTCGTGCGCGGCTGCGGCAAGGCGCTCGAGAACATGGAAAAGCTGCAGACCATCTTCACCTCCGACTGAACGGAGTCGCCGGAGGTGGTCGCGTGACGCGCGGGATAAGTGGGGTCAGACACTACTTTTCGGCAGCCGCGGACGCAATTCCATGGCATGGCGTCGAAAAGTAGTGTCTGACCCCACTTATCCCGCGCGATAACCATGCGCCACATCCCGGTCGAGCCGCCCGCGTTCTTCAACCGCGGGCCTTCCCCGTTCGCGCGGCTCGCGTTCTTCGGCGTCATCTCCATCGCGCTGCTGTTTGCCGACACGCGCTACCGCTATCTCGAGAACATCCGCCAGGTCGCCGCGATCGTGATCTACCCGGTGCAGCGCGCGGCGCAGATGCCCGGCGAAGCGCTCGCCTACGTGGCGACGTTCTTCAGCTCCCAGCGGGCGCTCGCCGACGACAACGCGGCGTTGAAGCGCCAGCTGGTCGCGCAGGCGACCGCGGTCCACGGCTATCCGCTGCTGCAGCAGGACAACGCCCGCCTCACCGCGCTGCTCGACGTGAAGCAGCGCTACGGCGGGGCGGCGACGGCGGTGGAGGTGCTCTACACCGGCCGCGACCCGTTCGCGCAGAAGCTCTTCGTCGACCGCGGCGCCGACGCCGGGCTCGTTCCCGGGGAGGCGGTGATCGACGCCGAGGGCGTGGTCGGCCAGGTGACCCGCGTGTTTCCGTTCATGGCGGAAGTCACGCTGGTGAGCGACAAGGACCACGCGGTGCCGGTGAAGGTCATGCGCAGCGGCGTGCGCTCGGTGCTGTTCGGGTCCGGCGCCGGGCGGCTGCCGGAGCTGCGCTTCACCGCGCCCAACGCCGACATCGTGGTCGGCGACGTGCTGGTCACCTCGGGAATCGACGGCACGTACCCGCCCGGACTCGCCGTCGCGCAGGTCGCGACACTCGAGCGCGACACCGGCCAGATGTTCGCCCGCATCACCGCCCGGCCGCTGGCGGGCGTGGACCGCAGCCCGCATCTGCTCGTCCTGGCGCAGGCGGCCGCGCTGCCGCCGCAGCCCGAGGAGCCGGTCAGCAGCGACACCGCCAAGCGCGGCAAGGGCAAGTCGAGGCGGGGGAATTGATGGCGCTGCCCATGCCGCCGCTGACGCCGGCGAGGCCGGAGGAGATCCTGCGCCCGGCGCGGCCCTGGTTCATCCTGCTCACGCTGTTCCTCGCCTTCGCCGGCAACCTGCTGCCTTTCTCCGGGGTGGCGCAGGCGCTCAAGCCGGACTTCGTCGCGCTGGTCCTGCTCTACTGGTGCATCCAGGCCCCGCGCTTCGTCGGCGTGGGCATCGCGTGGATGGTCGGCCTGCTGATGGACGTAGGCGACGCCACGTATTTCGGCCAGCACGCGCTCGCGTACGCGGTGCTCGCCTACGGGGCCGAGTACTTCCGCCGGCGCGTGCTGCGCTTCTCGCCGTGGCAGCAGGCGGCGCAGGTCGCCGTGCTGCTCCTGCTGTGCGCGGCGATCGTCCTGCTGATCCGCACCGTCGGCGGGGCGCCCTTGCCCCGCTGGACCTATGTGGTACCGTCGCTGGTCGGCGCGCTGCTGTGGCCGCTGGTGTCGGTGGTGCTGCAATGGCCGCAGCGTCCGCCCGCCTCGGCGGCCGAGCGGTGAGGCGCGGCGTGCGGGACTTCTGAAGGCAGGGCGATGGCGAGGCGGCTCCTCTTTTCATCGCGGCGGCGCAGCGACAGCGGCGGCTTCGACTCGCCGGAGCTGCGCAATGCCGAGCAGCAGCTCTTCCACTTCAAGCGCCGGCTCGGCATCGCGGGGTTCGTCGTGCTGGCCGCGTTCGGGGCCCTGTTCGCGCGCTTCTTCTACCTGCAGGTGATCCAGCACCGGCATTACCAGACGCTCGCCGAGACGAACCGCATCGCGATCGTCCCCATCGTGCCCAACCGCGGCGTCATCACCGACCGCAACGGTGTGGTCCTCGCGCAGAGCTACTCGGCCTACACGCTGGAGATCCAGCCCTCGCGCGTGCGCAACCTCGAGGAGACGATCGACGCAGCTCGCCGCGATCGTCGAGGTGCAGCCGCGCGACCGCAAGCGCTTCCGCAAGCTGCTGGAGGAGTCCAAGAACTTCGAGAGCCTGCCGCTGCGCACGCGGCTGTCCGACGACGAGGTGGCGCGCTTCGCCGTCAACCGCTACCGCTTTCCCGGGGTGGAGATCAAGGCGCGCCTTTTCCGCCAGTACCCGCTGGGCGAGGTCGCCTCGCACGTGGTCGGCTACATCGGCCGCATCAACGACCGCGATGTCGCGCGGATCGAGGAGTGGGACGAGACCGCGCAACTACAAGGGCTCCGACTACATCGGCAAGGTGGGCGTGGAGCTCTCCTACGAGCGCGAGCTGCACGGCACCACCGGCGTCGAGCAGGTGGAGGTCGACGCCGGCGGCCGCGCCGTGCGCACGCTCTCGCGCACGCCGCCGATCGCCGGCAACAACCTGCGGCTCTCGCTCGACATCCGGCTGCAGCAGATCGCGGAGGAGGCCTTCGGCACGCGCCGCGGCGGCCTCGTCGCCATTGAGCCCGCGACCGGCGACGTGCTCGCCTTCGTCTCCAAGCCCGGCTTCGATCCCAACCTCTTCGTCGAGGGCATCGACGCGGCGAACTGGGAGCTCCTGAACGACTCGCCCGACAAGCCGCTGCTCAACCGTCCGCTGCGCGGCGCGTATCCGCCGGGCTCGACGATCAAGCCGTTCCTGGCGCTCGCCGCGCTCACCTCGGGCAAGCGCACGGCGGCGCAGACGATCTTCGATCCGGGCTATTTCCAGCTTCCCGGCGCGGCGCACCGCTTCAACGACGACAAGCCCGGCGGGCACGGCAGCGTCGACATGTACAAGTCGATCGTCGCGTCGTGCGACACGTACTACTACGTCCTCGGCAGCGAGACCGACATCGACGACACCTGGCGCTTCATGTCGCAGCTGGGCTTCGGCAGCAGGACCGGCATCGACATCGAGGGCGAGCTGACCGGCGTGCTGCCGTCGCGCGAATGGAAGCGCCAGCGCTTCGCCGATGCCAAGTACCGCGAGGAGCACCGCAAGTGGTACCTCGGCGACAGCGTCTCGGCCGGCATCGGCCAGGGCTACAACGCCTTCACGCCGATCCAGCTCGCGCATGCCATCGCCACGGTCGCCAACGACGGCGTCGCGTTCCGGCCTCATCTCGTGAAGAGCATCCGCAGCCTGCGCTCGGGCGAGGTGCGCGAAGTCGAGCGCGAGCCCACGCACACCGTGCCGCTGAAGCCCGAGCACCTCGCCGTGATCAAGAACGCGCTCGTCGGCGTCAACAAGGAAGGCACCGGCGCGACCGCGTTCCTCAAGGCGCCCTACGTGAGCGCCGGCAAGACCGGCACCGCGCAGGTGTATTCGCTCAAGGGCGAGAAATATCACGCGACGAAAGTCGACGAGCGCCTGCGCGACCACGCGTGGTTCATCGCCTACGCGCCGGCCGACAAGCCGCGCATCGCGCTGGCGGTGCTGGTCGAGAACGGCGGGTTCGGCGCGCAGGCCGCAGCGCCGGTCGCGCGCAAGGTGTTCGACTACTACCTCACCGGCGAGACCCGGGCCGGCCCGGCGCTGCCGGCGGCCGCGGCGCCCGGCGAAGACGAAAGCGACTGAACGGTGCAGCGGATGATGCGCGCATGTTGAACCTGCTCGCCCACCTGTGGGAGATCCTGACGCGGCGCATCGACAGCTTCCTGCTCGGCGTGGCGCTGGCGATCGTCGGTGTCGGCCTGATCACGCTGTTCTCCGCCACGGACCAGAGCCTCGCCCGCGTGTCGAGCCAGGCGACGAGCCTCGCCTTTTCGCTTGCGCTGATGTGGATCGTCGCCAACATCGCGCCGCAGACGCTCGCGCGCGCCGCGGTGCCGCTCTACGCCGTCGCCGTCGTCATGCTGGTGGGCGTCGCGCTGTTCGGCACCGTCGTCAACGGCTCGCGGCGCTGGCTGAACCTAGGTTTCGCCCGCTTCCAGCCCTCCGAGCTGATGAAGGTCGCGCTGCCGCTGATGCTGGCGTGGTACTTCCAGAAATTCGAAGGCCGCATCGGCTGGAAGGATTTCGCGATCGCCGCCGTGCTCATCGTGGTGCCGGTGTACCTGATCAAGCGCCAGCCGGATCTCGGGACCTCGCTGCTGATCGGCGCCTCGGGCTTCTACGTGCTCTTCCTCGCCGGCCTGTCGTGGCGGATCATCGCCGGGCTCGTCACGCTCGGCGCCGCGGCGGCGCCGCTGGTGTGGTCGCACCTGCACGACTACCAGCGCGAGCGCATCCTCACGTTCCTCGATCCGACCCGCGACCCGCTGGGCGCCGGCTACCATTCATCGCAGGCGTCGATCGCGCTGGGCTCCGGCGGCGTGGTGGGCAAGGGCTGGCTGAACGGCACGCAGACGCACCTCGACTTCCTGCCCGAGCGGCACACCGATTTCATCTTCGCCGTGTTCGGCGAGGAATTCGGGCTGATCGGCAACGCCGTGCTGCTCGTGCTGTACCTGCTGCTCATCGGCCGCGGCATGATGATCACCATCACCGCGTCGACGCTGTTCGCGCGGCTGCTGGCGGGCGCCATCACGCTGATGTTCTTCACCTATGCGTTCGTCAACATGGGGATGGTGAGCGGCGTGCTGCCGGTGGTCGGCGTGCCGCTGCCGCTGGTGTCCTACGGCGGCACCGCGATGGTGTCGCTGTTCATCGGGCTCGGCATCCTGATGAGCGTGCAGGCGCACCGCAAGCTCGTCACCACGTGACGAGAGGCACTATCCGACCCTATTTCGCGGATTCGGGGAACTTCGGGGCCATCAATCCGGCGGTCGAGCGCCCGGCGGGCTCGACGCGGGCGATGAAGCGGCGGACCATCTCGAGCGCGGTCTCTTCGCAGCGCGGCAGGTCGACATCGGTGGCAGACAGCGGGGTCGTGCGCTCGCCCCAGCGGACGAGATGCGCGCACCAGGTGAGGCCGCCGCCGAAGGCGGGCATCAGGACCAGCGACCCCGGCTGCACGCGACCTTCCTCCAGCGCCTCGACCAGCGCGACGGGCACCGTGGCGGCCGACATGTTGCCGTAGCGGCCGATGGTGAGGAACACCTTGTCCATCGGCGCGCCGATGCGCTTGGCCACCGACTCGATGATGCGCAGGTTGGCCTGATGCGGGACCACGAGGTCGACGTCCGCCACCGGGTGGCCGCACTTTTCGAGCACGGCGGCGGACGCGCCGGTCATGCTCACCACCGCCCGCTTGAAGATCTCCTGGCCGTCGAAGTCCCATTGCGTGTCGCCGGCGGTGACCCCGCCGTTGCCGTAGATCCACCCCGCGCCGCGCACGCGCAGCGTCTGCCGGGCGTCGGCGTCGCAGCCGAGCTGCTCGCCCAGCACGCCCTCGGGCGCCGCGCTCGCCTGCAGCACGACGGCGGCTGCGCCGTCGCCGAAGAGCACCGACACGTTGCGGTTGCGCCAGTCCATGAACGGCGTGATCACCTCGACGCCGACCACCAGCGCGTTGCGGACCACGCCGGTGCGGATCAGCGCCGTCGCCGTCGACAGCGCGTAGAGGAAGCTGGTGCACGCGGTGTTGACGTCCATCGCGCCCGCTTTCGCGGCGCCGAGGCTCCACTGCAGCCCGGACGCGGAATTGGGGATCAGCTCGTCGTTGGAGCAGCTGCCGTAGACGATCAGCTCGAGCTCGCTCGCCGCGAGCCCCGCGCAGGCAAGCGCCCGCGCGCTGGCGACATGGGCGAGCCCGTGACTGGGCACATGCGACACGCGCCGCTCGTGGATTCCGGTGCGGCTGGCGATCCAGGCGTCGTCGGTGTCGAGAAACGTCGCGAGGTCGGCGTTGCTCAGGACCGCCGGGGGCATGCATTTCCCCCAGCCCGTGATCGCAGCGTACTTCATCGGTCACTCCCCCCTGTCGTGCGCGGCGCCGCGGTGCCGGGCGCCGCAGCGCACTCGCGGGTCGTCGCAATGCCGTCGCCCGGGCGCGCGGACTGCGACTACTTCCGGCGCTTGGCTCCCGGCTTCGCCCCGCCGGGCGCGGCTTTCGCGGGGGCGTCGTCCGCCTTGCCTTGATCGCCGATCACGCCTTTCAACGGACAGATGCCGAACGCCGGGCACTTCTTGCAGCCGGCGGCGATGGCGATGGGGCAGAGCGTCATGGCGTTCTCCAGTGGTCAATCAACGGCGGGCGCGCCAGTGATGCGGGCTGCGCGCTGCGCACTCGGTCATTCGGCCCAACGGCGGCCCGGCGGGATCATTCCTTGCGCTTCAACAGGGCTTCGAGCCCGGCGAACGGCTGGTGCGTCGCGCGCGCCGCGGGTCCGTCGCCGCCCTGCGGATTGCCGCGCCGGGCCAGCTCGACCTGCCGCGAGTGCTCGTTGTCGTGGCAGTAGACGCACAGCAACTCCCAGTTGCTGCCGTCGGGCGGGTTGTTGTCGTGGTTGTGATCGCGGTGGTGGACGGTCAGCGTGTGCACCGTCGTGTGGTCGAACTCGCGCGCGCAGCGGCCGCAGATCCACGGGTAGATCTTGAGCGCCCGCTCGCGGTAGCTCGTCGCGCGCTCGTCGCTGCGGCGCCTCGCGTCGGCGACGATCCGGTCGAGCTTCGCGGCATCGGGTTGACGGGCATTGGGCGGCATCGTGCTCGCCTTCCACGCGGGAGGTCAGGCCATCGCGGGGCGCCCGGCCGTCAGGGCGACTCGGGCAGGGCCGGCGCCGGCGCATCCGCGGCATCCGGCGCGGCGCCCTCGCCCGGCGCGTTCTTCTTCTCGAGCTTGCGCTGCAGCTTTTCTTCCTTCTTCTTCTTCTTTTCCAGCTCTTTCTGTCGCTTCTGATATTCGAAGTTCGGCTTGGCCAACTGGTCGCTCCCTCGGCGGAAATCGCGCGTGCCGCCATTCTTGCACATCCTTCTGCCGCGCAGTGAACGTCATTGCGGGCGGTTGCCCGACGCCGATGCCGCGGCGCGGCGCGCGCCCGCGCCGCCACCGGCGCCACGCGAAGGCGTAGAGCACCGCATTGACGATGAGCACGAAGGCGCCCAGCGCGACCTGGATCCCGGGGGTCAGCGCCGCCGGGTAGATCAGCGGCACGAGGTAGTGCTCGACGAACCCGCCGGCATAGCCTGCGGCGCCCGCCTGCCGGCGCAGGGCCTGTTCCCACGGCGTCAGCGGGCAGATCGTGCCGGTGAACTCGGTCCACGCGCCCCAGGCGACGGCGGGGAGGTGCACGAGCGCCCAACCGCGGCGCCAGAGCACGAGCAGGCCGCCCGCGACGACGAACACGATGAAGGCGAAGTGGACGGCGACGACGGCGTCGGCGACGAGGCGGGGGTTCATCGGCGGTCGTCACTCTGTCGTGAGGGGTGGCGCACGGTCCCGGCGGGCGCCCTTGCGCACGGCGGCGGCGGGCCGAGCGCGTTCCGGCCGATAATACGCGCTCGCCTCGCCACCGGAACCCGTCGATGTCCGTCGCCTGCCGCGTCGTCCTGCTTGTCGCTGCCCTGCTCGCCGGCTGCGCGTCGCCGCCGGGCAAGGCGCCGCCGGCCGTGGTGCCTGCCCCGGCCGGGGCGCCGACCGCGAGCCCCGCCGCCCCTGCGCGGCCGGGCTACTACAAGGACGACGGGCCGGGCGACAACGTGCCCGCGAACCTGGACGCGATCCCGGAACCGGTGCCGCGCGCCGAGCCGCTGCATCGCTTTGCCAACCGGCCGTACACGGTCTTCGGCCGCGAGTACGTGCCTGCGACCTCGCTGCGGCCCTACCGCGAGCGCGGTGTCGCCTCATGGTATGGCCGCAAGTTTCACGGCGAGAAGACCTCGACCGGCGACGTCTACGACATGTACGCGCTGACCGCGGCGCATCCGACGCTGCCGCTGCCGTCCTATGCGCGCGTGACCAACGTCGCCACGGGAAGGAGCGTGGTCGTGCGCGTCAACGACCGCGGGCCGTTCCTGCACAACCGCCTGATCGACCTGTCCTACGCCGCTGCGCAACGCATCGGCATCGCGCAGAAGGGCAGCGGCGAAGTCGAGGTCGAGGCGCTCCTCCCCGGCACGCCCACGACGGTCGCGGCGGCGCCGCTGCCGCCGGTCGCGCTCGCGCCGGGGCCGCCTGCGTCGCGGCCGGCCGAGCCGATGCCGGTCCAGCGCTCGGGCGCCGGATTCGCCGTGCAGCTCGGCGCCTTCGGCAGCAACGCCAACGCGCGCAATTTTCTCGAGCATGTGCAGAACCAACTCGCGTCGGCCGCGGTCGAACCGAAAATCCGCGAGGCCGACGGGCTGTTCCGCGTCTACGTCGGGCCGTACCCCGATCGCGACGAGGCGCGCCGGGTCGCGCAGCGGCTGGAGAGCGCGTTCGGCTTCACGACCACGGTCGCGCCGCACTGAGGCGTGGCACGCGCGAGCGCCGCAGCGCCTGCCACCAGCGGTCGCCGCGCTCACCCGGCGCCCGCGCGGCGTTCGTTATAATCGGCGGGCGGCGTGACGGCGCCGCGCGCGCCGCCATGCATCACCGCAGCGGCGCGAGCGCCGTCGCCGGCCTCTTGCAGAAGGATCCCCCTGTTGCGCTGCCTGTTGCGTCGTGTCCTCTTCCTGCTTCCTCTCATCGCTTTCGCGCTGCTGGCCGCCGCGCCGGCGCGCGCGCAGCTCGACATCGACATCATCGGCGGTTCCGGCACGCTGACCCCGATCGCCGTCGTCCCGTTCGAGAACGAGAACAACTGGCCGCTGGGCATCACCGGGATCGTCGGCGCCGATCTCGTCAGAAGCGGCCTCTTCAAGCTGGCCGACTATGCGGGCGTGGTCCCGCGCCCGGTGCGCGCGGAGGACGTGCGCGCGGAGGACTGGCGCGCGCGCGGCGCCGACGCCGTCGTGGTGGGGTCGATGCGCGCGCTCGCCGAGGGCCGGGTCGAGGTGCGCTTCGCGCTGGTGGACGCCGTCAAGGTGAAGCAGCTCGCCGCGATGACCTACGTCGTCACGCCCGCGCAGTTCCGCGCCACCGCGCACAAGATCGCCGACGCCATCTACGAAGCGCTGACGGGCGACGTCGGCGTCTTTTCCACCCGCATCGCCTACATCGCGAAGCAGGGGTCGCGCTTCCAGCTCTACGTGGCCGAGGCCGACGGCTACAACGCGCAGGTCGTCGTCACGTCCAACGAGCCGCTGCTCTCGCCCGCGTGGTCGCCGGACGGCACGCGCATCGCGTACGTCTCGCTCGAGAACAGGAAGCCGGTCATCTACGTGCAGTCGCTGGAGACGGGGCGGCGGCAGGCGCTCGCCAATTTCCGCGGCAGCAACAGCGCGCCGGCGTGGTCGCCCGATTCGCGCCGGCTGGCCGTGACGCTCACCAAGGACGGCGGCTCGCAGCTCTTCCTCATCAACGCCGACGGCAGCGGCGTGCAGCGCCTGCTCACCTCGCCCGGCATCGACACCGAGGCGAACTTCACGCCGGACGGCAAGTCCGTGCTGTTCACCTCGGACCGCGGCGGCACGCCGCAGGTCTACCGGCTCACGCTCGCCAGCAACGCGGTCGAGCGCATGACGTTCGAAGGCGGCTACAACGTCTCGCCGCGGGCCACACCCGACGGCAAGGGCTTCGTGTTCGTGCGCCGCGACGGCGGCCGCTTCCAGCTCGCCATCCAGGATTTCGCCACGCGACAGGTGCAGGTGCTGACATCGGGTCCGCGCGACGAAAGTCCAAGCGTATCGCCGAATTCCAAGCTGATCCTGTACGCAGCCGAGCAAGGGGGGCGTGGTATATTGGCCGCGGTATCCTCCGATGGCCGCGTCAAGCAGCGGCTCGTCGCGCCGGCCACCGACGTGCGCGAGCCGGCGTGGGGCCCGTTGCCGCGATGAGCAATCCACATCGCGGGCGGCACATCTTCCAGGAGGCATCAATGAACAAATTCCTCATCGCGGCGTTCGTCGCCGCGTTCCTGTCCGGCTGCGCGAGCACCGAAACGCAGGCGCCCGCGCCGGTCGAGGAGGCGGCGCCCGGTTCGACGGCGGCAGGCGGCGCGGCCGGCGGCACCGCGGGCGGCGCCTCCACCAGCGGCGTCACGACGGCCGGGATCAGCGGCACGCCGGCCGGCGGCGGCCTGAGCCCCGCGCTGAAGGATCCACGCAACATCCTGTCGAAGCGCAGTCATCTACTTCGACTACGACAGCTTCGTCGTCAAGGACGAATACCGGGCGCAGGTCGAGGCCCACGCCAAGTACCTGCAGACGACGCGCGTGGCGAACATCACGCTGCAGGGCCACACCGACGAGCGCGGCAGCCGCGAATACAACATCGCGCTCGGCCAGAAGCGCGCCGACGCCGTGAAGCAGCTGATGCGCGTCCTCGGCGCCACCGAGATCCAGATCGAGACGGTGAGCTTCGGCAAGGAAAAGCCGAAGTCCGAAGGCCACGACGAAGCGGCGTGGGCGCAGAACCGCCGCGTCGAGATCATCTACGTCGGCGAGTGACGCCCCCGCGACTTTCCGCCCGCGTGCTCGCGGCGGCGCTGCTGCTCGCGGCGCTGGCCGCGGCGCCCGCGCGCGCGGCCCTGTTCGACGACGAGGAAGCCCGCAAGCGCATCGAGGCGACCAACCAGCGCGTCGCCCAGCTGCAGAAGCAGCTCGAGGACCGCATGGCGGCGCTCGAAACGCAGCTGAAGAACCAGGGTCTGGTCGAGCTCTTCAACCAGATCGAGCTGCTGAAGGCCGACTCGGCCAGGCTGCGTGGCCAGATCGAGGTGCTCAACTTCGAGCAGGCCGAGGGGCAAAAGCGCCAGCGCGATCTCTACGCCGATCTCGACTCGCGCCTGCGCAAGCTCGAGGCGGCACAGGCCGCGCCCGGCGCCGCGCCTGCCGCGGCCGCGTCCGCCGCCGCGGGCACGCCCGCCGTCCCGCCTGCCGCGCCGATGGCTGCCCCTGCGGTCGCCCCGCCGCCTTCGCCGGCGATCGGGCCGAGCGCCGCTGTTGCACCGCGGCCTGCCTCGGGCGCCGCCGACGTCGCCGCCGAGCAGCGCGCGTACGATGCCGCGCTCGGCCTCTTCAAGGCCGGCAACTATGGCGGCGCGGTCGCGGGCTTCACCGCGTTCGTGCGCACCTATCCGTTCAGCCCGTTGAGCCCATCGGCGCAGTACTGGGTCGGCAACGCCCAGTTCGCGCAGAAGGATTTCCGCGCCGCGATCGCGGCGCAGCGGCAGCTGATCGCGGCGTACCCCGACAGCCAGAAGGTGCCCGACGCGCTGCTCAACATCGCGACGTCGCAGTTCGAGCTGGGCGAGGCGCCGGCCGCGCGGCGCACGCTCGAGGAAATCGTCGCCAAGCATCCGCAATCCGACGCCGCGGCCAAGGCGCGCGCGCGGCTCGCCGGACGCTGACCTCGCCCGCCGTGACCCGCCCGTCGTTCGCCGCGCGCATCGTCGCGTGGCAGCGCGCGCACGGCCGCCACGACCTGCCGTGGCAGAACACCCGCGATCCCTACCGGATCTGGCTCTCCGAGATCATGCTGCAGCAGACGCAGGTGAGCCACGGTGATCCCGTACTACACGCGCTTCCTCGCGGAGTTTCCCGACATCCGCGCGCTCGCGGCGGCGCCGCTCGCGCGCGTGCTGGAGCACTGGAGCGGCCTCGGCTATTACCGCCGCGCGCACCATCTGCACGCTGCCGCGAAGGCGGTGGCGAGCGACTTCGGCGGCGCGTTTCCGCTCGCGCCGGAGGTGATCGCGACGTTGCCGGGGATCGGCCGGTCGACGGCGGCGGCGATCGCCACGCTCGCCGGCAGCGCGCGGGCGCCGATCCTCGACGGCAACGTGAAGCGCGTGCTCGCGCGCCATCAGGGGATCGAGGGCTTTCCCGGCGCGGCCGCGCGTCGAGGCGAAGATGTGGGAGGCCGCCGAAGCGCTGCTGCCGGTGCGCAACGCCGATGCCTACACGCAGGGCATCATGGATCTCGGCGCGACGGTGTGCGCGCGAACGCGGCCGCGCTGCGACGCCTGCCCGGTGGCCGCCGACTGCATCGCGCGGATCACGCAGCGCACCGGCGTGCTGCCTTCGCCGCGGCCGCGGCGCGTGGTGCCGCAGCGCGCGGTGCGCGTGCTGGTGCTGGAGCGCGCCGGGGAAATCCTGCTCGAGCGACGGCCGGCCGTGGGCATCTGGGGCGGATTGTGGAGCCTGCCCGAAGTCGCCGACCGCGGACGACGTCGCGCGGCACTGCCGCAGCCGCTTCGGCGCGCGGGTCGAGCCTGGCGCCGAACTGCCGGCGATCGAGCACGCGTTCACGCACTTCCGCCTCACGATCCTGCCGCAGCGGGTCGTCGTGCGCAGCTGGCCGCCGCGCGCGGAGAGCCCCGGGCTTGCATGGCTGACGCCGTCCGATGCTGCCACTGCGGCGTTGCCCGCGCCGATCCGGAAACTGATCCGCACCCTCTGACGCTCAGCGTGCCGGCGCGGGCGGCGTGGGGCTGCCGGCCGCGAGCGTATCGACGAGCTGCTGCTCCGCGTCGGGATGCGCGGCACGAAATGCGGCGATCTCCCGGTTCAGTTCGTCGGTGCGGCCTTCCGCCCGCAGCTTCCTGATCAGCGCCAGCCAGTCCGCGAGCGGCAGCGATGCGGCAGCCCGCGCGCGCTCGTCGGCGCGGGCGCCCGCGCCCGGTGCCGTCATCACCTTGCCCAGCGCCGCGGGTCGCGCGCTTTCGCTGTTCGCACGCCCCGGGGCTGCGGCGTCCGCGGGGAACGGTTGCGCGTCGCGCGCAGACGTCGCCCCATTTGGGCCGGCCGGCGGCGCAACCGGCGTTGGCGCAGGCGCTGCCGCTGGCGCGGCGGGCGGGGCGCTCGGGGGGCCGGGTGCTGCGGCACTGGCCGCACCGCCCACGGCACGTGCTTCCTTGCGCGATGGGGCCGATTCCTCGCGCGCGGCAGCGTCGCCGCGCGCCGGCGGTGGAGACGCAAGCGCGGGCTCCGCTTTCACGGCCGGCGCAGGCACGAACGATGGCGCGGGCGCCAACGAGGGCGCAACCGGTGCCGGCATGGACGCCGGCGAGGCCGGCGCGGGTACCAATGGGGGCGCAGCGGGCGCTGCCGAGTGCGGGGCCGACTGCCTGGCGGACGGCCGCTCGGCCGGCATGTCGCTCACGATCGCGCGCACGGGATCGGCCGTCCCGGCGCGATCCGACTCGGTGATCTGCAGGATGCCGATCGCGACCGCGCCGATCGACGCGGCCGCGGCGAGCGGCCACCACCAGCGCTCCGGGCGCGTCGCCTCGGGGACGGCGAGTGGCTGCGGACCCGCGCCCACCGCGCGCCGCGCCGCGGCGAGGATCGCGGCGTCGAGCGCCGCCGGCGGTTCCTCGCGCGAGGCGGCGCGCCATGCGGCGTCGAAGCGCGGATCGCGCAGGGCTTCGGAGGAGGGGTCAGGCCGGCCGATCGTCATCGCAGGTCCGAGAGCTCGAGGCGCAGCTTCGCGAGCGCGTAGCGGAGACGGCTCTTCACCGTCTCGATGCCGGCGCCGGTGAGCGCCGCGATGTCGGCGAGCGCGAGCCCGCCCTCCTGGTGCAGCAGGAACGCCTCGCGCTGTTCCGCCGGCAAGCGCGTCAGCGCGACGTCGATGCGCGCCGCCTGCTCGCGCGCGTCGGCGCGCACTTCCGGCTCGTCGCCGCGCGCGCCGGGGACGCACGCCAGCGGATCCGTCGCGTCGCCGTCGTCGTCGGTGGCAACGAATTCGGCGCGGCCCTGCGTGCGCCAGTGGTCGACCAGGCGGTTGTGCGCGATCCGGTAGAGCCACGTCGCGAACTTCGCGCTCGGCGTGTAGGCGGCGCGGGTCCGGATGACGTTCGTCCACACGTCCTGGAACAGCTCGTCCGCGGTGCCGGCGTTGCCGCAGTGGCGGACGAGGTAGCGGTAGACCCCGCCGCGGTGCCGGGCGTAGAGCGTGTCGAAGGCGCCGGCGTCGCCGGCGGCATACGCCAGCATCAGGGCTTCGTCACCCGGGCCGTCGGGGTCGGCAAACGCGCGGGCGGGCATTGCCTGCGAGTATGCGAGCGGCCCGGGCACGGCGCAACCTGCCGGTTCAGCGCGGCGGATCCGGCACGAAGCGCGGCGTCCACGACGGGAACGGGTTGGGCGACCGCGCGATCACCGGCGGCGGCAGGATGCCCATCGCCACCAGGTTGTCGCGGCGGTCGTAGTGGATCGCGATGGTCTCGGCGGGTGTGTCGCTCGCGCGCTCGAAGCGCACCGTCCGGGTGGGAGAAACCTCGCTGCGACCGTGCCCTGTTCCCAACTTGGCGAGCGGCGCCGCAGCCGGCGCCGGCGCGCTGTCGCTGCGCGCACGACCGCCCGCCGCCCCGGTGGCGTTATCCACGGCCGCGCCCGCATCGGCGGAGCGCTCGGCGGCGGCTGCTGGCTGCGCGGACTGCGCCTCGCGTCGGGCTTCGCCCTGCTGCTTCCCGGAGACCTCCCGCGCCGGCTGCGCCCGTTCGGGGAATACCGCGACGCCGATGACGCCGACGTTCTCGGGGCGCCCGGTGCGCGCGGCGTAGGCATCGGGCAGTTCGGTGAAGTAGAACGCCGCGGTGCGCGAGAGGCTCTTGCGCCACCCGCTGAGGTCGGCGCACTCCCAGGCGTCCAGCACGTAGCCCGACTGCGCGGGCGACGCCGTGTCGCCGGTCACGATGTTGACGCCGTCGACGCTCATCACGGCAAGCGCGCGACCGCCGGTGCGGTTGCACACGCGCAGCGAAAATTCCTGCCCCGGGACGCCGACGACCCAGTGCCGCCCGTCCTTGGGGTAGACCGGCAGGACCTGCCCATCGGGGCGCGTCACCACGTCGAGGGTGGCGAGATGGCCGACCGCCGCCGCCGGGCCGGCGCCGGCGGCGAGTGCCCCGACCACGGCGCACACCGCGAGTGTAAGCGCACACTGCCTTGTCCTGGATTGCCGTTGTTCAGTCTCCTGGCCGATACCGCAACGCTTGGCTGCCATGGGAATCTCCGCAATGTCGGGTTGGGCGCTGGGGCGGCGACCCCTCGCGTCCTGCTGTTAACGGCGGTCGTGGCGCGACGGGGTCAAATTTCGCCGCCGAAGGCATTTCAGGTGCACGCGCAGGCGTGGCTGCCCGTTATCAGCTTTCAGGCGGGGTGGGTGCATTGGGGTGTACGATCGGACAACGGCACAAGGCACGGTTGCGATCTTGATCATTTACGAGCTCGGCTGTTCGCAGGGTCATCGCTTCGAGGGCTGGTTCGCCTCGGGCGACGATTTCGCGCGCCAGTCGGACGCCGCGATGGTGCGCTGCCCGGTATGCGACGACCAGAGTGTGGCCATCGTCCCGTCGGCGAAGGTGCGCGTGGCCAGGCACGGCGTCGTCGCCGCGCCGGCGCCAGCGGTCGCCGCTGCGGCGCCCACGGCGCAAACTGCCGCCGCCGCGGCGGAAGACGCGGTGACCGGCCTGCCCGTCGAGCTCCTGCGCAAGCTGCGCGAGGCCGTGCGCAACACCGAGGACGTCGGCCACCGGTTCCCGGAGGAAGCGCGCAAGATCCACTACGAAGAAGCCCCCGCGCGCGCGATCCGCGGACGCGCCTCGCCCGACGAAGCCGAGGCGCTGCGCGACGAGGGCATCGACTTCGCGACGCTGCCGCCCTTCCTCACCCGCGACCCGCATTGAGCCGGAAGGGCGCGTCCGATCGGCTATAATTCTCCGCTTTTGCCCCGGGGGCCGTTAGCTCAGTTGGTAGAGCAGCGGACTTTTAATCCGTTGGTCGCAGGTTCGAGTCCCGCACGGCCTACCACAGCAAATTCAATGGGTTGGGAAGAGATTCCCGACCCTGTTTCATTGGCGCCCCCGGCAGGCGGGGTGCCCTGCCGGAAATCCGCTGCCCGCCGCCCGAATGCCGACCGGGTTGCACGCCCGTGCATCGGCCATCGCAGCCGTCCAAGATGTGCGGTACCGCACAGACCGCCGGGTCTCGCCCACGCAAGCTTCCGGCAGGCGCAGAAGCCGGATTTGCGCGTCGCTCGGCGGCATCGGCCAATCTGCTCGGCCGGGCGCGCGGCGAGGCGAGCGTCAGAGTCTTCCACCCTATCGGCAGAGCGCCATCGCCAACCTCGCAATTCCTGTCACTTCAGCGCCGACCCCCGCCACGGCGCTCCCTGCGCCCGTCATCGGCATCGCGCCGCGCGCCGCGGTGATACCGATGCGTGATCAGGTGACGGCATGCCAGGCATGCCGGATCCGCGAATTGTGCCTGCCGTTCGCCTGCACCAACGAGCAGGTGAAACACTTCGACGCCCTGGTCGCGCACCGCACCAAGCTCACGAAGGCGGACACCTTGTATCGGGCCGGCGAGCCGTTTCACGCGTTGTATGCCCTCCAGTTCGGTTCGCTCAAGACGGTCATGGTCTCCGAGGACGGCCGCGAGCAGGTCATTGGCTACCACATATTGGGCGAGATCATCGGTTTCGACGGCATCGGCACCGACACCCACGGCGCCACGGCCGTCGCGCTCGAGGACACCGAAGCCTGCGCGCTGCCCTTCGGCAGCATCCAGAGTCTCGCCCGGACGATACCCGCGCTGCAGCACCACCTCCATCGGCTGCTGGCCACCGAGATCGCGCGGAGCCAGGGCGTCATGCTGATGCTTGGCAGCATGCATGCGGATGAACGCCTGGCGGTGTTCCTGCTGAACCTGGCCGACCGGTACCGCGACCGCGGCTATTCGAGCACGGACTACGTGCTGCGGATGACGCGCCAGGAGATCGGCAGCTACCTCGGCCTCAAGCTGGAGACCGTCAGCCGGCTCTTCTCGCGATTCCAGGGCGACGGGTTCATCCAGGTGCAGGGTCGCGCGCTGAAGCTGCTCGACCCCACCGCGCTGAAACGGATCGCCGGCCAGCACGCCTGAACCGTCTGACAAGCCGTGCCGCGGCACGGGAGCCCGCTGCCCGGGCCCGGCACGTGCGCCGGGGGCCTTGCGCAAAGGCGAGTGGTTGGTGCATCGTGGCGGGTCGGTTTCCCTCCACGCCAGCAACTTCGCCCGAGACATGAGCCCCGACCAGGACACCGGATCCAATGCCCAGGCCGAAATCGGCGGCCTGAAGAGCACCATCGCTGCCTTGCGCGCGGAACTGGAACGTCGCCGCGACGAAGCCGTTGCCGGCGCGACGCAGGCAGCCGCCGCCGCCGGCGTCGAGATCGTGCAACTCAAGGCCACCATCGAGGCCATGCGCGCGGAGCTCGAGCTCGAGCGCGCCAACCGCGAGGAACGGGTGCGCCAGGCGCGTGCCGCGAGCCAGGACGAGATCGCCCAATTGAGGCAGACCGTGGCGAGCCTGCGGGAGTCGCTGGAGGCGGCACGGTTCGACAGCGACCAGCGCGCGCGCGAATCCCTGGCGGGCGCCGAGGGCCGCATCGCGCAGCTCCAGGCGACGACCAGCGCGCTGCGCGCGGATCTCGAGCGGGCCCACGCCGCGCGCGAGGACGCCGCCAGCGCGGTGCGCACCCAATACCGCGGCGAGGTGACGCAGCTGCAGGCGACCGTGCGCGCGCTGCGCGAGCAGTTGCAGGAAGCAATCGCCGTGAGCGGGCAACTGACATGGCCCCCGACCAGCGCGATCCGAGCCCGAGCGGCGCCACGCCGCGGGAGAAGCCCGCCAAGCGCAAGGCGGCGAAGCAACGCGACGCCGGGCCGGGCCACGAGCGCCTGAAGCTGGTCGAGCTGCTGCTCGAGGTGTCGCGCAGGATGGCCGCCTACGACACGCTGGACGACGTGCTGAACGCGCTGGTCGAGATGACCACGGCGGAGCTGGGCGCCGAGCGCGGCTCGCTGTTCCTCAACGACCCGACGACCAACGAGCTCTATTCGCGCGTCGCGCAGGGCAACATCCAGCGCGAGATCCGCATGCCTCAACACCAGCGGCATCGCCGGCCACGTGTTCACCACCGGCGAGGCGCTGATCATCCACGACGCCTACGCCGACCCGCGCTTCAACCGCTCGATCGACGAGCAGACCGGCTTCGTCACGCACAACATCCTGTGCGTGCCCGATCAGGACGGTGAAGGGCGAGATCATCGGCGTGGCGCAGACGCTGAACAAGCGCAAGGGCCGGTTCACGCAGGCGCGACCTCGCAGCTGCTCGAGGCGATGACCACCCAGGGCACGCTGGCGCTGCAGAGCGCGCAGTTCATCGAGCGCATGAAGGCGCTCCGCAAGCAGGAGATGGAGTTCGTCGACGTGGTGTCGGAGGTGACCGCCGACATCAAGCTCGGCTCGCTGCTGCAGAAGGTGATGGGCGAGGCGACGCGCATGCTCAACGCCGAGCGCTCGACGCTGTTCCTCAACGACGAGAAGACCAACGAGCTGTGGTCGGAGGTCGGCCAGGGGCTGGAGTCGGTGCAGATCCGCCTGCCCAACCACCTCGGCATCGCCGGCGCGGTGTTCACCTCGGGCAAGACGATCAACATCCCCTACGCCTACGCCGACCTGCGCTTCAACCCGGCGTTCGACAAGAAGACCGGCTTCTTCACGCGCTCCATCCTGTGCGTGCCGGTCGTCAACAAGCACGGCAAGACCATCGGCGTGACGCAGGTGCTCAACAAGCGCGGCGGCCCCTTCACCGGCGAGGACGAGTCGCGGCTGCGCGCCTTCACCGCGCAGGTCTCGATCGCGCTGGAGAACGCCAAGCTGTTCGCCGACGTGCAGACCATGAAGAACTACAACGAGGCGATGCTGGAGTCGATGTCGAACGGCGTGGTCACGCTGGACGAGGCCGGCAAGATCGCCACCTGCAACGCCGCCGGGCTGCGCATCCTGCAGCGTCAGCCGCGAGCAGATCCTGCACCGGCCGGCGGCCGAGTTCTTCGCCGGCGACAACGCCTGGGTGCTGGACAAGCTGCAAGCAGGTCGACGAGATCCGGCGAGCCGCAGATCATGCGATGGACGCGGAGCTGGCGGTCGGCGAGCGACAAGCATCTCGGTCAACCTCACCGTGCTGCCGCTGCTGTCAGCATGGAGCAGAAGCGCCTCGGCTCGATGCTGCTGATCGAGGACATCAGCAACGAGAAGCGCCTGAAGTCGACCATGTCGCGCTACATGGACCCGGGCATCGCCGACCAGCTGCTGGCGAGCGGCGCGGAGCTGCTCGGCGGCCAGAGCGTCGAGGCGACGGTGCTGTTCTCCGACATCCGCAGCTTCACCACCATCACCGAGCAGCTCGGCGCGCAGGGCACGGTGGCGCTGCTCAACGAGTACTTCACGCTGATGGTGGACTGCATCCAGCACGAAGGCGGGCATGCTCGACAAGTTCATCGGCGACGCCATCATGGCCGGCGTTCGGCATTCCCGGTCGGCGCACGAGGACGACGCCGACCGCGCGGTGCGCGCGGCGATCGCCATGATGCGCGCGCTGCAGGCAGTGGAACGTCGCAGCGCGTCGGCCGAGGGCAAGCTGCCGGTCGACATCGGCATCGGCCTCAACACCGACATCGGTGGTGTCGGGCAACATCGGCTCGAAGAAGCGCATGGACTACACCATCATCGGCGACGGCGTGAACCTCGCCTCGCGCCTGGAGTCGGCCTGCAAGCAGTACGGCGCGCACATCCTGGTGAGCGAATTCACCTGCGACCAAGCTGCGCGGCACCTACCGCATGCGCGAGATCGACCTGGTGGTGGTCAAGGGCAAGACCCAGCCGGTGGCGATCCACGAGATCCTCGACTACCACACCGAGGAGACCTACCCGAGGCTGGTCGACGCGCTGGGCGAGTTCCGCGACGGGCTGCGAGCGCTACCGCAAGCGCGCCTTGCGATCGGCGAGCAAGCATTTTCCCGACGTGCTGGCGAGTCAACCCGGCGGACAAGGTGGCGAAGCTCTACATCGAGCGCTGCGGCCACCTCACGGCGAACCCGCCGCCGGACGACTGGGCCGGGCGTCTGGGTGATGGAAAGCAAGTAGGGCGGTTGCTCCACGTCGCGATCGGGCCCGCGCCTTCGGCCCGGCCCACATGAACATGAGCGAACCCGCGGCCCCTGCGGCGGACGCGGCGCGGCGCGATCAAGGGCACGGTTCTTGCAGTTCCCCGGCGCAGGGGCGCACGGCGGCACGGATGCCTTCGCCGCCCCCTCGAACCGGAGCGGCCGATGAACATTCAACTTTCCCTGTCGGGCACGCGGATGCGGCCCGAAGATCCGGCGCCGCGCGCCGTCGCAAGCACGAACGCCGCCGACGGCGAGCACAATGCGGCGATGGCGATCAGGCTCCTGCACGAGGCGCTGCTGATCGCGCGCGGCGTCGCCGCGCGTTGCGAGCGGCAGTACTGCGCGGCGTTGCGCCATCACTCGCCGGGGCTGGCCGCCGCGGCGCTCGAGCACGCCAACGAGGCGCAGCTTCAGGCGGAGAGCCTGAGCGCACGCGTCGCGGCGCTGGGCGGGACGCCGGCTGCGACGGCGGCGATCAGCGCGCCGCGCGTCCCGGCCGAGCCGCGCGACGGCCATTCGCTCGTCGCGCTGATCGGCGGCTACCTCCTGGCCGGGCACGCGACGATCGAGAGCTATCGCCGGATCGCCACGCTCATGGAGCCGTGCGACCGGCCAACGCAGGTGCTGCTCGAGAGCATCGTGGCGGGCGAGGAAGAGCGCGCCAGCCGTCTGGCCGCGCTGCTCGAGCAGGCCCCGGCACCCGCCGCGTAGAATTTTGCGCCAAAACTGCCGCGCTTCGGCGGTCCTGCGCCGCCGACGCGCGCTGCACGTTGCCGCGCAGCCCGGGTTGTTCCGCAGGGCGCAGTGGCGGGCGTCGTGACGGCCGGCCGGCTATTGCACCACGATGCCCGGGACCACATCGCCCCAGTTCTGCAGCGGACCGAGCGGCTGGCGCGTCTCCTCGCGCTCGCGGATCATCGGCTGCCCCCCGTAGAGCATGTAGACGACGCGGTCGTCGACCAGGAGGATGATGGCGTTGAAGCTCCAGCCCGAGACGTCCACTCGCCGGTAGAAGTGCAGCGAGTCGAGCCAGAAGTTCGCGGTCCGATCGCGCTTCATGTCGCGCACCGAGATCGCGTAGCCGGAGCAGGCCTGGCCGGTGTTGAGGCATTCGCGCAGGCCGCGGTCGAGCTTTTCCTGGGGCACGCTGCCGCCGATCGGAAACCGCAGGATGATGTCCGAGTACGTGAGCAACGCGATGTTGGGCGTCTGGTAGGGATCGATCTTCGCCGCCAGCAGATCGGCGCGCGTGGTCTCGAACGGCACGATGCGGGTGACGGCGGCCTTGGCGTCGTCAAAGCTGCGCCAAGGACTGCTGACCTCGGTCGCTTCGGTCGGCAGCAGCGCGACGCAGCTGGTCAGGGCGATGGCAGCGATGCCTGGGGCCCACGGGTGGACGCGTAGTCGAGGGAATGCTTTCACAATGATCGCAATGAAATGAAGCGCGGCCGCCATTCCTGGTTTCAGTCTGCATCAGGAGCGGCCGCGGAGCCTTGCGGCAGGTCAACCGGGAAAGGCCGGGCGGGGCCCCTCGGGGCCGGAAACGACAAGCCGCCGGCGCGGGGGCGTGCCTTGGGGAGGTCTGGCGTTGGACGGGCAGGCACCTTATAATTCGTTCCGCTGAAGTGGAAGCGCGGTGCCGGCATTGGTGGCCGGTGCGGCATTCGCAGAAGACGGGTCGTTAGCTCAGCTGGTAGAGCAGCGGACTCTTAATCCGTTGGTCGTAGGTTCGATCCCTACACGGCCTACCAACAAAAACTTGGGCTTAGCTTCGGCTAGGCCCTTGTTCTTTTCCGGGAGTCCGCAGGTCGGCATCGCGGGGCCAATTCTGAGCCGGTGGCGTGTTGCGGCGAGGCAAGAATTGGCCCCGATGCCGGAACTGCACTGACCCGCGCAACATCCTGGCAATCCCAACGCTGGCACAGACTTACACACCCGAAGCCTGCCTCGGTCAACGAAATCCCGGCATAGGCGTCAGAAGGGGGCCGGCGCCGACAGGTCAACGTGTCGGTTGAAAGCATTTGCTTCGCGGATGGCCGCTCAAACGCTGCCCATCGCACCCCGAACGGGTATTGATCTCGCGCAAACATGTTGCCTCGCCAAGGCGCAACATGATCTGACCGGCTCGCATCGACGACACGAGATGCGGGAGGGAGTGAGCATGGTCTGCAGATCAGTTCCACTGGTCGGATGGTGCCTCGTCGGGGTTCTCGGTGCGTGCGCCTTCGATGTCATACACGTCGAACAATATCCGGCGCGTCTCGAATCCCCGGACGCACGCAGGCAACCCATCGTACTGGCCGCGGACGTCAACGTCGACATCGGTTCCGGCTATCACCGTGTCCTGAAAAAGGGCACTAAGTGGCGCTTGGTCGGGCAACTCCCGCAGGGGGATGTCTACACGACAAGCGACCAGGTTCTCACTGTGGAAGCCTCCAACATCCAGGAGGCGTACATCGTCATCGAGTCCGGCACCTTGGTGGGATTCTACCTGCCGGTCGAAAGGGCCTTCTCGCCACTGAAGCAACGCACGGCGCTGGCGTTGAAGGAATCGCCGTGACAGCCACTCTCGAGGGGATGGCAATGATTCGAGGTTCGGCCAAGCTGCTGTTGGTGGCAACTGTTTGTCTGCTTCTTGGTGCGTGCGCGACATCCGGTCCCAAGTTCTCCGAGGCAAGACCTGCCGAGGCACCGCCGGCCGCGGGCGAAGGAAGGATCTACCTGTATCGAACGGTTCTCCTGGGGCTGGCCGTTCAGCCTGAGGTCAGGATCAACGGCGAAGTTGTCGGCCAGGCAACGCCAAATGGCTACTTCTACGTCGACCGGAAGCCCGGAACCTACGAGATTACGACGACAACGGAAGTCGAGCGGAAACTGTCCCTGACTCTGGACAAAGACCAGACTCGCTATGTGCGTTTGAGCATCTCGATAGGATTCTTCGTCGGGCACATCTATCCTGAACTGGTTGACAATGACGTCGGCCTGAAGGACCTGCAGGATTGCCGCTACACCGGAAAGTGAAGGGACAACGGCCCAGCGGGCGCTCGTTCCTGGCGATGGTCGAGGCGGCTGGAATCGGGCCACGTGAATCCCTGGCGCTTCCGCTGATCGGGCCTGCTTGAACTCAGTCTGCGGGCCGATCCTTCCACCACACTCTCTCCGGCAGGGGTGCGGGATGTTGCCGCAGGTCGGCATCGCCGGCATCCCCGCACCTGGTCCACCGGGCTCACCCCACGGGCAATCAAGCCTGACGGTGACGCCAGCCGGCCACAGCCAAAGAAAACCCACTTGCCGACGATCATGCGGCGAAGCGGGCGAGGAGGTACTTCGCGGAACAGGAGGAGGGAGGAATGAAGTACCTGCTTCCAATGATAGGTTGGTCACGTTGCAGGTTCGTTACAGGGGTGTTCGACCCATGCCAACAGAATCGGCGCGAACTCCGGGTCGCCGGCGGTGCTCAAGCCTGCATGATCATTCACGTTCACCGAACACAACTGAATCGACGATGAACCCGACGTCCCCTGCCGGCGATCGGAGTTGCTCCAATTTCGCTTGATCGCTCAACCTTATGAAGCCATTCGCGATAGTTGGGGTTCCAGGCATGTGGTCGAATGCCGCAACGATGGCGCCGGTTCTCAACGCACTAGCAGCCCTTGGCCTCCCATCCGAAGGGCTCACATTGCCGGGGCACGCAGCTTTCGATCCACTGGACAACGCTCTCGCATGCGCCAGCATCTCCAGTTATCGATCTTATGTTGTAGAAGAGGTCCGAAGACGTGCCGAAACAAAACGTGTGATCTTGGTCGGTCATTCGATGGGGGGAGTGCTATCGCTGATGGCAGCGGAAGAGGGATTGGTGCACGCATTGGTGCTTCTTGCGCCCGCGGCTCCTGCAGGCGTAGGCAATCTTGCTTGGTCGGTCTGGCCTCTCGTCAAGGAGGCGACATTTCACCAAATGAAGTCCGGTCTTCGCCCGTGGAGTCGTCCGTACGTGCCCAGCGCAGACGTTGCCCGTTGGATGTTCGCAAGTGGCCTTGCTGAAACGGCTCAAGACACGATCATCGGCGGTTTGGTTGGAGAATCGCTGCGAGCGATGTCGGAGAACCTTTCGCCGCTCGCCGTCGCATGGCTCACCCTGTCGCCGAGGACGCCGAATCCAAGGCTTGTGAATTTTGCAGCGATTCAGTGCCCTGTTCTGATCGTGTTTGGTGACAATGACAAAATTGCTCCTCCGAAAATCAGCCGAGCAATTCGACAGCGCTTACCCTTCAACGCACTTTCGGATGCAATCGAAATACCTGGTGCCTGTCACTGGATTTCTGCGGAGCCCCGGTGGTTGGTTGGGGAGGCGGGACAACCTTCCCTCAGCACCAGGATTGTGGATTGGATTGGGTCGACACTGTGAGTAGGCAAACGTCCCAACCAGTCGGACGGACCGTGGTGGGGAGCATTGATCCGTTGGTCGTAGGTTCGATCCCTACACGGCCTACCAACAAAAACTTGGGCTTAGCTTCGGCTAGGCCCTTGTTCTTTTCCGGGAGTCCGCAGGTCGGTATCCGGGAAGTATCCGGCGCGCGGCCGCGCGGGGATAGCGTTACAGGGTGCGGTGCCTTCGCAGGAACGCGGCGCCGGCGACGAGGACCAGCAGTGCTGCAAACCACTGTGCCCAGTCGAGAGGCACGGAAGCGGGGGTCGAAGCCGCGACCGGCACCACGGCGACGTTGTCGAGCGCCGCGCCGGCATTGCCGGTGAAGCCGATGTTGCTCACGAAGCCGAGCGTGCTGCTGGTCGAGTTCGCGGCGAAGGTGAACGACTTTCGCGTCCAGCCCATGTTCGTCGCGCCCTTGCCGGTGGTATCGAACGTGTAGTTCTGCGTCACGCCGGCCACCGTCACCGTCAATGGCTTCACGACGGGAGCGCCACCGTAATTGCCCGCGAGATCAAACGAGACCTGATACGTCTGGCCGGGAATGGTGTCGAAGGTCTGTTCGATGCCGCCCACCGAGACACCCTGCCCGACGAGGTCGATGCTGTTGCCGCCGTCCGAAGCGGTCCACCCGCACGCCAACCCTTCCCAGTCGATGACCCCCTGGATAACGGTCCAGCCGGTGATCGTCGTACTGCCGATCGGCAGATCGTAGACGTTGCAGATGTTCGGCACAGAGCCGCTTTCGAAGCTGCCATTCTGGAACGCCGCACCTTGGGCGGTCCCGAACGATGCGAGTGCGAACAAGAGAGCAAGAATCCGATTCACGGCACCTCCCTTCTGTAGATCGGCGCAGTACGGGATCGCGATTCGCACGCGGCGAGCCATTCCGGCTCCGAACTAGGGAGCCACTATTCCAGAGGGTCCATGCCGTGTCAACGACTTGTGCTCTGAAAGCGATGCTCGACCTTCCATCGCTTCGCCTAGGCCCTTGTTCCTTTCGGGGAGTCTGCAGGTCGGGATCGTCGGTATCCAACCGCCCCGACGCGTGCGCCTTGGGAGCCCACCACGGCGTCCTGGTGGATGCAATGCCCACCTATCCGCGTGCGATCGAACAGGGATCATGTCGGGCCGCGACGAAGTTGTTTGCAGTCTTCGTGGTGCATCGGGTGCAGCGCAAGCGGCCATTCAGCCTAAGCCAGCGAACGGGTGCTGACGGCCGGACCTACGCCGGTTTGCCTCAAAGTGGCCTCACGCTGGCGCAATCGACACGCCCGCCCAACGCATTGCAGGAGCGGTGGCTATTTGCCTGAAATAGGGGTATACCGTTTCGACTGGTGGAGTTTGTCTTCAATACGTTAATTCTAAAAGAAAGGGAGAGCGTTCCGATGAAGAAGACGATCAGTACTCTGGCGATGCTGTTGTTGTCCGTGAGTACGTTTGCATTTGCTGCTCCGTTTTCCGTAACCTATACCGATACGATTGCCGCTGGGTCAGGAGCGGGCTATATCGCAGGTCAGTCTCTGTCTATCACATTCGTTTTGGATAATGGGGGAACATCGACGATCTCCCAGACTTGGAACGCAACCGATGTGGTTTCAGTCACATATGTACTCAATAATGGGGCCATTACCACGGTATTTGATCCAAATGGTGGCAGTGGATTTAATGCTCCTATTCTTGGAAATTTTACAACTAATGCAGCAGGAACACTGATTTCTGCACCTCAGAACTGGGAGTCTGATACTAACAGTGTTGTCTCGTCGAATGACCCTCAGGGGACAACAGATATTGACTGGTATGTGACTGGTTTAAATTCAGTATATAACAATTTGAGTAACTACCCTCCCCCTATAAATGCATCGGTCAATAATCCGAGCCATACCATTCAAGCCGCCTTTTGGTCCTTTGGCGGCGCACCGCCACCCCCACCACCTTCTGCTGTTGCCACTGAAGTCCCAACCATGTCCATCTACGGTCTCGCCCTGATCACTCTCGGCCTACTGCTAGTAGCAACTCGTCGCCTGCGTTCATCAAATAGACGCACCTAATCCGAGAAAGCGATGAACACCGTGGCGGGCGCCTTCGAATATGAAGTTGACCCGCAAGGCAACACGCACAGCAAGGTCTGGGAGTGGAAGAAGCGTTTGGAGATTCCTAATCCGTTGGTCGTAGGTTCGATCCCTACACGGCCTACCAACAAAAACTTGGGCTTAGCTTCGGCTAGGCCCTTGTTCTTTTCCGGGAGTCCGCAGGTCGGCATCGTCGGTATCCCCGCACCCGGTCGACAGGGCCTTGTGAACCAGCCGTGTCACCAACAATTGCGCTCACCCAGAACTCGCCACGTCAGCGCGCTTCTGCTTTCGCCACACACTACTTGTTCTGACTCTCGTATCCCTTGACGCCGGCCGTGGCGCCACGCTTCTGTCAACCGAGCTCCTTGAGAAACTCGTCATGGTTCATCGGGCGCGAGAACATTGGATAGTTCTTTTCAGTGGCCAGCTTCTGCTCTTCGTCGCTCATGGCCGCTGTGCAATCCTTCAGAGTGATGACGTTGTAGCCCTTCTCGTATCCCGTCCGCATGGTCGACTCAACGCAGCAGTTGGTGAGGAACCCACTTAGTGCCATCGTCTCGATGCCCCGGCTGCGAAGAATGAAGTCGAGGTTCGTGCTAGCGAAGCCACACAGCCCGCGCTTGCCTTCGATGATAATGTCGTCCGGCTGCGGCTTCAGCACATCGACGATAGCTGCGCCCCAGGAACCCTGGATGAACGACTTGCTGTCGACCACGCCTTTGAGAATGCCATAGGGCTCGTCGCTGAGCTCCTTATAGCCTTCCTTGAAGGTGATCGGGGCGAAGACAATCGTGCAGCCCGCTTCACGCGCCTTCGTCACCGTCTCGACGGTATTCGCGAGCATGTTGCTCTTGTCCATGACGCCCTTCACGGCGCCGTGGAGCGTTCCACCCTCGGACGTGAAATCGTTCTGATATTCAATGAGTACTAACGCCGTCTTCTTCGGATCCATGCTTCCTCCTGTACTTGGGTTCGCAGAATCGTATGATATCTCCCTACGTCGCCCTGGCCTTACCGCCTGCTCGGGAGTAGTGTCGGGATGTGGCGGAAGGCGCCATGTCCGGTCATTCGGCAAACGCTCACCCAAACCACCACCGAAAGTGGGCGTGGCAAACGCTGCACGGGTGCGACGAGGTGCTGAATCCGGGCGACCGCTCAGGCGCGGTGGCGGCCGCCCGGCGAGACTATTGTTTTCCGACCATGGCTGCAATCAATGGAGCTGCCTGGTCATCGACAAGTGCTGGGCAGACATCCATGCTCATCAGGTCACTCCAGTCCATCGACCATTTCTGCATCAGGACCGGATCGCTCGCCTCCGCGATCGCAAAGCCGCCGAGTCGACCTACCATGTGCCAACGTCCGAGCATCTTCACGCCTGCGGGCGGCGCCCCGCCAGTCTTCACGAAGCGGGCAAACGTCGCGTCGCGATGCTGCGGATGACCGGTCCAACTGACAATGAACAGCATAGGAACCTCCCATCGCAATCGGCCCCCTGTCGCGGTTGCTGCGCGCGGCCGGGGTCGATGCCGCGCACCCTGTGGTGAGATTGGCGGGGATCGCACGAACACCGGCGAACCCGGTCCCATGTTCTAGGCGCAGCCGGTCGAATCCTTGGCCTTCTCCTCCATGATGTACCTGTAGTAATCACTGTCGGTGTTGACGACATGCCCCATCGTCACGCCGAGTATGAAGTTGGACAGCCTCAAACCCGCATCTCCCGAGTTGAGGTCATCCCCATCAATCATGTGCTCTCGTAGCGAGGCAAGGTCCTCCAGTATCTCGCGGTGCTCGGCGGCATGCCTCGCCAGATTCGGATAGCCGATCCCGGCAAGCATCCGCTCCTCATAGCGGAAGTGGGTCTCCAGTACGCGGTTCAACTCGTCGGCGATGGCGTGCAGCTGGGCGATGCTGGCGCCCAGACGCCATCGGTCATCGATCTCTCTGACGAATGCGAAGATCGACTGGTCTTGGGCATCCAGCGTGGCATCGCCGATCGAGTGATGATCGTCCCATTCGACCAAGGTCGACAGCGAGTGCTGCATCATCGGCACTCGGTCGAAGAACCAGGCATACGTCTTCATGGCGCCCATCCTTCGGGTTGCTTGGCTTGCTCCGAGAAGCGGGGGTAGCGCTGAGGATGCGGCTGGCATCCACGGTAACCGATTGCTGCGCAGCCAGACACGCGGACAGCGACGGCTATCCGTGTTGGCACACATCGGCAACATGGGATGGGCAGCATTGGGAACCGCCCTGCTGGTGGTTCTTGCTGGCAGGATCACGCTTCGTTTGAAACGCAGGCCGGCGTAGCGCAATGCGCCCAGATGTCGGTGAGCGGCGCCCTTCCTGTCCATGCTTGGCGCGTGCGGACATAGTAAGCACAAATCCACACATTGCACAAGGTCTTTTCGCAGGTCCTTTCGCGGGCAGGGTGACGATGCTAGGAGAAGAGGCAACGGAGCATGACGTTCTCGACGCGTGCCCCAATCTGAAGCCCGAAGACATTCGCGCGGCGATGACTTATGCCGCCGCGGCGCTTGCGCACGAAGAGATCGTGTAGTGCATCGATCCCTACACGGCCTACCAACAAAAACTTGGGCGTAGCTTCGGCTAGGCCCTTGTTCTGTTCCGGGAGTCCGCAGGTCGGCATCGTCCCGATACCGAGCCAGCTGCGGCGTCCCCACCCGCCCCACGCGTTGCAAGCATAGGCGCATTCCCTTTGGCGGCCGACATATCCAAGTTACGTCGCAAGGCACAGCTCGACGCCTTGCTTCTGGCGCTCCCCGGCGTGAGCGCGAGAACGATCAACAGCCTCGATGCCTACTTCGTCGTCGACAAGATGTTTGCTTGCATCAGCGGCAATGGCGTTGGGCTGCGCCTCCCGGCTGCCACCGCGAGGGAGCTGCAATTTTCCAGGGACAACGTCGTCCCGTTTCAGCCCGGAGGCATGGTAAGCACGAGGGAATGGATACAGATCGACCGGGCCGATGCGGCCGAGTACCAGAAGGACCTCCCCTTGTTTCAGGAGTCGATCGAGTTCGTCAAAGGCGGCCAGACCCGCTAACGTGAGCGCCAAGCCGATTCGTGGGGCGGACGTCGGCGGGAGGCGGGCGAGTGTCAGCGCTTAGCCTCGGCTCCGGTCGGGGCTTTTTGCCTTGTGGGGTCGGAAAGTTTCGGTAGTGCCTGCGGGCATCGGTTCAGCAACTCGGCGGGTGCCGCGGCGGGGGATTGAGGGCGGCCGTTGAGTGCTCTGGCAAACTACAAGGCAACCTCCCTCACGACCCAGCAATGTTCTCCAACCCCGCAGCGTTGTTCGGCTCCCTGTTGTTTGGGACCATTGGCATTGGCGTGTTCATGTACGGCAAGAAGATGGTCCTCTACAAGCCGATGGTCATCGGTTTCGTCCTGATGATCTACCCCTATTTTGTGTCGCAGACGTGGCTGCTCTATACCATCGGGTGCGGCTTGTGCGTGGCGCTGTACGTCTGGCGAGACTGAGCGGCGATTTTGGATGCAGGCAACGAAACTGGAGGACGCATGGTGACTCATGGCGGAGGTTGTCACTGCGGCAGAGTACGATTCGTGGTGATCGCGCCATTGCGTCTTTCCGTCTCCGAGTGCAATGGCTCGATCTGCTCCAAGCAGGGTATCTTCATCTCGTCGCACCGAAATCACGATTTCAATTGCTTCACTGAGCGGTCATCGAGACTTACGGAGTAGCCCGCGACGGCGCCGCTGTTGCTCAGCTCATCGCCGGTCGCGGGGAGTTGATCGACTGCACGGCATCCCCCGTCGCCGCGGATTCCCGCGTCCCGGCGATCATGGCCGCGGCCGCCAGCGCCGCCAGCAGCGAGGCCTTCGCCGGCCCTTTGATGGAATTCAATTCTGCTTCTATCGTGGCTCCTGTTCGTATTCCTGCCGTCATCGAATTTCCTACTTGCCGTAGCTCGCGGCCATCGTCCGCGTCCCGCCTTTCGCGGAGCTCTTCCAGATCGCGCGCGCGACCGTGCCGGAGCCGACATCCAGCCCCAGGACTTCCTGGAACGACGAGAAGGCGGTGCCGCGGCCGATAGTGCGGGCAGCACCCCAGGCGCTGTTCGCGTTGTCGAACTGGGAGACCTGCACCACGCCGTGGTAATGGTCGATCCAGCCGACCATCGCCAGGGAGCCATCGGCGGACATCGCCACGCGCGTGGCATAGGCGTCCACGGGCACCGTCGGATCGGTCAGGCGCACGGCGCCGGGAACGTACCCGCGTTCCACTCGTCTGCGAGCACATCGTTGACCCATACCGAAGCGCGATCCACGTTGATCGTGGCGTCGAATATCGAGACGCCGACAACGACGTTCCCGTTCTGGTCGCCCGCGATGTCGGCGCTCATGAAGGAGGCGCCAACCGTGCCGGCCGGGACCGGGATCACGATGCGGCGGGGGCTCCAGAGCGTCGTCACCGTCGAGCCGGCGACCGTGCGCGAGACTTGGCGCGTGCCCTCAATCCCATAGCCGAACCAGATCACGGTTGCGAGACCATTGACGTCGAGCACGGCCTGGGCGCCCGAGATGTATCCGACGCTGGAGGACAGCACCGGCGTGACGGTCAGCGGGGGATTCCACGTCCCCATCGGGCCGCTGCGAAACACATAGATCGCGCAGGTTCCCGTGCTGAGCGATTGCGACGGATCGCAGGCACCCGCCGTCGACGTATAGGGGCTGATCGAGAACACGACCGCCGCATCGCCGCGAGCGTTCACGGTGAGGAACGGATAGAGCGCGTCACCCAGGGCAATGGTGCCGTCGACCGCCCAGCCATTGCTGGACCCGGGCGCCGCATTCTTGAGCCGACGCGCGGCCTGCACGAGGTGCTGCTGGCCATTCCACAGCGACCATGCGGCGGTCACGTTGCCGCCTGCATCGACCGCAACTGGTACGAACTGCGGAATCGCCACGCCGCCCTGCGACGTCGTCGCCAGGTTGGTGATCGTCCACACCGATGCGCCGGCCGGCTTGATCGCGACCTGAACGCTGTGCGTCGGCGCCGGATCGGTTGCCGGGGTATCGAACGACCACGAGACCGCCATCGTTCCGTCGGCGCCCACCGCGACCTTCGGGTTCATCGCCCAACCGTTGGTCGGCGATATCGTGAACGGCGCGCTCCAGCGGCCGCCCGTCTGGACTGCCACGCCGATCGTGGCGCCGCCGCCGTTGTTGTAGGTGTACTGGTCCCACGCGACCACGGTGTCGCCGCTCGCGTTTACTGCGACGTCGTTGACCTGTGCGCCGCGCGTCGGATCCGGTTGATTGGTGAGCGACACCGCCGTGGCCGACGACCAGCCGATCCCGCCAGCGTGCGCGTGCGACGCGAATACTCCGCCGGCAACGACCATCAGCATCGCCGCGGCCGACAAGGCCGGCAGGACCATGGCACCGATCGATGCAAATCTGCTTTTCATGTTTCCATCCTCAAAGTTGACCAGGGCGCAGGCGGGTCAGGATTGCCCATGGTTTCGCCCGTCGGGCAACATCCCACCATCCCTCGCTGGCAGAGGTCTGACTATACGGAGCGAGCCTTAATTCAAGCTGAAGGTGCCGCCCCGCTGTCCACTCGTTCGCACCCCTCCCCGGGGGATCGGGGCGGGCTCCCCGGGCTCACGCGTACGAGCGCAGGCGCTGCGAGAACTCGGCCAGAGGCTCGATACCGCTCCTTCGGCAATGCCAAAGCGCGGCGTTGGTTGCGACCCCAGGCGCGTACAGCGCATTGGAGATGAAGGACGCGGTGGCGGCAGAATAGCTCGCCGAACTTCTTCGGAGTCCAACTGCCCAGCAGCGGAAAGCCGGTCCAGTTCGTATGTTCGTAGAAATTGAACCACGCACACTCGTCCTCGACCTCCTGTTGGCCGCAAAATCGCGGCAGTTGCATCGCCGCAAGCAGCCCCGCTCCGAGCGCCGGCTACCTCTGGTCGGTCAGGAGGCGGATCAGGGAGGCCGGCCTCCGTGGGACACTGGCGGGACATTGACCGGCAGAAAACGGAAACAAGACGCTTGATCCGTTGGTCGTAGTTTCGATCCCCACACGGCCTACCAACAAGAACTTGGGCTTAGCTTCGGCTAGGCCCTTGTTCTTTTCAGGGCTGCTTTCGGCATTCCCGGTTGCGCCAATCCTACGCCGAGTGCGAGACGTGATCGTGGGGTTGATGCGTGCCTTCAACCTTAGCCGCGACTCGCCTCGCGGTCCGCAGACGGAAGGTCACCAAGGCATGCCGCAAGTCATGCAGCGCACGAATGCTTTCTTTACACGGAAGCTGCTGGTATGCCTCAGTCACACGATGAATAAGTACCTGAAGCAGTTCTTCATTGGTGGTGCCGTCTCGAACGACCTTGGTGCCCTCCTTCTGTAGAAAGTGCAGAGTGTCACCTGCGGTGAGTTCGTAGCGGTGCCCGGGATCGAGGATTTTCATATGGGCCCTCCCATTCCGTCCACCTCAGCGAGACGACCACCTCTTCGACCGTCTCGTTTCCATCGTCCCACCTATGTCGGCAGGGATGTTGATCAAGGTCAACCATCAGTCCCTCGGGAATGACCGGCTTCCATTGCCCAAGATGATCAATCGATTCAAGGGCCAGACGGGTTCCTAGTCACGAACAAACCAAGTCCCGCCAAGCCGGGAAGGCCGGGCACAACTCTTGCTCCTGTCGCTTTGCCATCGTTTTCAAGAGGATCGATAAAACACGGTGATGCGGGAAGTGGCCGCGTCACCAAGCCGCGACCACATGCGCCGTTCATGGCACCGATAACCTGATTGGACAGTACAAATTTCGACGTCGTGTCTGCCGAGCGAACCGCTGCCGACTAACTCGTGTAGAGCCGGGCTATGTTCCTCGAGCACAAAGCCGTCCTTCCTGCCGATGAAGCGTCGCCAAGCGAAGCTGGTGCCTACCCAAGGTTTACGTTTCAGACCAGCACGATTTCCGAGCAACCTCTCTCACGCGATATCGAAATTTGATACAGCACCCGCTCAAGATCCACAGATCAACGCAGCAAGCCCGACATAGGTACGGTCAGCAAGGGCAGCAACAACGGGTTGAAGGGCGGCGCGCCCGGTACCTGAAGATTCGGTCCCGCGCCCCTCTCATCCGGGAGAACTGCCACAGAGCCTTCAAGGGCCCTAGCTGGCTCGCTGGCCAGCAGCGCAACGATTGTCTATCTGCTCAATCTGGCGGGAATCAGAATGGAGAAAACGACGGTAGAGAGACGCCGAGGGGAGAGACGGCAGGGGGAGAGACGGCAAACGGCGAGGCGAAGGCACGAACGGCGGTGGAGAGAAGCTCGATTCTTTCTCGTAGAACGACGCAAAGGTGTGCTGTGGGAGCGGGGCTCAATCGGTTTGGCTGTTACGCTGCTGGCCATTGCTGTCCATCTATTGCTGCGCTGAGCGCGCCGCCCAATGCCCGTGATTTCCTCCCATTGGCATCGACGGCAGGAAACGCGAACCCCAAGATTCCTTGGCCAACACTCTGCCCTATCATGGTGACTGCGGATGGAAGTCGAGGAAGGAGTGTCGTACCTGACTCACTACGGCGAGTTCTGCCAGAAATCGGCAGCGCTGGCTCGAACGCAGCATCGGTGTCCATGACGCACGCCAAATCATCGGGGCCAAGGCTGTAGACGACAATAGACGATTGACCACTTCCGACGGGAAATGATCAGCAACGCCGTTTGTTGGCCCAACAATTGCGAGAGTTGGTATTCAATTCGACGTTTGGAGGAGGGGATGCCGATCTCCATCTACCCCGAGGATGCCGGCGCCACCGACAACGACGTCGGCACAATGGCTTCGTGCTCGCAGCCGGAAACATCCGACGCTCAGCTACGCGCTGACGAAAACAGGCGGAGTGAACGCAGCAAGACCCAGCCGATCAATGTCGTGCAGCCTCGGACATTGGCGTGGGCAGCCGATTTGCCGGGCGATATCCAGCCACAGCAGCTACTACGCTCGTTCGCGCGGATCGCCAATCTGATTGCCTCGCGATGGGACGAGCCGAGGGCGCTTTACGTATACTTTGGTGAACTATTGATCGACCGCAGGAAAGGTCGCCGTGGGTTTCCTCCTGAAGTTCGGAGTGAGTTGCTGGCGCTGCGAGCGTACTACTCTCACTTGGACCTTCAGCGGTGCATCACGGGGCATAGCCTTGAGAATGAACGGGGTGTACGTCACCCCCGGAAATCCCCTCGTGGCCGGAGTTCCAGCGGCCGATGAAGAGAGGGAAATCGTCGCGGCGCCCCGATCACCGCGGGAAGCCCGTTACCATTCTTCGACTTGCCCCCCATTACCGCGCCAGTGGGCCAAGATCGTAATCCGTTGGTCGTAGGCTCGATCCCTACACGGGCTAACAACAAAAGCTGGGTCTATTCCGGTTACCTATGTAACCGGAATAGACCTTGATTATTTGGTGGCGAACCAGGGACTCGAACCCCGGACCAAAGGATTAT
>CAWGZZ010000008.1:0-149104 GCA_963827095.1 uncultured beta proteobacterium
AAGTACCGCCAGGAAAGGGGCAACGATCTTCTTACTCACCAGCTACCTCCCCGACCCGTTGATCATAATCTGTTCCATTCCAGCGCGATGGACCGATGGACGCTCGTTCGACGAACATGGATCGGCCGGCGACTGCATTGACCAAGATCCGGCGAGATTCCACGATTTCACGCCGTCGCTTAACGGAATCGGAAAAATACTCCTTAACCTAAGTGTCCTCAATGCCGACCGCCGAATGGCTGGTTTCGACCGATGTAGCTTGAACAGCCGCTCCCGAGGATCAGGCGCACCGACTGGTTGTGGCCGGTCGGAGACCCCCACCGTGCCCATTCGACCGGCGGTTGGTTAGCGTACGGCGGTCGTTCGGGGTTGAATGGCTGGTGTGAACGTGTACAGCAGCCACTCAGCGCCGGGGAGCGTGCGTCCGTGGACGACCTAAGCGGACGTTCTGTACTTGCCGGCGCATAATCGCGCTGACCGAGTCGGCAAGGGGTGCCATACCCGGCCGAGTTTTGAAGACCTCGGTCGCCCCTGCATGGGAGATTCTTCATGAAACGCTCCGCAACCCGCTTGCTGCTTGCGCTCCTGGCATTGCCCATCGCCTGTTTCGCTGCGCCGCCCGCGGCACCCGTGCGCGATGTCACTGATGTCCATTTCGGCACGACGGTTCACGATCCGTACCGCTATCTAGAGAACGTGGCTGATCCTGAAGTCGTGGCGTGGCTGAAGGTGCAAGGAGAGGCGGCGCGCCGGGCGGTGGACGCCCTTCCGGGCCGCGAGGAACTGCTGCATGACGTGGTGCGGTACGGCCAATCGGCGCCATCACGGATCTGGGACTTCCAGGTCAACGGCGACGCCATCTACTACCTTCGGCGTGCCGGCAACGAGGATTTGCCCAAGCTCTACGTCCGACGCGGCTGGAAGGCGCCCGAGCACCTGTTGGTCGATCCCACCAAATACAGAAAGGCAGGTGCCCCGCAGGCCGCGATTACGTATTTCAAGCCGTCCCCGGATAACCGCTGGCTCGCGTTTGGCATCGCGGAAGGTGGATCGGAAAACGCCGTCCTTCGCGTCGCGGAAGTCGCGACGGCAGTCGACTCGGGCCTTGCGATAACGCGCGTCCAGTTCGGGCCGCCTTCGTGGTTGCCCGACAACCGCCTGCTCTACAACCGGTTGCGCGAACTTCCCGCGGGAACGGCGTCCGCCGAAAAGTACCTCGACACAGAGATTTACATCCATCGTCTAGGTGAACCTGTGGATCGCGATCGCCTGCTCCTGAGCCGCAAGTCGAATCCGGCGCTGGACATGCTGAGGCAGGAGGTACCGACGATCTACTACGTGCCCGGCGTGCCGTGGTTGTTCGCCAGTGTGCAGGATGGCACACGGCGGGAATTCAAGCTGTACGTCGCCCGGCCAGCCGATATCGATGCGCCTCAGATCGCGTGGCGGCAGGTCGTGTCGTTGGACGACGAAGTCATAGATGTATCCGCACGCGGCGACGTACTCTACGGACGCACCCACAAGAATGCGCCGAGCTTTGAGCTGCGCGGTTTCGACCTGCGTTCCGGCACGTTTGGAGGCGCAAAGCTAGTCCTCGCGCAGTCGGATCGCGTGATGGAGGAATTCGTGGCGGCCAAGGATGCGTTGTATGTGCGCATGATGAAGGCAGGGCTTTCGGAAATCGTGCGCATTTCTGTCGCGGATAACAAAATCGCGAAGATCGACCTGCCGTTTGCGGGTGATGCCAGCGGGCTCGCCGCGGATGTCCGCGTCCCGGGAGTTGCATTCCGACTGGGCAGCTGGACACGCTTCGCAGGCATTTACATGACGGCACCACCCTCGTTGAACGTTGTCGACACCGGACTGCAGCCCTACGGTCCGTTCGACCGCCCCGTTGACCTGGTGTCGACGGAAGTCGAGGTCGTATCACATGACGGGGGCAAGGTGCCGATGTCGATAGTCCACCTGCGCAAATTGAAGATGGATGGTCAGAATCCTACGCTGCTCGAAGGTTATGGCGCCTATGGAATTTCGATGTTGCCGAACTATGGGCCCACCGAGCTTGCGTTCCTGGAACGTGGCGGCGTGCTGGCAACGATTCACGTGCGCGGCGGAGGGGAAAACGGCCAGGCCTGGTACGACGCGGGGCGTGGCGCGACTAAGCCCAACACGTGGAAGGATGCGGTCGCCGGGGCCGAGTACCTGGTAGCCAAGCACTACACTGCGCCCGCACGCCTCACGGTCTGGGGCACGTCGGCCGGCGGCATTCTCGCGGGCGGCGCCCTCACCGAGCGGCCCGACCTTTTCGGCGGGGTGGTTATGAGCGTTCCGGTCAGCGACACTGTGCGGTTCGAGTTTTCGCAAAACGCGCTCAATACGCCGGAGTTCGGAACGGTGAAGGAAGAGGCGGGATTCCGCAATCTGCTGGCGATGAGTCCGTACGCGCGTGTCAAAGACGGCACACCGTATCCAGCCGTATTGCTGACGGGCGGAATGAACGATCCGCGCGTGGATGTCTGGCAGCCGGCTAAGATGGCGGCGCGTCTGCAGGCCGCGACCACCGGAGGCAAGCCGATCCTGTTATTGGTGAAGGGCGACGAAGGCCACGGCATTGGCTCAACGATGCATCAACGTTGGGTCGATCTTGCGGATGTCTATTCGTTCGCGCTGAACGCCGGGGTCGAACGGTAGCTCATCGACCAAACGGCAGCTCGTGGAGTGGGTGACCGCTTTGGAGGGACGAGGAGCAATGACTGCTTGTGGCCGTCAGAGACCCCCACCGTGCCCACTCGAGCGGCAGTTGGTAAGCGTACTGCGGTCGTTCGGGGTTGAATGGCTGGTGTGAACGTGTACAGCAGCCACTCAGCGCCGAGGAGCGTGCGTCCGTGGACGACCCACAGCCGCCATCCACCGCACTCCAATCCGGTCATAGAAACTGATTGAAGCCGCCGTTCAAGTTGTGGGACGAGGCACCTCGAACTTCCCAGATTGGATGTCTGCAAGAGTGGGCAAAGATCGCGCCCGCCCGCGGTCTGCGACTATGGGACCTCACCGATGCCCGGACGGGTGACTGCGCCCCCCAAGCCCAACCGGCACCCGCGTGCGCGTTCGATCAACGCATCGCCGCGCACGACGCCGGGGCGGCGCATGCCGGCCCTCGCCAAGCGCGCGATCCCCACGTGCTGAGGCTCGCCAGACACCGCCACCCGGGGCGCCCATGAACCCGCGGCGACCCCTGACCATCCCCGCTTCCCGCCGGTCCGGGCAAGTCACACCGTGCAACCCTGCTCCCGACGACGCGTCAGGGGCGTTGGATTCACTATCCTTCATGAGCCGCGGCGGGTTGGCTCGGCGGCTACAACTTCCAGTGGGCGTGGTCGCCGGGATGGGTCGCGGGGCAGTTTGCATAGCGCCGCATCGGGCCGCATGCCCGGCACGCGGTCACCGCATCGCGGTCGGTCGACGCAGCGCTACTGACAGATCGTACCGGGCGGAGCGAATACCTGACGGGTGAGGTTCTTGGACTGCGCGATGCCGTTGACCGTGTAGTCGAACTTCGCGTGGTTGCCGTCGCTGAGCGTGATCGTCGCATTGCCGACGGTGGTCCGGACCACAGCGTTCGGGTCGAAGGGCTCGGCGTTGAACGGCGGACCCGTGACGGCCTTGACCAGCCCGGAGTACACCTTGGGCACCGCCGTCTGCTGCGCCACCAGCGTCAGCCACCACGCCTTGCCGTTCGCGTCGTAGGTGAACCACGTCGCGAAGACGACGTTGCCCTGGTGGGTGAAATTGATCCCCCAGCCCGACTCGTCGCCGTTGGGAACCCACCACAGGTCCTGGTAGTTGGTCGCCAGCGTCAGGTCGGTCTGCGCGCCCCAGACGCACGTCGGGAGCGGGACGCTCGGCGTGAACTGCTGCGGGACGATCTGCTTGGTCTGCGTGATGCCGTTCACAGTGTAGTTGAAGGTCGCGCTCCTGCCATCCGCGGAGAAGGTGGTCGTCGCCGTCCCGACCGGCGTCTTGACGTTCGCGTTCGCGGTGTAGGGCAGCGTGCTGAACGGCAGTCCGGTGAAGCTGGAGACCGGCCCCGCATAGACGTTGTTTGCCGTCTTGTCCAGGCGGATGGTGTACCACTGCGGCTTGTTGTCGGCGCCGAAGGTGAACCACGTGGCGAAGATGATGTCGCCCTGGTGCGCGAAGTTGATGCCCCAGCCCGACTCCTGTGCGTTCCACCACAGGCCCTGATAGTTGACGCAGGCCGGCTGACCCGTCCCGCCGCAGACCGAAAATGACTCGGCGGCAATGAACACCGCCGAATCCAGGATCGCGTCGCCAGTGTCGGCGATCGCGATCTTCAGGGTGTTGGGCACGTTGGGCGTGACGGTGGCCGTCAAGGTGAGCACCCGCGTCAGCCCGTCGAACTCGGTGTCGATGGTCCCCGCCGTGTTGTCGATGAAAAGGTTGCAGTTCGGGCCTGCGCCGGCACCGGTCTCGCCGCAGTTGATGTTGTTGATTGCCACCGGCATCGCCGTGCCGGGGACGAGTGCGCGATTGACGCCGTTGACGTAGAAGCCGAAGACGTCGTTGTACTGGCCGATGAACTCGTTGTACTCCTCCGACGCGAAGACGTACGAGAAACGCACCTGGTTGCCCGTGGGCACGAAGGTGATCGTGAGGACGCTCGCGTCGAAGGTCTCGTCGCCGGCCAGCAAGGTCAGGTCGGCGTCGCCGGGCACGTCCGCGATGGCCGAAACGCCGGGACTCGCGTTCGGGCCGACGACATTGAACACCGAGCCCGAGGTCAGCAGGATGCCTTTACCGATGCCGATGATGCCGCCCCCGCCGGCGAAGGTGCCGGCCATGCCGTTGGCCCCGGTGTACGTGACATTGGTGATTGTGATGCCGGATTCGACCCCCAGCAGTGATGCCGCCAGCCCTTCCTTGGTCACCGTGACGCCGTCCAGCGGCGCGACGATGAGCCCCGCGGAGGCGAGTCCCGAACAGATCAAACTGGCGGCGGCTACCCAGGCACTGCGGAGAATTCGCTCCATGGTGCACTCCATCGTTTGGTTTGCGGAACCCGATCTGCCTTCCAGGCCATTTTACACCCGGCAGGAACCACGCTACGCGCACCGTTACCGAGGGAACCATCAGCGACAGAATTATGGTGACGGCGATGGCGCCGACCAGTACGCCGCGCGCAGTGGTCCCGACACGGTTCAATGTCCGGCAGGCGATGCGCCGGTCGAGCCCGTCGCGGTCATCGCCACCGACAGGAAAAGCGCGATGGCGACCAGCGCGAGAAGGGCGACGATGAGGACGGATGACACCGCATAGTCGAGCGCTTCGGTGAGCCAGACGATGATCGCGAAGGCGAGGATGGCGAGCGTGCGCTGGCCGGCTTCCGTCAGTCCGTCCGGCAGCGGCATCAGGTTGACGGCCAGCGCCACGACGATGGCGACGAGGACGGCAACCGGAAATGGTTTGCCGGCAGTCCGCGGGGCGGGCAGGCTTATGGCTTCTCTCCTCTCGTGGCGTGACCCGGCGCGCCGTCTGCACGGGGATGCGCTTGGCTTTCGGGGTCAGCCTTTTTACCCACGAAAGTCCGCGACATCCAGGGGGCAAGTTTTTTGCAACCGGCGTTCGCTCGCCCTACGGCGCGAGGGCCACGACGATGCCGGGCCGGTGCCGCCGTATGTCGAGCGGGAGTTCCGCCGGTACCTCGACTGCGGCATCCTCGCCCGAGGCTTTGCCCGGGCGCGGGCAAGGCGGCCCGTCTCGGCGCGGTCGCGTTCATCCACCGCTTCGGCTCGACGCTCAATGCCCACCTCCATTTTCACTGTGTCGTCATCGAGGGCGTGTTCGAACCCGTGCCGGCGGGCGGGGTCGTTTTCCATGCCGCGACCGGGGTCGAGGCCACCGCCATCGCGCGGGTGCAGGAGTCGGTGCGCCAGCGATTGTTGCGCCGGTTCGCGCGCTGCGGCCTGTTGCCGGGCGATGCCGCGCAGGCGATGGCGGGATGGGAACACGGCGGCAGCTTCTCGATCGATGCGTCGGTGCGCATCGCGGGCACCGACCACGCCGGGCGCGAGCGGCTGCTCCGGTACTGCGCCCGGCCGCCGTTCGCCCTGGACCGGCTGCGCGAATTCGATCCCGAGCACCTGCTCCACGAACGCGCCAGGCCGGGACCGGGCGGGTCCGGCCCGCTGCGCCTGACGCCGCCGCAGTTGCTCGACCGCCTCGCCGCGCTGGTGCCGTCGCCGCGCCTTCACTGCCGAAGCTACTTCGGTAGGCCGGTGCGAACGGCTGCTCACCGGAAATTTTCGCGGCGGCCGCGTACGGCGGGAGTTGGCCGGTAGTGTGAATTCGCAACGGCGCCCGTTAGGGAACGTCCGCACAACCAGGTGACTTTCGACTGACGGACTGTTTGTAATGCTTGCTCATCGCGATCAGATCGAATTTCGGGGCGATTGCATCGAGAAATCGAGGCCTTCCTACCCCATCTGCTTACTGCGGACGGACTGCTCCCAGCAAGGTGTATCGAACAAGAAAAATGTTGGCCATTGCCGCGGTCACGAAGACGCGGTTGCCGTTCTTCACCAAGCCCCGATAGCGCACCTTCGTGAAGCCGAACACCCGCTTGATCACGCCGATGGAATGCTCGACTCGCGCCCGGATGCGCGACTCGTTCTGGTTCTTGGCCTTGATCGCCTCGTCAAGGAAATGTTTCCACTTGCATTGCCGGTTGGTGAAGTCCTTGACCTTCGGCGCCTTGGCGCGAATGAGTTCCTTCTGGCTCTTGTACGTCTGATCGCCGTAGACCCGCGTCTCCTGACCGTGCAGCAACTGCCCCATCACGTTGCAATCGGCGGTGTTCGCCAGCGTGACCGCCGCGGTGTGGATGACCTTGCTCTGGCTATCGACACCCGCGTGCATCTTCATCCCGAAGTACCATTGCTGCCCCTTCTTGGTCTGATGCATCTCCGGGTCGCGCTCGCCATCGGCGTTCCTGGTCGAGCTGGGTGCGGCGATGATGGTGGCGTCGACGATCGTGCCCTTGGACAAGCGCAAGCCGCGCCGCTGCAGTACCCGACCGACTTCCTCGAAAATCTTCGCTCCGAGCTTGATCTCTTCCAGCAGATGGCGAAACCGCATCACCGTCGTTTCGTCCGGCACCGGCTCGCGGCCCAGATCAATACCCACAAACGTGAGCATGGCCCGCGAGTCATACGCGGGTCGAAGGGGCGTAGCAGCACCGGCATTGGTCACCTTCGGGTAATACGGCTCGATCACCGCGACCAGCTCCGCCCACGGCACCACCGCATTCATCTCGGTGAGAAACTTCTCGCGCCGCGTCGGCTTGCGAAACTGTTCGAAGTCGCTGCCCGCCAGCGTCGTCTGTTTCACTCGTCATGCTCCGCGCAACCCATTCCCTTTACTGTAGACGCGGATCGTCGAAAGGCAAGGGGTTTTGCGGAGCTTCCTTAGCTGTCGTTCGGGAGGATGCCTCGCGACGCCAAGGTCAGCTTACGGCTGCCACGGGCGATCTCGGCTCTCGGCCAGAAGCGGACGTGCAGGATGCCTTACTATCATCTAAGCAAGATGGACGCACGGCGAGAGTAAAATGTTCTGGAGCGCCTGCGCTCGCCCTGAGTGAAGGCCCATCTGTGACCTTCTGACTTCTTACCGTGCCAAATCGTGGAGTATTCGAATGAGACATGCATCGCACACGCTCGCAGCGTTGCTTGGGATAGCCATCGCCGGCGTATCCCTTGCGCAAACACCCGCGACCACACCGCCCGCCGCACCTGCTGCTCCTGCTCCTGCCGCCATGCCTGCACCGGCCCCCGCGAAGGCGAGCGATAGCATGGAAGGGCTGGCGGCTGTCTACTCCGACAAACTTGCGGGACGCAAGACGGCAAGCGGCGAAGTGTTCAGCCAGAGCAAGCTTACCGCCGCGCATCCGTCATTGGCGTTCGGCACCAAAGTGAAGGTGACGAATACAAAGAACAACAAGACAGTCGAAGTGCAAATCAACGATCGCGGTCCGACGCAGGCCGGGCGTGTCGTCGACTTGTCGAGTGCAGCTGCCTCGAAAATTGGAATTGGCAAGAAGCAGATGGCACCTGTAAAGCTAGAGGTCGTCGGCGACGCACCCGTCAAGAAGGCTGCTAAGTAGGCGATATCCAGCGGTGAAGCACCGATTCGACGGGCGCGGCGAATTCAGGCATGTCCCTGATCGACCGCTTCGGGTCGAGCACGGCCGTCCGATCGTTGACGACTAGCGGCGGCTTCGCGGCGTACAGCGGCCCTTCACGCCTGTATGACTGCTTTACGTTCTCCAGCGGCCCCTCAAGGGGATTGGGTTAACTGCGGCTGTCGGCCACAAGGAGCCAGTCAGCGTTGGCGCACAAGTTTCCAGAAAGCGGTCATCTGCCTTGCCTCCGTTTCCTTGGGTAGATTGACTACCGCCAACGGGGTTGGTCGGTGTACGGGTAGTCATTTGAAATCCGGCGGCCCGACGAGATGCGACTGTCGAGTTCCGGCGGGAGGTTCCGGTATTCGCCGGGGCCGAACGTCCGGCATTCGCCTTGGAAGTTGGCATCGCTGCAGAAGATCCAATACCCGCTCTCGACACGCAGCGAGGATGCGCGATCATTGAAGGTGCCATCCAGATTGCCCGATCCCTGGCCGCCGAGAGCGAATGCACGGCCGGACAGGTTCTGTCCCGAGTACAGAATCGCGCTCGCGCCTGCACCCACCCATCCGCGCGGCGGTTCGCTGCGGGGGTCGTTGGCCGGGCGGGCCGACATCACACGACCGCCGAGGCCACCAAGCGTCGGATAGCGGCCGGGCGTGAAGACCCGGCAGTCGCCATGGAAGTCCGAATCGACGCAGATTTCCCATGCGCCGCCCTCGACGATGGCCGATTGCGGCCCGTCCCTGCCGCGCATCTCTTCGAACCTGCCGAAAGGTTGCTGAATCGCGAAATGACGCCCGCCGAAGTTCTCGGAATCATAGAATGTCACCTGACCACGTGACGGCGACATGACGGCCGGCGATTGCACGTTTGCCTGCGGCGACGATGCCGGCCGCGCCGAACTGATCCGGCGCGACCACTCGCCGAGAGTCGGATAGCGGCCCGGGCCGAGGACCGTGCAGTCATTGCCAAAGTTGGTGCCGACGCAAAGCTCCCACGGTCCTCCGTCGATGATCGCGGACCGCGCGCGGTCGTTGAAATCGAGGGTGCGGAAATTCGGCATCGCTTCGCTGCCTTCGATCTGGCGCCCGCCGAAGTTCTCGGATTCATAGAACGTCACCCGGCCAGGCAGCGTCGAAACGACGCCCGGTGGCTGCAGGTTTGCCTGCGGCGACGGAACCGGCCGCGCCGAGCTGATCGTGCGCGACCACTCGCCGAGATTCGGATAGCGGCCCGGGGCCAGAACCGTGCATTTATTGTTGAAGTTGGTGCCGACGCAAACCTCCCACGAGCCTCCATCGACAATAGCGGACCGCGCGCGGTCGTTGAAATCGAGGGCGCGGAAATTCGGCATCGCTTCGCTGCCTCCGATCTGGCGGCCGCCGAAGTTCTCGGCTTCATAGAATGTGATGCCGGCCACCGCCGTGCTGCCGGCAAGCATTGCGACGCAAAAGCCGATGTGCTTTATAAGTCGGTTCATCGCTGCAAACTCCTTAGAGTTGGCCAACATCGGAGGGCGTTGCAATCGGGCACGGATGCTGCGAACGCATATTCATAACATTGCGCCGAAGCAGCGAAATACGTCTGTTCGGCGTCGCACATATCGAGCCGCACGATAGCCCGAGTCCGTGTCGGAGTGCGGCGCGGTCGCGAAGCTGCATCGGCTCGAGCAACAGCGTTGCCGTGCCGGGGACAATTGGGTTGGTGGACCGCACCATTGAACGGCTGCGAGGAAGCGCGAATGAACAAAGCGGATGTGGCTGAGACCGTCGACGATGAGGCCGAGTGCGGCCAACTCCAGCCCGTCGTCGTCGCCGCGCCGCCTTCTATGAAGTGGACGTTCCGGATGGCCTCAATCCATTGCGCGTCAGGGGATGCAGTTCGCGCGTCATGTCGCATCGGGACGACGGTGTTCGCGGCCTTGCTGGGACCGCTCGCGCCGGGGCGGCGGCCATGCCGTCTCAGCCGGCGAACGAGCCTGCTAAAATTTGGTAATGGCAGCCGACAAATCGGGTCGCGGCACGGTGAAAGCGCCGCCCTTGCCCCTGGCGGACAGGGCGCACATGGCTGCACCTGTAGGCCCCAGTCCCCATCAGAATCATCTGCTCGATGCACTGCCTGCCAGCGATTTCGAGCGGATCGCATCTCATTTGGAACTGATCCCGCTGAACCTTGGTGACGTTCTGTATGAATCCGGGTCCCGGTTGCGGTACGTCTATTTCCCCACCACGTCCATTATTTCGCTGCTGTATGTCATGGAGGATGGGGCGTCGGCCGAAATCGCTATCGTCGGCAACGAGGGCATCCTGGGCATTTCGCTGTTCATGGGCGGCGACACCACGCCCAGTCGCGCCGTGGTGCAGAGTGCCGGGCACGGCTTCCGGCTCAAGGCGGATTTGCTCAAGGCGGAGTTCGGGCGATTCGGTCCGACCATGCATCTTCTGCTGCGCTACACCCAGGCGCTGATTACGCAGATGGCGCAGACCGCGGTCTGTAATCGACACCACTCGGTGGATCAGCAATTGTGCCGGTGGCTGTTACTGAGCCTGGACCGCCTGGGATCGAACGAACTCTCGATGACGCAGGAATTGATCGCCAACATGCTGGGCGTGCGCCGAGAAGGTGTCACCGAGGCCGCCGGGAAGCTCCAGAAGGCCGGATTGATCCGTTACGGCCGAGGCAGGATCACCGTGCTCAATCGCCAGGGACTGGAGGCGCGGTGCTGTGAGTGCTACCAGGTGGTCAAGGCGGAATTTGATCGCCTCCTGCCCTACGTCGCCAAGTAGCCCTCCCTACGCTTTTCCAATCGCGTCGTACTCCCTTCTGCGCGCCGAGCCGGCCTTGAGTCGATAGGCGCGCTCCGCACTCTGAATCAAGGCGCGGCTGGACGTGTTGTCGCGTCCGTGACCGGTCGCGACCGATCAGGCACAAGAATTCTCCGGGCTTCCGTGCCCACTCCGATTCGGCGGCGGCACGGATCCCAGCGACCTTACCAGTCAACGCTTTCCAAGCCGCCTCGCGTTTGCAGTGGCCTTGGCGTGGATGGGCTTCAGCCCGCGGTGCGCGAGCTTGGTGGCGCTCTTTGAAACGTCCGCCATGCTGATCGCCGATTGTGCCACTGCTCGCGCGAGTGCTGCTTGCCGTGCGATCAACTGGGTTGGCGTTCGGCTGCTGGCTAGGGACATGAACGCCGCCGAGTTCCGCAGGAAATCGCGGAAAGCCAACGCGGCCCACGGCTGGCTCATGGTCATCATGTGCGCAACCATGGCCTGAGCGGATTGCGCGCCCGCTTCAACCTTTTCCTGTCCCATCAATGCGAATTCGCGCCGGTCGCGCACGTTGGGAGCGGGGCCGGCCAGGGCCATGCGGCCAGCTCGGTGACTGATGACCTGCGCCGAGGCCAGCATCATCTCCAGAGTCTTCGTGGCGAGGTCACCCCATAGCACGAACGGGGAAAAGTACGCATGGCCGACGTAATTGCGTTTCATTTGCATCCTTGGCTGGGATTGGTCGGAAGCCGATAAGTCTGCCGCAAAGAGACCAAAAAGCTCTGTGCGATGGACCACATGCCCGCTGATATTTCGGCGCCACGCCGCATGCGCCGGTCGGACTCACCTCTGTGGCAGTCGGAGCCCACCTTCAGCGGCAAGCGCGTGGTGTGTACGTCACCGCACATACACACGGAAGGCCGTCGCGGATACTGTAAATACGGCGTGCCGGCCATTTACCGGCAGACGTTAAAAGGAGCAAGTCATGGGTATCAACAAAGACCAAGTCAAAGGCCGAGTCAAAGAAGTCGAAGGTAAGATCAAGGAAGTCGCCGGCAAGCTCGTAGGCAATGAGAAGCTGGAAGAGAAGGGCAAGATTCAGAAGACGGTTGGCGAAGCGCAAGCAGCGGTTGGCGACCTCAAGAAAGACGTGAAAGACGCAGTGAAGAAGGCTTGAGTTCAGCCGTTCATTCGCCGCAAGAAGAACAAAGGAGCAAATCATGAGTCTCGGCACCATTCTGCTGATTGTTGTGATCCTGGCACTTATCGGCGTCTTACCCGTCTGGCCGCATGCCAGTAGCTGGGGCTACGGTCCCAGTGGACTCGTCGGTGTCGTGCTGTTGATCCTGATCGTCCTGTTCGTCATGGGGCGGCTGTAATCCAGCCCGCGTAACCGCATAGTGTTTCATTCAAAGGAAGAGGCATGAAAGACATTACTCGCAAGTTGGCGACTCTGATTGGCATTCTGTTCGTGGCCATGACGCTGGGCTGTGCCTCGACGGCGAAACAGGAAGGCACCGGCGAATACGTGGACGACACGGTCATCACCACCAAGGTCAAGGCGGCCATCCTCAACGAGCCGACGCTCAAGTCCGCCGAAATCAACGTCGAGACCTTCAAGGGCGTGGTTCAGCTGAGCGGCTTTGTGAGTTCACAGGCTGCCGAAAGCAAGGCGATTGAGGTCGCGCGCACCGTCGGCGGCGTCAAGTCCGTCAAGAACGACATGCGCTTGAAATAGGCAGGGACGCGAGCCTTCGACAGGGGCACGCGATAACGTAACTGAATCGTAAGGATATGACATGTCCAAACTGATGATTGCATTGTTTGCCACCGCCGGGCTGGGTCTTGCCGGCGCCAGCGCGGCGCAGATGAACGCGCCCATGACTGCTCCGATCTCGAAGGCGAGCTATACCCAGGCGGTGAAGGACGCCGATGCGCAGTACAAGATCGACAAGGACGCGTGCGCGTCGCTCTCCGGAAACGCCAAGGACATCTGCGTCGCGGAAGCCAAGGGCAAGGACAGCGTTGCCAAGGCGGAAGCCGAAGCCGCCTACAAGCACACCCCGAAGGCCCGCGAGAATGCCCGCATTGCGCACGCACAGGCGAATTACAACATCGCCATCGAGAAGTGCGACGATCTGGCCGGCAACCGGAAGGATGTCTGCGTCAAGGAAGCAAAGTCCGGGCTGGTCAAGGGCAAGGCGAACGCCAAGGTCGACCGTGTCGCGGCTGATACGAATAAGGAGGCGGCGACGAAGCAGGCTGAAGCCCGCAAGGACGCGAGCGCAGATAAGCGCGAGGCGGAATACAAGGTTGCTATCGAGAAGTGCGACGCGCTTGCGGGTCCCGCAAAGGATGCCTGCGTCAGCAGCGCGAAGTCACAATACGGCAAGCCCTAAGATCGACGCCAAAATTCCTTCCGCCACGTAGACTTGGGCGCGGCGTGGCGGATCGGGCGTCGCGACCGGCGGTGTTTCTCCCCGTTTCACGTCGAACCCCACGACTTGAATCGTCACTCTGAACAGGGGACCGCTGTTCTGCATACCCGCTCGTTTTCAAGCGTTTGCTCAGACGGTCGCTATAGCGATACGGGTTGGTGGTCATGGAATTCAACCGCAGGCCCCCGTGCTCTGAGATCAACGAGGGCTGCCGCAAGGACTTTGGCTGCCCGTCCTTCTGCTCAGGCGTCCCGTGCTGGTCCAGCAAGGACGTGCCGTGCTGTCGTCGCAACGACAAGGACCGCTGCGGCTACTGTTCCGTCTCTCTGAGCTTTCTGTACTGGAAGGGGATGGGAGAACTGCGTCCCGCGTGGAGCAGGAGACTTTCCGGGACGGAGGCTTCAAGCGGATAAGGCAATTTCCACGAACCACTGCATCCGGCGCGCGGTACCGCGAAAGAGCTGGGTCCGCAGGAGCATTGGATCGGAAACCTGCAAGACCGTCTTGAAAAATGGGACCGCTGATCCGTGTGAAGACGCTTGGGAGGCAGCAAATCGTGGCCGAGCCTGTTTATCGCGCCTTGGCCCGCAAGCTAGCGAGTGCGCGGCAGGAGAGTTGCGCACCGTGGTTGTTCGCGCGGGAGTTGTTGAGCCAGCCGGCCGCCGTCGGGGCGCTCTGGCCCAGTTCAGGACGGCTCGCGAGGAGCGTGGCATCACGAGTGCCCTGTCGTGGCAATGGGTTGGTGGTGGAACTGGGCGGAGGTACCGGCGCGGTAACGCATGCTCTGCTGCAACAGGGAATCGCTCCCGGGCGCCTTGCGGTAGTCGAATGCTCGCCGGTATTCGTACGGTACCTTCGAGCGCGGTTTCCTGGGGTGACCATCCTGCAAGGAGATGCCGCAGCACTCGGCGAGTTGCTGCCACCCGGCAGCCGTATCGACGCCATTGTTTCCAGCTTGCCGCTGCGGTCATTGCCGGCACAGGAAGCCGCAGCCATCGTGGCGCAGTGGGGCGCGTTGGTCGGAAACGGCAGCATTGTGGTCCAGTTCACCTATGACTTGCGGGGTACCGAACACCTATCGCTACCAGGCTTTCTGCATCATGCGAGCGACATTGTCTGGGCCAATTTCCCGCCAGCCCGCGTAACGGCGTCGGAGTACCGCGGCGTTGGATAGAACTGAAACCATCCTGAAACGGCTACCTCCGTTGTCGGCCACTACCGGCCGGGCCACCGCGCACCGGTTCGGCCGCGGACACACCGGTCGACGCCCGCGGATTTGGCCCGCGCAATCGGCCCGCGAACCGCTATCGATCCACCGCCATAGAAGTGTGCGTTGCCAGACAGACGCCGCTTCGTCACGCGCTTAAACTGAATTTGGCACCGCAGACTCGATACGGTGCCCGATTAAGTTTTCGAGATGATTTTCGAAACGGAGAAATGTATGAACTACACAGAACGCGATACCTATGGCATCTACAACGCATACAAGGGCGCCACTAGTGGCGGCCCGGGACCCGAATTGATGGGGGCCGACACTCTGGTCGGTAACGACGTTTACAACCAAAAGGGTGAAAAGCTGGGTGACATCAAAGAGGTAATGCTGGACATGCGCAGCGGCCGAGTGGCTTATGCGGTGTTGTCCTTCGGCGGCTTTCTCGGCATGGGAGAGAAGCTCTTTGCTGTGCCGTGGAACGCATTGACGCTCGACACGGCGACCAAGAGCTTCAAGCTGAACGTGGACAAGGATCGCCTCAAGACGGCCCCGGGATTCGACAAGGACCATTGGCCGAACATGGCCGACGCGACATGGGCGCAGAGCATCCACACCTACTACGGAACGAAGATGTATTCGGATGAGCCGCGCCACTAACGAGTGCTGATCAATTCAGCCTGCCTGCTTAGCGGCGACTCATTGTCTTATCGTATCGCCGACGGATTCGAGCCCGCCTCAGGCACGCGCTGTCTCGGCGTGGCTGAGGTCGTGGCTTCTGGAAATTGTCCTTGCGTCCTCGCGCTCGATGGGCGGAGCCGATGTGGATTGCGGTAGGGACCAAACCAAGGTCGCAGCACGTTGCAAACCACAGCGATAGAGTGACGAGAAATGAGTGACGAGAAATGGAATTGACAACCTATCACTGGATTCTCATTGCCGCTTTCGCGGGCATCGTTGGGTGGGCATCTGGCCGCAAACGCAAAGCGCGTTTCGAGAAGGACGCCAAGATCCCTTTCGAAGATGGGAAGATCTGAGGGTCGGGCGCCAATCTATCCAGACGGGGCGGCGGGCGCTTCGACGCTGCACGAGCCCTCCGGGTTTCAGTCTGTTATCCACTCGATACGCGCTAGATAAAGCCCTATCGTGACTGCCGGTGATCTGGGCGGCGATAACTGCCACCCTGCGCCATGTTCGCACCTATCGAAAGTGTCCGGAAGAGTAGGGGAAGCCCATCTGCGTGGGCACGGTCACATCACCCTTTCGGACCAAGCGGAGTGACCTATCGCGCAGATCGTCAATCATTCAGAACGAACGTCACCTTGAGCGATAGCTTGTACGCGACGATCTTCCCCTTCTCGATGTCTACCGACTGATCGTTGATCCAGACGCTCCTCACATTCTTCAGCGTCTTATGGGCGCGCGCGACTCCCTGGTTCAATGCATCGTCGAAACTCTCAGTGCTCATGGCGATTATCTCGGATACGCTGGCAACAGACATAACAATTCTCCTTTGTGGTTGCGCACGAGTGACGCGCGCGGGGAATCAGTCTGCGCCGTCTTGAGATCGCTTGCAACGCGTACGCTCTGTGGCAAACCGGGTGGTGCGCTGCCGGCTCGCCATCGGCGAGAAGGGATCCGCTATTGAGCGCAGATCGCACGGGGCCTCGACGCAATCGGTTAGCGGGCGCGGTGCAGCCGAGCGTTTCACGAAGGACTGGAATTCCAGCCGCACGAACGGCGCCAACCGCGCACCAAGAGTTGCCGATCATTCTGATCAGTCACCAAACCTGCGGTAAAACCAACTCTTGATCAACTGCGTCAGGACCACGTAACACGCCAATATAGTCGCCAACAGCAACCAGTACAGTGCCGGAAGCGGGACAAACCCGAGCGCGTCGGCGAGAGGCGAAACCGTCAGCAAGGCGCCCACGGTGACGATTACTACGGAAGTGAGGATGAGCGGCCAACTGGCCCAGCTCTGGAGAAACGGGATCTTGTTGGTGCGGATGACGTGAATGATCAGCGTCTGGGTGAAGAGGGACTCGACGAACCAGCCGGTGTGGAACAGGGCCGGATTGTCCCAGCAATTGAACACGTACAGCATCATGAAGAATGTCAGGTAATCGAAGATTGAGCTGATCGGCCCGATAAACAAAATGAAACGCAAGATCCCGCCGATCTCCCACTTGCGCGGTCGGGTCAGCCAATCGGCATCCACCTCGTCGGTGGGGATGGTGGTCTGCGAGAAGTCGTAGAGTAGGTTGTTGGTCAGCACCTGGATCGGCAGCATGGGCAGGAAGGGCAGGAACGCGCTGGCCCCCACCACACTGAACATGTTGCCGAAATTGGAGCTGGCGGCCATCTTGATGTACTTGACGATGTTGCCGAACACTCGCCTGCCTTCCAGCACACCCTGCTCCAATATCAGCAGGCTGTTTTCCAGCAGGATGATGTCGGATGACTCCTTGGCGATGTCCACTGCGCTGTCCACCGAGACACCTATGTCGGCGGCCTTCAGGGCCGGGGCGTCGTTGATGCCGTCGCCCATGAATCCCAACACATGGCCTTTGCTCTGGAGCGCGCGGATGATACGTTCCTTGTGGGCCGGGGCAAGCCGGGCAAAGACGCTGGTCGCGCTGGTGGCTTCGGCAAGTTCGGCGTCGCTCATCGCCTCAATTTGCGAGCCGAGCAAGAGATGTTCTACCGGCAGGCCCACTTCCTTGCAGATGAATGCGGTGATGATCTCGTTGTCGCCGGTCAGGATCTTTACGTCCACGCTTAGGTGGTGGAGCTGCTTCAACGCCTCCGCAGCGGTGTCCTTGGGCGGGTCGAGGAAGGCCAGAAAGCCAAGCAGGATCAGGTCGGACTCATCCTTGACCGCGTAGGTAGGTTCATCCGTCGCCCCCGGCATTTGCTTGTAGGCCAGGGCAATCACCCGGAAGCCCTGGCCGTTCAGGTCGTCCGCGATCTGCCGACGTTTGGCATCGTGCTCGGGCAGTACCTCGATGACCTCTCCCTTGACTTCGACCCTGGTGCACAGGCCAAGCACTTCTTCGACGGCGCCCTTGCAGATTAGGGTATTCAATCCGGTCGTATCTTCGACGACCACCGACATCCGGCGTCGCACGAAATCGAAAGGGATCTCGTCAATCTTGCGGTACTTCTCGTTGGCTTTTAGGCGTTCCTCCAGCTCCTCATGGGCGAGGATCGCCTCGTCTAGAAGGTTCTTCAGCCCGGTATGGTGGTAACTATTCAGGTAGCCGTATTGCAGCACCTTTTCGCTGGGATCGCCGTGCGCGTCCAGGTGCTTTTCCAGAACGATCTTGCCTTGGGTGAGCGTGCCGGTCTTGTCGGTGCACAGCACGTCCATCGCTCCAAAGTTCTGGATGGCGTTCAGACGCTTGACGATCACCTTCTTGCGCGCCATCGCCAGTGCACCCTTGGACAGGTTGACCGTCACGATCATGGGCAACATCTCGGGGGTCAATCCGACGGCCACTGCCATCGCAAACAGGAAGGCTTCCAACCAGTTGTGTTTGCTTAGGCCGTTGATCAGGAACACCGCCGGAACCATCACGGCAATGAACCAGATCATCAGCCAGGTGAACTTGTTGACACCTTTATCGAAGCTCGTAAGCTGGCGCTGCCCGACAATGCTGGCAGCCAGCGATCCAAAGTAAGTCTTGCTTCCGGTGTGGATGACTACGGCGGTCGCAGAACCGCTTTCCACGTTGGATCCCAGGAAACAAATATTGGGCAACTCCAGCGGGTTCTGACCGTCGGCGGAGGCCGTATCGGCTTTTCTCTCCACGGGCAAGGATTCGCCGGTAAGAGCCGATTGATTCAGGAACAAGTCCTTCGCGGAAAGCACCCGTACGTCGGCTGGGACCATGTCACCGGCGGCCAGCCGGATGATGTCGCCCGGCACCAACATCTTGAGCGGCAATTCAGCTTCTTTGCCATCGCGCACTAGCGTCGCCGTGTTGCTGACCATCGCTTTGAGTCTTTCAGCGGCGTTATCGGCGCGCATCTCCTGGTAGAAGCGCAGCACCACGCCCAGGATCACCATCACGAAAATAACCACTGTCGCTCGTACGTCACCGGTCAAATAGGACAACACGCCGAGCGCCGTGAGCAGGAGGACCAATGGATTCTTGATGTTGCTCAAGAGGCGCATCAGGGCCGATTGGCGCTTTTCTCGCGCAATCTCGTTCAGCCCGTACTGCTTCAAGCGCGAATCGGCTTCCCCCTGCGTCAAGCCGTCCAATCGCGATTCAAGCTCGCGCAGGACGGTCTCGGTATTGGCGCGCGCCTTTTCCAGTAATTCATCGGAAACATGCGCCACGCTCTCCCCGGTTAGATGACCTGGGTGCGCTGCTGGACTCATGGTGGTCATGGCAATCCCATTCACAGCTCTATTGTCTTCTTCGCCGATGCGCGCACGGACATCGCAACGAGTGCTTTTTCTTTCGTGATCCGCTTTCGGCGGACGATACGGTCGGCAAAGACTAACCGATCCCTGAGTAGGAACATAACTCCCGAACCTGCTGATGGCCACGCCGCACAGCCCGACACAAAATCATCTTCTCGTCGCGTTGTCGGCTGCCGAGTTCAAGCGCCTGCCGAGCCGGACCGATGCTGCACCTCTTGCTGCGCTATACGCAGGCGCTGATCACGCAGATGGCGTAGGCCGCGATGTGCAATCGGCACGATACGGTGGAGCAGCAACTGTGTCGCTGGCTGTTGTTGAGCCTCGACCGCCTGTCGACGGATTCGCTGAACATGACGCAGGAGTTGATCGCCAACATGCTCGGCGTGCGCCGCCAAGGAGTGACCGAGGCCGCCGGGAACTTGCAGCACGCTGGCCTTATCCGCTACCGGCGCGGCCATATCGAGGTGCTTGACCGCGCGGCATTAGAAAAGGCGGTCTGCGAGTGCTACGCGGTGGTCAAACGGGAATTCGACCGCCTGCTCGCGGATATTCCGCCCGGCGATCCGTTCCACGTTCTCGGCCAATCTGCCCCGTAGAAGGTTTCGACGCAGGTCCAGGCAGGGCGCCGTGGTCAGCGAACAGCGGAAGCTCGCCGGGAAGCGTTTGCGGCATGGCCGGGGATACCTCGGTAGCGGGCCGACGTGCTGTCGGCACTATTTCGTCTTTGCCGCCTTCTTTACGGTCTTCTTTGCGGCCTTCTTCACGGTCGTTTTCGCCGCCGGCTTGCGCGGCGTCGTCTTCGACGCCTTCTTCAGGGTTCTCCGGCCCTCTGGCGGCGGGCTCGCAACCTGCTTCACGGCTCGTTTCGCTGCCCTCTCCACCGCAGCGACCGCGCCCCTCACCGATCTCTTGACAGACCTGACGACATCGTCCGCCGTCTTCCTGACCTGCCTCTCCATAGGGCCCTGCGCAGCCTCTTTCTCGGCCTTCGACTTGTGGCGCATATCAGCGGTGTGAGCACGCTTGTAGGTCTGAATGTCCTTGAACTTGCCGCTCTCGTCACGAACGGCATAGAGCTTGGTTCCGGTTCGACTTCTCATCGTGGTACGACGCGTGGCCATGGTTCCTCCTGGCTGTGATTAAAAGCGTCGGCGCAACATCGCGCCGCATATATCCATTATTCACGTTGCGGTGCGGCCTGTCAGCAGAATTGGTCGGTGTTGCCTGTTCGGGGAGCCTGTGCGGTTTCGTACATTGATCCCTATCAATACTGCCCGGCGTCAACGGTTCACCATGGATTTGACCTTCTGCGGAAAGATGGGTTGTTGCACGCAGACCCAACGAAATCGAATGAAGTCGCGCGCCGCGTCCCGCGGGTCAAGTCCGTCAAGAATGACATGCGGCTCAAGTTACAGGTCAGCCACCGACCAGCGTGCCGGGGTGTCACGGCACCGTGCGGCTCGCCAGCGGAGGACGTTGTGCGAGCCGAGAGCGCGAGCCGATGCCGGTTCGCAGAGCAGACGTTTCAATTAACCGTTAAGGAATTGATCATGGCCATTACCCCAAACAAGGATCAAGTTAAGGGCGAACTGAAAGACCTCGGCGGCAAGATCCAGGAAGAAGCCGGGAAGCTGGTGGGGAGCAAGGAGCAGGAGGCTAAGGGGCTCAAGAAGCAGGCGGAAGGCAAGCTGCAGAAAACCGTTGGCAATCTGAAGGAAGCCGTGACAGACGCCATCACGAAAGCATAGGAGCCTCAACGGCGCGAACGGGAAGCCCTCCCAGGTCGGGAGGGCGTACCGGCTTGATGCCGCAGAAGACGCGGTGGCACGCCCCATTCCACGACTCGTTGCGCGGCCAGGTTGGGGCAGGCGGGAATTCTTGGGTCTATTGGCAAAGACGCCGCGCAGGTTGCGCGGTTCGATAAGGCCAACGACAACGATGAAAGCGAGGACCAAAATGGCAACCAGAAGTGTAAAGCGGCGCGCACCGCGCACGATCACGGTGAAAGCAACCAAGTCAGGAACTGCAGCGCGCAAAACGCGGTCGACGAAACCAATGCCCGTAGTCGTTCCAGTGTCGTTGGGACGAGCGGGCAGCGCAGTCCGAGACGGAGTCGTCAACAGCCTGACAACGCTGACCAGGATCGAGGGAGAGATCGTCGTACTCGTCAAGTCCGCCGTTTCAGGCACCCTCAGTGCGGCGGGAACGGTCGCCGACGAATTGGTGGTCGTGGTACGGGATGTGGTCGCCGGCGCGGTACAGGCGACCGAGCAGGTCGGGACCGGGTTGATCGCGAGCGCCAAGAGCATTGCCAAGGGCGTCGTGCTGGGCGTGCACGAAGTGGGCGGCGATGTTGCCACCGCGGCAGCCGAAACGGTCAAGACGGTGATCAGGCATGCGGCGGCGGTCGGTGCGGATGTCAGCTCGGTGGCGAGAGGCGCCGTCGATGGCATCGTGGAGGCTACGGCCGAGACGGGTGGGAATGTGGGTCGCGTTGCAACGGCTGCGGTTAGGGGCGCGATCAAGGCGGCGGGCGAGGTCGGCACCGACACCGCCCGAACCGTAGCGGACGTATTGGCTGGCGCCGTGCGTGGTGTCAAGGGAGTGCGCGGCGCGACGGTGCGTAAGGCCGTCACGGCACCGGGGAAGAAGGCGGCGAAGAGGCCGATGAAGAAGCCGGTGAAGAAGCCGGCAAAGAAAGCGACGAAGAAAGCGACGAAAAGGACCTTGAAGAAATAGGTCGTTCCCGTTGGCCTTTTCGGCAAGATCCAGGAAAACTCCGGCACGGCCGTGAATGAGGTTGAGCGCGTTCAAAGAGCCGCGCTTGGAATGCTGGAAGATGGAGAGATCAATGAGAGCGCTTCTCGTGCTGCTGCTGTTGTCCGTCTTGTTCGGTTGCCAAAAGAGTTCCGATCAGGCGTCCTCACCAATTGCGGCATCAGCCGTCACAAAGGTCACCGAACAAACTGGGCGCGTTGTCATCAATCCTCAGTTTGATGCCGCACTTCGCTTTGCCGATGGCATGGCTGCAGTGCGGATTGGTGATGAGAATACGGGCAAGTGGGGCTACATCGACAAGCAAGGCAAGATGGTCATCAATGCGCAGTTTGACGATGCATGGTCGTTTGCGGAGGGGCTGGCGGTAATGCGAATGGGCGGCAAATGGGGCTACATCGACAAGCAAGGCAAAGTTGTGGTGAATCCGCAGTTCGATGTTGCACACCCTTTTGTTGACGGGCTGGCGGCAGTACGAATTGGTGATGAGCGCACTGGCAAGTGGGGCTACATCGACAAGCAAGGCAAGATGGTGGCGAATCCGCAGTTTGATGTTGCGCACCCTTTTGTTGACGGGCTGGCGGCAGTGCGGATTGGTGATGAAAGCACTGGCAAGTGGGGCTACATCGACAAGCAAGGCAAGATGGTCGTCAATCCGCAGTTTGACGCGGCCGAGCCATTTGCTGAAGGGCTGGCCGCGGTGCGGAATGGCGACAAGTGGAGCTATATCAGTCGCTGAGACCTTGGCGCACCCTCATTGCGCACACACACGTCCGCGTGCTGCGGAAAGGTGGCCCCGCCTCCGACCACTCAAGCCGAGGACTGCTGTCCAGCTATGCATTACAGCGCCGGTGTAGATGCAACGGCGCAGGCGTACCCCGCGCCGTTGCTTGTCATGGAATGCCCCCGGCGTTCTTGGCAGCTTATTCCGGAAATGAACCCAGCGCATCGCGCTCCGCGCAGCTATCGACATGGCGCCCGCAACCAGCCCGGCAATACCGGCCACCATCACGCTGCTGTGCGTCCCATTCGCGGCGGCGACACCAAGCACCAGGCTCGCGGTCGAGACGATGCCGTCATTGGCACCCAATACGGCCGCGGGCAGCCCGCCGATGCGGTCCGTGCGGTGCCATTCCTGGTGGCGCACGGTTACACGCAGACAGCGCTTTGCTGCGGGAACGCGTGGCCCCTCGTAACGGAGTGAGCCCGGGAATGAACGTCGGCTTGTCCGTAATCGGCGAGTAAACTGTCGTACTCGCGTTTGATGACCGCATAACAGCCGCATGCGTGTGCTTCCAGTGCGGGGCGGTCGACTACGACAATGTGACCACGGCTGCAATGGATCAGTCCCGCTTTCTGCAGCTTTCCGACGGCCTCCGTCACGCCTTCCCGGCGCACACCCAGCATGTCGGCGATCAGTTCCTGTGTCAGCGCCATCTCGTTGGTGGGCAAACGGTCCAGGCATGACAATATCCAGCGGGACAAGCGCTGTTCCAGCGTATGGTGTCTTTTGCACGCCGAGATCACCCCGATTTGCGCGATCAGCGCTTGGGTGTAGCGGAGCAGCAGACGCGGCAGCGGGCCGTCGTGCTCGAACACATGTTGCAGGCGAACTGCCCGCAACCGATAACTGTAGCCGGGGCTCAACACCACCGCCCGACTGGTCGTGCTTCCGCCGCCAAGGAACGCGGCGATGCCGATCACGCCTTCGTTGCCCGTGACCGCGAATTCGGCCGACGCCCCGCTCGCCGTCACGTAGAATCGGGAAACGATGCCGGCCGTGATGAAATACAGATACCTTTCCCGGTCCCCGGATTCGTGGATGGTCCAACCTAACGGCAAGGGACAAGGTTCAAGATCGGGCACCTGGCGCTGATACTCCTGTTGGGGCAGCGCTGCCAGAAGGTGGTTTTGCCAAGGCGTAGGCTGGGCGGGGACGAAATGCGTGGTATCGCCGACCGCGAAGCACATCTCCGGTGACGGCCGAAACGAATCTCGCCCTACCATGTCGCCCTCCCGAGAATAGGGAACGGGCCATCGGACTGACCTGTCATGCGAATGTATCAAGCCCACATGCTCGCACTGTTGATATGGATTAAACCCTATGTGCGCTATCGCACAAGGCGGCGCCGGGAAAGAATACCGCCTTGCGATGTTCGCCCGCCCGCCATTGCCGCCAGAACGCAAACTGGCTCAACTCGGGCATGCAGGGCGCAGCACGGAGTCTCCGCACGGCGCACCGCTGCCGCAATCTGGACGGCGGCTTCCCGAGTTTCCAACGGCCGGTTTGGAGCACGGTGGCCGTCAGGTTGGGGTCGGGTCCGGTCCACCACCTCAATGCGCTGAACGGCGGCTCGACGAATCACACCGGCCGTTTGCGTCCGGATGAGCGCTCTATGTCCAGCAGCGGTCGGCCGCATCGGCAAGGCGGGGATCTCTGACCGGCCAACGGACGTTGCTATCGGCCTACTGAATCAGCTCGTCCGCGCGAAGCAGCAGCTCTTTCGGAATCGTAAGGTCGAGCGCCTTGGCCGTCTTGAGGTTGATTACCAACTCGAACTTCGTGGGTTGCTGGACAGGAAGATCGGCAGGCTTTGCCCCCCGAAGGATCAGGTCGACGTAGCTGGCGCGGCGGCGATCTACCTCGGCCTGCGTCGGAGAGTAGGCGATCAGGGTGCCAGCTTCCCGCACGATCTCCGGCTCGTTGGACAGTGTCGGCAGGCCATGCTTCATCGCAGCGCCGGCAATTTCGAATCGGTGCTCGTAAAAGAAGTCACTACCTCGAAACATCAGCGCCTGAACACGCTGGCGCGCTAGTCGTGCGATGGCATCCTCGATCTCGCTCGCCGCCGCGATTGCGGCGAAAACCGGATTGAGGCTAAGCGACCGACAAATTTGCTCGAACTCCTCGCGCTGAAGCCGGGTGTACCCACTACCTGACCATTCAAGCACGCCGATACGCTGGAGTGCTGGGAGCAACTCCTTCAGAAGTGAAAGGGCTTTCGAGTCGACCTCGGGACCTTGCCAAGTAAACCCGGTGACGTTGGCGCCTGGCCGCGCAAGGCTGGCAACTAAGCCGAGAAGGACAGGATCCGAGACCGACCTCATAACGATCGGAATAGTATTCGTCACACGCCTTGCGGCGACGGTCGCGGGCGCTCCGGCTGTCACGATAACCTCGACCTTCCCCTGAATCAGCTCTTCGGCGAGAGGCTGCAGGGCTTCCCGACGCCCGTTCGCGTAACGGCGCTCGACGTGCAGGTTTTGTCCTTCCACCCACCCGAGCTCCCGCAAGGGCTCGCCTTGTTTCCAGATCGACTCGGGAGTCTCGGGTGCGCCGGGCTCCAGAACGCCGATCCGGCGGATCTTCGACGCTTGCGCGACTGCGATGCCTGGCGCGACAAGAACGCCTACCAACGTCCGGCAGAAGCTCCGACGCCACATCGAATAGGCGCTCTCCCGTGCCATCCGGTCCCCTTGGCTGGGTAGGTATCCGTCGGAATATAGGCCGACCGTACCGAACTTGCAATTTGACGAATGGCCGCTTTCTCTGAGCGCGAACGTCCAAGGCCGATAGTTCGCATTCCCCCTATCGCGGCGACAGGCTTCTTGCCATCTGAAGCGGTCGCCTAGCCACCGTCAGCCAGCAACAACTGATGGCCCCACTCAATCGGATGGCGACTGCCGCGATGTGACATCGGCCGTTAGATCAAGTCTGGGTTACGACGCATGAGTGTCCCGCGTGGCGCGCACCCGCGCTCGGGCCAATCTCATGAGGGTAGCAATGCCCGAGATCGACCCCTTGCTGCCTGTAGCGCCCGAGCGAAGCCGACCTTCGCGAACAGGCCGAATGTCGGAAACACACTACACACTTCCAACCTACATGCAAGCTGCAGCCAACTGGCCCGGCCACAAGTGCGCGACGGCTGCGAGTCAGTATCGCTCTCGGACGCGGAACGGACAAAGGAGTAGGCGTCCTTCCCCGGGCATACCGTATGGATATTCGGACTGACCTTCGTGCTGCTAACACTGCGGGTTATGATGCGAGCACAATCCTCATTGCAGTCTCTGAGATCAATATCTTGCAGCGCTTGCGCAAACCCGTTCCCTGATAGCCCTGGCCCGAGGGACCGTTGACTTTGCGCAAGTCCGCACGGCAGCACCTACTGCACGATACCGGGTCAGGCCCCGGATCGACGTGTCCGGGCGTCAGGGAGGCAAGGGGGAAGCAGGGATATGGAACGGATTCTGTTGGGCGACGAGGCCGTAGCGCAGGGCGCCGTCGATGCCGGCATTAGCGCCGCGTACGCCTATCCCGGCACGCCGTCGACGGAGATCTACGAGACGATCCGGCGCTACGCCGACACCGTTGACCCGCCGATCAAGGGCCTGTGGTCGACCAACGAGAAGGTCGCGCTGGAGGAAGCCATCGGAGTGTCGTACGCCGGGAAGCGCGTGCTGGTGGCGATGAAGCACGTCGGGCTCAACGTCGCCGCCGACCCGTTCATGAACGCCGCGGTCTCGGGCGCGCACGGTGGCCTCGTCATTGCGGTGGCCGACGATCCGTCGATGCACAGCTCGCAGAACGAGCAGGACTCGCGGTACTTCGCGGACTTCGCCCAGGTGCCCTGCCTCGAGCCCGCGAACCAGCAGGAATGCTATGACCTCACGCGCGAGGCCTTCGAGCTGTCCGAGGCGCTGCGCGTGCCCGTCCTGCTGCGCCTCGTGACGCGGCTCGCGCACAGCCGGGCGCGCGTGATCCCGGCGGCGCCGCGCGCCCAGAACGAGGCGAACTACGTCCCGGACGCGAGCCTCTTCACCCTCATCCCGTCGAACGCCCGCCGCGCGTACGCGAAGCTCCTCGACAAGCAGCCGGCGATGGTCGAGTACGCCGAGGCGAGTGCCACCAACGCGCTCACACTGCGCGAGGGCAGGCGGCCCGCGATCGTCGCGAGCGGCGTCGCGTGGAACTATGTGCAGGAGTCGCTCGGCAGCGCGCTCGACGCGTACCACCTGCTGCGCATCGGGTGCTACCCGCTGCCCATAGGCAAGCTGCGCGCGCTGTTCGACGCCTCGACCGAGGTGGTCGTGGTGGAGGAAGGCTACCCGTTCATCGAGCGTTGCATCAGCGCGCAGGGCCTGCTGCGGGAGCCGCCGATCAAGGGCAAGCTGACCGGGTACCTGCCGCGCAGCGGCGAGCTGACGCCGGACACGCTGCGCCGCGCGTTCGGGCTGCCGGTCCGCGAGACCCTGCGCGTGGCGGGCATCGAGGACGTGCTGGTCGGGCGGCCGCCGCGCCTGTGCGACGCCTGTCCGCACGGCGACGCATACACCGCGATCAAAGCGGCAATCGAGGGGATGGGCGACGACGTGCGGGTGATGGGCGACATCGGCTGCTACGCGCTCGGCTACCTGCAGCCGCACCAGGCGATCCATTCGTGCGTGTGCATGGGATCGTCGATCGGGATGGCGATCGGCGCCGCGCATGCCGGCATGAACCCGTCGATCTGCGTGATCGGCGACGGCACCTTCACGCATTCGGGCATGGCGCCGCTGCTCGACGCCGCCCGGGCGAACGTGAACATCAAGGTGGTCATCCTCGACAACAGCATCGTCGCGATGACGGGCGGGCAGCCGACGATGGCCACCGACGAACAGATGGTGGACCTCGTGGCAGGCCTCGGTGTGGCGCGCGAGCGGATCCGCGTGATCTCGCCGCTGCCCGCGAAGGCCGGCGAGAACGCGCGCATCATCCGCGACGAGATCGAGCGGGCCGGCCTGTCGGTCATCATCGCTCGCCGCGCGTGCGTCACCTACGCCAAGGTGATCAAGGAGCACCGGCGCGAGCACAAGACCACCGCGGCATGAACTACGACCTCGTCATCTGCGGCGTCGGCGGCCAGGGCGTGCTCTCGATCGCCTGGGCTGTCGACCACGCGGCGTTCCAGGCCGGTTTCCACATCAAGCAGCCGGAGGTGCACGGGATGGCGCAGCGGGGAGGCGCGGTGTCGGCGCTCGTGCGCATCGCCGACGCGCCGATCGCGAGCGACCTCATCCCCGAGGGCACCGCGCAGATGGTGCTCTCGGTGGAGCCGATGGAGGCGCTGCGCTACACGCCGCTCCTGCATCCGGACGGGTGGGTCGTGACGGACGTGACGCCGCTGCGCAACGTGGCCGCCTACCCCGACACGGGGAAGCTCTTCGACGTGCTGTTCTCGCTGCCGAAGGTGATCGCGATCGACGCCGCGCGGCTCGCGCACAAGGCGGGCACGATCAAGGCGCACAACATGGTGATGCTGGGCGCCGCGGCGGCGCTGCTGCCGCTGCCGGCCGGGCTCGTCGAGCGGCAACTTTCCGCGCTGTTCGCCGACAAGGGCACACGCATCGTCGCCGCCAACGTCGCCGCGTTTCGCATGGGCGATGCGGCCGGCCGCTTCACCGCGGACCTCATCGCCGGCGGCGTCCCCGCCGGCGTCGCCGCACGCGTCGTCCCGCGCATCGACTTCGAGCCGGCACCGGTGGACGGCGGCGTGGTCGCGACCTGGATCCGCCAGCTGCGCAGCCCCGCGGCGCCCGCCACCGCCAGGCGCGTGTTCGCGTCGCCGCGGACCGTGCAGCTCGACCTGCCGGCGGTAACGCTGGCGGGCTGATCCGCTGTCGGAACTCGTTGCCGCGCGCTGGTCCGCGGCCCGCGTTCGCGCCACGGTACGCATCCGGACGTGAGGCGGCCCGGCGCAACGCGCGCGACACGCTCTTCGCGCAGGCCACCACGCGGGACATCGGGTGTCCGCCGGGCCATGGATTCCTCGTCGCCGGTGGCCCGCCCCGCAACCGCTCCGCCAGGCACGCCAGCAGAACATCGACCATGACCGCTACGCTCGACGCTGGACAACGTAATCGCTCTGCTCCATGACCGTTACCAGCGGTCCGAGGTCGAAGACCTCCTGCGACATGCGAGTGACCTCCACAGGCCCGGGCACGGCGGCGAGATGCCGCCTTCCTTTTAGCGACGATGGGGTGTCCGCATGCGCGGTTCTGTAGGGCTGCTTTCAGCCAACCCGGATGTCGGCAGTGGGTCGATACCGCTAGTTCGGTTCTTCAAGCAGCGGACGTTGGCGCCGCCATTCGGCGGCTGCCGGCGGCCAAGACTGTTGCTGGTCCGCTTCGGAGGATTGCTCGCAGCGTGTACGGCGTCGTCGTAAGTACGCTGTGCCCCTGTGACCGGCCGTTACCGACGTGAGAATTTCTGCCGGCGTACTTCCGGAGTTGGCCGAACTTGCCCATTGGCGAGCCGCGGGTGAATGGCCGGTGTCGACATCGCAGCCATCGGTCGGTGTCAATTCGACGGGCAGCGAGGGATCGGTGGGCGTCGCCCCTGGCTGCCGGAGGTTGCCCGCGCGCCGCGACGGTCATGCGGCGGAGGGGTTGCCGCCGGGAGGGCGGCGATGGCAGACGTCCGGCGCGCGAGCGATGCCACTGTAGGCCCGCCCCTCCGCGCCGGCCATTCGCCGGATGGATGAGGCGCCGGCGCTACGGCGTACCTATGGCGTAGCCCGGGTTGAGCGAAAGCGAAACCCGGGGTGACCGTTCCCCGGTCAGCGCCGACCCGGGTTTCGCTTTCGCTCAACCCGGGCTACGGAGTACCAGGCCCCGCTACTTGCCCTGGTTGACGCTGATCGGCGCGAGCTTGCTCGTCTGCAGCCCGTACTTGGCGAGGATCTGGTCGTAGACGCCCTTGGCCTGCATCCGGTCGAGCGCTTCCTTCACCGCGTCGCGCAACTGCGTTTCCGTCTTCAGCACCGGAATGCCCGAAAGGCCTTCGTTGAACGGCGCGCCGATCAGCACGATCGTGTTCGGCTCCTGCTTCTGGAAGTACGGAAGCGTCTCGCTGCCCTGCACCGCCGCGTCGAGACGTCCCGACTTCAGCTGCGTGCGCGCGTCGACCGACCCCTCGGTGCCGATCACCGTCATCGCCGGCTTGCCCTTGCCGGCGCAGATGCTCCTGCTCAGCTCCTCCATCTGTCCGGGCCAGTTGGTGCTGCGGCTCGCCCCCACCTTCTTCCCGCACAGGTCCTCCAGCGTCTTCAGCTCGCCCGCGCGGGCGGTCGTGGTGAAGAACTGCGGGCCGGTCTTCATGTAGTCGATGAAATCGACCACTTCGCGGCGCGCCGGCAGGTCGCTCATCCCGGCCAGCGCGATGTCGACGCGCGCCGTCTGCAGCGAGCTGATCATCTGCGCGAACGCGGTCTCCTGCCACTCGACTTTGACGCCGAGCTCCTTGGCGAGCGCCTCGCCGAGGTCGATGTCGAACCCCGTGAGCTGGTTGGTCGCCGGATCCTTGTACGCGATCGGCGGGTAGTTGGGCTGGGTGGCGATGACGATCTTCCCGGCCTTCTTGATGCGGTCGGGCAATTCGGCGGCGGCGACCGCGAACGCGGCGGTGATTCCCAGGGCGGCAACGAGTGTCTTCTGCAAAGTCTTCATGGTCTGCGCTTCTTTCAGTGAGGAAGATGAGTGTTACGAAAGTACTGCGGCGATGAATTCCCGGGTCCGCGGGTGCTGCGGGCTCACCAGCACTTCCTGCGGCGGACCGATTTCGACGATCGAGCCCTGATCCATGAACGCGACGCGGTGCGCTGCCTCGCGGGCGAAGCCGAGCTCGTGCGTGACGACGATCATCGTCATGCCCGAGGCGGCGAGGTCGTGCATGACGGCGAGCACCTCGCCGACCAGCTCCGGATCGAGCGCGGAGGTCGGCTCGTCGAAGAGCATCAGCTTCGGCTGCATCGCCAGCGCGCGGGTGATCGCGACGCGCTGCTGCTGCCCGCCGGAGAGCTCGAGCGGATAGGCGTCGCGCTTGTCCGCAAGGCCCACGCGCTCGAGCAGCGCCATCGCCTCGTCGACGACCTCGGCGCGGCGGCGCTTCTGCACGGTGACCGGGCCCTCAATGACGTTCTGCAGCGCCGTCATGTGCGCGAAGAGGTTGAAGCGCTGGAACACCATGCCGCACGCGAGGCGCTGCCGTGCGAGCTCGCTGTCGCCGAGCTCGTGCAGCGCGTCGCCCGACGCGGCGGTAGCCGACCAGCTCGCCGTCGACCCAGATCGCGCCCCGGTCGGCGCGCTCCAGCTGGTTGATGCAGCGCAGGAAGGTGCTCTTGCCCGAGCCCGAGGGTCCGACGATGCACAGGACCTCGCCTCGGGGCAGCGTCAGCGTTGATCCCCTTGAGCGCCTGGAAGCTGCCGAAGTATTTTTCGACGTCGACTGCGTAGACCATCGCGCCTTCAATCGCGCTCATGTGCTGCCCTCTCCGGTCGCCATCACGGTGCGCGCGCGGCGATGGCCCTTCGAGAAGTGCCGCTCGAGGAAGTGCTGGCCGATCGAGAGCACGGTGACGACGGCGAGGTACCAGATCGCGGCCACGATCAGGAGCTCCATCACCCGCGCGTTGGCGTAGTAGATGGTCTGCGCGTTGCGCAGGATCTCCGAGTACTGGATCACGCTCGCCACCGAGGTCAGCTTGACCATGCTGATCACCTCGTTGCCCACCGGCGGGATGATGACCCGCATCGCCTGCGGCAGGACGACGCGTCGCAGCGTGGTGAGCCGCGTCATGCCGATCGACTTGGCCGCCTCGGTCTGCCCGACGTCGACCGACAGGATCCCGCCGCGCACGACCTCCGCGGTGTAGGCGCCCTGGTTGATGCCGAGGCCCAGCAGCGTGGCGATGAACGGCGTGATGAGGTCGACGGTGCGCGCCTCGAACCATGCCCGGAATGCCGAGCGTCGGAAAGATCAGCGCCAGGTTGAACCACAGCAGCAGCTGCAGCAGCAGCGGCGTGCCGCGGAAGAACCAGACGTAGAAGCGGCGCGACGTTCTTCAGCACCGGATTCGGCGACATGGACATGATCGCGAACACCACGCCCAGCACGATGCCCAGCGCCATCGCGCAGATCGTCATGATGATCGTGTTGTCGAGGCCCGATCAGGATCGCCTTGGCGGTGAGGAACTGCCCGACGACCTTCCACTCGATCTGGCCGGCGGCGAACGCCTGGATCAGCAGCGCGAAGGCGAGAATGATCAGCGCGGCAGCGATCCAGCGTCCGTAGTAGCGGCGCGGCACGTGGCGCAGGTGGGCGGTCGGCGAATTCCGCTGGGCACGATCATGGCGGTCGATCGGTCATGGCGCCGAGGTAACCGCGGGCCGGCCCAGCGCCGCTGCACGGCGCGGCGTATCGCGCAAGGCGCGCGATCTGCCGCCGACCGCGGCCGGCGCGGTGCCGCCGTAGCCGCGCGCGCGCCGCCGCGGCCGCGGCGGGCGTGAGGCAGGCGCGGACGTCGGGCGTGAGGCGCGGATCGACTGCCGCAGGTCGGCGTCGGCGATCTCCGCGAGCTCGATCCCGCGGTCCTCGCAGCGCCGCACCAGCGCACCGGTGATCTCGTGCGCCTCGGCGAAAGGCACGCCGCGCCGCGAGAGCCAGTCGGCCACTTCGGTCGCCAGCGTGAAGCCGGCGGTCGACTGGCGCCGCAGGAGGTCGACGTCGACGCGCAGCGTGCGCACCAGGCCCGTCATCGCCGGCAGCACGACGGCCAGCGCATCGACCGCGTCGAAGGCGGCGTGCTTGTCTTCGGCCAGATCGCGGTTGTACGAGAACGGCAGCGCCTTCAGCGGCGTCCAGCATCGTCGTCAGCGTCGCCGATGAGCCGCGCCGAGCGGCCGCGCGCGAGCTCGGCGATGTCGGGATTCTTCTTCTGCGGCATGATCGAGCTGCCGGTCGCGAACGCGTCGTCGAGCTCGATCCAGCCGAACTGCTGCGAGCGACCAGAGCACGATTTCCTCGGCGAGCCGCGACACGTGGACGCCGATCATGGCCGGCGACGAAGAGGAACTCGGCAACGTGGTCGCGGCTCGCCCACGGCGTCGATCGAGTTCTCGCAGGGACCGTCGTAACCGAGCTCGGCGGCCGAGATGCTCCGGGTGCACGGCGATCGCGGACCCGGCCAGCGCCGCCGCGCCCGAGCGGCGAGCGCGCGTGCGCGGCGGTCCCAGTCGATCAGCGGTCGACGTCGCGGGGGAAGGCCTGCGCATGCGCCAGCAGCTGGTGCGCGAACACGATCGGCTGCGCCGGCTGCAGGTGCGTGAAGCCCGGGGCCAGCGTTTCGACGTGCTGCGCGGCCTGCGCGAGCAGCGCGTCCTGCAGCGTCGAGCAGGGCGACCGAAGGCCGCGCGCCTCGACGCGCAGGTAGAGCTTGAGATCGTTGGCCGCCTGATCGTTGCGCGAGCGGCCGGCGCGCAGCTTGCCGCCGAGCGGGCCCGAGCCGCTCGATCAGCACGCGCTCGAGGAAGGTGTGCACGTCCTCGTCGCCGGCGGAAGGCGAGAGCTCGCCGGCGCCGAATCGCGCCGCATCGCGTCAAGCTCGGCGACGATCGTCGCGCATTCGGCCTCGGTCAGGAGCCCGGCGCGCAGCAGCTCGCGCGCGTGCGCCTGCGAGGACACGAGGTCGTAGGGCGCGAGCCGGAAATAGCTCGCGGGCGGCGCGCGACAGGCGCATCAGCGCCGGATCGGGCGGCGAGCGAAACCGCGCGCCCCAGAGCCGCGGATCGGATCATCGCGCGCCCCCTCCCCCGCCGCCGCCGTTTGCTGCCGGCGGCGGATCGGCGACGAGGCACAGCAGCTCGAACAGCATCTGCGCGCCGACCTGCGCGGTGTTGGTGGTGGCGTCGTACTGCGGCGCGACCTCGACGACGTCGCCGCCGACGACGTCGAGGCCGGCCAGGCCGCGCAGGATCGCCAGCGCCTCGCGCGGCGTCAGGCCGCCGACCTCCGGCGTGCCGGTGCCGGGCGCGAAGCCGGGATCGATGCCGTCGACGTCGAACGTCACGTAGGTCGGTCCGTCGCCGACGACCTCGCGCGCCTTCGCGACGACCGCGGCCGGGACGCCCATCGCCGTCACCTCCTCGGCGTGCAGCACGGTCATGCCGCTGTCGTACGAGAACTCCCACAGGTACTCGGCGCCGCCGCGGATGCCGATCTGGATCGAGCGCTCGGGGTCGAGCACGCCGTCCAGCACCGCCTGCCGGAACGGGCCGCCGTGATGGAACTTCGAGCCTTCGTATTCGCCCGCCGGTGTCGCAGTGCGCATCGATGTGCACCATGCCGACCGGGCGCTCGCGGCCGACGCGCCTTCAGGATCGGTAGGTGATCGAGTGGTCGCCGCCGACGGCGAGCGGTATCACGCTCGCGCCGCGCAGACCGCGTGAAGAACGCCTCGATGTCGGCGTGGCACTGCGTCGAGGCTGAAGCGGCTCGCATCGGCACGTCGCCGATGTCGGCGACCGTCAGATGCACGCGCACGGCGCGATGCGCAGCGCGTGCTCGTAGGGGCCGATGCGCTCGACGTCGCGCACCGCGCGCGGGCCGAGCCGCGCGCCCGGCGCGGTTGGTGACGCCGAGGTCCATCGGCACGCCGACCAGCGCGACATCGAGGCCGCCGAAATCCGGCAGCCGTCGCGCGGCGTCGGGCCGGAACGGCGCGCCAAGGAACGTGGCCGCGATCGGCGAACGGCCACTTGCGCCGCTCGGCGTCGGACGAACACGCTGCGCCGCGACCGCCGCGAACTCGGGATCGAAAATGTCGCCGCCCTTGGCGTCGGCGTACTTCCGACGCAGGGCGTCAAGTCGCTTGCTGTCCACTCTGGCTATCCCACGTCTGAAGAGGGTTGACTTCCGGCTCGCTCAGGCGGCCTTCATGACCGGCAACCTTCCGATCTCCTTTCCGATGCGGTCGGCCTCGGTTTCGAGATCGTAACGGGCCTGCAGATTCATCCAGAACTGCGGCGTCATGCCGAAGTAATGCCCGAGTCGCAATGCCGTGTCCGCGGTGACCCCGCGCTTGCCCAGGACGATTTCGTTGATGCGGCGCGGCGGAACGCCAATATCCTTGGCCAGCCGGTATTGGCTTACTGCCATCGGCGTCAGGAACTCTTCGGCGAGGATTTCGCCGGGGTGAATGGGTGCAAGTTTCTTCATTGCCCTGCCTCAGTCGTGATAATCGACGATTTCAACATCGTGCGCCCCGGCCGCTCGCCAGACGAAGCAGAGGCGCCACTGGTCATTGATTCGAATGCTGTGCTGCCCTTTCCGGTCACGGGTCAACGCTTCGAGGCGTGTGCCGGGCGGGACTCGCAGTTCGTCAAGCCGGTATGCCGCATTCAGCATTTCGAGTTTGCGCCGCGCGGCCGACTCCAGGTTCCGAAACCGCGCGACGCGTTCCCGCTCGAAAAGCCGTCGGGTGTCGCTGTCCTTGAACGACTTGATCATTGCGCCCTATAATAACGACAGCCGTTATTAGACGCAACCGGGCGTCCAACGTACCGCCCCGTCCCGGCTTGACGCAGATCATGGCGCTGCCCCGCCGCTCAGGCAATCTCTGCGGCATGCTGGACACCAAGGCTGGACGACCCGTCGGGACGCCGCCGACGCGCCGCGCCCACGACAGCGCACGTTACCCGCGCCTCGCGCGCGAGCTCGCCACCATCCGCGCGATGGTGGGCATCTACTGCCGGGACAAGCACGGGATCCACAGGCCCGCGGCAGGCGGTCTTTGCCCCGAATGCACGGCCTGATGGACTACGCGACGCGACGCCTCGACCGCTGCATCTTCGGCGACGAAAAGCCCACCTGCACCAACTGCAAGGTGCACTGCTACACCGCCGCGATGCGCGAGCAGGTGCGCGTGGTCATGCGCTACGCGGGGCCGCGGATGATGTGGCGGCACCCGCTGCTGGCGTTCGCGCACGTTGCCGATGGGCGGCGGGAAGCGCCGGAATTGCCGCGCCGATCAGGCGTAACGCCCTAACATTGCGGCGGGGCATGGCGGCGTAGCCCGGCGTTGAGCCAATGCGAAACCCGGGGCCAATGCCACGACCACCCGGGTTTCGCATTGGCTCAACGCCGGGCTACGCGAGTACACGAAGCCGGCCCATTACAGCCCCGCCTGCGCCTTGGGCATCCACCCCAGCGCCGGCGCGTGCAGGCTCTGCACGTAGAGGCGGTCGGCGATTTCGGTGACGCCTGTCGTTTCGGGATACGTACCCGCCGGATCCTGCAGGTCAGCGACATCTTTTCCGGCTTCGTCGAACGCGATCACGTGCCCATAGGCCGGCGGAATCGGCCACAGCGCCTTCGGCAGGCGCAGCGTGACCTTGCGCAGGAACGGACTGCCGGCGAGCCGGTCGATGACGGCGCTGCGCGGCTTGGTGAAGCCGAGCCAGATGCGCCCGTTCGCGCCGCGCATCAGGTTGTCCGGGTAGCCTGGAAGGTTCGCGAGCAGCACGCGCGCCTGCGGCGTGCCGGACGCGGCGGTCTTCGCGCTCAGCGCGTCGGCCGCGACGTCGATCGCCCACACGCGGTAGGCGCAGGTCTCGGCGACGAGCAGCGTGCGCTGATCCGCGGAGAGCGCGACGCCGTTGGCGAAGCACAGGTCGCCCATCACCACGCGGGTGCGCTTCGTGGCGGGGTCGAACTCGAGCACCCGTCCGGTGGCCGAATGCTCCAGCACGTCGAGCACGCTCGCCTCGAACGTTCCGCCGGAAGCCTTCGCGCCGAAGCGCCGCGAAGCGTCGGTGAAGTAGATCTTGCCGCTCTTCGCGACCACGACTGCATCCGCGTAGCGAATCGCGTCGTCGCCGACCCGGTCGGTGAGCACCTCGATCCGGCCGTCGAGGCCGATCGCCAGCAGGCCGCGGTACGCATCCGCCGCGATCATCCGGCCGTCTGCATCGAAATCAGGGTCTTCAGGTAGTCGTGTGGGTCGTTTGAGGGGGTGAATCGGCCCGGAAGCGGCGTGGGTGCTGGCTTTCGGGCATGTTCAGGAGCGGTGGAAACTGCGACCATGTTTGCATGGCTACCTCGTCGAAGCGAAAGCGGCGGCTGTGGGATGCGTATGCGTTCCCCGTCTTTCGTCCGCAACCGACGGTGCGCGGCGTCTTCGGTGATCCGAAGGCCCGCGTCATCACCCTTGAACGGCGCTCAAAAAAACGACCTGCGGCTGCTGCGGTCGAGCGCAGTCGGGCTGGTACGACCGGCGGACGCGTCGCGTTCGCGATCTGTCCTGCGGCGATATGCGCGTCTACCTCGAAATCGAGGTCCGGCGCGTGCAGTGCCGAAGTTGCGGCAAGGTGAAGCGCGAGCGGCTGGCGTTCCTGGCCGACAATCCGTTCTATACCAAGCGCTTTGCGCATTACGTGGGCCGGCGCTGCCGTTCGACCACGATCAAGGATCTGGCCAAGGAGCTGCATCTCGACTGGGACACGGTCAAGACGCTGGAGAAGCAGTACATGCGGGCGCAGTTGGCCAAGGCGGGCACGCCGGGCCCCAAGGCGATCGGCATCGACGAGATCTCGATCCGCAAGGGCCACACCTATCGGATCGTGGTGAGCGATCTGATCCGCCGGCGCCCGATCTGGTTCGGTGGCGAGGACCGCTCCGAGAAGAGCATGGCCATGTTCTACGAGCGGCTCGGAGAGAAGAAGAGCCGCGGCATTCGCCTGGCGGTGATGGACATGTGGAAGCCGTTTCGCAACATGACGAACGAGCATGCCCCGCAGGCGGCGATCCTGTTCGACAAGTTCCACATCATGCGTCACCTGGGCGAGGCGCTCGACAAGGTACGCAAGGCCGAGTACGCGCGACTCAGCGGCCGCGACCGCAGTTTCATCAAGGGCCAGAAGTACACGCTGCTGTCGCACCGGGAGAACCTCACCCCGGCCGGACGGCAGAACCTCAAGAAGCTCTTGGCGGCCAACAAGCGCTTGAACACGGCCTACCTGCTCAAGGAATCCTTCGGTCAGCTCTGGGACTACGAGCGCGAGGGCTGGGCGCGACGCTTCTTCGACAACTGGCGCGCAAGCCTGAAATGGCAGCGGCTCGAGCCCTACGAGAAGTTCGCCGAGATGATCGATCGTCATTGGGATGGAATCGCCGCCTACTGCAAGCCCGAGAACAAGGTCTCGCTCGGATTCGTCGAAGGGCTCAACAACAAGATTCGCGTCATCCAGCGCCGCGCATACGGGCTGCGCGACGAGGAATACTTGCGACTCAAGATCCTCACTTGCATGCTCCCTGCGCTCTAAAATGCCCCAAAATCACCCACTCGATTTCCTGAAGAGCCCGAAATCAAAACCCAGCACCCGGCCGCCGGTGTTGACCCAGACTTCGGGTGCCGTGCCGTCGGCGTTCATGCGGACGATCGCGCCGGAGGCCACGGCGGCGTAGAGCTTTCCATCGGGACCTAGCGCCACGTGCTCCGGGCCGATCTCGCTGCCGATCGACGCCCGCTGCAGGTTGGCGAGCCGCGTGTTGGGCGCGTGCGGGCCGACGTAGCCGGGCGCGGCCGGCGCCGACCACGCGACCGGATCGATCGCGACGGGCGCGAGCAGCAGGTACGCGGACGCCAGCGCGGCGACGATGGCGAGTGCAGCGAGCGATGTCCTGATCATGGATCACATGTCCCCGGATCGTGTAACCCGGATCGTGCAACCCGGATCTCGCAACCCGGCTCGTGTATCCCGGATCGTGTAGCCCGGGTTGAGCGAAGCGAAACCCGGGGCCATCGCCGCCATGGAGCGCACTCAATCCACGTCGTCGACGTAGCGCCCGAGCTCGATCAGGTTGCCGTCGGGATCGCGGATGTAGACCGACTCGGATCGGGCCCAGCGCGCCGGTGCGCATGACCGGGCCCTGGTCGATCGGGATGCCGCAGGCCGCGAGGTGCGCGAGCACCGCTTCGACGGGTTCGGTGACGATGAGGCAGAGGTCGGCGGAGCCCGGCGGTCGGCTGCGCCGCGACGGCGGCGACCGGCTCGGTGGTCGCGGCGCCGTCGCCGCCGTGCGCGCCCCGCTGCCTGCCCCACCGGATGCAGGTTGATCTTCTGCCGCCCGAAGGCGAGCGCCTTGCGGCCGCTGCCGAAGGTCACTTCGCGCATGCCCAGCACTTCGGTGTAGAAGCGGATCGTCGCCTTCACGTTGCGGCACGTGAGCACGAGGTGATCGATGCGCTGGACGGTCAGCACGGCGCTACGCCTTGGGCCACAGGACCATCTGCGTGCAGCGGAACAGCGCGATCGACTTGCCGTCGCTGTGCCGGGTCACGACCGCGTCCCAGACCTGCGTCGTCTTGCCGAGGTGCGCCGGCCGCGCGACGCAGGCGATGGTGCCGTCGCGCGCGGTGCCGAGGAAATTGCTCTTCAGCTCGACCGTCGTGAAGTTCTCGGCGCCCTTCGGCAGGTGCGCGATGCAGCCGTAGCCGCAGGCGGTGTCGGCGAGCGTGATCACCGTCGCCGCGTGCAGGAAGCCGTTGGGCGCGAGCAGGTCCGGGCGGACGTCGAGCTCGGCGACCAGCATGCCCTGCTCGAGCGCCATCACCCGAAAGCCGACCAGCGCCCGGGCAGGCGGCCCCTCGCCGCGCGCGTTCAGCGCATCGACGGTGACGTCGGCGCGCGCAGTGGGACATCGCGTGCCCGCATTCGGCGGAAAATTGTCTGACGCCGCCTGTCACAGCCGCTGCTCGACCCAGCGCTGCACCGACTCCAGCGCCTTCGGCAGGCCCGCCGGGATCGGTGCCGCCGGCCTGCGCCATGTCCGGCCGCCCGCCGCCCTTGCCGCCGACCTGCTGCGCGACGTGGTTGACGAGCTCGCCGGCCTTCACCTTGCCGGTGAGATCGGCGGTGACGCCGGCGATCAGCGTGACCTTGCCGTCGGCCGCGCTGCCGAGCACGATCGCCGCGCTCTTCAGCTTGTCCTTGAGCTTGTCGAGCGTCTCGCGCAGCGCCTTGGCGTCGGCGCCGTCGAGCGATCGCCGCGAGCACCTTCGCGCCCTTGACGTCGACGGCGCTGCCGGCGAGGTCGTCGCCCGCGCTGGCGGCGAGCTTCGCCTTCAGCCGCGCGAGCTCCTTCTCCGTCGCCTTCGCGCTTTCGAGAGCTGCGCGATCCGCGCCTCGATCTCCGCGACCGGCGCCTTCAGCGCGGCGGCCGCGCGCGGCGATCGTGCGCTTCCTGCGCCTGCACCCAGGCGAGCGCGTTGTCGCCGGTCACCGCCTCGACGCGGCGGATGCCGGCGGCGACGCCGCCCTCGGCGACGATCTTGAAGAAGCCGATGTCGCCGGTGCGCGCGACGTGCGTGCCGCCGCACAGCTCGCGCGAGCTGCCGATGTCGAGCACGCGCACCTCGTCGCCGTACTTCTCGCCGAACAGCATCATCGCGCCGGACCTTCTGCGCCTCGTCGATCGGCATCACGCGCGCCTGCGTCGCGGCGTTGCGCAGGATCTCGGCGTTGACGATCGCCTCGACGCGGCGGATCTCGTCGTCGGTCAGCGGCGCGTTGTGCGCGAAGTCGAAGCGCGTCTTGTCGGGATCGACCAGCGAGCCCTTCTGCTGCACGTGCGCGCCCAGCACCTCGCGCAGCGCCTTGTGCATCAGGTGCGTGGCCGAGTGGTTGCGCATCGTCCGCGCGCGCGCCGCCTGGTCGACGTGCGCCGCGACCGTGTCGCCGACCGTCGAGCTCGCCGGTCGTCACGACGCCGATGTGGCCGAACACGTCGGGCTGGATCTTCTGCGTGTCGTCGACCGCGAACAGCGTCAGGCACACGCCGCCCTTGGTGAGCTCGCCGCGGTCGCCGACCTGGCCGCCGGACTCGGCGTAGAACGGCGTCTCGTCGAGCACGACGACGCCGCGCTCGCCCGCCGCGAGCGCCGGCACCGCGGCGCCGTCGCGGTAGAGCGCGACGACGCGGCCCTCGGCGGACAGCGTGTCGTAGCCGCGGAAGCGCGTCTTCTGCCCGGCGTAGTCGAGCTGCGCGCCGGTCTTGAACTGGCTCGCGGCGCGCGCGCGCTCGCGCTGCTTGTCCATCGCCGCGTCGAAGCCGGCCTCGTCGACGGTGACGCTGCGCTCGCGGCAGACGTCGGCGGTGAGATCGAGCGGAAAGCCGAAGGTGTCGTACAGCGTGAACGCGGTCTCGCCGTCGAGCACCTTGTCGCCGCCGCGCGAGCGCCTGCTCGAGGATCTTCATGCCGTGCTCGAGCGTCTCGCCGAAGCGCTCCTCCTCCTGCTTCAGCACCTGCGCGACGCGCAGCTTGTCGCGGCGCAGCTCCGGATAGGCGTCGCCCATCGCGCGGTCGAGGTCCTCGACCAGCTTGTGGAAGAACGGCGCGCTTCTGGCCGAGCTGGTAGCCGTGGCGGATCGCGCGGCGGATGATCCGCCGCAGCACGTAGCCGCGGCCCTCGTTGCCGGGGATCACGCCGTCGACGATCAGGAACGCGCAGGCGCGGATGTGGTCGGCGATCACGCGCAGCGACGGATTGAGGTAGTCCGTCGCGCCGGTCTCGCGCACCGCGGCGCGGATCAGGTCCTGGAAGAGGTCGATCTCGTAGTTCGAGTGCACGTGCTGCAGCACCGCGGCCAGGCGCTCGAGGCCCATGCCGGTGTCGACCGACGGCTTGGGCAGCGTGTGCATCACGCCCTTGTCGTCGCGGTTGAACTGCATGAACACGAGATTCCAGATCTCGATGTAGCGGTCGCCGTCGGCCTCGGGCGATCCCGGCGGGCCGCCCCACACCTCCGGGCCGTGGTCGTAGAAGATCTCGGAGCACGGGCCGCAGGGGCCGGTGTCGGCCATCTGCCAGAAGTTGTCGCTCGCGTACTTGGCGCCCTTGTTGTCGCCGATGCGCACGCAGCGCTCGGGCGGCACGCCGATCTCCTTGGTCCAGATGTCGTAGGCCTCGTCGTCGTCGATGTAGACGGTCGTCCACAGCTTCTCGGCGGCAGGCCGTAGACCTTGGTCAGCAGCTCCCACGCGAACTGGATCGCGTCGCGCTTGAAGTAGTCGCCGAAGCTGAAGTTGCCCAGCATCTCGAAGAACGTGTGGTGGCGCGCGGTGTAGCCGACGTTCTCGAGATCGTTGTGCTTGCCGCCCGCGCGCACGCAGCGCTGCGACGTCGTCGCCCGCACGTACGGCCGCTTGTCGACGCCGAGGAACACGTCCTTGAACTGGACCATGCCGGAGTTCACGAACAGCAGCGTCGGGTCGTTGCCCGGGACGAGCGACGACGACGGCACGATCGTGTGCCCGCGCTCGGCGAAGTACTGCAGGAACCTGCTGCGGATGTCGGCGGCTTTCATGGCGGTCGGTGGTCCCGTCGCTCGTGTCGCCGGCGCGATGCTGCGCATGCCGGCGGCTGTGGCAAAGTTGTTGATTTTACGCGGCTTCGCTCGCCGCTGCCAAACGCGGCGCGCGTGGTACTCGCGCCCTCCAAGTCGGATAAGCCTTTCGGACGAGGGGCCCTCAAGCGCAGGAACATGTGAATTGAGCGCCCACCGCAAATGGCGGCGGAACATGTCCTTGGTTGACGATGACACAATTTGGGATATGCTTTGATATATCCATTTCATCAGCATATACTTTGGTATCTGCCACCTTCTGGGGATACCGCCATGAGCCGAATCGCGAAACTATTCACCAACGGCCGCAGCCAGGCCGTGCGCCTGCCGGCCGCCTATCGCTTCGAAACCAAGGAAGTCTTCATCCGCCGGGACCCTGACACTGGAGACGTCATCCTGTCGCGCAAGCCGGCGACGTGGGATGACTTCTTCGCCATCCTCAGTGACACCCATGCGCCGTCCGACTTCCTGGATCAAAGGGAGCGCAACCAAGGCAGGCAGGATCGGGATCCCTTCGAGAAATGGAGCGAATGAAGCGCTACATGCTCGACACCAATACGGTGAGCGATCTGCTCAGGGGGCATCCCCGCGTCGCCCGGCGCGTGGTGGAGGTGCCAATGGCGGAACTTTGCGTATCGGCCGTCACCGAAGGCGAATTGTCATTCGGCTTGGCCAAGCGGCCCGACGCAACACGGCTTCAGCTCGCGGTCGGGCAGTTTCTGCGCCGTGTCGACGTACTCCCTTGGGACACCCTTGTCGCCAAGCGGTATGGAAGCGTACGCGCCGACATGGCGCGTCAAGGGAAGACGCTGGCACCGCTTGATTTGCTGATCGCCGCGCACGCGCTCGCCATCGACGCGATCCTGGTGACCAACGACCGGGCTTTCGCTCAGGTAACCGATCTGCACGTCGAAGACTGGACGTTGTGATTGCCGCCTTGCCATTTCCCGCCTGTAGGGCAAATTTTCCGCCGTCATTCGACTGACGGTCGGGTGTCAGTCGGGTTTCCTGTTCGAGCGCGAGCATTGACCTGTTGGGGATCGTTGCGAGGATGGAACATTTTTTGGCGCGCAAGCCGCTCGGAGCGTCCGCGCGGCGCTTCGCGGCGCAAGCCCTGACAGCACCGACGCACCTGCGGCGGATAGCCGGTTTGCAGCGACGGATGGCGCGTCACGCGGCGCCGGCGCCATCGACCGGGCCCGCGCGTGATTCAGTTTGCGCGTGGTCGCCCTGGCGACCGGCAACCAAGCCTGCGCTCGTCGCCGGCCTCCTGTTCCTGATGTTGGTTCCAGCCGCTCGTGCAGACTCGGTTGTGGACCCCACGGAGGTGGAGATCAATGGCGTCAAGTGCCCGGTGGTCGGCACCCGGTTCAACGATGAAGTGACCAAGTCAGGACGCTATCCTGTCGGATCGAGGGCAAAGGGCCTGAGTGTGAAATGCCCGGGCAACCCTTCACCGGGGGAAAGGTCGGTGATCGCCGTATTCCAGCCAGGTCATCAACAGCCGGACCGAGTCATTTACGAGGGAAAAGGCGGGAAGAAGCGAGCCTTCAAGAGTCTTGGTCTTGCAGTTGACCCGTTCGTGGTCGGCACCTACGAAAGCGATGGCTCGTCGTTCGAGCCCTACCATGCGTTCCGCTACGACCTGGACACCGATGAGTTCCAGGACCTCGGTGCCTTCGGCGGGCCCGCCGGCACGTCGTCGGCATTGGGTGTCAACATCGACGGGGCGGTCGTCGTCGGCGCCAGCACCCTGACGACCGCAGGCGAGTCGCCATGGCAGGCCTTCCGCTGGACCGAGGCGCTGGGCCTGCAGAACCTCGGCTCGATCTCGCCCAATAGCTATTCCGAGGCGCGCGCGACCAGCCACGACGGCACGGTCGTGGTCGGTGGCACATACGTCCCCGCCCCCAAGGTCGGCGACTACGACGTGTTTCACGCGTTCCGCTGGGTGTTGAGCAATCCTGCGACCGGGGCCGGCGTCTTCACGGATCTCGGGCCTGCGACGTACGAGGCCTGGGCGGTGAACAACGATGGTTCGGTAGTCGTCGGAATCGGGAACCGTCATGCCTTCCGTTGGACCCAGGCCGGCGGCGCCGTCGATCTCGGCGTCCTGCCCGGGCACACCAATTCCATGGCGACCGCCGTGTCCGCGGACGGCAAAGTCGTCGTCGGCATCTCGAGCAGCAACTTCATAACGCCCACTTTTCCCGTAGCCGGGCCGCAATTCGACAGGAACGGCTCACGGGCATTCCGCTGGACGCAGGCCACCGGCATGCGTGATCTGAACACGTTGCTTGCGGACACCGGCGTCGACCTGACCGGCGTCACGCTCATCGCCGCGCTGGGCTTGTCGCACGACGGGAAAACCATATCCGGGACCGCCGTGCAGGCCGGCGACGAGGACACGTCAGGTTTCTCCGTCAGGTACACCGACGCCACCACCGGCGGGGTCCCGAATCGCCAGGGCCTCTGGTGGAACGCGCAGGAGTCCGGCTGGGGCATCAACTTCGCGCATCAGGGCGACATCGTCTTTGCCACCTGGTTCACCTACGGCGCCGACAACCAGCCGCAGTGGTACGTCATCCGGGCGGAGAAGACGGCAGCCAACGTCTATTCCGGACCGGTCTCCAGCTTCACCGGGCTGCCGTTCAACACGTTGCCTTACCCCGCGAACGCCAACGTCAAGACCCAGGTCGGGACGGCGACGATCACGTTCTCCGACGATGGCAGGAGCGCGAGCTTCGCCTACACGGTGAACGGCATCGCGCAGACCAAGCAGATCGTGCCGCAGGCGTTCGCGCAGCCGGTGCCGACGTGCGTCTGGGGCGCGCAACCCGACCTCACGCTGGCGACCAACTACCAGGACCTGTGGTGGACAGCGAACGGCAGCGAGGCGGGGTGGGGGATCAACTTCACGCACCAGGGCAGCGTCATCTTCGCGACCTGGTTCACTTACGACGCGAATGGCAAGGCGTGGTGGCTGACGCTGGTGGCGCCTGAGACGGCGGTGCCGAAGGTCTACTCCGGGCTGGTCAAGGCCGTCAGCGGCCCTCCTTTCAACGCCGAGCCCTTCGACCCCAATGCCGCGAATAGGACCACCGTCGGCAACGCGACGGTCACGATCAGCGACGGCAACCACGCCAGGTTCGACTACACGGTCAACGGCATCGCGCAGTCCAAGAACCTCACGCGCCAGGTGTTCGCTGCCACCGGGCACGGTCTGTCAATAGCCGCCCGTCCGCGTTCGCCGACGTGCTCGGCGACCGCATCCCCTAGCCGTCCCCGACTGGCGACGCACACCGCTATCCGTCCGCGGGCGGGTCGCGCAACAGCTTGAAGATCGCCGACAGCCCGAACCCGCGGCTTTGCAGGAACCGTACCTGCCGCGCCTTCTCGCGGTCGTCGGCAGGCGCCCGCCCGAAACGCCGCCGCCACAGCGCGACCAGCGTGGCGGCGTCGTCCGTGTCGGCGCCGGCGAGGGCTTCGGTCACGACCTCGCCCGGCAACGCCCTTCGCCTTGAGCGTCTGCGCCAGCGAGCGCCTGCTGTAGGCGCCCTGCTTCTGGCGCACCAGCGCGTGGGCAAAGCGCGCGTCGGACAGGTAGCCCTGCGCCGCGAGCTCGTCGAGGACGGGGTCGACCTCGTCGGACGTGGCGCCGGTGGCGAGCAGGCGGTCGCGCAACTCGGCGCGCGCGTATTCGCGCCGCGCCAGAAAGCCGATCGCGCGCGCCTTGAGCGACTTCGGCGGCCGGGCCTTCGACGCGTCGGTCACGCCGCGCCCTGCCTCCCGCTACTCCTCGACCTTCGGCTCGCCGCGCCCGCGCAGCGCCCCGGGCGTGGGCACGTTGACCGCGGCGCGGATCTTGGCCTCGATCTCCGCCGCCATCTCCGGGTGCTCGCGCAGGAACTCGCGCGCGTTGTCCTTGCCCTGCCCGATCTTGTCGCCGCTGTAGGCGTACCACGCGCCGGACTTGTCGACGATGTTGTGGGTGACGCCGAGCTCGAGGATCTCGCCTTCGCGCGAGATGCCCTCGCCGTAGAGGATGTCGAACAGCGCCTCGCGGAACGGCGGGGCCACCTTGTTCTTGACGACCTTGACGCGCGTCTCGTTGCCGATGACTTCCTCGTTCTTCTTGATCGCGCCGATGCGGCGGATGTCGAGGCGCACCGAGGCGTAGAACTTGAGCGCGTTGCCGCCGGTGGTGGTTTCCGGGTTGCCGAACATCACGCCGATCTTCATCCGGATCTGGTTGATGAAGATGACGAGCGTGTTCGCGCGCTTGATGTTGGCGGTGAGCTTGCGCAGCGCCTGGCTCATCAGCCGCGCCTGCAGGCCCGGCAGCTGGTCGCCCATCTCGCCCTCGATCTCGGCCTTCGGGACGAGCGCCGCGACCGAATCGATGACGATGATGTCGACACCGCCCGAGCGCACCAGCATGTCGGCGATCTCGAGGCCCTGCTCGCCCGTGTCGGGCTGCGAGATCAGCAGGTTGCCGACGTCGACGCCCAGCTTGCCGGCGTAGACCGGATCGAGCGCGTTCTCGGCGTCGATGTACGCGGCCGTGCCGCCGGCCTTCTGCACCTCGGCCACCACCTGCAGCGACAGCGTGGTCTTGCCCGAGGATTCCGGCCCGTAGATCTCGACCACGCGGCCGCGCGGCAGCCCGCCCACGCCGAGGGCGATGTCGAGGCCGAGCGAGCCCGTGGACACCACCTGCAGGTCGTTCTGGATCTGCGACTCGCCCATTTTCATGATCGAGCCCTTGCCGAACTGCTTTTCGATCTGCTGCAGCGCCGCCGCGAGCGCCTTGGTCTTGTTGTCGTCCATCGTGTGTCCTGGAGAGGGGGTTGTTCCGGGTGCTTCGGGGCCCGAGCCGCCCGCCGCCCGGAGGACGGCGACGCGGGCTCGAACCCGTCATTGGCGCGAATTATGGCATAGAACGATCGTTCGATGCCAGCCCCCGGATGGACTAATCCAGGCGGTCGATCGAGGCCCCGGAGCGCCGCCTCGACCGTCGCGACGCGGACCGCCCGCGCGGTCGCCGGGAAAGCGGCGGGTGACGGTGTCGACCGTTCCATCGCGCCGCGCCCAGCCGAAGCAGACGGTCCCGACCGGCTTCGCCTCGCTGCCGCCGTCCGGCCCGGCGATGCCGGTGACGGCCACCGCAAGGTCCGCCCGGCTGCGCGCCAGCGCGCCCGGCCGCCATCTCGGCCGCCGTGGCCTCGCTGACCGCGCCGTGGGCGGCGAGCGTCTCCGGGCGCACGCCGAGCATCTCCGTCTTGGCGCCGTTCGAGTAGGTGACGAATCCGCGCTCGAACCAGGCCGAGCTGCCGGGGACGTCGGTGATCGCGCCGGCGATGAGCCCGCCGGTGCACGACTCGGCGGTGGCGACGGCCGCGCCATGCCGCAGCAACGCCGCGCCCAACTCCGTCGCGAGCGGCAAGGCAGTCGTCGTTCATTCGCATTCTCCGGGCCGGCCGCGGTAATGGTACGTGTACGACGTCGCGAAGCCGAACTTGCGGTACACCGCGATGGCCGGCGCATTGTCCGCCGACACCTGCAGGTATGCCGCGCGTGCGCCCTGCTGCCCGCGCCCACGCCAGCAGCTCGGCGCAGGCCAGCGTCGCGTAGCCCTTGCCGCGCGCAGCCGGCGCGGTCACGACGTCGAAGATGCCTGCCAGGTCGCCGTCGATCGCGATCTGCGCCGCGCACACGATGTCGCCGCCGCCGCGCAGCGCGATCATCCGCTTCGCGAGCGGCGAATTGCACGAGCCGCTCGCGCTGCGCATCGCGCTGCGCCGTGCGGCGATCCGCGCAGGTCGCCCACGACGTCGATGAACCCGCTCGCGTCGACGTCGGTCAGCGTGATCGCCCGTCGCGAGCCCGGGAACGGCGGGCGCGGCCGCCAGCGGCGTCGCCATGCACCAGCGTCTGCTCGAACGACTGCGTAGCCGCGCGCGGCCAGCGCCGCTTCGAGATCGCGGGGGCGCACGAACGGCGTGATCCGGAACAGCGCCGGCAGCTCGTGCTGCGCATACACCGTTTCGCAGTGCGCGATCTTGGCGGCGAGCGGCAGCGTGGAGCCGAAATGCGCATTGACGCTGCGCGCGCGCTTCGCCTTGCCGGGCGACAGGCGCAGCAGCCAGCCGTCGTAGAAGAGCTGCCGCTGCGTCTGCAGCGCGTTGAGGCCGGCCTCCTCGACCCGCGCCGCGTCGATGCCGCTCGTGCCGGGTTCGTCCGACGCGTCATCTACGAACCCGACACCCGGTGCCAGACCGCGAACACCAGCAGCGTGTAGCCCGCGGCCAGGATGTCGTCGGCCATGACGCCGAAGCCGTTCTTGAGCGCGGCGTCGAGCTGCCGGATCGGCGGCGGCTTCACGATGTCGAAGAACCGGAACAGCAGGAACGCGACGGCGACGCGCACGGGGTCGGCGCCGACGAAGAACAGCACCAGCAGGAAGGCGACGACTTCGTCCCAGACGATGGCGCCGTGATCGGGCACGCCGAGGTTGCGCCCGGTCACGGCCGACGCCCATACGCCGAGGGCGAACAGCACGACGAGCGCTGCGGCGAAGCCGGCGTCCCCCGCGTGCCGCCACAGCGCCACCGCGATCGGCAGCGCGACCAGCGTGCCGAAGGTGCCGGGCGCGAACGGCGCGAGGCCGGCGCCGAAGCCCAGCGCCACCATGTGCGCGGGGTGCCGGATGAGAAACGCGAAGCGTGGGGCGCTCCGGCGTCATGCGCCGGCGCCGCGAAAGTGGTCGAACCCGCCCGGCAGCGCCGCCAGCGGCGCGCCCGCCTCGTCCCGCACGACCAGCCCGCCGCCGGCGCGGATCGCGCCGATCCGCGTCAGCGCCACGCCGACGTCGCCGGCGATCGCCGCGAGCCGCGCGGCGGCCGACGGCGGCGCGGTGAAGCAGAGCTCGTAGTCGTCGCCGCCCGCGAGCAGGCAGGCGAGCGCCAGCGCGCGCTCGGCGCCGCGCAGCCTCGCCGGCAAGCGCGGGCGGGCACGGCACCGCCGCCAGGTCGATGCACGGCGCCGACGCGCGATGCCGCGAGAATGTGGCCGAGGTCGCCGGTGAGCCCGTCGGACACGTCGAGCATCGCGGTGGCGACGCCGCGCAGGCGCTCGCCCAGGGCGACGCGCGGGACGCGGCCAATCGAGGCGCGCTGCGGCACGCCTCGAGCGTCGCGGCGTCGAGCGCCGCCCTGCCGTCGCGCGCCGCCACCGCGAGGGCCGCTTCGCCGAGCCGACCCGACACGTAGACGTCGTCGCCGACCCGCGCGCCGGCGCGCGTCACCGCCTGCCCGGCGGGCACCTCGCCCAGGATCGTCAGGCACAGATTGAGCGGCCCGCGCGTCGTGTCGCCGCCGACCAGCTCGACGCCGTGCGCGTCGGCCAGCGCGTAGAGCCCGCGCGCGAACGCGCCGAGCCATCGCGCATCGGAGTCGGGCAGCGCCCCCGCGAGCAGCGCCCACCGGGGGATGGCGCCCATCGCCGCGATGTCCGACAGGTTCACCGCGAGCGTCTTGTGCCCGAGCGATTCGGGGTCGACGTCGCGAAGAAATGGCGGCCCGCGACCAGCATGTCCACGGCCGCCACCAGCTCGTGCCCGGGTGTCGGCACCAGCACCGCGGCGTCGTCGCCGACGCCGAGCACCACCGACGCCGACTTCGGCGGCCGCGTGAAGAATCGCTCGATCAGCTCGAACTCGTTCATGTCGGGATTGCCGGGCGCGCGCCGTGTTGCCGGGGCGGCGAAGCGCGGCCGGGCGTCAGCGCACCGCGTCGCCGATTTCCTTCTGCCATCTCGCGAGCAGGCGCTTCCGCTCCGCCGGCGCGCCGAACTTCGCGGGATCGACGTCGAGCACGGTCACGTTGGCGTAGCGCGCCGCCTCCGGCCGCACCTGCGCCGCCTTGTTCGCCGGCAGGAGCAGGTTGCGCGTGCGGTTGGCGAGCTCCTGCGCGTTCTTCGTGAGCGCCCAGTCGTAGAACGCGCGCGCCTCCGCCGGATTGGGTCCGCCGCTGATGATCGCCATGCCGCCGAGCGCGTCGCCGGTGCCTTCGCACGGAATCGCGATGTCGACCGGGAACCCGGCGAGCTGCTGGGTGATGAACTCGTGGACGAAGCTCACGCCCACGCCGACCTCCCCGCGCGCGACCGACGGTCCCTGCGCGGTCCCCGATTGCGTGTAGCGCACGACGTTCGGGCCCAGCCTCTTCAGGTACGCGAACGCCTCGTCCTCGCCGTAGAGCGCGACGAGCGTGGCGAGGATCGTGTAGCCCGTGCCGCTGGTCACGGCGTTGGACAGCTCGATCTCGGCGCGGTACTCGGGCTTCACGAGGTCCGACCAGCACCGCGGGGCGGGCAGGTTCCGCTTGGCGAGCAGCGCGGGATTGGTGCCGAAGCCGATGATGATCCGGTAGATCGCGACGGCGCGATAGCGGCTGGCCTCGGCCTGCCGCCGCGCCCAGGGGTACAGATCGGCGAGCCCCGGCGAGCGGTACTCGGCGAACAACCCTTCGGCCGCGCCCTGCAGGAAGGGGTCGAGCGTGCCGCCGTACCAGACGTCGCCTTTGGGGTTCTCGCGCTCGGCGCGGATCTGCGCGTAGTACTCGCCGGTCGGCTTGCGCGAGACGAACGCCGCGATGCCGGTCTCGCGCGTGAACGTCTGCGCGGCGAGCTCGCAGGCATCGGTGTCGTGGCTGCAGTAGATGACCAGCGGCCCCGCCGCTGCCATGCCCGCGCCAGCAGCGAACGCGAGCGCGGCCCCGGCGAATGCCGGAGTGCGTCCCCGCCGCGCGCCGGCCCGCCGCCGCATGGCCTCAGGCCGAGCTGGCGACACCGGCGGCGCGCTCCGCCGCCAGCGCGGCGATTTCGGCGCCGCGGAGTTCGCCGGCAAGCTTGTCGAGCACGCCGTTGACGAACTTGTGGCCGTCGGTGCCGCCGTAGGACTTGGCGAGCTCGACCGCCTCGTTGATCACGACGCGATAGGGGATCTCCAGCCGGTGCTTCAGCTCCCACGCGCCGAGCGCGAGGATCGCGCGCTCGACCGGCGAGAGCTCCGCCGCCTTGCGGTCGAGATGCGGCGCGCACAGCGCCACCAGCGCGTCGAACTCGACGGCCGCCCCGCTCCACAGTTCGTCGAAGTACGCGCCGTCCGCCTTCGGGAAGCCGGAGGCCTCGGCGATCTGCGCGCGAATCGCGGCCGCCGAGTTGCCGGAGAGCTGCCTCTGGTAGAGGCCCTGCAGGACGAACTCGCGCGCGCGCCGCCGCGGACTAGCTCGCGTCATCGATGGCGTCCAGGAGATTGGCGAGCTCGAGCGCCGCCTGCGCGGCGTCGAAGCCCTTGCCGTCGGCGCGGGAGAGCGCCTGCTCGTCGGTCTCGGTGGTGAGGATGCCGTTGCCGATCGGGATGCCGAACTCGAGCTGCACGCCGGCCACGCCCGCCGCGGACTCGTTGGCGACGATCTCGAAGTGGTAGGTCTCGCCGCGCACGACCGCGCCCAGCGCGACCAGCGCGTCGAACTCGCCGGATTGCGCCAGCCGCTGCAGCGCGAGCGGGGTCTCCAGCGCGCCGGGAACGGTGACCACGGTGACGTCGCGCTCGGCGACACCCGCCTCCTGCAGCCCCCGCAGCGCGCCGGCCAGCAGCGCCTCGCCGATGGCGGCGTTGAAGCGCGACATGACGACGCCGACGCGACGGCCGTCGCCGGAGACGTTGGGGGCGATGCGCTTCACGGGCATGACGGGCGTAGGGTTCGGAACCGGGGCGCGTCAGGAGACGTGACGCAGCGGCGGCTCGACGTACCCGGCGACCTCGAGATCGAATCCCGTCATGCTGGGCATCTTCCGCGGCCGCGCCAGCAGCCGCATCCTGCCCACGTTGAGGTCGCGCAGGATCTGCGCGCCGATGCCGTAGTTGCGCAGGTCGACGCGTGAGGATGCCGGCGGCGCGTCGGCCATCGCGCGGCTGCGCAACTCGGCGGCGCTCTCCGGGCGGTGCAGCAGCACCATCACGCCGCGGCCCGCCGCGGCGATCGCCGCCATCGCCGCCGGGATGCTCCACGCGTGCGTGCTGTTCTCGGTGTCGAGCAGATCCATCACCGACAGCGGCTCGTGGACGCGCACCAGCGTCTCGGTGTCGGGGCTCACCGGCCCGCGCACCAGCGCGAGGTGCGTGGCGTCGGAGAGCTTGTCGCGGTAGACGATCAGCCGGAACGCGCCGTGGGCGGTCATCAGCGGCCGCTCGGCGAGGCGCTCGACCAGCCGCTCGGTGCGGCTGCGGTAGTGGATCAGGTCGGCGATCGCGCCGATCTTCAGGCCGTGCTCGCGCGCGAACTCGACCAGATCGGGCATCCGCGCCATCGAGCCGTCGTCGTTCATGATCTCGCAGATCACGGCCGCCGGGCTGCGCCCCGCGAGCCGCGCGAGATCGCAGCCGGCTTCGGTGTGGCCCGCGCGGTTGAGCACGCCTCCCGGTTGCGCCATCACGGGAAAGATGTGGCCGGGCTGGACGATGTCGGCGGGCCGCGCGTCGGGCGCGATCGCCACCTCGACCGTGCGCGCGCGGTCGGCGGCGGAAATCCCGGTGGTGACGCCGGTGGCCGCCTCGATCGACAGCGTGAAGTTGGTGCCGTGCGACGAGCGGTTCGCCGACGACCATCAGCGGCAGGTTGAGCTGCCGGCACCGCTCCTCGGTCAGCGTGAGGCAGATGAGGCCGCGGGCGTGGCGGGCCATGAAGTTGATCGCCTCGGGCGTGACGAAGTCGGCGGCAAGCACGAGGTCGCCCTCGTTCTCGCGGTCCTCCTCGTCGACGAGGACGACCATGCGGCCGGCCTTGAGGTCGGCGATGATGTCGGTGATCGGGGAGAGCGCCATCGGGCCTCCGGCTGAGCGCTGCGGAGCGCTCATTGTACGCCGGGGGCGGGAGCCTCGCCTTCCTTGCGCACGCGGAACCACAGCGCGTAGAGCGCCGGCAGGAAGACGAGGGTCAGCACGGTGGCGATCACGAGGCCGCCCATCATCGCCACGGCCATCGGGCCGAAGAAGTCCGAGCGCACGAGCGGGATCATCGCCAGCACGGCCGCCGCGGCCGTCAGCACGATGGGCCGGCAGCGGCGCACGGTCGCCTCGGTGATCGCCTCCCATCGCGTCGCGCCGGCCCGGATGTCCTGCTCGATCTGGTCGATGAGGATGATCGAGTTGCGCATGATGATCCCGGACAGGGCGATCGTCCCCAGCATCGCGACGAAGCCGAACGGCTGCCGGAACGCGAGCAGCGCCGCCGTGACGCCGATCAGGCCGAGCGGCGCGGTCAGCACGATCATCAGCGTCAGCGCGAAGCTCTGCGTCTGCATCATCAGCAGCGTCACGACCACGAGTATGAGCAGCGGAACGCCCGCGACGATCGACTTCTGCCCCTTCACCGAATTCTCGGCGGCGCCGCCCACCTCGATCCGGTAGCCGAGCGGCAGGCCGGCGCGCAGGGCGTCCAGCGCCGGCGTGAGCGCCCGCGTGACGTCGGGCCCCTGCGCGTCGCCCTTCACGTCGGCGCGCACGGTGATCGTCGGCAGCCGGTCGCGGCGCCACACGAGCCCGTCTTCCTGGCCGTAGCGTCACCTCCGCGATCTGCGTGATCGGGACGGCCTTGCCGCCGCGCGTGGGAATCGCGAGGTCCTTGAGGAAGCTGATGCGCGCGCGTTCCTCGCCGGCGCCGCGCAGGATCACCTCGATCTGCTTGTCGCCCTCGCGGTAGTTCGTGACCGCGAACCCGGTCAGCGCCGTGTTGAGGAACGTGGCGAGCTCCTGCGAGCTGATGCCCAGCACGCGCGCCTTGTTCTGGTCGATCTCGAGCCGGATGACCTTGGTCGGCTCGTCCCAGTCGAACTGCACGTCGAGCGCATCCGGGTTCGCCCGCATCGCCTCGGCGACCTGTCGCGCGATCGCCCGCACCTTCGCCACCTCCTGGCCGGAAACGCGGAACTGCAGCTGGAAGCCCACCGGCGGCCCGTTCTCGAGCCGCGACACGCGCCCGCGCAGGTTCGGGAACTCGCTCTCGAACAGCGCCAGCACCCGCTTGCGCACGGCTTCACGGTCCGCGTTGCTCTTGGCGACGACGACGACCTGCGCGAAATTCGACTGCTGCAGCTGCTGGTCGAGCGGCAGGTAGAAGCGCGGAGCGCCGACGCCGACGAACGTCGCATAGACGTCGACGCCGGGGTCCTGGTCGAGAAAGGCCTCGAACTTCTTCGCTTCGGCCAGCGACGCCGCGAACGAGGAGCCCTCGGCGAGGCGCAGGTCGATGATCAGCTCGGGCCGCGACGACGACGGAAAGAACTGCTGCGGCACGAAGCGGAACGCGAACAGCGATGCGCCGAACATGATCACCGTCGCCGCGACGACCGTCTTGCGCCAGGCGACGCACCAGGCGACCAGCGCGCGGAAGCGGCGATAGAACGCCGTGTCGTAGACCGCCTTCGGGATCCGCTTCCGCGTGGCCGCCCGGCACGGCCGGCGCCGGCGGACGGCGGTGCATGCGGTCCCACAGCCGGCGCAGGCGCGACGGCTTCGCCAGCGCCAGGTCGGGCAGCATCTTGTAGCCGAGGTACGGGATGACGACGACGGCGATCACCCACGACGCGAGCAGCGCGATCGCCGAGACCTCGAACAGCGAGCGCGTGTACTCGCCGGTTCCGCTCTTCGCGGTGGCGATGGGCAGGAAGCCGGCCACCGTCACCAGCGTCCCGGTGAGCATCGGCATCGCCGTGCTCGTGTAGGCGAAGCTCGCGGCGCGGAACCGGCTCATGCCCTGCTCCAGCTTCACCGCCATCATCTCGACCGCGATGATCGCGTCGTCGACGAGCAGGCCGAGCGACAGGATCAGCGCGCCCAGCGAGATCTTGTGCAGGCCGACGTCGAGCAGCCACATCACGAAGAACGTGATCGCGAGCACCAGCGGGATCGACACCGCCACGACGAGGCCCGTGCGCAGCCCCAGGCTGACGAGGCTCACCGCGAGGACGATCAGCACCGCCTCCGTGAGCGAGCGGACGAACTGGGCGACCGAGCGCTGCACCGAGCGCGGCATGCTGGTGACGGGGTGGATGTCGAGGCCGACCGGCATCTGCGCCTGGATCCGGGCGATCGCGGCATCGAGATCGCGCCCGAGCTCGATCACGTCGCCGCCGGTGGCCATGGTGACGCCGATGCCGAACGATTCCTGGCCCCGGAAGCGCATCCGCTGCTGCGGCGGGTCGACGTAGCCGCGCCTGATCTCGGCGATGTCGCCCAGCCGGAACACGCGGTTGCCGGCGCGGATGGCGATGTCGCGGATCGCGTCCAGCGAATCGAAGGCGCCGGTGGGACGCACGTAGATCCGCTCGGTCGCGGTGTCGAAGATCCCCGCCGCCGCCACCGCGTTCTGCGCCTGCAGCGTCTGCACGATCGACTGGGCGTCGATGCCGAGCAGCGCCAGCTTGGCGTTGGAGATCTCGACGAAGATCTTCTCCTCCTGCTCGCCGATGAAGTCGACCTTGGCGACGTTGGGCAGGCGCAGCAGCTCGGCGCGGATGCGGTCGGCGAACTCCTTGAGCGCGGCGTAGCCGAAGCCGTCGCCGGTCAGCGCGTAGATGTTGGCGTAGACGTCGCCGAATTCGTCGTTGAAGAACGGTCCCTGGATGCCGGCCGGCAGCGTGTTGCGGATGTCGCCGATCTTCTTGCGGATCTGGTACCAGGTCTCGGGCACCTTGCTGCGCGGCGCCGTCTCGATGAAGGCGAACTGCACCAGCGACTCGCCCGGCTTCGAGTAGCTCCTCACCCAGTCGATGTGCGCGACCTCCTGCAGCTTGCGCTCGATGCGGTCCGTCACCTGCTGCTCGACCTCGTGCGCGGACGCCCCCGGCCAGAGGGTCTTGATGACCATCACGCGGAACGTGTACGGCGGATCCTCGGACTGGCCGAGGCGCCCGTAGGACATCGACCCCCATCACCGCGAACACGACGATGAGGTAGAGCACGAACGAGCGGTGCGTGAGCGCCCATTCGGACAGGTTGAAGCGCGAACGGGGCGCGTCCGCCGCGGCGTGCGGGTTCGTCACGGGTGAGCCTGCGGGCGCGGGCGCTCTAGCTGCGCACGTCGGCCCGCGCGAGCGGCGCGGACGAGTTCTTCGCCGGCTTGGCCGCGGGCTGCGGCGGTCGGCGCCTCGGCGCGCGGCCTTCGACGCGCTGTCGCGCGGCAGCGCGCCTTCGTACGGGCGGACGGTCTGCCCGCGGTGAGCTTGTGCACGCCCGCGGTGACGACCAGGTCGCCGACGTTGAGCCCGGAGCGGATCACCACGCCGTCTTCGCGGTAGGGACCGATCTCGACCGGGCGCAGGCTGACCTTCTGCGTGCCCGGGTCGAAGATCCACACCGCCGGCTTGCCGTCGCGCTGATAGAGCGCGGTGAGCGGCAGCACCGCCACGTTGGCGATGCCTTCGCCGCGCAGCACGACGTTGGCGGTCATCCCCCACTGCATCGCCGGATCCGGTGCCAGGATGGACACGCGCACCGCGAACGTGCGCGTCGCCGGGTCGACCGCCGGCGCGACCTCGCGCACGCGCGCCGGATAGACCTTCGCGGGATTCGCCCACAGCACGCACGCCCATCTCCTTCGCGGCGCGCAGCTCGCCGATGCGGTTCTCCGGCACCGCGATGGCGACTTCCGTTCTCCTCGGCGCGCGCGAGGCGCACGACGACCTGGCCCGGCGTCACCACCTGCCCGACTTCGGCGTTGACCGCGGTGATCACGCCGTCCTGGTCGGCCGCCAGCGCCGCGTAGCTCGCCTGGTTGCGCGCTGACCGCGAGCTGCGCCTTCGCCTGCTCGTACTTCGCGCGATTGGCGTTGAGCGTGTTGCGCTTGGCGTCGAGCGCCGACGCGCTGATGAACTTCTGCTCGAGCAGCGTCTGGTAGCGCTCGAACTCCGCCTTGGCGAAGGTGTACTCGGTCTCGGCCGCGGCGAGCTGCGCCTTGGCGGCCTCCGTCTGCAGCCCGACGTCGGCGGGGTCGAGGCGCGCCAGCACCTGGCCGCGCTTCACCCTGGCGCCGACGTCGACGTAACGGGCGACGATCTTGCCGCCGATGCGAAAGCCGAGGTCGGCCTCGTGCCGCGGCTTGATTTCGCCGGCGAACACCGCCGAGTCGCCGCCGGCGCCCAGGCTCACCTGCGTCAGCTGCACCGGCCGGACGGCTTCGGTCGGCGCCTCATGCTTGGCGCAGGCCGCCGCGCCAGCAGCGCGAGCGATCACGGCAAGACCAAGACGGCGGAAATTCGCGTGCTTCATCGGCAACTCCTGGTCAGCCTGCTGGCGCCGTCGGCTTGCGGCGGTGACGGATGCCCACATTCCGTTGAGCGCGCGGCGCAGCTCGTCCGGGTAGCTCCACGACGTACGCGGGCGGCAGCGCGCGGCACTGCGCCTCGCATCGGCGAGATCGATCACCGGGCGCGCGCCGACGCCGCGGACATCTGCCACAACCCGATGATCAGCGCGAAGCTGTGGCGCAGCTTCGCCACGCCCTCGCCCGGCGCGAGCGCGGGAAACAGGCGCTCGAGGCCCTGCGCCGCGTGCTCCAGGCGCGCCGCCATCCGCTCGCGGTAGCGCTTCGGCGACCGACGGCCGGGATCGATTGCGCCATCAGCGCAAAGCAGCGCGCAGCCAGCGGCAGCAGGAGCGGCCGGCGCACGATGCGCTCGAACGTGAGCGCGAGCAGGTCGTCGAGCGTCACCCGCGGCTGCGCGGGCGAGCAGCGCGTCGAGCGTGGTGAAGAAGCCGTCGAGGTTGCGCTCGTGCAGCGCGAGCAGCAGTTCTTCCTTGCTCGGAAAGTACAGGTAGACCGTGCCCTTCGCGAGCCCCGCCTCGTCGGCGACGTCGGCGACATTGGGAATGCGGTCGGGCGCGCGCAGCAGCAGGCGTTCGGCGGCATCGAGGATCGCCTGGTGGCGCTCCTGCTTGTCGACGGCCTGGATCGCGCGCTGTCGGATGGCCATGGAGACGGGAAAGCGTTAACTGACTTTTGGTCACTTGAGCCAAAGCCTAAATGACCATTGGTCAGTTGTCAACCCGAATGCCCTCGGTGCCCGGGGATCCGTAGCCCGGGTTAAGCGCAGCCAAACCCGGGGTGGTCGTGCCCATGGCCTCATCCCCCCGGGTTTCGCCGCTCAACCCGGGCTACGAACACCTGCCGCCGACCGGTCAGAACAGCGCCAGCGTCGCTCGGGTGAGTGCGCTTGCGGGATCGGCGTAATCGGCGACCACGCTGAAATGGTTGCGCGCGGGGATGAACAGCGGTGCCGCCATGCCCGCCGGACGGTTCGCCGGCCAGCGGTCCCACAGGATCTGCGACTGGCGCAGGAACTCCGACGTCTCGTCGGCGCCGACCGCGATGAGCAGCGGCGCCCGCGAGCGCGGCGTCAGGTTCACCGGCGACACGCGGGCGGCTTCGGCGGCGTCGAGCTTCAGGTCGACGTTGAACGAGAACAGGGTCAGCGGCGCGAGATCGTGCACGCCGGAAAGCGACACGGCGCCCGCCAGCGGGTCGGCGCGGACACCCATGGCCACCCAGTCGGTGGCGAGCAGCATCGCCGCGAGGTGCCCGCCCGCCGAATGGCCGGCGGCGACGATGCGATCCGTGTTCGCGCCATGCGCGCGGCCCTCGCGGACCAGCCAGGCCACGGCGCGCTCGCACTCGCCCACGATCGCCGCGATCGACACGTCCGGGCACAGGTCGTAATTGACGTTGGCGACGGCGATGCCCTGCTCGACAAAGGGCGCCGCGACGAAGGAGAGGTCGCGCTTGTCGAGCGCGCGCCAGTAGCCGCCGTGGATGAACACGAACGTGGCGCGGGCGGGGCCCGGCGGCAGGAAGAGATCGAGCGTTTCCTTCGGCCCCGGCCCATAGCGCAGGTCGAGCTTCGGCGAGTACCGCGCGCAGGCCGCCGCCGACATCTCCGCGTAGCGGGCAAACCACCGCGGGTGGTCCGGCACCGCGGCGCGGTTGTTGTACTCGCGCTCGACGAACTCCGCGGTCGAATCTCCATCACGCGCCTCGCCGCCGCGATCGTCACCGCCAGCGTGCCGAGGCGATCGATGCCGCCGGACAGCCGGTCGCCGGGGACCACCGCCCCCACGCCCGACGGCGTGCCGCTGTAGATCAGGTCGCCCGGCAGCAGCTCGTAGTACTGCGACAGGAAGGCGATGGTGTGCGCGACGTCCCAGATCATGTCGGCGAGATCGCCCTGCTGCCGGCGCTCGCCGTTGACGTCGAGCCAGATGCTGCCCGTGGACGGATGCCCGACGTCGGCAACGGGATGGATGCGGCCGATCGGCGCCGCCTGCGCGAACGACTTGCCGATGTCCCACGGTCGCTTCTTTTCGCGCATGTCGTTCTGCAGGTCGCGCCGCGTCATGTCGAGGCCGACCGCGTACCCCCACACGAGGTCGAGCGCGCGCTCCGCGCGCGACCTTGACGCCGCGGCGGCCGATCGCGACCACCAGCTCGATCTCGTGATGGTAGTTCTTCGTCGCCAGCGGGTAGGCGATCGTGCCGACCGCCGGCGGGACCACCGGCACCACGGCGTCCGCCGGCTTGGTGAAGAAGAACGGCGGCTCCTTGGTCGCGTCGCCGCCCATCTCCTTCGCGTGCTCGGCGTAGTTGCGGCCGACGCAGTAGATGTGGCGGACGGGGAAGCGCGCGGCGCTGCCGGCGACAGGCACGCTCGGGATGTCCCACGCGGGGAAGACGGTGTCCATGGCGGGTGGTTGCCTCGGGTGGGTCACTCGGCATCCGGCTGTCGCGCCGGCGCGGCGTCGGCGAATGCCGGCAGCGAGGTTGCACGCGGCGTCGATGGCGAGCAGCGTCGGGTACGGCGTGAGATCGGTCGCCACGCGCCGCGCGTTGGCGAGCTGCGGGACGAGGCAGACGTCGGCGAGCGTGGGAGTGTCGCCGTGGCAGTAGCGCCCCGTGGCGGCTTCGCGCGCGAGCTGCGTCTCCAGCGCCGCGAGGCCGACCTCGCACCAGTGCCGGTACCACGCGTCGCGGGCGGGCTCGTCGACGCCGAGCGGGCCGGCCAGGTACTTCAGCACGCGCAGGTTGTTGAGCGGGTGGATGTCGCAGGCGATGGCGAGCGCGATGGCGCGCACGCGCGCGCGCTCCGCCGCGGTCCCCGGCAGCAGGCGCGGCTCGGGATGCGTCTCCTCCAGCCACTCGATGATCGCGAGCGACTGGGTGAGCGACCGTGCCGTCGTCGGCGACCAGCAGCGGCACGAGGCCCTGCGGATTGAGCGCAAGGTAATCCGGGGAATGCTGCGCGCCCGCGCGCAGGTGGACGGGCACGTGCTCCACCGCGAGTCCCTTGAGGTTGAGCGCGATGCGCAGCCGGTACGCCGCCGACGAGCGGAAATAGCCGTAGGCCTTCATGAAAGGGCGTCCGACCCCTAGAAGGCCGAGATGCCGGTCTGCGCGCGGCCGAGGATCAGCGCGTGGATGTCGTGCGTGCCCTCGTAGGTGTTGACGGTCTCGAGATTGAGCAGGTGGCGGATCACGTGGAACTCGTCGGCGATGCCGTTGCCGCCGTGCATGTCGCGCGCCATCCGCGCGATCTCGAGCGCCTTGCCGCAGGAATTGCGCTTCATGATCGACGTGATCTCCGGCGCGGCCTTGCCTTCGTCCTTCAGCCGTCCGAGGCGCAGGCAGCCCTGCAGCCCGAGCGTGATCTCGGTCTGCATGTCGGCGAGCTTCTTCTGGATCAGCTGGTTCGCGGCGAGCGGCCGCCCGAACTGGGTCCGGTCCAGCGTGTACTGCCGCGCCGCGTGCCAGCAGAATTCGGCCGCGCCGAGCGCGCCCCAGGCGATCCCGTAGCGCGCGGCGTTGAGGCAGCCGAACGGACCCTTGAGACCCTGCACGTTGGGCAGCAGGTTCTCTTCGGGCACGAACACGTCGTCCATCACCATCTCGCCGGTGACGGACGTGCGCAGGCTGAACTTGCCTTCGATCTTCGGCGCGCTCAGGCCCTTCATCCCCTTCTCGAGGATGAAGCCGCGGATCACGCCGTCGTCGGTCTTGGCCCACACCACGAAGACGTCGGCGATCGGCGCGTTGGAGATCCACATCTTGCTGCCCGACAGCCGGTAGCCGCCGGGCGCACTGTGGGCGCGCGTGACCATGCTGCCCGGATCGGAGCCGTGGTTGGGCTCGGTCAGGCCGAAGCAGCCGATCCACTCGCCAGTGGCGAGGCGCGGCAGGTATTTCCTTCGCTGCGCCTCCGTGCCGTAGGTGTGGATCGGGTACATCACGAGCGAGCTCTGCACGCTCATCATCGAGCGGTAGCCCGAGTCCACGCGCTCGACCTCGCGCGCGATGAGCCCGTAGCAGACGTAATTGAGGCCCGCGCCGCCGTACTCGGGCGGCACCGTCGCGCCGAGGAGGCCCAACCCGCCCATTTCGCGGAAGACGCCCGGATCGGGCGTCTCGTGACGGAAGGCTTCGACGACGCGCGGCAGCAGCTGCTCCTGCGCGTAGACGAAGGCCGAGTCGCGCACCATCCGCTCTTCCTCGGTGAGCTGCTCGTTCAACAGCAGCGGATCTTCCCAGACGAAGGACGGCTTGGCGGTGCGGACGTGCTCGGGAGCGTTCATCGTATGCGGTCCAGTGGGAGGCCGTCGCCGAGGCTGCGGACGACCGGTCGGGGTCGGGAAGTTCGGGCGCGCTGCCCGGCGATTATCGCGCGACCCCGGCTGCCGCGCCAGCCGCTGCCGCGCCGCCGCACGAGTCCCCGCTCATCCGGGTCCGGCGCGAAAGCGCTCGATCCGCGCTCGCAGCGCATCGCCCATCGCCAGCGGCTTGCCGGTCGTGAGGTCGATGTGCACGACGACCGTGCGCGCGTCGAGGCGCGGCTGCCCGTCGCAGGTCACCTCGTAGTGCAGGTGCAGCGACGCGCCGCCGACCACCGGCGCGCGCAGCGCGATCACCAGCTCCTCGCCCATCCGCGACGGGCCGCGGAAGTCGGCCTCCAGCCGCACGATCGGAAAGCCGTTCTTCATCTCGCCGATCATCGTCCCGAAGGGCCAGTCGAGCGCTTCCTTGAACCAGTCCTCCTTCGCCTCGTGGATGAGGTCGAAATAGCGCGGATAGAAGATGATGCCGGCCGGGTCGCAGTGCGCGAAGCGGACGGTGCGCGTGGTGCGGAAGACGCTCATTGGACGGCCCCCACACCCCCCGAGGGGGCGCAATTCGCGCCTTGGGACGGCCCGGCGGCGCGAATGACCGCCCCCACGCTTCCGGCTGGCGCCGCGGCGCTGCCCCCCGAGGGGGCGCAATTCGCGCCTTGGGACGGCCCGGCGGCGCGAATGACCGCCCCCACGCTTGCGGCTGGCGCCGCGGCGCTGCCCCCCGAGGGGGCGCAATTCGCGCCTTGGGACGGCCCGGCGGCGCTCATGGCGACGTGTCCCCTGATGCCATCTGCCGCAGCTTGAAGCGCTGCAGCTTGCCGGTCTCGGTGCGCGGCAGCTCGCCCAGGAATTCGATCGCGCGCGGGTACTTGTAGGGCGCGATCGCCTGCTTCACGTAATCCTGCAGCGTGCGCACCATCGCGTCGCGGTCGGCGGCCGGCGCCTTCAGCACGACGTAGGCCTTGACGATCTGCCCCCGCTCCTCGTCGGGCGCGCCGACGACGCCGCAGTCGGCCACCGCCGGGTGCAGGAGCAGCGTCGCCTCGACCTCCGGGCCCGCGATGTTGTAGCCGGCGCTGATGATCATGTCGTCGGTGCGCGCCTGATAGACGAAATAGCCGGCGTCGTCGACCAGGTACGCGTCGCCGGTGTAGTTCCAGCCGTCCTTCACGTACGTCGCCTGGCGCGGGTCCGCGAGGTAGCGGCAACCGGTCGGGCCCTTGACCGCGAGCTTGCCGACCTTGCCGGCCGGCAGCGGATGACCGGCGTCGTCCATGACGCACGCCCGGTAGCCGGGGATCGGCTTTCCGGTGGCACCCGGACGTGCGTGCGCCTCGTCGTGAGAGATGAAGATGTGCAGCAATTCCGTGGCGCCGATGCCGTCGATCAACTCGATCCCGGTGGCGGCCTTCCACAGCGCGCGCGTGGCTGACGGCAGCGCCTCGCCCGCCGACACGCATTTCGACAGCGACGCGAGGTCGTGCTCGCGCGCATGGGCCGCCATCGCCCGGTACGAGGTCGGTGCCGTGAAGACGACGTTCGCGCGGTGCTCCGCGATCGCCGGCAGCAGCACGTCCGGGGACGCGCGCTCGAGGAGAAACGTGGCCGCGCCGATCCGCAGCGGGAACAGCAGCAGGCCGCCGAGGCCGAACGTGAACGCGAGCGGCGGGCTGCCGATGAAGAGATCGTCGGCTGACGCGCGCAGCGTCGAGCGCGGCCAGCAGTCGCAGATCGCGACGAGGTCGCGGTGGAAGTGCATCGTTCCTTTCGGCTTGCCGGTGGTGCCGGAGGTGAAGGCGATCAGCGCGACGTCGTCGGCCGCGGTGTCGACGGTGGCGAACGTCGACGGCTTCGCCTTCATTCTTGCATCGAGCCCGTCGGCCGCGTCGTCGCCGAACAGCAGGACGCTGGCCAGCGTGGGGCACTGCGCGCGCGCTGCGTCGAGCTCGGCGGCAAGGCGGGCGTCGCAGACGGCGTGCGAGATCGCGGCCCGGTTGACGATCTCGGTCAGCTCCTTCGCCCGCAGCAGCGGCATCGACCCGACCGCGATGCCGCCGGCCTTGATCACGGCGAACCAGCACGCGGCGTGCATCGGGTTGTTCGGCGCGCGCAGCAGCACGCGGTTGCCGGGGACGAGCCCGCAATCCTCGACCAGCACGCGCGCGATGCGGCTGGCGATCGCGTCGAGGTCGGCGTAGGTCCAGGCGAGCCCGCCCGCCGCGCGGATCGCGGTGCGCGCGCCGCGGCCCACGGCAACGTGCTCCCCGAGCAGCGCCGTCGCGCAATTCAGCCGCTGCGGATAGTCGAGCTCCGGCAGTTCGAAGATGAACTCCGGCCAGGATTCGCGCGGCGGCAGGTTGTCGCGCGCGAAGGTGTCGACGTGGGCTGAGGGGGCCATGGGGTTGCCCGCATCATGCAAAGCCGCGGGCCACGACGTCAATCCCCTCCCCTTGACCTAGCCCGTCCGGTCGATTTGCTGCCTCGCGCAGCGTGCCTAGGATTCACCTGGCGTTCGGCATCGCCGGCGCAAGGGATCGATCCCCGGGGACGACACGCATGCTGCTTCGATTCGCACCACCGCCAGCGACGACTGCACCGCGCGTTCGTGCCGCCCCCGGCGCCGGCTTCACGCTGGTCGAGCTGCTCGTCGTCCTCGCAATCGGCGGCCTGCTGCTCACCGTCGCCGCCCCTGCGTACGGCGACTGGGTCGCCGCGTACCAGCTGCGCAACCACGCCGAGCAGCTCGCGGCGAGCATGAACCTCGCCCGCTCTGAGGCCATCCGGCGCGGCTACCGCGTCAACCTCTGTCCCGCCGCCGATTCGCGGCGCTGCGCGGAAGCCGGCGGCTGGAGCGCGGGCTGGCTGGTGTACGTCGACGCCAACCGCGACGGCCGCATCGACGACGACGAGCCCGTGCTGCGGGTCGAGCGCCCCGCGATTCCCGGCATCAGCGTGCAGGGCAACCGGCCGGTCGAGAGCTACGTCTCGTTCACCGCGCTCGGCGGCGCGCGCCTGCTCAATGGCGGCCTCCAGATGGGAACGTTCACTCTCTGCCGCCCGGGACAGCGCGCACTGAAGGTCGTGCTCGCGAACAGCGGGCGCGTCCGCCTGGACAAAAGCAACGACCCCTGCACCGCGTGATCGCGCACCTCCGGAGCCCCGCATGCAACCGCGACATCCGCACCCTCCCCGCCGCCGCCGCGGCTTCACTCTGATCGAGCTCATCATCGTCATCGCGATCATCGGCACGCTCGCCGCCATCGCGGTCCCTTCGATGAGCGACCACCTGCGCCGGGGCCGCATCGTCGAGGCCCTCTCCCGCCTCACCGATCACCGGGTGCGCATGGAGCAGTACTTCCTCGACCACCGCCGCTACGACGACGGCGCCGGCAACTGCGGCTACCCGGCAACCGCGCTCGCGGCCGACGCCTTCGCGCTCGTATGCACCGCTTCGGCCACCGGCTACGTGGTCACGGCGACCGGCCTCGCCGCCAAGGGCACGCAGGGATTCGTCTACACGATCACCGAAGCCGACGGCCGCGCGACACCGGCCGTCCCGGACGGCTGGGTGGCGAGCAGCACCTGCTGGGTGATGCGGCGGGACGGCAGCTGTGGGTAGCGGCGCACGCTTGCGGTCACGGCAGGCGGGCGCGCTCGTGCTCGAGGCGCTGGCGGCGATCGCCGTGTTCTCGATCGGCGTGCTGGGGATGCTCGCCCTCATCGCGCGGTCGATGGGACACGTCGACGACGCCCGGCACCGCGAGGAAGCCGCGCGTCTCGCCGCTTCGCTGATCGGGGCGATGTGGGCCGAGGACCCGTCGGCGCTCGCCGTGCGTTACGATAGCGCCGGCGCCGGCGGCGGCGCCGGTTACGCCGATTTTGCCCGCCGCGCGCGCCGCCTGCCCGGCGCCGACGTCGAGGCCAACGCACCGGAAGTGCGCGTCGAGGGCGGGCCGTCGGCGGCGAGCCGCACGGTGTCCGTCACGCTGTACTGGCAACGTCCGGGGGCGGCGTCGCGCCACCGCTACGCGGCGACGGCAATCGTCGCGCGCAATTGACCGTGGGTCGCCATCCGGCGTGCAGTCGGCGGCGCTTCCGCCGCGCCCGGCGCGGCAGGAGCCTGACCCACCGTGGCACAAGCCTGATCGAGCTTCTGGTCGGCCTCGTCATCGGCCTCGTTGCGGTCACCGTCATCCTCGGGCTGTTCGCCGGCGTCGAGGCCGTGAAGCGCAACACTTCCGGCGCAGCCGAGGCGCAGCAGACCGGCATGCTGCTCATGCACGTCCTCGGGGCGGACCTCGCCAGCGCCGGCAACGGGCTCGCCGCCGCCGCGAACGAGCTCGGCACCTGTCCCGACTCGGGCGACGTCCGTACGTCGCTGCGTCCCTTCCCGGCATTGATCATCGCCGGAGCGAGCGTCGGCGAGCCGGACGCGATCGTCGTGAACTACGCCGCCGCTCCCGTGCTCGCGGCGCCGGTCGCTTTCGCCGCCGATGCTGCCGCTGGAGCGCCGTTGCGCATCCGCAGCCCCTTGGGCGTGGACGCCGGCGACGCGGTCATCGCCATCAGCCTCGCCGGCAGCTGCGCGCTCACCCGGGTCACGTCCGTCTCGCCGCCCGACCCGGACGGCATCGTCGACGTCGCGCACGCCGGGCTCGCCGGCGCCTTCCCGCATTCCTCGCTGCTGCTCGACCTGGGACCGCGCGGCCGCATGCAGCGCGTGCGCTACGACGTCGTCGACGGCACGCTGCGCAGCCTCGATCTCCTCACCCCGGATGCCGTCCCGAATCCCCTGGCGTCCAACGTCGTCACGCTCAAGGCGCAGTACGGCATCGACGCCGACAACGACGGCTACATCGACGCCTGGGTGGCCGCGGATCGCGCGCCGTGGACCGCCGCGAGCGTCCTCGCCGCGCCGAGCGCGTCGCTGCTCGCCATCAAGGCCGTCCGCTTCGGCCTGATCGTGAAGAGCGAAACCTACGACCGCGAGCAGACGCACCGCTTCGACTGGGTGCTGTTCGATTGCGAAGAAGTCGACAAGGCGCGCTGCGCGGGTCGCCTCGAAGGCTCGCTGCCGGCGCGGTGGCGGTATCGCGTCTACGAGAAGATCGTGCCGCTGCGCAACCCGATCTGGAACGCCGGCCCATGAGCGCGCCGGGCCGCCCCAAGCGCGAATACCGGAGTGCGCAGCACGAAGGTAGTCCAGTGACCGCGCCGTCCATCGCCGGACGCTGCCGGTTGTCGGCCGTTCGGTCGCGGCGAGGGATGGCGCTGGTCGTCGCGCTCATCGTGCTGGCGGCGATGAGCCTCGCCGCCGCGGCACTCGTTCGCGCCGTCGACACGACGCTCGCCATCGCGGGCAATCTGGGTCTGCGCGACGCCGCGATCCCCGCCGTTGACGCCGCGATCGAGACCGCCTGGGCGGCGCTCTACGAACGCAACCTGATCGCCGATCGCGACCGCGACCTCCCGGCCGAAGGGTATTACGCGTCGCGGCAGCCCGGCGAGGATGTCCGCGGCGTGCCGCGACTGCTGCAGCGCGAGGATGCGTACCCGCGCGGCGCGCCGGTGCGCGACGCCGGCAACGGCAACACCGTCCGTTACGTGATCGAGCGCGTCTGCCTGGGTGCGGGTCCGCCGACCCCCGCCAACTGCGCGCTGGTGCGGCCTTGGGGCACCGCCGCCAGCGTGACCACGGACCCGGGCACCGCGCCGCCGATGGTGGCGGTGTTCCGCGTGACCGCCCGCGTGGACGGCCCGCGCAATACGGTCACGCACGCGCAGGCGATGTTCCGCGACGGAACGCCGCCGCAACGAATGTCCTGGCGCCTGTTGGTCGATTGACGGTAGCCCGCGTTGACCGAATGCGAAACCCGGGTGGGCGTCGCAACCGAGCTCCGTTCGGCCATCCACCCGGGTTTCGCGTTCGCTCAACCCGGGCTACCCCATCAGCGGCATGTGGAACCCGGGCGCAGCGCTGCCGTCGTCAGGCCAGCGCGCGGTGATCGCCTTGCCGCGCGTGTAGAAGCGCACGCCGTCCATCCCGTGCACGTGGAGGTCGCCGAAGAGCGAATTCTTCCACCCCCCGAACGAGAAGAACGCCATCGGCACCGGGATCGGCACGTTGATGCCGAGCATGCCGACGTCGACGTCCTCCTGGAACCGGTGCGCCGCATGGCCGGAGCGCGTGAACAGCGCGACGCCGTTCGCGTACGGATTGTCGTTGACGAGCGCGATTGCCTCGGTCAGCGAATCGGCGCGCACGATCACCAGCACTGGGCCGAAGATCTCGTCGCGGTAGATCGCCATCGCCGGCGTCACGCGATCGAACAGCGTCGGGCCGACGAAGAAGCCGCTTTCGTATCCGGGCACGCGCGGCTGCCGGCCGTCGACAACCAGCGCCGCGCCTTCCGCCACTCCGCCGTCGATGTAGCCCATGATGCGGTCGCGCGCGGCGCAGGTGATGACCGGCCCCATCTCGGCGTCGGGCTGCGTGCCCGCCCCCACCTTCACCCGGCGGGCGCGCGCGGCGAGGCGGTCGCGCATCGCGTCGCCGGCAGTGCCGACCGCGACGACCACGGACACCGCCATGCAGCGCTCGCCGGCCGAGCCGTAGGCCGCGCCGATCAGCGCCTCGGTCGCGAAGTCGAAATCGGCATCGGGCATCACGACGGCATGGTTCTTGGCGCCACCCAGCGCCTGCACGCGCTTGCCGTGGCGCGCGCCGGTCTCGTAGATGTACTTCGCGATCGGCGTCGACCCGACGAACGACACCGCCTTGATCCCCGGGTGCGCGAGAATCGCGTCGACCGCTTCCTTGTCGCCGTGGACCACGTTGAACACACCGTCGGGCAGCCCCGCTTCCTGCAGCAGCTCCGCCATGCGCAGCGACAGCGTCGGATCGCGCTCCGAGGGCTTCAGGATGAACGTGTTGCCGCACGCGAGCGCGATCGGGAACATCCACATCGGCACCATCGCCGGAAAGTTGAACGGCGTGATCCCCGCGCAGACGCCCACCGGCTGGCGCAGCGACCAGCTGTCCACGTCGCTGCCGACGTTCTCGCTGAACTCGCCCTTCAGCAGGTGCGGGATGCCGGTCGCGAACTCGATCACCTCGATGCCGCGGGTGATCGAGCCCTCGGCGTCGACAAGCGTCTTGCCGTGCTCCTGGGTGACGATCTTCGCGAGGTCCTTCTTGTGCGCCTCCATCAGCTCACGGAAGCGCATCAGGATCCGCGCGCGCCGCAGCGGCGGCGCGGCGCGCCAGTCCGGCAGCGCCGCGGTCGCGGCGCGCACCGCGGCGTCGACGTCGGCGGCGTTGCCGAGCGGGACGTGGCGGATCACCTCGCCGGTCGCGGGGTTGGTGACCTCGCCGTAGCGGGTGGTGCTGGCGGCCGTCGCGCGGCCGGCGATCCACAGGGGAAGTCGCTCGAGGGTGGTCAGATCCATGGTGCCTCCGTCGGGGGCGCGGCTGCCGCGCCATCCATGATTATCGGTCAATGCGGGCCGCCCCGCGCGCCGCCGCTACAGCCCGTGCCGGCGTCGGTAACTGCCGAACAACGCTTCCTCGGTCGGCTCGTTCGCGGCAATCACGCGCGCGATCCGCGTGATGTTGAGGAAGTGCCGGTAGTTGAGGTTCTCGGAAATGCTGTTGCGGCCCCAGGTGCCGCAGCCCATCGACAGCGAGAACGGCAGCCCGTTGTCGAAGTTGCCGCCGTTGGCGAAGCAGTGCGCCTGGTTGACGATCACCCGGCACACCGGCAGCTCCAGCCCCAGGTGCATGACGTGCGCGTCGTCGGTCGTGTGGATGCCGATCGAGTGGCCGGCGCCTTCGTACGCGTAGACGTCGGCCGCGATGGCGGCCGCGTGTGCGAAGTCGCGGGCGCGATACACGGCAAGCACCGGCGAGAGCTTCTCGCCGGAGAACGGATGCTCCGCGCCGGTGCCGCTCTCCTCGACCATGAGAAACGCCGCGCCGGCGGCCCGCGGCAGGCCGGCCAGGCGCGCGATGTCGCCCGCGCTCTGCGCGGTCACCGCGGGGCTCAGCGCGCCTTGCGGCCACATGACCGCCTGCAGCCGCGCCTTTTCCGCGGCGTCGAGCATGACGCCGCCTTCCCGCTCGAGTCCCGCGATCATCGCGTCGTAGACGGCGTCGAGGATCACCGCCGAGTTCTCCGACGAGCAGCTGGTCGCATTGTCGAAGGTCTTCGACTGCCGGATCTTGCGCGCGGCGGCGGCCAGGTCGGCTCTGTCGTCGACGATCACCACGACGTTGCCTGCGCCCACGCCGATCGCCGGCGTGCCGCTGGAATAGGCGCCGCGCACGTTGTTCTGCGAGCCGGTCACCACGACCAGGTCGACCTGGCGCATCAGCTCCGCGGTCAAGTCCTTGGTCACCGGCGCCTCGAGCTGCTGCACCAGGTCGCGCGGCGCGCCGACGCGATCGAGCTCGGCGTGCACGTAGCCGACGAGCAGCGCGCAGGTCGCCGCACCTTTCGGCGACGGCGAGACGATGATGGCGTTGCGGCCCTTCAGCGCATTGATGATGTTGTTGGCCGGGGTGGCCGCCGGATTGGTCGACGGCACGACGGCGCCGACGACGCCGACCGGGCGCGCGATCTCGATCAGCCCGCGCGCGGGATCCTCCGCGATCACGCCGACCGACCGGGCGTCCTGGAGATCGCGCAGCAACCCCATGGTCTTGCGCCGGTTCTTGACCATCTTGTCGGCGACGTTGCCGAGGCCCGTGGTGCGCACGGCCAGCTCCGCCAGCGCGCGGTTGCGCGCCGGCTCGACGATCGCCCAGCCGGCGGCGGTCACCACCTCGTCGACTTGTTCCTGCGTCGAGCGCGCGTAGCGCTGCTGCGCTGCCCGCGCGCGCTCCACCAGCGCCGCCACGCGCACCTGCGCGGCCGACGGCGCGGCCGGTGTCGATCCGTGCGCTGCGTTGCCCATGGCCGCCGCTACCTTCCCCAGCGCAGCGCGAGGGGCTGCGCTTCGGCCGCGAGCTCGAGCAGCCCCGCGCGGGTGGCCGGATGCAGCGGCTGCAGCGGATGCCGCACGGCGTCGCTGCGGATGACGCCGCCTTCCATCATGACGGCCTTGGTCGCGTGCAATCCGCACTGCCGGTTCTCGTAGTTGATGAGCGGCAGGATCCGCGCGTAGAGCGCGGCGGCTTCCTTGCGGCGGCCCGCGCGGTGATGCGCGACCACCGGCTTGATGAGATCGGGCAGCAGCGCGCTCGGCATCGTGCCGGTCGCGCCGGCGTCGAGATCCGCCAGCAGCGTGATCGACTCCTCGCCGTCGAACGGCCCTTCGATCGCGGGCCCGCCCACCTCGATCAGCGCACGCAGCTTGGCGGCCGCGCCGGGGACCTCGATCTTGAAATACCGCACCGCGGGTACCTCGCGGGCGAGCGCCGCCAGGAAGGGCACCGACAGCGCCACGCCCGACAGCGGCGCGTCCTGCACCATGATCGGCAGCGCCGCGGCCTCCGCCACGCGGGCGAAGTGCTCGCGCACGCCGTTCTCGGCCGCGCGCAGCGTCGCGCCGTGGTACGGCGGCATCAGCATCAGCATCGCGGCACCCGCCGCCCTGGCGCGGGCCGCCCGCTGCGCCGCGATGCGGGTGCTGAAATGGCTGCAGGTGACGATCACCGGCACGCGGCCGGCGACGTGGGTGAGGCAGACCTCGAGCAGCGTGTCGCGCTCGGCGTCGGTGAGCAGGAACTGCTCCGAGTAGTTGGCGAGGATGCAGATCGCGTCCACCCCTTGGTCGACCATGCAGTCGAGGACGCGCCGCATGCCGTCGAGGTCGAGCTCGCCGGTCGCCGTGAACGGCGTCGGCGCGATCGGAGCGACGCCGGTGAGCGGTTGCGAAGGAAACGGGGCCACGGGCGGGTCTCCGGGGGAATGCGGGGAGCGGACGGGATCGTCGGTGTCCCGACAGTTTAAGGCACGCCGGCACCGCGCGCATTTTCGGATACTCTACGCAATCCCCGCTCACCATCCCCCTCGCGAGATTCCCATGAAACTCCGGACGCTCCCCGGCACCGACCTCGAGGTCTCCCCGATCTGCCTCGGCACGATGACCTTCGGCGAGCAGAACACCGAAGCCGACGCGCACGCGCAACTCGACCTGGCCGTCGCGCGGGGCATAAATTTCATCGACACCGCCGAGATGTATCCGGTGCCCCCCTGCGCGGAAACCTACGGGCGCACCGAGACCTTCGTCGGCAACTGGCTCGCCGGCCGCGCGCGCGACGGCGTCGTCGTCGCGACCAAGGTCGCCGGTCCGGGCCGCCGCCCGTGGGTCCGCGACGGGCGCACCGATCTCACCCCCGCCATCATCGCCGAGGCGGCCGAGGCGAGCCTCGCGCGGCTGCGCACCGACTACATCGACCTCTACCAGATCCACTGGCCGCAGCGAAACGTGCCGAACTTCGGCGCCACCGAATTCGACCCGACGGCCGAACGCGGCGGGCCGTCGATCCACGAGCAGGTCGAGGGCATGGCAGCGCTCGTCCGGAGCGGGAAGGTCCGCCACTGGGGCCTCTCCAACGAGACCGCCTGGGGTGTCTGCGCGTTCCGCAACGCCGCGCGCGAGCTCGGCGTGCCGGGCCCGGTCACGATCCAGAACAGCTACAGCCTGCTCTCGCGCAACGTCGACAACGACCTCGCCGAGACGCTGTTCCGCGAGCAGATGTCGCTGCTCGCCTACAGCCCGCTCGCCTCCGGGCTGCTGTCGGGCAAGTACCGCCACGGCGCGCAGCCGCCGGAGGGCCGCTTCACGCGCTTCGACACCACGGGGATGCGCTTCCGCAAGCCGATCGTGCCCGAGGCCGTCGAGGCATACGCGACCCTCGCGCAGGAGCGCGGGCTGACCTTGCCGCAGCTCGCGCTGGGCTACGTGGCGAGCCGCTGGTACCTCGGCGCACTGCTCGTCGGCGCGACGACGCTGGCGCAACTCGAGGAGGACATCGCCGCCGCGCAGGTCGAGCTCGACGCCGGGACGATGACGGCGATCGCCGCGATCCAGCAGCGTTATCCCAATCCGGCGGGATGACGGTCGAGGCAGTTCGGGAACGCACGGCGCGCGCATGCTCTCCTATCGCCACGGCTTCCACGCCGGCAACCACGCCGACGTGCTCAAGCATGCCGTGCTGGTGCAGCTGCTGCGCCAGCTGACGAAGAAGGAGAAGCCGCTGTGGGTGATCGACACCCATGCGGGCGCCGGCAGCTACTCGCTCGAGCAGGGATTCGCTGCCCGGAAGTCCGAGTTCGCCGAGGGCATCGGTCGCCTGTGGGCACGCCGCGACCTGCCCCCGGTGCTCGCCGACTACGTCGATCAGGTGCGCGCGGTGAATCCCGACGGCGCGCTGCGCGTCTATCCGGGATCGCCGCAGATCGCGCTGCAGGTGACGCGCGCGCAGGACCGTTTGCGGCTGTTCGAGCTGCACGGCAACGAGTGCCGCGCGCTGCAGGAACATTTCGCGGGGGCCGGCCGGCGCGTTGCGGTGGTGGCCGGCGACGGCTTCAAGGGGCTCACGGCCGTGCTGCCGCCGCCTTCGCGCCGGGGGCTTGCGCTGATCGATCCGTCCTACGAAATCGTGGAGGACTACCGCGCCGTGCGCGCGGCGATCCGCGACGGCCTCGCGCGCTTCGCCACCGGCACCTACGCGGTGTGGTATCCGCAGCTGCAGCGGCGCGAGTCGGAAAGCCTGCCGGCGGAATTGCAGCGCATCGCCACCGGCGACTGGCTGCACGCGTGGCTGCGGGTCAAGGCGCCGGCGGCCGACGGCTTCGGGCTGCACGGCAGCGGTCTGTTCATCTTCAACCCGCCCTGGAACCTGGAGACCGCGCTGCGGCCGGTGATGCCCGTGCTGGCGGCAGCGCTGGGCCAGGACGCGCACGCCGCGTTCGGCCTCACGTTCCGGCAGACGTGAGCGCCCGGCCCCTCGCCCGCAGCGCGCTCGCCTCTCTCCCCTTCGCCAACGATCGCCATGACCACGCCACCCGTCCCCATCCGCGACCTCGCCGACCTGCGCCTGCGCCTGCGCGCCTTCGCGCAGGCCCGCGACTGGGACCAGTTCCACGCGCCGAAGAACCTCGCGATGGCGCTGATCGTCGAGGCCGCCGAGCTCGTCGAGCACTTTCAGTGGCTCACGGCGGAGGAAAGCGCCGCGCTGCCGCCGCAGAAGAAGGCCGCGGTGGCCGACGAGCTCGCCGACGTGCTGGTCTACGTCGTGCGCCTCGCCGATCGGCTCGACATCGACCTCCTGCACGCCGCCGCGGAGAAGATCGAGCGCAACGAAGCGAAGTACCCCGCCGAAACCGTCAAAGGCAGCGCGCGCAAGTACACCGAATACTGAGCCCGGACCCTCGTCACCCAGGTTTCGTGGCCCCGGTTGAGCGCCGGCGAAAGCGTGCCGGCGCCTGGCCGCGCACGCCGGACGCCGCCAGTGCAATCGCCAGACCGGCAAGGACGGTGCGTCGTTTCATGCGAGCCCTCCATGGCATGGGACGGCGGATTCGGTGCAGAATCCGCAGACCCGGCGTTACGCCCGACCGGGCATCAAGTCGCGTCCAAACGGGTGTTCCGAGAAAGAGAGGAAGCATGCCATGGCAAAGTACCTGTTCGAAGCAAGCTACACCGTCGAAGGCACGAAGGGACTCCTGCACGAGGGCGGGACCGGGCGGCGCGCCGCGATCGAAAAGATGCTCGGCGGCCTCGGCGGCAAGATCATCGACATCTACTTCGCGTTCGGCGACGTCGATGTCTACGTGATCGCGAACCTGCCGGACAACGTGTCGGCCGCCGCCGCCGCGCTGGCCGTCAATCATTCCGGCGGCGCGACCGTCAAGACGGTCGTGCTGATGTCGCTGGACGAGGTGGACAAGGCCTGCCACAAGACGGTTTCCTATCGTCCTCCGGCCTGATCGCGACCCACCCGACGCATCCCGGCGGTCAGGGACTTTCCGCGCGCCGTGCCGCCGCCCGTGCGTCACGCCGCGGCGGCTTGTCCGATCCGCTGCTCGCCGCTCACACCTTGACGATTCCAAGGTCGAGCAGGCTGCGCGCGGTGTCGAAGATGCTGTCCTCCGGCGGTCGCGTGCGCCAGCCGAGCACTTTCCGGGCATGGCTCGCGTCCATGTTGCGCACCTTGCCGAGCTCGCCGACCACCTGCCTCACCACGGGATCGAACAGCGCCGAGAAGCGCACCAGGAAGTCCGGCAGGCGCCGCGTCGGCACCAGCCGCGCCTCCGTGCCCAGCCGCTCCTTCAGCACGTGGGCAATGTCGATCATCTTGAGGAATGGCCCCGACGCGATGAACCGCTCGCCGGCCATGCCCGGCGCCGTGAGCGCGCGCACGTGAAGGTCCGCGACGTCGCGAACGTCGACGATGCCGAAGCCGAGGTCGGGACAGCCGGGCATCGCCCCCTGCAGCAGCTTCTTCACCGCGTGGATCGACGTCGAGTAGTCGTTGCTCCACACCGGGCCCAGCACCGCGGCCGGGTTCACGGTGCAGTATTCGATGCCCCCGCCTTCCGCCGCCACCCAGTCGCGCGCCGCACGCTCGGCGATGGTCTTGGACTTGATGTAGGCGGAGGTGTCCGGATGCTGCAGGTTCGTCCAGTCGGCTTCGGTGAACGTGTGCTCGCCGCGGCCGCGGCCGTAGGCGATGGCCGCCACCGATGAGGTCATCACGAACCGGGTGACTCCCGCGCGCTTCGCCGCGCGCAAGGCCCGCAGCGCGCCGTCGCGCGCCGGCCCGATCAGCTCGTCGTCGTCCTTGGCGGCTTTCGCCGGGAACGGCGACGCGACGTGCGCGACGTGGCTGCAGCCCGCCATCGCCTCGGCCCAGCCGTCGTCGCGATTCAGGTCGGCGGCGAAGAAACGCAGCCGGGACTCGTCGACCGCCAGCAGCTTGCGCACGGCACCTTCCTTCGCGAGGTCGCGGATGGTGGTGTGCACCAGCCACCCTTCCGCCGCCAGCTGCCGGATCAGGTAACCCGCGATGTAGCCGCTGCCGCCGGAAACCAGTACCGTGTCCGCCATTCGATTCACCCCGTTGTGGATTGCCATCCCGCGCGGCGTAGCCTAGTCGCGATTGGAGACCGGGGCGACCCGGGCGCGCCGCCGGCGTTCGCGTCCCCGGCACAGCGTTGGCCGAAGCCCGGCGTTGCGGGGTCACACCAGGCCCAGGGCGCCTGCCACGCCCGCGGCCGCAAGCCACCACAGCGGGTGCCGGCGCGTCGTCAGCACGAGGAGCAGCGTCAGGCCCGTGACGGCATAGGCCGGCACGCTGTGATCGGTGGTGCGCGTGAGCACGAAGCCCGACGACAGCACGAGGCCGACCGTCACCGGCGCGAGCCCGCGCTGTATCGCCACGCGCAGCGGCGCGTCGCGAAAGCGGTCCCAGACCTGCGTGAACCAGTACGTGAGGGCCGACGACGGCCCGCACATCGCGACGAGGGCGACCACGGCGCCGCTCACGCCCGCGACCTTCCAGCCGACGAGGCTCACGATCAGCACGTTCGGTCCCGGCGCCGCCTGCGACAGCGCGAAGAGCTGCGTGAAATCGGCGTCGGTCATCCAGTGCAGCGTGTCCACGACGCGCAGGTGGATCTCGGGGATGACCGCATTGGCGCCGCCGATCGACATCAGCGACAGGGTCAGGAACTGCGTCGCCAGCTCGACCAGCGGCGACGCGGTCACTGGACTACCCTCCGCGCTGCGCGCTCCGGGGCAATTCGCGCTCGGGAGCGGCCCGTCGCGGTCACTGGACTACCCTCCGCGCTACGCGCTCCGGGCCAATTCGCGCTCGGGAGCGGCCCGTCGCGCTCATGCCCGCCTCCACCACGCGATGCCCACCGCGATCGGCACCAGCGCCGCGAGCACCCACAGCAGCGGCACGCGCGCGATCGCGATCGCGACGAACGCCACTGCCGCCACGACCATCTGCCAGCGCGAGCGCGCGATGCCTTTCGCCATCCTGACGCCCATCGCCAGCAGCAGGCCCGAGGCGGCCGCCGAAACGCCGTCCGCGGAGCCGCGCACCGCGTCGATCTGCGCAAACCGGGCGTAGACGGTGGCCAGCAGCAGCACGATCACGAGCGGCAGCAGCAGCAGCCCCAGGCTGGCCGCGATCGCGCCTGCCGGACCCCGGAAGCGGCGCCCGATGATGATCGCCACGTTGACGATGTTGGGTCCGGGTAGGAACTGCGCGAGCGAGAGCACCTCGGTGAACTCCTGCTCGGACAGCCAGCCGCGCCGCTCGACCACCATGCGGCGGGCAAACGGCAGCACGCCGCCGAAGCCGGACAGGCCGACGACGAGGAACTCGGTGAACAGCTCGCGGGTGGTGGCGGGCGGCGGCGCAGATGGCGATTCGAGCGTTTCCATGACGCGAATCATATTGCCTCCGTCGCACAATTTCCTGAAAATGCCTTCCCGATGCCGACCGTCGCGCCGAATCCCGCGTGCTCCGCCTGCGGCAACACGCTGCCGCCGGCGGCCAAGTTCTGCCCCGAATGCGGGCATCCGGTCGCCGCGGCCAAAGCCCATGATCCGACCAAGGACGCCGCCGAGCGGCTGCTGGCGGCCGCGGCGACGCTGGAAGCCGAGCGCAAGTTCGTCACGGTCCTGTTCGCCGACCTGAAGGGCTCGCTGGAGCTCATCGCCGACCGCGATCCCGAGGAAGCGCGCACGCTCCTCGATCCGGCCCTGGAGCACATGTGCGACGCCGTCGAGAAGTTCGGCGGCACCGTGAGCCAGGTCATGGGCGACGGGATCATGGCGCTGTTCGGGGCGCCGGTCTCGTGGGAGGACCACGCCGTGCGCGCCTGCCACGCCGCGCTGTCCATGCTCGACCTCGTCCGGCACTACGGCGACGACATGCAGCGCGAGTACGGCGTGCCGATCCAGATCCGCATCGGCCTCAATTCGGGCGAGGTCGCGCTCAACGTCAGCGGCCACGGCCTGCACATGAGCTACACGGCGATCGGCCAGGCCGTCCACATCGCCGCCCGCATGGAGCAGATGGCGAAGCCGGGAACGGTGCTGGCCACGGCGGAGACGGTCCGGCTCGCCGAGGGCCACGTCGAGGCGCGGGCGATCGGCCCGGTGCGGGTGAAGGGCTTCGAGCGGCCGGTCGACGTCGCCGAGATCGGCCGCATCGCCGCGCGCCAGTCGCGGTTCGACCGCGCGCCGCTGCGCGCGATGACGCCGTTCGTCGGGCGCGACGCGGAGTTCGCGCGGCTCGTCGCGGCGTTTGACGACGTCGTGCGCGACGGCCAGGGGCGCGTCGCGGTCGTCATCGGCGAGCCCGGCATCGGCAAGTCGCGGCTGGTGCACGAGTTCCTGCGCACGCTGGCGCGCCGCGACGTGCTGACGCTCGACGGCGGCGGCACGCCCTACAGCGGCGGCGCCGGGTACCGTCCCGGCGTGCACCTGCTGGGCCAGTTCTTCGACGTCGACCCGGATCGACGACGTCAACGTCATCCGCGAGCGGATCGCCGGCCGGATCGTCGCGCTCGGCGGCGATGCGAACACGGCGGTGGCGCCGATCCTCGCGGTGTTCCGCGTGCTGCCCGCGCAGCACCGCTTCTTCGGCTTGCCCGTCAACGAGAGGCGCAAGCTCGTCTTCGACGCGCTGATCTGGCTGGGCCGGCGCATGGCGGCCGGCCGCCCGCTGGTGCTGGCCTACGAGGATCTGCAGTGGGTCACGACGGACACCCGCGAATTTCTCGACGCGTTCGCCCGCGCGCTTCCGCCGTCTACGCTGGTCGTGCTCACGTACCGCTCGGACTACGACGCAAGCTGGCTCATGAACCGCGGGCACCTGGAGTTCGCGCTCGACGGCCTGCCGCCGGCCGCGACGCGCCGGATGATCGACGAGCTGCTGGGACCGGACCCGGCGCTCGCGGAGCTGAAGGAGCCGCTGCACCGCTACAGCGGCGGCAACCCGCTGTTCATCGAGGAATACCTGCGCAGCATGGTCGATTCCGGCGAGCTCGTCGGGTCAACCCGGCCGCTACCGCATCGGCGCGCGGCGCGACGCCGTCGCGGTTCCGCCGACCGTGCGCGGCGTCCTCGCCGCCCGCATCGACCGTCTGGCGACGGCGGACAAGCACGTGCTGCAGGCGCACTCGGTGATCGGCGAGATCGCGACGGTGGATCTGCTCGAACGGGTCGGCGCCGTGCCGGCCGCCGAGCTGCGCCAGTCGCTGCGCCGCCTCGAGAAGGCCGGCCTCGTGGTCGAGCGCGCGGGCGGCGAGCGCCTCGCGTACGAATTCAAGCATTCCCTCACCCAGGCCGTGACCTACGACACGCTGCTGCACCAGCGGCGCAGCGAGCTGCACCGCAGCGTCCTGCGGGCGCTCGAGCGGCACCGGCGCGTGCGACGTGCTCGCGCGCCACGCGGTGCTGGGCGAGGCCTGGGCGGAGGCGCTCACCTATCTGCGGGAGGCCGGGCGGATCGCGGCCGCACCATCTGGCGGGAGCGGAGGCGATCGGGCATTTCGAGCGCGCGCTGGGCGTGCTCCAGCGCCTGCCCGCGTCGAGGAGCTCGCTCGAGACGGCGTTCGACCTCCACTGCGACCTGCGCAACGCGCTCGTGCCGCTCGGCCCCCACCAGCGGCTGCTCGACGTGATGCACGAGGCGCAGCGCCTCGCCGATCGAGCTGGGCGACGAGCACCGCCAGGCGCAGGTCCTGTCGTTCCTCAGCAACTACTACGGCAACGTGGGGCAGTCGGCGCAGGCGCTCGAGGCGAGCGAGCAGGCGCTGATCCTCGGCGAGCGCGTCGGCGCGACGCACGTGCTGGTCACGAGCAACATGAGCCTGGGCGAGATCTACCGCACGCTCGGCGACTATCCCGAAGGCGCACCGGTACCTGCACCGCGTGATCGCGCTGATCGATCGCGACCACGAGCTCGATCACTTCGGGCAGGTCGGACTTGCCGTCGGTGCGGGCGCGCAGCCACCTCGCCTGGACGCTCGCCGAGATGGGCGACTTCCACGGCGCGCGGACCATTGCCGAGGACGGCCTGCGCATCGCGGACGCGGCCGAGCACCCGTACACGCTGAGCCACGCCTGCCTCGGGCTCGGCGGCGCGCGCGTGCGGCAGGGCGAGTTCGAGACCGCCATCTCGATCCTGTCGCGGGGCCTCGCCGCGACCGAGCACGTGCCGCTGCTGCGGCCGCCGATCGCCGCCGATCTCGGCGTGGCGCACGCCCGCTGCGGCCGTCTCGCCGAGGGGCTGGCGCAGCTGGACGCCGCGGTCGAGGGCGCCAGGGCGATGGGGCGCTTCGGCCGCCTGCCGCTGATGCTCGTCAAATGCGGCGAGATCCATCTCCTCGCCGGTGATACGGCCGCGGCGACGCGTCTCGCCAACGACGCGCTCGGGCTCGCCACCGCCCAGAAGGAGCAGGGCAACGAGGTCTACGCGCGGCTCCTGCTCGCCCAGTGCCGCGCGCGCGAGGCGAGGCGCGAGGCCGAGGCTCTGCTACGTCGAGGCGCTGAAGCTTGCGACGCAGCTCGGCATGTGGCCGCTCGCCGCGCATTGCCACGCGGGCCTGTGGCGCATGCATGCGCGCTCGCCCGACCGGGAGCAGGGGCAGCCGCACCTGACCGCGGCAACCACGATGTACCGCGAGATGGCGATGCGCTTCTGGCTGGAGGAGGTGGAGCGCGAGGTCGCGAGCCTGCCATTGACGCGCGGACCGCGTGCCCCGGACCGTGGAGGGTCGCGATTGCGATATCCCGTAGCCCGGGTTGAGCCGAAGGCGAAACCCGGGTGGGCGCCGCCATCGCCACCGCCGCACACCGTCCCGCCGCCGCCCCGGGTTTCGCCTTCGCCTCAACCCGGGCTACGCCAGGGCGGCCGTCGTCCCCCTCCTGCGCAGGTCCCGCCGCAGCAGCCAGCCGGCGATCGACAGCGTCACCAGGTTCCACAGGATGCCGTTGGCGAACGCCGCCTTGTACGAGCCCGCGAGGTCGAACAGCGCGCCGGACATCCAGCCGCCGAGCGCCATGCCGAGCAGTGTCGCCATCAGCACCGCGCCGACGCGCGCGCCGGCCTCGGTCGGCGAGAAATACTCGCGCACGATGATCGCGTAGGCGGGCACGATGCCGCCCTGGAACAACCCGAACAGCGCCGAGATGAGGTAGAGCGACACGAGGCCGTCGAACGGCAGGAACAGCAGCAGCGAGAGCCCCTGCAGGCCGGCGCCGACGAGCAGCGTGCGCAGCCCGCCGATGCGGTCGGAGACGACGCCGAACACGAGGCGGCTGACGATGCCGCAACCGAGCATCAGCGAGAGCATCTGCGCGCCGCGCGCCGCGCCGTAACCGAGATCGCTGCAGTACGCGACCATGTGCACCTGGGGCATCGACATCGCGACGCAGCACGATACGCCGGCGACGATCAGCAGCGTCTGCAGCGCCGTCGGCGAGATCCCGAGCCCCGTCATGCCGCCTGCCGCCGATTGCGCGCCGGCGGGCGCCGCCCCGAGGACCGGCGGCCGCCGGCGCAGGACCAGCGCCAGCGGCAGCATCGTCACCGCGCAGAAGGCGGCGATGCCGAAATACGTGTGCCGCCAGCCGTCGGTCGCAATGAAATGCTGGACCGTCGGCGACCACACGGTGCCCGCGGCGTAGTTGCCGCTGGCGACGATGGCCACCGCGAGTCCGCGGCGGCGGTGAAACCACATCGAGGTATCGGCGACGAGCGGCCCGAACGTCGCAGCGCTGCCCACGCCCACCAGCAGCCCGAGCGCAAGCGCGTACTGCCAAAGGCTCGACGCAGCGCCGGCGACGGCGAACCCGACGGCCAGCGCCGCCGAGCCCAGAAGCACCGGCACGATGACGCCGAAGCGGTCGGACAGCCGGCCCATGAGCACGCCGCCCAGCCCGAAGCCGATCATCGTCATCGTGTAGGGAAACGACGCCGAGCCGCGGGCCACGCCGAACTCGGCCTGCACCGCCGGCAGCGCGACCACGCCCGACCACATGCCGACCCCGCCGATGGTCGAGAGCACCACCGCCGCGACGAGCCGCACCCAGGCGTAGGTGGATTCGGCCTCGCCGGCGCCGTGCCGACCGCCCGCCCCTGCCTTGACGCCCGCCTTCTCCATCCCCCCTCCATTCGCGAGCAGCGATTGTGCCAGACCCGAAGTGGGGTCAGGTCCGATTTCGCCACTTCGCTATTCGCCGCGGGAATTGGCACAATGGCAGGCATGAATCTCGCCGACGTCACCCTGCGCCTCGCGCGCCTCGCCGACGCACTGACGCTGGCGGCGATGTCGCGCGACCTGATCGAGACCGGGCTCGGCTGGCACTACCGGCCCGATCGCGTCGCGCGCCTGCTTGCCGATGCGGAAACGGTGACCGTGGTCGCGAGCGCGGGCGAGCAGACGGCGGGCTTCGCCATCATGAGCGTCGGCGACGAGCGCGCCCACCTCGTGCTGCTGGCCGTGCACGCGCAGCACCAGCGGCGCGGCATCGCCCGGCGGATGACCGAGTGGCAGGTCCGGACGGCCATGACGGCAGGCATGGCCGCCGTCGACGTCGAGCTGCGCGCCGCAAACGGGGCGGCGCACGCGCTCTACCGGGCAGCGGGCTTCGCGGAAACGCGACGGCTCCCCGGTTACTACCGCGCGCGCGAAACGGCGATCCGCATGACGCGCACCCTCCGCGCGGCAGAGGCTTTGCAATGAAACTCGATCCCGCCGCGCTGCTGGCCGACGAGCAGCCGATCTGCCTCGACGTCCTGCTCGAGAAATACGCAAAGGGCGACGAAAAGTGCGCCGACGACGTCCGCCGGCGCGTGGCGCGCGGGCTGGCGGCAGCCGAGGCGCCGGAGCTGCGCGCCGAATGGGAAGCGCGGTTCTTCACGGCGATGCACGACGGCTTCATCCCCGGCGGGCGCGTCAATTCGGCGGCCGGCTCGGGCATCGCGGCCACCCTCATCAACTGCTTCGTGCAGCCGGTGGGCGACGCCATCAGCGGCGAGAAGGACGGCGTGCCCTCGATCTACGCGGCGTTGAGCCAGGCTGCCGAGACGATGCGCCGCGGCGGCGGCGTCGGCTACGACTTCTCCGGAATCCGCCCGCGCGGGGCGATGGTGCACGGCACGCATTCGCGCGCGAGCGGGCCGCTGTCGTACATGCGGGTGTTCGACAAGAGCTGCGAGACGCTGGAATCCGCCGGCAGCCGGCGCGGCGCGCAGATGGCGATGCTGCGCTGCGACCATCCCGACATCGGCGACTTCATCGACGCCAAGCGCGACGGCGGCCTCGCCAACTTCAACATGAGCGTGGCGGTGACCGATGCGTTCATGCGCGCGGTCGAGTCCGGCGGCGAGATCGAGCTGTGGCACGCGGCGGAGCCGTTCGACCGCGAGGGCGGCGCCCGGCGCGCGGACGGCACCTGGGCGTACGGCAAGCTCGGCGCGCGCGATCTGTTCGACCGCATCATGCGCTCGACCTACAGCCACGCCGAGCCCGGCGTGATATTCATCGACCGCGTCAACCAGGACAACAATCTCTCGTACTGCGAGACCATCGCGGCGACCAACCCGTGCGTCACCGGCGACACTTGGATTCTGACCGCCGAGGGCCCGCGTCAGGTCGCAGAATTGGTTGGTGTCCCCTTCGAAGCGATTGTCGACGGCAAGGCGTACTCCACGCGGTCCAAGGGCTTCTTCAGTACCGGCGCCAGGCCGGTGTTGAGCATCACCACGACCGACGGCCAAAGCCTTCGCCTCTCCGCCAACCACCGCGTGCGCCGCGTCAGCAAGTTCACTCGCAACCTGCGCGAGGTGGAATGGGTTCCGGCGGGAGAGCTTCGCACCGGCGACAAGGTCGTTCTGCACGACCATGGCGGACTCGCCGGGTGGAGCGGCGCGTACGGCGCGGCCGAAGGTTACCTGATGGGCCTGCTCGTCGGCGATGGGGTATTGAAGAGCGACAAGGCGACGATCTCGGTGTGGGATCCCGCAATGAAGCGTGAAGCCAACGGTCGGGCGATCTTCTCGGTCGCCGCCGCAGCGGTGACTGCCGCCGCCGAACGGGCCGCCCGGACACTCCGCCATCGCGCCGACTTCCGCGGCTGGCAAAGACCAGTAGCGGGCCGCAGCGAGAGCCGGATGTCGCTTGGCAGCCTCCGGAAGATCGCCATCGACCTGGGCCTATCCCCCGGCGCCAAAAATGTGACGCCCCAGATCGAACGCTGTTCGTCCGAGTTTTGCCGCGCTTTCCTTCGCGGACTTTTCGACGCCGACGGCTCGGTGCAAGGTACGCAACGCAAAGGCGTCAGCGTGCGCCTTTCCCAGTCGAACCTTGAAGACCTGCATGCGGTACAGCGCATGCTGCTGCGGCTAGGCATCGCGTCAACCATCTACCCGGAGCGGCGCGCCAGCGGGATCCGCCCGATGCCCGATGGCAAGGGAGGGCAACGCAACTATCCGCACCGCGCCCAGCACGAACTTGTCATTTCCGGCGCCAACCTCGCCCGCTTCATGTCGACTGTTGGCTTCGAGGACACTCACAAAGCGACCGCGCTGCAGGCGGCGGTGGACAGCTACCGGCGCGCGCCGAATCGCGAGCGCTTCGTCACGACGGTCCTCTCGGTGGCGGAGGGAACCACGGAAGATGTCTACGACGTAACCGTCGACGGCGTCCACGCGTTCGATGCGAACGGACTGTATGTTCACAATTGCGGCGAGCAGCCGCTGCCCCCCTACGGCTGCTGCTGCCTCGGCTCGATCAACCTCACGCGCTTCGTCGGCGATCCTTTCGCGCCCGGTGCGACGTTCGATTTCGCGAAATTCCGCGAGGTGGTGAAGATCGCGATCCGCGCGCTCGACAACGTGCTCGACGTCACGCTGTGGCCGCTGCCGCAGCAGCAGCGCGAGGCGATGGACAAGCGGCGCGTCGGATTGGGCTACACCGGCCTCGCCAATGCGCTGACCATGCTCGGCCTGCGCTACGACAGCGAGCAGGGGCGCGCCATGGCGGCCGAGATCACGCGCTCGATGCGCGACGCCGCCTACGCAGCGTCGGCCGCGCTCGCGCAGGAGAAGGGCCGCTTCCCGCTGTTCGACGCGGACAAGCTGCTCGCCGCGCCGCACTGCGCGTCGCGCCTGCCGCCGGAGGTGCAGGAGCAGATCCGCGCGCACGGGCTGCGCAATTCGCACCTGCTGTCGATCGCGCCGACCGGCACCATCTCGCTCGCCTTCGCGGCCAATGCGTCCGGCGGCATCGAGCCCACGTTCTCGTGGACCTACACGCGCAAGAAGCGGATGCCGGACGGCAGCAAGCAGGAATACCTGGTCGAGGACTACGCGTACCGGCTGTGGCAGCGCATGGGCGGCGACGCGCAGCATCTGCCGCCGTCCTTCGTCCACGCGCTCGAGATGAGCGCGGTCGACCACATGCGCATGATCGCGGCCGTGCAGCCCTACATCGACGCCGCGGTCAGCAAGACCGTCAACGTCCCCGAGGACTACCCGTTTGAGGACTTCCGCAACCTGTACCTCGACGCGTGGAAGGCGGGCCTCAAGGGGATCACGACCTACCGGCCCAACAACGTGGTCGGCTCGGTGCTCGATGCGAGGCAGACGCCCGGCGAGGCGTCCTCGTCGGAGCCGCAGGACCTCAAGGACGACCCAGACCGCCGCGTGCGCCTTTCGTTCGCGCCGCAGCCGGCGCTCGCGAGCCTCAAGTGGCCGGGACGGCCCGAATTGGCCGAGGGCAACCTCGCCTGGAGCTACATGGTCGAGATCCCGGAGCGCAGCGAGAGCTTCGCGATCTTCATCGGGCAGGTCGGCGAGCCGCCGCTGCCGTTCGAGGTCTGGGTCAACGGCGCGGAGCAGCCGCGCGGCCTCGGCGCGATCGCCAAGACGCTGTCGATGGACATGCGCAGCGAGGACCGGGCGTGGCTCAAGATGAAGCTCGACGCGCTGGCCAAGGTGCGCGACGAGCAGGGCTTCACGCTGCCGATGCCGCCCGACGGCAAGCCGCAGTGGCAGAGCGGCGTGGTCGCCGTCTTCGCCAACATCGTCCGGCTGCGCTGCGAGCAACTGCGCGTTTTCGTCGAGCCCGGAGCGCAGCTGGTGCCGCTGCCCACGCCGATGATGGACGCGCTCTTCTCGAAGAAGGAGCCGAAAGCCGGCCCGCTCGGCACGATGAGCTGGACCGTCGACATCGCCAACCCGAACACCGGCGACGACTTCGTCCTCTGCGTGAAGGAGCTGCATCTGCCCGACGGCAGCCGCCGGCCCTACTCGATCTGGCTCGCCGGCGAGTATCCGAAGGTGCTCGACGGCCTGTGCAAGCTGATCTCGCTCGACATGCGCGTGGTCGACGCCAACTGGATCGGCCTCAAGCTCGGCAAGCTCCTCAACTTCGGCGAGCAGAACGGCAACTTCTGGGCGCGCGTGCCTGGCGAGGACCGCTCGCGGACCTACCCCAGCACCGTCGCCTACATCGCGACGCTGCTGCTGCACCGCTACAAGGTGCTGGGCATCCTCGACGACGACGGCCGCGCGATCCGCAGCACGGGCATCCTCGCGCTGCCCGACGCGATGCGGCCGGCGGACAACGAGACCGCGCCGATCAAGGGCAAGGTGTGCCCCAACTGCTACGCCGCCGCGATGATCCGCCGCGACGGCTGCGAGTTCTGCACGGCCTGCGGCTATACCGGGCAGTGCTCCTGACGGCGCGTCCGGGGGAGGATGGGCGCGTTGGCGCGCGAGCGCCCCGTCAGGCCTCGAGCGAGAGCCGGGGCTCGCGCCGCACGTCGTCGAGCAGCGCCTCGGAGACCTCGATCGTGCGCAGGTCGAGCGTGTTGCGGATGCGCACGACGCGCGGCCGGGCGAGGTCCACACCCGGCGTGCAGCCCAGCGCCGCGCGGATCGCTTCCGCCTCGTCGGCAAGCGCGACCGGAATGCGCCCGGACTCGGGATAGCCGGCGGCGATGCTGTTGGCGTAGGTGGCTTCGCGATCGATCTCGTCGACCACCGCCTCGAGCGTGAAGTCCGCCGCGCCGATGCCGATCGCGTTGCCGTGCGTCGCCTCGGTCAGCCCCAGGACGACGATCCGCCGGATCTCGGGGCCGTCGTAGCCCTCGAGCGGGCCCTTCACCGTGCGGCCCATGATGTTGGGGTCCATGCCCGCGCCCGAGATGTCCTTGCCGATCCGCTCGACCACGAGCACGTCGATCGCGGGCAGCATGATCCGCGCCATCAGACGCTTGGCCAGGACCAGGAGCTCGGCATCGCGGCGCAGGAAGTCGGCGGCCGGCACGGCCTCGACGTGCGCGGTCTCGTCGAGGGCGTTCTCGACGATGGCGATCCCGAAGCCGACCTTCGTGAGTTCGAGGACGCGGCCCGCGACCTCGGGGAGCAGCGCGCCGAACCTGGGGAACCCCTCGCGGTGCAGGCGCGAGCATCCCGCATGCTTCGCGAGCCCTATCGCGAGCATCTTGCACAGGCCGCTCTCCACGGGGCCGCGAAAGTCGGTGTGCGGCTTGACGCGCGCGAGGGGCACCACCAGGTCGGCGGCGAGCGCTTCGGTCGAGAAGTGGATCGGCACCCCGCCGGCGGTCTCGGCGATCACGGTGGTTGCCATCGACGCCATGACCGGCACGCCCAGCGCGGCCTCGGACACGCCGTAGCGGGCGAGCAGGTCGCGCTGGCCTTCCGCGCTCGCGCCGCCGTGGCTGCCCATCGCCGGCACGATGAACGGTGCGACGCCCTGCGCCTTCAGCCCGTCGACGAGCGCCCGGGCGAGGCGGTCGAGGCCGCGGATGCCGCGCGAACCCACGGCGACCGCCACCCGCGCGCCCGGCGCGACGAGCGAGCGGATCGCGGGCTTCGCAAGCTCGTCGGCGAGCGCGGCGGCGGGATCCGCGAGCTGCGGAGCGTCGAAGCCCTGCCGGACCCGGTACATCCGCGGCACGGGGATGGAGCGCGCTTCCTCGGTCAGGATGGGCATGGCGATCTCGCTGCGTACTGCCGCGTCACGCGGACCGGCGGCGGTGAGTGGAGAAGCACGGCAAGCCTCGGCATCACGCGGCCGAGGATGCAATGATGCCCCAAAATCGCCTGAAAGGTTTCGCGCCGATCGAGCGCGACCGCAACGGTCATTGGCGAGGATGCGCATCGGCAACCCATTGCCGCCGCAAGGCGACGCTTGACCCGCACCACCGCCCCGACCAGAATCAAGCTGGCGCGATTGGGTTCCCTATCCATTCCGTCAGCGAGCCGGCGGATCACCCGTGGGGCGCGCGCCGCATAGATTCGCCGCCGGCCCCGCTCTGCAATCGTCAACGCTACGGCGTCCTTGATGCGCACATTCGCCTTCGTCGGCTGGATCTTCATCGCCATCGACCTGGTCGGGGCGGCCGTGCTGTTCTTCAGCCGCGATGTCGGCGACGCCGCGACGCGCGGACTGGGACAGGGCTTGGGCTCGGCGCTGGCGGCCCTCGGCGCCGTCGCCGCGCTCCTGCTCTGGGCGGGACGCTCGACCGATCGCTCGCTCCTCGTGATCCTTGGATGTGTGCTGGCCGCAACGCCCACCGTGTTGGGCGTGACGTTGACGGTGTCGCGGCAGGGGCTCGCCCTGATCTACCCGTCGATGCGTGATCATGTCCCTCGCGTGGCAAGCCCGAAGTACGCCTATCCGGATGTCGCGGGGCGCGAAGCGGCGATGGCAATCGTCCGCAATGACTACGCGAAGCTCGATACCCTGCTGCGCGCCACACCGGGTCCCGACCTCTCGGCCAGGGACGAGCGCGGCGAGTCGCTGCTCGGGCTGGCGACGCGCGCGGCGATCGCGGACGGGGGCTCGATGCGCGACCTCGAGGGGCTCCGCCTCCTTGTGGCGGCCGGGGCGCTACCCCTGCCGGATGCCGTGGGACACGAGGAGTCGCTGCTCGAGCTGGCGGCCAATGCCAAGGGCGACCGCGGGCGTCTCGTTCTCGAGATGCTCCTCGATGGAGGCTTGAGCGCCAACGCCCCCATGCGCGACGGACGCTCGGTGCTGTTCCACCCGCGACTGACGCCTGAGGCTGCGCGCATCCTCCTCGCACGCGGGGTCGACCGGATGGTGCACGACACGCGCGGTGACGCACGCGATTGGTCCCCGGTGACGTACCAGGCCGACCTGCGAAACTGGGCAACGGCGCTGGTCCTGATCGAAGGCGGCGTGCCGCTCGACCATGGGACCCCGCCCGGCTCCGTGATGGCGCGCGTGATCCGCAACGACGAGGCGCGCGTCACGGACGAAGAGCGCGCCGACCCGGCCTACAACGGGTTCATGGCCGCCGTCCGACCGTAGAGGGCGACGCGCACTCAAGGCGCCCGGCAAAGACAGTGGACGATCGCGGTGAACGGCTTGCCTTCTCTGGCAAGGTTCGCAAGCCAGCCGACGTCGCGCACCACCTCGTGCGCCAGCTTCGTCGGCGTCCCGTCTGGGACCAAGGCAAGGTCAAGGCGCTCGGCAAGGACGCCTGCCGCCGCGCCGCCGAGCATGTCGAGCACGCGCTGCAGCCGACCGGGCTCGCTCTCGATGTAGGCCACGCGGAAGCCTTCTCCCTTGTCATCGCCGAGCTTGCCGCGCCTGGCCGCCGACTTGAGCGCATCGGTGTAGCCGCCCAGGGAATCCACCAGCCCGCGCTCCTTGGCCTGCGCGCCCGACCAGACGCGTCCCTGCCCCACTTCGTCGATCTTCTCCGGCGTCGTCTTGCGCGCCTGCGCCGCCTTGGTGGTGAACTCGGCGTAGATGTGATTGACGCCCATCTGGATGAGTTCCCCCACGCGCGGGTTGAACGGGAGCCGCGGGTCGGCCGCGCCGCCGAGCCAGGTGGTCGTCACGCCTGCGGTGTGGACACCGATCTTGGCGAGCGCCTTGTCGGCCGTGGGCAGCAGACCGAAGACGCCGATCGATCCGGTGATCGTCGCGGGATCCGCGATCACTTCATCTGCGGACATCGAGATCCAGTAGCCGCCGGACGCCGCGACATCGCCCATCGAGATCACGACCGGCTTGCCGGCAGCGCGCGCGAGCTCCAGCTCGCGCCGCACGAGTTCGGAACCAAACGCGCTGCCGCCGGGTGAATTGACGCGAAGCACGATCGCCTTGATCTTTTCATCCTCGCGCGCCTTGCGCACCAGTGCAGCGGTGGACAGCCCACCCACGGTGCCTGGCGGTGCCTTGCCGTCGACGATCTCGCCTTCGGCCACGATCACACCGACGGCGTCGCCATCGGTCGCGGGCTTGACGTGCGCCAGGTAGTCCTCCAGTGACACCTGCCGGAACGTCTTGCCCTCCTTGTCCTTGGCGCCGCGCTCGATCATCGATTGACGCAGCTGGTCGCGGGTCTTCAGGCCGTCGACGAGCCTGGAATCCAGCGCCATCTTCGCAGGGTCGCTTCCGGCCGCGGCCAGCCGCTCGGGCATCTCGTCGATGTAGGCCATCACGGTCTGCGGCGGGGCCTTTCGCGCCTTCGCGACGTCGTCGGTGTACGTGGCCCACAGCGCGTTGTAGAGGTAACTCTCCGCCTCCCTCGCGGCGTCCGATGGCGCATTCGCGATGAATGGCTCGGCGAAGCTCTTGTACTTCCCCACGCGCAGCAGGTTCACCGTGATCCCCAGCTTGTCGAGTGCATCGCGGTAGTAGTTGCGGTAACGCCCGTACCCGTCCATGAACACTAGGCCGAACGGGTCGAGGAGCACTTCGTCCGCATGCGCGGCGAGGTAGTACTGCTGCTGGTTGTACGCCGAGCCCCATGCCACGACGGACTTGCCGGCGGACTTGAAGCGCTCGAGCGCCGCGGCCACCTCGCGCAGGACCGGCAGTCCGGCTCCTTGCAGGTCGTCCAGCATCAGTACAACGCGAACGATCCTGGGGTCTTTCGCAGCGGCGTCGAGCACGGCCAGCACATCGCGCAGCTGGACATTCTGCCCTTCCTGCCCGGTCGCCTGGGCGAGCGCCATGTTGCGCAGTCCGGCGGCACGCTGCTCGACGATCGTGCCCTTGAGGTCGAGCACCAACGCCGTCTGCTCTTCCAATGCCGGCGGGCCGCGCTTGACCACGACGATCAGGAGCGCGACCACCACTGCCGCGAACAACAGGTTCAGCACCACGCGTCGGGTGCAATCGAGAAGGCGCCAGGACCTGGCGAGCCAACGGCCAACGGGAGCGAGCAGGGAAGCGAACATGTAGACTCCGAAGTGACCAATGCGAAAACGGCAGAGTACCGCTTGTGAGCCCGAAACGGGGGGTTGCCGAGGTCGCGAGCGACCAAGCGCGGTTGCGCCGCTCCGCTCACCGGCCCGGAAGCGGCGGTGAGCGACCGAGAACAGTTCGACAGCGGCCGCACTGGGGAACGCACCTTGGTGGAGCCCCACAGATGCTTGACCACATGAAACGCGTGATCGCCACGCGCCCGGTGACGCGAGCGCGAGCGTTTGATCGCCTTCTGGTGATCGATCGAAGCGGGCGCGTCGGCCCGCCTCGTTTCATTGCTTGGTGATCACGACCTCGAGGTACTCGCCGGGCACCACCAACGATGTCGCGCCCGCGGTGTTCATCTGCTCGAGCAGCGTGGTTATGTCCCGTTCCAACGCCGGCCTGGCTGCGTCGTCGAGCGCGGCAAAGGCCTTGTGCGTCGGTCCGTAGAAATCGCGGAACACCTGCACCCAGTGCGCGGCTGAGCGGTAGCGGAACTTGAAATGCTGACGCCGACACTGGATCTGCGCGGCGCGGCTGCCGAACAGTTCGACGATGTGCGACTCGGTACCCCACAATGCGGGCGACTTCAGGCCGGCAGGGGGTGGCAGGTAGGCGCCGATCACTTTGAACAGCCGGCCGATGAAGCCTTCGGGCGTCCAGTTCGCAAGCCCGATGCGACCGCCACTTCGCAGCACGCGCAGCATCTCGCGCGCCGGGCGAGTGTGGTCTGGTGTGAACATGGCGCCGAAGGTGGACAGCACCGCGTCGAAGCTTCCGTCGTCGAAAGGCAGGTCCTCGGCATCGGCGGCCTTGAACTGCACGGACAGACCTTCGGCCCGCGCTCGCTCGCGTCCCTTGTCGAGCAAGGCCGGCACGTAATCGGTCGAGGTGACTTGGGCGAAGCGGCGTGCCGCAGCAAGCGTTGCGTTGCCGTTACCGGCAGCGACATCGAGCACGCGATCGCCGGCGCGCACATCGACGGCTTCGGCGAGCGACTCGCCGACGATCTGCAAGGTGGTGCCGATGACCGCGAAGCCGCCGCTTGCCCAAGTGGCCTGCTGACGCTGCTTGATCGCGGCGTAGTCGGGGGTGGACGTGGGGGTTGCCGTTGCAAGACTCATGGAGCTCTCCTGGTTGAATTGTGGGGCCTGCCGCCAGGCGGGCCCTTCGCCCGGAACGCGATCGCCGCGGCATTGCGACGATGACTGCATTGTTCGCAAACGCGGTTGTTGACGCTTCACCAAATCTCCTGCAGATTTGCCGGCGCGTCCGCAATTGCCGTCCCGGCTTGGTCGGGCGTCCGCCGTTCTTGATCGAGGCTCCGCCGCCGTTCCTGCGATGAACCACGATCCTCTGTCCGACGTATTGCGCAGCGTGCAACTGCGCGGTGCGATCTTCTATTACGTGAGCTTTCGCGGCGAATGGGTTGCCGAGACGCTGGGGGCGCCCCAGCTTTCCGACGCCTTGATGCCTGGAGCCGAGCACGTCCTCGCCTACCACCTGATCGCCAAGGGCAACGGCTGGGCGGCGACCGACGGCGAGCCGCCGGTGCGCCTGGCCGGCGGCGACATCGTGATGTTCCCGCGCGGCCACGCACACGTGCTTTCGAGCGCGCCGGGCATGCGCGCGCAACCCGACGACAGCGACTGGCAGTTCACGACCCGCGACGACCCCAAGCCGATCGCGGTGTCCTACCACCGCGGCGTGCTGCGGCCCGGCGCCGAGATGCCGGCCGACGAGGCGAGCGCCATCGTCGTCTGCGGCTTCATCGGCTGCGACCTGCGCCCCTTCAACCCTCTGATCGCGGCCCTGCCGCGCTTGCTGCATCTGCCGGCCGGTGGCGTGGGTGCGTGGGTAGCGCCGGTGCTGCACCAAGCGGTGTCCGAATCTCGCGAGCGCCGGCCCGGCAGCGCGGCGGTGCTCGAGCGCGTCAGCGAGATGGTGTTTGTCGATGCCGCGCGTCGCTACCTCGAATCGCTGCCCGAGGATGCCTCGGGCTGGCTGGCTGCACTGCGTGACCGTCATGTCGGCAAGGCGATCAGCCTGATGCACGAGCAGCCCGCTGAGCCTTGGACGATCGACGAGCTGGGCCGGCAGGTTGGGCTCTCGCGATCGGCGCTGCACGAACGCTTCGTCGACCTGGTCGGTCAGCCGCCGATGCAGTACCTGACGAACTGGCGAATGCAGCGTGGCGCGGCCCTCCTTCGCGAAGGAGACGCGACGGTGGCAACGATTGCCCAGGAGGTCGGCTACGACTCCGAGGCCGCCTTCGCGCGTGCTTTCAAGCGCCTGGTCGGGCGGCCCCCGGCGGCTTGGCGGCGCGCTCAGCGGGCTGCGAGGTAGGCAGGGTCTGGCGAACGGGTCCGGCCGATGCATGCGCCGTTCAGGCTGGCCGCACCATGGCGTCTTCCGGCGTTGCCGCCGTGCGCCAATCCACCCGGCGAGCCCGTGCCCGATCGACGAGACGCTCCGCTAGCTGGTGCGACCGAGCAATTGACCAAGCGCTATAGTGGCGCCTTGCGCTCCGCGCATGTTCGTGCTCTGAGGCAAATGCAGCATGCAAGACCAGAGATCTGCTGCCGCTCCAGGCAGAGCGACGGAGCAAGCGGCCGTGAACGCATCACCGGGAGAGCATCGTGAGCGAGCCGATCGTCGCATTCGACTACGCCGAGACGGGTTCCGGCCCAGCCCTGCTGTTCCTGCCCGGGAGCTTCGGCACCGGCACAGGCTGGAAGGCGGTCCTGGGGTATCTCGGTGACGGCTACCGCATGGTCACGACGAGCCTGCTGGGATACGGAGCAACGCCGGACATCCGGCCGGATGGCAATGCCACCATGACCCAGCAGGTAGGTCTCATCGATCGGATCATCGACCGGATTGGCACGTCTCCTCATGTTGTGGGGCACTCGTTCGGAGGACTCGCCGCCATCGTGCATACCTTGACGGGCCGACGCAGGCCCGCGAGTCTGCTGCTCGTCGAGGCGAACCCTCTGGGCCTGCTGCGCTCGGTGGGAGACCTAGAACACTATGGGATGTTCAAGACGATGACGGATCTGTACTTCGCCGACTTTGCTCGGGGGAATACCGAGGCGGCCCGGCACGTCATCGACTTCTACGGCGGGCCGGGTGCCTTCGATTCGATGCCGCCGAAGGCTCGCAGCTACATCGTCGCGACCACCGCGGTGAACGTGCGTGACTGGTCCTCCGGAACGCCATTTGAACCCAGCGAGGAGACCCTGCAGTCGATCGACATTCCGACAATGGTGGTTAGCGGAGGAAGCAGTCACTCGGCCATGCGCAGAATTGCCGAGCTTCTGCACACTTCAATTCCTGGGGCGCAGCTCGTAACGATCGAAGGCGGGAGTCACTTTCTTCCGAGCAGCCATCCTTCAGAGATCGCCGCACTGATTCGGCGGCAGGTCGATGGAGCGCCCCCGACGTAAAGCTGGACGTGCGCCCGCGGGGTCGAGAGGCAATGTCCCCGATCTGAGCCCGTCGGTCATTCAGGCCGCGCAGGTCGAGCGTCGGCTTGGGCAGCGATGTCACTGGTGCTCGCGACGGAAGGTTTCGGTGGTCATGTTGTTGTAGCTGGGGAACCTGCCCCGATTCTGATACGTGATGTACTTGTAGAGGACGAACCAGCCATCACGCGCCTGCAGGTCGGCCCACGGATGACAGTCGGTGTTGTACCACCACAGCGGCCTGGTTTGCTTCCGCTGGCCTTCCGATGCGTTCTTGTTGCGCTTGATCGTTTCGATCGTGTCGATGAACTGCGGCAACGACTGCTCCCAGCTCGATTTCAGCACCTTGATGTAGTCGCGCCGGATGATGTAGGAACTGGTGGCGTTGCAGCAGCCGTTCGCAATCCGGATCCAGTCATGGTCATAAGGAAGACCGGCCATCTCCAGCGCCCGCCGGATGCTGTCGTTCCTGGCCGTCTCGTGATCCATGTTGATGTAGAGCGCGAGGCAGTTGAAGTTGCGCATGTGTCTGTCGCCGACCGTTGGGCCCGCGGCCTTTCTACCAGAACCGCCAGGTCTCGCTGTCGGTCAGGATCGCGTGCCACGCGACCTTGGTGCGCGCCTCGAGCGGCGCCGCCCGGTCACCCCAATACCCGTTCGAGCACGACGGCCACGCCGTCCTCCTCGTTCGACACCGTGATCTCGTTGGCGACCGCGCGCACGTCGGCATGCGCGTTGGCGACGGCGACGCCGTGCCCCGCGAGCACCAGCATCGGGATGTCGTTGGGCATGTCGCCGAAGGCGATCGCGTGCGCCGGGGAGATGCCGTGGCGCTCGCACGCCACGCGCAGCCCGCGCGCCTTGTCCACGCCCGGCGCGGAGATTTCGACGATGCCGAAGCCCGAGTGCGTGACCTCGGCGCGCCCGCGCACCACGTGCCGCACGACCGCGACGAGCGCATCGTGGTCGATCAGGTCGTCGCGGACGATGAGCTTGGTCGCCCCCGCGCCGGCGACCATCTCGCGCACGTCGCCGATCAGCACGTCCGGCGGCGGATAGCGCGCCGGGTACGCGGCATCGTGCCCGAACTGGAAGGCCATCTCGCAGGCGAACGTGCAGCCGGCGGCCTCGGCACGCAGCGCGTCGACCAGATCGACCGCCAGCGCGCCCGGGATCGGGGCGTGATCGATGATCGCGTGCGCATCGACGTCGTAGAGCAGCGCGCCGTTGGCGCAGACGACGACCGCGTGCGCGCCCGTCAGCGCGGGCAGGTCGCGCACCCAGCGCGGCGGGCGCCCGGTGACGATGACGATCGGGATCCCCCGCTCCGCCGCCGCCGCGAGCGCCGCACGGGTGCGGGCGCTGACGGTGCCGTCGTCGCGCAGCAGCGTGCCGTCGAGGTCGGAAGCGATGAGGCGATAGGGCATCGGCGCAGGAAGTCGGTTCTGTCGCGGTGCCCCCATGCCCGGGCCCGGGCCGCGGACGACGCGCCATGCCGCCGATTGTAGCCGCTCGGCGATGGCCGCGGCGGCGACACACGCCGCCCCGCCGGTCGCGGCGCCCCTTCCGCCGGCGCCGGAATCAGCTAATATATGAGGTGCATATCAACGGAGGGCCGGCGATGGCCGAGCAGGAGCACAAGAAGCGCACGATCGCGGAGATCCGGGATTCCAAGCGCACCGGCGAGAAGATGGTGTACATGTCGGTGCCCGACTACACGTCCGCCAAGTGGGCGGAGATGGCGCACGTCGACGTGGCGGTGGTCGGCGACAGCCTGGCGATGGTCGCGCACGGCCATCCGAGCACCATACCCGCGACGATGGACATGATGGTGATGCACGCGCTCGCCGTGCACCGCGGCGCGCCCAACACCTTCACGCTGGGCTGCATGCCCTACCAGAGCTACAACACGGTCGACCGCGCGCTCGCCAACGCCACGCGCTTCATGCAGGAGGCGCTGTGCGACGCGGTGAAGCCGCAGGGCGGCAAGTCGCAGGCGCACATCCTCAAGGCGCTGGTCGACGCCGGCATCCCGACGGCGTCGCACATCGGCCTCACGCCGCACACCATCGCGATGTTCGGCGGCTTCAGGATCCAGGGCCGCACCGCCGACGCCGCGATGAAGATCCTCGAGGACGCGCTCGCGATCCAGGACGCCGGCTGCTTCATGCTCGAATTCGAGGCGGTGCCGGCGAAGATCGCGCGCGTGATCAGCGAGCAGCTGGAGATTCCGACCATCGGCATCGGCGCCGGCGTCGGGCACCGACGGCCAGATCCTGCTGTGCTACGACCTCCTCGGCGTGTTCACCGACTTCAAGCCCAAGTTCACCAAGCGCTACGCCAACCTCACCGAGGTCGCGGTGCGCGGCATCGAGGCCTACGTCGCCGACGTCAAGGCCGGCACCTTTCCCGACGACGACCACAGCTACGGCGTCGACGACAAGGAGTACGAGCGATTCCTAGGCCTGGTGCAAAACAGACGGCAGCTGTAGCGCCCGCGCCCGCGGCGCGCGGCCGCGGCCGCGCCCGCCAGCCCGCAGACGCTGACGGAGAAGGCGTACACGGACCTCGAGGAGCTGATCGTCACGCTGCAGATCCCGCCGGGATCGGCCGTCTCCGAGGGCGCGCTGTCGCAGCGGCTGGGCATCGGGCGCACGCCGATCCGCGAGGCGCTGCAGCGGCTCGCGCGCGAGCGGCTGGTGACCATCCTGCCGCGGCGCGGCGTGATCGTCTCCGACATCAACGTCAACAGCCAGCTGCGCCTCATCGAACTGCGGCGCGAGGTCGAGCGGCTGCTCGCGAAGAGCGCCGCGCGCCGCGCGACGCCGGAGATCCGCGCGCGCTTCGTGGAGCTCGCCGCCGAGTTCGAGAAGAGCGCGCGCCGCAACGACGACATCGCGTTCATGCGCGTCGACCGGGCCTTCAACGACCTTTGCCTCGCCGCCGCCCGCAACGAGTTCACGGTGAGCGCGATGGGGCTGACGCAGTCGCTGTCGCGGCGCTTCTGGTACCACCACTACAAGCAGACGCCCGACATGCCGGAGACGGCCAAGCTGCATTCCGACATCGCGCGCGCGATCGCCGCCGGCGACGAGGAAGCCGCCGCGACCGCCACCGACCGCCTGATCGACAAGATCGAGGCGTTCACCCGGGCCACCGTCAGCATCGACTTCTGAGCCTGCGCCGCGTGTTGATCCACATCAAGATGCGGCAACGGCAATGTGGACAGGCGGCGCCTTGGCGCCGAATACTCCGACGGGCGGCGATGCACCGCCGAAGCCGCGGTCCACTGCCTCGCGGCGTGCAAGGAGGAGTGACCATGCACACCCACAGGTCCCGCGTCCTCGCGGCGCTGCGCGGCGAGATGGTGGATCGGCTGCCGTACGTGCCGCGGCTCGATCTCTGGTATCTCGCCAATTCGACCTCCGGCACGCTGCCGAAGCAGTATGCCGACACGCCGATGAACGAGATCGCCCGCGCCGAAGGCTGGGCGTTCCACCACCGCTTCTGCGACGACCAGCTCGACCCCGTCTACCAGCCGCAGTACCTGCACCGCGGCATCAACGTCTTCTACAGCCGCGACACGGTGTTCGACGTCGTGCTGCCGAAGGACGTCGAGGTCCGCGTGCATCGCGACGGGCCGCGCACCCGCGTCGAATACCACACGCCGCTCGGCATGGTCAGCACGACGACGCACTACGACGTCGATTCGCAGCGCCACGGCATCACCATCCCGGCGCTGGTCGAGCACCTCATCAAGACGCCGCGCGACTACGCGCCGGCCGGCTACCTGTTCGAGCACATGGACGTCGTGCCCAACTTCGATCGCTACCGGCGCTGGGCGGCCGACGACATGGGCGAGAACGGCCAGCCGGTGTGCATCGGCTCGCTCGACGCGTCGCCGTTCCACACCATCCAGCGCGACCTCTCCGACGCCACGCAGTTCTTCATCCACTACAAGGATCACTACGACGAGATGCGCGGGCTCGCCGAGCGCATCGCGCCGCTGATGGAGAAGGAACTCGACATCCTGGCCCGGTCGCCGGCCGAGGTGGTCTGGTGGGGTGCCAACTTCGACGACATGCTGACGTTCCCGCCGTACTTCGCGCAGGAGATCCAGCCGTGGATCCGCAAGGCGGCGACGAAGCTGGGCGCCGCCGGCAAGCTGGTGCTCTGCCACACCGACGGCGAGAACCGCGGGCTGATGGACCTGATCCGCGACTCGGGGATGCACATCGCCGAGTCGTTCTGTCCCTCGCCGATGACCAAGGTGACGCTCGCCGAGTACTACGAGCGGCTCTCGCCGCACCTCACGCTGTTCGGCGGCATCCCCTCCACCGTCGTGATGCCCGGCACCAGCGAGGCCGACTTCGAAGCCTACATGGACGAGCTCTTCCGCGCCGTCGCGCCTGGCAGGCGCATCGTGATCGGCATCGCCGACGAAGTCCCGCCGTCGGCGGTCTTCTCGCGACTGCAACGCATCGGCGAGCGCATCGAGAAGGAAGGCCGGCTGCCGCTGCAGGCCGGCGCGTTCCGCCCGGCGGTCGTTGCGCCCGCCGCGCCAAAGCCCGCCGCCCAGGCCGCGACGGGGCCCGCCGACGAATACGACCTGGTTCGGCAGGATGTATTCAAGGGCAAGCACAAGGACATCCAGGCGCACGTGCAGGCGCTGCTCGACCGCGGCGTGGCTGCCGGCGACATCCTGGAGCGCGGTCTCATCGCAGCCATCACGGTCGTGGGCGAGCGCATGGCTTCGGGCGCAGCCTTCATCCCGGAGGTCCTGCTGGCCGCGCGGGCCATGGCCGCCGGCCTGGAGGTGCTGGCGCCGGGACTCGCGGCGAGCGGCGAGCAGCAGCGCGGCAAGGTGTTATAGGCACCGTCAGCGGCGACATGCACGACGTCGGCAAGAACCTCGTCGTGACCATGCTCCGCGGTGTAGGCTTCGAGGTGCGCGACCTCGGCATCAACGTGCCCCGGGAGAAGTTCTACGCCGAGATCGCCGCGTTCCAGCCGGACGTGCTGGGGCTCTCGTCGCTGCTCACGACCACCATGAGCGAGATGCGGGCGATCGTCGCCGGCCTCAAGGAGCGCGGCCTCGACGCGCAGTGCAAGGTCATCGTCGGCGGCGCGCCGGTCAGCGCGCAGTTCGCCGCCCAGATCGGCGCCGATGGTTATGCGCCGAACTCGGTGGAAGCAGTGCGTCTGGTGAAGCGGCTGGCCGCCGAACGTGCGGCGGCGGCGACAGCGTGACGGGAACGGCAGTCCATCCACACTAGGAGGAAGCATGAGGAAGCGGGATTTCCTGAAGGCAGGCGCGGTGAGCGCCGCAACGGCGGCGACCGCCCTGGCCGCGACGGCCGTGCACGCGCAGGGCGCGCAGAGCTACAACTGGAAGATGGCCACCGGCTGGCCGGGCGGTCCGCTGATGGACATCGGCGCCAAGGCCTACGCACAGCGGATGGAGCAGTTCACCGGCGGCCGGATCAAGATCCAGACCTTTCCCGGCGGCGCGCTCGGCAACGCGCTGAAAGTGCCGGAGACGGTGAAGAACGGCGTGGCCGAGCTGGGGCACACCTGGATGGGCTACGACTGGGGCAAGGATCCGACGACCGTGCTGTTCGGCGGCTACGCCGGATCGTTCGACACCGAGCTGATGCTGCACTGGATCTACGAGGCGCGGCGGCCTCCAGCTGCAGCGCCAGTTCCGCGAGGAGCAGGACGGGATCATCTCGACGGTGCTGTTCATCCGCACGGCGGAGGTGTTCCTGCACTCGCGCAAGCCGGTGAAGACGCTCGCCGACCTGAAGGGCCTCAAGATCCGCACGGCCGGCGCATGGCTTGAGATGGCGAAGGACCTCGGCGCCGCGCCGGTGACCACCGCCGGCGGCGACGTCTACCCGATGCTCGAGCGCGGCGCCATCGACGCCACCGAATGGGGCACGCTGTGGGAGAACATCAGCCCCGGGCTTCTACAAGGTGGCGAAGTACCTGATCTACCCCGGCATGCACCAGCCGACCGCGCCGTTCGAGCTGTGCATCAACAAGGAGGTCTGGAACAAGCTCACGCCCGCCGACCGCGCGCTGATGGAGGCCGTCGCCCAGCTCGTCACCTTCGAGAGCTGGCTGCGCATCGGCCAGGAGGACGCCAAGGCGCTCGACTTCTACAAGAAGGCGGGCAACGTCATCATCGAGCTCGACCCGGAAGTGCAGTTCGCCGGGCGCAAGATCGGTCTCGACTGGGCAGCCAAGACAGCCAAGGACAACGCCTGGTTCGCCAAGGTCTTCAAGAGCCAGCAGGAGTTCGACGCGCTGTGGAAGGGCGCCGACCACTGGCGCAAGGTGAAGGTCAAGGATTCGTGAGCGATCCTGGCGGAAGCACGCCCGATGAAGTCGCGGCGGGCGTGGCGTCGGATGGCATGACGCCGCGCCCGCCCTCCCCGTCGGCGGGGCAGATGCGCTGCGCCGCGCAACCGGCTGCCGGAAGTCGACGGCGGCCCGCGATGCCCTGTTCGAGGTCTCATGAACGTCCTGATCCGGGCAATCGACCGGTTGTCGGGCAGCGTCGGCCTGTTCGCCGCGCTGCTCATCGTTCCGCTGATCATCGCCACCAGTTACGAAGTCTTCGCGCGCTACCTGTTCGGTGCGCCCACGGTGTGGGCGTTCGAGATCGGCTACATGCTGACCGGTTCGCACTTCCTGCTGGCGATGGCGTTCACGCTGCGCGAGCGCCAGCACATCCGCATCGACATCTTCAGCGACAAGTTCTCCCCGCGCACGCGCGCCGTCATCGACCTCGTCTGCTACACGGTGGTGCTGCCGCTGATGGTCTGGCTCAGCGCTCGCGCTCGCGCGGCACCTGTGGAGCGGCTACTCGCACAACGAGCGCAGCGGGCAGTCGGCGCTCAACCTGCCGGTCTGGCCGTTCCGCGTGGTGTTCCTCGTCGCCTTCGTCCTGCTGGCGCTGCAGGTGCTGGCGGAGATGCTGAAGCTCGCGCAGCAACTTCGGGCGAAGCCCCCGGGCCGCCACGGCCCGGCCGGCACGGCGGGAGCCCGGTGATGGAGTACCTCCCGTTCTGGATGCTCCCCGCGGCCTTCGTGCTGATGTTCCTCGGGTTCCCCGTGGCCTTCTGCATGATGATCGCCGCGGTGCTGTTCGGTCTCGGCGTGTTCGGCGACAAGGTCATCTTCCAGTTCATCGAGAAGATCGAGGACATGGCGTCGAACTTCGTGCTCGCCGCCGTGCCGCTGTTCGTGTTCATGGGCGCGATGCTGGAGCGCTCGGGCATCGCCGACCGGCTGTTCGAGGCGATCCACATCTGGACGCGGCGCCTGCCCGGCGGCCTCGCGCTGGCCACCGTGCTCATGTGCATCATCTTCGCCGCGTCGTCGGGCGTGATCGGCGCGACCGAGTCGGTGGTCGGCCTGCTCACCATCCCGGTGATGCTGCGCTACAAGTACGACAAGGCGCTGATCTCCGGCACCATCTGCGCCGGCGGCTCGCTCGGCACCATCATCCCGCCGTCGGTGGTGGCCGTGGTGATGGGGCCGATGGCCAACGTGTCGGTCGGCGACATCATGTACGGCATGACGCTGCCCGGGCTGGTGATGGCCAGCCTTTACATCATCTACATCTTGACTCTTTGCGTGGTGAAGCCGTCGGCCGGCCCGCGCATTCCGCGCGAGCCCGACGAGCCGAGTCTCGCGGCAAAACTCTGGATCTCGGCGCGCAACCTGCTGCCGCCGGTGCTCATGGTATTCGCCGTGCTGGGCTCGATCCTGCTAGGCTGGGCGTCGCCCACCGAGGCGGCGGCCATCGGCGCGCTGTGCGCGGTCGGCCTCACCGTGCTCTACGGCACGTTCACCTGGGCGGGCCTGTCCGAGGCCATCGTCAAGACCGTCAAGATCACGACGATGATCATGACGGTGCTCCTTGCCGGCACGCTGTTCACCGGCGTGTTCATCGGCGCCGGCGGGATCAACACGGCCAACCAGCTGATCGCCGCGATGCATCTCACGCCGTGGATGCTCCTATGGCTGCTGATGACCATCCTGTTCATCGCCGGCTTCTTCCTCGACTGGATCTCGATCGTGCTGATCTTCGTGCCGATCTTCACGCCGCTGGTCACTGCCGCCGGCTTCGACGCGGTCTGGTTCTGCGTGCTGTTCCTGGTGATGATCCAGACGAGCTACATCACGCCGCCGATGGCGCCGGCGATCTTCTACCTCCGGGCGGTGGCGCCCGAGGCGATCACCATCCGCCACATGTACGCCGGCGTGGTGCCGTTCATCATCCTGCAACTCCTGACGCTGTGCATCGTCATGGCATTCCCGGTGCTGGTGACCTGGCTGCCCAGCGTGATGCTGCAGATGCGCTAGCGCGGGCAGGCCGACGGCAACGCCGCCGGCCTCGTCCGGGCGCCGTCCTCCGCCCGGGGCGCGGTCGACCCGGCGCCATCGACCCGGCGCCATCTTGTCACGGCCGCCGAAACGGGCGACAATCGCGCATCCAATATACGCCTGATATGTCAGACGTGGCGGCGCTGCCAAAGGTCCGGGCGCCGGTGTCCAACTTCGAATGGCGGGAGCGCGTATGGCACAACTGGGCGACGAGCTCGTCGAGCGGCACGCGATGGGCGAGCGGCAGAGGCAGTTTCGCGGGGCGTACATGGCGGAGGTCTCCCCCGCCTACAACGGCATCCTGCACATCGGTGTCATCTACGTCGTCGGCATCGCGGTGATCACCTGGTGCGTCGGCCGGCTCCAGGGCGCCTCCTGGGAGTGGCTGCTGGTCGTGCCGGTGTTCGTGCTCTCGAACCTCTTCGAGTGGTGGATCCACAAGAACGTGATGCACCGGCTGGTCGACGTGTGGGCGCTGCGCGCGATCTACGACCGCCACACGCGGCAGCACCACCAGTACTTCACCGACAACGAGATGACGGTCGACTCGACCCGCGAGTGGCGGATCATCTTCTTCCCTTGGCGGGCCCTGTTCACGTTCATGACGCTGGGCGTCCCGTTCGCGCTGGCGCTGGGGTGGCTCGTCAACCCGAACGCCGGGTACATCCTGATGGTGACGATCGTCGGCCAATACCTGATCTACGAGACGTTCCACTACTGCTGCCACGTGCACGACAACTGGTTCGTGCGCTACGCGCCGTTCGTCAACACCATCCGCCGGCACCACACGATGCACCACAACAAGGGCATCATGATGGAGCGCAACATGAACCTCACGTTCCCGATCGCCGACTGGCTCATGGGCACGAGCGACCTCGACCGCGGACTCGTCGGGCATGTCTTCAACGGCTACAGCATGAAGCACGTCAAGCCGGATCTGCGCGCGAAGGTGGAAAAGTACCTCGCCGAGGATCAGTTCGCGCCGGCCGAAAGCGGGCGCCCGGTGGGACAGGGAGCCTGAGCGCAGGCGCGATGGCCGGCGTCGATCGCCGTCCGCAGTGGGGCATCGCGACTGACGTCGTCGTGGCGGGCGCCGGGGCGGCGGGGGTTGCCGCCGCCGTCACTGCCGCCCGGCAGGGCCTCGCCGTCACGCTGGTGGAGCGCTACGGGTTCTGCGGCGGCGGCGCGGTGGCCGGCATGTCCGGCACGGTGTGCGGCCTCTACGCAGCAAGCGCCAATCCGGCGGCGGCACCTGAGCAGGTCGTGTTCGGGTTCGCCGACGAATTCGTCCGGCTGCTCGCCTCCCGCGGCGGGCTCACGCCACCGGTGCGCTACGGCAAGACGTACACGCGCGTGCACGATCCGCTCGTGTGGCGCGAGGCCGCCGACCACCTCTTGCGCGAAGCCGGCGTGCGGGTTCTGTTCCACAGCACCGTCACGCGCGTGCTGCAGGACGGCGAGCGCGCCACGGGCCTCGTCGCGTACACCAAGCAGGGCGAGGTGAGCGTCCGCGCGAAAATCGTGATCGACGCGAGCGGCGACGCCGACCTCGTCGCGATGGCGGGATGGCCGTCGTTCGTCGGCGACGACGGCCGGGTGCAGAACCCGACGATGATCTTCCGCCTGGGCGGCGTCGACACGACGCGCTTCCTCGCGGCGTACGGCGCCGACACCATCATGCCCGAGCAGGTGTCGGAGCTGCTGCGCCGCCATCACGGCGCGGGCTACGACCTCCCCCGCGCCAAGATCTGGCTGTTCACCACCACCCGCCCCGGCGAGCTGCTGTGCAACTGCACGCGCGTGATCGGGCCCGACGGCCGCGAGCTCAACACGCTGGTCGCGGCGGATTTCACCGATGCGGAAATCGAGGGCCGGCGCCAGGTGCGCGAGTACGCGCGCTTCTTCCGCGACCACCTCGCAGGATGCGAGGCGAGCTTCGTCAACGACACCGGCGTTCAGGTCGGCGTGCGGCAGACGCGGCAGGCGCGCGGCGTCGCACTGCTTACCAACGACGACGTGGTGCGGGGGACCAAGTTCGCCGACGGCATTGCCCGCTCACCGTGGCCCATCGAGCTGCACTCGGGCGCCAAGCCGCGGGTCGAGTGGCTGCTCGACGACTACTACGAGGTGCCCTACGGCTGCTTCGTGCCGCAGCGCGGCGAAGGCCTGCTCATCGCGGGACGCTGCCTGTCGGCGCAGCACGAGGCGGTGGCGTCGGCGCGCGTGACGGCACAGTGCTTCTCGTACGGACACGCGATCGGCCACGCCGCGGCGATGTGCATCGAGGCGGGCTGCGAGCCGCGCGCGCTCGCAGGCGAGGCCGTGCGCGAGCGCGTCGACCGCGACGGGGCGCGCCTCGGCCCGTAGCCCGGGTCGCGCGAACGCGCGACCCGGGGACTGTCCTTCGGTCGGCGACCGCCCCGGGTTGCGTGGGGCACAACCCGGGCTACCGGACGCGTGCCAACCGCAGGGCGCCCGCCGCCCGGTCCGGTGGCGCAGGCCCGGCTCCGCCCCAGGCTTCCCACTCGGCCTGCGCCAGCGGCGCCTCGGCCCGGAACAGCAGGTCATCGCCGAACTGCAGCCTCCCCGACATCGCCAGGCGCTGCACGGCGGCGAACGCGGGGTGGCGCACGCCGACGTCGATGAGCCAGGCGAGCGGCACGCCCTCCTCGGCCAGCGTGCGCTGGAACTCCCGCAGCAGCGCCGGCGCAGCGTGCACGGCGCGCGGCGGCAGGCGCCGCTCGAGCGCAAACGCGGCGAGCGCGCCTGCGGCCTCGCCGATGTTCCACTCGACGGGATGGAGCCGGAAGCAGCCGTTGGTGATGTGGGTGGTGCCGAGGTTCTTGCCGGCGGCGATGAGGTTGTCGATGCGCACCGGCAGCAGCGCCCCAAGGGGAATCTGGAAGGGCCGGGTGCGCGTGCTCAAGCCGACGTCGTCGGCGCCGGCGCGGTGGATGTCGATCGGGTACCAGCCGACGCCGACCGCGTCGTCGAAATGCCTCGCGCGCGGTCCCGGCTGGCTGTGCACCGCGACGTCCTGCTCGAGCACCGTCGTCAGCGCGCGGATCCGCCGCCCCTCGCGGATGTACGGATGCTTGGACAGGCCGTCGGCGCTGCCCATGATCGACGGCGCAAGTCGCAGCTCCGGCGCTCCCACCCGCGCGCCGGCCGCGGGCGCCTCGGTCTGCAGCCAGTGCAGGAACCCCAGGCTCGCCTGCTTGCCCTGCTGCAGCGCCGCCGCCACGTCGCGCGCGGGACGGTCGATGATCCCGGCGTCGCCGTAGTCGTTGCCGGGCCAGTTGATCATCGACCGGTCGGCCGGATAGCGTCGCGCCGAACAGCTCGCGGTCGACGAGCCGGCGATAGGCCCACAGCGAGCCCTTGGTGCCGGGCAGCGTGTCGAAGACGCTGAACGCGAGCCAGCCGCTGTCCTCGCCGTAGATCTCGCCGCCGTGGACCTCGATGCGCAGGCTGTACTTGCCGGCGGCGCGGAACGCGGCGTATCCGGGCGGCGCGGCGATCACGTGCGACTCGCCCTCGGGCCGGCGCTCGAGCCCGAAGGTGTAGGTGAAGCTCTGGACGCAGTGCGGCTTGGGCTCGCGCGGCTGCGCGTGCGGCTCGCCGGTCTCGGCCACGGTCTCGGCGCCCACCCGGTATTCGGCGCCGGACAAGCGGCAGCAGATCGCCGAGCTCGGTGGCGTCGAGCACGAGCTGGGGATGAAAGCGCGTGATCTCCTCCGCGCTCGAGGTCGATGGCCTGCACCGCCACGATGCGATCGGCTTCGACCGCGGCCCCGTCGCCTTGGTGCGCAGGTGAACGTGCAGCCGCCCGGCATCGATGTGGGGCTGCAGCAGCGCGCGGATCGCGTCGACCGCCACCGCCGGCTCGAAGGCAAGCCGCGTCACCCAGCAGTTGCCGGGATTGAAGTCGGCCCGGTCGCGCTCCTTCGCTCGCCAGGCTGCGGTAGTGCTCGCGCAGCGCATCGCGCAGCGCGTAGTAGCTGGCGGTCCCGCCGAAGGCCTCGATGTGCTCGTGCTCGTCGAGCGCCGACACGCCCTGCGCGGTGAGCTGGCCGCCGAGCCAGTCGGTCTCCTCGAGCAGGTGGACGTTGCGGCCGCGGCGCGCGGCGGCGAGCGCGGCGGCCACGCCGCCGGTGCCGCCGCCGACGACCAGCACCTCGCACTCGACCTCGCGCGACGGCGCGCGCGCCGGCAACGCCGACGACCGCGACGCCGGCATCGCCCGCGAGCGGGACGCGCATGACGTCGACGACGGCGTCGATGCGCCGGTCGTCACCGCCGCGCGTCATTTCGCCATGGTGCCCGGAAGCCACATCGCGATCTGCGGGAAGGCGATGACCAGCCCGAGGGCGACGAGCTGCAGGCCGATGTACGGCCAGATCGAGCGGAAGATGTCGCCCAGCGTGATCCCGGGCGGCGTCACGCCCTTCAGGTAGAACGCGGCCGGGCCGAACGGCGGCGAGATGTAGGAGATCTGCATGTTCATGCAGAAGAGCACGCCCAGCCACACCGGGTCGAAGCCGAGCTTGTTCGCCACCGGCACGAAGATCGGCGCGGTGAGCAGCAGGATCCCGATCCAGTCGATGAAGCAGCCGAGCACGATCCAGATCACCATGATCATCAGCAGCACGCCCATCGCGCCGAAGGGCAGCCCGGTCATCCAGTCCTGGATGAGCTTGGTGCCGCCGGCCAGCGTGTAGACGCCGATCAGCGCCGACGAGCCGAAGAACAGCCAGTACAGCATCACCGTGACCTTGGTCGTGTCGTGCACGGCGCTCATGCACCGCGCGCCAGCTGAAGCGGCGGTTCGACGATCATCGCCACCAGCGCGGCGGCCACGCCCACGCCCGCGGCCTCGGTGGGCGTGGCCCAGCCGAGATAGAGCGAGCCGACCACCGAAATCGCCACCAGGCCGGGCACGACCAGCTCGCCCAGCAGCGCGAAGCGTTCGGAGAGCGGCATCGCGCGCTCCTCCTCGGTCGCCGGCGGCGCGAGTTCCGGCGAGATCCAGCTGCGAACCAGGATGTAGACGATGTAGAGGCCGGCGAGCAGAAGCCCGGGCACGATGCCCGCCGTGTAGAGCTGCCCGATCGACACGCCCGCGGTGAGGCCGTACATGATGAGCACGACGCGAGGGCGGGATCAGCGTGGCGAGGCCGCCGCCGGCGCAGATGCAGCCCAGCGCAAGGCTCTTGTCGTACCCGCGCGCCAGCATCGCCGGCAGCGCAACGACGCCCATGGTCACGATCTCGGCGCCGATCACGCCGACCATCGCCGCCATCAGCGCGCAGGAGATGATCACCGCCACGGCGAGCCCGCCGGGCAGGCGCCCCGACCACACGTGCACCGCGCGGAATATCGACTCGGCGATGCCCGCCCGTTCGAGTATGCACGCCATCAGGATGAACAGCGGCACCGAGACCAGCACGTAGTTGCCCATCAGCGTGAAGACGCGGCTCACCACCAGCGTGAGCCCGGGCAGGCCGAACAGCGAATAGGCGAACACCACCGCCACCGCGCCGGTGGCGAAGGCCAGCGGCACGCCCAGCAGCAGGATGACGATGAAGACGACGACGAACAGCAGGCTGAGCAGCTCGATGTTCATCACGGTCGGGCGCTCGCCCCTCCGATCCCCAGCTCACGGATCACGTCGGCGATGCCCTGCAGCAGCAGCAGCAGCGCGGCCAGGGGGATCGCGAGCTTGACCGGCCAGATGCGCGGATTCCACGGCGTGCCCGTGCCTTCGCTCTGCTGGAACGAGGTCCACGCCATGTCCGCGCCCACCCACGAGCAGCGCGCCGACGTAGAGGACGAAGAACACGAAGGCGAGCATGTCGAGGCGCCTGCGCGCCGGCTCGCGAGAACAGCTCGTAGACGACGTCGATGCGCACGTGCCGCGCGGTGCTTGAGCGCGTAGCCCCCGCCGAGCAGGTAGGCCATCGCGGAGAGGTAGATGGTCGTCTCGTTCGCCCAGGTCGTCGCCTGGCCGAAGAAGGTCCGGGAGACGACCTCCTAGATGACCGCGACCGTCACGAGGAGGATGGCGGCGCCCCAGAAGCGCCCCATCCACTCGTTGAGGCCGTCGATCGCGGTGCAGAAGCGGTCCACGGCGGAATCCCGGCGGGGAGTCGGCGCCGCGTCCGGTCCCCGTCATCCCCGGACGCGGTCATGCAACGACGTGGAGTTCCCGCAGCCAGGCGAGCTGGGAGTCGTACGCCTGCTTGGCGAGCGGCGTCTTCTTCGACCACTCCTCCCAGGTCTTGTGCGCCAGTTCGCGCATCTTCACCATTTCCGGCTCGGACCAGGTCTCCTCCTTGATCCCCTTCGCGGCGAGCTCCTTGGCCACGCGCACGTCGTCGACGTAGATCCGCTGGACCTGGTCCCACGTCCACTCGCGGGTGGCGGTCTGCACGATGCCCTTGATGTCGGCGGGCAGCTTCTGCCACGCCGCCATGTTGACGGTGAACTCCTGCACCGGCATCGAGTGGTACAGCTTGGTCGGGAACTTCGCGACGTCGTGGAACCCCATCCGCTGGTTCATCGACAGCGTCGCCCAGTCGGCGGCGTCGACCACCCCCTTGTCGAGCGCCGAGAAGACCTCGCCGCCGGGCAGCACGACGATCGAGGCGCCGAGCTTGGTCAGGATTTCCGCGGTCATGCCCTGCGGGGAGCGGAACTTCACGCCCTTGATGTCGGCCATCGTCTTCAGCGGCTTCTTCGACACCATCGACTCGACGCCCCACCAGCTCACGCCGACCGGGTACACGTTGTATTTCGCGTAGGCCCCGCGCAGCATCTCGAGCCCGCCGCGGTGGTAGAACCACGCCTCGGCCTGGTACGGATGCTGGTAGCCGAAGACGAAGTCGCTGATCACCGCGAGCCCGGCATCCTTGCCCGAGAAGTAGCCGGGCCACGACGAGTGCGCCTGCAGCACGCCCGAGCTCGACCGCGTCGAGAGTCTCGAACACGCCGGTGACCGCCCCGGCCGCGAAGGGCTCGATGATGAGGCGCCCGTTGGTGTCCACCTTCACGCGCTCGCAGAAGTCCTGGAACGCCTTGTAGCTCAACTCGGCCGCGCTCCACATCGACTGGCACCGCCAGCGGGTCACCTCCTGCGCCCGGACGATCGCCGGTGCGCCGATCGCTGCCGCGCCGGTGGCGACCGCGGCGCCGGTGGCGAGGAATTTACGTCTGCTCGAATCGCTCATGTGCTCCTCCTGGGTGATGGGCGGCGGGTGGGGCCTCAGGCGTGTTTCGTCCGCCCGTTGAAACGCTTATAGCATATCCATTTGCGCGACCGGCACCTCCGCGGTCAGGCGCTTTCCAGAGTGAAGAATCCGCGCAACAGCCGCGCCAGGTGCTCGGGCTGCTCCTCGGGAATCCAGTGCCCGCAGTCGGGGATGATCTCGCCGCGGACGTCGGCGGCCACGCGCCGCAGAGACTCGGCCGGCTCGCCGCCGCGGCCGCGTCCCGCGGCTCCGCCGACGGCAAGGACCGGCATCGGCAGCTTGAGCCTGGCGATGGTGTCGCGGTTGTCGGCGGCGTCCTGCGGCAGCGCGCGGTAGTAGGAGAAGCCCGCGCGCATGGCGCCGGGCTGCGTGTACGTGCGCAGGTACTCGTCGACGTCGTCCTCGCCGATGGCGTCGGGGCGCGCGCCGAAGCTGCGGTAGAACCAGGACAGATAGGTCCGCTCGCGCCCGGCGGTCAGCGCCTCGGGCAGGTCGGGGGTGAGGTGGAAGGCGTGATGCCAACGGCGTCCGCCCTGCGAGAAATCGCCGCCGTCGCCGGGGATCACCACGTCGAGGATCGCCAGCCGGATCACCGCCTCGGGGTGCGCCGCGGCGAGCGCGTAGGCGGTCGGGCCGCCCCAGTCGTGGCCGACGAGGAAGAAGCGCCGGTGCCCCAGCGTGTCGCCGACGAGCCGCCAGACATCGCGCGCCACCGACTTCTTGTCGTAGCCGTCGAGGGGGCGCGACGAATCGCCGAGCCCGCGCAGGTCCGGCGCGATGACCGTGTAGCGCTCGGCGAGCGGCGCCATCACGTGCCGCCATTCGTACCAGGTCTGCGGCCAGCCGTGCAGCAGCACGACCGGCACGCCGCTGCCCGCGGTGACGTAGTGCAGCGTGACGTCGCCGAGGTCGGCGAACGCGTGGCGCACCCCGCCCGGCACTGCGCTCACCTGCGCGCGACCCGCTGGGCGAGCGCCGCGACGAGCTTCTGCTCCTCCTCCGGCTTCATGCCGTAGGAGTGATCGGCATCGGGAAACCTGCCGGTGCGCACCTCCTGCGCGTACTCCTTCAGCGCCGCGACGGCGATCTCGGAGACGTTGGCGTAGCGCTTGGTGAACTTGGGCTTGAACTGGTCGAACACGCCGAGGAGGTCGAAGGCGAGCAGCAGCTGTCCGCACGACGCGGGCCCTGCGCCGATCGCGAACGTGAAGATGTCCACCGCGTCGTCGACCGCCTTGGCGACCGGCGCCGGGACGGCCTCGATCTCGAAGCCGACGGCCCCCGCCGCCTCGATGGCGAGGGCGTCCTCGATGATCGCCAGCGCCTTCTCGGCGGTGTTGCCCTGCAGCTTGAAGCCGCCGTACTGGTGCATGAAGTGCGGGCACATGCCGACGTGGCTCATCACCGGCACGCCGGCGTCGGCGATGGCGCGGATGATCGGTGCTTTCTCCCTGCCGCCCTGCATCTTGACCACGTCGGCACCGCCCTCTTTCATCAGCCGCAGCGCGTTGACGACGCCGATGTCGGGCGTCGCGTAGGCGCCGTAGGGCATCGACACCATGATCATGCAGTTGGGCGCGCCGCGGCGTACCGCCTGCGCGTGCGCGATCATCATGTCGACGGTCACCGGCAGCGTGTTGGGGAAGCCGTAGCTCACCATGCCCAGCGAGTCGCCGACGGCGGCGATGTCGATCCCGGCACGCTCGGCCCAGATCGCCGACGGGTAGTCGGGGATCGACGCCATCACGACCTTCTCGCCGGCCTGCTTGCGCAGGCGCAGGTCCGGAACCGTCAGCTTCTTGCGCTCGTCGGCCATCGGCTTTCTCCTCGTAGGGCCGCGCCCCTCGCCGGGGGCGCACGCGCGCGCGGATCAGGCGCGGAATTCCTGCTTGTTGGTGCCCTGGTAGAGCGCGGCGACCTGGCGACCGACCGCGTCGGCGTGCGCGGCGAGCGCAGCCTCGTCGATGTCGCCGTGCGGCCGGGGTTCCGGATCGAAATTGCCGTGCCGGTCCACGCCGCGCACGAGCATCGCCGAGTCGCGCACCTTGGTTTGCCGCACGTGCGTCGGGATGTAGCGGATCGCGTAGCCGATGCGCCGGTCGGCGGAGCGGTTGGGCTCCGAGCCGTGCACCAGCTTGATGTGATGGAGCGAGACCTCGCCCGGCTGCAACATGACGTCGACACCCTTGGTCGCATCGACCTCGACGGCGATCTCCTGCCCGCGCGAGAGCAGGTTGTCCTGGTGGAAGGTGTCGACGTGGGGAATCTGCGACTGCGTGTGCGTGCCGGGGATCACCTTCATGCAGCCGCTCACGAGATCGCTCTTCGTGAACGCGACCCACGCCGTGATGACGTCGTCCGGATCGAGTCCCCAGTACGTCGAATCCTGGTGCCAGGACACGAAGCCGGGGCTACGCGGCTCCTTGATGAAGAAGTTGCTCGTCCAGCAGAGGATGTCGGGGCCGATCACGTCCTCGACGGCGTCGAGGATCGCCGGATGGTGAACGAGCTCGTCCGCCCAGGTGAACAGTAGGTGCGTCTTGTGCCGCCAGTTGCCCTGCAGCGGAGCGCCGGCGCGGGCCTCGTGGGCTTCGAGGCGGCGGCGGTAGTCGCCGGCTTCGGTGGCGGAGAGTGCGCGGAAGGGGAAGTGATAGCCGTCGCGCTGGTACGCCTGCACGGCGGCGTCGGACAGGACCTTGGGCATGGAGTCTCCGGGCTGCCTGGGGAGGACGTACTAATATATCACTTGTATGTCTCGGCTGTGCAAGGCGCGGGCTGCGGGCCGTGCGCCCGCCGGCGGCAGGCGCCCTCCCCTGCCGCCCGCCGCGGCCGGGTCTCAGCTCTCCTTGGAGCAATCCCTCGGCGTGATGCCCTTCTCCTTGGCGTAGGCCTTCGCGGAGGCCTCGACCTTCGCGCGCACCAGTTCCTTCTCCGGCGCGATCCAGTCGGAGATCGGCTTCCACCGCTGGCCGTCCCACTCCTGGAACTTGATCATGCCCGAGCCTTCGTGGTCGGCGCAGGTGATGACGGTCGGCGGCATGAAGCCCTCGGCGCCCAGCCGCTTGAGGTTGGCCTGGTCGAGGTTCATGTGCTCCAGCGCCCAGCGCACCTGCTCGCCGGTCACCGGCTTGCCCTTGCCGTACTTCTCCTGCGCGAGCCGGATCGCCTCGACCGTGACCATGCCGCCGATCAGGCCGCGGTTCCAGTAGACGGTGCCGATGCGCGACTTGTCGTCGAGGGTGCCCTTGTTCTTCTTGTAGACGTACTTGACGACGTCCTGCACGATCGGGAAATTGCTGCCGGTGGCGGAGAAGGTCGCGGAGATGTAGGTCTTGCCGGCGTCACCGGCGGGGATCACGTCCTCCTCCGATCCCGACCAGTGAATGCCGATCATCTTGCTGCGCGGGTAGCCCACCTTGGCCGCCGTCTTGATCGCGGTCGGCGCCATGATGCCGGCCGCCCAGAGCAGCACGAAATCCGGATTTTCCTGGCGCACGCGCAGCCACTGCGCCCCCTGCTCCAGGCCGGGTGGCGGCACGGGCACCAGCAGCAGGTTGAAGTCGTACTTCTTCGCCAGATCCTCGAGCACCGGAATCGGTTCCTTGCCGAAGGCCGAATCGTGGTACACGAGCGCGATCTTCTTGCCCTTCAGCTTGTCCATGCCGCCCACCTTCTGGCCCATGAACTTGATGATCCCGGTGGTCTGGCTCCAGTAATTGGTGATCATCGGGAAAGCATACGGAAACACGCTGCCGTCGGTGGTGTCGGTGCGGCCGTAGCCGATGGTGACCAGCGGTATCTTGTCGACAACGGAGCGTTCGAGGATCGAATACGTGATGCCGGTGGACATGGGCTGCACCACCGTGCCTCCGGTCGGTCCCTTCTGCTTCAACCGCTCGTAGCACTCGACGCCGCGCGCATTGTTGTACTCGGTCTCGCACTCTTCCCAGGTGAGCCTGACCTTGTTCACGCCGCCATCGCGCTCGTTGATCATGGTGAAGTAGTCGACCATGCCGCTGTAGAAGCCCGAGCCGACCGATGCGAACTGGCCGATGCGATAGCCGACGATGGGAATGAACTGGGTGTTGTCCTGCGCCAGCGCGGGCAGGCTGCCGGCGGCGCACGCAAGGGCGACGAGGGCGGCGGTCGCCGCTATCCTTCCGGGACTGCGCAACATGACGATTCCTCCGGTTTCCGGTTGCCGCGTGACCGGGAAGAAAGGGCGGCGGATGCGCTTGGTCGCGCGCGACGCTGCGCACTCTCGAACTCCGATCGATTGTACGGCGGGGCTCCTGCAGCGACAACAACCCTCCCGTGCGCTCAGGCCGGGACCGCGGCGCGACCGGCACGCGTGCGCGCGATGATGGTCTTCATGATCTGTGCGGTGCCGTCGCCGATCTGGAAGCCCAGCACGTCACGCAGGCGCTGCTCCATCGGGCCGCGGTCGTACCCGCCGTGGCCGAAACTCAACAGGCACTGGTGAATCGTGTCGTAGGCGAGCTTCGGCCCCCACCACTTGCACATCGCGGCTTCGGCACTGTGCGGCGCGCCCTTGTCCTTGAGCCAGAGCGTCTGCAGGCAAAGCAGGCGGGCCGCTTCAACCTGCGTGTCGAAGTCGGCCAGCGGATGCGAGACGCCCTGGAACGCGGCCAGCGGCTTGCCGAACGCCTCGCGCTGCGCGACGTATTCCCAGGTTTCCTCCAGCGCCACGCGCGCGACCGCGAGCACCTGCAGGCCGATCAGCGCCCGCGAGAAGTCGAAGCCCTGCATCACCTGCACGAAGCCCTGGTTCTCGGCGCCAAGACGGTGACTCGCCGGAACCCGCACGTTGTCGAAGAAGATCGAGCCGCGCCCGATGGCGCGCTGGCCGTGGCAGTCGAAGCGGTTCGTCGTGATGCCCGGCAGGGTCATCGGCACGAGCAGCGCGGTCACGCCGTGCGCGGCCGAATCGACCGACCCGGTGCGGCCGAACACCACGGTGGCGTCGGCCTGGTCGGCGGCGGAGATCGACGTCTTCTCGCCGTTGATCACGTAGTCGTCGCCGGCCTTTTCGACGCGCAGGCGCAGGTTGGCGGCGTCCGATCCGCCACGCGGCTCGGTCAGCGCGATGGCGAACAGCGCCTCGCCGCGCGTGAGCTTCTCCAGCCACGGCTTCACGATGTCCGGCCGGCCGTGCTGCGACAGGATCTGCCCGTTGAGCGAGGCGAGCAGGTTGATGTAGGAGATGCTGAGGTCGGCACGCGCGATCTCCTCGTGGATCACGCCCGCCGCGAGGCACCCGAGCCCCTGCCCGCCCAACGCTTCAGGCAACTCCGGCGCGATGAAGCCCAATTCGCCCATCTCCCGCATCAGCGTGCGGTCGAGTACACGCGTCCCGTCGCGCTCCAGGAAGCCGGGTGCGACGCGGGCAGTCGCAAAGCGCCGTGCATGGTCGCCCAGGGCGACCAGGTCTTCGTCGAGATAAGGGTTCATGGCATCGCATTCACGGGGGGCACGGCCGGCGCGGGTCCCGTCGCCCGACGGCCCGGCGGTCGTCGAACATGGGCGTCACTTCACGTACTTGCGGAACTCGGGTTTGCGTTTTTCCTTCAGCGCATTGACCCCCTCGCGCGACTCCTCGGTGTCGTAGTACAGCTTGAGCGCGTACATGCCCATGCCGGCGATGCCGCTCTGGTGCGCGGTGTCCATGTTGAAGCTGCGCTTGGCGATGGCGATCGCGGTCGGGCTGCGCTCGCAGATCTCGTCGCACCACTTCTGCACCTCGGCGTCGAGCTCTTCGTGCGGCACGCAGGCATTGGCGAGGCCCATCGCGACGGCCTCGGCGCCGGTGTAGCGGCGGCACATGTACCAGATCTCGCGCGCCTTCTTCTCGCCCACCACGCGCGTCAGGTAGGCCGTGCCGTAGCCGGGATCCACCGAGCCCATCCTGGGCCCGACCTGCCCGAAGATGGCCTTGTCCGAGCAGATCGTGAGGTCGCAGATCGTGCACAGCACGTTGCCGCCGCCGATCGCGTAGCCCTGCACCCGGGCGATCACCGGCTTGGGCACGTTGCGGATGGCGTCGTGCAGCTCCTCCATCGGCAGGCCAACGGTGCCGCGGCCGTCGTAGTTGCCTTCGTGCGTCGACTGGTCGCCGCCGGTGCAGAAGGCGCGATCCCCCGCGCCCGCCAGCACGATGACGCCGATATCGCGGTCGTAGCCGGCGCGGTTGAGGGCCTTGATGAGCTCGTCGCAGGTCTGGCCGCGGAACGCGTTCATCTTCTCGGGGCGGTTGATGGTGATCCAGGCGGCGCCGTTGCGCACCTCGTACAGGATGTCTTCGAATTCCATGATCGTATTCTCCGGAGGAAGGGAAAGAGCGGGAGTGGATCAGCCGTTCATCGTGAGGCCGCCGGAAACGCTGAGCACCTGGCCGGTGACGTAGGCGGCGTCATCGCTGGCGAAGAAGACAATGGCGCCCGGCAGGTCGTCAGGCTGCCCGATGCGGCCGAGCGGGATCGCCCGCGTGAAGGCCTCCATCAGCTTCTCCGGGTTGCCGGCGCCCTGCTTGTACTCGGCGAACAGCGCGGTGTCGGTCGGGCCCGGGCACACCACGTTGACGGTGATGCCGTGGCGCGCGTACTCCCGCGCGATGGTCTTGGAGAAGGCCACCAGCCCGCCCTTGCACGCGGCGTACACCGCCTCGCCCGAGGAGCCGACGCGGGCCGCATCGGACGCGACGTTGACGATGCGACCTTTCTTGCGCGCCGCCATGCCCGGGAGCACGGCGTGATGCATGTGCAGCGCGCCGATCAGATTGATCGCGATCAGCTTGATCCCACTGCGCGGCTCCGCTTGGTGAAAGGCCAACACGTCCCAGCCGGACGTTGTTGACCAGCGACATCGATCGGGCCGAGGCCCGCCACGGCCGCCGCAACCGCGGGCATCGACACTGTCACGCCGGTGATGTCGCAGAGAAATGCCGCGGGCTGGCCGCCCTCGGCGCGAATGGCTGCCGCGACGCTCTCCGCCGCGCAGCGGAGTACCTGCGGTCCCACGACGCGCTCGTCGGGAACATCGCCAACGAGGACCGGCGCTGGCGCTACCGCCACAACTACTACCTCAACTGCCTGCGCGAGTCGACCGCAGCATCGTCGCGCTGCTCGACGAGCTGGAGGCGCTCGGTCTCGCCGGCAACACCATCGTTGCGTTGAGGTCGAGCACCGCGACCCGCGCGCCTTCGCTCGGAAAGCGGCGGCAGGTCCTATCGCGAGCAGAACAACGTGCCGCTGATCGTCGCGCACCCTGCGCATCCGGGAGGCAGACGCTGCAAGGCGGTGACCTCCCACCTCGACATGCGCGCCGACGCTGGTGAGCTCACCAACGCCGGCCCGAAAAGAAGGCCGCGATCGCGAAGAACCTGCCCGGCAAGGACCCCGCCGCTGCTCGCCGCCCCCCGTCACCGCCGCCGTCCGCACTGCCACCAGTCTGCCCATTCGCGCTCTCCGTTGATTCCTCGAGAGGCGTGGCCATGCTGCAGCAAGGCAAGGCGGACCTGGAGGCTGCAGGCCGTCGCCTGCGCCCGGACCTGATCAAGCGCGTCGCCACCGCAGCGTCTTCGACGGGCCTACGGTTGCCCGCGACCTGCCGGCGGAGCCGGCAGAGCCAGTCCAGAGGTCATCAGCCGAATGGAGCGCGACGAGTACGAGAAATCCGACGCTTGGGCCGCCCTGCCGGCTCCTCCACATTCAGGATTGCGCAGTCGAATCGCCTGTCCGCCAGCGCAAAGGGTCCGTAGAATCCGCGCATGATCCTTCTCATCGGCGCCGGCGCCGTAGGCTCCGTCCTTGTCACTCACCTAAGCCGGGCGGGTCGCGAACCGCTGCGGGTGTACGCGCGCGACAAGGACCGCGCGGCGATGGCGGCGGCCACCCGGGCCGAGGTCGAATCCGTGGACGGCCGCCTGCTGCTGTCGGCGCCCAGGCCGGAGCTGGCCGGAAGCACCGACTTGAGCGGGGTGAGTTACCTCTTTCTTTGCGTGAAGTTCGGCGACCTGGACCGCGTGCTGGATGGGCTGCCGCCCGCTGCCGCGTTTCCCCGGTCGTGCACGGTGGTGTCCACCCTGAACGGCATCGAAGCGCTGCGCGTGCTGCGCCGGCGCCTGCCCGGCGTGCGCATCGTGCCGCTGACCATCATGTACAACGCACAGTGGCTGGCTCCGCTGCGCGCGCGGATCACCACCAAGCCCGTGGTGGTGCTGGGAGGCGAGCCGGATGCCCGTTTGCAGGCCAGCTTCGCGGGCAGCAGCATCGAGGTGCAGTCGGCGCAAGGCGATGAGGCGGTCTGGGGCAAGCTGCTGATCAATCTGGCGAACGCCGTCTGCGCGATCACGCACTCTTCGGTGCACGAACTGTTGACGGTGCCCGCGCTGCGACAGGTGCTCGTTGCGGTGCTGGAAGAGGCAGTGGCCGTGCTGAACCGGTCCGGCGTGGCCTACGCGTGGCCGATGCCCATTCCGTTCACGGCCTACCGGGTCCTGCTGCGGCACGGCGGGCCGCTGGGCTGGTGGCTGGCCAAGGCCAGGAACGGCTTGCGCAAAGGCAGCTATCCGTCGATGGTCTCCGACGTCGAGCAGGGCCGCCCCACCGAGGTGCTGCAGCTGAACGGAGAAATCGTGCGCCTGGGAGCCGAGCACGGCATCGCCACGCCCGTGGCGAGCCGGATCGTGAGCCTGGTGCAAGGGCTGCAGGATCACGAGCCCCCGCGGTATCTCAGCGCCGAGCAACTGCGGCAAGCGCTGGCGATCTGAGATTGCCGCCTCGATCAGCCGGCACGGGCCGCGTGCGGCGACGCGGTCGAGGTCGCGGCCACCGGCGAAACCGGGCCGGCAAGGCCGGAATGCTCAAGCCATCTGCTGCGCGGATCCTCGTGCGCGGCACGGTCCTCCCGCGCCCGATTCACTCATACCCGTGGCTGCGCGGCGGCATGTTGGCGTAGGTGTCCTCGTCCACGAGGTCTTCCGCGGCCGACGGCGGCAGCTTCGCGATGATGTCCTCGAGCATCTGCACGTGCTCGGCCTCTTCGTCGCGCAACTCCTCGAACAGCGCCTTGACGTCCGGCTGCTTCACCGAGTCGAGCGCGGCGTCGTAGAACGCGTAGGCCTTCTTCTCCGAGGACAGCGCCACCTGGTACGCCTTCAGCGGGGACATGTCCGAATTGGGCGCGCCGACTTCGGGCGCTTCCACATCGAAGATGTCGTCGAGCGTGACCTTCGGGGGCGCGTCGCCGAAGAGCGCGAGCCGGCGCTCGGCGAGCTGCTCGCCGTGCTTCCTCTCGTTGACGGCCATCGACTTGAACACCGCTCCGGCGTCGCCGGTTTCGCGGCTGCCAAGCTGCTCGCCGAACAGCGTGTAGCGCTTGTACGCCTCGATCTCGATCAGTGCGGCGAGATCGATGGCGTCCATCAGCGTGAGCCTTGAGATATTGAGTCTTGTCGTCATGGGGTCTCCGGTTGCAGTGGGACGGCGCCGTCACGTGGGCGTGAGCCTGTGCAGCAAATTGAAGTTTCGATCGTCCGTCCCGTACAGGAACAACGGTATCACCGCGCCGATCGTCCCGTCAAAGCAGGGCCTCGCTTCCGCCATCGCGCGACGCCCGCGTCACGACGCCGGCAGCAGCGGCAGCACGAGTGCGCGTGCATCGACGCGCGCCCCGATGCGGGCGAGAAGCAGGAACGAGCCCACGAGCTTGCGATGCAGGAAGATGGTCTCGGGAGGCGGCGAGCGCAGCAGCCCGCGCCGGAACGCGAGGTCCAGTCCAAGGGCTCGCACGCGCGACGGAAGGTCCGACCCGGCAAAGTCGTATCGGCCCAGGTGGCGAAGCGGTTCGCAGACCAGGAAGATGACGTCGACGACGGCCTGCAGGCGTTCCGGAGAGTCGTCGACCGCCGCGTAGCCGATCCGGCATGCCTCGCGGGCGACGACGCTGCGATCGCCGTCGATCACGGCACGGGCGATGCGCGCGTAGTGGCCGACGAACGCCGCGCCGTAGCGCTGCGTGGCTCCGAAATCGAGCAACACGACGCGCCCGCTTGCCGGTTGATACAGGTAGTTCGCGAAATTCGGGTCCGTCTGCATGACGCGAAACTCGAACAGCTCGCGGAACAGCAGGCGCTCGAGCAGGGCGCCGACGGCATCCCGCCGTGCCTGCGTTGCGTCGTCGAGCGCCTCCAGTGGTTCACCCTCGACGAAATCCATTGCCATGACCCGGGTCGTCGTCAGGTCCCAGTGCACCTTCGGCACGACCAGCGCCGGCTCGTCGGTGACCAGGCGGGCGTAGCGTTGCAGGAGGCGCGCCTCGCTGACGTAGTCGGCTTCCTGGGCGAGCTGGCGCTTGGCCTCGGCAGCGATGCCCGCGACGTCGATGTCGAGCGGCAGCAGATTGAACAGACGCAGCAGCGCCGCGACGTTGTCGATGTCGCTGGTGATGGAACGGGCCACGCCCGGGTACTGGATCTTCAGCGCGAGGTCGCGGCCATCCGCCGCGGTGGCGCGATGCACCTGCCCGATCGAGGCGGCAGCGACCGGCTCGTAGTCGAACGCGGCGAACCGTTGCTCCCAGCCTTTGCCGTACTCCCTCCCGAGCACGCCGCGCAGTTGTTGCTGGGGCATCGGCGTCGCCTGCGCGCGAAGCACCGCCAAAGCCTGCGCGAACTCCGCCGGCAGGACGTCTTCGCCCTGCAGCGAAACCAGTTGCCCGATCTTCATCGCGGCGCCGCGCAGCCGGCCGAGCCGTGCGGCGAGCCTGCGCGCGTTGGACCCGGAGAACAACGCGCTGCCCAGGTCCGCCGGCTGGCCGCGAGCGAATCGCTTCAGGCCCTCGGCGGCAGCCCCTGCAGCGAGCTCTCCCGCCGCGAGGCCGATCCGTGCGAACCGGCCGAGGCGGGATTGCGGGATCGCGGCGGACGGGCGTTTGGCCATGGCCCATTCTGCGCCTTCCGCGTCGAACCGAACGCAGAGCCGGCACGACGCGCCCAGACCACGCCCGGCACGACCCGTCCCGCAATACGGTGAAGAACAAAAAAAGCCCCGACCTTGCGGCCGGGGCGGAGGCTGTATCCTTTAGGAGGAGGAAAAAGACACAGGTTGCGACGCTGCACCGGCGGCGGGGACCATCCTGCATCCACGCCTCGGGCAGCCATCACGAAATCATTGTCTGCCGCAACATTAGAGCAATCAATCTAATCCGGCCCCGCGCCGGCCACGATCGATCGTCGCATCGACGCCCGGGCAGTCGACACGATGACCACAATGCGCCGGCGGTTGACGAACGCGACCGTTGCCGCAAGAATGGCCCGTGCCCCGTGCCATCGCCCGCCCCACGCCGGGACACGCGACGGATGGACGCGCGGGCGCCCCCCAAACCAAACTCACCCGAATGGAGCTCACGATGCGCGGAACGATTCGCTGGACGCTGTTGGCCGCGGCAGGCTCGTTGCTGGCGGCAGGTTGCGCCACCCCTCCGCCGCAAGGCGCGCGCGACATGACGTTCTTCGTGACCAGCACCGGGCCGGGCAGGGGCGCCGACCTGGGCGGGCTCGAAGGCGCCGACAAGCACTGCCAGGCGCTCGCCGCCGCCGCGGGCGCCGGCGACCGCACGTGGCGCGCGTACCTCAGCGTGCAGGCCCCCGCATTGAACGACCCGAAATTCGTGAACGCGCGCGACCGGATCGGCGCCGGTCCGTGGCAGAACGCCAAAGGCGTCGTGATCGCCCGCAGTGTCGACGAGCTGCATGCGCCGAACAACAACCTGACCAAGCAGACGGCGCTGGACGAGAAGGGTCAGCTGGTCAACGGCCGCACGGAGACGCCGAACAAGCACGACATGCTGACCGGCTCCCGACCCGACGGCACCGCATTCCCGGGCGCCCCATTCCCCGACATGACGTGCGGCAACTGGACGAAGAGCGGCCCCGACGGCTCGGCGATGACGGGTCACCACGATCGCGTGGGTCCCATCGAGAATTCGTGGGCCATCTCGTGGAATTCGTCGCACCCGACGCGCGGCTGCACACCCGAGGGGCTGAAGAGCACCGGCGGCGACGGGCTGTACTACTGCTTCGCGGCGAAGTGAGTCTCTCCGGGGCGACCGCTGCACGATCCGGACTCCTGACGTACCTCGCCGGGGAGCGACGATGAAGATGCGCATGATGCTGTCGGCACTCGCCGTCGCCGCCGGCGGCACGGTCTTCGGCCCGTCCGCACTGGCGGACGTGACCATTCCCTACAACGAATACAGCGAGTCCCCCACGATCGGCCGCGGGGCGGGCACGTCGACCGACCCCAGGAACCCGGGCTACGGCGCCCTGCGCATCTTCATCGAGAAGGTCAAGGCGTACACCGGGGCGCTGCCCGCCGGGCAGACGGTGACCTTCCAGCGCAACCAGGCCACCGGGCGCGAGACGAGCGCGCTGCGGGCCGGCATCCAGTTCGCGAACGCGGGCGCGCCCAAGCCGGGCTTCTCCGAGCCGAGCTGGGGCTTCGCCTACAACTCGGTGCCGTTCGGGATGCGCTTCGAGCAGATGATCGCCTTCCTCTACGACGCGAAGATCGCCGGCTTCGACGGCAACGGCCTCGCGCTGGCGCAGTCGATACTGGACCGCCGGGGCGGCACCCAGGTCGTGCTTCCCGTCGTCGGCAGCACGATGCAGGGGTCGGGCTATTTTCCGCGGCCGATCGGCCGGCCCGACTGCAGCGACGGCGATGCCGAGTGCCTCGCGCAGGGCAGCGGCATCGGCCTCGCGGGGCTGTGCACGTCGGGCTGGCGGATCCGCTACCTCGCGCCGCCGCAGGACATCGTCGACCGCGCCTGCGACCTTCTCGTCAAGCGCGGCGCGATCCCGGCGAAGACGCTGACGTTCTATCCGCCGGTGGGCGGCCAGTCGGTGCTGCTGCCGATGCAGCGCCGCACCATCCAGGGCTTCGAGTACGTCAACCCGTACGACGACTTCGCCGATTTCTTCCCGGTGAAGGAAGCCACCGCCGCGCGGCCGCTGGGCAACCCCGACGCCGGGAACCTCGATTGCAGCCCCCCGCTCGCCTTCCCCATCCCGCCCGGCACGCCGGTCAACTGCTCGCAGAACATCGGGCAGATCGGCGCCCGCTACGCGCACCACCCCTCGTGGCACCAGCCGTTCCTGATCTCGTGGATGCACATCGACAAGGGCGTCTGGAACGGCCTCAACGCCGCGCAGCAGGCGGCCATCGCGCGGGCGGCGAAGGATTCGGTGATCGAGTCCTTCAATGCCGCCGAGTCGGTCGAGTGCGCGAAGCTGAAGGACATCCTGGACATCAACAAGGGGATCGGCCAGCGCAACGTCGACGGCACGCCGCGCCTCGTTGACGGCAAGCCGGTCAGCGCCGCGATGACGCTGGCGGTGTGGCCGGACGACGCGCTCAAGGTCCTGCAGGAAGCCACCAACGACTACATGGCCGCGCTCGCCGGCCCGGCGGATCCTGCGGCCCGGACCGACGCGCAGAAGGATTTCGCGCTGGTCGCGACCGCCCTCGCGCAATACGCGGCGGGCATCGGCGCGACCGGATTCGATCCGGGGCGCTTCCCCGCGAAGACCGGCCTCGCCGCGGGCCAGGAGTGCCGGCTGGTCAGGGCGCCGTAGCGCCGCGCCTACCGGGGCGCGATGTCGATCCTCAGCCCGGCGTATCCCACGCCGACGCCGGTCGCCGCGTAGGCCACGTCCGACTGGCGCAACCGGTCGGACGGCAATGCGATCAGCGGCAGGTCGGGCAGCGTCATGCCCTTCCGGTCGACGAAGCGCGCGAGGCCCAGGAAGCGCGGCAGCCCGGCCAGGCGCACGTCCTCGATCCGCACCTGCGTGAGGTCGATGCCGTTCTGCGCGGCGTTGAGCACCGGCTTGCCGGTGACGTCAACGGCGATGCCGAGCGGCCAGGCGGCCGGGCCGTCCGGCAGCCTGAAGCTCCATTCCAGCTGGAGGCGCTCGGAGACCGGCATCAGCGACACTTCCGGCCGGTGCACGTCGAGACCGTTGAACATCTGCGCCACGCCGCCGAAATCGGCTTGGATCTGCTGCTCGATCTCGGTCGTCGAGAGCGTGATGGTCTGCGGTCCGTGCATCGTCGCGCAGGCCGACAAGAGCCAAACAAGAACGGGTGCAACGAAACGGCGCACGGCTCCTCCCCGACAGCGGTGTGCCGTACTCAACGCGGGAGCAGGGACTTCGGCTGACCTTGCGCGACTCGGACGGGCAGCAAATCCACGCCACGATTCGCCGACCCGTGCACCAGAGCACGTCTTGAAGTGCCCGGACCGACGGGTGCCGGGGCGCATTGCGGGCGAGCACGCCGAAGCAGCAACGGAACGCTGACGTCGATGCTGCGCTGCATGATTGACCGATCTAGTAGACCGGTCTAGTCTGCAACGGATGAAAGCATCGGACACCGGTTCGGCGCGGGCAGGCAAGGCTGCCGCGCCGGGAAGCGAATCCCCAGGCGCCGCCGGCCGCGGGACGGCCCCGCGCTCGTCCGGGCGCGCCGACACCCGCCGCGCGCTCGTCTGGTGCGGAACCGAACTCCTGACCGAGCGTGGGTTCCAGGTCACCGGCATCGAGGACGTGCTGAAGCGGGTTGGCGTCCCGAAAGGCTCCTTCTATCACTTCTTCGAGAACAAGCACGAGTTCGGCGAGGCGGTGATCGACAACTACGTGCAGTACTACGAGCGCAAGATGACCCGCATCTTCGACAACCCGGCGCGCGGTCCGCTCGACCGGCTGCGCGATTTCGTCGAGGACGCGAAACGGGGCATGGCCAAGTTCGATTTCCGCCGCGGCTGCCTCGTCGGCAATCTCGGGCAGGAGATGGCGAGCCTCGACGATGCCTTTCGTCACCGCCTGGAAGCCGTGCTGCTGTCGTGGGAAGCGCGCACGACGGCGTGCCTCGAGGACGCGATCCGCTGCGGCGAGCTGCCGCCCGACACCAACGCGCCGGCGCTGTCGCGGTTCTTCTGGATCGGCTGGGAGGGCGCGATCCTGCGCGCCAAGCTCACGCGCAGCCTCGAGCCGCTAGACCAGTTCGCCGACCTGTATTTCACCAGGATCGCGGTCCGCACGACCGCGGCTGCCTAGGCCCGCTCTCATGCTCCAGCTCGACGCCGTCGACAAGCGCTTCGGCGGCGTGCACGCGGTGCGCGGCCTGTCGTTCTCGGTCGGCCGCGGGGAGATCGTCGGCCTGATCGGTCCGAACGGCTCGGGGAAGTCGACGTCGGTCAACCTGATCGCCGGCACGCTGCCGCCCTCCGGCGGCGACATCCGCTTCGACGGACGCTCGATCGGCGACCTTGCGATCGCCCAGCGCGTGCCGCTCGGTCTCGCCCGGACGTTCCAGACGACGAGCCTGTTCCCCGAGTTCAGCGTTCGCGACCAGGTGCAGACCGCCTGCCATCCGCGATTCGAGGGCTCGCCCCTCGGCGCGGTCCTGCGACTGCCCCGCGCGCGCGCCGAGGAGCGCGGGCAGCGTGCCAAGGCGGACGCCATCCTCGAGTTCGCCGGGCTCGCCGACGTGGTCGACCTGCCCGCGGCGTCGATCTCGTCGGCGCAGCAGCGCCTGCTGATGATCGCGACCGCGCTCGCGAGCGAGCCCCGCCTGCTGCTGCTCGACGAGCCGGCGGCGGGCATGGTGGCGAAGGAGCGCAAGGACCTGGCGGGGCTCATCCAGCGCATCCGCGACCGCGGCATCGCGGTGCTGGTCATCGAGCACCACATGGGCCTGATCATGGAGGTGTGCCAGCGGATCGTCGTGCTGAACTTCGGCGAGAAGATCGCCGAGGGAACGCCCGCCGAGATCCAGCGCAACCCGGCGGTCATCGACGCCTATCTCGGCGGAGCGCAATGATGCTCGCGGTCAGGGACCTGCGCGCGGGCTACGGCAACGTCGACGTCCTGCACGGCATCTCGTTCGACGTCGGCGCCGGCGAGTGCGTGGCCCTGATCGGCGCCAACGGCGCGGGGAAGAGCACGACGCTGAAGTGCGTCTGCGGCCTCGTCGCGATCCGCGGCGGGACGATCGAGTTCGAAGGCGAGCGCATCGACGGCATGCCGGGTCATCGCATCGTCCGGCGCGGCATCACGATGTGCCCGGAGGGGCGGCAGGTCTTTCCCGAGATGTCGGTGCAGGAGAACCTCGAGATGGGCGCGCACGCGCGGCGCGATCCGGAGCAGAAAGCCGACGTCGGAAAGATGATGGATCTCTTCCCGGTGCTCCGGAGCCGCGCGCGGCAGAGCGCCGGAACGCTGTCGGGCGGCGAGCAGGAGATGCTGGCGATCGCCCGCGCGCTGATGGCGCGCCCGCGGCTGTGTCTGTTCGACGAGCCGTCGCTCGGGCTTGCCCCGCGCATCGTGGCGGAGGTCGGCGAGACGCTCGCGCGGATCAAGGCGACGGGCATGCCGATACTGCTGGTCGAGCAGAACGCGTCGATGGCGCTGCGCCTCGCGGATCGCGCCTACGTGTTCGAGGCCGGCGAAATCGTGTTGCAGGGAACGGGCGCGCAGCTGCAGGCGCACCCGAAAGTGAGCAAGGCATATCTCGGGTACTAGCACAAGAAGCCGGCGGCGCGGAATTCGCGGCCGGCACCGGAACCGACGTGGAGGAGGAAGCATGAAGACGACACATTGGCTGGCAACGGCCGGACTGGCAGGCGCACTGCTGTGCAACGCCGCGCAGGCGGCCGAGAAGGAGCTGGTCATCGGCGTCAGCGACGCGCTGACGGGCGCCGGCGCCGTCTACGGCCTGCCGCAGGCCAACGCCGTGCAGATGGCGGCCGAGGAGATCAACGCCGCCGGCGGCATCAAGGCCGGCGCCGACACCTACAAGCTCAAGGTGATCAGCTACGACGACAAGGCGAATCCGACCGAGGCGACCAACAGCGTCCGCAAGCTGATCGACCGCGACAACGTGAAGTACATCCTGGGCTTCTGCTGCTCGGGGCCGACCAGCGCCGTCGCCTCGTTCATCGAGCGCGAGCCGGTCGTGATGCTGGTGGGCAACGCCGCCGAGCGCGCGATCACCGCGCAGGGCGTGCCGAACCTCTTCCGCACGCGGCCGCCGGCGGACTTCACCGGGGCAGCCGCCGGGACGTTCGTCGCCAAGCGCGGCGTCAAGTCGATCGCCGTCATCGGCTCGCTCGACGTGGGCTTCTACGCGCAGTACGTCGAGGCGTTCGAGAAGGAATTCGTCAAGGGCGGCGGCAAGATCGTCGCCAAGGAGACCTTCGGCCTCAAGGACCGCGACATGACGCCGCAGCTCACCAAGGTGCGGGCGCTCAATCCCGAGGCGCTGCTCGTCGTGAGCTACGTCGAGCCGGCCGCGTTCGTCTACCGGCAGGCGACCGAGCTCGGGATGAAGATGGCGCGCTACGGCTTCACCAGCGGCAGCGAGGAGCAGTTCCTCAAGGTCGCGAGCAGCGAGCAGATGGAAGGCGTGTGGGACCTGCGCCCGACCGAGCTCACCGTCGAGGCGCTCGCGCCGAACGCCAAGGTCTACGTCGCCAACTACACGAAGAAGTTCGGCGCCGCGCCGTCGCCGTCCTCGCCGTACGCGTACGACCAGGCCTACGTGCTGAAGCACGCGATCGAGGCCGCCGGCGGCGCCGACGACGTCAAGAAGGTGACCGCCGAGATCCGCAAGCTCGCCGTGCCGAAGGAGGCGGTGATGAAATACCTGCCGGTCGGCGGCGCCATGTTCGACGTCAACGGCCAGGCCTACACCTCCAACGGCGCCTTCCAGTGGCAGAAGGGCAAGTGGGTGTTCGTCGCCGACCTGCCGTCCGACCCGGCCGCGTACTCGGCGTTCCTGCGCAGCCTGCGCAAGTAGCGCGCGTTGCGGCGCCGCCGTCGCGCCGCGGAGGGTGAGCTGATGGTCGAAGTGCTGCAGCAGGTGCTGAACGGCTTTGCGATCGGGTCGGTGTACACGCTGATCGCGCTCGGCCTCACGGTCGTGTTCGGCATCCTCGGCATCGCGCACTTCGCCCACGGCTCGGTGGCGATGTCCGGCGGCTACCTGACCTTCGTGTTCACCGAGCGCTTCGGGCTGCCGTTCTACGCGGCGATGGCGCTCGCGATGCTGGCCGGGGCGGTGCTGGGGCTCGCCATCGAGCGCCTCGCCTACCGCCCCGTGCGCGATGCGCCGCACATCAACGCGTTCATCATCGCGCTGGGCCTCACGATGATGGTCGAGGGCCTGAACCTGCTCGCGTTCGGCGCCGACCAGGTCGTGATCCAGACGCCGTATCGCGGCGTGCTGGACGTGTTCGGCGTCGCCGTCGCCGAATTGCGGCTGCAGGTGATCCTGACCACCTGCGCGCTGATCGCCGTCATCGCACTGCTGATCAGCCGCACCAAGACCGGCAAGTCGATCCGGGCGGTCGCGCAGAACCGCAACGCCGCGATCCTGATGGGCGTCAACGTCAACCGGGTGTCGGCGGTCGTGTTCGCGGTGTCGTCCGCGCTCGGCGCGGCGGCGGGGGCGCTGGTCGGCGCGCTGCTGGCGATCGCGCCCGGCCTCGGCGAGGGCCTCGCGGTCAAGGGCTTCGCCGTGCTGATCCTGGGCGGCCTCGGCTCGATTCCGGGCGCAATCGTCGGCGGGCTGGTGCTGGGCGCGAGCGAGTCGCTCGCCGCCGGCTTCATCTCCTCGGCGTACAAGGACGTGATCGCGTTCCTGGTGATGATCGTCGTGCTGCTGTTCCGGCCCGAAGGGCTGCTGGGCAAGCGATGAGCGCGAAGGGCGGTCCCGAGCGCGAATTGTTTCCTTCCGGAGGGGAGGCGCGCAGCGCCAAGGGTGCGCCGGAGGGCGCCGTCCGCCTTCGCACCGCGGCCGTCGCGGCGCTGCTAGCCGCGGCGCTCTGCCTGCCACTCGTCATCACGGTCCCGTATTTCCTGCAGCTGACGATCTTTGCGCTGATCTGGGTCATCCTCGCGCAGGGCCAGAACCTGATCCAGGGATTCACCGGCTACGTGTCGATCGCGCAGGCGGGGTTCATGGGCGTGGGTGCCTATTGCTCGGCGCTGCTGGCGTTGCGGCTCGGCTGGCCGGTGTGGCTTACGCTCGCAGTCGCGCCGGTGTTCACCGGCGTGGTGGCCGTGCTCGTCGGCTACCCGAGCCTTCGCGTCAAGGGCCACTACTTCGCGATCGTCACGCTCGCCTACAACATGGTGATCTTCACGATCATGGGCACCTTCAAGGCGCTGACCGGCGGCGAAGCGGGGCTGCCCAACGTTCCGCGCCCCGGAGCGCTGGCGCTGGGCGCCTGGGAGTGGAGCTTCGGCGGGCGCACCGGCTACTACTATCTCGTCCTCATCTTCGCCGTGCTGGCGACGCTGCTGTGCGGGTTGATCCTGCGCTCGCGCGTCGGGCGGGTGCTGCTCGCCATCCGCCAGAACGAAGCGCTGGCCGAAGCCGTGGGCGTGGCCACTTGGCGCTACAAGCTCTTCGCGTTCGTCGCGAGCGCCGTCTTCGCGGGGCTCGCCGGCGCCCTGTATGCGCATTTCACGGGTTTCCTCAATCCCGATCCCTTCGGCGTCGACCAGTCGCTCAATGCGATCCTCGCCGTCATCCTGGGCGGCAGCGGGACCCTGTCCGGGCCGATCGTCGGCGCCTTTGCCGTCGTGTTCCTGCCCGAGTACCTGCGCGTCGCCGAGACCTACCGCCTGGTGATCTACGGCCTGATCCTGGTCGTGGCCACGATCTTCATGCCGCGCGGGCTCGTGCCTCTCGCCGTGGACGGAGTGCGGGCGTTGCGCGCGGCGATCCGCCGCGGCCGGCGCGGACGACCACCGGATCCGGACCTCGAGGAAAGACCGTGAGCGAGCCTTCCCCTGCCGAGCGCCGCGCGATCGAAACGGCGCGCGCCTTCGTCGCCGAGCAGGTGCTGCCGTACGCCGCCCTCTGGGAGCGCGGGACCGGCGACGCGCGCGAGGCGCTCGCCGCCGCCGGTCGGCTCGGTCTCATCGGCCTGCAGGTGCCGCAAGCGCACGGCGGCTGGGACCTGCCGTTCACCTGCAAGCTGCGGGTGGCGAAGGTGCTCGCGGCCGCGGACTTCGGCATCGCGATGGCACTCGTCAACACCCACAACGTCGCCGACGCGCTCGCGCGCGACGCCGCGCCGGAGGTGGCCCGCCGTCACCTGCCCGCGCTGCTGGCCGGGCAGCGCATCGGCTGCACGGCGCTGACCGAGCCGGACGCCGGCTCCGATTTCGCCGCAATCGCCACGCTCGCCCGGCAGGAGGACGGCCACTGGCGCCTCGACGGCCGGAAGGCCTGGATCACCAACGCGAACCACGCCGACGTCGCCATCGTGTACGCGCAGACGCAGCCGGGCAGCGGTGCCGCCGGCATCGCTGCGTTCGTCGTCGACGCAAGCCGGCCGGGGTTCCACCGCGAGCCCGGCGTCGACGTCGGCGCGGTCCGTTCGATGGGCACCGGCGGCTTCCGGCTCGAGGGCTTCGTCTGTCGCGCCGAGGAGATGCTGGCCCCGCCGGGGAAGGCGTTTAAGCCGATCCTGCAGGCGATCAACGGGGCGCGCGTGTACGTCGCGGCGATGTGCTGCGCGATGGTCGACGAGGGGCTGCGCGCGGTCGCCGCATTCGGCGCGCGGCGGCGGACCTTCGGCCGCCCGTTGCAGGAGCACCAGGGCTGGCGGTGGCTACTCGCCGACGCGGCCGTCGATCTCGCCGCGGCGCAGGCTCTGGTCGATGCCGCGGCACAGCGCATCGACACCGGTGCCGACGCGCAGGGCGCGGCCGCGCGCGCCAAGATCTTCGCGACGCGGATGGCGCAGACGCACCTCGCCGCGCTGCTGCACGCGATGGGCGCCGAAGGACTCTCGGAGCGGCATCCGCTGCTGCGCCACCTCGCTGCCGCACAGGTCGCCGGCCTCGTCGACGGGTCGACCGAGATGCTGCTCGAGCGCGTGGCGAAGGAACTGCAGGCATTCTGACCGCAACCTCCCGCAAAGCCGCCGCCGCGGCGCGCGGGATCATCCATCGAAGAGGCAAGACCATGCGCGTGTTCCAGATCGAAGGCGACTGGGGAATGAACAACCTCAAGCTGTCGGCGCGACCGCAGCCGGTGCCCGGGCCGGGCCAGGTGCTGCTGCGGATGAAGGCGTCGTCGCTCAACTATCGCGACCTCGTCGTTCCCGAACGCGGCTACGCCAGCCACACCGGCGCGCTGCCGCTGATTCCCGTGTCGGACGGCGTCGGTGAGGTGGTCGCCATCGGGACGGACGTGCGCCGACTTGCGGTCGGCGACCGCGTGTGCCCGGCGTTTTTCCCGCACTGGATCTCCGGCGAGCCCAGCCTCGAGCGGATGACCTCGCTCGGCGGCCCGATCGACGGCACGATGGCCGAGTACATGTGCCTGCCGGAGCAGAGCTTGGCCCTGGCGCCGCCGCATCTCACCGACGCCGAGGCGGCCACGCTTCCCTGCGCCGCGCTGACCGCCTGGAGCGCGCTCGTGACCAACGGCGCGACCAAGCCCGGCGACCGCGTGCTGGTGCAGGGCTGCGGCGGCGTCGCGCTGTTCGCGGTGGCGTTCGCCAAGCTGCTCGGCGCGCACGTGACGGTGATCACGTCGAGCGACGAGCGGATCGCGCGGGTGAAGGCGCTCGGCGCCGACGCCGCGGTCAACTATCGCGCGGTGCCCGATTGGGCGAAGGCGACGCGCGAGATCACCGCCGGCCAGGGCTACGATCTGATCGTCGAGCTCGGCGGCGAGAAGACGCTGCCACAGTCGCTGAAATGCATCCGCCCCGGCGGCACCGTGGCGATGATCGGCGTGCTGTCGGGCGCCACGATGTCCGCGTCGCTCGGCCTCGTCGTCACGCGCCAGGTTCGCCTGCAGGGCATCACCGTGGGCCATCGCGACGGCTTCGAGGCGATGCTGCGGGCGGTCGCGCAGCACCGCCTGCGGCCGGTCGTCGACCGCGTGTTCGCGTTCGACGAGCTGAAGGAGGCAATGGCCTACCTCAAGACCGGCGCGCAGTTCGGCAAGATCTGCATCGCGCACTGAGTCCCGCTTCGGGCAACGACCGGTCCCGATGCTCTTTCCGCTCGCTCCCGCCGCGGCCGACCCGGCATTCGCCGGCCCCGAGCGGCCCGCCTGCGTGCTGTGCGACACCGGCGAGACGATCACCTTCGGCGAGCTCGACGCGCGGGCCAACCAGGTTGCGCAGGTGCTGCGCGCCTGCGGCGTCGGGCCGGGCGAGCACGTCGCGCTGCTGATGAGCAATCACCGCAGGTTCGTCGAGACCTGCTTCGGGGCCGACCGCGCGGGCGTCTACTACACGACGATCAGCACCCGGCTCACCGTCGATGAGATCGCGTACGTCGTCGGCGACTGCGGCGCGAAGATCCTCGTCGTCTCCGCCGATCTGGGCGACGTCGTGGATTGGCTGCGGCCACGGCTGCCGGGCCCGGTGCGCTGCTTCATCGTCGGCAGCGAGGCGGCGGGCTACGAATCCTGGGAGACGCTGGTCGACGCCGCCCCCACGAAACCGATCGCCGACGGGGCGCAGGGCCAGGACATGCTCTACTCGTCGGGGACGACGGGCCGGCCCAAGGGCGTCAAGTGGCCGCTGCCGGCCACGCCTCCGGGGCGGCCGACGATGCTCGTCAAGCTGCTGGCGCCGCTCTTCGGCTACGGCCCGCACGCCCGCTACCTGTCGCCGGCCCCGCTCTATCACGCTGCGCCGCTGCGGCATTCGATGACGGTGATGAAGTTGGGCGGCACGGCGTTCGTGATGCGCGCATTCGATGCCGAGAACGCGCTGCAGCTGATCGAGCGCCACCGGATCACGCACAGCCAGTGGGTGCCGACGATGTTCGTGCGGATGCTGAAGCTCCCGCCCGAGGTGCGCGGGCGCTACGACGTATCCTCGCTGGAGGTCGCCGTGCACGCGGCCGCGCCCTGCCCGATCGAGGTCAAGGAGCGGATGCTCGAATGGTGGGGCCCGATTCTGCACGAGTACTACGCGGGCACCGAGAACAACGGCTTCTGCGCGATCACCCCGGCCGAGTGGCTGGCCCACAAGGGCTCGGTCGGCCGCGCGACGCAGGGCTCGCTGCACATCTGCGACGAGGAGGGCGCGGAGCTCCCCGCCGGCGAGACCGGGCTCGTCTTCTTCTCCGACGGCCCCGAGTTCTCCTACCACAACGATCCGGTGCGCACGGCGCTCTCCCGCAACGCCCGGGGCTGGACGACGCTGGGCGACATCGGGCGACTGGACGCCGAAGGCTACCTGTACCTGGTCGACCGGCGGGCGTTCATGATCATCTCCGGCGGCGTCAACATCTACCCGCAGGAAGCCGAGAGCGTGCTGATCGGGCACCCGAAGGTGCTCGACGTGGCGGTCGTCGGCGTGCCGAACGACGACCTCGGCGAAGAGGTCAAGGCGGTGGTGCAGCCGGTCGATCCGCGCGCCATCGGACCGGCGTTGGCCGACGAGCTCATCACTTACTGCCGGGAGCGGCTGGCCACCTTCAAGTGCCCGCGCAGCGTCGACTTCGACCTGCAGCTGCCGCGCCACCCGACCGGAAAGCTCTACAAGAAGCTCATCCGCGACCGCTACTGGCCCGGACGAACGGGCTGAGAGCGGGGATCGCGCGCGTGGCGAAGGCCGAGGTGAACGAGGGCTTCAGTCGTTGACCGAATGCGCCACGAGATTCTTGACCGGCCCACATGTCCCGCCTCAACTCGAAGGTTGGACGCCATGAACATTGCTCGAGCCAAGGGTATGTCACAGGTAGCCAAGGACGCCGGCCTCAGCCGCGAGAGCCTCTACCGCGCACTCAGCGCCGAGGGCAATCCAAGCTTCGCTACTGTCCTCAAGGTCGCCAAGGCACTTGGCGTAAGGCTTCACGCGCAGGCCGTTTCGGGTGGCGTTTCTTAAGAAACTCCTTTCAGGTGACTGATCTTGGATCATTGTCTTAGGCAGGTTGTTCGACAGCGACGAGCGCCATGCCTAGCTTCTGGGCGCGCTGGAACAGCTGCCGCAGCACCCGTTCGCAGTGGCGCTCCTCGTAGTATTCCTGGCCTTGATCGGTGTACTCCGCGCCCTTGGTGGGCATGGCGATTCGACCGAGAGGCCGCTGCTCAGCGTACTGCGGGCATCCAGGTGTGAAGGGCTGGTGTGACCGGTAGAACTGCCGCTCAGCGCCGGGGGGCGTGCGTGCGTGGACCCGTTGCTGTCCTTCGAGTTTGCAGGAAGCGGTCGTTCAAACCGCTCCGGAAAGGAGACGCTCAAAGGTCAAGTTGCGCAGCGCAGTGCCGGCCGCGAAGGATGCAAGCGCAAGCATAAACGTCGTCCCACGTTGCATCCGCTGGAACGCGTTGTTACACAGCCCCCGGCACGGGCCGCGCCATGATCAAGTCCTTCTGATCGTCCGAACCCAGCCCGAACACGTGTTCCCCGACCGTTTCGAACTGCCGCCGCTCGTAGAACGAGATTGCTCGTGCGTTGCGCTCCCACACCCCGAGCCAAAGCGTTCGGCGGCCCGCCGATCCGGCGGCATTGAGGCTCGCCCGCATCAGCGCGGCCCCGACCCCTTGCCCCATGGCGCTCCGGTCCACGTAGAGCCGTTGGAGTTCGACCGGGTCCGGCCCCCTCACGCTCGGGTCCGTCGTCGCGTTTCGGAGCTTGGCGTACCCATCCGGTTGCGCTTCGCCGTCCATGAACGCGAGCAGGAACGTGTTCACGTCGTCAGCCAACTCGGCCCGAACGCGGTCGAGCGAGAATGAGTCACGGACATACGCATCCATGTCGTCGGTCGAGTTGTCGTCGGCGAAAGTGTCGCGGAACGTTCGCTCGGCGAGTGCCGTCAGCGGCTCGGCGTCGGCCAGGGTGGCGGTACGGATGTGGGGTCGCTCGAACATGATCGCTGAGTTGGACACTCCGTATAACGTTGCGGCCAACCGGCGCGCGAAAGGAGGCGAACCCGACAGAAACGCGTCCGGTTGAGCCGCGTGTTGGGCTCGACCGTGTCAGATGTCGGGCCTGGGCTTACCCTTGCCTGACTATATCGACCGAGATCTCCACCGCCGGAATCGTTCCCCTGTTCTCAAGCCAGTGTGTGGTGTTCCTATCCTCGGGCCAGCCCACTCCCGGCCCATAGTCCGTAGCGACTCCATTTCGATGGTCGGTGATCGTTCCTTGCAGTATGTAGACGGTGCCTGGTCTGTCTTTATGGTCGTGAATCGGGCCGAAAACGCCTCCAGGCTCGATGGTCACCATACGCATTCGAAGTTGGCGACCTGCCATGCCCTCGATCTCAGGGCCAAGGTCAACCGTTGCAAGTAACTTCACCGTAACACCTTTCGTCTCGGGTGCCACCTGTTCGTTGCTCATCGTGCTCTCCTCTCTTTACTTTCAGGGCCCAACGGAAAGTAGATCGCTTGGACGATGACTAAGCAAATGGGCTACGCTGTTGTTCGACTGATCCTGCGCATGCGGATTGTCGTCCAACCGCGGCGCCATCGCGGCGCGCAAGAAGTCAATGAGCTGCTCCATGTGCCGCTCGAGGTCGGCGAAGGAGTCATGATTGCCGCCAAGAACGAGCAATTCAACCGCGTCGTGAGCGCGAGCAGCCAGGATCTGATGCGCGTCTTCGAGCGGCGCCACGTCGTCGTCGGCGCCGTGCACAAGCAGCACGGGGCAGCGCACTCCGGCAATCGTGTTGACCGGAGCGATGTCGTCGAAGCGAAGGCCGATGATCTCCTGCACGTACCCCAAGATATAGCGCCCGACCGGCCACTCCGGGATTCGTTTCGTGACCAACCAGCGCTGCATCATTGCCGCCGGATGGGAAAACGCCGCCACACTCACGACCGCTGCGACATCCGGTCGGCGCGAGGCGACAAGCAACGCTGCGCCAGCACCGACCGAATGCCCGATCAGGCCGATGCGCGCGGCGTCGATCTCCGGTCGCGCCGCCAGCCACTCGAAGGCATGCTCCACGTCCTCAGCGAAACGCGGAAGGGAGGCAAAGCTGTCGTCATCACTCGCGCCATGACATCGTGCATCGAGGAACAGCGCAGCGAAACCCCCTTCGTGCAGCGGTCGCGCGAGCGGCAGCATCATGGCGGCGTTGCCACCCCAGCCGTGGATCACAATCATCGCTGGATAGGGAGCACCGGTACCCGTGACCGGCGCAATCAGCCACCCGTGCAGGCAGCGCTGATTCGCCGTATCGATACGCACCGATTCGAAGTGCAGGCCGAACGCGTCCGGTGCGCAATCGTGCGGAATCCGCGGGGCCGCCAGGCTGGCGCGAATAACCCGGTGCAGGAGGCCGCGCAGCAGCGCAAGGGTGGCGACCGTCACCGCAATCAAGGCCAGCGGTGGCGCGATCACAGCCATCTCAACCACTCAGCGTCGCCCACCACAGGCGCAGCCGCATGCCGAGCGTCGTGGTGTAGCCGACCATGACGGAGCGTATCTCCCCCCGGCCATCGACGACCACCAAAGCCGGCACGCCGTGCAGGCCGTAGCGTGCGGCAATGCCGCCATCGGCATCAATCGCTGTCGGCCAATCAAGATTGCGCTCCCCGAGGACCTTCGCCACTGCCGCCGCGTTGCCGGACTGCATGGCCACCGTGATCACCGGCCAGTCCGCGCGCAGCGCGTCGACGCTGCCTTCCTGAGCCTTGCAGATCGGGCACCAATCGGCCCAGAAATAGACGCCCACGGTTTCGCCAGGGTGTGTCGCGCGCCATTCGTCGAGGCTACCGCTGCGACCGTCCGCCATCGGCGCCGAGAACGATGGCGCCGGGCCGCGAGGCACGTCGCGCGCCTGCCACCACTGGAGCGCGAAGAAGACCAGTATGACGAGGCCGATCTCTGCCCCCCATCGCGTCCAGTGCCGGCGTTTCAGTTCCGGTGCAGCGGACGAGCCGGACGAAGGATTGGAGGGGACGATGGAAAGCGGCTTCGGTCGGAGACGGGGGAGATTGCGCATTGATGTCGGAAAACAATTTAGCATTACTTCCGGGAGCGTACCCTTTTGTGTTGTTACGGCACCAGATCGGACCGGGCGCATTGTCGTTTGACCCAACTGCGTTCCAACGGTAACGTTAGCCGATCATCGAGTATATGTTTCCCTACGTAATGTTGGTCTGTTGGCCGTATCGGATGGTAAGACATGGCATTGAACGCTGACTTCAGCGCCCGGGTGGTGATCGACACCCGGACGGCCCCTTGGATCGCCTCTCCCGAGCCAGGTATCGAGCGCAAGCTTCTCGACCGCATCGGCGACGAGGTCGCACGGGCGACAAGTATCGTGAGGTACGCACCCGGTTCGGCGTTTGCCTCCCACGAGCACGCCCTCGGCGAAGAGTACCTTGTCCTCGCCGGAACATTCGCCGACGAGCGGGGAGAGTATCCGACCGGCACCTACGTCCGGAATCCGCCTGGCTCCCGGCATCAGCCATTTTCGAGATCAGGCTGCGAACTCTTCGTGAAGCTGCGCCAATTCCGACCCGAGGATAGCTCACGCGTCGTGATCGACACTCGGCGTACCGAATGGCATCCCGGCCTGGTGCCGGGGCTGACGGTGCTCTCGCTCCACGAATACGGTACCGAGCATGTCGCGCTGGTCCGTTGGGCACCCGGGACCCGCTTTCAAGCGCATACCCACTGGGGTGGCGAGGAAATCTTAGTGCTCGAAGGCGTGTTCTCCGACGAACTTGGCGACTACCCTGCCGGAACGTGGATTCGGAGCCCGCACCTCAGCCGCCATCACCCCTTCAGCGAACCAGGGTGCCTGATCTACGTGAAGGTCGGCCATCTCGCCGAGCCGTAAGGGGCCTGCCTTGGCAGGACCCGTCAATGGCCCCCTCAAGTTGCCAGACATGCGGCTGCCAGTGGCGAATCAGGGAATCGGCTTCAGCGCCAGTTCCTGGTTCGATGCATTGACGAAGCCGAACTTCGCATAGGCGGCCTGGGCGTCGGGAGTGGCAAGGAACGCGAGGTAGCGGGCGGCCATGCCCTGGCGCGGGCCCTTGGCCAAGGCGCAGACCGCGTAGGCGACCTCGTCGCGCATACTGTCCTGCATGGGGAGCCGCACCGCTTCCACCGCCTTGCCGTCGCGTTGCGCCTCGATGGCCTCCGTCAACCACACAATCCCGGTATCCGAGGTGCCGGCGAGGATCCGGTCCGGCGTCTCGCGATGGTGCACGGCGGTAAACCAGTTGTTCGGCGTGGTCTGGCAGGACACGCACTCCTTGCCGGCCGAAATGTACTGCCAGGCCCCGTGGCGCTCCAGCACCTTGCGTCCGTAGAATTGCATGATGCCTTCGTTGACCGGATTGGGCATCGAGGTGCGGACATCTGTGCGCACCACATCGGGGATGCCCTTCACATTCTTTGGATTGCCCTTCGCCACCATCAGGACCATCTCGTTGTGCATGTAGACGGCATATTGATCGGCGAGTCCGACCGTCTTCAGTTTCTGCAAATGTCCGAGATTGACGGAAGCGTAGACATCGGGCAACCCCGGGTATTCCGTGCCGCCATAGACCCAGCCGCCCTTTTCGATTGCCTCGAGCAGAAGCCCGGGCGGCAGCGTGATCAACCCGACGGAAACGCCGGGGTTCTGTTTCTGGAACGCTCGCACAACGTCTTCCATCGCGAAGAACTGATTCCCGGCGAGCCACAGCACGACCTGGGTTCCCCGCTGCATTTCCCCAAGGGCCGCCGGACCCGAGGCGATGCGGCCGTCCGCGCGATAGAGTTTGAGGTCGCTATCCTTGTTGGCGGGGATGACCGCGTACCTTGACCCGGCGGCGGACGCCGGCGGCGGCACCACCGGCGGACTCGTGACAGGCCCGGTCGCGCACGCGGCGAGGAGGAGGACGGCTAGCGCTGCCGTGGCACGCGAAATCAGAAATATCAAGGATTCCTCCTGCGGCTTATGTTCGCCGTCTGCAATTGCTGCAACGTCGGCGAACGCTGGCCCATCGCACGATGCCGGGTCGCAGGCTCCTCGAGCAGCAGAATAACGGTCCCGGCTCCGCTGCACACGCGCAGCCGCGTCAGCTCGGCGAGTTAGGCGCTGCCGGCCTCAGAAATGTCACGACCTGGGAGCCGGGCGCATTCTTGGTCGAGCAGCTCCCCTCCCCGACACCGGCGTCGCGCTCCGCTTCGTGCAGCAGATTGATGACATCGACGTAGAATTTTTCCTTGACCATCATCAGCGCCGTCAGACCGCCGTCGTTGCGTGCCAGGACATCGGCACCTGCCTTCAGCAGCGTTTCCACCACCGCCGTTTCGCCATAGCCGGCAGCCAGCATCAACGGACGGATGCCGTAGGTGATCGGCGTCTCGATCCCGGCGCCCGCGCGGATCAGCGCCTCCACTACGTCAGCAAATCCCCGATCGAGATCGGGGTTGTAGACCGCCTTCGTCATCGCGCACCAACCCCGTTCATCGGTTGCGTTCACGTCCGCGCCGGCCTCGATGAGCGCACGCACCACGTCCAGCCTCCCCGCATGCGCCCCCAGCATCAGCGCCGTCGCGCCATCGGCGTTGCGTGCATCGCAGTCCGCCCCAGCCGCCAAGAGCGCCTGCACGCGCGGAAGATCACCGGCCTCGACGGCCCGCAGCAAGTGATCGGACATCAATTTTCTCCTGAGGGGCGTGCGGTCCAGTGGGATTCCGCGTGGTAGATCGCGTTGCCGATTCATGAACCAACAAGAAATGTAGCACGACGGTTTTGGTGGCGGTATCCATAGTGGCTACGCCGTTGCAGGGCACGAAGCAACGTCTTGATCGACGCCGAGGTGCGCTGCACGACCGCAACAGCAGGACTCTGTTTGTCGATGCCCATAATTCCTGGCTAGGCAACCGCACGGCACCTAGCCTCCGTGGTCAGATGCCACCGCAGGGTTTCTCGCCACGAGGTCGATGAGCGCTGACATCCCGCTGTGGCCGTGGCCCTCGTGAATTACCGCGTCATAGGCATCGAGCTCGACAATGTCCCAACCAGAAAACTGGCTCTCCAACCATTCCCGCGTGTACATGTTCTCGCGCCGCGGTGGCCCGCCCGTGCCGTAGTCCACCTGCTCGGGCCGATAGCCTTCTAGGAGAATCAGGCCGCCTGGTCTTACCGCGCTCTTCATTCCTGCGAAGACCTGCTCCCGGTCTTCTGGCGGCAGGAACTGGATGAAGATCGCCACCAGCGCGTCGTAAGTCGTGCAAGTCCAGTCCCAAGTAAAGATGTCGGCGAGACGGTGGTCAACGTGGACCCCTCGGCGCGCTGCCAGGCGCTTGGCTTTCGCGACAGCGTTGGGCGCGAAGTCAAAGGCCGTAACCTCGATACCCTGTTCGGCCAGGAAGACGCTGTTGCGGCCTTCCCCATCGGCGACGCACAGAGCGGAGCGGTTGCCCGCCAGGTGATGCGCATGGGCGCGCACGAAGGCGTTGGGCGCCTCCCCGAAGTGGAAGTCCTCTCGCGCATATCTCGCGTTCCACGTCTGCAGTGGATTGTCGAAGCTGGTCATCGTTCAGAGCCCGAAACGCATCGATTAGACCTATGGTGGACGGAATTACGCTCGTTCGTTCTGCCTATGGAACAAATGCCGCCGCAGGAAGCTCCGGCACGGTCTCGTAATCCTTTGGGAGGCGTCCGGTAAGGCTACCCAAGAAGGTGACGATCGTGTCGAGATCCTGCTTTGGCAGGTCCTTTCCCAGCTGGAGCTTCCCCATGACGCGGACAGCCTCCGTAAGGGTCGCGACCGACCCGTCGTGGAAATAGGGCGGCGTCATGGCAACATTCCTGAGGCTCGGCACCTTGAACAGGTACATGTCGGCGGGATTGTTGGTCACGTCGGATCGCCCCTTGTCGATCACTTGGCTGCGGGTTTCCTTCCAATAGTCCTCCACCATGCCGAACTTCTGGTACATACCCCCTCCCACGCCCACTCCGCTGTGGCAGGCAGTGCAGCCAGTGTCGATGAACTTCCTCAAGCCGGCACGAGCGGTTGGTGTCAACGCCTGGATGTTGCCCGCAAGGTAGGCATCGAATGGCGATGGCGTCACCAAGGTTCGCTCATAAGCGCCGATCGCCTTTCCCCAGTTCTCGGGCGTAATCGGCTCTTGGTCGGCGGGGAACGCCTTGCGGAACATTTCGGGGTACGTCGGGATCGCCTTGATCTTCGCCATGGCCGCCTGGAAATCTGGCTGGCCGAAGCTGGGCGGTCCTATGAGCGCCTTGGTGGCCTGGTCCTCCACATTGACGCGATCACCACGCCAGTGCGCCGCTAACTGCAATGCGGCGTTCAATACCGTGGGCGCGTTGCGCGGGTTTTGCCGGTCCTTAACCCCGATTGGCTTGGCGAGCGCGTCGGTCCCGTAAAGATACGGCTGGTGGCACTTGGAGCAGCTCACGGTACCGTCCAAGGAGATCCGGGGATCGAAGAAGAGCAGCCGGCCCAACGTAACCCGTTCCGGAGTGATCGGATATTCGGCGGTTCCCATGTCCTTGGGGAGCGGCTTGAACATCGCTTGGGCCTGCTTCAACAGGGCTTCGTCATCGGGCGTCGCCGCCCAAGCGGCTGATGAGGTGAGTGCGAGCACCACGCTGAGCACGCGCCGGACTTGCCTGCACGATAGATCCATTTTCATGTACTCCAAGATGTCTGCGTATCGCAATTGCTGCGACGACCTGCGTTCAGCACCGGGCTATCGCGATGTGCGATCCCCGGAATGGCTCGGCGCTCAACGGATTGGGCTCCAGCGCGAGAAACAAGCCGAAAGATGACGACCACCATGACGGCGGCGCCTCATATCTGATGACGTTTGGCAGACGGTCCGTCAGGGTCGAATATAGGCATACCCATCTCGCTGCCTCACTATCAGTTCGACCACACCCGCGCGTACGTAGGCGATTTCGGGAAGCATGTCCGACTGTTCGAGATGCTGCCCCTTCATGGTGTTTTCGCACGCGACGACCTTGACGCCGCTGCGGAGGGCCTCCGCGACGCGGACGGCGACCGGTGATTCCAGCTTCAGCATGCCGATGCCGGGGCCGTAGACCACGACCTCCAGGTCGACCGCGCTTGCGCCGAGATCATCCTGGACGTTCTTGGCGTTGTTGAGCGTGAGATTCCACTTCTGCGGATCACCGTCGCTGACCTGTAACACGGCCTTGTATTTCACCGCACTGGTTTGGGCTTGTGCCGCGACCGGCGCGAGCATCGCGAGGCCCGCGACGGAGGCGATCGCGAGGAACTCTCGACGCATGGTCCTGATCATGAATACTCCGTTCGGTGAATGATTCGGCAGAGCACGGGGCAACCGGCTGCTCGGGCCCGTGCCCGGACAATTCCCGAGACGTTACTTGGGCTGCTCGTTGCCGTAAGTCTTGACGAGGTAATCGACGATCGCCGGCATGTCCGCGTCGTCGATCGGCGCCTTGAACACAACCTTCATGCGGGTGACCATCGCTTCCCAATAGGCGCGCGGTGCCGTCGGCGGCTGATAAAGCATGTACTCGGCCGAGTGGCATGCCACGCAGTTGGTCTGGGCCTTGGCATATCCCGGCAGCGGCCTGGCCTTGAGCGGTGGGGCCTCCGTGGGCAGGGTGATCGACTTGGCATTGGCCAGCGTCACGCCGCCGAGACAAAGCGCGAACGTCGAGAACACAGCCGTGATGATTGCTTTGCTGTTCATGTCCATGCCCCCTAGACCGCGGTGACCGAAACCCGCTCGACGACATTGCGCATGTAGCCGGCAGGCTGCCACAGCGCGTCCATCGGCTGGCTCTGACCGGAACGGTTCCAGGCGCGCACCCGCAAGTCATACGTCCCCTTATCGGGGGTGAAGGCAAAAGTGAACTCGCGGAAGGAGTACCGCCCGAGGTCGTTGCCCAGCTTGGCTCCGCGCCAGGATTGTCCACCGTCAGTGGAATAGGCCACTTCGCGGATGCCCTGGCCGCCGTCGAAGGCAATGCCGCGCACGACCGATTGTTGTCCGGCGCGAAGTCGGGCCCCATCCTGCACTGAGGTAATGAACGAGCGAACATTGAAGCGACCGATCGGGCGTGTCGCCGCCGGTGTGGTGCCGGGTTCGATGCAGGCGCAGTCGTTGTCGGGAATCCGATAGGCAGGCTTCATCCAAAAGCCTTCGAAAACACCATCGATGACCTCGATTTCCGACAAGTGCTTGACCCAGTAGGTGCCGTAATAACCCGGAACGATCAATTTCACCGGATAGCCGTTGAGCATCGGAATGTCGGCGCCATTCATCTGGTAAGCCAGCATCACCTCGCCGTCGAGCGCGTGATTCACGTCGATCGACTTGACGAAGTCGCCGCCGCCGAAAACCGCGGTGTCGAGCCCATTGAAGGTCACTTGTCTTGCGGTGTTCTTCAATTCGGCGCGCGCCAGCACGTCCTTCAGCGGCACGCCCACCCAGCGCGCATTGCCCATGGCGCCGTTGGTAAGCTGCCCGCCCGTGACTCGTGGCGAGAACAGGCCGCGGCTATTGCCCGAGCATTGATTCACCGCCACGTATTCGATCGGCTTGAACTGGGAGCGCAACTCCGCCATGGTCAATTCGAACGGCTTGCCCGCTGCGTTGCCGCCGATCTTGATCACATGCTTGTCGCCGTCGATCGAAGTCGGGACGCCGGCGTTGTGATACCGAACAAAAAGGTTCGTCAGTAAAAATCGTGGGCGAGCTTTGGTTCGGGTAGTTTGCCAAGTACATGAAATAGCGAGAGTTCGGCGATGCGGAAGGTCCGATAGCCGTACGCTTTTCTCATAGTGACTTTGGCTTTGTTGTTCAGCCCCTCGATGATACCGCTCGAGAATTCCTTTCGGGCGCGAAAATAATTCAGCAGGAGCTCACGGTGGTTGCGGACGGTGCGCGCGAATTTCTTGATGGGGTCGATACGCGAGCGCAGCGCCGTGGTGCACCATTGGTCGAGGAACTTGCCGGCCCAAGTCGGAGAGTCGTAGTCCCAGAACTGCTGGAACTCCTCCTTCAGCAGGTAGGCGCGTACGCTTTGCAGGTTGAAGCGCAGCAGATCGCGCAGCCGCAGCCGCTGTTTGTCAGTCAGGTTCTCGGGTCGCTTGAGCAGGCACCAGCGCGACTTCTTGAGGGTCGGTTCGTAGCCCTCGAGCACCATCCGCCGGGCCTCGGCGGCGCGCACGTCGTCGAGCGCCAGGTTCATCTTCGCCACCACGTGGAAGCGATCCAGAATGCTGAGTGCGTTGGTGCAGTGCTTGGCGATCAGGTCCAGATAAGGCTTCCACATGTCCGAGCAGACGAACTCGATCTTGGCCGCCAACTCGTGGCCGATCATGGTGAAGAACTGCTCGAAGCTCTCGGTCGTGCGCTCCTTGCCGACCCACAGCAAGCGGGTGCAGCCAGCTTCGATCTGATAGACCAGCGTCAAGTACTGGTGGCCGCGGCCGTAGGCAATTTCGTCGACGCCGATGGCTTTGACCGATGCGAGTTCGCGGTGCTCGAGCCCCCACTGCACGACGTACTCGACGGCGTGGCAGACCTGCTCCCAGCTGGTGTGAAAGCTCCGTGCCGTCTCCTGCCAGGACAGCTTGCGCGCCCAGTGGGCCAAATGCAGCATGTAGGCGCGGGTCAGGGTGTGTTTACCGGCAGCCCAAGGCACCTGCTCGACTTTGACGCCACAGCAGCGGCACTGCACGCGGCGCATGCGGTAGAGCAGTTCAACGGTGAATCCCCAGGCCGGGATAAACTCAAAGCGGCGCTCTGGCAATTGGTCGTAGCCACGAGCCGGCTGGCCACAGCCCGAGCAGTGGGCCTTGGCGCCGGTGCGCGGGCGGACCTCGATCTCGATGGTCTTGCGCGCTTCGATCAGCCGTGCACCGGCGTAGACGAATCCCGGAAAATGATGGCAGGCATTGAGCAGGCGGGTGAGCAGCATGGTGAGGCAGCCCAAAGGAACCGACACCCACGGCATTGTCCCACCGGAGGACGAAGCCTTGCTTCGGCAAGCCTGTCCGGATCTGGACGACTGGCCGCGCCGCTGGCAATACCAGGCAGCGGATCTGGCTCCCGGTGCGGCTATCGTCGCCATCTTCAAGCCATTCCTACTCGAGCTGCTGCGTGGCAATCTCGCGAAGAAGACCTTCAATCGCCATCGCGACAACCTGTGGCTGGTCGGCGGCGAGATGATCCGGCGTCGTTACGAAGACCCCGATCTAAAACGTCTGCCAATTGCGACGTTGGTCCGCGCGTTGGTCGAAGAGGACGGTGGACCTCTCATCCAGTCACGCCTCTTCGAGACCGAGCAGAACACCATCGACACAACGTGCAGAAAGCTCTATCGATTCCTCAACCACTCAACCCCGGCGGAACGTCCGGAATCCACCCATAAATTCCGCTGACGAACCAACAAAAAAGGCGTCGTTCGGTGTGATCAGTCCGTCGTTGAAGATTTCGAACGGCGTTTCGAGTTGGGGCGGGCGCGTCGTCAGTACGATGAGCGGCCGCTTTTCGGGGAAGGCCACCATGTTTCGCTTGCCGTTGACGATCGGCAACTCGATGGTCGCAGCCTGCGCGAATGCCGTTCGACTCAACGCACCGAGTCCAGCTGCGGCTAGCGCGCCCGCACCACCTGCAAGTAACCTGCGACGCAGGCGGTTGGTATCGTCATTCATGGTTCCTCCTAAGGACTGGTTGTGTTGATGCGAAGAGCTTTTCTTATGTTCTTGGCGTTGCCAATCAACTGCTCTTTAACAGGCGTTCTGTCTCGGTCAATGCGCGGGCGTTGTCTGCAAGGAGCAACACGGTCTTCCCCGGCATGCCTTGAGCGAAGCGCCAGTACCGCCCCATCCAGCTGCCCTGCTTCCCTGCCAGTTCGCTCGGCATCGCTTCCTCGAAAGCGAGGATCGTCACCATGCCGCCGCCCTTCTCCAAGAACGTCGTGACGTGGTACGCGTTGTGGCCGTCGATGTCGCAAGGCCGCTGCAATTGCATGAGGCCGGGCAGCGTGGCGTCTGCGCGCAGACCCATTGCCTCGAACATCGGCCGCTTGTCGGGCTGGAAGTCGCCGCGAAGCGTTGCTTCCCCGTGCTCATGCACGAGTGCCTCCCGCACTAGTTCGGGCGGGTAGAAGAATGCGGTGAATACCCAGACTCCGATCACTAGCGACGCCGCCACCCCGGCGAGCACGCCCGCCGACCGGCGCCATGGCGCTTGCCGATACAGCGACGCCGGTGCCTCGGGCACTTCGGTCGCATCCTTCAACGCGGCGGCAAGTTCAAAGTCGGCATGCGTCCAGCGCACGTCGTATCGGGATGCCGGATTAGGTTCGCTTTTCATGGTTGCTCTTGGTACTGCTTAGTCGTCACGGCCGCCACGGGCCGCCAGATTCGGGAAACCGAGCACCCGGCCCATGGGTTCGGGCTCAGCGCTTGCGGTTCCGGGTTGCATACGCTGTCGCAAGGCGTCGCGTGCGCGGTTTAAGCGCGACAACACGGTACCCGGTGCCACATCGAGCGCCAGCGCCATTTCGGCCACCGGCATGTCTTCGAAATAGAAAAGGGTCAACACTTCGCGGTGGATCGCCGGCAGCGTTTGCATGGCGCGCAGTATGTCCATCCGCTTGTCGGCAGTCGCAATAGCATCACTGCCGACGCGCTCGTCCGCTCCTTCCTCGTAGGGCTCCAGAGGCGGATCAGAGGATGGCGCCAGATTGCGAAACGCCTCGCGCCGCAGGATCTGGAACAGCCACGGCCGTGCCAACGCCCGGTCGCGCAGCTGATCCATGTGGCGCCATGCGAGTTCGAAACAGTCCTGCACCACATCCTCGGCCACGGCGCGGCTGCCCGTCAGCGCCCACGCGCTGCGGAACAGGAACCGATAGTGGTCGCGGACCCAGGTGTTGTAGAGGCGTTCTCGGGAACCAAACATGGATTGGCCGATGGTTAACACTAGAGAGGGCAATCCGTGGCGCGATATTCCAACTACTAAGAAAAATACTTGGAGCCGGGTGCATATCCGGTGTGCCGTGCGCTGCTATCGGCCCGTCTTAACGCGTGTCGATCGGCTTTCCGCCAAATGCCTTCCATCCGATAACCTATTGATCTATCTACCTGTCGGCGCAGATACGAGCCATCGCCGAGGATTGTGGGTACTGCCCTCGCGGAACCCCTTGCTCCGGTAACGTTCGAATCCACGGCCGGGACTTTTGCCGGCGCGCAGCCTCTTCATTCCAGGAGCTACCGATGCCCGCAAGACCGATTCTATCCATGCTGTGTCCCCTGCTGCTCGTCGCCGCTGGCGCCGCGGGGGCCGCCACCACCGCGCAGACGCTCGGCATTAAGCTGCAGGACCCGTCGACCGATGCGTCGATCGCGCATATGCGGATCGTCCTCGACCACGACACGATGAAACCCGGTCGGGTCATCCTTCAGGCCGAGAATCAGTCAAAGAACCTGTTGCACGAGGTCATCATCGGGCGCGACGATGGCGCCGAGCAACTCCCGATGGACGCCAAACATGACCAGGTGATCGAAAGCCGCGTACGGCGCCTCGGAGAAATCGCCGGCCTTGCGCCGGGCAAGACCGGAAAATTGTCCCTTAATCTCAAGCCGGGCCACTATGTGCTGTTCTGCAATCAGCCCGGGCACTACCAGGACGGAATGGTTACCAGGCTGACCGTCGCTCCGTGACACCATCCGGACCGCTGCTGCCTACAAAGGAAAGGGCGGTCGCTGTCGAGGACCAGCGGGACCGGCCATTCTGAGTAACTTCAGATCGGCGCGGAGCGTGAGCCGACATCGTCCTGAACGCGACCGTGGCGCGCGACCAGCAATTCTCCCTCGGCAAGCGGCATCCAATTCTCGGTGGTCAGCGGAACACTCGCGACCAGGAAGACTTCCTGCTCGCCGCCATCTGATGCGATCCGCAGACCATCCGCTGCCAGCTCGCCGCCTGCGGCACACCGCCTCGCGAGGCGCCACATTCCGGGCGCTCGGATTGAACCGTCGCTCTGGTGCCGGCGGTCCGCATGCGCGAAGAGGGCATCGCCGTCGCAGTACAGAAAGTTCGCTGGCCCCAATCGCGCAGGCCGGCGCCAAATTGGGAGACAACCTCCGTGCGCTTGGTCAGCGACGGTGCCGCTCCTGACGACCAGAGCGGACGCATCGCATCCATCAGCGCGCAGAACGCCTGCTCGGAATCGGTTTCTCCCACTGGCCGAAATCCTCCTGCCCGGAACCGGCTATCACTCGCAATGGCCGGCAGGCTTCCATTGTGGCAAAGCTGTGCCACACACCCCCCAACTCGCGCACGAACGGCTGGCAGTTTCGCGACGCGACCGGGCCAAGCGTAGCTTTGCGGATATGGCTGATAACCAGCGAACTCGAAAAGGGATTCGTCTGGAGAAAACGTACGCAGGCACTCGAGGCTGCCGGATATATTTCCTTGACCAGCCGGAAATCGTTCTGGTCATACCACCCAATGCCCCAGCCATCCTTATGCGGACCGGCCAGACCGCCGTGACGCGAGAACTCCTCGAGCGACAGGTTGACCGTCGCGGGATGCCGCGCCGACATTGCAAACAGTTCGCACATCCTTTGGCTCGTGTTTTCTCTGCTTGCGGCGACGGTTCAACGTGCCGGAGGAACACTTGGTTGAAAAGCCTTCATTCTTGCCAGCCACCGGAGCGCGCGTTTTCGCGAAAGCCGACCCGGCAAAGCCGCACGCTACCCGAACTTCAATTGTTCATCACTTCGTAGGCGACCCGGTAACCGATCCCTTTCGATCCGAGATCTGCTTGATCGCAATGGCCGCGATCGATGCCCCGAGCGCTGTCATTGTCAGCCCATCCTGCAATAGTGCGGTCAACACCCCTTCAATGAGGTTCGGATTGCTTTGCTCCACATAGCGCACAAGTTCATAGACTTGGCTCGACGTGGCGAGCGCAGCATCCTCGAACGACACCGGTACTA
>CAWGZZ010000009.1:0-275693 GCA_963827095.1 uncultured beta proteobacterium
GTGCCGGTCGTCGCTGCGGATGGCTTCGATCCCACCACCGGCAGGGCGACGCGCCCCGAGCGCGGCAGCCGCCCGCCGCGGGCGGAAGGCGCGAGCGCGCCCCGCGCGCGCCGCGGCCCGCGCGCGAATCCGCCGGCGATTCCCCGGTCGCGGCGCGGGCCGTGCGCGAATCCGGCGGCGATGCACCGGACACGACGCGGGCCGAGCCACGCGCGCCGCACGAGCGCGGAAACGGCGATCGCCGGGAGGAGCGCGAACGCGCCTACGCGCTGAACCCCGACCAGCCGCTCGTCACGCGGCCCGCCGAGGCATCCGCGGGCGGCGCGTCGTCGCCGCACGCCCACCGGCCGCCGATGCGCAAGTCGCGGCCCGTCGCGGCGCTGCTGATGAAACGCCCGGCGCGCGAGCCCGAGAACGCCTGACCGGCATTCCGGATCGTGTGGTGCGTAGCCCGGGTTGAGCGAACGCGAAACCCGCGTGGTTGCGGCAATTGCCCCGATTGCCCCGGGTTTCGCTTTCGCTCAACCCGGGCTACGCGGCACCGCGCTACCGGGGTTGGCCCCAGTTGGGGTTGTTGCCGTACGGATAGTCGTCCGAGATCCGGCGTCCCGAGGAGATCCGGTTGTTGAGGCCCCACGGAAGCGTCGGGTAGTCGCCCGGCCCGAAGGTGCGGCATTCGCCCTGGAAGCCGGCGTCGCTGCAGAACATCCAGTAGCCGCGCTCGACGCGCAGCGACGACGCGCGGTCGTTGAAGCCGGTGCCGTCGAGGTTGCCGAGGTAGCGATCGACGACGAACGTGCGGCCGGTCAGGTTCGGGCCCTCGTACAGGATCGCGCGATTCCCCCGTCCCCAACCGCCGCCCGTCGGGCCGCCACCGCCGCCGCCCGCCACCGGACGCAGCGAGCTGATCTGGCCGTCCAGGTAACCGAGATTGGAATAGCGGCCGGGGCCGAACACCTGGCAGCCGCCGCGGAAACCGGCGTCGACGCAGAACTCCCACGAGCCCCCGCTGACGACCAGCGAGCGTGCCCGGTCGTTGAAGCCGGTGCCGTCGAGGTTGAGGACGGTGCCGTCGGCGCGAAAGCTGGCGCCGACCTGGTCGTAGCCGTCGAAGAGCACCACGAAGTTGGCGCCGCCTCCGCCGCCCCCGCCGGCGTGGTCCCACACCTCGCGGATCGACGACACCGCGTCGTCGAGGTCCATCGACCGCAGGCTGGGGTAGTCCCCGGGCCCGAGTGTCACGCAGCGGCCGCGGAAATAGGAGTCGCTGCAGATCTGCCACTGGCCGTCCCGGACCACCGCCGAGCGCGCCCGATCGTTGAAATTGCTGTTCGCGAGGTTCTGGATCGAGCCGTTCGCCTGGAAGCGGCGGCCGGCGAAATTGTCGTTCTCGTACAGCGTGATCTCGGCGGCGGCGGCCGCGCCGGCGACGGCCAAGCCGGCGGCGAGCGCGAGGTGCTTCAGGATGGATTTCACGTGGCGTTCTCCATGAACGGTCGCTGCCGGCGGCAGCGACCGGGCGGCACGGCGACGGCGGGAGCGCGCCGTACTCCGCGGCTCTGCCGGTCGATCGCCGGGACGTTTCATTCTACCCGAGGCCGCACGAGGGCAAAGTGAATTGCCGCCGACGGAAGGTTCGCCGATAATCGAGCCGGCTCGCGCGCCGGACACCGGTACGCCGTGCGGCGCCCCTTCCCCGTGAGCACACTCCGCGCATCGTCCAACGCACTCGTCGTCGACGGCCTGTCGGTCGAGTTCGCGACCACCGAGCGCATCGTCCGCGCGGTGCGCAACGTCTCGTTCGAGGTCGGCCGCGGCGAGACCATCGCGATCGTCGGCGAATCGGGCTCCGGCAAGTCGGTGACGGCGCTGTCGCTGATGCGCCTGGTCGAGCACGGCGGCGGCCGCATCGTCGGCGGCCGGCTCGACTTCGGCCGACCGGACGGCAGCCGCGTCGACCTCGACCGCCGTCGACGGCGCGACGATGCGCGCGATCCGCGGCGCCGAGATCGCGATGATCTTCCAGGAGCCGATGACCTCGCTCAACCCGGTGTTCACGGTGGGCGAGCAGATCGCGGAGTCGATCCGCCTGCACCAGGGCAAGGATCGCGCCGCCGCGCAACGCCGAGGCGCTGCGCATGCTGGAGCTGGTGCGCATCCCGGAGGCGCGCCAGGTGCTCGACGCGCTATCCGCACCAGCTGTCGGGCGGCATGCGCCAGCGCGTGATGATCGCGATGGCGCTGTCGTGCCGCCCCACGCTGCTGATCGCCGACGAGCCGACCACCGCGCTCGACGTGACGATCCAGGCGCAGATCCTCGCACTCATCCGCATCCTGCAGGCGGAGATGCAGATGGCGGTGATCTTCATCACGCACGACATGGGCGTCGTCGCCGAGGTCGCCGACCGCGTCGTCGTGATGTGGCGCGGGGAACAGGTCGAGGACGGCGCGACCGAGGCGATCTTCAAGGCGCCGGCGCATCCGTACACGCGCGCGCTGCTGGCGGCCGTGCCGCGGCTGCATTCGATGAGCGGCACCGACCTGCCGCGGAAGTTCGCGCTGGTGCAGGCCGACGGCGCAGCGCCGGCCCGCGAGCCCGCAGCAGCGCCGGCCCCCGAACGCGCCCCCCGGGCGCCGCGCCGCTGCTTGCGCGTGCGCGGCCTGTCCACGCGCTTCGACATCAAGTCGGGCTTCTTCGGCCGCGTCGCCCGCCGCGTCCACGCGGTCGAGAAGGTGAGCTTCGACCTCGCCGCCGGCGAGACGCTGGCGCTCGTCGGCGAGTCGGGCTGCGGCAAGTCGACCACCGGCCGCTCGCTGCTGCGCCTGGTCGACATCGAGGCCGGCAGCATCGAATTCGGCGGCCGCGACATCGCCAAGCTCGCCTCCGCGGACGTGCGACCGGTGCGCCGCGACATCCAGTTGATCTTCCAGGATCCCTTCGCCTCGCTCGACCCGCGGCTCACCGTCGGCTTCTCGATCACCGAGCCGCTGTACGTGCACGGCGTGGCGAAGGGCCGCGACGCCGAGGAGCGCGTGCGCTGGCTGCTGCAGCACGTCGGGCTCTGCCCCGGACCACGCGCAGCGCTATCCGCACGAGTTCTCCGGCGGCCAGCGCCAGCGCATCGCCATCGCCCGCGCGCTGGCGCTCAACCCGAAGATCGTCATCGCCGACGAGGCGGTGTCCGCGCTCGACGTCTCGATCCAGGCGCAGATCGTCAACCTGCTGATGGACCTGCAGCAGGAGTTCGGCGTCTCCTACCTGTTCATCTCGCACGACATGGCGGTGGTCGAGCGGATCAGCCACCGCGTGGCGGTGATGTTCCTCGGCCAGATCGTCGAGATCGGGCCGCGGCGCGCGATCTTCGAGAATCCGCAGCATCCCTACACGCGCAAGCTGATGGCGGCGGTGCCCGTCGCGGACCCGGCGCAACGGCGCCGGCAAACCGAGCTATCATCCGACGAGATTCCCAGCCCGATCCGCGCCGTCGGCGACGAGCCGGTGGTGGCGCCGCTGCAGCAGGTCGGCGCGGACCATTTCGTCGCCACGCACCGTATCGCGGGCGCCTATTGACAGCCGAGGCTTGCAGCATGAAGATCGATGATTCCGCTCCATTGCCACCGGCGCGCTGCTCGCGGCGCTGTCCGCCGCCGGCCCCGCGCTCGCCGCCAAGGACGTCACGTTCGCCGTCGCGTCGACGTTCACGACGACCGACCCCTACGACGCCAACGACACGCTGTCGCAGGCGATGGCCAAGTCGTTCTACGAGGGCCTCTTCGGCTTCGACAAGGACATGAAGATGGTGCCGGTGCTGGCCGAGAGCCAGGAGGCGAGCAAGGACGGCCTCGTCTACACGATCAAGCTCCGGAAGGGCGTCAAGTTCCACGACGGCACCGACTTCAAGGCCGATGCGGTCAAGGTCAACTTCGACCGCGTGACCAACCCCGACAACAAGCTGAAGCGCTACGGCCACTACAGCAACATCGCCAAGACCGAGGTCGTCGACGACTACACGGTGCGGATCACGCTGAAGGCGCCGTTCTCGGCGTTCATCAACCCGCTCGCGCACCCAGCGGCGTGATGATCAGCCCGACCGCGCTGAAGAAGTACGGCAGCAAGGACATCGCCTTCAACCCGGTGGGCACGGGCCCGTTCAAGTTCGTCGAGTGGAAGGCGACCGACTACCTCAAGGTGGAGAAGTTCGACGGCTACTGGAGGAAGGGCTATCCGAAGGTCGACACGCTCACCTGGAAGCCGGTGGTCGACAACAACACCCGCGCCGCGATGATGCAGACCGGCGAGGCGCACTTCACCTACCCGGTGCCGCCCGAGATGGCGGCGACGCTCAAGGCGAAGCCTGAACTCGAGATCGTCGCCGCGCCGTCGATCATCCAGCGCTACCTGTCGATGAACATGCTGCAGAAGCCCTTCGACAATCCGAAGGTGCGCCAGGCGATCAACTACGCGATCAACAAGGAAGCGGTCGCCAAGGTCGCGTTCGGCGGCTACGCCACGCCCGCCGAAGGCATCGTGCCCGAGGGCGTCGAGTACGCGGTCAAGCTCGGCGCGTGGCCCTACGACGTCGCCAAGGCGAAGCAGCTGCTCGCCGAAGCCGGCTACCCGAACGGCTTCGAGGCCGAGCTGTGGTCGGCCTACAACCACACGATCGCGCAGAAGGTGATCCAGTTCCTGCAGCAGCAGCTCGCGCAGGTCGGCATCAAGACCAAGATCACGCTGCTCGAAGCCGGCCAGCGCGTCGAGAAGGTCGAGAGCTGGCAGGATCCCGCCACCGCGCCGGTGCGCCTGTACTACGTCGGCTGGTCGTCGTCGACGGGCGAGGCCGACTGGGCGCTGCGCCCGCTGCTCGCCGGCGAGTCGTGGCCGCCGAAGCTCTTCAACACCGCCTACTACAAGAGCGAACGCGTCGACGGCGACATCAGGAACGCGCTGCTGACCACCGACAAGACCGAGAAGGCGAAGCTCTACAAGGAGGCGCAGGAGCACGATCTACAAGGACGCGCCGTGGGCGCCGCTGGTGACCGAGAAGCTGCTGTCGGCGAACAACCGCAAGCTGACCGGCGTCTACACGATGCCCGACGGCTCGTTCAACTTCACCGAGATCGACCTCAAGTGACCGTCCGGCGCGGCCGCGGGCCGGCGCGCGGTCCGCGGCCGGCCGCCGATGGCTGACGCCGCTCGCGCGCCCCGACCGTCGTTGAGCGAAGCGTAGCGCGATGCTGCACTACATCGTCAAGCGCCTGCTCGGCCTCGTGCCGACGCTGCTGCTCGTCGGCATGCTGGTCTTCCTGTTCGTGCATCTGCTGCCCGGCGACCCGGCGCGGCTCGCCGCCGGACCGGACGCGAACCCGGAGACCGTGCAGCTGGTGCGCAGGGACCTCGGCCTTGATCAGCCGCTGCCGCAGCAGTTCGCGCGCTTCTTCCGCGGCGCGCTCACCGGCGACTTCGGCAAGTCGATGCGCACCAAGCGTCCGGTGGCGACCGAGATCGCGGAGCGCTTCGCGCCCACGTTCTGGCTCACCGTGTGGGCGATGGCCTGGTCGGTCGTCTTCGGCATGGGGGTGGGCATCGTGTCCGCGGTCTGGCGCAACCGCTGGCCGGACCGCCTCGGCATGACGCTCGCCGTGTCCGGCATCTCGTTCCCGGCGTTCGCGCTGGGGATGGTGCTGATGCAGGTGTTCGCGGTGCAGCTGGACTGGCTGCCCACGGTCGGCGCCGACAGCTGGAAGCACTACATGCTGCCCTCGCTGACGCTGGGCGCGGCGGTGGCCGCGATCATGGCGCGGTTCACGCGCTCGTCGTTCGTCGACATCCTGCAGGAGGACTTCATCCGCACCGCGCGCGCCAAGGGCCTGTCGGAGCCGATCGTCGTCGCGCAAGCACGGGCTGCGCAACGCGCTGATCCCGGTGGTGACGATGATGGGGCTGCAGTTCGGCTTCCTGCTGGGCGGGTCGATCGTCGTCGAGGTGGTGTTCAACTGGCCCGGGATGGGACGGCTGCTGATCGACGCCGTCGACATGCGCGACTATCCGGTGATCCAGGCGCTGGTGCTGCTGTTCTCGCTGGAGTTCATCCTCATCAACCTGATCGTCGACGTGCTCTACGGGCTGATCAACCCGACGATCCGCTATCGCTGAGGCGCCGTGGACGAAACGACCGCATCCGTCACCACTGCCGCCGGGCCCGTCGACGAGCGCGTGCGCACGCCGTGGACCGAGTTCTGGCGCAAGTTCAGGAAGCAGCACGTCGCGCTCGCGGCCGGGGCGTTCGTGCTGGCGCTGGTCGCGCTGGCGATCCTCGCGCCGTGGATCGTGCCGTTCGACGCCGAGAATTTCTTCGACTACGACACGCTCAACTCGCCGCCGTCGGCCAAGCACTGGTTCGGCGTCGACCCGCTCGGCCGCGACATCTTCAGCCGGCTGCTGATGGGCGCGCGGATTTCGCTCACCGCCGGCTTCGTCTCGGTGGCGGTCGGCGCGGTGATCGGCACGGTGCTGGGGCTCGTCGCCGGGTACTACGAGGGCTGGTGGGACCGCGCGATCATGCGCCTGTGCGACGTGCTGTTCGCCTTCCCCGGCATCCTGCTCGCGATCGCCATCGTCGCGATCCTCGGCAGCGGGATGGCCAACGTGATCATCGCGGTGTCGATCTTCAGCATCCCGACCTTCGCCCGGCTGGTGCGCGGCAACACGCTCGCGCAGAAGCACCTGACCTACGTCGAGGCGGCGCGCAGCATCGGCGCCTCCGACACGACGATCGTGCTGCGGCACATCTTTCCCGCGACCATCTCGGCGGTGGTCGTCTACTTCTCCATGCGCATCGGCACCTCGATCATCACCGCGGCGAGCCTGTCGTTCCTCGGCATGGGCGCGCAGCCGCCCACGCCGGAATGGGGCGCGATGCTCAACGAGGCGCGCTCGGAGATGATGACGGCGCCGCACGTCGCGCTGTTCCCCGCCGTCGCGATCTTCCTCACCGTCCTCGCGTTCAACCTGCTGGGCGACGGCCTGCGCGACGCGCTCGATCCCAAGATCGAGCAGCGATGAGAATCGTTGCCGAAACCGTGGAACCCGTAGCCCGGGTTGAGCGCGAGCGAAACCCGGGGGGATCGGGGCCATCGCCGCGACCACCCGGGTTTCGCTCCGCTCAACCCGGGCTACGCAGTCCGCGCATTCGACGATGAGCGCGACTCCCCACGTCGGCCGCCTGCCTGCCGGCCCCCGCGGCACGATCGCCGACGTCGCCGGCGTCGCCGTCGGCCACGCGACGCTCGCGGACGGCGACCTGCAGACCGGCGTCACCGTGGTGCGGCCGCACGCGCACGACCCGTTCCTGCACAAGGTACCCGCGGCCGCCGTGGTCATCAACGGCTTCGGCAAGAGCGCCGGGCTCATGCAGTTGAACGAGCTGGGCGTGCTGGAGACGCCGATCGCGCTGACCACCACGCTGTCGGTCGGCACGGTCGTGATGGCGCAGGTGCGCGCGGCCATCGCGGCTCACCCCGGCCTCGCGCGCACGACGACGACGGTGAACCCGCTGGTCTTCGAGTGCAACGACGGCTACCTGAACGACGTGCAGGCGCTCGCGATCACGGAGGCGCACTACGCGCAGGCGCTGGCCGCGGCCGCGCCGGAGTTCGCGCGCGGCGCGGTCGGGGCGGGCCGCGGGATGACGTGCTTCGGCCTGAAGGGCGGCATCGGCACCGCGTCGCGCATCACCGGCACCGGGCCGGCGGAGTGGACGCTGGGCGCGCTGGTGCTGGCGAATTTCGGCCGGCTCGAGACGCTGACGCTGGCCGGCCGCGCCATGGGCCCGCTGCTCGCCGGCCGCCTCGCCGCGCGCACGCAGGAGCCGATCGCGACGCAGCGCGACCAGGGCTCGATCATCGTCGTGCTGGCGACGGACGCGCCGCTCGACCACCGGCAGCTGCGGCGCGTGGCCACGCGCGCCGCAGCTGGCATCGGGCGCACCGGCTCGTACTACGGCCACGGCAGCGGCGACATCGCGCTCGCGTTCTCCACCGCGGCCACGGTGCCGCACGAATCGCCGCATCCGATGCGGGAAACGCTGGTGCTGACCGAGCCCGGCCTCGACGCGCTTGTTCGAAGCCGCCGCCGAGGCGACCGAGCAGGCGATCGTCGACGCGCTGCTGTCGGCGCAGACGGTCACGGGATTCGTCGGTCACACGCGCTACGCGCTCGCCGACCTCGCGCCGGACTGGCAAGAGCTGGTCCGCTGACGCCCCGGCCGGCCGCGCGCAGCACGATCCCCGTCACGGTGCGCACCGCGCTCATCGCCCACTGCCGCGCCGGCTTCGAGCCGGAAGCCGCGGCCGATCTCGCGCGCGTCGCCGCTGCCGCGCGGGCGGCCGTCGCCGTCGACGCCCCGCCGGGCCGCGGCTTCGTCGTCGCGCGGGTGGCACCCCTCGACCACGCACGCATCGGCAAGGCGCTTGCCGCCACGCCGCCGATCTTCATCCGGTCGCTGTTCGCCGGCAGCGGGCCGCACATCCTGTTCGATCCCGCGCGCATCAAGGGCCGCCCCGACCGCATCCCGCCGCTGGCCGCATTGATCGAGGCACTGCGCGCGGACGCGTCGCACGACGCCGGCGGCAGGGCCGCGGCGCCGGCGTTCGCCGAGCTGCGTCTCGAGACGCCCGACACCAACGACGGCAAGGAGCTCTCCGGTCTCTGCCGCGCGCTGGCGGCGCCCCTCGCCAAGGCGCTGCGCGACACCGGCACGCTGGTCGACGCCGCGGCACCGCCGGCGAAGCCGCCGCGGCCCTGCGTCCACGTGCTGTTCGCCGACGGCGCGCACGTCTACGTCGGCGCGAGCGCGACCCCGTGGGGGAGCCGCTGGAAGATGGGAATTCCCCGGCTGCGCATGCCGCGCGAGGCGCCGTCGCGCTCCACGCTGAAGCTCGCGGAAGCGCTCGTCACCTTCCTCGGCGACCGCGAGCCCGAGCTCCTGCGCGCGGGGATGAAGGCGGTCGACCTCGGCGCCGCGCCGGGCGGCTGGACGTGGCAGCTCGCGCACCGGGGCCTGCGCGTGACGGCCGTCGACAACGGCCCGCTCAAAGGCGACGTCGCGCAGGATTCGCTGGTCACGCACCTGCGCGTGGACGGGCTCAGCTACCGCCCGCGCCGGCCGGTGGACTGGATGGTCTGCGACATCGTGGAGCAGCCCGCGCGCATCGCCGCGCTGGTCGGACGCTGGATCGCCGAAGGCCACGCGCGGCGCACCATCTTCAACCTCAAGCTGCCGATGAAGAAGCGTTACGACGAAGTCAGGCGCTGCGAGGCGATCATCGGCGAGGCGATCGCCGGCGCGGGGTTGCGCCACACGCTGGTACTGCGCCAGCTCTACCACGACCGCGAGGAAGTGACGGGCTACTGCGCGCGCGAGGGCTAGGATGAAACGAGATCGCATCGCAACCGTAGCCCGGGTTAAGCGAAGCGAAACCCGGGTGGCTGCGGCAATGGCCATGCGTTCCCCGGGTTTCGCTTCGCTCAACACCGGGCTACGCGCGGCTCGCGACGCGGCGCTCAGCGCCGCCGCCAGGCCTGCATCCTGCGCTCGAGCCGGTGCGTCAGCAGCACGTGCGTGATCTTCACTGCCGCGGAAGTGGCGACGATCACCATCGCCATCGCCGCGGCGGCCGCGGTGAAGCCGGCCTCGTCCATGTGGATGATCGAGATCGCCGCGAGCTTGGTGTCGGTCGAGTAGAGGAAGATCACCGCCGAGACCGTGGTCATCGCGTTGACGAACAGGTAGATGCTGACGTCGAGCACCGCCGGCAGGCAGACCGGGAACGGTCACCCTCGCCATGGTGCGCCACAGCGACACCTTGAGCGACGCGGACACCGCCTCGAACTCGGCGTCGAGCTGCTTCAGCGCGGTGGTGGCGGTGAGGTGGCAGACCGTGTAGAAGTGCGTGATCGAGTTGACCACCAGGATGATCATCGTCGCGTAGATGAAGCCGAGCGGGTTGCCGCGCGCGTTGAAGAAGAAGATGTAGGCGAGGCCCAGCACCAGCCCGGGCACCGCCATCGGCAGCATGGCCATGAGCTGGGCGAGGCCGCGCCCCCAGGCGAAGCCGCGCGTCTTCTCCAGCAGCCAGGCGCCGAGGAAGACGACGACGGTGCCGATCACGGCGGTCCAGGCGGCCAGCTCACCGAGTTCCAGTACGCGCCCCAGCCGTTGGTGTCGAACTCGGCGAAGGCGTAGTTCTTCAGCGTGAGCGCGAGGTTGTACGGCCAGCACGTGACGAACGAAGCCCAGGCCGCCATCGCCAGCACGCCGAAGATCAGGCCGCCGACGACGCACGCAGAACGCGAACAGCGACCAGTCGCGCCGCGGGGCCGGCTTCGGCTCGAGCGGCACGGCGCGCGCCGACAGCAGCGCCACCTGCCGGCGCTGCGTGATGCGGTCGGCGGCGAAGGCGACCACGGCCGGGATCAGCAGGACGAAGCCGACCACCGCGCCCATCTCGAAGTTCTGCTGGCCGATCACCTGCTTGAAGATGTCGGTCGCCAGCACGTTGAAGCGCCCGCCGATCACCTTGGCGATGCCGAAATCGGTGATGACCAGCGTGAAGACGACGAAGCCGGCGCTGATCACGCCGTACTTCGCCCCGGGCAGCGTGACGGTGAAGAAGACGCGCGTCTTCGACGCGCCCAGCGCGTCGGCCGCCTCGTAGAGCCGCGCATCGGCCATCGACAGCGCGGCGACGAGGATCATCAGCGCATGCGGAAAGCAGTAGAACACCTGCGCCATGCACGATGCCGCCGGCGCCGTAGATCGAGCCGCCGAACAGCAGCGCCTTGAGGAAGCCCTGGTTGCCGAAGAGATAGACGAAGCGAGATCGCCGGCAGCAGCGAGGGCGCGAGGATCGGGATCAGCGCCAGCGCCTGGAACAGACCCTTCCAGCGCATGCAGCTCCGCTGCAGCGCGTAGGCGTAGACGAAGGCCAGCGGCAGCACGATCGCGGTCGAGAGCACGGCGACGAACAGGCTGTTCCACACCGACTCGAACAGCGCGGGCGTGGAGAAATAGCGGATGTAGTTCTGCGAGCCCGACGAAATGCGCCGTTCTGGTCCTGGAAGCTCTTCGACAGCAGCGACCACAGCGGCAGCACCAGCGTGACCAGCATCCAGCCGATCAGCAGGCAGATGCCGAGCGCGCATCAGCGAGGTCGTCGCGATCGAGCCGGCGGCGCGACCGCCGGCAGCGATGCGCTGACCGGCGCGGCGGCGCGTCGTCACGGCAGTCTGCGGCGCCCGGGGGAATACGCGCAGGCGCTCCGGCGGCAGCGCGATCAGCATCTGCTTGCCCTCGTCGATCGCGAGGTCGCGCACGACGTTGATCGAGAAGTCGGCGACCAGCGCCGGCTGCGCCGCCGTTGATCGCGAGCCCCACGCGGCAGAACGAGCCGAGGAACTCGACGTCGGCAACGCGCGCGGAAAACGCGTTCGGGTGTCGTCGCCGCGACGTTGCGCACGACGACGTCCTCGGGCCGGATCGCCAGCGTGACGTCGGTGCCGGGCCCGGGCTGGACGTCGATGCTCGCAGGCGAGGTCGATCTCGCCGAAGCGCACCTCGACCCGGCTCGACCACGACGCCGGGCAGGAAATTGATGGTGCCGACGAAGTCGGCGACGAAGGCGCTGGCCGGCTTGCGGTAGACCTCGGTCGGCGTGCCGACCTGCTCGATCACGCCGTGGTTCATCACCACGATGCGATCGGCCATCGTCAGCGCCTCTTCCTGGTCGTGCGTGACCATGATGGTGGTGACGCCGAGGCGCCGGTGCAGGCGGCGGATCTCGCTGCGCAGGTGCGCGCGGACGCGGGCGTCGAGCGCGGACAGCGGCTCGTCGAGCAGCAGCAGGCCGGGCGAGAGCGCCAGCGCGCGCGCCAGCGCCACGCGCTGCTGCTGGCCGCCCGGAGAGCTGCGCCGGGTACTTGCGCGCCGGAATCCGGCAGGCCGACCAGCTGCAGCAGCTCGGCCACGCGCGTCTGCGATCTCGACCTTGGGCAGCCGGCGGCTGACGAGGCCGTAGCCGACGTTGGCGGCCACCGTCAGGTTCGGAAACAGCGCGTAGGACTGGAACACGATGCCGAAATCGCGATGCGACGCCGGCAGGTTGGAGATCTCCTTGTCGGCCTGGAAGATCCGTCCGGAGGTCTGGATGTCGAGTCCGGCGATCGCGCGCAGCAGCGTCGTCTTGCCGCAGCCCGACGGGCCGAGGAAGCAGACGAACTCCCCCGGGAAGATCTCGAGGGAGATGTCCTTCAGCGCGGCGAAGGCGCCGAAATGCTTGGTCAGCCGCTCGATGCGCAAGTACGGGGCGGCATCCGCCTTGATGCTGTTCTCTGTCATGTCAGCGCGCGCGGCCCTCGTCCACCGGATGGCCGGGGCGGGGGTCGCATCGCGTCGGGATCGAGGTGCGTTCCCGCGTCCTCAGCTCTTCGGCGCCGACTTGCAGTCGTAGCGCTTGGTCCACTCCGCCAGGATCCTGGCGCGCTCCTCGCCCATCTTCGACGAGGTCGATCTTGGCCATCGCTGCGTCGGCGCTCGGCGGATAGTTCGGCGGCGCCGGGTTCATGCCCGGATAGCCGACGATCGCGTAGTACTTGCCGTAGAGCTCGTAGGCGCGGCTTGCTCACCGCAAAGTCGGCGAGCTTCTGCGCCGCCGCCAGGTTCTTCGTGCCCTTCACGATCGCGGTCGCCTCCATGTCCCAGCGCGCGCCTTCCTTGGCGAGGATGAGGTCGATCGGCGCGCCGGCCGGTCTTCTCCTTGGCGCCGCGCATGTCGAAGCCGATGCCGATCACGCGCTCGCCCTTGGCCGCCTGCACGCAGGGCGCCGAGCCCGAGTGCGTGTACACGGCGATGTTCTGGTGCAGCTTGTCCATGAACTCCCAGGCGGCCTTCTCGCCCATCAGCTGGATCCACGCATAGACCGCCTGGTAGCCGGTGCCCGACGACGCCGGGTTCGGCATCACGATCGAGTCCTTGTAGACGGGGTTGGCGAGGTCGGCCCACGACGTCGGCTTGGGCAGGTTCTTCTTGCCGCCTTCGACCGTGTTGAAGCACATGACGGCGAGCCACGCGTCCATGCCGGTCCACGCGAGCGGACTCCTGCTGCTCCTGAACACCGGCTTGATCTGGTCGACGCCCTTCGGCGTGTAGGGCTCCAGCAGCCCCATCGAGTCGAACAGCGCGACGCTGGACGCGCCCAGGCCCCAGATGACGTCGGCGCGCGGATTGTCCTTCTCGGCGAGGACGCGCGCGGTGATCACGCCCGTCGAGTCGCGGACCCAGGCGATCTCGACGTCCGGATTCGCGGCCTCGAAGGCGGCCTTGTACGGCCCGAGCTGGTCGTTCTCGAGCGCCGAGTAGACGGTGAGCTTGGTCTTCTGCGCGAACGCCGGACCGGCGATCAGCGCCGACACGGCGAGTGCCGCCGCACCGACGATCAGGCTACGCAGGGAACGTGTGAACATTGCTTGAACTCCTCAGACGTTGAAGGCAATCGATCCTGAGCCCGCCGGCATCATCGCCGGGATCAGGCATCCCGGGCCGCCATTCCACCCGAAACCGGGGCGGCCGTCCAGCGAAATGGTGACGGCACTATATGACAACCCCAGGTCGGTTGAGAAGGTCGGCGAGGAATATCCCCCGAACCCGGCAGCTCCGGACGCTGCTGCGGTGCGGCGCCCCTCCCGCCCGCCGCTCGTCACCGGTCGTCGACGATGATGCCGAGGCGCCGGTAAGTCGGGCGCAGCAGGTGCCCCAGCGCCGGCAGCCGGCGCCAGAACCAGAGCGCCGCCAGCACGCACGCCAGGCCGTTGCCCAGCAGCGTCGCCGGCGCGCCGATCGCCGCCGCCAGCGCGCCGGCGGCGAGGCTCGCGACCGGCGCGACGCCGAGGAAGGCCATCGTGAAAAAGCTGGCGACGCGGCCGCGCAGATGGTCCTCGACGATCGTCTGCAGGATCGTGTTGACCGACGCGGCGGCGAGCATCAGGCCGCCGCCCACCAGCGCCATCAGCACCAGCGCGAGCGGGAAGACGCGCAGGTAGGAGAACGCGGCCAGCGCAGCGCCGGACGTCGCCGCCGCCGCCGCGATCACCCGCCCCAGGCCGCGGATCGTCGAGCGGCCGGCGAGATAGAGCATGCACGACAGCGCGCCCGCGCCCGCCGCGGCCAGCAGCAGGCCGAAGGTCTGCGGCCCGCCGCCGTAGACGTCCTTGGCGTACACCGGCATCAGCGACGCGTACGGCGTGATCGTCCAGGAGAGCGCCGCGACCAGCATGAGCAGCGCGCGGGCCGGCGCGAAGCCGAACGCGTAGCGCGCCCCCTCCCGCCAGCTCGCCCACCAGCCGCCGGCCGGCGGCGCGTGCGCCTGCGCGGGCCACGACAGCCGCGAGATCGCGACGATGACCGCGACGAACGACAGCGCATTGAGCGCGAAGCAGACCGCCTCGCCGACGAGCGCCAGCAGCAGCCCGGCGACCGCCGGCCCGACGATCCGCGCGAGGTTGACCATCAGCGAATTGAGCGCGATCGCGTTGGGCAGATCCGCGCGGTCGTCGACGAGATGGACGTAGAGCGACTGGCGCAGCGGGATGTCGAACGCGGAAGCGGTGCCCAGCCACAGCGCGAAGCCGATCAGGTGCCAGACCTCGACGTGCCCGAGCGCGGTGAGGACGGCCAGCACCAGCGCCTGCGCGAGCATCAGCGACTGCGTGACCATCATCGCCCGGCGCCGGTTGACCCGGTCGGCGACGATGCCGGCGAGCGGGCCGAGGACGAGGATGCTGATGTTCGCGCAGAAGGCGACCACGCCCAGCAGCCATGCCGACCCGGTGAGCCGGTAGGTGAGCCACCCCATCGCCACCTGCTGCAGCCAGGTGCCGATGAGCGACAGGCTCTGCCCGGCGAAGTACAGCCGGTAGTTGCGGTAGCGCAGCGCGCGGAAGGTGCGCCGCAGGTCGAAGCTCATCGGCGCGCGAGCGCGGGCACCCCTACCCGCGCACGCTCAGGCGGAAAGACGCGCGAGCTGCGGCTTCAACTGCTCCAGCGTGGCGCGGAAACCGGCGAGACGGGCCCGCTCCTGCTCGACCACGGCCGCCGGCGCCCGGGCGACGAAGCTCTCGTTGGCGAGCTTGGCGCCGGCCTTGGCGATCTCGCCTTCGAGCCGCGCGATCTCCTTGCCGATGCGCTCGCGCTCGGCGGCCGCGTCGATCTCGATGTGCAGCATCAGCCGCGTTTGCCCGACCACCTCGACCGGCGCGTCGGTGTGCGGCAGCTCGTCGACGACCTTCACGTCCGCGAGGCGCGCGAGCGGGGCGAGGTACGGCGCGAACGCCAGCAGCCTTGCGCGGTCCTGCGCCGTGCCGGGCAGCGCGAACAGCGGCACCTTCTGCGCCGGCGACACGCCCATGGCGCCGCGCAGCGCGCGGCAGGCGTCGACGAACGTCTTCAGCGCCGCGATCTCGGCCTCCGCCTCGACGTCGCGCCGCGCGGGATCGGCCTGCGGGTAGGGCGCGAGCGACACGCTGGCGCCGGGCTTTCCGGCGAGCGGCGCGACGCTCTGCCACAGCTCCTCGGTGATGAACGGGATGAACGGATGCGCGAGCCGCAGCGTGGCTTCGAGCACGCGCACCAGCGTGCGCCGCGTGCCGCGCTGCGCGGCGTCGTCGCCCTGCGCGAGGCTCACCTTCGCGAGCTCGAGGTACCAGTCGCAGTACTCGTCCCAGACGAGCTCGTAGATCGCCCGCGCCGCGAGGTCGAAGCGGTAGAGGCCGAGTTGCGTCGCGACCTCGGCTTCCGCCTGCTGCAGGCGCGAGACGATCCAGCGGTCGGCCACGCCCAGTCGTCACGGGCTGCGCCGGATCGAGGCCGACGTCCTTCCCTTCGACGTTCATCAGCACGAAGCGCGTGGCGTTCCACAGCTTGTTGCAGAAGTTGCGGTAGCCGTCGCAGCGGTGCAGGTCGAAATTCAGCGTGCGGCTGTAGGTCGCGAGCGCGGCGAAGGTGAAGCGCAGCGCGTCCGCGCCGAACGCGGGGATGCCGGTCGGGAACTGCTTGCGCGTGCGCTTCTCGATCGAGGCGCGCTGGCTCTCCTGCAGCAGCCCGTAGGTCCGCTTGGCGACCAGCGTGTCGATGTCGACACCGTCGATGAGGTCGAGCGGGTCGAGGGTGTTGCCCTTCGACTTCGACATCTTCTGGCCTTCCTCGTCGCGCACCAGCGCGTTGATGTAGACGGTGCGAAACGGCACTTCGCCGGTGAAGTAGGTCGTCATCATCACCATCCGCGCGACCCAGAAGAAGATGATGTCGAAGCCGGTCACCAGCACCGACGAGGGCAGGAACGTCCGCAGCTCGGGCGTGTCCTGCGGCCAGCCCAGCGTCGAGTGGCACCACAGCGCCGACGAGAACCAGGTGTCGAGGACGTCCTCGTCCTGCACGAAGGTCTGCGGCTCGCGCCCGAGCTTCGCGCGCGCCGCCTCCCGCGCAGCCGCTTCGTCGCGCGCGACGTAGACGTTGCCGGCGTCGTCGTACCACGCCGGGATCCGGTGCCCCCACCAGAGCTGGCGCGAGATGCACCAGTCCTCGATGTTGTTGATCCAGTGCAGGTAGGTCGACAGCCACTGGTCGGGTACGAACTCGACGCGGCCCTGCTCGCCGGTGCGCGGACTCGGAAGGCCGTCGCCCACGGCGGCGAGGCAGAGGTCCTGGATCGAGCGCCCGGGAAAGATCGGATGCGCGGGCGGCGCGGCGACCCGGGTCGCCACGAACCACTGGTCGGTGAGCATCGGCTCGGTGACCTCGCCCGTGCGTTCGCAGCGCGGCACCACCATCTTGTGCGCCTTCTCGCTGACGAGGAGCCCCTCGGCCGCGAGATCGGCGAGCACCGCCTTGCGCGCGACGTAGCGATCGAGCCCGCGATACTTCGCCGGCGCGTTGTCGCTCACCGTCGCGTCGAGGTTGAGGATCGTGATCGGCGCGAGGTTGTGGCGCCGGCCGATCTGCCAGTCGTTGAAATCGTGCGCCGGCGTCACCTTGACGCAGCCCGTGCCGAAGGTCTTGTCGACGTAGTGGTCGGCGACCACCGGGATCGTGCGACCGCACAGCGGCAGCGTCACCTGGCGCGCCGACCAGCGCGGTGTAGCGCTCGTCGTCGGGATTCACCGCGATGGCGACGTCGCCCAGCATCGTCTCCGGGCGCGTGGTCGCGACCACCAGCGAGCCGCTGCCGTCGGCGAACGGGTAGCGGATCTCCCAGATCTTCCCTTGCTCCTCCTCGCTCGACACTTCGAGGTCGGACACCGCGGTGCCGAGCTTGGGATCCCAGTGGACGAGCCGCTTGCCGCGGTAGATGAGGCCGTCGGCGTGCATGCGCACGAAGGTCTCGCGCACCGCCGCGGAGAGGCCCTCGTCCATCGTGAAGCGCTCGCGCGACCAGTCGCCGGAGGTGCCGAGCCGGCGCATCTGCCGCGTGATCGTCGAGCCGGATTCTTCCTTCCACGTCCACACGCGCTCGACGAATTTCTCGCGGCCGAGGTCGCGCCGCGACACGCCCTCGCCGCGCAGCTGGTTCTCGACGACGATCTGGGTCGCGATGCCGGCGTGATCGGTGCCGAGCTGCCACAGCGTGTCGAACCCGCGCATCCGGTGGTAGCGCGTCAGCACGTCCATCAGCGTCTGCTGGAACGCGTGGCCCATGTGCAGCGTGCCGGTGACGTTGGGCGGCGGCAGCTGGATGCAGAACGCGGGCGCGCCGGGGGCGCCCGATGCCTTGAAATAGCCCCGCGCCTCCCACACCGGGTACCACTTCGCTTCAATCGCGTGGGGTTCGAAGCTCTTGGCAAGTTCCATGGGGAGGAGCGCGGCGCGCTTGCGCGCACCGCGTGCAAAAGCTTGAAATTATAGCGGAAACCGCCCCGGAGCCGGGTCGGATACGCGGGCTGCCGCGACGGGGCCGGGCGGCCCGGCGCGTCGAACGCGTGCTACCAGCGCGGCTGCGCCTGCTGCGGCATCGGCTGGCCCGGCGGCGGCCCGGAGAAGTTCTGGTAGCCCGGCGGCGGGCCGGACATGCGCACCGGAATCTGGTTGCCTTTGGCGTACATGCACTGCATGTAGGCGCCGTCGTAGCGCTGCTGCAGTTGGACCGACGACACGTACCCGACGTTGCTGCCGGCCGCGCTGCCGAACAGCAGACCCATGCCGGCGCCGACCGCGGCGCCTTGGCCGGCCTGCCCGGTCGCCGAACCGATGATCGCGCCCGCAGCCGCTCCGATCGCCGACGCGGCGACGGCACTTCCCGCCGAGGCGTCGATGGCGGCCTGGCTCTGTCCGCCGATCGACACCGAGGCAAACTGGCGGCATTCGGCGTCGTCGACGCGGAACTGATCCCATGGTTTGTACTGGCCCGGGAATGCCGTGACCGCAGGACCGGTCGGGACGGTGACGCAGCCCCCGAGGCCCAGCAGCGACGCGACCGCGACAGCGGCGAATGCGGTTCGCGTGGGCTTCGTCAGGGTGCTCATTGCGACGACGCCGGGGGCGCGTAGTACTGGGCAGGCGGCGCGTCTTGCGGGATGACGGTCGCGGGACGCTCCGGCACGACCTTGAGCCAGGCAACGCTGCAACTCGGCACGTCCGGGAAAAAGCCGGCCGGGCTCGGGCAGTAGTACCGATAGCCGGGGTCCCGTTCGATCAGGGTCGTCTGCCCCGCATCGGACCAGACGGCAATGGGCTGCTCGGCAACGACCGGATTGACGACCACGGTCGAGAAGCCGGGGCCCCAGAAAGTCCAGGGAACGCCGACGGCGACACCCAGGCCGACGAACGGCGCGCCCCACCATCCGGCCCCCCACCACCCGCAGCACGGGCCCGGTGCGACTGCCCAGCCGCGCCAGCCGATGGGACGCCAGCCATTCCAACCCCAGGACGTGCCCGAGCCATGCCAGGAGCCGCCGCCATGCCAGCCACCACCGCCATGCCAGCCACCACCGCCTTGCCCCTGCCATGCCAGTTGCCGCCGCCGTTGTTCCAGGAGCCCCCTCCGCCATTCCAGGAGCCGCCGCCGTTGTTCCAGGAGCCGCCCCCGCCATGCCAGGAGCCGCCCCCGCCATTCCAGGAGCCGCCCCCGCCTTTCCCGGAACCCCCACCGCCGTTCCAGGAGCCGCCACCACGGGAGCCGCCGGCGGAAGATCCGCCGCCGCCCGCGTAGGCCGCCTCCCGATAGCCGCTGCCGCCCACGGTCGCGCCGCCGCGGCCGCCCGTGCTGCCGACAGCCGCTCGGGCCCCGGTATCCCGTGCTCCCAGGGCGCGTACGCGCCGACGCGGGAACCGCTGCTGCCCGTCGTCGCGCCGCTGCGATAGGCGTACCCCGTGGCCGCCGCGCCGCCGCGGTACGTGTTGCCTGTCGCCGCGACGCCGCCGCGATAACCGCCGCCGCCCGTCGCGCCGGCGCCGCGATACATCGAGCCGGAAGCCGCCGCGCCACCGTAGGCGCTGCCGCGACCGCCGCCGCTGTAGGCGCCACCGCCGTGCATGCCACCGGCCGACGCGCCGCCCCCGCCATGACCCGCTCCGCCCTGGCCGCCGCCGCCACGCTGCGCATAAACCGCGCCGCTCGCCGCCAGCGCCGCCGACGCCACGATCGCCATCCATGCGAGCCTGTTCATCGCGATACCTCCTGAAAGGCAGAGTCCATCAATGGTAGAGCCCCGGGCGAGCCGAAAGTTCGCGTCGCCGCCCTACCGATTATCCGCGCCAGTGCCCCCGCTCGCCAGACTCGGCCGCGGGGCGATGCATTACACTTAACGCCGCCGGCACCCGCGAAGTTGACCGCCACCCGATGCCACGACGCTGCCGCCCCCTTGTCGCGCTTCTGCTGTCCCTCCTGCTGGTCGCCATGCAGGTGGAGGCGCACCGGCACGTGCTGTCGCACCATGCGGCCGTCGGCGGCACCGCAGCAGGCGCTGTGGCAGGCACCCGGGGACGCGTCCTGCGCCGAATGCGCGCTGCTCGCCGCCGGGTCGGCCGCGCTGGTCGATCACCGCCAGCACCACCCAGCGCCGGCGGTCGCCGACCGCCGGACCGACGCGCCGTGCGTCGCCCCGACTACCGCTCCGCTCTCCTTCTACCGGAGCCGCGCCCCGCCCCTCGTCTCGTGACGTGACAGCGTGCGCCGCCTGTCCCGGCGGCGCAGGACATCCACGACATCGAGAGGGGGTATACCGTGTTCAGGTCCGTGACTACCGGCGGCGCGCTGGCGCTGCTGCTGGCCTTGCCGTTGCCGTCCGTCGCGCAGGCGGCCGGCGATGCCGAGCTGGCCGAGATCCGGCAGCAGATCCGGCAACTGAAGGAATCGTACGAAGCGCGGATCAGCGCGCTCGAGCAACGGCTGAAGGACGCCGAGGCGAAGGCCGCGCGCCCGCTGCCGCCGCCGGCGACCGCATCCGCTGCACCGGCAGCCGCGCCTGAGCCGGCAGCTCCGGCTGCATCGACGCAGGCGCAACCGGCCGCCGCGCCGGCGACCGGCATCAGCGCATTCAACCCCGCGATCTCCGCGGTGCTGCAGGGCGTCTACGCGAACCTGTCGCAGGACCCGAAGAACTACGCGATCAACGGCTTCGTGCCGAGCGGCGACATCGCGCCCGCCAAGCGCGGCTTCAGCATCGCCGAGTCCGAGCTCGGATTGAGCGCCAGCGTCGACGACAAGATCCACGGCAACCTGATCTTCTCGCTCGCGCCGGACGACAGCGTCTCGGTCGAGGAAGCCTACGGCGTGCTGACCGCCGTGCCGGGCGGGTTCACGCCCAAGTTCGGCCGCTTCCTGTCCGGCATCGGCTACCTCAACAGCCAGCACCAGCACGCCTGGGACTTCTACGATGCGCCGCTGCCCTACCAGGCGTTCCTGGGCGGCCAGTTCCGCAACGACGGGCTGCAGCTGAAATGGGTCGCGCCCACCGACACCTTCCTCGAACTGGGCGCGGAAGTCGGCGACGGCGCGGGCTTCCCGGGCACCGACAGCAACCGCAACGGCATCGGCGATTTCGCCGTCTACGCGCACGCCGGCGGCGACATCGGCGCGAGCCACAGCTGGCGCGCCGGGGTGTCGTATCTCGGCCTGCGGCCGCGGGACCGCCAGTACGCGCAGACGGACCGCGCCGGGATCGACGCCCAGCTCAGCTTCAGCGGCCGCAGCCAGCTCGCGATCGCCGATTTCGTCTGGAAGTACGCGCCCAACGGCAACGCGAGGGACACCAACTTCAAGCTGCAGGGCGAGTACTTCTGGCGCAGGGAATCGGGCGACCTCACCTACGACCACGACGGCGCCCTCGGCCTGACCGGCACGTCGACCTACTCGTCGCGCCAGAGCGGCTGGTACGTCGACGGCGTCTGGCAGTTCATGCCGCAGTGGCGGGTCGGGGCGCGCTACGACCGGCTCGATCCGGGCAAGGTCGACTACGGCGCCAACAACGCCTACCTCGCGGCGTCGTCGTTCGATCCGCAGCGCTACTGCCGTGATGCTCGACTACACGCCGTCGGAGTTCAGCCGCTTCCGCGTGCAGTTCCAGCAGAGCAAGATCCGGCCCGACGTCACCGACAACCAGATCTTCGTCCAGTACATCCTGACGCTGGGCGCGCACGGCGCGCACCAGTACTGAAGAGGCGACCGACATGAACACAAGCTCTGCAACTCGCTGGCGGCAATGGCATTCGCCGCCTTCGCGGCACCTGCGCTCGCGGTGCTCAACGTCTTCGCGACCGTGCCCGAATGGGGCGCGCTCGCCGAGGAACTGGGCGGCGACAAGGTCAAGGTGTACACGGCGACCAATGCGCTGCAGGACCCGCACCACGTCGAGGCGAAGCCCAGCCTCATCGCCCGCGCCCGCAGCGCCGACCTCGTCGTCGCCACCGGCGCCGAGCTCGAGGTCGGCTGGCTGCCGCTCGTGCTGCGGCAGGCGGGCAACCCCGCGATCCAGCCGGGCAAGCCGGGCTACTTCGAGGCGACCGCGTTCGTGCACGCTGCTCGAAAAGCCGGCGCGCCTCGACCGCGCCGACGGCGACGTGCACGCCGGCGGCAATCCGCACATCCAGACCGATCCGCGCAACATCGCGCGCGTCGCCGGCGCCGCTCGCGGCGCGCCTCGCCGAGCTCGATCCGCCGAACGCCGCGTTCTACCAGGCGCGACACAAGGCGTTCGCCGAGCGCTGGAACGCGGCGATCGCGAACTGGGAGAAGCAGGCGGCGCCGCTCAAGGGCGTGCCGATCCTCGTCCAGCACAAGGCGTTCACCTACCTCGAGGCCTGGCTCGGGCTGCGGCAGGTCGCGGCGCTCGAGCCCAAGCCCGGCGTCGAGCCGACCACCGCGCATCTCACCGAGGTGCTCGCGACGCTGCAGCGGCAGCCGGTGAAGATGGTGATCCGCGCCGCCTACCAGAGCGACCGGGCGTCGCAGTGGATCGCCGAGCGCGCGAAGATCAACGCCGTCGTGCTGCCGTTCACCGTCGGCGGGACCGACGCGGCGAAGGATCTCTACGGCCTGTTCGACGACACGATCGCGCGGCTGCTGAAGGGGGCGCAGTGAACCTGTCCGCGATCGAGCTCTCGATCCTGCTGCCGGCGCTCGTCGCCGGCATGCTCGTCACGGCGACGCACGTGCCGCTCGGCATGCAGGTGCTCGCGCGCGGCATCGTGTTCATCGACCTCGCCATCGCGCAGATCGCCGGCTGCGGCGTGCTGCTCGCGGACCAGCTGGGATTCGAGCCGCAGGGCGCCGCGGTGCAGGTCGCCGCGCTGGCGGCGGCGCTGGCGGGCGCGCTGCTGCTCACGTGGACCGAGCGCCTGTGGCCCGACGTGCAGGAGGCGGTGATCGGCGTCACCTTCGTGCTGGGCGCGACCGGCAGCGTGCTGCTGCTCGCGAGCAACGTGCACGGCAGCGAGCACCTGCGCGATCTGCTGGTCGGGCAGATCCTGTGGGTGCAGCCGAGCCGCCTCGCGTGGGCCGCCGCCGCGTACGCCGTCATACTCGCGCTGTGGTTCGGCGCGCGCGCGCGCATCGGGCAGGCGGGCGTTCTACGTCCTGTTCGCCGTCGCCGTCACCGTGTCGGTGCAGCTCGTCGGGCTCTACCTCGTGTTCGCCACGCTGATCGTGCCGCCGCTCGCGACGCGACGGATGGCGCGCCGGCGCCTGCCGGCGGCGTGGGCGCTCGGGTTCGCCGGCTACGCGATCGGGCTCGTCGCGTCGACGGCGCTCGACCTGCCGTCGGGACCGGTGATCGTGTGGGTGCTGGTGGGGCTGGCCCTGTGCGTGAACGCCATTCCGGGCGGCAACCGCGCGACCGCGCAGCGGCGCGCTCCGTGATGCGCCCCGGACCGGCTGCAAGCGCGCGTGACGGGCAACGAGGTGATCTCCGCCGGCGCCACCGCCAGCGGCGCCGCCATGCCTAGCGCTTCGCCTTGGCCGGGGCGGCGGCAGGAACCGGCTGCGCGGAGCCGACCGGCACGGCGTCGGAGAGGCGGTACAGCAGGCCGCCCGCCTCGTTCTTCAGCACGGCAAACCTGCCGCTGACGACGATCGGCTCGAGACCGAACCTGACAGGCGTCTTCGCGACCACCTCGACCATCGCCTCGGGGCCCGCCGGCAGGCAGAACTGGCACTCCGCCGGCACCGCCGCGATCAGGAAGTGCTTCTGCGCCGCGCCCACCTCGAGCGGAATCACGAACCCCTGGAGCTTCACGTCGGTCGCGTCGAGGCCGAGGATGTCCTTCGAGAAGGCCGGCACGAGATTGATGCCCTTCTGCACCATCTCCACCTGCGCGAGCGTGCGCCAGGAGACCACGTCGGCGCGCTCCGGCAGCAGGGCGGCCGAATAGTCGCTGGCCGCCGGCAGGCCGGCGGCGGGGATGGCCGACGTCACGGCGTGGGCGGTGAGCGCGGCGGCGCACAGCGCGACGCCGATCGCGGAAAGGGGCGTGCGGATCGTCATGGTCATCCGATCACGTGCGGCGCGGCACAAGCCACCGCCAGCCGCTTCGTCGAATCGTGCGCTCGATTATAGCGTTGCGCTGCGCGAGCTCGGCCCGCCAATCGTAGCCCGGCGTTGAGCGCAAGCGAAACCCGGGTGGTTGTGGCAATGACCACGACGGCCCCGGGTTTCGCTGACGCTCAACGCCGGGCTACGGGCCTACGCGCCATCCTGCTTCCATTTGTCGATCTCGCGCTCGATCGCCTCGGCGACGTACGCGCGCAGCAGTTGTCCTACCTGCTGGTTGATCGTGGCAACGAGATCGGCGCTGGCACGATCGACGATCGGCTGCAGCCGCGCCGTCAGCTGCTCCTGCAGCCCGGTGTCGGTGAAGATGTCGATGCGCTGCAGCACCTGCATGCGCACTTCCTCGGCCAGCGCTTCCCAGCGCGCGGCGTCGCCGGCACCGTCGGTGGCGGCAGCGGCCGGCGCGTGGTGCGTTGGCGGGAGCCCGGCGTCCGGCAACAGCGCGAAGACTGCGAGCGGGTCCGGGGCGGCAATCCCGGCTCCCGTGGGCGCAGGCGGCGGCGTCTGCCGCTTCGTGCAGTCGACGACCGGCACGGCCACGGCCGGCACCGTTTCCTGGGCGACGCCCGGGTCGCTGCCGGATGCCGCCGGTTCAGCGGCCGTCGCCGGCGACAGTGCGTCGCCTCGACGTCGTGCCGCGATGGCGGCGGCACGGGGCCGCCCACCGTCCAGGGGTCGAGGCGGGGCTCGCGCACCGCGAAATCGGGCCACTGCGAAGGCTCGCCCCCGTCCTGCGGAGCGCCCATGATCGAGATCGGCTCCAGATCGGCGACGACGTCGGTCAGCACCGGGATGTCGTCGACCGCTTCAGCGGAAGTGATCGCGCGCCGGCGGCCACGCGGACGTTGCCGCGAACCCGGCGCCCGCCGCTGCGTTCGCGCCACCGGCGGCCCCGCTGGCGCCCGCGCCCGCCCCGCGGTCGGACGGCCAATGCCGGGTCCCGCGACCTCGGTGAGGAGCGGGATGCCCGACCCGGTGTCTTCGCCGTCCGCGTCGGGCGACCGGTTGCGCCGCATCAGCGCATCGGCCTGCTCGAGCAGTTCCCGTGCGGTGGCCATCGGCTACGCGCGCGGCGCCAGGTTGTGCGAGCGCAACGCGTAGCCGCGCTCCTTGTAGAACCGCCAGCGCTCGCGCCCGGCGGCCGCCTCGCCTTCGTCGAGCGCCGACGATCTCCACCAGCCGCTCGAAGCGCGAGAAGAACGGCGGCGGCGACGCGTGCAGGTTGATGAGCACCGCCGCGGGGCCGTCGTGCTGCAGCGCGTGATCGACGAGGATCGGCGTGTCGGCGGCGAGCGCGCTGCCGAGCCGGCAATGCGGCAGGAAGCCGGTGGCCGGCACCTTCCACAGCATCCCGTCGAGCTGCGCCGTCAGCGCCTCGCCCGCGGTGAGCACGCGGACGCTGCCGTGCTGCGCCCAGGCCTTGGCGACGAGCCTCGCCGCGACGTCGAGGCGGTCGGCGCAATGCGTGTAGAAGTCGATCGTCGTCACGGTGCGGCGGCGGTCGTGCCGTCGACCGGCGGTGAGCCCGCGGCCGCGGCGGTCACGACGCCGCCTCCTCCTGCGCGAGCAGCCACGTCGTGAGCAGCGGGACCGGCCGGCCGGTCGCGCCCTTGTCCTTGCCGTCCTGATGCGCGATGCCGGCGATGTCGAGATGCGCCCAGTCGAATTTCTTGGCGAACCGCGACAGGAAGCACGCCGCGGTGATGCTGCCGCCGGCGCGTCCGGCGACGTTGGCGAAGTCGGCGAAGTTGCTGTTGAGCCCCTCCTGGTAGTCGTCCCACAGGGGCAGCTGCCAGGCGCGGTCGTAGGCGTCGTCGCCGGCGGCGACGAGCGCGCGCGCGAGGGTGTCGCTGTTGCTGAAGACGCCGCACGCGACGTGCCCCAGCGCGATGACCATCGCGCCGGTCAGCGTGGCGATGTCGACCACGGCCTCCGGCTCGTAGCGCTCGGCGTAGGTCAGCGCGTCGGCCAGGATGAGCCGGCCCTCGGCGTCGGTGTTGAGGATCTCGATCGTCTGCCCCGACATGCTCTTCACGATGTCGCCGGGCCGCGTCGCGCGCCCCGAGGGCATGTTCTCGCACGCGGCGACGAGCCCGATCACGTTGACCGCGGCCTTCAGCTCGGCGACCGCGCGCAGCGTGCCGAACACCGCGGCGGCGCCGCACATGTCGAACTTCATGTGGTCCATGTCGGCGGGCGGCTTGAGCGAGATGCCGCCGGTGTCGAAGGTGATGCCCTTGCCCACCAGCACCGTCGGCTTCTGCTTCTTCGGATTGCCGTGGTACTCGATGATGATGAAGCGCGGCGGCTCGTAGCTGCCGTTGGTGACGGACAGGAACGACCCCATCCCCAGCTCCTCGATCTCCTTCCTCTCCAGCACGGTGACCTTGAGGTCGGGGAATTCCGCGGCCATGTCGTGCGCCCGCCGGCCGAGGTAGGCGGGCGTGCAGATGTTGGCCGGCAGGTTGCCGAGGTCGCGCGCGAGCTCCATCCCGCGGGAGATCGCCAGTCCGCGCGCGGCCGCCGCCTCGCCGGCGACGAGGTCCGAGCGCTGCGGCACCGACAGCGTGAGCTTGCGCAGCGGCCGCCGCACCTCGGTGGGCTGGCTCTTCATCTGCTCGAAGCGGTAGACGGCGTCCATCGCCGCCACCACCGCGTGCTCGACGCGCCACGCGACTTCCTTGCCGCTTGACCTTCTCCTCGGTGAGGTAGATGACCGCCTCGTACGACCCGGTCTCGTTCAGGAGCTTGACCGCGGACCTCACCGCGAGGCGGAACTCCTTGTCGCGGAAGTCGCGTTCCTTGCCGAGGCCGACGAGCAGCACGCGGTCGGCGAGCGTGCCGCGCACGTTGTGCAGCAGCAGCGTGCTGCCGAGCTTGCCCTCCATGTCGCCGCGGCGGATGATCTCGCTGATATAGCCGTTCGAAGCGCGGTCGATCAGCTCCGCCGACAGCGAAGGCTTCCGATTGTCGAAAACGCCGACGACCACGCAGGCGCTCCGCTGTTTCTCGGGGCTGCCGCTTTTTATGGTAAATTCCATCGTGCTCTCCCCACTTCCGCGATTGGCTTTCTTTGCCTGAGGGCTGCGTCGCCCGCATTATCGGCAAAACGGCCGGAAAAAGTCAAAATTCTGCCCGCGTCATGATTTTCCGGCGCAGCCTGGTGCGCGAACTCACGGCGACGGCGATCGGGCTGTTCGTCGTCCTGCTCGCGATCCTGTTCACCAATCTCGTGGTGCGCCTGCTGGCCCGCGCCGCCGGCGGCGCCGTCGCGCCCGAGGGAATCTGGGCGCTGCTCGGCTTCAACGCCCTGTTTTACTTCAACATCCTGTTCTCGGTCACGCTGTTCCTGACCGTGCTGATGACGCTTTCCCGCTGGTACCGGGACAGCGAGATGATCGTCTGGTTCACCTCGGGCCAGAGCCTCGCGTCCTGCCTGAAGCCCATCCTCTGGTTCGCCGCGCCGTTTCTTGTCGCGATCGTCGTGCTGTCGCTCTTCCTGTCGCCGTGGGCCGAGCGGCGCAAGCTGGAGTTCGAGCGGCAGCTCGAGACCAAGGACGAGTTCGTCCTGATCTCGCCGGGCCTGTTCCGCGAATTCCGGCGCGCGAACCTCGTCGTCTACGTCGAGAGCATCAACACGTTCAACGGCACGATCAAGAACATCTTCCTGCACTCGATCGACGACGGGAAGGACATCACGACCGTCGCCCGCACCGGCCTGCTGCAGGAGATGCCCAACGGCGACCGCTTCATCGTGCTCGAGGACGGCCGCCGCTACGAGGGCACGCTGGGCGCGGCCGACTTCCGGGTCGTCGAGTTCGCCCGGCTCGGGCGCCGCATCGACGCCGCGGAATCGCGCGCGCTGCCGACCTCGGCCAAGGCGATCCCGTCGCTCGCGCTGTTCGCCCTCGACGGCAAGATCGAGCGCGCCGAGGTGTTCTGGCGCCTCTCGGTGCCGATCTCCGCGCTGATGCTGACGTTGCTCGCGATCCCGCTGGCGCAGGTCAATCCGCGGATGGGCCGCTCGTTCAACCTGGTCGCAGCCTCGTTCCTGTACATGCTCTACAGCAACTGCCTCAACATCGTGCAGAGCTTCATCGCGCAGGGCAAGCTCGACCTGTGGGTCGGGCTCGCCGTGCCGCACACAATCGCGGCGATCGTCGTGCTCGTGCTGTTCAGCCATCAGCTTTCGCTCTTCGGGCAGCTGCGCCGGCGGCGCGCCCCGGCAGCGGCCCCGGCATGAAGACGCTCACCCGGTACCTCGGGCGCGAGGTGTTCGCGGCGATCATGCTGGTGTTCGGCGGGCTCGTCATGCTGTTCGCGTTCTTCGACCTGATCCACGAGCTGGGCGACGTCGGCAAGGCCAACTACACGGTCACCTCGGCGTTCCTGTTCGTCGCGCTGCAGATGCCCTCGCGGATGTACGAGCTGTTCCCGGTCGCGGCGCTGATCGGCACGCTGTTCGCGATGGCGCAGCTGGTCGCCAATTCGGAGTACACCGTGATGCGGGCGTCGGGCGCGTCGCTGGCGCAGGTGATCTGGGCGCTGCTGCGCGTCGGCGTCCCGGTGGCGGTGATCACGTTCCTCGCCGGCGAGTACGTCGCGCCGCCGGCGGAGCGGCTCGCGCAGCAGGTCAAGGGCCACGCGATGGGCGACACGCGGCGGATGGTGGCGCGCCAGTTCTCGTCCGGATTCTGGTTCAAGCAGGACCAGAACTTCGCCAACATCCGCAGCGTGCTCTCCGACCTGACGCTGGTGGGCGTGCGCATCTACGAATTCGATGCCGATCTCGCGCTGAAGCGGGTGCGCGTCGCCGAGAAGGGGGAGTTCTTCGGCAACGGCGAATGGAAGCTCAGCAACGTCTCGACGACCGAGATCACGCCCGAAGGCACCAAGGTGACGAAGCTGCCCGTGTGGACGTGGGAGACCGTGCTGCGGCCGTCGCTGCTGACCGTCTACCAGGTTGCGCCGGAGCGCCTGGAGCTCAACACGCTCTACGACAACATCCGCGTGCTCGGCAACCAGAAGACGACGCGCTTCGAGATCGCGTTCTGGAACAAGGTGTTCTACCCGGCGGCCGTGGTCGTGATGATGATCATCGCGCTGCCCTTCGCCTACTTCCAGCGCCGCACCGGCGGCATCGGCTTTCGCATCTTCGTCGGCACGATGCTCGGGCTCACCTTCTTCCTGGTGAGCCGCCTGTTCTCCAACCTGGGCGTGATCAACGACTGGCATCCCCTGTTCTCGGCGACGTTCCCGCTGGCGATCTTCGTCGGCGTCGCCTTCGCGATGCTGTGGCGGCTGGAGCGGCGCTGAAAACGGGGACAGACCACGTTTTCCGGGCGATGGCCACGGTGGCCCCGGGTTTCGCCGCCGCTCAACCCGGGCTACGCGATCGTCGGCGCGCGAAAAAAATCCCGGCGCGATGGCCGGGATTTTTCATTGGGGCAGAGCCCCGCGCGCGGGTGACGGCGATCAGGCTGCGACCGGCACCACGTTGACGACCTTGCGCTTTTCCTTGCCCTTGGTGGTGAACTCGACCTTGCCCTCGACCAGCGCGAACAGCGTGTGGTCCTTGCCGATGCCCACGTTGGTTCCCGGGTGGAAGGGGGTGCCGCGCTGGCGGACGATGATGCTGCCCGCGGTGATGAGCTCGCCGCCGTAGGACTTGACGCCCAGGCGCTTCGATTCCGAGTCGCGGCCGTTGCGGGAACTGCCGCCTGCCTTCTTGTGTGCCATGGTGGTGGGTCTCCGTCAGCCGACGATGCTGTCGATCTTGAGTTCGGTGTAGTTCTGGCGATGGCCCTGGTGCTTCTGGTAGTGCTTGCGCCGGCGCATCTTGAAAATCGTCACCTTCTCGCCGCGCCCGTGCGCGACGACCGTTGCCTTGACCGTCACACCGCTGACGATGGGCTGACCCAGACGGACGCTTTCGCCGTCACCGACCATCAACACCTGATCGATGATCACCTCTGCGCCCACGTCCGCCGGTATCTGTTCTACTTTGAGTTTTTCGCCGGGGGCAACCTTGTATTGCTTGCCGCCGGTTTTTATGACCGCGTACATGAGGGGGAACTCCGTGATGATCTTCTCCGCGACATCGCGGAAAAGCCAGAGATTATAAGGCCTTACGGCAGCCGCTGTCAAAACCCCCGAGACCCGCCCCGGCGCGCCCCGCGCCGCCCGCCGGCAACCGCCGGGACGCCCGGCGCTGGCGCCATGCGGGCGACGGCGCACGCGCCGCCCGGGGCGCCCCCGCGCCATCGGTTACAATGCCCGCCGAATCGCTCACGCCGCGCGACCGGATGCCATGGCCGCAGCGGCATTTCCTTCGCCCCACGGCGATCCTCGCCGTGCCTCCCGCCCAAGCATCCGCGTGACGACCGATTTCCTGAAGACCCTGCTCGCAGACGACATCGCCGAGGTCGACCGCGTCCTGCGCGAGAGCCTCAACTCGGACGTGCTGCTCATCGGGAAGGTCGCCGAGCACATCATCGGCGGCGGCGGCAAGCGGCTGCGGCCGGCGCTGCTGCTGCTGTCGGCGCACGCCTGCGGCTATCGGGGAACGCACCACCATACGCTGGCCGCGGCGGTCGAGATGATCCACACCGCGACGCTGCTGCACGACGACGTCGTCGACGACTCCAAGATGCGCCGCGGGCACGCCACGGCCAACACGACGTTCGGCAATTCCGCGAGCGTGCTGGTCGGCGATTTCCTCTATTCCCGCGCCTTCCAGCGCATGGTGGGCCTGGGCTCGCTGCGCGTGCTGGAGATCCTCTCCGAAGCGACCAACGTGATCGCCGAGGGCGAGGTGCTGCAGCTCATCAATGCCGGCGATCCCGACCTCGACGAGGATGCGTATCTCGCCGTGATCCAGCGCAAGACGGCCAAGCTGTTCGAAGCCGCGGCCCGCCTGGGCGCAGTGCTCGGCAAGGCTTCCGGCGAAACGGAAGCGCTGCTGGCGCGCTACGGCATGCATCTCGGCACCGCGTTCCAGCTCGTCGACGACGTGCTCGATTATTCCGGCGACCTGGAAGCCATCGGCAAGAACCTCGGCGACGACCTCGCCGAAGGCAAGATGACGCTGCCGCTGATCCGGGCGCGCAGCGTCGGCAGCCCGGTCGACGCTGCGCTGATCCGCGACGCGATCACCGGCGGCCGGCTGACCGAATTCCGGCCGGTGGTCGACGTGCTCCAGCGCACCGGGGCGCTCGATTACACGCGCAGCCGCGCCGAGCGCGAGAGCACGGCCGCGGCCGCCTGCGTCACGGGTCTGCCCGATACGCCGTATCGAAAAAGTCTGCTAGAATTAGCATCCTTCGCCGCACGGCGATCGTACTGAGCGCAAACCCGCGGAACAGCGGGGCGCTGCCCGACGGGGCAACCCGTCCGGGTCCGGGCGCGAACGAAACCCGCGGATTGAGCGTCTTCCCGCCGCGGGTCATGCCTTTGGAAGGCCTGCCGGCAACGGCAATCGGGGTGTAGCTTAGCCTGGTAGAGCGCTACGTTCGGGACGTAGAGGCCGGAGGTTCAAATCCTCTCACCCCGACCATTGATGCAAGATCCTCTTCCGCTCCGGGGACCGCGCGAGCGCCGCCCGGGTGCGCCGGCGCGCAACGCCCTCACCCAGCCACCGACGCCAGGACCGAATCCCATGAGCCTGTTCACGAACTCCATCCAGGCGAGGTTGCTCGGCGTGCTCGGAGCACTCGCACTGACGGCGCTCGTTGCCGGCGGTGCCGCCGCGGCCGCGCCGCGTGTCGACGACGGCGAGCTGCTGGAACTCGGCTTCAAGGCGCTCGTCGCGACGACGAAAGTGCAGCAGGACTGGGTCAATGGCCTTCCTCCCGGCCGCATCAAGCCGATGCAGCGCACCGGCAAGAAGTATTTCATCTATCCGGATGCGGCCAGGAACCGGGTCTACGTCGGCGGGCCGGCGGAGTACGCGGCCTACGTGCAGCGACACCCGGAAGCGCAGCAAAGCGCGGAGGCAGCCGCAGCCAAGGCGAGCGCGTACCGCGGCAAGCAGGACGCCGCCATGCGCGCCGCGACCGCGCGCGACCTGTCGGATCCCTTCCTCGGGGTCACTTGGGCCGATCTCGGCTGGTAGAGCTCCGGCTGGCAGGCGGCGAGCCGCGGCGCGTATGTTGTTCATCGCACCGACACTCGCTGCGTCCGGCGATACCCTGTGTTCGCAAGCAGGAGACGCCATGCCGCCGCGACTGATCACCGACCCTTCTTACGACTTCAGGCCCTCAGCTGCGGCGATCCCGACGCAACGCAGCGTGATTCGCCTTTCCCTCGACTACCAGATCGAGGATTGGTGCAAGGCCATGCGATGCAGCGAGTGGCGGCTCCGGGAAGCCGTTCACGCCGTGGGACCGGGCGCGACGGCGGTTCAGGCGTGGCTGCGCGGCCGGGTGGCGGACGGCGAACTTGCCTGTTGAAGCGTCACAGCGGGACACGCCGTCACCGAGCGTAGCGCGCGGTGCCCGCCATGGCAGGACGCGGCGCGACCCGGCGTAAGATGGGACGCCATTCGCGCGCGCTGAGCAGCGACGCACCCTGAGGAGATCGGCGATGCCAAGATTCGCGGCCAACCTGTCGATGATGTTCACCGAGGTCCCGTTCATCGAGCGCTTCGGGGCCGCCGCCGCGGCCGGCTTCGCGGCGGTCGAGTTCCTCTTTCCCTACGGGCACGCTGCCGACGAGATCGCGGCGCAGCTGCGCGCGCATCGGCTCGCCAACGTGCTGTTCAACCTGCCGCCCGGGGACTGGGCCGCGGGCGAGCGCGGCATGGCATCGATCCCCGGGCGGGAGGCACAGTTCCGCCGCGGCGTAGGCGAGGCGCTCGCCTACGCGAGGGCACTGGGCACGCCGCGGCTGCACGCGATGGCCGGCCTGCTGCCGGCGGGCGCTGATCGGGCGCGCCACCGGGCGGCGTACGTCGACAGCCTGCGCTACGCCGCCGCCGAGGCGGCACGCGAAGGCGTCGAGGTCCTGATCGAGCCGATCAACACGCGCGACATTCCCGGCTACTTCCTCAACACGCAGGCCGACGCGCACGCGATCCGCGAGGAGGTGGGCGCCGCCAACCTCAAGGTGCAGATGGATCTCTATCACGCGCAGATCGTCGAGGGCGACCTCGCGACCAAGCTGCGGCGCTACCTGCCGCACGTCGGGCACATCCAGATCGCCGGCGTGCCCGATCGCCACGAGCCCGACGTCGGCGAACTCAACTACACGTACCTCTTCCGCCTGCTCGACGAGCTGGGCTACGCGGGCTGGGTCGGCTGCGAGTATCGGCCCGCCGCGGGGACGGTCGCGGGGCTGGGGTGGCTGCGCGGGCACTTGCCGCATGCGTAACCCGGGATAAGTAGGGTCAGACACCACTTTTCAACGCTACTTTTCAACGAGCTCAGAAGGCGTTGCAACCGTAGCCGCCGAAAAGTAGTGTCTGACCCTACTTATCCCGGGTTTCGCTTCGCTCAACGCCGGGCTACGCCGGAGGACCTAGGCGGACACGTCGGCGTACGGCACGAACGCGCCTCGCTCCACCAGCTCGCGCGCCGCGGCGAGATCGGGCGCGAAGGCGCGATCGCGCGACCAGAACGACACGCGCGCGCGCACCAGCGCCATCGCCTCGACGAGCCGGGGCGACGTGGGCAACGGCGCCCGCAGGTCGACGCCCTGCGCGGCGGCGAGCAGCTCGACGGCGACGATGCCGGCGACGTTGGCGGCCATCGGCCCCAGCCGGCGCGCGGCGAAGGTCGCCATGCTGACGTGATCCTCCTGGTTCGCGGAGGTCGGCAGCGAATCGACGCTCGCCGGATGCGCGAGCGACTTGTTCTCCGAGGCGAGCGCGGCAGCCGTCACCTGCGCGATCATGAACCCGGAATTCACGCCGCCCTCGGTGACGAGGAACGGCGGCAGGCCGGACATGTTGGTGTCCATCAACAGCGCGATCCGCCGCTCTGACAACGCGCCGGTCTCGGCGATGGCGAGCGCCAGATTGTCGGCGGCGAAGGCCACGGGCTCGGCGTGGAAGTTGCCGCCGGAGAGAATCTCGCCGACGCCGTCCGCGGCGGCGAACACCAGCGGATTGTCGGAGACGGCATTGGCCTCCGTCAGCAGCACCGCCGCCGCATGCCGCAGCTGATCGAGGCACGCACCCATCACCTGCGGCTGGCAGCGCAGGCTGTAGGGGTCCTGCACGCGATGGCAATCCTTGTGCGAGTCGCGGATGCCGCTGCCGGCGAGCAGCGCGCGGTAGAGCGCCGCGGCGTCCGCCTGCCCGCGGTGGCCGCGCACGGCCTGGATGCGCGCGTCGAACGGCGTGTCGCTGCCGAGGCACGCGTCGACCGAGAGCGCCCCGGCGACGAAGGCCGCGGCCATCGCGCGCTCGGCCGCGAACAGCCCGGCCAGCGCCAGCGCCGTCGAGACCTGGGTGCCGTTGAGGAGGGCAAGGCCTTCCTTCGGTCGGAGCACCAGGGGTTGCAGTCCGGCCGCCGCGAGCGCGTCGCGCGCCGCGACGATGCGGCCGCCGACCTTGGCTTCGCCTTCGCCGATCAGCACCGCCGACAGATGCGCGAGCGGCGCCAGGTCGCCCGAAGCGCCGACCGAGCCCTGCGACGGAACGCACGGCAGCACGCCGGCGTTGGCCAGCGCGACCAGCGCCTCGATCACGCTCCAGCGCACGCCGGAGTGCCCGCGCGCGAGCGAAGCCGCCTTCAACGCGAGCGTGAGGCGCACCACGGCATCGTCGAGGAGAGCACCCGTGCCGGCCGAATGCGACAGCACCAGCGCGCGCTGCAGCTCGGCGAGACGGGCGTCGTCGATGCGCGTGCGGGCAAGGAGGCCGAAGCCGGTGTTGACGCCGTAGACCGTCGCGCCGGACGCGAGCAGCCGATCCACGCACGCGGCGGCGGCGTCGACGCCCGGCCGCGCCTGCGGGTCGAGCGCGAGCGGTGCCGGCGACGACCACAGCGCGCGCAGGTCGGCCAGCGCAAGCGCGCCGGGGCGCAGCACGAACGGTCGTGTCATCTCCGCTTCCTCCTCGAGTGCGGCATTGTGCCGCAGAACCGCCTGCGGCCGCCACGCGCGGCGGGGCGCTGCCCCGTCACATATAATCGGCGCGATGCCGGCCACCGTCTCCGCGCCCGACGCGGCCCCCTCCCCTGCCCCAGGCGCGCCGCCGGTGCATACGCCGATGATGCGGCAGTACCTCGCCGCGAAGGCGCAGCACCCGGACAAGCTGCTGTTCTACCGGATGGGCGACTTCTACGAGCTGTTCTACGAGGACGCGCAGCGCGCCTCGCGGCTGCTCGACATCACGCTCACCGCGCGCGGGCAGTCGGCCGGCGCGCCGATCCCGATGGCCGGCGTGCCGTTCCACGCGGTCGAGGGCTACCTCGCGCGGCTGATGAAGCAGGGCGAATCGGTCGCGATCTGCGAGCAGATCGGCGATCCGGCGACCAGCAAGGGGCCGGTCGAGCGCAAGGTGCTGCGCGTCATCACGCCGGGCACGGTGACCGACGCCACGCTGCTCGATTCCAAGCGCGACAGCCTGCTGGTGGCCGCCAACCCCGGCCGCCATCGCACGGGGCTCGCGTGGCTCAACCTCGTGTCGGGCCAGTTCACGCTGGCCGAGGTTCCCGCCGCCGAGACCGAGGCGGCGCTCGCCCGGCTCGATGTCGCCGAGCTGCTGCTGCCCGATGCCGGCGCGCTGCCGGCGGCGCGCGAGGGCGCGGTGCCCACGCGCGCGCTGCCCGCATGGCGCTTCGACGCGGCGGCGGCGGCGCGCTCGCTGGCCCGGCATTTCGGCACGCACGACCTCGCGGCGTTCGGCGTCGAGGACCTCGATCTCGCGGTCGGCGCCGCGGGCGCGCTGCTCGAGTACGCCGCCGGGACGCAGGCCGCGGCGCTCGCGCACGTGCGGACCCTGGCCGTCGAGCGCGCGAGCGAATTCCTGCAGCTCGACGCGGCCACGCGGCGCAATCTCGAGATCACGGCGACGCTGCGCGGCGACCCGGCGCCCACGCTGCTGTCGCTGCTCGACGCGTGCGCGAGCGCGGCCGGCAGCCGGCTGCTGCGGCACTGGCTCACGCATCCGCTGCGCGACCAGGGGTCGGCCGCCGCCAGGCACGCCGTGATCGCCGCGTGGCTCGAGCGCCCCGCGGCCCGCCGCGACTTCGCGCGAGAGCTGGCGCATACCGTGGACGTCGAGCGGATCGCCGGGCGCATCGCGCTCTTGTCGGCGCGGCCGCGCGATCTCGCGGGGCTGCGCAACACGCTCGCGCGGCTGCCGGCGCTCTCCGGCGCACTCGACGCTGCCGCGACGGACGGCAGCGTGCCGCTGCTCGCGCGGCTCGCGGCCGATCTCGCCGTCGACCCGGCGTGGGCGGCGATGCTCACGCGCTCGATCGCGGCGGAGCCGGCAGCGCAGATACGCGAAGGCGGCGTGATCGCGCCGGGCTTCGACGCCGAGCTCGACGAGCTCCGCGCGATCGACGAGCACTGCGGCGAGTTCCTGGTGGCGCTCGAAGCCCGCGAGCGCGAGCGCACCGGCATCGCCAACCTCAAGGTCGAGTACAACCGCGTGCACGGCTTCTACATCGAGGTCACCAACGCGAACACGACGCGGGTGCCCGACGACTACCGCCGCCGGCAGACGTTGAAGAACGCCGAGCGCTACATCACGCCGGAGTTGAAGGCGTTCGAGGACAAGGCCCTCTCCGCGCAGGAGCGCGCGCTGGCGCGCGAGAAGCGGCTGTTCGAGCAGATCATCGGCGACCTTGCGCCGGCCATCCCGGCGCTGCAGCGGGCGGCGGGCGCGCTCGCCGCGCTCGACGTGCTTGCCACGCTGGCGGAGCGGGCCGAGGCGCTCGCGCTCACCCGACCGACGTTCACCGCGACGCCGGGCCTCGCCATCCGCGGCGGGCGCCATCCGGTGGTCGAGCGGCAGGTCGAGGAATTCATTCCCAACGATCTCGCACTGCGCCCCGACCGCCGCCTGCTGATCGTCACCGGCCCCAACATGGGCGGCAAGTCGACCTACATGCGGCAGGCGGCGGTGATCGCGCTGCTCGCGTACTGCGGCTCGTACGTGCCGGCAGCGGCCGCCGAGATCGGCCCGCTCGATGCGATCCACACGCGGATCGGCGCCGCCGACGATCTCGCCGGTGGCCGCTCGACGTTCATGGTCGAGATGACGGAAGCCGCCGCGATCATGCATCGCGCCACGCCGCAGAGCCTGGTGCTGATCGACGAGATCGGCCGGGGCACGTCGACCTTCGACGGCCTCGCCCTCGCCTGGGCGATCGCGCACCACCTCGCGGAGAAGAACCGCAGCCTGGCGCTGTTCGCCACGCATTATTTCGAGCTGACGGCGCTGCCGTCGGAGATCGAGGGCTGCGCGAACATCCACTTCGACGCGGTGCTGCACGCGGCCGGCAAGGGCGACGGCATCGTGTTCCTGCACGCGGTCGCCGACGGCCCCGCCAACGAGAGCTACGGGCTGCAGGTGGCCAAGCTCGCCGGCGTGCCGACCGAGGCCATCCGCCGAGCCCGCACCTACCTCGCCCGGATCGAGAAATTCAGCGTCGGCAACGCGGCGCAGCCGGATCTATTCGCGCAAGGGGTAACGGTCGAGTCACTCGACGGTTCGCCGCCTGGTGGGACTGCCGCGGACGCGGTCGGCGCGCGCCTCGCCGAACTCGACCCCGACGCGATGAGCCCGCGCGATGCGCTGGCCGCTCTCTACGAACTCAAGAAGCTGAGTAGCCCGGGTTGAGCCGGAGGCGAAACCCGGGTGGGCGGGGCCATGGCCCCGGGTTTCGCGTTCGCTCAACGCCGGGCTACGCCATACGCACCCTCTGCCGCGTCAGTGGTGGTGATGCCCTTCCGGGCCGTGCGCGTGGCCGTGCTGGATCTCATCCGGCGTGGCCGGGCGGATGTCGATGATGCGGCACTCGAAGCGCACGCGCTTGCCGGCCCAGGCGTGGTTGCCGTCGAGCACGACCTTGCCGTCGGCGATGTCGGTGACGGTGAACACCATGCCGCCGCCCTCTTCGTCGTCCGGATTCGCGTACGACTCGAACATCATCCCCTTCACGACGTCGGGCGGCAGCCGGTCCTTCGCCTCGATCTTGACCAGTTCGGGGTCGTACTCGCCGAACGCATCGGCCGGCTCGAGCGTGACGGAGACGTTCTCGCCGACCTTGCGGTGGTTGAGCGATTCCTCCAGCTTCGGCGGCATGCCCGAATATCCCCCATGCAGGTAGACGATCGGGTCGGCCGTGGACTCGAGCAGCGTGTTGTCGGCATCGAACAGATCGAAGCTCAGCGTGACGACCGTGTTGGCGAATATGTTCATCGGGTTCGGGGCGCAGGGAGGAGGGTTGGGAGGGCGCGCGATCGGCCGGTGCGGGCGCGCAACCGCGGACTGGTCCGCGCATTGTAGCCCAGTCGGTATCCTATAATCCGGCGATGTCGCGCCCCGTCCAGCCGCCAGCCGCAGCCGCCCCCGGCGGGCGCCCCGCCGCCGCAGCGGACACCGCCGCAACGCTGCTGGGCGGCCTCGCCGTCCCGGCCTTTCTCGCCCGCCATTGGCAGAAGGACGCGCTGCTCGTCCGCAACGCGCTCCCGGGGTTCACGGGCGCATTCACCGCCGCGCAACTGATGCGCCTCGCGCAGCGCGACGACGTCGAGTCGCGCCTCGTCGTGCGCGAGGGCAGGCGCTGGTCGCTGGCGCACGGACCGTTCCGGCCCGCCGATTTCAGGACGCTGCCCGCGCGCGACTGGACGCTGCTGGTGCAGGGTGCGAACCTGCACACGGACGAAGGCGACGCGCTGCTGCGGCGGTTCGCGTTCCTGCCGCACGCGCGGCTGGACGACCTCATGATCAGCTACGCGGCCCCGGGCGGCGGCGTCGGCCCGCACGTCGATTCCTACGACGTCTTCCTGCTGCAGGGCTTCGGGCGCCGCCGGTGGCGCTACGGGCGCCAGGACGACTGCGCGCTGGACGAGCGCCTGCCCCTCAAGATCCTTAGGCGCTTCACGCCGGCGCGCGACGACGTGCTCGGCCCCGGCGACATGCTCTACCTACCGCCGCAGTTCGCGCACGAAGGGACAGCGCTCGAGGCCTGCACGACCTATTCGATCGGCTTCCGCGCGGCCGCCGCCAACGAGTTCGCGACGGCCTTCCTCGATTTCCTGCGCGACGAGCTCGACCTGCCGGGGCGCTATGCCGATCCCGATCTCGCGCCGACGCGCAGGCCCGCACGCATCGGCGCCGCGATGCGGCGGCAATGTGCGGCGATGCTCGCGCAGATCCGCTGGGACGCCGCGGACGTCGCGCGCTTCCTGGGCTGCTGGCTGTCCGAGCCGAAGCCGCACGTCTACTTCACCCCACCCGCGGCGCCGTTGCCCCGCGCCGCGTTCGCGCGCGCCGCCGCGCGGCACGGCCTGTGCTTGGACAGGCGCACCCAGTTGCTCTACGATGACCGGCATCTGTTCATCAACGGCACCGCGCGGCCCTGGCCCGCGGAGGGCGAGCGGACGCTCGCCCGCCTCGCCGACCGGCGCACCCTGGACGCGCGCGACGCCGCGGCGCTCCCCGCACCGGTGGCGGCGCTGCTCCACGACTGGTACCGCGATGGCTTCCTCCGACCCGACGCCGACTGATCCTGCAACTCCGCCCGCCCCGAGGCAGGAAGCCATCGACTCCGTCGCCGGTCAGGTCGCGGCCATCGATGCACTCGTCGGCCTCGCCCGCCGCTCGGTGCGCGTGTTCGACACCGACCTCTCCGAGATGGGCTGGAACAGCGTCGTGCGCAACGAGGCGCTCGGCCGCTTCCTGCGCGGGTCGCGCCTCGCGCGGCTCGAGATCATCGTGCACGACACCCGCTACCTGGAGCGCTCCTGTGCGCGGCTGCGCAACCTGCAACGCCTGCACACCGCATCGGTTGCCATATTCCAGACCGGGCACGCCGCCCGTGGCGTGATGGACCCGATGGTGGTCGTCGACGGCCGGCACTACCTGCACCGCTTTCACGCCGACCTGCCGCGGGCTGCGCTCGGCATCGAGCAGCCGCGGGAGGCGCACGCGCTCGACCTGCGCTTCGACGAGCTCTGGGCGATGCGCGACAGCGAGTTGACCGGCACCACCCTCGGGCTCTGAAACGGGTAGAAATGGGGTCAGGTCCATTTTCCCCATTGCCAGGGAAAATGGACCTGACCCCATTTCTGCCGACGTTCGCGCAGCCCGGGTTGAGCGCGAGCGAAACCCCGGGGCAGCCGCGGCCATTGCCACAACCACCCGGGTTTCGCTCGCGCTCAACCCGGGCTACGGCGGAGTTACAGCGGCGCGCCGATGCGACGGGCGACCTCCCGGTAGTGCTCGATGACACTGCCCAGATCGCGGCGGAAGCGGTCCTTGTCCATCTTCTCGCCGGTCGTCGCGTCCCACAGCCGGCAGCCGTCCGGCGTGAACTCGTCGCCCAGCACCAGCGCTCCGTGCGGGTCGTCGCTCGGGTGGCCGAACTCGAGCTTGTAATCGACGAGATCGATGCCGGCCGCGGCGAAAAGCGGCTTCAGCACCGCGTTGACCTTGTGCGTCAGCGCCTTCATTTCCGCGATCTCGCCGGCGCTCGCCCACCCGAGGATGCGGATGTGGTCGTCGTTGACCAGCGGATCGTGCAGCGCATCGCTCTTGAGGAAGAACTCGAAGATCGGCTCGGCGAGGCGGGTGCCCTCGGCGATCCCGTAGCGCTTCGCCATCGAGCCGGCGCACACGTTGCGCACGACGCATTCGACCGGCACCATCTTCATCGCTTTGACCAGCGACTCGCGCTCGTTGAGGAGCGCGACGAAGTGCGTCGGCACGCCGGCCGCGGCAAGCTTGCCCATGACGTACGCGTTGATCCGGTTGTTGGTCTCGCCCTTCTGCGCGAGCTGCGCGAGCTTGACGCCGTCGAACGCGGACACGTCGTCGCGGTAGTGCATGACCAGGCGGTGCGGGTCGTCCGTCGCGTACACCGTCTTCGCCTTTCCCTTGTAGAGCTCCTGCCGCTTCTCCATGGTGCGTTCTCCGCTTCGGTTCGGACTCACGTTGCCTTCAGATTTCCCGCCAGTCGAAGCCGGCGGCCTGGTCGGCGATGCCGATCCAGTCCTCCGCGCAGCCGAGGGCGCCGGCGAGCGCCGCGCGCGCCATCGCCGGCGTGTTGTTCTGCTGCGACAGGTGCGCCGCGACGATGTGCCGCAGCTTCGAGGTGTCGATGCGCGCCAGCAGCTCGGCCGCCGCCTCGTTGTGCAGGTGGCCGAACGGGCCCGCGATCCGCTGCTTGAGCGGGTAGGGATACGAGCTGCGCGCCAGCAGGTCAAGGTCGTGGTTGCACTCGAGCACCAGCGCGTCGCAGCCGGAGAGGCTCGCCTCGACGTGCGGCGTCGACGCGCCGATGTCGGTCAGCACGCCGAGGCGGCAGGCGCCGTCGCCGATGACGAACTGCACCGGCTCGCGCGCGTCGTGCGGCACCGGTATCGGGGAGATCGTCAGCGCGCCGATCGGCGAATGCCTCGTGGCTGTCGAAGCCGAACACGTTGTCCATGCCGTCGAAGCGTCCGGCGACCGCGGCCAGCGTGCCGAAGGTGGTCCAGACCGCGATGCCGTGCCGCGCCGCGAACGCGGGCACGCCGCCGACGTGGTCGGAATGCTCGTGCGTGACGAGGATGGCGTCGAGCGAGTCCGGCTCGAGCCCGAGGCGCGCGAGCCGCGACGCGGTGTCGCGCACGCCGAAGCCGCAGTCGATCATCACGCGGGTGCCGCCGGCCTCGACGACGAGGCCGTTGCCTTCGCTGCCGCTGCCTAGCGATGCGAAGCGCATCGGCGGCGGGCGGAGCGTCGCGGCCGCGCGCCGCGGCGCCCGTCCGCCCGGACGGAGTCGCTGCGCGCGGCGCGGCGCGCCATTACTTCAGCTGCTCCTTCAGCAGCGCGAGGATCTTCTCGCCGTTGCTGGTCTTGTCGATCGCGCCGTTCGGATCCTGCACGACGACCACGGTGGGCGGCGCCGACTCGGCGATGAAGATCCGGTACTGCTCGGGCTTGTCGGCGGTGTCCTTCCAGAACATCAGCTTCGACAGGAACCCGGTGTCCTTCTGGCCGGCATCGGGGTCCGAGTAGCGGACGAAGTAGTAGCCCTTCGAGCGGTCGCGATCGACGACGGTGAAGCCGATGCGGTCGAGCGCGAGCCCGACGCGGCGCCAGGCGCGATCGAACGTGTCGTCGACGAACAGCTTGGCCGAGCCGTCGGCGGCCTTCTCGATGCGCGCGCGCTCGGCCGCGGGGGCGGGTGCCACCGCCGCCTGCACCGATTCGTTCGCCCGGGCTTCCGCCGTGCCGAACTTGACCATCAGCCGGGTGAGGAACTCGGCCTCGATGCCTGGGCTCGGCGGCATCACCGCCCATGCGAAGCCGGCCGGCGAGACCTTGTCGATCATGACCGTCGGCACCTGCTCCATCCGCCGCTGCGAGACGTAGATCTCCATCGTGCCCGGCTCGATGCCGCGCTCGATGCGGCTTCGGAACTTGTCGCGCTTGTACGTCGTGTAGAAGACGTCGGCGACCTTGCCGATGGAATCGCGGATGAAATCCGGCGGCAGCTCGGCGCGGTTCTCGGCCCAGTCCGTCTCCATGATCCCGGCCTGCGGCTGCTCGATCGCGATCGCGAAGCCCTGCTCGATCCAGAACTGGCGGGTGACGTTCCAGGCCTGCTCCGGCGTGGCCTTCACGACCAGCCAGCGCTCGGTGCCCGCCCGCGCGATCCGCGCGTCGGCGTTGGCGTTGATGGCGATGTCGCCGCCGGAGCGCGGGCGCGTCGCGTCGCGCGCGGCGATGCCCGAGGCCGTGGCGACGTTGTAGCGGTCGTCGTACTGCGGCGTGATGAGATCGGGCGGGATTTCCAGCGAAGGCGCCTGCGCAACCGACTTGTAGTCGATCTTCTTGCCGAGCGAGCTCGACGATTCGCAGCCGGCGACGGCCAGGGCCACGGCGGCCACCAGGGCTGCCAGCAGGCCGCCGCGGGCGGCGCAGAACAGGGGCACAGCGTGCATGCGCAACACCTTCCAGGTCATGCGAGGCAGCCCGCTTCGCGCAGCGCGGCGCGAACCGTCTCGTGATACTGCGGCGAAAGCGCCACCAGCGGCAGCCGCACTTCGTTTCGCATGTAGCCCATCTCCGCCAGCGCCCACTTGACCGGGATCGGATTGGGTTCGATGAAGAGCATGCCGATGCAGCGGGAGCAGCCGGTTGTTGCACTCCCGCGCCTGCGCGATGTCGCCCGCCAGCGCGGCGGCGCACATCTTCGCCATCAGCGCCGGGGCGACGTTGGCGGTGACCGAGATGACGCCGTGGCCGCCCATGAGCATCAACGGCAGCGCGGTGATGTCCTCGCCGCTGTAGACCGCGAAGTCGGCGCGGCGTTCCGCGGCCAGCGCGCGCAGCAGCTCGCTGCCGCGGCCCAGGTCCGCGGTGGCGTCCTTGATGCCGACGATTCCCGGCACCTGCGCCAGGCGCAGCGTGGTCTCCGTGGCGAGATCGGCGACCGTGCGCCCGGGAACGTTGTAGAGGATGAGCGGCAGGTCGACGGCCTCCGCGATCGCGCGGAAATGCCGGTACAGGCCTTCCTGCGTGGGCTTGTTGTAATACGGCACGACCGAGAGCGCGCTCTGTCGCGCCGGCGCGCTTCGCGAACGCAGTGAGCTCGATCGCCTCGCGCGTCGAGTTGGCGCCGGTGCCGGCGATGACGGGGACGCGTCCGGCGGCCTGCTCCACGGCCGTCTTGATCAGCAGGCAGTGCTCGTCGACGTCGACGGTGGGCGACTCGCCGGTGGTGCCGACGATGACGATGCCCGGCGGTGCCGCTCGCGACGTGAAAATCGATCAGCCTGCCGAGCGCGGGCAGGTCGAGCGCGCCGCCTTCCTGCATGGGCGTCGCGATGGCGACGAGACTGCCGGTCAACATGAAGGCCCAACCGACGGGAAAAGGAGGATTTTACCTCAATCGATCACGGCTGACCGATTCCGGCGCGCGCCGACGTGGCCCGGGTTGAGCCGCAGGCGAAACCCGGGCAGCCGTCACGATCGGCGCTCGATCCACCGCAGCGCCGGCGGCCACGGCCGCCCCGGTCCGACGGCCACGATCCGCTGGACGACCGCCTGCCGCTCGGGCGTCGCGACACGGCCCTGCTCGAACGCGACCACGGTGAGCGCGTCCGCGCGACCAGCCCGCAGCAGCTCGCCGGGCGCGAGCAGGAAGTCCGGATTCGCCGGGCGGCCGTAGGCCTCGTTGCCGCGCGCGAACGTCTCGTAGAGCAGGACGCCGTCGTCGGCGAGCGCCGCCGAGCAGCGCCGGCAACAGCGGCCGATGCAGGTAGTTGACGACGACGATCGCGTCGAAGCGCTCGCCGCGCGAGGGCCAGATGCCCGGCTTCGAGGTCGAGCGCGCGCGTCTCGATGCGCGGCGACGCCGGCCATGCGTCGCGAGCGCGGCCGCGATCGCGATCGACGGCGACCACGCGCGCAGCCGCGCGCGGCGAAGAAGCGCGCGTGGCGGCCGTGCCCGCAGGCGAGATCGAGCACGCGCGCGCCCGCGCGCGACCAGCCCGGCGAAGCGCACGATCCACGGCGACGGCTGCGCGCCGGGCGCGTGCGGGGCGAGAGGTCGCTCGGAGCGGAGTCATGTCACGCCGTCCCTGGTCGCGCGGGCGGGCGCCGCGCCGCGCGCGGCCATTTCGGGCGTCGCCGCGACGCGGCGACCTCCGCGGCGCGGCCTCGTCGGCGAGCCAGGCGACGAAGTCGGCGACGTCGGCGCGGTCGACGGCGTGCGGCGCGACGATCGCGTAGTAGCCGCGCGCCGAATCGTAGCGCTTCGGGAAACGGCGCGACGAGGCGGCCGTCGCGCAGGTGCTCGGCGATCAGCGGGATGCGGCCCGAGCGCGACGCCCTGCCCGCCGACCGCGGCCTGGATCACCTGGTCGTAGAGCTTGAAGCGCAGCGAGCCCGCGGGCTTGAGCGCCGGCTCGCCGTTGGCCGCGAGCCACGCGCGCCAGTCGAGCCACGGCATCCGGCCCTCCGGATCGTCGAGGTGCAGCAGCACGTGGCTGCGCGAGATCGGCGGGCCGCGCGAGGCGTGCGCCCGCCGGTGCGCGAGCGCAGGGCTCGCCACCGGCAGCATCCGCTCGCCGAACAGGCGCACGCGCGCCCGCCGGGCGCGCTGGCCTCCGCGAGATAGCGGACGGCGATGTCGACGTCGCCGCGGCCGAGGTCGACCAGGCGGTCGTCGGCGGAGACGTAGACCTCGACCTCCGGATGCGCGCGCGCGGAACGCCGGCAGCCGGGGAATCACCCACAGCGACGCGAAGGACACCGTCGTCGACAGCGTGAGGCCGGGGTCGCGCGTGCGCGCGCGCGCCGCGTCGGCCGCCGATGCCAGCGCGCGCAGGCTGTCGGTGACCGCGCGGTGGAACGCGGCGCCGGCCGCCGTCAGCGCCAGCGCGCGATGGCGGCGCTCGAACAGCGGCGCGCCCAGCGCCTCCTCGAGCGCCTGCACCTGCCGCGACAGCGCCGACTGCGTGAGGAAGAGCTCCTCCGCCGCGCGCGTGAACGACAGCAGGCGGCCCGCGGCCTCGAAGCCCTTGAGGAAGTCGAGCGACGGCAGCTGCGCAGCGTCTTATGCATGCGCCAGATTCATGCGTGAGATGCGCAATCAGCGTTTGAAGCGGGCCGCCGGCCGCACCATGATTCGTCTCCGACAGCCTGACGACGGCTGCGGAGGCCGGGAGCCCGCCGCAACGAGGTTTCGGATGCATTCTACGCATGATCTGGAGGTGTGCGATGGCCTGTGACGGATACACGAAGGTCTGGGAACTGGCCGCGGGCGAGCTGATCGGCCTCGACGGCGGGCGCGGAACGACGCTGCGCGTCACCCGCGGGCACGCTGTGGCTCACGCTTCGAGCGCGACACGCGCGACGTCGTGCTCGACGCCGGCGACGCGTTCACCATCGACCGCGGCGGCCTGACGCTGATCGAGGCGCAGGGCGACGCCACGGTGTGCGTGATGCGCGCATCACGTCGAAGAGACGTGCGCCTGCGCGGCGGCGCGGCCGTCGCGTCTGGAGCGCGGGCGCGGCGACTGGCTGCGACGGCGGTGGCCGCCGCCGGGCATCGAGCGCAAGCTGGGCGCCGCACGTCTGAGTGACCCGTGCCCGCTTGAGCCGGAGGCGCAACCCGGAAGTGGGCGTCACAACCCGGGCACGTGGGGTCGGGCACGACCTTTCGTGCTCGATGGGGCTCGTCGCCGGCATGCAAAGCGTGCTGACCCACTTCCCGGGCGTGACCCCACGCCGGTTGCGCCTCCGGTCAACGCCGGGCTACGCGATCGCGCACCGCACCCGCGCCTCACGCCTTGCCGAAGGCGATCTTGCCCGCCGGCGACGCCGACCTTGATCGTGTCGCCGGCGGCATACTTGCCGCCGAGGATCTCCTTCGCCAGCGGGTTCTCGATCTCCTGCTGGATCGCGCGCTTCAGCGGCCGCGCCCCGTAGACCGGGTCGAACCCCGCCTCCGCCACGAGCTTCAGCGCGGCGTCGGAGACCGCGAGCGCGGATCTCGAGCTTGGCGAGCCGCGCTTCGAGGTACTTCAGCTGGATCTCCGCGATCGACGCGATGTGCTTGTCCGACAGCGCGTGGAACACCACGATCTCGTCGATGCGGTTGACGAACTCGGGGCGGAAATGCGTCTTCACCTCGGCCATCACCGCGAGCTTGATCACGCCGTAGTCGTCGCCGGACATCTGCTGGATCATCTGCGAGCCCGAGGTTCGACGTCATCACGATCACCGTGTTCTTGAAGTCCACGGTGCGGCCCTGCCCGTCGGTCATCCGGCCGTCGTCGAGCACCTGCAGCAGCACGTTGAAGACGTCCGGGTGCGCCTTCTCGACCTCGTCGAAGCAGGATCACGCTGTAGGGCTTGCGGCGCACCGCCTCGGTCAGGTAGCCGCCTTCCTCGTAGCCGACGTAGCCCGGCGGCGCGCCGATCAGGCGCGCGACCGAGTGCTTCTCCATGAACTCGGACATGTCGATGCGGATCAGGTGCTGCTCGGAGTCGAACAGGAACTCGGCCAGCGCCTTGCACAGCTCGGTCTTGCCCACGCCGGTCGGGCCCGAGGAACAGGAACGAGCCGTAGGGCCGGTTCGGGTCGGCGAGACCCGAGCGCGAGCGGCGGATCGCGTCGGAGACGAGGCGCACCGCCTCGTCCTGGCCGACCACGCGCCTGTGCAGCGCGTCTTCCATCTGCAGCAGCTTGTCGCGCTCGCCCTGCATCATCTTCGACACCGGGATGCCCGGTCGCGCGCGACACCACCTCGGCGATCTCCTCGGCGCCGACCTGCGTGCGCAGCAGGTGCGGCTTGCCGGCCTCGCCCGTCGCCCTGCTTCTTGTCGGCCTTCTTCAGCTGCGCCTCGAGCTGCGGCAGCTTGCCGTACTGCAGCTCGCTCATCGTCTGCCAGTCGCCCTTGCGCCTGCGCCTCCTCCATCTGCAGCTTGACCTTGTCGATCTCCTCCTTGATGTGCTGCGTGCCGGCGACCTGCGCCTTCTCGGCCTTCCACACCTCGTCGAGGTCCGCGTACTCGCGCTCGAGCTTGCGCGATCTCCTGCTCGATCAGGTCGAGGCGCTTCTTCGAGGCCTCGTCCTTCTCCTTCTTCACCGCCTCGCGCTCGATCTTCAGCTGGATCAGCCGGCGGTCGAGCCTGTCCATCGACTCGGGCTTGGAGTCGATCTCCATGCGGATGCGCGCCGCGGCCTCGTCGATCAGGTCGATCGCCTTGTCCGGCAGGAAGCGGTCGGTGATGTAGCGGTGCGAGAGCTCCGCCGCGGCGACGATCGCCGGGTCGGTGATCTCCACGCCGTGGTGCATCTCGTAGCGCTCCTGCAGGCCGCGCAGGATGGCGATGGTGCTCTCGACCGACGGCTCGTCGACCAGCACCTTCTGGAAGCGGCGCTCGAGCGCGGCGTCCTTCTCGACGTACTTGCGGTATTCGTCGAGCGTGGTCGCGCCGACGCAGTGCAGCTCGCCGCGGGCGAGCGCGGGCTTCAGCATGTTGCCGGCGTCGATCGCGCCCTCGGCCTTGCCGGCGCCGACCATCGTGTGCAGCTCGTCGATGAAGACGATCGTCTGGCCCTCGTCGGCGGCGATGTCCTTCAGCACGGCCTTCAGGCGCTCCTCGAACTCGCCGCGGTACTTGGCGCCGGCCAGCAGCGCCGCCATGTCGAGCGAGAGCACGCGCTTGTTCTTGAGCGTCTCCGGCACCTCGCCGTTGACGATGCGCTGGGCGAGGCCCTCGACGATGGCGGTCTTGCCCACGCCGGGCTCGCCGATCAGCACCGGGTTGTTCTTGGTCCGGCGCTGCAGGATCTGGATGGTGCGGCGGATCTCGTCGTCGCGGCCGATCACCGGGTCGAGCTTGCCCTCGCGGGCGCGCTCGGTGAGGTCGATCGTGTACTTCTTCAGCGCCTCGCGCTGGCCTTCGGCTTCCTGCGAATCCGACGGCGCCGCCGCCGCGCACGGCTTCGACCGCGGTCTCGAGCGCCGCGCGCGTGAGCCCCTGCTCGCGCAGCAGCCGGCCGGTGTCGCCCTTGTCGTCGGCGAGCGCCAGCAGGAACAGCTCGCTGGCGATGAACTGGTCGCCGCGCTTGGTGGCTTCCTTGTCGGTGAGGTTGAGCAGGCTGGTGAGGTCGCGCGACACCGTGATCTCGCCGCCCTGCCCCTCGACCTTCGGCAGCCGGGCGATCGACTGCGTGAGCGCGGTCTTCAGCCGCGGCACGGCCACGCCGGCGCGCGAGAGCAGCGACGCCGTGCCGCCGTCCTCCTGCGCGAGCAGCGCGGCGAGCAGGTGCTGCGGCTCGATGAAGCCGTTGTCGTTGGCGAGCGCCACGCTCTGGGCGTCGGCGAGCGCCTGCTGGAACTTGGTGGTGAGTTTGTCGAAGCGCATGGTGACCCTTCCAATAGAGACTGCTTTGGAAATGGGGTCAAACGCGGCAGGATTCAAGCGCTTTCTTGAACGATCGAGCGGCGGCGCGCCCGGGAATCGGCCGGGATTCGCGTGCTAACATCGGCGTCAGGTTCCGCAGCCCCCGCCCCCGGGCAGCTCCGCGCAGGCCGCGGCCGCCGCACCCCGACGCCATGTCCGAAGCCCCCCGCCCCCCGGTCGCCCCGTCCGAGCCCTCCCCCGGCGAGCCTGCGTCCGCAGCGCCGCGGGCCGCGTCGCTGCGGCAGGTCGCGGGCGCCGTGTTCTGGAGCTTTCTCGGCATCCGCAAGGGCACGGCACATGGCAGCAGGACACGACGACGATCAAGCTGCACCACGTCGTGCTGGTCGGGATCGCCTTTGCGGCGGTGTTCGTCTTTTCGCTGATCGCGCTCGTGAGCTACATCACGCGCAACGCGCACTGACCGCCGTCAGACGCCGCGGACCACGGCCGCCAGCGCCGTTGCCGCGCCGACGAGCTCCTCGGCGGTCGTCAGCAGGTCGGGGCACAGGCGCAGCCATTGGCCGCGGGCGTCGGTGACCACGCCCCGCTCGGCGAGCGCCGCCGACCACGCCCGCGCCGCCTCGTGGCGGACGACGACGAAGGCACCGTGCGCCTCGTTGCCGCCCTGGGCCACGACGCCCTGCGCCGCGAGGAGCGCGACCAGGCGCCGCTGCAGCGCCAGCGAATGCTCGCGCAGGCGGCCCACGCCGACCGCCAGCGTAAAGACCTGGCCGGCGCGCGCCTGGTAGAACGGCAGCACGGCGGGCGTGGACTCCAGCCAGGCGTCGCCGCCGGCGCCGTAGCGCGGCGGGTCCGGCCGCGCGTAGGCGAACGGGGCTTCCTTGGCGAACCAGCCGGTGTCGAGCGTGCGCAAGCGCGCCGTCGAGGTGCCGCGGGTGCGAGGTAGAGGAAACACGCGCCGGTGCCGCCGCGCAGGTACTTGTAGCTGCCGCCGACGGCGAAGTCGACGTCGAGCGCGCCGACGTCGACCGGGAACACGCCGAGCGCGTGGTAGACGTCGAGGAGCACCCGCGCGCCGACGGCGTGGGCCCGCGCGACGATCGCCGGGAGGCGCGGCAGGACCTGCCCCGATTCGAACATCACCTGCGAGACGACGACGAGGTCGGTGCCGGGGACGATTGCCGCGAGCACGTCGTCGGCGTCGAAGTGGCCGTCCGCGCGGGCCTCGACCAGCGCCAGCGCGATCCGTCCGCGCCGTGCGTATTCGCGCAGGATCACGTCGAGCGAGTCGAACTCGCCGCGGGTGGCAACGACCCGCGCGACGCCTTCGTGCGCGCTGAGCACGGCGCGCAGCCCCTGCCCGGCGCTCGCCTTCGGCACCACGCAGTCGGGACGCGGCGCGCCCAGGAGCGCGGCGAGCCGCGCGCGGAACGCCGCGATCTCCGCGCTCCACGGCGCCCACGCCTCCCCCATCCGCGCGTACCACGCGGCGAGGGCCTCGCCGACGTCCTGCGCCGTCGCGTCGAGCGGCCGGCCGAGCGAATGGTTCGCGAGATACGCGCGCCCGCGATGGCTCGCCAGCACGCGCGAGAACAGCGGCGCGATGTGCGCCCGGATTCCAGCTTCGCTCAAAGGGCCGGGGCCGAGTGCGGCCACCGCTGCCTACACGGCAGCATCACGTTCATGGTCAGCGGGCATGGATAGCGTCCATCAAGCTCGTCGTTCGGGTAGCCCGGCCGAGTTTGCTACCATCGGCGCCCATGCACAACGCGAGCGGCGCCCATTTCGCGACCCGTGCGGCGCGGCTCGCGGGCCGTACCGCGCTGGTCGTCGCTGTCGCTTTAGCAGTCGGCGCGTGCGGCGAGCGTGGCGACGCGCCGCGGCGGACCATCGCGCTCGCCGAGTGCCGGCTGCCCAAGCTCGCGCTGGCCGCCCAATGCGGTGAGCTCGAGGTGCCCGAGGACCGCGCCCGCCCCGACGGGCGCCGGATCCGGCTCACCGTCGCGGTGCTGACCGCCAACACCCTCAACCCGCGACCCGACCCGCTGTTCGTCCTGGCGGGCGGCCCCGGGCAGGCGGCGACGTCGATCGCGCCTTTCGCCGCGCAGCTGACCGACGTGCGCCGCGACCGCGACATCGTCCTCCTCGACCAGCGCGGCACGGGCCGGTCGTCGCCGCTCGAGTGCGCCGCCTTCGCGCCCGACGACGACATCGACGACGCACTGCTGCTCGACCCGCTGCCGAAGGCCACGGCGTGCGCCGCCGAACTGGCGGCGAAAGGCATCGATGCGGCGCAGTACACGACCGCCGCGTTCGTCGCCGACCTCGACGCCGTGCGCGCAGCGCTGGGCTACGACCGCATCAACCTGTGGGGCGGGTCGTACGGCACGCGCGCGGCGCTCGAATACATGCGCCGCCACGGCTCGCACGTGCGCAGCGCGGTCCTCGACGGCGTTGCGCCGCCAGGCATGAAGACGCTCGTCGACGTGTGGCCGGTCCGCGAAGCCGCGCTCGCCGCGATCGGCGCCGCCTGCGCGGGCTCGCCCGCATGCCGCGCCGCGCACCCCGACCTCGCCGCCACGCTGGCCGCGATCGGCGCGAAGCTCGGTCCCGGCGGCCGCGACGTCACGATGACCGACCCGCGCACCGGAGCGCCGCAGCCGGCGCGGCTCACCTACGACCACGTGCTCGCGGCGCTGCAGCCGCTGCTCTACGTCCCGGAGCTGCAGAGCCTAGTGCCCGAGGCAGTCGGTCGCGCGGCCGCCGGCGACTTCTCGCCGCTGCAGGCGCTGGCGGCGTCGGTCACGAGCGACCTCGCCCGGCAGATGAACGCCGCGCTGCACTTCTCGGTCACCTGCGCCGAGGACGCGCCGCGCGTCACCGCCGCCGACCGCGCGCGCGCCCTCGACGGCCTGCCCGCGCGCGGGCTCGCCGAACGCACGCTCGCGGTCTGTGCGGTCTGGCCCAGCGGCAGCGCGCCGGCCGATGCGGCCACGCCCGTCACCAGCGACATCCCGGTGCTGCTGCTGTCGGGCGGCCTCGATCCGGTGACGCCCGCCGCGTTCGGTGCCGAGGTGGCGGCGACGCTGCGCAACAGCCGGCACATCGTCGCTCCCGGCTACGGGCACATCGTGTCGCCGCATGCCTGCGGGCCGCGCCTCATCGGGGCCTTCATCGACGATCCCGGCTTCGGCAAGCTGCCCCCGGCGTGCGTCGCGCACTTCGAGAAGAGCACGCGGCCGCTGCTGTGGCCCGATCGCCTGGGGGCGCAGCCGTGATCGTCGTCGACGACCTCGCCAAGGCATTCGGCAAGCGCGGCGAAGTAAAGGCCGTGGCTGGGGTTTCGTTCACGGCGCCCGCCGGCGCGATCACGGGCCTGCTCGGTCCGAACGGCGCGGGCAAGACCACGCTGCTGCGGATGCTGGCGACCCTCGTCGTGCCCGACTCCGGCACCGCGACGGTCGACGGGTGCAGCGTCACCGCCGACCGCTACGACGTGCGGCGGCGTATCGGCGTGCTGTCGGACGCTCGCGGGCTCTACGTTCGCCTCACCGGCCGCGAGAACATCCGCTACTACGGCGCGCTGCACGGGCTCGCCGGCGCGGCCCTCGCGCAGCGCGTCGACGCGCTGGTGCACTCGCTGGGCATCGCCGCCATCGCCGACCGGCCGGCGCGGGGCTATTCGCAGGGCGAGCGGATGAAGGTCGCGATCGCACGCGCCCTGGTCCACGATCCTTCGGTCATCCTGCTCGACGAGCCCACCAACGGCCTCGACATCATGAGCACGCGCGCACTGCGCGAGCTGCTGCGCGGGCTCGCCGCCGGCGGCAAGTGCCTGCTCTTCTCGTCGCACGTGATGCAGGAAGTCTCGGCGCTGTGCGACCGCATCGTCATCCTCGGACAAGGCCGGGTCGCGGCCCGCGGCACCGCGCAGGAGCTGATCGCGCAGGCCGGCGCGCCCTCGCTCGAGGAGGCGTTCGTGACGCTGCTCGGCACCGGCGAGGGGCTCGCCGCATGAGCGCGGCCGCCGGCCTGGGCGCGGCACTCGCGCGCATCGCGACGATCGCGCGCAAGGAGGTCGTCGACACCTTCCGCGACCGCCGGACGATGCTGATGACGTTCGTGACGGCCGTCGGCGCCGGGCCGATCATGATGCTGCTGGTGCTCAACCTCGCGGCCGGCCAGGCCGAGAAGGCGCGCGACCTGCAGCTGCCGGTTGCCGGCCGCGAGCACGCGCCGGCGCTCGTCGCCTTTCTCGAGCGCCAGCAGGTGACGCTGACGCCGGCGCCTGCCGATTTCGAGGCGCGCATCCGCGCCGGCGACATCGACGTCGTGCTCGTCATCGACCCCGCGTTCGGCGCCGACGTCGCGCGCGGCAAGGCGGGCTCGGTGCGCCTGGTGTTCGACCGCTCGCGCGACCGCGCGCGCGCCGCGATCGGGGAAGCCGATTCGCTGCTGCGGGCCTACGGCCGCGAGTGGGGGCGCGGCCGGCTGCTGCTGCGAGGCGTCGCGCCGGAGGTCGGCATGCCGCTGCAGATCGACATGCACGACCTCGCCACGCCGCAGAGCTCGGGCTCGCTGGTGCTGTTCCTGGTCGCGTTCTACGGGCTGTTCGCGGGCGTCATGGGGGGGGTGGCGGTGGCGCTCGACACCACGGCGGGCGAGCGCGAGCGGGCCTCGCTCGAGCCGCTGCTGCTCACCCCGGCCCGGCCGCTGGAGCTCGCCGTCGGCAAATGGCTCGCCGTGTGCCTGCTCAACGCGCTGGTCGTCGTGCTGACGCTCGCCGGGTTCTACCTCACGCTGCGCTTCGGACCGGTGCCCTCGATCGGCGTCCCGTTCCTGTTCGGGCTCGTGGAGTTCGTGCGCTTCGTCGTCGTGCTGCTGCCGTTGATCCTGCTGGTGCCGGCGATCCTGGTCTACGTCGGCTGCCGCGGCCGGACGTACAAGGAAGCGCAGTCGACGGTATCGCTGCTGCTGTTCGCGATCTCGATCGTGCCGATCGTGCAGATGTTCCTGCAGCGCAAGGAGCCGGGGTGGCTCGCCTGGGTGCCGGTGTCCTCGCAGTACGCTCTGCTCACGCGCGCGCTGCGCGGCGAGGCGCTGCCGGCGCTCGAGCTTGCGCAGTCCTACGCGGCGCCGGCGCTGCTCGCGCTCGGCGCGCTGCTGCTGGTCGCACGGCTGCTGTCGCGGGAGTCGGTGCTGGCCGGCAAGTGACTGCTGCGAGATCGGCAGGCTGTTGAAATTCGAATTTCAACAGCCTGCCAACGCTCGCTGCACGCATGGTTTGCCATTGCATCGAGTGGAAATCCGCTTTCCTCGGTGTGCAACGGCACAGGTGAATCAGTGCCAGCCTTCCGGCTCGGCATAGCCTGTAACGCCGCCCCCCCCGCCGGTCCGCGCGCTGGTCGCGGCAGAGGGCATCGGAAGATCAACTCTGGTCTGTTCGTCACCGTACCGACGACGTGGACGCCGCTCGGTAGCCTCTCACACCGATGGCGCCAGATCGTTTGCACCGGGGAGAGTCGCTGTCTTCCCCCACTTCGCTCTATCCGCAATCCAGGATTCATACCCTTCAACCCACCATCCGAGCGAGACTCCCATGGACATGAAAACCAGAACGCCGCTTACCGATGTCTTGACCCTGCGCAAGAACGCGCGCCAGCGCGTCGACGACGGCGCCGTGACCGCCGGCTACGCCGCCGACCGGGAAGCCGTGGTGAAGCTGCTCAACGACGCGCTCGCGACCGAGATCGTCTGCGTGCTGCGCTACCGCCGCCACCACTTCATGGCCCGCGGCATCCACTCACAGAGTGTCGCCAGCGAATTCCTGGCGCATTCCGACGAAGAGCAAGGACATGCCGACCAGATCGCCGAGCGCATCGTTCAGCTAGGCGGCGCGCCGGACTTTGCGCCGGACACTCTAGCCGGCCGCAGCCACGCCGAGTATGTGCCGGGAACCTCCCTCACCGACATGATCAGGGAGAACCTCGTCGCGGAGCGCATCGCCATAGACAGCTATCGCGACGCGATTGCGTTCCTGGGTACCGAGGATTCGACGACGCGCCGGATGCTGGAAGGAATCCTCGCGGTGGAAGAGGAGCACGCCGACGAACTCGCGGATCTTCTGACGGGTCTTCCGGGCGACCCGAAAGAAGCGCTCGCACCGACAAAGGCCGGGAAAAGGAACTGACTACGGTCGGCAAGGCGTGCGCTACCGGCCCGGCGTGAAGAGCGAGGGTGGCACACCCAGCGATTCAGACGAAAGACGGCGCGCGCCGCTCTCTGCATGACGGTGCGGCTGGGAGTGCTTTCGGCTCCATGAACAGGGAGCTGCGCAGCATCCCTTCGTTGCCGGCTACCGCGATCTCGGCGGACGCACCGTCCTCCATGACGTAAAGCAGCGGCATGATGGCCGTGGCGGGGAAACAGGCGATCGATCGCTTGTTGCGCCGTCGCAGGTGGCACGCGAACGACTCCGTGCCAGATGCCCCGTCGCTTGGTTACTGAATCACCTCGTCTGCGCGCATCAGCAGCGACTGCGGGATCGCGAGGCCCAGGGCCCTGGCGGTCTTGACGTTGATGACGAGTTCGTATCTCGTCGGCAGCTCGATCGCCAGGTCGCCGGGCTTCGCCCCCTTCAGGATCTTGTCGACATACACGGCCGCGCGTCGCGCGAGCATGTCGAGGTTCGGCCCGTAGCTCGCGAGAATGCCGGCCTCGCACAGGACTCTCAGGCCGCTGAAGACCGGGACGCGGCTGGAAACGGCCAGCTCCGCGAGGCGCGCACGGTTGGTCGTTAGCATCGGATTCTGCGGTACCAGCATCGCGTCCGGCCGGACGGCTTCCGCCTCGACGAACACGCGCTCGAGCTCTTCGCGCGTGCGCGCCTCGACCGGGCGTGCGAGGAGCCGGAGCCGTGTCGCGGCGATCAGGGCCTCGCCGAGCGCGTGCTGGTGAAAGGCTGCATTGCCAGGGTCCCAAACGACCCAGACTTGCGCCGCGCGCGGCAGTACCTGGCGCACGAGCTCCAGCTGCTTGCCCACCACTGTGTGGAGCAGCGCGGCGGTGCCCGTGACGTTCCCGCCCGGCCTCGAGAGATTGCCGACGATGCCGGCGGCAACCGGGTCGCTCGTGGCGACCATCACGATGGGGGCGGTGGTCGTCGCGTCCTTGGCCGCAACCGCCGGTTGCGTGATGAAGGCTACGATGATGTCGGGCTTCAGGCCGACCAACTCGGCCGCGAGTGCTGGAAGCTTCGCATAATCGCCGTCGGCCGAGCGGCGCTCGACGGTGACCGTGCGCCCCTCGACGTAGCCGAGCTCGCGCAGTCCCTCGAGAAACGGAGGCTCCGTCGTTCCCGTCCTGTTCACCACGAGGAAGCCCAGGCGCGGCAGGGCACGGCTGCGCTGCGCGTGAATGCGGAGCGCCGCCCCGGCCAGCACAAGGCCGCTTGCACCGACGAATGCCCGGCGGGTGATCACGTGATTACCTCGTCCGCCCGAGGCAGCGCCGACGGCAGGATCGACAGACCGCGGGCTGACACTGTCTTCCGCTGCATCTCGCCCCTCCGCGAATGTCCAGTACCGGCAATGCGAAGCTACCGCCGTTGACCGCCACGGGTTAAGCAACGCGGTTGTTACCCTTGATGCTCTCTGCGAAGAGTGACCGGCCGTACTGCATGGACATGCGAGCGTTTCTGCCCCGGAAAGCCGCCCAACTGGCGGCAATCACGGCCTTCGAGAGCATCAAATGGCTGCTCAGGGTCCGACCAGACTGCCGCGGCCAGCCAACGGCTCCTCCCCGTTTGAAGGTGACCTTCGGCGGCAATCCTTCGACGCCGGGACGTGGCCGAACGCGGCAGTTCACGCGATCCGAAGAGCGGCCGCTGCATGCCGCACACGAGTCATCGAGGCGTGAACGGCCGGTGTGTGATCGTGGAGCCGCCGCTCAGCGCCGCAGAACGTTCGACCGAGGACGACGCACTCCGCCCACTAGCATTGCCCGAAAGCAGCCCTTCAAGGAATGAAGCCAAACGGGGTCGAGCGAACTGCTCGGCATCACTCGATCAGCTCGTCCGCGCGCAGCAGCAGCGACTGCGGGATCGTCAACCCAAGCGCCCTCGCGGCCTTCAAGTTGATGACAAATTCGAACTTCGTCGGCTGCTCGACGGGCAGTTCGCCAGGCTTGGCGCCCTTGAGGATTCTGTCGACATAAGCGGCGGCGCGACGAAAGTTCCCGGAGATGCTTGGCCCGTAGCACATCAGCCCGCCAGCATCGCAGAATTCACGCTCCGGATAGATCGCCGGCAGCCGTGACTCAATTGCAAGGTCTACCATCCGGTGTCGTTGGGTAAGAAACATTGCATCGACCCAGACGAGGATGGCGGTTACCTTCCCCCGATTCGCTTCCGAGAACGCATTCGGTATTTCGGCCGGGCTGCGGGCACTGGCGAGTGTCAGATCGACGCCGAGTGACCTGGCGGCGTCGGCGAACTGCTGCAATGCCGCTGATGAAACGTTCGCAGGGTTATTCAGAAGTCCTACTCGCCCGGCAGGCACGATCTCCCGGAGCAGCTGAAGGCGCTTCGGCGCAAGTTGAGGAGCGAGGTTCGTCAGGCCGGTCACACTGCCGCCGGGCCGATCCAAGCTTGCCACAAATCCCTCTTTGACCGGGTCACCGACGAAGGTGAAGACAATTGGAGTCGTCCCAACCATTTCGCGTATTGTCTTTACGGTCAACGTGCCATCGACCACCAGCACATCCACCTTGAGATCGAGCAGCTCGCGCGCAAGCCGAGGCAGCTTCGCCGTATCACCATCTGCGTACCGCTCCTCGATGAGCAGGTTCCGAGCCTCGATGTACCCGAGCTCCTGCAAACCCTGACGCAAGGCCGCAAGGTCGGCCGGTTGTGAGGATGTCCGGCGCAGATATCCTATACGCGCGACTCTGCGAAGCTGCTGTGCCAGTGCAGCCCAGGAGCCACTGAGCATTCCACCAGCAACCCCTCCAACGAACATGCGACGATTCATGATTGGATCACCTCATCCATGAGTTCGCGTCCGACGCATCGCACTTTGAGGCCGACGGCTCCATCGGGGCACTACGAGCTTGCGCTGATCCGGGTGACTTCAGTCCCACCTGACGAGAAGTGGAAGAAATAGACGACGCAAGACAAGGCGTCAATCGCCAGAATTCGCATTCCCGGCAACGGCAAGTCGCCGCTGGACTTGTTCCGCACAGTATTCTGTCGCGGGCCGGGGCATCTGGTTACCGGGAAATCGGGCGGTGAGGGGCAGCGGCCGCTCATGTTAAGGGTTGCGCGACGCCTGCCCGCGTGGCGTCATCACGCCCTCGCACGTCTGCGCGTCAGGGCAGGCGTCGCACAACCCTTAACAAATGTGGCCGGAGAACCTTGCGCTCGTCGCGGTCGTCGATTGAGGCTGGCCCGCCAACACTCCATAGTCGCCGAAGCGGGCGAAGCCTCGTTGAAGCGTAGTATGGCTGGACTTACAATCGTCTTCGGAGCGGTGCAATCATGGATCGGCGAAGGTTCGTCGGCAGCGTTGCAGGCGCCCTCCTCGCGCTGCCGTTCGCCGCACGCGCGCAGCAGAAGGCGATGCCGGTGATCGGCGTCCTCAGCACCGCTTCGTCGTCCGGCCCGACCCCGTTCTTGGCCGCGTTCCGCCAGGGACTGAGCGAAGCCGGCTACGTCGAGGGACAGAATTTGGCGATCGAATACCGCTGGGCGGAGGGCCATTACGATCGGCTGCCTGCATTGGCCGCCGATCTCGTCGGCCGCAAGGTCGATTTGATCATGGCGAGCAGCCCGCCTTCGGCACTAGCCGCGAAAGGTGCAACCTCGACGATCCCGATCGTCTTCAGGGGTGGCTCCGACCCGGTCGGGGACGGGTTGGTCGCTAGCCTCGCCCGGCCGGGCGGCAACCTCACGGGGGTCTTCCTGATCGCCGGCGAGCTGACGCCTAAGCGGCTTGAGCTGCTGTCTGAGCTGGTTCCGCGGGCTCGGGTGATTGCCCTGCTGGTGAACCCGTACAGTCCGACTGCCGAGCGCGTCATTCGAGACGTGCAGGAAGCGGCGCGCACGAAGGGGTTGCAGCTCCATGTCCTGAAAGCCAGCAGCGAAAGCGAGATCGACACCGCCTTCGCATCCCTAGTCCAACGGAATGCTGGCGCGCTCGTCGTCGGCGCGGATCCGTTCTTGAGCAGCCGGCGCGAGCAGCTCGTGGCGCTGGCATCGCGCCATGCCGTTCCGTCGATCTATGCGTGGCGTGAATTCGCCGCTTCCGGCGGCCTGATCAGCTATGGAGCAAGCCTCACAGCTGCCCATCGCCTGATCGGCGTTTACACCGGAAAGATCCTCAAGGGTGCCAAGCCGGCCGATCTGCCGGTCCAGCAGCTGACCATATTCGAGCTGGTCGTCAACCTAAAGACCGCCAAGGCGCTCGGCATCACCATCCCACAATCACTCCTGCAGCGCGCGGATGAGGTGATTCAGTGATGGACCGGCGAGCATTCATTTGCGCCTTTGCAGGTGGTCTCCTCATCGCCCGGTCTGTCGCCGAGGCGCAGCAGGCGGCAAGGATTCCCCGGATAGGCTTCCTGGCGGGCAATCTGTCGGCTGGCCAGCACCTTGCAGCGGCCTTCCGTCAAGGACTGCATGATCTCGGTTACGACGAAGGCCGCAACATCGTGATCGAGTACCGGGATGCCAAGGGAGAGACCGATCGACTCCCTGCGCTGGCGGCTGAACTGGCGGCGCTCAAGGTTGACGTCATCGTGGCCGCAGGCACACAGCATGTCCTGGCCGCCAAGCAAGCGACCACGACAATTCCCATTGTCTTCGCCGATGTTGCCGATCCTGTGGCACGCGGGTTCGTAACCAGTCTTGCGCGGCCGGGCGGCAACATCACGGGGCTGTCCAACCTCAACACGGATCTGGTGGGCAAGCGGCTGGAACTTCTCAAGCAGGCTGTTCCCGGGGTCAAGCGCGTTGCTTTCCTTTGGCAACCGGGTTACCTCCCTGAGCGCGCGGAAAAGGACGTCCTGCAGCGAGCAGAGGTCGCAGCTCAGGCATTGGGGGTGCGACTTCAATTCTTCGAAGCGAGACGGCAGGAGGATTTCGACAGGGCCTTCGCCGAAATGACCCGCGCGCGCGTGGATGCCGTGATTGTGTGGGGAGGCGTCCTGTTCATTTTCGAGCGAAGACGCATCGCGGAACTGGCGGCCAGGAACCGCCTGCCGGCATCGTACCCAATGAGCGAGTTTGTCGATGCCGGAGGCCTCATTTCATATGCCCCCAATGTCGCTGACAACTTTCGGCGCGCCGCTGGCTACGTAGTTAAGATCTTGAAAGGGGCGAAGCCCGCCGACCTGCCTGTCGAGCAGTCATCCAAGCTTGAGCTGGTGATCAACCTCAAGACCGCCAAGGCGCTCGGCCTGACAATCCCGCCATCGCTGCTGCAACGGGCGGACAGGATAGTCGAGTGACAGGCTGCGATTGACCCGTCTTGGCCGATAGTGCGAGTTCGCGACGGTGCCCGTAAGCTGCCCTTCGCGGCAAGAGCGCCGCTTTCCAACGGCGGCCATCCGCGGCCATGGGGAACCGCGGCTCGCGGCCATGACCAGTCTTAGCGTCTCGTCCTCCGAAGCAGACAAACCCTCGGGTCGGATCGTCCTCACCAGCATGCGCCGGGATAGTCGTCTGGCTCCACTTGATGACGGCGATCGCTCACGTGCGTGCGCCCGAACAATTATCGACGGAATAATTTCCCTTGCGCTCGCATGGTCATGCGCCTATAACGTGCTCATAGAGCCAAGGCACGGCGGTACTTGGCGCCCCACCCCGACAAATAGGCGCATTGCGCCACGACGGGATTGCGCGTTCAACGCGCGTACAGACCCTGTCGACAAGACAATCGGGGAGATTCGTATGAACATCGTTCCGACACTCTATTTGGCCGCACTCTTGGCCGGACCACTGCACGCCCAAGTCTGCTCCGGTGGCGCCAATGGCGGCATCGACGCCACGGGCAATCAATGCGGCGATGCCGCTACCATCGAGTTGTACTCCAATGGTTCCGAGATCGTATCGCCCCGTCTGACGAGCAAGATGAGCGGAACCCAGCAATCCACAGCAGCGCCAACCGACACGCGGCGGACTGCGAAGATGATAGCTGCGCCGGCGGAATCGAGCGTATCCGCGCACGGAGTAAGCCGGTTTGCCAAGGCTGCGATGCCCCCGAGTGCGCCGGTGAAAACCTCGAAGATCGAAACAATGGATGCTTCGCCCTGCGCTGGGGGACCGGATGGTGGGATGGACGCCACCGGCAATCAGTGCGCCGAGTATTCCGTCGCCGGGATGAGCACAGGGAACATCGTCGCCGCAAAGCGTTGAGGAGACTGGCGCCTGAAGCGCCTGCTCGTCCCGATGCTGCAATGCGTACGGCGTCTCCCGACAACCACAGCGAGGAGAAGACTGATCACAGTAGAAAAGGCGGTAGGGGAGTTTGCGATGAAGTCCACTCAAGGAGGTTGCTCATGAACAAGAAAGGCTTTCGTTTCGGCACTCTGATGGCCAGCTGCCTCATCGCAGCTTCCATGCTGATGCCAAGTATTGGAAACGCGCAAGCGGACCCGCGGGTTGCGAATTCATTGGCAAGCCTAAAGGCCATGGCTGCGAAATCGGGAACGCCCAAGCTCGAAGGAAGAGAGGCCGTCGGGGGTAAGGACGCGCCCGCCCTGTATTTCGGCTCCGCCAAGATAAACAATAACTTCGATATCGTCGACGCAGTCAGCAAGGAGGACGGCAAGGGGATGACCGCGACCTTCTTCGTGAAGAGTGGCGACGAGTACATTCGTGTTTCGACCAGCGTGCCGAAGCCGGACGGCAGCGGACGGGCGATTGGAACCATTCTCGACCCCGCCGGCAAGGCGATTGCCGAAATCAAGCAAGGCAAGCCCTACTACGGTGAAGTGGCGATTCTTGGTACCCCGTATATCACGGGCTATGAGCCGATGAAGGACGCGGGCGGAAGCATCATAGGCGTCTACTACGTGGGCTACAAGAAATAGCGCAGCCGATCGGATTTCTTTGATCTATTGCTGCCAGGTTTCGCAAGAAGTCTGGCAGTTTCTTTATGTCGCGGCACCAAGGTTATCTGATCGAAGAAGAGGGCGATGTTCCACCGCCGGTGACATCGGAAACTGGAGAAACTGGCAACAGTCCGTTTCGCCATGCTGACCGACCGCCCGCGACCGGTCGCATTGCTCGATGAGCGACACAGTTGGACGATGACGTAAACGACCGCCTGCGGCGGTCCAGTAAATCCGCGAACGTCCGCTTCTCTCAACCTGACCGGCAGCAACGGGTCGAATGCGGGCGCTGCCTTGGCGAGCTTCCCGTTCCAGCAGCCAGCAAAACCCCGGGAACATCGTCGAGCCGTGCCTGCCCCGGGTTTCGCTGACGCTCAATATGTGCGACGGGAAAACGAAGCGAAGCCCTTTGCGCGCGGGAGCCGCGCAGGCACGCGAGTCGTCCGCATCGGTACGCTCTGGGGCGGTTCGGCAACGGTCCTTCCGACACAACCATGGCGCAGTCAGGCGATGCGGAGACTCACCCCAGCTGCCGGATCACCTCGAGCGGCGGCTGCCGCAGCGTCCCTCGCGTGCCGAGCCATCCGGCGAGCGTCACGCAGATCGCGCCGCCGGCGATGCCGAGCACCCACACCAGTGGATTCGGCGCGAACGGGATCTGGAAGACGCGATCGGAAAGCACCCACGCAACGATGGTCGCGCCGGTCGCGGCGAGCAGGCCCGACAGCGAACCCAGAACCAGGAATTCCGCGATCTGCGCCGCATTCAACTGCCGGCGCGAGGCGCCGAGCGTGCGCAGGATCGCCGCGTCGAAGCGGCGCTCGTCCTGCGTGGCCGCGATGGCCGCCTGCAGCACGAGCAGGCCGCCCAGCAGCGTGAACAGGAACACGAACTCGACCGCCTTCGCCACCTGCGCGATGATCGACTGGATCTGGCCGATGATCTCGGCGACATCGATCGCCAGCACGTTCGGGTACTGCTGCACCAGCGCCGGCAGCCAGTTGCCCGTGCGCATCGCATCCGGAACGCGCACCGCGCCGAGGTAGGTGGCGGGCAGCGCCTCCAGCACGCCGGGCGCGAACAGCGCGAAGAAGTTCGGCCGGAAGCTGTTCCAGTCCACCTTGCGCAGGCTGGTGATCTTCGCCGCCACCGGCGTGCCGGCGATGTCGTAGGTGAGCTCGTCGCCGAGCTTCAACCCCAGCGATTGCGCGATGCCGTCCTCGACCGAGATACCCGCCTGCGCCCCCTGCGCGCTGCCCCACCACGCGCCGGCGACGATGCGATTGCTCTTCGGGAAATCGGCCGTCCAGGAGAGATTGAACTCGCGCTCGGCCAGGCGCCGCGCGCGGGTGTCGCTGAACTTCGTGGTGTCGAGCGCGGCGCCGTTCACGGCCACGAGGCGCCCGCGGACCATCGGGTACAGCGGGATGACGGCGTTCGTTTCGCGGGCGATCAGCGCGCGCACGCCGTCGACCTGATCGGGCAGCACGTTGATCAGGAAATGGTTCGGGGCGTCGGGCGGCAGGCTCGCGCGCCAGTTGGCGAGCAGATCGCCGCGCACGATCGTGAGCAGCAGGAGCGCCATCAGCCCGAGGGCCAGCGCGCCGATCTGCAGCGACGACGCCAGCGGGCGACGGCGCAGGTTGGCGAGGCCGAAGCGCCAGGTGACGCCGCGCTGCGGCAGGCGCTTCAGCAGCACGATGAGCGCGGCGGCCACGAGCGCCGCAGCGACCAGCAGGCCGGCGATGCCGCCGACCATGATCGCGCCGGTCTTGACGTCCTGCGCCTGCCATCCGATCAGCAGCGCGATCACGCCGACGCCCAGCACGTAGGCGGCGATGCCGCCGGCGCGCGGCCGCGGCAGATCGCGCCGCAGCACGCGCAGCGGCGGCGCGCCCGCCAGCGCGACCAGCGGCGGCAGCGCGAAGCCGAACAGCAGCAGCAGCCCGGTGCCGAACGCGCCCAGCGCCGGCACGATGCCCGGCAGCGGCAGGTCTGCGGTCGTGAGCGAGCCCAGCAGCATCACAAGCAACTGCTGCCCGGCGAGCGCCAGCACGACGCCCGCGGCGCTCGCCAGCACGCCGAGCACGCCGAATTGCAGGACGAACAGCGCGAGCGTGCGGCGCTCGGGTGCGCCGAGGCAGCGCAGCATCGCGGCGGTGTCGAGGTGCCGCCGCAGGTAGCGCGATGCGGCGAGCGCGACCGCGACCGCAGCGAGGATCACCGCGACCAGCGCGGCGAGTCCGAGGAACTGCTCCGCGCGATCGAGCGTCTGCCGCACCTCCGGGCGCAGGTCGCGCACGTTCTCCAGCCGCTGTCCCGCCTTGAGCGCGCCCTGCGCCCACGCGGTGTACGCGTCGAGCGCAGCGGGGTCGGCAGCGACGACCAGCAGCCGATGCGCGGCGCGGTTGCCGGGCTGCAGCAGGTTGGTGGCGGGGACGTCGTCGATGTTGACCAGCAGGCGCGGTCCCATCGCCAGCACGCCGCTTGTGATCTCGGGCTCCTGCTGCACGATCGCGCTGATCGCGAGCGTCGCCTCGCCGACGGCGATGCGGTCGCCGATCTTCGCGCCCAGGCGCTGCGCGAGCCGCAGGTCGGGCCACGCCTCGCCGCGCGCCGGAATGCCGGTGGCCGCGACACCCTCGGGCCGCGCGCCATCGACGAGCGTGATCGCGCTGCGCAACGGGTAGCCGAGACCGACCGCCTTGACGTCGGCCAGCACCGCGCCTCGTCCGTCGTCCCCGTTCGCGGCCCGCTGGACCATGCTGTTGAACTTGATGCCCGGCGTGGACTTGAGGCCGCGCCGAAGCGCTTCCTCGGCGAACGTCACCGGAAGCGGCCGGTCGCCCGAGATCATCAGGTCGGCGCCGAGCAGCAGGTTCGCCTGGCGACTCAGCGCGGTCTTCACGCGGTCGGCGAAAAACGTGACGGTGCCCACGCTCGCCACCGCCAGCAGCAGCGCCGCGGCGAGCACGGTGAGCTCGCCGGCGCGCCAGTCGCGCCCCAGCATGCGCAGCGCGAGGCGCAGCGTGTTCATCATCCGCGACTCCTACGCGCCCAGCGGCTCGCCGACCCGCTCGTCGGCGACGAGCCGTCCGGATTCGAGCGACAGGCGGCGGCCGCAGCGGCTCGCGATCGCGACGTCGTGCGTGACCAGCACCAGCGTCGTCGCATTCTCGTTGTTGAGGCGAAACATGAGGTCCGCGACTTCCGCGCCCGTGGCCGCATCGAGGTTGCCGGTGGGCTCGTCGGCCAGCAGCAGCGTGGGCTCGCCGGCGAAGGCGCGCGCGATCGCCACGCGCTGCTGCTCGCCGCCCGACAACTGCTTCGGGTAATGCGTCGTGCGCCGCGCGAGGCCGACCCGCGCCAGCCACTCGCGGGCCCTGGTCGCGGCGCCGGTCGCGCCAGCCAGCTCCAGCGGCAGCATCACGTTCTCCAGCGCGGTGAGCGCGGGCAGCAGCTGGAACGACTGGAAGACGAAACCGAGCAGACGCTGGCGCAGCGCCGCGCGCGCGTCTTCGTCGAGGCGGGAGAGCGCGTTGCCGTCGAGCCACACGTCGCCCGAGGTCGCCCGGTCGAGTCCGGCGAGCAGACCCAGCAGCGTCGTCTTGCCGGAGCCGGAGGCGCCGACGATGGCCACCGAGGAGCCCGCGTCGACGTCGAAGCTGACGCGGTCGAGGATCGTGAGGGGGGCGTCGCCGCTCGTCACGATCTTGGTGAGCTCGGCGGCGCGCAAGACAGGTTGGGACATGGCAGGCAGGAACCGGAGGACAGGGTCGCGAAAGAAATGGGGTCTGACCCCATTTTCGGGGGCTCGACCGCTCGGTATCGAGTCGGACCCGGGATTGGCGCAGGCGTTCCGTGGAACGCAGCGGACCGGCGGCATTCTAACCTGCGGCTCGCACCGGACCCGGCGAGCCACTACAATCGCGGCTCGCCGCCCACCAATGCTCCCCATGCCCCCCCGCCGCCGCTTTCTCGCCACCGCCGCGCTGTGCGCACTCTTCGCGGGCATTGTGCCGAGCCCGGCCCCCGCGCAGGACAAGGCGCCGCCCGTGCTCGTCGTCGGCGATTCGATCTCCGCCGCCTACGGCCTTCCTGCAGGCACCGGCTGGGTCGACCTCCTCGCGGCGCGCCTCAAGGAGCGCGGGTATGCGCAGCGCGTGATCAATGCGAGCATCAGCGGCGACACGACCGCCGGCGGCCGCGCGCGCCTGCCCGCGCTGCTCGCGCAGCATCGGCCCGGCATCGTCGTCATCGAGCTGGGCGGCAACGACGGCCTGCGCGGCGGCGACCTCAAGGCCACGCGCGAGAACCTGGACGCGATGGTCGCGACGGCGGCGCGCGACGGCGCCAAGGTGCTGCTGGTGGGGATGCGGCTGCCGCCGAACTACGGGCCCGCCTACACGCGCGAGTTCGACGCGCTGTTCTCCACGGTGGCCGCCGCGCGCAAGGTGCCGCTGGTGCCGTTCTTCTACGAGGGTTTCGGGGAGAAGAACGAACTCTTCCAGTCGGACCGCATCCATCCGACCGCGGCCGCGCAGCCGCTGCTGCTCGACAACCTGTGGCCGAAGCTGGAGCCGCTGCTCGGGAAGCCGCGATGAATGCGGCGGCGGACATGCACCCGCGCGGGCGCAAGGTCGGCATCGAGGCGCTCGCCGACTTCCCGGAGCGCATCGACGTGCGCAGCCCCGCCGAGTACGCGCTCGACCACATCCCCGGCGCCGTCAGCCATCCGGTGCTTGACGACGACGAGCGCGCGCGCATCGGCCTCATGCACGCGCAGGAGTCGGCCTTCGCCGCCAAGCGCGCCGGCGCCGCGCTGGTGGCGCGCAACATCGCCGCGATGCTCGAGACGGCGTTCGCCGCCAAGCCGCGCGACTGGGCGCCGCTCGTGTACTGCTGGCGCGGCGGCAAGCGCAGCGGGTCGCTCGCCCACATGCTGAACGAGATCGGCTGGCGCGCGGTGCAGCTCGACGGGGGCTACCGCGCGTATCGCCGCCACGTCGTCGCGCGGCTGCCGCTGCTGCCGGCCACGTTCCGGTTCGAGGTCATCTGCGGCCTCACCGGTTCCGGCAAGAGCCGCCTGCTCGCCGCCCTGGCCGCCGAAGGCGCGCAGACGCTCGACCTCGAAGGTCTCGCCGCCCATCGCGGATCGCTGCTGGGCGACCTGCCCGACCGGCCGCAGCCGTCGCAGAAGGCCTTCGAGAGCGGCCTGCTCGCCGCAATGGAGAGCTTCGATCCGCTGCGTCCGGTGTACGTCGAATCGGAGAGCAAGCGCATCGGCACCGTGCAGGTGCCCGACACGCTGCTCGACGCGATGCGGGCATCGCCGTGCACGCGGCTCGACACGCCGCACCCGCTGCGCGTCGCGCTGCTGAAGGAGGAGTACGCGCATTTCCTCGCCGACCACGCCGCGCTGACGGCGCGGCTTTCCCAACTCCTCGAGCTGCAGGGCCGCAGGACGCTCGAGCGCTGGGCGGCAGCGGCGGCGGCGGGCGACTGGGACGTGCTCGTCGGCGAGCTGCTCACGGCGCATTACGACCCGACCTACGCGCGGTCGATCGCGAAGAATTTTCCCAATGCCGGCGACGCGCTCGTGGTCATCCCGCGCGCGGCCGACGAATCCGCGTTCCGCGCGCTCGCCCGCGAGCTCGACGGACGCGTGCAACACCGGCAGGCCGCGCGCGCGGCGCTCGCCGCCTGAGGAGAGAACCCATGCGCGACTACGCCTTTCGCATCGTCAACGTGTTCGCCGAGTCGCCGCTGGCCGGCAATCCGCTCTGCGTGTTCGAGGACGGACGCGATCTCGACGACGCGACGCTCCAGGCGCTGGCACTGCAGTTCAACCTGTCGGAGACGACGTTCGTGCTGCCCTCTGCGCGCGCCACCGCGCGCGTGCGCATCTTCACGCCGACCTTCGAGATGCCCTTCGCCGGCCACCCGACGCTCGGCACCGCGCACGTCGTCCGCGACCTCACCGGCGCGGGGGACGCGGTCACGCTCGAGATGCGCGCCGGCGACATCCCCGTCTCGGCGCAGGGCGACGTCTGGACATTGAGCGCCAAGGCGCCGACGCACCGCAGCGCGACGGCATCGCGCGCCAACCTCGCGGCGATGCTGGGCCTCGCCGCGGACGACCTCGCGCCCGCGGGCGACGCGCCTCCCTTGTGGGTCGACGCCGGCGCCGAACAGCTCGTCATTCCGCTCGCCTCCGCGGAGGCGGTTCGCCGCGCCGCGCCGCGGCCCGACCTGCTGCTCGCGCACGGCGGCAACGGCGCGCGCGCGATGGCCTACGTCTGGGCGCGCGATCCGGCCCGCGCGGCGGGCGCTGGCGGAGCCACGCCGGTCGTCGCGCGCTTCTTCTTCCCCAAGCACGGCGCGGTGATCGAGGATCCCGGCACGGGCTCGGCCTGCGCCAACCTCGGCGGGTGGCTGCTCGCCACGCATGCGCCGCTGCCGCAGCGGATGGCCATACACCAGGGCGACGCCGTGGGCCGACCGTGCCGGCTGGGGCTCGAAGTCACCGCCGATCGCCGCATCCTCGTTTCCGGCCGCGTGATCGAACTGGGCCGCGGGTCGATCCGCCTGTAACCCGGGTTGAGCGCAGCGTCACCCGGGGGCACGGGCCCGTGCCGCCAATCGTTGCTGCCGCAACACCTTGTGACAATTCCGGCGTCAACAAACGCCTCAGCCGCGACGTTGGTGGGGGGAGCGCGGGTCGCCACGCCGGCCGGCGCGACGATCCGTCCGCACTCACCAGGAAAAAGGAAACGGCTGATGAACACACTGCGCAAGATCACGGCACTTGGTCTTTTCGTCGTCGCGGGCACGGCGTTCGCCCAGACCGCCGATCCCGTCGTCAACCAGCGGCAGGACAACCAGAAGGAGCGCATCCAGCAGGGCGCGGCGTCCGGCTCCCTGACGAAGAAGGAAGCGAAGCGCGTGCGCACCGAGCAGCGCGCGATCGCGACAGAGGAGAAGGCGTACAAGGCCGACGGCAAGCTGACGAAGGCCGAGCGCAAGGACCTCACCCGGGACCAGAACCAGGCCAGCCGCGACATCTACCGGCAGAAGCACGATGCGCAGGTGCGGCCGCCCAAGCCGGCGGCGCCGCAGGGCTGATGGCATCGTCGCGTCGGGCGCGCGCGCTTGCAGGAGCGGCGCTCGCGCTGGCCGTTGCCCTCGCGGCCCCCGCGCGCGCCGCGCCCGACGTCCCGCTCGGCTATGACGATGCGCGCCACCTGCTGGCGCGCACCGGGTTCGGCCCGACCGACGCCGAGGTGAGGACCTACGCGACGCTGACGCGCAGCGAGGCCGCGGCGAAGCTGCTGCGCGAAGCGCGGTCGGTCACCGTCACGCCGCCGCCCGCCTCCGCACTGGAGAGCGGCTCGCTGCAGGTGCCGCGCCGCGAGGGCAGCTCCGCCGAGGAGCGCAAGGAGTTCCACCGGCGCCAGACCCGCGAGGGGCTGGAGCTGCGCGCGTGGTGGGTGCGGGAGATGCTGGTCACGCCGTCGCCGCTCACCGAGCGGATGACGCTGTTCTGGCACAACCACTTCGTCTCGACGCAGCCGAAAGTGCGCGTCGCGCAACTGATGTACCGCCAGAACGTGCTGCTGCGGGAGAACGCGCTCGGCAATTTCGGCACGCTGCTGCATGCGACAGCCCGCGATCCGGCGATGGTGATCTACCTCGACAGCGCCCGCAACCGCAAGGGCTCGCCGAACGAGAACTTCGCGCGCGAGGTGATGGAGCTGTTCACACTGGGCGAGGGACACTACACCGAGCAGGACGTGAAGGAAGCCGCGCGCGCGTTCACCGGCTGGGGCCTCGACCGCGAGACCGGCCGCTTCGTCTTCCGGCGCGCGCTGCACGACGACGGCAGCAAGACGGTGCTCGGCAGCACCGGCCGCTTCGACGGCGACGCGGTGCTCGACCTGCTGCTCGCCCGGCCCGAGACGGCGGAGCGGATCGTCGCCAGGCTGTGGCGCGAATTCGTGTCGCCCGATCCCGATCCGCGCGAGGTCGCGCGCATCGCGCGCCGGTTCCGGGAATCCCGCTACGACATCCGCGCGGCGCTCGCGCTGCTGCTCGCCTCCGACGCGTTCTACGCGCCGGAGAATCGCGGAGCGCTGGTCAAGTCGCCGATCGACCTCGTCGTCGGCACGCTGCGCCAGTTCGGCGTCAGCCCCGCGGATACGCTGCCGTTCGCCGTCGCCGCCGCGGGAATGGGCCAGAACCTGTTCGCGCCGCCCAACGTGAAAGGCTGGCCGGGCGGCGAAGCGTGGATCAACACGACGACGCTGCTCGCGCGCAAGCAGTTCCTCGACCGGCTGACCCGTGCCATGGAGCGCCGCCTCGACCAGACGCACCTCGACAGCGCTGCGTGGGTGAATGCGCTGCCGGGTGCGGGGCCAGCCGCGCGCGCGCGCGCCGCGCAACGGCTGCTGCTGGCGACGGCGCCGCTTCAGGCCCCCGACCTCGACGCCGACCCGCCGTCGCTGGTCCGCGGCATGGTCCTGGACGCCGCCTACCAGCTCAAATGAGATGAGCGCCGCGTCATGAGCCCTGTCCGCTTTCCGCAGCGCACGGCGACCCGCGCAGGGGCGCCGGTCCATCGCCGCGCGTTCCTCAGGGCGATGCTCGGCGCCGCCGCGCTCGCCCCGTTCCCGGCGCAGGTGGCGTGGGCGGCGGCGCCCGCGGGCGCGCGCTTTCGCAACCTCGTCGTGCTGATCGAGTTGAAGGGCGGCAACGACGGGCTCAACACCGTCGTCCCCTATGCCGACCCTGCGTACTACGCGCTGCGCCCGAAGCTCGCGATTCCGCGCGACCAGGTGGTGGCCCTGTCGGATCGTGCCGGCCTGCACCCGGCGCTGGCGCCGCTGCAGCCGTTGTGGAAGGACCGCGAGCTCGCGGTGCTGCAGGGCGTCGGCTACCCGGAGCCCAACCTCTCGCATTTCCGTTCGATCGAGATCTGGGATACCGCGTCGGCGAGCGACGAGTACCTGCAGGACGGATGGCTGACGCGGGCATTCGCGGCCGCGCCGCCGCCGCGCACGTTCGCCGCGGACGGCGTGATCGTCGGCAGCAACGATCTCGGCCCGCTCGCCGGCGACGGCACGCGCGCCGTCTCGCTCGCGAGCACCGCGACGTTCCTGCAACAGGCGCGCCTCGTGCTGCCCGAAGCGAGCGCCGGCAACAAGGCGCTGCGCCACATCGTGAAGGTCGAAGGCGACATCCTGCAGGCGGCGGCGCACCTCGGCGCGCCCGTCGCGTTGCGCACCGAATTCCCGAAGAGCGGATTCGGCAGCGCCGTTCGCACCGCGTGCCAGGTGATCGCCAATCCGGCGGGCGTGGCGGTGGTTCGCGTCACGCTCAACGGCTTCGACACCCACGCCAACCAGCCCGACACGCAGGCGCGGCTGCTCGCGGACCTCGCGGGGGGAATCGTGGCGCTGCGCTCGGCGCTCGTGGAACTCGGACGCTGGGACGACGCGCTCGTCCTGACGTATGCCGAGTTCGGGCGCCGCCCGCGCGAGAATCTGTCGCTCGGGACCGACCACGGCACCGCCAGCGTCCACTTCGCGTTGGGCGGCCGGGTCAAGGGCGGCCTGCACGGCGAACAGCCGTCGCTCGCGCGCCTCACCGGCGACGGGAACCCGGAATACACGATCGACTTTCGCAGCGTCTACGCGACGGTGCTGGAGCGCTGGTGGGGGCTCTCCTCGACGGGGACGCTCGGCGGGAAGTTCGCACCGGTCGCGTTCATCGGTGGCTGATCCGCGGCCCGGCGCGAGGACTTCCGTGGCCGCTTCCGCGGCCGCCTTCGTGGCCCGGTGTTGAGCCGAAGGCGAAACCCGGGTGGCCGCGGCAATGGGCGCGATTGCCCCGGGTTTCGCCTTCGGCTCAACACCCGGCTACCAGTATTCAAGCAACGTTCGCGTCCCAGGCCGCCAGGAATTCCTGCCAGTGCGGCGCGCCGCTCGCCGCGATGCGCTCGCGCGCGAGCGAGATCTCCTTCGCGTACTCGCCCGCGGCATGCACGCCGCGCAGGAGCTGGAAGCGCAGGTACAGCAGGTACGTGTTCATCACGTCGGTCTCGCAATACCGGCGCACCTCGTCGATGCGACCGGCAGCCACCGCCGCCTCGACCTCGCTGCCGTCCATCCCGAGCTTGCCCGGAAAACCGCACAGGCGCGCCATCGCGTCGAGCCCGGCGAAGGCGCGCGGCTGGTAGGCGGCCAGCACGTCCATCAGGTCGAGGTGCCGCGTGTGATAGCGGCCGAGATAGTTGTTGAAGCGGAAGTCGCGGTCCTCGTCGCCCCAGTCCCAGTACTTCGCCGCGGGCACGCCGTGGATCAGGCTGCGGTAGTGCAGGACCGGGAGGTCGAAGGCGCCGCCGTTCCACGAGACGAGCTGCGGCGTGTAGCGCTCGATGCCATCGAAGAAGCGGCGGATCAGCTCCGGCTCGGGATCGGACGGCTCGCCCAGCGACCAGACCTTGAGCCCGGCGCCCTCGCGCAGCACGCACGCGATCGCCACGACGCGCTGGAATTGCAGCGGCAGGAAATCGCCGCCGGTGCGCTGGCGCCGCTGCTGCACCGCCCAGTCGCGCACGGCGTCGTCGGAGAGCGCGGCCGGCACCGCGTGGGCCCGCCGCAGGCCGGCGATGTCCGGCACGGTCTCGATGTCGTAGACGAGGATGGGGGTCATCACTTCGGCGCGATGCACCGGGGCATGCAGCGTCGCTGCGAACCGGGTCAGTGCCCGCGCGGCCGCCCGAAGGGCACTGTGCTCCCCCTCGGGGGGCAGCGAACGCAGTGAGCGTGGGGGCCGTCCATCATCAGCCGGGAAACACGCCCGTCGACAGGTAGCGGTCGCCGCGGTCGCAGACGATGAATACGATCGTCGCGTTGCTCACCTCGCGCGCGATGCGCAAGGCGACCGCGCAGGCGCCGCCCGCGGAAATGCCGGCGAAGATTCCCTCTTCCCGCGCGAGCCGCCGCGCGGTGTCCTCGGCGTCGGCCTGGGTCACCGATTCGACGCGGTCGACGCGGGTCCGGTCGAAGATCTTCGGCAGGTAGGCGTCCGGCCACTTGCGGATCCCGGGGATGCTGGCACCTTCCGCCGGCTGCGCGCCGACGATCGCGATCGCGGGGTTCATCTCCTTCAGGTAGCGCGACACGCCCATGATCGTCCCGGTCGTGCCCATCGCCGAGACGAAGTGCGTGATCGCGCCGCTGGTGTCGCGCCAGATCTCGGGTCCCGTGCCGCGGTAGTGCGACAGCGGATTGTCGGGATTGGCGAACTGATCGAGGATGATGCCCTTGCCTTCGTCGCGCATGCGCTCCGCCGTGTCGCGCGCCGCCTCCATCCCGCCCGCCTTCGAGACCAGCACCAGCTCGGCGCCGAATGCGCCCATGGTCTGCCGCCGCTCCAGCGACTGGTTTTCCGGCATCACCAGGATGAGCCGATAGCCCCTGGCTGCCGCGACCATCGCCAGCGCGATGCCGGTGTTGCCCGACGTCGCCTCGATCAGCGTGTCGCCGGGCTTGATGTCGCCGCGCTTCTCGGCTTCGACGATCATCGACAGCGCCGGGCGGTCCTTGACCGACCCGGCGGGATTGTTGCCCTCGAGCTTGCCGAGGATGACGTTCGATGTGGCGCCGGGGAGCCGCTGCAGGCGCACGAGGGGCGTGTTGCCGACGGTGGATTCGAGGGTGCGGTACATGCGCAGCCGGACGGAGCAGGATCAGCGATCGCGGGGAACCCGCGCGGCCGGCCATTGTATCCGACTGCGTGATGCGTTCGCGCGGCCCGCCGGGGCCGCGGCGGCGGGCGCAGAAACGACAGACCCCGCGCTGAGGCGGGGTCTGTCGGTCCTGCAAGTGCTACGCGTCCGGCGTCAGGGCTTCTTCGCCTTGTCGGCGGCGGCCTTGTCGGCTGCGGCTTTGTCCGCCGCCGCCTTGTCCGCGGCGGCCTTCTTGGCCGCGGCCTTGTCCGCAGCGGCCTTTTCCTTCGCCGCCTTGTCGGCCGCAGCCTTGTCCTTGGCGGCCTTCTCGGCCGCTGCCTTGTCGGCGGCTGCCTTCTCCTTCTCCGCCTTCGCCGCTGCGGCCTTGTCCGCCTTCGCCTTTTCCTTCGCCGCCTTGTCGGCCGCAGCCTTGTCCTTCGCGGCGTCGGCCTTCGCCGCCGGAGCAGCGGCGGCCGGAGCAGCGGCCTTGGCGGGCTCCGCCTTCATCGCCGGAGCCGGTGCGGCGGGTGCTGCCGCCGCCGGCGCGGCAGGCGCAGCCGCCTTGGCCGGTTCCGCCTTCATCGCCGGCGCTGCCGCCGCGGGTGCTGCCGCCGCCGGCGCGGCGGGCGCAGCCGCCTTGGCCGGTTCCGCTTTCGCCGCCGGCGCAGTTGCCGGTGCAGGTGCCGGCGCTGCAGGTGCAGCGGCCTTCGCGGGCTCCGCCTTCGCGGCCGCGGCGGGCGCCGCCGTCGCGCCGCTCACCGCGATGTCACCCTTGATCTTGGCGAAGGTCGCGTCGCCTACGCCCTTGACGTCCTTGATCTGCTCGATCGACTTGAACGGGCCGTTGGCCTTGCGGTAGTCGATGATGGCCTGCGCCTTCACCGGGCCGATGCCGTTGAGGGCTTCGAGCTCCTGCAGGGTCGCCGTGTTGATGTTGACGGCCGCGAGCGAAAGCCCCGAGAACAGCAGTGCGACCAGAAGCAACAGTAAGCGTTTCATCACGAGTCCTTGAATGGGTATCGAATGGTGGACAGTACGAGCGCGAGGCGCGGCGGCGTGCGCTGCACGCCGCGGCGCGTCACTTGGTCTTTGCCGGCGCCGGCGCCGCCGCGGCAGGCGCGGGAGCGGCCTTCGCTGCCGGCGCTTCAGCCGGGGGCGTGGTCTTGCCGGAGATCGCCAGCTCGCCCTTGAGCTTCTCGAAGGTCGCGGTGTCGATGCCCTTGACCTTGGTGATCTCGTCGACCGCCTTGAACTTCCCGTTGGCCTTGCGGTAGTCGATGATGGCCTGCGCCTTCACGGGCCCGATGCCGGGCAGCGCCTGCAGCTGCTCCAGCGTTGCGCTGTTGATGTTGGTCGTTGCGAGCGCGAAACCCGAAAAGGCCAGCGCGACGATCGCGAGCATGAGTCGTTTCATTGTCTTCCCCCTGACCGCACGGGCGGAGGCCCGGCGTGGCGGCGGGACCATCCCGCCTGCTGCCTAGAACGCGTTGCCCGGGTCAGGGGTTGACAGCGGGCGCGCCCAGCAGCGAGGCCACGTAGCGCGCCACGCCTTCGCCGACGCCCTGCATCGGCGCGCGGTAACCGGCCGCGCGCAGCCGCGTGAGGTCGGCTTCGGTGTGGCTCTGGTACTTGCCGACCAGAACGCTCGGGAACGGGACGTAGCTGATCGCGCCGGTCGCGACCAGCTCCGGCAGCGCCAGCGGCGGCTGGCCGTCGGCGGCGCGGCAGGCGTTGATCGTCGCCGCCGCAACCTCGTTGAACGTCGCCGCCGTCCCGGTCCCGAGATTGAAGATCCCGCTGCGCTGCGGGTGGTCCAGGAAATCGAGGTTGACCTTGACCACGTCGTCGACCGACACGAAGTCGCGCCGCTGCTCGCCGGCCGCGTAGCCGCCCGAGCCCTCGAACGGCCGCACCCGCCCTTCGGCGCGGTACTGGTTGAAGAAATGCCACGCCACCGAGGCCATGCGCTCCTTGTGCTGCTCGCGCGGCCCGTAGACGTTGAAATAGCGAAAGCCCGCGATCTGCGCGGTGCGGTCCGTCAGCAGCCGGCGCACGTACTGGTCGAACAGGAACTTCGAATAGCCGTAGACGTTGAGCGGCGCCTCGCAGGCGCGCTCCTCGCGGAACGCGGGCCCGCCGCCGTAGACCGACGCGCTCGACGCATAGAGGAACGGGACGTCGTTGTCCTGGCACCACTCGACCAGCGAGACCGAGTACCGGTAGTTGTTGCGCAGCATGTAGCGCCCGTCGGTGGCCGTCGTGTCGGAACACGCGCCCTGGTGCAGGATCGCCGCGACGTCGTCCTCGAAGTCGCCGTCGGCGAGACGGTGGAGGAACTCGTCCTTGTCGAGGTAGTCGGCGATCTCGCAGTCGACCAGGTTGCGGAATTTGTCCGCGCGCGTCAGGTTGTCGACGGCAAGGATGGCGGTCTCCCCGCGGGCGTTGAGCGCCTTCACGAGATTCGACCCGATGAACCCGGCGGCGCCGGTGACGACGATGTACACGCTGATTCCTCCGACGATGCGCTTCGCGGCAGCGCGCGGCACTAATGCCGCGTGGCCGAGTCTATCGTGTTACCGCTGTCCGGCGCCGCAGCCGCGGCCGGGCCGCCGCCCGCGATCCATGCACCCTGCCCGCTCACAGCTCGAGATCCAGCTTGCCGTACGCCGAAACCACGAACGGCACGCGCGGCGCCACGGCGCACAGCAATTCGTAGCCTACAGTACCCGCGGCCGCGGCGACGTCGTCGACCGGCAGGCCTTCCCCCCACAGGACCACCGGGCTGCCGACGGTTGCCTGCGGGAGATCGGTGATGTCCACGGTCAGCATGTCCATCGATATCCGCCCCGCAGTCGGGACGATCGTGCCATCGACCAGCACCGGCGTGCCGCTGGGGGCATGGCGAGGATAGCCGTCCGCGTAGCCGCACGCGACGACGCCGATCCGGCTCGGCCGCGACGCCGTCCAGGTGGCGCCGTAGCCGACGCGCTCGCCGGCCGCGAGTTCCTGCACCGCGATGATCTCGGAGCGCAGCGTCATGACCGGCTGCAGGCCGAGGCTCGCCGCGGAATCGCCGGCGAACGGCGTCGCGCCGTAGAGCATGATGCCGGGGCGGACGATGTCGCCGCCGACTTCGTCGTAGCGCACGATCGCCGCCGAGTTGGCGAGCGATCGCGGATAGGTCATCCCGAGGCATGCGGCGTCGAACGTCGCGAGCTGCTCCTGCACGCCGCCGGGCTCGTCGGCGCGCGCGAAGTGCGTCATCAGGCGCAGGGTCGCGACACCGTCGCAGTGCGTGAGCCGCTCCACGGCGGCCGGCACGTCGGCCGGTCGCAATCCCAGCCGGTTCATCCCGGTGTTGATCTTCAGGAAGACCTCGAGCGGGCGCGAAAGCGGCGTGGTCTCCAGCATCCGCACCTGTTCCGCATGGTGCACTACAACCGCGAGGCGCCGGCTGGCGATCTCGGGCAGTTCCGCCGCCGCGAAGAAGCCTTCGAGCAGCAGGATGCGCCGCGTGTAGCGCAGCGCGCGCAGCTCGTACGCCCGCTCCAGCTCGACCAGCGCCAGGCCGTCCGCGTCGTCGAGCGCCGGCAGCACGCGCGCAAGGCCGTGACCGTAGGCATTGGCCTTGACCACGGCGAGCACCTGGGTCTCGGGGGCCCGCACCCGCACCTGCGCGAGGTTGCCGCGCAGCGCGGAAAGGTTGACCTGGGCGTAGAGCGGGCGGGACATCGAGCGGCGCGGTTGGTCGCTCCTGCCAATCATGGTATAAAGCGCGGGCCTCGGGCGACACCGGAACTATACCAAAGCCCGCAGGCGTTTCCCCGCCCGCCGCGTCGCATCCGGACGCGGTTGCAGCGGATTGCGGAGGACGATGAAGGCCGGGTTCTACACCATCATGGCGGCGCAGTTCTTTTCGTCGCTCGCCGACAATGCGCTCCTCATCGCCGCCATCGCGCTGCTGCGCGAACTCGAGGAACCTGCGTGGATGACGCCGTCGCTCAAGATGAGCTTCGTGGTGTCCTACGTGCTGCTCGCGCCGCTGGTCGGCGCGTTCGCCGACTCGATGCCCAAGGGCAAGGTGATGCTGGTCACCAACGGCATCAAGGTCGTCGGCTGCACGCTGATGCTCTTCTCGGCGCACCCGCTGGTCGCGTATGCGGTCGTCGGCTTCGGCGCCGCCGCCTATTCGCCGGCCAAGTACGGCATCCTGACCGAGCTCCTGCCGCCGCAGCAGCTCGTCGTCGCCAACGGCTGGATCGAAGGCACGACGGTCGGCTCGATCATCCTCGGCGTGCTGGTCGGCGGCGCGCTGATCAGCCCGAAGATCGCGGCGGCGCTGCTCGGCTTCGACATGCCGTACATCGACACGTCGATCGACACGGCGCCCAATGCCGCCATCGCGGTGATCGTGGTGTTCTACGTCATCGCTGCGGTGTTCAACTGGTTCATCCCCGACACGGGCGTCGAGCGCCGGATGGTGAACCGCAATCCGTTCTTCCTGATCCGCGAGTTCGCCCACTGCAACGCGCTGCTGTGGCGCGACAAGCTGGGCCAGATCTCGCTCGCCACCACCACGCTCTTCTGGGGCGCCGGCGCAACGCTGCAGTTCATCGTCATCGACTGGGCGGAGAAGGCGCTGGGCTTCAGCATGTCGCAGGCGTCGATGCTGCAGGGCGTGGTCGCCGTGGGCATCGCCGCGGGGGCGGTCGCCGCCGCCCGCTGGGTCACGCTGCGCGGGTCCGTCAACGTGCTGCCAATCGGCATCGCGATGGGCATCATCGTCACGCTGATGATCTTCGTCAGCGCGCTGCCGTTCGTCATCTCGCTGATGATCCTCATCGGCGCCTGCGGCGGCTTCTTCGTCGTGCCGATGAACGCGCTGCTGCAGCATCGCGGCCACGTGCTGATGGGTGCCGGCCACTCGATCGCCGTCCAGAACTTCAACGAGAACATCGGCATCCTGATCATGATCGGCCTCTACGCGACGATGATCCGGGCCGGCGTGTCGGTCAACACGGCGATCGTCATGTTCGGGCTGTTCGTGGCGGGAACGATGTCGCTGGTGCTGCTGCGTCACCGCATCAACCAGGCGCAGGCGGATTCGCTGCACCTCATCGGCATCGAGAAAGGCGGCGGCCACGGCGGTGGACACGGCGGTGGACACGGCGGTGGACACGGCGGCGGCCACGGCGGCGGGAAGCACGGCGGCGCGCAGGTCGAGCCGTCGTAACCCCGGCCGTCGCAACGACGCAAACGTAGCCCGGGTTGAGCCGGAGGCGAAACCCGGGTGGTCGCGGCAATGGCTGCGACGGCCCCGGGTTTCGCCTCCGGCTCAACCCGGGATACGCCGTGTACGCCGTCTGGACAACGTGGGCGTCACAGGATCACGGGACGGTCCGACAGCTCGTTCGCGCGCGCGCCGTCTCCACGCGGAAAATGCTTCTCGAGCAGGGCGTTGAGCTCGGCAATCCCGCCTTGGACGCCTTCGGCATGGCGGCCCGCGCGGAACGCCGCTTCCATCTTCCGGCACACCGCTTCCCAGGCATCCTTGCCCACGCTGCGGTCGATGCCGCGGTCGGCCACGATCTCGACGTCGCGATCGGCGAGCAGCACGTAGACCAGGATCCCGGTGTTCTCCTCGGTATCCCAGATCCGCATCTCGCCGAAGACCTCCAGCGCGCGCTCGCGCGGGGGCAGCCTGGCGAGCACCCTCGAAAGCGGCAGCGCCGCCTCGACCACGAAGCGTACCTGCCCGCGGTGCCGCGCTTCGCCGGCGGCGATCGCCGCCTCGATGCGCTGCAGCGAGGCCTGTGGAAAGGCGCGGCGCGCAGACCCGTGATCGGTCACCAGATGGCGCCAGAAGCGGCGTGGTCGTTTCCAGGGCATGAGGTCGCTCTCGAAAGAAGGTCGGGGCGCGGTGGTCGATCGCCAGCCCGCCTCACCAGTTGCCCGATGCGCCGCCGCCGCCGAAGCTGCCGCCGCCGCCCGAGAAGCCCCCGCCGCCGGACGACCCGCCACCGCCCCATCCGCCACCGGACGAGGACAGTCCGCCGCCGCGGCCCGGGCGCCCTCCACCCCCGGCGGAAAAGATGATGATGACGAACGCGACGACGGCCACGACGATCGCCACCGCCAGCGAGCCCACGAAGAACCAGGCCGCCGCGCCGAAAAGCGCGCCGCCGGCCGCCGACCCGACGAGCTTGCCGAGCATCGAGCGCAGCAGCGCGCCGATCACGGGCACGGCGATGAACAGGACGACCGCCACCGCTTCGAAATCGAAGCCGCCGATGCCGGACTTCGGCTTCGCTCCGGCGGACGGCGGCGGCAGCGGCTTGCCTTCGCCGACGACCTTCATGATGCGGTCGACGCCGGCGTCGATGCCGGCGGCGAACTTGCCGTCGCGGAACCGCGGGGCGACGTCCTCGGCGATGATGCGCCGCGACGTGACGTCGGTCAGCGTGCCCTCGAAGCCGTAGCCCACTTCGATGCGCATCTTCCTGTCGTTCTTCGCGAGGAGGAACAGCGCGCCGTTGTCGTTGCCCTTGCGCCCGAGCTTCCACGCCTCGACCACGCGTATCGAGTAAGCCTCGATCGGCTCGGGCTGCGTGGTCGGCACGATCAGCACGGCGAGTTGATTCGTGGTGCGCGCCTCCCAGTCGGCGAGCTTCGCTTCGAGCGCCTGCTGTTCGGCCGGCGAGAGCGTCTGCGCGAGATCGGTCACCCGCGCCTTCAACGGCGGGACCGGCCGCAACCCGTCGGTGCCCGCTTCCCAGGCCGGCGCCTGCGCGAACGCGACGGTGAACGCCGTCAACAGCGCCAACGCCAGAGCGAAAGCAACGCTGCCGGCGCAGCGCACGGCGCCGGTCCGCGGACGCCTGCGTGCATTCGCTGGAAGCGACACCCGCGTCACGGGACGGCTATCCACGAGGCGCGGCGGAACCGGCTCACCCTGCGGTCAGCGGCCCGTCTTCATGAACTCGCCTTCGACGCGGGCGCGGGCGCAGTCCCGGGAGCCGTGCCGGGCGCCGGTGCCGGCGCGGGCGCCGACCCCGCCGGCGCCTTGTCGAAATCGACCTTCGGCGGCGCGCTGACGGCCGCCTCGTTTGCGACGGCGAAGTTGGGCTTGACGTCCATCTTGAACACCATCGCCGTCAGGTTGGTCGGGAACTGCCGCACGGTCGTGTTGTATTCCTGGACCGATTTGATGTAGCGATTGCGAGCGACGGCGATGCGGTTCTCGGTGCCTTCGAGCTGCGCGGTCAAGTCGCGGAACAGCGCGTCGGACTTCAGTTGCGGATAGTTCTCGCTCACCAGCAGCAGGCGCGACAGCGCGCCCTGCAGCTGATTCTGCGCCTGGATGAATTTCTGGAACGCCGCCGGATCGTTGATCAGCTCGGGCGTGGCCTTGATGCTGCCCACGCTGGCGCGCGCGTTGGTCACTTCGGTGAGCACGCGCTCCTCCTGCGCGGCATAGCCCTTCACCGTGCTGACGAGGTTGGGGACGAGGTCGGCCCGGCGCTGGTATTGGTTAAGCACCTCCGACCACGACGCCTTGATGCCTTCGTCCTGCCGCTGCAGGTCGTTGTAGCCGCAGCCCGTGAGCGAGAGCGTTGCGACGATGGCCAACAGGGCGGCGAGTTTGCGGATCATGGTTCCTCCGTGCATAGTGAAGCGGTCGCAGGCCACCTGGCCTGCAGTCCTGTCAATTGGGGCGTCGGCCGCCCAATGCAAGGGTGTAGCCCGGGTTGAGCGCAGCGAAACCCGGGTGGTTAGGGCAATGGCCACGCTTGCCCCGGGTTTCGCTGCGCTCAACCCGGGCTACGCATCGGGTGCCGCCGTTTGCGCCATCGTGCGGCGCGCCAGCAGAAGATCTTCCCACGCCTTGGCCTTGTCGGGGAGGTTGCGCAGCAGATAGGCCGGATGGTACGTCACGACCAGCGGCACGTCGCGGTACCGGTGGACGCGGCCGCGCAGGCTGGCGATCGTCGCGTCGACCTCCAGCAGCGCGGTCGCGGCGCTCTTTCCCAGCGCCACGATCAACCGGGGGCGCAACAGCGCGATCTGCCGGTCGAGGTAGGGGAGGCAGGCCTCGACTTCCTGCGGCTCGGGCGTGCGGTTGCCGGGTGGGCGGCACTTCAGCACGTTGGCGATGTAGACCCGGTCGCCGCGCGCGAGACCGAGCGCGCCGAGCATGTTGTCGAGGAGGCGGCCGGCTTGGCCGACGAACGGCTCCCCCTTGGCGTCCTCCTCCGCGCCCGGCGCCTCGCCGACGAACAGCCACGGCGCGTGCGTGTCGCCGACGCCGGGCACCGAGCGGTGGCGGGTCTTGGCGAGCTTGCACGCGGTGCAGGCATCGACGGCGGCGGCAAACGCCGGCCATTCCAGCGCCGCGATCCGGTCGCGCCGCGCATCCGGCGCAGACGGGACCGCGGGCAGGACCGGCGCGGCCTCGCGCTCCGCCAAGGCCGGTGCGGCCGCGCCAGCCGCGAGGATCGGTGCCGCCTCGCGCCCGGGCAGGACCGGCGCGGTCGGATCCGCGGCCGCCGGGGCCGCGGGCGGCGCGGCGCCGAAGCCGCGGTGCGATCGCAGCCGCCACTGGGGGAGCAGCCCGAGCTCCTGCAGCAGATCGTCGCGGGTGGCCATCAGCAGCGTCCGCTCACGCCGAACGCGGCAGCGCGCGCCGCATCACGAGCGCGTCCTCGCGCAGCTGCTCCGGCCCCGACGTGGGATAGTAACGTTCGCGGCGGCCGACCGGGGCGAAGCCTTCGGATTCGTACAGGGCGATCGCCGCGGCGTTCGACACCCGCACTTCGAGAAACAGCTGCTCGGCGCCCAGGCGCACGGCGTCCTCCGTGAAGCGGCGCAGCAGCGCGCGGCCGAGGCCCTGCCGCCGCGAATCGGGCACCACCGAGAGATTGAGGATCTGCGCTTCGCCCGGCGCCAGCATCAGTACGCCGTAGACGAGGATGCGGCCCTCGCATTCGCCCACGCAGGCCGAGTAACCGACGGCCAGCGAGTCGCGGAAATTGCCGATCGTCCATGGCGCGCCGTGGATCTGCGCCTCGAGCGCGGTGACGTACGCGAGATCGCCCTCGCGCATCGGACGCCACGCGGGGGCCGGCGGAATCTGCGATGACGGCGAGCCGGCCATCGGGCGTCAAAGGCGCGCACCGGCGTCGCGCTCGGCGGTGGTCAGCGCCACCCGGTGCCGGACGTACAGGGGCAGCGCGTCGGCCGCGGCCACGCCATGGCCGGCGGCGAGGCGGGGCAGCGCGATTTCGCCGACAGCCCGCGCGGTCGGGCGCGCGGCGTCGTCCACGCGCGCGAGCCCGAGCTGGCGGGCAAGCCCCGGATAGGCGGCGAACCCGTTGCCCGCGCCGCACCAGTCGGTGCCGTCCGGGCCCGCGATCGACGCCGGCGCCAGCACGCGCGGCGCCTCCAGCTCGCGCCAGCCCGAATCGGTCCGTGCGTACGCCGCGACGTACACCTCGCGCATCCGGGCATCGAGGCAGGCCACGATGCGCTGCGCACCGCTGCCCGCCCACGCGGCGTGGGCCAGGCCTGCGAGCGTGGGCACGGGGACCACCGGCAGGTCGGCGCCCAGCGCCAGTCCCTGCGCCAGCCCGCACGCGACGCGAACGCCGGTGAACGATCCCGGCCCCGCACCGAACGCGATGCCGTCGAGCGCGGCCAGCGTCCAGCCGGCGTCGGCCAGCACCTCGTCCACCAATGCCAGCGCGCGCTCCGAGTGCGCCGGGCCGGTGCGCTCCTCGCGCGTGAGCCAGCGGGCGCCGTCGCCCGCCGCCACGCTGCACCATTCGGTCGATGTCTCGAGCGCCAGGATCCGCATCGGGGAATTTTACTCGACCTGCGCCCCGCGGCCGGGGGATTCACGGCGCGCCGCGCGGCGAACGGTACAATTCGCGCCTCGCGGCACGTCCTGGCCGCAGCCATCGACAATGATCCCCACCCCTGCCCCCACCGCGCCCGCCCTCCCGCTCGTCACCATCGCGTCGCTCGATCAGGAAGGGCGCGGCATCGCGCGCATCGACGGCAAGGCGATCTTCGTCGAAGGCGCGCTGCCGGGCGAGGACGTCACGATCGCAACGATCAAGCGCAAGCCGACCTACGAGATCGCGCGCGTCGAGACCATCGCCAAGGCAAGCGCCGCGCGGGTGGCCCCGCGCTGCCCGCACTTTGGCGTCTGCGGCGGATGCACGATGCAGCATTTCGACCCCGGCGCGCAGGTCGCGGCCAAGCAGCGGGCGCTGGAGGACGCGCTGTGGCATCTCGGCCGCGTGCGCGCGGCGCAGATCCTGCCGGCGATCCACGGCCCGGCCTGGGGCTACCGCCACCGGGCGCGCCTGTCCGTGCGCCACGTGCCGAAGAAGGGCGGCGTGCTGGTGGGCTTCCACGAGCGCAAGTCGAGCTTCGTCGCCGACATGACCTCGTGCGCCGTGCTGCCGCCGAAGATCTCCGCGCTGCTGCCGCAGCTGCGCACGCTGGTGGAGGGGCTCAGCCTGCGCGACCGCCTGCCGCAGATCGAGCTCGCCGTCGGCGACGCGGGGCTGAGCGGCGGCGAAGCGGCGGACGAATCCGCGCACGTGATGGTGCTGCGCATCCTCGCCCCGCTGACACCCGCGGACGAAGAGCGCCTGCGCGCGTTCGCCGCCGGCCACGGCGTCCAGTTCTTCCTGCAGTCCGCGGGGCCTGAGACTGTGGTGCCGCTCGATCATGCGGGCACCCCGCTCGCGTATGCCCTGCCCGAGTTCGGGCTGGTATTCCCGTATTCCCCGACCGAGTTCACGCAGGTCAATCCGGCGATCAACCGCGTCCTCGTGCGGCGGGCGATCGCGTTGCTCGACCCGCGGCCGGGCGAGCGCATCGCCGACCTCTTCTGCGGCATCGGCAACTTCACGCTGCCCATCGCCCGGCGCGGCGCGCACGCCGTCGGGGTCGAAGGCAGCGCGGCGCTGGTGCGCCGGGCCGAGGCGAACGCGGCGTCGAACGGCCTCGCCGGCCGCGCGACGTTCCGCACCGGCAACCTGTTCGCCGTCACCGCCGAGAGCTTCGAGGCGCTGGGGTCATTCGACAAGCTGCTCGTCGACCCGCCGCGCGAAGGGGCGATCGCGGTGGCCAAGGCGCTGCCGCCGGACGGCGGCCCGCGGCGCATCGTCTACGTGTCGTGCAATCCCGCCACGCTGGCGCGCGACGCGTCGGTGCTGGTCCACGAACGCGGCTACACGCTGGCCGCCGCCGGGGTCGTCAACATGTTTCCGCACACGGCGCACGTGGAGTCGGTCGCGCTGTTCGAGCGCTGACGAGCCCGGAATCAGCGCGTCCGGCATCCATGGGTGATGGCGGACGGAGCAGAGCGTCTCAGGTTCTGGGCGTGCGGCACGTCTGATGGCTGCCGCCCGAGCCTGGATCCCAATGCAGTCCGGAGCGGTCATTGGTACGAAATCGCGCGATGCCCGAGGTCGACCTAAGCGGACATGCGATTTTGCGCCCCGCTTCGGAGTTTCAACCTGAAGCTATCGCCGTATCCGCACGCGGATCTCGATTACGGCACCCACAGCGTCCGCATATTTCTCGATGGTGCTGAGCGTCGGGCGGGTGCATACGCCGCTCTCGAGCCGCGACACGACGCTCCTGGTCGTCCACATTCTCGCGGCCACTTCCTCCTGCGTCATTGCCGCGGCCGTCCGCGCAGCTACGAGATCGGCGACAAGCAACTGCAATATGCGATCGGTCTTGAGCGTCCACGAACGCCTTTTCTTGCGCTCGCCCTTCACCGATGCGAGGTTTCTGGCCAGAACTCGAGACCGGTCGGACATGGCAGACGTGGGTGCCCTACTGGATTGGGTAGCAAAAATGCTACCTCGCACGTGCACGGATGCCCATCAGCCGTTCGGACGAACCGGCGTCGATTCAAGGCGGATTCCGCATGTTCTTGAGCGTCGATCGCTGTTCGCATTTTTGCTAACAGTGCCCGATCTGGCTCTGGCGCTTGAAAGGGAAAGCCTGAGATGTCGGTGGCCGGTCGCCGGCATTGAAGCAGTTCGACCTTGCGGCCGCTGCGCAGCGCACAACCGCCATCGAGGTGGTAACGGCGGCTATAGGCCTCAGAGCCGCCGGCTGGCGCCTCGGTTCGGATAGGCGCGAACGACCCCTTGCGGACATTCCGCCAGAACGAGAAACAACAGAAATGTCGGCAGCTGCACTGCCTTTCGTAGCGGCAACCTCCGTAGGATCAAGTGCAGCACCTTAGGTGAGCGAGTCAACTGCACTTTGGGGGGCAGGCATATGGCATTCCGGCGGCCATTAACGCAACATAGCCGCAGGCGGCAGCCCCGACTAATAAGTACCTCCACTTGGTCGACGTTGCCGACTTCGTCTCGAACGTCTCGCGAATCTCGGTCGCCTCCAAGCTTTCAACGAACTCGGCCGACCCAAACAACAACGCGATTCCCGTGATGAGCGCGTACGGCCCGAACACTCCGGCAAACATTATCAATGGCACATTCGTCGGCACCACCGGAGCGTGACAGCAGTTCGTCATGGCAGCGGATAGCTAAAATCCCACGACACCGCCGAAGGCGGCGCCCAGCACCCCGCCCGCGATCGCAATCTTCTTCGCTCGAGCCAGGAGTCGCCTGTAAGCGTCGGCTTTCTCAATGCGTATGAGAAAGTCAGGATCCGATACGGGCTCTTCGTTTGGATTCATTCAACCGCCTATGAAACGTCCGAGTCAACCGTGATTCGGGCCTACATGCATAGCGCGACCCTGGAACGAGGAGAACGAAGAAGTGCCGCCGGAGATGATCGCGCGGCGGAATTGCGCGCTGTTGCGGCGCGCGCGCAGAACACCCGGTTGCCCATAGCATCCTCCCGGGACCGCTACCTTATCGGGTTCAGGGCACGGTGCCCCGTCAAGGTCAGCCTGTCAAGAGTACGCGTCGGCGCATTGCATTTGTCATGCGTCCGTCGCTAGCAGCGGGGGCAGGGTCGGTCTGGTCGCGTTTCCACGAGCGTTGCGAATGCCCGCTCATGGCCGAGACGACCAACGTGCCGCCCCCAGCGGCCGCTCGGTGACGCGCAGCAGTCACTTCGGCGTAAGCGACCGGCGTCGGTCGTAGAAGCGCCACGCGTTGCCACGGTCAGGGCGACCGGGCTCGACCCGTTCTGGTCAGTCAGCTTCCGCGACTGCGCCCATTCGCGGGCTCACTCGATAATCCGGTCCGCGCGCGCGAGTACGTTGGGCGGAATCTTGAGTCCAATCCGCTTTGCCGTCTTCAGGTTGATCACGAGCTCGAACGTTGCCGGCTGGCTGACCGGGAGATCGGCAGGCTTCGCGCCTTTGAGTATCTTGTCAATGTAGACGGCGGCCTGGCGATTCCGGTCCGCGATGCTCTGCGTATATGCCAACAGGCCGCCGGCGTCGGCAAAGCCCTGCCCGGCCGCCGCTGACGCGAGCCGATGTTGTATCGCCAGTTCAACGACGCGCTCGTACGGGAGACTGGGCTGGACGAGGACAGCGCTTGCTCGCGCTTTGCCTATTTCCTCGAAGGCGGCGCCCAACGGCTCGCCGGCGCGAACCATGACCGTCTTCAGCTCGATGCCCAAGGCCCGGGATGCAAGCTGAATCCGTTCCAGGAATGATTTCGCGAAGGAGTCTGCCGCATTCACCAGCACGGCAACGCGCTTTGCCGAGGGCAATATCTCCAGGATGATCTCGAGGTTCTTTGCCGCCAGCTCCGAGACTGCGCCCGACAATCCCGTGACGTTGCCGCCTGGTCGGGCGAGACTGGTGATCAGACCCGTGGCCACCGGATCGGCCGCCGCCACCATGACGATTGGAATGCTGTTCGTTGCATGTTTTGCCGCGAGAGCGGCCGGCGTCTGGAAAGTGGCGATGAGATCGACCTTCAGCCGCACCAGCTCCGCCGCCAGTTCAGGCAGCCGGTCGTTCTTTCCTTCGGCCCAGCGGGGCTCGACGCGGAGGTTGCTGCCTTCCACGTAGCCCAGGTCCCGCAGGTTCGCGAGTAGTGCTGCTACCCAAGGCTCGTTGCCGGATGCGGAACCTGGCCCCAACAGCCCGATGCGCGCAAGCTTCGCGCGCCGGCGCCTGCGCCAGAGCCGACAGCGGCACGGCGAGTGCGCCGGCGCCGAAGCGCCATGATCAGTTTGCGGCGAATATTCATGCCCGTCCCCACGTTGGCGGCCATTATGCCGAGTTCCACGCAGGGTCGCAGGCGCGAGGATCATCGGGCCGGCGACAAATCGTCACGCGTGGGGGAGGACATCCAGGGCGAGATATGCGGACTCGCCGCCCGCGATCAATTGACCGTGACGTTGGCCGCCTTGACCAGCGCCGCATTCATCGCCGTCTCCGCTTTCATCATGGCGTCGAATTGCGCGGCGGTCATGACCATCGGGTCGGCGACCAGCGTGCTGAACGCTTCGATCACCTCCGGCGCCTGCAGCGCCTTCACCATCTCGGCGTTGAGCCGCTCGACGATCGCGCGCGGCGTCTTCGCCGCGACCATCATCCCGACCCACACGTCGTACTGCGAATTCGGCACTCCCGCCTCGACGGTCGTCGGCACCTGCGGGAGCGCCGAGGAGCGCTTCGAGCTGCTCACCGCGAGCGCCTCGAGCTTGCCGGCCTTGATCAGCGGCAGCGCGAGGCCGATCGGGCTGAAGTAGTAGTCGACGCGCGCGGTCATCACGTCGGTCAGCGCTTCGGCCGATCCCTTGTAGGGCACGTGCACGCCCTCGATGCCGGCGGCCATGCGGAAGCGCTCGGCGCCCAGGTGCGTGATGCCGCCCGATCCGGCCGACGCGTAGTTGATCGAGCCCGGCTTGGCCTTGGCGGCGGCGACGAGGTCGCCGAGACTCTTGTAGCCCTTCGACGGCGCGACCACCAGCGCCATCGGCAGCGCCGCGATCGGCATCACGCCGACGAAGTCGTTGACGGGATCGAAGGCGAGCTTGGTGTACGTGGCCGGCACGACGGTGAACGAGTTCGAGTGCACGAGGATCGTGTAGCCGTCCGGTTCGGCCTGGGCGACCAGCGCCATGCCGATCGTGCCGCCGGCGCCCGGGCGGTTCTCGACGACGATCGGCTGCCCCAGCTGCTTCGACATCTGTGCCAGCACCGGACGCGCGATGGTGTCGGTGCCGCTTCCCGGCGGAAACGGGACGATCGCCTTGATCGGCCGGGTGGGCCACGCCTGGGCGAATGCGCCCGTCGAGACGACGGCAAGCGCGAGGACAAGGAGACGGCTCATCAGATGACACCCGTGCTTTCGAGGTGCGCCAGCTCGGCCGGCGGCGCGCCGAGCCAGCCGCAGTAGACGTAGGCGTTGTCGCGGCCGGCCGGGCCGCTCGGCTCGATCGCCGGCAGTGGCGATTCGGAAAAGCGCAGCGAGGACCGCGGCAGCACGACATCGCCGTACATCGGGTGCGTCATCGCGACGAGCGCGCCGCGTTCGCGCATGTGGGCGTCGTTGACCACCTCGTTGAGGTCGCGCACCGGCGCGCAGGTGATGCCGGCGCCGGCGAGCTTGTCGAACGCCTGCTGCTTGGTCAGGTGCCGGGTGAACCCGCCGACGATCTCGTCGACGTCGTCGACGTGCGCGACGCGCGTCTTCAGCGTCGAGTACCGCGGGTCGCCCTTCAACTCGCCGCGGCCGATCGCGTCGAGCAGATCGTTCCACTTGGCGTCGCTCGAGCACAGCACGGCGATGTAGCCGTCGGTCGCGGGGTAGACGTTGTACGGCGCCTCGGCGAGCCGCCGTGGCGGTTGCCGTTGCGCGGCGGGACGGCCCCCTTGGTCGCGAAATGCGGCCGAGGTTGGAGGCGAGCGTCGGAAACACGGCCTCCTTCATCGCCACTTCGACCAACTGGCCGCGGCCGGTCTTTTCGCGCGCGTACAGCGCGCTGACGATGCGCCGAATAGAGGTGGATGCCGCCGAGGAAATCGCACAACGCGGGCCCCGCCTTGACCGGCGGGCGATCGGGGAAGCCGTTGATGCTCATGACGCCGGACATCGCCTGCACGGTGATGTCCATCGCCGGGTAATTGCGCATCGGGCCGCTCAGGCCGTAGCCCGATCCGGACGCGTAGATCAGCCGCTCATTGATCGCGTGGAGCGCATCGAAGCCGAGGCCGAGCCGATCCATCGTGCCGGGCGAGAAGTTCTCGACCAGCACGTCGGCCTTCGCGACCATCCGGCGCAGCAGGTCCTGGCCGTCGGCCGACTTGAGATTCAGCGTCGCGAACCGCTTGTTCGAATTCAGCATCGCGAACGGCAGCGCCGCGCCGCCGACTTCGGCCCGCCGGCGCAGGTTCTCGCCGGCCAGCGGCTCGATCTTGATCACGTCGCGCGCCGGCCATCGCCAGCAGGAAGGTGCAGTACGGGCCGTTGTAGACCTGACCGAGGTCCACCACGGTCACTCCGGAAAGCGGTCCGACAGCGGCGTTCATTGCGGCGGCTCCCGGCATTCAGCGTGACTTGGACAGCAGATCGCGGGCGACGACCATGCGCTGGACCTCGGACGGGCCTTCACCGATGCGGCGTATGCGCAGCTCGCGATACCAGCGCTCGAGCGGCATCGCCTGGGCGACGCCCATGCCGCCGAAGATCTGCATGCAGCGGTCGACCACGCGGCCGGCGGCTTCGGTGGCGAACACCTTGGCGATCGACGCATCGATCTTGATGTCCTCGCCGCGGTCGCCGTTCCACGCCGCCTGGTACACCAGCAGGCGCGAGGCGCGCAGCTCCATTTCGGAGTCGGCGATCATCCACTGGATCGCCTGCTTGTCGGCGAGCGGCCCGCCGAACGTTTCGCGCTGTTTCGCCCATTCGATCGCGAGCGCGAGCGATTCCTGCGCGACGCCGATGCTCGCCGCGGCGTAGGGCACACGCGCGTGCACCAGCCACTGCTCGGCGAGACGGAACCCGGCGCCCTCCTCGCCGAGGCGGTCCTCGACCGGGATCTCGTAATCCTCGAAGTGCAGCTCGAACGGCTGGTACGAGCGCATCACGCCGATCCTCTGCAGGCGCAGCCCCTTGCGTTTCGGATCGACGATGAACGCGGTGATGCCGCCGCGCTGCCCCTTCGCGCCGGTGCGCGCGTAGAGCACGCCCCAGCTCCCGCCGTCGGCGCCCGAGATCCACATCTTCGAGCCGTTGACGATGTAGCGATCGCCCTTGCGCTCCGCGCGGGTGGCGATCGAGCGCGCGGGGTCGGAGCCGCCGCCGGGCTCGCTGATCGCGACGAACGTCTTCAGGCCCTTTTCGATCGCCGGGATGCCGTAGCGCTCGATGTGATGCCGGCTGCCCTTGAACACCACCAGCGGCGGATCCTGCCCGAACGCGCCGCACGCGGGGAAGTAGAGGCCCATCCGGCACTTCGCGGCCTCCTCGGCGACCACGCACTGGCCGAGCAGGTCGAGCCCGGCGCCGCCGTACTCCTGGGGCGACTGGACGCACCACAGGCCGAGGCTCCGCGCGCGCTCGCGCAGCCGCGCGAGATCGGCCGGCGCAGGCGTGACGGCGTCGTGCGGCAGCGTGTCCTCGACCGGCTTCACCTCCTCCACCATGAAGCGGCGGACGGTGTCGCGCAGCATCGCGTACTCGTCGGGAAGCTGCCAGCCGGTGCTGCTCGATCGCTTCGTCGTCACGGATCGGTCTCTGGAGGGTGAGGCGATCGTACCGCCGTTGCCCAGGTCCCGCAAACGTGGATGCCGGCTACATCTGCTTGAACAGGTGATTGAAGGTGCGGCTCACTTCGAGCCTTTCGTCGCTGCCTTTCACGTGCACGACCTGATTGCCGCGCAGGTTGCGGCTGACCTGCTCCACGGCATCGACGCGAACCACGATCGAGCGATGGATCTGCCAGAATTCGTTCGGGTCGAGCTCGTCGATCAGCTCCTTGATCGGCTTGCGGATCAGCGCCTCGAAGCGCTGCGTCTGCACGCGCGTGTACTTGTCCTCGGCGCGGAAGAACAGGATCTCGCCCGTCGGGATCATCCGCAGGTTCGCGCCCACGCTGGCCTGCACCCAGCGCAGGTATTCGCGCGGCTTCAGCTCGCCCGGCCCCAGGCGCTGCGACAGCTGCGCGAGCAGGTCGTGCATGCTGTCCGGCGCCTGCTTGAGGCGCTCGCGCAGGCGCTTGCAGGTGAGCGCCAGCCGGGCCGGCTCGGCCGGCTTCAGCACGTAATCGACCGCGCCGTGCTCGAACGCGCGGATCGCGTATTCGTCGTGGGCGGTGACGAAGACCACGTGGGCCTGGCCGGCCAGCGCCCGGGCCGCCTCGATGCCGTCCGTGCCGGGCATGCTGATGTCGAGGAAGACAATGTCGGGAGCGAGGCTCCTGACGATGTCTATCGCCTCGCGGCCATTGCTCGCCTCGCCCACGATCAGGAGCTCCGGCCAGGCGTCCTTCAGGCGGGCGACGAGCTGGTCGCGCATCAGGCGCTCGTCGTCGGCGACGACGGCGGTGGGGGCAGCCAGTGGGCGCATGGTGGCAGTCGTCCGATCAGGCGGCCGCGGGGGCGATCCCGTAGGGCACCTTGATGGTGGCGCACGTGCCGCCCGCGGACGGCACGCTGATGATCAGCTCGGCCCGGCCGTTGTGCAAGGCTTTCAGGCGCTCGCGGACGTTGGCGAGGCCCACGCCGCCTTCGCCCCGGGGCATGAAGCCGACGCCCGTGTCGCGCACGTGCACAGCCAGCTGTCCGTCGACGATCTCGGCGCCGATCTCGATCAGGCCGCCCTCGGGCTTCGGCTCGAGGCCGTGCTTGACGGCGTTCTCCACCAGGGTCTGCAGCATCATGGACGGGAAGATCGCCGACTTGAGGCCTTCGGGCACGATCACGACCGATTGCAGGCGACCTTCCATGCGCACCGCCATGATCTCCAGGAAGGCACGGGAAAGCTCGACCTGCTGGCCCAGCGTGGGTCGGCTGCCATCGCGCATCTGCGGCATCGCCGAGCGCAGGTAGCGGATCAGGCTCTGCTGCATCTTCGAGGCGCGCGGCGGATCGGTCTGGATCAGCTGGTCGATGCTGGCCAGCGTATTGAACAGGAAATGCGGCTCGATCTGGGCCTGCAGCGCCTCCATGCGCGCCTCGATCACGGTGCGCTCGAGCTGCTCGGTCTCGGCCCGCCTCATGGCCTCGTCCGCGGTCAGCTCCGCCCTGCGCTTGCCGCCCGCCACCACCTTGATGATGAACGAGGCGACGATGAGCAGGAAGGTGAAGTTGGGGAGTTGGAATATGCCGGCGCCGAGTATCAGCGTGAGCAACGAAACCAGCAGCAGCGCCTTCCACGACACGACGGCCACCCAGCCGAAGAAGGCCCACCAGACCACGACCACGCCCTTGCGGATCTCGGCGAAGGCCTGCCCGATTCCCATTGGGCGCGAGGCAGGACCGCCCCCGCCCGGCGGCGCTTCGTTGCCGCTGCCGCGGCTGTCTTGGTCGGCTTTCATTTCCTGCCCTCGGCTGGTCCGCTGGTCACGAGGCAAGATTACGGGAAGTGACGGCCGGGCTCCACCGCGGCGGGACAGAATGCGCGGCGGTGGGGGTGAAGCGCAGGAAACGGGCGTTTCCCGCAAAAAAAGGGCGGCCACGGGGCCGCCCTTCGACCGCCGGTGCCGCTGCGCTCAGTCGCGCTGCCCCGAGAAGGCGAGCAGCAGGTTGAGCAGGCTGATGAAGATGTTGTAGAGGCTCAGGAACACGTTGAGTGTCGCCACCACGTAGTTCGTCTCGCCGCCGCGCACGATGTTGCTGATGTCGTGGAGCAGGTAGAGCGAGAAGATCAGCACGGCGATCGCCGAGATCGCCAGCGAGACGGCCGGCACCGCGAAGAACAGGTTCGCGAGCGACGCGACGATCAGCAGGATCATGCCGATGAACAGGAACCTGCCGAGGAAGGAGAAATCCTTCTTCGACACCGTGGCGATCGTCGCCATCGCGAAGAAGACGACCGCCGTCATCCCGCCGGCAAGCGCCACCAGCTGCCCGCCGTTGCTGAAGCCCGCGGCGACGGTCAGGATCGGCGTCAGCATCAGGCCCGCGATGAAGGTGAAGCCGAGCAGCGCCACCACGCCCCACGAGCTGTTGCGCAGCGCGGTGACGACGAAGAGCGACCCCATCATCACCCCGAACATCAGCAGGGGCGTCATGATCGGCGCAGCCTTGAACAGCGCGATGAAATTGAGCGACATCCCCACCATCGCGCCGGCGACGGTCGGCAGCATCGACAGCGCGAGCAGCCAGTAGGTGTTGCGCAGCACGCGGTTCGGCTCGGCCGCCAGCGTGCGTTCCTGCACCGGCACCGCAACGGACGGCGCGGAGCCGGACGTCATGACGGGGCGGAATTTCGATTCCATGCTACCTCCAGAGTCGGCCCGAACGTGGGCCGGTTCGAAGCGTAAGACTAGCAGAAGCGCGCGAAGTTTCAACGGCTCCTATGCCCACACGGGCGGCGGGGGCAAGCATGGCAGATGGGGCCCCTGCGCCGGGAATCAAGAGGCGTCTGCCACTGCGGAAGGGGTGCAGCCGGCAGTCCATGCGAACGCGTTCGCTTACCGCGCCGGGATGAACTCCTGGGGCGCCGAATCCTACGATGCGGCGTCGCGCGAACGATTACACTATCGCGGCAAGGGGAAGGTTGGCAGAGTGGTCTAATGCACCGGACTTGAAGGCAATCGCTGCTCAGGGCCAAACAACTATGCAATACAGAGACTTGTGGTGCCTTCGCGCACAACATCATCTCCGCATCCTGAGTAGTCATCTTCTTCACCCGTCGGAAGCGTGGCCGAGTGGTCTAAGGCAGCGCACTTGAAATGCGCCGTGGGCTAACCCCCACCGTGAGTTCGAATCTCACCGCTTCCGCCAATTCAACACTCTTGAAAAAGTGCATGCCCCAATCTCTGGGCTCGCCCATCTGCTGCCGTTCGTGTCTGAAGCCTCGCGGCTCCAAGCGCAGCTTTCGGCTACCTTGGGGAATCGCAGCTCGATGCCTAAAGTTGCCGTTGGCCGACGCCAACCGCCGATCGCTTCAGACTGGATTGCAGCCGTTGCCGCCGGCGGATCAGACTGGCGCTTTCGACCCTGAGCGGCCATGGGCATGGCTGCGGAGCAGACGTTCACACAGGGATTGCCGTGCTGCTCGCTTCGGACCAGCAGTCGACGAGGCGACGGATTCGCCCCTAGTCGGACGGTGCAACAATGCGAACCTGTGCACGCAACGCAGGGATTTCGTCCAGTAGGCTCTTGAGTTGCTCCTCGACGCGGGTGTGCCGCTGTTGACACACAGGGTCAGGACACGGGGCGGGATCGTTCGCCACGCACGGCCAGTAGCGGCATTGCGCGTTGATGTAGTCGTGCTGCGCCGCCGTTGCCGCCTCGAGTTTGGCCTTCAGCGTCGCGAAGAACGTCTCGCGATCGGACTCGGAGACGAACGTCGCAGGAGTCAGGAAGAACTCCGGAAGGGCGCGGTATGCATACGCATAGCTGGCAGGTTGATCCAAGTTCGCGATCCCGAGTGCGAGCGCGGTCGGGGCCGCAATCAGGATCAACCCCGGCCACCCTGTTACCAAGCCGATCGTGCCGATCCCGGCAGCCAACTGAGAGCCGGCCGACGGCTCGCTCTGTAGGCCCTCCTCACTTTGAACAATGCTCGCGCTGGTCACCATGAACGGCTTGCGGTATTCGAGATAGCCCTCCTTTTGACACACGACCTCGATTGGCGCTATCCGCTCGAGCGGTCCGCGGCAATAATCAGGCGTCGACCAGACGGAGAACGGAAGACGGCAGAAGTCTCGGCGCACTGTCGCCTGCCCCGGCGTAGCCCCGACTGATGCGACGAGGGCGCCTTCGCGCGAGATAGAACAAGCGGCGCCGGCCGGATCGGTCCTCAGGGCCAACTGGTGCGTCGCCTCCAGTGGCTGCGGATAGGGCACGAGCGACGTAGTCGCGCACGAGGCGAGTGCAATGCAGGCGCCAAGCGCGGCGCAACGTCGTTTCGCCCCGATCATCGTCGTGCCCGTCGATGGCACAGGGGTGCTCGCGCGGGCGATGGGCAAGAAGCACGTGCGCGGCTCGTCCATGAAGCGGTTCATTCGATCGAGCTGCCCTGCGAAATTGCTGCAAGCCCGTATTCCGCCAGCCCCAGGGGGAACAGTGACTTGGGAATCCGGCTAAGTGCCCCTAACCATTGTCGAGGCTAGCGCCCGCGACCTCACGCACCCCTGATTCACGTCAAGTAGCTCGCTGAGAATCTTGAGGGTCGGCTGCCCGAAGATACCCGCGTATTGATTGTCGCCACATGAACTCTTGCTCTTCAGGTTACGCGGTGGCAGAAGAGTATCGATCGATGACTGCAATGGAACGCAATGCGCCACGACGGGTGTTGGCCGGTCAGAGACGACCACCGTGTCGACCCGAGCGGCCGCTGCGGTGACCCGCAGCAGCCACTTCGGCATAAGCGACCGGTGTCGGTCGTAGAACCGCCACTCGTCGCCGCGGACGGGCTGGCCGGGCTCGACCCCAAACAGCCGGCCGCACACCGCGAGCGCGCACGGGCGCCAGCGTCGCAGAATTACGTTACTGCGAGCATGGATTGCCCCACAGCGATGTCAGGCGCGACATTGGCATGCTTCCCGATTGGAAGCCCGCTGCCGCCGTCGACCATGTCATCGTTGCACTGTTGCATCCTGTGAAGGTGAGGGTGATGCTGCCCCAAGGTACATGGACGACCTTGCTCGGATCAAACAAGGGCGGAAAGTTGCCACCTTCCACGGTGAAGGCATTGGCGAAGGTGATGGTGACGCCGCCGACGCTGCCTTGCCCGCATATCCAGGCGCGATTGCCGGCCGTGTCGAACGTGAACCAGCACATCCAAGCCCGCGTGCTGTCGAGCAGGTCGAGGCTGATGCCGTGCCCCGATTGCGCCGGGTTGTACCAGGAGGCCGACAGCGCCGGCCCGATCGTGAACCCGTGCCCGCCGGCACCGGACTGCAGATACAGATCGTCGAAGTAGGCCGAGGCGCTGGCCGTCACGCCTACGGGCTTGAAGACGCCGAGGGCCAGGCGGACGCTGTGGACGCCGGCAAGCGTCGTAAAGGTGCGGGCTATGGTCACCCACTGCCCGACGGTCGAGGGGCGCTCCTGCGCCGTATTCATGAGGGTTCCGCTGCAGTCGCCGGAGCCGTAGGACAGCGCCCACAAATAAGGTGTGGTGCCCGCCGGTTGTCCCGCGGGCACCGTCGCCCGGCCGCCGAAGGACAGGTCGGCGAGGGGGGCGACGACGGCGCACTGAACCATCACCAGCGGGACGGAGCTGAAGCTCGGGTGCGATTCATTAACGACGAGGGCCGAGCCGGAATTGGCGTTGCCGCTCGCGTCGACCGGGCTCCAGCTTGCCGTGAACGGACTGAGCAGGGTCCACCCGGCAATGCCGCTGTCGAAGCTCGGGTTGGTGAGCAGGTTGGTCGCGGCCAACCCGGAGCTCGCCAGGATCGACAGGGTCATTCCGCACAGAAGCGACGGGATTCGATGCCGACCTTGGGTAGTCATGACGCAGTCCCCTTCCTGGTCCTCTTGGGTTGCCGCCAGGTCGACGGACGCGTTGCGCTCATCCCGGAGTCCGTGGCAACCGATCGCCCGGGCTTGTGGTCTATTGGATTCATGGTGCACCGTGGCCAGGACGCAGGTCTTGCCTCAGGTCAAGGGCGGCATCTGGCGGAAAGTTGACCCGTGTATGCCCACTATGGAGCGCAAAGCGCTACGGCCGGATTTGGCCGTACCCTGTCGTACGCCCATTGCCGATGAGTGGCGGCTCCACAGCGGATACCCGATCTTCACGCCCGGGTGACCGCAGTACGCCGAGCAGCGGCCGCTCGGTCGAATTGCTCAAATGCCGGCGACCGACCCCTTGCAGCCTGTCGAGCACCGGAGAAGCGGTCATTCGAGGACTCCCCTGAAACGCTGAAGACTAGCCATTCAGGCGACCATGCTGTGCGTTGCCGTTGGCCGTCGTGAAACCCGTCGACGACTCTCTATGTGGGTCGCGAACCCGCCGAGCTGAACAATACGTCTAACTTTCGGGGATACCGGCCTTGCGCAGGCCGGCGTAGAGGTGGGTTTCGGTCTGCTGCAAATAGGCTGGAACGTCCGAAATTCGGAGCGCCTTATGGTCAGCGATCGAGAAACCGGGCTCTCTGTGTCAGCAGCTTGCTCTTTTCGGCTTGGGCTTTCGCGACATTTCCTCGAGGGCATAGGCTGCGACGAGATACACGTGCGGGAACCACGAATCGGCGAGAGAGGCTGATCGCTCGCAGGCCGCAATCGCATCGTCGTAGCGCCCGAGCGCCATGTAGGCGCCGCAACGGGAATCTGCCAGATAAGAAGCGGTACCGGCGGCGGCGGGCTGCAGCGCAAGTGCCTGGTCGACCAGCGCGAAGGCTTCATTCGGCCGCCCCATGTTTACCAAAATCTCAGCGCGCTGGCCGATAGTATTGATGCGGGTCGGATCGATTTCTGGGCTCTCGCATTCGCTTCCAGCGCCGCCTCCCAACGCCACGCCCGCTGCAATGCATCCGCGCGGATATTCCAGGCGCGGGCGTCGCGCCCCGCTACGGCGACCACGCGTGCGGACATTTCTTCGTATTCGCGGACCAAGCGGTCGTGATCGGCGTGCGGATCGCGATCAGGCTTGCCCCCATAAGTCAGCGCTTGCCCATCAATGCCGCCGGTCTGGGTGGGGTCGCGCTGTAGCGCCTGGTCAAATAGCTTGCGTGCCTCGGCCAAGGCGGTTAGCGAGTTCCGGGTTGTTAGTTTGGATGGCGTCGGCACGTACCGTGAGATCCGCGGCACTTGAATCAGCGACCGGCTGCGCAAGAACGCGACGCCGCTCTGCATCGACCAGCGCGTATATGCACCCGAGCCGTCAGCCGCGCAATGAGTTGGCTTCGGTCCTGCGCAACTCCCGCCTGTTCGCGTCCGAATTTCGTCGCTCCACACTTCTGTCGCCTTGCTGGTGTCAATGAGCCGGGCCTTGACCACGACCTGTTCGTCGGCAGTGCGAATCTCGCCCTCGACCAGATAGCGGACGTTGAGTTCGCGCCCAATCGCGCGCGCATCGACCCTCTTCCCTTTGTAAGTGACTGTGAGGCTATGGGAGACCACCGGCCATCTAGGCAAACTCCTTTGCAGCGCCGATGTAAGGTCGGCAGTAAGGTCTTCCGCCAATTGTCCGTCCGCAGCGCTTGCAGTGGTCGTGGTGAAGGGCAGGACGGCGAATCGAGCCCGTTGGCGCCGAAAGCGCAGGTGCGGGATCGAAGAACTGGAGCCACAGACCAGATGCCAATTCCCGACCAGCCCGAGAATAAGAACGCCAAGCGCGGGCCATCGCCACGGCGGTGCTCGCGTCAGACCATGCCAGCGTTTGCGACCTGGGCTTCTCGCTTGGGGCGCTCGCCTTCAAGATCCACCCGGTATACGTCGACTGGACGGGCGATGTTCTTGACCTGCTGCGCGCCGAGATCCTCGAAGGTGAAGCTCAACTTGTCCAGAACCTGATCGCGCACGACTCGGCTGACGCAGATCCCGCCGGGGTCGGACAGCGCCTCCAGCCGCGCTGCGACGTTGACGCCATCGCCAAAGATGTCGTCACCATCAATGATGATGTCGCCGACATTAATGCCAATACGGAAGTCGAGTCGCTGATCGGCGGCAATGCCTGCATTGCGCTCGGCCATGCCGCGCTGCACGTCAACTGCGCAACGGACCGCATCGACTACGCTTGAGAATTCCAGCAACAAACCGTCACCGGTCGTCTTGACGATCCGGCCGTCATGTTCGGCGATCTTGGGATCAATAAGCTCCCGCCGGTGGGCTTTCAGCGCCGCCAAGGTGCCACTGTCGTCCACACCCATGAGGCGCGAGTATCCGGCCACATCGAGTGAGACGATTGCGGCAAGCCGCCGATGGTCACGCGCCAAGCGCCCCTCCCCTGAGCGTTGTTCCCTGTGCCTCGATATTGATCAGGTACTGATTTCGCAATGTACCACCGGGATAGCTCGCGAATGTCCGCGAAGGGGCGGCAGCGTCATCGAAGGACTGCTATCAGCGGTATCGGCGTACGGCCGGAGTTGGCCGTACCCTGTCGTCCGTCCGCTGCCGTTGAGAGGCGGCTCCACAGCCAGACAGAGACTTCCACCATACCGATACGATTGGCTGTTGCACGACGCACACCGGCCATCGAGGTGTGAACGGCCGGTGTGTGATCGTGGAGCCGCCGTTCAGTGTCAGGGAACGGTCGGCTGTAGTCGACCCCAAACAGCCGACCGCACACCTCGAGAGCGGACGGGCGCCAGCGTCGCCGAATTACGTTACGGCGAGCATGGATTGCTCCAAAGCGACGTCAGGCGCGACATTGGCATGCTGCCCGATTGGAAGCCGGCCGCGGCCGTCGACCACGTCATCGTCGCGGTGTCGCATCCGGTGAAAGTGATGGTGATGCTGCCCCAAGGCACATGGACGACCTTGCTCGGATCGAACAACGGCGGAAAGTTGCCGCCTTGCACGGTGAAGGCATTGGCGAAGGTGATGTTGACGCCGCCGACGCTGCCTTGCGAACATATCCAGGCACGATTGCCGGCCAAGTCAAAGGTGAACCAGCACATCCAGGCCCGCGTGCTGTCGAGCAGTTCGAGCGTGATGCCGTGACCTGATTGCGCCGGGTTGTACCACGAGGCCGAGATGGACGGACCGATGACGAACGGCGTTCCGCCGGCGCCCTGCTGCAGATACAGATTGTCGAACTGGGCTGAGGCGTTTGCTGATACGCCGACGGGTTTCGTGGCCCCGATCGCCACGCGGACGCTTTGAATGGTCGCACCAGTGGTGAAGGTGCCGCCTTGCGTCTTCCACTGAGCCACATCGGATTCGCTCAGCTGCATGTTCCCGTTGACTCCGCTGCAATCACCGGATGCGTAGAACTGCGCGAACAGGTATGCATGGGTGTCCGCCGGCTGTCCCACGGGTATCATCAGCTGCCCGCCGAACGAGTACGTGGTGGATGGGGTGACGCTCACGCACTGACCCAACGCCAGCGGGACGCCGCTGATGCCCGGGTTCCATTCATTGACGGCGAGGGCTGAGCCGGAGCTGGTGTTGCCGTTCGCGTCGACTGGGCTCCAGCTTGCCGTGTATCCGTTCAGGACGGTCCACCCGGCGAGGCCGCCGTCGAAGCTCGGGTTGGTGAGCAGATTGACCGCCCCGAAGCTCGCGTTCGACATGATCGACAGTGTCAATCCGCAAAGCAGTACCGCAAATCGATGTCGGTATTGGGTAGTCATGGCGCAGCCCTCCCTCACTGATCCTCCCTGGGTTACCCCCGGGTCGACGGAAGCGTTGCGTGCACCACGGACTCCGTGGCAGCCGATCGCCCGAGCTTGTGGCCTATTGGTTTCATGTTGCACCACCGTTTCGGGCAAGCATTGAGGCAGATCAAGGGCGGCGTTTTGCGGAAGGATGACCGCGTATGTCTGCTGTGGAGCGCAATGCGCTCCGACCGCAGATGGCCGGTCAGAGACGACCACCGTGCCGACCCGAGCGGCCGCTGCGTAGCCTACTGCGGCCATCCAGGCGTGAAGGGCCGCTGTAGACCGCGAAGCCGCCGCTAGTCGTCAGCGGTGGGACGGCCGTGCTCGACCCATACCCGACGGTCGGCGGTGCCGAAAGCGGACGCTCAACCGATGCCATGAGCAGGCCTCCGATAGTCACGAAGCGCATTGCTGCCTCCCGCCTGCGTCTGCCCCCGGCCCGAATCGGGGCATGCAGCACCTCAGCTCAGTCTCCACGCATATACCGGGCTGTCGACATGGCGAACCAGGATGGCGACATCGATGTTCTCGAGGGTGGCGATTCGAAATCGTCCAAACACGTGAGACACGTGCCCCGCGAAGCGCGAACAACCCGCTGCGTCGGCGATCGGCCTCAGGGTCCCGGCTGCGGGCTGGTGTGCCTGCCAAGTCCATTCGTCGATTGGCTCGCTGCCCGGACCGCGTTCGCGCGACGGTGCAATTGTGTACACGATGCCATTGTCCAATGGCGAAAAGTAGACGAGACAAGCAATGCTCCGCGCGTATTCCAGCGCCGCAAACGGCCGCAGCAGGGGTTTCGACCCGACCGATCGCAGGCGGACAAGCTCCCGCGCCGGATCGGCTGGATCTAGCGCATGCAACTCGTCACGTGCATGTACCGACACGACGATGATGTCGCGCAACGGATCGATCTGCATAGCGTTGTGATTGGCGATCCCGGGGAGCTTGTTCGGGAGATGATCGGTCCAGCGCCCGTAGGTTGCATTTCCGTTGTCGCCATCGGGATGAAAACCGATGAACGCGTTGCCCCCGCCATCGTCACCCGAGTGTCCCCAAAGCACACGACGTGAATCGTCCCAGGTCGTCCAGCCGCCGGAATTCAGAATTGCCGTGGGATGCTTCGGGCCCCGCCGCCAGCGCAGGGTGTCGAGGTTGAAGAGATGTGGTATCGCGACCGCCTTGACGGCTCTTCCCAACTCCGTCTGACCCTTGAGCAGAATGTAGTCGTTACCCACGGGATCGTACTGAACGTACCCATAGGTATGCGGCGGAAGCGGCGAGCCGTCCGGATACATCGAGTCAGGGTATGTCGCGCCGGTGCCGTAATCGCGGTCACCCCCGCCGACGTAGCCATCGGAGATCCTCCTCCACTCCCGGGAGGCGAGATCGAAGGCGTGGACATCGGAACCGAAATAGTCGTTGTGCCCGCCTCCAAACACGATCATCGATCCGCTGGCGCCAAATCGCGACGCGTAAACGGCGCCGTTCCATGCTTCGGTGATCGCGCTAAATCCTGCGACGCCATGCCAGGGCGACTTGGGGTCGCGGCCTAGCATCCGCCGCAGTCGCTCCTTCGGCGTGCGCGCGGGATTCAAGTGCGGATCGCATGCCGGATCGTTGTCCTTCAGGTACCGCGTCCCCGGTGGCGTCGGCTGCAGACCGAGGCCCGGGTGATCACCGGAGATTGCATGCCAGCAATTCAGGCTCATCCGTTCGAGCCACGGAGGGGTTGCGGGCGACATAGATCAAATTGTCCAGTGCGTAGCGCGTAATCATATAGGCTACCCCGTCCGGCGGTCGTGTGGAACAGCCAGAGAATCGCAGTCCACTATATGAAGACAACGGTCCTCCAATGCGAGGCTATTGCTCGCAACGGTGTCTTTCAGCGACTGATATTCAGCGAATTGGGAGGCGACGACGACCGGCTTCTTGTAGCCGATTCCGGTCCGATAGTCGACGGCCCCAGGGGGGCCTCAAGAGGTTATCAAGAACGTATCAAGTCGCCCAGTTGAACGATAGGAAAGCTTCGGTCCAAGTCGGGCTGAAGATCTCATGTCACGCTTTGACTGCTACTCGAACACGATGCGCGGAAAATAGAGCGATACGACCCAGTTCGGCTGATCGACGATCTCGCTGATGTGCAAATCGGCACTGACGCTGCACAGCATATAGGCGTCGATTGGGTTCATGTGATGGCGCGCGGAAAGCAGATCGATCATGCCGCTCACGGCCGCGCGGGCAGCTTGCATGAGGTCCGGCCCGATGCCTGTCGTGACTTCATAACCTTTGCTATCGAGATGCCGGCACACCGGGCCGGCGGTAGTGAAACGCGGAAACTTGAGATTGGCCGCCTTGATCAATTCAAATCTGGCCGCCAACGACGCCGGACTCTCGATCGCCGTACCGCAAACCTCGCCGTCGCCTTGAGCCGCATGGGTGTCGCCAACGGAGAACAATCCCCCTTTCACCTCGACGGGGAGGTAGAGTTCAGTGCCAGCGCTGATGTCGCGTATGTCCATATTGCCGCCCACTCGACGCGGCGGCACGATGCTGTGCACACCGAATTCCGCGGGGGCAAGGCCGATGGTGCCGCAGAAGGGCTTGAGCGGAACGCGGCCGCCCGGCCCGTACATCGCCGGCGCCAATGACACCACATCGTATTTCCAGATGTGCAGAGCCGGCTCCGGAAACTGATCTGCGAGCAGGCCGAAGCCCGGAATATTTCCCGTCCAGCCCCATCCCGAGGGCGCAAACGAGAGCAGGGTCACTTTGACGGCGTCGCCCGGCTCGGCGCCGTGGACATAGACCGGCCCGACCACGGGGTTCACCTTGGCGAAGTCGAGCTTCGAAATGTCGGCGACGGTCGAACGTGCCGTGAGCTGCCCGCCGGACGCGTCGATCGGGTGAAACTCGACGGTTTCACCGGGATTGATGTTCAGCGTCAGTGCTTGGGCGTTGTTCCAGCCAAGGTGGCTCTGGTGCTCATGTAGGGTGTGGAGGCGCTCGGTCGGCTTGTTCATGTGTTCATCCATCGAATGGTTGGTTTCTGCCCCGCGGTGACTTGATACCACTACAGCCACGATGGCGGTTCCCCCAGTTGCCTCGTCGTAGGGTCGAGGACTGGCGCGCCGACCTTAGGCTCCGGTGGGTATTCCATCGCTTTCGCGGTGGCCCTCAGTCCGGCTGCCATCATCTCGTTTCCAGCCCCCGCCACATCGAACGCAGCGGGCGGATTTCCCGCACTACGCTCACCTGTTTGCTTCGTGCCATGGGTTATGGGACCTATCCGACTGAGACGTCTTTCCGCAGGTCAAGACGCACCCGGTAGGCATTGAACAGCCCGAGGGTGGCGTGCAGCCACTGCGTACTCCACCGTTCCCAGCCGAGGCCCCGGCGGTTCCGGGCCCGCAGCAAGTGACGCCGAACTTTGATCTCTACCCAGCGCTTGACGAATTGGAAGCAGCGATTCGAGTAGCCAATGGCGAAGTAATTCGCCCAACCGCGCAGGATCGGGTTGATGATCTCAACCACCCGCTGCACGGGCTGGGAGCGGTATCGCCGGAAGACCTCTCGAAGCGTTTGCAGCAACGCCGTGCGTTTCTTCATCTTCGGCGTGTACTGCGGTCGCCATTTTCCCGCCCGACGACGAACGCGGCGGAAGTCGAAGCCCAGAAACCCGAAGCTCTCGCCCCGGGCCAGGTCGACGGTGCGGCTCTTCTCTTCGTTGATCTGGACATCCAGCTTGGCCAGTTCCTCCCGCAGTCGCTTCGCTACCGCATCGAGCACCCAGCCATGGCGCGGATGAGCGTTGATCAAGATCACCAGATCGTCGGCATACCTTGCATATTCGAGATTGGTGAACTTGCCCAGACGCGTGTGCTCTTGGGCCCGGGGTACCGAGATGGCCGGTCACCAGCGATTCACCTTGGCGACCGACATCAAGGTCTATTTCTGTGATCCTCAGAGTCCTTGGCAGCGGGGGACCAATGAGAATACCAATGGGCTATTGCGGCAGTATTTCCCCAAGGGAACGGATATTTCTACCTACTCGCAAGCCAGGCTAAATGCAGTAGCGAGGCAACTAAATACCCGCCCAAGGAAAACGCTAAACTACGAAACACCCGCTGAACGTTTTTACAAATCTGTTGCGTCCACCGGTTGAATCCGCAAGCCTACTGCGGCCATCCAGGCGTGGAGGGCTGCAGTAGGCCGCGAAGCCGCCGCTGGTCGACAGCGGTGTCACGGCCGTGCTCGACCCCATGCGGACAGAGCGTTCCGCCAGAAGCGGGGGTCGGCAGCGGCGACGGCGGTCCTTTGATGGTGGCATTTCGGGCAACGCCATAGCGGTGACTTCGGTGCGCAGCAGCGAGTCGGGCGCCAACACGACGAAGTCGCGGTGACGACGCACCCTCGACGGCGGCACCAGGGCCGCAAGGCGGTCAAGTCGCCAGAGTAGCGCCCGTAGCGCCGGCCCGTCCCCGCCCGAACCCGGATTACCGGATTGTTGCTCCCGCAATAGAAACATCCTAAGATGGCCCTCCCCATTGGGGGAGTCGCGCCCGCTGTCTGCGCGCGCCGCGTACAAATTGCTAAGGAGACAACCACCGTGAGATCCATGTCGCGCCACCTTGCTCTCGCCGTCGCCTTGTCTGCACTCTCCCTGCCGGCGCTTGCAGACGATCACGGGAAAGCGCATCACCGCTTCACCCTGACCAGCCCTGACCTCGCCAGCGGCAAGTTCTCCAATACGTTCGTGCTCAATGGCTTTGGTTGCACCGGGGGCAACGTTTCGCCCGAACTGCGCTGGGAGAACGTGCCACCGGGTACGCAATCACTTGCGCTCCAGATGTACGATCCCGACGCCCCAACGGGCAGCGGCTTCTGGCACTGGGCCGTATACAACATTCCACCCACGGCAACGGGTTTGGCGCAAGGTGCTGGCAACAGCCCGCTCACCCTTCCACCTGGGGCGTTTGGCGGCAATACCGACTTCATGGACACGGGCGCGACGGGCGTGAATGGCAACTACGGCGGGCCATGCCCGCCCGTGGGGGACAAACCGCACCACTACACATTCACGCTGTTTGCTTTGGCGGTTCCGGATGTACAAGTCGCCGGAGGAATCCCGCCAACTGGGTCGGCGGCGCTTTACGGCTTCGTGATTAACAAAGGCTTGGGCCCCGCGCTATTGGGGGAGGCCTCGTTCACCGCTAGATACGGGCGCTGACGCGGGAACAATGCGCGCCACGTCGCCATGGGCATCGTAAGTCCAACGCCTCAAGGCAGCGTCGGGTGCGGCACTGCACGGCTTGGCTTGCTTTGCGGGGGTCGATGGGAAGCTACGGTGATCGAGAGTCGCCGTGGTTACCCGGTGTCGGGTGTTGCGCGAGAGTCGGTGCGCTCTGGCCGCCTCGTCAACGGCGGCTTCCCGGCAAATTGGAACGTGAGGTCGACCGTCTGGACCCTTAACAGTCTTGCGAACGGAAGATTTGCGGGTCGCCACGACCGGTATCTGTAAGCAGGCGTAAAGCCCGCTGCTGGCCGAACTGAGACGTTTCACCGCGGGTTGGCCCTGCACGGACCATGGCGCAGAACTGCGCGATGGACGCTGATCTTCCGCCCGTTGTCGCAGCCCTCGCCGATCTTGACGACGATCACCTCGACGCGCTGACGGAGGCCATCAACCGCGTCCCGCAGGTCGCCCCGGGCCTGCTGGCTTGGCTGGAGCATGTCGTGGACCGGGAGATCAACCGCCGTCGTAGCGTGGACTTCCCGCTGCTGCCGCCGGACGCGGCGATCCCGCCCGAGGAGGCCGCGATTAGCCTCGATGTGGCGATGATGCTGCGCCATCGGTTCGCAGAGGATAAGCGGGTCGAGGGCCGAGGCGTGGCGGCGCCGCTCGATGCGGTGGTGAGGCTGCTTGGCGGCGGAGAGCACAGGCACTAGCTTCGCGGCTTGCCGAGGCCGTGCCGGTATTCCTGCTGCGATCCTGGTCCGGTGCCGCCAACGGCTGCAGCGTAGCGACGCCGGCCGTTCAGGTTGGCGCGGCGGGCGTCTCCGACCAAAAGCTGTCGTTCGCTCGCGCGGCTCATTCGACGCAGAGCGGGCTTTCGGCAAGTGCATGCGGGTCATGCGAATGTCCAGGCCCGTTTCCTTTCAGGAAGCCTTAAGGTTCGCCGTCTATCATCCGACTCGAGCATTCGGGTTTGATGGGTAGGAGGCAACCTGACAGGAAGGCACGGCGGCTGACGCAAATGCCGCCGATCGGTCCCAAGTCCAAGGAGAAACCATGTCGAAGCGCATTGCCCTTGTTGCGAGTCTGCTGCTAGCCTGTGCCGCAACAGCGCACGCAGCAAAACCGCCGGGTGCCCCCGGCGCAACGCCGGCAGTTCCGGCTACGCCGGGCGGTCCCAACGCGGGCGGCTCACCGGCCACACCCGCCGTGCCGCCCGGCGCGGGTGGCGGCGGGCACGGCGCGACCCCGGCCATCCCGGCGACGCCCGCCGTCCCAGGTGACAGCGGAACACCTGCCACGCCGGCGATCCCGGCGACCCCGGCGGTTGTGCCTTCGAGCGAAGGCGGTGACACCGCGCTGACCCGGCACTTGAATTCGGCGGCCCTCGGCCCGCCTTCTCCCCGAGGCAGCGCGCCGACCTGCGGCACGTCGGCGCCAAGCACACTCGCGGCAGCATGGGCTTGCAGCGAGCCACCGGATGCCGGCAACTCTCTGACGGTGAGTTGGTCGGCCGAAGGGCTCACGTGCGAGCCAACCAAGTACGCGCTCAGCGTGACCGGGTTCTTCACCGACCCCTCGCTTGATCCGCCGGAGGAGTGCACCGTTCAGGTCACGTCACACTTCACCGTGTTCGCGCCTGACACTTCGCTCACGATCGCGTGGGAGGATCTCCAGGATTCGCCGCTGGTGTTCTGTTCAGAAGTTGCGTTGGCGGTGAAGGTGAAGGCCCTGACCACGGCACCCGGGGGGTCGAACCGGTCGCAGAACAACGCTTTCGCGACCGCCGACGCGACGGGTAACGCCGCAGGCGACGCTTGCGTCGCCGCGCCCTGACGCGCATCCGCAGCATTGCACGAGGCCCGCTTCGGCGGGCTTTCGTTTTGTACCATGTGCTCGATCAAATCTACGTGGCGCCACCGCTGGCGCCCCGCTGATCAGCGTTGGAATCTAGTTCAGACGCTGGCAGTACGACGCAGAGGCTTCTTCACAGCCCGGCGAGCTCATGCCAGCGGCGCGACCTTCACGACTTCTTCCGCGGTGGTGATCCCCGCGGCCACCTTCATCGCCCCGGAGACGCGCAGCGGCTTCATGCCGTCCTTGAACGCCTGCTCGCGGATCCGGGCGTCGTCGTAGTCGTCGTTGACGAGCTTCTTCAGCTGCGGCGTCATCACCATGATCTCGTAGAGCCCGATGCGCCCGAGGTAGCCCGTCATCCGGCACTCGAGGCAGCCCACCGGTCCCATCGTGTGCGCCGGCTTGTCCGCACGCCAGGGCGAGGTGATCGCGCGCCACGTGTCGTCGTCGGGCGACTCCACCGGCGCCTTGCAGTGCGGGCAGAGCGTGCGCACCAGGCGCTGCGCCATCACGCCCAGCAGCGTCGAGTTGATGAGGTATTGCGGCACGCCGAGGTCGAGCAGGCGCGTCACGGCGGTCGGCGCGTCGTTGGTGTGCAGCGTCGAGAGCACCAGGTGGCCGGTCAGCGCCGCCTGCACCGCCATGTCGGCGGTCTCGCGGTCGCGGATCTCGCCGACCATGATGATGTCGGGGTCCTGGCGCAGCAGCGTGCGCACGCCGTGCGCGAAGTCGACGCCGATCGTCGGCTGCACCTGCATCTGGTTGAACGCCGGCTCGATCATCTCGATCGGGTCCTCGATCGTGCAGACGTTGACCTCGGGCGTGGCGAGCTGCTTCAGCGTCGAGTAGAGCGTGGTGGTCTTGCCCGAGCCGGTGGGCCCCGAGACCAGGATGATGCCGTGGGCCTCGGTCGCCATCCGGTCCCAGCGCTCCCAGTCGTCGTTGGAGAAGCCCAGCTCGCTGAAGTCGCGCACCAGCACCTCGCGGCTGAAGATGCGCATCACGAGCTTCTCGCCGAACGCGGTCGGCATCGTCGAGATGCGCAGCTCGACCTCCTCGCCCTCCGGGGTCACCGTCTTGATCCGACCGTCCTGCGGCCGCCGCTTCTCGACGATCTCCATGCGCGCCAGCAGCTTGATCCGCGAGGTCATCGCGATCAGCACCGGCGAGGGAATCGCGTACACCTGGTGCAGCACGCCGTCGATGCGGAAGCGCACGACGCCGGCCTCGCGCCGCGGCTCGATGTGGATGTCCGAGGCGCGCTGCTCGAAGGCGTACTGCCACAGCCAGTCGACGATGTGGATGACGTGGCTGTCGTTGGCGTCGAGCTGGCCGAGGGCCACCAGCTGCTCGAAGTTGCGCGCGAGGGAAATCTCGCCGGGTGCGCCTTCCTGCGCCTTCTTCATCGAGCGCGCGAGGTTGTAGAACTCGCCGAGGTAGCGCCGGATGTCCTGCGGATTCGCGAACACCAGCTCGACGCGCGTGCGCAGCATCTGCGAGAGCTCGTCGGCCCACGAGCGGTCGAACGGCTCGCTGGTGGCCACGGTGAGCTTGTCGCGCGTCACCGCGACCGGCAGGATCCGGTAGCGCTCGGCGTAGGCGTTGGACATCGACTGCGTCACGCCGCCCAGGTCGATCTTCAGCGGGTCGATGTGCAGGTACGGCACGCCGAGCTTGCCGGCGAGCCATTCGACCAGCCATTCCAGCGCGATGATCCGGTGCGGCGGCACGAGCGATTTCCACTTCTGCTCGGCGATCATCTCGAGCGGATGCTCGACGCGCGACGAGCGCGAGCGGGCGAGCTTGTCGGCGTCGGCGGTCGCGACCAGGCCGTCGGCGACCAGCAGCTTCAGGATGTCGTCGAGGCGCAGGCGCTGGTCCGGGCGCCGGGACGGCGCCGGGGTGCCGCCGGCGGCAGAGGTCGGGATAGGCGTGGCCATCGAGGCACTTTACACCGAAAGCCGGCGGCGCCGACAGCGCCGCCGGGCGCGCGCTGCTTTACGGCGCGGGAGAACATCGATAGCCTTGCAGACTCCAACCTCCTCGCGAAACGGCACGATGCAGCAGGAACTCCACGACAGAGCCTTCCCCGCCCACGGCACGCGGTGCCGAGGCGCACTTGCCGCGGGCCTCGCACTCTGCGCGGCGATCGCGTTCGCGCAGGCGCCGGCGGGGCGGGCCGCCGCCGACCCGGAAGCGGCGGCCGACGCGGCGCTCATGGCGCGCGCGGCCGCCATCGTCCACAAGCGCGAGGTTGCGCGCCTGCGCGCCGCGGAGATGCTCGAGACCGACCCCGACGTGCTGCGGCAGGCCCGCCGTGCCGTGTCCGCCATCGCCGGCCAGGCCCCGGCCGTGGCGCCGTTGGCAACCGGCTGGACGGCATGGGGCGTGATCGGAGACGCGCGCGCCGAGCCGATGGCCTGGTGCCTTCCGAACGGCGCGGTGATCGTGAGCTACGGCCTGCTGAAGAAGATGTCGCTCACCGAGCCCGAGCTCGGCGCGATCCTCGCCCACGTCGTCGGGCACCAGCTCGCCGGCGCCGACGTCCGCGAAGCGTTCGCCGCGTACAAGCGCAAGCGCGACACGCGGGACCCCGACATCAACCGGGCGGCGTCGGAGCTCGCAGACATCCTCGGCAACCTGATGCTTTCCCCGCGTCACGACGCCGCCGCGGAAAGGGAGGCCGACGCGCTCGCGCTGGAGCTGCTCGCGCGGTCGGGCATCGATCCGGCCGCCGCCGTCAGTGCATGGCGCAAGGTCGCGCAGTCGGGCAGCACGCGCCCGCCGGGACTGCTCGCGCTCCACGCGACGCCGCCGGCGCGCATCGCTGAGCTCGAAGCGCAGGCCGCGGCGGCAAGGCCGGCCTACGAGAAGGCTCGCGCCGATGCGGCCGCGGCATCCGAGGCGACGAAGAGGCCGCCGTCGAAGCCACCGCCGCGCCGCACCCCCCGGCCTCCACAGAGCTGAGGGCGTTCAAGGGGCCTGGAACACTTCGCGCAGGTACGCGACGTAGGACGGGTCGTAGTCCATCGCCTTCGACGGCTCGTCGCTGATCTTCGCCACCGGCTGCCCGTTGCAGCGGGTCATCTTGACGACGATCTGCAGCGGCTCGAACCCCAGGTCGTTCGTGAGGTTGGTGCCGATGCCGAAGGCCGTGTGCATCCGCCCGCGAAAGTACTCGAACAGGCGGATCGCGAGGGGCACGTCGAGGCTGTCGGAGAACACCATCGTCTTGGTGTGCGGGTCGATGCGCATCCTCTGGTAGTGCGCGATCAGCTTCTCGCCCCATTCGAAGGGGTCGCCCGAATCGTGCCGCACGCCGTCGAACAGCTTGCAGAAGAACAGATCGAAGTCGCGCAGGAAGGCGTCCATCCCGCACACGTCGGACAGCGCGATCCCGAGGTCGCCCCGGTATTCGCGCGCCCAGGTGTTGAACGCGAACACCTGCGAGTCGCGCAGCCGCGGCCCCACGGCCTGGCAGGCCTGCAGGTACTCGTGCGCCATCGTGCCGAGCGGCGTGAGCCCGTGGCGCTGCGCGAACAGCACGTTGCTGGTGCCGACGAACTTCTGCCCGATGCCGTGCTTCAACGTCTGCAGCACCTCGTCCTGCCATGCGCGCGAGAAGCGCCGCCGCGTGCCGTAGTCGGCGATGCGGAACTCCGGGTCGGGCACGGCGTTGATGCGCTCGATCTTGGCGGCGAGCCGGCGCCGGCCCTCGCCGAGATCGGCGTCCGGCCGCGTGTGGCGGAAATAGACCTCGCTCACGATGGCAAGCAGCGGCACCTCGAACAGGATCGTGTGCAGCCACGGGCCCTTGATCGTGATGTCGATCTCGCGGTCGGAGCCCGCGAGGCGCTCGACGCGGATGAAGCGCTCGTCGAGCTGGAAGAGCCCGAGCAGATCGACGAAGTCGCTCTTGAAGAACCGCCAGCCGCGCAGGTAGGCGAGCTCCTCGGCGCCGAAGCGAAGGGCGCACAGCGCGCGGATCTCGTCGCGGATCTCGGCGATGCAGGGCGTGAGGTCGACGTTCGCGTTGCGGCACTTGAAGCGGTACTCGACCTGCGCGCCGGGGAAATGGTGCAGGACGACCTGCATCATCGTGAACTTGTACAGATCGGTGTCGAGCAGCGACTGGATGATCATCGGGAATGGCCGGAGGGCGCGGGCCGGGAGGGCGACGCGCGCAGGTTTTCGGTGGCCGGAAGGATGTTACCCGCTCGCGGGCGCGAGGGCCACGGCCCGGCATTCGCGGGCAGGGGGCGCTAGTCGCGGCGGGAGCCGCTAGTCGCGGCGGGACGCGGACGCCACGCCGTCGTCGCCGACGATGCGGATCCGGTGGGCGAGCCAGATGGCCAGCAGCGTGCAGGCCGCGGCCAGCCAGCCGACTGCGCCGTAGTGCGTCAGGGTTCCATCCGGCGCGCGGCCGACGATGAGGCCGGCGACCATGGCGGCGACCCCCGACCCGAGCTGCTGGATCGACGCGTTGAAGCTCATGAAGCTCCCCCGCAGGCGGGGCTCGACGCTGCCGCTGACCAGCGCCATCGCCGGTCCGAAGCGTCCCGTCACGAGGATGAAGAACAGCGTGGAGAACGGCAGCACCGCGGCGAGCGGGAGTCGCGGCAGGTGGGTGGTGAAAAGGATCGGCACGATCGACGACAGGGCCAGCACCGTGAACACGCGCTTCTTGCCGTACCGGTCCGCGAGGCGGCCGAAGATCTGCGCCGTGAACAGCGTGGCAAGGCCGCCGACGAAATAGACGATCGCCAGGTCCGACTCCGAAATGCCGACGTTGGCGACGGTGTACGGCGCGATGAACGGGATCACCGAGAAGCCCGCGACCATCAGCGTGATCATGAACACGAACGCGCGCAGATGGTTGGGGACGCCGAAGATGACCCGCAGCTGCTCGACCGGATACCGCCGCTGCGCGTGCGCCAGGTGCGCGCGCAGCGGCGGCAGGATCCGCATCGCGACCGCGCCGACGGCGAGACTCGCCCCCGCCAGCACGAGAAACGGCGCGCGCCACGAGAAATGCACGGCGAGCCACAGCGCGAGCGGTATGCCCGCCACCGCCGCCAGCGAGAACGCCGCGGCGACGATCGCCGTCGCCCGCGCCCGGCGCGCATAGGGCACGGCGTCGGCGACGATCGCGAAGACCAGCCCCCCGATCACGCCGCCGAACCCCCCGGCGACGACGCGCGCGGCGAGCAGGAGCTCGTAATTCGACGCGGCGCCGCACAGCGCGGTGGCCACGACGAAGCCCGCGTACAGCGCCAGGAGCGCACGCTTGTGGTCGAACCGGTCGATCCAGAACGCGGCGACGAATCCGCTGGCTGCGGCGGCGAACGTGTAGGCGGAGATCAGGGCTCCGAACGCCTGCGGGCCGATCGCGAACAGGCGCATGAACTGCGGCCCCAGCGGCATCATGATCATGAAGTCGACGATGTGCGTGAACTGCACGGCGGCGAGCGTGAGCAGCAGCGCGAGCTCGCGCGGCGCCCGCTTGCCTGCCGGGTCCGCCGCGGCCGGGGCCGCCCCTGCGGAGGCGGGCGCGGCGGGTGCAGGCGTGGGGTCGGAGTTGGGCACGGTGCGGCGGGAAGCGGCGTCAGGGCCGGTTGCGGCATGGGGTGCTCCCGCCCGCCCGGCGCAACTGACTGAGAGTCATTTGCAATATAGCATGAGGCCCGCAGGTCGTCCGCAGAAGGCACGCTGCGCCGCCGCCGCGAGCGCCGGCAGGCGGGCGAGGCACACCGGGCATGGCGGCGACGCCGCCGCATCGCTATCATCGCAGCCAACCCTCGTCGCAGACCGCCCATGCTCATCAACTGCTCCGCCTACCAGAACGGCAGGAAGCTCGCCGACATCGCGATCACCGAGATCAGCGACTACGTGAGCCGTCCCGACACGCTGGTCTGGGTCGCGCTGGCCGATCCGACGGAGGACGAACTCGATCAAATGGCCGCGGAGTTCGGGCTGCATCCGCTTGCGGTGGAGGATGCCAGGAAGGGTCATCAGCGCCCCAAGATCGAGGAATACGACGACTCCCTGTTTGCGGTGCTGCTCGCCGTGGAAGCGATTCCGGGGAAGACCGACGGCGAGTTCGCGGTCGGCGAGGTCGACATCTTCGCCGGCCCGAACTACGTCCTGACCATCCGCCCGGGGACGATGCAGGGCTTCGCGGACGTGCGCGAGCGCTGCGGCCGCGAGCCCGAGCTGCTGGTCCATGGCTCGGGCTACGTGCTCTACGCGGTGATGGACGCCGTGGTCGACCGCTACTTTCCGATCCTCGACGACCTCGAGTCGTCGCTGGAGCGCACGGAGAGCCGGCTCTTCGACGGCTCCTCCACCCGCAGCCGGATCGAGGAGCTGTACGCGTTGAAGCGCCGGCTGATGACGCTGAAGCACGCGGTCGCGCCGCTGATGGAGTCGGTCGGCAAGCTCTACGGCGGCCGGGTGCCGCACCTGTGCGTCGGCACGCAGGAGTACTACCGCGACGTCTACGATCACCTGACCCGCATCAACGGCACGATCGAGAGCATCCGCGAAATGCACGCCACCGCGATCACGGTCAACATCGCGCTCATCAGCCTGAACGAGAGCGAAGTGACCAAGCGGCTCGCCGCTTGGGGCGCGCTGATCACCGTGCCGACGCTGATCGCGGGAATCTACGGGATGAACTTCGCGCACATCCCCGAGCTGCACTGGGCTTTCGGGTACCCGTACGCGCTCGCGCTGATGACGGCCGTCGACCTCGTCCTGTTCTGGCGCTTCCGGCGCGCGAAGTGGGTGTGACCTCGCCGTGTTTTCGCGGCCCGGTTGTGTAGCCCGGGTTGAGCGCCGGCGAAACCCGGGGCAGGCGTTGATCGGAACCCGTGGTCATTGCCGCGGCCACCCGGGTTTCGCTGTCGCTCAACCCGGGCTACGCCTCTCGCGCGCGCCGGCGGCGGGAGCGAGGGGGATGACGCGCCGGTGCCCCGGCACCACGGGCCATGCCGGCTGCAGCGTGACGTGATCGATGCCGAAGTCGCGCGCGAGCATCTGCTGGGCGCCGGCGAGGGTCCGCAGCCAGGTCTCGCCGTCCGCCAGCGTCACGTGCGCGGAGAGCGCCACCCGTTCGGAGCTCATCGTCCACACGTGGAGATCGTGGATGCCCGTGACGCCCGGCAACGCTGCCAGCGCCCGGCCGATCGCGTCGTAGGACAGGTGCGCGGGCACGCCTTCCATCAGCACGCCGGTCGAGCCGCGCAGCAGCACCCAGGTCGAGCGCAGGATCAGCAGCGCGACCACGAGCGCCAGGATCGGGTCGATGGGCGTCCAGCCGGTGTACTGGACGACGGCACCGGCGACGAGCGCGGCGACCGACCCCAGGATGTCCCCGACCACGTGCAGCAGGGCGCCGCGGACGTTGAGCCCGCCGCTGCTGCGCGAGAGCATCCACGCGACCAGGACGTTGACGGCAAGCCCGCCGGCCGCCACGGCCATGACCACCGGACCGGCGACCGGCACCGGCGCCAGCAGGCGCTGCACCGCCTCGACGCTGATCCACACGATCAGCGCCAGCATGGCGAGCGCGTTGATGAACGCCGCCAGCACCTCGGCCCGCGCGTAGCCGTACGACGCGCGCCGCGACGGCGGCCGGCGCGCGATGCCGTGCGCGATCAAGGCGACCAGGAACGCCGCCGCGTCGGTCGCCATGTGCCCGGCGTCGGAGATCAGCGCCAGTGAACCGGAGAGCCATCCGGCAAGCGCCTCGACGATGCCGAACCCCGCGGTGAGCACCAGGGCGAGCCAGAGGGCGCGCGCGGCGCCGGACGACATCGCGTGCGCCGGCTGGCCCGGACGCGAAGGCGACCCTTCCCCCGTTGCGCCGCGGTGGGCGTGACCGTGAGCGTGCGAATGGGTGCCGGGGGGCGAAGGCATCTTTGCGTTGCGGGGGCGTCGGACGGGGCATCCATTGTCGACCGCCTCGGGCCGCGCCGCAAACGCCGGATGCGCGATCCCGTAAAATGCCTGCGCCATGGATGAGAACGCGCCCACCCCCGTTGCCGCCGCGCTGGTCGACCTGCTGGACGCGGCGCTGCCGCAGACGCAATGCCGGCGCTGCGGCTACGACGCGTGCCGGCCCTACGCCGATGCGATCGCGCGCGGCGACGCCATCAACAAGTGCCCGCCCGGAGGCGCGGCCACGATCGCCGCGCTCGCCGCGCTGACCGGGCATCCCGCGCTGCCGCTCGACCCCGCGCACGGCGTCGCGGGCGCGCTGGCGCTCGCCCGCGTGGACGAGACGTGGTGCATCGGGTGCACGCTGTGCATCGCGGCCTGTCCCGTCGACGCGATCGTCGGCGCGCCCAAGCGCATGCACACGGTGCTGACCGCGCTGTGCACGGGCTGCGAGCTGTGCATCCCGCCCTGCCCCGTCGACTGCATCGACATGGTCCCCGCCGGCCGCGCGTGGAGCGCCGACGACGCCCGGATGGCACGCGCGCGCTACGACGCGCGGCAGCGGCGGCTCGCGGCAGCGTCCGCCGTGGCAGCGACCGACGTGGCGCCCGCCTCCGCAGTGCCGGCAGAGGCCGACGACGACGCCGAGCGCGCGTTCAGGCGGGAGGCCGCAGCGGCGGCGCAGCGCCGGGCGCGCGCGCGCCGGGCCGCAGCGCGCGACCCGGGTCGTGCCGTGCTGATTCGCGCGCTGTCCCTCGTGCTCGCGCTGGGAGGCGCGCAGGCGGCGCTCGCGCGCGCGGCGACGGAGCCGTCCGCGCTCGCGCAGTTCTCGGCAACGCTCGACCAGCAGTGGGATTACGCGAAGCCGGCGGAATCGGAGCAGCGCTTCCGTGCGCTGCTCGCGCAGTGGCCGCCGGCCGACCCGCAGGCGCTGATCGTCGGCACCCAGATCGCGCGCAGCCAGGGCATGCGCCGGCAGTTCACCGCGGCGCACGCGACGCTCGACGCCGTCGAGGGGAAGCTCGACGGCGCGCCGTCGCACCTGCGCGTGCGCTACCTGCTCGAGCGCGGCCGCACGTTCAATTCCTCCGGTGCGCCGGAGCGTGCCGTGCCGCTGTTCGCCGAGGCGTACACGCTGGCCGAGTGCAACGACGACGCGTTCTACGCCGTCGACGCCGCGCACATGCTCGGCATCGCGGCGCCGCCCGGCGCACGCCTCGACTGGAACCTCAAGGCGCTGGCGATGACCGAGCGCGCCGAGGATGCGCGCACGCGGCGCTGGCTCGCGCCGCTCTACAACAACATCGGGCAGACGTACCTAGAGCGCGGCGACTACGCGCAGGCGCTCGCCTATTTCCGCAAGGCGCTACCGGCCTACGAGCAGCGCGGCAACGCGGGCGACGTCCGCTTCGCGCGCTGGACGGTCGCGCGCGCGCAGCGCTCGCTCGGCCAGCTCGACGACGCCGAAAAGATTCAGCGCGCGCTGCTCGCCGAATACGACCGGCTGGGCGAGGCGGACGGCTACGTCTACGAGGAGCTGGCCGAGATCGCGCTCGCGCGCGGCGATGCCGCCGCCGCGAAGCCCTGGGCGGCCAGGGCCCATGCGGCGCTGAAGGACGACCCCGACTTGAGCGCGACCGAGCCGGCACGCCGCGCCCGGCTCGGCGCGATTGCCGCGGGCACCGCGCCGGCCGGCAAACCATGAATCCGGCGAAGCGCCGCGCGATCTTCGAGCGCCTGCGCGCGGCGAACCCGCACCCGGCCACCGAGCTCGCGCACGCGTCGCCGTTCGAGCTGCTGGTCGCGGTTGTGCTGTCGGCGCAGGCGACCGACAAGGGCGTCAACAAGGCGACGGCGCGGCTCTTCCCGGTCGCGAACACGCCGGCGGCCATCGCCCGGCTAGGCGTCGACGGACTGATCCCGTACGTGCAGTCGATCGGCCTCTACCGCAACAAGGCAAAGAACATCGCCGCGCTCTCGGAAATCCTGCTGCGCGAGCACGGCGGCGCCGTCCCGGCGGAGCGCGAGGCGCTCGAGCGGCTGCCCGGGGTCGGCCGCAAGACCGCGAACGTCATCCTCAACACGGCATTCGGCCAGCCGACGATCGCCGTCGACACGCACATCTTCCGCGTGGCCAATCGCACCGGTCTCGCCCGCGGGAGCAACGTGGACGAGGTCGAGCGCAGGCTGCTGAAGTTCGTGCCGGAGGAGTTCCGGCAGGACGCGCATCACTGGCTGCTGCTGCACGGCCGTTACGCCTGCGTGGCCCGCTCGCCGAAATGCGGGGAGTGTCTCATCAGGGATCTGTGCGAGTTCCGCGACAAGACGGGGTGACGGCAGCATGTTCGCCCCCTCCCGCGACGAGGCACGACAGTTTCTCGCCACCGCCTGGGCCAAGCACCGCGCCGGGGCGCCGCTCTCGGCGCTGGAGCGGATCGCGGCCGGGATCATCCTGCTGCACCCGGAATACCACGCGGTCGTCGAGCACCCCGAGCGCCATCTGGACCGCGACTTTCCACCCGAGGCCGGGGCCGTCAACCCGTTCCTGCACCTGTCGCTCCACCTGGCGATTGCCGAGCAACTCGCGATCGACCAGCCGCCAGGCATCCGCGCGCACTTCGAGCGGCTGCGCGCCGCCCGCGGCGACGAGCACGCGGCGCTGCACGCAGTGCAGGAGTGCCTGTCGGAAGTGATCTGGCACGCGCAGCGCCACGGGACGCCGCCGGACGCGACGATCTACCTCGCCTGCCTCGAGCGGCAAGGGTAGGCCGCGCCCGGTGTCGAGGCCGCAACCCGCATCGTGGCCGCGCCGGGCGTTGAGGCCGCAACCGGCGTCGAGGCGTAGCCCGGGTTGAGCGAATGCGAAACCCGGGTGGATGCCGCAATGGCCGCCGTTGCCCCGGGTTTCGCTGCGCTCAACGCCGGGCTACACATCCGGCACGCATCCGCACAAATGAAACGGGCGCCCTTGGATGGCGCCCGTATGCCATTCCGACAACAAGCGCTCAGTGGGCCGTCGACACCGCCGCCGGCTGCGCGTGGAAATACGCGGCGAGATTCTCGATGTCGGCCTTCGACAGCGGCACCGCGAACGCGGACATGATCGCGTTCTTGCGCGCGCCCGACTTGTAATCACGCAGCGCTTTCTCGAGGTAGTCGGCGTGCTGGCCCGCGAGCCGCGGATAGTCCGCCACCGTGCTGTTGCCGTTCTCGCCATGGCACGCGGCGCAGACTTCCTTGGCCTTGGCCCTGCCGGCATCGACGTTCGCGGCCTGCGCGCCGGCCCCGGCCGTGATTGCTGCTGCGGCGGCGAGGGAGATCAACAGGTGTCTGCTCATGGTCATTTCGCCGCCGTCTTGAGGCCCGTCTGCGCGTAATACGCGGCGAGATCGGCCATGTCCTGGTCGGAGAGCGAGGCGGCGATCGCCCGCATCGACGGGTGGCTGCGCTCGCCGCTCTTGTATTCCTGCAAGGCCTTGACGATGTACGCCTGGTGCTGGCCGCCCAGCTTCGGCACCTTGTAGACCTCCGGGAACGCCGTGCGCCAACCCTCGATGCCGTGGCAGCCGGAGCACATCTGTATCTTCTGGGAGCCGGCGGAGGCATTGCCGGCCGGTGCGCTCTGGGCAGCCGCCGCGAACGGCACTGCGGCAGCCAGTGCCAGCGCCGCGGCGGCGGCGAAACGGGTCGTCTGGGTCATTGTCGGGTCGAGGCCTGAGGATTCGGGATGGGGGGAGCGCAAAACCACGCGATTTTAGGGGTTACCGGCCCCGGGGGTCAACGTCAGTACCCGCACGGCCGCCCGAAGGGTACTGATCGCCCCCTTGGGGGGAGGCGAGCACAAGGCCGCAGGCCGCAGGACAGCCGAAGGCTGGTCCCGCGAAGCGGCATGCGGCGCAGCCGCACAAAGCGAGCTTCGGGGGCACATTCTAGCGTTCGAGGAACTTGAGCTTGTCCTTGACGTCCTTCCATTCGTCGGCGTCCGGCGGGCCGGGCTTGCGCTCGATGATCGGCTTCCACAGCTTCGAGAGCTCGGCGTTGAGCGCCGTGAACTGCTGTTGGTCCGGCGGGACGTCGTCCTCGGCGAAGATCGCCTCGACCGGGCATTCGGCGACGCACAGCGTGCAGTCGATGCACTCGTCGGGGTCGATGACCAGGAAATTGGGCCCTTCGCGGAAGCAGTCGACCGGACAGACATCGACGCAATCGGTGTACTTGCAGCGGATGCAGCTCTCGGTGACGACGTAGGTCATTGCACGGCCCCGCGCGAAAAAAGTTGGATTTTACCAAATCGAACCCCATTTGGCGGACTGCGGAGCCCCTATTCGCGCGGGCGCTTGCGCATCGGGCGAGGTTCGGCTAACTTGGCTCATGTCCGGCGCCCGCAAAGGCCCGTTGCGACGGCGTCGGCGATCAAGACGCCCGCCGCCGCACCCCCACCACCTGCTCCCCGCTCTTCCGAGCCCCGCGAGGTTGAAATGAGTGACCACATCAAGCACGTTTCCGACGCCACCTTCGACCAGGACGTCCTCAAGTCCGAGACACCCGTGCTGGTGGACTACTGGGCGGAATGGTGCGGTCCGTGCAAGATGATCGCCCCCGTGCTGGAGGAAGTCGCGAAGAACTACGCCGGCCGCCTGACCGTGGCCAAGCTCGACATCGACGCCAATCCCGGCATCACCGGCAAGTACGGAATCCGCGGCATCCCCACGCTGATCCTGTTCAAGGGGGGGCAGGCGCACGCCCAGAAAGTGGGCGCCCTTTCCCGCTCCCAGCTCACCGCCTTTGTTGACAGCAATCTCTGAACCCGCTACGCTGATCCTCGTGCCCCAAGCGTCCCCCTCGGTCTGAGGGCCGGACGCGCGGCACCGCTCAAGGCGCCGCCTAGTTTCTTCCCGGGCGCCACGCTCCCGAGTCTTCTCCTGCGGCACCCCGCCGCCTTCGCCTTTTCCGCGACACCCCCCTCCCTGCGCCATGCAACTGTCCGAACTCAAAGCAAAGCACGTAACCGAACTCGTCGACCTCGCCAACTCGATGGAGCTCGAAGGCGCGAACCGCATGCGCAAGCACGACCTCATCTTCGCGATGCTGAAGCAGCAGGCGAAGAAGGGCGAGAGCATCTTCGGCGACGGCACGCTCGAGGTGCTGCCCGACGGCTTCGGCTTCCTGCGCTCGCCCGACACCTCGTACCTCGCGGGCACCGACGACATCTACATCTCGCCGTCGCAGATCCGCCGCTTCAACCTGCACACCGGCGACACGATCGAGGGCGAGATCCGCACGCCGAAGGACGGCGAGCGCTATTTCGCGCTGGTCAAGGTCGACAAGGTCAACGGCGAGCCGCCCGAGAACGCCAAGAACAAGATCCTGTTCGAGAACCTGACGCCGCTCTTCCCCGACGAGCCGCTGGTCCTCGAGCGGGACATCAAGGCCGAGGAGAACATCACCGGCCGGATCATCGACATCGTCGCGCCGATCGGCAAGGGCCAGCGCGGCCTGCTGGTCGCCGCCCCAAGTCCGGCAAGACCGTGATGCTGCAGCACATCGCGCACTCGATCGCCGCCAATCACCCGGACGTCATCCTGATCGTGCTGCTGATCGACGAGCGGCCGGAGGAAGTCACCGAGATGCAGCGCTCGGTGCGCGGGGAAGTCGTGTCCTCGACGTTCGACGAGCCCGCCACGCGCCACGTCCAGGTCGCCGAGATGGTGATCGAGAAGGCGAAGCGCCTGGTCGAGCACAAGAAGGACGTCGTGATCCTGCTCGATTCGATCACCCGCCTCGCCCGCGCCTACAACACCGTCGTGCCGGCGTCGGGCAAGGTGCTCACCGGCGGTGTCGACGCCAACGCGCTGCAGCGCCCGAAGCGCTTCTTCGGCGCGGCGCGCAACATCGAGGAAGGCGGCTCGCTGACGATCATCGCCTCCGCGCTGATCGACACCGGCTCGCGGATGGACGACGTGATCTACGAGGAATTCAAGGGCACCGGCAACATGGAAATCCACCTCGACCGGCGCATGGCCGAGAAGCGGATCTACCCGTCGATCAACGTCAACCGCTCCGGCACCCGGCGCGAGGAACTGCTGCTGAAGCCCGACATCCTGCAAAAGGTGTGGGTGCTGCGCAAGCTCCTCTACCCGATGGACGAGCTCGACGCGATGGAATTCCTGCTGGACAAGGTCAAGTCGACCAAGAACAACTCGGACTTCTTCGACTCGATGCGGCGCGGATAGGCGCTCCACTCCCCCGCATGTAGCCCGGGTTGAGCGCCAGCGAAACCCGGGTGGTTGCGGCAATGGCCCCGAGTTTCGCTGGCGCTCAACCCGGGCTGCGCGGCGCAGACGACTCGATGCAGCGGGGTTGAGCGGCGCGTGCGCGCCCCAATGTGGGGTGCCTCCCGCCGCCGGCTTTGCGTTGTGGCGGGAAAAATGGCATAATTTCCCATTGTTCGGCCAATCGGGCCAGACCCCGCATGTCAGGCGGCGGCGCGCCCACGAGGACATCATGAAAACCGGAATCCACCCCAAGTACAGCGCGATCCAGGTCACCTGCAGCTGCGGCAACACGTTCGAGACCGGCTCCACCGTGGGCAAGCCGCTGCACGTCGAAGTGTGCTCGGTCTGCCACCCCTTTTACACCGGCAAGCAGAAGGTGATGGACACCGCCGGCCGGGTCGAGAAATTCCGCCAGCGCTACGGTTCGAAAACCGCGGCCAGCCCGAAGGCCGCGGCGCCCTCGGCCTAGGCCGCCTCGCGGTTCCGTCCAGAACCCGCTCGAAAAAGGCAGCTTCGGCTGCCTTTTTCTTTCCCGCAGAATCCAACTCCCCCACCCGGTCCGCCCCGCGATGGCTTCCCCCCGCAACGTCGCGATGAGCGCGGCGGCACCGGCACCCTCGGGGCGCTATCGCGCCCTGAAGACGTTCGGGCTGGTGCTGTTGTGCGCGACGTGGATCGTGCTGGGATTGATCGGGCACGATCCCTGGAAGACCGAGGACGCGGCGGCGTTCGGCGTGGCCCATGGCATGGTGCAGTCCGGGGACGTGCTGCGTCCCGCGCTCGCCGGCGAGCCCTATCCCGACCGCCCGCCGCTCGCCTACGCCGCCGCCGCGCTGTCCGAACGCCTGCTGTCGCCGGCGCTGCCCGCGCACGATGCGGCGAGGCTTTCCGTCGGCCTCATGCTCGCCGCGACGCTGCTCTTCCTCGCCGCGACCGCGCGCGAACTGTACGGGCGGTCGATGCGCTGGCTGCCGGTGCTGATCCTGGTCGGCTCGGTCGGGCTTTGGGACCGGGCGCACCAGATGTCTCCGGAGATGGGGCTGCTGCTCGGTGTCGCGATGGCGCTGTACGGCTTTGCGCTGGCTTTGCGACGCCCCGTCGGCGGCGGCGCGATGCTCGGCCTCGGCATCGCCGTCGCGTTCCTCGCGCGCGGCTTCCTCGGGCCCGTCTGGCTGGGGATGACCGCTCTCGTCCTTCCGCTCGCGTTCGCCGGCTGGCGCACCCGGCAGTACGCGGTGACCGCAGGGATCGCGCTCGCCGTCGCCTTGCCGCTCGCCGCCTCCTGGCCGCTGGCGCTCGCGCTGCGCGCGCCGGCGCACCTCGACGCATGGTGGGCCGTGCAATCGCTCAACGACTACCTCGGCCCGCTTCCCGCAGAGGGAGACAGCGATCCCGTCTACGTGCTCAAGAACCTGCCGTGGTTCGCATGGCCGGCGCTGCCGCTCGTGGCCTGGACGCTGTGGACGCGCGGCCGCGGGTTCAACGGCGGCCTCGCCAATGCCGGCGTCGTCCTGCCCTGCACCTTGGCGCTGGTGATCATCGCCAATCTCCTGATCATGGCCGAGCCGCGCGCGATCAACTGGATGCCTCTGCTGCTGCCCCTCAGCCTGCTGGCGGCGCTCGAAGTGGACACGCTGCCGCGGGGTTTCTCCGGCGCCCTCGACTGGTTCGGCATCCTCACCTTCGGGCTCCTCGCCGCGCTCGTGTGGTGGCTGTGGTTCGACGCGTCGGCACACGGCATTTCGGCCGCCGTCGCTCGCATGTTCCGTGATTCCGAGCCAGGCTACCGGCCGCCGTTCCTGTGGCCGGCCTTCGCGGTCTCGGCGTTCCTGTCCGTGGTCTGGCTGGCGCTGGTCCGCCCGGCGCGGCGGACCAATCGCCGGGCGGTGCTCAACTGGGCCGTGGGCATGACGCTCGTGTGGGGCCTGTACATGTCGATCTGGCTGCCCTACCTCGATTCGCGCCGCAGCTACCGGTCGGTCGCCGAAGCGCTCGCGCGGCAGCTTCCCGCGCAAGGCTGCGTGGCGAGCCGCAACCTCGGCGACCCGCAGCGTGTGCTTCTCCACTACTTCGCAAACCTCGTCACCGTGCGCGAGGAGAAATCCTCCGGCCACGAGTGCGAGTACCTGCTCGTCCAGTATGGGCGGCAGGATGGCGAGCCCATCGTGCGCCTCGGCTGGGAGGTCGCGTGGACGGGAAGCCGCCGCGGCGACGACACCGAGCGCTTCGTCCTGTTCCGGAAGAGCCCCGCATGAAATTCATCGACGAAGCGTACATCGAGGTCATCGCCGGCGACGGCGGCAATGGCGCCGCCTCGTTCCGGCGCGAGAAGTACGTCCCCCGCGGCGGCCCCGATGGCGGCGACGGCGGCCGCGGCGGCAGCATCCTGCTCGTCGCCAACGGCAACATCAACACGCTGATCGACTACCGCTTCGCGCGCATCCACCGGGCAAAGCGCGGGGAGAACGGCCGCGGCGCCGACCAGTACGGCAAGGGCGCCCCGGACATCGTGCTGCGGGTACCGGTGGGCACCGTCGTCACCGACGCCGACACCGGCGAGCGCCTGGCCGACCTCGCCGCGCACGACCAGCAGGCGGTGGTCGCCCGCGGCGGCAAGGGCGGGCTCGGCAACCTGCACTTCAAGTCGAGCATCAACCGCGCGCCGCGCCAGTGCACGCCCGGCGGCGAGGGCGAGAAGCGCAAGCTGCACCTCGAGCTGAAGGTGCTGGCCGACGTCGGGCTGCTCGGCATGCCCAACGCCGGCAAGAGCACGTTCATCCGCTCGGTCTCCGCGGCGCGGCCGAAGGTCGCCGACTATCCGTTCACCACGCTCGCGCCGAACCTCGGCGTCGTGCGCACCGACGCCGAGCGCAGTTTCGTGGTGGCCGACATCCCCGGCCTGATCGAAGGCGCCGCCGACGGCGCGGGCCTCGGCATCCAGTTCCTGCGCCACCTGCAGCGCACGCGGCTGCTTGCTGCACATCGTCGACCTCGCCCCGCTCGACCCCGACGCCGACCCGGTGCACGACGCGAAGGCGATCGTCAACGAGCTGCGGCGCTACGACCCGACGCTCTACGAGAAGCCGCGGTGGCTGGTGCTCAACAAGCTCGATCTCGTCCCGGAGGAGGAGCGCGCGCGGCGCGTCAAGGCGTTCGTGAAGGCGTACCGGTGGAAGGGCCCGGTGTTCGCGATCACCGCCATCAACGGCGAGGGCTGCCGCGAGCTCGTGTACAGGATCCAGGAATGGCTCGATGCGCATCCGCCTGCCGCGACGGATGCCGCCGCAACGACGGACGCCGCGACCGACGCCGCGCAGGCGGCCCCCGGGTCCTGAGCGAGCGTGCCGCGCCGATGACCTCGCCCGTCGCCTCCGCCCGCTGCCTCATCGTCAAGGTCGGCTCCAGCCTCGTCACCAACGACGGGCGCGGCCTCGACCACGCCGCCGTGGCGCGCTGGGCGGCGCAGATCGCGCAGCTGCGCCGTGCCGGCCGCGACGTGGTGCTGGTGTCCTCCGGCGCCATCGCCGAAGGGCGTGAAGCGCCTCGGCTGGAGCGCGCGCCCGTCCACGATGCACGAACTGCAGGCGGCTGCGGCGGTCGGCCAGATGGGCCTCGTGCAGGCGTACGAAAGCGCCTTCGCCAAGTTCGGCCTGCACACCGCGCAGATCCTGCTCACCCACGACGATCTCGCCGATCGCCGCCGCTACCTCAATGCGCGCTCGACGCTGCGCACGCTGCTCGCGCTGGGCGTGGTCCCGATCATCAACGAGAACGACACCGTCACCACCGACGAGATCCGCTTCGGCGACAACGACACGCTCGGCGCGCTGGTGACCAACCTGATCGAGGCCGAGGTGCTGATCCTGCTCACCGACCAGGACGGCCTCTACACCGCGGACCCGCGCAAGGACCCGGCGGCCACGCTGGTCGCCGTGGCACGCGCCGGCGACGCGCAGCTGGAGGCGATGGCCGGCGGGGTGGGGAGCGCGATGGGGCGGGGCGGGATGCTGACCAAGGTGCTGGCGGCCAAGCGCGCCGCGCGCTCGGGGGCGTCGACCGTGATCGCCTCCGGCCGCGAGGACGACGTGCTGGTGCGCCTCGCCGCCGGCGAGGACATCGGCACCGCGCTGCTGGCCGAGCCGGTGACGCTCGCCGCGCGCAAGCAATGGCTCGCCGACCACGTGCAGCTCGCCGGACGGCTGCGCCTGGACGCCGGCGCGGTCCGCGCGCTGAAGAGCGACGGCAAGAGCCTGCTGCCGATCGGCGTCGTGGCGGTCGAGGGCGAGTTCGAGCGCGGCGAAGTCGTCGGCTGCCTCGACGCCGACGGCCGCGAGATCGCGCGCGGGCTCGTCAACTACAGCGCCCAGGAGACGGCGCGGATCCTGCGCCGGCCGTCCTCCGAGATCGCGACGATCCTGGGCTACGTCGACGAGCCCGAGCTCATCCACCGCGACAACCTGGTGCTGCTCGGCTAGGCCTGCGCCGCTGCCGCGCGGGCTCGTCGCCGCCCGGACGCGCGCGTCGCGCGGATGGTTCGACACCCGTACCGGCTTGGCCTAAACTGCATCCGCGCAGCCACACGCAACGACACGCGCGAGGCTCACGAAGCCCATGCGCGGCCCGCCGCAGTCACTTACGGGAGATTCCTCATGGCACTCGTCGATCGCGTCAAGAACATCCTGCTGACCCCGAAGACCGAATGGCCCGTCATCGCCGGGGAAGCGGCGACCGTGCAGTCGCTCTACGTCGGCTACGTCCTGATCCTGGCGGCGATAGGACCGGTCGCGATGGCGATACGCGGCGGCATGCTCGGCCTCACCGTCGCGATCGTGAGCTACGGCATCGGCCTGGCGGTCACCTACCTGCTGGCGTTGATCGTCGACGCGCTGGCGCCCACCTTCGGCGGCGAGAAGAACTTCATCCAGTCGCTGAAGCTGACGGCCTATTCGTACACCGCGGCGTGGATCGCCGGGATCTTCCAGCTGATACCCGGCATCGGCGGCATCATCGGCCTCCTCGCCGCGATCTACTCGTTCTACACGTTCTTCCTGGGTGTGGTCGTGATGAAGAAATGCCCGCAGGACAAGGCGGTCGCCTACACCATCGTGGTGGTCCTGTGCGGTCTCCTGCTTGGCTTCGCGCTGTCGGCCGTGCTGATGTCGGTGCTCGTCGGCGGCACCGCCGGCATGATGGGCCTCGGCATGATGCAGTGACGTCCCTCACGCCAAGCGCGGTGTAGCCCGCGAACCGTAGCCCGGGTTGAGCGCAGCGAAACCCGGGGCAACCGCGGCCAATGCCCCAACCACCCGGGTTTCGCTCCGCTCAACCCGGGCTGCAGCCGGGCCACGCGGGCGGACCCGCGGCGTCAGTCGCCGTTCTGCGTCGCGGGGTCGGCGTACGACGGCGGAATCGCCGCGTGCGCCCAGCCGTAGAGGCGGTCGCGCCGCGTCTGGGGACGGTCGTGGAGATGGCGCTCGAGTTCCATCAGCGCGCGCCGGTAGACCTCGCGCTTGAAGTCGATCACGGACTCGAGCGGCACCCAGTAGTCGTGCCAGCGCCACGCGTCGAATTCCGGGTGGTCGCTCGCGCGGAGCGACACGTCGCTGTCCCGGCCGGTCAGCCGGAGCAGGTACCAGATCTGCTTCTGCCCGCGGTAGCTGCCACGCCACTCGCGTCTGACCCAGTGCTGCGGCACCTCGTAACGCAGCCAGTCACGCGTGCGGCCGAGAATCCGGACGTGGTGAGGCAACAGGCCGACTTCCTCGTGCAACTCCCGCAGCATCGCCTGTTCGGGCGTCTCGCCGGGATTGATGCCGCCTTGCGGAAACTGCCACGAGTGCTCGCGTACCCTCTTGCCCCAAAAAACCTGATTCCTGGCGTTGACGACGACGATGGCAACGTTCGGGCGATAACCGTCGCGGTCCAACATGGCGGTCACCCTGGAACGATAAGTTGACCCGATTGTTCCACAGAACGCGCCTCGTGGAAAGGCTCCCGCCCGCCCGGCCGCGACATCGCGGCGCCCGCCGATTCACCCCGCCTTCACGGTCGCGATCTCGATTTCGACGCGCGCGTCATCGTCGGCGAACGACACGAGGCCGTCGTGGATCGTGCAATGCAGCTCCATCGTCCGGCGCGCGAGCTTCGCGAGCGCCTGCGTGGCGGCCGGCGGGACGCTGAACACCGTCAGGTTGCCGGCGCGTTCGAGCCGGCCGCGGGCCTGTTCCCACCAGAGCGCGGCCGCCGAGCCGCCGTAGCTGTAGACGATCACCCGCGCCGCGCGGCCGCAGGCCTTGCGCACGCGCCGCTCGTCCGGCCGGCCGACCTCGATCCACAGCTCGATCGCGCCGGTCAGGTCGCGGCGCCAGAGATCGGGCTCGTCGTCGGTGGAGAGGCCTCTCCCGAACGCCAGCGCCTGATCGGCGTGCAGGGCGAAGGCGAGCAGCCGAACCATCATCCGCTCGTCGGTTTCCGACGGGTGCCGCGCGATCACGAGCGCGTGCCGGTCGTAGTAATTGCGATCCATGTCGGCGATGTGCAGATCGGCTTTGAAGATCGTGGATTTCAGGGCCATACGGATCCGATGTCGTTGACGACGGTGATGTTTCGATGCTTCCGGCTCCGTGCCGGGTGGTCGACCTCGCGTAGCCCGGGTTGAGCGAACGCGAAACCCGGGGCCATCGCCGCGACCGCCCGGGTTTCGCATTCGCTCAACCCGGGCTACGCGATTCTCACGAGTTCCAGCAATGCCGCGCCGTAGCGCTCCAGCTTCTTCGCGCCGATGCCCGCGATGCCGGCCAGCGCGCCCGCATCGGCCGGCCGCCGGCGCGCGATTTCCGCGAGCGTGCTGTCGTGCAGGATCACGTAGGCCGGGACCGACTGCGTGCGCGCCTCGCCCTGCCGCCACGCCTTGAGGCGCTCGAAGAGGTCGGCGTCCGCCGGCGGCAGGTCGCCCGCCGGCGCCCGCGCGCGGTTTCGCCGCCGGCCGCGCTCGCGCGACCACGCGCCGCATCTCGACGCGCTCCTCGCCGCGCAGCACGGGACGGCTCGCCGCCGTCAGCTTGAGCGCGCCGTGCGCCTCGTGGTCGACCTGCGCGAACCCGAGCGCGACCAGCTGCCGGAACACGCCGCGCCACGCGGCCTCGTCGAGATCGGCGCCGACGCCGAACACCGACAGCTTGTCGTGGTCCCAGCGGGCGGTGCGCTCGGTGTCCTTGCCGCGCAGCACGTCGATCAGATGCACGGCGCCGAAGCGCTGGCCGGTGCGGTAGATCGCCGACAGCGCCTTCTGCGCCGCGGCGGTCGCGTCCCACGTCACCGGCGGCTCGAGGCAGGTGTCGCAGTTGCCGCAGGGCGTGCTGGCCTCGCCGAAATACGCGAGCAGGCGCACGCGGCGGCAGCCCGCCGTCTCGCACAGGCCGAGCAGCGCGTCGAGCTTGGCGGTGGAGACGCGCTTGTAGTCCTCGCTCGCCTCCGACATGTCGATGAGGCGCCGCTGCTGGACGAGGTCGGCCAGCCCGTACGCCATCCAGGCGTCCGCCGGCAGGCCGTCGCGGCCGGCGCGCCCCGTTTCCTGGTAGTAGCCCTCGATGCTCTTCGGCAGGTCGAGATGCGCGACGAAGCGCACGTCAGGCTTGTCGATGCCCATGCCGAACGCGATGGTCGCCACGATCACCACGCCGTCCTCGCGCTGGAAGCGCGCCTGGTGCTCCGCGCGCGCGGCGTTGTCCATGCCGGCGTGGTACGGCAGCGCGTGCACGCCCTTGGTGGCGAGCCATGCCGCGGTCTCGTCGACCTTGCGCCGCGGTGAGGCAATAGACGATCCCGGCGTCGCCGGCGTGCTCGTCGCGGATGAAGCGCAGCAGCTGCGTGCGCGGGTCGTCCTTGTCGACGATCGTGTAGCGGATGTTCGGCCGGTCGAAGCTCGACACGAAGACGCGGGCGCGCTCGAGCGAGAGACGGCTGATGATCTCGGTGCGGGTCTGGGGGTCGGCGGTGGCGGTGAGCGCGATGCGCGGCACGTCCGGAAAGCGCTCGTGCAGCACCGACAGCTGCAGGTACTCGGGGCGGAAATCGTGCCCCCATTGCGATACGCAGTGCGCCTCGTCGATGGCGAACAGCGCGACCCGCGCGCGTTCGAGCAGCTCGAGGCACCGCGGCGTCAGCAGCCGCTCGGGCGCGAAATAGAGGAGATCGAGCTCGCCCGCGACCAGCGCGCGCTCGACCGCGCGGGCCGCGCCCGCGTCCTGCGTCGAGTTGAGGAACGCCGCGCGCACGCCGAGCTGCAGCAGCGCCGCGACCTGGTCCTGCATCAGCGCGATCAGCGGCGAGACGACGATGCCGGTGCCTTCGCGCAGCAGCGAGGGCACCTGGTAGCACAGCGATTTGCCGCCGCCGGTGGGCATCAGCACCAGCGCGTCGCCGCCTGCCGTCACGTGATCGACGATCTCGGCCTGGGCGCCGCGGAAGGCGGCGTGGCCGAACGTCTCGCGCAGGAGCGCGAGAGCGCGCGGGCGCAGGTCACGGTCGGGGAAGGAGGCGGTCATCGGAACGGCGCGCGGAACGGGATCGCGGTAGAAGCCGCGAGCGGTGCAGGGACCCGGATTGTGCCGCATTCGCGGCGTCACCGAGTCGGTCGTGCGGATGAGCCCGCTGTTGCCCGCGCCGGGCCGCGGCGCCCTATTCTTCTTCTTCCTTCGTTCCGAAACGCTGCAGGATGTCCGCGAGGAACAGGCCCACGGCCACCGGCAGCGCACCGTAGAGGGCGAGGCTCGCCAGGAATTCCCCTTCCGAGTAATGCGTGGCGGCGATGCCCAGGCCGACGGCGATGAGGACGATGCACAGCCAGCGGATCCCGGTGGCCGCCTTGACGGCCAGCCAGCGCGTCACCCCTATCAGCCACGTCGCCCACGCCCTCACCGACATCTCATCCCCCGCCGCACGGCGCCCGATCCGGATTCTACCCGGACGATTGCGTGGCCCTCCCGGCCGTCAGTGCGGAAGCACGCCCTCCGGCGCGGGGCGGGGGTCGATCTCGACCGCGGACAGCGTGTCACCGGTCAGGCAGACGCGCCCCTTGCGCCGGTCGTGACCGGTGTCGCTGTATTCGAAGGCGTACACCCACCGGATCCGCATGCGCCCGTCGGCGTCGCGCACGGGGCGGACCGACTCCAGCCCGACCGTGTCGTCGAGAAAGAGCAGGCCCTGGGCCCGGCACGCGGACCTGATCGCCGCATTCGCGGCCTCGCGCGCCTTGAGGTTGCTCCAGAAGAGCCAGCCTCCCGCCACGAACAGCAGCACGCCGAGAATTTCCTGCATCGTCATCCATTCGATCTTGCGCAGCGGGACCGCCCGGCGCGCCGCGCGCCAAGGCTCACCGCCCGGCTGTGTGCATTTTGCCAGAGCCCGCGCGCAGGCGGCATTCGCGCAGCGTCGCGCCGGTCAGGCGCCGCAGCAGCGTGCGATCGCAGACGGCGAAGCAGATGTAGAACAGCCCGCTGAGGAACGCGAGGCCGAGGAGCTCGCCCAGCTGCCGCAGCGCGCCGTCGTCGATCACCATCGCCCCGTACTCGATGAACAGGTTGATGTTGGTCAGCAGCAGGTAGAACAGGTTCACCGACGTCACGCCGAACAGCAGGAAGCACGCCCCCATGAGAAGGAACGTGGTCCATGGGTGGCGGAATAGGAAATCGATCGCCACGCGAGGGACCGCCAGAGGGTTTGCGATTCTCGTCTCCGACTCGATGGATGGCGGCCGCCGGCTTGCCGGACGGCCCGGACCCGCGGCAGTGTACCTTCCCGGCGACGGCATCGGCCAGCCATCCCGGGGCGTCGCGCGCGCCTGCCCCGGAACGCTCAACGCCGGGCGGCGGACCGCGCCGCATGGGCGCGCGGCATCTCGAACGCGATGTCCGGCGCCGAGCAGGATCGACTGCGGCAGGATCAGGATTGCCGCCAGGCCCCACTGGATCGCCCCGAAGGAGGCGCCGCCCAGTCGCCCGTCAAGGGCGACGTCGTAGAAGCCGCCGGTGGCCGCGACGAACGCGGGATGGAAGCCGAGTGCAAGAAGGCCGATGGCGGCCTCGATCGCGCATACGCGGCGAGAGGACTGGCGATGGCCGCCGCGTAGCGCGCGGCGAGCGCGGCCCCCAGCGCCATCCCGCCCATGAAGATGGCGAGGACGAGCGTCTGCGCATGCGCGGCGTGACCGAGAAAGAGCTGGAGGCAGCGCGCCCAGATCGATTCGTAGATCAGTCCGGAAAAGCCCGAGGCGAAGAAGATCGCGTCGCGCAGGCGACCGAGCGGATGGCGCAAAGCTCAGCCCGCCGGCGATGCAGTTGCCGCGCGCTGCGGGCGGAGCCGGGACGTCCGCGGATTGCGCCCGGCGGCCACTAGTGAATCAGGCGCTGCAGCAGCAAGCTGGTGCCGATCAGGCGATCGGAGAGCAGCGCCACGATGGTGTAGTGCAGCGAGTTGGCGAGCTTCGGATCGTTGTGCTCCATCTCGTGCAGCTTCTCCGTGGTCAGCACGTACGCGTGCGTGAGCTCGTCGGCGATCGCCGAGTCGCTGTGCGGCTGGTTCTGGTACAGACCGAGCTCGCCGTGCATCGTGCCCATGGTCATCGCGCGCAGGCGGATCGAGCGACCGTCGGGAAAGGTGACCTGCACCGTCACCCGGCCGGATTCGATGAAGATGATCTCGGTCGGCTGGTCGCCCTGCTTGACCAGATACTCGCCCGGCTGGAAGATCCGCGGCGTCAGGTACGCCTGGAAGGCGGACAGCGGCGTTCCCTCGGGCAGCGCCGCCGCGATGCGCTCCCAGATCGACCCGCCCGCCGCAAGATCGGCGCCGTCCTCGCTCGCCAGCAGGTTGTCCTCGCAGTACTCGAGCGCGTGGTCGAGGTCGCCGAAGAACCTGACGTTGAGTATGTCCGGATCGATGCCGGCGCGCTTGAACTGGCGCTCGATGTCCTCGCTCATCCGCGTGAACACGAGCTCGCAGTCGTTGCGCTCGCACAGCCCGTGGATCTTGGCGAACGCCGACATCGCCGAGGAGTCGGTGGCGGGCACGTGGTGGAAATCGAGCAGCAGGTAGCGCAACGGCGTGTCGGCGGTGTCCTTGAGGCGCTGCTGCATCTGGGTGAGCACCGAGTACGCGGTGCCGAAGAAGATCAGCCCCTCGAGCTTGACCACGCGGATCGCGTGGCCCTTCGCCTTCAGCCGCTGCAGCGCCACCGGCCCGCGGTCGACGTTGCTGCTGAATTCGGCCCCGGTGAGCTCGTGGCGGATCACCCGCACCCGGCTGTAGCTCAACACGAAGAGCAGGATCGCAACGCCGATGCCGACCAGCACGCCGGTGAGGATGCCTGCGGTGCCGATCACCGCGACGATCAGCGCGACGACGACATAGTCCTGGATCGGCAGGTGGCTCCAGCCGTCGTAGAGCCATTGCAGCAGCAGCCCGGCGCCCATCGTGAGCAGAAGCCCGCCCAGTATGGCCTTGGGCATGAAGGCGAGCAGCGAGAGTCCCGCCAGCAGCGCCCCCGCGCACATCGCCCCGGCCGCGAGTCCGATCAGCCGGCTGTTGGCCCCCATGCCGAAACCGAGGACCGAGGCCGACAGCGCATGAAAACCGAGCCCGCCGCCGAGCAGCCCCGAGGCCATGTTGGCGACGCCGGCCGCGCGCAACTCGCGGTTGATGTCGATCTCGCTCCGGGTCGCCAGCTCGAGCCCGCCGACGTTGAGCAGCAGGCCCACGATGCTCACCAGCAGGATGGCGCCGAAGGTCGGAATCTGCGGGACCATATGCCACCAGTCTGCCGCGGGCAGGCGCGCCCACGCCGGCAGTTGCAGCCCGGCACTCTCCGGAAAGGGGCCGAGCAGCAGCCCCGCGGCCTGTGCGTCCGGTATCGAGATGCCGGCGGCGAGCATCCCGGCGTGATAAAGCGCGATGCCGCCGAAGAGGATGCCGGGCACGACCAGCGCGTTGTGCCAGTGGCGCAGCACCAGCATGAAGACCACCCCGAACGCGACGCCCGGCAACCAGAGCGCAATGCGCAGCGGCTCGGTGACCACGGAGAGCGTGACGTCGGCGAGCGCGCCGCCGGCGAGCACCCGCCCGGCGCCCATGAGGATGAGGAGCCCGGATCCGGCGAGAAACCCGCCGATCACGGGATAGGGGATGAAGCGCATCAGCGCACCGAGCCGGTAGGCGCCCAGTCCGTAGTAGATGGCTCCGGCCGCGAACGCCACGACGTTGGCGCAGGCCAGTATGAGCACGATCACCATCTCCGGCGGCGCGCTCGCCTGCAGCGTGGCCGCCAGCGTGCTCGCCATCACGCCGAGAATGACCGCCGGACCGTCCTGCACCTGCGCGACCGTGCCCGGAAAGGTGCTCAACGCCGCCACCACGGCGGCGAGGACGGCCCCGCCGGTCAGCAGCATGACGAGCGCGGGTTGGATGCCGCCTGGGAGCGATCCCGGCATGATCAGCGTGACCATCGCCGCCGAGCCGAGGATCGTGCGGATGCCGGCGATCAGTCCGGCAGCAATGCTGGTGGCGAACTGCGCCGGATTGGCGGTCATCGATGGAGGCTGCGTGAGGTGGGCGCCGTGACGCCTTGCAGGGAGGGCCGGGCCAGCCAGGCGCGCGGCGACCCGGGTTCGTTACGAAGCTTCCCGCCGCCGCGATCTCGACGCCGCGTGCAGCAGGGCCAGGCGCCGCTAGGTTAGGGTTCGGACGCGCGCGATGTCAAGCCTCTGCCTCGCGCGCCGGTCCGCGCGGCGACGAGCGCCGGAGCGCGGTCGAACGGGCGGTCGGCGCAGTCTTGCCCTGCGGTGTAAGATTAGGCCGTCAGCCAACGCATCCTAGAGGTCATCATGCGCAACTTTGCTCGCGCCGCAGCCGCGGCCCTCGCGCTCTCCTTGATCGCCTTCATCCCCATCATGCCGGCAGCCGCGACGGCCGTCGGCGCCGCGCAGGACGCCCTGCCCCACAACTACACCGGCGTCTGGTGGAAATCGACCGAGTCGGGATGGGGGGTCAATTTCGCGCACCAGAACAACGTCGTCTTCGCCACCTGGTTCACGTTCGCCGCCGACGGCACGCCGCAGTGGTTCACCGTGGTGGCGTCGAAGACGGCCGACCTCGTCTATGCGGGCAACGTCGGCAGCTTCACCGGCCTGCCGTTCAATACGGACCCGTACGCTGCGAACGCCAACGTCAAGACCACGCGCGGGACGGCGACGATCACGTTCGCCGCGGACGGCCAGAGCGCGACCTTCGATTACACGGTGGACGGCATCCACCAGACCAAGGCGATCACCCCGCAGCAGTTCGTGCCCTCCGTCGCGCTCCCGACCTGCGCGTACGGGACGACGGTCGCCGGCCTGTCGGCCGCCACCAACTACCAGGGCTTGTGGTGGGCCACGCACGGCACCGCGACGGGCGGCGAAGAATCCGGCTACGGCATCAACTTCAACCACCAGGGCAAGGTGATCTTCGCGACGTGGTTCACGTACGACACCAACGGCAAGGGCTGGTGGCTCTTCTCGGTGGCGACGGAAACCTCGCCCAAGGTCTACACCGGAACGGTGCGGACCGCCACCGGTCCGGCGTTCAGCGCCGAGCCGTGGGACCCGAGCGCCGTGGTGCGCACCACCGTCGGCAACGTGACGATCACGATCAACGACGGCAATCACGCCAAGTTCGACTACACCGTCAATGGCGTCGCGCAGACCAAGAACCTCGTGCGCCAGGTATTCGACGGCCTGACGGGCACCGCGTGCTCGTACCCCGACAACAGCGCCGCCTTCGTCACCCAGCTCACGGACCTCGCCGGCAAGGCGAACCGCGGCGAGATCACCGACGACCAGTACGTCACGCAGCTCGCCGCGCTCCTCGCGACCATCGACGGCACGCCGGGCGCGGTCGACAATCTGGAGGCGTATCTCGAGGCCAGCATTGTCGGCCACGCCATCGCGTTCGACGCGGGCGCCGCGGGCAAGATCGCGACCAAGGCGGTCAGCGGCGATCTCCTCGCCGCGATCAAGGCGTCCTTCGCGTACAAGCTGCTGCAGGCGGCCGCCGCCGCGGTCACGTTCTCGCCGACGCCGGGCCCGTCCGGCAGCTTCCTGCAGGTCACCGACCCGGCATTGATGGTGCTGCTCAACTCGATCCCGGTGCGCACGCAGATTCTCGACGCCGAGCTCGCCGGCACCATCACCGGCGCCAAGGCCGACGAGCTGCTGGGCCTCACCGCCGGCAATCCCTACGACACGCTGCGCCGCCTCTACATCCTGCAGGGCATCGCGATTCCCGGCGTGGCTGCTGCCAGCGCCGAACACCTGTGTGGTCAATTGCGGCGCGCACACCTACGCGGGCCCGGTGAACGAAACGGCACAGCTCAGTTTCACGATACCGGCCGTCCCGCCGTTCCCGGCCACCAATTGCGTGCAGACGGTGAACTTCACCGGCAACGTCAGCATGATCCTGACCGTCCACCCGGACAACACGGTCGACGGGTCGGCAACGGCCACGGGCACCTTCAAGTCCCTCACCACCAACAACCCGATCCTCTGCCCGCTGCAGACGATCCCGGTCAACGAGACGATCACGATCACCGGCACCATCGATCACTTCACCGCGGTGATCAACATCGGCAATGGGCTATTCCCGGGAACGCTGGTGGGCCAGCTGATCAACGACAACACGGTCAGCGGCCAGATCCAGGTGGCCAACAAGTTCGGCGGGAACACCGTCGTCCTGAACTTCACGCTGACGCGGATATGACCCGGCGCCGGGCCGCGCGCGCTCCCGGCGCGGCCCGCGCGCGCGTGCAGGCGTGAGCGATTCCTCCGCACCGGCGGCCGGCGTCCTCTCGCGCACGATGACGCCCCGCGTCATCGTCGAGTACCTCGACCAGTACGTGATCGGGCAGGAGGACGCCAAGAAGATCGTGGCCGTCGCGGTCTACGCGCACTTCCGCAAGATCGAATCGGCGCGCCGCGACAACCATCCGATCGCCAAGAGCAACATCCTGTTGATCGGCAATTCCGGCACGGGCAAGACGCTGCTGTGCGAGACGCTCTCGCGCGTGCTGGGCGTGCCGTTCGTGACGGCCGAGGCCACCACGCTGGCGCAGACCCGTTTCGTCAACGACGAGATCGAGGCCATCCTGCAGCGGCTGGTCGACAAGGCCGACGGCGACGTCGCGCGGGCGCAGCACGGGATCGTCTTCATCGACGAGATCGACAAGCTCAAGGCGGGCGCACAGGGCGAGGCGCGCGCCGGATCGGGCGAGAGCGTCCAGCACGCGCTGCTCAAGATCATGGAAGGCTCGCCGGTGCGGCTCGCCGGCGGCCAGTACGTCGACACGACCAACATGCTGTTCATCTGCGGCGGCGCGTTCGTCGGCTTGGGCGAGATCATCTCGCAGACGCACACCTACGGCTTCATCTCCACCAGCGGCGACCCCGACCGGACCAAGGAGCGGATCCTGGAGCGCCTCAACACGCGGGTGAAGCCGACCGACCTCTTCCTCTTCGGGCTCATCCCCGAGTTCACCGGGCGGCTGCCGATCATCGCCCGCTTCATGGACCTCGACCGGGAAAAACTGGTGCGGATCATGATCGAGCCGAAGAACTCGATCTACAACCAGTTCCGCGAGATCTTCGCCAACGAGGGCGTCGAGCTCGCCATCGAGCCGAAGGTGTTCGAGCAGATCGCCGAGCTCGCGATCGAGTACAAGACCGGCGCGCGCAGCCTGCGCGGCATCTTCGAGGAGCTGATCGCGCCGGTCCTCTACCTCGTTCCCGACCAGCCGGACATCGAGAAGGTCGCCTTCACGTCGCTGTTCAGCGAGCCTTCGATCGTCCGGCGCAGCGCCGCCGGATGAGCACCGCGCCCTACCCGCGCGAGCTCGCCGGCTACGGCGCGCGGCCGCCGCATCCGCGCTGGCCGGGCGGCGCCCGCATCGCGCTGCAGTTCGTCCTCAACTACGAGGAGGGCGCCGAGAACTGCGTGCTGCACGGCGATCCCGCGTCGGAGACGTTCCTGTCCGAGATCGTCGGGGCGCAGGCGTTCCCGCAACGGCATCTGAGCATGGAGTCGATCTACGAGTACGGAGCGCGCGCCGGCGTCTGGCGCGTGCTGCGCCTGTTCCGCGACCGCCGGATCCCGCTGACGGTCTTCGGCGTGGCCATGGCGCTCGAGCGCAACCCCGCCGTCGTCGACACGATGCTCGCGGACGGCCACGAGATCGCGAGCCATGGCTGGCGCTGGATCTCGTACCAGAACGTCGACGAGGCGCAGGAGCGCGAGCACCTCGAGCGCGCCGTCGCCGTCATTGCCCGCCTCACCGGCGCGCCGCCGCAGGGCTGGTACACGGGCCGCGATTCGCCGAACACCCGCCGCCTCGTCGTCGAGCACGGCGGCTTCGCCTACGACGCCGATTCGTATGCGGACGACCTGCCGTACTGGCTCGAGGTCGCCACCGCCCGCGGCACGCAGCCGCACCTCGTCGTGCCGTACGCGCTCGACAGCAACGACATGCGCTTCGCGACAGCGCAGGGGTTCAACGCCGGCGAGCAGTTCTACGCCTACCTCAAGGACGCCTTCGACGTGCTCTACGCGGAAGGCGATCCGCGCGGGGAGGACGCGCCGAAGATGCTCTCGATCGGCCTGCACTGCCGCCTCGTCGGGCGGCCCGGGCGGTTCGCGGCGCTCGCGCGCTTTGTCGACTACGCGCTGCGGCACGAGGACGTGTGGATCGCGCGCCGGATCGACATCGCGCACCACTGGATCGCCGCGCACCCGTTCGGACCGCCGGCGGCCCGGTGACGCTCGACCAACTCAATCGCGCCGACCGCGCGGCTTTCGTGGCGGCGCTCTCCGGCATCTTCGAGCACTCGCCGTGGGTCGCCGAGGGCGTCTGGGCGTTGCGCCCGTTCGCCGACGTCGCCGCGCTGCACCGGGCGATGCTCGCCGTCGTCGACGGCGCCGGCGAGCAACGGCAGCTCGCGCTGTTGCGCGCGCACCCCGAGCTCGCCGGCAGGGCCGCGGTGCGCGGCGAGCTCACGGCCGAGTCGACGAGCGAGCAGTCGGGCGCCGGGCTCGGCGCGTGCACGCGCGAGGAGTTCGCGCGGCTGCAGGAATTGAACGCGCGCTACAACGCGAAGTTCGGCTTCCCGTTCATCCTCGCCGTCAAGGGCCACGACCGGGCCGGCATCATCGGCGAGTTCGCGCGCCGGGTGGAGCAGGACCGCGCCGCCGAATTCGCCGAGTGCCTGCGCCAAGTGGCGAAGATCACCCGCTTCCGGCTCGATGCGCTTCTCGGCTGACGCACACGCGGGGGGGGGCGGCGCGCCTCCGTGAGGCGTGCACCGGCACGCGCCCGGTGGATGCCCCGGCCGCGTCAGACCGTCCCCGTCAGCAGGTCGTGGACGCCCGCCGCCACGACCTGCGTCGCGCGGCGGAGGTCCTCCAGCACGAGGTTCTCGTCCGGTTGCTTGGCGTTCGCCTCGGCGATGGTGCGCGGGCCGGCGCCGTACATGACGATCGGCACGCCGTGCTCGCCGTAGAGGCGGGCGTCGGCGTAGAGCGGCACGCCCGTGGCCGGCAGGTCCTCGCCGAACACGCGCTGCCCGTGGCGGCGCAGCGCCGCGACCAGCTTCTCGTGGCCCGGCAGGGGCTTGAGCGCGCGGGCGAGCAGCAGTCGCCTGATCTCGACGCGGATGCCGTCGCGACCCTGCACCGCCGCGAGGATCAGCTCGCGCACGCGCGCCTCGACCGCGGCCGGGTCCTCCTCCGGGATCATCCGCCGGTCGAGGCGCAGCGTGAGGCGGTCCGGCACCACGTTGGTGTTGATGCCGCCTTCGATGAGGCCGACGATCATCGTCGGGTGCGCGATGCCGCGCACGCGTGAGGTCGTCGCCTTCAGCGCGTCGGCCTCGGCGTAGATCGCGTTCAGGATCGCCGCGCCGGCGCGGAACGCGTCGCGCCCCGATTCGGGCATCGCGCCGTGTCCCGCCTTGCCGTGCACGGTGACTTCGAACTGCAGGCAGCCGTTGTGGGCGGTGACGATCGCGTAGCTGAAGCTCGCGGCGATCGCGTAGTCGGGCCGCGTCAGCCCTTGCTGGAGGAGCCAGCCCGGCCCCGCCAGCCCGCCCTGCTCCTCGTCGTAGGTGAAGTGCAGCTCGACCGCGCCGTTCGAGCGCCCCGCCGCTTTCCGCCAGCGCGCGCAGCGCGGCGAGCGCATACGTGTACGTCGCGATGTCGGACTTGGACACCGCCACGCCGCGGCCGTACATCCGGCCGTTCTCGACCACGCCCTCGTACGGCGGCTTCGTCCAGCCTTCGCCGGGCGGCACCACGTCGCCGTGGGCGTTGAGCGCGACGGTCGGCCCGCCCGGGCCGAAGCGGTGGCGCACGATGAGGTTCGTCACGCTCCTCATCCCGTATGCGCGCAGGAAATCCTCGGGCACCGGATGGCGTTCGACGCTGAAGCCCATGGCGGCGAGCAGCTCGGCGGTCCGTTGCGCCGCCGGCGCGTTGTCGCCGGGGGGCGTGTCGGACGGCACGCGCACGATCGCGCGCAGGAACTCGATCTGCTCGGCATGCCGGGCGTCGATCCACCGCCCGAGGTCATCGTATGCGCTCACTGTCCTGCCTCCCAATCGCACGCTGCCCGGACGCGCACTGCGGCCGTGCGGCGCCGTCGCCGGTCACGCCGTGATCACACCTCGGGCCGCCGGCCGGAAATTCTCGATGAAGCGCAGGAACACGTTCGCGGATGTCTGCGCATCCTCGAGCGTGATCGCCTCCGCCGGGTTGTGGCTGACCCCACCCTTGCAGCGCACGAACAGCATGCCGATGTCGGTCACGTCGACGAGCGCCATGCCGTCGTGGCCGGCGCCGCTCGGCAGCGCGCGCACGGCGAGGCCCTCCGCCGCGATCGCGGCACCGATCTGCTCGATCAGCCAGGGAGCGCAGGCCGCGGTGCGGCCTTCGTGCATCGGCGCGATGTCGATGCCCACGCCGCGGCGTTCGCAAATTGCGCCGAGGTCGCGCGTGAGGCCGGCCACCGCGGCCAAACGGTCGGCATCGCGGGGCGAGCGGACGTCGATGGTGAAGCGCACGCGCCCGCAGATCACGTTGGTCGCGCCGGGCAGCGCCTCGAGCTTGCCGACCGTGCCGACGAGGTCCGGCACGCCGGCGCAGCGCCGCTCGATCGCGAGCACGCATTCCGCCGCGGCGGCCAGCGCATCGCGGCGCAGGCTCATCGGCACGGTGCCGGCGTGGCCGGCCGTGCCGCGCACCTCGACGGCCAGCCGGTTGGCGCCGTTGATCGCGGTGACCACGCCGAGCGGCAGGCCCTCTTCCTCGAGCACCGGGCCCTGCTCGATGTGCAGCTCGGCGTAGGCGAGGATGTCCTCGCGCCGGTACGCCGCGCGTCCGACGAGCGCCGGGTCGAGCCCGAACTGAGCCAGCGCGTCGCGCATGCGCACGCCGTTCGCGTCGACCTTGTCGAGCACCGCCGGATCGAGGGTCCCGGCGATCGCGCGGCTGCCGAGCAGCGTCGAGGCGAAGCGCACGCCTTCCTCGTCGGCGAAGCCCGCGACCACGATCGCGAACGGCAGGCGCCGGCCGCGCGCGTTGAGCGCGCGCACGCATTCGATCGCCGCGACGACGCCCAGCATGCCGTCGTAGCGGCCGGCGTCGCGCACGGTGTCCAGGTGCGACCCCAGCATGAGGCACGGCAGGTCGGGACGATCGCCCTCGTAGCGCCCGACGCAGTTGCCGATCTCGTCCAGGCGCGCCTGCATCCCGGCCTCCCGCATCCACGCGAGCACCAGCGAGTCGACCGCGCGCTGCTCGGGACTGAGGAAAACGCGGGTGAGGCCGCCCGGCTGCTCCGAGCAGCGGGCCAGCGCCTCGCAATGCGCCCAGATGCGCGCCGCCGACGGCGCGACGGCGTCGCTCATCCGCCGCCGCCCTGCGCGCGGCCGGTATCGGCGCCGGCGGCGAACGCACTCGCCGCGCCCGTGTCCCGCACGACGGCGAGGCGCAGCATGTTGGTCGTTCCCGGCTGGCCGAACGGCACGCCGGCCGCGATCACGACGTTGTCGCCCGGCTGGGCAAAGCCCTCGTGCAGCGCGGTCTTGCAGGCGAGCTCCGTCATGGTGTTGATGTCGGTGGTCTCGTTGGTCCAGACCGAGTGCACACCCCAGACCAGCGCGAGGCGGCGCGCCGTCGACGCGTTGGGCGTGAGGCTCAGGATCGGCGCCTCGGGCCGCTCGCGCGCGGCGCGCATGCTGCTGTAGCCGGAGCTCGTGTACGTGATGGTGGCCTTGGCGGAAACCGTGTGCGCGGCGTCGCGCAGCGCGGCGCAGATCGCATCGGCGCTGGTGGATTGCGGCGGCAGGTGGTTGGCGTCGATCACCTTGCGGTAGTAGGGGTCCTTCTCCACCTCGCGAATGATGCGCTCCATCATCGCCACCGCCTCGACCGGATGGTGCCCCGACGCCGATTCGGCGGAGAGCATCACCGCATCGGCGCCGTCGTAGATCGCGGTGGCGACGTCGGAGGCCTCGGCGCGCGTGGGCACCGGCGACGTGATCATCGACTCCAGCATCTGGGTCGCGACGATCACCGGCTTGCCCGCGTGGCGGCACGCGCGCAGGATGCGCCGCTGCACCGTCGGCACCTGCTCCGGCGGCATCTCGACGCCCAGGTCGCCGCGCGCGACCATGATGCCGTCGGCGCGCTCGACGATCGCCTCGAGCTGATTGATCGCCATCGGCTTCTCGAGCTTGGCGACGATGGCGGCGGCGGCGCCGATCAGCCTGCGCACCTCGTCGATGTCCTCGGGGCGCTGCACGAAAGACAGCGCGAGCCAGTCGATGCCGAGCGCGAGCCCGAAGTCGAGGTCGGCGCGGTCCTTGTCCGTCATCGCCGACAGCGGCAGGATCACGCCCGGCACGTTGACGCCCTTGCGGTCGGACAGCGGCCCGCCGGCGACGACGCGCGTGCGGGCGAAGTCCGCCCCGCAGTCCTCGACGTGCAGGCGGATCTTGCCGTCGTCGAGCAGCAGGTCGGTGTCCGGCTTCAGCGCCGCGAAGATCTCAGGATGCGGCAGCGAGGCGCGCGTCGCGTCGCCGGGCGCCGGATCGAGGTCGAGCCGGAACGACGCGCCCTCCGCGAGTTCGATCGAGCCGCCGGCGAACGCGCCGACGCGCAGCTTCGGGCCCTGCAGGTCGAGCAGGATCGCGATGGGGCGGCCCGTCTCGCGCTCGATGCGCCGGATGATCTCGAAGCGGTCGCGGTGCTGGTCGTGACTGCCGTGACTGAAGTTCAGGCGGAAAACGTCCGCGCCGGCGTCGAACAGCGCGCGGATCGTGGCGGCATCGGAGCTCGCCGGACCCAGCGTGGCGACAATCTTGGCATTGCGTTGACGGCGCATCGTGCTCAACGACCGCGGGCGGTCGCCCTCCTTGCCTCATCGGTCATCAGGATCGCCCTGAAGTCGTTGACGTTGGTCAGCGTGGGGCCGGTGACGACCGAATCGCCGAGTGCCTCGAAAAAGCCGTGGCCGTCGTTGCGGTCGAGCCGGTCGCGCGGCTTCATGCCGCACGCCCATGCCCGCGCCAGCGTGTCCGGCGCAAGATGCGCGCCGGCGATCTCCTCCATGCCATCCACGCCGTCGGTGTCGCCGGCGATTGCGTGGATGCCCGGCGCCCCGTCCAGCGCCACGGCCAGCGCGAGGAGGAACTCGACGTTGCGGCCGCCGCGTCCGTCGCCGCGCACGGTGACCGTCGTCTCGCCCCCGGAAAGCAGCACGCATGGTGCCACGAACGGGCGATCGTGTCGCGCCACCTCGAGCGCGATCCCGGCCATGACCTTGCCGACGTCGCGGGCCTCGCCCTCGATGGCGTCCCCCAGGATCGCCACGGCATAGCCGGCCGCCGCGGCGACGCGGGCCGCCGCTTCGAGCGCGATCCCCGGCGCCGCGATCATTCGCGTGTCGGTCTGCGCGAGCCGCGGGTCGCCGGGCTTCACCGACTCGCCGCGCCCGCTCGCGAGGACGTCGATGCACCGCCGGCGGCACCTCGACGCCGTAGCGGCGGATGATGTCGAGCGCATCGGCGCAGGTGGTCGGATCGGGCGCCGTCGGCCCCGAGGCGATGTCCATGGGGTTGTCGCCGGGCACGTCGGAAATCAGCAGCGTCACCACCTTCGCCGGATGGCAGGCGGCGGCCAGGCGCCCGCCCTTGATCGCGGACAGGTGCCGGCGCACGCAGTTCATTTCACCGATCGTCGCGCCGGACTTCAGCAGCGCCCTGTTGACGGCCTGCTTGTCGGCGAGCGTCAGCCCCGCGATGGGCAGCGCCAGCAGCGACGACCCGCCGCCGGAGACGAGGCACAGCACCAGGTCATCCGCGGTGAGGCCCTGGACCAGGGCGTGGATGCGCTGCGCCGCGGCGAGCCCGGCGGCATCGGGCACCGGGTGCGCCGCCTCGACGATCTCGATCCGCTCGCACGGCACGCCGTAGCCGTAGCGGGTGACGACGAGGCCCGACAGCGCGCCCGGCCAGTTGTCCTCGACGGCCCGCGCCATCGCCGCCGACGCCTTGCCGGCGCCGATCACGACGACGCGTCCGGCGGGGGGCGCGGGCAGATGCGGCGGCAGGCAATGCGCCGGCTGGGCCGCGTTGATCGCGGCGTCGAACATCTGCCGCAGGAGCTCGCGCGGGGTCGGGGGATTCGATGTGGACATGGCGTCATGCTAATGCATAGCGCACGGTCCGATAAACCCGCGCCCGCCTGCCGACGCGCGGTGCGGGCCGACGCCCGGACCTGCCTCACCGGCAAGCGGGCCGGCGGCGCGCACCGCGGTCCCGCCGTGACGCGCGATCGACGGCCGGACGGCGGTGGGAATTTCACGGCGCAGCCGGGCGGTACGTACAATTGCGCGACGAGGAGGCGCTGCCGATGACCGTCATCACCGATGTCGAGGACCTGCGGGTTCTCGCGAAGAAGCGCGTGCCGCGCATGTTCTACGATTATGCGGACTCCGGCTCGTGGACCGAGAGCACGTACCGCGCCAACGAATGCGATTTCCAGGGAATCAAGCTGCGGCAGCGGGTCGCGCGCAACATGGAAGGCCGCAGCACGGCGACGACCATGGTCGGCGTGGACGTCGCGATGCCGGTCGCGCTCGCCCCCACCGGCCTCACCGGCATGCAGCACGCCGACGGCGAGATCCTGGCGGCGCGCGCGGCCGAGAAATTCGGCATCCCGTTCACGCTGTCGACAATGAGCATCTGCTCGATCGAGGATGTCGCCGCCCGCACCAAGGCGCCGTTCTGGTTCCAGCTCTACGTGATGCGCGACCGCGCCTTCATCGAGCGCCTGATCGACCGCGCCAAGGCCGCGAACTGCGGCGCGCTGATGCTGACCCTCGACCTGCAGATTCTCGGCCAGCGCAACAAGGACCTCAAGAACGGGCTGAGCGTGCCGCCGAAGCCCACGCTCGCCAACATCCTCGACCTGCTGACCAAGCCGCGCTGGTGCCTCGGGATGCTCCGAACGCCGCGCCGGCAGTTCGGCAACATCGTCGGCCACGTCAAAGGCGTCGAGGACATCGGCTCGCTGTCCCAATGGACGGCGAGCCAGTTCGACCCCAAGTTGAACTGGGGCGACGTCGAGTGGATCAAGAAGCGCTGGGGCGGCAAGCTGATCCTCAAGGGCATCCTCGATCCCGAGGACGCGCGGCTCGCGGCGGCGTCGGGCGCCGACGCGCTCATCGTCAGCAACCACGGCGGCCGCCAGCTCGACGGCGCACCTTCCACCATCGAGGCGCTGCCGGCCATCGTCGACGCAGTCGGCGCGCAGATCGAGGTGCACATGGACGGCGGCATCCGCTCCGGCCAGGACGTGCTGAAGGCCGTGGCCCTCGGCGCCCGCGGGACCTACATCGGCCGCGCGTTCCTCTACGGGCTGGGCGCGATGGGAGAGGCCGGCGTGACCCGGGCGCTCACCCTCATCCACAACGAGCTCGACCTGACCATGGCGTTCTGCGGCCACACCCGCATCGGCACGGTGGACCGCAGCATCCTGCTGCCCGCCGCGGTCGCCGGCCGCAGCGAGCGTAGCCCGGGTTGAGCGAACGCGAAACCCGGGGGGTTTGCGGCCACGGAACCGGCAGCCGCGTGGACCCGGGTTTCGCTACGCCCAACCCGGGCTACGTCGCCCGGGCGCTGCGAAACCCGGGCTGCATCTGCGCCGGACCCGCCTCGCCGCCGCGTGCTATTCTCCCCCGCCCCCCGCCCGTTGGCGCAGGGGCTCGACAACAGGCGCAGCGCAGCTTCAGGGAGCTCACGATGGGCATCGGGATCCGGACCATTCGCATCGGACTCGCGTTCGCACTCGCCGCCGGCCTCGCCGCGACCGCGCACGCGCAGACGCTGCGCATCGGGCTCGCCGAGGACCCCGACGTCCTCGACCCGACGCTCGCGCGCACCTTCGTCGGCCGCATCGTGTTCGCGGCGCTGTGCGACAAGCTGTTCGACATCGACGAGAAGCTCGCCATCGTCCCCCAGCTGGCGACGGCGTACGAATGGTCGGCCGACAGCAAGGCGCTCACGCTCAAGCTGCGCCCGGGCGTCACCTTCCACGACGGCGAGAAATTCGACGCGGCCGCCGTCAAGTACAACATCGAGCGGCACAAGACAATGGCGGGCTCGAACCGCCGCGGCGAGCTCGCGCCGGTCGCCAGCGTGGACGTCGTCGACCCCGCCACGGTGCGCCTCAACCTCTCGGCGCCGTTCTCGCCGCTGCTGGCACAGCTCGCCGACCGCGCAGGGATGATGGTCTCGCCCAAGGCGGCGCAGGAGGCCGGCGACAAGTTCGCCGCCAAGCCGGTGTGCTCGGGCCCGTTCCGCTTCGTCGAGCGCGTCGCGCAGGACCGCATCGTCGTCGAGCGCTACGCGAACTACTGGAACAGGGGCGACATCCACGTCGAGAAGATCGTCTACCTGCCGATCGTCGACTCGACGGTGCGTCTCGCCAACCTCAAGTCCGGGCAGCTCGACTTCATCGAGCGGATGGCCGCCTCGGACGTGCCGGCGTTGAAGAGCGACAGCCGCTTCCGGATCGCGAAGATCACCGAGATCGGCTATCAGGGGATCACCATCAACGTCGGCAAGAGCGAGCTCGCGCAGAAGAACCCCCTCGGCCGCGATCCGCGCGTGCGCGAGGCCTTCGAGCTGGCGCTCGACCGCGAGGGCATCGTGCAGGTGGCGATGGACGGCGAAGCCGCCGTGGGCAACCAGTGGGTCGCCCCGGACAACGCGTACTACGCGAAGAACGTGCCGGTGCCCAAGCGCGACGTGGCGCGCGCGAAGGCGCTGCTGAAGGACGCCGGCGTGCCCAACCCGAGCTTCACGCTGATGACGCCCACCACCTCGGACGCGCAGAAGGTCGCGCAGGTGGTGCAGGCGATGGTCAAGGAGGCGGGCTTCGACGTGAAGATCCAGTCGACCGAGTTCGCGACCTCGCTCAACCTCGCCGACAAGGGCGAGTACGACGCCTACGTGCTGGCGTGGAGCGGCCGCGCCGACCCCGACGGCAACATCTTCAGCTTCGACGCCTGCAAGCAGCCGCTCAACTACGCGGGCTACTGCAAGCCGGAGGTCGACGAGATCCTGACGAAGTCGCGCACGACGCGCGACCCTGCCGAGCGGCGCAAGCTCTTCGAGCAGCTGGCGGCGATCGCGCTCAAGGATCGGCCCATCGTCTATCTCTACCACCGCCACTGGCTGTGGGCGTACACGGCGAAGCTCTCCGGGCTGCGCCCGGTGCCCGACGGGCTGGTCCGGGTGCAGGGGCTCAAGTTCAACTGAACCGCGCGCATCCGGCGCGGCGTATGCCCTCGACGGAACGCGCGCGGCGGCACGGCGGCGACCCGCGTGCCGGCGCCGCGAGGCCGGCGCGGCAGCATCGTTCGACCGCCCCCTGATCCATGCTGACGTTCCTCGTCCGCCGCATCGCCACGATCGTCCCCACGCTGATCTTCGTGTCGATGCTGATCTTCGGGCTGCAGCAGCTGCTGCCCGGCGACGCAGCCGTGGTCCTCGCCGGCGAGGACCGCGACCCCACCGTCGTCGCCTACCTGCGGCAGAAGATGCACCTCGACGATCCGCTGCCCGTGCGCTACCTGTACTGGATCGGCGGCGTGCTGCAAGGCGACCTGGGCGAGTCGATGCGCATGCAAAAGCCTGTGCTCGAGCTCATCCTCGAGAAGCTCCCGGTGACGCTCGAGCTCGCCTGCATGGCGATCGTCATCGCCCTCGCGATCGGCGTTCCCGCCGGCATCGTCTCGGCCGTGCGGCGCAACACCGCGTGGGACTATGCGGCCAACGCCGTCGCGCTGTGGGGCCTGTCGACGCCGAACTTCTGGCTCGGCATCATGCTGATCCTGCTGTTCTCGGTGACGCTCGGCTGGCTGCCCGCGTCCGGATTCGTGAGCCCGTTCGAGGACCTCGGGGCCAACCTCGCCGCGCTGATCATGCCGGCGTTCGTGCTCGGCAACGCCATCGCAGCCGTGCTGATGCGCCACACGCGCAGCGCGATGCTGCAGGTGCTCTCGTCGGACTACGTGCGCACGGCGCGCGCCAAGGGGCTCGCCGAGGGCAGCGTGATCCTGAAGCACGCGCTGCGCAACGCGCTGATCCCTGTGATCACGCTCGGCGCGCTGGAGCTGGGCACGCTGCTCTCCGGCGCCGTGCTGACCGAGCAGGTGTTCACCATTCCCGGCTTCGGCAAGCTGATCGTCGACGCGGTGTTCAACCGCGACTACGCGGTGGTGCAGGGCGTGGTGCTGTTCACGGCAACGGCGTACATCGTGCTGAACCTCCTCGCCGACGTCGCGTACGTCGTCGTCAACCCGCAAATCCGGGCGCAGTGATGGCGACCGCCGCGGACTTCGCGCGCGCGCCGGCCGACACCGGCCGGGCGGGACCGCGCACGCACGCGCTGCGCCGCCTCGTGCGCCGGCGCGGCGCGGCGGTCGGGCTCGTGGCGATCGTCTTCTTCGTGGCGCTCGCGGTGCTCGCGCCCGTGGTCGCGCCCTACGATCCGCTCGCCACCAGCTGGTCGGCGATCCGCAAGGCGCCGAGCGCCGCGCACTGGTTCGGCACCGACGAGATCGGGCGCGACGTCCTGGCGCGCGTCGTCTGGGGCGCGCGCGCGTCGCTTCTCGCAGGCGTCGTCTCGGTGCTGATCTCGCTGTCGATCGGCGTGCCGGTCGGCCTGCTGGCGGGCTACGCCGGAGGAAAGACCGACATGCTGATCTCGCGGCTGACCGACGCGGTGCTCGCGTGCCCGTTCCTGATCCTCGCCATCGCACTGGCCGCGTTTCTCGGCCCCAGCCTCACCAACGCGATGATCGCGATCGGCGTGTCGGCGACGCCCGTGTTCATCCGCCTCACCCGCGGGCAGACGATGGCGATCAAGGCCGAGGAGTACGTCCTCGCCGCGCGCGCCATCGGCAATCCGCCGTGGCGGGTCGCGCTCGCCCACGTGCTGCCGAACATCGTCCCGGCGCTGATCGTGCAGGCGACCCTGGCGATCGCCGCCGCGGTGATCGCCGAGGCGAGCCTGTCGTTCCTCGGCCTCGGCCAGCAGCCGCCTGCGCCGAGTTGGGGCAGCATGCTCAACACCGCGAAGAACTACATCGACAACGCGCCGTGGATGGCGGTCTGGCCGGGCATGTCGATCTTCGTGCTGGTGCTGTCGTTCAACCTGGTCGGCGACGGGCTGCGCGACGCGCTCGATCCGCGCCAGGCCTGACCCGCATTGCCGCGGCCCGCCGATCGCGCGCGCCCCGCCGCAGGGGCTCCGCCGCGATCGCGCGGCGGCCATCCCCCACGCCGTGGTAGTTTCTTCCGCTCTTGATCCTGCGCAACGCGGCGCGCGCCCGCGTGCAGGAAACTGCAAAGGGGATGTCCTATGTACACACTGCTGCCGCCCGTCTGGCTGATCCGCGTCGCCGTGGCCGCGGTGTGGCTCTACGAAGGGTTGTGGTGCAAGCTCCTGCGCGGCCAGCCGCACGAATACGAGGTCGTCAAGGCCGTGCCGTACTTCGGGCCGCGCATCGGGGTGCTGTTCCTCCAGGTGCTCGGCGTCGTCGAAGTGGCGCTCGCGCTGTGGACGCTCGCGGCGGTCGCGCCGGTCCTGTGCGCGAGCGTGCAGACGGCGCTGCTCGTGACGCTCAACGCCAACGGCCTCCTGTGGTCCCGCCACCTCATCCACGACCCGGGCGGCATGGTGGTCAAGAATTCGGCATTTCTCGTGCTGGTGTGGGTTGCGGCGAGCATCCCGCCGGGGTGGTCATGAGCGGGCAAACGGTCTGGGAGCACGGCCGCTTCGACGCGCGCGGCGGCCCGGGCAAGGTGCTCTTCGGGCGCATGTACGAAGACGCGGCGATCGAGTCCGGCGCCTTCCGGCCCGGCGGGCGCGTCTTCTGCATCGCGTCGGCCGGCTGCACGGCGATGGCGCTCGCCCCGCGCCACGAGGTGGTGGCCGTCGACATCAACCCCGTCCAGCTCGCCTACGCCGAGCGGCGCTTCGCGGGGGACGCGGGCGTCCGCGGCAGCGCCGAGCAGGTGATGGCGTTCGGCCGCTCGTTCGGGCCGCTCGCCGGCTGGTGGCCGTCGCGGCTGCAGGCGTTCCTCGGCCTCGACGATCCCGCGGAGCAGATCGCGTACTGGCGCCGGCACCTCGACACCCGGCGCTTCCGTGCCGCGATCGACGGCCTGCTTTCGCTGACTGCGCTGCGCGCCGTGTACGCGTCGCCGTTCCTCGATTTCCTGCCCCGGCACCTGGGCGCGGTGATGCGCGGGCGCATGGAGCGCTGCTTCGCGCGGCACGCGAACCGGACCAACCCCTACGCGCGCGCGCTGCTGCTGGGCGAACTGTCCGCCGCGCCGCCGCCGCCGGAGGCGAAGGACATCCGGCTCATCCAGGCGGACGCCGCGGCCTGCCTCGAGCGCGAGCCCGCCGGCAGCTTCGACGGATTCGCGCTGTCGAACATCCTCGACGGCGCGGAGGCAAGCTACGAGCAACGGCTGTTCGCAGCGGTCAGGCGGGCGGCCGCGCCGGACGCCGTCGTGGTGCTTCGCAGCTTCCGCGAACCGGCCTCGCTGCTGCCGACCAACCGCGCCGCGGACGATCGGGCGATGCTCTGGGGCATCGTCGACGTCAGGCCGGCCACCACCCTGCCATGAACGCACGGAGCGCGCATCGATGAAACCCGCGGCGAACGAGTCCACTGTCCTCACCTCGGCCGGCATCGCCGGGCGAAGGAACGGGAACGCGACGGCGCAACCGCCGACCGCGATCGTCACGCGGATGAACTTCGCCGCCTCGCCGGCGCAGGTGTGGGAGGGACTGATGTTCTACGAGCAGATCGACGAGCCGCCGCCGCTGCGCCTGCGCCTGCTGCTGCCCCTGCCGATCCGGACCGAGGGGCCCAATTCCGCCGTCGGCGACGAATCCTTGTGCGTGTACGAGGGCGGGCATCTGAAGAAGCGCATCACCCGGATCGATGCGGGCCGCCACTACGGATTCGACGTCGTCGAGCAGGACCTCGCGATCGGCCGCGGGCTGACGCTGTGCGGCGGCTGCTACACGCTGCGCGAGCTCGCGGGCGGGGGCACCGAGGTCGAGGTCACGACCCGTTACGTGAGCCGCAAGCAGCCCGCCTGGCTGTGGAAGCCGATCGAGGCGAGCGTCTGCCACATGTTCCACCGCCACCTGCTCACGTCGATCCGACGCAAGATCGAGCGCAAATAGCGGACAAGCAGGGTCTGACCCTGCTTATCCGCTCCGCCCGGCCCGCTCATGCAAGTCCCATTCGGGCCTGACCCTGCTTTCGCTGCCTTCATTCGAGCTCGATCGCGTCGTTGATGGCGGCGATGCCGGCCTTGGCGCAGAGGTCGTCGGCGTCGCCCCCCGGGGCACCGGAAACCCCGATGCCGCCCACGATGGAACCCTTGGCGCGGATCATGAGGCCGCCTCCGACGACGACGACATTGGGCAAGTTGCGGATGCCGCTCGACGGCTTGCCAGCCTGCGTGGTCGCGGCAAGCTCGGTGGTGTCGGTGCGGAAGCTGACGGCGGTCGCGGCCTTGCCAATTGCGGTTTGCGGCGTATGCGCGCCGGCGAGCGGATCGCGCAGCATCACCAGCGGCTGCCCGCCGCGGTCGACGACCGCGACGGCAACGGTGTAGCCGTCCTTCTGGCAGCGGGCGAGAGCCGCCTGCGCCGCCTGCAGCGCGGCAACGCCCGACAACGACGAGTAGCTTCCCAGCATCTTCTGCCCCGCCGCCGGCGACGCAATGACCAGGGCCGCGCAGCTTGCGGCGGCCGCCATGGCTGATCCGATCGTACGCATGTTCGCCCTCCCCTTGGTCGCGGCCCGCATCTCCCGCCGCGATGGAGCATACTGTAAACGATCCATCACTACGCCGCGAATGCGGCGGCATCCTCGTCGATCCAGGTGGAAATGCCGTGAGACTCTCAGCCCTGACCTTCGCCGCCCTGTGGGCGATGGCCTGCACAGCCCACGCCGAAGACCCGCAGGCCCTGCTCCAGAAATACAACTGCACCATCTGCCACGCCGCCGACGAAGCAAGGGCCGGTCCGGCCTTCGCCGACGTGGCCGAGAGCTACCGGGACGACCCGCACGCGGTTTCGAAGATCGCCGGCATGATCAGGAAGGGCGTGCACGGCGGCGGCCCCTGGCCGATGCCGCCGAGCCCGCAGGTTTCCGCTGCCGAGGGCACGGCGATCGCGCAGTACATCGTCGCGTTGCGGAAGTAGAATCGCGGCTGTCGGCCGCCGGTTCCGGGCCGTCCTGGCGATCGAGGCGACCATGCTGCGGGGTCTGCTGTTGGGCTGTGCGCTGCTGGCGTTCGGCGGCGCCTTCGCGGCCGCGCCCACGCCGGCAGCACGGACCGAAATCGACCACCTGTTCGCCTACCTCGGGAATTCCGGCTGCGAATTCTTCCGCAACGGCGACTGGTACAAGGCGTCCGACGCGCGCCAACACCTGCAAAGGAAGTACGACGCGCTGGTCGAGGCCGGGCAGATCGCGACAGCCGAGGACTTCATCGCGCGCGGCGCCTCGCAGAGCAGCGCGAGCGGCAAGCCGTACCTGGTGCGCTGCGGCAATCGCGCGTCGGTATCGAGCGCCGGCTGGCTCACCGACGAGCTGCAGCGCTTCCGGCAAACGGCCGGCAGGAAGTAGGCGCCCGGGCACCGCGCGCCACCGCTGCGCGATCGACGCGGCGTCGCCTGCGTCAGGGCGAGAACACCCCCGGAAACACCCACAGCAGCAGCGCCGTCATCGTCACGTAGCGCAGGAACTTGCCCATCGCCATGTAGGCGACGCACGGCCAGAACGGCAGCCGCAGCCAGCCGGCCACCGCGCACAACGGATCGCCGACGACCGGCAGCCAGGACAGGAGGCACGCCGGCGGGCCGAAGCGCTCGAGCCAGCGCAGCGCGCGCGGATGCGCGGCCGCCGGATTCTTCGACGCGCGCTCGTAGACCCGCTCGGCGCCGTAGCCCATCCACCACGTGATCGCGCCGCCCGCCGTATTGCCGGCGGTGGCGACCAGCATGGCGGGCCAGAAGAGGTCCGGGTTGAGCTTGACGAGCCCGAACACCGCGGGCTCGGAACCGAGCGGCAGCAGCGTGGCCGACACCAGCGCGACGACGAAGACCGTGGACAGCCCGTAGCTGGGCAACGCCAGCGCGGCGAGCATTGATGCCATCCAGGAGTCCATCGCACGCTCCCCTAGCCCGCCCAGCCGAGATGGCTGAGGAAGTCGCGGGTGCGCAGGACGGTCGGCGCGTCGAAGATCTGCTCCGGCGGGCCCTGCTCGATGATCCGCCCCGCGTCGAACACCGCCACCCAGTCGGCCACGCGGCGGGCGAAGGCCATCTCGTGGGTGACGACGACCATCGTCATGCCCTCGTCGGCGAGCGCCTTCATCACGCCCAGCACCTCGCCGATAGTCTCCGGATCGAGTGCCGAGGTCGGCTCGTCGAACAGCATCACGTCGGGCTCCATCGCCAGCGCGCGCGCAATCGCCACCCGCTGCTGCTGCCCGCCGGACAGCGCCGACGGAAAGCTCGCCGCCTTGTCCGCGAGCCCGACCTTGGCCAGCAGCGCGGTCGCCCGCCCGCGGGCGTCGGCCGGTCGCATGCCGAGCACCGTGCGCGGGCCCTCGGCGACGTTCTCGATCGCGGTCAGGTGCGGAAAGAGCTCGAAGCTCTGGAACACCATCCCCATCCGCGCGCGCATCGCGCGCAGGCCGCGCTCGTCGGGCGGCAGCGTCGTGCCTTCGAACTCGATCGCGCCGCCGTCGAGCGTCTCGAGGCCGTTGGTGCAGCGCAGGAGCGTGGACTTGCCCGAACCCGACGGCCCGATCAGGCACACCACCTCGCCGGCGTGCACGTCGAGCGAGATGCCGTTCAACACCTGCAGCGCGCCGAAGCGCTTGATCACGTCGCGATAGCGCAGGATGGTCGGCGCGCGCGCTCATCGCGCGCGGGGTGGGTGTCGTGTCGGTCATTCGGTCACCGCGTAGCGGCGCTGGATCCAGTCGACGAGCTTGGCCTGCGGATAGCCCAGCAGCCAGTAGATGACCGCCATCGCCGTCAGCATCTCGAGCACGCGATAGGACTGCGCACGGATCTGCATCGAAGCATACGCGAGCTCGCTGACCGCGATCACCGAGACCAGCGACGTATCCTTGAACAGCGACACCCACGTGCTCGCGAGCACCGGCGTGATGCGCCGCAGCGCCTGCGGCAGCACGACCCGCCGCAGCACCTGCGCGCGGCTCATGCCCAGCGCCAGCGCGGCCTCGGTCTGGCCGCGGCGTATCGAGTTGATCCCGGCGCGGAACGTCTCGGCGTTGTAGGCGGTGACGTTCAACGCCAGCGCCGCGAGGCCGGTCGCGAGCGGCGACAGCCCGACGCCGGTGAGGATGGGCACCACGTAGAACGCCCAGTACACGACCAGGATCAGCGGCAGGTTGCGGAACAGCTCGACGTAGGCGGTGGCCGCGGCGCGCACCGGCGCGACGGTGTGCAGGCGCAGCGCGGCGACGACGACGCCGCAGGGTACGGCAATCGCCATCGTTGCGACGGTGAGCAGGAACGTCGTGCCCGTCGCCGCGGCGAGGGTGTCGCGATGCTGCCAGACAACGGACCAGTCGAAGGCCATGCGTTTACGACCGGCCGAGGTGCGCGACGCGGCGGTAGACGAGATCGACGCCGCGGGTCACCGGGTACAGCAGCACGAAGTACACGAGCATCGCGAACGTGTACACCTCGATCGGCTGGAAGCTCTGCCCCGCCACCGTTTCCGATTGCCGCATGAGCTCCGGCACCGCGATCACCGACGCGATCGCCGTGTCCTTGATCGTGACCGAGAGCAGCGAGCCGAAGGCGGGCAGCATCCGCACGATCGCCTGGGGCAGCACGATGCGGCGCACGACCTGCACCTGCGACATCCCGAGCGCCAGCGCCGCGCGCGTCTGCCCCGGCCGCACCGATTCGATGCCCGCGCGCACGATCTCGGCCGCGTACGCGGCGAGATGAACGGTGAGGCCGACGAGCGCCGCCCAGAACGGCGGCAGCGTGATCCCGGCGACCAGCGGCAGCGCGAAGAACGTCCACACCAGCACGACGAGCACCGGCACGGCGCGCATCGAGTCGATGTAGAGGACGATGGCCGGCTTCAGCCACCGCGGGCCGTACAACCGCGCCAGCGCGGCGACGAAGCCGGCGGCGAGGCTGGTGACCCCCGACATCCCCGCCAGCGCGAGCGTGACCAGCACGCCCGAGCCGAGGAAGCGCCAGTGATCGGTGATGACCGAGAAGTCGAAGTCCATGCGGTCCCGGGGTGCGGCAGGGGAGCGCGCGCCACCACCGTCGCGGCGCCGGCCGGCGCGCGCGGCGGACGCTGCCCGCGCTGGGCGACGACCGTCACTTCATCGTGTCGACCACGCGCGCCTCGTCGGCCTTCAGCTGCCCCTCGATCTCCTTCTCGACCGCGCGCGCCCATGCGAGGAACGCCGGCTGGTTCTTGTCGATCGCCATGCCGACCGGCGCCGCCTTCTCCGTGCTGTTCTGGCAGTTGTTGTCCTTGGGCAGCACCGCCAGCTGCTTCAGCTTGCGGCCCATCGCCACCCAGGGCACGCGGTTGATCGGCACCGCGTCGGCGCGGTTGGCGAGCACCTCCTCGACCGGCGCCACGCCCGAACCGGCGACGCCGCGCAGCGTCGCCTTCGGGAACCGCTCCTTGACCCAGCCCTCCTCGCCGCCGCCCGTGTAATAGGCGATCGTGATCCCCGGCGCATTGAGGTCGTCCACCGTCTTCGCGGCCGCGAACTTCGGATTGGACGCAAGCCCGAACATGCAAACGCTGGTGGTCGAATAGATGACGAAGTCCACGACCTTCAGCCGGTCGGCCGTCTCCGCGAGCGGTGTGACCGAGATGTCGACCTGGTTCGAGGCGAGCACCGGCACCTTGGTCTCGTGGCTCACCGGCACCGCTTCGAGCTTGACGTTGAGGCGCTTCGCATACTCCTTCGCCAGGAGCCATGCGGGCCCGCTCCACGCATCGCCCTGGCCCGAGGTGTTCTCGACCAGCCACGGCGCGTTGGCGAGCACCCCCACGCGCAGCGTACCGGCTTTCTTGATCGCGTCGACGCGCGGGCTGGCACCGGGCGCGGGGACGGCAACTGCGCGGCCGCGGGCAACGCGAGGGCGAGACAAACGAGCGCCGCAATGCCGCGGCCGTACGTGCAGATCATGGATCCTCCTGGGCTGTCGTCAATGGAATGCGGGCCGCGCCGGCGACAAGTTCGGCGGCGGCCTCGGTCACGCCAAGGATAGCATCGGCCGACGGGCTGGAAACGGGCGCGCCGCACAGCGGAAGCGTGGGTTCCCCGCCCGGGCGCGCCGCCGATCGCCGGGGCGCCAGGGGGGCGCGATGGTCGCTACTCGACGACCCGGCCGCGCGTCGCCTTGAGCTGCCCGTGCCTGACCTTGGTGTCGACGCGCCGGCGCCGCGCACTCTTCGACGGCTTGGTCGGCCGGCGCGGCTTTTCCACGACCGCGGCTTCGGCGACCAGCGCCTGCAGCCGCTCGAGCGCGTCGGCGCGGTTCTTCTCCTGGCTGCGGTAGCGCTGCGCCTTGATGACGACGACGCCGTCGGCGGTGATCCGCTGGTCGCCGCGCGCGAGCAGCCGGGCCTTCACCTCCTCCGGCAGCGACGAGGCGCGGATGTCGTAGCGCAGGTGCAGCGCGGTCGAGACCTTGTTGACGTTCTGCCCGCCCGCGCCCTGCGCGCGGATCGCGGACCATTCGATCTCGGTCGCGGGGATGGAAATCATCGTTGCGCGGACGCGATGCGGTCGCTGCTCGCGGGGTGGGCGCGGGCGGTGTCGAGTATCCTTAGGCCCATCGGTCGTGTCTTCCTGAACGTGCGCCGCGGTCGGCAGGAGGATTCTAGTGGGTTCGCCGCCGCTGCGGCGCATGCTGAACGATCAACCGTACGGATCGAGGATCACATTCCGGACTCCACCCACCGGGGCGACGCCCCGCCTTCCATGCCGATCGCGGTGATCGGCATGGCCCTGCGCGTCCCCGGCGCCACCACCACGGCGCGTTTCTGGAGCAACCTGATCGCAGGCCGCGACTGCATCAGCAGGCCGACCGCGGCCGCGCTTCGCCGGGCCGGGATCCGCCAGGAGCAGCTCGCCCATCCCGATTTCGTGCGCGCACTCCCGATCCTGGACGACGTCGAACACTTCGACGCCGACTTCTTCGCCATGTCGGCGCGCGAGGCGGAGTTCACCGATCCCTCGCACCGGCTGTTCCTGGAGTGCGCGTGGGAGAGCCTCGAGAGCGCCGGCGTGGTCCCGGGGCGCGACGGCGCGATCACCGGCGTCTTCGGGGGGTACGAGGGAAACTACCGCGAGAAGGTCCTCGCCCGCCCGGACGACCAGCGCCACGACCCGGGAGCGAGCATTCCGCTGCAGATCGGCAACACGCTGGATTTCCTCACCACCCGGGTGTCGTACAAGCTCGACCTCACGGGGCCGAGCTTCGGGGTGATGGCCGCCTGCGCGACCTCGTTGATGGCCGTCGACCTCGCCGTCCAGAGCCTGCGCCGCGGCCGGTGCGCCGTGGCGCTGGCAGGTGGCGCCACCATCCATCTTCCCCGGCAGAGCGGCTACGTGGCCGGGGTCGAGGGCATGCTTTCCCCCACCGGGCGCCTGCGCCCCTTCGACGCCGCTGCCGACGGGACGATCTTCGGCAGCGGCGTCGGGGTCGTAGCGCTGCGCCCCCTTGCCGACGCCCTGGCGGCGGGCAATCCGATCCACGCGGTGATCCGCGGCTCGGCCTCCAGCAACGACGGCAACCCGGACGGCAAGGAGAGCTTCATCGCCCCCAGCCCCGAGGGCCAGATCGCCGCCATCGAGGCCGCCCTCCGGGACGCCGGAATCTCCCCGGACAGCATCGGGTACGTCGAGGCACACGGCACCGGCACCCGCCTCGGGGACCCCGTCGAGGTCGCCGCGCTCACCGAGGTCTACCGCCGCCACACGCGCCGGACCGGCTACTGCTCGCTGGGCTCGGTGAAGGCCAACGTCGGGCACCTGCGCTGCGGCGCCGGCGTGACCAGCCTGATCAAGGCCTGCCTCGCCCTGTCGCACGGCACGCTGCCGCCGCTGGCGAATTTCCAGCAGCCCAACCCCAGGATCGATTTCGTCCACGGCCCGTTCTTCGTCCATGCGGACGCCCGCCCGTGGAAGGCTGGACCGGCGCCCCGGCGGGCCGCGGTGTCGTCCTTCGGTTTCGGCGGATCCAACGTCCACGTCGTGCTCGAGGAGCACCGGCCGGCGCCGTCCCGCCCGCGCGCGCCGCGCAGCCGCCTGCTGGTGCTCTCGGCCCGCAACGAGGCCGCCCTGGAACGCCGGATCGAGGACCTTCGCGCCCACCTAGACGCGAACCCCGGGCTCGCCGCCGCCGACGTCGCGCACACGCTGCAACGCGGCCGGCGCGCCTTCGCCCACCGCGCCTGCTTCCTGGCCGACGGCGAGCCGATTGCGTCCGGCGCGCTCGATCCCCGGCGGCTGTTGGCGGCGGGCGTCGCCCCGGCGCGCGCCGCCTCGCCGGTCTTCCTGTTCCCCGGGCAGGGCGCCCAGCGACCCGGCGCCGGTCGCGACCTCTACGCCAGGGAAGCGCTGTTCCGGGAGATCGTCGACGAGTGCGCCGCCGCGCTCGCCCCCGACCTGGAGCTCGACCTGCGCACGCTCCTCGGCTACGACGATCGGGGCGGCAGCGCGGCGAGCGCCGGCGAGATCCTGCGGCACACCGCCAATGCCCAGCCGGCGCTGTTCGTCGTCGGCTATGCGACGGCCCGGCTGGTCATGTCCTGGGGCGTGACGCCCGCGGCGCTGCTCGGGCACTCGCTGGGGGAGCTGGTCGCCGCCTGCATCGCCGGCGTGTTCTCGCTCGCCGACGGGTTGAAGCTGGTCGCCGCCCGGGCGCGCCTGATGCAGGCGTGCGCGCCGGGGGCAATGGCCGCGGTCTTCCTGCCGGACGCGCTGCTGGCGCCGCGGCTGCCGGCCGCGCTCGATCTTGCCGCCGTCAACGCGCCGTCCATTGCGGTGGTGTCCGGACCGCCCGACGCGCTCGCGCGCTTCTGCGAGCGCCTCGAGCAGGAGGGCGTCGCGACGCAGCGGATCGAGACCTCCCACGCCTTCCACTCGCGGATGATGGACCCGGCCCTGCCCGAGTTCACGCGCATCGCCGCCGGCATTTCGCTCGCGGCGCCGCGAATCCCGGTCATCTCCAACGCCACCGGCCTTCCCCTGACCGCCGAGCAGGCGACCGATCCCGGGTATTGGGCTGCCCACATCCGCAACCCGGTCCGCTGCTCGGCCGGGATCGCGCACCTGCTCTCGCTCGCTGCCCCGGTCTTCGTCGAACTCGGTCCCGGGTCCACGCTCTGCGATCTGGTCCACCACCACGATCCCGCCGCCCGCGTCTTCCCGATCCTCGCGCGGCCGGCCGCCGGCGGCGACGAGCACGTCGCCGCCCGCGCCGCGCTGGGGGGACTCTGGTGCGCGGGCGCTGCGATTGACTGGAGCGCCGGCGAGGTCGGGGAGCGGCACGCATTGCTGGCGCTTCCCACCTACCCGTTCCAGCGCGCCCGCCACTGGTACGAAGCCGATCCGGCTCCACGGCACGATCCACGGAAGACCCTGTACGAACGAGGCTTCGCCGAGGCGCCCATGCCCCCGACCGCGCCTCCCGACCGATCACGCACCTGGCTCGTCCTCGGCGCGGGCGGCGGCCTGGGCCGGGCGCTGCGCGAATACCTCGAGCGCGCCGGAGCGCGCGTGATCAGCGTCGCCCCCGCGAGCGCCTTCGCGCGCCTCGACGACACGCATTTCGAGGCCCGTCCGGACGCGCGGGAGGACCTGGCCGCGGTCCTCGCGGCGTGCGCGGCCGCCGGCACCGGACGGCCTCCCTGCGTGCTCCACCTCGGGTCGGTCACCGGATCGTCAGGGCCGCACAACAGCGCGGAAGCGTTCGAGGCCGCGGGCCCGAGCGGATTCTTCTCCCTGGTGGCTCTGACGCAGGCCGCCTTCGACCAGGGCCTGTGCGACGGCCTCGAGGTTCTCGTGGTCGTCGATGGCCTCGCGCGCCTGGACGGCGAGGCGGGCCCGCGGTTCGCCGAAAAGGCGGCGGTGCTGGGCGCCAGCCGGGACATCCCGCGCGAGATTCCGGGGCTGCGCATGCGGGTCGTCGACATTCCCTGCCACGATGGGGCCGCCGCGCCGGCTTGGCTCCCGGAAGCGCTGCTGCGGGAAGCGGGCGCCGCCGATGCTGCGGACTTCGTCTGCCTGCGCCCCGCGGGCCGCTACACGGAGCAACTCTATGCGCTGCCGGAGCCCTCGCTGTCGACGCCCAGGCTGCGCGAAGGCGGCGTGGTCCTGATCACGGGCGGCACCGGGGGCCTCGGCCTGCTGTTTGCCGGCGCCCTGTTCGACCTGTGCCGCGCGCGGATCGCCCTGACCGCCCGGTGGGAGCCGCCCCCGGAGGAGCGTTGGCCGGAGCGGTCCAGGCGCGACGACAAGATCGGCCGGTCCCTCGCCGGCATCCTGGCGCTGCGCGCCCGCGGCGCGGAGGTCGTCGTCGTGGCTGCGGACACCGCCGATCGCGCGCAGGTCGCCAGGGCCGTCGAGACGACGAGGGCCCGCTTCGGCGGCCTCCACGGCGTCGTCCACGCCGCCGGGGCACTGGACCCGACCCCTGCCGTCGAGAAGACCCGGCAGAGCGCCGCCCGGGTCTTCGGCCCCAAGGTCCATGGCGCCTTCCACCTCGAGGAGCTGCTGGCCGACGTGCCGCTGGACATCTTCCTGCAAGTCTCCTCGCAGGCGTCCCAGTTCCCGGCGCCCGGTCAGGTCGATTACGCGGCTGCCAACGCAGTGCTGGACGTCCTCGCGCAGAACCGGGCGGCCCGCCACCGCGGCCTGTCCTGCGCCATGGGCTGGGGCGCGTGGCAGGAAGTCGGACTGGCGGCGAACCACCTTCGGCAGATCCTGAAGGACGCTACCGACGGGGCCGTACCGGGCAGTGCCAGCGCGCGGAGCGAGGACGTCGCGCACCTCGACCACCCGATCCTCCGCTCGCGGGCACGAGATGCGGATGGCGCGCTCGTCTACCGCGGGGCGCTGCGCCGCGGCCAGTGGCTGGTCGACGACCATCGCCTGCAGGACCGGCCGCTCCTTTCGGGAACCACGACGCTCCAGCTCGTCCGCAGCGCCTTCGTCGATCACTCGACCTCCCCAGGGGCGGTCGAACTCACCCGGGTCGCCCTCGAACGCCCGCTCTTCACCGCAGCGGACGGGACGGAGATCGAACTCGCCTTCGCCGCGGCCGGCGACGACGAGGCCTTCACGCTGCGCTCGCGGCCGCTCGGGTCGCGCGCGCGGTGGCAGGTCAATTCGACCGGGTACGTCCGCCGCACGGCCGCGAGCCCCCGACCCATCCCGCGTCCGCCCCCGCGCGTGGGACGGGCTGACGCCGAAGCCCCCGTTCGGTCACAAACTGCTCACCGGCGGTCCCCGCTGGCATTGGCGCCGGTTCGAGGTCGAGCACGAGGGCCGTGTGTGGAACCTCGTGGCGCTGCCGCCGCAGTTCGTCGCCGACCTCGACGTCTTCGACCTGCACCCGGCACTCCTCGACGGCGCGCTGGCCGAGTCCGCGCGCGGCACCGGCGGCGAGGTCGTGCCCTATACCTACGACAGCATCCGCATCTTCGCCGGCCTGGCCGTCGGAGGTGCTCACGCTGACCGAGCACCGCGTGGTGGGGACTTCCGCCGCCTCCGACGCCACCATCACCGACCGCGCTGGCAACACGCTCGTGGAGATCGAGGGCTACCACATGCGGCGGCTCGAGGGCTCGAGCCTGCTGCAGGATGCGCGGGAGCACGGCGGCGGCGCTGCGGCGGGCGCCGCGCCCGGGCCGAGGCGCGTGGTCGTCACCGAACTCGGCAACCTCGATTCCCTGCGCATGGACGCCTTCACCCCGCGCGAGCCGGGGCCGGGCGAGGTCCAGATCGAGGTCTACGCCGCCGGCCTCAACTTCCGCGACCTGCTTGCGGCGCTGGGCCAGATGGCGGACGTCGGTGCGGGCCCGCTGGCGCCCGGCGGCGAGTGCAGCGGCGTGATCCGCGCCGTGGGACCGGGTGTGCGCCATCTCGCGACCGGCGATCGGGTGGTCGCCATCGCCCACGCCACGCTCGGCACCCACGTGACCGTCGCAGCGCACAGCGTGGCGGTCATGCCCCCGACGGTGGACTTCAACCGCGCCGCCGGCCTGCCGATCGTCTTCCTCACCGCGCAGTACGCGCTGGAGACGCTCGCCCGCGTGCAGCCCGGCGAGCGCGTGCTGATCCATGCCGCCGCCGGCGGCGTGGGCCTCGCCGCCGTGCAGATCGCCCGCCTGCGGGGCGCGGAGATCTTCGCCACCGCCGGCCACCCGGAGAAGCGCGACTACCTGCGCTCGCTCGGGGTGGGGCACGTCTTCGACTCGCGGTCGCTCGCGTTCGTCGACGAGATCCGGACCGCCACCGGCGGCGAAGGCGTCGACGTGGTGCTGAATTCGCTCGCCGGCGAGTTCATCGCCGCGAGCCTCGGCCTCCTCCGCTCGCAAGGCCGCTTCATCGAGATCGGCAAGCGCGACCTCCAGGCCGACACCGCGCTCGGCCTCGCACCATTCCTGCGCAACCTGACCTTCGCGGCCTTCGACCTGGGCCGCCTCGTCGACGAGCGACATCCGATGCTGCCGTCGATGTTCGACGCCCTGCTGGACCGCTTCGCCCGCGGCGAGCTGCATCCGCCGCCCACCGGCGTGATCGACTTCGAGCAGGCCGAGGAGGGCTTCCGGCGGATGGCGCGTGCCCAGCACATCGGGAAGATCGTGTTCCAGGTCCGCGCCGACACGTCGTTGGACGGCGCCGCCGCCCGCGCCTTCGAGGAGACCTACGGGACCGGCGTGGCCGTCGACTGGGGCCTCGACGTGTTCCGCCGCATCCTCTCCTGGAGTGCGGCCCCGCCCTATGTGCTGGCGGCGGGCGCGGCCGCGGAGGGCGCAGCCATGGCCGACGCGCGGCCGCGCAACGTGGCCGGCGGGGGCCGCGGACGCGAGGCGCTGGAAACCGAGTACCGCGCCCCCGAGACGCCCGTCGAGAAGGCGCTCGCCGCGCTCTGGGAGAAGACCCTGGGCATCTCCCCGATCGGCGTCGACGACCATTTCTTCGACCTCGGCGGCGACTCGATCGAGGCCATACAGATCCAGCATGCCATCCACCGCGACTTCGATCTGCGCATCAAGAACACCGAGTTCCTGGCCGCACCCACCATCGCCGCGGTCGCGGCGCTGATCGCGCAGCGCCCCGAAGGCGCCGTCGCCGCGAGCCCGGCGTGACCTCCGCGCTCCTTTGCACGCTGAGCCCGGGCGGCGAGGGAACCCCGCTCTATCTCGTGCCTTCGGTCGGGTCCACTCCGCTCTCGCTGGTTCGCCTGGCACGCTCGATCACGCCCCGGCGACCCGTTCACTCGTTCTCCTACGCGGGCATGGAGGACGACCAGCCGCCGCACCGGACGCTGCAGGAGATGGCCGGCGCCTACCTCGCGGAGATCCGCGCGCAATCCCCCCGCGGCCCCTACCTCCTCGGCGGTCACTGCCTCGGCGGAACGGTGGCCCTGGAGATCGCCCTGCAGCTGGAGGCGCGCGGCGACGCGGTGGCGCGGCTGGTGGTCCTCGACACGATGGCGCCGCTGCAGGCCGGCGCCGGGTCCGCGGGCACCGGCCCGGACGCGACCGGCCCGGCGCATCCCGCGCCGGAGAGCCGCTCGCGCCGCGTGCTGGCGGCGGTCGTCGCCCGGACGGCGAGCCACCTGCCCAGCCTTCCCCCGGAGGCCGCGCGACGCCTCGTCGCGTTGCTCAAGCTCCACGTCGACGCCGGCGCCGCCTACCGCGCGCGTCCGCTGCGTGCCCGCGTGGAGGTGCTGCACACCGCGGGTTGCGACGACGCGATGCTGGACGGCTGGACGGCGATCGCCGGCGGCGGCGTCTGCCGACACGAGATCCCGGGCGACACCTTCACGATGCTGCGACCGCCCGACGTGGCGGCCGTCGGGCGCAGTCTCGGCGATGCGCTGCAGGAGAGCGGGCGATGACGACCGCAGGCGTTCCAGCGCCGCGGCTGTTTCCGCCGCCGGAGGTCGACCCGTGGTGACCGCGTGCAGCGCGCCGCGCGATGCGCTCGAAGCCCGCGTGGTGCGCATCTGGGAAGAGGTGCTGGGGATCGCGCCGATCGGCATCGACGACGACTTCTTCGACCTGGGCGGTGAGTCGCTGCACGCTTTCGCGGTGATCGCGCGCGTGCTGCGCGATTTCGACGTGGCGCTGGTGCCGAGCGACCTGTTTGCCTGCGCCAGCGCCGGCGCGATGGCGGCGGTGATCGCCGAGCGGCAACGCGAGCAGCCGCACGCACCGGTTCTGCCCGCGATCGGGAGCCGGAAGCGCGCCGTCCCGGAACCCGTGCCGGCCCGTCCCGGCGCGGATTCTCCCCCCTCTACAACGCCGGCTCCGGCAGGCGCTCCCGGCGCTGATCCGGACGCGTCCCGATGAAATCCCCGAACATCCATGCCCGATAACATCGTCGTCCGCGGTGCCCGCCAGCACAACCTGAAGAACCTGTCGCTCGACCTGCCGCTGGGCGAACTGATCGTCGTGACCGGCGTGTCCGGGTCGGGCAAGTCGTCGCTCGTGTTCGACACGCTCTACGCGGAGGGGCAGCGACGCTACGTCGAGACGTTCTCGCCGTACGCGCGGCAGTTCCTCGAGCGCATGGACAAGCCGCAGGTCGACCGCATCGAAGGCATCCCGCCGGCGATCGCCATCGACCAGACCAACCCGGTGCGCACGTCGCGCTCCACCGTGGGCACGATGACGGAGCTCGCGGATTACCTGAAGCTGCTGTACGCGCGCGCGCGCGACCCTGCACTGCCGCGGCTGCGGCCGCAAGGTGCGCCGCGACACGCCGCAGTCGATCTTCGACGCGCTCGCGGAGCGGGGCGCGGCCGCGGGCGATCCGCGGCTCACGATCACGTTCCCGGTGGCCGTGCCCGAGAATTTCTCGGAGGCCGAGGTGCTGGCGCTGCTCGAGCGGCAGGGCTACACGCGCGTGCACGCGCGCCGCGGTCGCACCCTCGACATGATCGCCGACCGGCTGCGCGTCGGCACTGCCGAGCGCGCGCGCGTCGTCGAGGCGCTGGAGGCCGCGCTGCGCGTGGGCAACGGGCGCGTGGACGTGCACCCGGAGGACGACGGCGGCGCGATCCCGCAGGGGGTCTGGCGCTACTCGACCGGCCTGCACTGCCCCGACTGCGACCTCGACTACCAGGACCCCTCCCCTGCGCTCTTCTCGTTCAACTCGCCGCTGGGCGCCTGCCCGACGTGCCGCGGCTTCGGCCGCGTCATCGGCATCGACTACGGCCTCGTCATCCCCGATGCCGCGAAGACGCTGCGCGGCGGCGCGATCAAGCCGTGGCAGACCGCGAGCTTCCGCGAGTGCCAGGACGACCTCGTCAAGTACGCGAAGAAGCGCGGCATCCCGCTCGACGTGCCGTGGCGCGACTTGGGCGAGGCGTCGCGGCGCTGGGTGCAGGACGGCGAGCCCGAGTGGAAGAGCTGGAAGGCCTCGTGGCCCGGCACCTGGTACGGCGTCAAAAGGTACTTCGCCTGGCTCGAGACCAAGGCGTACAAGATGCACATCCGCGTGCTGCTGTCGAAGTACCGCGCCTACACGCCCTGCGCGGCCTGCAGCGGCGCGCGCCTCAAGCCCGATGCCCTGCTGTGGCGGCTCGGCACGCGCGAAGACGGCGACCGCGTGCTCGCCGCGGCACAGCGCTTCCGGCCGGACGGCCTGACGCTGGACGACACGCAGTTCGCGCAGCTTCCCGGATTGACGATCCACGACCTCACGCTGCTGCCGATCGACCGGACGCGCGACTTCTTCGCGCACCTCACGCTGCCCGCGCCGCTCGACGAGGCGACCGACCTGCTGCTTGCCGAGATCCGCGGGCGCCTGCGCTTCCTCGCCGAAGTGGGCCTGGGCTACCTCACGCTCGACCGCCAGTCGCGCACGCTCTCCGGCGGCGAGGTCCAGCGCATCAACCTCACCACCGCCCTCGGCACCTCGCTCGTCAACACGCTGTTCGTCCTGGACGAGCCGTCGATCGGCCTGCATCCGCGCGACATGGGCCGCGTCATCGGCGTGATGCAGCGGCTGCGCGACGCGGGCAATTCGCTGCTCGTCGTCGAGCACGATCCGCAGGTGATGCTCGCCGCCGACCGCGTGCTCGACCTCGGCCCCGGGCCCGGCGAGCGCGGCGGCGAGATCGTGTTCTTCGGCACACCGGACGCGCTGCTCCGCGAGCCCGGCTCGCTCACCGCCGACTACCTCTCCGGCCGCCGCCGCGCCGGGCGCGCCGCCACGGCCCCGCACGTCGCCGACGGCGCGCGCATCGAGGTCCTCGGCGCGACGCAGCACAACCTCAAGGGCATCGACGTCGCCATTCCCCTCCACCGCATGGTGTGCGTGACCGGCGTCTCGGGGTCCGGCAAGTCCACGCTGATCCGCGACGTGCTGCACGCGGCGCTGCTGCGCGCCAAGGGCAAGCCCACGGAAGCCCCCGGCGCGCACGGAAGCCTCGCCGGCGCCGACCTCATCGCCGACGTCGTCCTGGTCGACCAGACGCCCATCGGCCGCACCACGCGCTCCAATCCCGCGAGCTACGTCGGCGCCTTCGATGCGATCCGCAAGCGCTTCGCCGCGGCGCCGCTCGCGCGCGAGCGCGACTACACGGCGGGCACGTTCAGCTTCAACGCGGGCACGGGCCGCTGCCCCACCTGCACGGGCAGCGGCTTCGAGCACGTGGAGATGCAATTCCTCTCCGACGTCTACCTGCGCTGCCCGGATTGCGACGGCACCCGCTATCGCGCGGAAGTGCTCGAGGTGAAGCTGCGGGAGCGCTCGATCGCCGACGTGCTGGCGATGACCATTGCCGAGGCGCGCGCGTTCTTCGCCGGCGAGCGCGACATCGAGGCCGCGCTGGCGCCGCTGGCGGAGGTCGGGCTCGACTACCTCCGGCTCGGCCAGCCGGTGCCCACGCTGTCCGGCGGCGAAGCGCAGCGCCTGAAGCTCGCCGGATTCCTGGCCGGTACGGACGAGGCATCCTCGCGCCCACCGAAGCGCGGCGTGTCCGCCAAGCGCGGCACGCTGTTCCTGTTCGACGAGCCGACCACCGGCCTGCACTTCAACGACGTGGCGACACTGCTCGATGCCTTCCGCCGCTTGGTCGCCGCCGGCCACTCGCTGGTGGTGATCGAGCACAACCTCGACGTGATCCGCGCCGCGGATTGGATCGTCGACCTGGGACCCGAGGGCGGCGAGGCGGGCGGAGAGGTGGTGGTCGCCGGCACGCTCGCCGAGGTCGTCGCATGCGCAGCGTCGCACACGGGCGTCGCGTTGAAGGCATACGAGGACGCGCTCGGCGCTCCCCTGCCCCCGGCCGCGATGCCTGCGGCACGCGAAGCCGCGGCCCTCCCGGCCGCCGCGCCCGCCATCCGCATCCACAACGCGCGCGAGCACAACCTGCGCAACATCGACGTCGCCATTCCGCGCGACCGCTTCACCGTGGTGACCGGCGTGTCGGGCAGCGGCAAGAGCACGCTCGCGTTCGACATCCTGTTCGCGGAAGGGCAGCGCCGCTACCTCGAATCGCTCAACGCCTACGCGCGGCAGTTCGTGCAGCCCGCGGCGCGCCCCGACGTCGACGCCATCTTCGGCATCCCGCCCACCGTGGCGATCGCGCAGCGCTCGAGCCGCGGCGGGCGCAAGAGCACGGTGGCGACACTGACCGAGATCTACCACTTCCTGCGTCTGCTCTACGTCAAGCTCGGCACCCAGCACTGCCCGCACGACGGCACGCCGATCGCCCCGCAGGGCGAGGACGGCATTGCGCTCTCCCTCGCGCGCCAGTACGCGGGCCGGCGCATCGCGCTGCTCGCGCCGCTGGTGACCGCGCGCAAGGGCTACTACACCGACCTCGCCAAATGGGCGGCGCGCAAGGGTTACGCCCAGCTGCGCGTGGACGGCACGATGCTGCCGACACAGCCCTGGCCGCGCCTCGACCGCTTCAAGGAGCATTCGATCGAACTGCCGGTGGCGGAGATCGCCGTGACGCCGAAGGCCGAGGCCGAGCTGCGCGAGGCGCTCGCCCGCGCGCTCGAGCTCGGCAAGGGCGTCGTGCACGTCATCGCGCTGTCCACGAAGTCGAAGGCGAAGGGCGCCGGCGCAAAGGGCGCGCAGCGCGAGGGCGAGGTCGCGGTCTACTCGACCAAGCGGGCGTGCCCGACGTGCAGCCGCAGCTATCCCGAGCTCGACCCGCGCCTGTTCTCGTTCAACTCGAAGCACGGCTGGTGCCCGGCCTGCTTCGGCACCGGCGCGAAGCTCAAGGGCTTCGACGCCGAGCAGACCGGCGACGAGATCTGGTGGAACGAGTGGTACGAGCACGACGAGGCGGCGTGCCCCGCATGCCATGGTACGCGGTTGAATCCGCTGGCGCTCGCGGTGCGCTTTCGCGGGCGCTCGATTGCGGAGGTCGCGCGCCTCGCGGTCGGCGACGCCGCGCGTTTGCTGGGCGAGCTCGACTTCTCGGGACGCGAGGCGGAGATCGCGCGCGACATCGTGAGCGAAATCGCTTCGCGGCTCGCGTTTCTCGCCGACGTCGGCCTGTCCTATCTCGCCCTCGACCGCTCCGCCCCGACGCTCTCCGGCGGCGAGGCGCAGCGCATCCGCCTCGCCGCGCAGCTCGGCTCGAACCTCCAGGGGGTGTGCTACATCCTCGACGAGCCGACGATCGGGCTGCACCCGCGCGACAACCGCGTGCTGCTCGACACGCTCGCGCTGCTGCAGGCGAAGGGCAACACGCTCGTGGTCGTCGAGCACGACGAGGACACGATCCGCCGCGCCGACCACGTCATCGACCTCGGGCCGGGCGCGGGCAGCCGCGGCGGGCACGTGGTCGCGGAAGGCACGGCCCTGCAGCTGATGCAGATGCCGGAGTCCGTCACCGGACGCTTTCTCGCCACGCCGCTCGCGCATCCGCTGGTGCCGCGCCGGCCCACCGGCGCGCGCAACGCGGCCATCGTCGTCGCCGGCGCGCGCCTGCACAACCTGAAGAACGTGCGCGCGCGCTTTCCGCGCGAGCGCCTCACCGTCGTCACGGGCGTGTCCGGCAGCGGCAAGAGCACGCTGGCGCGCGACGTGCTGTACGCGAACCTGCGCGCGCACGTCGGCGCCAAGCGCCGGCGCAAGGCCGCGCCCTTCGCCGGCTGCCGGGAGCTGACCGGCTGGGAGGATCTCGGACGCGTGCTCGAGGTCGACCAGACGCCGATCGGCAAGACGCCGCGCTCCTGCCCGGCGACGTACGTCGGGTTCTGGGACACGATCCGTCGCCTGTACGCGGAGACGAGCGAGGCGCGCATGCGCGGCTTCGCGGCCGGCCGCTTCTCGTTCAACACCGCCGGCGGCCGCTGCCCCGAATGCGAGGGCCAGGGACAGAAGACCATCGAGATGAGCTTCCTGCCCGACGTGAAGGTCGCGTGCGAAGCCTGCGGCGGCGCGCGCTTCAACGCGGAGACGCTGGCGGTGACGTGGCGCGGCAAGTCGATTGCCGAGGTGCTGGCGATGAGCGTGGACGAGGCGGTGGAATTCTTCGCCGCGCATCGCGCCATCCACCACGCGCTCACGCTGCTGCAGGATGTCGGCCTCGGCTACCTCACGCTCGGGCAGCAGAGCCCCACGCTCTCCGGAGGGGAGGCGCAGCGGATCAAGCTCGTGACCGAGCTCGCCAAGGTGCGGGCCGACGCGCGCCCGGCGCGCGGCGCGGTGGGCGGGCCGACGCTTTACGTGCTCGACGAACCCACGGTCGGCCTGCACATGGCGGACGTCGAGAAGCTGATCCGCGTGCTCCATCGCCTCGTCGACGCGGGCAACACCGTCGTCGTCATCGAGCACAACCTCGACGTCATCGCGGATGCCGACTGGATCGTCGACATGGGACCCGAAGGCGGCGAGGCCGGCGGGCGCATCGCCGCGCAGGGCACCGTCGACGCCATCACGGCGCGGCCCGCGGGCTCGCACACCGCCGGCCTGCTGGCGGAATTCATGGCGAAGCGGCGCGCGCGGGCGCCCAATGGCCGATGATCATTCGCGCTGCGACACCGGCGCGAGGACCACGATGACCATCGCCGGCGCGCCTGCGATCGATATCCCCGATCTCCGGTAGACTTTTCCGCATGACGAGCAACCGGTGCACGCCGTTACTCGGAGCGCTGGCCGCGTGCCTCATCGCGGGCGTGCCTGCGGGCACGGGCCTCGGCGCGCCGCAGGGAGAATGGGCGCTGGCGATCGCGGCGTACGACCGCGGCGACCACGCGACCGCGAACCGGTTCATCCGCGCGCTGGCCGAGAAGGGCGACGCCGACGCCCAGTACGACCTCGGCGTGCTGTACCACAGCGGCGAGGATTTCCCCGCCGACTACGTGCAGGCGTGGAAGTGGTACCAGCTCGCGGCGTCGCGCTTCACGCCTGAAGAAGCGTCGATGCGCGAGCGGGCGATCAAGAGCCGCGATCGCGTCGCCGCGCTAATGACGCCGGCGCAGATCGCGCAGGCGCAACGGCTCGCGCGGGAGTGGCGGCCGGCGAGCGCCGATCCCACGGCGGCGGCGTCATCCCCGCCGGATCGCCCAGCGACGCCGCCGAGTCAGGCGCGCGGAAATCGGTAGTGCAGCGTCCGCGCGGCGACCGCGTACATCGGTCCGCGCGTGGTGACGAGCAGCTCGCGCCCGTCGTCGGACCACGCGATCGCCGCGATCGCGGCGCCGTCGGGAACGAACACCTCGCGCAGGCGCACGATGCTGCCGCCATCGACGTGCAGCACGCGCACGTTGCGCGCGCCCTCGGTCGCGACGGCGATGCGCATGCCGTCGGGCGCACGGGCGACGAGGGAACCGGCGGCGGACGGCGCGCTGCACGCGCTGGTGGTGCCGACCAGCACCGCGATCAGGAGTGCCATCAGGGCACGTGGGAATGAGCGCATCGGAAGCTCCATCTGCGCCGGCAGGAGAGCCGGCACCAGTACAGTAACAGACAGTTAGCGGAGTCTTCATGTACACTTCTAGCTGACTATCACGAACTGTCATGGTCTTCGGACCGGTCCACCCATGCTCGATCTCCGCCTCGAACCCCAAACCGACATCCCGCTCGTCGAGCAACTGGTGGGCGGCGTGCGCCGCCACATCGACGGTCGGATCCTGCGCCCCGGCGCGCGGCTGCCCTCGATCCGCTCGCTCGCGGCGCAGCAGCGCGTGTCGCGCTTCACCGTGGTCGAGGCCTATGACCGGCTCGTCGCCTCCGGGCACGTCGAATCGCGGCGCGGCTCCGGCTTCTACGTGAGCGCGGCCGCAATGCCCGACAGCGCCACCGAGCGCACCGGCAGCCTCGATCGCGCGATCGACGTCGCCACCCTGGTCGCCGAGCTGTGCAGCGACGAGGCGCGCGCCACCTTCGCCGGCGATCGCCTGTTCGCCGGCGGCTGCCTGCCCAACGACTGGCTCGAAGCCTCGGGAATCCGGCGCTACGCCCGCCTGGTCGCGGCGCGCGGCCCCGAGCTCGTCGACTTCGGCACGACACTCGGGCACCGCCCGCTGCGCGAGGCCGTGTCGCGCAAGCTGGCCGAGCTCGGCATCGGCGCCCATCCGGACCAGGTGCTGCTGGTCAACGGCGTGACGCACGGCTTCGACCTGCTGATCCGGCACCTCGTCGCGCCGGGCGACTGCGTGCTCGTCGACGACCCCGGCTACTACAACCTCTTCGGGCACCTGAAGCTCGCCGGCGCGCGGCTGCTGCCCGTGCCGCGCGGCCCCGAGGGGCCCGACCTCGCAGTGCTCGCCGCGCTCGCGGCGGAGCACCGGCCGAAAGCGTATTTCACGATGTCGGTGCTCAACAACCCGACCTGCACGCACATCGAGCCCGCCGTCGCGCACCGGCTGCTGCAGCTCGCCGCGCAGCACCGCTTCTACCTGATCGAGGACGACGTCTTCGCCGACTTCGCCGCGCATTCGCCGCCGCGCCTCGCGGCGCTCGACCGCCTGGAGCGCACGTTCTATCTCGGCAGCTTTTCGAAGACGCTGTCGGGCAGCCTGCGTTCGGGCTTCCTCGTCGCCGCGCCCGAGGCAATCGACGCGCTGTCCCGCCTGAAGCTCCTCACCGGGCTCACGACGCCGGTGTTCGCCGAGCGGCTCGTGCACGAGATGCTGGTCGGCGGCCAGTACCGCAAGCACGTCGCGCGGATTCGCGACCAGCTCGCCGCGCGCCGCGCCCGGATGGCGCAGGAGCTCGAGCGCGCCGGGTGGCTGCTGCAGTCGATGCCGGACGCCGGGCTGTTCCTGTGGGCGCGCCATCCCGAGGTCGACGACTCCGTCTGGATCGCGCAGGGCGCGCGGCGGCTCGGCCTGACCCTCGCTCCGGGCGCGTCGTTCCGCCCGCTGCTGGACGAGAGTCCGTGGATGCGGTTCGCCGCGAGCGCGGTGGCGACGGCCGACGACTACCGCGTGCTCGCGCGGGCGCCGGAGATCGCGGCGGAGGCTATGCGGGCGGCGGCGCGCGGGCGGGGATAGGCGCCTGCGCCTGATGCCGCGCGACGACGGCGGCCATTTCAGCCACCGTCGGGGCATCGAACAAGGTCTGCAGCGGCAGGTCCACGCGCAGCGTGCCGATCACCCTGGAAACGATCCGGGTGGCGTGCAGCGAGTTGCCGCCGAGGTCGAGGAAGTTGTCGCGGATGCCCACGTGCGCAAGGCCCACGACCTCGGCCCAGATCTCCGCCAGACTCACCTCCAGATCCGAGCCGGGAGCAACGTAGGCCGTCGCCAGCTCGGGTCGCGCGCGACCGGGCTCCGGAAGCGCGTGGCGGTCCACCTTGCCGGCGGGTGTGAGCGGCAGCGCGTCGAGCACCACGAAGACCGACGGCAGCATGTGGCCCGGCAGCGCGCCGGCGAGGGCGCCGCGCATGGCGCTCGCGGTCGGCGCCGGACGCGCGAGAGGCACGACGTAGGCGACCAGGCACGGCTCGCCGGTCGCGTCCGCGCGCAGCGCGACGACCGCCTCCTTCACGTTGTCCACGCCGGCCAGCGCCAGCTCGACCTCTGCGATCTCGACCCGATGCCCCCGCACCTTGACCTGCGAATCGGTGCGCCCCATGAGCTGCAGACGGCCATCCGCCAGCAGGCGCGCGAGATCACCCGTGCGATAGAGCACGGCATGCCCTCCCGCGGGATCCGGCAGGAACTTCGCGCGCGTGAGCTCCGGGCGGCGCCAGTAGCCGGTCGCCATGTAGCGGCTGCGCACGACAATTTCCCCGACCTGGCCGACGCCGACCTCCCGACCCTCGTCGTCCTGCAGCGAGACTTCCTTGCCGTCGGGCGGATGGCCGGCGGGCACGACGTTGTCGGCGATCCGGGTGGCCCGGTCGACAAAGTAACGCAGGAACGTCCCCGCTTCCGTGGCCGCCAGCGTCGACGCCAGGATGCACTCCGCCGGGAAGTGCGCCCGCAGCGCATCGACATCGCGCTTCGCGACCGCATCGCCGCCGAGGATGACCAGGCGCAGGCCGGGAAACGTCTCCGCGCCGGTCAACGTGTCGACGAGCTGCCGGAATACCGTGGGCACGGCGCTGAAGATGGTGATGTCGTGCCGCCGAAGCCAAGCAGCCACGCCCCCCGTCGACGCGTCTGCCCCGGCGAACGCGTGGACGGACCCGCCGTTGAGCACGCTGCTGAAGATCTCCCACACGGAGCCGCTCGAGCTCGGCGAGTAGAGCAGCGTCCTGCGATCCTGGGGGCACAGGTGGAAGTCGTTGGTGCCGACCATGACCTTGTGCAGCACGTTGCGCTGCGTCTGCACGACGCCCTTGGGCTGACCCGTCGAGCCGGAGGTGTAGATGACGTACGCCAGCGCGTCCGCAGCGATCGCCAACCCGGGACTCTCGTCGCCGGCAGCGGAGGGCAGGTCCTCGATGGCGAGCAGCCGGCACGCGGGCCGGGCGAGTCGGCGCGCCAGGGCGAGATCCTTGCGGCGGATCAACAGCAGCACGGACTGCGAGTCTTCCAGCATGTAGCGCAGCCGTGCCCCGGGAGAGGATGGATCCAGCGGCACGTAGAACTTGCCGGCCTTCAACACGCCGAGGATGGCGGCGATGAACCACGCGCCATGCTCGAACAGGAGCGCCACCGGCTCCGGCCCCTCCCCCCGCTGCGCCAGGATCGCGTGCGCGACGCGATTGGCCATCCGATCGAGATCGGCGTAGGACCAGCTTTCGGTGCCGGACTGCACCGCGAGCGCAGCGGGGTCTTGGCGAACCCGCTGTTCGAAGCGCTGCGCTATGGATTGCTCGAGGTCTGCCGTGGTGAACGGCACATGGGTACCGTGCGGGTGGACGCACCGGGCCCGGATCGACTGCTGCTCAATCGGCTCGCGCGCCAGGATAGCCCCGACCCTCACGACTGCACGCGGATCAGCGTGGGCCGCATGCCTTCGACGTGCCAGCGCAGGATGTTCGAGATCGACGTGTCCACCGTGCCGTCCGGAGCGGCCTCGACGCCGCACGTGAACGACCCGCGGCGCGGCAGGGGAAATACGCGCCGCGTATTCGCCGCAATGTCGAGGGCGTAGAGCGAGTCGGGTTGGTCAAGTTCTGGAAGGCAAGCGCGACGGCGGCCGTCAGCATCGTCGGCCCGGAGCGGGATGCCAGGGCCAGCGTCGCGAACTAGCCGATGATCAGCATAACCCCGCCCAGCCGCGAAGTGGGGACTTCGTGCCCCTTCTGCACGCCGTCGAAATCGTCGTCGTGGCCGAAGCGCCGGGCGTTCATCGCCACGGGCATCAGGATCGCAGCGGCGGTGGCGGCGAAAGCGGCAGGCAAGCAATCGATCAACATACGGTCACGCGTCGAGGCTCCTCGGGGTGGAACCGGAGATTCCGGGTCGCCACATCGTCTTAGAATGCGCAGCGTTCCGCGAGAGCAGCCAATACCCACGCCAAGACTGACGCCCGCTTGAACGGGGCGCCGAGCCGACGCACATCGGCGTATCCATCCGGTAACCGCGATCGGCAAATGCCGACCCCAATGCACAAGGGTGCATTTTGGCGCACAAATTGGTGGAAAGACCGGGGCCGGCGTGGCGGTGCCGCACGGCCACATCACGCAGGAGTTGACGGCCGATTATGCCAATGGCATTGTTCGCTGCCCGGAGTGCGCCGGAGCAGGTTCCCGAGCTCCATGTGAGGACTATGCAGATGCGAACGATTCGAACGTCTCCCCCCCTGCAAGCAGGCCGACCGTGCTCGCGGCGGCAGCGCTGCTGGCGCTGGTCGTCGCAGCGGCGCACGACACTTCCGTCGCCGCGAGGCTGCCCACGCCCGCGCAGGTCGAGGCGGACGCAGTGCGGCTGCTCGAACAGGCGACCTGGGGTCCCAACGATGCGCTGGTCACCCACGTGAAAAGCGTCGGCGCGGCAAGATTTCTCGACGAGCAATTCGCAACACCGCAAACGAAGTACACGGCGTTTCCCCCGATGCCGGCGAGCCGGCCGGCCGACTGCATCGACGATCACACGTTGCCCGTGACCGCCACCAGCTACTGCGCGCGCGACAATTACTCGCTGTTCCAGCTGCAGCGCGAGTTCTTCCGCAACGCGGTCATGGCGCCGGACCAACTGCGCCAGCGGGTCGCATTCGCGCTCTCGCAGATATTGGTCGTTTCCGGAACGGACATCAGCCAGGCGATGGCCATGCAGCGCTACCAGCAGATGCTGGCCGACCTCGCCTTCGACAACTACCGCAACGTGTTGCTGCAGGTGACGCTGTCGCCGGCCATGGGCAACTACCTCGACATGGTCAACAACCTGAAGCCCAACCTGTCGACCGGCGTGCAGCCCAACGAGAACTACGCGCGCGAGCTGATGCAGCTGTTCTCGATCGGCACCGTGGAATTGAATCTCGACGGAACGCCGCTCCTCGATCCGGCGGGCAAGCCGGTGGCGACGTACGACCAGGACGAGATCGAGGGCTACGCGCACGTCTTCACCGGGTGGACCTACCCGACGGCCTACGCGTTGGGCGCAGCGCCCCGTACGGGGCTCAATCCGCGCTACTTCGACGGGCAGATGGAGGTGCGCGCCCAATACCACGACTTCCTGGCCAAGACGCTGATCGACGGGTCGTCGGCAACGGCGAACCTGCCGATGGGCGACGACCTGGCGCACGCGATCGACACCATCTTCCTGCATCCGAACGTCGGGCCGTTCGTGTCGAAGCAACTGATCCAGAAGCTCGTCACCGGCAACCCGTCGCCCGCCTATGTCAAGCGCGTGGCCGCCGTATTCAACAACAACGGCGCCGGCGTCCGCGGCGACCTCAAGGCGGTCGTCCGCGCCATCCTGCTCGACAGCGAGGCGCGCGGGGCAACGAAGACCGATCCCGGCTACGGGCGGTTGCGCGAGCCGGCGCAGTTCGTCGTCGCGGTGGCACGTGCGCTCAACGCGACGACCGACGGCGTGTACTTCCGCGCGCAGACCGGCGCGATGGGCCAGCCGGTGTTCACCGCGCCCTCGGTATTCAATTTCTACCCGCCCGACTACGTGGTGCCGGGAACCAGCGTCGTAGGCCCCGAGTTCGCGCTGCAGAACACGACGACGACATTCGCGCGGATCAACTTCGCGAACTCGCTGGTGTTCTCCACCGCGATCAACCCCGACGCCAACGTGTACGGCGCAACCGGCACGCAACTCGACTGGAGCGCGCTGACGGCACTGGCCGCCGACCCGAAGGCGCTGGTGGCGAAGCTCAATCGCCTGCTGATGCACGGGACGCTGTCGTCGGCGGCGCAGGATGCGATCGTGACTGCGATCAATGCCGTGTCGGCGACCGACGCTCTGGCCCGAGCCAAGACCGCGTTCTATCTCGCGGTGACGTCGTCCCAATACCAAGTGGAGCGCTGACATGGATCGCCGCGATTTCATCCGCCGTTCGACCGCGCTGGGCGCCGCCGGGCTCGCCGCCAACCTGGATCTGTTCACGCTCGCCGCAGAGGCCGCGACCCTCACCGACTACAAGGCGCTGGTCTGCGTCTTCCTGTTCGGCGGCGTCGACGCCAACAACGTGCTCGTCCCGATCGAGACCACCGGCGGCTACGGTCAATATGCCGCCGTCCGCGGCGCGAGTTCGGGCATCCAGCTCACCCAGGCCGAATTGCTGCCCATTGCACCGCTCGTCCCCAACACCTATCCGACGTTCGGCCTTCATCCGTCGCTGCCGCAGATGCAGACGCTGTTCAACACCGGAAAGCTCGCCTTCCTCGCCAACGTCGGCACCTTGACGCAGCCCACGACCAAGGCGAACTACGCCGCCAGTCGCCCGGACAACCTCTACTCGCACTCGGATCAGCAGGGCGAATGGCAAAGCGCGGTCGCTACCGGCGTGTCGCGCACCGGCTGGGGCGGGCGCCTCGCCGACGCGATCGCGCCGCTGGCGGGACAGAGCTTTCCGGTCGTCACCTCGACTGCGGGGGCGACGCTGTTCGTCACCGGCGCCGCGTCGAGCCCGCTGGCCATCCCGACCAGCGGCAGCTTCGGCCTCTCCGGCTTTGGCACCAGCACGGCGAGCAAGGCGCGGCTGGCCGCGCTCAAGACGCTGCTCGGGCTCGACCGCGGCAACACGCTGGTCGCAGCGGCTTCCGATATCACCCAGCAGGCGCAGTCGCTGTCGGCAACGGTGAATCCGATCCTCGCCAGCACCAGCCCGACGCTCGCGGCCGCATTCAACGGTCTGACGTCGACGATATCGCGGGAACTCCTCGCGGTCGCCAAGATGATCGAGGCGCAGGCAGCAACCGGCGCCCGGCGACAGATCTTCTTCGTGTCGCTCGGCGGCTTCGATACCCACAACAACGAACTGCCGACGCACCAAACGCTCTTCGGGCAGTTGGCTCCCGCGTTGGATGCGTTCTACAAGGCAACGTCCGACCTCGGCGTTGCGGAAAAGGTGACGACCTTCACGCTTTCCGATTTCGGCCGCACCTTCCAGCCGGCAGCCGGTGGCGGCAGCGACCATGCGTGGGGCAATCATCACCTGATCATGGGTGGCGCGGTGCAGGGCGGGAACATCTACGGGAAGTATCCGGAACTGGTACTGGGCGGTCCGGATGACGCCGAAAAGGAGGGCCGCTGGATTCCGACCACGTCCGTTGATCAGTACGGCGCGACGCTGGCGCGCTGGTTTGGCGCCGGGCCGGCGGAACTGGCGGCCGTCTTCCCCAATCTCGGCCAATTTGCTCCGGGCGACCTGGGCTTCCTCGCCTGAGCGCGGAGCGCGTCGCGGTCAATCTGCTACGCGGGGACAAGCAGCGGCTGCAGGGGTCGGGGCTGGTGGCGGTGGGCGAGCAGAAGGTGAAACTGGCGGGAGGGCGGCAGTCACATTGCGGGGCTACGTGGGAAACAGTGCTGACACTTACCCCTAAACCTACCCCTACCGCGCAACCGCTGCCGCAATGTCTCCGCTGCTGTACCGATCTCAGTCCGGTGTGTGGTACGCATACGCACACCCCGTCTGGGAGTCCGCGTTCCCTGAAGATCATGCCCCCAAGACGCTCGACGCCGATACCAACCGCGATTGCGCGAAGTCTGCACCGTCCACACGCTCGAAACCGGCCAACGAGAACGCGGCAGGACTCATCGCCACCAGCAGCGGCTCGTAGAGCGGCGGCAGTTCGTCGGGGTTCTTCACCCGACCCACGTTGACCACGCGAGCCATCCGCAGGTAGCGGCGTAGCTCGTCATCGAATATCTGTTCCACGCGCAGGTCGCCAGTCGCTGCGGGGCGATTGATCCATTCGTACTTGGGGAGGGGCCTGCCTTTGTAGCGGAGACGGCGCACGGCGAAGTGCATGATCGGCATACCGTATGAATATACGGTATTGTATGCCGGAGGCAGTGCCGCCGCGCCACCACCTGCCGCGCCACGATCCCCGTCCCGGTGTGCAGACGTTTGCACTGTCTCGACCCCGGCAGTCTTCTTCCCTCCGGGTGGCGGTGGCACGGCACCGCGCAGCGTTGAGGCAGATGAATACGTATTGCAGGCGGAGGCGCGTAATTCCCTCATTGAACACGACAACCGGGAGGGGCACATGACACGTATGTTGATCGGTGCGCTGCTCGCTTCGGTGGCTGGAGCATCGACAGGACAAGTCGTCGCACCGGACTTCGCAGCCTCACCAGATGTCTACAAGGTGCGGGCAGAAAACGATCAGTATCGGATCGTGGAAGCCATATGGAAGTCGGGTCAACGGGACACGTTCCATTCACACCCGACGATGCTGTACTACTGGGTGACGCCCTGTTCGCTTCGTGCCTATCTTCCCGATGGCACAACACGCGACCTCTCGGTCGCGGCTGGACAAGCTGGTTCTCAACCCCCTATTGCATCGCACGCCTTGGAAAACGTGAGCACGTCGGAGTGCAAGATAGTGATGTTTGAATCGAAGTAGCAGTGCGCGAGGGTAGACCCCGGCGTGCAGATGTCTGCACGGATCGAATACCCACTACCCGCGTGGAACTGCGCCGGAACCCACTCCTTGAAACTCTTTCGACCTCGGCGTAGTCTGAACTGGTAGGCAGTATGAGTAATGGATCGGTGCTTGCGGATAGGGTAGCAGTCGTGGGTATCGGTGATCGCGGGCAGAGTGCCCCGCAACCGGATGCTCCCCCGAGTTCGCCGCGAGGTAGCGCCGATGTTGTGCTCAACCACGACCGGGAGGCCCTCTATAGATGAAATTCACTACAGGACGACCCCCACGCCGGTGACCTATGCCCGGCATACGTTGCGGTGACGCAACGAAATGAAGCCACGGCAACGTGGCGATCCTGCGAAGCCCCGCGATGATCGTGGGGCTTTGCGTTTATGGGTCTGGGCGGCGCGTGAAGAGTCGCCCGCGCCTTTCGCATCAAGAACAAGACGGAGAAAGTTGAGAATGGCGCAGATGGCCATGCTCCCGCGTCTTTGGACTCAGGACGCGACCTGTCCGCTAACTAGGACTTGGGCTTCGCCCCTGTCGTGGCGTCGCCGGATTGCCCCAACCGTGCCCTCGCCTCTCGCTTCCCGATACCGCGAAGTGCCGCTACCTTCGACATTTGTTCGGGACGCGGGCGTGCCTTTTCATGCTCCCAGTTGTAGACCGACTGGGCGCTGACGCCTACGAGCTTCCCAAAATCGTCAGCAGAGAGGCCAAGCCGTTCGCGGAGTACGCGCAGGCCCTTCGCCGTGAAGCGCACCTTCCGAATGTCAGCCTTGGCGATGACGCGGGCGGGACCACCAACAGTCTTGCGCGACAGCAACGCGACGTGGCGCTGAAGCTGCGCGACTTGGCGTGTCAGTTCCGCGATCTCCCGGCGATGCTTCGTGGTCGCCTTTTTCGTTGGCTCGACTTGACTACGAGTCTCACGGCGGGAAAGCCGCACGATCTCTTCCCGTAATGCAGTCCCGATGTTTGGCATTTGCGTCCTTTGTCATTGTTCCTAGCCGCACTCTACCAAACCCGCCGCGTTGCCCCGGCTTACCATGCCTCCGGCTGAATCTGCGTCACGCGGCCTCCGGGGAGTTGCACGTTCGCCGCCGTTGGCGATGCGAAGGTGATCGTGACGCCACCATCATTTCCCATCTTCGTATTCATTTGGTACACGCACGATGCACATTGGCCGCCACCATATTTGTTGAGCGTCCCGGTGGCCGTTACGCCGCTGCCAGTGTTGGTCATCTGTCCAACAACGAGATACCAGATCGGGTCGCCCATCGTGGTGTAACTGAACATGGTGGCGACCAACGTGCCGCGTTGCACCTGAATGTTGTAGCCGGTGCCTGATTCGTTCGGATTCCACCACAAGCCGGTTACGGGTGTGAAGGCGAGCGGTGCGACACCGCTGCCCGGTTGCTGAACGGCACCCGGAATCGTGTAGCCGGTCAACACCGCGTTGTTGATTCCGTCGTTCATCATCACCATGCCGATGCCGGGTGCGTACCAGGCATCGCGGACATATCCCGAGCCACGCTGCTCATGTACGTGCAGGACGTTGGCAAAGGTTCCTGCGGGCGTAGTCACGGTTTCCAGTGCGTCAGCTTGATAGCTGCTCATGTAACTCAAGCCGCCCATCATGCTGTTCGTACCCATTACACCGGCCTGCCACATCTCCATGTTCTGGTAACCGCCCGCACCCATCATGCTCCCCGGCCTGACCGGATTCTTGAGCAGCCATTCCGGGTTGGTGAAGGTCATCATCGAGAACTGCGTGCCGGTGGCATCCGCACCCGTGCCGCCGAAATAGTGCATCCCATCCGGGTCCATGCGAAAGAAGTCAGTTGCATCGGGGGCGCAGGTCACCCCGACATTGCACGTATAGGTCGTGTGCATCGCTGCCAGCCCCGGAACTCCCGCCCAAGTCTGCCCCGTATGCATCACGGCGGTCGAGGTTGCCCACGACCCGCTGGTGTACATGTAGTCGTACCGAGCGCCATCGACCAATGGGAAATACTGAGTGGTGGCGATTGACCCGCCCATCATTTGGCCGAAGGCTGTACCGGCAATGAGGGTAAGCAACAGAACAGCAGACTTGTTCAGCATCGTGAAGCTCCAAGACGGTGTGAATCCATTAGCCGAACCCGTTCCCGCCAGTGTGTTGACCATTTGACCCCTGCGCGGGAACAAAGTTTTGCCGCAGATCAAGGTGTGATGGCTTCTTGTCACGGGGGCAGTTACAAATGCCGAGGACCCTATCCCCCTTCATGTCGGGCGGTTATCGTCCAGTCGGCAACGTCGAATGGTGCCGCGTGTGGCCCGCGTTGGAGACTTGCGCCGCAGTTGGGGCGTGGAGATCGCGGTGGGACAATCGCAACCACGCCCATCTTCAAAGAGCAGGAGAGACGGTGCAGATCGGGGTGATGGTCGCGCTAGGGTCGGCGGTGCTTTTCGGTCTGAGTACGCCCCTTGCGAAGGTTCTCGTTGGTGCTGTGTCGCCAATCTCGTTGGCGGGGCTGCTGTACGCCGGGTCGGGCTTGGGCCTGTCGCTCGTTCTCGTAGGCCGTTATCTCTGGGCCGCTCGGAAGTTGCAGGTCAGCCTGCCGCAGCGTCAGGAGTGGCTTTGGCTCGCGGGTGCCATCTGCTTCGGTGGTATCGCCGGTCCCGTGGCGCTAACGTATGGGCTGGTGACGAGTACGGCATCGACGGCGTCGTTGATGCTGAATTTGGAAGCAGTGTTGACCGCGCTACTGGCGTGGTTCCTGTTTCGTGAGAACTTCGACCGTCGCATCATGCTCGGGATGTTCGCCATCGTGGCTGGTGGCGTCATGCTGGTGTGGTCCCCGAGTAGGCAAGGGGGTTATTCGCTGGGGTTGGGTCTCATCGCTATCGCCTGCCTCTGTTGGGCCATCGACAACAACCTTACCCGAAGGGTATCCGCGAGCGATGCGATGCTGATCGCCGCCCTAAAGGGGGTCGTTGCCGGGGCCGTCAATCTCGGCTTGGCGTGGCTGGTCGGCCAGACCCTGCCGCCACTGGGCCTGCTGAGTCTCGCCTTGGTCGTCGGGTTTCTCGGCTATGGCGTCAGCCTCGTCTTGTTCGTGCTTGCGCTGCGCCATCTTGGAACAGCGCGTGCCGGGGCCTACTTCTCCGTGGCTCCTTTCTTTGGCGCTGCGCTCGCCGTCGTGCTGCAAGGTGATGCCATTACGCTTCAACTTGTCGTGGCGGGGCTACTGATGGCGGCAGGCGTCTGGTTGCACCTCACCGAACACCACGGGCACTTGCACGCGCATGAGCAACAGGAACACGCGCACGTGCACTCGCATGATGAACACCATCGGCATTCCCATGCCTTCGTATGGGACGGCGACGAACCGCATACCCACGCGCACATCCATTTGCCGTTGGTACATGCCCACCCGCACTATCCCGACGTGCACCACCGGCATCCACATTAGCGCAGACCGCCGAGACGGCTGATAATGTGAGTGCGCACTGCCACGGCTACAGGTAGAAGGCAAGCGAAGGAGTTGAAGATCATGGACCCCAAGAGGCACTGGGAAAAGGTCTACCAGACCAAGCAGCCGACTGAGGTGAGTTGGTATCGCCCCCACTTGGAAGTCTCGCTGCAACTGATCGAGGAGGCGGCTCCCAATCGTGACGCGCACATCATCGATGTGGGCGCGGGTGAATCGACCTTGGTCGATGACCTGCTAGATCGTGGCTATCGCAATCTGTACGCCATGGACCTTTCTGCCACGGCATTGGATGTCGCCCAAGCCCGCCTTGGTGCCAACGCGGCGAAGGTCAACTGGCTCTGTGGCGATGTTCGAACCTTTGCCTTTCCCCGACATCAGTACGACGTGTGGCATGACCGGGCAGTCTTCCACTTCCTCACGGATCCACAGGACCGCATTGCGTATGTGCGACAGGTTGCCGACGCGGTGAAACCTGCGGGGCACGTCATCGTGGCGACATTCGGTCCCGAGGGTCCGACCAAATGCAGTGGTTTGGACGTTGTTCGCTACGACCCCGAGGCGCTGCACGATGAGTTTGGGGCCGCCTTTCGTCTGGTGAAACACCGTATCGAGCTTCACCAGACGCCGATGGGCACGACCCAGCAATTCACCTACTGCTATTGCAAGATGTCAGAGGAACTCGGTGATCGAACAGCAGAGCAGTGAACAAATGGGCGTCCTTCTCGACTAGGACCGCGTCGTAGCTATCGGGGATTGCCGCGTTTCTGGACCGATGGCGGCGAGGAATGGTGCCCGACATGGCGCAAGCGCATTTGTACCCAGTTTGCAGATATCTGCACTGACACCGAAGGCCACACTGGGCTGGTTGGGGGCATGATCGGCGGTCCAACCTCCCTCCCGGCACCGTAGAACGCCCCCAGACGCTCTGGATCGGGCGCAGACGCCTCCGGTTCCAGTCCGCAGCGTAGAGCGGCTCTACGGCGTTTCTACGGGTTCAGGGAAGCTCGTAATCGAAATGACAGGTGCCGCGAACGCGGTCCCGGCTGTCGCCCCTATCCCAAGCCCGAAATTGCAGATGCCTGCACGGAAACGGGCCATTTAGCTCCGAACCAACACGCTCACTCGGAGGGCGGTTTCATTGGCCAGTTGCAGCCTTTCGGAATTTCTCGCTGTCTGCGTCCAACGCCGCTTGCGCTGCCGCAGTCGCGTCAGCTTCAGTCTTCTTCCATTTAGCGTCCTCGGCGGCTTGTTGTTCGGCAGATTTGCCGCAGCCACAGAGAACCGCTGTGAACAGCAATATCAGAAGAGCGCGGTGATGCATCCGGCGATTGCGCGTCGCTGTAATCATGCCCATTCCATCGTGACACAACGTTTTTCTCACCGCCTTTCGACCCAATTGCGCCGCTGACCGAGGAAGGCTTTGCCGCACATCAAGGCGGGGTCGAGCCTACGGGACTTCGTGCAGCACGGACTTGGTGCGGTCACATCTCAAGGTTAAGCGTTACGCTGTGCGCCACGAACCTAATCTCCGCGACGACCTGCTCCAACGTACGTAGGAGTCGCGTCTCGGTCGCTGCGTCACTCGGCATTTCTCGGTAGACGGCGCAAAGGCTTTGGTAGTACCAGATCACGTCCTGCGGACTGGCATCGAATCGCTTCCAGACGGCGCTGCGCATGTCGAGATGGTCGGTGAGAATGCGGCGCGCATCATGCAGCTTGTCTGCCATAGAAACGATTCGGGCCGCATTGGGCAGTGTCGGCAGGCGGGCCAAGTACTCCTCCTTGCTTTGTCGCCACGATGACTTCCCACGCGGATTGTCTGCGTCAGCGCAGGCAACCGCAATTGCCAAGACCTCATTCCCGAATCGACGGCGGATGTCCTGTTTCAGCGCTGCCGCCTGCTTGGGATTACCGCGTTGGTATTCAATCGCATGGTGGAGCAACCCGGCCGTTGCCTGAACCTCGTTGCCACCGTGTTCAAATACCAGCGCGGCCACGGCGAGGAGGTGCGAGACATGGGGTATGGTCGTTCGCTCGCGTGGCTGCTCACGGTGAAGGTTGATCGCATATTGAAGTGCATCAACAAATTTGTCGGACAAACTCGGGTCCGGCAGAATTCTGCGATGGGTTTGCAATACAGCACTGGATTGCATTTTGGCCCTCTATCTGTCTCGGCTTGCGTTTAACACCCGCTCCTCGGGGTTTACAGCGACGAGATGTCGATTTCCATCGTGTCCGGGTGTGGCGCAAAGGCCCTGTCGGGAATCCGGGGCGACCTCACCGGCACTGCATTCCAGAGAATTGCGGGCAGCCCGGACACATGCTCGAAGTAGTATTGCTGAAGCGTCTCTATTTCGTGCCTTACCTCGGAAGGGAGGCCCTTGCGGCCCTTGTGCCGGTCGAGCAGCAGGCTTTGAAAATGGAGGCGCGTGTATTCAATTTGCGACCACAGTTCGCTGATTCGGTTGACGATGAACGGATACCGTCTTCCCGCCGCTATGGGTCGAACTTCAGTGGGCAGCGTGGCGAGCCATTTGAAGGTCTGGTCGTGAAGGCCGTCGGCATTGGCATCCACGGCAAGGTCCATCGCCTTCCCACCGGACCGCGTGTCGGGCGCGGACGTAAGCCTTGGGTTCATTCCACTGGCCCTTGGGCCTACTTCGGCGGCAGGACTAACCGTTTCGCGTGCGAGTAACATGGACCGGCTCAACAAGAGTTAATGGGCAATGGTCTGGTCGGATGGCAGCATGGGCACTTGTACTGTTCAATCAATCTATCGAGGCTATCGTCGCACTTGTGCTGACGACTGCGGTGAGCCGACGATGCCCCGACGTTGGCGTTCTTTCTCATTCCCGATGAGTGGATTGGTCAAGAGACGCGAGGCAAGAACTGTGCCGGCCGTGCCAATCCCAACCGCCCCGCCACTGTAAATGGGGGTGCGTCAGGCAGATCGCATCGCACGATCACTGGGACACCTGCCGATGTGCGCGTCGAGAGGACATTCGCACATGACGAACCACGGCAAGCGCAGCGGAAATTGCGTCACCCAATGCACGGTGCCGCCGCGATTAGCCCAAGGGCTCGGGCTTGTTCAGCCTTTACTGATCGAATATTGCGCCGTCACCCAAGGGAGGATTTCCCGCAGATCAACGCAGGATCGCAGCTCGGAGGCCATTTGCAGATATCTGCACTCGGAACCGACCGCGATTCTGGCCGCTCAGGGGTGTAGATCAGCGGCCCCGGCGTCCTTCGCCCCGCAGTGGTTTTTCACCGCCATTTGCAGATATCTGCAAATGCCCGACAGCCTTCATTCGGCCGGTCAGGGGTATGGGGCAGCACTGCGCCCCGCGCCCTTCGCGTCCTTGAACAAGACGCCAAGACAGGTCCATTGCTTGTTGAAGGTTTTGGGGGCGAGCCCCTTCCTTGCCGGCGCATCCTTCTTCTTTGGCCGTACCTCCTTGATCGCAAGCAAGTACGCCTTGTAGTCCGACATGATTTCGGGAGTCACTTGCGCCAGGCGCGTGATGCCGCGCTTGCTCGGCCACTCGGCAAATTCATCGTAGTAGCGGCGATACTCGCTGCGCGTCTTGTCGCCCCGCGTGGCCGCATTAAGCGCCAACGAGCGCTCGATCGTCTCCTGGATCGGCGGGTACTGTGGTACGGCGGCAAAGGGAGCCGCGAGTCCGGGAGACTGCGTGGTCGTGACTGCCCCGGCGCGGGAATCCGGCGTTGGCGGGGAATGCTCGAGTGCGCTGCGCAGAGCGTCGTTCAGCGTCTGGCGCGCCGACGCGACGTCGACCGGATCATGCGCGTTGGCCTCGATCGCAAACTCGACGCCGCCGATCCGAAGCTGTCCGACCCAGCCACTCACCCGTTGTCTTACATCGTTGACCATCGCTGTCGCTCCTTCTTCACCGTTGAGCATCACCGCGCGGAGAATCGGAAGCACATTGACCAGTCGTGCGGTGAGCTGTCGACTTACGATAGCAGCAACTTGGCGGTTGGTAGTCCGAAGCGACACGGAAAACTCACGTTTTCCGGACCGTTTTTGGGAAGAAACTCTTGATCCGACGACACGGAAGTAATAGACGCCGTGCCGGCTGCGTTTGAGATATCCAGGCAGCTTCACGATCAAGACTTTTTTCGAGCGCGCAGTTGCTCATCTGGAGCACGTACGCAATCGACTTGCCGCTGCTCGCGCAGGCGCGGATCAACGCAATCCGCGCAACGGCTTGCAATCAAGCGGGGGCACCGATGCAGTCGGGGCGACGCCTCCAACGCTGACGCGTCGGATGCGATGGACAGCAGCGCGCGCCCGCTTGCACCTACTACAACATCAGCGGCGGCGCAATTCGTGGAGCAACAACAGAATGCGGATCGAGCACGCATCGATACCCTCCTGGCAGACGACCAAGTGGGTCACCACGGTGGGACACCGGGCTTCGAATCGTGCCATTTTCGCCTTGAGAACCAAGGACTTAGGAAGGACTGGCGGAGAGGGCGGGATTCGAACCCGCGTTAGGCTATTAACCTAAACACGCTTTCCAGGCGTGCGACTTAAACCGCTCATCCACCTCTCCGAACCGCGCATTTTACCCGATCCGGCGCACTGCCTCAGCGCAGCGAGATGATCGGCCATCCGCGCTCGCGGGCGATCCGGCCCAGGCGCTCGTCGGGGCCGACGGCGACGGGGTTGGTCACCTTCTCCATCAGCGGCACGTCGCTCTGCGAATCGCCGTAGAAATAGCTCTCCGCGAAGTCGGCCAGCGTCTGGCCGCGCTCGCCGAGCCACGCGTCGAGATGCGTCACTTTGCCTTCGTGGAAGCACGGAACGCCGGCAATCCGACCGGTGAACTCGCCATCGCGGGTTTCGGGGTGGCTCGCGAGCAGGTGCGTCACACCCAACATGCCCGCGATGGGCGTGGTGATGAAGCTGTTGGCGGCGGTGACGATCACCGTCTGGTCGCCGCGCGAGGCGTGCCACGCGATCAGCTCGCGGGCCTGCGGCAGGATGATCGGCACGATCGACTGCGCGAGGTACTGCTCCCGCCATTCCTCCAACCGCGCGCGCGAGTGCTGAGCGAGGGCGCCGAAATCGAAGTGCAGGAAGTCGTGGATGTCGAGCGTGCCCTTGGCGTAGTCGTCGTAGAACTGGTCGAGCTGCGCGCCGTGGACCTCGCGCTCGAGGATGCCGAGGCGGATCAGGAACTGGATCCACTCGTACGTCGCGTCGCCGCCGAGCAGCGTGTAGTCGAGGTCGAACAGCGCGATGCCCTTGCCTGCCGGCGGCATTCCTTCAGTCGCGTTCATTCGACCGCGAATCCGTATTCGGCGGCTGCGTCCTCCAGCCACGTCCAGAAGTAATCGGCGAAGCTGCGGCGCACGACGATCTCGAACGCCGGCCCATCGGCGAGCGGACGGATCAGGATCGGCGCCTTGGCGAGATGGCTCTGCGCGCACGCGCCCACGCGGAACACGCGCGGGTCGAGATCGAGCGGGCAGCCCTTGGCCAGCGCGTCGCGCACGGACGCGCCCCGCAGCACGACGACCGTCTGCCCGCCGCTGACCTCGGTCACCGCCGAGCGCACGCCCGACAGCGCCGTCCGCAGTGCCACGCCAACCGCTGCGGCGCGCTCGCCGGCCGTCACGACCAGCCATTCGTCCGGCCCGAGCCAGTAGGCGACGTTGCCCTGCCCCTCGGCCACGGTGTTTGCGACGACCGGCAAGGCAACGCCCAGCGCCTCGCGCACGCCCGCCACGAAGCGCGGCTCCGCTGGATCGCCCCGCAGGTTGAAATGACCGAGCAGCGCCCGCTCGCTCGCCACGACCCCTGCGCCCGCCGCGGCGCCCCTATTCGCCCGCTCCGCCAACCCGAACCTCGCCAGCGGACTCTCCATGCGAATCGCCTCAGACATTCTGCCGCGCCCCTTCCGCATCGAGGAACACCGGGCTCGCGATGCGCGCGCGCAGCACGCGCCCGTCGGCAAGCGGCACCTCCACCTGCTGGCCCATCCGCTCGCGCCCGCCCTGCACCATCGCCAGCGCGATCGAGCGGCCGAGCGCACGCGCTCCAGTAGCTCGACGTCACGTGGCCCAGCATCGGCACCGGGCGGCGGCACCTTGGCGTCGACGACGATCTGCGCGCCCTCGGGCAGCACGTCCTGCGGATTCGTCGGTCAGCAGGCCGACGAGCTGCTTGCGGTCGGGGCGCGCGGTGTCGGCGCGCGACAGCGAGCGCCGGCCGATGAAGTCCTTCTTCTTCGACACGATCCAGTCCATGCCGAGGTCGATCGGCGTCACCGAGCCGTCGGTGTCCTGCCCGACGATGATGAAGCCCTTCTCGGCGCGCAGCACGTGCATGGTCTCGGTGCCGTAGGGCGTGATGCCGTACGGCGGCGCCGGCGGCCATCAGCGCCTCCCACACGTGGCGCGCGGCGTTCGGCGTGACGTTGACCTCGTACGCCAGCTCGCCCGGAGAAGCTGATCCGCATCACGCGCGCCGGCACGCCGGCCACCGTCCCCTCGCGGCACGACATGAACGGGAACGCCGCCGAGGCGAAGTCGATGTCGCTGCACACCGCCTGCAGCACCTCGCGGCTCTTCGGGCCGACCACGGCCGCGGTCGCCCAGTGGTCGGTCACCGAGGTGAGGTGGACCTCGAGGTGCGGCCACTCGGTCTGCAGCCAGCGCTCGAGCCACGCCAGCACGCGCGCCGCGCCGCCGGTGGTGGTGGTCATCAGGTAGTGGTGCTCGGCGAGGCGCGTGGTGACGCCGTCGTCGAACACCATGCCGTTCTCGTCGAGCATCAGCCCGTAGCGGCAGCGGCCGACCTCCAGGCTCGCCCCAGGCGTTGGTGTAGACCCAGTCGAGGAGCTTCGCGGCGTCGCGGCCGCTGGATGTCGATCTTGCCGAGCGTGGAGGCGTCGATGATCGCCACGCCGTTGCGCGCCGCGAGGCACTCGCGGCTGCACGGCCTCGTGCATGCTCTCGCCGGGCCGCGGGAAGTACCACGGCCGCTTCCACTGGCCGACGTTCTCGAACGCGGCGCCGTGCGCCTCGTGCCATGGGTGGATCGCGGTCTTGCGGATCGGGTCGAACAGGTCGCCCAGCTCGCGGCCGGCGATCGCGCCGAAGCGTGACCGGCGTGTAGTTGGGGCGGAACGTCGTGGTGCCGGTCGCCGCGATGTCGTTGCCGAGCGCGCGGGCCAGGATCGCCATGCCGTTGATGTTGCCGAGCTTGCCCTGGTCGGTGCCGAAGCCCATCGCGGTGTAGCGCTTCACGTGCTCGATCGAGCGGAAGCCTTCGCGCGCGGCGAGCGCGATGTCGGAGGCCGCGACGTCGTTCTGCAGGTCGACGAACGCCTTGGGGCCGCGGCCGGCGGGCGCGGGCGACGGCACGAGCCACAGCGGCAGCAGCGGCTCTTCTGCCGCATCGTCGAGACCGAACTGCGGCAGCGCGTCGCCGCCGCCCGCGCCGAACCCTGCGAGCCGCGCCGCCTCGACGCCCGCCGCGAGCCCCTCCGCCAGGCACGCGCCAAGCGCGAAGCTGCCGTTGCACGCGCCCGCCGAGCGCTCGGCCTGCACCGAGGCCCCCGGCACGAAGCACGCGCGCGCCTCGTCGAAGCGCGCCTTGCCGCCGGATTGCGAGTGCAGGTGCACCGCCGGGCTCCAGCCGCCCGAGACCGCGAGCAGGTCGCAGTCCAGCGTCGTCCTCGCACCGGTGACGCTGCCGCCGTCCGCCGCTCGAGCGCCATCACCGCTGACGCCGCGGACGCGCTTGGCGCCCGCGACGTCGGTCACGACCGCGTTGGCGATGACGGTGATGCCGGCTGCCCGCGCCCGCTCGGGCAGCGCCGCCGCGCGGATCGGCCCGCGCATCGACCACCGCGGCCACGGCGACGCCGGCAGCGTAGAGGTCGAGCGCCGTGCGATAGGCGCTGTCGTTGTTGGTGAACACGACCGCGCGCCGCGCCAGGCCGCACCGCATAGCGGTTCAGGTACGTCGAGACGGCCGAGGCCAGCATCACGCCCGGCCGGTCGTTGTTGGCGAACACCAGCGGCCGCTCGATGCGCGCCGGTGGCGAGCACCACCTGCTTCGGCCCGCACGCGCCAGACGCGCTCGCGTGCGCCGCTGCGCTTCGCCGGCGGCAGGTGATCGGTGCGCCGCTCGTTGATCGTCAGGAAGTTGTGGTCGTGGTAGCCGAACACGGTGCTGCGCGGCAGCAGCCGCACGTCGGGCATCGCGCGCAGCTCGGCCACCATCTGCGCGATCCACGCGGCCGCGTCCAATCCGCGCCCTGCCGCTTCAGCCCGCAGCGCCCTGCCCACTGCGCAGCCCGGCGTCACCCCGCCGCGACCGAGTCGCGCCACTCGCGCACGCGCAGCAGCCTCCGCCGAACTCGTCCTGCTCGTCCGCCAGGATCACCCGCGCGCCCGGCCTGGCCCGCCGCCCAGCGCCGCCGCAAGCCCCGCCGGACCGCCGCCCGACGACCAGCACGTCGCAGTGGGCGTTCATCTTGTCGTAGGGGTCGGGGTCGGGCTGCTCCGGCGCGCTGCCCAGGCCCGCCGACTTGCGGATGAAGTGCTCGTACTTCATCCACGCGCGCCGCGGCCACATGAACGTCTTGTAGTAGAAGCCGGCCGGCATCACGCGGGCGAAGGCGCTCGTCATCGCCATCAGGTCGAGGTCGACGCTCGGCCACGCGTTGACGCTGCGCGCGACCAGGCCGTCGTAGAGCATCACCTCGGTCGCGCGCGCATTGGGCACGGTGACGCGCGCCGGTCTCGAGCTGCACCAGCGCGTTGGGCTCCTCGACGCCGCTGCCGACGATGCCGCGCGGGCGGTGGTACTTGAAGCTGCGCGCGACCAGCGTGATGCCGTTGGCGAGCAGCGCCGAGGCGAGCGTGTCGCCGCGGTAGCCGGTGTAGCGCCGGCCGTTGAAGGTGAACTCCAGCGTCGAATCGCGGTCGATGCGGCCGCCGGCCGGTCAGGCGGTCATGCAGCGCTCGCTCACGGCGTCGCTCCGGTCGCCGGCGGCGGCGGGCTCGCCCGGCTTGTAGACGGCGGTGATGCGGTAGCTCACGGTGTCGCGCTCGACGTTGAACCAGCGCCGGCAGCCGTAGGCGTGCACCCAGTGCTCGAGGTGGCGGCCCTCGGGTTCTTGCGCATGAAGAGGTAGTCGCCCCACTCCGCGTCGGTCAGCGCGTCGGTGTCGACGGGCCGCGCGATGTGCGCCTCGCCGCCGTAGCGCGAACTCGGTCTCGTCGCGCGGGCCGCACCAGGGGCAGGGGATCAGCAGCATCGTCGCGATGTCCCGGCGATCAGTGCGCGACGGCCGCCGCGCCGTGCTCGTCGATCAGGTGGCCGGTGTAGAAGCGGTCGAGCGAGAACGCGGCGTTCAGCGCGTGCGGCCGGTCCTGCGCGATGGTGTGCGCGAACGACCCAGCCCGAGCCGGGGGTCGCCTTGAAGCCGCCGGTGCCCCAGCCGCAGTTGAAGTACAGGCCCTTGACCGGCGTGAGGCTCGAGGATCGGGCACGCGTCGGGCGACACGTCGACGATGCCGCCCCACTGCCGGTTCATCCGCACGCGGCTGAAGATCGGGAACAGCTCGACGATCGCCGGCCAGCGTGTGCTCGATGACCGGGAAGCTGCCGCGCTGGCCGTAGCCGGTGTAGTGGTCGATGCCGGCGCCGATGACGAGGTCGCCCTTGTCGGACTGGCTGATGTAGCCGTGCACGGCGTTGGACATCACCACGGTGTGGAGCACCGGCTTGATCGGCTCCGACACCAGCGCCTGCAGCGGATGGCTCTCGATCGGCAGGCGGAGCCGGCCATCGCGGCGAGCACGCTGGAGTGGCCGGCGGCGACCACGCCGACCTTCTTCGCCTTGATGAAGCCGCGGGAGGTCTCGACGCCGACGATGCGGCCGCCCTCGCGGCGGAGGCCGGTGACCTCGCAGTTCTGGATGATGTCGACGCCGCGCGCGTCGGCGCCGCGCGCGTAGCCCCAGGCGACGGCATCGTGGCGGGCGATGCCGGCGCGCCGCTGCAGCGACGCGCCCAGCACCGGATAGCGCGCGGTGGGCGAGGTGTTGATGATCGGCACGAACGCCTTGACCTGCGCGGCGTCGAGCACCTCGCCGTCGACGCCGTTCAGCCGGTTGGCGTTCACGCGGCGCGCGATCTCGCGCATGTCCTGCAGCGTGTGGCCGAGGTTCAGCACGCCGCGCTGGCTGAACATCACGTTGTAGTTGAGGTCCTGCGACAGGCCCTCCCACAGCTTCATCGACTTCTCGTAGAGGTGCGTCGCCTCGTCCCACAGGTAGTTGGAGCGCACGATGGTCGTGTTGCGGCCGGTGTTGCCGCCGCCCAGCCAGCCCTTCTCCACCACCGCCACGTTGCGTGATGCCGTGCTCCTTGGCGAGGTAGTACGCGGTGGCGAGGCCGTGGCCGCCGCCGCCGACGATGACCACGTCGTACTCGCGCTTCGGCTCCGGGCTGCGCCACGCCGCCTGCCAGCCCTCGTGGTGCGAGAGCGCGTTGCGGACGAGGGAGAAGATGGAATACCGGTTCTTCAGCATTCGATCACGTTCACCGCGAGGCCGCCGCGCGCGGTCTCCTTGTACTTGGTCATCATGTCGCGGCCGGTGTCGCGCATGGTCTTGATCACCTTGTCGAGCGAGACGAAGTGCGTGCCGTCGCCGCGCAGCGCCAGCCGCGCGGCGTTGATCGCCTTCACCGAGCCCATCGCGTTGCGCTCGATGCACGGCACCTGCACCAGGCCGCCGACCGGGTCGCAGGTCAGGCCGAGGTTGTGCTCCATGCCGATCTCGGCGGCGTTCTCGACCTGCTCCGGCGTGCCGCCCATCACCTCGGCCAGCGCCGCCGGCGGCCATCGAGCAGGCCACGCCCACCTCGCCCTGGCAGCCGACCTCGGCGCCGGAGATCGACGCGTTCTCCTTGTACAGGATGCCGATCGCCGCGGCGGTCAGCAGGAAGCGGACGACGCCGTCGTCGTTCGCGCCCGGCACGAAGCGATGGTAGTAGTGCAGCACGGCGGGAATGATGCCGGCGGCGCCGTTGGTCGGCGCGGTCACCACGCGCCCGCCCGCGGCGTTCTCCTCGTTCACCGCCAGCGCGCAGAGGTTGACCCAGTCGAGCGCGGTCAGCGGATCGCGCAGGCCGGCTTCGGGCGCGCTGCTCAATGCGCGGTAGAGCTCGGCGGCGCGGCGCTTCACCTTCAGGCCGCCGGGCAGCACGCCCTGCGCGTGGCAGCCGCGCTGCACGCAGCGCTGCATCACGTCCCAGATGTGCGAGCAGCCCGGCGCGCACCTCGGCCTCGCTGCGCCACGCCGTCTCGTTCTCCAGCATCAGCCGGCTGATCGACAGACCTGTCTTCGCCGCGGTGATGCGCAGCAGCTCGTCGCCGGTCCCGAACGGATGCGCGACCGGCGTGTCGTCGACCTTGATGCGGTCGGCGCCCACCCCTTCCTCGTCGACGACGAAGCCGCCGCCGACCGAGTAGTAGACCCGGTCGCGATGGTCTCGGCGCCGTCGTCGATCGTCGCGGTGAAGCGCATGCCGTTGGGGTGGAACGGCAGCGAGCGCCGGCGGTGGAAGACGAGGTCGCGCGCGACGTCGAAGGCGATGCGATGCGTGCCGAGCAGCGCGCAGCGCGTGCTCGTCGCGGATCGCGCGCCATGCGGCCGGCGAATCGTCGCGGGATCGATCAGGTCGGGCGCCTCGCCCTCGAGGCCGAGCAGCACCGCCTTGTCGCTGCCGTGGCCCTTGCCGGTGGCGCCGAGCGAGCCGAACAGCTCGACGCGCACCGCGGTCGACGCGGTCGAGCACGCCGCCGTCGGCCAGGCCCTGCGCGAACTGCGCGCGCCGCGCGCATCGGCCCGACCGTGTGCGAGCTCGACGGGCCGATGCCGATCTTGAACAGGTCGAACACGCTGATGGGCATGTCAGTACCGGAATGAGTAGCCCGGGTTGAGCAAAGCGAAACCCGGGGGGAGGCTCCGATGGAGGGGCGGCCCCGGGTTTCGCTCGCGCTCAACCCGGGCTACGCATGGTGAAGCAATCTCGCCGGATGGCGCACAAACCGCCATTCTGCGGATCGCCCGCGACGGGCACCGGCAGGATTGCGACACCCGGCGTTCCGGCGACGACATCGCCGCTACGCCCCCTGCGCCTTCCCGCTGCGCTCCGCGCTCGGCGGATGGCCGAACACGCTGCGATAGCACTTGGAAAAGTGGGGTGGCGACTGGAAGCCGCAGGCGGTGGTGATGTCCATGATCGACATCGACGTCTGCAGCAGCAGCTCGCGCGCGCGGCGCAGCCGCAGCTCGAGGTAGTACTTGGTCGGCACCTGGCCCAGGTGACGCCGGAACAGCCGCTCGATCTGCCGGCGCGAGACGCCGATGGCGGAGGCCAGCTCGTCGAGGGACAGCGGCTCCTCGATGTTGGCCTCCATCAGCTCGGCTGCCTTGATCAGGCGATCGTGGTAGATGCCCACCTGCGCCTGCAGCGGAATGTGCTGGCGGTCGCCTTCGCTCCGGATGCGGTCGAGGATGAACTGCTCGGAGATCAGCGGCGCGATGTCGCTGCCGAGGTCGTCCTTGATCATGTTGAGCATCAGGTCGAGCGGCGCGATGCCGCCGGAGCAGGTGTAGCGGTCGCGGTCGATCGCGAACAGCTGGTCGGTGAAGACGATGCGCGGAAACTCCTCGCGCAGCGCCGACATGTTCTCCCAGTGGATCGCGGCCTTGTACTTGTCGAGGAGCCCGGCCTTGGCGAGCGCGTAGCCGCCGGTGCACAGCGACCCCAGCGGCACGTGGCGCTGCGCGAGGCGGCGCAGCGCCGAAAGGAGCTCGCGCGTCACCGCCTGCTGGACGTCCACACCGCCGCAGACGAAGACGACGTTGACCGGGCCCATCCGGTCGAGCGCGATCGTGGGCACCAGCGACATGCCGTTGCTCGCCGCCACCGGCGCGCCGTCGAGGCTCGCGAGCGTCCACTCGTACACCTCGTGCCGGCACACGCGATTGGCCATGCGCAGCGGTTCGACGGCGCTGGTCAGCGCGATCATCGAGTAGTTGGGCAGCGTCAGGAAGCCGAAGCGGTAGCGGACGGCGAGGCGCGCGGGCGGGATGGGATGCGCGGGGCGCGGGGTCGGCTTGGTCATCGGAAGCGGGCGCAGGCAACTCATGCCTCGCCGCGACATCAGTTTGTCAAATTGCGACGGACGTGTCCAGCGCGTAACCCAGGGCGTAGCCCGGGTTGAGCGGCAGCGAAACCCGGGTGGGCGCAGGTATAGTGCGGCGATGCCGGCCCCGACCACGACCCCAGCCTGCGCCACGTCCGCAGCCACGAATCCCGTGCCACCCGCCTCCGACCTTGCCCGCTACCTCGATTTCGCCGGCAAGATGGCCGACGAGACCGGCCGCATGCTGCGCGAGCACCGCGCGCTGGCACGCGGCCGGTACAACGCGTTCGACACCAAGGCCGACGCAAGCCCGGTCACCGAATTCGACCGGCGGATCGAGGCGCGCCTGCGCGAGATGATCGCGGCGACGTTTCCGCAGCACGGCGTCCTTGGCGAGGAGTTCGCGCCGGACCGCGTCGATGCGGAATTCGTCTGGGTGATCGACCCGATCGACGGCACCCAGCAGTTCGTCGTCGGCGTGCCGGTCTACGGCACGCTGATCAGCCTCGCCTGCGGCGGGCGGCCGGTGATCGGCATCATCGACCACCCGGTCACCGGCGAGCGCTGGGCCGGCGCGGCCGGTAGCGGCACGACGCTCAATGGCGAGCCAGTCCGCGTGCGCAGCTGCGAGCGACTGGCCGATGCGGTGATGTCGTGCAGCAATGCGGAGACCATTCCTCCGGCGCACCGCGCCGGCTGGGAACGCGTGCGGGCGGCAACCAAGTGGCGCATCTACGGCGCGAGCTGCTACGCGTACGCGAGCCTCGCGTCGGGGCGCGTCGATATCAGTGTCGACAGCGGCGGACATCGCGAGGTCGACTACTGCGCGCTGGTCCCGGTGGTCGAAGGCGCCGGCGGCGTGATCACCGATTGGGACGGGCAACCGCTCACCATCCACTCCGGCATGTCGATCCTGGCCGCGGGCGACCCCGCGCGGCATGCGGAAGCGCTGCGGTTGCTGCACGATGCAGGAGCAGACAAGTGACACGCATCGGCATCGAGGGCCTCTGCGTCTCCTTCGGCGGCACGCGCGTGATCGACGGCCTCGCGCTGGAGATTCCGCCAGGCGCCTTCTTCACGCTGCTGGGACCGAGCGGTTGCGGCAAGACGACGCTATTGCGGACCATCGCCGGCTTCATCGCGCCGGAGTCGGGCGTGCTGCGCTTCGACGCGACGGACATGACGCACGTCCCGGCGCACCAACGCGGCATCGGCATGGTGTTCCAGGATTACGCGCTGTTCCCGGACAAGACGGTGTTCGACAACGTCGCGTACGGATTGCGCGCCCGCAAGATCGATGCGGCAGCGGTCAAGACCAAGGTCGGCGCGTACCTCGAGCGCGTCGGCATGAGCGGCTTCGAGGCGCGCTACCCGGCGGCGTTGTCGGGCGGGCAGCGCCAGCGCGTGGCACTCGCCCGCGCGCTGGTGATCGAGCCGGCGGTGCTGCTGATGGACGAGCCGCTGTCCAATCTCGACGCCAAGCTGCGGGTGCAGATCCGCGAGTCGATCTCCGACCTGCAGCGCGAGGTGGGCATCACCACGGTCTTCGTCACCCACGACCAGGAAGAGGCGCTCGCGCTGTCGGACCGCATCGCGCTGATGAACAAGGGGCGCATCGAGCAGATCGGCGCGCCGGAAGACATCTACACGGCCCCGGCCACCGCCTTCGTCGCCGATTTCATCGGGGCCGCCAACCTCGTCGAAGCGCAGTGGCTGGGGCCCGGCCCGCTGCCCGGCCAGGCGCGCGTCGGCGTCGGCGAGCACGCGCTCGTCGTCGCCGCGGGCGATCGCGCCGGGCCCGGTGCCGTGCTGGTCGCGGCGCGGCCGGAGGACCTGCGGTTGCTGCGCGCGGCCGGCGACGCGCCGAACGCGCTGCCCGGCACCATCGTGCGCAAGCGCTATCTCGGCTTCAAGGTGAGCTACCGCGTGCAAATCGCCGGCGGCCGCACGATCGCCGTCGATCTGCACGGGGACGCGCTCGGCGCCCACGACGAGGGGCAGGCCGTGCGCGTCGTGTTCGACCCGCGCACGTCGATGCTGGTGGCGCCGTGATCCCGCGCCAGATGCGCTCGGTGTGGTTCCTGCTGTCCTGCGGCGTGCTGGCGCTGCTCATCGTCTTCCTGCTGTGGCCGCTCGTCAACCTGCTGTCGTCGAGCGTGGGCACGGTGAAGGGCACCAACCAGAGCGGCTGGGCGACGTTCTTCGCCGAGCGCAAGTACCGCGACGCGCTCTTCAATACATTGCTGCTGGGCGTAATCGTGACGGCGGCGTCGACGGTGATCGGCGTGGCGCTCGCCTGGTTCACCGCGCGGTTCGACTTCCCCTTTAAGTGGCTGATCGCGATCCTGCCGCTCACTACGCTGATCGTGCCCGAGGTGATCGCCGCGCAGACCTGGCTGATGATGCTGGGGAACAATGGGCTCATCACGAAGATGCTCGATTCCATCGGCATCCCGCTGCCGGGCTTCTACGGCTGGCCGGGCCTCATCATCGTGATGACGTTCATCTACTACACCTACGTCTACATCGGCACGCTGGCGGCGATCCGCGGCTTCGACGCGCAGCTGGAGGAGGCTGCGCAGAGCCTCGGCACCTCGCCGGCCCGCTCGCGGCTGCAGGTGATGGTGCCGGTGGTGATGCCGGCGATCCTCGCCTCGTCGCTGCTGGTGTTCACGCTGGTGGTGGGGAATTTCGCGGTCGCGACGATCCTCGGGCACAAGGTGCAGCTGCTCTCGGTGCTCACCTACTTGAGCTTCGTGTCGGAGACGGGTGCGGACCCGATCATGCAGAGCACGCTCGCCAGCGCGTCGATCGCGATCGTCGCGCTGGTGCTGTTCGCGCAACGCTCGATCCTCGCGCGCAAACGCTACGAGATCGTGCAGGGCCGGGGCGCGCGGGCGACGCGCCTTTCCGGCTGGCGCGCGGGCGTGCTGGCGGCGCTGGCCTTCGTCGTCGTGCTGGTGTCGGTGCTGCCCCTCTTCACCGTCGTCGTCGGCGCCTTCACGCACACGCGCGGGCCGGTGATGTACTGGGGCCAGTTCTCGCTGGCGAGTGTGGAGCGGGTGTTCGTCAACGCGCCCGACCCCATCCTCAACACGCTGACCTACGCGGCCACGGCCACGCTGATCGGCATTGCGGTGAGCGTGGTGGCGAGCTACCTCGTCGTCAAGAAGCGCAGCTTCCTCACGCCGGCCATCGACTACCTGATCATGCTGCCGATGGCCATTTCCGGCACGGTGCTGGGTATCGGGCTGGTGGTGACGTTCAACACCGGGTGGCTGGCGATGACCGGCACCGCCGCGATCATCGTCGTCGCCTACACCGTGCGGCGGCTGCCCTTCGGCGTGCGCAACGCCTCGTCGACGCTCTACAACATCCCCAACTCGATCGAGGAGGCCTCGATCAGCCTCGGCGTGCCGCCGCTCAAGTCGTTCTTCAAGGTGATCCTGCCGCTGATGGCCCCGGCGATCGGCGCCGCGGCGGTGCTGACCTGGACCACGACGGTGTCCGAGCTGAGCGCGTCGGTGGTCGTGTATTCCGCCGGGCGCGAGACCACGCCCATCCAGATCTTCCGGCTGATCGACACCGGGCTCAACGGGCGGGCGTCGGCCTACGGGCTGGCGCTGGTGGTCATGATCCTGGTGCCGATCGTCGTCGCGGTGAAGGTGTTCAAGGTGGAGCTGTTCACGGCAAAATGAGGGCGGCGCACCGAAATGGCCGGTCGCAGTCGAAACAAGGGAGAAGAACCATGCTGGATCGCATCGCACGCACCGCCGCGCTCGTCGTCGCGGGTCTCGCCTTCGCCGGCGCCGCGCACGCGCAGCAACCGAGCGGCAACGTCGTCATCTACACGTCGAACAATGCGGAGGCCGTGCAGGCGGTAACCGACGTCGCGAAGAAGGCGATGCCGCAGGTGAAGATCGGCGTGGTCACCGGCGGCAGCGCGACGATGCTGAAGCGCATCGAGGCCGAGGGCGCCGCGCCGCAGGCCGACGTGTTCTGGAGCTCCAGCCCCAACACGCTCGGCGCATTCAAGGCGATCTTCGCTCCCTACGATTCGCCCGAGGCGAAGGCGATTCCCAGGGAGCTGGTGGAGCCCGGCAAGCTGTGGACCGCCTGCAACATCCACGTCGTCGTGATGATGGTCAACCGCAACCAGCTGGGCGGGCTGCCGGAGCCCAAGGTGTGGAAGGACCTCCTAGACGCGCGGTGGAAGGGCAAGATCATCATCGCCGACCCCTCGGCCGCCTCCACCGCATACACGATCCTCTGGGGCGCCAACAAGCTGCTCGGCCCGGACGGCCTCAAGGCACTGGCGAAGAACGTCGTCGTGTCGCGCAACGCGAGCGCCGTGCTCAAGGCCGTCGCGCAGGGCGAGTACGCGATCGGACTCGCCTTCGAATCCAACGCCTACGCCTATGTCGCCGGCGGGCAGAAGGAGATCAAGCTCGTCTATCCGGCGGACGGGACGTTCGTCACCGAGGAGAGCGTCGTGCTCATCAAGAACGCGCCGAACCAGGCCGCGGCGCGCAGGCTCTACGACCTGCTGCTCTCCAAGGACATGCAGGTCGCGCTGCTCGAATCCGCCTTCCGCCGGCCGAGCCGCACCGACATCGACGTCGGCAAGTACGTCGCGCTGCCCGAGTTGAAGAGCATCAAGGTCTTCCCGGTGGACGACAAGGAAGCGCAGGACAAGCGCACCGAGTTCCCGGCGCAGTGGCGGACGCTCACGTCCAACTAGGCACGGCCGGAGTCGTAAGTGGGGTCAGACACTACTTACGCCACGGCGATCGAACGGTGTCCGCAAGCCCCACTGCGTAAGTAGTGTCTGACCCCACTTAAGCTTCGCCGACGCAGGCGCGCACCGCGTACCGGGCAATCAAAGCTGGGTGTACGCCGCCCAGAAGGCGCAGTAGTCGCTGCGGTAGTCGTCGATGACGGCGGGCCCGCTGCTGAAGAGCTCCAGGCTCCTGCGGGCGGCGTCGTACCACGGCCACGCCGTGCCGCCGGCGGCGCCCGGGTCGCCGCCACGCGCGAAGGCGGTCCAGCCCGCGCGCATCGCCTCGCCGAGCGCGCGCTCCGGCGCGAGCGCCGCGGGGCGCGGCCCGAACAGCAGCGCGACGTCCATCCCGTGGAACGACGCCGGCGCGGGCAGGTCCGGAAAGATCTCCGTCAGCGCATAGTGGTAGACCGCATTGCCGCGCGCGGCGTGATCGGCGGCGGCGCGTCGCGTCGCGCAGGCGAAGGCGAGGTCGTCGACGATGTCCTGGTACGCCTGCTGCGGGGTCGCGTAGGCCGCGGCGGGATACCGTCCCAGCACCGCATTGGCGATCAGCGGGAACTTGCTGCGCACCAGCGCTTCGTATCCGGCAACCGTCACCGGCAGCGCGGAGGCCGGGATGAGCGTCGTGGTCTCGTCGTCGTTGACGCCCAGCAGGAACGGCACCTGCGCCGCGCTGCCCTTCGCCAGCGCGTCGGCCGGCGACTCGGTAAGCGCATAGCCATCGAGACTCGCGCCATAGGCTTCGCCTTCGCCGCCGAAGCCGATGTTGATGGAGGGCGAGGCAGCCGCGAGCAATTGCGCGGCATCGATCGCGCGCATGCACGCCCCAGTGCCGGAGGCCGCGTTCGCGCATCCCGCCGCCGCGGCGATGCGATCGCCTTGCGCCAGCGCGAGCGTGAGCGCGGTCGGGTTGCGCAGGCAATTGCCGCTTTGCATGATCGCCTTGGCGAACAATCCCTGCGCAAGCGGCGAGGCCATCAGGTTGCACACGCTGACCCCGCCCGCGGACTCGCCGAAGATCGTGACGTTGGCCGGATCGCCGCCGAACGCGGCGACGTTGGCGCCAACCCAGCGCAGCGCGGCGACCTGGTCGAGCAGGCCGTAGTTGCCCACCGACGGCTGGTCGGCGGCTTCGCCCGCGAGGTCGCGCAGGGAGAGGAAGCCGAAGGCGTTGAGCCGGTAGTTGATGCTGACGAAGACCACGCCGCGCTGCGCGAACGCGGTCCCGTCGTAGGACAGCCGGTCGCCGATCGCATCGACGGCCGAGCCGAAGACCGAGCCGCCGCCGTGGATCCAGACCATCACCGGGAACGGCCCCGCCCCGGTCGGTCGCCAGACGTTGAGCTGCAGGCAGTCCTCGCTCTGGCGCGCGGGCGCGCTGCCGAACGGCGATGAACCGCCTGCCTGGATGCAGCCGGGCCCCACGGCGCGGCCATCGTGCACGACGTCGCGCAGCGGCGGCGCCTGCGGCGCGCGAAAGCGCAGCGAGCCCACCGGCGGCGCGGCAAGCGGAATGTCGAAGAACCGGTCGAGACTCTCGACCATCGTGCCGCGGACCGGACCCTCGCGCGTGCTCGCGGCGGCGCGCACGTCGCGCGGGGCCGACAGCAGCGCGAGCTCCGCGTTGCGCTCGAAGCGGGAGCCCGGGGCGTAATCGACGGCGACCGCGATCCGGTTGCTGCCGGCGCTCGGACGGCTGCTGCGCAGCTCGACCCGCGCCTTGCCGATCACCGTCGCGCCCGCACCGGGGACCGCGCAGAACGGGCAGCCCGCGCGGAGCGTCGCGAAGTCGAGGTCCTGCACCAGCGAGTCGATCGCGCGCTGCGCGAACGCCCAGCGCGGCGCGCCGGTCCCGTCGTGGAAATAGAGGAGCTGGAACGTCCTGGTGCCGGCGTCGTGCGGGTAGAAATAGGTGACGAGCCCCCAGCCGTCGTCGCCGGGCACGAACCAGTGCCCGTCGAGCACCGACTCGGCCACCGTCTCGGCAGGGATCAGCGCCTCCAGGCACCACGACTGCGCGACGCCGCGCAGGTCGAAGTCGAAGCGGTAAAGCGCGCCTGCACCCGGGCGGGGAAGCCCGTCGGGGCAGGCGTCGGTGGCGGCGAGCGTAAAGCCGCCTGCACGCGCGCCGACGAGGGCCCCCCCTTCACGGCGGAAGCGGGTGAGATCGCCGGCGACGTCGGCTCCGTCCGGCAGCCGGATCCACAGCCATTCCGGCTCACCGGCGGCGTCGTACGTGTAGAACGTCCCGAACAGCGTGCCGGAAGCGCGCTTGAGATCCACGCCGTGCCCAGAGTGATAGCGGTCGTACCATTGGCCCGAGGCGGGCGCGGCGGCCAGCGCCTGGCACCACGCCAGCAGGCCGCAACAGACAAGGGTGCGTATCATCGCGGTATCGATGGAAATCATGACGACAGCCAACAGTATCCCATGACCCACGCCCTCCTCTGGCTCGCCAGCGCGGGGCTGATCGCGGCGGGTCTCGCCGGGACCGTCCTGCCCGTGCTGCCGGGTACGCTGCTCGTGCTCGGCGGCATCTTCCTCGGCGCGTGGATCGACGATTTCACCCGCGTGGGCTGGGGCATCCTCACCGTCGTCACGGCGCTGGCGGTCATGGCGTGGGTGCTCGACTACGTTGCCGGGCTCCTCGGGGCGAAGAGGGCGGGTGCCAGCAGCCTCGCGCTGGTCGGCGCGGCCGTCGGGACGGTCATCGGACTGTTCATGGGTTTCATCGGCGTGCTGTTCATGCCGCTCGTCGGCGCGACGATCGGCGACCTCATCGCCCGGCGGGATCAGCGGGCCGCGCTCCGGGTGGGGGTCGCGACGTGGCTCGGCATCATGGCGGGCCTGATCGCCAAGGTGGTGATCGCGTTCATGATGATCGGCATCTTCGTCGCGGCGCTCCTGATCTGATGAGTAGCCCGGGTTGAGCGAAGCGAAACCCGGGGGGATGCTCCGATCGACGGGCCACCCCGGGTTTCGCTGCGCTCAACCCGGGCTACGAACTGACAGGCCGACGCGGCGCGCCCCACGGTTGACCCGGCGGCGCAACACCGAAATACTCCCGTTGTTCCGCGGGATCGCCCATCCAACTGCCGGAGGGACGCCATGAAGAGCATCGACACCGGATTCGCCGCGTTGGTCGCAACCACGTTGGCCTGCATCGCCGGCCTGCTGCAGGCGCCGGGCGCCGAGGCGGCTGTGAGCATCGGTGATCCGGCCGCCGCCACGGCGCGGGCGCAGGGGCGCGCCGAGCCGCTGCCCACGCCGACCTTCGAACGGGCCGGTGGCGCGCGCGGCAGCGACGGCCCGACGCAGCAGGACTATGCTTCGGTGGTGGCGTCGTATCGCGACGACGCCTATCAGGGCGACCCCCGCGCGCAGGTGATCATCGGCGTCATGTACGCCAACGGCCAGGGCGTGCGCCAGGACTACGTGCTCGCACGGATGTGGTTCACCCGCGGCGCCGCCCGCGGCGACGCCTCCGCGCAGCTCAACCTCGGCGACATGTACGCAAACGGGCTCGGCGTGCCGACGGACTACGTCGAGGCGATCCGGTGGTATCGGCTGGCCGCCGACCAGGGCTTCGTGCACGCGCAGAACGCGCTGGGCACGATCTATCGCGACGGCCGCGGCGTGCCGCAGGATTACGCCGAGGCGGTCAAGTGGTACCGCAAGGCGGCCGAGCTGGACGACGTCCGGGCGCAGGCCAATCTCGCCTACATGTACGCGAACGGCCTCGGCGTCGCGCGCGACCTGGTCGAGGCCTGCAAGTGGTACATGCTCGCGTCGAACCGCCACGTCTCCTCGGATCGCGAAGGCCGCGAGTACGCCGCGCGCGAGCGCGAGCTGATCGCCACGCGGATGACGCCGGTCGAGCTCGGGCGCGCGCAGAAGCTCGCCCGCGACTGGCGGCCGCGATGACGCGTACCCTGCGCGCGGGCCCCGCATGACATCCGTGCCCACGCTGCGCAGCTACATCGGCGGGCGCTACCTGGAGGGAACCTCCGGCGAAGTCTTCGACGACATCGATCCGGCGACGGGCGAGCTCGTCTGCCGCGTCGAGCAGGCCGGCGCCGCCGAGGTCGAAGCGGCGGTCGCGGCGGCGCAGGCGGGATTCGCCGAGTGGTCGCAGCTGACCGGCGCCGAGCGCGGCCGCATCCTGTATCGCGCAGCGTCGCTGCTGCGCGCGCGCAACGGCGAGATCGCCGAGATCGAGGTCCGCGACACCGGCAAGCCGATCCAGGAGGCGCTGGCGGTGGACGTGCTGTCGGGCGCCGACTGCATCGAGTACTACGCGGGCCTCGCGGCGTCGCTGCACGGCGAGCACTCCAGTTGAAGGGCGCGTTCGCGTACACGCGGCGCGAGCCGCTGGGCATCTGTCGTCGGGCATCGGCGCGTGGAACTACCCGGTGCAGATCGCCTGCTGGAAGTCCGCGCCCGCGCTCGCCTGCGGCAACGCGATGATCTTCAAGCCGGCGGAGCTCACGCCGCGCTCCGCCGCGCTGCTCGCCGAGATCTACGCCGAAGCCGGCCTGCCCGCGGGCACGTTCAACGTCGTGCAGGGCGACGCGCGCACCGGGCAGCTGCTGGTGCGGCATCCCGCGGTGGCCAAGGTGTCGCTGACCGGCGAAGTCGGCACCGGCAAGCGGGTGATGGCCGACGCCGCCGGCACGCTGAAGCACGTGACGATGGAGCTCGGCGGCAAGTCGCCGCTCATCGTCTTCGCCGACGCCGACCTCGACAACGCGGTCGCGGCGGCGATGATGGGCAACTTCTACACGCAGGGCGAGGTCTGCACCAACGGCACGCGGGTGTTCGTGCACGCGTCGATCCACGACGCGTTCCTCGAGCGCCTCGCGGCGCGCACCGGGCGGATGAAGATCGGCGACCCGCTCGACCCCGCCACGCAGGTCGGCGCGCTGATCTCGGAAGAGCACATGCAGCGGGTGCTGGGCTACATCGAGCGGCGGCAAGGAGACCGCGCGCCTCGTGCTGCGGCGGCCGCCGGGCGACGCAGGGGAAGCTCGGCCGCGGCTTCTTCGTCGAGCCGACGATCTTCGCCGACTGCGGCGACGACATCGCGATCGTGCGCGAGGAGATCTTCGGGCCGGTGATGGCGGTGCTGCGCTTCGCCGACGAGGACGAGGTCGTGCGCCGCGCCAACGCGACGGAATTCGGCCTCGCCGCCGGCGTGTTCACCCGCGACCTCGCGCGCGCGCATCGCGTGGTCGCGCGCCTGCAGGCCGGCATCTGCTGGATCAACAACTACAACATCACGCCGGTCGAGATCCCGTTCGGCGGCGCCAAGCAGTCGGGGATCGGCCGCGAGAACGGGCTCGTCACGATCGAGCACTACACGCAACTGAAGAGCGTCTACGTGGAATTGGGCGACGTGTCGTGCCCCTACTGACCCGGTGTACCACCGGCGCGAGCCCGGTGCGTGGCTCACGGTGTTGAGCGAAGCGAAACCCTTATGGATCGCGGAACATGGGTACGATTGCCCTCGGAGTTTCGCGATCGCTAAGCCGGGCTGACCGCACGTGGACCCCGCTTATCGCGGGCACCGGCATGAGTGAACTCCGACGAATTCGACTACATCATCGTCGGCGCCGGCTCGGCGGGCTGCGTGCTCGCGCGCCGGCTGACCGAGTCGCCGGAGATCCGCGTGCTGCTGCTCGAGGCCGGCCCGCCCGATCGCAGCCTGTTCATCCACATGCCGTCGGCGTTCGCGTATCCGCTGGCGGACGACACGTACAACTGGGCCTACGAGACGGAGCCCGAGCCGCACATGGACGGCCGCCGCATGTCGTGCCCGCGCGGCCGCGTGCTGGGCGGCTCGTCGTCGATCAACGGCATGGTCTACATCCGCGGCCACGCGCTCGACTACGACGGCTGGGCGCGCGCCAAGGGCCTCGAGCACTGGTCGTACGCGCACTGCCTGCCGTATTTCCGCAAGGCGGAGACGCGCCTGAAGGGCGCCGATGCGTATCACGGCGGCGACGGCCCGCTCTACGTGACGACGCCGGAGATGAAGAATCCGCTCTACCGCGCGTTCATCGACGCCGGCGTCGAGGCCGGGTATGCGTACACCGAGGACATGAACGGCTATCGCCAGGAGGGTGTCGGCCCGATGGACCGCACCACGTTTCGCGGCCGCCGCTGGAGCGCCGCGATGGCCTACCTGCGGCCGGCGCGCGGGCGCGCGAACCTGCGCGTCGAGGCGCGCTGCCTCGCCACGCGCGTGCTGTTCGACGGCACGCGCGCCACCGGCATCGAATACGCGCAGCGCGGCAACGTCCGCCGGGCGCGCGCGCGGCGCGAGGTCATCGTCGCCGGCGGCGCCATCAATTCTCCGCAACTACTCCAGCTGTCGGGGATCGGCGATGCCGACGCGCTGAAGCGTCTGGGCATCGCGCCGGTCGCGCACGTCCCCGGCGTGGGCGAGAACCTGCAGGATCACATCGAGACCTACGTGCAGCACGCGTGCACGCAGCCGATCACGCTGTACTCGGCGCAGAATCCCATCGCCATGGGGCGCATCGGGCTCGAGTGGCTGCTGCTGCGCACGGGCCTTGGCGCCACCAATCACTTCGAAGCCGGCGGCTTCATCCGCAGCGCGGCGGGCGTGCGGCATCCCGACCTGCAATACCACTTCCTGCCCATCGCGATAACCTACGACGGCAAGGAGAAGGTGAACCAGCACGGCTTCCAGGCGCACGTCGGTCCGATGCGCCCGACGTCCACGGGCTGGGTGCGCCTCGCCTCGGCCGACCCGCGCGCGGCGCCGCGCATCCGGTTCAACTACCTCGCCACCGAGGGCGACCGGCGCGAGTTCCGCGACGGCATCCGCCTCACACGCGAGATCTTCGCGCAGAAGGCGTTCGACCCCTATCGCGGTCCCGAGCTCTCGCCGGGCCCCGGTGTGACGACCGACGCCGCCATCGACGCCCACCTGCGGCGCAAGGCGGAGAGCGCGTACCACCCGTCGTGCACGTGCAGGATGGGCGCGGACGACGATCCGCTGGCGGTGGTCGACGGCAGCCTGCGCGTTCGCGGCGTCGAGGCCCTGCGCGTGGTTGACGCGTCGGTGATGCCGGCGGTGGTGAGCGGCAACCTCAACGCGCCGACGATCATGATCGCCGAGAAGGCCGCCGACATCATCCTCGGCAAGCCTCGCCCTGCCGCCCGCGGACGCGCCGGTGTTCGTCCACCCGGAGTGGCGCACGCGCCAGCGTTGACGCCCCAGCCGCGCGGTTCGCGGCGCTTCAAGCCTATCGTACGAAGGGTGAAGCGGCACGCCGGATGTTCCGACTGCGGCGCATATTGACATCCGCGGCGCCGAGGACAAGACTCTGCCCTTCCCTGCGCTCGCCAGTTGCGTCGCGCAGCGAGACTCCCCGAAGCACGGCTCAGCCCAACCAAGGAGATCCCATGGTGCGAGAAATGAAATCAGCCGCCGGCGTCCTCGCGCTCGCCGCGTCGCTGGTGAGCTTCGCAGTCCTGTCGGCGGATCACGCCGAATCTCCGGGCGCCGATGCCGATCCGGCGGCGGACCTTGCCGACGTGTTCCTCTTCCATTCACCCGAGTCCGCGTCCAAGCTCGTCGCCGCGATCACCTTCGGCGGCCGCAGCGCGCCGCGATCCCGCATCGACGGCAGCTTCTATTGCGACCCCGATGTCCTTTACACGCTGAACATCGATCGCGCCGATGCCCTGGGCAACTTCGACAGCGTTCCCGACGTCCAGGTCTACGCGCGGTTCGGCAAGAACGGCAGCGGCCAATGCGGCCTGCAGCTGGAGAACGTTCCCGGCGCCGGCGGCAAGTTCTCCGGGCCGATCGAGCAGGTCTTCTTCACCACCAGCGGCATCAGGGCGTTCGCCGGACAGCGCAACGACCCGTTCTTCTTCGACGCCGAGGGCCTCACCGCATTGCTGACGACGTTTGCGGGGCCCGGCCAGAGCGGAGACCTGGTCGCCGCCTTCAGGCTCGCCGGGAACCAGCCGCGCCGTGATTCCTTTGCCAACCGCAACGTCTCCGCCATCGTGTTCGACATGGATCTCGATGCCGTGGCGCCGAAGGCGGGCGGCGGACTGCGCCCGAAGCTCCGGGTATGGTCGACCACCGGCCGGATCGCGGGGTGAGACGATGAAGAACCTCATGATCGCAACGAAGATCCTGCTGGGCCTGGGCGTCGCGGCGGTGCTGGCCGGCTGCGGCGGCGGTGGCGGCGACGGCAGCGACCCGTTCAACTTCCGGTCGGACGCGGCGGATCGCTACGTGCGCATCGACCGCACGGGCGAACCGGCGCATCGCGACGGCGCTGCTGTCCCGGGTGGTCGACAACCCGGCGCCCGTCGACGGCGCCGGCAAGCCGGTCAATCCCGGGGCGGGCAACCGGTTCAACAATTTCAACGACCAGCGCGATGCGTTGAACCGCGGCGATCCCGTGAACGACGCCCGCGATTTCGCATTCATGTTCACGCGGGGACCGCAGGTCAACACCCTAGCCAATTACCACTACGAGCTCGGCCCGCAGCTGCGCGCGCTCGGGCTGACACCCTGCTCGACCGAGACCGTCGTCGCCGCCCTCGGGCAAGGCGGACGTCGAATCTCGGTGTGCGTGGCACAGGTCGCGCCCGTGATCCTGCCGGACGTGATCACCTACGACGCCAACACGCCGCCGGCTGGCCGAACGGACGCGGCTACGACGACCCCGTCGTCGATCGGCTGCTCGCCGCGGCGCTGCTGAAGATCTCAGGGCCCGGCGCGCCGCACAACATCGACACGCTGGTCGGCGTCATCAATCCGACGAGGGACGAGACCGGCACGCCGCCGCCGACGGCATTTCCGCACCTGCGGCCGGCGCAGCCGTTGCCCTGACGCGCCTGATGAGCGCTGCGCGGTGCGCGGCGCAGTCTCAGTTGCGAAGCTTGCAGACAGGCGAGCGGCGGCCAGCGATGGCCGTTGACATCGCCGCCGCAACGGTCAAGACTCTCGCGCTTCGCTGCGGGCTCGGGAGCACACGGACGACAGTCCGTGCGGTCCGCGGCGGACAACCGACGTCGACGACAGGAGGCTCACATGAACGCTTGCATGGAAATCGCTCGCGCGGCTGGCTGGCGGCTCGCCGCAGCAGCGCGTGAGCTTCGCGGTGATGTCGGCAGACCACGCCGAATCTCCGGGCGCCGACGCCGACCCGGCGGCCGACATCGCCGACGTGTTCATCTTCCATTCGCCGGAGTCGGCGTCGAAGCTGGTGGGCGTGATCACCTTCGGCGGCCGCAGAGCGCCGCGATCGCGCATCGACGGCAGCTTCTACTGCGACCCCGATGTCCTCTACACGTACAGCATCGATCGCGCCGACGCGCTCGGCAACTTCGACAACGTTCCCGATCTGCAGATCTACGCGAAGTTCGGCAAGAACAGCGGCGGTGGATGCGGCCTGCAGCTCGAGAACGTTCCCGGCGCCGGCGGCACATTCTCCGGGCCGATCGAACAGGTCTTCTTCACGAGCAGCGGGATCAGGGCGTTCGCCGGGCAGCGCAACGATCCGTTCTTCTTCGACGCCGAAGGCTTGACCGCGCTGTTGAACACCTTCGCGGCGCCGGGCCAGAGTGGCGACCTCGTCTCGGCGTTCCGGCTGGCCGGCAGCCAGCCGCGGCGCGACTCGTTTGCGAACCGCAACGTGTCCGCGATCGTCTTCGAAATGGATCTCGACGCCGTGGCGCCGAAGGCAGGGCGGCTGGCTTGCGCCCGAAACTGCGGGTTTGGTCGACGACCGGCCGGCTGGCGGGGTGATCCGATGAGAACACTATCGGTCGTGGCGAAGATTCTGGTCGGTCTGGGTGTCGCAGCGGTGCTGGGCGGCTGCGGCGGTGGTGGCGGCGACGGCAGCGACCCGTACAGCTTCCGCTCGGAGGCGGCCGATCGCTACGTGCGCATCGACCGCACCGGCGAACCCGCCATCGCGACGGCGCTGCTGTCCCGGGTGGTCGACAACCCGACGCCGGTCGACGGAGAACGGCAAGCCGGTCAATCCCGGGTCGGGCAACCGGTTCAACAATTTCAACGACCAGCGCGATGCGTTGAACCGCGGCGATCCGGTCAACGACGCCCGCGATTTCGCGTTCATGTTCACGCGGGGGCCGCAGGTCAACACGCTCGCCAACTATCACTACGAGCTCGGCCCGCAGCTGCGCTCGCTCGGGCTGACGCCCTGCTCCACCGAGACCGCGTCGCCGCCCTCCGGCATCGGCGGACGTCGACATCTCGACGTGCGTGGCACAGGTCGCGCCCGTGGTGCTGCCGGACGTGATCACGTTCGACCCCAACATGCCGACCAGCTGGCCGAACGGCCGCGGTTACGACGATCCCGTGGTCGACCGGCTGCTCGCCGCGGCGCTGTTGAAGATCTCGGGGCCGGGCGCGCCGCACAACATCAACACGCTGGTCGGCGTCATCAATCCGACGAAGGACGAGACCGGCACGCCGCTGCCGGCGGCATTCCCGTATCTGCGGCCGGCGCATCCCTTCCCCTGATCGCGCGCGGGACGCGGACAGCGTGCGCGCAACCTGACTCATGCATCACGGCGCAGTCCCCAGGCTCAGCCCCAGGCTGAGCCTGTTTTTTTTGTCGCTGCTGGCGGCGTGCGGCGAGGGCTCGCGCACCGCCGCGCCGCCGGTGCCGGCCCGGGAGTCGGCGCCGGCGCAGGTCGCCGCCGCCCCGGCGGCAGGGCGTGCGACGACCACCGACTACCAGCGCGAGGCGGCGGCGCTGGACAGCGCCATCGACAATGCCGTCCGCTTCATCGACCAGCAGAAGGACAACACGCTGGCCGCACTGGAAACGGTGGCGCTGTACGTCGAGCGGGCGCGGCTCACCGGCAACTACGGCGATTACGCGAAGGCAGAGACGCTGCTCGACGGCCGCGACCGCGCGCGGCGACAAGGCGTCATTCCCCTGCCTCGCTCACGCGAAGCTCCACTATGCGCTGCACCGGCTGCAGGCCGCCGACCGCCGCGCTCGCCGCCTGCCCGGCACCGTCGACCCCGTGGAGATCGCCGGCATCTCCGCCGACATCGCGTTCTACTCCGGCCGCTACAAGGAGGCCGAGGACGCTCTATCGGGCGCTGGTCAACCAGGTCGGGACACCCCAGCAGTACATCCGCCTCGCGCTGCTCCGCAACAGGACCGGATCGCCCGGCGAGGCGGCCGCGCTGCTCGAAGCGGCCGAGAAGCGCTACCACGGTGCGTCGGCGACGATGAAAGCCTGGTTGAAGGTGCAGCGCGGATTGCTTGCGTGGGACCGCGGCCGCCTCGATGAAGCGCTGGCGCTGTATCGCCTCGCGGAAGACGCGCTTCCAGGCTGGTGGCTGATCGACGAGCAGATCGCCGAGACGAAGCGCCTGCTCGGCGACACCGCGGGCGCGCAGGCGATCTACGAAAGCGTCATCCGGCGCAGCGGCCAGCCGGAGCACATGGACGAGCTCGCACGGCTGCTGCGCGAAGGCGCCACGCCCGCCGCCGCGACCGAATGGATCAGGCGCGCCGAGGCCATCTACCGCGAGCGCCTGAAGGCGTTTCCCGAGGCGAGCGTCGGGCACGCGGTCGATCACTTCCTGCAGTTCGGCACGCCGGCCGAGGCCCTGGCGCTGGCGCGCCGCAACGCCGAGCTGCGACCGTACGGCGACGCGCAGATCGCGCTGGCGGCCGCGCTGTTCCGCGCGGGGCAGGCGGGCGCGGCGGCCGACCTGATCGCGCGCGTGGAGGCAAGCGGCTGGAACACGGCGCAGCTGCACGCGATCGCCGCGCAGATCAACGCCGGGCTCGGCCGCCGCGCCGAGGCCGACGCGCAGCGCGCAAAGGCGCTCGCGATGAACCCGCACGCGATGCGCCTCTTCCCGCTCGCGCAACCCGTGCAGCCCGAACTGGTGTCGATGCTGTAATGCGGCTGGCACGGATGCTCGCGGCGCTCGGGTGCCTCGCCGCAGCGGCGACGGCGACTGCGGCCGATGCGCCCTACACGCCGGCCAGCGACGGCGAAGTCCTGGAGCGCCTGGTTGTGCCTCGCCTCGCCGGCACCGCATCGTTGCGCGAGTTGCGCGCGCACTGGGCCGCGCAGCCCACGCTGGTGCCGGCGGCCATCGCCTATGCGCGCGCGGCGCTCGAGCTCAACCGGCGCGAGGAGGATCCGCGCTACCTCGGCTACGCGGAGGCGGCGCTGCGCCCGTGGTGGGAGCGGCCGGATGCGCCGCCCGAAGTCGTGCTGCTGCGGGCGAGCCTGCGCCTCGCGCGGATGGACTACGCCAAGGCGCTGCAGGATCTGCAGGCGCTCATCGACGGCCCGGCGCCGGAAGGGTACGCCGCGCGGATCACCCGCGCCGGCGTGCGGTTGAGCCAGGGCGACCCGAGGGGCGCGCTCGCCGACTGCAAGGCGGCCGCGACGCACGTCAGCCCGCTGGTCGCCGTCACCTGCAGCGCCGCGGCGCGCGGTCTCGCCGGCGATGCAGCGGGTGCCTATGCCGATCTGGACGCGGCACTGGCGACCAGCGCCGACGCGCCGCTCGCGAGCGAACTGTGGGCGCGCAGCGTGGCGGCCGACCTCGCGCTGCGCCTCGGCCGCACGCTGGAGGCGCGACGCCACTTCGAGCTGGCGATGCAGCGCATGACCGCCGCCGACGCCACCGACCCGGGGCTCCTCGCGAGCTACGCCGATTTCCTGCTCGACCAGGGCGAGAGCAAGCGCGTGTCCGCGCTGCTCGCTCCCTACGCGCGGCAGGACACGCTGCTGCTGCGCCACGCGCTGGCCGAGCGCGCGGTCGGCCTGACCGGCGAGCCGCTCGCGGCCGCAGCCGCGGAGGAGCACGCGCGGCGGCTCGCGCTGCGCTTCCAGGAAATGCGCCAGCGCGGCGATCGCAGCCACCTGCGCGAGCAGGCGCTGTTCGAGCTCGGCGTACGCGGCGATCCGGCCGACGGCGCTGCAGCTGATCGAGCAGAGCTGGGCGTGGCAGCGCGAGCCCGTCGATGCCCGCATCTACCTGCGCGCCGCGCTCGCGGCCGGGCGGCCCGCGGCGGCAGCCCCGGTGCTCGAATGGCTGCGCGACTCCGGCCTGCAGGACGCGCGGCTCGACCCCGAACTCGCCGCCCTCCGGCGGCAGGCGCCGACGCGATGAAGCGTGCGCTGGCGATGCTGCTGCTCGCGTGGTGCGCGAGCGCGTTCGCGCACAAGGCGAGCACCGGCTACCTGCAACTGCGCGTGCAGGGCGAGGAGGTGAGCGGCCGCTGGGACATCGCGCTGCGCGATCTCGACTATGCGATCGGGCTCGACACCGACAACGACGCGGTGCTCACCTGGGGCGAGGTGCGGCAGCAGGAGGCGCGCATCGCCGATTACGCGCTGCGCCGCCTCGCGCTGCACGCCGATCGCGACGACTGCACGCTGCGCGTCGAGCGCCTGCAGATCGCCGACCACAGCGACGGCCGCTACGCGAGCCTGGCGCTCGCCGGCCGCTGCCCGCACGAGCCGGTCAGCCTGGGCATCGACTACGAACTGCTCTTCGAGGTCGACGCGCTGCATCGCGGGCTGCTCAACCTCGAATTCCGCGGCACCCACGGCGGCCTGTTCGAGCCCGAGCGGCGGAGCCTGCGCTTCAACGCCGCCGGCGCCAGCAGCCTCGGCGTGTTCACGCAGTATTTTCGCGCCGGCGTCTGGCACGTCTGGACCGGATGGGATCACATGCTGTTCCTCGCCGGGCTGTTCCTGCCGGCGGTGGTGCGCCGCCGCGGCGGCGTCTGGGAGCCCGCGGGCAGCCTGAAGGTCGCGCTGACCGACACGGCGATCATGGCCACCGCCTTCACGGTGGCGCACGCGCTGACGCTCTCGCTCGCGGCGACCGGGCTCTTCTCGCCGCCGACGCGCTGGGTCGAGTCGGGTGTCGCCGCGAGCGTGCTGTTCGCCGGCCTCAACAACCTGGTGCCGATGGTCTACCGCGGCCTGTTCTGGCTCGCCGCCGGCTTCGGCCTCATCCACGGCGCCGCCATCGCCGGCGCGCTGATCGAGCTGGGCCTGCCGCCCGGCGATCGCGTATGGGCGCTGCTCGCGTTCAACCTCGGCGTCGAGGCGGCGCAGCTGGCGGTGGTGCTGGCGGTGATTCCGTTGAGCTTCGTGTTCCGCCGCTCGCGCTGGTACGTGCTGGCTGGTGCTCGTCCCCGGCTCGGTCTTCATCACCGCCGTGGGCGCGCTGTGGCTCATCCAGCGCGCGTTCAACGTCGACCTCGGCATCCCCTGAAATTGGGGTCGAGAAAAGTGGGGTCAGAAGTGGGGTCAGACACCACTATCTGACCCCGCTTCTCGACCCCAATTTCAGGCACGCAGGCGGGCGTTGTCGGGATCCCACGGCGAATCGCGCAGTACCGTGGCCTTCCTGCGCTCGCCGAGGATCTCGATCTCCATCTCCGTGCCGGCCGCGCGCGTGCTGCGCGCCGACGTAGGCAAGCGCCAGGCTCTTGCCGAGCACGTGCCCGTAGTAGCCCGCGGTCGCCCGCCCGACCAGCGCGCTCGCCGGCGAACAGCGGCTCGTTGCCGAGCGGGTCCGCGTCGGTCACGCCGTGCACCTCGAGCGTCACGAAGCGGGTCGGGATGCCGGCCGCCTGCTGCCGCGCGAGCGCGTCGCGGCCGATGAACTCGCCCTTGCCCATGCGCACGAAACGCTCGAGGCCCGCCTCGAACGGCGTGTAGTCGGGCGTGAGGTCCGAGCCCCACATCCGGTAGGATTTCTCGAGGCGCAGCGACTCCATCGCCCGCATGCCGACCATGCCGATCCCGAACTCCCTGCCCGCGGCGAAGATCGCCTCGAACAGTCCGTTCGCGTACTCGATCGGAAAGTGCAGCTCCCACCCCAGCTCGCCGATGAAATTGACGCGCAGCGCGTAGACGTCCACGGCGTAGCCGACCTCGATCACCTGCCCGGTGAGCCACGGAAAATCGGCATTCGCGAGCGACGTCTCCGTCAGCTTCGCGAGCACGGCGCGCGCCTGCGGACCCGCAACGACGAACGTGCCGCGGCTGGTGGTCACGTTGCGCGAGCGTGACGCTGCCGTCGGCCGGAAGCATCTTGTGCAGGTAGTCGCCGTCGTAGCGCTCGGCGGCGCCGGCGCTCACCAGGTAGTAGTGGTCGGCGCGCGAGCCGCGTGATCGTGAACTCGGAGCGGATGCCGCCCTTCTTGGTGAGCGCGTGGCACAGCGCGATGCGGCCCGGATTCACCGGCACCTTGTTGGCGACCAGCGAGTCGAGCCAGGCCTCGGCGCCGGGGCCGCTCACCTCGTGCTTGGTGAACGGCGTGAGATCGATGACGCCGACCCGCTCGCGCATCAACCGGCACTCGTTGCCGACGTGCTCGAAATAGTTGGTGCGCCGGAAGCTCCACGCGTCGCGCCGCTCGACGCCCGGCGGCGCGAACCAGTTGGCGCGCTCCCAGCCGTAGCGCTGGCCCCATACGGCGCCCAGCGCATCGAGCTTGTCGTAGACAGGGCTGGTCTTGGCAGGGCGCGCGTCGTGGCGCTCCTCGTCCGGATAGTGGATCGGTGAAGACGTTGCGGTAGGTCTCCTCGTTCTTGGTCACCGTGTAGCGGCGGCCGGTGTACGGCGCCGAAGCGGCGCGGATCGACGCCCAGCATGTCGATCCCCGGCTCGCCTTCGACGATCCATTCGGCGAGCTGCCAGCCGGAGCCGCCCGCCGCGGTGACGCCGAAGCTGTGGCCCTCGTTCAGCCACAGGTTGGGCACGCCCCACGCCGGGCCGACCAGCGGGCTGCCGTCCGGCGTGTACGAGATGGGGCCGTTGACGATGGTCTTGATGCCGCAGTGCTCGAGGCAGGGCACGCGCTTCATCGCCGCCTCGACGTGCGGGAGCAGGCGGTCGAGGTCGCCGGCGAAGAGCTCCTTGCCGAAGGTCGCCGGGACGCCGTCGGCAAAGCGCGCCGGGGCGCCCCTTTTCGTACGGCCCGAGGATCCAGCCCATCCGCTCCTCGCGCAGGTAGTACGAGGCATCCGACTCGCGCAGCACGGCGAGCTCGCGGCCGCCGCCGGCGCGGTAGGACTTGAGCTCCGGCGACTCGTCGTAGACGATGTACTGGTGCTCGACGGGAATGGCCGGGCACGTTGAGCCCGAACATGCTTCCCGGTCGCGCGCGCGTAGTTGCCGGTGGCGCAGACGACGTGCTCGCAGACGATGTCGCCCCGGTTCGTGCGCACGTTCCATTCGCCGGAGCGGGTGCGCTCGACGCCCAGCACCTCGGTCTGCTCGCAGATTTCCGCGCCGGCGGCGCGGGCGCCCTTGCGCAGCGCCATCGTGAGGTCCACCGGCGCGATGTGGCCGTCGTCCGGGTGGTAGAGCGCGCCGACGATCTTCGGCGTGTCCACGCCGTCGCCCAGGTTGACCAGCGGCCACAGCGCCTTCACCTCGTCGGGCGAGATCACGCGGAACGGCACGCCGATGGTGTTGGCCGTGCCGCAGTACTTCAGGTATTCGTCCATGCGATCGCGGCAGGTGGCGAGCCGCAGGTTGCCGGTGACGTGGAAGCCGACCTCCTGGCCCGTCTCCGCCGGCAGCCGCTTGTAGAGGTCGACCGAATACTTGTGCAGCTGGCCGACCGTGTAGCTCATGTTGAACAGCGGCAGCAGCCCGGCGGCGTGCCAGGTGGAGCCCGCGGTCAGCTCGGTGCGCTCGAGCAGCGTCACGTCGGACCAGCCCTTCTTCGCCAGGTGGTAGAGCGTGCTGACGCCGACCACCCCGCCGCCGATCACCACCACCCGCGCCTGCGTTCTTCATCCTTGCGCTCCCCTGTCGCCGTGTTCGCCTTCGGCCCGACCTCTTCCCGTCGCGCCGCGCCGTGGCCGCCAGTTTAGCCACCTCGCGCGCCGAAGATCATGCGGATTGCGACCGCCGCGTGTCGCGCGGCGACAACCCGAGGTCGCACCGCCGCCTGCACCGCGCGCGCCTTGCCTCCTATGATCGCTCCAGTGCCAGGCGTCGCCCGCACGGGCGGCGCCGGCGAACACTGCAGGGAGCACGCCGGTGGCCGACGACAACGACGATCTCGATCTCAATACGCTCAACGACGAGGACCTCGTGCTGCAGGTGCACGACGACCTCTACAACGGGATGAAGCCCGAGATCGAGGAGGCGACCCGCATCCTGCTCGGCCGCGGCTGGTCGCCCGACCGGGTGCTCAACGACGCGCTGGTCGAAGGGATGCGCATCGTCGGCATCGACTTCCGCGACGGCATCCTGTTCGTGCCGGAGGTGCTGCTCGCCGCCAACGCGATGAAGGGCGGCATGGCGATCCTGCGGCCGCTGCTCGCGGAAACCGGCGTCGAGCCGATCGGCAAGATGGTGATCGGCACCGTCAAGGGCGACATCCACGACATCGGCAAGAACCTGGTCGCGATGATGATGGAGGGCGCCGGCTTCGAGGTGATCGACCTCGGCATCAACAACCCGGTGGAGAAGTACCTCGAGGCCCTCGAGCAGCACAAGCCCGACATCCTGGGCCTGTCCGCGCTGCTGACGACGACGATGCCGTACATGAAGGTGGTCGTCGACACGCTGAAGGAAAAGGGCATCCGCGACGATTACATCGTGCTCGTCGGGCGGCGCGCCGCTCAACGAGACCTTCGGCAAGGCCGTCGGCGCCGACGCCTACTGCCGCGACGCCGCGGTCGCCGTCGAGACCGCGAAGTCGCTGATCGCCGCGCGTCGCGCGGTGCGCGCGGCGCAGGGCGCGGCCGCGGCCGCCGGGGTCGCCGCATGACCGACACCGTCCTGAGCTCGGCGACCCGCGAGGTCGTCATCGGCTTCGAGCGGCCGTTCGTCATCATCGGCGAGCGCATCAACCCGACCGGCCGCAAGATCCTCGCCGCCGAGATGGCCGCCGGCGACATGAGCCGCGTCGAGGCCGACGCCCTCGCGCAGGTGGAAGCCGGCGCGCACATGCTCGACGTCAACGCCGGAATCCCGCTCGCCGACGAGCCGGCGATCCTGGCGCAGGCGATACAGCTGGTGCAGTCGATCACCGACGTCCCGCTGTCGATCGACTCGTCGATCGTCGCGGCGCTGGCGGCGGGCCTCGCCGTCTACAAGGGCAAGGCGCTCGTCAACTCGGTCACCGGCGAGGAGGACCGCCTCGAATCCGTGCTGCCGCTGGTGAAGAAGATACGGCGCGGCGGTGGTGGCCATCTCCAACGACGAGACCGGCATCTCGCAGGATCCGGACGTGCGCTTCGCCGTCGCGAAGAAGATCGTCGAGCGCGCGGCCGACCACGGCATACCGGCCTGCGACATCGTCGTCGATCCGCTGGTCATGCCCATCGGCGCCATCAACCAGACCGGCGTGCAGGTGATGCGGCTGGTGCATCGCCTGCGCACCGAACTGAAGGTCAACACCACCTGCGGCGCGTCGAACGTGAGCTTCGGCCTGCCGCAGAGGCGACGGCATCAACGCCGCTTTCCTCACGATGGCGATCGGCGCCGGGCTCACCTCGGCCATCACCAATCCGCTGCACGCGGAGATCGTCCGCGCGTGCATGGCGGCCGACGTGATGATGGGCCACGACCCCGATTGCATGCGCTGGATCCGCCGCTTCCGCGACGTGCCGCTGCCCGGCGCCGAAGGCCCGGCAGCGCGCGGCCGGCGCGAGGTCGGCCAGCGGCGCCGCGCGTCGACGCCGGCGTAGCGCCCGCCCCGCGGCGCGCAGTGTCGGACCGCAGACGCCCAGCGCATCGGCCCGCCCCAAGCGTAAATCAGAATGAAGGCCGTCCAGTGACCGACAAGGACGCCCTCGTCGTCTTCACGCCGTCGGGCCGCCGCGGCCGGGTTCCGCTCGGCACGCCGCTGCTGCAGGCCGCGCGCTCGCTCGGTGTCGACATCGATTCGGTGTGCGGCGGACGCGGCCTCTGCGGCCGCTGCCAGATCCTGCTCGCCGAGGGCGATTTCCCGAAGCACGGCGTGGTCTCGCGCGCAGCGCATCTGTCGCCCTGGAGCGCGGTCGAGCAGGCGTACTGCCGCAGCCAGCCGATGGCACCGGGGCGCCGCCTGTCGTGCTCGGCGCAGGTGCATGGGCGACGTCGTCGTCGACGTGCCCTCCGACAGCCAGGTCCACCGGCAGGTGGTGCGCAAGGCCGCCGAGGCGCACGACATCGAGCTCGATCCCGTGGTGCGGCTGCACTACGTCGAGGTGCAGCAGCCCGACATGCACGACCCCTCGGGCGACCTGCGCCGGCTCGAGGATGCGCTCGACTTCGAATGGCGGCTGACCGGCCTCGCGTGCGACGTGCGCGTGCTGCAGCAGCTGCAGTCGGCGCTGCGCAAGGGCGGCTGGAAGGTGACCGTCGCCGTCCACGGCGGCAGCCAGATCATCGCCGTGTGGCCCGGCTTCCGCGAGCGCGTCCACGGCATCGCCATCGACGTCGGCTCGACGACCATCGCGGCGCACCTGTGCGATCTTGCCAGCGGCGAGGTGGTCGCCGCGGCCGGCGTGATGAATCCGCAGATCCGCTTCGGCGAAGACCTGATGAGCCGCGTGTCGTGGGTGATGATGAATCCGGGCGGCGAGGCGCAGCTGACGGCCGCGGTGCGCGAGGCGATCAACGCGCTCGCCGCCGACGTGGCGCGCGAGGCGGGCATCACGCCCGCCGGACATCCTCGAGGCGACCTTCGTCGGCAATCCGATCATGCACCACCTGCTGCTGGGGATAAACCCGGTCGAGCTGGGCGGCGCGCCGTTCGCGCTGGCGACCGATTCGTCGCTCGACGCTGTGGGCGACGGAGATCGACTTCGCGATCCACCGCAACGCGCGCATCTACGTGCTGCCGTGCATCGCCGGGCACGTCGGCGCCGACGCCGCGGGCGTCGTGCTCGCCGAGCGGCCCGGACCTCTCCGACGAGATGACGCTGCTGGTGGACATCGGCACCAACGCCGAGATCGTCCTCGGCAACCGCAAGCGGCTGCTGGCCTGCTCGAGCCCGACCGGGCCCGCGTTCGAGGGCGCGCAGATCAGCTGCGGCCAGCGCGCGGCGCCCGGCGCCATCGAGCGCGTGCGCATCGACGCGGCGACGCTCGAGCCCCGCTTCAAGGTGATCGGCTGCGACCTGTGGTCCGACGATCCCGGCTTCGCCGCGGCGACGGCCGCCACCGGCGTCACCGGCATCTGCGGCTCGGGCATCATCGAGGTCGTCGCCGAGCTCTATCTGGCCGGCGTGATCACGGCACGACGGCACGATCGACGGCGCGCTGGCCGCGCGCAGCCCGCGCGTGGTCGCCGACGAGCGCACGTTCGCCTACCGCCTGTGCGAGGGCGCGCAGGGCCGCGGCGACCTCTCCATCACGCAGAACGACGTGCGCGCGATCCAGCTCGCCAAGGCCGCGCTCTACGCCGGCGTGCGAGCTGCTGATGGAAGCGCACGGCATCGAGCACGTCGACCGCATCCGCCTCGCCGGCGCCTTCGGCAGCCACATCGACGTCAAGTACGCGATGGTGCTGGGGCTCATCCCCGATTGCGTGCTGGCCAACGTCAGCTCGGCCGGCAACGCGGCCGGCACCGGCGCCCGCATCGCCCTGCTCGACCAGCGCGCGCGCGGCGTCATCGAGGCGCTGGTGCGGCGCATCGAGAAGGTCGAGACCGCCATCGCGCCGCGCTTCCAGGAGTTCTTCGTCGAGGCGATGGCGATCCCGCACCTCACCGCGCCCTATCCGCGGCTGCGCGAGGTCGTTGACCTTCCGGATCGGCCCGCGGCTGCAACGAGCGACACGGCGCGCCGGGAGCGGCGCGGCGCGCGGCGCGCTCGGGCCTCGTGAGTGGCGGCCGGCGGGCGCGCCGCCGCGCAATGCGATAATCCACCCCGAGCGTGACCGATCCCCGGCCGCGCGATTTCTTTCCGGGCTCAGCTTGGCAATCTGGAACTCGGTCGCGCAGGCGATCGCAGCGGCGACCGGCCGCCCCTTTCACGTCGCGACGCTCTCGCCGCTCAACGGCGGTCGCGTGAGCAGCGCCTACGTGCTGTCCGACGGCGCGACGCGCTACTTCGTCAAGACCCACGTCGCCGGCTTCGCGCGCGCGTACGAATGGGAAGCACGGTCGTTGCGCGAGATCGCTGCCGCAGGCGTGCCGACGCCGGCCGTCATCGCCACGGGGGCGCGCGGAACCCGTTCGTTCCTCGTGCTCGAATACGTCGAGCCGGCGCGGCCGCCGTCGCCCCGGGCGATCGCCGAAGCGCTGCTCCGCCTGCACGGCAGCACGGCACCGACGTTCGGCGCCGACGCGACGGGCTACGTCAGCCTGGACCGCCTCCACCGCCCAGACGACTCGACATCGGCGCTCTCCGGCTGCGAGCCGCTCGACAACACGCCGGGCACCTCCTGGGTGGATTTCTGGTGCGAGCGGCGGATCGCGGACCGGATGTCGGGGTGCGCCGCGAGTCCCGCCTGGGACGCGGCGCGCCCGCGCATCGAAGCGCTGCTGCCGTCGATCCGCGCAGGGCTCGCCGCGCATCGACCCGCGCCGGCGCTGCTCCATGGCGACATGAACAACCACAACTGGCTGTCCCGACCCGACGGCTCGCTGCTGTTCATCGATCCGGCGTGCTGGTACGGCGACCCGGAGGTGGACCTCGCGGCGCTCGCAGGCGGTGCACCGGCCGGGCGTGAAGCGCTCGCCATCTACGTGCAGGAGAGCCCGCGCCCGGCGGGCTTCGAGTGGCGCCTCGCCGTCTATACGCTGTGGTACCTGCTTTCCTGCTGGCCCGTCGCCGCGGAGCCTATCCTGACGCAGACGCTGGATCGCATCGCGGGCGGCCCGATCGACTGAATTCGCGCGGCCCGGGTTGGGGCGTAGCCCGGGTTGAGCCGGAGGCGAAACCCGGGGCAACCGTGCCCGTTGCCGCAACCGCCCGGGTTTCGCCTTCGGCTCAACCAGGGCTACACCGCCACCCGCCGAGCCCGGTGAAATCCGGGGAGGCTCAATACTTCGAATCCGCGAACGACGCCTTGCGCCGGTTCATGTAATCGAGCAGCGCCTCGTCGACCGCAGGGTCGAGCGGCGGCGGCCTCGTACTCCGCCAGCTGCTTCTTCCACAGCGCGTTCGCGCGCACCAGCATGTCCTGGCTGCCCTCGGCCTCCCACTGCTCGAAGCTGTTGTTGTCGGCGATCGGCGAGCGGTAGAACGCGGTCTCGAAGTTCGCCTGCGTGTGCGCGCAGCCGAGGAAGTGCTTGCCGGGGCCGACTTCGCGGATCGCGTCCATCGCCTGCCCGTTCTCCGACAGGTCCACGCCCGCGAGCAGCGTGTGCATCATGCCGGCCTGGTCGACGTCCATGACGAACTTCTCGTAGCCCATCGACAGCCCGCCCTCGAGCCAGCCCGCCGTGTGCAGCACGAAGTTGACGCCGCGCGAGGCAGGTCGGCAGCAGCGTGTTGGCCGATTCGTAGGCCGCCTGCGCGTCGGCGATCTTGGAGCCGCACAGCGCGCCGCCCGAGCGGAACGGCACGTTGAGGCGCCGCGCGAGCGCGGCCATCACGAACAGCACCAGCGCGGGCTCCGGGCGTGCCGAAGGTCGGCGCGCCGGACTGCATCGAGACCGACGACGCGAAGCTGCCCAGCACCACCGGCGCGCCCGGGTTGACCAGCTGCACGAACGCCATGCCGGACAGCGCCTCGGCGAGCGTCTGCGCGGCGGTGCCGGCCACCGTCACCGGCGACATCGCGCCGGCCAGGATGAACGGCGTGATGATCGTCGCCTGGTTCGCCCGCGCGTAGACCTTGGCCGCGCCGAGCATCGTGGCGTCGTAGGTCATCGGCGAGTTGGCGTTGATCAGGTTGATGATGCAGGTCTTCGGCCGGCCGGTCGCGGGATCGAGCTATCCGTCGCCGAACAGGATCTTCGCCATCTCGACCGAGTCCTGCGCCCGCTCCGGATGCGGTGACCGAGCCCATGAACGGCTTGTCGCTGTACTTGCATGTGGCTGTACACCATGTCGAAGTGCCGCTTGTTCACCGGCAGGTCGACCGGCTCGCAGATGGTGCCGCCCGAGTGGTGCAGCGACGGCGCGATGTAGGCGAGCTTCACGAAGTTGCGGAAGTCCTCGATGGTCGCGTAGCGGCGGCCGTCGTCGAGGCTGCGGATGAACGGCGAGCCGTAGGCGGGCGCGAACACCGTGTGCTTGCCGCCGATCGGCACGCTGCGCGCCGGGTTGCGCGCGTGCTGCGTGAACTCGCGCGGCGCGCTCGCCATGATGATCTGCGCGGCACATGCCGGGCGGGCAGCGCACGCGCTCGCCGTCGACCTCGCGCGCCGGCGGCCTTCCACAGCGCGAGCGCCTCCGGGTCGTCGCGGTAGTCGATGCCGATCTCCGCGAGGATGGTGTCGGCGTTGCGCTCGATCAGCGCGAGGCCCTCCTCGTCGAGCACCTCGTAGCAGCCGATCCGGCGCGTGATGTAGGGCACCGACGTCGCGGCCCGCGCGGTGCGCGCCGCGCGCTTGGCGGCGCGTCCTCCTGCGCGGTGCGCGTGCGGCGCCGCCGCCTGCTGTTCGTCCATGACTCTCCCTCACCTCGTAGCCGGTATCCGTTAAAGTATGGGCAGCGCGCGGCCATGCCGCTAGTTCGATTGCGACGCGGCGTTACGCAACGACGCCATTCGCACCCGTGCCGAGCTGTCACCCCGGCGCCACCACGAGGAGAGCGATCCCCATGCAAGTGCCCGCTACGGCCCGCATCGTCATCATCGGCGGCGGCGTCATCGGCTGCAGCATCGCCTATCACCTCGCCAAGCGCGGCGTGCGCGACGTGGTCGTGCTCGAGCGGCTGCAGCTCACGCACGGCGCGACGTGGCATGCCGCGGGGCTGGTCGGGCAGCTGCGCAGCAGCAGCAACCTGACGCGCCTCATGCGCTACGGCGCCGAGCTCTACGGCACGCTCGAAGCGGAAACCGGGCAGGCGACCGGCTGGCATCGCGTGGGCAGCCTGCGGCTCGCGTCGTCGGCGGCGCGCTGGCAGGAACTGAAGCGCTCGGCGACGATGGCCAAGGGCTTCGGCTTCCACGTCGAGCTCGTCTCGCCGGCCGAGGCGAGCGCCAAGTTCCCGCTGCTCGACGCGAAGGGTGTCGTCGGCGCGGCGTGGATCGAGGGCGACGGCTACGTCGACCCGACGAGCCTCACCAATGCCTACGCCGCCGGCGCGCGCGCGGGCGGCGTCGCGTTCGTGCAGGGCGTGCGGGTGACCGGCATGACGCGCGTCGGCCGCCGCGTGACGACGGTGCGTCACCGACGCCGGCGACATCGCGGCCGAATGCGTGATCGACGCCGCCGGCATGTGGGGGCGCGAGATCGCCGCGATGGTCGGCACGCGCGTGCCGGCCTGCGCCGTCGAGCACCAGTATTTCGTCACCGAGAAGTCCGACCGGATCGCCGCCGGGCTGCCCACGCTGCGCGATCCCGACGGCAATTTCTACGTCAAGCCCGAGCCCGGCGCGCTGGCCGTCGGCGGCTGGGAGACGAACCCGCCGCCGTGGGGCGCGGGCGGCATCCGCGCGGACTTCGGGCCCGAGCTGCTGCAGCCCGATTTCGAGCGCTTCGCGCCGATCGCCGAGGCGGCCGGCGCGCGCATACCGCTGTTGAACGAGGTCGGCATCCGGCAGATGATCACCGGGCCGATCCCGATCACCGCCGACGGCGAGCCGGTCATCGGGCTCTCGCCGGAGCTCGACAACTTCTACCTCTGCTGCGGCTTCACGTCGGGCATCGCGGCCTCGGGCGGCGCGGGCTGGGTGATGGCCAACTGGATCGTCGACGGCGACCCCGGCATGGACCTGTGGCCCTTCGACGTCCGCCGCTTCGGCACGCCGCATTCGGTGAAGGCATTCATGTACGCAGCGCGCCGTCGAGAGCTACGCGCGCTACTACCACATCGCGTGGCCCGGCTACGAGGCCGACGCGGGACGCGACGGCAGGCGCAGCCCGCTGCACGCGACGCTGAAGGCCGCGGGCGCCGTGTACGCCAACAAGTTCGGCTGGGAGCGGCCGAACTGGTTCGCCCCCGCGGGCACCCCGGCCGTGGACGTGCCCTCGTTCGAGCGCGGCGCGGCGTTCGCCGCGATCGGCGAGGAGCACCGCGCGGTGCGCGAGCGCGTCGCGCTGATCGACATGACGTCGTTCTCCAAGTACGAGGTGCGCGGCTCCGGCGCGCTGGCGCTGCTGCAGAAGCTCGCCGCCAACGACCTCGACCGCCCCGTCGGCACCGTCGTCTACACGCAGCTGTGCAACGCGCGCGGCGGCATCGAGGCCGACGTGACGATCACGCGCCTCGCGGCCGACCGCTTCTACTTCGTCACCGGCAGCGCGCTCGGCGTGCGCGACCGCTCGACGATCGAGCGGCACCTGCCGGCCGACGGCAGCGTCGCGATCGTCGAGCACACGTCGGCGCGGTCGGTGCTCAACCTCTGCGGCCCGCGCTCGCGCGACGTGCTGGCGGCGCTGACCGATGCGCCGCTCGACAACGCGAGCTTCCCGTACATGAGCGCGCGCGAGATCGACGCGGGGCAGGCGCCGGTGCTGGCGCTGCGCGTCACCTACATGGGCGAGCTCGGCTACGAGCTGCACGTTCCGGTCGAGCACGCGCTCGACCTCTACGAGCGCCTGTGGGCGGCCGGCGCGCCGCACGGCATCGTCAACGCGGGCTACCGCGCGGTCAACAGCCTGCGCCTCGAGAAGCACTACCTCGCGTGGGGCTCGGACATCACGCCCGACTACAACCCGTACGAGGCGGGCCTCGGCTTCTGCGTCGCGCTCGGCAAGGGCGATTTCCTCGCCCGCGAGGCGCTGGCCGACGTGAAGGCGCGCGGGCCCGAGCGCATGCTCGCGTGGTTCTCCGCGCCGCCGGAGCTCGACCTGCATGGCGGGGAGATCGTGCTGCTTCGGCGAGCGGGTCGCCGGTCGCGTGTCGAGCGCCGGCTACGGCTACACCTGCGGCCGCAATCTGCTCTGCGCGTACGTCGCCCGCCGACCTGCCGGCGCGAGAGCGACGACTACGCCGTCGAGGTGATGGGCGCGCGCCACCCGGCGCAGCGCCACGCGCGCCCGCCCTACGACCCCGACCGCAAGGCGATCCTCGCCTGATCCCGAAGGAGCACTCCACGATGGCCGCATCCGTCCCGCCGCCCGCTCCCGCGCTCGCTGCGCTGCTCGCATCGCGCCGCGATGGCCACGCGCTGCCCCGGGATTTCTATCACGACGCGTCGCTGTACGCCCGCGAGCTGGCGACGGTCTGGCACGGCGGCTGGCTGTTCGCCGGCTTCGCCTTCGAGATCCCGAACGCCGGCGACTTCCTGACGCTCGACATCGACGCGACGCCGGTGCTGGTGATCCGCGGCGACGACGGCGCCGTCCGCGCGTTCCACAACGTCTGCCGGCACCGCGGCTCGCAGATCTGTCGCGAGCCGGCGGGCCATCTGCGCGCCCTGGTCTGCCCGTATCACAGCTGGACCTATTCGCGGCAGGGCGAGCTCGTCGCCTGCCACGGGATGCACGACGGCGTCGACAAGTCGGCGCTGGGCCTCAAGCCGGTGCACGCCGAGGTGGTCGTCGATCTCATCTACATCTGCCTGTCGGCGTCGCCGCCGCCGTTCGCCGCGATGCGCGCGCGCTTCGAGCAGGCCGGGCGGCCGCAGGGCTTCGACCGGGCGCGCATCGCCAGGTCGATCGAGTACGACGTCGACGCCAACTGGAAGCTCGTCTGGGAGAACAACCGCGAGTGCTACCACTGCCCCGGCGGCCATCCGCAGTACGTCAAGTCGAACTTCGACATCGTCGACGAGGAATCCGCCTCCGCCGAGGTGAAGCAGGAGATCGCCGCGGCGCTGGCACGCACCAATGCGGCAATGGGATGTCGCGGGCGATGGCGCCGCGCACCCGTCGGGCGGGCTGGCGACGTTCCCGGATCCCGAGCGCGACCTCTGGTACACGTGCAATCGCACGCCGCTCGCCGCGGGCTACGCCACCGAATCGCTCGACGGCGCGCGCGTGTCCGCGCTGATGGGCGACTACCGCGACGCCGACGTCGGCGTGCTGCGCATGCGCAGCCTGCCCAATTTCTGGCTGCACGCGAGCTGCGACCACGCGGTGGTCACGCGGATGCTGCCGGCCGGGCCGCGCAGGACGCGGATGAAGAGCTTCTGGCTCGTCGACCAGTTCGCCCGCGAAGGCGAGGACTACGACCTCGCGCGGCTGCTGCCGTTCTGGCACACGACCAACGAGCAGGACTGGGAGATCTGCCGCTGGCAGCAGAAGGGCGTGGATTCGGCCGGCTACGAGCCGGGGCCGCTGTCGCAGCGCAACGAGTACAACGTCGACGCGTTCATCCGCTGGTACCTGAAGCAGGTGCGCGCGAGGCCACGGCGGTGACTGCGTGCGCGGGGTCCACCCGTTGCAGCGCCCGGGGCGCGTCACGCGCACGTTGGCGTCCACCACGGTCAGCGCCGTCATGTTGACGATCCGCCGCACGGTCGCCGACGGCGTCAGGATGTGCACGGGCCGCGCCACGCCGAGCAGGATCGGCCCCAGCGTCACGCCGTCGCCGGAGGCCACCTTCAGCAGGTTGAACGAGATGTTCGCGGCATCCACGGTCGGCATGATCAGCAGGTTCGCCGCCCCCTTCAGCCTCGAATCGGGCAGCACGGCGAGGCGCACCTCCTCCGACAGCGCGGCGTCGCCGTGCATCTCGCCGTCGACCTCGAGCGCCGGATCCGCCGCGTTGATGAGCGCGAGCGCCTCCTGCATCTTCATCGCCTGCGCGTGGGTGCTGCTGCCGAAGTTCGAGTGCGACAGCAGCGCGACCTTGGGCGTGATGCCGAAGCGCCGGATCTCCTCGGCCGCCATCATCGCGATCGCGGCGACCTGCTCGGCGCTGGGGTCGGCGTTGATGTAGGTGTCGGCGATGAACAGCGTGCGTCCCGGCAGCATCACCGCGTTCATCGCGGCGTAGGTCGTCACTCCCTTGCGCCGGCCGATCACCTGGTCGACGAATTCGAGGTGCGCGTGGTGGTTGCCGAACGTTCCGCACAGCATCCCGTCGGCGTCGCCCATGTGCACCGTCATCGCGCCGATCAGCGTGTGGCGCCGCCGCATCTCGATCTTCGCGTAGTTCTGGGTCACGCCCCTGCGCCCGGTCTGCCGGTGGTACTCCGTCCAGTAGCTGCGGTAGTGCGGGTCGGATTCCGGATTGATGACCTCGAAGTCGACGCCCGCCTTGATGCGCAGCCCGAAGCGCTCGATCCGCCGCTCGAGCACCGCCGGCCGGCCGACGAGGATCGGCTTGGCCAGGCGCTCGTCGACGATCACCTGCACCGCGCGCAGCACGCGCTCGTCCTCGCCTTCCGCGTAGACGATGCGCTTCGGATCCTTCTTCGCGGCCGTGAAGATCGGCTTCATCAGCAGGCCGGAGTGGTAGACGAACTGCGTGAGCCGGTCGCGGTACGCATCGAAGTCGGCGATCGGCCGGGTCGCCACGCCGGAATCCATCGCCGCCTTGGCGACGGCCGGCGCGATCATCACGATGAGGCGCGGGTCGAACGGCTTCGGGATGAGGTACTCGGGGCCGAAGCGCAGGTTCTCGATGCCGTAGGCGTGCGCGACGATGTCGGACTGCTCGGCCATCGCGAGATCGGCGAGGGCGCGCACGGTGGCGAGCTTCATCGCCTCGTTCACCGTCGTCGCGCCGACGTCGAGCGCGCCGCGGAAGATGAACGGGAAGCACAGCACGTTGTTGACCTGGTTCGGGAAGTCCGAGCGGCCCGTGGCGATGACGGCATCCGGCCGCGCCGCCTTCGCGATGTCGGGCATGATCTCCGGCTCCGGATTCGCGAGCGCCATGATCATCGGCTTGTCTGCCATCAGCGCCAGCCACTCGGGCTTCAGCACCTTCGCCGCCGAGAGGCCGAGGAAGATGTCGGCGCCCGGCAGGATGTCGGCCAGCGTGCGGGCGGCGGTGGGCTGGGCGTAGCGCGCCTTGTTGTCGTCCATCAGCTCGGTGCGGCCGGCCCAGACGACGCCGGCGATGTCGGCGACGAAGATGTTCTCGCGCCGGACGCCGAGGCTCACCAGGAGGTCGAGGCAGGCCAGCGCCGCGGCGCCCGCGCCCGAGCAGACCAGCTTCACCTTCGGCGAGGTCCTTGCCGACCACGCGCAGCCCGTTGACGATCGCCGCGCCGACGATGATCGCCGTCCCGTGCTGGTCGTCGTGGAACACCGGGATCTTCATCCGCTCGCGCAGCTTGCGCTCGACGTAGAAGCACTCCGGCGCCTTGATGTCCTCGAGGTTGATGCCGCCGAACGTCGGCTCGAGCGAGGCGATGATGTCGACCAGCTTGTCCGGGTCGTGCTCGTCGATCTCGATGTCGAAGCAGTCGATGCCGGCGAACTTCTTGAACAGCACCGCCTTGCCTTCCATCACCGGCTTGCCGGCGAGCGGGCCGATGTTGCCGAGGCCGAGCACGGCGGTGCCGTTGGTCACCACGCCGATCAGGTTGCCGCGCGCGGTCAGGTTGCGGGCCTCGGCGGGGTCGCGGACGATCTCGTCGCAGGCCGCGGCGACGCCCGGCGTGTACGCGAGCGCGAGGTCGCGCTGGTTGGTGAGCTGCTTGGTCGGCGTGACCGCGATCTTGCCCGGCGGTGATTGCCGATGGTATTCGAGCGACGCCTGGCGTATTTCCTGGTCGGGCATGGGGGTATGTCCACGGGCGGGTGGGGCGTTGCATGATAGCCGATCGGTTGCGCGGCCGCCGGCCGCCCGGGATGCGCCTCCCGGGCAGGAGTCCGGGGGCAGCCCGGGGGGCGCCACACTTTGACCCGGCGCAATTCGGCGGGGAGCCCCTCCGCTATAATTGCCGCGGTCGCACCCCCCTGCCACGCCCCTCGTTACAGGGGGCAGCGCTTCCCGGCCCGATCCCGACCCGATGCTCGAAGCCCACAATCTCGCTGCGCGCCGCGGCAATACCCGCCTGTTCGCCGGACTTTCGTTCCGCGTCGAGCCGGGGCAGGTGCTGGTCGTCACCGGCGCCAACGGGTCGGGCAAGACCACCCTGCTGCGGATTCTCGCCGGGTTCTCGGCGGCTGCCGCCGGAGAAATCCGCTGGAAAGGCGCGCTGCTGGCGCCCTTCGATCCGGCGCTGCGCGCCGCAGCGGCGTTCGCCGGGCACCAGACGGCGCTGAAGGACGAGCTGACGGCCGAGGAGAATCTCGCGTCGCTGGTCGGATTGACCGGCGAACCGTCGTCCCGCGAAGCCATCGACAGCGCGCTCGACGCCGTCGCGCTGACGCGCCAGCGCGCCCTGCCGGCGCGCGTGCTGTCGCAGGGCCAGCGGCGGCGCATCGGCCTCGCGCGGCTGCGGCTGTCGCGCCGGCCCCTGTGGATCCTCGACGAGCCGGTCACCGCGCTCGACGCGGCGGGCACCGCGCTGCTCGCGGGCCTCGTGACCGAGCACCTTGACCGCGGCGGGATGGCGGTCGCCGCAACGCATACGACGCTCGGCTTCCCCGAAGCGCGGGTGCGCCCGCTGGCTCTCGCCTGAGATTCCGTGTGCAACGTGCCCTCGCCTCCGCCACGCCTCGACGCCGGCGCCGTGCTGCCCGGCGTGCGCTGGGCGCTCGCGCGCGACCTGCGTCTTGCCCTGCGCTCGCGCGCGGAACTCGGCGTCCAGCTGCTGTTCTATGTAATCGTGGTCACCCTTTTCCCCCTCGCGACCACCCCCGAGCGCACCCTGCTCGCGACGATGGGCCCCGGCGTGCTGTGGGTCGCGGCGCTGCTCGCCTCGCTGCTCTCGCTGCCGCGGCTGTTCGCGGTCGACCACGCCGACGGCACGCTGGAACAGATCGCGCTGTCGCCCTACCCGCTGCCCGCGCTGGTCTTCGGCAAGATCCTCGCCCACTGGCTGACCACGGGCGCTGCCCGTCGTGCTGCTGGCGCCGCTGCTCGGCCTGCAGTACGGGATCGACCCCGAGGGCCTCGCGGTGCTGGCGATGGCGCTGCTGCTGGGCACGCCGATCCTGTCGCTGCTCGGCGCGATCGGCGCCGCGCTCACGCTCGGCCTGCGCGCCGGCGGCAGCCTGCTCGCGCTGCTGGTGCTGCCGCTCTACATCCCGGTGCTGATCTTCGGCGCGGGCGCGGTCGACTCGGTGCGCGCCGGCCTCGGCGCCACGGCCAACCTGTCGCTGCTCGCCGCGGGGCTGCTGATCGCCGTCGTCGGCGCCCCCTTCGCCGCCGCCACCGCCGTGCGGATCGCACTGGATTGACCCCGCTCATGGCCTCCCTCAACTGGTTCCGCTACGCTTCGCCGGCCACGTTCTATCCGGTCGCCGGACGGATGATCCCGTGGTTCGCCGCGGCCGCGGCCGTGCTCGCCGCGATCGGCCTCTGGATCGGCCTCGGCATCGCGCCCACCGATTTCCAGCAGGGCGAGGCCTACCGCATCATCTTCATCCACGTCCCCTCGGCGTGGATGTCGATGTTCATCTACCTGGTGATGGCCGGCTGGAGCGCGATGGCGCTGGGCTTCAACACGCGGCTCTCCGCGATGATGGCGCAGTCGCTCGCGCCCTCCGGCGCGCTGATGACGGTCATCGCGCTCGCCACCGGCTCGCTGTGGGGCAAGCCGACGTGGGGCACCTACTGGGCCTGGGACGCGCGGATGACCTCCGAGCTGATCCTGCTCTTCCTCTACCTCGGCGTCATCGCGCTGCGCAACGCCATCGACGACCCGCGCCGCGCCGACCGCGCGTGCGCGGTGCTGTCGCTGGTCGGCGCGATCAACGTGCCGATCATCTATTACTCGGTCAAGTGGTGGAACACGCTGCACCAGGGCGCGTCGGTCGCCGTCGGTGCCGCGCCGAAGATGGCGATGACGATGCTGGCGGGGATGCTGATCATGGCCTTCGCCGCGTGGTTCTACACCATCGCCGTGTCGCTCGTGCGCGTCCGCGCGATCATGCTGGAGCGCGAGCGCGGCTCCGCCTGGGTGTGCGCACTGCCGGAGATCAAGTCGTCATGAAAGAATTTTTCGCCATGGGTGGTTACGCGTGGTACGTCTGGGGCTCGTACGGCATCACGGCGCTGGTCATTGCCGCCGAGATCGTCGCGGTCAAGGCCCGCGCCCGCCGCGCGCGCGAGGAGGCGCGGCTCGACGGCGCCGGACAGCCTGTCGGCCGCCACGGGAGGTGCCCTGTGAAGGCCCGCCACCGCCGCTTCCTCTGGATCGGTGCCGGCGTCGGCGTGCTCGGCGTCGCCGCGGCGCTGGTGCTCAACGCCTTCCAGTCGAATCTCGTGTTCTTCTTCACGCCCGACGCAGGTGGCGATGAACGAGGCGCCGAAGGGCCGCGCGTTCCGCGTCGGCGGCCTGGTCGAGGAGAAGAGCCTCAGCCGCGAGAAGGACGGGCTGACGGTGCGCTTCGTGGTCACCGACACCGCGAAGAGCATCCCGGTCGTCTACACTGGCATCCTGCCCGACCTCTTCAAGGAGGGCAAGGGCGTGGTCGCGCAGGGCAAGATCGAGCCCGACGGCACGTTCCGCGCCACCGAGGTGCTGGCCAAGCACGACGAGAACTACATGCCGCCGGAGGCCGCCGACGCGGTCAACAAGGCGCACGGCGCCGCCGCAGGCCGAGAAGGCCGCGAAGACGCTGTCCCACTGATCCGCCGAACCGAGGACGACGACGATGATTCCCGAACTAGGTCACTTCGCCCTGATCCTCGCGCTGCTGCTGGCGCTCCTGCAGGGCACGCTGCCGCTCGTCGGCGCCGCCCGGCGCATTCCGGCGTGGATGGCCCTGGCGCGGCCCGTCGCGCAGGGACAGTTCCTGTTCGTCGCCATCGCGTTCGGCTGCCTCATCTGGTCGTTCGCCAACAGCGACTTCTCGGTGCTCAACGTCGCCACCAACTCCAATTCGCAGCTGCCGCTGCAGTACAAGATCGCGGCGAGCTGGGGCTCGCACGAGGGCTCGATGCTGCTGTGGGTGTTCATGCTCGGCGGCTGGACGCTCGCGGTCACCGTGCGCAGCCGCCACCTGCCCGACGAGATGGTCGCGCGCGTGCTGGGCGTGATGGGGCTCGTCAGCCTCGGCTTCCTGCTGTTCCTGCTGCTCACGTCCAACCCGTTCGACCGGCTGTTCCCGCCGGCGCCGGACGGCCGCGACCTCAACCCGCTGCTGCAGGATCCGGGCATGGTGTTCCACCCGCCGCTGCTCTACATGGGCTACGTCGGCTTCTCGGTGGCGTTCTCGTTCGCCATCGCCGCGCTGCTCGGCGGCCGGCTCGACGCAACCTGGGCGCGCTGGTCGCGGCCGTGGACCACGATGGCCTGGTGCTTCCTCACCTGCGGCATCATGCTCGGCAGCTGGTGGGCGTACTACGAGCTCGGCTGGGGCGGCTGGTGGTTCTGGGATCCGGTCGAGAACGCCTCGTTCATGCCGTGGCTGGTCGGCACCGCGCTCATCCACTCGCTCGCCGTCACCGAGAAGCGCGGCACGTTCAAGGCGTGGACGGTGCTGCTCGCGATCTGCGCGTTCTCGCTGTCGCTGCTCGGCACCTTCCTCGTGCGCTCGGGCGTGCTCACGTCGGTGCACGCGTTCGCCACCGACCCGCGCCGCGGCGTGTTCATCCTCGCCTTCCTGTCGCTCGTCATCGGCGGCTCGCTGGTGCTCTTCGCGCTGCGCGCGCCGAAGGTCGGCGAAGGCGGCCGCTTCGCCGTCGTGTCGCGCGAGTCGCTGCTGCTCACCAACAACGTGATCCTGGTCTGCGCGTGCGGTTCGGTGCTGCTCGGCACGCTCTATCCGCTGTTCCTCGACGCGCTGGCGCTGGGCAAGATCTCCGTCGGCCCGCCGTACTTCGACTCGGTGTTCGTGCCGGTGATGACGCCGCTGGTGTTCCTGATGGGCGTGGGTCCGCTCGCGCGCTGGAAGGAGGCGCAGGTGCCGGACCTCTGGCGGCAGCTGCGCTGGGCGCTCGTCGTCAGCCTGGTCACGGCGCTGCTGCTGCCGCTCGCCACCGGCGAGTGGAAGCCGCTGGTGAGCTTCGGCCTGCTGCTCGCGCTGTGGATCGTCACCACCACCATCGTCAACGTCCGCGGCCGCATCGCCGGCGCAAGCGGCGGCCTCGTCGCCCGCCTCGCGCGCCAGCCGCGCAGCTACTGGGGGATGATCCTCGCCCACCTCGGCATCGCCGTGTTCATCGTCGGCGTGACGATGGTCAAGGGCTACGAGGCCGAGCGCGACGTGCGCATGGCCGTCGGCGACACCGTGTCGGTCGGCGGCCACGTGTTCCGCTTCGACGGCACCACCGAGGCGCGGGGCCCGAACTACCGCGCGGTGCGCGGCGTCCTTCGAGGTCACCCGGGACGGCAAGCGCGTCGGCACGATGCAGCCGGAAAAGCGGCTGTACAACGCCGGCGGCAACGCGATGACCGAGGCCGCGATCAACTCCGGCCCGTTCGGCGACATCTACGTCTCGCTGGGCGAGCCCGTGGACGGCGGCGCCTGGAGCGTGCGCGTCTATTCGAAGCCGTTCGTCACCTGGATCTGGGGCGGCTGCCTGCTGATGGCGTTCGGCGGCCTCATCGCGCTGTCGGATCGCAGGTACCGCGTCACCGCGCGGCGCGAGGCCACGGTGCCCGCCGGCGCCGGGCGCGCCACGGCAAGCTGAGGAAGCACACCGTGAAGAAACGTCTCATCCCGCTCGCGATCTTCATCGTCCTCGCGGGCTTCCTGCTCGTCGGGCTCGGCCTCAACCCGCGCGAGGTGCCCTCGCCGCTGATCGACAAGCCGGCGCCGCAGTTCACGCTGAAGCAGCTGCACGAGCCCGGCAAGATGCTCGGCACCAGCGACCTCAAGGGCCAGGTGTGGCTGCTCAACGTCTGGGCGTCGTGGTGCGTGTCGTGCCGCGAGGAGCATCCGCTGCTGGTCGAGCTCTCGCGCGCGAAGATCGTCCCCATCGTCGGCCTCAACTACAAGGACGAGCCGGCGGCGGGCATGGGATGGCTGCGGCAGTTCGGCGACCCGTACAGCGTGTCGGTGGTCGACCGCGACGGCCGCGTCGGCATCGACTACGGCGTGTACGGCGTGCCGGAAACCTTCGTCATCGACAAGCAGGGAACGATCCGCTACAAGCAGATCGGCCCGGTCACCGCCGAGGCGCTGGAGAAGAAGATCCTGCCGCTCGTGCGCGAGCTGCAAACGCATCCGCAGACTTGCCCGCTCCGCGGGCGCGCGGTTGAATGCGCGGACTTGCCCGCTCCGCGGGCGCGCAACCTACGAAAGGGCGATACGAGACGTGAGCGCTTCTAGTACTCGACTACTGCTGATCGCGCTGTCGTGCTCGGCGCGGCGCTGCCGCTCGCCGCTGCGGCGGCCGACGCGGTCCCCACGGCGCAGGATCCCGTCGCCGCGGCGCGCGCCGTCAAGCTGTCGGAAAAGCTGCGCTGCCTCGTCTGCCAGAACCAGTCGATCGCGGAGTCCAACGCCGAGCTGGCGCTCGATCTGCGCCGCCAGATCCACGAGCAGATCGCCGCCGGCAAGACCGACGACCAGATCGTCGACTACATGGTCGCGCGCTACGGCGACTTCGTGCTCTACCAGCCTCCGGTCAAGTCGACGACCGTGCTGCTGTGGGCCGGACCCGCGCTGCTGGTGCTGGTCGGCTTCTTCGTCCTCGCGCGCACGCTGCGCGCGCGCCGCCGCCTCGCCGCCGAGCCGCCGCTCTCGGCGGCCGAGCACGAGCGCGCCGCACGACTACTCGCCGGCGACGCCGGGAAAGAAAACTCATGACCGCATTCTTCCTGATCGCCGCCGCCATGGTGGCCGTGGCGCTCGTCTGGGTCCTGGTGCCGCTGCTGCGCCGCGCGCGGCGGGCCCGGACTCGCGCAGGAGACATCGAACCTCGCGATCCTGCGCGACCAGCGCGCCGAGCTCGAGGCCGATCTCGTCAACGGCGTCATCACGAGCGAGCACTACGAGCAGGCGGTGCAGGAGCTCACCCAGCGCGTCGCCGAAGACACCCGGGCGACGGCGCACGGCCACCGGCCCCGCCCCGCTCGCCGGCGCGTGGACCGCCGCGATCGTCGCCGGCACGCTGCCGATCGCCGCGGCGCTGCTCTACGTGGTGCTCGGCAGCCACGACGCGTTCTCGCCGGCCGCCGCGCCCGCCGCGGCGACGGCCGCCAAGACCGGGGAGCACGACCTGACCCCGGAGAAGGTCGCGGCGATGGCCGCCAATCTCGCGGCGCGACTCGAGAAGGAACCCGACAACGCGCAGGGCTGGGTGGTGCTCGCGCACACGTATTACGCGATGAAGCGCTTCCCCGAAGCGGTCAGCGCGTATGAGCGCGCGTCCGTGCTGATGCCCGACAACGCGGACCTGCTCGCCGACTATGCCGACGCGCTGGGCGCCGTGCAGCAGAGCCTGCAGGGCAAGCCGCAGGAGCTCGTCAAGCGCGCGCTCGCCGCCGACCCCAATCAATGGAAGGCGCTGGCCCTTGCCGGCACCATCGCCTTCGACGGCAAGGACTACAGGCAGGCGGTGGCTTACTGGGAGCGGTTGCAGAAGGTCATCCCGCCCGAATCGGACATGAGCCGCTCGGTCGCGTCGAGCATCGCCGAGGCGAGGCAGCTGGGCGGCATCTCGGGCGCCGGTGGCCGCGGCGCCGGCGCCGCCCGCCGCGGCGATGACGGCGCCCCGTGCGCGGCGGCCCCGGCCGCCACCCGCGCCGGCAGCGGCGAGCAGCGCCGTCCGCGGCCACTGCCCGGCACCACGATCGCGGGCACCGTCAGCCTCAGCCCCGCGCTCGCGAAGAACGCCTCGCCCGACGATGCCGTCTTCATCTTCGCGCGGCCGGCGCAGGGCCCGAAGATGCCGCTGGCGGTGATGCGCAAGAAAGTGAAGGAGCTGCCTGCCACGTTCTCGCTCGACGACTCGATGGCGATGGCGCCGGAGATGAAGCTCTCCAATTTCCCGGAGATCGTCATCGGCGCGCGCGTCACCAAGTCCGGCAACGCCGTGCCGCAGAGCGGCGACCTCGAAGGGTTCTCCAAGCCGGTGAAGCTCGGCGCCGGCGGCGTGGCCGTCGTCATCGATACCGCGCGGCCCTGAGCCGGCCCTGGCCGGGCGGCTGCGGCGCCTGCGCGGCGGCGCCCTGTACGCCTTCCGCGGCGGCTTGCCGGGAAGCAGGGAGCGCCCCCGACCTGGAGAACGCAGGCATGTCCGTCGTACTCGATCACCGGCAGCAACAGCGGCATCGGCATGGCCACGGCGCTGCACCTTGCCGGCAGGGGCCATCGCGTGCACGCAAGCATGCGCAACCTCGACCGCGGCGGCGAGTTGCGCGCCGCCGCGGCCGCGAAGGGCCTGGCGCTGGCGCCCGTCGAGCTCGACGTCGCCGACGAGGCATCGGTGCGGCGCGCCGTCGCCCGCGTGCTCGACAGCGAAGGCCGGATCGACGTGCTGGTCAACAACGCCGGCGTTGCCCCGCTCGGGCCGATCGAGGAAATGAGCGACGAAACCGTGCGGGCCGCATTCGAGACCAACGTCTTCGGCGCGCTGCGCGCGATCCGCGCCGTGCTGCCGGCGATGCGCCGGCAGCGCAGCGGCAGGATCGTCAACGTGAGCTCGGTGGCTGGTCACATCGCGAACGTCTGCTCCGGAATCTACGCCGGGAGCAAGTTCGCGCTCGAGGCGGTGAGCGAAGCGCTGGCGCAGGAAGTGCAGCCGTACGGCATCCACGTGTCGCTGATCGAGCCGGGCTTCATCGTCACGCCGCTGCTGGGCAAGTCGATCGAGGCGCTGCCCTCGCCGGAGGCCTCCGCGTACCCGAACGCCGTCCGCATCTCGAACGGCATGTTCGGCGGCGCCCGCAAGACCGGCGGCACGCCCGAGATGTGCGCGGCGGCGATCGAGGAAGCGATGACCGCCGATCCGCCGAAGCTGCGCTATCCGGTCGGCGCGGAAGCGCAGGCCCTGCTGGACGCCCGCGCCCGCGTGCCCGACGAAACCTGGGTCCGTCTGGGCCGGCACGCGTCGGTCCAGGAATTCTTCGCCGAGTTCGGGACGTACTTTTCGCCGCGCTAGCGCGACCCCCATTGCGAAGAACAGTACGCTAGAGCCCGGCCCCGCACTTCCAGCACAGCTCGAAGGTCGCCGGATTCTCCTCGCGGCAGGCGCGGCAGAAGAGGACGCCGACGCGCCTGCACGCCGTGTCGTGCTCGCGCAGCACCGCGGTCGCCCGCGCGTGATCGGCGTCGTCGTCGAGCCACACCTGAGGCAGCGCGACGTCGGGCGGGACGTCGCCGACGATGCTCGACGTGTGCTCGTTGAAGACGTGCGCCTTGATGCCGTGGTGCGACAGCACGTCCCGGATCACGTAGGCCTGCATCCGGTCGCCGGCGCGCAACAGGAGCAGCATGGCGCCGGCGCGCGCGCTCGTTACGCCGGGCGCCACGCGGTCAGCGCCGCGACCAGCCGCTCGAGCACGGCGACGAGCGGCGCGGCGCGCGCCGCATCCCAAGCGTACGGCGGCGCTTCGTCCATGTACGCGCATTGGGCCATCTCGAGCTGCAGCGCGTGCACGCGCTGCGCGGGACGCCCGTAGGTGCGCGTCACGTAGCCGCCCTTGAAGCGGCCGTTGACGACGTGGGTGAAGCCCCCGGCCCCGGCGAGCACCGCCGCAGCGGCGTCCTGCAGGCTCCGCGCGCAGCTCGCGCCGTCCGCAGTGCCGAGGTTGAGATCGGGCAGCCGCCCGGCGAAGAATCGCGGCACCTGCGCGCGGATCGAATGGCCGTCGAGCAGGATCGCGTAGCCGTGCCGCGCGCGCACGCGCTCGACCTCCGCCGCGAGCGCGGCGTGATAGGGGTCGAAATACGCGGCGCGCCGCGCCGCGATCTCATGCGCTCCGGGGGCGTCGCCGTCGCGGTAGATGGCGTCGTTGTCGAAGGTGCGGGTGGGACAGAGCTCGGTGTTGTCGGCGCCCGCGTACAGCGCCGCGCCCGACGGGTCGCGATTGAGGTCGACGGCGATGCGCGAGTGGGTCGCGACCATCAGCGTGGCGCCGGCCACCGGGGCGAACGCGTAGAGCCGGTCGACGTGCCAGTCGGTGTCGGGCACCGCGCGCGCGGCCGCGGTGAGCCGGCCCGCGAGGGCGGGCGGCACGAACGTTCCCGCGTGCGGAACGTCGACGACGAGCGGGGAGTCGCCGCGGTGCAGCAGGTGCAGGTTCACTGGACTACCTTCGTGCTGGGAACGAAGGTATTCGCGCTTGGGGCGGCCCGGCGCGCTCATGCGGCCGCCAGGCGGGCGAGCGTGGCGCGATACTTCGCCAGCGCGGCCTGTTCGTTCGCGTGGCGGCCCTCGCGCACCACCCAGCGTCCCGCGACCATCACGTCGCGCACCGGCAGCCGCGACGGGCCGAAGATGGCGGCATCGAGCAGGTCCTCGCTCGCCTGTCCGGCAAGCGCCGGATCGTCGGTGTCGAGCACGACGAGGTCGGCACGCCGGCCGGCGGCAATCGCGCCGGCGGGCATCCCCAGCGCCCGCGCGCCGCCCGCCGCGGCGAGCGCGTAGAGAAACTGCCCGACCGGCGATTCGGCGCGCGCCAGCACGTTGCGCTCGAGCCGCGACAGGCGCTGCGACCACTCGAGCTGGCGCAGCTCGGCGTACGGGGTCGATCAACGTGTTCGAATCGCTGCCGATGCCGAAGGCGCCGCCGCGATCGATGAAGCTGCGCGCCGCGAAGGTGCCGTCACCGAGGTCGGCTTCCGTTGCCGGCGCCAGTCCCGCGACCGCGCCGCTGGCGGCGAGCCGCCGCGTTTCATCGGGCGTCATGTGCGTCGCGTGCACGAGGCACCAGCGGGCGTTGAGGCCGGCGTGGTCGAGCAGCCACTCGACGGGACGCGCGCCCAGCGCGGCGACGCAGTCGGCCACCTCCTGCGTCTGCTCCGCGGCGTGAATGTGAATCGGCCCGGAAGGCGGCGCCAGCGCGACGATCGCGCGCAGCTCGTCCGGCGCGACGGCGCGCAGGCTGTGCGCGGCAACGCCGACGTTGTAGCCGCGCGCCGTCGCGTCCGCCTCGAGGCCGGCGACCAGGCGCGCGTAGCTGTCGACCGTGTGCACGAAACGGCGCTGGCCCGCGAGCGGCGGGGCGCCGCCGAAGCCGGAATGGGCGTAGAACACGGGCAGCAGCGTGAGACCGATGCCGGCGGTCTGCGCGGCGGCGACGACCCGGTGGGCAAGCTCGGCCGGATTCGCGTAGGCCCAGCCCTGCGGATCGTGATGGACGTAGTGGAACTCGCCGACCGCGGTGTACCCGGCCTTGAGCATCTGCACGTAGGCCTGCAGGGCGATCGCTTCGAACGCATCCGCATCGACCTGGTCGACGAACTTGTACATCGCGGCGCGCCAGGTCCAGAAGCTGTCCCGTCCCGAACCTTCGGGCGTCGTCCGCCCCGTTCGTCCCGCAAGCGCGCGCTGGAATGCATGCGAGTGCAGGTTGGGCATGCCCGGGACCAGCGGGCCCGCGGTCCGCGTCGCGCCGACGGCGGTGGTGTCGGCCTCGACGTCGACGATGGCGCCGTCGCGCCCGACGGTGAGCGCCACGTGGCGCGCCCATCCCGACGGCAGCAGCGCGTGCTCGGCGAACAGCCTCACGGCCGCCTCCTCGCGCCGGCGGATCGATGCGCACGGCGGCTCATGCGCGCCGCCTCTTCGTACCGGCCAAGCAGTGTGTCGCGTCGAGCGTCGGCGGCCCCACCGCATTCGCCTGACCGTCGATCCCCACGCTGCGCGCGGGGCCCCTCGCCGGGTAGCTCATACGGTGACCCTCACCACGATGGCGACCGCCTGGGCCGTCAGCGGCTTGACGCCGAGCACGGCGCCCGACGCGGGCTCGGCCTCGACCAGCAATGCGTGGTCGGCGGCGATGAACTGCGGGGGGTGTCCGGGCAATGTGCACTCGCACGCGCCGCCCGCCGCGTAGGACAGGCGAAAGCGCGCGGGCGCGATGCTCGCGGCGCCACCGCGCACGACGGCGACCTCGCCGGTCGCCCGGCCGCGGCGCAGCATCAGGTTGAAGTCGCGCACGGGTCCGTCGACCAGCGCGCACTCGATGGCGTCGTCACCGCTGAACGCGTGGGGCTCGTAGGGTGCGAGCAACGACGTGGTGCGGCCTGCGCCGCCAAGGAGCATCCCCGCGCCCGCGAGCAGGACGATGATGCGATCGACTCCCGCGAAAGCGGAGAACGGGGCGTCCCGGTCGACGTCGGCGATGCTCACGCGCCAGTCGAACGCATCGAGCACGGCTCCGGGCGGATAGGAAGCGAGCTCGGTCGTGCGCCCGGCGCCGTTCTTCCACGGCATGCGGCGATAGTCGGCGGGGGACAGCACGCGCAGGCGGATCAACGGATCATCGGCGTCGGAGCGGCGCGCTGCGGTGGACAGGGAAACGGAAGCCGCCGGGGCAGGATGCATGATCGTAGATTGCCCGTTGCCGGCCCCCAACGCAAACACGACGACGGCCTCGGTCGCCCGCGCCGCCCGGGTGCCCACTCCGGCGTTGACAGCGTGCGCAGTTCGCACCTAGAGTTATCCGTTTGCCCAGCCCAAAGATCAGGAGCCATGCATGAAGCCGTTCATCGCAGGATTCGCCCTCAGCCTTGCCGCTGCCTACGCCGCCGGCGCCGCCGCCCAGGAAACCAAGGTCGCCATCGGTTACGCCGGGTGGACCGGCTTCGCGCCGCTGACCCTCGCCAAGGAGGCGGGGATCTTCAAGAAGAACGGCCTCGACGTGTCGCTCAAGAAGATCCCGCAGAAGGACCGTCACCTCGCGATCGCCTCCGGCGACATCCAGTGCGCCGCGACCACGGTGGAGACCTGGATCGTCTGGAACGCGAGCGGTGTGGCGACCAAGCAGCTGTTCCAGCTCGACAAGAGCTACGGCGCCGACGGCATGGCCGTGCGCAACAACGTGCAGAAGATCTCCGAGTTGAAGGGCAAGACCGTCGCGGCGTCGGCGCCCGGCACGGCACCGTTCTTCACGCTGGCGTGGTTCCTGAAGAAGAACGGTCTCAGCGTCAAGGACGTCACCGTCGTCAACCTGGAGCCCGCCGCGGCGGCGCAGGCGTTCGTGAGCGGACAGAACGACGCGGCGATGACCTACGAGCCGTACCTGTCGACGGTGCGCGCCAATCCGCAGGCCGGCAAGATCATCGCGACGACACTCGACTACCCGATGATCATGGACACCTTCGGCTGCACGCCCAAGTTCATCGCCGAGAATCCGAAGGCGGTGCGGGCCATCGCAGACAGCTATTTCGAGGCCGTGGACATGATCGCCAAGGATCCGGCGAAGAGCTTCGAGATCATGGGTGCCGACGTGAAGCAGACCGGCGCGCAGTTCGAGGCGTCGCAGAAGTTCCTGCGCTGGCAGGACCGGGCGGCCAACCAGAGGTTCTTCGCCGGCGAGTTCCAGCAGTTCAGCAAGGAAGCGGCCGAGCTGCTGCTCGAGATCGGCATCATCAAGAGCATCCCGGACCTCACCACCATCGTCGACACGCAGTTCATCAAGTGACGGCGGCGCGGTCTGCTCCCGCGCGAGGCGAACGAGCCCGCCGCGCGCGCCGCGGTGCCGCGGCGCCGCGCGCGGCATGACGCCGCTCAAGCCCATCGCGCCGCGCCGCAAGGCCGCGCTCGGCATCGCGTTCTTCGTCGCGTTCGTCGCGGTGTGGAGCGTGGCCACCTTCGGCGGCTTCGTGTCGAAGGTCTTCCTCGCGGACCCCGTCACGATGCTGGGCGAAGGCTGGGAGCTCTTCGCCAAGCACGGCTTCCACCGGGACATCGGGATGACCGTGTGGCGGGTGGTCGGCGGCTTCGTGCTCGCTTCGATCTTCGCCGTGCCGCTGGGCATCGCGATGGGGGCGTACAAGCCGATCGAGGCGCTGTTCGAGCCCTTCGTGTCGTTCGCACGCTACCTGCCGGCCTCCGCCTTCATCCCGCTGCTGATCCTGTGGGCCGGCATCGGCGAGATGCAGAAGCTGCTCGTGATCTTCATCGGCTCGTTCTTCCAGATCGTGCTGATGATCGCGGTGACCGTCGGCGCGACGCGCCGCGACCTCGTCGAAGCCGCCTACACGCTGGGTGCGAACGCCTCGGGCGTGGTGCGCCGCGTGCTGCTGCCGAGCTCCGCGCCGGCGATCGCGGAGACGCTGCGCCTGGTTCTCGGTTGGGCGTGGACCTACGTGATCGTCGCCGAGCTGATCGGCGCCTCGAGCGGCATCGGCCACATGATCACCGACAGCCAGGCGCTGCTCAACACCGGCCAGATCATCTTCGGCATCATCGTGATCGGCGTGATCGGCCTCATCTCCGATTTCGCGTTCAAGTGGGGGAACCAGAAGCTTTTCCCCTGGAGCCTTCTTTGAGCGAATTGGCAGTCCAGGGCGTCGGTCGCATTTTCCCCGGGGTGCGCGGCGGCGCCAGCACGGTCGCGCTCGAGCCGGTGTCGTTGGCGGTCGCCGACAACGACTTCATCACCATCCTCGGGCCGTCCGGCTGCGGCAAGTCGACGCTGCTGCGCATCGTTGCCGGCCTCGACGCGCCGACGTCGGGGCGCGTGCTGCTCGACGGCGCGCCGGTCACCGGCCCCGGCGCCGACCGCGGCATGGTGTTCCAGAGCTACACGCTGTTCCCGTGGCTCACGGTGCGCGAGAACATCTGCTTCGGGCTGCGCGAGAAGCGCATGCCGCAGCCGCAGCAGGACGAGATCGCCGCGCACTACATCGCCCGCGTCGGCCTCGCGGGCTTCGAGCACCACTATCCGAAGATGCTCTCCGGCGGCATGCAGCAGCGCACCGCCATCGCGCGCGCGCTCGCCAACGACCCCAAGATCCTGCTGCTCGACGAGCCTTTCGGCGCGCTCGACAACCAGACCCGGGGGCTGATGCAGGAGCTGCTGCTCGGCATCTGGGAGGCGGAGACCAAGACGGTGCTGTTCGTCACCCACGACATCGAGGAGGCGATCTTCATGGCGAGCCGGGTAGTCGTGATGTCGGCGCGCCCCGGGCGCATCAAGGCCCAAGTCCCCGTCACGCTGCCGCATCCGCGCCACTACACCGTCAAGACAACGCCGGAGTTCTCGGCGCTCAAGGCACGGCTCACCGAGGAGATCCGGGTCGAGGCGATCCGCGCGACGCAGGGGCGCGCCTGACCGCAGGTGCGGATCACGCGTCCCGTCGTAGCCGGCGCCGGACGGCGCCGGGGCTCCGGGCGGCAGTTATGCCGGCGGGTGCCAACCCGCGTCGGCCCACAGCTCGCCGCTCACCGCCGAGTTGTGGAGCATGAAGCAGATCGCGTCGGCGATCTCCTCCGGGCGGATCAGCCGGCCCAGCTGCGTGAACGGCAGGATGTGCTTGTTGATGTAGTCGTCGCCCATCGCGCGCACCATCTGCGTGTCCGTGAAGCCCGGATGGATCAGGCTGCAGCGCACGCCGTAGAAGACGGCTTCCTTCTGGATCGTCGCGGCCGCGCCCTCGAGCCCGGCCTTGGTGCTGGCGTAGGAGATCTGGCCGCGGTTGCCCTGCGAGGACACGGAGCCGATGAACACGATGGCCCCCTGCATCCCTTCCGCGGGAAGCCAGCGCTTGAGGCCGCGCGCGGCCCGATCCTCGGCGATGCGCCCGATCATTTCCAGCGACCAGTAGACCGGCGCGATCAGGTTGACGTCGACGACCTGCTTGAAGCGCTCGACGGGATAGATTCGCGCCTTGCCCGTCTCCTTGTCGATGCGCACCGCGAGATCGTCGCGCGTGATGCCGGCGGCCGGCACGCACATGGTGACCGTGCCGAACTGGCTGCTGATCGAGTCGAACACCGACGCGCGAAACGCGCTCTCGGTGGTATCACCCCGGTAGGCGTAGGCGACCTGCCGGCCGGCCTGCGCGTTGACGTCGGCGGCGACGGCGTCGATCGCTTCGCCCATGTCCACCAGCGCCATCGCGCGCACATCGCGCAGCGCCATGGCATTGGCCACCGCGCGTCCGATGCCGCTGGCGGCACCGGTGATTACCGCAACCTTTCCTGCGAATTCCATGACGGCTCCTGACCAGAGTTTAGGTGCACTGCAACATTTTACCGGTAAGGAACCGCTGCGTCACGGAAACATTGCGCTATGACAGGGCCGCAGTGCGGCAAATTGACGCATTGCACACAGCCGGCGCCGGAACGAGGCGCCGGAGGGGCCTCCGCCCGCCGCGGGTCGAAGGGCGTCAGGCGCCGGCCGCGGCCTTGAGCGGTTTCCGGCGCCGGACGACGACCGGCTTGGCGCCCCGGGTGCCGCCCCCCCTGGCCCCTTGGGCAACGGCAGGCTTGGCGCCCCGGGCAGCGGCGGCCTTCGGACGCCGGCCCTTCCCTGGTGCCCGCGCGGGCACCGCGGAGGCGGCGCGCGCGGCCAGGGCGAGCGTGCGCACCCGGTCGATGTCCGCGTCCGAAAACGGCCCGTTGACCCCGGAGATGGCCGCCAGCTTCATGCCGTGCTTGCGGCCGAGCCGGTAGATCTCGCGCACCTTCTCCCATTCGATGTTGCGCCCTACGGTGAAGTTCTCGAACTTGCCTTCGAGGGCCAGCACGATCGTCTCGGCGAGGCAGGCGTAGGCCACGCCGTTCGGCAGGCCGATGTTCTTCATTGCGACGTCGCCGGGCAACTGAATCTCGCCGGATTCGATCACGAGAACGTCCGGGCGCCTGGCGACTTCGGCGGGGGGCAGATCGAGCGGCCGCGCGACGTCCGTGATCACGCACCCCGGCTTCACCTTCATGATGTCGAGAATCTTCTTGCCCGCCCCGGAGGTCGCGGTCACGATCATGTCCATGCCGGCGATGTCCTTGTCGGCGCGCGACGAGAGGAACAGCCGGGCATCGGGCGACTCCTTCAGGATCGACTCCTTGAGCGAGAGGAGCTTCGCGGTTTCGGGAGACACCAGGTAGACCTCCTCGGCGACCATCGCCAGCAGGCGCGCGCACACCGAGCCGATGGCGCCGGTGGCGCCCACGACCATCGCCTTGAACCTGACCTTGTCGCCGCGCTTCGGCATGGGCACGAGGCCCAGGCGCAGCACGGCGTCGTGCGCGGCCCACAGCGCCCCGGACGCGCTGTAGCTGTTGCCCGTGGTGATGGGCAGCGGCGCCCGCCGCGCCACGGTGAGCCCCGCGTCGCCGACGACCTTGGTGAACGCGCCCAGGCCCATGATCTGCGCGCCCAGGCCCTTGGCCATCCGCGCCGCATCGAGAAGGCGGCGGTAGGTGAACTCGGGGCTGTGGCGCATGATCTCCTTCGGCGTCCCGCCCACGGAGATCAGCCACCCTTCGGCCTCGGTCCCGTCGGGCGACCTGATGCCGGTCACCTTCGAGTAGACGAACGGCGGCGCGTACGCCATCGCTCTCTCCAGCGTGTCCATGAGTATCGGCGGCGACACGCGGGAGAGAAGCTCGATGGGCTTCACGTTCTTGAAGTATTCCTGCGACAGCGGATGGATGACGAACGCGAAGCGGTTGACGCGCCGGACGCCGTTGGGATAGATGATCCGCGGCTCGAGCTGCAGGTTGGTGATGATCTCGAGGTAGTCGTCCTCGAGGATGTCGTCGGGGTTCTTCTGCGTGGCGGCGATGATCATCGCGTCGAGCACGCTGGGGCCGACCACGTGCCCGCACATCTCGGGGGCGCCGTCGACGACCATGTGCACGCCCTTCTTCCTGAACTGCGCGATGCGCCGCTCGTTGACCGTCGACGTGATGATCGTCTTGCCGCGCAGCTCGCGCGCGCCGATGCCGTCGAGCGCGTGCACGGGCGCGACGATGACGGTCGCTTCGCGCATCGCGCTGCGCAGCAGGAACCGGGTCCATTCCCTCACCGGCGCGGAGGCCATCAGGGCGTCCGGCGTCAGGTCCGTCACGTAGTGCGCGCCGCTCGCGTAGAGCTCGAGCATGTCGAGCGAGGTCAGCATCTTGGGCACGCCGAGCTGCAGCAGCGGGTCGGCGAACTCGAGGTTCTGCGTGTACTCCGACATCGCCAGCGCCAGCTTGTAGTTGGTCATGCCGGAGAAGAACAGGACCTTGGCGTTGTTGAAATAGTGGCCGAGCTTGTTCTGCACGTGACGCAGCGCCCACTCCTGCAGGATGTCGGAGAGCCGCCCGCCGGTCGTGACGGGAATGCGCGTCACGGCGCCCTTCATCCGCGCGCTGTCCTTGTCGACGTAGCGCCGCGCGCCGACGGCGTAGCTGTCCTTCACCACCCCTAGGCCGATGGTGTCGGCGTGCTGCTGCCAGTGCTTGAGCAGTTTCACGGCGGTCGCCGCGCTGCCGTTGGTGCCGAGGCGCCGGACGTTGATCCGATGTCCCAGGAACCGGGTGCCGAACTCGAAATCCTGGTCGCCTGCGCCCAGGCTGATGCCGACCACTCGCTTCATTTGATCCCCGCGCAACGGACGGTTGCCGATGACGCAAATTGTACGGGCAGACCCGGGCCATGGCGCCGGCCCCGGGCTCCCGCGGCTTGCGCGGGATCAACTTGTCGGCGAATCGCCCGCCGAAGCGCTTTTCCGGCGGCGCCGTTTGGTGCAAGCTGATCGACGTCGATTCGAACTGCGGGAACGAAGATGATCGAGATGCCGGGCATCGTCAGTGACGTGGTGCGCTCCGTCGGGCTGTCGACGGCGATGAAGGCCGCGGGTGTCGTGACCGGGCTGCTGCCGATTCCGCAGCCGATGCTCCTGGTCGGCCCGGGGGCGAGCGGGCGGCTGGGCCGGACGCTGTGCGGCTTCGGCCACCGCAGGATCCTGATCGTGACCGACCGCGTGGTTGCGCAGATGGGCCTGCCGGAGGCGCTGATCAAGGCGCTTTCCGCCGGTGGAACCGCGCATGTCGTCTTCGACGCGGTCACGGCCGACGCCCCGATCCCCGTCATCGAGCAGGGCATCGCGTTCTACCGCAAGCACGGCTGCGACGCGATCGTCGCGTTCGGCGGAGGATCGCCGATGGATGCCGCGAAGGCGATCGCGCTGTCCGTCGCCAACAAGAAGCCTCTGCGCAAGCTGGTCGGATACTTCAAGGGCAGGCACGCGCCGGCGCCGATCTACGCGGTACCGACCACCGCCGGGACCGGGTCCGAGGTGACGGTCGCGGCGGTGATTTCCGATCCGCAGACCGGCCAGAAGCTGGTGATTGCCGACACGCGGCTGGTGCCTGCCATCGCGGCGCTCGACCCCGCGCTGATGACCGGATTGCCGCGCCATGTCACGGCGGCCACCGGCATGGACGCCCTCACCCATGCCGTCGAAGCCTACGTCGGGCAATGGTCGACCGACTACACCGACCGCATGGCGCTCGCGGCGGTCGACCTGATCTACGGCAACCTGCGCGTCGCGTGCCGCAACGGCCGCAACCTCGAAGCACGCGAGCAGATGGCGCTGGCCGCGACGTTCGCCGGACTCGCATTCACGCGGGCCAACGTGGGCTACGTCCACGCCATCGCGCATCAGCTGGGCGGCAGGTACCACACCCCGCACGGTCTCGCCAACGCGATCATGCTGCCGCACGTGCTCAGGTTCCTGAGTCCCGCGATCACGAAGCAGCTGGCGGCCCTCGCGCTTCGCGCCAGGGTGGCGAGCGAAGGAGAACGCCCGACGGTGCGGGCGAAGAAGTTCGTGGACTCCGTCGAGGCGCTCAATCGCGATCTCGGCATCCCGAGCCAGCTGGACGCGCTTCGCGCGGAGGACATTCCCGCGCTCGCCAAGGCCGCGTGCTGGGAGGCGGACACCAACTATCCGGTGCCGCGCTACATGTCGCCGGAAACCTGCGAGAAGCTGATCGGCCAGGTGCTGCCCCCGAGCGCGGCACGCAAGCAGCGCGGGCCCTGATTGCCGCCCCGGGACCGCACCATCTCGCGTGTCTGGCGCAGGTGTAGTATTCCGGCACTTGCGCCTGTCGGTTGGGGAATCCGGAGATGGATCGTCGCAAATTCGTCGGCAGCGTCGGCGGCGGTCTAGTCGCTTGGTCGCTCGCTTCGGCTGCGCAGCAGCCCGTCGTGCCGAGTATCGGGTTTCTCAGGACCACGCCCGCCGCGCCGTTCACGAATCTTGTCGCCGCGTTCCGTCAGGGGCTGAACGAAACCGGATTCATCGAAGGCAGGAACGTAATCGTCGAGTATCGCTGGGCGGACAACGATCTGGACCGGCTGCCGGGCCTCGCGGCCGAACTGGTACGCCGCCAGGTTGCCGCGATCGTCGGCAACAGCCAGGCGGCGCAGGCGGCCAAGGCGGCCACGTCGACCATACCTATCGTCTTCGTGACCGGTGACGATCCGGTGACGCGCGGCCTCGTCGCGAGCCTCAGCCGGCCGGGCGGCAACCTCACGGGCGTGACGTTCTTCGGCGGCGGCCAGCTCGCGGCAAAGCGGATGGAACTCCTTCACGAGCTGGTGCCCAAGGCCGTCGTCGTCGCGTTCCTGATGGATCCGAACTGGCCGGGATCCTTGGTCGACTTGCGGGAGACGGAGTCCGCCGCTCGGGCGATCGGGCTGCAAGTCGTGGTCGTGAAGGCCGGAAGCGAGCACGAGTTCGAACCCGCTTTCAGGACCATCGTTCAGGCTCGCGCCGCTTCGCTTATCGTCAGCGGCAGCCCCTTCTTCACCAGCAAGCGTCGCGAAGTCGTCGCACTCGCCGCGCGCCACGCCATGCCGGCGATCTACGACGTGCGTGATCACGCCGCCGCCGGCGGTCTGATGAGCTACTCGGCGAGCTTCACCGACGCATATCGCCAGGCAGGCGTCTACGCCGGCCGGATACTCAAGGGTGCCAAGCCCGCCCAATTGCCGGTCTTGCAGCCGACCACGTTCGAGCTGATCATCAACACGAACACCGCAAAAGCGCTCGGGCTCGCGATTCCGCAGACGCTGCTCTTGCGCGCGGATGAATTGATTCAATAGCGACCCGCTGGCATCTCGCGGCCGTGCCCGCAGCGACGCCGTATCGCATCGGTTGCGGCGTCAGCGCACCGAAATCCGCGCCAGCCGGCCCATCGACGACCAGTAGAAATCACGGCCCCACCCCGCGCTCGGAAAAACCACGCCCTGCTGGAAGCCGCCGATGCGCACGCGGGCGATCTCCAGCCCGGACTCGATGGCGAGCACCGCCACCTCCTCGCCGCCCCGGCGATAGTCGTTGACCACGAGCTCGCCCGTGTCCGGGTAGAGGATCAGGTGGCTCGCGCAGCCGAAGGGCGCCTTGTGCCATAGCGGCGTCATCGCACGCGCGTCGGGATCGAAGCGCCACGCCTGCAGGTGGCCATTGGCCGAGTCGTAGCCGACGACGATGCTGCGCCGCCGGTCGAAGAGCGGCGGGTTGGTGATGCTGCCGCCGTCGATCCCGCAGACCGGCAGCACCTGGTGATCGCGGGCATCGGCCATCGACACCCGGATCAGCCGGTTCGGCGTGGGGCTCACGCCGGCGCCGATCATCTTGCGCAGATAGCGGTGCTTGCCGTTGTCCATGAACCAGGCATGCTCCCCGTCGAGCACCACGTCCCAGCCGTAAGTCTGGCGGGTCGCGCCGATGTAGTCGAAGCGCCAATCGGGGTCGAGCACCAGGCGCTGCGCGGCGTCGCTCCAGTGAAGGCGAAAGATGGAGCGCACGCCGACGACGTAGACCGTGTTGCCGGTGGCGGAGAGCCTTGCGATGGAAGGCTCCGGGCATTCGGTGCCTGCGCCGACCAGCGTCAGCGACTCGGGATCGACGACGCTCAAGCGCGCGTTCGTCGTCTCCGAGAGGTTCTTGGCGACGATGAGCCCGTTGTCCAGGATCACGAACGAGTTGTAAGGCTCGGCGATCGGCAGTTCGAGCGAGGCCCGCGGCTCGCACGCGCGGGTGAGCCGGTGCGCGTAGCGGCCGTACACGACGTAGAGGCTGCCGTTGCGGTGAACCGCCATGCCGCCCGGCCACATCGGGCCGCCGCGCAGCCGTGGCGAGCGACTGCGCGTCGTGAGCGTCTGCGGATCGATGAGCTCGACCCGGGCGGTTGTGGCAAGGCCGAATTTCGCGCGCAGCGCCGAATGCGTGAGCAGGTAGACTTCGCCCGGCGCGCCGAGCACCGTCATCGTCGATAGCATCGTATTGCGCGTGACGCAGCGCAGCGCCTCGCCGGCGCGCAAAGCGAGACCGCCACCGGCGCGCGGCACCTGCAGTCGCGCGGGCCCGCCGTCTTCCCCGGGCCACGGGCTCGCCAGATACCCGGACGGGGTCACGCGCGGCGTTTGCGCCGGCGGATGTACGCGATGCCCGCAACCAGCGCGACCAACGCCGCCAGCGCGGCCAGCGCCGTGTTCCGGTACCGCGGGACGTAGACGTTGACCAGCGCGTTGGTGAACACCTGCCGCGTGGGCTCGTAGCCCTCGGGCATCGGCAGCACGCCGTTGGCCCTGGCGTACGCCGCGTAGTCGGCCTGCATGGCCCTGAACGCCTCGGGCATCCTGCCCTGCAGGTCGTTCGTCTCGCCCGGATCGGCGCGGATGTCGTAGAGATGCCACTGGCCGTCGCCGACCGGCGGGATGTTCTTCAGCAGCTTGAGATCGCCCTTGAACAGCGCCTGGTTGCCGGAGAGCTCGTAGCCGATCGCCTCGTCGGCCGCGTGCACGCGCTGCGCCTCGCCCCTCAACACTGGCAGCAGGCTGGTACCGGTCATCGGCTCGACGGCCTTTCCGTCGTAGGCGGATCCCGGGCGCGGCACGCGCGCAAGCTCGAGCAGCGTGGGCGCGATGTCGTTGACGTGGGTGAAACCGTCGTGGATCCGGCCCTGCGGCATGCCGGGCACGCCGGCGACGATCAGCGGCACGCGGATGCCGCCCTCGCCGGAATAGAACTTGTACGTGGACAGCGGCGACGCGGCGGCGCTGCCCCAGCTCGGTCCGATGATGCTGTAGGCACCCTTGGCGCCGAGCCGGTCGAAGTCCCTGCTGTACTGCCAGTCGAGCCACAGCCGCGCGGACAGCATGGCGTAGGGGTCGGAGGCTTCGGGGCCGTTGTCGGAGAGGAAGACGAACACCGTGTTGTCGAACTCGCCGGTCTCCTTGAGGTACGCGATGAGGCGGCCCACGTGGTGGTCCATCGCTTCGGCCATCGCGGCGTAGACCTCCATCCGCCGGGCCTGGTAGCGCTTGTCCTCACCGCTGAGCGCGTCCCAATCGCCGGTGGTCGCCATCGTCGCCATGGGCGCGTCCCTGGGTATCAGCCCCAGCGCGATGGCCTTGTCGCGGCGCGCCTTGCGCAGGGCCGTCCAGCCGTCCCTGTACTTGCCCTGGTACTTTGCGATGAACTCCGCCGGCGCCTGCACCGGGATGTGGTTGGCCTGGAACGCGACGTACGCGAAGAACGGCTTTCCCTTCCCGGCGCCCGATCCGATGTACTCGATCGCCTTGTCCACGAAGAACTGCGACGAGTAGAACTCGGCGGGCATCGCTGCCTGCCGGCCGTCCTCGAACCAATACACCTTGTCGGCGAGATCCAGGTAGCGTTTGCCCGTTTCCCAGTTGTCGGAGCCGCTGTCGCCCTGCACGAGCGAGCGGTCGAAGCCGCGCCGGTCGGGCAGGTTGTGCGGCTCCTTGCCCACGTGCCACTTGCCCACGGCGTAGGTGCGGTAGCCGGCGTCGCGCAGCAGCGTGGAGACCGTGACCACGTTGGTGTCGAGCACGCTGAGGTAGCCCGACCTGCCCGCATGCTCCTGCGGGATGGTCTCGCGCATGTTGCCCACGCCGTTGCGATGGTTGTCGACGCCGGTCAGCAGCATCGACCGCGTGGGCGAGCACGATGCGCTGACGTGGAAGTTCGAGAAGCGCATGCCGCGCCGCGCGAGCTCGTCCAGATGGGGTGTGGCGATCTCGCTGCCGTAGGCCCCCACGTCGGTGAAGCCCCAGTCGTCGGCGAGCAGCACGACGATGTTCGGCCGCGACACGTCGGCTGCGGCCGCGGCGGCACACAGACCGAGGCCCATGGCCATGATGAAGGTCCTGCCCGTCATGTACCTGCGTTCCCCCACACCTCACCCAGCACCTCGACCAGCGCCGCCAGCAGCGGATCGCCCGCCCGGTCCGCCGAGTGGACCAGCCACAGCTTCGTCTTGACCTCGGTGCCGGGCCAGATCGCGCTCAGCCCGGCTTCGGCGGACGGAGTGACGATCTCGTCGCGGACCAGGCTGATGCCTACGCCCGATTCCACCAGGTTGTTGATCACCGGTTCATTGTCCGCTTCCACGATGCGCTCCGGATGCGGTGCGCGGTCGCCGAACAATCCCATCACCAGCTGCCGGTGCGTGCTCGGCTCCGGCGCCACGATCCAGGGACGCTCCGCCAGCGTCTCCCACGGCGCGTCGACGAGCTCGTCGGCCCATGCGGCCGGGATCGCCACGCGGTAGAGCATGTCGCGCAGGGGGATGCTCGAGAGGTCGGCCTCCGGCTGCGGGCCAAAATAGAAGCTCGCATCCAATCCGCCGGCGCGCACCTGCGCCAGGGCTTCGCTCGACATCACGTGGTGGAGCTCGATCTCGATCTGCGGATACCGATCCCGCGCCAGCAGGAGCACCTCGCCCACGCGCAGCAGGGAAGGTTCGAGCACCGTGCCGAGCCGGAGGCTGCCGGTAGGCTCGCCCCGCAGGTCCTGCGCGGAATGCTTGAGGTGCGCGACGGCTTCGAGGATCTGCGCGGCCTCGGCGAGCAGACGGCGGCCGGACGGCGTGAGCGCCATGCCGGACGACGAGCGCTCGAACAGCGTGACGCCGAACTGCTCCTCGAGCGCCTTGATGTGCGCGGAGATCGCCGGCTGGCTCAGGTGCAGCGCCTCGGCCGCCCGCGTGAGGTGACCGAACTGCGCGACGGTGACGAACGAGCGCAACTGATTGAGGTCCACGCCGATTCCATTGGCCGGTGCCCGGAGGTCACCGCCCGCGCATTATATGGCTTGGCGAGAGGCGCGGCCGTCAGTAACGCCCGCCGCTTCGCTGCCACCGCCATGCGTCGGCGCAAATGACCGGCAGGCCGCGCGTGGCGCGCCAGCCGAGAACGGCGTTCGCGCGCGCGGGATCGGCGTAGACGCAGGCGACGTCGCCGGGACGCCGCGCGACCAGGCGGCGCGGAATGGCGCGGCCGCAGGCGCGCTCGAACTCGGACACGACTTCGAGCACCGAATGGCCCCGGCCCCCGCCGAGATTCATCGTCGTCGCGCCGGGGTGCTGCGCGAGGTGCGCCAGCGCCGCGACGTGGCCGGCGGCGAGGTCCTGCACGTGGATGTAGTCGCGCACGCCGGTGCCGTCGGGGGTGGGCCAGTCGGTGCCGAAGATCGCCAGTTCCGCGAACTCGCCGCCGGCGATCCGGCAGAGCAGAGGCACCAGGTTGTTCGGCCGGCCGAGCGGCGCCTCGCCGATGGTGCCGCTCGGATGCGCGCCCGCCGGATTGAAGTAGCGCAGGATGGCCACGCGCCACGCCGGCTCGGCATGCGCGAGATCGCGCAGGATGTCCTCGATGATGCACTTGGTGCGGCCGTAGACGCTCTGCGGCGCCACGACGGCGTCTTCGGCGACGGGCACGCGCTCCGGCTCCCCGTAGATGGTCGCCGAGGAGCTGAAGACCATCGTCGTCACGCCTGCTTCGCGCATCGCCTCGAGCAGCACCAGCGCGCCGGTGACGTTGACGTCGTAATAGGCGAGCGGCTGCGCCTCCGACTCGCCCACCGCTTTCAAGCCCGCGCAGTGAACCACCGCGGTGATCGCATGCTGGGCGAAGGCCGCGCGCATCGCGCCGGCGTCGCGGACGTCGGCCTCGATGCAGGGCACCGCGCCTGCGGTGAGCGCTTCGAGCCGCGGCAGCACCGCGCGCGAGCTGTTGGCGAAGTTGTCGAGCACGATCGGCGCGCAGCCTGCCCGCGCCAGCTCGACGACGATGTGCGAGCCGATGTAGCCGGCGCCGCCGGTGACGAGAACGGTGTCTTTCATCGCGTCATTTTACGTGCATCGTCGCTGCAGCTGTTCCGGGGCCATCGCGGCGCGGGGTGAGCCGCCCCTCGCGGGCGCCTGAACACTGAAGCCCGTGAGGGGCGACCCACCGCGCGCCGCGTGCACCCGGAACCCGGAACATCCAAAGAATCGGCGATGCAGCAAAGAAAAAGCCGGGTCGAGGCCCGGCCTTTTCGGTGTCGCAATGAATCGAACGTTCAGGCAGCCTTCGCTTCGCCTTCCGCCGCCGGCTCCGGACGATCGACGAGCTCGACCAGCGCCATCGGCGCGTTGTCGCCGACGCGGAAGCCGAACTTGAGGATGCGCAGGTAGCCGCCCGGGCGCGCCTTGTAGCGCGGGCCGAGGTCGTTGAAGAGCTTGGTGACGACGTCGCGGTCGCGCAGGCGGTCGAACGCGAGCCGGCGGTTGGCGACGGTGGCTTCCTTCGCGAGCGTGATCAGCGGCTCGGCGACGCGGCGCAGCTCCTTCGCCTTGGGCAGCGTGGTCCTGATCGCCTCGTGCGTGAACAGCGAGTTGGTCATGTTGCGCAGCATCGCGAGACGATGGCTGCTGGTGCGGTTCAGCTTTCGCAAGCCGTGACGGTGGCGCATGGTGTGATTCCTTCGTGTTCCCGCGCGTGGGCTACGGGCGGTCGAGCCCGGCGGGCGGCCAGTTCTCGAGCTTCATGCCGAGCGACAGCCCGCGCGAGGCGAGCACTTCCTTGATCTCGTTGAGCGACTTGCGGCCGAGGTTCGGTGTCTTCAGCAGCTCGGTCTCGGTGCGCTGGATGAGGTCGCCGATGTAGTAGATGTTCTCGGCCTTGAGGCAGTTGGCCGAGCGGACGGTGAGCTCGAGGTCGTCGACCGGACGCAGCAGGATCGGATCGACCTGCGGCGACATGCGCTCGGCGGCCGGCGTGCCGGTGCCCTGCAGGTCGGCGAACACCGACAGCTGCTCGACCAGCACGGAGGCGGCGTAGCGCACCGCCTGCTCCGGCTCGACGACGCCGTTGGTCTCGATGTCGATCACCAGCTTGTCGAGGTCGGTGCGCTGCTCGACGCGGGCGTTCTCGACCGCGTAGCTCACGCGGCGCACCGGGCTGAACGAGGCGTCGAGCAGGATGCTGCCGATCGTGCGCCCGCCTTCCGGCTTGACGCGCGCGGTCGCCGGCTGGTAGCCGCGGCCCTTCTCGACCTTGATCTCCATCTCGAGCTTGCCGCCGGCGGTCAGATGCGCGATGACGTGGTCGGGATTGATGATCTCGACGTCGTGGTTCGGCTCGATGTCGGCGGCGGTGACGGGGCCTTCGCCGGACTTCGCGAGCTTCAGCAGCACGTGGTCGCGGTTGTGGAGCTTCAGCACCACGCCCTTCATGTTGAGCAGGATGTCGACGACGTCTTCCTGCACGCCGTCGAGCGCCGAGTACTCGTGCAGCACGCCGGTGATCCTGACTTCGGTCGGCGCGTAGCCGGGCATCGAAGACAGCAGCACGCGCCGCAGCGCGTTGCCGAGGGTGTGGCCATAGCCGCGCTCGAACGGCTCCATCACCACCTTGGCGTGGAACGGCGAGCTGCTCTGGACATCGATGATGCGCGGTTTCAACAAGACATTGCTCTGCATGCGGAATTCCTATGCGAATCTGGCGCCGGCTAGCCGGGGTTACTTCGAATAAAGCTCGACCACCAGGCTTTCGTTGATGTCCTGCCCGAATTCCGAGCGGTCCGGCGCGCCCTTGAAGGTGCCGGTCATTTTCTTGACGTCGACTTCCACCCACGAGGGGAATCCGACCTTCTCGGCGAGCTGCAGCGAGTCCTGGATCCGGAGCTGGCCCTTGGCCCGCTCGGTGACGCTGACGACGTCGCCGGCCTTGACCGCCGCCGACGGGATGTTGAGCACCTTGCCGTTGACCGTGATGGAGCGATGGCCGACCAGCTGCCGCGCCTCGGCGCGGGTGGAGCCCAGCCCCATCCGGTAGACGACGTTGTCCAGGCGCGACTCGAGCAGATGCAGCAGGTTCTCGCCGGTCGACCCCTTGCCGCGCGCGGCGCGCGCGAAGTAGAGGCGGAACTGGCGCTCGAGGATGCCGTAGGTGCGGCGCAGCTTCTGCTTTTCGCGGAGCTGGTTGCCGTAATCCGATTGGCGCATGCCGGACTTGACGCCGTGCTGGCCGGGCTTCACGTCCAGCTTGCACTTGGAGTCGAGTGATCGACGCGCGCTTTTCAGGAAAAGGTCGGTGCCTTCCCTTCGCGCCAGCTTACATTTCGGTCCGAGATATCGAGCCACGGTGCTTGTCCGAGTGAGAGAGGGAGGTTAGATGCGGCGGCGCTTCGGAGGGCGGCAGCCGTTGTGCGGAACCGGCGTCACGTCCGAAATGCTGGAGATCTTGATGCCGAGGGCGTTCAACGCGCGCACGGCCGACTCGCGGCCCGGGCCGGGGCCCTTGATGCGCACTTCGAGGTTCTTGACCCCGCATTCGACGGCGACCTTGCCGGCCTTCTCGGCCGCCACCTGCGCCGCGAACGGCGTCGACTTGCGCGAGCCCTTGAACCCGGCGCCGCCCGACGTCGCCCACGACAGCGCGTTGCCCTGGCGGTCGGTGATCGTGATGATCGTGTTGTTGAACGAGGCGTGGATGTGCGCGATGCCTTCCGCGACGTTCTTCTTGACCTTCTTGCGGGCGCGGACGCCGGCCTTCGGGTTCTGCGATTGCGTTGCCATGCTGTGCGGTCCTTGCCGTTACTTGGTCGTGGGCGTGCGGGTCGAGGCCGAACGCGACTTCTTCGGCCCCTTGCGCGTACGCGCGTTGGTGCGCGTGCGCTGGCCGCGCACCGGCAGCCCGCGGCGGTGACGCACGCCACGGTAGCAGCCGAGGTCCATCAGCCGCTTGATGCTCATCGTCACCTCGCGGCGCAGGTCGCCCTCGACGGTGAACTTCTGCACCTGCTCGCGCAGCTTGTCCATTTCCGCGTCGGAGAGATCCTTGACCTTCGCCGTGGGCAGCACGCCCGCGGCGACGCAGATCGCCTTCGCGCGCGGCCGGCCGATGCCGTAGATCGCGGTGAGCGCGATCACGGCGTGCTGGTGATTGGGGATGTTGACGCCTGCGATACGGGCCATAGCGGTTACCTGTCTCTAATCTGTCGAAAGCGGTTTCGTCAGCCCTGCCGCTGCTTGTGCCGGGGGTCCGTGCAAATGACGCGCACGACGCCGTTGCGCCGGATGATCTTGCAGTTGCGGCAGATCTTCTTCACTGATGCCAGTACTTTCATTTCGCTCTCCCGCGGAAGCCTCCGCCGCGCCACCGGCGCGCCCGGAAATCACTGCCGCCTCTGATCCCTGATTCCTGCCTCTGCTCCCAGGCTACTTCGCCCGGAAGATGATCCGTGCCCTGCTCAGGTCGTACGGCGTCAGGTCCACGGTCACCTTGTCGCCGGGCAGGATCTTGATGTAGTGCATCCGCATCTTGCCGGAGATGTGCCCGAGCACGACGTGGCCATTCTCCAGCTTCACCCTGAAAGTCGCGTTGGGCAGCGTCTCCAGGATCTCTCCCTGCATCTGTATCGTGTCTTCCTTCGCCATCAGCGCGTGGGCAGGCCACCCTTGAAATTGGCCTTCTTGAGCAGGCTCTCGTACTGCTGCGACATGAGATACGCCTGCACCTGCGTCATGAAGTCCATCGTGACCACGACGATGATCAGCAGCGACGTGCCGCCGAAGTAGAAGGGCACGTTCTTCCACGCGATCAGGAAGTTCGGCACGAAGCACACGACGACGAGGTACAGCGAGCCGAGCAGCGTGAGCCGCAGCGTGATCCGCTCGATGTAGCGCGCAGTCTGGTCCCCCGGACGGTAGCCCGGGATGAACGCGCCGCTCTTCTTCAGGTTCTCTGCGGTCTCCTTCGGGTTGTACTGCAGCGCCGTGTAGAAGAAGCAGAAGAAGATGATCGCGCCCGCGTAGAGAATCTCGTGCACGGGCTGGCCCGGCCCGAGCGCCGCGGCGAGGTCGCGCAGCCAGATCGTGCCTTCGCCGCTGCCGAACCACTGCGCGATCGTCGCCGGGAACAGGATGATCGACGAGGCGAAGATCGGCGGGATGACGCCCGCCATGTTGAGCTTCAGCGGCAGGTGCGAGCTCTGGCCTTGGTAGACCTTGTTGCCGACCTGGCGCTTGGCGTAGTTGACGAGGATCTTGCGCAGCGCGCGCTCGACGAACACCACGAAGCCGGTCACCAGGACCACCAGGATGCCGATCCCCAGCACCAGCGGGATCGAATAGGCGCCGGTGCGGGCCTGCTCGAGGGTGAGGGCGATCGCGTTGGGCAATCCGGCCGCGATGCCGGCGAAGATCAGCAGCGAGATGCCGTTGCCGAGCCCGCGCTCGGTGATCTGCTCGCCCAGCCACATCAGGAACATCGTGCCGGTGACCAGCGTCACCGCGGTGATCATGCGGAACGGGACGCCGGGCGCCAGCACGAGGCCGGGCTGTTGCTCGAGCGCGATCGAGATGCCGAGGGCCTGGAAGAGCGCGAGGCCCAGCGTGGCGTAGCGCGTGTACTGCGTGATCTTGCGCCGGCCGGCTTCGCCCTCCTTCTTGAGCGCCTCCAGCGACGGGACGACCACCGTGCAGAGCTGCATGATGATCGATGCCGAGATGTACGGCATGATCCCGAGCGCCAGGATCGAGAAGCGCGACAGCGCGCCGCCCGAGAAGACGTTGAACAGGCCGAGGATGCCGCCCTGCTGCGAGCGGAACAGCTCGTCCAGGATGTTCGCGTTGATGCCCGGCACCGGGATGTGCGTGCCGATCCGGTAGACGACGAGCGCGCCGAGCAGGAACCACAGCCGCCGCTTGAGATCGGCGTACTTCGGTCCACTCTTCTGTGCTGGATTGGTCGTGGCCAACGTCGTTTCCTGGTTTTCCGAGGTTCAGTCCGCGTCCGCCGTCAGGCGACGCTGCCGCCGGCGGCTTCGATCGCCGCCCGGGCGCCCTTCGTGGTGGCGATGCCCGTGAGCTTCACTGCCTTTTCCAGCTTGCCGCTCTTGATGACCTTGGCCGCCTTGGCCCGCGTGGGCACGAGCCCCGCGGAGCGCAGCGCGAGCAGATCGATGTCGGTGATCGGCAGCTTGCCCAGGTCCGACATCCGGACTTCGGCGGTGTCCTCGCGCGTGGTCGAGACGAAGCCGCGCTTGGGCAGCCGGCGCTGCAGCGGCATCTGCCCGCCCTCGAAGCCGGTCTTGTGAAAGCCGCCGGAACGGGACTTCTGGCCCTTGTGGCCGCGGCCGGCGGTCTTGCCCAGGCCGGAGCCGATGCCGCGTCCGACGCGGCGCCGGGCCTTGTTCGACCCCGCGGCCGGTTTGATCGTGTTCAACCGCATGACGGAACTCCCTTCAATTCGATGCCTTGGCATCGACTTCGGTGACCTTCACCAGATAGTCGATCCGGTTGACCATGCCGCGCGTGGACGGCGTGTCGATCACGTCCACGGTGTGGTTCGTCCACTTGAGGCCCAGCCCGCGGGCCGTCGCGCGGTGAGCCTTCTTGGTGCTGGCGATGCTCTTGACCAGCGTGACCCGCATCATCTTCGGCGTCGTCACGTCAGTACCCGCCCGGCCGACCGAAGGGTACTGACTGCTCCCCCTCGGGGGCAGCGAACAAAGTGAGCGTGGGGGTCGTTCCATCTCAAGCCTCCATCAGCTGCTCGACCGTCATCCCGCGCTTGGCGGCGATGTCGGCCGGTGCGTTCGCGTTCTCGAGCGCGTTGATCGTCGCCCGCACCAGGTTGTACGGGTTGGTCGAGCCGTGGCACTTGGCGAGCACGTTGGTCACGCCCACCACCTCGAACACCGCGCGCATCGGGCCGCCGGCGATGACGCCGGTGCCGTCGGAGGCGGGCTGCATGAACACCTTGGTCGCGCCGTGCCGGCCTTCGACCGCGTGGTGCAGCGTGCCGCTCTTCAGGCGCACCTTGACCATCTTGCGCCGCGCCTCTTCCATTGCCTTCTGGATCGCGACCGGCACTTCCTTCGCCTTGCCCTTGCCCATGCCGACCCGGCCATCGCCGTCGCCGACCACGGCCAGTGCCGCGAAGCCCAGGATCCGGCCGCCCTTGACCACCTTGGTGACGCGATTGATGCTGATCATCTTCTCGCGCAGGCCGTCGCCGCTGTCCTGCTGCTGGGTGCGTTGCTGCATTCTTGCCATGATGTGCTGTCCCTGTGCGTCGGCGTCAGAATTTCAGGCCGTTCTCGCGCGCGGCCTCGGCCAGCGCCTGCACGCGGCCGTGGTACCTGTAGCCCGAGCGGTCGAACGCGACCGCCTCGATCCCGGCCGCCTTGGCCCGCTCGGCGATGCGCTTGCCGACGGCCGTCGCGGCCGCCTTGTTGCCGCCGTTCGTGATCTCCTTGCGCACGTCGGCCTCGAGCGTCGACGCGCTGGCGAGCACGCGATCGCCGGTCGGCGCGATGATCTGCGCGTAGATGTGGCAGTTCGAGCGGCTCACCACCAGCCGGACGGCGCGCTGCTGGGCGATGCGGACCCGGGTCTGGCGGGCACGGCGGAGACGCGAATCTTTCTTGTTCATCGGTAACCTCGTTCGACGGACGGGGCACGCGCCCCGCTCGGCTATTTCTTCTTCGTTTCCTTGATCACCACGCGCTCGTCGGCGTAGCGCACACCCTTGCCCTTGTACGGCTCGGGCGGGCGGAACGCACGGATCTCCGCCGCGGCCTGGCCGACCTGCTGCTTGTCGATGCCCGTGAGCACGATCTCGGTCTGCACCGGCGTGACGGCCTTCACGCCCTTGGGCATCTCGTAGACGACCGGGTGCGAGAAGCCGAGCGAGAGGTTGAGCTTCTCGCCGGCGGCCTGCGCGCGGTAACCCACGCCGACCAGCGTGAGCTTCTTCGAGAAGCCGTCGGACACGCCCTTGACCATGTTGGCGACCAGCGCGCGCAGCGTGCCGTGCATCGCGTTGACGGACTCGTTGGCGGCCTTGCAGACGAGCTGGCTGCCGTCCTTCTCGATCGACAGTCCTTCGCCGTACGAGCGGCTGAGCGTGCCCAGCGGCCCCTTGACGGTGATCTCGCCGGCGGCGAGGGTCACCTCGACCTTCGGCGGCAGGGGAATCGGGAATTTTCCTATGCGGGACATGGTGCGGCCTCTTGCTCTTGTGGTGGCGCTACGCGACGATGCAGAGCACTTCGCCGCCGACCCCGGTGGCGCGCGCCTTGCGGTCGGTCATCACGCCCTGCGACGTCGAGACGATGGCGATGCCGAGCCCGTTCATCACGCGCGGGATGTCGTCCTTGCTCTTGTAGATGCGCAGCCCGGGGCGCGACACGCGCTCGATCTTCTCGATGACGGGACGTCCGGCGTGGTACTTGAGGCCGATTTCCAGCGTCGGCTTGACGGCCTCGGGCGACACCTTGAAGCCGTCGATGTAGCCTTCGTCCTTCAGCACCTTGGCGATGGCCTGCTTCACCCGGGACGAGGGCATCTTGACGACAGTCTCTTCCCGCATCTGCGCATTGCGGATGCGGGTCAGCATGTCGGCGATCGGATCAGTCATGCTCATTTAACTACCCCCTTGGCGCAAAGCGCCGTCCCCCCGAGGGGGACCAATTCGCAGTTGGGACGGCCCGGCGTGCTCATGCCGCGTCCCCTACCAGCTCGCCTTGACGATGCCCGGAATCTCCCCGCGCATGGCGTACTCCCGCAGCTTGTTGCGGCCGAGGCCGAACTTGCGGAAATAGCCGCGGGGGCGCCCGGTCAGCGCACAGCGGTTGCGCAGGCGGGTCGGGTTCGCGTTGCGCGGCAGCTGCTGCAGCTTGAGCCGCGCGGCGAAGCGATCCTCGTCCGACGCCTTCGTGTTGTTGACGATCGCCTCGAGCGCTTCGCGCCTCTTGGCGTACTTCTTCACCAGGGCGCGGCGCTTCTCGTCGCGGTTGATCAGGGACAGTTTCGCCATGGCGCCCTCAGTTCTTGAACGGAAAACGGAACGCGGCGAGGAGCGCCTTGGCTTCGGCGTCCGTCTTCGCGGTCGTGGTGATGGTGATGTTCATTCCCCGCAGCGTGTCGATCTTGTCGTACTCGACCTCGGGGAAGATGATCTGTTCCTTGACGCCCATGTTGAAGTTGCCGCGGCCGTCGAACGAGCGCCCCGACACGCCCCGGAAGTCGCGCACGCGCGGCAGCGCGATCGAGATCAGGCGGTCGAGGAAGTCGTACATGCGCTCCTTCCTCAGCGTGACCATGCACCCGATCGGGTAGCCCTCGCGGATCTTGAACACGGCGATCGCCTTGCGCGCCTTGGTGATCACCGGCTTCTGGCCGCTGATCTTGGTCATGTCGGCGGCAGCGTTCTCGAGCAGCTTCTTGTCGCCGATCGCCTCGCCGACGCCCATGTTGAGGACGATCTTGTCGATGCGCGGGACTTCCATCGCGGACTTGTACCCGAACTGCTTGACCAGCGCGGGCACGACGTCCTTGGTGTAGATTTCCTTCAGGCGGGCCATGTCGTCTTCCCTTTCTTCCTCATCAAGCGCCGAGCAGCTCGCCGTTGGACTTGAAGAAGCGGACCTTGCGGCCGTCGCCCATCATGCGGAAGCCGACGCGGTCGGCCTTCTGCGTGACCGGGTTCCACGCCGCGACGTTCGAGACGTGGATGGGCATCTCCTTGCTGACGATGCCGCCCTGCTCGCCCTTCATCGGGTTGGGCCGCTGGTGCTTCTTCACCTGGTTGATGCCGGACACGATCACGTGCTCGGCGTCGACGATGCGCGTCACGTCGCCGCGCTTGCCCTTGTCGCGGCCGGCGATCACGACGACGTTGTCGCCTTTCTTGATCTTCTGCATGATGGCCTCCTACAGCACTTCCGGCGCGAGCGAGACGATCTTCATGAACCGCTCGGTGCGCAGCTCGCGGGTGACCGGCCCGAAGATGCGGGTGCCGATCGGCTCGAGCTTGTTGTTGAGGAGCACGGCGGCGTTGGTGTCGAACTTGACCTTGGCGCCGTCGCTGCGGCGCACGCCGTGGCGCGTGCGCACCACGACCGCGCTGTAGATCTCGCCCTTCTTGACGCGGCCGCGGGGGGCGGCGTCCTTGACGGTGACCTTGATCACGTCGCCGATGTGCGCATAGCGGCGCTTGGAGCCGCCGAGCACCTTGATGCACATGACACGCCGTGCGCCGGTGTTGTCGGCCACGTCCAGCACCGATTGCATCTGGATCATTAAAGCTTCTCCAACTTTATCCGCGGAACGCGCCGCAGTGGTTGACTGCGGTCGCGCGCATCCTGCTCGTGCGTCGCGGCCAGTTTTGGACCCCGTACGGGGAAGAGCCGCGGCATCAATGCCGTTGTTTCAAACTGCCGCGGAAGACCAATCCGAAATTATGGCAGGGTTTTCCGTGTTGCGCAACCCCGGGGTTCGCTTCGCTCAACGCCGGGCTGTTCGTCCGCGCTGCTTCGCTCTCAGACCGTCTTCGCCTTCTCGACGAGCCTGGTGACGCGCCACGCCTTGGTCTTGGCGAGCTTGCGGCAGGCCTCGATCTCGACCAGGTCGCCTTCCTTGAACTCGTTGTTCTCGTCGTGCGCGTGGTACTTGCTCGACTTGGTCACCACCTTGCCGTACAGCGCGTGCTTCACGCGCCGCTCGACCAGGACCGTGACCGTCTTGTTCATCTTGTCACTGACCACCCGGCCGGTGAGGGTCCGGATGATGGTCTTGCGCGGCGCCGGGGCCTCGACGGCCGCTTGGGTCTGTTCGCTCATGCCTGGCCTCGTTTCTGATGGATCAGCGTCCGCGCGCGGGCGATGTCGCGCCGCACGGACTTCAGCTTCTCGGTGTTGGTGAGCTGCTGGGTCGCCTTCTGCATGCGCAGCCCGAACTGCTCCTTCAGCAGCGCGGTCAGCTCGGCGGCGAGCTCGGCCGGCGATTTCGCGGCGAGCGCCTTCTTGGTTTCGGTTTTCTTCATCGCGGCCTCCGTCAGCTCACCAGGCGATGGACGAACGTCGTCCGGATCGGCAGCTTGGCCGCGGCGAGCGCGAACGCCGCGCGCGCCATGACCTCGTCCACGCCGTCCATCTCGTAGAGCACCTTGCCCGGGACGATCTCCGCGACGTAGTACTCGGGATTGCCCTTGCCGTTGCCCATGCGCACTTCGGCCGGCTTCTGCGACACCGGCTTGTCCGGGAAGATGCGGATCCAGACGCGGCCGCCGCGCTTGATGTGGCGGGTCATCGCCCGGCGCGCGGCCTCGATCTGCCGCGCGGTGAGCCGGCCGCGGCCGACGGCCTTGAGGCCGTACTCGCCGAAGCTCACCTTGTTGCCGGTGGTCGCAACGCCCTTGTTGCGGCCCTTCTGTTCCTTCCGGTACTTCCTTCTAGCTGGCTGCAGCATTCTTCACTCCTGAACGACGCGGCCGCTTCGGTGCTTCCGGCGCCAGCGCGGGCGCGCTCGCCGGTTCGGCACCGTGTGCCATGACCTCACCCTTGAACACCCAGACCTTGATGCCGATCGCGCCGTACGTCGTCATGGCTTCCGAGAAGCCGTAGTCGATGTCGGCGCGCAGCGTGTGCAGCGGCACGCGCCCTTCGCGATACCACTCGGTGCGGGCGATCTCGATGCCGTTGAGGCGCCCCGCGCACATGATCTTGATGCCCTGGGCACCGAGGCGCATCGCGTTCTGGATCGCGCGCTTCATCGCGCGCCGGAACATGATCCGCTTCTCGAGCTGCTGGCCGATCGAGTCGGCGATCAGCTGCGCGTCGATCTCGGGCTTCCTGATCTCCTCGATGTTGAGGCCGACGTCGCCGCCCATCATCTTGCGCAGATCGCCGCGCAGCGTCTCGATGTCCTCGCCCTTCTTGCCGATGACCACCCCGGGCCGCGCGCTGTGGATCGTGATGCGCGCGTTCTTGGCCGGCCGCTCGATCGTGACCTTGCCGACCGACGCGTGCGCGAGCTTCTTCTTCAGGTACTCGCGGATCTTGATGTCTTCCTTCAGCGTCGGCGCAAAGTTCTTGCTGTTGGCGAACCACTTCGACGACCAGTTGCGGGTGACGGACAGGCGGAAGCCGGTCGGATGTATTTTTTGGCCCATGGTCTCTTGCCTATTTGCCGTCGCCGACGACGATGTGGATGTGGCAGGTCTGCTTGAGGATCGTGTTGCCGCGACCCTTGGCGCGCGCGGTGAACCGGCGCAGGTTCTCCGCCTTGTCGAGGTAGATCGACTTCACCTTGAGCTCGTCGACGTCGGCGCCCTCGTTGTGCTCGGCGTTGGCGATCGCCGACAGCAGCACCTTCTTGATGATGACGGCGCCCTTCTTCGGGCTGTAGGACAGCACGTCGAGCGCGCGGTCCACCGGCAGGCCGCGGATCTGGTCGGCGACCAGACGGCCCTTCTGTGCCGAGAGCCGGACGCCGCGCAGGATTGCCTTGGTTTCCATCGGGGCCTCCGTCACTTTCTCTTGGGCGCCGCCGCCGCGACCTTCTTGTCGGCCGAGTGGCCCTTGAAGGTGCGCGTCAGCGCGAATTCGCCGAGCTTGTGCCCGACCATGTTTTCCGACACGTAGACCGGGATGTGCTGCTTCCCGTTGTGTACGGCGATCGTCAGCCCGACGAAATCGGGCGTGATCGTGGAGCGGCGCGACCACGTCTTGATCGGGCGCTTGTCGCTGGTCGCGCGCGCGGCGTCCACCTTCTTCACGAGGTGGTCGTCGACGAACGGACCCTTCTTTATCGAACGTGCCATGTTTGGTTATCCCTTCGCCGCGTGCCGACGGCGCACGATCATTGAATCAGTGCGCTTGTTGCGCCGTGTCTTGTAGCCCTTGGTCGGCGTGCCCCACGGCGACACCGGGTGGCCGCCGCCGTTGGAGCGGCCGCCGTGCGGGTGATCGACCGGGTTCATGCAGATGCCGCGCACCGTCGGGCGGATGCCGCGCCAGCGGTTGGCGCCGGCCTTGCCGATCGAGCGCAGGCTGTGCTCCTCGTTGCCGACTTCGCCGATGGTCGCCCGGCAGTCCACGTGGACCTTGCGGATCTCGCCCGAGCGCAGGCGGACCTGCGCGTAAGCGCCTTCGCGCGCCAGCAGCTGGACCGCGGCGCCGGCCGAGCGCGCGAGCTGCGCGCCCTTGCCGGGCATCATCTCGACGCAGTGGATCGTGGTGCCGACGGGAATGTTGCGCACCGGCAGGCAGTTGCCCGGCTTGATCGGGGCCTCGGACCCCGACAGGAGCTGCGAGCCGACCGTGACGCCGCGCGGCGCGATGATGTAGCGGCGCTCGCCGTCGACGTAGCACAGCAGCGCGAGGTGCGCGCTGCGGTTCGGATCGTACTCCAGCCGCTCGACCTTCGCCGCGATGCCGTCCTTGTTGCGCTTGAAATCGACGATCCGGTACTGCTGCTTGTGGCCGCCGCCCTTGTGCCGCATCGTGATGTGGCCGTTGTTGTTGCGGCCCGAGCCGCGCTTCTGCGCGGTCGTCAGCGCGTCGACCGGACGCCCCTTGTGCAGGTGCGGATGGACGACCTTGACCACCGCGCGGCGGCCCGGCGACGTGGGTTTAACTTTTTGCAGAGGCATGGCTTATCTCTCCGCCGCGAAGTTGATTTCCTGGCCGGCCTTCAGGCAGACGTACGCCTTCTTCCAGTTCCGGCGCCGGCCGGTGAAGCGCCCGAAGCGCTTGACCTTGCCGCCGACGTTGGCGATCTGGACGCTGTCGACCTCGACCTTGAACATCGCCTCGACCGCCGCCTTGATCTCCGGCTTGGTGGCGTCCTGCAGCACCTTGAAGATGACCTGCTCGTGCTTGTCGGCGATGTAGGTGCCCTTCTCGGACACGACCGGCGCCAGCAGGACCAGCGCGAGGCGGTCCGCGGCGAACTTCGCCGGGATTCTGGTGATCGCGGATGTTCATCCCAGCATCTCCTCGAATTGCGCCACGGCACCCTTGGTCAGCAGCACGTTGTTGAAGCGGACCAGGCTGACGGGATCGACTTCGCGCGTCTCCAGCACCAGGATGTCGGGCAGGTTGCGCGAGGACAGGAACACGTTGTCGTCGAGCTTGTCCGTCACCACCAGCACGGTGCCGGTCAGCCCGTAGCGCCTTGATCTTCTGCGCGAAGAGACGCGTCTTCGGCGCCTCGACGGCGAGGTCGTCGATCACCGACAGCCGGCCTTCGCGCACGAGCTGCGACAGGATCGACGCCACGCCCGCGCGGTACATCTTGCGATTGAGCTTCTGCGTGAAGTTCTCGTCGGGCGAGTTCGGGAAGATCCGGCCGCCGCCGCGCCACAGCGGGCTGCTGGCCCGGCCCGCGCGCGCGCGGCCCGTGCCCTTCTGCGCCCACGGCTTGCGGTTCGACTTGTTGACCTCGCCGCGGCTCTTCTGCGCGCGGTTGCCGCCGCGCCCGTTGGCCTGGAAGGCGGTGATCACCTGGTGGATCAGCGCCTCGTTGTAATCGCGCGCGAACAGCGCGTCGGAGCCCGCGACCGTCGCCGCCGGCTGGCCTTGTTCGTCGATCAGCTTGAGGTCCATCGTCACGCCCCCTTCTTCGCCGGCGCCTTCGCGGCCGGGCGGACAATGATGTGGCCGCCGTCGGCGCCGGGCACGCAGCCCTTCACCAGCAGCAGGCCGCGCTCGGCGTCCACGCGCACGACCGTCAGCGTCTGCGTGGTGCGGGTCACGTTGCCGTGCTGGCCCGCCATGCGCTTGCCCGGGAACACGCGGCCGGGATCCTGCGCCATGCCGATCGAGCCGGGCGTGTTGTGCGAGCGCGAGTTGCCGTGCGACGCGCGGTTCGAGCTGAAATGGTGCCGCTTGATCACGCCGGTGAAGCCGTGGCCCTTGGTCGTGCCCGTCACGTCGACCAGCTCGCCGACCTTGAACGTGTCGACGCCGATCACGCCGCCCAGCTTGAGGTCCGCGAGCTCGGTCGGGCTGCACCGGGAATTCGCGCAGCAGTTCGCCGGCTTCGACGCCCGCCTTGGCGAGGTGGCCGGCCTGCGGCTTGGTCACGCGCGAGGCGCGGCGCTTGCCGAACGTGACCTGGACGGCGGAGTAGCCGTCGGTCTCGGGGGTCTTGATCTGCGTGACGCGGTTGTTGCCGACGTCGAGCACGGTCACCGGGACGGCGCTGCCGTCGTCGGTGAAGATGCGGGTCATGCCAATCTTGCGACCGACAAGTCCTAGGCTCATTTTGACTTCCTTTCCAAGCCGCCGATTTCGATTGACCGGCAGCGTTCGAAACTGGTCGGACGATCGGTGCCGCGCTGATGCTGACCGCGCCACCTTGCCCCGACCCCAATTGCCTAACGCTGCTGCCTGCTGCAATTGCCGTTGCCTTTGTTACCCCGGGTTTCGCTGCGCTCAACCCGGGCTACAGACCCTTTGACCGTTGCTACTTCAGCTTGATCTCGACGTCCACGCCCGCCGGCAGGTCGAGCTTCATCAGCTGGTCGACCGTCTTGTCCGTCGGGTCGATGATGTCCATCAGCCGCAGGTGCGTGCGGATCTCGAACTGGTCGCGCGACGTCTTGTTGACGTGCGGCGAGCGCAGGACGTTGTAGCGCTCGATCTTGGTCGGCAGCGGAACCGGGCCCCGCACGACCGCGCCGGAGCGCTTGGCGGTGTCCACGATTTCCAGCGCCGACTGGTCGATCAGCTTGTAGTCGAACGCCTTGAGGCGGATTCGGATACGTTGGTTCTGCATTTGATCCTCTGGTCTGACCTGACCTGCGGTCGTTGCCGCCTGTTACTCGATGACCTTCGCCACCACGCCGGCGCCGACCGTGCGGCCGCCCTCGCGGATCGCAAAGCGCAATCCCTCTTCCATCGCGATCGGCGCAATCAGGTCCACCGTCAGCGAGATGTTGTCCCCAGGCATCACCATCTCCGTGCCCGCCGGCAGCGTCACGTTCCCCGTCACGTCCGTCGTCCGGAAATAAAACTGCGGCCGGTACCCCGGAAAGAACGGCGTGTGCCGCCCGCCCTCTTCCTTCGACAGGATGTACACCTCGCACGTGAACTTGGTGTGCGGCGTGATCGACCCCGGCTTCGCCAGCACCTGACCCCGCTCCACCTCCTCCCGCTTGGTGCCCCGCAGCAGCACCCCCACGTTGTCCCCCGCCTGCCCCTGGTCGAGCAGCTTGCGGAACATCTCCACCCCCGTGCACACCGTCTTCAAGGTCGGCTTCAGACCCACGATCTCCAGGTCCTCGCCCACCTTCACCACCCCGCGCTCCACCCGCCCCGTCACCACCGTCCCCCGACCACTGATCGAGAACACGTCCTCCACCGGCATCAGGAACGGACCGTCGATCAGCCGCTGCGGCTGCGGAATGTAGCTGTCCAGCGCCTCCGCCAGCTTCATGATCGAGCCTTCGCCCATCTCGCTCGTGTCGCCCTCCATCGCCAGCTTCGCCGAACCAATCACGATCGGCGTCTTGTCGCCCGGAAAATCGTACTTCGACAACAGCTCCCGCACCTCCATCTCCACCAGCTCCAGCAACTCCGCATCGTCCACCATGTCCGCCTTGTTCATGTAGACGATGATGTACGGCACCCCCACCTGCCGCGCCAGCAGAATGTGCTCCCGCGTCTGCGGCATCGGCCCGTCCGCCGCGCTCACCACCAGGATCGCGCCGTCCATCTGCGCCGCCCCCGTGATCATGTTCTTGATGTAGTCCGCGTGCCCCGGACAGTCCACGTGCGCGTAGTGCCGGTTCGCCGTCTGGTACTCCACGTGCGCCGTGTTGATCGTGATCCCCCGCGCCTTCTCCTCCGGCGCCGCGTCGATCTGGTCGTACGCCTTCACCTCGCCACCGTACTTCTTCGCCAGCACCATCGTCATCGCCGCCGTCAGCGTCGTCTTCCCGTGATCAACGTGTCCGATCGTCCCCACGTTCACGTGCGGCTTCGTCCGCTCGAATTTGCCCTTGGCCATGTTGGTCTACCTCAGTCTTTGAATGGGGGTTACGTCTTCTTGTTGATCACCGCTTCGGCGACGCTCTTGGGCGCCTCGGTGTAGTGCTTGAATTCCATCGTGTACGTCGCGCGGCCCTGCGACAGCGAGCGCAGCGTCGTCGAGTAGCCGAACATCTCGGCGAGCGGCACCTCGGCCTTGACCACCTTGCCCGTGGGCATGTCTTCCATGCCCTGGATCATGCCGCGCCGCGACGACAGGTCGCCGACCACGTTGCCCATGAAGTCCTCGGGCGTCTCGACCTCGACCGCCATCATCGGCTCGAGCAGCACCGGGCTCGCCTGGCGCATGCCGTCCTTGAAGGCCATCGACGCGGCCATCTTGAACGCGTTCTCGTTCGAGTCGACGTCGTGCGAGCTGCCGTCGAACAGCGTGACCTTGACGTCGACGACCGGATACCCGGCGAGCACGCCGTTGGGCAGCGTCTCGCGCAGGCCCTTCTCCACCGCCGGGATGAACTCGCGCGGCACCGTGCCGCCCTTGATCGCGTCGACGAACTCGAAGCCCTTGCCCTGCTCGTTCGGCTCCATCTTGAGCCAGACGTGGCCGTACTGGCCGCGGCCGCCCGACTGCTTGATGAACTTGCCCTCGACCTGCACCAGCTTGCGGATCGCCTCGCGGTACGCCACCTGCGGCGCGCCGACGTTGGCCTCGACGCCGAACTCGCGCTTCATGCGGTCGACCAGGATCTCGAGGTGCAGCTCGCCCATCCCGGAGATGATCGTCTGGCCCGATTCCTCGTCCGTGCGCACGCGGAACGACGGGTCTTCCTGCGCGAGGCGGTTGAGCGCGATGCCCATCTTCTCCTGGTCGGCCTTGGTCTTGGGCTCGACGGCGACGTGGATCACCGGCTCGGGGAAGATCATCTTCTCGAGCATGATCACGTGGTCGGGATCGCACAGCGTGTCGCCGGTGGTCGCTTCCTTGAGGCCCACCGCGGCGGCGATGTCGCCGGCGCGCACTTCCTTGATCTCTTCGCGCTGGTTGGCGTGCATCTGCAGGATGCGGCCGATGCGCTCCTTGCGCCCCTTGATCGGGTTGTAGATCGTGTCGCCCGAATTGATGATGCCCGAGTACACGCGGAAGAAGATCAGCTGGCCGACGTACGGGTCGGTCATGATCTTGAACGCGAGGCCCGCGAACGGCTCGTCGTCGGCCGCGCGGCGCTGGCCTTCCTTGCCGTTCTCGAGCTCGCCCTTCACCGGCGGGATGTCCGTCGGCGCCGGCATGAATTCGATGACGGCGTCGAGCATCGCCTGCACGCCCTTGTTCTTGAACGCCGAGCCGCACATCATCGGCACGATCTCGCTCGCGATCGTGCGCTGGCGCAGGCCGGCCTTGATCTCCTCGATCGACAGGTCGCTGCCCTCGAGGTACTTGTTCAGCAGCTCCTCGTTGGCCTCGGCGGCGCTCTCGATCATCTTCTCGCGCCATTCCTTGGCCGTCTCGAGGAGTCGGCGGGGATGTCGCGCATGTCGTACTTCATGCCCTGGGTCGCTTCGTCCCAGTAGATGGCCTTCATCCGCACGAGGTCGATCACGCCCTCGAACTTGTCCTCGGCGCCGATCGGGATCTGGATCGGCACCGGGTTGGCCTTGAGGCGCGACTTCATCTGGTCGTAGACCTTGAAGAAGTTGGCGCCCTGGCGGTCCATCTTGTTGACGAACGCGAGCCGCGGCACCTTGTACTTGTTGGCCTGGCGCCAGACGGTCTCGGACTGCGGCTGCACGCCGCCGACCGCGCAGTAGACCATGCACGCGCCGTCGAGCACGCGCATCGAGCGCTCGACCTCGATCGTGAAGTCGACGTGCCCGGGCGTGTCGATGATGTTGATGCGGTGCTCGGGGAAGTTCTTGTCCATCCCCTTCCAGAAGCAGGTCGTCGCGGCCGACGTGATGGTGATGCCGCGCTCGCGCTCCTGCTCCATCCAGTCCATGACGGTCGCGCCGTCGTGCACCTCGCCGATCTTGTGCGAGACGCCGGTGTAGAACAGGATGCGCTCGGTAGTCGTCGTCTTGCCGGCGTCAATGTGCGCACTGATGCCGATGTTGCGATACCGGTCGATGGGGGTAGCTCG
>CAWGZZ010000010.1:0-285728 GCA_963827095.1 uncultured beta proteobacterium
GGTGTGCGGCGTCTTGCTGCCCTTGTCGACCTTCGCGGCCTTCTTGATGAGCACCGTCGCGGGCGGCGTCTTCATCACGAACGTGAAGCTCTTGTCGGCGTAGGCCGTGATCACGACGGGGATCGGCAGGCCCGGCTCCACGCCCTGGGTCTGGGCGTTGAACGCCTTGCAGAACTCCATGATGTTGAGGCCGCGCTGGCCGAGCGCCGGGCCGATCGGCGGGCTCGGGTTCGCCTTGCCCGCGGGCACCTGCAGCTTGATGAAGCCGACTACTTTCTTTGCCATGTCATTCTCCTTGTGGGTGCAAGCGGACCGTGGGGTCCTCCCCGTTCATTGATTGCCGGCCAGACCGGCCCCGGGTTTCGCTCTCGCTCAACCCGGGCTACGCCTTCTCGACCTGACTGAAATCCAGCTCCACGGGCGTCGAGCGGCCGAAGATCGTGACCGACACCCGCAGCTTGCTCTTCTCGTAGTTCACGTCCTCGACGTTGCCGTGGAAGTCGGTGAACGGGCCTTCCTTGATGCGCACGGCCTCGCCGAACTCGAACAGCACCTTCGGCCGCGGCTTCTCCACGCCTTCCTGCACCTGCTGCAGGATCGCGTCGACCTCCTTCTGCGAGATCGGCGTCGGCTTGTTGGCGGTGCCGCCGACGAAGCCCGTCACCTTGGGCGTGCTCTTGACGAGGTGCCAGGAGTCGTCGGTCATGTCCATTTCCACCAGCACGTAGCCGGGGAAGAACTTGCGCTCGCTGATCGCCTTGGCGCCCTTCTTCATCTCCACGACTTCCTCGACCGGAACGAGGATCTGCCCGAACTGCTCGGCGATCTCGGAGCGCTTGATCCGGTCGAGCAGCGTGCGCTGCACGCTCTTCTCGAAGCCCGAGTAGGCATGCACGACGTACCACCGCTTCGACATCATTCGACCCGTCCCGTCAGCAGCTTCACGATCCACGCGAGCGTCGTGTCCACGGCGAAAAGGAACAGCGCCATGATCGCGACGAATGCAAACACGATCGCGGTGGTCTGCATCGTCTCCTTGCGCGTCGGCCAGGACACCCGGCCGGCTTCCTGCCACGCTTCCTGGGCGAAGGCGAAGAACTCCTTGCCGGGCGCCGACAGCCACGCCACGGCGCCGGCCGCGATCAGGCCGCCCATCACCATCAGCACGCGCAGCACCTGCGCGGACTCGGCGAAGTAGTAGTACCCCGACACGCCGGCGATCACGCACGCCACGGCAAGGGCTATTTTCAGTTTGTCCATTTCAGGGATCAGGGATCAGGCCACAGGTGACGGAGACTTCTCGCTTCGCAGCGCGGGCCGCGCGGCCCGCGTTTCACTTTTCACATCCAGCCCTTGCTGCCAGCTTCAACGATGCCGCCGCTTCCGGATGCCTGCCGCCCGCTGCCCGGAGGTGGCAGGCCAGGAGGGAATCGAACCCCCAACCTGCGGTTTTGGAGACCGCCGCTCTGCCAATTGAGCTACTGGCCTTCGTCGTTCCTACTCGATGACCTTCGCCACCACGCCGGCGCCGACCGTGCGGCCGCCCTCGCGGATCGCAAAGCGCAATCCCTCTTCCATCGCGATCGGCGCAATCAGGTCCACCGTCAGCGAGATGTTGTCCCCGGGCATCACCATCTCCGTGCCCGCCGGCAGCGTCACGTTCCCCGTCACGTCCGTCGTGCGGAAATAAAACTGCGGCCGGTACCCAGGAAAGAACGGCGTGTGCCGCCCGCCCTCGTCCTTCGACAGGATGTACACCTCGCACGTGAACTTGGTGTGCGGCGTGATCGACCCCGGCTTCGCCAGCACCTGACCCCGCTCCACCTCCTCCCGCTTGGTGCCCCGCAGCAGCACCCCCACGTTGTCCCCCGCCTGCCCCTGGTCGAGCAGCTTGCGGAACATCTCCACCCCCGTGCACACCGTCTTCAAGGTCGGCTTCAGACCCACGATCTCCAGGTCCTCCCCCACCTTCACCACCCCGCGCTCCACCCGCCCCGTCACCACCGTCCCCCGACCACTGATCGAGAACACGTCCTCCACCGGCATCAGGAACGGCCCGTCGATCAGCCGCTGCGGCTGCGGAATGTAGCTGTCCAGCGCCTCCGCCAGCTTCATGATCGAGCCTTCGCCCATCTCGCTCGTGTCGCCCTCCAGCGCCAGCTTCGCCGACCCAATCACGATCGGCGTCTTGTCGCCCGGAAAATCGTACTTCGACAGGAGCTCCCGCACCTCCAGCTCCACCAGCTCCAGCAACTCCGCATCGTCCACCATGTCCGCCTTGTTCATGTAGACGATGATGTACGGCACCCCCACCTGCCGCGCCAGCAGAATGTGCTCGCGCGTCTGCGGCATCGGCCCGTCCGCCGCGCTCACCACCAGGATCGCGCCGTCCATCTGCGCCGCCCCCGTGATCATGTTCTTGATGTAGTCCGCGTGCCCCGGACAGTCCACGTGCGCGTAGTGCCGGTTCGCCGTCTGGTACTCCACGTGCGCCGTGTTGATCGTGATCCCCCGCGCCTTCTCCTCCGGCGCCGCGTCGATCTGGTCGTACGCCTTCACCTCGCCACCGTACTTCTTCGCCAGCACCATCGTCATCGCCGCCGTCAGCGTCGTCTTCCCGTGATCAACGTGTCCGATCGTCCCCACGTTCACGTGCGGCTTCGTCCGCTCGAATTTGCCCTTGGCCATGTTGAGACTCCTAGACTATGTTCGCACTCAAATACGCATCAAACTGTTCGTGGTGCCCATGGCGTGGATTGAACACGCGACCTCTCCCTTACCAAGGGAGTGCTCTGCCACTGAGCTACATGGGCTCTAGCCGTCTGCCGGCACGCCGCGAGGCGAGCCCCTGTTGCACGCATCCACCGCCGTCGTTGCCGCTGCCCTTGGAGCGGGTGAAGGGAATCGAACCCTCGTCATAAGCTTGGAAGGCTTCTGCTCTACCATTGAGCTACACCCGCGTGATCAGGCATCAGAGGTCAGGAATCAGGGATACATCCCCCTCGACGCCGCGTGCGGATGCGCCCGGATGCCCTGCTGATTCCTGATCCCTGACCTCTGTGTCCTGAAATGGTGGAGGGGGAAGGATTCGAACCTTCGAAGGCAGAGCCGACAGATTTACAGTCTGTTCCCTTTGACCGCTCGGGAACCCCTCCGACGAAACGGACGATATTAGCAAGTTCCATACCCCCGTGTCAAACCCGTCCTGCACGGCAGGCATCGTCCGCCGCGACCCGCCGCGCACGCCGGCGGCATATCGACAAGCGATTGATTTGGCGGCGGAAACCATGCGCCCGGCCATGCGGCGACCTGCCTGCCAAGCGCCAGGAATCCGACTCCGGCGGCGCAACGCGACGGCAACGCGCGGTTTTCGCTAAACTACCCGCATCCCCGCCGGCCGCGGTCCCGCACGGCCGCCTCGCGATTCCCTGCCCGACCCTACCCCATGACCGACTCCGCTGCCTGGGACTACATCATCGTCGGCGCCGGCACGGCCGGCTGCGTGCTCGCCAACCGCCTGTCCGCCGACCCGGCGCGATCCGTGCTCCTGCTGGAGGCGGGGCCGCGCGACAGCTACCCGTGGATCCACGTCCCGATCGGGTATGCGAAGACGATGTTCCATCCCGTCTACAACTGGATGCAGAAGACCGAGCCCGATCCCGGCATGAACGGCCGCGCAGATCTACTGGCCGAGCGGGCGCACGCTGGGCGGGTCGAGCTCGATCAACGGCCTCATCTACATCCGCGGCCATCGTGACGACTACGACCACTGGGCCGCGCTCGGCAACCCGGGCTGGTCCTATGCCGACGTGCTGCCGTACTTCCGCAAGCTCGAGCACAACGTGCGCGGCGCCGAGCGAGTGGCACGGCGCCGACGGCCCGCTGTGGGCATCCGACATCGAGGCGAAGCACGAGCTGGTCGAGGCGCTGATCGGCGCCGGGGCGGAGCTCGGCATCCCGCGCAACGACGACTTCAACGGCGCCACGCAGGAGGGCGTCGGCTACTACCAGCTCACGACCCGGCGCGGCTTCCGCTGCTCGACGGCGGTCGCCTACCTGCGGCCCGCCGAGCGCCGGCCGAACCTGACGGTGGCCACCGAAGCGCAGGCCACGCGGATCCTGCTCGACGGGCGGCGCGGACGCGGCGTGACCTATCGCCAGCGCGGGCGCGACGTCACGGCCACGGCAAGGCAGGGCGTCATCGTCGCCGCCGGCGCGCTGCAGTCGCCGCATCTGCTGCAGCTCTCCGGCATCGGGCCGCCCGCGGTGCTGCAGGCGCTCGGCATCCCGGTCAACCACGCGCTCCCCGGCGTCGGCGAGAACCTGCAGGACCACCTGCAGGTGCGCGTGATCTTCCGCTGCACCAAGCCGATCACCACCAACGACACGCTGAAGTCGTGGTGGCGCAAGATGGCGATGGGGATGAATTACATCGTCACCCGGACCGGCCAGATGGCCATCGGCATCAACCAGGGCGGGATGTTCGCCCGCACCGATCCCGCGCTCACGCGCCCGGACGTGCAGTTCCACCTCGCCACGCTGTCCTCCGACATGGCCGGCTCGCCGGTGCACACCTTTTCCGGCTTCACGATGTCGGTGTGCCAGCTGAACCCCGAGTCGCGCGGGTTCATCCGCCCGAAGTCGCCCGACCCGCTCGCGCGCGCCCGCGATCCAGCCCAACTACCTGTCCACGCCGCACGACCGCGCGACGATCGTCGCCGGCCTGCGCCTCGCGCGGCGCCTCGCCGCCACGCGGGCGCTCGCGCCGTACGTCGCCGGCGAATACCGGCCCGGCGCCGAGGCGGTGACGGACGCCGACCTGCTGGAGTTCGCGAAGGACAAGGGCGCCACGATCTTCCACCCGGCCGGCACGTGCAAGATGGGCCCGGCGAGCGACCCGCTCGCCGTCGTCGATCCCGCGCTGCGCGTCCACGGCATCGACGGCCTGCACGTCGTCGACTGCAGCGTGATGCCCACGCTCGTGTCCGGCAACACCAACGCGCCCGTCGTCATGATCGCGGAAAAAGCCGCCGACATGATCCTGCGCGACGCCAAGTCGAGGTAACGACAATGCCCTGCTGCCATGCCGATTTCGCCCTCGTCGAGGGCAGCGACCGCGGCTTCACCATCGGCATGCCGACGTTCACGTTCGGCGCCGGCGTGCTGGCCGAGGCCGGCGACAACGCGCGCGAGCTCGCGCTGAAGCGCGTCGCCCTCTTCACCGACCGGCAACTGCGCGCGAGCGCCTACCTCGCCACCGTCGCGCGGTCGCTGGAGGCGGCGGGTGTGGACTTCGCGATCTACGACGACGTCAGCATCGAGCCCTCCGACGCGTCGTTCCAGGACGCCGCGCGCTTCGCCGCGGAAGGCCGCTTCGACGGCTACGTGTCGGTGGGCGGCGGCTCGGTGATGGACACCTGCAAGGCCGCCAACCTGTACGCGACGCATCCGGCCGAGTTCATGACCTACGTGAACGCGCCGATCGGCGCCGGGCAGAAGGTCCCGGGCCCGGTGCGGCCGCACATCGCGTGTCCGACCACGTCGGGAACCGGCTCCGAGGTCACCGGCATCTCGATCTTCAACCTGCGCTCGATCAACGCCAAGACCGGGATCATCTCGCGGCGGCTGATCCCGTCGGTCGCCCTGATCGACCCGGAGGTCACGCTGACGCTGCCGAAGAACGCGGTCGCGGCGACCGGCTTCGACTGCATGAGCCACGCGCTGGAATCGATCACCGCCCGCGCCTGGCCGCGGCGCTCCAATCCCGCGCACGGCATCGCGCGGCCGGTGTCGCAGGGCGCCAACCCGTTCTCGGACATGCTCGCCGCCGAAGCGCTGAGGAGCGTCGGCCGCTTCCTGGTGCGCGCGGTGAACGACGCCTCCGACCGCGAGGCGCGCACGGAGATGATGTACGCCGCGATGCTGGCGGGGATCGCCTTCAACGCCGCCGGCTGCCATCTGCCGCACGGCTTGTCGTACGCGGTCTCGGGATTGGCGCGCGATTGGCACGTGCCGGGCTATCCGGAAGGCAAGACGCTCGTCCCGCACGGGATGGCCGTGGTGCTCAACAACCCGTCGGTGTGGCGCTACACGGCGCACTGCTCGCCCGAGCGCCATCTCCACGGCGCGCACTGCCTGGGGGCGTGCACCGACGGCGCGCGGCCCGGCGATGCCGGCGAGATCCTCGCCGGCCGCGTGATCGAGATGATGCGCGCGACCGGCATGCCGAACGGCCTCGACCGCGCTCGGTTTCGGCGCTGCCGATCTCGATGCGCTCGCGACCGGTGCCGAGCCGCAGTACCGGGTGATCCGCAACGCGCCGAAGGACGTCTCGCGCGACGACCTGACCGGCCTCTTTCGCGCGGCGCTCAGTTATTGGTGATCGACGCGCGGCCCGGATTGCGTCGCCCGAATTGCGTAGCCCGGGTTGAGCGCCAGCGAAACCCGGGGCCATCGCAGCCCCCACCCGGGTTTCGCCTCCGGCTCAACGCCGGGCTACGCGACGGGCGCGACGACCGCCGGCTCAGGCAGCCACTGGACGCGCTGCGCGGGCAGGCGCACGCTGAACGTGCTGCCCTGGCCCGGGACGCTCATGACGCCGAGCGCGGCCTGATGGCGCAGTAGCACGTGCTTGACGATCGCGAGGCCGAGCCCGGTGCCGCCGGTGGCGCGCGAGCGGCTGCGGTCGACGCGGTAGAAGCGCTCGGTCAGCCGCGGCACGTGCTCCGGCGCGATGCCGATGCCCGTGTCGGTGACGGCTGAAGACGCCGCCGCCGTCGTCGTCGCGCCGCCAGCGCAAGCGTCACGGCGCCGCCCGGCCGGCGTGTAGCGGATCGCATTGCTGATCAGGTTGCGCAGCGCGCTCGCGAGCTCGTCGCGGCTGCCGGTCAGCGTCGCCGAATCGCCGAGGTCCAGCCGGATCTCGTGCTGGCCGTCCGATAGCGCCTTGGCTTCGGCCGAGAGCTCGAGCAGCAGCGGCGCCAGCGCGAACGTGGTCTCCACCGGCGGGTTCTGCTCGCTTTCCAGGCCCGACAGCGTCAGCAGGTCGTCGACCAGCCGCTCCATGTTGCGCGCCTGCTCGCGCATCAGCTGCAGGTAGCGCTCGCGCTGCCGCGGCTCGAGCTCGAGGTCCTGCATCGTTTCCAGGAAGCCGCTGACGACCGTGAGCGGCGTCTTCAGCTCGTGCGAGACGTTGGCGATGAAATCGCGGCGCATCCGCGCGACGGACTCGAGCCGCGTGATGTCGCGGCTGATGAGCAGCTTCTCGTCGACGCCGAACGGCACAACCTGGATCGACAGCGTCACGCCGGGTGCGCGCTGCGAATCGACGACGACGGCGTCGCTGAAGTCGCCGGTGTCGAGATAGCGGACGAACTTCGGGCTGCCGCACGAGGTTGACCAGCGGCTGGCCGACGTCGTGCGCGAGGTCGAGGCCGAGGTGCGCCAGCGCCCGCGGGTTGGCCCAGCGGATGCGATTGGCGCTGTCCAGCACCACCATGCCGTCGGGGATCGCTTCGGCGACGCTGCGTGAAGCGCTCGATCGTCTGGGTGAGGCTTTGCTGTTGAGCGACGCGCTCCTTGACCCGCCGGTGCAACGCGGAGAACGCGGCGCGCCAGCTGCCGCGCCCCTCCGGCACCTCCGCGTCGGGCATCGTCTGCAGCCAGCGCGTCAGCCGCTCGAGGTGCCACAGGTGAAACGCGACGATGGCGCCGCCGCCGGCGGCCAGCGCGACGACGGCCCACGGCGGCGCCGAACGCCATCCAGCGCGAGTCCCCGCGACGACGCCAACGCCGGCGGGCGCGACCAGGCCGCCGAGGATGCCCGGCCTCACGGACCGGCGTTCGCGGCAGGCGCGGCCGCCGCGGCAGCGGGTGCGCGCGTCATCGAATCAGCGCGGCGCCGCAAGCCGGTAGCCGGCGCCGCGGACAGTCTCGATGATCGCGTCCTGACCGAACGGCTCCAGCGCCAGCCGCAGCCGCCGGATGTGCACGTCGACCGTGCGCTCCTCGATGTAGACGTGATCCCCCCAGACCTGGTCGAGCAACTGGGTGCGCGTGTGCACGCGCTCCGGCCGGGCGAGAAAGAAGCGCAGCAGCCTGAACTCCGTCGGACCGATCGGGACCGGCTTGTCGCCGACGGTGACGCGGTGCGTCGACGGGTCGAGCTTGACCGGTCCCGCCGAGAGCGGCTCCTGCGCGGCCTCCGGTGCGCGCCGCCGCAGCACCGCCTTGATCCGCGCCTTCAGCTCCCGCGGCGAGAACGGCTTGGTGACGTAGTCGTCGACCCACGCCTCGAGCCCGGCGATGCGGTCGGCCTCGTCGGTGCGCGCGGTGACCATGATGATCGGCAGGTCCTTCGTCCGCGCGTCGGCGCGCAGCTCCTTCGCCAGGGCGAGGCCCGACTGCCCGGGCAGCATCCAGTCGAGCAGGACCAGCGCCGGCAGCTCGTCCTCGAGGCGTGCGCGCGCCGTCTCGGCGTCGGGCGCGCCGTGCACCTCGAAGCCGGCATCGACGAGGTTGACCGTGATCAGCTCTAGGATCGCGGGCTCGTCCTCGACGACGAGGATCACCGGGGTCATTGAAGCGCCCCGGCGCTCATTCCTCGGCGACCTCCGCCCGGATCTGGTCGCCCGACGCGTGGCGCACGTCCTTGCCCATCACGACCTGCACCACGGCCTCGGCGATGTTCTTCGCATGGTCGCCGATGCGCTCGATCGACTTGGCGATGAAGACGATCTCCAGCGCCGCGGTGATCGTGCGCGGATCCTCCATCATGTAGCTGATCAGCTGGCGCAGGATCCCGTGGAACGCGGCGTCGATCTCCTCGTCGCGGTCGATCACTTCGGCTGCGGCAGCGGCATCCAGGCGCGCGAAGACGTCGAGCGCGATCTGCAGCATCTCCTGCGCCTGCCCGGCCGCGCGCGCGACGTCGTGGCGGCGGACCTTGGTCAGCTGGTCGCTGCCGCGCGTCTGCACCGCCTTGTAGGCGACCTTCTTCACCTCGTCGCCGATGCGCTCGAGGTCGTTGACGATCTTGGTGATGGTCAGGATCATCCGCAGGTCGATCGCCGCCGGCTGCCGCTTGGCGATGATCTGGCTGCACTGCTGGTCGACGGTGACCTGCATCTGGTTGATCTGCTGCTCGTCGGCGCCGACGTGGTCCATCGCTCCCTCGGCCTCCTCGTCGCCGAGCACCGCGATCGCGCGCGCGAGCTGCGTCTCGACGAGCCCGCCCATCGCCAGCACGCCGCTGCGGATCACCTCCATCTCGGCGTCGAATTGCTTGTGCGTGTGTTCGTTCATGCTTGTATCCCGGAGAGTGGCGCATGGAGTTCAGCCGAAGCGACCGGTGATGTAATCCTCGGTCTCCTTGCGCTTCGGCTTGAGGAAGAGCTCGTCGGTGGCGCCGAACTCGATCAGCTCGCCGAGATACATGTAGGCGGTGAAATCGGACACCCGCGCCGCCTGCTGCATGTTGTGGGTGACGATCGCGATCGTGTAGTCCTCCTTCAGCTCGGTGATCAGCTCCTCGATCTTGGCGGTCGAGATCGGATCGAGCGCGGAGGTCGGCTCGTCGAGCAGCAGCACGTCGGGCTTCACCGCCACCGCCCGCGCGATGCACAGCCGCTGCTGCTGCCCGCCGGAGAGCGCCATCCCGCTCTGCTTGAGCTTGTCCTTGGCCTCGTTCCACATCGCCGCCTTGGTCAGCGCCCACTCCACGCGCTCGTCCATCTGCCGCTGGGACATCTGCTCGTAGAGGCTCACGCCGAAGGCGATATTGTCGTAGATCGACATCGGAAACGGTGTGGGCTTCTGGAACACCATGCCGACCTTCGCCCGCAGCATGTTGATGTCCACGCCCGGGGCCAGGATGTTCTTGCCGTCGAGCAGGATCTCGCCGACGGCGCGCTGCCCCGGATAGAGCGAATACATCCGGTTGAGCGTGCGCAGCAGCGTCGACTTGCCGCAGCCGGAGGGCCCGATGAACGCCGTCACGTGACGCTGGGCGACGTCCAGATTGATGTCCTTCAGGCCCTGGAATCGCCCGTAGAAGAAGTCGAGCTTGCGGATCGACATCTTGGGCGGCATGCGGCGGCGGCGCCATTCCCGAGGCTTCCGGTCGCGCGGCTACGGCATCGAGATTCATCGTCGTTTCCCTTGGTTTCGTCCGCGCGCCTAGCGGCCCGCTGCGGTCTGCCGGAACAGCGTGCGCGCCACGATGTTGATGAGCAGCACGGTGAGGGTGATCAGCAGCGCCGCCGCCCAGGCGAGCGACTTTCCAGTCCTCGAACGGGCTCATGGCGAACTGGAAGATGACCACGGGCAGGTTGGCCATCGGCGCGTTCATGTCCGCGCTCCAGAACTGGTTGTTGAGCGCCGTGAACAGCAGCGGCGCGGTCTCGCCCGACATCCGCGCGACGGCGAGCAGGATGCCGGTGATGACGCCGCTGCGAACCGCCCGCAGCGTCACCTTCAGGATCACCTTCCACATCGGCGCGCCAAGCGCCACCGCCGCCTCGCGCAGGCTGGCCGGCACGAGATGCAGCATGTTCTCGGTGGTGCGCACCACGACGGGAACCGCGATCAGCGCCAGCGCGAACGAGCCCGCCCAGCCCGAGAAATGCCCGACCTGCGTCACGTAGACCGTGTAGACGAACAGGCCGATGACGATCGACGGCGCGGACAGCAGGATGTCGTTGATGAAGCGCGTCACGCTGCGCGACCCAGCCGTCCTTCCCGTACTCGGCGAGATAGATGCCCGCGAGGATGCCGATCGGCGTGCTGATGAACGTCGCGACCAGCACGATGATCACGCTGCCGTAGATCGCGTTGGCGAGACCGCCCGGCCGACCCCGGCGGCGGGGTCATCTGCGTGAACAGCGTCGGCGACAGCGCCGCGAACCCGTTGGCGAAGAGCACCCACAGGATCCAGAGCAGGAACGCCATGCCGAACGCCATCGTGGCGAGCGACATCACGAGGTTGATGCGGTTGACGATCAGGCGCTTGCGATAGAGCGGCGTCATGTCTTCCTGCCCTCCCCCTTGGCGAGCTGCGCGAGCATGCAACCGCGAGCAGGCGAGCACGATGAAGGTGAGCAGGAACAGCACCAGGCCCAGCGCGATCAGCGACGCGCGGTGGACCGGGTCGGCGGCCTCGTTGAACTCGTTGGCGAGCGCCGATGCGATCGAGTTGCCCGGCTCGAACAGCGACGCGCTGATCCGGTAGGCGTTGCCGATCACGAACGTCACCGCCATCGTCTCGCCCAGCGCGCGGCCGAGGCCCAGCATGATGCCGCCGATCACGCCCACCTTGGTGTAGGGCAGCACCACGTTCGCCACCACCTCCCACGTCGTCGCGCCGATGCCGTACGCCGACTCCTTCAACACCGGCGGCACGGTCTCGAACACGTCGCGCATCACGGAGGCGATGAACGGAATGACCATGATCGACAGGATGACGCCCGCGGAGAGCACGCCGATGCCGTTCGGCGCGCCGCGAAACAGCGGGCCTAGGATCCAGAGGTCGCCGAAGACCTTGGTCAGCGCCGGCTGGACGTAGTCGCCGAAGATCGGCGCGAACACGAACAGGCCCCACATGCCGTAGATGATCGAGGGCACGGCCGCCAGCAGCTCGACCGCGGTGCCGAGCGGGCGCTTGAGGATCACCGGGCACATTTCGGTGAGGAAGATCGCGATGCCGAAGCTCACCGGCACGCCGATCAGCAGCGCGATCGCGGAGGTGACGAGCGTTCCGTAGATCGGCGCCAGCGCGCCGAACTCCATCGTCACCGGGTTCCAGACGTTGGTCACGAAGAAGCCCAGGCCGAACTTCTGGAACGCCGGGCACCGACGCCCATATCAGCGAGGCCAGGATGCCGACGAGCGCAAGCAGGACGAACAGAGCGAAGAACATCGTCGTCCGCTCGAACAGCAGGTCCTGCCACGGCGGGGCGCCCTTGCGCGGCGCGGGCGGACTGGGCTCGCGCTCTGCGCGCTCTTCGGTGGCAGCAGCGGACATGGGCAGGGAGGCAGTACCGGCGTCAGCCATCATCTTATCCTCTTCTCACCAGGCTTGGCCGGAGAAGCCGGCGGACGCGTAGCCCGGCGTTGAGCGGAGCGAAACCCGGGGCCGGCGTTCTCGTTGCCACACCCACCCGGGTTTCGCTGCGCTCAACACCGGGCTACCAATGCAAGCTCAGTTCCAGATCGCCTTGCCCGCGCCGTCCTTGATCTGCGCCTTCCAGGCGTCGGCGACGACCTTGATCACGGCGTCGGGCATCGGCACGTAATCGAGTTCCGCGGCCATCTTCTGGCCGTTCTTCAACGCCCAGTCGAAGAACTTGAGGACTTCGGCGGCGTTCTGCGGCTTGTCCTGCTTCGCGTGCATCAGGATGAAGCTCGCGCCGGTGATCGGCCAGCTGTTCTTGCCGGGCTGGTCGGTCAGGATCTGGTAGAAGCCGGGCGCCGCCTTCCAGTCGGCGTAGGCCGCCGCGGCCTGGAAGGTGTCGTCGTCGGGCGCCACGAACTGGCCGTCCCTGTTCTTCACCTGCGTGTAGGTCATCTTGTTCTTCTTCGCGTACGCGTACTCGACGTAGCCGATCGAGCCCTTGATCCGCTGGACGTACGCCGCCACCCCTTCGTTGCCCTTGCCGCCCACGCCTTCCGGCCACGCGACCGCCGTGTTCGCGCCCACCTTCGTCTTCCACTCCGGGCTGACCTTCGACAGGTAATCGGTCCAGATGAAGCTGGTGCCGGAGCCGTCGGAACGGCGCACCACGGTGATCGGATCCGCCGGCAGCTTGAGGCCGGGGTTGAGGTCGGCGATCGCCTTGTCGTTCCAGGTCTTGACCTTGCCGAGGTAGATGTCGGCGAGCACGGGGCCGGTCAGCTTCATGGCGCCGGGCGCGACGCCTTCGAGATTGATGATCGGCACGACGCCGCCGATGACCGCCGGGAACTGCATCAGGCCGGCCGCCTGCAGGTCCTCGGGCTTCAACGGCATGTCCGACGCGCCGAAGTCGACGGTCTTCGCCTTGATCTGCGCGATGCCGCCGCCGGAGCCGATCGACTGGTAGTTCATGCCGACACCGGTCTTCGCCTTGTAGGCTTCGGCCCACTTGGCATAGATCGGGTAGGGGAACGTGGCGCCCGCGCCGGTGATGTCGACGGCGTGCGCGGAGAGGCCGAACGCGAGAGTCGCGGCGGCCAGGAAACCCCGGGTCAGGTGCGTGCGCATGGACTTGATCCTCATTGGAAGCGACAACGCGCATTCTTGCGGTGCCACATTACAGTGTGATGACGCGCGCGTGACGCTCGATGACAGCCGCGACGCCGGGCGGCAATCGCCTTGCGGATCAATCGCTTGCGGCGTCCGCGCTGACGTAGCCCGGGTTGAGCGAACGCGAAACCCGGGGCCGGTGCCGCACCCCCCCGGGTTTCGCGTTTGCTCAACCCAGGCTACTCAGGAATGAGGGATGCGCCCGGCGCCACCCGCGTGAACCGCACCGGAACATGGTCGAGGCCGCGCGCGCCATCGGCCGCGCGCACGATGCGGGTGAAGGCGGAGGTCGCAAGCGCCCCGGTCGCCGGAAAGTCGTCGCGGTGGTGCGCGCCGCGCGAATCCTCGCGGCCCCGCGCCGCGCGGACGATCACCTGCGCCACCTCGATCAGGCTCGCGAGATTGAGCCCGTCGTGCCACGTCAGGTTGTAGGCGCGCCCGTCGCCGCCCGAGACGGCCGTCGCTTCGAGCTCGGCGGCCAGGTCGCGCAGGGAGCGCGCGGCCCGGTCGAGGCCCGCGGAATTGCGGACGATGCCGGCGTCGTCCCACATCGTGGCATAGAGACGCTCGCGCACCTGCTCGAGCGCGCCCGGATCACCGCGCCGCCCGCGAAACGGCGCCTCGGCGCGCGCGATCGCCGCGTCGAGCGCGGCCGCGTCCGGGTCGCGCCACGCGCCCTCGCGCGCGACCCACGCCGCCATGGTGTCGCCGGCGATGCCGCCGAACACGGTGGAGTTGGCGACACCGTTGCCGCCCAGGCGGTTGGCGCCGTGCACGCCGCCCGAGTCCTCGCCGGCGACGAACAGTCCGTGCCGCGCGGTCGTGCAGTCCGGCGCGAACTCGACGCCGCCCATCATGTAGTGCGCCGTCGGCACAACTTCGACACGGCCGGCGGCGAGGTCGAAGCCGCAGTCGGCGCAACGCTCGACCATGCCCTTGAACTGCCGCCGGACGCTGTCCGGACCGAGGTGGGCCATGCTGAGCCAGACGCCGCCGTTGGGCGTCGTGCGGCCGGCGCGCATCTCGGCGTCGATCGCGCGCGAGACGATGTCGCGCGTCGCGCGCTCGCCGTGCGGATCGTAGCGCGCCATGAAGCGCTCTCCCGCGCCGTCGAGCAGGTAGCCGCCCGCGCCGCGCAAGCCCTCCTCCAGCACCGTCCCGGTCATGCGCGTGTGCGCGCCGGCGAGGAGCCCGGTGGGGTGGAACTGCACCATCTCCATGTCCCGCAGCGGCAGGCCCGCGCGCAGCGCCATCGCGAGCCCGTCGCAGCTCTTGTCGCCGGACGGGGTGTGGAAGCGGTACATCGTCGGTCCGCCGCCGGTGGCGAGCAGCACGGCCTTCGCCTGCGCGAACACGTAGTCGCCGGTGCGGATGTCCACGAGCAGCACGCCGGCGAGCGCGCCGTCCGCGGCATCGACGAAATCGAGCGCGCGGTGCTCCTCGAGCCGATGGATGCCGCGTGCCCACACCTGCTCGGAGAGCCGGTTCATGATCTCGATCCCGGTCAGGTCGCCCTTATGCACCGTGCGGTCGAAGGTCTGGCCGGCGAAGGCCTTCTGGTGGACCGTGCCGTCGGGGTTGCGGTCGAAGAAGCAGCCGAGCTCGTTCTCGAGCTCGTGGATGCGCTCGACCGCGCCGTTGACGAGCGTCCACGCGAGATCCTGGTCCGGCAGCCACTTGCCGCCGTCGATCGTATCCATGAAATGCCGCTCGACCGAATCGCCGGCCGCGAGCGCGACGTTGTAGCCGCCCTGGACCATGCGCGTGCAGCCGCACTTGCCGAGCAGTCCCTTCACCGCGATCGTGACGTGCAGTGCCGGGTTCGCGCGATGCGCATGCAGCGCCGCAAACAGCCCGGCGCCGCCGGCGCCGAGGATCAGGATGTCGGTGCGCAGGCGGCGGATCAAGGCGGCGCGTCCATCGGGGCAGAGTTGCGCGGGGGAATCGATGCCGGCGGACGCGCGGATTCAGCCGCCGGCGCGGCGATCGATTCCCAGCGCCGCCAGTGCCGCGGCGCGATTCGCCCGGGCGCCCGCGTTCACGACGTCGTAGAGGCTGCCGCCGCGGCTGTCCATCGCGACGCGCAGCGGACCGAAGCCGCGGATGCGGAACCGCCACAGGCTCTCGGGGTTGAGATCGTCGAGATCGACGTCCTCGATAGCTTCGATCCACGTCGTCTCCAGCGCCGCGGTGCCGCCGACGATGGCGAGGTAGGCCCCGCCCAGCTCGGCGAAGGCCGCCAGCGACGCCGCCCCCAGCCCGCCCTTGCCGATGATCAGGCGCACGCCGTGCCCGGCGAGCAGCGGACGCGTGAACCGCTCCATCCGGATGCTGGTCGTCGTCCCCACGCACACCGGGGCGTAACCTGCCGGATGCTGCGGCGAGGGCGCGACCTTGCGCACGTTGGGCGCCGTGTGGATGACGGCGTGGCCGGCGAGGTCGAAGCGCGTCGCGCGGCCGCGGTCGAACATCGCGATCTGCGTCGCGTCGCGGATGCCGTAGAGGACGCCGTGCAGCGTGACCGTGTCGTCGACCGCCAGCGCGCGGACCTGCGCTTCGGTCACCGGCGTCGTGAATTCGTGGTGGGCCATGGGAAATCCGCGCGGTCAGAAGCCGTAGGCGACGCCATCGGGCGTGAACAGCGCGCTCGCCCGCCGCGCCGAGTGGCACTGCATGTTCACGGCGACCGGATTCATCGTGATGTGCGTGGCCGCGAGCTCGACGTGCACGGCGAACGCGGTCGCGTCGCCGCCCAGCCCCTGCGGCCCGATCCCGAGCAGGTTCACCGCCGCCGACAGCTGCGCCTCGAGCGCCGCGCCGTCGGGATCGGCGCAGCGCGTGCCCAGCGCGCGCGTGGCCGCGATCTTGGCGAGATGCACGCAGAGGTCCGCGGTGCCGCCGATGCCCACGCCGACGATCGTCGGCGGGCAGGTTCGGCCGCCCGCATCGAGGACGCAGTCGACGACGAACGTCTTGACCGCGTCCACGCCGTCGGCGGGGATCGCCATCTTGAGCCACGAGTTGTTCTCCGAGCCGCTGCCCTTCGGGATCATCTCGATGGCGAGTCCGTCGAACTGGTCGGAGAAGTCGATGTGGATGACCGGCACGCCGATCCCGCAGGACGTGTGCTCGTTCTTCCGCGTCAAGGGGTGCACGACCGACGAGCGCAGCGGGTACTCGCGCGTCGCCCGCTCGCAGCCGCGCCGCAATGCGGCCTTCAGCGCCGGCCCGTCGATCTCGACGTCGCGCCCGATGACCACGTTGTAGATCGGGATCCCCGTGTCCTGGCACAGCAGGTTGCCGGTGCGCTCGGCCACGGCGATGTTCTCGATCATCGTGCCGAGCACGGCCCTGGCGGACGCCACCGTTTCGCGTGCGGCAAGCGTGTCGAAGCCGCGCCGGACGTCGGGCGGCAGCTCCTTCAACGCGCGAAGGTAGAGCTCCTTGGCGGCGGCTTCGATGGCTTCCGGCGCGATGCGCATCTGCGAGCTCAGATCAGGTTGAGCGCGAACAGCAGCGCGCACAGCACGGCGATCCCGCCCGCGGCGGCGATCAGCGTCGGTTGCCGGTCGGCCCGCCACGCCACGAACTCGACCAGCAGGAGCCGCAGGCCGCCGGTCAGGTGGACCGCCAGCAGCAGGACGAGGCCCACTTCGCTCGCCTTCACCAGCGGCTGCTCGGTCCACGCGAGGACCCGGTCGAGCGCGGCCGGTCCGGCCAGCGCCTCGCCGAGCACCGTGAAATGCAGCGGCAGGAACACCGCCAGCGCGAGGCCCGAGACGCGATGGACCAGGAACGCCCACCAGCCCGCGTGGCCGCGCGCGCGCCAGTCGTTGCTGCGGGTCGCTGCGGCGCGCATCGGGGTCACTGCACGGTCACGGCGACGACGGCGCGCATGCCGGCCGCCAGGAGCAGCAGCGCGAACCCGGCCATCGCGATGTCGAGCCGGCGCCGGTGCCCGCCCGAGGATTCGGCGAGCACGGTGCGCAGCCCGATCGGCGCGTGGATCGCCACGGCGAGCACGAACACGCCGTAGAACGCCATCCAGCCGAGGCTGCCGCGCGTGCGCGCCAGGATCTCGGCGGCGGACAGTCCGCCGCGAACCGCGACGATCATCGTCGCCAGATGAACGACGACGCAGAGGGCGAGCACCGCGGCGCTCGCCCGCTGCGCGACCCAGAGCAGGGCTTCGCGCCGCTGCGCGCTCATCGGCGCCGCCGCCCGCCCGTTCATTCGAGCGCTCCGCTGAGCGCCGCCCAGGCGGTGGCGCGCTTCAGCCCCGCGATCGACGCCGTCGGGGCGAGCTTCTTGGGACAGCGCTCGGTGCAGCTCTGGTGGGTGTGGCAGGCGTGGCATCCGGCGTCACCGGCGACCGCCGCGAGGCGCTGCCCCCGCCCGCCGTCGCGCACGTCGTTGACGAGCGTCCAGGCGCGGTTGAGCGCCGCGGGCCCCAGGTACTCGGGATTCCAGCCGACGACGTCGCAGCTCGCGTGACAGACGCCGCAGCCGATGCATTCGATGGCCGCATCGACCGCGCGTCGCGCCGCCGACGCCGGCAGGACAGCGGCGAACGCGTCGTCGCGGCTCGCCGTGGGCACGAATTGCCCCTTCGCCCGCGCCCACTTGTCGAAGAAGTCGCCCATGTCGGTGACGAGGTCGCGGATCACGGGGAAGTGCGCGAGCGGCGCGATCTCCAGCCGGCCGTCGCCGGCGACGGCCTCGACGTGCGTGCGGCAGGTCCAGCGCGCCTTGCCGTTGACGCTCATCGCGCAGGAGCCGCACATGCCCACCCGGCAGGCGAACCGGTAGGCGAGCGTGGCGTCCTGCCGGCGCTGGATGTGGGTGACGACGTCGAGCACCGTCTGCGCCGGCAGGCGCGGCACCTCGAACGCGTCGTAGCGGCCGCGGGCGTCATCCGGACCGCCGCGCCAGACGCGCACCGCGAGTGTGTTCATCGTGTCATCGCCATCGCGCGCGTCGCCGTGAACCGGAAGGGCTGCGCCGCCGCGCGCGGGAACCGTGATGATACCGCCGCGCGCGGCTGCGGGTGGCGCGGGTTCACGGCCGCTACCCGCCCGCCAGGGCAACGAGCTTCAGCCGCTGCACCTTCCCCGACGGGCCCTTCGGCAATTCGGCAATGAAGCGGAACGCCTTCGGAGTCTTGTAGCGCCCGAGCTCGCGCTGGCAATGCGCGCGCAGCTCGTCCTCGCCGCAGGCGTGGCCCTGCTTCAGCACGACGCAGGCGAGAATCTCCTGGCCGTAGAGGCGGTCCGGAATCCCGACGGCGGCCGCCTCGAGCACCGCGGAGTGCTTCAGCAGGGCTTCGTCGATCTCGCGCGGCGCGATGTTCTCGCCGCCCTTGATGATCAGCTCCTTCAGGCGCCCGGTGATGAAATAGAAGCCGTCGGCGTCGCGGTGGCCGAGGTCGCCCGTCGAGAGCCAGCCGTCGGCGTCGAGCGTGCGCGCGGTGGTGTCCGGGTCCTTGTAATAGCCCTGCATCACGTTCGCGCCGCGGACCTGTATCTCGCCGGCGACTCCCGGGCCGACGACCGCGCCGTCGGGCGCCACCACGCGCGCCTCGACGCCGAGCGGTCTTCCCGGCGAGCCGTACTTGCGCGCCCGCGCGTCGAGCGGGTTGCAAAACGCCATCGACGCGCACTCGGTGAGGCCCATCGCCTCGATCACGGAAATCCCGAAGCGCGCCTCGAACGCGCGATGCTGATCGGGCGGCAGCGGCGCCGACGCCGAGCGCCCGAAACGGATGCCGCGGCACGCCGCCGCCTGTTCGGTCGTCGGCGCCGGGCCGTTGATCAGGTAGGCGATGATCGTCGGCACCACGTTGATCCACGTCGGCCGGTAGCGCTCGACCAGCGGCCACCACTGCGACGCGCTGAACCGGTGCGGCATCACGATGCTGCCGCCCGACACCAGCGGGCTCACGGTCGCGATGCACTGCCCGTTGACGTGGTAGAGCGGCAGCGACGACAGCACGCGGTCGGCGGGCGTGAGCGCGAGCGAGCCGGCGACCGCGAGGCCGGCGTGGATCAGGTTCGCGTGCGTCAGCAGCACGCCCTTCGGCACGCCGGTGGTCCCCGACGTGTACATCAGCAGCGCCGGCGCTCCGGGCGCCGGCCCGCCGTCGGCGGCAGCGGGCCCGGCGAGCAATCGGGGATCGTCGGGCGGGGTCGGCCGGATGATCGCCCTGCTGCCGGCGCGCTGCGCCAGCGCCTGCAGGCGCGTCACGAACTCGGGCGCCGCGAACACGATGCGCGTTCCCGAGTGGACGAGCGTGTACTCGATCTGCGAGTCCTGCGCGAGCAGGCTGATGGGCGAGGCAATGTAGCCGCCGTGCATCGCGCCCAGAAAGACCGTCGCGGCGCTGATGCCGTTCGGCGCCATCCAGGAAACGACCTCGCCGGGCCGGATGCCGCGCGCGGCCAGCTCGGCGCAAAGCGCCACAGACAACGCGCGGAACTGCGCGTGGGTGAGCGAGGTGCCCGGCTCGGGGGCAAGCACGAACGGCGCGTCCGGCTGCGCGCGGGCGTTGCGGTCGATCGCTTCGCGGATGGTTCGCATCAGCAGCGTGTCCGGGTACGCAGCGGGGGCCGATTCCCCGCCGGCGGGGAATCGCCGGCACGTCGCCGGCGCGCGCGACCCGCGCGGGCGCCATCGCCCCCGGGGAGGGCGGGCGGGCGTCGGGCGCTTGTCATTCGGGCTTGATGTTGGCCGCCCGGATCACGTACTCCCACTTCGCAAGCTCGTCCCTGATCACGCGGTCGAACTCGGCCGGCGTGGAGGCCGCCGCCTCGGCGCCCTGCGCCATCAGCCGCTCCCTGACCTGCGGCAGGTCGAGCACCTTGACGAAGGCCGCGTTGAGGCGCGCGACGGCCGCGGGCGGCGTCTTCGCGGGCACCAGCGCGCCGTACCACGAGTCGACGACGAAATCGGGAACGCCCGACTCGACGAACGTGGGCACGTCCGGCGCGGTCGCGCTGCGCTTGGCGCTGGTGACGGCGATCGCCTTCAGCCGGCCGGCCTTGACGAACTGCCACGCCGCCGGCATCGACACGAACAGCAGCTGCACCTGCCCGCCGATGGTGTCGGTGACCGCCGGTCCGCCGCCCTTGTACGGGACGTGCACGATGTCCACGCCGGTACGCAGCTTGAACAGCTCGCCGGCGATGTGCCCCGGCGAGCCGGTGCCGACCGATGCGTAGTTGAGCTTGCCCGGCTGCGCCTTGGCCAGCGCGATCAATTCCTTGACGTTGCTCGCCGGCACGCCCGGATTGACGACGAGAATCTGCGGGATCATCGCCGCGAGGCTGATCGGCGCGAAATCCTTCTCGACGTCGAACGGCAGCTTGTCGTAGAGCCTCGGGTTGATGGTGTGGGAGGACAGCGTGAACAGCACCGTGTAGCCGTCGGCCGGCGACTTGGCCGCGATGTCGGTGCCGACGTTGCCGGCCGCGCCGCCGCGGTTGTCGATGATGATCGGCTGGCCGAGCTCCGCCGCCAGCGGCTCGGTCAGGATGCGGGCGACGACGTCGGTGCCGCCACCCGGCGGGTAGGGCACGACGAAGCGGATCGGCTTGTTCGGGTAGCCTTGCCCGGCCGCGGCGCCGGCGGCAAGTGCGAGCGCGGCGGCCAGCGGGGCCAGCCAGCGGAGTCGTGCCTTCATCGTCTCATCCCTGCGGGTCAGCCGCGCTTCGCGGCGGTGGAGCGGTATTTCTCGAGGTGCCGCACGGGCAGCGCCAGCGCGTCGCGCCGGAACGGGTCGCCCAGCTCGCGCGTCACCATCATCTCGAGGATGGTGGTCTTGCCCTCGCCCTGCGCCCTGGCCGCCGCGCGCAGCGCCGGGCCGACGTCGCCGAGTCGGTCGATCGTCACGCCCTCGGCGCCCATCGCCCGCGCCACCGCCGCCCACGAGGGCTGCTTGTCGAGGTTCACGCCGACGAAGCGGTTCTCGTAGAAGTCGACGTGGTTCTTCTTCTCCGCGCCCCACTGCCCGTTGTTGAACACGACCGCAGTCACCGCGATGTTCTCGCGCACGCAGGTCTGGATCTCGCCGAAGCTCATGCCCCACGCGCCGTCGCCGACGTAGGCGATGGCCGGACGGTCGGGCGCCGCCACCTTGGCGCCGACGATGGTCGGGAACGCGTAGCCGCAGTTGCCGAAGCTCATCGCCGCGAACATCGAGCGCGGCCGGTTGAAGCGCAGGTACGAGTTCGACACCGAGCAGATGTTGCCGATGTCGGTGGAGACCATCGCGCCGTCCGGCATCGCCTTCTCCAGCTCGCGCAGCATCTGCCGCGGGTGCATGTGCGCGGAGCCCTTCGCCACCTCGATCGACCAGGCGTCCTTCTCGTGCGCCCAGCCGTCGAGCTCGGCTTCCCACGCCGCCTTCGCCGCCTTCACCTCGGCCAGCCGCGCGTCGCGATTGGCGTGACACGCCAGCGCCTTGCCGGCGAGCCGCGCCATCAGCGCCTGCGCCGCGGCCCGGGCGTCGCCGCAGATGCCCACCGAAATCTGCTTGACCAGCCCGAGCATCTTCGCGTCGGCGTCAACCTGGATGATCTTCGCCTGCTTCGGCCAGTAATCCATCCCGTACTGCGGCAGCGTGCCGAACGGCCCCAGGCGGGTGCCCAGCGCCAGCACCACGTCGGCCTTCGCGATCAGCTTCATCGCCGCCTGCGAGCCCTGGTAGCCGAGCGGGCCGCACCACAGCGGGTGGCCCGCCGGGAACGAATCGTTGTGCAGGTAGCTGTTGCACACCGGCGCCTGCAGCAGCTCCGCCAGCGCCACCGCCTCGGCGCCGCCGTTGGCCATGATGACCCCGCCGCCGGCCAGGATCACCGGGAACTTCGCCGCCGCCAGCAGCGCCGCCGCCTCGTCGAGGCTCTTCTCGCCGCCCGCGCCGCGCTCGATCACCATCGGCCGCGGGATCTCGCACTCGATGTCGCCGTAGAAGAAGTCGCGCGGGATGTTGAGCTGGGTCGGCCCCAGCTCGAGGTGGGCGCGGTCGAACGCGCGCGCGGTGAGCTCGGCCATCCGCGCGCGGTTGTTCACGTGCGCCTGATACTTGGTGATCTTCGAGAAGATCGGCAGCTGCTCGGTCTCCTGGAAGCCGCCCAGGCCGATGGTCGCGCTGCCCGTCTCCGGCGTGATCACCACCACCGGCGAATGCGCCCAGTACGCGGCCGCGGTCGAGGTGACGAAGTTGGTGATGCCGGGCCCGTTCTGGGCGATGCACACGCCGTGGCGGCCGGACACCCGCGCGTAGCCGTCCGCCATGTGGCCGCCGCCCTGCTCGTGCGCGACCGAGATGAAGCGGATACCCGCGAGCGGGAAGAGATCGAGCGCGTCCATGTACGCCGAGCCGACGATGCCGAAGACGTCCCTGACGCCGTTGGCGACGAGCGTCTCGACGAACGCCTCCGACGCGGTCATCTTCTGCCGGCCGACGACGGCCAGCGGCATTTCGACGGGCTTGTTCATGGCGGCTCCTCCTGCGATCGTGAATTGTGCAGCCCGGCGTTGCGCGACGCGAAACCCGGGTGGTTCGGGCCGTGGCCGCGGTTGCCCCGGGTTTCGCTGCGCGCAACGCCGGGCTACGAATTACGGTCCGGGCACGGCGCTCGGCCGATGATATCGCGCCGTCGCTACATCACGGTTTCCGGCGCGACGTAGGCATAGCCCAGCGCCTCGGCAACGGGCCGGCAGGTCACCTTGCCGAAGGCAACGTTGAGCCCGTTCCTCAGGTGCGGATCGTCGGCGAGGGCGCGCTTCCATCCCTTTTCGGCAAGCGCCAGCACGAACGGCAGCGTCGCGTTGTTGAGCGCGAAGGTCGACGTGCGCGGCACGCCGCCGGGCATGTTGGCGACGCAATAGTGCGTGACGCCGTCGACCACGTAGATCGGGTCGGCGTGGGTCGTCGCGCGCGAGGTCTCGAAGCAGCCGCCCTGGTCGATGGCGACGTCGACGATGACCGAGCCGTGCTTCATCTTCTTCACCAGCGCCGCCGACACGAGCTTCGGCGCCGACGCGCCGGGGATCAGCACGCCGCCGACGACGAGATCGGCGGTGACCACGTGCCGCTCGATCGCGTCCTGCGTCGAGAACACGGTGTTGAGCGGCCGCCCGAACTGGCGCCAGAGGCCCCGCAGCACCTCGGTGTTGCGGTCGAGCACCCAGACTTCCGCGCCCATGCCGAGCGCGATGTGGATCGCGTGCGTGCCGACCACGCCGCCGCCCAGGATGACGACCTTGGCCGGATCGACCCCCGGCACGCCGCCGAGCAGGATGCCGAGCCCGCCGTGCGGCTTCTCGAGGTAGTACGCACCGGCCTGGATCGACATCCGCCCGGCGACCTCCGACATCGGGGCGAGCAGCGGCAGGCCGCCCGTCGGCGAGGTGACGGTCTCGTAGGCGATGCAGACGGCGCCGCTGTCGACCAGTTCCCGCGCCTGGTCCGGGTCGGGGGCGAGGTGCAGGTAGGTGAACAGGATCTGGCCGTCGCGGAGCATCCTGCGCTCGACGGCCTGCGGCTCCTTGACCTTGACGATCATGTCGGCGGCGGCGAACACCGCCGCGGCGTTGGCCGCGATCTGCGCGCCGGCCTTCTCGTACGCGTCGTCGTTCATGCCGATGCCGAGTCCGGCGCCGTGCTCGACGATCACCTCGTGCCCGTGGGCGACGAGCTCGCGGACGCTGCCGGGGACGAGGCCGACGCGGTTCTCGAGGACCTTGATCTCTTTGGGGACGCCTATGCGCATGGGGATTTCTCCGGAAGGCGCCGGGGCGACGCGGCCGGCCGGCGGACGCGCCCGCCCGCTCGCCGCATTCCCCGGCAAAGGTGTAGCATTGCGGATTGATCCTAGCATAGCGACGCCCCGGTGCCACCCGGGGCGGAGCGCGCCGGGAAGTCCCCCAGGAGGAAACCGCGATGGGCCATGCCGAACCGACGCTGCACGACCAAGTCCAGTCCCCGACGTCCAAGCTTTCGCTCGACGAGCTCTGGATGCCTTTCACGCCCAACCGCGAGTTCAAGGCCGATCCGCAGATGGTCGTCCGCGCGGAAGGCATGTACATGTGGAACGACCGCGGCGACAGGATCATCGACGCGTCGTCGGGCCTGTTCTGCGTGTCGGCCGGCCACGGGCGCAAGGAGATCGCCGATGCGGTCGGCAGGCAGCTGCGCGAGCTCGACTTCTGCGCGCCGTTCCTGCGCGCGCACCCGAAGCAGTTCGAGCTCGCGACCCGCGTGGCCGCGCTGACGCCGGGCGATCTCAACCGGATCTTCTTCGCCAACTCGGGCTCCGAGGCGGTCGACAGCGCGATGAAGCTGGCGCTCGCCTACCACCAGGCGCGCGGCCAGGGCGGCCGCAACGTCTTCGTCTCCCGCGAGCGCGCCTACCACGGCGTCAATTTCGGCGGGCTTGCGCTGTCGGGCATGGTCAACAACCGCCGCAAGTACGGTCCGGGGCTGCCGGGCATCGCCCACATGCGGCACACGCACCTCAAGGAGAACCTCTTCGTCCCGCGGCGAAGGCGCGCACGGCGTGGAGCTCGCCGAGGACCTCGTGCGGATCATCAACCTGTACGGCCCCGAGAACGTCGCCGCGTGCTTCGTGGAACCGATCGCCGGCTCCACGGGCTGCCTGGTGCCGCCGAAGGGCTACCTCGCGCGCCTGCGCGAGATCTGCGACGCGCACGGCATCCTGCTCGTGTTCGACGAGGTGATCACCGGCTACGGCCGTACCGGACAGGCCTTCGCCGCGCAGAGCTTCGGCGTCACGCCGGACATGATGACGATGGCCAAGGGCATCACCAACGGCGCGCAGCCGATGGGCGCGATCGCCGTCAGCGAGCGCATCCACGACACCATCGTCGCCGCCGCGCCGGAAGGCGCCATCGAGTTCTTCCACGGGTACACCTATTCCGGGCACCCCGCCTCCTGCGCCGCCGCGCTGGCCACACTCGACATCTACCGCGACGAGGGCCTGTTCGAGCGCGGACGCGCGCTGTCGCCGTACTTCCTCGACGCGATCTTTTCGCTGAAGGACATCCCGGTGGTCGCCGACATCCGCGGCTACGGGATGATGGCCGCGATCGAGGTCCACGCGGACGGCGCGCCCGGCCGGCGCGGGCACGTGCTGCAGCGGCGGCTCTTCGACAACGGCCTCAACCTCAAGACCACCGGCGACGCCGCGATCGTCGCGCCGCCGCTGATCGCCGATCGCTCGCACGTCGACGTGATCGCCGGCATCCTGCGCAAGACGATCGCCGCGCTCTGAGCGCGCTGTCCCCTGTCGCCGCCTCCTGCTCGCGCGAAGGCGCGGCCAGGCGGCGGCCATCCGAGATTCGATTCCAAGGAGAAGTGATGAAGAGACTGATCGCCGGCACGATTCTGGCACTGGCCGCCGCGCTGCCCGCATGGGCGCAGAAGACGGTGACCTTCGCTTACCAGGACATGGTGATCCCGTTCCGCTGGGTGCAGCAGCAGGGCGAGATCGAGAAGGCGACCGGCTACAAGATCAACTGGCGGCAGTTCGGCGGCGGCGGCGACGTCATCCGCGCGATGGCCTCCGGCGACGTGCAGCTGGGCGAGGCCGGCAGCGCGCCGATCGCCACCGCGATCAGCCAGGGCCTCGACATCGAGATGTTCTGGGTGCTCGAGGACATCGGCGCCGCCGAAGCGCTGGTGGCGCGCGATGGCAGCGGCATCACCAAGGTGGCGGACCTCAAGGGCAAGAAGGTCGCCACACCGTTCGTGTCGACCAGCCATTTCCACCTGCTCTACGCGATGGAGCTGGCCGGGCTCAAGCCCACCGACGTCCAGGTCCTCAACATGCGCCCGCCGGAGATCGCGGCCGCGTGGGCGCGCGGCGACATCGACGCGACGTTCATCTGGGACCCGGCGCTCGCCACGACCAAGAAGAACGGCAAGGTGCTGGTCACCTCGGGCGAGCTCTGCGCCAAGGGCAAGTGCACGTTCGACGGGCTCGTGGTCTCGAAGAAGTGGGCGAAGGAAAACGCCGACTTCATGGTCGCGCTGGTCAAGGCGGTGGCCAAGGCCGACGCCGAGTACAAGGCCAACGCCAAGGCGTTCACGAGCGATCCGGCCAAGGTCGCCGCGGTGGCCAAGTGGTCGGGCTCGAAGCCCGAGGACGTCCCGGCGACGATGGGCCTCTACGGCTTCCCGTCGCTGCAGGAGCAGGCGTCGAACAAGTGGCTGGGGGGCGGCGCGAACGGCGGCGTGGTCAAGGCGCTCGTCGAGACCTCGAAGTTCCTCAAGGAGCAGGGCCGGATCCAGGAACTCGCCAAGGACTACTCGGCCAGCGTGACCCCGGAGTACGTCACGCGCGCCATGAAATAGCGCGCGGCTGCCGGTGCCGACCCTCGACATCGCGCACCTCGGCGTCCGCTACGCGACCAAGACGGGCACGGTCGACGCGCTGTCCGACATCAACCTCGCGATGCGCGACGGCGACTTCGTCGTCGCCATCGGCGCGTCGGGTTGCGGCAAGACGACGCTGCTCTCCTGCATCGCCGGCTTCCTGCCGCCGACCGACGGCACGCTGCTGCTCGACGGCAAGCCGATCACGGGACCCGGCGCCGAGCGCGGCGTCGTCTTCCAGAAGCACGCGCTGATGCCGTGGCTCAACGTCGCCGAGAACGTCGAGTTCGGCCTGCGCATGCGCGGCGTGGGCGCGGCGGAGCGCCGCCGCGTCGCGCACGACAAGCTCGCGCTGGTCGGCCTCGCGGATTTCGCCGGGCGCGCGATCTACGAGCTCTCCGGCGGGATGCAGCAGCGCGTGGGCATCGCCCGCGCGCTGGCGAGCGACCCGGAGCTCCTGCTGATGGACGAGCCGCTGGGCGCGCTCGACGCCTTCACCCGCGAGGCGATCCAGGAGACGATCCTCGACGTCTGGCACGCCACCGGCAAGATGTGCTTCTTCATCACCCACTCGGTCGAGGAGGCGCTGTTCCTCGCCACGCACCTGGTCGTGATGACTCCGCGCCCGGGCAAGATCTCGCACGAGTACCGCCTCGACTTCGGCCGGCGGTTCATCGCCACCCGCGACGCGCGGGCGGTGAAGTCCTCGCCTGACTTCATCCGCGTGCGCGAGGAAGTGCTGGCCGTCATCCACCATCGCGAGCCGGGCGCCGCCGGTCCCGGCGGCGAGCGCGGCGAGTAGCCGCAGGCCCCGCGGCAGGCAATCATGGCCAACGGCAGCGCACCGCGCACGTCGAGCTACTCCACGCCGGGCGAAGGCCGCAGCACGACGATCTCGGTCGTGACGATCGCGATCCTGTTCGCGCTGTGGTGGGTGGCGAGCGAGTTGCGCTGGGTGCCGCCGCTGTTCCTGCCCAAGCCGCAGAACGTCTTCCTGCGGCTCTGGGAGTCGGCGATGGGGCAGACCGTCGACGAGCCGCTCGCTCACGCACTTCGGCTGGAGCATGTTCCGCGTGTTCACGGCCTTCTTCCTCGCCTGCCTCACCGCGATCCCGATCGGCATCGCGATGGGCGTCTCGCGCGTGGTGCGCGGCATCTTCGACCCGCCGATCGAGTTCTACCGCCCGCTGCCGCCGCTCGCCTACCTGCCGCTGATCGTCATCTGGTTCGGCATCGACGAGTTCTCGAAGGTGTTGCTGATCTACCTCGCCTGCTTCGCGCCGCTCGCGATGAGCGCCCGCGCGGGCGTGCGCTCGGTGTCGCAGGAGCAGATCCACGCCGCGTACTCGATGGGCGCGTCGCGCCGGCAGGTGATCTGGCACGTGATCATCCCGGGCGCGATGCCGGAGATCCTGACCGCCATGCGCATCGCGATCGGCTTCGGCTGGACCACGCTGGTCGCCGCCGAGATGGTCGCCGCGCGCTCGGGCCTGGGCCAGATGGTGCTCAATGCGTCGAACTTCCTGCGCACCGACATCGTCATCATGGGCATCATCGTGATCGGCGCGGTGGCCTACCTGTTCGACCTGCTGATGCGCTGCGTCGAGAAGGTGGTCGTGCCCTGGAAGGGCAAGGTCTGACCGGCGCGCCGCGGGCAGCGTCGTCCGCTTCGCTTCGTCGACCCCGCAGGCCCATGCCGCCCCGTGCGCTGAGGCTGTCCCGTTCCTGTCGTGGCGCGCGCGTGAACCCCGGCGCGCTGCGCGCCGATGCGCAACGCCGGGCTCATCGGCGCGCTGGTCGTGCTGCCGCAGGGCGTCGCGTACGCGACGCTCGCCGGCATGCCGCCGGAGTACGGCCTTTACTGCGCGATGCTGCCGGCGATCGTCGCCGCGCTGTGGGGCTCGTCGTGGCACCAGATCTCCGGGCCGACCAACGCGATGTCGCTGGTGGTGTTCGCGACGATCGCGCCGCTGGCCGCGCCCGGGCAGCGCGCGCACTACATCGAACTGGTGCTGACGCTCGCGCTGATGGTCGGGCTGCTGCAGTTCGGCATGGGGCTGGCGCGCCTGGGCGCGCTCGTCAACTTCATCTCGCACACGGTGGTGGTCGGCTTCACCGCCGGCGCCGGCCTGCTGATCATCGCCGCGCAGCTGAGGAATTTCTTCGGCGTCGCCGTCCCTTCCGGAACGGGATTCTTCGAGACCCTGCACGCGTTCGCCGGCGCGTCGGCGCCATCGACCGTGGATCACCGCGACCGGCGCGGTCGACGCTGGTCGTCGCCATCGCCGCAAGGCGGCTCGCTGCCGCGGATTCCGTACATGATCGTCGCGATGCTGGCCGGCGGCCTCATCGGCTACGCGCTCGCGGCGACCGGCACGGCACCAGGGTACCGGCGGTCGGCGCGCTGCCGCTCCGGCATTCCCTCGCTGTCGCTGCCGTCGTTCGACCCGGAGATCTGGCGCAAGCTCTTTCCGACTGCGCTGGCGCTGACCGTGCTCGGCCTGACCGAGGCGGTGTCGATCGCGCGCGCGGTCGGCGTCAAGTCCGGGCAGCGCATCGACGGCAACCAGGAGTTCGTCGGCCAGGGCCTGTCCAACATCGTCGGCGCGTTCAGCTCCGCGTATCCGTCGTCGGGCTCCTTCAACCGCAGCGGCATCAACTACGAAGCCGGCGCGCCGCACGCCGCTCGCCGCGGTCTTCTCGGCCGTGCTGCTGCTGCTGGTGCTGCTCGGCCGTGGCGCCGCTCGCCGCATACCTCCCGCTCGCCGTGATGGCGGCGCTGCTGTTCGTCGTCGCGTGGGGCCTCATCGACATCGGCGAGATGCGGCGCGATCGCCGCACGAGCCGCGGCGAGGCGCTGGTCCTCGCCACTGACGTTCTCGCGACGCTCGCCATCCAGCTCGAGTTCGCGATCTTCGTCGGCGTGCTCGCCTCGCTGCTCGTCTACCTCAACCGCACCACGCATCCGAGCTCACGCCGGTCGCGCCCGACCCGCGGGCCGGCAGCGCCGCTTCGTGCCGCTCGCCGACGCCGGGCCGGCCGGCGCCTCGCAGAATGCCCGCAGCTCGCGCTGCTGCGCGTCGACGGCTCGCTGTTCTTCGGCGCGGCGGAGCACGTCCGCGACGAGATCGACGTCGCGCCGGAGGCACGCCCGGACCGCCGCCACCTGCTGCTGATCGGCAGCCGGATCAACTTCATCGACGTCGCCGGCGCCCAGCTGCTGGTGCACGAGGCGAAGCTCACGCGCGACGCCGGCGGCATGCTCTACCTGTCCAACCTGAAGCCCGCGGTGCGCGACGTCCTGCACCGCGGAGGCTTCCTCGACGAGTTCGGCGCGCGACCGCGTCTTCGACACCAAGGACGAGGCGATCGGCGGATCTACGCCGGCCTGGACAGCGAGCGCTGCCGGACCGTCGCGCCGCGGGCAGCGTCAACCGGGCCGCGACCGGCGCAGCCGCCCGACGGAACACCGCGGAGTGCGTCCGCCGCGACGGGTAGCGCCGGGACCGGGCATACCGCCGCGACGGCCTTCCGTCGGCATGGCGTTGACACCGCCCGCGGGGCTTGCGAGGCTGGGCCCATGCTGACCCGGACCCATTTCCCGCGCTTCGTCGAACGGGTGCGGCAGCTCCCGGCGCAGCCGGCGGCGTTCATCTTTCCGTGCGACCGCGATTCCCTGCAGCTGGCGCTTGCCGCGCCTTCACCGGCTACGCTCGCACCGCTGCTGGTCGGCCCCGAAAGCAGGATTCGCGACGCCGCCGGCAAGGCGGGCGTCGACCTCGGCCGCCTGCCCATCGTCGACACCGACGACGCGCCGCGCAGCGCCGCGCTGCATGCGGTCGAGCTTGCCCGCGCCGGCCGCGTCACGGTGCTGGTCAAGGGCAGCCTCGGCAACGAGGACCTGCTCTCGTGCGTGTCGGCGCCGGATTCCGGCCTGCGCGGGCTGCGCCGGCTCTCGCACGCGTCGTTCGTCGACCTTGCCGGATGGCCCCACGGCATCCTGTTCGCCGACACCTGCGTCAACATCACGCCGAACCTCGCGGCGAAACGCGACATCGTCCAGAACACGATCGCCCTCGCCCACGTGCTGGGGGAGCCGACCCCGCGCGTCGCGCTGCTCGCGGCCATGGATGCGGTGAATCCCGCGTTTCCGTCGACCGCGGACGCCGCGGCATTGAAGGCCATGGCCGAGCAGGGGATCTTCGAGGACGCCATCATCGACGGCCCGCTCGCGGCGGACAGCGCGCTCTCCGGGGAGAGCGCCGCCGCCAACGGGCGCCGGTCCGAAGTCGCGGGCCGCGCCGACGTGCTGATCGCGCCCGGCATGGAGGCCGGATTGCTGGTGCTGCGCACCCTCACGAGCCTCACCTCCGGCTTCGCGGCGGGCATCGTCCTCGGCGCCACGCTGCCGATCGTCGCGCCCGTGCGCATGGATACGATGGAAGTGCGGATGGCCTCCTGCGTGCTCGCGGCGCTGGTGGCCGCGGCGAACGCCGGCCCCGCCGGGCGGCTCGTCGCCGGCGCGGCGACCGCGGTGGCCGCCGAATCCGCGGCCTAGCTCCCGGCGCCGAAGCGGAACCCGGCAGCGTCGCTGCGGGCTGCCGCGGCCGGCCGCCCGCGGCGCGTCAGCGCTGGCGCACGCAATCCATGAAGTAGCGCGGCTTGCCGTCCTCGCCGGGTTCCTCCACCAGTCCGTGGATGTCGGTGTCGAAGCCGGGGAACTGCGCATTGAAGCTCCGCGCGAACTGCAGGTACTGCACGATCGTGCGGTTGAAGCGCTCGCCCGGGATCAGCAGCGGAATGCCCGGCGGGTACGGCGTCAGCAGCACGCTGGTGATCCGCCCTTCGAGATCGTCGATCTCGACACGGTCGATCTCGCGGTGCGCCATGCACGCGAATGCCTCGGAGGGCTTCATCGCCGGCTGCATGTCGGACAGGTACATCTCGGTCGTCACCCGCGCCACGTCGTTCGCCTTGTACATGTCGTGGATCTGCTGGCAGAGGTCGCGCAGGCCCACGCGCTCGTACTTCGGATGCTTGCCGCAGAACTCGGGCAGGATCTTCCACAGCGGCTGGTTCTTGTCGTAGTCGTCCTTGAACTGCTGCAGCGCGGTCACCAGCGTGTTCCAGCGGCCCTTGGTGATGCCGATCGTGAACATGATGAAGAACGAGTAGAGCCCGGTCTTCTCGACGATGACGCCGTGCTCGGCCAGGAACCGGGTGACGATCGCGGCCGGGATGCCGGTCTTCGCGAACTTCCCCGAGACGTCGAGCCCGGGCGTGATCACCGTCGCCTTGATCGGGTCGAGGATCGTGAACCCCGTGGCCAGGTCGCCGAAGCCGTGCCACTTCTCGTTGGCGCGCAGCAGCCAGTCGTCGCGCTTGCCGATGCCCTCGGGCGACAGGCGCTCCGGACCCCAGACCTTGAACCACCAGTCCTTGCCCCACTCGTCGTCGACCTTGCGCATCGCGCGGCGGAAGTCGAGCGCCTCCGATGATCGATTCCTCGACCAGCGCCGTGCCGCCCGGCGGCTCCATCATCGCCGCCGACACGTCGCAGGACGCGATGATCGCGTACTGCGGCGAGGTCGACGTGTGCATCAGGTACGCCTCGTTGAAGATGTGGCGGTCGAGCTTGCGCGTCTCGGACTCCTGCACGATGATCTGCGAGGCCTGCGAGATGCCGGCCAGCAGCTTGTGCGTCGAGTGCGTGGCGAAGACGATCGCGACCTTGCTGCGCGGCCGGTCCTTGCCGATCGCGTGCATGTCCTTGTAGAAGTCGTGGAACGTCGCGTGCGGCAGCCAGGCCTCGTCGAAGTGCAGCGTGTCGATGGTGTCGTCGAGCGTGGCCTTCAGCATCTCGACGTTGTAGGCGATGCCGTCGTAGGTGCTCTGCGTCAGCGTCAGGATCCGCGGCTTCTTGTTCTTCGCCGCGCGCGCGATCGGGTTGGCCTCGATCTTGCGCGCGATGTTCTCCGGCGCGAACTCCTCGAGCGGGATCGGGCCGATGATGCCGAGGTGGTTGCGCGTCGGCGTCAGGAACACGGGAATCGCGCCGGTCATCGTGATCGCGTGCAGGATCGACACGTGGCAGTTGCGGTCGACGACCACGATGTCGTCGGGCGCCACGTTGGCGTGCCAGACCATCTTGTTCGACGTCGACGTGCCGTTGGTGACGAAGAAGCAGTGGTCGGCGTTGAAGATGCGCGCCGCATTGCGCTCCGCGGCGGCGACGGGGCCGGTGTGGTCGAGCAGCTGCCCCAGCTCGTCCACCGCGTTGCAGACGTCGGCGCGCAGCATGTTCTCGCCGAAGAACTGGTGGAACATCTGCCCGACGGGGCTCTTGAGGAACGCGACCCCGCCCGAGTGGCCCGGGCAGTGCCACGAATACGAGCCGTCCTGCGCGTAGTCGACCAGCGCGCGGAAGAACGGCGGCGCCAGCGAATCGAGGTAGGACTTGGTCTCGCGGATGATGTGCCGCGCGACGAACTCCGGCGTGTCCTCGAACATGTGGATGAAGCCATGCAGCTCGCGCAGCACGTCGTTGGGGATGTGCCGCGACGTGCGCGTCTCGCCGTACAGGTAGATCGGGATCTCGGCGTTGCGGAAGCGGATCTCCTCGATGAAGGTGCGCAGGTTGACCACCGCCGGGTCGATCTCCGGGCCGGGCGTGAACTCCTCGTCGTCGATCGACAGGATGAATGCGGAGGCGCGGCTCTGCTGCTGCGCGAACTGCGACAGGTCGCCGTAGCTCGTTACGCCCAGCACCTCCATCCCCTCCTTCTCGATCGCGTCCGCCAGCGCGCGGATGCCCAGGCCGGAGGTGTTCTCGGAGCGGAAGTCCTCGTCGATGATGACGATCGGGAAACGGAATTTCATGGGCCCCCTTCGCAGCACCGCGCCTGCCGCGGTGAAGCTGGAAAGGCGCGGATTATACGCGCAATGCCCCGCCGCACGGGACAATCGGGGCGGCCGACCCGCCCGCGGCGGGAGGGGACCAGGCCCGCCTCAGCCGCCGATCGCCGCCTGCGCCGCGGCCAGCCGCGCGATCGGCACGCGGAACGGCGAGCAGCTCACGTAGTCGAGGCCGGCGCGGTGGAAGAAGGCGACCGAGGCCGGGTCGCCGCCGTGCTCGCCGCACACGCCGACCTCGATGCCGGGGCGCACTTCCCGGCCCTTCCTCACCGCCATCTCCACCAGCAGGCCGACGCCCTTCTGGTCGATCGAGCGGAACGGGTCCTGCTCGTACATGCCGCGTTTCAGGTATTCGGGCAGGAACGTGCCGGAGTCGTCCCGCGAGAAGCCCAGCGTCATCTGCGTCAGGTCGTTGGTGCCGAACGAGAAGAACTCGGCCTGCCTGCCGATGCTGTCGGCCACCAGCGCGGCGCGCGGCGTCTCGATCATCGTGCCCAGCATGTAGCGGAGCGTCTCGCCGCGCTCGGCGAACACCTGGGCGGCGGTGGCGCGGATGACCGCGGCCTGCGCGTTGAACTCGCGCACCGTGCCCACCAGCGGCACCATGATCTCGGCCTTGACGTCCACACCCCTGGCCTTCATGTTGAGGCCGGCCTCGATGATGGCGCGCGCCTGCATCTCGGTGATCTCGGGATAGGTGATGCCCAGGCGGCAGCCGCGGTGCCCGAGCATCGGGTTGAACTCGTGCAGCTCCTCCACGCGCATCCTGATCTTGCCCGGCGAGACCTTCATCTCCTCGGCCAGCGCCCGCTGCCCGGCCTCGTCGTGCGGAACGAACTCGTGCAGCGGCGGGTCGAGCAGGCGGATCGTCACCGGCAGGCCGCTCATCTCGCGGAACAGGCCCTCGAAATCGCCGCGCTGCATCGGCAGCAGCTTGGCCAGTGCCTTGCGGCGCCCGGCCTCGTCATCGGCCAGGATCATCTCGCGCACGGCGTTGATGCGCTCGCCCTCGAAGAACATGTGCTCGGTGCGGCACAGCCCGATGCCGGTGGCGCCGAAGTTGCGCGCCACCGCGGCTTCTTCCGGCGTGTCGGCATTGGCGCGCACCTCGAGCCGCTTGTAGCGGTCGGCCAGCGCCATCAGCGCGCCGAAGTCGCCGCTCAGCTCGGCATCCTTGGTGGCGATGCTCCCGGCAAGAACCTCGCCGGTGGAACCGTTGAGCGAAATCCACTCGCCTTCCTCCCAGGACGCCGCGCCGATGGTCATGACGCGCGCCCTGGGGTCCACGTGCACCGCACCGGCGCCGGACACGCAGCACTTGCCCATGCCGCGCGCCACCACCGCGGCGTGCGAGGTCATGCCGCCGCGGGCGGTCAGGATGCCCTTGGCCACGCTCATCCCGCGCAGGTCCTCGGGCGAGGTTTCCTGGCGCACCAGGATCACCGCCTTGCCCCGCTTCACCCACTCCTCGGCCTCGTCGGCGAAGAACACGATCTGCCCGCTGGCAGCGCCGGGCGATGCCGGCAGGCCGCGCGCGATCACGGTCGCCTCCTGCAGGGCCTTGGGATCGAAGATCGGGTGCAGCAGGTCGTTCAGCCGGTCGGGCACCACGCGCTGCAGCGCGGTCTTCTCGTCGATCATGCCCTGCTGCAGCATCTCCATCGCGATGCGCACCATCGCGGCGCCGGTGCGCTTGCCGTTGCGCGTCTGCAGCATCCACAGCTTGCCTTGCTGGATCGTGAACTCCAGGTCCTGCATGTCCTTGAAATGGCTTTCGAGCGTGGTCTCCGCGTGCAGCAGCTGGCGGTAGATTTCCGGCATCAGCTCTTCCAGCGAAGGGTACCTCGCGCGCCGTTCGGCCTCGCTCACCTGTGCCAGCTCGGCCCAGCGGCGCGAGCCCACCAGCGACACCTGCTGCGGCGTGCGGATGCCGGCGACCACGTCCTCGCCCTGCGCGTTGACCAGGAACTCGCCGTTGAAGAGGTCCTCGCCGGTGCCGGCGTCGCGCGAGAACGCAACACCCGTGGCGCTGCCCTCGCCGAGGTTGCCGAAGACCATCGCCTGGACGTTGACGGCCGTGCCCCAGGACTGCGGGATGTCGTTGAGCTCGCGGTAGACCTGCGCCCGGTCATTGTTCCAGCTGTCGAACACGGCCGCGACGGCGCCCCAGAGCTGCTGCCACGGATCGGTGGGGAAGTCGCGGCCGATGCGCGCGCGGATCAGCGCCTTGAACCGCGTCACCAGCTCCTTCAGGTCGGCGCTGTCGAGCTCGGTGTCGAGCGCGACGCCCTTCGCGTCCTTGACCATCTCGATGACCACTTCGAAGGGGTCGTGGTCCTCCTTCGAAACGGGCTTCAGGCCCATCACGACGTCGCCGTACATCTGCACGAAGCGCCGGTACGTATCCCAGGCGAAGCGCTCGTTGCCGGCCTTGGCGGCGAGGCCCAGCACGGCCTCGTCGTTCAGGCCCAGGTTGAGGATGGTGTCCATCATCCCCGGCATCGACGCCCGCGCGCCCGAGCGCACCGACAGCAGCAGCGGGTCGGCCGCATCGCCGAAGCGCTTGCCGATCTCCTTCTCGACGCAGGCCACGCCCTGCAGCACCTCGGCCTCGATCAACTTCAGCGCCGCGTCCTTCCCCTGCTCGGTGTACACCGTGCAGGCCTCGGTGCTGATGGTGAATCCCGGTGGCACGGTGATGCCCAGCCGGCACATCTCGGCCAGGTTGGCGCCCTTGCCGCCGAGCAGGTTCTTCATCGCCGCCGAGCCATCGGTGCGCGCGGCGCCGAACAGGTAGACGTAGGGGGTGGACATGGGAGCAGCCTCCGGCCGGGGTCGTCGAACGGCCTGCTCTCATGTTCGGGCTTGCCCGCCGAGCGGGGCTTGATCGACGTCAAGCGCGTCGCACCGGCGGCGCCGCCGAGTCAGATCTTGGGCAGCGTGACGCCCTGCTGGCCCTGGTACTTGCCGCCGCGGTCCTTGTACGAGACCTCGCAGACTTCGTCGGACTCGAAGAAGATCACCTGCGCAACACCCTCGTTGGCGTAGATCTTGGCCGGCAGCGGCGTGGTGTTGGAGAACTCGAGCGTCACGTAGCCCTCCCACTCGGGCTCGAACGGCGTGACGTTGACGATGATGCCGCAGCGGGCGTACGTGCTCTTGCCGAGACATATCGTGAGCACGTTGCGCGGGATCCGGAAGTACTCGACGGTGCGCGCCAGCGCGAACGAGTTCGGCGGGATGATGCACACGTCGCCGGTGAAGTCGACGAACGAGCCGGCGTCGAACGCCTTGGGATCGACGATGGTCGAGTTGATGTTGGTGAAGATCTTGAATTCGCGCGAGCAGCGGATGTCGTAGCCGTAGCTCGACGTGCCGTAGGAGACGATCTTGCGGCCGTCGATCTCGCGCACCTGCTGCGGCTCGAACGGCTCGATGATCCGCGCCTCCTTCGCCATCCGGCGGATCCAGCGGTCGGACTTGATCATGTGTTCTGGATGACGATACTGGGGAACTTCGCCGAGTGGTCCTCGGCCTTCTGCGCGACGAAGATCGCCACCCGGCGCGCGATGCCGCGGTAGATCTCGGCGATCTTGCCGTCCGGATCGGCGATCACCGTCGGCCGACCCGAGTCGGTCTGCTCGCGGATGCGGATGTCCAGCGGCAGCCCGCCCAGGAAGGGGACGTTGTAGTCGGCGCACATCCGCTGCGCCCCGCCCTCGCCGAAGATGTGCTCGGCGTGGCCGCAGCTCGAGCAGACGTGGATGCTCATGTTCTCGACGATGCCGACGATCGGCACGCCGACCTTCTCGAACATCTTGAGGCCCTTGCGCGCGTCGAGCAGCGCGATGTCCTGCGGCGTCGTCACGATCACGGCGCCGGTCACCGGCACCTTCTGCGACAGCGTGAGCTGGATGTCGCCGGTGCCCGGCGGCATGTCCACGATCAGGTAGTCGAGGTCGCGCCAGTTGGTGTCCTTCAACAGCTGCTCCAGCGCCTGCGTCACCATCGGGCCCGCGCCAGACCATCGGCGTGTCCTGGTCGATGAGGAAGCCGATCGACATCGCCTGCAGCCCGTAGGCCTCCAGCGGCTCCAGCGTCTTGCCGTCGGTCGATTCCGGCTTGCCGGCGATGCCCAGCATCATCGGCTGCGAGGGGCCGTAGATGTCGGCGTCGAGCACGCCGACGTTCGCGCCCTCGGCCGCCAGCGCCAGCGCGAGGTTGACCGCAGTGGTCGACTTGCCCACGCCGCCCTTGCCGCTCGCGACCGCGATGATGTTCTTCACCGAGGGGATCAGCTTCACGCCGCGCTGCACCGCGTGCGAGGTGATCTTCTGCGTCATGTGCACGCTGACGCGGCCGGCGCCGGGCAGCGCTGCCAAGTGCTGCGCGATGAGCTTGCGCAGGATCTCGTGCTGCGTCTTCGCCGGGTATCCCAGCTGGATGTCGACGGCGATGTCTGCGCCGTCGATCGCGATCTTCCTGACGGCTTTGCCGGCGACGAAGTCGCGGCCGGTGTTGGGATCGGTCAGCGTGCGCAGGCTGGCTTGAACGTCAGCCTCGGTGATGGCCATCGGGTGCTCCAGAGAGGACGTCGGAAAATGTCGGGGAAAACGCTCAAGTTTAGCGAAAAACCGCGGCTTTCGATATTCGGCGAGAGGTCGCTTTGCTAGAATGACTTTTTCCCCCTGCCGACCGCAAGGTCTTCCGGATGTCCGCCGCCCATGAGTGACGAACCCCTGCGCCCTCCCCCAGCGCGTCGCCGGCTGTTCGTCACGACGGCGCTGCCGTACGCGAACGGCCCGTTCCACATCGGCCACATCATGGAATACATCCAGGCGGACATCTGGGTGCGCTTCCAGCGGATGCAGGGGCACGAGGTGCATTTCGTCTGCGCCGACGACGCGCACGGCGCGGCAATCATGCTGAAGGCCGATGCCGAGGGCGTGACGCCGCAGCAGCTGGTCGCGCGGGTCGCCGCCACCCGGCCGAAGCACCTCGACGGCTTCCACATCGGATTCGACCACTGGCACTCGACCGATTCGCCGGAGAACGTCGAGCTGTCGCAGGACATCTACCGGCGGCTGCGCGACCGCCGGCCATCGCTCGTGACCACGCGCCCGGTCGAGCAGTTCTACGACCCGGTCAAGGAGATGTTCCTGCCCGACCGCTACATCCGGGGCGAGTGCCCGAAGTGCGGCGCGAAGGACCAGTACGGCGACGCCTGCGAATCCTGCGGCGTCCTCAATGCGCCCACGGACCTGAAGAACCCCTACTCGACGGTCTCGGGCGCGACGCCGGTGATGCGGTCCTCGGAGCATTTCTTCTTCCGCCTGTCCGATCCGGCGTGCATCGCGTTCCTGCAGGACTGGACGCGCGCCGACGGGAACGGCGCGCCGCGCCTGCAATCCGAAGTGTTCAACAAGGCGCAGGAGTGGCTGGGCGAAGGCGGCAAGGGGCTCGCCGACTGGGACATCTCGCGCGACGCGCCGTACTTCGGCATTCCCATTCCGGACGCGCCGGGCAAGTTCTTCTACGTCTGGCTCGACGCGCCGATCGGCTACCTCGCGAGCCTCAAGGCGTACTTCGATTCCGGCAAGGCGAAGGCCGCCTCCGGAACGACGCAGACGTTCGCCGAGTTCCTGCGGGATCCCGCCACCGAGCAGATCCACTTCATCGGCAAGGACATCGTCTACTTCCACACGCTGTTCTGGCCGGCGATGCTCAAGTTCGCCGGCCCGCCGTACAAAGTGCCGGACAACGTCTTCGTCCACGGCTTCATCACCTTCTCCGGCGAGAAGATGTCGAAGTCGCGCGGCACCGGCATCAGCCCGGACGTCTATCTCGACCTCGGCCTCAACCCCGAGTGGCTGCGCTACTACATCGCCGCTAAGCTCAACGCGAAGGTCGAGGACCTCGACTTCAACCCCGACGACTTCATCGCCCGCGTCAACAGCGACCTGATCGGCAAGTACGTGAACATCGCCAGCCGGGCAGCGAATTTCATCGCCAAGTACTTCGGCGGCGCTCTCGGCACGCCGGCAGAGGGCGCGCAGGAGCGGGCGCTGCGCGCCGCGGCCGCCCGACGCGAGGCCGACGAAGCGGCGAGCGCTCTACGAGGCGCGCGAGTTCGGCAAGGCGATGCGCGAGGCGATGCGCATCGCCGACAAGCTGAACGAGGAATTCGACGCGGCGCAGCCCTGGCTGCTCGCCAAGGACCCGGCGCAGCACGACCGGCTGCAGACCGTGTGCACGAGGGCTCTGCACGGCTTTCGCCTCCTGACCGTGCTGCTGGCGCCGGTGCTTCCCGGTGTCGCGGCGCGCGTGGCGCGCGAGCTCTTCGGCCAGACCCGCGATTTCGTGTGGGCGGATGCCTGGGCCGAGGCGGCCACGATCGGACCGTACGCGCACCTCATGGCGCGCATCGATCCGAAGCAGATCGACGCGCTGCTGGAGGGCCCCAAGGCGGCTGCGGCCCCGCAGCCCGCGACCTCGCCCGCGCAGCCGGGCGGCGGCGCCGCTGCACGAGCCGCGGGCGCGGCGGCGCCCGCGACTGCGCCGCCCGCGACCGCCGGCGCCACGATCTCCATCGACGACTTCGCCAAGATCGACCTGCGCATCGCGCGCATCGTCAACGCCGAGCACGTCGAAGGCGCGGACAAGCTGCTGAAGCTCACGCTCGATGTCGGCGAAGGCCGCCACCGCACCGTCTTCGCCGGCATCAAGTCGGCCTACGACCCCGCGACGCTGGTCGGCCGCCTCACGCCGATGGTGGCCAACCTCGCGCCGCGCAAGATGAAGTTCGGCCTGTCGGAAGGCATGGTGCTCGCCGCGTCGGGCGACGGCCCCGGCATCTTCCTGCTCGCGCCGGACGCGGGTGCGCTGCCCGGGATGCGCGTGAAATGACCCGCTGCGGGCACTCCGCGTGCCGGCAGCCCGGGTGCTGAGCGCCGCGCCGCGTGGGTAGCGACCTGCTCGGGTGGGTTCTCGCCGCCATCGCGGCATGGCTGGTGATCGGTGCGCTGGGCTTCATCCGGCCGCGCAGCCTGGCGTTCGTCAGCCATGGCCTGTTCCCGCTCGGCGCGGCCGTCGGGCTCGCGCTCGCGGTGGTCGGGCTGCTGGCGATCGGCCCGCTGCCGCAGTCGAAGGTGCTCCCGCTCGGGCTGCCGGACCTGCCGTTCCACCTGCGCCTCGATTCGCTGTCGGCCTTCTTCCTGCTGCTGCTGGGCGCGGCCAGCGCCGGAATCTCGCTCTACGCGTCCGGCTATTTCCGCTACCGAGGAAGGGGCGGCACCCGGCCTGCTGTGCTTCGAGTATCACGTCTTCCTCGCCGCGATGGCCCTGGTGCTGATCGCCGACGACGCCTACGTGTTCATGGTGAGCTGGGAGGCGATGGCGCTGGCGTCGTATTTCCTGGTCACCACCGACCACCGGATACCGGAGATCCGCCGCGCGGGCTTCCTCTACCTGCTGATCGCGCACATCGGCGCCATCGCGATCCTGCTCTGCTTCGGCGTGCTGCAGGGGGGCAACGGCGACTACACGTTCGGCTCGATGCGCTCGATGGTGCTGACCGGCCGCTGGCCCAGCGTGGCGTTCTTTCTGGCGCTGTTCGGCTTCGGCGCGAAGGCCGGCCTGCTGCCGATGCACGTCTGGCTGCCGGAGGCGCATCCGGCCGCGCCGTCGCCGGTCTCCGCGCTGATGAGCGGCGTCATGCTGAAGACCGCGATCTACGGCCTGCTGCGCGTCACCTTCGACCTGCTCAACGGGCAGCTCTGGTGGTGGGGCGTGTTCGCGCTGGTGCTGGGGCTCGCCACCGCGCTCTTCGGCGTCATCTTCGCCTGCGTGCAGAGCGACATGAAGCGCCTGCTCGCGTACTCGTCGATCGAGAACATCGGGATCATCGTCGCCGGCATCGGCCTCGTGATCCTGTTCAAGAGCTACGGCAAGACGCTGCTGGCGGCGGTCGCGCTGACCGCCGTCCTCTACCACTGCCTCAACCACGCGTTCTTCAAGAGCCTGCTCTTCCTCGCCACCGGCTCGGTGCTGCACGCGACGCACGAGCGCAGCCTCGGCAAGCTGGGCGGCCTCATCCACCGGATGCCGTGGGTCGCCTGGACCGCGCTGGTGGGCACGCTGGCGATCGCCGGCCTGCCGCCGTTGAACGGCTTCGTCTCCGAGTGGCTGCTGCTGCAGGCGTTCCTGTTCACGCCGAGCCTGCCGCAGTCGTTCGTCAACATGCTGGTGCCTCTGGCCACCGGCGCGCTGGTGCTGGCAGTCGCGCTGTCGGGCTACGTGATGGTCAAGTTCTACGGCGTGATCTTCCTCGGGCGCCCGCGCGAGGCGAGCCTCGCCTACGCGCAGGATGCCGGCATGCGCGAGCGCATCGCGTTCGTCTGGCTGGCGGCGGGCTGCGTGGTGCTCGGGATCTTCCCCGTCACCGTGATCGCGACGCTCGACCCCGTCAACACCATGCTGGTCGGCTCGAGCGCCCTTCATGCCGGCGGCAGCTGGCTGCTGCTCGCGCCGATCAACGCCGACCGCTCGAGCTACAGCCCGCTGATCGTGCTGGTGGTGATCGTGGCCGTGGTGCTGCTCACGATCACCGTCGTCCACCGCTTCTATCACGGCCGGGTGCGCCGCGCGCCGCCCTGGGACTGCGGGTACCCGCTGCAGACGCCGCGGATGCAGGACACCGCGGAGGGCTTCGGCCAGCCGATCCGCGAGGTGTTCGCGCCGGTCCTGCGCATCGCGCGCCACCTGCCGTCGCCGTTCGACACCGCGCCCAGGTACGAGGTCAAGCTCGACGACCACTTCTGGCACTGGCTCTACCTGCCGGTGGCGGCGGCCGCCGAGTTCGTCGCCCGGCAGGTGGGCCGGCTCCAGCAGGGACGGATCTCGATCTACCTCACCTACAGCTTCGTGACGCTGCTGGCGCTCCTGTTCTTCGTCCGATGACCCTGATCGGCTTCTTCTCGCAACTGCTGCAGCTCGCGATCGCGCTGCTGCTGGCGCCGCTGCTGGTCGGCTGGATCAACCAGTGCCGCGCCTGGCTGTCGAACCGCAGCGCGCCGTCGCTGCTGCTGCCCTACCGCATGATCCGCAAGCTGTTCATGAAGGACGCGGTGGTGGCCGAGCACGCGTCGCCGATCTTCCGCATCACGCCGTACGTCGTGTTCGGGGCCATGTGCTGCGCGGCGGCGATCGTGCCCTCGCTCGCCACCGACCTGCCGTTCGCCAGCGCCGCCGACGCGATCGCGCTGGTGGGGCTGTTCGCGCTGGCGCGGGTGTTCATCGCGCTGGCGGCGATGGACATCGGCACCGCCTTCGGCTCGCTCGGCGCGCGCCGGGAGATGTTCATCGGCTTCCTCGCCGAGCCGGCGCTGCTGATGGTCTTCTTCACCGCCTCGCTGATCTCGGGCAGCACGTCGCTGCCGACGATCGTCGACACGATCGCGCACCGCGAGTTCGCCATCTATCCGAGCCTCGCCTTCGCCGGCGTCGCGTTCACCATGGTGTCGCTGGCGGAGAACGCGCGCATCCCCGTGGACAACCCGGCGACGCATCTCGAGCTCACGATGATCCACGAGGCGATGATCCTCGAGTACTCGGCGCGGCACCTCGCGCTGATCGAGTGGGCGGCGGCGCTGAAGCTCTTCAACTATTCCTGCATCGGCCTGGCGCTGTTCTTCCCGTTCGGCATCGCGGTGGGCGCGAGCGGCGGGCTGGCGATCCTCACCGCGGTGCCGGCGCTGATCGCGAAGCTCGCCATCGGCGGCTTCTTCCTGGCGCTGATCGAGACGCTGTCGGCGAAGCTGCGCATCTTCCGGGCGCCGGAGTTCCTCGGCACGGCGTTCCTGCTCGCGGTGCTGGCGATGCTGGTCAACCTGCTGCTCGGCAGCTGACGCAATGCGCGGCGTTCGATTTTCGCAGCCGGGTTGAGCGCCAGCGAAACCCGGGCCGGACTCCGGCGGCCCCGGGTTTCGCTGGCGCTCAACCCGGGCCGCCGGCAGCCACGCTCTACGCGCAGTTCATCAACCTGTTTGCGGCGGTCCTGCTGCTGCTGTCGTTCGCGATGCTGGCGCAGCGGCGCGTGTGGTCGCTGATCAGCCTGTTCGGGGCGCAGGGGCTGGCGCTGTCGGTCTCCACCGCGATCGTCGCGTACGGGACGCACCAGCCGCACCTGTACTGGTCGGCGGGTCTCACACTCGTGCTCAAGGTGATGCTGCTGCCGTGGCTGCTGCGCCGCCTCATCCGCCAGCTCGACGTCAAGTGGGACGTCGAGGGCCTGATCAACATCCCGACGACGATGCTGATCGGGATCGTGCTGGTCGTGTTCTCGTTCAACCTCGCGCTGCCGATCGCGCAGCTCGCGAGCACCGTGACCCGCGCGACGCTGGGCATCGCGATGGCCAGCGTCATGCTGTCGTGCCTCATGATGATCACCCGCCGCAAGGCGATACCGCAGGTCGTCGGTTTCCTGTCGATGGAGAACGGCCTGTTCTTCGCCGCGACCAGCGCGACCTACGGGATGCCGATGGTGGTGGAGCTCGGCATCGCGCTCGACGTGCTGGTCGGCATGCTGATCCTCGGCGTGTTCTTCTTCCAGATCCGCGAGCAGTTCGACAGCCTCGACCTGAAGCACATGGAAAAGCTGAAGGAGAGCGAGTGAACGCGCCCGACACGCGGAACGTCATCGGGCCGCATTGGTCCACGGAGGGCGCCGAGTCGTGGTAGAGATCCTCGCCGTGCTCGGCTTCCCCGTCGCGGGCGCGATCATCCTCGCGCTGATCGGCCATCGCCGCGAGGCGCCGGCGGTCAACATCGCGGTGAGCTTCCTCATTTTCGCGGCCGCGGGGGCGCTGACGGCGCGCGTGATCTCCGAAGGCCCGCTGCTGGTGCTCGACAAGCAGTTCTTCGTCGACCCGTTCAACGTCTTCCTGGTGGCGCTCACCGCCTTCATCGGCTTCACCACGTCGCTGTTCTCGCGCCCGTACATGCGCATCGAGCGCGAGCACGGGCGGCTCAACGCCGCCCGGCTGCGGCTCTATCACAGCATGTTCCAGCTCTTCAACTTCACCATGCTGCTGGCGCTGCTGACCAACAACCTCGGCATCCTGTGGGTGGCGATGGAGGCCGCCACGCTGGCCACGGTGCTGCTGGTCTCGCTCTATCGCACGCCGGCGAGCCTCGAAGCGGCGTGGAAGTACTTCATTCTCTGCGGCGTGGGGCTCGCGCAGGCGCTGTTCGGCACGATCCTGCTGTATTTCGCGGCCGAGCGGCTGCTCGGCGCCGAGGGCGGCGCCCTGCTGTGGACGGAGCTGAACGCCGTCAAGGGCCAGCTCGAGCCGACGGTGCTCTCGCTCGCCTTCGTGTTCCTGCTGGTGGGCTACGGCACCAAGGTCGGCCTCGTGCCGCTGCACAACTGGCTGCCCGACGCGCACGCCGAAGGCCCCACGCCGGTGTCCGCCGTGCTGTCCGGGCTGCTGCTCAACGTCGCCCTTTACGCCGTCGTGCGCTGCAAGGTGCTGGTGGAAGGCTCGCTGCACAACACGTTCGCGCGCGAGCTGATGATGGGCTTCGGGCTCCTGTCGGTCGTCGTCGCCGCGTTCCTGCTGTCGCGGCAGAAGGACATCAAGCGGATGTTCGCCTACTCGTCGGTCGAGCACATGGGCATCATCACCTTCGCGTTCGGCATGGGCGGGCCGATCGCGAGCTTCGCGGGGCTCCTGCACATGACCGTGCATTCGCTCACCAAGTCGGCGATCTTCTTCGCCGTCGGCCACGCCACGCAGAAGGCCGGCACGCAGGTGATGGACGAGATCCGCGGCCTGATCACGGTCAGCCCCATGATCGGCTGGGGCCTCGTGCTGGGAACGCTCGCCATCCTCGGGATGCCGCCGTTCGGCGTGTTCGCGAGCGAGTTCCTGATCCTCACCACGGCGATGCGCGAGCAGCCGTGGGCGACGCCGCTCCTGCTGGGCGCGCTGGGCGTCGCGTTCGCCGCGGTGTTCTCGCGGGTGCAGCCGATGGTGTTCGGCGAGACCACGGCGAAGCGCCTGCCCTACCGGCCCGCGATGATCCCGGTGTACGTGCACCTGGCGCTCGTGCTGATGCTCGGGCTGTGGATTCCGCCGTTCCTCGCCGAATGGTACCGGCAGGCGGCGAGGCTGATCGGATGAATCTCTCCGCACTCGGCATCGCCGCCGCCGCGCTGCCCTCGGCCGTGCCGGCCCGGCGCTGCCAGGTCGGCTCCGGCCAGCTGCTCGGCGCGTGCCGCCTCGCCTGGGAGCAGGGCGGGCAGCTCGCCGCGCTGTGGGCAAGCGACGAGCGCGACCGCAGTCGCGGCTTCTGCGTGCGCGTCGTCCTGCACGGCGCCGACGGCCTGACGCTGCTCGAGTACACGGCGCCGGACGCCGACTTCCACTACCCGGACATCGCGACGATCTTTCCGGCCGCCAACCGCATGCAGCGCGCCGCGTTCGATCTCGTCGGCCTGCAGTCCGACAACGACGACCAGCGGCCGTGGCTGTGGCAGGCGAGCTGGCCCATCGACCAGTTTCCGTTGCGCCGCGATTTCGCGTCCTCGCCCAAGTGGGAGCCGGGCGAGGAGGACTACCCGTTCGTGCGCGTGGCCGGCGACGGCGTGCACGAGATACCCGTCGGACCGGTGCACGCGGGCATCATCGAGCCCGGGCATTTCCGTTTCCAGGTCGTCGGCGAGAAGGTGCTGCGGCTCGAGGAGCGGCTGGGCTACGTCCACAAGGGCATCGAGAAGCGATTCGAGGCGCTGTCGCTCATGGAGGGCTACCGGCTCGCCGGGCGCGTGTCGGGCGACAGCACCGTCGCCTATTCGCTCGCCTACGCCGAAGCGCTCGAGGCGATCGCCGGCACCGCGGTTCCGCCGCGCGCCGCGTGGCTGCGCGCGCTGTGCCTCGAGCGCGAGCGCGTGGCCAACCACCTGGGCGACCTCGGCTACCTCGGCAACGACGGCGGCTTCGCCTTCGGCCTCGCGCAGTTCTCGCGCCTGAAGGAGGACGTGCTGCGCACCAACGCGGCGGCGTTCGGCCACCGCCTGCTGATGGACGTCGTCGTCCCGGGAGGCGTCGCGTGCGATCTGCCGCCGGCGTCCGCGGCGGCGATGCGCGACGAGTGCGCGCGCCTGGAGCGCGAGATCCGCACGCTGCACGATATCTACGACGACCACGCCGGCCTGCAGGACCGCTTCCGCACCTGCGGGATCGTCACGCCGGCGCTGGCGGCGCAGCTCGGCCTGCGCGGCCTCGCCGGGCGCGCCAGCGGGCAGGCGCACGACCTGCGCTGCGACTTCCCGGTGGCGCCCTACGACAGGCTGGACGTGCGCAAGGCCGCGCGCACCGACGGCGACGTCGCCGCGCGGGTCGCGGTGCGCTTCGACGAGGCGCTGGAGTCGCTGCGCCTCATCCGCGCCATCGTCGACGCGATGCCGGAAGGCGAGGTCGACGCGCCGCTGCCCCGTCGTCCCGGCGTTCAAGCTCGGCCTGGGCTGCGTCGAGGGCTGGCGCGGCCCGGTGCTGATCGCCCTCGAGAGCGGTCCCGACGGCGCGATCCGCCGCTGCCATCCGCAGGACCCGTCGTGGTCGAACTGGCCGGTGCTCGAGCACGCGGTGATCGGCAACATCGTTCCCGATTTCCCGCTGATCAACAAGTCGTTCAACCTCTCCTACAGCGGCCACGACCTGTGAACGGGTCAGAGCCGAATACAGGCCGCGGCGACCGCCGCGGCCTGTATTACGGCTCTGACCCCGTTGTAAGGACGAACCCATGCTCCACATCCTGCGCCAGATCGCGAAGACCGGCATCCGCACCGAGGCGCCGCCCGCGCCCGCCGACGAGCAGGTGGTCGTCGCCAGGCTGCAGAAGGAAGTGCTGCGCACGCTGGGCCGCGCGCTGACGATCCGGCAGGTCGATGCCGGATCGTGCAACGGCTGCGAGCTGGAGATCCACGCGCTCGGCAACCCGTACTACAACATCGAGGGCATGGGAATCCGGTTCGTCGCCAGCCCGCGCCACGCCGACATGCTGCTGGTGACAGGCCCGGTGTCGAAGCACATGGCGATCGCGCTGAAGCGCACCTACGATGCGACGCCCGAGCCGCGGCTGGTCGTCGCCGTCGGCGACTGCGGCTGCACGGGCGGCATCTTCGGGGAGAGCTACGCGAGCCTCGGCCGCGTGGCGAACGTGATCCCGGTCGACGTGCGAGATTCCCGGGTGTCCGCCGACGCCGAGCGCGCTGCTCGCGGGGATCCTCGCCGCGATCGGCGCATTCGCCCCGACCGCCGAAACCCTGAACCGCGGAAACCCCATCCTGCGGCGCACCGTCACCCGCGCGTCGGGCGCTCGTAGCGGACGTCGGGCTCGCCTTCCTCGTTGCCGCTGCCGTCGCCGCGCGCCACCGCGACGAATCCGTGCCGCTCGTAGAAGCGGCACGCGCCGGCATTGCGCGCGAACGTGTACAGGCGCAGCACCGGCGTCACCGGTGCCGCTTCGGCGAGGATGACGTCGAGCAGCGTGCTGCCGATCCCGCGGCCGGTGCGCCCTGGCTTGACGTAGAGGTGCGCGAGCCAGGCGCCGTCGCGGGCGGCAAAGCCGACGATCTCGCCCGCGACGTCGGCGAGCCAGACCGAGTGCCGCGGGAACACGACCTCGCGCATCCAGCGCCGCGTGTCGGCCTCGTCGTGGACCACGCGCAGCCCGGGCAGCATCGCGCGACGCGTCTCGATGAACAGCGTTGCCGTCGCGTCGCACTCCGCCGCGAACGCCGGCGGATGCACGCGACGCACGCGCACATCGGGCAGGGCAACGTTCATCCCAGAAGGTCTCCCGACGCCTTGCGCCCGCGCCCGGCGCGCCGCGGCCCGGCCGCATCGGTGCCGCGCGGCCTGCGCGCCGCCGCCGCATCGAGCACGGGCTTCAGGTGCTGCGCCGTGTAGCTTCCGGCGACGCCGGCGACGTCCTCGGGCGTGCCCTCGGCGATGATCCGCCCGCCGCCCGCGCCGCCCTCCGGGCCGAGGTCGATGACCCAGTCGGCGGTCTTGATGACGTCGAGATTGTGCTCGATCACGACCACGGTGTTGCCGTGGTCGCGCAGGCGGTGCAGCACCGTGAGCAGCATCTCGATGTCGTGGAAGTGCAGGCCGGTGGTGGGCTCGTCGAGGATGTAGAGCGTGCGGCCGGTGTCGCGCTTCGACAGCTCGAGCGCGAGCTTGACCCGCTGCGCCTCGCCGCCGGAGAGCGTGGTCGCCGACTGGCCGAGCGTGATGTAGCCGAGGCCCACGTCGAGCAGCGTGGCGAGCTTGCGCGCGACCGCCGGCACCGGCTCGAAGAAAGCGTGCGCCTGCTCGACCGTCATCGCCAGCACCTCGTCGATGCTCTTGCCCTTGTAGCGGATCTCCAGCGTCTCGCGGTTGTAGCGCTGGCCGTGGCAGACGTCGCACGACACGTAGACGTCGGGGAGGAAATGCATCTCGACCTTGATCAGGCCGTCGCCCTGGCAGGCCTCGCAGCGGCCGCCCTTGACGTTGAACGAGAACCGCCCCGGCCCGTAGCCGCGCTCGCGCGACTCCTTGACCTGCGCGAACAGCTCGCGGATCGGCGTGAACAGGCCGGTGTAGGTCGCCGGATTCGAGCGCGGCGTGCGGCCGATCGGGCTCTGGTCGACGCTGATCACCTTGTCGAAGAACTCGATGCCTTCCATCTCGCGCGAACGGCGCCGGCTCGGTCGTGCTGCCGTAGAGGTGCCGCGCCACGGCGTGGTAGAGCGTGTCGTTGATCAGCGTCGACTTGCCCGAGCCGGAGACGCCGGTGACGCAGACGAACAGGCCGACCGGCAGCTTCAGCGTCACCGACTGCAGGTTGTTGCCCGACGCGCCGCTGCAGGACGATCCGCCGCTGCGGATCGGCGCGGTGCCGCCGGGCCGGCATCGGGATCTGCCGGTGCCCGGCGAGGTAATGGCCGGTGAGCGAATGCGGCGCGCGGCGGATGTCGTCGGGCGTGCCCTGCGCGACGACCTGCCCGCCGTGCTCGCCGGCGCCCGGCCCCATGTCGACCACGTAGTCGGCGGCGAGGATCGCGTCCTGGTCGTGCTCGACGACGATCACGCTGTTGCCGAGGTCGCGCAGGTGCTTCAGCGTCTCGAGCAGGCGGTCGTTGTCGCGCTGGTGCAGGCCGATCGACGGCTCGTCGAGCACGTACATGACGCCGGTCAGCCCGGAGCCGATCTGCGAGGCGAGCCGGATGCGCTGCGCCTCGCCGCCGGAGAGCGTCTCCGCCGAGCGGTCGAGCGACAGGTAGTCGAGCCCGACGTTGTTGAGGAAGTTGAGGCGGCTGACGATCTCCTTGACGATCCGGTCGGCGATCGCCCGCTTGTGCCCGTCGAGCTCGAGGCCGGCGAAGAAGGCGGCCGCCGCGCGCAGCGCGAGGCCCGACACCTGGTAGATCGCGCGCGCGTCGGCGCCGCTGCCGACCTTCACGAAGCGCGCCTCGCGCCGCAGGCGCGTGCCGTCGCACTCGGGGCACGGCTTGGAGTTGAGGTACTTCGCGAGCTCCTCGCGCACCATGACCGAGTCGGTCTCCCGGTAGCGGCGCTCGAGGTTGGGCACGATGCCTTCGAACGCGTGCTCGCGCGCAAGCGGCTTGCCGCGCTCCGACAGGTAGGTGAACGGGATCTTCTCGTCGCCGCTGCCGTAGAGGACCACCTGGACCACGCGCTCCGGCAGCTTCGCGAACGGCCGCTCGAGATCGAAGCCGAGGTGCTTCGCGAGGCCCTGCAGCATCTGGAAGTAGAACTGGTTGCGTCGGTCCCAGCCCTTGATCGCGCCGGAGGCGAGCGAGAGCTGCGGAAACGCCACGACGCGCTTGGGGTCGAAGAAGCTGATCGTGCCGAGCCCGTCGCAGCGCGGGCACGCGCCCATCGGGCTGTTGAACGAGAACAGGCGCGGCTCGAGCTCGGCCAGCGAGTAGTTGCAGATCGGGCACGCGAACTTGGCCGAGTACAGGTGCTCGACGCCGGTATCCATCTCGACGGCGATCGCGCGGCCGTCGCCGTGGCGCAGCGCGGTCTCGTAGGACTCGGCAAGGCGCTGCTTCAGGTCGGCGCGCACCTTCAGCCGGTCGACGACGACCTCGATCGTGTGCTTGGTGCTCTTGGCGATCTTCGGCGCGGCGTCGATCTCGCAGACCTTGCCGTCGACGCGCACGCGCACGAAGCCCTTCGCCTGCAGCTCGATCAACAGCTCGAGGTGCTCGCCCTTGCGGTTGACGACCACCGGCGCGAGGATCATGAGCTTCGTGTCCTCGGGCAGCGCGAGCGTCGCGTCCACCATCTGCGAGATGGTCATCGCCGCGAGCTTCTGCTCCGGGTGGTCGGGGCAGTAGGGGTCGCCGACCCGCGCGTAGAGCAGCCGCAGGTAGTCGTGGATCTCGGTCACCGTGCCGACGGTCGAGCGCGGGTTGTGCGAGGTCGCCTTCTGCTCGATCGAGATCGCCGGGGAGAGCCCTTCGATCAGGTCGACGTCGGGCTTTTCCATCAGCTGCAGGAACTGCCGCGCGTACGCCGACAGCGATTCCACGTAGCGGCGCTGCCCCTCCGCGTACAGCGTGTCGAAGGCGAGCGAGCTCTTGCCCGATCCCGACAGTCCGGTGACGACGACCAGCTTGTGCCGCGGCAGATCGAGGTTGATGTTCTTGAGATTGTGCGTGCGCGCGCCGCGGATGCGGATGTAGTCCATGCTGTGCTGAGTGCCTCGGTGCGTCCCCTCGCCTACGCCGTCCGGCTAAGCCTTCCGGCGCATGGAGGCAAAGGGGCAACCTGTTACTATACCGTCATTCCGCAGCCGCTTCTAAACCTCCGTTTCGCCATGTCGTCCCCGATGCCGCCCGCCAGCGACCCTGCTTCCGCCGGTCGCTCCCGCGACCCCGCCCGCCGCCCCGAAAAGACGCGCATGACGCCCGGGGAGCGGCGCGCGACCGCCGGGCTCTCCGGCATCTACGGCCTGCGCATGCTCGGCATGTTCATCGTGCTGCCGGTGCTGGCGCTGTACGCCGAAACCCTGCCCGGCGGACGCGACCACACGCTGGTCGGCTTCGCGCTGGGCGCGTACGGCCTCACGCAGGCGGTGCTGCAGATCCCGTTCGGCTACGCCTCCGACCGCCTGGGCCGCAAGCCGGTGATCGTCGCGGGCCTCGTCATCTTCGCGCTCGGCAGCTTCATGGCGGCGTGGGCGCCGGACATCTGGTGGACGATCGCCGGGCGCTCGCTGCAGGGCGCGGGCGCGATCTCGGCCGCCGTGCTGGCGCTCACCGCCGACCTCACGCGCGACGCGGTCCGCACCCGCGCGATGGCCGCGATCGGCATGACCATCGGCGCCACGTTCGCGGTGTCGCTGATCGCCGGTCCCGCGCTCACCGCGCGTCATCGGCGTGCCGGGCATCTTCGTGCTGACCGGCGTGCTCGCGCTCGGCGCGATCGTCGTGCTGCTGCCGGGCGGTGCCGCAGCCGGACGCACCCGCGGCGCGCAGCGACTCGGCCGGGCAGTGGCGGCGCGTGCTCGACGGACGGCCAGCTGCTGCGCCTGAACTTCGGCATCTTCGCGCTGCACGCGGCGCTGCTGGCGCTGTTCGTGCAGGTGCCGTTCATGCTGCGCGACGACGGCGCTCGCGTCGGCGCGGCACTGGCTCGTCTACCTGCCGGTGCTCGTCGGCGTCGGCGGTGCTGATGTGGCCGGCGCTGATGCAGGCCGATCGCCCGGGCCGCGGCAAGCCCGTCTTCGTCGGCGCGATCGCGGTGCTGCTGGTCGGGCAGGCGATGCTGGCGCTCGCCGGCGGCTCGCTCGCCGTCGCCGATCGCCGCGCTGCTCGTCTTCTTCACCGCGTTCAACCTGCTCGAGGCGACGCTGCCTTCGCTCATCTCGAAGTTCGCGCCGCCGGAGGTCAAGGGCACGGCGTCCGGCGTGTACTCCGCCGTGCAGTTCTTCGGCACCTTCGTCGGCGCGGTCGCCGGCGGCTGGCTGTCGCAGCACTACGGCCCGGCGGCGGTGTTCGCGTTCTGCATCGTGCTCACCGTGCTGTGGCTCGCCGCGAGCACGTCGATGTCGGCGCCGCCGACCTACCCACGCCCCGCCTACTCAATGGGAGAGATCTAGATGGCCTCGGTCAACAAAGTGATCCTGATCGGCAACCTCGGCCGCGATCCGGAAACCCGCTACACCACCGGCGGCGACGCCGTCACCAACCTCAACATCGCCACCACCGAGACCTGGAAGGACAAGGCCGGCGAGAAGCAGGAAAAGACCGAGTGGCACCGCGTGGTGCTGTTCGGGCGCCAGGCGGAGATCGCCGGCGAATACCTGAAGAAGGGCCGCTCGGTCTACATCGAAGGCCGGCTGCAGACCCGCAAGTACACCGACAAGGACGGCGTCGAGAAGTACGCGACCGAGGTCGTCGGCGACCGCATGCAGCTGCTGGGCAGCCGTGAAGGCTCCGGCGGCGGCGACGCCGAATTCTCGGGCGGCGGCGGGCGGCGCGAAGGCGGTGCGCCGGCAGGCGGCGGCAAGCCCGCGGCGGCGGCGAAGAAGCCCGCCACCGACGACTTCGACGACGACATCCCGTTCTGACGGACCGCGGCGTAGCCCGGGTGCGCCGGACCCGGCTGCCCAGGTTGGCGGACGACCGGTCCACTCGCGCCACCCGGGTTTCGCAGCACTCGACCCGGGCTACTGAGCCCCCAAGCCGCACACGTCGCCGTCGTAGAGCACCAGGTACTGCCCCGGCGTCGGCGCCCACTGCGGCGCCTCAAACGTCGCGCGGCAGCGCGCCGCCGCGAGATCGATGCGGCACGGCGCATCGGGCATGCGATAGCGTGTCTTGGCGCCCAGGCGGGCGAGCATCCCGGAAGCGGGAGGCGCGCCGGCAATCCAGTGCATCTCCTGCGCCTCCACCTGCGTCCGGTAGAGGCGCGGGTGATCGTGCCCCTGCACGACCACCAGCGCGTTGCGCCCGCGGTCCTTGCCCGCGACGAACCACGGCAGGTCGGTGCCGTCCCGCGTGCCGCCGATGCCCAGCCCCTGCCGCTGCCCCAGCGTGTAATACGCCAACCCGTGGTGCTGCCCGACGGTCGCGCCCTCCGCGGTCACGATCGGGCCGGGGGTCCGCGGCAGGTATTTCGCGAGGAAATCGCGGAACGGCCGCTCGCCGATGAAGCAGATGCCGGTCGAATCCTTCTTGGCCCAGGTCGGGATGCCCTCGCGCCGGGCGATCGCGCGCACCTCGCGCTTGGGCGTTTCACCCAGCGGGAACAGCACCGGCGCCAGCTGCTCCTGCGTGAGCTGGTGCAGGAAGTAGCTCTGGTCCTTGGTCGCGTCGCATGCCTTCAGCAGCGCGACGCCGCCCGCGTCGTGACGCACGCGGGCGTAGTGGCCGGTGGCGATGTGCTCCGCGCCGAGGGCGCGCGCGTGGTCCAGAAACGCGCGGAACTTGATCTCGCTGTTGCACAGCACGTCGGGGTTCGGCGTGCGGCCCGCCGCGTATTCGCGCAGGAAATGCGCGAACACGCGCTCGCGGTACTCGGCGGCGAAGTTGACCGCCTCCAGCTCGATGCCGATGACGTCGGCAACCGACGCGGCGTCGACAAGATCCTGCCGCGACGTGCAGTAGTCCTCGGTGTCGTCGTCCTCCCAGTTCTTCATGAACAGGCCGACAACGTCGTGCCCCTGCTGCTTCAGCAGCCACGCGGCGACCGACGAGTCGACGCCGCCCGACATGCCCACGACCACGCGTCTGCGGTGCGACATCTGCGGGAATCGTCAGGAAGAATGGGGCTCGCAAAAAGAAAAGGCAGGGGTCTTGCGGCCCCTGCCTTCCCGTGGAGCGTTGCAGTGCTTAGTTGCTGCCGTCCTTCTTCACGGCGCCGGTGGTGGTGCCGGCGACGGCCTTCTGCTTGTCGTCCTTGGTCGGCAGCGCCTTCGGCGTGCCCTTGGCGGCCTTGGCGTCGGCGACGCCCTTCTGGTCGGCCGCCATCGTCGCCGTGGCGTCGGTGCCCGCCTTGGTCGCGCTGGCAGTGGCCGCCTTCTTGTCGGCGGTCGTCGGCAGCGCCTTCGGCGTGCCCTTCGCAGCCTTGGCGTCGGCGACGCCCTTCTTTTCCGCAGCCATGGTCGCCGTGGCGTCGGTACCCGCCTTGGTCGCGGCGTCGACTTCCTTCTGCTTTGCCTGCACCGGTTCCGACGACTTCGGGTTCGGGGCCTGCGCAACGGCTACCGCGGCGAACGTGCCGGCGATAAGGGCGATGATCAGCTTGTTCATTTTGGAGATCCTCTCGTGGTGGACAAATGGTGGAAACGGTGCAGCAAGCGCACTAATGGGAAACTTTACTACTTTACAGCCTATTCCGGGCTGGCGCAACCCGAAGCGCAGGTGCCTCGCCCCGGGTCAAAGCCCCGGCGTCACTTGGCCGGCTTCGGAGCTGCGTCGGACTTCGGCGCCGCCTTCTCCTTGTCCTTCTTCTTGCTCTTGGACTTCTTCTTCGTCGACGAGGACTTCTTGGTGGCATCCGGGGTGGACTTCGCGGCGTCCGCGGATTTCGTCGGAGCCTGCGTCGCCGCGGGTGCTGCCATGGTCGCCGCCGGCGGCGTCGGCGCCTGCGCGTTGACGGTCACTGCGAACGCACCGGCCACTAGGGCCATCAAGAGCTTGCTCATTCCATGTTCCTCAGAAGGTGGGGGGGCTTCGACACGATTTCGGGGTGTCGCGCCCTATAACGGCTCCCCGGAGACGTTGGTTGACACCGCCGGCGGGCGGCCGCGAAAGCACGGCGCCGGAGGCGCGGCGCCCGGGGGCCAGACGCCACACCCGGGGGCTCGACGGGCGCCCTACGCGCCCCAGGACATCTCGCGCTGCAGCCAGTCGCGCAGCAGCGGCACCGTGACCGGGCGCTTGGTCGAGAGGGAATGCCGATCGAGCGCGGCCAGCGTGGCGCACAGCGTGGTCATGTCGCGGCGGCCGTGGGCGAGCAGGTAGCGGATCACGTCGTCGGACAGCGCGAACCCGCGCCGCCGCGCGTAGTCCGCCAGCGCGGCCGGCTTCTCGGCGTCGGTCAGCGGCACCACTTCGTAGACGAGCCCCCACCCCAGCCGCGTGCGCACGTCCTCGCGCACGGGCAGCGACGCGAGCGGGAGGCCGCTGGCGGCGAGCAGGCGCCCGCCACCCGCCTTGAGCGCGTTGTAGAGGGTGAAGAGTTGCGCCTGCGCAGCCGGCGGCAGGCGGTCGACCGCGGCCACCGCGACAAGGGCCTGCGCCGCGAGCGTCCCGACGTCGGCGGCCGCCAGGTCCGCAGGCTGCGCGACGAGCGTGGCCGGGAGGCCGCGCTCGCGCGCGAGGCGCACCGCGGCGTGCAACAGGTGCGTCTTGCCCGCCGCAGGGGGGCCCCACACCAGCATTCCGGTTTCCGTCGCCGCGCCGGCGGCAAAACGAGCCACCGCGGCCACCACCTCGGCATTGGGTCCGACGACGAAGTTGTCGAACGACGGCGGCTCGGGCGGCGCCAGCTCGAAGACCAGCTGCTGCATGGGCGCCGCCCTCAGGGTTCGCGGAACAGCGGCGACTCGAGGTAGGACGCGCGCACGTGGCGCAGGCCGACCAGCAGGACGGCCGACAGCGGCAGGGCGAGCAGCACGCCGGCGAACCCGAAGAGCTGGGCGAAGGCCATCAGCGCAAAGATGACGGCCAGCGGATGCAGGCCGATGCGCTGGCCGACCAGGTACGGAATGAGCACGTAGTTCTCGAGCAGCTGCCCGATGCCGTACACCGACAGGATGGCGAGGAACCCGGGCAGGCCGTTCCACTGCAGCAGCGCCGCCAGCATGCCCAGCGTGAACCCCAGCCCGAAGCCGACGTACGGGATGAAGACGAGCAGGCCCGTGAGGATGCCGATCGGCACGGCGAACTGCAGCCCGGCGACGGAAAGCCCGATCACGTAATAGACGGCGAGCGACACCATCACCAGGATCTGGCCGTGCAGGAATTCGGAGAGCACGTGGTCGCTGTCGCGCGCCAGGCTGCGCACCAGCGGCGCCCACCGCCGCGGCATGAGGTCGTCGATGCGGCGCATGATGACGTTCCAGTCGCGCAGCAGGAAGAAGGCGACGACCGGGGTCAGCGCCACGTTGACGAGCACCCCGATCAGGATCAGGCCGCCGCTCTTGACGCCGCCCAGCACCTGCAGCGACAGCGCCTTGGCGCTCTCGGCGTTCTCGGCGATGAGCTCCTTGAGCGCGGCGAGATCGAGCCGCACCTCGACGCCGAGCCGTTCGGTGAGCCAGGGTCCCGCCTGCGAGGTGAAGTGGTCGAAGAGCACGGGCGCCCGCCGTATCATCAGCGCGACCTCGGCCTGTATCAGCGGCACGATGACGAGCAGCAGCGCCAGGATCGCGAGGCCCATCAGCAGGACGGCGATCAGCGTCCCCAGCGTGCGGGGGATGCGCATGCGCTCGCAGCGGCGGACGATCGGCAGGCCCAGATACGCGAGTATCGACCCGATGAGGAACGGCGTGAGCGCGGCCCCGACGTAGTGGAGCATCGCCGCGAGCACCAGCGCCGCGCCCGCCACCCACAGGTAGTGGCGCGCCTGGATGTGCCGATGCCGCGCCTCGGCGGCACGGCCGGCGCCGGCAGGCGGCGCCCTTTCGGCGGGCAGTCGGGTGTCTTCCATTTCCGGTAAAATCCCTGCGTCAAAGCGCCACACTCTACCGTGCCGGCGCCCTGTTCCTCAATCCCGGCGTCGGTCGCCGGGCAACCGAAGCCCCAAAGCCGCCCCCCCGGCCCACGTCCGATGAGCGACCACCCGCCACCTCCGCCGGCCGCCGCCGCGCCTCACGGGGCGCTCTCGTACCGCGACGCCGGCGTCGACATCGATGCCGGCGATTCGCTGGTCGAGCGCATCAAGCCCTACGCGAAGGCAACGATGCGGCCCGAGGTCCTGGCCGGCATCGGCGGCTTCGGCGCGCTGATCGAGATCGGCAAGCGGTTTCGCGAGCCGGTCCTCGTCGCCGGCACCGACGGCGTCGGGACCAAGCTGAAGCTCGCGTTCGCCCTCGACCGGCACGACACCGTCGGCATCGATCTCGTCGCGATGAGCGCCAACGACATCCTCGTGCAGGGCGCCGAGCCGCTGTTCTTCCTCGACTACTTCGCCTGCGGCCGCCTCGACGTCGCGACGGCGGCGCAGGTGATCAAGGGCATCGCCGCCGGCTGCGAACAAGCCGGCTGCGCGCTCATCGGCGGCGAGACCGCCGAGATGCCCGGCATGTACGCCGCCGGCGAATACGACCTCGCCGGCTTCGCCGTGGGCGTGGTGGAGAAGGCCGACGCCATCGACGGCCGCCGGATCGCCGCCGGCGACGTGCTGCTCGGACTCGCGTCGAGCGGCCCGCACTCCAACGGCTTCTCGCTGATCCGCCGCATCGTCGAGGTGGCGGGCGCCGATCTCGCGCAGCCGATCGCCGGGGTGACCGGCACGCGCACGCTGGGCGAAGTCCTGCTCGCGCCGACGCGCATCTACGTGAAGCCGCTGCTCGCGCTGATGGCGGCGCTCCCGGTCAAGGGCATGGCGCACATCACCGGCGGCGGCCTCGTCGAGAACACGCACCGGATGTTTCCGCCGGGAACGGCCGCCCGCATCGAGCGCGGCAGCTGGCCGCAGCCGGCGATCTTCGATTGGCTGCAGCGCAGCGGCAACGTCGCCGACGCCGAAATGCACCGCGTATTCAACTGCGGCATCGGCATGATCGTCGTCGTCGCGGCGGCGGACGCCGACCGCGCGCTGGCGATGCTGGCCGCGTCCGGCGAAGCCGTCTACCGGATCGGCACCGTGGTGCCGCACGCTCCCGGCACGCCGGCCACCGTGATCGCCTGACGCGCCAGCAGCTTCGGGCACTCTTCCCATGGCGATGCCGCGCGTCACCGTCCTGATCTCGGGGCGGGGATCGAACCTCGCGGCGATCGTCGCCGCCGAGCGCGCCGGCGCGCTCTCCGCCACCGTCACCACGGTCATCAGCAACCGGCCCGACGCCGCCGGCCTTGCGATCGCCGCCGGGCACGGCGCGACGACCGCCGTCGTCGACCATCGCCGGTTCGCCGACCGCGACGCCTTCGATGCCGCGCTGGCGGCGGCGATCGACGCCGGCAGCCCCGACCTCGTGGTGATGGCCGGGTTCATGCGCGTCGTCGGCGCCGCGTTCGTCGCGCGGTACGCGGGCCGCATGCTGAACATCCATCCGTCGCTGCTGCCGGCGTATCCGGGCCTGCACACGCACCGCCGCGCACTGGCGGACGGCGTGCGCATCCACGGGTGCACGATCCACCTGGTGAGCGCGGACCTCGACCGCGGGCCGATCATCGCGCAGGGCGCCGTCGCGGTGCACGACGACGACGACGAGGATTCGCTCGCGGCGCGCGTGCTGGCGGTCGAGCATCGGCTGCTGCCGGCCGCGATCAGGGCGTTCTGCGAAGGACGGCTGGTCATCGCCGGAGGGCGCGTGCGCGTTAAGGGTGGGCTGGTGCCGGACGGCTCGCTGGAAGTGCCGGCGCCTGCCGGCTGAGCGCCGACAGCCGCCATGCCGCCGATTCCGCGAACTCCGGAATCGGCGCGGCGTCATACCCCGATGACCACACTCGACACCTCCATCGCTGCCCTGCCCGTGCCGCCGTCCGACGGCGGCACCGGCACGCGCGCGGATGGCGGCCGGTCGCGGCGGTTCTCACGGCGGGTGTTCGCCGTCGCGCTGGCGATCTCCCTCGCCGTCCACCTCGCGCTGTCGCTCTGGCCGGTGGATGTCGGCACGGCTCCGGAGACCCTGCCGCTGCAGGCGACGATCACCGAATTGCCGGCGCCGCCCACGCCGGTTGCCGCCGCCGCGAAGCCCAAGCCGAAGCGCGCGATCCCCCGCCCCGCTCCGGCCACCGCGCAGGAACCCGCGCCGGTCGTCGCCGACGAGGCGCCGCCCGCCGAGTCGGCGGCGGACGCCGCAGGCAAGGAGGCGGCCGATGCGCCTGCGCCGAGCGCCGTCGCGGCGGTGGCGCCGGAGATCGCCACCCCCGAGCCCACGGCCCCCGAGACGCCGGCGAAGCAGCTGCCGCCGCGCGTCGACCTCGCCTACAAGGTGTTCCTCGGCACGCAGGGCTTCATGATCGGCGACGCAACCTATCGCTTCGAGCACGTCGGCAATCAGTACCGGATGGAAACGGTCGGCCAGGCGCGCGGCCTCGCCGCGCTGCTCATCCGGGGGCAGGGCCGGATCGAAAGCCGGGGACTCATCACCGCGACGGGCCTGCAGCCGCAGGAATTCGCCGTGGAACGGGGCAGCCGCGAGCGGCGCGAAATCGCGACCTTCGACTGGGAGACGGCCACCGTCACGCTGCACGAGCAGAAGACGGCCGCGCTCGAGCTGCCGACGTTCGACCCGCTGGCCGTGATGTGGCAGTTCTACTTCTCGCCGCCGGTGGGCGACCGGCTGACGTTCACGGTGGCGACGACCCGCCGCGTCAACCGCTACACGATCGAGCGCCAGGGCGAGGAGAAGATCGCCTGGCCGAACGGGGAGATCGACACCGAGGTCTGGCATCGCCGCAGCGACGACGGCAAGACCGACGGCTACGTCTGGCTCGCGCCGTCGCTGCACTACGTTCCGGTGAAGATGCGCCTGGTGGCGACCAACCGCGGCACCATCGAAGCGCTGCTGGATTCGATCCGCGTCGACGAGGCGGCGGCGGCGCAATGACGCCGCGCGCTCCGCAGATCGCCGCGCTCGCCGCGGCGATCGCCGACTTGCGGCTGCTGCCGGCGCCCGCCGACGCGCTGCTCCACCAGTTCTTCCGGCACCACCCGGAGCTCGGGCAGCAGGACCGCGCGTTCGTTGCCGAAGGCGTGTTCGCGTGGCTGCGCCGCCGCCGCTCGCTCGAGCTGCTCGCGGGCACCACGCATCCGGCCAAGCTCGCGCTCGCCGTCGCGGTGCGCGAGCGCGGGCACAGCATCCGCGATCTCGAGCAGGCGCTGACGGCGGCCGACGTCGAATGGGTGCGCGCGTTCAAGGGGCGTCTCGCGACCGAGCTTCCGCCCGCGGTGGCGGCAGACCTGCCCGACTGGCTTTGGGATCGGCTGGGGACGGCTTACACCGACCCCGAGCGCGTGGCGCTGACGCGCGCGTGGCTGTCGCCCGCGGCGCTCGACCTGCGGATCAATCCGCTGAAGCTCACCCGCGACGCCGCGCGCGCCGCGCTTGCGGCATCCGGCGTGGCCGCCGAACCCACGCCCTGGTCGCCGCTCGGCCTGCGCGTGGCCGGCCGGCCGGCGCTCGGCCGGCATCCGCTCGTGGTCGACGGCTCGATCGAGGTGCAGGACGAAGGCAGCCAGCTGGTCGGCTATCTCGTCGCGCCGAAGAGGAGCGACATGGTGGTCGACTTCTGCGCCGGCGCCGGCGGCAAGACGCTGCTGCTGGGCGCGCTGATGCGCTCGCACGGCCGGCTCTACGCGTTCGACGTCGTCGACCGCCGCCTCGCCAACCTGAAGCTGCGCCTGCGCCGCTCGGGGTTGTCCAACGTGCACCCGCAATTGCTGGCGTCGGAGCGCGATACCAAGGTGAAGCGCCTCGCCGGCAAGATCGACCGGGTGCTGGTCGATGCGCCGTGCACCGGCTTCGGCACGCTGCGCCGCAACCCCGATCTCAAGTGGCGGCAGGCCGAGACCGGGCCGGCGGAACTGGCGGTGAAGCAGCGCGCGATCCTGGCCGCGGCCGCGACGCTGGTCAAGCCGGGCGGTCGCCTCGTCTACGCGACCTGCAGCGTGCTGCCGGAGGAGAACGAGGCGATCGTGGACGCGTTTCTCGCGACGCATCCGGAGTTCGCGCAAGGCGACGCCGCCGCCGAGCTCGCCCGCGCCGGCATCGCGCTCGACACCGGTCCGACGCTCAAGCTCTACCCGCACGTCCACGGCTGCGACGGCTTCTACGCGGCGGTGCTCGAACGCAAGGCGTGACGGGCATGAATGGGACGTAGCCCGGGTTGAGCGAGGCGAAACCCGGGGGGTTGCGGCAATGGCCACGCTCGCCCCGGGTTTCGCTGGCGCTCAACCCGGGCTACGGACAGCGGATCACCGGCCACGGGCGAGGCAGCCGAAATCGGCTAGACTTTCCCGCATGGTCACCTCGATCGACTTCAGCCGCATCACGACCGCGCTCTCATCGGGCGCCGGATGGACCGAGCTCGTCGTGGTCGGCGCCTGCTTTGCGCTCGGCTGGCTGCTCGACCACCGGGTGCAACTGCAATCGGCGTCGGAAGCGGCGCTCGTCCAGGTCGGGTTGAGCGGCATCAACCGCGTGCTGATGCCGCTCGCGACGCTCCTCCTGCTGCTCGTGGCGCAGGCCGTCTTCCGCCACTGGTATCCGCCGTTCTTCCTGGCGATCGCGCTGCCGCTGGCGGTCGCGCTGGCCATCATTCGCCTGCTCGTCTTCACGCTGCGCCGGCTGTTCGGGACGCCGTCGTGGCTCACGGCGTCCGAGCGCGCGATCAGCTTCACGATCTGGGGAATGGTGCTGCTGTATTTCACCGGCATCCTGCCCGTGGTGCGCACCGAGCTCTCCGACATCACGATCCCCATCGGCAGCAATACGCTCTCGGTGTATGCGCTGCTGCGCGGGACGCTCGCCGTCGTGCTCACGGTAGGCGTCACGCTCTGGCTGTCGGGCCTCGTCGAGCGCCGGCTGATGCTCGCGACACAACTCGACACCAACGTCCGCGCGGTGCTCGGCAAGTCCGTCCGCGCCGTCCTGATGGTGGCCGGCGTGCTCTTCGCGCTGCAGGCGGTCGGCATCGATCTCACCGTTCTCGCCGTGTTCAGCGGCGCGCTGGGCGTGGGCATCGGCCTCGGCCTGCAGAAGCTCGCCAGCAACTACATCGCGGGGTTCACGATCCTGCTCGACCGCTCGATCCGCCTGGGCGACATGATCACGGTCGACGGCCGCACCGGCGTCGTGTCGCGGGTGGCCGCGCGCTACGTCGTCGTGCGCAACCTCGACGGCATCGGAGCGATCGTCCCGAACGAGACTGCTGGCGACGACGACGGTGCTCAATCATTCGTATTCGAGCAAGGCCGCGCGCGTGGCCATCCCGGTGCAGGTGAGCTACGACAGCGACGTCGAGCGCGCGCTGCAGCTGCTGGTGGAGGCGGCGTTGGCCCAGCCCCGGGCGCTGCGCGCGCCGAGCCCGCCGGACGCGTTCGTCGTCCGCTTCGGCGAGACCGGCGTCGAACTCGAGCTCGGCCTCTGGATCGGCGACCCCGAGAACGGCCAGCTGGCCCTGCGCAGCGCGATCAACCGCCACGTCCTGGCGGCCTTTGCCGGCGCCGGGATCACGATGCCGTCCCCGCGGCGGGAGATCCGGATCGTGGACGCCGGCGCTACGGCCGCCGCCGGCGCCGCAGGCGCCGCGGGCGACACGGCGCAGCCGGGGCCGACCGGCGGCTGACCGTTAACATGATGATTACGTTGACGTTTTCTGCCGGCCATCCGGGGCGCCGGGTGCAGGTGGGGCATTAGCGTATAATCCGCCAGCAAAATTCGTGTCCCGGGATGCCCGGGATGCCCCGGGACGCTCATGAGGACATTTGATGCCTGTTGATTTCCTGTCGTTCGCCGCGCACGGCCTGATGCCGCTGTCGTGGTGGGGTTACGTCATCGTCGCGGCGGTGTTCACGCAGATCACCATCGCCTGCGTCACCATCTTCCTGCACCGGGCGCAGGCTCACCGGGCCCTCGACCTCCATCCGATCGCGAGCCACTTCTTCCGCTTCTGGCTGTGGTTGACCACCGGCATGGTGACCAAGGAGTGGGTGGCCATCCACCGCAAGCACCACGCGAAATGCGAGACGCCCGACGACCCGCACAGCCCGCAGACGCGCGGCATCAGGACCGTCCTGCTGCAGGGCACGGAACTCTATCGCGCCGAGTCGAAGAACCTCGAGACGATGGAAAAGTACGGCCAGGGCACGCCCGCCGACTGGATCGAGCGCAACCTCTACACGCGCTATTCGTGGCAGGGCGTGGGCCTGATGCTGATGCTCAACCTGGTGCTGTTCGGACCGATCGGCGCCACGATCTGGGCCGTGCAGATGGCGTGGATCCCGGTGACGGCCGCGGGCATCATCAACGGCATCGGCCACTACTGGGGCTACCGCAATTTCCAGTGCCCCGATGCGTCGCGCAACATCGTCCCTTGGGGCATCATCATCGGCGGCGAGGAGCTGCACAACAACCACCACGCCTACGGCACGTCGGCCAAGCTCTCGGCGGAATGGTACGAGTTCGACATCGGCTGGATGTACATCCGGATCATGGAAACGCTCGGCCTCGCCAGGGTGCGCAAGGTCGCGCCGAGGCTCAGGTTCGCGCGTTCGGGCAAGGCCGTCCCCGATCTCGCCACCCTGCATGCGGTGATCGCCAACCGCTATGCCGTCGCGACGAGCTACGCCCGGTCGCTGAAGGAGGCCTGCGCGGCCGAGCTCGCGCTGCTGCGGCAGCGCGGCGGGCAAGTCAAGGACGTTCCGAGCCGGTGGCGCCTGAAGCGCTGGCTGTCGGCCGACAGCGTCAGCGTGCTGCCGGAAGGCCGAGCGCGCCACACTCGCCTCGGCGCTCGAGCACAGCAAGGCGCTGCAGACGATCTACGCGATGCGGCAGGAGTTGAACCTGCTGTGGGAGCGCTCGACCGATTCGACCGAGCAGCTGCTCCACCGGCTGCAGGACTGGTGCCGGCGCGCCGAAGCCTCGGGCATCCCGCCGCTCGCGCAGTTCTCGCTGCAGTTGAAGCGCTACGCGTAGCGCGCAGCTGACGCCGCACGAAAAAAGCCCGCCGGTTGGCGGGCTTTTTTTTCCATCCGACGGGACGGCCCCGGGTTTCGCTTCGCTCAACCCGGGCTACGCGGCTACTTCAGCTTCGTTTCCTTGTACAGGACGTGCTTGCGGGCGACGGGATCGAACTTCTTGATCTCCATCTTGCCCGGCATCAGCTTCTTGTTCTTCGACGTCGTGTAGAAGTGGCCGGTGCCGGCCGACGATTCCAGCTTGATCTTTTCACGCATGATGGGTTTGCTCCGAGGTCAACGCAACGGCCAGGCGCGCGTCAGATGCGCTCGCCGCGCGCGCGGAGATCGGCCAGCACGGCCTCGATCCCGTTCTTGTCGATCGTGCGCAGGCCGGCGTTGGTGAGGCGCAGGCTGACCCAGCGATTCTCGCCTTCGACCCAGAACCTGCGGCTTTGCAGGTTGGGCAGGAAACGCCGCTTGGTGCGGTTGTTCGCGTGCGAAACGTTGTTGCCCACCATCGGGGCCTTGCCGGTAACTTGGCAGACTCGAGCCATGGCTCGCTCCTTGTGAATGCTTGGGGTGCTGCGCGCCAGCTGACCGATTTTTCCTGGCCGAACCTGACCGCGCTTAGCTAAGCTTTGCATTATAGCGTCTTTTCGGGGACTCGTTCAAGCGTAGCCTCAAGCCGCCGCGCGACCGCGCCAGGGCCGGCGCTCAGAGCAATCCGCGCTCGGCGAACGAGACGAGCTGGCTGCCGGCGACCACGAAATGGTCGAGCGTCCGGATGTCGACCAGCGCCAGCGCCTGCTTCAGGGCCTGCGTGAGCAGCTCGTCGGCGCGGCTCGGCTCCGCCAGGCCGGAGGGGTGGTTGTGCGCGAAGATGACGGCCGCGGCGTTGCGGGCCAGCGCGGCCTTGACCACCTCGCGCGGATAGACGCTCGTCTGCGCCAGCGTGCCCCGGAACATTTCCTCGAACGCGAGCAGCCGGTTCTGGCTGTCGAGGAAGATGCCGACGAAGACCTCGTAGGGGCGCGCCCGCAGCGTGAGGCGAAGATAGTCGCGCACCGCCTGCGGCGAGGTCAGGGCATCGCCCGCGGCGGCTTCCTCCGCCAGCGAGCGGCGAACGATTTCGACGACCGCCGCGAGCTCCGCGGCACGGGCCGGGCCGAGCCCCCGGACGGCCGCCACCTGCGCGACGGTCGCGCCGAACAGGCCGGTGAGGCTGCCGAAACGGTGCAGCAGCTCCCGCGCGAGCTCGAGCGCGCTGCGGCCGGCCACACCCGTGCGCAACAGCAGCGCGAGCAGCTCCGGATCGGAGAGCACCGCGGCGCCGTGGCTCAGCAGGCGCTCGCGCGGGCGTTCGTTCGCCACCCAATTGCTGACCTCCATGTCGGGCCTCCACTTTCGTTGGGGACAGCGGCCGCACGGCAGCGGCGGCGACGCTCCGACGGAGTCTAGGCAACGGCCGGCGACGATCCTATCCGTCGCATGGACGATGGCGCAGCGGTCGCTCGAAATGCCCCTGCGGCAGATCGGGCCTGCGCGAAATCGCGAGTGCTGTAGCCCCGCGTCGAGCAGCGAAACCCGTGGCAACCGCGGCCATGGCCCCAACGCCCCGGGTTTCGCTTCTCCGGGCTAGATCGTGATTGGCGCCACGGCGAAGGCCGCCGGCGTTTCGCCGCGCCGGTGCCGCTCGTGCATCGTGATGTACGCCGCCTCGATGTGTTGCCGGAAGCGGTCGGTGTCGAATAACGGCGCACTCGCACGATTTTGCGCGAGCCGTTCGCGCAGCTCGCGCAGGCGTACCGGATCGGTCGCCAGAGCAAGCGAGAGGTCCTCGTACGCTGCCAGGCTGTCGGTGACGAGCTCGGGCAGCCCTGTCGCACGCAGCAGGCTGCCGGCGACGCGGCTGGCAAAGGACCGGCCGGCGTATGTAACCAGCGGCAGCCCCGCCCACAGCGCATCGCTGCCGGTCGTGTGCGCGTTGTAAGGCATCGTGTCGACGAACAGATCGGCCAGTCGGTGGCGGGCCAGGTGGTTCGCGAGCGGTGTCCGCGGCGCAAACACCAAGCGCGCTGGGTCAACGCCGCGGGCTCGCGCCTCGCGCCGGAGGTTGAGCTCGGTCATCGGGTCGGACGCCAGCAGCCACAGGACGGCACCTTCGACGCGCTGCAGTAGCCGCATCCAAACGTCGAACACGCGCGGCGTGATCTTGTAGCTGTTGTTGAAGCAGCAGAACACGAAGCCGGTTTCGGGGAGGCCGCACGCGAGCCGCGCCGGGGTTTCCGCAGCAATCGGGCGCAGGGAGTCGTTCGCCTGGTACGAATCAGGCAGCGCGACCACCTTTTCGGAGTAATGCAACTCGTCCTCGGGCGGGATCAGGAACCGGTCGGCGATGATGTAGTCGACGTAGTCGGCACCCATCGTTCCCGGATAACCGAGGTAGTTGACCTGGATCGGCGCAGGCCGGTGGGCCAGGATGCCGGGCCGGCCATCCATCGTGAATCCCATCAGGTCGACAGCGATGTCGGTTTCCAGCTCGCGCAGCAGCCGCGCCGCTTCCGCATCGCCATCCCCGCGCACGTCGATGAACCGGTCCATGCCGCGCATGAGGCGAGCCCGCATGCCGTCCCCGGCATCCGGGCCGAACGAGATGCCTGCGATCTCGAAGCGCTCGCGGTCGTGGCGCTCGAACAGCTCGGCGATCAGGTACGCGACCGCATGGTCATGGAAGTTGGCCGACAGGTAGGCGACGCGAATGCGCTCGTGCGCGTAGCGCTCGCCGCGCCATAGCGGATTCGCAGCGGCCGGGTAGGCCTCGCCCGCGAACGCCGCCGTGCAGGCAAGCTGGAGCGCGGGATCGTCCGACGCGCTGAGAAACGGGAACGGGGTGGTGACCCGCCTGCGCGCCAGCACGCCGTCGCGAAGCTGCGCCGCCATCCGGTTGTGATCCCTCCATTCGCACAGCTGGGCCCGGGCGTGCACCGCGGCTCCCAAGACGTGCCTCGCCTCGGGATCGATGGCGAGAGCTTCCGCGAAACTCGCGCTCGCCTCGACGTGCCGGTGGCGCTCGGCGAGCGCGATGCCGCGGTTGTAGAGCGCGTCGACGTAGTCGGGCCGTATTGCGAGCGCGCGCCCGTAGTCGGCGATGGCTTCCTCATGCCGGCCAAGGGCGTGGAGGGCGATGCCGCGATTGTAGAGCGCCGTGTCGTGCCCGGGCACGAACGCCAGTGCACGATCATAGTCGGCGATCGCATCGGCGTCGCGCCCCAGCGCATGGAGCGCATTGCCGCGGTTGTTGAGGGCGTCCGCATACTCCGGCCTTAGCGCCAGCGCGCGGCTGTAGCTCGAAATCGCCTCGGCGTAGCGGTGCTGATCCGCGAGGACGTTGCCGCGACTGTTGAAGGCCTCGGCGTAGTCGGGCCGTATGGCGAGCGCGCGATCGAAGTTCGCCAGCGCCTCGTCGAGGCGCAGCAAGGCCCGCGCTGCGTTGCCGCGGTTGTTGAGTGTCACCGCATCATCCGGGCGAAGTGCGAGCGCGGCGTCGTAGCTCGTCAGTGCCTCGTCGTGCCGGTTCAGCGCCTGCAGGACATTGCCGCGATTCCCCAGCGCCGCGGCGAAGCGCGGATTGATCGCAAGCGCCTGATCGTAGGCCGCCACCGCTTCGGCACGGCGGCCCAGGACATCGAGCGCATTGCCGCGGTTGAAGATCGCGTCGGCGAAATCGGGTTTGACCGCGATGGCCTTGTCGTAGCTCGCGACTGCCTCGTCGTGGCGCCCGAGTGCCTGCAGCGCCATCCCGGCGTTCGCCAGGGCCTCGGGCGAATTCGGATTCGTCGCGAGTGCCTTCGAGATCAGCGCGAAGGCCTCGTCGCTGCGGCCTTGCTGCAGCCGCAGCACGCCAAGCAGATGACGGGCGTCGAAATGTCCGGGCTGCACGTCGAGGATGGCGACGTACAGCGACTGCGCATCGTCGAGGCGGCCTTGCTGGTGAAACGCGACGGCTTGCTGCAGCGCTGCGCCGGCGTCCAATGGCGGCTGCTTGCGAAACAGGGATTTCAGCATCGCGAGGCAGACTCGAGCAGGAACGCCTCCAACGCGCGGACCGGGGCAACGTCATCAAACAGAATGGGGCGCGCCACCTCGATCCGATCGCGAGCGCGCTGCCGGAAGTCGCCATCGAGGGCGAGTTTGACCGCGAGTCGGACGTAGTCCCCGTCCGACCGGCCGACCAGGTCCGTCAGGCCCATTCGGTTCAGGATGCCGCTCGCCAACCGCCCGCGCATGAAGCGTCCCTCCCGGGTCACGATGGGCAGGCCGCACTCGACCGCCTGCATGGCCGTATTGAAGCCTGAAAAGCCGAGGGTGTCGAGGTAGACATCGGCCCTGCGCATCAGCCCGAGGAAAGCCGCCTGGCTCTGCCACGGCACGAAGACGACGTGCTCCCGGAGATCCATCCCCGCCCCGGCAAACTTGCCCTCCAGCCGCCGCTGCAATTGCGCGGATCGGTGGCTGCACGCTTCCGTGAAGAAGACCAGCTGACAGCGGCCCACGCCACGTGCGATGTCGACGAGCAGGTGGTCATTCTCCGGAAGGTACTTGTACGGGGTTCCGGGACACAACAGCAGGGGGATGTGTGGTTCGATTCCCAGGGTCGCCAGATCCGGCGCCAGCGGTCCGACCGCGACCGGCCGACAGCTGCAGCCGAGGTGAGGCAGGACCACCAGCCGTTCGGTATAGTTTCCGTCGGCGTCCGTCGGTTCCAGATCCTGCGCCGACAGAAAATAATCGATGGTCGGCAATCCCGTAGTCTCCGGATGGCCCCACGTCGCCGCCTGCACCGGCGCGAGGCGCATGCTCGCAAGCTTCGTGGTCATCGGATGCATGCCGATCTCGGGGTAGATGATCGCGTCGAGCTGCTGGCCGAGGATCGCCTCGACCCATCCGCGCAAGCCGTTGCCGCCGGCCTCGAAATGCGCAGCCCGCGTCCGCGCGAAATCGGTGGCTTGGTCCTCCACCGCGCCCGTGTAGAACACGTGGAGCGAAAAGCGGTCGGCATCGAGGTGGCGAAACCAGCCCTCGAGGATCGCGGTCCAGACCGAGTGGACGTAGATGTGTGCCGAGACGATCCCGACCCGCAACGTCGGCCCGGGCACGCGGGTTGGTCGCGAAAAGCCCTGCCCGTCGTACCACGCGCTCATCAGGCGGACACAGAGTCTGCCGTACCGCGCGAGCAGATCCCGGTTGTCTTCTTCGTGGTATGCAAGGAAGAACGGCTGCAGCAGGCCGACGGTCGTCGCGCCGTCGGCGACCCCGTCGCCGGTGAATCGGGTCTCCAGCTCGGCCAGCGACCGGGAAAAGTCCGATCGGACGTCCGCGCGCACAGCGTCCGGACCGTAGACGAGTCCGAGCTGCGAGACTGCCGACGCCCAGAGGGCCTCTGCATACCCGGGCCGCAGCGAGACCGCGGCCCGGTAGCAGTCCTGCGCCTGCGCGTACTCTCCCTCCGCGTCGAAGACGTTGCCGAGATTAAGGTGCGCCTCCGCATGGTCGGGTTGCAACGACAGCGCCCTCAGGTAGCACGCACGCGCCTCCCCGTACTCGCGCAGCGTTTGGAACACATTGCCAAGTCCGGTATGCGTCGCGGCGGAATCCGGCTTGACCGCCAGCGCGGTCGCGTAGGCCGCGATCGCCTCGTCGCGGCGATCGAGGGCATGCAGCACCACCGCCCGGTTGTACAGCGCTGCCGTGTGATCCGGGGCGACCCCGAGGGCGCGATCGTAGGCGGCAAGCGCCTCGTGGTCGCGGCCCAGCGCGTGCAGGGCGTTGCCGCGATTGCTGGACGCATCGGCGAAGGCGGGATCGATCTCCAGGGCGCGATCGTAGTCCGCGATCGCCTCCCCATGGCGATTGCGTTGCGACAGCGCGTTGCCGCGCCGGTTGAGCGTCTGGGCGTCGTCCGGCCGCAGCGCGAGCGCGGCGTCGAGGCTGTGCAAGGCGTCGTCATGGCGGTTGAGTCTCTGCAGGGCGTGGCCCCGATTGGCCCATGCCGCGGCGAAGCGCGGATTGATCGCGATCCCCTGGTCATAGCTCGCCACCGCTTCCTCGAGTCTGCCGAGCGCGTTGAGCGCATTGCCGCGGTTGAAGGCCGCGTCGGCGAAATCGGGCTTGAGTGCGATCGCCTTGTCGTAGCTCGCAAGCGCCTCGTCGTGGCGCCCGAGTGCCTGCAGCGCCATCCCGGCGTTGGCCAGGGCCTGCGGCGAATTCGGGTTCGTCGTGAGCGCCTTGGAGATCAGCGCCAACGCCTCGTCACTGCGGCCCTGCTGCAGCCGCAGCACGCCGAACAGATGGCGGGCGTCGAAATGCGCGGGCTGCGCGTCAAGAATGGCTAGGTATAGCGGCTCTGCATCGTCGAGGCGACCTTGCTGGTGAAATGCAACAGCCTGCTGCAGCGCCGCGCCGGTGTCCAGCGGCGGCTGCTTGCGAAACAGGGATTTCAGCATTGGGGCTTGGTCATGGCGCTCAGCGGAATGGGATCGGGCGAAACCCCGGCCGACTCGGCCTCAGGCGTCGGAAGATTCACGGTTGCGTGTAAACTGGGCGCGTCAGAGCGACCAATCTGCCACAGGGACGACGAGTTGACAACGGAACCGGCCGGCTCGCCCGCATCGTGCTAGGCCTCACGGGCGGGATCGCCGCCTACAAGGCCGCCGAGCTCACGAGGCTGCTCGTCAAGGCCGGCATCGCCGTCGATGTCGTCATGACCGAAGGCGCGCGCCACTTCATCACCGCGACGACGCTGCAGGCGCTGTCCGGCAAGCCGGTGCTGACCGACCTTTGGGACTCCGGCACCGACAACGGCATGGGCCACATCGACCTCTCCCGCGGCGCCGATGCGATCGTCGTGGCGCCCGCCTCCGCCGATTTTCTCGCCAAGGTCGCGCACGGCCATGCCGACGACCTGCTCTCGACGCTGGTGAGCGCGCGCGACTGCCCGCTGTTCGTCGCACCGGCGATGAACCGCCAGATGTGGGCGAATCCTGCAACCCGGCGCAATGTCGCGCAACTCGCCGCCGACGGCGTGGTCATCCTCGGTCCTGGCACGGGCGATCAGGCCTGCGGCGAGACCGGCGAGGGCCGCATGCTGGAGCCGGAGGAGATCCTCGCTGCGCTGGTCGCGTGGTCGCAGCCGAAAGTGCTGGCGGGCAGGCGAGTGCTGCTGACGGCCGGGCCGACGTTCGAGGCGATCGACCCCGTCCGCGGCATCACCAATTCGAGTTCCGGCAAGATGGGATTCGCGCTGGCGCAGGCGGGGGCCGAAGCTGGCGCGACGGTGACGCTGGTCAGCGGGCCGACCGCGCTGCCCACGCCGGCGAATGTCGAGCGCGTGGACGTGCAAAGCGCGGCGGACATGGCCGCCGCGGTGACGGCGCATGTGGGGGCCTGCGATCTGTTCGTCGCGGTGGCGGCAGTCGCGGATTACACGCCTGCGGAGCCCTCCGACCGCAAGCGCAAGAAGGACGGCAAGCCGCTCACGCTCGTGCTGCAGCCCACCGTCGACATCCTGGCGGGTGTGGCCGCGCGACGCGACGCGCCGTTCTGCGTCGGTTTTGCCGCCGAGAGCCACGACGTCGAGAACCTCGGCGAAGAAAAGCGCCGGCGCAAGAAGCTGCCGCTGCTGATCGCCAACCGCGCGCAGGACGCGCTGGGAAGCGACGAAAACGAGGTGATCCTGCTCGACAACGACGGGCCGCATCCGTTGCCGAGGATGGACAAGCTCGCCCTCGCGCGGCGGCTGATCGCGGAGATTGCGCAACGGATGCCGAAGGCCCGGTGATCACCGCAATACGTCGGCGTTGGCCGAACGCGAAACCCGGGCCAAGGCCCCATCGGCACGCCTCCCCCGGGTTTAGCCCTTGGCTCAGCGCTGGGCTACCATCCGAGACGCGATCGGGGCAACTTGACCCCGGACTGTCCGGAAAATGACAACCACGACGATTGCCCTCCGGATCCTCGACGAGCGGATCCGGCCTCACGTTCCCGCCTACGCCACGCCTGGCTCCGCGGGCATGGACCTGCGCGCGTGCATCGATGCCCCGCTCACGCTGGCGCCCGGGGCGACCGAGCTGATCCCCACCGGGGTGGCGATCCATATGGGCGATCCGGGCCTCGCTGCGCTGATCCTTCCGCGCTCGGGGCTCGGTCACAAGCACGGGATCGTGCTCGGCAACCTCGTCGGGCTCATCGATTCGGATTACCAGGGACCACTGATGGTGAGCTGCTGGAATCGCGGCGCGCAGCCGTTCACGCTGCAGCCCTTCGACCGCCTGGCCCAGCTGGTCATCGTGCCGGTAGTGCAGGCCGCGTTCGCCGTCGTCGAAGACTTCGCGTCGAGTGAACGCGGCGCCGGCGGCTTCGGCAGCAGCGGCACGCGTTGACCGGAATCCCGATGAACGACCGCCTTTCCGCACTGCTACCGCCGCCGATCGTGGTCGGCACCTTCGTCCTCCTGATGGCGGCGTATCACTACGTCTTCGGCGCGTATTTCCCGCTGCCGAACGGGTTGATGGGGCATGACTACGCAGGAACCCTGCCCGGCTTTACCGACGGCTTTCTTTGGTTTCACAACAACGGGTTGCTTGCGCCCCCCTGGTTCACGCCGTCATTCTGTGGTGGCCAGGCCTCATTTGCCGACCCCCAGGCCGGCTTCTACTCGATCGCGCAATTTCTGACCTTCATCGTGAATCCGGTGTCGGCGGTATATGCGGCGATGCTACTGTTTGCCGCGCTGGGCTTCTGGGGCATGTACGTTCTGGCACGCCACACCTTCGCGCTTTCCCCGATTGCGGCCCTGGGCGCCGCGACGTTCTTCATGTTCAACGGGTTCTACGCGCACCGCATGATCGTCGGGCATTACGGCTACCAGCCGTTCATGCTGGTGCCGTGGCTCGCATGGCTGCTGTGCACGCCGCCCGGCACGCGCAACGCCCGCTCACAGTCGGCGGTCCTGACGGTTTCCGCTGGCCTCGTGCTGGCGTACTGGCTGCAAGGAGGCCTCGGAACGCTGATGGTTCCCGCAGGCCTCGCGGTTCTTGCCCTGGCCTGCATCGCCGACATGCGCTCGGCTGGCACCCTGTGGCGCGTCCTGCTGCGTGGCACCGGTGCCGCCACCATCGCACTTGCACTGTCGGCCTCCCGCCTGATCGCCGGCACCGCGCTGCTCAGCCAGTTCGAGCGCACGTACTACCCGCTGCCCGGCATCGCCGACCCGCTCGGGCTCCTCAAGTTCGTCGTGCATGCGCTGTTCTATTCGAGCCAGCATGCGTACGAGACCGTCACGCCGCTCTGGAAGAACATGCAGTGGTCGGCGCTGCCCCATGAGACGGCGTTCGGCGTCACCGTGATCGCCCTGGCGCTCATCGTGGTGGGCGCACTGCTGAGGGCCACCGATGATAAGCGCCCGCTGCTGCGGACTCGGTGGGTTCCGGCCGCACTGTTGCTCGCCATCGTCGCGCTCCCCTTTGCCCTGCTCTACTATTCGCCCGAGTGGAATGCGATTCTGAAGCGGCTCCCCATCTTCGGCGCGACAACCTCGCCCGCGCGCTGGCTGATCATCCTCATTCCCCTGATATGCCTGCTCGCCGGGATGGCGGCGAACCTCCGGCAGATTCCGCGATGGGTCGCGTTGATCGCGGTCGCCGGGGTTCCGTTGCTCAACGCGATAGAGAATCGCGATTACTACAAGGCACAGAACTACGATCCCAAGCCGGTCGTCGATTTCCATCGGGCGGTCAGCGACGGAAAGGTGCAGCCGGCAATCGACCGGATCGAGGATCGACGCGGCGCTGACGGCGGCCCGATCCCCGACAATCTGGCATTCACGCGCGGAGCGACGGCGATCTACTGCTACAACCCGCTCTTCGGCTACCGGCTCGAGAAGTATCGCGCCGAGCCGCTCGAAGCAGGCCCGGTGGACAAGGAGGTCCGGCCGGGGCACTTCAACCTGCGCAACCCTGCCTGCCTGCTGTATCCGGTGGAGAACGGCTGCAGCCCGTGGGACACCTTTCGCACCGATCAGCGGCAGGAGCTCCAGCGATTCTCCAGCTATCGCCCGTTCGGGTTCAAGGTGAGCCGCACACAGGCGCTCGCCAACGTGCTGTCGGAAATCGCGCTCGCCGTGGCGTTGCTTTCTCTCGTCGGACTCGGCCTGTTCCTCGCCCGTGGTCGACGCAACGGATCAGACCCCGCGAAAGATTAACAGCTCCCTGCCTCACTCCAGAGGCTCGCGGAACGCCACACGCGTTCCCGCGTTGAGATGGAGGAGCCGAGACCCGTCCGACAGCAGCGTGCTGAGCAGGATCAGCGGCTGCGCGCGCTTGAATTTGAACCGCGGCACCATCAGCTGGCATGGATCGACGACGAGCACGGCGCAGGCCAGGTCAGGCGATGTCGCTCAATAGGCTGAACAGTGTAACGGTTAGGTTGCATGCGGAAAAGTGTCCGCTCGCAGCAGGGCGCGACGCGGTCGAGTCATACGCCGGCTGGGCCATCGACGCCGGATATAATCGCCACGGGATTCTCCAGCGGGAAGCGCTCCGATGCGGTGGTTTCAACGATTGTTTGCGGTGCCGACAGGTGGGGAGCGCAAGGACGACAACACCCCGATAGCGGGCGCGAACCCGAACGATTCGGCGCAGTGCCCCGCACCCGGGTTCGAAGAGCGCGACAGGCTCATCGCCGCCGCAACCGGGCATGATGCCGGCGGTCGCTATTCCGAGTCGCTTGCTCTTCTCGGACCAGCCCTCGCGGCAGCCCCCGACGATCCGGAACTGCTGTTTGCAAACGCATCGACTCTGTACGATTGGGGCCGCTATCGGGAGGCGCTCGACGCATACCAGAGGGCCGCGGCGCTGGGCCTCGGACGCCATGCGCTGCCGTTGCAGATCGGCTGGTGCTGGTTTCGGCTGGAAGACCTCGAGCAAGCCGAAACCTGGATGCGCAAGGCGGTCCGCGCCGATCCCGAGGCGGTCAGGGCCCATTTCGGCCTGGCGACGGTGCTGCAGGCGCGGAATCGGCTCGACGAAGCCATCGTCGGTTACGAGAACGCCCTCGAACGGAGCCCGGACGACTATAACTCGTTGGCGGCATTGAGCAGCTGCATGCTCGGCCGCGGTGACTTGGCCGCAGCGGAGGCGCGCGCCCGTCGCGCCATCGCCGTGGATCGCGAGCGGCCTTTGGGATGGGTGCAGTTGGCCGTGGCGCTCGAGCGCCAAAGCCGGTATGAGGAGGCATTCGAGGCTCTCGCGCGCGCCGAAGGCACCGAGGCTGGGAGTGACGAAAACCTGGACAGTTTCGTCTCGCTGGCGATCGAGCATAAGAACGCCGGACGTATGCAAGAGGCCATCGATCTCCTGGAACGCAATCTCGCGCACCGCCCTTCCCCTTTAGGACATTGCATCTATGGGGCCGTTCTGCTCAGCGTTGGCCGATTGCGGGAAGGATGGGACCACTACGAATTCCGCTGGTTGATCGAGCCCGGGGTGTCCTGGCGCCTCCCGTCTCGGCGGCCGGTGTGGGCCGGGCAGTCGCTGCGCGGCAAGACCGTCCTGCTGCGCGTCGAGCAGGGATACGGCGATTGCATCCAGTTCCTTCGCTATGCCCCGTACGTGAAGGCTCAGGGAGCCACGGTCCTGCTGGCGGTATACGCTGGACTGATGGGATTGGTGGCGGACTGTGCGGGGGTCGACCGGGTTGTCGATGCGGCCGACCCGTCGACGGACTACGATTTCCACATTCATCTCATGAGCCTGCCGCGGGTCTTCGGCACCGAACTCGGATCCGTTCCGGCGGACGCGCCGTATCTCCACGCCGACCCCAGGCGGATCGAGCAATGGGCGGATCGCCTGCCCGATGACGGTGTGCTGAACGTCGGCATCGCTTGGGCGGGTAGCACCACCCACCTCCTGGACCGCGAACGGTCGATGCCGCTTGCCAGGCTGGCGCCTGCGCTGGCGGTTGACGGAGCTCGTTTCTACACATTGCAGAAGGGACCGGCCGCGGCGCAGATTGCGGGCGCAGCTCTTGAGGGCCGGGCGATCATCGATTTTGGCGCGGAGTTCGACAACGTTGTGGGCACGGCAGCGGCGACCAAGCGCTTTGTGGACACGGCGGCAGTCATCAGCCGATTGGATCTGGTGCTGTGCGTCGACACCGCGGTGGCACACCTCGCGGGCGCGATGGGCAAGCCGGTGTGGCTGATGCTTCCGCATGCTGCCGACTTTCGCTGGCTGCAGGAGCGGGAGGACAGCCCGTGGTATCCGACGGTGCGGCTGTTCCGTCAGCCGCAGCGGGGCGATTGGGATGATGTGGCCGTGCGGATAAAGTCGGCGCTGGAACTGCGGATGCGGGGTGTTCGTGCGGAGTTGCCGCCGCCGGGCGAGCCGCCGGCGCCGAGCGCGCCGGTGCCGGTTTCGCGACAGTGGCCGCCGCCTGGTCATCGTCCCGGTTTCAGCGCGGTAGCGGAAACGCGGACAGGTATCTTGCAGTACCTGCCCGACGAAGCGGAAGTAGGCGCGGCGGTGCATTGGTATGGTGAGTCCCTGCAGCGGCAACTCGACCTCCTGACCCGATTCATCCGGCCGGGAATGACCGCGATGGAGGTTGAGGCGAGCGTTGGCGTCCACGCGTTGGCTCTGGCCGAAGCCGTCGGTGCGGCAGGACATCTGTTCCTGTACGAGTCGCGCCCGATCGTGCGCAGGATCCTCCTGCAGAACCTCACCGCCAACCGCGTTTTGAACGCCACCGTGATGCGGCGGATGCTCGGTCGTACAGGCAACGCGGAAGGGCTCGGCACCGGCGACGCAGCGCCGGCACCGGCGGCCCCTGGCCCGATCACGGAAACGCTGGACGATTTGCAGCTCGCCCGCCTCGATTGGCTCAAGATCAACGATGGCAGAATTGCATTGGCGGTACTCGACGGAGCGGCGGCTACGCTGTGGCGACTGCGTCCGCGGCTCTTCCTCACCGCCGACGCGTCGACGCTGCCGACCCTTTCGGATCGTGCAAGCGAATTCGGCTATCGCCGCTGGCGCGTGGAGACACCGCTGTTCAATCCGGACAATTTCAATCGTCGCGACGACGACATCTTTTCCGGCGGATCCGCATTGGCGTTGCTGGCGATTCCCGAAGAGATCGAGGTCGACGCTGCGATCGACGGGGGTGTAGAGCTTTGAGGCATCTGCAGGCGCCTGACGCAAATCGACGATGGCGGTCAACCCCGAGATTTCGACGTTGGGAGCACATCGCCAGCGCGGAGGTCCGCGCTTGACGTTACAATCAGAGGCGGCGTCCTTGGGTGCTTCCGGGTGGGTTGGGAAGCGTTTGCAGTTGGCCGCCCGACGATTTCCGTGCGTCCCGCCCGCCTTCACCGATGCGCGTCACGACGCGGAAATTGCCCCTCGCCGATTCGGCGATTCGAGGGGCAATGGATGAAGCGCGCATCGCGCGTGAACTGACGGCGGCAACTGAGGTTGGGGAGCGGACATAATGCCCACGATCGACGTCTCGGCGGGAGAGCTTTTCGACAGGATTACGATCTTGGAGATCAAGCTGGCGAAGATCGTCGACCCCGTTCGGCTGCAGAATGTCCGCCGCGAATACGAGGCCATTGTTCAGGTGCTCGCCGCGGGCGTCGAGTACGGCCGGGTCGCGATGTTGCGGGCCGAGCTCAAGGCGGTCAACGAGACTCTGTGGGACATCGAAGACCGCATCCGCAGCCACGAGCACCGAAAGGATTTCGGTTCGACCTTCATCGAACTCGCACGTGCCGTCTATATAAACAATGATCGGCGGGCAGAGATCAAGCGGCGGATCAATGAATCGCTCGGCAGTCAGCTCGTCGAGGAAAAGTCTTACACACCCTACTGAGCGGCGTGGGCAGCCACGGCCTACTGGAGCCCGACGGTCTGCACCCGCCACACGAAGCCTGACCGTCCGTCGCGATGCTTCGCTTTGACCCAGCCGGGGCTAGTTCGTGTCAGGTGCATACGTTGTTGTTGGTGTGCGTCACTTGCGGCAGCCGACCCCGCCTTCTGCCTGGCTTGCAATCCAATTCCTTACGCCAATGGCATACTACGTGCCTGCCGACGTGGAATTCTCCCCATTGCGTACTGAGATGTCCCGCCCGCCTTCTTCCGCAGCACGGAGTCTCGTTGCATTGCCAGGGATGCCGTGCGACCAGCCGGGCACGGGGTCGCGATGAAGGCCGGCATCCTCGCCGGCGGCCTCGGAACCCGCATCAGCGAGGAAACGGCGGCGCGCCCGAAGCCGATGGTCGAGATCGGCGGCAAGCCCATCCTGTGGCACATCATGAAGAGCTACTCGGCGCACGGCGTCCAGGAGTTCGTCGTGTGGTGCGGGTACAAGGGGTACATGATCAAGGAGTACTTCGCGAACTACTTCCTGCACATGTCCGACGTCACGTTCGACATGCGGGACAACGCGATGGAGGTGCTCCAGAAGCACGTCGATCGGTGGCGCGTGACGCTGGTCGACACCGGCGAGCACACCATGACCGGCGACCGGCTGAAGCGCGTCCGCGGCTACCTCGGCGATGCCGACTTCTGCATGACCTACGGCGACGGGGTGAGCGACATCGACATCACGGCGCTTCTGCGCTTTCACGCGCGGTCGGGCAAGCTGGCGACGATCACCGCGGTCCAGCCGCCAAGGCGCTTCGGCACCCTCGACGTGCAGGACGACCAGGTGCGCAGCTTCGTCGAGAAACCGCACGGCGACGGCGCGTGGATCAACGGCGGCTTCTTCGTCCTCTCGCCGCGGGTGATCGACTACATCGAGCACGACAGCACGCTGTGGGAACGCGGGCCGGTCGAGCGGCTTGCCGTCGAGGGCCAGCTCAACGCCTTCGTGCACCGCGGATCTGGCAGCCGATGGACACGCTGCGCGACAAGACGCTGTGGTCAACATCACGGTATCGTTTCTCGGCTACAAGTGGTTCGTCTTCAAGACCCGGGGGAACTATCTCAGGGAATGGGCGCGCTGCCTCGTCGTCTACAGCGGCAGCATCGCCCTGGGCCTCGTTCTGCTGCCGCCGACGGTGTTCCTCGTTGCGCATGTCACCGGCAACCCGCGGGCCGCGCCGTACGTCGCCGGCGCGCTGCTGATCGGAGTGCAAGTCGTCGTCAGCTTTCTCGGTCACAAGACTTTCTCGTTCAAGGCTGGCAGCGTCCCGCCGTCGAGACCCTGGGATGATGGCTCGCCTAGCACTTGTGATGCCTGTATAGAAGGCGCCGCGCCAATTCCATGAAGCACGTGCTCGACCGCATCGCGCGGATGGTCCGCGGCAGCTCTGGGTCCACGGTGCCTGCATTGCCCGTTTCCGGCGATCGGGCAACCGAGGAATTGATCCGGGATGCAATCGCGTCTCATCAGGCCGGCCGCCTCGACGAAGCGGAAAGAATCTACCGCGATGTGCTCGCCCGCGAGCCCGGCCATTTCGACGCTCTGCACCTTTCGGGCGTCATTGCCCTCCAGCGCGGAAACGCCGCGCAGGCGGTCGACCTGATCGCGCAGGCGAACGCCATCGATCCGGCCAATCCTTCCGCTCTCGGCAATCTGGCGGCGGCGTACCAGGCGCTGGCGCGTTTCGGCGATGCCGAAGCCACGCTGCGCACAGCGATCCTGCTGAAACCCGATTGGGACGGAGCGCACAACAAGCTGGGCGTCCTGTATCAAGGCATGGGCGACCCAAACAGGGCGGAAGCTGCCTTTCGCGATGCCCTCGCCCTGAATCCCGCTTCGGCGGATGCCTTGAACAATATCGCGGGAACGTTCAAGGATCGCGGGCGACTCGACGACGCAGCGGTGTGGTACCGGAAAGCATTGGCGCTGCAGCCCGGGGCCGCTCCCGCATGGACCAATCTGGGCGGCGTACTGCAGCAGCAGGGCAATCTGGTGGAGGCGGAAGCGTGCTACCGCCAGGCCTTGCTGGTCAATCCGGACGCCGCCCCGGCGTGCAACGGGCTAGGCAGCATCTGCCAGAGACAAGGCCGGCTTGCGGAGGCTGAATCGTGGCTGCGCAAGGCGCTCGACAGCCGGCCCGACATGGCCGAAGCCGCCGCCAACCTCGGGGATGTGCTGCAGGCGACCGGCATGCTGGAGGAAGCCGAAGCATGGTGTCGGCAGGCACTCGCGACGCGACCGGGCTACGCCGACGGCGCCTCCTCGTCTGGTCCGAGCAGGGGCTGGGCGACAGCCTGATGGCGATGCGCTACCTTCCCGGACTCAAGCGCCGTGGCGCAGCGAAACTCCTCGTCTGCTGCGATCCCCTTTTGCAGCGCGCGATGCAGGCGTTGCCCGGCATCGATCATGTCTTCGCGGATGCCAAGCCGCCGCCGTCAAGTGAGTTCGACGTCCATTGTCCGATCATGAGCCTGCCGCATCTGTTCGATGCGCAGCTCGACGCCATGCGCGACCAGGTTCCCTATCTCAGCGTCCCCGGGCCGCTCGTCGACGAATGGCGCGAACGGCTATCTCGCAACGGTGCAACGAAGCGGATCGGATTGGCCCGGGCCGGAAGCAGGGACTTGCGCGACGACGCGTGCCGCAGCATCCCGCTGTAGCGGTTCGCGCCCCTGCTCGCACTGCCTCACGTAAGATGGTTCAGCCTGCAGGAGGGGGAAGCCTCCGCGCAACTCGAGGGCCATCGCGACGTGATCGTCGATCACATGGACGACTGCAAGGATTTCCTCGATACGGCGGCCCTCGTCGCCAACCTCGACCTCGTGATCAGCGTCGACACGGCCGTCGCTCACCTTGCCGGCGCGCTCGGCAAGCCAGTGTGGCTGCTCAACCGGTTCGCCAGCAAATGGCGCTGGGGCCTCGCGCGGGAGGACTCGCCGTGGTACCCAACGATGAGAATCTTCCGGGAGCCGGCGCCCGATTCCTGGGATGAGGTGCTCGAACGCGTTGCCGGGGAGTTGAATCGGACTTGATCCGCCCCATCGTCACTTGACGGCGAGTCGCGTGACGATCTCCTTCGTGGCGCGCTCGGCGAAATCGGTGCTGTAACCCAGTTCCCGCAGCTTCCACTGGAACACGTTGCCGAGCTTGGCCTTCTTGTAGACGCCGAGTTTCTGTTGCTCATGGAAGCGCAGTGCCCGTGCCGCCAAGCCATCGAGAATCACCTTGACCTGGTGGTGCACGCCAGGATCGGTCCTCGCTTCGGATGCGGGAGGAAAGCGGTGCGACAAGTCCATCGCCAGCTCGGTCGCGAATTGCTCCAGTTCCTTGGTATCGAACACGCTCAATATCGCCATTGACGGTCACCGGTGGGAATTGATCGGATTACCCGCCGTTCGCTGCTGCAGCGGAGGCCCGGTCGCGTCGTCATGATATCTCGACACAGCCGTCGAGCGCCACGTCGAAGGTGACCTCTTCCGGCAGCGCCAGCAATGCCAGTGCAGTGCGACCGGCGTACCGGTCGTCGCTGCGCCGATTGAAGTTCGCGGCATTGAGGCGCGGGGTCTCGTGGCGCCAGCAGCGATAACCGAATTCGCGCGCCCGCTGGCAGAGCATGTGGATCTGTGTGCCATCCGTCGCTGCCACGAACAGCCAGGGCCGCAGGCGCCACAACGTGGCGGCGGCCCCGTCCAGCACCTCCTGCGCACCCGCGCCCGCCCCGAGCTTCAGCCCGTCTAGGCGCTCGAGCTGCAGCTCGTCCACAGTCTCGCGCACGGCGGCCGGGGCCGTCTGCAAATCCGCTTCGCCCGGGCCGCCTACGGCCCCGCGCAGCAGTGTCACGTTGCCGATCCTGTTCGCCGCCAGGTTCTGGCGCAGGATCCTCCGTACCACCGGACGCGACTCGCACAGGAAGAGGTGCCCGCTCGGGCCGAGAACGGTGGCGAGCCCCAGCGCGTGCGCGCCGACGCCGGCCTCGACCTCCAGCACCGTCGCCCCTGCCGGGATCAGGCGCGCCAGCAAATCGAGCTGCGGCTGCAGATACTCGCCGTACCAGCCCAGCGCCAGCCCGGTCTCCGCATCGTCTGGCAGGTACTGCAGGATCCCCACCGGCGTTTCCGTCACCGCACTCAACCCCGGCCGGTGTCCCGGTTCCGGCCAGCGCGGGCGCGGCGGCGCTGCGTGACCTCGCGGCGGCGGCAGCGCCGGTTGCTCCCCCTGCCCCTGCACTCGCGCCTCCAGCGCAGCCTTCACGCGCGTCACGAGCTCGTCCCAGTCGCCTGGCGAACGCTGGCGAAAGAGGCGCATTGTCGGATACCAGGGAGTGTCCTCGCGCCCCTCGAGCCACAACCAATGGGCCGGCGTCGACAGCAGCAGCCACAGCGGCTTGCCCAGCGCCCCGCCAAGATGCGCCACCGACGTGCAGACGGAAAGCACCAGATCCAGCTCGCCGATCACCGCCGCAGTGTCCACGAAATCCGCAAGCTCCGGGCCGAGATCCTCGATCGCCGCGCACGCCGGCAGCGCCGCCATCTCCGCCGCTGCCGCCCCCTTCTGCAACGCGTAGAAACGGACACCGTGCACGTCGAGCAGCGGCATCAGCGCGCGCAAGGCGATCGAGCGTCGACGATTGTTTGCCTGGGCTGGATTGCCTGCCCAGGCGAGGCCAACATTGAGCTTGCCGTCCCTGGCAATTCGGCGCGCCCATTTCTGCCTGCGCGTCGCATCGACCTCAAGGTAAGGGATCTCGGCCGGAATCGAATCGACGTCGGTCCCGAAGATCCGGGGTAGGCTGTACAGATGCGCGTAGTAGTCGAATTCCGCCGGTTGTGCAGGCTCGCCCAGTACGCGATCGACGCCGCGAAAGGCGGGGGTCAGACTGTCCAAATTCCCGGCGAGGGTGGTCGCGCCCAATGCCTTGATGTACGGCGCGTAGCGGAGGCATTGGATCATGTCGCCGATCCCCTGCTCGAAGCGCAGCAGCACCGCCTTTCCGCGAACATCCTGCCCGAGCCATGGCGGGCGGCGGGGTCCGTAGCGCGTCGACAGCAGCGGCTCGAGCAGCCAGCGAAATTCGTAGTGATGCCATCCCTCGGTCAGTCGCCCCGCGGTGAGCAACGCATCGGCATACGCTCGGTGTCCCGCGACGGAAGGCCTGAGCGCGAGATTGGCTTCGAACAGGTCCAGCGCCTCGCGCATCCGGCCCGCATTCCGATGCTCGCCGGCAAGATCGACGAATGTGTCGAGCTCTTGACCACGCGCTGCCGCGAGGCGCTCGGCTTGCGCAAAGGCCACCACTGCTTCGGTATGCCGAAGCTGCCGCTGCAGCGAGACCCCGAGCAGTCTCCACAGCGAAGCCTGCTCGCCCTCCAGTCCCAGCGCGCACCGGAAGTGGGTCTCGGCTGCGCGCGGATCATTCTGCGCCAGCCTGCACTCGCCCAGGCAGCGCAGAAGGGCAGGCACCTCCCCGTGCGCTAGGAGCGCGCGCTCGCAGATCGCGATGGCCTCGTCCACCCGGCCCAATGCGAAGAAGATCGACGCCAGGCCCTGGTCGACGTCGAGCGCGCCCGGCTCGGCGCCAGCGGCCTTGCGCATCCAGACTTCGGCCTCCTGGAGGTCTCCGGCATGGTAGTGCGACCAGCCCAGCCATCGAAAGAGACCCGGGTGGTCGATTCCCAGCGCCACCATGCGCGCGAAACCCTCACGGGCTTCGCGCAGCCGCCCCCAGGCGAACAGCGTCGAGGCGCGCGCAAAGAGCAGCTCCGGGTCATCGGGTGCGGCGACCAGCGCACTCGCGATGGTCGCAAGCGACTCCCCGAAGCGACCCGCATCGGCATGGGCACCCGCCGCGCCGAGGATCGCGGCCCTGTCGGCGAACGACGCGGTCGTTCCCGCGTCACGCCGAGCGCCATGGACATGTGGCTTCGCGGCCGCGGCGCGTGCCCCCTCGGACGTCGTTCGATCCGAGGTTCCAAACAGCCGACGCACAATGGACATGGCGACGCAGCTTCCTATGTCCCGACGCGAAAGCCAGGCGCGATGGTCATGCCGGTTCGATGCCTCGGTCGAGCGGCACGGCGACCTCGACCTCTTCCGGAATCGCGAGCAGCGCCAATGTTGATCGACCGGGAAAAATGTCGTCGTCGCTCCTATTGAAATTGGCCGGATTGAACAGCGGTGTCTCGACGCGCCAGCAGCGATAGCCGAAGTCACGTGCCCGAACCGCCAGCGTTGGCAGCGTCGACGCCTCCGCAGCGAGAAAGAGCCGGGGCCGCAACCGCCACAGCGTGGCGGCCGCTCCGTCGAACATTCTCGATGCCGCGCTGCCGTCGTTGATCTTGAGCCAGTCGAGACGCTCGAGCTGCAGATCATCCAGGGTTTCCGTTTGCGGGCCGGACGCCGTCACCGCCGCCGGTGCGGCTGCGCCGGAACCGGAGACCTTCGCGTCGCCGACCGGTCCCAGCACACGCCGCATCACGGTGACGTTGCACACGCGGTTTGCCGCCAGGTTCTGCTGCAGGATGCGGCGCACGACCGGGCGCGACTCGTACAGGAGCAAGTGCCCTGCCGGTCCGACCAATCCTGCAAGCGCCAGCGCATGGACGCCGATCCCGGCACCGACCTCCATCGCGGTCATCCCCGGCCCGATGAATCGCGTGAGCAGATCCAGCTGCCCCTGCAGACACTCGCCGTACCAATGCACCGCCGCGCCGACATCCCCTTCATCGGGTAGATACTGCAGGATGCCCACGCGAGCTTCCGCCACTGCGCTGAAACCGGGACGGTGGCCCCGCGGAGGCCACTGTCGCGCAGCCGGCGCCAGCACGCGAGCCGGCAACGCCGGCGACGTGCCCCGCGGCAGCAACTGCTCGCCATCGCCGCGCACCCACCGCTCCAGCGCGGCCTTAAGCCGCATCACGACATCATCCCATTCACCGCGCCGCCGCTGGCGGAACAGCCTCATCGTCGGATACCACGGGCTGTCCTCGCGTTCCTCCAGCCAGCGAAACTCTGCCGGGTGCTGCAAGCATCAGCCAGACGGGCTTGCCCAGCGCGCCGGCCAGATGCGCCACCGACGTGTCGACGCACAGCACCAGGTCCAGCCCAGCGATCACGGCCGCCGTGTCTGCGTAGTCGTAGAGTTCGGCACCAAGATCGACCATATTCTTGTCCGAAGCAACCAAGTCCGCCATCTCTGCCTGCCGCTGGTCCTTTCTGCAACGCGTAGAAGCGAACCCCGTCGACCTCCAGCAGCGGCGCCAACTTGGCTAGCGGGATGGACCGCTCGCGGTCCAGCGGATGCGGTCGGGCTTCCCGCCCATACAACGCCGACTTTAATGACATTGTCTTTGGGCAGGCGATGCGCCCAATACTCGACGCGGGCGGGGTCCGCGCGGAGATAGGGCACGTCCGCCGGAATGGAGGTGAGCTCGGTGCCAAAGATCCGCGGCAGGCTGAGCAGATGAGCGAGGAAATCGAAGTCGCGCCGGCGCTTCAACAGTATCGATCACGCTGTCCGCGCCTGGACAGCCCGCGGCCAGCCGCTTGAGTCCAGGGTAGACCTGCAGCAGGACCGTCGCGCCCAGCGCCTTTACGCAAGGCACGTAACGAAGGAACTGGATGGCATCGCCGTACCCCTGCTCAACCCGGAGCAGGATGGTCTTGCCGCGCAGGGACTGCCCCGTCCACACCGGCCGCTGCGATAACTGGCGCCACGACATTCCAGGCTCGATCAGCCAGCGGAATTCGTGATGACTCCACCCCTCCCGCAACCGGCCGAGGCCCAGCAGCGCCACCCCGTAGGCGTAGTGCCCTTGCGCGGATGGGCGGTGCGCGAGATTGCGCTCCAGCACGTCGAGCGCGTCCTGCACCCTGCCCGCATTCTTGTGCTCGATGGCCAGCGAGACAAAGCTGTCGAGGTCTTCGCTGCCCGCGACCTCGACACATTCGGCGCGGACGAGCGCCTCGACTCCCTCGTCAAACCGCCTTTGGCGCACCAGTGCCACCGCCAGCTGCACCCATCCGAATGCGCGCTCGCCATCAACGGCAATGGCGCGCCGGGCGCGCGCCTCCGCTGCGGCGCAGTCTCCGAGGTCGAGCATGCATCCGCTCGACGAAGCCAGGGATTGAAAGTGATTCGGGTCCCGTTCGAGGGCATGCTCGTACGAGGCCAGAGCCTCTTCGAGCCGGTTGCGCGCCTTCAGCACCGTCGCCAGGCCAAAGTGAGTCCTCATCGCGTCGGGGTCGGCGCGGACCGCCTTGCGCATCCAGGTTTCGGCTTGTTCTGGGTCCCCGAGCTGAAACCAGCACCAGCCAATCTGCAGCGGGAGCGCATCGCGGCCGAGACCCGAGGCCGCGGCCTTGAGGTACGCATCGAGCGCCTCGCGGTGCCGGCCCCAATCGAACAGCGCTGATGCCCGCGCAAACAACAACTCCGGATCGTCAGGCGCGGCCGCCAAGGCCGGCCCGAGCACGGCTAGCGACTCGGCGTAGCGACCGGCAGCACCATGCCCGAACGCGGCGGCGATGAGCGTGTCGCGCTCGTCGACCGCAGGTGCGACGCGTCGCACCGCGTCGTTCGGGCCGAGACTCGCCATCGGCGCGAGCTCGGCAGAGCGCTCAATCCGTGCCGAAGCCGAAAACAGCCGCTGAAGCCACCGCATCAAATCGTTTCCTGCCGGAGAGTACGGAGCAAATCATTCCGGCGTCGAGGGACCGCTCAGCGTTCGGGTCGGCCGGTACAGCTAACTCAATTCGCGCGAATTCCGATTCGCGGCCGCATGCGCCCGGGCGCCCAAAGAAAAGGCCCGTGTGGGCGGGCCTTTTTTCCAACCGGCTCCTTATCGAATCAACGGCACGAACCCGGCAGATACTTGGCGGCGATCATCTCCGCCCGCGCAGGTCCACGTGCCGATCACCCATGTAGTGGTGTCGACAGCCGAGGGCGTCAGCTTGACGGTCTTGCCACCGGCGTCACCAAGATCGGAGTTGCGTCGAGGTGGTCACCGTGATGACCCCACTGCCGCCGACGTCGAGGCAGGCAACGTACTGGGTTGGATTGCTGCCGCAACCCGCTTCCGTGAGGTCTCCCGGCAAGGAACCCTTGCTGGACGCATAATCCGCCACCGACGTCTTGCACGCCCCCGCCGCTGCGAGAGCTTCCGAGACCCGGGCGCGAATCGTGTAGTCCCGGTACGCCGGCAGCGCGATCGCTGCCAGGATGCCGACGATCGCGACAACGATCATCAGTTCGATCAATGTGAAGCCCTGTTGTACCCGTTTCATGTGCGCTCCTTGGAGAGAGAGGTCCAATCAACGGCACGAACCCGGCAGATACTTGGCGGCGATATTTACGCTCGCGCAGGTCCACGTGCCGATCACCCACGAAGTGGTATCGACAGCCGAGGGCGTCAGCTTGAGGGTCTTGCCACTGGCGTCGCCAAGATCGGAGTTCGTCGAGGTGGTCACCGTGATGACCCCACTGGCGCCGACGTCGAGGAGGCAACGTACTGGGTTGGATTGCTGCCGCAACCCGCTTGCGTGAGGTTCGTCGGCAAGGAACCCTTGCTGGACGCATAATCCGCCACCGACGTCTTGCACGCCCCCGCCGCTGCGAGAGCTTCCGAGACTCGGGCGCGAATCGTGTAGTCCCGGTACGCCGGCAGCGCGATCGCTGCCAGGATGCCGACGATCGCGACAACGATCATCAGTTCGATCAATGTGAAGCCCTGTTGTACGCGTTTCATGTTTGGTCCTTGGCGAGGTTGAACAAACTCGGGATATCAATTCCGAGTGATGCGCATCTCTTTCGAGCAAGCGCCGTGCCAACACCGAACCTGCCCGGGTCGATCGCTGATCTCAGACCTAATACATTGATAATAAAAACAATATCTCCGATCCTGTTTCACTTCACCCCCGGGCCGGTTGACGCCTCGAGGATCTGTGCTGGGGAGCCGGAACGCGGGGTGACGAAGCGCGCGGCCCCATGTGACGCGCTGCGTCACCAGGCAAGCGCCCAGCCGGGGTTTCCGGGGAAACTGCTGATCTCGCGGCCCCGGGCGCCAATTCGTTGTTGCAGCGTCAACGGGGTGGCTCCTCGAAATCAGGACGCGATTGCGTCCGCTGCCTCCAGAAATGCCAATCTGGTCTCCGCGACTTCGATGGCATCGCCTGGCTGCAGCACCACGCCCTCCGGCGGCACCGGTGCACCGTTGACCCGAGGCGCCAAGGCGCCCTCGCCGGGATACAGTCGGTACGCGTTGCCGGCTTGGCGTGCCGCCGCCACCTGCACTCCCGCGCGCCCGATCAGTGCTTCCGCCTGGGTCAGCACGAGGATCCGACCGGCGCTCGGCCCGGTAAGAACCTTGAGGACCGGCCCGGAAAGCGCCGGCGCGGCTGCCGGTCGCGACGTCGAGCCCACCTTCGCGAGCGGCATGCCCTGCGCCGATTGTGCCGAGGGATTCCCGGCCCCTTCGCCGAGAAGCGGCCGCGGCAGGGCCGCATTCGCATCCGCGAGGTACACCATCCGCTGGCGGCCGATCTCGATTCGGTCACCATCCCGCACGACCTGCCGCGACATCCGTTTCCCGTTGATCATCGTCCCATTGGTGCTGCCGAGGTCCTCGATCACGACGGCAGTCGGCGTGCTGACGAACACCGCGTGCGCAGCGCTCACCGCGGCGTACGGCAGGCAGACATCGTTGCCCGGTCGGCGGCCGACGGTGACGCGTTCGCGATCGAGCGGAATGTCGAGCGTGGTGCCGTCGGCCAGGAACAGCACCAGCTTGCCCTTGGCGTCGGTCAGTCGTTCTTGGCCAGCCAACGCTGCACCCACCCCGTCGCCGGGAGGAACCCCGGGGAAATCCCGACCAGCACCACCGAGATGTTGTCGCGACCGCCGCTGCGGTTCGCGAGGTCGACGAGCTCGGTCGCCGCAGCCGCGAGGTCAGTACGGTGCCGGACGAGCGTCGAGCCGATGGCGCCGGCGTCAACCATGTCGGTCAGACCGTCCGAGCACAGCAGATAGATGTCGCCGGTCTCGATGCGGTATTCGACGATGTCCACGGGCGCCGATGCGTCGATGCCGAGCGCACGCGTCACCAGGTTCTTGTTCAGCGAATATTTTGCGCGCTCGGGAGTCAGCATGCCGCTGTCGATCTGCTCCTGCAGCAGCGAGTGGTCCCGCGTCAGCTGCTCGAGCCCCTCGCCGCGCAGGCGGTAGCAGCGCGAATCGCCGACGTGCCCGATGCTGGCGCGGTTGCCGCAAAACACGCTTGCCACGATCGTCGTGCCCATGCCCGCGCATTCGGGACGCGCCTGGGCGGCGTCGTAGATGGCCTTGTTGGCCGCCTCGATCTGCTGCTGCAGCAGCAAGGCCGCGTGCGTCCGGCCGCTGGCACTGTCGACCTTGGTGAGGTCTCGCCGCGAAAGGAGTTCGGGCAGCATGTTCTTGGTGATCGTCTCGACGGCGATGCCGCTCGCTACTTCGCCGGCGTTGTAACCACCCATGCCGTCGGCGAGCACGGCGAGACCCGCCGCGCCGTCGACAAACGTGGCGTCCTCGTTATGCGAGCGCACCATTCCCGGGTGGGACAGGCTCGCCACGTCGAGCGGCACGCGTTCGGTCATCGGCTGGATTCGGTAGGGGGACGGTCGCGGCCCGCGGCCGCACGAAGTTTGAAGTGTAGCGGGCCGCCGCGATTCGCGCGAGCGCGTGTCGGAATCGCTACCCGGAACGGTCATTGCGTAGCCCGGGGTTGAGCGCAGCGAAACCCGGATGGTTGCGGCAATGGGCACAGATCGGGAAGCGCTCGATCAGCTGGATGCTGAGCTGGCGGCCGAAGTGCGACGCCACAAGGCGAGGCACCCCTGCACGGGCTTGCCCTTGTCGATGCGACTCTGAGTTCTAATTGAAGCCAATACATCAAAACAATGGCGCGGAGCCATCCGAGAGAGGTACGCGATGGAATGGGCATAACGCCCCGTGACGTTCAACTGATAGTCCGGCGCGTCTTGTGCAGGGGCCTCGCCGACCAACGCATCGAGTGACTCGACCGAAAACGCAAACAATCCGGCTGAACGCAACAGCCGTCGTGCCTCATCCACCAATTCGTCTAGCCTTCCAAAATACACGAATACGTCTGCGGCAAGCACAACATCGTAACTCGATACCGGTTCGCCCCGCATCATTGTCACCAAGTCAAGATGTTCGAGTCGATGGTACAGATGCCGGTCCCGAGCCTTCTCAAGCATCCTGGCAGAGAGATCGACGCCAACGAGCTCTCGCGCACACGGTGCAAGCGCCATTCCTGACAATCCGGTGCCGCATCCAAGGTCGAGGATGCGCCACCTCTCGGTCTTGGGATCGAAGAATGGTCGAAGCAGGGCCACCAACTTTTCAGGAACCGAGTAATTCAGGGTACCCACCAAATGCGCATCGAATCTATCCGCATATTGGTCGAACAATTTCTCGACATAGTCGCTTGGGGCGCGTTCCGAGGCGCGCCCAGACAGGGCTGCGATCAGATGCTTCACCGGATGTTCCGGCTCGAGCCTCAATACTTGTTCGTAACAGGCAACTGCCTCCTTCGCTGCACCCCGGTCCAACAGACAGTTTCCCAAGTAATGATGCGCGGCAACGACTCCCGGTTCGAGTTCTGCTGCGCATCGAAAGCATGCAATGGCCTCGTCAACCCTCCCCAGCCTCTCCAAGACATTACCAAGCCCAATCTGCGCTGCGGCATATTCGGGTCTAAGCGCAACCGCGCGCTCATAACACGCGACAGCTTGGTCAATTTCACCCCGTTTGGTTAGCACGTCCGCCAAGTGCTTATGCGATTCTGCGGAATCCGGCTGTATTGCAAGCGATCTTCTGTAACACGCAACCGCGCTTTCGTTGTCTTCTTCATGGCTAAACACGTTGCCGAGATAGAAGTGAAACTCGGCACAGTCCGGACAGAAACGGATGGCTTTGCCAAGAAGGTCCTTCGCCTTTGGGATTTGTTCGCATCGAAACAATTCCGCGATCAAGTCACGGTAGGCAAATTCGAAATCAGGCTTGAGATCTAGCGCATGACCGAAATGTTCTATCGCCGCATTGTGGTCGCATAGAAACTTCGCGATGGTGCCCAAAATGTAATGAGCATCGGCAATGCCGGGATCTATCGACAACGCGTGTCGCAAATGATGCACAGCCTCGACGTGCTGTTTCTGCTCGCTCAACACATATCCCAGGGCGACAACGGCATCGACATAGTCGGGATTCATCAAGACGGCGCGTTGGTAGCATCGCGCGGCTTCATCCAATCGACCAAGCCTTAGATGCTCATCGCCTTGCGTTTTGTACATCGTGCATTCGTCGGAAGGGTTCGCCGACTTCGTCGAGAAGATCGATTTGAGCTTCGTAAACATATCCCGATGCCGAGTTGAACGGCTCGCCTGCTATGAGCGGTCCTTCGAACGAAGGGTCAAGCTGATGAACAGGAAACTCAACCCACAAGTAGGGTCGGTCGCAGTTTTCATTATCGTGGATGTGGCATCTTGCCTAATACAGCCTGCCCCGGCTTCGGCATCGCGCTCACGCATCCCCTGTGTGGAATCGGTCTCCGAATCCCTGGCCAAATGCTACGCGGGGAACAGAGATTTGCGTTAACGCGTTTCAACGAACGGCCGCGGGCAGGTCCGCGTGAAGGTGTTGAACGCGAACAACTTGGGCACGACACAGGGCCGACCATGCCGTCGGCGAGCACGGCGAGACCCGCCGCGCCGTCGACGAACGTGGCGTCCTCGTTATGCGCGCGCACGATTCCCGGATGGTTGCGGCAATCGACACGGCTGCCCCGGGGTTCGCTGGCCTACGCGTCAGGCCGCATCTCGGGCCCCGCGCGCGTTGCCTCGCCGTGCGCGCCACCAACCCACGCCGACGACCACGACGATGCCCGCGATCGGCGCAAGGTAGTGCAGCTGCGGCAGATTGGCGTCGATCCACGGCTTCACCGCGGTGTCCTCGATCGCGATCTCGCCGGCAAGGTAGCCGAGCAGCCCCCCGCCGAGGATGACGAAGATCGGGAAGCGCTCGATCAGCTTCATGATGAGCTGGCTGCCGACCACCACCAGCGGGATGCTGACGACGAGCCCGAACACCAGCAGCAGCAGGCTGCCCTTGGCCGCGCCCGGCGACGCCGATGACGTTGTCGAGGCTCATCACCAGGTCGGCGACGATGACGGTCTTCACCGCCGAGAGCAGCCGGCCGTGTGCCTGGATGTCGTGCTCGCCGTCCTCTTCCTCCGCGATGAGGCCGATGCCGATCCACACGAGCAGGGCCGCGCCGACCAGCTGCAGGTAGGGCAGCCGCAGCAGGCTCACGGCGAAGAAGGTGAGGATGATCCGCAGCACGACGGCGCCGATCACGCCCCAGAAGATCCCGAGCGTGCGCTGCTTCGGCGGCAGGTTGCGGCAGGCGAGCGCGATCACCACCGCGTTGTCGCCGGACAGCAGGATGTTGATGACGATGATTTCCACCGCCGCCAACCAGAATGCGGGCGTGCCGAATTCCAACCTGAACCTCCCGTCTTGTGCGCCCTGCCGGCCCCGTACGCTATTCGCCGCCTGCGGAGCGCAGTCGCGTAGCCCGGCGTTGAGCGCAGCGAAACCCGGGGCAATCGTCGCGTCAGAGCACGGACTTCAACAACGTCCCCATCTCGGCCGGATTGCGCGTGACCTTGATGCCGCACGCCTCCATCACCGCCAGCTTCTCCTGCGCCGTGCCCTTGCCGCCGGAAATGATCGCGCCGGCGTGGCCCATCCGCTTGCCCGGACGGCGCGGTCACGCCGGCGATGAACCCGACGACCGGCTTCTTCATGTGCTCCTTCACCCACTGCGCGGCCGTTTCCTCGTCGCTGCCGCCGATCTCGCCGATCATCACGACGGCGTCCGTTTCCGGATCGTCGTTGAACAGGCGCAGGACGTCGATGTGCTTCAGGCCGTTCACCGGGTCGCCGCCGGTGCCCACGGCCGTCGACTGGCCGAGCCCGAGCTCGGTCAGCTGTCCGACCGCTTCGTAGGTCAGCGTGCCCGAGCGCGACACGACGCCGATGCGGCCCTTCTTGTGGATGTGGCCGGGCATGATGCCGATCTTGATCTCGTCCGGCGTGATCACGCCGGGGCAGTTTGGCCCGAGCAGCAGCGTGGCCTTGCCCTGCATCCGGTTGCGCGTGCGGATCATGTCGCGCACCGGGATGCCTTCGGTGATGCAGACGACGAGATCGAGGCCCGCGTCGACCGCCTCGTCGATCGCCGCCGCGGCGAACGGCGGCGGCACGTAGATCACGCTGACGGTCGCGCCGGTCGCGGCCTTCGCCTCGCGGACCGAGCCGTAGATCGGGATGCCCTCGAAGTCCTCGCCCGCCTTCTTCGGGTTCACGCCGGCGACGAAGCAGTTCTTCCCGTTCGCGTAGTCGCGGCACATGCGGGTGTGGAACTGGCCGGTCTTGCCGGTGATCCCCTGCGTGATGACCTTGGTGTTGCGGTTGATCAGTATCGACATGACTATCCTTGGCCCTTGGCCGCGGCGACCGCCTTCTGCGCCGCCTCGGCCATGTTGTTCGCGGTGATGATCGGCAGCCCCGATTCGGCCAGGATCTTCCGGCCGATCTCGTCGTTGGTGCCCTTCATGCGCACGATCAAGGGCACGCCCAGCGACACCGCCTTCGACGCGGCGACGATGCCCTCGGCGATCGTGTCGCACTTCATGATGCCGCCGAAGATGTTGACGAGGATCGCCTTCAGGCCCGGGCTCTTCACCATGATCTTGAAGGCCTCGGTCACCTTCTCGGCCGTCGCGCCGCCGCCGACGTCGAGGAAGTTCGCGGGCTCGCCGCCGTAGAGCTTGATGGTGTCCATCGTCGCCATCGCCAGCCCGGCGCCGTTGACGAGGCAGCCGATGGTGCCGTCGAGCGAGATGTAGGAGAGGTCGAACTTCGACGCCTCGATCTCCGCCGGGTCCTCCTCGTCGAGGTCGCGCATCTCCAGGATCTCGGGGTGCCGGAACAGCGCGTTGGAGTCGAAGTTGAGCTTGGCGTCGAGCGCGACCACCCGGCCGTCGCCGGTGACGACCAGCGGATTGATCTCGGCGAGCGACGCGTCGGTCTCGTCGAACGCGCGGTAGAGCCCCTGCAGCACCGTGCGCGCCTGCGCCACGCTGCCCTCCGGGATGCCGATCTTGCGCGCGACGTCGTCGGCCTCGGCGTCGGTGAGCCCGCGCACCGGATCGATGAACACCTTGTGGATCTTCTCCGGCGTGGTGGCGGCGACGTGCTCGATGTCCATGCCGCCCTCGGAGCTCGCCATCAGGCAGACGCGCTGCGTCGTGCGGTCGACCACCATCCCGACGTAGAGCTCCTTGCGGATGTCGGCACCCTCCTCGATCAGCAGCCGGCGCACCTTCTGGCCGCCGGGGCCGGTCTGGTGCGTGACGAGCTGCATGCCGAGGATCTGGCCAGCGAGGGTGCGCACGTCGTCCTTCGTTCGCGCGACCTTGACGCCGCCGCCCTTGCCGCGGCCGCCCGCGTGGATCTGCGCCTTGACGACCCAGACCGCCCCGCCGAGCGACTCCGCCGCCTTCACCGCCTCGTCGACGGTGAAAGCGGGAACGCCGCGCGGCGTCGGCACGCCGAATTTGCGGAATATCTCCTTGCCTTGGTACTCGTGGATCTTCACGTGTGCTCCTGCGTTGGTCCGGATGCGCAATGGGTCGAAATGCGTAGCCCGGGTTGAGCGAAGCGAAACCCGGGTGGGCGTGGCTTCGGACTCGGTTGCTCCGGGTTTCGCCTCCGGCTCAATCCGGGCTACGGTGAACGGTTGGCCACCACGAACCTGCAGCCGGTGTGTGGCTCAGGCAGGCGATTGCGAGGACGGGACTGGGGCGACGGCGACAGCGCATTTTACGCGCCCACGAGCTCGCGCCGCAACCGCCACCGGGCGTGCACACCCGGGAGCGTCGCGCGATGCCGTGGCCGGCAGCCTCGCTGGTTCGACACGGCAGATACCCAACGACGCCCTCCACCCGGCGCGCGCCCCACTCTGGAGCACCACGACAACCATACAAGCGCAGCGATGCCCGGGGCCGGTAGAATCTGCAGATGATGGCGGCCGACGCCGTCGCTCAACGGGGAACGAAAGCGCTATGCCCTCGTTCATTCTCGCCCTCGACCAGGGAACGACCAGCTCCCGCGCTCTCGTCTTCGATCGCGCAGGCACGGTCCGCGCGACCGCGCAGCGCGAATTCCGCCAGATCTTTCCGCAGCCCGGCTGGGTCGAGCACGACGCCGACCGAGATCTGGGTCACGCAGTCCGAGCGTGATGCACGAGGTGCTGGCCAAGGCGGGGGTCCGCGCCGCCGACATCGCGGCGATCGGCATCACCAACCAGCGCGAGACGACGGTGCTGTGGGAGCGCGCGACCGGCAGGCCGCTCGCCAACGCCATCGTCTGGCAGGACCGGCGCACGGCGCCGATGTGCGACGCGCTGCGCGCCGCGGGCCACGCCGCGACCTTCGCCGCCAAGACCGGCCTCGTGCTCGACGCGTACTTCTCCGGCACCAAGCTCAAGTGGCTGCTCGACCACGTGCCCGGCGCGCGCGACCGCGCCGCGCGCGGCGAGCTCGCCTTCGGCACGATCGACTCCTGGCTGGTCTGGAACCTCAGCCGCGGGCGCGGTCCACGTCACCGACGCGTCGAACGCCAGCCGCACGCTGCTGTACAACATCCACGCCGGCGACTGGGACGACGAGCTGCTCGCGCTGCTCGACATCCCGCGCGAGGTGCTGCCGCGCGTCGTCGCGTCGTCGGGCATCTGCGCGGAAACCGCGCTCGCGCGGCGCCGTCGTGCCGATCGCCGGCATCGCCGGCGACCAGCAGGCGGCGCTGTTCGGGCAGGCGTGCCACGCGCCCGGCCTCGCCAAGAACACCTACGGCACCGGCTGCTTCCTGCTGCTCAACACCGGCGGCGAAGGCCGTCGCGTCGACGAACAACCTGCTGACGACGGTCGCCTGGCGCGTCGGCGCCGGCGCTCGAGTACGCGCTCGAGGGCAGCGTGTTCATCGGCGGGGCGGTGGTCCAGTGGCTGCGCGACGGCCTCAAGACTCATCCGCGAGCGCGCACGAGATCGAGGCGCTGGCCGCCGGCGTTCGCCGACAACGGCGGCGTCTACCTCGTGCCGGCGTTCACCGGGCTCGGCGCGCCGCACTGGGACCCCTACGCCCGCGGCGCGATCTTCGGCCTCACCCGCGGCGCGACCGGCGGGCACCTCGCGCGCGCCGCGCTGGAAGCGATCGCGTTCCAGAGCGCCGACGTGCTGGCGGCGATGCAGCGCGACGCCGGCATCACGCTCACCGAGCTGCGCGTCGACGGCGGCGCCGCGGCGAACGACCTGCTGATGCAGTTCCAGGCCGACCTGCTCGGCGTTCCCGTGGTCCGGCCGAAGGTGCTGGAGACGACCGCGCTGGGCGCCGGTTACCTTGCGGGCCTCGCAGTCGGCTACTGGAAGGATGCCGCCGACGTCGCCGCCAACTGGCGCATCGATCGCAGCTTCGCGCCGTCGATGTCGCGCGATCGCGTGGCCGCGCTTCGCGCCGGCTGGGAGAAGGCCGTCGCGCGCGCGAAGGACTGGGCATGAGCGCGCCCGGATCGGGGTCAACCCGCCGTTCCCGTCTGCCCGCCCCGCGTGCCGGCGACGACCGATGCCCGGCGTCGCGGGGGAAGCGTCCCCGATGACCGACGGCGACGCGATCGCCGGGGCCCGACGCATCGTCGACCTGGGCAACGAGCTCGAGGACCGCGGTGATTTCGATGCGGCGCTGGCGCGTTGTCGCGAGGCAGCCGCCATGGCGCCGGGCAACGCGCGCGCGGACCTCAGCATGGGCAACGCCCTGCAGCGTCAGGGGAATCTCGACGAGGCCATGCGCGCGCAACGCAGCACGCTCGACGCGCTGTGGATGGGCATCCCGCTGGTCGCGCTGAAAGGCGACCGCGGCATCGCGCGCGGCAGCTTCAGCATCGTCGAGACCCTCGGGCTGCCGGAGTTGACCGCGTCCACGCCGGAAGAGTTCGTTCAGCGCAACCTGGCGCTGGCCGCTGACGCCCACCGGCGGCTCGAATTGCGCCGGACGCTGCGGGGGCGCATGGAGCGCTCGCCGCTGATGGACACCGCTGGCTTCACGCGGGACCTGGAGAACGCCTACCGCGAGATGTGGCGCATGCGCGCCGGGAAGTAGACGGCGCACCGTCGCGCCCGGGGCGATGCGTCGGGCCGGCGCCTCGCCCGCGGCGACGCGCCCCCGGGGGCGCTTGCGCGTGCGCGGAAACGTGTATATGCTCCTGTTTGCGTGCACATGCACTTTTATCCGCATCACCCCCCTGCTCATGCCCCGGTCCGCGCCCACCGCCACCGCCTGCGCGTGCATCCGCCTGCGTCGCGCCGCGCGGGCGCTCACCCAGCTCTACGACGACGCGATGGCGCCTTCGGGGCTGCATACGACTCAGTTTTCCCTGCTGCGCGCGCTGCAGCGCCATGGATCGACCCGCATCACGGCGCTTGCCGCGGCGCAGCTGCTCGACCGGACGGCGCTGTCGCGCAATCTCGATCCGCTCGCCGCGCGCAAGCTGGTCGCGATCACGCCCGGCCGCGACGCGCGAACGCGCGAGGTGGCGATCACCCCGGCCGGCGAGGCCGCGCTGCGCGCCGCCCTTCCCCATTGGCAGCGGGCGCAGGCGCAGGTTGCCGAACACCTCGGCTCGCGGCGCCTCGACGCGTTGATCGCCACGCTGGCGGACATTGAAACGCTGCATCCGGCAACCGGCGCGCGCGGCACCTGAGTCATCCACGGAGTCCCCGATGCCCCCGACCCGCACGCACTCCGGCTGGCGCACGCCCGCCGTCGCCCTCGCCAGCGGCGGCCTGATCCTGTGCATCGCCATGGGCATCCGCCACGGCTTCGGACTGTTCCTGCAGCCGATGGGCACGGACCTGCACTGGGGGCGCGAGACCTTCGCGCTCGCGATCGCCGTGCAGAACCTCGTGTGGGGCGCGACGCAGCCGTTCGCCGGCATGGTTTCCGACAGGTTCGGCGCGGCGAAGGTCGTGGTCGCCGGGGCCACGCTCTATCTGCTGGGGCTGGTCGCGATGGCGCACGCCACGACGCCGGCGATGCTGGTGCTGGGAAGCGGCGTGCTGATCGGGACCGGGCTCTCGGGCGTGACGTTCAGCGTGGTTTCCGGCGTGCTCGGACGCTCCTACCCGCCCGAGAAGCGCAGCATGGTGCTGGGCATCTCGGCCGCGGCGGGTTCGTTCGGCCAGTTCGCGATGCTGCCGCTCACCCAATGGCTGATCTCGACGATGGGCTGGTACGGCGCGCTGCTGACGCTCGCCGCCGTCAGCCTCGTCATGGCGCCGCTCGCCGCCGGGCTGGTCGAGAAGCGCACAGTCCACGTGCACGCGTTCGCGCAATCGGCCGGGCAGGCGATGCGCGAGGCGCTGTCGCACAAGGGCTACCTGCTGCTGACGGCGGGATTCTTCGTCTGCGGCTTCCAGGTGGTGTTCATCGGCGTGCACCTTCCGGCGTATCTCGCCGATCGCGGGATGGCTCCGCACGTGGCCGTGACGGCGCTGGCGCTGATCGGCCTGTTCAACATCATCGGCACCTACAGCACCGGCTGGCTGGGCAGCCGGGTTCCGAAGAAGTACATCCTGTCGGCGATCTACTTCGGCCGCAGCGTGGTGATCACGCTGTTCTTCCTGCTGCCGCTGTCGCCGGCCGGCGTGTACGCGTTCGCGGTCGCGCTCGGCCTGCTCTGGCTGTCGACCGTGCCGCCGACCAACACCCTCGTCGCGCAGCTGTTCGGCGTGCGCTACCTGGCGATGCTCTCGGGGTTCACGTTCTTCAGCCACCAGATCGGCAGCTTCATGGGCGCGTGGCTCGGCGGCAAGCTGTTCGACCAGACCGGCAGCTACGACGTCGTGTGGTGGCTCGCGATAGCGCTCGGCGTCGTCGCCGGCCTGCTCAACCTGCCGATCAACGAGCGCGCCGTGACGCGGCCCCTCGCCGCGGCGGCGTGACTCGGCATTCGTAGACCCCTGTCGAGCAGGAAAGTGGGGGCAGACACCACTTTTCTTACGCCCGATGCAACGCGTAGCCGCATCGGACGGGGAAAGTGGTGTCTGACCCCACTTTCCTGCTCGACCCCAATTTCCCGGTCGGGTTTCGACTGCGCTCAACGCCCTGCGGCACGTCCGGGCATCGGCGGAGCAGGCGGCAGCGAATCGGCCCCGATCCGGTCGATGGCGTCGGTGATGATGGAATCCACGCCCCATCCGGCGAGCTCGACCACGCGCGCGGGATCGTTCGGCGTGTATGCCAGCACGCGATAGCCTGCCGCGTGCGCATCGCGCACGATCTGCGCGGTGAGCAGCGCGTGGTCGGCATCGAGCGCGACGCACCCCAGCCGCGCCAGGCGTCCCGCGCCAGTCGGGCGCCAGCTCGTCGACCAGCAGCGCGCGCGGCAGCCCGGGGACGGCGTCGCGTGCGGCGGCCAGCGATTCCTCGGAGAAAGACGACAGCAGCGGCGGCACTTCCGCGTCGCGCCACAGCGAGGCCGTGTCGAGCGCCACCACCCTGCCGGTCTCGCGCTCGCGGCCTTCCACCGGCTTGATCTCGACGTTGCACAGGACGCCGTGCTCGCGGGCCCATTGCGCGACCGATGCGAGCGTCGGCGGCGGTTCGCCCGCGTAGCGCGCCGAGTGCCATCCGCCGGCGTCGAGCCGCGCCAGGTCGCGCCACGGCAGCGCATCGGCGAGGCCCGCGGCCGCTGGTCGTGCGCTCGAGCGTCGAGTCGTGCAGCAGGAACGAGACGCCATCGGCGGCGAGCTTCACGTCGAACTCGACCATCCGGTAGCCGTGCGCGTGGCCGACGCGCATCGCCGCGAGCGTGTTCTCGGGGGCGACGTGCCCGCCGCCGCGGTGCGCGATGAGGCGCGGGTAGGGCCAGTCGCGGACAAGGTCTGCAGCCACGGTCAGGCGATCCTCGCGCCGGTGCCGGCGTCGAACAGGTGGACGTGCGCGGGATCGGCCGCGACGTGCAGCACCGTGCCGATGGCGGGGTGCATGCCCTGCGGCACGCGGACGATGACGGTGCCGCCGCCGTGCGCGATGTGCAGCAGCGAATCGGCGCCGAGCTGCTCGACCATCTCGACCGAGCCCGAGAACGCGGCCGCCTCGGGCGCGCACGGGCGCGAGGTGCTCGGGCCGCACGCCGGCGCACACCGCGCGGCCCGCGGCGACGCCGTTGTCCGCGTGCAGGCGCCCCCCGGCATCGAGCGCGATCGCGCCGCCGCCTTCGGCCTTGCCCGCCAGGAAATTCATGGCCGGCGAGCCGATGAAGCCGGCGACGAACTGCGTGGCCGGCTTGGCGTAGACGTCCATCGGCGTGCCGACCTGCTCGGCGCGGCCGGCGTTCATCACGACCATGCGCTGCGCCAGCGTCATCGCCTCGACCTGGTCGTGGGTGACGTAGAGGCTGGTGGTCGCCAGGCGGCGGTGCAGCTTCTGGATCTCGAAGCGCATCTGCACGCGCAGCTTGGCGTCGAGGTTCGACAGCGGCTCGTCGAACAGGAAGACGGCCGGCTCGCGCACGATCGCGCGCCCCATCGCCACCCGCTGGCGCTGGCCGCCGGAGAGCGCGCGGGGCTTCCGCTGCAGCAGCGGGGCGAGCTCGAGGATCTCCGCGGCGCGGTTGACCTTCGCCTCGATCTCGGCGCGCGGGAGCCCGCGGATCTTCAGCCCGTAGGCCATGTTGTCGTGCACGCTCATGTGCGGGTAGAGCGCGTAGTTCTGGAACACCATCGCGATGTCGCGGTCCTTGGGCTCGAGCGCGTTGACCACGCGGTCGCCGATGGCGATCTCGCCGGCCGTGACCGCCTCCAGTCCGGCGACCATCCGCAGCAGCGTCGACTTGCCGCAGCCCGACGGCCCGACGATGACGATGAACTCGCCGTCGGCGACGTCGAGGTCGATGCCGTGGATGACCGCGTTGCTGCCGTAATCCTTGCGCACGCCGCGCAGCACGTCACCTTGGCCATCGAGCCCGGTTGCGCGCGATCGAGCCCGTCATTTTCCGAGTCACGAGACCCTTCACGAACCACTTCTGCATCAGGATCACGACCAGCGCCGGCGGCAGCATCGCCAGCACCGCGGTGGCCATCACCAGGTTCCAGTCGGTCGCCGCGTCGCCGCCGGAGATCATCCGCTTGATGCCGATCACCGTCGTGTACATGTCCTCCTGCGTGGTGACCAGCAGCGGCCACAGGTACTGGTTCCAGCCGTAGATGAACAGGATGACGAACAGCGCCGCGATGTTCGGCCGCGACAGCGGCACCACGACGTCCCAGAAGAAGCGCATCGGCCCGGCGCCGTCGATGCGCGCGGCCTCGGCCAGCTCGTCCGGAATGGTGAGGAAGAACTGCCGGAACAGGAACGTCGCCGTCGCCGAGGCGATCAGCGGAATCGTGAGGCCGGCGTAGGTGTCGAGCATCCCGAGGTCGGACACGACCTTGTACGTGGGCAGGATGCGCACCTCGACCGGCAGCATCAGCGTCACGAAGATCATCCAGAACGCCAGCCCGCGCAGCGGGAAGCGGAAATAGACGACCGCGAACGCCGACAGCATCGAGATGACGATCTTGCCGACCGCGATCACCAGCGCGCTGATGAGGCTGTTGAGCATCATCCGGCCGACGCCGGCTTCCGACTCGCCGGCGCCGTGCGCGAGCACCGCCGTGTAGTTCTCGACCAGGTGGCCGCCGGGCAGCAGCGACATCGGCGCCTGCAGCACCTCCTGCGCGGTGTGCGTCGACGCGATGAACGTCACGTACACGGGCAGCGCGACGATCGCCACGCCGAGTGCCAGGACCAGGTGGGAGATGAACGTCAGCAGCGGGCGGTTCTCGATCATCGCTCAGTATTCAGTATTGGACCTTGCGCTCGATGTAGCGGAACTGCACCACCGTGAGCGCGATCACGATGGTCATCAGGATCACCGACTGCGCCGCCGAGCCGCCGAGGTCGAGGCTCTTGAAGGCGTCCTTGTAGAGCTTGTAGACGAGGATCTCCGTCGCCTGCCCCGGCCCGCCGGAGGTCGCCGCGTCGATGATCCCGAACGTGTCGAGGAACGCGTAGGTGATGTTGATGACCACGAGGAAGAACGTCGTCGGCGACAGCAGCGGGAACACGATCGTGACGAACCGCCGCACCGGTCCCGCGCCGTCGATCGCCGCCGCCTCGAGCAGCGACTTCGGAATGGACTGCAGCCCGGCGAGGAAGAACAGGAAGTTGTAGCTGACCTGCTTCCACACCGCCGCGATGATCGACCAGCAGCATCGCCTGCCCGCCGTTGAGCAGGTAGTTCCAGTCGATGCCCGCGCGGTGCAGCCAGTACGCGATGATGCCCAGCGTCGGATTGAACAGGAACAGCCACAGCACGGCGGCGATCGCCGGCGCCACCGCGTAGGGCCAGATGAGCAGCGTCTTGTAGACCGCGGCGCCGCGCACGATCCGGTCGGCGAACACCGCGAGGACCAGCGAGATCACGAGGCCGAGCACCGCCACCAGCAGCGAGAACACGGCGGTCACCTTGAACGAGCCGAGGTAGTGCTCGTCGTTGTACAGGTCGCGGAAGTTGTCGAGCCCGACGAACTGCAGGCTGCCGCCGAACGCATCCTGGATGAACACCGACTGGTAGACCGCCTGGCCCGCCGGCCAGAAGAAGAACACGACCGTGACGGCGATCTGCGGCAGGATCAGCGCGTAGGGCAGCCACCACGACCGGAAGCGGACGCGCTTTTCCATCGCCACGGGGTCAGGCTCCCGCCGGGCGTCGGGCGCCGGCGCGCCGGGCGCCGGCGCACCGCCGTCACTCCTTCGCGGTACGCGCGAACTTCTGGATCTGCTCGTTGCCGCGGGCGACTGCCGCGTCGAGGCCTTGCTGGGCCGTCTTCTTGCCGCCCCAGATGCTCTCGAGCTCCTCGTCGATGATGTCGCGGATCTGCACGAAGTTGCCCAGGCGCACGCCGCGCGACTTGTCGGTGGTCTTGACGATCATCTGCTTCACCGAGACATCGGTGCCCGGATTCTTCTCGTAGAAGCCCGACTTCTTCGTGAGCTCGAACGCGGCCAGCGTGATCGGCAGGTAGCCGGTCGCCTGGTGCCACTCCGCCTGCAGCGCCGGCTGCGACAGGTAGGTGAAGAACTTGGCGACCCCCTTGTAGACGTCCTTGCTCTTGCCCGCCATCACCCACAGCGACGCGCCGCCGATGATCGTGTTCTGCGGCGCGCCGGCGACGTCGGCGTAGTAGGGCAGCGGCGCAACGGCGAACTTGAACTTGGCGTTCTTGGCGATGTTGCCGTAGGCCGCCGACGAGCTTGTCAGCATCGCGCATTCGCCGCTGAAGAACTTGGCCTCCGGCTCGTTCTTCCGGCCCGCGTAGGTGAAATAGCCCTTCTTGGCCCAGTCCTGCATGTTGCCGATGTGCTTGACCTGCAGCGGGCCGTTGAAGACGAGCTTCGGAGCGTTGCCGCCGAAGCCATTCTGCTCGGTCGCGAACGGCACGTTGTGCCAGGCGCTGAAGCTCTCGAGCTGCACCCACGACTGCCACCCGGTGGTGAAGCCGCAGGTCGTGGCGCCCGACGCCTTGATCTTCGCTGCGGCGGCCATCACCTCCGGCCAGGTCGCCGGCGCGCGGTTCGGATCGAGCCCGGCCTTCTCGAAGGCTTCCTTGTTGTAGTAGAACACCGTCGTCGAGCTGTTGAACGGCAGCGACAGCATCTGGCCCTGCCGGTTCGTGTAGTAGCCGGCCACGGCCGGCACGTAGGACTTGGGGTCGAACTTCTCGCCGGCCTCGCTCATCACCTGGTGCACGGGCTTGATCGCGCCCTTCGCCGACATCATCGTCGCGGTGCCGACCTCGAACACCTGCAGGATCGCCGGCGCGTTGCCCGAACGGTACGCGGCGACGGCCGCCGCCATCGACTCGGGATAGCTGCCCTTGAAGACCGGGACGACCTTGTAGTCCTTCTGCCCATCGTTGAACGCCGTGACGAGGTTGACGACGCGGTCGTTCAGCGCGCCGGTCATCGAATGCCAGAACTGGATTTCGGTGACCGCCTGCGCGGATGCGGCGAAGCCGAGAAGCGCGGCCGCGAGGACGACGCGCCGGAAACCGGAGATGCGATGCGACATGGGGATCCTCCTGACGAATTGGGCAGTGTGCCTGCGCTCGATGGCAATTCTATGTCATTTCCGGCGCGATCGAGCGTACCGCAGCGTAGCCCGGGTTGAGCGGAGCGAAACCCGGGGCAGGCACAGGCCGAGGCACGGACGAGTCGATTGCGGCGCCCACCCGGGTTTCGCCTGTGGCTCAACCCGGGCTACGCATTCCGGCGTGGCGGCGCTTGTCAGTCGGCGTGGCCGGGCTTCGGCACGGCCAGCGGGTCCATCACGGGCAACGTCTTCAGGCCGTGCGCCTCGATGTGCGCGCGGCCGGCGAGCAGCGTGTAGGCGGTGGGCACGACGAACAGCGTCAGCAGCGTGCCGAACGACATGCCGCCGACGATCACCCAGCCGATCTGCATCCGCGACTCGGCACCGGCGCCGGTGGCGAGCGCCAGCGGCAGCGCGCCAAGCACCATCGCGCCGGTCGTCATCAGGATCGGTCGCAGCCTCAGCGTTGCCGCCTCGATGACGGCCTGCTGCAGCTTCTCGCCCTTCGCCCGCAGCTGGTTCGAGAACTCGACGATCAGGATGCCGTGCTTGGTGATGAGGCCCACCAGCGTGACGAGGCCCACCTGGCTGTAGATGTTGAGCGTGCCGCCGGCGAGCCACAGGGTGGCGAGCGCTCCAGTCATCGACAACGGCACCGACAGCATGATGACGAACGGATGGACGAAGCTCTCGAACTGCGCGGAGAGCACCAGGTAGATGAACAGCAGCGCGAGGACGAACGTGAAGTAGATCTCGCTGCCCGAGGCCCGGAACTCGCGCGACTGGCCGTCGAGGTCGGTCTGGGCCGTCGCCGGCAGCGCGCGCTTGGCCGCGTCGTCCATCGCCTTCAGCGCTTCGCCGACCGCGTAGCCCGGCGCGAGCGTCGCCGTCACCTTGACCGCGCGCAGCCGGTTGAAGTGGTTGAGCGACTGCGGCGCCACGTTCTCGCGCACCTCGACCAGGTTGGAAAGCTGCACCATGCCGCCATCGCGGCCGCGCACGTAGGCATCGCTGATGTCTGCCGGCGACGACCGGTCCACCGGCGCCACCTGGACGATCACGTCGTACTGCTCGCCTTCGCGCTTGAAGCGGGTGACCTGCCGGCCGCCGAGCATCGTCTCCAGCGTCCTGCCCACCGTGTCGACGGCGATGCCCATGTCCGAGAGCTTGTCGCGGTTGATCGTCACCCGCACTTCGGGCGTGTTGAGGCGCAGGTCGGTCTGCAGGTTTTGGACACCCGGGTACTTGCGGGCTTCCTCGAGGAAGCGGTCGACGATGCGTTGCAGCTCGGCGTAGGGAACCTGCGACATGATCACGTACTCGACCGGCGTCGAGCGGAACGACTGCCCGAGCGACGGCGGGCTGTTGGGAAACGCCGTCACCCCCGGGATCGCGGCGAACTTGGGGCGCAGCTCGTCGGCGATCTGCTTCTGCGAGCGCGTGCGCTCCTCCCAGGGCTTCAGGCGCAGCACGGCACTGCCGTCGACCACGGTCGGGAACCCGGAGATCGTCTGATAGGCCGCCCCTTCGGCAATCTCGCCGTAGAGCTGCTCGATCGGCCTCATCTGCTCGGAGGTGTACGCCGGCGTGGAGCCCTGGGGCGCGGTGACCAGCCCGAGAATCACACCCCGGTCCTCCAGCGGCGCGAGCTCCGCCTTCAACTGCGAGAAGAACAGCGCGCCCGCACCGAGCGTGACGACCCAGCCCAGCGCCACGATCCAGCGCGCGCTCAGCGTCGCGGTGAGCAGGCGCCGGTAGCCGTTGGTCATCGCGTTGATCCACCCCTCGATCAGGTTGTAGATCCACGAATGGCGCTCCTGGTGCCGCAGGAGCAGCGAGCACATCATCGGCGAGAGCGTGAGCGCGATGAAGCCCGACACCAGCACCGCGCCGGCAAGCGTCAGCGCGAACTCGATGAACAGGCGACCGGTGCGCCCCGTCGCGAACGCGAGCGGCGCGAAGACGGAGGCGAGCGTGAGCGTCATCGCGACGATGGCGAAGCCGATCTCCCGCGCGCCCTCGATCGCCGCCTGCTTGCGCGGCATGCCTTCCTCGACGTGACGGTGGATGTTCTCCAGCATCACGATCGCGTCGTCGACGACCAGGCCGATCGCCAGCACGAGGGCGAGCAGCGTCAGCGTGTTGATCGTGAATCCGAACAGGTACATGAGGCCGAACGAACCGATCAGCGAGACCGGGATCGTGACCAGGGGGATCAGCGTCGCGCGCAGGCTGCGCAGGAAGAAATAGATCACCAGCACGACCAGCAGGATCGCCTCGCCGATCGTCTCGAACACGGAAAAGATCGAGCGCTCGATGAACACCGACGTGTCGTAGGCGACGATCAGCTTCATCCCCGGCGGCGTGGACTCGTTGATCTTCAGCACTTCGGCGCGCACCGCCTTCGACAGCTCCAGCGGATTCGCGACCGCCTGCTTGATGACGCCGATGTTGAGCGACGGATTGCCCTTGTACCGGGAGACGGTGCGTTCGTCGATTGCGCCGATCGCGGCCGACCCCACGTCGCGGATGCGCACGGGGTAGCCCCCGACGTTGGCGACGATGATGTTGTTGAACTGGTCCGGCGTGCGCACGTCGGTTTCCGCGACGACGGTGAACTCGCGCGCGGTCGATTCGATGCGCCCGGCGGGAATCTCGGCGTTCTGCCGGCGCAGCGCGTCCTCGACGTCCTGCACCGTGAGCTTGTAGGCGGCGAGGCGCGTGCGATCGAGGTTGATCCGCATCGACACCTGGCGGTCGCCGAAGATGCGGACGTCGGCGGCGCCCGGCAGCACGGACAGCCGCGGCTGGACGTAGCGCTTGACGTAGTCGGAGGCTTCCAGCGGCGACAGCGAGCCGGCCTGCACCGCGATCCAGATGACCGGGTTGGAGTCGGCCTCCACCTTGGCGATGATCGGCTCGTCGATGGTGTCGGGCAGCTTGCCGCGCGCGCGCGCCACCTTGTCGCGGACATCTGCGGCCGCCGAATCGGGGTCGCGCTTCAACGTGAAGCGGACATTGATCCGGCTCGTCTCCGACCGGCTCTGCGACGTCATCACCTCGACGCCCTCGATGCCGGCGAGCGAGTCCTCGAGCGGCTTGGTCACCTGCGACTCGACCACTTCGGCCGACGCGCCCCGATACGTCACCGAGACGCTGACCACGGGCTCGTCGATGCGCGGATACTCGCGCACCGACAGCCGCGTGTAGGAGATGAGGCCGATCAGCAGGATGATGAGCGACAGCACCGTCGCGAAGACGGGCCGCTTGATGCATATCTCGGGCAGTAGCATGGTGGCGACCCTCGCGAGGTCAGGACTTGCGCGGTGCGGCCGGCGGCGAGGCCGGGATGTCGCGGGCGGAGGCGTCGGCCGGCGCGCCGCCGGGGCCGTTGCCGGAGAGTCGCGCGGCAGCGCCAGACGCCGGCGGGGCGGCCGCGGTGGCGGGGCCTTTCGGCGCATCGCCGCCAGCGATCTTCACCGTTGCGCCGTCGCGCAGCTTGAGGTGCCCCGCCGTCACGATGGTGTCGTCGGCGCTGACGCCGGTCAGCACCTCGACCCGCGCGTCGCGGCGCTGGCCCACGTCGACCTTGGTCCGGATCGCCTTGCCGTCGACGATGCGATAGAGGAACTGCTGGTCGCCCTGCGGGAACGAGCGCCTGCTCGGGCACGACGAGGGCGTCCTTCGCATCGCGCGTGATCAGGCGCACGCGGGCGAACATCCCGGGGCGCAGCGAGGTGTCCGGATTGCGCACCATCGCGCGGATCACGACCGCGCGCCCCGCGGCGTCGACCAGCGGATTGACCGCGAACACCTTGCCCTCGAACGTCTTGCCCGGCAGCGCGTCGAGCTGGACCTCGAGCGCCTGCCCGACCTGCACCTGCCGCAGGTAGACCTCGGGCACGCGGAAATCCACCTTGAGCGGATCGATCGACTCGAGGTTGACGAGATCCGCGCCCTCTTTCACGTAATCGCCCACCGAGACGGAGCGCAGCCCGATGATGCCGGAGAACGGCGCGCGCATCTCCATCTTCGCGAGCTTCGCCTCGGCGAGCTGCAGCGTCGCCTCGGCGATCTTGAGATTGTTGTCGGCCTCGTCCTTGGCCTGCGAGGAGATGAAGTTGCTCTTGGCGAGATCGACCGCGCGGTCGTACTTGGTCTTCGCGAGCGTCAGGTTCGCGCGTGCCTGCTGCGTCTCCGCCTGCGGCACCGCCGGATCGAGCTGCACCAGCAGCATGCCCTTGGCCACCCGCTGGCCTTCCTGGAAGCTGATGGCGCTGATGCGCCCCGCTACCTCCGGCCGCAGCGTGACCGATTCATCCGAGCGCAGGCTGCCCACCGCGGTGATGGTCTGCGGCAGCGAGACCGTCGCGACCTTCGCGGCCTCGACGGTCACGACCGACGGCGCGGCATCGCCCTTGCCGCTGCCCTGCGATGACGCCACGCCGTTCGCTCCGGAGGGCGCGCCGGGTCCGCCCGCACGCTGCGTGCCGAACCAGTACGCACCTCCGACCGCTGCGGCGACAGCGATCGCGGCAACCACACCTGAGACTGCTCTCTTCATCGGCACCGGAACCCCGGAAGCGCGCTGGCGATGCATGTGTACTACGCGACCGAGCGCGAATCGCGCGGCCGCCCGACGGCCAGGGCCGGCCACGTCATTGATAACAGGACGCGATTATGCGCCGCCGAGCGGCCAGGCGGCAAACGCCGGCCGCCGCGGGAAACCCCGCCCGGCCCACTGATAGAATGAGTCGACCGCCTGTCACCACCCGGAGTTCCCGCGTGCGCCACGACCGATCGTGCTCCATGCCTGCCCTGCGTTCCCGCCACTGGCGCTGGCCCGTCTGCGCCCTGCTGGCCGCAGGGATGCTCGCCGTGGCGACCGTGGCCGCCGCCGAGGGATACCCCGACCGGCCGGTGAAGCTGGTCGTGCCGTTTCCGCCGGGCGGCCCGCTCGACGTCACCGGTCGCCTGATCGCGCAGAAGCTCACCGACGCCTGGCGCCAGCCGGTGGTCGTGGAGAACAAACCCGGCGCCGGCGGCAACATCGGCGCCGACCTGGTCGCGAAATCGGCGCCGGACGGCTACACGATCCTGCTGGGCGCGCTGTCCACGCACGCGGTCAATCCGAGCCTCTACGCGAAGATGCCGTACGACGCGGTGAAGGATTTCGTGCCGATCACGCTGCTCGCGACCACGCCCAACGTGCTGGTCGTCAACCCGTCGCTGCCGGTCAACTCGGTGAAGGACCTGGTCGCGTACGCCAAGGCCAATCCGGGCAAGCTTGCGTTCGGCTCAGGCAGCAACGGCAGCGCCGGGCACCTCGCCGGCGAGCTGTTCAAGGTCGACACCGGCACCGACATCATCCACGTCCCGTACAAGGGCGGCGCGCCGGCAACACAGGCGCTGCTCGCCGGCGACGTCCAGTTCATGTTCGACAACCTCGCCAACGCCACGCCGCAGGTCAAGGCGGGCAAGCTGAAGGCGCTCGCGGTGACCACCGCGCAGCGCTCGAAGCTCGCACCCGAGCTGCCGACGATGGCCGAGGCCGGGCTGCCCGGCTTCGACATCTCGACCTGGTACGGACTGATGGCGCCCGCAGGAACGCCGAAGGACGTCATCGCCAAATGGAATGCCGAGGTGGTGAAGATCCTCACCACGCCGGAGGTGCGCGAGCGCCTCGCCGCGCAGGGGGCGGAAGCCGCGCCGACCACGCCCGAGCAGTTCGCCGCATTCATCGGCAGCGAGATTCCCAAGTACGCGCGGATCGTCAAGGCCTCCGGCGCGAAAGTGGACTGAAGCTAGCCCGGCATGGTAGCCCGGCGTTGAGCGTAGCGAAACCCGGGGCACGGCACCCCGAGAGAACGGAGATAATCTTGACCACCACAAAGAAGCGCTGGATCCTCGCCCTCCTCCTGACCGCTGTCGCAACCGGCGCGTCCGCGCAGGGCTACCCGACCAAGCCGATCCGCATCGTCGTGCCGTTCCCTGCCGGGCGGAGCCACCGACCTCCTGGCCCGCGCGGCCGCGCAGAAACTCACCGAGGCCTGGGGCCAGCCCGTGGTCGTCGACAACCGGCCGGGCGCCGGCGGCAACATCGGCTCGGAGCTGGTCGCCAAGGCCGCGCCCGACGGCTACACGCTGGAGATGGGGACCGTCGGCACGCACGCGATCAACGCGAGCCTCTACGCGAAGATGCCCTACGACCACGTGAAGGATTTCGCGCCGGTGATCCTGGTCGCGAGCGTGCCGAACGTGCTGGTCGTCAATCCGGCGCTGCCGGTCAACTCGGTGGCGGAGCTGATCGCCTACGGCAAGGCCAACCCGGGCAAGCTCAATTTCGCCTCGTCGGGCAACGGCACGTCGATCCATCTGTCGGGCGAGCTGTTCAAGGTGATGGCCGGCGTGCAGATGGCGCACATCCCGTACAAGGGCAGCGCGCCGGCGCTGCAGGACCTGATCGCCGGCCAGGTGCAGCTGATGTTCGACAACCTGCCGCCGTCGCTGCCGCAGATCAAGGGCGGCAAGCTGCGCGCGCTGGCGGTCACCTCGGCGGTGCGCGCGCCGGCGCTGCCCGACGTGCCGACCGTGGCCGAAGCCGGGTTGCCCGGATTCGAGGCGTCCTCGTGGTTCGGCATCCTGGCGCCGGCCGGCACGCCGCCGGACGTCATTGCCAAGCTGAACACGGAGATCGCGAAGTGGCTCGCCTCGCCCGAGGCGAAGGAGAAGATGCTGGCGCTCGGCGCGAATGCCGCCGGCGGCACGCCGGAGGATTTCGCGAAGCACATCGCTGCCGAGACCGCGAAGTGGCAGCGCGTGGTGAAGGCGTCGGGCGCGAAGGTCGACTGACGGGTCACGCGGTGCGAAAGGCGGCCCACGCGAGCGCTGCCCACGCCGCGAGCAGCGCGACGCCGCCGATCGGCGTCACCGCGCCGAATCCGCGCACGCCGGTGAGCGCGAGCGCGTACAGGCTCCCGGAGAACAGCAGCACGCCCGCGACCAGCAGCCATGCCGCCACGCCCAACAGGCCGCTGTCGGGCCGCTGCGCGATGAGCACACCCACGCCCAGCAGTCCGAGCCCATGCCAGAAGTGGTACTGCACGGCGGTCTGGTAGACCGCCATCATGTCAGGCGCGATCCTGGACTTCAGCGCATGCGCGCCGAACGCGCCGGCGGCGACGGCGGCGAAGAGCAGGAGCGCGGCGAGGGTCAGCGCGACCCGCGAGGACATGGCCGGCAAATGCGAAAGCGCAGCGCGGGATGGCGAGGCCGCGCGGCCGCGCGCACCCGGGGACCGCCCGCGTTTCGTCTACAATGCAACAGAGTGCCCATTTCATCCACGAAACAAGGATAGCACCATGACGATCGAACGCCTGAACGTAGGCAAGCGCCTGTCCGACCTCGTGATCCACCGGCTCGCCGGCACCGCGTATCTGGCGGGCCAGGTCGCCGACGACCCCACGGCCGACATCACCGGCCAGACGCAGCAGGTGCTGGCGCAGATCGACGACCTGCTGTTCGAGGCGGGCAGCGACAAGACGAAGATGCTCTCGGCGACGATCTACCTCCCCGACATGGGCGATTTCGCCGCGATGAACGCGGTATGGGAGCAGTGGGTGGTGCCCGGGCAGACGCCCGCCCGCGCGACGGTCGAGGCGAAGCTCGCCGCGCCGCAGTACCGGATCGAGATCCAGGTCATCGCGGCGGTGCCGATCCCCGCCTGACGCCGGCGCGACGACCCGCCGCCCCCATTCGCACACGGACGCGCACGCCATGCCACCGCCCCCTGCCGATGCCGCCACCGCCGCGGCCGTAGTCGCTTCGTCCCGCAACGAAATCGCGCCCGGCACGGCCGCGTCGCTGCCGGTCACGCGCGCCACCTTCGACGAGGTGATGGTGCCATGCTTCGCGCCGGCGCCGTTCCTTCCCGTGCGCGGCGAGGGCTCGCGCGTCTGGGACCAGGCCGGGCGCATGTACATCGACTTCGCGGCGGGTGTGGCGGTCACCGCGCTCGGCCACTGTCATCCGGCGATGGTCAAGGCGCTGACGGAGCAGGCCGGCCGGATCTGGCACGTGTCGAACTGGTTCACCAACGAGCCGGCGCTGCGCCTCGCGCAGCGGCTCACCGAGCACACGTTCGCCGAGCGCGTGTTCTTCTGCAACTCCGGCGCCGAGGCGAACGAAGCCGCGCTCAAGCTCGCGCGCCGGTACGCGCACGACAGGCACGGCCCGCACAAGGTGCGCGTGATCTCGACGCTCAACGCATTCCACGGCCGCACGCTGTTCACCGTCACCGCCGGCGGGCAGGCCAAGTATGCGACGGGCTTCGGTCCCAACCCGACCGGCTTCACGCACATCCGCTACAACGACGTCGCGGGCCTCGAGGCGGCGTTCGCCGAAGAAGGCGGCGACGACGTCTGCGCGGTGATCCTCGAGCCGATGCAGGGCGAAGGCGGCATGATTCCCGGCACGCCCGAATTCCTGCAGGCGGCGCGGCGACTGTGCGACGCGCACGACGCGCTGCTGATCCTCGACGAGATCCAGAGCGGCATGGGGCGCACGGGCGCGCTGTTCTCGTACATGCAGAAGGGCGTGGTGCCCGACATCCTGACGAGCGCCAAGGGACTCGGCGGCGGATTTCCGGTCGGCGCGATGCTGACGACCGCGAAGGTCGCGAGCGCGTTCTCGCCTGGCGTGCACGGCACCACCTACGGCGGAAATCCGCTCGCGTGCGCCGTCGCCGGCGCGGTGTTCGACGTGATCAACACCGCCGAGGTGCTCGACGGCGTCAAGGCGCGGCACTCGCTGTTCATGGAAGGCCTGAAGGCGATCAACGCGCGCCGCCGCGTGTTCGCCGACCTGCGCGGCGAAGGCGTGTGGCTCGGCTGCGAGCTCGAGCCGCAGTGGAAGGGCAAGGCGATGGACGTGATGACCGCCGCCGGCGAGTGCGGGCTGCTGGTGCTGATGGCCGGCCCGGACGTCGTGCGCATCGCGCCGTCGCTGGTCATCAGCCTCGACGAGATCCTCGAAGGGCTGTCGCGGCTCGAGACCGCGCTCAACCGCGCCCTCGCCTGAGACCGGCTCGCGTAGCCCGGGTTGAGCGACCCGGCGCATCACTCGCCCGCCACCGCCGGCAGACTGGCGATGGCGCCGCACCGGCGACCACAGCATCGCCGCCGCAGCCAGCGCGAGACCGAGCACGCCGACAGTCAGCAGCGTCGCGCGGAGACCAATCGCGGTGGCCAGCGCGCCGCCGGCGAGCGACCCCAGCGGGGCCGCCGCCACCGTCAGGAAGCGCATCGTCGCCGTCATCCGGCCCAGCAGCCGGTCGGGCGTGATCGCCTGGCGCAGCGAGAGGTAGTTGATCCCGTAGAGCACGGCGCCGAAATCGAAGACGAGCATCGCCACGCCGAGCGCCAGGGTCGCGAACCACACCGGCCCGGCGACCATGCCGAACGCCTGCCATCCGAGCGCGGTCAGGATCAGCCCCTGCACGATGATCGGCCCGACGCCGAAGCGCGCCGACAGCCGCTCCGCGAATCCCGCCGCGAGCACGCAGCCGAGGCCGCCGAACATGTAGGTGAGGCCGATGGCACCCGCCGACAGCCCGAGGTCGCGCGTCGCGAACAGGATCAGCACCGCGATCTGCATGTGGTGCAGCAGCTGCCACAGCCCGGCCAGCCACGCGAGCGCCAGCAGCGTCCGGTTGTGCCAGACCAGGCGCAGGCCCTCGTGGATCTCGGCCATCACCGACGCGTTCGGTCCCGCGTGCGCCACGTCCTGCGGCGCGCGGATGCGGCGCAGCATCAGCGCCGACGCGAGGAACGTGCAGGCGTCGAGCAGGATCGCGAACGGCGCGGTCAGCAGCTGGATCAGGATGCCCGCGAGCCCCGGGCCGATCAGCGCCGACGACGTCTCGCCCAGCGTGATCTTGGCGTTCGCCTCGACCAGCCGCCGGCGCCCCGCCATCTGCGCGAGCAGCACCTGGTAGGCGGCGCCGCCCACGACGTTCTGCACGCCGCACACGAAACCGACCACGAACAGGATCTCGATCGACAGCGCGCCGAAGTACGCGGCGACCGGAATGACCAGCAGCGCGATCCCGCGGCCGATGTTGCACGCGATGACGATCGGCAGCTTGCGCACGCGGTCGATCAGCACGCCCGCGTGCAGGCTCACCAGCGCGAACGGCAGCGTCTCCAGCGCCACCAGCACGCCCATCTGCCACGGCGTGGCGTGCAGCAGCACCGCCGCGGTCAGCGGCAGCGCGAGGTTGGTGATCTGCGCGCCGAACGAGGTGATCGTCAGCGACGTCCAGAGCTTCATGAACTCCGGATTGCGCCACAGGCCGGTGAAGGTGCCGGCCAGCATTCTCTTGAGATTCGACATGATGCTGCCTGCTCGTTTCGTCGGTCCGGCAATGCCGGCACGCGCCGCAAAAAAAGGAAGCGGCGAAAACAATGGGACAGGCGGGTGGTGCGAGTGCTGCTGGGAAACCGGTTTCCGCCTGCTGCCTGGCGGAAGATCCGGCCAGGCGGGTTACCGCGAGACGCCGCGGTCGATCGGGTGCGGGGCGATGCGCTTGGCCATGCCCGGCAGCCAATCGGACATCAGGCTGCCGCCAACGCGCGCGACCGTCCCGGCCGCGATCGCGGTCGTGAGCGGGTGAGAGTTGTGCGCATTGAACATGGGACCTCGCTGGACATTCCGGATGTTGCTATGGGTTGGATTCTACGCAGCGTAGCGGGGCGTGGCAACGGCGCGCGCGCATTCTGCGCGGAGCCGCCGGCGATCTGTGGCGCCAGCGCAACGGCAATTGAGTAGCCCGGGTTTCGCTACGCTCGACGCCGGGCTACGGCTTGGCGGGCTACGGTCGAACCAACTACCAGTGGAACGTCACTGCACCGGCACGCGCTTGCGCGCAACATCGACATCAAGATACGGCCACGGATGCTCGTAGATCCCGCTGTACTTGTACCCGACGACCCACGGATAGACGACGACGTTCTGGTAGCGGTAGACGTCGATCATCCATGGTGCGTACGCCGTGACCAGCGCCGACATTTCGCGGAACAGCTTCGCGCGCTCGGGCCCATCGGGCAGGCGGCGCGAGGCCTCGTAGCGCTGGTTGAACTCGGGCAGGTCGAAGCGCGACAGGTTGGAGAGCCCAGCGTGGCCGCCGTAGAGCAGCCCGAAGAAGCCGTAGCCCTCGGTGGTGGTGTTGGTGTTGGCGAGGCCCCACATCTGCACCTGCCCGGCGCGCGCCATCTTGAGCGTCTCGGGAAACTTCTGCTTGACGAATTCGACCCGGATGCCGATGGCGCCCGAGGCTGCGCTGCCACAACTCGTCGAGCTGTCGCTCGACCGTGCCGATGGTCGACGCCATGCGCAGCACCAGCGGCCTGCCGTCGGGCAGGTCGCGCCACTTGTCGTGGTCGCGATCGACGTAGCCGAACCGGTCGAGCAGCGCCCGCGCGCCGGCCGGATCGTGCTTGACGTGACCGTTGAAGGACGGGTCGTGGCCGGTCACCCCCGGCGGCACCGGCTGCGTGGCCGGCACGGCCTGTCCCTGGCGCACGATGCGGATGTCCTCGTCGGTGTTGTAGGCCATGCTGATCGCGCGCCGCAGCGCCACGCGCTCCGGCGTGTAGCCGCCGACGACGGGATCCTCCATGTTGAAGTACGTGTAGACGATCGACGGCTGGATGCCGCGCTCGAGGCTGACGCCCGCGCGCAGGTAGCGCGGCTGCAGCCGGTTGTCGGGCGCGAGGACCTTCGCGGCGAGTTCCGCCGGCACCGCCAGGTAGTCGAGGTCGCCCTTCTCGAACGTGAGCAGACGCGGGTTGCCCTCCTCGATGATGCTGATCTCCACGCGGCCGGCGAACGGCAGCTTCTTCCCGGCGAGCCGGGCGACGATCGCGCGATCGGCGGGGTCGCTGCTCGCCGGAAACGCCACGTCGCGAAAATCCGGGTTCGCCTCGAGCACGATCTTCTGCGCGCGCCGCCACTCCTTGAGCCGGTAGGGCCCGGTGCCGACGGGGTTGGCCATCGCCCAGCCGCTGGCATCGCCGTACGCGTCGATCACTTCGCGCGCGACGGCGCCCGCGGCAGCGGTCGTGAGGTCCGCCAGCAGATCGTAGGACGGCGCGGTGAGCCGGATGCGGATCGTGTGGCGGTCGATCGCCTGCAGTCCCTCGAGCGGCGCGTCGTAGTCGAAGCGGCCGGTCTCCTTCGCCTTGGCGACGAGCTCCGCCGCGCCGACGAACTTGCCGTCGAACTGCTGCAGCGACGGCGATCGGGTCCGCGGGTCGAGCACGCGCTTCCACGAATAGACGTAGTCGGCGGCGGTGAGCTCGCGCCGCTGCCCCTTGAAGGCGGGATCGGCGGCGAAGTGGATGCCCGGCTGGAGCCGTATCGTCCACGTCATGCCGTCGGCCGATATCTCCGGCAATGCCGCGGCCGTATTCGGCACGATCCGGTGCGGCCGCGCGAGGTAGTCGTACGTGTACGGCGGGTCGAAGATCGCGCGGTTGACGTGGTTCGAGTAGATGTCGCCGGCCGCCTGCGGATCGAAGCCCGTTTCCGCGGACGGAAACGACACCCGCAGCACCTTGTCGGGATCGGCCGCGCCGGCCGGAGCTGCCAGCAGCGCGGACAGCAGCGCGACGGCTGTGGCAAGCGTGCGCGCGACGACCCGCATCCGCTGACAGCAGCTTTTCGATGTCGCCGGCGAGGCCCTCGGGCTCGGCGGTCGGCGCGTAGCGCTCGACGACGTTGCCGTCGCGATCGACCAGGAACTTGGTGAAGTTCCACTTGATCGCCTCGGAGCCGACCCATCCGGGCTTCGCCTGCTTGAGGTGCTGGTAGAGCGGCGCCGCGTCCTTGCCGTTGACGTCGATCTTGGCGAACAGCGGGAAGGTGACGCCGTAGTTGATCTCGCAGAACGACTCGATGTCCTGCTCGCTGCCGGGCTCCTGCGCGCCGAACTGGTTGCACGGGAAGCCCAGGATCTCGAGCCCCTTGCCGTGCAGCTTCTGGTAGAGCGCCTCGAGCCCCTTGTATTGCGGCGTGAAGCCGCATTTGCTCGCCGTGTTCACGATCAGCAGCGCCTTGCCCTTGTACTTCGACAGCTTGACGCTCTTGCCGTGGATGTCCTTGACGGTGAAATCGTAGATGCTGGCCATGCGATGCTCCTCGTTGGAATGACGACGATTATGCCCTGACGGCGGAAGGCCGCGCGCGCCGCGCTTCCGGTTTCATGCGGCGGCCGGCGCGCGCGCGGTCCGCGGCGGCACCAGGAAATCACGCGGCGACGCGACGAGCCGCGCAAGCACGGCCCGGAACACCCGCCGCCGCGACAGCGCGCCTGCGCGCGTGGCGCGGACGGCGACCCACAGCGCCAGCGTGAACGACACGCCGAGGTTGAGCGCGCCGATGGCGGCGATGCCGGCCACCGCCAGCCAGAACGGCGCCGTCGCGAGCACATCCGCGCCGAGCGACGACACGGCGAGTGCGAGCGCCCCGGTGGACAGCGTCACGTGCCGCACGTCGAGCGGCAGCCCGAAGAACGCCGCCACCACCGGGCTCATCCCGAGCAGGAATCCCAGCGCGATGTTGCCGCCGAGCCCGGCCACGTTGCGCGCGAACCACGCGGCGGCGCGTTGCATGCGCTCGGCACCGAACGCGTAGACGAGGCGCGGCTCGCGCGCGATCGCCTCGGGCAGCCGCCGGTACGTCGCCCAGTTCTCGATCCCGCCCGACAGCACCGCCGACAGCCACAGCAGGACGCCGGTGAATGCCGCGTAGAACGGCGTGCCGCCCAGCAGGTTGAGCGAAGCGATCGTCGCCGTCGCCTTCTCGGCGGTTCGGCAGCGGCGCGCCGCCCGACCCGACCCACGCCAGCTGGACGATCAGCGCCGCCGGAACGACGACGACGAGGTTGCCGGCGATCGCCGCGACCTGCGAGCGGGTCAGGTTCGCCACCTCGTCGACGAACTCGCGCAGCCGGCCGCGGCGGCGCGTGTGCTTCAGCTTCGCCGCCATCGCCGCCGCCGTCATCGCCGGCTGCTTGGTCGCGAGCGTGCCGTGCAGGAACTGGATCGCGCAGAACGACAGCGCATAGTTGAGCGACGCCGCGAGCCCCTCGATGAACGGCGCGAGTCCGTGCCCGGTGAGCGCGAACTTCCCGAACACCGTGAGGCCGGTGAGCGCGCCGCCGCGACCCGCGGACTGCAGCATGTCGGCGTATTCGGCGCGGTCGCGCGTGATGTAGTGCTCGCCGGTCTTGCCGGTGCGCTCGGCGATCTTGCGCGTCAGCAGATCGAGGTTGCTCGCGAACAGCGCGCGGACGCTGCGCTGCGCGTGCATGTCGCGGATCAGCTCGGCGACGAAGCGGCCGATGTCGCCGACCGCGTGAGCCTCGCCGGCGGCGAGCGCCGCGAGCCGCCGGATCCGGCCTAGCTGGCGATGCGCGAGCTCGATCCGGTAGACGAGGCCGATGCTCACGCCGTTTTCCTCGAGGTGCGCGGTGGCGTCGTCGAGCGCGCGGTGGCAGCCGTCGATCTCCGCCGCCAGCCGGCGGCGCGCCGCATCGCGCAGCCGCCTCGTCGCCGTCGACGGCGAACGACTCGAGGTACGCCTCCACGGCCGGACCGAGCGCGACGAACGGCGAGCGGCTCAACGCCGCCCGGCCCGTGCGCTGGCGGATCGAATCGGACAGGCCGATCGCGCCGACCTGCGCCACCAGGACGACGAGCGCATCGGCAAGGTCGCGCTGCACCACCGCCCAGCACGATTCCTCGGGGGCCTCGTCGAAGCGAAACAGCGCCCGCAGCGCGACGTTGGTCGCGTGCGGCAGCGCGACGGGCAGCTGCTTCGTCGCCGCGATCCGGGAACAAGCGCGACGAACACCTGCGCGAGGTCGTCGAAGGCCCGCGCCTCGGGCAGCAGCTTCGCCGCGATCCGCCGGACGGCTTCGCCCCAGAAGCCGTACTCGCGCGGCAGCCCGGTGGCCGCGAACAGGTTGAGGCCGTGCGCATCGCGCAGCACCGAGCGCAGCGTGTGCGCGAGCGGCGCCTTCCATTCGGGATGGCGGTCGACGAGGTGCAGCAGGAAGCGCACCCGCGCGACGCGCACGCGCAGCACGCGGTCGCCCGACGCGGCGGCGCCTTCCTCGTCGGCGGCAGCCTCGCCATCGCTGGCTCCCCGCCGCGGCGAGCGCCTTCGGCGGCTGGTGCACGCGAATCCAGCGCAGCAGCTCGGTGAGCCACGCCACCCGCTCCGCCAGCGGCGCCGCCGGATCCGCCTGCGCGAGCAGGTAGTCGAGCGCGAGGCGCTCGCGCTGTCCGCGAACGAGCCGGCCGATGCCGGCGAACACGCCGTCGCTGCCGCTAGCCATCGCGACCTCCGCGGCGGCCGGGTGTGACGCGGATTGCAGGGCAGTGGGCGCTAGACATCGCAGCGTTGATCCGGAGGGTGCACGGCGGCCATTATAGGCAGCACCCGCGGTGCAGCGCCGCCGGCGCGCCGGGCGCCCGTCAACTGTGGTAAAACATGGCGCGATGAGCGACGACAAGCGAAGCGCCTACGCGGCCAAGGTGCGCCTGCCCTGCGCGGTGCTCGGCATCCGCACCGGCAACGGCGCCGTCACGGCGATCGAGTACCTGCCCTCCTCCGAGCGCGCGCAGGCGCCCGATCGACGCACTGGCCGAGCGCGCGGCCGCGCAGATCGAGCGCTATCTCGCCGATCCGCACTTCGAGTTCACGCTGCCTCTCGCGCACGCCGGCACGGCGTTCCGGCAGCGCGTCCGCGCCGCGCTGGCGAAGATCCCCGTCGGCGAGTCGCGCACCTACGGCGAGATCGCGCGGGCGCTGCACACCGCGCCGCGCGCCGTCGGCGGCGCCTGCGGCGGCAATCCGATCGCGCTGGTCGTTCCCTGCCACCGCGTCGTGGGCAGCCGCGGCGCGCTGGGCGGGTTCATGAACGCGGCGGAAGGCGACCCGCTCGCGATCAAGCGCTGGCTCCTCACGCACGAAGGCTACCGCTTCGGCGCATGACGCGCCCCGCGCCGCCGGGCAGGATCGCCGCGGCCCGCATGCCCGCGGGCTCCGCCGCCGGCCTGATCGACGCGTTCTGCGACCAGATGTGGCTGCAGGACGGCCTCGCGGCATCGTCGCTCGCGAGCTATCGGCGCGATCTCGCGCAATACGCGGCCTGGCTCGACGCGCGCGCGACCACGCTCCTCGCCGCGCGGCGCGACGACGTCGAGGCCTTCCTCGCCGAGCAATACCGCCGCAAGGCGAAGGCGACGTCGATCGCGCGCCGGCTGTCGTCGCTGCGCCGCTTCTACGCGCTGCAGGCGCAGCAGGGAACGCTCGCCGTCGACCCGACGCTGCGCGTGCGCGCGCCGAAACTGCCCCGGCGGCTGCCGAAGAACCTCACCGAGGCGCAGGTCGAGGCGGTGCTCGCGGTGCCGGACGTCGCGAGCACGCTGGGGCTGCGCGACCGCGCGATGCTGGAGACGCTCTACGCCACCGGCCTGCGCGTGTCGGAGCTGGTCGGGCTCACGCTCACGCAGGTGTCGCTCGACATGGGCGTGGTGCGGGTGCTCGGCAAGGGGAGCAAGGAGCGCCTCGTCCCGCTCGGCGAGGAGGCGATCGCCTGGGTGAAGCGCTATCTCGCGGAGGCCCGCCCGGCGCTCGCCGGCGCCGGGCGCAGCGACGCGCTCTTCCTCACCGCGCGCCACGCTGCGATGACGCGGCAGGCGTTCTGGACGAACATCAAGCGCTGCGCGGTGAAGGCGGGCATTCCGGCGGCAAGCGTGTCGCCGCACGTGCTGCGGCACGCGTTCGCCACGCATCTGCTCAACCACGGCGCCGACCTGCGGGTCGTCCAGCTGCTGCTCGGTCACGCGGACATCACGACGACGACCATTTATACTCACGTGGCGCGCGAGCGTCTGAAGAAGCTGCACGCGCAGCACCATCCGCGCGGGTGACCGCGGATCGCGCGACGCCGCCGCCAGCGGGCCTCGTTACCTGCCCTTTCGTCATCCTCCGCCGCACTCCCGTGTCCACAGCGAAAAACCCCGACCGCCATTTGTCTGCGCCGTCGATGGCGACCGCGGCCTCGCTCCGTGGCTCACGGGCTTCGCGGCGTGCCTCGTCCTGCTCGCCGGCGTCGTCGCCGACATCGACCTGCCCGGTGTCTACATGGACGCGGTCAATCCGGATTACCTCGCCGTCGCGATCCTGAATCCCGCGCACCGGATCGAGGCCTGGACGCTGCCCGGCAACCTGCTCCTTGGCCGCTACCCGGTGCTCACGTCGCTCTACCACGGCACGCAGCAGGCGTGGCTCGGGGCGCCCTTCTTCGCGGTGCTCGGAACGACGGTCGTCGCGCTGCGCCTCGTCCACGGCCTCTTCGCGTGCGCAATCCTGGTCTGCGCCACGCTGCTGCTGCGTCGCGCGGGCCTCAGGGAAGCCGCGATCGCCGCCACCGGCATCGCGCTCGCCGCGGATCCGTCGTTCGTGTTCGCCTTCCGCACGCAGAGCTACATCACGCTGGCGCCGGTGGCGTGGCTGCTGCTGTCGCTGCTGGCGCTCGCCCGCGGCGCCGCCGACGCGAACCCGCGCCGCTGGCTGCTGGCGAGCGGCGCCGCGTACGGCCTCGCCGTCTTCGGCTACTTCATCTACGCGTTCTACCTGCCGGCCGTCCTGTATGCGGTGCTCGCGTGGCCTGCGGCGCCCGGCGCCGCGCAACCGCGCTGGCCGCGGCTGCTCCCCTGGGCGATCGGCGCCTGCGCCGGCGCCATCGCCTATCCGATCGGGTACGCGCTGATCGCGCGCAACCTCGGCGGCATCGGCGGGCTCGTCGACTATTTCCGCACCACGCAGGAAGCGCTCGGCGCCATGAGTTCGTCGCTCGACTTCGCCGGGCGCGTCGCGTACGCGTGGCACATGGTGACCTCGGTCACGCACAACTGGTGGCAATACTCGATGATGTTCGGGACGCAGGCGAGCGTGCCCGGCGCGCAGGCGAAGACGCTGCTGCTGACCGCGGCGCCGGTCGCGCTCTGGCTCGCGGCCGAAGTGCGGCGCACGGCCGGCATCCACCTGCGCGTGATGGTCGCGTGCGGCGTCTCGTTCTTCGTGCTGTCGCTCGCCTTCGGCAGCCGCCTCGGCGGGCACCACTACGTCGCGCTGCTGGTGCTGGGCTACCTGGGCCTGGCGCTCGGCATCGCGGCGCTTGCGCGCAGGCGCGAGGACGCGCCGCCGATCGCGCGTTCCGCCTGGGTCGTGCCGGTGATGATCGCGCTTCTCGCGCTCGGCCTGCTCGGGCAGGCGGACGTGCGCGCGAAGCTGCGCGAGACCGGGGGCGTGGGCCTGCTGTCCGACGCGATCGATCGCTTCGCCGCCGACGCGCGGCGCGAGCACGCGCAGGACTTCTACATCTTTCCCGACTGGGGACTCGCGCTGCCCTTCGCGTTCCTCACCGGGGGCGACGTCGCCTACGCCGCGACGCAGCCGGATGCGAAGCGGGCCCGCGCGCTGCTGTGCCAGGGCCGCACGGTGCACATCGCGGTGATCAACCCGGAGCGCGGTTCGCGGATCGCCGAGTGGACGCGCGAGCTCGGCTGGACGGACCCCGACGTCGCGTCGTATCGCCAGCGCGACGGGATGGTCGTGTTCGACGTCGCGACCTACCGCACCGAACCCCCGGGGAGTTCCGGCGAGCGCTGCGGCCCGCGTTGATCGGGCCCGCCGCCGTCGCGCTCGATGCCGCCGGACGCATCGGGGGCGAAGCGCCGCGCCTGCGCCAGGACCCACGCGCGCAGCGCGTCGACGGGCCGCTGCAACGCATCGGAGGCGCGCCGCTTGGCCGCCTGGCAGGGTCCTTCGACCAGGTGCCACGACAGCGCCGCGAGGGCGAGCGTGGCGGGGAACGCGAGCAGCGCCATGAGGAGCGGCCGCTGGTCGGTCACGTGATAGACGGCGATCAGCTGCTGCGTCGGGAACGCGTAGATGAAGATGCCATAGGAGAAATCGCCGTAGCGCGCCCAGCTGCGCAGCGCCGGGACGGGCCGATGGGCGAACCAGAGGAAGAACGCGCACAGCAGCGCGTCGACAGCGTACTCGAGCCACTGCCCCGTGGCGAAGGGCAGCGCCAGGGCCAGCGCGACCGTCGCCCACCCGAGGTAGCGGATCACCCACGGATTGAGCGCCACCAGCGCGGCCAGGACAAAGCAGATGAACAGGTTCATCACCGGCACGTCGTTGGCGCTCGCCATGCCCCACAGGCCGGGGACGAGCCAGATGGTGGCCGTCGCCGCGGCCCACGCGAGCACGCCGTCGAGCCGCGGCCGCAGCAGCGTGAGGAAACCCAACCCCAGCAGCACGGCGTAGGCGTGCACCTCGTAGCGCAGCGACCAGATCGACCCGTTGACCGCGCGCGGATAGATGTTGTCCTCGAACACGCCGGGAAGGAAGAACTCGGTGCGCATCGTCAGGTTGCGCCAGAAGTACTGCCAGGTCTGCGGGTCGGCGAGGAACGCGTCGGGCGGCAGCCGCCCCACGCACAGGCCGATCAGCACTGCATAGGCGAGCGCCACCGCGAAGCCGGGGAAGATGCGCAGCGAGCGGGCGGCGACGAAAGGCAGCACCTGCGGCCGGCGGATCCAGCTCTGGCAGACGAGGAAACCGCTGATCACGAAGAACACCCGCACCGACAGGCCGCCGAACGCGTAGTGGCCGCCGGTCAACTGCACCAGCGGCTCGGCCCCGCCCATGCCGGTCAGCGCATACGAATGCGAGAACAGCACCAGGCTCGCGGCGACAAAGCGGATGAAGTCGAAATTGTTCTCGCGGTGCGTCACCGCCGCCACCGCTCGATGGCGACCCCCAGCTCCTTGACGCCCGCCATCGGCGCCAACTTGGCCACGCGCACCTTCACCCACGGCGCGTCGAACTCGGCGAGCACGAGGTCGGCGGCGGCCTGCGCGAAGCGCTCGATCAGCTTGTGCGGGTGATCCGCCGCCAGCGCCTGCAGGCGCTTCACCACCGAGGCGTAGTCGAGCGCATCGGCGAGGTCGTCGGAGCGGAAGGCGGCGTCCGACGGCAGCCCGATCTCGAGGTCGAGGCGCAGCGTCTGCGCGAGGTGCTGCTCCCACTCGTACACGCCGATGCGCGTCTGCAGCCGCAGGTCGTGGATGAAAATGGTGTTGCTCGGGGAGGCGGTCGGGTCCACGGGGCGTGCTGCGGCGTTTGCTAGAATCGGGCGTTGCATTCTAACCGACGCGCCGGGCGCGGCCCCGGTGACGGCGGCCGGCATCGCGGCGCAGCGGCGAATGCGGCCCGTCGATTCCGGAGGCGCCATGGCTGCATCGCTCGCGTTCGTCGCCGCCGCCTACCTGCTGGGCTCGGTGTCCTTCGCCGTCGTGGCGAGCCGCATCTTCGGCTTGCCGGATCCGCACAGCTACGGCTCGGGCAACCCGGGCGCCACGAACGTGCTGCGCACCGGCAACAAGGCGGCCGCCGTCGTGACGCTGCTGGGCGACGGCCTCAAGGGCTGGCTCGCGGTCTGGCTCGCGCAGCGCTTCGGCGCGGCGTTCGGGGTGGCGCAGTGGACGCTGCCCGCCGTCGCGCTCGCCGTGTTCGTCGGTCACCTCTACCCGGTGTTCCACCGCTTCGCCGGGGGCAAGGGCGTGGCCACCGCCGCCGGGATCGTCGCTGCGCTGCACTGGCCGCTCGCACTGGCGCTGGGTGCGCTCTGGCTGGTGATCGCCTACGGCTTCAAGATTTCCTCGCTGGCCGCGCTGGTGACGGCCGCGCTGATGCCGGTCGGGATGTTCTACGTGATGGGCAACGCGGCGATCGCCTGGACGATGATCCCCGTCGCGGTGCTGCTGTTCTGGCGACACCGCAGCAACATCCGCCAACTGCTCGAAGGCAAGGAGCGGGCGATCGGGCGCTGACGACGGCGTGCCTCGCAAGTAGCCCGGCGTTGAGCCGGAGGCGAAACCCGGGGCCGCGCTCCGGTCGAAGGCCCACCCGGGTTTCGCCTGCGGCTCAACGCCGGGCTACGTTGCGGCTGCGTACGGGCTGCCGGGGGGCTGCAGCGACGCCAGGTCCCAGCGCGGCCGCACCGAGAATCCGTGGCCGCGGCCGGCCGTACCCGGCAGGCGCAGCGCGCCCACGAGCGCAATCATCGCGCCGTTGTCGGTGCAGAACTCGAGATCGGGGAAGTACACCTGCGCGCCTCGACCGGCGGCGTCGGCCGTCAACCGCGCCCGCAACGCCCGGTTGGCTCCCACGCCTCCGGCAACGACCAACCGCCGGTCGCCGGTGGCCGCGAGGGCGCCCAGCGCCTTCGCCACGAGGACGTCGACCACCGCCTGCTGGAATTCCCGCGCGATGTCGGCCGCGCGCTGCGGGTCGAGGCCCTGCGGCCCCGACTCGCGGCGCACGAGCGTCAGCACCGCGGTCTTGAGGCCGCTGAAGCTCATGTCGAGGTCGCCGCTGTCCTTCATCGGGCGCGGCAGGGCGACGACGCCGGCGCGGCCCGATTCGGCGAGCCGCGCCAGCGCCGGCCCGCCGGGGTACGGCAGGCCCAGCAGCTTGGCCGTCTTGTCGAACGCTTCGCCGGCCGCGTCGTCCAGCGTGTCGCCGAGCAGGCGGTAGCGGCCGACGCCGGCCACCTGGAAGAGCTGGCTGTGCCCGCCGGACACCAGCAGCGCGACGAAGGGGAAGGCGGGCGCCGGATCGGAAAGCAGCGGCGACAGCAGGTGCCCTTCGAGATGGTGGACGCCGATCACCGGCTTGCCCAGCGCATACCCCAGCGCGTGCGCCACGCTCGCGCCGACCAGCAGCGCGCCGGCGAGCCCGGGGCCCTCGGTGAACGCGATGCCGTCGAGCGCGGCGAGCGTCAGCCCGGCTTCTCCCATCACCCGCTGCGCGAGCGGCACGACGCGGCGCACGTGGTCGCGCGACGCGAGCTCCGGCACCACGCCGCCATACGCCTCGTGCATCGCCACCTGCGAGTGCAGCGCGTGCGCGAGCAGCCCGCGCCCGGTGTCGTAGAGCGCAAGCCCGGTCTCGTCGCAGGAGGTCTCGATGCCGAGGACGCGCATGGGCAACAAATGGGGACAGACCGATAACAGGAAAAGGGGAGGACAGCGCGATTCAGTGGGGACGGTCACCCCCGTTATTCGGGTCTTCCCCATTATTGTACGGGGGGTTGCGCGGCCGGGCGCCGGATGCTATAGTCCGTGGTTACCAAAACTCCTCGCACCCAAAGGATCCGTTACATGCCCAGCGTTCGCGTCCGCGACAACGAGCCGTTCGAAGTGGCGATGCGCCGTTTCAAGCGCACGATCGAGAAGACCGGTCTCCTGACCGAGCTGCGCGCCCGTGAGTTCTACGAAAAGCCCACCGCCGAGCGCAAGCGCAAGCTGGCCGCCGCGGTCAAGCGCCACTACAAGCGCCTGCGCAGCCAGCAGCTGCCGCCCAAGATGTACTGAGCACCGCCTGTCCCGCCGGCACCGCAGCGGCCGGCGAGCACCATGAGGGGCGAAGCGATTCGCCCCTTTTGTTTTGCGGACGGTCCACCCGGGTTTCGCTTCGCTCAACGCCGGGCTACTCTCCGGGCCACTCCTGCCGGGCCACATTCTCCGGAGTCGCAATGACGCTCAAGGCCAGAATCACCGAGGACATGAAGGACGCGATGCGGGCGCGGGATGCCGCGCGCCTGTCGACGATCCGCCTGCTGCTGGCGGCGATCAAGCAGCGCGAGGTCGACGGGCGCGTCGAACTGACCGACGCCGACGTGCTCGCCATCCTGGACAAGATGGTGAAGCAGCGCAAGGACTCGATCACCCAGTTCGAGGCCGGCCACCGCCCCGACCTCGCCGCCGTCGAGCAGGCGGAGATCGCGGTGCTGGCGGCCTACATGCCGCAAGCGCTGACCGCCGCCGAAGTCGACGCGATGATCGTCGAAGCCATCGCGGCCACGGGCGCGGCAGGCGCGGCCGGCATCGGCAAGGTGATGGCCATCCTCAAGCCCAAGCTCGCCGGCCGCGCCGACCTGGCCGCGGCCTCGGCGCAGGTCAGGGGGTGACCTGTCGCCTGACGGGCTGACCGGCTGCCGACTCCGGCGCTCGCGGAGCAGCCAACCGGGGGGCGGTCCGACCCGCGCCGCCCGCGGGTTCGCTCACACCGGTCGACCGCCGGCGCCGCGGACGGCCCCCCGCCGCGAAACGACCTGGCGAGCGCGCCAGCGCCACGGATCGCCAACCGCGAAACAACCTGGCGGGCGCGCCACCGTCGCCTATAATCAAGAGACCCGCCGCCGCGTCCCGCCGCCCGCCTGCGCAGCGCGACACCCGGGCCCTTGCCGCGTCAAGTCAATGATCCCAAACGATTTCATACAGACGCTGCTGGCCCGGGTCGACATCGTCGAGATCATCGATCACTACGTCCCGCTGAAGAAGGCGGGCGCCAACTACGCGGCCTGCTGCCCGTTCCACAGCGAGAAGACGCCCTCCTTCACGGTCAGCCCGTCGAAGCAGTTCTACCACTGCTTCGGCTGCGAGGCGCACGGCACCGCCATCGGTTTCCTGATGGAATTTGCGCGGCAAGTCGTTCCCCGAGGCGGTCGAGACCCTCGCCCGCGAGGCGGGCCTGGAAGTCCCGCGCGATGCCCGCCCCGGCGACGCCGAGCGCCGGGAGGAGACGCAGAGCCTCGCGTCGCTGATGCTCGACGCCGCCAGGTACTACCGCTCGCGGCTCAAGGAGAGCCCGCAGGCGATCGACTACCTGAAGCATCGCGGCCTCACCGGGGCCATCGCCGCCCGCTTCGGCGTCGGCTACGCGCCCGACGCCTGGCAGCCCCTGGCCTCGGCGTTCCCCGGTACGACGACCCGGCGCTCGAGGCCGCGGGCCTGGTGATCGCGGGCGACGCCGGCAAGCGCTACGACCGCTTTCGCGACCGGATCATGTTCCCGATCCACGACAGCCGGGGCCAGGTCATCGGCTTCGGCGGCCGCACGCTGGGCAATGGCGAGCCCAAGTACCTCAATTCGCCCGAGACGCCCCTGTTCTCCAAGGGCCGCGAGCTCTACGGCCTCTTCCTCGGGCGCACCGCCATCCGCGACGCCGGCAAGGCGGTCGTCGTCGAGGGCTACATGGACGTCGTGGCGCTCGCCCAGCACGGGATCGATTACGCGGTGGCGACCCTCGGCACCGCGACCACGCCGACACCACGTGCAGAAGCTCTTCCGCCTCACCGACACCGTCGTGTTCTGCTTCGACGGCGACAACGCCGGGCGCAAGGCGGCGTGGCGGGCGCTCGAAACCACGCTGCCGGTGCTCGCCGACGGCAAGAACGCCCAGTTCCTGTTCCTGCCGGATGGCGAGGATCCGGACGACTACGTCCGCCAGCGCGGCAAGGCGGCGTTCGAGGCGCTGCTCGCCCATTCGGTGCCGCTGTCCGCGTTCCTGCTGCGCGAGCTCGCGGCGCGTCATCCGCCCACCACCGCCGAGGGCCGCGCCGCGCTCGTCGCCGCGGCGCGGCCTCTGGTCGGCACGCTTACCGCCCCGGTGCTCGCCGCGCTCGTCCGCAGGGAGCTCGCCACGCTCACGGGCCTGCCGGAAGCCGAGTTGCGCGCTCTGCTGCCGGTGGCGGCCGACAACCCGGGGGCTTCGACCGCGCGCGCCGCGCCCCGTCCGGATCCGCGCGCGTCGCGCCGCGCCACCGCGCCTTCCCGCCGCGGGCCGTCGCTCGTCCGGGAACTGATCCAGGGGCTGCTGCTCCAACCCGAGACCGCCCGGATGATGGCCATCCCGCGCCCCGACGACGGCACCGCGGACGGTGCGGCGCTCGCGGCGCTGGTCGATTTCTGCACCGCATCGGCGGGCCCGTTGACCACCGCCGGGACGATGCAGCATTTCTCCGGCAGCGCGCACGAGCGCGTGCTGGCGGGTGCGCTGGCGAGCGCCAGCGACCACGGCATCACGCCGGAAATCGCCCTGGCGCATCTGCGCGCCGGCGTCCAGCGCTATTGGCTGCAGGCGCAACGGCAGGGTGATGGGGTGGCCGCGGGCGCCGAGACCGACGCCATGGCCATGGCCGCGAGCACGCTGCCGGCGGAAGAAACCGAGCGCCTGCGCCAGTTGGAGATGGCGCGGCGGGGCTTCCCGGCCGCCGATTCGGGCGGGATGCCGGGCGGCGGCTCGTGAAATGAAGCGCGATCGCGTAGCCCGGGTTGAGCCGAAGGCGAAATCCGGGTGGTTGCGGCAATGGCTGCAGTCGCCCCGGGTTTCGCTTCGCTCAACGCCGGGCTACGCGGTACGCGCGGCTCGCCGGAGGTCGCTCCCCATGTTAATATTTGCGGTTTTCCCGAACGCCCCAATGTTCGGGTGCCCGGCTCCCACGAATCGCTAGGATCATCATGGCCAAGAAGCCCGCGAAGCCTGTCCGCAAGTCGGTCCCCAAGTCCAAGGCAGCCGCCACGAAGCGCGCGGGCCGCACCGCGGGGCCGCGCAAGCCGGCGGCGAAGAAGCCGGCCGCGAAGAAACCGGCGGCCGGCCGCAAGCCCGCCACGAAGCCCGGCAAGCCGAACACCGCGAAGTCCGGCGTCCGCAAGGCCGCGCCCGCGGGGAAGAAGCCTGCGACCACGGCCAAGGGCGCCAAGCCGCCGGCAAAGGTCAAGGCACCGTCCAAGCCGGCGAAACCCGCCACCGCGGCGGCGCCGAAGGCAGGCGCCGGGAGAGGTGTCGTCGCCAAGGGCGTCGTCGCCAAGGGCGTCGTCGCCAAGGGCGTCGTCGCGAAAGGCGTCGTCGCGAAGGCCGTCAAGCCCGTGCCGGCGAAGCCGGTCAAGCCGGCGCCGGCCCCGGCCGCCAAGACGGCGGCCCCGGCCAAGCCCGGTGCGAAGCCCGTCACGCCGGTCGCGCCGGTCGCGCCGGCAGGCAACGGCGGCGCCGCAGGCAAGAAGCCCACACCCAGCGAGATCGCCGCCCGCATCGCCGGCAAGCGCGCGGAGGACGTCGCCAAGAAGGGCAAGAACGGCAAGTCGGCCGAGATCGCGCCGCGGGTGCTGACGGCGGCCGACGTCGAGGCGCGCAAGCGCCGCCTGAAGACGCTGATCGTGCTCGGCAAGGAGCGCGGCTTCCTCACCTTTGCCGAGATCAACGACCACCTGCCCGACGACGTCCTCGACGCCGAGCAGATCGAGGGCGTGATCAGCATGATCGGCGACATGGGCATCCAGGTCTACGACGAGGCCCCCGATGCCGAGACGCTGCTGATGTCCGAGACGGCGCCGGCCGCGCCGACCGACGACGTCGAGGAAGCCGCCGAGGCCGCGGTCTCGACGCTCGATTCGGAATTCGGCCGCACCACCGACCCGGTGCGCATGTACATGCGCGAGATGGGCTCGGTCGAGCTCCTCACCCGCGAAGGCGAGATCGTCATCGCCAAGCGGATCGAGGAAGGCCTGAAGCACATGATCATGGCGATCTCGGCCTGCCCGATGACCGTCGCGCAAATCCTGCTGCTCGCCGACAAGATCGCCAAGGACGAGATCAAGATCGACGACCTCGTCGACGGCCTGATGGACTTCAACGAGCAGCTGACCTCGATCGAGGAAACCAGCGACGACAGCGAGGAGGAAGAGGACGAGGGCGACGCCGGAGCGATCGCCGCCGAGAACCTCGAGCGGCTCAAGGTCGCCGCGCTCGAACGCTTCGCCACGATCCGCAAGCTCTTCGCGCGGATGCTGGTCGTGCTGACCAAGGAAGGCCACAAGGCGCCGAAGTACCTCGAGCTGCAGAAGAAGATCTCGGCCGAGCTGATGCAGATCCGCTTCTCGGCCCGCCAGGTCGAGCGGCTGTGCGACACCGTGCGCACCGAGGTCGACAACATCCGCCAGATCGAGCGCAAGATCCAGGATCTCGTCGTGCACAAGGGCGGCATGCCGCGGCCCGATTTCATCCGCAAGTTCCCGGACCGCGAGACGTCGCTGCGCTGGATCGACACCGAGATCTCGGGCAAGCACCCCTACAGCGAGACGCTCGCCAAGTACCGGCAGGCGATCGTCGAGCAGCAGCAGAAGCTGCTCAACCTGCAGACGCGCGTGATGATCCCCTTGAAGGACCTGAAGGAGATCAACAAGCAGATGTCCACCGGCGAGGCCAAGGCGCGCAAGGCGAAGCGCGAGATGACCGAGGCCAACCTGCGCCTCGTGATCTCGATCGCGAAGAAGTACACCAACCGCGGCCTGCAGTTCCTCGACCTGATCCAGGAAGGCAACATCGGCCTGATGAAGGCCGTCGACAAGTTCGAATACCGCCGCGGCTACAAGTTCTCGACGTACGCGACGTGGTGGATCCGCCAGGCGATCACGCGCTCGATCGCCGACCAGGCGCGCACGATCCGCATCCCGGTGCACATGATCGAGACGATCAACAAGATGAACCGCATCTCGCGGCAGATCCTGCAGGAGACGGGCCAGGAGCCCGATCCCGCGCTGCTCGCCGAGAAGATGGAGATGCCCGAGGAGAAGATCCGCAAGATCCTCAAGATCAGCAAGGAGCCGATCTCGATGGAGACGCCGATAGGCGACGACGACGACTCGCATCTCGGCGACTTCATCGAGGACATGGCGACCATCGCGCCGTCAGACGCCGCGGTCAACGCCAGCCTGCGCGACGTCTGCAAGGACATCCTCGACACGCTCACCCCGCGCGAGGCGAAGGTGCTGCGCATGCGGTTCGGCATCGAGATGAACACCGACCACACGCTGGAGGAGGTCGGCAAGCAGTTCGACGTCACCCGCGAGCGCATCCGCCAGATCGAGGCGAAGGCGCTGCGCAAGCTGCGCCACCCGTCGCGCTCGGAGAAGCTGCGCAGCTTCCTCGAGGGCGAGGGCTGATTCGCGGCGGCGTCATGCCGCTGACGGACGGAGGTTGCAGGTCCGCGTAGCCCGGGTTGAGCCGACGGCGAAACCCGGGGCCGCCGTGGCCATTGCCGCACCCACCCGGGTTTCGCCTTTCGGCTCAACCCGGGCTACCGATCGCGGGCCGTCCCGCCGTCACACCATGAACAGCACCGGCACCTTGCGCGACGCGAGCACCTTGGTCGCGACGGAGCCCATGAGGAGGTTCCCGAGCGCCGTGTGCCCGTGCGTTCCCATCACCACGAGCGCGAACCCGCCCGCCTCGGCGCAGGCGACGATCTCTTCCGCCGGGTCGCCCACGCGCTTCTCGACGGCGTAGGCGATGCCGCGGCCGTCGAGCAGCTCGCGCGCCGCGGCCATCGCCGCGTCGCTTTCCTCTTCGTAATAGGCGTGCACTGCTTCCTTGCCCGCCCAGGCCACGGCGCGCTTGTAGGGCAGCGGCATGTGCGCGTAGATGAGCGTCAGCTCCGCCCCCTCGCGGAACCACGCGCGCCGGTCGATGAAGGCGGTGAGCGCCGCCAGCGATTGCACGGAGCCGTCAATCGGGAAAAGGATCTTCATGGGTAGCGCAAGCTTCCGTTAGGATGACTGCGGCGCAACGCGGCGGCGGGAAGGTCATGCGAGCTCCCTCACCACCGCGACCTGATCCGACGAGCTCGGGTCTTCGTGGGTGACGAAGCCGAGCGCCTCGGTGAACTTGATCATGTTGTGGTTGGCGCGCAGCACGGCGCCTTCGATGCGCCGCAAACCGCGCCGCTTCGCGCAGGCGAGCAGGCGCTCCATCAGTATCCGCGCCACGCCGCGCCCGTGCCAGGCGTCGGCGACGACCACCGCGAACTCGGCGCTCTCCTGGTCAGGATTCGTGATGTAGCGCGCCACACCCACGAACACCGGCACGCCGCCGGTGTCGGCGACGGCGACCAGCGCCAGCTCGCGATCGTAGTCGATCTGCGTGAAGCGCGCGAGCATCGCGGGCGTGAGCTCGTGCAGCCGGTAGAAGAAGCGGAAGAAGCGCGTCTCCTCCGACAGCCCCGCGACGAAGGCGCGCTCCAGCTCGGCGTCCTCCGGCCGTATCGGCCGCACGTTGATCACCGCGCCGTCGCGCAGGCGGGCGTCGCCGACCAGCTCGATCGGATACGGGTGGATCGCCATGTGGCGATACCCCTCCGGCATCGTCTGGATCCGCGGGTCGATCACGATCCGCGCATCGACGACGGCCGTACCGAGCGCCGTCACCTGCACCGGGTTCAACTCGATCTCGCGCACCCACGGCAACGCGCACACCAGCGTCGAGAGCTGAAGCAGCATCCGCACCAGGGGCTCGAGGTCGGCGGCCGGGAATTCGCGAAAGGCCCCCAGGTACTTCGCCGTCCGCGTGCCGGCGATCAGGTCCAGCGCGAGGCGGCGGCTCAGCGGCGGCAGCATCACCGCCTTCTCCCGCTCGACCACCGCGTTGAGGCCGCCGTTGCCGAAGGTGATCACCGGGCCGAACACCGGATCGCTGTGCACGCCGATCGCGACTTCGCGCGCGTGCCGCAGGGCGACCATCTTCTGCACGACGAAACCGGAGGTCCAGTGCTTGCCGGTGCGCTCGTGCGCCTCGTCGAGCATCTCGGTGTAGGCGCGCAGCAGCATCGCGCGGGTGCGCAGGTTGAGCCTCGTGCGCACGACGTGGTGGGGATGGGCGATGGTCTCCGAGTGGAGCTTCAGCGCGACCGGGAAGCCCGTCTTGCGCGCTGCCGCGACGACCCCGGCGCGCGTCGACGCCGCCAGCGTCTGCGGCGCCGGCAGCCCGAAGGCGGTGAGCAGCGCGTGGGTCTCGGGGTCGCTCAGCACCGTGCGCTCGCCGGCGCGGGCGCGCTCGCGGATCCGCTCCGCGGCCGCAAGGTCGAGCGGCTCCGGTTCGGGCTGGGGCGGCGGCGCTTCGAGCAGCCACTGCTGGTTGCGCCGGTACGCGGCCAGGAACGAGAACGCGTCGACCGCGTTCTCCGGCGTGTAGAAGTCGGCGATGCCGCCCGCTTCGAGCGCCTGCCGCGCCTCGGTGTGGTCGAGCGAGCCCAGCCACGCGGCGAGCACGAGCTTCGACGAGCCGCGCGCGGCGGCCGCGACGGCGCGCGCGGCGTCGGTCCCCGGCGCTGACGGCAGCGGCACGTGCAGCGCCAGCACGGCATCGGTATTGCCGTCGGCCAGCACGGTGCCGACGGCCTCGGCGAACTGCTGCGGCGACGCGCTGCCGCCGACGTCGAGCGGATTGTCGCGCGGGCTCTCGGGCGGCAGCACGGCATCGAGCCGAGTCACGGTGTCGGCCGTGAACACCGCCAGCTGCACGCCGTTGTCGAGCGCCCGGTCGGCGGCCATCCGGTCCGGACCGCGGCCGTTGCTGATGATGCCGAGGCGGCCGCCGGCGACCGAGCGACCGAGCGCGATCACGCGGGCTGCCGCGAAGAGCTGCGAGTAGGTCCGCACGCGGACCGTTCCCGCGCGCTGCAGCGCCGCGTCGAACACCACGTCCGCGCTCGGGGCGGCCCCGGGGCCCCAGGGGTCGGCCGCATCGCCGCCCCGCCCGGTTTTCAGCACCACGACCGGCTTGGTGCGGGCCGCCGTGCGCAGCGCCGAGACGAACCGGCGGGCGTCGTGCACAGTCTCCACGTAGAGGAGGATGCCGTCGGTGGCCGGATCGAGCAGCAGCGTGTCGAGCAGCTCGCCGAAATCGACGTCGAAGGCGTTGCCCAGCGCCACCACCGAGGAGAATCCGATGCCTGCCGGCGTGGCGAAATCGAGAAGGGCCGAGCATACGGCGCCGGACTGCGCGACCAGCGCGAGACGGCCACGCAGCGGCTGCACCGACCCGACCGTCGCGTTGAGGCCGATGTCCGTGCGGATCACGCCGAACGATTCCGGGCCGACGAAGCGCACGCGATGCTTCGCCGCCGCGGCCGCGACGTCGCGTTCCCACTGCCGCGCGGCCGCGACGCCGACCGGGCGCGTGGTGAGGATCACCGCCGCCTTCAGGCCGGCGGCCCCGCCCTGCAGGAGGACGTCGACCACCTGGTCGCACGGGACCGCGATCACCGCAAGGTCGACCGGCTTGCCGATCGCGGCGAGGGTCTTCACGCACCGATGCCCGAGGATCATCCTGTGCTTCGGGTTGACGGCGTGGAGCTCGCCCTCGTAACCGGCGGCGAGGAGGTTCTCGAACACCGTGCGCCCGAGCGACCCCGGACGCTGCGACGCGCCGACGAGCGCAACAGAGGCGGGCATCACCAACGGCTGGAGGTAGTGGCGAAACTTCATGAGGGGATTGCGTTGCGGCCCGGCGCTGCGCGATGTGCACAGCCGGACTTAGGCGGACACGTGGTACGGAGCAAGGCCTACAGTTTAACGTGCGTGGGCGTCACTGCGTAGACGGCCGCCGTACCTTTGCGCGCCGGGCGATGCACTACGACGGTGCGCGACGCGAAGGATGCTGCACCTGCCGCGCGCGCGAACCACGTTCCGGGCCCCTCGGCTATAATTTCGCCGAACGCGGTCCGGAATGCGGGTCGCTGCACCCGATGTTCGCGACCGCGTCGCCTACCCCCTGCACCCTCGGGCCCGTAGCTCAGCGGTAAGAGCAGGGGACTCATAATCCCTTGGTCGCTGGTTCAAATCCAGCCGGGCCCACTTAAAAAACAAAGACTTGCTGTAGGCACGGCAAGCCATGCGGCGCAGATTCCGATAGCTTTGCCAGTTAATTGCCAGTTGGCGCGGAATACGCGGCATCGCGCACCCCGCTAACGTCGCGCGATTGCCGGCGCGGTCGCGTCAATCAACCGTTCCATTTCCTTGTAGACCTCGAACAGGTCGCGGTCGTCGGCATCGCGCAGTAATCGCGCCAGTTCGCGCAGCATTCCCCGCGTGTCGCCATTGTCGGTGTTGCAGCTAACTCTCGCCTTGCCCTCGGGCGTTCGCGGCCCGGTGGATCGCTCCCACGGCTTCCATTGCCCGATTAGCACAGCCTGCCGCGCCCGCCGCTGCGGTTCTCGGGCACTCGGTAATGTCTCAGCCCGGCCAGATCCTCCAGTCGAGCTTTCCCCGTGAGAGACTGCTCAACGACTCGGTGCGGCCATTCGGTTGCCGGGAGTCACAGGGCGCTATCGACCCTTCTCGGCCGTAGCGCCATCCGAGAACCGGCCATTCAACCACGGTCAATTCGATGCGCGGGGCTACTGGATCACGTCGTTCGCGCGCAGTAACAGGGATTGCGGGATCGTCAGGCCGAGCGCCTTGGCGGTCTTGAGGTTTACTACTAACTCAATGACCGCCAATTGCATTACTGGCAAGTCGGCGGGCTTGGCGCCCCTCAGGATTCGCCCGGTATAGGCGCCGGCTTCGCGATACATGGCGCTGATGCTTGGTCCGTAGCTGAGCAGGCCCCCAGCAGCGGCGAACTCACGGACGAAGGAGATCGCCGGAATCTTCTGGCGCGCTGCGAACGCGGCGATTTGACCACGCTGACTAAGTAGCATTGGATCTGTGGCAACGTACAGTGCTCCCGCTCGCGAATTGACGAACGACTCGAATGCCCTGTCGAACTCGCGGTCGTTCCGGACACTCAGGACCACAGTCCGCTGCCCCAGAACGTGGGCGACCTCCTGCGATTCCGTCTGCTCGGCCGCAGCGTTAGGGTTGTCTGGATTCATGAGCAGCGCAATCGTCGCGTTCGGAGCCAAATCGTGGAGGAGCTCCATCCGCTTGCCACCCATCGCGCTGGGGCCGAAACTGATGCCCGTGACATTGCCGCCGGGCCGCCCGTAGCTGCTGACGAGTCCAAACTTGACGGGATCACCGCCAATAGTAAAGACGATCGGAATCGTCGTCGTAGCCGCTTTGGCAGCACGAGCTGAGCCAACATCCCCCGTAGCCGCGATAACGCTTACCCGGGCATCCGCGAGCTCGGTAGCCAATGCGGGCAGGCGATCATAATTGCCACGCGCCCAACGGTACTTGATTGCTACATTCCTGCCCTCGACATACCCAAGTTCTTCCAGACCTTTCCGAAACGCCGCCACGTTGAATTCGTAGAGCTCTGGCGTTGCGCTGTTGAGAAACCCTATTACCGGTGTCGCTGGCTTCTGCGCGCGCCCGGCATTCGGGGCAAAGACAAGACCGCCTGCAATGACGCCAATGAAGGTTCGCCGATCCATCACTGAATCACCTCGCCGACTTATGAAGGGCCATCCATATTACGCGTCCAGGCCCATAACTGAAGGCGGGGCAGCGTATCGCGGCTCCAGCCGTTACCGTTGAGCGACCGCTTTGGCGGACGAGAGGCTACGGCTGGTTGTGGCCGCCGGCATTGCCGCGATTCGATCGAGCGGCCGCTGTACGACGCAGCGCAGCCATCGAGGTGTGGACGGCGGGTGTGGATTGCAGGGCCGCCGTTCATCGCCGCGCATCGTTCGTCCGTGCCCGACCCATACCCGCCGTCCGGGGTTTTCTGGCCGACTGGCCGATGTACTTTGTAAGCTGCCGCTCGCTGGATTCATCGGGATGAACCGAATTCGGTGCAAGCGTTCATTGCCGCGCCCCGCGATTACGAGATAGCCGGCTACCGCAACGCCGTTCATTCCTTGGCTGAACGCATCGTGCGGGTGCGGAAGCGCCTTCACACCGAACTGCGCTAGACTTTGTCGGAAGGCTGTTGGCTATACCGCCGCCTAGCCTGGCGGGGAGGAAGCAGCGATGGATGTCGCCGTTTGGCTGCAGGACCTGGGCTTGGAGCGGTACGTCCGCGCGTTCAGCGACAACGACATCGATGCCGGAGTCCTCCCTTCCCTGACTGGCGATGACCTCGAGAAGCTCGGCGTCACCTCGGTCGGCCACCGCCGCAAGCTGCTCGACGCGATCGCAGCGCTGCGCGCCGGGACGCCCTCCACCAGCCCGGCCGCGACCGTCTCGACCGACGGCGTGCAACGCGCTGATCAAGCCGCGTCGCCCCCGGCGCAGGGCGAGCGTCGCCACATCACGGTGCTCTTCTGCGATCTCGTCGGCTCGACCGCATTGTCGGCGCGGCTCGATCCCGAGGACATGAGCGAGCTGCTGCGCGCGTACCGCAGCTGCTGCGCCGAGACCATCGCGCTGTGGGATGGCTATCTTGCGAGATATCTGGGTGACGGGGTGCTCGCCTATTTTGGCTGGCCGCGCGCGCACGAGGACGACGCCGAGCGGGCGGTGCGCGCCGGTCTGGCGCTCGTCGAGGCGGTTCCGATGCTCGCGGCGACGGAGCAACTGCAGGTCCGCGTCGGCATCGCCACGGGCTTGACGGTCGTAGGCGATCTCGTCGGCTCCGGCGAGGCGCAGGAGCGCAGCATTGTCGGCGAGTCGCCCAATCTGGCAGCACGATTGCAGGGCCTGGCTGCACCCAACAGCATCGTGATCGGGCCCGCGACCCGGAGGCTGCTCGGCGACCTATTCGAACTGCGCGACCTCGGGCCGGTCGCGGTCAAGGGCCTGGCCGAGCCGGTTCACGCGTACGCGGTGCTGAGCGCCAGCGCTGCCTCGAGCCGGTTCGAGGCGCTGCACGGCGACGTCGAATTGACGCCGATGGTGGGACGCAAGGAGGAAATCGGGCGGATCAGGCACAGTTGGAGCCGCGTCAAGGGAGGAGACGGCCAGGTCGTGCTGCTGGCCGGCGAGCCGGGGATCGGCAAATCGCGCCTGACGGCGACGCTGTTGGACGAGCTCGCGCAGGAGCCGCACACGCCGCTGCGGTATTTCTGCAGCCCACACCACGCGGCCAGCGCCCTCCATCCTTTCATCCGCCAGTTCGAACGCGCAGCCGGCTTCGAGCGCAACGACTCGACCGAAGTGAAGCTCGACAAGTTGGAAATCCTCTGGGGATCGTCCGGCACCGCCCGCGAAGAGCTCGGCCTGATCGCCGATCTGCTGTCACTGCCGCATGGCGACCGCTACCCCAGGCTCGAGCTGACGCCGCAGAAACACAGGGAGAGGACGCTCGAGGCGATGACGAAGCGGTTGGTCCGCCTGGCCGCCGAGGCGCCGGTATTGATGATCTTCGAAGACGCACATTGGGCCGACCAGACCAGCCTCGATCTCATCACGCAGTTGGTCGTCGCCATCCGTCGGCTCCCGGTGCTCCTGATCGTGACGTTCCGGCCCGAATTCCTGCCGCCGTGGGCCGGGCAACCACAGGTGACGACGCTGAGCCTGAGCCGTCTCGCGCACCACGAGGGCGCGGCGCTGGCGCGACGCATCCTGGGCGACGCATCGCTGCCCGCCGCCATCATCGACGAAGTGGTCGACCGTTCGGACGGCGTGCCGCTCTTCCTCGAGGAGCTCACCAAGGCGGTGATCGAAGCCGGCGGGAGCGACGCCGGGGACCGCCATCTGCGCATCTCGTCTGCCGCGAGCGTCGTGCCTGCCACGCTCTACGCATCGCTGATGGCGCGCCTTGATCGTCTCCCCCTGGGCAAGGAGATCGCACAGATCGGGTCCGCCATCGGACGAGAGTTCAGCGCCGAGCTCCTGGCGGATGTCGCCGGCTGGCCGCCCCAGAAGCTCCGTGAAGCCATCGACCAGCTCGCGGGCGCCGGCCTGATCTTCCGGCGCGGCGCGCCGAACGCCGCGACGCTGCTCTTCAAGCATGCGCTGATCCAGGACGCTGCCTACGGGACGATGCTGCGCGGCCGGCGGCAGGAGTTGCACGCCCGCATCGCCCGCGTGCTGGAGGAGCGTTTCCCGACGACGGTCGAAACCGAGCCGGAGCTCGTTGCCTTCCACCTGGCAAGCGCCGGGCAGACCGCCAAGGCCATCCCGTACTGGCACAAGGCCGGCGAGCGTGCCGCAACCCGCTCGGCCAACAAGGAAGCCGTCAACCATCTCGCGGCGGGAATCAAGCTCCTCGACGACCTCGCCGACTCGCCAGAGAAGCTGCGCTTCGAGCTCAATCTGCGCTCCACGCTCAACCAGTCGCTGATGGCGCTGCATGGCTACAGCGCGGAAGCGGTGGGCGCCGGTACGGCGAGGGTTCTCGATCTGTGTCGGCAGATCGGCACCGACGCGGAATTTGCCGTAGTGCTGTTCCAATCCTGGGTGTTCAACTACACGCGCGCAATCCACTCCCGGGCATTGGCATTGGGCGAAGAGCTCGAGGAACGGATGCAGGGGTCGGACGATCCGGAAGTTCGCACCGTGGCTCACTTCCCGGTTGGCCTCAGCCTCATGTCGCTGGGGAGACTGCAGGACGCCGCGCTCCACTTCGAAAAGGCAGCCGATTTCTACAAACAGTTTCCGAGCGACCAGACGCGACTGCGCTATGGAATCGACATGGGTGCCGGCGTCTATCCGTACTTTGCCTGGACCCTCTGGACGCTCGGCTACCCGGCCGCATCGCTCAGGCAACTGGATGGCCTGGTCGCCCGCGTGGAGCGACTCAACCACCCGTTCACGATGGCAAGGTGCCTGTTTTGGTGCTTCAATGTCCTGGCTGCACGTCGCGACTGGCCTGCGGCCTATCAGGCTGCGGATCAGGCCGTTCGGATCTGCGATGAGCATGGATTCGCCATGACGAGCCCGCTCTGTCGCATCGGCCGTGGCGCAGCCCTTGCCGCCCTCGATCCGGGCGCGCAGACGATCGTCGAGATGCGCGACGGCCTCGCGGGCTACAAGCGCGTCGGCGGACGAGTGCAGCTGCCGAACTTGCTCGGCCTTTTTGCACAAACGCTGATGCTGTCCAAGGAATGGGGTGCGGCGGAATCCGCGCTCTGCGAAGCGTCGGCCGTGATCGACGAAACCGGTGAGCGGCATCTCGCGGCCGAAGTCGATCGAATGAAGGGCGAGCTCATGGTGCGATCGGGAAGGGGAGACCCGGAGCCTCACTATCTGGCCGCGGTGAACATCGCCCGCGGGCAGGATGCGCGCATGCTCGAGCTCCGGGCCGCGCGCGAGCTCGCGCGGCTCTGGGGCGACCGAGGCAAACCTCGGGAGGCGCACGCGATGCTCGCGCCCGTCTATGGCTGGTTCACCGAAGGTTTCGATCTGCCCGATCTGACGGAAGCAGGGGCGCTGTTGAACGAACTAGTGCTGCTGACGGACAACTGAGAACGAATCCGCTCCAGTCGGCGCGCCGTCGCGGCTGTACCGTCGCCCAACGGCTGCTGTGCCTTGGGACGGGTCATTGCCAGCGTGAACTTCTTTGGCCGCGGATGGCTGGAGATGGCCGACAGCCGCAGTTAACCCGATCCCGTTGAGCGGCCGTTGGAGAACGTACAGCAGTCATACAGGCATGAAGGGCCGCTGTAGGCCCGCGAAGCCGCCGCTAGTCGTCAACGATCGGACGGCTCTGTTCGACCCACAAGAGACATTGACCGTTGATGAAAGCGGACGCCGTTGCGGCTGCGGGTGTCAGTTCGACGGTTCCGGCAACACCATTTCGCACGCTACCGTCGAGCGAGATGAGTTGCACTCGGCAAAGTGTCCCCGCGCATGGTGGCGCGACTCGTGCTCGGCGCCGTGCCGCTTCGCAGACCAAGCCCAATCCCGGTCTGTGTCGCCATGCCAACGTCTAAGATTCGCGTGGGGGCGGGACCGCCCCACAACACCGGCGGCACATTCTCAGGCGCCGCTCGGGATGTGCACGGAGAGAAGGGCAGCAAGGGAGGCGATTGTCGGGGCATCGAAGATCGCACGCACCGAGAGGGTGACGCCGAAATCATGATTGATGCGGAGGACCAAGCGGGTGGCAGACAGCGAATCGCCGCCGCTGAGGAGGAAATCATCGTCGATGCCGACGCGCTCCAGGCGGAGGACTTGTTTCCAGATATGCGCGAGTACCGCTTCGACCTCGTTTCGGGGGGCGACGAACGGTGGCTTCGAGCGCGCACGCACGAGTTCGGGAAGCGGCAGGGCGGCAACATCGAGTTTCCCCCGAGAGGCGCGCGGCAGTTTGTCCAGAAGCACGAACGAGCCGGGCACCATGAAGCGAGGGAGCGTCCTCTCGAGATGCGTGCGAAGGCGCTGGCTGAGTGCGGGTTCGCGGGCGTCGGCACCTTTAGGCACGAGGACCACGTAGGCGACGAGTTGCTTCTCTCCCTCGGGGTCCTCGATGCCGCGAACCACGCTCTCGGCGACATCGGGATGGCCGTTGAGCACGGCTTCGATACCCTGGGGCTCGATGCGTACCCCGCGAACCTTGATCTGGTGGTCCATTCTGCCAACGAAAGCGATGTTGCCATCGGGCAGGCAGCGGGCGAGATCGCCGGTCCTGTACAAGCGGGCGGCCCCATCGCGACGGAAGGGATCAGGGACGAACTTCTCTGCCGTGAGTGCGGAGTCGTTCAGATAACCGCGGGCGACGGGGGCACCGCCGATGCAGAGTTCACCGACAACGCCGACGGGAACGGGGCGCAGGTGCGCGTCGAGAATGTGGCACTCGGCGTTCCAGATTGGCTTGCCGATCACGTTGGATGCGACCAGCCGCGAGAACACGGGAGCGCTTGAGGCATCAGGTGGCGCCTGCCGCTTCATCAGCACGGAGAAAGCGCAGTATATGGTCCCCTCCGTAGGCCCGTAGAAGTTCACGACGCGGTCGATTTGCGGATACCAGGCCAGCTGCGCGAGGAGGTCGTCACCGGCAACCTCCGCGCCGACGCTGACGACCTGGACCGATTCGGGCAGCGGGAAATCGCGCAGGAGGTTCTTGAGGACGGAAGGAGCGGAGCCGAGCGCAGTCACGAATGGCGCCCAGCGCGAGCAGGGCAGCGACAAGATCGAATCGAGGATGACGATGCTGCCGCCGCAGGAGAGCGGGGAGAAGATGCGATACACGCTTGCATCGAAGCATATGGAGTCCGCGAACGGTATGACTGCCAGTTCAGCCGGGCTGTATACGACGCTCGTGGTGTGGGCAATGGCGTTCACGGCACCCCGGTGCTCGACGCCGACGAGTTTCGGCGGGCCCGTGGAACCGGACGTGTACATGGCGTAGGCGAGGTTGTCGGGGGAAACGGCCACTCGCAGGTTGTCTGCGCTGCGGCTGGCGATCTCCCCGGCGCAGGAGTCCACGCTGACGGCCATGGGGCCGCGAGACGGAACAAGCCGCAGGTACTCGCTCTCGGTGAGTACGATCGAGGCGTGCGAGTCCTCGAGCATCGAGGCGATCTGTTCGCTTGGGTAATCGGGGTCAATCGGGAGGTAGGCGCCGCCACTCTTCAGGACGGCCAGGATGGCCGTGAACAGGGCGGGCGAGCGGGCCATGCAGATCGCCACGAGCGTCTCCGGACCTACGCCGAAGCCCTGAAGATAGCGGGCCAGCCTGTTGGCACGGGCGTTCAGGTCATCGTAGGCGATGATCTCCGCTTCCAGGCGAAGGGCCGCGGCGGCAGGTGTCGTCGCCGCCTGGGCTTCGAACATTTGATGGAGGCACGAGGGCGCAGAGAGTTGTCTCTGCGTGTCGTTCCAGCCGCTGGGCATCAGTGCGTGCTCGGCGTTCGACAGAAGCGGCAGGTCGACCATGCGCCCCTCCGCGTGCGTCGTCAGGCACATGAGGATGCCGCGCCAATGGCCGAGCATTCGCGACGCCGCGTCGTCGCCGAGGGTACTTCGTCCGTAGGCCAGGCGCAGGAGGAGCTGCGAGCCAGCGTAGGCCAGGGCGACGAGAGGGTAGTCGCTTCGCTCGAACAGCTGGAACTCCCTGCGCTGCCAGTCGCCGCCCAAGGACTGCAGTGATTCACCGAGAGTGTGGTTCTCGATGACCAGGATGTTCTCGAACAGCGGTCGTTCGGGGCCGAAGCCGCACCAGGTCTGTATGTCCCGCAGCGAGGTGTGTTCATGGGCGCGCATGGCCACCCAATCGGCCCGGACGTTCCTGAGACAATCGAGGACGAGCTGATCCGGCGGCAGTTGGACGCGCATCGGGACCGTATTGATGAGAAGACCGACGGCGGATCCGGCGCCGGCGATCGAGGAATGGCGGCACGCGCGAGTGGCACCGAACAGCACGTCGTCCTGGCCGCCATATCTGGAGAGGAGCACGGACCAGGACACCTGGATGAGGGTACCGAGCGTCACGTCGTAGCGGGAGGCGAAGGCCCGGAGACTCGCGGTGTCTTCACCGGAGAGAAGGCAGTCGTTCAGGCCTCGGCCCGCGACGTCGTCGCTGGTCTGGAAGCCCGGTGGGGAGAGATTGAGCCGAGTGGGGTTCTCGAAGCCATCGAGGAACTTCAGCCAGAAGTCCTTTGCGGGGAGGGGCTCCTGCCGAGTCGACCATTCCACGAAGGCGCGAAAGCTGGGGGGGGCGGCGGGCCGGTAGTCCTCGCCGCGGCGCAGGGCATCGTAGAACCCGAAGAGTTCCTCGAGGACGCGCGTGTGCGACCGACCGTCGAGCAGCGCGTGGTGAAAAGTCCAGACGATGTGGAAGTCGTCGTCGGCCAGTCGGAACAGGGCCAGACGCATGAGCGGAGATCTGAACAAGTCGAAACCGCGACGGCGGTCCATGTCGAGGAAGCGCCGGAAGCGCGCTTCGCTCTCATTCCGAGAGAGCCTCGACCAGTCTTCTTCGGTCCACTCAGGCGGCGCACCGGGTTCCACTTCCTGGCAAAGATCCGACTCGTCCGTCAGATCGATGCGCGTGCGCAGGACAGCGTGGCGCGCCATGAGGCGTGGCCATACGCTCTTGAACAAGCGAACGTCGAGGGGCTCGCGAAGGCGGCCGGTGAGCTGCTGGACGTAGAACCCGGAATGCGGAGAGCGCAAGCTCTCGTACACCATGCCCTTCTGCAGAGCGGTCAGCGGATAGCGAAGTTTGGGCATCTGGCGTTCCTCGCACACACGCCCTGGAGCAGGATTCGGTGCGTCGGCGAAGCTGTCGCGTGCAATCGGGACCTGAAGCCGTGGCGTAAACTTCTCGGCGGACGCTCGAAGCCGACAGGCTAGCGTAACGGACTCGGCCTCGCAACGCGGCTCGCGGGAGCGCGTGATCGATTGTGCTTGCCGGTCCTGCCGTGCGGCCCGGGATCGCGCGCGCTAGGCGACATCCGCGGCGAACGAGGAAACGAAGACTGGAAGGGAGAGCGCATTGGCGAAGAAGCCGAGCGAGCAACGCAGCAAGAGGGCGAGCCCTGACAGAGGCGGTCAGTGGGCGGAGGTCGCGCGGAACTGGAAAAATCACGGCCCGCCCCTTCGCCCTTCGCCGCAGGACTTGCGTTTCAGCGAGGAGGCGATCGCCGCGTGGCGCGGACGGGGGGCACCGCCGCGGGTGCTGCTGCTGGGGGTGACGCCGGAACTCTATGCGCTGCCGTGGCGGGAGGGGACGGACTTTCTGGCCGTCGACCGGACGATGGCGGCAATCGAGGCGGTTTGGCCGGGGCCCCGAGAGGCCGTCCGGTGCGAGGACTGGCTCGAGATGCGCCTCCCGGCCGCTTCACGCGACATTGTCCTCTGCGACGGCGGACTCAACCTCCTCGCCTACCCGGAAGAGCAGCAGAAACTCGCGTCGATTCTCAGGGAAATCCTCGCCGCGGAGGGTGTGTGCATTCTGCGGCTGTTTGTCCGTCCACCCGAGAGGGAAATGCCTGACGCGGTCGTCGCGGACCTCATGGCGGGGCGAGTCCCGAACATGAACGTGCTGAAGCTGAGACTCTGGGCGGCTCTGCAGGAAAGCCCGGCGCAGGGGGTGGAACTGGACGCGGTCTGGCGCACCGTACAGGGCGCGGCAGGGAGTCTCGAGAAACTTGCGTCGAAGGTGGGATGGCCGCTCGAGGAAACCCTGTTCATCAACGCCTACCGGGGCTCGACCGCCCGTTACTGGATCGGGACGGTGGACGAGGTGGCGACGATCTTCTGCCGGACGGTGGGCGGTTTCGAACTCGCGAGCATCCGTGTGCCGACCTACGAGCGCGGGCGGCAATGTCCAACGGTCGTGCTGAGGCGCACATGAGCTCGCTCGGTGCGGGGCGGAGCCCCTGGGATCTTCTCAACGGTTACCAGGACACCGCCCTTCTGTACGCGGCCGCGAAGCTCGGTTTGGCGGACCTTCTGGCCAATGGGCCGAAGACGAGCGAGGAGCTGGCGGCGATGACGGGGGCGCATGCGCCTTCGCTGTATCGAGTCCTGCGCGGCCTGGTGGTCGTCGGAATGTGCTTTGAGGAAGAGGAGCGGTTCGGGCTGACCCGATCCGGGGAGATGTTGCGGACGGGAGCGGAAGGCTCGCTCAGGAATCATGCCCTCGTCTGCGGGGAGCAGTACATGATGGCGTGGAGCGGCCTTGTCCACAGCGCGATGACGGGGGAGACGGCGTTCGCGCATGTCTTCGGAGCGGACCCGTGGGAGCACCGGCAGCGGAACATGGCGCTCAGCGAGCGATTCAACGCGGATCTCAACACGGAGACGGCGCGCTCGGCGGCGGCGATCGTGGAGGCTTACGACTTCTCGGCGTTCCGCGTCCTCTGCGATGTGGGGGGAGGCCATGGGGCGCTTCTGTGCGCGATACTTGCGGCCTGTCCCGCGACCAGGGGGATACTGCTCGAGCAGGCCCACGTCGCAACCGGGGCCCGGTCGTACGTGCAATCGCAAGGTCTGGACGGGCGCTCCCAAGTCGTCGAGGGGAACTTCTTCGATGCCGTGCCCGAAGGGGCGGATGCGTACGTCATGAAGAGCATCGTGCACGACTGGCCCGACGCGCGCAGCGTGGCCATACTCAGGAACTGCCGCAGAGCGCTGGGGGCCGATCGCCGGGTGATCCTCATCGAGCGAGTGATGCCGGAACTGGCGGGCGACGCGCCGGACACGGTCCGCGTCGATCTGCACATGCTGGCCGTGACCGGCGGGCGAGAGCGAAGCAAGGCGGAGTACCAAGGGCTTCTTGAAGCGGCGGGCTTCGGCCTTGGAAGAGTCGTGGCGACTCGGTCGCCGTTCTTCGTGATCGAGGGCGTGCCGCGCTGAGGCGGAGGAACTCTCCACTCACTCGTTCGATTGGCGGTGGCCCTGGGACGCTCGTTCTCACCAATCCTCGCAGTGTTGGAGTCCTGCAGCCGAATCGCAAAGGCTGATGAATATCCAACTCCACGGGGACCTTGGCCTCCACGGGTGTGATCGAGCGGCCGTGCCAGCCGTGGTCGCCGGTGTACTCAGCCGGGCGCCGGCGGTGACTGTAGCGCGCAGGCGTGAGGGGGCGAGCACGCCGAAGCCGCGGTAGCGCGAACGGCCGCTCAGGGGAAATTTCCACGGCGAACGCGAATGGCTGGAGTTGGCCGGTCGGAGACCCCCGCCGTGCCGATTCGGCCGACCGCTGCTTGATATACAGCGGTCGCCCGAACGCAAACGGCCGTTGTGATTTGTCGAGCCGCGGCTCAGCGCGGTGAGGTGGTGGACCGGACCCGACCCTGACCTGACGGTCTGGGCGCTCCACAGCGGTCGTTGAAATCGCTCGAAGCGGACACACAAATCGTGGTCAAGGGGCCGGGCAGCGCGGCCGTGCCGTCACACCTATCTCTTCCGGAGGTGCCGCCAAGGGTCAATGGTGCCTCTCTCCGGATGAAGGAATCCGTAGTGCAGACGCAGCGCTACGAGTTCCGATTCAACTTGCTTCGGAAATCCGTTGCGGTTTGCCCTATTGGTCACCAACAGCTGTTCGAAGTATGCGAGCGTCGCATGAGTATCTTCCCAACCGAGTGCGAGATGATTGGCGATCCGCGCATACAGCCGGATCAGTTCATGCGGCTGAACGTCAGGCGCCAGTGTGGCTGCCCACGCCAACGTACGCGGCAGCGGTACATTCAGCGGCTCGCCGCGCTTGCGCTTGCTCCTCTCTGCTGCCTCGCGCGCTGCTTCAGCGGGCGATCGCGCTACCGCCTTCGCCTGGGTCGCTGGTTTCGAAGGCTCGCCCAGCGCACCAAACCGGGTGGCGTGGACGTCTGCGTATACGTTATCAAGCCCTTTACGGTAGATCGACATGGATGCCTCCCGTTGAGCCGGCGGGCGGGATCGGAGGAAACCCTGGCGGCCATCCCAATCTCCTCCACCAGTGGCCGGGTCAAACTCCTCCACCCCGGCGCGGCCGGACGGGTGGAACTTTAGTCGGCTTATGCGTGCTTGGCAATGCGATTGGCGGCTTCTTTCAGGCGCCAGCTCTTGCCCTCGAACTTGAGCAGGTGACGGGCGGGGTAAATGGCGGTGCGGGCCGTTAGCGTTGCCTGCGCCCGCGCCGGCTGCGCCGCTCGCCGATGTGCGCGACGTTATCGGCTGGCGCCGTTTGCAGGTACATTGCCCATGCCGTGAGCGCCGCGGCCTTCTCGGGCATGTAGTCGTTCCGGTCATAGTGCCGGGCCTGAATGCCGCCGAGCCCGTGCGACTGGATTTGCGCCCGCACGTCTTTGGATACGCCCATGCGCGCGAGCGTGGTTTCGCAGGTCCGCCGAAGGTCGCGCAGTTGGAACACCTCGCGCACGATGCGCTGCGCCTTCGGCTTCGCCATCAATGCCGCGGCAATCTCGCGTGTCGCCTCGGTGAGCGTTTCCGGCCGCAGCGGCGCCTTGCCGTGTGTCGAGAAAAGGTAGCGCCATGCTCTCGCCGTTTTGCGCTTGCTGCGCCTCGCGCCAGGCAGCGCTCGACTACTGGCACGGCCGCCGCCGGCAGCGGCAGCGTATGCACGCGCGGTTGCATCCGCTTGCCCTTCGGATCGTGCAGCCGTAGCGTCTTCGCGTGCAGGTCAACATCGGCGACGGTCGCGCGCAGTCAGTTGCGCCGGCCGCTGTCCACCGAGTAGCAGCAGCAGCAGCAACCCATCGCGGGCCGGGGAGTCCGGCGCATCCTGTAGCGCGGCCCAATACTCGCGCAGCTCGGGCATCGCTTAGCGCGCGGTCAAGGGCGCGGTTGTATTGCGCCAGCGCCGCCGTTGCCTGTACCGGGTTCGCTTCCACGTTGAACGGCAGGAACGCGGCCGGCGCGTCGCTGTCGAGCGCGGCCCGCGCCGCGAGCGCATAGGCGGCCCGCAAGTAGGACCGCAGCTTGCCGGCGGTGCGGCCTTTGCCCGCTTCGGTGAGCGTGCGGAGTATGGCGACAACATCGCGCGCCGTAACGCATTGGCGGGCAGCGCTGCCGTTATCGGGTGCGCCTCGGTCACATGTAGCTTGAACATGTTTTCCGCCGCGCCAGCGCTCGATTTGCCCTGTTTCCGCAGGTGCGCGACGTAGGCCGCGAACAGCTTTTCCAGCGTGTGTTCGCCGGCCGCGGCATCGGCCGCGAGCGCGGCCCGTTGCGCGCGTTCGGCCGCTTCCCGTTCCGCCGCGATCCGCGCGGCCTCGCGCGCCAGGTGTGCCCGCACGTCGCGGGTTTCCTCATTCTGGTAGAGCGCGGCCTTTGCGCGCCACTTCGGCGCGGGCCTCGGTGAGCGTCAACGCGCCCGCGGTCTTGCGTTCGGCGTAAGCCCCCAAAGCAATGCGCGGCGTCGCGCCGTCCGGCTTGAAGTAGCGCCAATACCAGCGCGGGCCGCCGGTCGGATGCACATACAGTTGCAACCCGCCGTGCGTTTTCGGGATCGCGCCGTCCGACTTCCAGACCGGCCGCCCCGTTTTCTTTGCCGCCGCCAGCGCCGCCCGGATTCCGGCATCGGTGAGCATTTTCCGCGTTGCCATCGCCGCCCCCTTTGGCTAGTCCATCGGTCCGGGGCGCCGTTCAATTGCCAGTTGGTTGCCAGTTAGCGGCCCGTATTCAGCTAGACTTTGCCATACCCTGCCGCCTTGGGATAGTGCAACACCTATGTTTTTTCATGGGTTGTGCTGTCTCATCGAAATCCGGGGAAGTCTAGCCAAAACTGGAAAATGGGGACTCATAATCCCTTGGTCGCTGGTTCAAATCCAGCCGGGCCCACGTCACAATCGCCGACCGGCCGGACCGCGTCAAACCGCCCTATGCGACACCCTTCTCCGCCTCAATCGGCGCGCGAAGCTGCGCTGCGTTCACGTCGCGAGCGCCATTCCCTGGGGCTCGCCTTGGACCAGCTGCGGAACGCCCGTGAAAACACCGCCGCGTCCGCATAGCGCAGCGCCGAAGCGATCTCCGACAATGGAAGCTGCGTATTCTCCAGCAGCTGCTTGGCAAGCTCGAAACGTGTCTGACTGACGAGCTGCTGCAAGCTGGTCCCCTCGGCGGTCAGCCGCTTGCGCAGCGTCCTTTCGTGCATGCCGAACAGGAACGCCACGTTCTCGGCAGACGACGTGCCGCTCAGCACCATCTGGTGAAGCGCGCTTCGTACGACGTCGGCGAAGCTCATCGAGCTGTTGGCGCCGGTCTGGTTGATGGCCTGCATGACCAGCTCCCGGAGATTGGGGTCCGCGCCGGCGATGGCATGGTCAAGCCACGACGCTGCGAACAGGATGCCGGACACCTCGGCATCGAATCGAACACTCGGACCAAAGAGGCGCCGATAGGGACGCGTGTCGTTCGGTCGACCATGTGCAAACTGGACGCGCAGCGGCTTCCAGGTGGCTCCGCAAATCTCCCTGAGCGCCCTGTACCCAACGGCAATGGCCACGTCGTCGAGGTGCGCGGCGCCGGGTGTCCCATGGCGGTAGATGGAGTAGCCGAGCAGCACATGCGAGGCCTCCAGATTGATCAGTATCGGGACCGCCCCGCGATCGTGCAGGCAAAGATGCAGAAGCAGTGCCCGCAGCGCCTCGCCGACGGTGGGCGAGTTGCGCATCAGGTAGCCGATGGCACCGAGCCCGTTGAGCTCGAAGCACTCGCCGACGAGCAGGCCGAAATGGCCGCAGCCCGCTGCCGTCGAGCATTCGGAAAGCAGGCGGCCAAGAGCCTCGAAGGCGATCCGGTTCTCGGGATTCCTGAACGTCGAGAGCGGGACGCCTGCCCGTACGAACGGGAGGCTCGGCGTGACACCGAGTTTTCTCAAGACGTCTGGAATCGCGGCGACAGGACCGATCCTGACTTCGCCGGCGGCCGCGGCGGGCGGGTGGCCGGGCTGCACCGCCTTCGGGACGGCGACATGTCGCGTCGGGTCGCGCGCATCCCTGTGGCCCTCGGCAACCGGCCTGTCAGCGATGAAACGTGTTGATCCGGCCATCCGGCAACCTCCAGGCTCCCGACCGCATCGGCGCATGCCGCGCAAGAGCGGATCGATTATCGTAGGCGGTCGCTCCCGGGCCAGTCAACGGCAGGGCCGGATTTGCAAAGTACGATGTTGCAAAATCTGTTAGCTTTGGCGCCCTCATTTTTGCCGCTCCCGCGCAAACCCCACTTCGGACAAGGAGACAGGAACATGACGAGACACGCACTGCTGGGCGCGATTCTCGCCGTCGCGTTCGCCACGGTGGCTTCCGCGCAGACTTTCAAGATGACGACGCCTTTCGCGCCGGGTGTCGCCGTGCCGGACAAGATCGAGTCCTCGATCGGAACCTTGAACCTGGACTACGGCTACCCGTCGGCCGATACCGTCGACAAGATCTACGACAACCTCGACCGTTCGCGGGCGCTTCAGGCGTATCTGCTGGCGATCCCCATCGTCAACCAGGCGGGCATGCGCGATTCGATACGCAAGTTCGGACCCGACAACCAGACCGACGTGATCTGGGAAGACCTGGTCGATCCGCGGACCGTCGAACTGACGGCCAACGACAACACGATCTACAACTTCGTCTGGGTCGACACCAGCAAGGGCCGCTTGGTGGCCGAGATCCCGCCCAAGGTGCTGGGGCTCGTCAACGACTTCTGGTACAAGTGGGTGGCCGACGTCGGCATCACCGGCGTCGACAGGGGCGAGGGCGGCAAGTACCTGCTGCTGCCGCCCGGATACAAGGGCGACATCCCGTCGGGCTATAACGTCGTGCGGCCGAGCACCTTCGGCAACTGGCTCGTCTTCCGCGCCTTCCTCGTGGACGGTTCGACCCGGCCCGGCGTCGAGTCGGTCAAGAAGAATCTGCGGATCTATCGCCTGGCCGACGCCGCGAACCCGCCGCCGATGAAATTCGTCAATGCCTCGGGGATTCCGGCGAACTTCGTCGCACCGGGTGACTACTCGTTCTGGGGCCTGTTGAACCAGGTCATCCAGGAGGAGCCGGCAGAGGGTTCCGATCCCGACCACGCTTGGGCCTGTTCGCCTCGATCGGCATCGTCAAGGGCCAGCCCTTCAATCCCGATGAGCGGATGAAGAAGATCCTGACCGACGCCGCGAACATCGGCGCCGTGACGGCGCGGACCATCGCCTTCAAGATACGCTCGAAGGAGGCGTACTTCTATCCGGACAGCGCGTGGCGCCTGCCGTTCTTCGGGGGCTACAAGTTCGAGGTGGCGCCCGGCGTCAGCAACCTGGATGGTGCCGCCTTCTACTATTACTTCGCCACCGGCGTCACGCCTGCGATGGAGGAGAAGATGGTGGGCCGGGGATCGCAATACCCCTGGTCGGTGCAGGATGCGAAGGGCAATCCCTTCGACGGCGGCAAGACCTACAAGCTGCGCCTGCCGCCGAACATCCCGGTCAAGGATTTCTGGTCGGTCATCGTCTACGACAACCAGACCCGCTCGATGGTCCAGACCGACCAGAAGGCCCCGAGTGTGAGCAGCCAGAACAAGGGGGTCAGGACCAATGCGGACGGCTCGGTGGATGTTTACTTCGGACCGAAGGCCCCCGCGGGATGGGAGAACAACTGGGTGCAGACGATTCCAGGCAAGGGCTGGTTCATGATCCTTCGCCTGTACGGTCCGCTGGAGCCGTGGTTCAACAAGACGTGGCGGCCGGGCGAAATCGAGCTGCAGCCCTGATCGGGCGGCCCGTCGCTCCGGGCTCGTCTGCGCTGCCGCCTGCGTCGGCCAGCCGGGCCCGGGCGACTGCCATGAGCGATCCGACGGCCTGAATCGACAGTCCCGTCCGGACTCTCCCGGCTGGCGCAGACAGGCGCGGGAAGGGGAATCATCGTACAACCGCAAGCCGAAGCGAGTGGTCATGACGCAGCGCAGGGGGGACTGCGCAGCAACCTGTTGATGCTCGGCGTGACCGCACCTCTTGCAGGGGTTGGCGCAGGGCTGGTCGGAGCATTGTTCCGCCTGGCACTCGATGCAGCGAACCGGTTTCGCGATGCGTTGCTGGCCCGGGTGGATGCCTGGGGTGTCGGTGGATTCGTGCTCTTCGTCGGGCTTGCTGCGGGGGCCGCTGCCCTCGCCGCCTGGTTGGTGCGACGCCTCGCGCCTTCGGCCGCAGGGAGCGGGATCCCGCGGGTCATGGCGGTGTTGGACGGTGACGAGCCGCCGGCACCGCCGCGCGTCATACCGGTCAAGTTCGTGGCCGGCACGCTTGCGATCGGATCGGGCCTCGCGCTGGGTCGCGAGGGACCGACCGTGCAGATGGGCGCGAGCATCGCCTACAGATCGGAAGGCTGTTCCGGCAGGGTTGGACGAACTGCCGGGCGCTGCTGGCAGCGGGCGCCGGCGCCGGGTTTGCCGTGGCCTTCAATGCGCCGATCGCGGGCGTTTCATTCGTCTGCGAGGGACTGGCCAAACGGTTCGAGGCGCGGACCGCGATAGCAGCGCTTGCCGCTTGCGCCGTTGCAACCGGGGTCGGGCGCGCGCCGCTCACCGCGATTGTGCTGGTGGCCGAGATGACGGCCAACCTGACGATGTTGCTGCCCATGATCGCGGCCTGCTTCGCCGCGATGCTGGTGCCGGCACTATTCGGCGACGAGTCGATCCTGGATTCGCTGAAGAAGCGGTTGCTCGACCGGTGACCCGTTCCGACGGGCCGGAGGACGCACGCGGCGCCGCGTAACCCCTGCCGAAGGCGCTGTTCCGTTCATTCTCACACCCCTGCCCCGCGCGCCGCATCGTCCGCGGAAACAATGTGCACGTCCCGCTGCGGAAACGGAATGGCGATTCCGGCCGCTTCGAGCCTGCGCAGAATGGCCACGCGCAACGCATTCTGCGCCTGCAGGCCCACGTCGATCGTGGGCACCCAGGCGAGCAGCGTGAAGTTGAGCGAGCTGTCGCCGAAGCCCTTGAACATGGCGCGCGGCGGCGGATCGGTCATGATCTCCGGCACGTCGCCCGCCGACTCCACCAGCAGGCGTATCACCTGTTCCGGGTCCGAACCCGGCGCGACGCCGACGTCGATGTCGTAGCGGCGCCGGCGGTCGGAGCGCGTCCAGTTCACCACTTCCTTCGACACCAGCTCCCCATTGGGCACGATGACCTCCGCACCTTGCCCCGTGCGCACGGTCGAGGACCGTATGCCGATGCGCGTGACGGTACCCGACAGCGTTCCCCTCTCGATCACGTCGCCCACGCTGACCGGCCGCTCGACGATGAGGATGAGGCCCGACACGAAGTTGTTGATGACGTTCTGCAAGCCGAAGCCGATGCCCACGCTGAGCGCCCCGGCGACCAGCGTGACCTTCGTCGTGTCGATGCCGAGCGCGGCCATCGTGAGCGCAGCGCCGACGAGGATCATCGACCAGCGGGTGAAGGTGACGACGGCGTAACCGGCTCCCGGCCGCAGCTGGAGCCTGGGCACGATTTCGCGATCGAGGACGAATCCGGTGACGCCCGTCAGCACGATCGTTGCGACGACGACCGCGAGCGCCATCGCCACCGCGCGGGCAGCAATGGTCACGGTGCCCACTTCCAGCGTGGCATCCATCAGCGAATTGAAGTTGGAACGCACGGCGGGAATGAGTCCGAGGCTGCCGAGCGCAACCAGCACGACCCCGACGACGGCGAGCGCCGTCAGGATCCGGCGCACGGCCCGCAGCAGCGCCGGATCGGGGCCTCGCGCGCTGCGCAGCCACCCGGCGACCGGCGAGGCGAGCAATGCCAGCGTCGCGCCGTACAGCGCCAGCGCCGTGGTGCCGAAGACCAGCCCGAAGCCCAGAACGCTGCCCATGCCCGAGCGCACCGCCTTCACCGGCCCGGCGAAGCCGAAGACGACGTTGATCACGGCCACCCCCGCCGCGAAGATCACCAGCAGCGCCAGCACGCGCACGAAGCCGGGGCTCACGCGCGGAAACGCCTGGTGCAGGCGCCCGCGGCCGAGATCGATCGCGACGGGCACGCCGATCGAGATCGCCTGCAGCAGCAACAGCATCCGATCGCCGATCGCGCTCGCGCTGATCGCGGTGCGCAGGGGCAGCAGCATCGTGGCCAATGCGAGTCCGTAGAGCGTCAGGGGAATGGGCGCCGGCAGCGCGCGCCGCGCGACCATCGCGGCGGGAATGGGCACGAGCAGCAGCAGCGCCTCGTAGAACAGCAGCGGCGGATCGGGCGCCAGCCACATCAGCGCCATCAACGCGACGAGCAGCGCCGCGGCAGCCGGTCGGCCATAGGCGCGCTGCACCGGGGGGACATCCGGCGCGCGGCCGCGCGTGAAGAGCCAGCCGGTACCCGCCAGCACCGCCACGAATAGCACGCCGAGCGCGGCGCCGTCGGCCGCCAGGTAGTCGCGCAGCACCCGCCAGGCCGCGCGCAGCTCGGTCGCGACGCGCTGGAACTGCGTCGGTCCGGGGTCGAGCCGCCACAGCGGCGCCGCTTCCATCCCGGCCCGGTGCGCACGGACGCGCTCCTGCTGCGTGGCGATGAGCTTGGACGCCCCGTTGACGCGCGCCTGCAGCGCCAGCGCGCGGTCGAGCGCGACCAGCACGGTGTCGCGGAACTCGCGCAGCCGGACGCTCGCGCCCTTCAGCTTCGCTTCGATGGCCTGCGCGCGCTCGAGGACGGCAGCCGGAACGAGCCGGGATTCCAGGAACACCCGGCGCTCCTTCCACTTGCCGGCCTCCGTCTCGAGCGCGTCGCCGTCGTGTTCGAGGCGTCGCGCGATGTCCGCGAGCTCGTCCAGCGCGGCCGCCGAGGCGCGATGCAGTGCACGCAGCTCGCGGTCGAGGTCGATCGGGGCGGACAGCCCGGTCGCCGCCGGCGCGCCCGCGGCGAGGGCGTCGAGTTCCGCCTCCAGCGCGGCGATCCGCTGCGCCAGCTCGCGCCAGCGCTCGGCCTGCTCCAGGCGGGCCAGCGCCGCGCGCTGCAGCTCCTCGCTCGCCGTTGCCTGCTCGACGGTGCCGGTGACGGTCGCGGGAGGTGCCGCGGGAGGCGCCGGCGCGGCAGGCGGCCGGCGCGGCGGCAGCGTCAGGCGTTTCGGCGGCGGCCGCCGTCGCCAGCCCGCCGTGGAGTCCCGGCGACAGCAACAACATCGCCGCGAGTGCCAGCAACGGCTTCGTGCTCACCTCTATCCGCGCCGCGTGCGGTCCCGGCCGGCACCGGGCATCGCGGTCGGCGAACGCCTCACTGCGCGGCCGCCGCCGCGGCGCGCGGATCGGCAACGACCGTCGCGCCGACGTCCTTCAGCAAGCGCTGGAAATCGGGCGAGGCCAAGATGGCCGCGCCTGCCGCCGCACGCAGGCGATCGACGGCCTCGGCGGGCAGGACGAAGGACGTGGGCTGCAGGTTCAGGAAGGCGCGCTCCGCCTTGTCCGGGACCGCGGCAAACGACACGTCGATGGAGTAGACCTCCGCCTGCGGCGGGCGTATTGCGGCGCAGACCGCGGCGTCCTTTCCGGCGGTGGAGCAGCGGGCGAGGTCCCGGACGTGCCGCCCCATCTGCCAGCGCGACGCAATGTCCTTCAGCTGCTCGACCGCCTCGAACGAGTAGTGATCGATCGGGACGCCCGTGGACTTCAGCAGCACGTCGATCACGCCCGGCCCCTGCTCCGAGGCGTCCCAGTCGGTCGGCGGCGACGACAGCGAGTTGACGACGAAGACGATGATTCTTTTCACGTGGTCGAGGCGCGTGGGCAGGCCCGCGGTGTGCAGCGCTTCGAGGAACTGCAGCGCGTCGAGCACGCCGCGCATGCCCACGTTGTCGGACACGCCGCCGTCCACGAGGTGGACGTACGGGCGCTTGACGCTATCGGCGTAGGTTTCGGCTTCCTTCAGCTCGCGTATCGCGCGCGCCGCGGGCCGCGGCGGCTCCGCGGCCTGGGTGAACATCTTGACCCAGGCGGGAGCGGCGTAGTTGCAGGTGCCGCCGTAATTGTTGAACGTGACGGTGGAGAGCACCACGGGGACGGCGGACGACGCCGCAGCAGCGCGGGACAGCCGCACGGCGTTGAGATCCGAGCACAGCACGTTGAAGATGGTCTGGTTGAACACCACCCGGCCGCCGGTCGAGATGTCGGTGGCCGACGCCATGATGAAGGGCCCGCTGCCGCGATCGAGGTCGCCGAAGGTCGCGCCGTTGAACAGGATCTCGTCGTAATAGTCGGCCGCCAGCTCCGACCGGCCCCAGCCCGTCGATGCCAGCTTACCCCAGTTGCCCGGATTGAAGGAACGCGAGACCAGCTCACCCTGAACGTCGCGCTTTAGGAAGCGCTGCTCGTAGTCGGTGAAGAGCTTGTCGCCGTAGAGGCCGTAGGCGAGCGCGGTGAAACTGCCGCCCGACACGCCGGTGATGACATCGACCGCGTCGAGCAGGCGGACCTTCTGCGCCGTTCGGCGCCACGACCTCGGTGCGCCGGAGGAACTCCAGGACCCCGTAGGAGAACGCGGCGGCGCGGGTGCCGCCGCCCGAAAACGCGAGAATGACGAGGTTGTCCGGACTCTTGAAGTGCTTCTCGCGGGTCTGGAAGGTGTAGCCGGCGTTGGGGTCGGCCTGCGTGATCGGCGGATTGACGGGGCGCGTGGCGCAGCCGCCGAGACCGATCAGCGCGACAAGCGCGAGCGGGCAGGATGCTGCGCATTCGGTTCATGAAGACTCCGCTCTGTTTTCCGGTGGCAGTTCGACGAACTGCGCCACAACGATATTGCGGGGCGGCGGCCGATTGCGAAGCCGCGGTTCGGCACGGGCGCTGCGGGCGCTCACCAACGGAACACCACCCCGAGCTGCGGGCCGCCCATGGTCATGTCGGCAACCGGCTCTCCCGATTTGCCGTTGTAGTCGAGATACCGGTACAGCGCCACGACCTCGCCCCAGCGGTAGGCATAGCCGACGCCGCCGGCGCCCTGCCACGTCGACTTCGACTGTCCGGTGCCGACGTCGAAATAGAACGGCACGAACCACTCGCGCTTGTCGCCGAACGCGTAGCGGCCCTTGATCCCGACGATCCCGTCCCAGATGCTTTCGTCGACCTGCTTGCTGCCTTGACGACCCGGGAGGACGATCGGGCCGAGGTCGCCCGTGATCGAAAACCCGAGCGTCGGCTTGAGCTTCATCAGCCGCGCCCCGGCGAGCAGGTCCACGGTCCAAGCCGCGTCGGACGCGAGCCGGTACTCGCCGGCCACCGTCCAGAGCAGGGCCTTGAAATCGAGCGTCTTGTTCGACTCGACCTCGGCCGGAATGGGGATGCCGCCGACCTGCAGTTCGCGCGCCCCGGACTTGGAGCCGCCGAGGTCGACGTAGACGAGGTCGTTGAAGATGCCCCAGCGACCGTTGTGCGCGTCGAACGACCCCTGGAACGTCATCTTGAGGTGGTTGAGGACGTCGCTCATGCTCAGGTGGAGGTCCGTGCCGCCCCTGTCGTCCGGGAAATTGATCCTGCTGTCGATGACGGGAACCCAGCCGTAGATGCTCGCGGTGAACTGCCACTTCCCGGAATCCGGCCCGGGTGGCGCCGTCTGGCCTGCCGCGGCCGTCGGCAGGAGCGCGCCCGCAGCGAAGCAGAGGGCTGTGGCTGCGTATCTCAGGGAACCGTAGACTTTCATCGTGGGCCTCGTAACAGTGGAGGGCGAATGGGCGTCAGCCGATGGATCGTGCAGGCACGAATGCCAGGGGCGCGTCAGGGCGCGGGCACGACCGTGTAGTACACCCCGTTCGCGCCGTAGGCCGGCTGGAACCAGGTGTTGCCGCTCAGGTAGTAGGTCGTGCCGTTCTTGTTGATCGAAATCGCGCCGGCCGGCACCGCCGCGTAATTGATCCCCATCGCGTAGGTTCCGGCAGCCGGCGCCGTCGCGACCGCCACGCCCGTGGCCACGCCTGCGCTGTAGGCGGCGCTGGTCGCGGCGGCCGTGTTCGCGCTGCCGGTCGCCACCCCCGCGGCGTAGGCGTTCGACGTTGCTGCCGCCGTGTTCGCGGACGCCACCGCCGCGCCGGCCGCCACGCCGACCACCGCGCCCGCCGCCGCCGCGCAGCCGTAGCAGCCCGAGGAGTAGTACGGCACGGCGACCGGCGGGTGGTAGACCGGATAGGTCGGCGGATGGTAGTAGGTCGCCCCCGACGGGTAGGTGTGGGCAACCCCGGCACCGGCGGCGCCGTACGTGGTGCCGCCATCCACGTTGGTGTGCTCGGTTCCGCCGTACTCGCTGTGCGCCGTGCTGCCGCCGTAGGTGTTGGTGTGCTCGGTGCCCTCGCCTGCCGTGTGGGTCGAGCTGCCGCCGTAGGCGTTGGTATGGCTGGTAGAGCCATAGCTGTGGGTCGTGCTGCCGCCGGCACGATTGGAACTTGCCCATGCGCCGGCCTGCCCGGACACCATGGCTGCGGCGGAAAACACCGTCAGTGCGCAGAGAATCGTCTTCATGGTCGGTCGCCCTTTCATTGGGATTTCGGTTGCGCTTTCGGCTGCGCCTTCGGTGGCGCGGCGAGGGGCTTGGCCAGCGGCTTGACGCCGGGCGGCAGCGCGCCGGCCGGGTTCTTGAAGGCGATGCGCTTGGCCGCCTGCGCCTTCGATGACGCAAAGGCATCCGCCGGCGTCGCGGCATCGATCTGCCAGTTCGACAGCTCCATTTCGTGGCGCATCTGCAGCGGGTCGGCGGCATACACGGCGCGGATCCGGCGCGGCAGCTTGTCGTCGGCGCCGATCCAGATCTGGAGGAAGACGTCCTTGTTGGCCCATGCCACCATGTCCGTCTTCACGCCGCCGACCACGCCCGACGGGCCGACGTAGAACGCGAGGATCGCGCCGTCGGTCAACGCGGCATAGGGATCGGCGACGATCATGTCGGTGAACGGATAGTAGAGCGCGGCCGTGGTGAAGGCGGCCTTCAGCATCGCGTCGATGGTCGGCGGCGCGTCGCCTACGGCGACGAGGTCCTCCGCGGGCATGTAGGCCATCATCGCCTTGCCGTCGTAATAGAACTCGGACGCCGGCCCGTCGCCGGGCACGATGATCCTGAGCTTGTCCGGCCGCTGCATCGTCACGTCGTAGCGCGTCGTGTAGACGATCGGCGGCCCGAGCTTGCTCGGATACTCGTAGCCGACGGTGGCGGTGAACGACATCGACTTCGCCGCCGCCAGCCGCGCGCTCGTGGCCTTGAGCAGGTCCATCGCCTTCGGTTCGAGGACCAGCTTGAACTCCGGCGCCGCGGGCTTTTTCGCGGCCTTCGTGGCCGGCTTGGCCGCCGTCGCGGGCTCGCGCCGCCTGCTTCGCCGACCGGCTGCGGCGTCTGCGCCGCTGCGCCGGCGGCCACGAACAGCCCTGCCGCCAGCGCGAGCGCCCGGCCGCGCCAGCCGGTTCGAAAGACTGATGCTGCCTCACTGGTCTCTCCATGGCGGTCACGGAATCATCCCGCATTCGAACATCTTGTTGACGATCGGCGCCGAGACCTTGGCGAAGAACGCCTGGCGCATCTGCGGATCCGATTGCAGCGCCTTGATGGCGCGCTGTTCCATCTCCGGCTTCGGCTGGCCCTGGCCCTGCGCCTTTTCCTGCCACAACTGCTCGCAGGTGGAGGACTGGTACTTCTGGATGACCTTGTTGGCCACCGCGTCCATGACCGGGTACTGCGCATAGGCGATGCCGGCGGCGAACGAAGCGGCCACGGCGGCGACGATCCAGGTGCGATTGCTCATGTCGAACTCCTCGGGGCGTTGAAATGATGGGTTGGCCGTGCGCGCGGGGAACGGCGATCCTGGTCCGGGAAGCCCCGCCGCACGACCGCTTCCCGTGCTCATCGCAGCAATTCTCTCGACGAGCCGAACCGTGCGCGCGAGTGCCGCAAACGCTACGGCTTCACGTTGCTGTAGGCCCCGCCCGCGCGGTCGTAGGTGTTGCCGAAGTTGTCCTGCGTGATGTGCGCGGTGCCGGTCTTGTCCGGAGTGAGGATCAGATCCTGCTCGAGCACCACCGACCGGAACTTCCAGCCCGCCGGAAGCTTCAGGCGGCTGCCGAGGGTGGCGATCTCGCTGAAGTCCTGATCCGGAAACGTGATGAGGCTGAATGACTTCATGACCCAAGGGTTGCCGTCGGGGTCGTCCAGGACGGAGATTCGCGTTCCCTTGTTGAAGCCGAAACGGGTGTGGCGCGTGACGGTGATGTTCTTGTAGTTCGCCGCACCGGGTTCCGTGCTGATGCCCTTCAGGTCCAGCCAGTTGACCCAGCGCGCCTTCATGCCGCCGAAGTCCAGTTCCTTGCCCATCTCGACCTCGATCCAGTCCAGCGTCCAGAGGCGGGGGCCGTTCTTGAACACCGCGAGCATGTGGAACTTCTCCGCCATCGCCTTGACGTCGATCCTGTCGAGCAGCGCCGGGGGAGCCGAGTCGCGCGTGGTGTCGCTGCCATTGAGACCCCAGGTGTTGTAGACGTTCGCCTCCAGGTTCCTGGTGATCGCGTTCCCGCCGATGAGGAACATCTCGGTGTAGCGCCCGCCGTAGGTGTCCTTGAAGGTGACCGGTTTCGCGTCGGCGCCGTCGTGCGGCAGGGTGACGACCAGCCTGGGGTACAGGACGACCGCCGCGACCGCGATGAGGGCGGCGACGATGCCGAGCGCCCACTTGATGTTCTTGCTCATTGCCATCGTTCTCTCCTTGCGGTCCGCCCGTTCGACAGGCAGCGGCGGCGCCCGCGCGGCGGCGGAGCGGATTGTCGATAGGGAGCGTAACGCGTCAGGCTTGCGCTCACCGTGCATTTCCGGACAAACTGCCGCGATGCCGCCCCGATTTCCGGCGAATATTCAAGGCGATCGGCCCATGTCGACCGGCCCGCGGCCGCCGTCGGCGGCGATCAGGCCGGCCTGCCGCGCCTGGACGTCCGGGTGGCGCCGCTCCTCGCGATCCCCGCGCTCCTGCGCGAGCACGGCGTCGATCCTGCGCTCGTGCTCGCGCAGGCCGGTATCGACGCCGGTCTCTTCTCCGACCCCGAAAACCGCGTGTCGGCCGGGGCCCTCGGGGGCCTGCTCGACACCTGCGTGAAGCTGACCGGCTGCCGCCATTTCGGACTGCTCGTCGGCCAGCGGTTCAGACTGGATTCGCTGGGTGCGCTGGGCACGCTGATGCGCAACTGCCCCACGCTGCGCGACGCGCTGCGCTTGGCCGCGCTGCACCTCGAGCTCCACGACCGCAGCGCGGTTTCGCTGACGCTGAACCTTGGCGACGGAACGTCCGCGCTCGGCTACTCGCTGCTGGAGGACAGGACCCCGGCCGCGGAGCAGTTCCTCGACGGTGCCATCGCCATGCAGTACCTGCTGCTGCGCGATCTGTGCGGGCCTTCGTGGAAGCCGGTGTCGATCCGGCTGTCGCACAGCCGTCCGGCGAATGTCGCCCCGCTCCGGAAGCACTTTCGCGCGCGCCTCGAATTCGACGCGCCGGTCTCGGGCATCGTGTTCGCGAACCGGTGGCTGGATCACCCGATCGCCGGCGCCGATCCCGCCGCCTTTGCCGCCATCACCCGGGCGATCGAGTCCGCCGAGTCGCGGCACCCGCTGCCGTTCTCCGCGCAGGTGCGTCGGGCCCTCTACGCGATGATGTTCGCCGGCCCGGTGTCCACGGCCGGCGTCGCCCGCCTGTTCGACATGCACGAGCGGACGCTGCGACGGCGTCTCGAGGGAGAAGGCTTGACAGTGCGCGGCGTACTCGGCGAGGCGCGGCGGGAGGTGGCTCACCACCTGCTGCGCGACACGGACATGTCCGTGTCGGAAATCGCGGCGGTCCTCCGCTATTCGGACGTCACCGTGTTCGCGCGCGCATTTCGGGGCTGGTCGAACATGAGCCCAAGGCAGTGGCGGGCCGAGCACGCGCCTGCCCGCTGAGCGCCTGCGCTCCCGCGGTGGAATCTTCGCCGCTTCCGCTGCGGCGGGCAGGGCGAAGCGCGGCGGGAGGTCACGCGAGCTTGACGGTCAGCCCCGAGACCTCCAGCCGCGGGATGTCGAGCTCCAGCAGGCGCGCCCCGCCCGAGTCCGTCAGCCACTGTCGCACGCGCTGCGCGTCCGCCGGCGGCATCGCCCCGAGCAGGTCGAGCGCGCGCTGCACGAGCCAGAGCGTGAACGGCATGGCCTGCCGCGCGTGCGTCGCGCCGGCGTAGGGATAGCTCACCATGCCCAGGAAGCGCTCGATGCGCTTGCCCTTGACCGCTTTGGGCTCGGCGCGCCGCAACTCCGCCAGCGTCCCTTCGACGAAGGGCAGGAACTCGTCGAACATGCTCCTGACGACCGGCTGCAGCGTGGCCGGCAGCGGCGTGCCGATGGCGGGCAGCGGCGGGGCCTCAGGCGTCAGGTAGGGCTGGTTCATCCGCCACACCCACGCGTGCAGATGCGGACGCGGCAGGAGGAACTCGTCGCGCGACCACGGGTCGCGGGCGAGATGCCCGTAGAACGGCACGATCAGCCCGTAGTCGAAGCGCGTCGCGCGCTCGCCCAGCAGGTACGGGTGCACGGCGAGGTGCGCGTCCAGCGCGTCCATGTTCTGCTGCGCCCAGCGCCAGATCAGCGGCTTGGTTTCAGCGCTGGCGCCGAGCCGCGGCAGGTGCGCCTGGATCTTGCGGGCGACGCTGCCGACCAGCGCGTTCTTCAGGGTTTTGGGGAGGCCGAACAGCATCCCTTCGCCCAGCTCCTCGTACCACCAGGGATACTGCGTGCGCCCCAGCCACCGCGTCGCCACGTCGACCTGCTGCCAGAATTCGCTGGCCCAGACGTCGGCCAGCGTGGCGAAGAAGGCGTGCACCGGATCCGGCGGCAGGATCGGCTCGTCCGGAAACCGCGCCTCCAGCCGATCGAGGATGATCTCGCTGTCGGCGATCCATTCCCCTTCGGGGGTGATCAGCACCGGCACGGACGCATCGCCGAAGCGGCGCGCGATGGCGACGTTGTACGTCCAGATCGTCGGGACCCGTTCGACGTACTCGATGCGCTTCTTGATCAGGTAGCTGCGCACGCGCGCGCTGTAGCGCGAACACTGTGCTCCGAGCAGCAGGGGGACGTTTTGCATCGCTCTTTCCTTGGCGGGTGTGCGGGATGGTCAGCGCCTGCGCTCGGCCGGGCGCGTCACGGTCGCGCCCGGGCCGCCAGGCTTGAATCCCGGCGACTGCGGCCCCTTCCAGACCGCGAGCGCGACCAGCGCGGCAAGCGGGGGGAGCAACCATGGGTTGATGCGAACCATGCGCCGATTATGCGATCAACCCCGCGCGCTTACCTGCGATTTCACGCCAACTTGCCGCCCTCGGCGGGTCGCGTTCGTGGCCGCCTGCGCCGCAGCACGAGCCCGTCGTTCCCCCGCGCTGCACCGCGCCGCCGTGTGCTACCCTTTTCCGTCGGTCCCCGCCGCGCCCTGCCCGCCTCCCTCCCGCCGCCATGACGCACAACCCCCTCGCCTGGATCGGCCTCGCCGGCATCGAGCCCGACGACAACGAGCGCGCCCAGCACTGGCATCACCGGCTGCACCCGGCGATGGTCGCGATCGCGCTGCTCGCGGTGCCGGCCTACTTCCTCGAGACCGCCCACGGCAGCCCCGGGATGCACCGCGTCGCGCGCGCGCTCGACATCGTGATCTTCGCCGCCTTCCTCGCCGAGACGCTGTGGATGTGTCACGTGTCGAGCAAGCCCGGCCGCTACCTCGTCGAGAACTGGCTCAACACCGTGATCCTGCTCGGCGCCCTGGCCGCCATCCTCGGCGCGTCCACGGAATGGGTCGCCCTGGTGCGCGTGATGCGGGTGACCGTCGCGGGGCTGGTGATGGTGCGCACCATCACCGGCTTCACCTTCCTGTTCACGCGCCGCGGCGCGCCGATTTTGGTGGGCACCTCGTTCCTGATCCTGCTCGCCGCCGGCGGGCTGCTCTACTGGATCGAGCCGTCCATCAACAACTACTGGGACGGCCTGTGGCTCGCGTTCGTCACCGGCATGACCATCGGCTACGGCGACGTGATTCCCACCACCGGCGCGGCGCGCGCCGTGGCGGCAGGCGTGGGCCTGATCGGCGTCGCGCTGGTGACCCTGTTCACCGCCAACGTGGTCTCGTTCTTCGTCGGCGGCGAGGAGGCGCAGCTGCGGCGCGAGCTGCTGCAGGACATGGTGGCGCTGCGAGAGGACCTCGCGCGCCTGTTCGCGACCGAGGAAGTCCATTTCCGCGAGAACCTCCATCGCGACATCAACCAGCTGCGCCAGCAGATCTCGCAGCTGGTCCACGCCGAGGAGCTGCAGTTCCGCAAGCAGTTCCAGCACGAGATCGCGCAGCTGCGCGCCGACGTGGCGCTGCTGCGCGCCGAGCTTGCGCAGCGCGACGCCCGCGGCGCCGCCCTGCCGCCGCCCGCCGACGAGCGGTAGCCGGGGTCGAGCGAAGCGAAACCCCGGGGCGATCGCGGCCATTGCCACAGTCACCCGGGTTTCGCTTCGCTCGAGCCGGGCTACGCATCGTCAACGATTCGTCGTCACGCCATCCTGACGCCCAGCTTCACCAGGATTTTTTCGAGCGGGCAAAAGCCGGTGAATCCGCTCTGGAACAGGTTCGCGCCGACGAACAGCGTGAACCACAGCCAGTTCTGGTTCACGAACAGCGGGCTTCCCGGGGCGCCGAGCGCAAGCGAGATCATGATGAAGGCGCCCGCGAAGATGTGGACCATCTGGTTGGTGTTCATGGGGTTGGCTCCGTTGCCTGCGGCCGCGGCGCGCCGGCGTCGTGCCGCGCCCGGTTGACCGCGAAGTAGAGTACGGGGATCACGACCAGCGTCAGCAGCGTCGAGACGAAGATGCCGAAGACCAGCGAGATCGCAAGACCGCTGAAGATCGGGTCGTTGAGGATGAACAGCGCCCCGAGCATCGCCGCGAGACCCGTCAGCGCGATCGGCTTCGCGCGCGCCGACGCAGCGTCGACGACCGCCTGCGCGAAGGGGACGCCCCTGCCGACCTGTAGGTTGACGAAGTCGACCAGCAGGATCGAATTGCGCACGATGATCCCGGCGAGCGCGATCATCCCGATCATCGACGTCGCCGTGAACGGCCGGCCCAGGAGCGCGTGGCCCGGCATCACGCCGATGATCGTCAGCGGGATCGGCGCCATGATGACGAGCGGCGTGACGTACGAGCCGAACTGGGCGACCACCAGCAGGTAGATCAGCACCAGGCCCACGCCGTAGGCGATGCCCATGTCGCGGAACGTCTCGTAGGTGACCTGCCACTCGCCGTCCCACTTGAGCGCGTAGCCGCGATAGGGATCGGAGGGCTGCGAGATGAAGTGCTCGGCCAGCGTGCCGCCGTTGGGCACCGCCACGCGGTCCAGCTTGCCGCGCACGCCGAACATCCCGTAGAGCGGGCTGTCGGTGCCGCCGGCCATGTCGCCGACGACGTAGGTCACCGGCAGCAGGTCCTTCCGGTAGCGCGTCTTTTCCCGCAGCGCGGGCTGCACCCGCACCAGCTCGGCAAGCGGGACGCTGGAGCCGTCGGTTCCGCGCACCGTCATCGCCAGCAGCGCGTCGAGGCGCCCCTGCTGCTCCGGCGGCAGCGTGATGCGCACCGGGACGCCGTATTTCGCGTGGCCGTCGTGCAGCGCGGTGACGTCGTCGCCGGAGAGCGCCGCCCGCAGCGCCGCGACGACGTCCGCGGGCGTCACGCCCACGAGCGCCGCCTTGCGCTGGTCCACGCGCACCTGCGCCCGCGGCGCGTTGTCCTCGATCGAGTCGTCGATGCCGACGATGCCGGGGACCTGCCCGAACGCGGCGCGCAGGCTCTTCCCGACGGCATGGCGCCCCGCCTCGTCGGGACCGTAGATCTCGGCGACGATCGGCGACATGACCGGCGGTCCCGGCGGAACCTCCACCACCTTCACCTTCGCGTTGTGCGCCGCGCCGATCTTCTCGAGCGCGGGACGCACCGCGAGCGCGATCTCGTGACTCTGGCGCGCGCGGTGCCGGCTGTCGACGAGGTTGACCTGCAGGTCGCCCTGCTCGGGCGACTGCCGCAGGTCGTACTGCCGGACGAGACCGTTGAAGTTGATGGGGGCCGCGGTCCCGGCGTAGGCCTGGAAGTCGGTCACTTCGTCGACGGTGGCGACGAACGCGCCAAGGTCGGCGAGCGCCGCGGCCGTCTTCTCGACCGGCGACCCGGCGGGCATGTCGACCACCACCGCGAGCTCGCTCTTGTTGTCCGACGGCAGCATCTTCAGCACGACCAGCTGGAAGAAGGCGAGCGACACCGACGCGAGGATCGCGACGACGATGCCGGCGCCGAGCAGCTTGCGCCGCCGTCCGCCGCGGACCGGGTCGACGAAGGGCTTGAGCAGGCGCGCGAACGAGCGAGGCGAGCCAGGCGTCGAGGCGGCTTGCCCCGTGGTCGGCACCGACGGTGGGCTTTGCCGCGAGCTTCAGGGCGAGCCACGGGGTAATCATGAACGCGACGGCCAGCGAGATCACCATGCCCATGCTCGCGTTGATCGGGATCGGGCTCATGTAGGGGCCCATCAGCCCGGTCACGAACGCCATTGGCAGCAGCGCGGCGATCACGGTGAACGTGGCGAGGATCGTCGGCCCGCCGACCTCGTCGACCGCGCCCGGAATGAGCGAGAGCAGCGGTTCGTCCGGATGGAGCACCCGGTGGCGGTGGATGTTCTCGACGACGACGATCGCGTCGTCGACCAATATGCCGATCGAGAAGATCAGCGCGAACAGGCTCACCCGGTTCAGCGTGAAGCCCCAGGCCCAGGACGCGAACAGCGTCGCCGACAGCGTGAGGAGCACGGCGACGCCGACGATCGCCGCCTCGCGCCGGCCGAGCGTGACGAGCACCAGCGCCACGACGGCCGCCGTGGCGAACAGGAGCTTGCTGATGAGGAGCTTCGCCTTGTCGTCGGCGGTGCGGCCGTAGTCGCGGGTGACCGTCACTTCGACGCCGGCGGGGACGACGGTGTTGGCGAGCTCGGCGATGCGCTTCTCCACGCGCTGGGCGACCTCGACCGCGTTCTCGCCCGCCTTCTTCGTGACCTGGAGCGTGACCGCCGGATAGGTGCGTCCCACCGTCGTTGCCTCGCCGGCGCCGGCCCTGCCCACGCCGTGCCACGCGTAGCGCGCGGGCGGCGGCGGGCCGTCGACGACGCGCGCCACGTCGGACACGAACACCGGCTTGCCCTCGCGCACCGCGACGACGAGATCGCGGACGTCCTGCGCCGTCCGCAGGAACTCGCCGGTCTCGACCAGCACGGTCTCGTTGCCGCGCACGAGATTGCCCGCGGGCAGCGAGGTGTTGGCGGCCTGCAGCATCCGCGCGATGTCCCCCGCGGCGAGGCCGACGGCGTTGAGCCTGTCGACGTCGAGCAGCACCTGCACGGCGCGGCCGGGCCCGCCGATGGTCGTGACTTCGCGCGTGCCGGGCACGCGCTTCAATTCGGCCTCGACGGCGTGCGGCGACCCGCTCGAGGTCGAAGGCCCCGCGCGCCTCGTCCTTCGTCCACAGCGTGAGCGCGACGATCGGGACGTCGTCGATGCCCTTGGGTTTGACCAGCGGCTCGCCGACGCCCAGCTCCTTCGGCAGCCAGTCGCGGTGCGACAGGATCGTGTCGTGCAGCCTGACCACCGCATCGTTGCGCTTCACGCCGACCTTGTACTGCACGGTGATCATCGCCATGCCGGGGCTCGCCACCGACCAGACGTGCTCCAGGCCCTGGATCTGCGAGAGCACCTGCTCCGCGGGGATGGCGACCAACTGCTCGACGTCGGCCGCCGACGCGCCGGGAAACGGCACGAACACCGACGCCATCGTGACGTCGATCTGCGGCTCCTCCTCGCGCGGGGTGACGATGATCGCGAACGCGCCGAGCAGCAGCAGCACCAGCGCCAGCAGCGGCGTCAGCTGCGACGTGAGGAAGAAGCGGGCGGTCCGGCCGGAGATGCCCAGTTGCGCAGGCTCGATCACGAAGCTCCCGTCACTTCTTGAGCTTGGCGATGCCGAGCATGCTCATCACGTACTTCTCGTAGAACGGCTCGGATGTCCCCTTCTTCATCTTGCGGATGAAGTATTTCTCGAACGCGATCTTGGCCAGGTGGACCCACTTGCCTTCGCTGAACCAGTTCACGTTGCGCGGCGGGATCTGCGGCAGCGCGACGAAGGCGATGCCGGTGTCCCCCAGGTCGGCGAGGCAGACGGCGTTCCAGGTCGCCTTCTCGGCCGGCTCCCTGCCGTCCAGCTCGGCGCGGATGTTGTGCGCGGCGGCCGTGACCATCGACTCGATCATGTAGCCGGTCTTCGGCGCGCCGGTGGGCACCGGCGTCGCTTCGACGGGCGGGATCGCCACGCAGACCCCGACCGCGTAGACGTTGCGGTACTTGGGGTTGCGCTGATGCGCATCGATGGCGATGAAGCCGCGCGGATTGGTGAGCCCCTCGATGCCGAACACGGCGTCGATGCCCTTGAACGCCGGCAGCATCATCGAATACTTGAACGGCAGCACGTGCTCCTTCTTCGGCTTGCCGTCCTCGTCGTGCTCGACGACGTGCATCGTCCCGGCCTCGACCTTCGTCGACCTTGGCGTTGCAGATCCACTTGACGTGCCGCTCGCGCAGCGCCGACTCGAGCATCGCCTTCGAGTCACCGACGCCGCCGAGGCCCAGATGGCCGATGTAGGGCTCCGCGGTGACGAAGGTCATCGGCACCCGGTCGCGAAGCTTGCGCCGGCGCAGGTCCGTTTCCATGATGAACGCGAATTCGTAGGCCGGCCCGTAGCACGACGCGCCCTGGACCGCGCCGACGACGATCGGGCCCGGGTCCTTGACGAAGGCATCCCACGCCGACCGCGGCCTTCTCGGCGTGATCGACGTGGCAGACCGACTGGGTGTGCCCGTTCGGGCCGAGCCCCTCGATCTCGTCGAACGCGAGCTTCGGCCCCGTGGCGATGACGAGATAATCGTAGGTGAGCATGGTGCCGTCACCCAGTTCGAGCTGGCTGCGTTCCGGATGCAGCCGCTTGCCGCCGCGCGGGTCGAACGCGATCCCTTTCCTCTCGAGGCAGGGCGCCGCGGCGAATTCGATGTCCTTGCGCTTGCGCCAGTTCACCGCGACCCAGGGATTGGACGGGACGAAGTGGAAGTTGGGCCCGTTGCCGACGACGGTGACGCGGTCGCCCGGCCGCAGCTGCGCTTTCATCTCGTAGGCCATCGGCATGCCGCCGAGTCCAGCGCCCAAGATGACGATGTGTGCCATGGTGCGATCCTCCCTGTCGTGGCTCGTGGCACGTTGCCCGGGCCTGTGGTGTCAGCGTGCGCCGGCGGCGACGGACGGCGCCATGCCCGCCCGCACCGGATTCGCGGCGATCCGGTCGCCGGCGGAGAGCCCGGACAGGATCTCCACCAGGCCGTCGCCGACGGCCTCGCCGGTGCGCACCTGCCGCAGCTGCGGGCGGCCTCCGGCGTCGATGTGGTAGACCGCGGTGACTTCGCCACGCCGCAGCAGCGCCGTTTCCGGAATCGCCAGCGCGCGCGTCGCGCCGGTGACGAACCGGGCGCGCGCGAACTGGCCGGGCAGCAGCCCTTCCGCGGCCGGCAGGTCGAGGCGAATGCGCGAGGTGTGGGTGCGCGCATCGGCAAGCGGAATCACCGTCGCCTTCACCGCGGTGACCGACTTTCCGAGCGCGGGGATCTCGATGCGTATCGGCGCGTCGAGCTTGATCTTCGCAAGCGCCGATTGCGGCACCGTCGCGGCGACGCGCAGCTCGCGCGGATCGAACACGGTGACGAGCTCCCGTCCGGGCTGCGCCATGTCGCCCAGCTCGGCGTGCGTCGCGCCGACCACGCCCGCGTACGGCGCCGCGATGGTCGTGAACGACTGCGCGGCCGCCGCCTGTCCCGCGTTGGCGGTGATCGCCCCGAGTTGCGCCTGCGCCGCCTTGTAGTCGGCGTCGGCCTGATCGAGCGCGGCCTGGCTCACGAATTTCTGCGCGACGAGGTCGCGATTGCGCTCGTACTTGCGCCGCGCGTTGGCGAGATTGGCTTCGGCCTCGGCGATCTGCGAGCGGCTGGCGGCCACCGCCTGGTCGGCGGTGCGCGCGTCGATGCGCACCAGCACCTGGCCCGCGCGCACGGCGTCGCCCGCCTTGACCTCGAGCGCCACGATGCGACCGGCCACCTGCGCGCCGAGCGTGGTCTGCCGGATCGCTTCGACGACGCCTTCCGCGGCGATGGTCAGCGGCACGTCGCGCACCGCGACGTCGAGCACCGGCCCCACGCCCGCGGGCTGGCCGTCGTCGGCGCGCGCCGGCCAAGCGCCGAGCACGAGCGCAAGCACGAGCAGGTAACGCCCCGCCCGCGTCGCGGCACGGGCGGAGCCGTCGCGGATCGTCATGGCCCTACTGGGTGCGGCAGGTCTTGATGCCGAAGGGCAGGTAGGCCGGGCACCAGCCCATCAGGCCAGTGGCGAGCAGCGAGGATCCGACCAGCCCCCACAGATGCGCGCTGTCCTGCCCGAGCGCCGCCCAGGCCAGGAGTCCGATGCCGGCGGCGATGCGCAGGCCGCGATCGATACCACCTACGTTCTTTTGCATGACGACCTCTCGAAGGATGGAACAGCAGACATCCTCACGATAGGCCGCGCAGCAGGAAAAATCTGTGACCTGCATCACATTGGGGCGGGAAGCGTAGATGCGTAGCCCGGGTTGAGCCGAAGGCGAAACCCGGGTGGACGGGGCCATTGCCGCGACCACCCGGGTTTCGCCTTCGGCTCAACCCGGGCTACACGGCGTCACGTTCGGGTGACGAGGCCGGCGCGCGGGAACGCGGCGAATTACGAGCGCGGGCGCAGGCCCGCGAAGCGCGCCTCGAGCCGGCCCATGCCCCACGCGGCGAACGCCAGGAACGCCACGAACGCCAGCACGAACCACCCCATCGGCAGCGCCGGTCACCGACGGCAGCGTCATTTCGCCCTGCGCGGTGGCCTTGATCCAGCCCTCGATGCCGGGGGTGAGTTCGGCGTACGCATACACGCCGGCCAGCATCCCGAGCGCGAACATCATCGCGTCCTTGCGGCCGGTGGCGATCGCCGCGATGGAGGTGCCGGGGCAGTAGCCGCCGACGATGAAGCCGGCGCCGAACACCAGGCCGCCCAGCGCCTGCGCCGCCAGGTTCGTCGGCTCGAGGTAGAGCTCGCCGAGATCGAGGATGCCGGCTGCGGACAGCGCGAACAGGCCGACCATCGCCGTCACGATCGCGGTGAACATCACCTTCACGACCGCCATGTCGTACAGATAGAAGACGGCGGTCAGCTTGCGCGCGCTGCCGAACCCGGCGCGCTCGAGGCAGAAGCCGAAGCCGAGGCCCAGCGCGAGCGCGAGCGCGAGGTTGACGACGAGTCGAGAATTCGATCGAGGAAGCGAGCGGGAGCATCGTGGTCATAGCCATTCCTTGCGCACGAACCAGGCGAGCCCGTAGGCGGCGGCGAACACCGCGACCATGAACACGAGGCTGCCGACGTTGAGGATCGACCCGCCGGTGAGCGCCTGGCCGCTGGTGCAGCCCTTGGCGATCTTGGCTCCGTAGGCGGCGATGAAGCCGCCGACGAAGGCGAGTGCCAGGCGCCGCTCGGCCGAGGCCTGCGGGCCCTTTTCGATCGACCAGCGCACCCGGCCTCCCTGGAGACCGGACGCCAGCGCGCCGACGAAGGCGCCCGCGAGCAGGAACAGCGTCCACGACGCGAGCGGCACGCCGTCGTTCCAGTACTTGGCGTGCACCGCGTTGGCGGCGGCGTGCTCCGGCGAGAAGAGGCCGGCGATCGCCGCCGCGACCGAGGAGTAGCCGCCGGTCGCCCCGAGGCCGCGGCCGGTCACGGCGTAGGTCGCGAGCAGCACCAGGCCGAGCAGGAAGCCGCACGACATACGGATTCCAGTAGGGTTTCGCCGCGGCGGCCAGCGACGTCTGCCCGCCGGCCGGAAAGCGGTCCTGCGCTATCGTATGGGTCATGAGCAGTTATCCTTTCGCAATGCGCCCGCCGCGCTTCGACCCGCTGCCGTCGGCGCCGCCGACGGGCACTCCGCACGCTCCCACGTTACTGCAGCCGCCGCAAATGACTGTGACCTGGGTCACACAAGAACCGGCTGCGCGAGAGTTCAATGCTTTCATGATCCAGCGCAAACATTCCGACTCCGCCGGCTTCGGCGCGCGTGGTCCGCCCGTCGCGTCGCCGTCGCGCTGCCGGCCCGCGCGTTGCTGCTCGCGCTCGTGTTCGCGGGCGCGCCGGCATCGGCCGCCGCGCCGACGGCGCCGCTGCTCTCGGGCCTGGCCTCGCCGGCGGTGCCGAAGGCGAGCGACCGGGCGCCGGCGCAGCGCTACTTCGCGCAGGGCATGGCGCTCGCATGGGGCTTCAACCCGGCCGAAGCGGCGCGCTCGTTCGCGGCGGCGACCGAGATCGACCCGCGTTGCGTCCTGTGCTGGTGGGGGCTCGCCTGGTCGCTCGGCCCCACCATCAACGCCGACATGGATGCCGCCGCGGCGCCGCGCGTGCGCGATGCGCTGGCGCGCGCGCGACGCGCTGGCGCCGCAGGCCGCGCGCCGCGACCGCGCGCTCGTCGACGCGCTGTCGGCGCGACACCCGCCGGCCGGCGATCCCTCGCGGTCGACGAAGAGGCCTACGCCGAGCGGATGCGCAAGCTCGCGCGCGCTTATCCGCGCGATGCGGACATCGCGATGCTCGCCGCCGAAGCCGTGATGAACCTGCACCCGTACGACTGGTGGGACCGCGACGGCCGGCCGCGCCCGTGGACCGCGGAGATCCGCGCGCAGCTGGCGCGCGCGCTGGCGTTGTCGCCCCGGCACCCGGGCGCCAACCACTACTGGATCCATCTGATCGAAGTCCTCGGCGCAGCCCGGGCGATGCGCTGCGCGAGCGCCGACCGCCTCGCGACGCTGGTGCCGGGATCCGGCCACCTGCTGCACATGCCGGCGCACATCTACATGCGCACCGGCCGCTACGGCGACGCCATCGCGGCGAACGAGCGCTCGATCGCCGCCGACGCGCGCTATCTCGGCGCAGGTCGATGCGCAGGGCGCCTACCGCGTCGGCTACGTCGCGCACAACCACCATTTCCTGTGGGCGGCGGCGGCGATGGACCGGGCGCAGCGCCGACGCGCTCGCCGCCGCGCGCGCCGCCTTTCCCGCCGCCTGCGGCCCGGGCCGCTCCGACCGCAGCACCGGCATCCTGCAGCACTACTACGTGCTGCCGGTCTTCACGCTGGTGCGCTTCGGGCGCTGGCGCGAGATTCTCGAGGAGACGCTGCCGCCCGACGTCGACGAGCCCTACCCGCTGGCGATCTGGCATTACGCGCGCGGCACCGCGCTACGCGAGGACCGGCCAGGTCGCGGCGGCCCGCGCGCGAGCTGGCCGCGCGTCGAGCGCCTGGCCGCCGATCCGGCGCTCGCGCAGGCGAGGATCAAGAACATCAACGCCGCGCGCGGCGCTGGTGCGCATCGCGCGCGCTGACGCTCGGCGCGGACATCGCGACGGCGGAGCGGCGTCACGCCGACGCCGTCGCCGCGCTCGCCGAGGCCACGGCGATCGAGGACGGCCTCGCCTACGACGAGCCGCACCTGTGGCTGGCGCCCGACGCGGCACGCGCTCGGCGCGGCGCTGCTCGCCGCGGGGCGCGCGGCGGACGCCGAGCGCGTCTATCGCGAGGACCTCGCGCACTACCCCGACAACGGCTGGTCGCTCGCCGGCCTCGCGCAGGCGCAGCGCCGGCAGGGAGACCCGCCGCGGCGCAGGCAACCGAGCATCGTTTCCAGGCCGCGTGGCGCGACGCCGACGTCGCCCTCACCGGCTCGCGGGTGCGTAGCCCGGGTTGCCGACGAAACCGGGCACGGCCTGCCGCGTCGCGCAACGCGCCGCGACTCCGCAACTTGCGCCTGCGATCAAGCCAAACATTGCCCGATCCGAGTCACGCCGGGCTGTGTGACCTGCATCACTTTGTCCGCCGCGCGCCCGGAGTCCAATGACGTCGTGCGGGAAATGGGGACAGGCCCGGCTCTCCCGCGATGATCTCCCTGCCCGCCCCGGGCAGCAGCAGGAAAGCGCGGTCTGTCCCCTCGTTCCCGGCAACGAGAAAGGACCCAAGGCCATGACACAGCTTTCCCGCCGGCGCTTCCTGCAGATCTCCGCGGCGACGTTCGGCGCCGCCGCCGCCACGGCGCACTGGGAGCCGCTGTCCCGCGCGGCGAGCGCGGCAGGCGCGACGCAGGGCAGCGTCACGACGATCCCGACCTTCTGCGAGATGTGCTTCTGGCGCTGCGGCGGCATCGCCCACGTCCGCGACGGCAAGCTGTGGAAGTTCGAGGGCAATCCGAAGGATCCGCAGAGCCACGGCCGGCTGTGCCCGCGCGGCACCGGCGCGGTCGGCGCGCACTACGACCCGGACCGGCTGCGCGCGCCGCTCGTTCGCGTCGGCCCGCGCGGCAAGGAGGAATGGAAGGCCGTCACCTGGGACGAGGCGATCGACTACATCGCCGTGCGGATGGGCAAGCTCAAGGCCGACCACGGCCCCGAATCGCTGGGCGTGTTCAATCACGGCTTCGGCCAGCGCTTCTTCCAGCACGTGCTGAAGTCCTACGGCGCGATCAACTTCGCCGGCCCGTCGTTCGCGCAGTGCCGCGGGCCCCGCGACGTCGGCTTCGCGCTCACGTTCGGCGCCGGCTTGGGCTCGCCCGAGCCCACCGACATCGAGAACACCGACTGCCTGGTGCTGATCGGCTCGCACCTGGGCGAGAACATGCACAACTCGCAGGTGCAGGAGTTCGCCAGGGCGGTCGAGCGGCGCATCCCGATCATCGTCGTCGACCCGCGCTTCTCGGTCGCGGCGAGCAAGGCGAAGTACTGGCTGCCGATCAAGCCCGGCACCGACCTCGCGCTCATCCTCGCCTGGTGCAACGTGCTGGTCACCGAGGGCCGCTACGACAAGGCGTTCGTCGAGAAATACGGCCACGGCTTCGACAAGTTCGTCGCGGAGATCAAGGACAACACGCCCGAGTGGGCGGCCGCGGAAACCGGCATCGACGCCGCGCTGATCCGCGCGACCGCGCGCGAGTTCGCGAGCCACCGGCCGGCGACGCATCGTCCATCCGGGCCGGCGCGTCAACTGGAACGGCGACGACACGCAGCGCAGCCGCGCGATCGCGCTGCTGTCCGCGCTGCTCGGCAACTGGGGGCGCCGGGGCGGGCTGTTCCTGGCCGCCGGCATGAAGGTCGCGCCGTATCCGCTGCCCGCGTACCCGAAGTCCGACCGGCCGAAGGCCGACGACTCGGACGGCGCGCGCTTCCCGTTCGCCGACGAGGGCATCACGACCGGCATCCGCGACGCCACGCTGACCGGCAAGCCGTATCCGATCAAGGGCTGGTTCGTCTACTCGACGAACATCCTCTTCGCGCTGCCGAACGACGGCGGAGACGCTCAAGGCGATCGACAAGCTCGATCTGCTCGTCGTCGTGCGACACGCTGCCGAGCGAGATCGCCGGCTACGCCGACGTGGTGCTGCCCGAGGCGACGTTTCTCGAGCGCCACGACGAACTGCTCGTCGGCTTCGGCCGCACGCGGCTGGACGTCGCTGCGCCAGCCGGTCGTCGCGGCGCCGCACGACCAGAAGCCGGGCTGGTGGATCGCCGAAGCAGCTCGCGAACAAGCTCGGCATCGGCGAATGCATGCCGTTCAAGGACATGGAGGAGTACCTCGCGCTACCGCATCGAGAAATCCGGCATGCAGCTGGGCGGACATTGAAGCGCGACGGCGTGATCATGGGCACAGCCCAAGCCGACGACGGTCGAGGACGGCGTCGAGCTCGAGTTCGACACGCCGTCGAAGAAGGTCGAGTTCTGGTCCGAGCAGCTCGCCAAGGCCGGGTTTCGACCCGGTGCCGAAATACACGCCGCCGACGCGAGGCGCCCGACGGGCTACTTCCGGCTCATCACGGGCCGCGCGCCGGTGCACACGTTCAGCCGCACCCAGACCAACCCGTTGCTGCAGGACCTGATGCGCGAGAACGAAGTCTGGGTGAACACGGCGACCGCGACCGCGTCGGGGCTCAAGAACGGCCAGTACGTGCTGCTGAAGAACCAGGACGGCGTGGTCAGCAACCGCATCCGGGTCAAGGCCACGCAGCGGATCCGGCCCGACTGCGTCTACATGGTCTACGGCTTCGGCCACACCAACCGGATGCTCAAGAGCGCGTACCTCAAGGGCGCCAGCGCCGCGCAGCTCAACACGAAGTACGTGACCGACCCGCTGATGGGCGGCACCAGCATCCACGGCAACTTCGTGACCTTCGTGAAGGAGAGCGTGAGCATGCCCCGCTTCGGCATGGTCATCGACACCCGCAAGTGCGTCGGCTGCATGGACTGCGTGGTCGCCTGCCAGACGGAGAACGACGTGCCGCACGGCTACTGCCGCGACTGGATCACCACCGAGGTCCGCGGCGTGTTCCCGCACACGTCGATGGAGATCCGCTCGGAGCGCTGCAACCACTGCGACAACCCGCCGTGCGTGTCCTGCTGCCCGACCGGCGCCAGCCACGTCGAGGACTCCGGCAAGGTCGTGCTGGTCACCGCGAACAAGTGCATCGGCTGCAAGGCCTGCGTCGCCGCCTGCCCGTACGACGCGCGCTTCATCCATCCGCGACGGCTACGCCGACAAGTGCACCTTCTGCTACCACCGGACGAAGGACGGCGGGATGCCGGCGTGCGTGTCGGTGTGCCCGACGCACTGCATGCACTTCGGCGACCTCGACGACCCGAAGAGCGACGGTGAGCGAGCTGCTGCGCACGCGCCGGTACCACACGCTGCTGCCCGAGGCCGGCACCGGCCCGCGCATCTTCTACCTGACGTAAGGGACGACGGCCATGCTCGAGCTCACCACGACCCGCCACAACCCGATGATCGATCCGCAGCTCGCGGTGTGGAGCTGGGAGATCCCGGTCTACCTGTTCCTCGGCGGCCTCGTCGCCGGGATGATGATCCTCGCCGGCAGCGCCATGCTGCGGATGGCCCGCGGCGACGACAGCCGCAGCTACTTTTCGCTGCAGACGCCGCTGCTCGCCTTCGTGCTGATCAACCTCGGCATGGGCGCGCTGTTCCTCGACTTGACGCACAAGCTCTTCGTCTGGCGGGTCTACCTCACGTTCCAGCCGGGCTCGCCGATGTCCTGGGGCTCGTGGCTGCTGATCGTCGTCTACGGCGTGCTGCTCGCCTCGGCGCTGATCCGCCTGCCCGAGGCCTGGCCGTGGCTCGGGCGGCGGGTGCCGGTGCTGCAAGCGTGGTCGGACGCGCTGCTGGCGCGGCCGGCGCTGGTGCGCGCGCTGGCATGGGCCAACATCGTGCTCGGCATCGGGCTCGGCATCTACACCGGGATCCTGCTCAACACGATGGTCGCGCGCCCGCTGTGGAACAGCGCGATCCTGGGTCCGCTGTTCCTGTTCTCGGGGCTGTCGGCCGGTGCCGCGATGGTGCACCTCGCCAGCGTGGTTCGCGGCGAGCGGCCCGCGCCGGACGGGATGATCGGCGGCGCGCTGGCGGCGCTGGTCCAGCCGCTCGGCAGCGAGCCTCCGCCGCGCCACGCCGCCGCCGAACTGATCCGCGCCGACCTCGCCTTCCTCGCCATCGAGCTGGTGCTGATCGGGCTGCTGCTCGCCAACCTCCACACGTCGTCGGCCTCGCACGGCGCGGCGGCCGCGCTGATCGTCAGCGGGCCCTACGCGTGGGCGTTCTGGGGCGGCATCGTCGGCCTCGGCATCGTCGTCCCGCTCGCGCTGCAGGGGCTCGAGCTCGGCCATCGGATACCGCACACGATCGTCCCCGCGCTGCTGGTGCTCGCGGGCGGCTTCACGCTGCGCTGGGTCATGGTCAACGCCGGGCAGGCGAGCCACGTCATTGCCGCGGCCGGGTTGTAGCGCCAAGAGTTTCTGCAACACCCTGAAGTTGGTTTTCACGCAAGGAGTCATGTCATGAAACGCACCCTCATCGTCGCCGTCTCGCTCGCGCTGGGCCTGGGGTCGGCACTCGTCAACGCGCAGGCGCCGGCCACGCCGGCGGCCAAGCCGACGATCCCGCAGGTCTGCCTCAACTGCCATCAGGCCAAGCCCGGCAACATCCAGGGCCTGTTCGAGAACGTCGCGTTCAAGTCGAAGTCGATCCAGCTCAAGATCGACGCCAACACCGAGATCGTCCGCTTCGACGAAGGCACGATCAAGGTGGTCGACGTCGACAAGGTCGGCAAGGGCGACATGCTGCGCGACATCGCCAAGGGCCGCGAGGCGCGCATCGAGTACGTCGAGAAGGACGGCGTCAAGACCGCGACGCTGATCTCGTTCAAGGGCCCGATCAGGATCGCCCCCGAAAAGGTCGTCAACTACAACGACGTGCTGGCGCTGGTCGAGCAGGGTCCGGAGAAGGCGGACGCCGTGCTGATCGACTCGCGGCCGCTGCCGCGCTTCCAGGAAGGCACCATTCCGGGCGCGATCAACCTGCCCTACCCCGCCTTCGACAAGTTCGTCGACCGGCTGCCCAAGGACAAGGCGAAGCGGATCGTCTTCTTCTGCCAGGGCGTGACCTGCATGATGAGCCCCAACTCGCTGCGCCGCGCCGAAGGGATGGGCTACACCAACGTCCGCGTATATCCTGAAGGCGCGCCCGAGTGGCTGGAGAAGAACGTCGGCGTGATCAGCGCGCCGTTCCTCAAGGAGGCGTGGATCGACAAGGACATCCCGCACGTGCTCATCGACGTGCGGCCGGCCTCGACCGTCGCGCGCGACGGCTTCATCCCCGGCGCCGTCAACGTGCCGGTGTCGCAGATCCCGTCCGTGCTGGCCACGCTGCCGCCGGCAAAGAAGAAGGCGCCGATCATGGTGTACGACGGCGACAACGGCACCGCCGCGCGCTACGCGGCGCTCAAGATCCACGACGCGGGCCAGGTCAACGTCAACGTCATCACCGGCGGCTTCGACGCGTGGAAGGCCGCGGGCAACAAGGTCGCCACCGGCGCGCCCGCCACGACCATCGCCTACGCGCCCAAGCCGCGGCCGGGCGAGCTTCCGATCGCCGAGTTCACGGCCGCTCGCGCGTGCCACGCCCACGGACGTCCTGATCCTCGACGTGCGCAACAAGGACGAGGCCAACGCCGGCATGATCAAGGGCGCGCTGCTCATCCCCGACGAAGACCTGCTCGACCGCCTGGGCGAGGTCCCCAAGGACAAGCGGATCGTCACCCACTGCTCGACCGGCGTGCGCGCCGAGATGGCCTACCACAAGCTCAAGGACAAGGGCTACAAGGTCGCGTTCCTCAACGCCGACGTCACGGTGAGGAAGAGCGGCGACTTCAACGTCACGGCGCACTGAGCAGGCGCCATCCTGCGATGGCGGTCCGGGATGGGCCGCGAGGGCGGGGAGCTGTCGCAAGGCGCCCCCCGTTCCGGCGGATGAGGGCGCGCCGCCGGATCGACCGCGAGGGGCCCGGCGTGCGCGATCCGCTCCGGCGTTCCCGTCCGGGTCAGCCCGGGTCACGCGCCGCGTCGGGCCGCCTTGGGCCGGCGTCCGCCGCCCGGCGTGGCCGCGTTCGCCGCGGCCGTTCGCGGCGCCCGGGCGGACGGCACCCGCGGATGCAGCTCGGCGAGCAGCCCCGGCGCCGCATCGACGACGAAGCGGACGAACTCCGCCGTCGCCGGGCTGACGAATCTCCCCGCGCGCTGCACCACGTACCAGCGGCGCATCAGCGGCAGCCCGACGACGTCGAGCTCGACCAGCCGCCCCGTCTGCGACTCGAGGCCGATGGTGTGGCGCGAGATGAGCGCGAGCCCCATCCCGGCCATCACCGCCTGCTTGATCGTCTCGTTGCTGCTCATCACGTTGGCGATCTTCGGCACGAAGCCGCGCTCGGCGAAGAACCGCTCCATCGACGAGCGCGTGCCCGACCCCTGCTCGCGGACGAGGAAGGGCTCGCCCGCGAGCGCCGCGAGCGCGATCCGCCGCGCGCGCGCCAGCGGGTGCGCCGGGGCTGCGATGACGACCAGCGGATGATCGGCGAAGGGCACCGCCTTCGTCTCGATGCGCTGCGGCGGCGTGCCCATGATCGCGACGTCGATCTCGTTGCGCTCGAGCTCGCGGACGATGATCTCGCGGTTGTTGACCGAGAGCGCGACGCGCACGCCGGGGTGGCGCTGCTGGAACCGGGCGAGCAGCGCCGGCGCGAAATACTTGGCGGTGCTGACGACGCCGACGCTGATGCGCCCGCCGCGCAGGCCCTTCAGCGCCGAGATCGCGGCGTCGGCGTCCTTCAGCGCGTCGAGGATCTGCTGCGCGTAGCGGACCAGGTGCTCGCCCGCCTCGGTGAGGTGCAGCCTGCGCCCGCGGCGCTCGAACAGCGCGAGTCCCGCGTGCTCCTCGAGCTGCTTGATCTGCAGCGAGACCGCCGCCTGCGTGAGGTGCAGCTGCTCGGAGGTGCGCGCGAAGCTCAGGTGGCCCGCCGCCGCGGCGAAGATCTGCAGTTGGCGAATCGTGACGCCGCGCATCGGAGCTTCCTCGGGACCGCCGCCCGCCTCGTGCGTAGCCCGGCGTTGAGCGCAGCGAAACCCGGGCGGGCATTGCCATTGGCGCGACCCACCCGGGTTTCGCTGCGCTCAACGCCGGGCTACGCGATGCCGGACTACTTAAGCTTCTACTTAAGCTTGAAGTTAAAACAATTAACTTTTACTTGTCAATGTCCGGCCGCTACGATCGGCTCCTGATCGATCCGCCGCCACCACCGACGAGGACCCCCGATGAACGACATGGCGACCCCAGCGAAGCTGACCGGCAAGGAGCGCTACAAGGCCGGCGTGATGAAGTACAAGGACATGGGGTACTGGCGGCCCGACTACGAGCCGTCCGACACCGACCTCATCGCGCTCTTCCGCATCACGCCGCAGGAAGGCGTCGATCCCGACGAGGCGGCCGCGGCCGTGGCCGGCGAATCGTCGACGGCGACGTGGACCGTCGTCTGGACCGACCGCCTCACCGCCTGCGACAACTACCGCGCCAAGGCCTACCGCGTCGACACCGTGCCCAACACCGGCCCGGGCACCGCGACCGAGCAGCAGTACTTCGCCTACATCGCCTACGACCTCGCGCTGTTCGAGGAAGGCTCGATCGCGAACCTTACCGCGTCGATCATCGGCAACGTGTTCGGCTTCAAGCCGCTGAAGGCCCTGCGGCTCGAGGACATGCGCATTCCGGTCGCGTACCTGAAGACGTTCCAGGGCCCGCCCACCGGCATCGTCGTCGAGCGCGAGCGCCTCGACAAGTTCGGGCGGCCGCTGCTCGGCGCGACGGTCAAGCCCAAGCTCGGCCTCTCCGGCAAGAACTACGGCCGCGTCGTCTACGAGGGGCTCAAGGGGGGACTCGACTTCCTGAAGGACGACGAGAACATCAACTCGCAGCCATTCATGCACTGGCGCGAGCGCTTCCTCTACTGCATGGAAGCCGTCGCCAAGGCCTCCGCCGCGACCGGCGAGGTCAAGGGCACCTACCTCAACGTGACCGCGGCGACGATGGAGGACATGTACGAGCGCGCCGACTTCGCCAAGGAGCTGGGCTCGGTGATCGTGATGATCGACCTCGTGATCGGCTACACGGCGATCCAGTCGATGGCCAAATGGGCGCGCCGCAACGACATGATCCTGCACCTGCACCGCGCCGGCCACTCGACCTACACGCGGCAGAAGAACCACGGCGTGTCCTTCCGCGTCATCGCCAAGTGGATGCGCATGGCGGGCGTGGACCACATCCACGCCGGCACCGCGGTGGGCAAGCTCGAAGGCGACCCGCTGACGGTGCAGGGCTTCTACAACGTCTGCCGCGAGGAGAAGAACGCGGTCGACCTCAGGCGCGGCATCTTCTTCGAGCAGCCATGGGCCAACCTGCGCAAGGTGATGCCGGTGGCCTCGGGCGGCATCCATGCCGGGCAGATGCACCAGCTGATCGATCTCTTCGGCGACGACTGCGTGCTGCAGTTCGGCGGCGGCACCATCGGCCACCCGCAGGGCATCCAGGCGGGCGCGACGGCCAACCGCGTCGCGCTGGAGGCGATGGTCAAGGCGAGGAACGAGGGCCGCGACATCGCCAACGAGGGCCCGCAGATCCTGCGCGACGCCGCGCGCTCGTGCACGCCGCTGGCGCAGGCGCTCGACACCTGGAAGGACGTCTCGTTCAACTACGCGTCGACCGACACGCCCGACTTCGTGCCGACCGCCACGACGGCCTGAAAGCCGGCACCGACAGGAGACCACCATGCGCATCACCCAAGGCACGTTCTCGTTCCTCCCCGACCTCACCGACGCCGAGATCGCGCTCCAGATCGAATACGCGCTGGAGAACGGCTGGGCCGTCGCGGTCGAGCACACCGACGATCCGCACCCGCGCAACGTCTACTGGGAAATGTGGGGCATGCCGATGTTCGACCTGAAGGACGCCGCCGGCGCGATGATGGAGGTGAACGCCTGCCGCAAGGCGTTCCCTGCCAACTACGTCAAGGTCAACGCGTTCGACTCGACGCAGGGGTGGGAATCGACGCGGCTGTCGTTCATCGTCCATCGCCCGGCGGCGGAGCCCGGCTTCCGCGTCGTGCGCCAGGAGGGTCCCGGCCGCGCGATCCGCTACACGGTCGAGAGCTACGCCGTCGACCGGCCCGAAGGCAGCCGCTACTGACGCGAGCGCCACCGTGACCGACCTCACCGCCCCGCCGGACGCGATCGACCTCGCGGCACTGTTCCGCGAGACGAAGATCCACGAGGTGCTCGACGAGCTCGAGCGCGACCTCGTCGGGCTGGCGCCGGTCAAGGCGCGCATCCGCGACATCGCCGCGCTGCTGCTCGTCGACCGCGGCCGGCGCCTGGTCGGGCTGCCGGCCGAGCCGCCGTCGCTGCACATGTGCTTCACCGGCAATCCGGGCACCGGCAAGACGACGGTCGCGCTGCGGATGGCCGAGATCCTGCACCGCCTCGGCTACGTGCGCAAAGGCCATCTCGTCGCGGTCACGCGCGACGATCTCGTCGGCCAGTACATCGGCCACACCGCGCCGAAGACGCGCGAAGTGCTGAAGAAGGCGATGGGCGGCGTGCTGTTCATCGACGAGGCCTACTACCTGTACCGCCCCGAGAACGAGCGCGACTACGGGCAGGAGGCGATCGAGATCCTGCTGCAGGTGATGGAGAACCAGCGCGACGACCTGGTGGTGATCCTCGCCGGCTACAAGGACCGCATGGACACGTTCTTCCAGAGCAACCCGGGGATGGCGTCGCGCATCGCCCACCACATAGACTTTCCCGACTACGGCGCGGACGAGCTCTATGCCATCGCGCAGCTGATGCTCGCGAAGATGGGCTACCGCCTGGCGGCCGACGCCGAGCCGGTGCTCCGCGAATACATCGCCCGTCGCATCCCCCAGCCGCACTTCGCCAACGCGCGCTCGATCCGCAATGCGCTCGACCGCGCGCGGCTGCGCCAGGCGAGCCGCCTGTTCGCAGCGATGGACCGCCCGGTCGGGCGCGACGACCTCTCGACCATCGCAGCCGCGGACATCCGGCAGAGCCGCGTATTCGCCGCACCCCAGCAACAGCCGACCACCACCTGAGCATCGTCCGGGAGCACGCCATGCTGTACGGTCGCACCACCCTGTCCAAGTTCATCATCGAGGAGCAGCGGAAGCTCGCCGGCGGCGCCGAGCTGATCGCCCTGGTCAACGACATCCAGACCGCGTGCAAGTACATCGCGAGCGCCGTCGCGCGCGGCGCGCTGACCGGCGCGCGGGGCTCGACCGGAGGCGCCAACGCGCAGGGCGAGGAGCAGAGGCCGCTCGACGTGATCGCCAACGACATCATGCTGCGGAGCTGCGAGTGGGGCGGCTATCTCGCCGGCATGGCGTCGGAGGAGCTGGAGGCGCCCTACCCGATCCCGGCGCAGTATCCGCGCGGGCGCTACCTGCTGGCGTTCGATCCGCTCGACGGCTCGTCGAACCTCGACGTCAACGTCACCGTCGGCACCATCTTCTCGGTGCTGCGCGCGCCCGAGGGCATCGCCGACCCGCGGCCGGGCGACTTCCTGCAGCCGGGGACGCAGCAGGTCTGCGCCGGCTACGCGCTGTACGGGCCCGCGGCGATGATCGTGCTGACGCTGGGCACGGGCGTCCACGGCTTCACGCTGGAGCCCGAGATCGGCGCCTACATCCTCACCCACCCGAACCTCGTCATCGCCGCCGACACGCAGGAATTCGCCGTCAACGCTTCAAACCAGCGTTTCTGGGAGCCGCCGGTCAAGCGCTACGTCGAGGAGTGCCTCGCCGGCAAGGCCGGCACCCGCGGCAAGGATTTCAACATGCGCTGGATCGCGTCGATGGTCGCCGAGGTCCACCGGATCCTGATTCGCGGCGGCCTGTTCATGTATCCGAAGGACACCAAGGATGCGGCGAAGGCCGGACGCCTGCGGCTGCTCTACGAGGCGAACCCGATGGCGATGCTGATCGAGCAGGCCGGCGGCGCCGCCTCGACGGGCCGCGGGCGCATTCTGGAACTCGCCGCCGACCGCGCTGCATCAGCGCGTGCCCGTGATTCTGGGCTCGAAGAACGAGGTCGCCCGGCTCGAGCGCTACCACGCGGAATACGATCGCGGCGACGTCGCCTTCAGCTCGCCGCTGTTCAACGAGCGCTCGCTGTTCGGCGCCGCCACCCTGTCCAGCTGACGGAGATCCGGCCATGTCCACAAAGCACCCGGTGGTCGCGATCACGGGCTCCTCCGGCGCCGGCACCACGACGGTCACCCGCACGTTCGAGCACATCTTCCGGCGCGAGAACGTCCGCGCGGCGATCGTCGAAGGCGATTCGTTCCACCGCTACGACCGCAAGGAGATGAAGGCGAAGATGGCCGAGGCCACCGCTGCGGGCAACAACCACTTCAGCCATTTCGGCCCCGAGGAGAACCTGCTGCAGGAGCTCGAGGCCCTGTTTCGCAGCTACGGAGAGTCGGGCACCGGCAAGGTCCGCAAGTACCTGCACGACACCGCCGAGGCGAAGCCCTACGGCCAGGAGCCGGGCACGTTCACGCCGTGGACCGACATCGCGCCGGGCACCGACCTGCTGTTCTACGAGGGCCTGCACGGAGGCGCCGTCACCGACGACGTCGACGTCGCCGCGTACGCCGACCTGCTGATCGGCGTCGTGCCGATCATCAATCTCGAGTGGATCCAGAAGCTGCACCGCGACAAGAACCTGCGCGGCTACTCGCAGGAGGCGGTGGTCGACACGATCCTGCGCCGCATGCCCGACTACGTGAACTACATCTGCCCGCAGTTCTCGCGCACGCACATCAACTTCCAGCGCGTGCCGATGGTGGACACGTCGAATCCCTTCATCGCGAAGGACATCCCGACGGTCGACGAGAGCATGGTCGTGATCCGCTTCGCCAAGCCGCAGGGCATCGACTTCCTCTACCTGCTGTCGATGCTGCACGACTCCTACATGTCGCGGCCCAACATCATCGTCGTGCCGGGCGGCAAGATGAGCCTCGCGATGCAGCTGATACTCACGCCGATGATCCTGCAGCTGATGGACCGCAAGCGGCGGGCGGGCTGAGCCATGAAGGGCGAGGCCATGAAGGAACACGCCGGCACGAAGCCGTGCGCCGACGCGCTGCGCGCGCTGGCGATGGACGCGGTGGAGGCGGCGAAATCCGGCCATCCCGGCATGCCGATGGGGATGGCCGAGATCGCGCTCGCCCTGTGGCAGCGGCACCTGCTCGCACGACCCGGCAGACCCGGCGTGGCACGACCGCGACCGCTTCGTCGTGTCCAACGGCCACGGCTCGATGCTGCTCTACGCGCTTCTGCACCTCACCGGCTACGACCTGCCGATCGAGGAGATGAAGCGCTTCCGGCAGCTCCACTCGAAAACGCCGGGACACCCGGAAGTCGGGGTGACGCCCGGCGTCGAGACGACCACCGGCCCGCTGGGCCAGGGTCTCGCCAATGCGGTCGGGATGGCGTTGGCGGAGCGCCTGCTCGCGGCGACGTTCAATCGCCCGGGGCACCCGGTCGTCGACCACCGGACCTGGGTGTTCCTCGGCGACGGCTGCCTGATGGAAGGCATCTCGCACGAGGCCTGCGCGCTCGCCGGCACCTGGGGCCTCGGCAAGCTGACCGCGCTCTACGACGACAACGGAATCTCCATCGACGGCGAGGTCGCCGGCTGGTTCACCGACGACACGCCGCGGCGCTTCGAGGCCTACGGCTGGAACGTGATCCGCGCCGTCGACGGGCACGACGTCGACGCCGTGGATGCGGCGATCGCCGCGGCGCGCCGGGTCACCGATCGCCCGACGTTGATCTGCTGCAGGACGGTCATCGGCAAGGGCGCGCCGACCAAGGCGGGCAGCGCCGACGCGCACGGCGCGGCGCTCGGCGAGAAGGAAGTCGCCGCCACGCGCGCGGCGCTCGGGTGGACCCACCCGCCGTTCGCGATCCCGGCCGAGGTGTACGCGCAATGGGATGCGCGCGAGCGCGGTGCGCGAGCGCGGCAGGCATGGCGGGAACGCCTGGCCGCCCATCGCGCCGCATACCCGGACATTGCCGCCGAATTCGAGCGCCGCATGGCGGGGCGCCTGCCGGCGAATTGGGAAGGCATCGCCGCCGGGTTCATCGCGCAGCAGGCGGAGAAGGGCGCGACCGTGGCGACGCGCAAGGCATCGCAGCAGGCGATCGAGGCGTTCGCCGGGGCCCTGCCCGAGCTCCTCGGCGGCTCCGCCGACCTGACCGGCTCCGTGTTCACCAACTGGTCCGGCAGCACGCCGGTGTCGGCTTCGGCGGCGGGAAACTACGTGCACTTCGGCGTCCGCGAATTCGGCATGAGCGCCATCGCCAACGGCATTGCCCTGCACGGCGGATTCATCCCCTACACCGGGACGTTCCTGACGTTCTCCGACTACGCGCGCAACGCGGTGCGGATGTCGGCGCTGATGAAGCTGCGCAACCTCTACGTCTACACGCACGACTCGATCGGGCTGGGCGAGGATGGCCCCACGCACCAGTCGGTCGAGCATGCGGCGAGCCTGCGCCTCATCCCGGGCCTCGACGTCTGGCGGCCCTGCGACAGCGTCGAGACGGCGGTGGCATGGGCTGCGGCCATCGAGCGCAGCGACGGGCCGAGCGCGCTCCTGCTCACGCGCCAGAACGTGCCGTTCCAGCAGCGCGATGCGGCGCAGACCGCGGCGATCCGCCGCGGCGGCTACGTGCTGGCCGACTGGGGCGCTCCGTCGCACCGGCGCGCGGTGATCATCGCCACGGGTTCCGAGGTGGCGCTGGCGATGGCCGCGCGCGAGGCGCTCGCTGCCGAAGGTATCGCCGTGCGCGTGGTGTCGATGCCCTGCACCCGCATCTTCGACCGCCAGGAGGCGGCGCTTCGCGCCGACGTCCTGCCCGCCGGCGTGCCGCGCGTCGCCGTCGAGGCGGGCTCGACCGACGGCTGGCGCAAGTACGTCGGTGCCGCGGACGATCCGCGCGCCGCCGTGATCGGACTCGAGACCTTCGGCGAGTCGGCGCCGGCCGGCGTCCTGTTCGCGCATTTCGGCATCACCGCCGAGGCGGTCGCCGCGGCGGCCCGGCGGGTCACCGCGTAGGCACACGCGCCATCCGGCGCCGCGCGCCGGTCAGCGGTCGAAGCCCAGGACGGGCCGGGGAATCCGGCCGTGCTCGCGACCGCGGCGCCACGCGCGGACCAGCACGCACGCCGCGCGCGCGAGCGCGGCGTCCAGGGCGCTGCGCCAGTCCCGCGCCACCGCCGTGATCACCACGGTGCCGAGGCTGTGCGTCGACAGCTCCACCTGGCAGCGCTTGTCGGCGCCGCCTCGCGTGCTTTGGTCGTCGGAGAGCCGCACCCTCGCATGCGGCACGAGCCACGCGAGGCGGCGCATCACGAAGCGGGCGCGGCGCACCGACAGGTCGCGCATGCGGGCAGCTTCCGGGTCGCGGGATTCGAAGAGGACTTGCATGGGGGATCTCCGTTGGTTGGACAGCGACGAGAAGCTTGGCCGTTGACCGTGTTCCGAAAAAGCAGACAATGGCGAATCGACACTTCTGAAAAAGCGAACCATGAGCCTGTCCTTCAGCTACCGGCACCTCTACTACTTCTGGGTCGTCGCCAAGGAAGGCGGCATGGCGCGCGCCGCGGCGCGCCTGGGCATGGCGGTGCAGACGGTGAGCACCCAGGTGCGGGAGCTCGAGCGCGCGCTCGGGCATGCCCTGCTCAAGCCCGCCGGCCGCGGGCTCGCGCTGACCCCGGCCGGCATTGCGGCGGTCCGGCAGGCCGACCAGATCTTCCAGCTGGGCGAGCAACTGCCCGCCGCGGTGCGGGATGCGGTCGGTTCGCCGGGGTTGCGCCTCGCGGTCGGGATATCCGAAGGGCTGCCCAAGCTCGCGGTTCGCCGCCTGCTGCAACCGGTCCTGCAGGAGCCGAACCTGCGCCTGCTGTGCCACGAGGACGAATTCGAGGACCTGTTGGCGGACCTGGCGCTGCACCGGCTCGACGTCGTGCTCGCCGACCGGGCTCCATCGCCCTACCCCAACCTAAGGGTCTACAGCCATCCGCTGGGCTCATCGCCCCTCGCCTGGTACGCGCCGGCCTCGCTGCACGCGGCGGCACGACGGGGCTTTCCGCATTCGCTCGCGGAGGTTCCGGTGCTGCTGCCGACGGCGCATGCCGCGGTGCGCACCCGACTCGATCAATGGTTCGAGCGCATGGCGGTCAAGCCGCGCGTGGTCGGAGAATTCGAGGACAGCGCGTTGCTCGTGACCTTCGGCGCGAGCGGCATGGGCGCATTTCCGGCCCCTGCGCTCATCCACGAGAAGCTGACAACCCGGTACGACGTCAGGCGCGTCGGGCCCTGCGATGGCGTCGAGGAGCATTTCTTCGCCATCGGCACGGAGAAGAAGATGCTGCACCCGCTGGTCCAGCGATTGCTGCCGGCGAGGCGCTGATCCGGCGCGCGCGTCTTGCCGGAACCGGGCGGCGCGCTGCGGGGGGGGCGTCGAGCCCGGGCTCGCCGGGACGGCAGAGGCGTCCCCACCTATCCCTTCGGGTAGTGGGGGCTTACCCGTACCGGGTATGGACGCGCGGTACGCGATCTTCGCTTAATGCACGATGGGTCCGGCTCGCGCGGCGGCGTCCGAACGTCGCAGTTTGACGACGAACAAAATGCTCCGGCGCCGGACGGGGACAATTGAATCCATTGGGCGAAAGACGGGGCCTGGGAATGACGGCGGCCCGCCGGTTTCGCGCCCGCATGGCGCCAGGGAGATTCGACGATGAACTTCGACAAGGAACTCGACGCGCGCGGGTTGTCGTGCCCGCTGCCGATCCTCAAGACCAAGAAGGCCCTGAACGATCTCGCATCGGGCCAGGTGCTCAAGGTCGTCGCGACCGATCCGGGATCGGTCAAGGACATGCAGGCCTTCGCCAACCAGACCGGCAATCCGCTGCTGTCGAGCGCCGAGGAGAACAAGGACTTCGTGTTCTTCCTGAAGAAGAAATAGCCGGCCCGCGCTTCGCGCCGGCTGCCGCTGCCGTACCCGACCGCACACCCGAGGACTCGCCATGGACAACCAACCCAAGAAGATGGCCATCATCGCGAGCAAGGGCGCGCTCGACATGGCGTACCCGCCGCTGATCCTGGCGACGACCGCCGCGGCGCTCGGCTACGAGGTGCAGGTCTTCTTCACGTTCTACGGCCTGCAGCTGCTGCGCCGCGATCTGTCGCACATCAGGATCAGCCCGCTCGCCAATCCGGCGATGCCGATGCCCGTGCCGATGCCGGTGATGGTGTCGATGCTGCCCGGCATGGAGTCGATGGCGACGATGATGATGAAGCAGAAGATCAAGAAGCACGGTGTCGCTTCGCTCGAGGAGCTGCGCTCGCTGTGCCTGGAAGCCGACGTCAAGCTCATCGCCTGCCAGATGACGATCGACCTGTTCGAGTTCGACAAGACCGAGTTCATCGACGGCATCGAGTACGGCGGCGCAGCGACCTTTCTCGAGTTCGCCGGATCCGCCGATATCACGCTGTTCGTCTGACCCGCGCCCGGCCCGCGGCCGGCAACCGCACGGAACACCCACCGACCACCACGGGAGCACGCTCATGAAGAACAACACGCTGCAGACGCTGTGCGTCGCGCTGGCCGCAGCGGGCCTCGCGTCACCGCTCGCGCACGCCACCGACGGCTACTTCGCCAACGGCTACGGGTTGAAGTCGATCGGGATGGGCGGCGCCGCGGTCGCCGTCGCGCAGGAGCCCTTCGGCGGCGCGGTGAATCCGGGGGCGATGTCGTTCCTCGACAACAACTGGCAGCTCGGCGTCGCCTGGTTCAGCCCGCAGCGCGAAGCGTCGCGGACCAGCTCGGGCAACATCGGCATCGACGCCAACGTCGACAGCGGCAGCACCAACTTCTTCATCCCCGAGGTCGGCGCCAACTTCAGGATCCGGCCGGACTTGGCACTCGGCGTCACCGTCGTCGGCAACGGCGGGATGAACACCGACTATCCCGGCGGGCAGATTCCCCTGCAGAGCGCCTGTGGGCGGTTCCGCCAGGACCAGGGCAGCCCCTACAACATGCTCTGCGGCAGCGGCAACCTCGGCGTCGACCTCACGCAGCTGCTGATCGCGCCGTACGTGTCGTGGCAGCCGGTCAAGGGTCACTCGGTCGGCATCGCGCCGGTGATCGCGTACCAGCGCTTCAAGGCCGAAGGCCTGCAGGCGTTCGACAATCAGCAATTTTCGACGAGCCCGGGCAACGTCACCAACAACGGCTACGCCGACGCGTGGGGCGTGGGCGTGCGCGTGGGCTACATGGGCCAGTTCTCCGAGCAGTTCGCGTTCGGCGCCGCGTACGCGAGCAAGATCAGCATGGGCAACTTCGACCGCTACAAGGGGTTGTTCGCGCAGGAGGGCGGCTTCGACATCCCGTCGAATTTCACCGTGGGCGTTGCGTTCAGGCCGACCAAGCAGTGGCTGTTCGCGGTCGACTTCCAGCGCATCTATTACGACGACGCGCCGTCGGTGAACAATCCGAGCGCGTACCTCTTCACCTGCGTCGGGTCACAGGCGGTGCCGGGCAATCCCAACTACTGCCTCGGCGGCAGCAATGGCGCCGGGTTCGGCTGGCAGAACATCGACGTGTGGAAGATCGGCGTCCAGTACGCGATCAACGAAAACTGGACGATCCGCGGCGGCTACAACCACTCCGACAACCCGATCACGCCGGCGGACGTGACGTTCAACATCCTGGCGCCCGGCGTGGTCAAGGACCAGTATTCGGCCGGCCTGTCCTTCAAGGTCAACAAGACCTCGGAAGTCTCCGCCGCGTTCATGTACGCGCAGCACAATTCGGTGACGGGAACCAGCCTGCTCGGCCAGTTCGCCGGGCAGTCGGCGACCACTGAGACGATCGGGATGAAGGAATACCTGATCGGCGTGGCGTACTCGCACTGGTGGTAATCGAGGGCTCCCGGAAGCCACCCGGGATCCGCAGGCCGAGCTGCCTGCGCAGAAGTCGATGCGGCGTGCGCGTGAAGCGCACGCCGTTCTTCCTTGCGGCGCGCCCGCGCCACGCGCAACGCGCCGCCTATTCGGGCTCGGGCGCGCCCTGCCACAGCATGTCGTAGCCGAGTTCCTGGCTGTCGGTGCACATGGTGGCGAGCGCGGAGAATTTCTCGTTGAAGACCTTGTCCGCGTGCGAGCGCTCGTGCTCCTCGAAGGAGCGCCAGTACGTCACGATCGCGACATGCGCATCCGCGGGCTGGACCCCGCCCAGCGATCCTTCCGCCGAGGCGAACCCCGAGAACTTGAACACCTGGCCGGCGCAGAAGCCGCCCTTGTCGCCGCCGTAGGTGTCCTTGACGACGTTGCACATCTCGCCGATGGCGAGCTCGACGTCGTCCATGGTGACGCCGGGCTTCAGCTTGACCGTATTGAACAGCATCTTGGACCCGAATGGGATCGTGACCGGTTCGAACATGAGCATTCTCCGTCGTGTTGCAATGCGGGTCGTGATGATGCCTTCAAACCGGGCGCGACGTAAACTACCATCCGCGCCGATGTGAGGGTGACCCGATCATGGAATTGACGATCCACAGCCAGATCCTGCTGCTCGTGTTCGGCATCGCCGCGGTCATGGGGGCGGTCGCCAACAAGACCAACTTCTGCACGATGGGCGCGGTGTCCGACTGGGTCAACATGGGCGACCGCGGCCGCCTGCGCGCGTGGCTCCTGGCGATGGCGGTGGCGCTGGCCGGCGTGCTCGCGCTGGAGGCCTCCGGCGCGGTCGCGCTCGGCACCGCCACATTCCCGCCGTACCGCACCCCGAACTTCTCGTGGCTGCGCTACCTGCTCGGCGGCGTCCTGTTCGGCATCGGCATGACGCTGGGCTCGGGCTGCGGCAACAAGACCTTGGTGCGCATCGGCGCCGGCAACCTCAAGTCGCTGGTGCTGCTGGTCGCCTTCGCGGCGCCCGCATCGTACCTGATGCTGTGGGGCTCGATCGGCGACGCGGGCTTCTTCGACCGCGTGTTCAACAGCTGGATCCAGCCGACCGCGATCAACCTGCAGCGATTCGGAATCGAGAGCCAGGGACTCGGCGCGATCGCGGCCGGACTGGCCGGCGTCAGGGACGTCGCCCGCGCGCAGCTCGTCGCGGGCGCCGTCGTCGCCGTGATGTTGCTCGCCTATGTCCTGCGCTCGGGCGAATTCCGCCGCAGCCCGGACAACCTCCTCGGCGGCGCGACCATCGGCCTGGCGGTCGTCGCCGGCTGGTGGATCACCGGCGGGTCGTTCGGCAGGGAATGGCTCGACTGGGCGCAGCTCGAGGCGGAAGCGCCCACGCGGGTCGCCGTGCAGTCCTACACCTTCATCAGCCCGATGGGCGACGCCGCCCGGCTGGCGATGAGCCCGGCGAACCTGCTGCTCGTCAACTTCGGCGTCATGGCGCTCGCCGGCGTGATCGCCGGCTCGTTCCTGTACGCGGTCGTCACCCGCAGCTTCCGCATCGAATGGTTCGCGAGCTTCGCGGATTTCGTCGCGCACGCCGCCGGCGGCGTCCTGATGGGCGTCGGCGGCGTGCTGGCGATGGGCTGCACCATCGGCCAGGGCGTGACCGGAGTCTCGACGCTGGCGGCGGGGTCGTTCCTGGCCGTGGCCAGCATCGTATTCGGCAGCGCATTGACGATGAAAGTGCAGTACCACCTGCTGGACGACATCGGCTTCCCCCGCGCGCTGCGTCGCGCGCTGGCGGACATGAAGCTCATGCCGCGGCCGGCCGCCGGCTGAATTTGCGTTCCGGGATTGATCCGGATCAATTTGCCGCTGGTCGCGCTGGGGTAGCGTCGGACCCTGGGCTGCGGCGCCGGCAATCCGCGTCGCCTCGAGGCAGTCGGGTTCCTGCGGAAGACCCGGCGAGGCGGCACGTCGGCCGCTCCCGCGCATTTCTCCAACGGCAGGACGCCGCGCGAACACCATGTTCGATACACCCGTCAGAAGCGTGATGCAGCAGGAGAAGCTCCTGGAGGCGCCGTCCGACACACTCGTCAGCGAGGCTGCCCGGCTGATGGCCGCGAAGAAGGTCGGCGCGATCATCGTGGTCGACGGCGGCCGCCTCGTCGGGATCTTCACCGAACGCGACGTCGTGTTCCGCGTCGTCGCGCCCGGTCTCGACGCGCAGGCCACGCGGCTCTCCGACGTGATGACCCAGAAGCCGCACACGATCGAGCCCGACCGGCCGTTCGGTTACGCGTTGCACGTCATGTACCAAAAGGGCTTTCGCCACCTGCCCGTGGTCGTGGACGGCAAGCCGGTGGGGATCGTCTCGGCGCGCAGCGCGATGGACCCTGAACTGGAGGAATTCGTCTCCGAAACCGTGCGGCGCAGGCACTACGAGCGCAAGAAGTAGCGGCCGGGGTCCGCGCCGGCTACGACGCGCTGGCGAGCGGGGCCCGGCCGAAGCGCGCCCGCGCCGCATCGAGGTCCTCGCGCTGGTCGATCTCCTGCCAATCGTGGCCGGCGAAGTCGAAGGCCGCGACCGCGATGCCGTGTTCCTCGATCAGCGCGCGCACGAGAAAGAAGTAATAGTCTTTCGGATTGTTGAAGCCCTGCCGGATGCGGCGGTCGAGCGCTGCCGCGAACGCTCCGGCGGCGCGGTGCGAGAGCTTCAGCACGCACGCGTACAAGCCGCTGTAACCGGCGAAGTTCTCGTCGAAGCGCACGACCCGGCCGTCGGCGACCGCGACGTTGATCTCGGTCGGCACGCGGCGCGTGCTGTCGTACGCCATCAGCGTCTCCGCTTCCGCCGCCATCAGCGCGGTCATCAGCTCGTCGGCGAGCACCAGATCGGCGTGGATCACCATCACCGGGCGGTCGAACGACGCGCGCGCGAACCACAGCGACGCGTTGATGCCGGTGACGTCGAAGAACGGGTTGGCGACGATGCGGCAGCCGTCTACGACGGGGGCGACCGCCTCGCCGCGGTAGCCCAGAACCACATGGATGTCGGCAGACGGATCGTTGCTGCGAATCTGGCGCAGAAGCCGGCCGATCAATGGTTCGCCGTTGATGTCGAGCAGGCACTTGGGCAGGCCCGCCGCGGCGTCGCCTAGCCGCCGCCCGAGCCCGGCGGCGAGGATCAGATAGCGCATCGACGGTCGGCGGATGGAACGCTCGAGGGGGTGGGTGGCAGGGTCGGCTACGCGATTGCGGCAGCGAGCGCCAGCGCTTCGATGGCAACACCGGCGTCCGGTCCGCGGCTCTCGTGGAGCGCGAGTATCTCACCACAGACGCGCGCCCAGTGCGCCACGCCCGATCGCGCCGCGGCACGCAGCGCGCGGCCGCCGTCGCCCTCCCGCCATGCAGCGTAGGCCGCCGGCAGCGCGGGAACGAGTTGCCGGCGCGGGCCGTCGAGGCTGGCGAACCAGAAATGCAACGATGCGTCCGCCCCGCGCTCCAGCAGCGCGGGGAGCGTCACCAGGCAATCGGCGAGGTGGTCGCGCGCCGCGCGCGCGAGCAGCTCGGCGCGCCGATTCGCGAGCCCGCCGAGCATCGTCTCCCACGCCGGCCCGAGCAAGCGCCCGGCCTGGTGCTCCCCCAGCTCGTGCAGGATTAGGGTTTCGGCCTCGGCGGTCGCCATGCTCTCGATCGCGGCGCCCGGCGCGTCGGCGAACCCGTGCCTGTCGAGCGCCGCCTTGAGCGCGCCGTCGGCGCGCTTGCCCGTCCACGCTTCCGCCTTCTCCCAAAGCTGGCGGCGCAGCGCTTGCATCCGCACGTAGATCGTGCCGCCGCGCAGCGCCGCCGGCGACGCCGAGAGATCACGCGCGTGCTCGCTGCCGGCAACCAGGATGCGCACGCCATCGCGCCGCTCGACGCGCTGCAGCTCGCCGAGGAAGAACTGCGGCTTGCCGAAGCGCCCGATGCCGGCGCCGTAGACGAGGCCCCGGCCGGCCAGCGCCCGGTTGGCGGCGTCGACGTCGAACGGGTCGACCGATCCGACGGGCAGCGGCAGGGGCACGAGGTCCGCTCCGTCCAACGACGACCACAGCGCCTCGCGCTCGGTCATCCACGCGCCGACCGCCGCCTGCGGCATCGGCGCGCCGAACGCGATCCCCTGCTCCCAGCGGTAGAGCTCGCGCATCTCCAGCAGGTACGTGCAAAGCGTCATGTCGCGGGCGTGGCGGGCATCCGAGACGTGGCAGTTGGTGCGCACGGCTGCGACCAGCCGACCGAAGCCCGGCATCACGCAGGCAGCGCGCTATTCGTCACCGACCACGCCCGGCTGCGGCGCCCTGACCTGGTTCAGCAGATCCTCGGCGTGCAGCTGGTTCTCGGCGAACACCATCTTCACCACGCAGCCGGGCGGCAGGTCGGCGCTCGCCCGCAGCGCCTTGGTGCGAGCCGAGGCCTCGCGGAAGACCGCCTCCTCCGCCACGAGTTCGAGGCGGCGGAGCGGAAAGGCGTACGTGCGGAAGATGAAATACGGCACGGCGGTCTACTCCACGTAGCGTTTGGACGCCCGGCGGCGGCCGGGCCTGCTCTTCTGGATGACGACGCCGCGCACCAGCGACAGGTCGGCGATCGCGGTCGCGGGGTAGGCCGGGTTGAGCGCGCGCAGTTCCCATCCCCCATCGGCTGCGGCCAGCTGGCGGAACGTCCAGTCGCCCGCAACCTGCGCCACCACGAACGATCCATCCACAGCCAGGCCTTCGGGCTCGACGACGATGACTTCACCCTCGACGAATTCGGGTGCCATGCTGTCGCCCAGCACCAGAAGCGCGAACGACTCGGCGCCGCTGCAGTCGCCGGCCGCTGCCGCGTCCGCAGCAACGATCGGGATGGCCTTGCGCCCGTTCACCGTCGTCACACCGCGGCGGCGAAGAGCCTGCCGGACGGCACGCCGGCGGCGGCGAGCGCAGCGGCCGCCGTATCGACGAACGAGGCCGGCCCCGCGACGTAGACGTCGTGCCGCGCCAGCGGCAGCGCGGCGGCCATCGCCGCGACCACGGCCCGCGCGCCCTCGCCGGGATCGACGGCCGCGTGAGAGGCATAGCGGAAATCGTCGAACGCCGCCGCCCACGCGCGGCATTGGTTGGCGAGATACTGCCCGTCGGGGCGCAGTGCCAGCCAGTCGAGCGACAGCGACTCGGAGGCATCCACCGCCATCGCGTGCTCGATCAGGCTCTTGATCGGCGCGAATCCGGTGTCGCAGGCGACGAAGGCGAGCGGGCGCTCGCTCTCGGCGAGCACGAAGCCGCCGGTAGGGCCCCACAGCGTCAGGGTATCGCCGCCGCGAACCGCGCCGCCGAACAGCAGCTGCGCCAGCGCATCGCCCGGATCGCGCGCGATGTGGAAGTGCAGGTTGCGGTCGTCGCAGGGACAGCTTGCGATGGGATACGTCCCCTGCGCGTCGACGCCGCCGGCGCCGCCGTAGAGCGTCGCGCTCTGGCCGGCGAGGAAGCGCAGTCGGTTCGTGCGCGGCGTCTGCAGGTGAACGAGCAGCGTGTCCGCGGCGAGCGGCTTCACGCTGTGCACCCGCACCGCGATCTCCTGCTCGGGAATCTCGCCCGGGCCGAGGGCTTCGAGCGTCTCGATGACGATCTCGCCCGACCCGGCCGAGTGCACGCACAGCAGCGCGTGGCCCTGCAGCCGCTCGGCTTCGGACAGCGGGTAGTCGGACGGCATCACCCGCGTGACATCGCCGGAGACGACCCGCGCCTTGCACAGGCCGCACGTGCCGTTGCCGCAGCCGTAGTTGAGCTTCAGCCCGGCCTTGAGCCCGGCCTGCAGCAGCGTGTCGCGGCCCTCGACGAAGAACTGGCGGCCGCTCGGGCGCACGGTGACCTGCGCCGACACCACCTTCAGCACGTCGTCCATGATCGTCAGTGCGTCAGCGGATTCGGTGGCGAGGACTTCGGCAAGACCCTGCTCGAGCGCGGCGCGCAACTCGCCGAGCGCGGCAGTCGGCGGCGCGTCCGCCAGCGCATCGATGCGGGCGCGCAACGCGACGACCAGATCGTGATAACGCGACAGGTGGCGCCGCGCGTCGGCCAGGTCGCGGCTTTGCGTGAACAGGCGCTGCGCCAGCACTTCCTGCGACGGCAGCACGCGCTCCTGCACGCGGCGGCCGAACGCCTCCTCCTTGAGGCGCGCAACGCGCTCGAACGCGCCCGAGTCGTCGGGGCGCCATTCGGGATAGAGCTGCGCGAGTCCGGCCGTCGAGACCAGCCCGTCGTTCGAGGGCAGCCGTCCCTCGCCCACGTGCCGTTGCAGCACGCCGCGCGGCACGCCGATCAGGCGCGCGGCGCGGGACAGCGTCAGCCATTGGGTCATCCATCCTCCGCGGGCCGCGCGCCGCGATCACGCGTTCCCCGTCGCTATCCGGTCGTAATAGCGGGCGCGATAGATCAGCCGCGGATGCGCCGCGTCGTCGGCGAATCCGGAGCGGTCGTGCAGCACATTGTTGCACAGCAGCCCCATGCCGGGGCGCAGCGTGACGCGGTGGATGTGCGGCGACGCTCCGGCGAGCAGGCGTTCGAGGAACGCCGCCGCGGCGCGGACGTCCGGATCGTCCTTCCATTCGATGCTGCGCGTGCGCGCCGTGTAGCGCATGTGCAGCGCGCCGGTGACCGGGTCGACGGAGAAAACGGGGCCGGTTTCGGCTGGCCGCGCGATGCCGCCGTCGTCGGCGCGCGCAGGGATGGTCATCGCGTCGGGCTGCATCAGCGCGCGCACCAGCGCGGGATCGGCGTCGCGCAGCAGCAGATATGCGATCTCGTGATCCAGCAGCGCGTTCTCGCCGCCGGCCGCGGCGCTGCGCACGCAGTGCAAGACCATCGCCCGGATCCGCCGCGCGGGCGGATTGTAGTAGCCGTCGGTGTGCCAGCGGATCGGCTTGTCGGTGTAGGGGATGTAATCGCCGCGGCCGCCGCCATCGGCAACCTCGACGCTGCTGATGCCGTCGTCGTCGGCGAGCCAGTTGCGGTCGAGGTGGACGAGGCCGAACTGGCGGGCGAGCAGACGCGGGAGCTCCTTGTCGGCCTGTGCGATCGGGCTCTCGTAGATCGCCATGTTGGCGCGCCGGCAGCACTCGGCCAGCGCCGCGTGCTCCTCCCCGGTGAGAGCGCGCGGGTCACCGACGTGCACGCGCAGGGCGTTCAGGTCGGCGGGGGCGTCCCGCAGCTTGCGCTCGCGCCATGCGCGATAGGCGGCCTCGGCATCGAGATCGAACGGACTCGCGGCCGTCTGCCGCGACCCCTCGGCACGCGCAACGGCCGCCGCGTCACTCGCCGGTGGTGACACGCGCGCCCCGTTCCCGTCGCCCCGGCGTGACGCCGAGCAGGCCGGCCATTCCCCGCTGCAGCGTCTCCGCGGCCTCCGGCGCCTCGACCTCGATCACCTGCGAGATCGCCCACGTCCTGTCCTGCGGCTCCATCAGGTCGGCGACGCGATGGCCCAGATAGCGCAGGAACGCGTAGTCGGGCCCCTCCTCCGGCCACTCGAAGCCGGCGCAGTCGACGGCGCAGTCGTTGACCATCGCGACGAACCGCCGCTTGACCTCGCCGCGGGTCCCGGTGCCCAGCAGGTCAGACTCGTTCTCGGCCAGGATCTCCCCCACGCGATTGGCGAGCGTCGTGGTGAAGCGGACGCGCCACGCGTGGTCGTCCCGGCGGTAGGCGATGCGATCGGCGCCGAGCGCGAGAAAGGCCAGGAACTCGGCGAGGAACGCGAAGTACTGCGGCCCCGGCGCCAGCTCGAAGCGCGCGGAGCGCATCGTCTTCAGCGCGTTCTGACCGATGCGCCACACGATGAAGGCCGCCGCGCCGGCGATCTCCTCCGGCGACTTCTGCGTTTCGCTCCTGAACCAGTGGCTCTTGATGCGCATCACGCCTTGCCGATGTAGAACTCGAACTCGCCCGGCCCGGTTTCCTCGGTCTTCAGGAGCCGGTACCCCGTCGCCCTGGTCCAGCCAGCGATGTCGTCGCTGGCGCCGGGGCAGTTGCTGACGAGCTTCAGCGTCTCGCCGGATCGCATGCTGCCGAGGAGCTTCTTCGCTTCCACCACCGGGCCCGGGCAGACCACGCCGCGCAGGTCGAGCACGACGTTCGGCTGCAGGTGCTCCGCCCGTCCGCGGCGGATGTAGTAGGCGTGGCTGCCGTCGGCCTGCCGCTCGGTGCGCACGATGGCGTTGTCCGTGTACCGGGACCAGGCGAAGAGGTCGTCCTGCGTGCCGGGGCAGTCGGAGTACAGCAGGAGCACTTGCCCTGCCAGCAGGTCGTCGACGATCTTCTTGGCGCCGAGCAGCGGCGCCGGGCAGCTCGTGCCGCGCATGTCGAGCGTCACGGCAGGGTGGGAGGTGGTCGCGTCGGTCATCGTCGTTCTCCCGGTCGTCAGTAGCCGCCCTTGCCGTAGGGCTGCGGCAGCCCGGCGATCTTCGCGCCCTGCTTCGCCGGGCCGAGCGGAAACAGGTCGTAGAGATACTTGCTGTCGACTTCCGCCCGGAGCGCCTGCATCCCCTTCAGCATGTTGCGGAAGTTCGGCGAATGACCGTTCGCCTGGTACTCCTCGCGCAGGAACGCGATCACCTCGCGATGCTCGTCCGTCAACTCGACGCCGTCCGCCGCCGCTATCGCAGCCGAGACCTCATCCCGGAAATCGGGTTCGAGCAGGTAGCCTTCGTTGTCGGTCGCCAGCTCGACGCCATCCACCGTGTAGCCCATCGCACGCCTCCTTCGACACCAATATACTGCGTTGCCGCCCGCGGAAGTGCGCTCAGCCGTCGGCGGCAACGATGGCCTTGGCCGGCACGAATATGCCCCAGCCGAGGCGCCGCTCGCCGCCGATCCCGGCGCCCTGCACGCGCAGCGAATCCGCCGGGCCGAGCCCGTGCAGCGACAGCGCGAAGCCGGCGATCTCCCGGCGGCCTGCCGACGAAGTCCGGCGCCGCCCCGAGATGAACCGGCAGTCGACGCCGAACGCGCGCAGCCGGCGCATCACCTCGTCCTGGAATCGCGTCTCGTCGCCGGTCTCGGCGGCGACCCGCAGCGCGTGCAGCGTCGCGCTCTCCCGCAGCGCGCGCGGTCGGCCGGCGCCGACCACGAGTGCGCTGCCTGCCACGTCCAGCCGGGCGCCCTGGAGCGCGAGCGCGTCGTCCCGCCGCGCCTCGGGCACCCGCAGCACGAGCTTGGCGCGCCGGGCCAGCAGCACCACGTCGTGCGTCGTCGGCACCGCGTGCAGCGGATGGATGCCGGCCCCGTCCTCGGTCGCGAGCCACGGCAGGCAGCGCTCGATCGCCTGCAGCAGCGGCCACGCGTTGTCGGCCGGGAGGCTGCTGCCTTCGACGTCGAACACGACGTCCGTGATCGGGCAGCCGGACTCGCGCCCGGGTTCTGCCTGCGCCGGCGCCGGAGCGGCCGGGCGCTCAGCCGGCGCCATCGTGACCGCCGCCGGGCTGCGTGGCCGCCCAGCGGACCATCGCCTCGCCCCACCGCCGCGCCGTGGCGGGGTCGACGTCGAAGATGGTGAACCGCACGCGCTCGCGGATCCGGATGCGCAACAGCTTCATGCCGCCGCCGTCGTGGACGAGCTCCTGCAATTCGATTTCCTGTCCCCCGAGGGGCACCTTGAACTGTTCAAGCGGGGTGATCTGCATGCGGGCTCGATGGGTCAGGACGGCGGCGATCGCGGACACGCGGCGCGCGTCCCACCCGATTGTGCGCCCGACCGCGGCATCGCCCAAGGCGGCCCCGGTCCACCATCCGAGAGCGACGGTGGCAGCGCCTCGCGTCGGCGTGCCGCGCAGAGTGCGTATTGGGCGAGCTCCGGCCCCGCGCAGTCCATAGCCACGGCGAGTGATGCGGCCATACTCCCTCTGGGTGATTTTCAATCCCCTCCATAGGGCTTATTCAGGATAACCGGGTGGAGCGATGGCGCCGCAGGCGACGGCCGCCGTAGTATTCTGGACGGATTCGAGGAGGAGCAGTCATGGCAAAAGCGATGTATCCGACCCCCATGCTGAACCAGCTGGAAGGCGGTCCGTGGCCGAGCTTCGTCACCGGACTCAAGCGGCTGGCGCAGGACAAGGACTACGTCGTCGACCTGCTGGGCCAGCTCGAGCATTCCTACAAGACGCGCAAGGGCTACTGGAAGGGCGGCACCGTGGGCGTCTTCGGCTATGGCGGGGGCGTGATCCCCCGCTTCACCGAGGCCAAGGACGCCGACAACAAGCCGCTGTTCCCCGATGCCGCGGAATTCCACACGCTGCGCGTCATGCCGCCGGCCGGCATGCACTACAGCACCGACGTGCTGCGCAAGATGGCGGACATCTGGGAGAAGCACGGGTCCGGCCTGATCGCCTTCCACGGCCAGTCCGGCGACATCATGTTCCAGGGCGTGACCAGCGCGAACGTCCAGCCCGCCTTCGACGCGATCAACGAACTCGGCTTCGATCTCGGGGGCGCCGGCCCGGCGGTGCGCACGTCGATGTCCTGCGTGGGCGCGGCGCGCTGCGAGCAGTCGTGCTACGACGAGGGAACGGCGCACCGGACCGTCATCAACAGCTTCCTCGACGACATCCACCGGCCGTCGCTGCCGTACAAGTTCAAGTTCAAGTTCAGCGGCTGCCCGAACGACTGCATGAACTCGATCCAGCGCGCCGACATGGCGGTCATCGGCACCTGGCGCGACAACATCCGCACCGACGAGGCGCTGGCGAAGAAGTGGTTCGCCAGGCACGGGATGAACGAGCTGGTCAACGACGTCGTCGCCCGCTGCCCGACCAAGGCGATCCAGCTGAAGGAAATCAAGGACGTCCGGTCGTCCGCCGCGATGTCGTCGGTGGCGGTGAGCGACACGCACGCGCTGGAGATCGACAACAGCGACTGTGTCCGCTGCATGCACTGCATCAACGTGATGACCGGCGCGCTGGCGCCGGGCAAGGACAAGGGCGCGACGATCCTGGTCGGCGGCAAGCGCACGCTCAAGATCGGCGACCTTATGGGCACCGTCGTGATCCCGTTCATGAAGCTCGAGACCGACGAGGACCGCGAGAAGCTGGTCGAGCTCGGCCACCAGATCATCGACTTCTTCGCCGAGAACGCGCTCGAGCACGAGCGCACCGGCGAGATGATCGAGCGCATCGGCATCGTCAACTTCCTGGACGCGCTGGGCATCGAGGTGGACGCGAACATGGTCTCGGCGCCGCGCACCAACCCCTACGTGCGCATGGACGGATGGGACGACGAAGTCGCCAAGATCAACGCCAAGAAGCAAGCGGCCTGAGGAGACCAAGCATGGCCCAACCCCAGATGCGCCGGGCGATCGAGAGCGGCGTCCCCGACAACAGGCAATTCCTGCACCCGCTGCTGGCGAAGAACTACGGCAACTGGAAATACCACGATCGCCCGCGCCCGGGCGTCCTGCGCCACGTCGCGCACAACGGCGACGAAGTGTGGACCGTGCGCGCCGGCACGCAGCGGCAGATGGACGTCTGGACGATCCGCACGCTGTGCGACATCGCCGACAAGTACGCGGAGAGTCACGTCCGCTTCACCATCCGCTCCAACATCGAGTTCATGGTGTCGTCGCAGGCCAAGGTCGCGCCGCTGATCGAGGCGCTCGAGAAGAGCGGCTTCCCGGTCGGCGGCACCGGCAACTCCGTGTCGATGATCGCGCACACGCAGGGCTGGCTGCATTGCGACATCCCGGGCACCGACGCATCGGGCGTGGTCAAGGCGCTGATGGACGAACTCTACGACGAGTTTCGGCGCGAGGAGATGCCCAACCGCGTCCATCTGTCGACGTCCTGCTGCGAGATCAACTGCGGCGGGCAGGCGGACATCGCGATCATCGTCCAGCACACCAAGCCGCCGAAGATCAACCACGACCTCGTCGCCAACGTCTGCGAGCGCCCGGCGGTGGTCGCCCGCTGCCCGGTCGCGGCGATCCGTCCGGCGCTGGTCAACGGCAAGCCCTCGCTCGAAGTCGACGAAAAGAAGTGCATCTGCTGCGGCGCCTGCTATCCGCCGTGTCCGCCGATGCAGATCAACGACCCCGAGCACTCGAAGCTCGCGATCTGGGTCGGCGGCAAGAATTCCAATGCCCGCGCCAAGCCGACGTTCATGAAGATGGTCGCCGCCGGCCTGCCCAACAACCCGCCGCGCTGGCCCGAGGTGGCCGAGGTGGTCACGCGGATCCTGCGCGTCTACAAGGCCGACGCCCGCGGCTGGGAGCGCATGGCCGACTGGATCGAGCGCATCGGCTGGCCGCGCTTCTTCGAGAAGACCGGGCTGCCGTTCACCAAGTACCTGATCGACGACTGGCGCGGGGCGCGGGCGAACCTCAACGCGTCCACGCACATCCGGTTCTGACCGGCGTCAACACGGCTGCCCATGAAGTTCGGCATACTCGTCAACGAAGGCCCCTACCAGCACCAGGCCAGCGATTCCGCCTACCTTTTCTGCAAGGCGGCGCTGGCGAAGGGCCATGCGATCCATCGCGTCTTCTTCTATCACGACGGCGTGAACAACTCGACGCGACTCACGGAGCCGCCGCAGGACGACCGCAACATTGTCGCGCGGTGGTCAAAGCTCGCGCAGGAGCACGGTGTCGATCTCGTCGTCTGCGTAGCCGCGGCGCTGCGGCGCGGCATCAAGGACGAGAACCTCGCGCCGGGCTTCCGCATCTCCGGTCTGGGACAGCTGGTCGAGACAGGCATTCAGTCCGATCGCACGGTCGTGTTCGGGGACTGAGATGGACCCCCGGAGCTCACTTCGCTCGCCTCCCCCCAAGGGGGCGCTCAGCGCCCTTCGGGCGGCCGGGCGGGCGCTGAGGTAGAAATGTCCGAGGGCACCTCGAAGAAGTTCATGTTCGTCAACCGGACGGCGCCGCACGGCACCGTCTACGCGCTGGAGTCGCTGGAAGTCGTGCTGATCACGGCGGCGTTCGACCAGGACGTCTCGCTGGTGTTCATCGACGACGGCGTCTGGCAGCTGAAGAAGGGCCAGCAGACCAAGGGCATCGAGACCAAGAACTTCTCGCCCGCCTACCGCGCGCTCGAGGGCTACGACGTCGAGAAGCTCTACGTCGAGCGCGAGTCGATGGCGGCGCGCGGCCTCACCGAGAGCGATCTCCTCGTCGACGTCACCGTGCTCGCCGCCGACGAGCTGGGCCGCCTGATGGACGAGCAGGACGTCGTGCTCTCCTTCTGACCGGGCGGATCGTCGATGCTGCACATCGTCAACAAGTCGCCGCTGGAGCGAAACTCGCTCGAGGCCTGCCTGCGCATCGCGGCGCCCGGCGGCGCGGTGCTGCTGATCGAGGACGCCGTGTACGCCGCCGTGCGCGGCACGAGCGTCGAAGGCACGGTCACCGCCGCACTGGCGAAGTTCAAGATCTATGCGCTGCTGCCCGACCTGGAAGCGCGCGCCGTCGCCGACCGTGTCATCGACGGCATCACCACCGTCGGCTACGACGGCTTCGTCGACCTCGTCGCCCTGCATCCATCCTGCCAATCCTGGCTCTGAACACCCCCGTTTCATCCACCCGAGGAGATCCACCCATGCCCACCATCGAAGTCGACGGCAAGTCCTTCGAGACCGACGAGGAAGGCTATCTCGTCAACCTGACCGACTGGACCGAGGACATCGCGAACGTCATTGCCAAGACGGAAAACGTCGACATGTCCCCCAGCCACTGGGAGGTCGTCAACTTCCTGCGCAAGTACTACGACGAATACCAGATCGCGCCGGCGGTGCGCGTGCTGACCAAGGCCATCGGCAAGCAGCTCGGCCCGGAGAAAGGCAACAGCGCGTACCTCTACGAGCTGTTCCCGTACGGCCCGGCCAAGCAGGCGTGCAAGATCGCCGGCCTGCCCAAGCCCACCGGCTGCGTCTAGTCCATCGGGGTCGGAGCCGCAATACGACGCTGCGCGGCTGACTCCACCCGTGACCGCCGCCACCGTCCTGTTCGCCGTGCTGTTCTATCTCGCGACCGCGGTATTCGCGGGGATGCTGGCGTACCGCGTCTACGACTACGCGCGGACACCGGCGCCGCTCAAGATCCCGACGACCCCGGCGCCGACGACGACGGGCGGCGTCGCCCTGCGGATGCTGCGCGAGGTCGTGCTCTTCGAGAGCCTGTTCAAGAGCAATCTGTGGACCTGGGCGTGCGGCTGGCTCTTCCATGCCGGCCTCGCGCTGGTGCTGCTGCGGCACCTGCGCTACTTCACCGAGCCGGTGTGGGCATGGGTCGCCTTCCTGCAGGAGTTCGGCGTGGTCGCCGGGCTCGCGATGGCCGCGGGCCTCGCCGGCCTCTGGCTACGCCGGATCTTCGTCGCGCGCGTGCGCTACATCTCGACGCCGTCGGATCACCTGATGCTCGCCCTGCTGCTGCTGATCGCCGCGTCCGGCCTCGCGATGAAGTTCGTCGCGCACACGGACATCGTCGCGGTGAAGGCGTACTTCCTCGGCCTCATGCATTTCGACTGGCAGCCGCTGCCCGCCGACGCGCTGCTGTACGCGCACCTCGGCCTGGTCGCCGTGCTGCTGCTGATCTTCCCGTTCAGCAAGCTGCTGCACGCGCCGGGGCTCTTCTTCTCGCCGTCGCGCAACCAGGCCGACGACCCGCGCGAGCACCGCCACCTCGCGCCGTGGGCGGCGCGCCTCGACCCGAAGCAATGAACCGAACCCCAGGCTCACCGGGCTCGTCTCCCCCAGGCGGGCGCACGCCAGCGCCCATCGGGTGGCCGGGCGGGCGCTGACCATGGCCGCCCCCGACGCCAAAGCCGCGCTGAAAGCGCCGCCGCTGCGCGAGTTTCCCGGCGCGCCGCAGGCGCTCCAGCCCGGTGCGATGGCCGCGTCGAAGCCCTACGTCGCCAACGACAAGATGCAGCAGGCGCTGGGCTTCCCCGGCGAGCTCGCCGAGGGCTGGGAGAAGAAGGCGATCGGCAAGATGGGCGACCTGCTGGGCAAGTACCGCTCGCTCAAGGTCTACATGGACGCCTGCGTGCACTGCGGCGCCTGCGCCGACAAGTGCCACTACTTCATCGGCACGCAGGATCCGCTGAACATGCCGGTCGCGCGCCAGGACCTGATGCGCAGCGTCTACCGCCGCTACTTCACGCTGCCGGGCAAGCTGTTCCCCAGGCTGGTCGGGGCGCGCGACCTGACGAAGGACGTGCTCGACCAGTGGTACGCGTATTACAACCAGTGCTCCGAGTGCCGCCGCTGCTCGGTATTCTGCCCCTACGGCATCGACACCGCCGAGGTGACGATGGCGGCCAAGGAGATCATGGACGAAGTCGGTCTCGGGCAGAAATACTCCAACGAGATCATCGGCAAGGTCCACCGGATCGGCAACAACCTCGGCCTGCCCGGCCCCGCGCTGGCCGACACCCTGTCGGGCCTCGAGGAGGACGTCAAGGACGAGACCGGCGCCGACGTCCGCTTTCCGCTCGACGAGAAGGGCGCGGAGGTGCTGCTGGTCACGCCGTCCGCCGATTTCTTCGCCGAGCCGCACGTCGACAGCCTGATCGGCTACGCCAAGGTGTTCCACGCCGCGGGGATCCGCTGGACGCTCTCCTCGCACGCGTCGGAAGCCGGCAACTTCGGCCTCTTCATCGGCAATTACGCGCAGCTGCAGACGATCGCGCTGCGCATCCGCGAGGCGGCGCTCGACCTCGGCGTCAAGCGCATCGTCGTCGGCGAGTGCGGCCACGCCTGGCGCGTCGCGTACAGCATGTGGAACACGCTGGCCGGCATCGGCGCCGGCGGCGATGACCCCTTCGCGCAGATGCTGCAGCGCCAGCTCGACCCGCGCCATCGCCAGCCCACGCACATCTGCGAGCTGACGTGGGACCTGATCCAGCGCGGCGCGCTGACCCTCGACAAGGACGCCAACGACCACCGCGTGATCACGTTCCACGACTCGTGCAACGTCGCGCGCGGCTCGCGCATGGGCGACACGCCCGGCGGGCAGTTCGAGATCCCGCGCAACATCATCAAGGCGGTGGCCAACCGCTACGTCGAGATGGCCCGCGGCACCACGCGCGAGGCCACGTTCTGCTGCGGCGGCGGCGGCGGGCTCCTCACCGACGAGCTCCTCGACCTGCGGGTGAAGGGCGCGCTGCCGCGGATGGAATCGCTGCAGCGGATCGTCGACAGCCACGGCGTCAATTTCATGGCCACGATCTGCGCGATCTGCAAGGCGCAGTTCTCGAAGGTGCTGCCCTACTACGGCTTCAAGATGGGCATGGTGGGCGGCGTCCACCAGCTCGTCAGCACCGCCATCCGTCTCGAGGCCGGGCACTGACCGGCCGCCCGCGCCATCCCGCAGAACAAGCCATCTCCCGGAGTCCCGACGATGTCAACGACCTCCAGCCCATCCGGCGAAAAGCTCACCTTCCGCATGTATCGCGACGGCGACGACAAGTGGAAGTCGTGGCGCGACCAGATCTTCCAGGCGAGCTACACCCACAAGTGCCCGACCTACATCCAGTCGACACCGCCGTGCCAGGGCAGCTGCCCTTCCGGCGAGGACATCCGGGGCTACCTCAACATCGTGCGCGGCATCGAGAAGCCGCCGGCGGGCGTCAAGTGGCAGGAGTACGCGTGGCGACGGCTCACCGAGGCGAACCCGTTCCCTTCGGTGATGGGAAGGGTGTGCCCCGCGCCCTGCGAGACCGGCTGCAACAGGAACGAGGTCGAAGACCACGTCGGCATCAACTCGGTCGAGCACTTCCTCGGCGAGTACGCCATTGCCAACGGGCTCAGTTTCGCGCCTCCCCAGGTGAAGACCGGCATGAAGGTCGCCGTGATCGGCGGCGGCCCCGCCGGGCTGTCCTGCGCGTACCAGCTCGTGCGCAAGGGTCACGACGTGACGGTCTTCGATGAGCACGAGCACCTGGGCGGGATGATGCGCTACGGCATCCCCGGCTTCCGCACGCCGCGCGAGGTGCTCGACGCCGAGATCCAGCGCATCGTCGACCTGGGCGTCGAGACGCGCCTCAACTGCCGGATCGGCACCGACGTCACGCTGGACGAGCTGCGCCGCGATTACGCCGCGGTCTTCCTCGGGATGGGCGCGCAGTCCGGGCGGCCGCTGCCGGCCCCCGGCGGCGACGCGCCCAACGTCGTCACCGCCACCGCCTTCCTCAAGGCGTTCAACGACGGGCGCCTGCGCCACGTCGGCAAGCGCGTCGTGGTCATCGGCGGCGGCGACACGTCGATCGACGTCGCCACCGTCGCCCGTCGCCTCGGCCACATCGAGAACCCCAAGCCCACCGACACACCCGAACGCGCGATCGCCGGCCACCTCGCGCACGACGTCGCGTCCGTGTCGGCGAAGCAGGGCGCCGAGGTCACGCTGACCTCGGTGTTCAACGTCGACAAGATGCAGGCGAACAAGCACGAGATCGAGCAGGCGCAGGCGGAAGGCATCGCCATCCGCGGCGGCCTCGCGCCGGTGCGCGTGATCAAGGACGCCGGCGGCCGCGCCACGGCGCTGGTCGTCGCGCAGTGCGAGGCCAGGTTCATCGGCCCGAAGCTGGAGATCAGGATGATCGACGGCACCGAGGAGGAGATCCCCGCCGACCTCATCGTGTCCGCGATCGGGCAGGCGGTGGATTTCACCGGTCTCGAGGAATTCGACAACGGGCGCGGCATGGTCGCCGCCGACAAGAACTACCAGGTCGCGGGCAAGGCCGGCACGTTCGCCGGCGGCGACGTGCTGCGGCCGCATCTGCTCACCACGGCGATCGGCCACGGCGCCATCGCCGCCGAAGGCATCGACCGCTTCCTGCGCGGCGAGGACCTCGAGAAGCGGCCGAAGGTCGACGTCCACGCGTTCGACCTGAAGCGCAAGATGCTCGAGAAGGGCCTCGCGTTCAGCGAGGCGCACGAGCCGATCCTCGGCACCGACACCAGCAACGCCGCGATCCACAATTACGACAACCGCTCCGACCGCTACGTGATTCCGCACGACGAGCTCTTCCTCGGGCACTTCAACTACGTGGAGCGGGTCAGGCGCAAGGTGACCACGCTCACGCGCGAGTCGGCGCTGGGCAATTTCGAGGAGCGCCTGGCGCCGCTGTCCGAAGCCGAGGCGATGGCGGAAGCCAAGCGCTGCATGAGCTGCGGCCAGTGCTTCGAGTGCGACAACTGCGTGGTCTACTGCCCGCAGACGGCCGTGGCGCGGGTGCCGAAGAAGGAGGCCACGACCGGCCGCTACGTGTACACCGACTACGACAAGTGCATCGGCTGCCACATCTGCAAGGACGTGTGCCCCACGGGGTACATCCAGATGGGGCTGGGCGAGTAGCGCCATGCGCGGGCGCGGCGTCCCGCGGTCGATGCGGCCGTTCGCGCGGCTGGCGCTGCTTGCCGCGCTGGTCGCCGTCGCCGCAGCAGGTGCGGCGCCTGCCGCCGACGACGCCGGCGCGCGCGCGCCGCGGCTTGCCGTACCGGACGGCAAGTGCGTCGAGGACACCGCGTTCATGCGCCGCAACCACATGGAACTGTTGAAGCATCACCGCGACCGCACCGTGCGCGAGGGCATCCGGACCACGCAGCACAGCCTCGCCAACTGCGTGACCTGCCACGCGGGCAAGGAGACGCGGCGCGTCACCGGCAGCAGGGACGCCTTCTGCGAGGGCTGCCACGCCTACGCCGGGGTCAGGCTCGACTGCTTCGAATGCCATTCGGACCGGCCGAAGCCCTCGCCGTCCGCCGCGTCAGCCGCGCCCGAGGCCGCAGCGACGGAGCCCGTCACGCGATGAGCGGCGTCGATCCCGGCCGGCGGCAGATCCTCGCCTGGGGCGCGGCGATGGCGGGCGTGGTGATCGCGCCCGGCGTCACGCTGTTCGACCTCGCCCACGGCCGTCCGCCCGCCGAAGGCGCGTCGGACGAGGTGCGCTGGGGCATGCTGGTCGACGCCAACCGCTGCGCGGCCGACTGCAACGCCTGCGTCGTCGCCTGCGACACCGAGCACGCGCTGCCGGCGGCCAAGACCGCCACGTCCGCGCAGTGGATCCGCAAGGTCGAGTTGAAGGACCTGCGCAGCGGCCAGGCGAAGTCTGCGCCGGTGATGTGCCAACACTGCGCCGATCCGCCCTGCGTCGACGTCTGCCCCACCCGCGCGTCGTTCAAGCGCGCCGACGGCATCGTGCTCGTCGATCGCCACACGTGCATCGGCTGCCGCTACTGCATGATGGCCTGTCCCTACGGCGCGCGCTCGTTCGTGCACGAGCCGGTCACCGACCAGCTGCCCGAGATCCCCCGCGGCAAGGGCTGCGTGGAGTCATGCACGCTGTGCGTCCACCGCATCGACCGCGACCGGATCCCGGCGTGCGTGGAGGCGTGCGCCGCCACCGGCCATAAGGCCCTGCTGTTCGGCAATCTCGCCGATCCGAAGAGCGAGATCTCGCAGCGCATCGCCGCCCTCGGCGCAACCCCGCTGCGCGCCGACCTGCGCCTCGATCCCGGGGTGCGCTATGCGGGAATCTGACCGGCCATGACGCGCGCCGATCCAGCCCGCAACGAATCGCGCCGGTACTGGGCGCTGGCGGCGCTGGGCGCGCTGGTGGTGCTCGCCGGGCTCGCCGCCGCCCACTACATGGAAGCCACGGCCACGCAGTGACGGGCATGAACAACCAGATCGTCTGGGGCCTGCCGCACGTGTTCGCGATCTTCATGATCGTGGCCGCCTCGGGTGCGCTCAACGTGGCCTCGATCGGGTCGGTGTTCGGCCAGTCGGCGTACAAGCCCCACGCGCCGCTGTCGGGCCTCCTCTGCCTCGCGCTGCTCGCCGGCGGGCTCACGGTGCTGATGCTCGACCTCGGCCGCCCGGAGCGCATCGTCGTCGCCGCGACGCACTACAACTTCACTTCCGTGTTCGCCTGGAACGTGTTCCTCTACTCGGGCATGTTCGCGATCGTCGCGGTGTACCTGTGGACGCTGATGGAGCGGCGGATGGGCGTGCATTCCAGGACGGCGGGCTTCGCCGCGTTCGCGTGGCGGATCGTGCTCACCACCGGCACCGGCGCCATCTTCGCGTTCCTCGTCGCCCGCCCGGCGTACGGCAGCGCGCTGCTGCCGCCGCTGTTCATCGCGATGTCGTTCGCGTGGGGGCTCGCCGCGTTCCTGGTCGTGCGGTCGGCGCTGTACGCGTGGAACGACATCGGCCTGCCGGCGGAACTGCAGCGTCGCCTCGCCAACCTGCTCGGGCTGTTCGTCCTCGGCGTCCTCTACCTGACGCTGATCCATCACCTCACCAACGCCTACTTCGCGCGGCAGCAGGCGTTCGAGCGCTTCATCCTGCTGGACGGCGGCGTGTATCCGGCGCTCTTCTGGTGGGGTTACGTCGGCGCCGGCAGCGTCCTGCCGCTAGTGCTGGTCTGGCACCCGCGCTTCGGCGGCGCGCGCTCGCGCGTCGCCGCCTCGCTGCTCGTGATCGCCGGCGCGTTCGCGCTGCTGTACGTGTTCATCATCGGCGGCCAGGCCTTCCCGCTCGACATCTTCCCCGGCTACGAGGCGCGCAGCAGCTTCGGCGACGGGCAGGTGCGCGCGTACGCGCCGCGGCTGCCGGAGCTGCTGCTGGGACTGGGCGGCGTCGGCATCGCCTTCCTGATCACGGCGGTCGGCGTGCGGGTGCTCCCGTTCCTGCCGGAGGACGAGGCGCCGCCGCCCAGTGCCGCCGCCGGAGCAGCCGGACAATGACCCTCGCCGCGAACCTGCCCCGCGTGCTGATCTCGGCCGCGCACAAGTCGTCGGGCAAGACGACCGTCAGCATCGGCCTCTGCGCCGCGCTGCGCCAGCGCGGCCTCACGGTGCAGGCGTTCAAGAAGGGGCCCGATTACATCGACCCGATGTGGCTGACGCTCGCGTCGCGGGCGCCGCTGCCGCAACCTCGACCCGTACCTTTCCGACAACGCCGAATACCGCGGCACCTTCCGGCGGCACGCGCAGGCCGCCGACATCGCGATCGTCGAGGGCAACAAGGGGCTCTACGACGGCCTCGCCCTCGACGGCAGCAACAGCAACGCGGCGCTGGCGAAGGTCCTCGGCCTGCCCGTCGTGCTGGTCATCGACGCGCGCGGCATGACGCGCGGCATCGCGCCGCTGATCCTCGGCTACCAGGCCTTCGACCGCGACGTCCGCATCGCCGGCGTGATCCTGAACAACCTCGGCGGCAGCCGGCACGAGGCCAAGCTGCGGATGGTGATCGAGCACTACACCGACGTGCGGGTGCTGGGCGCCGTGCACTGCGACCCGCGTCTCGCCATCGTCGAGCGCCACCTCGGCCTCATGCCCAGCAACGAAGCCGCCGGCGCGCAGGAGCGGGTGGACGGGATCGCGGCGCTGGTGGCGCGGCAGGTCGATCTCGACGGCGTGCTGGCGCTCGCCGCGGACGTCCCGCCGCTGGCCGTGCCCGGGGACGCCCTCGCCGACCCCTGGCCGGCGGCCGCAGCCGACGTGCGGATCGGCGTCGCGCAGGATCGCGCCTTCGGCTTCTACTACGCCGACGACCTCGACGCGCTGCGCGCGGCCGGCGCGACGCTGATCCGCTTCGACACGCTGGCCGACGCCCAGCTGCCCAACGTCGACGCGCTGTTCATCGGCGGCGGATTTCCGGAGTTGTACGCCGCCGAGCTCGAGGCGAACGCCCCGCTGCGCGCCCGCATCCGCGGCGCGATCGAGGCGGGAATGCCCGTCTACGCCGAATGCGGCGGGCTCATGTACCTCGCCCGCTCGCTGACGCACAAGGGCCAGACGTTCCGTATGGTCGGCGCGATTCCCGGCGACGTCGTGATGCACGAGCGCCCGGTCGGGCGCGGCTACGTGAACCTCGAGGAGACGGCGGCGTTTCCCTGGCCCCTGGCGCCCGCCGGCACGGCGATCGTGCGCGCGCACGAATTCCATTACTCCAGTCTCGAGAACCTGCCCCCAGACCTGCGGTGCGCCTATGCCGTCAAGCGCGGGCACGGCATCGACGGCCGGCGCGACGGCATCGTCGTCAACAACGTGCTCGCGTCCTATGCCCACCTGCGCAGCGCGGGAGGCAACCTCTGGGCGGCGCGCTTCGTTGATTTCGTCCGGCACGCCGACTACCGGCGCTCGCGCAGCGACAACATCGTCTACCTGTCGCCCGCGCGCGGCCGGGAAACGCTGGTGCTGTGACCGCGGATCCGAGCGCGCCCGCATGACGATCGCCGGCCCCTCCACGCGCGCCCTCGTCGTCGGCGGCAAGCGCGTGGCCACCGACAGCGAGGGCTACCTCGTCGACCGCAGCCAGTGGTCGGAGGACTTCGCGCGCGCATTGGCACGGGAGGAAGGACTGAACCTGACGCCCTCGCACTGGGAGGTGATAGCTTTCCTGCGCGACTACTATGCCGCACACGGCGTCCAGGCGCAGGTGCGGGCGATGATCCGGCATTTCACCGCCGCGTGGGGTCCGCAGCGCGGCTCGAATCACCACCTGCACGAGATGTTCCCGCGCGGCGGGCCGCAGAAGCAGGGCAACCGGCTCGCCGGCCTGCTGCGCACCAAGGGGGAACATTGAGGCTCAAGCCATCGGCCTCCGGGCCGTGCGTAGCCCGGGTTGAGCCGCGAGGCGAAACCCGGGTGGGCGCGGCAATGGCCACAACCACCCGGGTTTCGCTGGCGCTCAACCCGGGCTACGTCGGAACGCAACCCCGGACCTTGAAACGATGAGGGCACGATGATCACCGTCACACCCAGCGCCGCGCAGCAGATCCGCGTCGCGGCGACCCAATCCGACGCCGACGAGATGGGGCTGCGCATCGCCGCCCGCCGCGATACGGACGGCTCGCTCCACTACGCCATGGGCTTCGACGACGCGCGCGGCGACGACCGCGTGGTGTCCTCGGCAGGCATCGCGCTGGTGGTGTCGCCGCAGCACGCCGACCTGCTCGACGGCATGACGCTCGACTTCGTCGAATTCGAGCCCGGCGACTTCCGCTTCATCTTCGTCAATCCCAACGACGCCCCGCTCCCTCCCGCGCCCGCATCGGGCGGATGCGGCGGCTGCGGTTGCGCGGCGGCGCCGGCGCATGACCGGCGCGGTGTACCTGGTCGGCGCCGGCCCCGGCGACCCGGAGCTGCTGACGCTGCGCGCATTCCGGCTCATCCAGTCCGCCGACGTCGTGGTCTACGACCGCCTCGTATCGCAGGAGGTGCTCGACCTGCTGCCGGCGACGACAACCCGCATCTACGTGGGCAAGGAGCGCGACAACCACACGCTGCCGCAGGAAGCCATCAACGAGCTGCTGGTGCGGCTCGCCCGCGAGGGCAAGCGGGTGCTGCGGCTGAAGGGCGGCGACCCGTTCCTGTTCGGTCGCGGCGGCGAGGAGATCGACACGCTGGCCGCGCAAGGCGTGCCGTTCGAGATCGTGCCGGGCATCACCGCCGCGCTGGGCGTGGCCGCGTACGCCGGCATCCCCCTCACGCACCGCGATTTCGCGCAGGCCTGCGTGTTCGTGACCGGCCACCTCAAGAACGGCAGCATGGATCTCGACTGGCCGGCGCTGGCCCGGCCGCGGCAGACCATCGTCGTCTACATGGGGCTCGTGGGCCTGCCGGCGCTGTGCGCCGGCCTGGTCGCGCACGGGCTCGCCCCCGGCACGCCGGCGGCCATCGTCCAGCAGGGCACCACGCGCGAGCAGCGAGTGGTCACGGGCACGCTGCAGACGCTCGCGCAGCAGGCGGCCGAGGCCAAGCTGACGCCGCCGACGCTGATCATCGTCGGCGGCGTGGTGCGACTGCGCGAGCGCCTCAACTGGTTTCGGCCGCGCGACCGCGAGGGCCCGTCTGCGACACCGGGTCTTCACGTCGCCGGCGTTCCCGAACGCTCGTAGGCGGCGCGTCGCGGGCGGCGCCGCGAGTTCCCGGCGCCCCTCCTCAGGGGCGGGTCTGGCCGGCCGCCTTCTCCACGGCGACGAGCCGCCCCGGCGCGGGCCACACGCCGCGGTCCAGCGCGCGCCGGCCGTCGAACACGAGCCAGCTCTGCCCGCCGTAGTGCGGCAGGAGGCCGGAGAGCGCGAGCAGGGCTTCGGCATCCCTGGCCGAAACCACCGTCACGGGCCGGCCGTCCGTGCGCTCGAGGGTCCACACCTGCGCGCTGCCCCGCCCGGCGAGACTCGCAGGACGCGGCGGCAGGCCCGCCTGCGCCAACGCCGCGTCGACGTCCGCATGCAGGCCGACCAGCAGGGCGGGTTCGGTCCCGCGCGGCAACGCGTCGAGGGGCAGCGGTTGCGCCGGGCTCTCGAAGAAGCGTTGCGCCACCGTGCTCGCCGCCGCGCGCACGGCCTCGCCCGGCGTGGCCTGCACCAGCCGCGGTGCCGTGGCGACGATCCATAGTCGCAGGATCGGGGGCAACTCCTCCGGTTCCAGCACGCGCCACACGCGCACGTCGGGATCGAGCCGCAGGCCTTCGGGCATCGCGGCGACGTCGAGCGTGACGGTCTCGCGCTGGCGCCCGACGACGACCCAGCGGGTTTCGGCGCGGCCGGCGAAGGCGATCTGCAGGGGCACGCGCAGTGAGTAGGCAGGCGCCGTCTGCTCGAAGCCCACGCGCAGGCGGATCGCGCCGGCCTCGGTGCGGGCCGTGGCGCCGGCGATCCTCAATGCCGGGGCGCCGGCGCGATCGAGCCATTGCGCGAAGAACGGCGCGAGCGATTTGCCCGAGGCCCTGGCGAACGCGGCCTGCAGATCGACCCACGAGGCCGCGCGGAAGCGGTGCTCCGCCCAGAACGCGCGGATGCCGCGATCGAACGCTTCGTCGCCGATCTTCGTCGCGCAGCATCACGAACAGCATCGCCGCCTTGCCGTAGCCGACGGCCGCCGCCGCCCCATGCGTGCGGGAGCGAAAGGCCGCGAGCGGCTGCTGGCTGCCGGCCGGCACCGCAGCGGAATCGCGCAGCCACGCGAGCCGCATCGCCTGCGCCGCCGCGGCCGACTCGCGCTCCTTGTAGGCGTAGTCCGCCATGAAGGTGGTGAGGCCCTCGGACCAGTTGCCCCGCGCGTAGTCGACCCGGACCCCGTTGCCCCACCAGTTGTGCAGCACCTCGTGGCCGAGCGACGTGGCGCGGATGAACGGCAGCTTCACCACCTCCGCGCCCATGTAGGTGAGTGTGGGCATGCCGAAGCCGGTGGGCAGCGGCCCCGCCACCACGGAGAACTCGGTGAACGGGTAGGCGCCGATCGCGTCGCTGTAGAGCTCGATGTAGCGGCGCGAGTCGTCGAGATAGCTGTCGGCCAGGCCGGGGAGTGCATCGAGCTCGCGCGGGAAATACGTACGCAGCCGCAGCGGCCCGCCGCTCGCGCGCGGCGCGATCTGCTCGCGGACGAGCCACGGCCCGGCCATGAGGTCGATGCCGGTGGCGGGCTGCACGAACTCGAAGCGGGCGCGATAGCGGCCGGCGGCGGCGGACGGAACGTCCTCGGAGATGAGCCGTCCCGGAACCACCGCGCGCTGGTCGCCCGGCACCGACAGCGTTGCCCGATACGCAAACAGCGGCGCCGGCTGCGGGTACCAGGCTCCGGATGCGGGGAGAAAGCTGCCTTCCGGGGATGCCATCGGCGGCAGGGAACGCAGCACGCCGCGGGCATCGAGACTGCGATCGAGCGCCGGCAGCGTTCCGCCGTATTCCACGCGCACGCGGTCGCCGCCTGCCGGCACCTGCACCCGCCAGCCCTGCACCGGTCCGTCGCGCCCCGCCGGCACCACGCGCACCGGCTTGCCGTCGGCCGAGACGGCCGTCACGCGCAGCGACTCGTGCAGCGCGAACCAGAAGTCACGCGCCGCAGGCGAGACCAGGGCCACCGCGTGCAGCTGCCGCGTGCCGGGATCGAGATCGACGTCGAGGTCGAGGAACGGCTGCGCGGCACGCGCCGGCCCGACTGCGACGACCGCGAGCGCGACCATCAGGGACAGGAGCGCCTGCCGGCCGCCCCCGAGGCTCATTGCTTCGGCGGAAACTTGACCACCAACTCCAGCGATTCGTCGCCGCGCTTCACCCGCAACGGCAGCCAGGTGCCCGCAGGCTGGAGCCGGACCGCGGCGATCACGCGCAGCGTCCTGGTGACCGGCAGACCCGCGACCTCGACGATCTGGTCCCCTGCCTTGAGTCCGGTCGCCTCCGCCAGGCTGCCCGCGGTGACGTCGACGACGCGCACGGCGCCCGCCGTTTCCTCGAGCCGAACGCCCAGGCGCGGCGGCTCCGGCGCCGACTTGGCGTTCTCCGGCAGCGCGAAGACGGCATCGGCGAGGCCCGGCCGGAGGTCCTTGCAATCGAAGTCGGACGGGAGCGGCAGCAGGGTCCCGACGCGCTTCACGCCGAGGTCGCGCAACTGGTGCGGCACGCCGTAGCCGTGGCGGATGTGGCCGCTGCCCATGATGCCCACCACCAGCGGCTTCGCGCCTTCCGTCGCGCGACGCGCCAGCGCCTCCGCCATGGCGCGGTCCCACGCCGTCTGCGACTCGACGAAGCGGCCGAAGGCGGCGCCGGTGCGCTCTGCCTTCGCGCTGTCCTTGGCGTGGCTGTTGGGATGCTCGGCGTAGACGTCGAACAGGAAATCGCGGTACGCCCCCGATGCCGGCGCGGCCTTGCCCACGCCTTCCCGCTCGGATTGCGGGACGGCGTCCCACCCTTTCTCCGCCACCGCCCGGGTGAGCTTCTGGTCGACGTTGAGCGCGATCATCGGGATCCGATTGGCGCGCGCGAACTGGAACAGCGGCAGGTAGAGCTCGGCCGGCAGCTTCCACACGGTTTCCCATTGCGAGCGCTCGAGCAGCTGCCTGACCGTGAGCTTGCCCGCGACCCAGTCGTCGAGCACGGGCTGCGCGCGGCGCGGGAACATCTCGAAGCCGATCACCATGTCGGGCCGCTGCGCGTGCAGCGCCGCCAGCACCTGCAACTGCCAGCGGTGATCGTCCTCGCTGTCGTGCTGCTCGCCGAGCAGCACGACGTCCTTCCCGGCCATCTGCTGCAGGACGGCGCCACCCCCGACCGCGCGCGGCGGATCGGCGTCGAGCGTCGCCCAGGAAGCGGGGACGAGACAGGCTTGCGCTGCAGGCGCGGCGGGCGCGCTTTCGATCTGGGCGAAGGCATAGCCGCCGAGGCCGATCGCGGCACCGGCGAGGGCCACCGCGACGACCAGGACAAGTTGGGGGGCGATGTGCTTCATTGAGAACGTGGATTCTGTCACACCACGCTATCCGCCGGTGGCCGGCGGGTGCCGCGCCGGGCTCGTCGATCGCGATCGGGGCAACGGATCGACGGACCGGCCGCTGCATGCGACCATTGCGCCATCGCGCGTGAGAGCGCTGCGTGCCCACGTCGGCTGCTGCCAGGACTCGGCGCACGCGCGCGTCGCCCCCCGCCCTTCCTGATCGACTGGTGAGCCCATCGATGAACGCCGACCCGCAACCATCTACCCGGCATCCGCTGCGCGTGCTCGGGCGGACCTCGTCGATCAACGTGCGCAAGGTGCTCTGGACCTGCGACGAGCTCGGCGTGACCTACGAGCAGGAGCAGTGGGGTTCGGGATTCAGGCCGACGGATACTTCGGAGTTCCGAGCGCTCAACCCGAACGCGAAGGTTCCTGTCATCAAGGACGGGCCCTTCGCGCTGTGGGAGTCGAACGCCATCTGCCGCTACCTCGCCTCGAGGGAGCGGCGCACCGACCTGCTGCCGGCCGCCGCGCAGGATCGCGCGCGGGTCGAGCAGTGGATGGACTGGCAGGCGACCGAACTCAACACCGCGTGGCGCTACGCGTTCATGGCGCTGGTCCGCAATACCCCGGCAAGCCCCGATCCCGCGGCGGTCGCCGCCAGCACCGACAGCTGGAACCGCCACATGGCGATGCTCGACGCGCAGCTGACGGCGACCGGGGCCTACGTCGCCGGCGCCGCCTTCACGCTCGCGGACGTCGTCGTCGGCCTGTCGACGCATCGCTGGTTCGCGACGCCGATCGAGCGGCCGGACTACCCTGCAGTCGCTGCGTACTACGAGCGCCTGCGGCAACAGGTCGGCTTCGACGCGAATTGCCCGCCCGACATCCCGTAGGCGGAACGAGCAGCCCGGGTTGAGCAAAGCGAAACCCGGGGCAAGCGGGGCCATTGCCACGACCACCCGGGTTTCGCTCCGCTCAGCGCCGGGCTAAGGTTGTTCGAGCGCGTTCCATTTCAGCGCCGCGCCCGCGGCGATCGTGCCCGACGACAGCGACCTCGGCGCGGATCCCCGCGCGGTGCGTCATGAATCTGACCGCGGCTGCAGGCGTGACTCCCTCGGTCGCCATCGCGTTGCCCAGTCCCATGCAGGGTTCGCACAGCTCGACCCCGCGCAGCCGGACCCCGCCGATCGTGAACTCCCTGCCCACCAATGGCGCCAATCGAACGCCCCGCGTGACCAGATTCCTGCGCGTGCACGAGAGCCCGTGCTGCGTGCCGAAGTTCGCGTTGAATGCGCCGATGACCTCGGCTTCGACGAGCGTGATGTTCTGCCCGGGCTCGTCCTTCGCCCCGTAGTGCCGATCGCCTTCGATCCCGGCGCCGGCAACGACGAGAATCTGCAACGCCTCGACCAGTGCGCCACCCGGCTCCGGCGCGAGATAGATGCGCTCGATGGTCATCGCTGCTCTCCTGTATTCGACTGCCGATCGAGGTGCCCGGCCACGATCGGCCCCGGTGGTCCATTGTCGCCCGGCGCCGGCTGCTGTCCGGATGAAGTCATGAACGTACGCGCCGCTCGGCCAGGCCGAGCCAGGCACCGAACAGCAGCACCAGCCCGCAGGGCGCAACGAACAGCAGTTGGCCGGATGACATCGGCGCCGTGGGCGTGACGATGATGACGATCAGGCACGCTGCCGCGATCGCGCACAGGCACCAGCCTCCGAGCCACCGCAGGCGCGCGCTGAAGCCCAGCGCGGCGACGACGCAGATCACGGCAGCCAGCCCGATCAATCCCCACGGCATCAGCCACAACGCCTGCGCCAGCAGCGTCGCGAAGAGCGACGGCAGCGACTTGCTGGCGGCGACCTGGCCGAGCAGGACGAACCCGGCCGCGAGGGCGATGTATGGAAGCAGCATCAGCGTAGCCACGACGTGCATCGTTGCGCGCATGCGAGTGTGGCCCGACGGGGCCAGCTATCCGGCGCGCGGCGCCGACGCGCGCCGCCGGCGAACCGCGCATCGGCGGCCGTGTTCCGGCACGGGTTCCGGCGTCCTCACGCGAGGGCGATCCGGTAGCGCAGGCCGGGCCTGCTTCCGAACTGAGGCGGCTTCACGAAACGCTCCACCAGCACGCCGCCGTTGGCTTCGATGACCCGCTGCGAGGCGACGTTGTCGGGGTCCGTGGTGATTTCGACATAGGGCAGACCCACCGATCGGGCTTCGGGCAGCAGCAGGCGCAATCCGCTCGTGGCGTAACCCCTGCCCTGCTTCCACGGCACCACCGCGTAGCCGATGTGACCGAGGCAATGCGGCGGAAGCGCCGCCGTGCCCGCCTGCCAACGCAAGCCGATGCTTCCCGCGAACTCGCCGTCCCACAGCCAGCGGCGAAATCCCGGGATCCGGGATACCGACGACCCGTCCGGCAACTTCACCGGCGGGCCCTTGCCTTCGCGGTCTTCGAGACCCAGCAGAAACGCTACGGGATCGGCGCGAATCCTTTCGAGCTCTTCCCGCGCCGCATCCGCCCCGCGGACGTTGTCGGCCGACCAGCCCTGCTCGAGCGCGGCGACGTAGCTCGCGAGATGCGCATGGGCAGGGCGTACGAGTTGCATCGCTGTGCGGGCTTGAAGCGCCGTCCGTATCGGTCAGCCGGGGAACAAGGCGCAGGTTGACTTGACTTGCTCGAGCCGGGGCTTGGCGGATGCCGGGGCTGCGCGACGCTGCGGCGCAATTCAGCCCGACGACGTCGCCGCCCGGTGCTCGACCGCGAAGACCGCGGCCTCGACGCGCGAGGTCAGTCCCAGCTTCGACAGGATATGGCGCACGTGCAGCTTCACCGTGTCGTGGCTGATGTCGAGCACCTGCGCGATCGCCTTGTTGCTCTTGCCGCTCGAGAGGTGCTGCAGGATCTCGCGCTCGCGCCCGGTCAATTGCCGCAGGTAGTCGTCGCGGGTCTTGCCCTCCTTGCCCGGCACCAGCAGATCGACCAGCTTGGCGGCCATCAACGGCGCCACGACGATCTCGCCGCGGGCGATGCGGCGGATCGCATCGATCACGTCGTCGGGATCCATGTCCTTCAGCAGATAGCCGCGCACGCCGGCGCGAAAGGCGCGGGCGAGGTCATCCTTGAGGTCGCTCATCGTCAGGACGACGACCGGCGTGGCGATGCCCTCGGTGCGGACCCGCGCCAGCAGCGTGAAGCCGTCGACGGGCGCCATCCGCAGGTCCATGATCACGAGATCCGGCTGCCCGTCGCGCAGCAGCCGGACCGCCTCGTCGGCGTTGCCGGTGGTGCCGAGCACCTTGATGCCGGCGCGCTGTTCGAGGAGCTCGGCGAGCCCGCGGCGACAGAGCCCGTGATCGTCGATCAGCACGACGCTGATGGGTTCGCTCACAGCGCACTCCCGCCGGTGGGTTCCATGGCGGGGAAGTATAACCGGACGCGCGTCCCGGCCCCCGGGGCGCTGTCGAGGGTCAGCTCGCCGCCGAGACGTGACGCCCGCTCGCGCATGATCGCGATGCCGTAGTGGCCGGACTCGCCGCGCTCGCCGCCCGGGTCGATGGCCATGCCGACGCCGTCGTCTTCGATCACGATTTCGTACCCGGCCCCCTTGCGTTCAAGGGTGAGGCGCGCACGCCCGGCATTTGCGTGCTTGCAGACGTTGGCCAGGGCTTCCTGCACGATGTGGAAGACCTGGACCTCGCGACCGACGGGAAGGTCGAGCTCACCGACGTGGTTGGCGAATTCGAGCACGACGCCGGTGCGGTCCAGGAAGGTCTCGGTCATCTCCTGCAGCGCGCGGAGCAGGCCCCGCGGATCCATCCGGCTGCGAAAATAGGTGATGAGCTCGCGCAGCCGCCGGTGCGCATTGGTGAGCGAGGTGTCGACGTCGTTCCAGTACTTGAATGCCCGCGCATCGTCGCCGTCGCGAATCGCGTCGCGCAGCAGGCTCATCCGCATGCGCATGTACGTGAGACCCTGCGCCAGCGAATCGTGCACCTCGTTCGCCATCATCTGGCGCTCGTTGGCGAGGGCCGTGCGCAGGGCCTCGCGCTCGACCCCCGCGACTTCGGGCGCCGCAGCGGAACCGGAAGCGGCGGCATCGCCGGCCGGCGGGCCAAGGCCATTATCCGCGGCAGGTGCAGCGAAGGGCTTCGAATGCAGATCGGCCGCCACGTCCGCCGCGATTTTCGGCCGATTCCCCTGTTGCCGCTCCACCGGACCTCCTCAATGGGCTACGCCGAGGCGCCTGGCTGCCCGGAAGCCTGCCGCGCCGCTGCCCCTCAGAGAGGGCAGGAAATTATCGGCCCTGCCCTGACAACCCGCAAGCGACGGCGTTCCTATCCCAACGGAGTATCCGCCTTCCCCCATCTTGGTAATGGACACCCCGTGGCCAGTCTGGGGTAAATGACGGTACTCTGCGGTATCCGGGCGCCGTCGCCCCTTCCCCGTTTGTCCGCACGGCGCCTTGCACGCCGTTGCGCCGCGATACCGGCCTGAAACCATGCCCCCGACGCCCCTCCACGATCCGCTCGCCGCGCCGCTGCCGGGCGCCACGACGGAAATCCGCAATACGACGTGCTACATGTGCGCGTGCCGCTGCGGGATCCGCGTGCACGTGCGCAACGGCGAGGTCCGCTACATCGAAGGCAATCCGGATCACCCGCTCAACAACGGTGTGCTCTGCGCCAAGGGCAGCTCCGGGATCATGAAGCAGTATTCGCCGGCACGCCTCACCAAGCCGCTCAAGCGCAAGCCCGGGGCCGAGCGCGGCGCGGGCGAATTTGTGGCGATCGGCTGGGACGAGGCGTTCCGGTTGCTCGAAGAGCGCCTCGGGCGAATCCGGGCGACCGACCCGAAGCAGTTCGCGCTCTTCACGGGCCGCGACCAGATGCAGGCGCTGACCGGCCTCTTCGCGCGCCAGTTCGGCACGCCCAACTACGCGGCGCACGGCGGCTTCTGCTCGGTCAACATGGCCGCCGGGATGATCTACACGATCGGCGGGTCGTTCTGGGAGTTCGGCGGCCCCGACCTCGACCGGGCGAAGCTGTTCGTGATGATCGGCACCGCCGAGGACCATCACTCGAACCCGCTGAAGATCGCGATCTCGAAATTCAAGCGCGACGGCGGGCGCTTCATCTCGATCAACCCGGTCCGCACCGGCTACTCGGCGATCGCCGACGAGTGGGTGCCGATCCGGCCCGGCACCGACGGTGCGCTGTTGCTGGCGCTGATCCACGAGATCATCGCCCTCGGCCTCTACGACCGCGATTTCCTCGTGCGTTACACGAACAGCGGACAACTGGTGAACCTCGACGCCGCGAGCGACGAGTTCGGCATGTTCATCCGCACCGAGGTGCCCGAGGAGGAAGGCTGCTTCGATCCGCAGAACAAGCTCTGGTGGGATCGCGCGACGAACCGGCCGGTGGTCACGCACAGCGAGGGGGCCGATCCGTTCCTGCTCGGCGAATTCGCGCTCTCCGACGGCACGGCGGTCAAGCCCGCGTTCCAGCTGCTGAAGGAGCGCGTCGACGACTGCACGCCGGAATGGGCGGCGGACATCACCGGCATTCCCGCGGACGCCATCCGCCGCCTCGCGCACGAGATGGGCGTGACCGCGCGCGACCAGAAGATCGAGCTGCCGATCCCCTGGACGGATGTCTGGGGCCACGAGCACGAGACGGTCACCGGCAACCCGGTGGCGTTCCATGCGATGCGCGGGCTCGCCGCGCACTCGAACGGCTTCCAGTCGATTCGCGCGCTCGCGATCCTGATGACGCTGCTCGGCACGATCGACCGGCCCGGCGGTTTCCGGCACAAGGCGCCGTTCCCGCGCCCCATTCCGCCCTGCGCGAAGACGCCGAATACGCCGCTCGCGATCAAGCCGAACCATCCGCTGGACGGCCTGGCCCTGGGCTGGCCGGCCGAGCCCGACGATCTCTTCGTCAACGACGATGGCACGCCGGTGCGCATCGACAAGGCGTTCTCGTGGGAATACCCGCTGTCGGTGCACGGAATGATGCACAACGTCATCACCAACGCGTGGCGCGGCGACCCCTACCCGATCGACACGCTGCTGATCTTCATGGCGAACATGGCGTGGAATTCGACGATGAACACGCCCGCAGTCCGCAAGATGCTGAACGACAAGCGGGAGGATGGCGAATACAAGATCCCGTTCCTCGTCGTCTGCGACGCGTTCCAGTCGGAGACGACCGCGTTCGCCGACCTCGTGCTGCCCGACACCACGTATCTCGAGCGCCACGACGTGATGTCGATGCTCGACCGGCCGATCTCGGAGTTCGACGGCCCGGTCGACTCGGTGCGCATCCCGGTCGTGCCGCCGAAGGGCGAGTGCAAGCCGTTCCAGGAAGTGCTGATCGAGCTCGCGTCGCGGCTCAAGTTTCCGGCTTTCGTGCGGCCCGACGGCACGCGCAAGTTCCGCGACTATCCCGATTTCATCGTCAACTACGAGACCGACCCGGGATCGGGCATCGGCTTCCTTTCGGGCTGGCGCGGCAAGGACGGCGACAAGTTCATGCGCGGCGAGCCCAACCCGAAGCAGTGGGAGATGTACGCGGCCAACAACTGCGTCTATCACCACCAGCTGCCGCCGTCCTACCGGTACATGCGCAACTGGAACAAGGGCTACCTCGAGTGGTCGCAGCGCAACCGCATCCAGCGCTACGCCGAGCCGATCCTGATCCACGTCTACTCCGAGGTGCTGCAGAAATTCCGGCTTGCGGCGCAGGGCAAGGGCATCTCGCGCAAGCCGCCCGAGCACCTGAAGGCGCGCATCGCCGAATTCTTCGACCCGCTGCCGTTCTACTACGAGCCGCTCGAGGCGCAGCAGACGGATCTCGCGGCGTTCCCGCTGCGCGCCATCACCCAGCGGCCGATGGCGATGTACCACGCATGGGACTCGCAGAACGCGTGGCTGCGCCAGATCCACGCGCACAACCACCTGTTCGTCAATCCGGGCGTCGCGCGCGCGGCGGGCATCGAGGACGGGGGCTGGATGTGGGTCGAGTCGCCCTGGGGCAAGGTGCGCTGCATGTGCAGCTATTCCGAGGCCGTCGAGCCCGGCACGGTCTGGACCTGGAATGCGATCGGCAAGGCCCCGGGCGCGTGGAATCTCGCGCCTGACGCCAACGAGTCGCAGCGCGGGTTCCTGCTCAATCACCTGATCGCCGACGAATTGCCGGGCACCGGCGGTGCCCGCGTTTCGAATTCGGATCCGATCACCGGCCAGGCGGCGTGGTACGACGTCCGCGTGCGGATTCATCCCGCGGGGGCCGACGAGCCGAAGACGACCTGGCCGGAGTTCGACGCCGTGCCGGCCGCGCCGGGGACGGTGGCGAAACGGCCGCGCTGGCAGGCGTTCTTCGCCGGCAAGGGGGCGTGGAAGTGATGCGGCGCCAAGGCCGCTCGGAAGCGGCAAGGACGTGGCGCCGCGGCCCGGAGCGCTCGCAATGACCCGACTCGCCGTCGTGGCAGGGAGCTCGCGATGACCCAGCTCGCCCTGGTCATCGATCTCAACGTCTGCGTCGGCTGCCACGCCTGCGTGACGAGCTGCAAGCAGTGGAACACGTCGGGCTCGGCGGGCCCGCTCGCCGACTTCAATCCGTACGACCGCGACCCGACCGGCACGTTCTTCAACCGCGTGCAGACGTTCGAGGTCGGCGAGTATCCGGACACGCAGACGGTGCATTTTCCGAAGTCGTGCCTGCACTGCGAGGATCCGCCCTGCGTGCCCGTGTGCCCGACCGGCGCCAGCTACAAGCGGGCCGAGGACGGCATCGTGCTCGTCGACTTCGACAAGTGCATCGGCTGCAAGTATTGCGCATGGGCGTGTCCCTACGGCGTGCGCGAGCTGGACGAGGAGCGCAAGGTGATGACCAAATGCACGCTGTGCGTGGACCGCATCACCGACCCGGCGCTGCCCGAGCGCGAGCGCAAGCCTGCCTGCGTGCTCGCGTGCCCGACCAACGCCCGCCTGTTCGGCGACATCCACGATCCGGGCTCGGTCGTCTCGGTCGCCATCCGCGAGAGCGCCGGCTACGCATTGATGCCCGAATGGGGCACGCACCCGGCGAATCACTACCTGCCGCGGCGCAGGACCGAGCGGCACATCCACGCCGACGAGCTCGAGCGCGCCGACAATCCGCTCAAGGTCGACGGCCTGCTGCCGAAGCCGGCGAAGTCCGAGCCTTCGCTCGACGACGTGATGTCCTGGTGATGAAGGGCCCCCACGCTCACTTTATGTGTTCGCTGCCCCCCGTGGGGGCAGTCAGTGCCCTTCGGGCGGCCGGGCGGGCACTGAGGCGCGCCATGCACCCCCAGTTCTCCGTCCTCTTTCCTCACGACGCTGATCGGCGCCGGGCAGGGCCTGTTCGTCGCGCTCGTCGCCGTCGAGGTGGGCGCGCTGTTCGAGCTCCTGCCTTCGCCGCATCGGCCCTGGTTCTATTTCTACGGCAGCCTGACCGCGTTCCTGTTCACCGGCGCCGGGCTGCTCGCGTCCTTCTTCCATCTCGGTCGGCCGGAGCGGGCGTGGCGGTCGGCGGCGCGATGGCGCACGTCGTGGCTCTCGCGCGAGGTGATCGTGCTGCCCGCCTTCATGGGCACGACGCTGGTCTACGCAGTCGTGCACTTCCTGCATCTCGGAGAAGCGCTCGCCACCCTGCCTTCCGGCGCCGCCATCGACGCGACGCTGATCGTCGGACTCGCCGGTGTCGTGCTCGCCTTCACGCTCTTCGTCTGCACCGGCATGATCTACGCGTGCCTGCCGTTCCTGCGCGAGTGGGCGACACCGCTCACGGTCGTCAATTTCATCCTGCTGGGGTGCGCGTCCGGGTTTGCGCTCGCCGCCGCCTACGCGACGTCGGCCGCGCCGGCGCTCGTCCGGTTCTTCGCGGCGGGAGCGCTCACTCTCACCTTGCTCGGGCTCGCCGGCCGTGGCGCGGCGCTCGTTCGCAACGCCCGGCTGCGCCCGAAATCCACGCTGCAGACGGCCATCGGGATCAAGCACCCGCGGATCGTTCAGAAGTCGCAGGGGTTCATGGGCGGCTCGTTCAATACCCGCGAGTTCTTTCACGGCCGCAGCGCGGCGCTCGTCCGGTCGATCAAATGGTTCTTCCTGCTGGCGGGGTTCGCGCTGCCGGCGCTGCTCCTCGTGGCGGGGCTGGCGGGCGCGCCGAAGGCAGCGCTCATCGGCGCGTTCGCCGTGCAATACGTCGGCCTCCTCGCGGAGCGCTGGTACTTCTTCGCGCAGTCCAACCACCCGCAGAATCTCTACTATCAGTCGATCGCGTGAAGCCGCGATGCCGAACGCCCTCCGCAGCCTGGTCGCCATTGGTTATAATGTTATTTCGTTTTGGAATAATGGCGCCGCCTGACATCGCTCGTCGGCGTTTCGCCCAGATCCTTTGCCCATGCCAACGTCCGTGAACCTGCCGCTCGTCAGCCCCCACGGTGGCGTCGGCTTGCGTCCGCTGCTGCTCGAGGGCGAGGCCCGGGTCGCCGAACAACGCCGCGCGGCGACGCTGCCGCGGCTCACCGTCAGCTCGCGCGAAAAGGGCGACATCATCATGCTCGGCATCGGCGGGTTCACGCCGCTTTCGGGCTTCATGGCGCACGCCGACTGGCAGGGTGTCTGCGACGGGATGCGCACGGCCAGCGGCCTGTTCTGGCCGATACCGATCACGCTGTCGGCGGACGCGGCGCGCGCCGCGTCGATCAGGACGGGCGATGACATCGCGCTCGTCGATCCGGACAGCGACGAATTGCTGGCGACGATGCTCGTCACCGAGAAATACGCGATCGACAAGGCGCATGAATGCGCATGCGTGTTTCGCACGACCGACCCCGCACATCCCGGCGTCAAGCTGGTGATGGAGCAAGGCGAGGTCAATTTCGCCGGCACGGTCCGCGTGCTGTCGACGGGCGGGTTCGCCGAGAAATACGGGGCTCTCTTCAAGACGCCGGCCGAAACACGGGCGCTGTTCACCTCGCTCGGCTGGTCCAAGGTCGCGGCTTTCCAGACGCGCAATCCGATGCACCGCTCGCACGAGTACCTCGCCAAGGTCGCGATCGAGGTCTGCGACGGCGTGCTGATCCACTCCTTGCTGGGCGCGCTCAAGCCCGGCGACATCCCGGCCGAGGTCCGCACCAGGACCATTGCGGTGCTGGCCGAGAAGTACTTCGTGCAAAAGACGGTGGTGCAGGCGGGCTATCCGCTCGACATGCGCTACGCGGGCCCGCGCGAGGCGCTGCTGCACGCGCTGTTCCGCCAGAACTACGGCTGCTCGCACCAGATCGTCGGCCGGGACCACGCCGGCGTCGGCAGCTACTACGGCCCGTTCGACGCGCACCACGTCTTCGACGAGATCCCGCGGGATGCGCTGCAGACGGTGCCGCTCAAGATCGACGTGTCGTTCTGGTGCTACGCTTGCGGCGGCATGGCGTCCGGCCGCACCTGCCCGCACCCCGACGCCGACCGCCTGCAGGTGTCTGGAACCCAGTTGCGCAAGTGGCTGGCCGAGGGCGCCGACGTGCCCCCCGAGTTCAGCCGGCCCGAGGTGCTCGCGATCCTGCGCGAGTATTACGCGGCACTGGACGTCGCGCGCAAGCCTGCGGGGACGTCCGCGACTCAACCCGCACGCTGAGCGGTCCGGCAAGAACTTCCGACGTGGCACGCTAGGCGGCGCGTTTCCGCCTCGGCGACCGGCATCGTACCGAGATTCTGCTTCGCGAACTCGACGAAGCTGCTCACCATTTGCGAATGGATCCGTTCCTTGGGGTAGACGACCGACATGCTGCGGATGAGCCGCGGCATGAGCGGGACCTGCACCAGCTGCCCGAGACGTATCTCGTTGGCCACGGTCGCGCGTGACATGATGGCGAACCCCAGCCCGGTGGCGACCAGCCGCTTCAGCGCCTCCGGGCTGCCGAGCTCCATCTCCCGCTGCAGCGTGTCGGGGGCGATTCCTGCCATCTGCAGGTAGTGGTCGATGACCTCGCGCGTACCCGAACCCAGTTCGCGGCTGATGTTGGCGTAGCGCATCAGCGACTCGGGCGTCGCGGATTCGAGCTTCGCCAGCGGATGCGAAGGCGCGCAGGTGACCAGCAGCTCATCCTCGCAGCAGACGGCGGTCACGAGCACGGGCAAATGTGAGTCGCCCTCGATGAAGCCGACGTCGAGGCTGCGCTCGGCGACGCGGCTCTGCACCGCGTCCGAGTTGGCTACGAAGAGCCGGGGCACGACGGATGGAAAGCGCGCCTTGTAGGCGCCAAGCACAGGCGGCAGCAGGTAATCGGCAATGGTGGTGCTGGCGCCGATGAGCAGCGGACCCCCGAGTTGGCCGCTCATCTCGTGCAGGCGCGTGTCGAGCTCGGCCGAGACTTCGAGGATGCGCTCGGCGTACTCCAAGGCCAGATTGCCTGCGGCCGTGAGCGAGATGCGCCCGTGCCCGCGATCGAACAGGCGCGTGTTGAAGTGCTCCTCAAGCTGGCGAATCTGGAACGTGACCGCGGGCTGCGTCATGAAGAGCGCCTCGGCCGCCTTGGTGAAGGACAGGTGTTTTGCGACCGCGTGGAATACCTGGAGACGGCGATCCGCCATCGATCCATCCGGAGGTTGACTGGGTATCTTCCATTGAAGCACAAAGCCGGCCGGTCATAAAGGACCCGCACAGGTGCGCTTATGACCCATGGAACGCCGATGGAATCATTGGAGCGTGCGACATTCCCGGGGGTCCGGTCCCAGGCTGGCGCTGGGCCGGTGGCCGCGATATCGGCCGCGAACGCGAGGGGCAATCCTCCGGCCCGACGATCGGCTAGCCCTCGAAGCACCGCCTTCAGCTATGCTTCATGGCCTGCTACGACCTCGACCGGTTCCGCGCATTCGTCGCCAGCGACGGATTCGCCGAACTGTTCGACCTTCCCGCCGACGCGATGGAGAAGGTGCTCACCGACGACACCGAGCTCATGCTGTTCGCCTTCCGCTTCCTGCGGCAGACGCTGTTCGGCGAAGCGACGATTCCGGTCCGACCGGAGGTCGCCGACCGGCGCCGGACGCACCGTGCCGAAATGACGGCGCGCCTCGAGCGCGATGCGGCGGAGCGACTCGCGCGCGCGGAGGAAGGCGACGCTGGTTTCGATTGAGCGCGGATGGCGCGCGCAACTGCTTTTGCCCAAGACTGGAGACTGTTATGCACATCGCTCTGACAACACTTTGCACCGGCGCGGCGGCGCTGTTCGCCGTCGCATCAACGTTCGCGCAGGATCCCGCGTGGGTCAACGATGCCAGGAAAGTCGCGGGCTCGGTTCCTCCCAAACTGCTCGCGGTGCTCACCGAGGAGATCGGGAAGACCGGACCCGAGGGCGCGATTCTCGTCTGTCGCGACAAGGCGCCCCAGCTGGCGAAGGCGGCATCGGAGGAGACCGGCTGGAGCATCCGGCGCGTGAGCCTGAAGAATCGCAACCCGCGCGCCGTACCGGACGCATGGGAGCGCGCGGCGCTCGAGGATTTTGACCGCCGGGCAGCAGCGGGCGAGGCCCCGGCCACGCTCGAAAGGGCGGAGATCGTAGTGGACGACGGCAAGCAGTCCTATCGCTACCTGCGGGCGCTGCCGACGCAGCCACTCTGTCTCGGCTGCCACGGCTCGCCCGAACAACTCACGCCGGCGGTCAAGGAGAAGCTGAAGGCGCTCTATCCCGACGACAAGGCGGTCGGCTATCGTCCCGGCGAAATCCGGGGCGCGATGACGATCCGGAAGCCGGTCTGATCATCGGCGCGGGCGTGAGCTTCGACCGGCCGTCGACGTCGCCTGGGTGGCTGGTTGCGCAAGCGCCTGCCGCCCGCCAGCGGCAACACGCATTCGAGAACTGATGACCGGAGCCGATGCATGAGATGGTCCGTGCTCGACCAGTCGACCGCGGCGCAGGGCTGCGCGCAGGACGTTGCTATCCGCGAATCGCTCGCGCTGGCACGGCTCACCGACGCGCTGGGCTACCACCGCTACTGGGTGTCCGAGCACCACAACAGCGCCAGCATCGTCGGCACGGCACCGGAGGTCCTGATGGCCGCCATCGCCGCGACCACCCGGCGCATCCGCGTCGGCAGCGCCGGCGTGATGCTGCCGCATTACTCGGCGCTCAAGGTGGCCGAGCAGTTCCGGGTGCTGGAGGGCATCGCCCCGGGCAGGATCGACCTGGGCGTGGGCCGCGCGCCGGGCTCGGACCGGCTGACCGCCTTCGCGCTGAATCCTCACGCCAACGCCGCCGACGAATTCCCGCGGCAGGTGCAGGAGCTGCAATGCTGGGTCGCGGGCGTTCCTTTGCCGGAAGAACATCCGTTTCGAAACATCGCGGCGCACCCGCTGGGACCGACCAGCCCGGAGATCTGGATACTCGGCAGCTCGGACTACGGCGCGCGACTCGCCGCGCACTTCGGCCTGCCCTATGCGTTCGCCTATTTCTTCAGCGACGGCCGGGGCGTGGACGAGGCGCTGGCGCTCTACCGGCAGAACTATCGCCCGAGCGCGCGTTATCCGGCGCCGATCGCGACGATCTGCGTCTGGGCGCTCGCGGCGGACACGGACGCCGAGGCGCGACGGCTCCTGCAGACGCGGGAATTCTGGCGCGTCGGCTTCGAGCAGGGCCTGCGCAATCCGCTGGTGTCGCCCGAGCAGGCCGCCGCGCATCCATACACCGAATCCGAGCGTGCGCTCATCGCGGCGCTGCGCCGGAAGTCGCTGGTCGGCAATCCGCAGGACGTGGCAAGCCGGCTCTACGAGCTGGCGCAGCACCTGGACCTGCAGGAAATCGTCATCAACACCTGGACCTACGACCCGGCCGCGCGGCGCCGATCGTATGAACTGCTCGCAGCAGAGTTCGGGCTTTCCCCTGCCCGTGATTGAGACCGGCTCCCCGTCATCCTTCTCGCTGGGCGGGCGGCTGCCCTTTCGGCGCATCGCGCAGCTCGCGCCGCAGGACCTTGCCGATGGGACTCTTCGGCAGGCTGTCGCGGAACTCGACGTGGCGCGGCATCTTGTAGCCGGTGAGCTGGGTCTTGCAGTGCACGATCACCGACTCCTTGGTGAGACCGGGATCCTTCCTTACGACCACGACCTTCACCGCCTCCCCTGACTTCTCGTCGGGCACGCCCACGGCTCCGCATTCGAGCACGCCCGGATGCGCTGCCACCACGCTCTCGATTTCGTTCGGATAGACGTTGAATCCGGACACCAGGATCATGTCCTTCTTGCGGTCCGTGATCGTGAAATAGCCGTCGGCATCAAGGTGGCCGACGTCGCCGGTCTTCAGCCAGCCATCGTGCAGCACCTTGGCGGTCTCCGCGGGATTGTTCCAGTAGCCCTTCATCACCTGCGGGCCGCGGACGCAGATCTCGCCGGTGTGCTGTTCGATATCGCCTGCGCCGGTCCATGCCGGCAACTCGTTGAAGCTGTCGTCGCGGATCGACACCTCGGTGGAAGGGATGGGCAGCCCGATGGAGCCGTTCCAGGGCGCATTCAGAGGAACGCAGCAGACGCCGGGCGAAGTCTCGGTCAACCCGTAGGCTTCCGTAATGGGAAGTCCGGTCACTTCGCGCCAACGCTCGGCCACCGGTTTTTGCACTGCCGCGCCGCCGCCGATGACTACCTTCAGCGGCGAAAAATCGAGCCGATCGAACCCCGGCGTATTCAGGAGTCCGTTGAACAGCGTGTTGACGCCGGTCATGACGGTCCACTTCCACTGCGCGAGTTCCTTCACGAAGCCGGGCATGTCACGCGGGTTGGTGATGAGCACGGTCAGGCTGCCCCACTTCATGAACGACAGCGTCGAGGTCAGGCAGAAGATGTGGTACATCGGCAACGGCGCAATGACGATTTCGGCGCCCTCCTTGAAGGAGACCGAGATCCAGACGCCGGTCTGCTCCAGGTTGGCCAGGATGTTGCGGTGGGTGAGCATCGCGCCCTTCGAAACGCCGGTGGTGCCGCCGGTGTACTGCAGGAACGCGATGTCCTCGCGCGCAACCTCCACCGGCTCGAATGGCGCCTTCGCGCCGCGCGCGAGCGCCGTATGCCAGGTCATGGCGCCGTCGATGCGCCAATCGGGCACCATCTTCTTCACCTTCTTGATCACGAAGTTGACGAGCCAGCGCTTCGGGAGCGGCAGCATGTCGCCGACCTGGGTGGTGATCACGTGCTGCACCGGCGTCTTCCCGAGGACCTGCTGCAGGACACTCGCGAAGTTCTCGACGATGACGATGACCTTCGCGCCCGAGTCCTGCAACTGATGCTCCAGCTCGCGCGGCGTGTACAAGGGGTTGACGTTCACGACCGTCATGCCGGCGCGCAGGATGCCGAACAGCGCCACCGGATATTGCAGCAGGTTCGGCGACATGATGGCGACGCGGTCGCCCCTGGCCACGCCCGGCAGTCCCTGCAGGAACGCGGCGAAATCGCGCGACAGGCGCTCGAACTCCGCATAGCTGATCGTGCGGCCGAGGTTGTGAAAGGCCGGCCTGTCGGCAAATTTGCGGCAGGTCTGAGTCGAGCAGGTCCGGGATGGACGTGAACAGGTCGGGGTCGATCTCGGCCGGCATGCCGGCCGGATAGTTCTTGAGCCAGATTCTGTTCGTCATGCCCGTCTCCGGTTACTGCCTGATCCTGCTGCAGCTGCAATGGCTGCCCCGCGGATGAAGCGGCCCGGCGTTGCGGCGCAGGGATGGCAGCGCGACATGTCACGCTCGGCGCAGGGTTTCCGGCCACGCCGGCCTCGTCCATCGCCTTGCGGATCACCGGCAGCAACGCCGGCGGCGGGGAGATCAGCGTCAGCGCCGCGTCGCGTCCCCGCGCCGACATCTTCCGTCACCATCTTCTTCAGAATGTCGATGAACTTCGCCTCGTCGGTACCGGAGCAGCGCTGCGGCGCGACGAAGTCGTTGCCGAGACGCTCTCGAGAACACGAGATCGAGTCGAGGTGCGCCCGCATCGGCTAGGCCTCTTATCGGATCGTCCACGTCCGTCGGTTGAGCGAGGCCGTGCGCCGATCGTCCCGAGCCGCTCGACACCGAGAGACCACCCAGTACTGGTGTGGGCGCGAGCGTCAACGTGCCTGCAGCCGTATAGGTATTCAGGCCGACGCCGGGTTGCGGACCGAGCAGCCCCGCGCACGATGCTTCGGCAGTCGTCGGAATCCTGAACATCGCGCAGGATTCCGCTGCGCTGCGACGCTCGGAGATGTGATAGTCACGACGTCAGGTCGTAGGCGCCACTGCTGGTGAGCCCGGCTTCCGCGTCATCGCGTAATCGGCGTCGTCGGCATCTTCCAGCGTTCGAGACTGTCGCCTGCGCATGCGCGCGGCAAGGCGACAGCGGCTCGGATGCCTGTGGCGCGAAGCGGGCGCAACATGGCAGTCATGCGCTCGGCGTAGCAGCATTGACTCCTTCGGCCGCACTCCGCCGCCGTCCGATTCCCGGTTCGGATCCTCGGCCGTCTCGCCAGCGTCGAAGCGAGTCGATCGCCCGGGCAACAACGCTCGCTGTCGGCGACCGCTCATGCCTGTTGTGCCGATGGCACGAAGGGACCGGTCGCGCTGACGGCATAGCGACTTCCGCCGCGCCGGCCTCGTCCATCGCCTTGCGGATCACCGGCAGCAACGCCGGCGGCGGCGAGATCAGCGTCAGCGCCGCTTCGCGGCCCCGTGCCGACATCTTCCGTCCCGTCTTCTTCAGGATGTCGACGAATTTCGCCTCGTCGTAGCCGGGATGCTCGGCGACGAACTCCGCGAGGTAGCTCTCCAGGAACACGAGGTCGACGACGTCCTCCAGCGCCTGCGCTTCGGCATCGGTCTTCAGCGCTTCCTTGCGGATCAGCGAGCCCACGCGCGCGATCGTCGCGTCGTCGTAACCGGCATCGCGCAGGATCGTGCCTGCCAGCTCGGCGTGGAAAGTCGCGCAGGCGCAGGCGCCACTGCTGGTAGCCCGCGCGCGTCATCGGGTAGTCGGCGCGCGGGATCTTCCAGCGCTGGATGTGCTGGCAGCGCGCGGCGAGGCGCAGCGGCTCGGATGCCTGTGGCGCGAAGCGGGCGAGCATGGCAGTCATGCGCTCGGCGTAGAGCAGCTCCTTCGGCCGCACTCCGCCGCCGTCCGACTCCCGGTTCGGATCCTCGCCGTTCGCCGCGTCGAAGCGAGCGATCGCCCGGGCAAAACGCTCGCTGTCGGCGCCCGTCATGCCTGCCCAACCGCCGCGGGGCCGGCCGCGCTGCGAACGACTGCCACCGCTGCCGGTCCGGTCACTTGGCCTCGCGGTCGACAGCGGCCTGAGCCGCTTCAGATCGGCCGGCTCCAGCTGATCGAATTGCTTGCGCCAGGTGTGGATCGTCTGCTCGCTGACTATTGCTCTTCATGGCGGTCTCGGCAACCGAGGTTCGATCCGGCTCGTCAATGCTACGGCATTACCCCTACGGCTGTTTCGGTGTCTTGTATTCGACTTCCTTCTGGAACGGTTTCCAGACAGTTTCGTAACCAACGAATCCCTTTTCGTTTGGCGCCATCTGGCGCGTTGTAAAAAAACGCGTATGGCCGTCAGGAACCTTGGTCGTGGGCTTTTGTTCGCTCATGAGTCGCCTTTCTTGCCGTGAAGTCAGGATTGTAAGTGCAAGTAACTAAAGCCGAAATTTGTCCGATGCCATTCAGCACAGCTGCTTAGACAGGTCTCATGAGTGACGGGTCGATATCCGCGTTCGCAATGATCGCCCCGCCCACTCTTGTCTCTTCATCAGTTGCGTCGCGCACGGTGAGTATCTCGAGCGTAAAGACGACCTCTCTGCCGCAAAGCGGATTGTTGCCGTCGACCGTCAGTTTCTCGTCGTCCATCCACGTCACGATAAAGCTGCGGGTCTGGCCCTTGTCGTTTTCCATGAGGATGGAGCCGCCGACTTGCCGATACTCCTCGGGGACATTCTCGATGTGATCGGTAAAAACCAGCGACTCGTCTCTGGGACCGAAGATCTGTTTGCCATCGATTGGCACCTCGATCACGTCGCCAACGGACTTGCCCTCCAGCTGCTTATGGACGGAAGGGGCCAGAATTTCATTGTGTCCGTGAACATAGCCCAACGGGAAATCGACCCTCGTGAGGACATGCCTCGATTTCTTGTCGGTCACCTTGTAGGTCAGTTCGACAAACTTGCCGTCTTGGATGGTTTCACCCATGTCGAATCCGAACGAACTGCTCAGAAGATGGATGCGCCAAAGATCTTGACCTCTCCGCTTTCATGGCCGAGGACAAGTCGGCCAAGCCATTCGCCTTGTTTCTTGGTGCTCCGCTGCCGGTAAAGAACCGTCACATGTTCGCCCCGGCGGATGATGCCGAGCGAGTCGACGTCGTCAGACAGGCTTCTCGCCAGTTCACTGTTTGCGAACTGGTGGCCCGCCACGACTTGATTCATGGCAAGCGCCAGGGAACTGGAGAAGTTCTTTACGAACTCTCCGTATTTGCCTTCGTTCGAATGCCTGACGAGGTCGCGCCAGAGGGGATCGGCAATGGCCCGAATCTCTTCATCGCTTTTTTCAATGATATTCACGCGCGGCTATCTGCGGCCGGAAGAGACCAGCTTCAAAGGGTTCACAACCGACGACGTGCCGGTTCCTCTTGCGCCAGGCAGACGGTCAACGCGAGCTTCCACCTGGGGATATTGCTACTCGTCATCCGCAACCAAGTGATAACAAGGTGCCTTCTCCATGGTGTATTCGCCGGTTTGCGGATCGCGACGCGAAACAGTCAGCACGTGCCAGTTTTCATCGTCCACCTTCATGGCGTCGCCTCGGTAGTAGTAACCCGGCCAACGGGTCTCCTTGCGGAACAGCGTGTGCTGCGTGACGCACTCTGCAGCGCGATGCCGGTGCTTCAATTCCCACGCCCGCAGCAATTCGTGAATATCCTCAGCGGCCAATTTCTCAAGGTCTTCCTCCATGATCGCGAGCTTCTTGAGACCGATATTCAGGAGCTTCTCGTTGGTCATGTAGTTGACGGTAACTCCGCCGCAATACTCGTCCATCAGCTTCTGCAGACGGTCCAGACCCTGCTTGGGATTGATGTAGTGCGGATTGACAGAGCCCGCCACGATCGCATTGCGGTAGGTCTTGTAGTGCTCCAGGGGCTTGTAGATCTCCTTCTTGCGGCGGCTGATCTGCTCGTCGGATACGACAATGCCTTCGGCCTTTCCGTCGTCGATGTATTTGCAGGCGGCCTTCGCGGCGAGACGACCTTCGGTGAACGAGCCGGATGAGAAGGCGTGCGGCGTGCCGCCGACCGCGTCACCGGCGCCGAACAGACCTTCGATCGTCGTCATGCGGTTGTAGCCCCAGAAATACTCGGGAGGGGAGACGTCCTCGGGACCCGAGCACCAGGCACCCGAGCCGGTCGCGTGGGAGCCCATGACGTAGGGCTCGGACGTGGTCAGCTCGGGATTCTCGTTCTTGGGGTCCACGTCGGTGGCGGCCCACAGCACCGCCTGGCCGACGGTCATGCCGAGGAAGTTCTCCCAGCCGACCTCTTCCAGGTGGGGATCCTGGAAGGCGCGCATGGTCACCATGTGGATGGGGCCGCGGCCGGCATTCACTTCGCTGATGATGCAATGGTTGCGCAGACAGGTCGGGATCGGCCGGTGGGTCAAGTGCGACGCTTCCGGATCCAGATATTCCTTGCCGACCATTTTCTGCAGGTCAGGGAACCACTTGGATTCGTACTCCTCGCCCAGGCAATTTTGCGTATAGGTCTTCAGGTGCAGGAAGTAGGCGCCGACCGGACCATAGCCGTCCTTGAAGCGCGCCAGCACGATGCGATTCTCCATCTGCGTCATCTTGGCGCCGGCGTCGATCATGAGCCCGTAGGCCGACGCGGACGACCAGGGCGCGTACCAGGTGCGGCCGGAGCCCTCGCCCACGGAACGCGGTTTGAAGATGTTGGAGGCGCCGCCTGCGCCGCAGATCACGGTCTTGGACTTGAAAACGTGGTAGTTGCCAGTGCGGACGTTGAAGCCGACGGCACCGGCAATCCGGTTCTCCTTGCCGTCGTCCATCAGCAGGTGGGTGACGCAGATGCGGTTGAAGACCTTGTCCGCCGACTTCTTGGCGGCCTCGGCCACGATGGGCTTGTAGGACTCGCCGTGAATCATGATCTGCCACCGACCTTCGCGCAGATAGCGCCCGGTCTTCGGGTCCTTCATGATGGGCAGGCCCCACTCTTCGAACTGGTGCACGGTGGAGTCGACGTGACGGGCCATGTCGAACAGCAGGTCCTCCCGCACCATCCCCATCAGGTCGATGCGAGCGTAGCGGACGTGGTCCTCCGGCTTGTTCTCGCCCCAGCGGGTGCCCATGTAGCAATTGATGGCGTACAGGCCCTGGGCGACCGCGCCGGAGCGATCGATGTTGGCCTTCTCGGCAATGACGATCTTCTTGTCCTTGCCCCAGAACCTGGCCTCCCACGCGGCACCGGTGCCGCCAAGGCCCGCACCGACGACCAGGATGTCGATGCCGTCTTCGACGATCGTTTCGTAAGCCATCAGTAGTACACGCCTTTCTTCAGCTTGAGCCCGGCAGACGCGAGCGTGTGCAGGTCGCCGTCATCCATGCGGATGTATCTCGGCTCGTTGTACAACAGGTGTCCGTCGCGCATCTCCTTGCTCGGTCCGGGAACATCGGCGAGCTTGGGGATCGCCGTCCCCCAGGGCTTGGTGGTGATGGGTGACAGGAAGTTCTTTTCCGTACCGTTGCGGAACTTGATCCTCCAGGCGATCGTGCCTTTCTCCTCGTCGCGGTGGACACGAACGCTGTGACCGAGCGGGGCAAAGTCGGCATATCCGCGCACATCGATCGCATGCTGCGGGCAAGCCTTGACGCAGGAGTAGCACTCCCAGCACATGTTGGGCTCGATGTTGTAGGCGCGACGATAGGTCTTGTCGATGTGCATGATGTCCGACGGACAGATGTCGACGCAATGTCCGCATCCGTCGCACCTTGTCATATAGACGAAGGTAGGCATTGTTCCGGTTCCTTATCTAGTCCAGCAGAACTTGCGGGTTGCTTCTCGATTCAATAGTGGCGGGGCGCTTCGCGCTTGATGCCGAGCCCCATGTTCATCGGAGCGTCTCGCAACAGTTCCATGGAGTGTTTTTGCTGTTGCTCGGGATCGGCACGGGTCTGCGTCGGCAAATTCTCGGCCGAACCATCGGCCTCGGATACTCTTTTCTCGAAGGCCGCCGCGGGCTTGAAGAACATGTGGGCGAACTTGGACCAGGGCACGCCCGCGAACAACACCGTCGTGGCCAGGATGTACAGGCCGAAGAACACGCCGGCCCCGGCGACGCCCCGCGCCTGCAGGTAGGCCCAGATCAGGCCCAGCGTCGCGCTGGCGAGCAGCGAGAGGATGAACAGGTCCGCGCGCACGAGGCGAAACGGCGAGTGGCCCTCGGCGGCGACATCGACGCGGATGAAGAACCAGAACCAGTAGCCGCCGACGCAGATCATCAGGCCGCCGATCCACCACAGCAGCGGCAGGATGCCGGGCGCGGGTGTCGCGGGGGTCGGGTAGCCGAATATCAGGATGGCGGTGGCGACGACGTAGATCACGAATCCGTACATCCCCAACAGGTGGGCGACGCGGCGCCGCGGGTTGCAGAATTCTCCGGAGGTGAGGACGTCGACCACGCCGGTCTTGACTGCGATCGACACCAGTTCGCCGCCGCCGAGCGGCTTGGCGCCCTTGGCTTTCGACCTGCGCCAGTTCTCGAAGAAGTACCTGGCGCTTCCCTTGTGCACGACGTCAAACAGCGTCCCCGCCACAACCAGGACGATCATGACGACGACATAGGCCTGCATGACGACAGGCGGAATGGACGCCGAGAGCTCGGCGAACGGATTGCTGGCGAACATCATTTCCTCCCTCGGCCGAGAACGGGGCTCGTGCGCGCGGTCCACATGGCGGAGCTCATCCGGGCTCGTCGCAGCCGATTCTACAGGGGGCTCCCACGTCGGCCGACAAAAAAAAGCTATGGCGCCATAGATTGGATGAATTCCGTCATGACACGAATGCAGCGGCCCGGATTCGATGCGTTGCCGGGAGCCAATGCGCGTGGCGCCGCAGACCGAAACCCCGCGCGGCCCGACCCTCGATCCTTCGCACGGGTGTCCGTCGACGCGTCTAGAGTCGCTGGATGTCGAATCGCATCGACTCGAGGTCGCCGAGAATCCACGTCGCGGGCGCCGCCAGTGCTGCCACAGTGCCGGGGTTGACCAGCCAGGTTCTTCCGCCCTTGACGTTGGCCACCTGCTCGACGCCAGCACAGTGCGAATGGCCGCAGCACACGAGGTCCCAATCGCCGGTGCAGGCCATCGCATGGCCGTAGTCGGGATAGTGCACCACAAAAATCCTGCGCCCGCCCAGTTCGATGCGCGCGTCGACGCCGTGATACTGCAGCAATCCGCCGCTGTCGCGTGCCAGCCTGTGCAGCATGACCGAATCACCCAGGTTGTTGCCGTGAATCACGTGCAGGGGCAACCCGGCGCTCATCGCGGGCCGCAGGGTCTGCGCCCCGATGAGATCGCCGCAATGGATCACTGCTGCCGCACCCTGCGCGGCCGCTTCGCGGACCGCATCGGCAAGCGCGTCGGCGCGGTCATGGCTGTCGGAGACGATACAGATCTTCATGTGCCGATCAAATCAGCGGCCCGACCGGGCACTGGATAGGCATTTCGCAATTCGCAGACCGCGCCCCGTCTTGGCAGCAACCGCATGGTGGCGATCGCCAATGCACGGACTGCACGTGACAGGTACCCGTGCTCCCGCGAGGAGATCTTCCCCTGCCGTGGTCAATTCTGCCGCGCGCGCGACGGCGCGCATTGCGAAAGGTCAAGCGATGAATGTTTCGCCGGCCGTCCTGCGTTCGACCGGAAGGCTACTCCTTGACTTCCTTCCAGCCGGGGCCGGGATCGAATGTCGTCATCTTGAGCCCGGTGGCGGTCGAGTTCCGGCCGAGGTCCTTCTCGTAGATCCGGCCGTTGTTGCTCACCATGAACGACATCACGCCGCTTTCGCCGTACCGGGCCGGATACGCGACCAGCGCAAAGCCGGCGATCATGCGGCCGTTGATGATGTAGTTGTACGCGCCGCCCGGCGCGTTCTTGCCCTGGCGCGTCAGGATCTTGAAGTGGTAGCCGCGGTACGCGTCACCCGGCTTGTGTCCCTCGAGATAGGGAGCGCTCTCGGCGACCAGCGGCCCGAAGGGACTCACCTCCTCGCCCTTGGCGGCATCCGCCACCCAGTACAGGCCATCGTGCTTGCCGGGCGTGCTGCCCAGCTTTTGCGCGTACTGGCGCACACCGTCGCCGTCGCGATCGCGCGCTGCGTACTGGCGTTGCGCGTCGATGTAGGCGCGCAGCACGACGATCGCGTTGCGCTCGTTGCTGCCGATGCGCCGATTGATGATCTCGTCGACGCCTTCTTCCGTCGCGAAGCGCCACGCGCCCTTGTCCTTCACCAGCGGAACCGGAAACGGCCAGGCCTGATCGCCGATCAGCAGCACCCGGCGATCGGGACTGCGCTCGGCGAGCACCCGTAACGTCTGGAGCGCCGCCAGAAACTTCGCGCGCGTGGCGCTGTTGGCGGCGGTGTCCGGCGTGATGATGAGATCCCGGTGCTCGGCGCCGAAGATCGCGATCAGCGCGGCATCGTCGTCGGCCTTGAGCGCGGCCATGTACGCGTCCACCGCGGCTTCCGGGGTGGCGAACGTTTTCTGCTCCGCCGCGAACGTCGCGAGCGGAATGGCCAGCAGCACCACCGCCGCCGCGCGCCGCGCGACGGCCATCATCTTGATCATGTTCATCGGATTCGTTCCTGGTTGGTCGCGATGGGTCGGTTCATGCCGCCGCTGCCTAGCGGCGGCCTCCGCCGCCACGACCGCCGCCACCGCCGCCACGCGCCCCGCCGCCCGACATCGAACGCGACGCGCCACCGGACATCGAGCTGCGGCTCGAAGCCCCGCGCGAGCTGTCCATCTGCGTCTGGCGGCCTGAACCGTAGCCGCTCATGGCGCCGCTTGCAGAGGCGCCCCCGCGACTGGCACCCGAACCGCCGAAACTGTCGCGCGGCGACGCGCTGACGGACCCGGCGCGCTGCGACGCGCTCGCCGCCGCGCCCTGCCCTGCGCCACCGCCAAGCCCGGCACCGGCCGATGTCGCCGGGCGCGCACCCGCGCCGGCGCCACCCGCCCCGCCGGGGCGCGCATCGCCCACCCGCCCCGTCGACGGCGTCCGGCCGACGGTGTTGCTGACCTGTCCCGGGCGCTTGTCCGATTTCCACGCGGTCCCGCCGCCCTGGGCCGGCAGCGTCGTCGCGCCGCCGGGCCGATTGACGTTGATGTTGGTGTTGCGATTGATGTTGATGTCGCCGCCGCCCCAGTTGGTGTTCCAGTGGCCGCCGTTCCACGCCGCGCCGATCGCCGCGCCCCAGATGAGCCCGGTGGCGAAGGCGGCACCCGGCGGGTACGGGTAGTAGTAGACCGGGTACGGCGTCGGCCAGTAGCCCCACGGATAGCCGCCGGCGACCACGATCGTCGCCGGGTTGTATTGCGGCACGTAGATCACCTCGGGATTGGCCGGGACGATCTTGATCACTTCCTTCTCGACGACGACGACCTGCTTGTCGTCCGATTTGAGATTGCCCACCGCCTGCGTCCTGCGCCGGAACACCTGGATCGCCTCCAGCACGGCGCCCTGATCGGCCACCACCGCCTCGCCCAGCGCCGCCGTCCAGTCGAGATCGGCGCTCATCGTCTTCACGACGTCGGGGTAGTTGAGCAGCGCCTTCACCGAGTCGTCCCACTTGTCGTCGACCGGCAGCTTGGGATCCGCCTTGCGCTTGTCGAGGAAGCGATCCGCCTGCACCAGCTGCAACGGATTCGTCGCCGCGGGCAGGATGATCGCGACGAGATCGTCCGGATACAGCGCGATCGGGGCCACGAGCTTGTCCAGCTCCTCGGCCGGCATCGGCGGCGGCGTGCCGGCGTCGACGGCCGGCGCCTGCGCCATGACGTGGCCGGCAAACACGACCGCGACGCAAGCGGCGACAAGGGCGCGCCATGCGGGCCGAGCCGGCGAACTCGCGCGTGCGAGGGGATTCGGTTGCATCAGTGCTGACTCCTTCGGTGTCGGTCGGTTGCCGTCGTTGTTTCGGCGCGGGACTCCGGCGGAGTGCGCCGCTGCCCGCGGGGCACAGGCATATCGCCGCGGCATCACGACCGCGGCGGGCGGTGCCTTCAGGTCCGGATCTGGCGCGCCCGACAGGAGTCGAACCTGTGACCTTTGGCTTCGGAAACCAACACTCTATCCAACTGAGCTACGGGCGCGTAACTTGGGATTCTACCGTGCCCGCCGAACGACCGTCCAGCCGAGATTCCTGTGCCGGGCCAGCCCCGGTATAATGTGACGTTTTTCACGGCAGCTGCCCAAAGGCGCCTTCCACGCCCGCCCAGCCACGGGAAACAGGATTCCGTACCGACAAATCGCCACCGGACCAGGAACGCCATGCACGAACCGGAACCGCACGTCTCCCCGATCAAGAACTGGAAGCAGCTTGTCGTCGTCGTCGTGCTTGCGTTCGTCGTGCCGATCGCCGTCATCATCCTTCTTTCGCAGTACATCACGGGAACGCCCAAGGGCGCCGACGAGAACGACAGCGCGGTGCTGGCACGGATCAAGCCGGTCGGCGACGTCCAGCTGGCGCTGCCGAGCGGCCCCAAGGGCCAGCTGGGCGGCGAGCAGGTCTACAACCAGGTGTGCAAGACCTGCCACGAAGGCGGGCTCGCCGGCGCACCGAAGATGGGCGACAAGGCGGCGTGGGCCAAGGTCATCGCGCAGGGTCTCGCACCCACCGTCGACCACGCGATCAAGGGCATTCGCGCGATGCCGGCGAAGGGCGGCAACCCGGATTTCGAGAGCATCGAGATCGAGCGCGCCGTCATCTTCATGGCCAACAATTCCGGCGGCACGTGGAAGGAGCCTCCGGTCGCGGTTGCGGCCAAGGGCGCGGACCGGACCGGCGAAGAGGTCGTCAACCTCGCCTGCGCAAAGTGCCACGCCACCGGCGTGGGCGGCGCGCCGAAGATCGGCGACAGCGCCGCGTGGACGCCGCGCGTGGCCAAGGGACTCGCCACCGTCACGCAGGCCGCGCTGAAGGGCCATGGCGGCATGCCGGCGCGCGCCGGGATGGCCGATCTGTCCGACGTCGAGATCAAGCGGGCGATCGAGTACATGTTCAACTCCGGCCTCGTGAAGGCCGCGGCTCCGGCACCGGTCGTCGCCGCCGCGCCCGTGGCGGCTGCCCCGGCGCCCGCCGGCGGCAAGGCGGACGGCAAGAAGGTCTACGACACCGCGTGCGCGGCCTGCCACGCCGCAGGCGTTGCCGGTGCGCCGAAATTCGGCGACAAGGCGGCGTGGGCGCCGCGCCTGAAGACCGGCGCCGACGCCCTGTACGCGAGCGCGCTCAAGGGGAAGGCGGCCATGCCGGCCAAGGGCGGCAACGCGTCGCTCGCCGATGCCGACGTGAAGGCCGCGGTCGACTACATGGCCGCCGCCGCGAAGTAGGATCCCTCGGCTTTGCCGAGACCCGACGAAAACGGGGCCCGCGGGCCCCGTTTTCATTGCTTCAACGACCGGCGCGCCCGTGGTCAGTCGCCCGCCGCAACCGGCTCCGTGGCTTCAGCATCGAAATCGATCTCGCCGCGCTCGACGTCGCGCAGCGTGGCGAGCTGCGACAGGTAGTCCGCCGTCACGTCGCCGGTGATGTACCTGCCGTCGAAACACGAAGCCTCGAACTCCGCGAGCTGCGGATTGCCCGCCCGCACGGCCGCCTTCAGCGCAGCGAGATCCTGATAGATGAGCATGTCCGCGCTGATTTCGCGCGCGACCTCGGCCTCGGTGCGACCGGTGGCCACCAGCTCGTGCTGGTTCGGCATGTCGATCCCGTAGACGTTCGGAAAGCGCACCGGCGGGCTCGCGGACGCGAAGTACACCTTGCGCGCGCCAGCTTCGCGCGCCATCTGGACGATTTCGCGCGACGTCGTGCCGCGGACGATCGAGTCGTCGACGAGCAGGACCACCTTGTCCTTGAACTCCATGCCGATCGGGTTCAGCTTCTGGCGCACGCTCTTCTTGCGCAGCGCCTGCCCCGGCATGATGAACGTGCGGCCGATGTAGCGGTTCTTGACGAAACCCTCGCGATACGTGAGGCCCAGCGTGTTCGCGAGCTGCAGCGCGGACGGGCGGCTCGAGTCGGGGATCGGGATCACCACGTCGATGTCCCCCGCCTCGGGAATGGACCGGATCTTGTGCGCGAGCTGCTCGCCCATGTTGAGGCGTGCTTCGTACACCGACGTGCCGTCGATCACCGAGTCGGGCCGCGCCAGATAGACGAACTCGAAGATGCAGGGTGCGAGCATGGCATGCTCGGCGCATTGGCGGGCATGGAACTTCCCGGTCTGGTCGATGAAGACCGCCTCGCCCGGCGCGACGTCGCGCAGCACGGTGAAGCCCAGCGCATCCAGGGCGACCGACTCGCTCGCGACGACGTACTCGGTGCCCCCCATCGCCTCGTTGACGCCGATGATGAGCGGGCGGATGCCGTACGGATCGCGGAACGCGACGAGCCCGTAGCCGGCGATCAGCGCGACGATCGCGTACGCGCCGCGGCAGCGCCGGTGCACGCCGGCGACCGCGGTGAAGACGGCCGCGGCGTCGAGTCGCGCGTGATGCGCCGCGCGCTCGAGCTCGAGCGCCAGCACGTTCAGCAGCACCTCCGAATCCGAGTTGGTGTTGACGTGGCGGAAGTCGAGCTGGAACAGCTCGCGCTTCAGCGCCTCGCTGTTCGTCAGGTTGCCGTTGTGCGCGAGCGTGATGCCGAACGGGGAATTGACGTAGAACGGCTGCGACTCGAGCTCGGACGACGCGCTGCCCGCGGTCGGATAGCGGCAATGGCCGATGCCGAGGTTGCCCGAGAGGTCGCGCATGTTGCGCGTGCGGAAGACGTCGCGGACGTAGCCGCTCGCCTTGTGCATGTGGAACGACGCGCCGTCGTTGGTGACGATGCCGGCCGCATCCTGCCCGCGATGCTGGAGCAGCAGCAGGCCGTCGTACAGGACCTGATTGACCGGCGTGTGCGCGACGACGCCTATGATTCCGCACATGAGCGATGTTCCCCAAGGCGCGCAGAGACGATCCCCGCCGCCGAAAAGTCCAGCCTCGCGGCCCATTCCCGCGGCAGATACGGCCTCAACGCGAGCGCGGCCTCACCCAGCGGCTGTCCCAGAGCCGAATTCTGCCACCAATCGCGCTTGGGCAGTGTGGTGACTCCGGCGACCAGCGCAAAAACGACGACGACCAGGACCCCGCGCGCCACGCCGAACGCTGCGCCCAGCGTCCGGTCGACGAAGCCCAGGCCGATGGTCCGCACGACGCCCGCAAGCATCCGCGAGACCGCGGCGCCGGCGACCAAGCACCGCGAGGAGAATCGCCGCGAAAGCGATGGCCTCTTTCGCCACCGGCGCCTCATGGAGTCCCGGCAGCATCCCCGCCAGCGTTCCGGCGTACGCAATTGCCACGACGAGCCCGATGACCCACGTCGCGAGCGCGACCACCTCCCGGATGACGCCGCGCACGAAGGCAAACAGCGCGGACAGCCCGACGACAGCCACGAGGGCGAGATCGAATCCGTTCATCGGCGGCAAGAGGGCACGGGGAGGGCGCGTGCCGTGCGGCACCAGGTCACTGCGCCGGCGCGACGATCCCGCTGTAGCCTTCGCCCTTGAGCGCCGCGCGCGCCGCTTCCGCTTCGGGCCGCGAGCCGTAGCCACCGACCCGAACCCGCCACAGGGTGCCGCGCGATGTCTCGACCGGCTGGACGAACGCGGCGTACCCGCTCTTCCTCAGCTTGTTCGCAAGTGCGTTGGCGCCCTTGTCGTCGGCGAACGCGGCGAGTTGGACGACGAAGCCCTCGGCCTTCGCGGGCGCCGCCGCGGATGCTGCTGCCGGCGCCTGTGACACCGTTCCGTCTGCAGGCTTCGCTTCGGCGGTCGCCGGTTTCGCGCTGCCGCTCGGCTCGGGAACCGACATGGAGGCGGCGTCGCCAGCCGGTGCGGGTTTCACCTCGGCCTTCGTTATCGGCACCACCACGGCTTCGGCCTTCGGTGCCGGCTTCGCGTCGTTCTTCGGTGCAGGGGCCGTCTTGGCTTCGGTCTTCGGGGTGCTCTTCGCGGAAGGCGCGATCACCCGCTGCTCCGCGTCCGCCACCGTTTTCCTCGGCACGAGCGGCTCGCTCACTGCCGCGGTCGGCGCAGGCGCAGCACCCGCCGGAGCTGCCATTTGCGCCGGAACCTCGGCTTTCGGTTCGGGCTTGCCAGCGGCACCGGCGCCCGCCTTCGTATCCGCTTTTGGCAACGGTTTCCTGTCCTCCGCCTTGCCGGTCAGGCGATTGACGAACCTGCCCTCGTCGACCGGCGGAATCTGCACCGAGACGTCGTCACCGAGCGGGCGGGGCTCCTTTTCGAGCAGCATCGGCACGACGATCGCCGCCGCGAGCGCCAGCACGATCGCGCCGACCAGGCGCCGACGCGCCTTGCGCTTCATCTCGTCGACGATGAGCTCGGGATTGTCAGCGATTCGTTCAGCCATCGTGCACGGGCCCGGTTACCGGCTTCGCGGCGGCCAGAGCGGCCGCCACCGTCAGGAACGATCCGAAAACGATAATTCTATCAGCTTCACCCGCCTCTTCGCGCGCCGCGGCGAACGCGAACCCGATGTCGGCGAACGAGCGGATGGCACTCGCGGCAATCCCCGCACGCGCGAGTTCGTCGCGGATCGCGTCGGCGGTCGCGCCGCGCGGGCCCGGCAGCGTCGCGACGAACCAGCGGTCGATGCGCGCCGCCACTGCGTCGATCACGCCGCGGACGTCCTTGTCGGCGAGCATGCCGAAGACCGCCAGCGTTTCCGGGAAATAGCCCATCGTCCCGAGCGTCGCTGCCAGCGCGCGTGCCGCGTGCGGATTGTGCGCGACATCGAGCACAGTCGCCGGCCGTCCGGGCAGCACCTGGAAGCGGCCCTGCAACTCGACGCCGAGGAGGCCGTCGCGGATCGCGCCCGCGGAGACATGGAGACGATCGCGCAGCAGATCGACGACCGCGAGCACCGTCGCCGCGTTCGCCAGCTGGTACGCACCGCGCAACGCGGGATAGGGCAGGCCGAAGCGCGATCCCCCCGGCCCCCAGTAGCGCCACTGCCGCTCCTCGGAGACGAAGCCGTAGTCGCGACCGATCTGGGTCACGGGAGCCCCCAGCGCGCGGGCGTGCCCGGTAAGTGAGATCGGGGGATCGGGCTCGGCACAGACCACGGGGTGCCCCGCGCGAAAGATGCCGGCCTTCTCGCGCGCGATGTCCTCGCGGGTCGGGCCGAGATAATCCATGTGATCGAGATCGATGCTCGTCACGACGGCCACGTCGGCCGCGACGACGTTGACCGCGTCGAGGCGCCCGCCCAGTCCCACCTCGAGGATCACGGCGTCGAGACCGGCACCCGCGAAGGCGTGGAGTGCCGCCAGCGTGCCGTATTCGAAATAGGTCAGCGGAATGTCGCCGCGCGCGTCCTCCACGGCGTTGAACGCGGCGAGGAGCGCGGCATCGTCCTGCGGCAGGCCGGCGATCCGCACGCGCTCGTTGTACCGGGACAGATGCGGCGACGTGTAGAGGCCCGTGCGGTAACCGGCGCGCCGCAGCACCGCTTCCAGCATCGCGCAGGTCGAGCCCTTGCCGTTGGTCCCGGTCACCGTGACGACCGGGCAGGAAAGGCTCACGCGCATGTTCGAGTGCACGGCGGCAACGCGCTCGAGGCCCAGGGCGATAGCCTTGGGATGCAGCGTCTCGAGATACGCGAGCCAGCCGGCGAGCGTCGCAGGGCGGTTCAGGGCGCGGGCGCCGGCTGACCGGTCAGATGCGCGAGCAGTCGCGCGAGCTCGTCCTTCAGCTGCCGGCGGTCGACGATCATGTCGAGCGCGCCCTTTGCCAGCAGGAATTCGGCGCGCTGGAAGCCGTCCGGCAGTTTTTCGCGGACGGTCTGCTCGATCACGCGCGGGCCCGCGAATCCGATCAGCGCGCCTGGCTCGGCGAGCACGAGGTCCGCCACGAACGCGAAGGAGGCCGAGACGCCGCCCATCGTCGGATCGGTGAGGATCGACACGAAGGGCAGCCGCGCGCGGGTGAGCTCCTGCAGCACCGCGGTCGTCTTCGCCATCTGGAACAGCGAGTTGACGCCCTCCTGCATGCGCGCGCCGCCCGAGGCCGAAATGCATACGAACGGGATCCGGTTCTCGTAGGCAACGCGCACGCCGCGAACGAAACGCTCCCCGACGACCGAGCCCATCGAGCCGCCCATGAACTCGAACTCGAAGCACGCGAGCACCAGCGGCACGCTCTTCACGCTGCCCTGGATCACGACGAGCGCATCGGTCTCGCCCGTCTCGTCGAGTGCGGCAACGAGCCGGTCGGGATATTTTTTCTGGTCCTTGAACTTGAGGCTGTCGACGGGCACGACGTCCGATCCGATCTCGAAGCGGCCTTCCGGGTCGAGCAGCTGCTCGATGCGCTCGCGCGCCGGCACCCTGACGTGGAAATTGCACTTCGGACAGACGAAGAGGTTCTTCTCGAGGTCGGTGCGATAGAGCACCGCTTCGCAGGACGAGCATTTGATCCAGAGCCCTTCCGGCACGGGCGTCTTCTTGCTGCCGGGCGTGCTGCTGATCCGCGGTGGCAACAGCTTTTGCAGCCAGCTCATCTGCGGCCTCCTTCCTTCACGCCGCCCGCTTCCGCACCGAATCGAGCGCAGCGCGGATGCCGGCGAGCCAGGCCCCGGCGCGCTCCGCGGCGGTCTCGGGCGCCCCGGACTCGATCTCCTGGATCAGCCGGCTGCCGATGACGACCGCGTCGGCGTCCGCCGCGAGCGCCTGCGCGCTCGCCGCATCGCGGATCCCGAAGCCGACACCGACGGGAATGCGCACGTGGCGCCTTATCTCCGCGAGCTTGCGCCCGACCTCGGCGGTGTCCAGATGACCGGCACCGGTCACCCCTTTCAGCGAAACATAGTACACGTAGCCACGCGCGATCTTCGCGACGGCGGCGATGCGCGCCTCGGGCGTGGTCGGCGCCAGCAGGAAGATCGGCGCGACGTCCCGCGCCTCCAGCAGCGCCGCGAAATCCGCGGCCTCCTCCGGCGGATAGTCGACGACCAGCACGCCGTCGACTCCCGCCGCGAGCGCGCGGTCCGCGAACGTCACGGTGCCCATCGCCTCGATCGGGTTGGCGTAGCCCATCAGCACGACGGGCGTCGTCGCGTCGGTCTTGCGGAAGGCGCCGACCAGCGCGAGGACCGCCGCGAGTCCGACACCCTGCGCCAACGCCCGCTCCGACGCGCGCTGGATGACGGGGCCGTCGGCCATCGGATCGGAGAACGGCACCCCCACTTCGATCACGTCCGCGCCGGCAGTGACCAGCGCCGACATGATCGGCACCGTGGCCGCGGGTGACGGGTCGCCGGCAGTGACGTAGGGGATAAGTGCCGTGCGGCCCGCGGCGCGAAGCCGGGCAAAAGTGGCATCGATTCGATTCAAGGCGGCTTTCCTAGGCCCGCGCGGCGGGATCGCATTCGGGTCGGCAGAAGAACTTGAGCCCCGATCGCTCGGCCACCGTGTTCATGTCCTTGTCGCCGCGGCCCGATAGGTTGACGAGCAGGATCTTCTCCTTCGGCAGCGTCGCCGCCAGCCTCGCGGCATACGCGAGCGCGTGCGCCGACTCGAGGGCCGGAATGATGCCTTCGATCCGGCAGCATTCGTGGAATGCCGCGAGCGCCTCGTCGTCGGTGATCGACACGTATTCGGCGCGCCCCGAGTCCTTGAGCCAGGCGTGCTCCGGCCCCACGCCCGGATAGTCGAGCCCGGCGGAAATCGAGTGCGTCTCGATGATCTGGCCGTCGTCGTTCTGCAGCAGGTACGTGCGATTGCCGTGCAGCACGCCGGGGCGGCCTGCCGTGAGCGATGCCGAATGCCGGCCGGTGGCAATGCCCTCGCCTGCGGCCTCGACGCCGATCAGCCGCACGCCCGGTCGCGAGATGTACGGATGGAAGATGCCCATCGCGTTCGACCCGCCGCCCACGCAGGCGATCACGGCGTCCGGATCGCGTCCGGCTGCCTCCGGCATCTGCGTCAGGCACTCCTTGCCGATCACGCTCTGGAAATCGCGGACCAGCATCGGATACGGATGCGGACCCGCGACGGTGCCGATGATGTAGAAGGTCGTCTCGACGTTCGTCACCCAGTCGCGCATCGCTTCGTTGAGCGCATCCTTCAACGTCTTCGAGCCGGACAGGACGGGGACGACCGTCGCGCCGAGGAGCTTCATCCGGAACACGTTCTGCGCCTGCCGCTTCACGTCCTCCGAGCCCATGTAGACGACGCATTCCATGCCGAAGCGCGCGGCGACCGTCGCGGCGGCGACGCCGTGCTGCCCCGCGCCGGTCTCGGCGATCACGCGCGGCTTGCCCAGGCGCTTGGCGAGCAGCGCCTGGCCGATGCAGTTGTTGATCTTGTGCGCGCCGGTGTGATTGAGGTCCTCGCGCTTGAACCAGATCTGCGCGCCGCCCGCCTTTTCCGACCAGCGCTTCGCGTGGTAGACCGGCGATGGCCGGCCGACATAGTGCGCCAGCTCGTCCTCGAATTCGCGGATGAAAGCGGGATCCTTCCGGTAGCGCGCGTACTGCGCGGCGAGCTCGTCGAGGGCGCGCATCAGCGTCTCGGCGACGAAGACGCCGCCGTAGGGGCCGAAGTGGCCGCGCGCGTCGGGGAGGTCGTACGGTAGATCAGTCATCTGCATGGCGCACTTCCTCGATGAACGCGACGATCCGCGGCGGATCCTTGCTGCCCCTGATCGGCTTGCCGTCGGGGCCGATCGCTTCGACGCCGCTTGAAACATCCACCGCCCAAGGCCGCAGGCGGCGGATCGCTGCGCCCACGTTGGCGGCCGTGAGGCCCCCGGAGAGCACGAGCGGACGGGGAAGCTCACGCGGCAGCGCATCCCAATCGAACGTCTGCCCGGTGCCGCCCGGAAGGCCGGCGGCGGGCGGCGCGTCGAACAGGAGTCCGCAGGCATCCGGATAACGGGCTGCGTATTCTAGCAAATCGACCCTTGTGGCATTGGCGGCGACCGGCACAGCCTTGATGTAGGGCCGTCCGAACGCCCGACAGAATTCCGGGGCCTCGGCGCCGTGGAACTGGAGAAGATCGAGCGGCAACGCTTTGAGCGTCGCGCGCACGTGCTCCGGCGCCGGGTCGACGAAGAGCCCGACGATCGTCACGAACGGCGGCAGCGCGGCGGCGATGACGCGCGCCTGCTCGACGGCGACGGCGCGCGGCGATCCCGGCCAGAAGACGAAGCCGATCGCGTCCGCACCTGCGTGGGCGGCGGCGACGCCGTCCTCGATGCGGGTGATGCCGCAGATCTTGACGCGGGTGCGAGTCATGCGCAGGGGCCGTTCACGCAAGCGGCAGCACCACCGGCCGGCAGGTCGGCGGCAGTTCCCATCCGGCGTCGTATTCCGCACCGGTGAAATGGAGCCCGTCCGGCGCGAACGTCGGCGCCGCGCGCGTGCGGTCGCGGCCGGCGAGGAGCTCGCCGATCCACGCGGGCGGGCGCTTGCCCGCGCCCACGTACACCAGTGCGCCGACGATGTTGCGGATCATGTGCTGGAGGAACGCATTGGCGGAAAAATCGAAGCGGATGTGCTCCCCGGTCACCGCGATCGTGACGGTCGATAGCGTCCGGATCGGTGACTTCGCCTGGCACTCGGCCGCGCGGAACGCGGAGAAGTCATGCGTACCGACCAGCGCGCCCGCGGCCTCGCGCATCAGCGCCGGATCAAGCGCCCGATGGTACCAGCCTACCCGCCCGGCCAGCAGCGCGGGGCGCACCGCCCGACTCGAGAGCAGATACGTGTAATGGCGCCGGATGGCGGCGTAGCGCGCATGGAAATCGTCGGCCACCGGCCGGGCCCAGAGCACGGCCACGGTGGCCGGGAGATTCGAATTGACCCCGCGCACCCAGGCGGTGTCCGGACGCGTGGCGCCGGTTTCGAAATGGACGACCTGCATCGTCGCGTGGACACCGGCATCGGTCCGCCCCGCGGCAATCGTGCCGATGTCCGCGGCGGCGATCACCGCCAGCGCGCGCTCGAGCGCGTCCTGCACGCCGCGGCCATCGGGCTGGGTTTGCCAGCCCGTGAAGGACGTGCCGCAGTATTCGAGTCCGAGGGCGATGCGCATGAGTGAGCGAAACGAGCCGGCCGCGGCGCCGATACGCCGCCGACCGCCGCGAACCCATTAGACCACGACGGGAAAAGACACCGGGCGGCGGATGCTGCATCCGCCGCCCGCTCCTGTCGACTTCGTCAGTGCCCGCCCGGCCGCCCGAAGGGCACTGACTGCCCCCCGGCGGGGGGCAGCGAACGCAGTGAGCGTGGGGGCCGTTCCCCCGCTCAGCCCAGCTTCGCCAGGAGTACCTGCGCCTCGGACTTCTGGGTGTCGTCGCCTTCGTGCAGTACTTCCTGCAGGATTTCGCGAGCGCCTTCGACATCGCCCATTTCCTGGTACGCCTTGGCGAGATCGAGCTTGGTCGCGGCATCGTGCCACTGCCCGTCCAGCGGGGACGACGTCGAGTCGTCGAACGTCGCCTGGTCGGGACCGAAAGCGAGATCGAGCTTGTCGGGGTCGCTCGCGGCCTGCGACCGCGCGAGCGCCGGCGAAGCCGACGCATCCTTGTCGGCTTTCGCCGCCGACCGGTCGGGCGTCGCGGGACGGTCGCCTTCGTCGAGGTGGAAGTCGAGACCGTCCAACGGCGAAGCTGCTGCCGGTGCGGACGCCGTCGGGGCCATTCCCTTCGCTGCTGCCGCGACCGCGGCGACGACCGCAGCGGCTTTCGCCGCGCTGCCTTGGCTGCCGGCGGCCTGCGCTGCCGGAGGAACGAGGGTCTTGGCGGACTCCTCGAACTCGCGCTCGGCGGCATTGATCATTTCGATCTGGGCCTGGGTCGTGTTGCCGGTCCGCGAGACCGACACGTCCTCGTCGAACCGGAAATCGAGCGCGCTGTCGCCTGCCAGCTCCTGGGCAATCGCGGGCGACGTTCCGCCGCCGCCTCGCGCGTCATCCCTCGGCTTTCCGGACGGCGCAGCATGCGCGGTGCCACCAGCAAGCGTCTTGCCGGCGGCGGCGGCGCCGCTTCCGTCCCGCCTTCGCCGAACATCGGGTTGTTCGGGTCGAGCTGGCGGCCCAGCGTGACGGCCTTCTGCCAGGCCTCACCCTTGCCTTGGGAGACCGTATACAGCTCGGCCGCGACGGTCTCGAACGCCGACGGCTTGTTGTGTTGAGCGTGGATCTCGAGGAGCTTGAGATAGATTTCCTGGCGCTGCGGGTCCTTCTTCAGCGCGTCCTTCAGGATCTCCTCCGCCTGGGCATCGCGCCCGTAGGCGAGATACACCTCGGCTTCGGCAATCGGATCGACCTCGTCCGTATCGATGCTGCCGAGACCTTCGCGGCTGAAATCGGTCGCCAGCGAGTTCTCGCCGGTATTGACAACGCCGCCACCGGTCGAGCCGAATACGGTGTTGGACTTGATGTCGGTGCCGCCGATGATGCTGTCCTCGAACTTCACCGTCTTGCGGCGGCGTGCGGCGATCAGCAACAGACCGGCCACGGCGGCGAGCGCGCCCCCTCCGATGACCATGCCCGGCTTGCCACCCGGGAAATCGTCGATGAACGAAGTTTCGCTTTTCGGAGGCGTCTTCGCGACGTCGGCCTTCGGCGCCGGCGCTTTGGCCGGCGCGGCAGACTTCGGCGGCTCGGCGACGGCCGGGGCTGCGGCCTTCGGCGGCTCGGCGGCTGTCGGCGGCTCGGGGGCCTTCGGCTCCGGTGCCGGAACCACTGCCTTCGGCGGTTCGGCCTTCGGCGGTTCGGCTTTCGGCGGCTCCGGTGCTTTGCCCTTCGCCACATCTGCTTGCGCCTGCAACTGCGCGCCCGTCTGGCCCTTGAGCTCGAGCGCCCGCTGCAGGTCCTTCAACGTCTTTTCGAGTTCGCCTATGCGGTTTTGCGCCTCTTTCAGCGCCTGATCGCGCGCAACCACTTCCTCGGCAGCCGGACTCAGGGCCGCGCCCTTGCCCACCTGGGGAGACACTTTGAGCTGATCGCGCCCCGGCACAGCGGCCGGCAATTTCTCCTCGACGGTGGTGCCGATCTTTCCAGCCGCCACGCGTCCCGCTGCAGCCTCGGCCGGCGGCGCCGCGCCGGCAACCTTATCCTGGTAGCCGCGCCAGTCGCCGGCCTGGATGCGCACGGTCTTGGTCGCCTCGCCCCGCGGCGTTGCGGCGGCTTCTTCGGGACTCGGAACATTCAGAATCGCGCCGGCGCGCAACCGATTCATGTTGTTGCCTTCGAACGCGGACTGGTTGCTGTTGTAGAGCGCGACCAGCATCTGTTCGAGCGTGACGTTCGGCGCCTTGGTTTCCTCGGCGATGCGCGACAGCGTATCGCCGCGCCGGACCGTGTAGCTGCTTCCCGTTCCTCCGCGCGTCTCGGCGGCCGCTCTCGGCGCCGCAGCGGCGGCCGGAGCCGCCGCGGAAGCCGCGGCACGCGGCGTGCCGGCGCGCGGCGGCGTGACGGGATCAACCGCCTGAGCTGCCGGCATTCCCGGCGGATCGAGGAGGAAGGTGTAGGCGCGCACGACGCGGCCGGACGACCAATTGACCTCGACCAGCATATCGAGATAAGGCTCGACGACATTTGCCGGCGTCGTCACCCTCAGGATCGGTTCGCCGTTGGGAAGGCGTTCCATCGTCACGCGCGCACGCGACAGGACACCCTGGTAGGCAAGGTTGTTCTGGCGATAAAGGGACGCGTCGGCGATGCGCGCAGTGACCGAGCCCAGCTCATCCGGCGCCACGCCCGTGAGCTCGATCTGCGCGGACAGAGGCTGCCCCAGCGCTGACTGCAGCGTCAGCTTGCCCAGGCCGACGGACGCCGCGATGCCGGGCATGGCAAGCGCCGCCGCCAGCAGGGTCAGTGAAAGGATGGGTTTTCGTCGCATGCCGGCCCCTTCCGAGAATTCGGATTGTCCAAGCTAACATAACATCATGGGTTTAGCGACGCAAGCTAAACCTCGGTATTAGCTCGGGTTTCTCCACCACGTGCCGCGTCGACGCCACAACGCGGATCGACTGCATCGCCCCACCCGTGCAACCGCTAGCGCCGCGCGCGTCGTCTGGCGCAAGATCTTGTGCCGCTGGCCGACGCCAAGCGCAGCCCGGCGTCGCGCCCGCTGTTGCAAACGCGTCGCGCGGGAATGCGCGGATCAGTCGCCGACCAAAATCCGGATCATCCGGCGCAGCGGCTCGGCGGCCCCCCACAGCAACTGGTCGCCAACCGTGAACGCGCCCAGGTAGTCACCACCCATCGCGAGCTTGCGCAGCCGGCCGATCGGCACTTCCAGGGATCCCGTGACTGCGGCGGGGGTCAGCCGCCGGATGCTCTCTTCGCGGGTATTGGGAATGACGCGCACCCACTCGTTGCCCGCGGCGATCATCGCCTCGATCTCCGGCAGCGGCAGGTCGCGGCGCAACTTGATCGTGAGCGCCTGGCTGTGGCAGCGCATCGCACCGACGCGCACGCAGATCGAATCCACCGGAATCGCGCTCTTGCCGGAGCCGGGAACGCGGCCGAGGATCTTGTTCGTCTCCGCCCCGCCCTTCCATTCCTCGCGGCTCATCCCGTCGCCCAGATCCTTGTCGATCCAGGGGATGAGGCTGCCGGCAAGCGGAACGCCGAAGTGCTCCTTCGGGAAGCCGGGGTCGCGCAGGATGCCGGCAACCTCGCGGTCGATGTCGAGGATCGCCGACGACGGGTCCTCGAGCAGCCCACGCGCCGCCATGTGCGCCTCGCCCATCTGGACCAGCAATTCGCGCATGTTCTGCGCGCCCGCGCCGGAGGCCGACTGGTACGTCATGCAGGTCATCCACTCGATGGCGTCGTGCCGGAACAGTCCGGCGAGGGCCATCATCATCAGGCTCACCGTGCAATTGCCGCCGATGAAATTCTTGACGCCTCTCGCGTGCGCGGCATCGATCACGTCCCGGTTGACCGGGTCGAGGATGATCACCGCGTCGTCCTTCATGCGCAGCGCCGACGCGGCGTCGATCCAGTAGCCGCTCCAGCCGGTGGCGCGCAAATTAGGCAGCACGTCGTTCGTGTAGTCGCCGCCCTGGCAGGTGACGATCGCATCGAGCGCCGCGAGCGCGCGCAGGTCCGTCGCGCTCGCCAGCGGCGGGGTGTCCCGGCCGATCGCGGGGCCTTTGCCGCCGACGTTCGACGTCGTGAAGAACACGGGCTCGATGCGATCGAAATCCCGTTCCTCGAGCATCCGCTGCATCAATACGGACCCCACCATTCCACGCCAGCCGACAAAACCTACACGCATGATCGATCCCGTTTCAATAGAACGTTTCGCAATCCTGATTATGCCGACAGCGCGGCCACCACCGCATCGCCCATCGCGCGCGTGCCGATAACCCTTTCGCCCGGCAACGCGATGTCGCCGGTCCGCAGGCCCTTCGCCAGCGCCGCATGGACGGCGCCTTCGATCCGGTCGGCGAGGTCCGCCCGCGCGAACGTGTAGCGGAACATCATCGCGAGCGACAGGATCGTCGCCAGCGGATTGGCCTTGTCCTGGCCGGCGATGTCCGGCGCCGAGCCGTGGATCGGCTCGTAGAGCCCCTTGCCGTCGACGTCCAGCGACGCCGACGGGAGCATGCCGATCGAGCCCGCCAGCATCGACGCCTCGTCGGACAGGATGTCGCCGAAGAGGTTGCCGGTGACGATCACGTCGAACTGCTTCGGATTGCGCACGAGCTGCATCGCGGCGTTGTCCACGTACATGTGCGTGAGCGCGACGTCCGGATAGTCCTTCGCCGTTGCCGTGACGACCTCGCGCCACAGGATGCTGGTGTCGAGCACGTTGGCCTTGTCGACCGAGCAGAGTTTCTTCCCGCGTCGCCGCGCGGTCTCGAACCCCACGCGGGCGATGCGGCGGATCTCGCCCTCGCTGTAGTGCATCGTGTCGAAGCCTTCGTCCTCGCCGGCGGCGTTCTTGCGGCGCCCGCGCGGCTCGCCGAAATAGATGTCGCCAGTGAGCTCGCGGATGATCATGAGGTCGAGCCCGGCCACCACTTCCGGCTTCAGCGTCGATGCCGCCGCCAGTTCCGGATAAAGGAGCGCGGGGCGCAGGTTCGCGAACAGGCGAAGCGCCTTGCGGATGCCCAGGATGCCCTGCTCCGGCCGCAGCGCGCGCGGCAGCGTGTCGTACTTCGGCCCGCCCACGGCACCGAGCAGCACCGCGTCGGCATCGCGGGCGAGCGCGAGCGTCGCGTCGGGCAGCGGCTGGCCCGCCGCGTCGTAACCCGCGCCGCCGATCGGGGCCATGCCGGTCTGGAGCGCAAGCCCCTGGTGCCGGAGCACGTCGAGCACGCGGACGGCCTCGGCCACGATCTCGGGGCCGATGCCGTCGCCGGGAAGGATCGCGATCTTCATTGCGGCCGGGCGAACGAGGTGGCGCGACGAGCGCGAACGGTGCGGTGCGGACCGCTTCCTAGACGAGCCATGGCTGCTCCGCGAGACGCTTCGCCTCGAACGCGCGGATCGCATCGGCATGCTGCAGCGTGAGGCCGATGTCGTCGAGGCCGTGCAGCAGGCAGTGCTTCCGGAAGGCCTCGATCTCGAAGCCGAACGCCATCGCGCCGTCGGGCGTGGCCACCGTCTGCCGCTCGAGATCGACGGCGAGCCGGAAGCCCGGAAACGCCTTGACGGCGCCGAACAGCCGGTCCACGTCCGGCTCGGACAGCACGATCGGCAGGAGGCCGTTCTTGCAGCAGTTGTTGTAGAAGATGTCCGCGTACGAGGGCGCGATCACCGCGCGGAATCCGTAGTCGGCCAGCGCCCACGGCGCATGCTCGCGCGAGCTCCCGCAGCCGAAGTTGCGGCGCGCGAGCAGGATGCTGGCCCCCTGGTAGCGCGCCTCGTTCAGCACGAAATCCGGATTCCTGGGCCGCCGTGCGTTGTCGATGCCGGGCTCGCCGCGGTCGAGATAGCGCCACGCGTCGAACAGGTTGGGGCCGAAGCCCGATCGCTTGATCGACTTCAGGAACTGCTTCGGGATGATGGCGTCGGTGTCGACGTTGGCGCGGTCGAGCGGCGCGACGAGCCCGGTGAGGAGGCGGAACGGCTCCATCAGTAGGTCTTCGACTTCGACGCGGCCTTCTCGACGGCCCCGCCCGCCGCCTTGACGTCCTTGCCGGCGCCTTCGATGGTGTTGCAGCCGGCAACCGCCCACGCCAGGCAGGAAAGCGCGAGAGCAAGGACAAGCTTGTGGAGCATCTTGGGTCTCCTCGTGGCTGTTTTCTAGACGAGCCGACGCACGTCGACGAAATGCCCGACGATCGCCGCGGCGGCGGCCATCGCGGGGCTGACGAGATGGGTGCGGCCCCCGGTGCCCTGCCGCCCCTCGAAATTGCGATTGGAGGTCGATGCGCACCGCTCACCGGGTTCGAGCCGGTCGTCGTTCATCGCGAGGCACATCGAGCAGCCGGGCTCGCGCCAGTCGAAGCCCGCGTCGCGGAACACCCGGTCGAGCCCTTCGCGCTCGGCCTGCGCTTTCACCAGCCCCGACCCGGGGACCACCATGGCGAGCTTCACGGACGACGCCACGCGGCGTCCGCGCGCCACGGCGGCGGCAGCGCGCAGGTCCTCGATCCGCGAGTTGGTGCACGACCCGATGAATACCTTGTCGATGCCGATGTCGGTGATCAACGTGTTCGGGTCGAGTCCCATGTAGGCGAGCGCGCGCTCGATGCCGTCGCGGCGCCCCGCGTCTTTCTCGCGGTCCGGATCCGGCACGCGGCCGTCGATCGCAACGACCATCTCCGGCGACGTGCCCCACGTGACCTGCGGGCTCAAGCGCCGATGCATCGAGCACGACGACGGCGTCGAAGCGCGCCCCGTCGTCGCTCGTCAGCGTGCGCCACTGCGCGACGGCGCGATCCCAAAGCGCCGCACTTGGCGCAAACGGGCGACCGCGCAGGTAGTCGATCGTCTTTTCGTCGACGGCGACCATGCCGGCGCGCGCGCCCGCCTCGATCGCCATGTTGCAGAGGGTCATGCGGCCCTCGATCGAGAGCGCGCGAATCGCGCTCCCCGCGAATTCGATCGCGTGGCCGGTGCCGCCGGCAGTGCCGATCCTGCCGATCACCGCGAGCGCGATGTCCTTCGCGGTCACGCCGGCCGGCAGGGCGCCGTCGACGCGGACCTGCATCGATTTCGCCTTTTTCATCAGCAGGCACTGCGTGGCCAGCACGTGCTCGACCTCGGAGGTGCCGATGCCGAACGCCAGCGCCGCGAAGGCGCCGTGCGTGCTCGTGTGCGAGTCGCCGCAGACGACGGTCATTCCCGGCAGCGTCGCGCCCTGCTCGGGACCGATCACGTGGACGATCCCCTGCCGGCGGTCGCGGAACGGGAAATAGGCCTTGGCGCCGTGCGCGCGGATGTTGGCGTCGAGGGTCTCGACCTGAAGGCGGGAGATGGGATCGCGGATGCCCTGGTCCCAATCCTTCGTCGGCGTGTTGTGATCCGCAGTGGCGACGATCGACCCGATGCGCCACGGCTTGCGGCCGGCAAGCTTCAGGCCCTCGTAGGCCTGCGGGCTCGTGACCTCGTGCACCAGGTGGCGGTCGACATAGAGCAGCGCCGTGCCGTCGGCCTCTTCGCGGACGACGTGGCTGTCCCACAATTTGTCGTAGAGCGTGCGCGCGTGCATGGGCGGCGAACCTGACCGGGATACCCTGTTGGCGACGATCGGGAAACGCGAATTATTGCACAGCAGCAATCGGCTGTCAGGCGCGGGAGAGCCCCTCGCGCGACAGGTGGGCCGCCACCGCTTCGGCGAGCTGCGGTGCCGAAGGCTCGAATGCGGTCGCCGCCGTCCTCCGGAGCCACGTGAACTGGCGCTTGGCCAGCTGCCGCGTCGCCGCGATGCCTTTCGCGCGCAGGGTGGCGGCGTCGATGCGGCCATCGAGGAATTCCCACGCCTGCCGGTAGCCCACGCAGCGCATCGACGGCAGATCGGGCGTCAGCGCATGGCGCGCGCGCAGCGCGGCAACCTCGGCGACGAGACCGGCGGCCAGCATCGCGTCGAAGCGAACCGCGATCTCCCGGTGCAACGCCGCGCGGTCGCCCGGAACGAGCGCCACGGCGATCGTCCTGCCCGGCACGCCTTCGGCCTCCCGCGCGCCCTGCAGCTCGGACAGCGGCCGGCCCGTGATTTCTTGCACCTCGAGGGCACGCTGGATGCGTTGCGCGTCCGTGCTCTTGAGACGACCGGCGGTCACGGAATCGACGCGCGCGAGTTCGGCGTGCAGCGCGGGCCAGCCTTCGACGGCGGCGCGGGCGGAAAGACGCGCGCGCACGGCCGGATCGGCGACCGGCAGCGTGGACAGCCCCTCCTGCAGCGCCTTGAAGTAGAGCATCGTCCCGCCGACGAGCAGCGGAACGGCGCCGCGCGACCGGATGGCGGCGATCGCATGAATCGCATCGGCGCGAAAACGCGCGGCCGAATAGGCCTCGACCGGCTCGATGATGTCGAGCAGATGATGCGGCACCCGCGCGCGCGCCGCGGCGTCGGGTTTCGCCGTCCCGATATCCATGCCGCGATAGACCTGCGCGGAGTCGACGCTGACGATCTCGACCGGGAAGCGCTCGGCGAGCGCCATTGCGAGCGCCGACTTGCCGGACCCGGTGGGACCCATCAGCAGCACCGCGGGGATCACCGATGTGCCCCCACGCTTGCGGCGCTCGCCGCGGCGCTCATCCGCTCACCGGCCGCGCATGAAGAGGCGGTCCAGATCGGCGAGCGTCAGCTGGTACCACGTCGGCCGCCCGTGGTTGCACTGCCCCGCGCGCTCGGTCGCCTCCATTTCGCGCAGCAGCGCATTCATTTCCGGCACCGTCAGGCTGCGGTTCGCGCGCACGGCGGCATGGCACGCCATCGTCGACAGCAGCTCGTCGCGGTGCGCGGTCAGGACCTCGCTGCCGCCGAATTCCCGCAGCTCGCCGAGCACCGCGTGCGCCAGCGTCGCGGCGTCGGCATCCGCGAGCGGCGCCGGAATGCCGCGCACCGCGAGCGTGGCCGGCCCGAGGACGGTGATCGCGAAACCGAGGCGATCGAGCGTCGCGGCATGCTCGTCGGCGGCCGCCACCTCGAGCGGGGACGCGGTGAACGTCGTCGGCACCAGCAGCGGCTGCACCGGCACGCTGCGATCGAGCGCCAGCTTCAGCCGTTCGTAGACGATGCGTTCGTGCGCCGCATGCATGTCGACCAGCACGAGCCCGCTGCGGTTCTGCGCCAGCACGTAGACGCCGTGCAGCTGCGCGAGCGCGAAACCGAGCGGATGCGCGTCGTCGGTGACAGGCAGATCGGGACCATCGCCAGGGCTTGTTTCGCGCGGCCCGAAGAGCCTGCCGTAGAACGACGCCGACTCTGCGGCACCGAGCGCGATCGCGCCCTGGTACGGCGCGCCCTGAGGTCCACCGGGTCGGCGCAGCGCCGGCAGCGGCGGACACCTCCGGCACGAGCGGCGGCACGCGCGCCGACGCGAGGCCGAGCTTCTCGGCCGCGGAGACCGCCGGCTGGGCGGCGCCGGTCGCGGCGAGCGCGCGGGCGACCGCGTGCTGGACGAACTGGTGCACGGCGCCGGATTCCCGAAAGCGCACTTCGCTCTTCTGCGGATGCACGTTGACGTCGACGTGCCGCGGATCCAGCGTGAGCCACAGCGCGTAGGCGGGCTGGCGCTCGTGATGCAGCACGTCGCGGTAGGCTTCGCGCAGCGCGTGCGCGAGCATCCGGTCGCGCACGAAGCGGCCGTTGACGAACACGTACTGGCCGGACACCTGCGTCGCGTACGCCGGCTGCACCGCGAAGCCGGTGATCGAGAGCGGTCCGGCCTCGGCTTCCACCGACGCCCCGCCCTCCACGAACGCGTCGCCGAGCAGCGCCGCGACGCGCGCCCGCCGCCCGTGCGCCTGCAGCCGGTGCATCACCCTGCCGTTGTGCTGCAGCGTGAACCCGATGTCCGGGTGCGCGAGCGCCAGGCGGCGGAACGCCTCGTCGCAGTGACCCCATTCGGTGCCTTCGGTGCGCAGGAATTTCCGTCGCGCCGGCGTGTTGAAGTAGAGCTCCTGCACCGTCACCGTCGTGCCTGCGGCAATCGCCGCGGGCGCCGTCACGCCGACATTGCCGCCGTCGACCTCGATCCGCCACGCGTGGGGGGCGCCGGTCGCGCGCGAGGCGAGCGCGAAGCGCGACACCGCGGCGATCGACGCCAGCGCCTCGCCGCGAAAGCCCAGCGTGGCGATCGCCTCGAGGTCGTCCGCGGTCGCGAGCTTCGAGGTCGCGTGCCGCTCGACCGCGAGCAGCAGGTCCTCGCGGACGATGCCCTCGCCGTTGTCGGCGACGCGGATGCGGCGGATGCCGCCGCCCTCGAGGTCGACGTCGATCTGTGTGGCACCCGCGTCGAGCGCGTTCTCCAGCAATTCCTTCAGCGCCGCCGCCGGGCGTTCGACGACCTCGCCCGCGGCGATCTGGTTGATCAGGTGGTCGGGCAGCGCTCGGATGTGCGTCATGGCGTGGGGGCGGCCCGGAGGCGGGCGGTGCGGCTCGATCTTACAGACAGCGGGGCACTTGCGGAGGGCGCGGCAGGCAAGCAACGGACCAATCGGCCGGATGATCCTCTGCGCCGATCCCCCGCGAAAGCAGACTGCGGCCCTGCATATGATAAGTTCGACGCCTCGAAATGAATACGCACATCGGAACGCCACGGGACATCGAGTCCCCCTATGCCTGGACGCGGCTCGCCGTGTCCCTGCTGCTGATGACCATCGGCGGCTCCGGCATGTACTCGGTCGCCGTGGTCCTGCCGCGCATCCAGGCCGAGTTCGCGGTGGCGCGCGGCGACGCGTCGCTGCCGTACACGCTGACGATGATCGGCTTCGGCATCGGCGGCATTCTGATGGGCCGCCTGTCCGACCGCTTCGGCGTGATGGTCGCGGTGCTGGTCGGCACGCTGGGCCTGGGCGCCGGCTTCGTCGCGGCCGGCGCGGCCACGAGCCTGTGGCAGTTCAGCGTGGCGCAGGGCGTGCTGATCGGATTGCTCGGCACCTCCGCCACGTTCGTGCCGCTGGTGGCGGACACCTCGCAGTGGTTCACGCGCCGGCGTGGCATTGCGGTGGCGATCTGCATGAGCGGCAACTACACGGCGGGCGCCGTGTGGCCGCCCATCCTGCAGTATTTCATCGACAGCGCCGGCTGGCGCCAGACCTACATCGGGGTCGGCATCTTCTGCCTGCTGACGATGCTGCCGCTCGCCCTCTTCCTGCGCCGCCGCCCGCCGGCCGTCGAGCCTTCCCCGGCCCGGGCCGCGCCAGCGCCGGGGGAACCGGTCGCCGCAGCTGTTTCGGAGCGTCCGCTCGGATTCTCGCCCGCGGCGCTGCAGGCGTTGCTGTGCGTCGCCGGCGTCGCCTGCTGCGTCGCGATGTCGATGCCCCAGGTGCACATCGTCGCCTACTGCAGCGATCTCGGCTTCGGGGCGGCGCGCGGCGCCGAGATGCTCTCGCTGATGCTCGCCTTCGGCATCGTCAGCCGGCTCGTCTCGGGCTGGATCTCCGACCACATCGGCGGCTTGCGGACGCTGCTGCTGGGCTCCGTGCTGCAGGGCGTCGCGCTGCTGCTGTTCGTGCCCTACGGCGGCTTGACCACGCTCTACGTCGTCTCGGCGCTGTTCGGCCTGTTCCAGGGCGGCATCGTGCCCGCGTACGCGCTGATCGTGCGCGAGTATTTCACGCCGAAAGAGGCCGGCGCGCGCGTCGGCACCGTGCTGATGGCGACGCTGTTCGGCATGGCGCTGGGCGGCTGGATGTCCGGCGCGATCTTCGACCTCACCGGCTCCTACCGCGCCGCGTTCCTCAACGGCATCGGCTGGAATCTGCTCAACATCAGCGTGGTCGCGTTCCTGCTGTACCGCGCGCCGCGGCGGCTGCGTCCGCTGCGCTCGGCCACCGCCTGAACCAGGCCGCTGCGACAACCGCCAGGGGTTGCTCGGCAGGATCCTAGCGCGCCAGGCCCCGCGCCCACCGCGCGTAGACGTCGTCCGCGACGGCGTGGAGCGCGCCGACGCGCGCGTCGAGGTCGCGGCGGATCTCGGCAGCGCTCTGCATTGACGGCGAGGACGCCACGGGCAGCTCGTGCGCTCCGGTCGCGAGCCACGTCTCGACCAGCGGGCGCGTCATCTCGATGTGGCACTGGAAGCCGATGTGCCGTCCGCCGACCACGTAGGCCTGGTTGACGTTGAACGCATTGGTCAGCACGGCCGTGGCGCCGGCAGGCAGAGCGAAGGCATCGTAGTGCCACTGGAACGTCGTGAACGCCGAACGGCCGCCGAACCAGTCGCGTTGCGCGGGAACGTCGCAGACGTCGACGGGAAGCCAGCCGATCTCCGCCGTCGGGGCGCGCGTGACCGGCGCGCCCAGCGCCTGCGCGAGCAGCTGACCCCCGAGGCAGTGGCCGAGCACGGGGACTTCCGCGGCGACGGCCGCGCGCAGCAGCGCGCAAACCGGCCCGATCCACGGGAGGCTGTCGTTCACGCTCATCGGACCGCCCATCAGGCCGATCCCCGCGAACGCGCGCGGGTCGGCAGGCACTGCCGCGCCTTCGTCGAGCGCCACCAGCTGCCAGGCGAGACCCTGCGCGTCGAGCCAGTCGGAGAAATGCCCCGGACCTTCGGTGGGGGAAAAGCGGAAGATCGCGATCGGACGCACGAGCCCTCCGCCCGGCCGTCCGAAGGAGGGCTCACTCCCGCTTGATGGGACGGCGCGCGGCGCCAAGGGTGCAGTCATGCGCGCGGCGGCGAATCGCTACAACCCGCGCGCGATGCGGGCGTAGACCGAATGGTTGTGGATGGACTCGAAGTTCTCGGCTTCGACGACGAACCCGTCGATGCGGGGATCCGCCTCCAGCCGCACGGCGACGCCGCGGACCAGGTCCTCGACGAAACGCGGATTGTCGTACGCGCGCTCGGTGACGTATTTCTCGTCGGCGCGCTTCAGGATGCCGAAGAGCTCGCACGAGGCTTCGTCCTCCGCGACGCGGATGAGGTCGGTCAGGAACAGCGGCTCGGGGGAGCGCGCCGTGATCGTGATCGTCGAGCGCTGGTTGTGCGCACCGTACTCGGCGACCTCCTTCGAGCAGGGGCAAAGCGAAGTCACTGGCGCCGCAATCGACACGGTCTGCCGGTAGAGGCCGTCGGCCAGCTCGCCCACAATCCGCACTTCGTAGTCGAGCAGGCTTTCCACGCCCGAGACCGGCGCTGACTTGCGTACGAAGAACGGGAACGCGATCTCGACCCGCCCGGCGGGCGCGTCGAGCAGCACGACCAGCGTGTCAAGCAGCTGGTGGAAGTTCACCACCGAGAGCGCCGGCTGGCCCGCCTCGCCGCGCGCCTCGAGCATCGCGACGAGCCGCGACATGTGCGTGCCCTTGCGGTCGGCCGCGAGGGCAACATAGACGTTGTAGGAGGCGATCGTCGGTCGCGCAACACCATCGCTGTCGCGCGAACAGCAGCGGATAGCGCAGCCCGCGGATGCCGACCTGGTCGATCGCGGTCCGCCGCCCGTCTGGCCGCGACTGGACATCGGGAATGGGAAACGCGGTCTGTGGGCTCTCGGGACGGTTCATGGCGATGGGACTGATCTAGGCGGCGGGCTTCGCCAGCGGATCGCCCCGGCGCTGCCCGAATCGCGCGTTGATCGATGCGACGATGCCCGCGACGTCGAGGCCGCAGCCGGCGAGGAGCTGCGCCGGATCGCCATGGTCGACGAACGCGTCGGGCAAGCCCAGTTGCAGCAGGGGGATCAGGATGCCTTGCGCGACCAGCGTTTCGCCGACGGCACTGCCCGCGCCTCCCGCCACGACGTTCTCCTCGACGGTGACGAGCGCGTCGTGCTCCAGCGCGAGACGCGACACGAGATCGGCGTCGAGCGGCTTGACGAAGCGCATGTTGACGACGGTCGCGTCGAGTTCTTCCGCGGCGCCGGATGCCACCTGCACCATGCTGCCGAACGCCAGGATCGCGATCCGGTTCGTCCGCCGCGACGTCGTGCGGCGCACCTCGCCCTTGCCCACCGGCAGCGCGGTCATCGCGGCCGCGAGCGCGACGCCGGGGCCGCTGCCGCGCGGATAGCGCACCGCCGCAGGCGTGTCGAGCGTATAGGCCGTGTAGAGCATCTGCCGGCATTCGTTCTCGTCGGCGGGCGCCATCACGGTCATGTTGGGGACGCAGCGCAGGTACGAGAGGTCGAACGCGCCCAGGTGGGTCGCGCCGTCGGCACCGACGATGCCGGCGCGGTCGATCGCGAACACGACCGGCAGGTTCTGCAGCGCGACGTCGTGGATCAGCTGATCGTAGGCGCGCTGCAGGAAGGTCGAATAGATGGCGACGACCGGCTTCATCCCCTCGCACGCGAGGCCTGCGGCGAACGTAACCGCATGCTGCTCGGCAATGCCGACGTCGAAATAGCGCTGTGGGTACTCCTGCGAAAAGCGGACGAGCCCCGAGCCCTCGCGCATTGCCGGCGTGATCGCCACGAGGCGCGGGTCGGCCGCTGCCATGTCGCAGAGCCAGTCGCCGAAGATCTTCGTGTAGGCCGGTCGCGGGCCCGCCTTCGGCGCGTAGCCGGCGGCCGGGTCGAATTTCGTGACCCCGTGATAGAGGATCGGATCGTCCTCCGCGCGCGCATAGCCGTAGCCTTTCCTGGTGATCACGTGCAGGAGCTGCGGCCCCGGCAGTGCCTTCACGTTCGCGAGCGTCTTCACCAGCGCGTCGATGTCGTGGCCGTCGATCGGTCCGATGTAGTTGAACCCGAGCTCCTCGAACAGCGTGCCGGGCAGCACCATCCCCTTCATGTGCTCTTCCCAGCGCCGGGCGAGCTCCTGCACCGGCGGGAGCTTCGACAGCACTTCCTTGCCGCCCCGGCGCACCGAGTTGTAGAAGCCCGACGCGAGCAGCTTGGCGAGGTAGCCGTTCAACGCGCCCACGGGCTCCGAGATCGACATCTCGTTGTCGTTGAGGATCACGAGCAGATCGGCGCCCGCGGTGCCGGCGTTGTTCAGCGCCTCGAACGCCATGCCGGCGCTCATCGCGCCGTCGCCGATCACCGCGACGACGCCGCGGCTCTCGCCCTTGCGCTTCGCGGCGACCGCCATGCCGAGCGCCGCCGAAATCGACGTCGACGAGTGCGCGGTGCCGAAGGTGTCGTACTCGCTTTCCGAGCGCCGCGGAAAGCCCGACGGCCCGCCCGCCATCCGCAGCCGGCCCATCGCCGCCCGCCGGCCGGTCAGGATCTTGTGCGCGTAGGTCTGGTGGCCGACGTCCCAGACGATGCGGTCGCGCGGCGTGTCGAACACGTAATGCAGCGCGATCGTGAGCTCGACGGTGCCGAGGTTCGACGACAGGTGCCCGCCCGTCTGCGCCACCGACGTCAGCAGGAACGCGCGCAGCTCGCGCGCGAGCTGCGGGAGCGCTTCGCGGTCGAGGCGGCGCAGCGCTGCGGGATCGTGGACCTGGTCGAGGATCGGGTACATCAGTGCGTCCGCAATACGATCCAGTCGGCGAGTTCGGCGAGCCTGCGCCCGGCGCCGCCGAACGGGGCGAGCGCGGCACGGGCTTCGACCCGCAACGTCTCCGCGCGCTTCCTGGCCGCGGGCAGGCCGAGACAGGTGACGAAGGTCGGCTTGCCCTGCGCGACGTCCTTGCCGGCGGTCTTGCCGAGCGACGCGGCGGAGCCTTCGACATCGAGCACGTCGTCGACCACCTGAAAAGCCAGACCCGCCGCTGCGGCGTACGCATCGAGCGCGGCCGCTTCGCCCTCGGCGAGCGGCCGGCCGCAGGCAGCGCCCAGCCGCACCGACGCGCGAATGAGGGCGCCCGTCTTCATCCGGTGCATCGATTCCAGCTCCGGCTGCGCGAGGGTCGCGCCGACGCTGGCAAGGTCGACCGCCTGCCCGCCCGCCATCCCGCGCACGCCGGACGCTTCGGCGAGCAGCGCGCAGGCGCCGCCCGCATCGGCCAGGCCGCCCTCGGCCAGGACACCGAACGCGAGCGCCTGCAGGGCGTCGCCGGCCAGGAGCGCCATGGCTTCGCCAAACGCGGCATGGCAGGACGGCTTGCCACGGCGCAGCGCGTCGTCGTCCATGCAGGGAAGGTCATCGTGGACGAGCGAATAGGCGTGGACGAGCTCGACGGCGGCGGCAACGCAATCCACCCGGTCGGGCGGAGCGGCGACGAGCTCGCCAGCCGCGTAGGCGAGCAACGGCCGCATCCGCTTGCCGCCGTCCAGCACGGCGTAACGCATCGCCTGGCTGAGCGGAACCGGAGGCCGGTCCGCCGCCGGCAGCATGCGCGCGAGGACGTCCTCGACCCGGCGCTGCCGCTCGCCGCACCAGACCGCCCACGCGAGATCAGGATTCATCGGTGCCGGCGACATCGGCGGCAGGCGCGTCGAACGCCTTGAGCAGCCCTTTTTCGTAGACCTGCACCTGCTGCTCCGCGTCCTTCAGCGTCGACTGGCAGTATTGGAGCAGCTCCGCGCCGCGCTTGTACGCGACCAGCGATTCCTTGAGCGGCAGCTGCCCGCCCTCCATCGCAGCGACGATCTCCTCCAGTTCCGCCAAGGCAGTCTCGAAGCTGGCGGGAACGGCGCTGGGCTTGGCCATGGGTTTGGAATTATCTTGGGCCGCCGGGCAGCCGGACGCGATCCGATGCGCGAACGAAGCGACGAGCCATTTAGCGGAAGGAGGTCACCGCAGCCGAGCCTTGAAATACGACAGCGACAGCACCAGATTTGACCCGTCTTCCACGCGAGCTTTATACTAGCATTTTTTGACGACGCGGCCTTACGCGATCCTTTCGCGCGGCCGACTTAGCAAAGCGGTCCGGGGCGGCCGAAACGCCGTAATCGTCCCGGGTTGTTGGGTTGGGTTGGTTGGTCTGACTCGCTTGGCGAGTCGGACCAAAATTCGCGAAGAAAGGGCAGGCTGATGTCCAACCTCGCTACCGTCGAGCGTCTGCGGCGCGCAACGTCGCAGCTCCCGGCTTCCTGGTACTGCGATCCCGCGGTTTACGACGCCGAGCAGCGGCTGCTGTTCGCGCGCGCGCCCGGCTACGTCGGGCACGAACTGATGGTGCCGAACCCGGGCGACTACCAGGCACTTGCATGGCGCGACAACGCGCAGGCGCTCGTGCGCAACGCGCAGGGCATCGAGCTCGTCTCGAACATCTGCCGGCACCGGCAGGCGATCATGCTGCAGGGACGCGGCAACGTGCCGAACATCGTCTGCCCGATCCACCGCTGGACCTACGACCTCAAGGGCGAGCTCCTCGGCGCGCCGCACTTCGCCGACAAGCCTTGCCTCAACCTCGGCCGCTCGCCGCTTTCGAACTGGAACGGCCTGCTGTTCGACGGGCCGCGCGACGTCCGCGCGGACCTCGCGAGCCTCGGCGTGCGCGACTTCGACTTCAGCGACCACGTGCTCGACCGGGTCGAGATCCACGAGTGCAACTACAACTGGAAATCCTTCATCGAGGTCTACCTCGAGGATTACCACGTCGTCCCGTTCCATCCGGGCCTCGGCAACTTCGTCACCTGCGAGGACCTGCGCTGGGAATTCGCGCCGTGGGCGTCGCTGCAGACCGTCGGCATCACGAGCCTCGGCAAGGCCGGCAGCAAGACCTACGAGCGCTGGCACAAGGCGGTGCTCGACTACTACCGCGGCGAGGTGCCGAAGCACGGCGCGATCTGGCTCACCTACTACCCCAACATCATGCTCGAGTGGTACCCGCACGTGCTCGTGATCAGCACGCTGATCCCGCGCGGCGTCGACCGCACGACCAACGTCGTCGAGTTCTACTATCCCGAGGACATTGCGCTCTTCGAGCGCGAGTTCGTCGAGGCCGAGCAGGCCGCGTACATGGAAACGGCCGCCGAGGACGACGAGATCGCCGAGCGGATGGACGCGGGCCGCCGCGCGCTCTATCGGCAGGGCCGCAGCGAGGAAGGGCCCTACCAGTCGCCGATGGAGGACGGGATGCAGCACTTCCACGAATTCCTCCGCCGCGAGCTCGACGCGCACATCGCGCCGCGCTGAGCACCGGACCGTGGCGACGGGCCGCTGATGTTCACCACGCTCATCTCCACGGCGGATCTCGCCGCGCATCTCGCCGATCCGGCGTTCGTCCTGGTCGACGTGCGTCACGATCTCACGCAACCCGAAGCGTGGGGGGAGTCCGCGTATCGGGAAGGTCACCTGCCCGGCGCCCGGTTCGTTCACCTCGACCGCGACCTGTCCGCGCCGAAGACCGGCCGCAACGGGCGCCATCCGCTGCCCGGCGCGGGTGCCTGCGCCGAGCTGTTCGGCCGCCTCGGCATCGATGCCACGAAACAGGTCGTCGCGTACGACCAGGGCAGCGGCATGTACGCGGCGCGCCTGTGGTGGATGCTGCGCGCGCTCGGGCACGATGCGGTGGCGGTGCTCGATGGCGGATTTGCCGCGTGGACGCGCGAGGGTCGGCCGGTCGCGACGGCGACACCGGCCGTCACGCGCGCCACGTTCGTCGCGCGGCCGCGCGCGTCGAGCCTCGATGCGCCGGCCGTCGCGGCGAGCCTCGCGGCCCGCTCGCTGCTCCTCGTTGACGCCCGCGCTCGCGAGCGGTATCTAGGCGACGTCGAGCCGCTCGACCCGGTCGCCGGGCACATTCCCGGCGCGCTCAACCGGCCCTACGCCGAGAATCTCGATGCGGAAGGCAGGTTCAAGGCGGCCGGGACGCTGGCCGCCGAATTCGGCGCGCTGCTGGGCGGCCGAACTCCCGCCGGCGTCGTCCACTACTGCGGGTCCGGCGTCTCCGCGTGCCACAACCTGCTCGCGATGGCGCACGCGGGACTCGACGGCGCCCGGCTCTACCCGGGCTCCTGGAGCGAGTGGTGCGCCGATCCGACACGGCCGACCGCGCGCGGCGACGCGTAACACGGACGCGTGCACCCACGGAAAATCGCGTGCCGTCCGCCATGAATCGATTGCAGAACCGCGTCGCCATCGTCACCGGCGCCGCGCGCGGCATCGGCCTCGCGTGCGCGCAGCGCTTCGCAGCCGAAGGCGCGACGCTCGTGCTCGCCGATCTCGACGAGGCCGCGGGCACCGCGGCCGCCGCGACGATTCCCGGCGCGACGTTCGTGCGCGCGGACGTCTCGCGCAAGGCGGACGTCGCTGCGCTGGTGCAGCAGACGCTCGACCGCCACGGGCGCATCGACCTCCTCGTCAACAACGCGGGCATCACGCACGCCTGCGACTTCCTCGATCTCGCCGAGGAGGATTTCGAGCGCGTGCTCGCGGTCAACCTCAAGTCGATGTTCCTGTGCGGCCAGGCGGTGGCGCGCGTCGATGGTGAAGCTCGGCATCCGCGGGTCGATCGTCAACATGTCGTCGGCGAATGCCGTGGTCGCGATTGCGAACCAGGTGCCCTACGTCGTCTCCAAGGGCGGCATCAACCAGCTGACGAAGGTGATGGCCGTCGCGCTCGCGCCGCACGGCATCCGCGTCAACGGGATCGGGCCGGGCACGATCCTCACCGAACTGGCGAAGCAGGCGGTGCTCACCGACGACGCGGCGCGCAGGAAGATCCTGTCGCGCACGCCGCTCGGCCGCTGCGGCGAACCGGAGGAAGTGGCGGCCGTCGCCGCATTCCTCGCGAGCGACGATGCTTCGTACCTGACCGGCCAGACGATCTACCCGGACGGCGGACGGCTCGCGCTCAATTACACGATGCCGGTCGCCTGAAACCGGACCGGCGCTTCGCGCCGTTGCCTTCGGGCGCCCTCGTGACGCTGCCTTGCCGCGACGGTCGTCCGCGTCACCGCGCCGGTTTCGGTCGCGGCGGCAGGGGGCCGCGCCCGAGCTTCGGTCGCGGGCCGAAGCGCGGCTTGTGCGGCGGCGTCGCCTCCAGCATCTGCAGTGCGGTCTGGAGCGCCGTTTCCAGCTGCCGGTCCTTCTGCGCCGCGGCATCCTGCGGCGCGTTGTCGATCTCGATCTCCGGATCGGTGCCGTAGTTCTCGACCGCCCAGCCCACGTCGTCGAACCAGAACGAGAATTCCGGCTGCGTGGTTTCGCTGCCGTCGACCAGCGGATGGCGCGGCCAGATGCCGACGACCCCGCCCCAGGTGCGCGTGCCGACCAGGCGTCCGATCCCCATCAGCTTGAAGCAGTGCGAGAAGATGTCGCCGTCCGAGCCCGCGTGCTCGTTGGTCAGCGCGACGCACGGCCCCGCGCGCGACTCCGCCGGATATGGCATCGGCGGCCCCCAGCGCGACAGGTCGTAGCCTACGCGCCGGCGCGCCACTTTCTCCAGCAGCAATTGCGACACGTGGCCGCCGCGGTTGTAGCGCACGTCGACGATCAGCGCGTCGCGGTCGCATTCGGCGACGAAGTAGCGATGGAACTCGGCGAATCCGGCCGACATCATGTCCGGCAGATGGAAATAGCCGACGCGCCCTCCCGACTGCTCGTGCACGAAACACCGGTTGCGCTCGACCCATTCGCGATAGCGCGCCGGCACCTCGTCGGCGAGCGTGGTGACGAGCGCCGTGCGCTGCTTTCCGGTTGCGCCGCCGGCAGCGGGCGCCAGCCAGCGTCAGCTCGACCTTCGCGGCCGCCTGATGCACGAGCAGCGCCTGGGGCGGCAACTCGGGCGTCACCGGCTGGCCGTTGACGGCGACGACGCGCTCGCCGACCTGCGCGGCCACGCCGATCGCGTTGAGCGGCGAATCGGCGGCGGCATCCCACGGGTCGCCGGTGACGATGTGCGCGATCTCGTAGCTTGTGCCGTCGGCTGCGAGCGCGATATCGGCGCCGAGGAATCCCAGCGCGACCTGCGGCGGCTTGCGGTGGTCGCCCCCGGCCTCGTAGGCGTGCGACGTGCCGAGCTCGCCCTGCATTTCCCAGATCAGATCGGAGAGCTCGCCGCGCGTGGCAACGAGATCGAGCAGCGGCTCGTAGCGGCGGTAGACCGCTTCCCAGTCCACGCCCGACATGTCCTGCACCCAGAACTGGTCGCGCTGCAGGCGCCACACTTCGCGCAGCATCTGCCGCCATTCGCTCCTCGGCTCGACGGATACGCGAACGCGATCGAGGTCGACCCAGCCGCTCATCCGCGACGGCGCATCGCCGGCTTGCGCCAGTTTCGCGTCCGCAGACGGCTCGGTCTTGCGCGTCGGGTCGATCGCGCGCAGCCGGTTGTTCACGCGCACGATCAGGCTCGCGCCATCCGCCGCGAGCGCGAAGCCGTCGGCCTTGTCGGCCAGCACGTCCACCTTGAGCGTCGCGAAGTCGAAGACTTCCAGCCGGCCGGGCGTTTCCTTGTGGCCACCGCGGCCGTGCGCTCCGGGAATGGGGAAGGAGGTCCACAGCGTCTTGCCTTCGACGCCGGCAATCTGGCCGTAGCGGCCCTCGGCCACCGGAAACGCCGCGATGCGTTGCGCAATGCCGTCGAGGTCGATCGCAAGCGCCGGCCGCGGGTCCGCTGGATCCGACTTCTTTGCCGGTGCCGCAGGGTCCGCCTTGAGACCCTTCGGCTCCGGATCGAACGGCGGCCGCTGCCCCGCCTGCAGCGCGATCAGGTACGGTCGCGCGGCGCGCGGAAAGCTCAATTCGAACTGCACGTTGTCGTAGACCGGATCGAACGTGCGCAGCGACAGGAAATAGAGATACTTCCCCTCCGGATCGAAGGCCGGACAGTAGTCGCGGAATTCGGGCTGCGTGACCAGCGTGGATTGCTGCGTCCCGACCTGGTGCAGCTTGATCGCGCAATGCCGGAGGCTCGTCCAGAACGCGTAGGCGAGCCATGCGCCATCGGGCGACCACGCGAGGTCGTCGCTGCGGCCGGCATCGCTGCGATCGACCACCGTCAGCGCGCCGGTTTCGAGATCGCCGATCAGCACTTCGTTGCGATGGTTGGCGATCGCGATCCGCTTTCCCTTCGGTGCGGCGCGCAACGCGAGCACGCGCCCGATGTCCCACGCGAGCGTGCGCGCCTGGCCGGCCGCGAACACCTCGATGCGCTCCTCGCCGGAGGCGTCACTCACGCCGACCAGCGTCGCGCCGTCGGGGAGCCACTGTCCATGCCGGTAGCGCACACCGTCGGCGGCGCCATGCTGGTTCACCGCTCCTTCCCACAGCGCGAACGTGAAGAGCTTGCCGCGCACATCGACGGCGAGGCTGTGCCCGGCCGGATGCACGTTGAATCCGGCGAGATGCCGGGTCGCCGGCACGAAGCGGCGCGCCGCCTGCGTGCGATGCGCGGGCACGCGGACGTCGAGGCGCCGCGTGCTGTCCGTGGCGGGGTCGAACAGCCATAGCGCCGCGCCGCATTGGTAGACGATGCGCGTGCCGTCGGTCTGCGCGTGGCGCGCGTAGTAGTCGTCGTGATCGGTGTGCCGGCGCAGATCCGTGCCGTCGGGCAGGCACGAGTAGAGGTTCCCCACGCCCTCGCCGTCCGCCAGATGGTAGATCCGGCCGCCGACCCACATCGGGCTCGTGATGTTGCCCTTCAATTCGCTCATCCGGCGGAACGTTCCCCGCCCTTCCGCATCGACCCACAGGTGGCCAGCCGTCCCGCCGCGGTAGCGCTTCCAGCGCGCCGGGTCCGCAGTGTTGCGGCCGATCACCCTGGCGCCATTCGGTCCGTACGCCAGGTGGTTGACCTGCCCGCACGGCAGAAGCTCCGGCAAGCCGCCCGTGACGGGCAGCGTGAATGCGCGGTAATTGCGAAAAAACGGTTGTCCATGCGTCGTGACGAAGAGGATGTCACCCTCCGGCGTGAAGCCGCGAACCATCACGTCGGGGCCGAGCCAGGTCATCCGTCGCGCCGGCCCACCCTCCGCGGGCATCAGGAAGACTTCGGGATGCTGCTCGTCGCGGCCGACGTAGGCGATCCACTTTCCGTCAGCCGAAAGGACCGGCGTGGCCGGCTCACCCAGGCCCGCCGTCAGCCGGCGCGCGATCCCGCCCGCGGCATCGACGCGCCACAGGTCGTCGTCGCAGACGAACACGATGGCATCGCCGCAGATCGAAGGTTGCCGCAAGTAGCCGTGATCGGACATGATTTCTCTTCCGCTTTTATAGGAGCCCGGTGCGCGCGCAGGTGCAGGATCGGTGCCGGCAGCACCTTCGTGCGTACCGGGCGGCCGTCCGTCGATCCGGATGTTACGGGAATTGGCGCCGTCAGGCGCGGCCAACCCCGGCGGAAGGCGAGCTTGACCCCGACGCGGGAACCGGATCCGAGCCCTTTGTCGCCGCCCTCCGCCAGATCGCGCGGCCACAGCGGACCGGCGACGCGGCGATAGGCCAGGGCACGCATGTCCATCGAGCCCGTGCCGGGCGCCGCGACGTAGAGGATGTCGGCGGCGACCGGCAGGAAACCCGCGTGGAAATGCTGCGTCGATTTGACGATGGCAGCGCGGGTCCGCGCGAGATCGACGCCGGCGCAGGTGAAGCACTCGGGGCTGAAGCCCTGCGTGCGGTGGTCGTTGACGACGAGGTCGATGGCGCGCGCGTCGTCGTCGGGCCCGATCCTGAGCCATGCCATGTCGCCCATCGGGGTCAGCGCCTTGCCGAAACGCTGGAAGGCGGAGCGAACGAGACCCTTCACGATCACGCGCGCGTCGACCGGCGCACCGGAGGCGGGTCCGTGCTTGCCGCCGAGGCGCACGTCGAAGATCGCGCCAAGTCCGGCCTCGAACGCGAGCTCGGTCGCGCCACGGTCGTAGAAAGGCGCGATGGCAACGCCGCCGATGCCGCGTTCGATCAGCCGGCGCAGCAGAAACGTCGAATCGCCCGCCGCGCCGATGCCCGGATTGTCGGCGGCGTCGGCGAGCACGAGCGGCCTCGGTCCGTCGTGGCCGGCAATGCGGTCGATCGCGCTCTCGATGTCGAGGAAGGGCGGCGCCATCGTCTCGCGCATCGCCCAGACTTCCCGCCCGAGCGTCGCCGCAAGCGCCTCGGCCCTGGCGCGGTCGCCGTCGGCGACGACCAGCACGCGCATGCCCACTTCCGGCGTGTCGCCCCAGGGAAACCCGTGCCCGAGCGAGACGGAGAGGATCCCGTCCTTGCCTTCGAGCGCGGTCATGCGGTCAACGAAACCGCGGACCGGCTCGCGCGTGGTCGGGAAGATTCCGAGCATCCGGCAGTCGTGCAGCGCCATCGTCGGCCGGATCCGGCCGGCAAGCGTGGCCTCGACGATGCGCCACAGTTCCTCCGCGCGCTCGGTCACGTCGACGTGCGGGTATTCCTTGTAGATGACGATCGCCGTGGCGGCATCGACCTTCGCGCGTGTGAGGTGGCAGTGGAGGTCGAGCTCGACGCCGATCACCACACCGGGCCCGACCAGCGCGCGCACGCGCGTCAGCAGATCGCCCTCGGCGTCCGGATAGCCGTCGGCGATCATCGCGCCGTGCAGATTCAGCAGCACCGCGTCGACCGGCAGCGCGAGGGCCAGGTCGCCGAGGATCTCGTCGCGCAGCGCCTCGTGTGTCGCCCGGGTGGTATCACCGGCCGGCATCGCGAAGGCGGCAACGCTTTCGACCACCGTCCAGCCGAGCGCCTCGGCGCGCTGCTTCCAGAGGATGAGCGGCAGCGCGAAGATCCCGGGCTTGTCGCCATGCGCCCCGCCGCGCACGAGCATCGTGCGCTCGAACAGCTTGAGACCCGTGGGGATCGGTGAAAACGAGTTGGTCTCGGTGCCGAGGCAGGCGGTGAAGATCTTGCGGGTCACGTCGGGCTCCTCGGAGGGTAGCGGATGGCGCGGAAGTCACCGGCACGACAAACGCGTCGGCGACTTGATCGGGCGAACCCGAGTATCCGTGGGGGAACTGCGCCGGTCAACGGCCGATGGCGGGTCGCGGAAACCAGTACGCGACCGGTCGGTGTCGTCAGGCGTGATCGGCGGCGGCCGTTCCCGATCGGCCAGGAACGCACGATTCTTGCCGCGCAGGTCAAAAAACACTCAAGCCGGGAATGGCCGTATTCGACGTGGCGCAGACACTGTTCGGCGCCTGGGACGAGGCAAGGAAGCCTTCAACACGAACCGTCAAAGATCAGGTACGGGAACCGGCATGAGAAGCCGACCGAATGACCGCTGGTCAAGGAACCGAATGGGCGTCATCGACCCCGTGCGGCCCGTCGATTTTCCGGAAGCTGCCGTACGAAGGCATTGAAGCTGACGTTCAACGCCCTGACCGAAGCGACCCGCGTTTGCTCGGTGATCTCAGATTGGACGTCTCGTCGGATCTCAAGGCGGGCGCGGTCCACTTCTCTATGCTTTCGCCGCCTTGCCTCTTGTAATTGCCCTAGTCAGCAGTGCTGTCAGGATCGCGTGCACGATGACCGCCGGCCACAGCAGCATGCCGGACGAACCGCCCGCGAAGCCGATGTACGCGAGATACAGCGTGACGGCAGCACTGTAGGTCAACATGCCGATCAGCACCTTGCCCGGCCAGCAGGCGAGCCCCAATCCGATCAAGGCAATACCGGCCACGCGGGCAACGGTCACCGCAATGCCGGTCAGCTCCGTACCCAGCAGCAACTGTCCGACCAGCGACGGCACTAGCAGCAACGCGAGCCCGGTCGCGGCTTCACCGGCAGCAGCGAAGATCAGCACCCGGTTCATGGTGTGGCGTCCATTCTGTCCCGACATTTCATCCTCTCCTACCGCAAGGACCAACCCAGCAGCAGCAGTCCGCTCGCCGCGATCCAGCTTCCGGCGACGCGCCAGGCGATGCGCAGCCATCCTGACTGCCAGGCAACGGTGCACGCTGCGCCGATCGTGGTGACAACGAAGACGGCACCGACGATGCCGATGCCGCCGCGGACACCGGGACCGGCCAGCGCCATCACGTAGCCGTTGGAAAGACCCAGGAAAATGCCGAGAGCGGCTGCGAGCGCAGTCGTCGCACCGATCGGCAGCCGGAAATCGGCCGCGACGAGGCCGCCCAGCACGAGCAACGGCACCCACGAGAGCGAGTCGGGCGGCGGCACTTTCGCCGCTATGCCGAGGAAGCATGCGGCCAGCCACGCCAGAGGCAGGACCAGGATCACGCGGCGCGCGTGGTCCCTGCCGCGCAAACCGGCGAGCACCGCCAGCGCGAGCGCCGGTATCAGGTCTTCGGGCGTCAGCGCCAAATGAGCAATGCCGTCGTACACGGGTCCGAGACCGGTTTCGATCAGATGTGCTTGCGCCTGCGGGGCCACGGATGCCAGTACCAGAGCGGTCGCAACGGTTCTGCCCACTGCGACGAGGCGGCGGCGTTTCATCGGATGGCCCGCCAGAGGAAGAAGACCCCGGCGGCTCCGACGCCGCCACCCGCGACCCGAAGCGCAACCCTGCCTGCCGGCCACCGGTGGATGGTGCCGATCGCGATGCCGATTGCGTGCAGGCATCCCGTGGCCACTACGAACCCGAGGCTGTAGAGCAGGCCGCTCTCGCCGGGGGGCAGCTCGGTGCCGTGCGCGTGCCCATGGAAAATCGCGAAGAAGCCGACCAATGCGGTAGCGGCATAGAGGGGAAAGCGGCGCTCGGTCAGCAAGGCGGCGCCGAGCAGAATCGCGGAGACTGCGATGCCGACCTCGACGCCGGGCAATGGAATGCCGACGAGGCCGAGGAATCCGCCGAGCGCCATGGCGATCGGAAACGTGACCGGCAGCAGCCAGATCGCCGGCGCGCCGAGTTGTGCCCCCCAGAGCCCCACTGCCACCATGGCGAGCACATGATCGAGTCCCGAGACCGGATGCAGCAACCCGGTCAGGAATCCCGTGCTCTGCCCCGCGTCCACGTGCGCAAGCGCGGGTGGCGCCCATACGGCCAGCCATGCCACGGCCCGGCAACGCCGTCTCATCAACCCTCCACCATCAGCACGAGCCGCTGGAGGGTCCAGAACGCCCCGAGCGAGCCGACGACGTAGGCCGGCAGCAGCTCGACCGGCCGAGGCCAATGCACCTGCAGGACCTTGCACGCGCGGACCAGCAGCAGGATCAACGCGACGAAGGCGAGCTGGCCGACCTCGACGCCAACGTTGAACGCGAGCAGCGCGAGCGGGATCTCGTTCTGAGGCAGTCCGAGCGCCGCGAGGCCGCTCGCGAAGCCGAAGCCGTGCAGCAGTCCGAAGGCGAACGCGACCACCCAGGGATGGCGGATCGTGAAGCTCGTCTCGCCACGCCACGCGCGGACGATCTCGGGCCCCAGAAAGAGGATGGACAGCGCGATCGCGACATTGAGTGGCGGTGCGGGAACGCTCGCGTAGCCGAGCGTGGCGATCGCGAGCGTGATGCTGTGAGCCACGGTGAACGCGGTGATCGTCTTCACCAGCATCCACGGCGTGCGCACGATGGCGAGCAGCCCGAGCACGAAGAGCAGGTGGTCGACGCCGAGCAGGATGTGCTCGATGCCCTGCTCGAGGAATACGCTGATCGTGGCGAGCGTGCCGCGAGGTGCCACGACTTCCATCCAGGGGCGCGACGGGCGGACGAGCTCGGTCGAGCGCGTGCCATCGAGCCGCTCGATGCGCACCAGCACATCGGTGATCGTCAACTGGAGCCCGGGGAACTCGATGCGCTTGCCCGCGAGGCCTGCCGGCCCCGCATCGACCGAGCGGCGCTCGAGCAGCGAATCGGGCAGCTCCTGGACACGGGGCTCCTCGACGTTGCGCACGCCGTCGGGCAGCTTCAGCGCGACCGGCAGCCGCATCCCCGCGAGTACAGGCGTACGCCAGATCACGCTGAACTGGCCGGACGCGGTTTCCTTGAGCTCCAGGTAGGCGGGCCGGGATTCGTGGGCGCGCGCCGCCGGCAGTCCGACGAGCAGAACCAGCAATGCCGCCGCGACGTATCCGGCGATGCGGCGCACGCCGATCACTTCGCCACCGCGCCCGATGGCGCAGCTCCTTTCGCGGCCTGCGAAGACGACGGGGTCGCGGAACTCGCAGGCGGCCCGGGTAGCAGCACCGTGTACTTGGCGCGCATTTCCTTGTACGCCTTCTCCCATGCCTGCGCCTTCTGCTCGCCGAGCCACGCGGTCCTGACGTCGGCCTCGATCTCCTCGAAGGCCGGTACGCGGCCGGGAATCACGGTGTCCACGAACACGAGGTGCCAGCCGAAGCCGGACTCGATGGGTCCTTGCCAGGATCCCGGTGCGAGCTTGGCGAGGGCCAACGCAAACTGCGGCCCCATTTCCTTGCCGAGAAACTCCGGCGCGCGGTCGCGGTAGTACTCCTGGAACATGAACGGGTCGGCGAGCGCGGGCGCAATTTTCGCGTCGACCGGCTGGCCGGCGAGCTTCGCCAGCGCCTCTTGCGCATCGTCTCGCGCGCGGGGGCCGCGCCGGTCCGGAGAGAAGTACAGATGCCGGAAGCTCAACCGGGGCGGTTGCGCGAACTTGGCGCTGTTCTTCTCGAACCAGCTCCTGAGCTCGGTTATCGTCGGCTCGCGCGCGGCGGCCACGTCCTCGGCCAGGAACTGCATCTTCTGCGCCATGCGGCGCTTGACGATTTCGTCGTCCTTGTCGAGGCCCATCGCAAGCGCCTCGCGGTAGAGGATTTCCTGCTGGACCTTGTTCTCGACCATGCGCGCAAGCTCCTGCGGCGCCGGCAGGCGTCGCCACTGCGACTGGTACAGCAGGGTGAGCTGGGAGATCTCGTCGACCGACAGCCGGATCTCCTCGCGGCGACGCGGTCGCGGGGCGTCCGGACTGCGTGGCGCTGTAAAGGCCGAACAGAACCGCGCCGATCAGCAGGAAGTGGACGAGCGGTTCACGCAACAGGCGTTTCATGCTGCAGGTCCACTGGTTGGAGCGGAAGGCCGCGGACTTCCCCGGCTCACTCGGCCGATCGGCAAGCGCGATGTTGCAATGCTGCACTGCTGATTTGCGCGGAAATCCGTTTGCAAAAGGCCCCGCTTTCCCTAGCGGCGCGTTCCCGGCAATGCGTTCGTCTGAAGGGCGAGCTCGCGCGCTTCGGCGGAGGGGCTTTGCCGCAGGTACGCGAGCGTCGCCACACGGGACGGGAACTGCTGCCGGACGTCGGATTTCATCAGCGCAACGTACTCCGGCACCGCGTCCCAGTACTGCCAGGTCGCAAGGTCCTGGGCCACGTATCCGGCGATCTCCGGGCGCGCCTTCATGAACACCCGGTAGGACTGGATCACTCGCTCCCGCGGGATCGCGCCGTTCGCGTTGCCATGCACCGAAAGCGCGAGCAGTGCCGCCGTGACTTCCGGCGCCGAACGCGAGCGGTCGCGCAGATATCGCTCTTCGACCCACGTCATTCGCGCCGCGCCGCGCAGTTCGAGGTCGGCGGCCAGCATCGAGGCCAGGTTCGTCGCATCGCCCGATTTCCATGCCGCTTCGACGCGCTGATCGAGGGCGGCGGCGTCGCCGGCATTGCCCGCAAGCCCCAGCAGCAGCAGGTACAGCCGATGCCGCGCGGCGAGCTGCGGGTCCGCGAGCCACGCGCGAATCGGGCGCGCGTCCAGCTGCGGCTTCGCCATCCGCATCGCGGCATACGGCGCGGCTGCGAGCTCGCCGTAGGCCAGCTCCGCCGCCAGCGGCTCGGCACTCTCGAGATGGGGCAGCGCGAGCGCGACGCGGGTCCGCCAGTCCGCAGCACTCATGTCCTCGAAGCGCTTGCCCGCGGCAAGCTTGCGCAGCCAGCCCGCCTGCTCGGCGCCGATCGCGCCGAGGATCACCCAGGCCGGGAACGGATCCGTCCGCACGAGCAGCAGCGGCTTGCCCTTCGGCACCGTGGCGTCCGCGGGACCGTTTCGAGGGTATCCGCCTT
>CAWGZZ010000011.1:0-173769 GCA_963827095.1 uncultured beta proteobacterium
AGACCAGGAAACCGATCAGCGTGATCAGCGGCGCCGTCGTCGTCATGGGCAGCACGAACGCGAGGAGCGGCGTGGCGACGACGCCCGAGCCGAACCCGGCGACCCCGCGCACGGCGTACCCCAGGGCCAGCGCGGCGGCGCACCACAGCGTTTCGAGCGGGGATAGCGGCCAGGGCAACGGAAGCGGCGCGCGATGGGAGGTCAGGCGCCGCCGCCGGGCGGCGCCGGTGTGGCGGGCGCGGCGTGGACCGGCCCGACGTACGCCGGAGCCGGCTGCGTGAAATACGCGTGCAGGATGTGGTAGACGAGAGGTAGTTCTTCTGCTGGAAGCTCGCATGCGAAATGCCGGCCAGCACGGAGAACTGCTTGTCGGGATTGGGCAGCCGCTTGAAGAACTCGATCAGGTCGTCGAAGCCGGCAATGCCGTCGTATTGACCGCGCAGCACGAGCGTCGGCACCGTGATCATGGCGGGGTCGACGACGGGCAGCTTCGAGCACATGTCGATGTAGGTGCCGTTCGGCATCGAGTCGTCGAGCGCCAGGATCGCATCCGCGAATGCGTCGACCACGCGCTTCTCGGCGCAATCCGGATGGTCGCGCTCGAAGATCGAGTAGACGAACGCGCGGTCGATCGGCCGCCGCTTGCTGGCGAGGAACTCCGGCAGCTTCTTGCGGCGCTGCACGAGCGTCGGCGCCCCATCGCCGGTCCAGACAAACGCGTCGAGCGCGAGCCGCGAAATGCGGTCGGGATGGCGCTGCGCGAACAGCGCGGCCCGCAGCGCGCCGGACGAGATTCCGTAGGCCATGAACGTGCGGACGCCGCGCGCCTTGGCGATGTAGTCGGTCGCCGCCGCCAGATCGTCGGCGCCGTTGGCGATGTCGCAGAAGATGTCGCGCGACTTGGCCGAACGCCCGTAGCCCTCGAGGTCGACGCACCAGCAGACGAACCCGCGCCGCGCGAACCAGTCCATGACCGAGGAATCCGCTCGTCCGGGAACCGTCAGGTCGAACGTCGGCTGCGAGGCCATCGACGAGCCGTGGACGAACAGCACCGCAGGCTTGCCCGCAGGGGAGCCGACGTACTTTTCCCAGAGGAACAGCCGGATGTCGCCATCGGGCGTGGCCTTGGCGGTCCAGTGCTCGATGCCTTCGACCGGCGCGTCGGCGCCGGCGCTTTCGCTTGCTTGCGTGGTCATCGGTTTCCCCGTGGTTTCATCTTCAGTCGACCTTCGCGCCGGTGTCGCGGACGACCTTCGCCCACTGGTCCTTCTCGGCACGGAAGAAACGGCCGAACTCGGCGGGGGTCGAGCCGACGATCTCGATGCCGGCGGTTGCCATGTAGTTCTTCACTTCGGTTGTCGCGAGCACCGGCATCAACTCGCGGTAAAGCCGGTCGATGATCGGCGCGGGCGTTCCCTTGGGCGCGAGCAATCCCATCCAGACATAGGCCTCGTAGCCCGGCACGCCGGACTCCATCACGGTCGGCACGTCCGGCAGTTGCGGCGAGCGCCGGGAGCCCGTCACCGCCAGCGCCCGGAGCTTGCCCGCCTTGATGTGGCCGACCATGCCGGCGGTTCCGGGAATCGACACCATCACCTGACCCCCGAGCACGTCGGTCGTCGCCTGGCCGCTTCCCTTGTACGGAATGTGGTTCATCTTGAGGCCGGTCATCGACGCGAGCATCGCGGCGAACAGGTGCTGCCCGCTGCCGTTGCCCGACGAAGCGTAATCGACCTGCCCGGGCCGCTCCTTCACGTAGGCGACGAACTCCTGGAACGTCTTGGGCGGAAACGCCGGGTTGACGACCAGCACCCCCGGCTCGCGGCCTAGCAGCGAGATCGGCGCGAAGTCCTCGATCGGGTCGAACGGCAGCTTGGCATAGAGCGTCGCGCTGATCGCGTTGGTCTGCGAGGCGAGCAGCAGCGTGTAGCCATCGGGCGCCGCCTTGGCGACGAGTTCGCTGCCGATCGTCGCCCCGGCGCCGGGCTTGTTCTCGACGATGACCTGCTGGCCCAGGCGCTTCGAGAGCTCCTGCGCGATGACGCGCATGGGACCGTCCACCGCGCCGCCCGGCGAGAAAGGCACGATCACTTTCACGGGCCGGTTGGGGTAGTCCTGTGCGTGCGGTGTCCCGGCAACGAGCGCGGCGAGCGCGAAACCGGCGAGAGCGAACGCGCGTCGGGCAGGGGACCTTGCTGGTGGCTTTGGCATCACGGGCTCCGGATCGATGTGCGCCCGGCAGGGGTGGCGCGCCGAGGTTCCGATCGTATCATCGCCGGCGTCCGGTAACGGGGGTGACGTTTCCCGCGAAGCTCAGCGCCCCCGACAGGCTGGCGCCGGCGATTCTTGCGCGCACGCTGCGCACGCCGCCGTCGAGATGGACAAAGGTGAAGCCGAGGTGCTCGCCCTCGACGTAGGCTCCGAGCAGCGGCTGCGGCTTGCCGCGCAGCGTGAGCGTGCCGCCGACACGCTGGAACCGCTGCGTGAGCTCGACCTCGCCGGAAAAGAACCCTGCGTCATCCTGCAGCGTCCACCGGCCCTCGACCCGTGCCGGAACGATCCACAGGAAGGCTTCGCTCTCCGCGACGCGGAACGTCGCGTCGGGCTCCCACTCGCCCATGTCCCACGCATGCGAGACGACGCGCGTGCCAGGCGGCATTGCCAGAAGCCGTGGACGGAGCTGCTGATTGAGGTCCGGCAGCAGGTAGAGCGTGACGACGGTCGCGCGCGAGAAATCTTCCTTGAAGATGTCGCCCTGGACGATCGTCACCTTGCCGGCGACGCCCGCACGCTCGGCGTTGCGCCGCGCGAGCGCCGCGAGATCGCCGTCGTACTCGATGCCGACGGCGATGGCGCCGAAATGCTTCGCGGCCGCGACGGGAATCCGGCCGTCGCCCGCGCCGAGATCGTAGACGACATCGCGGCTCGTGGTCTTCGCTGCCGTCAGCATCCGCTCGACCATCGCGTCCGGCGTGGGCAGCCACATCACGTCCTTGCCCGGCTGCCGGAGTCGGGGGCGGTACAGTTCGTCGCCGAATTGCGGGAAATCCTGCGCGCTTGCCGGGGCCGCGAGGGGGATCGCGAGCAGCGCCAGAAGGAGGACCGATGCGGGGCGCATCGCGCCGATCGCGCTAGGTGCGCGTCTGCGCGGTGAACGCGCGCACATCGTCGCACGCGGCCAGCGCGCCGCACTGCTCGATCAGGCGGGCGGCGCGCGCGGCGCCGAGCACCGGGTCGACGAGGTCGTGGAACTTGCGCGCGAGGTCCGCGTCGGTCATCGGCCGCTCGAGGCTGCCGATCGCGTGGCGCACGAACGTGTGCAACCGGCGACCATCCGTGCAGATGATCGTCACATCGGCCGACGCTTCGCCGATGGCCGCGTCGGCCGTCGCCCGAACCCGATCGCGCAGCGCGATCACGTCGGGGCGCGCGACCACGTCGTCGGCGAATTCGGCTTCGCCGGCCTTGCCGAACAGGACTCCCGCCGCGCAGGCGTGGTACACGCTGAACTTGCCCTCGAGGCCGGTGCGCGGCGCCGTCTTGCCCGTGAGCTCCAGCACCAGCGGGTGCACCTTGAGCTCGATGCGCGCGATGTCGTCGGCGCGCAGGCCGTGCTCGGCGGCGAGCTGCACGCAACCATCGATGCTGGGATGAATCACGATCCCGCAGGCGAAGGGCTTGTAGGTGTTGGACGAGATCTCGAAGCGATGGCCGAGCCCGTCGGCGATCTCGCCCCAGGCGCATTTGGTCGAGTAGGTCTGCAGCAGCCCCCGCGGCGCCTCGAGCGCGCGGACCGAGGACGTATAGCCGTGGCGCGCCAGCAGCGCCGACATCAGCCCCGCGCGCGCGGCGCCGCCGACGTGGAACGGCTTGGTCATCGACCCGAATTGCTCGCGCACGCCGATCGGCTGCGACGCGGCGATGCCGAGCGCCATCGTGGTCCGCGGCGCGTCGAGCCCGAGCAGGCGCGAGGCGGCGGCGGCGGCGCCGAGCATGCCCGTCGACCCGGTGATGTGCCAGCCGCGGTCGTAGTGGTCCGGATAGACGACGTTCCCGACGCGGCAGGCGACATCGATGCCGAGCACGACGGCGTCGACCAGCTGCCGCCCGCTGGCGCCCGTGTGCTCGGCGAGCGCCAGCGCCGCGGAGGCGACCGGGCCGGCAGGGTGGATGATCGTGCGGAGGTGGGTGTCGTCGTAGTCGAACGTGTGCGAAGTGATGCCGTTGAGCATCGCGGCGCTCGCGATGTCGACGCGATCAGAGCGCCCGAGGATCGTCGCCTGCGCGCTGGGCGCCAGTTCCCGCACCGCCGCGAGCGCCGCCTCGACCGTGGCGTGGCGCGACGCGCCGATCGCGCAGCCGACCCAGTTCAGCAGCGTCCGGTGCGCCTCGCGCTCGACGCCGGCATCCCAGCCCTGCGACGGATGCGTCGCGACGAAGTCGGCCAGCATGCGCGTGACGGGCGGCGCGTTCGGGTCCGCCGTCACCGGGTGGTTGTGCGCCATGGGCGTTATCCTCAGCGCCCGCCCGGCCGCCCGAAGGGCGCTGACTGCCCCCCGGGGGCAGCGAACGCAGGCGGGGCTGTCATAGTCGACGATCGCGATGTTGCGTTCCTTGGCCACGCGAGTCCACTTGGCAATGTCGTCGCGGATGTACCGGCCGAACTCGTCGGGAGACATCGGCATCGGCTCGAGGGCCTCCCCGGAAAGACGCTCGCGCAACTCGGGGTTTTCCAGCAGCTTGTTGATCTCGTCGCTCAGGCGCTTGACGATCGGCGCGGGCAGTCCGGCCGGGCCGACGATGCCGTACCACTGGACGCCGTCGAAGCCCTTGTAACCCAATTCCTCGAAGGTCGGCACGTCGGGCACCAGGGGATGGCGCTTGACACCCGTCACGGCGAGCGGGCGCATCTTGCCCGCCTTGATGTGCGGCAGCGCGGCGGCGAGCCCGGGAAAGAGCGCCTGCGTCTGTCCGCCCAGGATGTCGGTGATGGCCGGGCCGATGCCGCGATACGGAATGTGCACGAGGTCGAGGTTGGCCTCCACCTTGAATTGTTCCATCGCGAGATGAGTGAGCGTGCCGGGGCCGGCCGAGCCGTACGAAAGCTTGCCCGGATTCGCCTTGGCGTACTGGACGAACTCGCGCAGCGTGTTGACGGGCAGCGTCGGCGGGACCACCAGGATGTTCGGCGTTCCGCCCACCATCGCGATGGGCGTGAAGTCCTTGATCGCATCGTAGGGGAGCTTGCGCACCGCCGGGTTGGTGCCGTGCGTGCCGACGTAGCCGACCATCAGCGTGTAGCCGTCGGGCGCGGCGCGCGCGACCGCGAGCGATCCGACGATCCCGCCGCCGCCGCTCTGGTTGTCGACGACGATCGATTGCCCGAGCGCGCGCCCGAGCCGGTCGGCGATCGTGCGGGCGACGAGATCGACGCCGCCACCGGGCTGCACCGGCGCGATGATCTTGATCGGACGGTTCGGATAGGCGGCCTGGGCGAACCGCGTGGTGCGCGACCGGGAGCAGCACGATCACGCCGATGCCCTTCAGTACGTTGCGTCTGTTCGCGTTGCGCATGGCTCCTCCATCGATTCCGTTCTGACGACACCGCGATTCGCTCGTCATGGCATGTACCCTCCGCCGTTGACATGGATGGCCTGTCCCGTGATGTAACGGGCGTCCGGTCCGCAAAGCATGCGCACCATCGCGGCCACTTCCTCCGGCAGCCCCAGGCGCCCGATCGGCGGCACGGCCGGACGGTGTACCGCCTGTCCGGGCACCTCGGGCTCTCCACGCACCGTGTCGATGCGACCGGGCACCACGCAGTTGACGGTGATCCGCTGCGGCGCGAGATCGAGCGCGAGCGCCTTCGTCATGCCGGCAAGCCCGGCCTTGGCCGTCACGACGTGCGCGCGGCCCGCGGCGCCCCGATGCCCGGTCTCGCCGCCGATGTTGACGATCGATCCGCCGTCCGCCCGCGCCAGGTGGGGAAGACACGCCTGCGAGCACAGGAATGCGCCATCGAGGACGACCGCGAGCACACGCCGCCAATCGTCGAACGACATTGCCGCGAACGGCTGTTCGGGGCGGATCGCGGCATTGTTCACGAGCGCATCGATGCGCCCGAAGCGATCGAGTGTCGCGGCGACCATCGCGGCGACGGCGTGGGGATCCGTCACGTCGGCGATGTGGCTGGCCGCGCGTTCCGCCGGCCGTCTCGACCGCGCGCACCGTGGCGTCGAGATCGTCGCGCGAACGCAGCGCGTTGACCATGACGCTGGCGCCGCCGGCAGCAAGCGCCCGCGCGATTGCCCGGCCGATGTTGCGGGCGGCCCCGGTGACCAGCACGACTTTGCCGGACAATTCCCGGCCCGGACTCGGGTTCATGGGGGTGGTCATGGTGCGCCGCGCGGCGGGGGCCGATGCCTAAACGCCGAAGGGGACGACGGGAACGCCGAACAGGATGCGATGGAACGTCATGACCGCGAGCGCTACCGCGGCACCGCCGGCAACGGCGATCAGGTCGTGCTTCGGCACCGGGACGAACACCTTGACCGCGCCGCGCTGGATGGCCGAAACGAGATCGACGACCGCGTAGGCGAGGAAAGCGCCGAAAAGGACGGTGCCGGCGCGGTCGCCGTTCGCGAGCAGGTGCACGGTTGCCCAGATCAGCAGACCCAGCAGCATCGGATGCCGCAGGATCCGCCGCAGGTGTCCCCGCATGTTCGCGGCGGCGAACAGGATGAACGACGCCACCATCGCGAAGGGCGCAATTGCCCGCGCGGCGGGGAATGGCGCGAAGAGCCGCGCGCGATCGTCGGCGATCGCATAACCGATCACGATCAGCACGAGCCCGACCGCCGAGAGCAACGAAAACACGCCCTTGTAGCGCTGCTCGCCCCAGCGCGCCTGGAGCGCGGCGCGCAGGGAAGGAATCATCGGCAGCGTGTGAATGCCCAGGAATGTCGCGAGACCCGCGATCAGAAGCCGCATCGAGTACTCCTTGTGGTTGCCGCCGGAGGGCAATTGTGCCTGCATCGAGGCGGCGCCAGCATGAAGATACCACTTCGGCGGCACGGAATTGGCACGCCACGATACCGGTTAGAATCGCAGGATGGAACTGCCAGGAGCGGGGAAACCTTCATGACCAGACCTTCCGACCGGATCCGTGCTCGTCTGAAGGCGGCCGGGCAACGCTTTCGCGCCAACGACAACATCGCGGCCTGCATCGAGCCGGGCGAGCTGGAGGCGCTGACCGAGGAAGTCGCCGAGCGCGTCGACGCACTGCTGCAGAGTCTCGTCATCGACACGGAAAACGATCACAACACCCGGGAAACCGGCGCGCGCGTCGCGCGCATGTACGTGGCCGAGATCTTCGCCGGCCGCTACACGCCGTCGCCGGACCTCACCGCCTTTCCGAACGTCACGTCCTACGACGAGCTCTACCTCGTCGGCCCGATCACGGTCCGCTCGACCTGCGCGCACCACCTGCAGAACATCCGCGGCAACTGCTGGATCGGCATCTACCCCGGCAAGAACGTGCTGGGCCTGTCCAAATTCTACCGGCTCGCCGACTGGATAACGTCCCGGCCGCAGATCCAGGAAGAAATGACGATCCAGATCGCCGACCTCGTGGAGGCCGAGACGGCCGCCGAGGGCCTTGCCGTGGTGGTCAAGGCCGAGCACATGTGCGTGACGCACCGCGGCGTCCGCGAGCATGCGTCGGACATGACGACCTCGGTGCTGCGCGGCACCCTGCGCGACAATTCGGACACGCGGGCGGAGTTCTTCCGCCTGCTGCAGGGGATGAAGGGCTTCAGGGACTAGCGCGCCGCCGCGCGGCAAACCGGCGCCATAGCGGCGGTCCGACGAGGACCAGTGCGGTGATCGCGAACACGGTGGCCGAGATCGGCTGCGTGACGAAGGAGCGGCGACCGCCAATTCCGCCCGGACCGGGCTTGGTGTCCTCATGCATTGCTGCCGGTTATAGTTTCGCGACGGCTTTTCCTCCCTATCTCGCCAATGGCATTGATCGTCGAAAGCTTTCTATCTTCGATAGGTTGCCGCAAAACCCGGAAAGACCCGCGGCGATTGGGGCCGCGGACTTTTCATTGTTTCAGACTGCAGGGGCCGCGCCGAACATGCGCCGGATGCCGCGGCCGATTTGTTTCCAGTATGGATTGGTGATCGCCACCACGGCCAGGAATAGCAGAAAGAGCGAAATCGGGCGGTTGATGAAGATCATCAGGCTCCCATCGGAGATGACCAGCGACTGGCGCATCTTCTCCTCCATCAGCTTTCCCAGAACTATCCCCAATATCACCGGAGCCGCCGGAATGTCGACCCGCTTCATCAGGTAACCGATCACCCCAAAACCGACCATCAGCCCCAGGTCCTGCACGCTGTTGTTGACCGTGTACACGCCGAGAAACGAGAACATGATGATGAACAGCATCAGCAGGTAAAGCGGGATATCCAGAAGTTTGACCCACATGCCCACCAGAGGCAGGTTGAGGACCAGAAGCATGACGTTGCCGATGTACATGCTGGCGATGAGGCCCCAGACAAAATCCGGTTGCTGGATGAAGAGCATCGGACCGGGTTGCAGGCCGATCATCAGCAGAGCACCCAGCATGATCGCGGTCGTGCCGCTCCCGGGAATGCCCAGACACAGCAGATGGATCAGGGAGCCGCCGGCCGCCGCGTTGTTTGCGGATTCGGGACCGGTCACCCCCTCGATGGCGCCGGTACCCAGCTCGTCACGGTACTTGCTGACCTTCTTCTCCAGACCATAGGAAACGAAGCTCGCCACGGCCGCTCCCGCGCCGGCGATTCCGCCGACGAAGAACCCGGAGAGCGTTCCCCGGATGCACGATGGGATGAATCGCTTCCAGTCCTCCTTCGTCAACCAGAGACTGCCCTTGATGGTCAGCCGTTCCTGGACTGCGCCTTTCATGTCCGCCATGTTCACGAACACCTCGCACAGCGCGAACAGGCCGATTGCGACAACCAGAAACTCCAGACCGTCCATCAACTCGGGATTGTCGAAAACAAATCGCGGGACTCCGCTCTGGTTGTCGATGCCCATCGTTGCGATCGCCAGGCCGAAGAACGTCGCAAACAACGCCTTCACCAGGGAGCGCCCAGCCAGGCTCGTGACGACGGTGAGCCCCGCCAGCATCAGGGAAAAGAACTCCGGGGGGCCGAAATTGAGCGCGATTTTCGCAACCCAGGGGCCAAACAGCATCAGCATCAACGTCGCAAATGTTCCCGCGACGAACGAACCAATGGCCGCCGCAGCCAATGCGGGTCCCGCGCGACCCTTCTTCGCCATCTGGTACCCATCCAGGCAGGTCACTACGCTCGAAGACTCGCCCGGCGTGTTCACCAGGATCGATGTCGTCGATCCGCCGTACATTGCTCCGTAGTAGATTCCCGCCATCAGGATGATCGCCGCGTTCGGTTGCAGGCTGAACGTCAGCGGAATCAGCAGCGCCACTCCCGTCATCGGACCGATTCCCGGGAGCACCCCGATCAGTGTCCCGAGAAAGACTCCAACGAAACAAAGCAGCAGGTGAAACGGGGTTCCGGCAATCCCGAATCCGAGTGTCAGGTTGCTCCAGAAACTTCCAAACAGATCCATGACCGATCTCGTCGTTTCCGCGTCAATACGCCAGAAACTTCAGTGGACCGGCAGGAAGCTGGACCCGCAGCAAGATCGTAAAGACGTAGTACAGAAAGAAGCTCGCGATCACCGCGATTACAGCGTCACGCACCAGATGCCGGCGATCCAGGAACAGAACGCCCGAAATGAACATCAGAAACGTCGAAATGGCGTACCCCAGGATTTCAAAGAAGAATGCATAGCAGACCATGAGCAGCAGGATGAACCCCATCGTCCGGACATCCGCTTTCTTCTCGATCTTCTCCTCCGCGCCGATGATGGCCGCCCGTTCCTCGATCTCCGCCTCTTTCTCCTTGGCCGTCACCGGTCCGCGGAACTGCTGCCAGGCATAAATGCCGGCCAATAGCAGCATCCCAATGCCGATCGCAATCGGAAATGCACCCGGACCTACCTGCTGTTTGAGTGCCGGCATCGGGATCAGAAATGCCCCGACGAGGTAGGCCAGCGAAAATATGATCAGAACGATGCTGGCGATCCGCTCTTCCGTGTTTTCCTTCACAGGTTCGCTCCGGGACTTTCCGTGTTCGGGGAACGCTTTCCCGAACACGGAAAAACACCACTCAAATCTGGAAATCCTTGCCTGCGCGAAGAAGCAGATCCTTACTTCGCAAAGCCCAGGTCCTTCATCAGTTCAAGGTAGGTTTTTTCCTCCTCCTTGAGGAACTTCGCGAACGCATCCGCGTCCGCATAGGCGTCCACCCACTCAAGCTTGTCCAGGGACTCCTTCCAGGTCTTCGTGCCGGTCATCTTCTTGAGGGTTGGTGCCCAATAGGCTTGCGCCTCCTGCGACATGCCGGGCGCACCGAAGACACCACGCCAAACCTCATAGGTGGTATTGATCCCGGATTCCTTGAGAGTTGGAACATCCTTCAGCGGCCCGCCGCGACGCTCCGGGGAGGTGATCGCCAGGGCACGAACCGTTCCGGCCTGGATGTGCGACAGAACCTCGCCCGTTCCGCTGGAGACAAACGCCACGTTTCCGCCCAGCAGAGTGGTCAGCGCTTCACCGCCGCCGGAGAAGGCCACGTACGACAGATCCTTGGGATTGACGCCCACCATCTTCGCTACCTTGCAGAACGCCAGGTGATCCATGGATCCCGGAGACGAGCCGCCGGCAAACTTGACGGCGCCCGGATTCTTCTTTACCGCGTCCAGCAGGTCTTTGAAGGTCTTGTAGGGTGAATCGGCCTTCACGATGAACACCTGGTAGTCGGTGATCAGTTTCGCAAGCGGCGTCAGCGTCGTGTAGCTCTGGGAAAACGTCTTGTTGATCGTGTTGATGATCAATGGCGGCGAGAACACCACCAACTCGTAGTCGTCCCCTTTCTTCATGTTGATGTACGCCATCCCGACTGCCCCGCCGCCACCGGGCTTGTTGAGAACCGACATCGGCTGCGGGTAGAGCTTCTCAATCTCCAGAACCCGGTTGAGCGTCCGGGCCATGGCGTCCCATCCGCCACCCGGATTGGCTGGCGCAACGATTTCCAACGGACGCGTCGGGTACTCTGCCGCCGCGCTGTATCCTGAATGAACAGTCGGCAGAAGTGCCGCCAACGCAATCGCCATCGAAGACAAAACGTTTTTGCCAACAAGCATGGTTCTCTCCCTTGAAAGGTAAGGACGAAGAACAACAAAGTCTCGAGACATGCAAAAAATCTGTTCAAACTCCTCTGCTGCTGTGCTTTTCCGAATTTCCCCGATACGGTGTCCGCGTGAACGAATTGTGGTTCCCATGACGGGAGGGCGACGATAGCGCTCGTCAACTCCGGTCGAGCCGAACACGGAAAGCGAACCGATCCGGTCTGGAGATCTGTTGCCGTCGAATCCGTCCACGATAGTCCCAATGCCCCCTCCCCACGTTTGATCAGTGTCAAGCATGGGGTTCGCATACCCGCCACCGAGCCCGGGGCCTCGGGTACCCGGAAATCGCCTGACGCCGGTGGAGACCGTCATGACGAGCCGCGTCAAAATGCCGCAGGGAAGCGTGAGCGCACTGCCCGGACCCCGGAAGGCAAAAGCCCCGGCGGGGAGCCCAGGGTTAAGCGCTTGGAGCGGTTGGCAGGTCGTGCCGGGAGCGAACCTGCGATCGACGGATCAAGAGAATCAGGACCCCATGGGGATCAGTTGTAAATCAGCCTCGAGCGATTGAAGTCGGTATCCGCAGCGGTCCGACTCGCGCGCGGTATCCACGTCACAGAGCCTCGAATCTTCTCAGTCGCCGGGCGGGCCCGCCGCCGATCCAATCTCGGCGCTGCGTTCGCGGCGCCACGCTGCGGGGGGACGGCCGACCAGCCGCTTGAACGCGCGCGCGAACGCCGCCTCCGAGTCATAGCCCACCTCGAGGGCAATCGTCGCGACCGTGGCACGCGTGTCGAGCAGCAGGCGCGCTGCCGCTTGCATTCGCCACTGCGCGAGATATTGCATCGGCGGCACGCCGATCAACTGGACGAACCGCTCGTGCAACGCCGAGCGCGACAGGCCGATGCGCCGTCCCAGCTCGTCGATCGTCCAGTTCTGGGCGGGCTGCTCGTGCAGCAATGCGAGTGCGCGCCCGACGAGGTGATCACGCATGCCGGCCAGCCAGCCGCGGCTGTTTTCCGGGAGGCTTGCGGTGTAGCGCCGCACCGCGTCCACGAACATCATCTCGCTCATTCGTGCGAGCATCGCCTCGCTGCCCGGCTGCCGCGCGCGCGACTCGCTTACCGCATGCTGGATGAACTGCGCAATCCATTGCTCGTCGTCCGGCGCACGCAGATGCAGCAGATGCGGGAGGCTCGCGATCAACGGATTGAACGGCTGCAGGTCGCAACCGAGGAACCCGCAGACGATCGTCGTTTCGCCTTCGACCCCCGAGGGTGCCATCGACGGTGCATTCGAGCCGTTGTACGCGACGCGGATCGGCAGCCGTTCCATGGCCGAATCGCCGAACCAGCGCAGGTTCGGCGGATCGCCGCGCATGCCCTGTGCGCTCGAGACCACGTGCGCATCGCCATGCGGGAACATCACGATATCGCCCCTCGAGAGGCGCACGGCCGGGCCGCCCGGTATCGCCGCCCAGCAACTGCCCTGGGCGACGACGTGGTACTCCATCACGTGGTCGACGCCACGCATCAGCAGCGGAGCGATCTCGCGGGAAGCCGGGGCTTCCGCCGCCCAGTCGTCGGACCCGCTGACATAGAAGAACACCGCGCCGCGCAGGCGTACGCTGCGCAGCACGTCCGACAGGGTGTCGTGGCTCATATCGCGGCTCAAGCCGGCTTTTCGATCAAGGCGCGCGGACGATCGATCAAGCCGGGGATTGTACGTCCTGGCGATGCCGGACAGAAGATCAAGAATGAGCGACGCGGAGTGAAGCGGCGATGCGCGCGAACGCGCAGGATTCAGTCGTGGGCACAATCAGCCACGAAGGGTGGCAAGACTCATTCCATTGCGAGGTACGACATGCGTACATTGACCTACTTGACCTTGGATCGCGACGTCCGCCAGCTTCGCGAGGCCGACGCCGATGCGTTCGCGAGAGAGATCAGCGGGGGCGTCCTCACCGCCGCCGCCGCGGACTATGACAAGGCGCGCAGCATCTGGAACGGCACGATCGATCGTCGCCCGGTTCTGATCGCCCGGTGCCTGAACAATTCGGACGTCCGGTCTGCAGTGCTCTTCGCGGGCGCGCACCGGATGCTGGTCAGCGTGCGTGGAGGCGGTCACCACATCGCGGGCAACGCCGTTGCCGAAGGCGGCCTGATGATCGACCTGTCGGGCATGCGCACGGTCAGCGTCGCTGCGGACAAGCGCACGGCAACGGTCGGCGGAGGCGCGCTGCTCGGGGACTTCGATCGCGCTGCCCAGGCCCACGGCCTTGCCACGCCGCTCGGCATCAATTCCACGACCGGCGTCGCCGGACTCACGCTCGGCGGCGGCTTCGGCTGGTTGACGCGCCGCTATGGAATGACGATCGACAATCTGCTTGCCGCGACCGTCGTTACGCCAGACGGCGAAATCCGGGTGGCGTCGGATTCCTCCGAGCCCGAACTGTTCTGGGCCCTGCGCGGTGGCGGCGGCAACTTCGGCATCGTGACCTCGTTCGACTTTCAATTGCATCCGGTAGGGCCCGCGATCTACGCCGGCCTCGTCGTATTCCCGTTCGCCCAAGCCCGCCGGGTGCTTCGCGCCTGGCGCGATTTCACCACGCAGGCGCCGGACGAGCTGAGCGTGTGGGCCGTGCTGCGCAAGGCGCCGCCGCTGCCGTTCCTCCCTGAATCAGCACACGGAACCGACGTGGTGATCCTCGCGCTTGCGTACGCCGGCGACATCGCTGCCGGGGAGCGTGCCGCCGCACCGCTCTTCGCGCTTGGCGAACCCCTCGGCAGCGCCGTGATGCCCACGCCCTACGCCGGCTTCCAGGGCGCATTCGATCCGCTGCTCACCGCCGGTGGCCGCAACTACTGGAAGTCGAACAACTTCCGCGGGCTGACCGATGCCGCGCTCGACATGGCGATCGAATCGGCCGCCGGATTGCCGGGTCCGGAATGCGAGATCTTCCTCGCGCAACTGGGCGGGGCAATGGCGCGCGTCGACCCCTCGGCGACAGCGTTTGCGGGCCGTGATGCGCATTTCATCATGAATGTCCACGGTCGTTGGTCCGACCCGCGCGACGACGATCGGGTCCGCACCTGGGCGCGACAGGTCTTCTCCCGGGCGGCGCCCCACGCGACGGCAGGCGGCTACGTCAACTTTCTGACCGACGACGAAGCCGAGCGCGTGACCGCGAGCTACGGCAGCAACTACCCTCGCCTGCAGCAGGCGAAAAGACGCTACGATCCGCACAACCTGCTGCGGATGAATCTCAACATCGAGCCCGCTTCGGCGGCCGTCGCGCAGCAGGCTTGAGGCGAGGCGTCGATACGTCGACCGCGCCCGGCGCAATGGCCAACACCGACTACCGCGCATGCCCGATCACCGGCGCGACACCGGCGGCGCTGGAGGCGTTCGAGCGCGCGATCGCGACGTTCCAGAGCTGGCGCACCGGGACCGAACGCCAGCTGTCGTCCGCACTGCGGGAAGCGCCGGAGTTCGTGATGGCGCACGTGCTTCGGGCTTACCTGCATCTGTCCAGTCGCGATCCGGCGGTGCTGCGTGCGGCGCGGCCCGTGCTCGAAAACGCAACCGCGCTGCGCGCGAACGCCCGCGAGCGGATTCATCTCGCCGCGATCGCCGCCGTGCTGGCCGACGACTACGAGCGCGCGAAGGATCTGCTCGGCGATCTGGTGCGCGAGCAGCCGCGCGACGTGCTGGCGCTGCAGGTTGCGCACGCGCTGGATTACGTCACCGGCGATCTCGCCCGCCTTGGTGACCGGCTGCCGCGCGCGCTGCCGGCGTGGTCGCAGGCTCTGCCCGGCTATCACGCCGTGCTGGCGATGCATGCGTTCGGGCTCGAGGAGTGCGGCGAATACCAACGCGCGGGCGACCTCGCGCAGCAGGCGCTGGCGCTCGAGCCGTTCGACGCGCGCGCCCATCACGTGCTCGCCCATGTATTCGAGATGACCAATCGCCCGGAGGCCGGCCTCCGGTGGATGCATCAGCACGTCGAATACTGGGCCGTCGAGACCGTCGTCGCGACGCACTGCTGGTGGCACATGGCGCTGTTCCATCTCGCCGCAGGCCAGCTCGAACAGGCGTTGGCGCTCTACGACCACCGCGTGCGCGTCGGTCATTCGACCGCGATCTCCGACATGATCGATGCGGCCGCCCTGCTGTGGCGCATCCATCTGCGCGGCGGCGAGGTCGGTGCGCGCTGGCGCGAGCTTGCATCCGCCTGGGGCGCGCATATCGGCGACGGCTTTTGCAGCTTCAACGATCTGCACGCGATGGTCTCGTTCGTCGGCGCCGGCGATTGGGATCGCGCGCGGCGTCTCGAGGGCGAGCTCGTGCATCGCTACGCGCAGCGCACTCGCTATGGCGATACGACCCGGCAGGTCGGATTGACGGCGTGCCGCGGGTTGGCGGCGTTCGGTCGCGGCGACTACCCTCGTGCGATCGCGCCTGCTGGCCAGCCTTCCGGCGCAGGCGCATCGCATCGGCGGCAGCCACGCGCAGCGCGACCTGCTCAACCTCACGCTGACGAGAGCAGCGGAACACGTTCGTCGATCCGGGTTCAAGTCCAATTTCCTCAATGTTGTCGGCGGAATCAACGCGCTTCGCGAGGCCGAAGATCGAGCGGCCGGCGACTTTCGAGTTCATTGTCAATCAAGAGACCGCCTACGCCATCGGAGTCAGCGTCTCACAGGAAGTCTTGCAGCTGGTCGACGGGATGATCGAATAGACCACATCTTGGGCCTTGTTTGCTGCATTTCGTGCGGCCGCTCTAACAATTGCTACGACCGCTTCGGAGCGCCAGTTTCGTCGGTCGAGGGTCGAAAGCGCCAGTTCGATCCGCCGCCGGGAACGGCTGGAATCGGTCTGAAGCGATTGAAGAATCGGCGTCGGCTAACGATACCTGCGGATGGCTCGGGTGGTTACATAGGCCGGGTGAAGAACCCTGACGAACCGCCGCCGCTGTACGAGCCGCTGTTGGTGGCGATGAGTCACACCGCCGTGGCGTGGACCTACCGCTGCAGTTGCCAAATGTCGGGATCCCGGCCGAGTAGAGCGCGACCAGCCGAGCGCTGCTCTGATGGGGCAGCAGCGGGTTCGCTCAAGCTGATCAGGCGGAGGGGCGCGGGTGCGGCGACGCATGTTCCATGCGAGCGGTGAGGCTGATCAGCGGCAGGGGCGTGCGCAGCCACTTTAGCTGGGGCACATGACGCTCTCGATCCTGCTCCAGTGCCTCTACCGTACGCGGTGATGCAGACCCTAAAGCTGGAATTCAGTGGACTCGCCCCGCGGGAATCGCTGGACGACACGGGGGTGGTCATCGAAGCGCGGGTGATTTCGTTCGACGGCATCGCGGCAGAACTGCTGCGACGACCGGCTGCTCGCGGGCGCAGAACGGGCAGTATCGAAGGCTGATCAGGTTCACGGTGGCAAATCGCCTATCGGCGGATGCCTGCGCCATCGGCACTTTCGACAGCCCGCGCAAGCGCGCGAAACCATGATCGACGTAACCCAGGCGTAGCCCAGACCCAAAACAAAAACGGCCTGCCCGAAGGCAAGCCGTTGATGTGTTTGGTTGCGGGGGGCTGCAACCGGACCCGTCTATACGTCAAATGAGGTGGTACGCGCCTACGTCCGGCCGGCCCAATAGCCGGGTCGCCTTCGCTGGTGTGCGACGGCGATGATGCGGATCTCGTCGACGATCGGCTGATAAATGATGCTGTAGGGAAAGCGACGCAGGAAGTACCGGCGTCGCGTGCCTCGAAACCGAGGGCCGACGTTGGGGTTGGCCAGGACTGCATTCGCGGCTCGTTCGAACTCGGCGACGAACGCAAGTCCCAGCTCTGCATTGGCGGTTGCGGCGTAGAAGGCTGCTGCGTCTCGCAATTCGTCAAGCGCGGCCGGAACTATGACCAGCTTCACTTCAGCGGAGGCACGAACCTGCGCAAGGGCGTCAGCAATTGGGATCAGTGGAACAGCGCCGCTTTCGACGTCGGCGATGCGCCGCTCGACTTCCACGGCCCATGCGTCCTCGATTTCGGCATCCTCCTCCAGACTCGCCAGCAACCGCTGTGCAAGGACAGCACGTTTGTCTGCTGTGAGTTTCAGGGCTTCCGCTTCCAGTTTCTCGAGTTCGGTTTCCATAGCGATGGCTCCTTCGACCGCAGGCTCCAAATTCTAACGGGTTTCCCCTGCCGGCGCCAAGGGAGGTGACCGAGCAGACCTCTCCAAAATCGGTCCGCTCGCCAGTTGCGCCGTATTGCGCTGCCGAGCTCGAAGTGCGCTTTCGACCGCGGCACTCACCTCGTCCAGTGGTCCGAGGTCGTCGGCAAGTGCCGCGTGTGCCACTTGGATCAAGATCCAGTCGTCGATGTCGATCGGCGGCGCGAGATCGAGTCCCATCTCGCAGGCATCATGCAGACGAGCGGCGGCAGCGCAATAGGTGGCCGTTTCGTCATTCGTGAGCTGAAATTTGCCGGACTCGAGAAAGTGGGGCATCGGACGAGATAGCGGCACGCGGCTCGGTAGCAAGTCGCGTTCCACAAATGCGTTGGCGTGTTCGGTTAATCGCCGCATTTTGCGTACCTTAACGGGTTGTCGGCGCGATGGCTGTTAACCATCTGATGGAACCATCATGCCGTCGCTGGATGTCAACGGCTGACGACATCGAGAAGCATCTTCGCACGCAGTGGCCGCGTGCTCAATGAGGCCACAGACAGAGAAATGGTCGTTGCAATGACGATCGAACGGAGAGTCGCCGGCGATTGACGCGGCGACGGTGATGCAGACCGTCGAGATGGTCTGCCAGGCAACATCCCGCAACGGGATGGCCAGACGTTCGCGCTGGACGCGAGCGCCTGGTTCATCGGGAGCGATCCAGCAACGTTCTGCGTTGCCCGGTCACGGACGCGAGACGTCCTGCAACGTACCGCTTCTGCGCTCGTCGCAGGATCGGCACGCCGAGCGCTGCGTTATGGCATGCCGAAATTCGTGCTGCCATGACGCTCCGCATTGCCCGAGCATGACCCGGAGAACGCCGCCCCGACCGGGCGTGCTGACCACGCTGCTTGGAGCCGCTCGCGTACGGCTAGCCATCGAGCTCCCGCACGCGATTTGACGTCAGCCACTGCGCTCACGCATCGCACACGCGCGCGCGTCGTTCCGCCGCCGGGCCACCGCTAGTGACGTACGCGCGTACCCCCGGCGATGCGCCTTGCGAGCGATCTTACTTCGCGTGAGGCAGCGGCTCGGAGGTACGTGACGGCCGCCTGGAGCGGCCGTCACGCCAGCAAGCCGGGAGGTGCAATGCCTCCCACCGAGTGACTGCGTAACGGATCGACGCGCCTCGACTGGCGCTCCTCGAGCCCTGGGTCAATGGCTCTCGCGATCGGCAATTCCGAAAGGAACGCGATCGCGACGCCAAGAAGGCGCCGTGCGGCGCTGGCGCAGTACAACAACCGCACGAAACCGGCAACGGTGTCCCGTGCTCGATCCTCCCCGCCGTCGCCACGGCGTATTTCGGACGATCGTGACCGCCCGTTTCGGCATCGTGACCGCCGAATTCGGGAGCGTGACCGACCGTTTCGGTGACGTGACCGACGGGGTTTCCGAGGGGGTCTGCGGTGTTGCGTATGAACCACCGCGGCGGCATAGCGTCCGGCCTTTTGGCCGGAGCGCCGATGCCGCAGCAACGAATGGACATACGCATGATCAAGGACATCCTCAGACTCAAGTACACGGCGGGCTGTCGCACGAGGCCATCGCGCGCAGCCTGGCATCTCCAAGGGCGTCGTCGCCAAGTACCTCGGCCTGGCCGGCGCCGCCGGCCTGGACTGGGCCACCATGGCCGAACTCGACGAGGCCGGGCTCGAGCGCCGGCTGCTCGGACGCAGCATCGCCGAGACGGCGGTCGTCGAGCCCGACTTCGCCCGCGTGCACATCGAACTGCGCCGCAAGGGCGTGACGCTGATGCTGCTGTGGCAGGAGTACCGCGCCGCCCATGAGGGCCGGCGCACCTGGGCCTACACCCAGTTCTGCGAGCACTACAAGGCGTTTGCCAAGACGCTCAAGCGCTCGATGCGCCAGCACCGCCGCGCCGGCGAGAAGCTGTTCATCGACTACGCCGGCTCGACCCTGGCGCTGGCCGACGGCTCGCGCGCCCAGGTCTTCGTCGCCGCCATGGGCGCGTCGAGCTACACCTTCGCCTGCGCCACCGCCGACCAGAGCATGCGCTCGTGGCTGGGCGCCATGGCGCGCGCGCTGAGCTTCTACGGCGGCGTGCCGCAGCTGATCGTGCCCGACAACCCGCGCTCGCTGGTCTCCGAGGCCTGCCGCTACGAGCCCAAGCTCAACGAGACCGTGCGCGACTTCGCCCGCCACTACGCCGTCTCGGTCCTGCCTGCGCGCCCGTATTCGCCCAAGGACAAGGCCACCGCCGAGTCCGCAGTGCAAGTCGTCACCCGCTGGATCCTGGCGCGGCTGCGCCACACCGTGCTGGCCGACGTGCACGCCGCCGACGCTGCGATCGCGGCGCTGCTGGCGTCGCTGAACAAGCGGCGCTTCCAGAAGCTCGACGGCAGCCGCGCCAGCCTGTTCGCCGCACTGGACGCGCCCGGCCTTGACGCCGCTGCCGGCGCAGCCCTGGCAGTGGGCCACCTTCAAGACGGTCAAGGCGCACATCGACTACCACGTCGAGGTCGACGGCCACCGCTACAGCGTGCCGCATGCGTTGGTGGGGCTGGAGCTGGAGGCGCGCATCACCGACGCGCTGGTGGAGGTGCTGCACCGCGGCCAGCGCGTGGCCTGCCACGCCCGCAGCAGCCGCCGCGGCGGCTTCACCACGGTGGACGCGCACATGCCGGCGGCGCACCGGGCGCACAAGCAGTGGACGCCCGAGCGGCTGATCCACTGGGGCGGCGGCATCGGCCCGAACACGGGCCAGTTCGTGGCCCAGCTGCTGCAGCGCTTCCGCCATCCCGAGCACGGCTACCGCAGCTGCCTGGGCCTGCTCAGCCTGGCCAAGCGCTACGGCCCGGCGCGGCTGGAGGCGGCCTGCACGCTGGCGCTGGAGCTGCGCGCCGGGCACTACCGCCATGTGCGCGACATCCTGGCCAACGGGCGCGACCTCGTCCCACGCAGCGAGCCCGCGCCCGAGTGGGTGGCGCCCGCGCACGACAACGTGCGCGGCGCGGCGGCTACTACCACTGACGCCGCACTGCCGACGCACCGACACCGAATTCAAGGATCCCCATGATGATGAACAACACCCTGGCGCAGCTGCGCGAACTCAGCTCGCGGGCATGGCCACCGCCGTCGAAGAACAACTCTCCAGCACCGCCAGCACGGCCTGAGCTTCGAGGAGCGGCTGGCGCTGATGGTCGACCGCGAGGTGCACCAGCGCGCCGACAAGCGCCACGCCGCGCTGCTCAAGCGGGCGCGGCTGAAGTACCCGCAGGCCTGCATCGAGGACGTGGACGGCCGCGCCGGGCGCGGCTTCGAGCCGCGCGGCGTTGATGAGCCTGGCGCTGTCGCGCTGGGTCGAGGACGGCGCGGCCATCCTGGTCACCGGGCCGACCGGTTCAGGCAAGTCGTGGCTGGCCTGCGCGCTGGCGCAATACGCCTGCCGGCGCGGGCAGTCGGCGCTGTACCTGCGCGTGCCGCGGCTGGCCGAGGAGCTGCGCATCCTGCACGGCAACGGCGGCTTCACGCGCTGGCTGGCGGCGGTGGCGCGCACCGACGTGCTGCTGCTCGACGACTGGGCGCTGGCGGCCATGGACGGGCCCACGCGGGCCGACCTGATGGAGATGATCGACGACCGCGCGGGCACGCGCGCCACGATCATCACCAGCCAGTTGCCGGTGGAGCACTGGCACGCCTGGATCGGCGACGCGACGCATCGCCGACGCGATCCTCGACCGGCTGCTCTCGCGCAGCCATCGCCTGGCCTTGAAGGGCAAGTCGCTCCGGCCCCGGGAAGCCGAGACAAACCGACAAAAAGGAGACCACCCACCCGAATCCTGACCGCTAAACTATACTGAACCGCGCAACCCGCCCCACTGTGCGCAGCGGTCACGATCCCGGACTCGGCGGTCACGATCACCGAAATGCGCAGCCACGGCGCTGCAGGCGAGCAGAAACACTTACCTGACTGGATATGACACCGCGGCAGCAAGGGCGGCGCCGTTGGCGCCTTCGCATGACGTTCTGTGATGGGAGATGCAGGATGCGTAGGAAACGAGTCGGGCGCCGGAACCCAAAGCCGGTACGTGACTTCTCGCTCGAGGAACTGGCAGCGGTACTCGAGCAGATTGCGAGCATGGACGCGTTGCCGCTCGACCACCTACTCCGACCTCTCCCGAAGAGGAGGTCGCCGGTGCGCGACCTGAACTATGAAGTGAAGCAGCTGTGCCGTAGGCAATCGCGATGGCAGTTATGCGACCCAATGCGATCGCGAGCGCTGCTCGACCAAATCGCCAGCCAATTCCAGGCGATGGGCTTCGCACATGCAGGCCATAGTCGAAACCGAAAATGTCGAGGAGCTCGTGCAGCGCTGGCTTGCGGAAGAACTCGCGCCGGGCACGATCAAGAACCGGATGAGCGCGCTGCGCTGGTGGGCGGAGAAGGTCGGCAAGGAGAACGTCGTCGCGCGGACCAATACCGCCTACGGCATGCCCGACCGCACCTACGTTACCAAGTGAGTCCAAGGCGAAGGCGCTGGACGGCGATCAGCTCGCCAAGATCCGCGATGTCTACGTCCGGATCTCGCTGCGTCTGCAGGCCGCGTTCGGGCTGCGGCGCGAGGAGTCGATCAAGATCGTGCTCGCCTGGGCCGATCGTGGCGATCGGCTCGTCTTGAAAGCCTCCTGGTGCAAGGGGGGCCGGGAACGCGAGGTTCCCGTCGAGACCTTGGAACAGAGGCAGCTGGTTGACGAGGCCAAGGTCCTCGCCCACGGTGCGAGCCTCGTCGCGCCGGGGTACGCGACCTACCGTGATTACCTTCGGCACTTCCGCTATGAATGCGAACGGGTTGGCATACATGGCGTCCATGGTCACCGGCATTTCTACGCGCAGGTGCGCTACCAGGAGCTGACTGGCTGGGCGTGCCCGGCGCGCGGCGGACCGACGTCCAGGCGGCTCACCAAGGAGCAGAAGCAGCACGATCGTGAAGTCCGCCTGCAGCTCAGCCACGAGATGGGTCACGGCCGCGAGCAGATAACGGCCGTGTACCTGGGCCGCTAAGGCGATTAATCCGTCCAAGCCGTGAACCTGGCGCCGCTCGTCGCTTTGCTGGCCGACCTCGCCGCGCACGCTGCGGTCGAAGGTCGGCGACTTGACGAGCGGTGCTCGGCAACTGAAGATTACCTGCCATGCGCGCCTCCATCGATGCTCGCTTCAGCACCGACTCGCAATCCGTCGCGTCGATCGAGGATCAAGCTCGTATCTGCCGCGAACGCGCCACCGTCCTCGGGCTGACCGTCGTCGCAGTGCACTCGGACTGCGCCATTAGCGGAGCGACGCCCGTCAGCCGGCGGCCGGGCGCAGGCACCTCGTGGCCGACGCCCTCGCCGGCCGCTTCGATGTGCTCTTGATCGAATCGCTCGATCGCCTGTCGCGCAATCTGGTCGAGCAGGAGACGGTCATTCGGCGGCTCGAGCACCGGGAATCCGCATCGTCGGCGTCTCCGACGGCTACGACAGCACTTCGGGGGCCGGCCGAAAGCTGTTGCGCGCGGGGTGCGTGGGCTCGTCAGCGAAACCTATCTGGACGACCTGCGCGCCAAGACGCATCGGGGGCTCACTGGTCAAATCGAGCGCGGCTTTCAGCCGCGCCGGCGGCCTGTCGTACGGCTACCGCACCGTCGTTGCCGGCCTCAACGGCCGCGGCGAGCCGATTGGCATCGCCTGGAAATCGACGAAGCGCAGGCTGTGATCGTGCGCGAGATCTTCGCGCGCTATGCCGCGGGCGAATCTGCCAGCGTATCGCCGCGGACCTTAACGCGCGTGGCATCCACGGCCCGCGGGGCGGGACCTGGTCGTGTCGGCGCTCTACGGCTCGCCGGCCAAGGGCGCGGGCGTACTCAACAACGAGCTCTATGTCGGTCGCGTACGATGGAATCGCTCCCAGTGGATCAAGGTCGAGATACGGGAAGGCGCGAGCGATTTATCCGGCCGGAAAGCGAGTGGCAGTCGGTCGCGCGCCCCGAGCTGCGCATCCTCGATGACGGAGCCATGGCAGGCAGTACGCCAGCGCATGGCCTCGCCCCGGCGCGCCGGGGGCCGCAAAGGCCGCGGCGGCGTGCCGACACGCTTCTCGGTGGGATCCTGCGGTGCGGCCAGTGCGGCGGCGCGGTGGTCAAGGTGAACGCCCGTACGTACGGGTGCGCGGCGCACAAGGATCGCGGCCCCGCGGTATGTGGGGGTGTCGCCGCGAGCCATGCGGACGTCGATCGCGTCGTGCTCGAATACGTGCGCGAAGCTCTGACCGCGCCGGAAGTGCTGGCATCGATCGGAGGAAGCTCTCCGCCGTGCGGACGAGCTGGCGCGCGAGCGCCCGACCAGGTCGACCCGGACCGGGCGCGGGAGCAGCACGTTCAGCGCGAGATCGAGAGGTTCACCGATGCTGTCGCGCAAATGGGCCTGTCGACGGCGCTCGCCGAGCGGTTGCGCAAAGCAGAGGCCGAACGGGACGCGCTAAAACGCGCCAGGACAAGCGCGGCCGTGGCGCCGCTACCTTCGGCCATCCGCGCCCAAGTGCACGCGCTGATGGCCGGCCTGGACGCCGCGCTGCGTACGGATGTTGCCCGGGCGCGGGACGCGTTGCGCGCCATGCTTGGCGACGTGCAACTGATCGAGGAAAACGGCGCGGTATACGCCGAATGTGACAACGCCGCCAAGAGGCCTACTGCTGGCCGTCGGCGGCGTGTCGATGGGTCGGGTTGCGGGGGAAGGATTTGAACCTTCGACCTTCGGGTTATGAGCCCGACGAGCTGCCAGACTGCTCCACCCCGCGACAGGAGTGTAATTATAGCGCGGCGAGGCAATTTGCGTCAATGCGCGTTGAGCCGTCGAGAACGGCCGAGTAGCCCGGCGTTGAGCCGGAGGCGAAACCCGGGTGGAGCGTGGCCATGGCCGATCGGCTCCCGGGTTTCGCCTTCGGCTCAACGCCGGGCTACGCAGCCGAGGCATACCCAGCGGGTCAGTCAAGGCACCTCCGTCTCCGCCTGCCTCGGCCGCCACACCAGCAGCCGCGCCTCGACCTTGGTCACGATGTAATCGAGCAGCAGCGCGCAGGCCGTCAGCACCAGGATGCCGGCGAAGACGGTGTTGATGTCGAACACGCCCTCGGCCTGCAGGATGAGGTAGCCCACGCCCTTCGCCGAACCGAGGTACTCGCCGACCACGGCGCCGACGAAGGCCATCCCCACCGACGTGTGCAGGCTGGAGAACACCCACGACGTCGCTGACGGCAGGTAGATCTGGCGCAGCAGCGTGCGCTTTGACGCGCCCAACATCCGCGCGTTGGCGAGCACCACCGGACTCACCTCCTTCACGCCCTGGTAGACGTTGAAGAAGACGACGAAGAACACGAGCGTGATGCCGAGCGCAACCTTCGACGTGATGCCGAGGCCGAACCACACGGCGAAGATCGGCGCCAGGATCACGCGCGGCATCGCGTTGAGCGCCTTGATGTAGGGGTCGGCCAGCCTCGCCGCCAGCGGCGAGAGCGCGAGCCACAGCCCGGCCGCGAGCCCGAGCACGCTGCCGGCGACGAAGGCGAGCAGCGTCTCGACCAGCGTGATGGCGAGGTGCGGATAGATCTTGCCGCCGGAGAACCAAACCCAGATGACCTTCAGCACCTCCACCGGCCGGCCGAAGAAGAACGCGGTGTTCTTGGCGAACTCGGCCGACACGATGCCCGGCGTGGTCATCGCGTACCAGAACGCGAACACGAGCCCGAGCAGCAGCGCGTGGTACAGCGAGACGCGCGCGCCGTCAGTTGCGCTTGCTTTGCGCATAGCCTTTCTGCACTTCCGCCTTCATCGTGCCCCAGATCGCCTGGTAGAGCTCGACGAAGCGCGGCGTCATCCGGATCTCGGCCACGTCGCGCGGGCGCGGCAGGTCGATCGCGTAGTCGCCGATCTCGTGCGTCCCGGGCCCGGCCGACAGCACGACAACGCGGTCCGACAGCGAGATCGCCTCTTCGAGGTCGTGGGTGATGAACAGCACCGACTTGCGATCGGCCTGCCACAGCTCCAGGAGCTCGTTCTCCATGAGCTGGCGCGTCTGCACGTCTAGGGCCGAGAACGGCTCGTCCATCAGCAGGATCTGCGGGTCGAGAATCAGCATCTGCGCGAGCGCGACGCGCTTTCTCATGCCGCCGGACAGCTGGTGCGGATAGCGGTCGCCGAAGCCGGCGAGGCCCACGCGCTCCAGCCACTCGCGCGCCCGCGGCGTGGCCGCCGCGCGCGACTCGCCGTGGAATTCGAGGCCGGCGGTGACGTTGGCGAGCGTGCTCCGCCACGGGATCAGCGCGTCGGCCTGGAACATGTAGCCGGCGTGCGTGTTGATGCCGGCGAGCGGCGCGCCGAACACGCGGATCGCGCCCGAGGACGGCTGCAGCAGGCCGGCGGCGACGTTGAGCAGCGTGGACTTGCCGCAGCCCGTCGGGCCGACGACCGAAACGAACTCGCCCGGCGCCACCGTCAGCGACGCCTCCTTCACCGCGGTGTAGCGGCCGTCGGCGTCGCCCCTGCCGCGCGCGGCGAAGGTGCAGGTGACGCGATCGAACAGCAGCGCCGGCGCGGCGTCCGGCGCGGCGACGATGCCGCGGTCGGCCATCAGCGGAACTTCTGCGCGGCCTTCTGCTGGAACGTCATGTTGACGGTCTTCGCCACGTCGACCGTCGCGCTCTGCACCGTCGGGTCGAAGCTCTTCAGGTCGCGCAGGACGTTCTGCCCGGCCTCCGCGCTAATGTAGCCGTCGTGCTTGTAGGTCTCGAGGTTCTTCTCGAGCGCGGCCTTGTACAGCGCGCGATCGCCGTAGTACTCGGGCGGCACCGCGGCGATGATCTGGTCCGGTGTGGAGGCCTGGATGAAGCGCAGCGCGCGGACCATCGCGTTGACCAGCGCCTGCGCGGTGTTCGGGTACTTCTTCGCGAAGTCGACCGGCACGTAGATGCAGCCGGCGGCGTAGGCGCCGCCGTAGACCTCCTGCATGCCCTTCGCCGTGCGGGTGTCAATCACCGCGACGAACTCGCCGCCCTGCTCGAGCTGCGCGATCACCGGGTCGAGGTTGGACATCGCGTCGATCTCGCCGCGCTTCATGATCGCCACCGCGCCCGCCGTCGCGCCGACGCCGATGATGGAAACCGTATCGGGCGGCAGCTTCGCCTTCGCGAGCAGGATGTTGACGAACATGTTGGTCGAGGAGCCCGGCGCGGTCACGCCGATCTTCATGCCCTTCAGGTCGGCCGGCGACTTGTACGCCGCCGCCTTGGCCTTGCTCATCGCGAGCACGATGCTCGCGTACTTCCCCTGCATCACCAGCGCCTCGATGTTCTGGCCCTTGGCCTGCTGCGAGATCGTGTGCTCGTAGGCGCCGGACACCACGTCGACGCTGCCGCCCAGCAGCGCCTGCAGCGCCTTCGCGCCGCCCGGGAAGTCGAGGATCTCGACATCGAGGCCCTCGGCCTTGAAGTAGCCCTGCCGCTCGGCGATGGTGAGCGGCAGGTAGTAGAAGAGCGGCTTGCCGCCGACGCCGATCGTGAGCTTCGGCTTTTCCGGCGCCTGCGCGGCGGCGGGCAGCGCGGCGAGCGACGCCACGACGGCGAGGACGCCCGCGACGAGCGTCAACAGCGGGGACAGGGCACGGCGCATCGGTTCTCTCCTCATGCAGTGGATTGTTCTCGGTCGGCGCGTATTGTGGTGGCGCGGGGGCGCAGCGTCAAACGACGGCCGGAAACGCGATGACGTGATCGATCGCGAGGCGGATGCCGATCCTCTCGCCGATCGCGTGGTTGTGGTGCGACGGCACCAGCGACAGGACCGCGGTGCCCGAATCGAGCTTGAGCGTGTAGAGGAAGTCCGCGCCGCGGAACGCCTTGGCGGCGATCTCCGCGTGCCACGGGCTGGCGTCGTCGTGCACGATGTCGTCGGGCCGCAGCAGCACGTCCACCGGGTCGCCGTCCGCGAGCCCGAGCGGCTCGTCGGCTTCGAGCTCGCCCAGCTCGGTGGCCAGGCCGCGCGGCCCGGTGGCGAGCCCGCGCACGAACACACCCTGCCCCACGAAATCCGCGATGAAACGCGTCCGGGGCCGATGATAGAGGTTGTACGCGGTGTCCCACTGCTCGATGCGCCCCGCGTGCATGATGCCGATCTCGTCGGCGAGCGCGAACGCCTCGTGCTGGTCGTGCGTGACGAGGATCGCCGTGGTCCCGCTGCGCTTGATGATCGCGCGCACCTCCACCGTCAGGCGCTCGCGCAGGTCGATGTCGAGGTTGGAGAACGGCTCGTCGAGCAGCAGCAGGTCGGGCTCGGGGGCGAGCGCGCGCGCCAGCGCGACGCGCTGCTGCTGCCCGCCGGAGAGCTCGTGCGGATAGGCGTTGTCGGCGCCGGAGAGACCGACCATCGCCACCATTTCCGCGACGCGCGCTGCGCGCAGCGGCGCGGCGCGGCGCGAGAGCCCGAAGCCGATGTTGCCCGCCACCGTGAGGTGCGGGAACAGCGCGTACTCCTGGAACACCATGCCGATGCGCCGCTGCTCGGGCGGCGTCAGCCGGCCGGGCTCGGAGACCACGCGGCCGGACAGCGAGATGCGCGCCGGCGTCGATCTGCTCGAACCCGGCGAGGCAGCGCAGCACCGTCGTCTTGCCGCAGCCCGAGGGGCCGAGCAGGCAGCCGATCTGGCCGGCGTCGAGCGTGAAGCCGAGGCCGCGCACGACGCGGTGGGCGCCGTAGGCATGCTCGAGATCGCGCACTTCGACGGAGGCCGCCATGGCGCGAGTTTACCGCGCGGCCGCGCGGCGCGGCGCCCCAGCGGGCCGCGGAACGATCGCCGCCGCCAGCGGCATCGGCCCCGGCGTCAGACGCTGCGGCCGGCGCGACGCGACGCGCGGCCGCGTTCGAGCTCGCGCAGCTTGTCCGGCATCGCGGCGCCCACGCTCGCCTGCGGATTGGACGGCGGATTCAGCCCGGCGGCGGCCTCCCGCTCCGCGATACGCTTCTTCGCGACGGCGAACGCGCCGAGGATGGAGTCCGACTTCGCCATGCCCTCGGCGAACAGCGCCTCGCCGAAATACGTCGCATCGCTGCGGTGCCCGCAGCCGAACGACGTGCGATCGGCCTGCGCCGCGGTCAGCACCAGCGTCTGCTCGTCCTCGAGCGCCTTGATGAAGCCGCCCGAATAGCAGGCGGAGATGACGATGATCCGCCAGCGGATGCCGGCGTCGTCGAGCAGCGTGCGCAGCGTGCTCGGGGTGAGCTGGGCGAGCTCGAGCGGCGGCAGCGACACCTCGAGCTCGGGTGCGGCGCGACCGTGACTCGCGAGGTAGACCATCACCACGTCCTCGCTCGGGTTGATCGCGGCGCCGATCTCGTCGAGCGCGGCGCGCAGGTTGCTCACCGTGGCGATCGGCGCGGTGAGCAGCGTGCGCGGATTGTTGATGAGCGCGAGCGACCGGCCGGCGGTGTCCCAGCGCTCGTCCATCACGCGCTGCGCCGCCTGCACGTCCTTGCGGAAAACGTCTTCGGGCGCATTGCCGGCGAAGCCGACGAAGTACAGGTCGGTCACGCCGGGCCGCTCGTCCGCCAGCCCGGTCAGCGCGTCGTCGAGCAGCTCCTGCTGCGCCACGAACACCGCCTCGGACGCCGGGTTCGGATAGCGCGGATCGATGCCGCCGTGCAGCGACGACTGCCGCCACCAGGGCTCCGTCGGCAGCAGGAACGGCGAGATCCAGATCGGCGCCGCGAGGATCAGCCCGCCGGCAAGCGCGCGCGGCCACCGGCGCGTCGGCCCGGCCCAAGCGCGACGGCGACGCAGCGCACGAGCACGACCACCACCCACGCCAGCACGACGCTCTCGAGCGGCAGCCACGACGGGAGCCTGACCGGGGTCCACCGCTCCAGCGCCGCGGGGATCGTCAGCGCGAACTGCAGGACGGGGTAGGTCGCCAGCGCGAGCACCGGGATCGCCAGGATCAGCGAACCCTGCCGGAAGGCGAGCGCGAGGAGCGCAGCACACAGCAGCATCAGCCCGCGCAGCGAACAGCTCGTTGCCGGCGCCGAGCAGGGAGAAATACGCGTCCGGGCCGTAGCGGATCCAGTCGGCGCCGAAGTCGACGAGCGCGGACAGCGCGAACAGCAGCAGCACCTGCGGGACGTCGATGCGGAACGCGAGCCGCGCCACCGGCGCGAACAGCGCGAGGCGCGTTCCGGCGGCGAGGTTGCGGGCGAGCTTCGCGAGTTCGTTGCCCATCGATCGCTGAGGCGTGGGTTGCGGCGTGGTCTGAGGCGGCGGGTCCGCGGCGGCCCCCCCGCGCGCGGGCCTAGGCGTGCGCCGCGATGTAGGCCTTGACGCCAGCGGCGTCGGCGGGGAGGCGGTGGCAGCGCTGCGGGCGCTGCTCGAGGTCGGAGTACGCGGCCGGGCGCTCCGGGTCGCGGCCCAGCGCCTCGCGGATCGTCGCCGCGAACTTCGCCGGCAGCGCGGTCTCGATGCAGACGAGCGGAACCGCGGCGTCGCGATGCCGGCAGCCGACCTTGATGCCGTCGGCCGTGTGCGGATCGACGACGACGCCGTAGCGCGCGGCGACGTCGCGGATCGTGGCGAGGCGGTCGGCGTGGGTGCTCATCCCGGAGACGAAACCGGACGCCGCGATGTTCGCCGCGTGGGCCGTGCCGGCAAGATCAAACCCGCCGTCGGTCTCGATGCGCCGCCACAGCGCGCGGACCTCTTCGGAATCGCGGCCGACGCACGTCGAAGACGTAGCGCTCGAAGTTCGACGCCTTCGAGATGTCCATCGACGGGCTCGACGTCGCGTGCGTCTCGGCGGTCCTGCGGGGCCGGTAGCGCCCGGTGCGGAAGAACTCGTCGAGCACGTCGTTCTCGTTGGTGGCGAGGATCAGGCGCCGGATCGGCAGGCCCATGCGCTTCGCCACGTGGCCCGCCAGGATGTTGCCGAAGTTGCCCGAGGGGACGGCGAAGTCGGCCGCCTCGCCCTCGCTGCGCGTGACGGCGAAATAGCCCTTGAAGTAGTAGACGACCTGCGCCGCCACGCGCGCCCAGTTGATCGAGTTCACGGTGCCGATCTTCCAGCGCGCCTTGAACGCGGCGTCGGCGCTGACGGCCTTCACGATGTCCTGGCAGTCGTCGAACACGCCGTCGATGGCGAGGTTGTGGATGTTGGGGTCGGGCAGCGAGAACATCTGCGCCTGCTGGAACGGGCTCATGCGCCCCTGCGGCGAGAGCATGAAAACCTTGACGCCGCGCTTGCCGCGCATCGCGTACTCGGCGGAGCTGCCGGTATCGCCCGACGTGGCGCCGAGGATGTTCAACTCGCGCCCGTCCTTCGCCAGCACGTACTCGAAGAGGTTGCCGAGGAGCTGCAGCGCGATGTCCTTGAACGCGAGTGTGGGCCCGTTCGACACGTGCAGCAGGAACAGGCCCGGCTCGAGCTGCGACACCGGCGTGATGTCGTCGCTGCCGAAGGTCGCCGCGGTGTAGGTGCGCTCGATCAGCGCGCGCAGGTCCGTGCGGCGGGACGTCGGTGATGAAGCGGGAGAGCACCGCGTGGGCGAGCTCCCGGTAGCCCTGCGGCCGCAGCGCGGCAAGCTCGGCCGGCGAGAACCGCGGATACGCCTGCGGCACCGCGAGCCCGCCGTCGGGGGCGAGCCCCTCGAGCAGGATCGCCGAGAATGGCTGCGGCGCGTCGCCCCACGCTCCGCGGGTCGATACATAGCGCATCAGTTGAGTTCTTCGAGACGGATGCGCGTGACCGCGCCGTTGACCGTCGGCAGCGCCTCGATCGCGGCGATCGCGGCGACCACGTTCTTCTCCACGCTCAGGTGCGTGAGCAGGATGATGTCGGTCTGCTCCTCGCCGGCCGGCGGCTCCTTCTGGATCATCGCGTCGATCGAGATCTCGCGATCGGCGAGGATGCGCGTGATGTCGGCCAGCACGCCCGGCTTGTCCTGCACGCGCATCCGCAGGTAGTAGCTGGTCGCCACCTCGCCCATCGGCAGCACGGGGACGTCGGAGAGCTGGTCCGGCTGGAAGGCCAGGTGCGGGACGCGGTGCTCGGGGTCGGCGGTGTGCATCCGCGTGACGTCGACCAGGTCGGCGATCACCGAGCTCGCGGTCGGCTCGGCGCCGGCGCCCGCGCCGTAGTACAGCGTGGCGCCCACGGCGTCGCCCTTGACCAGCACGGCGTTCATCACGCCCTCGACGTTGGCGATCAGGCGCCGCGCGGGGATGAGCGTCGGGTGCACGCGCAGCTCGATGCCCGCGGGCGTGCGCCGCGTGATGCCGAGCAGCTTGATCCGGTAGCCCAGCTCCTCGGCGTAGCGGATGTCCTCGCGCGTGAGCTTCGAGATGCCCTCGGTGTAGGCCTTGTCGAACTGCATCGGCACGCCGAAGGCGATCGCCGACATGATCGTGAGCTTGTGCGCGGCGTCGATGCCCTCGATGTCGTAGGTCGGATCGGCCTCGGCGTAGCCGCGCGCCTGCGCCTCGGCCAGCACGTCGGCGAACGACGCGCCCTTCGAGCGCATCTCCGACAGGATGAAGTTGCTGGTGCCGTTGATGATGCCGGCGATCCACTCGATGCGGTTGGCGGTCAGGCCCTCGCGCAGCGCCTTGATGATCGGGATGCCGCCCGCGACCGCCGCCTCGAACGCCACCATCACGCCCTTCGCGTGCGCGGCGGCGAAGATCTCGTTGCCGTGGCGCGCAACCAGCGCCTTGTTGGCGGTGACCACGTGCTTGCCGTTGGCGATCGCCTGCAGGATGAACGTCCTGGCCGGCTCGATGCCGCCGATCAGCTCGACGACGATGTCGATGTCGGGATGGGCGAGGACCTTCGCCGCGTCGTCGGTCAGCGTGACGCCGCTCGCCCCGCGCGTCAGTTCGCGCGCGCGCTCGAGGGCCTTGTCGGCAATCCACGTGATCCGGATCGGCCGCCCGGCGCGGCGGGTGATCTCCTCCTCGTTGCGCTTCAGGACCGTCCAGGTGCCGTAGCCGACGGTGCCGATGCCCAGCAGGGCGACGTTGATGGGTTTGATCATGCGATGTGGCGGCGCGAATAGCGGTCGAGATAACGGGCGATGCGGCCGAACGCGTCGGCCAGGTCGTCGGTGTTCGGCAGGAACACGACGCGGAAGTGGTCGGGCCGCGGCCAGTTGAAGCCGCTGCCCTGCACGAGGAGCACCTTCTCCTCCTCGAGCAGGTCGAGGATGAACCGCTGGTCGTCCTCGATCGGGTAGCGGGCGGGATCGAGCCGCGGGAAGAGGTAGAGCGCGGCCTTGGGCTTGACGCAGGTCACGCCCGGGATCGACGTGACGAGATCGTAGGCGAGATCGCGCTGGCGCGTGAGCCGGCCGGCCGGCCCGACCAGGTCGTCGATGCTCTGGTAGCCGCCCAGCGCCGTCTGGATCGCGAGCTGGCCGGGGACGTTGGCGCACAGGCGCATCGAGGCCAGGATGTTGAGGCCCTCGATGTAGTCCTGCGCGTGGCGCTTGTCGCCCGAGATCGCAATCCACCCGCTGCGGTAGCCGCAGGCGCGGTAGTTCTTGGACAGGCCGTTGAAGGTCACGAACAGCACGTCGTCGGCGAGCGCGGCGATCGAGGTGTGCGTATTGCCGTCGTAGAGCGTCTTGTCGTAGATCTCGTCGGCGAAGACGATCAGCTGGTGCCGCCGGGCGATCTCGACGATCCCGCGCAGCAGGTCCGTGGGATACAGCGCGCCGGTCGGGTTGTTGGGATTGATGATCACGATCGCGCGGGTGCGCTCGGAGATCTTGGCGGCGATGTCGGCGAGGTCCGGCAGCCAGCCCGCGCCCTCGTCGCAGACGTAGTGCCGCGCCTGGCCGCCGGCGAGGCTGACCGCCGCGGTCCACAGCGGGTAGTCCGGCGCCGGGACCAGCACCTCGTCGTCGGCGTTGAGCAGCCCCTGCATCGCCATCACGATCAGCTCGGAGGCGCCGTTGCCGACGATGATGTCGTCGAGCTCCACGCCGGCGATGCCCTTCTGCTGCGTGTAGTGCATGATCGCCTTGCGCGCCGAGAACAGCCCCTTCGAGTCCGAGTAGCCGGAGGCCTGCGGCAGGTTGACGATGACGTCGTGGCGGACCTCGTCGGGCGTGTCGAAGCCGAACGGCGCGAGGTTGCCGATGTTGAGCTTGATGATGCGATGGCCCTCCTCCTCCATCAACTTCGCGCGCGCGAGCACCGGCCCGCGGATGTCGTAGCAGACGTTGGCGAGCTTCGCCGACTTCTGGATTGTCTTCAGCATGGTTTCCAGGGAGCGCAAACGAAGGAAAAGCTTATAATCCTAGCTGAAGCAATGAGTTGCCGCAATGCACAATGAATCCGTCGCCGCGCGCTGCGCAGGGCCGCGGCCGCGCGGCGCCGGGCAGCGCATGTTCCGCCAATCGTGAAATTTCATCTTGCCACCACCGCCGGCAATCTCGTCACCGCCTTCGGCCCGGGGTGGGTGCGGGTCGGGACGACCGAGTACCGGGAGAACCTGGTCCTCACCGCCGACGCGGTGACCACGGGCTTCGCCCCCGCCGGTTTCGACGGCCTGGCCGAGGCGGACTTCGCGGCGTTCGTCGACGCGCGGCCCGACGTCGTGCTGCTCGGCACCGGCCGCGCCCTCCGCTTCCCGCACCCGCGGCTCACGCGCGCGCTCGCCGCGGCGCGGATCGGGCTCGAAGCGATGGACACCGCGGCGGCGTGCCGGACCTACAACATCCTCGCCGCCGAAGGCCGGCGCGTCACGGCGGCGCTGATCCTGTAGTCGGCTTCGCCGGTTCCGTCGGGTGTGACCGTGCCGTCGGGTGCGTCGCGTTCACGCCCGCATCTGCAACAGCGCGCCGTGCGCGCGGGTATGACGCACCGCGAGCGCGAACACCGCCGCGATGCGCGCCGGCGCGTGGCGCCCGCCGTCAGCACTGGATCGTCTGCCGGCAGTAGCGGTCGAGCTCGCGGACAACCGTGCGATCGCCGACCGGATGCCGCGCCTTGCCCGGCCCGTGCTCCATCGTCAGCTTGAAGTCGTACTTGCTGAAGAACGCGTCGAACTGCTCGGCGCCGACCGTCCCCAGCGCGTAGAGGGCGTCGGCGCGCCCGTCGTACTCGAGCAGTATCGCGGCCAGCGGCTGCGGCGCCGGACCCGACACCACGCGGGCGCCGCGCGCCGGGTCGTAGACGCTGTGCTCGGCGCAGCAGTGGATCACGTCGGCTTCGGCGCCGGGCGACTTCTGCGCCTGGTAGCGGATGAAGCTCACGTCGCGCGTGGGGTAGGCGAGCTTGTGCGCGCAGATCGCCGAGAACGCGACGATCGAGCGCTGCGGGCCCACACCGCCGTTCCACGCGTAGGACCCGCCGTCTTCCCGCTGCAGCGTGACGGGCGCGGTGACGGCCTGCCCCAACCGCAGCAGGAAGCACGGCGTGCCCGCAAACGGGTAATGGAACACGTAGTTGGTGCGCGTCGCGAGCGTGGCCGCCTTGAGCGGCTCGCCGTTGGCATCGACCAGCCGCGCGCGGTCGTAGCGCCGCGGCTCGGTCGCACCCCAGGCGGCGGACAGCTGCGCGAGCGCGGCGCCGCCGGAGACCGCGGCGCACGACTCGAGAAACCTACGCCGCTGCATCGCCCGCGCCTAGGCGGCCAGCAGTTCCCGGATGTGCTCGGTGACGCTGCGGCCCAGCGCCGAGAGCGAATAGCCGCCTTCGAGCGTGGACACGATCCGGCCGCCGGCGTGGCGGTTGGCGACGCCGATCAGCTCGCGCGTCACCCACGCGTAGTCCGCCTCGGTGAGCTTCAGTCCGGCGAGCGGATCCTCGCGATGGGCGTCGAACCCGGCCGACACGTAGATCAGCTCCGGCCGATGGGCTTCGAGCGCGGGCAGCCAGTCCTCGCGCACGGCGGCGCGGAAGGCGTCGCTGCCGCTGCCGGCGGGCAGCGGAACGTTGACCATGTTCGCGGCGACGTTCTCGGTGCCGGAGTACGGATACAGCGGGTGCTGGAAGGTCGACGCCATCAGCACCCGGGAATCGCCGGCGAAGACGTCCTCCGTGCCGTTGCCGTGATGGACGTCGAAATCGATGATCGCGACCCGCGCGAGGCCGTGCGCTTCGAGCGCGTGCATCGCGCCGACCGCGACGTTGTTGAACAGGCAGAAACCCATCGCGCGGTTGCGCTCGGCGTGGTGGCCCGGCGGGCGGACCGCGCAGAACGCGGTGATGCACTCGCCGCGCGTGACGAGGTCGGTGGCCATGACCAGCGCGCCGGCGGCGTGCCGGGCGGCATCGAGCGAATGCGGGCACAATGCCGTGTCCGGGTCGATGTAGTGCAGGCCCGAAGCCGGGCTGGCGGCTTCGATCTCCGCCAGGTACGCCTTGCCGTGGACCCGGGCGAGCTGGGCATGGGTGGCCATCGGCGCCGTGTAGTGGTGCAGGTAGCCGTCCAGCCCGGCGCTGATCAGCCGATCGCCGATCGCGGTCAGCCGATCGGGGCACTCCGGGTGGTACGGGCCCATATCGTGCAAGAGGGATGAAGGATGGGTGATGTAGGCAGTCGACACGGTGGCTGAGATTTGGCTGAACTTTGGACGGATGTAGCAGACAAATGGACGCAGAAGGGACCCGCGGGTGCATGAATGCGCCGATCTTCCGGCGCCGGACCGCGCCCTTTGCCGAATCGTTCGGCCTGCGGAAGGGGAACCGAAAAACGGCCTAATGCGCCCAATTTCGGCAGCGAGGCCACCTGAGTCAGTGTAGCCCGGGTTGAGCGAACGCGAAACCCGGGGTGATCGAGATTGCGGCCATGCGCCGGAACGGCACGGCCATCCGGCGGCCGCACCCGGGACCGGCCGACACCGGAAGCGAAGACAGGAGGCAAGAGATGACCGTGCGCCCACTGAGCCTTGACACGCCCCCCCTCGGGGACCAGCTGGCGGCCGTGCTGGCCCAGCTCGAGCGGATCATCGTCGGCAAGCCGAGGCCGCTCAAGCTGGCGCTCGCCTGCCTGCTCGCGCGCGGCCATCTGCTGATCGAGGACATCCCCGGCGTCGGCAAGTCGACGCTGGCGCAGGCGCTGGCGGCCACGCTGGGCCTCAAGTACGCCCGGGTGCAGTTCACGAGCGATCTGCTGCCGGCGGACGTGCTCGGCGTGTCGATCTTCGACACCCACGCGCAGGCGTTCCGCTTCCACTCGGGACCGATCTTCAATTCGATCGTGCTCGCCGACGAGATCAACCGCGCGCCGCCGAAGACCCAGAGCGCGCTGCTCGAGGCGATGGAGGAGCGGCAGGTGTCGCAGGACGGCCAGACGCGGCTGCTGCCCGACCCCTTCTTCATCATCGCCACGCAGAACCCCGTGGAACAGGTCGGCGCGTATCCGTTGCCGGAGTCGCAGCTCGACCGCTTCCTGATGTCGATCGAGCTCGGCTATCCGGATGCCGCCGCCGAGCGCGAGCTGCTGTCGGGCGGTGACCGCCGGGCGCAGATTCCCCGCATCACGGCGCTGGCCGATCCGCCGCTGCTGCTCGGCTGGCAGCGCGAGGCGGCCGCCGTGCACGTCTCGCCGGCGCTGCTCGACTACGTGCAGGCGCTGCTCGCCGCCACCCGCGGCAACACCGGCAGCGGCGCCGATGCCGGCGCGCGCCGGGGCCTGTCGCCCCGCGCCGGGCTGCTCCTGCTGTCGGCGGCCCGCGCATGGGCGCTGCTGTCCGGGCGGCCGATGGTGCTGCCGGAGGACGTGCAGGCGGTCTTCCCCGCCGTCGCCGGCCATCGCCTGGCGGCCGGCGCGCGGGCCGGAGCGCTGCAGGCGCAGGCGCTGCTGCGCGCCGTCGCCCTGCCCTGAGCCGCCGGCGGCTCCAGGACGAACGCGGGCACCCCGCCGCCCTCCTTCCGATGTCCGTACCGGCCGCCGCCGCCGAGACCGCACCGGCTGCGCCGCGCGCCCCGCGCGGCAGCTGGCTCGCGCGCTTCCGGCAGCGCGTGCTGCGCGTCGACCCGACCGACGTGGAGCCGCTGGTCCTGCGGCACAACCGGATCTACATCCTGCCCACCCGGCGGGGCGCCGCCTTCATGGCGACGGTCGCGACGATGCTCGTGCTCTCGCTCAACTACGCCTTGTCGCTGGGCTTCGCCGTCACGTTCCTGCTGACCGGCCTCGCCGCGGCGGCGCTGCTGCACACCTGGCGCAACCTGGCCGGGCTCGAGCTGCGGCCGTTGGCCGCCGGCGACACCTTCGCCGGCAATGCGCTGCCGTTCACGCTGGCGCTCGGCGGGGGCGGGTCGCCCCGTGCGGCGGTCGCCATCGCCCCCGGCGACGGCGCCACGGTGACGGCCGACGTCGCCGCCGGCGCCACGTTGCCGGTGACCGTCGAGCTGCCCACGCAACGCCGCGGCCGCTTCGCGCTGGGGCGCGTGACCGTCGCGACCGTCTATCCGCTGGGACTGTGGCGCGGATGGGCCTACGTCCATTTTCCGCTGACGGGCGTCGTGTATCCCGCGCCGGAAACGGACGCCCCGGCGCTGCCGGCGGGCGCGATCGGCCACGATGACCATGCCGCCGTCGGCGGCGACGACGCCGATCTGGCCGGGTTGCGCGCCTACCAGGCGGGCGACCCGATGCAGCGCATCGCCTGGAAAGCCGTGGCCCGCGGCTCCGGCTGGCACACCAAGCAGTTCGAGGGCACCGGCGGCGGCGGTCCGGTGGATCTGACCTGGCAGGCCGTGCAGCCGGTTGCCGGCACGGAGGCCCGCCTCGCCCGCCTCACCGCGTGGGTCCTCGCCGCCGAGCACGAAGCGCGGCCGTTCTCGCTCACGCTGCCGGGGTTCAGGCTGCCGACCGGCCAGGGCCGCGACCACCGCCGGGCGGCGCTGACCGCGCTTGCGCTGTGCCCCGAGGACGCCCGGTGAGCGCCGCCGCCGGCAAGGCGCGTTTCTTTCCGCGCGCCGACCCGCGGCAGGCGGCGGCGCCGTTGGCGCCCGGCCAGATCCGCTGGCTCGCCGCGCTCGATCCTCAGCGCCCAGTTGCCGCACCTGCCGTCGCTGCCGCTGTGGGTCTCGGTGACCGGCCCGCTGCTGGTCGCGCTGCGCCTGCTGCTGCTGCGCCGCGACGCGACGCGCCATGCCGGCACGCCGACCCAGATCCCGACGTGGGTGCTCGGCCTGGCGGCGCTGGCCGCCGCCGCCGGCATCCACTCGTCGTTCGGCTACCTGCTCGGCCGCGAATCCTGCGTCGCGTTCCTGTTCGTGCTGGTCGGCATCAAGCTGCTCGAGCTGCGCACCGCCCGCGACGGCATGCTCGTCGTCTGCCTCGGCAGCTTCCTGGTGGTGACCCCGTTCTTCTACAGCCAGTCGCCGCTGGCGGCGCTCGCGGGCGCGCCGGCGCTGGTGCTGATCGGCGCGACCCTCGAGGTCCTGGCGCGACCCGCGAACTCCGCCGCGACGCACGCGTCATTGCGCGGCCCCGTCGCCCGCTCCGCGAAGCTGCTGCTGCAGGGCATCCCGCTGGCGGCGGTGCTGTTCCTGCTCTTCCCGCGCCTGGCCGTTCCGCTGTGGGGATTGCCCACCGACCCGCGCGCGCAGTCCGGGCTCTCCGATGCGATGGTGCCGGGCATGATCAGCGAGCTGTCGCTGTCGGACGCCGTGGCGTTCCGCGTCGACTTCGACGGGGCGGTGCCGCCGTCGCATCAGCGGTACTGGCGCGGCCCGGTGCTGTCGCGCTTCGACGGCCGGCAGTGGAACCTCGCGCCGCAGCGCTTCGACGGCACGTTCATGCGGGCCGACCGCCCGGTCTCCTATACCGTGACGCTGGAGCCGCATTTCAAGCCGTGGATCTTCGCGCTCGACCTGCCCACGCGCGCGCCGCGGATGGAAGCGCGGCCCGATGCGAGCGGCGACGCCGGCAACGTCGAGGTCGCCGGGCTGACCCGCAAGCAGCAGCTCATCGCGCGCTCGCTGGTGATCCAGCCGCTGCGCTATCACCAGGAGTCGACGCTGCGCGACCGCTACCCGGCCGACCTCGCGCAGGACGAGGCCGAGAACCTGGGCCACCCGAACAGCGGACGGTTCGCCAACCCGAAGACGCTCGCTTTCGCGCAGCGAGCTCCGCGCACAGCACCCGGACGATGCCGACTACATCCGCGCGGTGCTCGCCTGGTTCACCGCCGAGCCGTTCGTGTACACGCTCTCGCCGCCGCTCCTCGACGACGACCCGGTCGACGGCTTCCTGTTCGGCGCGCGGCGCGGCTTCTGCGAGCATTATTCTGGGGCGTTCGTGCTCCTGCTGCGCGCGGCGGGAATCCCGGCGCGCGTGGTCACGGGCTACCAGGGCGGCGAGATCAACCCCAACGGCGGCTACATGATCGTGCGCCAGTCCGATGCCCACGCCTGGGCGGAGGCGATCGTCGACGGCGAATGGCGCCGCTACGACCCGACCGGCGCCGTTGCGCCGTCGCGTGTCGAACGCGGCCTCGGGGCGGCGCTGCCGAGCAGCGATCAGGTGCCCCTGCTCGCCCGGCTCGACGTCGGTTGGCTGAAGGCCGCGCAGCTGCGCTGGGACGCCGTGAATCACGACTGGCGCCGCCACGTGATCGGATTCAACTACGACCGCCAGCGCTCGTTCTGGCGCGACTGGAAGTTCGACCGCCTCGCGCCCTGGCAATACGGCGCCGTCTTCAGCGGGCTCGCGCTGGCCTGGGTCGGGCTGCTGCTGGGGTGGCTCGCGTGGCGCCGCCGCCGGCACGACCGCGCGGGGTCGCGGTGGCACGCGCTGGGCGCGCGGCTCGCGCGCGCCGGACTGCCGCGCCTCGCGCACGAGGGACCGCTCGCGTACGCCGAGCGCGCCGCCGTCCGCTGGCCGCGATTCGCCGCCGCGTTCCGCGCGATCGGCGCATCGTATTCGCAGCTGCGCTACGGCCCGGTGTCGACCCGCGCCGACAGCGACCGCGAGCGTGCGGCGGCGCTGGCCCGTCTCGAGGAGGCGATCGCCGCGTTGCCCGGAGTCGGCGAATTGCGGCGCACGCCGGGATCGGGGTCGCGCGCGTAACGGGCGTAGCCCGGGTTGAGCGCCAGCGAAACCCGGGTGGGCGTGGCAATGGCCACGATTGCCCCGTTTCCTCAGAGCAGCGCGTCGCGATCGAGCCCCCGCCGCTTGAGACGCGCGCGCAGCTTCTCGATCGCCTCGGCCTGGATCTGCCGGACGCGCTCGCGGGTGACGCCGATCTCGCCGGCAATTTCCTCCAGCGTCGCCGCATCGAGGCCGCTCAACCCGTAGCGGCGCTCGATCACCGTGCGCTGGCGCTGCGGGAGCTCCGCGAGCCACTGCCTCACCCACGCCTCGATCTCCGAGTTGTGCAGCAGGAGCTCGGGCGCGAGCGCCGCTTCGTCGGCGATGCCGTCGCCGACCGACAGCCCGGTTTCGCGGTCGACCAGCGCGTCGAGCGAGGCGACGTGCTCGTTGTAGCGCATGACGCGTCGTACCTCGTCCGCCGGCTTGCCGAGCAGGTGGGCGACGTCGTCGAGCGTGGGCTCGCGCGCCTCGGGCAGCCCGTGGGTCTCGAGGTAGCGCAGCGCGCGCAGCACGACGTTGAGCTCCTTCACCACGTGCGTGGGGAGGCGGATCGTGCGCGATTGGTTCATGATCGCGCGCTCGACCGACTGCCGGACCCACCACGTCGCGTAGGTCGTGAAGCGAAAGCCGCGCTCGGGATCGTATTTCTCGAGCGCGTGGATGAGCCCGAGGTTGCCTTCCTCGATCAGGTCGGGCAGCGCCAGCCCGCGGTTCGTGTAGTGCTTGGCGATGCTGACGACGAGCCTCAGGTTGTGCTCGATCAGCGTCTGCCGCGCGGTGAACTCGCCGGCTTTCATCGCGCGGGCGAGTGCCAGCTCCTCGTCCGCCTTGAGCAGCGTGTGGCTGCTGATTTCGTTCAGGTAGATCTGGGTGATGTCGTTGACGAAATCGGCCGAGATCCCCGGGGCCGGCTCGGGCAGCGGCAGTTCCTGGGTCCACCGGTCGCGCTCCGGGACGTCATCGACTGCGTGACGGTCGCCGTCCGGTTCCGCGCAGGACGGCTCCGCCGCGGGTTCGACGCCCGGCAGCGTCGGGCCGAAGTCGAGCTCCCTGCGCGGCGGCGCGCTCATCCCGGCGAAACCTGGCTCATCCCGGCGGAAGGTATTTGGTGGGATCGACGGGCTTGCCCAGCTTGCGGATCTCGAAGTGCAGCTTGACCTGGTCGCTGTCGGTGTTGCCCATCTCGGCGATCTTCTGGCCGCGCGTGACCTGCTGCCCCTCCTTCACCAGCAGTTCCTTGTTGTGCGCGTAGGCGGAAAGGTAGGTGTTGCTGTGCTTGACGATGACGAGCTTGCCGTAGCCGCGCAAGCCGGTGCCGGCGTACACCACCTTGCCCGCGGCGCTCGCAACCACCGGCTGGCCCGCCTTGCCCGCGATGTCGATGCCCTTCAGGTTCGCCGTGTCCGAAAAGCCGGTGACGATCTTGCCGGTCGCAGGCCAGAGCCATTCGATCTTCTCGTCGTCGTCGTCCGCGGCGGGCGCGGGCTTCGGTTCGGGCTTCGTCTCCAGCTTGGGGTCGGCGCGCGCGACGGCCGTTGCCTCCGGCGCGGGCGCGGCGGCCGGCGACGCAGTCGCGGCCGGCGCCGGGGCCGCGACCGCCGGCGGCATCGCGACGGGCGGCGGCGCAGCAGCCGGCGGCGGGGCGGCGGCGACCGTGCGCTGGACATCGCGCAGCGCCTGCTCCGAATACGGCTCCTTGAGCGCCTTCGGCTGCGACTTGTAGGTCTCGGCGTTGCGCTGCCCCGGAACGATCAGCGGCGTGGCCGGCGGGGACGCGGGAGGTCGCGCATCGCCGGCCACGACCGGCGGCGGCGCGCGCAGGGGCGCGGTCGTCACGCCGGGGCCCGCGGGCGCGCCGGCGTCCGCGGTGCCCGAGTCCCCCGGCGCGCGCAGGCGCAGCACCTGACCCACGCGGATGAGGTTGGCGTTCTCGAGGTTGTTCCACGCCGCGAGCTCGCGGTAATCGAGGCCGAAATCGAGCGCGATCGCGTGCAGCGTGTCGCCGCGCTTGACCGTGTAGGTCTGCGGGCGCCAGTCGCGCTCGGAGGCCGGCGGCGCGACGGGGGCCGGTGCGCCGACCTGCGGCAGCGCGGGAGGCGGCGGCGGCGAGCGCTCGACCACCGGTGCGGACGTGCGCGTCGCGCAGGCGGCGAGCAGCATCAGCAGCGCGCCGGCCGCGAGGCTGCGGCACGCTCGATCAAGGCAGGTGGTATTCGCGGGCGGGACCTTTGGCGGAGTCATTGCGGGAGGACCGCGAAGCGCCGGGGCGCCTCACGCGAGACCGGACAGCAAGGGTACGAATCTTACCGCATCGAGCGAGCGTTCCCGGTAGCCGCCCGGCGTCGCGTCGATCACGGTCAGCCGCTGCACGCCTTCGCCCTGGGGTTCGCGCTGCGCGAGCGGCAGCACCATGCGGCCGCCGGGCTTCAGGCATTTCAGCAGCGCGGCCGGCACGTGCGTCGCCGCCGCGGTGACGATGATGGCATCGACGGCGAGGTCCTCGCCGATGTCGGCCGAGCCGTCGGCGTGCTTGAGGTGGACGTTCTTCACCGCGAGCGACTGCAGCGTGCGCCGGGCCTTCGCGAGCAGCGCGCCGATGCGCTCGACCGAATAGACCTCGCCGGCGACCTGCGCCAGCACCGCGGTCTGGTAGCCGCAGCCGGTGCCGATCTCGAGGACGCGCTCGAGCGTGCCGCCGTGGCGCGCGAGCTCGGTCATGCGGGCGACCACCCAGGGCTGCGAGATGGTCTGCCCGTGCCCGATCGGCAGCGGGCTGTCGTCGTACGCGCGCATCGCCAGCGCCTCGTCGACGAAGATGTGCCGCGGCACCGCGTTCATCGCGGCCAGCACCACCTCGTCGCGGATGCCCTGCTCGCGCAGCCGCTCGATCATCCGCGTGCGCGTGCGCGCCGACGTCATCCCGATGCCGGAGAGCTTCTGGCCGATCGTTGCCATCGAATCGATTCCCGTTGCCCCTGGCCGCCGCAGCGCCGAGCCGCGGCCTACGCCGCCAGCCACGCCCCGACCGCCGCCATCTGGTCGTGGTTGGTGAGGTCGATCTGCAGCGGCGTGATCGAGACGTGCCCGCGCTCGACCGCGTCGAAGTCGGTACCGTCCCCGGCGTCGGCGGCGGGGCCGGCCGCGCCGACCCAGTAGACGGTCTCCCCGCGCGGGCTCGTCGCCTTGATCACGTCCTCCGCCTTGTGCCGGCGGCCGAGGCGGGTGATGCGGTAGCCCTTCAGCTCGACGCCCGCGATGTCGGGAACGTTGACGTTGAGCAGCCATGCGCCGGCGCCGCCGGCGCGATGGCGCTGCACGAGTTCGAGCGCCACCTGCGCCGCGGACTCGAAATGCGCGCCGGCCTTCGACGAGAGCGAGATCGCGATCGACGGGATTCCCAGCAGGTAGCCTTCGGTCGCCGCGGCGACGGTGCCCGAATAGATGGTGTCGTCGCCCATGTTCGCGCCGAGGTTGATGCCGGAGATCACCATGTCGGGCAGCTCGTCGAGCAGCCCGGTGACCGCCAGGTGCACGCAGTCGGTGGGCGTGCCGTTGACGAACAGGAAGCCGTTCGCCGCGCGGCGGACGGTGAGCGGGCGGTCGAGCGTCAGCGAGTTCGACGCGCCGCTCCTGTCGCGCTCGGGCGCGACGACGGTGATTTCCGCATGCGGCGCCAGCGTCGCGGCGAGCCGCTCGAGGCCGGGCGCGAAGTAGCCGTCGTCGTTGGAAAGCAGGATGCGCATGGACGTAGCCGGCAGGACACGCTGTGGCGGCTGCGACAGCGTCTGTCAGGCGATTATAAACTGCGGCGGGCGCCGCTCCGCGTCAGCTCGCGTCGGCGTGCGCACGAGGCGCCCGTGCGGGCCGCGATCGCCGGCGCGCCGCGCCGGCCGACTATAATCGGCCGATGCGATTTCCTTCGCGCCACCGTCGGCCGGCCGCGGCGCCGCGCGTGCCGGGCCGGGATCGGCGCCGCGCCCGTGCGTAGGCCGTCGGCGCTGGTCGCGCTCGCCGTCGTCCTCGCGGCACTGGCGGCGCTGCCCGTGCTCGCGGTCGTCGCGCACGGCCTGGCGCCGGGGCACGGCGAGGTCTGGTCGCATCTCGCCGCGACGGTGCTGCCGGGCTTCGCCGCCAACACGCTGCTGCTCGTCGCGCTCGTCGGGTCGGGCGTCGCGTTCGGCGGCACGGTGACCGCGTGGGTGATCACGCATCGGCGGTTCCCGGGCGATCGCTTCTTCGAGTGGGCGCTCCTGCTTCCGCTGGCGATGCCCGCCTACGTGATGGCCTACGCCTACACCGACTGGCTGCAGTACGCGGGACCGGTCCAGAGCGCGCTGCGCGACGCGTTCGGCTGGTCGCACGGCGACTACTGGTTTCCCGACATCCGCTCGCTGCCGGGCGCCGCGGCGATGTTCATCGCGGTGCTCTACCCCTACGTCTACCTGCTGGCGCGCACCGCGTTCATCGAGCGACCGCACGCGCTGACGGAGGCCGCGCGCACGCTGGGCCTCGACGCGCGGCGCACGTTCTGGCGCGTCGACCTGCCGCTGGCGCGGCCGGCGATCGCCGGCGGCATCGCGCTTGCGCTGATGGAGACTCTCGCCGACTACGGCACCGTCGCCTACTTCGCCGTCGACACGTTCACCACCGGCATCTACCGCGCCTGGTTCTCGCTCGGCGACCGCGTTGCCGCCGCGCAGCTCTCCGCGGCGCTGCTCGCGTTCGTGATCGGCGCCATCCTGCTCGAGCGCTGGTCGCGCGGCGCCGCGCGCGTGGCCGGCAGCAGCCGCAGCCGCTCGCCGGCCCCGTCTGCGCGGCAGCGACTCGCCGGCGTGCGCGCCTGGACCGCCACGCTGATCTGCGCGCTGCCGATCGTGTTCGGGTTCGCGCTGCCGCTCGTGCTGCTGGCGCGCCAGGCGCTGGCGGAACCGGAGCTGCCGGCGGCGGCGCGCTTCGCCGATCTCGCCTGGAACAGCCTGCGCGTCTCGGGACTCGCGGCGCTGCTGGCGGTCGTGTTTGCGGCGCTGGTCGCCTACGCGGTCCGTCTTTCACCCGGCGCGCTCACCCGCGGGACCAGCCGCGTGCTGGCGCTGGGCTACGCGGTTCCGGGGTCGGTGCTGGCCGTCGGCGTGCTGCTGCCGGTCGGGGCGCTCGACGGCTGGCTCGCGGCGACGCTCTCCAGCACGCTGGGCGTGCACACCGGGCTCCTGCTCACCGGGACGATCGCGGCGCTGATCTACGCGTACCTCGTGCGCTATTTCGCCGTCGCCTGGAACGGCATCGAGCCGGGGTTCGCCCGGATCACGCCGGGCATGGACGTCGCCGCGCGCGGGCTGGGCGCCAGCCCCTCCGGCACGCTGGTGCGCATCCACATGCCTCTGCTCGCACGCAGCGCCGCCGCCGCCATGCTGCTCGTCTTCGTCGACGTCATGAAGGAGCTGCCCGCCACGCTCGTGATGCGGCCGTTCAACTTCGACACGCTCGCCACGCAGGCCTACACGCTGGCGAAGGACGAGCGGCTGGCGGAGGCCGCGCTGCCGTCGCTCGCGATCGTCGCCGTGGGCGTGCTGCCGCTGCTGCTGCTCGCGCGCACGGTGCGCCGCGGCGCCGCGGCGGGAACCCGACCCCGGGTCGGCGCGTCGCCCGCCCGCGCCGCGTAGCCCGGTGTTGAGCGAAGCGAAACCCGGGATAAGTGGGGTCAGACGCCACTTTTGAACGAACTTCGAAGGCGTTGCAACCGTAGCTACCGAAAAGTAGTGTCTGACCCCACTTATCCCGGGTTTCGCTTCGCTCAACACCGGGCTACTCCGGCGGGTCTTGCCGACGCAAGTAAGCCCGCCGCGCATGCCCAAGCGCGCGCGCGGGTCACCCCGACGCGGATACGTCCATCGAGCGCGCCCGGCCTGGCGCGCACGCGGGTCATGCCGGCGCAAATCCGTCCATCAGGCGCGCGCGGCCGGTCACTTCCACCCGGCGCGGTCGAGGAGCTTCTGCGCGGCCGGCGTGTTCCTGCCCAGCGTGGCGATGGGGAGCGTATCCGCCTTGAACTTGCCGAGCGACTCGAGCTCCGAGTTGACGGCCACCGAATCCCGGACCGCCGGCCATTCGTTGTTGCCGTTGGCGAAGTAGCCCTGCGCCTCGGGGCTCGACAGGTACTCGAGGAAGCGGATGGCGTTCTCGCGATGCGGCGCGTTCTTCATCACGCCCGCGCCGGAGATGTTGAGATGCGTCCCATGGCTCTGCTGGTCCGGCCAGATGAGGCCCGCCTTCGCCGCCCACTCGCGCTCCTCGGGCTTGGCCGAGCGCATGAGGCGCACGTAGTAGTACGTGTTCGACAGCGCCACGCCGCACTCGCCCGCCGCGACGGCCTTGATCTGGTCGGTGTCCCCGCCACGGGGGGAGCGCGCCATGTTGGCGACGACCCCCTTCGCCCACTCCTCCGTCTTCGCTTCGCCGTTGTGCGCGATCAGCGCCGCGACCAGCGACAGGTTGTAGGGGTGGCTGCCCGAGCGGGTGCACACGCGGTTCTTGTTCTTCGGATCGGCGAGCGACTCGTAGGTCGACACGTCGGCGGGGTTCACCGCCTGCTTGTTGTAGACGATGATTCGCGCGCGGCTGGAGAAGCCGTACCAGTTGCCGTCCGGATCGCGCAGCGATGCGGGAATCCGTTCCTCCAGCACCTTGGAGCGCACCGGCTGGAAGAACCCCAGCGACTGCGCGGTCCACAGCCGCGCGGCGTCGACGATCAGAAGCAGGTCGGCGGGGCTCATCGCGCCCTCGCTCTTCAGCCGCTCGATCAACTGCTCGTCGCCGGCTTCGATCCGGTTGATCTTGATGCCGGTGGCCTTGGTGAAGTTCGCGTAGAGCGCTTCGTCGGTCTGGTAATGGCGGGCGGAATAGAGGTTGAGGACGGGCTCCTCCGCGGCACGCGCGGGGCCGGCGGCCGGCAGCAGGCCGACGGCGGCCAGCGCGGCCAGCGCCAGGCGGGCGGCGCGCCGGGACGGTTGTCGGGACAGGGTTGGGATGCGGGGCATGAGGCTCCTCTGCGGGTCGTGATTGGATCGGCGATGACGCCATGATGCCGCAGCGCAGTCGATCCGTCAATACGAATAAGAATGATTCGCATTTGATGTAGACCAAGGCTCGGGCGAGTCGCGCGGCGGCGCCGCCACGCGCTCTCACCCGCTGTTGCGCAGGCCGGCCGCGAGGCCGTTGATCGTCAGGTGGATCGCGCGCTGCGTCCGCTCGTCGGTCTGCCCGGCGCGGAAGCGGCGCAGCAGCTCGACCTGCAGGTGATTGAGCGGGTCGAGGTAGGGAAAGCGGTTGCGGATGCTGCGCGCGAGCGTCGGGTTGTCGTCGAGCAGGCTCGCGTGGCCGGAAATCGCGAGCGCATGGCGGACCGCGCGGGCGTGCTCGGCGGCGATGCGGCCGAAGATCGCGTCGCGGCCGGCGGCGTCCGCAACGAGCTCGGCGTACCGCGACGCGATGGCGAGGTCGGTCTTCGCGAGCACCATCGCCATGTTCGAGAGCACGCTGCGGAAGAACGGCCAGCGCTCGTGCATTTCCCCGAGCAGCGCGAGGCCGGCCGCGGCGCCGTCGGGATGCGCCGCGAGGAAGGCCTCGACGGCCGTGCCGAAGCCGTACCAGCCCGGCAGCATCAGCCGGCACTGGCCCCAGCTGAAGACCCACGGGATCGCGCGCAGGTCCTCGATGCGCATCGGAGGCCGTGCGCGAGGCCGGCCGGCTGCCCGAGGTTGAGCTGCGCGATCTCGGCGATCGGCGTGGCCGCGCGGAAGTAGTCGACGAATCCCGGCGTGTCGTAGACGAGGCCGCGGTACGCCGCGTACGCCGCCGCCGAGAGCGCGTCCATCGCGGCGTAATACGCCGGCGCGCGGTCGCCGAGCTGCTCGGTATCGAGGAAGCTCGCCTCCAGCGTCGCCGCGACCAGCGTCTCGAGGTTGCGCCGCCCGAGATCCGGATCCGAATACTTGCTCGCGATGATCTCGCCCTGCTCGGTGATCCGCAGGCCGCAGGTGACGCTGCCGGCAGGCTGCGCGAGGATCGCCTCGAAGCTCGGCCCGCCGCCGCGCCCCACCGTGCCGCCGCGGCCGTGGAAGAGACGCAGCCGGATGCCGTGCTCGCGGAAGGCGGCGACCAGCGCCAGCTCCGCGCGATAGAGCGCCCAGTTCGCCGTGACGTACCCGCCGTCCTTGTTGCTGTCGGAGTAGCCCAGCATCACTTCCTGCCGCCGGCCGCGGCCCTCGAGCCACGCGCGGTAGCAGGGCAGCGCGAACGCCGCGCGCATGATCGGCGCGCTGCGCTCGAGATCGTCGATGGTCTCGAACAGCGGGATGATGTCGAGCGCGAGCGCGTTTCCGCGCAGCAGCCCGACCTCCTTCAGCAGGATCGCGACCTCCAGCAGGTCGGACACCGCCGCGCACTTCGAGATCACGTAGTTGGGCAGCGCAGCGGCACCGAAGCGGCGGTGAATGCCCGCGGCGGCGCGCGCGATCGCCAGCTCGGTGTCGGTGCGCTGCGAGTACGCGAGATGCGGCGAATGCAGCAGCCGCGGTCCGGAGAGCTCGCGCACGAGCAGCGCCACGCGCTCCGCTTCGGGCAGCGCGAGGTAATCGGCGACGACGCCGGCGCGCGCGAGCAGCTCGCCGACGACGGCCTCGTGCACGTCGGCGTTCTGGCGCAGGTCGAGCACCGCGAGATGAAAGCCGAAGACGTCGACGGCGCGGGCGAGCGGCCGCAGGCGGCCCGCGGCGAGCTCCGATGCGCCGTGGCCCGCCAGCGACGTCTCGATCGTGCGCAGGTCCGCGCGCAGCTCGTCCGGCGTCGCGTACGGCGGCAGGTCGCCGTGCGGCGCGCGCGCGGGCACGAAGCCGGCGAGCGCCCTGGCCGTGGCGGCGACGCGCGCATAGATGCCGATCAGCGCCTGCCGGTAGGGTTCGTCGGTGCGGTGCGGGTTGGTGTCGCCGGCGTTCGCGGCGAGCGTCAGCAGCCCGGGCGAGGGCTCGACCAGCCGCGTCGACAGCGAGAGCTCGCCGCCGAGCGCGTGGATGGCGTCGAGATAGTGCGCGAAGGCCACGCCGGCCTGCGCGGCGACCGCGTACTCCAGCGTCTCGGCGACGACGTACGGATTGCCGTCGCGGTCGCCGCCGATCCACGAGCCGAGGCGCAGGAATGGCGGCACGACGAAGCCGGCATCGACGCCGAACTGCGCGACGAGCCGCGCCTCGAGCCACAGGTAGAGCTTCGGCAGCTCGGACAGGAACGTGTAGCGGTAATAGGCGAGGCCGTTGTCGATCTCGTCCATCACCTTGAGCTTCGAGAGCCGGATCATCGCCGTCTGCCACAGCGCGAGCACCTGCCGGTGGAGCCCCGTCTCGAACTCGGCCGCCTCCTCCGGCGTGAGGCCCACGCGGTCGCGCCACTGCAGCAGCCGCACGATCTCGCGCTCGCAGTCGAGGATGCTCTTGCGCTGCACTTCCGTCGGATGCGCGGTGAGCACGGGGCTCACCAGCGCGTCGGCGAACCAGGCCTCGATCGCAGCGCGGTCGACGCCGTGCTCGCGCACGCGGTCCAGCGCATGGGCGAGGCTTCCCCGCTGCGGCGCGGAGCCGGCCAGCGCGTGCGCGCGCCGGCGGCGGTTCTGGTGGACGTCCTCGGCGAGATTGGCGAGGTGCGAGAAGTAGCTGAACGCGCGGACGACGTGCAGCGTCTCCCCGATCGGCAGCTCGTTCAGCAGGGCGGCGAGCTCGGCCGCGACCGCCGGCGCGTCGTCCCTCGCCGCGCGGCGGAAGCGGATCGCGGTCTGCCGGATCGCCTCGACGCGCGCGAAGCCGGCCTCGCCGGTGCGCGCGCGCAGCACGTCGCCCAGCAGCCGGCCGAGGCGGCGCGTGTCCTCGCGCAGCGGGAGGTCCTTGTCGTCGGCGGGCATCGCGTGCGCCTCTCGGGTTGAGTCGCTCGAGACGAGCGCGCGGCGCCTAGCGCAGCGACGCCGCGCGCGCGAGCCGGATCGCCTGCGCGAGTTCCCACACCGCGGCGGCATAGAGCCGGCTGCGGTTGTAGCGCGTGATGACGTAGAAGTTGTGGCAGGCGATCCAGTAGCTCGCCGCCTCGCCGTCCGCCGTCCTTCTCCTCGAGCAGCAGCACCCCTACCGGGTCCGCGGCGAGGCCCTCCGGCGCGCCGTTCGCGGTGACGCCGTCGCGCGTCCAGTCTTCCAGCGCCCGCCGCTCGCTCAGGCCGCCGTCGAGCCGACGCAGCACGACGCCGAGGTCGTCGGCCGGGAGCGCTCGCCCGCAGCAGCACGGGCTGCCCGCGATGCCAGTCGTGCCGGGCGAGGTAGTTGGCGACGCTGCCGACGATGTCGGCGCGGATCGGTCCACAGGTCGACCCGTCCGTCGCCGCCGAAGTCGACGGCGAAGTTGCGATAGCTGCCGGGCATGAACTGCGGCACGCCCAGCGCGCCGGCGAACGAGCCCTTCGGCGCGAGCGGCGACACGCCGAGGTCGCGCGCGAGCAGCAGGAAATGCTTCAGCTCGCCGCGGAAGAACGCCGCGCGGCGCGGGTAGTCGAAGGCGAGCGTGGACAGGGCGTCGATCGCGCGATGGCTGCCCGTGTTGCGGCCGTAGAACGTCTCGACGCCGACGATCGCGGTGATCACCTCGGCGGGGACGCCGTACGTCTCCTCGGCGCGCGCGAGCACGGCGGCGTGGCTGTTCCACCAGGCCACGCCGCCCTCGATGCGCGCCGGCGACAGGAACTGCGGCGCGTACGCGTACCACTTCGGCGGCTCGAGCAGCGGCCGCTGCATCGCGGCGACGATCTTCGGCTGGTAACGGGCGGCGGCGAACACGCGCGTCGAGCTCGGCGCGGTCGAAGCCCTGCTCGCGCACGAGCTCGTCGATGAATGCCTTCACCTCGGGCCGGTGCGCGTAGCCCGGCCGGCGCCGTCCTTGGCCGCCGTGCCTTGGCAGAAGTCTTGGCCGCCGGCGATGCCGGGGCGAAGGCGAGCGCTGGATGCGGCGAGCGGCGATGCTGAAGGCGGCGGCGTAACGCGTCACGGATGCGCAGGAGTGAGAGGCTGGCGGGGGGCTCGCGAATGGTATCATCGAGCCGAACACGAGCCGCGGCGGCGCCTCCCGCGCGCCGCCGCGATCCCTTCGCCGCCGATGCTCTATCCGCTGTTCCGCCCGCTGCTGTTCGCGCTCGACCCCGAAGTCCGCGCACCACGCGACATTCGCCGGCCTCGATACCGCCGCGCGGCTGGGCGTCGCGCGGCTCGCGGCGCCCGCGGTGCCCCCGTCGCCGGTCACGGCCATGGGGCTCGCGTTTCCGAACCGCGTCGGCGTGGCGGCCGGGCTCGACAAGAACGCCGACCACGTCGACGGCCTCGCCGCGCTCGGCTTCGGCTTCATCGAATGCGGGACGGTCACGCCGCGGCCCCAGCCCGGCAACCCGAAGCCCCGGCTCTTCCGCCTCGTCGAAGCCGAGGGGCTGATCAACCGCCTCGGCTTCAACAACCAGGGCGTGGCGCGGTTTCTCGCCAACGTCAACCGTGCGCGCTTTCGCGGGATCCTCGGCCTCAACATCGGCAAGAACTTCGACACGCCGAACGAGCGCGCCGTCGACGACTACCTCACCTGCCTGCGCGCCGTCTACGCGCGCGCCTCGTACGTCGCCGTCAACATCTCGTCGCCGAACACCCGGGGCCTGCGCGAGCTGCAGCACGAAAGCGCCCTCGCCGCGCTGGTGAAGGCGCTGAAGGCGGAGCAGGCGAAGCTCGCGCAGCAGCACGGGAAGTACACGCCGCTCGCGATCAAGATCGCGCCCGACCTGGAGCGCGCCGCGATCGAAGGCATCGCGCGCCTGCTGGTCAAGCACAAGGTCGACGGCGTGATCGCCACCAACACCACCGTGTCGCGCGCGGCGGTGACGGGTCTGGCCCATGCCGATGAGGCCGGCGGCCTGTCCGGCCGCCCGCTGCGCGCGCAATCGACCGCGGTCATCCGCACGCTGGCAAAGGAACTCGACGGCGCGCTGCCCATCATCGGCGTCGGCGGCATCCTGAGCGGCGCCGACGCGCGCGAGAAGGTCGACGCCGGCGCGACGCTGGTGCAGATCTACACCGGCCTCATCTACCGCGGCCCCGACCTCGTCTCCGAGTGCGGGCGCGCGCTGGCGCAGCGGAAGTAGGGTCAGACACTACTTTTCGCCGATGCCGTCCATCGCGATGCGCGCCCGGCAAGAAAAGTAGTGTCTGACCCTACTTCCGCTGCGCCAGCGCGCGGCGCGTAGCCCGGCGTGTAGCCCGGTGTTGAGCCAGAGGCGAAACCCGGGTGGGCCTGGCCATTGCCGCAAGCACTCGGGCTTCGCTCGCGCTCAACACCGGGCTACGCGCAGTTACGCACGCGCCTGGACGAGCATCTTCCCGTCAGCCTCCGCGACGATCGTGCCGTGCTGGTCGCGGCACAGGCCCGCCAGCACGACCACGCCGCCGCCGTGCTTCGGCTTGTCGTGCAGGTCGGTGATGGTCCAGCTCATCGTCAGCGTGTCGCCCGCGCGCACCGGCGCCTTGAAGCGCGCGGCGTGCTCGAGATAGGCGACCGCGGTGCCGTGGAAGTACATGCCGACGGCGCCGCCCATGATCGCGCTGGTCATCATGCCGTGCAGGATGCGCGTGCCGTAGCGCGAGCCTTTGGCGAACTCGTCGTTGACGTGGTGGGGGTTGAAGTCGCCGATGAGGCCCGCGCCGAGCACGAGGTGCGTGTCGGTGATCGTGATCGAGCGGCTGAACGTGTCGCCGACCTTCACTTCGTCGTACCAGCGCCCGCTGTCATCCATCCGCGCGGCTCCTCATGGGGTGCGTTCGCCCGCCGCCGGGTCCCAGCGGAAGCCCGCCGCGCCGACGCCGGCGATGAGGTGCGCGAGCGCCGCGTCGACCAGCGCGGGGTCGCCGCGCACGCCGAGCTCGAGTCGCCGCCCGCCCTCGGGCAGGAACGACGGCAGGCTGAAGAGCTTCAATTGCGGGAAGCGCACGACGTTGTCGTTCATCAGCGCCAGGAGCTGGCTCTCGCCGGCGTCCCAGACGACGATCGCGCGCTCCTCCTCCGGCGGCTCGGAAAAACGCGGGTAGTACGTCGCCAGCACCCAGTCGAGCATGGGCCACGCCATGCTCGGGAAGCCGGGAAAGAAGTGGTGGTCGCGCACCGAGAACGACGCGACGCGATTGACGGGATTGGGAATGATGCGGCTGCCGGCCGGGAAGTCGGCCATCAGCACGCGGTTGGGATACGCCGCCGCGCCGAATTGCGCCTCGATCTGCGCGACGGCCTCGGGGTGACGCGCGAGCCCCACGCCCAACGCCGCGGCGGCGGCCTGCCGCGTGTGGTCGTCGGGTGTCGCGCCCACACCGCCGAAGCTGAACACGATGTCGCCGCGCGCGAACGATTCGCGCAGCAGCGCGGTGAGGCGGCCCCGGTCGTCGCCCTCGACGCGCGCCCACGCGAGCCTCCCGCCGTGCGGGCGCAGCGCTTCGATCACGTGGGCGAGGTGCTTGTCGGCCCGCTTGCCGGAGAGGATCTCGTCGCCGATGACGAGCGCGCCGATGCTCATCGCGCACCTGCCGCCGGTCCCCGCATCATCGTGTCCATGCAGCCAGTCTAGCGCAGTCTCGTCGCGCCCCGGAAACGCTACGCAGGGGTCGCTTCCCCGGCCTTGCCGAGCGATTGCCATCATGCTGGTGAAGGCCTGGTCGACGAGCGGCTCCGCCTCGACCAGCCGCGCGCGGTCGCCGCGGAAACGCTCGGCGAGCTGCTCGGCGGTCATCGACAGCGCCTTCTGGCCCTGCCGGTTGGTGAAGAGGTAGGTTCCCCGCAGCGGGCTCACCCAGGCGAGCCTGGCGAAGGCGAGCTGGCCGTCATCGTCCTCGAACTCGATCCACATGCCGCGCTCGAGGCTCTGCGCGATCTCGAAGAACTGGTCGTCGATGATGGCCGGGCCCGCGGCGTCCGACCGGCATCGGCCCGGCCTGCGTCATCGCTGTCCGCCAGCGCCTCCGCCTTCTGCGCGGCGGCTTCGTCGCCGGCGGCCTTCGCCTGCAGGGCGTCGGCTTTCGCCTGCTCGGCCACGACTTCAGTCGGCAGCGTGACGGAGGGCTGCGTGGGCTTGACCGCCGCCGCGTGCGCCTCGACCAGGTTCTCCATGAAGACGTCGCGCTCCTCGCGCGGCCATGCGCCGTCGCCGCAGACCGGCCGTCAGGCGCTTCAGCAGCGACGGCAGCAGCGCAACCAGGTGCTTGCGGTCCTCGCGCGTCTTCTTCGGCTGCACGCTCCAGACAAGGTCCTCGACGGTGGCGATAGCCTGGTCCCAGGCCTCGCTTTCCTCGCCCGCCTCGAGATAGATGCGCTCCAGCGTCGCCCCCCAGCGCTGGCGCAGGAACACGGCCAGGAAATTCGGCACGGGATAGGTCTCGATCCGGCGCTCGGTCTGCAGCTTCGCGACCACGGGCGCGATCTCGCGCAGGTCGTGCTCGTGGATCTCCTCGGCGGTGGCCTGGATGTTGGCCTCGGCCGCCTTTTCCTCCTCGGCGAGGAACGCCTCGAGCTCGCCGCGCAGCGACTCGAAGATCGAGAGGTCGTCGGTGAAGCTGTCGAGGATCTGGTGGACGATGTCGATGGATCTTGGCGTAGAGCGGATCCTCGTGCCCCATCGCGGGTGCCCAGCCGAGCCCGGCCTGCGCCAGCGCGTTGACGAGAATCCGCGACGGGTGGCTCTTCTTCGCGAAGAAGGCGCCGTCGAGCATCGCCGCCTTCAGCACCGGGATCTGCAGCCGCGCGAGCAGCGCCTTGATGCCGTCGGGAAGGTCGCGGGTCTCGAAGATGAAGTCGAACAGCATCGCCACCAGCTCGATCGTCATCGACTCGAGCTGGTTGACGCGGCTGCCGAGCGCCGACTCCTGCAGGTCGCGCAGGACGTTGTGCTTGCCCTGCGGGATGCCGGCGAAGCGGACGAACGTGCCGCCGCCGAGATCGAAGCCGGTCTCCCCCGCCTGCAGCCGGGAGAGGCTCTCCCCAAGCTCCGCGGTGGCCATGATCGGCGTGCCCGGCACGTACCCGGACGGCGTCGGCGCCATCGGCCCCGCGGGCAGGTAGCGCAGGCCGTCGGCGTAGGTGCGCGGGGGCGCGCTGCCGGGCGCGTAGCGCGGTCCCGCGCCGACGTCGATGGCGGGCAACGGCGGGATGCGCATGCCGGGATGGTGGACGTCCAGCGGACCCGCGGGCGCGGCCGGCGCCGCAGGGGGCGCAAGCCCCTCGACGGCGGACAGCGATGGGCCGGGAGCGTCCGTCGGCGGCGAAACGCCGAGCATCCAGAACGGATTGAACGCGTCCGGATCGCCGGCCCCGGAACCGGAGATTCCGCCCGCCTGCATGCCGGGTGCAGCACCGCCCCCCGCCGCGCCGGCCGGCGGCGCCGCGGAACCCATCGGTCCAGGACCTGCGCCCGACCACGGTTTGGGCGCGGGCGGCGCCTGCTGCCAGCCGGGCACGGTCGACGGGCCGTAGCGCTGCTGGAACAGCGCCATCAGGTCTATCTCGGGCCCGGGCTGGTCCGCGCTCTTCGCGGCCTCCTTGCGCGCTGCGGCCCGGGCAGCGCTGCCGCGGCCCGGCGACGCGACGCGGATCATCGGCGGCACGACCCGGAGATTGACGAGGTGCGCGTTGACGTCGGCATAGATCGCGTTGAGGTCGCCGAGCGAGCTCTGGTTCAGCTCGCGCAGGATCGTGAGCTTGATCCGGTCCTCGGTACGCACGCCGCGCAGCGCGCCGGCGAACGCCTCGACGATCACCTCGGGCGCGAGCGGGTTGGCCTCGGTCTCGAGATCGGCCCGGCCCAGCAGGTGGCCCATCCCGCGGTTGAGCACCAGCAGCTCGTCGTGGCAGAAATTCTCGACGTTGCGCCGGATGTTGCCGGTGATCACCGACTCGTCCATCACGGAGGTGTCGATGAGCGTGAGCTTGGTCGCGTCGACCTTGGAGAAGTCGGCCTTGGTGGCGGCCTCGCCGGAGATGCGGGTGTCGACGTTCTGCCGCAGCCGCCGCTCGAACTCCGCCATCAGCTCGGTGCGCTCGCTCTGCAGCGCGCGTCGGGCGGCGAGGTAGAGCGCGGTTTCGTCGCGGATGATCGACTTGTTGGCGCGCTCGATGAGCATGTCGCCGACGCGGTCGAGCAGCGAGGAGAACGACAGCACCAGCCGGTGGATGGCGAGATCTCGGCAATCGCCGAGGATCTTCGCGGTCTCCCGCGGCTGCAGTCGTCGCGCGTCCGGTTCGGCCGCGGCTTGGCTCACGCTTATCAAGAGGCTCCTGCCCGCACGGCGCGAAACGGTCGCGGCGCGCTTCCCTGCGCCGCGTCGCCGCCGGCCGGGGCCGCCCCCCGACCCGCTCACGCTACCGAAACACGCCCCAACTGCGAATCGGCACCCGCGCGCGACGCTGTCGCGCGTGCCCGATTCCGCTCAAACTGTAGCACACATCGGCGGAGGGCAAGCAGGGCAAACCGCCCTAAACACCCCCGGTTCCGCGCCCCAGGTCGCTCCAGGCCTTTTCGAGGCGTTTATATGACACGGGGAATGGCGTTTTCAGCTCCTGCGCGAACAAGGAGATCTGCAGTTCCTCCAGCAGCCAGCGGAAGCCGGCGAGGCCCGGCTCCAGGGTGCCCGCCTGCCGATTGCGCTCGACGCGATCGTCGTAGCGCCGCCACCACTCCTGCACGGCGTCGGCGTGCCGGGCGTCGCGCGCTGGGTTCTCGGCGTGCTTGGCAAGACGGCGCTCCAGTCCCTCCAGATAGCGCGGGACATGTCCGAGCTGCGCCCACGGTGTGGTCTGGAAGAACCCGGGATGGACGAGAGCGTCGCGGCGCCTGCGCACTTCGGCCGCGAGCCGCGCCTGCTGCGGCGGCGCGCCGGCGATGCGCTGCGTCAACGCATGGTGGCGGGCGGCGATCGCCGCCAGCAGGCGGAACGCGCCCTCGGCCACGGCCGGGAGCCGGGTGCGGGCGCGCTTGACCTGCTCCGCGAACGCCGCCTGCGACCGCGGCAGCGGATCGTCGCCGACGAAGGCGCGATCGCAGAGCGCCGCGAGCACGTCCGCGGCCAGCCGGTCGGTCGGAACCGTCGTCTTCAGCTGCAGCGCGGCCTGCGCGAACCCCGGCGCGCCCGCCGTGCGTCCGGCGCCCTCGAAGCGCTGCAGCGCGTCCTTCAGCGCGATGCGGATCAGCCGGACGACGCCTGCGCGTGTCGACGCCTGCGCCCCGTCGCGCGTGTCGGCAAGCACGAGCGACACGCTGTCGCCGTCGTCGACCAGCGCCGGGAAGCCGGTGAGCCGCGCTCCGTCCTTCACGCTGGTGAGCGTCTCCGGCAGGTCGCCGAAGTCCCAGGACTTGATCCCGCGTTTCGCCAGCGCCGCGCCGCCCTGCGCGAACGACATCTGCGCCGCTTCGCCCAGCTGCGCGCGCAGCCCAACGAGATCGCGACCGCTCGCCTGCTCCCGGCCGGCGGCGTCGACGACGCAGACGTTGCAGGCGAGATGCGCCGGCAGCGCGGCACCGGCCCAGGCGTCGGCGGGCGGCGCGTCGCCGAGACGCGTTGCGAGATAACCGCGCAGCGCGTCCGGAAGCGGCTGCCGTCCGAACGGTGCCGCCTCCAGGAAGGCGGTGACGACCTCCGGCAGCGGCGTGAGCCGGTTGCGCCACGCCTTGGGCAGCCCTTTCAGGTACCACGTCGCCTTCTCGCGGACCATGCCCGGCACGAGCCAGGTGAGGCGCGCGGCGTCGAGCTGATTGAGGAGCGCCAGCGGCACCGTGAGCGTCAGCCCGTCCAGCGGATGTCCCGGCGCGAAGCGGTACTTGAGCGGCAGCACGGCGCCGGCCATCGCGAGGGTCTCGGGGAAGAGTTCCTCGGTGACGTGCTGCGCCGCGTGCCGCATCAGCAGCTCGCGCGTGAGCCGCAGGAGCTGCGGGTCCTTGCGCTCGGCCTCCTCGCGCCAGCGCTCGAACGTCACCAGCGAATGGACCCCGGCCGGCAGGCGTTGCGCGTAGAAGGCCGCGATCGCCTCGTCGTCGACCAGCACGTCCTGCCGCCGCGCCTTGTGCTCGAGCTGCGCCACTTCGGCGACCAGCGCCTTGTTCTGCGCGAGAAAGGCGCCGCGGGTGGCGAGCGCGCCGGGCACGAGCGCCTCGCGGATGAACACGTCGCGCGCGACCGCCGGATCGACGGCGCCGAACGAGATCCGCCGGCGCGCGACCAGCGTGAGCCCGTAGAGCGCCACGCGCTCGCTGCCGATCACCTCCCCGCGCGCGGCGTCCCACTGCGGATCGAAGTAGTCGCGGGTGACGCGATCCCCGGCGACCGCCTCGACCCATTCCGGGCTCGATCTTCGCCGCGCAGCGCGCGTAGAGCCGCGTGGTCTCGACCAACTCGGCCGCCAGCAGCCACTTGGCGCCCTTCTTCGCGAGCCCCGAGCCCGGGTGCAGCCAGAAGCGCACGCCGCGCGTGCCCTGGTAGGCGTCGCCCTCCTCGGCGCGCGTGCCGATGTTGCCGAGCAGTCCCGCGAGCAGCGCGTGGTGGATCGCCGCATAGCGCGGCGCATCGATCGCCGCCGGCAGCTTCGGCTCCCACCGGAACCCCTGGTCGGCGATCTCGCTCGCGAGCTGCGTGTGGACGTCGCGCCACTCGCGCAGGCGCAGGTACGAGACGAACTGCGCGCGGCAGGCCTCGACCAGGCGGCGATGCGAGAGCTTTTCACCGAGCCGCGTGTCGAAGAACTCCCACAGCGCGAGCAGCGAGAGGAAATCGGAGCGCTCGTCGCGAAAGCGCAGGTGCGCCTGGTCGGCCGCCTGCTGCTTCTCGAGCGGCCGCTCGCGCGGATCGGGCACCGACAGCGCGCTCGCGATCACCAGCATCTCGGCGAGGCAGCCGCGCTCGCGCGCGGCGAGGACCATCCGGCCGATGCGCGGGTCGACCGGCAGCCGGGCGAGCTCGCGGCCGAGCGGGGTGAGCGCGCGGGCGGCGTCGACCGCGCCCAGCTCCTGCAGCAGCTGGTACCCGTCGGCGATCGCGCGCGACCCGGGCGCCTCGAGGAACGGAAACGCCTCGACGTCGCCCAGGTCGAGCGCCGCCATGCGCAGGATCACCGCCGCGAGCGACGAGCGCAGGATTTCCGGCTCGGTGTAGGCGGGGCGCGCCGCGAGGTCGTCCTCGCCGTAGAGGCGGACGCACACACCTGCAGCCACGCGGCCGCAGCGCCCGGCCCGCTGGCTCGCCGCCGCCTGCGAGATCTTCTCGATCTGCAGCAGCGTGGTCTTGTTGCGCATCGAGTAGCGCTTGACGCGCGCGAGCCCGGCGTCGATCACGTAGCGGATTCCCGGCACCGTGAGCGACGTCTCCGGCGACGTTGGTCGCGAGCACGATCCGGCGGCCGGCGGAGGGCGCGAACACCCGCTGCTGCTCCTGCACCGACAGCCGCGCGTAGAGCGGCAGGATCTCGACCTGCCGCGCGTACGGGCGCCGCGCGAGGCCCGTGCGGCAGCAGCTCGGCGGTCTCGCGGATTTCGCGCTCGCCCGGCAGGAAGACCAGGATGTCGCCGGGCCCCTCGCGCCACAGGTCTTCGGCCGCGGCGACGATCGCGTCCTCGAGCTCCTCCTCGTCGTCGGCTTCCTCGCCGCCGGTCTTCAGCGGCCGGTGGCGCACCTCGACCGGCCACGCCCGGCCCGAGACCTCGATCACCGGCGCGCTCTGCAGCACGCCGCCGGCCTCGCGCCCGAAGTGCCGCGCGAAGCGGCCGGCGTCGAGGGTGGCCGACGTCACGATCACCTTGAGGTCGGGCCGCTGCGGCAGCAGCTGCTTGAGGTAGCCCAGCAGGAAGTCGATGTTGAGGCTGCGCTCGTGCGCCTCGTCGATGATGATGCGTGTCGTAGGCGGCGAGCCGGCGGTCGCCCTGCGTCTCCGCGAGCAGGATGCCGTCGGTCATCAGCTTCACGTACGCCTCGGGCCGCGTGTGGTCGGTGAAGCGCACCTTGTAGCCGACCAGCGCGCCGATCTCGGTGCGCAGCTCCTGCGCGATCCGCGTCGCGACGGCGCGCGCGGCGATCCGGCGCGGCTGCGTGTGGCCGATCATGCCGCGCTCGCCGCGCCCCACGGCGAGGCAGATCTTGGGGATCTGCGTGGTCTTGCCCGAGCCCGTCTCGCCGCAGACGATGACGACCTGGTGGTCGCGGATGGCCGCGGCGATCTCGTCGGCGCGCTGCGCGACGGGCAGCTCCGGCGGATAGTCGACGACCGGACGCCGCGCGGCACGCTCGCGGCGCCGCTCGACCGAGCGCGCGACGGCGGCGGCGATGCGCTCCCATTCCGCCGCCGGCGCCTGCGCGCGCCGCGCGCGCTCGATCCGGCGCGCGAGCTGCGCGGCGTCGGCGGCCATGCCCTGCGCGCAGTCGGCGAGGAGACGGGCGGCAGGCGGGAGCGTAGCCATGGAGACGGGGTCGTCGTGGGAGGGCGGGCGCTGCGCGAGCGCCGCGGGTCGGCCGCCGGGGATGCGCCGGCGAACCGGCGAATGCGCACGACCGGCGCGCATTCTACCCTCGCGCTACCACGGTCGGGGCCGCGGCGTTATGATCGCCGCCACCGCCCCCCACCCCCGCGTTCGCACTGCGCCGCCGCAAGCAGCAGCGCGGCGCGCGTCACCGGAGCCTCCATGCGCGAACGACGACACACCGCCCCGACCCGCCGCGGCGCCGCGCTGCTGCTCGCGTTCACTTTCGCGCTCGCCGTCGCCGCGCCGGGCACCGGCGCCGCCACGCTGCGCTGGGCAGGCCGCGGCGACATGCAGACCACCGACCCGCACTCGCAGAACGAGGGGCTCACCAACAACCTCAACGTGCTGGTCTACGAGACGCTGGTCACGCGCGACAAGAAGCTCGGGCTGGTCCCGGCGCTCGCGGTCTCGTGGTCGCAGCAGGACCCGACGACGTGGCGCTTCAAGCTGCGCCCGGGCGTCAGGTTCCACGACGGCACGCCGTTCACCGCCGACGACGTCGTGTTCAGCTTCGAGCGCGCCCGCGCCGACACCTCGCAGCTGCGCGTCTACGCCAACGCCGCGGGCATTCCCAGGAAGATCGACGCCCTGACCGTCGAATTCTCGACACCGGGGCCGAATCCGATCGAGCTGGAGCACGTCGTCAACATCAACGTCATGAGCCGCGCCTGGTGCGAGAAGAACAACGCGCTGAAGCCGCAGAACTACACGCAGAAGGAGGACATGATCACCGCGCGCGCCGCCAACGGCACCGGCCCCTACGTCCTCAAGTCGCGCGAGCCCGACGTGCGCACGGTGCTCGTGCGCAACCCCGAGTGGTGGGGGATCAGGGACGGCCGCGCCGAGGGCAACGTCGACCAGGTGATCTACCTGCCGATCGTGTCCGACGCGACGCGCGTCGCGGCGCTGGTGTCCGGCGAAGTCGACATCGTCAACGATCCGCCGCCGCAGGACGTGCCTCGGCTGAAGCGCTCGCCCGGGATCAGTGTCCTCGAAGGCGCCGAGAACCGCATCGTGTTCATCGGCATGGACCAGCAGCGCGACGAGCTGCTCTACTCGAGCGTCAAGGGGAAGAATCCGTTCAAGGACCGCCGCGTGCGCCAGGCGCTCTACCAGGCGATCGACATCGAGGCGATCCGCTCGACCATCATGCGCGGGCTGGCGCAGCCTTCCGGCGCGATGCTGCCCTCGCCGGTGCAGTCGACCCCCGAGCTCGAGCGGCGCCTGCCCTACGACAAGGCGAAGGCGAGGCAGCTGCTGGCCGAGGCCGGGTATCCGAACGGCTTCGACGTGACGCTCGACTGCCCCAACAACCGCTACGTCAACGACGAGAAGATCTGCCAGGCGCTCGCCGCGATGTGGGCGCAGGTCGGCGTCAAGGTCGCGGTCAACGCGATGCCGCGCGCCAATTACTTTCCCAAGCTCGAGAAGCTGGACACGAGCCTCTACATGCTGGGCTGGGGCGGCGGCGCCACCGACGCCATCTTCACGCTGCAGCCGGTGCTGGCGACGCACACGGCAAAGGCGACGGCGACTACAACTACGGCCGCTACTCGAACCCGAAGCAGGACGAGCTGACGGCAAAGGTCAAGGTCGAGATGGATCCCGCGCAGCGCCTGGCGCAGATCCGCGAGGCGCTGCGGCACAGGCCGAGGCGATCAACCACCTGCCGCTGCACCGGCAGGTGATTCCGTGGGCGATGCGCGGCAACGTCACCGCCGTGCACCGCGCCGACAACTGGGTCATCCCCTACTGGGTGAGCGTGCGCTGAGGCTGCGCCGGGCCAGGCGCGCGCCCGGCCCCGCTGCGCTCGAGGTAGCGCGTCGCGAGCCACGCGGCGGCAATCGCGACCGCCGCCGTGAGGGCGGCGTGCAGCCAGGCGGATGAGCCGGATTTCTGCGCCGCGCCCGCGACGGCCTGCAGCACCGCGCCGGCAGCGAGAAACGCGGGCACGGCGCGAGCGTCGTAGCGCAGCAGGGCGTACACGAGCAACGCGGCGAGCACTCCGTCGACGGCGCCGCCCATCGCGGCGTCCGCCGCGCTCTCCCCGCTCACCAGCGCCGCGCCGGCGAACGCAAGGGCCAGCACCGCCACCGCCACGAGGCGCCAGCGCGTGAAGCCCGCGGTGATCCCGCCCAGCCACGCCAGCGTGAACAGCGCGACCCCGCAGATCGGCAGCACCCGCAAGCCGTCGAGCGCGGCGGCGAGCGCAGGCAGCGCCGTCGCTTCGTGGCCATACGCGGGCCACAGCGGCATCGTTCGCGGCGTAAGCGAGTCGACGACCGCGCCGGCACCCGCCATGAACAGGAACGCGGCCACGCCGGCGGCGCGGCGCGCCCAGCCATCCTGCCAGCGGCACCGCGGGCTGGCGCTGCGCGGCCCATGCGCCGACGCCCGCGGTCAATCCGTAGACGAGCGAGACCACGAGCCCGCCGAGCAGCGCCCCGAGGACCGCGATCGACGCCTGGCCGGCGATAGGCTCGGCGCTGCTCAAGCTCATCGCCAGCAGCGGCCAGCGGTTGGCCACGCCCGCGAGCGGCCGCGGCGAAGGCGATCGCGGCGACGGCCGCGAGCGCGCGCCGGTCGCACTCGTGGCGGGTCCAGCGCAGCACCGCGCTCACCAGTGCGGCGAGCGCCGCGACTGCGAACAGCGCGGCCAGCACCAGCTTGACGATCGTCAGCCGGCCTTCGCGCTCGCGCTCGGCGCGCTGCCACTCCTCGGGCACGTGGACGAGGCGCCCGGCCGCCGCGATCTCGTCGCCGGCCACGCTCACCGCGACGCGCGCCTGCCCGCCCTTGCCGAGCTCGACGCCGGGTCGCGCGAACAGGAACGTCCAGTCCGTGCGCGCCGGCCGCTGCTTCTCCTCCGCTCCCACCGCCACGAGCGCGGCCGGATCGAGGTGCAGGCCCTCGCGCAGCGCCGACTGCGCCAGCGCGAGCGCCGCCTCGCGCGCGAGCGTCGCGCCGGCGCGCTCCTCGGGCAGCACGTGGCGGACCGCGCGCGCGGTGCCGTCGCCGACGATCGTGACGCGCCACTCCTCGGCGCGCTCGGCGACGTCGCCGTCGAATCGCGCGTAGCGCACTTCCCAAGCCGGGGGCGCCAGCGTCGTGCCGACGAGCCTGCGGTACGCATCGGCGCCCGCGTCGCGCCAGACGAACGCATGCCACTGCGCCTGCTGCGGATCGTCGACGCGCGAGCTTCGGCGCCGACAGCCGCCGCCAGTCGGCGGCAGCACAACGCCGCGCGCGGCCAGCGCGGCATCGGCGGCCGCGACCGCTTGCTTCGCGATCCTGCGGCAGCGGCGGCACGTCGGCGCGCAAAGGCGTGAACGGCGACCCACGCGGCGAGCCCGGCGACGCCGAGCAGCGGCAGCGCGCGCTGGAACGCCGCGACCCAGCCGGCCACGGCGACCGGACCGCGATCGCGGTGCGGCGCGCGGTCGCCGCGGCGCGCGCGCGGCCGGCTGCCACGCCGCATTGCGCAGCGCTGACGCGAGCTCGCCCCACGCCGCCGCGCACGCAGGCGCCGCGCGAGGACGACGCCGAGCGGCACGAGTCCGGCGGCGACGACCAGCGCGCGCTGCAGCGACGCCGCCCGGCGCGTCGACGAGGAAGACGGGGATCGCAAACAGCACGAGGTCGAACATCGCGTGCAGCAGGATCGTCGGCACCAGGCCGAAGCGCAGGAAGATGAGCGCCCACAGCATCGACGGCACGAAGAGCTCGACCAGCCGCGAGTACGCGGGAAACCCCGGGTAGTTCGCGTGCGCGCCGCCGAAGATCAGCGCCTGCACGACGAAGGCGATGCCGATCGCGAGGCCGCGCCGCCCGTAGCGCGCGCCGATCAGCGCGGCGAGCGACAGCGGCACCGCGCGGAACAGGCACTCCTCCATGAACCCCGCCTGCAGCGACAGCGCGATCGGCGCCAGCGCCGGCACCGCGCTGCCAGGATGTTGGGATCGGTGAGCGCCTCGGAGGGCTGCCACCAGCCGAGCCAGCGGTTGGTCGCGTAGTAGAACACCGCGACCAGCGCGAGCTCGATCGGCACGAACAGGTAGCCGCCGACGGTGCGGCCCGAGCACCTGCCGCGTCGGCGCCGGCGTCGCGCGACCAGACGCGCCACAGCTGCGGATGCCCGCCGAACGCGCGCCGCGACAGGCTCTCCGCCGCCATGAAGACGAGCGCGTAGGCGAGCCCGCCGCCGACGGCGTGGCCAGCGCCGCGCGCCGACCTGCCGCGTCCAGAACGTCGTCGACCGACTGCGCGGTGTCGAAGCCGAACCACGCCGCCGGCGTCGCGGCCAGCAGCATCGCGCCCACCAGGCCGCCGACGACGAAGCCCGGCGGCCAGCGCCGGCCGCCAGAGCAGCCAGTGCCGCGCGCAGCGAGCCACAGCACGCCGAGGACGCAGCCGCCGAGTCCGTAGAGGAGGCCGGCGGCGAGGCTCGCGGTGCCGGCGATCGTGTTGTTCGCCGAGCGCAGCTCCTGGTAGCGGCGCTCGAACGCCTCGGGAACCTGGGCGTAGGTGCGTGACTTCGGTCAGCGCGTCGCCGGTGACGGTCGAGCCGCAGCCGAAGGCGCGCGTCGCCGAGTCGCGTCGCGCTGCGCTCGTAGACGAAGCCGTGGTCGACGCGGCCGCTGGTGCGCTTCTGCTGCGACTGCTCCAGCAGCGCATAGGGCCCGAAGTCGACGTCCCAATCGGCGCGCGCGCGCTCCTCGGCCAGGCGCGCGGGCGGCCTCGGCGTCGAGGGCAGGCGCGCCGGATCCGCCGGCACGCAGGTCTCCGGCAGCTTCTGCGCGAAGCCGTCGACGCCGCCGTCCGGACGGAAGCGGATCGAGCGCCTCGGTCACCTCGCCCGGCGCGAACAGGCGCACCTCCCACCAGTACGGCGAGTAGCGCTGCCGGCGACCAGCGCGGCGAAGGCCGGCTTGCCGCCGCCTTCGAGCTCGACGTAGTTCTGCAGCGTCTGATCGTGCGCGAAGCGCGCCGCGGTGCGCGCGCCGGGCGGGCGCCAGCCGCAGCTTCGCGGCGCGCGCCTCGGCGGCGGCGATCGCATCGTGGCGGGCGAGCGTGATGTCGAGGTTGACGAGCGGGATCGCCAGCGGGAACAGCCGCCACGCGACGGCCAGCGCGAACGCGGCGAGCAGCGCGTAGGCGATCCAGAACGCGGGCTTGCGCGTGACGCCGTTCACCGCTCGCTCGTCCGCTGATGCGTGCAATCCCGATCAGCGCCGCGCGCGCGCGAGCTCGGCGATCGGCGGCATCGCTCAGCGCGAGGCGCTCGCGCAGCACCGCCGCCGTGTGCTCGCCGAGCAGCGGCGGCGGCACGGTCGTAGGCGAGCGGCGTCGCCGAGAACCTGAGCGGCGTGCGCGACCTGCGGCACGGTCCCGGCGAGCGGGTGCGGCAGGTCGAGGCGCATGCCGCGCGCCGACGACCTGCGGGTCGGCGAACACCTGGTCGAGCGTGTTGATCGGCCCGCAGGGCACGCCGGCGCGCTCGAGCGCGTCGAGCCACGCGCGCTGCGTGCGCGTGAGCGATGACCGCCGCCACCAGCGGCACCAGCACCGCGCGGTTGCGCACGCGATCGGCGTTCTTCGCGAAGCGCGGATCGGCGGCCCATTCCGGCGTGCCCGGCAATCTCGCAGAACTTCGCGAACTGGCCGTCGTTGCCGACACCGCGAGGATGAGGTGGCCGTCGGCGCAGCGGAACACCTCGTAGGGCACGATGCTCTGGTGCGCGTTGCCGGCGCGCCCGGGCGGCCTGCCGCTGACCAGGTAGTTCATGTCCATCACCGCCATCATCGCGACCGTCGTGTCGAGCAGCGCGGCGTCGATGTGCTGCCCGCGCCCGCGTGCGGTCGCGGTGCGCGAGCGCGGCGAGGATCGCCGTCGACGCGTACATGCCGGTCATGAGGTCGGAGATGGCGATGCCGGCCTTCTGCGGGCCGCCGCCCGGCAGGTCGTCGCGCTCGCCGGTGACGCTCATGAAGCCGCCCATGCCCTGGACGATGAAGTCGTAGCCGGCGCGGTCGGCGTACGGGCCGTCCTGGCCGAAGCCGGTGATCGAGCAGTAGACGAGGCGCGGATTGAGCGCGGCGAGGCTCGCGATAGTCGAGGCCGTACTTGGCGAGCCCGCCGACCTTGTAGTTCTCGACGACGCACGTCGGCGTCGCGCGCGAGCGCCAGCAGCAGGTCCGCGCCCTCCGGCTGCGTGAAGTCGATGGCGACCGAGAGCTTGCCGCGGTTGCACGGCGAGGTAGTAGGCGGCCTCGCTGCGTGTCGTGCCCGGCGGCGTCCTTGAGGAACGGCGGGCCCCAGCCGCGCGTGTCGTCGCCGCTGCCCGGCTTCTCGATCTTGATCACCGTCGCGCCGAGATCGGCGAGGAGCTGCGTGCACCACGGTCCCGCGAGCACGCGGGACAGGTCGAGGACGGTCAGGTGGGAGAGGGGGCCGGGCATCGGATCGGTCGCACGGCAGCCGGCGCCGGGCACCGTCGTCGACGCGTCGGGATCAGGATTTCAGCGCCACCAGCACTTCGTCGAGCATCTTCTTGGCGTCGCCGAAGAGCATGCGGTTGTTGTCCTTGTAGAACAGCGGATTGTCGACGCCGGCGTAGCCGGAAGCCATGCTGCGCTTCATCACGATCGACGTCTTCGCCTTCCAGACTTCGAGCACCGGCATGCCGGCGATCGGGCTCGTCGGGTCGTCCTGCGCCGCCGGGTTCACGATGTCGTTGGCGCCGATGACCATCGCGACGTCGGTGGCGGGGAAGTCGTCGTTCAGCTCGTCCATCTCGAACACGATGTCGTAGGGCACCTTGGCCTCGGCCAGCAGCACGTTCATGTGGCCGGGCATGCGGCCGGCCACCGGGTGGATGCCGAAGCGGACGTTGACGCCCTTCTCGCGCAGCGTCTTCGTGATCTCGTAGACGGTGTGCTGCGCCTGGGCGACCGCCATGCCGTAGCCCGGAACGATGATGACGCTCTTGGCTTCGCGCAGCAGCTCGGCGGTCTCGGGCGCCAGGATCGGGTTCACCTCGCCCGCCGGCTGCGACGGCGCCGGCCGCGGCCGGGGCGCCGCCGTCGGTGCCGAAGCCGCCGGCGATCACGCTGAGGAAGTGGCGGTTCATCGCGGCGCACATGATGTACGACAGGATCGCGCCGCTCGAGCCGACCAGCGCGCCGACCACGATCAGCAGGTCGTTCGACAGCATGAAGCCGGTGGCCGCCGCCGCCCAGCCGGAGTAGCTGTTCAGCATCGACACCACGACCGGCATGTCGGCGCCGCCGATCGCCATGACCATGTGGATGCCGAAGAGCAGCGCGACGACGGTCATCACGATCATCGGCAGCATCGCCTCGGCCACGCTGTGCGCGTTGATGAACGCGTAGCCGAAGTAGATGACGAGCAGCAGCCCGGCGAGGTTGAGCAGGTGCCGCCCCGGCAGCAGCATCGGCTTGCCGCTGATCTTGGCGGAGAGCTTGCCGAAGGCGATCACCGAGCCGGAGAACGTCACGGCGCCGATCAGCACGCCGACGTACATCTCGATCTCGTGGATGCTCTTCTCGGCCGGCGTCAGGCCGACCGACACCGCCGGATCGATGAAGTTGGCGTAGCCCACGAGCATCGCGGCGAGGCCCACGAGGCTGTGCATCAGCGCCACCAGCTCGGGCATCTGCGTCATCTGCACGACGCGCGCGGCGTAGAGGCCGACGCCGGCGCCGACCACCATCGCGGCGAGGATGTAGGGCAGGCCGGCGGGGGTGACCTGCACGCCGAAGATGGTGGCGAGCACGGCGATCGCCATGCCGATCATGCCGTAGAGGTTGCCGCGCCGCGACGTCTCCTGGTTGGACAGGCCGCCCAGGCACAGGATGAAGAGGATGGTGGCTCCGAGATAGGAGACCGTCGAGAGACTGGAGGTCATGTTCTCTTCTTCCTTACTTGCGGAACATCGCCAGCATGCGCTGGGTCACGGCGAAGCCGCCGAACATGTTGATCGTGGCGAGCGCGATGGCGACCACGGACAGCCAGCGGATCCACTCGTTCGGGCGCGACAGGTCGGCGGAGATCTTCGACAGGTCCGGCGCGATCTGCACCAGCGCGCCGATGGCGATGATGCTGCTGACCGCGTTGGTCACGCTCATCAGCGGCGTGTGCAGCGCGGGCTTCACGTTCCAGACCACCATGTAGCCGACGAAGCAGGCCAGCACGAACACCGTGAAGTGGCCGAGGAAGCTCGCCGGCGCATAGCGGCCGATGAGCAGGAACAGCAGCGCGCCCACGCCGAACACGACCGCGGTCTTCGTTCCGGCCATCGGGGCGCTGCTGCGCCGTGGCCGTGGCCCTTCGCCTTGGGCGCCGCGGCGACCGGCTTGGCGGCCGGCGCGGCGGGTGCCGCGGCGAGCTTCGGCGGCGGCGCGGGCCAGGTAATGGCGCCGTCCTTGATCACCGTCAGGCCACGGATCGCATCGTCCTCCATGTTGACGTTGATGCTGCCGTCCTTGGCCTTGCACAGTTCCTCGGTCAGGCGGCAGCAGGTTGGACGCGTACAGCGTCGACGACTGCTTGGCCAGGCGGCTCACCAGGTCGGTGTAGCCGATGATGGTGACGCCGTGGCGAACGACCGCCTGGCCGGGCTCGGTCAGCTCGCAGTTGCCGCCCTGCTCGGCCGCCATGTCGACGATGACGCTGCCCGGCCGCATGCTCTTCACCATGTCGGCGGTGATGAGCCTGGGTGCGGGCTTGCCCGGTATCAGCGCCGTCGTGATGATGATGTCCACTTCCTTCGCCTGCTTGGCGTACATCTCGCGCTGGGCCTGCTGGAAGCCCTCGCTCATCACCTTGGCGTAGCCGCCGCCGCCGGAGCCTTCCTCCTCGTAATCGACCTTGACGAACTCGCCACCCAGCGAGACGACCTGGTCGGCGACTTCGGCGCGGGTGTCGTTGGCGCGCACGATCGCGCCCAGGTTGGCAGCGGTGCCGATCGCAGCGAGGCCGGCGACGCCGGCGCCGGCGATGAAGACCTTGGCCGGCGGGATCTTGCCCGCGGCGGTGATCTGGCCGTTGAAGAAGCGGCCGAAGGCGTTGGCCGCCTCGACGACGGCGCGGTAGCCGCTGACGCCGGCCATCGAGGTCAATGCGTCCATCTTCTGGGCGCGGGAGAGCTGGCGCGGCAGCGCGTCGATGGCCAGCACGGTGACCTTGCGTGCCGCCAGTTGCTGCATCAATTCGGGGTTCTGCGCCGGCCAGATGAAGCCGATCAGCGTCGTCCCCTCCCTGAGGAGCCCGACTTCGCCGGCATTCGGTGCCCGAACCTTGAAGACGATGTCGGACTTGCCGTAGAGAGCCGCTGCATCGCCGACGACTTCGGCGCCCGCTGCGCGATAGGCGTCGTCGCTGAAGTTCGCGCCTTCACCGGCGCCGCTCTCCACCGCGACGGCAAAGCCCAGCTTGATCAGCTTCTCGACGACGTCGGGAACGGTCGCGACCCGCTTCTCGCCCGGAAAGACCTCCCTGGGACTCCGATCAGCAATGACATTCCGCATCTCCCTTGACTGCGGCCTCGCGCGGCGACGGCGCGCGCGCAGCGGCGCGGATCGCGTCCTGCAGCCTGACGAATCCGAATTGGATCATATCAGCGCCGCGATGGCCGCTCCGAGCTCGGCGGTCCGCGCGTGACCCGCCCAGGTCGGGGGTCTTCGGCGCGCCCGGGCTCGCGAGCACCGCGCTCGATCGCCGCGACGACGGCGGCGCGCCGCCTCCGGGTGCCCGAGGAAATCGAGCATCAGCGCGCCGGACCAGATCTGGCCGATCGGGTTGGCGATGCCCTTGCCGGCGATGTCGGGCGCCGAGCCGTGCACCGGCTCGAACAGCGACGGGTGCACGCGCTCCGGGTTGATGTTGGCCGACGGCGCGATGCCGATCGTGCCGCAGACGGCGGGCCCGAGGTCGGACAGGATGTCGCCGAACAGGTTCGAGCCGACGACGACGTCGAAGCGCTCCGGGCGGCGGACGAAGTGCGCGGTCAGGATGTCGATGTGGTACTGGTCGGCGCGGATGTCGGGATAGCTGCGCCGCCATCGCGCGGAAGCGCTCGTCCCAGTACGGCATCGTGATCGAGATGCCGTTGGACTTGGTCGCCGACGTGACGTGCCGCTGCGGCCGCTGCCGCGCCAGCTCGAACGCGTACTTCAGGATGCGGTCGACGCCCTTGCGCGAGAACACCGATTGCTGGAACACGATCTCGCGCTCGGTGCCCTCGTACATCCGGCCGCCGACCGACGAGTACTCGCCCTCGGTGTTCTCGCGGACCACGACGAAGTCGATGTCGCCGCGGCTTGCGGTCGGCGAGCGGCGACGGGATGCCCGGCATCAGCCGGCAGGGCCGCAGGTTCACGTACTGGTCGAAGCCGCGGCGGCACTGGATCAGCGAGCCCCACAGCGACACGTGGTCGGGCACGGTCGCGGGCCAGCCGACCGCGCCGAAGAAGATCGCGTCGTAGCCGCGAGAGCTGCTCGAACCAGTCCTCCGGCATCATCCGGCCGTGCTTCGCGTAGTAGTCGCAGCTCCAGTCGAACTCGTGCCACTCGAACCCGATGCCGAAGCGCCGGCCGCCGCCTCCAGCACGCGCAGGCCCTCGGGCACGACTTCCTTGCCGATGCCGTCGCCCGGGATGACCGCGATCCGGTGCGGTGATCTCTGTGCGTTGCCATGGATGCCCTCCGTCCGAGGCCCGATTCTAGCCCATCGCGGGCGCCTCTCGACGGTGCTGCGGCCGCGCCGGCGCGCCTGCGCATCGACGTGGCGCATCGCGGCTCGGCCATCGGGCCGATGGCAGCCGGCGACGCGGCCGCCGTTGTCGCAGCGAGCCCGCTGCGGCTCGACGCCGCGCCGAGCCTGCGTTATCGTGGCGCGCCATGCCGACAGCCCATCCCGCGCCACCGCTCGCCTGCAATGGCAGTGGCGCGCCTGCCCGAACTCGCCCGCCGCTCGACCTCTATGCGGCGCTGGCCGCGCGGCAGACCGTGTTCGCGGTGGAGCAGCACTGCGCGTTCCAGGACGCCGACGGCCTCGACCTGCACGCCTGGCACCTGCTCGGCTGGGCGCGCGCGGACGGCGGCGCGGTCCTCGCCGTCGTACCTGCGCGTCATCGATCCGGGCCGCAAGTTCGCCGAGCCCTCGATCGGCCGGGTGCTGACCACGCCCGCCTTTCGCGGCACGGGCCTGGGGCGCGCGGTGATGATCGAGGGCCTCGCCCGCGCCGCGCGCGCGCATCCCGGGCACGCCGTGCGCATCGCCGCGCAGCAGCGGCTCGAGGCGTTCTACGCGAGCCTCGGCTTTCGCACCGTCTCGCCCCCGTTCGAGGAGGACGGCATCCCGCACGTCGAGATGCTCTGGGTGGGGCCGTCGCCCGAGCGTACGGCGTAGCCCGGGTTGAGCCGCAGGCGAAACCCGGGTGGTCGCGGCAATGGCCGCGGTTGCCCCGGGTTTCGCCTGCGGCTCAACCCGGGCTACGGTCCGACGGTTCCGGGCATTACGGTCCGGGGAATGCGTGCGTTATGATGGACGTCCCGAATCCCCTCGCGGGCCCCGACCCGCGTCGCGCATGAAGCAGACCTTCCTCGATTTCGAGCAGCCGATCGCCGACCTGCAGGCCAAGATCGACGAGCTGCGCTACGTCCACGAGGATTCGGCGGTGGACATCTCCGACGAGATCAGCCGCCTGCAGAAGAAGAGCCAGCAGCTCACCAAGGAGATCTACGGCAAGCTCTCGTCGTGGCAGATCGCGCAGGTCGCGCGGCACCCGCAGCGGCCCTACACGCTCGACTACCTCAGCGGGATGTTCAGCGATTTCCGCGAGCTGCACGGCGACCGCTCGTACGCCGACGACCCCGCGATCGTCGGCGGCCTCGCGCGCTTCAACGGCCAGCCCTGCGTGGTGATCGGCCAGCAGAAAGGGCCGCGACACCAAGGAGAAGATCCGCCGCAACTTCGGCATGCCGCGCCCGGAGGGCTACCGCAAGGCGCTGCGCCTCATGAAGCTCGCCGAGAAATTCTCGCTGCCGCTGTTCACGTTCATCGACACGCCCGGCGCCTACCCGGGCATCGACGCCGAGGAGCGCGGCCAGTCCGAGGCCATCGGCCGCAACCTCTACGAGATGGCCGGGCTGCGCGTGCCGATCATCGCCACCGTCATCGGCGAGGGCGGCTCGGGCGGCGCGCTCGGCATCGCGGTCGGCGACGTCACGCTGATGCTGCAGTACTCCACCTACTCGGTGATCTCGCCGGAGGGCTGCGCCTCGATCCTGTGGAAATCGCGCGGAGCACGCGCCGGAGGCCGCCGAAACGCTCGGCATCACGGCCACGCGCCTGAAGCAGCTCGGCCTGATCGACAAGGTGGTCACCGAGCCGCTGGGCGGCGCGCACCGCGACCACGCCGCGATGATGATCGGCCTGCGCAAGGTGCTGACCGAGATCCTGCGCCAGCTGCAGGACCAGCCGCTCGACGCGATGCTCGAGGCGCGCGAGGAAAAGATCCTCTCCTATGGCAAGTTCAAGGAGCTCGCCACCGGCTGAGCGCGCGCGCGGCCGGCACGCGGCCGCCGCGGCGCGGAGCAGCCGGCGACGGCGGGGCACCCTGTCGAGCGACGCCGATCCGGTGCTCGCCGCGGTGCGCGCGGCGCTCGCGCCCGATCCTCGCCGCGCGCGCGGCAGCCGCCGGCGACCCGGCGCGCGCTGCGCGTCGCCGTCGCGCTGTCCGGCGGCCGCGACTCGATGGCGTTGCTCGACGCGCTCGCGCGCGCCTCGTCGCGGAGCTGCCCGCTCGCGTGTGCGGCGCTGCACGTCCACCACGGACTCTCCCCGCACGCCGACGCCTGGGCGGCGTTCTGCGCCGCCGAGTGCGACCGGCGCGGCGTCGCGCTCGCCGTGCACCGGGTTCGCGTCGACCGCGCGCCCGGGCAAAGCCTCGAAGCGCAGGCGCGCGCCGCGCGCTACGCGGCGCTGGCGCAGGCGGACGCCGACGTCGTCGCGCTCGCGCATCACGCCGACGACCAGGCCGAGACGGTGCTGCTGCAGCTGCTGCGCGGCGCCGGGCCGCACGGGCTCGCCGCGATGTCCGCCGCGCGCAGCGCCGGGGGCCCGCCGCTTCATCCGCCCGCTGCTCGCGCTCACCCGCGCGGCGATCGAGGCCTACGCGCGGCGGCGCCGGGTCGCGTGGATCGACGACGAATCGAATGCCGACACCCGGATCAGGCGCAACTACCTGCGGCACGAGATCGCGCCGCGGCTCGCCGCCGCGTTTCCCGGATACCCGGCCACGCTCGCGCGCGCCGCCGCGCACCACGCGGAGGCCGCGCTGCTGCTGGACGAGCTGGCCGCGCAGGACGCCGGCGGCGCCGCGGCGACGAGCCGGCGCCGGCGCTCGACCGCGCCGCCTTCGTCGCGCTGGCGCAGCGCTCGCCGCACCGCGCGCGCAACCTGCTGCGCTGGTTCATCCGCCGCCACGGCCTCGCCGCCGCCGTCGACCGCCCGCCTCGCGGCGATGCAGGAGCAGCTCGTGCACGCCGCGGCGGACGCCAGCGTCCGGCTCGCGCACGCCGGCGCCGAGATCGGCATCCATCGCGGCCGCATCGTCGTCCATCGCGCCGCCCGGTGCGCGCGCTACGCGGTGCGCTGGGACGGCGAGCGCATCGCTGGCGCTGCCCCACGGCACGCTCGCGTTCGGCGCCGTCGCGGGCGGCGGACTCGCCGCGGCCGCCGTCGCCGCGGCGCGCGGTCGTCGTGCGTCCGCGCGAAGGCGGCGAGCGCATCCGCCTCGCCGCCAACCGGCCGCGGCAGCCGTTGAAGCGCCTGCTGCAGGAGGCCGGCGTGCCGGCATGGCAGCGCGACGGCTGGCCGCTCGTCTGGTGCGGCGACATGCTCGCCGCGGTGCCGGGGATCGGCGTCGCCGCCGAGTTCCAGGCAGCGGCAGGCGACGTCGGGTACGACGTGCGTTGGCGGCCGCAGCCCGGTGCCCCGGATTGATTCGAGAAACGGGCCGCTGGCGCGCATGTTTGACAACCACGCCGCCGCACGTGCCTAATGCTGCGCAGAGGGGGCAGTGGCCGCCCGGAGGTGACGCGCGACGAACGACGCGCACGAACGGATGGAGGCCGCGGCCGCGCAGACGGCGTCGGCGAAGTATTCCCCGGTCCGCAACCGCGACTTCGCGAGTTCGCGGTCGGTGACGCTCATCTGGAGCTCGTCGATGCGACGGTAGAGGTTCTCGTTGGCAAGCGGGAGTTTGGCCGGGTTCATAGTGCTTTCTCCGTTGGTTCGTGTGGGTTGCTGCGTTGCACAACATCAATGTACGAGCCCGCAACTGAGAATTCCAATCGTTTGTTCGGATGGCCGCCATCGGGCCCGCAAATGGCATCCAGGTGCCCGTTTTCTTGCGCACCGGGCACCGGCCGGACTGACACGGCATTGACAAGGCTGCAAAGATTGACGCCAATCAACGGCGAGCGCACTTGAGGCGGGTAGGCTGCCTCGAACCTTGGGCGGGGGACCGCACCGGGGAACAAGAATCCGTCAAACCATCCGGAGGCAATGAAGACCATGTTGACCCGCATCCTGGCTAGCTCGGTCGCCGCGCTGGCGCTGTTGTCCGGCACGCCCGCGCAGGCGGCCGATTACCCGACCAAACCGATCACCATCGTGGTGCCGTTCGCCGCCGGCGGGCCGACCGAACCGTGACGCGGCTCGTCGCCGAGGCCATGGGCAAGATCTCGGGCCAGCAGGTGCTCGTGGAGAACGTCGGCGGCGCCGGCGGCACGCTCGGCGCGGGCAACGTGGCCAAGGCCGAGCCCGACGGCTACACGCTGCTCCTGCATCACATCGGCATGGCGACCTCCGCCACGCTGTACCGCAAGCTCCCCTACGATCCGCTCGCCGCCTTCGAGCCCATCGGCCTCGTGACCGACGTGCCGATGGTGATCGTCGCGCGCAAGGATTTCGAGCCGAGGGATCTCAAGGAGCCTGATCGAGTACGTCAAGGCCAACAAGGACAAGGTGACCTACGCCAATGCCGGCATCGGCGCCGCCTCGCACCTGTGCGGGATGCTGTTCATGAGCGAGATCGACACCGCTGACCACCGTTCCCTACAAGGGCACCGGCCCGGCGATGACCGACCTGATCGGCGGCCAGGTGGACATGATGTGCGACCAGACGACGAACACCACCGAACCAGATCAAGGCCGGCAAGATCAAGGCCTACGCCGTCACCACCAGGCCGCGCGTCGCCGCGCTGCCGGATGTCCCGACAGCCGCCGAACAGGGACTGCGAACTCGATGTGGCCGTCTGGCATGGCCTCTACGCGCCGAAGGGCACGCCCGAAGGAGGTCGTGGACCGGCTCGTCGCTCGCTCCAAGGTGCACTGAAGGACGAGACGGTGAAGCACCGCCTCGCCGAACTCGGCACCGCGCCGGTCGCCGAGGACCAGGCGACGCCGGATGCGCTCAAGGCCAAGGTCGAAGCGCGAGATCGACCGCTGGAAGCCGGTGATCGAGGCGGCCGGCCAGTTCGCCGACTGACGCGGGCGCGCACGCGGCGCCGCGCAATGACGGCCGGGACGGCCCGGCCTGTCATCCCAGAGCAGTGCTTGCGCACGCGCGAAGCGGGCGCAGGGATCCGGCCGAACGGATGCCGCCGTGAGTCTCGATCGCAGGCCAAGGCTTGCGGCGCCATCTTCATCGCGCTCGGCTGCGCGTCCGCTGGGCCGCGAGCTCGATGGGCACGCCGCTGCGCATGGGGCCGGCGATTTTCCCGCTGGTCCTCGGCCGGGCTGCTGATCGTGCTCGGCGCTGCCATCGTCGCAACCGGCTCTTCGGCGCAAGCGGCGACGCCGATCGGCCCGTCCCGTGGCGCGGCATGGTGTTCATCCTGCGCGCCAGTCGTCTTCGGGCTGACCATCGCGCGGCTCGGGCTTGCCGTCGCGCGCTCGCTGTTCGTCATCTCGCCTTCGCCAGCGTCGCATGTACCAAGCTTGGCGGTGATGCTGGCGCTCGGCGGCTGACGGTGTTCTGCGTCGCTGGTGTTCCATACGGGCTTGGGCCTGCCGTTGCGGCTCGTCGGCCCCTGGCTCGGCGGCTGAGGGGCGGCTGAGCGATGGAACCTGCTCGACCAACCTCGCGCTCGGCTTCTCCACCGGCGCTCCGCCGTCGAACATGCTCTACTGCTTCGTCGGCGTGCTGCTCGGCACGCTGATCGGCGTGCTGCCGGGCATCGGCGCCGACCGCGACCATCGCCATGCTGCTGCCGATGACCTTCGCGCTGCCGCCGGTCTCGTCGCTGATCATGCTGGCGGGCATCTATTACGGCGCCCAGTACGGCGGCTCGACGACGGCGATCCTGATCAACCTGCCGGGCGAGTCGTCGTCCGTCGGTCACCGCGCATCGACGGCTACCAGATGGCGCGGCAGGGCCGCGCCGGCGCGGCGCTGGCCACCGCCGCGCTCGGCTCGTTCTTCGCCGGCACCGTGGCCACCTCATGGTCGCGCTGTTCGCGCCGCCGCTGGCGCGCGTGGCGCTGCAGTTCGGCCCGGCGGAGTATTTCTCGCTGATGGTCCTCGGCCTCGTGTCCTCGGTCGCGCTGGCCCACGGCTCGCTGCTCAAGGCGCTCGGCCATGATCGTGCTGGGCCTGCTGCTCGGCCTGGTCGGCACCGACATCTACACCGGCACGCCGCGCTTCACCTTCGGCTTGCCCGAACTCGCCGACGGCATCGAACTTCGTCGCGCGTCGCGGTGGGCGTGTTCGGCCTCGGCGAGATCCTGCGCAACCTCGAGACCGAGCGACACGCGCGGTCGGTACTGGTCACCAAGATCAGCGGCCTGTTGCCGACCCGCGAGGACTCGGCGCATGATCGGCGCCGGTCCTGCGCGGCACCGCCCTGGGCTCGCTGCTCGGCATCCTGCCGGGCGGCGGCGCCATCCTCGCCTCGTTCGCCGCCTACACGGTGGAGAAGCGGATCTCCAAGACGCCCGAGCGAGTTCGGCAAGGGCGCGATCGAGGGCGTGGCGGGGCCGGAATCCGCCAACAACGCCGGCGCGCAGACCTCGTTCATCCCGATGCTGACGCTGGGCATCCCCTCCAACCCGGTGATGGCGCTGATGATCGGCGCCATGATCATCCAGGGCATCACGCCCGGGCCCAAGTGGTCACCGAGCAGCCGGCGCTGTTCTGGGGCCTGATCGCCTCGATGTGGGTCGGCAACCTGATGCTGGTGCTGCTCAACCTGCCGCTGATCGGCATCTGGGTGAGGCTGCTGAAGGTGCCGTACTACGTCCTGTTCCCGTCGATCATCGCGTTCTGCGCCATCGGCGTCTATTCAGCGTCAACAACAACGTCTTCGACCTCTACGCTGTGGCGCTGTTCGGCCTGCTCGGCTACATGCTGATCAAGCTCGACTGCGAGCCGGCGCCGCTGCTGCTCGGCTTCGTGCTGGGGCCGATGCTGGAGGAGCATCTGCGCCGCGCCATGATCATCTCGCGCGGCGACCCCACGGTGTTCTTCACCCGCCCGATCAGCGCGGCGCTGCTCGCCCTCGCCGTCGTCGCCCTGGTGTTCGTCATGCTGCCGACAATCCGCAAGAAGCGCGACGAGGCCTTCCAGGAGGAATCGTGATCGATGCGCGAGGGATTGCCACAACGTAGCGCGTCGACTGTCGCGCGGCCAATGGAGCGTGCCGCAGGGTCCGGCGCACGCTCGAGCGGGGGGAGAAAGCGATGAGCTTCGGCAGCCCGGAATTCTGGATCGCGCTGCTGGAGATCATCGGCGTCAACATCGTGCTGTCGGGCGACAACGCGGTGGTGATCGCGCTGGCGGCACGCGGGCTGCCCGCCCAGCAGCAGAAGCGCGCGGTCGCCTGGGGCAGCGGCGCCGGCGGTCGGTGATGCGCATCGTGCTGACCATCGTCGCGGTCGAGCTGCTGCGCCTGCCCTACCTCAAGCTCGTCGGCGCGGCGCTGCTGCTGTGGATCGCGGTGCAAGCTGCTGGTGCCGGAGGAGGAGGACCGACGGTCACGGCGCAAGCGTACCGGCCTCGGTGGCGGCGATCAGGACGATCCTGCATCGCCGACCTGGTGATGAGCCTCGACAACGTGATCGCCGTGGCCGCCGCGGCCAAGGGCAACACGCTGCTGCTGATCCTGGGCCTCGCAATTTCGATTCCGCTGGTGGTCTTCGCCAGCCGCCTGCTGCTGACGCTGATGGACCGCTTCCCGATCATCATCACGCTGGGGGCGGCGCTGCTGGGCTGGGTGGCCGGCGAGATGGCGATCACCGACGTGGCGTCCAAGGACTGATCATGCCCACGCGGCGTTCCTGCATTACGTCGCGCCGGCCGGTGGCGCGCTGGGCGTGGTTCTTCTCGGCAAGTGGCTGGCGGCGCGCGGAACGCGCCGCCCGCGCGGCGGCGCCCGTGGTGGTGGCCGCGGCGCACGCGCCGGGCCGGCTGCAGCGCGTGCTCCTCGCCGTGGACGGCTCCGAGCACGCGGCGCAGGCAGTGCGCCACCTGATCGCGCTGCGCCAGAACCTGCGCGAGCCGGCCGTGCTGGACGTGCACCTGATCAACGTGCAGCGCCCGGTGACGGGCGACGTGTCGACCTTCGTGGCCAACGCGACACTCGAGGACTATTACCGCGAGACAGCGAAAAGGCGATGACCCCGGCGCGCGAGATCCTCGCCGCAGCCGGCATCACCCCCCGCGAGCACCAGCGGGTCGGGCCACCCGGGCAGATCATCGCCGAGGTCGCGCGGGCCGAGGACTGCGACCTCATCGTCATGGGGACGCGCGGCCTCGGCACCCACACCGGCGCCCTGCTCGGCTCGGTGGCACAAGGCACGGCGAGCACGCCGGCGTGCCGGTGCTGCTGGTGAAGTAAGCCGGCGGCGCGCCGCCCGCCCCGGCGCCGCCCCGCGGCCCCGGCAGCGGGGTCCGCGCATCTCCGCGCCCCCGCCTCGCCCCCGCCCCACCCGCGCCGCGGACGACACCGGGTCCGCCGGAGCCCGGCGTGTTATAATTTTGAATTTACTCGCATTTATTCTGGCGGAGCATGAGAATGGCCGTTGAGCGCACCCTTTCCATCATCAAACCGGACGCCGTGGCGAAGAACGTCATCGGCAAGATCTACTCGCGTTTCGAGACCAGCGGGCTGCGCGTGGTCGCCGCGCAGATGCGCTGGCTGTCCCGTGCCGACGCCGAGGGTTTCTATGCCGTTCATCGCGAACGGCCGTTTTTCAAGGATCTGATCGATTTCATGATCTCGGGCCCGGTGATGATCCAGGTCCTGGAGGGCGAGAACGCCATCGCGAAGAACCGCGACCTGATGGGCGCCACCGATCCGAAGAAGGCCGCCGCGGGCACCATCCGCGCCGACTTCGCCGCCTCGATCGACGCCAACGCCGTCCACGGCTCGGACGGCCCGGAGACCGCCAGGACGGAGATCGCCTACTTCTTCCCCGCGCTGGCCGTCTACAACCGGTAGCCGGTGCGCATTACACTGATCGAGAGACCGCGCAGCGTTCCCCGAAACTCCGCCACGACCGAGGTCAGCCCCGGCCCTGGAAATTTTCGCGACGCGCCGCGGTCCTTCGCGCCAGACCAGATCCGACGTTGACGTGACCAACCTTCTCGACCTCGACACCGCGGGCCTTGCCTCGTTCTTCGCCGGACTGGGCGAGAAGCCCTTTCGCGCGAAGCAGGTCTCGCATTGGCTGCACCAGCGGCACTGCGACGACATCGGCGCGATGAGCGACCTGTCGAAGCCGCTGCGCGAGCGCCTCGCCGCCGTGGCCGCGATCCGCGGCCCGGCCGTCGATCCGCGACACCACCGCCGCGGACGGCACGCGCAAGTGGCTGCTCGACGTCGGCAATGCCAACGCGGTCGAGACCGTCTACATCCCCGAAGGCGAGTGCGGCGGGCGCGGGCGGCAGCGCCGAGGCCGAGGCCGGCGCAGCGGCGGATGCTGGCGCCGTGGACACCGCGGCCGACGACGACACGGACGCTCCGGGCCGCTACCGGGGTACGCTGTGCATCTCCTCGCAGGCGGGATGCGCGCTCGACTGCGCGTTCTGCTCGACGGGCAAGCAGGGCTTCAACCGCAATCTCACCGTCGCCGAGATCGTCGGCCAGCTGTGGCACGCCAACCGCACGCTCAAGGCCGACGGCGTCACGGCGTCGCGGTCGGGCCAGGACAGAGCCCCGATCACGAACGTGGTGATGATGGGGATGGGCGAGCCGCTCGCCAACTTCGACAACGTCGTGGCGGCGCTGTCGGTCTTTCTCGACGACAACGCCTACGGCCTGTCGCGGCGCCGCGTCACGCTGTCGACGTCGGGCCTCGTGCCCGCCATCGACCGCCTGCGCGACGCCTGCCCGGTCGCGCTGGCCGTCAGCCTGCACGCGCCGAACGACGCGCTGCGCGGCGAGCTGGTGCCGATCAACCGCAAGTACCCGCTGGCCGAGCTGCTCGCCGCCTGCGTGCGCTACCTCGACCGCGCGCCGCGGGACTTCGTCACGTTCGAGTACGTGATGCTCGACGGCGTCAACGACCAGCCCGGGCACGCGCGCGAGCTCGTCGCGCTGGTGCGCGACGTCCCGTGCAAGTTCAACCTGATCCCGTTCAATCCGTTCGCCGGGTCGCCGTTCCGCACGAGCCCGCGCCGGCGCATCCTCGATTTCCAGCGAATCCTGATGGATGCCGGCCTCGTGACGACGATCCGCAAGACCCGCGGCGACGACATCGACGCCGCCTGCGGGCAGCTCGCCGGCCAGGTGCGCGACCGCACGCGGCGGACGATGCGCATCGCCCCGCTCGCCGCCGCCGCCGCGCCGGCGGCGCGCTGACCGAAGCGACGCCAGAGCACGCCATGCAGTCGATCGCCTTCCCGTTTCCGCTTCCTCGTGCCGCTCGCCGCCGCGCTCGCGCTTGCCGCCTGCGCGTCGAAGGACCCGGCGCCCGCCGCGACCGCGATCCCCGAGCCGCTTCCGCCCCCGAAGTCGCAGGAGGTGAGCCCGCAGCGCCGCGCCGAGATCCACACCGAGCTCGGCGCCGGCTACTACGAGCGCGGCCAGATGGACGTCGCGATCGAGGAACTCAACGAAGCCGTCAAGATCGACCCGAACCACGCCAAGGCCTACAACATCCTCGGCCTCGTCTACACGGTGCTGGGCGAGGACGCCAAGGCCGAGCAGAATTTCCAGCGGGCGCTCGCGCTGGCGCCGCTCGATCCCGACATCCGGCAGAACTGGGGCTGGTACCTGTGCACGCACGGCCGCGCGAAGGAATCGATCCCCGAGTTCGACGCCGCGATCCGCAACCCGCTCTACAAGACGCCCGAGATTCCGCTGGTCAACGCCGGCCGCTGCAGCGCGTCGTTCGGCGACATCAACGCCGCCGACGCGTATTTCCGGCGCGCGCTGACACTCGCGGCGAACAACGACGCGGCGATGCTCGGCCTCGCGCAGATCGCCTACCGCGAGGGGCGCCACGACGAAGCCCGGCGCTGGTTGAAGTCGATGCGGCAGGCGATCCTGCCTCCGGTCGCGCTCTACCTCGGCATGTGCGTCGAGCGCAAGCTCGGCGACCGCCAGGCGGAGACGTCGTACGTGATGCAGCTCAAGAACCGCTACCCGGACGCCGACGAGACCAAGGCCATCGCCACGGGGAAGTGCGAGTGAACGCGCACGATTCCGACGCGATCGCGCTGGCACCGGCAGGCACCGGCGCCCCTTCGGCGCCGATGACCGCGCCCAGCGCGGGCGCGCTGCTGCGGCGCGGCCGCGAGGCGGCGGGCCTGTCGCTCGACGCCGTGGCGCAGCAGTTGAAGCTCGCCCCGCGCCAGGTCACGGCGCTCGAGGAGGACGACTTCGCGCACCTCCCGGGCCGCACCTTCGTGCGCGGCTTCGTGCGCAACTACGCGCGCCTCGTGCGCATCGACGCCGATGCGGTGATCGCGGCGCTCGCGGGAACCGACGCGGCGGCGCTCGATTCGCCGGCGCTGCAGCCGACCGCGCCCACGATCGGCGAGCTGCCGACGAGCGAGCACGCGAAGCCCGGCTGGGCGCGCTGGGTGATCCCGCTGACGCTCGTCGCCGTCATCGTCACGGCCGGCGTCTACGAGTTCTACCGCGGCCGCGGCGACGCCCCGCACATCCCGACCGGCGCGCCGCGCAGCAGCGATGGCGAGGCGGGCCGGGCGGCACCGGCGCCCGCGCCGGCGCCGGGGTCGGCCGCCGGCGCCGCCGCCGACACGCCGCTCGTCAATCCGATGGCGCCGGCCGCATCCCCCGCGAGCGAGCCCGCGGCCGGCACGGCGCTGCGCGCCGCGGCGGAAGCGGACGCCGGCAGCGCGCCGGCGGCGCCCGGCGAGCTCACGCTCGTGCTGACCTATCGCGATTCGTCGTGGACCGAAGTGCGGGCCGCGGGCGGGCGCGTGCTGGTGTCGCAGATGATTCCCGCGGGGCAGGTGCGCTCGGTCTCCGGCACGCCCCCGTTCGACCTCACCATCGGCAATGCCTCGGACGTGAGCCTCGAGTACCGCGGCAAGCTCATCGACCTCGCGCCGTACACGAAGAAGAACGTCGCGCGGGTGGTGCTCGAATGAGCGCGCCGGGCCGCCCCAAGCGCGAATTGCTCCCCCTCGGGGGGAAGGCGCGCAGCGCCAAGGGGGTCCATTGACGAGCGGGCTGCCGGGCATTGCGCGGCGCGCGGCGCGCGCCACGGACGTCGCCGGCGTGCGCATCGGCGGCGGCGCGCCGATCGTCGTCCAGTCGATGACCAACACCGACACCGCCGACGTCAAGGCGACCGTCGCGCAGGTGCGTCTGCTCGCCGACGCCGGCTCCGAACTCGTCCGCATCACCGTCGACACCGCGGCGGCGGCCGCCGCCGTCGGCGCGATCCGCGACGAGCTCGACGCCGCCGGCTGCCGCGTGCCGCTGATCGGCGACTTCCATTTCAACGGGCACAAGCTGCTCACCGAACATCCCGACTGCGCGCGCGCGCTCGCCAAGTACCGGATCAACCCCGGCAACGTCGGCAAGGGCACCAAGCACGACCCGCAGTTCGCGGTGATGATCGAGAAGGCGATCGAATACGGCAAGCCGGTGCGCATCGGCGTCAACTGGGGCAGCCTCGACGCCGCGCTGCTCGCGCGGATGATGGACGAGAACGCCGACCGCCCGGTCCCGCTGCCGGCCGACGCCGTGATGCGCGAGGCGCTGGTCGTCTCCGCCGTCGACAGCGCCCGCCGCGCCGAGGAGATCGGCCTGCCGTTTGATCGCATCGTGCTGTCGTGCAAGGTGTCCGCGGTGCAGGACCTGGTCGCGGTCTACGGCGAGCTCGCGCGCCGCTGCGACTACCCGCTGCACCTCGGGCTCACCGAAGCCGGCATGGGCTCGAAGGGCATCGTCGCCTCGACCGCCGCCATGGCGCTGCTGCTGCAGCAGGGCATCGGCGACACGATCCGCGTCTCGCTGACCCCCGAGCCCGGCGGCGACCGCGCGCAGGAGGTCCGCGTGGCCCAGGAGATCCTGCAGACGATGGGCCTGCGCTCGTTCGCGCCGATGGTGAGCGCCTGCCCCGGCTGCGGCCGCACGACGAGCACGGTGTTCCAGGAGCTGGCCGGTCGCATCCAGGCGTTCCTGCGCGCGCAGATGCCCGTGTGGCGCGAGCGCTACCCGGGTGTCGAGCGGATGCACGTCGCGGTGATGGGCTGCGTGGTCAACGGGCCCGGCGAGTCGAAGCTCGCCGACATCGGCATCTCGCTGCCCGGCACCGGCGAGACGCCGGTCGCGCCGGTGTTCGTCGACGGCGAGAAGACGGTGACGCTCAAGGGCGAGCGCATCGCCGAGGAATTCCAGCAGATCGTCCTCGACTACGTCCGCGCCACCTACGGCGGCGAGGCGCGCGCGGCGCACCTGTCGCCGCGGCAGAAGACGATTGCCGTGAAGGCGATCGCATGACGCCCGCGCAGACGACGCGGCACCGGCGGCGCCCCGGCAGCGGCCGGCGCGCGCGCCGCGGCGCCGAAGGCGCTGCAGGCGGTGCGCGGGATGAACGACGTGCTGCCGGACGAGGCCGCGGTCTGGGAACGGCTCGAGGACACGGTGCGCGACGTGTTCCGCCGCTACGGCTACCGCAACATCCGCGTGCCGCTCGTCGAGTCCACGCCGCTGTTCGTGCGCGCGATCGGCGAGGTCACCGACGTCGTCGAAAAGGAGATGTACACGTTCGCGGACCGGCTGAACGGCGAGTCGCTGACGCTGCGCCCCGAGACCACCGCCGGCATCGTCCGCGCCGCGATCGAGCACAACCTCTGCTACGAGCGCCCGCAGCGCGTGTGGACGACGGGGCCGGTCTTCCGCCACGAGCGCCCGCAGAAGGGCCGCTACCGCCAGTTCTACCAGTTCGACGTCGAGGCGCTGGGCTTCGCCGGGCCGGACGTCGACGCCGAGCAGATCGTGATGCTCGCGCGCCTGTGGCAGGAGCTCGGCGTGGCCGACGGCATCACGCTCGCGATCAACTCGATCGGCGACGCGCCCGAGCGACGCGCCCACCGCGCGCTGCTGATCGCGCACTTCGAGCGCCACCGCGCGCTCCTCGACGACGACGCGCAGCGCCGGCTGCACAGCAATCCGCTGCGCATCCTCGACAGCAAGAACCCGGCGCTGGCGGAAGTGATCGCCACCGCGCCGCGGCTCGTCGACATGCTGGAAGACGCCTCGCGCGCGCATTTCGACGAGCTGCAGCGCCTGCTCACGGCCAGCGGCGTCGCGTTCCGCGTCGATGCCCGCCTCGTGCGCGGGCTCGACTACTACAACCGCACGGTGTTCGAGTTCATCACCGACCGCCTGGGCGCGCAGGGCACCGTCACGGGCGGCGGCCGCTACGACGGACTGTTCGAGCAGCTGGGCGGAAAGCCGACGCCGGCGACGGGGTTCGCCATCGGCGTCGAGCGGCTCGTCCTCATGCTGCAGGAGGGCGCCGCCGTCGCCGCCGCGGCGCCGCTCGCCTACATCGTGCACGCCGGCGATGCCGCGGGGGCGCTGGCGTGGCGCGCCGCCGAGGCGCTTCGCGACGCCGGGCACGCGGTCGTGCTCAACTCCGGTGGCGGCAGCTTCAAGTCGCAGATGAAGCGCGCCGACGCCTCCGGCGCGCGTTACGCGCTCGTGATCGGCGACGACGAAGCAGCCGCCGGCACGGCCGGCGTCAAGCCCCTGCGCGCGCCGGGCGCGCAGGTCGCGGTGCCGGTCGCGGCGCTCGCGGCAACGCTCGCCGCGGGCCTGCCCGCGGACAACTGAACCGGCGCGCCGGACCGGGGCGCGCCTCACATCGACGAAGGAACGGCAATGGCTGTCTACGATCTCGAAGAACAGGACCAGCTCGACGACCTCAAGGCGTGGTGGGCGCAATGGGGCAACTACGTCACCGGCATCGGCGTCGCCGTGTGCGTGGGCGTGGTCGGCGTCCAGGGCTGGCGCTGGTGGAAGCACAGCCAGGCCGAGCAGGCGTCGGTGCTCTACGCCGCGGTGAGCGCCGCGGCGCGCGGCAACGACCTCGGCAAGGCGAAGGAGGCGATGACGGGACTCGCGGACAGGTTCAGCGGGACCGGGTACGCGCCGCGGGGCGGCCTGATCGTCGCCAAGATGATGTTCGACAACGGCGACAAGGCGGGCGCGAAGGCGCAGCTGCAGTGGATCATCGACCGCAGCGACGACGACAGCCTGAAGCAGATCGCCCGCTACCGGCTTGCCGAAGTGCAGTTCGACGACAAGCAATACGACGACGCCCTGCGCACGCTCGACGCGAAGCACGACGAGGCCTTCGCCGGGCTCTACGCCGACCTGCGCGGCGACCTGCTCGCCGCCACCGGCAAGGCCGCCGAAGCGCGGGTCGCCTACCAGAGCGCCATCGCCAAGCTCGACCCGAAGGGGGCCTATCAATTCTTCGTGCAGGTCAAGCTCGATGCGCTGGGCGGCCCGCTGACCGCGCCGCCGGACCCGACAGCGGTTGCCAAGCCTGCAGCTGCCGCGCCCGCCGCCTGCGCCCGCCGCTGCGCCCGCCGCTGCGCCCGCCGCCGCGCCCGCCGCCGCGCCCGCGAAATGATCCCCCGCGACACCGGCACTCCCGACCGCGCGCCGATCGCCGTACGCCTGCTGCGCGGTGGGCACACCGCACTCGCGCTCGGCGCGCTGCTTGCCGTCGCCGGCTGCTCGTCGCTGCCTTCGTGGGTCCCGACGATCCCGCCGCCGTCCTTCGACTGGCTCTGGGGCGGCAAGAAGATTCCGCCGCTGCCGGAGATCAAGACGACCGTGACGCCGCAGATCGCATGGCAGGCATCGGTAGGCAAGGCGGCACCGGGACTTGCCCCGGCGATCGCCCGCGTCGGCATTTACGCGGCGGCGAGCGACGGCACGATCCTGCGCGCCGAGCGCGGAAACCGGCCAGTCGGCGTGGCGCATCACCGCGCCGTCGCCGCTCGCGGCCGGCGTGGGCGCGGGCCCGGCGCTGGTGGCCGTCGGCAACAGCAAGGGCGAAGTATTCGCGTTCGACCCCGACGGCAAGCCGCTCTGGCAATCGCGGGTGACGAGCGAGATCCTGAGCCCTCCCGTGGTCGCCGAGGGCATCGTCATGATCTGGTCGGGTGACGGCCGCATCTACGCCCTGTCGGCCGCGGACGGCAAGACCAAGTGGGTGCATCAGCGCGCGCAACCCGCCGCTGATCGTGCGCAACACCGCCGGCGGCATCGTCGCCCGCGGCGGGCTGTTCACGGGCACGGCGGGCGGCAAGCTGCTCGCGATCGACGTCGCGACCGGCAACGTCGCCTGGGAAGGCAACGTCGCGACGCCGAAAGGCGCCACCGAGCTCGAGCGCATCGCGGACATCACCAGCCTGCCGACGGTGGACGAGCGGCAGGCGTGCGCCGTCGCCTACCAGGGCCGCATCGCGTGCTTCGACCTCCTTCGCGGCACGCTCATCTGGTCGCGCGACTTCTCGAGCCTCGGCGGCATCGTCGTGGATGGCCGCCACATGTACGTCACCGACGATCGCGGTGCCGTGCACGCGCTCGACAAGACCACGGGCAGCTCGGTGTGGAAACAGGACAAGCTCGCCGGACGCGTGCCGACCGGCCCGCAGCTCCTCGGCGACTACCTGGCCGTCGTCGACATCGAAGGCTACGCGCACGTCATGAGCCGCGACGACGGCTCCCTGCTCGGCCGGATCGCGACAGACGGCAGCGCGGCGACGGCGCAGCCCGCGGCGTCCGGCGCCAACGCCGTCTGGCAGAGCCAGAACGGCACCCTCTACTCGGTCGGCGCAAGGTGATGCCGTAGCCGGCAGAAATGGGGTCAGACCCTACTTTTCATGACCATGGCGGGTAATGTCCGCGCTCTGCAAGAAAAGTAGGGTCTGACCCCATTTCTGCCGGCGGCATCGTGCCCGTTCCCCCAACCGGAACACCGCCCTCCCCATGCTGCCCACTCTCGTCATCGTCGGGCGCCCCAACGTCGGCAAGTCGACGCTGTTCAACCGGATCACCCGGACACGCGCCGCGCTGGTCGCCGACTTCCCCGGCCTCACGCGCGACCGCCATTTCGGCCGCGGCCGGGGCGGCGACCGCCCGTTCCTGGTGGTGGACACCGGCGGCTTCGAGCCGGTGGCGAAGGACGGCATCCTCCACGAGATGGCGAAGCAGACGCGCCAGGCGATCGCCGAAGCCGACGTCGTGATCTTCCTGGTCGACGGGCGCGTCGGCCTCACGCCGCAGGACAAGACGATCGCCGACCTCCTGCGGCGCGCCGGCCGGCCCGTGGTGCTCGCCGCGAACAAGGCGGAAGGCCTGGCACCCGAGCGCGCGGCCGGCGAGTTCTACGAGCTGGGGCTCGGCGAGCCGCACCCGATCTCCTCGGCGCACGGCGACAACGTCGCCGCGCTGGTGGAGGTCGCGCTGGCACTCGCCCCCGGCGCCGCCCCGGGCGCCGAGGCGCAGGATGCGCCGGACGCGGAGCCTGCCGCGGAGCTGCCGCAAGACCATGGCCCGATCAAGGTCGCGATCGTCGGCCGTCCCAACGTCGGCAAGTCGACGCTGGTCAACACGCTGCTGGGCGAGGAGCGCGTGATCGCCTTCGACCAGCCGGGAACCACGCGCGATTCGATCTACCTCGACTTCGAGCGCAACGGCCGCCAGTACACGCTGATCGACACCGCCGGCGTGCGCCGCCAGGGCAAGGTCACCGAGGCCATCGAGAAGTTCTCGGTGATCAAGACGCTGCAGGCGATCGAGGACGCCAACGTCGTGGTGCTGTTGCTCGACGCGCAGCACGAGGTCACCGAGCAGGACGCGCACCTCGCGGGCTACATCCTCGACGCCGGCCGCGCGCTGGTGGTCGGCATCAACAAGTGGGACGGGCTCACCGTCGACCAGCGCGAGGAGGTCAAGCGCGAATTCGGCCGCAAGCTGGGCTTCCTGGCGTTCGCCCACCACCACCACATCTCGGCGAAGGAAGGCCGCGGTGTCGGCGAGGTCATGCAATCGGTCGATGCCGCGTACGCCGCGGCGATGGCGCGCCTGCCGACCCCCAAGCTCACCCGCACGCTGCAGCAGGCGGTCGAGCGGCAGCAGCCCCCGCGCGCCGGCATGGGCCGCCCCAAGCTGCGCTACGCGCACCAGGGGGGGCAGAACCCGCCGCTGATCATCATCCACGGCTCCGCGCTGGCGCACATCCCCGAGTCGTACCGCCGGTACCTGGAACATTTCTTCAGCGACGCGTTCAAACTGCGCGGCACCCCGCTTAGGATACAATTCAAGACGGGCGCCAATCCGTACGCGAACCTACCCGCGCGCCGTCCGGGTCGCTGATCCCGAACCGGGCGCTTCCGGCCGATCGCCGGAAGCATGCCGTGGCGGTCGATGGTCGACCCGACCCCATGGCCGCGCCAACAACAAACGCGGAGCAACCGATGAGCAACAAAGGGCAAATGCTACAAGACCCGTTCCTGAACACGCTGCGCAAGGAGCACGTTCAGGTCTCGATCTACCTCGTCAACGGCATCAAGCTGCAGGGCCAGATCGAGTCCTTCGACCAGTACGTCGTCCTGCTCAAGAACACCGTCACCCAGATGGTGTACAAGCACGCGATCTCGACCGTCGTACCGGCGCGCGCGGTGACCATGCCGCATCACGCGCCCAGCGAAGACCAGGACTCCTGATCGCACCGCGCACTTTGCCTTTGCGCGCCGGCACGCCGCGCCCCGCTTCTGCGGCCGCCCGCCAGCGCGGCGCCCGCACGCGTGGCGCAACCGCATGTTTGAGCGCCCGTCCGGCGGCGACCGGGCGCTCCTCGTCGCGCTCGATTTCGGCGACGCCGATCCCGCGCTGCGGCTCGCGGAAATCGACGCGCTCGCCACCTCCGCCGGCGCCACCGTCGTCGGCACGATCGGCGGACGCCGGCAGCGCCCCGATGCCGCGCTCTTCGCCGGCAAGGGCAAGGTCGACGAAATCGCCGCCCGGCGCGTCGAGACGAACGCCGACCTCGTCATCTTCGACCGCCCCCTCACCGGCGCCCAGCAGCGCAACCTCGAGCTGAAGCTCGAATGCCGGGTGGTGGACCGCGTCAGCCTCATCCTCGACATCTTCGCGCTGCGCGCCCGCAGCGCCGAGGGCAAGCTCCAGGTCGAGCTCGCGCAGGTCAAGCACCAGCTCACGCGCCTCGTCGGCGGCTGGACGCACCTCGAGCGCCAGAAGGGCGGCATCGGGTTGCGCGGGCCGGGCGAGACGCAGCTCGAGACCGACCGCCGCCTGCTGGGCAACCGTGTCCGCACGCTGAAGGAGCGGCTCGCGCACGTCGCGGCGCAGCGCGCGACGCAGGGGCGCAACCGGCGCCGGGCCTCGGTGCGCACGGTGGCGCTGGTGGGCTACACGAACGCCGGCAAGTCGACACTGTTCAACCGGCTGACCGGCGCCAAGGCCTACGCCGCCGACCAGCTCTTCGCCACACTCGATACCACGCTGCGCAAGATCCACGTCCCGGACGCCGATCCGATCGTGCTGTCGGACACCGTCGGCTTCATCCGCGACCTGCCGCACGATCTCGTCGCCGCCTTCCGCGCCACGCTGGCGGAGGCCGCCGAGGCCGATCTGCTGCTGCACGTGATCGACGCGAGCCATCCCGCCCGCGACGAGCAGGTCGCGGCCGTCGAAGCGGTGCTGGCGGAAATCGGCGCCGACCAGGTGCCGCAGGTGCGCGTGTACAACAAGATCGATGCGCTGGGCCAGTCCCCGGGAATCCAGCGCGACGAGTCTGGTATAATCGCCGCCGTTCGCCTCTGCGCGCTGACGGGCGAAGGCTGCGCGGACCTGCGATCCGCACTTGCCGAACGCTTTCCCGCGAACACCGTCCATCCGGCAGCGCAGGCAGCGCCGGCCTGAATCCCCGAGCGCGAGCCGCATCCGCGCGCCCACCCTGACGCCATTCCAGTGCCTTATTTCGTCTCATGTCGTTGAACGATCCCCAGTGGGGCAAACGCGGTGGTGGCGGCGGCGGCGGCGGGCCGCCGGATCTCGACGAGATCTGGCGCAACGTCAGCCGCAGGATCAACGACCTCTTCAACCGCCGGCCCTCCGGGTCCGGTGACGGTGACGGCGGCGGCTCCGCCGCGCGCCCGCGCCTGCCGCTGTCCGGCGTCGGCATCGTGCTCGCGCTGGTGCTCCTCGTCTGGCTGGCGAGCGGGTTCTACATCGTCGACGAAGGCCGCCGCGGCGTGGTCACGCGCTTCGGCAAGTTCACCGAGACCACGCAGCCCGGCCCGCGCTGGCACCTGCCCTATCCAATCGAGACCGCCGAGCTGGTCGACTTCTCGCAGGTCAAGACGATCGAGATCGGCTACCGCAACAGCCCGAAGAACAAGGTGGACAAGGAAGCGCTGATGTTGACCGATGACGAGAACATCATCGACATCCAGTTCGCGGTCCAGTACAACATCAAGAGCGCCGAGGATTACCTGTTCAACGTGCGCAAGCCCGATCTGATCGTCGCCTTCGTCGCGCAGACGGCGATGGGCGAGGTCGTCGGCAAGGCCAAGATGGACTTCGCCCTCTACGAGGGCCGCGAGCAGATCGCCAAGTCCGCCGAGAAGCTGATGCAGGAGATGCTCGATCGCTACCGCACCGGCATCTACGTGCAGAAGGTGACGCTGCAGAACGTGCAGCCGCCGGACAAGGTGCAGACGGCCTTCGACGACGCGGTCAAGGCCGGCCAGGACCGCGAGCGCTTCAGGAACGAGGGCCAGGCCTACGCCAACGACGTCGTTCCGCGCGCCCGCGGCAATGCGTCGCGGCTGCTCGAGGAAGCCAACGGCTACCAGGCCGAGGTCGTGCAGCGCGCCGAAGGCGACGCGTCGCGCTTCAGGCAGATCCTCGTCGAATACGCGAAGGCCCCGGGCGTCACGCGCGAGCGGCTCTACCTCGACATGATGCAGTCGGTCGTCGGCAACGCGAGCAAGATCATGATGGACCAGAAGGCCGGCGGAACCCTGCTCTACCTGCCGCTCGACAAGCTGATCCAGCAGAGCAGCGGCGCGGCGGCGGCAGCGGCGGCGAGCGCCGCGCCCACCGTCGTCGAGGCCGCGCCGTCGCGGGCGCCGGCGCCCGTCCCCGCGCCTGAGCCGGCGGCGTCGACCGACGCCGGCCGCTCGCGCGATGCGCTGCGTGCCCGCGAGCGCGTGGGGGACTCGCGATGAAGTTCACGATGCCCTTGCTCGCCCTCGTCGTCGCCGTGCTGCTGGTCGCGTCGCAGTCGCTCTACACCGTCGACCAGCGGCAGTACGCGATCCGCTTCCAGCTGGGCGAGATCATCGAGACGCAGGCGAACGCCGGCCTCTACGCCAAGATCCCGCTGATGCAGAACATCAAGTTCTACGACAAGCGCACGCTGCTCCTCGACAACGCCGAGCCCGACCGCATCACGACGTCGGAGAAGAAGCCCCTGCTCGTCGACTTCTTCGTCCTCTGGCGCATCGTCGACGTCAAGCAGTACTACATCAGCGTGCAGGGCGATGAGGAAGCCGCGCGCCGCCGCCTGTCGCAGACGGTGCGCTCGAACCTGGCCGAGGAGATCAACAAGCGCACGGTGCACGACGCCATCTCCGGCGAGCGCGACAAGATCATGAACACCACGCGCCAGAAGGCTGACCTCGACGCCAAGTCGATCGGCGTCGAGATCGTCGACGTGCGGCTGCGGCGCGTCGAGCTGCCGCCGGACGTGACCGGCCCGGTGTTCGCGCGCATGGAGTCCGAGCGCCGCCGCGTGGCCAACGAGCTCCGCTCGCAGGGTCAGGCGGAGTCCGAGAAGATTCGCGCCGACGCCGACCGCCAGCGCACCGTGATCCTCGCCGACGCGTATCGCGACGCGCAGAAGGTCAAGGGCGACGGCGATGCCAGGGCGTCCGCGATCTACGCCCAGGCGTACGGCGTGAACCCCGAGTTCTACGCGTTCTACCGCAGCCTCGAAGCGTACAAGGCGTCGTTCCGGAACAAGAGCGACATGATGGTCCTCGACCCGAACTCCGAGTTTCTGCGCTACATGAGAAGCCCCGGCGGCAGCCCCGCCAAGGGAACGGGCAAATGAGCCCCGGCGTGCCGCGCTAGGCCGCACGGAGCGGGAAGGCTGGCGCGTCGAAGGGGACTGCGGTGCCCGAATCGTTGCTTGCGGCGCTCGCGCTGGTGCTCGTCATCGAAGGCCTGCTGCCGCTGTTCGCGCCGCGCCTGTGGCGCGAGAGCTTCCGCAAGCTGGTCGAGCTCACCGACGGCCAGCTGCGCTTCATCGGGGCCGTTTCGGTCGTCATCGGGCTCGCCGGTTTCTGGTTGATCCGCTATGCGTAAATGGATACTGCCCGAGCACATCGATGACATCCTCCCGGCGGAAGCCGAGCGGATCGAGGCGCTGCGCCGCACGCTGCTCGACCACTTTCGGGGGCAGGGCTACCGGCTGGTGCAGCCGCCGCTGGTCGAGCACCTGGAGTCGCTGCTCACGGGAACCGGGCGGGACCTCGAGCTGCAGACCTTCAAGGTCGTCGACCCGCTGTCGGGGCGGTTGCTCGGCTTCCGCGCCGACATGACGCCGCAGGTGGCGCGCATCGACGCCCACGTCCTCAACGAGCCCGGCGTCACCCGCCTCTGCTACGCAGGCAGCGTGCTGCGCACCCTGCCCGCCGGCATCGGCGAGACGCGGGAAGTCGTGCAGATCGGCGCCGAGCTCTACGGCGAGCCGGGGATTGCCGGCGACTGCGAGGTGATCACGCTGCTGCTGTCGTCGCTGGCCGCGGTCGGGCTCCGCGCCCTGCACCTCGACCTCGGGCACGTCGGCGTCTATCGGGCGCTCGCCAACGCCGCCGGCATCGCCGGCAACGGCGACGACAGCGAGCTGTTCGCGGCGCTGCGCGCGAAGGACATGTCCGCGGTCGGCGACCTGACGGCGAAGCTGCCCGGCGGCCTGGCGGGATGCCCTCACGGCGCTGCCGACGCTCTACGGGCCGGCGCAGGAGGTGCTCGCCGCCGCACGCGCGCGGCTGCCCGACATCGCCGGCGATCGCCAACGCGCTCGACGCGCTGGCGAGCCTCGCGCAGGCCGCGCAGGCGCACGTCGACGCGCTGCATGTCGACCTCGCGGACCTCACCGGCTACCATTACCACACCGGCGCGATCTTCTCCGTCTTCACGGCCGGCGAGGCGAACGCGATCGGCCACGGCGGCCGCTACGACGGCATCGGCAAGGCGTTCGGCCGCGCGCGGCCGGCAACCGGTTTCACGCTCGACCTGCGCCAGCTCGCCGGCCTCGTCGCGCGCGCCGGCTGACGCGCGCCGACGCCGCGCCGGACTTCACCGAGGAACATCAGAGCATGGGCAAGAACGTCGTCGTCATCGGGACCCAGTGGGGCGATGAAGGCAAGGGCAAGATCGTCGACTGGCTGACCGAGAACGCGCAGGGCGTGGTCCGCTTCCAGGGCGGCCACAACGCGGGCCACACGCTGGTCATCGGCGGCCGCAGGACGGTGCTGCGCCTGATACCGTCGGGCATCCTTCATCCGGGCGTGTCGGTCTACATCGGCAACGGCGTCGTGGTCTCGCCTTCCGCGCTGCTGCAGGAGATCGGCGAGCTCGAGGCCGCGGGCGTGGAGGTGCGCTCGCGCCTCAAGATCTCGCCCGCGTGCCCGCTGGTGCTGCCCTACCACGTCGCGCTCGACCAGGCGCGCGAGGGCGCGATGGGCGACGCCAAGATCGGCACCACCGGGCGCGGCATCGGCCCCGCGTACGAGGACAAGATCGCGCGCCGGGCGATCCGCCTGCAGGACCTGTTCTATCCCGAGCGCTTCACGGAGAAGCTCGACGCGCTGCTCGAGTATCACAATTTCGTGCTCACGCAGTATTTCAAGCGCGATCCGGTGCCGTTCGCGGCGACGCGCGATGCGACGCTGGCGCTGGCCCCGCAGCTGCAGCCGATGGTCGCCGACGTCGCGGGGCTGCTGCAGGCGGCGCGCGCGCGCGGCGAATCGCTGCTGTTCGAAGGCGCGCAGGGCGCGCTGCTCGACATCGACCACGGCACGTATCCGTACGTGACGTCGTCGAACTGCCTCGCCGGCGCGGCGGCCCCGGGCGCGGGTGTCGGCCCCGAATTTCTCGACTACGTGCTGGGCATCGTCAAGGCCTACACGACGCGCGTGGGCACCGGCCCCTTCCCCACCGAGCTGACCGACGAGACCGGCGCGGGTCTCGCGAAGCGCGGCAACGAATTCGGCTCGGTCACCGGGCGGCCGCGCCGCTGCGGCTGGCTCGACATGGCGGCACTGCGGCGCTCGCTGCAGTTGAACGGCGTCGACGGCCTGTGCATCACCAAGCTCGACGTGCTCGACGGCATGGACGAGATCAGGATCTGCACCGGCTACCTCGTGCAGGGCAAGGCGCTGCCGCTGCTGCCCTCGGGGGCCGATGCCGTGGCCGAGTGCGAGCCGGTGTACGAGACGCTGCCGGGATGGCGCGACACGACGGTCGGCGTGACGAGCTTCGAGCGCCTGCCTGCGAATGCACGCGCCTACCTCCAGCGCATCGAGGCGCTCGCCGGCGTGCCGATCGCGATGGTGTCCACCGGGCCCGATCGCGGCGAGACGATCCTGCGCCACCATCCGTTCGCCTAGGACGAAACGAGCTCGAGAATCTGCGTAGCCCGGCGTTGAGCGAGGCGCGGCCCGGGGCAGTCGTGGCCATGGCCGCATCCACCCGGGTTTCGCTTCGCTCAACCCCGGGCTACGATGAATCCGCCCCCGAGGGGGCATTGATGGGAGAATCCATGCCCGACCTGCGCGTCTCCTGGGACCAATACAACACGCTCGTCGAACGGCTCGCGCTCATCGTCCACGAGTCCGGATTCGAGTTCAACCAGATCATCTGCATCGCCCGCGGCGGCATGCGCGTCGGCGACGTGCTGTCGCGGATCTACGAGCGCCCGCTCGCGATCCTGTCGACCCATTCGTACGCGGCCGAGGGCGGCACGATCCGCGGCGAGCTGGTGATCGCCGAGCACATGACGATGACCTCGCCGCGGCTCGGCGAGCGCGTGCTGCTGGTCGACGACATGGTCGATTCCGGCCACACGCTGGAACTCGTCCACCGGACGCTGCCGCAGCGCTTCCATCACATCAGCGCCTGCATGACCGCCGTGTTGTGGTGGAAGGCGTGTTCGGTGTTCAAGCCCGACTTCTTCGTCGAGTACCTGCCGGACAATCCCTGGATCCACCAGCCGTTCGAGGTCTACGACCACCTCCGGCCCGCGGGGCTGAAGGAGCGCCTGGCGAAGCCGTAGTCGGCCAGCGCGGCCGCGCCGCGCGCGGCACCCGATGGCGCGGCCCTGCGTCGGCTGCTGCATTGCCCGCCGTATCGGACGGGCCGGCGCCCGGACGGGCACCCAAAGTGTGGGAGAATGCGGTCGGAGAATGGTGCCCAGAAGAGGACTCGAACCTCCACAGTGTTGCCACCGCTAGGACCTGAACCTAGTGCGTCTACCAATTCCGCCATCTGGGCGACCGCGGATGCGAATTTTACTTTCCGATCATCCCCTTGTCAAAGAAAAACACCCAACCACCCGCGCCGGCAAACCCGCCGCGCACCCGCTCCACCCGCACGGCGGCCGCAGCTGCGCCCCCGCGCTCCACGCCAACGCCGCGCGCTGAGCCGGTCGACCCTGCGGCCGGGCCCATGAGCGCGCCGGGCCGCCCCAAGCGCGAATACCGGAGTGCGCAGCACGAAGGCATTCCAGCGAGCGCGCCGGGCCGCCCCAAGCGCGAAAAACCGATTGCGCAGCACGAAGGCATTCCAGCGAGCGCGCCGGGCCGTCCCAAGCCCGAAGGCCGCAGCGCGCAGCACGAAGGCAGTCCGGTGAGCGCGTCGCGCCGTCGCGACGACGTCGATCCCGACGCAATCCCGTCGCGCGTGGCCATCCTCGACGCGCTGCAGAGCGCCGGCGTGCCCGTGCCGCCGGACGAGCTGGCGCGGGAGCTCGCCGTCGATCCCGCCGCGCGCGAGGCCTTCGGCGGCCGCCTCGGGGCCATGCAGCGCGACGGCCAGCTGATGGTGAACCGCAAGGGCGACCTGTGCGTGGTCGCCAAGCTCGATCTCGTCACCGGCACCGTGCAGGGCCACCCGGACGGCTTCGGCTTCCTGGTCCCGGACGACGGCAGCGCCGACCTCTTCCTCTCGCCGAAGGAGATGCACAAGACGCTCCACGGCGACCGCGCGACCGCGCGGCGCATCGGCACGGACAAGCGCGGCCGGCCCGAAGGCGCGATCGTCGACGTGCTCGAGCGCGGCAACCGCAGCGTCGTCGGCCGCCTGTTCGAGGAGCGCGGCATCTGGTTCGTCGTCGCCGAGAACCGCCGGATCAACCAGGACCTGCTGGTGCCGCCCGACGAGCGCGGCGGCGCGAAGCTGAACGACGTCGTCGTCGTCGAATTCATCGCCTACCCGTCCCCGCAGCGCGAGGCCATGGTGCGCGTGGTCGAGGTGCTCGGCAGCCACACCGATCCGGGGATGGAGATCGAGATCGCGCTGCGCAAGCACGACCTGCCGCACGAGTTCTCGGCGCCCGCGGTGAAGCAGGCGCAGAAGCTGCCGGCGACGGTGCGCGAGAGCGACCTCGCGGGGCGCGTCGACCTGCGGGGCTCGCCGCTCGTCACCATCGACGGCGAGACGGCGAAGGACTTCGACGACGCCGTCTGGTGCGAGCGCAAGGGCAAGGGCTTCCGGCTGGTGGTCGCGATCGCCGACGTCTCGCATTACGTGCGCGACGGCGATGCGCTCGACCGCGACGCGCGCGAACGCGGGACGTCGGTGTACTTCCCGCGCCGCGTGATCCCGATGCTGCCCGAGGCGCTGTCGAACGAGCTGTGCTCGCTCAAGCCCGCCGTCGACCGGCTGTGCATGGTCTGCGACATGGAGGTCACCGCGCAGGGCACGATCAGGCAGTATCGCTTCTACCCGGGCGTGATGCACTCGCGCGCGCGGCTCACCTACACGCAGGTGTGGAACTGGCTGTCGGCGGCGGCGGACGACCCGGCGGCCCTGCCCGCCGAAGCGAAGCCGCTGCTGCCGCACCTGACCAACCTGCATGCGCTCTACCAGGCGCTCGCCAGGGCGCGCGAGAAGCGCGGCGCAATCGACTTCGAAACCGTCGAGATGCAGCTCGAGTTCGACGTGCGCGGCAAGATCGTCCGCGTGGTCCCGGCGCCGCGCAACGAGGCCCACAAGATCATCGAGGAATGCATGCTGGCGGCGAACGTCTGCACGGCGGAGTTCCTCGCCAAGGCGCAGCATCCCGCGCTCTACCGCGTGCACGAGGGCCCGACGCCGGAGAAGCTCGGGCTGCTGAAGGAGTTCCTCGGCGGCTGCGCGCTCACGCTCGGCGGCGGCGAAGACCCGACCGCGTCCGACTACGCGAAGCTGCTGATCGGCATCAAGAACCGGCCAGACTACGCGCTGCTGCAGACGGTGCTGCTGCGCTCGCTGCAGCAGGCGCGCTACCGCCCGGACAACGTCGGGCACTTCGGCCTGTCGTACGAGGCCTACGCGCATTTCACGTCGCCGATCCGCCGCTATCCGGACCTGGTGGTGCACCGCGCGATCAAGGCGGTGCTCGCCGGGCAGAACTACCAGCCCGGCGGCACGACGTGGACCGAACTGGGGGCGCACTGCTCGCTCACCGAGCGTCGGGCGGATGATGCCACGCGCGACGTCGAGAACTGGCTCAAGTGCTACTTCATGCAGGACAAGGTCGGCGCGACCTTCGACGGCACGATCAGCGGCGTCACCAGCTTCGGCATCTTCGTCACGCTCGACGACCTAAACATCGACGGCCTCGTCCACGTCACCGAGCTCGGCCGCGACTACTTCCACTACGACCCCGCGAAGCACGCGATGGTCGGCGAGCGCAGCGGGCGCAGCTTCCAGCTCGCGGGCCGCGTGCGGGTCACCGTCGCGCGCGTGGACCTGGAGACGACCAAGATCGACTTCACGCTCGCCGTCGAGGCGCCGGCGGGCGCGCCGCCGCGTCCGGCCTACAACGAACCGCTCGCGCGGGAGAGCCGGCCGGGCAAGCCCAAGGCGCGGCGGCAATAGCGCCGCCGATGACCGATCTCGTCATCCAGTCGCCGCGCATCGGCGCCGGCGACCTGTCCGCGATCGCGAAGCTCGCCGGGACGCGCGACGTCTCGGCGCTCATCGGTGCCCCGGACCGTGGCCCGAACCGTGGCCCGGAGGGTAGCCCGGCGTTGAGCGAAGCGAAACCCGGGGCCGCAGCTCGCAACGCAGCGCGAACCGACCCGAACCCCGTTGCCGACCACCGCTCGCCGCCGCAGGCCTACCGCCTCCGCGACGTCAAATCCCGCGCCGGCATCGCCGAATTCTGCGCGAGCGCCGGGATTGACCACGCCTTCGTCCCCGCCGACCTTGCCCGCTCGCGGGTCAAGCTGGTTGCGATGGACATGGACTCCACGCTGATCACGATCGAATGCATCGACGAGATCGCCGACATGCAGGGCATCAAGCCTCAGGTGGCGGCGATCACCGCGGCGTCGATGCGCGGCGAGATCGACTTCAAGGAGAGCCTCGCCCGGCGCGTGGCGCTGCTCGCCGGGCTGCCCGTGGACTCGCTGCAGCGCGTCTACGACGAGCGGCTGCGGCTGTCGCCGGGCGCGGTGGAAATGCTCGCCGGGTTCAAGGCGGTCGGCGCCACGACACTGCTCGTTTCGGGCGGCTTCACCTTCTTCACCGAGCGGCTGCAGGCGCGCCTCGGTCTCGACGAGACGGCTTCGAACACGCTGGAGATCGTCGACGGGCGGCTCACCGGACGGGTGCTGGGCCCGATTGTCGGTGCGCAGGAGAAGGCCGCGCTCGTCGTCGCGCTGAGGGAACGGCTGTGCCGGGGCGACGAGATCGCGCTCGCCATCGGCGACGGCGCCAACGACCTGCCGATGCTCGCGGCGGCCGACGTCTCGGTTGCCTACCACGCCAAGCCGGTCGTGCGCGCGCAGGCGACGCACGCGGTCGATCACTGCGGGCTGGACGCCGTCCTCCACCTCTTCGCGGATTGACCGGGGTCGGATTAAGTGGGGTCCGGATTAAGTGGGGTCCGGATTAAGTGGGGTCCGGATTAAGTGGGGTCAGACACTACTTTTCAATGGGTGTTCACAACTGGCACATCGGTCGCCGAAAAGTAAGCGTCCGGGCGATACCGTCTTGACGCGAGATTTCAACGCTGCTTGGTCTTGGGCGACGGCGGATTGATCTCGTCTGTGAATCGATCCGAGGTCCAAGCGAGACCGATCGCGGCGTCGAGGCGTTCGAGCAGCTGCTGTAACGTTTCTCCCGGTTTCCGCTGCAGCATCGCCAGGCTGTTGTGTTCATCGTTGGCGACCGCTGTTACATACCGCAGTGGGTACACCGTGCCCAAACTGATCTGTCCGCCGCTTTCGATCAGCTCGTCGATGTTCGCCAACCGGAGGCTCGCTGCAGTGCCGGTCGGCGCTGTTACGCCGCTTTGCGCCGTTCCTCGCCGAGTGCGCTTGCGAGATTCCATGGCAACAGGTCGTCGATGCGATTGATCGGATGCTCGGCGATGCGCTCGAGCACAGTGCGCAGATACGCTTCCGGGTCCCGGCCGTTCAGCTTGGCCGTACCGATCAGGCTGTAGAACGCGGCGGCACGATCGCCACCGGCGTCGGAACCGGCGAAGAGGTAATTCTTACGGCCGATCGCAACCGCGCGCAAGCTGCGTTCCGCCGCGTTGTTGTCGATCTCAATGCCGCCATCGTCGCGGTAGCGGGTTAGCGCAGGCCAGCGCGTGATCGCGTAACGCATGGCGACCGCCAGTTCGGATTTCTTCGACACCGTGGCCAGCGAAGTCTGCAGCCAGTCATGCAAGGCATCGAGTAGCGGCCCGGCCCGCGCTTGGCGCGCCATCTTGCGTTGATCGGGTGGTCGGCCCCGAACGTCGGCCTCGATCGCGTAGAGTGCCCCGATCCTGGTCAGCGCCTTTGCCGCGATCGGCGAGTCGTTGGCGAGGTGGATGTCGTAGAACTTCCTACGTACGTGCGCCCAACAGGCCGCTTCGACGACATCGCCGCGCGCATAGAGGCGGTCGAAGCCGGCGTAGCCATCCGCCTGGAGGACGCCAGTGAAGTCTTGCAAGTGGGCCAGCGGCCGTTCACCTTTGCGATCCGGCGAGTACTGGAACCACACGGCCGGAGCATCGTCGCTGCCCGCCGGTCGATCATCACGAACATAGGTCCACAGCCGGCCAGTCTTGGTCACGCCGCGCCCCGGTTCCAGCACCGGCACCGGCGTATCGTCGGCGTGTAGCTTGTGCGCGCCCAGCACGTAGCGACCGAGCGCATCCACCAGCGGCTGCGTCAGGCGCGCCACGCCGCCGAGCCAGTCGGCTAGCGTCGAGCGTTCCAGCTCGACCCCCTCACGCGCATAGATCTGCGCTTGCCGGTACAGCGGCAGGGAATCGGCAAACTTGCTCACCGCCACATGGGCCAACAGGCCCGGGCCCGGAAGGCCACGGTCGATCGGCCGGATCGGCGCCGGCAACTGCACGATCCGTTGGCAACAGGCGCAGTTGAGCTTCGGTCGCACTTGGCGAATCACCTTGAACCGGGCCGGCACGTACTCCAGCATCTCGGACACGTCCTCGCCCATGCGCAGCATCGTCGTGCCGCAGTCCGGACAGGTGGCATCGGGCGCGTGGATCACCGTCTCGCGGGGCAGGTGCTCGGGCAACGGCTTGCGCACCGGTTTGCGCGCCGGCGCACGCGGCGATACCGCTGCCGGCGTCTGCTGGGCCGCGCTTGCCTCAAACTCCTCCACGATCAGTTCGAGTTGCTCGATGCGTGCAGAGAATTGCTCGGATGAACGGCCGAACTGCATCCGGCGCAGCCGAGCGAGTTCCAGCTTGAGCCGCTCGATCCAGGTGCGCAGATACACCAGTTCCTGCTGGCCGGCCTGCAGTTGCGCCTCGCGTGCCTGCAACGCATCGTCACGACTTTGCAGTCGCGACTGAAGATCGATGACCAGAGTGCGCAGCGCCGCGACCTTGTTCGGAAGTGCTCTGTGGGTCGCTGCGCGCATGCACGAATTCTATCGACACTCGTGCGTGGTGTGAACAACACGCGCACATATTTTTGCATTCACGCCGCGCGTTCCGGTTGCGCTGTTCTGATCGGTCGACGCCAATCAATTCCTTCGAGCAACATCGACAACTGCGCGTTCGTCAAATGCACCGCGCCTGTCGTCGCTTGCGGCCACACGAACCGACCGCGCTCCAGTCGCTTCGCATAGAGGTTCATGCCATCGCCGCTCCACCACAGTAGCTTGACCAGATCGCCGCGCTTGCCGCGAAATACAAAAACGTGTCCCGCAAACGGATTCTCGGCGAGCGTGGTTTGCACCAATGCCGCCAACCCGTCGAAGCCGCGTCGCATATCGGTGACCCCCGCCGCGAGCCAGACGCGCGTGCCCATGGGCAGGCCAATCATCGCAGCAGGTGCTCAAGCACTATCCGCAGCACCTGCGCATCCGGACTACCTTCGATGATCAGGTGGGCATGGGCGCATTCGACGCGCAGCCGGCCGCTATGCGTCTTCCCCTGAACACCGGGCTCCTCTGGCTTCGTGCTTACAGCCATCGTTGGCGCAACTACATCCACCGGGAGCAATCGCACATCATCCGAAGCGGTCGGGCCAAGCCGACCCTCGCGATAGAGCTTGCGCCACGAGAACACCTGCTTGGCGTTGACCCCGTGCTCGCGCGCAATGCGTGCAACCGAGGCGCCGGGCGCCAATGTCAGCGCGACCAGCTTCCGCTTGAAGCTCAGCGCGTGTCGTCGGTATTGGAGCCGGTCAGCGCCCGCAATGACCGGTCGAATCGTTGTGCCCATGATCGAAGTCGTGGACACGTTCCAGTCGCATCCGCCCCGCGATCATCGCCGGACACTTGCGGCCCGTCCAGACGGTATTGCCCGGACGCTTACGCCGAAAAGTAGTGTCTGACCCCACTTAATCCGGACCCCACTTAATCCGTGACCCCACTTAATCCGACCCCGGTCAATCCGCCTCGTCGATCCACGCCATCTGGATCGCCTCGAGGATCTTCTCGCCGCTGCGATTGGGATCGTCGGCGAACCCCGGCAGCGCGCAGACCCACCGGTGCAGGTCGACGAAGTTGACCTTGAGCGGGTCCACGTCCGCGTGCGCCGCGCACAGGGCGACCGCGATGTCGTTGATGTCGGTCCACTTCACGGGCACGGCTCCTCGGTTCACTCCGGCGCGCTCAGTGCCGCTCGCTCGCGTAGTTGATCGTGTACTTCGGGATTTCGACGACGAGGTCCTCGTCGTCGACGATCGCCTGGCACGACAGCCGCGACTGCGGCGTGAGCCCCCAGGCGCGATCGAGGAGATCGTCCTCGTCCTCGGTCGAAGGCGACAGCGAAGCGAGCCCCGCGCGCACGATCACGTGGCAGGTGGTGCAGGCGCAGGATTTCTCGCAGGCGTGCTCGATCTCGATTCCCTGCGCGAGCAGGTTGTCGCAAAGGGACACGCCCTTGCGCGCCTCGAACGTCCGGCCTTCCGGGCAGATCTCGGGGTGCGGCATGACGACGATTTGAGGCATGGCGGTTCCGGCCGGGTTCAGGAGAGCGCGTCGATGCGACGGCCGGTCAGGACGCGCCCGACGCTGCGGTTCATGCGCCGCGCGGCGAACTCGCCGGTGGCGTGATTGAGCGCCGCGGTCGCGGCCGCCAGCGCCCGATGGTCGGGCTCGGCACGGCAGCGGGCCACGCGCGCGAGCGCCGCATCGACCGCGGCGCGCTCGCCGGCATCGAGCAGGTCGGCGTCGACGGCGAGTGCCGCGTCGGTCGCGGCAACCACCTGGTCCGCCTCGACCTGCGCTTCGGCCAGCGCCCGCGCCGCCATGTCGTCGCTCGCATGGGTGAAGGAATCCTGCAGCATGCGCGCGATGTCGGACTCCGCGAGCCCGTAGGAGGGCTTCACGACGATCGCCGCTTCGACGCCCGAGGTCAGTTCGCGCGCCGCCACCGACAGCAGGCCGTCCGCGTCGACCTGGAACGTGACGCGGATGCGCGCCGCCCCGGCCACCATCGGCGGGATGCCGCGCAGCTCGAAGCGCGCGAGCGAGCGGCAGTCGGCGACCTTCTCGCGCTCGCCCTGCGTCACGTGGATGGCCATCGCCGTCTGCCCGTCCTTGTACGTGGTGAACTCCTGCGCGCGCGACACGGGGATCGTCGAATTGCGCGGCACGATCTTCTCGACGAGCCCGCCCATCGTCTCGAGCCCGAGTGAGAGCGGGATGACGTCGAGCAGCAGCCAGCTCTCGCCGGCGGCGCGGTTGCCCGCGAGCACGTTGGCCTGCATCGCCGCGCCGAGCGCCACGGCCTGGTCGGGATTGAGGTTGGTGAGCGGCGGCGCGCCGAACAGCTCGCCGACCGCCTTCTGGATCTGCGGCATCCGCGTGGCGCCGCCGACCATCACCACGCCGTCGACCGCGGACGGCGCGAGCCCGGCGTCGCGCAGCGCGCGGCGCACCGGCGAGAGCGTCTTGGCGACGAGATTCTGCGTGATCGCCGTGAACAGCGCCTCGGTCAGCGTGAGATCGACCTTCTCGCCGGTGGACAGCGCGGTCACGATCGGCGCCGACTGGTGCAGCGTCAGGTTCTCCTTCGCCTCGCGCGCCTTGACCATCAGCAGGCGCGTGTCCGAAGGCGAGAGCGGCGCGAGCCTCGCGGCCTCGATGATCCAGCAGAAGACGCGATGATCGAAGTCGTCGCCGCCCAGCGCGGAGTCGCCGTTGGTGGCGAGCACCTCGAACACGCCGCGCGAGAGCTTGAGGATCGAGATGTCGAACGTGCCGCCGCCCAGATCGTAGACCGCGTAGATGCCCTCGGATGCGTTGTCGAGCCCGTAGGCGATCGCCGCGGCCGTCGGCTCGTTCAGCAGGCGCAGGACCTCGAGCCCGGCGAGGCGCGCCGCGTCCTTGGTCGCCTGCCGCTGCGCGTCGTCGAAATACGCGGGGACCGTCACCACGGCGCCCACCAGCGGTCCGCCGAGGCTCGCCTCGGCGCGCTGGCGCAACGCGCGCAGGATCTCGGCCGAGACCTCGACCGGGCTCTTGCTTCCCGCCCTGGTGCCGAGCTTGACCATGCCCGGCTCGTCGATGAAGCGGTACGGAAACCGGCGCGCATCGGCGAGGTCGGCGAGCCCGCGACCCATCAGCCGCTTCACCGAGACGATCGTGTTCTGCGGATCGAGTGCCTGCTGCGCCTGCGCCGCGAGGCCGACCGCGACGCCGCGCTCGCCGTAGTGGACGATCGAGGGCAGCAGCGGATGGCCGTTCTCGTCCGGCAGCACGACGGGGATCCCGTTGCGCACCGTCGCCACCAGCGAATTGGTGGTGCCGAGGTCGATCCCGACGGCGAGCCTGCGCTCGTGCGGCGCCGGCGACTCCCCCGGCTCGGAGATCTGGAGCAGCGCCATCAGGATTCTAAATCGCCCAGCATCGCGTCGATGTCGGCGGCCATCTTGCCGAGGAACTTCAACTCGCGAACGCGCATCCGCGCCGCGTCCGACGCGCCGCCGTTGTCGAGCAGCGCGGCGAGCTCGCCCTCGCGGGCGGCGCAATCGGCGCGCAGGTTGGCCAGCAGCGCCTCGAGCGCCGGGCCATCGCGCGCCGCCTGCGCGTCGGCGGCGGCCTCGCGCCGCTCGAGCTGCCGCTCGAGGAAGTCGAGCGGCAGCGCCGAGTCGGTATCGGCCGGCGCATCGACGCCGCGCAGCGACAGCAGGTACTGCGCGCGATCGACGGGGTCCTTCAGCGCGCGATAGGCCTCGTTCACGCGCGCCGACGACTGGAGCGCCATTCGGCGCGCCGCGTCGCCGTCGGCGGCGAAACGGTCGGGATGCACCTCGCCCTGCAGCGCGTGGTAGGCGCGATCGAGCGCCCCGCTGTCGAAGCGGAAGCGCTCCGGCAGGCCGAAGAGTTCGAAGTGATTGCGCGAAAAGTCGATCATCGGTGTCGTCCCTCCCTCGGTCCGGGAGGGTGGCGCCGCGGAGGGGCCGGAAGGCGCCGCCGGCGCCTTCGCGTTGCCGCCCGGCACGCCGGCGCAGGCGCTGCGGTCAGACGTTGAAGGATTCTCCGCAGCCGCAGGCGTCCTTCACGTTGGGGTTGTTGAACTTGAACCCCTCGTTCAGGCCTTCGCGGGCAAAGTCGAGCTCGGTGCCCTCGAGGTACGGCAGGCTCTTCGGGTCGATGATGACGGTGACGCCGTGGCTCTCGAAGCGCAGATCCTCGGGACGGACCTCGTCCGCGTACTCGAGCTTGTAGGCGAGGCCCGAGCAGCCCGAGGTGCGCACGCCGAGGCGCAGGCCGACGCCCTTGCCGCGCTTGGCCAGGTGACTGGCGACGTGCTTCGCCGCCGATTCGGTCAGGGTGACGGACACGTTGGGCTCCGCTTGCATGGGGGGATCAGTCCGCCGCGTGCCGCACGGGTTCCGGCGCGCAGGCGTCCGCCTGCCCGCTGCCCTGCCCGGCCTCGACGTGCTTCTTGCGGTAATCAGCGACCGCGGCCTTGATGGCGTCCTCGGCGAGGATCGAGCAGTGGATCTTCACCGGCGGCAGCGCGAGTTCCTCCGCGATCTGCGTGTTGCGGATCGCCACCGCCTGCTCGAGCGTCTTGCCCTTCACCCATTCGGTCACCAGCGACGACGACGCGATCGCCGAGCCGCAGCCGTAGGTCTTGAACTTGGCGTCCTCGATCAGGCCGTCCTTGCCGACGCGGATCTGCAGCTTCATCACGTCGCCGCACGCCGGCGCGCCGACCATGCCCGTGCCGACGTCGTCGGCGTCCTTCGCGAACGAGCCGACGTTGCGCGGGTTTTCGTAGTGGTCGAGTACCTTGTCGCTGTATGCCATTTCAACCTCCAGTATTGCTGATGTTCCGTTGACGCATCGTCCCGGGTTTCGCTGCGCTCAACCCGGGCTACGCAATCGTGCGCCGATGCCGACCTGCCGCGTAGCCCGGGTTGAGCGCAGCGAAACCCGGGGCGATGCAGCAATGTTCAATGTGCTGCCCACTGCACCGTGTTCAAATCGATGCCGTCCTTGTGCATCTCCCACAGCGGCGACAACTCGCGCAGCTTGCCGACCTTGCGCTTGAGCAGATCGACCGTGTAGTCGATCTCCTCCTCGGTGGTGAAGCGCCCGACGGTGAAGCGGATCGAGCTGTGCGCGAGCTCGTCGCTGCGACCGAGCGCCCGCAGCACGTACGAGGGCTCGAGCGACGCGGAAGTGCACGCCGAGCCCGAGGACACCGCGATGTCCTTGACCGCCATGATCAGGCTCTCGCCCTCGACGAAATTGAAGCTGACGTTCAGGTTGTGCGGAACGCGGTGCTCCATGTCGCCGTTGACGTAGATCTCCTCGATCGCCGAGAGGCCGGCGACCAGCCTGTCGCGCAGCATCCGGATGCGCTCGTTCTCGGTCGCCATCTCGAGCCGCGCGATTCGGAACGCCTCGCCCATGCCGGCGATCTGGTGCGTGGGCAGCGTTCCCGAGCGCATGCCGCGCTCGTGGCCGCCGCCGTGCATCTGGGCCTCGATGCGCACGCGCGGCTTGCGCCGGACGTAGAGCGCGCCCACGCCCTTCGGGCCGTAGGTCTTGTGCGCCGAGAACGACATCAGGTCGACCTTGAGCGTCGCGAGGTCGAGCGGGATCTTGCCGGTCGCCTGCGCGGCGTCGACGTGGAAGAGGATGCCGCGCGCGCGGCAGATCTCGCCGATCGCGGCGAAGTCCTGGATCACGCCGATCTCGTTGTTGACCGCCATCACCGAAACGATGATCGTGTCGGGCGCGAGCGCCGCCTTCAGCGCTTCGAGGTCGATGAGGCCGTTGGGCAGCACGTCGAGGTAGGTTGCCGTGAAGCCCTCGCGCTCGAGCTCGCGCACGGTGTCGAGGGTCGCCTTGTGCTCGGTCTTGACCGTGACGATGTGGCGGCCCTTGTCCTTGTAGAAGTGCGCGGCGCCCTTCAACGCGAGGTTGATCGACTCCGTCGCGCCCGACGTCCAGACGATCTCCTTCGCGTCGCAGTTGACCAGCGCCGCAACCTGCTCGCGCGCCTCCTCCACCGCTTTCTCGCTCTCCCAGCCGTAGGCGTGCGAGCGCGAGGCCGGATTGCCGAAGTGCTCGGTCAGGAAGGGAATCATCTTCTGCGCGACGCGCGGGTCCACCGGCGTCGTCGCCGAGTAGTCGAGGTAGATCGGGGTCTTCATTGCGGGGCCGGTCGAAGGAAGGTGGTCGAATCGCGTGGAATGGCGCGGTCGTCAGGCAGCGGCGGCGGCGCCAGGAGCGCGCGTGGCGCCGGGGGTCTGCCGGTGGTCCTGCAGCACGACCACGGCGGCCTTCTGCTGCTGCTGGCGCACGAGATCGGCGAGCGTGACCGATTGCAGGTAATCGAGGATGTGGGCGTTCAGATTCGCCCACAGCTCGTGGGTCATGCAGCGCCGGTCGTCGTGGCAGTTCTCCTGGCCGCCGCACTGCGTCGTGTCGATCGGCTCGTCGACGGCGACGATGACGTCCGCGACCGTCATCGTGTCCGGCAGCCGGGCGAGGTGGTAGCCGCCGCCGGGGCCGCGCACGCTCTCCACCAGCCCCGAGCGGCGCAGCTTGCCGAAGAGCTGCTCGAGGTAGGACAGCGAGATCTTCTGCCGCTCCGCCACGCCGGCCAGCGTGGCCGGGCCGTTCGTGCTGTGCATCGCCACGTCGATCATCGCCGTGACGGCGAAACGTCCTTTGGTGGTGAGTCGCATGTTCGGTCGCTCGTTCGTGAAGGGTTCGTCGGCCGCGCATCCGGTCGCCGGCGGCGCCCGGCGGGCCCGTCAGTGGGCCTGCAGGAGCTCGCGTCGCGCGTCGGATGCCCTGGACATCGAGATTCTAGTAATCCCGAACAATTTAGTCAACTAAAAGACCGATTAGTTCACTCAAGCATTCGGTTGAGGCCCTGCGGGTCGAAGCGCTCGGCCGTCGCCTTGGCGTCGCCGCACTCGACGCCGTCGCTCTGCAGCGCCGCGACCAGGGCGTCCAGGCGGGCGTCCGCCGCCGCCGCATGGTCGATCAGGCGGTGAATCGCCTGCACCATGGGGTCGCCCATGTCCGGGCTGATCGCGTAGGCGGAAAAGCCCATCTTCGCCGCCTGGTCCTCGCGGCGCTTGGCCTCCTCGCCGACGACGATGCGTGCCGGGATGCCGACCGCCGTCGCCCCCGGCGGAACGTCGCGCACGACCACGGCGTTCGAGCCGATCTTCGCCCCCTCGCCCACGGTCAGCGGCCCCAGCACCTTGGCCCCTGCGCCGATGACCACACCGGCGGCGAGCGTCGGGTGCCGCTTGCCCTTGTTCCACGACGTGCCGCCCAGCGTGACGCCGTGGTAGAGGGTGCAGTCGTCGCCGATTTCGGCGGTCTCGCCGATCACGATGCCCATGCCGTGATCGATGAATACGCGGCGGCCGATGGTGGCGCCCGGGTGGATCTCGATCCCGGTCAGAAAGCGGCCCCAATGCGCGAGCCAGCGGGCGAGCCAGCGCCAGCCGCGGGCCCAGAGCGGATGGGTGACGAGCCGGTGCCACAACAGCGCGTGCAGCCCCGGATAGCACGTCAGGACTTCCCATTTCGACCGGGCGGCCGGATCCCGGTCGAATACGATCGCGATGTCTTCGTTCAGGCGGGCGAACATTGGATCATTCTGCCATATCCGAGTCATTTGCTCAAGTATTGCCGGCGCGTCGCGGTCGCCCGCTGCCCGGCAGCGCGTGCAGGCGCCCGCCGCGATGGCGTTCGACGCTCCATTTGCGCCGGATGCGCACCTTTGGCTACTATCGACCGATTCGGCACGGTCGACGCGCCGAACCCAGAAGAACGCCGTTCGATATTACCGGAGGAACGATGTCCCAGATCATCCGCAGGCTCGCGCCGTTCGCGCTCCTCGCCACGCTGGCGCTACCGGCGGCGGCGCAGGAGGTCACGCTCAAGGTCCACCATTTCTGGCCGCCCGGGGCGATGCCGCCGTCGACGCTGCTCGTACCCTGGTGCGACAAGATCGCCAAGGATTCGAACAACAAGCTGAAGTGCCAGATCTACCCCGCCATGCAGCTGGGCGGCGCGCCGCCGCAGCTCATCCAGCAGGCGATGGACGGCGTTGCCGACATCGTGTGGACGCTCCCCGGCTACACCGCGGGCCGCTTCCCGGTAATGGAGGCCTTCGAGCTGCCGTTCATGTCCTCGAGCGCCGAGGCCACCAGCCAGGCGGCGTGGGAGTACTACACGCTCTACGGCAACAAGGAGTTCCCCGGGATCAAGGCGCTGGCCGTCAACGTGCACGACAACGGCTACATCCACACGGTGAACAAGCAGATCAAGGTGATGGCCGATTTCAAGGGCCTCAAGATGCGCGCACCGACCCGGCAGACCAACAAGATGCTGGGCGCGCTGGGCGCGACGCCGGTGGCGATGCCGCTGCCCGCCCTCGGCGACGCGCTGTCCAAGGGCGTGGTCGACGGGTACCTGCTGCCGTGGGAGGTGATCCCCTCGATCAAGGCGCACGAGTTCAGCAAGTTCTCGAGCGAGACCGACCCCAAGGCGCGGGCGCTCTACACCGCGGTGTTCATCCTCGCGATGAACCAGGCGAAGTACGACAGCCTGCCGGCGGACCTGAAGAAGGTGATCGACGCCAACTCCGGCGCGGAGCTGTCGCGGGCGATGGGCAAGCAGTGGGACGCCTCGGCGCCGGCAGCGCGCAAGTTCGCCGTCGATCACGGCAACACGTTCTACGTGATCCCGGCGGGCGAGCTCGCCTCCTGGGAAAAGGCGACCGCCAACCTGCCCGAGGATTGGGTGAAGGACGTCACCGCCAAGGGCAACGACGGCAAGGCGCTGCTGCAGTCGGCGAAGGACCTGATCAAGAAGTACGAGAAGTAGGCCGCAGGAGCGCGCCCGGTGGTCGCCGCCCCCGTGCGTTTCCGGCCATGATCCGGAGCCGCTGCGCTTGAGCGAGCCGCTGGTCGCCAGGCGCGCGCCGACCGATCCCGTCGGCGTGCTGCTGTTCCGGCTCTGCCGCGCGCTCGCGTTGGCGGGCGGGCTGGTGCTCGTCGCCATGACGCTGATGTCGCTCGCCAGCGTCGTCGGCCGTGCAGTCTTCACCAAGCCGCTGCCCGGCGACTACGAACTCGTGCAGCTCGGCTGCGCTGTCTCGGTCGCAGCGTTCCTGCCCTTCTGCCAGATGCGCGGCGGGCACGTCCTCGTGGATTTCTTCACCGCGAACGCGCGCCACGCCGTGCGGGCCGCGCTGGACAGCCTCGGCGCGTTCCTGCTCGGCGCGGCGGCCGCGGTGCTCGCATGGCGGCTCACCGTCGGCGCGCTGAGTTTCGCCGCGGCGAACGACCAGACGACGATCCTCGAGATTCCGACCTGGTGGGCGGTCGCGCTGATGGTGCCGTCGTTCGCGCTGCTCGCCGCCGCCGGCTTCTACACCTCGTGGCAGCACTGGCGCAGCCGCCACCACGACGCGAAATGAGCGGCGTCGAATTCGGGTTCCTGATGTTCGGCGCGATGCTGGTGCTGCTCGCGATCCGCGTGCCGATCGGCATCGCCATGCTGCTCGCGGGCGTGACCGGCTACGTGTCCCTCACCGGGTGGGCGCCGCTGCTCAACTACCTCAAGTCGGCCGCCTATTCGCGCTTCTCGGTCTACGACCTGTCGGTGATTCCGATGTTCCTGCTGATGGGGCAGTTCGCGAGCCGCGGCGGGCTGTCGAAGTCGCTGTTCAACGCGCGCCAACGCCGTGATCGGCCACTGGCGCGGGGGTGTGGCGATGGCGGCGGTCGGCGCGTGCGCGGGGTTCGGCGCGATCTGCGGCAGCTCGCTCGCGACCGCTGCGACCATGGGCCAGGTGGCGCTGCCGGAATTGCGCCGGCTGAAGTACGAACCGGCGCTCGCGACCGGCACGCTCGCCGCGGGCGGGACGCTCGGCATCCTGATCCCGCCGTCGATCGTGCTGGTCGTCTACGCGATCCTCGCCGAGCAGAACATCGCCAAGCTGTTCATGGCCGCGTTCGTGCCGGGGATCATCGCCGCGATCGGCTACATGCTCGCGATCGCGATCTACGTCCGGGTCAAGCCCGGTTCGGGGCCGGCCGGCGACCCGCACACCTGGGCCGAGCGCGCCGCGGCGCTGCGCGACGTGTGGCCCGTGCTCCTGCTGTTCCTGGTGGTCATCGGCGGCATCTACGGCGGCATCTTCACGCCGACCGAGGCGGCGGCGGTCGGCACGGCCGGCGCGATGTTCTTCGCGGTGTGGCTGGGCGGCATGCGCTGGGACGGCCTGGTCGAGTGCCTCTACGGCACTGCCGAGGCGACCGGCATGATCTTCCTCATCCTGCTGGGCGCGGACGTGCTGAACGTGTTCCTGGCGCTGACGCAGATGCCCGGGGAGCTCGCGCAGTGGGTCGGCAGGAGCGGCCTGCCGCCGCTCGCGGTGATGGCCGCGATCATCGGCATCTACGTCGTCCTGGGCTGCCTCATGGACAGCCTGTCGATGATCCTGCTCACCGTCCCGATCTTCCTCCCCATCGTGATGGGCCTCGACTACTGGGGCCTCAATCCGACCGACAAGGCGATCTGGTTCGGCATCCTCGCGCTGATGGTCGTCGAGATCGGGCTCATCACGCCGCCCGTGGGGATGAACGTCTACATCATCAACAGCCTCGCGCGCGACGTGCCGATGTCAGAGACGTTCCGCGGCGTCGTGCCGTTCCTGATTTCCGACGCGCTGCGCGTGACGCTGCTCGTGTTCTTCCCGATCCTGTCGCTGTGGCTCGTGCGCCTGCTCGCCTGACTCATCGGACACACTGTCAGCCGATCAGCACGACCGCAACCACCAGCAGCCCCGCGACGATCGCCACCAGCGGCACGTACACGACGAACAGCATGGCGCCGCGCAGGAGCGTCCCCGGCCAGCCGCCGCCGTAGACGGCGCGCAGCGCCAGCACGAAATACGCGAACACCCACGCCCACAGCAGCGCTGCGAACGGCTGGGGCAGCAGCGCGATCAGCGTCAGCGCGACGAACAGGAACGCGTGATTGTGCACGGCGAACACCAGGTGCTCGCCGTAGAGGCCCGGCCGCTGCGGCAGCCGCCTGCTGCGCGGATACGCGAGCTTCAGCAGCAGCGCGAGCGCGGGGACCAGCACGAACATCGCGTACGGCGCGTTGTGCCGCATCCCCGTCCTCAGCTCGTTCATGCGCTCGGCCGAGGGCAGTCCGACGAAGCGCTTCAACCGCCGGCCGATGACCTCGCCGGCCGGCTTGAGCGGGCCCGGTAGCGCGACCACAGCCTCGTCGAAGACGATGTCAGGGTCCGACGCCGCGGCCTTCGCGCCGGCCTTGGCCGGCGACTGCGACGCAGCTCCGGAGTCCCCGGCAACCGTGCTCGCGCCGCTCGGCAGCGCCGGCAAACCGTCGACCGTCACCTCGGCGCGTTCGATCGCAACGCCGACGACCAGGAAGCACAGCAGGCTGGTGCCCAGGTACAGCCGGAACGGCCGCACGAAGCGCCGCCGGCGGCCGGCGAGGTACTCGCGCGTCAGGAACCCCGGGCGCGTCAGCAGCCCGCCCAGCGTGCGCCACAGCGTGCCGTCGAGCGCCACATAGCGGCCGGCCGCCTCGCGCGTGAACTCGCGCAGCGTCGGCAGCCGCGCGCGCGTTTCCTGCCCGCAGCAGGGGCAGTAGGCATCGGCGGCCGGCGCGCCGCAATTGCGGCAGCGCGGCGCGGGCGCAGCGTCGTCCGGTGCCATCGGTGCCGCAGCCGGAGCAGCTGATCGCGCGTCGGTGCTCACGGACGGCGCGCCCGCGAAGGCGCCCGCTCAGCGCCGCGGTCCATGCGCGATCAGCTCGTCGATGCGCGCGAGGATGCCGCGCAGGATGTTGACCTCCTCCTTCTCGAGCCCGCCGCGCGCGAAGAGGCGCTGCAGGCGGGGCATGAGCCGGCGCGGTCGCGCCGGGTTGAGAAAGCGCATCGCGGACAGCGTGCGACGGCCGTGCGCGAACAGCGCCTCGACTTCGTCGGCGGTGGCCGGCGCGAAGCGCGGGGCGCTCCACACCGCATCGCCTTCGGCCGCCACGCGCACTTCGTACGCCGCCACCTGCACCGCCGCGGCGAGGTTGAGCGAGCCGAACTGCGGATTGGTGGGGATCGTGGCGACTACCGTGCACCGCGCGAGATCGCGGTTCGACAGCCCCGACATCTCCGTGCCGAACACCAGCGCGACCTCGCCGTGCGCCGCGCTCGCAAGCGCATCCTGCGCCGCGGCGCGCGCCGACAGCACGCGTCCGGCGAACTCGCGCGGGCGCGCCGAGAAGCCGCACGTGAACACGCAGCCGGCGAGCGCCTCCTCCAGCGTGGCGACCACGCGGGCACCCGCAAGCACGGCGGTCGCACCGGAGGCGAGCGCCACGACGTCGGGGTCGGGAAAGCGCAGCGGGTCGACCAGCACCAGGCGCGCGAGGCCCATCGTCAGCATCGCGCGCGCGGCGGCGCCGATGTTTCCGGGGTGGCTGGGCGCCACCAGTACGATGCGAAAGCGATCGAGCACGGCGGCCCCGGGCAGACGGCGAGCCGCGACGGGCTCAAAAGGCGCCGGGGCCGACCGCGCCCCGGTTACAATGCACATCCACGTTCCTTGCGCGCCGTCGGCCGTGCTGCCGGCGCCCTCCCCCGACCATGCATCCGACCCTCGCCATCGCCGTGAAAGCGGCGCGCCGCGCCGGCAACTTCATCAACCGCAGCGCCCGCGACCTCGACCTGCTGACCGTCACGGCCAAGGGGCCCAAGGATTTCGTCAGCGAGGTGGACCGCGCGGCCGAAGCGGCCATCGTGGAGACGCTGCTCGATGCGTACCCGGACCACGCGATTCTAGCAGAGGAAGGCACCGCCCGAGGCGCCAACGCCGACGCCGAGAACCTCTGGATCATCGACCCGCTCGACGGGACGACCAACTTCCTGCACGGGTTCCCGCAGTACTGCGTTTCGATCGGCCTCAAGCACAAAGGGCAGATCACGCAGGCCGTGATCTACGACCCGGTGCGCAACGACCTGTTCACGGCCACCCGGGGCCGCGGCGCGTTCCTCAACGACCGCCGGATCCGCGTGTCCAAGCGCGATCACCTGCGCGATTGCCTGATAGGCACCGGCTTCCCGTTCCGCGACGGGAGCTACCTCGACACGTATCTGCAGATGATGAAGACGATGATCGAGCAGACCGCCGGCCTGCGCCGGCCCGGCGCAGCGGCGCTCGACCTCGCCTACGTCGCGGCCGGCTTCTACGACGGCTTCTGGGAAGTCGGGCTCAACGCCTGGGACGTCGCGGCCGGCAGCCTGCTGGTGCAGGAAGCAGGAGGCCTCATCGGCGACCTGACCGGCGAAGGGGACTTCCTGTTCGGCGGCCAGGTGATCGCGGCCAACCCCAAGGTATTCGCGCAAATGGTGAACACGCTGGCGCCGTTTCGCGCCGACATGATCCGCGAGCGCGCGGCGGCTCCCGGCGGCTGATCCGCGAGCGGCGATCGCCCGATCCTGAGCGACGGGCGCTGCGACGGACCCGGCAGACGGCAAGTCCGCTCGCCCGCTCGCGGACTATACTTTAAGGCGGCGCGATGCCGCCGGCGCACGAGGAGTCCCTGCCATGTCCATCTATCGCAAGTTCGAACGTGAACCGTCGAACGACGTCCATGCGCAGCGCGTGAAGGTCGACCGGGCAGAGCCGGTCGCGACACCTGCCGCGCAACGCAGGGGCCGTCCCGCCGACGAGCCGCTGCCGATGACCGTGACCTGGGCCGCCAAGCTGCCACGCGACGTGCGGCCGATGGTGCTGCTGCGCACCTTCAGCCGGATCGCCAATGGGTTGGCCGCGAACTGGACGGATCCGGCGGCGTTCCTCCCGTTCATCGACGACCTGTTCGTCGACCGCAGGGGAAACCGCAAGGGCTTCCCGCCGGAGGTGATGGCGGAGCTCTTCGCGCTGCGCGCGTATTACGAAGAGGCGCACCCGACCAGCCGCAAGCGCTGGGACGTCGCCAACAAGCGCGACTGAAGCAGCGGCCGGCCGCGCCGTTGCCCGTCGGGAATTCGGCAGCCGTGGCCCGCTTGCGGTAGCATGGGGTTTTGCCTGACCCGGGACCCTCGTGAGCGAACCGCGCCTCGACCTGACCCGCATCACCCTCGGCGTTGCGATGATCGGCGCGATGACGCTGGCGTCGTTCTGGGTCGTGCGCCCGTTCATCGGGCCCACGATCTGGGCCACGATGATCGTGGTCGCCACCTGGCCGGTGCTGATCGCCGTGCAGAAGCGCCTCGGCGGCCGCAGGTGGCTGGCGGTGATGGTGATGACGGGCCTCATGCTGCTGGTCTTCATCGTGCCGTTCATGCTCGCCATCAGCACGCTGATCGAGAACGCCAGCCGCATCTCCGGCTGGATCACGACGCTGCTGACGTCCACACCCCCGCCGGCGCCCGCGTGGCTCGCGAACCTGCCCTTCGTCGGGTCCAAGCTCGCGGCGCTGTGGAACGAGGCGGTCGACGCCGGCGCGGGCGGGCTGATGCCGCGCCTGCAGCCCTACGCCGGCGGCGCCGCGCAGTGGTTCCTGAAGGAGGCCGGCACGGTGGGCGGGGCGCTGCTGCAGTTCTTCGTCACCGTGGTCATCGCCGCGATCATGTACGCGAACGGAGACGCCGCGGCGGCGGGCGTGCGCGCTTTCGGCCGGCGCCTCGCCGGCGTTCAGGGCGAGGAAGCGGTGACGCTCGGGGGACAGGCGATCCGCGGCGTGGCGCTCGGCGTGGTCGTCACGGCGCTCGCGCAGTCGATCCTCGGCGGCATCGGCCTCGCGATCACGGGCGTCCCGTTCGCGCCGGTGCTGACCGCGCTCATGTTCCTCTTCTGCATCGCGCAGATCGGGCCGGTCATCGTCCTCGCCCCGGCCGTGGCGTGGATGTACTGGACCGGGGACATCGTCTGGGCGACGGTGCTGCTGGTGTTCACCCTGGTCGTCGGGACCATGGACAACGTGCTGCGCCCCTACCTCATCAAGAAGGGAGCGGATCTGCCGCTGCTGCTGATCTTCGCCGGCGTGATCGGCGGGCTGCTGAGCTTCGGGCTGCTCGGAATCTTCGTCGGTCCGCTGGTGCTCGCGGTCACCTACACGCTGCTCGAGTCATGGGTGCGCGACGGACACGCCGGTCCAGGTGCGCCCGCCGCGGCGCCGGCGAAGGGTCGGGGCAAATAGCGCGTCGTCCCGGCCGGACACGCGGCTCCTGCAGTCGCATGCGGAGGCGACAGCGTGCCCGCCCGCGAGGCGACGCCCTCACGGGCTGGACTGCGCCGCGCGCAGCAGCCAGTACAACAGCGGAAACAGCAGCGCCGCCAGCGCGCCGTGCAATCCGAACGCGAGGCCGGCGAACGCGCCGGCCCTGGCATTGACCTGGAATGCGCGCGCGGTGCCGATGCCGTGCGCGGCGACGCCCAGCGCGAAGCCGCGCACCCGCCAGTCGGTCACCCGCAGCGCGTCGAGCACGTACTTGCCGAGCGTCGCGCCGATCACGCCGGTGGTGACCGCGAACACCGCCGCCAGCGCCGGCAGCCCGCCGATCTTGTCGGCGATGCCCATCGCGATCGGCGTGGTCACCGATTTCGGGGCCAGCGACAGCAGCGTTGCCGGCGAGGCGCCGAGCGCCCAGGCAATGGCGACGGCGCTGCCGCCCGCGACAGCGCCGCCGACGACAAGCGCGCCGCCGATCGGCGCCGCGAGGCGGCGCACGCCGTCCCACTCGCGCGCCAGCGGAACCGCCAGCGCGACGACGGCCGGGCCGAGCAGGAAATGGACGAACTGCGCGCCGTCGAAGTAGGTGCGGTAGTCCGTGCGCGTGGCGAAGAGCACGGCGACGATCAGCGCGACGGCGACCAGCACCGGGTTGAGCAGCGGCACGAAGCCGGCGCGGCGGTACAGCGCGTACGCGGCCTGATACGCGACCAGCGTCAGCGTGAGCCCCAGCAGCGGCGTCGCCGCGAGGTAGACCCAGATCTCGGTGAACGGCTGCGGCGTCATCGGGCAGCGCCCGGCGGCGCGTCGTCCGCGCCGGCGTCGGCATCCGGCCCGTCGCCGCGGCGAATCAGCGCGCGCATCGTGAGGGCCGTGGTGCCGATGGCGAGCACGGTACTCAGCACCAGCGCGGCGACGATCGCGGGCCACTCGTCGGCCAGACGCCCGAAATGCAGCATCACGCCCACGCCCGCAGGCACGAACAGCAGCGACAGATGCTGCAGCAGCGCCGTCGCCGCGCTGTCGATCGCGGCAGGAATGGCCTCGCGTGCGCGCAGCGCGACGAAGAGCAGCAGCATGCCGACCACGGGACCCGGCACGGGCAGGCCGAGGAGCCGGACGATGACCTCACCCAGGCACTGGAAGACGAGCAGCCACGTGAGTCCGGCGAGCACCGGGGAACGCCGTCAAGCGCGCCGCTGCGCGTGCAGCGACGCCTGCGCCGTCATGGCGTCAGCCGCCGGCGAAGCGCAGGGTCGCGCCGAACAGCGGCGGCAACGAGATCGGCCGATCCACGGCCCGCGGTTGCGGACGTTGCGGGCGCACGGGCCGGTTGACGATGTAGCCGGGTGAGTAGTAGCCGGAACCGCCCCAGCCGCCCCATCCCCCGCAGCCTCCCCAGCCCGCCCAATCCGAATCGCAGACGTTGGCCGGGCTTGCCGGTGGCGAGATGTCGATGTTGTAGGTCACGGGCGTCCACTGGTTGACGACCGGATTGATGATCTGGGGCGGCGGCGCCGACCAGCGCGCGAGCTCGGCCTCGCGTTCCAGCTGCCGGACGCGATCGGCCATCGCCTGCAGCTCGGCCTGCCGCGCCATCTCGCGGACGGTCTCGTAATATGCCGCGGCCTTCAGCGGAACCGCGGGGGTGACGTTGGTGACGCGCACACCGTCGGGAGGCGTCTCGTTGCCGACGTTGACGACCCCGTTCGCGTCGACCCAGGTGTAGATTTCCGCGCGCGCAGGATCGATGCCGACGCCGCACGCCAGCGCCGCCAACGAGATCGCCCGCAGAAGACCCGTGAACATCAGCGCGCTCCGCTACCCATCCTGCGTATTCTAGGCGGTCGCCGCCGCGGTGGGTAGGCCCTGGCGAAACGAGGGATTCCGGAATCGTCCGCTTCGAGCGCGGGGCGCAGCCGCCGAAACGCAGGGCACCGACGCGGTTGCCCTGAACGGTCCGCCGGCAGACCCATGCGGCCGACGCCGCCCCGGCAGACAAGGGAATTTGCTAGGCTAGGCGCCAGCGAGCGCAACGTCCGTCCCCGGCCGGTGTCCGATCGCTGCCCTCGTTCGCATGCCGATGATCCAGCCACTCCACTTCCGGAACGCCGCCGCCCGCGCGCGGCTCGCGCATTGAGCGACCTCAATCGTTGGCGACATGTGCCGGTCAGGCGGTACAACGTCGTCTCCATTCCGGTCATCTGGCTCACGTTCCTGCTTTCGCTGCTGTTCCATGCGGCGATGCTGGCGTTCTGGCTGCCGCGCATACCCAATCTCAACGATGCGACCGAGCCGGGCAAGGCGGGCGCGGTGCTGGTGACGCGACTGACACCGCTGCCGAAGCCCGTGACCCAACCGCAAGCGCCGGCCGCAGCGGCGCCTCCGCCACCCCCGTCATCCCCGCCGCCGCGCGCGGCCACGCCGGCGCCCCGCCGCCCTCTGCCGCCGCCTCCCGCCGTGCGCACGCCGCCCCCGCCGCCGTTGGTCGCTCCGGGCCCGCGCCCGACCGAGCCGCTGCCGCCGCCGCCCGCGCCACCCGCCGCCGCGCCCGCGCCGCCGCGGCCGCCGGCCGAGACCGATCTTGCGTCGTATATCGAGGCGCGGCGCCGCGCGCGCGGCGAGCCGAGCACATCCGCTGCGCAAGGCACCGCGCCGAATGCGCCGCCGACGGAAACCGAGAAGGAGCGCCTGAACCGGATCGTCGCCGCCAACCTCGCCCCGAAGGAGCAGCCGACCTTCGGCTACGACCCGAAGAACGGCGGCGGCGTCTTCCAGATCAAGCGGATCGGCTACGACGACGCCGAGTTCTACTTCACCGGCTGGAACCAGGAGATCGGCCGCCGGGCGAAGCAGCTGATCGAGATCCGCAAGGGCGCCAACAGCGACATCCGCCAGGCGATCGTGCGCAAGATGATCGCGATCATCCGCGACCAGGTGCAGGACGACTTCACGTGGGTATCGGACCGCCACCCGGCCCCCCTCAGGCTGTCCGCGCGTCCCGCCGACAACGCCGCACTCGAGGAATTCATGATGCAGGAGTTCTTTTCGGAGCCGCGCCGCCAGCGGTGAGGCGCGCTCGCGCGCTGCCACCCGGCAATTGAGCGCGCCTATGGACCCGATCGATAGAAACAACTGGATCGCCCGGCCAATCGCGCCTAGATTGGAATGTGTCCGCAACCCACGTGAAACGGAGTAATTCATGTCAAGCGAAACCAAGTGCCCCTTCGCCGCGATGCACGGTGCGCGAACGACCGCGGGCGCCCAGTCGAACAGCGACTGGTGGCCCAACCGGCTCAACCTGAAGATCCTGCACCAGCACTCGGCGAAGTCGGATCCCATGGGCGATCGCTTCAACTACGCCGAGGAATTCGCGAAGCTCGACTTGGCCGCGCTCAAGAAGGACCTCCACGCGCTGATGACCGATTCGCAGGACTGGTGGCCGGCCGACTGGGGCCACTACGGCGGTCTGTTCATCCGCATGGCCTGGCACAGCGCGGGCACCTACCGTATCGCCGACGGGCGCGGCGGCGCCGGCACCGGCAACCAGCGCTTCGCTCCGATCAACAGCTGGCCCGACAACGGCAACCTCGACAAGGCGCGCCGGCTGCTGTGGCCGATCAAGAAGAAATACGGCAACCGGATCTCCTGGGCCGACCTCATGATCCTCGCGGGCAACTGCGCGCTCGAATCGATGGGCTTCAGGACGTTCGGCTTCGCCGGCGGCCGCGAGGACATCTGGGAGCCGGAGGACGCCATCTCCTGGGGCAACGAGAAGACCTGGCTGGGCGACGAACGCTACACCGGGGATCGCGTGCTCGAGGATCCCCTGGGCGCCGTGCAGATGGGCCTGATCTATGTGAACCCGGAAGGCCCGAACGGCAATCCGGACCCGGTGGCGTCGGGGCGCGACGTGCGCGAGACCTTTGCCCGGATGGCGATGAACGACGAGGAGACCGTCGCACTGTTGGCCGGCGGCCACACCTTCGGCAAGGCGCACGGGGCGGGCGATCCGGCGCTGGTGGGCCGCGAGCCGGAAGGCGCGCCCCTCGAGCAGATGGGGCTCGGCTGGAAGAACGCCTTCGGCTCCGGCAAAGGCGCGCACACGACCACCAGCGGCATCGAAGGCGCGTGGAAGCCCAACCCGACGAAGTGGGACACGGGCTATTTCGACACGCTGTTCGGCTACGAGTGGGAACTCGTCAAGAGCCCGGCCGGCGCCTGGCAGTGGCGGGCGAAGGACGTCAAGGACGAGCACCTGATCCCCGACGCGCACGACCCGTCGAAGAAGCATCGACCGATGATGACCACGGCCGACCTGTCGCTGCGCTTCGACCCGGCCTACGAGAAGATCTCGCGGCGCTTCCACAGGAACCCGCAGGAGTTTGCCGAGGCCTTCGCCCGCGCCTGGTTCAAGCTCACGCATCGCGACATGGGGCCGCGCGCCCGCTACCTCGGGCCCGAGGCGCCGGCGGAGCAACTGATCTGGCAGGACCCGGTTCCGCCGGTCGACCATGAACTGGTCACCGAGCAGGACGTCGCGGCGCTGAAGGACCAGGTCATGGCATCGGGCCTGTCCATTGCGCAACTGGTGGGCACCGCGTGGGCGTCGGCTGCCACCTTCCGCGGCTCGGACAAGCGCGGCGGCGCCAACGGCGCGCGCATTCGCCTCGCGCCGCAGAAGGACTGGGAGGTGAACCAGCCGGCCGAGCTGGCCAAGGTGTTGCAGAAACTCGAGGCAATCCGGAAGGAATTCAACGACGCGCGGTCCGGCAACCGGAAGGTGTCGCTCGCCGACTTGATCGTCCTGGCCGGCTGCGCCGCCGTCGAAGCCGCCGCGAAGAAGGCCGGGCATGACGTGAAGGTGCCCTTCGCACCCGGGCGCACGGACGCCTCGCAGCAGCAGACCGATGCGGAGTCGTTCGCGGTGCTGGAGCCGAAGGCCGACGGCTTCCGCAACTACCAGCATGCGGGGCTCGCGGGCCCGGCCGAGGAGCTGCTGCTGGACCGGGCGCAGTTGTTGACGCTCACCGCTCCGGAGATGACGGTGCTCGTCGGCGGCATGCGCGCCCTGAACGCGAACGTTGGGCAGGCCCGCCACGGCATCCTCACCGATTCGCCCGGGACGCTGACCAACGACTTCTTCGTCAACCTGCTCGACATGCGCACGCAGTGGCGGCCCTCGGCGACAGAAGGCGTCTACGAAGGCGTCGATCGGGCAATGGGTCGGGTGCGGTGGACCGGGACTCGGGCCGATCTCGTGTTCGGCTCGAACTCCGAGTTGCGGGCAGTGGCCGAGGTCTATGCCAGCGACGACAACAAGGCGAAGTTCGTGAACGACTTCGTTGCCGCCTGGAACAAGGTGATGAACCTGGATCGGTTCGATCTCGCCTGACCCCGCAGAAAGGGGGGTCCGGCGAGCGGCGCGCGCAGGGGCCCACAGCGCGGGGCCCCGCGCCGCCGCTTTTGGTCATTCGTCGTGACCGTGCGCGTGGACAAGGCCGGCGCGACCAAGCGCACGGCTCGCGACCCGGAAGCAGGCAGTCGAATCGGCGCACCCCGCGCTCGCTCCCGCCTTCTTCGGTGCGACGTCGCGGCGGTACACCGTCCTGCCTTCCTTGATGGTTTCGATCACCTTCATGTCGGCGATCTTCATCGGGTCGACGGTGATCGGATTGCCGTCGAGGACGACGAAGTCGGCAAGCTTGCCGACCTCGAGCGAGCCCTTCGACTTCTCCTCGAAGTGCTGGTACGCCGACCAGAGCGTGTGGGCCTTGAGCGCCACAAGCGGGGTGGTGCGGTGCTCCGGGCCCAGCACCTGGCCGCTGCGCGTCACGCGGGTGACCGTGGCCGAGAGCACACGCATCGGATCGGGCATCGCCACCGGTGCGTCATGGTGCGAGGTGAAGATCATGCCGCGTTCGATGGCCCAGCCCGTGGGCGAGATGTTGACGGCGCGCTCGGGACCGAGCACCGAGTCGAGGTGCCAATCGCCCCAGTAGAACGTGTGCATCGGGAAGAACGAGGGGATGATGCCCAGTTCCTTGAATGCCTCGACCTGATCCAGCCGCGCGGTCTGGGCATGGATGGCGACCGTGCGCCGATCCGCCATCCCGTACTTCTTCTCGGCGAGGCGCACCGCCGTGATCAGTTGGTCGACCGCGGCATCGCCGTTGACGTGCGCAAGGAGCTGCCAGCCGTTCCTGAACGCGAGGTCGACAAAGCCGTTGGCCTGGTCGTCCTTGAACTGCGCGTAGCCCCGGTAATCGGGCGCCTGTCCTTCGGGCACCTTGAAATAGGGCTTCGTCAGCCACGCGGTCTTGCCCTGCGGCGAGCCGTCGAGCGTGATCTTGGCGCCGCCGATGCGGAGGTGGTGCGCGTAGCTGCGTGACAACAGCGGCGCCTTGATGACACCCGGGTCCACGGCAATGTCCGGGTACGCGACCACGTCGATGTCGAGCTCGCCGGCCCTGGCGACCGCGGCCATGGTTGCCACGGAACCGGCCGAGGCCCGGCCTTCCTGGGCCGTGGTGTAGCCGAAGCTCTTGTAGAGATCGACGCCGGCCCGGAACAGCGCCTTGTTCGCGTCGGGGCTGAGCTTGCCCAAGAGAGTGAAGAACGGCCCGAAGAAGGCGGCCTCCTCCAGCACGCCGTTGGGCTCCTGTCCGCCGCCCTTACGGCGGATCAGGCCGCCCTGCGGGTCCTTGGAGTTCGCGTTGATGCCCACGAGTTCCAGCGCCTTGCTGTTCATCACGCCCAAGTGCGCGGACTGGTGGACGATGACCACCGGCAACTCGCGCGAGACCATGTCGAGGTCGTCGCGCGTGGGGTGCCGCTGTTCCTTCAGTTGGGCATCGTCGTAGCCGAAGCCGACAATCCATCCGTACTTGCCCGTGATCTTCGCGTTCTGTCCGGACCATGACTTCATCGTGACATGCAACTCGCCGATGTCGTTCACCTCGCCGTCCGGCCGCGGCAACAGGTTGGCGGAGACCGCCTGGATGCCCGTATTGAACACATGGCCGTGCGGATCGACGAAACCGGGTACCAGCGTCCTGCCGCCCAGGTCGACGACCCGGGTCTTGGCACCCTGCAACTTCAGCACCTCGTCGCGATACCCGACGGCGACGATACGGCCGCCCCGGACGGCAATGGCCTCGGCCCGCGGCTGCAGTTCGTTGACGGTGACGATGTCGCCGCCGGTGAAGATGGCGTCGGCGGGGGCCGCCGGGGTGGCGTGTGCAAACGATTGCCCGAAGCCTACGGCGAGGGCAAGAAGGAGGGCCGATGCCCGGGTCCAATTTGGCTGCTTCATGTCCAATTCTGTTCGCCCCTCTTCACCGGTGGGTGCTGTCGAAGGTGCGACGACCCAATCTCGCCGCCGGCATCTGCCTGGTGGTGGTCGCGATCGTCGTGGCAGTGCCGGTGACGCTCGTGACCGAACGCATCGTCGGCGAAGCCGCGCGGGGCGCCGAAACCGTGAAGGCGATGGTCGACTCGGGCGACTGGCGGCGCGCATTCGACGCGCACCCCGTGATGGCGCCCGCAGGTCGCTGGATCGAGAAGCAGGTCGACCTCCCCGGCTTGATGCAGTCCGTCGCATCGTGGCTCACCGACACGGGCGCAGCGCTCGTCCGGGGCTCCTTCGTGCAGCTCGTCGGCGTCGTGCTGACGTTCTACATCCTGTTCCATTTCCTGCGCGACTGGCGGGCGGGGCTCGACGCCATCCGCTCGCTGTCGCCGCTGTCGGCAGCGGACATGGCCCGACTGTTCGATGACGTCGTCGACACCGTGCATGCGACCGTATACGGCACGTTTGCCGTCGCCATCGTGCAGGGCGCGCTCGGCGGGTTGATGTTCTGGTGGCTGGGGTTGCCCGAACCGGTGCTATGGGGCGTCGTGATGGGGCTGCTGGCCGTGGTGCCGGTGCTGGGGGCGTTCATCGGGAGCGCGGTCGTCCTGTGACCGCATCAGCCGCGCCACTTTTCGCAGATTCCGCTGCGTGTTGCCCTTGTAGGTGTTCCCGTACTCGGGTGCCGGCTGGGCGTGGGGGTCGCAGTCACCCGCCCCGGCATCGGGGAGCTTGTAGCGCGCACTATTGATTGCGCAAAACTTGCGCTATGGCGACCTCCTCGCCAACCTGGCGGCCGAGCGTGCCGGCATCCTGCGATGGGCGCTCGGGGGATAAGCCATCGGTTCCAATGCATTAGACTCAATAGACCTCACAAACCCTGGACCGGAAAATCGATCACGTCATTGGGGCGCGAACGCTGTTGGCCCCCAATGACAAGAAGGTTCCCCCGGCACAAGAGGCTAGGATGAGCGCACAACCCTGCCAGGAACACCGGTGCCTCACCGACGTCGTAGCTCGCTACGCCGCGACGATTCCCGGCACCGCTGCCGTCATCCACGCCAACGAGCGCATTTCCTACGCGGAGCTCTGGACCGACGTCCTGCGCATGGCGCAGTGGCTCCGGAATTCGGGTGTGCGCGCAGGTGATCTTGCCGGCATCACGGTCAGGCACGAATACAACCACCTCCTGGTCTCGCTGGCCTTGATCGAGCTCGGTTGCTCGCAGGCTTGCCTCGCGACTAGCGATCCCATCTCTGCGAGGATCCTCACGGCTCGGCGGCTGAAGGTCCGCTGGCATGTTGTCGAGGGCGATTCCGCCGTGGTTCCCGACGCAGGCGCCATCGTGCTCGATCCGCCGGCCGTGGTCGCGACCGCGATTCCGGAAGGACGCTGCGATATCCCGGTCGCCGCGCGCGAGGAGAGCCTGGTCATCTTCGCCAGCTCCGGCAGTACCGGCAAGCCCAAGCTGATGCCCTTCCGCCAGCGCAACCTCCTCGCCCGCAGGTACGAGCGCTCGGTTCCTCCCCGCGTGGTGCTGGTCCTGTCCTCCATCGAAAACAACGCACCGAAGGGCCGTGCTTTCATCGACTTGCTCTTTGGTGCCACGACGGTCCTGTCTTCGACGCTGCGCAATTCGGACATCCTGCAGACATGCGCGCGGCACGCCGTCACCGAAATCCAGATGTTCACCCACAGTGCGGAAGCGCTGCTCGTGCAAGCCGAAGCCCTCCCGGGGCCGTTCCCGGTGCTGGATCACATCAGGATCGATCTCGCCGGATCGACCGTTTCACCATCGCTTTTCGCCCGATGCATCCGGGTGCTGAGTTCGCAGACCAACATCCGGTACGGTTCGACCGAGGTCGGCACCGCCACGGTGGCCAGCGCCGTCGACCGCACGGCCGACGAAGACTCGGTCGGCCCCCCGCTCCCCGGCGTAGAACTGCAGATCGTTTCCCCGGCGGACCAAGTCCTCCCCGCCGGAACACCCGGCATCATCCGGATGCGGACGCCAATGATGGTCCAGAGTTACTTTGACGATGAAATCGCGAACCGGAGACACTTCCGCGACGGCTGGTTCTACCCCGGAGATGAGGGAGTGGTCTCGTCCGACGGCAGGCTGGCCTTCCTCGGTCGCAGCAACGACTTGATGATACTGGGCGGCACCAATGTCTTTGCGGCCGAAATCGAGGAAGTCGCGAAGTTGTTCCCGGGCGTGAACGAAGCTGTGGCGTTTGCGGTAAGGTCCCCGGCCTACGGGGATATTCCGATCCTGGCGATTGCCGACAGTGATGGTGTAACGGAGGCAGCGCTGCTGGCATTCTGCCGGGAGCAGCTGGGTTTGCGCGCGCCCAAGCAGGTTGTAAGACTGGCATCGATTCCGAGGACCGAGATGGGAAAGCCCAAGCGCAACGAATTGAGTGCCGATTTCGAGAGGCGCCTTGCATCAAACCCTTCACGGCCAACCCGACCATGACCTTCCCGAATCTTCCGAGACGCCGGCTGCTCAATGCGTTCCTGGCGGCGCTGGGAGCGCTTGGTCCGTTCGCGGACGCGCGCGCGGCAGACCGTCGGACCTTCAGGATAATCTCTCCCTACCCGCCGGGAGGATCGACCGATGCGATCGGACGGGTCCTGGCCGAAGAATTGGGGCGTGCTCTCGGCCAGACCTGGATCGTGGAGAGTTTCCCGGGTGGCAACGGAATCCCCGGAGTTCGCCGCGTGATCGACAGCGAGCCGAACGGCGAAACGTCGGTCCTGGGTTACTCGGTGCTGTTCACGCTCTTTCCGCGCACGCAGCCCGCGGCCCTGACCTTTTCCCCGGCCAAGGATTTGAAGCTAGCCAGCCTGATCGGAGCCCAACCCTACCTCATCGCCGCCAGCGCGGTAGCGAAGGGCGACGACATCCGCCAGTTCCTGGCGGCCGGCGATTTTTCGCGACAGCCGCTGTTCATCGGGTCGGCGGGAACCGGCGCGCCGTCGCACTTCATCGCGGAACAGATCGGGAAGCTCAACGGTGTCGAGGTGACTCACGTGCAATACAAAGGCACGGCGCAAGTTGCCGTGGCGATAGCCGCCGGCGACATACCGTTGGGCATTCTGGACATAACTGCAGCGCGACCTCTTGTCGCGGCCAACAAGGTGAAGATCCTTGGCGCGACGTCCGCCCAGCGCACGCCACAGTTTGCAAATGCGCCGACGATGGAGGAGCAGGGCTATCCGGGATTCAACTACGATATCTGGGTTGGTCTGTTCGTCTCGGGCAGGACGCCGGATTCGCTCGTGGTGCCACTGCATCGCGCAATGCAGGAAGTGCTGGGAGCCCCGGGCGTCACCGACAGGCTGCGCGAAATCGGACTGACAGTCCTGCGCCTCAACCTGGACGAATCGAGAAGCTTCATCGAGCGCGACGTGAACAGGTGGGCCAGGATCGTTGCAGAGTCGAACTTGAAGTTCTAGTTTCGTCCCCGTAGCTGGCGCCGCCCATGAATCTGCGCAGAACCTTGATCTTTTCCAAGCCTGGCCCGAGAGAAAGAGCGTACGCATGCAACTGCATGAACTGGGCACGCCCTGCTTGGTGATCGACGAAAGGCGCACGCAGCACAACATCGCACGCATGCAGCGGCGCATGGATGCGCTGGGTGTGTCGTTCCGCCCGCACGTCAAGACCTTCCAAGTGCCTCGACGTCGCGCGCCGGCAGCGCGATGCCGGCGCATGCGGCATCACCGTGTCGACGCTGAAGGAAGCGGAAGAATTCTTTGACGGCGGCTTCGACGACATCTTCTACGCGGTGGCCATCACGCCGACCAAGGTGGAGCGCGCGCTGGCGCTGCAAGGACGCGACTGCAAGCTGCGCCTCTTGGTCGATTCGCTCGCGGGTGCGCAGACTCTACTCGCCGCGGCAGTGTACGGTCCGCGGGAAGCGCGGCCCACCAAGCTCGATGCGTTCAACGCGTATGTGGGCGAGACGATCGAGGCGGGCAAGCCGCATTGGATCCCGGCGGTGGTGCTGCTGCCCGAGATCCAGGCGTTGGGATACGACGGTGGACTGACTCAGCTGAAGATGTTCATCAACCCGTTGAAGCAGGTCGTCGCAGAGCCGGTCGTTCGCTTTGAGACCGCGCCTGGTGAACAGATGCACGCCGACTTCACGGTGATCCGCCGTGGTCGGGCGTTACCGCTATTGCAAGTGCAACACCCGCATCGGCAAAGGGATCGATTACTGCCAGAGCGACAGCCTGCCGATGCAAAGGCTCGATGCCATGGTGCTCAATTCTCTGGCGGATCGCGTCTTTAACGCGGCGCGTGTGCGGTTGATGCTGGAAGCACTGGCAAAGCATGCCAAGGAGAGCGGCAAGCACCAGCAGCGGCAGCTCGCAACGCTGAACCAGGAGCTCGCTACCATGACACGCGGCATGGAGCGCCTCTACGCAGGCATTGAGAAAGGCGTCATCAAGCTCGCCGACATGCTGCGCCAACGCACCGACCAACTGCGGGCGCAGCGCCAGGCAATTCTGACCCACATCGCCGTGCTCAAGACCAAGGCCACCGTACCTGCACACGTCCTGCAGCAGAAACACATAGACGCGTTCACCCGGTTGTTACGCGCAAAGCTCCTCGAGAGCGGGCCATTCGGCAAGGAATACCTGCGCCTGCTGGTGCTGGAAATCCGAGTGAACCAACGGGAAGTGAAAGTCACCGGCAGCTACGCCGCGCTCGCGCAAGCTGTAGCGGGAAGTCCGTGCGACGCCACCGGCGTGCCCAGATTTGCCCCTCAATGCCTCCCCGACCAGGGCTCGAACCTGGGACCTGCGGATCAACAGTCCGCCCGGTCATGCCTCGGAAAGCCGCGCCAGATAGCGCCTTTGGAGGCGCCCCTCACGGTCCTTCCCAGACAGAGCGAAGGGGAACAGCGTACAGACCGTCGCCGAAATCGATGCCTGCTTCGCCGTCGTAAAGCACAACACCGTTAGCGAAACGCCTTCCCGCCGCCTTCTTGAGCTTCCGCAACCCACGCAAATCGCGCTCGGCGACCGAGGCGGCCGCCTTGACCTCGACTCCGGCTACTTGTCCGGCGCCGCGCTCGATCACGATGTCCACCTCGAAGTCGTCGCGGTCGCGGAAGTGAAAGAACGACAACGGCTCGCTGCGCCCGCTTGCTTGCCGCCTGAGCTCCTGAAAGACGAAAGTCTCGAGGAGCGGACCCAGCATGTCGCGCTCTCGTTGAAGCGTTGCGGCATCCACGCCGAGCAGTGCGCACGCCACTCCGGTGTCACCGATGTGCAGCTTGGGTGTCTTGACGAGCCGCGAGAGCCGATTGCTATGCCAAGGCGGCAGGCGTTCGAGCAGGAACACTCGCTCGAGCAGCGTAACGTGCTCGTGAATCGTTGGGCGCGTGAGCTGGAACGGTGCCGCCAGATCGCTCACATTCAGCAGGCGCGCCGTATGGCTCGCCGCCAGCGCGAGAAGGCGTGGCAGCGTGTCAAGGGAGCGCAGGCGCGACAGATCGCGCACGTCGCGCTGGATCTGGGTTTCCACGTAGTCGCGGTACCAGGCGTTGCGCCGCGGCGCCGCGCGCCGGGCAAGCGCCGCCGGGTAACCGCCCGCTGCAATGCGCTGGGCCAGGCCTATGCCGAGACGTTCGGTAACGCGGCTTCGGAACCTGCCGCTGAAGAGCGCATCGAGAAAGCGCGGCGTGGCGCCAGCGAGCTCGCACTGTGCAAGTGGGTGCAAGCGCAGGATCCCTATGCGTCCGGCGAGCGAGTCGGCAAGCGCAGGGATCAACAACACATTGGCAGAGCCGGTCAGGATGAACCGCCCAGGAACCCGACGCCGGTCGACAGAAGCCTTGATCGCTGTGAACAGCGCGGGCGCGCGCTGCACCTCGTCGAGAATTACGTGGGCCGGCAGTTCTGCGACAAATCCCACGGGGTCGCGTTCCGCTGCGGCGCGCACCGCGTCCTCGTCGAACGAGTAGTAGCGGTAGCCGCGCTTCTCTCCCACCAGGCGCGCCAACGTCGTCTTGCCACTCTGCCGGGGCCCGTGGATCAGTACAACCGGCGTGTCTGCCAGCGCCTCGCGCACGCGGGGCGCCAACAGACGAGGAATGGGATCGGATGGACCGGCCATGGCGAATGCTAGACCGATGCGCCGGCTGTATGCAAGTTTGCATGTCGGCTGATCGATAGTTCAGAGGTCGGCTAATCGCAATCCCCGGGGATGGCTCGCTCAAAGCTGCCATCATGGGCAAGGTCAGCGAACGAGACAATCAGCCAAACCAGGAATTACGGACAAGAAGAACAACGGTTAGTTGTCACTCTCATCGAAAGGGAAGGTGGCGGAGAGAGATAGTCCGCCAAAGCCCGCGCCAGATAAGGCTTTGCAGCCTATGGGGTGCCCATCCCCCGCCCATCCCCCGCGATTTGCGCCGCTGGCGATGTTGATCCCGGCTTAGTACTGTGGTTCATAAGTCCGCGCACGTATATTGGTCACGCCGCCATGCGGAGTGGCGGGTCGGTGGTGGAGCCGAGCTTGTGGAGCAGGTTGGCGAGATCGCGCCGAGTGAACTTCCACGCGAAGGGTTGGGCAATCGCTTCGTAGTAGTCCTGGAATGCGAGCAAGCGCTCTTCGAGGACGGCAAGCGACGAGAAGTCGTTGGGCGAGAGAACCTTGCGCTGGACAATGGAGAAGTAGATCTCGATCTGGTTGAGCCAGCTGGCATGCACGGGACCATGAACAGGAACCAAGCGCGGGAATTTGTCCTGGAGGCGGGCCACGCATTTCGCACCGCGATGCGAGGAGCCATTGTCCATGATCCAGAACACGCGGCGCGCTTCGTTGTACGGCGATTGGTGCATGACTTGCTCGACCAACCGCTCGAAGGGGGCGATACCGGTCTTGCGCTCGCAGCGGCCAAATACCTTCGCGCGATGGACATCGAGGGCGGCCAGGTAAGCCCATGCGCCGCGGCGCTCGTACTCGGCCTCCACGCGCATGGCGATGCCGGGCGCTGGCGGCAAGCTCGGATGGCAGCGGGCCCGGGCTTGGATGCTGGTCTTCTCATCGGTGGACAGCACGAATTCGTCGGCCCGCAGCGATTGCCCCTGCCAGCGCCGTTCGTACAGGTCGAGGATGCGCCCCGCCTTGACCTCGAACTGCGGGTCACGCGGGAAGATCCAGCAACGATGCTGCCACGGCCGGATGGCATCAGTGTTGAGCCAACGCCAGACCGTGCTGTTGCTGATGGTGGCGACCAGCCCGAACTGCCGCGCCTGCTGCGCCACATCGGCCACGCTAAAGCGCGACAGAGGCGCGCCCAGCGTCGCCGGCAGTTCACACGCCAGCGCCTTGATCTGGACGACCACGTCTGGGGGGGAAAGCCCGGGGCCGGCCGGGGCGCGCCTGATCCTCGAGCCCGGCCAGACGTTCTTGGTAGAAGCGCTTGCGCCACAGGCTCACAATTTCGCGTCGGGTGTGCAAGGTCGCTGCAATCTCGTCGTTGCCCCAACCTTCGGCGGCCAGCAGGATCATCTTGGCCCGGACGACCTGATAATACGGCAACGTATATTTTGCGGCCCGACGGCTTAGCTCGCGAGCCTCGTCGCGCGACAGCACGATGCGATAAGGGCTGCTCCTCGGCATGGCGCACCTCCGTGCACGCCACCTTGCCACAAGCAATCACCGTTGGCAACATTATACGTGTTCGTATTTAAGAAACAGACTACTTAGGATTCAAATCCGCGGGGGATTGGAATCCGAATCGCACCTCTACCTCTATGCGCCGATCACGGACGCAAGCCGCGCAGGATGGCCCGCAGCTCGCCAGCGACGCGGCCCAAGACGCAGTTCAGCCGGCCTCAGATTGGCTCGGCGATCACTGGCGGCAGATCCAGCGAATCGGTGCCCCGCGAATCAAGAAGCGGCTCCGTGCGATTGTCTGCTGCAGACGCGACACACATCATGGCCATCAGCAATATGCCTGCGATGCCTCCTCCCAGGAACGCGCACAACACCCACCATGCAGAAACGATCATCTCCCCCCCCCCGACGCGTTGGCCACTGAAACTGTGTGCCCCCCCTCGAGCACCTTTCCAATCCCTCGCGGCCGTAACACTAGGACCGCAAAATGTGAAAAAGCCCGGAAACAATCCGGGCTTGTGCAGTGAGTGCATCATCGCCAAGCAGCCCTGGCGAAAGGTGAGGTCGGCGTCCTGCAGAGGCGTAGCCCCATGGGCAAGGCCACTCGTGCACACGATGGCAATCACCGCGGGCTTGGCTCGTCAACATTTACAAGTTCTTCTGGCCGGACGTTCCATTAACCACTAAGCATAGTAAACAATTCGTAGAATACAAGGGCTTCGGCCCCGTTTTTTTCCTTGCCGCTTGCCCAGGATGGCCCCCGAACCGGGTGTTCCGATGTACCAAGGGAAGCTGATTCGCGTGGTCGCGCTGCTTCGTCGGGTACACTGCGCATTTCGGTGATCGTGACCGCCGAGTCCGGGATCGTGACCGCTGGGGCCCCTTGGGGCGGGTTGCGCGGTTCTCAGTATAGATTTGGCGGTCAGGATTCGGGTGGGTGGTCTCCTTTTTCGTCGATTTTGCCGTCGGCGTCGCGGGGCCTGAGCGACTCGCCCTTCAGATTGAGCCGATGCGCCCGGGAGAGCAGTCGATCGAGGATTGCATCGGCGATCGTGGGATCGCCCAGCCATCCGTGCCAGTGGTCGACGGGCAACTGGGTGGTGACGATGGTGGCGCGGGAGCGGGTGCCGGCGCGATCGTCGATGATCTCGAGCAGGTCGGCGCGCACCGCGGGCTCGAGCGGGGCGAGTGCCCAGTCGTCCAGGATCAGCACTTCGGTGCGCGCGAGCCCGGCCAGCCAGGTGGTGAAGCTGCCCTTGCCGTGCAGGATGCGCAATTCCTCGGCCAGCCGCGGCACGCGCAGGTACAGGGCGGAGTGGCTGCGACGACAGGCATGTTGCGCCAGCGCGCACGCGAGCCAACTCTTGCCGGACCCGGTGGGGCCGATGATCACGATGGTTGAACCTTGCTCGACCCAGCGTGACAGCGCGAGGCTGGTGAAGGCCGCGCGGGTCAGTCCGCGCTTGGCCGTGGACTTCACATCTTCGATGCACGCTTGCGGGTATTTGAGCCGGGCTCGCTTGAGCAGCGCCGCCACGCGTTTGTCGGTGCGGTGATGCGTCTCGCGATCGACGATCAGCGCCAACCGTTCCTCGAAGGCGAGCGCGCTGCAGGCACTGTTGGTGAGTTGTTCCTCGACGGCGGCGGCCATGCCGGCGAGCCGCAGTTCGCGCAGGCGCAGGAGAGTGTCTTGCAACAGCATCGGTCGTCTCCTCGCTCAGTGGTAGTAGCCGGGGCCGCGCACGTTGTCGTGCGCGGGGCTGACCCAGCGCGAGGAACTCGCGGGCTCCACCCGGTCGCGGCCGTTGGCGAGGATCTCCCGAACGTGCCGGTAGTAGATCGCGTTCAGGTCGACGGCCAGGCCACAGGCGGCTTCCAGCCGCGCGGGGCCATAGCGCTTGGCCAGACTGAGCAGCCCCAGGCAACCGCGATAGCCGTGCTCGGGGTGGCGATGTCGCTGCAGCATCGTCGCCACGAACACTCCGGTGTGCGCGCCGATGCGCTGACCCCATTGGATCAACCGCTCGGGCGTCCACTCCTTGTGCGCCCGGTGGGCAGCGGGCATGTGATCGTCGCGCGTGCTGTAGCCGCCGCGGCGGTCGCTGCGCGGATGCGCCGCGATGCGCTCGCCCCGGTGCAGCAGCTCGACCAACCCGTCGCTCACGCGCGCTTCCATCTTCAGGCCCACCAGGGTGTGCGGCACGCTGTAGCGATGACCGTCGACCTCGACGTGGTAGTCGATGTGGACCGTCACCGTGCGGAACGTTGCCCACGTCCAGGGCGAGGCCGGCAACGCACGCAACGCGGGCAAGTCGATCGTGGCGAAGAGGCTCGCCCGCGAGGCATCGATCTTCTGGAAGCGCCGCTCGTTGAGCATGGGCAGCAGCGCGGCGACCGCGGCGTCGGCCGCGGCCACATCGGCCAACGGCGTATGGCGCAGACGCGCCAGAATCCAGCGCTCCACCACCTGCACTGCCGATTCGACCTTGGCCTTGTCCTGTGGCGAGTAAGGTCGCGCCGGCAGGATCGAAACATCGTAATGCCGGGCGAAGTCCAGCGCCGTGTCGTTGGCCCGTGGCTCATAGCGGTTCGGATCGGCAATCAGAGCGCGGGCGTTGTCGGGCACGATCAGTTGCGGCACGCCGCCGATGAAGCGCAGCGCCCGACCGATCGCGCCCAACCAGGAGCGCATCGACTGATCCGCCGTCACGCAGGCGAACGTGTAGCTCGATGCCCCCAAGGCCGCCACGAACACCTGGCCCCGCGTGCCGTCGGTCAACGCCAGGGTGGGGCCAGCGTAGTCCACGAACAGCTTCTCGCCGGCGCGGTGCTGCTGGCGCATCGACCGGCGCAGCGTCTTGGCGTAGCGCTTGTAGTGCTCACAGAACTGGGTCAGCGCCCAAGTGCGCTGGCCTTCGTACTCGGCGCGGTACTCCTGCCAGAGCAGCGTCAGGGTCATGCCCTTGCGCCGCAGCTCCAGGTGCACGCGGCCGAAGTCGGGCTCGACGATCCGAACCTCTTCCGGATTCCGACCGAGCAGCCGGCGCTCGAGCTCGGCCTCGCTCAGACCGGCGATGGTGTCCCAAGTCAGGCCACCGGCCGTGGCCAGCGACACATACTTGGCGACTACGCCCTTGGAAATCGACAGGCTGCGGGCGATCGCCTCATGCGACAGCCCGCCGTGCAGCTTCAACCTCAATACGTCCTTGATCATGCGTATGTCCATCGCTGGCGGGGGCATCGTCGCTCCGGCAAAAATGCCCGAAGCCTAACCCCCGCGGTTGGTTCATACGCAACCCGTAACCCCCTCGGAAACCCCGTCGGTCACGATCCCGGACCGGCCGGTCACGATCCCGAAATCGCCGGTCACGATCCCGGACCGACCGGTCACGATCGTCCGAAATACGCAGTACACCGCATCAATGAGGCGCAGCATTTCCCCATATACCTCCTCGGGGTCGCGGTCGCCGACGCCGAAGTCGATCAGCAGTTCCGCGAGCCGCAGACGGTCAAGTCACGGATTCGGAAATGAAAAGACATCAGATGTCCCTTTCGTTCCTCCGAATCCTCCCCACACCCAAGCTAATCAGCCCAACAACCGGGCTCGCAATTAAGCCACCAATCGCCACCGCAGCGCCAAGGTACCCTAGCAACTCCCCCATGTTCCGCGTCGGGTAGGGCATCAACAACGCCACGAGCAGTCCGCCCCCAAGCATGGTCAGAATGCCGTAGACCGAACCCAAGGCTCCGGCTTTGAGGCCGCAACTGAAGTGTCCAGTTTCCACCATCGCGCCAATTGCGACCCCGGGAAGGAAGACCGAAAACACGGTGAACACGGTGCCGATTAACCAAAGAAATTCCGTGTCCGAAAGGTTGGACAAGAAGCCGTCAAACCAGTAGGTCGCAACCACCGACATCGCTTGTGGAATACACGGCAACAGCGCAGCTTGCCGAACAAGCCGGTCGTATTCGTTGGTCGGGTTGTCTGCCATCTTTAACCTTTGGCCCGCCACGTGACACGCTACCGTCTTCGTCACTTCCCTGTTCTACTGGTTCGAGGCTGGCCTCGTATTTCGCCGGTATTCGTCGTAGGTCATGTAGGTGTTGCTCAGGCAGCGTTCACGCTCGGTCTGCTCAAGGAGTTTGTTGCAGGCATTACGTTGCCAGTTCTGGGATGCAGAGTACGCTTGCTGCCACGTGCAGCCGGTCACCGACAACATGGCGGCGGCAATGCCGATCAAGCGGGTCAGGCGCAACATCCCCGCTGCTCCTGAATCGGCGGGCACCTCACCGACCCGAACGAGCAGAACACGCAGCAGTCGCCGGGCTTGGGGCGCAGCAGGGTATTGCAGTTGGTGCACTCGTAGAAGTACAGGCAGGCATCGGTCGGCATCGTCTCCTGCGTGGTGAAGCCGCAGTGCGGGCAGGTCAGGAAGGATTCGAGGACGATGCTCACGACGACGCGGACTTGTTGGCCACCATCTGCTTCAACTCGCCGCTGCCGATCAGCCGCACGAGATCGTCAGCCCCGCCGATCAGCACGCCCTTGACGAAGATCATGGGGAAGGTCGGCCACCCGGTCCACATCTTCAGAGCGTTGCGCCGCCGCCAACCGCTGAAGTAGCTGCCAAATTCAAGATACTTGTACGGCAGGCCCGCCGCGTCGAGTGCCTTGCGTGCCTTCTTGGGGAAGGGGTTCTGCTTCATGCCGACGACCACGACATCGTTGGCGGCCATCGCGGCTTGCACCTCGCGGATGATGTCCACGTGGTGGTTGGCCACAGTCTCCCTAATCGCAGGGTGAACGCTCGATTCGTTGAAGACGTTGCGAGCCATGATGCTCCCTTCGGCACGGTAGGCGGCTACTCACGGAAGACGTACAGGCCCACGCACAGGGCGCAACCGACGGTGTAGAGCAGCCACGTCTGCGGCACAAAGTACGGGTAGGCCATCAGAGCGATGCCGATGATCATCGGCTTGTACAGCACCATCTTCTTACCATACATGAACGCACCGAAACCAATGGCCCCGAACAGCAGAGAGCCAAGAAGGGCGGCGGGGTTGGTGAACATCGTTGGATCGTGTGGCAGGTGGCGTCACGCAGTGTGCCAGAGTCTTCGACTGGCAGTCCGCTGCCGCGTTGCTATATCAGCAGCAGTTCCTTCCGAATCACGGTGAATTGCTCGGGGAGTCAGCCCCGCCCCGCTTCAACGGGGATGACGTGTCCACGGTGTAGCCGGGGCAGGAGCCGTAGGTCTTGCCGGTTGCCGGACAGGGGTGCTGCTTCTTGAAGGTGTTCAGTTGCCGTGGGTCCCGCACAATCTTGCCGTGGGCGTCACGGTTGACCCACGGTGCCGCCTCGCTGTGGGACGCTGTGGTGGAGTTCGTCGCGGTGGTCGCGTGTGAAAGCACGCCGCTACTGGCGACCACGGGCGGCGCGATGCACGCGCCGGCCACCATAAACGCTGTAAGCGATTGAATGGAAATGAAAAAAGCCCCTGATTCGGGGCTTCTTTGGACCTTACTGGAACACTCAGGAATTGGTATTCTGGCGGAGAGATAGGGATTCGAACCCTAGATACGGTTCCCCGTATACTTGATTTCGAGTCAAGCGCCTTCGACCACTCGGCCATCTCTCCGCGAAGTTGGGATTATACCGGGTTCGCCGCGGTCGCGTGATCCGGGTAACGCAGGCCGTGGGATGGTCGCCGCAAGCCGGAACACGAATCGAATTCTCTGCGCTGGCGCACCATCACTGACAGATCGCCGCGCCAATGGCATCAGCCAGGTCATCGCCGACGCGGCCCCTGCGCCGCCTATTCGTCTTCGTACCCGGCTTCGCGCTGATGGCGAATGCGGGCGACGAGAACGGCGTCGTTCCCCTCGTCGAACTCATAGAGCGCGAGGTAGCCGGTTGCACCGTAGGAAATGACCAGTTCGCGGAGTCCGTCGTCGACACGACGTCCGAGATGGGGATGCTGCTGCAACGCCTCGACCGCACTCCGTATGCGGGCGACCGCGATACTTGCGCGGTCCGGCGCTTGCTCTAGCAGGAAATCGACAATGCCGACCAGGTCCGCGAGGGCGGCGCTACCGTAGATTACTTGCGCCATTGGACTTGCTTGGGTCGGCGCGCAGGCTTGCCGGCAACCCGCGCTTCAAGGTAGCGGTGCACGTCGGCCGCAGCATAGCCCTTGCCTGTCGCATGCATGTCGGCCACGGCCGCCTTGCCCTCGTCATGGAACCGAAGGCGCCGCTCCGCAGCGGTCACGCGTTCGCTCAGCAGACGCAGCGTCAGGGCGTGCGTGGACTCGCCTGTCCGGTCGGCGAGGCGCGCGATACGCTCTTTCAGAGTCTCCGGCATCTTGAGACTGGTGGGGACCGTTGCCATGGCACTCCTCCTCAGGTAGCGCTTTTATACTACCTGATAGCGAGAGCCGCCGGCAACGCTCATTCTGTTTCTGGTCCCCGGTGGGGCGCGACACACCCCCAACTCGCAACAACGCAAAACGGAGGCCGCAGCCTCCGTTTCACGTTCCCCGCACCGAACGCTGGGGCTACGGATCCAGACTGGCCTACTTCTTCGCCGGCGCCGCTGCAGGCGCCGCGCCAGCCTTCGCCGCCGGCACAGCCGCCGCCACCGCCGTCGGCCCCATCTGCGGCGTCACCACCTTCCCCTTGGCCTTCTGCTCGGCGATGTAGCGCGCCGCGACGCGATCCTCGGCCTTCGCCTGCTGCACCTTTGCCGCTTCGGCCGCCGCCGCGGCCTTGGCCTTCGTCGCTTCCGCCGCAGCTTTCTGCTCATCCGTCAGCGGCGCCGGCGGCGGCAGCTTGGCAACCGCGACGCCAAAACTCAGCACCACCAGCGCAGCGGCAACGATTGCACGCAAACTCTTCATGGCTGCCTCTCTTCGTTGATCGACCGGAGTCAGGCCGGCTGGCGCACGGCCGCCGGGGACGTCGGCGCATCGGGTTCCGCGAACTTCTCGCGCGCGGTCCCGGCGACCACCTGCTGGTACCACAGCGCGTGATGATGCTCGGCCCAGCTCGCGTCGACGTAGCCGTCACGCATCGCGCGGTAGGCGCCCTCCGCGCCGATCGTGCCGAGGTAGATGTGGACGCAGGCCAGCGCGATGGCGACATAGGCGGTGGCCATGTGGACGAGGTTGGAGATCTGCATCGTCTGCCGCGTCTGGTCGAAGTTGGGGAACACCAGGATCAGCCCGCTGACGACCAGGATCGTCGAGAACAGCACCAGCACGAGCCAGAAGACGAGCTTCTCGCCGGCGTTGAACTTGCCCGACGGATACTCGTGGCCCTTGAAGTAGTCGAAGATGTGCATGAACCACTTGAAGTCCTCGCCGCTGATGCCGTTGTGGCGCACGTAGCGGATGAACATCCACGGCACCGCGACGATCAGCACCGGGCCGATGAAGTTGTGCAGGTTCTTCGCGAGGGTGGCCAGGAACGAGAACAGCGTGTAGCCGATGAGCGGCAGCAGTACGGACTTGCCCAGCGACAGGATGATCCCGGTGATGGCGAGCGTGACCCAGGTGATCGCCATCAGCCAGTGGGCCCAGCGGTCGGCCGGCTCGAAGCGCCGGATCTTCCGCTCGCCCGGCTTGGCCGCGACGGTCATCGGTCCGCGGATCGAATAGAAGACGGCAAGCCCGGCGATCGCCAGCGCGATCAGCAGGCCGCCGGCCGTCGCCAGCGGCACGCGCGCCGCGCGCCAGGTCTGGCCGCCCGGATCGACGAGGACGTTGGTCTCGCGGCCGCGCACGGTCGTCACCTGCGGCATGCCGGTGCGAACCTCGTTCCACACCGGCTGGTTGTTGCCGGGCTGCGCGGTCTGCTGCGCCTGCTGCTGCTTCGCGAGATCGGCTTCCTTCGGATTGACCGCCGGCGACTGCGCCGCCGCCAATCCGGTCGCGAGAAAGCAGGCCGCCAGCAGCGCCGATGCCGCGCGCCGGACCGATGGGTTCAACATACCGCCTCCTTGGCGAGCATCAGCGGGTGCGCTTGTACTCGTTCTGATTCTGGGCGCGCGTGTCGACGGCGACGCTCCACTCCTGGCGGTTGCCGTTCCACGGCGCGCCGCTCCAGGGCTGCGCATCCTGCTTGCCCTGGTACTGGCCCTGCTTGTACTCGATGACCTGCGGACGCTCGCCGCACCCGGCGAGTCCGATCGCGGCCATGCCTGCGCCGGCGGCGATGACGATCCTGGCAAATGTGCGCGTGCTCATGACTTGGGTCCTCCCGCCGGCGGTGTGGCCTGCGGCTTCTTCTCGGCGCCCGGCAGGCCGTACGCAGTCGCCCAGCCCCAGATCTCGCCGCCCGAGCCGCGTACGCGACACGCGCTCGCGATAGATGTTGGCCAGCACGTTGGCTTCGCCGGCGATGAGCGCCTTGGTCGAGCACATCTCGGCGCACGCCGGCAGCTTGCCTTCGGCGAGCCGGTTGCGGCCGTACTTCTTGAACTCGGCCTCCGAGTTGTTCGCCTCCGGTCCGCCGGCGCAGAACGTGCACTTGTCCATCTTGCCGCGCACGCCGAACGCGCCGGCCTGCGGGAACTGCGGCGCGCCGAACGGGCACGCGTAGAAGCAGTAGCCGCAGCCGATGCACAGGTCCTTGTCGTGCAGCACGACGCCGTCCTCGCTGCGGTAGAAGCAGTCGACCGGGCACACCGCCATGCACGGCGCGTCCGAGCAGTGCATGCACGCCACCGAGATCGAGCGCTCGCCGGGCACGCCGTCGTTGATCGTCACCACGCGCCGGCGATTGACACCCCAGGGGATGTCGTTCTCCTGCTTGCACGCGGTGACGCAGCCGTTGCATTCGATGCAGCGCTCGGCATCGCAGAGAAATTTCATTCGGGCCATGTTTGCCTCCTCGCCTTGTCCGTGCGCTCTATGCCCTGGCGACCTGGCACAGCGTCGTCTTGGTTTCCTGCATCATCGTCACCGAGTCGTAGCCGTAGGTCGTCGCCGTGTTGACGGCTTCGCCGCGGATGATCGGGTGGGCGCCTTCGGGGTAGTACTCGAGCATGTCCTTGCCCATCCACCAGCCGGAGAAGTGGAAGGGGACGAACGTCGTTCCCGGGCCGACGCGGTCGGTCACCATCGCCTGCACCTTGATCTGCGCGCCGGTGGGCGACTTCACCCACACCCACTCGCCGTCGCGGATGCCGCGGTCGTTGGCGTCCTTCGGGTTGATCTCGACGAAATTGACCTGCTGCAGCTCGGCGAGCCACGGGTTCGACCGGGTCTCCTCGCCGCCGCCTTCGTATTCGACCAGCCGGCCGCTGGTCAGGATCAGCGGGAAGTTCTTGGCGACTTCGTTCTTGACGTTCTCCTGCTGCACGGTCTTGTAGAGCGTCGGGCAACCGCCAGAACGCCTTCTTGTCGTCGTGCGCCGGGTACTTGGCGACCATGTCCGGCCGCGGCGAGTAGAGCGGCTCGCGATGCTGCGGAATCGGCGTCCGGGAAGTTCCAGACCACGGCCCGCGCCTTGGCGTTGCCGAACGGATGGTTGCCGTGGACCTTCATGAACACGCGGATGAGCCCGCCCGACAGGTCGGTCTTCCAGTTCTTGCCCTCGGCCGCTTTCTTCTCGTCCTCGGTCAGCTCGTCCCACCAACCGAGCTTCTTGAGCAGCACGTGATCGAGCTCGGGATAGCCGGTGGTGAGGTCACCGCCCTTGGGATACGAGCCGTCCGCTGCCAGCAGGTCCACGCCGTCGCGCTCCACGCCGAAATTCGCGCGGAAGCAGCCGCCGCCGTCCATCATCGCCACCGACGTGGCGTACAGGTTCGGCGATCCGGGGTGCTTCAATTCCGGGTTGCCGTAGCACGGCCATGGCAGGCCGAAGTAGTCGCCGTCGCAGGGCCCGCCCTTCGCCCGCAGCGTGCGCACGTCGAACGTGTTCATGTTCTTCATGTGCAGCTTCAGGCGCTCGGGCGACTGGCCCGTGTAGCCGATGGTCCACGTGCCGCGGTTGATCTCCTTGAGGATCGATTCCGGTTCCGGTTCCTCGAGCTTGTTCGCGTCCGGCTTGACGATCTTGTAGTTCTTGACGAACTCCTTGTCGAAGCCGAATTTCTTCGCGAACGCGTACATGATCGCGTGGTCGGTCTGCGATTCGAACAGCGGGGAGATCACCCGCTCGCGCCACTGGATGGAGCGGTTCGACGCGGTCACCGAGCCGGAGGTCTCGAACTGGGTCGCCGCGGGCAGCAGGTAGACGCCGTCCTTGCGCACCATCGCGGCCATCGCCGCGGTGGCCGACGGATACGGATCGATGACGACCAGGAGGTCGAGCTTCTTCATCGCCTCGACCATGTCCTTGCCGCGCGACTGGCTGTTCGGCGCGTGGCCCCAGAAGACCATGGCGCGCAGGTTCGGCCCCTGGTCGATCATGTCGTTCTTTTCCATCACGCCGTCGATCCACCGGGAGACCGTCATCCCCGGCTTCTCCATCATCCCTTCGGCGTACTGCTTCTTGATCCACTCGTAATCGACGCCCCACACGGTCGCCCAGTGCTTCCACGAGCCGGTGGCGAGGCCGTAGTAGCCGGGCAGCGAATCCGGGTTCGGGCCGACGTCGGTCGCGCCCTGCACGTTGTCGTGGCCGCGGAAGATGTTGGTGCCGCCGCCGGAGACGCCGACGTTGCCGAGCGCCAGCTGCAGGATGCACGACGCGCGCACCACCGCGTTGCCGGTCGTGTGCTGGGTCTGCCCCATGCACCAGACGATCGTCGACGGCTTGTTCTTCGCCATCATCTCGGCGACCTTCAGCACCTGCGCCTCGGGCACGCCGCAGACTTCCTCGACCTTGTCCGGCGTCCACTTGGCCAGGATCTCCTCCTTGACCTTGTCCATGCCGTACACGCGGTCGTTGAGGTACTGCTTGTCTTCCCAGCCGTTCTTGAAGACGTGATAGAGCATCCCGAACACGAACGGGATGTCGGTGCCCGAGCGGATGCGCACGTACTCGTGGGCCTTGGCGGCGGTGCGCGTGAAGCGCGGGTCCACCACGATCATCTTCGCGCCGGTTTCCTTGGCGTGCAGCATGTGCAGCATCGACACCGGGTGCGCTTCGGCGGCGTTGCTGCCGATGTACATCGCGCACTTGGTGTTCTGCATGTCGTTGTACGAATTCGTCATCGCGCCGTAGCCCCAGGTGTTGGCTACGCCGGCGACGGTGGTCGAGTGGCAGATGCGCGCCTGGTGGTCGGTGTTGTTGGTGCCCCAGAACGAGACGAACTTGCGCATCAGGTACGCCTGCTCGTTGTTGTGCTTGGAGCTGCCGACCCAGAACACGGCGTCCGGGCCCGACTCCTTGCGCAGCGCGAGCATCTTGTCGCCGACCTCGGCGATCGCCTGCTCCCAGCTGATCTTCTGGTACTTGCCGTTGACGAGCTTCATCGGCGACTTGAGGCGGTATTCGCCGTGGCCGTGCTCGCGCACCGAGGCGCCCTTGGCGCAGTGCGCGCCGAGGTTGAGCGGCGAATCGAACACCGGCTCCTGCCGCGTCCAGACGCCGTTCTCGACGGTGGCGTCGACGGCGCAGCCGACCGAGCAGTGCGTGCAGACGGTGCGCTTGACCTCGGTCTTGACCGCGTCTTCCTTCGCGGCCTCGGCCTTGCCGATCAGCTGCGGCGGCAGCTGGCTTGCAAACGCCCCGGCCCCTGCTGCGAGGCCCGAACGCCGTAAAAACGTCCGCCGATCCATCGTGGAGAGTTTTGCTCCCCCGAGACGGCGAAGACGTGGACCGGCTGCAGAGGCTGTGTCGCTCCGTTTTGTCAGCAGCATGATCCTTCCTCCTCCTAGAGCTTTGCGGTGCGGTAGTAGTCGCGAACGTGCGGCGTTTCGCGATACGCCGAATCGTCGGTGTCGGCAGCGGCCGCCGGTTGCAGCGCGCCGGCGGTTCCGGGCACCAGCGTGATCGCGGCGGCGGCGGCGCCGGCTCCGCTCGCGGAGAGCGAGAAGAGGAAGCGGCGGCGCTTGAGATCGGTGGAGGGGGACGCCGGCGTGGCGACCGGCGAGGCAACGCGACTGCCACGCGTGGTAGTGGACATGCAGACCTCCGAAGGACCTCGTGACTTAGGAATATTCAATCAATGGCGAACGAGTCACGTTCGAGCGCCAAAAAGCTAATGGTGAATTGTGCAACCCTTTGGTAATAATTGGCAACAGAAGAATCGCGTATTGCACTGCAGCATGCGACGGTCCAGCCGTCGATATGCCGTTCGAATAATTCCTTCTGTTCGGCGATCGACGCGGGACGGCGGCCGTCCTGGCCGGCGATCAGGATGCGCATGGTTTCCAGCAGCGCGGCGAGGTGGTCCTCGACCAGCGACACGCCCGCGCGGCGGGAGAGGCCGAGGCGCGCGAGCGTCGCGCGCACGTCGGCCAGCGGCTTCTCCATCATGAAGCCGGTGAGCCAATGCGAAGCGTGCAGATTCACCTCGCTTTTGCCCACGCCGACGAAAAGGTTGTTGTATTCGTCGGTCGCCGCCTCGGCATCCATCGCCGCGCTGGCGGCACGCAGCTTGTCCCACGCGTCGGGGAGTCCGGCCGCGTCGTCGCCGACGGCTTCGATCTGCGTCGGCACGCCCAGCGGGCGGCGCGGCGGCGATGGCACGCAGCAGCGCGGCGTCCGGCGCTTCGGCATACAGCCGCGCGAGCAGCGCGTAGAAGTCCGCGCGCGCCTGGTCCTCGGGCTCCAGCCGGTGGTGCAGCGTGATCGCCGCGGAATCGGTTGCGCGGGGGTCGGAGGCGGACATGTGGGGGAAGCTCAGCGGTCGTGGATGTCGACGCTGCGCTCGTCCTTCATCGGTGTGCGTAGCCCGGTGTTGAGCGGAGCGAAACCCGGGGCAACCGTGCCCATTGCCGCACTCACCCGGGTTTCGCTTCGCTCAACCCGGGCTACGGTTGTCGTGCGATTGCGTTTCATCATAGGCAAGGTCAGATGTCGCGGATGTCGACGCTGCGCTCGGTCTTCATCAGGTCGATCACGCGGCAGTCGGCGCACATCTTGAGCCGGTCGAGCGCGCCCGGCGCGGCGAACATCGAGTGACCCGCAAGCCTTGCCAGCATCGCGCCGATCAGCTTCTCGGTGCCCATCGCCTTGCCGCAGGAAATGCACTGGAAGATCGCCGCCTCGTTGATCACCCGGGGCTCCTTCGCCTCGGGGGCGAGCGACAGGCGCGGCCGCAGCGCGATCGCGTGCTCGGGGCAGGTCGACGCGCACAGGCCGCACTGCACGCACTTCGCCTCGATGAAGCGCAGCTGCGGCTTGTCCTGCGCGTCGAGGAGCGCGCCGACCGGGCAGCTGCCCACGCAGGCGAGGCACATCGTGCACGAGTCGCGGTTGACGTCGATCGTGCCGAACGGGGCGCCGGCGGCCAGCGGAATCTCGCGCTGCGGCAGCGGCGCATGAAGGGCGAGGTGCTCGATCGCGAGCGCCGCGGTGGTGCGCTTGTCGGCGGTCGGCGCGAACGTCGCCGCAACGCGCACGCCGAGCGCGGCCGGCCACGCCCACAGCGCCGTGTCGAGCGCGGCGGTGTCCGCGCCGTCGAACACGCGGAAGTGTGCGCCCTGATACCCGAGCGCCTGCGCGATCGCGTCGGCGTAGCCCATCTGCTGCACCAGCGCGTCGCGATACTGCGGCGCCTCGCTGCCGGTGGCGAGCACCGCGACCTGCGAAGCGCCCAGCGCGAGCGCCGCCAGCCAGACGTCGAGGCCGACGGAAGCCACGTGCTGGACCTCGAGCGGGATCACCCGCGCCGGCAGGCCGCGGCCGCGGCGCGCAAGCCGCACGATGGCGGCACTGCCTTCCTCGGCGTGCAGCAGCAGGCAGGCGTCGCGGCCGCCCGCCCTCGCATACGTGGCGAGGGACGTCCGGACGCGCTGGCCGAAGTCGGGGACCGCCGGATAGCCGTAGGTGAGCGCCCCGGACGGGCAGACGGTCGTGCACGCGCCGCAACCCATGCACAGGTGCGGCTCGACGAAGACGTGGTCGCCGTCGGCGCGGATGGCGGAGGTCGAGCAGATGTCGATGCAGCGCGAGCACCCCGCCTGCTGCGAGCGGCTGTGCGCGCAGATCGACGCCTTGTAGTTGAAGTACTTCGGCTTCTCGAACTCGCCGACCATCGCGGCGAGTTCCGCCACCGCCTTCGCCTGCGCGATCGGGTCGGCGCCGGGCGCGAGGTAGCCCTGCGGCGGCTGGTGCATGCGCAGTGCCGCCTCGCGCTGCAGGTCGAGCACGAGGTCGAAGCGCTCGGCGCGCGCCACGTCGCTGCGCTCGAAGTCGATGGCAGCCACCTCGCCGCATGCGACCACGCACGCGCGATGCGACTTGCAGCGCTCGAGGTCGACCTGGTAGCTGAAGTCGATCGCCTGCTCGGGACAGGCGCGGACACAGGCGTTGCAGCGCGTGCACAGGTCGAGATCGATGGGATTGCCCTGCTCCCATTCGGCGTCGAACGCGCCCAGCCAGCCGCCGAGCCGGACGAGCTTGCCGGAATAGACCGGGAACTCGCGCTCGGCCGGCAGCTCCGCACCCATCGCGCGACCGGTCGCGAGCACGGTCACCGCGAGTTGCGCCGACAGCGCGCCCGCCCAGTGCAGCGCGGCCGCGGCCGGCCCGACGATCAGCAGTTGCCCCTGCGACGCATAGGCCACGCGCGGCACGGGGTCGGGCTCGGGCAGGCCCGCCAGCGCCAGCAGCGCGGCCATTTTCGGCGTGGCCTGCTGCGACTGCGCCGACCACCCGCCGGTCTCGCGCAGGTTGACGAAGCGGATCGCTTGCGTCCGGCCGCCCTCCTCCGCGATGTCGCCGAAGAGCTTCGCCTCCTGCGTGCAGGCGACCACGACGTCGCCGGCGGCGTGGTCCGCGAACGACGCGAGCTCCTTCTGGCAAATCATCGTCTTCACTACAGGCGCGCCCGCGAGTTCGAGCGCGCGTGCCAGCGCGGCGCCGTCGATGGGCATCGTGCCATTGCACGAGCACAGGTGGAGACTTTTGTCCGCGAGGCTCATCGGAGGGATCGCGGCGCGGATTCGGGGTGGGCCGGCGCGCGGGCGTCGGGCGACGCCGCATGAGGCACGCCTGCATCGGTCAGGTTCCCGTCGGGGGAGGCGACGCCGAGCGCAGGCGCATCGGGCGACGCGGCATCGGCAGCCGTTGCGGGCCGCGCCGGCACCGGCGCGCTCGGGTCCGTCGCGGCGGTCGCGGCGGTCGCAGCCGGGGCTTCGACGGCGCTCGCCGCGACACGCGGCACCCGCTCGTCATCCGGGACGTCCTCGACGTGACCTGCGGCGTTGATGCGGGTCTGCGGGGGATCGAAGATGGCGCGACTTTGCACCAGGCCGCGGACCATCTCCGCCGAGATCGGATCCGGGATCGAGTAATCGTCGATGTAGACGTCGAGTCCGTCCATCACGTTGAAGCGCGGATCGCGGAAGAGCGCCCGCAGCGCCTTGCGCTTGACCGCCTCTTCGACCTTGGGCTGCAGGTAGGCCGTGAAATCGGAATCGAAGGTAAGCGTCTCCGGCGGCGGAAGAACGCTCGTGGCCGGCGTCGTGGCGTCGACGGCCGCAGTTCCCGTCGCGCTCGCCGCGGCGGGCGGGACCGGGCGCTGCTCGAGCGGCGCCGGCGCCCCAGGCACGGTCCCGGCCGGCGGGGCGGCGCGCGCGGCCGCGAGCTTGCGCCGCGACCATCGCCGCAGCGAGAAGCCGGCCGGAGCCTCGTCGTCGACGCTCATGCAGCGCAGGGACGCGAGTGCGCCGTCATCGCGGCGAGCCGCGACCGCGCTTCTCGCTGTCGTCGCGGAACGGATCGTTGCGGCGGACCTTGCGACGGACTTCCGGCTTGTAGTGTTCGGCGACGAAAGGCTGCACCCACGCCAGCAGCCCGGCCGGCATCGGCAGCGCGTCGACCTGTTCGCCGCCGTCGAGCATGCGCGCCGCCTGGCTGTAGCTGGCGGTCACGATCACCGGCAGCGCCGCGGGCTGCGCGCCCGGTTCCTCCGCCATCCGCCACATCACGAACACCTTGGGCTCGGGCGCCGCGATGTTGAGTTCGTAGCCCTCGGCCTCGGACGGGTGCAGCTCGATCGTCTGCCCGCCGAAGCGCCAGCGTGTCCCCGTCTCGTCGTCGGCGACCTTGACCGCGCCCGGCGGCGACGGCTCGGTCTCGAGCTCGACGGCAACGGGCTCCCAGCGCTCGCTGACCCAGCGATTCGCGAGCGGCGTGCGCCGCAGCGTGACCGCCACCGGAAACCGCAACGTCGTCATGGACATGGTTCGTGAACTTCGCGCTCGGGACTCCCCCGGCGCTGGGGGTCGCAGATGATACACCGCACGCTCGCCGCTCTGCTAACATTGCCGACTCCCCGTTGCTTCCGTCATACCTACGTTTACTTCATGGCCTCGATCATCCCGCTCGTCGACGTCCGCAATGCCGCACCGCTCGATGCGGTGCTGCGCGCGGCCGGACGCGACCCGGGTGCAGCCGCCGGTCCGCTGGCCGACACGCGCGGTCGCCGCATGCACGACCTGCGCATCTCGGTGACCGACCGCTGCAACTTCCGCTGCGTCTACTGCATGCCCAAGGAGGTCTTCGGTCGCGATTATCGGTTCCTGGCGCACGAGGACCTACTGACGTTCGAGGAAATCGCGCGCGTCGCGCGGGTCTTCGTCGATCACGGCGTGGCCAAGATCCGGCTGACCGGCGGCGAGCCGCTGCTGCGGCGAAACGTCGAGCGGCTGGTCGAGATGCTGGCGAGGACCGGCGACGTCGACCTCACGCTGACGACCAACGGCGCGCTGCTCGCGCGCAAGGCGCGCAGCCTGCGCGACGCCGGGTTGAAGCGCGTCACCGTGAGCCTCGACTCGCTCGACGACGCCACGTTCCGGGCGATGAACGACGTCGACTTTCCCGTCGAGCGCGTGCTCGAAGGCATCGACGCTGCTGCGGCGGCCGGGCTCGCGCCGCTCAAAGTCAACATGGTGGTCAAGCGCGGCACGAACGAGGACAGCATCGTGCCGCTCGCCCGGCACTTCAAGGGCTCCGGCCACATCGTGCGCTTCATCGAGTACATGGACGTCGGCGCGACCAACGGCTGGCGGATGGACGACGTGGTGCCCGCGGCGGAGATCGTGCGCCGCATCGACGCCGAGCTGCCCCTCGAGAGCGCCGACCCCAACTACGTCGGCGAGGTCGCCGAGCGCTGGCGCTACAAGGACGGCAGCGGCGAGATCGGCGTGATCGCCTCGGTCACGCAGGCGTTCTGCCGCGATTGCACCCGGGCGCGCCTGTCCACCGACGGCAAGCTCTACACGTGCCTGTTCGCGGGCACCGGCTACGACCTGCGCGGACTGCTGCGCGGCGGCCGCGGCGACGCCGAGATCGGCGACGCGATCGCCGCGGTGTGGCGCCAGCGCGGCGACCGCTACTCGGAGATCCGCACGGCGAACACCGTGCGCGCCGCGAAGGTGGAAATGTCCTACATCGGGGGTTGAGGCGGCGATGAACCACCCCACGCTGCCGTACCGCCCGGTGATCACCCACGCCGCGCGGCCCTCGACGTTCGAGGTCGACGCGCTCGACGAGACGGGCACCGTGCGCGCGACGCCGATCGCCGGCGAGCATCCGCTCACGCTCTACATCGACAAGCAGGAGCTGCTCACGCTGATGACGCTCGGGGCCGCGCCGGAGGCGCTCGCCATCGGCTACCTGCGCAACCAGCGTCTGCTCGAGCGCATCGAGGACATCGTGTCGGTGCAGGTCGACTGGGATGTCGATGCGGTGGTGGTCAGGACCCGCAACGGCCTCGCCAACCTCGCGGCGAAGACGAAGAAGCGCACCAAGACCTCCGGCTGCGGCCAAGGCACGATGTTCGGCGACCTGATGGCGGAGATCGACCGCGTGCGCCTGCCGGCCGGCGCGACGCTGACCAGGGCGACGCTCTACGCGCTGCTCGATCGCGTGCGCCTGCACGAGACCATCTACAAGCAGGCGGGCGCCGTGCACGGCTGCGCGCTGGCGACCAACGACCCGAGCCAGCCGCCGGGCACCTCGGAGATCCTGATGTTCGTCGAGGACGTCGGCCGGCACAACGCGGTGGATGCCATCGCCGGCCAGATGTGGCTCGACCGCATCGACGGCGGCGACAAGATCTTCTACACGACCGGCCGCCTCACCTCCGAGATGGTGATCAAGGCGGCGCAGATGGGGATCCCGTTCCTCGTGTCGCGCTCCGGTCTCACGCAGATGGGCTACGAGATCGCGCAGAAGGTCGGCATCACCATGATCGGCCGCGCGACGAACAAGCACTTCCTGCTGTTCACCGGCGAAGAGCGTTTCCGGGCCGACGCATGAACGCCGGTCGGCGCGATGACCGTCGCGGGGTCGCGTCGTCTCCGGACGCAGCCCGATGAGTCCGTCGGCACGCAGCACGGCGCCGGTCACCGGCATCGTGCTCGCCGGCGGCCAGGGCCGGCGGATGGGCGGCGTGGACAAGGGACTCGTCCTGCTGGGCGGCAAGCCGATGGTCGCGCACGTGCTCGAGCGGATCGCGCCGCAGGTGGCGGAGGTGCTGATCAACGCCAACCAGAACGCCGAGCGCTACGACGCGCTCGGCTGCCCGGTGGTGCCCGATGCCGTGGGCGGCTTTGCGGGGCCGCTCGCGGGATTGCATGCCGGCATGAGCCGCGCGGCGCACGCGCTCGTGGTCACGGTGCCCTGCGATTCGCCGTTCCTGCCCGCCGACCTGGTGGCGCGTCTCGCGGCGGCGCTCGAGGCGAATCACGCTCAGCTCGCGGTCGCGCGCACCTTCGACCAGCCGCATCCCGTGTTCTGCCTCGTGCGCCGCGACGTGCTGCCGCACCTCGACGCGTTCCTCGCCTCCGGCGGGCGCAAGATCGACGCATGGTACGCGACGCTCCACGTGGTCGAGGTGGCGTTCGACGACGAGGCCGACGCCTTCCGCAACATCAACACCGCCACCGAACTCACCGACGCCGAGCCACACGCCGCCGCGGTACCATTCCCCTTTCTTCGCCCCTCATCCTCCCATCCCATGTCCCAGCCCAAGACCCTGCGCGAAGCCTCCTGTGCCGACGACTACGATCCGGACTCGATGCCGGTCGCAGCGGCGCGCACGCTGATCCGCACGTTCCTCACGCCCGTCACCGCGACGGAGCGCGTCCACATCCGCCAGGCGCTCTCGCGCGTGCTCGCCGCCGACGTCGTGTCGCCCGTTGCCGTCCCGGGTCACGACAATTCGGCGATGGACGGCTACGCGGTGCGCTTCGCCGACCTCAACGCCGACGGCGAGACCACGCTCGCCCGCGTCGGCGAGTCGTTCGCCGGCAAGCCCGGCACCGCTCGCGTCGGTCCCGGCCAGTGCGTGCGCATCTTCACCGGCGCGGTGATGCCCGAGGGCGCCGACAGCGTGGTGATGCAGGAACGGGCCAGCGAGGACGCGCGCGGCGTGCACATCGCCGCCGGCGCGATATCGCGCGCCGGCCAGAACCGGCGCTTCGCCGGCGAGGACCTCAAGGCCGGCGCCGTCGTGTTCGCCGCCGGGCAGCCGGTGCGCCCGGCCGAGCTCGGGATGATGGCCTCGCTCGGCATCGGCGAGGTCGCCGTCTACCGCAAGCTGCGCGTCGCGTTCTTCTCCACCGGTGACGAGCTGAAGTCGATCGGCACGCCGCTCTCGGCCGGCGACGTCTACGACAGCAACCGCTACACGCTCTACGGCATGCTCACGCGCCTGAACTGCGACCTCGTCGACATGGGCGTGGTGCCCGATGTCCCGGAGGCGCTCGAGCGCGCGTTCGCGACCGCGGCGGCGGCGGCGGACGTGGTCATCACCTCCGGCGGCGTCTCGGTCGGCGAGGCCGACTTCGTTAAGCAGCTGCTCGACAAGCTGGGCGAAGTGCTCTTCTGGAAGATCGCGATGAAGCCCGGTCGCCCGCTCGCCTACGGCAAGATCGGCGGCGCGCATTTCTTCGGCCTGCCGGGCAACCCGGTGTCGGTGATGGTGACGTTCTACCAGTTCGTCCGCGACGCGCTGCTGTTCCTGCAGGGCCAGCGCGACGTCGCGCCACTGCCGATGTTCAAGGTGCCCTTGTCGGCGCCGATCAAGAAGCTGCCTGGACGCACGGAATTCCAGCGTGCGATCCTGAGCGCCGACGACGGCGGCGGCTGGACAGCGCGCACCACCGGCGACCAGGGCTCGGGAATCCTGTCGTCGATGTCGCGCGCGAACTGCTTCATCGTGCTGCCGGCGGAGACCGGCAACTGCGCCGTCGGCGACCTGGTCGACGTGCAGCTCCTCGAAGGGCTGATCTGATTCCTGATGCGTAGCCCGGCGTTGAGCGCAGCGAAACCCGGGTGGTTGCGGCAATGGCCACCGTTGCCCCGGGTTTCGCTGCGCTCAACGCCGGGCTACGGCGAGACACGCCGGACGGGTTGCGCGTGATCGGATGACGATTCCGCCGAGCGACTCCCTGCCAACCGCGCCCGCGCCGCCCACCCGCGCCGAGGCCTTCCGCTACTGGTTCCGGCTGGGGTGCATCAGCTTCGGCGGCCCCGCCGGGCAGATCGCGCTGATGCATCACGACCTCGTCGACACGAAGCGCTGGATCTCCGAGCGCCGCTTCCTGCACGCGCTCAACTACTGCATGGTGCTGCCGGGACCCGAGGCGCAGCAGCTCGCCACCTACATCGGCTGGCTGATGCACCGCACCTGGGGCGGCGTCGTCGCCGGCGCGCTGTTCGTGCTGCCTTCGCTGCTGCTGCTGATCGCGCTGTCGTGGCTGTACATGGCGTACGGCAGCGTGCCCGCCGTCGCCGGCGTCCTCTACGGGATCAAGCCCGCGGTCGTCGCCATCGTGCTCCACGCCGCATGGCGGATCGGCACCCGGGCGCTGAAGCACCCGGCGCTGTGGGTGATCTCCGCGCTGGCGTTCGTCGCGATCTTCGCGATCAACGCGCCGTTCCCGGCGATCGTGCTGGCCGCGGGCGCGATCGGCGCAATCGGCGGCCGCCTGGCGCCGCGCGCCTTCGCGACCGGCGGCCACGCCGGCGCGGCGGGTGGGGCGCACCTTCCCGCGATCATCGACGCCGACACGCCCACGCCGCCGCACGCGCGCTTCCGCTGGTCGCGGCTGGCGCTGGTGGTCGGCGTGTGCGCGGGCCTGTGGCTGTTCGTGCTCGCGATGCTGGTGGCGAGCTACGGCCCCGGCTCGACGCTGCCGCGCATGGGGTGGTTCTTCACCAAGGCGGCGCTGCTCACCTTCGGCGGGGCCTACGCGGTGCTGCCGTATGTCTATCAGGGCGCGGTCGAGACCTACGCGTGGCTCACGCCGGCGCAGATGATCGATGGCCTCGCGCTCGGCGAAACGACGCCCGGGCCGCTGATCATGGTCGTCGCGTTCGTCGGCTTCGTCGGCGGGTGGACGCGGCAGATCTTCGGGCCGGATTCGCTCGCGCTCGCGGGCATCGCCGCCGCGACGGTCGTCACGTTCTTCACCTTCCTGCCGAGCTTCCTGTTCATCCTGGCCGGCGGCCCGCTGGTCGAGACGACGCACGGCCAGTTGCGGTTCACCGCGCCGCTCACGGGGATCACCGCCGCGGTGGTCGGCGTGATCGTCAACCTCGCGCTGTTCTTCGCCTGGCACGTGTTCTGGCCCCAGGGATGGACCGCGACCGCGTCGCTGCGCGGCCTCGATCCCGTATCGCTCGCGATCGGCATCGCCGCCACCCTCGCGCTGTTCCGGTACAAGGTGGGCGTGATCCCGGTGATCCTCGCGTGCGGCGCCGCCGGTCTGGCTGCGCGCCTGACGCTGGGCTGAGTTCCCGACGGTCGGCCGGGCGCGGCGCGTCGGCATCGCCGGCACGCCGCCGCCCGCGACGCGAAGCGACCGGAAGCGCTGGGCGCGCCGCCTCCGGCCGGCCCGTCCCTGCCGCGTCAGGCCTTCTTCTGCGACGACAGGCAGGTCTTCATGAATGCCTTGCGCTCCGGTCCCTTCTTGCCGGTCGCCTGCTTGTTGCAGTCGCGCATGCGGTCCTGCTGCGAGGTCGCGGCGGTCTTCTGCGGCGCGGCGGCCGGCACCGCCGGCGCCGGCTTGGCCGTGGCGGTGACCGTCGAGGCCGGCTTCGCCGGCGTGGCGACGGGCTCGGCGGCCTGCGCGGCGAACGATGCGGCGAGGGCGGCCAGTGCGATAATGGAATGCCTGTTCATTGTCTTCTCCTGAGAGTGATTGGGAATGGACGTGGCTGCCGCAGCAAATCCGTCAGCCACGCCGCCTACAACGCGGCAGGAGGGAGTCCGACCGTCAGCCGGATGGATGAAGGCGCCGTGCGCGTCGCCGCGCGTGACCGGCAAAGGAGCGTGGTGATGGATCCCGTCCGGATCATCGGCAGCTACCTGTCGCCGTACGTGCGCAAGGTGCTGGTCTTCCTCGACCTCAAGGGCGTGCCGTACGAGATCGATCCGATCGTTCCGTTCATGGGCGACGACCGGTTCTCGCAGCTGAGCCCCGTGCGGCGGATCCCGGTGCTCGTCGACGACCAGGTCACGCTGGCGGATTCGTCGGTCATCTGCCAGTACCTCGAGGACCGCCATCCGTCGCCTGCGCTCTACCCGGCCGACATCGTCGCGCGCGCCCGCGCCCGCTGGCTCGAGGAATTTGCCGACTCGCGGATGGGCGAGGTGTTCATCTGGCGGCTGTTCAACCAGGTGGCGATCAAGCCGGCCGTGTGGGGCGAGCAGGCCGACGCCGCGGTGCTCGACAGGACGACGACCGAGGAGATTCCCGCGGTCCTCGACTACCTCGAATCCCAGCTTCCCGCCTCCGGATTCTGCTTCGAAAGCGTCTCGATCGCCGACATCGCGATCGCGACCTTCTTCCGCAACGCGGCGTTCGCCCGCTACCGGATCGACGCCGCGCGCTGGCCGGTGACGGCGGCGTTCGTCGCGCGCGTGCTGGCGCTGCCGGGCTTCCGCAAGCTCATGCCGTTCGAGGAGCGCTGCCTGCGCATCCCGATCGCGCAGCAGCGCGATGCGCTCGCCGAGATGGGCGCGCCGCTGACGCAGGAGACCTGCGGCACCGGCACGCCGCGCCGCGGCGTCATGCGCATCGACTGAAGCTCAATCGGTGCGCAGCGGCCGCGCCATCGCGGCGCGGCGGCCGCGGCGCACGCGCTCGTACTCGGCGATCACCTGCGCGCCCAGCAGGAGGACCATGGCGGCGATCTCCAGCGTGAGGAGCGCGACGATCGACGTGGTGAGCGAGCCGTAGACGAGGCGCACCTGGGACAGCGTCGAGAAGTACCAGACGAGCAGGTGGCGCATGATCTCCCACAGCAGGGTCGCGGTGGCGCCGCCGATGAGCGCCGTGCGCCACGACAGGCGGCCCACCGGCATCACGAGGTAGATCGACGACAGCACCAGCACCTCCCCCGCGACGCCGACGATGTACAGCAGCGCCCCCGACACGCCGCGCAGCGACCACGACGTGCCGAACAGCTCGACCGACTCCCTGCCGATCGCCTGCAGGGCGCCGGCCACGACGGTCACCACCAGCAGCCCGAGTGCCAGGAACATGATGTAGCAGTACGGGATCAGCGCCGAGATGAGGAAGTGCCGCCGGCGGATCTTCACCCGGTGGTGGAAGATCACCGACATCGCGTTCTCGAGCACCGTGAACGCGAGCGAGCTGAAGAACACGAGCGTGACGAGGAGCACCCAGCTGATCACCCCGCGGTGCTTCAGGAACGTCGCGAGCTCCTCGAGCACCGCGTCGGTCTGCCCCGGCACGACCATGTCGAGGTAGTGGGTCAGCGTCATCATCAGCTGCGCCTGATCGATGAAGTGCGACAGCCCGATCAGCAGCAGGATCAGCAGCGGGATGATCGACAGCAGCGTGTAATAGGCGACGCCGCCGGCGAGCAGGAACCCCTGGTTGGCGCGGAAGCTCGTGAGCACCCGGACCGTGAACGCCCACAGGTGATCGCGCACCCGCCTGCGCCGGCCGCCGAGGACGGGGATGAGCGGCGGCGGTTCCATCGTCGCGCTAGCGCCTCGCCGCCGACAGCACGCCGGGGACGTCGCGCACCAGGTGCAGCGCGCGGCCGAGCTGGGCGAGGCTCTTCACCTCGAGAGTGAAGGCCATGCGCACCTCCATGTTGCGCGTCAGGGTCTTCGCCGCGGTGACGTTGATGCGCTCGCGCGAGAGGATTTCGGTGACGTCGCGCAGCAGGCCCTGGCGGTCGGTGGCCTCGAGCAGCACGTCGACCGGGAACACCTCGTCGCGCGGCTCGCCCCAGTCGGCGTCGATCAGGCGCTCCGGCTCGCGCGCGCGCATCCGCGCGATGCTGGCGCAGCCCTGGCGATGGATCGACACGCCGCGCCCGCGGGTGACGAAGCCGACGATCGGGTCCGGCGGCGCCGGCTTGCAGCAGCGCGCGAGCGCGGTCATCAGCCGGTCGATGCCGACGACGAGGATGCCCTTCCCGGCGCCCTCCGACTTGCTCTCCCGCGCCAGCACGTCGGGCAGTGCGGGCGCCGTCTGCGCGGCGAGCGGCTGCACCACCGCCTTGATCGCGGCCTGGATCTGGCGCAGGTTGACGTCGTCGCGCGCGACCGCCGCGTAGAACTCGTCGGCCTTGTCGAACCCCGCCTTGGCCGCCACCGCGTCGAGGTTCACCGCGGTGGCGCCCGCGCGCTGCAGCTCGCGCTCGACGGTCGAGCGCCCCTGCGCCACCGTCTCCTCGTGCTGCTGCGCCTTGAACCACTGCCGCACCTTGGTCCGCGCGCGGTGGCTCTGCACGTAGCCCAGCTCGACGTTGAGCCAGTCGCGCGACGGCCCGCCCTGCTTGGCGGTGACGATCTCGACCCGCTGCCCGTTCTTCAGCGCGTGGTTGAGCGGCACCATCGCGCCGTCGACGCGCGCCCCGCGGCAGCGGTGGCCGAGGTTGGTGTGCACCGCATAGGCGAAGTCCACCGGCGTCGCGCCGCGCGGCAGGTCCATCACCTTGCCCTGCGGCGTCAGCACGTAGATCGTCTCGGTGAACAGGGCGCTGCGGAACGCGGTGAGCCATTCGGACGCGTCGGCGGCGGCGTCCTTCCAGTCGAGGACCTGCCGCAGCCAGGCGATGCGGTCCTCGAAGGCGGGATCGCGGCGCACGCCCTTCTGCGCGCCCTCCTTGTAGCGCCAGTGCGCGGCCACGCCGTACTCGGAGTGCTGGTGCATGTCGAAGGTGCGGATCTGCACCTCGAGCGGCTTGTCGTCGGGGCCGATCACCGCCGTGTGCAGCGAGCGGTAGTTGTTGGCCTTGGGCTTGGCGATGTAGTCGTCGAACTCGCCCGCCACCGGCGTCCACAGGTGGTGCACGATGCCGAGGACGGTGTAGCAGTCCTTGACGTCGTCGACCAGGATGCGGATGGCGCGGATGTCGTAGAGGCCCTCGATGCCCGACTGCTTGCGCCGCATCTTGTTCCAGATGCTGTAGATGTGCTTGGGCCGCCCCTTGACATCCGAGCGGATGCCGGCCGCGGCCAGCTCGCGCTTCAGCGCCGCGATCACGTCCTCGATGTAGCGCTCGCGGTCGAGCCGGCGCTCGTCGAGCATCTTCGCGATCGCCTTGTAGGACTCGGGCTCCAGCGCGCGCAGCGAAAGGTCCTCGAGCTCCCACTTCAACTGCCAGACGCCGAGCCGGTTGGCGAGCGGGGCGAAGAGGTCGAGCACCTCGCGCGCGACCTGGTGGCGCAGCGCGAGGTCGCCGGCGACGAGCGAACGCAGCGCCTGCGTGCGCTCGGCGAGCTTGATCAGGACCACACGGATGTCCTCGACCATCGCCAGCAGCATCTTGCGCAGGCGCTCGGACTGCGCGGCGCGCTCGTTGGCGTCGCCCGCCCCCGGCAGCAGGCGGATCTCGTCCATCCGCGCCACCCCGGCGACGAGCGCGCAGGCGTCGGCGCCGAAGCGTGCCGAGACCTCGTCGGCGTCGAACGCCTGCGCCGCCGGCAGCCCGATCAGCAGCGCGGCGCGCACGCTCGCCGCGTCGAGCTTGAGGCCGGCCAGGATGATCGCCGCGCCGACCGCGCGGTCGATCAGCGCCTCGCCGTCGCGGCCCGGCTGGTCGCGGCAGCGCTCGCGCGCGTACGTCGCGGCGGCCTCGAAACTGCCGAGATCGTCGTCGGGATAGGAGCCGCGGAGCGCGGCGAGCCACGCAGAAACCGCCTGCGGCTCGCTCGTGCCGGACGCGGCGTGCAGCACCGCCACCATGGCTGGATTATACGGTGCGGGTCGGGGCGGGCCGGATGCGCAACGCGTAGCCCGGGTTGAGCGCAGCGAAACCCGGGTGGCTGAGGCAATGGCCGCGGCGGCCCCGGGTTTCCCTCGCGCTCAACCCGGGCTACGGAACCGGCAGAATCCGGACACCGGTGGGTCGAATTACGCGACCGTCTGTGCGATGACGTCGGCGAGCGCGCGCGCGTGCTTGTCCGCGAGCGCGGCCTCGCGCGCCTCGACCATCACGCGCAGCACGGGCTCGGTGCCCGAGGAGCGCAGCAGCACGCGCCCCGCTGCGCCCAGCGCGGCGACGGTGTCCTCCTGCGCGGCGCGGATCGCGGCGCTCGCCTTCCAGTCGTAGCCGCGCGGCACCTTGACGCTGATGAGGCGCTGCGGACAGAGCTCGATGCCGCGCGTGGCTTCGGCGAGCGTGGCGCGCTGCTCGACCAGCGCGCGCAGCACCGCTAGCGCGGCGATGATCGCGTCACCTGTGGTGTGCTTGTCGAGGCACAAGATGTGGCCGGAGTTCTCGCCTCCCAGCTGCCATCCCTTCGCGTTCATCCGTTCGAGCACGTAGCGGTCGCCCACCGCGGCGCGCTCGAGCGTGATGCCCTCGCTCGCGAGCGCCTGCTCCAGGCCGAGATTGCTCATCAGCGTGCCGACCACGCCCCCGGCCAGCGCACCGCGCCGCTTGTAATCGAGCGCGATCACGTAGAGCAGGTGGTCACCGTCGTAGGCGCGGCCGTCGCGGTCGACCATCACCAGCCGGTCGCCGTCGCCGTCGAGCGCGATGCCGACGTCCGCGCGGTGCTCGATCACCGCGCGCCGCAGCGCTTCAGGATGCGTGGCGCCGACCCCGGCGTTGATGTTCATGCCGTTGGGCTCGTCGCCGATGGCGATCACTTCGGCGCCCAGCTCGTGGAACACCTTGGGCGCGACGTGATAGGCCGCGCCGTGCGCGCAGTCGACGACGATCCGCCAGCCCTTGAGGTCCCGGTCGACCGGATAGGTGCTCTTGCAGAACTCGATGTAGCGGCCCGCCGCGTCGCCGACGCGCTGCGCCCGGCCCAGATCGGCGGGAGGCACGCACAGCAGCGGCGATTCCATCCCTGTCTCGATCGCGAGCTCGATCGCGTCGGGCAGCTTGGCGCCCCGGGCGCAGAAGAACTTGATCCCGTTGTCCTCGTGCGGATTGTGCGAGGCGCTGATGACGATGCCGGCAGACAGCCGCAGCGCCCGGGTCAGGTACGCGACCGCGGGCGTGGGCAGCGGGCCGCAGAGGTAGACGTCGACGCCGGCTGCCGCGAGGCCCGATTCGAGCGCAGCCTCGAGCATGTAGCCCGACAGCCGCGTGTCCTTGCCGATGAGCACGCCCGGTCGCGCGCCGGCACGCACGGTGTCCGCGGCCAGAACGCGCCCGGCCGACCAGCCGAGCTTGAGCACGAGCTCGGGCGTGATCGGGGTCTCGCCCACCCGGCCGCGCACGCCGTCGGTGCCGAAATACCTTCGTTTGTTCATCGTGGTTGCTGTCCGCTTGAGTGGTGCTCGAGTGGCCGCACGATCGTGATCCCTCGACGGCAAGCCACACCTTCAGCGCGTCGACCGTCTCGCGCACGTCGTGCACGCGGACGATCGCGGCGCCTCGCGCCACGGCCGCGAGAGCGGCGGCAAGACTGGCCGGCAGCCGTTCGTCGACGCCGCGCCCGGTGAGCTCGCCCAGGGACCGCTTGCGCGACAGGCCGGCGAGCACCGGATAGCCCGCCGCAGCGAGTTCAGGAAGCGCGCGCATCAAGGCGAGATTATGCGCCAGCGTCTTGCCGAAGCCAAAGCCCGGGTCGAGCACGATGCGCGACGGCGCGATGCCGGCTGCGACGCACGCCTGCGCGCGCCCCACGAGAAACCCGCGCACTTCGGCGACGACGTCGTCGTAGGCCGGCGCCTGCTGCATCGTGCCGGGTTCGCCGCGCATGTGCATCAGGCAGACAGCGGCGTCGCTCGCCGCGCACGCCTCGAGCGCGCCCGGCGCGCCGAGCGCGCCGACGTCGTTGATCATCGCCGCGCCGGCGGCGATCGCCGCCCGCATCACCTCGGTCTTGCGCGTGTCGACCGACACCGCGATGCCCTCGCCCGCGAGCGTCGCGGCAAGCGGTATCACCCGCGCGAGCTCGTCATCGAGCGCCGTTGGCGCCGCGCCGGGCCGGGTGGACTCGCCGCCGATGTCGATCAGGTCGGCGCCGTCGGCCGCCATCCTGCGCGCATGATCGAGGGCGCGTGCGGCGTCGAAGAAGCGCCCGCCGTCGGAAAACGAGTCCGGCGTGACGTTGAGGATGCCCATCACCCGCGGGCGCGTGAGGTCGAAGCGGTGCGGGCCGCAGTGCAGGACGGGTGGGTTCATGGCAGGCACGTGCCCGGTGACCGTAGCCCGGGTTGAGCCGGAGGCGAAACCCGGGGCCGATCCTCAGAAGGCGAAACCCGGGGCCATTGCCGCAACCGCCCGGGTTTCGCCTTGCGGCTCAAGCCGGGCTAAGCATGCCGGGCACGCCGGCGAGTTATGCCGGGTGGACGGACGGCGCGGCGTCCGGCCCCGGCGTGGCGCCCGGCGTCGACGAGCCTCCACTCGACTGCGTGGGCTTCGGCGGGCGCGGCGGCTTGCCGGACATGATGTCGTCGATCTGGTCGGCGTCGATCGTCTCCAGCTCGAGCAGCGCCTTGGCCATCGCCTCGACCTTGTCGCGGTTGTCCTCGATCAGCTTGCGCGCGACGGCGTACTGGGTGTCGATGATCTTGCGGATCTCGTTGTCGACCTTGCGCATCGTGTCTTCGGACATGTTGACGGTGCGCGTGATCGAGCGGCCGAGGAAGACCTCGCCTTCGTTCTCGCCGTAGACCATCGGGCCCAGGACATCCGACATGCCGTAGCGGGTGACCATCGCCCGCGCCATGTCGGTGGCGCGCTCGAAGTCGTTCGAGGCGCCGGTGGTCATCTGGTTCATGAAGATCTCTTCGGCGATGCGCCCGCCGAACAGAACGGCGATCACGTTCAGCATGTGGTTGCGGTCCATGCTGTAGCGGTCGGCCACCGGCAGCTGCATCGTCACGCCGAGGGCGCGGCCGCGCGGGATGATCGTGACCTTGTGCACGGGGTCGGTCTTCGGCAGCAGGCGCGCGACCAGCGCATGTCCCGACTCGTGGTACGCCGTGTTCTTGCGCTCCTCCTCGGGCATCACGATGGAGCGCCGCTCGGCGCCCATGATGATCTTGTCCTTCGCCATCTCGAAGTCTTCCATGTCGACGAGGCGCTTGTTCCTGCGCGCGGCGAACAGCGCCGCCTCGTTGACGAGGTTGGCGAGATCGGCGCCCGAGAAGCCCGGCGTGCCGCGGGCGATCACTTCCGCCTTCACGTCGCCGGCCATCGGCACCTTGCGCATGTGCACGAGCAGGATCTGCTCGCGGCCGCGGATGTCGGGCAGCGGCACGACCACCTGGCGGTCGAAGCGGCCCGGGCGCATCAGCGCCGGGTCGAGCACGTCGGGCCGGTTGGTCGCGGCGATGATGATCACGCCGGCGTTGCCTTCGAAGCCGTCCATCTCCACCAGCAGCTGGTTGAGCGTCTGCTCGCGCTCGTCGTTGCCGCCGCCCAGGCCCGCGCCGCGCTGGCGGCCGACGGCGTCGATCTCGTCGATGAACACGATGCACGGCGCGCTCTTCTTCGCCTGCTCGAACATGTCGCGCACGCGCGCCGCACCCACGCCCACGAACATCTCGACGAAGTCGGAGCCGGAGATCGAGAAGAACGGCACCTTCGCCTCGCCGGCGATCGCCTTGGCGAGGAGCGTCTTGCCCGTGCCCGGCGAGCCGACCATCAGCACGCCGCGCGGGATGCGGCCGCCCAGTTTCTGGAACTTGGACGGGTCGCGCAGGAACTCGACCAGCTCGCTCACTTCCTCCTTCGCTTCGTCGCAGCCCGCGACGTCGGCGAAGGTGATGGAGTTGTTGGCCTCGTCGAGCATCTTCGCCTTGCTCTTGCCGAAGCTGAACGCGCCGCCGCGGCCCCCGCCCTGCATCTGGCGCATGAAGAAGATCCACACGCCGATCAGCAGCAGCATCGGGAACCACGAGATGAAGACCTGCGCGAGGAACGACTGCTCCTCGTCGGGCTTGGCCTCGACCTTGACGCCGTACTTGACCAGATCGCCGACCATCCAGATGTCACCGGGGCTGTAGGTGACGAAGCGCTTCTTGTCGCCCGAGACCCACTTGATCGAGCGGCCTTCGACCACGGCCGACTCGACGCGGCCGGACTTGGCCTGCTCCATGAACTCGGAATAGGGGACCGTGTCCTTGGTCGCCTGCCGCGAGTCGAACTGTTTGACGACAGTCAGGACGACCAGCCCGATCACGAGCCAGATGCCGACATTCTTGAGCAGATTGTTCAAACGTCGCTCCTAGCGGCAGATGCGCCGGGCCGCCGCTGGCCCCGTTGGGAATCCCTGTCGACACGCGTGGCGAGCCGAACCTTGCATTTTAAACCGTCGCCGGCTTCCGGGCCAGCGAAACTTCCGTGGGCCGCAGGCCCGCAACCGCGACGCGGGAACCACCCGAGGCCACTCAAACCGGCGCCTCCGGGGTTGCCGGCGCTCCGACATGCCGCTTTGCCACCAGGTAGACCTCCCTGCTGCGATCGCGCGATGCCTTCGGCTTGCGCACGTAGACCTTCTCGAATTGACCGTGCACCGCGCGTTGGAGCTCCGCGATTCCGCTCCCCTGGAATGCTTTGACGACCAAATCGCCTCCGGGTTGCAACCATTTCTGGGCAAATTCGAGCGCCAACTCGCCCAGATGCACCGACCGGGCCTGGTCCGCGGCCTCCACACCCGACAGGTTGGGGGCCAGATCCGAAACCACAAGGTCCACCTTGCGCCCTTCCAGCGCCGCCTCGACCGCGGCCAGCCCCTCTTCTTCGCGAAAGTCGCCCTGGACGAAGACCACGCCCCGGACCGGATCCATCGGCAGGAGGTCGATCGCCACGATCCGCGCCTTGGGGCCGAGCTTCTCGTGCAGCACCTGGGCCCAGCTTCCCGGCGCCGAGCCGAGGTCGACCACGCTCATTCCGGGTCGCAGCAGCTTGTCCTTCTCCGCCAGTTCCAGCAGCTTGAACGCGGCGCGCGAGCGGTAGCCCAGGCGCGTGGCTTCCTTGACGTAGTGGTCGTTGACGTGCTCCTGGACCCACGCCTTGACGAACTTGTGCTTCTTGGTTGCTTTGGGGCCGGCCATGGCTTCGATCATACCGCCCGCAGGTGACCTGCGCCGCGACTCACCGCATCGGCGAGACGGTACCGACGACGCAAGTTTGACCCCGCGCATAGACTCGCGCCCCCGAGCGGTCTACGGTTGAAGTTGCCACGCCGTGGCGACGGAGCGGCGTGCACAGGAGCGGACAATGCGGACGTTCGCCAGGTTGGCGGTGGCAGCGGTGACGCCGGTCCTCGTCACCAGTTGCGCGCTCCCCACGCTGATGATGGCAGACCGGAACCGGATCTGCTCGGTCGGCGTCACCGAGAAGTTCGAAACCACCGTGTTCCGCGCCAATCCGCTTGCGGACCCCGTCGGCGGACCGCTCGGCGGGGCGGGGGATCGGGGCACTCGCCGGCCTTCAGGGTGGCATCGCGGCGATCTTCACCGTGCCGCTCTTCGCCGCGGTAGGCGCCGTCGGCGGCGCCGCGTGCGGAGCGGGATCGTTGGCATACCCGGATGCGGACGCAAGGTTCCAGGCCATCCTCGCGACCGTGGATACCCACAGTCTCGCGCGCGCCCTGTCCGCCGGATTGTCAGCCAATACGCCGCCGGACTCATGCGGCAGCCGAAACACCGTGCCAGCCCTGGTCGACAGGCCGGACGCCACGGTCGAGCTCGAGGTCCTCGAGGTGGGCATGGCTTGCCCGGTCGGCCGGCAGCAGGTGTGGGCGAGCGTGCGCTGGCGCGTGCTCGACGGCGCAGACGGCCGAGAACTCGCCGCGGCGACGACCCGTTGCGGCATGTCCTCGAGGCTCGATTTCGGCGACTGGTTCACCGATGCCGGTCGGGCCCGCGCCGAGATCGAACTCGTGCTGACGAAGACCGGACAGCGGGTGGCCGCGCAGATGTTCGCGCCGCGGGTGAGCACCGGGTGCACGCTGCAGTAGCACGCCGGCACACCGTGTCGCTGGCGGGGCGCGTCCGAGAGTCAGCCGAAAGCCGTCTTGACCCGCTCCCGCGTGAACGGCACGGTCCGCAGGCGGATTCCGGCGGCGTCGAACACGGCATTGGCCAGCGCCGCCGGGACCGGTGTGGCCGCGGCTTCTCCCGCGCCCAACGGCGGCTCTTGCGGCCGGCTGACGAGGTCGATGACGATCTCAGGCACGTCGGGGAATGCAAGGATCGGATAGCTCGCCCAGTCCACGCTCGTCACACGGGCGCGGTCGAACGCCGCCTCCTCGAGCAGCGTGCGCGAGAGCGTCTGCAGGATGTTGCCTTCGATCTGCTGGCGCAGCGCATCCGGGTTGATGATCAGGCCGCAGTCGTGCGCGCACGCCACCCTGCGCACGCGGATCGCGCCCGAGCGCTTGTCCACCTCGGCCTCCATCGCCACCGCGACGTAGCTCTCGTTGTTCTTGTAGTGGATGAAGGCGATGCCGCGGCCGATGCCGCCGGGGCCGGGCGAGGGCCGCGGCTTCCAGCCGAGCAGCGCCGCGGTGCGCTTCACCACCTCGATCGCGCGCGGGTCGGAGAGCCCCTGCAGCCGGAACTCGACCGGGTCGCGCCGCGCCGCCGCGGCCAACTCGTCGGTGAAGCTCTCCACCGCGAAGCAGTTGGCCACCTTGCCGGGCGCGCGGATGTTCGACGAGCGCAGCGGCACCGTCGCGATCCAGTGCACCAGCACCTCCTGGTCCGCGACCGCATAGGGCGGATTGCCGTTCTGGTTGATGAGGCCGGTGACGATTCCGAGCGGCTGCGCGATGCCCGCCGCCTCCGGACCGAGCAGCGGCACGTTGGGCAGGCTGGCCGTGGCCTTCGGCAGCCACATCTCGGTGCGCCACGCCGCGATCTTCCCGTCGGCGGACGTGGCGCCCTCCATCGCCAGCAGCTGCGGCGGGCCTTTGGGATCCCAGCCGTGCTCGTCCTCGCGCGACCACTGCACGCGCACCGGGCGGCCGACCGCGCGCGACAGCAGCGCCGCGTCGGCGCCGGCGTCGTCGTGGCCGTTCATCCCGTAGCAGCCCGAGCCGTCGAGATAGACGCAGCGCACCGCGTCCTTCGGCAGGCCCAGGACGCGGGCGTAGGTTTCGCGGAACTTGTGGGTCGCCTGCGACGCCGTCCAGATCGTCGCCTTGCCGTCGCGGACATCGGCGACCGCGCAGGAGGGTCCCATCGAGGCGTGACTCTGGACCGGCCAGTAATACTCGGCAGTGACGCGTCCGGCGGCCCCCGCGAGCGCCGCCTTGGCGTCGCCCTTGCGCACCAGCACCTCGTCGGACGCGAACGGCCCGGCGCGCATCCAGGCGCGCACCGCCTCGCTGCCCATCAGCGCATTGCTCTGCGACCATGTCGCCTTCAGCTGCCGCGCGGCGCAGACGGCGTCCCACTCGGTCTGCGCGACCACGCCCAGGAAATCGTTGACGCGCACCACGCGCACGCCCGGGATCGCCTTGACCGACGCCTCGTCGACCGCCACCAGCTTCGCGCCCACCGCCGGCGGCCGGATCGCACGCCCGTGCAGCATCCGTTCGACCGTGAAATCGTGGACGAAGGGGTGGCGGCCGGTGACTTTGCCCGGAACGTCCGGACGCGGCAGCGGCTGGCCGACGATGGTGTAGCCGTCGGGCTTGCGCAGCGGCGCCTTGGGATCGACCTTGAGGTCGAAGCGCTTGTCGCCGACGAGCGCGCCGAAGCTGACCCCGGCGCCGCCCGCCTTGGGCCGCACTTCACCGTCGACGGCGTCGAGCTCGGCGGCCGGCCGTCCGAGGCGCTCGGCCGCACGCAGGATCAGCGCTTCGCGCGCGGTCGCCGCCGCCTGCCGGATCTGCACGCCGCCGCGCATGACGCCGCTGCTGCCGGCCGTCGGGCCCTGGTCGGGGGTGAGCGCCGTGTCGCCTTCGATCATCGAGACCCGCGCCAGGCGCACGCCCAGCTCCTCCGCCGCCATCTGCGGAATCGCGATGCGCAGGCCCTGCCCCAGATCGACCTTGCCGCAAAAGATCGTCACCGAGCTGTCCGCGTTGACGCTGATGAAGCCGTCGACGGCGCCCGTGTCGAGCGTCTTGCCGAGCGCGGCATCGCCGCCGGCCAGGCGCTGCGCCCCGCCGCGCTCCGCGAGGGCAAAGCCGATGACGAGCGCGCCGCCGCTCTGGAGGAAGGCGCGCCGGGAGATCCGCGCCGTGACTGCATTGCCGCCGTGACCTGCACTCCGGCGTTCGCCCTTGAGACCCCCCGACGCGGTCACTGGACGAGCTTCGTGCTGCGCACTCCGGTATTCGCCCTTGGGGCGGCCCGGCGGGCTCATGACGCAGGCCTCCCCGCCGCGCGCATCATCGCGTTGAGGATCCGCTGGTGCGCACCGCAGCGGCACAGGTTGCCCGCGAGCGCGTCCTTCGCCTCCTCCGGCGTCGCGTTCGGCTTGCGCGCGAGCAGCGCCGCGCCGCTCATCACCATGCCGGTCGCGCAGTAGCCGCACTGCGCCGCCTGCTCGCGGATGAAGGCGGCCTGCAGCGGATGGGGCTTGTCGGGCGTGCCGAGGCCTTCGATGGTGACGACCCTGCGGTCGCCGACCTTGGCGACGGGCACGAGGCACGAGCGCACCGCATCGCCGTCGACCAGCACTGTGCAGGCGCCGCACTGGCCGAGGCCGCAGCCGAACTTTGCGCCGGTGAGGCCGAGGCTGTTGCGCAGCACGTAGAGCAGCGGTTCCTCGGCATCGCGCACGCTGACCGTCTGCGCCCCGCCGTTCACGTTCAGGACAAAACTCGGCATTGTTTCCCCCAATTCGAGACGGCCGCCGCGCACGGCGCGCTGCAAGGGATGCGCGGCGGCGGCATGCTCATTGTACTGTCGGTTCGGACCCCGTCAGCCGGTCGTGGCCGCTACGCAGCGGATCGAGGCGGCGCGATGCCGGCTCGTCGTCGATCGCCTCGTCGATCGGCGCCGCGCCCGGCTCGTCCACCGCATCGCCCGCGTCTTCGCCCAGGAATCCGCCGCTCTGGTGCGCCCACAGCCGCGCGTAGAGACCGCCGCGCGCCAACAGGCTGCGGTGATCGCCTTCCTCGACGATGCGGCCGCGGTCGAGCACGATCAGCCGGTCCATCGCGGCGATCGTCGACAGCCGGTGCGCGATCGCCACCACGGTCTTGCCTTCCATCAGCAAGTAGAGGCTGCGCTGGATCGCCGCCTCGACTTCGGAGTCGAGCGCGCTGGTGGCCTCGTCGAGCAGCAGGATCGGCGCGTCCTTCAGCATCACCCGCGCGATCGCGATGCGCTGCCGCTGGCCGCCGGAGAGCTTGACGCCGCGCTCCCCGACGTGGGCGTCGTAGCCGCGGCGCCCCTTGTGGTCGGCGAGGCCCGCGATGAACTCGTGCGCTTCCGCGCGGCGCGCGGCGGCCGCCATGTCGGCGTCGGTCGCGTCGGGGCGGCCGTAGAGCAGATTGTCGCGCACGGAGCGGTGCAGCAGCGACGTGTCCTGCGTGACCATGCCGATCTGCGCGCGCAGCGACTCCTGCGTGGCGAGCGCGATGTCCTGCCCGTCGATGACGATGCGACCGCGCTCGGTGTCGTAGAAGCGCAGCAACAGGTTGACGATCGTCGACTTGCCCGCCCCCGAGCGGCCGACGAGCCCGATCTTCTCGCCCGGCCGGATGGCGAACGACAGGTCGTCGATGACCGGCTGCCTGCCGCCGTAGGCGAAGCTCACGCGCTCGAAGCGGATGTCGCCGCGGCGCACCACGAGCGGCTTCGCATCCGGCCGGTCGACGACGGCGTGGGCGCGCGCGAGCGTGTTGATGCCGTCCTGCACCGTGCCGATGTGCTCGAACAGCGCCGCCATCTCCCACATGACCCAGTGCGAGATGCCGTTCAGCCGCAGCGCCATCGCCGTGGCCGCGGCGACCGCGCCGACGCCGACGCGGCCCGTGATCCACAGCCACAGCACGGCGCCGGCGGTGCTCGCGACCAGCGCCATCGACAGCGCGTGGTTGACGATCTCGAAGCTCGTGACGAGCCGCATCTGCCCGTGCACGGTGAGCAGGAACTCCTGCATGGCGGAGCGCGCGAAGCCGGCTTCGCGGCGCGCGTGCGAGAAGAGCTTCACGGTGGCGATGTTGGTGTACGCGTCGGTGATGCGCCCCGTCATCAGCGCGCGGGCGTCGGCCTGCTCGCGGGCCACCCGCCCCAGGCGCGGCACGAAATAGCGCAGCGCCGCGACATAGAGGACGAGCCAGCCGACGAACGACGCGAGCAGCCACGCGTCGAAGCTGCCCAGCACGGCCAGCAGCGTCACGAAGTAGATGACCACGAACACGAGCAGCTCGCCCAGGATCATCCACACGTCGCGCACCGCAAGCGCAGTCTGCATGACCTTCGTCGCGATGCGGCCGGCGAACTCGTCCTGGTAGAAGCCCATGCTCTGCGCGAGCATCAGCCGGTGGAAATTCCAGCGCAGCAGCATCGGGAAGTTGCCGGCCAGCGCCTGCTGCTTGATCGCCGACTGCAGCGCGACCACCGCGACGCTCGCCGCCAGCACCGCGGCGAGCGCGAGCAGGGTGCCGCGCTCCTCGGTCCACAGCTGCGCCGGCGCGACGGCCGCGAGCCAGTCGACGATCCTCCCCATCATGCTGAAGAGCAGCGCCTCGAAGACGCCGATCGCGGCGGTGAGCAGCGTCATCGCCAGCAGGTACTTGCGCAGCCCGCGCGAGCAGGCCCAGAGGAAGGCCGTGAAGCCGCGCGGCGGCGTGGCCGGCGGTGCGTCGGGAAACGGGTCGACCAGTCGTTCGAACCAGGCGAGCACGGGGGTCTCCGTGGGGGCAGCGCCGCCGCGCGTGGCTGCGCACCGGGCCGCGCCATGATAGCGTTTCATCGCCGGACCGGCGGCGTCGCGCGCCGGAGCCGGGGGCAACCGGAGCGGCCGGCGCGCCGGCCCCGGCGGGGCACCGGAACGCGCGCGGTAGAATGCGCCCATGAACACGCTCACTCCCACCGAACGCCGGGCGCTGCGCGCCAGGGCCCATCCGCTGCATCCGGTCGTGATCGTCGGTCACCACGGACTGACGCCGGCCGTGCTGCATGAGATCGACGTCGCGCTCACGGCGCACGAGTTGATCAAGATCCGCGTGACGAGCGACGTGCGCGCGGACCGCGACGCGCTCCTCGCCACCATCTGCGCCGGGATGGATGCGGCGCCCGTGCAGCACCTCGGCAAGGTCCTGACCGTCTGGCGCCCGAAGCCGCCGCCGGAGCCCGCTCCGCGCGAGGCGCGGGCGCCGCGGCGAGCGCGCGACACGGGCGCCGCCGCGAATACGGGGGCGAGCCGGAGCGCCGCGAAGAAGCCGCAAGGAAGCGGCGTCACCGACGTCCCCGCCGGTCGGCGCGGCCGCAGCGCCAAGCCGCGCCACAAGAACACGCCGGCCCGCCGTCGCCCCTCGGACGTCACCGATACCGGAACCAAGGGCAAGCGGCGCTCGGTCAAGGGCGGCATGGCGCGAGAGGACCGGCAGCGCGCGCCGGCCACGGCCAAGGGGCCGTTCGAGCCGGGCAGGAGATCGCCGCGCGGAGAGGCCGGCGCCGGCGGCCGGAGCGAGGAACGACATCCCCGCCGCGGCCCCGCGCCAGGGGGCAAGCCGGCGGCGGGCGAAGGCCCCGCACGGCGCCGTCCGCCGGGAGGCGCGCGCAGCCCCGCGGCGGGTGCCGAACCGCCGACGCGCCGCCGGCGCCGTCAGCCGTAGCGGACGGCCAGCACCTCGTATTCCCGCGCCCCGCCGGGCGCCTGCACTTCGGCGGTGTCGCCCTCGTGCTTGCCGATGAGGGCGCGGGCGATCGGCGAGCTCACCGAAATCTTGCCGTGCTTGATGTCGGCCTCGTCGTCGCCGACGATCTGGTAGGTGACCTTGTCGCCGCTGGCGGCGTCGTGGAGGTCGACCGTCGCGCCGAACACCACGCGCCCGTCGGCGTCGAGGCCGGCCGGGTCGATCACCTGCGCGCCGGCGAGCTTGTGCTCGATCTCCGCGATGCGCCCCTCGATGAAGCCCTGCCGCTCCTTGGCGGCGTCGTAGTCGGCGTTCTCGGACAGGTCGCCGTGCGAACGCGCCTCGGCGATCGCCCGGATCACGTCGGGGCGGTCGGTCGTCTTCAGCCGGTGCAGCTCCGCCTTGAGGCGCTGCGCGCCGGTGACGGTCATCGGAACTTTGGTCATCGTGCGCTCAATGGTGTGTAGTCAGTGCAGCCGCTCGTGCAGCGCCTGCATCGCGTACGGGACGAGCTCGCCCATCCCCTTCATGCCGAGCGCCGCCGCGCGCGCGCCGGCCATCGTGGTGTAAGTGGGCACCTGGTCGGTCAGCGCCTCGCGCCGGATCGCGTAGCTGTCGCGGATCGCCGAGCGCTTTTCCTGGACCGTGTTGATGACCAGCGCGATCTCGTCGTTCTTGATCATGTCGACGATGTGCGGCCGCCCCTCGGCGACCTTGTTCACGGGCGTCACCGGCACGCCGGCGGCCGCCAGCGCCGCGGCGGTGCCGCGAGTGGCCACCAGCGTGAAGCCGAGATCCGCGAGCAGCCGCGCGACCTCGATCGCCCGCGGCTTGTCGGCGTCCTTGACGCTGATGAACACGCGGCCCTGCGCCGGCAGGCGCGTGCCCGCCGCCACCTGCGACTTGAGGAAGGCCTCGGCGAACGTCTCGCCCACGCCCATCACTTCGCCGGTGGATTTCATCTCGGGCCCGAGGATGGTGTCTACACCGGGGAACTTGATGAACGGGAAGACCGCTTCCTTCACCGAGAAATAGGGCGGCACCAGCTCGCTGGTGATGCCCTGCGACGCGAGCGACTGCCCGACCATGCAGCGCGCGGCGATCTTCGCGAGCGGCCGGCCGATCGCCTTCGACACGTAGGGCACCGTGCGCGAGGCGCGCGGATTGACCTCCAGCACGTAGACCGTGTCCTTCTGGATGGCGAACTGCACGTTCATCAGGCCGACCACGCCGAGGCCCTTCGCCATCATCACGGTCTGGCGCCGCAGCTCGTCCTGCAGCTCTCCCGACAGCGAGTACGGCGGCAGCGAGCACGCCGAGTCGCCGGAATGCACGCCGGCCTGCTCGATGTGCTCCATGATCCCGCCGATGACGACGTCGGTGCCGTCGCACAGCGCGTCGACGTCGACCTCGATCGCGTCGTTGAGGAAGCGGTCGAGCAGGATCGGCGAGTCGTTGGAGACGGTGACCGCCTCGCGCACGTAGCGCTCGAGCTCGCGCCGCTCGTGCACGATCTCCATCGCGCGGCCGCCGAGCACGTACGACGGGCGCACGACCAGCGGGTAGCCGATCTCGTCCGCGGCCGCCATCGCCTCGGCTTCGGTGCGGGCGGTGCGGTTGGGCGGCTGCCGCAGCCCGAGGCGGTGCAGCAGCTGCTGGAAGCGCTCGCGGTCCTCGGCCATGTCGATCATGTCGGGCGTGGTGCCGATGATCGGCACGCCGAACTTCTCGAGGTCGCGCGCGAGCTTGAGCGGCGTCTGCCCGCCGTACTGGACGATCACGCCGAACGGCTTCTCGACGTGCACGATCTCGAGCACGTCCTCCAGCGTCAGCGGCTCGAAGTAGAGGCGGTCGGAGGTGTCGTAGTCGGTGGAGACGGTCTCGGGGTTGCAGTTGACCATGATCGTCTCGTAGCCGTCTTCGCGCAGCGCCATCGCGGCGTGCACGCAGCAGTAGTCGAACTCGATGCCCTGCCCGATCCGGTTGGGCCCGCCCCCCAGCACCATCACCTTCCTGCGCTGCGTGGGCTCGGCTTCGCACTCCTCCTCGTAGGTCGAGTACAGTAGGCGGTGCGCGTCGAGAACTCGGCCGCGCAGGTGTCCACACGCTTGTAGACCGGGCGCACGCGCGAGCTCGTGCCGCCGCGCGCGCACCGCGGTCTCCGTGGCTTTCAGCAGGTACGCGAGCCGCCGGTCGGAGAAGCCCATGCGCTTCACCCAGCGCAGCTCGTCGCGCGTGAGATCGGCGAGCGCGCGCGTCTCCAGCGCGAGCTCGGTGTCGACGATCTCC
>CAWGZZ010000012.1:0-340358 GCA_963827095.1 uncultured beta proteobacterium
CTGCCGCGGCCATCACCGGCGGCGACCCGTACAAGACGACGCTGCAGTCGTGGAAGTACACGCTGCCGGCGTTCGTCGTGCCGTTCGTCTTCGTACTCGACCCGTCGGGCGTCGCGCTGCTGCTGAAGCCGCCTGCCGACGGCTCCTATCTGCACGTCGCGTGGATCGCGCTGACCGCCTGCATCGGCATCGCCGCGCTCGCGGCGGGAACGCAGAAGTGGCTGCTGCGCGCCTGCACGCAGTGGGAGCGCTGCGTGCTGATCGCGTCCGGGCTGCTGCTGGTCTACCCGGCCGCGGCGGCGGACTTCATCGGTCTCGCCGGCGTCGCGCTGGTGCTGGCGTGGCAGTGGCTGCGGCGGCCCGCCGTCGCGTGAGAGGCGGTAGCCCGGTTTGAGCCGGTGGCGAAACCCGGAGCAGGCGGGGCCATTGTCGCAATCACCCGGGTTTCGCCTGTGGCTCAACCCGGGCTACGCCTCGGCTGCAACGCAGACGCATTGCGCCGGCGATGGCGCATTCGCGGCGACGCGACCTGCGACCTCAGCCGTCGACCTTCACGCCGGCGGCGGTCAACGCCTCGAGCAGTGCCCGCACGTGCGGATGGCCGGTCGTCTCGACCACGCAGACCACGCGCACGGTCGAGAGGTCCGGCCCCGAGAACGCGCGGTCGTGGACGATCTCCTTGATGCTGGCGCCGGTGGACGCGATGATCTCCGCGAGCCGCGCGAGCCCGCCCGGACGGTCGATGATCGACACCGTGAAGCGCGCGAGCCGGCCGTCGGCGACGAGGCCCGGTCTCGATCACGCGATCGAGCATCGTCAGGTCGATGTTGCCGCCGCACAGCGTCAGCACGACGCGCTTGCCCTCGAGATCGTCGAGCTTGCCGCAGAGGAACGCGGCCAGCGGCGTGGCGCCCGCGCCTTCGACGACGCTCTTCTCGAGCTCGATCAGGCGCAGGATCGCGAGCGCGATGCTCGCCTCGTCGACGGTCACGAGCCGGTCGACGACGCGCTGCAGCACGCGAACGGCAGCGTCGCCGATGACGGGCACCGCCAAGCCGTCGGCGAGCGTCGGCGCGAGCGACACCGGCACCGGGTGCCCCGCCGCCAGCGCCGCCTCGAGGCAGGCGCGCGGCGGGCTCGACGGCGACGACCTGCATCTGCGGCCGCAGCGCCTTGACGACGGTGCCGATCCCGGCGAGCAGCCCGCCGCCGCCGACCGGCACGACGATCGCGTCGAGGTCCGGCGTCTGCTCGAGGATCTCGAGCGCCATCGTGCCCTGGCCCGCCATCACGTCGGCGTTGTCGAACGGGTGCAGGAACGTGAGGCCGTCGCGCTCCGCGATCTGCTCCGCGTGCGCGCGGGCCTCGCCGAGGTCGCCGCCGTGCAGGATCACGTTGGCGCCCAGGTGGCGGCAATTGGTCACCTTCACCAGCGCCGCGAACGTCGGCATCACGACGGTGACCGGGATGCCGAGCAGGCTGCCGTGGTAGGCGACGCCCTGCGCGTGGTTGCCGGCGGACGCCGCGATGACGCCGCGCCGGCGCTGTTCGGGCGAAAGCCGCAGCAGCGCGTTGCGCGCGCCGCGCTCCTTGAAGCTGCCGGTGCGCTGCAGGTAGTCGAGCTTGCAGTAGACGTGCGCGCCGGTGAGCTGCGACAGCGGGATCGATTCGACGCAGGGCGACAGGTAGACGCCGCCGGCGATGCGCGCGCGCGCGGCCTCGACGTCGGCGAGGGTGAGCATCGCGCGGCCGGCGCGCTCAGAACGGCAGCGCGATGCCCGGCTTGGCCGCCGTCAGCACGCGCCGGAACTCGTCCTGGATCCGCGCGAGCGCCGCGTCATCGTCGGCCTCGAAGCGCAGCACGATCACCGGCGTCGTGTTCGAGGCGCGCGCGAGGCCGAAGCCGTCCGCGTATTCGACGCGCAGCCCGTCGATGCGGATCACGTCGGTCGCGCCGGGGAACTCGGCGCTCGCGCGAGCCGGGCGATCAGCGCGTGGTGCTCGCCTTCGGCGCAGGCGACGTTCAACTCCGGCGTGGACACCGCGTCGGGCAGCGCATCGAGCACCGCCGCCGGATCGGCGTGGCGCGACAGGATCTCCAGCAGCCGCGCGCCGGCGTAGAGGCCGTCGTCGAAGCCGTACCAGCGCTCCTTGAAGAACGTGTGGCCGCTCATCTCGCCGGCGAGCGCCGCGCCGGTCTCCTTCATCTTGGCCTTGATCAGCGAGTGGCCGGTCTTCCACAGCAGCGGCTTGCCGCCGTGGCGCTCGATCCACGGCGTCAGGTTGCGCGTGCACTTGACGTCGTAGATGATCGTCGCGCCCGGCATCGCGCGCGAGCACGTCGGCGGCGAACAGCATCAGCTGCCGGTCGGGGTAGATGACGTGGCCGTCGCGCGGTCACGACGCCGAGGCGGTCGCCGTCGCCGTCGAACGCGAGGCCGAGATCGTGGCCGCCGCGGCGCGAGGAGCGCGATCAGGTCGCGCAGGTTCTCGGGCTGCGACGGATCCGGATGGTGGTTGGGGAACGTGCCGTCGACCTCGCAGAAGAGCTCGGTCACCGTGCAGCCCAGGCGCCGGAACAGCGCCGGCGCGAACGCGCCGGCGACGCCGTTGCCGCAGTCGACGGCGATGCTTCAGCGGCCGCGCGAGCCGGATGTCGCCGGCGATGCGGTCGAGGTACGCCGGGCGCGATGTCGGCGGTGCGGTAGCGTGCCGGCGCCCGTGGCGCAGCGCGCCGGCCTCGATGCGCGTGCGCAGCGCCTGGATGTCGGCGCCCGACAGCGTGTCGCCGGCGATCACCATCTTGAGGCCGTTGTAGTCGGGCGGATTGTGGCTGCCGGTCACCATCACGCCGCACTGCGTGCCGAGATGGTGCGCGGCGAAATAGGTCATCGGCGTGGCGACCATGCCGACGTCGATCACGTTCGCGCCGGACGCGCGGATGCCGTCGGCGAGCGCGCCGGCGAGCTGCGGGCCCGACAGGCGGCCGTCGCGGCCGATCGCGATCGTGTCGCGACCGCGTTCCTGCGCCAGCGTGCCGAGCGCCTGGCCGATCGCGCGGACGATGGGCGGCGTGAGCGTCCTGCCGACGACGCCGCGGATGTCGTAGGCCTTGAAGATCTCCGGGGGAAGCAGGGTCTGGGTCATCGGGAGCGGGGGTCGAGGATCGGTGGCGCGCGCCTCGGGCGGCGCACGGAAGGAAGCGGGCCGTGCCGGCGAATCACCGGCCGCGGGTCAGGAATTGTACCAACCGCGCGCGGCAGCCACCCGACGTTGCCCGGAAACGGCCCGCTGACGAAGCCGGCGTGGCCGCCGCCCGCCGGCTGTTCGAGGAGCACGTCCGCGCTGACCTCGCCGGCGCCGGGGAGCGACGCGGCCGGGATGAACGGATCGTTGCGCGCGTTGAGCACGAGCGTGGGCACGCGCGACCTGCCGGAGCCAGGGCTTCGACGATCCGCGGCGCCAGTAGTCGTCGTGCCGTCGAAGCCGTGCAGCGGGGCCGTGACGACGTCGTCGAAATCGTACATCGAGCGCACGCGGCGGACGCGCTCGGGGTCGAGCAGGCCGGGAAACCGCTGCGCCATCGCCAGGCTCTTCGGCCGCAGCGTCCACAGGAAGTGCCACGCATAGATGCGGTTGAACCCCTGGCCGATGGCGATGCCCGGCCATCGTCAGGTCGAGCGGCGCCGACACGGCCGCCGCCGCGGTCAGCATCCGCGCGGCGTCGCGCCCGGCGCGGCCGATCCAGTTGAGCAGCGCGCTGCCGCCGAGCGACACGCCGACCGCGTAGAGCGGGGCGCCGAGCGCCGGTCGCCGACGCGCGCGTGAACCGCGTCGAGCATCGCGCCGATCTCCTCGTGATCGCCCGAGTGGTACGCGCGCGGCCGGCGATTGGGCTCGCCGCCGCAGCCGCGGAAATGCGGGATCACGCCGCGCCAGCCGAGGCCGGTGACGAAGGCCATCAGCGCGCGGGCGTACTGGGAGTCGGAACTGCCCTCGAGCCCGTGGAACAGGACGACGGTCGCAACGGGCGGCCCGCCCGGCCCGGTGGCGTTGCCGGCGCCGGGTCGACCCAGTCGAGATCCCAGAAGTCGCCGTCGGGCGTCTCGACGCGCTCGCGCCGGTAGGCAACGGCCGGATGCGTCATGAAGACCGGGTAGATCGTCTGCGCATGGCCGCCGGGGAGCCACGCCGGCGCACGGTAGGGCGGCACGGCAAGCCCGGCGTCGCTCACCGCCGGCGCCCGCGCATCCGCCCCGCCCGCGGCCCGCTCATCCCAGCGCCTGTTCGATCCGGTTCACGACGGTCTTCAGCACCTTGACCCGCGCATAGCGCTTGTCTTCGGCTTCCACCAGCGTCCACGGGGCGATCTCGGTGCTCGTGCGATCGACCATGTCGCAGACCGCGCGCTCGTAGTCGCCCCACTTGCGGCGGTTGCGCCAGTCGTCCGGCGTGATCTTGAAGCGCTTGAACGCCGTCTGTTCGCGCTCGCGGAAGCGGCGCAGCTGCTCGGCCCGGCTGATCTGCAGCCAGAACTTGACCACGATGACGCCGGCTTTCGCGAGCTGTTCCTCGAACTGGTTGATCTCGTCGTAGGCGCGCATCCAGTCCGACACGGCGCAGAAGTGCTCGACGCGCTCCACCAGCACGCGTCCGTACCAGCTGCGGTCGAAGATCGTGATGCGGCCCAGCGGCGGAATGTGCCGCCAGAACCGCCACAGGTACGGATGCACGCGCTCCTCGTCGGTCGGCGCGGCGATCGGGACGATGCTGTACTGCCGCGCGTCCAGCGCCGAGGTGATGCGCCGGATGGTGCCGCCCTTGCCCGCGGCGTCGGCGCCCTCGAACACCAGCACCACCGCGTGGTCGGCGAAGCGCCGGTGGTGCGTCAGGCGGGCGAGCTTGTGCTGGTCCGCGCGCGATGCCGAGCTCGAATTGCTGGGCGGTGAGCTTCTTCGTGAGGTCGAGGTCGCGGATCAGCTTGACGTTGTCGATGACCGAGGGCGCCGGCGCCACGGCCTTGACCGCGGGCGCGTGCTTCGCCGGGTGCGCGAGCGTCGACTGGAGCGAGTCGAGCAGGATCTTGCCGACCGTCAGGTTGCGGTAGCGCTCGTCGGTGCCCTCGACCACGTACCACGGCGCCGTCCCGGTCGACGATTCGCGCAGCACGTGCTCCCAGATCGCGTGCGACCTGCTGTAGAGCTTGAGCGCACGCTTGTCGGCGGGGGTGATGCGCCAGCGCGTCTTCGGGTCGGACTCGAGCGCGCGGATCCGCGCCTTCTGCGCGTCGCGCGAAAGGTGGATCCAGAACTTGAGCAGCACCACGCCTTCGTCGGACAGCGTGCGCTCCTCGCGCCGGATTTCCTGCAGGTGGATGTTGAGCCGGGCGTCGTCGATGGCGCCGGCGAGCCGCTCGTCGAGCGCCTCGCGGTACCACGCGTTCATGAAGATGCCGATCTTTCCCGTGGGCGGCAGCGCCTGCCAGTAGCGCCACGCCGGCGGCCGCGCGAGTTCCTCCGGCGAGCGCGGTCCGAACGCGCTCACGCGGATGTGCCGCGGGTCCATCCAGGCCGTGAGCTGGTTGGCGATCTCGCCGCGGCCGCCGCTCTCGACGCCGCTGATGATCACGAGCACCGGGCCGCGCTTCTTCTCGCTCAGCTCGAACTGCGCGTTGAGCAGGGCCTCGCGCAGCTCTCCTTCCTCCCGCGCATAGGTCTTCTTGTCGATCCGGTGTCCGAGCTCTGCCGATTCGAGCATGGGTCGCCCTCGAGGTTGCTGTCCTAGTGGGCGTTCCAGAAGCGCCGGGCCGCGGCGAATCGCGCCCACGCAGGGGCGAGCAGCGGCACCGTCGCCGCGCCGCGGGCCGCGATCCAGTCGCGCAGCGCGGCCGCGGCCGGGTCATCGTCGCCGCGCGTGACGAGCGTTGCGAGGCGCGCGGCCGTCACGGCGTCGTTGCCGCGACCGAGGACGTCCTGCAGGCCGGCCAGCGCCTGGATGTACCCGCGGGCGCGCTTGCCCTGCGGCTGCGGGGCGAAGAACTCGGCGGCGTAGCGAAGCTTCTTGGCGGCGATGCGCAGCGCGTGGCGCGTCTTCGGGCGTCCCCGGGGCGCAGGCCCTGGCCCGCCGCACCAGGCGGCGGTGCCGGCGTTCGATCACCTTTCTCGAAAAGGCCTTCACGCGCGGCGGATCGCCGTCCGCGCGCTTGCCGCCGGGGGCCGCCTCGGCGGGCGCGGGCGCGCTGCACAGCCTGCCCACGCCGAGCACGAGTTGCTGGAAGCGGGGCGAGCGGACGGCGGCGCGGGCAGCGGCGCGCGCGGCAGCTGCGCCGTGCCGCGACCCGCGCGCGCAGGCGGCGGATTTCCGGGAAGCGCGCCGGGTCGGCCGTGGCCTGCGCGGCGAATGGCGCCACGGTCTCGCTCGCGAACACGTCCCAGTCGCGGGCGATCCCCAGGATTCCCGCCAGCCACTTGAGCTCGACCAGCTGCGGCTCGATCGCGGCGCGCGGCAGGTGGCGCACGGCGAGGGCCAGGCACGCCCGCAGCCGCCGCGTCCCGATCCGCATCTGGTGCACCCACTCGGGATCGTCGTCGGCCAGCAGCCCGGCGGCGTTGGCCGCGATCTGCTGCAGGCATTCGAGCGCGATCGCGCGCAGCGCGTCGGCGGCGGCGGCTCCCGGCGCGAGCGGCACCGGCCGCGCGCGCAGCGGCGCCGGCCAGCCGTCCGGGCGGCCGCGGACCAGCGCCAACCCGCGCTCCGCCTTGCTGGCGGTGGCCACGACCAAGCGGCAGGTCGCGGACGAGGGCCTGCGCCAGTTCGAACATGGGCGTCGGGCTTCCCGTCTTGACCTCGATCTCGACTTCGGCAATGACGGCGCGCTTCGCTGCCGCCTTTCCCGCGGGGCGCCCCCGGCCGTCGACGCGGATTTCCCCGACGTCGATGCAAAGCTCCGCCCGGCTGCCGTCCGCGAAGGCGAGCGCAGTCGCCCTGCGCTCGAAATCGGTGGTGAATCGCGGCGCGAGGAGATTCCCGGCGATCGCGTCGCCCAGAAGCCGCCGCCACGGGGTGGTTGCAAGGCGCACCGGATCGAGCCGCGGCCCGGCAACCGGCCACTCGTATTCGGCGCGGGCATGCAGGCCGCCGCCCGCATCGGGGAGCGGCGGTCCTTTCACCGTCTGCAGCCAGCGGTCGCCGTACCGGCGCACACGCAGCGCGAGGCCGGCCGCGGCGAGCTGCCCGTCCGGGGTGTCGAAATAGGTGCTGGTGACCTGCGCGCGGTGCCAGCGGCCGCGCTTCAAACGCTGCCACCGCCGGGTGGCGCTGCAGCGCGACGACCGTGGCCGCCACGGCCATCGGGATCGATGGCGAGCTTGAGTTCGATCTCGGCAGTCACGGCGGGCGAAGGCGAGCGCGGATCAGCGACGCGGCGGGAGCCTGACCGCGATCACGACGCGTCGCTTTGCCGTCGGCGCCGCTCGCGGACCGCCTGCGCCAGCTCGTGCAATGCCGCGACCGTGGCATCCCAGCCGATGCACGCGTCGGTGATCGACACGCCGTAGTCGAGCGGCTGGCCCGGCAACGAGGTCCTGCCGGCCGGGGTTGAGATGGCTTTCGATCATCACGCCGAAGATGCGCGCATCGCCGGCGGCGACCTGGCCCGCGACGTCCTGCACGACGACGATCTGGCGCTCGTGCTGCTTCTGGCTGTTGGCGTGCGAGCAGTCGATCATCAGCCGCGACGCGAGGCCGGCGGCGCCCAGCTCGCGGCAGGTCGCCTCGACGCTCGCGGCGTCGTAGTTGGTCGCCTTGCCGCCGCGCAGGATGATGTGGCAGTCCTCGTTGCCGGCGGTGTGGACGATCGCCGAGTGGCCGCCTTTGGTCACCGAGAGGAAATGATGCGGCGCCGAGGCGGCCTTGATCGCGTCGACCGCGATCCTGACGTCGCCGTTGGTCCCGTTCTTGAATCCGACCGGGCACGAGAGTCCCGATGCGAGCTCGCGGTGCACCTGGCTTTCGGTGGTGCGCGCGCCGATCGCGCCCCAGGCGATCAGGTCGGCGATGTACTGCGGCGTGATCATGTCGAGGTACTCGGTGCCGGCCGGAACGTCGAGCTCGTTGATCTCGAACAGGATGCGGCGCGCGAGCCGCAGGCCTTCGTTGATGCGGAAGCTGTCGTCGAGCCGCGGATCGTTGATGAGCCCCTTCCAGCCGACGGTCGTGCGCGGCTTCTCGAAATAGACGCGCATCACGACGATCAGGTCGGCCTGCAGCTCGCGTTTCACCGCCGCGAGCCGGGCCGCGTATTCGATCGCGGCGTCGTAGTCGTGGATCGAACAGGGGCCCACGACGACGAGCAGGCGGTCGTCGGCGCCGTGCAGCACGCGGTGGATCGCCTGCCGCGCGCCGAACGTGGTGGCCGCGGCCGCGGCGGACACGGGGAATTCGCGCAGCAGGTGCGCCGGCGGGGCAAGCTCCGTGATCTCGCGGATCCGGGTGTCGTCGATGGGGAGCGGCGCCGCCGGGTGGGAGGCGGCGCCGGCTTGATTGCGTTTGGCGGTGGAGAGGGGCACGACCGGACTCCGGATTGGTTTTTCTTCAACAAAACAACATTTTACCTTCTTCCTGCCGGCGCGGCCAGCGATGGCGCAGGGCGTCGTGTTGCGGTGCATGATTCCAAATTGCCACACCGGCGTCGGCGGAGTCGGCGAAACCGTTGCCCCGGCCGTTAAGGCTGTCGTAGACTGCGGTCAGTGCCCCACGGGGCGGGCCGCAGTGTGCACCGGCAGGTTCGTCAGATGTGCGCACAAGCCCAACCCGTTCCCCGAGGAGATTCGCAATGAACAAGATGATCGCGCTGGCCCTGTTCGGGGCAGCCACCGTTGTCGCCGTCCCCGCGTTTGCGCAGACGCCCGCGCCGGCCCCGGCGAAGGCCGCGGCGCCCGCGGCCGCCGCCTGCCGCGGCTCCGGCCGCGGCTCCGGCTGCCGCCAAACCTGCGGCGCCTGCCGCCGCCACCCCCGCCGCCGCGCCCAACGCGCAGCAGGAGCGGATGAAGGCCTGCAACACCAAGGCCGCCGACAAGAAGGGCGACGAGCGCAAGGCGTTCATGAGCGCCTGCCTGTCCGGCAAGGAAGCCCCGCCGGCCAAGATGACGCAGCAGGAGAAGATGAAGGACTGCAACGTCAAGGCGGGCGACAAGAAGGGCGACGAGCGCAAGGCCTTCATGAGCACCTGCCTGAAGGGCTGACGCCGCCGAGGTTCAGAACACGGTCGGGTGACCTCCTGTCCACCTGACCGAGGCTGACAAGGCCGCACCGGGCAACCGGTCGCGGCCTTGTTTTTGGTGGCCGCTGCCGGCTACGCGCCCTTGCGGATCAGCAGGCCCTTGAGGTAGTCGCCCTCGGGAAACGCGAGCGCCACGGGATGGTCGGCGCTGGGCCCGAAGCGGCCGACGATCGTCGCGTCGGCGTTGGCGTCGAGCGCCGCGCCGGCGACGATCTTCTGGAACAGCGCGGCGTCGATGCCGCCCGAGCAGGAGAACGTCGCCAGCAGTCCGCCCGGACGCAGCAGCTTCAGCGCCCACAGGTTGACGTCCTTGTACGCGCGGGAGGCGCGCTCGGCGTGCGCGGCGGTCGGCGCGAACTTCGGCGGATCGAGCACGACGAGGTCGAACGCGCGGGCGGCGTCGCGCATCTTCCGCAGCGCCGCGAAGGCGTCGGCCTCGAGCCATTCGGCGCGATCGCCCGGCAGCGCGGGGTTGCGCGCCAGGTTCTCGCGCGCCAGCGCCAGCGCGCCCTGCGAGCTGTCGAGCGAGGTGACGCGCGACGCGCCGCCGGCGAGCGCCGAGAGCGTGAAGCCGCCGGTGTAGCAGAACACGTTGAGCGTGTCGCGGCCGGCGGCAAGGGCGCGGATCGCGCGGCGGTTGTCGCGCTGGTCGAGGTAGAAGCCCGTCTTCTGTCCGGCGACGACGTCCACGCGGTAGGTGAGGCCGTCCTCGACGAGCGCCACGGTCGGCGGCAGTTCGCCCTGCACCACGCCGGTCCGCGGGGCGAGCCCTTCCAGTTCGCGCACCTCGGCGTCCGAGCGCTCGTAGATGCACGCGGCGCCCGTCACCGAGGCGAGCCCGGCGACGATCGCGTCGCGCCAGCGCTCGGCGCCGGCGGACGACAGCTGGAGAACGACGACGTCGCCGTAGCGATCGGCGATGACGCCGGGCAGGCCGTCGGATTCGCCGTGGAGCAGCCGGCATCCGGTGTGGTCGGCATCCTGCATCGGGGCGCGCGCCGCCGCGGCGCGCTCGATGCGCTGCCTGATGAATGCCGCGTCGATGGCCACGCGCGGGTCGAAGCTCCACACGCGCGCGCGGATCTGCGAGCTCGGCGAATAGGCGGCGCGGGCGAGCACGGTGCCGTCCGCGGCGACCACGCGGATCGTGTCCCCGGACGCGGGGTCGCCCTCGACCGCGTCGATCGCGCCGGAGAAGATCCAGGGATGCCGCAGGCGCAGCGATTTCTCGCGGCCGGGCTTCAGCCGCAGCACCCCGCCGTCGCCGCGCGCGGCCGTCAGCCAATGCTGACTCCGGCGAAATGCCCGACGAGGAACGTGATGCCGCCCGCGAGCGCGCCCAGCAGCAGCATCCGGGCGCCCGAGTACAGCGCGTTGCGTCCGGTGAAGAGCGAAAGCAGCGCGCCGACGCCGAACAGCGCCAGCGCGGTGACCCCGATCGCGATCGGCAGCGCGCGCGGGCCGGGCGCGAGCATGAAGGGCGCGAGCGGGAGCAGCGCGCCCGCCGCGAACGACAGGAACGACGAGATCGCCGCTCCCCAGGGCGAGCCGAGCTCGTCGGGGTTGAGCCCGAGCTCCTCCCGCGCGAGCGTATCGAGCGCGTGCTCGGGGTCCGCGATGATCTGCTGCGCGAGGCGCGTGGCTTCGGCGACCGGCAGGCCCTTCGCGGCGTAGATCAGCGCCAGCTCCTGCGCCTCGGCTTCGGGATACTGCTCCAGCTCGTCGCGCTCGAGGCCGATCTGGTGCTCGAAGAGCTCGCGCTGCGAGCGCACCGAGACGTATTCGCCCGAGGCCATCGCGAACGCCCCGGCGCACATGCCGGCGACGCCGGTGAGCAGGACCACGTGCGGGTCCGGGCTCGCGCCGGCGACGCCGAGGATGAGGCTCGCGTTGGATACGAGGCCGTCGTTGACGCCGAAGACCGCCGCGCGCAGGTTGCCGCCGCCGCCGAGGCCGCGGTGCCGCCGCTCGATGCCCGAGGTCGCCGTCGGCAACCCGTGACCCGCGTCGCGCGCCTGCCCCATGCCGTACAGCGACATCCCGCGCACCTTCATCGCCGCCAGCACCGGGCGCAACCGTCGCGGACCCACCGTGCGGACCAGTTTCGCGACGATGCGCGTGCGCAGGTCGGGTTGGTACGGCGCCGGTGCCGGGTGGCCGTGCGCCGTCAGCTGGACGCGCCAGATCGTGGCCTGCGCTTCGGCTTCGAAGGCGAGGCGGCGGAAGAGCTCGGCCGTCGCCTCGGTGTCTTCGGCCTCGGCGCAGACGCGGTAGAGGAACGCCGAGCGCTGCTCCTCCTGCCACCCGGAGAGCGGATTCATTCCGGGGCGAGCGCGGACGTCGATCCGCGCCATGACGTCGGCGTCGAGCTGCGCGACGACCGCGAGCGCCTTCATGTTCTCGGTGACCTGCGCCGGCCGGCTGGCGCCGGTGATGACGGTCGATACGTCCGGGTTCTTGAGGCACCACGCGAGCGCGAGCTGCGCCAGCGTGCAGCCGAGGTCGCCCGCGATCGGGGCGAGGCGCCTGACGGTCGCGATCTGCGCGGGATCGGACAGCCGTTCGGCCAGCCATTCGTAGCCCTTGAGCGCGCCGCGGGAATCGGCCGGGATCCCTTCGCCGTACTTGCCGGTCAGCAGCCCCGAGGCGAGCGGGCTCCAGACGGTGGTGCCGAGGCCGATGTCGCGGTACAGCCGCGCGTACTCCTTCTCCACGCGGTCGCGGTGCAGCAGGTTGTACTGCGGCTGCTCGGTGACCGGCTTGTGCAGGTGGTGGCGCTCGGCGACGTGCCAGGCGGCCATGATCTCGGCCGCGCTCCATTCCGAGGTTCCCCAGTAGTTCGCCTTGCCGGCGACGATCATGTCGTGCATGGCGCGCACGGTCTCCTCGATCGGCGTCTGCGGATCGGCGCGGTGGCAGAACACGATGTCCACGTAGTCGAGCCGCAACCGCTGCGAGCGACGCGTCGATCGCCTGCATCAGGTACTTGCGGTTGAGCGTGTTCTTCTCGTTCGGGCCGTCGTTGATGCCCCAGAAGAACTTGGTCGACACGATGTAGGACGAGCGGCGCCAGCCGAGCTTCGCGAACGCCTCGCCCATGATCACTTCCGACTGCCCGCGCGCGTAGACCTCGGCGTTGTCGAAGAAATTGACGCCGGCATCGCGGGCGGCGGCCATGCATTCGCGGGCGACGGCCGTGTCGAGCTGGTTGCCGTAGGTGACCCACGAGCCGAACGAGAGCTCGCTCACTTTGAGACCGGAGGCGCCGAGCCGGCGGTAGTTCATGGCATTCCTTGGTGAACGGGGAGCAGCGGCGAGGGACCGCGCGGAGCGCAACCCGTCGCGCGGCGTAGAATCATCAGCCGCATTGTAACCAGAAGGATACGAGCATGCCCGGTCCCGTCGTTCGTGCACGTGCTGCCGCGCGGGAGGCCCGCGTCGGCCCGCGCGCCGCTGAGCGTCGAGGCGCTGTGGGCGCTGAAGCGGATCGGGCTGCCCACGATTTCTCCGGACGGCGCGCTGGCCTGCGCCGCGGTGACCGCCTACGACATGGACGGCAACGACAGCCGCACGGAGCTCTGGCTCTTTCCGGCGGGATCGGGCGCGGCGCACGCGCCGGCCCGCGGCAAGGCCGCGAAGGCGCGCCGGCTGACCGGCGGCGACAAGGACAGCGATCCGCAGTGGTCTCCCGACGGCCGCTGCATCGCGTTCTGCGCGAAGCGCAAGGACGACGACGAGCCGCAGCTCTACCTGATCGCCCCGGACGGCGGCGAGGCGGTGCGGCTGACGCGCCTCGCCGGCGGATGCGCGTCGCCCAAGTGGTTTGCCGACGGCAGGCGCATCGCGTTCATTTCCTGGGTCTGGCCCGATCTCGCGACCGACGCCTTGCAGGCGAAGCGCGCGAAGGAGAGGAAGGACGCCAAGGTGAAGGCGCACGTCACCGAGCGCAGCGAGTTCCGGTACTGGGATCACTGGCTCACCGACGGGCGCGAGCCGCACGTGTTCGTCTGCGACGTCGCGACCGGGCGCTGCCGCGACGCGCTGGCCGGCACCGGGCTCTCGCTGCCGCCCTGGGATCCCTCGGCCGACGATTTCGACATCGCGCCGGACGGGAGCGAGCTCGCGCTGACCGCGGACCTCGCGGCCGAGCCGCAGATGATGAACCAGACGGACATCGTGATCGTGAATCTCGCCTCGCGCCGCAAGCGCGTGATCACACAGGCGACGACGACGTCCGACGCCCACCCGCGCTATTCGCCCGACGGTCGCGCGCTGGTCTTCCACAGCTACGACACGCGGCGGATGTACAACGACCAGGGTCACCTCACCCTCTACCGGCGCCCCGGCGGGCGCATGAGCCCGCCGGGCCGCCCCAAGGGCGAATACCGGAGTGCGCAGCACGAAGGCAGTCCAATGAGCCGGCTGGCGCCCGGGTACGACCGGGCGACGACGCACGTGGCCTGGACGCCCGACAGCGCGGCGTTGCTGTTCACCGCGGAGGACCAGGGCCGCCAGGGAATCTGGCGGCTGCCGGTCGATCCGTCGGCGCGCGAGCCAGCGGGCGCGCGGGCGGCCGCGGCGATGCCGTCGCTGCTGGTGCCGGGCGGCACGATCGGCGGCTTCGCGCAGTCGCGCGACGGCGGCGTGCTCGCATTCGAGCGCTCGAGCGCGATGCACCCACCGGCGCTGTTCGCGTGTCGCGCCGACGGCACCGACGTGCGCTCGATCGAATCGGTCAACCGCGCGCTGCTCGCGCGCCACGCGCTGGGAGAGGTGCGGGAGTTCCGGGTGAAGGGCTGGGGCGGCGGAGCCGGTCCAGGTCTGGGTCACGTATCCGCCGGACTTCGACCCGAAGAAGAAGTGGCCGCTGCTGCACTCGATCCACGGCGGGCCGCACGCCGCGCACACCGACGGCTGGCATTTCCGCTGGAACGCGCACGTGTTCGCGGGCCACGGCTACGTCGTCGTCGCCGTCAACTACCACGGCTCGTCCGGCTTCGGGCAGAAGGCGCTGGAATCGATCAGCGGCCGCTACGGCGAGAAGGAAATGGCGGACGTCGAGGCGGCGACCGATCACCTGCTGCGGCAGGGCTACGTCGATCGCCGCCGGCTGGTCGCCGCCGGCGGCAGCTACGGCGGATACATGGTCGCCTACATGAACGGGCACACCGACCGCTACCGGGCCTACGTCTGTCACGCCGGCTGCTACGACTGGGTGAGCATGATGGCGACCGACGGCTATCGCTTTCTCGGTCCGGAGCTGGGCGGGTTCCACTGGGAGAACGCGGCGCGGGTGATGCGGCAGTCGCCGCACCATCACGTCGGCAGCGCGAAGACGCCGACGCTGGTGATCCACGGCGAGCAGGATTACCGCGTCCCGGCCACCCAGGCGCTGCAGTACTACGACACGCTGAAGGCAAAGGGCGTCGCGGCGCGGCTCGTCTGGTTTCCCGACGAGAACCACTGGATCCTCAAGCCGCAGAACTCGCGTCTGTGGTACCGGGAATTTTTCGCCTGGATCGAGCGCCATGCGCCGGGCGGCGGGGTTCGCAGGTGACCGGTGACGCGTAGCCCGGTGTTGAGCGAATAAGTAGGGTCAGACACTACTTTTCGTGTTCGGTGGCGGCAATGGCATCGCCATCGCCACGAAATACGTAGTGTCTGACCGGCTACTTATTCGCTCAACACCGGGCTACGCGATTCGCCCCGGTCGCGCTTCCCACGTCTGCTGGCATTCGATGCAGCGGGTCGCCGTCGGATACGCGGCGAGCCGCGCGGGCGCGATCGCCTCGCCGCAGTCGGCGCATATGCCATAGCGGCCGTCGCGCATCCGGGCAAGCGCGGCGTCGACGTCACTCAACTCGCCCAGCGCGTGGCGCACGCCGGCGATGTCGAGCTCCGCCAGGGAGTCCGCCACCGCCCAGTCGTCGGTCTCGTGCAGGCGATTGCGCAGTCCGACCACGCGCTCGTCGCCGCTGCCCTCGAGCTGCGCCTTCACCTCGGTGCGCAACGCGGCGCGCCGCTCTTCGAGCGCAGTCCTGATCTGGCCGAGATCGGCCGGGGTCAACGTCCGGGTTTTCATGGGCTTGCTTCCGTCAATGGGGCGTCTCGCGAAAACAGTATGGCAGAGATTGCCGGCCCCCGCGGCAGCGGCCGGCCGCGGATTGACCGGCGTCAAGGTTCGCAGCCGGGGCTTGAATCCGCAGCGGCGGGCCTCACTTAGGGTGCACGGCAATGCGCGGCTCGCCTGAGTGGCAGGCGGGAATCGCCGGCCGATCCGCATCGATACCGAAGGAGACTGAAGATGAACAAGCTGATTGCGTACGACCCGTTCAACGACGCCGGGTTCGACGACCTCTTCCGCGGCTTTTTCCGGCCCGTCCGCACGGCCACGCCCGCTGCGGCCGGCATCAGGATGGACGTGACCGAGCAGGACAGCGGGCTACGTTGTCCACGCGGAGATTCCGGGCGCGAGGAAGGAGGACATCCAGGTGACGATCGAGGGCAACCAGGTCACGATCGGGGCCGAGGTGAAACGCGAGATCGGCGCCGAAGGACGGCGAGCAGGCGCTGCGCAGCGAGCGGCACTACGGCAGCGTTTACCGCAGCTTCACGCTTCCGGTCGACCTCGACGAGGCCGCGAGCACCGCGCGGTTCGAGAACGGCGTGCTCGAACTGACGCTCGCCCGGAAGGCAGGGGGCGCGGGCCGCAAGCTCACGATCCAGTAAGTCGCTGCACGCGCCGACGGGCATCGGCGCGGCGTGCGCCCGTGGGGGCGGGGCGAAGGCCTCGCCCCCGGTCTAGCGCACGCGCTTCGCCGGATATTCTTCGTCGATGTTGTCGCGGAAGAAGCTCCACGGCGACGATGCGGTCACCAGCCGGCGGAACGTCTCGGCGGTGACGCCGGAATACTCGAACGTGCCGGACGTGAGCTCGACGACGAGCACGCGGCGCCGATCGTCGTGTCCGGCCGCGCGCAGGTTGCCGCCTGAGAGTTTCTTCATTTCCATCGTCACGGGGCTCCGCGGGGTGGAGGGATGCCCGCCCGGTCGGCGGCGAGCTTGACCAGCGCCGCGTCGTCTTCCTCGCCGTAGCCGGCGGCCAGAGCGTCGAGAAACACGGCGTGCGCAGCGCGCGCGAACGTGGCGTCGACGCCCAGGCGCTGCGCGAACGCCGCGGCGATGCCGACGTCCTTGGTGAGGATCTGCGTCGCGGCGCGCGGCGCGTAGTCGCCGGCGAGCGCGCGTGCCATGCGGTCGGCGAACATCCAGCTGCCGCCGGAACTCGCGTTGACGATGTCGAAGAACTGGCGGGGGTCGAGCCCGGCGCGGGCGGCCATGACCATCGCCTCGGCGCCGGCCGCGAGATTGGCGGCGGCGAGCAGGTTGTTGACGATCTTGAATGCCGACGCGTCGCCGGCACGCGGCCCCACCTCGAACAGGCGGCCGGTGATCGCCGTCGAGCACGCCGCGCATCCGCTGCAGCGCGGCCGGATCCCCGGAGACCATCATCGTCATCGTGCCGGCAGCCGCCTTGGCCGGCCCGCCGGACACCGGCGCGTCGAGCAGCGCGATGCCGGATGCGGCGAGCCGCGGCGCGAGCGCCGCCGGAAACGCGGGGTCGACGGTCGACGAGGCGACGACGATCGCGCCGGGCGCGAGCGCCGCCGCCGCGCCGCCGTCGCCGAAGAGGACGGTCTCGATCTGGTCGGCGTCGACCACCAGCAGGATGACCGCGTCGCAGGCGCGGGCCAACTCGGCCGGCGATGCGCACGGCGACGGCGCCGTTGCGCACGGCCTCGGCCTGCGCCTCGGCGCGGATGTCGCGCGCCGCCGTGGGGATGCCGGCGCGCACGAGGCTCGCGCACGACCCCGCCGCCCATCGCGCCGGTGCCGATGACCCCGACGCGCGCGATCGCCGCCGGGTGCGTCACCGCGCGACCTCAGGCCGGCGGCGCATAGGGCTTGCAGTCATCGAGCACGGTGAGCGTGCCGTCGCGGATGAGCTGCAGTTCCATGCCCTTGCCGCGAAGCTCCATCTGCCCGTTCGAGTAGCGGACGCCGGACCCGGACGGGATCTGGTACAGGTTCACGCGATCGCCGCCGGGCATCAGGATGCGCGCTTCGTCCGCATCGAAGCGGATCACGATGCGCTCGCCGGCAAGCCGGCAGGCGAACGTGTTCTTCGCCGCCTCGAGGGCCTCCTTGCTCGGCGAGCTCTCGCAGGCGGCGAGGGCGGCGAGCGTCAGGCAGGCTGCGATGGCGGCCGCAAGGCGCGCGCCGCGTGGCTTGGGGTCGGGCGGCATGGTGTGGGAATGGTGGCGCGTTGGCGTCGCGTGCGGGACGGGCATCGTCGCGCCCGCACGGCGATCTTACCGCAACGCGGGCGCGCCGGCGTCCGGGCGCGGCGGCGCGCCGAAGCGAGCGGACTCCGGATAGGACAGGACCTCGACCAGGCGCCCGGACCGGATCTCGCGCTGCGTCTCCTGCCACCACTGCGCGTCGAGCAGATCGGCGTGGTAGTAGAGGAAGCATTCGCGCGTCTTCGCGTCGGTCAGCAGGAACGTGGCGAACTCCTCGGGAAAGATGTCCTTGGGGCCGACCGGATACCAGACGTCGTTCGACATCTCGTCGTAGCCCGGCGGCGGCGCGGGTATCCGGCGGAACACGCAGTCGACCAGGTAGTCGATCTCGTCGTAGTCGTAGAAGACCACGCGGCCGAAGCGCGTCACGCCGAAGTTCTTGAACAGCAGGTCGCCGGCGAAGATGTTGACGGCGGCGAGCTCCTTCAGCGCGTCGCCGTACTCGCGCATCGCGTGCGCGCGCTGCGCGTCGTCGGCGCGCTCGAGGTACAGGTTGAGCGGGATCATCCGCCGCTCGATGTAGAGGTGCTTGACCACCACGTGGTCGCCGTCGAATTCGATCACGCTGGGCGCGACCGCCTGCAGCTCGGCCAGCAGCTCGTCGGAAAACCGGTCGCGCGGGAACGCGACGTCGGAGTACTCGAGGATGTCGGTCATGCGGCCCACGCGGTCGTGGTGCTTGACCAGCGTGTACTTGTCCTTGACCCGCTGGCGGTCGGTGTCCTTCGACGCGGCGATCCGGTCCTTGATCACCTTGAACACGTAGGGGTAGGAGGGCAGCGTGAACACCGACATCACGAGGCCCTTGATGCCCGGCGCGATGATGAACCTGTCGCGCGAATGCGCGCAGGTGGTGCAGGAAATCGCGGAAGAAGAGGTTCTTGCCCGCCTTCTGCAGCCCGACCATCGTGTAGAGCTCGGCGGCGGTCTTGTCGGGCAGCGACGCGCGCAGGAAGTTGATGTACGCCGACGGCACTTCCATGTCGACGAGGAAGTACGCGCGGTTCGCCGAGAACAGGATCGCGAGGTCGCCCTCGTCCATGAGCAGCGCGTCGAAGCGCAGCCGGCCCTCCCCGTCGTGCTTCACCGGAACGACGAAGGGATAGGTGTGGATGCCGTTGACGACGCGCCCGACGACGTACGCGGTCTGGTTGCGGAAGAACGGCGACGACAGCACCTGGATCTGGTGGTTGCGCTCGAGGGCGAACGGCCGCGGGAAGCGCGCGCGGAAGGCCGCCAGCACGTTTATGAGGTCGCGCCGGAAGTCGCCGAAACTGCCGCTCGAAGCCGAGGTCGAGCACGATGTCGATCAGCGCCTCGCGCAGGCCCTGCTGCAGCGGATAGTACGACTTGTACGTCGGCGGATCGGCGTCGATGTGCTCGGTCGAGATCGCCGGACGCACGAAGATGAAGCGGTTGTGGAAGTAGACGCGGTGCAGGATCTTGACCGAGACCGAGTTGAAGAACGTCTCCGCGCACTCCGGCTGCCGGTGGTCGATCAGCAGGCCGATGTAGTGCAGCTTGACCTGCTCCCACAGGGTGTCGCTGCCCGCCCCGTCGAGGCCGGCGGTGCGGAACTCGCGCGCGATGCGATCGGCAGTTTCCTGCACCCGGCGGTCGTAGAAGTCGATCCGGTCGCGGGCGACGTGCTGGATCGCGAGCCAGTTGCCGGCCTCGAAGTAGCGCCGGGCCGCGCGCGCGCACTCGCGGAAGAGGGCGTAGTGCTTGTCGAAGCCTTCGAGGAGCGCCTGCGCGATCGGCCGCGCCTGCTCGATCGGCGGGGCCTGGCGCGTGGCCAGGGCAGAGGAGGCGATGGGCATCTTTCGTGGCGCCGGAGTCAGCCGGCCGGCGCCACCTCGGTCACTGCGCCGCGGCGGCGGCGGCCGCCTGCATCTCCTTGACCGCCGTGTTGTACTGGTCGATCAGCGCGTTCGCCGCATCGGTGTACCGGTTGGCGAGGGCCTTCTGCGCGTTGACGTAGTCCTTGAAGCACTCGAGGTAGTCGTTGGCTTCCTTGCGCCACTGCCGCTGCTGCCGTTCGGAGGCGAGCCCGCCCGGGTGCTCGGGCTTCTCTCCGCAAGTGGGCTTCGGGAACACCACGGGTGGCGGCGCGGCGGCGGGCGTCTGCGCGCTGCCCGAGGCAGGGAAGCCGGCGAGGGCGACGGCCACGGAGATGGCGGCGGCGACGGCGAGTGCCGCGCGCGCGGGAGGACGATGCGAGGTCATGTTCGGATAAGGGTCGACGACGAAGCCTCAATTGTAAGGCGGGCGGCTCGCGCAGCATAGCCCGGCGGGCGTCCGGCGCACGCGGGGTGCGTGTGACAAATCGGCGCCGCCGGGATAGTGTATCGAGCGCGCGCGGGCAGCCGCCGCGCAGGACTTCGCCGGGCGCGCGGGTCGGGTGGCGGCGGCGGGATGGAGAGGCATACGATGCGAGCAATGACGAAGACCCGCGCCGCGCGCGGGGTGCGGGCGGGCGCCGTGGCGGTGCTGCTGGCGGCGCTCGCCGCGTGCCAGCCGTCGACGCCGCCGCCCCGCGCGACGGCACCGCCCGCCCCGAAGTCGGCGCCTGCCGCGACCGAGGCTGCGGCACCGTCGGCGCCTGCACCGGCGCCCCTCGCGAAGGCGCCCGCGGCGACGCTGCCGTCGATGGACCTGCCGCCCGGGCCGCTCTACAGCTGCGTCGTCGGGGGCACGCGCACCGCCATCGAATACGCGGAGAACGTCGAGAAGCTCTGCCGCCGCCATCCGGAGATGGGGCCGTGCCAGTACGAGCGCGACGCCTGCCGCAAGGGCGGCGGGCGCGTCTACACGGCGAAGGGCGAGGAGGTCACGCCCGCCGTCGAGGCCGCCTACGACGCCAAGGTGCGGCGGGTGCGCTTCCAGGCCGACGGCGGCGCAACCAAGCCCTGATCGGCGGCGCGATCCGCCAAGCGCGCGTCGTTGCGACCGCGCGCTGCCGCCGGCTCGCGAGTCAGGGCGTGCGCGTGGCGAAGGTGTCGCACTTGCGCACGTCGCCGCTCTCGAGGCCGACGCCGAACCAGTGCTTGCGCTGTTCGGCCGAGCCGTGCGTGAACGACTCCGGGACCACCCGGCCCTGCGCGGCGCGCTGGATGCGGTCGTCGCCGACCGCGGCCGCCGCGCGCAGCCCCTCGTCGACGTCCCCGGGCTCGAGGAGGTTGCGCTTCTGCGCGAAGTGGCCCCAGACGCCGGCGAAGCAGTCGGCCTGCAGTTCGAGCCGCACCGACAGCGCGTTGCGGCCCGCGGGCGTCGGTACGCTGCGCCGCCTTGTCGAACTGGCCCATGATGCCCATCAGGTTCTGCACATGATGCCCGACCTCGTGCGCGACGACGTACGCCTGTGCGAAGTCGCCGGGTGCGCCGAAGCGCCGCGTTAGCTCGTTGAAGAACGCAGTGTCGAGGTAGACCTCGCGATCGGCCGGGCAGTAGAAGGGGCCGACCGCCGTCGATGCGCGCCCGCAGGCCGACTGCGTGGCGCCGCGGAACAGCACCAGCTTCGGCGCGTCGTAGCGGGAGCCCTGCTGCTTGAACACGGCGCCCCAGACGTCCTCCGTGTCGCCGAGCACGCGGGCGACCATCTCTTTCGACTCGTCGCGCACGGCCGGCCGCGGTGCCGGCCCGTAGCCCGGCGCCGGGGCCTGCTGTTGCGGCTGCGGTTGAGTTACCGGACCGCCGTCGCCGGAGAGCATCGCCAGCATCTCGAGCGGATTGACGCCGAACAGCAGGCTCGCGACGACCACGACCACGACGACGCCTCCGGTGAGCTTGATGCCGCCGCCGGGCATGCCGCCGCCCGACGCACCGGCGTCGCCGCGATCCTCGACGTTGTCGCTGCGGCGGAAGTCTCCCCAACGCATGGCGCCTCCTAGGGTTTCAATGCGCGGTACAGGAACGGCAGGCTGACGTCCATCCGGTAGTCGACGTCGGAATGGTCGTCGTCGAATTCCTCGTACGTGTGCGCGATGCCGGCCTCGCGCATCCGCTGCGACAGGGTCCGGGTCCCGAAATGGATGTGGTACTGGTCGCGCCAGCCGCAGTCGACGTAGATGCCGGAGAGCGAGCGCAGGTTGTCGCGGTAGCGGGTGACGAGGTGGATCGGGTCGTGCCGGCGCCAGTTGCGCCAGCGCGCTTCGATGCGCTCGCCGGTCTCGAGGTTGTAGGGCAGGCGGAATCCGAGCGGTGCCCCGGCGTCCGGATCGTAGGTGGCCGCCATGCAGACGTTCATGATCGCGTGGCCCTCGGCGTGCGAGAGCTTCTCCCTGCTCCACACCGCGTCGAGGAAGCGGCGGACGCGGCCGTCGTCGCAGCCGTCGGCCAGGCCCGCGCGCCCGGCTTCGCGCAGCGCGTCGTAGCGGCCGGCCGTGCGCTTCGGCTCGCGGTGCTTGGCGAGCTCGTTCAGCGTGTTGGGCCAGTCGTGGCCGTAGACGACGTCGAAGTACGCGTCGCCCGAATGGTCGGCGACGGCACCCCAGTGTCGCGCGTATTTCATCCCGTGGATGATCGCGCCGTAGCCTCCCGACGACTTGCCGAAGCAGCCGCGGTGCTCGCGCGCGGCCAGCGTGCGGAACTCGCGGTCCACGAGCGGGATGATCTCGCGGATCAGGTAGTCGGCGTAGTTGCCGATCGCCGTCGAGTTGACGTACTGGTTGCCGCCGAGGCGCGTGAAGCAATCGGGGAAGACGACGATCGCCGGGCCCATCCGCCTCTCGGCGATCAGCCGCGCGACGCGCTCCGGCACGTTGTCGCCGAAGGGCTTCCAGTTGACGTGCGAGAGCCCGGAGCCCGTGAATCCCACCATGTCGTAGAGCACCGGGAAACGCCGGCCGCGATTCCTGCCCTGCGCCTCGTCGTATTGCGGCGGCAGCCAGACCGCGAGCTTGCGCACGTGCGGGTCGCCGAGGGGGTTGCCGGCGAGGACGCGCGAGACGTGCTCCAGCACCACAACGGTGCCGGTTCCCTGGTACGGGCGTTTCAAGGCCATGGCGGCTTCCGGTGGGCGCGCGATCGGCGCGGGGTAGGGCCGGATTCTGCCGGTTCGCGGGGCAGGTAGCAAACGGCCGCTGTCGCCGGGAGCCGACACAGTTGCATTTTCAAGCCCATTTTGTCGCCGTTTGGCGACGTCGGCCATTTCCCGCAATGTTTCATTGAACTGAAGGGCCCTTCCGTCGTCTCATGCCTTCTGAATGGGTTGACATCCAGCAAGGCGGACGGCCTTGGGGAAACGCCCAGTGTGGCTAGAATGAGGCGCTCTCGGCCAAATCAGGCAGTCCATGGATGGTTTTGGTTGCTTAGGCGGGCCGCCTGGATTAACGTAGCACCATACACAGCGATCGGGAAACAGGTCATGCGAGCGGTAACCCTGACAAAGGGAGTGGCGGCATTTGCGGTGTGGCTTGCCGCGGCAGCGGCTTGGGCGGGGACGGTCGTCCTCACGTTCCCGGAGCTCGCCAACCCTCCGTCGCAATCGGTTGCAGAATCCCTTCCCGCCGCAGCAGCCGCTGCCGGTCGGAACGGTGAACTTTCCGGTTCCGGCAGGTGAGCAGGTCATCGCCGCCCAGATTTCCGGGTTCTGGGGATCGAGCCGCCTGCCGGAAGGCACCGCCGGCGTCGATGTCTTCGTGGACGGCGTGCTCGTCGCGCAGTGCGTGAAGCCCTCCGCCGGGTGTTGGGAGCCCGCATCCGGGCAACGGCCGTGGAGCTACGTGTTCACGGAGTCCGAACTGGCTGTGCTCAACGACGGCGTCGCGAAGATGACGGCGGTGCAGACTTCGGACATGACGGTACGCCTGGGAACGTCGACGCTGATCGTCCAGACCGGCCCGATCCCGGCCGTGGCGGTGCCCGTGGTGCCCGTGGAGCCCGTGGAGCCCGTGGAGCCCGTGGAGCCCGAGGTGCCGACGCTCTCGCCGCTGGCCCTGCTCGCGCTGATCGCCGGATTGGCGGCGGCCGGGGCGTTCGTGCTGCGCCGCGCGAAGCGCTGACCCGCGCGGCTATTTCTTCGCTTTCTTCTTCTTCTTTTCCTTCTTCGGTTCCAGGAGCAGCATGCCCCGGCACTTCGCCGTGCCGCAGCGGCACGCGTACGCCTCGCGCGTGCGCTTGCCGATCCGGCCTTCGATCGACAGCCTGTAGTCGTAGGTGATCTCGTCGCCGGCGTGGATGACCCGCCGCGCGTCGATGTAGACCCTGCCGTCGTCGTCCTCGCAGGACTCGCCGTTGGCGTCGCAGGAGTGGTTGATCCAGCGCGCCGCGTTGCCGCGCACGCCGGCGTCGATCACCGTGCCGTCGCTCGTCTCGAAGAAGAACGTGTGGTGCGGGTTGTCCGGATCGCTGGGGGGGCGCTCGACGGCGACGTCCCAGGTGGTCCGGTCGCCGCGATACTCGAGAATCCGCGTTCCCTTGCGGATGGTGCGGGTGGCAAACACGCCGCGGCCGTGTATGGGCGAGTTGCGGACGCGGTAGGCGCGCTTCGGTTCTTCCTTGGGCATCGGAGGCGAAAACGTCGAATGATGCCCGATGCCGCGGTCGTTGAGAAGAGCGGCGACGGCGCCGGTCACTGCATGGCGTCCGACTCGACCACCGTGAAGCCCGACGGGCCGCGGTGGGCGGCCTCCACCATCGCCCGCGCGACCGCGGCCGCCTCGATCGGGCGGTATTTGCGCGGCACCAGGAACCGCAGCGGCTGCAGCACCGCCAGCGCGGCACGCTCGCCGAAGCGGCGCTCAGCCCGCTCGCCCGCCAGCAGCGACGGCCGGAAGGCGATCGCACAACGATAGCCGAGCGCGGCCACCGCCTGCTCGAGCTCGCCCTTGACCCGGCTGTAGAACACGGCCGAACGGGGGTCGGCGCCCATCGCCGAGACGAACAGGAACGCCCGGGCCCGCGCGGCCAGCGCAGCGCGGGCGATCGCCAGCGGATAGTCGTGGTCGACGCGCCGGAACGCCTCCCGCGAACCCGCGGCGGCGATCGTGGTGCCGAGGCAGCAGTAGACGTCGTCGACGCGCAGAAAGGCGACGTCGGCCAGGCGCTCGAAATCGATCACGTCGACGACGAGCTTCGGATGGGTGAGCCGGAGCGGGCGGCGGGCGAGCGCGCGCACCGCCGTATACGCGGGGTCCGCCAGCAGCGCTTCGAGGAGACGCGCGCCGACGAGGCCGGTGGCGCCTGCGATCAGCGCCCGGCGCGCCATGACCGCTCAGAGGATCGAGGCACCGACCTTCTCGCCGACTTCGTGGACGATGTGCGCGCGCCCGACCAGCAGCGGGTCGAGCTGGCCGATGCGCGCGGCGTCCTTGTTCGCGTAGGGCAGGTGGTGCAGGACGTAGCGCATCGCGTTCAGGCGCGCGCGCTTCTTGCAATCGGACTTGATCACCGTCCAGGGCGCGTCGGCGGTGTCGGTGTGGAAGAACATCGACTCTTTCGCCTTGGTGTACTCGTCCCACTTGTCGAGCGAGGCAACGTCCACCGGCGAGAGCTTCCACTGCTTCAGCGGATGCGCCTGGCGCTCGCTGAACCGCCGCCGCTGCTCCTTCTGCGACACCGAGAACCAGAACTTGATGAGGTAGGTGTCGTTGTGCACCAGCATCCGCTCGAACTCGGGCGCCTGGCGCATGAACTCGCGGTACTGCTCGTCGGTGCAGAAGCCCATGACCCGCTCCACGCCCGCCCGGTTGTACCAGGAGCGGTCGAAGAGCACGATCTCGCCCGCCGTCGGCAGGTGGCGCACGTAGCGCTGGAAATACCATTCGCCGCGCTCGAGCTCGGTCGGCTTCTCGAGCGCCACGACGCGGGCGCCGCGCGGGTTGAGATGCTCCATGAAGCGCTTGATCGTGCCGCCCTTGCCGGCGGCGTCGCGCCCCTCGAACAGGATGACGACCTTCTGCCGCGTCTCCTTGACCCAGGCCTGCAGCTTCAGCAGCTCGACCTGCACCCGGTATTTCTGCTGCTCGTAGCTGCGGCGCGACAGCAGGTTGCGGTAGGGGTAGCCGCCGAGGCGCCAGTCGGCCGCCAGCTCGTCGTCGGCGCTGGCCGCCATGTGCCGCACCCGCTCGCGATGCGCCTTCAGCGCGAGCTTCATGAGCTCCGCCGCGTCGATGGGCGAGCGGCCGGCGAGGATGTCCTCCAGCGCGTAGGCCTGCGCCTCCTGCGCCGCGGCGGCGTTCTGGCCCACCGCGTATTCCTCCATGGCCTGCGGGCTGGAGGTCGGCCCGACGTCGCCCGACTGCGGTCCTGCGTATGCGGACAGCGGGGCGCGCGCGGCGGTGCGGCGGCCGGTTTCGAGGTTGGCGGGGCGACTCGGGTCCGTCTCGTGGCCATGGGTGACACTCCGTCAGGAAGGCAGGGCAGGAAGCTTCATCGCGCGCGAACATCCGCATTGTCGCAAACTCAGCGCGTCCAGGCGACGAGCGCGGCGGTCGCCGCGAGCACCATCGGCGTCGTCGCCGCCGCGACGGCGGTCGACAGGACGAGGCTGCCCGCGATCGGCCCGCGCAGCGTGTCGAACTGGCGCGCCATCAGGTAGACGTTGGCGCCCACGGGCAGTGCCGCGAGCAGCACGATCGCCAGGGTTTCCAGCGGCGGCAGCGCGAGCGCCCAGCGCCAGCAGCGCGACGGCCAGCGGATGCACGAACAGCTTGAACCCGCAGACTGCGACGCTTTGCCGCATGCCCTGGCGCAACCCGTAGTGCGCGAGACCCATGCCCAGGGCGATCAGCGACAGCGGCACCGCCGCCTGGCCGATCGAGCTCGAGCGTGGCGTCGATCACCGCGGGCAGCGGCACGGCGAGAAAGCCGTAGGCGGTTCCGGCGACGATGCTGGCGACGATCGGGTTGGCGAGCACGCCTTTCGCCGTGCGCAGCAGGCCGGGCAGCGAGGCCGAGCGGTTGCGCGCCCACTCCACCGACACGGTGACGAGCATCCACAGCAGGAAGGAGTTGAACACCAGGATCAGCGACACCACGGGCAGCGACGCGTCGCCCAGCAGCGTCTTCGCGAGCGGCAGGCCGAGCAGCAGGTTGTTCGAGAAGATCCCGCCAAGGCCGAAGACCGACTGCGCGGCGCCGTCCATGCCGAAGATGCGGTGCGCGAAGACGCGGGCGGCGGCAAAGACGACCAGCGACCCGCCGAAGTACGCGAGCAGCAGCCGCGGGTCCACGGGCGGCAGCCGCGAAAAGCCGCTCATCAGGCGGAAGAGGAGCGCCGGTACCGCGACGGCGAACACGAACTGCGTCAGCGCGTCGGCGATCGCCGGGTCCCATTTCGCCCAGCGCATCAGCGCATAGCCGACGAGCACGAGCAGGAAGAGCGGCGCGGTCAGCGCCAGCAGATGCCCGAGCGAGCCCATCGGCGAGAGCGCAAGCGGCGCCGCGCACGCTCGCGCGGCCGGCTCAGGCTTCGGCGCGCACGCCGGCGACCGTGGCGCGCAGGGCGTTGGCGAGGACGCCCGTCAGCACCATCGGCAGGTAGCGGGCGCCGGCCTTGCGCCAGCGATGGAAGTCCGCCGGGTTGAGCGCCAGCACGCCGGGCGCGACACCCGCCGCCAGCGCCCGCGCGATGCCGTGCTCGATGGCGCCGACGACCTCGGGGTGCTGCATCTGCCCCGGGTGGCCGAGGGAGAACGACAGATCGTTCGGTCCGAAGAAGACGGCGTCGATTCCCGGCACCGCGAGGATCGCGTCGATGTTGGCCAGGGCCTCGCGGGTCTCGGTCATGATGACGACGGCGGTGCCCTCGTTCGAATCGCGCACATGGCCTTCGCCGCCGAAGAAGCCGAAGCCCGCGGCGCGGGTGGAAAAGGCGGCGCCGCGCGTGCCCACCGGCGGGTACTTGGCCGCCGCGACGATGCGCGCCGCCTGCGCGGCGGTGTTGACCTGCGGCACCTGGATGCCCGAGGCGCCGATGTCGAGCACGCGCAGGATGTCGGCCTCCAGCGTGCGCACGACCGGAATCACGCCGGCGGCGCGGGCCGCGCGCAGCAGGTGCTCGGTCGTCTCGATGCCGGAGGGTCCGTGCTCGTTGTCGATGATGACGAAGTCGCAGCCGGCGTGGCCGCACATCTCGACCAGCGCGGGGGCCGGCGGGCCGACGAACATCCCCAGCAGGGCGCGCTCGCTGCGCAGCAGCGCGGGCAGGCGGGTGTCGATCACGTTCATGGCGGTGCTCATGGTCTGGTGGCTCCTGCTCGTCGGGTGGCGCCGACGCCCGGACGGCGGTCGACGAACGTGGGGCTCAAGGTTAACGCATTTCGCCGCGACGCACGCGCAGGGCGATATTCACAGCCTGCGCCCTTGTCGAGTATGCTTGCCACTTCCCGCGCCTCCGACGGTTCGCGCGAATCCAGCGGAACCGCCGACCATGCTCCACACCAGTCAGTGCCGTCCTCGTGCTGTATGTGTTCTGGCTGCTGCTCTCCGGGCCACTTACACCGCGTTCCTGCTCGCGGCCGGCGCCGGCAGCGCCATCGCGGTCGTGCTGTTCTCCCGGCGGATGAACGTCGTCGACCGCGAGGGGCACCCGATCCATCTGGGCTGGCCCGCGCTGACCTCGCTACTGGCCGTGGCTGGTGAAGGAGATCGCCAAGTCGGGGTGGGACGTCACCCGGCGCATCGTCGATCCGCGCCTGCCGATCAGTCCGACGCTGGTGCGCTTCGCGCCCGACGCAGGCGACCGACAGTGGGGCTCGTGATCCACGCCAACTCGATCACGCTCACGCCGGGCACCATCACCGTCGAGATCGCCGCCGGGCGAGTTCCTCGTGCATGCGCTGACGCGCGAAGGCGCCGCCGGCGCTCGCCGGCAGCGAGATGGACCGCCGCGTCACCGCGCCTCGAGGGCTCGCGCATGATGTTCGCGGCGGCGGCTCTGCGCGCTGCTGGTCACGATCGCGCTGCTGCTGGTGCGCGCGGTGCCGGCCCGACGGTGTTCGACCGCGCTGCTGGCCGCCAACACCATCGGCACGCTGCGCGATGCTGCTGCTGGCGGTCATCGGCTTCCTGACCGGCCGGCCGGAGTTCCTCGATCTCGCGATCGTCTACGGGCTGCTCAACGTGCATCGGCACCATCGCCGTGCTCAAGTACTTCCGGCAGGGCGACCTCGGCGACCCGGGCGACCGGACGACGCAGCGGAAGGCGCACGCCGTGAGCGTCGCTCGTCGACGCGGTCAGCTGGCTCTGCCTCGTCGCCGGCGGCTGCTTCTGCGTCGTCGGCGGCGTTCGGCCTCATGCGCATGCCGGATTTCTACACGCGCATGCATGCGGCGAGCGTCACCGAGACCCTCGGCGCCGGCCTCATCCTGCTCGGCCTCATCCTGCAGGCCGGCTTCACGCTGGTCGCGGTGAAGCTGCTGATGGTCGGCCTGCTCATCTTCTTCACCAGCCCCACCGCCACCCATGCGCTGGCGCAGCGCCGCCATGCGTGCGCGGCGCTCGAGCCGCTGCTGGCGCCGCCGGAGGACGAGCCATCGAAACCCTGATCATCAACGCCTGCTGGCGCTGATGGCGGTCACGCGTCGTCGCGCTCGCGCGCAGCCGCAACCTGTTCGCCGTGATCGTGCTCGGCGGCATCTACAGCTTCCTGATGGCGACCGTGCTGGTCGCCCTCGACGCGGTCGACGTCGCGATGACCGAGGCGTCGGTCGGCGCCGGCATGTCGACGGTCCTGCTGCTGGCGGCGCTGCACCTGTGCAAGCGGCGAGGAGGCGCAAGCCGGTGCGCAGGCCCTGGCTGCCGCTGGCCGTGGCGGTCGACGACCGGCGCCGCTGCTCGTCTACGGCACGCTCGGGTCTGCCGGCGTTCTCCGATCCCGGCAACGCCGATCCACACCCACGTCGTGCCGCGCTACCTCAACGACGTGGTGAAGGAGACGGGCGTGCCCAATGTCGGTCACGGCGGTGCTGGCGAGCTATCGCGGCTACGACACGCTGGGCGAGACGACGGTGGTGTTCACCGCCGGCGCCGGCGTGATCGCGCTGCTGCGCCGGCGCCGCCGCGACGCCAAGCCGGAGGAGAACGCGATGAGGCACGACCTCGATCCTGCGCGTCATCGCCAAGCTGCTCATCCCGTTCATTCTGCTGTTCGCGCTCTACGTGCAGTTCCACGGCGACTACGGTCCCGGCGGCGGCTTCCAGGCCGGCGTGATCATCGCCGCCGCGCATCATCCTCTACGCGCATCGATCTACGGGCTGCGACGACCGCGCGACGGTCGTGCCCGAGCTGGCTGGTCGAGACCATGCTCGCCCCGGCGTGCTGATCTACGCCGGCGTCGGCCTCGCCGGGCATGCTGCTCGGCGGCAACTACCTCGATTACTTCGTCCTCGACCACGACCCGGTCCACGGCCAGGAGCGCGGCATCTTCTGGGTCGAGGTCGGCGTCGCCGTCACGGTCTCCGGCGTCATGCTCAAGATCTTCTACATGTTCGCCGGGCGCGGCGCAGGATCCCGAGCTGAGGCGCTGCTCAGCCACTTCAGCTACTGTCGTCACCGTCTTCCTGATGGTCGCGGGGCTCTATATCGTCATCGCGCGCGGCAACCTGATCAAGAAGCTGGTCGGGCTCGGCATCTTCCAGACCTCGGTCTACCTGCTCTACATCGCGCCGGGCAAGCTGATCGGCGGCACGGCGCCGATCATCGACCCGGCTTCAAGGTCTATTCGAATCCGCTGCCGCACGTGCTGATCCTGACGGCGATCGTCGTCGGCGTCGCGACGCTGGCTCTCGGCTGGCGCTGGTGGTGCGCATCCACGAGGCCTACGGCACGCATCGAGGAGGACGAGATCCTCGACCGGGACGCGGACGCCGAACGGCGGACCGGCGCATGAACCTCGCGCCGCACCTCCCCGCGCTGCAGGTCGTCGTGCCACTGATCTGCGCGCCGCTGGCGGTGCTGCTGCGCCGCGGCACGCCGGCCTTCGCTGGTGGCCACGGCTGGCGAGCTGGACTGGCGTTCGCCATCGCCATCGCGCTCTGGCTGCAGGTGCGGCGAGGCCGGCGCGATCTCGCTATCGCGATCGGCAGCTGGCCGCCGCCCTGGGGCATCGAGTACCGCGTCGACGCCTGTCAACGCCTTCGTCCTGGTGCTCGTCTCCGGCATCGGCGGCGCTCGTGCTGCCCTACAGCCGCGCCAGCATCGAGGCGCGAGATTCCCGCCGACCAGCACTACCTCTTCTACGCGATGTTCCGCTGTGCCTCACCGGCCTGCTCGGCATCACCATCACCGGCGACGCCTTCAACGTCTTCGTCTTCCTCGAGATCTCGTCGCTGTCGACCTACGTGCTGATCGCCTTGGGCCGCGACCGCCGCGCGCTGGTCGCCGCCTACCAGTACCTGATCATCGGCACGATCGGCGCCACCTTCATCGTGATCGGCGTCGGGCTGCTGTACCTCATGACCGGCACGCTCAACATGGCCGACATGCGAGCCGCCTCGCCGACGTGCGCGAGCATCGCGCCCCGTGCTGGCGGCGCTGGCCTTCCTCACCGTCGGCATCTCGCTCAAGCTGGCGCTGTTCCCGCTGCACCTGTGGCTGCCCAACGCCTACGCCTACGCGCCGTCGGCGGTGATCGGCGTTCCTCGCCGCGACCGCGACCAAGGTCGTCGATCTACGTGCTGATCCGCTTCTTCTTCACGGTCTTCGGCGCGACATTCGATCGTTCGACGTTCTGCCGCTGCCGAGATCCTGCTGGCGCTGTCGGTCGCCGCGATGTTCGATGCGCCTCGGTCATCGCCATCTTCCAGGCCAACGTGAAGCGCATGTTCGCTTATTCGAGCGTCGCCCAGATCGGCTACATCACCCTCGGCATCTCGCTTCGACTCAACGTGGCCGGACTGACCGGCTGCGATCGTCGCACCTGTTCAACCACGCGCTCGACCAAGGGCGCGCTGTTCATGCTGCTCGGCGGCGTCGCTGTCGGTCATGCGGCGGCACCGGCACTGGCGCGGCTCGCCGGGACTGGGCCAGCATCATGCCGCTCACCTCGTTCGGCATCGTCGTCGGCGGACTGAGCCTCATCGGCGTGCCGGGCACCGCCGGCTTCATCAGCAAGTGGTATCTGGTCGCTGGCCGCCTCGAGAACGGGCCAGTGGTGGCTCGTCGCTGCTGATCGTCGGCGAGCTCGCTGCTCGCCGTCGCCTACGTCTGGCGCTTCGTCGAGGTCGGCCTATTTCCGCGACGCCGCCGGACCGGCACCGGCCCCGCTCAGCGAGGCCCCGCTGTCGATGCTGGTCCCGGCGTGCATCCTGGTCGCGCGCCACCATCTACTTCGGCCTCGACACCTCGTTCACCGTCGGCTCGGCGCGCGGCGCCGCGCGCCATGCTGCTGATGGAGCGGCGCCGAGTGATTCGGCGCCGACGCGCTCGATCCTGTGCGGCGCTGGTCGCTGCCGCGCGCTGCGGCGCCGCTGGCATCGCGCTGTGCCGGCCGCATGGCCGAACCTGCGCGAGGCGGTCACGCTCGCCACCGCAGCGCTGCTGTTCGCCTGCGTGGTCGTCGCTGCTGCCGCCGCGTGCTCGCCGGCGCGCGGCCCGCAGGTGCGCGTTCTCGAGCCGCTGCCCGGGCTCGCCGATCGCCTTCGAGGTCGAGCCGCTCGGCATGCTGTTCGCGCTGGTCGCCTCGCGCTGTGGATCCTCAACTCGATCTACTCGATCGGCTACATGCGCGGCAACGGCGAGGCGCACCAGACCCGCTTCTACGTCTGCTTCGCGCTCGCGCTCGGCGGCGGCGATCGGCATCGCCTTCGCCGGCAACCTGCTCACGCTGTTCCTCTTCTACGAGATGCTGACGCTGATCACCTATCCGCTGGTGACGCATCACGGCACCGACGAGGCGCGGCGCGGCGGGCCGCATCTACCTCGGCGATCCTGCATCGGCACGTCGGTGCTGTTCCTGCTGCCGGCCATCGTCTACACGTGGGTGGCTCGCCGGCACGCTGGCCTTCCGTCCCGGCGGCATCCTGCCGGCGAGCATGGGCGCGTTCGCCGCTGGCCGTGCTGCTCGCGCTGTTCATGTTCGGCATCGGCAAGGCGGCGCTGATGCCGTTCCACCGCTGGCTGCCGGCGGCGATGGTCGCGCCGACGCCGGTCTCGGCGCTGCTGCACGCGGTCGCGGTGGTCAAGGCCGGCGTGTTCACGGTCGTCAAGGTCGTCGTCTACGTCTTCGGGCTCGATGTGCTCGCCGGCGCCACGCGACTGGCTCGATGTCGGTCGCCGGCTTCACCATCCTCGCCGCCTCGGTGGTCGCGCTGCAGGCCGACAACCTGAAGCGGCGGCTCGCCTATTCGACGGTCAGCCAGCTCGTCCTACGTCGTGCTCGCCGCGGCGCTGCTCGCTCCGCTGTCGATGATCGGCGCCGCCGCTGCACATCGCGGCGCACGCCGTGGGCAAGATCACGCTGTTCTTCGCGGCCGGCGTCGATCTACACCGCCGCGCACAAGACCGAGGTCAGCGAGCTCGACGGCATCGGCCGGCGCATGCCGTGGACCATGGCGGCCTTCGCGATCGGCGCGCTGTCGATGATCGGCCTGCCGCCGGCGGCCGGCTTCGTCAGCAAGTGGTACATGCTCTCCGGCGCGATCGCCGACGCGCAGCTGGTCGTCGTCGCCGTCATCGCGGCGAGCACGCTGCTCAACGCCGGCTACTTCCTGCCGGTCGTCCACCGCGCGTTCTTCCGCGCCCCGGCCGCCGACGACGCGCGAGCATCCGCACGGCGAAGCGCCGCTGGCCGATGGTCGTCGCGCTGGCTGCTGACGGCGGCCGCAACGATCGCGCTGTTCTTCGTCCCGACGTGCCGCTGGCGCTGGCGCGCGGCTGATGCTCGTGAGGCGCGCTGACACCGTGCGAGCAGCACTGGCTCGACGCGCCGCGCGAACGTGCAGCGTGCTGTGGCGCGGATTCCTCGTCGTGCTGGCTGCTGGCTCGTCGCTGGCCGAGCTCGTCGTCGCGCTGCACCCGCATTTCGCGATCGACTGCGATCTTCGGCTTCGCCGCCTGGTACGGATTCCTCGCCTGCGCGCTGCATGATCGTCGGTCGCCAAGGCGCCTCGGCGCTGCTGCTCAAGCGCCCGGACACCTACTACGAGGCGACGATGACGTAACGCCTCGTCATCCACCCCGGCCTGGTGCTGATCGTCGGCGCGCCTGCTGCTGCCGCTGCTGCGCGGGCGCGCGCGCAGCGCTTCGATCGCTGCTGGTGCCGCTGCTCGCCATGCGCTGGCGCTGTGGCAGCTGCCCGACGGGCGTCGTCTGGCAATGCCGCTTGCTCGACTACGACCTCACGCCGCTCGCGCGTGCGACCGGCTCTCGCGCCTGTTCGCGCACGATCTTCGCGCTGATGGCGTTCGCCGGCGGCCTGTTCGCGCTTGCGCCAGCGCGAGCCGCGTCGAGCTGCCCGCGGCATTCTGTCTACGCTGGCTCCGCGATCGGCGTCACGCTGGCCGGCGACCTCGTCACCGTGTTCGTGTACTGGGAGCTGATGGCGATCGGCTCCACGCTGGTGATCTGGAGCGCCGGCACGCGGCTCGCGTACGCGCGCGAGCCTGCGCTACGCTGATGGTCCACCTGTTCGGCGGCGTCGCTCCTGTTCGCCGGCATCGCCGGGACACGTCACCGACGACCGGCAGCTCGCGACGTTCGCGCGCGATGGCTCTCGACTCGATCCGCGCACTGGCTGATCCTGATCGGCTTCCTCGATCAATGCCGGCGCGCCGCCGCTGTCGGCCTGGCTCCCCGACGCCTACCCGGAGGCGTCATGGAGCGGCACGGTGTTCCTGTCGGCGTTCACGACCAAGACCGCCGTCTACGTGCTGCTGCGCGGCTTTCCGGGCACCGAGCTGCTCGTCTGGGTCGGGCTGTTCATGGTCGTTCTACGGCATCGTCTACGCGCTGCTCGAGAACGACATGCGGCGCATCCTCGCCTACAGCATCGTCAACCAGGTCGGGTTCATGGTCGCCGGCATCGGCATCGGCACCGAGATGGCGTTCAACGGCGCCGCCGCCCACGCCTTCACCCACATCATCTACAAGGCGCTGCTGCTGATGTCGGCGGGCGCCGTGCTGCTGAGGCACCGGCCGGCGCAAGTGCTCCGAGCTGGGCGGCCTCTTCCACACGCATGCCGCTGACCACCGTCTGCGGCACCATCGGCGCGCTGGCGATCTCCGCGTTTCCGCTGACCTCGGGCTTCGTCTCGAAGTCGATGGTCGACGCAGGCGGCGGCCGACGGTCACCTGCTCGCGGTCTGGCTGCTGCTCGCGGCGGCCTCGGCCGGGGTGTTCCTGCACGCCGGCATCAAGTTCCCCTGGTTCGTCTTCTTCCAGAAGGACTCGGGCCTGCGTCCGGCCGATCCGCCCGCTGCAGCATGCGCTGGGCGATGCTGCTGTTCGCGTTCCTCTGCATCGCCCTCGGCGTCTGGCCGGAGCCGCTCTACCGGATGCTGCCGTATTCCGGTGACGTTCGAGCCGTACACCGGCGGCCCACGTGCTGACCCAGCTGCAGCTGCTGCTGTTCTCCGGGCCTCGCGTTCTTCGTGATGCTGCGGGTACCTCAAGCGCACGCCGACGGTGACGCTGGACGTCGACTGGCTGTGGCGCCGCCTGTCTGCCGGCGTTGACGCGTCGGGTCGGCCTCGGCGATAGAGGCCGCGCTCTCGGGCCTTCGCGGCCTGCTGGGCCGCTGCCGGGGAGCGGGTCGCCGCAGCCATCGTCCGCGAGCGTCTTCCCGACGGGTCGGTTCGCGCGCACGCCGCCGATCGCGACTCATGGCGCTGTGGGTGCATGGTCATGCTTGCGGGCTACCTGCTGCTCTACTACCTGCGCTGAGCGGGAATGCACATGAAAGCGTGGCTCGCCGCACTCGGCCTCGCGCTGGTTGCGCTTTCGGCACTGCCGGCGCGCAGGAGCCGGCGCCGCACGCGATCGACATCCCGCGCTGGTTCACCGAGTCGTTCCTCGATTTCCGCGAGGACATCCGCGACGCCGCCGCGGAGAAGCGGCGGCTGATGGTCTATTTCGGCCAGGACGGCTGCCCCTACTGCACGCGGCTGATGGCGACCAGCTTCTCCCAGCGCGACATCGTCGAAAAGACGCGCAGGCACTTCGTCGCGATCGCGCTCAACCTCTGGGGCGACCGCGAGGTCACCTGGGTCGACGGGCAGGTGATGAGCGAGAAGGCGCTCGCGCGGCAGCTCGGCGTGCAGTTCACGCCGACGCTGCTGTTCTTCGACGAGAAGGGCGCCGTCGTGGCGCGGCTTGAACGGCTATTACCCGCCGCACAGGCTCGACGCCGTGCTCGAGTGGGTCGCAGGCGGATGGAGCGCCGGCAGCCGCTCGCCGAGTACCTGGCGACCGCGGTCAAGGAGTCGGCGAGCCCGAAGCTGCACGCCGAGCCGTTCTTCCTGCGGCCGCCGCACGACCTCGCGCGCCGCAGCGGCGGCAGGCCGCTGGCGGTGGTGTTCGAGGCGCCGTACTGCAGCGCCTGCGACGAACTGCACGGCGAGGGTTTCAAGCGCGCCGAGGTGCGCGCGCTGGTGAGCCGCTTCGACGTCGCGCAGCTCCAGCCCGGCGCGCCCGCCGCGCTGACCACGCCGGACGGCCGGGCCACGACCGCCGGCCGCCTGGGCGCGCGAGCTCGGCGTGATCTACACGCCTACCATCGTCTTCTTCGACGCCCGCGGCAAGGAGGTCTTCCGGATGGAGGCGTACCTGCGGCCGTTCCACCTCGCGTCGTCGTTCGAGTACGTGGCCGATGGCGCGTACGCGGCCGAGCCCTCGTTCCAGCGCTACCTCCAGGGCCGCGCCGAACGCATGCGCGCGCGCGGGCAGCGCGTCGACCTGTGGGAGTGAGCCGGCAGTCGCGGCATTCGCCGCTTTCGTAGCCCGGGTTGAGCCGCAGGCGAAACCCGGGGCAGTCGTGGCGATTGCCGCGACCACCCGGGTTTCGCCTGCGGCTCAACCCGGGCTACGCCGTTCGACCCTGCAAACGCCGCAGCCGCTCGGCCGCCGCCAGCAGCGTCTCGTCGCGCTTCGCGAAACAGAAGCGAATGACGCGGTGATCCGTGCCGTTCGCGTAGAACGCCGACAGCGGAATGGTCGCCACGCCGTATTCGCGCACCAGCCGCTGGGCGAACGCCGCCGCCGGCTCGTCGCTGATGCGATCGTAGCGCGCCAGCTGGAAATAGCTGCCTGCGCAGGGCAGCAGCTCGAGCGGCGTGGCGCCAGCGCCGCGCGCAGCAGATCGCGCTTGCGGGCGAAGAACTGCGGCAGGGCCTCGTAGCGTTCCGGCTCGCGCAGGAAATCGGCGAGCGCGTGCTGCGTCGGGCTGTGCACCGTGAACACCGTGAACTGGTGCACGCGGCGGATCTCGGCGCTGATGGCGCGCGGCGCCAGCGCATAGCCCACCTTCCAGCCGGTGGCGTGGAAGGTCTTGCCGAACGAGCCGATCACCACGCTGCGGCGCGCGAGCTCGTCGTGGCGCGCGAGGCTCTCGTGGCGCGCGCCGTCGTAGACCATGTGCTCGTAGACCTCGTCGCTGACGACGACGATGCCGGTGCCGCGGGTGAGCGCCGCCAGCTGCGCGCAGTCGTCCGCCGACAGCACGCTGGTGCCGGGATTGTTCGGCGTGTTGACCAGGATCATCCGCGTGCGCGGCGTGAGCGCGCGGCGCACGGCGGCCCAGTCGATGCGGTAGCCGGGGACGGCGAGCGGCAGGGGCACCGGGATCGCGCCGGCGAGCCGGACCGCCGGAATGTAGCTGTCGTACGCGGGCTCGAACACGATGACTTCGTCGCCGGGATGCGCGAGCGCGCCGATGGTCGTGAAGATGGCCTGCGTCGCGCCGCTGGTGACGGTGACCTCGTGCTCGGGATCGTAGCTGCGCCCGTAGAGCCGCAGGACCTTGCCGGCGATGGCCTCGCGCAGCGCCATCACGCCGGAGGAAAGCGGGTACTGGTTGTGCCCGGCGCGCATCGCCGCGGTGACGAGATCGATCAGCGCCGGGTCGATCGCGTAGTCGGGAAACCCCTGCCCCAGGTTGACGGCGCCGTGCTGCTGGGCCAGCGCCGACATCACGCTGAAGATGCTGGTGCCGCTCGCCGGGAGCTTCGAGCGCACGGGCAGGGGCGTCGGGGGTTCGGTCATGCCGGTCCGGGAGAAGGTGGAGGAAGCGCGCGCGGCGGGTGCGGGCACCGGTCAGGCACGAGCCTGACGCGGTGCCATCCGCCGGCACGCCCGGATGCGATAATGAGCATACCAAAACCAACGCAATCGACGCGGGGAGGCAGCATGGGGCAGCAGATCGAGCTCACGGCGGCAGACGGTTTCCGGTTGTCGGCCTATCGCGCGGATCCCGCCGGGCAAGCCGCGCGGCGGGCTCGTCGTCGCGCAGGAGATCTTCGGGGTCAACAGCCACATCCGCAGCGTGTGCGACGGCTACGCGGCCGACGGCTATTGCGCGATCGCGCCGGCGCTGTTCGATCGCGTCGAGCGCGGCGTCGACATCGGCTACACGCCGGAGGACATCGCGCGCGGGCGCGAGCTGAAGGCGAAGGCCGCCGGCGACGGGCCGCTCAAGGACGTCGCCGCGGCGCGCGACGCGCTGGCCGGCGCCGGCCGCGTGGGTATCGTCGGCTATTGCTGGGGCGGTTACGTCGCGTGGATGGCCGCCTCGCGGCTGCCCGGCTTCGCGTGCGCGGTGCCGTACTACGGCGGCGGGATCCTCGATGCGGCCGGCGAGCAGCCGGCGTGTCCGCTGATGGGCCATTTCGGCGAGCGCGACCACAACATTCCGGTGGCGGGCGTGCGCGAGCTGGCCGCGGCGCACCCGCAGGCGCAGATCTTCATCTACGCCGCGGATCACGGGTTCAACTGCGACCAGCGCGGCGCATACGACGCCGCCGCCGCCGCGCTCGCGCGCGAGCGCACGGTCGCATTCCTGCGCCAGCACGTCGGCTAGCGGCGTGAGCCTGGGCGCAGGGGCCCCGCTTGCGGGGATGCGACCGGGGCGAATCGACGCGGGCGGCCGACGCGCAAGCGTCGATGCTGCGCGGACGGCACACAGAGGCCGCGGCGTGAGCCTGGGAGCAGGGGCCCCGCTTGCGGGGATGCGACCGGGGCGAATCGACGCGGGCGGCCGACGCGCAAGCGTCGATGCTGCGCGGACGGCACACAGAGGCCGCGGCGTGAGCCTGGGAGCAGGGGCCCCGCTTGCGGGGATGCGACCGGGGCGAGTCGACGCTGGCGGCCGACGCGCAAGCGTCGATGCTGCGCAGACGGTGCAAAGAGGCCGCGGTCCGGGCGGCATCCCGCGTCACGACGCGCGGTTGCCGATCAGCGCGAGGAACTCGTCGCGCGTGGCCTGCGATTCGTGGAAGGTGCCCAGCACCGACGACGTGGTCATCACCGAGTTCTGCTTCTCCACGCCGCGCATCATCATGCACAGGTGCTGCGCCTCGATCATCACGCCCACGCCCTCGGCGTCGATCGCCTCCATGATCGCGCGCGCGATCTGCTCGGTGAGCCTCTCCTGCATCTGCAGCCGGCGCGCGTACATGTCGACCATCCGCGCGAGCTTGCTCACGCCGAACACCCGGCCGTTCGGCGATGTAGCCGATGTGGCAGCGGCCGAAGAAGGGCAGCATGTGGTGCTCGCACAGGCTGTAGACCTCGATGTTCTTCACGATGACCATGCTGTTGGTCTCCTGCGTGAAGACGGCGCCGTTGATCAGCTTGCACGGGGTCGGTGCGCTCGCCGGAGGTGAGGAAGGCGTAGGCCGCGGCAACCCGCTCGGGCGTCTTCAGCAGGCCCTCCCGCGACGGGTCCTCGCCCAGCTCGACCAGCAGCTGGCGGATCAGGTCGGCGATCTTCTCGTTCTTCGGGTGCATGGCGGGTTTCCTTCGCGGGTGGCCGGGCTCGAACGCGCGTCGGGACCGACGGTGGACACCATTATCGCAAGAATCACCGCGCACGCCGCTCGAGCGCTTCCCAGCGCGCGTAGTCGGCCGCCAGGTCCGCTTCGACCTGCGCCAGCTCGGCGTGCACCGCCTTGACGTCGCGGCGGGATCGCGGTAGAGCGCGGAGTCCTCGAAGCGCGCGCGGATCGCGGCGATGCGCGCTTCCAGCGCCTCGATGCGCGGCGGCAGCGGCGGCGAGTTCGCGGGTCTCGTTGCGGCGACAGGCCCGCCCGCGCCGGCCGTCGGCGCCGCGGCACGCCGCGCGGCCGCGCGCGGATCGGCGCGCGGCGCGCCCGGCGCCGCAGCGCGGCCTCGCGCCCGCGCTGCGCCTGCCACTGCGCCCAGTCGCTGTAGCCGCCCGCGTACTCGCGCAGCAGCCCGTCGCCCTCGAACGCGATCGACCTGCGTCACCACGTTGTCGAGGAAGGCGCGGTCGTGGCTCACGAGGAACAGCGTGCCGCCGATAGTCCTGCAGCAGCGCTTCGAGCAGCTCCAGCGTCTCGATGTCGAGATCGTTGGTCGGCTCGTCCAGCACCAGCACGTTGGCCGGCTGCGCGAACAGCCGCGCGAGCAGCAGCCGGTTGCGCTCGCCGCCGGACAGCGACGCGCACCGGCGAGCGCGCGCGCTCGGGCGCGAACAGGAAGTCGCCGAGATAGGTGATCACGTGGCGGCGCTCGCCGCCGATCTCGACCCAGTCGGCGCCGGGGCTGATGGTGTCCTGCACGGTGGCGTCGGGGTCGAGCTTCTCGCGCAGCTGGTCGAAGTAGGCGACGGCGAGGTTGGCGCCGCGGCGCACCGTGCCGGCGTCCGGCGCGAGCTCGCCCGAGGATCAGCTTGAGCAGCGTGGTCTTGCCGGCGCCGTTGGGGCCGATCAGCCCGATGCGGTCGCCGCGCAGGATGCGCGTGGTGAAGTCGCGGATCAGCACCCGGCCGCCGTAGCCCTTGGTCACATGCCGTGAGCTCGGCCACCATCTGGCCCGAGCGCGCGCCGTCGTCGACGCGCAGGTTGACGTGCCCAGGCGCTCGCGCCGCGCCGCGCGCTCGCGCCGCAGCTGCCTCGAGCCGGCGCACCCGGCCTTCGTTGCGGGTGCGCCGCGCCTCGATGCCCTTGCGGATCCACACCTCTTCCTGCGCCAGCACCTTGTCGAACTTCGCGTTCGCCACCGCCTCGTCCGCGGACTCGTCGCGCCTTGCGCTCCTGGTAGGCGGCGAAGTTGCCCGGGTACTCGCGCAGCCGGCCGCGGTCCAGCTCGACGATGCGGGTGGCGATGGCGTCGAGGAAGCGCCGGTCGTGGGTGACGCAGACGAGCGCGCCGGCGAAGTCCTGCAGCAGCGCTTCGAGCCACGCGATGGCGCCGATGTCGAGGTGATTGGTCGGCTCGTCGAGCAGCAGCACGTCGGGCTCGGCCGCCAGCCCCTGCGCCAGCGCGACGCGCTTGCGGCCGCCGCCCGACAGCGAGCCGACGATCGCGTCGGCGCTGCAGCTCGAAGCGCGACAGCACGGCGTCGACGCGGTGGCCGAGCGCCCAGCCGCCGGCCGCGTCGAGCCGGCCGTGCAGCGTGCCGACGTCGGCGAGCCGGCGCGGATCGTGTGCGTCCTCGCCGAGGTGCGCCACTGCGTGATGGTAGTCGGCGAGCAGCCGGCCCTGCGCGCCCAGCCCGAGCGTCACGGCGTCGTAGACGGTGCTGGCGGCGTCGAGGTCGGGCTCCTGCGCGACGTACCCGATCGCGGGCGCCGGGCGCGAGCCACAGCTCGCCGTCGTCGAGGTCGGCGAGACCGGCGATCACCTTCAGCAGCGACGACTTGCCGGTGCCGTTGCGGCCGATGAGGCCGACGCGCTCGCGCGGATCGAGCTGGAACTCGGCGCCATCGAGCAGCCGATGATGGCCGAACGCGAGGCGGGCGTTGCGCAGCGTCAGTAGGGGCATGAGACGGGATTGCGTGCCTTTGAGCGCGAAACTCTGTGACCCGCCCTTCCTTCCTCCCCTCCCCGCCCGGCGGTCGCGTCATCGCTCGTGCCGCAGCGCCAGCATCGCCTCGATCAGTTCCGGCTCTTCCCACGGCACGTCGACGGGATAGGTCGCGCAGGTACTCGGCTGTCCGGATCGCGCAGCCATTCCTCCGGGAAACGCACGTCGATGCCTTCCTCGCCATCGTCGAGATCGGCGCGCGTGGTCGACGGCACGCCGTGCAGCGCCGGTCAGCGCGGCGCACAGGTCGACGTCGAACCAACTTCCGCGGTGCGATTCCGGCGCGACGCGAGCGATTGAATCCCACCAGCGACGAGGCGCCGGAACTGCGGGTCGACGATGCATTCGAGGCCGACGATGCCGGTCATCCCGTACGCGCGCACGAGCGCCTCGGCGAAGCGGCGCACTTCGGGCGAGCGGTGATAGCGCAGCACCGTGGCCCGCCCCGCGGGCTCGGGATCGGCGACCAGCGTGTCCTCCGCCCAGCCGGCGAGCAGCTCGCCCTGCCAGGCTGCCCCCGCGTAGTGCTTGATGCGTCCCGGAAGGCCCGCCTGCACCAGCAGGCGACCCTGACCGTGATCGTCGAGGTCGAGCGCGGCCGGCTGCAGGAGCGCGGCGAACGCGCGCGCGAGCTCGGCGGGGCCGGCGCAGACCGCGACGCCGTGGCCGGCGAAGGCGAAATGGCGCCTCACGACGATCGGGTAGCCCTGCGCGGCCGCGAACGCCTGCGCTTCGGCGACATCCGCGGCAATCACGAACCGCGGCACGCGGATGCCGAGCGCCTCGGCCTCCGGGGGCCACAGCGTCTGGTCGATGCTCGCTGCGATACGACGACGGGTCGCCCAGCGACGTCGCGGATCGGCGCCGCCAGCTGCGAGCTGCAGGTCGCCCCGCAGGTCCTGCGGCGGCGCGAGCACCACCGACTGCAGCAGCCGGAACGCCATGTCGTCGCAGGGGATGACGAGCCGCGGCGAGGTGGCCTTCACCGTGGCGGCGAACGCGTACAGCCATTGCCGCACGGTGGCGTCGTCGGGGAGGTGGCCGACGCGCGCGAGAAACGGGCTCTTGTCGGCGAGCGTGTTCCGCGGCGTCAGCAGCGTGACGTCGAACCCCGCCTTGGCGAGGGCGCAGGGGATGCGCGCGGTGCCGTACCAGCGCGTCCCTGTGGAGACCAGGAGTGCCGGCGTGCTCATCGCTGCGGTGGGCGCGGGTCGCCGGCGCGGCCGACGCGCGACCCGCGGCGGGGCCGGCTGCGCACGTCAGCCGCGCCCGACGAACGGCATCTTGGTCGCCATCACCGTCATGAACTGCACGTTGGCGTCGAGCGGCAGGCTCGCCATGTAGAGCGACCGCGCTGGCGACGTGCCGACGTCCATCAGCGGCTCGACGGCGATCGTGCCGTTGGCCTGCGGCACGCCGGTCGCCATCCGCGCGGCCATCTCGGTCGCGGCGTTGCCGATGTCGATCTGGCCGCAGGCGATGTCGTACTTGCGGCCGTCGAGCGAGGTGGACTTGGTCAGGCCGGTGATCGCGTGCTTGGTCGCGGTGTAGGGCGCCGAGTTCGGGCCGCGGCGCGTGCGCCGAGATCGAGCCGTTGTTGATGATGCGGCCGCCGCGCGGCGTCTGGCCTTCATCAGCTGAACGCCTCCTGCGTGCACAGGAACGCGCCGGTCAGGTTGATGTCGACCACGCTCTTCCACTGCTCGAACGTGAGGTCCTCGAGCGGCATCGCCGGCGCGCCGATGCCGGCGTTGTTGAACAGCAGGTCGAGGCGGCCGAACGCCGGCCTCGGTGCGCGCGAACAGCGCCGCGCACCGAGGCCGGGTCGCCGACGTCGGTCGGCACGGCGAGCGCGCGTGCGCGCCGGCAGCCCGGCGTCGGCGATCGCCTGCTGTCCAGCGGCTCGACGCGCCGGCCGGCGAGCACGACGCCGTAGCCGTCGTGCAGCAGCGCCAGCGCGACCGCCTTGCCGATGCCGGTGCCGGCGCCGGTGACGATCGCGACCTTCGTTGTCGGGTGCATGGTTCGGTCATCCGTGATGGGTGCTGCGCGGACAAAAGAACGCCGGGGCGGAAGCGCAGGCTTCGCGTGCCCCGGCGCGACGGCTCGCGCGCGTCAGCCGTCGTACTTGAACGACAGCTGGACGCGTGCCCGGTAGGCGACGACCTTGCCGCCCTCGACCTTCATGTCGAGCTTCGACACCTCGGCGATCCGCAGGTCGCGCAGCGTCTTGCTTGCCGCGACCACCGCGTTCTTCGCGGCATCCTCCCACGACGTGGTGCTCGTACCGATGACCTCGGTGACGCGGTAGACGCCGTCGGCCGCACTTTTCTTGGCCATGTTGCTCCTCCGTTCCAGGGTCTGCCGTGTCGTGGTTCCGACATTCGGCCCCCGGCCAGTTCATGATACGCGACCTCGCGGTGCGCGGCACGCCGCCGCCGCGCGGCGGCTCTACCGCGCCGTGGCGCCGTCCGCCGCGCCGGGCGCCGGCTCGGCGGGACGCGGATACTTCCACTTCTTCTGCAGCCACAGGAAGCTCGCCGGATCCCGGCGGACCGCGCGCTCGAGCGCCTGCGCATACCGCTCGACGATGAGCGTGTCCGCGCCGTCGCCGTAAGGCGGTTCCGCCAGCGGGACGAAGCGCACGGCGTAGCGGCCGCGGCCGGTGCGCTCCATGTCGACGTAGACCACGTCGGCGTCGAGGAAGCGCGCGATCTTGCCGGCGCCGACGAAGAACGCAGTGTCCTGGTGCAGGAACGGGAGCCAGAGCTTCGGGTCCGGCGGCTTGGGCGTCTGGTCGGCGATCAGCGCGTACGCGCGGGGCTCGGCGCCGTGGGTCATCAGCGCGTAGATGAATTCCTTGCGCGGGATGAGCGTGCTGCCGAAGCGGCTGCGCGCGCCGCGGAAGAACTCGTCGACGGCGGTGACCTTCTGCGGCTGGTAGACGACGTCGATCGGGATGTCGAAGTGCACGCCGGCGGCGAGCAGCAGCCACTCCCAGTTCGCGTAGTGCGCGGTGAGCAGCACGACGGAGCGCCCGGCGTCGGCGCAGCGCTGCACGACCTCCGGGTTCTCGATGGTGACGCGCTCGCGCAGCGCCTCGGCCGAGGCGCCGAAGCCCCAGACCGCTTCCATCAGCGTGTCGGCGGCGCACCGGTACGAACGGCGCAGCAGCGCGGCGCGGTCAGCCGCGCTGCGCTCGGGAAAGGCGTTGGCGATGTCGCGCTCGGTGTAGTCGCGGCGCCAGCGCACGAGGTAGAACGCGACGAAATAGATGACCGTCGCGGCGGCGTGCAGCAGCCGCAGCGGCACGCGCGTCAGGGCCTTCAGCAGCGGGATCATGGCGACGGATGGTAAACCATTGCGCGGCCGGCGCCCGTCGCGGGCGCGCCCGTTGCCGTTCGCCGCTGCGGCAGCCGCCCTGCGTGCCTAGGACGACACCATGTCGGCGACGGGGTCCGGCAGCGCGACGCGCGGCGCCCGCGGCGGCAATCCGCTCGCCGTCGCGCGGACGCACAGGCTCTCCTCGGCCATCGTGTGCGCGAGCAGGCGGACCAGCGCGTGCACGGCGTCGATGTGCGGCGTGGCCATGCCCGTGAGGCGGCCCAGCTCGATCACCGCGCCGACCAGCGCGTCGATCTCCGGCTCGCGGCCGGCCTCGATGTCCTGCAGCATCGACGTCTTGTGCTTGCCGACCTTCTCGGCGCCCGCGATGCGCTTCTCGATCGACACCCGGAACGCGATGCCGAGCGCGCTGGCGATCGCCTGCGCCTCGGCCATCATGTTCTGCGCGAGCGCGCGGGTGAGCGGGTAACGGCAGAGGTCGACCAGCGTCGAGTGCGTGAGCGCGCTGATCGGGTTGAACGTGAGGTTGCCCCACAGCTTGAGCCAGATTTCCGCGCGGATGTTGTCGAGGATCGGCGACTTGAATCCGGCCTCGTTGAGGGCGGTGGCGATGCGCGAAATGCGCTCGGTCGTCGTGCCGTCGAGCTCGCCCAGGGGGTACCGGTTGCCTTCGATGTGCCGCACCACGCCGGGACCGGCCAGCGCGGCGGCCGGGTAGACGACGCAGCCGACGATGCGTCGCGGATCGATCGCGTTCATGATCCGCGCCTGCGGGTCGACGCTGCGGACGCAATAGCCTTCGTGCGCGCCGCCGTGGCGCTGGAAATACCACCACGGAATCCCGTTCTGCATCGGGATCAGCACGGTCTCGTCGTGGAACAGCGCCGGGAGGTCGTCGACCACCGCTTCGACCTGCGTTGGCCTTGACCGCGAGGATGACGAGGTCCTGCGTCCCGGCGGAACGGATCGAGTCCGTGGCGCCGATGTCGCGCGCCACCTGCTCGCGTGCCGTCCTCGTGGATGAGCCGCAGGCCGTTCTGGCGGATCGCCTGCAGGTTCGCGCCGCGAGCGATCACCGTGACGTCATGCCCGGCCGCCGCCAACAGCACGGCCAGATGTCCGCCGATCGATCCCGCTCCCACCACACAGATGCGCATCCTGCCCTCCATGACCGACATTACGCCCCGATCGCACCCAGGCGATTGACGCACTGCAACATTCTACCGCGAAACGCAGCCGTGCCCAACGCTTCCAACGGGGGGCGGGGCTGCGGCGGGACCGGAATCCGCTATCCTGAGCGCTGGTTTCCCGGCCGCAGGTCGCAGGCTCTCCAGGCCAGCGAATCCGGCCGCGCGCAAGGGAGGCGTCGATGACATCCGAACGGTTGCTTGCGGTCCTGCGCAGGGCGCTGGCCGTCGCGCTGGCGTGCAGCGGCGGCCGCGGCCGTGGCTGCGGACCGGTCTATTTCGACGTTCCGCGCAGGCGGACGACCGCACGACGTCGCCGCGGCGCCGGCGCCGGCGGTCCCGTGTATTACACGGCGCAAGGGTCGGGCAAGCTCGGGATTCTCGATCCCCGAGACAGGCAAGGCGGAGGAGATTGCCCTGGGGCCCCGGTCGGCACCGCATGGCGTGATCGTCGGCCCCGACGGTGCGGCATGGGTCACGGACGGCGGCCAGAACGCGATCGTGCGCGTGGATCCCAGGACCCGCGCCGTGCGCCTGTGGACGCTGCCTGCAGATACCGGTTACGCGAACCTCAACACGGCGACATTCGATCGCAAGGGTCGGGTGTGGTTCACCGGGCAAGAGCGGCTACTACGGGCGGCTCGACCCCGCGACCGACGACATCAAGGTGTGGAAGGCGCCGCGCGGGCGCGGCCCGTACGGGATCGCGACCACGCCCGGCGGCGACGTCTACTACGCGTCGCTCGCCGGCGACCACATCGCGCGGATCGACGTCGAGACCGGCGCGGCGACCGTGATCGAACCGCCGACCAGGGACCAGGGCGCGCGGCGCGTCTGGTCCGATTCGCGCGGGCGGATCTGGGTGAGCTACTGGAACACCGGCCATGTCGGCATGTACGACCCGTCGACGCGCGCCTGGCGCGAGTGGAAGCTTCCCGGCGCCTCGCCGCGGACCTATTCGGTCTGGGTCGACGACAAGGACAAGGTGTGGCTGACCGAGTGGACCGCCAACGCCATCGTGAGGTTCGACCCGGTGACCGAGCAGTTCGAATCCTTTCCGTCGACGCGCCCCAACGCCGCGGTGCGGCAGATGCTGGGGCGACCGGGCGAGGCATGGGGCGCCGAGTCATCGCACGACCGGTTGGTGATGGTGCCGACGCGGTGACGCGGATCGCGCGATCCGGGACTGCGTGATTGGGCACGGGATTCGAATGCGATCCCGAAGCCGGCAACCAAACGCCCGCGGCGCGGTCGTATCGCGGACAGGGTGCAAGGTGTGCCGGCTGGCGGCGACCAACCCTCATGCGAAGGGCAAGCAGACCTTGCCTGCACAGGAGACGTCTCATGTTGCAACGGTTCGGGAAGGGAACTTCGGCGCTGGTGATGGCCTGCATGATGGCCGTCGCGGGCACCTGCGGTGCCGCCGGCAGCGCGGCGACGCTGCCGCCGCCGGCAATCGATTCGCCGGCGGCATCGGTGAAGGGTCCGCAGAAGGCGGTGTTCGCGGGCGGCTGCTTCTGGGGAGTCGAGGCGGTCTTCCGGCACGTGAAGGGCGTGAGCAGCGCGGTGTCGGGTTATGCCGGCGGCACGGCGCAGACCGCCGACTACGAGAAGGTGAGCAGCGGCACCACGCGCCACGCCGAGGCGGTCGAGGTCACGTACGACCCGGCGCAGGTCACGTACGGCCAGCTGCTGCGGATCTTTTTCTCGGTGGCGCACGACCCGACGCAGGTGAACCGCCAGGGCCCCGACGTGGGACCGCAGTACCGCTCGGCGGTCTTCTTCGTCAACGACGACCAGAAGTCGGTCGCGCAGGCCTACATCAACCAGCTCGACCGGGCGAAGGCGTTCCCACGCCCCATCGCGACCGAGGTGGTGATGCTGCCGGCGTTCTATCCGGCCGAGGCCTATCATCAGAACTACGCGGCCCGCAATCCGAACCAGCCGTACATCGTCATCCACGACCTGCCGAAGGTCGCCAACCTGAAGCAGGAATTCCCGACGCTCTACACCGGGAAATAGCGGTCGCAGCGAGCCCCGGCGCGGCGTCCGGGGGGTATGGGAACCGAGGCGGACTGGGGAGCGCAGATGAAGGGACTGGCAGAGCGATTCGGACGGCCGCTGCGCCTCGCGGTCATCGGCGGCGGCCCGGATGTATGGATCGGCCGCATGCATCGCGGCGCTGCCGAAATGGACGGGTGGTGGCGCGCCGTGGGCGGCGTGTTCTCCTCCGACCCGGCCCGCTCGCGGGCGGCCGGCGTCACGCTCGGCTTCGATCCCGCGCGCAGCTACGGCGACGTCGCCGAGATGCTGGCAGCGGAAAAGGCCCGCCCCGACGGCATCGACGCGGTGGCCATCATGACGCCGAACGACACGCACTATCCGTTTGCCGCGGCGGCCCTCGATGCGGGGCTCGACGTCGTCGGCGACAAGCCGGTCAGCCATGATTTCGCGCAGGCGCGCGACCTCGTCGCCCGCGCCGCGAAGGGCGGGCGCATCTTCGCGGTCGCCCACGGCTACTCGGCGTACCCGATGACCCGCTACGCCCGCCACCTGGTGCGCGAGGGTGCGCTGGGGCCGATTCGCCTGGTGCAGGTCGAGTACATCCAGAGCGGGCTCGCAACGAGAGTGGAGGACGGCCCGCAGAACAACCGCTTCCGGTGGATTCTCGATCCGAAGCGGAGCGGCCTCGCGCTGGTGATGAGCGCCATCGGCTGCCACGCGCAGCACCTCGCCTGCTTCGTGGCCGGAACGAACGCCGCGCGGGTGGCCGCCGACGTCGGCACGCTCACGCCTGGACGCAAGGTGGTCGACCACGTGTCGGCGCTGATCGAATTCGACGGCGGCGCGCGCGGCGCGTTCACCGTCACCCAGGCGGCGGCGGGCGGCGAGAACGACATCCGCCTGCGCGTCTACGGCGAGAAGGGCATGCTCGACTGGTCGCATCGCGAGCTGTCGTACCTGCGCCTCGCGCTGCAGGGCGAGCCGGTGCGCGTGATCACGCGCGGCGATGCGTTCCTGCCGCCCGAGATCACCGCGTGCGGACGCACGCCGCGCGGCCATCCGGAGGGGTTGCGCGAGGCCTTCGCCAACATCTACGCCGAGGTGGCGCAGGAGCGCATGGCGCGCGCGCTGGGCGAATCCGTGCCGGAATTCCCTTACCCGCGGATCGCCGAAGGCGCGCACACGATGGCGTTCATCGAGGCCTGCGTGGCGTCGCAGCAGAGCGGCGCGTGGGTCGACGTCGCCAGGCTCTGAGGATTCATCCGCGCGCCACGCACTTGCGCAGCGCTTCCAGTGCCTCGTCGGCGTCCTTCTTTATCCGCGCGCCGTAGCCTCTCGCGCCGTCCAGGTTGAGCACGACGTTCGCCCGCCTGGCGGTGAGCGTCGCATCTTCGAGCGGCGGCAGCGCCTCCTTGCAGCCGCAGGCCTTCGCATGGTGCGCGGCGTCGATCGCCGGGATGCGCGCATTGGCCGCGGCATCGCCGGCCAGGACGTAGTTCTGGGCGATGGACGCCTGCTCTCCGTACGCCGCGACGACGCTCGCGTGGCGGATGGCGTCGTCGCAGCCGGCGGCGATGGCTGGCGAGGCGAGCAGCGACGGTGCGGCGGCACAGCAGATGAGGAGAAGGCGCATGGAGGGCTCGATGGAAGGAGGCAGCGCCGCGCTCAGCGCATGAGGCGGTGCGTGCCGTCGGTGACGGCGAGGAAGACCTCGCGCAGCAGCATCCCGAGGCAGGCGATGAGCGCGAACATCGCCAGCACGAACAGCACCGCGACCGTGCGCGCGAGCTCGACCGAAAGCAGGGCGCCCAGGAAGGCCGCGGCGATCACGACGCAGACGAGCAGCGCGCAGGTGCCCGCCGCCAGGATGGCGAAGTAGATGATGCGGATGCGGCGCACCAGCAGCTTGAGCTCGCCGTGGGCGGCGGCCAGCGGATCGCCGGTGAGGTGGGGGGCGCGCTCGTGCAGGACGCGGCGGCGGTCGATCGCCCGGCCAAGCCGGATGTTGAGCGCCGTGATGAGCGTCGCCACCGCGGTCAGCAGGAACACCGGCGCGATCGCGAGCTGGATGACGCGGCTGATGTCGCCAAGGTGGGTCGATTCCATCCGGGCTTCAGTCGCGGAACTTCGCCGGGCGACGTTCGCGCGCTGCGGCGAGCGCCTCGCCGAGATCGGCCGACATCAGCATGGCCGCGTTCCACGTCGCGACGTAGTTGAGGCCGTCTCCCACCGAGTGGTCGCGGGCGTAGGTGATCATCTCCTTGCTGCCGCGCACCGCGAGCGGCGATTTGGCCGCGATGGTCGCGGCGATCTCGCCCACGCCGGCGGCGAGCTCCGCCGGCGTGTCCCAGCAGCGGTTGACGAGGCCCATGTCGCGCGCCTCGCGACCGTTGAAGTTGCGGCCGGTGTAGGCGAGCTCGCGGGCCATGCCTTCGCCGATCAGCCTCGGCAGGCGCTGCAGCGTGCCGACGTCGGCGGTGAGCCCGACGTCGACCTCGCGCACCGAGAACACGGCGTCGGCCGAGCAGTAGCGCGCGTCGCAGGCGGTGACGATGTCGATGCCGCCGCCGATGCAGGCCCCGTGGATGGCCGCGAGCACCGGCTTGCGGCAGCGCTCGATCGCAGTGATGGTGTCCTGCATGTCGAGGATCACGCGGCGCAGCTTCTCCCGCGCGCGCCCGTCGCAGGGGTCCGCGATCTCGGCGCCGAGGCCGGCGAGCAGCGCAAGGTCGATGCCGGCGGTGAACTGCGTGCCGGCGCCGCGCAGCACGCCGACGCGGGCCGCCGGCGTGGCGTCGAGCCAGCGCATCGCCTCGCGCAGCTCGTGCCACATGGGGAGGTCCAGCGCGTTGGCCTTGCCGGGCCGATTGAGCTCGACGACGGCGACGGACTCCTGCAGGGTGACGTTGAGGCGTTGGTAGGTCATGCGAAGCGCTCCGGTGCTCGTGATCGTTTGCGGGAGGCGGCGTGGCCGATTCCCCACCGCGCAAGGCCGCCATCCTGCCACGAAACGCGGGTGCCGGCGCGGCCGGCGGCACGCGAAGCCTGCGTCATGGGACGCGCCGGCCGGTCAACGGCGTCGCGCTGGTCGCGAAGCGCAGCGATCCCGCCAGCGAATCGCCGTCGACGCGCGCGCGCACGCTGCGCACGCCGCCGTCCTGGTGGACGAACGTGAACCCCAGCTCCGCGCCCTGCACGTACGCGCCGAGCAGCGGCTGCGTGCTGCCGCGGATCGAGATCGTCCCGCCGATGCGCTGGAACTGCTGGACGAGGGTGATCTCGGCATCGACGAATCTGGGATTCGTCGGCGATCCGCCACCGTCCCGCGACCTGCGCGGGAACGAGCCAAAGGAATGCCTCGCCGTCGCCCACGCGCAGCGTCTCGTCGGGCTCCCATTCGCCCATGTCCCAAAGGTGCGAGACGACGCGCGTGCCCGGCTTCAGGCGCAGCAGCTGCGGGCGCAGCTGCTGGTTCAGGTCGGGCAGCAGATACAGCGTGACGACGGTGGCCGCCGAGAAATCCTCCTTGAAGATGTCGCCGGCGATGATCGTGACCTTGTCCGCGACGCCCGCGCGCTGCGCGTTGCGACGGGCGAGCGCGGCGAGGTCCGGGTCGTACTCGATGCCGACGGCGCGCGCGCCGAAGTCGCGCGCGGCGGCGATGGGAATCCTGCCTTCGCCGGCGCCGAGGTCGTAGACGAGGTCGCGGCTGGTGGTCCGCGCGGCCTGCAGCATGCGCGCGACCATGGCGTCGGGGGTCGGCAGCCACATGACGTCCTTCCCGGGCTGGCGCAGGCGCGGCTCGTAGAGCGCGTCGCCGTAGCGGGGATAGTCCTGCGCGGCCGCGGGGGTGGCGGCGAGCGCGGCGAATAGCGGGGCGCAGGCCAGGCACGCGATCGTCACGCACTGCGACGCGGCGGCGCGCCATCCGCATCGGCTTTGGGCGGCATTCGCGCGATGGACCCGCCGGCGCATTGGCGCAGCTCCCCCTTCACCGCGATGTGCGCAGCGCGGCGAAGGCGTCGTCGACGATCGCGAGCGTGCGGTCGATGTCGTCGTCGGTGTGCGCGATCGAGATGTAGAACTTCTCGTTGGGGTTGACGAGCAGGCCGCGACGCAGGAGCTCGAGCGCGAAGTGCCAGCCCAGGTCCTTGTCGGCGGTGGTGAGGTCCATCCACGTGCGCAGCGGCCGCCGGTCGGTGAAGCGGACGCCGAACACGGCATCCTCGCCCGGGGTCTGCACGGCGAACCCGTGCCGGGTGCCCGCCTCGACGATCCCGGCCCGCAGCCGCGCGCCGATGCGCGACAGGCGCTCGTAGGTGCCGGGCTCGCCCAGCACCTCCAGCGCCGCGCAGCCGGCGGCGGCGCACACCGGATTGCCGTTGAGCGTGTTGGTCGCCCACACCACGTCGGCGCGCGGCCGCGAGCGCGCATCGAGCACGGCCATGACGTCGCCGCGGCCCGCGATCGCCGCCATCGGGAACCCGCCGCTCACCGCCTTGCCGTAGCAGGCGAGGTCGGGCACGACGCGATAGCGCTCCTGCGCGCCGCCCCAGGCGATGCGAAAGCCGGTGACGATCTCGTCGAACACCAGCACGATCCCGAGCCGGCGCGTGACCTCGCGCAGCGCTTCGAGGAAGCCGGGCTCGGGCAGCAGCACCCGCTGCAGCGGCTCGACGATCACGGCCGCCAGCTCGTGCGCGTGCGCCTCGATCATCGCCACCGCGGCCGCCGTCTCGTTGAACGGCGTCACCAGCACCGTGGAGCCGGTCTCGAGCGGGACGCCGACGGAGTCGGGCTTCGCGTGCGGGTAATGCGGACGCCGCGGCCGGCACGGTGCCCCAGAGCCCGTAGTCGTGCATCCCGTGCCAGGCGCCCTCGAACTTGAGGATCTTGTTGCGGCCGGTGTAGGCGCGGGCGATCCGCAGCGCGTAGAACGTGGCCTCGGTGCCGGAGCCGGTGTAGTGGACGACGTCGGCGCAGGGGATCGCCTCGACCATCCGCTGCGCGAGCAGGATCTCGGGCTCGTTGAGGAAGTAATACGTCGTGCCCTTCGGCAGCTGTGCGGCCACGGCCGCGGTGACCGCGGGATGCGCGTGGCCGAGCAGCGCCGGTCCCGAGCTCAGGTGGTAGTCGATGTACTCGCGCCCGGCGACGTCCCACACGCGGCTGCCCTCGCCCCGGGCGACCACGAGATTCAGTTCGGGCGGCAGGATGAAGAGGCCGAGGCCGCCGCCGGCGAGGTGGCGGCCGGCGGCGGCAAGGAGTTGCGCCTGGTGCTGGCTGGGAGTCATCAGGTGGCGTCCGTCGTCGTTGTCCGAGGAAGGGGCGGGGAATCGTGCCTGCGGCGCGCGCGCCGCGGCCCTACCGCCCCCGACAGCTTTGCATTATCCTCGCTACCGGGCCGTGGACGCGACGACGTCCCTGACGGGAGGTGCCTGGATGGCTGTGCTGGGGGCGCTCCTGCCCGCTGAAAACGTGCTGCTCGACGCCGATCTGCCCGGCGCGACCGCGCTCTTCCACGCCGTCGGCGCGCTGTTCGAGCGCCGCTACGGATTGGCGGCGGACAAGGTCGCCGCCAGCCTCGAGGCCCGCGAGCGCATCGGCTCGACGGGGCTGGGGCAGGGGGTGGCGATTCCGCATGCGCGCGTCAAGGGGCTGGCGCAGGCCGTGGCCGCGTTCGTGCGTTCGCGTGTGCCGATCGACTTCGCCGCCCCGGACGACAAGCCCGTGTCGGATTTCCTGGTCCTGCTGGTGCCCGCGCACGCGACGGACGAGCATCTGCAGATCCTCGCCGACGCGGCGACGCGATTCGACGACCCGGCTTTTCGCGCGCGGCTGCGCGCCTGCACCGACGCCGGTGCGGCACGCGCTTTGTTCGCCGACTGGGTGCCGGCCTGACGGCGGGTCCGCATGGCAACCGTCCCCCTGTCCTCGCCGCAGAAGGCGCGCATCCTCGCCGAGGCGCTGCCGTTCATCCGCGGCTATCACGGCAAGACGCTGATCATCCGCTTCGGCGGCGGGGCGATGGCCGATCCCGCGCTGAAGGACGGCTTCGCCCGCGACGTCGCGCTGCTGCGGCTGGTGGGCATGAATCCGATCGTCGTGCACGGCGGCGGCTGGCGCATTGACGCCCTGCTGGAGCAGATGGGCATCGCGAGCCACAAGCACCGCGGCATCCGCGTGACCGACGAGCCGACGCTCAACGTCGTCGAGATGGTGCTGGGCGAGATCAACCAGGAACTCGTCGGCCTCATCAACCGGCACGGCGCCAAGGCGGTCGGGATCGACGGGCAGGACGGGCGCTTCATCCACGCGCGGCCGATGGTGCTGCCGGTCGTCGCCGGCGAAGCGCCGCCGCCGGATCTCGGCAACGTCGGCGACGTCGAGGCGATCGATCCCGACATCGTCATGCTGCTGCTCTCGCGCGGGTTCGTTCCGGTGATCATGCCGATCGGCGTCGGCGCCGACGGCACCGCGTATCACATCAACTCCGACCTCGTCGCGGGGCAGCTCGCGCGCACGCTGCACGCGGAGAAGCTGATCCTGATGACCAACGTGCCCGGCGTGTACGGCCGCGACGGCAAGCTCGCGTACGTGCTCACCGCGAGCGAGGCGGAACGGCTGCTCGCCGACGGCACGGTCGAGGGCGGCATGCGCACGCGCGTGACCGCGGCGCTGGCGGCGGTGCGCGAAGGCGTGCGCTCCGTCCACATCATCGACGGCGGCGTCGAGAGCGCGCTGCTGCTCGAGGTGCTGACCAATTCCGGCGTCGGCACCGCCGTCCGGTCGGATTCGGGGCCGCACTTCCTCGCCGACAGCCGCAGCTATTTCGCGGGCACGGCCGAGGATTGAACGCGGCCGCCCCACCGGCGGGGTCTAAGTCGGGGCCGGCGGATGGAAGCTGCGCAGCTCCCGCAGCAGGAAGTCCTCGTCGGCGGGACCGAGGTCGAACCGCTGGCACGCCTCTTCGACGAGGTGCGGCGTCCAGACGTCGTGCTCCGCGAGCCACGCGACCGCACGGCGCAGCGCCTCGCCTCTCGGCACGATCGGCGGTATCGGCATGGATGGACCGGGATGCGGTGAGGATTGGATGTGGCGCCATTTTGCGCCATCATCCGAGCCGGAGTGGGCGTGAAGCAGGCCGCCGTCGTGATGTGAGCCATGCCGGAGGAGGGCCCCGCCATGCTGCAGGATGCACGAAGGTCGGCCTGTGCTATTGCCTCAACACCGATTTCGGGCCTGCCATCGCCGAGAAGGTCGCCTACTTCCGCGGTCTGCTGGCCGAGCAGCAGGTGGCCGGCGGCAACGTCGGCGCGTGCAAGAACTAGGGACCTTGCACACGAGGGACGAAGCCACAATCGCGCGCTCATTGCCGGGTCTTGTCGGCTTCGTATACCCGGTCCACCGGCAGGTGGGGGCGCATTGGCCCTGAAACCATCGGTCACTGTTGCTGACAGCACACTGAAACTCCAATTTCGGAAGAGGGACGACATGGGCAAAGCATCCGAGAAGATCAAGGAAGAATTCCTTGCGCTGATTCCACCGACGATCTTCTTCTTCGTTACTCTGGGCCTGGTTGCAGTGGTGCGGATGCTGATGACGAAGGGAACCGGGCTTCCGATCAGCACACCGATACAAGTAGCCGTCGGCGCCCTCATCCTGGGCAAGGCGGTATTGATCGCCGACATGCTGCCGGTCATCAACCGCTACCCCGCCAAACCACTGGCCAACAACGTCGCATGGAAGACCGCGATCTACGTTCTGGTGGCCCTCGTGATCCATTACCTGGAACGCCTCGTCGATTTCTGGAAGCAGGCGGGTGGTTTTGTGGCTGGCAACGAGAAGTTGCTTGCCGAAATCGTATGGCCGCATTTCTGGGCCATTCAGATCATCCTGGCCGTGCTGATCTTCGACTACTGCGTCGTGCATGAACTCGCTCGCGTCATCGGGGTGAAGAAGCTGCGAGAGATGTTCTTCGGGAAGCCAGCCGACACTGCTGCGTGACGCGGACTGAATCGACGCAGTTCGTCCCGGATGCGCATGCGCCACCGGTCTTGCTCGGCACCGCGATGGTCTGCCTGGCGCCGAGGCAGCTTTATCGCAGTCGCCGCGGCGGCGCTCGACGCACCAGGGTTGCTGGCGGCCGTGCCCGCGCTCGCGCCGGATGAAGGTCCGGCTTGTGGGGTGAGGAGCCGGTCGTCGCCGTTGGCAGAACGGGTGCTTTCGACCCGTTGCGGAAGTTCGCGGCGGGGCATTTTGGACGTTTGTTTGGCATTGGACGGTTGTGTCGGATGTCTTGGGTTGGGCCTCAGATCAACATACCTGCCAGTTATGATTCCCTGCCGAGGCCGAGGTACTCGGCGTGTCTGATCCCTCGCCGCACACTACGGAGTTGAAGCCCATGAGTTCGTTCACCCTCGATAACCCAGTCTTCCGCCTCTACGCGATCGCAGCAAGCCTTGCAATCCTGAAGATGCTTGGTCATGGGTTCCTGACCGTGTATCGGATGATCAAGTCCAGCGGCGGCTTTCTGAATCCGGAAGACATGCGCAAGACGATATCGAACCCGACCCCAAGGCCTGAGCAACTGGCGCCGAGCGACTACGTCGAGCGGGCTCGCCGCATGCATCGCAACGAGGGTGAGAACACTCCCTTGTTCCTTGGCGCGGGCCTGCTCTTCGTCGCGGCTTCGCCGTCGATTCCGCTGGCGGCCACGCTGATGTTCGGCTATGTCGCGGCTCGCGTCGCGCATACGTACGCCTACATTACCGAGCGCGACCATGAGGTTCGAGCCGCGTTCTTCAGCATTGGCGCACTGCTGACGATCGCCATGACCGTCTACGCGCTTGCGGCGGCAATTGTTGTTGGCTAGGACGGTCGCTTCGTCCAGCAATCCCGCAGCCAGCGCCAACGAAGGGCTGCTCTTGGCCCTCGGTTGCCCGCCGCCAGCTCGGGCGCAACGGCAGGTTACGCGGCGGAGCGGCCGTCTAGCCTCGAAGCATCGCGATTGCGTGCCGCTGGGTAACGCCACAAACTGGCTGGCCGGCCGACCTATGACGCTCGGCCAAAACGTTTGGCGCGTTGCGGTATCCTTACCCACTTGCGCGCTGGAGAAGAGGGACCAAATGGGCAAGGGACGGCTTGAGGCATTCAGCGACGGCGTGATCGCGGTCATCATCACGATCATGGTGCTCGAGCTCAAGGTGCCCCACGGCACCGATCTCGACGCGCTGTCGCCACTTCTCCCGTATTTCTGAGCTATGTACTGAGCTTCATCTACGTCGGGATTTACTGGAACAACCATCATCATATGCTGCAGGTCGTGCAGCGCGTGAACGGCCGATCCTCTGGGCCAACCTGCATCTCCTGTTCTGGCTGTCGCTGCGTGCCATTCGTGACGGGTTGGGTGGACGAGAACCACTTTGCGCCGGTGCCGGTCGCGCTCTATGGAGTGGTGCTGCTGATGGCGGGCGTGAGCTACTACCTGCTTGAACGCGTGCTGATTGCACACCACGGTCGCGATTCTGCGCTTGCGCGTGCGCTGGGGAAGGACTTGAAGGGCCTGTTCTCGGTCGCCATCTACGTGGTCGCGATCGCCTTGACGCTGTTCAACGCGTGGCTGTCTCTTGCGTTGTACGTCTTCGTTGCGATCATGTGGTTCATCCCCGATCCGCGCGTTGAACGCGGACTGCCGAAGACATAGCTGAGCCTTCGCGACGCAATCGACGGCAAGGAGCCGTTGGCCGTCAGCGGCCGTCTGGCGGGCCCCGACCCACTGACGTCGGCCGCGGTCCTCGGAAGCGGTCATAAGAGAATCGAGTGAAGCCGCCATCACGGTGCGGCAATGACGCGCTTCGGGCTTCTCGCATTGGATGCCTGGAAGAGGAGGCAATCGCGTCAACCGTCAACCCGTGACAATCTGAGCCGCTGATGCTTGGTGCGGTTGAAGTCATTGTCCTTGTCGAGCCGCGGTGTCGGTGGGATGCACAATTCTGGTCGATGAACTAAAACGCTTTTCCGTTTCGTTGCGGTCGCTAACGGGGCAAGGCGACGTTGAATGTCTCGTTTTTGCCTGCCGGATCGAAGATGCAGGCCCGGCCGCAATTGCAAAGATGCGTGACAAATGGTTGCCTCACCAAAACGAGCAAACGGATTGGCGCGTCATCGGCCAGATTCAGGAATGCTAACGAAACTATGTTCATCTTGCTTTCCGGACGTTGAACAGTGCGCCGCGACGACCGCTCTGGGCCGACGGCCGTCCCACCGCCGACGAAGAGCGGCGGCGTCGGGGATGCAGTAGCCCTTCACGCTGGATTGCCGCAGTAGGCTACCCAGCGGCCGCTCCGGTCGGCACGGTGCAGGTCTCTGACCGGCCACAAGGAGTCGGTCGTCGTAGCGCCCAATTCACTGCAAAGCCGACGTTGATGGGCACCGCCGGCCACAAGTGAACTCCTGCGATACACCTCCGATTGGCGTCATCCGTCGCTGCGTCGCAGGTTCGGATATGTGCAAAGCCGGCTATGGCTAGCCTGAGCACTGTCGGCCGGAAGACCCGGCCGACGGACGAGGCTCGTTAGCGGCCAATCTGCGCCAGCGCGTCTCTGATTGGCGCGCTGGAGATTTCCATCAGTCCGCTGTAGGGCCGATTCATCTCCAGGATCAGGAAGATCGCGCCCGCGACGGTCAGCGCGCCGACGAACAACGCCGCAATGACGGTGGCGTTGCGGCGCGCATAGAGACCGAAGCCGGCGAAGAGCGACAACGAGCCAGAACACCAGCACGACGAAGAAGGGCCAGGACAGGGAGCCTCCGGCCTGCTGGTGCAGCAGGCGGATGGTCGTGCCCATGGTCGTCATGAGCTGCAGAGCGCGCGCCTGGGCAGATCGCTGGGCGTCGGAATTGGGCGTCAGGCGGGTGACGGTGTCGAACAGGTCTTCCGCCGGGACGTAATTTTGCGGCGTGTGCATGGCTGCTCGTGCGGCGCCGGCATCGGGCCACAGCCGCGCGAGCTTCGGCCTTCACCATGCGACGCAGCTGCGCGCGGGCGTCGTTCGTCTCCGGGCCGTAGTGGGCGAACACCTCATCGAGCTGAACAAGTTGCGCGCCGAGTTGCTGCACTTCGCTCTCCTGCGTGTCGTACGAACTGTGCGCGGACGCTATCAGCAGGCTCAGGACCAGGGCGGCGATGGTTGCAACCAGCCCCATCACCAGTTTGACCACGTCCTTCGTTTCGGCATCCTGATGATGCGCGGGGACGCGGATGGCGACGCCCGCCAGCGCCCCGCCGAAAACGAATACGAATACGAGGACGGCGATGAGGGTGGAACTCATGGGGCAACCCTTTCCGCAGCAGGCGCCGGCTCGGTGATGAGCTTCGCGCCGGCATCCTTCAGCAGCCGCTGAAACTCGGGCGATGAAAGGATGATCGTTCTTCGCGGCGGCGCGCAGGCGGTCGACCGCCTCGGGGGGCAGGACGAACGATGTCGGCAAGTTCATTCAGGTACTCGAACTTCTGCCTTGTCCTTGAGCGCGGCGAAGGACACATCGATGACGTAGAAGCTCGATGTTCGGCGCCCTCGCGAGTGCCGCAAGCTCGGGATCGTGGTTCCCGGGCAAGGTGGCCGAATCCCGAATCCGCCGCATGCTCTGCCACCGGGCCATCGGTATCTTTCAATTGCTCGACCGCCTCGTACGAATAGTGGTCGATCGGCACGCCGGTCGCCTTGATCAGGAGCGCCACGTTGCCGGGCGCACGCTCGACCTCGTCCCAGTTGGTCTTCGGCGAGGAACGCGAATTGACGACGAAGACAGATGACCCTGCGCACATGGTCGAGCGGCGTCGGCTGACCCATGAGACTTGAGAGCCTCGAGCAGCCTCCAGCACCTCGAGCACGGCGCGCATGCCGAGGTTGTCGGCCAGGCCGCCGTCCACGAGATGGATGTACGGCCGGTGGACGCCATCCTGGAACGCCTGCAGGTCCTGCGCGTGTCCTGAGGGCGCGGGCGGCAGGCCGCGGCGCAGTCTCGGGATTGCCGAATGCCTCGGTCCATGTCGGCGCAGCGAACTTGCAGCTGCCGCCATAATTGTTGAGCGTCACCGGCGAAAGTACGAACGGCACGGCCGACGATGCCGCGGCAGCGCGGGAGAGCGGTACCGCGTTCAGGTCCGAGCAGAGGTAATCGAAGTGCAATTGCAGTGAAGCCCAGCCGAGCGCCGGTCGAGATGTCGGTGGCGCTCGCGAGAATCAGGGGGCCGGTGCCGCGATCGAGATCGGCGTAGGTGGCGCCGTGGAAAAGTATCTCGTCGTAGAACTGCGCTGCCAGCTCGGAGCGGCCCCAATTTTCGGACGACAGGGCGCCCCAGTTGCCGGGATTCAGGGCGCGCCGATCAGCTCGCCCTGGACGTCGCGCTTCAGGAAGCTGGTCTCGTAGATGTCGAACAGCTTGTCGCCGTACAGGCCGATAGGCCAGCGCGGTGAAGCTGCCGCCCGACACTCCGGTGACGAGGTCCACTTCGTCGAGCATGCGGAACTTCCTGCCCTTGGGTCCGACGACCTCCATGCGCCGCAGCGTTTCGAGGACGCCGTACGAGAATGCGGCCGCCCGCGTGCCCCCTCCCGAGAACGCGAGGACGACCAGGTTTTCGGCGTCATAGTTGCGGCGGTGCGCCCAGCGGGTGTCGAAGCGATAGCCTTTGCTCAGGTCGACCTGCTCGATCGGGGGGTTGATCGGGCGCGTTGCGCAGCCGCCGAGCATCATCAGCGCGGCGACAACGATCAGAGATGGGAACACTGTGCAGGCGCATTTGTCCCCCGGCGAGGACTTACAAGGACTTGATCGTTCGCAGCCTACCTGCTACGCAGCGTGGCGCATCTGCGCCAAGTCAAACTGAGCCGTTCCCCGGGGTGGGGGTGGAATCCCCCGAATATCGTACCGTCGCAATAGTAGCGCACGGCGGCGCGCCATCAGAACGTCCCCGCGACGAATCGGTGCCATAGCGCCAAGCGCGATCTGCGCCTGCCGCAGGAACTCGCCAAGCTTGATCGTTTCGAGTGCCGGATCTTGGACGACATCGGCTATGTCCAGCACGACCGCGACGAGATGGAGGTCCTGTTCATGTTACTCGCCGAACGCTACGAGCGAAAGAGCGTCGCGATCACGACCAACTTGGTGTTCTGGGAGTGGGGTCGCATCTTCAAGGACCCGATGACCACGTTGGCGGCCATTGACCGCGTGGTCCATCACAGTGTCGTGCTTGATCTGATGGCGGTCGAGAGTTACCGCGCAAAGGCAGCGGGAGCGAAGTCGAAAACACGCGTCGCCGCCGAACCGGCGGCGGTAAAGGGCGGCAATTCTAGATGTCGTCACCGGAAAATGTAGTTGACGCCAGACAGCCATCCGCCTCCTGATGCTGCCGGCGGTCCGGCGGGCGGCAGAGCGACGTTGGGCCGTCGAACGGAGTCGAAGGTGAGGGCGTAAAGATCACTCGGTTCGTTGCGGCCATGACCCACGCCAGGCGATCCCGCTACGCCACCGGGCACTCAGACGACGTACCGCCTCCGCTGCACGACGTAGTCCCGGTGGCCAAGGGCGGCCGGCACATCGTGCCGCCCACCCTGATCCCCAACGGGGCAACGCACCGCAGAGGGACGCGGGAATGGGGGTTGAGCGCAGGGCCAGGGAAAGCGCCCCGGCGCGGTAACGGCAGCGCCTGATGCGCGACGCTATGGTCGCAGGCGATACAGAGCGATGAGCAGTTCCGAGATGTTGGCGCGTATCGCGCCTTCGTTGGCGAGCTTGAGCCGCTCCACAGCGTAGAGCGCGTCGCCGAAGCTCGCGGTGTAGGGAGTCGAAAGTTTTTGTTCCCAGACGGTCTGGGTGGTCGGGCGTTCGATCAGCGTGTAGGTGACCGACGCGGTCACCGTCATGTTGAATCCGGCAAGCGGCTGATCCAACTCAGCCAGCTTGGCGGAGAGCACGTAGCGTGCTGCCTTCCGGTCGGGCTGCAGCAGGCCGGCGCGCAGCAGCGAGGACTCCAGTGCCTTGGCGAAATCCGCGCCGCTCACCTGCGAGGTCCACAGGGGATTGGTCTCCTCCCCGCCGGTGACTTCGCCCATGGCGATGCTTTCGCGCAGCGCCTGCGGCGCAGTGATGTTGATGCCCACCACGCCCGGCACGCTCATCTGCTCGACGCGTCCCGGAGTCGCGCAACCGGCGACGAGGCAGGCTGCTGCGATCACCGCAGGGCAGATCAGGCGGAGCATGCGTCATCTCTTGACCGGCTCTCATCGATCATCCCCGTGGATCCGCGGCGAAGCTTTGAGATGCGTCAACGTCAGCGTCGGAAGCTCTCGTTACGATGGACCGGACAGGCGGCGAAAGCTCTCCCGATCCAATGCTTCGCGTGCCCGGCGCATGATGGCGAGAACGTGGTGAATGCCGACGTCGCGTGGGCGGAACGCCCCAGCGCTTGCTGGGCCACAGCGCTTCTGTTGTCGGTTCTCTGCGTCGGCTGTGCGAGCGTGCAGCTTGCCCCGATCAGGGCAGGCGAGCAGATCAGCGTCTTTGCGGCACCCGGATCGGAAACCCCGGCGTCGATCGAGGTCTCCAACCAGGTCATCGGCAAGTATGCCGGCAATGCGGCCTGGGGAGGGGCTTGGCTCGGGGCGCAAGCGGGGTTGGCCTGCGGGCCCTTCGCGCTCATTTGCATACCTGTGGGGGCCGCCGTGGTCGGCGCCGGCGGCGCCATCGCCGGTGCCGTGGTCGGCATCGCCGAGAGTCCAAGCGCCGATGCCGCAGCGCAGTTGCGCGTCCGGATCGCTGCATTCAGCGGCACTCACGATCCGCGGGCCGACCTGGTGGCCGCCATCGCCGAACGGTCAAGGGACAACTGGACGGTCGTCCCGGATTCCGGCGCGGCAAGCCTCGTCGTTCGGCTCGACGCAATTGGCGTGCATCTGCTGGTCGACGAGAGTGCGGCGGTGGCGATTCGCGTGACGGTCGATGTCCGGCGCCAAGGTGTAGCCGCCCAGGGCGGTTCGGACACCAAGGTGTTCGAGTACGCCGGCGCAGCGAGCCCGATTGCGCAGTGGATCGCCGACCAAGACGACTTTGTGGCCGGGAACTTCCGCGAGGTCTACCGACGAGTCGCCAACCTGGTGTACGCGGAACTGGCGCGCTAGGGTCGCGGTCGCGCACGCCGGCAACGATCCTGCGGCGGTGCCTGGACGCCCTGGAGCAGCCCGACGTCGCGCGGCGCGCGCGACCCGGTTCAGGTGGCCCCGTAGACCACCGCCGTCGACATGATCTCCTCGGCTTCATGGCGCCGGTGCAGCGCCAGGCCGAGCATCGCGAGGTCTTCGGCCTGGCGTGCCAGCACGTGCTGCGCGAAGGGCAGGAACTGCTCCTCCTCGAGGCGCACGTGCTCGTTGAAGCGCCTGACCAGCTCTTGCAGCAGCTCAGGATCCAGTCGTGGCAGATCGCCGGTGGCGATGGCCTGCACGGCCGGTTCAAGCTGTTTCCACAGTTGCGCGATCTCGCGATGCTCGCGAATGAGCTGCGCGACCATGCTGCGGGCCCGGTCGGCTTCCTCGCCCGCCTGCGCGATCCGGAGCACCGCGGGGAACAGGTCGCGCTCCTCGTCATCGTGGTGCGCGAGCAGGCGGTCGCGGAACATCTTCAGCACGTCGGCGGCGCACGAGCGCGACCGTGCGGCGGTGACGATCATCTCGGGCAGGCCGAGCGCTGCCTCGAGCACCGTCACGAACCCGGCGTGGCAGCTGGAGAAGTCCTGCAGGGGGGTGTCGTCTTCGGTCGTCTGGCGGGTCGGAGTGTCGGCCATGGCGGCTCCGTTCAATAGACCTGGTTCCTACTATGAGCACGCCGACGGCGCTGAACCTTGATCCACGTCATGTTGCAACAAAGGCGAAAGGCGGTCCCGCCTCGGGCCCTCCGGCAATGTCCGTCCTGGCGTTACGCGCGCAGCAATCGCACGTCCGTGACGCTCGCACCGGCGGCCGGATGAAACCCCGTGGACGTCTTGACGAACGCGGCGCCGCGGAAGGCGCCCGTCCGGGAGCGTGCCCCGATCGACGGTAACCGAATCGCCGCACCGGGGCCGGAACCCGGCGCCGTTCGTGCTCAGAAACTGCCGTGCCGCTCCAGGTGCAGGATGCGGCGTTCCAGGTCGTAGATGTCCTGCGCCTGGGCAAGGTAGGCTTCGCGCTGTCGCTGATCCTGGCGGGTGAACCACCGGTCAAGCCGGTCGAGCAGACCGAGTCGCGGCAGGCGGGAGGGCGTCGCGGCTTGCTGCATTGCGGATGGGCGCGGCCGGATGCCGGCGAAGGGCGCCAGCGCGATTGCCAGCGCCTCGCTGAACAGGGGGCTGGGGGGGAGCGAACGGGTGGTGGTGGTCATGGGGGACTCCTGAATGCGGGATGCACGAGGCTTGCGGCTGTAGTGCGCCGCACAACAACAAGATAGAGCCGGCAGGGAGCAACATCAAATCGTTGTTTCGAATCATGGTCATCAGCAGGGGTTATCGAGCAAATGCTAGTATGCTGCGCTGCAGCATATTTGTGATCGACTCCGCCCTTCCGAGATTGCCGGAGGCCCGATGGAGCTCTATCAGTTGCGAACCTTCGCAGCCGTCGCCGAGCTCGGTCAATTGACGCGGGCGGCGGAGCGGCTGCACATCAGCCAGCCGGGATTGAGCGCCCAGATCAAGGCGTTGGAGGACGAGCTCGTGCGCAACGGGAACTCGACGCCAGCTTCTACTACGGCAGCCCCGGGGATCGCGCCGTCACGGCAGTCCCGCTGCGCAGGCTTGCCTATGTGATCGTGGCGCCGGCGCCGTGGGCCGCGCGCCTCGCCGCTGCGACCTGGAGCGATGTTGCCGCGATGCCGTGGATCCTGACCCCGGCGATCAGCACGCACAACACGCTCGCCACCGAGCTGTTCAGCGCGCAGGGTGTCGCGCCTGCGACGCGTGTGGAGGCCGACCATGAAGCGGTGATCCGCTCCCTGGTCGTCGCCGGTCTGGGCGTTGCGCTGATGCGCGAGGACCAGGCGCACGAGGCAGCGGCGGCGGGCGAAGTCGCCGTCTGGCACGACGCACGCCTCGAAACGACGCTGCAGTTCGTCTACCTCGCGCGGCGCGCCGGGGAGCCTGCCATCAGGGCGCTGGTCGACGTGCTCCGGCGCGCCTGGCCCGATGCCCGCGTCGCGGCGGCGGATTGACCGCCGCGCCTACTTCACGCAGGCGGTCGCCGTGCGCTCGTGCTCTTCCGGCGAGTCGACGGCGTCCTGTCGCGTGCGCATCTCCTGGTTCCACTGGCTCATGAACACCGACAGGTAGGCCGAGAGCTGCGCGTTGAACGCGCGCTCGAGCTCGCTCCCGCTCGCGGCTCGGCGCACGCCCGTTCCGATCGCGTCGGCCAGGTCTGCTTTCAGATCCCGGGTCGCCTCGTCCAGCACTTCGCGGAACACGGCGACGTGCCGCAGCTCGTGCGCGAACGTCGCGTCGCGCGGGCACGGCGTGCGATCGATCTCGCGCGCGACGTACACCGTCACCGGCTGCATCGACAGCTGCACGCGGACGGTGGCGGTGCCGCAGGTGCGCCCGCCGGCGGCGTCCTCGACGACCTTGAGCTCGGTGTCGGTCTGGTGGCCGAAGCGCACGGTGGTGAGCCCGAACGTGGTGTGCGTCGCCGGGGTGTTGCCGCCGCGGACCGTGAGCTCGGGGATCGACTGCGAGCGGTCCTCGGTGTAGGTCACGGGCACCTGCACGATCTCGAACCGCGTCGGCGGCAGGGCTGCGCAGCGCGATTCGAACGACGCCAGCGGATTGCTGCGGCCGATGTCGCAGGCGACGACGAAGAGCAGGGGCAGCGCCAGCGCCAAGGCGCGGCGGACCGCATCGCGTAGCCCGGCGTTGAGCGAAGCGAAACCCGGGGAAGTCGTGCCCATTGCCGCGACCACCCGGGTTTCGCTTCGCTCGACCCGGGCTACGGTTGCGCGATCCCGTTCCACCCTAGAGCCCGAACGGCACCACGGCGACCCCGAACAGTGCACGATGGAACGTCATCACGATGGCCGCGACCGCGACGCCGCCGACGATCGCCATCGCATCGAACTTGACCTCCGGTACGAACGGCTTGACGGCGCGCCGCGCGACCGCCGAGACGAGGTCGACGGTGCCGTAGATCAGGAACGCGCCGAAGAGCAGGGTGCCCGCGCGATCGCCGTTGGCGAGCAGGTGCACCGCCGACCAGATCAGGAGGCCGAGCAGCATCGGGTGCTGGAGCAGCCGGCGCAGGTGGCAGCGCATGTTGGCGGCGGCGAACAGGATGAACGAGACGATCATCGCCGACGGCGCGAGCGCCCTCGCCGCGGGCAGCGGCTCGAACAACGGTATCCGGGGGCCGGAATGGGCGAAGCCGGCGACGATCAGCACCAGCCCGACCGCCGAGGCCAGCGAGAACAGCAGCTTGTAGCGCTGCGGACCCAGCCGGTCGATGAGCGCGAGGCGTGCCGCCGGCACCGCCGGGATCAGGTGTACACCGAGAAATGCGACCAGACCGACGATCAGCAGCGACATCGAGGCCTCCGTAACGCTTGAAAATGCGCGGACCAGCCCAATAATATGCGATTTGGCGGGCAGATGGCTCTGTTCGCGAGAGGGCACTACAGGAGACGGCATTGGCACACGAGACGACGGACGCGACCCCGAACGGCGCGGCACACGAGGCGGCGGCAGCAACGGGCGGCACCACTGCGCCGGGCAAGGAGACGCTGGGCTTCCAGGCCGAGGTGCGGCAGCTGCTGCACCTCATGATCCATTCGCTGTACAGCAACCCCGAGATCTTCCTGCGCGAGCTGATCTCCAACGGCTCGGACGCCGCGGACAAGCTGCGCTTCGAGGCGCTCGACCACCCCGAGCTCTACGAGAGCGACCCGGACCTCGTCCATCCGCGTGGCCTTCGACAAGGACGCCCGCACGATCACCGTCAGCGACAACGGCATCGGCATGTCGCACGACGAGGTGATCACCCATATCGGCACCATCGCCAAGTCCGGCACGCGCGAGTTCTTCTCGTCGCTCTCCGGCGACGAGGCCAAGGACGCGCGGCTGATCGGCCAGTTCGGCGTCGGCTTCTATTCGTCGTTCATCGTCGCCGACCGCGTCACGCTGACCACGCGGCGCGCCGGGCTGCCGGCGGCGCAGGGCGTGCGCTGGGAGTCGGCGGGCGAGGGCGAGTACACGATCGAGCCCGCGAACCGGCCGCGGCGCGGCACCGAGATCGTCCTGCATCTGCGCGAGGGACAGGACGAGCTGCTGTCGCGCTGGCGCCTCGCGTCGATCATCCGCAAGTACTCCGACCACATCGCGCTGCCGATCCTGATGGCGAAGGAGGTGTGGGACGACGAGAAGAAGGGCTACCGCACGACCGACGAGGACGAGACGGTCAACCAGGCCTCCGCGCTGTGGGCGCGGCCCAAGCAGGACATCACGGCCGAGCAGTACGACGAGTTCTACAAGCACGTCGCGCACGACAACGAGGCGCCGCTGGCGCACGTGCACGCCCGGGTCGAGGGCCGCACCGAGTACACGCAGCTCCTCTACATCCCGGCGCGCGCGCCGTTCGACCTGTGGGACCGCAACCACCGGCGCGGCCTCAAGCTCTACGTCCGGCGCGTGTTCATCATGGACGACGCCGAGCAGCTGCTGCCGGCGTACCTGCGCTTCGTGCGCGGCGTGGTGGACTCCAACGACCTGCCGCTCAACGTGTCGCGCGAGATCCTGCAGGAGTCGCGCGACGTCGAGGCGATCCGGAGCGGGTGCGTCAAGCGCGTCCTCGGCCTGCTCGAGGAGCTCGCGGAGAACGACAAGGACAAGTACGCGACGTTCTGGGGCGAGTTCGGCAAGGTGCTGAAGGAAGGCTTCGTCGACGACGCCGGCAATGCGGAGAAGCTCGGCAAGCTCGCGCGCTTCGCCACCACGACGAGCGGCGGCGAGGCGCAGACGGTCTCGCTCGCCGACTACGTCGGCCGGATGAAGGACGGCCAGACCGCGATCTACTACGTGACCGCCGACACCTTCGCCGCGGCGTCGAACAGCCCGCACCTCGAAGTCTTCCGCCAGAAGGGCATCGAGGTCCTGCTGCTGTCGGACCGCATCGACGAGTGGATGCTCTCCGGCCTGACCGAGTTCGACGGGCAAGCCGCTCACCTCGGTGGCCAAGGGCGCGCTCGACCTGGGTGGCCTGGCGGACGAGGCCGAGAAGGCGGAGCAGGAGAAGGTGGCCGGCGAGCTGAAGCCGCTCGTCGATCGCCTCGCCGGCGCGCTGGGCGCGCGCGTGAAGGAAGTGCGCATCACCCACCGCCTGACCGAGTCGCCGGCCTGTCTCGTCGTGGGGGAGGGCGAGCTGTCCGGCAATCTCGAGCGGCTGCTGCGCACGGCCGGGCAGAAGGTGCCCGGCGGCGTGCCGATCCTGGAGATCAATCCGCGCCATCCCCTGGTGCAGCGCCTCACCGTCGAGACCGACGAGCGCCTCGCCGAGTGGGCGAACCTGCTGTTCGAGGAGGCGCTGCTCGCCGAGGGCGCGCAGCTCGAGGACCCCGCGGCGTTCGTGCGACGGGTCAATACGCTGATGCAGGGTCTGACGGGCACGTAGCCGGGCCTACGGATCCTGGAACACCACCGCGAACGGCCGCGGAAGGAGGCGCATGTCCTTCAGGATCTGCGCGTGCACGAACGAGCTCAAGCCGCGGAACGCCGCCTTGATCTCGCCCGCGCCCTCGGGCTTGGTCGCCATCCGCTTCCAGCGCGTGCGCCGTGCGGGACTGCGGGTACGGACGATGACCGCGAGGTCGAGCTCCGCCAGCGTGTCGTCGAGGCTCATGTAGCTGCCGAAGGCCACCACCGAATCGACCTCGAGCGGATTGCGGCTCCACTCGGCGTTGATGCGCCCCGCGAGCTCGGACGCCTGGTCGACGAGGTACTTGGCGCGGGCGCGCGGCAGCGGCTCCACGATGCGCGCCGCCGCGACCTCGACGAAGCGCTCGGTGAGATAGTAGTCCCCCGCCCGCTCGGCCCGCGGCTGCAGCAGGCCTTCGGCGACGAATTCGTCGACGAGCGCCTTGCCCTCGACCGTGTCGACGTGGAAATCCTGCTTCACGTGCTCGGCCCGCACGCGCGCCCGTTCGGGCGGCAGCCCCACGACGCGCGCGAGCACGCGCCCGCTCGCGTCGCGCAGCTTCTGCGCTTCCATGCCGAAGTAGAGGTGCTGGGTGATCAGGGTTCGTGGCTTCATCGGGGTCCGTCGGATGCCGGGTCAACGTTATGACATTAGCATGAAGGTGCTTTCCCGGTAAAGTGGGGTCCATGACGGCGCCAGGCATCGAGGTCAGCGAGGAGGCGGGCGTTCGCTCGCTGCACTTCGGTTCGTCGCTGATCCAGGGGGCGATGCGCATCGCGCGGCCCTACGCTCTCGAGCTCGAATACACGCGCGAGATGATGCTCTGCCTGCTGCTGCGCGCCGCTCCGCGCTGGCCGCGCCAGGTGCTGCTGATCGGGCTCGGGGCGGCATCGCTCACCAAGTTTCTCCATCGCCACCGGCCGCGCGCCATGCTGCAGGTGGTCGAGATCGAGCCCGCCGTCGTGGCCGCGGCGCGCCACTTCTTCCGCTTGCCGGAGGATCCGAGGCGCCTTGCCATCGAGATTGGGGAGGGCGCCGAGTACCTGGCCACGACCGACCGGCGCTTCGACCTCATCCTGGTCGACGGTTTCGACGCCAAGGGCCGCGCCGGGATGCTCGACCTGCTGCCGTTCTATTGCAACGGCCGCGCGAGGCTGAGCGAGCAGGGCCTGCTCGTGACCAACCTGCTCACCCGCAGCCGCGGCGTGGGCCCCAGCGTCGAGCGGCTGCGGGCCGCGTTCGACGGCCGCGTCGTGGCGCTGCCGCGCTCGGCCGGCGGCAACACGATCGCCATCGCCGCGGCGGGCGCGACGATCGATCTATCGCGCGACGAGCTCGGCGCGGCGGCACGGGCGCTGAAGCAGGAGACCGGGCTCAACCTGCTGCCGACACTCGCGCGGATGGCGGCGGCCGGGTGCGGCGCCGACGAGCGCTTCCGTCTCTGAGGGGTGCCGCCGCGTCACAGGATCCGGTTGAACCACAGCAGCGACAGCAGCGCGGCGACGAGCGCGAACGCCGCGGCCGCCGCCGCGAACAGCGCGGTGATCTCCGTTTCCTTCTCCTCGAAGAACAGCCGGGTGTTGAGGTTCTTGTAGATCTTCTGCAGATCGCCCGCCGAGCCCGCATAGAAATATTCGGAGCGGGTGATGTTGGCGATCGTCTTCAACGCCTCCTCGTCGAGGCGCACGCGCATCGACCAGCCTTCGGCGCCGATGATCTCGCCCGCCTGCGTGCCGACGCCGACCGTGTAGACGCGCACGCCGCGGTCGGCCGCCATGCGCGCCGCCTCGATGGGGTCGGGCCCGGTGGTCGTCTGGCCGTCCGTGAGCAGGATGATGGCGGCGGACTGGAACGATCCCGGGGCCACCGGCTTCGGCGCGGCCTTGTCGTTGTCCTTGTCCGGCGAGCGGGCCGGGTCGAGCGGCGCTGCCTTGGCCGCGTCCCGCCGCGGATTGGATGACCGCAGGTCGAATTCGGCGTCGGGAAAGAGCATCTTCAGCGAGACCAGGATGCCGCTGCCGACTGCCGTTCCGCGCTGCAGCTGGAAGCGCTCGATCGCCGCCAGGATGTCCTCCTTGCTGTGCGTCGGCGACTGCACGACGGACGCCGTCGCCGCGAACGAGACGACGCCGATGCGCGTGGTCTTCGGCTGCTCGGCGATGAACGCGCGCGCCGCCTCCTGCGAGGCGACAAGACGGTTGGGCTTGACGTCGGTGGCGCGCATGCTGCCGGAGACGTCCATCGCCAGGATGACGGTCTCGTGCTGCGAGGGCAGCGTGACGACTGCGGCCGGGCGCGCGATCGCCACCAGCATCAGCACCAGCGCCACAAGGAACAGCAGCGGCGGCGCGTGCCTGCGCCAGCGCGCGCAAGCGCCCATGGCGTCGCGCACCAGGGACAGGCTCGCGTAGCGCACCGCGGCCTTCTGCTTGCGGCGCAGCAGCCACAGGTACGCCGCGACGAGCGCCGGCGCCAGCAGCAGCAGCCACAGCAGCTCGGGCCAGATGAACGTCATGCGCGCGCCGCCGTGGGCAGCGGGCCGGACAGATGCGGCGGCACGCCGCCGCCGGTCGCGAGCTGGCTGCGCCGCTTGCGCAGGTCCGCGAAGCGCAGGACGGCGTCGACGATGTCGTCGCCGGTGGACAGCTCGAGCGCATCGACCCCGGCCACGACGAACGCGCTGCGCAGGTCCTTTTCGCGGGCGGCGGCGGCGGCCTCGAAGCGGCGGCGGAAGCCGCGGTCATGGGTGTCCACGAACAGCTGCTCCCCGGTCTCGGCGTCCTGGACGACGACCATGCCGAGGTCGGGCAACGACATCTCCAGCGGATCGTAGAGCCGCACCGCGACCACGTCGTGGCGCTGCGCGAGATGCGCGAGCGGCTGCGCCCAGCCCTCGACGCTGATGAAATCCGAGACGACGAACATCAGCGAGCGCCGCGGCACCACGTGGTAGGCGGTGCGCAGCAGGTCGCCGAGGTCGGTGGCGGGCGAGCGCGCGAGCTCGGGCCGCGCCGCCATCCGATGCATGATGTGCAGCACCTGGCGGCGGCCGCTGCGTGGCGGGATCACGGTGTCGACGTTGCTCCCGTAGCACATCGCGCCCACGCGATTGCCGTGGCGCGTGAGGATGCGCGCGAGCACGGCGACGAACTCGGTGGACACCGCGCTCTTGCGCACCCGCTTCGAGCCGAAGGAGACCGACGGGCTCAGGTCGAGCAGGAACCACGCGGCGACCTCGCGCTCCTCGTTGTACTCGCGCACGTACGGGGTCTGCAGGCGGGCGGTGACGTTCCAGTCGATGTGCCGGACGTCGTCGCCGTAGACGTACTCGCGCAGGTCGGCGAGGTCGAGCCCGTAGCCGCGGAAGAGGGTGCGGTAGTCGCCGTGCAGCACGCCGTCGAGACGGCGGATCACCGTCCACTCGAGGCGCCGCAGGACCGCCTCAGGCGCCGGGCTGCGCGACGCGGTCGAACTTGACATGGGTTTCCAGCGGCTTCTCGGGCGCCGGCACGTGCTGCATGATCCGGTGAATGATCTGGTCGGCCGTGAGCGCGTCGGCCAGCGCCTCGTAGGACAGCGAGAGCCGGTGGCGCAGCACGTCGGGCGCGAGATCCGACACGTCCTCGGGGAGCACGTAGGTGCGGCCGCGCAGGAAGGCGAGCGCGCGGGCGCCTTCGATCAGGTGGATCGTCGCCCGCGGGCTCGCGCCGTAGGTGATGTAGCGGCCGAAGTCCTTGATGCCGTAGCGCTCGGGGTCGCGCGTCGCGGCCACCAGGCGCACGGCGTACTGCATCAGCGCCGGGTCGACGTAGCCGGTCCGGCATTCGCGCTGCAGCGCCGCCAGCTGCTCGGTGGTCGCCACCGCGGCGACTTCCTGGGCGACGCCGGTGACCCGCTCGACGATGACGAACTCCTCCTCCTCGGTCGGGTAGCCCACGAGCACCTTCATCATGAAGCGGTCGACCTGCGCCTCGGGCAGCGGGTACGTGCCCTCGGTCTCGATCGGGTTCTGGGTGGCCATCACCAGGAAGGGCTGCGGGACGAAATGCGTTTCGCCGGCGATCGTCACCTGGCATTCCTGCATCACCTCGAGCAGCGCGCTCTGCACCTTGGCCGGCGCGCGGTTGATCTCGTCGGCGAGCAGCAGGTGGGTGAACACCGGCCCGAGCGAGGTGTTGAACTCGCCGGTCTTCTGGTTGTAGATGCGCGTGCCGATCAGGTCCGCAGGCACGAGGTCGGGCGTGAACTGGATGCGCCGGAACGTGCCGCGGATGGTGCGCGCGAGCGTCTTCACCGTCAGCGTCTTGGCGAGGCCGGGGACGCCTTCCACGAGCAGGTGGCCCTGCGCGAGGATCGCCACCAGCACGCGCTCGAGAAAGTGGTCCTGGCCGACCACGATCCGCTTCACCTCGTAGAGGATGCGCTCCATCAGCGGCGTCACGTCGCTGCGTCCGGTTCCCAGTTCGCTCATGCGTTGCTGCCTCCGTTGATGCCGCGTCAGAACGGCGAGAGCCCGATCGCCGCTGCGGCGTTCTCGATCGGGACCGCGAAGCCGATGCCGATGAACACGTGGTGGTCGGTCGGATTGAGAATGCCGGTGACGATGCCGACGACCTCGCCGTCCGCGGTGACCAGCGGTCCGCCGGAATTGCCGGGATTGGCGGCGGCATCGAACTGGATCAGGTTCGTGAGCAGCCGCTTGCCCTGCGGCGAGCGGTGCTCGCGCCGCAATCCGGACACGATGCCATAGGAGACCGACGGACCGATGCCGAACGGAAAGCCGACCGCGATCACCTCGTCCCCCACGGCGAGGTCGGCGGTCGAGCGCAGCGTCGCCGCGGCCAGGTCGTCGGGGACTTTCTTCGCCTGCAGCACGGCGAGATCGTGCTCCGGCCGCACGCCGATGACTTCGGCTTCCGCTTCCAGCCCGTCGTCGAACTCGACCTCCACCTTGTCGGCGCCGGCGACCACGTGCAGGTTGGTGAGGATGATGCCGGTGTCGACGATGACCACCCCGGTGCCGATCCCTTCGGTCTTGTGGCTCTCCTTGCCGTCCTTGTCCTGCGCGACGCCGTGGCCGCGCACGCGCACGACGGCATGGCGCACCTTCTCGTAGGCCGTGGATGCGGTCGACGGAAACTGCGTGGTCTCGAGCGTGTGCAGCACGGCGGCGTCGATGTCCCGCTGCGTGAGCTGCTGCGACGACGGCGCGAAGCGCGCGTGCGCGACGACCAGCGCCAGCGCGAAGAGCGCGCCGGCGGCGACCAGCAGCGGCCGCTCGTGCCTGCCCGCGAATGCGCGCAAGCGACCGCGGGGTGTGACCGGGACTGGGGGCGGCCCCGATTCGGCGCGCGCACCGGCTGCCGGCGTTCCGTGCCGGGCCGCATCCGCCGCGTCGCGCGCGTGCGGCGCGGGTCCTCGGGCCGGGCCGGACCGGCTGTACAGCGCGACTTTCTTCATGGAACGCCTGCCCGGTTGCGCGCGGAGTCTCCGCGCCCGGGTAAACGGTAACAGATTCCCGGGGCGATCCCAAACTGTCCCCGGGTTCTTGACTTTGGCGGTGCTGCTGGCGCTCAATGACCCCTTTTCGGTTCAACTGGGGATGCCATGGGAATCCGATCGCTGCGCTCCATCGTCGGAGGGGGAAACCCCGTCACGGCGACGCGCGACACCACCGTCCTGGAAGCGGCGCTGGTGATGAAGAAGACGAGCAAGGGCGCGCTGCTGGTCGTCGAAGGCTCGCGCCTCGTCGGGATCTTCACCGAGCGCGACGCGCTGTTTCGCGTGATCGCCGCCGGGCGCGATCCGGCGACGACGCGAATGCGCGAGGTGATGACGGCGCACCCGCAGACCATCCACCCGGACGAAGCCTTCATGCACGCGATGCGGGTGATGCACAAGGGCGGCTTCCGGCACCTCCCGGTGGTCGAGGACGGGCGGCCGCTGGGCGTCGTGTCGGCGCGCGACGCGCTCGACGACGACCTCTACGAGCTGCGCGTCGACCTGTCGCAGCGCGAGGACATGCGGGACTGACCTGCCGCCGGCGACCGGGCCCTGCGCGTCGAGCGCCGGCCCGGCCGTGCCGCGCCTGCGCTCAGTTGCCCTTGAGCTGCGCGCGGACTTCCCCGGGCGGGTTCTTCGCGCTGTGCACGTTGACGTACAGATTGCCTGCCTTGTAGCTCGCGTACTGGCTTTCCGTGAGCTTCGCGCCGTCCGGCGCCGCGAACGTGTTGTCGCCGGTCTTGGTGAACGGAACGATCACGGGGCCGTTGGCGCCCGCGGCGCCCTCGTGGATGTGCGCGGCCGTTGCGGCCATGCCGGTGACCGTGATGCTGGCGCTCACCGAGCGGTCGTCCTTGATGGTGACGGTCCCGGTGCCGGATGCCGACGTGGTCACCGGCGGCACTTCGTTGGCGCCCGACAGCTCGATCTTCTGCCCGCCCATCATGGGGCTCATCGACGCGCAACCCGCGAGCACCGCAATGGCCGCCGCTGCTGCGGCGACGCCAGCCAGCGTCTTCCCGTTCGTGATCATGTTCATCCCTGGTCTCCAGTATGGGTTCGTGCATCCGTCGCGATGACGGACGGCACCTGCAGCGGCTGGCCACGATAGCACCTGCCGCGACATCCTGCGTGTGGCGAACAGGCCGGGTGGCGCCATTGTTCCGGTGGGCGCGCAATTTCCTCATGCGTAGCCCGGCGTTGAGCGCCAGCGAAACCCGGCGCAACCGTGGCAATTGTCACGGCCACCCGGGTTTCGCTGGCGCTCAACGCCGTGCTACGAAACCCGGGTTGTGGGTCGCGAATGGATAGGGCTCGGCACGGTCGGCGCGGCGCGCCATTTGGCGCGCGGCCGAAAGCGCGAGAGAATGATCGTCCCTCCGCGCACCCCGACGACGCATGTCCTATCTCTGGCCCCAGGCGCTCTGGCTGTTGCTGGCCGTACCGGCGCTGGCGGCCCTGTACGTCGGGCTGCAGCGGCGCCGCAACAAGGCGGCCGTGCGCTACGCGAGCCTGGCGCTCGTCCGCGCCGCGCTGACGGGCGGGCCGCGCATCCGGCGGCACATCCCGCCGGCTGCTGCTGCTCCTCGCGCTGATCGCGCTGATCGTCGCGATCGCCCGCCCGCACGCCGTGATCACGCTGCCGTCCGAGCAGCGGACCATCATCCTCGCCATGGACGTCTCGCTCAGCATGCGCGCGGCCGACATCCAGCCCAGCCGCATCGGCGCCTCGCGCGACGCGGCGAAGGCCTTCGTGCACGACCAGCCCGCCGACGTGCGGATCGGCATCGTCGCCTTCGCCGGCTCGGCATCGCTGGCGCAGCGCCCGACGCGCGATCGCGAGGAGCTCACCGCGGCGATCGACCGGCTGCAGCTGCAGACGCACACGGCGATCGGCAGCGGCCTGATCCTGTCGCTCGCCACGCTGTTTCCGGACGAGGGCCTCGAAGCGCTGATCGACACCCGGGGCAGCGCGGCGGCGCGCGACAAGCCGCGCGCGGCGGCGATCGACGCGCCGCGCGCCCCCGAGAAGAAGGAGGTGAAGACGGTGCCGCCCGGCTCGTATCGGTCCGGGGCGATCATCCTGCTCACCGACGGCCGGCGCACGATCGGCCCGGATCCGCTCGAAGCCGCGCGGCTCGCCGCGGACCACGGGGTCAAGGTCTACACCGTCGGCTTCGGCACCGCGCAGGGCGCCATGGCGGACGTCAACGGCTATTCGATCTTCATGCGCTTCGACGAGGAGACGCTCAAGTCGATCGCGCAGCTCACCGGGGCCGAGTACTTCCATGCCGCCAGCGCGGACGACCTCAAGCGGGTCTACGACGGCCTCAACGCGCGCTACGTCCTGCAGAAGGAGGAGACGGAGATCTCGGCGCTGCTGGCGGCCTTGGCCGCGCTGCTGGCGGTGACGGCCGCTGCCCTGTCGGTGATGTGGTTCAGCCGGATCGTGTAATCTCAGCCGTTTACCGGAGGATCGAATCTTGGATGTCCGTGCCGCAGTCGCGCACCGGGCGGGTGCCCCGCTCACCATCGAAACGGTCCGGCTCGACGGTCCGCGGGCCGGCGAGGTGCTGGTCGAGATCAAGGCGACCGGCATCTGCCACACCGACGAGTTCACGCGCTCGGGCGCGGACCCGGAAGGGCTCTTCCCGGCGATCCTCGGCCACGAAGGCGCCGGCATCGTCGTCGACGTCGGCGCCGGCGTGACGAGCGTGCGCCCGGGCGACCACGTCATCCCGCTCTACACGCCCGAGTGCCGGCAGTGCAAGTCGTGCCTGTCGCGCAAGACCAACCTCTGCACGGCGATCCGCGCAACGCAGGGCAAGGGCGTGATGCCGGACGGCACCAGCCGCTTTTCCCTCGGCGGCGAGCCGATCCACCACTACATGGGCTGCTCGACGTTCGCCAATTTCACGGTGCTTCCCGAGATCGCCGTGGCGAAGATCCGCGACGATGCGCCGTTCGACAAGGTCTGCTACATCGGCTGCGGCGTGACCACCGGCATCGGCGCCGTGATCAACACGGCGAGGGTCGAGCCCGGCGCCAACGTCGTCGTCTTCGGCCTGGGCGGCATCGGCCTCAACGTGGTGCAGGGCGCGCGCCTCGCCGGCGCCAACCTCATCGTCGGCGTCGACCTCAATCCCGCGCGCGAGGCGCTGGCGCGCAAGTTCGGGCTGACGCATTTCGTCAATCCGCGCGAGGTTGCGGGAGACCTCGTTGCCCATCTGGTCGAGCTGACCGGCGGCGGCGCCGACTACAGCTTCGAGTGCATCGGCAACGTCGACGTCATGCGCCAGGCGCTCGAATGCTGCCATCGCGGCTGGGGCGTCTCGGTGATCATCGGCGTCGCCGGCGCCGGCCAGGAGATCCGCACGCGGCCGTTCCAGCTGGTGACCGGCCGGACCTGGAAGGGCACCGCTTTCGGCGGCGCGCGCGGCCGCACCGACGTGCCGAAGATCGTCGACTGGTACATGGACGGGAAGATCAACATCGACGACCTCATCACGCACGTGCTGCCGCTCGAGCGCATCAACGAGGGGTTCGACCTCATGCACTCGGGCGCGTCCATCCGCGCGGTCGTCAAATTCTGACCCGGCGCGCGGGTGCGCCGCCCGCGCTGCGCGCTTTCGCGGGGCGAGGCGCGGGGCTCGCCGCGGCACCGCTCGCGCATCACCTCGCGGCACGGTTCGCGCGGCGCCTCGCGGCGCTGGTCGCACTGGCGGCGCTTGCCGGCTGCGGGCCGCTGGCGGTGCTCAATGCCTTCGTCCCCAGCGACGACTACACGTTCTCGAGCGCCGCCTATGGCGACGACCCGCGCCAGCAGCTCGACATCTTCCGGCCGCTCGCGGCGAGCGGGCCCGCGCCGGTGGTGGTTTTCTTCTACGGCGGGAGCTGGCGCGACGGCAACCGCGCCGACTACCGCTTCGTCGGCGAGGCGCTCGCCTCGCGCGGCGTGGTCGCGGTCGTCGCCGACTACCGGCTCTACCCGCAGGTGCGCTATCCGCAGTTCGTGCGCGACGCCGCCGGCGCCGTCGCCTGGACGCTGCGCGAGATCGGCCGCTACGGCGGCGACCCGGCGCGCGTCTACGTCATGGGTCACAGCGCCGGCGCGTACAACGCGGCGATGGTGGCGCTCGATGCGCGCTGGCTGACGGCCGCCGGCGCGTCGCCGGCGATGCTGGCCGGGTGGATCGGCCTTGCCGGCCCGTACGACTTCCTGCCGATCACGGGCGCGGACATCAAGCCGGTGTTCGATTTTCCCGACACGCCGGCCGACTCGCAGCCGATCGCGCACGCGAGCGGGCCGTCGCCGCCGGCGCTGCTGCTGGCCGCGGCCGACGACCGCGTGGTGAACCCGCAGCGCAATTCCGCGCAACTGGCCGTCAGGCTGCAGGACGCCGGTGGGCGCGTATCGATAAAGGTGTTCGACGGCGTCAATCACGTGACGCTCATCGGCGCGATGGCGGCGCCGCTGCGCTCGCTCGCGCCGGTCCTCGACGCCGTCGTGCGATTCGTCGGCGCGCCCGCGAAACGCTGAGCGCACGCAGGGTCCGAACCCTGCATGCCCCGGGTCGCGGCGCGACCCGGGCTACAGTCCGAGCCAGGCGATGGTCGCGCTTTCGACTTCGGGGTTAGGCGCCACGAAGCCCTTGTAGCCGACGACCTCGAGCGCAGGCGCGCCGGCCTTGCTGTCCCGCATGCCGAGAAGCGCCTGGCGGATCCGCGCCTGCATGTCGGCCGGCATCCGCGTCGATACGATGATCTGCTTGATCGGCACCGGGCGGGATTTGACGAGCACCTTGCCGCCCTTGTCCGTCCACGCCTTCACGACCGAACTGGCGGCGGTGGCGCCGACCTGCGCGAAGCCGTTGTCGAGGTAGAACGGCACGGCGTCCTGGTAGCGCGTGGTGATCACGCGCGCCGCCGTCGGGACGACGTCCTTGTCGGACGTCAGCGGCAGCTTCTCGGCGCGGAACATCGCGCGCACCATGGCCGCGGTGATCGAATCCGGGTCCGGCGTGACGATCGTGCGCCCCTTGAGGTCGTCGAGCGACTTCAGCGGCTGGTTCGCGGTCATCATCAGCGACACCGTGTATTCGGTGAAGCCGTAGGTCCACGCGAGCGCCTTGTAGCGCTCGGCCTTGATCTCGGCCATGGCCACGTGCGCCGGGTGCACGAAGGCGAGGTCGTACTCCTGCTTCTGCAGGCCCGCGCGCAGGTCGTCGTAGGCGGGAACAACGAGCAGGCGCACCCGCCGTCCGGCGGCCTTGCCGATCACCTCGGCGAGCGGCCCGAACTTGTCGCGGATGTCCTTCGGCGTCGCCTGGTAGGTGACCCCTTCGGTGATGGCGAATACGAGGTCGCGCTCCTGCGCCTGCGCGGACGCGACGGCGAGGATGCTGAGAATTGCGCTGCAGAGGATCCGGCGAAGCATCGCTTTCCCGTTGACGGATGCGGATGAGGCCGGAGCGCCAGCGCACGCCGGTCGCCGGGGTCGGTCCCCGGCGCGGCGATTATATGCCAGGCGCTGCGCCGCGGTCGGCGCGCTGGCGCCGCGCGTCAATCCGGCGCCGGCGCCGTGCCTGCAAGCGGCGTCGCGCGGCGCAGGAACCCGAGCGCGGCGTTCACCGTCTCGCCGCGGATGCGCGCCTGCATCTGCGGCGACGAACTGCCGCAGACCACCTTGCAGAAGGTGTTGGTCGGGTCCTCGAAATCGCAGTGCGACGCGCCTTCGAACACCTCCATGCGCGTGAGGCCCGGCACCGCTCGCGCAATGGAGCGGCCGCTGGCAAACAGGTTGCAGGGGGCCGACGGCGCGAGAAAGACCACGGCGGGCGCGGTCAGCCTGCCCGCGGCTGCGATCCCCGTGTCCGTCCGGTCGACCGGGTCGAGGCCGATCCAGCCGGCGAGTCCGGGAAGATCTGCGGCCGCCAGCACGGTGGCGAGGCCGCCGGCCGAGGTGCCGATCAGCACCATGCGTCCGCGCTCGATCGGCGGGAGGCCGAGCGCGCCGGCCTCGAGCTTGTGCGCGAGCTCGACGATCGCGTCGCCGTTGCCCCACAGGTTCAGGAAATTCGGCAGGTCGGGAATGATCGCGGCGACGCCGGCGGCGGCCAGCGCGCGCCCGAGGTCGCGGTGGCGGATGCGCGAGCGATTCCAGCCGTGCGCCACGATCGCGGCGCCGCCCGCCGGCAGCGCTGCCGGCAGGTAGATGTCGACCCGCTCGTCCTGCCCGGCCAGTTCGATCGTGTCGGTGCGCATGGTGAACGGCTCCGGTCTCGCCGGCGCCTCGCCCGCGGCAGCGGCCGGCGCCTCGGGCGCGCGATCGGCCGCGGCGACGGGGAGGGTCGTGGCGGCAATCGGGGCGTCGCTCGCCGCGGGGCGGGCAGGCGCCTGCGGTGCGTCGGCGCCTGCCGGAGGCGCGCTCTGCGCGACGGCCGTGCCCGCGCAGAGCAGGAACACCAGCGCGGTCCGGGAGCATCGGCGCATGCGCAGCCCGCGCGGGGCGCGCGCGCGGCAGCGGGGGGAGTCGAGGTTCGTGGGCATCACAGGGTCATAACGCGCGACGCGCGGTTTGGTTGCAGCGCGGGCGGTCCGGACGGAATATTGGGGGATAATGCCTGCGCGTTCGAGCGTGTCCGGGGTGCATCCGCGCCCGGCGGCGAGCCCTCCCGGGGCGGCTGCATGATGGCACGCCACCGCCAGGCGCCCGCCGATGATCACCGTTCACCATCTCAACAATTCCCGGTCCCAGCGGGTGCTGTGGCTGCTGGAGGAGCTCGGCGTCCCGTACGAGGTCAAGCGCTACGAGCGCGACGCGAAGACGATGCGCGCGCCGGCGACGCTGCGCGCGGTGCATCCGCTGGGCAAGTCGCCGGTGGTCACGGACGGCGCGCTGACGCTCGCGGAATCCGGCGCCATCATCGAGTACCTCGCCGACCGCTACGGCGACGGCAAGCTCGCCCCGCAGCCCGGCACGCCGGAGCGGCAGCGCTACATCTACTGGCTGCATTACGCCGAGGGCTCGCTGATGCCGCCGCTGCTGATGAAGCTCGTCTTCAACCGGGTCGCCAAGGCGCCGATGCCGTTCTTCGTGCGGCCGATCGCGCGCAGGATCGCCGACGGCGCGATGTCCGCGTTCATCGGACCGGAGATCGAGCTGCACCTCGACTACCTCGAGGGCGAGCTCGGCCGCAGCACGTGGTTCGCCGGCAGCAAGTTCTCGGCGGCCGACGTGCAGATGAGCTTCCCGCTCGAAGCCGCCGCCGCGCGCGGAGGCTTCGGCGCGCGCCGGCCGAAGCTCGCGGCGTTCGTCGAGCGCTTCCAGGCGCGCGCGGCGTACAAGCGGGCGCTGGAGCGCGGCGGGCCGTACGAGCTGCTGAGCTGACCCCGCACGGCGTTGCCTTCGCGGAACCTTGACCGGATACATCGCAGCGACATGGCTCACGAGCGTTTGCGCAAGTTCAACACCCGGGACACCTACCCCGAGCAGAAGCTCGACAACGATCTCTGCCAGGTCGTCAAGGCACGCGGCACGATGGTGTTCGTCCGCGGCCAGGTGGGGCAGGACCTCGCCACCGCCAGGAGCGTCGGCGTCGGCGATCCCGCGGTGCAGGCCGACCAGGCGATGCGCAACATCAAGGCGCTGCTGGAGGAAGCCGGCTCGCGCCTCGAGCACATCTGTCGCGTGCAGGTCTACATCACGGACCGCTCGCACCGCGACGCGGTGTACCAGGCGATGGGACGCTGGCTCAAAGGTGTCTACCCGGTCTCGACCGGCCTCATCGTCCAGGGCCTCGCACGCCCCGAGTGGGTCGTCGAGATCGAAGCCACGGCGGTGATTCCCGAAGGCACGCCGTAGCGCGAACGGGACGCCCCGGCCGCGCGCATCGAACGGCTACGGCTTCACGAAACGCAGCACGAACTTGTCGGTCGGGACCGCCGGGCTGTTGGAGGTCACGTCGCGCGGGTCGGCGGGATTGCGCAGGTACGTGCCCTCGGCGTCGAGCACGAAGCCCGCCTTGCGGATCTCCTCGACGACGAACGCCTGATCGATCCGGTGCAGCGTCTTTCCGGCGGCGATGCCGGTGCCGGGCAGCGCCGAGTGGTCGATGACGACGTAGCGGCCGCCGGGCTTCAACGCGGCGAAGATCCGGTCGTTCATCTTGCTGCGGTCGACGGGCAGGTAGCTGATGTCGTGGTAGTTGAGGACGATCGTGACGAGGTCGAGCTTCGGCGCCTCGGGCGGGACCGGGTCCTCGAACGGCCGGTAGACCGCGACGAAGTTCGCCTGCGGCGCGTCGGCGAGCCGCTTGGTGAGCGCGGCACCGGGCGCTTCGCGCTGCGCCCAGACCTTGCCGGTCGGCCCCACGGCGAGGGCCAGCAGTTGCGACGTGTAGCCGCCGCCTGCGGCGACGTCGAGCACCTGCATGCCCGGCTGCACCTGCGTGAACGGCAGGAACTCCGCCGGCTTGCGCGCGGCATCGGTGGTCCTGTCCTGGTCGGTCCGCACGGGGCTCGCGATCACATTGCGGTAGCGCTCGGCCGCGGCGCGCGGGTCTTCGGCCGACGCGGTTGCGCAACCGCCGAGCGCTGCGGCGAAGGCGAGCGCGGTGGCCAGGGCGGCGAGCGGGGACGACGGGTAGCGGGTCGGTGCGTTGGTCATGGCGGTCCTGGTGTCGGGTTCATTGCGGAGTTTAGGCCATTCGCTGCGGAGCCGTGAAGCGGCGTGTGCGGCGTAGCCCGGGTTGAGCGCCAGCGAAACCCGGGGCTATCGTGCCGATTGCCGACCACCCGGGTTTCGCTCGCGCTCAACCCGGGCTACGGGCGACGGGGCGGCGTCACTTGAACGGCGTCTGCGCCGCGGCGGAAGGCACCGGCGCGGACGGCGGGCGCGGCGCGCACAGCGCCGAGAGCATGTTCTCGCCGAGCGTTCCCGGCCGCACCTCGCGGTACTCGATCGCGTCGGGGGCGAGCTCGAACCTGGCCACCACCGTTCCCGTGGCGTCGCGATAGTGCATCGCCGCCGCGCCCATGTGCCGCGTCGCGCAGTCGGCCACGTTGAGGGCAAGGAATTCGACGTAGCGCCGCTCGAAGCCGAACTCGTCGGTCACGGACTTCGGCGCCAGGAGCGCCGTGCGAAACCAGCCCTGGACCCGGCCATCGGCGCGGCGGGCGGGCGGGCTCACCTGGAAGAAGATCTCCGCGCCGTCGGGCTGGGTGCCGAGATAGGTGAAGCGCTCCGCCGCCGCGATGCCGGGGGCGAGCGCGAGGGCGAGCGCGAGCAGCGCCCCGATCCGGCCGATGGCGGCGGGAGCGCCGGCGGCCGGCGGGCACGGGGAAACTGTCCTGACTTGTCCGGGCATCGGGGTTGCGGGCGGGGGGCCGGCGCAAAGTATCGCACGCCGCAACGACGGCGCGACGTGCGCGAATGGAGCGCAACGCACGCGCTTCTGCTATCGTTGCCGTTGCCCGACCCGCCGTGCCCCGATGACACCGTCCCCCACCGTCTCCACTCCTCGTGCCGTCGCCGTGCTCGGCGCGGGTGCCGTCGGCAGCTATTTCGGCGCGAAGCTCGCGCGCGCGGGCCACGCGGTCACGCTCATCGGGCGGCCGGTCGCACGTCGCGGCGATCGAGCGCGACGGCGTGCGTGTGCTCGAGGGCGACGGCGAGTGGCAGGCCCGCGTGCGCGCGTCGGCGGACCCCGGTGCGGCTCGCGACGCCGAGGTCGTGCTCGTCACGGTGAAGACCCCCGACACGGCCGATGCGGCGCGCGCACTGGCGCCGCACCTGCGCGCCGACGCATGCGTCGTCAGCCTGCAGAACGGCGTCGACAACGCAGCGCGCATCGCCGCGGCGCTGCCGCAGCGCGTCTACGCCGCGGTGGTCTACGTCGGCACCCTCATGGAGGGGCCCGGCCGCGTGCGCCACACGGGCCGCGGCGACCTCGTGATCGGCGTGCCGCGCGGGCTCGCGTGCGCGCGGCGACGCGCAGGACGATCTGCGGCGCATCGCGGCAATGTTCGAGTCCGCGGGCGTGCGCTGCCCGATCGCCCCCGACATCGAAGCCGCGCTGTGGACGAAGCTCACGATCAACTGCGCCTGCAACGCGATCTCGGCGCTGGGCGACGCGCGCTACGGCCGCATGGCGGCGAGCGGCGACGTGCGCGCCGTGATGGAGGAGGCGGCACGGGAGACCGTGGCCGTTGCCCGCGCCGACGGTGTCATGCTCGACGCCGATGCGCTGGTCGCTTCGACCTGGGCGCTGGCGGGCGCGATGGCGCAGCAGTTCTCGTCGACTGCACAGGACATCCAGCGGGGGAAGCCGACCGAGATCGACGCGCTGAACGGTTTCGTCGCGGCAGCGCGGCGCAGAGCTGGGAGTGCCGACGCCGGTCAACCGGACGCTGCACGCGCTGGTGAAGCTGCGCGAGGCCGCCGCGGAATCCGGGCCGGACCGGCTAATCGCCGAACTTGCCCCTCATGACGCGATCCTGCAGTAGCGCGGGTGATCGCCAGCGAAACCGGGGCAGGAAAGTCGCGAAGCCGCGCCCGTCGCTGGTTTCGGTGGCGCTCAACCGGGGCACGGGGGAGGCCGACCGGTCGCCGCGGCGGTGGCGCGCGCACGGCGGCTCGCCCGCAGCACGTAGATGCCGGACGCGATGACCAGCGCGATGCCGCACCAGGCGATGCCGTTGGGCACGTCGCGCCAGATCGCGAAGCCCATGATCGTGGCGAACAGCAGCGCCGTGTACCGGAACGGCGCGACGAGCGACAGGTCGCCGTGCCTCGTTGCGATGACCACCAGGTAATAGGCGCTCGCGAGGAACGCCGCGGCCACGCCGAGCAGCCCGATCTCGAACGCCCGCAACGGCCGCCAGCCCTCGAACACCGACAGCGCGCCCGCCAGCAGCATGACGGCGACCGTGTTCGACAGCGTGATCAGGATGGAAGGAACGGCGACGTGAACCCGCCGCGTCACGAGATCGCGGATGGCGATGAACACCGTCGCGAGCAGGCAGACCAGCGCGTAGCCGTTGAAGCCCTCGGCGGTCGGCTGGATCACCAGCATCACGCCGAGGAAGCCGGCGCCGACGCCAGCCACCGCGCCCCGCCGATGCGTTCGCCGAGGAAGACCGCCGCCAGCACCGTGATCGTGAGCGGCGAGGTCATGTTGATCGCGGTGGCGTTGGCGAGCGGGAGGTGGAACAGCGACACGAGGAAGAGCAGCGTGCCGATGCGCGTCGACGCCGGCGCGCACGGCCACCCACCCGCGCGCGATCTCCCGGATCCGGCGGGTCGCCCCCGTCGCCTGCACCACCGCCAGCACGAGCAGCGTTGCCATGACGCCGCGGACGAAGATCAGCTGCGTTGCCGGCAGCGTCTCGCTCGCGTACTTGATCAGCGCGTCGTTGACGACGAAGCAGCCCATGGCGCCGACCATCGCCAGGATCCCCAGGCGATTGGCGCGGGCATGCGCGGCGTGCGCGTCCGCCGCCGCGGTGCGGGTGCGTCATCCGCTAGGCCCGCAGGCGCAGGCCGTCGGGATCGTAGAGCGCGCGCAGGTGGATCGTGCCGGCACGCGTGCCCTCGGGGCCGGCGACCGCGACCTGCTGTCCGGCTTTCGCGTGCGCCGACGCGACGAAGCCCAGCGCCAGCGCCTTGCCGACGGCGTAGCCGCGATCGGCCGACGTGACCTTGCCGACCTCGGTCGCCCCGACCAGGATCGACGCGCCGACGGGAGGAACGAAATCGAGCGTGGCGAACTCGATGAGGACGAGGCGCCGGTCCGGTCCCGCGGCGCTCTGCCGCTGCAGCGCTTCCTTGCCGGCGAAGTGCGGCTTCGCGAACCGCACGGTCCACGCGAGGCCCGCTTCCAGGGGGGTCGTCGTGTCGTTGGCGTCGAGCCCGAACAGCACGTACTTCTTCTCCAGGCGCAGCGTGCGCAGCGCGCCCAGGCCGCAGGGGCGGATGCCCAGCCCCGCCCCGGCGTCGAACATGCGGTCCCACACGTGCTCCGCGTACTCGACGGGGTAGAAGATCTCGTAGCCGAGCTCGCCCGAATAGCCGGTGCGCGACAGCAGCGTCTCCGGCACGCCGGCCACCGTCGCGTGCGTGAACGCGTAGTACGGCAGCGCGGCCGTCGACAGGTCCGCGTCGGTGAGCGCAGCCAGCAGCCGTCGCGAGTGCGGGCCCTGGATCGACAGGTAGGCGTTCCGGTAGCCGAGATTGGTCACGGTGACCGCAAGCTCCCCCTGCGCGGCGGTGAGCGCCGCGAGCACCGCGGCGACGCGCGAAGGCGTGGGAAACAGCCAGTAGCGGTCGCGCGCGAGGCGAAAGCAGGTGAGGTCGTCGATCATGCCCCCGGCCTCGTTGCACAGCGACGTGTACAGCGCACGGCGCACCGGCAGGCCGGCGGCGTCGGCGACCACCACGCCCTGCAGGAACGCCTCCGCGTCGCGGCCGGCGACCTCGACGGCGATCTGGTAGTAGACGTCGAACACGCCCACCGCTTCGCGCGTCGCGCGATGCTCCTCTTCGGTCGACGTGAACACCATCGGCGCGGCGAACCCCAGCCGGTCGACGAACGTCGCGCCGTGCGCGACGAACTTGTGGTGGTAGGGCGAGTGCTTGATCATGTCCATGTCAGTACCCTTTGGGATGCAACGCGTAGCCCGGTGTTGAGCGAAGCGAAACCCGGGTGGGCGCGGCAACTGCCAGAACTTCCCCGGGTTTCGCTTCGCTCAACACCGGGCTACGGCTATCGAGCGATCGCGTTTCATCCTGCCCGCCCCGCGGCGGGAGGGCTGTACCACCCGGTGAACAGATCCGGCCCGCGCTTGCCGAGCTGCCCGCCGATGATCACGCGCTGGATTTCGGAGGTGCCTTCCCAGATGCGGTCGACGCGGACGTCGCGGCTCAGGCGCTCGACGGCGTTCTCGCGCATGTAGCCGCGCCCGCCGAAAATCTGCACGGCCTTGTCGAGCACGCGGCCGGCCATCTCGGAGGCGTGGAGCTTGATCACGCTGGCGCGGGCATGGGCGACCTTGCGGTCGATGTCCTGGTCGATCTCCCACGCGACGCGATAGATCATGCTCTTGGCGGCCATGATCTCGACCGCCATGTCGGCCAGCATGAACTCGATCGCCTGGTGGCGGCGGATCGGCACGCCGAACTGGACGCGCTGGGACGCCCACTCGTTGGCCAGCTCGAAGCCGCGGATCGCCGCCCCGAGGCAGTTGGCCGCGATCTGCAGGCGCGCCTCGACGAACCAGTCCTTGGTGAGCTCGAGCCCCTGGCCGATGCCGCCGAGGATGCGCTCCGCGCCGACCTCCACGCCCTCGAACAGGAGCTCGCGGTGGCCGAAGACGTAGGTGTGCGTGAACTTGGGCTCGCGCTTCACCGTGAGCCCGGGGGCGTCGCTGTCGACCAGGAACAGCGTCGGCCGGCGCGGATCGCCGTCGACCAGCGCGTGCACGATGATGTAGTCGGCCTCGTCGGCGCTGGTGACGAACCACTTCTCGCCGTCGAGGACGTAGCGATCCCCGCGCCGCGTCGCGCTCGTGCGGATGAGGCCGGTGTCGGAGCCGGCATCGGGCTCCGTGACCGCGACGCAGGCGCGGCGCTGTCCTAGGCAGCTCGGGACGAGATAGTCGCGGATCTGTTCCGGCGTGCCGTGCTTCAGCGGCACGGCAGGATGCCACACGACCGCCCACAGCGCGCCGGTGGCCTTGCCCAGCTCCTCGTTGATCAGCGTCTGCTGGAGCTGCGTGCAGCCCTGGCCGCCGACCTCGCGCGCGTGGTTGACCCCGGTGAAGCCGTGCGCGATCACGGCCGCGCGCAGCGCATCCTTGGTGGCGCGCGGCAGGCAGCCGTTCATTTCGAGCTCGAGCTCGTGCGGGAAGAGCAGGGTCTCGGCGAACGCTTTCGCGCGAGCCTTCCATTCGAGGTCGGCGGCAGGCAGGCGGAGGTCCATGGCAGTGAGGGTCGCGGTCGGGGTCAATGAGGTACGAAGAGCGCGTCGACGGCGGCGATGCCGCGGCCGCAGACGAGCGGGTTGACGTCGATCTCGGCGACGAGATCGGCGAGATCGGCGGCGAGCACGGAAAAGCGGCTGATCGCCAGCGCGAGGCGGTCGACGTCGACGGCATCGCTGCCGCGGTGGCCGTCGAGCAGGGGGCGCAGCTTGAGGCCGTCGAGCAGGCGCCGCGCCGTGGCCGCCCCGAACGGCGCGAGCGCGGCGCGCCGGTCGGCCAGGAGCTCGATCAGCACGCCGCCCGCACCGACGGTGACGATCGGGCCGAACTGCGGATCGCGCACCATGCCGAGCGCGAGCTCCACCCCCCGCGGCAACATCCGCGCGACGATCGCGCGCGGGCCGAGGCGCCGGTCGAGGTCGCGCCAGGCCTCGCGCACCGCGGCGCGGTCGGCAAGGCCGAGGTGCACGCCGCGCACCTCGGTCTTGTGCAGGATGCCCTTCTCGGCGGTCTTCAGCGCGACAGGATAGCCGAGGCGCGCGGCTGCCTCGATCGCCGCGCCTTCACCGTCGACGACGTGATGCGCGACGGCGGGAACGTCGTACGCGGCGAGCAGCGCGAGGCCGTCCGCTTCGTCGAGCGGGCCGGCGGCGAGCCGCTGCTGCGCGAGGCGTCGCCGGTCGCGCGCGCGCTCGCCGGCGACGGGTGGCAGCGGATCGCCGGACCGATAGCGGAAATCGCGATGGGCGAGCGCGCCGCGAATCGCGGCGAGGCCGTTGCCGGTGCCGTCGAGCACCGGCACGCCCGCCGCGGTGAGGCGCATCGCGACCGCGTCGTGGCGCAGCTGCGTGTAGTTGGTGAGGAAGGCCACCGGCTTGGCGGTCGTCGCGGCTGCGGCCGCCGCGGCGGCGGCGAAGCCGTCGCTCAGGTAGTAGCCGTCGCGGATGTCGGCGGCGAAGATGCCCAGCGCGGCGTTTTCATCGGCGAGCAGCGCGCGGAAGCAGTGCTCGAAGCCGGCGACGAAGTCGGTCCCCGTGCCCCAGGCGTCGAGCGGATTGTTGGGCACGAGGCCCGGGTCGAGGCGCTCGGCGATCGCCTCCTTGGTCGCCGGCGCGAGCGGCGCGAAGGCAACGCCGGCGCGCTGCGCGAGGTCGATGAACATCTCGCATTCGCCGCCCGAATCGTGGATGGAGACGAGGGAGCCGGCAGCGGCGCGGCGGCCGGTCGCGAACAGCAGCAGCGTGCACGCGAGTTCGTCGAGCGTCTCGACGCGCACGACGCCGTAGCGCTCGAACAGCGCCTCGTACGCGAGATCGCTGCCCGCCATGGCGCCCGTGTGCGTCAGCGCCGCCGCGGCGGCCGCCTCGGTCCGCCCCAGCTTGAGCACGACGACCGGGACGTCCCGGATTGCCGCCTTCTCCAGCGCCGCGCGAAAGCCTGCAGGGTCGCGGGCCGTCTCCAGGAACAGGCCGATCACCTTCACTTCGGGCCGCTCGAGCGCGTAGTCGATATAGTCGGCCGCCGTCGTGGTGAGCTCCTGCCCCGGCGAGACGGTCAGCGCGAAGGCGAGGCGCGGGTCGTTGTGCGCGAGCGCGCCGAACACGCTGCCCGAATGCGCGATGAACGCGATGGCACCGGGCCGGGGCTCGCGCGGGCTCGGGAAGCCGCAGATCCAGACGTGGTCGAGGTCGTTGTAGAAGCCCATGCAGTTGCCGCCGCAGATCGGCATCCCGGCGGCGCGCGCCATCGCCGCGACCCGCGTCGTGAGCGGCGGCGCGCGGTCGCCGGGCAGGAAGCCTGAGGCGAAGATCACCGCCGCCCGCGCGCCCGCCGCGATCGCCTCGGCGAGCGTCTCCTCCAGTCGCTCGTTCCTGACGGAGAGCACCGCGAGATCCGGCGGCGCCGGAAGGTCCTTCAGGCCTGCGACGCAGGGATAGGACTCGATGCTGGCGTAGTTCGGGTTGATCGCGTGAACGGTGCCGCGGTAGCCGCCGCGCTGGAGCATGCGCACCATGTCGTGGCCGGGCGTGTCCGGCCGCCGGCTGGCGCCGACGAGCGCGATGGAGCGCGGGGAGAGGAGCGGTGCGAGCGGATGGGGAGGCATCGGATGGGACTGCGGCGAAGTGCGCGCGGCAGGCCGCGTGCCCGGAGCGCGCCCCGGGCACGCGTCGCGCGGGTCAGGCGAGCTGGAAGCGGTTCCACTCCGCGTCGTACTTCGCCGAGTACTGCGCCGCCTGCTCCTCGTTGATCACGAGCATCTTCTTCACGTTCCCGGGCGCGGTGACGAGGATCTTCTGCTGCTCCGGCGTGGCCTTGGCCGCGGCGGCGCCCAGCGCGGGGCCGTAGGTGCCGGCGTCGAGCAGGCGCATCTGCGCTTCGTCGGAGATCGCGTAGTTGATCGCCTCCATCGCCACCTTCGCGTGCGCTGCGCCCTTCGGGATGACCCAGGCGTTGCCCCAGGCGATGCCGTCGCTGTAGGTCATCGCCACCGGCGCCTTCTCCTTGATCACCGCCAGGATGCGGCCGGTCCATGCGGAGGACAGCGCCAGCTCGCCGCTGGAGAGCAATTGCGGCGGCTGGGCGCCCGCGTTCCACCACACCTTCACGTGCGGCTTGATCTCGCGCAGCTTCTCGAACACCGTCTTCATCTTGTCGTCGGTGACCGGATAGATCTGGCTGCGCGGAACGCCGGCGGCCAGGAGCGCCGCCTCGTAGTTGTAGTAGATCGCCTTGTAGAGGCCGCGCGGTCCCGGGAAGGCCTTGACGTCCCAGAAGTCCTTCCACGACTGCGGGCCCTTGTCCTCCGGGAACGCCTTGGTGTTCCACGCCATCACCGTGGCGCCGGTCGAGGTGAAGATGCCGCGGCTCGTGACCCAGCCCGGGTCGAGGTTCTTCGCATTCGGGATGAGGCTCATGTCGAGCGTCTCGAGCAGGTCCTTGCCCTGGTCGATGAAGCGGCCGCCGACGTCCACCAGGTCCCACTCCGGGTTGCCGCCCTCGACCATCGCCTTGATCTTCGCGTAATTCGTCGGCGACGCGTACGCGATCTCGATCTTCTTCGCCTTGCCGAACGGCTCGAGCAGCGCGGTCTTCTCGAGATCCGACAGCGCGCCGCCCCAGGAGCAGAAGGTGAGCGGGCGGCCCTGCGCACGGGCCGCACGCAGCCCCGTGGTGAGCGTGAGCGGGCCGGTCACGAGCCCGGCGGCACCGAGCGACAACAGCATCCGTCTTTTCTTCAGCATGGCTTCCTCCAGTTTAGGACCCGATCGATGCATCCGGCAGTATCGAGATCGCACTCGCATCCCACCCGATTTCCACGACATCGCGCCCGCTCCACTCGCTGGCGAGTCGGCGCGACCACAGTTCGATGCCGCCCGCGAGCGCGAGCCGCACGGCCACGAGCTCACCCAGGTAGACGCGCTCGATGACCTGCGCCGGCAGCCCGCCCGCGTGCGCCCGGACCGCTTCCGGGCGCAGCAGCGCGGAGGCCGCGGCGCCCGCGCGCAGGCCGTCCGCTGCCCGCCCTTCGAGCGGCTGCGCAAGGCCCGGGACCGCCAGTGTGGCACGGCCGCCGGCAATCGTGCCAACGGTACCGGGGAGGAGGTTCGATTCGCCGAGGAAGCGGGCGACGAAGGTGTCCACCGGCTGGTCGTAGAGATCCGCGCCGGATCCGATCTGGACGATGCGGCCGGCGCGCATCACGGCGATCCGGTCCGACATCACCAGCGCCTCCTCCTGGTCGTGCGTCACGTAGATCGTGGTGCGCGGCCGCGCCGCGTGCAGGCGCCGGATCTCGAACTGCACCTCCTTGCGCAGCTGCCGGTCGAGCGCGCCGAGCGGCTCGTCCATCAGCAGGATGTCGGGCTGGATCACCATGGCGCGGGCGAGCGCCACGCGCTGCTGCTGGCCGCCGGAGAGCTCGCGGATCGCGCGCTCGCCATAGCCGTCGAGACGCGTCATGTGCAGCGCGTCGGCCACGCGCCTGGCGATCTCGTCGCGCGCGAGCCGGCGCACCGTGAGCCCGTAGGCGACGTTCTCGGCCACGCTCATGTGCGGGAACAGCGCGTAGTTCTGGAACACCATCCCCATGTTGCGCTGCCGCGGCGGCAGCGCGGTGATGTCGCGGCCGCCGACGACGAGGCGTCCGGCGGTCGGCGCGACGTAGCCGGCGCAGATGTTGAGCAGCGTGGTCTTGCCCGATCCGGAAGGGCCGAGCAGCGTCAGGAACTCGCCCTGCGGGATGTCGAGGTCGGTCGGCGCCAGCGCGCAGACCGGCCCGAACGACTTGCTGATTCCGGAGAAGCGTACCGTGCTCATGCGCGCTCCCCCGCGCCGCGCGCGGTCTGCCCGCGAGGGACGGCGCGCTCGTTAGGGCGGGTCGGCGGCAGTCGCACTATTTCCTCGCCAGCAGCCGGTTCGCGGCAGCCGCGCCCAGCGCGAGCGCCAGCATCACGGTCGCGCCGACGGCGACCACGGGCGTGTATTCGAGGCGGATCTCCTCCCAGATGCGCACCGGCAGCGTCTTCACCGTCGGGCCGGCGAGGAAGATCGACAGCACCACCTCGTCGAACGAGGTGACGAACGCGAACACCGCGCCGCCGACGACACCCGGCGCGATCAGCGGCAGCGTGACCGTGCGGAAGACGTGGAAATCGCCGGCGCCGAGCCCTTCGGCGGCGAGCAGCAGCCGGCGGTCGAGCCCGTCGAGCGAGACGCCGACGTTGAGCACGACGAACGGGAGCGCCAGCACGGTGTGGGCGACCACCAGCGCCGTCAGGGTGCCGACCAGGCCCGTCGCGCGTGCCGTGCTGTAGAGCGCGACCGCGAGCACGATCGCCGGCGTCACCACGGGGCCGAGGAAGAGCGCCGTCAGCAGCGCCCGGCCGCGGGCGCCGCTGCGCGCGATGCCGAGCGCGGCGGCCGTCCCGGCGAGCACGGCAACGACGGTCGTGATCGCTGCGACCTTGAGGCTTGCGAGCAGCGTGAGCCGCCACGACGCGTCGCCGAAGAACGCACCCCACCAACGCAGCGACCAGGTCTCCGGCGGCAGGCGGATGAAGCTCTGCGCGCTGAAGGCGGCCGGGACGATGGCGAGGATCGGCAGCACCAGGAACGCCGCGACCAGCGCGACGAATCCGTTGAGGCCCACCTTCCCGATCACGGGTGCCCCTTCGCGATGGCGCTGACCGAGACGAAGCGGCTGGCGGCCGCGACGAACGCCAGCGCCGCCGCCAGCAGCACGACCGACGCCGCCGAGGCGAGCGGCCAGTTCAGCCGCTCGCTCACGAAGCCGTCGATCAGCATCGACAGCGTGAGGCTCGACGGGCCGCCGAGCAGCGCCGGCGTGACGAAGAAGCCCAAGGCGAGCAGGAACGTGAACGTGGCGGCGGTCGCGACGCCCGACAGCGACAGCGGCAGCAGCACGCGCCGGAACGTGGTGAAGCCCGACGCGCCCAGCCCTTCGCTCGCGCGGAGCAGCCCGGGATCGATGCGCACCAGCGCCGCGTAGATCGGCAGCACCGCGTAGGGCAGCAGCACGTGCACCATGCCGATCAGCACCGCGGTGTGGTTGAACAGCAGCGAGAGCGGCTGGTCGCTGATCCCGCTGGTGACGACGAAGCGGTTGACGGGGCCGTTGCGCTCGAGCAGCAGCATCCACGAGAACGTGCGCACCAGCACGCTGATCCACAGCGGCAGCAGCACGCACGCGAACACGACGGCGCGCCAGGTGCGCGCAAGCCGGGTCAGCGCGAACGCGACCGGGAAGGCGATCACCAGCGCGACCGCGGTGACGGCGACCGCGATCACGAAGGTATTGAGGAACACGCGGGCGTAGATGTCGTCGCCCAGGAGCTGCGCGTAGGCGTCGAGCGGCCCGGCCGGCGCGGAGAAGCTCAATCCGAGGAGCCGCGCGAGCGGCGCCAGGAACGCGAGCACGGCAATCAGCACGGCCGGGGCGAGCAGCGCCGCGGCGCCGAGCCGGTGGGCCCGCCGATTCACCGACGCAGGTCCCGCAGGATCTCGCGCGCGGCGTTGTGGCCGACCACGCCGCCGACGCCGCCGCCGGGATGCGCGGAGGAGCCGCACTGGTAGAGGCCGCGGATCGGGCTGCGGTAGTCGGCGTAGTGCGGCGCCGGGCGGGCGAAGAACAGCTGGTCGACCTGCAGCTCGCCGTGGAAGATGTGCCCGTGCGGGGAGGCCGATGATCGCCTCGATGTCGGGCGGGGTCAGCACCTGCATGCCGATGATGCCGGCCGAGAATCCCGGCGCGTGCTCGTCGACCACACGCAGCACGTTCTTCGCGAAGTCGTCCTTGCGGGTGGCCCAGCTGCCGTCGCGCAGCGTATGCGGCGCGTGGCCGCCGAACAGATGCACGACGTGCTTGCCCGGCGGGCTGATCGTGTCGTCGACGTAGCTCGGCGTGACGACCGTGACGAAGGGATCGCGCGACCAGTCGCCGCCCTTGGCATCATCATAGGCGCGCTCCAGGTACTCGATCGTCGGGCCGATGTGCGTGTAGGTCGGATACGCGAAGCCGCACGCCGCAGGATCGAACGACGTGAACTGCGGCAGCCGCTCGCAGGCGATGTTGATCTTGAACGCCGTGGAGTAGGTCCGGTAGCTCTCGACGTCGCGGACGAACTCGGCGGGCAGCGCCGCGCGCGGCAGGAACTTGAGGAAGGTGAGCTTGGCGCTCACGTTGCTCGCGACCACCGGCGCCTCGATCTCGGCTGCCGTCGGCGAGCGTCACGCCGGTCGCCCGGCCGTCCGTGGTGTCGATGGCGGTCGACCTCGGCGTTGGTGCGGATCTCGAGCCCTTTCGAGCGTCCGTACGCCGCGATTGCCTGCGTGATCGTGCCCATGCCGCCGCGGATGAAGCCCCAGCCGCCGGCGCCGGCGTGCTCGCCCATCAGGTGGTGCGTCACGACGTAGGCCGAGCCCGGGGCTCTTTGGCCCGACAAAAGTCCCGATCCCGCTGTAGTAGGCAAGCACCGCCTTGACGTGGGTGCTCTCGAACCACTCGGACAGGTAGTCGTCGGCGCTCATCGTGAACAGGTCGATGAGGCGGTAGAGCTTGCCGCGGATCCTGCGGTATTTCCACAGGAAGGCGGCCGTCTGCTTGAACGCCTTCCAGTCGCGGCACGACGGATCGGGCGGGGTCTCGAGCAGGATCTTGCGCAGGATGACCACCGACTCCATCAGGTAGCGGTCGAACTCGGGGTAGATCTCCGCGTCCTTGCGCGAGAAGCGGGCGAAGCTCTGCTGCGTCTTCGCGATGGAGTCGCTGAACACGATGTGATTGCCGCCGGGGATCGGGCCGAACATGTCGGTCGCCGGCAGCACCTCGAAGCCGTGGCGCTTCAGCTCGAAATCGGCGATGACCTGCGGGTGCAAGCAGGCTCATCAGGTAGCTGAAGACGGTGAACTTGTAGCCGGGGATGACCTCCTCGGTGACCGCGGCGCCGCCGATGACGTGCCGGCGCTCGAGGATCACCGTGCGCAACCCCGCGCGCGCGAGGTAGGCGCCGCAGGTGAGGCCGTTGTGGCCGCCCCCGAGGATGATGGCGTCGTAACGGTCGGGCATCGCGAATCTCCGTCGCCGGCGGTTGCATGGCAAAGCTGCGCCAAATTATACTGGCGAGAATTTTCCGTCAATATAAAAAAGCAACGATTTTTTTACTTTTGGCAAATGCCTGACTCGATGACCCGCCAGCGCGGGCCGCGACCCGCGGTCAAGGCCGCGGCGCGCGCTGCACCGGCGGCAGTCGATCCGGTGCGCCGGCTCGGTCGCGAGATTCGCGGCCTGCGCAAGGCGCGCGGCTACACGCTGGCCGTGCTGGCGGGCAAGACGGATCTGTCGGTCGGCTACCTGAGCCTGCTGGAGCGCGACCTCGCGACGCCGTCGATCAACGCGCTGCACGCGATCAGCCGCGCGCTGGGCGTGACCATCAGCTGGTTCTTCGACGCGGGAGAGATCCCGCCCGGCGAGCGCGACTTCGTGGTCCGGCGGGGGCGCCGCCGCCGGCTCGACTTCTCCGCGGGCATCGTCGATGAGCTGCTGAGCCCCACGCTGACCGGGGCGCTCGAGCTGCTGGCGAGCCGGTTTCCGCCGGGAACCTCGTCGGGGGTGGCGCCGTACACGCACGCCGGCGAGGAGGCGGGTGTCGTGATCCGCGGCAAGCTCGAGCTCTGGGTCGACGGCAAGGTGTTCCTGCTCGAAGCGGGCGACAGCTTCGGCTTCCCGAGCACGCTCGCGCACCGGTACCGCAACCCGGATGCCGAAGAGGCCGAGGTGATCTGGGCGATCACCCCGCCAAGCTATTGAGCGCGATGCTCCACGACGCGCGGGACGCCAACGTGTGGGAGGAGACGGCGGTCCCGGCGCCCCCGGTGCCGGCGCTCGCCGGGGCGCACCGCGCGAGCGTGCTGGTCGTCGGCGCCGGCTACCTCGGGCTGTCGGCGGCGCTGCACCTCGCGCAATCCGGTTGCGACGTCATCGTGGCCGACGCCGAGCTGCCGGGGTGGGGCGCGTCGGGCCGCAACGGCGGGCAGGTGATCCCCGGCCTCAAGTACGACCCGGGTGAGCTGGAAGCGATGTTCGGCCGCGAGCGCGGCGAGCGCATCTGGCGCTTCGCGGGAGCGACCGCCGATTTCGTGTTCGACCTGATCGCGCGGCACCGGCTCGAGTGCGGCGCGCGGCGGGCGCCGTGGATCCAGGGCATCCACTCGCGCCAGGCGGCGGAGCGCGCGCGGCGGCGCGTGGACGACTGGACGAAACGCGGCGCGCGCGTCGAGTACCTCGACCGCGCGCAGGTCGCCGCCATCGCCGGCACCGACGTCTACATCGGCGCGTTCGCGGACCACCGGGGCGGGGCGCTGCAGCCGCTGTCGTACGTGCGCGAGCTGGCGCGCGCGGCGATCGGCGCCGGGGCCCGCGTGCGCTGGGGAGCGCGGGTCGTCGCGCTCGATGCGCAGCGCTCCGGCTGGCGCGCCGTCGCCGCGAACGGCGCCACGGTGGATGCGGGCACCGTGATCGTTGCCACCAACGCGTATTCCGACGGTCTCGTGCCCGGACTCGCGCATTCGATCGTGGCGATGAACTCGCTGCAGATCGCCACGGCGCCGATCCCGCCCGCGTTGCGGCGCACGCTGCTGCCCCACGGCGAGACGCTCTCCGACACGCGACGGGTGATCCGCTACTGGCGCCAGGACGACGCGGGCCGCCTGCTGATGGGCGGGCGCGGGCCGTACCGGGAGACGGTGTCGGCGCGCGACTGGGACCACCTCGCGCGCGACGTGCGCCGGCACTTTCCGGCGCTTGCCGGCATCCCCTTCACCCATCGCTGGGGCGGGCGCGTGGCCGTGCACGTCGATTACGTTCCCAGGCTGCACCGGCCCGGCCCGGGCCTGCTCGTCGCCATCGGCTGCCAGGGGCGGGGCATCGCCTGGCAGAGTGCGATGGGCGCCGAGTTGGCGCGCCTCGCGCGCGATCCGCATTACGACCCGGTGCTGCCGTTCTCGCCGGTGCGGCCCATTCCCTTTCACCCGCTGAAGGCGCTCGGCGTCGCCGCGACGATCGCAGCCTACCGTGCGCTCGATCGCTTCGGCTTCAGCTGACCTCACGCACGAGGAGCATCTGCCGTGACCTACAACACGCTGACCGTCGAGATCGACGACCGCATCGCCGTGCTCACGTTCAACCGGCCCAAGGTGCTCAACGCCTTCGACGGCGAGTTGGTCGGCGAGACCATGGCCGCCCTCGCTGCGCTCTCGACGGACGATCGCGCCGCGGCCATCGTCGTGCGCGGCGCGGGCCGCGCGTTCTCGGCCGGCTTCGATCTCAAGGCCGGCGCGGCGACCGCGGGGCAGCGCGGCATCGCGGAGTGGCGCGCGATGCTCGAAGCCGATTTCGATTTCATCATGGGCTTCTGGCACTGCCCCAAGCCCACGATCGCGGCGGTGCACGGCTATTGCATCGGCGGGGCCTTCGAGCTCTCGCTCGCCTGTGACGTGACCGTTGCCGCGCAGTCGACGAAATTCGGCGCGCCCGAAGTGAAGTTCGGTTCGGGCGCGGTGGCGCTGCTGCTGCCGTGGGTGGCCGGGCCGAAGGCCGCGAAGGAGCTGCTGCTCACCGGCGACGACCGGCTCTCGGCCGATCGCGCGCTCGCGCTGGGCATCGTCAATCACGTGGTGCCCGACGGCGAGGAGATGGCGATGGCGCTCGCGCTTGCGCGATCGATGGCAACGGCGGCGCCCAACGCGGTGCGGCTCACCAAGCTCGCGATCAACCGCAGCTTCGACGCCATGGGCCTGCGCGCCGCGCTCGCGTCGGCGCTGGAGCTCGACATCCACATCGAGGCCGCGGGCGGGGCGGAGCGCGCCGAGTTCGACCGCATCCGGCGCGAGCAGGGGTTGCAGGCCGCGCTGGCGTGGCGCGACGGGCGCGGGCGGGGGTCTTGACAGGTCAGGGCGGCGCCGCGCGCCGCCGCGCCTTCATGCGGGCAATGAAGCTCTCGTTGCGCGGCCACTGACCGGTCTTCAGGTACTCGCGCAGCGCCGCGAAGAGGCTCCCGCTCGCCACCGTCACCAGGAGGATGAGCAGGAAAGGCGAGAAAGCGATCAGGAAGACCCACTTGCCGATGGTCTCGATGGCCCGCGGCACGAATCCGGGACCGAACCGCCGGACCAGAGCCGCGCCCAGCATCCAAAGAACGATGCCGTCGAGCATCGCCGCTGCGATGCCGAAGGCCACGCGGCACTCGATGTTGCCGGCGGCGCGGCTGGAGGCGAACAGGAAACCGGAAACGGTGCTGGAGCACTGGCGGTCGCCGGCGCCGAACGCGATCCAGTTGCCGACCGCGGCCAGCGCTGCGGCGCAGAGCACGCCGACGATGTTCCCCAGCCAGCGCTGGCGCTCGCCCTGCCCGATGGCGACAGCCAGGCCCGCAAGCACGAACGCTGCGCCCGCCGCGGCGGCAATCCACGGGGGCCCGTGAATGTCCTTCTGGCGCATCGGACCCACGTCGAACGCCGCGAGGATCGGCAGCGTCCCGGCGGCGACAAGCGCCACGGTCATGCATGCCCGGCCCGCGGGCGAGAGCGGTTGATTGTCGTTCATGGTCGTTGCCGCGCAGTATCGCGCGGGCACGTAAGCGGCACAATGCGCGCGCCGGTTTCGCCGCGTCGCGCTGGGGCGAGAGCCGACGGATTAGGACATCTGTCCGATGTACACGCAACGACGATCACGCTAGCCTCCCTGCCGAATCCGATGTCGAACGGTGATCTCGTTTCCTACGGTGCGCGCGATGCCCCAGCCGAGGGAGTTGACCTGCGAAGAAATCCTGTGGCTGCTGGGCAGCCTGAGCAGCGTCTTCCGCATTCCGTTCGATGCGGCGCTGGTGGCGCAGGAGCATCCGCCGCCCCACACCGTGGAAACGTTGCACGAAGCCGCGCGCGCGCTAGGCCTGAAGACCGGCACCGCCGGCATCGGGATGCTCGGGCGGAAAGGTGTTGCGCTGCCCGTGGTCGCGTTCCTGCGCCCGGCATGCGCGACGCAGCCGGAGCACGTGCCGGCGTCGTCGGAAGCAGCGCTAGCGAAGACCGCTTCCGACGGCATCAGGAAGGCGCCGGGAACACGCGCGCCGAGCGCCGTTCTCATCGTGCGCGTCGAGGCCGACAGGCTTGCCTACTTTCGCGCCGGATCCCAAACGCCCGAGACGCTGCGAACTTCCGAAGCGCCGAGCCGCTTGGAACCCGAGGTGATACTCGTCGCCAAGGATTCCGCAGCATACGCTCGCGACGAGTGCCCAGGCTTCGCGAGCCAGCGCAAGGCGTTCGGCTTCCGCTGGTTCATCCCTGAACTGCTGAAGCACCGGCGCATCTGGCGCGACGTGCTGCTGGCGAGCCTCGCCATCCAGCTCGCGGCGCTGGCGGTGCCGCTGTTCACGCAGGTGATCATCGACAAGGTCATCGTGCACCAGACGCACAGCACGCTGGTCGTCCTTGGCGTGGCGCTGTTCATGTTCATGCTGTTCACCAGCGCCATGACGTGGCTGCGCCAATACTTGGTGCTGCACACCGGCAACCGCATCGATGCCGTGCTCGGCAGCCAGGTGTTTCGCCACCTCCTGCGGTTGCCGCTGCCGTATTTCGAGCAGCGCCCCACCGGAACGCTGGTCGCCCGCCTGCACGGCGTGGAGACCATCCGCGAGTTCGTCTCCGGCGCCGCGATCGCGCTCGTGCTCGACCTCCCGTTCCTGATCGTCTTTCTCGTGGTGATGTTCGCCTACAGCTGGCAGTTATCGCTGGTCGCGGTCGTGCTGCTCGGCATGATCGCGATCATCAGCCTCGCGGTCGCTCCGGTGTTCCGCGCACGGCTCGATCGCCAGTTCATGCTGGGCGCGCGCAACCAGTCGTTTCTCACCGAGTACGTCTGCGGGATGGCCACCGTCAAGTCGCTGCAGATGGAATCGGACCTCGATCGCAGGTACGGCGACCTGCTGGCCCAGTACCTCGGGGCAGGTTTCGCGACGCGCCAGGCGGGCAACACGTACAGCGTCGTTGCCAACGGCCTCGAGCAGGCGATGACGCTGGCCATCCTGATCGCCGGCGCCCTGCTCGTGATGCGCAACGACGGCTTCACCGTCGGCATGCTGGTCGCGTTCCAGATGTTCGCCGGGCGCATGAGCCAGCCGCTGCTGCGCCTCGTCGGCCTGTGGCAGGAGTTCCAGCAGGCCGCCATCGCCGTCAAGCGCATCGGCGACATCGTCGACATGCCGCAGGAGTCGCACGCGCTCACGCCCAGCCGGGAGAGCGCTCAGAACGGTCTCGGCCGCGGCCGCATCGGCATCCACGATCTCGCGTTCCGCTACAGCGACCACCACCCGTGGCTCTACCGGAAGCTCGACCTCCACTTCAAACCGGGCCGCCTCAGCGTGATCATGGGTCCGTCCGGCTGCGGGAAGAGCACGCTCGCGAAGCTGCTGCTGGGCTTCTACCTGCCGGTCGAGGGCCGCATCGCGCTCGACGGCAGGGACATCCGCCACCTGGCGGCGAACGAGTTGCGCAGCGCGTTCGGCATGGTGCCGCAGGACACCGTGCTCTTCTCCGGGACGCTCTACGACAACCTCGTCATGGCGCATCCGCACGCGAGCTTCGATGACGTGATTGCCGCCTGCAAGGCCGCGGAGATCCACGACACCATCGAAGCGCTGCCCGACGGCTACCAGACGCACATCGGCGAGCGCGGGACCGGGTTGTCAGGAGGACAGAAGCAGCGTGTAGCCATCGCCCGCGCGCTGCTCAAGCGGCCGCAGATCCTGGTGTTCGACGAGGCGACGTCGAACCTGGATCAAGCGACAGCTGAACACTTCGCGCGAACCATCAACAATCTCAAGGGCCGCGTGACGATGATCTTCATCACGCACCAGATTCCGGGAGCGCTGCAGGTCGACGAGGTGTTCACGTTCGGCGGCCGGGCGGGTGTGCCGAAGATGGAAGTCGTCGCGGAGCCGGAGGCGAAGGGGGGGCGGTGGGTCAGCTGATGGCTCGTCTTGGCGTGGTGCCGGCTGTGGCGATGCTCGCCGCGTGCGGGAACGTCGACGTGAGCTGGAAGGAGGAAGTGAGGCTCGCCGACGGCCAGGTGATCGTCGTCAAGCGCACGGCGCAGGGAAAGGCGCTGGGCGAGATCGGCGGGCCCGGTGGCTGGCGGGCGACCCGGATGACGCTTGAGATCGATCGTCCCAGGCTTCCGACCAACCCGCCCGTGTGGTCGCAGCGGTGGGTGCCGATGCTCTTCGATTACGACACGCAAACCAAGGAGTGGTTTTTGGTGGCGACGTTCTACACGTGCGTCGACTGGTATGACCTCGGGCGTCCGCGGCTGCCGTATGTGCAGTACCGGACACGCGATGGAAGATGGGAAGAAGGTCCGCTCGACCCAAGATTGTTTGGCCGATCGGCAAATCTGCTGACCGGTGTGAACGCGCGTGGCGAGCTGGGGTTGGTGAGTTTGGAAGTGAAGGAGAAGGAAGATCGAGGTGCCGGCAAGAAGTTTCGGCAGATTGTCGACGCGTGGTTGAGCCCGTGTTGAAGTCTCCCGAACGTTCATTGGAGAACTAGCGATGGCTACGAGGGAAGAATTCGTGCAAATTTCGGGTCGTGTCTATGCACGAACGGACGAAAACACGATGTTCGTTCCCCTCGGCTGGGAGCAACTGGATTGGCTGCGCGACGATCCGGTCACCGGCTTTTCTGCCGGTGTCTACTCGAACGGCACCGAGATCGTGATCGGGTTCACCGGAACCAACGAAGGCCAGGTTGCGGACTTTCTGTTGGGCAACATCCCGGCGGCATTGGGCCTCAGCTCGGCGCAGGTCGTCCAAGCCGCCGCGTTGGTGATCAAGGTCATGCGTGAACATCCCGATGTCGGGATTTCGTTCACCGGCCACTCCCTCGGGGGCGGACTGGCAGCGGTCATGGCCGTCCTGTTCGACCGGCAGGCAACCACCTTCGATCCGGCACCGTTCGAGCTGACTGCCAGGAATCCGGCGACGCTCGAGGCTCTGAGAGACATGCTGGCGACGTCCGGTTACCGGAATTCGACGCTTGAAGACTACGTGAACGGCGGGTTCCTCGACTTTTCGACGCGTGAGCGCAATGTTCAAGCGTGGTACGTGGAAGGGGAGGTATTGGACATCATCCGGACGGCGGGCAACACGATCGTTGACCCGGCACGGATCCAACGCCTGGTGGTCGGTGCCCAGTCGTTTCTCGACACCGGCAGTCCCGCGGCTCGCCTCGCAGGACGCATCAATCTGCACTCCATTTCGCTGCTGCATGCGCTGTGCGCGTCCGGGCCATTCAACGATGCGGTCGTAGCGCAGCGCAATGCGCTGGAATCATTCTTCGATACCCGCCTGTATGCCCAGGACCCGGCCGTATCGAACAAGCCGGACTTTCTGACCAACATGCTGCGCCAGCACGTCGGCAGCGGTCTTGCGTCGCCCGCCAACCACGTCCTCGATGTCTTGGCGCAGGACATGCTGCGCATCGGCGGCACCGGAACCACGTGTGGCGAGCGCATCAACAAGGCGCTGTTCGCCGCATTGATCGAGCACTACCAGTTCGCGCCCCAGCCGAGCCCCCTCTTCACGACCCAATCCGGGGCTATCCACTTCAACATCGCCAACCTTTACCCGGAGGCATCGGACCACAAGGCCTTGCCCCGCCTTGCCGCCGCAATGCGGTCGCTCTCTCCCCGCGACCAGGACGTGCTTACACACTTCACGACGCAGCAGAGCTGGCACGTTCAAACCGGCGAAGGAGCGATGATCTGGAGCGATGGCGCCGGTGCAGACGATCTGGCCATCGGCGGCGTCGGCGCAGACTCTCTGCGCGGCGGCGCGGGACGGGATGTCCTCCTGGGTCTGGATGGCGCGGACACTCTTGACGGCGGTGCAGGCAACGACATCCTCATCGGCGGAGCGGGCTTCGACACCTACATCGTCGGCAGCGGCAAGGATACCGTGAGTGACGACCTCGCCGGCGAAGACGTGATCAGCACCGTGTCGGGCATCACGTTGCTTGGCGGCCGAGGTGCCGGCAAGCGCGACACGTGGGTGGGGAGGAACGCAGAGATCTACACGTTCGTCCCAACTCGGGCCGCCCAACTGGGCGTGCTCACCGTCTCCAACCTGGGCCCGGGCAACGACGTGACCATCGAGCACTTCGATCTCGCCCAAGCCCAGGCTGGCGGGTACCTCGGCATCAAGCTCGATCCGCAAGCCCAGGTCTTCATCGAGGAGGGCGGCGGCACCACGCCGTTCGGGCCGTTTGCGTTCAACCCGACGAGCGTCGCGGGCCACAGCACCGTCGCCGAGGGCGCAGGCCGCGCCTACTCGATCTATCTCAGCGTCGCAGCGCGCGCCGGCGACACGCTCACGCTGCACCTGTCGGGCCTCGGCGATGCCTTCCAAGCCGTGCTGGGCAGCACCACGGTGGCGGCCAACGGCGCGGTCATCGCGCTGGCGGAAGGCCAGACGCAGGTGAGCTTCGGTCTCGTGCAGACTGGCGAGGTCGCCGCCGACGCCAGCGGGAGCCTCAGCGCCACCTATGCGAGCACGAGCACAACGGCGAGCTCCAACGTGTGGAGCATCAACCTCGACGATACCGGCGCCACCGCGCAGTCGCTCGACGGCGACCAGACCTACGCCACGCAGAGCGCGCCCACCGATCTGCGCCGCGGCGACCGTGTCGTCGTCAACCGCGGCGACATCGCCTACGTGATCGGCGCGGACGGCAACCTCGTCCGCGGCGCCGGCGCTGCCATCGTCGACAACACGCTCTACGGTTCCAGCGCCGGCGAAGCAATCAACGGCCTTGCCGGCAATGACGCACTGAACGGCGGCCCCGGCAACGACCAGCTCGCAGGCGGCGACGGCGACGACCTGATCGCCGGCGGCGCGGGCAGCAACGAGCTCTCGGGCGGCGCGGGCAACGACTTCATCCTCGGCGCCGGCAACCTGAAGGGTGACCTCCAGCAACTCGGCCCAACGGATACGTGGCAAGCCCCGGTTGGCAAGCTCGTGTATGGCCATGGAACGACGTGGGGCGCGTACCAGGACGGCGAGGTCACGATCTGGGATGGCGCGGCCGATTCAGGCGTGGGTCCCGGCGCCAACGCTATCGACGCCGGCGACGGCGACGACCGCGTGATCGCCGGCCCCGGCGACGACCGCGTGCTGGGTGGCGCCGGTGCCGACACGTTGGACGGCACGGCCGGCGCCGACATCATCGAGGGCGGCGACGGCGACGATCTCATCCAGGCCGACGGCGTGGTCGTGGACGGCTACCTCAATACGGTCGCGCCCGCGGATCATGGCGCGGACTTTGTCGACGGTGGCGCAGGCGACGACCAGATCGACGGCGGCGGCAACGCCGATGCCCTCTTCGGCGGCGCAGGGGCCGACCACATCTTCGGCGACCGCGGTGGGCGCACGGACGACCCCGCCTTCGTCGCGCTGGAATACCACGGCGCGGACTACATCGACGGCGAGGACGGCGACGACTACCTGGAGGGCGGCGGTGGCGACGACACGATCTACGGCGGCGCGGGCCACGACAACATCTGGGGCGACACGAGCGCCGTCAACATCGTCGGCAACGACGCCGGGCAGAGCGCGGCGGCGCTCGCCGCGATGGCCTACGGCGACGACTATCTCGATGGCCAGGACGGCAATGACACCCTGATCGGCGGGGGCGGCGATGACACCCTGTATGGCGGCGCCGGCAACGACCGGCTGGCGGGCGACGAGAGCAGCACCGCGCTGCGCGGCGAGGACCACGGCGTCGACCACCTCGACGGCGGCGCCGGCGACGACCAGCTGGTGGGCGGCGGCAACGACGACACGCTCTCCGGCGGCGACGGCGCCGACACGCTGTTCGGCGACGACACCCTCGACAACGTCGCCGGCGCATTCCACGGCGCCGATCGTCTCGACGGTGGTGCCGGCAACGACCAGCTGGTGGGCGGGGGCAACGACGACCTGCTGTTCGGCGGCGACGGCGACGACCGGCTGCTGGGCGACGGCGGCAGCTCCACCGATCCGGCCAGCGAATTCGACGGCAACGATTATCTCGACGGCGGCGCGGGCAACGATCTGCTGTATGGCGGCGGCGGGACCGACTCGCTGGTCGGTGGCGAGGGCAACGACTACCTCGACGGCGGCGCCGGCGCCGACCACCTCGACGGCGGCAGCGGCGATGACCGGTACGTCGTGGACGATGCCGGCGACATCGTCGTCGAGGCGGCCGACGGCGGCGACGATGGAATCATCAGCTCGATCGGCATCGTCCTGCCCGACAACGTGGAGCGCCTAACGCTGACGGGCGCCGCCGCCACCGATGCCACCGGCAACGAGCAGGACAACACGCTCGTCGGCAGCGACGCCGCGAATCGCCTCGTCGGCATGGGCGGCAACGACACGCTCTTCGGGCGCGGCGGCGCCGATACGCTGGTCGGCGGCAACGGCGACGACGTGTACGACGTCGACGATGCCGGCGACGCCGTCGTCGAGCTGGAAGGGCAGGGCGACGACTTCGTGCGCACCGCGGTGAACTGGACGCTGCCGGAGCACGTGGAACGCCTGGCCGCGGCCGATGGCAGGATGGACCTCGCACTCACCGGCAACGCGCTCGGCAACGGCTTGTTCGGCAATGCCGGCAACAACGTCCTCACCGGCGGCGCGGGCAACGACTACCTGCTCGGCGGCGCGGGCAACGATACGTACGTGTTCCGCCGCGGCGACGGACAGGACACCCTCGACAACGCCGACGTCGAGGGCGTCGTCGACACGCTGCGCTTCGGCAGCGGCATTACCGATGCCGACGTGGTCGCGTACCGGTGGGGGAACGACGCCGTTATCAAGCTCAGGGCCGCGAGCGACGCCGTCGTGGTACTCGATTACTACGCGGCGGGCTCCGTCACCGGCGGCGTGGCCTCGGACCACCGCATCGACCGCGTCGAATTCGCCAATGGCGTGACCTGGGATCAGGCGCAGATTCAGGCCGCCGTCGACCGCGCCGCCGCCAATCGCGCGCCGATCGCGAGCGGCAATCCGCCGGACTTGGCGGCGCGCGCCGGCGAGGCCTTCATCGGGACGATTCCGCTCGACACCATCACCGATCCCGACGCCGGTGATTCGATCGTCTACAGCGTGACGATGGAGGACGGCTCCGCGGTCCCGGAATGGCTGCATTTCGACGCCGCGGCGCGCACGTTCACCGGCACGCCGGGCGCGTCCGACGTCGGCTACCAGCAATTGATCCTGTGGGGCAGCGACGACTACGGTCTCAGGGCAGGTCTCTACCTGGGCTTGAACGTCGCCGTAGCGAACCGTGCGCCCGTGCTGGCGACGCCGCTGCCCGATCAAACCGTGTGGCAGCGCGCGGCGTTCGCGTTCACGGTGCCGGACGGCGCATTCGTCGATCCCGACGCGCCTGCGACGCTGACCTACACCGCCATGTTGGCCGACGGCAGCGCGTTGCCGTCGTGGCTGCACTTCGACTCAGCGACCCGGACGTTCAGCGGCACGGCGACGGCTCCGGGCCTAGTCAGCGTGCGCGTCACTGCCCGGGATCCGGGAAATCTCACGGCCGCCGACGTGTTCGACATCGCGGTCGCGGGTGGCGTGGTGATCAGCGGCACATCCGCAAACGACGTTCTCAACGGCAGCCCCGCCGACGACACGCTCAGCGGTCTCGCCGGAAACGATGTTCTCAACGGCAACGGCGGCGACGACCGCCTCGACGGCGGCCTGGGCAACGATACGCTCGCAGGCGGTGCCGGCAGCGACCGCCTCGACGGCGGCGCGGGCGGCGACACGATGTCGGGCGGCGCCGGCGACGATACCTACGTCGTCGATAGCAGCAAGGACGGGGTCGTCGAAAACACCAATGAAGGCAGCGACGCGGTCGAGGCCGGCGTTACGTACACGCTGCCGGCCAATGTGGAGCACCTCGTCCTCACGGGAACCGCGGCGATCAACGGCACCGGCAACGCGCTGCCCAACCTCGTGCGCGGGAACGGCGCCAACAACACGCTCAACGGCGGCACCGGCAACGACATCCTCGAAGGCGGCGCCGGCAACGATACGCTGACCGACACCGCGGGCGCCGCGCTCCTCAACGGCGGCATGGGCGCCGACGTGCTCAAGGGCGGCGCCGGTTCGCAGATGTTCCTCGGCGGGCAGGGCGATGACGCGCTCACCACCGGCGCCGGCAACGACATGGTCCTGTTCAACCGGGGCGACGGTCAGGACACGCTGGCCGGCGGCGACTCCGGCCAGGACACGCTCAGCATCGGCGGCGGCATCCGCTATGCCGACCTCTCCTTCAGCAAGGTGAGCAGCGACCTGGTGCTGAAGATGGGCGCCAGCGACCAGATCACCTTCAAGAACTGGTATGCGTCGAAGCCGTCGCGCAGCGTGGTCACCCTGCAGATGATCGCCGCGGCGATGTCCGATTACGCGCCCGGCGGCAGCGACCCGCTGCGCGACGACAAAGTCGAGGCCTTCAGCTTTACGGCACTGGTCGGGGCGTTCGACAACGCGCGCGCGGCCAACGCGTCGCTCGCGAACTGGGCGTTGTCCAACGCGCTGGCGTCCTCGCGGCTCGCGGGTTCGGACAGCGGAGCGATCGGCGGCGACCTCGCCTACCAGTACGGCCTCAACGGTACGCTCGCCGGCATCGGCGTGGGGCCGGCGCTGGACATCCTCGCCAACCCGGCGTTCGGCACGTCGACGCAGCCGCTCACACCGCTGCCTGGCCTGCAGATCGGTCCGCTGCGCCTGTCATAGGCATGGACGTCGTCCGCGACTTCTCGCCGGCGATCCTGCGCCTGACGGACGCGCCGCCGAGTCCGCTGGGCCGCGCGGTGCTGTGGACGCTGCTCGCGCTGCTGGCCGCGCTGTTCGCGTGGGCCGTCGTGGGGCAGCTCGACATCGTCGCCGTGGCCGAGGGCAAGCTCATCCCGCAGAGCTACCTCAAAATCGTGCAGCCGGCGGAGCCCGGCATCGTCAAGGAGATCCTGGTCAGGGAAGGCGATGTGGTGCGGGCAGGGCAGGTGCTGATGCGCATGGACGCGCTGATCACCGACGCCGACGCGCGATCCCTCGACAACGACTACCGGCGCAAGCGCGCGACGCTCGGACGCATCGACGCGGAGCTGGCGGATCGGCCCTACGTGCCCGCGGCCGACGATGCGCCGGAGCTGGCCCGGGAAATGGCCGCCCAGCATCGCGCCAACCGCAGCGCGTTCGAGGCGGCGCTGGCCGAAGAGAGGAGCCGCCTCGCCAGGGCGCGGCACGAGGTCGCGCTGGCCACGCAAGTGCAGGCCAAGCTGGCGGAAGTCCTGCCGCACTACGTCGCGCAGGACCAGGCGTTCGACCAGCTCGCGAAGGACGGCTTCGCCGGTCCGCTGATGGCGAGCGACAAGAAGCGCGAGCGCATCGAGCGCGAGCAGGAGCAGAAAGCGCAGGTGCACGTCATCGAGTCGGCGCGCGCGAGCGTCCAGCAATCCGAAAAGAAGCTCGCCCAGATCGACAGCGACTACCGCCGCCAGCTGCACGCGGAGCGCAACGAGATGCGTGCGCAAGCCGACCGGCTCGCGCAGGAGATCGCGAAGCAGGCGCACCGGCAGGCGCTGCTGGAATTGAAGGCCGGCCAGGACGGCGTGGTGAAGGACCTGGCGACGCACTCTGTCGGCACGGTGGTGCAGCCGGGCACGGTGCTGCTCACGCTGGTGCCGAAGGACGACACGCTGCGCGCCGAGGTCTGGGTGTCCAACGAGGACATCGGCTTCGTGCGGCAGGGGCATGTCGCGCGGCTCAAGTTCGCGGCCTACCCGTTCCAGAAATACGGGATGGTCGACGGCACCGTGCTGCACGTCAGCGCGGATTCCGCGGACGGCGCCACGGGCCAGGGCGCCGCGGCGAGCGGCGGAGGCGCCAGCGCCAGGACTTTGCCGCTGGTCTACAAGGCGCTGGTGATGCTCGACGCGATGCAACTCGAGATGGACGGCCAGCGCTTTCCCCTTGGCGCGGGGATGCAGGCCAATGCCGAGATCCTGATCGGGCGGCGATCGGTCCTCGACTATCTGCTCTCGCCGGTGCGCAAGGCCTGGCACGAGGCAGGGCGGGAGCGGTAGCCCCCGCCGGCCACGCCGTTTCGGTACAGGCCGGGGCAGAGTGGCCGCGGTTCAGTTCGCCTTTGGTCTGGCGTGCGCCACCCCCACGCAGCGCGCCTCGTATTGCCGCGTCAGGCCTTGCCGGCGCTTGGCGCCCGACGCGCTCTCCGCGCGCCCCTTCTGCGCGTTACGCTCGGCGTCCCCTGCGAGACGGTTGAGCTCGTCCAGCAGTTGCGCGCACATCTGCGGGTCCGTAGCGCTCGCCTTGGCGGGGTCGGCTAGCCGCATGGGCTTGCTCGCGTTGTCGCACGGCGTGTCGCCGTAGACTGTCCTTCCTGCGTTGTCCGTGCATTTGTAGACCTGCGCGCCCGCGACGGGCGCGCAGGTGCCGGCGGCGAAGCCCATCGCGATCGCCAGCGTACGCAGGAATGCAAGGCTTGGCATGGCGTATCGGCGGCGGGGTGACTGGGGGTGAGCGGGGGCAGGTGTTGCGCGACACGCAACAGTCTACGATTCCGGGCCCGGTTCCGAAAGCAAGGCCGGCAGCCCCAGCGGCGCCTGTGTCGCGCTTGCCAACCGGCTGATCGCGGCCAAGGCCTTGGTGCAAGGCCCAGGAAGGCTACTGAGCGCCTGCCGTTCGCCGCAGCTCGCATAGCTGCAACGGAGTCGCCGGAATGTTGGCGCGTATCTCCGGACAGGTGCGCGGCACCGGCGCTAGCGGATGGCTCGCAAGGGCCTCGGCGCCCCTGCCGGCCCGATCGGTGAGCGCGTGGAGCGGTCCGGCATTCGCCAGTCGCTTTAGGTCGTGCGGCCTCAATCCCAGCTCAAGGCCCCGCCCGTCTGGTACTCGATCACCCGCGTCTCGAAGAAGTTCTTCTCCTTCTTGAGGTCGATCATCTCGGCCATCCACGGGAACGGGTTGTCGGCCTTGTCGAACAGGGGATCGACGCCGATCTGCTGGCAGCGGCGGTTGGCGATGAAGCGCAGGTACTCCTTGAACATGGTCGCGTTCAGGCCCAGTACGCCACGCGGCATGGTGTCCTCGGCGTAGGCGTACTCGAGGTCCACGCCCTTCTTCATCAGCACGCGGATGTCCTCGCGGAACTCCGGCGTCCACAGGTGCGGATTCTCCATCTTGATCGTGTTGATCAGGTCGATGCCGAAATTGCAGTGCATCGACTCGTCGCGCAGGATGTACTGGTACTGCTCGCTCGACCCCGTCATCTTGTTCTGGCGGCCCATCGCCAGGATCTGCACGAAGCCGACGTAGAAGAAGAGACCCTCCATGATGCAGGCGAACACGATCAGGCTCTTCAGCAGCGCCTGGTCGGATTCCATCGTGCCGGTCTTGAACATCGGGTTGGTCAGCACCTCGATGAACGGGATCAGGAACTCGTCCTTGTCGCGGATCGACTTGATCTCGTGATAGGCGTTGAAGATCTCGGCCTCGTCGAGGCCGAGGCTCTCGACGATGTACTGGTAGGCATGGGTGTGGATCGCCTCCTCGAAGGCCTGCCGCAGCAGGTACTGCCGGCATTCGGGCGCCGAGATGTGGCGGTAGGTGCCCAGCACGATGTTGTTGGCGGCGAGCGAGTCGGCGGTGACGAAGAAGCCCAGGTTGCGCTTGACGATCAGGCGCTCGTCGTCGGTGAGCCCGTTGGGGTTCTTCCACGTCTCGATGTCGCGCTGCATGTTCACTTCCTGCGGCATCCAGTGGTTGGCGCAGGCGGCGATGTACTTGTCCCAGGCCCAGCGGTACTTGAACGGGACCAGCTGGTTGACGTCGGCGGAGCCGTTGATGACGCGCTTGTCCTCGAGGCGCACGCGGCGGAAGCCGTTGGCCATCGCCTGCGTCTCGACGTCGAGGTCGTGCACGGGCTCGCGCGAGAGGATGCCGCCGGCGGTCTGGGCGCGGATCGTCTCCGGTGTCGCCGGCTGCAGCATCGGCTTGGTGGCGGGGGCGACGAAGTCGTCTTCGAAGGTCAGCATGATTTGTTTCTCCAGTCCCGTGCCCTGATTTTCATTGGCTCTTGCGTAACCTGCGCGCCCGCGGAGCGGGCAAGTCTGCGCACTTCAATGCATCGCGCTCAGGCGGTCGTACAGGTAGTCGGGGGCGAAATCCACGCCGGTGTGCCAGGCGATCGTCGCGAGCCCGTAATCGAGGTAGAACTCGGCGAAGCGGTCGCGGTCGCGCAACGGCTCGAAGCTCTCGCCGTAGAGGTCGTCCGCCAGGTCCACCACGCCCTTTCGTCCATCGTTGAATTCAAGCCAGACCTTGTAGTCCCCGAGATACCGCGCGTCGATCACGTGCCGCTGGACATGCTCGTATCGGGCCAAAAAAGCCTCCTGTGGGCAGGTTGACGAACGATCCGTCTGGGCCGCCGCGCCGGTGCCGTCGTGCCGCACCCGCGCTGCCGCCGCTCGCGGAACGAACCGGCGCGGACCGTTCACCCGGCCCGCGCCGTGCTGCTCGCTATTTGCCCTTCAGCGGCAGCGGCGCGCGCTGCGCCTGCTGCTGTTGAGGCACGCCGAACTTGTAACGGGACCCGGCATCCGGCAGCGGGCCGGTTGCGCCCATCTGCGTGGTCGTGGCCGGCCAGCGCCAGTGGCGCCGGCCGACTTCATCGGTGTACGACTCCCATTGCTCGGTCTTCGCGTTCATCGCTTGCCCTCCTGTCCGGGTTTGCGGGACGACTCAACACTCCATGCGCCGGGCGCCTCTTGCGGGCGCGCCTCGTGCGCTTTCCTGCTTGCGCGGCTCCCTACTGGCAGGCCTCGCACGTCGGATCGGTGATGGCACAGAACTTCGGCGCTTCCGGCTCGGCCGCGGCGTAGTTCGTCCGCGCCGCCGAACTGCCCCCGCCCACCTGCGCGCCGGTGTGCGACACGGCGTTCAGCTCGCCGCCTTCGCCGGTGGACTTTTCCGCCTGCGTGGCCGCCAGCGTGCGCAGGTAGTAGGTGGTCTTCAATCCGCGCAGCCAGGCGAGCTTGTAGGTCTCGTCGAGCTTCTTGCCCGACGCGCCGGCCATGTAGATGTTGAGGCTCTGCGCCTGGTCGATCCACTTCTGGCGCCGCGCGCCGGCCTCGACGATCCACTTGGGCTCGACCTCGAAGGCGGTGGCGTACAGCGTGCGCAGGTCGGCCGGCACGCGGTCGATCCGCGCGAGCGAGCCGTCGAAGTACTTGAGGTCGGCCACCATCACCTCGTCCCACATGTTCTGCTTCTTCAACTCGGCGACCAGGTGCTCGTTGATCACGGTGAACTCGCCGGACAGGTTCGACTTCACGTAGAGGTTCTGGTATTCGGGCTCGATCGATGCGCCCACGCCGATGATGTTGGAGATCGTGGCTGTCGGGGCGATCGCCACGCAGTTGGAGTTGCGCATCCCGTGGTCCCTGATGCGCGCGCGCAGGCGGTCCCAGGGCATCGACTGCGAGGCGTCGATCTCGACGTAGCCGCCGCGCTCCTCCTTCAGCAGCGCAAGCGTGTCCTGGGGCAGGATGCCGCGGTCCCACAGGCTGCCCTTGTACGACGAGTAGCGGCCGCGCTCCTCGGCGAGCTCGGTCGACGCCCAGTAGGCGTAGAAGCACACGGCCTCCATCGAGCGGTCGGCGAAGGCCATCGCCGCCTCGGTGGCGTAGGGCGTGTGCAGCAGGTGCAGGCAGTCCTGGAAGCCCATGATGCCGAGGCCCACCGGACGGTGCTTCAAGTTCGAGTTGCGCGCCTTCGCCACCGCGTAGTAGTTGATGTCGATGACGTTGTCGAGCATCCGCATCGCGGTGCGGATCGTGCGCTGCAGCTTGTCGTGATCGAGCTCCCAGCCGTCGCCGACCGCTTTCATGTGCGCGAGCAGGTTGACCGAGCCCAGGTTGCACACGGCGATCTCGGTGTCGCTGGTGTTGAGCGTGATCTCGGTGCACAGGTTGGAGCTGTGCACGGTGCCCATGTGCTGCTGCGGCGAGCGGACGTTGCAGGCGTCCTTGAAGGTGATCCAGGGATGGCCGGTCTCGAACAGCATCGAGAGCATCTTGCGCCAGAGCTGCAGCGCCGGGATCTTCTTGAAGAGCTTCAAGTCGCCGCGCGCCGCCTTGTCCTCGTAGCGCAGGTACGCTTCCTCGAACGCGTGGCCCCACATGTCGTGCAGATCCGGCACGTCGGACGGCGAGAACAGCGTCCAGTCTCCGCCTTCCATCACGCGCTTCATGAAGAGGTCCGGAATCCAGTTCGCGGTGTTCATGTCGTGCGTGCGGCGGCGGTCGTCGCCGGTGTTCTTGCGCAGCTCCAGGAACTCCTCGATGTCGAGGTGCCAGGTCTCGAGGTACGTGCACACCGCGCCCTTGCGCTTGCCGCCCTGGTTCACCGCCACCGCGGTGTCGTTGACCACCTTGAGGAAGGGCACCACACCCTGGCTCTTGCCGTTGGTGCCCTTGATGTGCGAGCCCATCGCGCGCACGTTGGTCCAGTCGTTCCCCAATCCACCGGCGAACTTGGAAAGGAGCGCGTTTTCCTTGATCGCCTCGTAGATGCCGTCGAGGTCGTCGGCCACCGTCGTCAGGTAGCACGAGGAGAGCTGCGAGCGGTGCGTGCCCGAGTTGAACAGCGTGGGCGTGGAGCTCATGAAGTCGAACGTCGAGAGCACGTTGTAGAACTCGATCGCGCGCGTCTCGCGGTCGACTTCATTGAGCGCGAGGCCCATCGCCACGCGCATGAAGAAGCACTGCGGCAGCTCGAAGCGGCGGCCGCCGCCGGCGAAGTTGGCGTGCTGGTCGATCAGGAAATAGCGGTCGTAGAGCGTCTGCAGGCCGAGGTAGCCGAACTGCAGGTCGCGCTCGGGCTTCAACGCCGCGCCGAGGGCCTTCATGTCGTACTGCGCGAGCGCCTCGTTGAGGAGGCCGATCTTGATGCCGTGCTTGACGAAGCGCGGGAAATACTCGGCGTACTTGACGGCCATGTCCGCCTGCGTGGCCTCCTCGCCCAGCGCCTCGTGGCGGATCGCGTCGAGCAGCAGGCGGGCGGTGACGAAGCTGTAGGCCGGGTCCTTCTCGATCAGCGTGCGCGCGGCGAGCACGACGCACTTGCGCACCTCGTCCATCGGCACGCCGTTGTAGAGGTCCTTCAGCGTCGCCTTGAGGATGCGCGCCGGCTCGACGTCGACGAGTCCCGCGCAGGATTCTTCGACGAGGCCGGTGAGCCGATCGAGGTCGAGCGGCCGCGACACGCCGTTGTCGAGCACGATGATCGCCGCCGCGGCCTCGCTCTTCGGGCTGCGCTGCGCCTTCTCGTGCGCGCGCTCCTGCGTGCGGCGCTCGCGGTAGAGCACGTAGGCGCGGGCGACCTCGTGCTCGCCGCCGCGCATCAGCACGAGCTCGACCTGGTCCTGGATTTCCTCGATGTGGATCGCGCCGCCCTCGGGCTTGCGCTTCATCAGCGCCGTGACGACGGCCTCGGTGAGCTTGGTGACTTCCTCGCGCACGCGCGCCGAGGCGGCGCCCTGGCCGCCGTTGATGGCGAGGAACGCCTTGGTCATCGCGATCGAGATCTTGGCCGGCTCGAAGCCGACGACGGCGCCGTTGCGGCGGATTACCTTGTATTGCGCGAAGCGCGCATCCGCGCTGGTGCCGTGGACGCTTCCGGTTTCTCCGGGCATGAGGTCACGCGTCGATGGAGACGGCGTGGCGGAGGGGGAAGCGCTGGTGACTTGCATGGGTCGTTTCTCCTGTCCAAATTCTTGTCGTTGTGATTGCACGCGGCGGCGTTTTCCGCCGATTCGGCGCGGAACCGCCTGTTTCGCGCAAAGCCAAGCCTGATGCGGGTTTCCGGGGCCCGCCACCGCACTTCCCCTCGCGGCGCCGCCCCGGGCTGCGGGGCGGAGTCGGCGGGCGCTCCGGAATCTGCTTGCAAATCAAAATCTACTACATCTTGTGTTCAAGTGCCTGATGAACACAAAGGATAGTGAGGCGCGGGCGGATTGGCAAGGAATTTTTGATCCACATCCGGCGTCCGGCAAAACCGGAACAAAAACAGCGGACTGCCGGGCTCGCTCCGGCATATGCACGGTCTTTCCACCGGCTATTCACCGGTTTGTCCACAAGCGGCCCGGCCGACGGACGGTTACCGCAACGTTGCAAATTTGCGACAGCCAAATCGTGTCGCAATGCAACATGGTGTGCTCTGCGCTACGTCGTCGTGCGTAGCCCGGTGTTGAGCGGAGCGACGCCCGGGGCAATCGCGGCCATTGCCCCACCCACCCGGGTTTCGCGTTGCTCAACGCCGGGCTACGAATGGGGGTCGGGCGGCGAACCGGGGCCAGGTCACGAACCGGGAAGTGCGAACAACGCGTTGCCGGCGACCGCGACGACCCGTTCGCCCGGCGCCGGCGTGATCAGCGCGAGGCCGGTGAGGCGGCCGAACGCCGGGAGCAGCGCCCGCCGCGGCCCCAGGACGAAGCACGGCAGCCGCACGGCATCGTGTTCGCCGGCGACGCGCACGCCCGGGTGCACGTGCCCGCACAGCGCGTAGCCGGTCGGCGGTTGCTGCGGCGTGTGGCAGAGCAGGAACGGCGCGGCGAGATGCGGTTCGGCGACCACCTCGACGCCCCAGTCCTGCGCCGGATCCCCGGCGTGCGCGTCGTGATTGCCGCGGATAAGCACGACCGCGAGCGCCGCGTGCCGTGCGCGCCACGCCCGCACCGCGACGTCGAGTGCGGGAACGCGTCCCGCCGCGGCGTGCAGGAAGTCGCCGAGGACGACGAGGCGGGCGGCCTGCGTGCGTGCGAGGAGCCCGCTGAGCCGCGCGAGATCGTTGGCGGTGGCGCCCCGCGGCACGGGCACGCCCCCGGCGCGAAACGCCGCCGCCTTGCCGAGGTGCACGTCGGCGACGAACAGCGTGCGCGCGCGCGGCCAGTACAGCGCGCGCTCGGCGAAGAGCAGCACCTCCTCGCCGCAGAGTGTCGCCGACAGCTCGCCGGTCAATGGGGCATCACAACGCGACACTCATCCCGCCGTCCATCACCAGCAGCTGGCCGGTCATGTAGTCCGCCGCCGCCGAGGCGAGGAACACAGCGAGGCCGGCGATCTCGTCCGGCTGTCCCCAGCGGCCGGCCGGCGTGCGCTTGCACACCCAGGCGTTGAACTCTGCGTTGTCGATCAGCGCGCGGTTCATCTCGGTGGCGAAATACCCCGGCGCGATCGCGTTCACCTGGATGTTGTGCGGCGCGAGCTCGACCGCCATCCCGCGCGTCAGCTGCCGCACGCCGCCTTTCGCTGCCGTGTACGGCACGACCGTCGGCCGCGCGAGCTCGCTCATCAGCGATGCGATGTGGATGATCTTGCCGCTCCTGCGCGCGATCATTCCCCGCAGCGCGGCCTGCGAGACGAGATACGGCGCGGTAAGGTTGGTGGCGATGATGTCGTCCCAGTCCTGCTGCGTGAAATCGACCAGCGGATTGCGCCGCTGGATGCCGGCGTTGTTGACGAGGATGTCGAGGCGGCCGTGCAGCGCCTCGACGGCGGCGACTGCGCGGCGCACGGCCTCGCCGTCGGTGACGTCGAACACGCTGGTCGTGGCGCGGTGTCCGGCGTCGGTCAGCGTCTTCGCGGCGACGGCGAGCTCATCGGGCCGGCGGCCGTTGAGCACGACGGTCGCGCCGGCCCGCGCGAGCCCCTGCGCGATGGCGAAGCCGAGGCCGCGGTAGGCGCCGGTGACGAGGGCGATCTTGCCCGAGAGGTCGAACGGGTTGGCCGGCATGGAGCGATTCCTTCGGTCGATGGAGGGGCCATGATGATAACGGACCGCGCGGTCGGCCCCATGCGGGGCCGGCGGTGGCGGCGAACGCAGCGCCAAGCGGTCAGCGCGGCTGCGCTGCCGCCGCCTCGAGCTCCGCGACCATCCGCGCCACGCGCGTCTCGACGTTCTCCGTGCTGAGCTGCTCGCGGAACATCTCCACCAGCAGCGGGAACGCGAACGGCGTCGGGCGCGGCGGACGCGTGAGCAGCGCGCGGCTGCCGCGCAGCCGCGCGAGCGCCGCCGTCAACCGCGGCGCCTCGAGCCGGTGCTCGAGGACTTCGCGCACGGCCTGCGCCAGCAGCAGGTTGTCGGGATCGTATTCGGCGAACACGTCGTGGAACAGCGCCGACGAGGCCTGCAGCTGGCGCGCCGGATGCGGCTCGCCGGGATAGCCCTGGAACGTGAGCCCGGCGACGCGCGCGATCTCGCGGAACTGGCGGCGCCCGAGCTCCGCGGCATTGAGACCGGCGAGGATGTCGGCCTCGACGCCGGGTGCGGCCAGCAGCCGGCCCAGGTCGCCGAGGGACAGCGACACCGCTTGCGCCGACAGCAGCGCGAAGCCGTAGTCGTTGGCGGTGAGGCTGAACGTGCGCGGCGTCGCGCGCGACAGGCGATAGGAGAAGAGCGTGGCCAGCCCCAGGTGCGCGAGGCGCCCCTCGAAAGGGTAGAAGAAGAGGCCGTGGCCTTCGGGTGTGGCGATCGCCTCGATCAGCCACTCCTTGTCCGCCGGCAGCGCGGACCAGCGCGCCTGGAGCTCCAGCAGCGGTCGCACGAGCTGCAACTCCGGCGACGCGAACTCGCCGCGCCGCGCGGCGGCGATCAGCCCGCGCGTGGCCGTCGCCGAGCTGGGTGGACAAGCGCCATCTTGCCGCCCGACCAGCGCGGCACCAGCGTCGCCTTGCGCGCCGCCGGCTTCACCCAGGCCGTCAGCTCGCGCACGCGGATGAACTCGACGGCGCGGCCGGCGAAGGCGAAGCAGTCGCCGGGTGAGAGCGACGCGATGAAGCCTTCCTCGACGTGGCCCAGGCGCGCGCCGTTCCTGAACTGCACGGTGATCGACGACTCGCTGACGATGGTGCCGACGCCGATGCGATGCCGGCGCGCGATCCGCGCGTCAGGCACGCGCGCGACGCCGTCGTCGTCGATCACCACGCGGCGGTATTCCGGATACGCGTTGAGGCTGGCGCCGCCGTGGACGACGAAGTCGAGCGCCCATTGCCATTCGTCGTCGCGCAGGGCGGCGTACGCGTGGGTGCCGCGGATCTCGGCACGCAACTCGTCGGGCCGGAAGCCGCCGCCGAGCGCGCAGGTGACGAGGTGCTGCACCAGCACGTCGAGCGGCGCGACGAGCGGCGTGCGCGCCTCGAGCGCGCGGGCCGCCGCCGCTGCGCGCGCGGCCGCGGCCTCCACCAGCTCGAGGGCCTGCGTCGGCACGACGGTGACCCGCGACACGGCGCCCGGCTGATGGCCGCTGCGCCCGGCGCGCTGCAGCAGCCGGGCGACCCCTTTGGGACTGCCGATCTGCAATACCTGGTCGACCGGCGCGAAGTCCACGCCGAGGTCGAGGCTCGACGTGCAGACGACGGCGCGCAGCCGTCCTTCGCGCAGTCCGGCCTCGACCCAGTCGCGGACCCCGCGCTCGAGCGAGCCGTGGTGCAGCGCGATCGTGCCCGCCCAGTCCGGCCGCGCGTTGATGATCGCCTGGTACCAGATCTCGGTCTGCGAGCGCACGTTGGTGAACACCAGCGTCGAGCGCGCGCCTTCGATCGCCAGGATGACCTCGGGCAGCAGCTTCAGGCCGATGTGTCCGGCCCACGGAAAGCGCTCGATGGTCTTCGGCTGCGCGGTGGCGATGACGATCGTCTTGCCTTCGTTGCCGCGCACGATTCGCGTCGGCGCCGCGGAATCGACGCCGACGAGGCAGGCGAGCGCGGTGTCGAGGTTGGCGAGCGTGGCCGAGAGTCCCCAGGCGCGCAGGGCAGGGCGGGCGCCGCGCAGGCGGGCGAGCGCCAGCTCGACCTGCACGCCGCGCTTGGTCGACAGGAGCTCGTGCCACTCGTCGACGACGATGGCGCAAAGATGCGCGAAGCGCTCGCGCCAGTCGGCGCGCGCCAGGAACAGCGTGAGGCTCTCCGGCGTGGTGACGAGCGCCGTCGGCAGCCGCTTGCCCTGCTTTGCGCGCGCCGCGGCCGTGGTGTCGCCGGTGCGCACGTCGACACTCCAGTGCGGTTGCAGCGCCGCGGCGGCGCGGGTCAACGCAAGCCCGGTATCGGCGGCGAGTGCGCGCAGCGGCGTGATCCACAGCAGCGCGAGCGGCGGCGGCTTCTCCGGCGCGCCCGCTTCGCCGAGGACGAGCGGCGGCAGCGCCGCGGCGAGCGTCTTGCCCATGCCGGTCGGCGCGTGGAGGAGCCCGCTCTCGCCGTCGCGCGTACGCCGCCCAGACTTCCTCCTGGAACGCGAACGGCGTGTAGCCCTGCGCGGCGAACCACGCGCGGGCGGGGGCAAAAGGGTCGACGGCGGGAACGGGCACGGCTCGGCGTGGTTCGCGTGAGTAGCCCGGGTTGAGCGAATGCGAAACCCGGGTGGTCGTGCCCATTGCGGCGCCCACCCGGGTTTCGCTCGCGCTCAACCCGGGCTACGCCGGACGGGGCTACCGAGCGGCGGGAACCGGGCGGGAACCACGGTCAGGCTGCGGATGCCCTGCGCGCCGTGGATCAGGATGCCCTCGATGTCGGCGGTCGCCGACGGCCCGGTCATCAGCACCGCGTAGCGAGCGTCGTGGAAGCCGCGCTCGTGGTACGCGTGGTGCAGGTTGACGACGATGCGCGCCGGGTCGAGCAGCACCACGAGGTGCTGCGACAGGAAGCCGAGCGCATTGACGCCGAACTGGGCTTCGGACAGCCACACCGAGCCGGTCTCCGCGACGCCGAAGGCCGCGCGCACGACCCCGACGTCGACGTCGTCGAGCTCCGCCGGCTTGCCCACGCCGGCGAGCGCCCGTTGCCGGCCACCTCCGCCGTCGCGGAGCACACCACCTTCGCGTCGGGAAAGAGGCGCCGGACGAGGGCATCGAGATCGCCGTCGGCAGGCACGTCGGCGAACTTGCCGCCCATGCGCACGAGGCTCGCCTTGAACGTGGCAAGCGAGGCCGACCGGCCGGCGTCGAAGAGCGGGACCTCCGGCAGCGGCAGCGGCGCCGGCTGGTTGGCGCGGACGCGCGCGAGGATCTCGTCGCGGCTGCTCATTTCTTCTTCCCCTTCTTCGTCCGGTTGGCGAGGTACCACTGGCGGAAGGTGGCCGGCGGCGTGGCCGGGACCTCGCGCTGCTTGCCCCACGCGTTCATGCGGTTGTACATCATGAAGTGGGCAGGTACTCGATGCCGGTGCCGGCCGCGCCGATCGCCGCCCGGTAGAGCCGCGGGCTGGCGAGGATCTTGCCGGCGAGCTTCATGCCGTTCTTCTTGACCATCGGCAGCTGCCCGCGCTCGCTGATGACCTGCCGCCACTTGTAGATCTGCTCGTGGATGTTGATGCGCACCGGGCAGACGTTGCTGCAGCTGCCGTTGAGCGTCGAGGCGAAAGGCAGCGCGGCGTACTTGCGCAGGTTGAAGGTCGGATCGATGATCACGCCGATCGGCCCGGAATAGGTGGCGCCGTAGCTCAGGCCGCCGCTGCGCCGGTAGACCGGGCAGGTGTTCATGCAGGCGCCGCAGCGGATGCACTTGAGCGAGTACCAGAAGTCGGCCATGCCCAGCCGCTCCGAGCGCCCGTTGTCGACCAGGATGATGTGCAGCTCCGTGCCCGGCCGCGGGGCGCGGAAGTGCGAGGTGATCTGGGTGATCGGCGAGCCGAGCGCGTTGCGCGAGAGCATCCGGATGAACACGCCGAGGTGCTCGACGCGCGGGATCAGCTTCTCGATGCCGATCGAGGCGATCTGCAGCGACGGGAGGTTCATGCTGAGGTCGGCGTTGCCCTCGTTGGTGCAGACGACGACGGTGCCGGTCTCGGCCACGGCGAAGTTGGCGCCGATCATGCCCGCCCCTGCGGCGAGGAAGTACGGCCGCGTGGTCTGGCGCTGGCTTTCCGCCAGGTAGTGGACGTCGCTGTTCTTCGGGTCGGTGCCGAGCGTGCGGCCGAACACTTCGGCCACGTCGGCGCGCAGCTTGTGCACGGCGGGAACCACGATGTGGCTGGGCGGCTCGTTGTCGAGCTGCTGGATGCGCTCGCCGAGGTCGGTCTCGATCACCTCGATGCCGCGGGGACCGAGGAACTCGCGCATCTCGCATTCCTCGGTCAGCATCGACTTGGCCTTGACCAGCGTCTTCGCGCCGCGCGAGCGGAGCAGGTCGTACACGAGCTGGTTGTGCTCGGCGGCGTCGCGCGCCCAGTGCACGACGGCGCCGTTCCTCTGCGCGTTGCGCTCGAACTCCTCCAGATAGTCGGCGAGGTGCGTGAGCGTGTGCTCCTTGATCTGCGAGGCGAGTGTCCGCAGCTCCTGCCACTCGGGCAGGCTCTCGCTTTCGCGGTCGCGCTTGGTGCGCAGGTCCCACAGCCGCTTGTCGTGGAAGTCGATGTGGTCCTTCGCCTTGATGAAATGCGACGAGGCCTCGGCGTGGTCGATGCGCTTCATGCCCGCGCTCCGTTCAGCACCTGCGCGATGTGGATGAACTTGAGCGGCAGGTTGAGGCGCTCCGCGCAGCCCTTCTGGTGCATCACGCAGGACATGTCCGGCGACACGATGTACTCGGCACCGGCATTGCGGTGGTCGTTGACCTTGTCGTAGCCCATCTTCGCGGAGACCGGCTCCTCGAAGACGGAGAACGTGCCGCCGAAGCCGCAGCATTCGTCGGGCCGGGCGGGCTGCACGAACTCGATGCCCTTCACCGCGGAGAGCAGCGCCAGCGGCTTCGAGAACGGCGCCCCGGCGATCTCGGACATCTTGGCTTCCTTCAATGCCCGCAGCGTGGAGCAGCCGACGTGCAGCCCGACCTTGTGCGGGAATTCCGCCCATGGAAACTTGCGGACGCCGAGGATGTCGTGGATGAACTCGACCAGCTCGTAGGTGTTGCGGCGCACGGCGGTGACTTCCGGGGTCTGGGGGATCGCCGTCAGGTGGTCGCGCACGTGATGCGTGCAGCTGCCCGACGGCGTGACGATGTAGTCAAAGCCTTTGAAGTTGCGCACGAACAGGGCTTCGGTCGCGGCGGCCTCCTCGTGGCAGCCGCTGTTGGCCATCGGCTGGGCGCAGCAGGTCTGGTCGAGCGGGTACACCACCTCCTGTCCGAGCCGCTCCAGGAGCTCCAGCGTGGCGATGCCCACCTCGGGAAAGAACGCGTCGACGTAGCACGGAATGAACAGCGCGACCTTCATGCGGCGCCCTCCTTGTCCGCCGGTCGCGCGCTCGCGCAGGCATCGACGAGGTAGATGATCGATTCGTACGCAAAACCTGCCTGCTCGGCGAGCCCGATCTCGCAGGTCCGGCTCGTAGAATAGCCGGTCTTGCAATGCGGCGGCAGCCCCGCCTCGAGGTGGCGCAGCGCGTGCTCGTTCAGCTCCGGCCGGGTGAAGCCCTTGTCCCCGGCGAAACCGCAGCACAGCACGGCGTCGATGGTGACGACATCGGGGCTGCAGCGGTTCGCGATGGCCAGCAGCCGGTCGACGGTGCCCATCTTGCGCACGCTGCACACCGGGTGGATCGCCACCGGGCCGGCGACCGGCGCAATGGCCACGCGCGGCAGCACGTGCGCGTCGATGAATTCGATGCTGTCCTGGATCGCCAGCCGGCCGGCCAGGTAGCGCTTCATCCGGTAGGCGCAGGGGCTGGTGTCGAACACGATCGGCACGCGGCCGTCCTCGCTCGCCGCCCGCAGCGCGGCTTCGAGCTCGGCCGACTTGCGGTCCGCCGTCGCCGCCAGTCCCTTGCTCTCGAACGGCTGGCCGCAGCACAGCTCGTCGAGGCGCTCGGGATAGGTGACGGCGTAGCCCGCCTTGGCGAACAGCCGCTCGGCGGTGACGGGGAGCGACGCGGCAACCTCGTGCCCGCGCTGCGCGCCCATGTTGCGCGCCGCGCAGCTGGGGAAATACACGATGCGGTCGGTGCCGTCGGGTGCTGCCTGCCGCGGCGCCGGCGTGAAATGCGCCGGCCGGGCGAGGGTCGGCGACCACTTCGGGAGCCGGCCGCCGGACAGCGTGCGCAGCCCGTCGAGCGAGCGCTTCATCGCTGCCGTGCCGACGAGCCCGTGCAGCAGGTCCGCGCCGGCGAGCCCTGCGCGCACGCCGGTGGTGACGGCGCCGAAGTGGTCAGCGGCGAAGCCGGCCACGCGCTGCGCCAGCGGGCTCGCGCGCCGGCCGCGCAGCGCCTTGATCAGGATCCCCGTCTCGATGCCGACCGGGCACGCGGTCGCGCACAGGCCGCAGCCGGCGCAGGTGTCCACACCCTGGTACGCGTAGAGGCGCTCGATCTCGGCGTGGCGCGGCGCGTCGTCGCCGCTTGCGGCGAGCCGCGCCAGCTCGCGCACGCCCACGATGCGCTGCCGCGGCGACAGCGTGAGCCGGTGCGACGGGCACTTCACCTCGCAGAAGCCGCATTCGATGCACTTGTCGACGATCGGATCGCACGCCGGCAGCGGCTTCAGGTGCTTGAGGTGCGCCTCGGGGTCGCCGTTGAGGATCACGCCCGGGTTGAGCAGCCCGTGGGGATCGAACAGGCGTTTCACCGCCTGCATCAGCGCGTAGGCGTCCTTCCCCCATTCCATCTCGACGAACGGCGCCATGTTGCGGCCGGTGCCGTGCTCCGCCTTGAGCGAGCCGTCGTAAACCTCGACGACCAGCGTGCACAGCGCCGCCATGAAGCCGCGGTAGCGCTCGACCTCGGCCGCGCTGTTGAAATCCTGCGTGAACACGAAGTGCAGATTGCCTTCGAGCGCGTGCCCGAAGATGATCGCCTCGGGATACCCGTGCGCGGCGAGCAGGCGCTGCAGGTCGAGCGTGGCTTCGGCCAGCCGCGGCACGGGGAAGGCGACGTCCTCGATGATGACCGTGGTCCCCGTTTCGCGCATCGCGCCGACCGACGGGAACATTCCTTTGCGCACGTTCCAGAAGCGTGCGCATTCCTCGGGGTCGGCCGAAAAGCGCACCGGACCGAAGGTGGGGATGCACGCGAGCGTGGTCTCGATTGCGCCAACCTGCGCGGCCAGCGTGCCGGCGTCCGCCGCGCGCGTCTCGACCAGCAGCGCGGCGCCGTTCGGCCCGACCGCGCGCAGCGCGTCGGGCAGGCCGGGCTTGCCCTCGACCGAGCGCAACGCGGCGCGGTCGGCCAGCTCCACCGCGGCCACCGGCGTGCTCTTGAGCGCGGTCACGGCGTTGCAGGCGGTCTCGAGATCGTCGAACAGGATCAGCGCGCTCGCCTTGTGCGCGTGCTCCTGCACCGTGGCGTAGGTGATCTCGCTGATGAAGCCGAGCGTGCCTTCGGAGCCGATCATCAGGTGGCCGAGGATGTCGATCGGATCGGTGTAGTCGACGAGCGCATTGAGGCTGTAGCCCGTGGTGTTCTTCATCCGGAACTTGTGCCGGATGCGCGCGGCGAGCGCCTCGTTGCCACGGGTGGCGGCGCCCAGCGCATCCAGGTCGCGGACGAGATCGGGGCGCCGCGCGATGAACGCCGCGCGGCTGCCGGCGTCGCGGGTGTCGAGCACGCTGCCGTCGGCCAGGACGACGCGCAGCCCGGCCAGCGTGCGGTAGCTGTTCTGCGCGGTGCCGCAGCACATGCCGCTCGCGTTGTTGGCGGCGATGCCGCCGATCATCGCGGCGTCGATCGATGCCGGGTCCGGCCCGATCTTGCGGCCGTAGCGGGCGAGGCGGCGGTTGGCGTTGCCGCCGACCACGCCCGGCTGCAGCGTGATCGTCGAGGCGTCGGGCGCGATGTCGCAGCGCCGCCAGTTGTCGCCCAGCAGCATCAGCACCGAGTCGGTGACGGCCTGGCCGGAGAGGCTCGTCCCGGCCGCGCGAAAGGTGACGGGGGTCGCGTGCCGCGCGCACTCGGCGAGCAGGCGCACGACGTCGTCCTCGCTCTCGACGACGACCGCCAGCTGGGGGATCAGCCGGTAGAAGCTCGCGTCGGTGCCCCACGCGAGCAGCCGCAGCGGATCGGTGACGAGCCGCTCGCGCGCGATGAATCCGGCGAGCGCCTCGCGTAGCGCCCCGTACTGTTCACGCAGCATGGCGCACCTGCGGGGTGAAGCGCAGCGTTAGTGGACGACCAGCAGCGTGAAAGGATACACGTACGCCTGCGCCATGATCAGCATGCCCATCAGCGCGGCCAGGGCCAGGCTGTGGAAGAACACGTAGCGCAGGATGTCGCCCTCGTGGCCGTACCATTGCGTGGCGGTCGAGGCGACGACGATGCTCTGCGCGTCGATCATCTTGCCCATCACGCCGCCCGAGCTGTTGGCCGCTGCCATCAGCACCGGCGAGAGCCCCAGCTGCTCGGCGGAGATCTTCTGCAGCCCGCCGAACAGCACGTTCGACGACGTGTCCGAGCCGGTCAGCGCGACGCCGAGCCAGCCCAGCATGGCGCCGAAGAACGGGTAGAGCCAGCCGGCGTTGGCGAAGGCGAGCCCCAGCGTCGCATCGAGTCCGGCGCCCTTGGTGGTGAAGCCCAGCGCCAGCATCGCGGCGATCGTCAGCAGCGAGTAGCGCACGAGCTTCAGTGTCCGTGCGTAAGTGGCGACCATCTTGGGGACCGACAGGCCCATCACCAGCCCGGCGATCAGCGCGGCGATCAGGATGCCGGTGCCGGTGGCGGAGAGCCAGTTGAGCGAATAGACGGCGGCCTCCGGGGTCGCCTTGGCGACCACCGGCGGGACGCGCACCACCAGGTTGTGCAGGCCGTCGATCGGGAACTTGGGATTGGAGACCCCGTTGAGCAGATCCTTGATCTGCGGCAGCCCCCACAGGAACACCAGGACCGAGAGGATCACCCACGGCGTCCACGCCTTCCACACCTCGGCGCGCGAATAGCCGTGCCCGACGCGCTGGCCCTCGGCGATCGCGTGCGACACCGTCTCGCCTTCGCGCGAGGTCGACAGCCACACGGTCTTCGGCTTCCAGACCTTGAGGAACAGCGTGAGCGCGCCCATCGACGAGATCGCCGCGATCACGTCGACGAGCCACGGACCGTGGAAGTTGGACACCAGGAACTGCGGCACAGCGAAGGCGACGCCGGCCACCAGGATCGCCGGCCAGATTTCCAGCATGCGGCGGAATCCGACGAAAGCCCAGATCAGCCAGAAAGGCACGAGGACCGAGAAGAACGGCAGCTGGCGGCCGACCATGCTGGACAGGGCGTGCAGGTCGAGACCGGTGACGGCCGCCAGCACGACGATCGGCGTGCCGAGCGCGCCGTAGGCCACAGGGGCGGTGTTGGCGATCAGCGAGAGACCGGCTGCCGACAGCGGCGTGAACCCCAGCCCCATCAGGATGGCCGCGGTCACCGCGACCGGGGTGCCGAAGCCGGCGGCGCCCTCGAAGAACGCGCCGAAGCAGAACGCGACCAGAAGGAGCTGCAGCCGGCGGTCGTTGGTGATGCCGGTGATGCTCTTCTGCAGCACCTCGAACAGGCCGACGTCGTTGGTGAGCTGGTACATGAAGATCACGTTCAGCACGATCCAGCCGATCGGCAGCAGGCCGAAGAGGGCGCCGTACAGGGCGCTCTTGCCCGCCATCGGGGCCGGCATGCCGAACACGAAGATCGAGACGGCCAGCGCGACGACCAAGCCGAGGATCGCCGCCCAGTGCGCCTTGACGTGGAAGAAGGCGAGGCTGCCCAGCAGCACGACGATCGGAAGTCCCGCGCAGATCGTCGACAGGACGGTGTTATTCAGTGGATCGTAGACCTGCGACCATGACATGGCATCTCCTCCCGATGGCGTTCCCCGTCCGGACTGCGGATCCGCAGCCCGGTCCGTGCTTCGAACACCGGCACGCTAGCAGCCGGGTGGAACGGTCCGAATGATCTGGATCAAAGAAGCCGCCGCGCCAGCCGGGCTTGCTAGAATTCCCGGTCGGCCACGAATCTCCCTCCCATGACCACCGAACTCCTGTCCTGCATCGAGCTCGAATCCGGCGCCCATCCCGATGCCGCCGTCATCTGGCTGCACGGCCTCGGCGCCGACGGCAACGACTTCGTTCCCGTCGTCGACGAGATGCGGCTGCCGCCCGCGCTCAAGATCCGGTTCGTGTTTCCGCACGCGCCGGTGCGCCCGGTCACGCTCAACGGCGGGATGGCGATGCGCGCCTGGTACGACATCTACAACGCCAATCTCTCCGACCGGGCGGATCTCGCCGGCGTGCGCACGTCGGCGGCGCAGGTGGAGGCGCTGATCGCGCGCGAGGGGCATCGCGGCATCCCGGCGCGGCGCATCGTGCTCGCCGGCTTCTCGCAGGGGGGCGCGGTCGCGCTCTACACCGGGCTGCGCCATGCCGAGCGGCTGGCGGGCATCGTAGCGCTGTCGACCTACCTGGTACGCGGCAAGGAGCTCGCCGCCGAGGCGAGCGCCGCCAACCGCGACGTGCCGATCTTCATGGCGCATGGGACGCAGGATCCGATGGTGCGCCTCGAATGGGGCGAAGCCTCGCGCCAGGGGCTCGTCGCCAGCGGCTACAAGGTCGAGTGGCACACGTACCCGATGCCGCATTCGGTCGTGTGGGAGGAGATCGCCGCGATCAGCGCGTTCCTGGCGCGGGTGCTGGCCGTTTGATGCGTTGATGCGTAGCCCGGGTTGAGCCAATGCGAAACCCGGGTGGGCAGGGCGATGTCCCCGATGTGCCCATTGCCGCAACCACCCGGGTTTCGCATTGGCTCAACCCGGGCTACCGCTTCATCACGGCACGTCGTTGACGTCGCCGATGCGCGGGTCGTCGCGCGGATGGGGCTCGTGCGCGGGCTGCAACGGAGCGCCGCCGACGGGCACTGCGCGCGCCAGGAAGGCAACCACCGCATCGCCGAAGTGATCGTTGCGGTCGCCGGCCACCATGTGCGCCGCGCCGGTGACGTTGACGTATTCGCAGCGCGGGCACAGGGCGAGGAATTCGCGCGCGCCTTCTTCGCTCAGCACGTCGGAGAGCCCGCCGCGGACGAGAAGCGTGGGCAGTCGCAGGCTGCGCGCGCAGGCTTCCAGGCGCTGCAGGCGGCGGCCGATGTCGCGCCGCACCGTGAGGAACCGCGGGTCCCAGTGCCAGTGGTACTTGCCGTCGGCGCCGAGGCGCACGTTCTTGGCGAGGCCGTCGAGCGTGCGCGGGCGCGCGCGATGCGGCTGGTAGGCGGCGATGGCCGCCGCGACTTCCTCCAGCGAATCGAAACCGTCGGGCTTCTGCTGCATGAAGGCCTGGATCTTCGCGACGCCCTCCATCTCGACGCGCGGCGCGATGTCCACCATCACCAGCGCGGTGGCGTCGACGTGATCCTCGCCGACCGCGACGAGGCTCGTGCCGCCGCCCATCGACGCCCCGACCAGCACGGGGCGGCGACGGCCGAGCGCCGCGACCACGCGCACGAGGTCCTGCACCATCACGTCCTGGCCGTACAGCCCGTCGGGCGCCCAGTCCGAATCGCCGTGCCCGCGGGCATCGAACGCGATCGCGTGATAGCCCGCGCGACCCAGCCGCTCGCCGGCGCCCCGCCAGGCGTGGCGCGTCTGCCCGCCGCCGTGCTGCAGCAGCACCAGCGGCCCGTTCGGGTCGCCCCATTCGTCGGCCGCCAGGCGAACTCCGCCGACGCCTTCGAAGTACCGCATCGGGTCCGGGGTTCCGGGAAGGCGGGTGCGCGGCATCGCCGCCAGGCGCTCGTGGCGGGGAGTGTTCTCGCTCATGGGCGCCATTATCCGCCGGAATGCGTCTGTCCCCATTTTCGGCGCACAGGCACGCTCCGGCGCGGGGTAAGGCGCGCGTCACGGGCGCCTTAAGCCGCCAGCACGGTAGGACGGCTTGGCTCGAGAATCGCGGCGGCGCCCGAAGCCCGTGACGCGCGCCTCACCCCGCACCGCGCAGGCCCCGAAATCCAGTGCAAAAAAACGGGCGGGCCACCAGCAGCCCGCCCGAACAGGAAACACGCGTGGTGCGTCAGCCCATCGTCACCGGAATGAAGATGCGCGCGTCGTCGCGCTGCACGAGGAGGGCAAGCGACTTGCCCGCCTTGCCCACCAGCTCGCGCAGCTGCTCGGGGCTCTTCACCGCAACGCTGTTCACGGACACGATCACGTCACCCGCGCGCACGCCGGCCTTGGCCGCGGCGCCCGCCACTTCCTCCACCACGACTCCACCTGTCAGCTCTCCGGCCTTTTTTTCTTCCGGTGACAGGGGCCGCACGGCCACGCCCAGCTTGCCCTTGGCGGCGAGGTCCTTGCCGCCCGCCAGCGTCGTCTTCTCCTCGAAGGTGCCGACGGTGGCGGTCAACTCCTTCGCCTTGCCGTCGCGCCAGACCTCGATCGTCACCTTCGCGCCGGGCTTCACCGCGGCGACCTGCGACGGCAGCTCGGTGGAACGGCCGATCGGCTTGCCGTCGAACGAGAGGATGACGTCCCCCGGTTCGATGCCGGCCCTGGCCGCCGCCCCGTCCTTCTGCACCGAGCTCACCAGCGCGCCGCCCGGCTTCTTCAAGCCGAAGTTCTCCGCGAGCGCCGGGCTCACTTCCTGGATCGTCACGCCGAGGCGGCCGTGCTGGACCTTGCCGTTCTGCTGGATCTGGTCCTTGACGTTGATCGCGACGTCGATCGGAATCGCGAAGGCGAGGCCCTGGAAGCCGCCGCTGCGGCTGAAGATCTGCGAGTTGATGCCGATGACTTCGCCGTTGAGGTTGAACAGCGGTCCGCCCGAGTTGCCGGGATTGACCGCGGCGTCGGTCTGGATGAACGACACCGCGGCGTCACCCGGAAGCGCGCGCGACTTGGCGCTGACGATGCCCGAGGTGACGGTGTTGTCGAGCCCGAACGGCGCGCCGATGGCGACCACCCACTCGCCCACGCGCGTGGCCTGCGGATTGCCGATCTTCACCACCGGCAGGTCCTTCGCGTCGATCTTCAGCACCGCCACGTCCGTCAGCTTGTCGCTGCCCAGCACCTTGGCCTTGAATTCGCGCTGGTCGGTGAGGCGGACCGTGACCTCGTCGGCATTGGCCACGACGTGGGCGTTGGTCAGGATCACGCCGTCGGCCGTGACGATGAAGCCCGAGCCGACGCCCTGCGTCGGGCCCTGGTCGGGCTCCGGCTGCCCCGGGAAGCCGGGGAAGTTCGGGAACATCTCGCCGAGATCCGGCATGCCGCGGCCGCCGCGCCCGCCGCGTCCGGCGCGGGCGGCGGCCTTCTCGCCGTCCTGGCTGACGCTGATGTGAACGACCGCCGGGCCGTGCTTTGCCACCAGGTTCGCGAAATCGGGCAGGGCCGTCAGCGGGCCCGTCGCCGGCGCGGTGGCGGCGATGGCGGGACCGGGGGCGGCGGTCGCAGCGCGGACGCCGACGCGGTCGGCCACCACCACACCCGTCGCAAACGCGCCGGCGACCGCCAGCGCGATGACACTGCGTTTGAATACGTTCGCTTGCATCGTTCTCTCCAGGTTTGAGGATCGACACCGGGAGCGCTTCGCCCCGGCTGACCTGCAACATAGGGGAGAAGAATTAAGCGGGGCTTAAGGCGGGCCGGCGCGGGGGCGGTCGCGGCCGTCGCTGCGCCCACCCGGGTTTCGCTTTGCTCAACCCGGGCTACGTGCGTCGGGCGCGCCGGCGGGGAAGCGGACGGTGACGCCGAGGCCGGGGCCGGCGGGGCCGGCGATGCCCGGCCCGAGGACGACGGCGGCGCCGTGCCGCTCGGCGATGCTCTTGACGATCGCGAGCCCCAACCCGCTCCCCGGGACGCCCGCCGCGCCGGGGGCGCGATAGAAGCGGTCGAACACGCGCGCGTGCTCGGCCTGCGCGATCCCCGGGCCGGAGTCGCGAACCGACAGCAGCGCCGCGGCGCCGTCGCGCGCGATCGCGACGTCGATGCGGCCGCCGGTCGGCGTGTAGCGCAGCGCGTTGTCGACAAGGTTGCCCAGCAGCGTGCGCAGGCTGGCGGCGTCGCCGGTCACTGCGGTGGCCGTGTCGGCGGCGACGGCACCGGCGGGCGCCGCGGCGGCATCGCCGCCCGCCGTCGCGCCGTCGACGCCGAGGTCGATGCCGCGGTCCGCAGCGCGCGCCGCCGCGTCGGCGACGACCTCGCGCGCGAGCGCCGCGAGGTCCACGCGCGCGAGCGGACGATCGATGACGCCGGGCTCCTCCCGGGCGAGCGTGAGCAGCTGGCCGACCAGGTGACTGGCGCGATCGAGACCGCTGCGCAGCTCCGCGAGCGCGGCGCCGCGCTCGGCGTCGGTGCTCGCCCGCTCCGCGAGCTGCGCCTGCAGGTGCACCGCGGTGAGCGGCGTGCGCAGCTCGTGCGCGGCATCGGCGATGAAGGCGCGCTGCGCCCCCTGCGCCGCGTCGAGCCGCGCGAGGAGACCGTTCAACGCGTGCACCAGCGGCTGCACTTCGCGCGGCAGACCGGATTCCGGCAAGGGTTCCAGCGTGCGCGGCGACCGCTGTCCGACGGCGCGGGCGAGCCGGTCGAGCGGGCGCAGGCCGCGGGCGATGCCGAACCAGAGCAGCACCGCGAGAAACGGCAGGATGGCGATAAGCGGGGCAACCGTGCGCAGCGCCATGCTCGCGGCGAGCTCGCGGCGCACGGCCATCGGCTGCGCGACTTGCACCACCTGGTCGCCGGCAAGGGTCGTCAGCACGCGCCATTCCCCGCTGTCGTTGGTGACGGTGCGAAAGCCGCGCTCCGCCGTCTGCGGCAGCCGGCGCTGCGGCTGCGACTGGTAGATCTCGACGCCGCTGCGACTCCAGATCTCGACCACCAGCGCGTCGTTGCCGGGTAGCGATCCGGGCCCCGCGCCGGCAGCGAGCGGCATGCCGGTGATCGACGACGCGAGTTGCGAGAGCTGGTAGTCGAACAGCGCGTTCGCCTCCTCGCGCGCCCGCAGGTACGTGGCGATCGCGCCGACGGCGACGGCGGCGAGGAGCCCGAGCGCGAGCCAGGCGACCAACTCGCGGCGGATCGAGCGGCGGGCGCTCACGCGGCGGCCTCGGTCATCACGCCGGCTTCCCCATCATCCAGCCGACGCCGCGCACGTTGCGGATGGCGTCGGTGCCGAGCTTGCGCCGCAGGCCGTGCAGGTGCACCTCGACCGCGTTGCTTTCGATCTCCTCGTTCCAGCCGTAGATCTTCTCCTCGAGCTGCGCGCGCGACAGGATCGCGCCGGGGCGCGCGAGCAGCGCCTCCAGCAGCGCCAGCTCGCGCGCCGACAGCGCGACCGGCTTGCCGTGCAGCCGGACTTCGCGCGTCGCCGGTCGCAGCTCGAGCGCGCCGCAGGTGACCACGGGCTCGGCGCGTCCGGCGTGGCGGCGGGCGAGGGCGCGCACGCGCGCGGCGAGCTCGTCCAGCTCGAACGGCTTGACGAGGTAGTCGTCGGCGCCGGCGTCGAGACCCGCGACGCGATCGGCGACGGCATCGCGCGCGGTCAGGATCAGCACCGGGCGCGTGTCGCCGCGGCGGCGCATCGCGGCGAGCACGTCGAGGCCGTCGCGGCGCGGCAGGCCGAGATCGAGCAGCAGCAGGTCGTGGACGTTCTCGGCGAGCGCCAGCAGCGCGGCCTCGCCGTCGGTCACCCAGTCGACGGTGAAGCCGTCCTGCTTCAGCCCGCGCTCGACGCCGGCGCCGATCATCCGGTCGTCCTCGGCAAGAAGCAGGCGCATCGTGGCGGCGGGAGGGAAGGTCGGGCGCGGGGCGGGTGCCCTCGCGCGGGTTCCAGTATAGTCGAGGCTCCGGCCCGGACCATCGCGTTCACCCTTGAACCCCGCCACCGATTCCTCGCTCCGCCATGACGTGAAGGTCATCGGCATGGTCGGGCTCGCGCATTCGCTGTCGCACTTCTTCCAGCTGGCGCTGCCGCCTCTCTTCCCGCTGCTCAAGGCGGAGTTCGGCGTGTCCTACGCGGCGCTCGGCGTGCTGGTCGGCGTGTTCTACGTATCGAGCGGAATCATGCAGTTCGCCGCCGGGTTCGCGGTCGATCGTGTCGGCGCGCGGCCTGTGCTGCTTTCGGGCATGGCGCTCCTCGCCGGCGGCTGCGCGGTCGCGGGACTCGCCCCCGGTGTCGGCTGGCTGTACCCGATCGTCGCGCTCATGGGTGTCGGCAACGGCGTGTTCCATCCGGCCGACTTCGCGATCCTCAACGCCAACGTCGCCCCGCGCCGGCTCGGTCACGCCTACAGCACGCACGGCGTCGGCGGCAATCTCGGCTGGGCGATCGCGCCGGTCGTGAGCTTCGCGCTCGGCGACGCGTACGGCTGGCGCGTCGCGCTGGCGGTCATGGGCGCGGGCGGCCTCGTGTTCGTCGGGGCGCTCGCCACGCAGCGGGCGACGCTCGACTGCCGCCACGTGGCGGGCGGCGTCAGGCACACGCTGGCGGGGAGCCTGCCTTTGTTCCGCCAGCTGCCGATCCTGATGTGCTTCGCGTACTTCTTCATCTATACGATCGGCTCGCTCGGGCTGCAGACGTTTGCGCCCTCGGTGCTGAACGGGGCGTTCGCCGTGCCGCTGACCGTCGGCGCCACCGTGCTGACGGCGTTCCTGCTCGGCAGCACCGCCGGCATCGTCGCCGGCGGCGTGTTCGCGACGCGCACCGGGCGCCACGACCGCATCGCCAGCGCCGGGCTGCTGGCCGGTGCGGTGCTCGTGGTGCTGATCGCGACGTGGCCGCCCGCGCGCGTCGCGCTGATCCCGCTGTTCGCGCTCACCGGCTTTGCCATCGGCTCGACCGGGCCGTCGCGCGACCTGATCGTGCGCGGCGCGACCCCGCCCGGAGCCGCGGGCCGGGTCTACGGCTTCGTCTATTCCGGGCTCGATCTCGGCGGCCTGGTGGGGCCGATCTGGTTCGGCCTGATGCTCGATCACGGCGCCGCGCGCGAGGTGCTGTTCGCCGTCGCCGGCTGCTTCCTGCTCGCCATCGCCACCGTGCTGCAGGTCCGCCGCGCGGCCGGCGCGCGCCAAGTCTCCACGGCGCACTGAAGAGGGAACGTCCCATGGATCTCGGCATCGCGGGCAGGCGGGCGCTCGTGTGCGCGGCGAGCAAGGGACTCGGCCGCGGCTGCGCGCAGGCGCTCGCCGCCGCCGGCGTCGACGTCACGCTGATCGCGCGCAACGAAGCGCCGCTGCGGCAGGCGGCGGCGGAGATCGGCGCCGGCGTCGGCCGCCCCGTGCGCTGGGTGGCGGCGGACATCACGACGGAGCAGGGCCGCGCCGCCGCGCTGGCCGCGTGCCCCGACCCCGACATCCTGGTCAACAACGCGGGCGGTCCCCCGCCGGGGGACTTTCGCGACTGGGATCGCGACGCGTGGATCCGCGCGCTCGATGCGAACATGCTCACGCCCATCGCGCTGATCAAAGCCACCGTCGACGCGATGATCGCGCGGCGCTTCGGGCGCATCGTCAACATCACCTCCGCCGCGGTGAAGGCGCCCATCGACATCCTCGGCCTGTCCAACGGCGCGCGCAGCGGCCTCACCGGCTTCGTCGCGGGCGTGGCGCGCAAGGTGGCGCGGCACAACGTGACGATCAACAACCTGCTTCCGGGCTCCTTCGACACCGACCGCCTGCGCTCGACGATTGCGCTCCGCGCGAATGCCGCCGGCCAGCCCTACGATGCCGTCTACGCCGCGGGCAGGGACGCGAACCCCGCCGGGCGCTATGGCACGGCGGAGGAATTCGGCGCCGCCTGCGCGTTCCTGTGCAGCGCGCACGCCGGCTACATCGTCGGCCAGAACCTGCTGCTCGACGGCGGCGCGTACCCCGGCACGTTCTGATCCGCGGCACGTTCTCGTACGCGTAGCGCGGGTTGAGCGCCAGCGAAACCCGGGTGGGCGGCGCGGGTCTTCCCGTCGTGGCCGCGGCACGGCTTGCCCCGGGTTTCGCTGGCGCTCAACCCGTGCTACGCGTTACCGCCCCTTACGGGCTGCGGGGCGCGAGTGTCCTCCACTCGTCCTTGGTGACGCGCGCGACCACGGCATATCCGTCCTTGCCGCGCGGCGCGACGATCGCGGCTTCACCCTCTGCGAGGTACGCGCCGCCGACGACCGCGCGGTAGGGATTGCCGTGGCTCGCGATGGCGAGATTGGTCCCGCGGGGCAGCGGCGTCGACAGGAGCGTGCGCAGCTCGGCATAACGGTCGCCGCTGTCGTCCGCGGGTCCGCCGCGCACCGCGAGGCTCGACTCGGCGCGCCCGAAGATGAGCCTTCCGGTCTCCAGTGTCCGGCAGTAGGGGCTCGCGAGTACGCGCCCGACCGGAATGCCGAGATCGCGCAGCGCTGCGCCTATCGCTCGCGCATCCGCGCGGCCCGGGTCCGTCAGGTTGCGCTGCTTCGTGCAGTCCTCGTAGCTCGTCATCTGCGTGTCGTTCTCGCCGAAATCGGTGGCGGTGTGGCGGAAGTAGAGGATGTAGCCGCCTCCGCGCAGCGCCCCGAGCAGCTCCTTCCCCACGAGCGTGGCCGCCGTCGTTGGCACGGCCGCTGGCGCGGTCACCTGCGCGGCGGCGCCGCCAGCCGCGATGCCGAGCAGCGCCACGAAGGCGAGCGCGGCGGCGCGGGCGCTCGGCTTCACTGGCGTGGTGTGAAGGCGACGACGCCGGGCGGCGTCGCCATCGCTTCGGTCGCGCGTTCGAGCGCCGCGTCGACGTCGAAGCCGATGTCGCCGTCCGGTTCGGCGCGGCCGGTGGCGCGGACCGCCGCGAAGTCGAACAGCGCGCGGTCCATGAGGTGCGACGGCACGACGGTGCCGAGCGCGTTGCACACCGATTCGATGCGCCCCGGAAAGCGCTTCTCCCAGTCGCGCAGCATCAGCGTCACCTGCCGGCGCTGCAGGTGCTCCTGCGACCCGCACAGGTTGCAGGGAATGATCGGAAACTGCATCAGCTCCGCGTAGCGGGCGAGGTCACGCTCGCGCACGTAGGCGAGCGGGCGGATCACCACGTGCCTGCCGTCGTCGGAGACGAGCTTCGGCGGCATCGTCTTCAGCTTGCCGCCGAAGAACAGGTTGAGGAAGAAGGTGGCCAGGATGTCGTCGCGGTGGTGGCCCAGCGCGATCTTGGTCGCGCCGAGCTCGCCCGCCACGCGGTAGAGCACGCCACGGCGCAGCCGCGAGCACAGCGAGCACATCGTCGCACCCTCGGCGACGACGCGCTTGACCACGCTGTAGGTGTCCTGCTCGGCGATCCGGTAGGGGATCCCCTGCGCGTCGAGATAGCGCGGCAGCACGTCGGCCGGGAAGCCCGGCTGCTTCTGGTCGAGGTTGACGGCGATCAGCTCGAAGGCGAACGGCGCGCGGTCCTGCAGCGAGCGCAGGATGTCGAGCAGGCCGTAGCTGTCCTTGCCGCCGGAGACGGCGACCATCACGCGGTCGCCGGGCGCGATCAGCCCGTAGTCGCCGATCGCCTCGCCGACCTGCCGGCGCAGGCGCTTCTTGAGCTTGTTCGCCTCGAATTCCGCCTTGCGCGGATCGCGTGCGCGCGCCGCGGCCGGCGCGCTGGCCGGGGCCTCGGGGCCTGAAGCGGGAATGGCGTCATCCATCGGGGAGCGGCTTGCGCCAAACGCAATTTTCGAGGCGCGGATGGTAGCATAGCCCACTTCACTCCCTGGCCCGTCCGAGCATCCGATGCGCACGATCCTGGTCGCCAATCCGAAGGGCGGCAGCGGCAAGACGACGCTGGCGACCAACATCGCAGGCTGGCTGGCAGGCAAGCGCCAGCGTGTGGTGCTCGCCGACCACGACCCGCAGCGCTCGGCGACCGAATGGCTGGAGCGCCGGCCGGCGCTGTTCCCGCCGATCATCGGCCTGGCACCCGACGGCCGGAAGAAGGACGTCAAGGGCTTCGATCCGCAGTGGCTCGTCGTGGACACGCCGGCGGGGCTGCACGGCCATGATCTGGCCGATGCGGTGCGGCGCGCGGACATCCTGCTGGTGCCGGTGTCCCCGTCGGCGTTCGACATCGCGGCCACGCGCCATTTCCTCGCCGCCATCGCCGACCTGAAGGCGGTCAAGCGCGGGGCGCTGGCGCTGGGGCTGGTCGCGATGCGCTTCGACGCGCGGACGACGAGCGCCGGTGAGCTTGACGCTTTCCTGAAGGGCACGCACCACCCGCTGGTGGCCCACCTGCGCGACACGCAGGTGTACGTGCACTGCGCGCGCGACGGCGCGTCGGTGTTCGACCTGCCGCGCTCGCGCGGCGAGCACGACTGGGAGCAGTGGCGACCGCTCACGCGGTGGATCGGCCGCCACGCCGACGGCTAGCCTCCTCGCACCGTGCGACCGGAACGCGCGGACTGCCGTTGCAGACACCCGCTCAGTTGTCGTGCTTTTCGAGGTACCAGTAGATTCGGCGCCTCGCCGGCGACAGCGGGATGTCCGGCTTGATCGCGCCGATCGACGACTTGCAGTCGGGGCCGACGCAGGTCTTGAGCACAGGATCTCCGGCGCCGATCACAAACGGCAAATCGATATTCTTGCCGGCCACCTGGACCGTGACCACGCCCGCCGTGGGTGAAGGCGGCAGGCCCCCGCCATCGAACACCGTGGTGGCGGTGGCCCCGGTCGCGTAGTTGACCTGGTATCCGCGCGCCGTGCCGAGATTGGTGCAGACGAGCCCCCCCGGTTGCGGCGGCTGATTGGTCCCGAAATAGGTGTATCCGCCGACCGTGGTGGGGCCGTTGACGACCTTTTCCCCGGCGCGGCGCAGCGTGATGTAGAACCCCGCGAGCGAGCCGTCGTAGCTGGCTGACGTGGCGTTGAACAGCCCACTGGGCCCGGACAGCGACGTGCTGGCCGTGTTGTCGACGATGGTGGTCGCGCCGCTCCCATCATTGCCGGTCTTGGTGTCCTTCAGCACGTAGAAGCGGTTGACGACATTCACCGAATCGTTGGTATAGAGCGGATGCTCGCGATCGCCGGTTCCCTGCATCACGAGGTCGTAGTTCTTGGTGGTGATCACGTCGGGCGGATAGAGGAATTTGCGCTTGGTGGTGCTCGAACCGCCGAGCGCTGCGAACTGGGTGACGTTCCAGCGGTCGGGCGTCGTGAAGCCACCGGGCTCGAGATCGACGCGCCAGATGTTGCCGCCGACGTCGGCGGCGTACAGTCGATCGATCTTCCCGCCGGCATCGAAATCGCGGTTGAGCAGCGTGATGTCCGCTGGAATCGCAGAGGTCATTGCGGATACGGTCTGCCGGGCGCCGCCGGCGCACATGCCGCTGCTCGGCGGATTCGGGCCGGCCTGCCAGACGATGCACCCCGTGGCGGCGTCGAGGACGAAGATGCCGCGCCCCATCGCCGGATGGCCGGTGCCCGGTGCGCTCGGCGGCTCGCTGTCCTCGTTGATATCGTACCCGCCCCCCATGATCACTACCGGATTGGGCCAGCCACTGACGAATGCGGCTTTGGGCTGCGACCAGGTTTGCCCCAGCTCGTCGAAGCCGGCGTCGCAGCCGGTGTTGTTGCCGAGGCTCGGGCAGCCTTTCTTCCACAGGAATTTCGGTGCCGCCGGGTCGGTCACATCCAGCGCGTAGAGGAGCCGGCCGCCGCGGCGCGCGGAAAGGAAGACGTAGGCGGCGGTGGTCGTGTTCCCGCTCATTTTCTGGTACACGCCGGTGATGCCGTCGAAAAAGTAATCCTTCACCTTCGGGGTCGGCACGATCCCGGCCGGCGTCGTGGCGAGGCTCAACAGCGGGAGGTTGGTGTAGAGGCGCTGCAGCTTCGGGAAGAACTCGGTCGGTATGAAGCTCCACAGCTCGCCACCCGGCGGCACATCGCCGATGTTCCCGGTCTTGTTGCCGTTGACGGCCCGGAACGTGCCGTCATTGCTGCCGTAGAACACAACCACCTTGTTCGAGCTTCCGCCGTAGTTGATGACGGCAGGGCGCGAATGGATGACGTCGCCGTGTATCGATGGGCGCACGTTGACGAGATTCTGCTCGGGATTCGGGCTCTGCTCGTCGCCGATGTTGTCCTCGCCGCGCATCCAGTTGATCAGGCCGTCGCGGTCGGCTCCGCCGGAGGACGTCGTCACCGTCACTCCGGACGTGCCGGGCGCGCATGGCGGCGTGGTCGTCGCGGCGTAGGTGAAGTGGGTGCTGTCGACGCGCGTGACGCTGACGTTGCCGACGTACGCGCTCTCCCGGGGCCCCACGGGGCTGCCGCCGATGCTCACGACGTTGCCGGTGGCGAACGGATGAGCCGCGGCTGTCGTCGCCGTCACCGTGGTTGCGGCCGTCGGCGACGACCCGGTGCATGCCACCGGATGGGTGAGGCTGCTCAACGCAACCGTTGCCGTTGAGTCTGCCATGGCACTGCCGGAATCGGCCGACACCGGCGTCGTCGGGATCGTGAAGCAGAAGACCTTCTTGCCCGCGCTGCCACTGACGCCGCAAGCGTTGTTCTTGGCGCCGTCGATGATGGCGGCGAGCGTGACGTTGTACTCGACTGGTGTCGCGTTGGTGATCGTGACTTTCGCGCCGGCGGCAAAGGCAGCCGGCAGGTTGCCCGTTGCGGTGACGACGACCCGCGCCGTGTTGTTGGCTGCCGTTGCATCCCGGACGATCCCGTTGACTGCGATCGTCGCCGTCGAGGAGCCCACTTTGGCCGTGCCGCCCGTGCCGGGGGACGGCGGATTGTCGATGATCGTGTACCGGAACGTATTCGCATCGACCACCGTGATCGTGTAGGTGCCGTTGTAACGGGAGCCGGCCGCGCCGGAGATCGTGATGTTGTTGCCGGTCAGGTAGCCGTGGCCGCTCACCACGGCGGTGACGGTGGTCCCGGCGCGCGTCAGCGAGCTGATGCTCTTCGGGGTCGACGGCTGGGTCGCCGTAAATGTCCCCGTCGCGGGCGTCGGCGGGCTCTCGCTGATGGTGTAGGTGAACGTGGTGGAATTGACGAGCCCGATCGTGAACGTACCGTTCAACTCCGGGTACGCCGATCCCGCCACCGTTACCTGCTGGCCGTTCGTCAGTGGCGTGACCGGCGGTGTCGCGAGCGTCATCGTTACCGTCAATCCGCTGCGCGAGATGCTCGAAACGGCGCTCGTGGGCGGGGTGAGGTTGAGCGCCGTCGCCGTGATGTCGGCGTTGGTCGTGGCGAACACGGTGCCGGACAGGCTGCTGCCGTTCGCGCACGAACCGGTGCAGGTGTATACATTGCGCGGGTTGCCGGACGTGCCGGGACTCGCCGTGTAGGTGTCGAGAAGGTTGGCCAGTCGGAGCTGCTGGCCGACGCCGCCCTTTTCCACGATCTCGCCGTCCGGGTAATCAAAGGCGGCGCCGACGCTTTGCGGATTGTTGACCCAGAAACCGCCTGGCGGATCGAGGTCGGGGACCTTGCTGGTGTCGATGTTGGTCCAGTAGCTCACCGCATTCGGGGAGAGAAAGCCTGTGCCCGAACCGCTGATCGCTCCGGCGCCGCTCGAGTCGGCGAGGAACAGTTTCGGATTCGTCGCGTCGCTCGTGTCCACGCCGAACTGGAATTGCTTGAGATTGCCGAGCCAACGCGGCTGGCCGGCGGGGTCCGGTCGGAACATGCCCATGTAGACCTGGTTCTGGTAGGTGCCGCGTGTATTGACGCTGACGGGCAGGCTGGCGGATCCGAACAGCGTGTTGACCGCCTGCACTTCGTAGAGGACCTGCAGCAGCGCCTGTGCGATCGCCGCAATGTCGGCGGCGACGAAAGCCTTGCCGCCGCCTCGGTACGCCATGCTCTTCAGCAACTGGACGTAATCGGGCGCCGGGTCGCCGCCGGTGGCAGCGATCGTGTAGGTGATGATGTTCTGCCGGTCGGACAAGTCGCGGTCGAGATCGGCCTGATAGAGGAACCGCGCCCATTCGTCGGACCAGGCGCTGTCCTCGCCCGTGTACGGGCCGAGGTTCGACGTGTTGATCGGCACCTGCAGCGCGGCTCTGGCGCCGGCGTTCGCGAGTCCCTGCGCGCCGCCCGCGTCGCCGTTGCCGCGTTCCGGATGGCCCTGCTTGGCCGCCGCGCCGATGAAGATGATGTAGCTGCGCTGGCACGAGACGGCGACGTGGTCCTGGTATTGGACGCCGGACAGGCCCGTGTGGCCGGTGAAGAACGCCCAGGATTCCTGCATCACGGCGCTGGCCGCGCGGCTGTTGCTCTTGGCGTAGCCGGCGGTGACCAGCGACACGAAATTGTTGATGCCCGTCGCATCCATCGTCGGCAGGGCGGAAGGTGCGCTGCTCGGCACGACCCAGTCCCCGCCCTGGTTGTCCTGCTCGCCGTAGATCAACAGGCCGAGATTGAGCTTGCCGAGCAGGGAGGGCTGATTGAGCAGGCCGGTGGCGGCGACGGCGACCGCGCACTGGACGGAGTCCATCAGCTTGGAGCCGGGGATGCCGGCGATCGGGCAGGTCGATGGGAACGACGCGTCGTTGCTCGCCGCGGTGTCGAGGACGATGAGGACGTTCGGCTTGATGCCGTCGCTGGCGACCTGGCCGAAGATGTCGATGTCCTCAGCCTGCACGGATGCGCTGCAGACGACGAGCGCGAGCAGTGCGATGATCCTGCGCAACGATGGACTCACGGCTCGAAGCTCCGGTTGGCGCCGGGGCCGCACGCGTTGGTCGAGGGTGTCATCAGCAGGTTGCTCCGATGGCAACGCGCTTGGCGATGCCCTGGTGCACGCTGACCGACGTCGCGGAAAAAGCGCTGTCCGACACCGTGGCGTTGACGTCCCAATCCTGGGTCCGGCAGAACGAACTGTCCACCGGCGGCGCGATGCCGGGGTTCTGCACCGACGCGCTGCCTCGGCACGCCACGTCGTCGGGATCCGAATTATCGCGATCCGCGAGTTCCGCCTGAGTGATCGGGACAGCGCTGAGGCAGGCAGGCTTGGCGACGGCGACCGTGTAGTCGGTCTTGCTTTGGTCATTATGTAGGTTGACGGCGATCGTGGCCGGCTGCGGATTGGCTGTGAAATTCCTGCTGACGACCTGCTCGATCGCCTGCTGCGCGGCAGCAACCGCTTCCTGTTTCGCCTGGCTGTTCGCGGTCACGCGCAGGTTGACCGTCGACATGTTGATCGCCGACACGACGAACAGCGTGATCACGACCAGCATGACCAGGCTGACGAACAGGGCGGCGCCGCTCTGGCGGGGCGGTGAGTGGCTCATCGTTGTCGATCCTCGGGAAATGGCGGGTCAGGAGGCGCCGTAGAGGCGCTCGCGGCGCTGGCTCATGTTGACGACGCGTACGAGGCCGGTGAACTCGTGCCGCTTGTACGCTCCGCCAGGCGTCACGTCGTTGGCGGTACCGTCGGCGTTCGTCCCCAGGCGGTAAGTCTTGGTGTCCGTATAGGCCGGCGTCGTGTCGACGTTGCGGGCAAGAAGATAGATGCGGACCGCGACCACGGAGTTCCAGGCCGTCCCCGTAGCGGCTGGGCTTGCCGTGAAGCTGTTCGGACCGCCGTCGGGCGCTGTGTCGGTGTCGAGCCCGTACTCGAACTGCAAGTTCTCGATGCCCTCGACGAGTGGAACCACCGTCCACCCGTCCGGCCCCAGCTCCATGCGCTTCAGCGTCGGCAGGGCGGCGTCGGAGCTACGGCATGCGCCGCCGGTGCCCGTGGCGCGGCTGCAGGGGCTGATGAAATAGATGAAGGTATGGAACTGGCGGATCGGTGCCGGCGTGGCGCAGTCCTTCTGGGTCAGGTTGAATCCGCTCGTCGCCAGCAGAAAGTGGGTAGTTGCAGTGTCGCAGAAGCTCGCCTGCGTGTAGTAGCCTGACGTCACGGCACTGGCCGCAGGGATCGTCGTGGTTCGCGCGCGCCGGACGACCAGCACGTCCGTACCGGCGACATGGTCGGGGATGCAGGACGGCAGCGCGCCCGACGGATCGCTCGTGCCCGGGACGAAATCGACGCCGTGAATGGCGACGGGCAATGCGCTGACCAGCGTCGCAAGCGTCGTGCTGCAGGGGTCCGGGGGAGTGCCCGCTGGCACCGTTGCGAACGACCAGGTTTCGCCGTAGAACCCTGCGTGCCGGATGTCCTGACTCAGCAGATTGATGGCGTAACGCCCGTTCTCGATCTGCCGGTTCACCCGCTCGCCCTCGGAAAAATTCCTGCTGCTGCCGACGAAGAACAGGGTCAACCCAAGCAACAGCAGCAGCCCCAGCGTGAGCGCCACCATCAGTTCGACCAGCGAGAAGCCGCGTGGCCGCGCCTGGGGCGCGCTGCCGGGTATCGATGCCCGAGGTGCGCCCGGCGAGCCCGGTCGGGCGCACGCAGGGAACGGGAAAGGGTGGCGGTCGAAACGGTTCACGGCAGATCTCGCGTCGCCCGAAGCACTCTCAGGACGCTCCCAAGGCAGCGATCCGGACCGTCGACGTGACAATGCGGCGCTTCGAGTCGCCGTTGTAGCTACCGTAACCACAGGTCAGCGTCGACGCCGGCGCCACGGTTGGTGCGATTCCCTGCCAGGCGATGCTGATCGTGTAGATCCCGGTGCCTGCGACCACGGTGCCCGCCGAGTCCGTCAGTTCGGTGGCGGCGTCGTAGAGGATGCATCCGCGGGCGCCGATCATCGCGCCGACGCAGTTGGCGCTGCCCGCCGACGAGCAGGTGCCGTTGCCGGAGACTTCGGCCGCGCCCTTCAGCATATTGCCCCACTGGCAGATATCCAGCGCGGCACCGGTCTTGCCGCCGCAGTCGGCGAGCGCACCTAGGCCGCCCACCGCGGCCTGGTGGTAGGCGAGTGCCCAAGCGTCAGTCCGGTTGGCGTTCATGCGATCGGCGATGTCCTGCAGCAGCACAATCGCCTGCGCCCGCTGGTAGGACTCCATCTCGGCGGTCTGGGCCCGGGCCTGCAGGCCGAGCAAGCCCATCAGCCCGAGGAGCAGAATGACCAGCGAGACCAGCACCTCAATCATGCTGTGGCCGGCGACCGCAGCGCGGCGGCTGGGCTGCGCACGGTCGCGCAGGGGGCGCGCTGGCAACGCGCGCGGCGGGCGTGGACACGACTTACGTGCAGCCATTGGCGGGATCTCCGTCGGTATCGTTGATGACGCTGGGGCGGCCACTCAGGTCCGTGACGACGCAGCGCGCGGTCACCTTGGGATTCGACTGCACGCGCACGACGATCGCGGCCGGCGCCGAGCTGACGTGCCCGTCGGGCTGGTACGTGATCTTGGTTCCGGCGTCCACGGCCATCGACGACAGCCGCGCGTTGAGAGGCAGCTGCGAGCGCAGCACCGTTCCGTCGGCGAGCTGGACCTTCCAGCCGCCTTTCCAGTCGTTGCCGGCCGGGACGACGTCGACGTTCACCGCCCGCTTCAGCGCCTCGCTGCGGGCGAAGAACAGCGTCGCCTGGAGATCGGAGGCGCCGGTCTTGACGTGCTGCGTCTGCACCAGATTGGAAAGCGAAGGCAATGCCAGCATCACCAGGATGATGGCGATGCTGACGGTGACGAGCAGCTCTATGAGGGTGAAGCCCCCCCGCTGCCGCTGCGATGCCGTTTGCTCAGCTTCCCCATTTGGTGGCCGGCGTCCGGTTGTTCCTGCTGTCGAGGCACAGGCTGCCGTCGCTCGCTTGTTTGCCGACCGCGGTAGCGGTGATGACGTACCCGGGAGCGGAAAGGCTGCTGCCCAGGCAATCATTGCCGGTCAGCGCTACCGCGAACGTGTAATTGGCCGCCACGTCGCTCGTCGGCGTGAGTCCGAGTCCGCCGCTGCCGATCGTCGCCGTGAAGCCGCGCAGGTCGAGCGAGGTCTGTTCTTCCTTGTTCGCAATGTCCATCATGAATCGCTGACCCGCGGTGCGGTTGAGCTTCAGCATCACGTTGCTGTAGGAGGGCAGCGCAATCGAGATCAGGATCGTGATGATCGCTACCGTGATCAGGACCTCGATCATGGTGAACCCACGGAGCGCGTAGGCGAGGCCGGTCGAGAGCGTCGTCGTTTGCCGGACGCACGAACTCGCGTGAGGCACGCCAGCGCCATCGCTCGTCGTCTCGCTCAAACGCGCAGGTGTACGCGTGCCCGCCATGTTCCGTCTCCCGAAAAGCGCTGCAAATCCAGGAGAGGTGTGGCGCAGCCTGGCGGGAATCGAACGGCACGTCCCGCGAGTTCAACCGGCTCGGTGCCGGTTGGCAACCCCGCTACCCGACGCTCGTGAGCGCTTGGGCCGGAGGCTTTGCGTCACCATCTCTCGATGGTTTTGCCAAAGTAGTACGCTTGCTACAGCCAGACTTGCTGCAGCGCGCCATGTTGCCGTGAAAGAAAGGCGCCTTGCGGCAGGTCCGCACCCTGGCGCAGTTTCCGGAGGGTCACCGCATCCGCGGCTCGGTTCCGATTGCGGCAGTATGCGGTTGTCATTATAGCGCCGACCGGGCGCCTTCCGGGGTGACCGTCCGTCCCCCGTATCGCGCCGCGCGTCGCCGCAGAGCGTCCCGCCTGCCGGTCCCGGGCAGGTCAACGCGCCAGCCCTCGTCGCTCGACAGGTCCACGACGTCCGAAGGGGTCTCGCCACCGCTGCATGCGGCCACGACGGGGACCTTGCGCAGGAGCGCGCCGCGCGGCGCCGCCACCGTTGGCGTCGACCCGCCCACGCACGGCGTCGGATCGCATGGCGACGTGACGATTTGGTGCGGCTTGTAGTGTTCAGGATGACGCTTCGTCGGAAATCAGCTTCCGTGCGTCGCCCGCAGTGCGTCCGCCTCGGGCGATGGCACAACGCACGACAGGGCGGGCGGGCGGAAAGAGAAACGCCGGCGTGCGCCGGCGTTTCCAGGGTGCTGCTGCGGTGCGCGAACTTACTTCTTGGCGGGTTCGGCGGCCTTGTTGGCGGCGTCGACGGCCTTGTTGGCGGCGTCCTTCGTCGCATCCGCTGCGCTGGTCGCGGCGGCGCCGGCGGTGGTCGCTGCGCTCGTGGCGGCGGCGCCGGCAGCTGCGCCGGCGTCCTTGGCGGCTTCGCCAGTCTTCGCGGCGGCGTCCTTGGCGGCTTCGGCGGCCTTGGCGGCCGATTCCTTGGCCTTTTCAGCGGCTTCGGTCGCGGACTTCTTCGCCGCGTCGGCGGCCTTTTGATCCTGGCCGCAGGCCGCGAGGGCAAAAGCTGCGGCCGCAATGACGGCGAGCAGACGGAAATTCATCGGTTTCTCCCAGAGGTGGTGTGGCTGGCAGGACGCGCGGAAGCGGCCCTTTGACCGGCAGGTGATTATAGCGCGGCGCGGGTCCGACGTCGCGCTGCACCAACGCGCGCGGCGGGCCGGCACACCCGGCGCGGCTGCAAGGCCACGCCACGACCGAAGCCCACCCTAGCCCGAGCGTGGCAGCCGGGCGACGTACCCCCACACCGCCGCGAATACGGCCAGTCCCGAGGCCCCGACGGTGAAGGCAAGCGGGTAGACCGTGCCGTTGTTCGATGCGCCCATCCACCAGCCCACGAGCGCCGCCAGCGCCATCGTCAGAAAGCCGAGGACTCCGGCGGCGGCGCCGGCCTGCCGTGGAAACGGCGCCACCGCGCCCGCCTGCGCGCAGGGGAAGTTGACGCCGTGCGCGAGCATGCACGCGAACTGCGGCAGCAGGATGGCCGCCCAGTGCAGGACCCCGGCGATGGCCAGGGCCGCCATCGTCAGTCCGCCCGCGGCGGACACGCAGGCGCTGATCATCAGCGTGCGCACGATGCCGTAGCGGGCGAGCAGGCGATGGCAGGCGAGGGTGCCGGCGAAGTAGCCGGCGGCGCAGAACGCGAAGCCGTAGCCGAACCACGCCGTGGGCACGCCCAGCACGTCGATCAGCACGAACGACGAGCCGGAAATGAAGGCGAACAGGCCGCCGTACGACGCGGCGCCGACCAGCGCGTAGCTCAGGAAATGATGCGAGCGCAGGATGTGCGCGTAGCTGCGCAGCAGGGCGCGCGGCCGGGTCGCGGCGGCGTCGCGGTGCGGGTTGGTCTCGCCCAGCCGCAGGAAGGCGGCGACGAACAGCGCGCCGGCAAAGATGGCCAGCACGGTGAAGCTGGCGCGGAACCCGAACCGCACCTCGAGGAAGCTGCCGAGGATCGGACCGAGCAGCGGGCCGATCGCGAGCAGCGTCGACGCCCGCGCCATCACCCTTGCGCCGGCCAGCGGATCGAACAGGTCGCGGATGATGGCGCGGGCGACCACGACCACGCTGCAGCAGCCCACGGCCTGCGCGAGGCGCGCGAGGATCAGCACCTCGATCGACGGCGCGAGCGCGCAGGCGATGCTCGCGGCGAAATACACGGCGATCCCCGCGATCGTGACCGGGTAGCGCCCGAAGCGGTCCGACAGCGGCCCGATGAAGAGCTGCATCACGCCGAAGGTGATGACGAACACCGAGAGCGTGAGCTGGACGGTGGCCACCGACGTCGCGAACGCGCGCGTGAGGCCCGGCAGCGACGCGAGGTACAGGTCGGTCGACAGCGGCTGGAGCATGAGGAAGCAGCCGATCAGCACGACCGCGGCGCGGTCGGTCAGCGCGCCGCGCCGGGTTCGCGGGCGGGCGCCGGCAGCCATCGGAGACGGGGCGCCGTCGCCCGGGCGCGCGCGCTCAGGCGCCACGGACGCGCCGGCGCTCCTGCAGCGCCAGCAGAACGCCGCCGGCGACGATCACCGCCATCCCGACCGCCGACCAGCCGTCGGGGATCTGGCCGAAGATCGCGTAGCCGTACGCCGTGGCCCACAGCATCTGCACGTAGGTGAAAGGCACCAGCATCGACGCGGGGGCGAGCGTGTAGGCGCCGATCAGCGACCAGTGGCCGAGGCCGGCCAGCACGCCAAGCAGCACGAACAGCGCGCCGTCGCGCAGCGTCAGCACTTCGCCGGCCACGCCCCACGGCAGGAAGGGCGTCATCGCGACGGTGCCCACGAGCGCGCTGTAGAACAGCGTCGTGCGCGGGTCCTCGCCGGAGAGCTTGCGCGTGTACATCGAATAGAACGAATGCGTGAGCGCGGTGGCGATGAGGAGCAGGACGGCCGGATGGAAGACCGCCGATCCGGGGCGCAGGATGATCAGTATTCCCGCGAAGCCGACGATCGACGCGACGACGCGGGCGCGGGTGGGCCGCTCGCCCAGCACCGGCTGCGACAGCGCGACGATGAAGATGGGCGCGAGGAAGGTGATCGCCGAGCCCTCGGCCAGCGGCAGGAAGCGCAGCCCGCCGAAGAAGCAGATCGTGGCCGTGAGCAGGAAGGCGGAACGCACGAGCTGCAGGCGCAGCCGGCGCGTGCGCCAGAAGCCGGGTCCCGCGCGATGCCATGCCCACGGCGTGACCACGAGCATCTGCCCGGCGTAGCGCGCCCAGACGACCAGGAACAGCGAATGCTCGCCGGTCAGGTACTTGGCCGTGGCGTCGAGCGAGCTCAGGCTGAGCCCGGCGAGCAGGAACAGCGGCAGCGCGCGGCGCAGCGGGTGATCGTCGGCGGCGTGCATCACCGCGCGAGTGTAACCGACCGGTCCGCCACGGCCAGATTCGTCGTCGCATCCGTAGCCCGGGTTGAGCGCGAGCGAAACCCGGGGCCACCGAGGCCATTGCCTCGCCCACCCGGGTTTCGCCCGCGCTCAACCCGGGCTACGGATCCCGGGCGACGGGATCGACGGTTACGCCACCAGCTCGCGCAGCACGAAGGGCAGGATGCCGCCGTTGAGGTAGTAGTCGACCTCGATCGGCGTGTCGATGCGCAGCAGCACGGGCACCTTCTGCGTGGTGCCGTCCTTGCGATGGATGGCGAGCGTCACGTCCATCTGCGGCTTGATGCCGGTCTCGAACCCGGTGACGTCGAAGGTCTCGTCGCCCTGGATGCCGAGCGACTGCGCGCTGTCGCTGCCCTTGAACTGGCAGGGCAGCACGCCCATGCCGACCAGGTTCGAGCGGTGGATGCGCTCGAAGCTCCGCGCGATCACGGCCTTGACGCCGAGGAGCTGCGTGCCCTTCGCGGCCCAGTCGCGCGACGAGCCGGTGCCGTACTCCTCGCCGCCGAACACGACGGTCGGCGTCTTCGCGGCGACGTACTTCATCGCGGCGTCGTAGATGTACATCTTCTCCCCGGAGGGCTGGAAGAGGGTCACCCCGCCTTCCTCGCGCGTGCCGTCGGCGCCCGGCGGCAGCATCAGGTTCCTGATGCGCACGTTGGCGAAGGTGCCGCGCATCATGATCTCGTGGTTGCCGCGGCGCGAGCCGTAGCTGTTGAAATCGGACTTGGGGACCTTGTGCGCCAGCAGCCACTTGCCGGCCGGCGAGGCTTCCTTGATCGAGCCGGCAGGGGAGATGTGGTCGGTGGTGACCGAGTCGCCGAAGATGCCCAGCGCCCGCGCGCCCTTGATGTCGGCGATCGCGCCGAAGGTCATCGCGAACGCATCGAAGAACGGCGGCTTCGCGATGTAGGTCGACAGCGGCCAGTTGTACACCTGCCCGCTGACGCCCTTGATCGCCCCCCAGAGCGGATTCGCGTTGGCGAGGTCGCCGTAGAGCGTGCGGAAGATCGCCGGATCGCGCGCGAACGGGGTCACCGCGGCGATCTCGTGCGACGTCGGCCAGATGTCCTTGAGGTACACCGGGCCGTCCTTGCCGGTGCCCAGCGGCTCGGTCGTCAGGTCGCGCAGCACGGTGCCGGCGATCGCGTAGGCGACCACGAGCGGCGGCGAGGCGAGGAAGTTGGCCTTGAGGTTGGGATGGATGCGCGCCTCGAAGTTGCGGTTGCCGGAGAGCACGGCTGCGCAGACGAGGCTGTTGGCGGCGATGGTGTCGTTGATCTCCGCGGTGAGGTCGCCGGCGTTGCCGATGCAGGTCGTGCACCCGTACGCCGTGACGCCGAAGCCCAGCTGCTCGAGGTAGGGCAGCAGGCCTGCCTTGGTGAGGTAGTCGGTGACCACGCGCGACCCCGGCGCGAGCGACGTCTTGATCCGCGGGTTGACGACGAGGCCCTTCTCGACCGCCTTCTTCGCGAGCAGGCCCGCGGCCAGCAGCACGCCGGGATTCGACGTGTTGGTGCAGGAAGTGATCGCCGCGATCAGCACGTCGCCGTTGCCGAGGTCGCCGCCCTCCTTGAGCGGCACCCGGCGCGCGAGGTCGGCGGCCGGCAGCGCGAAGCCGTTGTCGGCGGCGGGCTTGCTGTAGAGGTCGGTGAACTTCGCCTTGAGCGCGCCGAGCTCGATGCGGTCCTGCGGGCGCTTCGGCCCGGCGAGCGACGGACGGATCGTCGCGAGATCGAGCGAGACCACCTTCGTGTAGTCGATGTCGCCGGCGCGCGGAACGCCGTAGAGGCCCTGCGCCTTGAAATAGGCGGCGAAGGCGTCGATCTCGGCGTCGGTGCGGCCGGTGGCCTTCAGGTAGTCGACGGTGGCGTCGTCGACCGGGAAGAAGCCCATCGTCGCGCCGTACTCCGGCGCCATGTTGGCGATGGTCGCGCGGTCGGGCACCGCCAGCGTCGCCGTGCCTTCGCCGAAGAACTCGACGAACTTGCCGACGACCTTCTCCGGCGCAGCATCTCGGTGACGGTGAGCACGAGGTCGGTGGCGGTGACGCCTTCGGGCAGGCGCCCGGTGAGGTTGACGCCGACCACGTCCGGCGTCAGGAAATAGACGGGCTGGCCGAGCATGCCGGCCTCGGCCTCGATGCCGCCCACGCCCCAGCCGACGACGCCGATGCCGTTGATCATCGTCGTGTGGCTGTCGGTGCCGACCAGCGAGTCGGGGTAGTAGACGCCGCCCTTGCTGTGCACGCCGCGGGCGAGGTACTCGAGGTTGACCTGGTGGACGATGCCGATGCCGGGCGGCACGACCTTGAACGTGTCGAACGCCTGCATGCCCCACTTCATGAACTCGTAGCGCTCGCCGTTGCGCTCGAACTCGAGCTTCATGTTGAGGTCGAGCGCGTCCGGCCGCCGGTAGTAGTCGATCATCACGGAGTGGTCGACGACGAGGTCGACGGGCACCAGCGGCTCGATCACCTTCGGGTTCTTGCCGAGCCCCGCGGCGACGTTGCGCATCGCGGCGAGGTCGGCCAGCAGCGGCACGCCGGTGAAATCCTGCAGCACCACGCGGGCGACGACGAAGGGGATCTCGTCGGTGCGCGCGGCCGTCGGGCCCCAGTTGGCGAGCTGCCGGACGTGCTCCTCGGAGACCTTCCTGCCGTCGCAGTTGCGCAGCACGCTCTCGAGCACGATGCGGATCGACACCGGCAGCCGGGAGACCTTGCCCACGCCTGCCTGCTCGAGCGCCGGCAGCGAATAGAACCTGGCGGCCGCTCCCGAGGCGAGCTTGAATTCCCGGAGCGAGTTGTAGAGGTTGTGGCTCATGACCGATCCTTTCGTCGCCGGCGTCGCGGCAGTGTGGGGCGCGCGGAGGCGCCTTGAGTTGACGGGGGGCTACTTGCCCTTGGGCGGGCGCTGCTGCTGCATCTGGTTCACGTTGATCTTCTGGCCGGTCTCGGTGACCATGTCGCCCGGCTGCATGCCGTCGCGGCACGGGCCGAGATACCTGCCTTCGATGACGGACTTCGATCTCCTTCATGTCCTTGGCGAACGGCGGGTCGAACGTCGCCGACGTCTCCGTGCGGTACGCGGTGTCGCCGGTCATCGTCATGACGCCGTGCGACTTGATCACCGAGTTGCCGATCTTGCACTCGGCATCGGTGATGAAGCGCGCGCCGTCGCGGCGCATGTCCATCCGCGTGCACATCTCCTTCTGCATGCCCGGCGCCCATGTCGATCATCGCCTTCTGCGTCGAGGCGTCGAGGCAGATCGTGGCCTTGCGCGGCGGGCGCGCCGGCGCCGGAGGCGCTGGTCGTCATCTCCCACTGCCCGTTCTTGAGCGTCGGGTAGTCGACGGCGGCGGCCGGGGCCGCCGCGATCAGCGCCAGCGCGGCGGCGGCGCGGCGACGGGTCTCATGCGAGCAGCGACGCGACGCCGGCGCGCTCCTCCTCGAGCTCCTTCAGCGTCAGGTTCATCCGCTCGCGCGAGTAGTCGTCGATGGCGAGACCCTGGACGAGGCCGTAGTCGCCGTTGGCGCAGGTGACCGGGTATCCGTACATCACGTCCTTCGGGATGCCGTAGCTGCCGTCGGACGGGACGCCCATCGTCACCCAGCGCCCGCCGGTGCCCTGCACCCAGTCGCGCATGTGGTCGATCGCCGCGTTCGCGGCCGAGGCCGCCGACGACAGGCCGCGCGCCTCGATGATCGCGGCGCCGCGCTTGCCGACCTTGGGCATGAACACGTTGCGGTTCCAGTCCTCGTCGCCGATCATCGCCTTGACCGACTGGCCGGCGATCGTGGCGAAGCGGTAGTCGGCGTACATCGTCGGCGAGTGGTTGCCCCAGACGCACAGCTTCTCGATCGCCTCGACCGGCTTGCCGGTCTTGGCGGCGATCTGCGACAGCGCGCGATTGTGGTCGAGGCGCATCATCGACGTGAAGTTGCGCGCCGGCAGCCCGGGCGCCGACTTCATCGCGATGTAGGCGTTGGTGTTGGCGGGATTGCCGACGACCAGCACCTTGACGCTGCGGCTGGCTGCGGCGTCGAGCGCCTTGCCCTGGGCGGTGAAGATCTTGGCGTTCTCCATGAGCAGGTCCTTGCGCTCCATCCCGGGGCCGCGCGGGCGGGCGCCCACCAGGATCGCGATGTCGGCGTCCTTGAAGGCGGCTTCGGGCTCGCCGGCGGCGGTCATGCCCGCGACCAGCGGAAAGGCGCAATCCTCGATCTCCATCATCACGCCGCGCAACGCGGCCTGCGCCTTGTCGAGCGGCAGCTCCAGCATCTGCAGGATGACGGGCTGGTCGCGGCCCAGCATTTCGCCGGCGGCGATGCGGAACAACAGGCTGTAGCCGATCTGGCCGGCGGCGCCGGTAACGGCAACGCGAACGGGTTTTTTCATGGCACGGACTCCTCGCGGGGCGGATGAAGGGGGGACGGAAAGGGCGGTTTGCAGGTGCGGCGATCCGGTGTGTCGCGGGTGGTTCGTGCGCGTCGCGCTGCCGCGGCGGGCAGGCAGCCCGGACACGCCGGCTGCGCTTCGCGCAACTATACGACCCGGTCCGCGGAATGTCAATTTACTCTTGTATCTTATACAAGACATAGGTTATGAGATAGACAGGCGCCTCGACGATGGTCGATAATCCCCTCGCGGGCTCCGGGCGGCGCGGCGTTGGACGCGGCACGCCCGGCCGCCCGCGCCCGTCCCCGCGCGCCCGTCATGCCGACCACGTCGCCCACCTTCCAGCCGCTCTACCTCCAGATCAAGACGCTGGTGGAGGCCGCCCTCGAGCGCGGCGAATGGCGTCCCGGCGAGGCGATCCCCAGCGAGATGCTGCTCGCCGCCCGCTTCGGCGTCTCGCAGGGAACCGTGCGCAAGGCCATCAACGCGCTCGCCGCCGGCAACCTGGTCGTCCGCCGGCAGGGCAAGGGCACGTTCGTCGCGACGCACACCGAGGAGAAGGCGTCCAATTTCCGGTTCCTGCGCATCCGCCGCGACGACGGCGAGGAAGTCCATCCGGTGAGCCGCCTCGTCGACGTGCGGCGCGCCAAGGCCGGGATCGAGATCGCCCGCGTGCTCGACCTGAAGCCCGGCGCGCCGGTGATCGTGCTGCGCCGCGTGCTGGAGTATGCGGGCGAGCCGGTCCTGTTCGACGAGATCACGCTGCCGGCGCCGCTGTTCCGCGGGCTCAGCAAGGCGAAGCTCGATGCGTATCGCGGCTCGATGTACAGCTATTTCGAGACGCAGTTCGGCGTCCGGATGCTCCGCGCGCAGGAGCGCCTGAAGGCCGTGCCGGCCGACCGCTACGCCGCCGCGCTGCTCGAGGTCGAGCCGGGAGCGCCGCTGCTCGCGGTCGAGCGCGTCACGTACACCTACGGCGAGCGGCCCGTCGAGCACCGCCGCGGGCTGTGCGTCACGCGCCGCCACCACTACGCCAACGACCTGGGCTGACGCATGCGAACTTCGCCATCGACGGGTGCGGCCGGATTGCCGCACCCGCCGTCGCACGGGTGCCGGCAGCGGCCCCTTTGTCCATGCCGCGCGTTTGGCGGGAGGCGCGCGAATCGCGTTATAATTTGCTGCAGTGCACGCCTGCGCGGCGGCGGTGCACGCCGCCGGCCCGCGCCGGCTCCGTGCGCCGCGCGCCGCTACCGTTTCGAGGACCCTGATGTCCGCGCTCGACCGCCCTGTCGTGAGACCCCGGCCGGTGTATCTTGATCTCGTCAGGATTCGCCTGCCGCTGCCGGGGATCGTGTCCATCCTCCACCGCGCGAGCGGCGCCGTGCTGTTCCTGTTCGCGATCCCGCTGCTGCTGCTCGCGGTGCAGTGCTCGCTCGGCTCCCCCGAGCAGTTCGCGTCGCTCAAGTCGGCGCTCGCCCATCCGCTCGCGAAGCTCGCCGCGATCGGGTTCGTCTGGGCCTACCTGCACCACTTCTGCGCCGGCATCCGCTACCTGCTCCTCGACCTGCACGTGGGCGACGATCTCGTCCCCGCGCGGCGCTCGAGCGCGGTGGTGCTCGTGGTCAGTCTCGCGCTGACGCTGGTGGTGGGGGTGCGGCTGTGGTGACGCGGCCGCTGCGCCAGGCCGTCGGCGCCCATTACGGCTGGAGGGACTGGCTGGCACAGCGCGTCACCGCGGTCGTGATGGTCGTCTACACGGTCCTCGTCCTCGGCATCGTGCTCTGGAACGGCGGGCTCGACTACGCGTTGTGGAAATCCCTGTTCGCGAACGGGGCATGGAAGGTCGCGACGTTCGTGTTCATGCTGGCGCTGTTCTGGCACGCGTGGATCGGCGTGCGCGACATCTGGATGGACTACGTGAAGCCGGTCGGCGTGCGGCTGGCACTCGAAGTGCTGACGGTGCTCGCGCTGGTCGCTTATGCGGGGTGGACGGTGCAGATTCTCTGGGGCGGCCGGTGAGCGCGGCGGTGATCGAAAGCAGCCGCCTGCCGGTGCGCAAGTTCGACGCGCTGGTGGTCGGCGCCGGCGGCGCCGGCATGCGCGCGTCGCTGCAGCTGGCCGAGGCCGGGCTGTCGGTGGCGGTGCTGTCGAAGGTGTTCCCGACGCGCTCGCACACGGTCGCGGCGCAGGGCGGCATCGGCGCCTCGCTCGGCAACATGTCGGAGGACCACTGGCTCTGGCACATGTACGACACGATCAAGGGCTCCGACTGGCTCGGCGACCAGGACGCGATCGAGTACATGTGCAGGATGGCGCCGCAGGTCGTCTACGAGCTCGAGCATTTCGGCATGCCGTTCGACCGCAACGCCGACGGCACGATCTACCAGCGCCCGTTCGGCGGCCACTCGGCCAATTTCGGCGAGAAGTCGGTGCAGCGCGCCTGCGCCGCCGCCGACCGCACCGGCCACGCGATGCTGCACACGCTCTACCAGCGCAACGTGCGCGCGCGCACCCAGTTCTTCGTCGAGTGGATGGCGCTCGACCTCATCCGCGACGCCGACGGCGACGTGCTGGGCGTGGTGGCGCTGGAGATGGAGACGGGCCTGCCGATGATCCTGCAGGCGAAGGCGACGATGCTCGCGACCGGCGGCGCCGGGCGGATCTTCGCCGCGTCGACCAACGCCTTCATCAACACCGGCGACGGCCTCGGCATGGCGGCCCGCGCGGGCATCCCGCTCGAGGACATGGAGATGTGGCAGTTCCACCCGACCGGCGTCCACGGCGCGGGGGTGCTGATCACCGAGGGCGTGCGCGGCGAGGGCGGCATCCTGCTCAACTGCAACGGCGAGCGCTTCATGGAGCGCTACGCGCCGAACCTGAAGGACCTCGCGTCGCGCGACGTCGTCAGCCGCTCGATGGACCAGGAGATCAAGGAGGGCCGCGGCTGCGGGCCGAACAAGGATCACGTGATGCTGAAGCTCGACCACCTCGGCCCCGAGGTGATCCTGAAGCGGCTGCCGTCGATCCGCGAGATCGCGCTCAAGTTCGCCAACGTCGACTGCATCAAGGAGCCGATCCCGGTCGTCCCGACGATCCACTACCAGATGGGCGGCATCCCCACCAACATCCACGGCCAGGTCGTCGCGCCGAAGGGCGGCAACCCGAACGAGATCGTGCGCGGCCTCTACGCGGTGGGCGAGTGCGCCTGCGTCTCGGTGCACGGCGCCAACCGCCTCGGCACCAATTCGCTGCTCGATCTGCTCGTGTTCGGCCGCGCGGCCGGCAATTTCATCGTCGACGAGGCGCTCGGCGGCAGGGCGCACAAGCCGCTGCCGAAGGACGCCGCCGACCGGCCGCTCGCGCGCCTCGCGCGCCTCGACGGCGCCGCGTCGGGCGAGTCGGTGCCGGCGATCGCCAACGACCTGCGCACGGTGATGCAGGCGCACTGCGGCGTCTACCGCAACCAGGAGCTGCTGTCCGAAGGCGTGCGGATGGTCATGCAGCTCGAGGAGCGCGTGCAGCAGCAGCGCGATCGCCGACAAGAGCAGGACGTTCAACACGGCCCGCGTCGAGGCGCTGGAGCTCGACAACCTGATCGAGACGGCCAAGGCGACGATCGTCTCGGCCGAGGCGCGGCGCGAATCGCGCGGCGCGCAGGCGCGCAGCGACTACCCGGACCGCGACGACGCCAACTGGCTGAAGCACACGCTGTGGTACCGCGAGGGGAACCGTCTCGACTACAAGCCGGTCAATCTGAAGCCGCTGTCGGTCGACGCCTTCCCGCCGAAGACCCGCACCTACTGACCCGCGCGAGCCTGAAGACCGCCACGGAGCCCCACGGATGAAATTCCGCGTTTACCGGTACGACCCCGAGAAGGATGCGAAGCCGTACCTCAAGGAGTACGACGTCGCGCTCGACCCGCACGACCGGATGCTCCTCGACGCGCTGATGCGCCTGAAGGCGGTCGACGACACGCTGTCGTTCCGGCGGAGCTGCCGCGAGGGCGTGTGCGGCTCCGACGCGATGAACATCAACGGCAAGAACGGGCTCGCCTGCATCACCAACCTGAAGGAGCTGAAGGAGCCGGTCGAGCTGCGGCCGCTGCCCGGGCTGCCGGTGATCCGCGACCTGATCGTGGACATGAGCCAGTTCTTCCAGCAGTACCACTCGATCAAGCCGTACCTCGTCAACGACACGCCGCCGCCGGAGAAGGAGCGGCTGCAGTCGCCGGAGGACCGCGAGGAGCTCGACGGCCTGTACGACTGCATCCTGTGCGCCTGCTGCTCGACCGCCTGCCCGTCGTTCTGGTGGAACCCGGACAAGTTCGTCGGCCCCGCCGGGCTGCTCGCCGCCTACCGCTTCATCGCCGACACGCGCGACCAGGCGACCAACGAGCGGCTCGACAACCTCGAAGACCCGTACCGCCTGTTCCGCTGCCACACGATCATGAACTGCGTCGACGTGTGCCCGAAGGGGCTCAATCCGACGCGGGCGATCGGCAAGATCCGGGAAATCCTGGTCAAGCGGGCCGTCTAGCCCCGCGACGACGGACCGCATGCGACGAATGCACGCACCGCAGATGTCCGCGCCGTCGAGCCCGCCCGCCCGCTGTACCGCCGTCCGCCGGCGGCGACGACCGCAGCCTTGCGCGGCTGCGCTGGCGCTGCCGGCGCGGCCTGCTGGAGAACGACCTGATCCTCGCCCGCTTCCTCGACGCGCGCGGCGCGGCGATCACGGCGGACGAGATCGCCGCGCTCGACCGGCTGCTGGATCTGCCGGACAACGAGCTGTGGGACCTCCTGTCGGGCCGCGCGGAACCCGCGACGCCGCGCTGCGAACCGCTGTTGCGGCAGCTGCGCGCGGCCTGACGGCCGGATCCCCGGCGAACGATGCGGTCACAGAGGGAAGGCTGACCAGGCTCAATGACGCAGCAAGGACGCAGGAGAGTTCCCGGGCGCGGCGCGGCGGTGCGAGTCGCGCCGCGCGCAGCCCGCCGTTCAACCGTGCATGGAGCACACGCAATGACCGACCAGACCGCCACCCTTACCTTTTCCGACGGCTCGCCGCCGATCACGTTCCCGATCCTGCAAGCGGCACCGTCGGCCCCGACGTCATCGACATCCGCACGCTCTACGGCAAGACCGGCAAGTTCACCTACGACCCGGGCTTCCTGTCGACCGCATCCTGCAACTCGACGATCACCTTCATCGACGGCGACAAGGGCGAGCTCCTGTACCGCGGCTACCCGATCGAGGAGCTCGCGACCAAGTGCGACTTCATGGAGGTCTGCCACCTCCTGCTCTACGGCGAGCTGCCGAATTCCGCGGAGAAGGCGGGGTTCACGAACCGCGTGATCAAGCACACGATGGTCAACGAGCAGATGCAGGCCTTCCTCTCCGGCTTCCGCCGGGACTCGCATCCGATGGCCGTGATGACCGGGCTCGTCGGCGCGCTGTCGGCGTTCTACCCGGATTCGATCAACCTGCACGACGCCCAGCAGCGCGACATCTCGGCGGTGCGCCTGATCGCGAAGATGCCGACGCTGGTCGCGATGGCGTACAAGTACTCGGTCGGCCAGCCGTACATGTACCCGCGCAACGACCTCTCCTACGCCGCGAACTTCATGCGGATGATGTTCGCGACTCCCTGCGAGGACTACAAGGTCAACGACGTGCTGGTGCGCGCGATGGACCGCATCTTCATCCTGCACGCCGACCACGAGCAGAACGCGTCGACGTCGACGGTGCGGCTGTGCGCGTCGTCGGGCACCAACCCGTTCGCGGCGATCGCCGCGGGCGTGGCCTGCCTGTGGGGGCCGGCGCACGGCGGCGCCAACGAGGCCTGCCTCAACATGCTCTACGACATCCAGCGGCAGGGCGGTGTCGCGAAGATCGGCGAGTTCATCGCCAAGGTCAAGGACAAGAACAGCAGCGTCAAGCTGATGGGCTTCGGCCACCGCGTGTACAAGAACTACGACCCGCGCGCGAAGCTGATGCGCGAGACCTGCTACGAGGTGCTCGACGCGCTCGGCCTCGGCGACGACCCGCTGTTCAAGCTCGCGATGGCGCTCGAGAAGATCGCGGTCGAGGACGACTACTTCGTCAGCCGCAAGCTCTACCCGAACGTCGACTACTACTCGGGCATCGTGCAGAAGGCCATCGGCATTCCGGTCCCGCTGTTCACCGCGATCTTCGCGCTCGCGCGCACCGTCGGCTGGATCGCGCAGCTGAACGAGATGATCGCCGACCCGGAATACAAGATCGGCCGGCCGCGGCAGCTGTTCACCGGCGCGACGCGCAGGGCCGTGGAGCCGCTGGCGCAGCGTTGAGCCGCGAGGGCGCGGGGGCCGGCGCGCGACGCGCGCCGGCCCCGCGCGCGCAGCCGGCGCCGCGCACCCGCGGCGCCCGTTGATCACCCCGATGGAACCTGCGAGAGCCCTACGATGAGCACGATGCGCGAATACGAGTCCACCAGCACGCTGTTCGGCGGCAACGTGCCGTTCATCGAGGAGCTCTACGAGCACTACCTCGCCAATCCGGCGTCGGTGACGCCCGACTGGCGCGCCTATTTCGACTCGCTGCGCGGCGGCGCGGCCGACGTCGCCCACGCGCCGGTGATCGATTCGTTCATCCGCCTCGGCAGGAGCCGCAAGGTCGCCGGCGCGATGGTCGACGCCGGGACGATGCACAAGCAGGTGCTGGTGCTGCAGATGATCGGCCGCTTCCGCACGCTGGGGATGTTCCACGCCGAGCTCGATCCGCTGAAGCGGCACGAGCATCCCTACATCGCCGACCTCGACCTCGCGCACTACGGATTCACCGAGGCCGACCTCGACACCGAGTTCGACGTCGGCTCGTTCAAGGCCGGCGCCGAGCGGATGCGCCTGCGCGACCTCATCGCGGCGCTGAAGGACACGTACTGCCGCACGCTCGGCGCCGAGTACATGTACATCAACGACACCGCGACCAAGCGCTTCGTCCAGCAGCGCCTGGAGCCGATCCGCTCGCGCCCCGCGTACACGCCGGACGAGCAGCGCCACATCCTCGAGCGCCTGACGGCGGCCGAGACGCTCGAGCGCTACCTGCACACCAGGTACGTCGGGCAGAAGCGCTTCTCGGGCGAGGGCGGCGAGACGCTGATCCCGATGCTCGACGCGCTGATCCAGAAGGCCGGCGCCGCCGGCGTGGGCGAGATGGTGATCGGGATGGCGCACCGCGAGCCGCCTCAACGTGCTCGTCAACACGCTGGGCAAGATGCCGGCGGACCTCTTCTCCGAGTTCGAGGGCAAGCAGGCGCAGGCGCTCTCGGCCGGCGACGTCAAGTATCACCAGGGCTTCTCCTCCGACGTGATCACGCCCGGCGGGCCGATGCACCTCACGCTGGCGTTCAACCCGTCGCACCTCGAGGCGGTGGATCCGGTCGTCGAGGGCTCGGTGCGCGCCCGCCAGCACCGCCGCGGCGACGCGACCGGCGACCAGGTGCTGCCGGTGCTGATCCACGGCGACGCCGCGGTGGCGGGGCAGGGCGTCATCCAGGAAACGCTCAACATGGCGCAGACCCGCGGCTACTACACGGGCGGCACCATCCACATCGTCATCAACAACCAGATCGGCTTCACCACGTCGGACCCGCGCGACACCCGCGGCACGCTCTACTGCACCGACATCGCGAAGATGGCCGAGGCGCCGATCCTGCACGTCAACTCCGACGACCCGGAGGTCTGCGTGCTGGCGATGGAGATCGCCTTCGACTACCGCCGGCAGTTCCACCGCGACGTCTTCATCGACCTCGTCTGCTTCCGCCGCCTCGGCCACAACGAGGCCGACGAGCCGATGCTCACCCAGCCGCTGATGTACAAGAAGATCGCGCAGCATCCGGGCACGCGCAAGGTCTACGCCGACCGGCTGGCGCAGGCCGGCATGGTGACGGCGGAGGACGCCGACGCGATGATCGCGACCTACCGCAACGCGATGGACAAGGGCTACCACACCAACACGACGATCCTGTCGAACTACAAGCCCGCCTACTCGGTCGACTGGTCGCCGTACAAGGCGCGGGACTGGAAGGAGCGCTGCGATTCGGCGGTGCCGATGAAGACGCTGAAGGCGCTCGGCCGCAAGGTCGCCGAGATTCCCGCGGGCTTCAAGGCGCATCCGCGCGTCGAGAAGGTGATGGCCGACCGCCGCGCGATGGCCGACGGCAAGCTGCCGCTCGACTGGGGAATGGGCGAGACCTTGGCGTACGCCACGCTGCTCCACGACGGCTGGGGCGTGCGCCTGTCGGGCGAGGACTCCGGCCGCGGCACGTTCTCGCATCGCCACGCGGTCCTGCACGACCAGGCGCGCGAGAAGTGGGACTCCGGGACCTGGGTGCCGCTGCAGCACCTCAAGGACGGCCAGCCGACCTTCGAGGTCATCGATTCGGTGCTGGCCGAATTCGCGGTGCTCGGCTTCGAGTACGGCTACGCCACTTCCGAGCCGAGGACGCTCGTGATCTGGGAAGCCCAGTTCGGCGACTTCGCCAACGGCGCGCAGGTCATCATCGACCAGTTCATCGCGTCCGGCGAGGTGAAATGGGGCCGCATCTGCGGGCTCACCATGCTGCTGCCGCACGGCTACGAGGGGCAGGGCCCCGAGCACTCGTCGGCGCGCCCCGAGCGCTACCTGCAGCTGTGCGCCGAGCACAACATGCAGGTGTGCGTGCCGACCACTCCGGCGCAGATCTACCACCTGCTGCGCCGGCAGATGCTGCGCAGCTTCCGCCGCCCGCTGATCGTGATGAGCCCGAAGAGCCTGCTGCGGCACAAGGAGGCGGTGTCCACGCTCGAGGAGCTGGCCGAGGGCCATTTCCAGACCGTCATCGGCGAGACCGAGAAGATCGTCGCGAAGAACGTGAAGCGCGTGATCCTGTGCAGCGGCAAGGTCTACTACGAGCTCGTCGCCCACCGGCGCGAGAACAGGATCGCCGACGTCGCGATCATCCGCCTCGAGCAGCTCTACCCGTTCCCGCACGACGAGTTCAAGGCGGCGCTGGCGAAGTACCCGAACGCGAAGGAAGTCGTCTGGTGCCAGGAGGAGCCGCAGAACCAGGGCGCCTGGTACCGCCTGCGCGCGTATTTCCGCGCCGACGCGCTGCCGAAGCAGGTTGTCGCATACGCCGGTCGCCCGGTCGCGGCCACCACCGCGGTCGGCTACATGTCGCTGCACGTGACGCGGCAGAAGCAGCTCATCGAGGACGCATTCGCGCCGAAGCTCTCGGAAGGCGAAATGCTGGTCCGGACCTGACAGGAAAGCCCTACATGCGAGTCGAAGTCAAAGTTCCGCAGCTGCCCGAGTCCGTGGCCGAGGCCACGCTCGTCGGCTGGCACAAGAAGATCGGCGAGGCCGTCGCGCGCGACGAGAATCTGGTCGACGTCGAGACCGACAAGGTGGTGCTGGAGCTTCCGGCGCCGCAGGCCGGCGTGCTGGTCGAGATCCTGAAGGGCGACGGGTCGACCGTCGTCGGGAGCGAGCTGGTCGCCGTCATCGACAGCGCGGCCGCGGCCACGACCGCCGCCGCCCCCGCCGCGGCATCCGCGCCGGCGGCCGCAGCCGCGGCCGCGCCGACGGCGTCGGCCGCGACGGCGCTCCCCGCCGCGCGCAAGCTGATGGCCGAGCAGGGGCTCGCCCCGGGCACCGTGGCCGGCACCGGCCGCGGCGGCCGCGTCACCAAGGCCGACGTCGCCGCCGCGGCACAGGCCGCGCCCGCGCCGGCGCAGCCTGCGGCGCCGGCGCCGGCCGCTCCCAGCCCGGCGCCGGCCGCGGCGCCGCGCGCTCCGGCCGCTGCGCTGCCGGCCGCGCTCGGCAACCGGCCCGAGCAGCGCGTGCCGATGTCGCGGCTGCGCCAGCGCGTCGCCGAGCGGCTCGTCGCCTCGCAGGCCACCGCGGCGATCCTCACCACGTTCAACGAAGTGAACATGCAGCCGGTGATCGACCTGCGCAACCGGTACAAGGACCGCTTCGAGAAGGAGCACGGCGTCAAGCTCGGCTTCATGAGCTTCTTCGTGAAGGCGGCCGTGCATGCGCTGAAGAAGTACCCGATCGTCAACGCCTCGATCGACGGCGCCGACATCGTCTATCACGGCTACTTCGACATCGGCATCGCGGTGGGCAGCCCGCGCGGCCTGGTGGTCCCGATCCTGCGCGACTGCGACCAGATGTCGATCGCCGAGATCGAGGTCCAGATCGCCGAGTTCGGCAAGCGCGCGCAGGACGGCAAGCTGTCGATCGAGGACCTGACCGGCGGCACCTACACGATCAGCAACGGCGGCGTGTTCGGCTCGATGCTGTCGACGCCCATCATCAATCCGCCGCAGTCGGCGATCCTCGGCGTGCACGCGACGAAGGAGCGCGCCGTGGTCGAGAACGGGCAGGTCGTCGTGCGGCCGATGAACTACCTCGCGCAGTCCTACGACCACCGGATCATCGACGGCCGCGAGGCGGTGCTGTCGCTGGTGGCGATCAAGGAAGCGCTGGAGGATCCCGCCCGCATGCTGCTCGATCTCTAGCATGACGACCCCCGATCAATTCGACGTCGTCGTCATCGGCGCCGGGCCCGGCGGGTACATCGCCGCCATCCGTGCCGCGCAGCTCGGCTTTCGCACCGCGTGCATCGACGACTGGACGCGCGCGGGCGGCAAGCCCGCCCCCGGCGGCACCTGCACCAACGTCGGCTGCATTCCGTCGAAGGCGCTGCTGCAGTCCTCCGAGAACTTCGATCACGCCGGCCACGCGTTCGCCGAGCATGGGATCGAGGTCAAGGGCCTCGCGATCGACGTGAAGAAGATGCTCGCGCGCAAGGAGAAGGTCGTCGCCCAGAACAACGACGGCATCCTCTACCTCTTCAAGAAGAACAAGGTCGCCTTCTTCCACGGCCGCGGCACGCTCGCCGGCAAGGACGCCGCCGGGTGGACGGTCCGCGTCGAAGGCGCGGCGCCCGCGGAGCTTGCCGCGACCCACGTGATCGTCGCGACCGGCTCGAAACCGCGCCCGCTGCCGATGATCGCGATCGACAACGAGCGGGTCCTGGACAACGCGGGCGCGCTGGCGATCCCCGCGGTGCCGAAGCGCCTGGGCGTCGTCGGCGCGGGCGTGATCGGCCTCGAGATGGGCAGCGTCTGGCGGCGGCTGGGCGCGAGCGTGACGGTGCTGGAGGCGCTGCCGGCGTTCCTCGGCGCCGCCGACGAGTCCGTCGCGAAGGAAGCGCGCAAGCTCTTCGCGAAGCAGGGCCTCGCGATCGAGACGGGGGTGAACATCACGGCGGTGACGCTCGGCAAGGCCGGCGTGAGCGTCGCCTACGCCGACGCCGCGGGCAAGGCGCAGGCCGTCACCTTCGACAAGCTGATCGTGTCGATCGGGCGCATCCCGAACACCGCCGGGCTCGGGGCCGAGGCGGTCGGGCTGGCACTCGACGAGCGCGGCTTCGTCGCTGTCGACGGGCAGTGCCGGACGAACCTCCCCAACGTGTGGGCGGTCGGCGACGTCGTCCGCGGCCCGATGCTCGCGCACAAGGCGGAAGAGGAAGGCGTGGCGGTGGCCGAGCGCATCGCCGGCCAGCACGGCCACGTCGACTTCAACACCATCCCGTGGGTGATCTACACGGCGCCGGAGATCGCCTGGGTGGGGCAGTCCGAGCAGCAGCTGAAGGCCGCGGGCACGGCGTACCGCGCCGGGACCTTCCCGTTCTCCGCCAACGGCCGCGCCCGCGCGATGGGCGACACCTCCGGGTTCGTCAAGATCCTCGCCGACGCCGGAACCGACCGCGTCCTGGGCATGCACGTCATCGGGCCGTTCGCGTCGGAACTGATCGCCGAGGGGGTGATGGCGATGGAATTCGGCGCGAGCGCCGAGGACATCGCGCGCATCTGCCACGCGCATCCGTCGCTGTCCGAGGCGACCAAGGAGGCCGCGCTTGCGGTCGATGGGCGCACGCTCAACCTGTGACTTGCGGCCCGGCCCGGCCGGGCTTCGCGCGCGCGAGGCATGACGGACGCGGTCGCGGAGGGCGAGGTCCGCGCGCGCGGCGGCTCGCTCGCCGCCGCGCTCGAACCGGTCCTCGCCGCGCGTGGCACCACGCTCGACCACGCGCAGGCGACGGCGCTCGCGCGCCTGCAACGGCTCGCCGACGAGCTCGGCGCCTTCCGTGCGGCCCGGCAGTCGGCGTTGAAGCGGCTGTTCTCGCCGCCCGAGGTGCCGCGCGGCGTCTACCTCTGGGGCGGCGTGGGCCGCGGCAAGAGCTTCCTGATGGACAGCTTCTTCGCCACGGTGCCGATCCGGCGCAAGACACGCGTGCACTTCCACGCGTTCATGCGCTCGGTGCACGCGGAGCTCGCCACGCTCAAGGCAGAGCCCGATCCGCTGGCGAAGGTCGCCGCGCGCATCGCGCGCAAGTCGCGCCTCATCTGCTTCGACGAGTTCCACGTCGCCGACATCGCCGATGCGATGATCCTCGGGCGTCTGCTCACCGCGCTGTTCGGCGCGGGCGTCGTGTTCGTGATGACGTCCAACTATCCGCCGGAGGGACTCTACCCGAACGGCCTGCAGCGGCAGAACTTCGTGCCCACGATCAGGCTGCTGCGCGAGTGGCTCGACGTGGTCGAGGTCGACGGCGGGGTCGACTACCGGCTGCGCGTGCTGGAGCAGGTCGAGGCCTACCACGCGCCCCTGGGCGCGCAGGCGGACGCCGCGCTCGAGCGCGCGTTCGAGCGCATGCGCGGCGGCCCCGACGACGACCCGCGCCTCGAGATCGAGGGCCGGACGCTGCAGGCGAAGCGGCGCGCCGGCAGCGCCGTCTGGTTCGAGTTTGACGCGCTGTGCGACGGCCCGCGCTCGCAGCGCGACTACCTCGAGCTGGCCGAGCGCTTCGCCGTGGTGTTCCTGTCCTCGGTGCCGCGGATGACCCCGGCCATGGGCGACCGGGCGCGGCGCTTCACCTGGCTGGTCGACATCCTGTACGATCACCGGGTGAAGCTGCTGGTGTCGGCGGAAGTGCCGCCCGAAGACCTCTACCGCGAGGGTCCGAACAGCCGGGAGTTCCCGCGCACGGCCAGCCGGCTGGCCGAGATGCAGACCCACGACTACATGGCGCTCGCGCACCTGTCGGGCAGCGCAGGCGCCACCTGAACCCGATCCGGCGCGCGAACCGCCGCGCGCCGGGCGACTCCCACCGCCGTCCCATCCAAGGAGAACCACGTGCACAAATTCAAGGCCTACCGGACGTTCGAGGACAACAAGGTGGTGACGAGCCGCTTTGTCGAGATGTCGCAGGACGAGCTCGACCCGGGCGCGGTCGTGATCAAGACCAAGTACTCGACGATCAACTACAAGGACGCGCTGTCCTACAACGGCGCCGGCCGGATCATGCGCAAGTACCCGACCAACGGCGGCATCGACATGGCGGGCACCGTCGAATCGTCGACCGACGCGCGATGGAAGAAGGGCGACAAGGTCATCGTCCACGGCTACGACATGGGTGTCGCGCACGACGGCGGGTATTCCGAGCACGTGCGGGTGCCCGCGGAGTGGGTGGTGCGCCGGCCCGAGAGCATGACCGCATTCGACGCGATGACGCTCGGCACCGCGGGCTTCACGGCGGCGCAGGCGATCATGCTCATGGAGCTCAACGGGCTCACCCCGGACAAGGGCCCCGTGGCCGTGACGGGCGCCACCGGCGGCGTGGGCTCGGTGGCGGTCGAGATCCTCGCCAAGATCGGCTATCACGTGGTGGCGATCACCGGCAAGGAAGAGGAGACGAACTACCTCAAGGGCCTCGGCGCGAAGGAGGTGATTGCCCGCCAGTCGATCGACCTCACGAAGATCCGGGCGCTGGAGAAGGCCACGTGGGCGGGCGCCGTCGACAACCTGGGCGGCGACGTCCTGGCGTGGCTGCTCTCCACGATGAAGGTCGGCGGCACGGTCGGCGCGGTCGGGCTGGCCGCGTCCATGACGCTCGGCACGACGGTCGCGCCCTTCATCCTGCGCGGCGTGTCCCTGCTCGGCGCCGACAGCGTGAACTGCCCGATGTCGCTGCGGCAGAAGATCTGGAACAAGCTGGCGGTGGAGTGGCGCCCCGACCAGGTGCACGACCAGGTGCGCACGATCGACTTCGACGAGCTGCCCACGCACTTCGACGCCTACATCAAGGGGCTGGTGCGGGGGCGGACCGTGGTCAAGATCGCCGCCGATCCGGTCGGGTTGTAACTGCCCCCGAAGCTCGCTGCGCTCGCCTCCCCCCGAGGGGGCACTCAGCGCCCTTCGGGCGGCCGGGCGGGCGCTGAGGTCCCCACACGACGCCGGGTTGATCCGGCGCAAGGTTCGCGCGCGGCGCGCGCCGTAATCTTTCGCGGATCGACGCCGCGCACACAGGCGTCCGCCACCGGAGGAGACGACATTGGCCACGTACAAGGATTTCCATCGCCGTTCGCTTGCTGACCGCGACGCCTTCTGGCGCGAGCAGGCCGCGCTCATCGACTGGCAGACGCCGTTCACCGAGGTGCTCGACTATTCCAAGCCGCCGTTCGCCCGGTGGTTCGTCGGCGGGCGCACCAACCTCTGCCACAACGCGATCGACCGGCACCTCGCGGCGCGCGGCGGGCAGAAGGCGCTGATCTACATCTCGACCGAGACCGGGCAGGAGGCGACCTACACGTTCCGGGAGATGCACGCCGAAGTGAACCGCTTCGCCGCGGCGCTCAAGGCGCAGGGCGTGGGCAGGGGCGACCGGGTGCTGATCTACATGCCGATGATCGCCGAAGCCACGTTCGCGATGCTCGCCTGCGCGCGCATCGGGGCGATCCACTCGGTGGTGTTCGGCGGCTTCGCCGCGGCGAGCCTGGCGACACGGATCGACGACGCCCGGCCGAAGGTGATGGTCACCTCCGACGCCGGCATGCGCGGCGGCAAGCCGGTGCCCTACAAGCACCTGGTGGACGAGTCGATCCGCCTGGCCCAGTTTCCGCCGCACAAGGTCATCATCGTCAATCGCGGCCTGGACACCGCGATGAACGTGGTCGCGGGCCGGGACCTCGACTACGCCGCGCTGCGCGCGCAGCACATGGACGATCAGGTGCCGTGCGAGTGGCTGGAGTCGAGCGAGCCGTCGTACATCCTCTACACGTCCGGCACCACCGGCAAGCCCAAGGGCGTGCAGCGCGACACCGGCGGCTACGCCGTGGCGCTGACCTCGTCGATGCGCCACGTCTTCTGCGTGGAGCCCGGCGAGACGATGTTCACGACCAGCGACATCGGCTGGGTCGTCGGCCATTCCTACATCGTCTACGGCCCGCTGCTGAACGGCAGCACCACGATCATGTACGAGGGCCTGCCGATCCGGCCCGACCCCGGCATCTGGTGGAAGATCGTCGCGCAGCACAAGGTCAAGACGATGTTCAGCTCGCCGACGGCGATCCGCGTCCTCAAGAAGCAGGACACCGCGTACATGAAGGCGCACGACCTGTCGGGGCTCCAGTACCTGTTCCTCGCCGGCGAGCCGCTCGACGAGCCGACGGCGCGCTGGGCGTCCGACGCGCTGGGCGTGGCGATCGTCGACAACTACTGGCAGACCGAGAGCGGCTGGCCGATCCTCTCGGCGCAGCTCGGGGTGGAGGAGACGCCGCGCAAGTTCGGCAGCCCGTCGTTCCCCGTCTACGGCTACGACGTGCGGCTGCTGCACGAAAGCACCGGCGAGGAAGTGGGGGCGGACGAGAAGGGCGTGCTGACGGTCATGGCGCCGCTGCCCCCGGGCTGCATGACCACGGTGTGGGGCGACGACGAGCGCTTCGTCAACACCTACTTCGCCGATTTCCGCGCCAAGCTGGCCTACTCGACGTTCGACTGGGCGACGCGCGACGCCGACGGCTACTACTTCGTGCTGGGCCGCACCGACGACGTGATCAACGTCGCCGGCCACCGCCTCGGCACGCGGGAAATCGAGGAGGCGGTCCAGGCGCACTCGGGCATCGCCGAGGTCGCGGTGGTGGGCGTGGCCGACGCCCTGAAGGGGCAGATTCCGGTCGCCTTTGCCGTGGTGAAGGATCAGGCAACCGTGTCGACGCCGGAAGGCGCGGCGCGGGTGCGCAAGGAAGTCATGGACACGGTGGACCGGCAGCTCGGCGCGATCGGTCGGCCGGGCGCCGTCCATTTCGTGACCCTGCTGCCGAAGACCCGGTCGGGCAAGCTCCTGCGCCGGTCGATGCAGGCGCTCGCCGAAGGGCGCGATCCCGGCGACCTCACCACGATCGAGGATCCGAGCGCGCTCGAGCAGATCAGGAACGCGCTCGCCGCGAAACCGTGATTCGGGTCCGGGATGCGTAGCCCGGGTTGAGCCGGAGGCGAAACCCGGGGTGGTAGATCAATCGGGCAAGGAGCCGGCGCAACGAACCGCCCCGGGTTTCGCCTCCGGCTCAACCCGGGCTGCGCCACCCGTGGGGGGCACCCCGGGCGGCGGTTCGCGCGCGGATTCGCGCCGCGAGGGCCGGACAGGCGATAATGCGCGGTCTGCCGCAACCGCCCTCCGCATGCCCGAGCCTTCGCCACCGCCGCACATCCCGCGCCCGCCGGCTGCGCCACCGCACGTTGCGCTTGCCGTAGCGACGCGCGGCGACGCGATCGAGGCCGTGCACTACGGCTCGGTCGCCGTCGTCGACGTCGAGGGCACGGTGCTCTACGCCGCCGGCGACCCGCATTTCCTGACGATGACCCGCAGCGCGCTGAAGCCGCTGCAGGCGATGCCGTTCGTGGCGGCCGGCGGGGTCGAGCGCTTCGGCTATACCGCGGCGCAGGTGGCGCTGCTCTGCGCGAGCCACTCGGGCGAGCCGCGGCACGTCGAGGCCGTCGCCGACATGCTGGCGAGGTCGGGCAGCGCGCCCGGCGATCTGCAGTGCGGCACCCACGCGCCGGGCCATTACGAGGTGCGCGGCGAGACGCCGCCGCCCCCGCCCTGGTCGCCGCTCGCTCACAACTGCTCCGGCAAGCACAGCGGCATGCTCGCGTACTGCGTCCTCTGCGGCGCGCCGAAGGGGAGCTACCTCGACTTCGATCATCCGCTGCAGGCGGCGATCCGCCGCGCCGGTGGCGCACTTCACGGGTACGCCCGAGGCGCAGCTGGTCGCGGGCATCGACGGCTGTTCGGCGCCGAACTACGCGGTGCCGCTGGCCGGGCTCGCGCGGGCCTACGCGCGCCTGCCGCGGCTGCGTCCGACGACCCGGTCTACGCCGCGGGCGCCGCGGCTGCTCGCCGACGCGATGCTCGCGCATCCGGAAATGGTGTCCGGCGAAGGTCGCAACGATCTCGCGCTAATGCGCGCCGGGCGGCGGCGACTGGGTCACCAAGATCGGCGCCGAGGGGGTGCAGGCGATCGGCGTGCGCAGCCGCGGGCTGGGGCATCGCGATCAAGGTCGCCGACGGCGCCAAGCGCGGGCTGCACCCGGCCACGGTCGAGGTGCTGGACCAGCTGGGCCTGCTCGACGCCGGGCAGCGCGCGGAGCTGGCGCCGTGGCGCGAGCCGACCGTGCGGAACTACCGCGGCATCGTCACCGGCGCGCGTCCGGCCGCGGGTGGTCATCGACCGGGGTCGCCGCGACCGGCCAAGGCGGCCGCGGCCGGGCCGCGCCGCGACGGTGGCGCCGTGAACTTCCGGCGCGCCGGGCGGTCTGTGTCAGCAAGCGTGCAGCGCGGAAGCGTCGCCCGCCCCGTCGGCCGGCGGGCGGGGTCCGGCAGATTCCGGCCAGCGCCGCACCTGCCGTTCGGCAGGCATAACAACGAATGATCCAGGGAAGACACCAGTAGATGGGTGATCGGGAAATCGATCAGGAGCTGGTCCTGCGCGCGCAGCGTGGGGACAAGCGGGCCTACGAGCTTCTGGTCATGAAGTACCAGCGCAAGCTCGGGCGGCTGCTGTCGCGCTGGGTGCGCGACCCGGCGGAGGTCGAGGACGTGACGCAGGAAGCGTTTATCAAGGCGTATCGGGCGCTGCCGAGCTTCCGCGGCGACAGCGCGTTCTACACGTGGCTGTACCGGATCGCGATCAACACGGCAAAGAACTACCTGGTGGCGCTGGGCCGGCGCGCGCCGACGTCGACCAGCTTCGACAACGAGGAGGCGGAAGGTTTCGAGGATGCCGACCAGCTGCGCGACTCCAACACGCCGGAGAGCGAGCTGGAGGGCAAGCAGATCGCAGCTGTGGTCAACAAGGCGATGGACGCGCTGCCCGAGGATCTGCGGACCGCGATCACGCTGCGCGAGATCGAGGGCCTGAGTTACGACGAGATAGCCAACGTGATGAATTGTCCGATTGGCACGGTGCGCTCCCGGATCTTCCGGGCGCGGGAAGCGATCGCAACGGAATTGCGGCCGTTGCTGGGGACTGAAGAAAACCGGAGATGGTGATGGCTGAGCAGATTTCGCGTTTGATGGATGGCGAGCTCGAGGACGTGCAGCTCGACCTCGTGGTCGGTCAGTTGCGGCGGCCCGAGGGCATGGACACCTGGGTGTGCTACCACGTGATCGGCGACGCGCTGCGCGGCGCGGACGCCATCGCGCCGGGGTTTTCCCGGCGCTTCTCGGCCCGGCTCGCCGCCGAGCCCACGGTGCTGGCGCCGCGCGCCGCGCCGAGCCGCCCGCTGGCCTACGCCTGGGCCGCCGCGGCCGGCATGGCGGCGGTCGCGCTGGTGGGCTGGGTCGCCTTCGGCACCCTGCAGCAGGAACCCGATGGCGATCGCCAAGGCCGGTGAAGCGCGGGGTGTCCGCGCGCCGGGCTTGAATCCGCAGACGGTGCCGACGGACTACATCATGGCGCATCACGAGTATTCGCCGACCTCGCAGATCCAGGGCGTCGGACCCTACCTGCAGCCGGCGAGCGCAGTGGTCCCCTCGGCGCGGCAGTAGGAGCGACCGGATGGCGCGTTACGACACCGGGCACGGGATCGCCGACGCGGCGGCGCGCCGGCGCCCGCTCGCGCCGGTCGTGGTGCTGTTGCTGGCGCTCGCGGCGGGCTCGTCCCCGGCGCTCGCGCAGAGGCGTCCCATGGGAGCCCTCCGGATGCGACATCCTGGCTGGCCCGCACGGCGGAGGCGGCAAGGACGCTCAACTACGTCGGCACGATCGTCTACCAGCACGGCAACCGGGCGGAGACCTCGCGCCTGGTCCATCGCAACGAGAACGGCGTCGAATCCGAGAAGCTCATCAACCTGGATGGACCCGCGCGCGAGGTGATCCGCAGCGAGGACGAGGTCCGCTGCTATTACCCGGACAACAAGGTCCTGCGCATCGAGCCGCGCACGTTCCGCAACGCGTTCCCCGCGCTGTCGCCGCAGCAGCGCAAGTCGCTCAGCGAACAGTACAACGTGCGCAAGGCCGAGACGGCGCGCGTCGCGGGGCTCGACGCCCAGGCGTACACGTTCGAACCGAAGGACCGCTATCGTTACGCCCAGAAGGTCTGGGTCGACGTCGAATACCGGGCTGCTGCTGAAGGTCCGCATCCAGAACGAGCGCGAGGAGGCCGTCGAGCAGTTCGCGTTCACCGATCTCACCATCGGCGGCAACGTCGACCGCGAGCTGGTGCGGCCGACCTGGACCGGCACGCCGAAGGAATGGCTGGTCCAGCGGGTGGCCCCCGGCGCGACCGAAAGCAAGGACACCGGCTGGGAGGTCGCGCGCCTGCCGCTCGGGTTTCGTGAAGACCGGCGAGGGCTTCCGCACGCATGCCCGGCAAGCGCGACCCGGTGGCCCACCTCCTGTTCTCCGACGGCTCGTCACGGTGTCCGTGTTCATCGAGCCCGTGTCGTCGACGCCGCGGCCGTCCGGCCACGCGCAGATCGGCGCCGTCAACGTGTTCGTCCGCCAGCTCGACGACAACGTGGTGACGGTCCTCGGCGAAGCGCCCCCCGCGACCGTGCGCCGCATCGCCAACGAAATCGCCGAGAATAAAGATCCTGCACTGCAACGTTCCCATCGCCACGCACGTCCAGAGAAAGTCCACCATGAAGCTCGTCGACCGCTCCCGCCTCGCCCTTGCGCCTTTCGCGCTGTTCGCCGCCGTCGTCGCCTTCGCGGTTCCCGCCGCCGCGCAGCGCCTCACGGGCCTGCCCGACTTCACCGAGCTCTACGAGCGGCAGAGTCCCGCCGTGGTGAGCATCGACGTCACGCAGAAGGCGAAGCGCGGCCGCTTTCCGGAGCTGGCGGAGGACGATCCGTTCTACGAGTTCTTCCGCCGCTTCGGCCAGATTCCCCGTCCGCGCGGCGCGCCGGAGCGCGAGCCGGAGGCGCAGTCGGTCGGGTCGGGCTTCCTCATCTCGAACGACGGCTACCTCATCACCAACGCCCACGTCGTCGACGGCGCGGAGGAGGTCAAGGTCAACCTCGCCGACAAGCGCGAGTTCAAGGCCAAGGTCGTCGGCGCGGACAAGCGCACCGACGTCGCGCTGCTCAAGATCGAAGCCAAGGACCTGCCGAAGGTGACCATCGGCGACCCCGAGAAGCTCAAGGTCGGCGAGTGGGTCGTCGCGATCGGCAAGCCGTTCGGCCTCGAGAACACGATGACCGCCGGCATCGTCAGCGCCAAGGGACGCGACCTGCCGCAGGAGAACCTCATCCCCTTCATCCAGACCGACGTCGCGATCAATCCCGGCAACTCCGGCGGTCCGCTGTTCAACCTCAAGGGCGAGGTCGTCGGCATCAATTCGCTGATCTTCTCGCGCTCCGGCGGCTACATGGGCCTCGCGTTCGCCATTCCCATCGACGTCGCGATGACCACGGTCAACCAGCTGAAGGACAAGGGCAAGGTCACCCGCGGGCGCATCGGCGTGCAGATCCAGGAGGTCACCAAGGAGCTCGCCGAGGCGTTCGGCCTGCCGAAGCCGACCGGCGCGCTGGTCAATTCGGTCGAGAAGGGCGGTCCCGCGGACAAGGGCGGGGTCGAGGCCGACGACGTCATCCTCAAGGTCGACGGCCGCGAGGTCCGCTCGTCGAACGAGCTGCCGCGCATCATCACGATGGTCCGTCCGGGCACGAAGGTCACGCTCGGCGTCTGGCGCAAGGGCGCGGCGCGCGACCTCACCGTCACGGTCGCCGAGATGCCGGAGGAAGGCGCCACGGCCCAGCCGCGCCGCGGCGCGGCGCCGAAGGAGAAGGCCAAGCCCAACCGGATGGGGCTCGTGCTCTCCGACCTGACCGACGAGCAGAAGAAGGAGCTCGACATGAAGAACGGCGTGCTGATCGAGGACGTCGCGGCGACCGTGCGCGGCAACGTGCAGCCGGGCGACGTGATCATCGCGATCATCAGCCGCGGCGCGACCACCGACGCCAAGAGCGCCGATCAGGTCAACGCGCTGCTCGGCAAGCTGGACAAGGGCGCGTCGGTCGCGATGCGGCTGCGGCGCGGCGATCGCAGTTCATCGCCACCGTTCGCCTCAACAACGGCGAGTAGCATCCGCAGACGTCCCCGCTCCGCGGGGGCGCCATGTTGAACGAGACCGCGAAGCGCGGCATCAAAGCAGTCAGGTGAAAATGCGATGCTCAGTAACCTGCGCCCCCGCGGAGCGGGGAGGTCTGCGCTGACTGATGCAGCTCACGCTCCTCAGCCGCGGCTACTGCCACCTCTGCGACGAGATGCGACGCCGCGGTGCTGCCGCTCGCGGCGGCCCACGGCGCGGCGTTGGTCGTGGTCGACGTCGATGCCGACCCGCGCATCGAGGCGGCACACGGCGACCGGGTGCCGGTGCTGTTCCTGGGCACGCCGGGGACGGGCGCGAGCTCTGCCATTTCCACCTGGACCTGCCGCGGGTGCTCGCCGCGCTCGCGGGGAGCGGCGCGGCGTGAGCCTGCGGGCCGCTGCGCGGGGGCATGCGGCGGCCGCGAAAATCTGCTAAAATTCAACATGATCCGTGCAGGTCCAGGGCACTTCCCGGTGCCCTTTTGTTTGGCCGCGCGCGCGGTGACGCGCGGCCGAGGCTGACCCCATGCAGTACATCCGCAATTTCTCCATCATCGCCCACATCGACCACGGCAAGTCGACGCTCGCCGACCGCTTCATCCAGCGCTGCGGCGGGCTCGCCGACCGCGAGATGGAGGCGCAGGTGCTCGACTCGATGGACCTCGAGCGCGAGCGCGGCATCACCATCAAGGCGCAGACCGCCGCGCTGTCGTACAAGGCGCGCGACGGCCAGGTCTACCAGCTCAACCTGATCGACACGCCCGGCCACGTCGACTTCGCCTACGAGGTGTCGCGCTCGCTCGCCGCCTGCGAGGGCGCGCTGCTGGTCGTCGACGCGTCGCAGGGCGTGGAGGCGCAGACGGTCGCCAACTGCTACACGGCGATCGAGCAGGGCGTCACCGTGGTGCCGGTGCTGAACAAGATCGACCTGCCCTCCGCCGAGCCCGAGCGCGTGATCGAGGAGATCGAGGACATCATCGGCATCGACGCCCAGGACGCGCTGCGCTGCAGCGCCAAGACCGGCGAGGGCGTGGACGACATCCTCGAGGCGGTGATCGCCCGCGTGCCCGCGCCGGCCGGCGACCCGGCCGCGCCGCTGCAGGCGCTGATCATCGACTCGTGGTTCGACAATTACGTCGGCGTCGTGATGCTGGTGCGGGTGATGCAGGGAACGCTCAAGCCCAAGGACAAGATCCTGCTGATGGCCAACCGCTCCGTCCACGGCTGCGAGCAGGTCGGCGTGTTCACGCCCAAGGCCGTGGCGCGCGACGAGCTGTCGGCGGGCGGGGTCGGGCTTCATCATCGCCGGCATCAAGGAGATCCACGCGGCGAAGGTCGGCGACACCGTCACGCTCGCCGCGCGGCCCGCCGCCGCGGCGCTGCCCGGATTCAAGGACGTGAAGCCGCAGGTGTTCGCCGGCCTCTACCCGGTCGAATCCAACCAGTACGAGGCGCTGCGCGACGCGCTCGACAAGCTCAAGCTGAACGACGCGTCGCTGCACTACGAGCCGGAAGTCTCGCAGGCGCTGGGCTTCGGCTTCCGCTGCGGCTTCCTCGGCCTGCTGCACATGGACATCGTGCAGGAGCGCCTCGAGCGCGAGTACGACATGGACCTGATCACGACGGCGCCGACCGTCATCTACCAGGTGCTGAAGCGCGACGGCACGGTGATCGAGATCGAGAACCCGTCGAAGCTGCCCGACCTGTCGCGGGTCGAGGAGATCCGCGAGCCGATCATCACGGCGACGATCCTGATGCCGCAGGACTACGTCGGCCCGGTGCTGACGCTGTGCACGGAGAAGCGCGGCGTGCAGAAGAACATGCAGTACCTCGGCCGGCAGGTGATGCTCACCTACGAGCTGCCGCTCGCCGAGGTGGTGATGGACTTCTTCGACAAGCTGAAGTCGGTCTCGCGCGGCTACGCGTCGCTCGACTACGAGTTCAAGGAGTTCGCTCCGGCCGACGTCGTCAAGCTCGACATCCTGATCAACGGCGAGCGCGTCGACGCGCTGTCGGTGATGGTGCACCGCTCGGTGGCGATCTACCGCGGCCGCGAGGTCGCGGCCAAGATGCGCAAGCTGATCCCGCGGCAGATGTTCGACGTCGCGGTGCAGGCGTCGATCGGCGCGCAGATCATCGCCCGCGAGACGATCAAGGCGATGCGCAAGAACGTGCTGGCCAAGTGCTACGGCGGCGACATCACGCGCAAGAAGAAGCTCCTCGAGAAGCAGAAGGCGGGCAAGAAGCGGATGAAGGCGGTCGGCAGCGTCGAGATCCCGCAGGAGGCCTTCCTCGCGATCCTGCAGGTCGGCGACAAGTGACCGCCGCCATGCGACAGGACGCCGGAACGGCATCCCGAACGACGATCGCCGCGGGTGCCTTCGGCGACCCGCCGTGGGACAATCCCTGCCGCTTCGCAGCCCGCGTCGTGCACGCCCGCCCGGATTAGAACAGACATGAACTTCGCGCTCATCCTGTTCCTCGCCACGCTCGTCACCGGCGCGGTCGCGCTCGCCGACCGCCTCGTCTTCGCCAAGCGGCGGGCCGCCGGCGCGCGCGAGCCGTGGTGGATCGAGTATCCGAAGAGCTTCTTCCCGGTCCTGCTGATCGTGTTCCTGCTGCGCTCGTTCCTGGCGGAGCCGTTCAAGATCCCCTCGTCGTCGATGCGCCCCACGCTCGAGGTGGGCGATTTCATCCTCGTCAACAAGTTCGGCTACGGCATCCGGCTGCCGATCCTCGAGAAGAAGGTGATCCCGGTCGGCGACCCGAAGCGCGGCGACGTGGTCGTCTTCCGCTACCCGGTGAACCCGTCGCAGGATTTCATCAAGCGCGTGGTCGGCGTCGGCGGCGACGAGGTCGTCTACCGGGACAAGAAGCTCACGGTCAACGGCAAGCCGCTGCCGCAGGCGCCGGACGGCGTCTACAGCTACGTCGAGAACCTGCGCTTCGAGACCACCGAGCGGCTGCTCGAGCAGGCGGATACCGGCGCCGGCGGCAAGCAGTACACGATCGCCGAGAACCCGCAGGCGCAGCCCGTCTACCCGCAGAACGTGCGCCCGTTTCCCGATCGCCGCAACTGCGACTACAATGATCGTGGTTTTTCCTGTCGCGTGCCGCCCGGACATTACTTCATGATGGGCGACAACCGCGACAACAGCGACGACAGCCGCTACTGGGGCTTCGTCCCGGACGACCACATTCGCGGCCGCGCGTTCTTCGTGTGGTTCAACTGGGACGACATCGCAAGCCTGGCGTTCAAGCGGATCGGCAGTGGCATTCGATAGCACACGACGGAGATTCCCCATGCGCGGCGCACGCAAGCAGTCCGGCCTCACGATGCTGGGTTTCCTGTTCGTCGCGGCGGTCGCCGTGGTGGTCGTGATCGTCGGCTTCCGCGTCCTGCCCGCGTACATCGAGTACTTCTCGGTGCAGAAGGCGCTGGGCGAGGCGCTCGCGCAGACACGCGACCTCAACGACGACGGCGCAGGTCCGCCGGGCGTTCCAGAACCGCGTCGACGCCGGCTACATCGAGTCGGTCGGAGGGCGCGACCTCGACGTCCGGAAGGTCGGCAACCAGTACGTGGCCACCGTCGCGTGGACGCGCAAGCTGCCGCTCGTCAGCAACGTGAGCCTGCTGATCGAGTTCGACGCCTCGGCCACACGCTGAGCCGGCGCCGCGCCCGCCGCCGCCCCGGGCAATGCCGCTCTGCCGCGCTCACCGATCGTCTCGGCTACGCCTTCCGCGACCGCGCGCTGCTCGACCAGGCGCTCACCCACCGCAGCCGCGGCGCCGTCCACAACGAGCGGCTCGAGTTCATCGGCGACGCCGTGCTGAACTGCGTCGTCGCCACGGCGCTCTACGAGCGGTTCCCGGACATCCCCGAGGGCGACCTGTCGCGGCTGCGCGCGCACCTGGTCAACCGCGCGACGCTCGCCCGGCTCGCGCGAGCCCTCGATCTCGGCGCGCTGCTGCGCTTCGGCGACGGCGAGCAGAGGAGCGGCGGCGCCGACCGCGCGTCGATCGTCGCCGACGCGCTCGAAGCCGTGTTCGGCGCCGTGCTCATCGACGGCGGGTTCGACGCGGCGCGCGATGCGATCCGCGCCGTCTTCGCCGAGGAACTCGCCGGACTCGATCCGGCCGCGCTCGGCAAGGACCCGAAGACGCGCCTGCAGGAATGGCTGCAGGCGCGGCGGATGCCCGTGCCCGAGTACGCGATCGTCGACACCGCCGGCGCCGCGCACGCGCAGTCGTTCACCGTCGAATGCCGCGTGCCCTCGCTCGCCGTCGTGACCTCCGCCGTCGGCCCGAGCCGGCGCGCGGCGGAGCAGGCGGCCGCGGCGCTTGCGCACGCGCGCGTTTCCGGAACGGCCGACGGCGGGCCGCCCGGTGGCTGACGCGCTGCCGCCGCCGGCGCACCGCTGCGGCCACGTCGCGATCGTCGGCCGGCCGAATGTCGGCAAGTCGACGCTGCTCAACCACCTCGTCGGCGAGAAGGTCAGCATCACGTCGAAGAAGGCGCAGACCACGCGCCATCGGGTGACCGGCATCCTGACCGCGGACGGCGCCCAGTTCGTCTTCGTCGACACGCCCGGCATCCAGAGCAAGCACGCCTCGCGCCTCAACGAGCGGATGAACCGCTCGGCCACCCGGAGCCTCGAGGACGTCGACGCCATCGTGGTCGTCGTCGAGGCCGGGCGCACGACCGACGCCGACCGTGCCGTGATCCGGCTCTTTCCCGCCGGCGCGCGGGTGGTCGTCGCGCTCAACAAGATCGATCTCATGCCCGACCGCGATGCACTGCTGCCGCAGATGGCCGAGCTCGCGACGCTCTACCCGTTCGCCGCCATCGTGCCGGTCAGCGCGGAGAAGGAGCGCGGGCTCGCGGAGCTCACCGCCGCGCTGCGCGGGCTGCTCCCCGAGGCCGCCGCGGCGTACGGCGACGACGAGATCACCGATCGCGACGAGCGCTTCCTCGCCGCCGAGTTCATCCGCGAGAAGATCTTCCGCCTGCTCGGCGAGGAGGTGCCCTACGCCGCGACGGTGGCGATCGAGCGCTTCGTGCAGGAGGGCGCGCTGCGCCGCATCCACGCCACGGTCTACGTCGACCGCGACAACCAGAAGGCGATCCTGCTGGGGCACGGCGGGGCGCAGATGAAGGAGATCGCGACGCGGGCGCGCACCGACATGGAGCGCATGTTCGGCGGGCCGGTGTACCTGGAGGTCTGGGTCAAGGTGAAGCGCGGCTGGGCGAACGACGACACGTTGCTCACCCGCTTCGGGTATTGAATGGCCTCGCACCGAATTGCGGAAAGCCCATCCGCGATCAGTGCCTGGGCGCAGACGAGGCCTGTCGCGCGGGCGCTGCGGCGCACCGATGCGGCGGCTGCGCGGGACGGCGGGCCGGGCCTACCGCCGACCCACCGGCGGCAGGCGGGCCCGCCGCGCGCAGGGCGCCGTATTGCGCCGCCTGATGCGCCCGCGCGACAGGCCTCGTCTGCGCCGGGACGGGCGGCGCCAGGCGCGGGAAAGGCCGGCAGTCGCGTAGCCCGGGTTGAGCGCCAGCGAAACCCGGGGGGTCGTGGCAACGCGTACGATTGCCCCGGTTTTCGCTCACGCCCAGCCCGGGCGCGGCGGAAGCATTGACATGGCAACGCGCGCTCAGCCGCAGCGGCGCGACGACCAGCCGGCCTACGTCCTTCACACCTATTCGTATCGCGAGACGAGCCTGATCGTCGAGGCGTTCACGCAGGACCACGGGCGGGTCGCGCTGGTCGCGCGCGGCGCCAAGCGGCCGCGCTCCGAGTTGCGCGGGCTGCTGCAGGGATTCCAGCCGTTGCTGCTGTCGTGGGCGGGCAGCGCGGAGCTGAAGACGCTGCAGAAGGCCGAGTGGCGCGGCGGCCTGCCTCGCCTCAAAGGTTCGGCGCTGCTGTGCGGGTTCTACCTGAACGAGCTGCTGCTGAAGCTCGTCGCCCGCGAGGATCCGCATCCGCGCCTCTACGCCACCTACGACGCCGCGCTCGGCGACCTCGCCGCCCGCCGCGAGCAGGCGCCGGTGCTGCGGCGCTTCGAGCTCGAACTGCTGGCCGAGCTGGGCTATGCGCTGCCGCTGACGCACGACGCCGAAACCGGGGCGCCGGTCGAGCCCTCGGCGCGCTACCATTACGCGTTCGATCGCGGCCCGCGGCGGATCTCCGGCCACGCCGCCGCCGAGCCCGGGCGCGGCGCAGCGCTGGTGCGCGGGTCCACGCTGATCGCGCTGGCGGCCCGCGAATTTCCGGATGCCGAGACCGCCGCCGAGGCGAAGCGGCTGATGCGCGAGGTGCTCGACCACTACCTCGAGCAGCGCGGGGTCGAGAGCCGGCGCGTGGTGCAGGATCTGCAGGCCCTGGGGGGCGAGGGGAGTGAGCGGCATGATTGAACTGGGCGTCAACATCGACCACGTCGCGACGCTGCGGCAGGCGCGGCGCACGTACGAGCCCGATCCGGTGTGGGCGGCCGTCGAGGCGCATCTGGGCGGTGCCGACGGGATCACCGTCCACCTGCGGGAGGACCGGCGGCACATCCAGGACGAGGACGTGCGCCGCCTGCGCGAGCTCGTGCACATCAAGCTCAACCTGGAGCTGGCGGCCACCGAGGAAATGGTCGGCATCGCGTGCCGGCTGCGCCCGGAGATGGCGATGCTGGTGCCCGAGGGCCGGCACGAGATCACCACCGAGGGCGGCCTCGACGTCGCGGGGCAGGAGGCGAAGCTGCGCGGGGTCGTGGCGCGCTTCGCCGACGCCGGCATCGTCACCAGCGCCTTCATCGACGCCGACCTCGCGCAGGTCGAGGCGGCCGCGCGGGCGGGCATCAGCGTGTGCGAGATCCACACGGGGCCCTACGCGCACGCGTTCCACGTCAAGGGGCGCGACGCGCGGGGCGCGCCGGTCGCGGCCGAGCTCGCGAAGATCCGCGAGGCCGGGGCCGCCATCCTGGCGCTCGGCATGCGCTTCAATGCGGGCCACGCGCTCAACTACTTCAACGTCCAGCCCGTCGCCGCGCTGCCCGGCGTGCGCGAGCTGCACATCGGCCACGCGATCGTCTCGCGCTCGGTGTTCGTCGGGCTGCGCGAGGCGGTGCGCCAGATGAAGGCGCTGCTGCGCGAGGCCGCCGCGCATGAGCGCTGATCACCGCGGCGGCAGGCGATGACCACGCTGCCGCGCGGACCGGTCTTCCTCGACGTGGAGGGGCGCTCGCTCGACACCGCCGAGCGCGAGCTGCTCCTCCACCCGCTCGTGGGCGGCGTGATCCTGTTCGCCCGCAACTTCGAGTCGCCCGCGCAGCTGAGCGCGCTGACGCAGTCGATCCACGCGCTGCGCTCGCCGCCGCTGCTGATCGCGGTCGATCACGAAGGCGGGCGCATCCAGCGCTTCCGCGCCGGCTTCACGGCGATCCCGGCGATGCGCACGCTGGGTGAGCAGTGGGACCGCGATGTCGCCGGCGCCGCGCAGGCGGCGCTGCGCGCCGGATGGACGCTCGCGAGCGAGCTGCGCGCGCACGGCGTGGACTTCAGTTTCACGCCGGTGCTCGATCTCGATTACGGGCGCAGCGCCGTGATCGGCGACCGCGCCCTGCACCGCAACGCGAACGCCGTCGCGCATCTCGCCTGCGCGCTCGTGGCGGGGCTGCGCGCGGGCGGCATGTCCGCGGTGGGCAAGCATTTCCCAGGGCACGGCTTCGTCGCCGCCGACTCGCACCTCGAGATTCCGGTCGACGAGCGCAGCCTCGACGTCATCGCCGCCGCCGACCTCGTGCCGTTCGGCGCGCTGGTGCGGCAGGGACTCGAGGCGGTCATGCCCGCGCACGTGGTCTACGCCGCCGTCGACGGGGAGCCCGCCGGGTATTCGCGCGTGTGGCTGCAGGACATCCTCCGGCAGCGGCTCGGATTCGACGGCATGGTGTTCTCGGACGACCTCGGCATGGCCGGCGCGCGCGGCGCGGGCGACATGGTCGCGCGCGCCGATGCGGCGGTCGCGGCCGGGTGCGACATGGTGCTGGTGTGCAACGATCCGGCCGCAGCCGAGTCGCTGCTCGAGCGCTGGCGCCCGCCTGCGCGCGGTGATCTCGCGCGGCGCGCCGAGGCGATGGCGGGGCGCGCGCCGGGCGCCGCTCCCGGCTAGCGCACTGCCCCAGCCTCGACAGCGATACGCCGGCCGGAGCCGGCGGCCGAGCCTGCCGCCGGATTCGCCCTCAATGCGGGTGCGGCCAGCGGCCGCCGAGGCGCCGGGTCAGCTCCTCCGCGGTGTGCGCGACGACAGGCCCCAGCTGCTTGATCCGCTCGTCGGGCAGCCGCGACGACGGCCCGGCGAGCGAGATCGCGGCCAGCGGCTCGGCGTGCTCGTCGTAGAGCGTGGCGGCCACGCAGCGCGTGCCGGGCGCGTGCTCCTCGTCGTCGAACGACCAGCCGCGCTGCCGGATGACCCTGAGCGCGGCCCACATCGTCTCCGGCGCCGTGATCGTGTGCGCCGTGATCCGCGCGAGGCCCTTGACCTTGAGGATGGCGTCGATCTGCTCGTCGGGCAGCGCGGCGAAGATCGCCTTGCCGACGCCCGACGCGTGCAGCGGCACGCGGCTGCCGAGCTTGACCAGGATGCGCATCATCTCGCGACACTGCACCTGCGCGATGAACACGGCCTCGGTGCCGTCGAGGATGGCGAGATTGGCGGTCTCCCCCGACTGCTCCATCAGCCGGCGCATCGAGACGTGGCTGTGGGCGACGTAATCCCGGTCGGCGAGGAAGCTGGAGCCGACGGCGAACGCCTGCAGCCCGACGTACCAGCGGCCAAGGTCTCCCGCCTGGTAGACGTAGTCCATCCTCTCCAGCGTGGAGAGCAGGCGGTGCGTCGTCGACGGCGGCAGCGCGACGCGCTTGGCGATGTCAGTCAGCGTGAGGCCGCCTTCGCCCTTGCCGAGCGCTTCGAGGATCTGCAGGCCGCGGGTCAGGCTCTGCACCTGACCGGTGACGGCGCCCGGGCGCGCCGGCGTGCGACCGCGGCGCGGCGGCGTGGTGAAGCGATGGGGCATGGCGGGGCTCGCGGTCAATCGGGCTGGAGGTGGGGTGTCACGGCGAAGAGGTCGCCGGCGATGTCGACCTCGTAGCGCGCCGCGAGAATGGCGGCGTCGGTCAGCGGGTCGGCGGAGCGGGCGTAGCCCATCGCGACGGCGCGGCCGAGGCGGCGGCTGTAGCCGGTGGACGTGAGCTCGCCGACGTTCTCGCCGTTCATGAGGATCGGCTCGCCGCCCCAGGGGAATGCGCGCTCGTCGTCGAAAGTGAACTGCACCAGGCGCTTGCGGATCGCCGCGGCAGGCTTCTCGCGCAACGCGTCGCGCCCGACGAACGGCACGGCCTTGTCGAGCTTCACTGCGTACCCGAGACCGGCTTCCCACGGCGTCTCGTCGGGGGAAAGCTCGGCGCCCCACGCGCGGCGCCCGGCCTCGATGCGCAGCGCGTCGATCGCGTAGTAGCCGGCGTCCTTCAGGCCGTGCGCCGCGCCTGCGCTCCACAGCGCCTCGTAGAGGGTGACGCACTGGTCGGTGCCCACGTAGAGCTCGTAGCCGGGTCCGCCGACGTAGCTCATCCGCGCCGCGCGCGCCCTGGCGTGGCCGACGTCGATCTCGCGCGTCGCGGCGAAGGGCAGCGCCGCCTTCGACAGGTCGCCGGCGCCGAGCTCCTCCAGCAGCGCCTGCGCCTTCGGCCCCATCACCGACACCACCGACCACGCTGCCGAGACGTCCACCAGCGCCGCATGCTCGTCCCCGCCGATGCCGCGCTCGATCCACGCGAAGTCCCGCGTCGTCTGCGCCGATCCCGTGACGATGAGGAACTCGCGCTCCGCCACGCGGATGATCGTGAGGTCGCTCTCGAAGCCGCCGCGAGCGTTGAGCATCGCGGTGTACGCCATCCGCCCGACCGGCACGTCGATGTCGTTGGCGCACAGCCGCTGCAGGACGGCCAGCGCGTCGCGGCCCTTCAGCACGAATTTCGAGAACGACGTCTGGTCGAACACGACGACGTCCTCGCGGCACGCGCGCTGCTCCTCCAGCACGTGGGGCAGCCACCCCGGCATCCCGAACGTGTAGGCCGCCGCCGTGCCGCCGGGCGGGAGGAAATAGTTGGCGCGCTCCCAGCCCATCTTGCTGCCGAACACCGCCCCCTTCGCCCGCAGCCGGTCGTAGAGCGGCGAGCGGCGCAGCGGCCGCACGGTCACGAGCTCCTCGCGCGGCCAGCGCATCGCGTAGTGCAGGCCGAGGCTCTCGACCGTGCGGTCGGCGAGATGGCGGCGGTTGGCATGGAAAGGCGCGAAGCGGCGGATGTCGACGTCCCACAGGTCGAGCGGCGGGCCGCCGTTCACGATCCATTCCGCGATCAGCTTGCCGGCCCCTCCGGAGTTGGCGATGCCCGCCGAATTGAAGCCGGCGCAGACGAAATAGCCCGCGAGTTCGGGCGCTTCGCCGAGGATGAAGTTGCCGTCGCCGGTGAAGCTCTCCGGCCCGTTGAGCAGCAGCTTGACCTCGGCGGTCTCGAGGCACGGCGTGCGATGGATCGCGTTGGTCATCAGGATCTCGAAGTGGTCCCAGTCCTCGGGCAGCAGCTGGAACTCGAAGCCGTCCGGAATCTTCTCGGGGCTCCACGGCTTGGCCTTCGGCTCGAACCCGCCCATCACGAGGCCGCCGACCTCCTCCTTGTAGTAGAGGTAGCCGTCGGGATCGCGGATCACCGGAAGATCGGGCGTCACGCCCGGGATCTGCTTGGTGACGAGGTAGAAGTGCTCGGCGGAGCAGAGCGGGACGTTGACGCCGGCGAGGCGCCCGAATTCGCGCGCCCACTGGCCGCCGCAGTTGACCAGGGATTCGCAGCTGATCACGCCCTCGTCGTCGGCGGACTTCCAGCGCACGCCGGTGACGCGGCCGTGCTCGGTGGTTACGCCGGTGACCTTGACGCCTTCGACGATGCGGGCGCCGCGCATCCGCGCGCCCTTCGCCAGCGACTGCGTGAGGTCGGTCGGGTTGGCCTTGCCGTCGCCCGGAATCCACACCGCGCCGGCGAGGTCGTCGGTACGCAGGATCGGCGCGATCCGCCCGGCCTCGGCCGGCGTCACGAACTCGAACTCGATGCCGAAGCTCTTCGCGCGCGCCATCTGCCGCTTCATCAGCGTGAGGCGCTCCGGGGTCTTGGCGACGTTCAGGCTCCCGCATTGCTTCCAGCCCGTCGCGAGGCCGGTTTCCTTCTCCAGCCCGGAGTAGAGCTCGATGCCGTAGCGGCTCATGCGGGTCGCGTTGCGCGTCGCGCGGGTCTGGCCGACGAGGCCGGCCGCGTGCCACGTCGTGCCGCAGGTGAGCTTGCCCTGCTCCAGCAGCAGGACGTCGCGGATGCCGAGCTGCGCGAGGTGGTAGGCGGTGGACACGCCGGCGATGCCGCCGCCGACGACGACGACGCGCGCCTGGGTGGGGAGGGTGGGGGTCATGGGATGTTCGCAGAAACGAGTCAGGAAGCGCAGAGTAGCCCGGGTTGAGCATGTTCATCGTATTACAGTTTCAACGCCGCGATGCCGGCGACGACGCTCACGGCGCCGGCAAGGCGCGCGAGGCTCACGCGCTCCTTCAGCCAGATCATGCCGATCAGCGCCGCGAACAGGACTGACGTCTCGCGCAGCGCGGCGACCGCGGCCACCGGCGCGCGGGTCATCGCCCACAGCACGATGCCGTACGCGGCGAGGCTGGCGCCGCCGCCCACGAGCCCCCGCCGCCAGCCGCGCCGGAGATACTCGGTGGCGGTGCGACCCCGGCGCCAGTGGATCCAGGCGAGAAACGGGATGCCTTCGAGGAACGTGAGCCACACGACGTACGCCAGGGGATGCTGCGACGCCCGGGCGCCGGCGCCGTCGACCAGCGTGTAGACGGCGATGATCGCCGCGTTCGTCAGCGCCCACCCGGCCGCCGCGGGCGAGTGCCGGCCGCGCTGCGCGAAGGCGATGCCGACGATGCCGGCCGAGATCAGGACGATGCCCAGCGCGATCTGCGGCGTCGGCCACTCCGCCAGGAAGGCGATGCCCAGCACGGTGGTGATGAGGGGCGCGCTGCCGCGCATGAGCGGGTAGGCGAACGACAGGTCGCCCGCGCGGTACGCCTTCACCAGCGTCGCGTAATAGGCGAAGTGAATGGCGGTCGACGCGCCCACGAACTTCCACGATGCCGCATCCGGCAGGCCGACGAGCGGGAGCAGGACGAGGCTGCACAGCGACGAGCCCGCGACCACCATCGCCATCGCGAGCAGCGGATCGCCCCCCGGCGCCGCCTTCAGCAGCGCGTTCCAGCCGGCGTGCAGCAGCCCCGCCGCGAGGACGGCGAGCGTGACGCCGAGCGTGAGCTCAGTCGCGGGCATCGGCGGTCTTCAGGGGGCGTCGGTCCGGTGGCGGCAGGCCACCGGCTACGCCGTGTGCGGTTTGTTGCGCTTGGGCCACGCGTCCTTGTCATCGCCGCCGCCGCCGTTGCGGCCCGCGCCGCGGCGCCCGCGCGGCACCCGCTCGGCGGCGGGCTGCGGGGGTTCCTTCAACCGCGTCTTCGCCAGCACGCCGGCCTGCTCCAGGATCGGGTACGCGATCGAGGCGATGTGCGAGTTGATCCGCTTCAGGTCGGAGATGAGGTCGAGGTGCAGCGACGACGTCTCGATGCTCTCCAGCGTATTGTCGGCGAGGCGCTCGAGATGCGAATCGGCGTAGGCGCGCTCGAGCTCGCGCAGCAGCACCTTCTGCGCGAGGAGCTCCTGCGCGCTCTTCAGGTCGCCGTTGAGGAACACCGACAGGCCGAGGCGCAGGTTGGCGATGATGCGCCCGTGCAGGTCGCAGATCTCGGCCATCCCGGCTTCCGAGAACTTGCGGCCCTTGTCGATCTTCTTCTCCTCGACGTCGATGATGATGCGCTCGATGATGTCGCCGATCTGCTCCATGTTGATCGTGAAGGACACGATGTCGGCCCAGCGCCGGCCCTCCTTTTCCTCGAGCGCCTCGCGCGACACCTGCGTGAGGTAGAGCTTGACCGCCGTGTACAGCTCGTCGACCACGTCGTCGAGCTTGCGCAGCCGATGCGCCAGCGCCCGGTCGTTGGTCTTGAGCACCGTCAGCATGCCGTTGAGCATCTCCTCGACGACGTCGCCGATGCGCAGCGCCTCGCGCGCGGCGCAGGAGATCGCGAGCGCCGGCGTCCCGAGCGCCGACGGGTCGAGGTGGCGCGGCTTGGCGGGGTCCTCGCTGGCGGGGCGCGCCGGCATCAGCCGCTCGGCAACGCGCGCGATCGGCTCGGTCAGGAACAGGAAGACCACGGCGATCCCGACGTTGAACAGCAGGTGGAACAGCACGACCTGGCGGGTCTCGCCGCCGAGGTGGGGCAGCCACGGCTCGATGACGCCCAGCAGCGGAACGACGGCGGCGCAGCCGATCAGCTTGAACAGGAAGTTGCCCAGCGTCACGCGGCGGGCCTCGGGCGGCGAGCGCGCCGTGCTGAGCATCGCGAGGATGCCGCTGCCCAGGTTGGCGCCGAGAACGAGCCCCAGCGCGACGTGGATGCCGATGACGTTGGACGCCGCCAGCGCCGCGGTGAGCAGCACGACCGCCAGGCTCGAATACGCGAGCAGCGTGAGCAGCGCGGCGAACAGCATGTCGAGCAGCGTGTCGCCGGTGAGCGAGGCGAAGATCACCTTGACGCCGGCGGCCTGCGTCACCGGCTTCGCCGCGAGCATGATCCACTGCAGCGCGAGAGATGATGAGGCCGAGGCCGATCAGGATGAGGCCGAAGCGGCCGATGTTGGTCTCCTGGCGCGACAGGAACAGCACGACGCCCACGAAGATCAGCAGCGGCGACAGCCACGACAGGTCGAACGAGAACACGAGCACCATCAGGCTGGTGCCGACGTCGGCGCCGAGCATCACGGCGAGCGCCGGGGCGGTGGCGATCAGCCCCTGCCCGGCGAAGGCGGCGACGATCAGCGCGGTGGCGGTGCTGCTCTGGATGAGGCCGGTGACGCCGAGCCCGGCGAACAGAGCGGTGAAGCGGTTGCTGACGCTGTGGCGCAGGAGTCGCCGCAGGTCGCCGCCGTAGATGCGCAGCACGCCGGTGCGCACGTTGTGCGTGCCCCACACGAGCAGCGACACGCCGGCGAGCAGGTTGAGCAGGTTCTGCATCTCAGGCGGTGCCTGCTTCCACGGCGGAGAGCGCCGCGTCGATGATGTCGAACGCCCGGTCGAGCTCGTCGGGCGCGATGATGAGCGGCGGCGAGAGCGTCAGCACGTTGCCCTGCCCGATCTTGAACGACAGTCCGTGCGCGAGGCAGTGGTACATCACCTGCTCGGCCTCGCGCCGCGCCGGCGCGCCGTCCTTCATCAGCTCGATGCCCAGCAGCAGCCCGACGCCGCGGACGTCGCCCACCAGAGCGTGGCGGCGCTGCATCTCCTGCATTCGCGCGAGCGCCCGCGCGCCCAGCGTGCGCGAGCGTTCGAGGAGCTTCTCGTCCTCGATCGCCTCCAGCGTGGCGAGCGCCGCCGCGCAGCCGACGGAGCTCTTCTCGTGCGTGTAGTGGCCGAGCGCGCGGTCGGCGGCGACGTCGAGGTCGCGGCGCGCGATCAAGGCGGCCATCGGAAAGACGGCGCCGCCCAGCCCCTTGCCGAGCACCACCATGTCGGGAACGATGCCGTAGGGCTCGAACGCGAACATCGTCCCGGTGCGGCCGAGGCAGATCGGCACTTCGTCGAGGATCAGCAGCGCGCCGTGGCGGTCGCAGGCCTCGCGCACGCGGCGGTAGTAGTCGGGCGGCGGGATCTGCACGTCGGTGCAGCGCACCGTCTCGATGATCACCGCGCCGACGTCCTCTTCCTTGCCGAGCACGTAGTCGATGTAGTCGGCGCAGCGCAGGTTGCAGCTGCCGCCGCAGCCGAAGCGGCAGCTGCCGGGATCGCACGGCGGCGCGTGCTCGGTGCCGGGCATCAGCGGACCCATGTTCTTGCGGAAGACTGCCTCGCCGCCGATGGAGATCGCGTCGAGCGACGCGCCGTGGAAGGAATCCCACAGCGACAGCGTCTTGTGCCGCCCGGTGGCCAGGCGCGCCAGCTTCAGCGCCATGCCGATCGCGAGCGTGCCGCCCGGCGCGAACAGCACCTTGCCGAGCGGGTCCGGCGCGAGCGAAGCGAGCTTGGCCGCGAGGTCGACTGCGTAGGCGTTGGTGAACCGGCGCGGCGAGAACGGCAGCGTGTCGAGCGCGTCGCGCACCGCCGCCATCACGTGCGGATGGCGGTAACCGACCTGGTGCACGTTGTTGCCGTGGAAGTCCATGATCCGCCGGCCCGCAACGTCCTCGAGCCAGATGCCGTCGGAGGCAACGAGTGCGTCGAAGCAGGGGGTCGACAGCGACTGGTGCAGGAAGTGCTTCGCGTCCTCGTCGAGCAGCGCGCGCGTCGCGCCGCCGACGTGCTCGCGCCTCCCACGCGCGGCGCAGCGGCGACAGGTTGACGTCGCCTTCTGCGCTCGGGTCCGAGGGGGCGCGGGGGTCGTTCATGGCGCGCGCGGCGTCACCATGGCAGCGAATACGTCTTGGTGTTGGTGAAGCTCTTCATCGCTTCCTGCACCCCTTCCTTGTACCCCAGCCCGGAATCCTTGATGCCGCCGAACGGCGTCAGCTCCAGCCGGTAGCCGGGGACTTCGCGCACGTTGACCGTGCCGACGTGCAGATCGGACACGAAGCGCGTGATGTAGTCGAGGCGGTTGGTGCACACCGCCGAGGACAGGCCGTAGTCGGTCGAGTTGGCGATCCGAATCGCGTCGTCGACGTCCTTGAAGCGGATGACCGGCGAGACCGGGCCGAAGGTCTCGTACTTGACCACCGGCATGTCGGGCGTGACGCGATCGAGGAGCGTCGGCGAGTACAGCGCGCCGCGGCGCACGTTGCCGCACAGCAGCCGCGCGCCGCGCGCGATCGGCGTCGTTGACCGTGGCCTCGAACGACTTCGCGGCGGCCTCGTCGATCACGGTGCCCATGTCGAGCGCCGCGTCCATCGGGTCGCCGTACGTCCAGGCCCGGGTCTTCTCCAGCAGCAGGTCGACGAAGCGGGCGGCAACGGCCTCGTGCACGAGGATGCGCTTGACCGCCGTGCAGCGCTGGCCGGAATTCTTGTAGGAGCCGCTGGCGGCGAGCGCGGCCGCCTCCTCGAGGTCGGCGTCCTCCATCACGATGATCGGGTCGTTGCCGCCCAGCTCCAGCACCTGCCGCTTGTAGACCGCCTTGGCGGCGATGTACTTGCCGATCGGCACGCCGCCGGTGAACGTCACCAGGTCGACGTCCGGGTTGGTCAGCATCTCGTCGGCGATCTCCTTCGGGTCGCCGGTGACGACCGAGAACATCTCCGGCGGCAGGCCGGCTTCGTACAGGATGTCGGCCAGCAGCAGCGCCGTGAGCGGGGTCTTCTCCGTGGGCTTCAACACCATCCGGTTGTTGGTGGCGATCGCCGGCGCGACCTTGTGCGCCACCTGGTTGAGCGGATGGTTGAACGGCGTGATGGCCGAGATTGCGCCGCGCAGCGGCTCGCGCAGCGTGTAGACCTTGCGCTTCTTGCCGTGCGGCGTCAGGTCGCAGGAGAAGACCTGGCCGTCGTCGTTCAGCGCGGCGTTGCCGGCGAACACGAAGACGTCGCACGCGCGGCCGACTTCGTAGAGCGAATCCTTCTTGCAGATGCCGCACTCGGCGGTGATGAGGTCGGAGATCTCGGCGGTGCGCGCGCGGATCAGCTCGGCGGTGCGGTGCAGGATGCGGTAGCGGTCGTGGCGGGTCAGCTGCGACCGGTAGCCCGCGGGCGATCGCGAACGCGCGGCGGATGTCCTCGACCGACGCCTTGGGCACGGTGCCGACCAGCGCGCCGGTGTACGGGTTGCGCACGTCGATGGTGCGCTCGCCGCCGGTCTTCTCGCCGGCAATGCGCATCTTCTCGCGCAGGGGCTCGCCTTGCCGCAGGTCGTCGAGATTCATCAGGTCGCGCGCGGAGGGCGGGCGCGGTCAGGGCAGCAGGTTGAGGGCGAGGTCGAAGGCGTCGAAGTTGCGCCAGCGGCGTGCCGGCCGGCAGCGTCGCGGCGCGCGCGGTTGGCGATCAGCGGCACCTGCTGCTCCGAGGTGCCGCCGTGCGAGCGCAGCGGCACGTCGAGCGCCGGAGAGGTCGTGCCGGTCGCGGCTGGTGCCGATCACGGTGAGGCGCTCGGAGACGACGACGAGGTCGCCGATGCGGTCCGGCGGCAGCTCGAAGCGCGCGGCAGGCTTCGGCGCGGGTCAGCACCTCCTCGATGCCGGGCAGCGCGGCGATCCGCGCGGCGGCGTCGGCGCCCGTTGACGTGCCCAGCAGGTAGACGGTGGCGAACGAGCCGAGCGCGCCGTGGTGGACGACGTACGGGTCGGTGATCGGCAGGATCACCCGCGTCGCTGCCCGCGCCGCAGGCGCTGTCGAGGACGTCCTGCAGGTAGATGACGTTGGGCCGCCGAAGGCGTCGGTCTTGGCGTTCATGCCGTGGTCGGCGGTGAGCACGATCGTCGCGCCGAGCGCGTCGAGCTGCGCCAGGTAGCGGTCCATCATCGCGTAGAAGTCGTTGGCGGCCGCCGATGCCCGGCGCCGCCTTGTGCTGGATGTAGTCGGTCGTCGACAGGTACATCACGTCGGGGCGGCGGCTCGCGAGCGAGCTTCACGCCGGCGGCGAACACGAATTCGGAGAGCTCCGCGCTGTAGACCGAAGGCACCGGCATGCCGACCATGGCGACGCACGCCGTCAATGCCGTTGCCGGCCACCGTGGCCTCGGCCGCCTTCTCCGACGAAAAGCAGATGCCGTCCATTCGGTGGCCCAGCAGCGCGCGCAGCTTGTCCTTGGCGGTGACGACGGCGACCCTGGCGCCGGCCGTCGGCGAACGCGGCGAGGATCGTGCCGGCGCGCAGGTACTTGGGGTCGTTCATCATCACTTCGGCGCCGGCGTCGCGGTCCCAGAAGTAATTGCCGCAGATGCCGTGCACCGACGGCGGGGCGCCGGTGACGATCGACAGGTTGTTCGGGTTGGTGAACGACGGCACCACGCAGTCCGCCGTGAGGCAGGTGCCGGTCTCGCGCAGCGGGCGAGGTACGGTGTGCGGCCGGCGGCGATCGCCTGGTTGATGTACTCGGGCTCGCAGCCGTCGACACAGACGACGACGACCGGGCGCTGCGGCCAGCGGTACGAGCGGCCGTTGACGGCCACCGACGGGGGAGGGGAACTCAACGCGTTTTCCTTGTAGTGGCCGGGGCCGGCTTGGGATTGCGGGCGCGCCGCGTTGCCGCGCGTCGGCCCGAGTGCGGTGCATCCGGTCGCGGCTGGCGAGCACGTGGTCCTGCAGTGCGCGGCCCGCGGCCGCGGCGTCGCCGGCCGCGATGCGGTCGACGATTTCGCGGTGCTCGCGCGTCGATACCGGCAGGGTGCCGACTTGCGCCAGGGACGCGCGCCGGAAGAGGTTCAACTCATTGACGAGCCGGCGGTACATCAGCAGCAGCTTGGCGTTGCCGGCGAGCTCGACCAGGCGGTCGTGGAACTCGAGGTTCACGCGGTGATAGGCGTCGATGTCGTTCTTCGCGGTCGCTTTTCCATCCGGTCGACGCGCGCGCGCAGCTCGCTGGCGATTTCGGGCGTCACCGCCTGCGCAACCCGCCGGCCGACGAATTCATCGAGAACCGAGCGCAACTCGTAGATCTCGTCGGCCTCGTCGACGTCGATCTGGCGCACGAACACGCCGCGATTCTTCTCGAGGCGGACGAGACCGGATTCCTCCAGCGCGCGGAAGGCCTCGCGGACCGGGCCGCGCGAGACGCCGAGGAGCTCCGCGATGGCGGCCTCGTTCAGCTTGCTGCCGGCCGGCAGGTCGCCGGCAAGGATCATGCGCTCGAGCTCCTTCTGCACCAGCATCGGCAGCGACGACGACTGCACCAGCGCGATGTCCGCCGCGCCGCGCCCGGGCGTGACGGCGGCGGGGATGGCTCTGGCGTCCGCGGCGCCGCGCGTCGGCGTCCGGCGGCTGCGCGGCGCGGCCGTCCGGGCGTCGGGGGCGCCGGTCGATTGGGCGAGCTTAAGCATGTTGCGCATTGGAGCCGCATCGGGTGTAGATTGTCAACAATCTGCAATCCATCCCGCACACCCGGCCCGCAAAGGAGTGCCCCATGCCCCTCTTTTCCCGCGATCCCATCCTGCTCACCCCCGGCCCGCTGACGACCTCGCTGCCCACGAAGGCGGCGATGCTGCGCGACTGGGGCTCGTGGGATTCCGCGTTCAACGCCGTCACCGCCGAGGTCCGGCGCAAGCTCACCGACGTCATCCACGGCGCGGCGACGCACGTGTGCGTGCCGATGCAGGGCAGCGGCACGTTCTCGATCGAGGCCGCCGTCAACACGCTGGTGCCGCGCGACGGGCACGTGCTGGTGCTGATCAACGGCGCCTACGGCACGCGCATGGCCAGGCTCACGCGGATGATGGGCCGCAAGGTGACGGTCTTCGAGACCGCCGAGGACGTGCCGACCACGCCGCAGGACGTCGAGCGCCTGCTCGCGGCCGACGCGTCGATCACCCACGTCGGCCTCATCCACTGCGAGACGTCCACGGGCATCCTCAATCCGCTGCCGGCCATCGCCACCGTGGTCGCGCGTCACGGCAGGAGCCTGATCGTCGACGCCATGAGCTCGTTCGCGGCGATCGACATCGATGCGCGCAGCGTGCCCTTCGACGCCCTGGTCGCGGCGTCGGGCAAGTGCGTCGAGGGCCCTCCCGGGATGGGCTTCGTCTTCGTGCGCCGCAGCGTGCTCGAGAAGTGCGCCGGCAACTCCACGTCGCTGGCGCTCGACCTGCACGACCAGTGGGCCTACATGGAGAAGACGACGCAGTGGCGCTTCACGCCACCGACGCACGTCGTCGTCGCGCTCGACGCCGCGCTCGACCAGCTGATCGCCGAGGGCGGCCAGCCGGTGCGCCTCGCGCGCTACACGAAGAACTGCGAGACGCTGGTCGCGGGCATGGCCGAGATGGGCTTCCGCGTGTTCCTGAAACCCGAGATCCAGGCGCCGATCATACTCACGTTCCACGCGCCGGCCGACCCGAAGTACGCGTTCAAGGATTTCTACGATCGCGTGCGCGACAAGGGCTTCGTACTCTATCCCGGCAAGCTCACGCAGGTGGAGACGTTCCGCGTCGGCTGCATCGGCGCCATCGGGCCGGACGAGATGCGGCACGCCGTCAATGCCGTGCGCGACACCCTGCGCGAGATGGGCATCCGGCAGGTGTCGCCGGCGCCCGCGGCGCGCGCCGCGGCGTAACCCGGACGTGGCCCGGCGTTGAGCGGAGCGAAACCCGGGTGGTTGTGGCAATGGCCACGATTGCCCCCGGGTTTCGCTCCGCTCAACCCGGGCTACGCGATCCGGTCGACCAACGGATGCCGCAACGCGTCCAGCGCGAGAAATTCCGGCGCATCGGGCGCGATCATCCCCTGCCTGATCAGGCAATCCAGGATCACGAGCGCAGCATCCGCGGTGACGACGTCGTCGCCGGCGGTGCAGGCGATGAGACGCGCGGCCTCGGGCAGCGACACCAGGCGGTGATCGACGGCTTCGCCGTCCTGGCCCGTGGGTTTGAAATCGGCCGGCAGCCACAGATCGTGGACGAAGATGGTTTCGCGCTGCAGTCCGTCCGGCTGTTCGCGGCAGATGTGCACGGCGCCGGCGGCGCGTGCCTGCGCGGCGCGCGGAGCAGGGATGCCGGCCTCCTCCCACGCTTCCTTGACCAGCGTCTGCGCCACGCCCGCGCCCGCCGCGATGCCGCCGCCGACGAGGTTGTCGAGGAGACCCGGGTCGATCGACTTGTGCGGGCTGCGGCGCGCGATCCACATCGCCGTCGCGTCCCCGCGGCGGACCAGCCCGTTCACGTGCACGGCGTAGGTGCGGATGCCGAAGAAGCGCGCCGCCGCGCGTTCGAGCAGGAAGAGTGGCGTCGCGCCGAACCGGGGGGCCACGGCGTAGCGCTCATCGCGCCATGCCGTCAGCCGTGCGTCGGCGGCGAGCGCCGCGGCGACGCGCGCCAGTGCCTCGCTGCGGGCCTGCGACGCGGCGAGCGCGGCGACCAACGAGACGCCGTCGGCACGCACCGCGAACACGTCGGCGTGAGCGGCGAGGCACGCCACACGCGACCGGTCGAGCCAGCCGACGATCTCGGGACCGACCCGCAGCGGTGCGTAGCATGCAGCCGGCGGGGCCAGCGCATGCACGAGACGCGCGGCGATTGCCGCTACAATGTCGCCTGCAAGCATTCCCCGATTTTAGCCTGCGGCGGTCTTCGCGCCGCCTCACACGATTCCGCCCGACCCTGGATTTCCCATGACTGCACGAATCATCGACGGCAAGGCGCGCGCCAAGCGGCTGACTGCCGAAATCGCTGAACGCGTCGCCGCGCGCGTCGCCTCGGGCAAGGCCCAGCCGGGCCTCGCCGTGGTGCTGGTCGGCGACAACCCGGCCTCGCAGGTCTACGTGAGCAACAAGCGCCGAACGACCGAGGCCTGCGGCATGCGCTCCTTCGCGCACGACCTGCCGGCGACCACGTCGCAGGATGCGCTGCTGGCGCTGATCGACGCGCTCAACCGCGATCCCGCGGTGACGGGAATCCTGGTGCAGTTGCCGCTGCCGAAGCATATCGACGAGGAGCTCGTCACCGAGAGGATAGACCCGCTCAAGGACGTCGACGGCTTCCATCCGTACAACATCGGCCGCCTTCTGCTCAAGCGCCCGACGCTGCGGCCGTGCACGCCCTACGGCTGCATGACGCTGCTCGCCGACACCGGCGAGGAGCTCGCCGGCAAGCACGCGGTGGTGATCGGCCAGTCGAACATCGTCGGCCGGCCCATGGCGCTCGAGCTGCTGATGACGCGCTGCACGGTGACCATCTGCCACTCGAAGACCCGCGACCTGCCGGGCCTCGTGCGGCAGGCGGACATCGTCGTCGCGGGGGTGGGCAAGGCCAACTTCGTGCAGGGCGGATGGGTCAAACCCGGGGCCATGGTCATCGACGTCGGGATCAACCGCACCGCCGAGGGCAAGCTCTGCGGCGACGTCGATTTCGATGCAGCGAAGGAGGTCGCGTCGTGGATCACGCCGGTGCCAGGCGGCGTAGGCCCGATGACCATCGCGACGCTGCTCGAGAACACGCTGCGCGCGGCGGAATTGCAGGGCGCGCGGCAATAGCGTAACCGTACGTAGACGGTACCGCGTAGCCCGGGTTGAGCGAAGCGAAACCCGAGGCCGCCGGGGCCATCGCCCCAACCACCCGGGTTTCGCTTCGCTCAACCCGGGCTACGGCCCACGCGCCTGCGCCCCTAAGCCCCGCGCAGATGCCACGCCTTGGGTCGGGTGAAGGTCTGGATTCCGTAGGTCGACAGCGTCAGCCCGATGCCGGAATGCCCGACGCCTGACCACGGCAGCCGCGGGCTGACACGGTCGCAGCAGTTCCAGTACACCGACCCCGCGTGCACCTGCGCGAGCAGCTTCCTCGCCCGCCGCTCGTCCAGCGTGTAGACCGCCGCCGTCAGCCCGTACTCGGTGTCGTTCATCATCCGCACCGCCTCGGCGTCGTCGGCGACCTTCTGGATCCCGATGATCGGGCCGAAGCTCTCGTCCTTCATCAGCAGCATCCTGTGGTCGACGCCGGCGAACACGGTCGGCTCGAACCAGTTGCCCTTGCCTTTGACCGCGTGGCCCCCGGCCAGCAGCTGCGCGCCGCGCTTCCTCGCATCGGCAACCTGCTTCTTCAGCACGTCGAGCTGGGGCCGGCGCGTGATCGCGCCGATGTACGTCGCCTCGTCCATGGGATCGCCCATGCGGTAGCCCTTCACTTCGGCGACGAAGGCGGCGACGAAGGGCTCGTACACCGACGCGTGGACGTAGATGCGCTCGACCGAGCAGCAGGACTGGCCCGTGTTGTAGAACGCGCCGTCGGCGATGCCGGCGGCGGCCGCCTTGACGTCGACGTCCTCGCAGACGTACACGGGATCCTTGCCGCCCAGCTCCAGCTGGACCTTGACCATGCGCTTGCCCGCCGCCGCGGCGATCTTCGCGCCGGTCGCATACGAACCGGTGAAGAACACCCCGTCGACCGGCTGCCGCAGCAGGGCCGCGCCGGTGGCGCCGGCGCCGATCACCGGCACGAACACGTCCTCGGGCACGCCGGCCTCGTGCAGCATCTCCGCGATGTGCAGCCCGGTGAGCGCCGCGTACTCGGAGGGCTTGTAGAGCACGGCGTTGCCGGCGACGAGCGCGGGCACGAACACGTTGCTGCCGACGAAATAGGGATAGTTCCACGCCGAGATGTTGGCCACCACGCCGAGCGGCTCGTGCGTGATCCGCTCCTCGAGCTTCTGCGCCGGGTCGGCGAAGACCTTCTGCTCGCGCAGCGCCTTGCCCGAGGCCTCGAGGAAGAAGTCGATGCGCGTGAGCAGGCCGTTCAATTCGTTGCGCGACTGCCGGATCGGCTTGCCGACCTCCTGCGTCAGCGTGCGCGCGAGCGTCTCGTGCATCGCGACGATGCGCTCGCGAAAGCGCGCGATGGCCTCGAGCCGCCTGGGCACGGGCACGCGCGCCCACTTGGCCTGGCCCGCGCGGGCGGCCTCGTATTTCCGGCGCACGGCGGTGGCGCCGTCGGCGGCGACGTCGGCGATGACTTCGCCGGTGGCGGGATTGATGACTTTCATGGTGAGGTCCTGGTCAGATGGCGAACGCCGCGGCCTTGTGCCGGCCCGCGGCGGAGAGAAAATCGTCGAGGATCGGCGTGTCGTCGATGAACGAGGGATCGTCCGGTGCGTGGAACTCGGGATGCCATTGCACGGCGAAGACGTACGCCGGCCCGGTGTGGCGCAGCGCCTCGACCACGCGATCGGGCTCCGACCAGGCCTCGACGACGAGGTCGCGGCCGAGCTCCTTGACGGCCTGGTGGTGGATCGAGTTGGTCTTCACCAGCGGCGTGCGCGGATAGAGCCGCGCGAGCGGGGTGCCGGGAACCAGCGACGTCGCGTGGCAGTTGTCCGCGTAAATGCTCCAGTCGCGATGGTTGAGCGCCTGCGGCAGCTGGGTGCCGATGTCCTGGTAGAGCGTCCCGCCCATCGCGACGTTGATCACCTGCGCGCCGCGGCACACGCCCAGCACGGGCTTGCGTCTCGGTCATGAACGCGCGCAGCAGGCCGATCTCGTACTCGTCACGGATCCGGTCGCCGTTCCACTCGGGGCGCAGCGCCTTCTCGCCGTACGTCTCGGGGCAGACGTCGGAGCCACCCATCAGCACCAGGGCGTCGAGCTCGGCGGCGTAGGCATCCACGGTGGCCCTGCTGCCGGGGCGGCGGGTGCGGCCTTCGGGGGAGGGCACCATGAACGCGAGCACGTCGCGCTGCATCAGCCAGTGCGCGACGTTCTGCTCGATGTACTGCAGCGTCATGCCCTTGAAGATCGCCCGCTTGGGGTCCTCGTGGAAGAAGCAGGCGGAGATTCCGATTTTCAGCATGGCTGTGCGGATCACATCGCGGCGGTGAAGATGTGCTCGAAGTCCTCGCGCGTGCACTTGCGCGGGTTGGTGAGGTGGCAGGTGTCCTTGATCGCGACCTCGACCAGCGCGGGATGTCGGCGCGGTCACCGGCCGCGCGGACTGCAGCGCGTGGAGCTTCGCCGGGATGGAAAGCTGGGCCTTCAGGCTGCCGAGCCAGGCGATGAACGCGCTCGCGGCGGCGTCCTCGCTCATGCCCGCCGCGCCCGGCACGCCGGCCACCCGCGCCAGCTCGGCCATCTTCGCGGTGGCTGCCGGCAGATTGAAGCGCATCACGTGGTCGATCATGATGCCGTTGGCGAGGCCGTGGTGCAGGTCGGCCACCGTGGAGAGCGCATGCGCGCACGAATGCACGGCGCCCAGGTCCTTCTGGAAGGCGATCGCGCCCATCATCGAGCTCATCAGCATGTCGCTTCGCGCCTGCAGGTTGTGCCCGTCGCGCACGGCGATCGGCAGCGCGCGCGCGGCGATGCGCACGCCTTCGAGCGCGATGCCGTCGCACAGCGGGTGGTACTCGGGCGACAGGTACGACTCGATGTTGTGCGTCAGCGCGTCCATGCCGGTGGCGGCGGTGATGCCCGCCGGCAGGTCGAGGGTGAGCTCCGGGTCGGCGAACACCGCCTTCGCCAGCAGCTTCGGCGAGAAGATGATCTTCTTCACGTGCGTGACGTCGTCGCCCACGACGCTGGAGCGGCCGACTTCCGAGCCGGTGCCGGCGGTCGTCGGCAGCGCGATGAACCAGGGGATGGGCTGGTCGATCGGCCGCACCTGCGGGTGATCCCACGCGTATTCGAGGATGTCGCCCGGATGGTTGGCCATCAGCGCGATGGCCTTGGCCACGTCGAGCGCCGCGCCGCCGCCCAGGCCCACCACGGCGTCGGCGCGATGCGCCTTGAACGCCTGCGCGCCGCCGGCCACCTGGCTGCGCACCGGGTTGCCCCAGATCTCGGAGTAGACGGCCGCTTCCAGCCCGGCGAGATCGCCGAGGAACGCCTTCAGCAGCGGCAGCGGCGCGATGCCGCGGTCGGTGACGACCAGCGGCCGGCGGATGCCCTGCTGCGCGAGGTGCGCCGCGACCTCCTTCCTTGCGCCGGGGCCGAAATGGATGGGGGTGGGAAAGCCGAAACGGGAAATGGTCATGGTTGCGCCAGGAAGAGGATCATGTGGTTCTTGCCGTGGTAGTTGCCGTCGACGCAGATCGCGCGCGGCTCGATGCCGAAGCTGCGAAAGCCGGCCTTCTCGTAGAGCGCCGCTGCCGCCGCATTGCCGTCGGTGACGGTCAGCACCAGTTGCTGCAGCTGCGGCTGCCGGCGCGCCTCGCCGATCAGGTGCGCGAGCAGCGCGCCGCCGATGCCGCGGCCGCCGCACTCGCGCGCGACGTACATCCCGAACACCGTCGCCTTGTGCCGGTTCTTCATCCGCGTTTCGCGCGCGAGCCCGGCGAGGCCCGCCAGCCGGCCGTCGGCGAATGCGCCGTAGACGGCCTCGTCGCCGCCGGGAGCCAAACGCGCAGCCATCGTGGCGATCGGCTTGCGGCTCTCCTCCTCGGCGCTCGACGTGAAGGCATCGGGATGCTCGGCCAGCGCGCGCAGCCGCAGCTCCCGGTAGGCAACCGCGTCCTCCGGGGTGAGCCGCCGGATGCCGACCTCAGATGATTTCGAAATACCGTTTCCTTTCCCAGTCGGTGACCGCGTCGAGCCACTGCCGCCATTCCCAGTCGCGCGTCGCGGCGAAGTGGTCGACGAAATCGTCGCCGAACCAGTCGCGCGCCCGATCGGACGCCCGGAAGATCCGCGTCGTCTCCATCAGCGTGCGCGGCGCGCGCGGGATGTTCTCGGCGCCCTGGTTCGTCCCGTGGATCGGCGGCGTCGCGAGCTTCATCTTGCGCTCGACGCCGTCGAGCCCCGCGGCGATCACCGCCGCCATCGCCAGGTACGGATTGACGTCGGCGCCGGGGCAGCGCGTCTCGAGCCGCGTCGACTTGGGCGAGCCGGGGATCACGCGGAAGCTCGCGGTGCGGTTGTCGACACCCCAGGTCGGCTTCACCGGCGCCCAGAAGCCGTCGACCAGCCGCTTGTAGCTGTTGATCGTCGGCCAGAACATCGGCGCGAATTCCATCAGCGTGCTCACCTGGCCCGCGAGGAAACTCTCGAAGAGCTTGCTCATCGCATGCCGGCCCTTGGCGTCGTAGAAGAGGTTGGTCTTGCCGTCGGACAGCGACGTATGGACGTGCCCGGAGCAGCCCGGGTAGTCCTTGCTCCACTTGGCCATGAAGCTCGGCATGATGCCGAAGCGCGAGCCGATTTCCTTGGCGCCCGTCTTGAACAGCACCGCGCGGTCGGCCTGCTCCAGCGCCTCGGAAAAGAGGATCGCGGCTTCGTACACGCCGGGCCCGGTCTCCGTGTGCAGGCCCTCGATCGGCACGCCGAACGCGCCCATCTCGCTGAACAGCGCCTCGAAGAAGGCCCCGTTCTCGTTCGCGCGGAGCAGCGAGTATCCGAACATCCCCGGGGTGAGCGGGGTGGGGCCCACGCCCTGCTTGTCGGCCCACGACTGCGGCGTCTCGCGGAAATTGAAGAACTCGTACTCCATCCCGCACATCGGCATCACGCCGAGCTTTTCCGCGCGCTTCAGCACGCGCTTGAGCACCTGGCGCGGGCAGATCGGCAGCGGCGCCTCCTTGCCCTTGACGTCGTGGACGAAGTCGCCGAGGAAGAACGGCACGCCGCCGTCCCACGGCACGGTGCGCATCGTGCCGAGGTCGATCTTCGCCAGCACGTCCGGAAAGCCCTTGTGCCACCCGGTGTGCGTCGTGTTGTCGTAGGTGACGTCCATCATGTCCCAGCCCAGCACGACGTCGCAGAAGCCGAAGCCGCTCGAAGCGGCCGAGTAGAACTTCTCCTTGTGCAGGTACTTGCCGCGCAGCACGCCGTCGATGTCGGCGACCGCGACCTTGACGCGGGTCCCGGGCGCGGCACGCACGGCGGCGATCGCCTTGGCGACGGCTATGGGGGTGGGCATCGGGTAGGCTCCTGGCGTGGCCGCGTTGTTGGTATGGTCCTGCGGCGATGCCCAATTCTAGCGCAGCGGCCCGCCGCGGGCATGTCCTGCTACGATGGATGGCGTCATCCTCGTGCCGGTTCGTAGCCCGGGTTGAGCGAAGCGAAACCCGGGGCGATCGCGGCCATGGCCACGATGCACCCGGGTTTCGCTCGCGCTCAACCCGGGCTACGCAACCCGGGCTACGCAACCCGTCATCGTCGACCTCGGCCCCATCTTGCCTGCGCCCCGCACCGCAACCCTGCTGGCCCTGCACGGCGCCGTGCTGCTGTTCGGCCTGTCCGGCCTGTTCGGCAAGTGGCTCGACCTGCCGCCGGTGCTGATCGTGCTCGGGCGCACGGCGGTGGCGGCGGCGGCGCTGGCTGCGGTGCGGGCATTCCAGCGCGGGCCGCGGCTGCCGTTCGAGCCCCGCCTCATCGCCAACGGCGTCCTGCTCGCGCTGCACTGGTTCGCCTTCTTCGAGGCGATCCGGATCGCGAGCGTGGCGATCGGGCTCCTGGGCTACGCGAGCTTTCCGCTGTTCGTGCTGCTGCTGGAGCGGATGCTGCTCGGGCGGCGCTGGTCGCGGCGCGAAGCCGCGACCGCGGTGCTCGTGACCGGCGGCCTCGTGCTGCTGGTGCCGGAGCTCTCCATCGCCAATCCCGTCGTGCAGGGACTGGCGTGGGGGCTCGTGTGCGGTTTCACCTTCGCGCTGCTTGCCGTGGTGAACCGGTCGTGGTCGGCGGGAAGGCCGGCGATCGACATCGCGTTCTGGCAGAACTTCTGGGCGGCGCTCGCGTTGCTGCCGCTGGCGCTCGCCGCGGGACCGGTCCCGCCGCTCGGGCCCTCCGGCGTCGTGCTCCTGCTGGTGCTGGGCCTCGCGTGCACGGCCTTCGCGCATACGCTGTTCATCGCGGCGCTGCGCCGCGTCACCGCGCACACGGCGAGCGTCGTCGCCGCGCTGGAGCCCGTGTACGGGATCGCGCTCGCGGTGCTCCTGCTGGGGGAGATTCCTGAGTGGCGGACGGTGACGGGCGCGGTCCTCATCGTCGGTGCGGCGATCTTCGCGTCGCGTTCCGGAGCGCGCGGCGAATGAGCGGCCACCATGCGTTGGCTCGATGCCCGCTAGCCGGCGTAGCCCGGGTTGAGCGCGAGCGAAACCCGGGGCTGTCGTGGCAATGGCCGCAACCACCCGGGTTTCGCTTCGCTCAACCCGGGCTACGCCAATCCGGGCCACGATCACGTGGGGCGTTTGGCCGGCGTGCGGCAATTGGGTACGATCGCATTCTGGGCGAGCGCGTGGCCCATGCGCAACGCAGCGGGAGAACACATTGATCGTCGTGGTGATGGGAGTGAGCGGGTGCGGCAAGACCACGGTCGGCCGTGCCCTGGCGCAGGCCCTGGGCTGGCCGTTTCTCGACGCCGACGATTTCCATCCGCGCGCGAACGTCGAGAAGATGCGCGCCGGCACGCCGCTGACCGATGACGACCGCTGGCCCTGGCTCGACCGGCTGACGGATGAGATGATCGCGATCGCTGCGCGCGGCGGCAACGCCGTGCTCGGCTGCTCGGCGCTGAAGCAGGCGTACCGCGACCGGCTGGCGCGCGCCGGCGACGTGCGCATCGTCCACCTCAAGGGCGACCGGGCGACCATCGATGCGCGGCTGGCGGGACGCGCCGGCCATTTCATGCCGCCGGCGCTGCTCACCAGCCAGTTCGCCACGCTGGAGGAGCCAGCCAATGCGGTGGTCGTGGACATCCGCCTGTCCGCGCAGGAGCAGGTCGACGCGATCCGCGACGCGCTCGGCCTCGCCGCGCACGCGCCATGAGCGACGACGACAAGCTGGCGGCGATGCAACCGGCCACGCAGGTCGGCCACCTCGGGCGCGAGCCGAAGGCCTTTCTCGGCGCCGTCAACACGCCGGTGTTCCGCGCGTCGACGATCCTGTTCGAGACCGTCGCCGAACTGGAGGCGGCGGCGGGGCACGGGCATCCCGGCATCACCTACGGGCTGCACGGCCTGCCCACGGTGCGCGACCTGCAATCCGCATGGGCGCGCCTGGAAGGCGGCCACGCGGCGCTGGCGGTGCCCTCGGGCCTGACCGCGACCACGCTGCCGCTGCTGGCGCTGCTCTCCCGCGGCGATCACGTCCTCGTCACCGACTCGGTCTACGGACCGACGCGCCGCTTCTGCGACCTGCACCTCGTCCGCTACGGAGTCGAGGTGAGCTACTACGATCCGCTGGCCGGCGCGGCGATCGAGCAGGCGTTCCGTCCCAACACGCGCGTGGTCTTCACGGAGTCTCCGGGATCGCTCACCTTCGAGGTGCAGGACATCCCCGCGATCGCCGCCGTCGCGCACGCGCGCGGCGCGAAAGTGGTGCTCGACAATACCTGGGCGACGCCGCTCTTCTTCCGCGCGTTCGACCACGGCGTCGACGTGTCGGTGCATGCCGCGACCAAGTACCTGGGCGGCCATTCCGACGTGCTGCTCGGCCTGATCGTGGCCAACGCGGGCGCGTACCCGGCGCTGCACCGCTTCTGGACCGACACCGGCGTCACGGCGTCCTCCGACGACTGCTTCCTCGGCCTGCGCGGCCTGCGCACGCTGGCCACGCGTCTCGCGCGGCATCAGGCGAGCGCGACGCAGGTCGCGGCGTGGCTGCGCGACCGGCCGGAGGTGCGCGAGGTGATCTATCCCGCGCTGCCCGGATCCCGCGGCCACGCGTTGTGGCAGCGCGATTTCACGGGCGCGACCGGGCTCTTCGGCGTGGTGCTCAACCCCGTGGCGAAGGAGCGGATCGCGGCGATGCTGGACGGCATGCGTCTGTTCGGGATGGGCTGGAGCTGGGGCGGCTTCGAGAGCCTGATCATCCCGACCTGGCCCGAGCGCGCGCGCACGGTGACGCAGTGGAACCCGGGCGGCCCGTGCCTGCGGCTGCACGTCGGGCTGGAGGATCCCGGCGACCTCATCGCCGATCTGGAGGACGGATTGCGGCGCCTCGCCGGCTGATCCATTCGCGCCGCCGGGCCGTCCCAGGCGCGAATGCTCCCCTGGGGCAGCGACGAGAGTGAGCTGGGGGCCGTTCAGCCGCCGGGCGTCCAGCCGTGACGCTTCCTCTGCCGAGAGGTACACCGCCTGCACCCCGCGGACGGTTTGCCCGGATCGCCTCCGGCGGCCCCTCGGCGATGATCTCGCCGTGGTCGAGCACGATCACGCGATCGGCATGCCCGAACACCGCGTCCATGTCGTGCTCGGTGAAGAGCACGGCGATCTTCTGCTCGCGCGCGAGGCGGACGGCGAGCTCCATCACGCGGCCGCGCGAGCGCGGCGACATCCCGGCGGTCGGCTCGTCCATCAGCAGCAGCCGCGGCTTGCCGGCGAGCGCCAGCGCGAGCTCGACGCGCTTGGCGTCGCCATAGGCGAGCGTGGCGCACGCGTGGTCCGCGAAGCGCGTCATGCGCACCCGCTCGAGCAGCGCATCGGCCTCGGCGTGCATCTGCGGCGTGGCCGCCGTCACGACGCTGTCGTGGGCACCGGCCCGCGCCAGCAGCGCGACGACGACGTTCTCGCGGACCGTCATCGAGGCGAAGGTCGCGGCCACCTGGAACGTGCGGCCCACGCCCTTGCCGGCAATCGCGCGCGGGGGCAGGCCGTCGATGCGCTCGCCGTCGAGGAGCACGGTGCCGGAGTCCGGCGCGAGCTGCCCGTTGACGAGGTTGAAGCAGGTCGACTTGCCCGCGCCGTTGGGTCCGATCAGCGCCACCACGTCGCCGGCCGCGACCGCGAACGAGACGTCGCGCACCGCTTGCACGCCGCCGAACGCCTTGGCGAGGTGCGCGACGCGCAGCACCGGATCGCCCGCCGCCATCAGCGTGCCGCCCGCCGCAACAGGCGCTGCGCCGCGCCGCCGATGCCCATCGGAAACACCAGCACGATGACGAGGATCGCCGCGCCCAGCACCGCGCGCCAGTACTCGGTGACACGGGACAGCGTGTCCTGCAGCCAGGTGAAGGCGGCGGCGCCGAGGAGCGGCCCGGCCAGCGCGTTGAGCCCGCCCAGCAGCACCATCACCAGCGCGTCGATCGAGCGCGGGATCGCCAGCGTCTCCGGCGAGATGCTGCCTTTCGAAAAGGCGTACAAGCCACCGGCCAGCCCGGCGAAGGTGCCGGCCAGCGCGAAGGCCTTCCATTGCATGGTGCGCACGTCGATGCCGAGCGCCTCGGCGCGCAGCGGCGAATCGCGCCCGGCGCGCAGCGCGTAGCCGAACGGCGCGCGCGCGATCCACGCGATCGCCGCCAGCGCGAGCGCCACGATGACGAGCGTGAACCAGAAGTACGCGCGCCGGTCGGCGAGCCACGCGGGCGGCCAGACGCCGACGAGCCCGTTCGAGCCGCCCGTCACGGTGTCCCACTGGAAGGCGATCGACCACACGATCTGCGCGAAGGCGAGCGTCAGCATCGCGAGATAGACGCCCGACAGCCGCACGCAGAACCAGCCGAAGAGGAGCGCGCCGGCGAGCGCGGCAACCGGCGCGAGGCCGAGTGCCGCCGCCATGGGCCAGCCGTGCTTGACCGCGATCGCCGCGGCGTAGGCGCCGAGCCCGAAATACGCGGCGTGGCCGAACGACGCCATGCCGCCCGGCGCCCATCATGAACTGCAGGCTGGCGGCGAACAGCGCCAGCACCAGCACGTCGGTGCCGAGCACCAGCGTGTACGTGTCGCCCGCGAACGGCAGCAGGGCGGCGAGGACGAGCGCGGCGAGCGCGGCGAAGCGCTGCCTTCCGGCCCGGCGGCACGACCAGCTCGCGCTGCTCGGCGACATGCGTCGTCGGCGGCGCGACGGGCGCGCTGCCGAGGAGTCCGTGCGGCTTGACCGCCAGCACGATGGCCATGACGACGAACTCGGCGACGAGCGTGAGCTTCGGGAACGCGACGGCGGCGCCGGCGATCTCGACCGTCCCGAGGGAGATGCACATCGCCTTCACGAGACCGATCAGCAGCGCGGCGAGGAACGCGCCGGGGATCGAGCCCAGCCCGCCGACCACGGTGACGACGAAGGCCTCGGCGATGATCGCGAGGTCCATGCCGAGATTGGCCGGCTCGCGCGGCAACTGCAGCGCGCCGGCGAGCCCGGCGAGGAACGCGCCCAGCGCGAACACCGCGGTGAACAGCATCCGCTCGTTGATGCCCAGCGCGCCGGCGAGGATCCGGTTCTCGGTCGCCGCGCGCACCAGCACGCCGAAGCGCGTGCGCGCGAGCAGCAGCCACAGCGCGAGCAGCACCAGGGGCCCGAGCGCCAGCAGCAGCAGCTCGTAGGAGGGCACCGCGCGCCCGAACACCTCGATCGCGCCGGCGAAGCCCGGCGCCCGCGGGCCGAGCAGGTCTTCCGCGCCCCACAGCGCCAGCGCCGCGTCGCGGATGATCAGCACCACCGCGAACGTGGCCGTGAGCTGCAGCAGTTCGGGCGCGGCGTAGAGGCGCTTCAGCAACAGCGCCTCGATGAGCGCGCCGATCAGCGCGACGACGATCGCCGCCAGCAGCACGCCGCCCCAGAAGCCGAACGGGCCGCGGCCCAGCACGGCCACCAGCGCGTAGGCGATGTAGGCGCCCAGCATGTACAGCGAGCCGTGGGCGAAGTTGACGACGCGCGTGACGCCGAAGATCAGGGTCAGGCCCGCCGCCACCAGGAACAGCGCGGACGCGCCGGCGAGACCGTTGAGCAGCTGGGCGAGGAAGGAGGCGAGGGACACGCGCGGATGAAGCCGCCGGCGGGCCGGTGCCCGCGGATGCCCTCGATTCTAGCCTACCGCCGGAGCCCGCCTTCCTGCGCCGGGGCCGGCCGGCGCCGGCGCCTCCCCGGCGCCTCCCCGACGCGTCCCCGGTCAGCGTCCGGATTCCTTCGCAAGCGGATCGCCGCCGCGCTTCACCGCCAGGCTCGCGGCGATGGAGACGGCGAGGATGCCGGCAACGATCCCCAGGGCAACGCCGACCGGGATCTTCCAGACGTCGAGCAGCAGCATCTTGACCCCGATGAACATGAGGATGGCAGCGAGGCCGTACTTGAGCAGGTGGAAGCGCTCGGCCATGTCGGCGAGCAGGAAGTACATGGCGCGCAGGCCGAGGATGGCGAAGATGTTCGAGGTGAAGACGATGAACGGGTCGCTGGTGACGGCGAAGATCGCCGGTATGGAGTCGACCGCGAAGACGAGATCGGTGAACTCGACCAGCACCAGGACCAGGAACATCGGCGTGGCGTAGCGCACGCCGTCCTTCAGCACGAAGAACTTCTCGCCGTGGTATTCGTCGGTGACGTTCATGTGCCCGCGCATCCAGCGCAGGATCGGGTTGCGCTCGAGGTCGGGCTCGTGGTTGGCGAACACCAGCATCTTGACGCCGGTGAGAAGCAGGAAGAGGCCGAAGACGTACAGGATCCAGTGGTATTCGGCGAGCAGCGCCGCGCCCGCGTAGATCAGCACGGCGCGCATCAGGATGGCGCCAAGCACGCCGTAGAGCAGCACGCGCTTCTGGAACGCCGGCGGCACGGCGAAGAACCCGAAGAGCGTAATCCAGACGAAGACGTTGTCGACGGCGAGCGACTTCTCGATGAAGTAGCCGGTCAGGTACTCCAGCGCCTTCTGCGTTCGCGACTTCGCGCCCGACGCGCCCGTCGAGGTACCACCAGAACCACGCGCCGAACGCGAGCGCGATCAGCGATCCAGACGACGGTCCAGCCCGCGGCCTCCTTCACGCCGACGCGGTGGCTGCCCTGCGCCTTGAGGACGACGAAGTCGACCGCCAGCAGGACGGCGACGAGCAGCGTGAAGCCGAGGTAGAGCGTCGGCGTGCCGATGGTGTCGAGGGTCACGTGGCGCGGTTCCGGTCAGTGTCGTCGTGCGGTGGCCGAGCGCGTGGTCAGGCCTCGGCCGGCGGCGGGACGGCCCGCCAGCGGCTGCCCGCCCGTGCGTGCTCCTGGGCGCGGACCACGCACTTGGCGACATTGCGGCCGGCGCGTTCCGCCGCCCGGTCGATCACGGCGTAGAGGTCGGCACCGGCGTCTTCGATGACGAACCGGCGGCGTGCGCTCGACATGCCACCCGCATGCGGCAGAACTTGTCCACCCCGCCGCGCGGACCGTTGATGTCGCCCAGGCGCACCGCCACCCGCGTGATCCGGTCGCCGCTGCGGGTGAGGGCGAAGCGCAGCCGCCGCTCCGTGTGCTCGCGCAGGGCGGCGGTGAGCGGAAAGCCAGCGCCGCGGATGTCGATTGCATGATCAACGCCTCCTTGGGGTTCGCTGCATCGGAGGCGCCATTATGTGCAACGGTCAACGATTCGTGTAAAATCGATTTATAATTCGTAATTACATCGAATAAATCGAAGGATGGCCGCGATGAACTTCAAGCACCTCTACTATTTCTGGTGCGTCGCCAAGGCCGGCGGCGTGCTGCGCGCGGGCGAGCAGCTGCACCTGACGCCGCAGACCATCAGCGGGCAGATCGGGATGCTCGAGGAGGACCTCGGCGTACGCCCTGTTCGCCAAGCGCGGCCGCAACATCGAGCTGACCGACGCGGGCGGCTCGCCTTCGGCTACGCGCAGGACATTTTCGCGCTGGGGGCCGAACTGGAGGAGTCCCTGCGGAACTACCCCGCGGGCGGGCGTCCGGTCGAGTTCCGGGTCGGCGTGGCCGATGCCGTGCCGAAGACGATCGCCTATCGCCTGATCGAGCCGGCGACGCGCCTGCCGGAGCCGGTGCGCATCGTCTGCCGCGAATGGAAGCTCGACAGCCTGCTGGCGGAACTTGCGGCCCATCGGCTGGACCTGGTGATCGCCGACGCGCCGATCCCGCCTTCGGTGAGCGTGCGCGCATACAACCACCGCCTCGGGGAATCCGGGGTGAGCTTCTTCGCGTCGGCCGCGCTGTCCAGACAAGCAAGGGAAAGTTTCCCGCCTGCCTCGACGGCGCTCCGCTGCTCGTTCCCGGGCGCCGACGCGGCGGTGAGATCGCGCCTTGAGCGGTGGTGCGAGGCGAAAGGCCTGCGGCCGCGGGTGGTCGGCGAGTTCGACGACAGCGCGCTGATGAAGGCGTTCGGTCAGCGCGGCGCGGGCGTGTTCATCGCGCCCACGGTTCTCGAAGCGGAAATCCGGAACGCAGTACGGCGTGAAGACGCTGGGCCGGACCGATGGAGATCAGTGGAGGAGTTCTTCGCGATCTCGGTCGAGCGGCGCGTAACTCACCCCTGCGTGGTCGCGATCACCGCGGCGGCGAGGGACCGGTTGTTCGCATCGCGGCGCACGGCCTGAGCGCAAGGTGGGTCGGGCCCCCGCTGCGCGCTCCCGCGCCGGTGCGCGGCGGGCGGATGCCGCGGACCCGCCGCGTCACTCCGCCGGCCGCAGCCGCTTGACCGTGTCGTCGGACGGCAGGTAGTCCTTGCCGTTCGCGTAGCGCCAGTCGACCATCACGCCCTTGCCGTCCTTCACCGCCGTGCGGCCCACGTAGGCACCCATCGTCGACTGGTGGTCGAGGCCGCGGAAGGACACCGGGCCGAACGGCGTGTCGACGGCGAGCCCCGGCATCGCGGCGACGAGCTTTTCCGTATCGGTGGAGCCGGCCTTGCGGATGGCCGCCGCCGCCGCCTTGACCGCGCTGTAGCCGACGACCGAGCCCAAGCGCGGGTAGTCCTTGAACTTCGCCTGGTAGGCGTCGCGGAAGCGCTTGTGCTCGGGCGTGTCGATCGCGTACCACGGATAGCCGGTGACCCACCAGCCGACCGGCGCCTCGTCCTTCAGCGGGTCGAGATACTCGGGCTCGCCGCCCAGCAGGTTGAACACCGGCCGGCCCTTGAACAGGCCGCGCAGCTCGCCTTCGCGCACGAAGCGGGCGAGGTCGGCGCCGAACAGCGACGAGAAGATGGCGTCCGGCTTGGTGTCGAGCAGCGCCTGCACGACCGGGCCGGCGTCGATCTTGCCCAGCGGCACCGCCTGCTCGACGAACTCGATGCCGCCCGGCTGCAGCGCGATCATCTGCTTCTTGAAGGCGTTGGTCGCCGATTGGCCGTACTCGTAGTTCGGGTAGACGATGGCCCAGCGCTTCTTGCCGAGCTTCGCGGCCTCGGGCACCAGCATCGCCGTCTGCATGTACGTCGACGCGCGCAGCCGGTAGGTGTACTTGTTGCCGTTCTCCCAGACGATCTTGTCGGTGAGCGGCTCGGCGGCGATGAACAGCACCTTGCGCTGCTTGGCGAGGTCCGCGACGGCGAGCCCCACGTTCGAGGCGAAGGTCCCCATCAGCAGCGCGACCTTCTCGCGCGACGATGAGCTCCTCGGCCACGCGCACGGCGTCGCCGGGACTGCCGGTGTCGTCGCGGGAGACGATCTCGAGCGGCGCGTCCCAGCACGCCGCCGGCCGCGTTGATCTCCTCCTGCGCGAGCTCCATCCCCTTCTTGTAAGGCTCGAGGAAGGCCGGGAACTGCTTGTAGCTGTTGAGCTCGCCCACCTTGATCGGCTGGGCGCCCGCGGCCAGGGCGGTGGCCAGGACGGCGGCACCGAGGATGGCGGCGGGAAGGCGGAAAGCGTTCATCGTGACTCCGGTGAGGGGATGGGCGGCCCGCTTCCCCAACGTCGCGGGGCGGGTGGCCGTTGACCTCGAAGATTGTGGCACAAGGCTGCCGGCGCAAGCGCGGATGATTAGACGCCGTCTTCCAGCGCACGGGATGCCCCCGGGGCGGGGCCCTGCTAAGATCGCTGCCATGTCACGCGAATCCGCGCTCGCCCGCGCCGCCCGCCACTTCGACGACGGCGCGTTCATCGCCGACCTCGCCCGGCGCGTGGCGATACGCACCGAGAGCCAGGTCGCGCAGAGCCGGCCCTTCCTGTCCGAGTATCTTGCAGCGGAATCGGCCCCGCGTTCGAGCGGATGGGATTCACGGTCGAGATCCTGCGCCAACCCGGTGGCGGACGGCGGGCCGTTCCTGGTCGCCTCGCGCATCGAGGATCCGCCGCTGCCGACGATGCTCTCCTACGGCCACGCCGACGTGATCCGCGGGCTCGACGGGCAGTGGCGCGCCGGACGCTCGCCCTGGGTGCTGGCGCGCGATGGCGACCGCTGGTACGGCCGCGGCACCGCCGACAACAAGGCGCAGCACTCGGTCAACATGGCGGCGCTCGCGGCCGTGCTCGCCGAGCGCGGCAGGCTCGGCTTCAACGCCAAGTTCATGCTCGAGACCGGCGAGGAGATCGGCTCGCCGGGCCTGCCGAGTTCTGCGCGCACGAACGCGAGCGCCTGCGCGCCGACGTGCTGATCGCCTCCGACGGGCCGCGGCTGTCGGCGCAGCGGCCGACGCTCTATCTCGGCTCGCGCGGCGCGCTCAACATGGATTTCAGCGTCGACCTGCGCGAGGGCGCGCACCACTCCGGCAACTGGGGCGGGCTGCTCGCCAACCCCGGCGTCGTGCTCGCCCATGCGCTGGCGTCGATCATCACGCGCGACGGCCGCGTGCTGGTGCCCGAGCTGCTGCCGGCAGGCATTCCCGGATCGGTGCGCGCGCGCGCTCGCCGACTGCGACGTCGGTGCCCGGCGCCGACCGAGCCGGCGATCGACGACGAGCTGGGGCGAGCCGGGCCTCATCGCGGGCGGAGAAGGTGTACGGCTGGAACACCTTCGAGGTGCTCGCCTTTCGCACCGGCAATCCCGACAACCCGGTCAACGCGATTCCCGGCGCGCGCGACGGCGCACTGCCAGGTGCGCTTCGTCGCCGGCACGGATCCGCAGGCCTTCGTGCCGGCGCTGCGCCGGCATCTCGACGCGCACGGCTTCGGCGACGTGCAGGTGAGCGCCGCGCGACAAGGGCTTCTTCCACGCGACGCGCCTCGACCCCGACGCACCCGTGGGTGCGCTGGGCCGTCGATTCGATCGCGCCGCACGACGGGCGCCCGGCCGGCGGTGCTGCCCAACATCGGCGGCTCGCTGCCGAACGACTGCTTCGCCGACATCCTCGGCCTGCCGACGCTGTGGGTGCCGCATTCCTACGCCGGCTGCTCGCAGCACGCGCCGGACGAGCACGTGCTGGGCCGCATCCTGCGCGAGGGCCTGCAGATCATGACCGGCCTGTTCTGGGACCTGGCCGAGGGAACCCCCGCGCACTGACCTGCACCGGGGAGTCGGCGCGAAAATCAGTGGGCGTGACCCAGCCGGTGATCGTCCCTCGCGGAGCGGCGGCGCACCTCCGCGTTCAGCGGCATCTGCAGCAGCTTGCCGTCCTCGCCGCGGATTGTCACCTCCAGGGGCACGTAATCTCCCAGCTTGAGCGGGCGCGCGAGCTTCTCGAGGCCGACGCGATAGCCGTCCGGCGCGAGCGGCCGCATGGTGCCGGCCGGCAGCGGCACTTCCGCTATCGAGGAGATGCGCTTGCCTGGCGCGCGCAGCGTGACCTTCCCGGCGGCGGTGCTGCGCACCGCGACCAGGCTCGCCGGTCCCGACGACTGGATCTCCATGTAGACCTCGGCCGAGGCTCCGTCCGGGGCGACGCGCACCCACGGCCCATTTAGGGCGACCACGGTGCTCGCCTGCGCAGGGGCCAGCACGAGCGCCAGCGCGCAGATCCAGGCGCACCGGCATCCACGGCGGCCTCGCCGGGAGTTGAGCGCGGCCGACGAGGCCCGGGTGATGGAAGCTGCTCTCATCGCGGCACCTCCGAATCGCGGGAATAGGATCGCGCCTCTGCTTGTTCTCTACAAGACGCATCATGCCACCACCCGCCGGCTTCGGCGCGTGTGTCGACAGGCGGGCGGCGGCAGGACCGAGGGAGGCCGGGATGAAGCACTGGATCAGAGCATGCATTGCCGCGGTGTCCACGGTGTTTGCCGCGGGGGCGCCCGCGAGCTATCACCTGTTCCAGGTGGAGCAGATCTACTCCAACGTCGACGGCTCCGTGCAGTTCATCGTGCTGCATGAGACGGGCGGGCAGAACGGCGAGAATTTCCTGAAGGGGAAGGCGCTCAAGGTGACCCGCGCGGGCGTGACGAAGAGCTTCCTCTTTCCGGACAACCTGCCGGGCGGCGAGTGCGATTTCTACAGTTGCTCGGCCAGCCCGACGGCGAATGCGCGCGTGCTCATCGCCACGCCGGGGTTCGCCGCGCTGGGCATCGTGACGCCCGACTACACGCTGCCGGGGCCGTTCCTCCCTGTCGAGGGCGGTGTCATCAACTACGCCGACGTCGACGTCGTCGGCTACGCGGCGCTGCCGACCGACGGCGTCCATGCACTCAGCCGAAACGGCACGCCGATCCAGAACGTCGCCACCAATTTCAGCAAGAGCAGCGCTTCGGTCACGCCCGGATCGCCGGCGGCCAACTACACCGGAGTGTGGTGGAATTCGCCCGCCGGCTCGGAGGGCGGGTGGGGCATCAATTTCGCGCACCAGGGCGACATCGCCTTCGCCACCTGGTTCACCTACGGCACGGACGGCAAGCCGCAGTGGTACGTCATCCGCGCGGAAAAGACCGCCGACCGCATGTACGCCGGGCCGGTCGCGAGCTTCACCGGGCCGCCGTTCAGTTCGGTGCCATTTCCGGCGAACGCGAACGTGAAGACGGAGGTGGGGTCCGCGACGATCACCTTCGCCGCGGACGGCCGCAGCGCGAGCTTCGCGTATACGGTGAACGGCATCGCCCAGACCAAGACGATCATCCCGCAGGAGTTCGCGCAGCCGGTGCCGTCGTGCGCATGGGGCGGCCAGGCCGACCTCACGCTGGCCACCAACTACCAGGGACTCTGGTGGGTGGCGGACGGACAGGAGGCGGGCTGGGGCATCAACTTCACCCACCAGGGCAACATCATCTTCGCGACGTGGTTCACCTACGATGCCGGCGGCAATGCGTGGTGGCTGGTCGTCGTGGCGACGGAGACGGCCACGCCGAAGGTCTATACCGGAGCGCTCAAGACCGCGACGGGCCCGCCGTTCAACGCGCAACCGTTCAACCCCGACGCCGTGATCCGGGCCACGATCGGCAACGCGACGATCACGGTCGTCGACGGCAATCACGCGAACCTCACCTACGCGGTGCTCATCGACGGCGTGCTGACGCAGCAGTCGAAGAACCTCACGCGCCAGGTGTTCGCGGCTCCGGGAACGGTGTGCCGGTAGGTCCCGCGGCGGCCGGTGCGCGCCGATGCATCGTCCCGCCGGCGTCGATCGCGAGGTAGGCGAGGCCCTGCGCGTCGAGGAAGGGGAGGGCGTTCTCCTCCAGCAGCATCGCGATCGTCGCACAGCTGCCGGCGACCACGCACATCGGCGCGACCACGCTGATCGACTGCCAGTGCGCCACCGGCCAGCCTGTGCGCGCGTCGAGCAGGTGGCAGTAGCGCCGGCCGTCGATTTCCATGTAGCGCTCGTAGTCGCCGCTGGTCGCGACGGCCCCGTCGGCGAGATCGATGCCCGCGATCGCCGTCTCGGCGTCGCCGCCGGGCGGGCGCGGATGGCGGATGCCGACGCGCCACGCGGCGCCATCGGGCTGCGGGCCGATCACCCGCACGTCGCCGCCGAGATTGACGAGGCCGTGCGCGATGCCGTGCTCGAGGCAGATCGTGGCGGCGCGATCCGCGGCGTACTCCTTGCCGATGCCCCCGAAATCGATCTCCATGCCCGGGCGCGGGAGGCGGATCGCCGATTCGCTCCACTCGACATGCGGCCACGCGACCCGCGCCGTGGCGGCGGCAAGCGCGGCGACATCCGGGAGCCGTGGCGGAACCGCCGCGAAATCCCAGGCCCCGCGCAGCGCCCCCGACGTGAGATCGAAGCGCCCGCCGGACAGCGCGTGACAGCGGTCGGCGTAGCGCAGCAGCGCCACTGTCTCGGCGTCGATCGGCACGGCGGCGGCGCCGGCAGCGCGATTGATCGTCGTGGTCACGCTGTCGGCGCGGTAGCGGGAGAACTTGGCCTCGATGCGCGCGACATCGGCGATGGCGGCGTCCGCTGCGCGCCGCGCGCGGGCCTCGTCGGCGGACCACAGCTGCAGCGTGTTGGCCGAGGCCATGGCGGTGAACGCGAAGCGAACGAGACGCATCGTTCAGAGCGCCTTGGCGATGCCGAGGAGGATCCACCGCGCGGAGAAGGGGTCGATGTCCGGGCTGCCCGGGCCGCCTATGCGCCAATCCGCGCGCTGCCGGTAGAAGTCCACCTTGACGCTCGCGCTCCAGCCGTCCGGCAGCGCCTTGGCCAGCGTCACGCCCACGGTCACGGCGCCGAACGCCGCCAGCCGCGTGTCGGCGGTGTAGAACTGGCCCGGTTCGTAGCCGTCCGGAAACGGCGGATTGCGGTAGAAGCTCGCCGCGCCCTGGGTGTAGTAGCGCAGGCTGGGCGCCGCGCTCCAGCCCGCGGGCAATGGCTGGAACCACGTCGCCTCGAGCGCGTTCGACGTGCTGCCGAACGAGTCGTGCAGGAAGCGGTAGGACAAGCGCAGGGTGGCGTCGGCATCCGGCAGGTGCCGGTTGACGCGCGTGAGCCAGGCGAAGACCGTGCGCCGGTCGGGACGGGTGTCGAGCTTCTTGTAGGGGTCGGAGAAGTAGCCGTGGCCGTAGGAATACGTGAGGTTCGATTGCACGATCGCGTCGGCCGACATCGCCTGCGTCACGCCGACCATGAAATCCAGCGTGTTGCGCTGCTGGTTCACGGCGGCGCCGTTGACGCTGTTGATGACATCGGCCGTGCCGCCGAACCCGAAGGCCCAGGTGCGATTGCGGTCGGCCGAGAACAGCCGCGCGTCGACCGAGAACGCGCGCGACAGGTAATCGCGCTCGGAGGACACCGCGCCGCCGACGCCGATCGCCGCGCCGTTGAAGTAGCGGGTCACCTTGACGTCGCCGGCGGTGCGGTAATCCGTGACGCCGAGGCCCGAGGCGCCCGACAGCGTGTTGAAGTAGATGGGCGAGGCCCCCGACATGCTGTCGTAGACCAGCGCGGCCTCGAGCGTGACGGCGTCGGAGAGGGCGTGCGCAGGTAGAAGGAAGGACTCCTGACCGACATGCGGTCGGCGCCGGGCTGCCAGTCGCGATAATCGAGGTACTTGAGCTCGAACACCCCGGCGTCGGGCGCGGACTGCGCGATTGCCGGCGAGGGCGCCATGCCCGGAAGGGCGAGCGCGGCGGCCAGCAGCGCGCCGGCCGGCGCACCTGCGGCATGCGGCCCGGGTGCGCGCGGGGCAGTGGCCGCGCATCCGTCCCCGCGCGCAGGGCCGTCAGTTGCAGCCACATCCACCGCCGCCGACGCCGTAACCGCCGGTCGCCGCTTCCCTGCTCGTGTAGATGTGCTGCTGGATACGGGTGTCGAGCGGGTCGGGGTCGAATTGCATTTCGGGCCGCGCGAGCTGCCCCTTCTCCCAGGGCTTCGGCGGCTGGAACGAAGCGCAGCCGGCGGCCATCAGCGCCAGCGTGCCGCACATCGCCCAACGAAGCGCACGGTTCACCGGGGCGGCACGCACGGTGAAGGCGTCACCGGTCCGCGAGCAGCGAGCGGATCCGCGCTTCGATCGCGGGCAGGCGCTCGTCGCGAAAGCCCGACTCGACCAGCACGACCGCGCCGCGGGCATCGATAAGGTAGGAAGTCGGCATCCCCGGCACCGCGTAGGCCGCCGGCGAAGCGCCGGCAGGATCGAACAACACGGCGAACGCTGCAGGGTAACGGGCGAGGAACTGTTCGGCGTCGGCGCGGGTGCGGTCGACATTGACGGCGACGATCGTCAATCCACGCTCCCCGTAGCGCCGGTGCAGCTCGTTCATCCACGGAAAGGAGCGGCGGCAGGGCGCGCACCACGACGCCCAGAAGTCGACGTAGACGACCTTGCCCGACAGGCGCGAGAGCGCGACGATGCCCCCCGTTGCCGTCGGGAGCGCAAACGCCGGCGCCCGCTCACCGACCTCGGCCGCCGCCGCCCGGCCGACCGGCGGGACCGCGGCGAACGGGAGCGCAATGGCGGCGAGGGCGAGACGCCGCCGCGGATTGACGCCGCGGGTGCACCGGGTCCGGGTGCCGCGGCAATGGTGTGTTCGAGGTTGCGATGCCACCCATCCCGGGCAAACAGCGCCGGGCGCCAGGGAATTCCGTGAACGCGCGGTCCCGGCGGCCGGACGTGGGGGCAGGCGGTGGCGCCACGCTGCATTTCCCCGTACGCTGTCGAGCGTTCCGCCGAGAGGGCGCTGCCGGGCGGCGACCCTCCGGGACGGCGCACAACGGAGGGTCCGACATGATCTGCAGGAATTCCGGCAAGGCGATCGCAGCGTTCGCGGCAACGGTGGTGCTGGTCGCGGTCGCACTCGGGGCGGGCGACGCGACCGCGCAGTCCGCGGCGGCGGCGCGGACGAAAGTGGTGGTGCAGGTGAGCGACGGCGATCCGGCGAAATGGAGCCTCGCGCTCAACAACGTGCGCAACGTCCAGGCCGACCTCGGCGCCGGCAACGTCGACGTCGAGGTCGTTGCCTACGGCCCGGGCATCGGCATGCTGCTCGCCAATTCGGTGGTTTCCCCGCGCCTCGAGGAGGCGCTGGCGGCGGGCGTGAAGGTTGTCGCCTGCGAGAACACCATGAAAGGCCAGAAGCTCGCCCGCAAGGACATGGCCGACGGCATCGGCTACGTGCAGGCGGGCGTGGTCGAGCTGATCCAGAAGCAGCAGCAGGGCTACGCGTACATCCGCCCCTGAGGGATGGCCCGGCGCGCTACTTCGCTTCCGGGGGGGTCTCCGGCTTCGGCCTTGAACTCGCGCTGCATGCCCCGCGCCTTGAGCAGATCCTCGTCGCTCAGCTTGTCGGCGGCGTCCTTCAGCGCGCGCGCGGCATCCGAGCGTGCGCCGCCGGGGGAAGCGCGAAGATGGCGAGTTCCAGCCACTTCACCGCTTCGACGTTATCCTGCGGCACGCCGCGCCCGGCGGCATACATCAGGCCGAGGTTGAGCTGCGCGTAGGCCATGCCCTGGTCGGCCGCGCGGCGGAACCACTTGACCGCGGCCACGTCGTCCTTGGCGAGGCCCAGGCCCTCCGCATAGCTCACGCCGAGGTTGTACTGCGCGGCCGCGACGCCCTGCGTCGGCGGCGCGCTGGAACCACGCGGACGCGATGACGTCGCTCTGCACGACGCCCTTGCCCTCGGCGTAGAGGATGCCCACCTGGTACTGCGCGGTCGGGGTTGCCCTGCTCGGCGAGCGGCCGCCACAGCTTGAGCGCCGTGACGTAGTCCTTCTCGTTGAACGCCGTCATGCCGTCCTCGAGCGCTCCCGCGCGCGAGGGCAGGCTCGCGATGGCGGCGCCGGCCGCGAACGCGAAGATCAGGACCTTGCCTGCCTGCTTCTTCCAGTTGCTCATGCCGACTTCACCTCCGGAACCGCGCGCACCGACAGCACGCCTTCGATCGCCGCAATCGACGCGATCACCGCGTCGTCGACGGCGCTGTCGACGTCGACCAGCGTGTAGGCCATCTCGCCGCGCGACTTGTTGACCATGTTGTGGATGTTGAGCCCCGCCCTGGCCATCGCCGTCGAGATCTGTCCCAGCATGTTCGGCACGTTGGCGTTGGCGATCGCCACGCGGTAGGGCGCCTCGCGGGGCATCTCGACGTTGGGGAAATTGACGGCATTGGCGATGCTGCCGTGCTCCAGGTACTCGCGGACCTGGTCGACGACCATCACCGCGCAGTTGTCCTCGGCCTCGGCGGTCGATGCGCCGAGGTGCGGCAGCGCGACCACACCGGGCTCGCGCAGCAGTTCCGGCGCGGGAAAGTCGCACAGGTATTACTTCAGGCGGCGCTCGCGCAGCGCGGCGACCACCGCCTCGCCGTCGACCAGCGCGTCGCGCGCGAAATTGAGCAGCACCGCGCCCTGCTTCATCAGCGCGAGCCGCTTGCCGTCGATCAGGTGGCGCGTGGCCGCCAGCAGCGGCACGTGCAGCGTGACGAAATCGGATTGCCGCAGCAGTTCCTCGATGCTCGCCGCGCCGGCGCACGCTCGAGGGCAGCCGCCAGGCGGCGTCGACGGTGATGTCCGGGTCGTAGCCGATGACTTTCATGCCGAGCTTGATCGCGGTGTCCGCGACCAGGCTGCCGATGGCGCCGAGGCCGATGATGCCGAGCGAGCGGTGCGGCAGCTCGACGCCGGCGAACTTCTTCTTGCCGTCCTCGACCAGCTTCTCCAGGTCGGGCGCGCCGGGATCGAGGCCCGCGACATATCCCAGCGCCGGAATGACGTTGCGCGCGGCGAGCAGCAGCGCGGCGAGCACCAGTTCCTTGACCGCGTTGGCGTTGGCGCCCGGCGCGTTGAACACCGGCACGCCGCGCTTCGACATTTCCGCGACGGGAATGTTGTTGGTCCCCGCGCCGGCCCGGCCGATGGCGCGCACGCTCGCGGGTATGGCCATCGCGTGCAGGTCGTAGGAGCGCAGGATGATCGCGTCCGGCGACTCGACGGCCTTGCCCACGGCGTAGCGCGCCGCGGGGAACCGGTGCAGGCCGTGGCTCGAGATGTGGTTCAGCGTGAGGATCTGGTACTTGCCCATGCGCGGTCAGCCGTGGCGCTGCTCGAAGGCCTTCATGTACTCGACCAGCGCCTGCACGCCTTCGATCGGCATCGCGTTGTAGATCGACGCCCGCATCCCGCCGACCGCGCGGTGGCCCTTCAGCTGCACCATCCCGGCTTCCTTCGCGCCCTTGAGGAAGGCCTCGTCCAGCTTGTCGTCGCGCAGGAAGAACGGCACGTTCATCCGCGAGCGGTCCTCGCGGCGGACGGTGTTGCGGTAGAACGACGAGGCGTCGAGGTAGTCGTACAGCAGCGCGGCCTTGGCGATGTTGCGCTGCTCGATCGCGGCCACGCCGCCCTGCGCCAGCAGCCACTCGAACACCAGCCCGGCGATGTAGATCGCATAGGTGGGCGGCGTGTTCAGCATGGAATCGGCCGCGGCCTGCTCCTTCCAGTGGAACGCGGAGGGCGTGATCGGCAGCGCACGGTCGAGCAGATCGTCGCGGACGATGACGAGCGTCAGGCCGGCGGGGCCGATGTTCTTCTGCGCGCCGCCGTAGATCACGCCGTACTTCGCGACGTCGATGACGCGCGACAGGATGTGCGACGACATGTCGGCGACCAGCGGCACGTCGCCGGTGTCGGGCGTCCACTGGTATTCGACGCCGCCGATGGTCTCGTTGGTGCACACGTGGACGTAGGCGGGGTCCGCAGAGAGCTTCCAAGTGCGCTGCGCCGGGACGTAGGTGAAGCCCTGGTCCTCGGCCGACGCGGCAACGTTCACTGTGCAGTATTTCTTCGCCTCCTTGATCGACTTCTTCGACCACTCGCCGGTGTGGACATAGTCGGCCGACGTGCGTCCCGCGAGCAGGTTCATGGGAACGATGGCGTTCTCGGCAATGGCGCCGCCCTGCAGGAACAGGACCTTGTAGTTCGCCGGAATCGCGAGCAGCGTGCGCAGGTCGGCCTCGGCCTTGTCGGCGATGCTGATGAACTCCTTGCCGCGGTGGCTCATCTCCATGACGGACATGCCGCTGCCGTGCCAGTCGAGCATCTCGGCCGCTGCCTGGCGCAGCACGGGTTCGGGGAGCACGGCCGGGCCGGCGCTGAAATTGAAGATTCGCATGCTTTTCGTAGGGGGAGAGGGAGTTCGCGACGTAGCCCTGGGAGCAGGCACGGTGGCTGGCCGCGGCGGCGGCCCGACCAACCGAACAGGATACCAGATTCGGTCGTCGCGACCGGCGCCGCGGTTCGCGCGGATTGACGGAAGCCGACGCAAGCAGAGCATTTACGCGGCGGCGGGAGGCAGGGTAGGCTCCGTGTTCCTCGGATGGCAGGGAACTCCATCGTGGCAGCACAGCCTCGAGCCAGGCGGAAGACCGACGCGCTCAACGATCTCGCAGACACGCTCATCGCTGACGGGATGCTGGCGGACGCGATGAAAGCCTGCATCCGTTCCTTGCGGACCGAAGAGACAGCCGCGGCGAGGGCGCTGTTCGTCCGTCTGCTCAACCTGGGCACGGATTACAGCGACAGGGTCGTGCGCGAGTACCTGATTCGCGCGCTTCGCGAGCCGTGGTGCCGCACCGGCCAGCTCGTTCCGGCAAGCCTGGGGCAGATCAAGGCGAACCCCGCCGCCGGCCGCTGCATCGAACGCGCCGTCGCGTCGTGGCCAGAGCCGCTGTCGAAGGAGGCGCTGTTCGCAACGGACGGGCTTGCCGCGTTGGCCGGCGACGAGCTGCTCGGCGCCGTGCTCGAGAACACGCCGGCGGCCGGGCTCGAGTTCGAGCACTTCCTGACGTTGGCGAGGCGGGCGCTGCTGTTCGACGTCCTGGCATCGCCATCGCCCGACGAAGCCGACCCGCTGCTGTTGCGCTTCTGCTGCAGCATCGCGCGCCAGTGCTACATCAACGAATACGTCTACAGCGGCGCGGCCGAAGAGTCCGCTGGCGTCGACCGGCTCCGCGACGCGATCCGCGGGCGCCTCGCCGAGGGCAAGCCCGTGCCCGGCGCTTGGGTCGCCGCGTTTGCCTGCTATGGCCCGCTGTCCTCGCTTCCCGACTGCCAACGCCTCGCGGGGAGCATGGCGCGCGCCCCGCTGGCTGGTCTGTACGCGCAACAGGTGAGAGAACCCGGTCAGGAAAGCTCCTATCGCGCCACCCTGAAGAAGTTGACCCCGGTCGACGATGCGGTCTCCAGACCGGTGCGCAGCCAGTACGAGGAATATCCGTACCCGAGATGGGTCAGGTCGCCTGCGATGGGCGGCGCGGTCCGCTTCAGCGCGTTCGCGGCGAGCGAGCTCGGCCTCGAATTCCCCCGCTTCTCGCGCCGTGACGACAACGTCGACGTGCTGATTGCCGGCTGCGGCACCGGACAGCAATCGATCGAGACGGCGCGGAGGTTTCCCGCCGCGAGGATACTGGCGGTCGATTTCAGCTCGGCGAGCCTCGCCTACGCGCTGCGCAAGACGCGGGAGGCCGGCATTGCGAACATCGACTACGCGCAGGCCGACATCCTGCGGCTGGAATCCATCAGCAGGACCTTCGATTTCATCGAGTGCATCGGCGTGCTGCACCATCTGGACGATCCGATGGCGGGCTGGCGCGTGCTGCGATCCCTGCTGCGCCCCGGCGGCGTGATGCACATCGCGCTCTACAGCCAGCTTGCCCGCCGGGACATCGCCGCCGCGCAGGACCTGATCGCCGCCCGCGGCTATGCGGCGACGGCGGAGGGGATCCGCCAGTTCCGGCTCGACCTGCAACTGGACGACCGCTGGCGTCCGTTCAGGATCCTGACGGCGATGGAGGATTTCTACGACACGAGCGGCTGCCGCGACCTGCTGTTCCACGCCAAGGAGCACCGCTTCGCGCTGCCCCGGATCAAGGCTTGCCTGGCGGAGCTTGAACTCGACTTCCTCAAGTTCAACGTGGATTCTTCCGTGCAGCAACGGTACTCGCGGCAGTTTCCGGGCGAGCTCGCGCGGGCCGACCTCAACTGCTGGACGCAGTTCGAACTGGAAAACCCGGGCACCTTTCTCACCATGTACAACTTCTACGTGCATCGGCGTGCGTAGCGGACGATTGAAGTCTCGGCGGCGCCGGATGCCCGCCCCGGCATGCGGGCGCGGTTGTCGATGCGTCGCAATGCCGCCGGTTGACGGACTGGCGGTGCGGGAGACACGATCGGCCAACGCCGACGACATAGCGATCCAAGGAGGATGTCCGTGATGCAACCAAACGCAAGCGGGACGACGCTGCGGCCGGCCGACGTCGACGTCGTCGTCGTGGGTGCCGGCTTCTCCGGCCTGTACCTGCTGCACCGACTGCGCAGCCTGGGCTTCTCGGCGCGCGTGCTCGAAGCCGGCCGACGACGTCGGCGGCACCTGGTACTGGAACCGCTACCCGGGCGCCCGCTGCGACATCCCGACCACCGACTACACGTACTCCTTCGACCCCGAGCTGGAGAAGGCCTGGACGTGGTCGGAGAAGTACGCGACCCAGCCCGAGATCCTCCGCTACGCCCAGTTCGTCGCCGAGCAGTACGACCTGCGTCGCGACATCGACTTCGACACCCGCGTCGAGGCGGCGCGGTGGGACGACGCCGCCGGGCGCTGGCGCGTCTCGCACCGACGCCGGCGAGGACGATCACGCTGCCGCTACTACGTGATGGCGACCGGCTGCCTCTCGCTGCCGAAGACCCCCGACATCGAGGGCGCCGAGCGCTTCCAGGGCGAGGTCTACTTCACCAGCCGCTGGCCGCACGAGGGCGTCGACTTCACCGGCAAGCGGGTCGCCGTCATCGGCACCGGCTCGTCCGGCATCCAGTCGATCCCGCTCATCGCCGAGCAGGCGCAGCAGCTGACGGTGTTCCAGCGCACGCCGAACTTCTCGATCCCGGCCCACAACGGCCCGGTGCGGCCCGAGCGTCGCGCGCCGCTCGAGGCCGACCGCGACGCCTACCGCCAGGCCGCGAAGTGGTCGCGCGGCGGCGTCCCCGGCGAGCCGACCGAGATCATGGGCAGGTATGCGACACCCGAGGTGCGGCGCGCGCGCTTCGAGGCGGCGTGGGAGGCCGGCGAGCTGTTCGAGATCCTCGGCGTGTTCGCCGACCAGATCGTGTTCCCGGAGGCCAACGAGATCGTCGCCGAGATGATCCGCGAGAAGATCCGCGCCATCGTGAAGGACCCGGCGACCGCCGAGCTGCTGTGCCCGAAGGACCACCCGTTCGGCACCAAGCGGCCGTGCCTCGACACGAACTACTACGCCACGTACAACCTGCCCCACGTGCGGCTGGTCGACCTGCGCCGCCACCCGATCACGACGATCACCGAGACCGGCATCGACCTCGGCCGACGAGTCGCTGGAGTTCGACGCCATCGTCTTCGCCACCGGCTTCGACGCGATGACCGGCGCGATCGTGGCGGTCGACATCACCGGGCGCGACGGCCTCACGCTGAAGGAGAAGTGGGCGCAGCGGCCCGGTCACCTACCTCGGCCTGATGACCATCGGCTTCCCCAACTTCTTCACCATCACCGGGCCCGGCAGCCCGTCGGTGCTGTCGAACATGATGGTGTCGATCGAGCAGCACGTCGACTGGGTCACCGACTGCCTCGAGCACCTGCGCGCGCAGGGCATCGACCACCATCGAGCCGACCGCGACCGCCGAGGCCGGCTGGGTGCAGCACGTCAACGACTGCGCCGCCATCACGCTCTACCCGCACGGCCAACTCCTGGTACATGGGCGCCAACGTGCCCGGCAAGCCGCGGGTGTTCCTGCCCTACATCGGTGGCGTGGACGGCTACCGCCGCATCTGCGACGAGGTGGTGGCCGACGACTACCTCGGCTTCCGGCGCAGCGGTCCGCCAGGGCACGCGGTGCACGGACGGCGTGATCCGGCGGCTGCAGCCCGACGTGGCGATGGTGCTGGACATGATGGCGGAGATGGGCCTGCCGCCGATCGATTCGCTGCCGGTCGAGCAGGCCCGCGGCTTGCTGTCGCAGTTGTCGGCGGCCCGGCCGCCCGGGCCGACGGTCGGCGAGATCGTCGACGGCACGCTGCCCGGCGCCGCCGGCCCGCTGGCCTACCGGCTGTACCGGCCGGCCACCCGGGCCCGCATCCGGTCGTCGTCTACTTCCACGGCGGCGGCTGGGTGCTCGGCAGCCACGACTCCGACGATCCGCTGCTGCCGCGACCTGTGCGTCCGCTCCGACGCGCTCATCGTCTCGGTCGAACTACCGGCACGCGCCCGAAGCGCGCTTCCCGGCCGCGGCCGACGACGGCCTCGCCGCCGTGCAGTGGGTGGCCGACCACGCGCACGAGCTGGGTGGCATCCCCGGCCAGCTGGCCGTGGCCGGCTGGAGCGCCGGCGCCAACGTCGCCGCCGTCACCTGCCAGTCGCCCGCGACGCCGGCGGCCCGCGCGATCGTCGGCCAGCTGCTGCTCACGCCGGTCACCGACTGCGACATGGCCCGGCCGTCGTACGTCGAGAACGCCGACGGCTACGTGCTGACCGCGGCGCTGATGAGTGGTTCTGGGACCACTACGCCGACCCGGCCGACCGCGCCGACCCGAAGGCCTCGCCGTTGCGGGCCAAGGACCTGTCGAACCTGCCGCCGGCGTTCATCGTCACCTGCGAGTTCGACCCGCTGCGCGACGAGGGCATCGCCTACGCGGAGGCGCTGGCCGCGGCCGGCGTGCCGGTGCGCCAGATCACGGCCCGCGGCCACATCCACACGTCGCTGACGATGGTCGACGTGGTGGTCTCGGGGATGGATACGCGGGCGCAGATGGGCAGCGCGCTGCGCGGCTTCTTCGCAACCACGGTTCCCGCTTGAGGTCGGGTCGCATCACCACGACCGCGGAGATCGCATGCAACAGACGCGCAACGCGCCGGCACCCTGGACGCTGACGGGCAAGGGTTACATCCTGGCCGTGCGTCTGCCCAGGGCGCAGCTGGACAACGAATCCTTCATTCCGGACGCGCTGCGGGAAACGCGTCGCGGTCGACTCGCGTACGTCATGTTCGTCGACTACGAACGTTCCGACGTCGGCCCCTATCGGGAACTTCTCTACATTCCCGGAAGCCTGCAGTTCCGCGATGCCCGCCGGCTGTCGATCACGAAGATCTACGTCTCCACGCGCGACTCGGTGGTCAACGGGCAGGAGAATTGGGGCATCCCCAAGGAACGCTGTGACTTCGTCGTGGCGTACGGCGATGGGCAGGACCGTGTGGCCTTGCAGGCCGAAGACGGCACAGTCTTTGCGGAGCTCGAATTCCGCGAGAAGCTGTTCAGGCTGCCGGTCAACACCCGTTTCGTGCCCGAGAACCTGCGCACGCTTTCCCAGCGCTGGGCCGGCCGGCAGTTCACCTACACGCCGGCAGCCAGGGGCCACGTCAAACTCGCCAGCCTGGTGTCGGCCCGATTCAATGCTGCCTACTTCCCCGATCTGACGCGGGGAACCGTCATCGGGTGCATGAAGGTGACGGATTTCACGATGGAGTTTCCGGTGGCCGGTGTTACGCCTGCTTGAGTGGGCTGCACATGGCTCCCTGAGGCGCTCACCGACGGTGCCTTGGCAGCCGGCCGCCGTGCCTGCTCAGCCTGCTCAGCCTGGGTTCGGTGCCTCCAGGTCGCGGGTTGAGCTGATCGAAAGTCATCTTTGGCCGGCGAACCCCAGCCCCTCGCGAATCGCAGAACGGCGCAGAGCAGTTCACCATCGCCCTTTCAACGCGACAGGACGGCGCAGGCACGGTGGCGAGGTCCGTGCGATTGCGATACCTTATCGCCGATGCACCATCGCTGCGTACCGATCATCCGCAAGGCGCTGCGAGTGGTGAGGGCGCAGTTCCGGCTTGATTGGGCCGATGGCGTCCACGGCGTGGCGCATTGGAGCCGCGTATGGGTACATGGCCGCGCCTTGGCCCAGGCGCTGGACGTGAACCCCCGGATACTGGCGTGGTTCGCGTTCCTTCACGACAGCCGGCGCCAGAACGACGACCACGATCCACTGCACGGGCGTCGGGCGGCGGATTTCGCGGTTCGCCTGCGCTGCGAGGGTGTGATCGCTGAACTTGCCGCGCACGAATTCGAACATCTGTGTGAGGCGATGCGTTTGCACAGCGACGGGCACACGACCGGCGAGGTTGCCATCCTGGCCTGTTGGGATGCAGACCGGCTGGATCTGGCGCGTGTGGGCATTCGTCCGCACCCTCACCGACTATGCACGGAACCAGCCCGGGAGCCGACGGTGATCGCGGCGGCCGTGCGGCTCGCGATCGGGGCGCGGCGAGGCGCTGGACAATGATGTTCCGGCCGAGAATGCTGACGGGGTTGGCCCCGAGTCGCCGTTCGCGCAGAATTGCCCGGTAGACGCCGACCTCCGCCCGGTGTTCACGGGCCTGATTGGACAAGCGACCCGTCTTCACTCGCCCGTAAACACGGCCTTGCGCTTCTCGACGAAGGCGCGGAAACCTTCGGCCTGGTCGCGGCTGGCGGCGCAACGCAGGAACGCGCAGCGCTCCTCGGCGAGCGCTTCCGGAAGCGGCCGGTGGGCGGCCCCGACGACACAACGCAGCACACCCGCCACCGCGATCGGCGGCCTGGCGGCAAGCTCCTCGCCCAGCGCCTGTGCGGCGGCCTTGAGATCCGACATCGGATGGATCGCGTGAACAAGGCCATAGCGGAGCGCCTCCGCGCCGTCGATCCGGCGCGACCGCAGGATCATCTCCAACGCCCGGTCGCGCCCGATACAGCGGGTGAGGCGCACCGTGCCGCCCCACGCCGGCATCGTGCCGAGGTCGAGTTCGGGGAGACCGATCTTCGCGCCGGCGTTCGCGGCGAGGCGAAAGTGACACGCCAAGGGCAACTCCAGTCCGCCGCCCAGGCAGTAGCCGTACAGCGTTGCAATCGATGGCTTGTCCATGGTCTCGATCATGGACAGGACGCGCTGGCGCTGGTCGAGGATCGCCTCGATGCCACCCCGGCCATCGGCCTCCAACATCAGCTGCTTGAGATCCATTCCCACCGAGAAGTTGCTCTCGCCCTCGCCGGTGAAGACCAGCGCGCGCACTTCCGGATCGGTGGCAGCGTCCGCCACGGCGCGCTCGAGTGCGTCCATGTACGCGAAGCTCATGCGATTCCATGGCGGATCGTTCACGATCAGCGTAAGGACGCCGCAACGTCTTTCAACGCGCAGCGGCACAGGACTCGGGTCCGACGTCATGTCACCTCCCCTCCCAGTCGTCCGGCACGCCCCGGCCGGCGCCAACACCTTGCCTGCTGTCCGCTGCCGCGTGCGTTCTGACGGCTGCGGGTGCGTGCAGCACCGCGGTCTTCTGGACCTCGTCGGGAGCCGCAGCGTTCTGCCTCTACGTGCGGGCAGGCGGCGGTGCGCCGGTCTGTCTTGCCGGAGGTGCGAGCGGAAACGTGCTTGTGCCATGGATTACGGCATGGGGTGATGTGTTCGAGTTGCACGCCGGCCCCTCACTGCCTTCGAATCCAAATGCTTGCACCGGGATTCTTCAGGCAAAGAGGCATCTCCCGCTGGAAGAATGCCTCATGGAATTGATGCATGAATGTATTCATCAGCACAACGCGAAACGCGCTGTTGTATTGGAGGAAGGCGCGCAAGAGGTACGCCTCGTTCCATGCCCGTCCTTCGTACACCCACTCCATAGGGTACTCAAACGGAAACACGATGTCATGGAAGTGGACGTAGACGCCGGAAGCAAGCCGAGGCAGGATTTCGAAGAAGATGCGGTTTACGTCGCTGTTGATCTTGCTGACGTGGGTGGAGTCGATGAACAGAATATCGTTTTCCTGAAGCGCGTCGAATTCGCTCAGATCGACATCCTGCAAACGGATTGGGACGATGCGGATTGCACGCTCGTCAGTATCCCTTATGAGCGATCTCAGGAGCTCCGGATGCGGCTCGATGAGCGTCGTGGCAATCGTCCCGCCAAAGAACAATTCATTCGTATCGAGGATCATGCACGACGAGAAGCCGGAGCCAATTTCCAGAATTCGCTTGGGCTTCAAATGTCGGATCATGCAGTGCGACAGAATGGCATCGCCGTACGAATACGCAGGGTTCTCGTAGTAGTAACGCAGCCCGATCGTCTTTTCAGGCTTGAAGGGCATCCCCATCTCGTAGCAGCCAGCCAGATCGTTCAGGAGCTTGAGTTGCTCTGCCTCTCGCAGGTCTACGCCGGCGATCTGTCTGGGCACCGTTCCAAATATCTTGGATTCGTCTCTTCGGATTTCGCTGATCGATGGGATGGGTGAATAGAAGTGGCCGGGGGGAGCCCAGCGCGGGTTGCCTGAAACTGCGCTGAACGCCGCCTTCACTTCGTCCCAACCCTTTCGCAGCGCCGCAAGGTCGGAAAGCAAGCGGTCTCGTTCCGCGAGAAGTTCGTCACGCGCCACCAGGTGGGATGCCAAGCGGTCCCGTTCCTCCAGCAGTTCGTCACGTACAGTGATGAGCCGACTGATGATCGGCAGTTTCTTGACGACATTCTTGGCGAACTTGCGCATCGATGGATCCCTGTTGTTCTTCGCCCATCACCTGGCAGCTGCTCCGGGGTCCAGCTCAGATCACCGTGCGCCTGTGAATCGCCGGCAAAGGGAAAGCTGAAACTAAAATGGCCTGCCCTAAGGCAAGCCATTGATGCAATTGGTGCTGTTGCGCGGAATCGAACCGCGGACCTACTGATTACGAATCAGTTGCTCTACCAGCTGAGCTACAACAGCCCGTCAAGCCTGACCGCCGGGGGGGAGCCCGATCGGCGGTTGAACCGAACGCGAAATTATACCCGAGCGGCCCGCGCGCTGCCAGACGGCGCTTTCTCGACAGGGCCGGCGTGGGGCGCGCTCATCCACGCGCTCCGGGCAACGTGCCGATCAGCGCGCTGACGCCGTTCCAGAAGATCTGCACGCCGATGCACAGCAGGATGAACGCGGACAGCCGGACCATGACGCTCGTGCCGGTGGCGCCGAGCGCACGCAGCATGCGGTCCGCATAGCGGTAGCAGACGAAGATGGTGGCCGCAATCGCGGTGACGCCGACGAGTTCGCTCGCGCTGTTGACCAGCAGCGAGCGCATTCCGTACGAGTGGTTGGCGCCGATGGTGATCGCGACGGAGATGGTGCCGGGGCCGACGGTCAGCGGCAACGTCAGCGGGTAGAACGCGCGGTTGCGCATCTCGACCGGGTCGGGCCCGACCGCGTGCTCGGGATTCGGAGCCGTGCTGTCCTGCCGCAGCAGGTCCCAGCCGAGCCCGCAGACGATCAGCCCGCCGGCGACCTGGACCACGGGCACGGAGAGGCCGAAGAAGGCGAGCACGTAGTTGCCGACGAAGACCGAGCCCAGCAGCAGGAGAAACGCATTGCGCGCGACCCGCCGCGCCAGCGACGCGCGCAGTGCCGGCGTGCAGTCGCCGGTCAACGCCAGGAACATCGGCGCGCCGGCGAAGGGATTGACGATCGGGAGCAGGGCGGCAAAGACGAACAGCACGCCTTCGATGATCTGGCGCAACTCGGCGGGCATCTCGACTCCGGTGGCGCGCGCTGTCCGGCGCGGCAGGCAGTGCGCTGCTATACACTACCATGCGGTGCGAAGGCGGGAGCGCGGATTGCGCCCGCTGACCCCTCGATCGCCAACGCCCTCCGCCCGATTCCTACACATGAGCGCCTCGCGCACGCTGCACGGATTCCACAGCGTCACCGCGCGCCTGCGGCAGCGGCCGGAATCCGTGCGCGCGATCTACCTGGCCGGCGGGCGGCACGATGCCCGGGTGAAGGATCTCCTCGCGCGGGCGGCCGCCGCGGGATGCGCCGTGCACGCCGTCGACGACGCGCGGCTCGACCAGATGGCCGGGACGCCGCAGCACCAGGGCGTGGTCGCCGTCGTCGACGCGGCTGCCGTCCACATCAGCCTCGACGACGTCCTCGGCACGCTGGAGGAACCGGCGCTGCTGCTGGTCCTCGACGGCGTCACCGATCCGCACAACCTCGGCGCCTGCCTGCGCAATGCCGATGCCTTCGGTGCGCACGCCGTGGTGATCCCCAAGGACCGCGCGGTCGGCGTCAACGCCACGGTGGCCAAGGCGGCCAGCGGCGCCGCCGACACGGTGCCGGTCGTCACCGTCACCAACCTCGCGCGGGCGCTGCGGGACATGAAGGAGCGCGGCCTGTGGATCATCGGCGCCGACGCCGGCGGCGAGAGCCTGTTCGACGCCGACGTCCGCGGGCCGATCGCGTGGGTGCTCGGCGCCGAGGGCTCGGGGCTGCGCCGGTTGACGCGCGAGCTGTGCGATCGCATCGTCGGCATTCCGCTCGTCGGCAGCGTGGAGAGCCTCAACGTGTCGGTCGCGGCCGGGATCTGCCTCTACGCGACGCGGCAACAACGAAACCGCGGTACGGCGTAACCTGTATTCCTTTCGCACGACGCGCCTCGACCACGCCGGGCACCATCCATCCCGCATTTCGGTGATGTACGAATGAAAAACCCCGGGAGCGGCGCTGCCTCCCGGGGTTCATGTGCGCGGGGCGCGTCTATTCCTTGATGTCGACCCCGTAGAACGTGTGGCGGCCGAACGGCGAGAGCTTGAAGTCGATCACTTCCTTCCTCACCGGCTTCAGCTGCACGGCGTGCGCGATCGTGAACCAGGGCGCCTGCTCCTTGAAGATCACCTGCGCTTGTTCATAAAGCGGCGTGCGCGCCTTCTGGCCGGAGACCGTCTTCGCCTTCTGGATCAGGTCCTCGTAGGGCTGGTAGCAGAACTTGGCGACGTTGCTGCCGTTGCTCTTGGCGGCGTCGCAGCCAAGCAGGGTGGCGAGGAAGTTGTCGGGGTCGCCGTTGTCGCCGGTCCACCCGAGCATCCCCATCTGGTGCTCGCCGTTCTGCATGCGCTTCCTGTACTCGCCCCACTCGAAGCTCTTGATCTCGGCCTTGACGCCCACCTTCGCGAGGTCCGCCTGCATCAGCTCGGCGATGCGTCGCGCGTTGGGGTTGTACGGGCGCTGCACCGGCATCGCCCACAGGTCCGTCGTGAAGCCATCCGGGTACCCGGCTTCGGCCAGCAGCTTCTTCGCCGCGGCCGGATCGTACGGGTCGTCCTTGATCGCGTTGTTGTACGACCACTGCGTCGGCGGGATCGGGTTCTTCGCCGGCACGCCGGCGGTCAGGTAGACCGCGTCGATGATGGCCTTCTTGTTGATCGCCATGTTGACGGCCTTGCGCACGCGCACGTCGTCGAACGGCTTCTTGGTCGTGTTGTAGGCGAGGTAGCCGACGTTGAGGCCGGGCTGCTCCAGCACGGTGATGTTGGGATCCTTGCGGATGGTGTCGAGGTCGGCCGGGTTGGGGTAGGGCATGACGTGGCACTCGCCCTTCTGCAGCTTGGCCCAGCGCACCGACGCATCCGGCGTGATCGAGAAGATCAGGTCGTCGATCTTGGCCTTGCCGCCCCAGTGCTGCGGGAACGCCTTGTAGCGGATGACGGCGTCCTTGATGTAGCGCTCGAGGTAGAACGGGCCGGTGCCGATCGGCTCCTGGTCGATCTTCTCGGGCGTGCCGGCCTTGAGCATCGCGTCGGCGTATTCCTTCGACTGCACGCCGGCGTATTCCATGGCCAGGTCCGACAGGAACGGCGCCTCGGGCTTCTCGAGCGTGATCCGCACCGTGTAGTCATCGATCCGTTCCACCGACTTCAGCAGCTTGGGCAGGCCCATGTCGTTGAAGTACGAGTGGTTGGAGCTCGTGACCTTGAAATAGGGGTTGGATTCCTTCCACTGCCGCTCGATCGCGAAGATCATGTCGTCGGCGTTGAAATCGCGGGTCGGCTTCCACGCGCGGTGGTTGTGCCATTTGACGCCCTTGCGCAGGTGGAACGTGTAGACCTTGCCGTCGGGCGAGATGTCCCAGCGCTCGGCGAGGCCGGGGACGACGGTCGTGCCGCCGCGCTCGAAGTCGACGATCCGGCTGTAGATCTGGCTGTTCGCGTCGAACGACGTGCCGGTGGTGTTGACGCCGGGATAGAAGTTCTCGGGGCTGCCTTCCGAGCAGTAGACCAGGGTCTTCGCCGACAGGCTGGCGGTGGCCAGCAGGGCGGGGAGCGCCAGCGCGGCAAAGACGGCGCGGCGCGGCCAACGGGTGGCCGGGGTGAAGCTCGTCATCGTGAATCTCCTGTTATTAGGGCTGCACCTCGGGCAGCGCCAACGCGCTAGTATGACTCGGATTGAGGAATTCGTGGGCGAGATGGCAGGCCACCTGCCTGCCGTCGAGCGGGCGGGGCGCCGGGCGCTCCGTGCGGCAGCGCTCGATCGCATGGGCGCAGCGGGTCGAGAACACGCACCCCTGCGGCGGGTTGAGCGGCGAGGGCAGCTCGCCCTTCAGCACGATGCGCTTCGAGCGGTCGATGCCGGCCATGCCCGGCGTCGAGGCGAGCAGCGCCTGCGTGTACGGATGCAGCGGCCGCCCGAAGATCCGCTCCTTCGGACCCTGTTCCATGGCGAGGCCCAGGTACATCACGAGCACCTCGTGGCTGATGTGGCGGACCACGCCGAGGTCGTGCGAGATGAAGAGGTAGGCGAGACCCAGCTCCGCCTGCAGGTCGGCGAGGAGGTTCAACACCTGCGCCTGCACCGAGACGTCGAGCGCCGACACCGGCTCGTCGGCGACGACGAGCCCCGGGCTCAGCATCAGGGCCCGCGCGATCGCGATGCGCTGCCGCTGCCCGCCCGAGAACATGTGCGGATAGCGGACGTAGTGCTCGGGGCGCAGCCCGACTTTCCCCAGCATCGCCCGCGCGCGCGCGGCCCGCTCGGCCGGGGCGAGGTCGGTGTTGATCTCCAGCGGCGCCTCGAGGATCGCGCCGATCCTCTTGCGCGGATTGAGCGAGCCGTAGGGATTCTGGAACACCATCTGCACGGTCTTGCGCAGCGCCTTCATGCCGGCGCCGGACGTGGCGACGGCGTCGATGCCCGAGAGCTGCAGCGTTCCGGACGACGGGCGTTCGATCAGGGAGACCACGCGCGCCAGCGACGATTTGCCGCACCCGGATTCGCCCACCACGGCCAGCGTGCGGCCGGCCTCGATCGTGAACGACACCCCGCCCACCGCCTGCAGGCGCGCCGGCTCGCGCATCGCGCCGCGGCGGATCTCGTAGATGCGCTTCAGGTCCCTCGCCTCGACGACCGGCGCGCCGAGGTTCGTGGCATGTCCAAACTCACTCACTGGACTACCCTCCGCGTTATCGCGCTTCGGGGCAATTCGCGCTTGGGGCGGCCCGGCCCGTGGTTTCGCACTTTCGTAACCTGCGCGCCCGCGGAGCGGGCAAGTCCGCGCACGCTCATGCAGCGACCTTGCCCGGTGCGCGATCGCGGAAGATGGCGATGTCGCGATGCGGATCGCCGAGCGGGAAGTGGCAGCGGACCTGGCCGCCGTTCCACGGGCGCACGTCGGGCCGCACCTGGCAGGCGTTGGCCGTGGCGTAGGTGCAGCGGGGCGCGAACAGGCAGCCGGCGGGCCGGTCGTAGAGGCCCGGGACGACGCCGGCGATGGTCGCGAGCCGGGTCTCGCCGGTGCTTCGCTCCGGCATCGCCGCGAGCAGCGCTGCCGTATACGGGTGCTGCGGGTCGGCGAACAGCTCGTCGGCGCCGCGCTCCTCGACCACGTTCCCCGCGTACATCACGGCCACGCGGCGCGCCATCTCGGACACCACGCCCATGTTGTGCGTGACCAGCACCAGCGCCATCCCGCGCTCCTTCTGCAGCCCCCGCAGCAGATCGAGGATCTGCGCCTGGATCGTCACGTCGAGCGCGGTCGTCGGCTCGTCGGCGATCAGCAGACGCGGATTGCAGGCGATCGCCATCGCGATCATCACCCGCTGGTTCATGCCGCCGGAGAGCTGGTGCGGAAAGTCCTTGAGGCGGCTCGCCGCGGCGGGGATGCCCACCTGCTCCAGCAATTCCGTCGCGCGGGAGAGCGCGGCCTTGCGCTCCATCCCGAGGTGCAGGCGCAGGGTCTCGGTCAGCTGGAAGCCGACGGTGAAGCACGGGTTGAGGCTGGTGGTCGGATCCTGGAAGATCATCGCCACGTCCTTGCCGACGAGCTTGCGGCGCTCCCGGTCGGACAGGCGCAGCAGGTCGTGCCCGGCGAACTCCAGCCGCTTCGCGCGCACCTGGCCGGGATAGGCCACCAGCCCCATCAGCGCGAGCATGCTGACGCTCTTGCCGGAGCCGGACTCGCCGACGATGCCGAGCACCTCGCCTTCCTCCAGCGACAGGCTCACGCCTTCGACGGCGTGCATCACCGCGCCCTGCGAGGGGAAGTCGACGTTGAGGTCTTCGATCTCGAGCAGCGCCATGGCGAGTCGCTACCGTTTCAGCTTCGGGTCGAACGCGTCGCGCAGACCGTCGCCCAGCAGGTTGAACGCCAGCACGGTGATCAGGATCATCAGCCCCGGGAACGTCACCACCCACCAGGCGCGCAGCACGAACTCGCGGGCGTCGGCGAGCATCGTGCCCCATTCGGGGGCGGGCGGCTGCGCGCCGAGGCCGAGGAAGCCCAGCGCGGCGGCGTCGAGGATGGCGGTGGAGACGCCGAGCGTGGCCTGCACGATCAGCGGGGCGGCGCAGTTGGGCAGGACCTCGCTCAGCATCAGGCGCAGCCGGCTGGCGCCGTTCGCGCGCGCCGCGGTGACGTAGTCCTTCGAGGTCTCGGTGATGACCGACGCGCGCGTGATGCGCACGTAATGCGGCAGCACCACCACGGCCACCGCCAGCATCGCGTTCATCAGACCCGGGCCGAGGATGGCCACGATGACGATGGCGAGCAGCAGGCTGGGCAGCGTCAGGATGATGTCCATCAGCCGCATGATCGCGATCTCGGTGATGCCGCGGAAGAATCCCGCCACCAGTCCGAGCACGATGCCGACGACGATCGACAGCGCGACCACCGCGATGCCGATCAGCAGCGAAAGCCGCGCGCCGTAGATGAGGCGCGACAGGATGTCGCGGCCGATGGGGTCGGTGCCGAGCACGTAGGCCCACGAGCCGCCGATCTGCCACGCCGGCGGCTGCAGGAACGCGGCGTTGTTGGTGAGGTTGGGCGGGTAGGGCGCCAGGAAATTGGCAAACGCGGCGGTGAGCAGCACGGCGACGACGATCACGAGGCCGGCGACAGCGCCGTGGTTGGCGCTGAAATAGCCCCAGAACTCGCGCAGGGGTCCCGGCGGCGCGGCGATGGCGTCGGCGGCGGCGAGGGAGCGGGGAGTTCATGTCGACCGCCTGATGCGCGGGTTGATGATGCCGTAGGCGACGTCGACGAGGAGATTGACGACCATCACGACGGCCCCGAGCATCAGCAGTCCGCCCTGCAGCACCGGGTAGTCGCGGCGGTTGATCGCCTCGATCAGCCACTTGCCTACGCCGGGCCACGAAAAGATCGTCTCGGTCAGGATTGCGCCGGTGAACAGCACGCCCACCTGCAGGCCGATCACGGTGATGACCGGGATCAGCGCGTTGCGGAACGCGTGCAGCGCGACCACGCGCAGCTTCGACAGGCCCTTGGCCCGCGCCGTGCGGATGTAGTCCTCGCCCAGCACCTCCAGCATCGCCGAGCGCGTCATCCGCGCGATGACGGCCAGCGGAACGGTTCCCAGCACGATGGTCGGCAGGATCAGGTGCGAAACCGCCGACTTGAACGCCCCCGGTTCGCCCGACAGCAGCGTGTCGATGGTCAGAAACCCGGTCACCGGCTCGGGGAAGTACTTGACGGCGATGCGGCCGGACACCGGCGTCAGGTCCAGTTGTACCGAAAAGAGCAGGATCAGCAGCAGCCCCCACCAGAAGATCGGCATCGAATACCCGGTGAGCGACACGCCCATCACGCCGTGGTCGAACACCGAATTGCGCTTGACCGCGGCAATCATCCCGGCCGGGATCCCGATGGCCAGCGCGAAGATGATGGCGCAGAGGGCGAGCTCGACGGTGGCCGGAAAGAGTGAGATGAACTCGCTCAGCACCGGCTCCTGCGTGATCATCGACTTGCCGAGATCGCCCTGCAGAACGCGCCCGATGTAGATGCCGTACTGCACGATCACCGGCCGGTCGAGTCCGTACTCCTTCAGCAGCGCCGCGTGGCGCGCCGCATCGATGCCGCGCTCGCCGGCCATCGTCTCGATCGGATCGCCGGGCACGATGCGGATCAGGAAGAACGCGAGCATCGTCATGCCGATGAAGGTCGGGATGACGAGGGTGAGGCGGGTGAGGACGAAACGCAGCATGGCGGGAGGCGGGCCCGAGCAGAGCGGATCAGGCCGGTATTGAACCACAGAATGAGCGCATTTCGCTCTCGCCGCGGCCCGGGCGCGCATTGACGCTGCGCCGCGCTTTCCTGCATCATCGTCCGGCGCAGGGCATGCTGGCCGGCGGCGGCCGGGGCCCGCGCGCCTCGAACGGAACCCCTCGGCCCGCTTGCTCGCGTTCATCCTCCGCCGCCTGCTCCAATCCGTCGCGGTCATGGCGGTCGTCGCGTTCATCGCGTTCGGCCTGTTCAACTTCACCGGCGATCCCGTGGCCTTCATGGTCGGGCAGGACGCGACGATGGAGGATCGCGCCCGGCTGCGGTCCGACCTCGGCCTCGACCGGCCGTTCTACGTGCAGTTCGCGCGCTTCGTCGGCAATGCCGTGCAGGGCGACTTCGGGCTGTCGCTGCGCCAGGGCCGCCCCGTGTCGACGCTGCTGAAGGAGCGCCTGCCGGCGACCCTCGAGCTGTCGCTGGCGGCGGCGCTGCTGGCGCTTGCCATAGGCATTCCGGCCGGCGTCTACGCCGCGCTGCGGCGCGGGACCTGGTCGGCGCAGCTGCTGCTCACACTGTCGCTCGTCGGCGTCTCGCTGCCGACGTTCCTGATCGGCATCCTGCTGATCCTCGTGTTCGCCGTGATCCTGGGCTGGCTGCCGTCGTTCGGGCGCGGCGAAACGGTCGCCTTCGGCTGGTGGACCACGGGCCTGCTGACCACGGGCGGCCTGAAGGCGCTGATCCTGCCGGCGGTGACGCTGTCGCTGTTCCAGCTGACGCTGATCATGCGCCTGGTGCGCGCCGAGATGCTGGAGGTGCTGCGCACCGACTACATCAAGTTCGCGCGTGCCCGCGGGCTGTCCGACCGCACGATCCACTTCGGCCACGCGCTGCGCAACACGCTGGTGCCGGTGATCACGATCACCGGGCTGCAGCTGGGCGCGATCATCGCGTTCGCCATCATCACCGAAACCGTGTTTCAATGGCCGGGCATGGGCCTGCTGTTCATCCAGGCGGTGAATTTCGCCGACGTCCCGGTGATGGCGGCCTACCTGTGCTTCATCGCGCTCGTGTTCGTCGCGATCAACCTCGCCGTCGACCTGCTGTATTACGGCGTCGACCCGCGGCTGCGCGTCGAGCGCGTCGCGGGGTAGCCCGGCTTGAGCGAACGCGAAACCCGGGTGGGCGGGGCGATGGGCACGGTTGCCCCGGATTTCGCTGGCGCTCAACCCGGGCTACGCAACGACGGAACCCGCCGACGAACGTAGAATGACACCGACCATGAACCCGCACGGATGCAAACAATGAGCCCCGTCGAACACATCGAGCGCTGGCACGCCGAGTTCAAGGCGCTGCGCCGCGACCTGCACATGCACCCGGAGCTCGGCTTCGAGGAGCATCGCACCGCCCAGATCGTCTGCGAGCGCCTCACCCACCTCGGCATCGAGCACCACGCGGGGATCGGCCAGACCGGCGTGGTCGCTGTCGTGCGCGGGCGCGCCGACGGCAGCGGCCGCGCGATCGGCCTGCGCGCCGACATGGACGCGCTGCCGATGCAGGAGGAGAACGACTTCCCGCACAAGTCGCGCTTCGAGGGCCTGATGCACGGCTGCGGGCACGACGGCCACACCACCATGCTGCTCGCCGCCGCGCGTTACCTGCACGAGACCCGCAACTTCGACGGCACCGCCTACCTCATCTTCCAGCCGGGCGAGGAGGGCTATGCCGGGGCGAAGGCGATGATCGACGGACGGGCTGTTCGAGCGCTTTCCAGCCGACGAGGTCTATGCGCTGCACAACTGGCCGGGGCTGCCGCCGGGAAAGATCGGGATCACGTCCGGCCCGGCGATGGCGGCCGCGGACCGCATCGAGATCGCGATCGACGGGCGCGGCGGCCACGGCGCCCACCCCCATTCGGCGATCGACCCCGTGCTGGTGGCCGGCCACATCATCACCGCGGCGCAGTCGATCGTCAGTCGCAACGTCAGCCCGATCGATACTGCGGTCGTCAGCATCTGCGCGATGCAGGCGGGCAATCCGGGCGCGATGAGCGTGATCCCGGCGCACGCGAAGCTCGTGGGCACCGTGCGCACGTTCCGGCCGGCGACGCAGGACATGATCGAGAAGCGCCTCGACGAGCTGGTGGGATCGATCGCCGCGGCGTTCGGCGCCCGCGCCACGCTCAAGTACGAGCGCGTGTACCCGGCGACCATCAACCACGACACGCAGGCCGAGTTCGCCGCCAACGTCGCCGACGGGCTGATCGGCCGCGACAACGTCGTGCGCAACCTCGACCCGTCGATGGGATCCGAGGACTTCTCCTTCATGCTGCAGGCGAAGCCCGGCGCCTTCGCCCGCCTCGGCCAGGGGGGGCTCGAGGGCGGGTGCTTCCTGCACAACAGCAAGTACGACTTCAACGACGCGGTGATCCCGCTCGGGGCCGGCTATCTCGCCTCGCTCGTGGAAACGGCCATGCCGCTCGCGCGGCCCTGAGGCGCCCGGCCGCGCGCCGCCGCCCTCGAACAGACCACCGGAACCCCGCGATGGATCCCGTCCCGCAGTTCTCGCACAGCTACGCCGAGGCGCGCACCAAGTTCCATCAGGCGGCGCGCGCGCGCGGACTCGCCATCGAGACGCACGCGCTGCCCGATCTGCACGGGATCGACGGCGAGCCGCTGGCGATGGACGTGGCGCTGCTCGGCGCGCCCGACGCGACCGGCCTGCTGGTGCTCACCTCGGGCACCCACGGCATCGAGGGGTATTGCGGATCGGGCTGCCAGGTCGGGCTCCTGCGCGATGCCGGTTTCGTCGCCGCGGTCGAGCGCGCGGGCGTGGGCGTGCTGTTCGTGCACGCGGTGAACCCGCACGGCTTTTCGCACGGACGCCGCGTCAACGAGGACAACGCGGACCTCAACCGGAATTTCCGCGACTTCACGCAGCCCGCTCCGGTGAATGCGGCGTACGCCGAGGTGCATCCGCTGCTGCTCCCGGCGACCTGGCCGCCGCCGGCCGCGAACGAGCAGAAGATCGCGGCGTACATCGCCGCGCACGGCGAGCGCGCATACCAGGCGGCGGTGAGCGGCGGCCAGTACGCCTTTCCCGGCGGGCTGTTCTACGGCGGGGCGCGCGCGGCATGGAGCAACCTCACGCTGCACGCCGTTCTGTGCCGGCACGGGTCTAGGCGCCATCGGCTCGGCTGGATCGACTTCCACACCGGGCTCGGGCCGCGCGGGCACGGCGAGAAGATCTACGCCGGCCGGGACGTGCCCGCCGACCTCGCGCGCACGCGCGCCTGGTGGGGCGGCGACGTCACGTCGTTCCGCGACGGCTCGTCGACCTCGGCGCCGATTACGGGCATCGTCACCGACGCCGCCTACGCGGAGTGCCGCGGCGCCGAGTTCGCGGCCATCGCGCTCGAGTACGGCACGCTGCCGCTGCCCGACGTCTTCGCCGCGCTGCGCGCCGACCACTGGCTGCACAACCATCCGGAGGCGCCCGCGGCGCAGCGGGCCGCGATCCGGCAGCAGATGCGCGACGCGTTCTACGGCGATGCCGACGACTGGAAGCTGACGGTCTACGCGCAGGCGCGGGAAAACGCGCTGAAGGCCGTGGCGCGGCTCGCGCCGCATCTCGCCTGAGATGAAACGCGATCGTGTGACAACCGTAGCCCGGGTTGAGCGCCAGCGAAGCCCGGGTGGGCGCGACAATGGCCGCGATTGCCCCGGGTTTCGCTTCGCTCAACCCGGGCTACGCACCAGGAGGCACACGATGTCGATCACGCACGGGATTCTGCGCGGGCTGCTCGCGGGCCTCCTCGTCGTCGCCGGCGGCGCCGGCGCGACGACGTTCCGGTTCGCCGACCAGGGCGATCCGATCTCGATGGATCCGCATTCGCTCAACGAGAGCTTCCAGCTCAATTTCACCGGCAACATCTACGAGCCGCTGGTCGGCCGCGGCAAGAAGCTCGAGCTGGTGCCGCTGCTCGCCACGAGCTGGAAGGCGACCGGCCCGACGACGTGGCGCTTCGAGCTGCGCCGCAACGTCAAGTTCCACGACGGCTCGCCGTTCAGCGCGGACGACGTCGTCTTTTCGCTCGAGCGCGCCAAGGCGGAGGCCTCCGACGTCAAGGGCCACGTCGCGGCGATCAAGGAGATCCGCAAGGTCGACAGCCACACGATCGACGTCGTCACCCACGCGCCGTTCCCGATCCTGCCCGACGCGCTCGGTTCCTGGCTGATCATGAGCCGGGCCTGGTGCGAGAAGAACAACGCGACCGGCCCCGTCGACGTGCGCAAGGGCAAGGAGAACGCCGCCACGCTGAAGGCGTCCGGCACCGGCCCGTTCGTGCTGCGCTCGCGGCAGCCCGGCGTGCGCACCGAGCTCACCGCCAACCCGGCCTATTGGGACAAGGTCGAGAGCAACGTCACCGAGGTGATCTTCACGCCCATCGGCAACGACGCGACCCGCGTGGCCGCGCTGGTGTCCGGCGACATCGACATGATGCAGCCGGTGCCGGTGCAGGACGCGCTGCGCGTCGGCGCGCACCCGAACCTGCGGATGATGCAGGGGCCGGAGCTGCGCACGATCTTCCTCGGCATGGACCAGGCGCGCGACGAACTGCTCTATTCGAACGTGAAGGGGAAGAACCCGTTCAAGGACAAGCGCGTGCGCCGCGCGTTCTACCAGGCGATCGACATCGAGGCGATCAAGAGCCGGATCATGCGCGGCGCCGCGACGCCGACCAACCTCATGGTCGCGCCGGGGATCAGGGGCTTCGTCGCGGAGTTGAACGCGCGCCTGCCCTACGACCCGGCGGCGGCGAAGAAGCTGCTGGCGGAGGCCGGGTATCCCAACGGCTTCGAGGTCGGCATGAACTGCCCGAACGACCGCTACGTCAACGACAGCGAGATCTGCCAGGCGGTCGCCGCGATGCTCGCGCGGATCGACGTCAAGGTGAACCTCAACAGCGAGACCAAGGTCACCTACTTCCCCAAGATCCTGTCGCGCAACACGTCGTTCTACCTGCTGGGCTGGACGCCGACGACCTACGATTCCCACAATCCGCTGCTGCAGCTCATGATGACGCCGGTGGACAAGGGCGCGCAGGGCCAGTTCAACCTGGGCAGCTACAGCAACAAGCGCCTGGACGAGCTGACCGGCCAGATCGGCGTCGAGCTCGACGACGCGAAGCGCAACGCGCTGATCGCCGAAGCGTTCCGCATCCACGCCGACGACATCGGCCACCTGCCGCTGCACCAGCAGGCGCTCGCCTGGGGGATGAAGCGCAACGTCGAGCTCGTGCAGCTGCCCGACAACTACAACTGGCTGAAGTGGGTGGTGGTGAAGACGCCGTGACGCAGGCATTCCGGTCCGTCGCCCTGTTCGCCTGTCCGCGGCGGGTTCGCCGTTCGCCGCCGTCGCCGCGCCGCTTGCGTCGTTGACTGCCGCCCGCGATTTCGTTGCGCAGGCCTGGGACGGCGACCTCGCCTACGGCTTCCGCGCGTCCCCGACGGCCATGATCTCGGCCGCGGTGCTCGTCGTCTTCCTCGGCGCCGCGCTGTTCGCGCCGTGGGTCGCGCCGCACAACCCGTTCGACCTGAAGACGCTCAATCTGCTCGACGGGCTCGCCCCGCCGGCGTGGAACGAGGCCGGGAGCGCGCGCTACCTGCTGGGCACCGACGACCAGGGCCGCGACGTGCTCTCGGCGATCATGTTCGGCACGCGGATCTCGCTGCTGGTCGGTGTGGCCGCGGTGGCCCTGGCGATGTTCGCTCGGCGTCTCGCTCGGTCTCGTCGCCGGCTACGCCGGCGGCCGCGTCGACGCCGTGATCATGCGCATCGCCGACGTCCAGCTGTCGTTTCCGGCGATCCTGATCGCGCTGCTGATCGACGGCGTGGCGCGGGCGGCGCTGCCGCGCGACGCGCACGCGGACGTGGCGTTGCCCGTGCTGGTGGTGGCGATCGGCCTCGCGAACTGGGTGCAGTACGCGCGCACCGTCCGCGGCTCGACGATGGTCGAGAAGAGCAAGGAGTACGTGCAGGCGGCGCGCGTGATCGGGATCGCGCCGCTCGCCATCATGCGCCGCCACCTGCTGCCCAACGTGCTGGGCCCGGTGCTGGTGCTGGCGACGATCAACATCGCGACCGCGATCATCACCGAGGCGACGCTGTCGTTCCTCGGCGTGGGCGTGCCGCCGACGCAGCCCTCGCTCGGCACGCTGATCCGGGTGGGCAACGATTTCCTGTTCTCCGGGGAGTGGTGGATCACGATCTTCCCCGGCGCCGCGCTCGTGCTCATGGTGCTCGCGATCAATCTCCTGGGCGACTGGCTGCGCGACGCGCTCAACCCGAGACTGCGGTGACTGCGCTGCTGGCCGTCGAGCGGCTGCGCGTCGAGTTCCCGACGCGCCGCGGCACGCTCACCGCGGTGCACGACGTCTCCTTCGAGATCGCCGCGGGCGAGGTGCTGGGCGTCGTCGGCGAGTCCGGCGCCGGCAAGTCGCTGACCGGCGCCGCGGTGATCGGGCTCATCGACCCGCCCGGGCGCATCAGCCGGCGGCGAGATCCGCCTCGCCGGCCGGCGCATCGACAACCTGCCGTACGACGCGATGCGCCGGATCCGCGGCCGCGAGATCGGCGCCGTGTTCCAGGATCCGCTGACCTCGCTCAACCCGCTGTACACGATCGGGCGCCAGCTGGTCGAGACCATCACGACGCACCTGCCGCAGGACGCCGGCGCCGCCAGGGCGCGGGCGATCGGCCTGCTGGAGGAGGTCGGCATCGCCGCCGCGGCGCAGCGCTTCGACCACTACCCGCACCAGTTCTCGGGCGGCATGCGCCAGCGCGTGGTGATCGCGCTGGCGCTCGCCGGCAACCCGAAGCTCATCATCGCCGACGAACCGACCACCGCGCTCGACGTGTCGATCCAGGCGCAGATCATCGGCCTCATCCGGCGGCTCGCCCGCGATCACGGCACGGCCGTCATGCTGGTGACGCACGACATGGGCGTCATCGCCGAGACCTGCCGACCGCGTCGCGGTGATGTACGCCGGGCGGATGGTCGAGATCGGCCCGGTCGCCGACGTCATCCACCGCCCGCTGCACCCGTACACGGTGGGGCTGATGGGGTCGATCCCGTCGCTGACGGCAGACCGCGAGCGGCTGGCGCAGATCGACGGCACGATGCCGCGGCTCGATGCGCTCCCGCACGGGCTGCGCGTTCCACCCGCGCTGCCCGCAGGCCGTCGCAGCGCTGCCGCAGCGAGCGGCCGGAGCTCGTGGCGATCGGCGCCAGCGACGTCGCCTGCTGGCTGCGGGCGCGGCTGAGCCATGCCGGCGCAGCCGCCCCTGGTGCAATTGTCCGGCGTCGCGCGGACGTTCGACGTCTCGCCGCCCTGGCTCGAGCGCGTCTCGGGCGCAAGCCGCGGTCGCTGCTGCGCGCCGTCGACGGCGTCGACCTCGCCATCGCCCGCGGCGAGACGCTCGGCCTCGTCGGCGAATCGGGCTGCGGCAAGTCGACGATCGCGCGGCTGATCGTCGGGCTGCACGCGCCGACGCGCGGAACCATCGCGTTCGACGGCACGCCGCTCGCGGGACCCGGCGCGGCGGCGGTCGACGGCGCGACGGCGCGCGCGCTGCGCCGGCGCATGCAGATGATCTTCCAGGACCCCTACGCCAGCCTCAACCCGCGCTGGCGGGTGGCCGACATCGTCGCCGAGCCGATCCTGGCGCTCGAGCCGGACGCGACGAAGGCCGACGTCGGCCGCCGCGTCGCGGCGCTGCTGGAGCAGGTCGCGGCTCGCGCCGGAGGACGGCCGCCGGTATCCGCACCAGTTCTCGGGCGGCCAGCGGCAGCGCATCTCGATCGCCCGCGCGCTGTCGACCGCACCCCGAGTTCCTGGTCTGCGACGAGCCGACCTCGGCGCTCGACGTGTCGGTGCAGGCGCAGGTGCTCAACCTGATGCGCGACCTGCAGCAGCGGCTGGGCCTCACCTACCTGTTCATCTCGCACAACCTCGCCGTCGTCCGGCACATCGCCGACCGCGTCGGCGTCATGTACCTCGGGCGCATCGTCGAGATCGCGCCGGCGCGGCAGCTGTTCGCGCGCGCCGCAGCACCCGTACACGCGCATGCTGCTCGACGCCGTCCCGGACCTCGCGGCGGCGGGCCGGCGCGCACGGCGGTCGGCGGCGAGGTGCCCAATCCGCTCGACCCGCCGGCCGGCTGCGCGTTCCACCCGCGCTGCCCGCTGGCGAGCGAGCGCTGCCGGCGCGAGGTCCCGGCGCTGCGGCCGGCTGCGACGGGGGCGAGGCGGCGTGCCACGCGGTCGAGGAGGGGCGCTGGCGTCGGGCTGACGCGCGCGATCGGATCGGCTATAATTTCACGTTTGTGACGCACGTCAGCCGGCGCTGCCGCGTGCCGCGCTCCCGCCACCGAAGACTCCGCAGTCCCCGTGCGCCTCACCCAGATCAAACTCTCCGGCTTCAAGTCATTCGTCGACCCGACGACCATCGGCACGCCCGGGCAGCTCGTGGGCATCGTCGGCCCGAACGGCTGCGGCAAGTCGAACGTCATCGACGCCGTGCGCTGGGTGCTGGGCGAGTCGAAGGCGTCCGCGCTGCGCGGCGAGTCGATGCAGGACGTCATCTTCAACGGCGCCGGCGACCGCAAGCCGGTGGGCCGCGCCGCGGTCGAGCTCGCCTTCGACAACAGCCAGGGCCGCATCGGCGGGCAGTGGGGCCAGTTCGCCGAGCTCTCGATCAAGCGCGTGCTCACTCGCGACGGCGACTCGTCGTACTACATCAACAACATCCCGGTGCGCCGCCGCGACATCCACGACCTGTTCCTCGGCACCGGCCTCGGGCCCCGCGCCTACGCGATCATCGAGCAGGGGATGATCTCGCGCGTCATCGAGTCGAAGCCGGAGGAGCTGCGCGTCTTCCTCGAGGAAGCCGCGGGCGTCTCGAAGTACAAGGAGCGGCGCAAGGAAACCGAGGGCCGGATCGCCGACACGCGCAAGAACCTGGCGCGGGTCGAGGACATCCGGCAGGAACTCGGCAGCCAGCTGGGCAAGCTCGAAGCGCAGGCGAAGGTCGCCACCGAGTTCCGCGACCTCGAGGCGAAGCTGAAGTCGACCCACCAGCTGCTGTGGTTCTCGAAGCAGCAGGACGCCGCGCGCAGCCGCGAGCGCTGCACGCACCGAGATCGCCACGCTGACCGTCGCGCTCGAGGGCCTGCAGGCTGACCTGCGGGCGAGCGAATCGCGGCTGGAAACGCTGCGCAGCGATCACTACGCCGCCGGCGACGCGCTGCACGTGCGGCAGGGCGAGTTCTACGCGGCCAATGCCGAGGTCACGCGGCTGGAGCAGCAGCTCGCGTTCGCGCGCGAGAGCGAAACGCGGCTCTCGCAGCAGCTCGCGCGCCTGACCGAGCAGCTGGGCGCGCTGGGCGCCCAGGAAACGGCGCTGGCGCGGCAGCGCACGGAGGCCGAAACCGCCGTCGAGGCCGCGCTTGGCGCCAGGGAAGCGGCGGCCGAGGCCGAGCGCGAGGCCGTCGGCGCGGTGCCTGCGCTCGAGGAAGCCGTCCGGCTCGCGGCGGCGGCCGGCAGCGAGCTGCAGCAGCAGATCGCCGTGATCGAGCAGTCGATCCGCGTGGCCGAAACCAAGCGCGAGGCCGCCCGCCGGGTGGCCGCGCGGCCTCGCGCGAGCGCCGCGCGCGCCTCGAAGCGCGAGTTGCGCGGCCTGGCGCCGCCGGTGACCGACACCGTGCGCGAGATCGAGGAGCAGCTGCGCCGGCGAAACCGCCGAGCTGGCGGCGAAGGAGGCCTCGCTGCAGGCGCTGCGCGACGGCGTCCAGGCGCTGCAGGAACGCCAGCGCAACGACAGCGAGGCGGCGCAGCAGGCGGGCCGGCAGGCACGGCGAGCTCGAGGCGCGCGCGCAGGCGCTCGCGGCGCTGCAGGCGAAGATCGGGCAGGGCAAGGACAACACGGCGTGGCTCGCCGCCAACGGGCTCGCCGAGGCGCGACTGCTGTGGCAGGGCCTCGACATCGAGCCGGGCTGGGAGGACGCGCTCGAGGCGGTGCTGCGCGAACGGCTCAATGCGGTGGAGCTCGAGCGGCTCGATGCCGCCAGCGCGTGGCTGGGAGACGGCGCCACGCCGCCCGGCCGGATGGCGGTGTATGCGCCGGAGGCGCCGGGCGGGAGCGGGCGCGCCGGCGGCCGGGCCGGACACGCTGCTGTCGAAGGTGCGCTCGCAGCGTCCCGAGATTTCGCGGCTGCTCGCCGACTGGCTGCGCGGCGTGCGCTGCCACCCGGACGGCGCGGGCGCCGTGCGCGACCGCGCGCAGCTGGGCGTCGGCGAGACCTTCGTCACGCCCGCAGGGACATCTCGTCAGCGCGCAGGCGATCGGCTTCTTCGCGCCGGACAGCGAGCTGCACGGCGTGCTCGCCCGGCAGCGGGAGCTCTCCGAGCTCGCCCAGGCCATCGCCGACGCCGCCGGACTCGCCGCGGCCGCGCGCGCGGCGCTGGCGGCGGTCGAGGCCGAGCACGACGCGACGCAGAAGAGCTATCACGCCGAGGGCCTCGCCTTCGCGTCGCAGCAGCGGCGCTGCCACGAGCTCGAGCTGGAGCTCCTCCATCTGCGGCAGGCCGCCGAGGCGGCCGAGCGCCGCCGCGCGCAGATCGCGCAGGAGCTCGCCGACCTGTCGGCGCAGGAGGCGACCGAGCAGGAAGCCGCCCGCGCGGTGGCGGCAGAGCTCGCCGATGCGCAGTCCCGGCTGCACGACGAGGTGGCCCGCCGCGAGGCCGGACGCCATGCGCGCAACGAGGCCGAGGTGGCGCTCGCCCGCGGCCGCGAGCGGGTGCGGGTCGCCGAGCGCGCGGCGCAGGAGGCCGCGTTCACCGAGCGCAGCTGCCGCGAGCGCGTGGTCGAGCTCGAGCGCCGGCGCGAGGCGCTCGTGGTCCAGGTCGCGCAGCAGCAGGACCTCCTCGGCAAGCTCACTTCCGAACGCGAGGCGGTCGACTGGACGCCCGTCGAGCAGGCGCTCCAGCGCCAGCTCGAGGCGCGCGGCGCGGCCGAGCAGGCGCTGGCCGCCGCCCGCGACCGGCTGGAAGGCCTGACCGCCGAGCTGCGCGCAGCCGACGAGGCGCAGCTCTCGGCGCTGCACCGGCTCGACCCGGCCCGCGCGAAGATCGAGGAAGTGCGCCTCAAGGAGCAGGCAGCCACGCTGCAGGAGCAGCAGTTCGTCGATCAGCTCGCGGAAGCCCAGGCCGATCTCGCGAGCCTGCCGGCGCTGCTGAAGGCGTTCGGCAGCAAGTCGGGGCTGCCCGGCGAGATCGAGCGCCTGCAGGCCGCGATCGACGCGCTGGGCGCGGTCAACCTCGCCGCGCTGGACGAGCTCGTGATCGCGCAGGAGCGCAAGGCCTATCTCGACGCCCAGGCGGCCGACCTCACGGAGGCGATGACCACGCTCGAGAGCGCCATCCGCCAGATCGATCGCGAATCGCGCGACCTGCTGCAGCAGACCTTCGACACGGTCAACGAGAACTTCGCGCGGCTGTTCCCGGTGCTGTTCGGCGGCGGCCAGGCGCGGCTGCTGCTGACCGGCGAGGAGATCCTCGACTCGGGCGTGCAGGTGGTCGCCCAGCCCCCGGGCAAGCGCAACACGTCGATCCACCTGCTGTCCGGCGGCGAGAAGGCGCTCACTGCGATCTCGCTGGTGTTCGCGCTGTTCCAGATCAATCCCGCGCCGTTCTGCCTGCTCGACGAAGTCGACGCCCCGCTGGACGACCCCAACACCGACCGCTTCTGCCAGATGGTGAAGCGGATGTCGGCCGAAACGCAGTTCGTGTTCATCTCGCACAACAAGATCACGATGGAGATGGCGAGCCAGCTGGTGGGCATCACGATGCCCGAGCCCGGGATTTCGCGCGTGGTGAGCGTCGACATCGAGGAAGCGCTGCAGATCGCGGAAACTGGCATCATGGCGGCATGACCTCGCTTCAGCTCGGCCTGATAGCCGGCGGCGTCGCGCTCGTCGTCGGCGTGCTGATCTACAACTGGGTGCAGGAGCGCCGCATCCGGCGCCGGATCGCGGCGACGTTCGCCCCGAAGGCGTCGCCCGACGCGGCGGCGCCGGCTGCAGGCGGGCGCCGCGAGCCGTCGCTGGCCGCCGGGGACGGCGCCGACGACTACGACGGCCGCCGGGCGCCGCGGCCGGCGACTGCGCAGGAGCCTCCGCGGGAGAACCCCGTATCGCGAGCCGCCGGATCCGCCGACGCCGACGATCGGTCCGTCGCGTCCGGCGATTTCGTCCCGGAGGCGCCTGCCCCCGCGACCCCGCCGCCGCGCACGGCCCGGCTACCCGATTCGCCTGCCGCTGCGACGGGTCCGGGATCCCTCGCGCGGCCCCAGGCCTCCGACCGATCGGCGCAGCCCGACCCCGACATCGAGTGCGTAGTCCGGGTCCAGCCGACGGGCCCGATCGCGGCCGGCGCGCTGGCCGCAGGGCTGCACGCGCGGGTGGGCAAGCCCCTGCGCTGGTTCGGGCGCAGCGGCGACGCCGGGCCCTGGCAACTGCTCAAGGCCGATTCCACGGGCACGTACACCGAGGTGGCCGCGTGCCTCCTGCTCGCCGATCGCACCGGCGCCGCGACCCGGCCGGCGATCGACCGCTTCATCCGGCTCGTGGGCGAGATCACCGCCACGCTGCCGGGCGCGTTCTCCGCGCCCGACCCGCAGGCCGAGGTCGCCCGCGCGGAGGCCCTCGACCGCTTCTGCGCCAATCTCGACGTGCAGATCGGCCTGACCGTGCTCAAGGCCGGGGCGGCGTCCATCCCGGGAACCCGGCTGCGCGGCGTGGCTGAGGCGGCGGGATTCCGGCTGGCGGAGAGCGGCCGCTTCGAATGGGTGCAGGAGGACACCGGCCTCGTGCTCTACACGCTGCAGAACTACCGGTCCGAGCCCTTCACCCCGGACAACCTGCGCCTCACGTCGACCCCCGGCGCCGTGTTCATCCTCGACGTTCCGCGCGTCGCCGATCCGGCGCGCGTGTTCGACCAGATGAAGCTCGCCGCCAAGCGCCTGACGCAGACGCTCGACGCGACGCTGGTCGACGACAACCGGAGGCCGTTGACCGACAACGCGCTCGCCGCGATCAGGCAGCAGGTGGAAGCCACCGCGCAGGCGTTGAAGGAAGCGCGCCTCGACCCGGGCAGCCCGCGGGCGCTCGCCCTGTTCAGCGGCTGAAGCGCGGCGGCGCCGCGCTCTCGCCCCGACCCTTCGTGGCTGCCGCACAGACCCCACCGCCGGCCGGCGCCGCGAAGCGCGCGGCGCAGCTGCGCGCCGAGATCGAGCAGCACAACTACCGCTACTACGTGCAGGACGCGCCGACGATCAGCGACGCCGAGTACGACGCGCTGTTCCGCGAACTGCAGAGGCTGGAGCGGGACTACCCGGCACTTGCCGCCGCCGATTCGCCCACGCAGCGGGTCGGCGGCAAGCGTCGCGACGAGTTCGCGCCGGTGCGCCACGCGATGCCGATGCTGTCGATCGGGACCGAGACCGTGCCGCCGGGCGCAGAGGCCGCCACCAGCGTTCCGGCGAAGTTCGATGCCAAGATTCGGGGTCTTCTGAGGCTCGGCCCCGAGGCGCCAGCGGTCGAGTACATGGCCGAGCTCAAGTTCGACGGGCTCGCCGTCAGCCTGCGCTACGAACAGCGGCGCCTCGTCGTGGCGGCGACTCGCGGCGACGGCGAGGCGGCGAAAACATCACCGCCAACGTCAGGACCATCCGCGACGATTCCGCGGCGGCTCCAGGGAGAGGGTGTGCCCGCGGTACTGGAAGTGCGCGGCGAAGTCTACATGACGAAGTCCGATTTCGAGGCCTTGAACGCGCGTCAGCGCGCCGCCGGACTGAAGCCCTACATCAATCCGCGGAACACGGCTGCGGGCGCCGTACGGCAGCTCGACGCCGCAGTCACGGCGACCCGCCCATTGCGTTCTTCGCCTACGGCGTCGGCGAAACGCGGCGACTGGCCGGTACCGACGTCGCAGAGGCGCTGCTCGAAACGCTTGAAGTGTTCGGGTTCCCGGTCAATGCCGACCGCCGCATCGCCCGTGGCGCCCGCGAGCTTGCTCATGCTATTACGAGCGGATCGGCGCGCTGCGCCCGACGCTGCCTTTCGAGATCGATGGCGTCGTCTACAAGGTGAACGAGCTTGCGCTGCAGGACAGCTCGGCTTCGTCGCGCGGGAGCCGCGCTGGGCGGTTGCGCACAAGTTTCCGGCCGAGGAGATGCCGACCGAGGTCACTGCGATCGACATCCAGGTCGGCCGCACCGGGGCGCTCACGCCCGTGGTGCGGCTCGCGCCCGTTTTCGTCGGCGGCGTAACGGTCACCAACGCCACGCTACACAACGAGGACGAGATCCGGCGCAAGGACGTGCGCATCGGTGACACCGTAATCGTCCGTCGGGCTGGCGACGTTATCCCCGAGGTCGTGCGCGTGGTGCCGGAACTGCGGCCGGCCGGCGACGGCCGAGTTCGTCATGCCGACCGCGCTGCCCGGAATGCGGGTCGGCCGCCGTTCGCCTGCCCGACGAGGCGATCGCGCGCTGCACCGGCGGGCTCGTCTGCCCGGCCCAGCGCAAGCAGTCGCTGCTGCATTTCGCCGGCCGGCGGGCGATGGACATCGAGGGTCTCGGCGACAAGCTCGTCGACCAGCTGGTCGACGGCGGCTTGGTGCACACGCCCGCCGACCTGTACCGGCTCGGACGTGGCGAAGCTCGCGGCACTCGAGCGGATGGCAGAGAAATCGGCCGCCAACGTGGTGGCCGCGATCGCGAAGAGCAAGGTCGACGACGCTCGCGCGCTTCGTCTACGCGCTGGGCATCCGCCAGGTCGGCGAGACGACCGCGAAGGACCTCGCGCGCCACTTCGGCGGGCTCGACGCGCTGATGGCGGCGAGCGAGGCCGAGCTGCACGAGGTGCCGGACGTCGGCCCCGTGGTCGCCGAGAGCATCGCCCGCTTCTTCGCCGAGCCGCACAATCGCGCCGTCATCGCCGACCTGCGCGCGGCCGGCGTCCGCTGGCCGGACACGCCGCCCCAGCGGGCTGCCCCGGGCCGGCTCGCCGGCAAGACCTTCGTCCTCACCGGCACGCTGCCCACGCTTGCGCGCGAGGAAGCCAAGGCGCTGATCGAGGCGCAGGGGGGCAAGGTCGCCGGCAGCGTGTCGGGGAAGACCCACTACGTCGTCGCCGGCGCCGAGGCCGGCAGCAAGCTCTCGAAGGCGCAGGAACTCGGCATCGCCATCCTCGACGAGGACGCGCTGCGACGGCTGCTCGCGACCGACCACGATTGACCACCAGGGAAACAGAGCATATGCGCAAGATCACCAAGGCCGTCTTTCCGGTCGCCGGACTCGGCAGCCGCTTCCTGCCCGTCACCAAGGCGAGCCCGAAGGAGATGCTGCCGATCGTCGACAAGCCGCTCATCCAGTACGCGGTGGAGGAGGCCGCCGCCGCCGGCATCACCGACATGATCTTCATCACCGGGCGCAACAAGCGCGCGATCGAGGACCATTTCGACAAGGCCTACGAGCTCGAGACCGAGCTCGCGCTGCGCAACAAGACGCAGCTCCTGGAGCTGGTGCAGTCGGCGGCGCCGCCCGGCGTCAACTGCATCTACATCCGCCAGACCGAGGCGCTGGGCCTCGGCCACGCGGTGCTGTGCGCCGCGCCGGTGATCGGCGACGAGCCGTTCGCGGTGCTGCTGGCCGACGACCTGATCGACGCGGTGGTGCCGGTGATGCGGCAGATGACCGACATCGCGACGCGCAACGACTGCGCGACCATCGGCGTGATGAACGTCGCGCCGGCCGACGTCGGCAGCTACGGCATCGTCGAGACCGGCCCGATGAGCGGGCGCGCGGCGCCGATCTCGCGGATGGTGGAGAAGCCGAAGCCCGGCACCACGCCGTCCACGCTCGCCGTGGTCGGCCGCTACGTGCTGACGCCGCGCCTGTTCCACCACCTGCGCACGATGCCGCCCGGCGCCGGCGGCGAGATCCAGCTGACCGACGGGATCGCGCGGCTGCTGGCCGAGGAACGCGTGCTCGCGTACGCGTTCGAAGGCCGCCGCTACGACTGCGGCAGCAAGCTGGGCTACCTCGAGGCGACCGTGGACTTCGGACTCAAGCACCCGGAGCTGGCCGAGGACTTCGCCGCCTTCCTGCGCGAGCGCGGCGACCAGCTTCCATCGATGACGTTCACCGAGCTGCGCTACATCGTCGCCGTCGCCAACGAGCGGAGCTTCGGGCGCGCGGCGGCAGAAGTGCTTCGTCAGCCAGCCGGCGCTGTCGGTGGCGATCCAGAAGCTCGAGGAGGAGCTCGGCGCGCGCCTGTTCGAGCGCAGCAAGAGCGAGGTGACGGTCACACCGGTGGGCACGCGGATCGTCGAGCAGGCGCAGAAGGTGCTGGAGGAGATGGCGCGCATCCCGGAGATCGCGCAGGCCGGGCGCAACCCGCTCGCGGGAACGCTCAAGCTCGGCGTCATCTACACGGTCGCCCCGTACCTGCTGCCCGATCTCGTCCCGGCGCTGCACGAGCTCGCGCCGCAGATGCCGCTCGACATCGAGGAGAACCTGACCGAGAACCTCGAGTCGGCGCTGCGCACCGGACGCATCGACGCGGCGATCATCGCGCTGCCGTTCACGCTGCCGGGGACGGCCGTCGAGCTGCTCTACGAGGAGCCGTTCCAGGTGGTCGTCCCGCTCGAGCACAAGTGGGCGAAGAGGAAGACGGTGCGTCCGGACGAGCTCGCCGCCGAGCACACGATCATGCTCAACGTCGGCCACTGCTTCCGCGACCAGGTGCTCGACGCCTGCCCGGAGCTTAACCGCGCCGCGACGCGGGTCACGCGCACCAATTCGCTGGAGACCGCGCGCAACATGGTCGCCTCGGGCCTCGGCATCTCGGTGCTGCCGCGCGACGCGCTGACGCCGAAGTACCACAGCCGGCGGGTGGTGCCGGTGCCGTTCGCGCGGCCGGCGCCGTCGCGGCGCATCGCGCTCGCCAGCCGGAAGAGCTTTCCGCGGCCGGAGGCGATCGCCGCCGTGCGCGCCGCGGTCGCGGCGTGCCGGGCGGCGCCGGTCGCTGCACCGCGGCCGGGGCACCGCGTAGCCCGGGTTGAGCGATTAAGTAGGGTCAGAAACTACTTTGCGTTGCGGACCGTCGAACGGCATTGACGGCGTCGACCGTGAAAAGTAGTGTCTGACCCTACTCAATCGCTCAACCCGGGCTACGCCGGCGCACGCGTTGCGCTCATCCGAGAAAATAGTGCGGGATCCAGGCCGCCAGGTCCGGCCAGAGCACCACCATCAGCAGCACCACCACCTCGGCGGCGATGAACGCCCAGCAGTAGCGGATCGTTTCGTTGTACGTGCAGCCGGCGATGCTGGTCGCGACGAACAGCAGCACCGCGACCGGCGGCGTCGTCGAGCCGATCTGGGTGGCCATCACCATCATCAGCCCCAGCTGGAACTCGTCGATGCCGAAGTTGCGGCCGATGACCACGGCGACCGGGATCATGATGATCAGGATCGCCATGGAATCGACGAACATCGTCAGCACCAGCATCACCGCCATCATCAGCAGCATCACGCCGAGCCTGGAGCCGGTGATGCCCGTGATGCCGGAGAGCACGATGTCGTTGAAGTTGAGGTACGAGAGCAGCCAGCCGAAGCCGCCGGCGACGCCGATGATCCCCGACACCATCGCCGTCGTGACGGCGGCGCGGATGAAGATCTGCGGCAGGTCGCGCAGCTTGAGGATGCGGTAGATGAAGAAGCCGACGAAGAAGCCGTAGAAGCAGGCCACGACGCCCGCTTCGGTCGCCGTGAACGCGCCGGAGAGGATGCCGCCGACGACCAGCACCGGCGCGAGCAGCGCCGGCCACACGTTGACCGTCGCGCGCAGCACCTTCGCGGTGTCGAAGCGGCCGCTGGTGCGGCGCAGCTCCGGATAGGCGGGGAAGCGCGAATGGATCGCGATGACGACCATCAGCCCGATGCCGATCAGGATCCCGGGAACGATGCCGCCGAGGAACAGGCCGCCGATCGAGACGTTGGCCATCGAGCCGTAGACGATCATCGTCATGCTGGGCGGGATGATGGCGCCGATGGTCCCGGCGCAGGCGACGAGCGCGGCGGCGAACCCGGGCTTGTAGCCGTGGTCCTTCATCGCCGGGACGAGGATCGAGCCGATCGCGGAGGTGTCGGCCACCGACGAGCCCGAGACGCCCGCGAACACCATGCTCGAGACCACCGACGCGTGGCCCAGCCCGCCGCGCCAGTGGCCGACCACCGTTGCGGCGAACTCGACCAGCCGCTTCGAGATGCCGCCGGCGGAGATCAGCTCGCCCGCGAGGATGAAGTAGGGCAGCGCCAGCAGGCTGAAGTTGTCCAGCATCGCGAACATCTTCTGCGGGAACATCGCCGGCACGAGACTCGGCGTGGCGACGATCCCGGCGAGCCCGACCACGCCCATCACCAGCAGGATGGGGACGCCGACGCTGATCAGCGCCAGCAGCAGCACCGAGAGGGCGATCAGCATCAGTGCCCCCCGAGATCGTCGGGCGGCCGGCTCGTGCCAGCCGAAGTGGGTCGCGATCCGGCGCAGCGCGACGAAGGCGAGGTACACGCTGCCGATCACCATGCCGGCGTACACCCAGTCCATCGGAATGCCGAGGCCGGGGCTGTCCTGGTTGCGCGCGACCTGCATGATCACGAGCGTGTAGCGGCCGATCGCGAGCGCGAGAATCAGCCACAGCACTTCGGTCAGCAGGCCGATGCCCCGCTGCGCGCCCGCGGGGAGCAGGCGCAGGAGCATGTCCATGCCCAGATGCGCGCCGCGGCGGTAGGCCACCGGAATGGCGAGCATCACCATCCAGATGTGGCCGAATTTCTGGAACTCCTCGCTCCACGACAGCGGCAGGCCGAGCACGAAGCGGTTGAACACCTGCAGGCCGCCGACCAGCGTGAACGCGAGAAACATCAGGAACAGCGCGAACTCGACCGAGCGGTCGATCGCCCGGAACAGGTTGACGGCCATGGGGTCCTCCACGCGGCTGCGGGGCGGCAGGCTGCCCTGCCGGCCCGCGGAACCGGTGCTACTTGGTGTCGCGGATGATGACGAGCAGGTCCTCGGCGCCGAGGTTCTTCGCGAGCTGTTCCTGCAGCGGACCGGCCGCCTTCAGGAACGGCGTCTTGTCGATCGGGTTGACGATCATCCCCTTGGCCTTCAGCTTGTCCATCGATTCCGCGTCGCGCTGCACCGACAGGCTGCGGTTGACGTCCTGCGCGAGCTTCGCCGCCGCCGCGACGACCTGCTTCTCCTTGTCCGTGTAGCCGTCCCATTCCTTCTTGGACATCACGGTCACGGTGGGGCCGAAGAGGTGCTCGGTCAGCGTGATGTACTTGGCGACTTCGTAGTACTTGCCCGTGTAGGCGACCGCCGACGAGTGCTCGAAGCCGTCGAGCACGCCGGTCTGCAGCGACGTGTACACCTCGCCGAAGGCCATCGGCGTCGCGCTGGCGCCCATCGCGTTGAGCGCGGCGACGTAGGTCGGCGTCTGGATGGTGCGGATCTTCAGGCCCTTCAGGTCCTCGGCCTTCTTGATCTCCTTCTTGGTGGTGATGACGTTGCGGTAGCCCCAGCTGTCCTGCCAGCCCAGCACCTTGAGCCCCAGCTTCTCGTGCTCGGCCGCGAGCGTCTGGCCGACCTTGCCGTCGAGCACCTTGTGCGCGTGCTCGTAGTTGCGCCACATGAACGGGAGGTCGAGCACGCCCATGCGCTTGTTGAAGTTGTTATGGATCGCGGTGCCGCCGACGTGGATCGTCGCCCCGGCGCCGAGCTGCATGCCCTCGACCACCGCGCGCTCCTCGCCCAGCGCGTTGGCCGGATAGATCCGCGCCTCCAGCGTGTCGGAGTTGCTGTTGATGTAGTTGGCGATGATCCACGACACCATGTGGTTGTCGTTGGCGACGTCGGCCGCCGTCGCGTGGGAGATCTTGACCTGCTTCTTGGTCTGCGCCGCGGCGGTGGCCGGCGGCGGCGGCCGCCGCGGTCAGCGTGAGGCACAGGGCAAGCTTGCGCAGCATGGAACCGTATTTCATCGCGACTCCTCCTTCGGGTGGGATGCGGGGTGGCCCCGTTTTCAAGTCCGCCGCGGCGCCTTCCGCGCCGCCCGTGCTGCGGGCGGCGGCGGAGGGAAGCCGCGCGGATACTTGTCGTATGCCGGCGCGAGATCGCGCGCGGTGCCGGCGAGCAGGTTGCGCATCGCCTGCTCCGCCTCGGCCGGATCGCGCCGCCGGATGGCGACGGTGACCGCCTGGTGCTCGGCCAGCGAGTTCTCGTAGCTCTCGCGCGCATTGCTGGCGATGCGCACGCAGGCGAGCAGGGCGGTCCGGATCGCGGCGGCGAAGCGGATCAGCATCGGGTTGCCCGTGGCCACGATGATGAGCTCGTGCAGCGCGAGGTCGTGCGCGCAGCACGTCTCCATGTCGTGCGGCGTGGCCGCCACCATGCCGCGGAACGCGGCTTCCATCGCCAGGATCTGCTCGGGCGTGGCGCGCGCGGCGGCGAGGCGCGCCGCGGCGGGCTCGATGATCATGCGGATGTCGAGGAGGTCCATGAAGAACGCCGGGTCCGGGCGGCGCCACGGCCAGCCAGCGCAGCACGTCCTCGTCGAGCAGGTTCCAGCTGGAGCGCGGCGTGACCTTGGTGCCGCGCCGGGTGCGTCCTTCGACGAGCCCCTTCAATGCGCAGCGCGCGCAGGCCTTCGCGCAGGGAAGGGCGGCTGATCCCCAGCTGCGCGCCGAGCTCGGCCTCGGTGGGCAGGAGCTCGCCGGCGGCCAGCGCGCCGGACACGATCCTCGAGCCCAGCACGTCGACGACGTGCTCCGACTTGCGCGGCCGCGCGGCGGCGCCCGGCGCGAGGGCCCGGGGCCGCAGCGGAAGCTGGCGGGCGGGTCGCGGTATGGTTCGGGCGGGCACGGGGCGGGGTCTGTTATTTGTCCGACACAGTGCCATTAAAGTCGGACACAATCAAGTATACTGGCGCCCGCAGCGACGTTCGCGCCGCGACGCCCGCGCCCGGCCGGCGGCGCGACCCCTCCTCACCCACAGGAGCACACCATGATTCCCGATCTCAAAGGCAAGGCCGTGCTGATCACCGGCGCATCGACCGGCATCGGCGCCGCGGCGGCGCGGGCGTTCGCCGCGCGAAGGCTGCAGGGTCGCCGTCCACTACAACGCCAGCCGCGACGGCGGCGCGAGGCCGTGGCCGCCGGCATCCGGGCCGCCGGCGGCGAAGCGCTGCCGCTGGGCGGCGACGTCATGGTCGAGGCCGACGTCAGGCGGATCGTCCGCGAGACGGTGGCCGCGTTCGGCGCGCATCGACGTGCTGGTCAACAACGCCGGCGGGATGCTCGGGCGGGTGAAGATCGAGGACTACACGCAGGAGCACATCAACCGCGTGCTGGCGCTCAACTGCACGCAGGTCGCGCTGTTCATGCGCGAGGTGGTCCCGCTCATGCGCAAGCAGAAATCGGGCAACGTGATCAACGTCACGTCGATCGCGGCGCGCCACGGCGGCGGCGGCGGGGCGATCCTCTACGCCGGGGCCAAGGGGTTCGTGTCCACCGTCACCCACGGCTGGGCGAAGGAGGTGGTCGGCGACGGCATCCGCGTCAACGCGCTGTCGCCCGGCGTCATCACGACGCCGTTCCACGACCGCTACTCGACGCGCCGACCAGCTGAAGGCGATGCAGGCGACGATCCCGATGAACCGCCTCGGCAGCGCCGACGAATGCGCGGGTACGCTGCTCTACCTCGCGTCGGACGCGCTGTCCGGCTACGTCACGGGCCAGGTGATCGAGGTCAACGGCGGCCAGTACATGCCCTGACCGGGCGTGCAAGCCCGTTACGCGAGCAGCGCCGGCAGGTCGGCGAGGCTCGCGATGACGCGGTCGGGCGCCGGGCCGTGCCGGTCGACCGGCGCGCCGGTGCGATTGATCCAGAACGCCGTGAAGCCGAACGCCTTGGCGCCGATCGCGTCCCAGCCGTTCGACGACACGAAGCCGATGCGCCGCGGGCGGCAGGCCGCAGGCGGTCGACGGCGAGCTGGTAGACGCGCGGGCTGGGCTTGTAGATGCCGGCGGCGTCGACCGAGAGCACGCCGTCGATGTCGGCGGCGAGCCCGGCGTTGCGCACCAGCGGGTCCAGCATGGCGAGCGTGCCGTTGGAGAGAATCCAGCGGGGCCGCGGCGCCAGCGCCGCCAGCGTCGGGCGCAACGTCGGCGAACGGCGACAGCGTCAGGTACGCCGCGAGGAGCTCGGCGCGTCCGGCCGCGGGCAGCGCAAGGCGCAACGCCTCCACGGCGTAATCGAGCGCCTTGGCCGTCACCGCGGCGAAGTCCTCGCGCGGACACGCCGGCGCGGCCATCAGGCTCTGCAGCCACGTGTACTCGAGCTGCTTCGTGCGCCACAGCTGCGAGAGCGCCGTCGCGCTCCCCGGCAGCAGGCGCTCGGCCGCCGACCGTGATCGAATGGACGTCGAACAGCGTGCCGTAGGCGTCGAAGACCAGCGCATCGACGGCGAGGGGTGCTTGCGCAGCGGGCATGGGGCCTCCTTGATCCTTTCGGGCGAAGCGGCCGGCGGGTTACACTGACGCGCGCGCCAAAGCGAAAAAAAGGGGTTGCCCATCACGGGCAACCCCTCGATTCGCATGGTGGGCGATACTGGCTTCGAACCAGTGACCCCTGCCGTGTGAAGGCAGTGCTCTACCACTGAGCTAACCGCCCCGCGAACCCAGACAGGAAACCCATTTAACCATAGCGATTCGGCGAGGGTCAAACCGATTTCGGCTGTTTGTCGTACTGTGTCCTGGACAATAAATCACCAATATGGTGCGACAGGTGCATTATTTTGGGGCATGTCTCGGTTCGTTGCGCCAAGCTGCGATCCGGTAAGGTCCTTGAGCGGAAGGGAATTTTTGCCAAGGCCCAAGGCTTGCTAGGGGTAGTGCAGACGAATCATGGAAGCCATCCTGTCCCGTCTCCCTTTTGATGAAATGCGCCTGCCGGACGGTGGCGTCCGGCCGCATTACCAGCCGTTCGCCGACTGGCTGGCCGGCACGCCGGCCGCCCGGATCGCCCAGAAGCGCGACGAGGCGGAGCGCGCCTTTCACCGGCTCGGCATCACGTTCGCGGTGTACGGCGAAGACGCCGGCACCGAGCGGCTGATTCCGTTCGATCTCGTGCCGCGGATCATCCCGGCCGCCGAGTGGGCGATGCTCGAGCGCGGCCTGAAGCAGCGCGTGCACGCGCTCAACGCGTTCCTGCACGACATCTACCACGAGCAGCAGATCCTCGCCGCCAACCGCGTGCCGGCCGAGCGCGTGCTCGGCAATTCCCAGTACCGGCGGGAGATGCAGGGCCTCAACGTGCCGGGCGGGATCTACGCCCACATCGCGGGTGTCGACCTCGTGCGCGCCGGCGAGGGCGAGTGGTACGTGCTGGAGGACAACCTGCGGGTGCCCTCCGGCGTGTCCTACATGCTCGAGAACCGCCGGATGATGATGCGGCTGCTGCCCGAGCTCTTCGCGACGCAGTCGATCCGGCCGGTGCAGCACTACCCGGACATGCTGCTCAAGAACCTGCACGCCGTGTCGCCGGCGGGCGCGGACGCGCCGACCGTCGCGGTGCTGACCCCCGGCGCCTACAACTCGGCGTACTTCGAGCACGCCTTCCTCGCCCAGCAGATGGGCGTGCAGCTGGTCGAAGGGCAGGACCTGTTCGTGCAGAACGACACCGTCTTCATGCGCACGACGCGCGGGCCCGAGCGCGTCCACGTGATCTACCGGCGGGTCGACGACGATTTCCTCGACCCGCGGGCGTTCCGCGCGGATTCGATGATCGGCGTGCCGGGACTCTTCGGCGCGTACCGGGCGGGCCGCGTCACGCTGGCCAACGCCATCGGCACCGGCGTGGCCGACGACAAGTCGATCTACCCGTACGTGCCGGACATGATCCGCTTCTACCTCGGCGAGGAGCCGGTGCTGAACAACGTGCCGACCTACCAGCTCGCCCGGCCGGCCGATCGCGACCACGTGCTCGCGCATCTCGAGGAGCTGGTGGTGAAGGAAGTCCACGGCGCGGGCGGCTACGGCATGCTGGTGGGCCCCGGCGAGCACGGCCGCCGAGCGCGCGGATTTCCGCGACGCGCATCCTGGCGTCGCCCGAGACCTACATCGCCCAGCCGACGCTCGCGCTGTCGACGTGCCCGACGTTCGTCGAGTCCGGGCTCGCGCCGCGCCACATCGACCTGCGCCCGTACGTGCTGTCGGGCGCGACGGTGAACCTGGTGCCCGGGCGGGCTGACCCGCGTCGCGCTGCGCGAGGGGTCGCTGGTCGTCAACTCGTCGCAGGGCGGCGGGACCAAGGACACCTGGGTCATCGCGGACTGACGGCCGGTCGCGCAAAACAGGAACGAGGGAACACAGCAATGCTCTGCCGGGTGGCGAACGATCTCTTCTGGATGGCGCGGCACATCGAGCGCGCCGAGAACACGGCGCGGATGCTCGACGTCACGTACCGGACGTCGCTGCTGCCCTACCAGGTGACCGAGCCGGGACTCGCCTGGGCCGAGCCGTGGTCGGTGCCGCTCATCACCAGCGGGCAGGCGACCGCGTATTACGAGCGCAACCCCGTGCTGTCGGCGGAGAAGGTGCTGCGCTTCATGATCCTCGACAGCACGCAATCCGTCGTCGGTCTTCTGCTGCCTGCGCGCGGCGCGCGAGTCGGCGCGCAGCGTCCGCGGCGCCATCACCTCGGAGATGTACGAGGACCTCAACACGGCGTGGCTGGAGATGCGCCGCTACGACTACGACACGCGTGCAGCAGATGGGCGTGTCGGATTTCCTCGAATGGGTGAAGATGCGCTCGCACCAGTTCCGCGGCGTCACCTTCGGCACGATGCTGCGCGACGAGGCCTACCACTACATCCGCCTCGGCACCCACCTCGAGCGCGCGGACAACACCGCGCGCATCCTCGACGTCAAGTACCACCTGCTGCTGCCGTCGACGGCCGACGTCGGCGGCGCCGTCGACTACTACCAGTGGGCGGCGGTGCTGCAGTCGGTGTCCGGCTTCGAGTCGTACCGCAAGATCTACAGCGACGTCATCACCCCGCGCCGCGTGGCCGAGCTCCTGATCCTGCGCGACGACATGCCGCGCTCGCTGCACTGCTGCGTGAACTTCATCAACGAGACGGTCGAGCGCCTGTGCGAGGGCCACAAGGACGCGCGCGAGCTCGAGCGCGTCTCGGGCCAGCTGCACGCGCAGCTGCACTACGCGCGCACCGAGGACATCATCGAGCGCGGGCTGCACGAGTACCTGATGGACTTCCTCGAGCGCATCTCCGGCCTCGGCGACGAGATCAACCGCGTCTTTCTCGTGCCGTCGTATTAGGCGTCGCGCGGTTTCGGTAGAATAACGGGATTTTGGGCGGCTCGCGCCGACCGCCAGATGACCTATTGCGTTGCCATGTCCCTCGACGCGGGGATGATTTTCGCGTCGGACTCCCGCACCAACGCCGGCGTCGACCAGATCGCCCGGTTCTCCAAGATGCGGATCTTCGCGCGCGAAGGCCATCGCGTGATCGTCACGCTGTCCTCGGGCAACCTGTCGATCACGCAGAACGCGCTCAACACGCTCGACCAGCGCGCCCGCGGCGGCGACTCCCACATGCACCTGTGGAACGCGCCGTCGATGTTCGACATCGCCCGCCTCATCGGCGACGCGCTGCGCGAGGTCAAGGCGCCGCGACGGCTCGTACCTCGCGCAGAACAACATCGACTCCAGCGCCAATTTCCTGGTCGGCGGCCAGGTCCGCGGCGAGCCGCCGCGCCTGTTCGAGGTGTACAGCGAGGGCAACTTCATCGAGGCGACGCCCGACACCTGCTACTTCCAGATCGGCGAGAGCAAGTACGGCAAGCCGGTGATCGACCGCGTGATCAACCGCGGGACGTCGCTGACCGACGCCACCAAGTGCACGATCGTCTCGTTCGACTCGACGATGCGCTCCAACATCTCGGTGGGGCTGCCGATCGACCTCGTGGTCTACGAGACCGACTCCCTCGCCATCCGGCTGCAGCGGCGCATCGACGAGACGGACCCCTATTTCCAGATGGTCCACACGCAGTGGGGCGAGGGCCTGCGCCGGGTCTTCGCGCAGCTGCCCGAACCCCGAGTGGGGCTGACGGCCCCGACCGAGCACCCATGGCCATCCGCGTCGCACTGCAGCACCGCACGACCTATCGCTTCGACCGGACGGTGACGCTCGCGCCGCACGAGATCCGGCTGCGCCCGGCGCCGCACTGCCGCACGCCGATCCTCGGCTATTCGTTCAACGTCGCGCCGGACAAGCACTTCCTCAACTGGCAGCAGGATCCGTACGGCAACTGGCTCGCGCGGCTGGTGTTCACCGACGTCGCCGACAAGCTTCGAGGTCGTCGTCGACCTCACCGCCGACATGACGGTGATCAATCCGTTCGACTTCTTCGTCGAGGAGTACGCGGAGCACTATCCGTTCACCTACGCGCCGGCGCTGGCGAAGGAGCTGATCCCCTTCCTCGAAGCCGAGCCGCCGGGCCCGCTGCTCGCCGCGTGGCTCGCGCGCTTCCGGCGCTCGGTCACCGGCGACGAGAAGACGGTCGACATGCTGGTGCGCCTCAACCAGCAGCTGCAGGGCGAGATCCGCTACCTGGTGCGCATGGAGCCGGGGATCCAGACGCCCCAGGAGACGCTCGAGAGCGCCCAGGGCTCCTGCCGCGACACCGGCTGGCTGCTGGTGCAGATCCTGCGCCACCTCGGCCTCGCCGCGCGCTTCGCCTCCGGTTACCTGATCCAGCTCGTCGCCGACGTGAAGCCGCTCGACGGCCCGTCCGGGCCGGCGCAGGACTTCACCGACCTGCACGCGTGGGCCGAGGTCTACCTGCCGGGCGCGGGCTGGATCGGCCTCGATCCGACCTCGGGACTGCTCGCGGGCGAGGGCCACATTCCGCTCGCCTGCACCGCCGATCCGGGCAACGCGGCGCCGGTCATCGGCTACACCGACGTCTGCGAGGTCGAATTCGACGTCGCCATGAGCGTGACCCGCGTGCACGAGGATCCGCGCGTCACCAAGCCGTACAGCGACGCGCAATGGGCGGCGATCAACGATCTCGGCCGGCAGGTCGACCGCGACCTCGCGCGCAACGACGTGCGGCTCACCCAGGGCGGCGAGCCGACCTTCGTCTCGGTCGACGACATGGACGGCGCCGAGTGGAACTACACGGCGCTGTCGCCGAAGAAGCGCGATCTGGCCGAAGCCCTGCTGCGGCGCCTGGGCGCCCGCTTCGCGCCGGGCGGTTTCCTGCACGACGGGCAGGGCAAGTGGTACCCGGGCGAGCCGCTGCCGCGGTGGACGCTCGGCGTGTACTGGCGCGTGGACGGCAAGCGGCTGTGGAACGATGCCGCGCTGATCGCCGATACGCGAGAGCCCGGCAGCGCCGACCCGGCGGCGGCGTGGCAGTTCGCCGCATCGCTGGCGGCGAAGCTGGGCCTCGACCCCGAGCGCGTCCTCACTGCGTACGAGGACGTTCCCCACCTGCTCGCGATCGAGGCGGCGCTGCCGGTCAACGTCGATCCGCTCGCGGCCGACCTCACCAAGCCGGGCGAACGCGCGCGCCTCGCCCGACTGCTCGCGCAGGGCCTCGACCGGCCGGCAGGATTCGTGCTGCCGCTGCGCGCCAGTCGCGGGAACCGGCGGCGAGGCGTCCGCGTGGCAGAGCAGCCCCTGGCCGCTGCGGCGCGAGCGCCTCTATGCGTTGCCCGGGGATTCGCCGCTGGGCTTGCGGCTGCCGCTCGGCGCGCTGCCGGCCGTGCTGCCGGCGGAGGCCGACACCGAGCATCCCGTCGACCCGTTCGCGCCGCGCGAAGCGCTGGCGGACCCGGCGACGTGGCGGTTGCGGGGCGCGGTTCTGACCGACGTGTCCGCGTTGCCGCGGGAAGCCCTGGTGCCGCCGCCCCGGGCCGACGAGCACGCGACGCGCCGGCGCGATGCGCTCGGTGCCGAGGCGCTGCCGGATGCGCCGCCGTTGCTCCTGCCGTCCGCCGCGGAGCTTGCATGGCCGGTCGACGCGCTGGTGCCGCGCGCCGGCGCCGTGCCGGCGGAGCCCGCGTCCGCCGCTGCGGCGCGCGCGCCGGCGGGGCCGCCGGCGATTGCCGCCGCCGACGTCATCAAGACGGCGCTGGTGGTCGAGGTCCGCCGCGGCCACGTCTGCGTGTTCATGCCGCCGCTGCCGCGGCTCGAGGACTACATCGCGCTGCTCGCGGCCATCGAGGCTACGGCAGCCGACCTCGGGCGGCCCGTCGCGATCGAAGGCTACACGCCGCCGCGCGACCCGCGGATCCGCGTCCTCAACGTGACGCCGGATCCGGGCGTCATCGAGGTCAACGTCCATCCGGCCTCGACGTGGGACGAGCTGATCGCCACCAGCGAGATCCTCTACGACGAGGCGCGCGCGTCGCGTCTGGGGACCGAGAAGTTCATGCTCGACGGCCGCCACACCGGCACCGGCGGCGGCAACCACGTGACGCTCGGCGGCGCCACCGCCGCCGACAGCCCGCTGCTGCGGCGGCCCGACCTGCTGCAGAGCCTCATCACCTACTGGCAGAACCATCCGGCGCTGTCGTACCTGTTCTCCGGCACGTTCATCGGGCCCACGAGCCAGGCGCCGCGCGTGGACGAAGCGCGCGACGACCGCCTCTACGAGCTCGAGATCGCCTTCCAGCAGCTGCAGGCGCGCCACGCCTCGGGCACCGAATCGCCGGCGCCCTGGCTCGTCGACCGCCTGCTGCGCCACCTGCTGACCGACCTCACCGGCAACACGCATCGCGCCGAGTTCTCGATCGACAAGCTCTATTCGCCGGACGGTCCCACCGGGCGCCTCGGACTGCTCGAGTTCCGCGCGTTCGAGATGCCGCCGCATGCGCGGATGAGCGCGGTGCAGATGCTGCTGCTGCGCGCGCTGGTCGCGCGCTTCTGGCAGGCGCCGTATCGGGCGCCGCTGGTGCGCTGGGGCACGGCGCTGCACGACCGCTGGCTGCTGCCGCACTTCGTCGCGCAGGATCTCGCCGACGTCGTCGCGGACCTCAATGCGTTCGGCTACCCGTTTCAGCATGCCTGGTTCGCGCCGTTCGTCGAGTTCCGCTTCCCGCGTTTCGGCACGGTCACGTACGACGGCGTGGCCATCGAGGTGCGCCAGGCGATCGAGCCCTGGCACGTCCTGGGCGAGGAGATGAGCCTCGGCGGCACCTCGCGCTACGTCGACTCCTCGGTCGAGCGGCTGCAGGTGAAGGTGACCGGCATGACCTCCGAGCGCCATCGCGTCGCGTGCAACGGGCGCGCGCTGCCGCTGGTCGGCACCGGCGTGCCGGGCGAGTTCGTTGCCGGCGTGCGCTTTCGCGCGTGGAGCCCGCCGTCCGCGCTGCACCCGACGATCGGCGTGCAGGCGCCGCTGGTGTTCGATCTCGTCGACGCATGGGCCGGCCGCGCGCTCGGCGGCTGCACGTATCACGTCGTCCACCCGGGCGGGCGCAACTACGACACCTTCCCGGTCAACGCCAACGAAGCCGAAGCCCGCCGGCAGAACCGTTTCTGGGCCTACGGCCACACGCCCGGCGCGATGCAGCTCGCCGACGAGCTGCCCAACCCGGCCACGCCGACCACGCTCGACCTGCGCTGGCAGCGCGTCGCGGCGCGGCCGTCATGATCCGCACCCGCTTCGCCCCCAGCCCCACCGGTTTCCTGCACCTGGGCGGCGCGCGCACCGCGCTGTTCGCGTGGGCCTATGCACGGCGTCACGCCGGCACGTTCATCCTGCGCATCGAGGACACCGACGTCGCGCGCTCCACGCCCGAGGCGGTGGCGGCGATCCTCGATGCGATGCAGTGGCTCGGCCTCGACTGCGACGAGGGGCCGTACTACCAGATGCAGCGGATGGACCGCTACCGCGCCGTGGCGGCCGAGATGGTGGAGCGGGGCCTTGCGTATCCGTGCTACACGTCGCCGGCGGAGCTCGATGCGCTGCGCGCCGCGCAGATGGCGCGCGGCGAGAAGCCGCGCTACGACGGCCGCTGGCGACCGGAGAACGCCTCGGGGATGACGCCCCCGCCCGGCGTCGCCCCGGTGATCCGCTTCAGCAATCCGCTGACCGGCAGCGTGCGCTGGGACGACCGCGTCAAGGGCACGATCGAGATCGCCAACGCCGAGCTCGACGACCTCGTCATCGCGCGGCCCGACGGCACGCCGACCTACAACTTCTGCGTGGTCGTCGACGACCTCGACATGCGCATCACCCACGTCGTGCGCGGCGACGACCACGTCAACAACACGCCGCGGCAGATCAACATCATCCGCGCGCTGGGCGCAGAGCCGCCGGTGTACGCGCACCTGCCGACCGTGCTGGGCGAGGACGGGCAGAAGCTCTCCAAGCGCCACGGGGCCGTGAGCGTGATGCAGTACGAGGAGCTGGGCTACCTGCCCGAGGCCCTCGTCAACTTCCTGGCGAGGCTGGGGTGGTCGCACGGCGACGCCGAGATCTTCACCCGCGAGGAGCTGATCGCGTGGTTCGATCTCGACGCCATCAGCCCGTCGCCGGCGCGCTTCGACACAGGCAAGCTGAAGTGGGTGAACCAGGAACACATGAAGCGGATGCCCGCGGCGGACCTCGGCGCCTGCCTCGCACCCTATCTGCGGCGCGCGGGGCTCGATCCGGCCGCGGGGCCGGATCCGGGCGCCGTTGCGGTCTTGCTGCGCGACCGCGCGGCCACGCTGGTGGAGATGGCGGCGGCCGCGCATTACTTCTACGCGCCGCCGGGGCTGACGGCCGAGAGCCTTGCTGCGCACGTCAATGCCGGTCAGCGGGCGGCGTTCGACGAGCTGCTGGCCGCGTTCGCGACCCTCGCCTGGACGCGCGAGGCCATCGGCGCCGAAGTGAAGGCCGCCGCGGCGCGGCACGGGCTGAAGCCGCCGCAGGTGATGATGCCGCTGCGCTTCCTCGTCTGCGGCACGCCCCAGACGCCGGCGATCGACGCCGTGCTCGGCGCTGCTCGGGCGCGAGGTCACCCGAATCCGACTCGATGCCGGATTGCGGATGCTGCCGCCGGGACCGTAAGCTTCCGGACCGGGATCTGCGCCATGCGTAGCCCGGTGTTGAGCGCCAGCGAAACCCAAAGAAGTGGGGTCAGACCCTACTTTTCGGGCTCGTAGCTAGCGCGATCGGCACCCTGCAGGAAAAGTAGGGTCTGACCCCACTTCTTTGGGTTTCGCTGGCGCTCAACCCGGGCTACAATGAGAATTTCCGGGACCTGTCGCCCATGACCAAGTACGTCTTCGTGACCGGCGGCGTCGTTTCCTCCCTGGGGAAGGGCATCGCCGCCGCGTCGCTGGCCGCGATCCTCGCCTCCCGCGGCATCCGCGTCACCAATCTCAAGCTCGACCCGTACATCAACGTCGATCCCGGAACGATGAGCCCGTTCCAGCACGGCGAGGTGTTCGTCACCGAGGACGGCGCCGAGACCGATCTCGACCTCGGCCACTACGAGCGCTTCGTCGACGTGAAGATGGGCAAGCGCAACAACTTCACGACCGGCCAGATCTACGACAGCGTGATCCGCAAGGAGCGCCGCGGCGACTACCTCGGCGGCACCGTGCAGGTCATTCCGCACATCACCGACGAGATCAAGAACTGGATCATCGCCGGCGCCGGCGACGCCGAGGTGGCCGTCGTCGAGGTCGGCGGCACGGTCGGCGACATCGAGTCGCTGCCGTTCCTCGAGGCCATCCGGCAGATGGGCATCACGATGGGCCGCGAGAACGTCTGCTACGTCCACCTGACGCTGGTGCCGTACATCGCCACGGCGGGCGAGATGAAGACCAAGCCGACGCAGCATTCGGTCAAGGAGCTGCGCGAGATCGGCATCCAGCCCGACGTCGTGCTGTGCCGCGTCGACCGGCCGCTGCAGGACGGCGACCGGCGCAAGATCGCCCTGTTCACCAACGTGCCCGCCGAGGCCGTGATCCCCGCCGCCGACGCCGACTCGATCTACAAGATTCCGGCCGCTCTGCACGCCGAGGGCCTCGACGACATCGTCTGCCGGAAGCTCCTGCTCGACGCGCCTCCCGCGGACCTCTCGACGTGGCACCGGCTGGTCGATGCGCTCGCGCACCCGGAGCACACCGTGCACATCGCGATGGTCGGCAAGTACGTCGACCTCACGGAATCCTACAAGTCGCTGTCCGAGGCGCTGACCCACGCCGGCATCCACAGCCGCAGCAAGGTGCAGATCCACTACGTCGATTCCGAGATCGTCGAGCGCGACGGCACTGACTGCCTGCGGGCGATGGACGCGATCCTCGTCCCCGGCGGGTTCGGCAAGCGCGGCGTCGAGGGCAAGATCGCCGCCATCCGCTATGCGCGCGAAAACGCCATTCCCTACCTCGGCATCTGCCTCGGCATGCAGCTCGCGGTCATCGAGTACGCGCGGCACAAGGCGGGGCTCGCCGGAGCCAACAGCACGGAGTTCGATCCCGGCACGCCGCACCCGGTGGTCGCGCTGATCACCGAGTGGCAGAACCGCGACGGCTCGATCGAGCGGCGCACCGAAGGCTCCGACATGGGCGGCACGATGCGCCTCGGCGCACAGCCCTGCGACGTGCTGCCGGGCTCGCTCGCGCACCGCATCTACGGCACGACCACCGTCTCCGAGCGGCACCGCCACCGCTACGAAGTCAACAACCACTACCTGCCCCGGCTCGAGGCCGCGGGCCTGTTCGTCGGCGCGCGCACCCGCAGCGCGACGGCAGGCGACCTCTGCGAGATGATCGAGCTCCCCGATCATCCGTGGTTCTTCGGCTGCCAGTTCCACCCCGAGTTCACGTCGAACCCGCGGCGCGGCCATCCGCTGTTCATCGGCTTCGTGAAGGCGGCGCTCGAAGCGAAGCGCCGCCTGCGGCCCGAGGCCGCGGCCGCCGGGGTCGGGACGGCAGAGCTCGTCTCTTCCATCTAAGATGAAACGGTTCACGTGCGCGATGGCTTCCCCGTGTGTAGCCCGGGTTGAGCGGCAGCGAAACCCGGGACTGCCAGCCCATCGGAGCATCCTCCGGGGTTTCGCATCGCTCGACCCGGGCTGCTCATGAAGCTCTGCGGGTTCGAGGCAGGGCTCGACCGGCCCTTCTTCCTGATCGCGGGACCGTGCGTCGTCGAATCGCTGCAGCTGCAGATCGACGTCGCGGGCGCCCTGAAGGAGATCTGCGCCGGGCTCGCGATTCCGTTCATCTTCAAGTCCTCGTACGACAAGGCCAATCGCACGTCCGGCACCTCGTTCCGCGGGCCGGGCATGACCGAGGGGCTTTCGATCCTCGGCGAAGTAAAGCGCCAGCTCGGCGTACCGGTGCTGACCGACGTCCACACCGAAGCCGAGGTGCCGGCGGCGGCCGCCGTGGTCGACGTCCTGCAGACGCCCGCGTTCCTGTGCCGGCAGACCGATTTCATACAGGCGGTCGCGCGCGCGGGCAGGCCCGTCAACATCAAGAAAGGACAGTTCCTCGCGCCGCAGGACATGAAGCAGGTCGTGGCCAAGGCCCGGGCCGCGAGCGGCGCCGACAACATCATGGTCTGCGAGCGCGGCGTCTCGTTCGGTTACCAGAACCTCGTGTCCGACATGCGCTCGCTCGCGATCATGCGCGACACCGGCTGCCCGGTGGTCTTCGACGCGACGCACTCGGTGCAGCTGCCGGGCGGGCAGGGCAGCGCGAGCGGCGGCCAGCGCGAGTTCGTGCCGGTGCTCGCGCGCGCGGCGGTCGCGGCCGGCGTCGCCGGCGTATTCATGGAGACGCATCCGGACCCGTCCAAGGCATTGTCCGACGGCCCGAACGCGTGGCCGCTCGCCCGGATGCGAGGGCTGCTCGAGACGCTGAAGACCCTCGATGCCGCCGTCAAGCGCGCCGGCTTCCCCGAGACCGAACTGATGGCGGCGCCGCGGGCGTAGCCGCGCCGCCGCCGCCCGCCTTGCGCATGAACTCCCACTCACCCACCAGGAAGACCCCATGAGCGCCATCGTCGACGTCATCGCCCGCGAGATCCTCGATTCGCGCGGCAACCCCACCATCGAGGCCGACGTCGTGCTCGAGTCCGGCGTGTCGGGGCGCGCCGCGGTCCCGTCGGGCGCATCGACCGGCTCGAAGGAGGCCATCGAGCTGCGCGACGGCGATGCCGCGCGCTATTTCGGCAAGGGCGTGCTGAAGGCCGTCGACCACGTCAACACCGAGCTGTGCGAGGCGATCATCGGGCTCGACGCCAGCGAGCAGGCGTTCATCGACAAGACGATGCGCGACCTCGACGGCACCGACAACAAGTCGCGCCTGGGCGCCAATGCCATCCTCGCCGTCTCCTGCGCCGTGGCCAAGGCCGCGGCCGACGAGTCGTCGCTGCCGCTGTACCGCTACCTGGGCGGCGCCGGCGAGATGCAGCTGCCGGTGCCGCTGATGAACGTCATCAACGGCGGCGCGCACGCCAACAACCGCATCGACCTGCAGGAGTTCATGCTCGTGCCCCTGGGCGCGCCGAGCTTCCGCGAAGCGCTGCGCTACGGCGCGGAGGTCTTTCACACGCTGAAGAAGATCATCGACCAGAAGGGGATGCCCACCACGGTCGGCGACGAGGGCGGCTTCGCGCCCAACCTCGCGTCGAACGAGGCCGCGCTGCAGCTCCTCGTCGAGGCGATCGACCGCGCCGGCTACGTCCCGGGCACCGACATCGCGCTCGCGCTCGACTGCGCCGCCAGCGAGTTCTACAAGGACGGCCGGTACCAGCTCGAGTCCGACGGGCTCGCGCTCACGTCGCAGCAGTTCACCGACGTGCTCGCCACCTGGTGCGAGAAGTACCCGATCATCAGCATCGAGGACGGCATGTCCGAGCACGACTGGGACGGCTGGAAGCTGCTGACCGACCGCCTGGGCAGCAAGGTGCAGATCGTCGGCGACGACCTCTTCGTCACCAACACGAAGATCCTGAAGCAGGGCATCGCCAAGGGTGTCGCCAACTCGATCCTGATCAAGATCAACCAGATCGGCACGCTGTCCGAGACCTTGGCGGCGATCACGATGGCGCACCGTGCCGCGTACACGGCGGTGATCTCGCACCGTTCGGGCGAGACCGAGGACAGCATGATCGCCGACATCGCCGTCGGCACCAACGCGGGGCAGATCAAGACCGGCTCGCTGTCGCGCTCCGACCGCATCGCCAAGTACAACCAGCTGCTGCGCATCGAGGAGGACCTCGGCGACGCCGCGACCTACGCGGGCCGCGCCGCGTTCTTCCAGCTGCAGTAGCGAAACGCTTGCGCTGGCTCGCCCTCGTCTTCGTGGCGCTGATCATCGGGCTGCAGTACCCGATGTGGCTGGGCAAGGGCGGCTGGTTCCAGGTGCGCGAGCTCGGTCGATCGGTCGCCGCGCAGCACGAGGCCAATGAGCAGCTGAAGGCGCGCAACGAGGCGCTCGACGCCGAGGTGCGCGACCTCAAGACCGGCTTCGAAGCGATCGAGGAGCGCGCCCGTGCCGAGCTGGGGATGATCCGGCAGGACGAGGTGTTCTTCCAGGTGCAGCCGGATCCCGGGCGCGGCGCCGCGGTGGCGGCGCCGGGCAAGGGTGAGGCCGCGCCGGCGCCGCCGACGAGCGACGCATTGCCTCCTTCGCCGTCGCGCTGACCGGCGCGGCGCCCGCTGCGCTTCGATTCCGCGACCCAGGCCGATGCAGCGCGTCACTTCCCGCCAGAACCCGCGCCTGAGGGAAGCCGCGCGACTCGTCGGCTCGGCGCGCGATCGCCGCAAGGCCGGCCGCTGCGTGCTCGAAGGCGAGCATTTGGTCGCCGTCTACCAGGCGCGGCACGGATCGCCGGAAACGCTGATCGTCACCGACGAAGCGCTGGCGCACGAGCCGGTGCGCGCGATCGCCGCGCGCGATCCGGCGCGCACGCTGGTGGTGCCGGCCGCGCTGTTCGCGGAGCTCGCGACGCTGCCGGCCGGCGTGGGCATGCTGGCCGTCGTGCCGACCCCGCGCCCGCAGGCGATCGTGCCCGCGGATTTCTGCCTGCTGCTCGACGACGTGCAGGACCCCGGAAACGTCGGTTCGATGCTGCGCTCGGCGGCGGCCGCCGGCGTGACCCAGGTGCTGCTGTCGAAGCACTGCGTCTTCGCGTGGTCGCCGAAGGTCCTGCGCGCGGGGCAGGGCGCGCATTTCCATCTCGCCATCCACGAGGACGTCGATCTGCCGGCGTGGGCGACGGGGTTCCGGGCGCAGGGTGGCGCGGTGGTCGTCACCGTTGCCGAGGGCGGGGCGGACCTGTTTGCCAGCACCTTGGGGGACCGCGTGGCGCTCGTGGTCGGCAATGAAGGCGCGGGCGTCTCGCCGGCGCTGCTCGCCGCCGCCTCCATGCGCGTGACCATTCCCATGCCCGGCGGCACCGAGTCGCTCAATGCCGCGGCGGCGGCCGCGATCTGCCTGTTCGAGTGCGTGCGCCAGCGCGGAGCGCGTAGCCCGGGTTGAGCGCAGCGAAACCCGGGTGGCTGCGGCCACGGGCACACCCACCCGGGTTTCAAATTCGTTCAACCCGGGCTACGAATGAGCGACGATCACCTCGGCCTCGAGCGCGGTGGCCATCGGCGCGATCTCGGCGGCGTGCGGCAGGGCCGGTTGCGCGCCGTGCCGCGCGCAGGCGAGCGACCCTGCGGCAACGCCCCAGGCCAGTGCCGCCGGCAGCGGCATTCCCCGATCCAGCGCGGCCGCCAGCGCGCCGACGAAAGCGTCGCCGGCGCCGGTGCTGTCGACCGCGGCCACGGGCGGCGCGCGCAGCGAGCAACCCGCGCCGGGCCCGGCCGCGACGGCGCCGTCGGCACCCAGCGTCACGATGGCCGTGCCGCCATGCCGCCGCGGGAACGCAGTGGCGAAAGCCGCGGGCCCGGCGGGCAGATCCGATGCCGCTGCCAACGCGCGCATCTCGGTCGCGTTGACGATGAGGATGTCGACGAGACCAAGCAAGGCGGGCTCCACCGCGCGGGCCGGCGCGGCGTTGAGCACGACGCGCGCACCGGTGGCCCGCGCGCGCGTTGCCAGCGCGAGGTTCGCGGCCGCCGGAATCTCCTGCTGCAGGACGACGACCGTCGCCGGCCCGAGCACGTCGTCGCGAACGTCGTTCGCGTCCACGCGCGCATTGGCCCCGGCGACGATCACGATCCGGTTCTCGCCCGTGGCTTCGACCTCGATCAGCGCGATGCCCGTGGAGCCGGCGGTCACGCGGACCCCGGCGACGTCGACGCCGCCGGCGCGAAGCAGGGCGAGCGCCGGGGTGGCGAACGCATCGCTGCCGACCGCGCCGAACAGCGCGACCTGCGCGCCGGCGCGTTTCGCGGCGAGCGCCTGGTTGGCGCCCTTGCCGCCCGGATGCATGGCGAAGGATTCCGCGGCCAGCGTTTCTCCGGGGAGCGCGAAGCGCGCGACCCGGGCGACGAGATCGAGGTTGATCGAGCCGAAGACGACGACCATGACGCGCCGGTGTCGCCGCTGCGCTAGGCCGGCGGGTCGTAGTGGTTGAGCACACCCTTCACCAGCAGGATGTTTCCATAGCGCCGCAGCTCGCCGGTGCGCACGACGGCCGCGGCGCCGCGGGCGCGCTCGTAGAACGCGTGGCGCTCGAGGCTCGCCATCCGGGCGGCCGCGCAGCCATGCCGCGCGAGGATCGCGGCGAATTCGGCCACGGCTTCCGGCACCGCCGCGGCGTCGCCGACGACCTGCATCGTGACGGCGGCGGGGGCGGCGCCCGCGTCGAGGGGAAACAGGGTCAGCACCGCGCCGAGCGCCGCGGGCGCCGTGACGCCGGGAAGCTCGATCACACGGCGCCCGAGCCGAGTCGCGCGGGAAATTCGCGTCGCAGAGGACGATCTCGTCCCCGTGGCCCATGCCCGCGAGCGCGTGCAGCAGGTCGGCGGTGAGCAGCGGATGGATTCCCTTGAGCATCGGTCGTCCTGCCTCGCGTCGTGCGTTGGTCTCAGCCGCCCTTCACGCCGCCGTGCGTCAGCCCGCCGACGATTTCCTTCTGGATCACCAGCGTGAGCAGCAGCACTGGCAGCGTCACGATGATCGCCGCGGCGGCGAGCGGCCCCCACGCGAGCTGCTCGAAGGTGAGCACATTGTAGACGGCCACCGGCAGCGTGCGCGTCTCGCGGCCGGCGAGCACCGCGCCGAACACGAAGTTGTTCCACGAGAAGATGAACGCGAGGATCGTGCCGACGATGATGCCGGGTCGCGCCAGCGGCAGCGCGACGTAGCGGAACGTCGTCCATACGCTGCCGCCGTCGATCAGCGCGGCCTCCTCGAGCTCGCGCGGGACCGTCTCGAAGTAGCCGGCCATGATGTAGACGATGATCGGCACGGTGATCACCAGGTGCGTGATCACGAGCGCGGTCAGCGTGTTGTTGAGGCCGAGGAACTGGAATACCGTGAACAGCGGTATCAGGTACGAGAGCGCGGGCGTCATCCGGGCGATCAGGATGACGACGGTTAGCCGGTGCGCCCCGGCGCGGGCGATGCCGAAGCCGGCGGGGACGCCGATCAGCAGCGCCACCAGCGTCGCGCCGCCCGACACGACGACGCTGTTCCAGAAATAGCGGCCGATCGCATTCTGCTCGAACACCGACACGAAGTTCGCCAGCGTCGGCGGCGACGGGATGAACACCGGCGGGTAGGCGATGTTGTCGATCTCGGTCTTGAGCGAAAGCGACAGCATCCACAGGAAGACGAGGATCGCCGGCGACACGATGACGACGACCGACAGCCCAGAAGCCGGCCTTGCGCAGCCAGCGCCGCGCGCGGGGCCGCGCGGGAACGCGCCGCAGGGAAGGCACGGCGTCCATCGCCCGGCTACGCCCTCACGACCATTTCGTCTTCTCGCGCACGTGCAGCAGCAGCAGCGCGAGCGCCAGGACGATGACGAAGAACACGACGACCACCGCGGAGGCGTCGCCGATGTTGTAGAACGCGAACGCCTGCAGGTAGAGGTAGAGGTTGATCGTCTCCGACGCGGTGCCCGGGCCGCCGCCGGTGATCACGTAGATGGTGTCGAAGGTCTTCAGCGCGTCGATCGTGCGGATCACGGCGGCGACCACGAGGAACGGCGCGACCAGCGGCAGCGTGATGTAGCGGAAAAGCTGCCACTCCGAGGCGCCGTCGAGGCGCGCCGACTCGTAGGGCTCGGTCGGCAGCGCGGCGAGCCCGCCCAGCACGATCAGCATCACCAGCGGCGTCCAGTGCCAGACCTCGACCATGACGAGGCTCGGGATCACCAGCGTGGGCGAGTACACCCACAGCGACGGCGGCAGGCCGACCAGCGACAGCAGGTAGTTGAGCACGCCCTGCTGCGGGTGGAACATCATCGTCCACACCAGCGCGACGGCCACCGGCGTGGCCATCATCGGCATGACGAAGATGCCGCGCAGCAGCGCCGCGGAACGGGAATTCGCGGTGGAAGACGAGCGCCGCGGCGGTGCCCAGCAGCAGCGGCGCGACGACCGCCAGCGCGGTGAAGTAGAACGTGTGGACGACCGCTTCGAGGAAGCGCGCGCTCGTCGCGAGCTTCTGGTAGTTGGCGAGGCCGACGAAGTGCGCGGCCGAGCCGATCTTCCAGTCGAAGACGCTCATCCACAGCGTGAAGAGCCACGGAAAGACGATGACCGCGCCGACTACGGCCAGCGCCGGCGCGATGAAGAAGCGGTAGCTGCGGCGGCGGCGGGCGAGGAAGCCCGGACGCGGCGCGGCGGGCAGGGCGGTGGACGGACATCGGGGTGCGCGGCGACCGCGCCGCGCGGCGCACGGCGCAGGCGGCGGGCCGCGCGCGCCGGCCGACCGCGCGGAATCCCCTACGCCTTCTCGCTCTTGTCGAGCACCGGCTGGAACTCGGCCGTCGCTTTCTTCAGCTCGGTCGCTGCGTCGGCGCCGTTGATCATGTTGGTGAGCGCGATGCCGAAGATGTCGCGGAACTCGGTGACCGGCACGATGATCGGCAGCCCGGGCTGCGCGATGCGCGTGGACGTCAGCATGCACTCGACCCACTGCTTCGGCGCCTTGATGTCCGGCGACGTCTGCGCCGCGAGGTACGCCGACGTGCGCACGGGCGCGCCCGCCGCCGCCTGCAGCATCCGGAACTGGTTGGTCTTGTTCGACGCCCACTGCAGGTACAGCCACGCCGGCCCCTTCTTCTTGCTGAACGACGAGATGCCTTCGCCGTCGCCGAACATCGCCGAGACCTGCGCCTTCGGGCCTGCCGGCATCACGCCGTAGCCGACCTTGCCGACGATGCGCGACTTGGTCGGGTCCTCCAGCGGCTGCGCGAAGCCGATGCCGTCGAGCCACATCGCCGCCTTGCCCTGCAGGAAGAGGCTCTGCGCCTCGTTCCAGTTGAAGCCCGCCACGCCCTGCGGGCCGTACTTGGCGAGCAGGGTCTGGTACATCTTCGCCGCGTCGACCGCCGCCGGCGTTGTCCGTCATCAGCCTGCCCTTGGCGTCGACGAAGCCGCCGCCGTAGCCCAGCAGGAAGCTCGACCACACCGGCACGTTGGCGTTCTTGAGGCCGCGCGCGACGAACCCGCAGATGCCCTTCGCGGGATCGTTGAGCTTCGCCGCGGCGTCGACGATCTCGGGGAAGCTCTTCGGGTAGGCGATGTTCTTCGCGTCGAAGAGCTCCTTGTTGTAGTAGATCACCCAGGGATCGATGTTGAACGGCAGGCTGTCGATGCGGCCGTCCGGCTGCGTTGCCCACGCCATGCCGCCCTTGGAGAAGTCGGCGAAGTCGAGATTGGGGTCGGTGACGGACTTGTCGGCGACCAGCGGCCGCACGTCCTCCATCCACTTGTTCTTCCCGAACAGGCGCTTCTGCACGTGATACGAGATCGCGATGACGTCGAAGCTGGTGTTGCCGGAGTTGAACTCGATGACGGCCTTCTGCCGCTGCTGCTGCTCGGGGATCATCTCGGAGCCGACGGCGATCCCCGTCATGTCCTCGAATTCCTTGTGGTACTTGGTGAGCAGATCGCCCCGCGGGCTCTTGACCAGGAAGACCTCGATCTTCTCGCCCTTGAACTTCTTCCAGTCGAACGGCGCCTGCGCGCGCGCGGCGAGCTGGCCGGCGCCGGGAACCGCGCCGAGCGCGGCCGCGCCGAGGCCCGCCTGCAGCAGGCGGCGGCGCCGGCTTTCAGGTCCCGTCTCGTGATCTCGAAGTGCCATGGTGTCCTCCCGTTGGTTCGTGCGCGGCGGCCCGCCGGTCCGGCAGGTGAGTCCCTCCCGGTATCGCAGTGGGCATCATAGCCGACGCGCGCGGTCGCGCAATGCGCGGCTGCTCAGGACAAGCCGGCGGCGTCGAGCGCCGCGAGCAGCGCGCGGCGCTCGTCGTCCGCCAACGCGACCTGAGGCGGCCGCACGGCGCGCCACCCCGGGTCGCCGGCGCGCTCGGCGAGGATGGACTTGAACGCGCAGAGGAACGGGTGGCGGGACGTGATGTCGAGGAACGCCGCGATCCGCGCCTCGTCGCCGGGGCTCACGCCGGGCGACAGCAGCGCGCGTACCAGCGCCGGGTGAACGTTGGCCACGCCGCAGATGGTCCCGGCGCCGCCGGCGCGCTGCAGACGCGGCAGGTGCGGCTCGTTGCCGGCGAAGATCGCGAGCTGCGGCACGCGCTCGAGCAGCGCGGCGGTGTTTGCCCAGTCGCCGGCGCTGTCCTTGACGCCGGCGATCGACGCCGGGAAACGCGGCCGCGAGCCGGGCGACGAGGTCCACCGAGAGCGCCACGCCGGTCACCTGCGGGATGTGATAGAGCAGGATGCGCAGGCGCGCATCCGCCACGCCTTCGATCACGCGCGCATGCCAGGCGTAGAGCCCCTCGTCGGACACGTCCTTGAAGAAGAACGGCGGCAGCACGAGGCACGCCGCGCAGTTCGCGGCAACGCCGTGGCGGGTCAGCGCGATCGTCTCGGTCAGCGCCGCGCAGCCGGTGGCGGCGATGACCCGGTCGGCCGGAATGCCGGAGGCCAGCAGCGCATCGAGGCCCTCCCTGCGTTCCGCGAGCGAGAAGGACTGGCCCTCGCCGGTGGTGCCGAAGGGCGCGACGCCGTCGACGTCCTGCGCGAGCAGCGACGTCGCGTGCCGAGCGAGGCGCGCATGATCGACGCCGCCGTCGCGGTCGAGCGGCGTGAGCAGCGCGCACCAGAGGCCGGCAAGGGAAGGGCGCTCGGGCATCGGCGATTCCTGGGCGGGCAGCGCGCGACGGCGCATGCGGCGGGGATGGAGTGGAAGGAAGCGCGGCGCGGTCGCCGGCGCGTTTCGGCAGCGCTGCGCCGCGCTTCGCGTCGAAAAAAAGTATATCACCGGGATTGCGTCGTGCGATCATCGGCGCCGGTGGCGTTGCGGCGCGGATGCCGCTGCGCGCGCGCGCGGCGGAACCGGCGATGCGCGCCACATCCGGCAATGGGCCGATGAGAATCGACGACACGGCATTCGGGCTCGGCGGAGCCCCGCTCGGCAATCTGTTCGCGCCGGTTCGCCGACGACGCGGCCCGCGCGCTCGTGCGGCACGCCCACGCGCGCGGCGTGCGCTATTTCGACACGGCGCCGCACTACGGCAGCGGGCTCTCCGAGCACCGGATCGGTGCCGCGCTGCGCGAGGTCCCGCGCGACGCATTCCTGCTGTCGACCAAGGTCGGCCGGCTGCTGCGGCCCGACGCGCACGCGCCGCGCGACCAGCACGGCTACGTCGACGTGCTGCCGTTCACCCAGCGCTGGGACTATTCGTACGACGCCACGCTGCGCAGCGTCGAGGACAGCCTGCAGCGGCTCGGCCTCGCGCGCATCGACTTGGTGTTCATCCACGACGTGGCCTGCGACGCGCACGGCGACGCGCAGCCGCAGCGCTTCCGCGAGGCGATGGAAGGCGCGGTGCCGGCGCTGGCGCGGCTCAAGGCGGAAGGCGCGATCGCGGGCTTCGGCCTCGGCGTCAACGAGTGGCAGGTGTGCGTCGACGCGCTGGCGCACGCCGATCTCGACGTGCTGCTGGTGGCCGGCCGCTACACGCTGCTCGACCAGACCGCGCTGCCGGTGCTCCTGCCGCTGTGCGCGCGGCGCGGGACGCGCGTCGTGGCCGGCGGTCCGTTCAACTCGGGCATTCTCGCCACGCGGCACGCGACCGGCGGACGGACGCGCCACCATGTTCAACTACGCGCCGGCGGCGGCGGAGGTGCTCGCGCGCGCTGCCGCGATCGAGGATGCTCTGCGCCGCGCACCGGGTGCCGCTCAAGGCCGCGGCGCTGCAATTCCCGCGCGCCCACCCGGCGGTCGCCTGCGTGCTCGCCGGGCGCGCGGTCGGTCGCCGAGCTCGACGAGAACCTCGCGCTCGCGGCGTTCGCGATCCCCGCCGCCTTCTGGCGCGATCTGCGCGGCGCGCCGGACTCGTCGCCGCCGACGCGCCGCTTCCCGGGGACGCCCCGCCGTGACCACGCCGCAGCGCGCCCGGCGTCGATGCGCACCACCACGTGTGGCAGCTCGCGCGCGGCGACTACGGCTGGCTGACGCCCGGCGCTGGCGCCGATCTACCGCGACTTCGGCCTCGCCGATCTCGCGCCCGCTGCTGGCCGAGGCCGGGCATCGGCGCGACCGTGCTCGTGCAGGCCGCGCCCACGTCCGCGGAGACGCGGTTCCTGCTGCAGGTGGCGCCGGACGAGCGGGGGCATCGTCCGCGGGCGTGGTCGGCTGGGTCGATCTCGCCGCGCGCCGACGCGCGACGCGGACCTCGCCGGCCTCGCCGCGCGATCCGCTGCTGAAGTCGGTGCGGCCGATGCTGCACGACATCGCCGACCCGAGTGGATCCTGCGCCCCGACGTCGGCCGGGCACTGGCCGCGCTGCCGCGGCTCGGCCTGCGCTTCGATGCGCTGGTGCGGCCGCCGCACCTGCCGGCGCTGCTGCGCATGGTCGAGCGCCATCCCGACCTCGACGTCGTCATCGATCACGGCGCGAAGCCGCTCGATCGCATCCGGGCGCACGCAGCCTTGGGCCGACGCGATCGCGGCGCTGGCGCGCAATCCGCGCGTGCACTGCAAGCTGTCGGGGCTCGTCACCGAAGCCGGCGACGGGTGGACCGCGGCGTCGCTGCGGCCGCTACGTCGACCACCTGCGTCGCCTGCTTCGGCACCGATCGGCTGCTCTGGGGCAGCGACTGGCCGGTCGTCGACCTCGCCGGCGGCTACCGGCGCTGGGTCGGAAGCGACGGCCGTGCTGCTGGCGGGCCTCGGCGCCGCCGAGCGCGCCGCGATCAGGGCGGCAACGCGCGCCGGTTCTACGGACTCGCCGGCTGACGGGCAGCCACGCACTTTCTAATAGATGTGCCGCTTCACCTTGGCGCGATGCAGGATCGTCGTCGCGATCTCCTCGATCGACTTGGCGGTGGTGTCGAGCATCGGGAATGCCTGCGCGCTCCATCAGGTACTCGGCCTCGCGCACCTCGTGGCGGCAATTCTCCAGCGCCGAGTACTTGCTCGCGGGCCGGCGCTCCTCGCGGATCCGGTGCAGGCGGTCGGGATTGATCGTCAGGCCGAACAGCCGCTCGCGGTGCTGGGCGAGCGACGCCGGCAGCTTGCGCTCGGCGAAATCGTCGGGCGTCAGCGGAAAGTTCGCGGCGCGCACGCCGAACTGCAGCGCGAGGTAGAGCGACGTCGGCGTCTTGCCGCAGCGCGAGACGCCGACCAGGATCACCTGCGCCTTGGACAGGTCGCGCGTGGCGGCGCCGTCGTCGTGCGTCTGCGTGAAGTTGATCGCCTCCATCCGCGTGAAGTACTCGTGGCTGTTGGCGATGCCGTGCGAGCGGCCCGCGGTGTGCGAGCTCTTCGCCCCGAGCTCCGCTTCGAGCGGCGCGATGAAGATCTGGAACAGGTCGAGCGTCAGCGCGCGCGCCTCGCGGCGGATCGCCTCGCTTGCACGCTCGTCGACGACGGAGCTGAAGACGATCGGCGGCCTGCCCTCGGCGAGGCCGGCTGCGTTGACCTGCTCGATGACCGCCGCCACCTTTTCCGGCGAATCGACGAACGGAATCGTCTGCCGCTCGAACTGGAAATCCTCGAACTGCGACAGCAGGCTGTTGCCGAGCATCTCCGCGGTGATGCCCGTGCGGTCGGAGATGAAAAAGACGGTGCGCCGGTTGGGCATCGGCAGCGATGGTCGGTCGGCGCGCGCCGGCGTTACCAGGCGTTCCAGACGGGCACGACGCCCGCCGGCAGATCGGGCAGGTCGCCCAGGTCCGTCCAGCTCTCGCCGGGCCCGTGGAAGTCGGAGCCGCAGGACGCGAGCAGGCCGAACACGCGCGCGTGGCGCGCGAACTCGGCGAACTGCGCGCGGGTGTGGGAGGGCGAGAGCACCTCGATCGCGTCGCCGCCGGCATCGCGGAAATCCGCGAGCAGCCGCCGCATGCCGGCGCGGTCCACCTTGTAGCGCCCGGGGTGGGCGAGCACCGCCTGGCCGCCGGCGGCGTGGATCCAGCCGACGGCGTCGCCCAGCGCGGCCCAGCGGTGCGGGACGTAACCCGGCTTGCCCTGGACCAGGTAGCGCTTGAAGACGTCCTTCATGCTCGCGACGTGGCCGGCGTCGACGAGGTAGCGGGCGAAGTGCGTGCGCGAGATCAGCCGCTCGCTGGTCACGAATTTCATCGCCCCGTCGTACGCGCCGGGGATGCCGGCCTCGTCCAGCGCGGCGCCGATGCGCAGTGCGCGCAGCGTGCGCCCGGCGCGGATTGCGGCGAGACCGCCGGCAAGCACCGCGTTGCCGGGGTCGATGCGCAGGGCGACGACGTGGATCGTCAGGTCGTCCCAGCTTACGGACAACTCGGCGCCGGCGACAAACGCGATGCCGGCATCGTCGGCCGCCGCCCGTGCCTCCCCGAGCCCGCCGGTCTCGTCGTGGTCGGTCAGCGCGTAGACGTCGACGCCTCGCGCCGCGGCGCGGGCGACCATCGCGGCCGGGGCGAGCACGCCGTCGGAGTACGTCGAGTGGCTGTGGAGGTCGTAGCGGGGCATCGGCGGGGCGGGCGGCGGGCGGTGCGCAGCAATGCGGGCCTGCTGCCGCACCGCGACGCGCGCATGGTAGCAGGTTGGCCCGGCCGCGGCCGCGCCGTTGCGTCCGCGCGCGGTCCGGCGGGCCGGCGCGGCGCCGGTCGCGATCGCGGCCACTGGCGGTCACCGGCCGAGTCGACCCCTTCGGCACAGCCAGCAGCCCGCGCTTGCATTTCCGGGAGGAAACAGGAGAAAATATGCCGTTGGGATGATAGGTGATGCGAATCCCCCTCGACTCGCCAATCCATCGACAAGGGCGATCACCACCGTGAAGCTATTCGACCGTGTACTGAATCCGCGCGAAATCCGGCGGCGCCTGGGTCTCAACCAGGAACAATTCTGGACGCAGATCGGCGTCACGCAAAGCGGCGGTTCGCGCTATGAAAGCGGCCGCGAGATGCCCAAGCCCGTACGCGAGCTGCTGCGCCTCGTCCACGTCGAGCAGATCGACCTCTCGCAGGTCAAGCGCGTCGACTTCGAGATCATCAGCTACCTCAAGCATTCGCACCCCGATCTGTACCGCAGCCTGCGGCGCGCGGTGCGCAGCCAGCACCGGTCCGACAGCGACACGGCCCTCGCCGCGCACAACGTCCCCGCGGGCAGCGCTGCCGACGAAGACACCGATCACATCCTCCCCGGCGAACCCGTTCCCAGCGGCGGCCACCCAGCCTGACGGCGTTCCGGGCGCCCGGGATGCTGGCCCCGGTTCCACCCTGCTTCCCTGACGCAGAGCGACGCCCCACGGCGACTCTGGCGCATCCGCGCGCGGCCCGACGACCTCCGACCCTCTTCGCTGCAATGCATCACTGCACGCCGAAGGCTCTCGCGGCGAGGTAAAATCGCCTTTGCAGACCACAGGATTGCGCGGCGCATCAAACTCCGCGCAAGGTTGGCTTTGATGACGCGCCGCCATTCGTGAGCCTGGCGCGGTCGGGCCCCTGCCGGTCGGAGCGTTCCAGTGTTGTGACAGGCGGAGCCACAGGCATGAGCGAGCAGCAGCGGGTCATCTTCTTCGACCATCTACGGATGGGCGACGTGGAGCGGGTGGGCGGCAAGAATGCGTCGCTCGGCGAGATGATCAGCCAGCTCGCCCGGGCCGGCATCCGGGTTCCCGGCGGCTTCGCCACCACGGCTTTCGCTTTCCGCGAGTTCCTCTCCCACAACGGGCTGGCCGAGCGCATCGCCGAGCGCCTCCAGGGGCTCGACGTGGACGACGTCGCGGCCCTGGCGCGGGCCGGTGCCGATATCCGCGGCTGGGTCTCCGGGGCCGCGCTGCCGGAGGCATTGGCGACCGCGATCGGCGACGCCTACGCCACGCTGGAAGCCGGCGCGCCGGACGCGACCTGGGCTGTCCGCTCCTCCGCCACGGCCGAGGACCTGCCCGAGGCCTCGTTCGCAGGACAGCAGGAAACATTCCTTAATATCAGCGGCTTGGATAATGTTCTTCATGCGATAAAGGAGGTGTTTTCCTCCCTCTACAACGACCGCGCGATCTCCTATCGCGTCCATCAGGGCTTCCAGCACGCGGACGTCGCGCTGTCGGCCGGGGTCCAGCGCATGGTGCGCAGCGACCTGGGCGCGTCGGGCGTGATGTTCACGATCGACACCGAGTCCGGGTTCGACCAGGTCGTCTTCATCACCGCTGCCTACGGCCTCGGCGAGACGGTCGTCCAGGGTGCCGTGAATCCCGACGAGTTCTACGTGTGGAAGCCGAACCTGGCGGCCGGACGTCCGGCGATCCTGCGCAAGTCGCTCGGCGGCAAGGCGATCAGGATGGTGTTCACCGAGTGCCCGGGACGCCGGCAAGTCGACCGCCACGATCGAGGTGCCGGAGGCCGAGCGGGGCCGGTTCTCGATCACGGACGCGGAGGCCGAAGAGCTTGCGCGCTACGCGGTAACCATCGAGCAGCACTACGGCCGCCCGATGGACATCGAATGGGGGCGCGATGGCCGCGACGGCAAGATCTACATCCTGCAGGCGCGGCCGGAGACCGTGAAGTCGCGCGAAGGCGCCGACAACCTGCGCCGCTACCGCCTCAAGTCGCGCTCCGCCGTGCTGGCGCAGGGGCGCGCCATCGGCCAGAAGGTCGGGCAGGGCAAGGTCCGGCTGGTCAAGTCCGCGGCGGAGATGGACAAGGTTCGCGCCGGCGACGTGCTCGTCGCCGACATGACCGATCCCGACTGGGAGCCGGTGATGAAGCGCGCGGCGGCGATCGTCACCAACCGGGGCGGCCGCACCTGCCACGCGGCGATCATCGCGCGCGAGCTCGGCATTCCGGCGGTGGTGGGGTGCGGCGATGCGACGCGGGTGCTCGAAGAGGGCATGGAGGTCACCGTGTCCTGCACGGACGGCGACACCGGCCACGTCTACGCGGGCCTGCTCGAGGTCGAGACCGTCGACGTCGCGCTCGACCGCATGCCGCCGGCGCCGACCAAGCTCATGATGAACGTGGGCAACCCCGAGCTCGCGTTCGAATTCCGCCAGCTGCCCAACGACGGCGTGGGCCTCGCGCGGCTCGAGTTCATCATCAATCGCAACGTCGGCATCCACCCGAAGGCCCTGCTGGAGCTCGACCGGCAGCCGGCGGACCTGCAGCGCGAGATCCGGCAGCGGATCGCCGGCTATGCGAGCCCGACCGAGTTCTACGTGAGCAAGGTCGCCGAAGGCGTGGCGACGATCGCCGCGGCGTTCTGGCCGAAGAAGGTGATCGTGCGGCTGTCCGACTTCAAGTCGAACGAGTACTCGAATCTCGTCGGCGGGCAGCGCTACGAGCCGCACGAGGAGAACCCCATGCTCGGGTTTCGCGGCGCGTCGCGCTACGTCGCGGCCGAATTCCGCGACTGCTTCGCGCTCGAATGCCGCGCGATGAAGCGCGTGCGCGACGAGATGGGCCTCACCAACGTCGAGCTGATGATCCCGTTCGTGCGCACGGTCGCGGAAGCGGCCAACGTCGTGTCGCTGCTGCGCGAGCAGGGGCTCGAGCGCGGCCGCAACGGCCTGCGCGTGATCATGATGTGCGAGATTCCCTCGAACGCGATCCTCGCCGACCGCTTTCTCGAGCACTTCGACGGCTTCTCGATCGGCTCGAACGACATGACGCAGCTGACGCTGGGCCTCGACCGCGACGCCGGCGGGGCGCTCGCGGCCACGTTCGACGAGCGCGACGACGCGGTGAAGGCGATGCTGTCGATGGCGATCGACGCCTGCCAGCGAGCCGGCAAGTACGTCGGCATCTGCGGGCAGGGCCCGTCCGATCACCCGGACCTCGCGCAGTGGCTGGTGGAGCAGCGGATCGAGAGCATGTCGCTCAATCCCGATACCATCGTCGCCACGTGGCTGGCGCTGGCGCCGCGGAAGCCGCGTAACCGGGTCACCGTCGTCACCCGTAGCCCGGTGTCGAGCCGGAGGCGAAACCCGGGTGGGTGCGGCAACGGCCGCGATCGCCCCGGGTTTCGCTTCGCTCAACACCGGGCTACCCCTTCGGTCTGATTGCCGCGCGCTGCGGATGCGCGTGCAATGGCGGCGATGAAGACGCCGCCCCCGCTGCGCCTCGAGCCGCGACGATCCAGTCGCGCGCTGGCGCTGCTGGCGGCGCACGCACGGCGCAACGGCGCTGCTGCTCCTCGCATTGCCGGTGCCGATCGGCGCGCGGATCGCCGGCGCGACCGCGATCGTGCTCCTCGGTGCGCTGGCCGCATGGCGAGGCACCGGCCCCGGCGCGCCCGGTCCTGCTGCGCGTCGGCGTCGACGGCCGCATCGCGGTGACCGCGGCGCGACGGCCGGCTGGAAGCGGGGAACATCCTTGCGGATACATACGTGGGCAGGCGCCTCACGACGATCGTCTGGCGGCCCGACGGTGCGCCGGTGGGCGCGGACGATGCTGATCCTCGCCGACACCTTCCCGGCCGACGATTTCCGCCGGCTGCGCGTGATGCTGCGCTACGGCCGCGCGGTCGACGGTGTCGTCCGCCACCAGCGGCGTCGAGGCCGCCTTGCCCGCGAGCCACGCCTGAGCGTCGATGACGACGCCGCTCTCGCCCTTCGGCTGCGCGCCGAGCAGCCAGCAGATAAAGGGCGACAAGCGCGGCCGGATCGGCCAGCGCCGCGCGCTGCTCGCCGGGATGCGTCTGCGCGCGCAGCGGCGAGTTGATCGGTCCCGGCACGACCGCATTGACGCGCAGGTTCGGGCGGCTTTCCCATTCGTCGGCCAGCGTCGTCGCGAACGCGGCGAGGCCCGCCTTGGCTGCCGCGTATGCTCCCCAGTACGCGCGCGGCGCCTGCCCGCGCGTGTCGAGCGTGAAGACGACCGCCGCATCGGGCGCCGCGGCGAGCAGCGGCGCGGTGGCGCGCGTGAGCGCCATGGCGGCAGTGACGTTGACCCGGAGCACCTTGAGCCAAGCGTCGAAGGCCTGGTGCTCGACCGGGCCCAGCGAACCCAGGACCGCGGCCGCGTGGACGATGCCGTCCAGGCGGCCTAACTGCGCGCGAATCGCCACCGCGACGTTGCCGAAGTCCTCTGGCCCGGCGGTGGCGAGGTCGAGCGGAAGGATCGTCGGCTGCGGGTGCCCGGCGGCGACGATTTCGTCGTACAGCGCCTCCAGCTTGCGCACGATTCGGCCGTGGAGCAACGACCGTCGCGCCGCGGCTCGCGCAGGCGAGCGCCAGCGGACGGCCGAGGCCGCCGGTCGCGCCGGTGACGAGGATCGCGCGTCCGGATAGATCCGCCGTGAGCGGCGAGTTGGGTGAGGGGAGCGGCATCGTGAACCCGTCGTCGGGTGTGGGCGCTGTGTGCTGGCCGGTCGGGCGGTGGATCCGGCGGATGCCCGTGCGGCGGCAAGGCGCAGGCCGGGGCCGGGCGGCCGCGATCATATCCGAATCCGCGGCGCTCGGCTTGTCGCTCTTTCCGCCGGGCCAGTCGGCGAGTTTGCAGAAACTTCGACGGGCCCGTATAATTTTACGTTCGCCGTGGGGGTATAGCTCAGCTGGGAGAGCGCTTGCATGGCATGCAAGAGGTCAGCGGTTCGATCCCGCTTACCTCCACCACAGCACCAGCTGCGACCCGAAGCTCACCTCGGGAAGCAGCCGTTCCAGGTCCCCATCGTCTAGAGGCCTAGGACACTACCCTTTCACGGTAGGTACGCGGGTTCGAATCCCGCTGGGGACGCCAAGAAAAACAACAAGTTAGCGTTTCAGCGGCACCCCACAAGCGCTACGCCGCACCCTCAAGTGCCACCCTCAAGTCGGCTAGAATCGGCGCGTCCCATCTCTGGGGGTGCCGATGGATCGCGAGCGGGTCGTCGAAGCCTTGACGTTGTGGGGTTGCTGGAGTCGCGCGGTGCGCGCTGGCCCGCCGATCCGGCGACGGTGCGGCAGTTTCGAGGCGCATTGGGCGCCGCCGTGCGGGTCGGTGTTCGATGATGACCTGCAGGCGAGCGCGCCGCGGGTTGCCGATGACGTTGCGGTGCCCGTCGAGCGTGCCGTCGTCGCCGCCGGCCGGATGTTCGCCGCCGCGATCACCATGATGTACGTCAACGAGATGCCGATTGCGGTCATCGCCCGCCGCCTCGGGGTGCCGGATGCCGCAGGAGTGCTCGACGAGGCGCACCAGGAAGTCGGCCGGCGATTGCGGTGATCTGGCGAAGGGTCCGCTCCCTGCGCGCGCGGGCGCGACCGTCGCCGCCGATCAGCAGCCGCGCCAGATCAGCGCCAGGCGTATCCGGCGATCATCGGACGTGTGCAGATACCCGCGCGAGCCGTACCGCCGCGCAGGCGCGATCCTGCGCCGGCTGGCGCGCGTACAGCTTGCACAGTCCGGGTGACGGCCCGCGCGTCGCCGCAACTTTTCGAGCGTGGCACGTCCTACGCGACCAGCATCCGACCCGATCGGGAGATAATCGCCGGATGCCGCGCCTTGAGTTCTACCCCTTCCGCTTCCGCGATCCGCGCACCGGGAAATGGGTCGGCGCCGCTACGTCGCCGAGCGCCACGAAATCGCCGCGCGCTATGCGGAATGGGAGATCATCGGCCCGCCCGAGATCCGCGACGTTGATCCGAATGTGGGCTACTTCAATCCGACGCGCGGTACGCGGACGGTTCGCGCCTCAGCCTGCAACGTGGTCGCGGTCCTCGCCGTCACTCGGCTGCCGGTCGAGCAGCGCCCGCGCGTGGTCGTTGTCGGCGTCGCCGGGTAGCGCGCCGCGGTCGGCGCGATGGAACGTCACAAATCGCGATGGCCGATTCCGTGCTGATAACGAACCCTACAACCCAGCCGACGGCGAAGCCGGCTGCCCCGTATATCGCGAGCACTTCGACGTCCCAGATTGACCATGCCGCGTGCGCCGGGTGGTGCGAGTGCTCAAAGAGCATGCGATACGCCACGCCAGCGCAGGCGCCAAGGACTCCAAGTATCCAGGCCATGCGCGCAAGATACACCCGAAAGGAAAGACGCCCCGCGGGCCCGCCAAGTGAGCCCGGATCAGACCAGGCGCACGGCCAGCGCGAGCGCGGCCAGGACGGCATAGCCGGCGACGGTCAGCACGACGGCGCGGCGTGCGGTCATCGCCGGATCATGGCAGCGGTCGCACGTCGCGCTTGCGAGCGCGATGCCCCCGCGTCCTGCAGCCGCCGGATTTCGGCTTGCCGCGCGGCCTGTTCGGCCGTGAGCTTGGCGAGCTTGCCGACCTTGCCGGGAGTTCCGCGCGATCCGAACAGCGTCAACAGTCGAGTCAGCATGTGTACCTCCCAACGAACCGCAACCCCGCGAGCCCGAGAGCCCGCGGGATGTTGCGATGATGTGCCGCCAGCTCAGGTTCCGAACGTGCCCTTGATGAGAGCGCCCGGCCGCAGGATCGCGAGCCCGATTCGCTCCTCCGCGCGCACAGTCAGCATATTCTTGATCCAGTCGTCCTGATTCTCGGCGGAAATCTCGACACGCGCTTCCTGCCGATCGAGCAGCAGCGCGGCCTGTTGAAAATCGCCGACCAGGAAATTGCCGCTCGTCATCGAGTTCGACAGCGCGACCGGCAGACCCCACAGCTGAGCAGCGGTAGCGCGCGCCGGCGATCCGAGCACGTACACCCCCACCGTGTCCTTCGTCAGGTCGATCGCCGCCCAATCGGTCGGGTTCAATACAAAGCCCGACGGCTGGTAGTCGGTCGTTTCCAGCTGCTCGGCCGCCCGGCGCAGAACGTCGATTTTCGTTCCCGCTGTGCTCCCGGTGAAGGCTGTTGCCGCGACCGTTAGGCCTTCCAGGTTGTTGCCGCTGCCGGAGCCCTTGAGCAGCTGCGCTTCCTCGATGATTGCCAGCCCGTAGCGCAGACGGCGATCGATGAACGATTGCAGCGCGGGCGTATCCGCAACGACCTGCACGGAAACCTTGATCCAATGCGCGATGACTTGGATGTTCGCCGTTTTGATTTCGAAGATGAGCGCCGATTCCGGCTTCTCGGTGGTTTCGGAAACCGTTGCCGCGTTGTTGGTGTAGCCGGTTTCCTGCACGTACTGCAGCGCGCCGGATTCCACGGGGATCGCCGACAACAGCTGGCGAACCGTCATGCGCCGCTCGGGCGCGCCACCGACAAGGCCGGGGAATTGCTGCGGCAACACAACCGTCGGACTTGTTACCGCGGCGAAATAGCCCGCCGGCACATCGACCACGGCCCGCCGCGCCCTGTTTGAAACGACGGCCGCAATGTCGGCGTTGCCGTCGAGCAGCGCGCGCATTGCGCTGCCGTTGTAGTCGCCGCCGCCGCCGGGATCGCCGCCGCCGCGACGCCGCGCCGCCTTCTGTTCGAGCTCGAGCAAACGCGCCTGCAGCTCGCCTTGCTTCACCAACATCTCGGCCTGCGTATCGGAAATCGCGCCGGTTTTTTCCTTTTGCGTTTGGAAAAATCGGTTGATGTCGGCCTCGGCCTTGGCCATTTGTTCAGCGGTCAAGTTCATGGTTCACCTCAAAATTGTGCGCGAGGCGCGAACGGACACGGCGCGCGGATTGCGCGGTGCGATCGGTTCGTGGTTCGGCATCATGCCGGCCTCGCGAGAGTCATCCGACCGCGCGCGATTGCGCGATCGGTACTGCCGACTTCGCGAGCCTTCCGGCCCATCGCCGCTATTGGAACGTCCCCGCCCCAGCGGTGGCAAAGTTTGCTGCAGCCGCCGCGCCAAGCCTCCCGGCCCGCGCCACGACATGGCGCGATCGTAGCACATTCAATTGACACTCGGCGCGTCGCCGGACTGTTCGATCACGTCCAAGGTCGTGAATGCGCCGGTCGCGTCGACGAGTTCGGCATGGGCGATCCACTTACCGCCAAGGAACCGGAGCGCGAGCCCGACGTGCGCCCCCTGCGTGGCCCACAGCTCGATCTGCGCGCGGCGATCGGGGGGAGCGCGGCCTGCCAGGCAGAGAGCAGCGCCGCGCCGCCCGCGAGAAAACAGCCAAACGCCGCCGGGGCCCGCGAGCGTCGAGTAGACGCTACGGATGGATTCGTCAGCCAAATTTCCGCCGCGGTGGATTTTTGGGATATCACGCGCAAGCTTCATAAACTTGCCTACTTGCGCGTGCTTAACAGTCGTGATCTTCTGAGCGCACCACTTACCGAACTCTCCGTGCGGGATCTCGCCGCTTTCCTTACCGCGCTGCTTGGCCTCGATCAACAAATCGCCGATGCGGAAGGCGCGGGCGCGACGGGGGCTACTGGTTCCAGTTTGGGACCGGTAGCGTCGGCTCCCTGCGCGCGCAGGCGCGTGAATGCCGACGTTTTGGGCGATGTCGATACAACGAATTGTCGCGCCCGCTAGCAGGGGAATTTTCGCCAAGGTCTCGGCCCGCCCCGTCAACGATGCAGTCATGCGCGCGGGTATCCCGTCTTCGGGTCGATCTGCTGCTTGACGCGGTAGCCCTTGCGGCGGATTTCCTTTTCAGCGTTGCATTGCGCGCAGATCGGCTGCAGGTTGGCGGGGTCGTAGAAGTCGGGGTGATCCTCGTCAATGTGATCCACCTGCACGGCCAGGACGATCCGGCCCGCTTTGCTGCACGGCCGGCACAGCGGTTCGGCCGCGCGTATCGCAAGACTCAGCTTCCGCCATTGAGTCGTTGCCAGTTCCGGCCGCCGCTCCTTGCCGCGCGCCCATTTGCCGGACGCCATGTCAGTGTCCCTCCGGGCAGACGCATGAGATGGCCTGACCACGGCAGCGGGGGCAGCGTTCAACGCAACAGGCCGGGACATGGAATTGCCCATGCTCGACCCCACAGTCCCGGCATTGGGGGAGCCCGTCCGGGAAGTCGTCGCCGTACCGGATGCGCTGGTACGTCTCGCCGTGTATTTCCTCGGTCGGTTGCTCCTGCGCTGCGTCAATGCGCTGCTGCCATTCGGCGGTGATGGTCGTCATGTCATTTCCTCCGCGGTGGGTATGAAGGGTTGCCCGGTTTCGGACGTATCCCCCGATATGAAGGGTATGAAGGGTTGTCCCATATTCCACCGTATGCGCGTGTGCGCGCGTACGCGTAACGGTAGATATAGGGGAAGGCTTCATACCCTTCATGGCGCCCTAAGTTTCAAGCCGTAGAACACGCGACCAACCATCGTCGAGCCGCTGCTCGAATCCGGCTGCCGCGTAGGTGCGCCGACAGCGCCACGTTTGACTCGGGCGTGGACCCCTTGGCCGTCGCACCAGGCCTTGTAGTTCCGGTGCAGGTCGCTCGATCGCTCGAAGGCGCCGACGGCGCCGCTCGCACCGTTCGTCGAGCCATTGGCCGATGACATCCTGTTCGCCGTCAGGTACTCCGTCGGTGAGGCTGCGCACGGCGGCCGGCGGCGTCGTCCCGGCTCGCGCTGCCATTGCGCGCGCCCCTGCGACGATCCAGGCGAGGATGGCGCCGCCGGCCTCAGCCTTCAGGCGCTCGCGCATACCGGGTCCGGGCGCGGGGTCGAACACGGCCCGGAACGGGACCATTTGCACGCGCCGCCGGATAGCGTGCGTCACGTCGGCGAGACGCGGCATGTGGTTGCCGATCGACGCATGGTCTTGTGCGTCCGGGCAAACTCGAAAAAGTCGCCGCGCATGAACCGGGCCGCAGATCGTCGCGTCCCCGGTCAGGCTCTTAATGCGCGCAGTCGTTCCACGTCGCCGACGAGCTCGGCTCGCTGGTGAGCGCGAACCTGACCCCGAGGAATTGCGCGAGGTCGGTAGGATGCCGCTCGCCCTTGCTCTCCATCAGCACCTCGGACGGGAAGATGCGGGCGTAGTCGCCCAGAGCATAGGCGATGGCCTCGGCGAAGGATGACTTGCCGTTGGCGCCGATGCCGAACAGGTAGACGAGCACGTCCTCTATCGTCACGCCGGTCGCGAAGTAGCCGGCGACACGTTGCAGGTAGTCGGCCAGTTCGCCGTCGTCCTGGGTGATTCCGGCCAGGAAGTCGCGCCACAGGTCCGCGCCGTGCTCCGGGTCAACGGCAGCGTTTGCGATCCGGGTGCAGAGCGCCTGCGGATCGTGCGACCGGATGACGCCGGTCTGCAGGTTGACGATGCCGTTCTGCGTGTTCAGTGACCACGGATCGGCGTCGAGATGTTCTGGCAACACGACGATGGCTTGATCGGTGCGCAGCCAGCCGCTCGACCCCGGCAACGAAACGACGCATTGGCCGTCGTGCGTTCCGCCTTTGTCGCCGGCAACGGTTGCCCGGACCAGCTCGCGGATGCGCTGCGTAGACCGATGGCCGTCGAGTCTTCGCGCCAGCGTTTACCGTCCCACCTGAGCCAGCGGTGCCAGGGCGCGACGTGGCGATACTCCGCGCCGTGCCGCTTGACGAAATCCAGCGCCATCGCATCTTCACTCGGCGCCGGGTCGCGGGTCGGTGCGGCAAGTTCGCGCTCCACCTCGCGTTCCATTCTCGCCGACAGCGGCAACACGTTATCCACAGGCCACCTCCCGTTCCCGCGCACGAGCACTCGCGCGGACGTGAGCCGCGTCAATGTCGTGTTGCTCTTGGATCAACTGGTACACGCGCGTCGCCGCAACCTGACAAGCCGTCGCGTCGTCGGCGTTGACCGGCTCGCCGCGGCCGATCATGGCGAGCACGATCTTGACGAGGATCAGGTCGCGCTCGCAGGCGCCGATCAGCGCCGGCCAATCCACGCGCGGACGCCGCGGCAGCGGTGCATGGTTGCCGCTGGCCTGCCACTCGACGCGGGGGAACAGGTCGTGCAGTTCCAGACCAACAGCATTGACGATCGCGAGCGCGCTGCAGCCGGCGAAGCACTTGATGAGCACGGTCCCGTCGCTGCCTTCGGAGATGGACAGCACTTGCGTATTCCGTCCGTCGTGCGCCGGGCAGCGTGCGCGCCAGCGGCCGGTCCCGGTCTGGCGCACGCCGTCGAGCCGGTCGAGTAGGGTTGCGGCGGTCATGGCGCCGGCCCTCGTTCGAACCAGACATAACCGGGTTCAGCGGCCGAGCCTTCCGCGCAGTATTGCCGAAGCTCATCCGCGGGGAGTGCTGCAACATCAGCCTCAACGCCCAGCCCGGTTAGAAGGTCAACGAGTTTTCGCGCATTGGCCTCCAGGTTGAGGAAAGCAAACTGATACCACATGCCCGAAGGTTCGCGCGCCGAGACGAGGTAAACCGCCTCGCTGTCGAAATGCGACTGGCCGTCGAAACTGGTTACGGCCGTCATGGCGCGCACCTCCGCGCCGATCGCGTCGCGCGCATGATCCGCAACGCATGGGCGAATCGAATCCAACCCGCGCAGCGCGAGCACCAGCGCGACCAGCGGCGCGCGGCGGGGATTGGCACGAGGCAGCCGTGGCAGCGGCGGGCGGTCATGGCGTCGCCCCCATCGCTCGCGCCGCCTCATATGCGGTTTCAGGCTGATCTTTGAATGACCAAAGCGGCGCCTCGATCGGCCCGGCCTTTGCGTCTCGAAACCAGTAGGCATCTTGCGACACGCGGAGTACGTCGAGACAAACGCAAACAGCATCCACATGGACCGGCCGCGTCCACCCTTCGATCAGGCCGCGTCCGCTGTCGAACGCACCGACAAACCAGAATCCCGGGTGCTGCGCGGATTCGTTGACGCTTATCAATCGCCCGTCTTCGGTATTTGCAGAGAACGAGCCGCCTAGCTCGAGCGGCAGCGCATAGGTCGGCGGTCGTTGGTCAAAATGTATCCGGTAGCCGGTTGCCTTCCGCTTTGGTCTTTCAGCGATCGAAGCGATCGCCTCGCGCAGGCTCATATCGGCAACGCGTTGCCGTTTTGCCTCGTCCATTCCGGCGAGCCGCATATACCCGCGCGCGGTGCGGCCGGAGAATGCGACGTTCGCGGCCAGCCAGGCGCCGAAGTCGCCATGCGGCAGCGCGGCCTTCGCCTCGATCAGCAGTTCGCCGCAGCGGATCGCGTGCGCGACGGCCTCGGACGCGCATCGCTGCGCCGCCTCGTGCTCGCCATGGATCGCGGTCGCGGTGGCGGTGAGCGCCGACGACGTGGTGGTAGTGAGCGCGGTCACGGCGTCACCTCCTGCCGGTCAACGACGACGGCATCGAAACCGTGCCGGCGAAGTTTTCCGGCGACCGAATCGGCAGCGGGCTTGTCGGCGAAGTGGCCCCAGAGCGTGCGCCGATCGCCGGCCCGGATCATGACGGCGAATTGATTCGCCGGTTGATCGTCGCCGACCTGGGGCGTATGCTTCGCGGTGCCTGTTGTCCGTTCTGCCGCCGTACCGGAGCCCGCCGCCATGCGGGCTTCGCCATTTCCGGGTGGCGGTCCCGATCCGTGCGGCCTCACGCCGCCTCCGACAACGCCATCGCGTCGAGCCAGTCGCGAAGATCAGCTTGCCGGACGTACAGGCGCCGCCCCAGCCGGAACATACGCGGACCCTTGCCGGTCGCGCGCAGCTTGTCCATTGTGGACAGCGGCAGGTCGAGGAACAGCGCGATGTCGGCGACAGGCAGCGCCGGTGCGGCGATCAGATCACCCAGCCGGCGGGCGCGCTCGGCGTAGTCGGGGATCGCGTCGCGGGAAACGATTGCGGCCATGTTGGACTCCGAGAGATTCCTGCAAACTTCGCAGGCACGAAGCCCATCATCCGCACGAAACAGGAAGGGCGCTTAGCACCCTTCCGGTTGACCGGCGGGGATTACTTGGTTGGCTTGAGCAGCTTCGGCAACTTCTTGAGCAAGGTGCTCTTGGTGCCGAGTCCGCCGCGGTCTTCCAGGAATTCGGCGAGAGCCGGGTTGCTCATCTGCCCATGCGTGGCGATGGCCTGTTGCGCCGCCTTGAGTACTCGCGCATCCAGCGCCGCCGCTTCCGCCTTGAGCTGCGTGGCGCGCGCGGCTCCGGTTAGCTGTTGGCCCTTGGTGAGCGGGCGGGAGTCCCGTGCGACGTGCCACGCACCATGCAATTGTCGGAGGCGCCTGACGAGCCAAGCGTGCAGCCACGGCGCATCCGAATGCCGCCAGGTGCCGATTACCACGCCGTCTTCCTCCAGCGCGTAGACGATGCCGCCATCGCGAGGACGTCCTGTCAGATTCAAATCAGACGACACTTTGAGCGAGGGGAGGGGAACCGCGGCCGAGTCGCGCCATGTATCCACCGGGCGAATCCCCAAGCCGGGGAGCGGCTTGTGTCCAGCGCGCTTTGGCTTGCTCATTTCACCCTCCGCAACTTCGGCGCCGTCTTCTGGATTACGTCGCTGCGGGTGCGCGCGAGCACCTTGGCGTAGTTCCTCTGGATCATCAGCAGGGAGGTGCCGCAGTTCTCGGCGATGAGGGACAACGGCATACCGGCCTCGATCGCGCGTGAGATATGGGCGTGGCGCAGCGTGTAGAACGAGACGCTGGCCGGCAGCTTCGCCAGCTTCAGCGCCGCCTTGAGCGGGCGGTGAATGTTGGCGCGGACCCAGCGCGAACCGTCGGCCGCGGGGAGCAGGGGGGCGAGCGGCGTCTTGCCCGTGGCCATGCGCTGCAGGAAGGTCGCGCTCTCGATCGTCAGGCTGACGTTGCGCTGCCCGGTCTTGCCGTCGAGGTGTAGGACGCGCCCGGCGCCGTCGAGATCGCGCACATTCGCGGCGACCAGTTCACCGAGCCGGGCGCCGGTCAGGTAGCCGGCCTCGATCAGATTGGCGAGCGCGGCGTCAATGGTGGCGGTCTTCGCGATCAGCAGCCGCACCTGCCCGGCCTCGAGGTCGTCTTCGCGGGCGCGGCTGACGTTGTGGAAAGGCTTGACGCGCCGCCATGCGGAGTCGGTCGCGATAGCGTTGGCGTCGTCTTCGAACGCAGCATTGAGCGCCGCTTTGAGGATCGTCAGCACGCGGTTTGCGGTGTCCTGCGAGCGCCGCTTCGCGTCCTCATCGTCCGGGTCTTCGATCACCAGCCCGGCTTGCCACCCCTCGATCATGGTCTTCGTCAGCCGGTCAATGCGGTGCCGTCCAAGCGCCGGGATGATGTGCTTGTTGGCTATGCTGCGGTACAGGTCCGCGTGTTTGCTGCGCGCCGCGACGCGCACCAGGTAGCCCTCGATCGCGCCGGCCACCGTCATCTTGCCGACCGGCACGACCGCTTGCGGGTCCGTCACCAGGCGCAAGGCTTGCTCAAAGGTCAGCACGTCGCGCCCGTCGGCGGTCACGATGTCGTCCGCCTCGCCGAGCGTGCGATAGCGATACGTTCCCGCAACCCATTCGCGCACGACCCACGCGCCCGCGACGCCTTCGCGCCGGAAATAGCCGAGCGCCTTCCCGTGTGAGATCTCCCGAAAATATGCCTTCGGTCGGACGGCGAGCCGCGCGCGCGCGGTCTTCGTTTTCGTCTCGTACTCGGTTGCCATCATTCCTCCGTCGTGTACCTACCGTGTGCGCGGCACCCCAAGTGCCACCCCAAGTGCGACTAGGATTAACTGTAATCTATTTGGGGTTAACTGGCAATGTTCTATAGGTAAAGCACGGTAAGTAAAGATGGCCTCAGAGGCGAAAAATTACTCTTTCACGGTAGGTACGCGGGTTCGAATCCCGCTGGGGACGCCAAGAAAAACAACAAGTTAGCGTTTCAGCGGCATCCCACAAACGCTAGCCGTCCCACAATCAGACCCACAATCGCTAGAATCAGCACCTCCCATTGCCGGGGGTGCCGCCGCGATGATCCCGTACACCGAGTCGCTGTCCGCGATGATGACGGCGGTGATGATGTCCGCGGTGAACCGCCGAAGGGTCCGCTCCCTGCGCGCGCGGGCGCGACCTCGCCGCCGATCAGCAGCCGCGCCAGATGTTGGTCGCTCAGTGTGTCCATCAGCGCGACGAACAGCGGAGGCACGGCCAATCGACCTCGATTTCCGTGCGCGAGCATCACATTAGGCGTCAAGCGCATGTCGGTGCCTCTTACACTTTCCATGCATCGCCAGTGGAATATTTCTCGGATGGTCATTAAAACAATTGGTTGTATCCAAGGCTCGGTTAATGCTTGTGATTCGCGTTCGGCCATATAACGGTCCGAATTTCTCTTTGCCAAAGGAGCTACACGATGAAGCACCGTAATCCCTCGACGCGCGCCATTCTGCTCGTCGGCGCGTTCGCCGCTGGCATCGCCGGGAGCTCCCTGGCTGTAACCCCCAATCCCGGCCCCTTCACCGGCTGCCTTGCGTCAAAGACGTCAGCGGGAAGCGCGACCACGAAGGGCCAGGTCTACAACGTCTCGGCATCAGCATCGCCAACCGCGCCATGCTTGAGCGGTGACAGCCAGGTCAGGTTCAGCAACGCGGCAGGTCCCGCTGGCACTAATGGCACTAATGGCACCAACGGCACCAATGGCACCAATGGAACTAATGGCACCAATGGAACTAATGGCTCCAATGGAACTAATGGCAAAGATGGCGCAGCTACCGACGCGTACTTCGCGGAGGCCGATGACGCAGTGGGCGGCGTCAAGGTGAGCCTGCCCCAGGGCAGTTACGCGATCACGCTGACCCTGAGGATCACATATGGGAACATCACCGATTCGGTGGGCAAGGCCTGTACCGTCGTCACGATCGCCCATCCATTGGACCCCCCCCGCGAGATCTTTTTCGCGTTTCCACCCACCCCGGTGACGGGGGTCTATGTGGCCTATTACACGTCGGTCTTCACGCAGGCCATTGGCGATTCTGACGGACTCATCATCGCGTGCGAAAAGCTACTGGATGGAGGAAACCCACCGGCACCAACAACGGGTTTTGAGCTGCTCGCTCTCAAGGTAGGCTCGATCACCACGGTGACTCCGGTCCCGTGAACGTAGGCTAAATCCACGAACTTTAGCTGCTCTTAACCCGCGGCTCCCTGAGCCGCGGCGACTTGCGTAAGGAGCTCGTTCCGGTCCCCGACGAGGGGAGGAGACGGCGCGTGGTTGACCCATCCCGCGCCCGTAGAATCGCTCCTGCGCCGTCCTACGCGGTCGGATTCCAGCGGCAGACGTGAAAACCGGCCCGAAGGCCGGCTTGCGTGCTCGGTCGCGCTGAGTCCGTGTGGGTTTACTTTCTCAGCCGCGAGCCGCCGGCCGGCGCGATTCGTCTGGCGAGCTCGTCTACCAGACGCTCCAACGCCAGCGCACGCTCGGCAGCGTAGCGGTCGCGGGAAGCCACACGCAGGTCCGCTCGGCTGCGTGGTCGCTCGCGTTGTGCGAGCCGTGCCGAGTTGGCGCGCGGCCCTGCGTTAGTCGTTGATTTCATCGTCAGCCCCTCCAAGGACAGGGACCACGTTAGACGCGCCCCGTGCTCGCAAGTTCACGCGGCCAATCGCACCAGCAGCGCGAGCGCGGCCAGCGCGAGACAACTGGCGACGATCAGCACGGCGACGCGGGCGCGTGTGATCGGATCAAGTGAACGTGGCCGCGTGCCGCTTGTGGCGCCCGGATCGGCCTCGCGCGCCCGCAGATTTAGCGCGCCCGGCTTGCTGCAAGTGAAGGTGGCGCGTTGACCGCTCGCGCGGGCCGAGCGCCTTCCGCTGCTGTTGCGGCGTCGCCTTCGACGTTATCCGCAGGGGCCGAGCGGGCCCCACAGCAGCGCGTGCGCCGACATGGGTGGATGGCCCAACAGGCTGCAAGTCCCGTTGAGCTTCCCGCCGCGCGCTATGTCGCAGCTCGCTCGCGCGCAAAGGGTCGAAGCCAATTACGCCGCGCGGCCGAAGCGAAGAAGCTCGCCCGGCACGCGGCCGCAGGATGCGAGCGTGCGATCGCGCTCGGTACGGATGGCGGCGTCAACGGCCGCGCGATCAGTCGGATTTTGCAGCACGGCCCTGCCGCTGCCGATCGCATCGGCAGCCTCGAGCGGCGCGAGCGCGAGCATGGCGCCCGCTTCGACGCGCGCGCCGTGCATCATCATCGGGCGCGTGCAAACTACCTTGATCGTCGCCATGTCAGGTTATCGACGTCGCGGCGTTGAATGCAGCCGCGTGCAGAATTGCAACATCGCAGGAAACAAGGCAGCGCATTTGCACGGCGCCGGTTTTGAACAGGGCCGGATCGTCCGGGTTAATTTGCAGTTCGACGCCCGGCCCCCACATTCCGGGCACCAGTTCCGGCCACGCGCCACAGATCAAGGTCGCCGATGGCATATCCGTTGTAACGTAGCCCGGCTGCCCGGCCATCCGGCCGTTTTGCCAGACCATGCCCCCGCTCCCGGCGGTTGAGACATCGCGCGCCGAGAGCAGCGCACGCACCGCGGGCGTGCCAATGAACGAAACCACGGCGTCATCGGCGTTGGCCTCGGCGACGGACTGCTGCATGGCGAGCGCGTCGGCGTAGTCGATTGCCGTGCCCGACGTGGTGCCGATCCCGGTGGTGTTCAACAGGCCCAGCGGCTCCGCCGATCCAGCGCCGTTCAGCACGGCATGGTCAACCGTCGTGCCGATGGTGCGGAGCAGTTCGCGGCGAATGTACGGTTCGGTCTGGTTGCTTTGCTTCAACAGCAGCTGGCTAACAGTGACGAGCGCGCCAGCGGTGTTCGGCGTCAACGGCACTTGCACGAGCGTCGGCGTTGATGCCGTTACCGCCGTCGCCTCCGAATTGAGCCAGTAGCCGGTGATGTTGCCGCTGGTTTTCGGGAAAAGTGCATTGCCCTTCAGGCCTGGCGCCAGCGAGATGCCAGCGCGGACGCTAACAGACCACGGGCGCAGCGTGTCGATCGCGTCGAGCACGTCCGTTTGCATCAAATAGCCGGCGCTGCCGCTCACGCTGGCATCGCGTTTCTGCGTTGCCAATGCGGACCACGGGACAACCGGCCGGTTCAGGTCGAATGCCAGCCCCGCGGCGCGCGCCGCCTCTTGGCAAACTTCGGCCTCTACGCCATCACGCAAGCCGCGGTTATCGACGCACTGCTCGATCAACCGCGCAAGCGAGAATTTCGCCTTCGTTTCGGCCAGAATCTTGCGGGTGTAATCGGAAACACGTTCAAGCGCCATCATCTTCCCCGGTTGGTTGCGCGGATGGTCCCATTGGAACGGATCGGCATTGCTGCGGGAAGCGCGGGCGCGGGTTTCTCGGCCGCGAAAGTCGCGCCGATCATCCAGCACGGTCTTCATCACCTGCTCGATCGTGAACTTGTCAGCCCCACGCACGCGCGGGCGGGTCCGCGTTCAGCGAATTTTCAGCATGCGGGCGTAAATTTTGGCGTCCTTCTCCTCGCTTAGGGGTCATCGCCATGCCGACCATTCTTGACGAGTTCAAGCGCTACATGAAGTTGGCGCGGACCGCTGCCGCGACCGCAGTCAGCGACGATTACCGGCGCGGCTATCTGCCCGGCCTGCGCCGGCACTACCGCGTGGGGGAGTTCCCCACCCAGGACGAGCACGCGCAGTGCCTCAGGCTCGCCGACAACCCTGAATATGCCGAGGTCGTGCGCGGCTACCGCGACGGGTTCGCCGGAGTAGAGCCGCGGCCCTAGGGCGCGCGGTACGAAATGAGCCACTATGGAGGCCAACGTGATCGACAGCGTATTCGAGCAGGAGAGCACCAGGGCGCGAACGATGGCGATGGTCGAGCCCAAGCACGCCGACTACTGGCACGGTTACCGACATGGCCTACGTCGGGCGCGCTTCGGCGAACAGTTTGACACGGCCGCCGAGCATGAGCAGTGGTTGGCGCTGGTGGATGACACCGACGCCTCGCGCGCAGCCCGCGGACGGGGGTATCGCGACGGGCTCGCGCACCTAGGCACAGAGCGCGAGGCCCGTCTGTGGCGCCATTTACTTGCACCGACGTCGGGAGAAATGGCTGCACGCGCCCAATGGCTGCGGTCGCTGGAGACTCTGGAGCGCGTCCGCACCGATCCGCATCCCGCTACGGGGAAGCAGACGAAATCCGCCGCGCCGAAATCCGCCGGCATCTCCACGTCGGCCGCTCACCAGCCGCGCCAGGTCAACGCGCAGCGGGCGCGGCGATCCTCGGACGTGTGCAGATAGCCGCGAGCCCCGTAGCGCGCCGCCTGCGCGATCCTGCGCGGTCAATGCCGGCGTGCGTTCCTACGAACTAGCGGCCACCGAGTTGCGATAGATGGCACGTCGGAATTCTGAACAGCGAGGATTCTGAGAGACTGCTACTTCTTCACGCACAGAACGTGGGAATTTACCGGGCCCATGAAGACCACGGAATACCTGAGGTTGCAAGCTACGGCGATCGTGTGGTCGTCTGGAAGCTCGTCAAAAGGCATCGTTTCCCCTTGCTTGCATTGGGCCGCCTTTTCGTCCTGATTGCGGCCAGGCTTTTCCAGTACCCAGCAGTAACGTGTTTCTGGTCGCAACCGTTTTCCGCTGTCGGTTTGCGCTTCGGCAACTTGGACGAAAACAAGGATGGCAAAGCAGACAAAGGCTCGCATACGTTTCCTCCGAATTGGCTAAGAGTTTGCAATCGGAAGCAGATCGGCATTCCTCGGCCATGCTACCGGTCGCCATCAGGCGATAATCGCCCGATGCCGCGCCTCGAGCTATTCCCCTTCCGCTTTCGCGATCCGCGCACCGGGAAATGGGTTCGCGCTCGCTACGTCGCCGAGCGCCACGTTATCGCCCAGCGATATGCGGAGTTCGAGATTATCGGCCCGCCAGAGATCCGCGAGGTTGACCCGGACGCGCGCTACTTCAATCCGGCGCGTGACGCGCGGACGGTCAGCACCTCAGTCTGCAATGTGAGCACGGTCCTGGGTGTCGGCCGGCTGCCGCATCCGGCGTGCCGGCGGGTGCCCGTTGTCGGCGTCGCCGGGTAGCCGCGCGATGTAGACCTGCCGGATGGAGCGTCACAAATCGTGATGGCCGATCCTGCTGATAACGAAGCCTAGAACGCAACCGGCGGCGAAGCCGGCAGCCCCGTATATCGCGAGGATCTCGACGTTCAAGGTTGACCACGCCATGTGCGCCGGGTGGCGCGACGGATCGAAGAAGATGTAATACGCCACGGACGCGGCGGCGCCGACGATTCCAAGTATCCAGGCCATACGCGCACGATACACCGACAGGAAAGCCGCCTTGCAGGCTCGCCAGGTGGTCCCGGCTCAGACCAGCCGCACCAGCAGCGCGAGCGCGGCCAGCGCGAGACAACTGGCGACGATCAGCACGGCGACGCGGGCGCGCGTGATCGGGTCGTCAACATCCAGCATCCGCGCGAGCCGCTCACCCCTCGCAGCGACGGTCTCGAACTCCCCAACCTGCACAACGACCCGGCCAACCCGACGCGGTACTCGAACTGGCCCGATTTCAAGTCAGGCGGGCGGCCGCGCTCGGCCACCGTGGCGACCCGCAAGGCGGACGGTGGGCCGGTCGGGACGTGAGGCCGCATCGGTCGCCGTCGCCGGCACGGCGGGCATCGGCCGGGGCGCGGGGATCCCGGGACGCCCGATCGACCCGGGAAGCTCGGCCAGGATTATCGGGGGGGCGAGCGCTGCTCGAACGCGGCGAAGGCACGACCCGGAGGCATTCGCCATCTGCAGGTAATGTATTGACATTAGCAATACGCTACCTATAATCGGCCAATGGACATCGAGTACGAGTTGCGGGGTATTCGATTCCACTGGGACGAGGACAAAGCCAAACTCAATGCCGAGAAGCTCGCTGTTTCATTCGAGCAGGCAGCGTAGGTATTTTTCGATCCGTTCTTGCGCTACGTCGACGCGTCGCGCGACGGAGAGCAGCGCGACGGCGCGGTGGGCTGCGACTTCGAGTTTCGGATCCTGTTCGTCGTTCACCTCCTGGTCGAGGACGATTACATTCGAATCATCTCGGCTCGAAAGGCCGAGCCGAGCGAGAGGAAAAGCTATGAAGATGGCGACGATTAAGCGGCGGCTGGCGAAGGATCGCCCGATGGTGTCCGTTACGCTGCGCATGCCGGAAGACGTGATCCTTGACATGAAGCGCATTGCTCCACTCAAAGGTTTTTCCGGATATCAGACGCTGTTGCGGTCCTACGTCGGGGCCGGTTTGCGCGACGACCTGGAACGGTTCGAGGGGTCGGCCATCGGTAAGTTGATCGAAAGGCTCCGGGAAAGCGGCGTGCCCGAGGAGACGCTGATCAAAGCAGCGTCGGAGGTCGCGAGGTCCGGTGGATGATCTGTCGTCCACGATCTTCGCTACGCTCCGCGCAACCATGGTGGGGATAGCGCCCGATCCCCCTGGGGACGCCAGTCATACCCTGTACGGCCCGGAACACTGGCGCAGGGGTTTCAGTATGACCTTCGGGTCGAGTTCGAACACTGTGTAGTCGAACGCCCGCGCCTGCAGCGAAGGCCCTGCCGTACACGGTCCTGCCCATCACCCTACGCTCGCCTGCGAACGCCCCATGGGCCGCCGTCGCCACTACCACGTCTACGTCGTCCTGCTGTCGGAGGACGTGCTCCACGAAGCGCGGTTCATGAAGGCCAACCCGGCCCACGTGGCAGGCAAGCCGTGCGTGTACGTCGGCATGACCGGTTTGGACCCCGACGTGCGCTTCGACAAGCACAAGGCCGGACTGCAGGCGAACCGGTACGTCCGGACCTACGGGTTGCGGCTGCTGCCGCACATCTACGAGGCCTACAACCCGATGTCCTACGGCGAGGCGCGCGCCATGGAGGTCGAGCTGGCGATCGATCTGCGCGAGGGCGGCTATGCCGTGTGGCAGGCGTAGACGGTTGGACCTCGCGGCGCTCAAGATCACCTGCCGCCGGTCCGTCACCGAATCAGATCGTTCGCGCGCACCAGCACTGACCGCGGAATCGCGAGGCTGATGGCTTTCGCGGTCTTGACGTTGATCACCAACTCGAACCGGGTTGGCTGGTCAACCGGGACGTCGCCGGGATTGGCGCCCTTGAAGATGCGATCGACGCACTCGGCAATGCGCTGGTAGCGCTCCGACAGGCTGCTGCCGTAGGCCATCAGCCCCCCGTCTTCGACCTGTTCACGCCACTCCCAGATTGAGGGCAGCTTGTACCTCGTCGTAAGGTCGATGATGCCTCTGCGGTCAAACACGAAATAGGTGTCGGCAAGGACGAAGAGCGCGTCCGGGCGCGTCGCCGCGATGCGCACGAATGCGTCCGCGTAGTTGCCGTTGCCGACTCTGACGAGCGCGAGCTCGATGCCCAGCGCGCCGGCCGCTCGTTGCAATTCCGGCATCTGCTCCTTCGCGCTCGCGGGGTCCTCGGGGGCGAGCACGGCGATCCGGCGGGCACGGGGCACCGTTTCCGCCAGCAGTTCCAGCTTCTTCGCAGCCAGCGTGCCTCCGGGGGCGATCAGCACGCCTGTGACGTTGCGCCCCGGTCGGGCGAGACTTGCCACATATCCGGCCGCGACCGGATCGAAGTTGCCGAAGAAGACGATCGGAATGTTTGCGGTAGCCCCCTGGGCGGCCAGCAGCGCGGCACCGCCGACCGCGACGATCAGATCCACCTGCATCTGCACCAATTCGCGGGCGAGGACGGGAAGGCGCTGCAGATTGCCCTCGGCGTAGCGCCATTCGAGCAGCAGGTTTCGGCCTTCGACGTACCCCAGCTTGGCGAGCGCGGCGGGCACCACGAACTCTCCGGTGACCCGGTCCGCGGCTTTCAGCGGCGAGGTGGGGCGCAGGATGCCGACCCGGTACACGCGAGCCGCCGGCTGCGCGAAGACATCAAGTCTCGCCGCAGCGACCGCCGCGACCGCCACGCGAACGAATGTCCGTCGATCGATCATCGAATCACGCAATTGGCGCAAGCGGGCAACACGGTGACCGCACCACGCCTTCCCATTGTATGCAGCCTGCCTGCCTCGCGGGGCACAGCCCGACCCTACGCCGACATCCCGTCGTCCTTGACGTGCGCGCGCGCCTCGTCGCCGGTCTCGTAGATGTGCGGCGCGACCCCGCGTCGCGCCAGGGCTTCGCCCAGCTTCATCCGCAGGAAGCCCGAGGTCGTGTACCGGGTGACGCCCCAGTAGTGATGCTCGACCAGGTGCTGGACGACGGTGGTGTAGCGATCGAGCACCTCGGGCGCGATGTCGAAGTTGTCGTAGTTGACGATCGCGTAGACGCGCTTGCCGAGCGGGGCGACCACCGCCTCGACGGCGGCGGCGATCTCGTCGACGTCCTGCGGCGTGCGCACCTTGAGGCGCTCGAAGTTGATGAACAGCGTGTTCTGCGCCGCGTCGTAGGTGAGCCGGCGTGCGAGCGGGATCGCCAGCATGCGCTCGCGCAGGCCCATCGGGGCGGGGCGGAAGATCGCCGCTTCCATCAGCTTCGGCGCGGCGCGGATCACCGGGCGGAAGTCCATCTGCGCCAGCACGTCGCGCTCGAGGTCGACGCCGGGCGCGATCTCGACGAGCGCGAGGCCGTCCGCGCACAGTCGGAAAACTGCGCGCTCAGTGACGTAGAGCGCGCTCTGCCGGCGCTTCCAGGCCTGGCTGCCCGAGTAGGTCCGGTGTTCGACCTCGGCGACGAACTTGCGCGCGTCGCCCTCCTTGAGGATCGCGAGCGACCCGTCGCGCGTCTCCACCACCAGCTTGCCGGCGGTGAACGTGCCGACGAAGACGACGGTCTTGGCGTTCTGCGAGATATTGATGAAGCCGCCGGCGCCGGCGAGGCGGGGGCCGAATTTCGACACGTTGAGGTTGCCCTCGCGGTCCGCCTGCGCCAGCCCGAGGAACGCCACGTCGAGACCGCCGCCGTCGTAGAAGTCGAACTGCGCCGGCTGGTCGATGATCGCCTGCGTGTTGACGGCCGCGCCGAAGTTGAGGCCCGACGCCGGGATGCCGCCGATCACGCCGGGCTCCGCGGTGAGCGTGATCAGGTCGACGATGCCTTCCTCGGCGGCCACGCTCGCCACGCCCTCGGGCATGCCGATGCCCAGGTTGACCACGCTGTTGGGCCGCAGCTCGAGCGCCGCGCGCCGCGCGATGATCTTGCGCTCGGACATCGCGAGCACCGGCACCAGCGACGCCGGCACCCGCACCTCGCCGGAGAAGCCTGCGCTGTAGGGCTCGGCGAAGGTCTGCATGTGGTATTCGGGCTTCTCGGCGACGACGATGCAGTCGACCAGCACGCCCGGGATCTTGACCTGCCGCGGCGGCAGGCTGCCGCGCTCGGCGAGGCGCTCCACCTGCACGATGACGATGCCGCCCGAGTTGCGCGCCGCCATCGCGATCGCCTGCGCCTCCAGCGTGAGCGCCTCGCGCTCCATCGTCACGTTGCCGTCGGGATCGGCGGTCGTGCCCCGGACGATGCCGACGTCGATCGGGAACGCGCGGTAGAACAGGTACTCCTCGCCGTCGATGGGCATCAGCGTGACCAGGTCCTCCTCGGTGCGCGCGTTGATCCTGCCGCCGCCGTGGCGCGGGTCGACGAAGGTGCCGAGACCGACGCGCGACAGGTGCCCCGGCTTGCCGGCGGCGATGTCGCGATAGAGGTGCGTGATCACGCCTTGCGGCAGGTTGTACGCCTCGATGCGATTGCCCACCGCGAGCGCCTGCAGCTTCGGCACCAGGCCCCAGTGGCCGCCGACCACGCGCTTGACCAGCCCGTCGTGCCCCAGGTGGTTCAACCCGCGCTCCTTGCCGTCGCCCTGGCCGGCCGCGTAGACGAGCGTGAGGTCGCGCGGGCTGCCGATGCCGTCGGGCGCGTCCTTCGCGGCGTGGAGGAAGCGCTCCTCCAGCGCGACCGCGATGTTCTCGGCAAACCCGATGCCGACGAAACCGCCGGTCGCGACGGTGTCCCCGTCGCGGATCAGCGCCACCGCCTCGCGGGCGGTGACCACCTTGCCGCGCTCGAACGAGTGCAGCGCTTCGAGCAGCCGCTGGGTATCCTTGTGCCGGGGCATCGGGCGTCCTCAATGGGGAAATGCGGATGGTAACCGGCGGGGCGCCGGGCCAACGCTCCGCGGCCGGACCGTCGCCCTTACGCCTTTCCCGGTTGACCCTGATAGTAAGCGAGGCGCCTCGCAATGGGGTCGCGGCGAGCGCATTGCGCGCGAAGATGGCGGAAACGATGTCTGAACCTCAGCGGAATGCCGACCGGCCGAGCCGGGCGCCTCGCTCGACGCGCTTGCCCGACTTGGGCCAACTGCGTCCGCCGACCTCGCTCGGGATCGCGCTCGACGCGGCGCCGGCCGCTTCGCGCTCGTTCGCGCGCTTGCTCTCGCGGGACCGATGCACGCCTTCTACGACCGGTTCCTCGACGCCGAGGCGCGCGCATTCGACTACCTGTGGCTGCGCCTCATGGCCCCGGGGCAGGCGACGGCGCCGCACTGCGATTTCGTCTACATGGGCCGCGGTACGAGCGAACTCTGCGCGTCGTGGATACCGCTGACGCCGGTGACGATCGAAGATGGGCCGCTGATGCTCCTCGAGGGCTCGCATCGCGTCGCGCGCCTGCGCGACGGCTACGCGCGCATGGACATCGACACCGACGGCAACTGGCGCCGTCTCAAGTTCCGGCACGGGCGGATCTTCCGCGGCGGCGACTACAGCCGCCATCCGCGCCGCGTCCAGCGGGAACACTTCGTAGAACGACGACGGCACGAGGCACGCGAGGCAGTGGGCGTAGAAGTGGCCCAGCGACGACTGGCTCACGTGTCCGAGGAAGCGGATCCGCGGATTGGACGACGCCCGCACGCGCAGAGCCTCGGACTGGGAGCCGGTCCCTGCGATCAGCAGGTCCGCGCCCGCGAACTTGTCCCAAGCCTCGAGCAGCGAGCGCGGGTTCTTCACCGCCTCCACGCGCCCGACGAACAGGTAGTAGGGTCGCGGATGGGGCGGCAGTTGCTCGGGCTCGTCGCCTTCCGATCGCTCGACGAACAGCGGGAGCTGGACGATCGGCCGCGTGAGTCCATACCGCTCGTGCATCCGCGCGACGAAGTCGCCGGGCCCGAGGAAGAGGTCGACTTCGGCGCTGCAGCGCTCCGGCATGCATCGACGCAGTGGATCACGTCGACGCGGTGCCCCGCCGCGACCAGCGCGCGCGAGCGCCTGCACGTGTATGGCGTCGCCGCCGAAGCTGTAGGGCGGGTAGAACGTCGACAGTAGAACGAAGCGCAGCCGGCGGCTCATGGCGTTGCGAGGCAGGTGCCGCTCACGGCGTGCCGTAGCCGCCGCCGCCCGGCGTGTGGATCTCGAAGACGTCGCCGGGCAGCATCTCCGCCTGGCCGATGTGGGCGAGCGTCTCGACCCGGCCGTCGGCGCGCACGATGCGGTTGATGCCGGTCGCGCCGGGGCTGCCGCCGGCCATGCCGAACGCGCCGTGCCGGCGTCCGTTCGAGAGGATGCTCGCGGTCATCGGCTCGAGGAAGCGCACGCGGCGCACGCCGCCGTCGCCGCCGCGCCACCGGCCGGCGCCACCCGAACCGGCACGGATCTCGTAGCTCTCCAGACGGACGGGGAAGCGGAACTCGAGGATCTCGGGATCCGTCAGCCGCGAGTTGGTCATGTGCGTCTGCACGACGCTGGCGCCGGCGAAGCCCTCGCCGGCACCGGAGCCGCCGCTGATCGTCTCGTAGTACTGGTGGCGAGCGTTGCCGAAGGTGAAGTTGTTCATCGTGCACTGGCTCGCCGCCAGCGCGCCGAGCGCGCCGTAAAGCGCATTGGTGATGCACTGCGACGTCTCGACGTTGCCGGCGACCACCGATGCCGGCGGGGCGGGGTTCAACATCGATCCCGCCGGAATGACGACCCGCAGCGGCTTCAGGCAGCCGGCATTGAGCGGGATGTCGTCGTCGACCAGCGTGCGGAAGACGTAGAGCACGGCCGCCATGCACACCGCGGTCGGCGCGTTGAAATTGTTGGCCTGCTGCGGCGAGGTGCCGGTGAAGTCGATCTCGGCGCTGCGCTCTCGCGCATTCAAGCGAATCGCCACCCGGATCTGCGCGCCGTTGTCGAGCGGCAGGGTGAACTCGCCGTCCTGCAGGCGGGTGATCACCCGGCGCACCGACTCCTCGGCGTTGTCCTGCACGTGGCGCATGTAGGCCTGAACGACGGGCAGGCTGAAGTGCTCGACCATCTTGCCCAATTCCTGCACGCCCTTCTCGTTGGCGGCGATCTGCGCCTTGAGGTCGGCCATGTTCTGGCCGGGATTGCGCGACGGGTAGCGACCGCTCGCGAGCAGCGCCAGCATCTCGGCCTCGCGCAGCACGCCGCGCTCGACCAGCTTGAAGTTGTCGATCTCCACACCTTCCTCCTCGATCGACGTGGAGAACGGCGGCATCGAGCCGGGCGTGATGCCGCCGATGTCGGCGTGGTGCCCGCGCGAGCCGACGTAGAACATCGGCTGCCGGCGGTCGGCGCCGAGGTAGACGGGCGTGATGACCGTGACGTCGGGCAGGTGCGTCCCGCCGTGGTACGGATCGTTCAGCACGTAGACGTCGCCCGGCTGCATCGTCTGCCGGTTCTCGCGGATCACCGTCCGGATGCTCTCGCCCATCGAGCCCAGGTGCACCGGCATGTGCGGGCGCGTTCGCGATCAGGCTGCCGTCGGCGTCGAACAGCGCGCAGCTGAAATCCAGCCGCTCCTTGATGTTGACCGAGTAGGCGGTGTTGCGCAGCTGCAGCCCCATCTGCTCGGCGATGTTCATGAACAGGTTGTTGAACACCTCGAGCAGCACGGGGTCGGCGTGGGTGCCGGCCGCGAAGCGGACCGCGCGCGCGGTGCGTCGCTCGAGCAGGAGGTGGTCGAGCGCCGTCAGCGCCGCCTCCCATCCCGGCTCGACGACGGTGGTAGCGTTGCGCTCGGCGATGATCGCCGGGCCGGGGATCACGTCGCCGGCGCGCAGGTCGTCCCGGGCCACGAGCGCGGCGTCGTGCCACGCGCCGCCCGAGTACACGCGCACCGTCTCGCGGCGAGGCACCGGGCGCGGCGCGTGCGTCGCCTGCCGCGGCTCCCGCGGCGAATCGCCGGGAAGGATCGCTTCCACCGAGACCGCCTCGACGACGATCGCCTTGCCCGGCATCAGGAACGCGAAGCGCTGCCGGTAGGCCTGCTCGAACGCGGCCTGGACCTCTGCGAGCTCGCCGAAGGCGACGATCAGCGCGGTGTCGGTGCCTTCGTAGCGCACGTGCACGCGCCGCCGCGTGATGACCGTGCCGCTGCCGGCCCGCTGGCGCGCGAGGCCGGCCGCGGCGTCGGCCGCCAGCGTGTCGAGCGCGGCGGCGACGGCCGCGAGCGCGTCGGCGTCGAGCCGGCGCTCGATCGCGCGCTCGCGCATCACGCTCTGGTCGGCGAGGCCCATGCCGTAGGCCGAGAGCACGCCGGCGAGCGGGTGCACGAACACGCGCGTCATGCCGAGCGCATCGGCGACCTGGCAGGCATGCTGGCCGCCGGCGCCGCCGAAGCACTGCAGCGTGTAGCGCGTGACGTCGTAGCCGCGGGCGACCGAGATCTTCTTGATCGCGTTGGCCATCTGCGCCACCGCGATGTCGACGAAGCCGGCCGCGACCTCCTCGGCGCTGCGGCCCGTCTGCTGCGCAAGCGCGCCGAACCTCTCGCGCACGACGTCCGCATCGAGGCTCTCGTCGGCGCGCGGCCCGAACAGCCGCGGGAACCACGCCGGCTGCACCTTGCCCAGCATGACGTTGGCGTCGGTCACGGTGAGCGGTCCGCCGCGCCGGTAGCAGGCCGGTCCCGGGTTGGCGCCCGCGCTCTGGGGGCCGACGCGAAAGCGCGCGCCGTCGAACTGCAGGATCGACCCGCCGCCCGCGGCCACGGTGTGGATGCTCATCATCGGCGCGCGCATGCGCACGCCGGCCACCTGCGTCTCGAACTCGCGCTCGAACTCGCCGGCGTAGTGGCTGACGTCGGTCGACGTGCCGCCCATGTCGAAGCCGATCACCTTGTCCTGTCCGCCGAGCTGCGCGGTGCGCGCCATGCCGACGATGCCGCCCGCGGGCCCGCTCAGGATCGCGTCCTTGCCCTGGAACGCATGCGCGTCGGCCAATCCCCCGGACGACTGCATGAAGAAGAGCTTCACGCCGGGCATCTCGGCCGCGACCTGCTCGACGTAGCGGCGCAGGATCGGCGACAGGTATGCGTCTACCACCGTGGTGTCGCCGCGGCTGACGAACTTCATCATCGGGCTTGCCTTGTGGCTGACGCTGACCTGCGTGAAGCCCGCGGCCCGCGCGAGCGCTTCGGCCGCGAGCTCGTGCGCGTGGTACCGATAGCCGTGCATGAAGACGATGGCCACGCTGGCGAGGCCCCGCGCGCGCGACGCCCGCAGCGCCGCGGCGAGGTGCGCCGCATCCAGCGCTTCGATCACCTCGCCGCGGGCGCCGATGCGCTCCCGCGCTTCGATCACTTCCGTGTACAGCAGCTCCGGCAGCACGATGCGCCGGTCGAACAGGCGCGGGCGGTTCTGGTAGGCGATGCGCAGCGCGTCGCGGAAACCGCGCGTGGTCACCAGCAGCGTCGGCTCGCCCTTGCGCTCCAGCAGCGCGTTGGTGGCCACGGTGGTGCCCATCTTGACGCATTCGACCTGGTCCGGCGTGACCGGCGCGCCCTCAGCGAGGCCCAGCAGCCGGCGGATGCCGGCGACCGCGGCGTCGCGGTAGCGCTGCGGGTCCTCGCTCAGCAGCTTGAGCGTGGCGAGCGTGCCGTCGGGGCGCCGGCCGACGATGTCGGTGAAGGTGCCGCCGCGGTCGATCCAGAATTGCCAGCGGCGGGCTACTCCCGCCATTCGTCGATCAGCGAGGCGACGAGGCCGGTCCAGCCGGTCTGGTGCGACGCGCCGAGCCCGGCGCCGTTGTCGCCGTGGAAGTACTCGTAGAACGAGATGTAGTCGCGCCAGTGCGGGTCGTTCTGGAACTTCGCGATGCCGCCGTAGACCGGGCGCTCGCCGTCGGCGCTCGCGGATGAAGATCGAGATCATCCGGTCGCGCGAGCGTCTTCGCGATCTCGCCGCAGCGTCCACTCGGCGCCCGTCCTGGCCGCTCGATGCACGCAGGTCCGAGCCGTAGCGCCTTGCCGAGCTTGCGCAGCGACTCGATCATCAGGAACGCCGTCGGGAACCAGATCGGCCCGCGCCAGTTGGAGTTGCCGCCCTTGATCTTGCAGATCGCCTCGCGCCGGCTCGTAGCGCCACGCGTGCTGCCGCCGAGCACGAACGGCTGCGCCTCGTGGAACTTCGACAGGTGCGCAGGCCGTAGTCGCGAGAGGAACTCGTCGGGGTCGCAGAGGCGCTCGAGCATCCGCTGCAGCTGGTCCTGGTCGACGATCGTCGAGCACGTAGCATGTCGATGCCGCCGTCGCGCTCGATGCGGTGGACGCACGTGCTCGACCAGATCGCGGCGGTTCTTCGAGGAACCAGTTGAGGTTGGCCGAGAACTCCTTGAACGGCTCGATCCACGTCGCCTCGAGGCGCTCGACCGCGAAGAGCGGAATGAGCCCGACCAGCGAGCGCACGCGGAACTTCTCGAAGCTGCCGTCGGGGTAGCGCAGCACGTCGTAGAAGAAGCCGTCCTCCTCGTCCCACAGGTCGTAGTCGCGGCCGCCCATGTGCTTCATCGCGGACGCCGACGTAGACGTAGTGCTGGAAGAACTTGGTGGCCAGCCCCTCGTAGACCGGGTTCTCCTTGCGCGAGCTCCAGCGCGATGCGCATCAGGTTCAGGCAGAACATGCCCATCCAGCCGGTGGCGTCGGACTGCTCGAGCATCGCGCCGTCCGGCAGCTTCTCGCTGCGGTCGATGACGCGTGATGTTGTCGAGGCCGAGGAAGCCGCCCTCGAAGACGTTGTTGCCGCTCGCTGTCGACCTTGTTGACCCACCAGGCGAAGTTGATCAGCAGCTTGTGGAAGCACCTCTCGAGCAACGCGCGGTCGCGCCTTGCCGGTGCGGATGCGGTCCATGTTGTAGACGCGCCACACCGCCCACGCGTGCACGGGCGGGTTGAGGTCGCGAGAACTCCCACTCGTAGGCGGGAATCTGCCCGTTGGGATGCTGGAACTGCTCGAACAGCATGCAACCACAGCTGCTCCTTGGCGAACTCCGGGTCGATGAGCGCGAACGGCACGCAGTGGAACGCGAGGTCCCACGCCGCGAACCACGGGTACTCCCACTTGTCCGGCATCGACAGCACGCGCATCGAGTTCAGGTGCCGCCAGTGCGCGTTGCGGATGTGCTGCCGCGACTGCGGGCGGCGGCGCGTTCGGGTTGTCGCCGTCGAGCCAGAGCTCGACGTCGAAGATGTAGCTCTGCTTCGTCCACAGCAGCCCCGCGAAGCGCCTGGCGCTGGACGGGCTGCTCGTCCTCGGTCGCCTTCGTCGGGTGGATCGCCGGCGTAGAACTCGTCGGCCTCGGCCTGGCGCGCCGCGACGATCTGCGTCGACGTCCTGCGAGCGGGCGCGGGCATGCGCCGGTCGGTCACAGGCGCAAGCGCAGACCACGGTCGCCGCGCCGGGCTTCACGTTGAGCGTGTAGTGCAGCGCACGCCTTGGTGCCGCGCTCCGGCCGGCGTTGCGTCGCCGGCTCGCCGTCGACGACGTGGCGGTGGAACGCGTCCTTGACGTGCGGCTGCGGCTCGTCGTCGCCGCGGCGCCGTAGACCGCGCTCGCACGTTCGGTCTCGTTGTCGGTGAACAGCGAGCCTCGCCGTCGGGCTCGCCGTAGAGCCGGCGCCTGCCGAGGCGGTACTCGAAGGGCAGGTTGGTGAGGCGGTCGGCGTCGCGTGTCGTCGGCGACCAGCGTCGACGCAGCCCTCGGTCGCGCCGCCGCGTGAGATCGCCGGCTCGCGGCCGGCGCTGCTCGCCCCACGCCCAGTGTTGCGGAACCACAGGTGCGGCAGCAGGTGCAGCGGCGCCGTCGTCGGGGCCGCGGTTGTACGCCTCGATGCGGATGCAGATGTCGTCGGGCGCCGGCCTTGGCGTACTCGACGAAGACGTCGAAGTAGCGGTCCTCGTCGAAGACGCCGGTGTCGAGCAGCTCGTACTCCGGGCCGCTGCCGCCGCGCGGCGCTGGTTCTCGTCGATCAGCCGCTGGTACGGGAACGCGGCCTGCGGGTACTTGTAGAGTACTTCATGTAGCGAGTGGGTCGGCGTGCTGTCGACGTAGAAGTAGTACTCCTTCACGTCCTCGCCGTGGTTGCCCTCGTTCGGATTGAGCGCCGAACAGCGCGCTCCTTCAGGATCGGGTCGCGCCCGTTCCAGAGCGCCGGCGCGAAGCACAGGAGCTGGTAGCGGTCGCAGATCCCGGCGATGCCGTCCTCGCCCCAGCGGTACGCCTTGGCTGCGCGCCATGTCGTGGGGCAGGTAGTTCCAGGCGTTGCCGTCGGCGCTGTAGTCCTCGCGCACGGTGCCCCACGCGCGCTCGCTGAGGTACGGCCCCCAGGCGTGCCAGTCCGCCGCCCCGTCCTTGGTTTCCTGCAAGCGCGCCTGCTCGCCTGTGCTCATGTTGCCGTTCCCCGTCTTCGCCGCGATGGTGCCGGCGCCACTCGCGGGCGCCGGTGCCGAATGGTACGACGAATCCCGCCAATCGCGCGCGGTTCGCGGGAACGGGGACGATGCACCGCAATATCCCGCCCGGCGCGGCGGGGTGCCGTTGCGACAGGTGCCGGGCGGATTCCCTCCGCCGATCGCGCGCGAGTTGCACAATCGGCTCGCGCCAAGATATTGTTTCGCTCATTTTGGCGTTTTCCGTATTCAAACCGGATGCACGTCGCTACACTCCGCTATCACGCACCGCGGCACGGACCGCGGGCATCGGCCAGGGGAGGCTAGGGATCTTGCGCCATCAGTCGCTGCTGGAATACGCGAACTACCGGTACTTCAAGGTCGCGCTGGCCGTCATCGTGCTGGCGATCGGCGTGTACGTCTGGGACAAGGAGCCCGGCGGCCCGAACGGGGGCACCTGGGTCGGCTACGGCCTCGGCACCTTCGGCGCGCTGCTGATCCTCTGGCTGCTCTGGTTCGGCATCCGCAAGCGCCGCTACAGCGGGACGATCCCGCTGATCGGCTGGCTGTCGGCGCACGTGTACCTCGGCGTGACGCTGATCGTCGTCGCGACGCTCCACGCCGCCTTCCAGGTCGGGCTCAACGTCCACACGCTCGCCTACCTGCTGATGCTGTTCGTCATCTTCTCCGGGTTCTACGGCGTCTACGTCTACCTGCAGGTGCCGCGGCAGCTCACCGACAACCTGGGCGACGAAACCCGCTCGACCCTGCTGCTCAAGATCGCCGACCTCGACAAGCAGGCGCGCGAGCTGGCGCTCGGCCTGCCCGACGACATCAACCAGGCCGTGATGAAGGCCGCGCAGGACACCCGCATCGGCGGCTCGTGGCGGCGGCAGCTCTCCGGGACCGACCCGCGCTGCGCGACCGCCGCCGCGGTGCGCAAGCTCCAGGAGGTCGGCAAGACGCTGCGCGGCGAGGACGCGAGCACCAACCAGCAGCTCTACACGCTGCTGCTGCGCAAGCAGGAATACCTCGCCTGCGTGCGCCGCGACGTCGCCTTCAAGGCCCGCCTCGACCTGTGGCTGTATTTCCATGTCCCGGTGTCGATCGCGCTGCTCGCCGCGCTGATCGCGCACGTGGTCAGCGTCTTTTTCTACTGGTGAAGGGCGCACCGTGAAGATACTGCTCGCCAAGGTCACGCGGAGCCGCAAGGGCCATCCCATCCGCGCCGAGGGCACGGTCGACGCCGATTCGCCGGTGCTGGGGCGCGGCGCGGACTGCGCGATCCACCTGCCGGACCCGCGCGTGGCGCTGGCGCACGCGACCATCTCGGGGGCCGCCGGCGCCCGCCGCGTGAGCGCCATCGGCACGGCCGCGCTCAACGTCGACGGGCGCCGCGTCGGCGATCTCGCGCTCGCGCCGGGCACCCAGTTCGAAGTCGGGCCCTACCTGCTGACGGTGGAGGAGCCGCCGGCCGGCGCCGACCTCGCGTTGAGCTACGAACTGGTGCGGCCGCTGCCCGAGGGCATCACCGAGATCGCCGCCAAGTCGCGGTTGAGCCTCGACGCCTCGGGCGTGTCGAAGCGGGCGCTGGCGTGGCTGGCGTTCGTCCTCATCGCGGGGCTGTTCCTGGCGCTGCCGGTCTTCAACGCCACGACGCCGGTGATGCGGGCGTTGACCGCCGACCTCAAGGTCTCGCCCGACATCGCCTGGAATCCCGGGCCGCTTGTCGAGCGCGCACCAGTGGCTGACCTACGACTGCGGCGCCTGCCACAAGCTGCCGTTCCAGCGCGTCCGGGACGCCGAGTGCCTCAAGTGCCACGAGAACATGCCGGGCCACGTCCACGACCAGGCGCTGCAGACGGCGCTCTTCGGTGCCACGCGCTGCGCGGAGTGCCACCTCGATCACCTGGGCGCCAAGGCGCCGGTGCGCGCGGACGCGCTGCTGTGCCAGACGTGCCACCAGGACATCAAGAGCGCGCTCTCCAAGATGAAGGGCGCGCTGGCCGAGACGACGCTCCCGAACGTCGGCGACTTCGACGCGGCGGATGCGGCATCCCGCCATCCGGAGTTCCGCCTCACGCTGTGGCGCGGGCCGAAGCCGGAGGACGTGGTCCGCGTGAAGCAGTCGGACAAGGCGGCGCTGGTGGAGACGTCGGGCCTCAAGTTCCCGCACGACGTCCACTTGAAGCCCGGGCTCAAGGGACCCGACGGGCGCGAGACGCTCAAATGCGCGACCTGCCACGCGCCGGATGCCGGCGAGCATGGTTTCGTGCCGGTCAGCATGGAGCGCCATTGCCTGCGCTGCCACGAGCTCCGGTTCGAGCCCGCGGTGACGTCCCGCCAGGTGCCGCACGGCTCGGTCGAGGATGCCTGGCTGCTGATCCAGGAGTTCTACGCGAACGTGAGCCTCGCCAATGTCGCGGTCGACACCGTCGACACCGGCGCGGTCGAGCGGCGGGTGCCGAATGCGTCGGAGGCGATCGTCACCGAAGAACAGCGGCGGCGGGCCCTCGCGTTCGCCCAGCACAAGGCGCAGCAGGTGGGCGCGGATCTCTTCGAGAAGCGCGTATGCGTGACGTGCCACGACGTGCGCCGCAGCGACGCCGCCGCGCGGGAGGACAAGAACGCGGCGCCGTGGACGGTGGCGCCGGTCCACGTCAACCGGTCGTGGCTGCCGCACGGACGCTTCGATCACGCGAAGCACAAGACGGCGCAGTCCGAATGCAAGGATTGCCACCACGCCGAGCGCTCGCACAAGTCGAGCGACGTCCTGATCCCCGACATCGCGTCGTGCCGCACCTGTCACGCCGGGACCACGCCCGTCGCCGGCAAGGTGGTCTCGACGTGCATCTCGTGCCACGGCTACCACCTGGACGCCAGCGGCGCGCGCATCCGGCCGAATCCGGCGGCGTTCGGGGTCATCAAGCAATGACGGGGTTCGCGCGGATTCTCGCGCTGGCCGCGCTGCTCGCGCTCGGGGCCTGCGGAGGAGGAGGCGGCGGCGGCTCGGGCACGCCGGCCCCGGGCCCGGCGAACTTCCTCACCGTCACCGACGTCGAGAAGGTGATCGCGCAGGCGGTGGCCGAGGCGCAGGCGCAGAAGGCACAGGGGACGATCGCGGTGGTCGATCGCGTCGGCAACGTGCTCGCCGTGTTCCGGATGAACGGTGCGACCGGGTTCAAGATCTCCTCGGGAACGGGGGTTCAGGGCGGGCTCGAAGGCTACAACATCTTCAACCCGGGACTGGGCGCCATTTCCATGGCCGTCACCGGGGCCTACCTGTCGTCGTCGGGCAACGGATTCACGACGCGCACCGCCAGCCAGATCATCCAGGATCACTTCAATCCGCAGGAGAACAAGCAGCCCGGCGGGCCGTTGTACGGCGTTCAGTACAGCCAGCTCACCTGCTCCGATCTCATCCGTCACCCGAGCGACGGCACCGTTGGGCCGAAGCCCGCGCCGCTCGGGCTCGCCGCCGAGCCCGGCGGGCTGCCGCTCTACAAGAACGGCGTGGTCGTCGGCGGGATCGGCGTCATGGCGACGGGCCTGTACTCGCTCGACCTCGACATACTCGACGTCGACACCAACCTCAACGAGGTGATCGCCGTCGCCGGCGGCCGCGGCTTCGACGCCCCGACCGACCGCCGCGCCGACCACATCACGGCCGACGGTCGCACGTTCCGCTACACCGACAATCCCGCGACGGCCAGCAATCCGGCGACCGCGCCGGGCTTCGGGGCGATCAACGGCACGGTCGGCAGCCTGCTGCGGGTCGACGGCTACTACGACGGGACGGCGATCCTCGCCGGCGTCGAGTTCGGGACGCCGGCATCGGGCATCCGAGCCGACACCAATCCCGCCTTCGCCGGTCTCGGCGCGTTCGTGCTGGTCGACCAGGCGAACGTCAACCGCTATCCGCCGAAATCCGGTACGGACGGGCTGCTGAGCCAAGGCCGACGTCACGCAGATCCTTAAAAGCGCGATGGAGGTGGCCAATCGGGCCCGCGCGCAGATCCGGCAGCCGCTTGGCAACTCGGCGCAGGTGACGATCACGGTCGTCGACACGCGGGGGGTGGCGCTGGGCTTGATCCGGACGCCGGACGCACCGGTGTTCGGGATCGACGTTGCGCTGCAGAAGGCGCGGACGGCGATGCTGTTCAGCAGCCGCGATGCCGGCCAGGTGCTCGATTCGCTGCCGCCCGCTGTCTATCCGTTCAAGCCCACCGTGCCGATCGGCTCCTACACCGCCGCCATGCGCCGGTTCCTCGGCGACCCTACCGCGCTCGCCAATGGCATCGCTTACAGCAACCGCGCCGTGGGCAATCTGGCACGGTCCTACTTCCCCGACGGCATCACCGGCACGGGCAACGGCCCGTTCTCGGTACCAAGCGCCGACTGGAGCATCTTCAACGTCGGCCTGCAACTCGACCTGGTGGCCAACGCGATCTTCGCGTCGCTGTTGGGCGGCACCGCTCCGCCGAACTGCACCAGCTCGACCCGGATTGCGAACGGCATCCAGATCTTTCCGGGCAGCGTGCCGATCTACCGCGGCACGCTGCTGGTGGGGGCCATCGGCATCTCGGGCGACGGCGTCGACCAGGACGACATGGTCGCGTTCCTCGGCCTCGCCAACGCGGGCAAGGTGCTCAACAACGGCATCGCCAACGCGCCGGCGTCCGACCGCGCCGACAACATCGTGCCTCAGGGGGAGGGCACGCGGCTGCGCTACGTGAACTGCCCGCAGGCGCCGTTCAACAACAGCACCGAGCAGAATGTCTGTGCCGGAATCTGAGCCGCGCCGCTGCCCGCGGATCCTGCCGCTCGTCGCGGCGGGCATGCTGGCGTGGAGCGGCGTCCCGGCGGCGCAGTCGCCCCCGGCGGGGGCTGCGACCGGTGCCGTGGCCGGCGAGCGACAGATCATCCAGGTGCTGGTGCAGGATCTCGCCGTCCACCTCGAACCCGCGGCCGGTTCGCCCGTGTTCGCGCTGCTCCAGCCGGGCACGCGGGTCGTTGCCGACGCGCGACGCGGCGCGTGGTTCCAGGTGGCCCTGGCCGACGGGAGGAAAGGCTGGATCGAGCAGGTCGCCGGCAAGGCCCTCCCCGACTTCACCGTCGGCCCCGCGGCCGATCTCGTGCTCGACGTCCCGCGCCCGCGCTCGACCGTCGCCCCGACGCCGAAGGAGGAACTGGAGCCCGGCGCCGCCGCGCGGGCCGTCGCGCCGGACGATCCGGTCGTGCGCCGGCGCCCGATGGGCGACGCCTTCGAGCCGGTGATCCCCATCATCGATCCGACGCAGGTGCCGCCGCCGGCGGCGATCCTGCCGCGCGAGACCGTGCCGATCCCGGATCGCTGGCGCCTCGTCGATGCGCTGGGCCTCGTCCATCAACGGTGGTACGACCCCTACAACCCGAACGAGCTGAAGGGCGACCGGCCGATCCACGGCGAGGACTGGTTCCTCAACCTCTCGGTGATCTCCGACACCGTCTACGAGGCGCGCAAGCTCCCCACGCCGATCGGCGCGCAGTCGACGGTGCGGGCGCGCTCCGACGACCAGTTCGGCTACGGCAAGTCGTCGACGTTCAACCAGAACCTGATCATCAGCGTGTCCTACCTCAAGGGAGACACGACGTTCAAGCCGCCGGAATACGAGTTCCGGCTGGTGCCGGTGATCAACTACAACTACAGCCGCGTGCAGGAAGTGCGCGCCCTCAACATCGACCCGCAGACGGGAACCACCCGCCGCGACGGCTTCGTGGCGATCCAGGAAGCCTTCATCGACTACGAATACCGCATCAACTCGGTGCGCTACGACTTCGACGACGTGCGCGTGGGCATCCAGCCGTTCATCTCCGACTTCCGCGGATTCCTGTTCCAGGACCAGCCGCTGGGCATCCGCTTCTTCGGCAACCACGACAACAACCAGTGGCAGTACAACGCCGGCTGGTTCCGCCGGATCGAGAAGGACACCAACAGCGGCCTGAACGACATCACCAAGCCGCTGCGCAACGACGACGTGTTCTTCGCCAATCTCTACAAGCAGGACTTCATGGTTCCCGGCTTCACGCTGCAGGGAACGGTGGTCTACAACACCAACCGCGAGACGGCGAACGAGTTCCTCGACAGCAACGGCTTCCAGGTGCGGCCGGCGGTGATGGGGGACATGCGCCCGCGCAGCTACAACGTCCTCTACCTCGGCGCCAACGCCGACGGCCACTTCGGCCGCTGGAACACCACGGGATCGCTGTACTACGCGATCGGCCACGACGACCACAACGCGTTCTCGCAGCAGTCGGCGAACATCAATGCGTTCTTCGCCGCCGCCGAGGTGTCGCGCGACTTCGACTGGGTTCGCGTGCGGGGAAGCCTGCTCTACTCGAGCGGCGACAAGGATCCGTACGACGGCAAGGAGAACGGGTTCGACGCGATCCTGGAGAACCCGCAGTTCGCCGGGGCCGACACCAGCTTCTGGATCCGGCAGGCGGTGCCGTTGATCGGCGGCGGCGGCGTCACGCTGTCCGGCCGCAACGGCGTGCTGCCGTCGCTGCGCTCGTCGAAGGACCAGGGGCAGTCGAATTTCACCAACCCCGGCCTCACGCTCGTCGGGATCGGCGCCGACGTCGACATCACGCCGCGGTGGCGGGCGATCGCGAACCTGAACCAGCTCTGGTTCAACAACACCTCGTCGCTGTCGGTGCTGCGCAACCAGGGCGACATCGACCGCAACTTCGGGACCGACGTTTCGGTGGCCGTCCAGTACCGCCCGCTGTTCAGCCAGAACATCGTGTTCAACATGTCCGCGGCGGCGCTGGTGCCGGGCAAGGGATTCAAGCAGCTCTACATCGCGGACGGCAGCAACACGCCGTACTCGATTCTCGCCAACCTGGTGCTGACGTTCTGATGATGATGCAACGATCGACGAAGCCGCAGGCGCCGGCTGCGCAGCGCAGGGGAACGGGCGCGCGCGTGCCGCACCTCCTCGGCGCCGCGACCGCGCTGCTGCTGCTGGGCGTGGCCGCGCTCGGCTTCGCCAGCGAAGAGAGGAAGCCCGTCGCGCGCACCTATGTCGCGGCGCCGCACGCGCCCGAGAAGCAGACCGCCGAGGACGCCCGCCGCAAGTCGGTCGGCTGTGTCAGCTGCCATACGCCCACCGACAACGTGACGATGCACGCGAACCCGGCCGTCGTCCTCGGCTGCACCGACTGCCACGGGGGCGACGCGACCGCGATGAAGCCCCCGGGATCCAAGGCCAACGATCCGGCCTACGTCGCTGCGCGGGACGCCGGACACGTGCTGCCGCGCTATCCGGAGGACTGGCACTTTCCGTCCAGCGCCAACCCCAAGCAGAGCTACACGCTGCTCAATCGCGAAGCGCCCGAGTTCATCCGCTTCTTCAACCCCGGCGACTACCGCGTGGCGCGCGAATCCTGCGGCGCCTGCCACCTGGCGACGATCCAGGCCGCCGAGCGCAGCCTGATGTCGACCTCGGCGATGCTCTGGGGCGGCGCCGCGTACAACAACGGCATCCTGCCGTTCAAGCGCTACCTTCTTGGCGAGGTGTACACCGACAAGGGCGAGCCGGCGTCCGTCGTCGCCCCGGTCAAGCCCACCCCCTTCATGAAGGAGAAGGGCATCCTCGCGCAGCTCTACCCGCTGCCGGCGTGGGAGACGATTCCGCCGGCCGACATCTTCCGCGTGTTCGAGCGCGGCGGTCGCGTCATCTCCAGCCAGTTTCCCGAGATCGGCATGCCCGAACAACACCGGCGTGCTGCAGAAGCTCGACGAGCCCGGCCGGCCCGACATCCGGCAGTCGAACCGCGGGCCGGGCACGGGCTCGCGCATCGCCGTGCCCGTGATCAACATCCACAAGACGCGGCTCAACGATCCGCACATGTGGTTCCTCGGCACCAACGAGCAGCCCGGCGACTACCGGTCGTCGGGGTGCACCGGCTGCCACGTGGTCTACGCCAACGACCGCAATCCGCTGCACGGCGGGCCGTACTCGCGCTTCGGCCACGACGGCATGACGCAGACCGCCGACCCGACGATCCCGAAGGACCGGAGCGGCCACCCGCTGAAGCACGCCTTCACGCGGGCGATCCCGTCCTCGCAGTGCATGGTCTGCCACATGCACCAGCCGAACATCTTCGTGAACTCGTTCTACGGCACACGATGTGGGACTACGAATCCGACGCCCCGTTCATGTGGCCCGAGAAGCAGAAATATCCGACCTCCGACGAGATCCGCGAGATCAACCTGCGCAACCCGGAGGAAGCGGCGATCCGCGGCAAGTGGGGCGATCCCGAATTCCTGCGCAACGTGTCGTCGCTCAATCCGCAGCTGAAGGACACGCAGTTCGCCGATTACCACGGCCACGGCTGGAATTTCCGCGCGATCTTCAAGCGCGACCGCAAGGGCACGCTGCTCGACAAGGACGGCAAGCCGGTGGCCGACAGCGACCCGGAGAAGTTCATCGCCAAAGACGGCGGCAAGGGCAAGGCGGTCCAGCTCGCGTCGATCCACATGGAGCTCGGCCTGCACTGCGTCGATTGCCATTTCGGCCAGGATGCCCACGGCAACGGCCACATCTACGGCGAGGTCGCCGCGGCGATCGAGATCGACTGCGCGGACTGCCACGGCACGGCCACGCGCTACCCCAATCTGTTCACCACCGGGCCCGCGGCCCGGCCGGGCGGCGCCGACCTTTCGCTGCTGCGCACGCAGGACGGCCGCAAGCGCTTCGAGTGGCGCGCCGGCAAGCTCTACCAGCGCGCGGCGCTCGATCCCACGAAGGAGTGGGAGATGACCCTCGTCAAGGACACCGTCAATCCGGACCACCCGAAGTACAACCCGAAGGCGGCGCGGGCGAAGCTGATGAGCGCCGGCACCTCGATGGAGTGGGGTCCCGGCGTCGATCCGTCGAAGTACGCGCACGGCGACGACAAGATGACGTGCTTCACCTGCCATCTCTCGTGGACGACCTCGTGCGCCGGTTGCCACCTGCCGATCCAGGCCAACTGGAAGACCGAGCGGCAGCACTACGAAGGCGGCGAGACGCGCAACTTCGCCACCTACAACCCGCAGGTGGCGCGCGACGAGATGTTCCAGCTCGGCAAGCACGGCCCGGTGAAGGGCGGCAAGATCGCGCCGGTGCGCTCGAGCTCGGCGCTGATCCTTTCGTCGACCAACATCAACCGCGAGAAGATCTACATCCAGCAGCCGCCGATCGCCGCCTCCGGCTTCAGCTCGCAGGCGTTCGCGCCGCACTACCCGCACACCGAGCGCAAGACCGAGACCAAGACCTGCACCGACTGCCACATCTCGCAGCAGAACGACAACAACGCGATCATGGCCCAGCTGCTGCTGCACGGGACCAACTTCGTCAACTTCGTCGGCTACAACGCCTGGGTCGGCGAGGAGGGCCGCGTCACGGCGGTGCAGGTCACTGAATGGGACGAGCCGCAGGCGGTGATCGGCAGCTACCTGCACCGGTACGCGTATCCGGACTGGTTCGCCGACCACCAGAAGCGCGACCAGCGCCTGCCGGTGGTGGCGCCGCACGACACCCGCGGGCCGCGCCGCATGCATCCAGATGCGCGGCGAGTACATGTACGTCGCCGAGGGACCGGGCGGCTTCCGCGTCTACGACATCGCGAACGTGGGCAACAAGGGCTATTCGCAGAAGGTGGTGAGCGCGCCCGTTCTCGCCGCTCGGCCACAACACCGCGGTGCCTTCGACCAACGCGACCTGCATGGCGCTGCCGACCAACCAGTCGATCGCGCCGCGGCGCAACCAGGGCGACCTGATGCGCATCGAGAACCAGGAGCAGCCGTTCCATCCGATCTACAGCTATGCGGTGGTCACCGACGCGGTCGAGGGGCTGATCCTCGTCAACGTCAACACGCTGTCCGACGGCGATCCGCTCAACAATTTCCTCGAGCGCGCGGCCACGTGGAACGAGAACAACGTGCTCGCGGGCGCCCGCCACATCACGCTCGGCGGGCGCTTCGCGTACGTCGCCGCCGATGCCGGCATGGTCATCGTCGACCTCGACGACCCGCTCAAGCCGAAACTGGCCGCCGTGGTGCGGCTGCCCGGCGTGCGCGCGTCGGCGCTGCAGTTCCGCTACCTCTTCGCCCTCGACGGCGCGGGCCTCACCGCCATCGACGTCACGGACCCGTACAAGCCCCGCCACGTCGCGTCGGCGCGGGTGCCGCTCGCCGACGCGCGGCGGCTCTACCTCGCGCGCACGTACGCCTACGTCGCGGCGGGCAAGGAAGGCCTCGCCATCGTCGACATCGAGCGGCCCGAGGCGCCGTCGCTCTACATGAAATTCACCGCCGACGGCAAGTTGAACGACGCCCGCGACGTGGTCGTCGGGACCACCAACGCTTCGCTGTTCGCGTATGTCGCCGACGGCGTCAACGGCCTCAAGGTGGTGCAGCTCACCTCGCCGGACCTGCAGCCGAAGTTCTACGGCTTCTCGCCGGAGCCCAAGCCGCAGCTGATCGCGTGGCGCAACACGGCCACACCCGCCATCGCGATGTCGAAGGGGCTCGATCGCGATCGCGCGGTCGATGAAACCGGCGGCCAGATCGCGGTCTTCGGCCGCATCGGCTCGCGGCCGTTCACGTGGGACGAGATGAAGCGCTTCTACCTGAAGCCCGACGGCAGCGTCTACACCGTCACCGACGAAGTGCGACTGCAGGATTTCAAACGGCCGGCCGCGACCGCGGCGGCGCCGGCGGCCATGCCACGAGGTAAGCAATGAACGCCTTCCGCTACCGCTTTCTGGTTGCAATCGCCGCGCTCGCCGGCGCGCTGGCGGCGCTGCCTGCCGCCGCGCAGGCGCCTGCTCCCGCGGCCAAGGCGGCCGCCCCCGCGCTGCCCTACCACAGCGCCGACCAGACCGTCGGCGTGGTCAACTGCGCGAGCAGCCTGTGCCACGGCTCGGTGCGGCCGTGGAAGGAATCCAACATCCTGCAGACCGAGTACGTCACGTGGTCGCGCGTCGACAAGCACGCGCGGGCCTACGCGATCCTGGCCAATGCGCAGTCGAAGCGCATCGCGCAGAAGCCTCGGCATCGGCGACCCGACCAAGGAGAAGCTCTGCCTCGACTGCCACACCCACAACATACCGGCCGCCCAGCGCGGGGAGCGCTACAGGATCGAGGACGGCGTGTCGTGCGAAGCGTGCCACGGGCCGGCGGGCCGCTGGCTCACGGTGCACACCGAGGACGCGCCGGCGCACGAGAAGAACCTGGCGCACGGACTCTACGATCTCGCCGATCCGGTGGCGCGCGCGCGACTGTGCCTGTCGTGCCACTTCGGCAATGCCGACCGCTTCGTCACCCACGGCTGATGGCGTCGGGACACCCGCGGATGAGCTTCGAGCTCGACACGTTCACCGCCGTCGGGCCGGCACATTTCAGGACCGATTCGGACTACGAGAAGCGCAAGCGCGTCTGGGACGGCGTGCAGGTGTGGGCGATCGGCCAGGCGATCGCGGTGTCGGAGCTGATGGCGGTGCTCGCCGATCCGAAGCGCAGCCACGACGGGCTGTTCCCCGAACTCGTCCTGTTCGACTGCCACGCCTGCCACCACCCGATGAGCGACAAGCGCTGGACGCCGCGCGTGCCCGGGCTCGGGCCGGGCGCCGTGCGGATCAACGACTCCTCGATGCTGATGACGCGGCAGATCGCGAAGGTCGTCGACCCTGCGTTCGGCGCGCGCGTCGCGGAGACGATGAACAAGCTGCAGCTGGCGGCTGCCGGCCGGGGCGGCGACGCGGTGGCGCTGGCCCGGACGCTGCACGGGGAAATGGACGAGCTCATCGAAAAGCTGCGCAAGCGCGACGTTCGGCGAACGCGAGATGCGCGCGGTGCTGGCCGGTCTCATCGACGACGGCCTCAACGGCCAGTACACCGACTACGCGGGCGCCGAGCAGGCGACGATGGCGATCGGCAGCGTCGCGAGCTTCATGCACCAGCGCGGCGCGCTGAAGTCCGCCGGCAGCATCAACAGCGGCCTGTCGACGCTGCAGGCGGCAGTCAGCGACGACGAGAAATACCGTCCGGCGCAGTTCCAGGCGGCGCTGCGGGCGTTCCGCGGCAGCATCGGGTTGTGACCGGCACGCCCCGCCACCGAATCCGCTCCAGCGAGGCCCTATGAGTGACTCATTCAAGATCGCGATCGTCGGCAGCGGACCGAGCGGCCTTTCCGCCGCCGGACGCGCCGCCGAGGAAGGCGTGCCGCACGTGCTGCTGGAAGCCGAGGAGCACCCGGCGGACACGATCTACAAGTATCAGAAGGGCAAGTTCGTGATGGCCGAGCCGGGCGTGCTGCCGCTGCGCTCGCCGCTTTCCTTCGAGGCCGGCTCGCGGGAGACGATCCTCGACAAGTGGAACGAGGAGCTCGCCAAGTACAAGGTCAACCTGCGCCAGGGCGCGCAGGTCACGGCGATCGCCGGACAGAAGGGCGCGTTCACGCTGACGCTCAAGGACGGCTCGAAGCTCGCCGCCGAGACCGTCGTGCTCGCGATCGGCCTGCAGGGCAACCTGCGCAAGCTCGGCGTCCCCGGCGACGACCTGCCCTTCGTGCAGTACCAGCTCGACGATCCCGACGCCTACGAGGACGAGACGATCGTCGTGGTCGGCGCGGGCGATGCGGGGATCGAGAACGCGGTGGCGCTGGCCAAGCAGAACCGCGTGATCATGATCAACCGCAGCGACGAATTCAACCGCTGCAAGGAAGGCAACCTGCAGCTGATCACCGCGGCGATCAAGGACGGCAAGCTCGAATGCCGCTACACGGCAGAGACGGAGTCCGTGGTGGCCACGCCCGGCGGCCAGAAGCCGGGCGTGTTCAACGTCAGGACGCCGGCCGGGACTCGAGTCGATCCCCTGCGACCGCGTCATCGCGCGGCTGGGCGCCATCCCGCCGCGCAAGCTGGTCGAATCGTTCGGCATCGTCTTCCCGAACAAGGACCCGGCGGCGGTCCCCGAGCTCTCGGAGACGTACGAATCCAACGTCCCCGGCCTCTACATCGTCGGCGCGCTGGGCGGCTACCCGCTGATCAAGCAGGCGATGAACCAGGGTTACGAGGTCGTCGAGACGATCCTCGGCCGCAAGGTCGTTCCGGCCGACGAGGACCTGCTGTTCGCCAAGTTCAAGAGCTTCGCGCCGACGGTGTCGGACGCGCTCGCGCGCATCCGCGGCAGTGTCCCGCTGCTGTCGGGGATCACCGTGCTGCAACTGCGCGAATTCATGCTCGAGAGCGACGTGCGCACGCCGAAGGCAGGCGAGGTCATCTTCCGGCGCAACGACTACACCAATTCGTTCTACTCGATCGTCGCCGGCGAGGTGGATGTCGAAATACCGGTCGACCACGACAACGAGGGCTCCGAGATCCGCCACGTCAAGCTGTCCGCCGGCGAGTATTTCGGCGAGATGGGGCTCATCTCCGGCCGGCGGCGCACGGCGACGGTCAAGGCGGGGAAGGGCTGCGTGCTGGTGGAGACGCCCCGGCGCTCGATGCTGAAGCTGATCGCCTCCGTCGAGTCCGTGCGGCGCCAGATCGACCAGGCGTTCCTCGGGCGGGCGATCCGCACCTATCTGTCGCAGGCGCTGTCCGACGCCGACCTCGCGCGGCTCGTCGAAGACGCGCAGATCAAGAAATTCGCGCGCTGGCGCCGTCCTGTTCAAGGAGGGCGACGCCGGCGACGGCCTTTACCTGCTGCGCAGCGGCTCGGTGACGGTGTCGCGCGCGCTCGGGGGCCGCGACGTGGTCCTGTCCTACGTCGCGGCCGGCAATTACGTCGGCGAGATGGCGCTCGTCAACGACGCGCCGCGGATGGCCACCGTCCGCGCGGCCGTCGCCACCGAGGCGATCGTCCTCGACGGCGGGCACTTCAAGGAGGTGATCGCGCGGCACCCGCAGCTGCGCGCCGAGCTCGAGCAGCAGGTGCTCTCCCGCATCGCCGAAAACGTGAAGATGGAAACGGAGACGACGGCCGGGGGCCTGATCGGCTACCTGGTCGGTCAGGGCCTCGGTGAGGCGACCGACGTGCTGCTGATCGACGAGAGCCTCTGCGTGCGCTGCAACAACTGCGAGAAGGCCTGCGCCGACACGCACGACGGCACGTCGCGGCTCGACCGCGAGGCCGGTCCGACGTACGCCCAGATCCACGTGCCGACGTCCTGCCGCCACTGCGAGCACCCGCACTGCATGAAGGACTGCCCGCCGGACGCGATCCGTCGCGCGCCGAACGGCGAGGTCTTCATCTCGGACCGGTGCATCGGCTGCGGCAATTGCCAGCGCAACTGCCCCTACGGCGTGATCCAGATGGGTTATGCCGATGCCGTCCGGCACCGCCCGTCGCTGCTCACCTGGCTGTTTGCCGGCATCGGCGAAGAGCCGGGCATGGAGGCGAAGGCCCCGCACGACGCGCACGACAAGCCGCATCCGAAGAAGGCGGTGAAGTGCGACATGTGCAAGGACCAGAAGGGCGGCGCCGCCTGCGTGCGGGCCTGCCCGACCGGTGCGGCGCTGCGCGTCAAGCCTGGCGAATTCCTCGCGGTGACGGGCGGCCAGGCGAAATAGAGCCGCCGCTCCGCCGGCCGCGCCCGGTCGGTTCCGGGCGCGATGGCGCGCGCGCTATACCGCCGTCACTTGGGCGGCGCGGGGTCCGCGGGCTTGTCTGCCGCGGCCTCGGCGGGTGCGGCAGGTGCCTTGGGGAGGCCGCGTGTTCCCGTCATGGGTGTGGTCTGCGTGGCGGGACGATTGCGCGCCGAGGCGGCTTGCAGTCCGGCGTCGGCCGGCGCCGGCGCCTTTTCAGCCGCCGCGGCTGCAGGCTTCTCTGCCGCCGGGGCCGCTGCCTTGTCGGTTGCCGGCGCGGCCGCCTTGTCCGCGGTACCTTTCTTGGCCGCCTTCTTCTGCTTGTCGGCGTCCTTGTCGGCGTCCTTCGACGCAGCGGCCTGCTGCGCCTTGTCGGGCGCCGCCGGCGCGGTGGCCTGCGCGTCGGCGGCACGGGCCGGCGCCAGCGTCAGGGCCAAAGCGACAGCCGAGGCAAACAGGTATTTCATGGCGTCCTCCTTCGGGGTTGGAACAAGTCGATCTCCTCCGTGCGGCCCTTCACCTTGAAGCGGCCCGCGGGCAGGTATTCGAAAGCGTCGCCCGCGCGGCGGCGGGTTTCGTCGGATATGAGTATACGGCAGGGCTCGCCCGGCGCCGGCGGTTTCCCGGCTTCGTCCGCCTGTGGCACCTGGTGCGCCATCAGCGAGGTCAGGCCTTCGATGCGGCTCGCGACGTTGACGGTATCCCCCACTGCCGTGTATTCGGGCCGGCTGTCGGGACCGATCAGGCCGACGATGGCGTTGCCGGAGTGGATGCCGATGCCGATGTCGAAGCTCGCGAGCTCGGGCGGCAGGCCGCGGCGGAAGGCGAGCAGGGCGTCGCGCATCTCGAGCGCGCACGTCACCGCGTGCTCGGCGTGCTTCGGATCGTCGAGCGGGGCGCCCCAGAGCGCCATCATCGCGTCGCCGATGAACTTGTCGAGCGTCCCGCCGTTGCGGAAGATGATGCCGACGTGCACCGCGAAGTGCCGGTTGAGCAGATCGATCAGCGCCTTCGGCTCCAGCCACTCGGAGAGCGACGTGAAGCCGCGGATGTCGCAGAACATCACCGTGACGTCGCGCGCCGTCGGCTCGCGCGAGAATCCGCCTTCCGACAGGAGCTGCGCCACGACCACGGGGTTGACGAAGCGCGAGAACACCTGTGTCGCGCGCTGCCTCATGTCGCGCTCGGTGACGTAGGTGCGCAGCGCCATGAACGCGTAGTACGACCACGCGAACGACAGCGGCGTGGCGATGTGGACGACGATGCGCCGGTCGAGCGCCAGGTAGGCGAGGGCGAAGGCTGCAGCGCTGGCGGCGAGCAGCAGCGCGCCCACCTCGAGCGTGTTGCGGCCCGCGTAGTAGCCGGTCCAGACGAGGAGCAGCAGGGCGAGCCCGAGCAGCGCCTTGACGGCGATGGGCGCGGTCTCCAGGTAGCTCCCGTGCTTGAGATTGTCGAGACCCGTGGCGATGATGTCCAGGCCGAACTGGTTGCCGGACATCGGCGTCGGCTGGAAATCGGGCACGCCGGTGGCGAGCGCGCCGATCAGCACGATCTTGCCCGCGAACTCGTCGGCGGGACGCTTGGGGGCCTCGCCGCGGGCCACGCGCCGGACGTCGTCGTAGACGTCGATGAACGACACGATCCGGTGCGACGCGGCCGGCCAGCTCATGACGATGTCGCCACGCGCGGGCACCGGCCATCCGAGGTCGCGGGCGATGCGCGCACCCATCGACGGCAGCGGCCAGCCGTGGACGTCGATCACCAGCGGGTAGCGCCGGCCGACGCCGTCCTTGTCGGGCAGGAAATTGATCGCGCCGAGCCGCCAGACGTCGGGACGCAGCGCCCTGGGGACGAGCACGTCGGCCTTCGCGTCGGGATGCGCGGCCGGATCGAGACCCGCGTACGGCGCGAGCGAGCGCAGCGAGATGCCGAATTCATCGCCCGCGGGGTCGAGGCGGAGCATGGCGATGTAGACGTTGGTCAGCCCGGCGAGCAGCCGGCTCATCGTCTCGTCGCTCTTCGGGCGCGCCCGGTCGGGGTCGGCGAACACCATGTCGAACGCCACGGCCGCCGGCTTCTGGGCGGCGATCGCGCGGGCGACCTCGCCGAACACCTCGCGCGGCCACGGCCAGCGGTCGATCTCCTCGCCCAGGATGGCGATGCTGCGATCGTCGACGACCAGCATCACGATGTCGGGATTCGGCGCGTGCGATCGGCTCGCCACGCGCAGCAGCGAGTCGCTCAGGCGGTTGTCGTAGCCGTCGAGCACCGGCAGCCACACGATCTCGACCAGCAGGGCGATTGCGAACAGCGTGACGACGGCGAGCGAGAGCCTCGTTTCGTTCACGCGGTGGGTGTCGTCTCGAGGGCGTTCATGAAAGCAATGCGCCGGCTCCCGGGCGCTGCGGGCACGTCGAGGCCGAATTGTCCGCCATCGCCGATCTGCCGCAGCCCTGCGATTCGTATCGGATGAGACCGCGGTAGTATACCGAAGCCGGGCGCGCGGGTTGGTGTCGTTGATGCCGCGGCGGAGCCGCACCGGATTGTTGCCACGCTCCACGGCGCAGAATCGTGGCTCGCGCGTCGCGCCCGGCCGACGGGCGCTTGCGGCTTGGGGTCGAACCAAAGACGAGATGACACAGACCGCCGGACATTGCTCGACATCGTTCAGGATGCGCCTGGCGGTACCGGCGTCGCGGGCCTGCCGCCGCTTTGCGGCTCTGGCCGGCGCGGCCCTGCTCGCGGGCGGCGCGCTTGTCCGCCGGCTGGTGCGCAGGTCGCCGCCAACGCTGCGCTCAGCCTGGACGGCAACATGATCGTCGACTGCCTGCTGCCGGGGGTGGTGCGCAAGCTCGGCGCCAACGTCACCTACCTCACGCCGCGCAAGGTGGCCAAGGTGACGGTCAAGGAGTGCGAGGTCCGGGGCGGCGAGTACGTGCTGTTCGACCGGTCCGATCCGGCCACCGCGCTCAAGATCTGGCGGCCCGCGGCGGAGCAGGGCGACGCGGTCTCCCAGTTCCGCGTCGGACAGATCTACGAAATGGGCCTCAACGGCACGCCGGACTACCAGTCCGCGGCGCTCTGGTACCGCAAGGCTGCGGACCAGGGCAATCGCACCGCCGCGTTCAACCTGGCGGTGCTCTACGAGAAGGGCCTGGGGGTCACGCGCGACAACGCCGCCGCGCTCGCGCTGTACCGCAAGGCGCAGGGCCTGACCGACGACGATCGCCGGCGACCAGGACGTGCGCGCACTGCGGGAAAGCCTGAAGCAGGCGCAGCAGCGCATCAGCCAGCTCGAGCAGGAGATCATCGCGCTCAAGACAGACGGGGGCGGCTACCGGACCCAGAAGGAGCAGGAGCTGCGCGAGGCCCGCGGCAAGGTCGCCGAGCTGCTCGGCAGCGGCAAGCCGGTGCCCGATCGGCGTGATCGTCGACGTCGGCGCCGCCGCCGGATCGAAGCCCAGCATCCAGATGATCGACCCGAGCCTCGTGGCCACGCGCGGCAACCGCGAGGTGGCCGTCCGCGGCGAGATCCAGAGCCAGCAGGTGGTCGGCCGGGTGCAAGTCGCGCAGCGGGCTCGCGTCGTTCTCCGTCAACGACCAGGCCGTGCGCCCGGACAAGTACGGCTTCTTCGAGCCAGCGTTCCGATCGGCGCCGGCGGCGCGGCCGTGCACATCGTCGCGATCGACAAGCAGGGCGAGCGCGACGAAGTCTCGCTCGACTTCAAGCCGAGCCGGTCGAGCACGTGGACCTGGCGCGCCCGGCGGTGTCCGTCCCGAGCGGAACGTTCGGCACCTACCACGCGCTCGTCATCGGCAACAACCTCTATACGCAGTGGCCGCAGCTGCGCACGGCGGTCAACGATGCCAACGCCGTCTCCGAAGTGCTGCGCCGCAAGTATGGGTTCAAGACGAAGGTCCTGCTCAACGCAACCCACGAGCAGATTCTCAATGCGCTCAACGACTCGTCAAGACGCTCGGCCGAACGACAACCTGCTGATCTACTACGCGGGGCACGGACGTTCGACCTCGGCAAGCGCGGGTACTGGATTCCCGTGGACGGGGAGCCGACCGCAACACGCGCTGGATCCTCAACGTGCAGATCACGGACCTGCTGCTCAAGATGAACGCCCGCAAGATCATCGTGGTCGCGGATTCGTGCTATTCGGGCGCGCTCGACCGGCGGCCGAGAACGGGGCCGTGCCGACGATCCTCACCGAGTGTCCGGAGGAGCGCGCCTCGGCGCCGCGAAGCAGTTCGCCGAGTGCATTCGCGCACGATGCTGACGTCCGGCGCGCTGCAGCCCGTCTGGGACGGCGTCAGCGGCGGGAACTCGGTCTTCGCCAAGGCGTTCCTCGAGGTCCTCGACGTCAATGACTCCGTGCTCGAAGGCTACCGGCTCTTCGACGCCGTCGAGGGGCGGGTCATCCGGGCCAGCCAGCAGATCCGGCGAGCGAAGAGCGCCGCGGCCAAAGGCGGAGATCGAAAGCGACCAGACGCCCCTCTATGCGGGGATCCAGCACGCCGGCCACCAGGGCGGCGACTTCATTTTCGTGCCGGTGACTCCATGACGACCTCGCCTCTTGCCGCCGCCATGGCCGACCACTGGGACGGGGAGATCGTCGCGAGCTCGTCGAGTACATCCGCATCCCGGCCAAGTCGCCGCACTTCGATCCCGAGTGGGAAGGCAACGGCCACATCGAGCGCGTCGACCGCTCGCGCGATGCGTGGGCGCTGCCGCAGCCTGTGCGCGGGCTGACGCTCGAGGTGGTGCGCCTGCCGGCCGCACGCCGGTGATCTTCATCGAGGTCGCCGGCGACGGGGCGAGGCCGGCGACGCACGGTGCTGCTCTACGGCCACCTCGACAAGCAGCCGGAGATGACCGGCTGGCGCGAGGGCCTCGGCCCGTGGACGCCGGTGCTGCGAGGGCGACAAGCTCTACGGCCGCGGCGGCGCCGACGACGGCTACGCGATCTTCGCCTCGCTCACCGCGATCACGCGCGCTGCAGGCGCAGGGCGTGCGCGCACGCGCGCTGCGTGGTGCTGATCGAGGCCTGCGAGGAGAGCGGCAGCTACGACCTGCCCGCCTACATCGACGCACTCTGCGCCGCGCGCATCGGCAGCCGTCGCTGGTGGTTGCCTCGATTCCGGCTGCGGCAACTACGACCAGCTGTGGCTGACCACCTCGCTGCGCGGCCTCGCGGCGGCACGCTGAGGGTCGAGGTGCTGGCCGAGGGCGTGCACTCGGGCGACGCCACGGGCATCGTGCCGTCGAGCTTCCGCATCCTGCGCGCAGCTGCTCGACCGGATCGAGGACGCCGGCACCGGCCGGATGCTCCCGGCCGATTGCACGTCGCAGATTCCCGCCGAGCGCCTCGCGCAGGCGCGCGACGGCCGCCGGCTGCTCGGCGACGAGGTCGTGCGACAAGTTCCCGTTCGCCGGCGAGCACGCAGCCGATGGCCGACGACCTGTGCCGAGCTGGTGCTCAACCGCACCTGGCGGCCGGCGCTGGCGGTGACCGGCGCCGACGGCCTGCCGCCGATCGCGCAGCGCCGGCAACGTGCTGCGCCCGCAGACCGCGCTGAAGCTCTCGATGCGCATCCCGCCGACGCTCGATCCCAGAGGCGACGCGCCGCGATGCTCAAGGAGATGCTCGAGGCGGACCCGCCGTACGGCGCCAGGGTCGACGTTCGAGGCCGAGCAGGCGCGCCACCGGCTGGGACGCGCCGCCCGCGGCGCCCTGGCTCGCCGAAGGCGATCGAGCGACGGCGTCGCAGACGTACTTCGGCAAGCCGGCGCGGCGATGGGCGAGGGCGGCACGATCCCGTTCATGGGCATGCTCGGCGAGAGGTTCCCCGAGGCGCAGTTCCTGATCACCGGCGTGCTCGGGCCCGCAGTCCAACGCGCACGGCCCCAACGAGTTCCTGCACATCCCGACGGCAAGAAGCTCACGGCGTGCGTGGCGGACGTGCTCGCCGCGCACGCGGCGCGCGGGCGAGGGTGATCCGGCGCGATCGTCGCGTGCCATGCGCGTATCGAGTAGCCCGGGTTAAGCGAAGCGAAACCCGGGGCAATCGTGGCCATTGTCGCCCACCCGGGTTTCGCTTCGCTTGTATGGTTGTCTTGGTGCTTCCTGCGGTAGGGTGGAGGTGCCGGGGTGGAGGGACGTCGCTTCGCATCTGCCGTGGTCGACACGGACAGACCTGTTGAGAAGTCCCCCACCCACCTCACCAGCGTCGATGAGGAATCTAGCGGCACCGGAGAGTGACCGCCGATTTGGACGCAAGCTAACGCTGTGGGTGTCCACCCCGACGGTTCCAACTTGCACCGGAGAGGACTGACCATGCAAACCATCCTGAACTTGGGCGCGGATGTGGATAGTCGCTTCATCGTCGTCGCCTGTGCCGCGCGTTCGTTCGCGCCGCAACGCATCAGCAATGACCGCCCGGGCATCCGAACCTGGTTGCGCAGCGTGCCCCGCGGCAGCCGCCTGGGGATCGAATCGACCGGCAGCTATCACGAGCTGTTGGCCGATCTGGCCCACGCCGCCGGGCTGCAGGTGTTCGTCATCAATCCCCGCGTCCTGCGCCGCTACGCGCAGGCGTGGGCCAACGCGGCAAGACCGATCGCATCGACGCCGAGATGATCGCCCGCTACGTGGCCAGGAGCATGCCGAGTTGCACGCCTATGTACCCCCACCAAAGAGCAGCGCGCGTTGGCGCGGCTGATCAACCGCCGTGGCACCTTGGTCGCCGCGCGCGGCACGGTGACGCAAAGTCTGCGCGGGGTGGCCGATATCGACGCCGAGCTGAGCCATCTCGAGGTCTGCTTCGATCGCTTGCTTCGCCAAGTCGAAATCCTGATGCAAGACGCCCTGCAGCAACTGCCCGCCGCCCAGCAAGCGGCGAAACAGATCGCCACTATTCCCGGCTATGGCCCGCTCGGCAGCACTTGCCTGGGGTACACGCTCACCCGCCTGCCGTACGCCAACAGCGACGCCGTCATCGCCCAGACCGGCTTCGATCCCCGCCCCGACGACTCCGGCCAGAAACACGGTCGCCGCCGGCTGAGCAAACGCGGACCGAGCGAGCAGCGCCGCATCCTCTTCAACTGCGCCCGGGCCGCCGTCCGAACCCGACACTGGCAACCCTACTATGCGGCGCAACTGGCCAAGGGACTCAGTTCCACCGCCGCCACCGTCATCCTCGCCCGCAAAATGGTTCGCGTCGCCTTCGCCGTGGTCAAACAAAACCGCCGTTCGATCCTGAACGGGTCACGCCCATGCTTGACAAAAACCATAGAATCTCAACCCGGGCTACGCTCGACGCCGGTTACGCCTCGACGCCGGTTACGCCTTGCGCGTCAGCACGAATGCCGGGACCGGCTGCCGTAGCCTTTGAGCGCGAGCGGGCCGGTAGGCTCGACGCCGAACTCGTCGTCGAGCGCGCCGCGCGCGCGCCGGTCGATCACGATCTGGCCCGGCTGCGACTCGGCGCACAGCCGGGCCGCAGAGATTGACGACGCTGCCGATGGCCGAGTAGTCGAAGCGGCCCTCGAAGCCGAACGCGCCGAGCGTGGCAAAGCCCTTGGCGATGCCGATCGAGAGGTCGAGGTCGTAACCCTGTTTCATCCAGCGCGCGCGCAGGCCGCCGAAGCGATCCAGCATGGCGAGTGCCATGGTCGCCGCCCGCTTGGCGGGCTCGGGGGATAGGGCAGCGGATCATTGAAGAAGATGAGAATGCCGTCGCCGGCGAAGCGGTCGAGCGTGCCCTCGTGCTCGGTGATGATCGCGCCCATCGCCTCGTGGTAGTCGTGCAGCACGGCCTGCACTTCCTCCGGCTCCGCCGAATCGGTGAACGCCGTGAAGCCCCGCAGGTCGGCGAACACGTAGCAGATGTCGCGGCGGTGCAGCGCCAGGATCGA
>CAWGZZ010000013.1:0-424596 GCA_963827095.1 uncultured beta proteobacterium
CCGAACATCGTCGTCATCCTCGGCGATGACCTGGGGTTCGCCGACATGGGCGCATTCGGCAGTGAGATCAAGACGCCGAACCTCGACTCGCTGGCGCAAGAGGGCGTGCGCTTCGCGAATTTCTACACGCACGCCAGCTGCTCGCCTACTCGGTCCATCTTTCTGACTGGCGTCGACACGCACCTCAACGGTCTCGGCAACATGGACGAGTGGACGGCGCCCAACCAGTGGGGCGTGGACGGCTACGAGGGCTATCTGAACAACCGGGTGGCAACGCTTCCGCAGCTGCTCAAGGGAGCCGGCTATCACACCTACATGGTCGGCAAGTGGCACCTGGGCAAGGCGCCGGCCCAGATCCCGGCGGCGCGCGGGTTCGAGCGCGATTTTTCTCTGCTCGATGGCGCCAGCAGCTATTGGGACGCGATGAATTTCACCGCCGCGTCGCCGCGGTCGGTGTTCACCGAGGACGGGCGCTACCTGACGAAGCTGCCCGACAACTACTACGCCACCAAGACCTACACCGACAAGCTGATCGACTTCATCGACGCCAATCGGGGCGACGGCAAGCCCTTCTTCGCCTACGTGGCTCACCAGGCGCCGCACGACCCCTTCCACCTGCCCAAGGAGTGGCGCTCCCGCCACGTCGGCGAATACGACAAGGGTTGGGACGCGGTCCGGGAGGCACGCCTGAAGCGGCAGATCGAGCTCGGCATCATGCCGGCCGGCACGCAGCTCGCGGAGCGCATGTGGTTCATCCCCGATCCCATCGTGCTCGCGCCGGCACCCCGGGCTTTGCTCGGCAAGAAGATGGAGCTCTACGCGGGCATGGTGGAGAACCTCGACTTCCACGTCGGCCGGCTCATCGACCACCTCAAGGCGATCGGCGAGTACGAGAACACGATCTTCGTCGTGTTCGGCGACAACGGTGCCGAGGGTACCGATCTCTTCAAGATGATCGCCGGCACGCCGGGCACGCGCGACTACCTGTTCGCCGCGATCAACTGGTCGCAGACCCACCCCAACGCGTGGGGCGATCCAGGCTCGTACGTCGGCTATGGCCCGATGTGGGCGCAGGTGTCGATGACGCCTTTCAGCCAGTACAAGGGCTGGCTGGCGGAAGGCGGCATCCGCAACGCGCTGATCGTCAGCGGGCCGGCCGTCAAACGGCCCAAGGGCAGCATCAACCAGGGGGTGATGCACGTCGCCGACCTCATGCCGACGCTGCTCGAGATCGCCGGCGCCAGCTACCCCGCGGCGATCAACGGGCAGCCGGTGCCCGCGCTGATGGGCAAGTCCTGGGGCAAGGTGCTGGCGGGCCAAGCCGAGTCGCCGCGGACGGAAACGGACTACATCGGCTGGGAGATCTTCGGCAACCGCGCGGTGCGGCAGGGCGACTGGAAACTCCGCTGGGAATACAAGCCGCTGGGCAAGGGTGACTGGGAGCTCTTCAACCTCGCCGCCGATCCCGCCGAGCGCAAGGATCTCGCCGCGGAACGCCCCGACAAGTTGAAGGACCTGATCGCGCTCTGGGATGCCTATGTCCGGACGAACCGCGTGGTGCTGCCGAGTCGCTCACCGTACGAGGCGCTGGACGACCAGCTGCCGAAGCGCGTCCCGGTCGAAGCGGGCTTCCCGCCGCTGATCTACAAGCGGCAGTTCGTGCCGCCCGCGGATTTGTTGACCGATCCCGCCCCGTGAGCCGGAAAGGCCGCCCCGCGGGCGAGCTGTGCCCGTCGGGCGAGGGCGATCCAAGCGCTGCCGTTCCGAGAATCAACCAATAGAGACGGAGGTTCCATGAAGCAAGTCACAGAACGGATGGCGGGGGCTGCATGGCGGCGGTTGGTCACCGTCATGGCCATCGCCATGAGCGCGCTCGTTACGCTGCCGACCATGGCCCAGGTTCCGGGCCGCTTCTACTGGAAGACGCTGGACGGCGGCAATGCGGTGCCGCTCATCGTCAACTCGATCAGCGGCAACACGAACCCGTTCGATCCGGCGCACGTCGTGGTGCCCGGCGCGAGCTTCGATGCCACGGTGGCGCTGACGGGCTACGCGCATACGTTTTCCGTGTTCGACCGTTCGGCGATGGCGGCGATTCTCCTGCCGATGGGACGCGTCTCGGGCGATGTCACCGTGGCCGGCAGGACATTCAATCAATCGGCCGACGGGTTCGGCGATCCGATGCTCGAATTCGACATCAACATCCTCGGCCCGAAGGCGCAGAAGAACCTGGCCGACGTCCTGCGCTACGAGCCGGGATTCTCGGTCGACCTGCTCGCCGACCTCGCCCTGCCGATCGGCGAGTACCACAATGACCAGCCGCTCAATCTGGGGCAGAACCGCTGGTACGGGCGCGTCGGCATGCCCGTCGTCTGGCAGCTGGGGTCGTGGGTGCCCGGCCAGCGCACGACGCTGGAGTTACTGCCCGCCGTCTGGCTCTTCGGCAACAACACCGATTACCTCGGGCAGACGCTGAAGACCGATCCCATGTTCCAGCTCGACGCGCATCTGACGCGGGACTTCACCGACCGCTTCTGGGGTGCGATCGACGCATCCTGGTACAGCGGCGGGCAGGCGAGCATCAACGGGGTCGCCGGAGAGAAGCTCAACAATCTAGGCGTCGGCCTCACGCTCGGCTACCAGATCAACGACAGCCTCAACCTGACCTTCGGCTACAAGTCGACCGTCAACGACAACGCTCCTGGGGACCTGCGGATGAACGGCTTCATGCTCTCGCTCGTCTACGGGTGGCACCCGCTCATCGAAGGCTCGCGCCGGCTGAAGAGCGAGTAACAGCCAAAGACGAGGCGATCCGCTGCCGCGACTGCTGGTTCCGGATCGACGATCGGGACCGCCCGCCGAAAGGCGTATTCTCGTTCCTGACGTTCCTGATCACGCCGACCGAAAGTGGCAGAGGGCAGGTCTCTCCGGTGTTGACGGCTCCTGCCGGCCGACCGGCGTCGTTGCCAATCTTGATTGGAGTACGGAAATGCTGAAGACATCTGCGCTGCTGCTGGCCATTGCCGCAGCTGGTGTGGCGGGAGCCACCGACGCCGCGGTGGTTTACTGCACTGCACCGGGCATCCCCGCGGGCTGTGTAGTGCGTCCGGCGGCAACGGCTGCGGCCGCCGCCAAGGTAGCGTATTGCACCGCGCCGGGGGTGCCCGTAGGCTGCGTGGCGAAGCCCGCTGCGGCGGCTACCGCCAAGGCCATCTACTGCACGTCCCCTGGTGTTCCTGCAGGGTGCGTTGCACGCCCGGCAGCGACGGCTGCCGCGGTGACGCCTGGCGTGGGGGCGCCGGGTCGCGGTGTGGTCGATCCCGGCATCAACCAGCCAGGGGCCCTGGGAAACCGCGGTGGTGGTGCGCCCGGCGTCGGTGTGGTGGATCCCGGAGTCAATCAGCCCGGGGCCGCGGGAAATCGCGGCGGTGCTGCTGTACGTCCCGGCGTGGGTGCCCCCGAGGCTGGCGTCAACAACGTCGGCACGAACGGGCCTGGCATCGCCAACCAGAACGGCGGCGTGAATCGAGCTGGGCGACGTTGATCTGACCAACGCTGCGACGAAGGTCGAGGCCGCGCGACGTACCGAGAACGCATATGCGGAGCCTCGATCGGTCACGCTCCACATTGGTTTCTCATCCCTGTGCGTCAGGAATTGAAAGCAGGATCAAATCTGCGCAACCTCGCGAAGAGGTTCGCCGTTGGCAACGTTGTAGGGTTGGCCGTTGATTGAACTGGATGAATGGCCGCTACGAAGGAAATTGGACGGCTGCGCCGACCGGCCGGAAATGGCCGTCTGTTGACACCTATTTCGCTCGGAAGGAGTCATTGAACCCCACCTCATCGACAGACGAAGCGCCGGCCTCGCGAGCCGGCTGCTGTCCCCATTTCCAACTGGGCAAAGCGTGACCGGCTGCATCGTGAAATAGTCCTTCTTCAGGTTACTTGCGCTGCTCTACGCACGCAGTTGACCCCCGCCATTGAACGGCAACTGAAGTTCCTCAACGTCGTACGTGAAGTCTAATGGGACTTGGATCGGCTTCTGAGTCGGATTCTTGGTGTTGTATACATCTACGTCTGTCTTCAGTTGGAAGCAGTCGCCTACGATTTGCTGGCGGCGCTGAGCGAAGGACCGCAGGAAGTGGTCTCGTGGTGCGCGATCATCGTCGATATCGGCCCAAAGCGACATCGACTTGTCGCCTTTCTTGGAACGAACCGCGTGCTTCGCTCGATAGCGTTGGCCGGTCTCGTCCGTCCGGTACTCCTCTCGAAAGACCTGCGCGATATCTGCCGCAATTGCGTCTATCACCGTCCGAACGCTTGGCTTGTGCAGGCCGTTCATATATGCCCATTCAGCCACAGCATGTGCGTCCAGCAAGCCGTTCCCTCCAACCTCGACCTGATAGCGCTCGAGATAGGTCTTAACTTGGTTTGCGTAAGCCGACATATCAGTTCCCATTGGCTATTCGGAAAACGTGCCCCATCCATCAGCATCGGCTGACGGAAGCACGCATGCACGTACCTTCACTTGGTGCTTTCGCAGGAAGTCGTGACGCCCCAACTTGCGCTGAAGCTGACCGACGACCAACCCCGGATGCACATTGATGCGCTGGGCAAACAGCAATACCTTTTGTTCTGAGAAATAAGGCTGGACCCGCGCGATGAAGTTATCAAGCTGGTCCGAGGGTACACAGAACTCGGCTCCTGCGGCATTTGCGCGGAGTTCGCATTCCGGGAGACCTTCCTGATCGTCGCCAAGGTCGGAGTCGACAACCGGTTCGGCTTCGGCTTTGCCGTCCTCTCGGAGCACATGTTCGATTTCGTGGCGAAGCACAAACCAGAAATTGTCGATGCGGTCGAACCGCAGCGTCATTCCGATGGCCGGCTTATTGTCAGCGAGCCAGAAGCATGCGCCGTCTAGCCTTGAGCCGGCCAAAGGCTCGACAAACATGAGCCGCACACCAGCTTCGGCCAAAATGCGTGGTACATGACGCGCCTCCTCGGGCGCGGTGACGAGCGCCTTCAGCTTATCGACCGCCGCAAGCAGTTTCTCGCGGGAGTAGGTCGGCACCGTTTGCTGTCGAGCCATAGCTAGGACACGGAAGAGCCATGCCAGTTGGAGCGGCGAGACGTCCTTGGTTACATCGGTCTTCTTCGCGCGGTGGATCAACTCCGGCTGCGCATTGAGGTTGGGAATGCCGAAGTAGTCACAGAAGCGCTGCTCAAGCACATCAAGGTTTTCACTAGCTCGGACCCAACCGCGGCGCAACATCTCGCGCACCGGAAACTTCTGGTACAGACGCGACTTGCGCGCTACGTGGTCATTCGGGATCTTGACCTTGGAGAGTTGATATTGGCTCTCCAGGTTCATCCAATACTCGGCTGACATCCCAAACGCGTCAGCCAGCCCTCGTGCAGTTTCTGGCGTAATGGCGCGCTTTCCGGCAATCAACTCGCTGATGAGTCGCGGAGGGCGATCCAGAACGTCTGCGAGCTCTTGCTGGCTCCAGTCTCGCGCCTCCAGCTCCTCCCGCAGGAACTCTCCTGGCGGGAATACTTCAGCGGGTACGCGTGCGTTCATGTTCTCTCCCGGTTCTAGTGGTAGTCGACAATCTCAATAATCCCAATGACTTTGCATGGATGTTCTCCTCGGATTTCCAGGATGAGCCTCCACTGCAGATTCAGCCGTATCGAACATTGACCTTCTCGGGCGCCCCTGAGTCTCTCGAAATGGAGCGATTTCAAGGCATAGAAGTCGCGCTCGTCCAAAAATGCCCGGATCTGCTGCATGCGTTTTCGATACGCGCGCACCACCTCCTGTGAGTGTCCGGCCGTGAATTGGCCATCTGTCTCGAGGCGGTCGAGGTCGTCGTCGTCGAACTCCACGTCCATACCGAAGTTTATGGCGCAGGTAAAGACATGTCAAGTCCGGCATTACACATGGTGTAATGTTGGATATTGCAATCAATAATGTTCCGGCACGGTAAGCCCCGATCCCGCCGCCCTGGGTGAGCGTCCAGGTACCGACGTGGTGCTGGATCACAGCGGTCTGGAGATCGACGGCCGGCGAGCGCCTACCTTCATTCGACCTGGGACAGCAGCGATTGCAATCGGGCCATGATGCCGGCGTGGGGGTCGTCTAGACCGTTGTGCAGGGCCCAAGGCCGGCCAAAATACGGTGCTCGACACCCAGTTTTTCGATGGCCCGCCGAATCGGGGCGATGGCGTCAAACCCGACAGCCTCACCTCAGTTGCCTGAACTTTTCAGGGCTATAAACATCAATGGGTTGCGACCGCCATCCCGACAGTCTCAATTAGCTCTCGTTACCGTAACCGAGGCGCACTTCACGCAATCTGGGAAAACAGCCCGCATGGCGACTGCCTGACTAACCCCCGTCGCCGTCGCGCGTTCCGTGCCGAATCGTCCCTCGTCGAAGACGTGACAGGCCACGATTGATTACTTCTTATTTTCCGCAACTTATATTCGACTCCTAACTACATTTCTCAGGTGCCCGCGGCAATGAGTACGGCGAGTCGCTACGCATTGCTGTTGGTCGCCCAAGCGCTGGGCATTTCGCTGAACACGGCGAAGACCCAGATGCAGTCCATCGTCAGCAAGACCGGCACCAATCGGCAGGTCGACTTGGTGAAGTTGCCCATGTCCACGAGCAAGCTCTGACCGACCGGTTCGCCAGACTCGCGGCGACCGGCAATGGGCTCTCGGCTTGCGTCGATACTCGCCAGCCACGGCAGCAGCGTATCGACCCCGCGCGCGGTAGAATCGCCCGGCGCCCCGGTGACCGACCACGGGCGACAATCGCCAGCCGGACCGCCGATGCGCAAGCTCCCGTCTTCACTGCTCGTTGCCCTCGTGCTCGCCACGCCACCCGCATTCGCCCAATCCGCGCCGCCCACCGGCGAGATCAAGGGTACCGCGTGGCAGCACACGCAGGCGTCGCTCGCGGACGCGGTGGGCAACGGTGCGCTGGTGCTGCCGGCCGCCGCCACCGGCAAGGGTCTGTTCGCCGGAAAATTCAGGGATGCACCCCCGGTGGCCGGCCGCTTCCCGGCCGTGATCTTCCTCCACGGCTCGTCGGGCCTCGGCCTGAAGGCGATCGGCGAGTGGCAGCTCTGGCTGGCGTCGCTGGGTGTGGCCAGCCTCGCGCCGGACTCCTTCGCCCTACCCGACCGGATCACCTACACGTCGCCGATCGACAAGGCGACCTACGAGAAGATCCACGCCCTGCGCGGCGCCGAGATCGCGGCGGCACTCGCCGCGCTGCTGAAGCAGCCGTGGGTCGACCCGGGCCGCATCGCCCTCGCGGGCACCAGCGAGGGCGCGGTCGCCGTCGCCCGGTATCCCGGCACCGAATTCGCCGGCCGCATTGTCTATTCGTGGAGCTGCGAAGCGAACTACTTCGTCGTCGAGCCCAGGAACGCCTTCGAGCCCGACAAGCCTGTGCTCAACGTCATCAGCTCCGTCGATCCATACTTCTCGCAGTCCAACGCATGGCTCGGCAGCTCTACGGCGCGCGGGCACTGCGCCGACGCGCTGAAGGACAACAAGAAGGCGACCATCGTGCTCGTCCCCGGCGCCCCGCATACGCTGATCAACCTGGCGCAGGCCCGCAACGCGACGGGAGCGTTCGTGGCGGAAGTCCTCAAGCCTTAGGCTCGTGCCCCAGGGCCGGCGCCGCGGGCGGGCGCCTGCGCCCCCTGCCGCCCTTGCAACGGCGCTCCCGTCCCAGTCGTGTCCCGCAAGCTCGCCCTCGACATCTATCGTCTCGCCTGGCCGGTGCTGATCGCGCAGCTCGCGGTGATCGCCTACGCCGTCATCGATACGCTGATGGCCGGACGCTACGCGACCGACGATCTCGCGGCCGTGGGCATCGGCGCGTCGATCTACTTCAGCGTCTTCATCGCGCTCGTCGGGCGTGCTGCTGGCGGTCTCGCCCACCGTGGCGCAACTGCTGGGTGCGCGCCGCTACGGCGAGATCGGCGAGCAGGTGCGCCAGGGCATGTGGCTGACGCTCGCCCTCGCCGTCCTGTCGGTGTTCGTGTTCCGCTACCCGGAGCCGCTGCTGGCGATGAGCGAGGCGCCGCCCGCGGTCGCCGACAAGGTGCGCGCCTACCTCGCGCTGGCCGCCTGGGGCGCGCCGGCGGGACTCGCGTTCCGCCTCTTCGCCGGCTACACCACCGCGGTGTCGCTGCCGCGCGTGATGATGGTGCTGAACCTCGCCGGGCTGGCGCTGAAAGTGCCGCTCAACTGGGTCTTCGTGTTCGGTCACCTCGGCGCGCCCGACATGGGCGCAGCGGGTTGCGCGCTGTCGACCACGCTGGTGAACTGGATCGTCTGCATCCTGGCCTGGCTCTGGTGCGCACTGTCGCCGGCGCACCGGCATTACGCCGTCTTCTCGCGCTGGTCGTGGCCGCGATGGCGCGATCAGCGCCACCTGATCGTCCTCGGCGTGCCGATCGGGCTGACCTTTCTCGTGGACGTGACCGCGTTCACCTTCATGGCGCTGTTCGTGGCGCGCCTGGGCGCCGTCAGTTCCGCCGCGCACCAGATCGCCGCCAACGTGGCTGCCGTCATGTTCATGCTGCCGTTGGCGACGGGCAATGCGGTCACCGTGCTCGTCGGCCACGCCATCGGCGCGCGGGAATGGGCACTTGCCAGGGCGACGGGAATGACGGGCATCGTGCTGACGCTGGCGCTCGCCGCCCTCTTCGCCGCGGCGCTGGTCGCGGGGGCCGGCGTGGTGGCGGCTTTCTACACGACCGACAGCGCGGTGCGGACGATCGCCGCGACGCTGCTCGTGCTGGTGGCCGCGTACCACGTGTTCGACGCGCTGCAGGTCGTCACGGTGAGCGCCCTGCGCGGATACAAGCGAACCGTCGTGCCGCTGCTGATCAGCGCCGCCGGGCTGTGGGGCGTGGGACTCGCGGGGGGTTATGCAATCGGCCTCACCGCTGCGCTCCACTTCCCGGTCGTCGGGCTCGCCACGCCACTCGGCGTGCCGGGTTTCTGGGTCGCAGCCACCCTGGGCATGCTCGTGTCGGTCGCAGGTACCGCGGCCTACTTTGTCGCCGTGAGCTCGCCGGGTCGCGTGCGCCGGGCCTGACGCTCGGCACGGGTCCAACCGCGCTGCGCCTCGCGGCGGATTTCGTCGCCACGCGGTCGCCTTGGCGGGCCGCCGGCCCCGCCAATGGTGCGACGCAGCATGTACAATTGCGACCGAACCACGGATCCATCACGAGGCACGCGTTCATGACCATCACGATTCCCGCCACCCTCGTTCCCGGCGACGGGATCGGCCCCGAAATCATGGACGCCACGCTTGCCGCCCTCGATGCGCTCGGGGCGCCCTTCGCTTGGGATACCCAGGTCGCCGGGCTGGCCGGCGTTGCCGCCGCGGCGGATCCCCTCCCCCCGGCCACGCTGGACAGCATCCGGCGCACGCGCCTGGCGCTCAAGGGACCGCTGGAAACGCCGTCGGGCGGTGGCTTCCGCTCGTCGAACGTCCGCCTGCGCGAGGAATTCCAGCTCTACGCGAACCTGCGCCCCGCGCGGACGATCGTCCCCGGCGGGCGCTTCGACAACATCGACCTGGTCGTGGTGCGCGAGAACCTCGAAGGCCTGTACATCGGGCACGAGCACTACATCCCGATCGACGACGATCCGCGCGCCGTGGCGATCGCCACCGGCATCAACACCCGCAAGGGCGCGCGCCGCCTGCTGGAGTTCGCGTTCGAGCACGCCGTCGCCACCGGCCGGAGGAAGGTCACGATCGTGCACAAGGCCAACATCATGAAGGCGCTGACCGGCCTCTTCCTGGACACCGGCCTCGACCTCTACGAGAGCAGGTACAAGGGCCGCTTCGAGCTGAACACGGTGATCATCGACGCCTGCGCGATGAAGCTCGTGCTCAATCCCTGGCAGTTCGACATGCTGGTGACGACCAACCTCTTCGGCGACATCCTTTCCGATCTGGTCGCCGGGCTGGTCGGCGGCCTGGGCATGGCCCCGGGAGCGAACATCGGCACGGATGCGGCGATCTTCGAGGCCGTGCACGGATCCGCACCCGACATCGCGGGCAAGGGCGTTGCCAATCCGATCGCCCTGATGCTCGCTGCCGCGATGATGCTCGACCACTGCAAGTTGCCGGACGCTGGCCGGGCGCCTGCGCACGGGCATCGATGCGACGCTCAACATCGACAAGGTCCGTACCGGCGACTTGGGCGGCGGCGCCGGCACGGCCGAATTCACGAAGGCACTGGTGAGCCGGATCAGGAACGGGTGAACCGTCAGCTTGCGGCGGCCTTCCGCGCCGCGGCGACAATGGGTTTTGCCCACTCCGGGGTTTGACGCAGATCCGCCGGGCCTGCGATGCGGCCGTCCCTCCAGTGCAGCACCAACCGCAGTTCCGGCGTGGCGCCGGCGTCCGGATCGGCCTCGACCGAGTTGTCGTACACGCGTAGTTCAGCGAGTCTGGGCAACAGCCTGATCAGGTTGATCCGACCCCGGGTGAAGCGCTGCCGGATGGCAGCGACCGGGATGTCGTGCCCGCCTTTGGCTACCCGCCGGCGCACGCGGTCGACGTGCAGTTCCACCGATTCAAGGCCGACGAACCAGGCGCGGACCTGGTGTCCGGCCGACGCCGCGTCCCCCAGGAGACGCGCGATGGTATCGCCGCCCAGCGTGGTCTCGAATGCGTAGTCGCGGCGCTCCGCGATGGCCCGTCGCAAGAGCCGCACGCCCTGCTCCCAGGCTTCGGCATTCGCCTGTGTCTGGCTGACGACCGTGCCACGCGCGGCGTTGGCCTGCATGATCCGCCGGGCGGCAGCGTCGGGATCGAAGAAGCCCGTGCCCGCGGCCCTGAACGCTTCGCCGCCGATACTGCTCTTGCCCGCCCCGTTGCAGCCCGCCAGCACGAAAATCTGCGGCGCGCGCGGCCGCTCGTCAGTCACGCCGGCTGCGCTTCGCCTTCGCGCGTCTCGCGCCCTGCGCGGCCGCGGCTGCGGCGATCTCGCCGAGCTTGCGCGGCGGGGTGTCGAACGCACTCTGCATCGCCGTTGCCGCGCCCGGCGCTTGCATCCGCTCGAACATGGCGTCGAACTCGCCGGTCAGCCGGTCGAGAATCTGCTCGTCGGCGCGGGTCAGCGCGCGGTACTCCTCGAGCGAGATGAGAACCGCCTGGGGCTTGCGCTGCTTGGTGATCGTCACCGGCCCGCTGCGCATCGCGGCGTCGAGCAGCCGGCCGAACCGGTGCTTGGCCTCGCTGGCCGAGACCTGGGGTGAATCGACCATCTCGCCCTGCCGGTTGCGATAGCGGATTGCTTCTGCCATGACGGTGCCTCCGCGGGTTCTCCGTTTGTGTCCATTTTAGCCTGATTGGCCATCTTGGTCACTTCCCGGCGAGTGCACGGCCGAGGCTTCACGCCGCGGTCGACCCTGGGGTGCCGGCCGGGCCGGACCGCCCAGCCCGCTGCTTCCGGCGCCGTGCCCACAGCGACCGATCACCCGTTGAGCGCCTTCATCATCGACTCCGGGTACCGGGTTCCCGCGGCCGCGCCGGCCGGAAAGACCGCAGCGAGATCGGCCAACTGACTCTTGGTCAGCACCACGTCCAACGCCGCCACGTTTTCCTCGAGGTAGCTGCGCCGCTTGGTGCCCGGGATCGGGACCAGGTCGTCGCCTTGCGCCAGCACCCAGGCGAGCGCCAGCTGCCCGGGCGTGCATCCGATGCCCGCCGCGATCTCGACCACCTTGCGCACGAGCTCCAGGTTCTTCGCGAAATTCTCGCCCTGGAAGCGCGGCGTGTGGCGGCGGTAATCGTCGGCGGCGAAATCCTCGGGCCGGGTGATCGCGCCGGTGAGGAAGCCGCGCCCCAGCGGGCTGTACGGAACGAATCCGACGCCCAGCCGCCGGCAGGTCGCCAGCACGCCGGCCTCGGGCTCGCGGCTCCAGAGGGAATACTCGCTCTGCAGCGCGGTGATCGGGTGGACCCTGTGCGCGCGTTCCAGCGTTTCCGGCGCCGCCTCGGAGAGCCCGATGTAGCGGATCTTGCCTTCCCGGACGAGGCTCGCCAGCGCGCCCACGGTGTCTTCGATCGGCACTTTCGGATCGACCCGGTGCTGGTAGTACAGGTCGACATGGTCGGTGCCGAGGCGGCGGAGGCTCGCTTCCAGCGCCTTGCGCACGTAGGCGGGCGAGCTGTCGAATCCCCGGACCGAGGGGTCGGCGGGATCGCGGAGGATGCCGAACTTGGTCGCCAGCGACGACCTGATCCCGCTTCCCCTTGAGGGCGCGGCCCAGCAGCTCCTCGTTGGTGTGCGGGCCGTAGATGTCGGAGGTGTCGAGAAAGTCGATTCCCAGCTCCAGCGCCCGATGGATCGTCGCGATCGACTCGGCGTCGTCGCGGTTCGAATAGAACTCGCTCATCCCCATGCAACCCAGGCCGATCGCCGAAACCTCGGGCCCGTTTCTACCCAGCCGCCGCCTTTTCATCCCACCCTCATCCCATTGACCGCCAACGGCCAATGTACTTGAGCGATGCCCGGGCCGCTACACGTCGCTTGCTGCGCAATCGATGTGTCATATCGCGTTAAATTATTCAAAAACAATGTTGTTAGCTAACTAATCTAATCTAACTTGTTAGATATTATTCGGGCGCCAGGCGCACAGTTCGCTTGCCGATCGACGCCCAACTCCGATATGCTGCACCGCAACAATCCCGTTCAGCCCTGGAGTCCTCCGATGAATGCCAAGCCCTATCCGGCTGCGCACGCGGTCGGTGGCGCCACCCCCAACCCGTGGGAAGCGCTGGTCGACGAGGCGGCAGCAAGCACGCGCCGCCTCACCCGCGAACTGCACGCCGCCCACCCGGCCCATGCCGGCATGGCGGCGCTGGCGTTTCAGGCCAACAACGCCATTGCCGGGCAAGTCAGCCTTGCGTGGACGCTCGCCGACGTCGCCCGGCGGCAAGGCGAGGCGTTCGTGACCGCCGCCGAGCGCACGCTGCCGGAAGGCCCGATGCGGGCGGCGCTGCTGGGCGCCGGTGAGATGCAGGTCCGTTTCGCGGAAACGGCCGCGCAGCGGGCGCTCGGTTTCGGGCGTCGGTTCGGTCACCTGGCGTTCGCCTTTCCCGGGGCCGGCCGCACGCTGACGGACGCCGGGCCGCGGCGGTCATCCTGCGCCGCACCCGCGACGTCCTATACTGTCGGCCTCATCCGCCATGCCGAGGCCGAACATGCTGCGCGTTTCCCTGCCCGCCCTGCTGCTGCTGCTGTCGACGGCGACCGCCGCCCAGGTCAGCCAGCAGCCGTTCTTCAACGTCGTCACGCTCGATGCCAGCGCCTCCGCCGAGGTGCCGACCGACACCCTGACGATCACGCTTTTCACCGAGGAGCAGGGTCCCGATCCGACCGACCTCGCCGCCAGGGTCAACGCGCGCCTCGAGCAGGCGCTCGCCAAGGCCAAGGGGGACGCCAACGTCCAGGCGCAGTCGGGGATCTACCAGACCAATCCGGTCTACGACCGCGCCAACCAGATCACCGGCTGGCGCATCCGCGCCGAACTGGCGCTGGAAAGCCGTGACTTCAAGGCGGTCGGGGCACTTGGCCGGACGGCTGCAGCCGGCGATGAAGATCTCGGCGATGATGTTCTCGCTGTCGCGCCCGGCCCGGGAGAAGGCCGAGGCGGCGCTGCTCACCGAGGCGCTCGGCCGGTACCAGGACAGGGCCAAGGTGGTCGCCAAGGCGCTGGGCTTCCCGGGCTTCACGCTGGGGCAGATCACGATCACGAGCGACCGGCCGCCGATGGTCCCCGTCGCGTACCGCCGGCACTGCAATGGCGGCGATGGCCGACGCGGCGCCGCCGGTGCCCACCGAAGGCGGCAACAACATCGTCACCGTCAGCGTGTCGGGCAACGTGATCCTGGGGCCCGGCAAGTAGGCCCCGCGCCGGGCGCAAACCGGGCATCGACGATGACGCTCGCCGCCGCGATGGACGACGCGCTGCGCCTGCACCGGCAGGGCCGGCTGCGCGACGCGTTCGCGCGCTACAAGGCGATCCTCGCCGATCACCCGGACCACGCGCCGGCGCTCCATTACCTGGGCGTGGTGCTGCTGCAGTCCGGCGAAGCCGCGGGCGCGGTGGACGTCATCCGGCAGGCGATCGCCGTCGATCAGGCGCCGGCGGAACCGTGGGCCAACCTCGCGCAGGCGCTCACGGCCGTCGGACGGCCCGAGGCCGCGGTCAACGCGCTGATCGAAGCCTCCCGGCGCTCGCCCGCGGAGCCCGGGATCTGGAGCAACCTCGCCGTCGCCGAGCTGGCGTTGAAGCGGTATGCCGAGGCGGAAGCGCTCCGCGCGCAACGCGGTGGCGGTCGACCCGCGGCATGCGCCCGGGTGGTTCAACCTTGCGCAGGTGCTGGAGCCCCAGGGCCGGATCCTGGAGGCGCTGGATGCGGCCTCCCGCGCGGCAGCGATCGCGCCCGACGAGCTCGCGCACGCGGGCTTGGTCGCCCAGCTGCAGGAGACGCATCGGTCGCTTCGACGCGGCCCGCAAGACGCTCGACGCAGCCCTGGCGCGGCGGCCGACCGCGTCGGCGCTGCACAGCCAGCAGGCGCGCGTCCTGGAACGGATGGGCGACCTGCCCGCCGCCGCGCGCGCGTTCGAGACGGTGCTGCGCCTGAACGCCGACGACGGCCCTGCGCTGTCGCAGCTCGTCTTCCTGCGCAAGCAGCTGGGCGACTGGCACGATCTCGCTGCGCTGCAGGCCCGCTTCCGCGCCGGCGTGGCCGCCGGATGGCCGTGGCTGTCGCCGTTCTCGCTGCTGAGCGACCCGTCGACGCGTGCGGAGCAGCGGGTGGCGGCGGAGCACTGGAGCGCGCAGTTCGCTGCGCCGCCGGGACCGCGCCCTGCCCCGCCGCGGATTTCCCGCGCTCGCCTGCGCGTCGGCTACCTGTCGAGCGACTATTTCGACCATCCGACGGCGGTGCTGACGGCCGGCCTGTTCGAGCGCCACGACCGCTCCCGCTTCGAGGTCGTCGGCTATTCCACGGGCCCGGACGACGGCAGCGCGCTGCGGGCGCGCGTCGTCGCGGCGTTCGACCGCTTCGTCGACGCCGCGACCTGGTCGCCCGCCGATCTCGCGGCGCGGATTCGCGCCGACGGCATCCACATCCTGGTCGATCTCAAGGGACACACCGCAGGCGCGCCGACGGCGGTGCTCGCGCGGCGCCCGGCGCCGATCCAGGTCCAGTATCTCGGGTATCCCGGGACGATGGGGGCGGACTATGTCGACTACCTCATCGGCGATCCGGTCGTCACCCCGCTCGAACACGCGGCGGATTACCGGGAGACGCTGGCGCTGCTGCCGTGGAGCTACCAGGTCAACGACCGGACCCGTGTCGCGGCGGCGCCGGCGTCGCGCGAGACGCTGGGCCTCGCCCCGCGACGCCGTCGTGCTCTGCTGCTTCAACAGCACGTGGAAGCTCAATCCCGAGGTGTTCGACGCCTGGGCGCGTATCCTGCGGGCCCGTCCGGACACGGTGCTCTGGCTGCTGGCGCGGCATGGCGACGACCCCGCGGCGGGCAACCTGCGCCGGGAAATGTCCGCGCGCGGTGTCGATCCCGACCGGCTCGTCTTCGCCGCGCACCGCGCCCGTGCGGACTATCTCGGTCTCTACGCGCACGCCGACCTCTTCCTCGACACCTGGCCGTACAACGCGCACACCACCGCGAGCGACGCGCTGTGGATGGGCTGCCCGGTCGTGACGTGGTGCGGCGAGACCTTCCCGGCGCGGGTCGGCGCGAGCCTGCTCACCGCCGTTGGCTTGCCCGGCCTGATCGCCTCCGGCGTCGATGCCTACGTGGAGCTTGCGATCGGGCTGGCAGGAGACGCCGCCGCACGGGCGAAGCACCGCGAGCACCTCCTCGGTCCCGGCAGGGCGAGTCCGTTGTTCGACGTGGCGGGGACCGCCGAAGCGCTCGAACTGCTCTACGAGCACATGGGGCGGAACTACCGCGAGGGCGTGCGCGCGCCCCTGCGCATCGCTCCGCTCGAGGGCTGACGGGCGGCGCTCCCGCCGGGTTCGTAGTCGGTCGCGCAGCCGGCATCCGATGCGCTTCCGAGGGCCACGCGGGCGCCCGGTTCAGTCGGCGCGGCGCCCTCAACCGCGCAGGAAGGCAGTTGCCTGGTCGACACGACCGATGCCGACTATTTTAATATCGTCAGGTACTTGCTTAGGTTTATTGAGGTTGGGTATCAGGAACTGTCGGAACCCAAGCTTGGCCGCTTCCTTGATCCGCTCCTGCCCGCGCTGGACCGGGCGGATCTCTCCGGCGAGGCCCACCTCCCCGAACACCAGCGTCTTCGCCGGCAGCGGCCTCCCGCAGAGCGACGAATGCACCGCGAGCAGGATCGCGAGGTCCGCCGCCGGCTCGAGGATCCGCACCCCGCCGACGGCGTTGACGAAGACGTCGTAGCCGCTGGTCTCCACACCGCCGTGGCGGTGCAGCACGGCGAGCAGCAGCGCGAGGCGCTGCGGATCGAGGCCGACCGACAGGCGCCGGGGCGTCCCGCCCTGCACCGGATCGACCAGCGCCTGGATCTCGACCAGCAGCGGCCGCGACCCTTCCAGCGTGGCGACGATCGCGGATCCCGGGACCGACTCCGCGTGCTGAGACAGGAAGAGCGCCGACGGATTGGCGACGCCCTTCAGACCCCGCTCGGTCATCGCGAACACGCCCAGCTCGTTGGCGGCGCCGAAGCGGTTCTTGATCGCCCGCACCAGCCGGAAGCTCGAGTGGGTGTCGCCCTCGAAATAGAGCACGGTGTCGACGATGTGCTCGAGCACGCGCGGGCCGGCGATCGCGCCGTCCTTGGTGACGTGGCCCACCAGGATGACGACGATCCCGCGCTGCTTGGCGAGGCGCGTGAGCTGCGCCGCGCACTCGCGGACCTGCGCGACGCTGCCGGGCGCGGAGGTCAGCGCCTCCGTGTACACCGTCTGTATCGAATCGATGACCACCACCTCGGGCGCTTCGGCGTCGATGCTGGCGACGATGGCCTCGAGCGCCACCTCGGCGAGCAGCGCGATCGGCGCGTTGATGAGCGCGAGACGCTGCGCCCGCAACGCGACCTGCTCGACCGATTCCTCGCCGGTGACGTAGAGCGCCTTGCGCGCCGCGCCGATCGCGGCCATCGCCTGCAGCAGCAGCGTCGACTTGCCGATGCCCGGGTCGCCGCCCAGCAGGATGACCCCGCCCGGGACCAGCCCGCCGCCCAGCACGCGGTCGAACTCCTCGACTCCGGTCGGAAAGCGCGGCGTGTCGCGGGTTTCGATGGCGCCCAGCGCGCGCACGGTGCTCGGCTTGCCGGCCACGCCCTGAAAGCGCTTCGGCGCCGGTGCCGCGACCGACTCGACCAGCGTGTTCCAGACGCCGCACTGCGGGCACTGGCCCTGCCACTTCGGGCTCTGGCCGCCGCATTCGGTGCAGCTGTAGATCGTCTTCGCGCGGACCTGCTTCAACTGGGTCACCTCGGCACGTGAGGTCGGCTTGCGTGCATGGCGTAGCCCGGGTTGAGCCGGAGGCGAAACCCGGGTGGTTGTGGCCATGGCCGCGATTGCCCCGGGATTCGCCCCCGGCTCAACCCGGGCTACGATTCAGGCCGACGATCCGGGGGGCATCGCTCACGGCCTCACTCCAGCTCGTCGGGCAGCACGACCGCGGTGCCGAGCTTGCCGACGACCACGCTGGCGGCCGCGTTCGCGATGCGCACGGCCGCGCCGAGATCGGCGCCGGCGCCCAGCAGCACGCCGACGGTCGCGATCACCGTATCGCCGGCGCCGGAGACGTCGAACACCTCGCGCGCCTGCGCCGCGATGTGCTCGGCGCCGCCTGCGGTGTAGAGGCTCATCCCTTCTTCGGACCGGGTGACCAGCAGCGCGTCGAGGTCGAGCTCGCCACGCAAGGCCTGCGCCTTGCCGGTCAGCTCGGCCTCGTCGCGCCAGCGGCCGGCCACCTGCCGGAATTCGCTGCGGTTCGGCGTGACGATGGTCGCGCCCCGGTAGCGGGCCCAGTCCTCCCCTTTCGGATCGACCAGCACCCGCTTGCCCGCCGCGCGGGCGCGCTCGATCATCGTCGTGATGTGCGTCAGCCCGCCCTTGCCGTAGTCGGAAAGGATCACGACGTCGCATTCCGACAGCAGCCGGTCGTAGTCGGCGAGCTTGGTCGCCAGCACCTCGTGCGACGGCGCCGTCTCGAAATCGATGCGCAGCAGCTGCTGCTGCCGCGCGAGCACGCGCAGCTTGACCGTGGTGGGCAGCGCCGGATCGCGGTGGAACGACGTGCGCACGTTCTCGGCGGCGAGCAGGCGTTCGAGCGTGGACCCGGCTTCGTCGGCGCCGGTGACCGACAGCAGCGTCACCGGCGCGCCGAGCGCCGCGGCGTTGCGCGCGACGTTGGCCGCGCCGCCCGGGCGCTCCTCCGTGCGCATGATTTTCACCACGGGGACCGGCGCTTCCGGCGAGATGCGATCGACGTCGCCGAACCAGTAGCGGTCGAGCATCACGTCGCCGACGACCAGCACCCTCGCCGCGGCGACGCGGCTGCGGTAGTCGGAAAAGCGGGGCAAGGCGGCCATGGGGGGGCCGGCTACCGGCGGCCGATCGCGAAATACTCGAGTCCCGCGCCGCGGACCAGCGCCGGGTCGTACATGTTGCGCCCGTCGAAGACGATGCGCTCCTTCAGCTGCGCGCGCATCGTGTCGAAGTCGGGGCTGCGGAACTCCTTCCACTCGGTGACCACGACCAGCGCGTCGGCGCCCGCCAGCGCCGCCGTCGGCGTCGCGGCGTACGTGAGGTGAGGCGCGTCGCCGAAGACGCGCTTCGCCTCGGGCATCGCCACCGGGTCGTAGGCGACGACGCGGGCGCCGCGCGCGGCCAGCGCCGCGACGATCTCGCGCGCGGGCGCCTCGCGCATGTCGTCGGTGTTGGGCTTGAAGGCGAGGCCCCAGAGCGCGAACGTGCGGCCGGCGAGGTTTTCGCCGAGGCGGGCGACGATCTTCTCGACCAGGCGCAGCTTCTGCGCGTCGTTCACCGCCTCCACCGCGTCGAGGATCTTGAGCGGGCAGCCCAGGTCGGTCGCGGTGTGCTGCAGCGCCTTCACGTCCTTGGGAAAGCACGAGCCGCCATAACCGACGCCGGGGTACAGGAAGTGATAGCCGATGCGCGGGTCCGAGCCGATGCCCTGGCGCACGTGCTCGATGTCGGCGCCGAGGCGGTCGGCGAGGTTCGCGAGCTCGTTCATGAACGAGATGCGGGTGGCGAGCATCGCGTTGGCCGCGTACTTCGTGAGCTCCGCGGAGCGCACGTCCATCACCAGCAGTCGCTCGTGGCTGCGCTGGAACGGCGCGTAGATCGCGCGCATCGCGGCGATCGCGCGATCGTCGTCGGCGCCGATCACCACGCGATCGGGGCGCATGAAGTCCTCAAGCGCCGCGCCCTCCTTCAGGAATTCGGGGTTGGAGACGACGGCGAACGGAATCGTCACGCCGCGCGCGGCGAGCGCCGCGGCGATCGCCTCGCGGACGCGATCGGCGGTGCCCACCGGGACCGTCGACTTGTCGACGACGATCCGATAGTCGGTCATCCGCGTGCCGATGTTGCGCGCGGCCGCGAGCACGTACTGCATGTCCGCGGAGCCGTCCTCGTCGGGCGGCGTGCCCACCGCGATGAACTGCACGGTGCCGTGCGCGACGGCGGCGTCCACGTCGGTGGTGAAGGCGAGCCGGCCAGCGGCCACGTTGCGCGCGATCATCGCCTCGAGACCGGGCTCGTGGATCGGGACCCCTCCCGAATTCAGGATGCCGATCTTGCGCGCGTCGACGTCGAGGCACAGCACGTCGTTGCCGACTTCGGCGAAGCAGGCGCCGGTCACGAGGCCGACGTAGCCCGTGCCGATCATGGTGATTCTCACACGCGTTCTCCCAGCGAGGCATTGATGGCGGACAGCGCGGCAAGCGGGTCCGCCGCCTGCGTGATCGGCCGGCCGATGACGAGATAGTCGGCGCCGTTGGCGACCGCGGCCTGCGGCGTGATGATGCGCGCCTGGTCGTCCCTGCTGCTGCCCGCGGGCCGGATGCCCGGCGTCACCAGCTTGAAGCCGGGGCCGAGCGCGGCCCGCAGCGCCGGCGCCTCCACCGCGGACGACACGACGCCGTCGAGTCCGCAGGACGCCGTCAGCTGCGCGAGGCGCAGCGCGTGGTCGGCGGCGCTGCGGTCGATCCCCGTGGCGTGGAGGTCGGCGTCGGCCAGGCTGGTGAGCACGGTCACCGCGATCAGCAGCGGCCGCGGCCGCCCGGCGGCGGCGGCGGCGCGCGCGACCGCATCGCGCGCCGCGTCGAGCATCACCCGCCCGCCGGCGGCGTGGACGTTGAGCATCCACACGCCGAGGCGCGTGGCCGCTGCGCAGGCCTGGGCGACGGTGTTGGGGATGTCGTGGAACTTGAGGTCGAGGAAGACGCGGAAGCCGCGCTCGATCATCCAGCGCACGGGCTCGGGGCCGGCGACGACGAACATCTCCTTGCCCACCTTGAGGGCGCAGGCGGCCGGATCGAGCCGGTCGGCCAGCGCGAGCGCATGCATCGGATTGGCGAAGTCGAGCGCGACGATCACGCGCGGGTCGTTGGCGGTCACGGTTCACCCCGGGTTTCGGATGGTGGTTTTCCTGCGCGCGAGGCGCGCCTGCAGTACCCTGGCACCGCCCTTGGCATCCCGCGCGCTCAATGCCGTCGCCGCGCCGGCCTTCGTCCTCGTCGTTCCAGGCAGCGCCGGATGGCGCGCCTGCGGCCTGCCCTTCGCCATCACGCGTACCCATCCGGGGTCTCCGTGCGGCGCGGCGAATAGGTCTCCCATTTGCCGCAGCCCGGGCAGCGCCAGTAGTACTGCTTGGCGCGAAAGCCGCAGTGCTCGCACTTGTACATGCCGAGCCGCTTGATGTGCTGGCCGACCAGTTGCTTGACGAGCTCGAGGTCGTGCCGGCGTTCAGGCGGCGCCGCGACGAGCTGCGCCTCCAGCAGGCGGTCGAGGCCGAGCAGCGTTGGATTCTTGGCGAGCTCCTCCTTGATGAGCGCGCCGGCGGCCGCCGGGCCCTCCTCGGCCAGCGCCAGCGCGAAGACCGTGTTGAGCAGATCGAGGGACGGGTACTGCCCCTGGAACGACTTCAGCACGCGCAGCCCCTGCGCCGCCTGGCCCGTCCTGCGATACGCATCGGCGAGCCTCTCGGCGACCAGCGACAGGAACGCGGGGTTCTGCGTCTCCACCCGCAGCCAGGTTGCGATGGCTTCGTCGTAGGCCCCCTGCTGCGCGTGCAGATCCCCGAGCAGCATCGTCGCCCGCCCGCAGGCCTTGTATTCGGCGAGCGCCTGATCGATGTAGCCGCGCGCCGCGGTGAAGTCGCTCTTCAGCAGCGCCGCCTGCGCGAGCTCGCAGTCGTAATGGGCGATCTCCTTGAAGTACGGCTGCTTGGCGAGCGCCTCCATGCGCCGCGTCACGCTGATGGCCTTAGGCCAGTCCTTCTCCTGCTCGTAGATGGAAAGCAGGAAGCCCTGCGACGGATGCTCGAACGGCGAGCCGTCGAGCTTGGTGAAGAGCTCCTCGGCGCGATCGAGCAGCCCCGCGCGGTGGAAATCCTGCGCGAGCTCGAAGGTCGCCGCGCCGCGCTTGTCCGCCGGGAGGTCCGGGCGGTCGAGCAGGTTCTGGTGCATCCGGATCGCCCGGTCGATCTCGCCCTGCCGGCGGAAGAGGCTGCCCAGCGCGAAGTGGAGGTCGATCGTCTGCGGATCGACCTTGACCACCTCGATGAACGACTCGATCGCCTTGTCGGGCTGCTCGTTCAGCAGGAAATTCAGGCCGCGGAAATAGGACAGCGGCAGCGCGCGCGACTCGCGCAGCAGGTGCTTGATGTCGATGCGCGCGGCGATCCAGCCGAGCGCGAAGAACACGGCCGGGATCGGCAGCAGCCACCAGAGGTCGAAGTCCACGGTCAGTCGCGCCGGGCCGCCCCAAGCGACTGACGCGCCCCCTCGGGGGGCAGCGAGCGAGCGAGCGTGGGGGCCGTTTCATGCGCGCCGGGCCGCCCCAGAGCGACTGCCCGCCCCCCCGGGGGGCAGCGAGCGCAGCGAGCGTGGGGGCAGTCTCATGCTAGATGCCGTTCAACGGTCCGCTGGTCGGGACGAAGCCGGCCGCTCGCGCGGCGCCCTCGGCGCGCTGGCCGGCGGCCGACTCAGCCCGCGTCGACGGCGCGTCCGAGCGCAGGCGCTCGCGCCGCAGCCGGTTGAGCTGGCGCTTCAGCCGCGCCGAACGCACCGCGCCGGCCAGGAGGCCGGCCGCGACGCCGACGGCGAACGCCAGCAGCACGATGAAGATCAGCGGCGCCTGCCAGCTCCACCAGTGGTAGAACTTGAGCGTCACCAGCTCCGAGTTCTGCAGCGAAAGCAGCAGCAGAACCAGGAACAACGCGGCACCGACGATCCAGCGCAGGACTTGCATGGGTGGCTTACGTCGCAGGAACGCGCGGCATCACGTGACGCGCGGCGTCGCCCGCGCCTGGTTTCGCATTTGCGTAATCTGCGCGCCCGCAGAGCGGGCACGTCTGCGGATGAAATTGCGCGCCCGCGGAGCGGGCAAGTCCGCGCACGCTATTCCGCGCATGCTCATTTCTTGAAATCGACCCGCTCGCGCAGCTCCTTGCCGGCCTTGAAGTGCGGCACGTGCTTCTGCGGCACCTGCACCTTTTCGCCGGACTTGGGGTTGCGCCCCGTCCGCGGGGGCCGGTAATTGAGGCCGAAGCTGCCGAACCCGCGGATCTCGATGCGCTCCCCCTTCGCCAGGCTTTCGGCCATGGCGTCGAGGACCATCTTGACGGCGAGTTCGGCGTCCTTGGCAACCAGCTGCGGAAACTGCGCCGCCAGGCGGTCGATCAGTTCCGATTTGGTCATCATGCGGCCCGCTTACTCGGTGGTCTTGTTGTCCATCTTGGCACGCAGCAGCGCGCCGAGGTTGGTGGTCCCGCTGCTCGTCCCCGCCGTGTCGGCCTTGATGTTCTGCATGGCCTCGCTCTCCTCGGCGTGGTCCTTGGCCTTGATCGAGAGATTGATCGAGCGGTTCTTGCGGTCGATGTTGATGATCATCGCGTGCACCGAATCGCCTTCCTTCAGGTGCGTGCGGATGTCCTCGACGCGGTCGCGCGCGACTTCGGAGGCGCGCAGGTAGCCTTCGACCTCGCCGTCGAGCGCGATGACCGCGCCCTTGGCGTCGAGCGACTTCACCGTGCCCGTGACGACGATGGCCCTTGTCGTGCATCGCGACGTAGTTGGTGAACGGGTCGCCGTCCATCTGCTTGATGCCGAGCGAGATGCGCTCGCGCTCGACGTCGATCGCGAGCACCACGGCCTCGACTTCCTGGCCCTTCTTGTAGTCGCGCACGGCGTCTTCGCCGGGCAGCGTCCACGACAGGTCGGACAGGTGGACGAGGCCGTCGATGCCGCCGGGCAGCCCGACGAACACGCCGAAGTCGGTGATCGACTTGATCTGCCCCGTCGACCTTGTCGCCCTTCTTGTGGTTCATCGCGAAGTCGTCCCACGGGTTCGACATGCACTGCTTCATGCCGAGCGAGATGCGGCGGCGCTCCTCGTCGATCTCGAGGATCATCACCTCGACCTCGTCGCCGAGCTGCACGACCTTGCTCGGGTGGATGTTCTTGTTGGTCCAGTCCATCTCGGAGACGTGGACCAGGCCCTCGATGCCCGGCTTCGATCTCGACGAACGCGCCGTAGTCGGTGATGTTGGTGACCTTGCCGAAGAGGCGCGTGCAGGTCGGGTAGCGGCGCGACAGGCCGACCCACGGGTCTTCGCCCAGCTGCTTCATGCCGAGCGAGACGCGGTTCTTCTCCTGGTCGAACTTGAGGATCTTGGCGGTGACTTCGTCGCCGACCGCCAGCACTTCGGACGGGTGCTTGACCCGGCGCCACGCGAGGTCGGTGATGTGCAGCAGGCCGTCGATGCCGCCCAGGTCCACGAACGCGCCGTAGTCGGTGATGTTCTTGACGACGCCCTTGACGATCGCGCCTTCCTGCAGCGTCGACAGGAGCTTCTCGCGCTCCTCGCCGAGGCTCGCCTCGAGCACCGCGCGGCGCGACACCACGACGTTGTTGCGCTTGCGGTCGAGCTTGATGACCTTGAATTCGAGGGCCTTGCCTTCGAACGGCGTCGTGTCCTTGACCGGGCGGATGTCGACCAGCGAGCCGGGCAGGAACGCGCGGATGCCGTTGACCATCACGGTGAGGCCGCCCTTCACCTTGCCGGTGACGAGGCCGGAGACGATGACGCCCTGCTCCATCGCGGCTTCGAGGTCGTGCCAGGCCTTCAGGCGCTTGGCCTTGTCGCGCGAGAGCTTGGTCTCGCCGTAGCCGTCTTCCAGGCTTTCGATGGCGACGGTGACGAAATCGCCGGGCTTGACTTCGAGCTCGCCCTGGTCGTTCTTGAATTCCTCGATCGGGATGAAGCTCTCGGACTTGAGTCCGGCGTTCACGACGACGATGTTGAAGTCGACGCGCACGACTTCGGCGGTGATGAGCTCGCCCTGGCGCATTTCCTGCCGCTCAGGCTCTCCTCGAACAGCGCGGCGAAATTTTCCATCGGGGCGGGGGACATGCTGGTGGCGGCGGTAGCCATGGTGGGTTGGATCCTTCTCGGTCAGATTGCCGCCGGCGGCGAGAACCCTGTTTCTCGCTCGGCGGGCTGGTTGGGGGTGTCCGCGCGGTATGCCGGCTAAAGCATCACGACGCGGGGCCTTGCGTGGTCCGGCGGTCCTTGCTGCCGGACTCCGGCGTTTCTTCGACTGCGCCTGCGACTGCCGTGCTGCCCGCTAGCCGTCCTTCGCAACCTTTGCCCGAAACAGGTCGAGCACGAAGTCGACGGCAGCGTCGATCGTCATTCGCGTGGTGTCGAGGATCACGGCGTCGGCGGCGGGCTTGAGCGGTGCTGCCGCCCGGCCGGCGTCGCGCGCGTCGCGGTCCAGAATATCGCGCAAAAGACTATCAATGTTAACTGAGTTTCCTTTTTCGATCAACTGCTTATGCCGGCGCAACGCGCGTTCCTCGGCGCTGGCGGTGACGAACACCTTGACCGTCGCGTCGGGGAACAGCACGGTGCCCATGTCACGGCCGTCGGCCACCAGCCCCGGCGCGCGGCGGAATGCCCGCTGCCGGTCGACGAGCGCCGCGCGCACCGCCGGCAGCGCGGCCACGCGGGATGCCGCCGCGCTGACGGCCTCGCTGCGGATCGCTGCGCTGACGTCGCGGCCATCGAGCAGGACCACGTCGTCGGCGAAGCTGACGTCCAGCGCTCCCGCGGCGGCCGCGAGCGGCGCCTCGGCGTCAAGGGGGATGCCGGCATGCTGCGCCTTCAGCGCGACGAGCCGGTAGAGGGCGCCGCTGTCGAGCAGGTGGAAACCGAGGACCCGCGCGACGCCGGCGGCGACGGTGCCCTTGCCGGACGCGGCCGGGCCGTCGACGGCGATGACCGGCGGCGGCGCCACCGCGGATGGTCCGGCAGTCGCCGCCGGGGCATCTTCGGGTGACGACGCGACCGGCCGCCCGTCGCGGGCGCCTGGCTGCGCGATCCCGGCGAAGGCGCCGAAGTAATCGGGGAACGTCTTGCGCACGCAGGCCGGGTCGTTGATCCGCACCGTCACGCCACCTAGCGCGGCCAGCGAGAAGCACATCGCCATCCGGTGATCGTCGTAGGTGTCGATGGTTGCCGGCGAGAGGCGTGCTGGCGGCAAGACGCGCAGGTGGTCGGCCCCGGTCTCGACGGTCGCGCCCAGCTTGGCGAGCTCCGTCGCCATCGCCGCGATGCGATCTGTTTCCTTGACCCGCCAGCTCGCGATGCCGGTGAGCGTCGTCGGCCCGCGCGCGAACAGCGCGACCACCGCCAGCGTCATCGCGGCGTCGGGGATGGCGAGGCAGTCGATCGTCATCCCCGTGAGGCCGGCGCCCGCGCGGGCTTCGATCCAGCCGGCGCCGTAGTCGATGCGCGCGCCCATCCGCGCCAGCACCTCGGCGAACGCCACGTCGCCCTGGATCGAGTCGCGGCCCACACCGGTGACGCGCACCGGCCCGCCGGCAACCGCGCCGGCGGCCAGGAAGTACGACGCGCTCGACGCGTCTCCCTCGACCTCGATGGCGCCGGGGCTCGTGTAGGCGGCGCCTGCGGCCACCCGGAAGACGTTGCCGCCACCCTCCTCCACACGGACGCCGAATCGCGCCATCAGATTGGTGGTGATCGCCACGTACGGCCGCGAGATGAGCTCGCCGGTCACGTCGACGGTAATGGCGCGCGCGCTGCGGGCGGTGATCAGGGGTGTCGCCATCAGCAGCGCCGACAGGAACTGGCTGGAGACGTTGCCGCGCACGGCGACGCGGTCGCGCGCGGCATCGCCGCCTGCCCGGCCCGGTCCGATCGCAAGCGGCGGGTAGCCCTCGCGCCCGAGGCAGCGGATGTCGGCGCCCAGCGTCCGGAGCGCGTCGACCAGGTCGCCGATCGGGCCGCTCGTGCATGCGCGCAACGCCGGAGAGCTCGTAGGTGCCGCCCGACAGCGCCAGTGCCGCAGTCAGCGGGCGGAAGGCGGTGCCGGCATTGCCGAGGAAGAGCTGCGCCGACTTCGCCGGAAACGCGCCGCCCGTCCCGTGCACGGCGACTTCGTGCGGCTTGCCGGTGCGCTCGACGCGCACGCCCAGCGCCGCCAACGCCTCCAGCATGCGGTCGACGTCGTCGGCGTCGAGCAGCTCGCGCACGCGCGTGGTGCCGGACGCGAGCGCCGCCAGCAGCAGCGTGCGGTTGGAGATGCTCTTCGAGCCGGGCAGCGCGACACGCCGGCGACCGCGGCGATCGGCGCGAGATCGAGGAAGGCCGGAGCGCCGCGGCGGCATTCACGTCGCGTTCACTCCGGCTCAGTGTTCGCGCGGACCGTCATCGGGAACGGCTGCCGACGTCGCATGGTGTTGCGCTTCCCACGCCCGCCGCGCGGCGCGGGCCCGCGCGAAGACGTCCGCCAGCGCGTCGCCGTCGCCGGCCTCGACCATCGCCGCCAGGCGGTCGAGCTGATCGCGGAACGCCGCCACTTCGACGAGCAGCGCGTCCCGGTTCGCGAGCGCGATGTCGCGCCACATCTCCGGCGAGCTCGCGGCGATGCGGGTGAAATCGCGAAAGCCGCTGGCGGCGAAGCGGAAGATGTCCTCGCGCGTCGGGACGCGAGGCGAACGCGTCGACAAGGCCGAAGGCGACCAGGTGCGGCAGGTGCGACACCGCGGCGAAAATCCGGTCGTGCGCCGCCGCGTCGAGCCTGCGCACGTTGCTGCCGCAGGCTTCCCACAGCGCCGCGACCATCGCGGTGGCGGCGGCGTCGGTCTCGGGCACGCGGCGTCAGCACGACGTTGCGCTCGCGGAACAGCGTGGCGAACGCCGCGGTCGCGCCCGAATGCTCGGTGCCGGCGATCGGATGCGCCGGCACGAACCGCGGCATCGCGGCGCCGAGCGCCGTGCGCGCCGCAGCGATCACGTCCTGCTTGGTGCTGCCGGCGTCGGTGACGATGGTCTGCGGCCCGAGGCGTCCGGCCATCGCCGCGAGCAGCGCCGGATACTGCGCGACCGGCGTGGCCAGCAGGACGAGATCGGCGTCGGCCAGCTCGGCGGCCCAGTCGCCGTCGATCTGCGCCGCGCGGTCGACGATCGCCAGCTCGCGCGCGGCGTCGAGATTGGCGCGGCCGCGCCCGACGCCGACGACCGTGTCCACGCGCCCGGCGGCGCGCAATGCGAGCGCGAACGAGCCGCCGATCAGGCCGACGCCGACGACGACCAACTTGGCGATGCGCGGCGCCGCGGCCGGGCCTTGACGATCAGCCGGCAAGCGCGACCTTCAGCGCGGCGAGGAAGCGACGGTTTTCCTCGGGCAGCCCGACCGTCACGCGCAGGTGCGCGGGCAGGCCGTAGTTGGCCACCGGCCGCACGATGACGCCCTGCTCCAGCAGGCGCTGGTAGACGCGGCCGGCGTCGCCCACCTCGACCAGCAGGAAGTTCCCGTGCGACGGCACGAAGCCCACGCCCTGCGCCTTCAGGCCGTCCTCGAGCTGCCGCATCCCGGCATCGTTGAGCGCGCGGCTCTCCTCGACGTACGCGCCATCGGCCAGCGCGGCGAGCGCCGCGACCTGGGCCAGCGCGTTGACGTTGAACGGCTGGCGCACGCGGTTCAGCATGTCGGCGACCTTCGGGTGCATGATGCCGTAGCCCACCCGCAGCGCGGCGAGGCCGTAGGCCTTGGAGAACGTGCGCGAGAGGATCAAATTTGGATAGCTGCCGAGCCACGCGGCGCTGCGCGCCTGCCGCTGCGGCGGCAGGTACTCGTTGTAGGCCTCGTCGAGCACGACCAGCGTGTCCTGCGGCACCGACGCGATGAAGGTCTCCAGCGCGGTCGGCGCGAGCCAGGTGCCGGTCGGGTTGTTCGGATTGGCGACGAACACGATGCGCGTGCGCTCGTCGATCGCCTTGCGCATCGCCGGCAGGTCGTGACCGAGGTCCTTCGCCGCGACCTCGATGCCGATCCCGCCGCGCGCCCGCGTGGCCAGCGGATACACGGCGAACGCGTGGCGCGAATAGACCGCGCGGTCGCCCGGCTGCAGGAAAGCCTGCGTGACGAGCTCGAGGATGTCGTTGGAGCCGTTGCCGAGCACGATCTGCTCGGGGTCCACGGCGAAGCGCGCGGCCAGCGCGGCCTTCAGCGCGAAGCCGTTGCCGTCGGGGTAGCGGCGACAGGTCCGCGGCCGCCGCGGCGAGCGCCGCGCGCACCGCCGGGCCCGGGCCGCGAGGGTTCTCGTTCGACGCGAGCTTGACGATGTCGCGCTCGTCGAGCCCGAATTCGCGGGCCAGCTCGCCGATCGGCTTTCCCGGCAGATAGCGGCGTGATCCGGCGCACGTGCTCCGGCGCCAGCGCGGACGGGTCGCGGTGATGGACGTGGTTCGGGGCTGTATGCGGGGCATTCATGGCAGGGTCGATGCCTTCTAGTAGACCGCGCCGGGATACGATCCCAGCAGCTTGAGAAACGGGGCCTTCTCCCGCAGTTCGGCGAGCGCCACGGCGACCTGCGGGTCGGTCGCATGACCTTCGACGTCGACGAAGAACAGGTACTCCCACAAGCCCGTGCGCGCGGGCCGGGACTCCAGCCGCGACATCGACACGCCGTGCGTGGCGAGCGGCTCGAGCAGCGCGTAGACCGCGCCGGGCCGGTTGGGCGCCGACATCACCAGCGACGTCTCGTCCTTGCCCGAGCGCGGCACCGCCTGCCGGCCGAGCACCCAGAAACGCGTCGTGTTGTTCGGCTCGTCCTCGATGTGCGGCGCGAGGACGTTGAGGCCGTAGATCGCGGCGGCGATCTCGCCGGCGATCGCGGCCGTGCCCGGCTCGGCGGCGGCGAGCCGGGCCGCCTCGGCGTTGCTCGCGACCGCCACGCGCGGCACGCCGGGCAGGTGAACCGCCAGCCACTGCACGCACTGCGCGAGCGATTGCGCGTGCGAGTAGACCTTCGTCACCGCGGGCAGCGCGGCCACGTTGGTCAGCAGGTTCTGCCGGATCCGCAGCTTGACCTCGCCGCAGATCGTGAGCGGGGTCTGGCACATGAGATCGAGCGTTCGCCCGACCGCGCCTTCGGTCGAGTTCTCGACCGGAACCACCGCGTAGTCGGTCTGGCCGCTCTCGGCCGCGCGAAAGACCTCGTCGATCGTCGCGCAGGGCTCGGCGTCGACGAAATCGCCGAAGTGCTTGGGCACGGCGGCGTGGGAGAAGGTGCCGGGCGGTCCCAGGTAGGCGACCCGCAGCCGCTGCTCGAGGGCGAGGCACGCGGAGATCACCTGCCGGAACACGCCGGCGACGGCGTCCGTCGACAGGGGTCCGCGGTTCTCGGCCTGCAGCCGCCGCAGCACCTGCGCCTCGCGCTCCGGCCGGTACGCGATGCCGCCGGCCTTCAGCTTGCCGATCGCCTGCGCGTGCGCAGCGCGGGCGTTGAGCCGTTCGAGGATCTCGCGGTCGAGCGCGTCGATCGCCGCGCGGTGCTGCGCTAGCGCGGCACCGTCGTCCGGCGCGGCGTTATCGCCGGCCATCGGCGTGCACCCCGCGCGCCCGCGGACCGGTCGGCACAACGATGCGCGTCCCGCGCCGGCCGTGCCGGGGCGTCACTCGTCGGCCTCGTCGTCCGGTTCGACCACGCGCTCCAGGCCCGCCAGCGTCTCGCCCTTGCCGAGGTTGATCAGCGTGACGCCCTGCGTCGAGCGGCTCATCTCGCGGATCGAGCTCACCTTGGTGCGGATCAGCACGCCGCCGGTCGAGATGAGCATCACCTCGTCGGCGGGGCGCACCAGCGCGGCGGCGACCACCTGCCCGTTGCGCTCGGTCTGCTGGATCGCGATCATGCCCTTGGTGCCGCGGCCGTGCCGCGTGTACTCGACGATGGGGGTGCGCTTGCCGTAGCCGTTCTCGGTCGCGGTGAGCACCGACTGCTCCTCGTCCTCGGCCACCAGCATCGAGATCACGCGCTGGCCGGCGTCGAGCGCCATGCCGCGCACCCCGTGCGCGCCGCGGCCCATCGGCCGGACGTCGTTCTCGTCGAAGCGCACCGCCTTGCCGCCCGAGCTGAACAGCATCACGTCGTGCGCTCCGTCGGTCAACGCCACGCCGACCAGCGCATCGCCGTCGGTCAAGTCGACGGCGATGATCCCCGAGGCGCGAGGCCGCGAGAATTCCGACAGCGGCGTCTTCTTCACCGTGCCCATGCCGGTGGCCATGAACACGAACTGGGTGTCCGTGAACTCCTTGACCGGCAGGATCGCCGTGACCTTCTCGCCCTCCTGCAGCGGCACCAGGTTGACGATCGGCTTGCCGCGCGCCTGGCCGGTGCCCTGTGGCACGTTGTAGACCTTGAGCCAGTAGACGCGGCCGCGATCGGAGAAGCACAGGATGAAGTCGTGCGTGTTGGCGATGAACAGCTGGTCGATGAAGTCGTCTTCCTTGGTCGTCGTGGCCTTGCGTCCGCGCCCGCCGCGCTTCTGCGCGCGGTACTCGGCCACGGGCTGCGCCTTCATGTAGCCGCCGTGCGACAGCGTGACCACCATCTCGGCCGGCGCGATCAGGTCCTCCAGCGAGAGGTCCACGCCCTGCGCGATGATCTCCGAGCGGCGCGCGTCGCCGAACTGGTCGCGGATCGCCTTCAGCTCGTCGCCGATGATGACGGTGACGCGCTCGGGCCGCGCGAGGATGTCGAGGAGGTCGACGATCTCCGCCATCACTTCCTTGTACTCGGTGAAGATCTTGTCCTGCTCGAGGCCGGTGAGGCGCTGCAGCCGCAGCTCGAGGATCGCCTGCGCCTGCGCGTCGGAGAGCCGGTATCCCGCGACCGGCAGGCCGTCGCCGCCGCCCGGATGCCAGCCGAATTCGGGCGCCAACCCCTCGGGGCGCGCCGCGTCCGCGGCGGAGCGCGCGAGCATCTCCTCGACCAGCGGCGAGCGCCAGATCCTGCCCATCAGTCCCGCCTTGGCCTCCGCGGGGGTCGGCGCCGCCTTGATCAGCGCGATGATCTCGTCGACGTTCGACAGCGCGACGGCCAGGCCTTCCAGCACGTGGCCCCGCTCGCGCGCGCGCCGCAGCTCGTAGCGGGTGCGGCGGACGACGACCTCGCGGCGGTGCTGCAGGAAGTACTCGATGAACTGCTTGAGGTTGAGCAGGCGCGGCTGGTTGTCCACCAGCGCGACCATGTTCATGCCGAAGCTGTCCTGCAGCTGGGTCAGCTTGTACAGGTTGTTGACGACGATGTCGGGGATCTCGCCGCGTTTAAGCTCGATGACCACGCGCATGCCCGACTTGTCCGACTCGTCGCGCAGGTCCGAGATGCCCTCGAGCTTCTTGTCGCGCACCAGCTCGCCGATGCGGATGAGGAGGTTCGCCTTGTTCACCTGGTAGGGGATCTCGTCGACGATGATCGCCTGACGCTCCCCCTTGCCGATGTCCTCGATGTGGGTCCGGGCCCGGATGACCACGCGCCCGCGGCCGGTGCGGTAGCCTTCGCGCACCCCTTCGGTGCCGTAGATGATCCCGGCGGTCGGGAAATCCGGGGCCGGCACGATGTCGATCAGCTCGTCGATCGTGATCGCCGGATTGGCGAGCAGCGCGAGGCAGGCGCCGATCACCTCGGTCAGGTTGTGCGGCGGGATGTTGGTGGCCATCCCCACGGCGATCCCCGACGAGCCGTTGACGAGGAGGTTGGGCAGCCGCGACGGCAGGACCGTCGGCTCCTCTTCCTTGCCGTCGTAATTGGGCGCGAAATCGACCGTTTCCTTGTCGATGTCGGCCAGCAGGTCGTTGGTGATCCGCTGCAGCCGGCACTCGGTGTAGCGCATCGCCGCCGCGTTGTCGCCGTCGACGGACCCGAAATTGCCCTGCCCGTCGATCAGCGGGTAGCGCAGCGAGAAGTCCTGCGCCATCCGCACCAAGGTGTCGTAGATGGCCATGTCGCCGTGCGGGTGGTACTTGCCCATGACGTCGCCGACGACGCGGGCGCACTTGACATAGGGGCGGTTCCAGACCGTATTGGACTCGTGCATCGCGAACAGCACGCGCCGGTGCACCGGCTTCAGGCCGTCGCGGACGTCCGGGAGGGCCCGCCCCACGATCACGCTCATCGCATAATCGAGGTACGAATGCCGCATTTCCGCTTCCAGGCTTACGGGAAGGGTTTCTTTTGCAAACTGCTCCATGGGCGGGGTCGGGTGGGTGAGGGTTTCGTTGGGCGTCGGGGTTTGGCTCCCGGCGCGGCGGTCGGGGCCGGCGTGCCGGAAAGCGGGCCGTTCGGCCGTTGCGCCGCCGCGGTCGCCGTTTGCCCCAGGATCGGGCGCGGCACGCTGGCGTCCGCGTCAAGCGTCGGAGAGCCTTGAAAACGCGCAATTTTATCACGCCGTTGTATCGCCGCGACAGTTGCCTCGCCGGTGTTGCCAAAACCCCAGTTTTTTTTGCACCCCCTGGGGGCGTGTGCTATATTTCTCTCGGAAAGAAAGGATTCGAAAGCCCAGTGCCGGCACCGGTCGCGTTACTTGGGCGGAATTTGCAGAGCTCGCAAAAACATGTTTAAAACCAAAGCCAAAGGGGTGGAACAATGACTCGACGTCTCGTCTCCGGTTGTCTCGTCGGCGCGCTTGCGACCGTGTTCGCCGGCAGCGTTGCCGCACAGATGGCCGATCCGAAGGGCTATGTGGCCGGCACTGCACCTTGCTCGCAGGGTTATGTCTGCAACGGCTACCCGACACCGACCGATGGTGTGGTCAGAAGTGCCGCCATGAACGGAACCAAGGGCCTCGCCGGAAATCTTTGCTACCGCACGGCGTTCTGGACCCCGGCCAACGCGATCATCGGCTGCGACCCGGATCTCGTGCCGAAGCCCGCCGCGCCTGCCCCGGCGCCCGCGCCTGCCGCGGCACCTGCCCCGGCGCCTGCGCCCGCACCGGCACCGGCTCCTGCGCCCGCTCCTGGCGTGCAGAAGATCACGCTGGCCTCGAAAGCACTGTTCGACTTCGACAAGTACGCGCTGAAGCCCGAAGGCATGAAGGCGATCGACACCGAGATCATCGCCAAGCTGAAGGGCGTGCAGAAGCTCGAACTGGTCCTCGTCACCGGCCACACCGACCGGATCGGCACCCAGGCCTACAACCAGAAGCTGTCCGAGCGTCGCGCCGACGCCGTGCGCAACTACCTGGTCAGCAAGGGCGTCCCGAAGGACAAGATCGAGACCCTCGGCATGGGCAAGACCCAGCCGATCCCGGGCGTCAAGTGCGAGCAGAAGAACTTCAAGGAACTGATCGCGTGCCTGGCTCCGAACCGTCGTGTCGAGGTCGAGGTCAAGGGCGAGATCATCAAGAAGTAAGCTTCCCGCCCGACGAAAAAGCCCCGCCTCGCGCGGGGCTTTTTTTTTGCGCGAGTGCCCACGGCGGCCCGCTGCCGCGCTACTCTCTCGACCGATGCGAAACGTCGACCTGCGTATTGATCCGAAGTGGATCGTCCCGATCGAGCCGGCCGGATTCCTTTCCGGGCACGCGCTGATCGTCGACGCCGGGCGGATCGTCGCCGTCGTTCCGACCGCGGTCGCCGAGACCGGGTACGCGCCGCTGTCGCACCTGCAATTGCCGGGGCACGCGCTGATGCCGGGCTTCGTCAACGCGCACACGCATGCCGCGATGACGCTCTTCCGCGGCGTCGCCGACGACCTGCCGCTGCGCACCTGGCTGGAGCGCGAGATCTGGCCCCGCGAGGCGCGGCACGTGTCGCCCGAGTTCGTCTACGACGGCACGCGGCTCGCCGCCGCCGAGATGCTGCGCGGGGGCACGACCTGCTTCCACGACATGTATTTCTATCCCGACGCCGCCGCGCGGGCCTGCCTCGACACGGGCATCCGCGCGATGCTGGGCCTGATCGTGCTCGACGTTCCCACGCCGTACGCCTCGGATCCCGACGGGTATCTGCAGCTCGGGCTGGCGATGCGCGACGCGCACAAGCACGCGGGCACGCTCAACTTCTCGCTCGCGCCGCACGCGCCCTACACGGTGAGCGACGCCACTTGGGAGAAGATCGTCATGTACGCGCGGCAGCTCGACCTGCCGATCGGCACCCACGTATGCGGAGACCGCGCACGAAGTGGCGGAAAGCATGGACAGGCACGGCCTCACCCCGGTCGCGCGGCTGCACCGCCTCGGCGCGACGGGTCCCGGCTTCATCGGCATCCACGGCGTGCACCTCGCTGCGGCGGACATCGACCTCCTGGCGACCCACGGCGGACACGTCGTGCATTGCCCCGTCTCGAACATGAAGCTCGGCAGCGGCATCGCGCCGTTGCCCGCCCTGCTCGCGCGCGGGATCAACGTCGCGCTCGGCACCGACGGCGCCGCGTCGAACAACCGGCAGGACGCCTGGAGCGAGATGCGCATCGCCGCGCTGCTCGCGAAGGTGGCGAGCGGCGACCCGGCGGCCGTGCCGGCGCAGCAGGCGCTGCACATGGCGACCCTGGGCGGCGCCCGCGCGCTCGGCATGGACGCGGAGGTCGGCTCGCTGCTGCCCGGCAAGCAGGCCGACATCGTCGCCGTCGACCTCACGGCGACCCGCACCCTGCCCTGTTACGATCCGCTCTCGCACCTCGTGCACGTGGCGGGACGCGAGTGCGTCACCGACGTCTGGATCGGCGGCGAGCGCGTCGTGGCCGACCGCGCGCTCGTGAACGCCGACGAAGGCGCCATCGCGGCCCGTGCCCGCATCTGGCAGGAGCGATTGAGATGAATACGACTCCAGGCAATTCCATTGCGCCGGTCAACGCCGATCCCGCCGAGCTCGCGAAGTTCGCCACGCTCGCGCATCACTGGTGGGATCCCGAGAGCGAGATGTTCGGCCCGCTGCATCGGATCAACCCGCTGCGCCTCGGGTGGATCGAGCGGGTGACCGGTGGACTGGCGGGCCGCAGCGTGCTCGACGTCGGCTGCGGCGGCGGCATACTCTCCGAGTCCATGGCGGCGGCCGGCGCGCAGGTGCTGGGCATCGACGTCGGCGACAAGGCCCTGGGAGTCGCGAAGCTGCACAAGCTCGAGTCCGGCACGCCCGTGGAGTACCGGCTGGTCGCCGCGGAAGCGCTGGCGGCGGAGGCACCGGCCAGCTTCGATGTCGTCACCTGCATGGAAATGCTGGAGCACGTTCCCGATCCGGCGTCGACGGTCGCCGCCTGCGCGACGCTGGCTCGGCCGGGAGGCACGATCGTCTTCTCGACGATCAACCGCAACCTCAAGTCCTACGCCTTCGCCGTCATCGGCGCCGAATACGTGCTGCGGCTGCTCCCGCGCGGCACGCACGACTACGCGAAGTTCGTGCGGCCGGCCGAGCTCGGCGCGTATGCGCGCAAGGCCGGCCTCGATCCGCTCGAGATCATCGGCATGACGTACAACCCGTTGACCCGGCTCTTTCGCCTCGAAGCCGACACCGCGGTCAACTACCTGATGGCCTTCCGCCGTCCGCTGGATGGCTGATTCCGGCCCGCGCGCGGCGACGGAGACCGGCACCGCCGGCGCGCAGCCGCGCCCGCTGCCCGTCGACGGCGTGCTGTTCGACCTCGACGGCACGCTCGCCGACACCGCCCCCGATCTCGCGGCGGCGTTGAACCGCGTGCGCCGCGACCGCGGACTCGAAGCGCTGCCGCTCGCGCGTCTGCGCCCCTACGCGTCGCACGGCGCGCGCGGTCTGCTCGGCGCCGGCATGAGCGTGCTGCCCGAGCACGAACACTACGAGGCACTGCGCGCGGCGTTCCTCGCGCACTACGCGGCGGCGCTGTGCGTCGAGACGACGCTGTTCACCGAAGTGGCGGCGATGCTCGACGCCATCGAGGCGCGCTCGCTGCGCTGGGGCATCGTCACCAACAAGGCGACGTCGCTGACCGGGCCGCTGCTCGAGGCGCTCGGACTCGCGTCGCGGGCGCGCGCGATCGTCTGCGGCGACACGACGCCGCATGCGAAGCCGCATCCCGCGCCGCTGATCCACGCCGCCGCGCAGCTCGGCATCGCGCCCGTGCGGTGCGTCTACGTCGGCGATGCCGAGCGCGATGTCATTGCCGGCGTCGCGGCTGGCATGCCCACGATCATCGCCCGTTACGGCTACATCGAGCCGCAGGACGCGCCCGAGGACTGGCCGGCCAGCGGCAGCATCGACACGCCCGGCGCGCTGCTGCGCTGGCTGCCGCAGCATCCCGGCACGGATCCTATTGCGGACACGACCCGGCGTTGACGAACAGCCACTCCCGCGGCTGACCGTCGCGGGTGCCGGACAGGCGCACCGCCTGGCTCGCCACCAGCGGCTTGACGACCGCGGCGAGCACGTCGTCGATCGACGCGAGCGCGATGCCGTTCGCCTGCGCGATCCGATCCCCGGCCTTCATGCCGAGCATCGCCGCGAGTCCGGTCTCGTCGCGCACCGCCAGCGCCCCCTGCGCCGGCGCCAGCATCGCGGTCCAGCTCTCCGGCCGCGCGCCCATGCCGGTGAGAAGCTCGGCGTTCAGGCGGTAGACCGGGCCGACGAAGCCCGCGGGCGGCGCGCACCCGGCCCGTGCCGGGCGTGTTCCGGCTGCGGCCAGCGCGGCCGTCGGGGCAGGCGCGGCGAGCGGTGGCGCGGGCTGTCGCAATTCGATTTCGCGCGTCTCGCCGCCGGTGCGGATCCGGATGGCGTTGGGGTAGACGGCCTCGAGCTTCGTCCCCATGGTGATCTCGGCGCCCGTCTTCACGAGCAGCGCCCCGCGATCCGGCAGGCGCAGGAGCGCGTAGCCGTCGCCTTTGCTGCCGGCAAAGACGCCGAGCACGCGCAGATCGGCCGGGCCCGCCTTCGCCCCCGCGGAGGTTGGACCGCCGGGCGCGACGGCGGGGGCCGGCGGCGCGCGTCCGAAGGGCGCCGCCGCGACGATCGCCCCGACTTTGGCGCTCGCGCCACTCCGCAGGCGCCGGAGCGGGTGCCGCCGGTCCGAACCAGCGCCACCCCCAGTGCGCGACGACCAGCGCCAGCACCGCGCCGGCCGCCAGCGCCGCCAGCGCACCGCCCAGCCGCCACGGCCAGAATGCGCCGCCACCGGCGGTGCCTGCCGAGCCCGAATCCGCGGCCGCCCGGTCGCGCCGACCGAACAGGCGCCGGCGCGGGCGCCGCCCTGTGACATCCCGGAGGCGCACGATGGCTACCGTATAATCCTCTCGACCGTCACCATCCGCCCGCCGCCATTGAATCCCCGACTTTCGCGCCTGCAACCGTACCCGTTCGAGCGGCTGCGGCGGTGGTTTGCCGACGTCACGCCGAATCCGGCGCTGACGCCGATCAACCTCTCGATCGGCGAGCCCAAGCACCCGACGCCCGAGTTCCTGCTCGCCGCGCTGGCGACCGGCGCCCGCGGCCTCGCGCATTATCCCACGACCATCGGCGACCCCGCGCTGCGCGAGGCGATCGCCGCGTGGCTCGTGCGCCGGCACGCGCTGGGCGCACTCGATCCGGCAACCCAGGTGCTCCCCGTGCTCGGCAGCCGCGAGGCGCTGTTCGGGATCGCGCAGACCGTCGTCGACGCGAGCCGCGCCGGCGCCACCGTCGCGATGCCCAACCCGTTCTACCAGATCTACGAGGGCGCCGCGCTGCTGGCGGGCGCCGAGCCTTATTGCGTCAACGCCGATGCCGGCCGCGGCTTCGCCGCCGCGTGGCACGAGGTTCCCGACGACGTCTGGGCGCGCACGCAGCTCCTCTACGTCTGCTCGCCCGACAACCCGACCGGGCGGGTGACGACGCAGGAGGAATGGGGCCGCCTGTTCGAGCTTTCCGACCGGCACGGCTTCGTCATCGCCGCGGACGAGTGCTACTCCGAGGTCTACTTCGACGAGGCGCGGCCGCCGCTGGGCGCGCTCGCCGCGGCGCGCGCGCTGGGCCGCACCGGCTTTCCGCGGCTGCTGTCGTTCGGCAGCCTGTCGAAGCGCTCGAACGCGCCGGGACTGCGCTCCGGCTACGTCGCCGGCGATGCCGCGCTGATCAAGGCCTTCCTGCTCTATCGCACCTACCACGGCTCGGCGATGTCGCCGGCGGTATCGACGGCGAGCATCGCCGCATGGAACGACGAAGCCCACGTGCGTGCCAATCGCGCGCTGTACGCGGCCAAGTTCGCCGCGCTGCAGCCCCGCCTCGCGGCGGCGCTGCCGGTGGCGATGCCCGACGCGGCGTTCTACCTCTGGGCGCCCGACGCCGATCGACGACGCGCTCTTCGCCAAGCGCCTGCTCGCCGAGCAGGCGGTCACGGTGCTGCCCGGAAGCTACCTCGCCCGCGATGCGCGCGGGGCGAATCCCGGTCGCGGGTACGTGCGCATCGCGCTGGTGGCAAGCGTCGCCGAATGCACGGACGCGATCGAGCGCGTCGTGGCGCTGGCGCGGACGATTGAGGGCGAGCAAGCACGCCGGTGACCACGGCGCGCTGCCGACCGGAACCCCGAGACCAGGCCCGGCGCCGCCGCAGTGCGCCCCGTCGCCGCCGGCCGCGTTCCGTCGCGCCGCCCGCACCGTCCGGCCCGGGATCGCTAGAATGATCCGCGATGGCGACCCTCCCCTTTGCCCGTTTCGGCCCGGCGCTCGCCGCCGGCTTCCGCGTTTCCTGGCGCACGCTGCTGGTGATCGCCACGATCAACGTCGGCATCGCGGGCCTGCTGTGGATCGAGGACCCGCGGCCGTTCTGGCATCCGCTGGTGTCGGCCCAGTGCTTCGGCTTCGCCATCGCGTACTGCGTCAACGTCGCCTCGCCGTGGGAGAAGTCCTGGCCGGTCGTGCGCCTGATCGGCGCGGTGGCCGCCGGGACGGTGATCGGGATGGCGCTGGTGATCGCGGTCAAGGGCTATGCGCTCGACCACATCTTCGCGGAGGGCAAGACCTTCGCGCTGACGATGGCGTCGGGGTTCATCAACGGCGTGTTCTTCGGGCTCTTCTTCCTCATCAAGTTCCGCGAGGCCCGCGCGGCCACCGCGCTGCACAAGGCCGAGGCGGAGCGCCACCTGCTGTCGAAGCAGGCGGTCGAGTCCGAGCTGAAGCTGATGCAGGCGCAGATCGAGCCGCATTTCCTGTTCAACACGCTGGCCTCGGTGCAGTACCTGGTCGAGACCGATCCGCCGCAGGCCTCGAAGCTGCTGGGCCACCTGCTCGCCTACCTGCGTGCGGCGGTGCCGCAGCTGCGGCTGCCGTCGACCACGCTGGGCAAGGAGATCGAACTGGCGGAGGCCTACCTCAGCATCTTCCGGATGCGCATGGGGGAGCGCCTCTCGTTCACCATCGACGTGCCGCAGGCGCTGCGGGCGCATCCGTTCCCGCCGATGCTGCTGATGACGGTGATCGAGAACGCGATCGAGCACGGCCTCGAGCCGCGGGCGGACGGCGGCAGCGTGGCGCTCGCCGCGCAGCGCGCCGGCGACTCGCTGGTGGTCACGGTGACCGACACGGGGAATGGGCTCGCCGGGTCGCGGGCCATCGCGCCCGGCCGACGGCGTCGGCGTGGCGAACCTGCGCAACCGCCTGGCGGCGATGTACGGAACGCGCGGACGGTTCCGGCTCGAGGACGCCGCCCCGCACGGCGCGCGCGCCACGATCGAGCTTCCCTTCGTCGCCGGCTGAGCGGGCCGCCATGACCGCGACCAGCGGCTGCGCTGCGCTCCGCGCCGACGGCACTGCTGGCCGAGGACGAGCCGATGCTGCGGGCGCTGCTGCGCACGCGCCTCGCGGCCGCGTGGCCGGAGCTCGAGATCGTCGGCGAGGCGGCCAACGGCGACGAAGCGCTGGCGCTGTTTGCCGCGCACCAGCCCGACATCGCGTTCCTCGACATCCGGATGCCGGTCAGGAGCGGTCTCGAGGTCGCGCGCGAGCTCGCCGATGCCTGCCACGTCGTGTTCGTGACCGCGTACGACGAGTACGCGGTTGCCGCCTTCGACGAAGGCGCGGTCGACTACCTGCTGAAGCCGCCGTCGCCGGAGCGCATCGCCAAGGTGGTGGACCGGCTCAAGGCGCGCCTGGCGGCGCCCCCGCTCGACCTGTCCGCGCTGCTCGCGCGGCTCGCCGCACGCGACGGCTCGGCGGCGCCGGCGCCGCTCAAGTGGATCCGCGCGTCGCTGGGGCCGTCGCTGCGCCTGATCGCCATCGACGACGTCGTCTACTTCCAGGCGGCGGACAAGTACACGCGGGTCGTCACCGCCGACGGCGAGGCGCTCATCCGCAAGCCGATCAAGGAACTCTTCGACGAGCTCGACCAGGAAGCGTTCTGGCAGATCCACCGCGGCACGATCGTCAACCTGCGCGCGATCGGCCGCGTGGACCGCGACTGGCGCGACCAGCCCGTCATCGTGCTCAAGGGCCGCGACGAGAAGCTCGTCGTCAGCCGGACGTTCGCGCACCGTTTCAAGGCGATGTGACGGCGCAGCCCGGGTTGAGCGCATGCGAAACCCGGGTGGGCGCGGCCATGGCCACGGCGGCCCCGGGTTTCGCCTCCCCCGGGCTACTCGGTACCACCGTTCGCGGAAGCCGTGCGATTCGCGGTAAAATCGCGGTTTTTTCCGTCGAGCCCCGCATGTCCGATCTCCAGTCGACCATCGATCGCGCGTGGGACGACGCGCGCCAGCCTTACGCCGGCGTCCGCGCCCGCCGCCGTCCGCGATGCGGTCGCGCACGTCATCGCCGAGCTCGACGCCGGCCGCGCGCGCGTCGCCGAACGCGTGGACGGCCAATGGATCACGCATCAGTGGCTGAAGAAGGCCGTGCTGCTGTCGTTCCGCCTTGCCGACAACGCGCCGATGGCCTTCGCCGGCGGCGCGTCGGGCCCGGCACCGCTGCAGTTCTACGACAAGGTTCCGACCAAGTTCGCCGGATACACCGCCGAGCGCTTCGCGGCCTCCGGCGTCCGCGTCGTTCCGCCCGCGACGGTGCGCCGCGGCGCCTACATCGCCGCCAACGTCGTGCTGATGCCCTCGTACGTCAACATCGGCGCCTACGTCGACAGCGGCACGATGGTCGACACGTGGGCGACGGTCGGCTCCTGCGCGCAGATCGGCAGGAACGTGCACCTGTCGGGCGGCGTCGGCATCGGCGGCGTGCTGGAGCCGCTGCAGGCGAACCCGACGATCATCGAGGACAACTGCTTCATCGGCGCGCGCTCGGAAGTCGTCGAAGGGCGTGATCGTCGAGGAGAACGCGGTGCTCGGGATGGGGGTCTTCATCGGGCAGAGCACCAAGATCTACAACCGCGCCACCGGCGAGACGAGCTACGGGCGGGTGCCCGCCGGATCGGTCGTCGTCGCCGGCAGCCTGCCCTCCGGCGAAGGGAACTGCCAGCTCTACTGCGCCGTCATCGTGAAGCAGGTCGACGCGAAGACGCGCGCCAAGACCAGCATCAACGAATTGCTGCGCGCCTGAACCGAACCTCCCATGTCAGTCAACCTCAAGTCCGCCGACGACATCGCCAGGATGCGCGTCGCCGGGCGCCTCGCGTCCGAAGTCCTCGACTTCATCACGCCGCACGTGCAGGCGGGCATCACGACGGGCGAGCTCGACCGCCTGTGCCACGACTACATGGTCGACACGCAGGGCACGGTCCCGGCCACGCTCAACTACGCCCCGCCGGGACACGTGCCCTACCCGGCCTCGATCTGCACGTCGATCAACCACGTCGTCTGCCACGGCATTCCCGCCGACAAGCGGCTGAAGCCGGGCGACATCATCAACATCGACGTCACCGTGATCAAGGACGGCTTCCACGGCGACACCAGCCGGATGTTCTGCGTCGGCGCGCCGTCGATCCAGGCGAAGCGGCTGGTCGACGTCACCTACGAGGCGATGTGGATGGGCATCCGCGACGGTGCGGCCCGGCGTGCACCTGGGCGACGTCGGCAGCACCATCCAGAAGCACGCCGAGAAGCACGGCTTCTCGATCGTGCGCGAGTTCTGCGGCCACGGCATCGGCCGGCAGTTCCACGAGGAGCCGCAGGTGCTGCACTACGGCCGGCCCGGCACCGGCCTCAAGCTGCTCCCGGGCATGACGTTCACCGTCGAGCCCATGGTCAATGCGGGCCGTCCGGGCATCCGCAGCCTCGCCGACGGCTGGACCATCGTCACCGCCGACCACTCGCTGTCGGCGCAATGGGAGCACACCGTGCTGGTGACGGCGGACGGCTACGACGTGCTGACCGTCTCCGCCGGGACGCCGCCGCCGCCGCCCGGCGGCTGAGCACGCGATGGCGTCGCCGCGCGTGCCCGCGACCAGCGCGTTGCGCCGGCACACCGCCGCGCTCCGGGTCTGCGTCCGACGATCCGGGCGCGGCGGTCGGGCGCTGGCGCGAGGCGCTGAAAGCCGGCCGCGCGGCGCTGCGGGCCGCAGTTCCTCGCCCATCCCGACACCGCCAAGCTGCTGCGCGCGCACGCGCGGCTCGTCGACCGCGTCCTCGCCGACGTCTGGCGCGAGCACGGCGGCCCGGCCGAGATCGCGCTGGTCGCCGTCGGCGGCTACGGACGCGGCGAGCTCTATCCCCACTCCGACGTCGACGTCGTCCTCCTGCTGGCGCGCCCGCTGGACGCCGCCGGCACGCCGGTCGTCGAGCGCTTCATCGGTCTGCTCTGGGACATCGGCATCGAGATCGGCCACAGCGTGCGCACGATCGCCGAGTGCGAGGCGGCGATGGCCGCCGACGTCACCGTGAAGACGAGCCTGCTCGAGCACCGGCTGGTGACGGGTTCGCGGCCGCTGTACGGGCTGTTCGGCCTCGCGTTCCAGGCGGCCATGGACGTGCGCGCGTTCTACGAGGCAAAGGTGCTGGAGCAGCAGCAGCGCCACCTCAAGTATCACGACGCCGCCTACAACCTCGAACCGAACATCAAGGAGAGCCCGGGGGGGCTGCGCGACCTGCAGGCCGTGATCTGGATCGCGCGCGCCGCGGGGCTCGGACGCACGTGGAAGGAGCTCGCGCGCGCCGGGCTCATGACGCCGGCCGAGGCGCGGACCGTGTCGCGGCAGGAGCACCTGATCGGTTCGCTGCGCGCGCGGCTGCACTACCTCACCGGCCGCCGCGAAGACCGGCTGGTGTTCGACCAGCAGAACGCGCTGGCGCGCGAGATCGGCCTCGCAGGACACGCCCGCCAGGCGGGCGAGCGAGCAGCTGATGCAGCGCTACTACCGCGCCGCCAAGCTCGTGCGGCAGTTCAACGTCATCCTGCTGCAGAACCTGCATGCGCGGCTGTTCCCGACGCGGCCGGCGCCGTCGCCGCTCGACGCGCAGTTCCAGGTGGTCGACGAGCTGCTCGACGTGCGCGCCGAGGACCTGTTCGAGACGCGGCCGGCGGCGATGCTCGACGCGTTCCTCGTGCTGCAGCGGCATCCCGAGCTGAAGGGCATGTCGGCGACCACGCTGCGCGCGCTGTGGCGCAACCGCCACCGCGTCGACGCGCGCTTTCGCGACGATCCCGTCAACCGCGCGAACTTCCTCCAGGTGTTTCGCGAGGCCCGCGGCCTCACGCACGAGCTGCGGCGCATGAACCTCTACGGGATCCTCGGCAACTACCTGCCCGCGTTCGGCCGCATCGTCGGGCAGATGCAGCACGACCTGTTCCACGTCTACACGGTCGACGAGCACATCCTGATGGTGATCCGCAACCTGCGCCGCTTCTGCGAAGCGCAGCATGCGCACGAATACCCGCTGTGCTCGCGGCTGATGGCGGATTTCCAGCGCAAGGAGGTGCTCTATCTCGCGGGGCTCTTCCACGACATCGCCAAGGGGCGCGGGGGCGACCACTCGCGCCTCGGCGAAGCTCGACGCCCGCCGCTTCTGCCAGCGCCACGGACTGCCGCCCGAGGACACGGAGCTCGTCGCCTGGCTGGTCGAGCACCACCTGCACATGTCGGCGGTGGCGCAGAAGCAGGACGTCTCCAATCCGGACGTCGTCGCCGCCTTCGCGGAAACGGTGCGCGACGACCGCCGGCTCACCGCGCTGTTCCTGCTCACGGTCGCCGACATCCGCGGCACCAGCCCGAAGGTGTGGAACGCATGGAAGGCGAAGCTGCTCGACGACCTGTTCCAGGCGACGCGCGCGCGGCTGGCCGAGCGCCTCCGGCGCCCCGACGCTCGCCGACAGCCTGCACCAGCGGCAGGCCGACGCGCAGCGCCTGCTGCGGCTGTACGCGATCCGCGACGGCGCCGAGGAGAAGCTGTGGTCGCGCCTCGATCCCGTCTACTTCCAGCGGCACACCGCCGACGAGATCGCGTGGCACGCCCGGCACCTGTATTTCCATGCCGAGAGCACCGCGCCGATCGTCCGCGCCCGGCTCTCGCGCGCCGGATGCCGGGCTGCAGGTCGTCGTCTACCTGCCCGACCAGAAGGATCTCTTCGCGCGCGTCTGCGGCTATTTCGGCCGCGCCGGCCTCTCCATCCTCGAGGCGAAGGTGCACACGACGCGCCACGGCTACGCGCTCGACACCTTCGCGGTCCACAATCCCTTCAACCGCAGCACCGCGTATCGCGAGACGATCCAGCTCACGGAATTCGAGCTGAAGCGCGTGCTCGCGGAACAGCAGCCGCTGGAGCCGCCGCCGGCCGGGCGCATCAGCCGCCGGGTCAGGCATTTCCCGCTGACGCCGGAGGTCAGGATCTTCCCGGACGACAAGGGCGTGCATTACATCCTGGAAATCGTCGCCGGCGACCGGCCCGGCCTGCTGGCGCAGATCGCCTACACGCTCGCCAAGGCGAACATCAGCGTCTTCAGCGCCAAGATCAACACGCTGGGCGAGCGCGCCGAGGACGTCTTCCTGATCGACGGCGCCTCGCTGCACGACGAGCAGGCGCTGCTGCAGCTGGAGACGGCGCTCTACGATCAGCTGCGGTTGCCGTAATCTTGCGCGAAAGGGCGTAGCCCGGGACTGCCTGCGTCACTCGTCGGCGGCGGCACCGCCATCGGGGAACAGCACCTCGGTATACCCGAAGCGCGACATGTCGCGCATGCGCATCGGGTACAGGATCCCGAGCAGGTGATCGCACTCGTGCTGGACGACGCGCGCATGAAAGCCGGTCACTTCGCGCCGGATCGGTTGACCTACGGGATCGAACCCCTCGTAGCGCAGGTGCGTGTAGCGCGGCACGACCCCGCGCAGGCCGGGCACCGACAGGCACCCTTCCCAGTCCTCCTCCATGTCGCGCGACAAGCGGTGTGAGCACCGGATTGACGAGCTCGGTGTAGGGAACCGCCTCGGCATCCGGGTAGCGCGGGTTGCTGCTCGAAGCCGAAGATCACCACCTGCAGCGGCACGCCGATCTGCGGCGCCGCGAGCCCGGCGCCGTTCTGCTCCGCCATCGTGTCGCGCAGATCCTGCAGCAGCGCCGCCAGCTCGGGCGTGCCGAAGCGCGCCACGGGGGCCGAGGGCTGCCACAGGCGCGCATCGCCCATGCGCAGGACTTCACGTATCACTTGATGGTCTCCGCAATGAGCGGCGCGACGTGCTCCAGCAACGCGCGCACGCGGTCCATGGCCGTTTCGAGTATGGCGGCAATCGCCTCCATCGAGACCTCGTGCGCCGAATCGCCGCGCCCCGCCGCGTGGTTCACCACCACCGCGATCGCCGCATACGGCAGCTCGAGCTCGCGCGCGAGCGCCGCTTCGGGCATGCCGGTCATGCCGACGAGCGTGGCGCCGTCGCGCTCCAGGCGGTCGATCTCGGCGGCCGTTTCGAGGCGCGGCCCGGAGACCGCGCCGTAGACGCCGCCGTCCGCCAACGCGATGCCCGAGGACTTCGCCGCGGCGAGGCATGCGCCGCGCAGCCGCGCAGAATACGGATGCGTGAAATCGACGTGGACGACGCGCTGGTCGCCGCCGTCGAAAAAAGTCGTTTCGCGGCCGCGTCGTGTAGTCGATCAACTGGTGCGGCAGGACGATGTCGCCCGGCGCCGCGCCGCGGATGCCCCCGACCGAGGCGACCGCCAGCACGGCCTTCGCTCCGCGCTCGCGCAATGCCCACAGGTTGGCGCGATAGTTGACCCGGTGCGGCGGGATGGTGTGGCCGTGACCGTGGCGCGCGAGGAACACCGCGTCGCGGCCGGCGATCTGGCCGAACAGCAGCGCCGACGAGGGCTCGCCGTAGGGCGTGCGCACCACTTCGCGGTGCGCCACCGCCAGCGTCGAGAGCCGGGTGAGCCCGGTGCCGCCTATGATCGCGAGCATCGGCTGCGCCCCTCCTGAAGGCACGCCGGGGCCGGTTCGACCGCGGCAGGCCGCCACGGGCCTGCGCGCTCGGCCACCCGCGCCCGGGCCGGGGATTGCGCCAACGCTGGAAGTCTTCGCCAATTCATGACATTATCATCGAAAGTTGCGGCACGGCCTGAAGCGACGCCCGGCACGGACGCCGCGGGCGCATTCTAACGCGGGGCGCCATGTACCTCGACCGATTGTTCAAACTGATGGCGGAGACGAAGGCGTCCGACGTCTTCCTTTCGGCCGATGCGCCGATCAGCATGAAGGTCAACGGCGTCGTGTCGCCGGTCGCAACGGTGCCGATGGACGCCGAGACCGTGCGCCGGGTCGCCTACGAGCTGATGACGCCGGAACAGGCGGCGGAATTCGAGCGCGAGCTCGAGATGAACGTCTCCCATCACGCGCAGGACGGCGGGAATTTCCGGATCAACATCTTCCGCCAGCGCGGCAACATCGCCATCGCGATCCGCTATCTGCGCAGCAAGATCCCGTCGTTCGAGGAGCTGCGGCTGCCGCCGGTGCTGCTCAACCTGGTGATGGAAAAGCGCGGCCTGGTGCTCATCGCCGGGGCCACGGGCTCCGGCAAGTCCACCACGCTCGCGGCGATGATCGACCACCGCAACACCACGAAGAGCGGCCACATCCTGACCGTGGAGGACCCGATCGAGTACATCTTCGGGCACAAGAAGAGCATCGTCAGCCAGCGCGAGATCGGCGTCGACACGCACAATTACCACAACGCCCTGGTCAACGCGCTGCGCGAGGCCCCGGACATGATCATGATCGGCGAGATCCGCGACCGGGAGACGATGCAGAGCGCGCTGCTGCACACGCTGACCGGCCACCTGTGCCTCGCGACGCTGCACGCCAACAACAGCTATCACGCGATGTCGCGGATCATCAACATGTTTCCGTACGACGCCCGCTCGGGCCTGCTGTCCGACCTCTCGATCGGCCTCCGCGCGATCGTCTGCCAGCGCCTGATCGCCAACCGCGAAGGCTCCTGCAGCCAGTGGTCGAGATCCTGCTCAACACGTCGCTGATCGCCGAGCTCATCAAGAGCGGCGAGATCACGCAGATCAAGGAGGCGATGGAGCAGTCGCTCTACCCGGGGTCGCAGACCTTCGAGCAGGCGCTGTGCCGCCTCTACCTCGACGGACGGATCGGCTACGAGGACGCGATGAGCGCCTCCGACTCGCCGACCAACCTCGCCTGGCTCATCAACCAGAGCTCGCCCACCGCGCGCGTCGAGAACCTGCAGCAGGCCGACACCCGCGGCGCGCCGCGCCGCGACGCGACCCAGAGCGATTTCACGTCGATGCAGATCGAACCGGACATGCTCGACCGCGCCCACTGACCGCTGCGGCCGCTGGGGCCGCGCCCCGCGCCGCCCTCCCCGCATGGACATGCCCGTTCGCCCTTCGCCTCTCGCGACGCTGGAACTCACGCGCGCGCTCATCGCCCGGCGCTCGCTCACGCCCGACGACGCCGGCTGCCAGGCGCTGATCGCGGCGCGCCTCGAGCCGCTCGGCTTCCGCTGCGAGACGCTCGCCTGCAACGGCGTCACCAACCTCTGGGCGCGGCGCGGCAGCGGCCGCCCGCTGCTCGCCTTCGCCGGGCACACCGACGTCGTCCCCACGGGGCCGCTCGATCAGTGGCGCTCCGACCCGTTCGTCCCGACCGAGCGCGACGGCTGGCTGTACGGCCGCGGCGCCGCCGACATGAAGGGCTCGCTGGCGGCCTTCGTCGTCGCGATCGAGTCGTTCCTCGCCGCGCACCCCGATGCGCCGGGCTCGATCGCGCTGCTGCTGACCTCCGACGAGGAAGGGCCCAGCGTCGACGGCACCGTGCGCGTCGTCGAACGGCTGGCCGCCGCGGGCGAGACGATCGATTACTGCATCGTCGGCGAGCCGTCCTCGGTGAACCGGCTGGGCGACATGATCAAGAACGGGCGCCGCGGCAGCCTCTCGGGCACGCTGACGGTCAAGGGGCAGCAGGGCCACGTCGCGTATCCGCACCTCGCGCGCAATCCCATCCATCTCGTCGCCCCGGCGATCGCCGAGCTCGCCGCGACGCGGTGGGACGACGGCAACGCGTATTTCCCGCCCACGACGTGGCAGTGCTCGAACATCCAGGCGGGGACGGGCGCGACCAACGTCATTCCCGGCACGCTGGCGCTGCAGTTCAATTTCCGGCACTCGACCGAGAGCACCCCGGAGTCGCTGCGCGAGCGCTTCGCGGCGGTCCTCGACCGGCATCGCCTCGACTACGCGATCGACTGGACCGGCACCGGCAAGCCCTTCCTGACGCCGGCGGGGCCGCTCGTCGCGGCCGTCACGGCGTCGATCGCGCGACGTCGCGGGGATCACGCCGGAGCTCTCGTGCACGGGCGGCACGTCGGACGGACGATTCATCGCCGACATCTGCCGCGAGATCGTCGAGCTGGGCCCGGTCAACGCGACGATCCACATGATCGACGAACGCGTGCGCATCGCCGATCTCGAGCCGCTGGCCGCGATCTACCGCGGCGTGCTCGAGCGGCTGCTGCTCCCGGGCCGGACGCCATGATCGCCGCCACGGCGACGCAGGACCTCGTCACGCTGCGCGACTGGCTGCGCTACGCGGTGTCGCGCTTCGGCGAGCGCGGGCTGTCGTTCGGCCACGGCACGACCAACGCCTACGACGAGGCGGCCTACCTGCTGCTCCACGCGCTGCACCTGCCGCTCGACCGGCTGGAGCCGTTTCTCGATGCGCGGCTGACGCAGGCCGAGCGCGCGGAGCTCGCGCATCTGCTCGACCGCCGGATCGAGGAGCAGGATTCCCGCCGCCTACCTCACGCACGAGGCGTGGCTCGGCGACTTCCGCTTCTACGTCGACGAGCACGTGCTCATTCCGCGCTCGTTCATCGCCGAGCTGATTCCCGACGGCCTCGAGCCCTTCGTCGGCAGCGCCGATGCCGTGACCTCGGTGCTCGACATGTGCACCGGCTCCGGCTGCCTCGCCATCCTGCTCGCCCACGCGTATGCGCGGGCCGACGTCGACGCGGTCGACGTCTCCGCCGACGCGCTGGCCGTCGCGCAGCGCAACGTGTCCGACTACGGCCTCGCCGACCGCATCAACCTGATCCGCTCCGACCTCTTCGCCAACCTCTCCGGCAAGGACTACGACCTCATCATCAGCAATCCGCCCTACGTGACGGCGCTGGCGATGGAGACGCTGCCGCCCGAGTACCTGCAGGAGCCGAAGCTGGCGCTCGCCGGCGGCGACGACGGCCTCGACGCCGTGCGCACGATCCTGAAGGAGGCGCCCCGCCACCTCGCCGTCGGCGGCACGCTGGTGGTCGAGGTCGGCCACAATCGCGCGGCGACCGAGCAGGCGTTTCCGCGCGTGCCGTTCGTCTGGGTGGAAACCGCCGCGTCGGTGGACAGCGTGTTCGTCGTCCGCCGCGAAGACCTCGCAGGGAACCTCTGATGACCGCGAATCGCACCGGCGGGGAGATCCTCGTCGCCAATCTCGTCGCGCAGGGCGCCACCCACGCGTTCTGCGTGCCCGGCGAGAGCTTTCTCGCCGTGCTCGACGCGCTCTACGACGTGCGCGACCGGCTGCAGCTCTTCGTGTGCCGGCAGGAGGGCGGTGTCGCCTACATGGCGGAAGCCGCCGGCAAGCTCACCGGCCGGCCGGGCATCGCCTTCGTGACCCGCGGGCCGGGCGCGTCCAACGCGGCCATCGGCATCCATACGGCGGCGCAGGATTCCACGCCGATGATCCTGTTCGTGGGCCACGTCGGCGGCGATTTCGTCGACCGCGAGGCGTTCCAGGAGATCGACTACCGCCGCATGTACGGCAGCATCGCCAAGTGGGTCGCGCACATCGAGCGGCCGGAGCGCATTCCCGAGTACGTCGCGCGCGCGTTTCGCGTGGCGATGTCCGGCCGGCCCGGGCCCGGTCGTGCTCGCGCTGCCCGAGGACATGCTGACCGCGCGTGCCGAGTGCGCGGACGTCGCCCGGGTCGAGCCGGTCGCGGCGGCGCCGGACGGCGCGGATGTCGCCACGGCGCACCGCCTCGTCGCCGGGGCGAGCCGGCCGCTGGTGCTGGCCGGCGGCAGCCGCTGGGATCGCGACGCCTGTGCCGCGCTCGCGCGCTACGCCGAGGCGCAAGCGCTGCCCGTGGCCTGCGCGTTCCGCAACCAGGACGTGTTCGACAATCGCCATCCCAACTACGCGGGCGACGTCGGCGTGGGCGCCAACCCGAAGCTCGCGGCGCGCATCCGCGATGCCGACCTGCTGCTGGTGATCGGCGAGCGGCTGGGCGAGATGACGACGGGGGGCTACGCGCTGCTGGACGTGCCGGCGCCGAAGCAGGCGCTCATCCACGTGCACCCGGATCCCGACGAGCTGGGCCGGGTCTACCAGCCGGCCCTGGCGATCGCGGCCACGCCCGGGCAGCTTTCTCGCGGCGATGAACGCGCTGCCCGCGCCCGCATCCGACCCGGCGCGGACGGGGCTCGCCGATGCGCAGGCCGACCTCGCGGCGTGGCGCGCGCCGCGGCCGGTGCCGGGTCCCCTCGACATGTGGCAGGTGATGGCGTGGCTCGACGGCAACCTGCCCGACGACGCGATCGTCACCAACGGCGCCGGCAACTACGCGGTGTGGCTGCACCGGCTGTACCGCTACCGCGGCTATCGCACGCAGCTCGCCCCCTACTCCGGTGCGATGGGGTACGGCGTGCCTGCCGCGATCGCCGCGAAAGCGATCTGTCCGCAGCGCACGGTCGTCTCTTGGAACGGCGACGGCTGCTTCCTGATGAACGGGCAGGAGCTCGCGACCGCGGTGCAGTACGGGCTCGCCGTGGTGTTCGTGGTGGTCGACAACGGCATGTACGGGACGATCCGGATGCACCAGGAGCGCACGTACCCGGCGCGCGTGCACGGCACCGCGCTCGCCAATCCGGACTTCGCCGCGCTGGCGCGGGCCTACGGCGCGCACGGCGAGACCGTCACGCGGACCGGCGGAGTTCGCGCCCGCCTTCGAGCGCGCGCTGGCCGCCGGCCGGCCGGCGCTGCTGCACCTCAAGCTCGACCCGCAGGCGCTGACGATGAACGCGTCGCTCGACCAGTTGCGCGAGCAGGGGCGCGCGGCGGCGCGCTAGTGTACTGTCGGCGCTGCGCGCGGACGCCGCGCGCAACCTCCGGCGCCGAAGGTCAACGCAGCGCGGAGAGCCGCGTCGCCTGGTCGTCCAGGGCGATGTCGACCATCAGGTCGTTGGCGATGGCTTCGAGCACGCGCCGCAGCTCGTCGGTCGGCGAGCGCGGCCGGCACCCGCAGCAGGGCCTTGGCCTGGAACATCTGCTCGCCCGACATCGCGCCGCTGGCGATCTCGGTCTGCAGCTCCTCGATGCTCACCTTGGCATCGGCCAGCACGCGGGAGATGTCGCGGACGATGCCCGGCCGGTCGTGTCCCACGAGCTCCAGCTTGACGAGGTGCGAGGCGGGAGGCTCCGCCACGTCCTTGCCGCGGGCGATGACCACCCGCAGTCCCAGCGACTCCAGCTCCAGCAGCGAGGCCGCCAGCGGCTCGGCGTACTCGGCGGCGACGTCGAAACGCACGATGCCGGCGAACTGGCCGGCAAGGCTCGCCATCCGGCTTTCCGCCCAGCTCGCGCCGAGCGCCTTCCCGCGATCCGACACCAGGCTGACGAGGCCGGGACGGTCGGGACCGATGACGGTGACGACGAGGGAAGTGTGCATGATGGCGCGTTCCGGGGGAGTCCGAACGCGATGATAACCCACCCGCCAATCCGCCGCGCCGGCGCAGGAGGGATCAATCCGCGATCGCCAGCGCCGTCGCTGCAGCGGCAGCGATCGCCGCCGGAATGCCATAGCGCTCCCATCGGGACATCGCCTCGCCCGCGACGATCTCGACGGGCACCGGCGTGAGTTCGATCACCTTGTCGATCACGGAATTTTCGACCAGCCGGGTCAGGGTGTTCTTGCGCGCCGTCGCCAGCACGATCTCGTCGCACCGCAGCCGCCTTGCCGTGTCGGTGATCGCCGCCGCCCGCTCGCCCACCTTCATGTGCACCGCGTAGGGAATGCAGACCCGGTCCAGCATCTGCCTGACCGGGGCAAGCGCCTTCTCCGCCTGCTCGCGGTGGTAATCCGCGCGGCTCGCGCGGCTGGAGAAGCGCGCCACGTACGCCGAGAAGGGAACCTGGACATTGAGCAGGTGCACCTCCATCGCGGTGTTGTTCATGAACCGCTTGATCACGTTCTGCACGGCGAACGTGTCGTTGCGCGTGCCGCCGACGGGGATCAGGATCTTCAGCATGGTCGTGCCTCCTGCGGTTTGGCGGGAATCGAACGCGGGGCCTTCGCCTTGCCGCGCAACCGTGCACGGCGCGGCGGGCGCCGGAACTCGCCCTTCGCCCGGATTGCCGGCGGCGGGTTGCGCGGCGGATGTCTCGAACCGTCCGGCGACCGGCGTGCGCGCGCCCTGCGATCGCGCCCCCGATGCGTCGCCCGGAGGAACGCCTTGGTCGCTTCGATGGCGGCGACCACGATCGCGCTGACTGCCAGTGCCGTCCCGACGTCGGGCCACGTGGGCATCCGAATGCCGAAGGTCTCGCGCACGAAGGCGAACTGGATCAGCACCACGAACAGCGCGAGCTCCCAGCCCATCGCCAGCAGCAGCCACTTGTGGGGGGGCGCCTGGAAGAGGCTGTGGCGCAGCGACACGAAGGTCACGGCGATGATCAGCTCGACGAAGACGAAGAGCAGGAAGAGCTTGGTCCTGGCGCCTTCGATGTCGGCCTGGTTATCGAAGTAGATCCAGAGAAAGATCGGGCACTCGATCAGCACGCCGAGCAGCACCAGCAGGCGCACGTCGCGGGAGAAGATGCTCTCGGCTCGGGTCGCGCGGAGGACGCTGCATGATGTCGCGGTCGGGCGGGGAGAGGCCGAGGGCCAGCGCCGGCAGCCCGTCCGTGGCCAGGTTGATGTAGAGAATCGCGGCCGGCAGCAGCGGCAGCAGCTCGGGCCCCGCGACGATCACCACGCCGCCCAGCACCACCACTTCCGTGATGTTGGCGCGCAGCAGGTAGGTCAGGTACTTCTTGATGTTGTCGTAGATCCAGCGCCCGCGCTCGATCGCACGCACGATGGTCGCGAAGTTGTCGTCGCCGAGCACCATGTCGGCGGCCTCCTTGGCGACGTCGGTGCCGCTGAGGCCCATGGCGATGCCGATGTCGGCGTGCTTGAGCGCCGGCGCGTCGTTCACGCCGTCGCCGGTCATCGCCACGATTTCGCCGCGGCGCTTCCACGCCCGGACGATCTTGAGCTTGTCCATGGGCGACACCCGCGCATAGACGCTCACGCGCTCGACGATCTTCCTCGTATTCCTCGTCGCTCATGCGGCCCAGGTCGTCGCCGGTGAGCACCATGTCGCCTTCGCGGTAGATCCCGACTTCCGCCGCGACCGCCACCGCGGTGAGGCTGTGGTCGCCCGTGATCATGATCGGGCGGATGTGCACCTCGCGGCAGACCCTCACCGCTTCCTTCGCCTCGTCGCGCGGGGGATCCATCATGCCGATCAGCCCGAGGAAGGTGAGCTCGCGCTCGAGCACCGCCTCTTCATGCGGCGCGTCGGCGGCGACTTCCTTGTACGCGATCGCGAGCACCCGCAGCGCGCCCTTCGCCATCGTCTCGTTCTCGGCGACGATGCGCGCCCGCGCCGCATCGTCGAGCGGCTGCCGTCCGTCGTGACCCTGCGCCGACGCGCAGCGCTCGAGCAGAACCTCGGGGGCCCCTTTGACGAAAGCGAGATGCCGGCCGTCGGGCATGCGGTGAACCGTGGTCATCCGCTTGCGCTCGGAGCTGAACGGGAGCTCCGCGATCCGCGGCGCGCTCGTCCGGGTCTCGGCCTGACGCAGGTCCGCCTTTGCCGCCAGCACCACCAGCGCGCCTTCGGTGGAGTCCCCCTTGACGAACCAGCGCCCGGCGTCGTCGCTCAACTCGGCGTCGCTGCACAGCAACCCGCCCGTCAGCATCAGCCGCACCGCGCTGTCGTCGGGCGGCAGCGGCGGATCGAAGGCGCCCTCGGGCGCGTATCCCGCCCCGCTGACCTCGATCGAGCGGCCGCCCACGAACACGCGCCGCGCCGTCATCTCGCCCTTGGTCAGCGTGCCCGTCTTGTCGGAGCAGATCACCGTCGTGCAGCCGAGCGTCTCCACCGCCGGCATGCGCCGCACCAGCGCGTTGCGCTTGGCCATCTCGTGCATCCCGACCGCGAGCGCGCCGGTGACGATCGCCGCCAGCGCTTCCGGAACCGCGGCCACCGCGAGCGCGATCGCGAACATGGTGATCGTCAGCATCAGCTCGACATTGAGCTGATGCCCCATCCACGCCCTGAGCGAGGCTGACCACGATCGCGATGCCGCAGACGCCGAGCGCGATCAATCCCAGCCAGCGGCCGATCTCCTCGGTCCGCTTCTCGAGCGGGGAGGCCTCCGTGGTCACCGCGGAGACCTGTTCGGCGATCCGGCCGAATTCCGTGTGCATCCCCGTGCTCGTCACCATCGCCTTGCCCCGGCCATAGGTCACCGTGGTCCCGGTGAAGACGACGTTGCGGCGGTCGCCGACCGCGGCGTCGGGCGGCGATCAGCGTCAACGACTTCTCGACGGGAAACGACTCTCCGGTGAGCGGCGCCTCGTCGCACTGGAGCGAGTGCACCTCCACCAGGCGGGCGTCGGCGGGCAGCCGGTCGCCGGCCTCCAGCACCATGATGTCGCCGGGAACGACCGCGCGCGACGGAATGCGCGTCTCCGCGCCGTCGCGCAGCACCCTGATCGTGGGCGCCAGCATCTTCTTCAGCGCCTTCAGGGCGTTGTCGGCGCGGTATTCCTGCACGAAGCTCAGCACCGCGCAGAACAGCACGATCACGGCGATGATGGCGGCGTCGATGATCTCACCCAGCGCCGCGGACAGCACCGTTGCCACGAGCAAGATGATGATCAGCGTGCTCTTGAACTGGGCCAGGAACAGCGCGATCGGCGAGGCGCGCTCCTCCTTCGCCAGTTCGTTCGCGCCGAACTTCTGGAGACGGTTCTGCGCCTCCTGCGCCGTCAGGCCTCGTTCGAGGTCCGTGTGAAAGCTGCGCGACGAGTTCTTCCACCGGCTTGGAATGGGTTTGCCCGTCCTGCATGCCGACCTCCTCTGGATGGCCCTGCCGCCGCGTCCGGCCGTTCCACGCGCGGGCGACAACGGCGTTCGATGCGAAATGAGTGTGGGCGGCAGGCGCGGCGGGGGAAAAGTTGAATGATGCAAAGGCCAGCCGTTACGAAAGCGAAGGCATCGCGCACGATTGGCAATGGAACAGCATTGCGTTTGCTGACGGCTGCAGCGTGCGGCAATCGCGCCGGATGTCGCCGGCCGGCCGGCTTGAAACGGCACTTGCGACGTGCTACAAGTCAGAACGTGTCCCGGCGAGTCGCCGGGGCCCCCTCCAGAGGGGAGTAGCTTCGATAGCGATCCGGCTATCGCGACGCGGCCGTCAATACGGGCTTTGCCCCGGTCGCGCCGGCATCCACAAAGTGCAAGCGAGACCTTTGCCCAACGGGTGATCGCGCGCCTGACAGGCGGCCGTCACCGGTGAGGTGAAGGCCGCTGTGCGCTTGGCCGGCACGGCGGCATGGCACGACAGCAGCATGAGGAGTCGCCATGTCACATCCGGACATCCACCGCTATCTCAGGCATGGGATGCTGCCGCAGCTGCGCCTGTTCGAGGCGACCGCCCGGCTGGGCAGCATCGCGCGGGCCTCGCAGGATCTTCACATGGCGCAACCCACCGCGTCGGTGCAGCTCAAGAAGCTCGCCGGCACGGTCGGGGTTGCGCTTTTCGAGCAAGTGGGCAAGCGGCTGTACCTGACGGCCGCCGGCCACCGGCTCAGGCAGAGCTGCGAGGAAATCTTCCGCGTGCTCGCGACGCTCGAGGAATCGCTTGCCGGCATGCGGGCGCTGGAGTCCGGACGGCTGCGGGTCGCGGTGAGCACGACGGGCATGTGCTTCGCCCCGCGGCTGCTGGGCGCCTTCCTCGCGCGGTGCATCCCGGGGTGGAGGCCTCGGTGCAGGCGCACAACCGGCAGACGCTGGTCGAGAGGCTCGCGCACAACGAGGACGATCTGTATCTCTTCGCCGACGCCCCGGGGATGGAAGGCGTGGTGGCGCAGGAACTGCTGCCCAACCCGCTGGTCGTGTTGGCAAGGGACGACCATCCGCTCGCCCGGGAGCGCGACATCCCCTTCGAGCGCCTCGCCGGCGAGCCCCTCCTCATGCGCGAGGAAGGCTCGGGCACGCGGCGGATCGCAATGCGACTGTTCGGCGAGCACGGGCTCACCCCGCGGATCCGGATGGAGCTCGGGACCAACGAGGCGATCAAGGAGGCGATCCTCGCGGGTCTCGGTGTCACCATCATGTCGCGCCACACCTTCGGGCTCGATCCGGAATCGTCGCGGTACCGGTGCCTGGACGTCGAGGGCTTCCCGGTCGAGAACCACTGGTACTTCGTGTATCCCGAAGGCAAGCACCTGTCCAGCGTTGCGCGGGCTTTCCTGGACTTTGCGCGGGTGGAGGCGAAAGGGCTGGTGCTGGCATCTCTCGGCTCGACGCTGAGCCCGGGTCGGCGGGCGCCGCTGCCGCAGCGCCCGACTCAGCGCATGTTGCCGGTGTGGCCCAGCGAATAGCGGCCCGGCTGCGGCCAGACGGTCAGGCCGTGCGGCTCCTTGCCGACGGCGATGTGGTGACGCTGCCGTTCGCCGTGTCGATCGCGTAGACTACGTCGTCGTAGCGGCCGGAGAGCCACAGCAGCTTGCCGTCGGCGCTGACGTTGCCCATGTCCGGGCTGCCGCCGCCGGGGATCGGCCACGTGGTCTCGACCTTGCGCGTGGCGAAATCGAGCACCGAGACGCTGCCCTTGCCGTTCTTCGGCCCGTGGATCTTGTTCGACCCGCGGTTGGCGACGTAGAGCTTCCTGCCGTCGCGGCTGGGGTAGAGGCCGTGCGCGCCGATGCCGGTGGGGATGAAGTCGATCTGGCGGAAACTCTCGCCGTCGACCACGTATACGCCGTCGGACATCATGTCGGCGACGAAGAACAGCTTGCCGTCCGGCGACACCCGGATGTCCTGCGGCATGCCTTTCCAGCTGGTGCAGATCGTCTCGTCGCGGCCGTCGAAGCCCTTCACGACCTTGGTCGGCTTGCCCGGCTTGATCAGCTGGACGTAGCCCAGCACCTTGCGGCCGACCAGGTCGATCTTCACCACCGTCCCCTCGAACTCGCAGGTGAAGATGGCGAAGCGGCCGTCGATCGAGAAGTCCGCGTGGTTGATGCCGCCGCAGCGCGGCGCGTCGATCGAGCCTTCGAGCGCCAGCGTGCGCGGGTTGCGGAAGTCGAGCCGCTTGAAGGCCTCCGCGACGACGATCACCGACTTGCCGTCCGGCGTCGAATACATGTTGTACGGGTCGTCGACGGGGATCGCCTTGCCGGGCTTGCCGGTGGCCGGGTCGACCGGCGTCAGGCTGCCGTCCTTGCGGCCTTCCGCGTTGTTGGCGACCCACAGCGTGCGCATGTCCCACGACGGCACCACGTGCTGCGGGTTGATGCCGACCTTGAATCTGTCCACCACCTTCATCGTGGCGGGGTCGATGACGTAGACGTCGTTCGACTTGACGTGCGGCACGTAGACGCGCGGCAGGTCGCCCGCCACGGCGGGCGACATCCTGCCGGCCGCCGTCTCGCTGTACAGGTTCGCGGGGTCCGTCACCGGAGGCATCCCCGGCACCGTGACGACCGCGGCGGGCGCCGCCGCGCCCTGCCCGTGCGTGAACTGCACCGCGGCGGGCGCGCCCAGCCCGAGTGCCACGGCAACTGCCGACCAGACCCAACGACTGCGATGTTCCGTCTTCACGAATGCTCCCTCGAATCACGCTACGCGCGCCGCACCGGCGCGCAACCCACCCCAACCGCCGCGATGGCTGCCGCGGCCCGTCGCCGCGGCGTCAGCGTCGCGCGACCGCCTTGCGGATCGCCTCGACCGTCTGCGCCACGATGATGTCTACACCCAACTGCCCCAGCTCCGCGCTCGCGCGCTTCGGGTCGCCGCGAACCCCGTCCGCGTTCGCGACCACCTGGCCTGCCTGCAACGTCTCTGCGCGCACGAGGCGCGGGTCGACGGCGAGCGCCAGCGACGTGTCGGCGAGCGCGGCGTGCAGGCCGATCTCGTCATCGCGATAGCCCTTGCGCCTGAGCGCCTGCGGATAATCCGTCTCGCTCGCGCGGTAGTACTCTTCGACCGCGTGCACGCGCACCGGCGACGCCGCCCATTCGCGGTTCAACCGGGCCGCCACCGCCTGCAGGCCTTTCTGGTAGCCGCCATGGTCGCCCAGGAAGACGATGTCGCGGAAACCGTGAAGCCGGAAGCTGCGGGCCGCGGCGTCGAGCAGCTGCGCGAACGTGTCGTCGTTCATCGTGATCGTGCCCGGAAACCGCATGTGCGCGGTCGGCGGCGCCGTGCCGCCCTCCGGGACGTACGCCAGCACGGGCGCGACCAGCGCATTGCCCAGCGCCGCGGCGATGCGCTCCGAGAGCACCCTGACCCGCACGTTGTGCTTGCCCAGCACCATGTGCGGGCCGTTCTGCTCGGTGCCGCCGATCGGAACGATGATCGTCGTCCGGCCCGCGCGAATCTCGTCGCGCAGCTCGGTCCACGTCAGCTCTTCCAGCAGCAGGGATCGCGGGGCAGCGGCGACGGCCGGGGGCATCACCGCCAGCAGCAGGAAGACGAGGTGCGCGCACATCCGACTGATCATCCGTGCATCTTAGAAGATCGGCACCCATTCGGCCATTCTTGACAATCACGGCGGATCAGCTGCTCGCGCCGCGTGCGGTGATCGGCCACAGTGCCTCGACCCGGCCGTCGCGCACGCCGACGTACCAGTCGTGCAGGTTGACCGTCGGATCGCAGTGACCCGGGATCAGGATCACTTGGTCCCCCAGGCGCAGCGGCGCCGCGCCCGGGCCGAGTGCCAGCTTGCCGTGCTCGTCCGAGATGCCGACGACCTCGACGCCCGGCCGGCCGTGCACCCACGGCAGGCCCTTCTCGCCGCTGTAGGACTTCAACCCCGCGTCGACGATCGGCCGGTGCGCAGCCGGCACGCTCATCACGGACGCCAGCACGAAGAGGCTGTGCTCGAACTCTGCGTACGGCCGCCCGTCCGCGCCCTCGATGCGGGCGTACTCGGTGTCCATGAACACGTAGGATCCGGCCTGCAGCTCGGTCCACAGACCGCTCGCGCCTTCCAGCGCGAACGTGCCGGTGCCGGCGCCGCTGACGACCGCGCAGGCGAGGCCGCCGCGGTCGAGCGCGGCGAGGGTCGCGCGCACCGCGGCCGCCGCGCCGTCGATGGCGCGCTCACGTTGCGCGAGTTCCGAGAGATGCTGGGCGGCGCCGTGGTAGGCCTGCACGCCGCGAAAGCGCAGCCCCGGCGCGTCGGCGATGCGCCGGGCGAGGTCGCAGGCCGGTTGGCCCGCGGCAATGCCGCAACGCTGCATGCCGACCTCGATCTCGACGAGCCCGTCGAGCTCCACGCCGGCTTCGACTGCCGCCTGCGACGCCGCGGCGACCTGCTCGGCATCGTCGAAGCAAAGGCCGATCGTCGCCTCATGCGCCAGCGCCGCCAGCCGGCGGAGCTTCGCGCTGCCCACGATCTCGTTGCTCACGAGCACGTCGCGGATGCCGCCGCGCACCAGCGCCTCGGCCTCGCCGACCTTCTGGCAGCACTGCCCCGCCGCCCCGGCCGCGACCTGCAGATGCGCGATTGCCGGGCATTTGTGCGTCTTCGCGTGCGGACGCAGCGCCACGCCCGCGGCGCGGCAGAATGCCGCCATCCGGGCGATGTTGCGCTCCAGCGCGCCGAGATCGACGATCAGCGCCGGAGTGTCGATCGCGGCGAGCGGCGCCCCGATTTCCGCGGGAATCACGTTCATGGGATGTCCTGAAGGCAGCGGCCCGGCCGCCGACGCGCCCGGCTCGATGCACAAGTGTAGATGAGGTTGCGGCAGCCGGTATACTGGACCGTCAAGGCATCTTGCGCGCGAGCGCGCCGCCTCCTTTCCCCCATGCCGTCGCCGTCGACCGCCGCCAGCGCGCCCGCCACGCGATTCCTGCTGATCCAGCGGGACAACATCGGCGACCTCGTGCTCTCCACGCCCTTCATCCGGGCGTTGCGCGCGCACTATCCGGACGCGCGGATCGACGCGCTCGTCAATTCGTACAACGCGCCGGTGCTCGATCGCAATCCGCACGTCGACGCCATCTACACCTACACCAAGTGGAAGCACCGCAGCGCCGGCCGCACGCGGCTGCAGCACTGGTGGGATGCCTGGCGCGATTTCCGCGCGATGCGCCGCACCGACTACGACGTGGCCGTGCTCCTCAACCGCGGCTACTCCCGTCATGCGCTGCGCCTCGCGCTGACCACCCGCGCGCGCAACGTCGCCGGTTTCGTCGAGGGACACCACATCCTGGAGCGCCGGGTCAACCTGCCGGTCGCGATCGCCACGGTCGATCGCCAGCACATCGTGCACCAGACGGTGGCGCTGCTGCACGTGATCGCCGGGCAGTGTCCCGGCACCGGGCCGCTGGCCGACGAGATGCCGCCGTGCGAGCTCTTTCCCGACCCCGCGCTGCGCGAGCGGCTGACGCGCGAGCTGACCGCGGCGGGCATCCTGCCGCGGCCGCGGATCGTCGCCGTGCAGGTGAGCGCGCGCAAGCTCGACCAGCGGTGGCCGGCCGAGCGCTTCATCGAGCTGATCCACGCGCTGCAGGCGAAGCTGCCGTGCGCCGTGCTGCTGTTCTGGTCTCCGGGCGACGAGGCCAACCCCTTCCACCCCGGCGACGACGCCAAGGCGCAGGCGATCCTCGACGGCTGCCGGGGCCTGCCCGTCCACGGCGTGCGCGCGACGACGCTGGCGGAGACGGTCGCCGGCTTCAGCCTCGCCGGCCTCATGATCTGCAGCGACGGCGGCGCGATGCACATCGCGGCCGGGCTGCAATTGCCGATCGTCGGCATGTTCGGGGCCACGGTGCTTGACCAGTGGCACCCCTGGCAGACGCGCTACATCGCGCTGCGCCCGCCGTCGCTCAACGTGGTGGACGTGGCGGTCGCCGATACGCTCGCGGCCGCGCTGCGCCTGCTGAACGAGGGGTAAGGGCCCCCCGGAGCTCGCTGCGCTCGCCTCCCCCCGAGGGGGCGCTCAGCGCCCTCCGGGCGGCCGCGCGGGCGCTGAGGGCCCCCGGAGCGCACTGCGCTCGCCCCCCCCGACGGGGCGGGTCACTTGTACTTGTTGTCGATCTCCCACACCGACTTCTGGATCAGACGCTGCACCATGGTGTCGAGCGAGACGCCGCCCTGCTGCGAGCTCGATGCGCCCAGCACCGACGTCGACGTCGTGCCGACCTCCATCTTTTCCTCGGTGTAGCCGGTGGCCACCTGCTCGGTGGTCTCCGCGTTGATGATCTTGTAGCGCATCCCGATCACCCACACGCCGCTGGTCTCGCCGGTCTTCACCGAGCCGATGGCGGCACCGCCGGCCGTCCCGGCCTGGGCACCGCCGCGCGATCCGCTGAACACGCCCAGCAGCCCCACCACGTTGCCGACGGCGCGGCCGTCGAAGCCTTCCTGCGCCGCGGCGACCTGCTCGGTCTTGAGAATGTCGAACTTGACGACGTACTTGGTGCTCTTCAGCTTGCCCATGCGCAGGAACTTGCGCGCCGCCTCCGGGTCGCCCAGGTTGTAGGCAAGCGTGAACTCGTTGAGGATCGGGCCGAGGTTGCTGCGCTCCAGCACCTGGAAGTTGGCCGCGGAGAGCTCGATCTCGCCGAAATCGGCGATGTTGTTGGCGCTGAATTTCTGCGTGAACGTCGCGTTGTTGCTCTTGACCTCGCCGGGCAGCACGATCAGCGCCGGGCCCTTCTTGCCGGCGTTGGTGTACTCGACCTTCTGGTAGATGGTGCGGTCGGCGGCCTCGTTCGCCTTCTGCGACGTGGCGCCGCCGCTGTTCGGCACCGGACTGCTGCCGGAGCCCCACTTCGGCTGCGCCAGCGCCAGCGACGCGCAGGAGAGCAGCGCCGCAGCCAGCGGCAGGATCGCGCAGCGGTCGAACACGTGCTTGGACATGGCGATTTCCCTCTTATGATTGCCGGGCGGAGGAGCCGCCCGCTCCGCGCCTCGGCCCTCGGGCCTGCCGAACCTGCGGCCACCCGGCCTCGCTGTGCTTTAGGGTAGTCCAAGGGCGGGTGGAAATCCAGAACCTGGAGCGTTGACACGGCGCGCCGCGATCGGTTCCCGCGCACGGCTGCGAGGTAGGCGTGCACGAGCCGCGCGCGTATCCTTCGTCCATCGCCAGTCCGCCGTTGCAGCCCCGACCATGACTCTCGCCAGCGATACCGTCGACGCTGACTACGGCCCCTGGAACCCGGGGATCGCTTCGCGCATCCCGGACCACCTGCGCCCCCAATGCACGATCTTCCGGCCCGAGAACGTCTCCACCGCGTTCGCCGCCGCGACGGAGCTCGCCGACCTCACCGGGCTCGAGGCGAGCGCGCTGGTCGCGCTGCGCCCGCGGCGGCTCGTCCTCCACGAGGTCCTCGTCCGCGTCACCGCCGACTTCTCGGTGCCGGACGGGTCGCGGATCGAGGACCTCGGGCTCAACTTCCGCCGCATCGTCCGCGAGCTCCTCGCGGATTACGTCGAACCCGAGATGGCCGCCATCGAGGAAGCCTGCCTCGCGCTACGCGGGCAGCTCGGCGCCGCGATCGACGAGCTGCTCGCCGAACCCGCGCGACCGTTCCCCGCATCGGCACTGCCGGCGTCCGGAGGCCTGGCCGCGCGGCTCGTCGCGCGCCTCACCCGCCGCGGCGCGCCCGTCGCGGCGGGCGAGCCCGACCTGCCGATCGAGCAGCGCCTGCTGGCACGATGGGACGCCGCGGCGCGCGCCACCGGCGATCCGGCGCGCAAGGCGGCGTGCGGCGCACTGGGCCGCGTGGTGTCGGCGCTGGCGATCCGTCACGGCGGTCTCTGGGGCGACCGCGCGCTGCTGGCATCGATCGCCGGCGACATCGCCTTCAACGCGCTCGCGGCGCAACGCATCGGCAGCCTGCTCGAGCCCGCGCTGCAACGGGCCGCGGCGCCGGGCCGCTACCGCCTGCTGCCGCGGCAGGAGCACCCGCTGGTGATGAACACCAAGGGCGCGTCGGCTTCCGGCAAGAGCACGCTGCGGCCGCTGCAGAAGCGCCTCGCCGGCGACATCGGCGTCGACTGGAGCGAGTTCGCGCTGATCAGCCCGGACATCTGGCGCAAGCAGCTGCTCGACTACGGCACGCTGGGAGCGGATTACAAGTACAGCAGCGCGTTCACCGGCGACGAGCTCGCGATCGTCGACGAGAAGCTCGATCGCTACATGGCGCGCAAGGCCGAGCGCGGCGACATGTCCCATCTGCTCATCGACCGCTTCCGCTTCGACAGCTTCGCCGCCGACTCGCAGGAGGCCGGCAGCAACCTGCTGACGCGCTTCGGCCACCTCGTCTATCTCTTCTTCATGATCACGCCGCCGGCGTCGCTGGTCGAACGCGCGTGGAAGCGCGGGCTGGAGGTCGGCCGCTACAAGGCCGTCGACGACATCCTCGGCCACGGCGTCGAGGCGTATTCGGGGATGCCGCAGGTCTTCTTCACCTGGATCGCGCGCACCGACAAGCGCGTGCACTTCGAGTTCCTCGACAACAGCGTGGCCCAGGGCGAGCGCCCGCGCACGGTCGCCTTCGGCTGGAACGGCGAGCTCAACGTGCTCGACGTCAAGTGCCTGCTCGACGTCGAGCGCTATCGCCGGGTGAACGTCGACGCCCGTGCCCCGGGGCTCCTCTACCGGAGCGGGGAATCGCTGGCCGCGGCGGACAACGCGCGCTTCCTCCGCCAGTGCATCGAGCGCTTCCCGGTCGTCAACTTCGCCGATCGCGGCACCGGCCGCATCTACCTGCGCCTCGAATCCGCCAGGGTGGCGTGGGCCGACCGCGAGGCGATGGCGGCCGCGCTCGCCGATCTCGAAACCGTCGCCGGGCTGCGCGCGGCGGCGCCCGGCGCGCTCGACGGCGACCTGCCGCGGCCGCATGGACCGACGTTCGTCGCTGCGCTCGCCCCCGCCGAGCGCGTGCATACGCTGGGCGCCTGGGGCCCGCCGGCCTGAGCCCGGCGCCGCGAATGGTCGGCCCCCACGCTCACTCTCGTTCGCTGCCCCCCGAGGGACGGCAGTGCGAGCAGGGCGAAGCCAAGGCCCGGAGGGCGCGTCTGCGAGCGCTGGCGGCGGCCGACATGACGATCCAACCCGCTGCCGACGACCTCGCGGAGGCCGCCCAATTCGCGGCTTGGGGCGGCCCGGCGCCGCGAATCTGCGCATAATCGCGGTTGCGGCGCTCGCCATCGCGCCAACCGACCCTGGAGCCTCGACGATGCCGGTCCCTGCCCCCCGCTTCCTGCTGTCCCTCGCCTTCGCTCTCGTCCTGGCGGCGCCCGCCGGCGCCCAGGCGCCGGAGCGCGTGGTCTTCGCCACCGACTGGCTGGCCCAGGCCGAGCACGGCGGGTTCTACCAGGCGCTCGCCGAAGGCATCTACCGCAAGCACGGCCTCGACGTCACGATCCGGATGGGCGGTCCGCAGGTCAACGGCCTCCAGCTCCTCGCGGCGGACCAGCTCGACGTGGCGATGGCCGACGCGCTGCAGGTCGCCTCGGCGATCGAGCAGAAGGTTCCGGTCACCGCGATTGCGGCGACGTTCCAGAAGAACCCGACGGCGATCATCGCCCACCCGGGCGTCGCGAAGCTCGAGGAGCTCAAGGGCCGGCCGATCGCCATCGGCGCGGCCAGCAACACGACGTTCTGGCCGTGGCTCAAGCAGCGCTACGGCTTTGCCGACGACCAGAAGCGTCCCTACGGCTTCAGCGTGCAGCCGTTCCTTGCCGACAAGACCCTGTCGCAGCAGGGCTTCGCGACCTCCGAGCCGTTCTCCATCGAGAAGGGCGGCGTGAAGCCGGTCGTGTTCCTGCTGGCCGACCTCGGCTATCCGCCGTACTCCGAGGTGCTGGTCGTCACCCGCGCGACGCTCGGCAAGCGCGCCGACACGCTCGCGCGCTTCGTGCGCGCCTCCGCGGAGGGCTGGAAGAGCTATCTCGCCAATCCGGCGCTGGGCAACGCGCTGATCAGGAAGGACAACCCCGAGATGGGGGAGGACCTGCTCGCCTACAGCCATCGCAAGATGAAGGAATACGCGATCGTCGCCGGCGGCGACGCGGGCACCGCGGGCCTGCTGACGATGACCGATGCACGCTGGGCAAGGACGATCGACTTCCTGCGCGCGGCGAACCTCACCAAGCCCGGCATCGACTATCGGGACGCGTACACGCTGGCGATCGTGCGCGACGTCAAGGTCCTGCCCTGACCCCGTCCGCGATGGCCGCGCAGGCGGCGCCGGTGATCGGCATCGCCGGCGCCCGAAAGACCTACGCCACCGGCACCGCTGCGCTGGCGCCGGTCGATCTGACCGTGCGCCCGGGCGAGTTCGTCACGCTGCTGGGGCCCTCCGGTTGCGGCAAGACCACGCTGCTCAACCTGATGGCCGGGCTCCTGTCGCCGGATGCAGGCACGGTGCGGTGGTGGGGCGAAGGCCACGCCGCGACCGGCGCGCCCGGACGCCGCCTCGCCATGGTGTTCCAGGCGCCCACGCTCATGCCCTGGGCGCGCATCGACGCCAACGTGCGCCTGCCGCTCGATCTCGCCGGCGCACCACGCGAGGAGGCCGACCGCGACGTCGCCGCCGCGCTCGCCCTCGTCGGGCTCGCCGATTCGGCGCGCCATTTTCCGCGCGAGCTCTCCGGCGGCATGCAGATGCGCGCGTCGATCGCGCGCGCGCTCGTCACCTCGCCCGACCTGCTGCTGATGGACGAGCCCTTCGGCGCTCTCGACGAGTTCACGCGCCAGCGGCTCGACGACGAGCTGCTCGCGCTGTGGGCGGCGCGCGGGCTCACCGTCGTCTTCGTCACCCACAGCATCGTCGAGGCCGTGTTCCTGTCCACGCGCGTCGTGGTGATGGGCGCGCGCCCCGGGCGCGTGGTCGCCGAGGTTCCGATCGCCGAGCCCCATCCGCGCACCGACGCGTTCCGGCTGACGCCCGCGTTCGCCGGGTACGCGCAGCGCCTGTCGTCGCTGGTCGCCGGCGCGGCGGTCGAGGCTCGAGAGTGACGACGACGTCCGCCGCCGATTCTTCCCGCGCGCTGGCGATCATCGCCCCCGCGCTGGTGGCCGCGGTCGCGCTCGCGCTGTGGCAGGGGCTGGTCGTCGCCTACGACGTGCCGGCCTACCTCGTGCCGTCGCCGCTCGCGGTGCTGCGCACGCTCGTCGACGATCGCCTGCTGCTGGCCAATTCGCTGGCGGTGACGCTCGGCATCGCGCTCACCGCGCTCGCGATCTCGATCGTTCTCGGCGCATTGATCGCGCTGGTGTTCGTCCAGAGCCGCTGGATCGAGGCGAGCTTCTTTCCGTACGCGGTGCTGCTGCAGGTGACGCCGATCGTCGCCGTCGCGCCGCTGATCATCATCTGGGTGAAGGACACCCGGATCGCGCTGGTGCTGTGCGCCGTGGTCGTGGCGATCTTCCCGATCATCTCCAATACGACGCTCGGCCTGCGCAGCGTCGATCCCGGCCTCCTCAACTTGTTCCGGATGTGCCGCGCGAGCCGCTGGCAGGTGCTGCTGCGGCTGCGCATCCCGGGCGCGCTGCCGTATTTCTTCGGCGGGCTGCGCATCGCCAGCGGCCTGTCGCTGATCGGCGCGGTGGTCGCCGAGTTCGTTGCGGGCACCGGCGGCCACGGCGCCGGCCTCGCCTACCAGATACTGCTCGCCGGCATCCAGCTCAACATCCCGCGCCTGTTCGCCGCGCTCGTGCTGATCACCCTGAGCGGCGTCGCGCTGTTCGCGATTACCGTCGGGCTCTCCCGCCTCGCGCTGTCGCGCTGGCACGAGAGCGAGGTTGGGCCAGGCGATTGACCGGGCTACGCGGCGCCACGGTCACCCGCTTGCGCGAGCCCGGTCGACGCTTGCGAGCGCGGCCTCGACGGCTGCTGCGAGCCGCGCGACGATCTCGTCGATCTCCGCCGGCGTGCAGACGAACGGCGGCGCCAGCGTGACGTGGTCGCCCTGCTTGCCGTCGATCGTGCCGCCCATCGGGTAGACGACGAGGCCGCGCGCCAGCGCCTCGGCCAGGATGCGCGCGTGCAGGCGCAGCGCGGGATCAAAAGGCGCCTTCGTCGGCCGGTCGCGGACCAGCTCGATCGACACGAACAGTCCACGGCCCCGGATGTCGCCGACGTGCGGATTCGCGTCGAACGCCGCGTGCAGGCGATCGGCGAGCCGCGCGCCGAGCGAGCGCACCGCGTCGAGCAGGTGGTCGCGCGCGATCACCTTCTGCACCGCGAGCGCCGCCGCGCAGGCGACCGGATGCCCGAGGTAGGTGTGGCCGTGGTGGAAGAAGCCGCTGCCGCGCTCCAGCGCCGCGATGATGCGCTGCTGCACCAGCACGCCGCCGATGGGCTGGTACCCGCCCCCCAGCCCCTTGGCGATGGTCATCAGGTCCGGCACAATGCCGTCCTGCTCGACCGCGTGCAGCGTGCCCGTTCGCCCCATCCCGCACATCACCTCGTCGAGCAGGAGCAGGATGCCGTGGCGGTCGCAGATCTCCCGGATGCGCCGGAAATACCCCGGAACGGGCGGCAGCGTGCCCGCCGTCGCGCCGCCGACGGTCTCGGCGACGAACGCGATGACGGTGTCGGGGCCGAGACGCTCGATCGTCGCCTCCAGCTCGGCCGCCAGGCGTGCGCCGTAGCCTTCGGGCGATTCGTCGGCGCGGCGGTCGCGATACTCGTAGCACGGCGCAACGTGCGTGACGTCGATCAGCAGCGGCGCGAACTGCCGCCGCCGCCACTCGTTGCCGCCGACCGCAAGCGCGCCGAGCGTGTTGCCGTGATAGCTCTGCCGCCGCGCGATGAAGTGGCGCCGCTGCGGCTGCCCGATCTCGACGAAGTACTGCCGCGCGAGCTTCAGCGCGGCCTCGACCGCCTCCGAACCGCCGGAGACGAGGTACACGTGCGACATGCCTTCCGGCGCGCCGGCGATCAGCACGTCGGCGAGCTCTTCGGCCACCTGGGTGGAGAAGTAGCGGGTATGGGCATACGCGAGCCGGTCGATCTGCGCGTGCATCGCGCGCAGGACGTCCGGATGGCCGTGACCGAGGCACGACACGGCCGCGCCGCCCGAGGCGTCGAGATACTCGCGGCCGCGGTCGTCGACGATGCGGATGCCGCGCCCGCCGACGGCGAGCGGCAGCGTGCCGCGAAGCTGGCGATGCAGGACGTGCGTCATCGCGAGGGCCTCCGGCGGGCAGCTGCGCGCGGCGCGCTCATGGCGCCTTCGGCGCGTCGAAGTAGTCCGCGCGCACCGCCGCGCCGATCAGGTTGACGATCAGGCGCCCGGCGTTGATGCAGGTGATGCGGTTGACGTCGATCGACGGGGTGATCTCGACGATGTCCATGCCGACCACGCGGCCCTTCTTCACGAGGCCGTGGATCAGCTTGCGCGCCTGCACGAAGGTCACCCCGCCGGGCGCGGGACCGTAGACCGCGGGGAACTCCGCGGGGTCCATGCCGTCGGCGTCGATGGTGAGGTAGTAGCTGCCGCCGTCGGGGATGCGATCGAGGATCGCGTCCATGCCGAACTCGTGCAGCTCGTAGGCGCTGATGAGGTGCGAGCCATAGGCGAGCGCGGCATCCACCTCCTCCTGCCGCGCGCTGCCCTGCCCGCGCAGGCCGAGCTGGAAGATCTCGCCGATGTGCTCCATCTCGGAGGCGCGACGGATCGGGCTCGACAGGCCGTCGCGGATGCCGTTGAACTCGTCGCGCCAGTCGAGGTGCGCGTCGATGTGCACGAGCGTGATGGGGCCGCGCCCCTCGTAGGCGCGCAGCGCGGGGATGGTGACGCCGTGGTCGCCGCCGATCACGATCGGCAGCGCGCCGGCGGCGAGTATCCTGCGGATCGCCTGCTCGCCGCGAATGCTGTGCGAGGAGAGGTCGCGCGCGTCCGCGGGCACGTCGCCGCAGTCGACGAACTTGACGTCGCGGCCGTCGAGCAGCGTGCCGCCCAGGTCGAAATCGTAGCGCTCCGGCGAGCGCACCATCCGGTCGGTGGCCTGGCGCACGGCGGTGGGCGCGCGCGTCTGGTCGCTGGTCACGTCGTTGGCGCTGTACGGCGACCCGAACGGCAGTCCGATGACGGCGATGTGGGCGTCGAGGTGGTCGAGGTCGGTCGCGAGGCGCGAGTAGAGCATCGTCCTGTGGCCGGTCTTCGGCGGCACGGTGAGCGGCAGCGGCATGGCAGGGTTCCTCGGTGAGTCGTACGAAGTGGACAGTGGCGCAGGCGCTCAGGCCCGGCAGGTCGCCGGGATGATCGACACCATCTCGAAGAGCAGCTGCGCCCCGAGATAGGTCGTCATGTTCGCGACGTCGTGCAGCGGCGAGACCTCGACGAGGTCCATGCCGACGATGCCGTCGGCGACGGCGGTGACCGCGCGCAGCGCTTCCACCGCCTCGAAGCTGTCCGGGCCGAAGGGCTCGGGGCTGCCCACGCCCGGGGCGGTGGCGCCGTCGACGAAGTCGATGTCGAAGGTCACGTAGACCTTCTGACCCTTGAGCCGCGCGAGCCGGGCCGCGAGCCGCGCGCGCACGTCGGCGCCCATCCCCTTCAGCTCGCGCGCGGTGATGTGCTCGAAGCCGTGGGCGCGCCCGAACTCGAGCTCGCCCTTGTGGTAGTGCTTGCGGATCCCGATCTGGACGATGCTGTTCGGCGCGATCAGCCCCTCCTCGGCCGCGCGGCGGAAGACGCTGCCGTAGTGGTACGGCGACCCGAACTGGGTGTCGGAGACGTCGCAGTGCGCGTCGAAGTGCACGATCGCCACCGGACCGTGCCGCGCGCGCATCGCCCGCAGCAGCGGCAGCGTCACCGAGTGGTCGCCGCCCACCGACACCGGGATCATCCCGCGCTCCAGCAGCGACGCGACCCCGCGTTCGATCGAGCGGTAGGTGTCGGTGATCGAGAACGGCGAGACGAGGATGTCGCCGCAGTCGGCGATGCGGTGGACGTCGTGCGGCCGCACGTCGAGCTCGGCGTTGTAGCCGCTCACGCGGAAGCTCGCCTCGCGCACGCCGCGCGGGCCGAAGCGCGCGCCGGCCGTGCGCGAGCTGCCGCCGTCGAACGGAATGCCGACGATGCCCACGGTCGGCGCGACGACGTTGGCGAGCAGCGGCGCCTTGAGGAACGAGGCGATCCCGCAGATGCGGCGGTGGTCGTCGGCGGCGATCAGGTGGCCTTCGTCGTAGCCGCCGGCGGCGCCCAGCACGCCCGTGACGTAACCCGGGGGAACCTCGATGCTGCTGTTCATGCTGACGGTCTCCTGCGATGGGGAGGGAAGCGATTCACTTGGCCGGGCGCGTCACCGGCCGCCAGCCCGCGGGCGCCGGCTGCCGGTAGACGTAGAGCCCGCTGCCGAGGATGACGAGCGCGCCGGCGACGGTCGCGAGGCCGGGGATGTCGGAGAACACGAGCCAGCCGAGGATCGTGGCCCAGACGAGGTACAGGTACATGAACGGCGAGAGCGTGGACGCCGGGGCGCTCTCGAACGCGCGGATGAGGAGGAAGTGGCCCACGGTCCCCAGCACGCCGAGCACGCCGATGCCGAGCCATCCCATCGCATCGAGGGGCGTCCAGAAGAACGGCACGACGGCGCACAGGCCGATCCCCGCGACCAGTGCCGTGAAATACAGCGACGTGACGGGGTCCTCGGTGCGGGCGAGCATCGGCGTGGTCACGTGGTAGAGGGCCGAGGACGCCGCCGCGAGCAGGGGCAGCAGTGCGGCCCAGCCGAAACGGGTCGACCCCGGCTGGATCACCAGCACCACGCCGACGAACCCCACCGCGACGGCCGCCCAGCGGCGCGCGCCGACCGGCTCGCGCAGCAGCAGCGCCGAGAAGAGCAGGATCAGCAGCGGATTGGAGAAGAACAGCGTGTTCGTCTCCGCGAGCGACATCACCCGCAGCGCGGCGAAGAACGAGAACGTCGTCGTCAGCAGCAGGCCGACGCGCGTGAGCTGCAGCGGCAGCGCCCGGGTGCGCAGGCGGGCGATCGAGCGGTGCGGCGCGATGATCACGAACAGCAGGATCGCCTGGACGAAGTAGCGGCCCCAGACGAGCTGCAGCGTTCCCGCCGACGTCGAGAGCTGCTTGACGATCGCATCCATGATCGCCAGCACGATCGTCCCGGCGACGAGCAGCAGCAGGCCGCGCGCGCGATCCGTGGGCTTTCCGGGTCTCATCGCGCAGCCGCCTGCGCCGGCGTGCCGGCGGCGGCGAGCACGGGCCGCATCGCGCGCAGCTCGGCCAGCGGCAGGTGACAGGCGATGCGATGGCCGGCGCCCGCGTCGATCGCCGGCGGCGTCGTGTCGTCGCAGACCGGGCCGATCCTGCGGGCGCAGCGATGCTGGAAGCAGCACCCCTTGGTCGGCCGCTCGATCGTTCCGGTGGCCGCCGCGGGACGAATGCGCGCGGTGTGCTCCATGCCGGGATCGGGCGACGGAATGGCGGAGAGCAGCACCTCGGTGTACGGATGGTACGGCGGCGCCAGCACGGCGTCAGTCGGCCCCTCCTCGCAGATCACGCCGCCGTACATCACCGCGATGCGGTCGGCGATGTGCACGACGACCGAGAGGTCGTGCGAGATGAAGAGATAGGCGAGCCGCAGGCGGTCGCGCAGGTCGGCGAGCAGGTTGAGCACCGTCGCCTGCACCGAGACGTCGAGCGCCGACACCGGCTCGTCGCAGACGATGAACCGCGGCCCGGCGGCGAGCGCGCGCGCGATGCCGACGCGCTGCCGCTCGCCGCCCGAGAGCTGGTGCGGATAGCGCTCGCGCGTAGGCCGCCGGCAGGCCCACCTGCTCCAGGATCTCGTCGCGGCGCGCGCAGCGCGGCATCCGGGGCGAGGGCCGCGAAGTTCGCGATCGAGCGCGCGATCGCCGCGCCGACCGTCTTGCGCGGATTGAGCGAGGAGACCGGGTTCTGGAAGACGATCTGCGCCGCCTGCCGGAACGGGCGCAGCGCGCGCTGCGGCTCGTGGCTGATGTCGCGCCCGTCGAACACGATGGCGCCGCCGGTGGGCTCGAGCAGCCGCACGACGCAGCGGCCGAGCGTGGACTTGCCCGCATCCGCTCTCGCCGACGAGCCCCAGCGTCTCTCCCTGCCGGATCGCGAGCGAGACGCCGGCGACGGCGCGCACTTCCGGGCGGTCGAAGCGCAGCCACGGAAACCCGGCGCGCGTCGCCCCCGGCGGCGCCGGCCGCGTGCGCACCAGGCGCGCGGGCAGCGCGTACGCCTTGGCGAGGTCGCGCAACTCGACCAGCGTTGCGCCGCCGGCCGTTCGTGGCGCCTGCGCCGATGCCGTCGCGGCCGGTCCCTGCGGCAGCGCGGCGATCGCCTGCGCCTTCCAGCAGCGCACCTCGTGCGCCGGACCGGCGCCGGTGAGCGGCTGCGCGCCTTCGCTGCAGCGCTGCTCGGCGTGCGCGCAGCGCGGGTGGAACACGCAGCCCGGCGGCAGTCGGTCAGATCGGGAAACTTGCCCGGAATCGGCGACGAGGCGCGCCCGCCGCCGCTCGACGTCGAGCCGCGGCATCGACGACAGCAGACCCCGCGTGTAGGGATGCGCCGGGCGGCGCAGCACCTCGGCGGTGGGCCCGCGCTCCAGCACGCTGCCGGCATAGAGCACGCACACGCGCGTCGCAGATGCGGTTGACGAGCCCGAGGTTGTGGCGTGATGAAGAGCATGCGAGAGGCCGCGCTTGCGGCGCAGCGCGTCGAGCAGATCGAGGATCTCCGCCTCGACCGTGACGTCGAGCGCCGTCGTGGGCTCGTCGAGGATCACCAGCGCCGGGTCGCAGATCAGCGCGGTCGGCGATGAGTGCGCGCTGCTGCATGCCGCCGGAGAGCTGGTGCGGATACGCGCGCGCCAGTTCGCGCGGCCGCGGCAGCCCCACCTCGGCCAGCGCCTCGATCGCCTTCTCCAGCGCCGCCGCCTCCGCCATGCCGCGATGGAAGACCAGGGGCTCGGCGACCTGCAGCCCGATCGGCAGCGCCGGGTTGAGCGAGGTGAACGGGTCCTGGAACACGATGCTGTTCTGGTCGCCGCGCAGCGCCTCGCGCTCCCGCGCCGAGAGCGTCGGCGAGATCGCGCTCCCGGAATGCGATCTGTCCGCCGCGCACGCTGGCTTCGGGCCCGAGCAGCCCCATGATCGCCAGCGCCACCGTGCTCTTGCCGGAGCCGGACTCGCCGACGAGGGCGAGCGTCTCTCCGGCCGCGACCGTGAAGCTGACGTCGCGCAGCGCCGACAGCGCGGCCGCGCGCGTCGCGTAGCTGACGGACAGCCCGCGCACCGCGAGCACGGGGGCTGCGCCGCGACCGCCGCGGGCGTCACGTGCGCACCGCCCGCATCCGCGGGTCGAGCACTTCGCGCAGGCCGTCGCCCAGCAGGTTGACGCCGATCACGGTGACGCACATCGCGATGCCCGGCGCCAGCGCGATCCACGGCGCCCGCTCGATGAACGCGCGGGCCTCGCTGATCATCAGCCCCCAGTCGGCGGCCGGCGGCTGCGCGCCCATGCCGAGGAAGCTCAGCGCCGCGCCGAGCAGGATGGCGAAGGTGACGCGCAGGCTCGCCTCGACCGCGATCGGCGGCCAGGCATTGGGCAGGATCTCGCGGAGCAGGATGTAGCGCGGCGCCGTCGCCGCGCGCCTGGCGGCCTGCACGAACTCCTCCTGCGCGAGCTCCAGCGTGACGCTGCGCGCGATGCGCACGATCGGCGGCACGTAGACGATGCCGACGGCGAGGATGGCCTTCCACAGCGCCGGCGGGGTGACGGCGAGCACCAGCAGGCCGAGCATGATCGGCGGGAACGACATCAGCACGTCCGTCGCGCGCATGATGGCTTCGTCGACGCGGCCGCGGCGATAGCCGGCGGCGAGGCCGAGCGGCACGCCGACGCGAGGCTGAACACCGTCGCGCCGAAGCCCATCAGCAGCGACGGCTGCGCGCCGATCAGCATGCGGCTGAGCACGTCGCGGCCGAACTCGTCGGTGCCGAACCAGTGCGCGGCGCTCGGCGGCTTCAGGCGCGTGCAGGATGCGACATCTCGTCGTACGGATACGGCGCGATCCACGGCGCCGCGGCGGCGAGCACGACGATCAGCGCGACGATCGCCACGCCCCAGACGAGCGTGGCCGGCAGGCGCCGACGGCGGCGGCGGAGCGCCGGCGGCGGCGCGGCGTCAGCCAGCAGCGCGCCATAGCGGATCTTGGGGTTGAAGTACGCGTAGAGCAGGTCGGCGACGAGATTGGCCACGCAGTAGATGGCGGCGACGACCAGGATGCTGGCCTGGATCAGCGGCAGGTCGTGGCGCTCGATCGCGAACAGCAGCAGCCGGCCGAGGCCGGGATAGGAGAACACGGTCTCGACCACGACGATGCCGCCGATCAGCCAGCCGACGTCGATCGCCAGCACGGTGATGGTCGGCAGCAGCGCGTTGCGCAGCGCGTGGCGCGCAGGACCACCCGCTCGGGCAGGCCCTTGGCGCGCGCGTAGAGCACGTAGGGGCTGCTCAGCGTCTCCAGCATGCTCGAGCGGGTCATCCGCGAGACGTGCGCGATCAGCGTGAACGTCAGCGTGGCCGCCGGCAGCGATGAGATGCGACAGCCGCGGTCCCGAAACCCGCCGTCGGATCGCCCGCGCCGCCGGACGGCAGCCAGCCGCAGGTAGCCCGCGAACACCAGGATCAGCACGATGCCCCAGAAGAACTCCGGCACCGAGATGCCGAAGAAGGTGAACACCGAGATGCCGTGGTCGGCCGCCGAGTTGTGCCTGATCGCGGCGAGGATGCCGAGGCCGATGCCGATGACGGCGACGAGCACCAGCGAGATCGCGGCCAGGATCGCCGAGTTGGCCAGCGCCGCGCGCAGCATCGGCGCGATCGGACGCTCCATGATCAGCGACTGCCCGAGATCGCCGCCGAGGATGCCGGCGGCCCAGCGCCCGTACTGCACGACCAGCGGATCGTTGAGGCCGAGCTTCAGCTCGATGGCCGCGATCACGTCGGGCGTGGCGAACTGCCCGGCGATCATCTGCGCGACGTTGCCGGGCATCGCCTGGGTGATCGCGAAGATCAGCACCGAGATGACGACCAGGATGACGCCGATCGCGGCCAGCCGCCGCGCGATGTAGAGCCCCATGCCTTGCCGCCTCGTGTTGCCGCCCGGCGGGCGGCGGGCCTCGCGGCCCCGCCCCCCGCCCGGCCGGGTGTCCCGCCCCCTGCTACTGGACCGAGACCTTGCGCAGGTCGAGCCACATCATCGGGCTCGACTGGAATCCCTTCACGTTCTTGCGCACGGCGTTCATGTGGTTGATAGTACGGGATGACGCCCGGCGGATCCTCGAGCGCCAGCACCTGGAACTTGAGGTAGTTGGCCTTCTGGTCGGCCTCGGTGCGGGCGGCACGGGCGGCCTCCAGGATCTTGTCCATGTCGGCGTTCTTGTAGTTCCACAGCGTCGTGTTCCAGGAGCCGTTGCTGTGGTACCAGGGGTAGATCGACGCGTCGATCGTCGGGCGGCTGTAGAAGCCGTCGACGTAGAACGCCTGCTTGCCCTCGATCTCGTTGATGAACTTGTCCCAGGGCACGCGCTGGATGTCGACCTTGACGTTGATGGGCTTCAGCATCTCGCGCACGGCGAGCCCGATGCGCTCGCGCGTCGGCCGGCCGACCGGCGTGTACATCGTGACCTCGAAGCCGTTCGGGAAGCCGGCCTCGGCCAGCAGCTTCTTCGCCCCCGCGATGTCGGCGCCGCCGATCTTGAGGTCGTTGTTGTAGAACGGGTGGCCCGGCGGGATCATCGTGTGCGTCGGCGTGCCGTAGCCGAAGAGCGCCAGCTCGACCATCGCCTTCTTGTCGATCGCGAGCTCGATCGCGCGGCGCACGCGCGGGTCGTTGAACGGCTTGTGCGCGCCGTTCATGATGATGCCGTCCCACGTCGACGTGGGCACGGCGTCGATGACGATGTTCGGGTTCTTCTTGAACTGGTCGATCGACTCGAGCGGCAGGTTCCACACGAGGTCGATCTCGCCGTTGTCGATGGCGGCCGCCTGCGCCGCGCTCTCCGGCATGATCCGGATGACGACCTGGTCGAGCACCGGCACGCCGGGAACGTGATACGCGGCGTTCTTCTCGAGCTCGATGCGGTCGCCGGGCGTGAAGGACTTCAGCTTGAACGGGCCGGTGCCCGACGGCGCCTTGGCCAGCGTGTCGAGGCGGTCGCGCGGGACGATGCGCGCCTGGCGGTCGCTGAAGATGTCGGCGAGGCCGGCGTACGGCGCCTTCAGCGTGAAGCGCACGGTGTAGTGGTCGAGCGCTTCCATCTTCTCGATCAGCTCGAAGTTGACGCGCGTGACCGAGCCGGTGGCCTTGTCCTGGATGCGCTTGACCGTCTCGATGACGTCCTGCGCGTCGAGCTCGCGGCCGTGGTGGAACTTCACGCCCTTGCGCAGGTAGAACGTCCACGTCTTGAGGTCGTCGCTCGCGGTCCAGCGCTCGGCGAGGTCCGGCACCGTCTTGCCGCTGCGGTCGATCTCGGTCAGCCCGCTGAAGACGAGGAAGTTGACGATGTACTCCTCGCCGATCTTCGTCTTGGCCGGATCGAGCGTGTTGAGGTTCGAGGCCACGGCCACCTTCAGCGTGCCCGCGGCCTGCGCCGGCACCGCCCACGCCAGGCAGGCTGCCGTCAGGACCAACCCGAGACTCATGATGCGTCGCATGCTTCCTCCCACCGTCTGGTCAAAGTTGCAAAGGCTTCGCTGTGCAGCAAGGCACTGCCGGCCCGCGCGGGCGCCGCCGCGGCGGCTAGCGCGGCTCCCCGAAGATGGCGCCGAGGAACTCGACGATCATCGTCGTGGTCAGCAGCGACGTCTGTCCGTGCAGGTCGACCATCGGATTCACCTCGACGACGTCGAAGCCGACCACCTTCCCCTTCCGGGCCACGCCCTGCAGCAGCGCGCGCACCTCGTGGTACAGCAGGCCGTCGACCGTCGGCGAGCCGGTGCCCGGCGCGATCGACGGGTCGAGGCCGTCGATGTCGATCGACACGTAGACGTTGTTCATCTTCGGCATCGCGTCGAGAACCCCCTGCGTGCCGCGCTCGCGGATCTGCTGCCGGGTGAAGATCTGCGACCCGAACTTGATCGCGTCGGCGAAGTCGCCCTCGCGCGAGCGCAGGTCGCGGATCCCGAGGTGGACCATCTGGCGCACGAACGGCAGCTCGCTCATGCGGCGGAACGGGCTGCCGTTGGCGAACTTGATGCCGTCGACGTGGTCGATCCAGTCGAGGTGCGCGTCGATGTGGACGATGTCGAGCGGCGCGAAGCGCTCGAAGGCGCGCACCACCGGATACGACACCGAGTGGTCGCCGCCCAGCACCAGCGGCATGGCGCCGCGGTCGAGGATCGCGGCGACGTTCTCCGTCATCAACCGCATGTTGCGCTCGATGTCGTAGTACGCGACGTCCACGTCGCCGCAGTCGACGATCCGGGTGCTTGTGAGCTTCCTCTTGCCGTCGTTGACGTCCCAGTAACCGGAGGTCTTCCAGCCGCCCCAGCCGCTGTAGCGCACCGAATAGTTGCGGATGTCGCGCGGGCCGAAGCGGGTGCCCGGACGGAAGCCGATGCCCGCATCGTAGGGGATGCCGAGGACCGCGACGTCGGCGTCGATCTTCGCGAAATCCTCGCAGATCGGCGAGCGCAGGAAGCTCACCAGGCCCACGCTCGGAACGTTCGCTTCGTATCGCTTCATCGTCGTCTCCAGCCCCCGAAGGGAATGCGCCGTCCCCGGACTCGCCGGACCATGGTAATGGAGCGCCAACGCCAAGTCGAGCGCGCCGCCGGGGAGCACGCATGCGCGCCGCGCACGGCGCCCCCGCGGCGCCGCGATGCCTCGCGAGCGCTACGGCGCGGCCCGTTGCGGCGCCCGTGCCCGCGCTCAGCCCGTGCCCGCCGCCTCCACCACGGCCAGCGCCGTCAGGTTGACCAGCCGCCGCACCGTGGCCGACGGTGTCGCGATCAGCACCGTCTTCTTGGCGCCCAGCAGGATCGGCCCGATCGTCACGCCGTCGCCGCCGGTGATCTTCAGCAGGTTGAACGAGATGTTGGCCGCGTCGAGGTTGGGCATCACCAGCAGGTTGGCCTCGCCCTTGAGCGACGAGTCGGGATGGACCCGCGCGCGGATCGCCTCCGACAGCGCCGCGTCGCCGTGCATCTCGCCGTCGACCTCGAGCCCCGGCTCGCGCTCGACCAGCAGGCGGCGCACTTCGCGCATCTTGCGCGCCGACTTCGAGTCGTCGCTGCCGAAGTTGGAATGCGAAAGCAGCGCGACCTTCGGCACGAGCCCGAAGCGCCGGACCGCATCCGCGGCGAGGCGCGCGATCTCCGCCAGCTGCTCGGCCGACGGATCGCGGTTGACGTAGGTGTCGCAGATGAAGAGCGTCCGGTTGGGCAGCAAGAGGCCGTTCATTGCGGCGAATACCGGCGCTTCGGCGCGCTGGCCGATGACGTCGGCGACGTGGCGCAGGTGCGCGCCGTACTTGCCGACGGTGCCGCACACCAGTGCGTCGCATTCGCCCATCTGCAGCAGCAGCGTGCCGATGAGCGAGGGCTTGCGCAGCACCGCCTCCTTCGCGTCCTCCGGCGAGATGCCGTTGCGCCCCATCAGCTGGTAGTAGAGCTGCCAGCAGGCGCGGTAGCGCGGGTCGTTGTTGATGTTGACGAGGTCGAAGTCCTTGCCCGCGACGAGCCGCAGCCCGAACTTCTCGACCCGCGCGGCGATGACCTCCGGGCGGCCGATCAGCATCGGCTTGGCGAGGCCCTCGTCGATGACGACCTGCACGGCGCGCAGCACGCGCTCCTCCTCGCCCTCGGCGTAGAGGACGCGCCTGGGCGCGTGCTTGGCGCCCGCGAACACCGGCTTCATGATCAGGCCGGAGTGGTAGATGAACTGCGACAGCCGGTCGCGGTACGCGTCGAAGTCGGCGATCGGGCGGGTGGCCACACCGCTGTCCATCGCCGCCTTCGCCACGGCCGGCGGCACGATGACGATCAGCCGCGGATCGAAGGGCTTCGGGATCAGGTAGTCCGGCCCGAACGATAGCGCCTCGCCCGCATACGCCTGCGCCACGATGTCCGACTGCTCGGCGTGCGCGAGCTCGGCAATGGCGCGCATGCAGGCGAGCTTCATCTCCTCGGTGATCGTGGTGGCGCCCACGTCGAGCGCGCCGCGGAAGATGAACGGGAAGCACAGCACGTTGTTGACCTGGTTCGGATAGTCCGACCGGCCGGTGGCGATGATGGCGTCGGGCCGCACCGCGCGCGCCAACTCAGGCAGGATCTCCGGCTCGGGATTGGCGAGCGCCAGGATCAGCGGCGAGGCGGCCATCGCCTTCACCATGTCCTGCGTGAGCACCTTCGGGCCGGAGAGCCCGAGGAAGATGTCGGCGCCTACGATGGCGTCGGCCAGCGTGCGCGCGGTGGTGTCGCGGGCGTAGCGCGCCTTGTTCTCCTCCATCGGCGTCTCGCGGCCGGCGTAGATGACGCCCTTGCTGTCGCACACGACGACGTTCTCGCGCTTCAGCCCGACGCCGACCATCAGGTCGAGGCAGGCGATCGCCGCGGCGCCGGCGCCCGAGCACACGAGCTTCACCTTCGCGACGTCCTTGCCGACGACCTTCAGTCCGTTGAGGATCGCGGCGCCGGCGACGATCGCGGTGCCGTGCTGGTCGTCGTGGAACACCGGGATCTTCATCCGCTCGCGCAGCTTGCGCTCGACGTAGAAGCACTCCGGCGCCTTGATGTCCTCGAGGTTGATCCCCCCGAACGTCGGCTCGAGCCGCGCGATCGTCTTGACCAGTTCCTCCGGGTCGTTCTCGGCCAGCTCGATGTCGAACACGTCGATGCCGGAGAACTTCTTGAACAGGCAGGCCTTGCCTTCCATCACCGGCTTGCCGGCGAGAGGGCCGATGTTGCCGAGGCCGAGCACCGCGGTGCCGTTGGTGACCACCGCCACCAGGTTGCCGCGCGAGGTCAGGTTGCGGGCCTCGGCGGGGTCGGCGAAGATGGCGTCGCACGCCGCGGCCACGCCCGGCGAATACGCGAGCGCCAGATCGCGCTGGTTGGTGAGGCCCTTGGTGGGGGCGATCGAGATCTTGCCGGGACGCGGCGAACGGTGATACTCGAGTGCCGCGAGGCGCAGCTGCTCGTCCATGGTCATCCTCCTGCTAGGTGTGAGTGCGCGGCGCCGCCGCTGCGACCGGAACCGCTGCGCGCCGCATTCGGGTCACTGGACTACCCTTCGCGCTATCGCGCTTCGGGGCAATTCGCGCTTGGGAGCGGCCCTGCCCGTGGTTTCGCACTTTCGTAACCTGCGCGCCCGCGGAGCGGGCAAGTCCGCGCACGCTCATGCGTTGGCGACCTGCAGCACCAGCTTGCCCGTGTTCTCGCCGCGGAAGAGCATCAGCAGCGCATCCGGAAACCGGTCGAGCCCGGTGACGATGTCCTCGCGCGATTTGAGCTTGCCGGCCGCCATCCACCCGGCCATCTCGCGCGCCGCTTCGCCGTAGCGCTCGGCATAGTCGAACACGACCATGCCGGTCATGCTCGCGCGGTTGACGAGCAGCGACAGGTAGTTCGCGGGGCCGCGCACCGGCGTCGTGTTGTTGTACTGCGAGATGGCGCCGCAGATGACAACGCGCGCGTGCCGCGCGAGCCGGGCGAGCGCGGCGTCGAGGATCTCGCCGCCGACGTTGTCGAAATAGACGTCGATGCCGTCGGGGCAGTGCTGCCGCGAGCGCCTTCTTCACGTCGCCCGCCTTGTAGTCGATGGCGGCGTCGAACCCGAGCTCGTCGCGGATCCAGGCGCACTTGTCCGCGCCGCCGGCGATGCCCACGACCCGGCAGCCCTTGATCTTCGCGACCTGGCCGACCACCGTGCCGACGGCGCCGGCCGCGCCGGACACGACGACGGTGTTGCCGGGCTGCGGCTTGCCGACGTCGAGCAGCCCGAAATACGCGGTCATGCCGGGCATGCCGAGGGTGGACAGGTAGACGGGCAGCGGCGCGAGGCGCGGGTCGACCCTGGTCAGCGCCTTGCCGTCGGCGAGCGCGTATTCCTGCACGCCGAGCGTGCCGACGACGTGGTCGCCGGCGGCGAAATTCGGGTGCCGCGACGCCACGACGCAGCCGACGGCGCCTGCGCGCATCACCTCGCCGATGGCCACGGGCTTGATGTAGGACCTGGCGTCGTTCATCCAGCCGCGCATCGCCGGGTCGAGCGAGATGTAGAGAACCTTCACCAGCACCTCGCCGTCGGCAGGTTCGCCGACCGGGGTTTCGGTGAACTGCCAGTCCTGCGCTTTCGGCATGCCGACGGGCCGCGCCGCAAGGCGGAATTGACGATTGGTGGCTGGCATGCGGATGCTCCTCGCGACGGCGCGCGCGAACGCGCGCACCGGATTGTGGGTTTGCGTACAGTGTATCAAGTCGGCCGGCTGCCGCGTGTCGCGCCGTGCGGGGCCGGCAATGCGCGCCCGCGCCGCCGGAAACGATTAACGCGGGGCCGCGCCCTGCCCCGCAGCCTTGGCCAGCACCGCGCGCCGCACCAGTCCGACGTGCTCGCGCAGCGTGTAGGCCTCGCTCGCGAAACTCGCCGGCGTGCTGATCTCGGCGACCGCGCGCTCGATGCGGTCGATGTCCTGCAGCCATTGCTCGATCGGCAGCGTCCCCTGGCGTGCCGCGACGTCACGCTCCAGCAGCGTCAATTCGCCGTACCAGCGGTAGATTCGCGAGCGGATCCGCCAGGTGAAGAACTCGGGCAGGTATTTGAGCACCGGCACGACGACGACGATCAGCGGCACCAGCAGGATCACGGCGCGCTCGACGAACGTCGCCACCCAGAACGGCAGGTAGCGATGCAGCAGGTTCGGGCCGAACCGGCGATGCCGGTCGGCTTCCGGCGATACGGGGATGTCGACGTGCGCCATGCTCGGAAACTCGCCGGCAGCCTCGAAATAGCCCTGGTCGCCATGAATCTCGCGGGCGGCGTCGGTCAGCAGGTTGACCAGCGCGGGGTGCAGGCCGTCGCGGGCGGCGAGCATCGCCTTGGTGCCGATCAGCTGGACTTCCGCGCGGCGGGATGCCGACGGCGAAGTCGAGGGTGCCGGCGGGCAGCGTCAGCTTCGAAATGTAGGGAAACCTGCGCACGTACGCGTCGGCGCGATGGAGGCTCATCAGCCTGAGCGTCGGGTCGCGCACCGCGTCGAGGATCAGCGGCGACTGCGCCCCGCCGACGAACAGCGCGGCGTCGACGTCGCCGCTGCGCAGCGCGGCGAGCGCGTCGGCGGCGCCGATCGGCGGCAGCGCCGTGTTGGTGGGCAGCAGGCCGTTGATCGCCAGCAGCGGCAGCACGAAGGTGCGCGTGCCGCTGCCCTCGACGCCCACGGCAACGCGCTTGCCGGCAAGTGCACGGATTTCGGTCAGGACGTCGCTGCCGCGATAGAAGATCCAGAGCGGCTCGTAGTACAGGCTCGCCAGCATCTCGAGGCTGTTGGCCTCCGGGAACCTCGCCACGCCGCCCTGGAGAAACGCGACGTCGACGCCGGATTTCGGATCGAGGAGCAGCGCCAGGTTCTCCGCCGCTCCGGCGGTGATCCGCTCGTCGACGGTGACGCCGTCGCGCGCCAGGATGTCGCGGTAGCGCTGTGCATAGCGGTGATAGAGGCCGGACTCGGCCCCTGATGCCAGCACGATGCGCCGCGGCGGCGCAGGCTCCAGGAAGTGGAACGAGACCCACAGCGCGGCGGCAACGAGCCCCGCGACCAGCAGCCCGCTGCGCACGAGGTCGCCGCGGGAGAGCAGGGAAAACTGGCTGAATGACATGGGCGACGGGGGCGAAGGAAGCGCGCGCGGACGCAACCGGACCGGAGTCTACACAATCACGCGCCGGCGGCCGCGCCGCGCGCGGCGTCGAGCCCGAAGGCCCGGGCCAGCAGCTCGTAGGACCGGTGCCGGGGCTGCGGGTCGTAGGTCCAGGTGACGACGACGATCTCGTCCAGCTCGAGCCTCTGCGCCAGCTCGGCAATGCGCGTGGCGACCTGCTCGCCCGTGCCGACCAGCGCCTTGCGCCGCAGCGCCTCGATGATCGAGCGCTCGGCCTCGGTGTAGGCATGCGCGGCGGCCTCCTCCGGCGTCACCAGCGACCGGCGCAGCCCCTGCTCGAACCCGACGCGCCAGAATTCGCGCGTCAGCAGCAGCCTTCGCGCCTCGGCCTCGGTATCGGCCGCGAGCGCCCACACGCAGATCGTCGCCTGCGGCCGCGGGTGGCGCGGACTCGGGCGGTAATTCCGGCGATAGAGCGCGAGCGCTTCCTCTACGCCGCGCCCCTCGCTGAAGAAATAGGCGAATGCGTAGGGCAGTCCGAAATGCGCCGCCAGCCGCGCGCCGTAGTCCGAGCTGCCGAGTATCCACACCTCGGGCCGCGTGGGGCCGAGCGGATGCGCCTTGATCGCCCGCAACGGGTGCGCCTCCGGCAGCGGCGTGCCGGAGACCCATGCCTGCAGGTCGAGGACCTGCTGCGGGAACTCGTCCGCGGCGTTCGCATGCGGATTGAGCGCATACGCCGTCAGGCGATCGGTTCCGGGCGCGCGGCCGACGCCGAGGTCGATGCGCCCGGGCGCGATCGCCTCCAGCACGCGGAACTGCTCGGCGACCTTGAGCGCCGAGTAATGCGGCAGCATGACGCCCGGCGCTGCCGACGCGGATGCGCCCGGTGGTGGCGGCGATCGCCGCCATGAGCACCTCCGGCGCCGTGCCGACGATGCTGTCGCTGTTGTGGTGTTCCGACACCCAGTAGCGGTGGTAGCCCAGCGCCTCGCAGTGGCGCGCGAGGTCGAGCGTCTCGCGGATCGCGTGGTCCTGGCTGCGGCCCTGCGCCGCCGTCGACTGGTCGAGGACCGACAGCTTCAACGCCGGCACCCGCGGGATTGCGCGCCCGAAGCGCGCCGTTGCGTTTGCGGCAAGCCGGCCGCGGCGGCGAGGCTACGCGCGCAGACGCTCCTTCGGGCGCGCGATCGCCTGCTGCAGGCGCTGCCGCTCGGCGAGCACCTTGTTGGCGTAGGCGTTGGTCGCATCGTCACCGGAGCCATTATAGAGCTGCAGTCCGGCCGCTTCGTTGCCGGCGCGCTTGATGTATTCCTGGAGCACCCGCGCACCCAGGCGGATGTTCGCGTGCGGATCGAACACCGGGTCGCCTCCGTCGGCCTCCAGCTTGTCCTTGTGGAAACCGGGGATCACCTGCATCAGGCCCATGGCGCCGGAATCGCTTTCGGCAATCGGGTTGAAGCGCGATTCCACGGCCATCACCGCGATGATCAGCAGCGGGTCGACCCCGGTGCGGGCGCCTTCCCGGTACGCGGTGCCGATCAGCTCCCGCCCGACTTTGGGCGAAATCCGGTACTTCCTGCCGACCAGCGCGGCCAGCGCCTCGATCTGGTCGCGCGTCCCCTGCGCCGCCGGTAGGGGCGGGGTGCTCACGGGAAGCGGCGCGGGCTCCGGGGCGGCGCGCGGCGCGGGCAGTGCCTCGGCGTCGCGGGCGAAGCCGTCGAAGCGGGCGGCGGCGGTGGACAGCAGGGCCAGCGACAGGGTCGCCAGCAAGGCCATTGTGATGTTGCGGGTCCAGCTGAATTCGCCCAGGAAATGGTGCTCGGCGGGCGCGCCGATGGTTCCTTGAAGTCCGTTCGACATCGGGTACCTCCGGTCAGCTGCCCGGCTGCGGCCACGACCGGGCCGCACGCGACATCTGGCGTGGTCCCGGGGTTACCTCGCGGTAACGGGCCTCCCTATCTCCGGCACCGGGCAGCCGCCCGATTCGCCAGACCAAACAATGAGTTGCATAGGAGCCAACGAAGCTGACAACGTTTTGCTGCGACGCAGCACGGGGCGTAGTATACATGGGGACCAGGGCATGTCAAGGACGCGGCAGGTGTCGCGCCCAAGGGTGGAACCATGACGCCGTCATGACGTCCAACAGGCAGCCGCACGAGGCTTATGCGGCTGCCGGAGGATCATGCGTGAAACAGGACGGCCGCGCCGCGCGCCGCTTCGACCTTGAACAGCATCAAGAGCAGGATCCTCACCTTTGCGGTGCTGGCGACGCTGATCCCGTCGCTGGGACTGGGCGTGCTGTCGTTCTGGCGCTACCAGGTGCTGATCGGCGCCGACGTCACGCACGAGCTGCGCAGCCTGGCGAGCGACGGCAGCGGCGAGGTGACGCTGTGGTTCCGCGACCGCGTCGGCGAGGTGCGTGCGCTCTCCGCCGCCTACACCTTGATCGACGGCCTGAGCGCCGTCAACGGTCCAGCCGGGAGCCGGGCGCGAATCGGCCCGCAGGAGCTCGTCCTCTACCTGCGCTCGGTGCAGAAGAAGCTCGAGCCGCTGCTGGAGCTGACGGTGGCCGACGCCGCCGGCCAGCCGATCGCGAGCAGCGCCGCCACGCCGGCCCCGGTCGTGCTGCCGGCCAACTGGCCGAACAACGCGAGTACCGAGGGCGTCGTCGTCGAGGCGCCGCGCCGGAACGCGACCCGGGGAACGGCGACGATGACGGTCGTCGTGCCGATCCTGTCGCAGCGCAACGAGCTGCTCGGCACGCTGTCGGCGATCCTCGACCTCGCCACCGCGCAGTCCCGCCTGCAGGATCTCGTCGGCACCTCCGCGGCCGAACTGATCCTGCTCGCTCCGGACGGCCTGCCCCTGCTCGCCGCCCGCACCACCTGGGACACGCTGGCGGCGCTGGAAGCGCCGACGGTCCTGCAGTTGCGCGCACACCCCGGCGAGGTGCTGCGCTTCACCGGGCATCACGGGGACGATGTGCTCGGGGTCGCCGATGCGCCGCGGTCGCTGCCCCTGCTGGTCGTCGCCGAGCGAGGGCACCGCGAGGTCTACGACGCCTGGCTGCGGCTGCTCCTGTTCTTCGCGGCGCTGGTCGCCGGGTTGACGCTGCTGGTCGGCACCGTCGCCTGGTGGATGGGCCGCTCGATCGTGCGGCCGCTGACCGACCTCACCAACGCGGCGGATCGCATCGCCCGCGGCGACCTCGCGGTCGAGCTGCGCGGCACCACGGGTGGCGAGATCGGCCGCCTCACCCGGGTGTTCAACGTGATGGCCGACCGGCTGCGCCGCAGTCATTCGGCGGTGGCAGCGGCGAACGAGGCGCTCCTCGAGCAGAACCAGCTGCTGGAGACGCTGGCCGTCACCGACGGGCTCACCGGCGTCGACAACCGCAAGCGTCTCGCCGATGTGCTGGCCGACCAGTTCGCCCGGTACCGGCGCAATGGCCGGCCGTTCGCCGTGCTGATGGTCGACATCGACAGCTTCAAGGTGATCAACGACACCTGGGGCCACGCCGCCGGCGACGAGGTGCTCGTGCGCACGGCGGCGATCCTGCGGCAGGCCGTTCGGACCGTGGATTGCGTGGCGCGGTATGGCGGCGAGGAATTTGTCGTCGTCCTCGTCGAGACGGCGACCGCCGGCGCGCGGGAGGTCGCCGAGCGCATCCGCTCGGCGATCGAAACCGGGCCGATCACCGGCGGCGACGCCCGGATCGCGGTGACGGTCAGCATCGGCGTCACCCACAGTCGCGAGGACGACGACGGTCCGGAAGCGGTGCTGCGGCGCGCCGACGTGGCGCTCTATGAAGCCAAGCGCGCCGGCCGCAACCAGGTGACCGACGCGGCGTGACAGGACCCCCGAAGGGGGCCAGTGCCCTTCGGGCGGCCGCGCGGGCACTGAGACGGCTCAGCGCACGCCGACCCGTTTCTCGTCCATCCAGCCGGCGCGTCCGTCGGCGGTCTCCACGCGCAGCCAGCCGCCCTTGCGCGCCAGCGCGAGCAGGGGCGCGTCCTTCGCCACCACACCGAGCGACGCGGCGCTGGGCAGCGGCTGCCGGCGCAGCGGGCCATCGACCGTCGCGCGGAGCGGTATCGCGACCTGAAACGGCGTTTCGCCGGCAGCCCGCGCAGGGGACGCGCGCCGCGCCCGGTCGTCGGCAACGACGGTGACGAGCTGCTCGGCCTGGGCGGCCAGGTCCATCGCCGCGCCGTAGTCGCCCTGGGCGAACAGCGGCGCCGTCGATTGCAGGATCCCTTCCGCCAGCGCCAGCAGCTGGATGCCGCCGCCGGCTTCCTTGCGCAGCGCCTGCAGGGCAACCTCGACTTCGGCGATATAGGACGCCGCGTCGGCCTGGGTCGCCAGCCGGCGCCACCTGACCTTCGCGCGCTCGGCCTGGCCCTTCGATTCCTGCAGCACCTTGACCTGTTCGCGCTGGCTGGTGCGCGACTCGCGCAGCTCGGCCTCGCGCTGCGCGAGCTCATGCCGCAGGCGGACGACCTCCCGGTTCTGGTCGTCGCAGCTCGGACACGCGAGCTCGCGCGACGGCGGTTCGACGACCGCCGGAGACGGTGGCGCCGGAGGCGGCGGCGCAGGAGGCGCGGTGACGCAGCCGCCGAGCACGAGCAGCCCCGCGGCCACGGCGAGGCGCCAGGTCATGCGTAGTCGCAGCTTCAGGGCGGGCAACGGCAGGCCGCGGACGGTCAGTCCGACGCCTCGTCGGCGGCAGCATTCCCGCCGTGCGGGCGGAGGGGAGTCTGGAGCCGGGTCAGCTCCAGGGGCACACCGCCCGCCTCGCCGCGCAGCGCCGCCGCAATCGTTTGCGCCATGCGTGCCACGGTGTCTGCTTCGAACAGCGTCGACACCGCGATTCCGAGCTTGAAGTGCGCGGTCACCCGGTCGGCGATCCGGGCGGCCTGCAGCGAGTCGCCGCCAAGATCGAGGAAGCGGTCCTCGATCCCCACCTGGTCGACGTCGAGCGCGTCCGCCCAGATTCCCGCCAGCGCGATCTCGATCGGCGAGCCTGGCGCCACCCACGGTGTCTCGAGGTCGCGGCGGCTGCGCTCCGGCAACGGCAGGTGCATGCGGTCCGCCTTGCCGCTCGGCGTCCGGGGCAGCGCGTCCATCGCGACGAACGCCGACGGGATCATGTAGTCCGGCAGCACGCGCGCGATCGCTTCGCGCAGCCGGCGCGGCGAGATCGGCGGCGTGGACGTCGCGACGACGTAGGCGACGAGGCGCGGCTCCCCCGGCACCGTTTCCCTGCCGACGACCACCGCATCGCCGACGCCGGCGACGGCGCGCAGCGCATTCTCGATTTCCGCGACGTCGACTCGGAAGCCGCGGATCTTGACCTGGAAATCGCGGCGGCCGACATGGACCAGCGTCCCGTCGGGCATCCTCCGGCCGAGGTCTCCGGTCAGGTAGGTGCGCAGGTCGCCTCCGGCGGCATCCGGCAGGAATGCCGCCGCGGTGGCCTCGGGGGCGCGCCAGTATCCCGGGGAGACGAACCGGCTGCGCACCGCGATCTCGCCGACCTCGCCGTCGGCCACCTCGCGCCGGGACTCGTCGAGCAGCAGGACCTCCCTGTCCGGAACGCAATGGCCGATCGGCAGCTTGCCCTCGGTCACCGGGGTGCCGTGCGCCACCAGCGACCAGCACGTCGTGAGGCACTCCGTGGGCCCGAAGCCGTGGGAGAGGACGCAGTGCGGCGGGAAATGGCGGTTGAACTCCTCGACGTCCGAGCGCAGCATCGGCTCCCCGCCCACGGCCAGCACGCGCACGCTGCGAAAGACCCGGTCTTCGTCGAGCGTCCCCATGAACGTGCGAAAGGACGTCGGGACCGCGCGCACGATGGTGACCTCGTTGTCCTCCAGCCACGCCGGCAGCCCGCCGAAGCCGTGCTTGCGTGCATCGTAGGGCAGCACCGCCGCGCCATTGAGCAGCGAGCTGTAGATCGTGCGCACCGAGCTCGCGAAGCTGAGCGAGGCCGACAGCACGCAGCGGTCGTGCGCGCTGACGCACCAGCCGTTGGTGAGGTTGCGGGCGTCGGCGAGGATCGTGCGATGGCTGTGCATCACCCCCTTCGGCCGGCCCGTCGAGCCGGAGGTGTACATCACCATCGCCAATGCGTCCGGCGCCGGATAGGCGCCGGGATCACCTGGCGGCAGGTCGGGACCGACGTCGTCGAAGCGGATCACGTCGATCGCGTCGCCGCACAGCGCCCGCGCGTATGCGTGCTGGCTCGCGTCGGCGACCATGAGGGCGGCGCCGGAATCCTCGAGCATGAACTTCAGGCGCTCCGGCGGGTATCCCGGATCCAGCATCACGTAGAATTTTCCGGCCTTGAGCACGGCCATGATCGCGACGAGCGCTTCGCCGCCGTGTTCGAACAGGAGGACGACGGGCTCGGCGGCGCTGCCGCGGCGGGAAAGAATCGCGCGCGCCAGGCGATTCGCCGTCGCGTTGAGCGCGCGGTAATCGTAGCTTCCGCGTTCCCATTTGATCGCCAGCCGATCACCGCCGGCGCGCACCTGCTGCTCGAAGCGCTGCGGGATCGATTGCTCGATCTCGTCGTCCCGGAACGGCTGGAAGCCGCTGTCGGGCACCATCGGAACGCGCGCTAGCAGTCTCATGCCCAGCCGGTCTCGCCTTGCCCGCAGTCGCGGGTACCGCCGCGCTGAAACGCAGCGCCGAATCTCGGCTATTCTACCGTGGCGATGCGGATCGACCGACCGCAGGGACCGCCGATCGCCCCGCGTGCGAATCGAGGAGACCGACGCTTGGGCACGCTGCCCCGCAGGCTACGCCGGGCCACCATCGGCGCGCTGGCGACGGCCGCCCTGATCGCGGCGGCGCTCCTGCTGCTGCCGGTGCACGCCGTCGGGCAGGCGGCGTACCCGAACCGACCGGTGCGAATGATCGTGCCGTTCGCCCCCGGCGGCTCCTCCGACGTCATCGCGCGCATCATGGCGCCGAAACTCTCCGCCGAACTGGGCGAGCAGGTCATCGTCGAGAACCGGTCGGGAGCATCGGGCAACATCGGCATGGAGGCGGCGGCCCGGGCGGCCCCCGACGGCTACACGATCTTCCTCGGCAACATCGGCACCATCGCGATCAACCCCGCGATCTTCCGCAGCCTCCCGATCAACCCGGCGCGCGACTTCATCGCGGTCGCGCAGACCGCGGATGTTCCCAGCATCCTGGTCGCCAACCCCGGATTGCCCGCGACTACCGTGGCCGAGCTCGTGGCCCTGGCGCGCGCGAAGCCGGGCGAGCTCAACTTCGCCAGCACGGGATCGGGCTCGCTGAGCCGCCTGGAAATGGAGCGTTTCCGGCAGGCGGCCGGCCTGGACGTGGTGCACATCCCGTACCGGGGAGGCGCCGGTCCCGCGGTGACCGGCCTGCTGGGAGGTGAAACCCACGTCATGTTCGTCTCGCTGGCGCCGGTGCTGAGTTTCATCCAGGCCGGCCGGCTGAAGGCCCTGGCCGTTTCCACCGCGCGGCGGATCGATGCGCTGCCCCAGGTGCCGACGATGGGCGAGGCCGGGTTTCCCGACATGGTCAGCGGATCGTGGCAGGGGCTGTTCGTGCCCGCGGGCACGCCGCGCCCGATCGTGGACCGGCTGCACAAGGCCGTACTCGCCACGCTCGAATCGGCGGATACCCGAGCACGCCTGGAAGGCAACGGCATCCCGGTCGTGACCAGCCGGACGCCGGGGGAATTCGCCGCGTTCGTGCGGGCCGAAGCGATCCGCTGGGGCAAGGCGGCGGCGGAAGCGGGCGCGACCGTCGATTGACCCGTCAGTCCGATCCCCTGCCCTCGTCGGTCCCGCCTCCCCGCTGCCACGAGGCGCCGCCGCGCGAATTCTTCCGTTGAAGAGGGCGGCTATGCTACCGCACGCATCGCGTGATACGGTGGAACCTGCGTCCCGCCCACACCTTCACCCCATGCCGCCGACCGCCAAGGCCGTATGTTGCGTCGTCACGCGCAACTATTGCCCGTTCCTGATCGCGAGCTACCTCAGCATCCTCGAACACAACGACCTGCCGCTGTACGTGCTGGTGGTCGACAGCGAGCCCCCGGAACGCGACGCCCTGGCCGACGCGCTGCGCGCCTGCCTGCCGCCGCGGGCCCGCGACGGAATCCACTTGGTCGGTCTCGACGACGTCTTCCCGGGCAATCTCGAGTCGCTGCGGTTCTACTACGACGGCTTCGAGCTCAGCATGGCCGGCAAGGCCGCGCTCCACCACTGGATGGACGCAGCCACCGGCGTGGAGCGCTGGCTCTACCTCGACTCCGACATCCTCTGCTTCGGCGCGCTCGACCCGCTGTTCGACAGCCTCGGCGCGCAGGGCACCATCCTTCTCACGCCGCATTGCCCCCACCCGCCCGAGAGCATGGCCCAGAACCTGCGCTTCCTCAGCGCCGGCTGCTTCAATGCGGGCGTGGTCGGCGTCAGGCGGTCGGCCGAAGCGAGCCGTTTCGCACGCTGGTACCGCAGCGTGCTCACGCACTTTTCGCTCAACGACCTGAGCCTGCCGCCGGCGGAGCGCTTCTACCACGGCACGGTGCTCGTCAGCGATCAGCGCTGGCTGGACCTGGTGCCGGGCTATTTCGACGGCGTGGTCGTCGCCCGCCGGCGCGGATTCAACCTCGGGCACTGGAACATCGGCGGGGACCGCCTTCGTCGCGCCGGCGACGGCCTCTACGCCGGCGACGAGAAGGTCGTGCTGCTCCACCTGAGCGGCTGGCGGCGCGCCGATCCGGGCCGCTTCAGCAGCTACTCAAAACACGATTTCTCCGCCGACGAGGCGTGGATCCGGATCCACACGGGATACCGCCGCCAGTTGGAAGCGCTGGAGGATCGGTTCCCCACCGCCTATCGCTACGCCAGCTATCCCGACGGCACGCCGATCCCGAAGGCGCATCGCCGCGCCTACCTGCGGCACCTGGCCGAGGGCAACCCGCCGCTGCCCTCCCCCTTCGCCATGAAGGATCACTTCGAGCGGCTGGCCTCGACAGCCTGAGTCCCTCCGGCAGCGCGGTCGTCGAGGCTCTCCAGGAACGCGACGAGGTCGTCGATCTCGGCGGCGGACAGGTGCAGAGGCCGCAGGATCAGCTCGCCGTCCGCGTGCAGGCGCTCCTCGTCGATCTCGGAGTAGTGGCGCACGACGGCGCGCAGCGTCGCGAGGCTCCCGTCGTGCATGAACGGCGCCGTGCGCGCGACGTTGCGCAGCGACGGCACGCGGAACTCGCCGAAGTTGCGGTGCTCCGCCGCGACGTGACGAGTCGCCAGCGCCGTGCCGCGCGTCGGGTCGTCGTTGAACGGACCCAGCAGGTTGTAGCGGCTCGCCCGGACGCGCCGGATGCCTTCGCTGCGGCCGGGATCGACGCGACCCGGTTCGGCGAAATACGGAATGCCGATGTCGTGGAACTCGCCGTTGGTGAAATTGGGCCCGAGGTGGCAGACGTTGCAGCGGGCCTTCCCCACGAACAGTAGCAGGCCGCGGCGCGCGGCGGGCGGATACCGCGACGCCGCTTCGGCGTCGCCGCGCGCCAGCGCATCGCGAAAATCGTCGAACGGCGTACGGCCGGTGACGAGCGTTTCCTGATACGCGGCAAGGGCCTTCGCGGCGTCGACGGCGAGGGCTTCGTCGTCTGCCGGAGGCGGCGCGCCGAACGCGGCGCGATAGCGCTCGGCGAGTTCGGGATCGGCGCGCAGGACGGCCGCGACGCGGGCGTGGTCGCTGCCCATCTCGCGCGGATCGGCGAGTGGCCGCAGGCTTTGCGCCCAGAGGCTGTCCCCGGCGCCGTCCCAGCCATACCAGCGGTTGAGCCGCGCGTTGGCGAGGCCGATCGTGTTGCGGTCGGTCGGCGCGAGCCCCCGGGCGCGCGGGCGTCCGTCGGTGAACGCAAGCCGTGCCTGGTGGCACGTCGCGCACGCGATCGTTGCGCTGCCGGACAGGCGCGGATCGTTGAACAGGCGCTCGCCGAGCGCGATCGCCGCCGGCTGGCCGGAAACGCGGTTGGAAGGATCGTTGCGCCATGGCAGGGGCCACGGTCCGTGCGCAAGCACGAGGCGCAATTCGCGCTCCGACAGCGGCGGCGCGGGCGCGGTCTGCCCGCCGGCCCCCGCGGCGACGATCCCGGCGAGGAAGGCCGCGGCGAGCGCGGCGCGCGCGGGCCCGCGCATCACTCGACGTTGCGCGTCGCGGCGAGGTGCTCGGTGCCTTCGCGCGTGACGAGATCGAACAGGAAGTCCCAGCGCCCCGGCATGTGGAACAGCAGCCCGTCGGCGCGGTACGCGCCCGACCCGCGGGCCGCGACCACCGGCCGGTAATTCATGCCGTGGCGGTGCTCGGGCATCACCGCGTCGACCCGCACGGCATCCGGCAGCGGTGCGCCGCCGCGCGGGCACACGACGATGTCGAGCGAAAAGTGCTTCCCGGCCTCCAGCGGCGCGGGCACGGTCGCGAACACGACCTCGTAGCGCGCGTTCTGGACGCGCTGCGTCGCACCGCGCAGGGCTTCGCCGCATCCCCACGCGCCTTGCGCGGCGGCCAGCGCCAGCATGCCGGCCGCGGCGCCGGCGCGCACTGCGCTCACCGCGCGAGCGCGGCGACCCAGCCGGCGAACAGCGCTTCGCCGTTGCGCCACGCGATGCGCTCGGCGAGCGCGGGCGGAAGGTCCGAGAGCCACGCGCGCGACCAGCCGGCATGCTCGACGATGTAGTGCCAGCGCTCGGGCGTGAAGGTGTCGGTGCCGACCATGAACCGGTCCGGGAACTCCGTGAACACGGCGCGCCATTCCGGCGGCACTTTCCCTGCTCCGCCCTGGTCGCTGCGGAACGCGAGATCACACCAGAGGTTGCGGTGCTTGCGCAGCATGTCGCGCACCGGCTCCGGGCGTTCGAAGCCGGAGTGGGCCCACAGGATGCGGGCATCCGGGTCCTGCGCGAACAGCCGCTCGATCGCGTCGACGTCCGAATGCGCATGCAGGACGAGCTTGTGCTGTCGCGCGAGCGCGACCATCCGCCGCGGCACGGGCAGGTCGGCGTCGGCGCCGTAGAGGTGGAATTCGCCGACGGCGGCGTAGCGGCTTTGCGCGAGCCGCTGCTCGAGGAATGCGACGACGGTGTCGTCACGCACCCAGGTGCTGACGTCGGCGCGCCGACGGTACGGGCGCAGCGACGGCACCACGAGATCGGGCGCTTCGGCCACCAGCCGCTGGGTGCCTTCGTCGCCCGAGCTCGACACCAGCGCGCGCTTCACTCCCGCCTTGCGCAGGATCGCGACGGCGTCCTTCGGCGGCAGGTTGTCCCATGCGTCGTGGCTGTAGTGGACGTGGGCGTCGAAGATCGGCAGCTCCGCGGCTGCGAGCGGGCCGACGGACGGCAGGATCGCAAGCGCGGCGCCCAGCACCAGCCAACGGCCGGAAAGCGGGGACAGCCTGCGTCCTGCTCGGGAAAACGGTGACAGACCACGTTTTCCTGGCATGGGCGGCAGGTGTCGGGACGTGAGCGACGGAAAACGTGGTCTGTCCCCATTTTCCGCCATCGGATCGAGTCTCGCCATGGTCGGGTGCTCCCGCTCGCCCGCGCGTCGCGCCGGTGCCGCGCATTATCGGCGAAAGCGGGTTTCGCGTCACAGCGCTCCGAGGAAATCGCCCAACCGACGCTGCCGCTCCCGGCACCGACTGCATCGGCTCCGTCTACGGCGTCGGTGACCGCGTCGAACCGTAGGGCACAAATCGCCGCGGGCTGATCTTCGTCAAGGGCCTCGCCGGCCGTTGTGCGACGATGACCTCAGGGCACGGTGGTGCTGATCGCCCGAAGCCCGCGGTTGAGGGTACTCCGGCGATCGCCAGCGTGATCGCAACCTGGAGTCTCCGGCCATGGCAACACGTACCCAGCACCTGAAGCTCGTCGCGCCTGCGGCAAAGCCCCCGCCCGCCCGCGCCGCCGTACCCGCGCCGGCCCCAGCGGCCGAACCGTCGTTCGTGCGCGATTCCTTCTCCTCGACCGCGCTCGCGGAGATCATCGACCGGTCCACGCACGCGGCCACCGCGCGCTTCACCGCGGGACTCTCGCCGATGATGCTGATCGGCGCGTACGCCGACTGGGCGGCGCACCTCGCCTTCTCCCCGGGCAAGCGCCTCCAGCTCGCCGAAAAGGCGCTGCGCAAGTCGCTGCGCTTCGCCCATTACGCCGCCAACCGCGCGACGGGCGAGCAGCCTGCGCCGTGCATCGTCCCCCTGCCCCAGGACCGGCGCTTCGTCGGCGAGGCGTGGCAGAACTGGCCTTTCGACCTCATGTCGCAGTCGTTCCTGCTCACCCAGCAGTGGTGGCACAACGCGATGACCGGGGTCAAGGGCGTGGCGCGGCAGGACGAGAACACCGTCGCGTTCGCCACCCGCCAGTTCCTCGACGTGCTCTCGCCGTCGAACTTCGTCGCCACCAACCCCGACGTGCTGGAGCGCACGCGGAGCGAAGGCGGGATGAACCTCCTGCGCGGCTGGCGCAACCTCGTCGAGGACTGGGAGCGCACGGCCGGCGGGCGCAAGCCCATCGGCGCTGAAGCGTTCAGGGTCGGCGGGAACATCGCGATCACGCCCGGCAAGGTGGTCTACAGCAACCGCCTGATCGAGCTGATCCAGTACGCGCCGGCGACGGCGAAGGTCCGTCCCGAGCCGGTGCTGATCGTCCCGGCCTGGATCATGAAGTACTACATCCTCGATCTCAGTGCGCACAATTCGCTGGTCAAGTACCTGACGGAACAGGGCTACACGGTGTTCATGGTCTCCTGGAAGAATCCGGGACCGGAAGACCGCGACCTCTCCATGGACGACTACCGCAAGCTGGGCGTCATGGCGGCGCTCGACGCGGTGACCGCGATCGTGCCCAAGCGCAAGGTCCACGCGGTCGGCTACTGCATCGGCGGCACGCTCCTCGCCATCGCCGCGGCCGCGATGGCGCGCGACGGCGACGAACGCCTGCGCTCGGCGACCACGTTCGCGGCGCAGACGGACTTCACCGAAGCCGGCGAGCTGATGCTGTTCATCAACGAGAGCCAGCTCGCCTTCCTCGAGGACACGATGTGGGAACAGGGCTTCCTCGACACCTCGCAGATGGCCGGCGCGTTCCAGATGCTGCGCTCCAACGACCTCGTCTGGTCGCGCCTCATCCACGACTACCTGATGGGCGAGCGAGCGCCGATGTCCGACCTCATGGCCTGGAACACGGACACCACGCGCATGCCCTACCGCATGCACACCGAGTACCTGCGCCACCTGTTCCTCGACAACGAGCTGGCCGACGGCCGCTACTTCGTCGACGGGCGCGCGATCGCCGTTTCCGACATCCGCGTGCCGATGTTCGCGGTGGCGACGACCACGGATCACGTCGCGCCATGGCGCTCGGTGTACAAGCTCAAGCTCCTGGCCGACACCGAAGTCACGTTCCTGCTGACGAGCGGCGGCCACAACGCGGGCATCGTCTCCGAAATCGGCCACTCGGGCCGCACGTACCGGGTGGCGACCAAGGCCGCCGACGACCTCTATGTGGATCCGGACGTCTGGCTCGCCAAGGTGCCCGAGAAGGGCGGCTCGTGGTGGCCGGAGTGGGTCGCCTGGCTCGACGCCCGGTCGGGAGCGCCCGGCGCGCCGCCGGCGATGGGCAACGCCGCTGCGGGGTATGCGCCGCTGGGCGACGCTCCCGGAACGTACGTGCTGCAGCAGTAGGCCCGGTGCAACGAATCAACCCGAAGGGAGAACGCCATGACCAAGACAACGGCAGCAGGACCGGCCGGGACCACCATGCGCTATCGCGATCGCATCTACGACGCCAAGCGCCATGACCCGTACCAGGCCGCCGGGAAATACGCCGAGCCCGCGCACTGCGGCACCTGCGGCGCCGTCTACCATCGCGGCCGCTGGCAGTGGGGCAGCCCGCCGCCCGGCAGCACGGTGGTCACGTGCCCCGCGTGCCGGAGAATCGCCGACCAGCTGCCCGCGGGCATCGTGACGCTCGAAGGCGCGTTCGTCGAAGCCCACCGCGACGAGCTCGTCCACCTCGCCCGCAACGAGGCCGAACGCGAGCGCACGGACCACCCGCAGAACCGCATCATGGGCGTCGAAGCCGGCACCGCGCGCATCGTCGTGACCACGACCGACATCCATCTGCCGCAGCGCATCGGCGAGGCGCTCGAAAGCGCGTACGACGGCGAGCTCGACGTCCGCTACGGCGACGAGGAATACACCGTGCGCGTCGACTGGCGTCGCTAGCTCGGCGACATCGTGCGCACGGGCACCGCGGCCGCCGGCGCAGGCCGGGGCCGGCACGTAAAGATGCGCCGACGGGGCTGAACGGAGAGGCGTGTGCGAGCGAATGCGCCGGACGGCGACCCCGACCCGGGCTGGTGGCGGCGCCCCGTCGCCCAGTTGCAGGATGAGCTTGGCGCCGCCGCCGGCGGCCTGACCGGTTCCGAGGCGCGCGCGCGCCTCGCACGCTTCGGCAGCAATACGTTTCGCGACCAGTCCGAACGCTCGCTGGCGGTGCAGTTCCTGCGTCGTTTCGGCAACCCGCTGGTGCTGATCCTGATCGCGGCGAGCATCGTCTCGGCGCTCACCGGCGAAGTTGCGAGCTTCGTCATCATCGTCGCGATGGTGCTCGCGAGCGTCGTCCTGGATTTCGTCCAGGAATACCGCGCGGGCGAGGCCGCGCGCGAGCTGCGCGCAATCGGTGCAGATCCTCGCATCCGCCTTGCGCGACGGCGCGCCGGTCGACGTCCCGGTGACGGAGGTCGTTCCCGGCGACGTCGTGCTGCTCGCCGCCGGCAGCCTCGTTCCGGCCGACGCGGTGCTGCTCGAGGAGCGCGACCTCTACGTCAACCAGTCGCTGCTCACGGGCGAATCGTTTCCGGTCGAGAAACGCGACCGCCCTACCCGGCGACGCGGAGGCCGTCCTGCGGGCCGCGACCAACGCGGTGTTCATGGGGACGTCGGTGGTCAGCGGCACCGCACGAGCGCTCGTCTGCCGCACGGGCGCCGCCACGGCGATCGGCGCGCATCGCGCACACGCTGACGCTCGACCCGCCGCCGACGTCGTTCGAATTGGGCACGCGCCGCTTCGGCATGCTGATCATGCGCCTCACCGTGCTGATGGTGCTGTTCGTGCTGCTGGTCAACGCGGCGGGCGGCAAGCCGCTGCTCGCGTCGTTGCTGTTCGCCATCGCGCTGGCGGTCGGCCTCACGCCCGAGCTGATGCCGATGGTGATCTCCGTCACGCTGTCGCGCGGGCGCCCTGCGCCTCGCGCGGAGACAGGTGATCGTCAAGCGCCTGGCGGCGATCCAGAACCTGGGCTCGATGGACGTGCTGTGCACCGACAAGACCGGCACGCTGACCGAGGCGAAGATCAGGCTCGTGCGCCACCTCGACGTCCACGGCGCCGACAGCGAACGCGTGCTGTTCCTCGCCTGTCTCAACAGCCGGTTCGAGACCGGGATCCGCAGCCCCGCTCGACGAGGCCATCCTCGCGCACGGGCATCCCGACACCGCGCGCTGGACCAAGATCGACGAGGTGCCTTTCGACTTCGAACGCCGCCGCGTCTCGGTGCTGGTCGACGACGGCGCCGCGCGCCTGCTCGTCGTCAAGGGCGCGCCCGAGGACATCCTCGGGCTGTCGACGCACTGGGATGCGGGCGACGCGGACCCGCCGCAGGCGTGGGATGCCGCCACGCGCGATGCCGCGGCAGCAACGGCTGGCGGCGCTCGGCGCCGAGGGGCTGCGCGTGCTGGGCATCGCCTTCCGGCACGTCGGCCGCGGGCACACGCACGCCGTCGGCGGCCGACGAGCGGCAACTCGTGTTCGCGGGCTTCGCGGCGTTTCTCGATCCGCCGAAGGCGAGCGCCGCAGAGGCGCTCGGGGCGCTGGTCGCCGCCGGGATCGCCGTCAAGATCCTGACCGGCGACAACGAGCTCGTCACGCAGCACGTCTGCCGCGAACTGCGCATGGCCGTCACCGGCGTGCTGACCGGCGAGGAGATCGAGCCGCCTCGACGATCATGCGCTCGAGGCCCGCGCCGACGCCGCCAACCTGTTCTGCCGCGTGAACCCGGCGCAGAAGAGCCGGATCATCCTGGCGCTCAAGCATCGCGGCCACGTGGTCGGCTACCTCGGCGACGGCATCAACGACGCGCCCTGCGCTGCGCTCGGCCGACGTCGGCATGTCGGTCGACACGGCGGTGGACGTCGCCAAGGCGGCGGCCGACCTGATCCTGCGCCGGCCCGACCTCGACGTGCTGCACGACGGCGTGCTCGAAGGGCGGCGCACGTTCGCCAACATCCGCAAGTACATCATGATGGGCACGAGCTCCAACTTCGGGAACATGTTCAGCATGGCGGGCGCCGCGCTGTTCCTGCCGTTCCTGCCGATGCTGCCGACGCAGATCCTGCTCAACAACGTGCTGTACGACGTCTCCGAGATCGCGATCCCGCTCGATCGAGGTCGATGCCGAGGACCTGCGCGCGGCCGCAGCAGTGGGACATGGGCTTCATCCGCAACTTCATGTGGGTGATCGGGCCGGTGAGCTCGCTGTTCGACTTCCTCACCTTCTACGTGCTGCTCGCGGTGCTGCACGCCGACGAGGCGCTGTTCCAGACCGGCTGGTTCATCGAGTCGCTGGCCACCCAGGTGCTGGTGATCTTCGTCATCCGCACCCGCCGCAGTCCGCTCGCCTCGCGCCCGCATCCGGCGCTGGTGGCGACCTCGCTGGGGGTGCTGCTCGTTGCGCTGGCCCTGCCGTTCACCGCGCTGGGGACGTTCTTCGGGTTCCGCCCCCTGCCCGGCGGGTACTTCGCGATCCTGGCGCTGCTCGTCGCCGCGTACCTCGTGCTCGTCGAGGCCGTGAAGCGGCTCTTCTATCTCCACCTGACCGCCCGCGCCCGCTAGGCCGGCTGCGGCGCGCCGGCGCCGGCCCGGACTACTGCAGCACTTCGTTGCGTCGGCGCAGCTGCTCGATCTGCTCGGCCCGCAGCGCTCGAAGCCGTGCTGCGAGTCCCTCCTCCACGACGGCCGCCATCCGGCCGCCGAGTGCAGCGAGGGGACGAAGACGTAGTCGGCGCCGGCTTCGTACAGCTCGAGCGCCGCGGCGCGCGGTTGGCGGTGACGATGACCTTCGCCTGCGGGCACAGCCGCCGCGCCTGTCTCAGCAGGCGCTGGTTGTCGGTCCCTTGAGCATCGAGTCGGGGATCGAGCAGACGACCAGCGTCGCGGCGTGGATGTCCGCGTGATGCAGCGTCTCCATGTGCGAGACGTCGCCGTAGAGGCAGGCGATGCCGCGGCGCTTCAGCTCGGCGTGGACCTGCGGATTGAAGTCGATCACCAGCACGCGGTCGAGCACCGGATGCCGGCCGTCGGTCGCCTTCAGCTCGTATTCGTGGATCAGCGCGCTGGCCTCGACGAAGAACCCGAGCAGCACGACGTCCTTGCCCGCGTGCATCCGGGCGCCCGGGGCATCCGCGCCCGCGTCGAGGTCCTTGAGTCCGGCCGCCCGCAGCCAGCCCGCGAGGCGTTCCTGCACCGGATGGCTGTAGCCGATCAGGTACGTCGAGGCCACCGACGTGAACGCGAAGACGAAGATCAGGATGCTGACCGTTTCCTGCCCGATGTGCTGGTAGGTGAGGCCGATGGTGGCGATCACCATCGAGAACTCGCTCATCTGCGCGAGGTTCACGCGCGGCAGCAGGCTCGCCCGGTGCCCGAGCCCGAGCGCCTGGAGGATCGGGAAGACCACCACGAAGCGGCTCAGCCATGAGGAACACCGAGGCCAGCCAGCGCGAGCCGACGACCACCTGCACGGTCGGCATCGGGATCTGCATGCCCAGCGCCACGAAGAACAGCGTCACGAAGAAGTCGCGGATGCTGATCACCTTCGCCACGACGTCCAGGTTGTAGGGAAACGTGGAGATGCTGATGCCCGCGATCAGCGCCCCCATCTCGCGCGACAGTCCCGCGGCGTTCGCCGCCCCGCACACGATGAAGCACCAGGCCAGCGAGCCGACCAGCACCAGCTCGGGCACCTTCGCCGACCGACCGGAAGAGCCGCGGCAGCACCGTCTTGCTGATCAGAGGCTCAACGCCACCAGCAGCACGCCCTTGGCCAGCGACGCCCAGCAGCGTGCCGAACTCGGGCTGCAGCAGGTTGGGCTGGATGCCCAGCACGACCATCGCCCAGATGTCCTGGAAGACGAGCACGCCGAGCGTGATGCGGCCCGGCAGCGTGTCGAGCTCGAACTTGTCGTACAGGAGCTTCACCACGATCATCGTGCTGCTCATCGCGAGGCATACGGCGAGGTAGGGCAGGCCGAATCCGCCGGCCGCGGCGCCGAACCGAACGGCAGGAAGAACGCGAGGCCGAGCGCGACGCACAGCGGGAACTGCAGGATGCCGGTGACCAGCACGGGCTTGCCGGCCGCCAGCAGCTTGTTGAGGTCGAGCTCGAGGCCGATGATGAACAGCAGCAGGATGAGGCCGATCTCGGACACCGTCTCGATGCTCTTCTGGTCGTCGACCAGGCCGCAGGCCGATCTGCGGGCCGATGAGCACGCCCGGCCAGCAGGTAGGCAAGCAGCAGCGGCTGCTTCAGCCGGTGGGCGGCGAACGCCAGCAGCGCCGCGACGGAGACGCAGAGGCCGACGCTCGCCAGCAGATCCGCGTGCTCAGCCACTGCCGATCGTCGCTCCGGGAAGGCGCATCGTGTCGCTGCCGTCGTGCACTCGCCGGGAGGACGCTTCCCCCCGTTGCCGCCGATGTCCCCTCCGCGCGTCGGATGGCGCCTGAAGGTCACTCCGATCGGCCGCGGGCGTCAACGTGCCGGGTCGCAGGCGAGCGGATTCGGGCCCGGGCGTCCGGATTCTAGGGGTTTGCCGCGGCTGCTGCAAAATTTTCGGTTCTTCACCGAATTCCGGGAAGCCGATCCTCGGGCAGTGCCTCGGCGCAGAGGAGGCGTGTCGTGCGGGCGCATCAGGCGGCGCAATACGGCGCCCTGCGCGCGGCGGGCCCGCCTGCCGCCGGTGGGTCGGCGGTAGGCCCGGCCCGCCGTACCGCGCAGCCGCCCCATGGGTGCGCCGCAGCGCCCGCGCGACACGCCTCCTCTGCGCCCAGGCACTGCTAGACGATCCGCTTCACGGAATTCGGAGAAGAGCCAATCTTTGCCGCACCGCCTAACGCGGCAGGCGGGCGCGGAGGTCGCGCAGTTCGTCTTCCAGCCCGCGGATGCGCTCGATGAACGCGAGCAGCAGCGCGACGCCGTGCGGATCGAGCTCGAGATCCTCGCGCAGCCGCCGTGCCGTGCGCGCGACGGTGATCGAGCGCATGCCGAAGACCCACTGCCCCGGCGTGCCCTCGGCGGGCGTCAGCGCGCCGCACTCCACCAGCTCCAGCACCTCGGCCTCGGACACGCCGGCAAGGTCGGCGAGATCGGCGGGCCGCAGGCGGCGGTGTTCGTCGGGCCAGAGCGCATCGATGCAGTCGCTCGTCATGGGAAGCCTCCTAGGCGAGGTTGCGGCGGGGATTGAACGTCGACGCTTCCGCCAGCTCGGTCAGCAGGGCGCGCTCGCGCGGCGTCAATTCCGGCGGCAGCACGATCTGGACGATGGCGTGCAGGTCGCCCGCCCCGCCCTGCGGCGTCGGCAGGCCGCGCCCGGCGAGGCGCAATTGCTGGCCGCCGCGGGTCCCGGCGGGCACCTTGAGGTTCACGGCGCCGGCGAGGGTCGGGATCTCGACGCTCGCGCCAAGGGCCGCCTCCCACGGCGTGACCGGCAGGTCGAGATAGAGGTCGTGTCCGGTCACCCGGTAGACGCGGTGCGGTCGCAGCGAGATGTGCAGGTAGACGTCGCCGTCGCGCCCGCCATGGCTGCCCTTCCCGCCCTGTCCCGGCAGCCGCAGCACCTGGCCCTCGGTGGCGCCCCTGGGAATGCGCGCTTTCACCGATCTCGGCGCGCGCCTGGGAACGCCCTGGTCGTCGAGCTCGGTGGTCGTGAGGTCGAGGCTCACCTCGGTCCCGTTGAACGACTCCTCGACGGTGATGGGAACCGCGACCTCGTAGTCCTGCCCGGGCCGCGCGCCGCGCGGGCCGTGGCGACCGCCCTGGCGCGCGCGTCCCGCCAGGCCCGCGAACAGGTCCGCGAAATCCATGCCGTCGAAGGTGCCCGCCGGGGCCTCGCCGAACTGCGTCGACCACTCGGGCGGTGGGCGGAAATCCTCGCCCGGGCCGTGGCGGCCCAGCTGGTCGTAGGCCGCCCGCTTGGCGGGGTCCTTGAGCGTCGCGTAGGCCTCCGCCATCTCCTTGAAGCGCTTCTCGGCATCGGCCTCCTTCGAGACATCGGGGTGGTACTTGCGCGCGAGCTTGCGGTAGGCGTTCTTGATCTCCTCCGGCGTGGCGGCGCGCTCGACGCCGAGGATTGCGTAGTAGTCCTTGAATTTCATGCGGAGATCCCGGGATCGCGGCGGCAACGCTCGCCTGCAGCGCAATGGTACCCGCAGTCGGGCTCGCGGGCCCGGTTTGCGCTTGACGTGCGTCAACGCTCGCGGTGCCGCGGCGCGTATGCTGAAATGCGGCTGCAATCCGATCTTCGACAAGGACCGCGATGACGCAGGACCCCGACGGGAACAGCCAGCTGCAGCTGATCGCGGCGCTGCGCAATCCCGCAGTCTTCGGCGCCGGGTGCTCGCGCGTCGACGTGCTCGAGACGCACATCTCGTGGGTGCTGCTCACCGGGACCCGCGCCTACAAGATCAAGAAGGGCGTCAACCTCGGCTTCCTCGATTTCACGACGCTCGCGTCCCGGCGGCACTACTGCGAGCGGGAGCTCCTGCTCAACCGCCGCCTCGCGCCGGATCTCTATCTCGACGTCGTCGCGATCAGCGGCCCGGTCGAGCGCCCGTCGCTGGCGGGGCCGGGGCCGGTGATCGAGTACGCGGTTCGCATGCGCGAGTTCCCGCAGGATGCCCTCGCGAGCCGCCTGCTTGCGCACAACGCGATCAGCGCGGCGGACATCGACGCGCTGGCGGCGAAGGTCGCGGCGTTCCACGCCACGGTCGCGGTGGCGCCTCCCGCCGGCGCCTGCGGACGGCCCGAGGTGATCCTGCGCATCGCGCTCGACAACTTCTCGCACCTCGCCGGCCTCGCGACCGACCCCGCGACCGCAACCGCGCTCGCCGCGCTGCGCGCGTGGACCGAGGGCATGCACCGCGAACGCACGGCGGCCTTTCGCGAGCGGCTTGCGCACGGCTTCATCCGCGAGTGCCACGGCGACCTCCACCTCGGCAACATCGCGCGCATCGACGGCGAGCTCACCGTCTTCGACTGCATCGAGTTCAACGACACGATGCGCTGGATCGACGTCATCAGCGAGGTGGCCTTCACGGTGATGGACCTGCAGGACCGCGGGCGCCCCGACTTCGCCCACCGCTTCCTCAACGCCTACCTCGAGCTCACCGGCGACTATGCCGGCCTGTCGGTGCTGGGCTTCTACCTCGTCTACCGGGCGATGGTACGGGCCAAGGTCGCGGCGATGCGCATCGCCCAGGTGGGGCCCGCCGGCGACGCGGCGGCATTGCGCGAGGAATGCCGCGGCTACATCGAGCTGGCACAGGCCGACGCGCGCCCGCCGCGACCGGCGATCATCATCGCCCACGGCCTGTCGGGCTCCGGCAAGTCGACGCTCACGCAAGCCCTGCTGGAGCTGACCGGCGCCGTGCGCATCCGCACCGACGTCGAGCGTAAGCGCATGCACGCGCTGCAACCGCGCGAGCGCCCCGGCGCCGGGATCGGGCGCGGACTCTACGCGAAGGAGGCCACCGAAGCCGCGTACCGCCGCGTGGACGAGCTGGCCGGCACCGTGGCTGCCGCGGGGCGCGTCGCGATCGTCGACGCGACTTTTCTCAAGCGCTGGCAGCGCGATCTCCTGCGCGCGCGCGCATCCGCCCTCGGAATCCCCTTCCTGATCGTCGCCTTCACGGCCGCCGAAGCCGCGTTGCGCGAGCGCGTGGCCCGGCGCGCGCGGGAAGGCGGCGACGCGTCGGACGCCGACGTGGCGGTGCTCGCGCACCAGATGCGCGAGTTGGAGCCGCTGGCGCCGGACGAGCAGGCGTGCGCGGTGGCGTGGGATGCCGGGACGCCGCTCGCGCGGGCGCGGGAGCCCGCCGCGTGGCGGGCGGTGCTGGGGCGGCTTGCCGCGCCGGCGGGGAGCGGCATGGCACCAGGGATAAAGGCAACCGCATGATGCACTTCGACGTCTTCAACGGCGACGCGGACGGCCTGTGCGCGCTGCACCAGCTGCGACTCGAGACGCCGCGCGAGTCGGCGCTGATCACCGGCGTGAAGCGCGACATCGCGCTGCTGCAGCACGTCCCCGCGGTCGCCGGCGACCGGGTGACGGTGCTGGACATTTCCGCGGCGACCAATCGCACGGCGCTCCTCGCCCTGCTCGAGCGCGGCGTCGAGGTCGAGTACTTCGATCATCATTTCGCGGGCGACCTGCCGGTGCACCCGCGCCTGCACGCGACGATCGACGCGTCGCCGCGGGTGTGCACCGGCATCCTGGTCGACCGCCATCTCGGCGGCAGGCAGCGCGCCTGGGCGGTCGTGGCCGCGTTCGGCGACAACCTGCGCGAGGTCGCGGCGGAGCTGGCGGCGCCGCTGGCGCTGGCCCCGACCGAGCTCGCGGAGCTGCGCGAGCTCGGCGAGTCGCTCGCCTACAACGCCTACGGCGACACCGAGGGCGATCTCATCGTCCATCCCGCCGCGCTCTATCGGACGCTCTCGCCCTACGCCGATCCGTTCCGGTTCATCGCCGGCGAGCCCATCCTGCGGCGCATCGACGAGGCGCGGCGCGACGATCTCGCGCGGGCGCTGGCGTCGACCCCGACCTTCGCCTTTGCCCACGCGCGCGTCTACGTGCTCCCCGACGCCGCGTGGAGCCGTCGCGTCCGCGGGATCCTCGGCAACCATCGCGCCAACGAAATGCCGGCGCTGGCGCACGCGATCCTCTCGCCCAACGCGCACGGGGGGTACACGGTCAGCGTGCGCGCGCCGCTCGCGCGCCCCGCGGGCGCGGACGCGCTGTGCCGGTCATTCGCCACCGGGGGAGGACGGACGTCGGCCGCCGGCATCGACGACCTGCCCCGCGACGCGCTGCCGGAGTTCGTGCAGCGCCTGGAGCAGGCGTTCCGCTGACCGCGCCTCAGGCGGCGGCCAGCGCGTCGGCGGCGCGCGGCGCGGGCGCGAGCGCGTGCAGGATCGCGTCGTCGACGCGGTCGACCCAGAGGATCTCCAGCCGGTCGCGCGCGTCGGCCGGGATCTCCTCCAGGTCGCGGCGGTTGCGACCGGGCAGCATGACGGTGCGGATGCCCGCGCGCAGCGCCGCCAGCACCTTCTCCTTGACGCCGCCGATGGGCAGCACGAGGCCGCGCAGGCTGACCTCGCCGGTCATCGCGATGTCGCTCCTGACCGGCCGCCCGGTCAGCAGCGACGCCAGCGCGACGAACATCGCCACACCCGCGCTCGGGCCGTCCTTGGGCGTCGCCCCGGCCGGCACGTGCACGTGGATGTCGGCGTTCTCGAGCATCGCCGGCGCGATGCCAAGCTGCGCGGCGCGCGCCTTGACCAGCGACAGCGCGGCCTGCGCGCTTTCCTTCATCACCTCGCCCAGCTGCCCGGTGAGGATCAGCTTGCCGGTGCCGGGCATGCGGGCCGCCTCGATGAACAGGATGTCCCCGCCCACCGGCGTCCACGCGAGCCCCGTCGCTACGCCCGGCACGCCGCTGACCATCGCCACCTCGGCCTCGAACTTGCGCGGTCCCAGGATGGCGGCCACGTCGCCGGTGTCCACCTGCACCTCGCCGACGCCGCCTTCGGCGATGCGCACGGCGACGTTGCGCAGCACGTTGCCGATCTCGCGCTCGAGATTGCGCACGCCGGCCTCGCGCGTGTAGTCGTCGATGATCGCGGCGAGCGCCCCGTCCGTCACGCCGCACTGCGCCGGGCGTGAGCCCCGTCGCGGCGAGCTGGCGCGCGACCAGGTAGCGGCGCGCGATCTGCAGCTTCTCCTGCGCCGTGTAGCCCGGCAGCTGGATGACCTCCATCCGGTCGCGCAACGGCCCCGGGATCGTGTCGAGCACGTTGGCGGTGCAGATGAACATCACGCCCGACAGGTCGAACGGCACCGCCAGGTAGTTGTCGCGGAACGTCGAGTTCTGCTCGGGATCGAGGACTTCGAGCAGCGCCGAGGCCGGGTCGCCGTGGAAGCCGCCCGCCCCGAGCTTGTCGATCTCGTCGAGCATCAGCACGCAGTTGCGCGTCTCGACCTTGCGCAGGCTCTGGATGACGTTGCCCGGCAGCGAGCCGATGTAGGTGCGGCGATGGCCGCGGATCTCGGCCTCGTCGTGCACGCCGCCCAGGCTCACGCGCGCGAACTTGCGCCCCGTCGCCCGCGCGATGCTCTGGCCGAGCGAGGTCTTGCCCACGCCGGGCGGCCCGACGAAGCACAGGATCGGGCTCTTGCCCGCCGGATTGAGCTTGCGCACGGCGAGGTACTCGAGGATGCGCCTCTTGATCTTCTCGAGGCCGAAATGATCCTCGTCGAGGACGCGCCGCGCCTCCGCGATGTCGATCGCCCCCTGGGGGTCGGCCGCCCAGGGCAGCTCCAGCAGCCAGTCGAGGTAGGTGCGCACCATCGAGTACTCGCCCGCGCCCTCGGGCATGCGCTCGAGGCGCTTCAGTTCCTTGCGCGCCTGCTTCTCGACCTCCTCGGGCATCGCCGCTTCGGCGATCGCCTGCTCGAGCTCGGCGATCTCGGCCGCGCCCTCCTCGTCTTCGCCCAGCTCCTTGCGGATCGTGCGCATCTGCTCGCGCAGCACGTGCTTGCGGTTGCGGTCGTCGATCGACTCCTTGGTGCGCGCGTCGATGTCGCGCGACACCTTGAGCACCTCGATGCGGTGCGCCAGCAGATCGAGCAGCTTGTCCTGCCGCGCCTTGAGGTCGAACATCTCGAGCAGCGCCTGCTTCTCCGCGGGGGGAATGTCCATCAGGCCGGCGATCAGGTCGGCGAGCTGCGCGGGGCCTTCGACGCTCGAGAGCGCCGAGACGAGCTCGGCGGGGACCTGCGGCAGGAGCTGCAGGATCTCCAGCGCGCGCTGCTTCAGGTTGTGCGCGCGCCCCTCGATGTCCGGGTCGTCGCCCGCGGTCTCGGCGACGAGCTGCACGCGCGCCGCCATGAACGGATAGCCGTCGAGGAACTCCAGGACGCGAAAGCGCGACACGCCCTGGCACACGGCGTGGTGCGCGCCGTCGGGCGTGGTGACGTAGCGCAGCACGGTGGCCGTGGTGCCGACCCAGTGCAGGTCCTCGGGCCCCGGCGCGTCGACTTCCGGCTTGCTCTGCAGCAGGACCCCGAGCGGGCGCTGCAGGCGCGCGGCTTCGTGCGCGGCGGCGCGCGAGCGGTCGCGGCCCACGGTGAGCGGGAACACCATGCCCGGGAACAGCACGACGTTGCGCACCGGCACGATGATCAGCGCATCGTCGGGCAGCGGGCGCGAGGCGCCCGGCGCGGGCGGCACGCCGGAGGAGACGATGGGTTCGGCCCGGTTCGCCGCGTCGGCGCTCGCCGGCGCGTCGTTGACGATCGTATCTGTGCTCATGCGACCCCCGATTGGCTCCACTTGAAAAGTCGCAGCGTCAGGCACCCGTCGATCAATTCGCGCGTCGCCGCCCTCGAGCCGGACTTCGCGCAGCGGGATGCGGCGCTCGAAGCGGCCGTAGGGAATCTCCAGCCGGCGCACGGCGCAGCGGCGCTCCGACGGCGGGAAGGCGGCGCTCCGCGCGCACGACCAGCTCGCCCGCTTCGATGGTGACCTCGACCCGCTCGGCCGGCACGCCGGGCAGCGCGACGACGATGACCACCTCGCGCTCGTCCTCGAACACGTCGACCGGCGGCTCCCAGGAGACGCGCGCCGGCGTGGCGGCCGCGAGGCGGAAGAACTGCCGGTGCATGCGCTCGGCCTGGTCGATGAGATCGCAGGCCTGCGCCCACATCCAGTCGTTGGGATTGCGTGCCGACATGGGGCCTCCGTGAGCCTAGACGCTGGCCCTGATCCAGCGCAGCAGCCCGGGCAGGTCCATGGCGCCGGACTGCCGCGCCACTTCGCGGCCGTTGCGAAACGCGATCAGCGTCGGAATGCTGCGGATCGCCGTAGCGCGCGGCGATCTCCGGCTGCGCCTCGGTGTCGAGCTTGGCCACGCGCACCTCGGCGGCGAGCTGCGCCGCCGCCTTCTCGTACGCCGGCGCCATCATCCGGCACGGGCCGCACCACGGCGCCCAGAAGTCGACGACGACCGGCAGGTCGTTCGCGTTGACGTGGCGGTCAAAATTCGCCAGTGTCGAGCTCGATCGGGCGCCGCTGAAAAGCGGCTGCCGGCAACTGCCGCAACGCGGCTGCGCGTCCAGACGCTCGCGCGCCACGCGGTTGGTCGTGCTGCAGTCGGGGCACACCACGTGCAGGGACTCGCTCATTGGCGCATCCCCCGCGCTGCGGCGCTGTGCCCGCGTCCCTGCCGGGCTCTGAATGTTTCCATGCCAGGCAAATGAGGGCGAAGGCCGGCGATTCAAGCCGGCGGGCGGTTGTGCCGCGCGTCCGGCCGGCCGGACGCGCGGCGCCCCCCCGGGATCAGCGCTTCGTCCGTCGCGGAACCGGCGCCGGGGGCGCCTCCCGGAACTCGCGCCCGGTGAAGTACCTGGCCAGCCCGCACTTCCCGCTTCCCGCGCAGCCGTGCTCCGCCGCACACTGGCGCTGCGTCTGATCGAGCAGCACGTAGGCGCGGCAGACGGGACAGAACTCGAACGGAGAATCGAACATGGCGACACCCCCCGGTCAACATTCCTCGATGGCGACGACGTCGACCTGCGCCATCAGGTAGTCGAAGGCGTAGGCAAGCTCGCCCGGACCCTCGGCGTGGACGACGAACAGCGGCTGGCCCGCGGCCACCCGCGTGCCGAGCGGCGCCAGGAATTCGACGCCGGCGGCCGGCGCCTGCGGCGCGCCGGCGAGCTTCGCGATCCGCGCCAGCCGCCGATTGTCGATGGCGCCAACCCGTCCGTCGCGGCGGGCGACGAAAGGTCGGGTATGGGGCGCCCTCGCCGGAACCCGCATGCCCCCCTGGGCCGCGCAGATCGCCTGGAACTTCGCCCAGGCGCTGCCGTTGCGCAGCAGGGCGTCGGCAACGCTGCGCCCGCCCCGGGGCGGCGCCCGGCCGCCCATCTCGAGCACGGCGCCGGCAAGCTGCAGCGCGCGCTCGCGCAGGTCGGCCGGCGCCTGCGCGCTCTGCCTGCAGGACGGCCAGCACGTCGCGCGCCTCCAGCGCGGGACCGATGCCGCGGCCCACCGGCTGCCCGCCGTCGGTGATCGCCACCTCCACGGCGAGGCCGAGCGCCTGCCCGACCGCGCGCATCTCGCGCGCCAGCCGCGCGGCCGCCGCGGCCGAGCGCACCTTCGCCGTCGGCCCGACCGGCATGTCGATCAGCACGTGCGTGGCGCCGGCCGCGACCTTCTTCGACAGCACCGACGCGACCAGCTGCCCCTCGCCGTCGAGATCCAGCGGCCGCTCGACGCGGATCAGCACGTCGTCGGCCGGGCTCAGCGCGACGGCGCCGCCCCAGACGATGCAGCCGCCCTCGCGCTCCACCACGCGGCGCATCATCGCCGTGGTCAGCTCCACGGGGGCCAGCGTCTCCATCGTGTCGGCCGTGCCCGCCGGCGAGGTGATCGCCCGCGACGACGTCTTGGGGATGGTGAGGCCCGCCGCGGCGACGATGGGCACGACGATCAGCGTGGTGCGGTTGCCGGGCAACCCGCCGACGCAGTGCTTGTCCATCACCGGCGCCTGCGGCCAGACGATGCGCTCGCCGCTGCCGATCATGGCGCGGGTGAGGCCGAGCGTTTCCGCGGTGTCGAGCCGGTCGCCGGCGCAGGCGGTGACGAAGGCGGCAAGATGCAGCGGCGAGTAGTTGCCCGCCACGATGTCGCCGACGATGCGGCGCATCGCCGCGTCGTCGAGCCGATGCCCGAACACCTTGGCGCGCAGGTCGGACAGCGAGCCGACCTCGGGCGCGTGCGAAACCGCGATCTCGTCGCCGGCGTGCGCACCGAGCGCGCGCCGGGCGCTTTCGGACAGCGCGGCCTCGCCCTGCTGGAGCAGGTCGCCGTCGACCATGGCGATGGTCGCGACGGCGTGGCGCGCGCCGAAGGCGACGAGGACGCGCGACTGCACGGTGAAGCCGACCGAGCGGCAGACGCTGCAATCCGAGCGCATGAACAGCACCGGCTCCTGGTGCGTGTCGATGCCGAGCGAGCGCAGCCGCAGCGTGTTGTCAGCGCGCCCGCCGCCGCGCCGCCGATCGTCGCCGGCGAAGGTCATGTGAGCTCGACGGTTTCGAGATAGTCCGGCACCGTGCATTCCCAGCCGAGCCCGTCGGCGATGTGGCCGCGCATCGCGTCCGCGGCCGCCGGCTCGCCGTGCGTGATGAACGTGCGCGCGGGGCGAGATACCCGATTGCGCCAGCCACGCCACGACCTCGGCGTAATCGGCGTGCGCGGAGAGGTTGTCCAGGGCCAGCACCTCCGCGCGCACCGGCACCATCTCGCCGTGGATCCGGATGGAACTGTCTCCCTGCAGCATCTTCGCGCCGCGGGTGCCGCCGCTCTGGTAGCCCGAGAACAGGATGGTGTTGCGGGCGTCGGGCGCGAAGGCCTTCAGGTGGTGCAGCACGCGCCCGCCGGTCGCCATGCCGCTGGCGGCGACGATCACCATCGGCCACTTCGTCGTGTTGAGGCGGCGCGACTCGTCGGGCGTGTTGACGATGGTCGCGCCCCGGCACATCGCCGCGCACTCGTCGCTCGACAGCCGGTGCTGCGTGCGGAACCGCAGGTAGAGCCCGGTCACGTCCGCCGCCATCGGGCTGTTGAGGTACACCGGCAGCGCCGCGGGGATGGCGCCCTCGCGCCGCAGCATCATCAGGTGGTAGAGCAGCGCCTGCGCGCGGCCGACGGCGAACGCCGGCATGACGACCACGCCGCCGCGCGCCGCGGTCCGGCGGACGATCTCGCCGAACTTCAGGCGGGGTTCGGCCGGGTCGTGCCGCCGGTCGCCGTAGGTGGACTCGACGACGAGGTAGTCCGCGCGCTCGATCGGCGCCGGGGCGCGCATGATCGGGTCGTGCGGACGTCCGACGTCGCCCGAGAACACGATGGTCGTGCTGCCGTCGTGGAGCTCCGCGAACGCCGCGCCCAGGATGTGGCCCGCCGGGAAGAAGCGCGCCGCAAGCCCCGGCAGCGCTTCCACCTGCTTGCCGAGCGGCACGGGCGCGAAGCGCCGCAGCGCCGCGAGCGCGTCGGCCTCTCGTATAGAGCGGCAGCGCCGGCCGGTGCTTCGAATAGCCGTAGCGGTTCGCATCGTCGGCCTCCTCCTCCTGCAGGCGCCCGCTGTCCGGCAGCAGGATCCGGCACAGCTCGTAGGTCGCTTCGGTGCAGTACACGGGGCCGCTGAAGCCCTGCTTGACCAGCAGCGGCAGGTATCCGCTGTGATCGAGGTGCGCGTGCGTCAGGATCACCGCGGCGAACGAGGACGCCGGGATCGGCAGCGGCGCCCAGTTGCGCAGCCGCAGCTGCTTGTAGCCCTGGAACAGGCCGCAGTCGACGAGAACGTTGCCGCCGGAATGCTCGACGCGATACCTGGAGCCGGTGACGGTGCCGGTGGCTCCGAGGAAGGTCAGGCGCATCGTGGTCATGGTTGGCTCCGCAGGCGTTGCCGGACGCCGCCGAGCGCCGGCCCCCGGCTTGCGCGCCGGTTCGGCGATCAGGCCGTCGGCGCGCCGGAGCGGACCATTGCCGCTGCCACCAGCTCGGCGACGTCGCGCACGCCGATCTCGTCGGTCTTGTTCAGCGCCGAGACGCCGTCGGCCATCATCACCGCGCAATACGGACAGGCCGTGGCGATGACCTTCGGCGCCTGCGGCAGGGCCTGCTCGACGCGCGCGACGTTGATGCGCTTGCCGATCCGCTCCTCCAGCCACATGCGGCCGCCGCCCGCGCCGCAGCACATCGCCTTCTCGCGGTTGAGCTCGAACTCGAGCGGCGCGTCGCGTACGAGAGCGCGAATCACCGCGCGCGGCGCCTCGAACTCGCCGTTGTGCCGGCCGAGGTAGCAGGGCTCGTGATAGATGACGCGCTCGAACGACGCATCGAGCCGGATCCGCCGCTCGGCGACGAGCCGCGCGATCAGCTGCGTGTGATGGACCACGTCATAGCGCCCGCCGAATTCGGGGTATTCGTTCGCGAGCGAGTTGAAGGCGTGCGGGTCGCAGGTGACGATGCGCGTGACGCCGAGGCCGTTCAACGCGCCGGCCAGCCCCTGCGCCAGCTGCTGGAAGAGCATCTCGTTGCCCGCCCGGCGCACGCATTCGCCGGTGGACGTCTCGGCGGCGCCGAGGATGGCGAAGCGCACCTTCGCCTCGCGCAGGACCTCGACGAATGCGCGCGCGACGCGCTGCCCTCGCGGATCGAACGACTCGGCGGAGCCGACGTAGAACAGGTAGTCGAGACCCTGCACCGAGGCGGCGTCGGTGACCACGGGCACGTCGAGCCCGCGCGCCCAGTCGCCGCGCGTGTCGGCCGGGAGGCCCCAGGGATTGCTCTGCGACTCGTACGCGGCGAACACCGCCTTGAGCTCGTGCGGGAATTCGCCGTCCATCATCACCCGGTGCTGGCGCATCCGGAAGAAGCGCGGCAGGTGCTCGAGCTCGATCGGGCAGGCGGCCTCGCAGTAGCCGCAGGTCGTGCAGGCCCACAGCGTGTCCTCGCCGATGACGCCGGGCACCAGCGAAGGCAGCGTGTCCTCCCCCGCGGGCGCGCCGGCGACGATGCGCTCCCGGTGCTCGAGCAGATGGTGCTTGAGGCTGTCGTGGACCCACTTCTGCGACAGCGGCTTGCCGGTGAGGAAGGTCGGGCACGCGTCCTTGCAGCGACCGCATTCGGTGCAGGTGAAGACGTCGAGACCCTCTTTCCAGGTCAGGTCCGCCGCGGTGCGCACGCCCACGCGCAGCTCCTCAGCGCCGGCGTCGTCGGCGAGCATCTTCTCGAGGTCGACCGTGGGCACGCGGTTGGCGGGGCGGCCGCGGCGGAAGTAGAGCGCCGGGAGCGCCGTCACGATGTGGAAGTGCTCGCCCAGCGGCAGGATCACGAGGAAGGCGAACACGACGACGAGCTGCGTCCAGTAGGAAGCGACGTAGCCCGCGTGCAGCGCCGGCGGCGTCATCCACGCCATCGCGTCGCCGATCCGGCGGCCCGCGAACGCGAACGCGCGCTCGTGCGCGATGCCGGGATCGGTCGCCGCGAACAGCGCGAAGCGGAAGCCGTCGAACAGCAGGTCGGTGACCATGATCGCGGCGATCAGCGACAGCACCAGCAGCGCTTCGCGGTTCGCCTCGAGCCGCGCGGGCCGCTGCACGTAGCGCCGCCACAGCGCGTAGCCGACCGCCGCCAGGACCGCCAGCTCGACGACGTCCTTGCCCGCGGAGAAAAGACCCCCCAGCGTTCCCGGAAACGCGAACGGCTCGTAGTAGCCGATGGCGATCAGCTGCAGCTTGCGCGCGAGCAGCGTCATGAACCCGACGAAGATCACCGCGTGCATCACGCCGGGCTTCCATTCGCGGCGGATCATCCGCGACTGCAGGAACCCGTTCTCCAGCACGCCGAGGAGGCGCGCCCCCGGGCGGTCCCAGCGCACCTCGGGTTGCAGGCGGGCGACCAGCGCGAGCTTGCGCGCCGCGAGCCATCCGAACGCCGCGAACGCGGCGAGCATCAGGACGGTGATCGGAAGCGGACCCATGATCCGTCAGGTGGCCAGCAGAGGGTTGCGGGACGAGGGCTGGGCGAGGAGCCCGCGCAGCCGTCAGCTCCGCACGGGGTGCTTCGCCAGCTTGCGTTGCAGGGTTCGCCGGTGCATCGACAGCGCGCGCGCCGTCGCGGAGACGTTGCCGTGGTTCTCCCGCAGCACGCTGTGGATGTGCTCCCACTCCACGCGGCTCACCGACATCGGCTTGTCGCTGACCGGGAGGTTGTCGTCGCCCCCGTCGCGCCCGAAGGCCGCCACCACGTCGTCGGCCGTCGCGGGCTTGGTCAGGTAATAGATCGCGCCCAGCTTGATGGCTTCGACCGCCGTGGGGATGCTGCCGTGCCCGGTCAGGACGACGACGCGGGTCTGCGCGTCGAGGGCCAGCAGCTTCGACACCAGCTTGAGGCCGGATCCGTCAGGCAGCCGCAGGTCGACGACCGCGTACTCCGGCGGGCCGCAGGACGCGACCACGAGGGCCTCGCCCACGCTGCGCGCCGTCCGGATCTCGAAGCCCCGGCGGGCGAGCGCGCGGCCCAGCGCGGCGCAGAAGATCTCGTCGTCGTCGACCAGCAGCAGCGTCGGCTGCTCGTTGCGCTCGTGCACTCTGGCGTCCATCGTCCCCTCTTACGCGATCCGCAGGGTTGCCAGCGGCAGTTCGATCTCGGCGCAGGCCCCGCCGTTCGCGCGATTCGACCAGCGCAGCGTGCCGCCGAGGCGCCCGACGACATTGGCGGCGAGCACGAGACCGAGGCCGGTGCCCTGCCCTGCGGGCTTGGTCGTGAAGAAGACGCGGCCCAGCTTGTCCGTGCTGCCCGCGGGGAGCCCGGAGCCGCGATCGACGATCGCGAGTCGCAACACGTCGTTTTCCCAGCGGCCGGTCATGTGCACATCTTCGGGGGAAACGTCCGCCGCGTTGTTGAGCAGGATCAGAATCGCCTGCTTCAACGACTGCTCGGCCAGGATCTCGGGGGCCGGCCCCGTGCCCTCGCAGCGCACGATGAGGCCGATCCCCGGGCGCAGCGCCCGGCAGCGGCTGGCGATCGCTTCGAGGAAGCGGTCGAGCGCTTCGCGTCCGCCGCCTTCGGCGCGCGCGTGCCCGGCGGCCGCCATCAGGTTGCCGAGCGTCTCGCGGCACGCGGCGATCTGCCCCGAAAGCACGGCCGCATCGCGCCGCAGCTGCGTCAGGTCGGCGTCGCGCCCGAGGTCTTCGGCGACGACCGCCATCGTCGCGAGCGGCCGCGCGAGCTCGTGCGCCGCGCCGGCGGCGAGCGTGCCGATGCGCAGCACGGCTTCGTCGGCGGCCGCCTTGCGGGCGGACTCCTGCAGCAGGCGGTCCTGCTCGCGCGACACGGCGACGATGCGCGAGACGAACCAGGCGATGACCACCGCGGTCAGCGTGAAGGCGAGACCTTCGCCCAAGCGCATCAGCGCAGGCGCGACCGCGCTGCCGTCGGTGAGCTGCAGGGGCAGCGCAAGGCGTCCCGCCAGCGCGTAGCACCCGAGCACGGCCGCCGCACCGGCCACCGCAGCGCGCCACGGCAGCAGCAGGGCGATCAGCGTAACGTGCAGCAGGTACAGCAGGCAGAACGGATTCGCCGCTCCGCCGGCGAGGCAGAGCAGGACGGTGAGGGCCGCGAGATCGACGGCCAGGTGCAGCGCCAGCTCGCGGCGCGTCGGCGCCACGCCGCGCCGCAGCCGCGCGGACGCGAAGGCGTTCAGCGCCACCAGCGCAACGACCGTCGCCGCCATCGGCGCGAGCGGGAGCGCGACGCCCAGCAGCAAGGCAACCGCGATCGTCAGCGACTGCCCGCAGACGGCGATGCCGCGCAGGAGGATCAGCTGCCGCACCGCGGAGGCGACGCACCGCGGGCCGTCATCGGGTTGCGACCCTGCCGCCGCCGACGACGCCAGAGACATCCCGCCCGCCGGGCTGCCCGCGGCGGCCGCGGCGGGCAGCCGGTCGCTGTCGGAGGTATTCAATCTCGCATCCATGCAGAGCGCGCAGCCGCCGGCCTCGGGTGTCCTTGCAGCGCTGCGACAATATGCCGCAGCTGGCGAGCGTATTCTCCGGGCCCTTGGGTCCGCCACGGTTGATTCAAGTCAAGGGGTGGCGCGCGCCGCCCCAAAAAAAAGCCGGCAGGCGCCGGCTTTTTTTCACTACCCGGGAACGGCGATTACATCGCCAGAATCCACTTCACCAGGTTGTTGAGGTCGTCGCCCTTGGCCTTGACCTCGGGGTGGCCCTTCGCGGTGCTGAGCTTGGTGACCAGCATCGCCTGGGCATCGGCCTTGCCCTTGTACTTGGCTGCGGTGTCCTTGAACGACGGACCCATCTTCTTGGCATCGACCGCGTGGCAATTCAGGCAACCGCTGCTCTTCGCGAGCGCCTCGTCGGCCCGCGCCACGCCGCCGGCCGTCATCACGGCCACCGCGACCAATCCCACCGCCAACGACTTGATCATCCTTCGTCTCCTCTCATGGTTGACCCGCGCTGAGCGCGGAATGCCGGCAACGCCCGACTGCTGTGCAGTTGGCAATGATAGCAGTCAACTAACGGCCGATGGCGAATCCGGTTGACCGGGCCCGCGCGGCGAGGGGCCCCGGGCCGGCCCGCCCCGGCGATACTGACGCAGATCAAGCCGGGTCCCCGGACGCCGTAGCAGACTCGCTACAATGACGCGGTCGACAGCCGGACGCAGGGACGCGGATTGCCGTTCCCCGGGACGCGGTGCCCAGTATGCCGGCCCCGGGTTGCCCCCTGCATTCCGTGGTGCGGCAGTGGAGACACGCCCATGGAAGTCCGCCGCACCGCGCTCGTCCCGTTCCCGGCCGCGACGATGTTCGACCTCATCGAGGCCGCCGAGCACTATCCGTCGTTCCTGCCCTGGTGCGTCGGCGCGACGATCCTCGAGCGCGACGACGCCGTCGTGGTCGCCGACATCCACGTCAACTACCGCAATGTCCGGTTCAACTTCACCACCCGCAACCCCAAGCACCGCCCCGATTTCATGGCGATCACCCTCGAGCGGGGGCCGTTTCGCCGCTTCGACGGCGATTGGCGCATCTCGGAGCTGGCGCCGGACGCCTGCAAGATCGAATTCTCGCTTCGCTACGATTTCGAGAGCTCGCTGCTGGGCCGCCTCGCGAGCCCGGTGTTCGAGCGCATCGCGAACACGCTGGTCGACGCCTTCGTCGCCCGGGCCGGACAGCTCGCCGTGCCCGCGGTCCCTTCACCTCCGCAGCCGGATGGCTAGGCTGCCCCATTTCCTTCACCGGAGCGCTGCCCCATGACCACCATCGACAAGTACGACGCCCTGAGGAAATCCAAGCTCGCCGTCGAGCTGACCGACGAGCAGTGCCGCGTGCTGGCGGAACGGATGACGCTGCGGCAGATGACGACCGGCGAGGTGCTGATCCGCGAAGGACACACCGACAATCACCTCTACGTCGTCGTGAGCGGCACCTACGGCGTAATCAAGCACGCCGGCAGCTCCGACGCGGTGACGCTGCACACGATGGCCGCCGGCGACTTCATCGACGAGCTCGGCTTCCTCGACGGGACCGAGCCCTACGCCTCCAAGGTCGCGATCGGCGACGCCTGCGTGCTCGGCCTCGAGCGCGAGCAGCTGGAAGCCCTGCTGGCGACCCACGCCGAGATCGTCTACAAGGTCATGCGCGCGATCATCCGCACGGTGCACATGATCCAGCGCCGGCTGTCGATGCAGTCGGTCGAGCTCGCCAACTACATCTACAAGCAGCACGGGCGGTATTGAGGCGCCGTCCCCGCGCCCCGGCTCAGGACGCGTCGCGTAGCCCGGGTTGAGCGCCAGCGAAACCCGGGTGGTTGAGGCAATGGCCAGGATCGCCCCGGGTTTCGCTGGCGCTCAACCCGGGCTACGCGATTGCGGCACGCCCCGTCAATGAAAAGCCCCGCGCGCGGCGGGGCTTTTCTCCTGACGCCGGTGCGAAGCGGCTACTTCTTCCCCTCGCCCTTCATCTGCACTTCCACGCGGCGGTTGGGCGCGAGGCACGCGACAAGCTCCTTGAAGTTCTTCTGCGCGCACTGCACGACCGGCTGTTTCTCGCCCATGCCGATGGTCTCGATCTTCGCCTTGTCGACACCCTTGCTGACCAGGTAGTTGCGCACGGCGTCCGCGCGCCGCTCGGAGAGCTTCTGGTTGTAGGCCTCCGTGCCGATGCGGTCGGTGTGCCCGGTCACCAGGACGACGTCGAGCTTCTGGATCTGCGCCAGCTTGCCGACGACCTGGCTGTCGATCGCCGCCATCCCTTCGGGCTTCAGGACCGCCTTGTCGAAGTCGAACAGCACCTTCGCGTCGAGCGTGATCTTCTGCACCTGCGGGGCGGGCGCCGGTGCCGGCGCCGGTGCCAGGGCGGGCGCCGGAGCCGGCGCGGGCGCCACGGCAGGCGCCGGTGCCGGCGCGGGAGCCTCCGCCATCTTCATCGGCGCGACCGGCAGCGGCGGCGCGTCGAACTTGTACGACACCATGAAGTAGAAGATGTTGGAGTGCCCGTTCGTGTACGCGTCGTAGCCGTTGAGGTAGGACAGCGACTGGTTCTTCGGATCGGACGGCACCACGTTGGTCCCCACCACGCGCACCAGCGGCAGCACGTACTGGTAGCCGTCGGTGGCGACGTCGTTGTGGCTGTACTTCATGTACGAATAGCCGCCGGTGAACGTCCAGTTCCTGCCGTAGTTCCAGGCGCCCTTGAGGTTGAAGTACTGCTGCTTGCTGTCGTCGAAGTTGTTGATGCTGAGCGGTGTGGTCACCGGATTGCCGCCGGGCTCCACGCCGAAGGTCGCGTTGCCGTCGTTCTGCACGTACAGGTAGGACGCCGAGAGCTTCAGCGCATCCATCGCCTGCCAGTCGCCGCCGACGCCGATCATCCACGTCGTGTCCTTGGTCTGCGAATTCCAGTTGTAGGAGTTGTTCGCGCTCGGCGCGGCGGTGGGGGAGAAGCAGTTCGCGTTGACGGTGGTCGTGCCCGGCAGGAAGCCGCACCATCCCGGCGGCGGGGTCGGGCCCGACGCCACCGTGCCGATGTAGCGGTGGTTGGACGGATACTTCGCCTCCTCCCAGCTGCCGAAGGCGTTGACCCTGACCGAGGACGCCGGGTTCCAGAACCCGCTGAGGAAGTAGCCCTGGCGGTCCGACTGCGTGCGCCCGTACGTGACGTCGTCGAAGTCGACCTTCGTCCAGGTGCCCTCGAAGGACATCCCCGCGTTCGCCATCGGGTTCCAGTCGAGGTAGAGCTTCACCTGGTTGGTGGTGTTGCTCTGCAGGTCGAACGCCGACGTGTACGGCAGCAGGTAGTTGTTGTTGTTGGCGCCGCCCGGCAGGCCGTCGTTGGTGAAGTTGAGCGTCGAGTCGCGCTTGACGTAGTTGTACTTGAGCCGGCCCGACAGCGTGTCGAGCATCGTGTTCTTGTACTCGACCCAGAGCTTGTTCCAGTGCGACTTGTCGTAGTCGACGCGGTTCTGGTCGAGGTCGTTGTAGTCCCAGCCGAAGCCCAGCCGCTGCCCCCTGGCGAACTTCCACCACGCGTCGATGCCGACGTTGTTCTTGGTGTAGTTGTAGAGTTCGTTCTCGCAGTTGCCGACGATCGTCGTCGCGATGTTGGTGGCCGGATTGACGTAGTTGGCGCAACCGAGTCCGGACGGCAGCGCCGTGGTCGGAGCGTCGCCGTACTCGACCAGCGTCGACTTGTTCTGCAGCTTGGTCCAGTAGTAGTAGACACGGGTGTCGAAGCCGGAGAACGGCGTGGCCGTCCAGGCGAGCGCCAGCGACTGGTTGATGTTCTCGCCGCTGAAGCTGTTCTCCTGCGGCAGCGTCGGCGCAAAGACCGCGTTGGTGTTGAGCGCGGTCCCCGCGAGCGGAACGTCGCTGGTCGTCTTCGCGTACGTATAGCGCGCCGAGATCACCGAGCGCCACGGCAGGTCGCGGTAGTTGCCGGAGAGCGTGAACTTGTTGAACGTGTTGTCCGGCGCGAGGTAGGTCGTGTCGAGCTGGTTGGCCGACACCGTCTGCCCGGGGAACGAGAAGTACGGGTTCGTCCAGCGCAGCGTCTGGTTGTCGTTGGTGAACTTGCTGTAGTCCCAGCGCAGCGACAGCGTCGCCTTGCTCGACTGGTAGCCGCCCTCGACACCCCAGTTGCTGGTCTGGAACTGCTGCGGGATCGCGAGATCCATGTAGCCAAAGCCCGGGCTCGTGCCGTTCGCCGCGGAGCCCACCCGCGTTCCGTCGAAGCTCACCTGGTTGCCGTCGACGCGGAAGTAGAACGGGCTGTTCTTCTGCCACTCGAAGTAGCCGCCGGCATCGCGCCGGTCGTAGCCCAGCACGAACTGGTTCCAGGCGGTCGGCGGATTGGAGGGCAGCACCGGCGGCGGGAACGTCGTCGTCAGCAGGTTGCCGCCCACGCCCGTGTAGGGCGTCCAGGCGCTCGACGAGAACGTGTGCGGCATGTCGTTGAGGTACGCGCCCATCTTGAAGACGTCGTACATCCCGCCGCGCAGGAACATGTACTGGTCGCTGCGGCCGAAGTTCTCGCCGTAGCCGTCGAACCAGGTGGTCGAGCTGCGCCCGCGCGCCCCGAGGTTGGACAGCGCGCCGTTGCCGAGGTCCTGGTACAGGTTCAGCTGCGCGTTGTCGGTCGCGTTGGTGTTGTTGTAGATGCCGCCGATGGTCCCGAAGCCCTGCACGCGCATCGGGTCGCTGTCGCTCTGGGCATACGCCGGCGCCGCCGCGAACAGGCTGGCGATGAGGGTGGAAAGAATCGTCTTGCGCATGGTTGTCTCCCGGCCTTATCGCGTGAAGAACTTGCCGCGGTTACCCGGCGCGTTCGACCCGTGGATCGCGTTGTGGCAGTTGAGGCACGCGCGCGTCACGAGGCGGTTGTTCACGCCCGGATTGGGCTGCCCGGTCCGGCTCGTGGGGCAATTGAGCGTGCTGCCCGTCACGCTCGTGTCGCCGGGCTGGCAGTTGAACGCGCCGGCCGCGCCGTAGATCGTTCCCGGGTGCCGCGAGGCGTCGTGGCAGTCCTGGCACAGGTTGGGGGCGGACTCGTTCAACAGCCGCGCGTGGACGGAGCCGTGCGGGTTGTGGCAGGTCGCGCAGTTCTCCTCGACCGGCGGGTGGTTGAACACGTACGGGCCGCGCTTGTCGGCATGGCACGAGTAGCACTGGTCATTGATCGTCGGCTGCTTGATCATCGAGGGCGTGAGCGCACCGTGCGGGTTGTGGCAGTCGCTGCACTTCACCTTGCCTTCGATGATCGGGTGGTGCGACGGCTTGAACGTCGCCGCGCGGATCGGCTGGTGGCACGTGCCGCACATGTCCGCCTGGTTGGGCAGGAACGTGGTGACGAACTTGTTGATCGTCGGCGCCAGGGTCTTGCCGTGGATGCTGTGGCAGTTGCTGCACGACACCTCGTTCAACTGGTGCTTGCCGGAGGTCCAGAAGGCGAGGTTGCGGTTGCTCGAGTGGCAGGTCATGCAGACGGCGGTGCGCTGGTCGGCGGTCGCGCCCTTCCCGAACGGGTTGGCCATCTTCGCCTTCATCGGGTCCTTCAGGTGCTCGGCCGCGTTCCCGTGGCAGGCCTGGCACATGCTCCCGTCGGCGTCGCTGCGCGCGCCGTGCTGCGAGAGATCGATCGACTTCCACTGCGCCTCGTGGCAGTTCGCGCAGACCGGGGCGACCTGCGACCCGGTCGCCGGCTTGGCCTGCGCCAGGAGTTGACCGGAAAACAGGCACGCGGAGATGACGGTGAGCCACCACCCCGCCGAAGACAGTTTCAAGCGCATGTCCGACCTCCTTGGTTATCCAGCAATTGCCACTGCAATGGTAGGCACGCCGCCGCCCGAACGGGTTGCGACAAAATGTCGCGTTCCGGCGCCGCACGGTCGAGAATTAGGCGCTTCCGGGCGGATGCCGGGACGCCTTTGGCGCGGGTGCGCAGGGGCAGTTTCTGCAGTCCCGACGCCTTGAAACGGACGGAGTTCTGCCAACATGAACGCACTGTCGGACCCTGCCCGTCGGTGCGTTTGATGCGCGTCAAACGCGACCGCAGGCTGCCCTGTCCATGTTGCACATTCGCAACAACCGCAACGCCGCCGTGGGCATGGAAGATTGACCGGCGTCAAGCAATGGCGTGACGCGCCGCGCGGCGGCCCCTTTTCACGGTACCGGAGACCCTCGCCCGCAGTACACTCGGCCGATCGGTCGCGGGGTCGCCTGTCACGCGCAGGACGCCGGCGCATGCACCCGCATGCCTCACCCGCGGTCAGCGTCGTCGTGCGTCCGCGCGGTTCCGGCCCGGCCCCGGACGCGCAGCCAGAAAAGGAGGTTGAACATGCCGAAGGAAACGCTGCTCGCCGTGCTCAGCAGGCACCCGTTCGTCGAGGAATTCCAGCCGCAGCACATCGAGAAACTCACCGAGCTCGCCAAGGAGATTCACTTCGAGCGGGATCAGGTCATCTTCCACGAAGGCGACGAGTGCCACGAGTTCTACCTGATCGTGCGCGGTCGCGTGGCCGTGGAGATCGAGGCGCCGGGGCACACGCTGCGCGTGCAGACGCTCACCGCGGGTGACGAGCTCGGCTGGTCGGCGATCCTGATGGGCCGGGGCAAGCACTTCCAGGCACGCGCGCTGGAGGACGTCGACGCGCTGGCCTTCCAGGACGTGCCTCTCCTCGACGCCTGCCGCGAGGACAAGGCGTTCGGCTTCGCCCTCATGTACCGGATGCTGGGCGTGGTGTCGGAACGCCTGCAGGCCACCCGCCTGCAGCTGCTCGACATGTACTCGCCGGTCGCCAAGCGCGCCGGCACGTGAACGCGTAGACGCGTGGCGCGTAGCCCGGGTTGAGCCGCAGGCGAAACCCGGGTGGTTGTGGCGGAAGGGACGATTGCCCCGGGTTTCGCCGGCGCTCAACCCGGGCGACGCCTGCGGCGCGCCTACAGCCGGTCGATCACCCAGCCGGGAAAGACCGCGAGCGCGATCACCGGGATGAGGCACAGGATCGCCGCGCCGAGCGCCGCCCGGCTTGGCGTGCCCTGCCCCGCCGAGGCCTCCTGCGGGTTCATGAACAGGTACTGGATGACCCGCAGGTAGAAGTAGATGCCGAGGTAGCTGCCGACGAGGCCCAGCACCGCATAGGTCGTGTAGCCGGCCGCCATGACGTTCCTGAAGATGAGGAACTTGGCCACGAAGCCGGGGAACGGCGGGATGCCGGCAAGCGAGAACATCGCGATGCCGATCATCACCGCGGCGAACGGCGCCCGGTGGAAGAGCCCCTTCATGTTCTCCAGCCGGTCGCGGCCGGCGTCGTCGGCGCCGCGCGGGATGCACGCCAGCGCGAGGATGTTCATCAGACCGTAGGCGAGCACGTAGAACAGGATCGCCTGGAACCGGCCCGGCGCATCGCCCAGCAGCGCGTAGAACAGGTAGCCCGCGTGGGCGATCGACGAGTAGGCGATCATGCGCCGGAAGCTCGCCTGCCGCATCGCGGCGAGGTTGCCCCAGACGATCGAAACAAGAGGCAGCAGCGCGACCAGGCCGACCATCGCGCCGGTCAGTGGCGCCGCGGCGAACAGGCGCACTGCCGCCAGCAGCACGCCGGCCTTGATCACCGTCGCCATGTACGCGGTGACCGGGAGGGTCGCGCCTTCGTAGGCGTCCGGCGCCCAGGCGTGGAACGGCACCACCGCCGCCTTGAGGAAGAACGCCACGACGACCAGCACCACCGCCGCCGACGCCATCGGTCCGGGCGCGCCCAGCGCCGCCGCGAACGCCGACAGCGCCAGCGACCCGCTCGCGCCGTACAGCAGCGCCGCGCCCATCAGGAACATCGCGCTGGCCGCGCCGCTCAGCACGAGGTACTTGAGCGCAGCCTCCGCGCTTTCTGGGCGCCGGAAACCGAGCAGCACCAGCACGTACACCGGCAGCGACATCATCTCGATGCCGAGGAACAGCGTGAGGAAGCTGTCCGCGGACAGCAGCAGGCAGAAGCCGTACAGGGAGGACAGCAGCAGCGCGTGGAAGCGGTGGTCGCGCTCGAAATCGTCTCGCGCCATCAGCAGCACCGGCAGCGCGAGTGCCAGCACGATCGCCTTCGCCGCGGAGCCCGCGGGCGCCACCGAGAACTGTCCCTCGAACGGCGTGCCCGTGTAGCCCGTGGTCGCCAGCCAGAACGCCGCCGCGGTGGCCGCCAGCACGACGGCGACCGCGAGCGCCACCACGCTGCGAACCTCGAGCGAGACGATCTCGAAGACGATCAGCAGCAGGATGCCCGCCAGGAGCAGGTGCTCGGGCAGCATGGCGAGCAGGATGTCATGGGCGCTCATTTCGTGGCCTCGGGAATGCGGGCGGTATTGACGAGCTGCTGATACTGCTTCGCGGCCACTTCGGTCTTCTGCATCGGCTCATTGGGGAAGATGCCCAGGGCGAAGATCGCGAGGACGATCGCCGCCAGGATCAGCTTCTCGCGCAGGACCAGGTCGGTGAGCGGCTCGTGCGGCGCCTTGGACGCCCCGAACAGGAAGCGCTGCGCGAAGCGGAGCATGTACAGCGCGCCCAGCACGACGCCGGTCACGGCCAGGCCGCTCATCACCAGCGGGTAGGAATTGCCCGCCACGTGCAGGGGCCACGCGCCGCGGAAGGCGCCGAGCAGCACCAGGAACTCGCCCGTGAAGCCGCTGGTCGCCGGCAGGCCGATCGAGGCCAGCGTGAGAACCATGAAGAACACCGAGTAGACCGGCAGCAGCTTGGCGAGCCCGCCGTAGGCCGAGAGCTCGCGGGTGTGGCAGCGCTCGTAGATCATGCCGACCATCAGGAACAGCCCGGCCGCCGTTAGCCCGTGGCTCACCATCTGCACCACGGCGCCCTGGATGCCGATCAGGTCGAGGCTCGCGAGGCCCAGCATCACGTAGCCCAGGTGGCTGATCGACGAGTAGGCGATGATCTTCTTGATGTCGCTCTGGACCAGCGCAAGGCAGGCGCCGTAGATGATCGAGATCACCGAGAGCGTCATGATCGTCGGGATCAGCACCTGCGTCGCGTCCGGGAACAGCGGGAAGCCCAGCTTCATGAAGCCGTACGTGCCCATCTTCAGCAGCACGCCGGCGAGGATGACCGAGCCCGCCGTCGGCGCCTCGACGTGGGCGTCCGGCAGCCACGTGTGCAGCGGGACCATCGGCACCTTGATCGCGAACGACAGGCCGAAGGCGACGATGAGGGTCATCTGCACCGACAGCGGCAGCTTCGCCTTGTAGAGATCGGCGAAGGCGAACGACGTGACGCCGGTGGTCGTCTGCAGCGAGTAGACGAGATAGATCACGGCCGCCAGCATCAGGATGCTGCCGAACGCCGTGTAGAGCACGAACTTGAACGTCGCGTAGATCCGGCGCTCGCCGCCCCAGATGCCGATCAGCAGGAACATCGGGATCAGCATCGTCTCCCAGAACAGGTAGAAGACGAAGAGATCCTGCGCGACGAAAGTGCCCAGCATCGCGAACTGGATCAGGAACACCATCGCGTAGAAGAGCTTGACGTCCTTCTGGATCGCCGAGAACGCGCCGGCGACGACCAGCGGCCCCAGAAACGCGGTCAGCATCACCAGCAGGATGTTGTAGCCGTCGAGGCCGATCAGGTAGTTCACGCCCCACGCGGGGATCCACGGCAGGCGCGTCTCGAACTGCAGGCCGGGCGCGGCGTTGTCGAACTGCGCGTACAGCCACGCCGTCAGGATGAACTGCAGCACCATCACCCACAGCGACAGCCGGCGCATAAGGTCGTGCTGCTGCGCCGGCACGACCACCAGCGCGGCGATGCCGAATAGCGGCAGGTAGAGAACGAGGTTGAGGACCGCGGCGTCAGACATAGCGCAGGCCCCAGGCAAGGCAGGCGGCGCTGCCGATCAGCACCAGCCACAGGTACGTCTGCAGGTTGCCGGTCTGCACGCGGGCGAGCACCCCCGCGCCGCCGTGCGCGAGGCGCGCCAGGCCGTTCAGCGTGCCGTCGATGAGGAAGCGGTCGCCGAAGCCGAGGAACGCGCGCTCGGAAATCCACACCAGCGGCCGGCCGAGGACGCGCTCGTAGAGCTCGTCGATGTAGTACTTGTTGAAGAGCAGCCGGGTGAGCCCGGAGAACGACGGGCCCACCTGGCCGGCCAGCGCGCCGTTGTTGCGGAAGAAGAGCCAGGCGCCGAACAGGCCGACCGTGAAGACCGAGATCGCGACCCACATCAGCGGCGTTTCGAAGTGGTGCAGCGATTCCTGCGCCTTGGCGAGCGGCAGCACGGGCTCGAGGAAGTGCGGCAGCGCGAGGAAGCCGCCCACCGCCGACAGCACGGCCAGCACCGCGAGCACCGAGGTCATCGACAGCGGCGATTCGTGCACGTGGTGCTCGGTCTCGTGGTCCATCCGCGACGTGCCGAGGAACGTGAGCCACAGCAGCCGGAACATGTAGAACGACGTCAGCAGCGCCGTCACCGCCATCACCGCGTAGAGGAAGGTCGAGCCGCCGCGTTCGCTGGCGAAGGCGAACCACAGGATCTCGTCCTTCGAGAAGAACCCGGACATGTAGCGGGAACCCGGCGATCGCCGCGGTGGCGATGGCGAACGTGACGAAGGTCACCGGTATCCTGCGGGCGAGTCCGCCCATGTGCATGATGTCCTGCTTGCCGCCAAGCGCGTGGATCACGCTGCCGGCGCCGAGGAACAGGCAGGCCTTGAAGAACGCGTGCGTGTAGAGGTGGAAGACCGCCACGCCGTAGGCGCCCACGCCGAGCGCCACGAACATGAAGCCCAGCTGCGAGAGCGTCGAGTACGCGAGCACCTTCTTGATGTCGGTCTGCGCCACGGCGATGGTGGCGGCGAAGAACGCGGTCGCGGCGCCCACCCCGGCGATCAGCGCCGACGCCTCCGGCGCGTGCAGGTAGATGCCGTGCATGCGGGCGACGAGATACACGCCGGCGGTGACCATCGTCGCCGCGTGGATCAGGGCCGAGACCGGCGTCGGGCCGGCCATCGCGTCGGGCAGCCAGACGTGCAGCGGGATCTGCGCCGACTTGCCCGAGGCGCCGATGAACAGCAGCACGCCGACGACGCTCGCGGACACCGCCACGGGGCCGGCGAGGAACGCGGCGTTGATGACGTCCATGTCCAGCGTGCCGAAGGCGAAGTACAGCAGGAACATGCCCAGCAGGAACCCGGCGTCGCCGATGCGGTTGGTGATGAACGCCTTCTTGCCGGCCGCGGCCTTCTCCGGGTCCTCGAACCAGAACCCGATGAGGAGGTACGACGCGAGCCCCACGCCTTCCCAACCGACGAACAGCACCAGCAGCGAGCGGCCGAGCACCAGCATCAGCATGAAGAACAGGAACAGGTTGAGGTAGGCGAAGTAGCGCCCGTAGCCGGGGTCGTCCTTCATGTACCCGGTCGAGTAGATGTGGATCAGCGAGCCGACGCCGGTGACGATCAGCACCATCACGGCGGTGAGCCGGTCGAAGTAGAAGGCGATGTCGAAGCTGTTGGCGCCCACCTGGGTCCAGACGAAGGCGGTCTCGACGATCGGCGCCCCGCCGCCGGCGAGGAGATCGACGAAGCACTTGACCGCCAGCGCGAAGGCGACGATCGGCAGCCCGCAGGCGACCGAGGTGACGAAGCCCTTGCCCAGCGGATGGGCGGCGAGGCGCGTGGCGAGCAGCCCGTTGACGACGAAGCCGACGAGCGGAAGGACGACGATGAGGGTCAGGATGCCCATGGCCCGCTTATCCCTTCAGCACCGTGTAGGCGCCGATGTCGAGCGTGCGCCCGCGACGGATCAGCAGCAGCACGATCGGGATGGCGATCGCGATCTCGGAGGCCGCGACGACGAAGATAAGGAACACGAGCACGGCGCCGATCGCGGAGGCCCCCTGCTGCGCGAAGGTCACCAGCGTGAGGTTCACGGCGTTGAGCATGAGCTCCATGCACATCAGCATCACCAGCACGTTGCGCCGGACGACCACGCCCGTGAGCCCGATCGCGAACAGCCCGAACGAGACGGCGAGCAGGAGTTGCGTCTTATCCACGCTTTTCCCCGCGTTCCTTGATCACGGCGAGCGCCGCCACCACGGCGATCACCAGCAGCACCGAAGTGAGCTCGAAGTAGAGCCAGTAGTCCTTGAGGAAGGTGGCCGCGAACGCCTGCAGCGCGAACGGCGCGGTGCCCGCCGCGGCGGGCGCGGCCGCGCCGCCATGGAGCCCCAGCGCGGCGAGGGCCGCCGCCAGCAGCGCGCCGCCGATGACGCCCGGCACCAGCAGTCCCGAGTAGCGCTCGACGAACGAGCGGTCGCGCACGTCGAGCAGCATGATGACGTAGACCATGAACACCATCACCGCGCCGACGTAGATCAGCACCTGGAAGACGGCGATCACGTGGACGCCGAGCAGCCCGTAGATCGCGGCCAGCGACAGCATCGTCGCGATCAGCGCGAGCGCGACGCGCATCGGGTGGCGCAGGATCAGCATCAGCACTGCGCCAGCGAGCGCCGCGGCGCAGAAGAGGTAGAGGAGCGCGGTTTCGATCATTTGGGTGCCTGCGCGTTCGTCTGCGGGCCGGCTGCCGGATAGGGCTTGGCCACGTCGCGCTGCGGATTCCACGTCAGCAGCTCTTCCTTCTTCAGCCACATGTCGTCGCGATCGAAGCCCGGCAGGCCCGGCACCTCCTTCGCCATGCGGATCGCGTCCTCGGGGCAGGCCTCGACGCACAGCCCGCAGAACACGCAGCGCGAGTAGTCGATCTCGAAGCGCGCCGGATACTTCGGATGCGCGGCGTCGGCGGGGTCGAACGCGGCATCGATCTCGATCACCTGCGCCGGGCACACCAGCGCGCACATGTTGCAGGCGATGCACTGCGGCTTGCCGTCGGGCCGCTGCGTCAGCACGTGCTTGCCGCGGTTGCCCTTCGCGTAATCGGAGCGGACCTCTTCCGGGTAGTAGGCGGTGAGGGCACCCTTGCGGCCGGTGATGAAGCGCCACATGTTGCGGGTGAACACGCCGCCGGTGATGCCGAGGCCGCGCAGGATCTCGAACAGGTAGAACTTCTCCCACCACGTCATCGTGGCTTCGTTCCAGTACTGCTTGCGCGGGTAGGCGGGGCGTTTCATCGGGTCTACGCTCGCAGCGCCCAGACGGCGACCACGGTCACGATCAGGTTGGCCACCGCCAGCGGGAACATGAACTTCCAGGCGAAGGTGAGCAGCTGGTCGTAGCGGAAGCGCGGCAGCGACCAGCGGATGAGGATCTGGAAGCTGCACAGGACGAAGACCTTGGCCAGGAAGGTGAAGAGCTGGATCAGCACGACCGTGCCGTGCCCGAGCGCGATGGTCGCGCCTCCCGGCAGCGTGAAGCCGGCGTCGGTCATGAACGGCAGGTTGTAGCCGCCGAGGAACAGCGTGGTGAACAGCGCGCCGATGATCGCGATCTCGATGAACTCGGCGAACATGAACAGCCCCATCTTCATCGCGCTGTATTCGGTGAAGTATCCGGCGATCAGCTCCGATTCCGCCTCCGGCAGGTCGAACGGGATGCGCCGGTTCTCGGCGATCGCGGCGACCATGAACAGGATGGCGGCGAACGGCTGGTAGAACACGCCCCACGCCGGCAGGAAGCCCCACAGCACGCCCGACTGCTTCTGCACGATGGTGGTGAGGTCGACGGTGCCCCAGAGCACGATCAGGCCCAGCACCGTGAGGCCGATGACGAGCTCGTAGGAGATCATCTGCGAGCCGGAGCGCAGCGCGCCCAGCATCGAGAACTTGTTCGACGACGACCATCCGGCCAGGATGGAGCCGATCACCGTCAGGCCGCTGAACGCGAACACGATCAGCAGGCCGGCGTCGAGCCGGGCGATCTGCATCGCGTAGGTCCTGCCCTGGAACCATTCGGCGGCGGCCGGGAACCCGGAGAGGATCGTTGACGGGCACCAGCGCGCCGCCGAACGGGATCACGGCGAAGACGAGCAGCACCGGCGCGAACACCACCCAGGGCGCGATGAAGTAGGCGAACCGGTCGTAGGAGTCGGGCTTGAAGTTCTCCTTGAGGATCATCTTCAAGCCGTCGGCGATGCCGTGGAAGAGCCCCATCCAGATCAGCTTCACCTGCGTGAACGGGATGCGGATGTAGGCGCGGTTGGCGCCGATCCGGTCGGCCATGATCGCCGCCTGCTTGCGCTCCACCCAGGTGAGCACCGTGCCGAGCGCCGGCAGCACCACCAGCGCATAGGTGATGAACAGGACGGCGATGACGAGGTCCTGGATCATGCGCCCTCCCCGGCACCGGCCAGCGCGGCGAACAGGGCCTCGGCGTCGACCGCGCCCGCGGCCTTCGGGAAGCACGGCTCGAAGCCGCTCACCACGCCGTCGCATTGGTGTAGTGCCCGCGCCGCTCGGTCTGCAGGCTCGCGGGGAAGAAGACGTCGGCGTAGCCGTTTTCCGGCGCCAGCCAGCCGTTGACGAAGATCACCTTCGCGTGCTGCGGCAGCCGCGCGAAGTTGAAGCCCTCGCCCCAGACGAGGACCAGGTCGGTGCCCGCGTCGAGCGCGATCTCGGCGTCGCCGAACAGCGCGCGCGCCGCGCGTCGTGTTCGGGTTCTTGTCGGCGCGGATGAGGATGTCGTCCTCGACGCGCTCGCCGGGCTGCGGCAGGTGGTCCGGCTTGACGAACGCCGTGAAGCGCGCCGCCGAGGTGGCGCTTGAACGCCTCCAGTTCCTCGTTCGAGCCCCAGGAGGACACCAGCGCGACCGGGTGCTTCGCCTCGGCGAGCAGCCGGCGCGCCGCTCCGACCGCCGCGTCGAAGGCGACCGCCTTGCCCTTCAGCATGGGCGCTTCGGCGCGGGGGCGCTCGAAGATCGCCGCCAGGTCGCGGCCCTTGTTGCAGATCCACGGCCCGTTGACCGCCGGGTTGTCGCGCGGCGTGACGCGCATGATGCTGACGTTCTGCTGCGGATCGAGGCCGCGCACGTGCCACTCGGGCTTGCGGTGCCAGATGTCGACGGCGCAGCCGCGCGCGCAGCCGGGGCACACCGACGGCGTGGGCTTGAGGTACCACACGCGCACCTTGTGCAGGAACGGCCGCGACAGCAGCGCGCCGACCGGGCAGAGGTCGACGACGTTGTCCGAGTAGGGGTCGGCCTCGAACGAGCCGTCCGCGGCGGCGCGCACCAGCGAATGGTCGCCGCGGTGCTTGATGCCGAGCGACTTCGACTTCGAGATCTCGTGGGTGAAGCGCACGCAGCGCGAGCACAGGATGCAGCGCTCGTTGTCGATGACGATCCGCGACGACAGGTCGTGCAGCTTGGTCGCGTGCACCTTGGGCACCGTCGAGACCGACGGGCTGCCGTTGTACGCGTAGTGATAGTCCTGCAGCATGCACTCGCCCGCCTTGTCGCAGATGCCGCAGTCGACCGGGTGGTTGAGCGTGACCAGCTGCAGCGTGTCCTTGCGGTACGCGCGCACGAGCTCCGAGTCGGTGAGCACGTTCATGCCCTTGGCCACCGGCAGGTTGCAGGCGATCTCGACCCAGCTGCGGCCCTCGACCTGCACGCAGCAGATGCGGCAGTTGCCGGCGATCGACAGCTTGGGGTGCCAGCAGAAGTGCGGGATGTAGAAGCCGTTGGCGAGCGCCACCTCGAGCACGTTCGCGTTGTCCGGGGCCTGCACCGGCGTGCCGTTGATGAAGATCTCAGGCATTGCCGGCGACCTCCAGGTTGCCGCCGTACTTCGAGCGCTTGTGCTCGATGAAGTACTCGAACTCGTCGCGGAACTTGGCGAGGATGCCCACCGTCGCGTAGCCCGCCGCGTCGCCCATGCCGCAGATCGTCGTCCCGTCGTTCAACTTCGAGATCGCGATCATCCTGTCCAGGTCCTCGGGGCGCCCGTCGCCGGCCTCGATGCGCTCGACGAGACGGTGCAGCCAGCCCATGCCCTCGCGGCAGGGCGTGCACTGGCCGCAGGATTCGTGGTGGTAGAAGCGCAGCATGATCTGCAGCAGGTGCACCATGCAGGTGCCCTCGGCGATGGCGATCATCCCGCCCGAGCCGAGCGACGACCCCGCCGCCTCGACCGCGTTGTTGTCGAGGATCAGCTCCTCGATCTCGGCGCCCGTCAGCACCTTGGTCGAGATGCCGCCGGGGATGACGCACTTGAGCGCCTTGCCGCCGAGGATGCCGCCGCAGTCCTCGTAGATGAACTTCTTCCAGGGGTAGCCGACCTCGATCTCGTAGACGCCGGGCCGGTTGACGTGGCCGGAGATCGAGATGAGGCGCGTGCCTGGATTCTTGGCGGTGCCGACCTTGCGGAACTCGGCGGCGCCGTCGCGGACGATGCCGGTGATGTTGGACAGCGTCTCGACGTTGTTGATGACGGTGGGCTTCTGGTAGAGGCCGCGCACGGTCAGCCGCGGCGGGCGGTTGCGCGGATAGCCGCGCTTGCCTTCGATCGAGGTGATGAGGCCCGACGCCTCGCCGCAGACGTAGGAGCCCGCCCCGCGGTAGACGATGATGTCGCAGGCGAAATCGGTGCCGAGGATGTGCTCGCCGAGATAGCCGGCGGCCCGGGCTTCCTCCACAGCGCCGGCGAGGCGGCGGTACGGCAGGTCGAACTCGCCGCGGATGTAGACGAAGGCGTTGCGTACCTGCAGCGCGTAGGAGGCGATCAGCATCGACTCCAGCAGCAGGTGCGGGGCGTTCTCGAGGATCCAGCGGTCCTTGAAGGTGCCCGGCTCGCCTTCGTCGGCGTTGGCGCACAGGTAGTGCGGCTGGCCGTCGTTGAGGTGCACGACCGACCACTTGCGCCCGGCGGCGAAGGCGGCGCCGCCGCGGCCCTGCAGTCCCGACGCCGTGACTTCCTTGGTGACGTCTTCCGGCCGCTTTTCCCGCAGCACCATGGCCAGCGTCTCGTAGCCGCCGCGCGCGCGGTAGTCCGCGAGCGTGTGGGAGGTCGCGGTGACCGGGAACGTCATCAGGAGCTTGCGTCCCGGGTTCATGGCATATCCTTCAGCAGCGCGTCCACCTTCTCGGCCGAGAGGTTCTCCCGGTACGCGCCGTTGACCATCATCACCGGGGCGGTGCCGCACGAGCCGAGGCACTCGACCGTCGACAGCGTGTAGCGACCGTCCGGTGTGGTTTCCCCCTCCTTTATCCCAAGCTTTCCGGCGAGATGCGCCAGCAGCCGCTCCGCGCCGCGCATCGAGCACGACACGTTGCGGCAGACCTGCAGGTGCCAGCGGCCGGTCGGCTGCTGCTTGTATTCGGAGTAGAACGACAGCACTTCCTCGATCTGGATCCGCGGCACGCCGAGGTAGGCGGCGAGGCCGTCGACGTCGTCGGCGCCGATGTGCCCGCGCTCCTCCTGGATGAGGTGCAGGCAGGGCAGCACGAGCGACGACGCCATCTCGACGGGGAAGCGCGCGCGCAGCTTGTCGAATTCGGGAATGAGGTCTTTCATCGATCGCACTCGCCGCCGATCATGTTGATCGAGCCGAACGTGGGAATGATGTCGGCGAGCTGGTAGCCGTCGAGCATCTTGTGCACGCCGCCGATGTGGGCGAAGCTCGGCGAGCGCACGTGCACCTTGTGCGGCACGCCCTTGCCGTTGCTCACGAGGTAGAAGCCCAGCTCGCCGTTGGAGGCCTCGTGCGCGCTGTAGACGTCGCCCGCCGGCACGTCCGGACCGTCCATGATCAGCTTGAAGTGGTTGATCAGCGACTCGATCTCGGTGTAGACGAGGTGCTTGGGCGGCAGCACGCAGCGGCGGTCGTCGACGTTGATCGGGCCGCCCGGCAGCGCGTCGACGCACTGGCGGATGATGTACACCGATTCGTCGATCTCGCGCATGCGCACGAAGTAACGGTCGTAGTTGTCGCCCTTGATGCCCACCGGGACGTCGAAGTCGAGGTCGGCGTAGGCGAGGTACGGCGTGTCCTTGCGCAGGTCGCGCGCCGCGCCGGTCGAGCGCAGGATCGGGCCGGTGAAGCCGTAGTCGATCGCGTCGGCCGTCGACAGGCAGCCCACGTCGCGCATGCGGTCGATGAAGATGCGGTTGCGGTCCATCAGCCCGTGCACGCGGCCTATGAATTCCTCCTGCTGGACCAGGATCTCCTCGAGCCGCGCGAGCCAGCCCTCGGGCAGGTCCGCCGCCAGCCCGCCGATGCGCCCGTACGAGTACGTGACGCGGGCGCCGGTGAGGTTGGCCAGATGCTCATACATGTAGTCGCGTATGGTCATCAGGTAGAGGAAGGCGGTCATCGCGCCGATCTCCATCACGCCGGCGGCGATGCAGGTGATGTGGTCGATGATCCGCGAGTATTCGGACAGCAGCGTGCGCAGGTACCGGCAGCGCGGCGTGATCTCGACACCCATCAGCTTCTCGACCGCCTCGCAGTAGGCGAAGTCGTTGATCAGCGCCGAGACGTAGTTGAGGCGGTCGACGTAGGGAATGAGGTTGTGCCAGGTGTGGCTCTCGCACTCCTTCTCGAAGCCGCGGTGCAGGTAGCCGGGATGCACGTCGGTGCGCACCACGCGCTCGCCGTCGAGCTCGGCGATGATCTGCACCGTGCCGTGGGTGGCCGGGTGCGACGGGCCGATGTTGACGTAGACGTGGCCCTCGGTCTGGACGAGGTCGAAATCCGAGCGGACCGGATTCGGAAAGGGCTTCAGAGCGGGCTTGACCGCGCCGGGGGCCGTCATTTGCGGTACTCCACCAGCGGCTGCTCGCCCAGCTTCGGGTAGTCCTTGCGCAGCGGATGGCCGACGAAGCCCTCGTAGAGCAGCGCGGGCCGCAGATCGGCGTTGCCGCGGAACTTGATTCCGTACATCTCGTGGCACTCGCGCTCCATGTAGCGCGCCGCGCCATAGAGCGGAACCAGCGTTTCGACGGTCGGGTCGGCTTCGGTGACGCGCGCCTTCAGCCGCACGCGGACGTGGTGGCGCGTCGAATAGAAGTGGTAGACCACCTCGAAGCGCGGATCCTGGCCGGGCCAGTCGACCGCGGTGACGTCGAGGAACATGTCGAACTGGAATTCGGACTTGAGGCGGCCGACCACGCCGGCCACCTCCGCAGCCTGCAGCTCGAGCACCAGCACGCCGTGCGCCACCGACGCCTGCCGGATGGACGGCGCAAGCTGTGCCTGCAGGAGATCGAACAGGTTCTCCGCCACGCTCAGAAGTCCTTGGTGAGGATGATGTGCTGCGACCGGGCGATCTTGTCCTGCAGCTTCATGATGCCGTCGATCACCATCTCCGGGCGCGGGGGGCATCCCGGGATGTAGATGTCGACCGGGATGATCTTGTCGATGCCCTGCACCGCCGCGTAGTTCTGGTAGAAGCCGCCGCTCGACGCGCACACGCCGAACGCCATCACCCATTTCGGCTCGCACATCTGCTCGTAGACCTTGAGCAGCACCGGCGCCTGCTTGTGCGTGACCGTGCCGACGACCATCAGCAGGTCGGACTGCCGCGGCGTGAACCGGGGCAGCGCGGCGCCGAAGCGGTCGGTGTCGTAGATCGTCGAGCTGACCGACATGAACTCCATCGCGCAGCACGCGGTGACGAACGGATACGGAAACAGCGAGAACTTGCGCACCCAGCCGACGAGCTCGTCCTTCTTGGTGCACAGGTACTCGAACGCCTGGCTCGGGCGCTCGGCGGGTACGATCGGGATCGGGGTCTTGGCCACGGCTATTCCGTCACCGCTTCCAGCAGCCGGGCCTTGAAGACGTAGAGCAGCAGCAGGACCAGCAGGAACATGAACAGCAGGAACGTGAACAGCATGAAGCCGGTGAGCGGCTGGGCGCCCAGCGCCCAGAGGAAGAGGAACACCGTTTCCAGGTCGAACAGGATGAAGACGATGGCGATCGCGTAGTACTTGATCGGCACCGCCTTGACGTTGCGGCTGTCGAGGGGCGTGGCGCCGCACTCGAACGGCTCCTGCTTCATCGCCGAGTACGCGGGCTTAGGCCCGAGCGCCCAGTTCATGAGCAGGATCAGGAAGACCATGCCCAGGATCGCCACGAGGTAGAGGAGGAAGACGAGGTAGGCGCTCACGCCGTGCCCGTCCGCCTGCATGCCTTGCCTTGCTCGCGCCCTGTCCCATCGCACCAACCCTTTTGCCTGCCGGGGCTTGCCGCGTGTGCGGCGCCCGGTCAGCGGCAATGATGCGGGAACCTTCGCCGGCGCAATTGACGCAAATCAAACGCCGTGCATCCGGCGTGCTGTCAACCCCCGTCGGTGCCGATCACGCCACAGGCGAATCCCGCATCGCGACGACCACCTCGCGCAGCTTGCCGCTGCGGCGATCCGGCAGCGGCCCGCAGCGGTCGAGGCCGACGTGGACGTTGGGCAGCGACTGCCGGTCGAGGTAGGCGCGCAGTGCGCGCGCGGCGGCATGCCAGGCATCCCGGCGCGTCGCGCCCGCGTCCGTATCGAGGCGCAGCTGCAGCCGATCGGGCGCCGTCTGCACGATCTGGAACCGATGCACGTGCGCGGACTCCTCGACCACGGTGGTCAGGGCCAGGGGGAGCAGGCGCACCGTGCGTGCCGTCCGGCGCCACCAGCGCGACGACGTCGTCGTGCCTGCCCTCGACCTGGATCGCCGGCAGCGGGCTGCCGCAGGCGCACGGGCCGGGGCTCGCGATGACGCTGTCGCCGAGGTCGTAGCGGATGATGGGCTGCACCCGGTTGGCGAGATTGGTGAGCAGGACCGTGTGCGACGGCTGCCCTGCCTTCGTCGCGGCGTAGTCCGCGTCGACCGGCTCGAGCAGCACCCAGTCGGCGTTGACGTGCAGCCAGCCTTCCCGGCAGCCGTAGGCGATGCTCATGCACTCCGAGGCGCCGTATTCGTTGATCAGCGGGGCTCCGAACGCGGTCTCGATCGCCGCCTGCGCGGCCGCCGGCAGGCGCTCGCCGCCGGACCACAGCGTGAGCGGGTCGATCCGCAGGCGGCCCGCCGCGCGCTCGTCGGCGAGCAGCGCCAGCATCGACGGATAGCTCGCCAGGAACGCCGGCTGGTAGTCGTTCAGTTCGGCGACGAGGCGTCGGCAGCGGATCCAGGATCGAGAAGCCGCGGGCCGCGATCCAGGGACTGCTCCGGCACAGGCGCTCCCACGACGCGATGCTCGCGAAATGCTCGCCGGTCGCGGCCACCAGCGCGGCGCGCCCGCCGCGCCCGAGCAGCGGCCCCGCGAGCTGCGCTGCCAGGCGCAAGGGGTCGACAGCCGCGGCCATCAGCGCGTCGAACGTCGCCAGCGCGTCGGCGTCCTGCACGTAGATGCCCGGCACGCCGGTGCTGCCCGAGCTCTTCCACACCACGAAGCGGTCGAGGAAGCTCCGGCCGATGTGGCTGCGGTCGGCGAGAAAGGCCTCCACGCCCGCCCGCGTCACCTCGGAGTCGGTCACCCACTCGTCGAAGCGCGCCATCAGCACGCTCTTGGTGACCACCGGCACGTCGGAAGGGGCGAGCGGGCGCTCCGGCAGCCCGCGGTAAAGATCGCGATAGAGCCGCGAGTGCGTGCGCGCGAAGGCCACCAGCGCGGCGAAGCGCTCGCGCGCGGCCGCGTCGATCGCCGCCCGGCCGAGCGCTGCGCGTCCACCAGATTTCGTGCATCCGCGACAGCCACGTCCAGTAAGCCACCGAAGCGCGGAGCGGTTCCAGCGCGGTCATCGGAGGAGCTTCGTGCTGCGCATTCCGGCATTCGCCCCTGGGGCGGCCCGGCGGGATCATCGACCCTCCTTCACTCTGCGCACCGCGGGGTCCGCCCTTGGGGCGGGCGGCGGGCGCTGCGCAGGCTCCACTTCAGAGTGTACGCGCTCTGCGCGCATCGACCCGCCGCCGAAGGTGGATTACGATCTCCATCAACGGCGCAAGGAGACGACGATGCATGCGATGGTTCTGCGATCCCCGCGCACGGCGCTGCAATACGCGCAGGTGCCGGACCCCCGCGCGGGGCCCGGCCAGCTGGTGGTCAAGGTCCACGCCTGCGGCGTCTGCCGCACCGACCTGCACGTCGTCGACGGCGAATTGCCGGACATCCCGCCGGATATCATCCCCGGCCACGAGATCATCGGCGAAGTCGCGGCGCTGGGGCCGGGTGTCGACGGATTCCGCGTCGGCGAGCGCGTGGGAATCCCCTGGCTCGCCTTCACCTGCGGCCGCTGCCGCCATTGCCGCGCCGGCCGCGAGAATCTCTGCGACGCGGCGCGGTTCACCGGCTACACCGTCGACGGCGGCTACGCGGAATACGTGGTGGCCGACAGCCGGTACTGCTTCGCGATGCCGGCCGGACTGTCCGCCGTCGAGCTCGCCCCGTGGCTTTGCGCGGGGCTCATCGGCTACCGCGCGCTCGCGATGGCCGGCGACGCCATGCATCTCGGCATCTACGGCTTCGGCGCCGCCGCGCACCTCATCGCGCAGGTCGCGCGCCATCAGGGGCGGCAGATCTACGCGTTCACGCGGCCGGGCGACGCGGTCGCGCAGGGCTTCGCGCGCGAGCTGGGGGCGGCGTGGGCGGGCGGCAGCGACGAGCCCGCGCCCTGCCCGCTCGACGCGGCGATCCTGTTCGCGCCGGTGGGCGCGCTGGTGCCCAAGGCGCTCAGGGACGTCGACAAGGGCGGCATCGTGGTGTGCGCGGGCATCCACATGAGCGACATCCCGCAGTTTCCCTACGCGATCCTGTGGCACGAGCGGCGCATCGCGTCGGTGGCCAACCTCACGCGGCGCGACGGGCTCGCTTTCATCGACATCGCGCAACGGGTGCCCGGTGCGCGCCGAGGTGAAGCCCTATGCGCTGGCCGATGCCAATGCTGGCACTGTCCGACCTGCGCAGCGGCGCCCTTTCCGGGGCGGCGGTGCTGACGATCACCTGAACCGGGAGCGTGCGCCATGGCCCTCGTCCTGACCGAGACTCGCGATGCCGTCGGCATCATCACCCTCAACCACCCCGGCAAGCGCAACGCGCTCGCCAAGGCGCTGGTCGACGACATCATCGCCGCGATGCTGGATTTCGAGGCGCGCAAGCTGCGGGTGGTGATCCTGCGCGCGGCGACCGGCGCCAAGGTCTGGTCGGCCGGCCACGACGTCGGCGAGCTGCCGGAATCGCGACGCGATCCGCTGGGCTGGGACGATCCGCTGCGCTACCTGATCCGCGGCATCGAGGAATTCCCATCGCCGGTCATCGCCATGGTCGAGGGCGGCGTGTGGGGCGGCGCTTGCGAGACGGTCTTCGCCTGCGATCTCGTCGTCGCGGCACCCAGCGCGACCTTCGCGATCACGCCGGCGCGCCTCGGCGTGCCCTACAACATCGCCGGCATGCTGACGTTCCTCAACGCGTCCTCGATGCGCATCGCCAAGGAGATGGCGTTCACGGCCAGGCCCATCTCCGCGGAACGCGCGGAGCGACTCGGCATGATCAACTATGTCGTCCCCGCCGACGACCTGGAGCGCTTCACCGTCGCCCTGGCCGATGACATCGCCGCCAACGCGCCGCTGTCGATCGCCGTGATGAAGGAGCAGCTGCGCATCCTCGCCGGCGCGCATCCGATGTCGCCACAGGGCTTCGAGCGCGTGCAGGGACTGCGCCGGCTCGTCTACGACAGCAATGACTACCAGGAAGGCATCCGCGCGTTCAAGGAAAAGCGCAAGCCGCTGTTCCGCGGCAACTGAGCCGCAAACCGGGGACAGACCACGTCTTCCCGCGGCGGCCAAGTCACGCCGCGGAGTCCACCACGGAAAACGTGGTCTGTCCCCGGTTTGCGCTCAGCCCGGCCGCGGCCGGCGGGCGATGACTTCGACCTCGATGCGCATCTCGGGCCGTGCCAGCGCGGCCACGACGATGATCGTGTGCGGAGGGCGGTGCGCGCCGAAGAACGCGCCGCGCGCGGCGAGCGCGGCGGTCGTGTCCGCGCCGTCGACGAGCAGCGTAGTGAGCTTCACGACGTCGGCCGGCCCGCAGCCCGCAACCTGCAGCACCCGCGCGAGATTGGCATACGCCTGCGCCGCCTGCGCCGCGACGTCCCCGATTCCCACCAGCTCGCCCTGCGCATCGCGCGCCACCTGTCCGGCGGTGAACACCAGATCGCCGACGATCGCGGCGTGCTCGTAGCTCGCCGGCCGATAGATGTCGGGCGGGCTTACCAGCGCAATCGCGTTGGGGTCGGTCATGGCGTGCGCTCCTGTGATCGCGGCGATGCATCCGGTCGGCCGCCGCCTCCGCATTCTAGGCGATCGCGTGGCGGCCGGACAAAGCCCTTCACCGCGACAGCGGCGCCGCGGCCCCGGTGAGCGTCACGCAGACTTGCGCGTTTCCTGCGGCGGATCAAGGCGCGACGGCGGCAACGGCCGAACAATGGGGGTTCGCCGTCCAAGCCTGCCCATGCGGAGCTCCGATGCCACATGCCCGAATGTCCCCGATCCCGAGCCTGCGCAGGCTCGCCCGCGTCGTCGCGACGCTGGCCGTGCTCACGACCTGCGGCTGGGTGTTTCAGGCTGCTGCGGGCGAGCCGGCGAAGCCGCGACCGCCAGGCACGCCCGTCCAGGTCACCCCGGAGATGGAAGGCGCCGGCATCGTGTCGAGCGGCGTCACGCTGCCGCCGATCCCGCCCGCGACCGGCGACCGCAGGAACCCGGTGCCGTCGTGGGGCAAGCCGCTGCCCTATCCGATCGTGATCGCCGATCGCCGCAACAACCGCCTGCTCGAGGTCACGCCCGACAAGCGCATCGTCTGGGAATTCCCTTCCCCGAGCCTCAAGGTCTACCGGGGGAACGAGGACGTCAATTTCTCCCCGGACGGGCGCCGGCTCGCCGTCAGCGAGGAAGACAACTTCGACGTCCACATCGTCGATTACGAATCACGCCGGATCACGTGGACCTACGGCGTGCCGGACACCAAGGGCAGCCAGCCAGGGTTGCTCAACTATCCCGACGACGCGCACCTGCTCGCCGACGGCAAGTTCGTGACCGCGGACATCCGCAACTGCCGCGTGCTCATCATCGATCCCGCCGACAGCCGCATCGTCACCCAATGGGGCAAGCCCGGGCAGTGCCGCCACAATCCGCCGCACCAGCTGGGACACCCGAACGGCGCCACGCCGCTCGACAACGGCGATCTCCTGATCACCGAGATCGCCGATGCCTGGATCTCGCGCATCACGCGCGAGGGCAAGGTGCTCTGGAGCGTGCGCGCGCCGAACATCCACTACCCCTCGGACGCCTTCCCGACGGTCGACGGCAAGCAGGTGATCGTCGCCGACTTCTGGAAGCCCGGGCGCATCGTGATCTTCGACCCCGCCACGCGCAAGGTGACCTGGGAGTATTTCGTCACGGAAGGCGACCGCATGTTCGACCACCCGTCCATCGCCCGCGAGCTTCCGGACACCGGCGACATCCTCGTGGTCGACGATCTGCGCGACCGCGTCGTCGTGATCGACCGCGCGACGAAGCAGATCATCTGGCAGTACGGGGTGACGGGCACGAAAGGCCACGCGCCCGGCTACCTCAACTATCCGGACGGCTTCGACATCGACGTGTTCCGCGATTGGAAGGGCGCGCTCGCCGGGCGTCAGCCCACCGCGGTGAAGTAGCGCCCGCCCGCCTCGGTCGCCCTCCCCTCGGCCACGAGCTTGCGCAGGTGCGCGAGCAGCGAGCGGGCCGCGATGCCGTGCAGCCTGGGGTCGGCATCGGCATAGGCCTGCGGGACCAGCTCTTCGCAGGTCGCGCCGGCGCGGCTGTCGAGCGCCTCGACCACCCGCGCCTCGCGCCACAGGCGATGGGCGACGAGGCGCCGGATTTCGCGGTGCGGCGAGCCGATGAGGTAGCCGTGGCCGGGCGCGATGATGGCGATGTCGAGCGCGAGCAATGCCTCGAGCGAGCGCAGGTACGCGCCCATGTCGCCGTCCGGCGGGTTGATGATGACGGTCGAGCCTTGCATCACGTGATCGCCGGTGAAGAGCATCTTCGTCGCTTCGAGCAGGTAGCAGAGGTGGTTGGAAGCGTGCCCCGGCGTGTGCAGCGCGCGCAGCGTGAGGCTTCCCAGGCGCAGGGTCTCGTCGTGGGCGGCCATCCAGTCCGGCGCAAAATCCGTGTCGTGCGAGTCGACGGCAGGCGCCGGCCGGCCGATGACGCGAGCGCCGGTGGCTGCCTGCAGCGCGCGCGCCGCCGGGGAATGATCGCGGTGCGTGTGCGTGCACAGGATCCAGCGGATGCGCCCGGCGCCGGCGGCGAGGACGGCGGCGACGTGCGCATCGATCGGCGGTCCCGGATCGATCACCGCGATCTCGTCGTCGCCGACCAGATAGGTGTTCGTTCCGGGGCCGGTCATCACGCCGGGGTTGGGCGCGATCACCCGGGTGACCAGGCCATCGAGCCGCTTCGGCACCCCGGGGACGAGATCGTAGGTCACCTGCATGGTCTCGTCGGGATCGCTCCAGCGGACCTCGGCGTACGGGGCTTCGCCGCGGCGGAAGATCTGCGGACCCTCGCGGCCCTGCGCCACCGCGGGACGATTGGCCTCGATCGGCCCTCGCGCACGCACGTGCGCGAGCGCCTCCTCGACCGTGGCAAAGCGCGCGAATTCGCCAAGCGCCACGCGCGTCACGAACGCGACCTCGATCTCCTTGCGCTCCGCCCGCTCCAGCGCATCGGCGGGCCGCAGCCAGAGGCTGTTCACGGTCTCCGCGTTGTCGTGCGAGCCTTCCTGCCCGCCCGGCGCGCGGGCGACGAAAAAGCGCGTGTCGAAGCGGCGCGGGCGGATCGGCGGCGTGATCCAGTGATCGAAGTAGTGGATCTCGTGCGCGGGCAGCGCCAGGCGGTGGCGGGCGAGGATATCCGCGAAGCTTCCCTCGCCGCGGTTGAGCGCGTCGCGGTGCTCGGCCATCGCGGCGATGCGCTCCGGCGCCGCCGGACCGCCGGCTTCGTCGCTCGCGAACACGATGCCCGCCTCCTCGAAGCACTCGCGCGCAGCCGCCACCCAGTAGGCGAGCGCCCCGGCGGACATCCCGAGCGCGCGGCTCGCCTCGTCGTCCGTGAGTCCGTGCACGCGCTCCCAGGTGCGGGCATCGGCGTCGGCAGCTTCCAGCGTCCCGCCGGGGAAGACGTACGCGCCGCCGAGGAAGACCGCCTTCTCGGCGCGCCGCAGCAGCAGGAGTTCCAATCCCGGCGCGGCGTCGCGCAGCAGGATAAGCGTTGCGGCCGGGCGGATTGCGAGCGCGGTCTCGCGCGGAGGGTTCACGGGCAGGCTCCGTCGGTGCGCGGGCGGCGCGGGCGGGCGATCGGGTTCGAGCGATGCGTTCGGGTCATTCGGGCAGCGTTCACGGTGGCAGGAAGCGAGAACCGATGGTGCGGCCCGCATTCATCCCGGGTCAAGCCTGCGGATCCCCGCCGGCGGTGGCCGAGCCACGACCGGCCCGAGACAACGCGCCGGAGCCGACGAACGGTCGCGACAGGTGGTATCATAGTGATATCATTTCGATAGGACTTGCCGCCGGGCATTCCGCCCCGGACGGGTCCTGACACGGAGGTCGAGATGGAACGCGCATCGAACACCCGGGGGCCCTCCCACGAGGAACGCCCGATCGCCACCGGCAACGGCTTCTTCGCGCTGGTACTGGCGTTGGCCCTGCTTGCGGGCGGCGCCGCGATGGTGTGGCAGTCGGTGGGTCGCGGGCGACCGGACTGGTGGACGCTCGCGCTGGCCGTCGTGTTGCTGCTGCTGGGCGCGCTGACTTTGGCGGGGCTCTACACGCTGCAGCCCAACGAAGCGGCCATCCTGCAGCTGTTCGGCGACTACAAGGGCACCAGCCGGGTGCCGGGGCTGCGCGCGACCAATCCGTTCTACACGCGCAAGAAGATGTCACTGCGCGCGCGCAACCTGAACGGCGACCGCTTGAAGGTCAACGACAAGCGCGGCAATCCGATCGAGATCGCCGCGGTCGTCGTCTGGCACGTGGAGGACACCGCCAAGGCCGCGTTCGACGTCGACGACTACGAGATGTTCGTCAAGGTGCAGAGCGAATCGGCGGTGCGCCACCTCGCGTCGTCGTTTGCCTACGATGCCGAGGAAAAGCAGGACGTCACCCGCGAGCCCACGCTGCTCGAGAGCGCCGACGTCGTCGCGCGCGCTCTGGTCAAAGAGCTGCAGGCGCGCCTCGAGCAGGCCGGCGTCGTGGTCGAGGAAGCCCGTCTCACCCACCTCGCCTACGCGCCCGAGATCGCTCAGGTGATGCTGCGGCGCCAGCAGGCCGAGGCGATCATCGCCGCGCGCCAGAAGATCGTGCACGGCGCGGTGTCGATGGTCGAGATGGCGCTGGCCGAGCTTTCCGCGAAGAAGGTCGTCGAGCTCGACGACGAGCGCCGCGCGTCGATGGTGTCCAACCTGATGGTCGTGCTGTGCGCCGAATCCGAAGTGCAGCCGGTCATCAATACCGGGACGCTCTACACCTGATCCGCCGCCGCCCCGCAGCGCGGGCGGCGCGGCATCCTGACGATGGCCGACAAGAAAGCCTTCCTGCTGCGCGTCGATCCTGCGTTGTGGGCGGAAATCGAGCGCCTGGCGCAGGCCGAGCTGCGCAGCGCCAACGCGCAGGTGGAGTTCCTGCTGCGCGATGCGCTGGCGCGGCGCGGCATCGCCCTCAAGCGGGGCAAGGACGACAAGCCGCGCGAGCCCCGGGATTGAGGTCGGTGGTCATCGCGCTGCCGGATGCGATTCAGTCGCGCAGCGACGAAACCGCCACCCGCGCCGCCGCCAGGTCCCAGGCTGCCTGACCCACGGTCTTGAACACCGGCGCTTCGCCCGTCCGCTCGATCCCGGCGTCCAGGATCGACGCCAGTCCGCGAACGCCGGTCCAGTCAATGCCGGCCTGGATGAGGTCGCCTGCTTCGTGCCGCGCGCCCTCCGGATCGTCCACGACGATCCGCCGGCGGTGCAGCAGCTCGGGAGGGAATTCGGCCATGTCCGGCTTGAAGGCGCCGATGCCGATGGCCAGCGTGTGCGGCGCGATGCGGGCTGGGATCACCGGCGTGCGCGCCGTGGTCAACGCGATGACGACATCGGTGGCGGGAAGCACGAATTGCAGCTGCGCAGCCGTCGTCGCCTGCGCGGCGACCTGCGGGTGCCGCCTGCGCAGCGAAGCGATGAAGGCTTCGGCGGCGGGCACGTCGATGCCCGCGATCCAGAACTCGTTGATGCCGAGAAACTCCGCCAGCGCGTCGGCGTGCGCCGACGCCTGGGTGCCGGTGCCGATGATCAGCACCGACGACGGTCGCCTCGCGGCCAGCGCCTCGATGCCGAGCAGGGTGACCGCCGCGGTGCGCCGCGCGGTCACCGTCGGGCCGTCGAGCAGGGCAAGCCGTCGGCCGGTCGCGGTGTCGAAGACGATCACTTCGCCCTGGATCGCCGGCAGTGCGTGCTGCGCGTTGTTCGCGTGCACCGTCACCAGCTTCACCACGCTGAGATCGCTGCCGACCGCCGGCATGCACAGGAGCACGCTGGCGGCGTCGATCGTCACCACCTGCCGCTCAGGCGCCTTGATCCGCCCGCCGGCCAGTTCGAGCGCCGCCTGCGCGACGGCCGGGACCAGTCGGGCGTACGGCAGCGCTTCCGCGGTCTGCGACGGGCTCAGGATCTTCATGTCCCGCCATTCTGCTCCGGCCCGGCCGACTTGGTGGCGCCGTCCATCGCGGTCAGGCCCGTTCGAAGCCGGCGCGGACGAACTTGAGATAGGTGGCGATCACGGCCTCGGGCACCCGGGTCATCGTTCGCCCCTTGCGCGCAAAGCCCAGCATCAGGTAACTGCGCATGCCCATCAGCATGAACGCGAGCGCCCGGATCTCGCTTTCGTCGTAGCCCGGCAGCGCGCCGTTCTGCCACGCGAGGTGCAGCGAGTGGACGTAGCCCCTGGTCACGTTGTCGAAGTGGACGCGATGCGCCTTCGGCGCCAGGGTTTCCGCTTCGTTGAGCAGCCGGTAGAAGCCGGGATTCTCGACGAGGTAGCCGAAGAGCTCGCGCACGCCGCGCTCCTCGACGTCGATCAGGCTGGCGGCGCCGTGCATCCGCGCGGCGAGCCTGTGCAGCATGTCGAGCCCGACCGCCGGCAGCAGCCGGTCGAAGAGATCCTGCCGCGACTTTAAGTACGTGTAGAACGTGCCCTGCGCCACCCTGGCGCGCGCGGTGATCCGCGCGATCGACGCCTTTGCGTAGCCGACCTCGCCGATGATCGCGGTCGCGGCGCGCAACAGGTCGTGCCGGGTCTTCTCGAGGCGCAGCGCCCGCATGCCGGCTTCCTTGGCGACGGGCGCCTTCTTCGCGCGCGGCTTCGCTCGCGCGGGCGCTGCGGACTTGCGCGCGCGCGCTGCGCGGGGCCGCGCGGCTTCCTTGCCCACGTTCGAGTTCTTGGCCGTAACTAATTGTTTTTATTTCACTAATTGCGGACGCCCGTTGCGGACATTCGCATGAATGTGCAGCACCGTGCAGGGTTGATGCCCGCACGGTGCCCACAGTTCAATCAGGAACTTCGCCGCGAATAGTGAATCCGAGCTAACCGGTATTCTGCAGCTCATCGCCCGAGTACGGCGGCTTGCAACCGACGAGGGGTCCATCTACAGCCGTTCGAAGGGTTGGTCGTCGGCCATGCTGTCCTCGTCAACGTACAAGTCTTGACGCACCCGTCGGCGGATCGCCGCGTATGCTGGGCGTCATTCTTTCAGCGTCCGCGCCCGCTGTACCAATGGTCGCGCAGCTTTTCCAGCTCACACACCACGGCAGCGGGAAATCCTTGCCGCTCTGGACGCCGGTCGACGAGGAGCTCCTGGAAATAGGCCTGGCACGAATTGTAGTTGTCCCATTGCAGCGCTATTAGATTGATGATCCGCGGGAAGTGGGTGACAAGGGCACGCGGGAACACGTCGGGCGGCAGATGGCCGAGCCATTTCTCGGTCGCCGGCAGCAATTGCTCCAGAGGCATCGCCCTGCGATGTCTTGACCAATCTTGCTCCCCGGCAGGGGATTCGCCCGCCGGCGCTGTTGGCCGCATAGCCACTTCGCCCCGAGTGTGGGGTTGGTCAATGCCGTTTAGTACATCCCACGTGCGCCGGCGATAGATCGACATAGTGGCTCCCTTGCATACCGATCCGCAGACCGGGACAGCGTCGGAGGCGACATTGGAAACGGATGCCAATGCGCGCAGTCTAGACCCAGCGAAGGCGAGCGGCAACGCGATCGCCGACACGCGATCCCCGATCCGTTGTGCACGATCCTGTCCCTCAGCCGACGATGTCCAACGGCCGGGAGATCGCCGCGTGATTTCGACTCCCCTTTCGGGGGCCGACTGGTGCGGATCGTCACCGTCGTCACCTTCGCCACAGACGCCCCAGCGACCGCCGTCCGGCACGGGCCGGCCGAAGGACCCCCGATCTGGTCTGCGGCCCCCGCTGGAGCGGTTGGTCATCGGCCGGCGTATGCCCTTCGCGCAGGCAATCGCGGCCATGCTGCGCCGCTACCGGCGATAGGGCGGGGGCGCGATGGTGCATCGCCAATCGTCGCTCAATGCCGCGCGCCCCGTACACGACCTTCAGCCTTCTCGCGGCGGTAGTCGGCGACGGTGCGGGCGAGACCCGCTTCGAGATCGATCTTGTGGTGCCAGCCGAGACCGTGCAGGCGCGAGCAATCGAGCAGCTTGCGCGGCATCCCATCCGGTTTGGTCGGATCCCAACCCAGTTCGCACGTGGCGCCGCACGCGTCGCGAACGCGTTCGACCAGTTCGCGGATCGACACCTCCTGGCCCGAACCGATGTTTACCCCATCGGGTGGATCATCCAGGCCGAGCAGGAAGAGCGCCGCGTCGGCCAGGTCGTCCACATGTAGGAACTCCCGCAACGCCACGCCCGTGCCCCACAGGTTGACGCTCGCGTCGCCGCGCTCACGCGCCTCCTCGAATAGCAGGCGCGCTTGCGCGCCGGCTTGCCGCAGGTGCGGGTGCACGACTTGAAGCACACCTTCGGGCGGCGGTTGCGGGCCGCCGGCGTATCGTTCGAGGACCGGCAGGATTTGCTCGGTCACCGCTCGGGACGCATCACCACGCGCTACTCGGCGGCGGAGTTGCAGAACCTGATCGCGGCGGCGGAAAGGGTGTGCGAGCTGGGTGTCCACAAAATGCCCACACTCGTGATTTTGAAAAGAAAAGCGCCTGCCGCGGCTTCGGCAAGCGCTTGATGTTGCAGTAGAAATCTGGCGCGCCCGGCAGGAATTGAACCCACGACCCCCTGGTTCGTAGCCAGGTACTCTATCCATCTGAGCTACGGGCGCATCTTTAAATTATAGCATCGTGCTTGTCGCGGCCGCCACCCGTGCTTTCGCCCTTGCCGGCGTCCGGCGCCGCCGCTGGTGCATGCGGTGCCGGCGTGCGCTGCCGCCGCAATGCCCACGCCTTGCCGAGCATCGAGAGCCCGAGCCAGGCCGCGATGATCGCGAGCGGGATCGCCAGCGTCCGCGGCCACAGGAAGCCGATGACCGACGTCGCGAGCGCGAACGCCGCAAGCTTCACCAGCAATCCCGATTCCGCCGGTCCCAGCAGGCGACGGTTCGTGAGCGCCGCCCCCATCGCGTTGCCGACGGAAATCGCGCCTGCGGCGGCGCGCCCGGCGCTGCCCGAGGCCGCGTGGCGCACGGGTGCCGCGGGGCTGCCCTCCTCCGATCTTGCGCACCCGATTGCGGCGCGTCAGCACGATTTCGGTGGCGCGGCGCAGGTCCTCCTCGTACATCGCGGCCATCTCCGCGGCGAAGCCCCGGTCCTCGATCGCGACGTCGAGCTCCCAGTTCTGTATCCAGCTCGCGAAGTTGAGGTTGGTCGAGCCCACGCGCGCCCACAGTCCGTCGGCCACCGCGGTCTTCGCGTGCAGCATCGTGCCGTTCCACTCGAACACGCGCACGCCCGCGGCGAGCAGCGGCCGGTAGCCGGCGCGCGAGAGCGGCTGCAGCGCGGCGATGTCGCTGGCGCCGGGGACCAGCAGCCGGACGTCGACCCCGTCGCGGGCCGCCGCGCACAGCGCCTGCACGTACGGCGACAGGCCGACGAAATAGGCGTCGGTGAGCCACAGGTAGTCGCGCGCCGCCGAGGCGATCAGCTGGTCGAGCCGGAAGACGCCGGCCGCGCTGGGCGTGCCGGCGATCACCCGCACGGCAACGTCGCCGGCGCGCGCGATGTCGCCGGGCGCGGTCATGTCCTTCTTCGCGAGCGCCGCCCCGCCGCAGGCACGCCACACCTCGGCGAACGCTTCCTCGAGCTCGGCGACCGCGGGGCCGCGAATCTCGATCCCCGTATCGCGCCAGGGCTCGAGCAGGCGTGCCGGGTCGCCGCGCCACGCCGCGCTGATGCACACGCCGGTGACGAAGCCGACGCGGCCGTCGATCGCGATCGTCTTGCGGTGATCGCGCGACACCCAGGCGAGCGGCGTCGTGATGGCGAATGGGTTGAAGCGGCGGACTTCGGCGCCGGCGGCGCGCAGCTGCGACCCACAGTTCCCGCGCGCCCAGCGAACCGAGCCAATCGTAGATCACGCGCACGCGGATGCCGGCACGCGCCTTCGCGGCCAGCGCGGCGGCGAACTCCTGTCCGACGTCGTCGTCCTGCCACAGATAGGACTCGAACAGGATCGTGCGCTCGGCCTTGGCGATCGCGTCGAGCCAGGCCGGATAGTTCCCCGCCGCATCGCGCAGGATGCGCACTGCATTGCCCTCGATGCGTGGCGATCCGGTCGCGCGCGCAAAGGCCCGGTCCAGCAGGCCCAGCGCCGACTCGTCCATCGTCGCGGGCGGCGGCCTGGGCACAACGCCGCCGCGCTCGGTCGGCAGCCTGCCGTCGATCTGCTGCACCATGCGATGCTCCCCGCCGTTGCCGGTCGCTCGACGCGCAGCGACTGCGTCAATCTGCGCGCCGGCCCCCGCTCCCGCCGCCATTATGAGCCGCGGCTTAGCGTCGGGGCATGCTTCTCAGGGGACACTATGAAGTCGCCGACAAAACGACTTGACGCACATCGCACAAGCGACAGTTCTCGCGCCGGAGTGCGGTGCAATACTGGCGGAGACGAAGGGATTCGAACCCTTGATGCAGTTTTTGGCCGCATGCTCCCTTAGCAGGGGAGTGCCTTCGACCTCTCGGCCACGTCTCCGGTGAACGGGTGATTGTACGGCTGCGAGCCTCGGCCAGTCAAACGAATGACGAAAAATCGCTGAAGAAACCGCAAGTTACGCAGTCGCCGGCGCCTGCTCCAGCTCGAACGCCTTGTGCAGCACGCGCACGGCGAGCTCGAGGTACTTCTCGTCGATCACCACCGAGATCTTGATCTCGGAGGTCGAGATCATCTGGATGTTGATGCCCTCGTCGGCGAGCGCCTTGAACATCTTGCTCGCGAGGCCCGACGTGCGAGCGCATGCCGATGCCGACGGCGGACACCTTGCAGATCCGGTTGTCGCCGATGATCTCGCGCGCGGCGAACACCTTGCCGCGCTCGCGCGCCAGCACGTCGAGCGCCTTCTGGTATTCGCGCGCGGTTGACGGTGAACGAGAAGTCGGTGTGCCCCGACGCGCCGATGTTCTGCACGATCATGTCGACGTCGATGTTGGCGGCGGCGATCGGGCCGAGGATCGCGTACGCGATGCCTGGGCGATCCTCCACGCCCATCACCGAGATCTTGGCTTCGTCGCGCGTGAACGCGATGCCGGAAATGATCGCCTGCTCCATGGTGTGATCTTCCTCGTAGGTGATGAGCGTGCCGGCGGAAGTGACCTCGGGGTCCTCGAGCGACGAGAGCACGCGCAGCTTGACCTTGTACTTGCCCGCGAACTCGACCGAGCGGATCTGCAGCACCTTCGAGCCGAGGCTCGCCATCTCGAGCATTTCCTCGAAGGTGACGTTGTCCAGGCGCCGCGCCTCGGGCACGATCCGCGGGTCGGTGGTGTAGACGCCGTCGACGTCGGTGTAGATCTGGCACTCGTCGGCCTTCAGCGCCGCGGCCAGCGCGACGCCCGAGGTGTCGGACCCGCCGCGCCCGAGCGTGGTGATGTTGTCCTCGGCGTCCACGCCCTGGAAGCCGGCGACGATGACGATCGTGCCGGCCTCGAGGTCGGCGCGCATCTTGTCCTCGTCGATCGTTGAGGATGCGCGCCTTGGTGAACGCGCTGTCGGTCAGCACCTGCACCTGCCCGCCGGTGTAGCTCTTCGCCTTGAGGCCCATCGCCTCGCAGCGCGATCGCGAGGAGCCCGATCGTCACCTGCTCGCCGGTGGCGGCGACGACGTCGAGCTCGCGCGGGTTCGGGCTCGGCGAGAGCTCCTTCGCCAGCGCCAGCAGGCGGTTGGTCTCGCCGCTCATCGCGGAGACCACGACGACCAGCTGGTGGCCCTCGCGATGGAAGCGCGCGACGCGCCGGGCGACGTTCTTGATGCGGTCGGTGGTGCCGACGGACGTGCCGCCGTATTTCTGGACGATCAGGGCCATTGCGTGGTCTGACAGCGGTTGGAAGGCCGACGCGCGCGGCGCGTCAGAGCGCGGCGGAAGACGAGCGTCGCGTTGGTGCCGCCGAAGCCGAACGAGTTCGACAGCGCGGCGCGGATCTTCATCGCGCGCGCGGTGAGCGGCACGAAGTCGAGGTCGCACTTCGGGTCGCGGTTGACGAGGTTGGCCGTGGGCGGCGCCACCTGGTCGCGCAGCGCGAGCGCGGTGAACACCGCCTCGATGCCGCCGGCGGCGCCCAGCAGGTGGCCGGTCATCGACTTGGTCGACGACACGGCGAGCTTGTCGGCGTGGTCGCCGAACAGCGCGCTTGACCGCGACGCACTCGGCGATGTCGCCCAGCGGCGTCGACGTGCCGTGGGCGTTGATGTAGTCGATGTCGTCGGGGTTGAGCCGCGCGTTCCTGCATCGCGTTGGCCATGCTGCGCGCCGCGCCGCGGCCGTCTTCGGGCGGCGCGGTGATGTGGTGCGCATCGGCGCTCATGCCGTAGCCCGCGAGCTCGCAGTAGATGCGCGCGCCGCGCGCCTTGGCGTGCTCGTATTCCTCGAGCACCAGCACGCCGGCGCCCTCGCCCAGCACGAAGCCGTCGCGGTCGATGTCCCAGGGGCGGCTGGCGGCGGTCGGGGTCGTCGTTGCGCGTGGACAGCGCGCGCGCGGCGCAGAAGCCGCCCATGCCGAGCGGGCTCACGGTCGACTCCGTGCCGCCGGCGACCATCACGTCGGCGTCGCCGTACTCGATGATCCGCGCCGCCTCGCCGATGCTGTGGTTGGCCGTCGAGCAGGCGCTGACCATGGCGAGGTTGGGACCCTGGTAGCCGTAGTGGATCGACACCAGTCCCGCGACCATGTTGATGATCGACCCGGGCACGAAGAACGGCGAGATCTTGCGCGGCCCGCCGTCGAGGTACGCGTGCTTGGTGTCCTCGATCATCGGCAGGCCGCCGATGCCCGAGCCGATGCACACGCCGACGCGCTCCTTGTCGCCGGTGTAGCCGTCGAGCCCGGCGTCGCGCACCGCCTCCATCGAGGCCGCGAGGCCGTAGTGGATGAACGTGTCGTAGCGCCGCGCCTCCTTCGCCGACAGGTACTTGCGTGACGTCGAAGTCCTTCACCTCGCCGGCGATGCGCGACGGGAACGCCGAGGCGTCGAAGCGGGTGATCCGGCCCGATGCCGGAGCGCGCGGCGAGGATCGTCTCCCAGGCCGCGGCGAGGCCGATGCCGACGGGCGAGACGATGCCCAGTCCGGTGACGACGACACGGCGTCGGGACATGGCGGTGTTTGGAATCCGGTGAAGAGCGGAACCCGCGGGGATCAGCGGCGGCGCTTCAGCCGGCCGCGCGCTGCAATCGCGGCGAGCCGGCCGGGGCAGCCCGGCCGGCCCGCGGCGAATCACTTCTTGACGTGCGAGCCGATGTAGTCGATCGCCTGCTGGACGGTGGTGATCTTCTCGGCCTCCTCGTCGGGGATCTCGGTCTCGAACTCCTCTTCGAGCGCCATCACCAGCTCGACGGTGTCGAGCGAATCGGCGCCGAGGTCGTCGACGAACGACGACTCGTTCTTGATCTCGGCTTCGTTGACGCCGAGCTGCTCGGCGACGATCTTCTTAACTCGTTGTTCAATGTTTTCCATGCTTCTCCTCCCGCTGCGGGAATGACCGAGTCGAAACCGCGCGGATTTTACCAGAAGGCCGCGACTCGCCCTGATCGCGCTGCCGTTCGCCGTCATGCCGGCGCTCGCCTGGCCCAGCCGCTCAGTCATGTACATGCCGCCGTTGACGTGCAGCGTCGCGCCGGTGATGTACGCCGCCCGCGGCGACGCCAGGAACACGACGGCCTCGGCGACGTCCTCGGGCGTGCCGAGCCGGCCGAGCGGAATGCGCTCCAGCAGCTTGCCGCGCTGCGCCTCGGGCAGCGCGCGGGTCATGTCGGTGTCGATGAACCCGGGCGCGACGCAGTTGACGGTGATGTTGCGGCTGCCGACTTCCTGCGCCAGCGACTTGGTGAAGCCGACCAGCGCCGCCTTGGCCGCCGCGTAGTTGGCCTGCCCGGCGTTGCCGCTCGCGCCGACCACCGAGCCGATGTTGATGATCCGCCCGTGGCGCGCCTTCATCATCCCGCGCAGCACCGCCTTGGCGAGCCGGAACACCGGCTTCAGGTTGGTCGCCATGATGGCGTCCCACTCGTCGTCCTTCATCCGCAGCAGCAGGTTGTCGCGGGTGATGCCGGCATTGTTGACGAGGATCGTGACGGCGCCGAAGCGCGCCTCGATGTCGGCCAGCGCCGCGTCGACTGCGGCGCCGTCGGTGACGTCGAGCGCGATGCCGCTGCCGCGTTGCCCGCCGCCGCGAGGTACGCGGCGATCTTCGCGGCGCCCTCGTCGGTCGTCGCCGTGCCGACCACCGTGGCGCCGTCGCGGGCGAGCGCCAGCGCGATCGCGCGGCCGATGCCGCGCGTCGCGCCGGTGACCAGCGCGCACCTGCCCGTCGAGCGTGCTCATCGCTCATTCGCGACGTCCGTGTCGCGCGTTCGGCCGGTCAGCGCCGCCGCGGCGATCTCCGCGCGCGCCGCGTCGATGCCGTGCTGTCGGTCAGCGCGTACGACTGCGAGGTCCGGCGCGATCCGCCGGTTGAGGCCGGCGAGCACCTTGCCGGGCCCGCATTCGACGACGTGCGTGACGCCGCGCGCGGCGAACGCCTGGATCGTCTCGACCCAGCGCACCGGGCTCGCCGCCTGCTGCGCGAGCGCGTCGCGGATCGCCGTCCGGCGTCGGCTGCTCCTGCGACGTCGACGTTGTGCACCACCGGGATCGCCGGCGCCGCGACGGCGACTCGGCGAGCCGCGCCGCGAGGCGCTCCGCCGCGGGCTTCAGCAGCGAGCTGTGGAACGGCGCCGACACCGGCAGCAGCACGCGCGCTTCGCGCCGCGCGCCTTGCGCGGCCGCGATCGCGCGCTCGACGGCCTCCGTGTGCCCGGCGATCACGACCTGGCTCGGCGCGTTGAAGTTGACGGGCTCGACCACCTCGCCCTGCGCCGCTTCGGCGCACGCCGCGCGCGACGCCGGCGTCGTCGAGGCCGAGGATCGCGGCCATCGCGCCCACGCCGGCCGGCACCGCCTCCTGCATCGCCTGCGCGCGGAAGCGCACCAGCGGCAGCGCGTCGGCGAACGCGAGCGCGCCGGCGGCGACCAGCGCCGTGTATTCGCCCAGGCTGTGGCCGGCGACCACGACCGGCCGCGGCGCCGCCGGCGGCGAGCCAGGCGCGCCACACCGCAACGCCGGCCGCGAGCATCACCGGCTGCGTGTTGACCGTCTGGTTGAGCGCCTCGGCCGGGCCGTTCGTCGACCAGCGCCCAGAGGTCCTGGCCGAGCACGTCCGAGGCCTCGTCGAAGGTCGCGCGCACGACCGGGTGCGCGGCGAAGTCCGCCAGCATGCCGACCGACTGCGAGCCCTGCCCGGGAAAGACGAATGCGAGTTTCATGTGCGAGTTCCTGAGTGCGGTCGGTACTCGGTCGACGGATCGCGTGCACGCGGCTGCTCACCGCGTCAGCCAGCGGACGAGCACCGATCCCCAGGTGAATCCGCCGCCGACGCCGACCAGCATCACGTGCTGCCCGGGCTGGATGCGGCCGTCGCGCACCGCGACGTCGAGCGCCAGCGGGATCGACGCGGCCGACGTGTTGCCGTGGCGGTCGACCGTCGCGACCACCTTCGCCGGCGGCAGGCCGAGCTTCTTCGCCGTGGCGTCGATGATCCGGATGTTGGCCTGGTGCGGAATCAGCCAGTCGATGTCCGCCGGCGTCATGCCGTTGGCCGCGAGCGCCTCGTGCGCGACCTCGGCCAGCACCTTGACCGCGAACTTGAACACCGCCTGGCCGTCCATCGTGCAGAAGGCGAGCCCTCGATCACGCCGTTGCGCGACGTGGCCCGGCGACTTCGAGGATGTCCGCGTGGCTGCCGTCGGCGTGCAGGTGCGTCGACGAGGATGCCCGGGCGCTGCGCTGCGGCAGCAGCACCACCGCGCCGGCGCCGTCGCCGAACAGCACGCAGGTGCCGCGGTCGTTCCAGTCGAGGATGCGCGAATAGATCTCGGCGCCGACCACCAGCGCGTTGCGCGCGCTGCCGCTCGCGACCATCTTGTCGGCGAGCGCCAGCGCGTAGACGAAGCCGCGAGCACACCGCCTGCACGTCGAACGCCGCGCCCGCCGGCGACGCCGAGCTTGTCCTGGAGGATGCAGGCCGTCGACGGGAAAGATCATGTCCGGCGTGGTGGTCGCGACGACGATGAGGTCGACGTCGGCCGCCGCGATGCCGGCGGCGTCCAGCGCGCGCCGCGACGCGGCGCAGCGCGAGGTCGGAGGTCGTCTCGTCGTCGGCGGCGATGTGGCGCTGCGCGGATGCCGGTGCGCGCGACGATCCAGTCGTCGCTGGTGTCGACGCGCTGCGCGAGGTCGGCGTTGGTGACGACGCTGCGCGGGCAGGTAGCTGCCGGTGCCGGCGATGCGGCTATGCACCGACGGCTCCGCCCGCGGCGGCATCGGCCGCGCGCGGCGATCGACGCCGGGCGCCGGCTCGCGGCATCGCCGCCATCCGCTGCGCGATCTTGTCGAGCACGCCGTTGCGTCACTTCGGCGTAGGCCTTGGCGATCGCGTACCGAGAACGCGAGCTTGTCGGCGCCGCCGTGGCTCTTGACGACGATGCCCTTCAGGCCGATCAGCGTGGCGCCGTTGTAGCGGCGCGGGTCGATGCGGCGCTTGAACGCCTGCAGCACCGGGTAGGCGACCAGCGCCGCGAGCTTGGTCAGCGGGTTGCGCGTGAACTCCGCCTTGAGGAACTCGTAGAGCATCTGCGCGAGGCCCTCCGAGGTCTTCAGCGCGACGTTGCCGACGAAGCCGTCGCAGACCACGACGTCGGTCGTGCCCTTGAAGATGTCGTTGCCTTCGACGTTGCCGTGGAAGTTGAGGCCGGAGGCCTTCAGCAGCTCGGCGGCTTCCTTGACGACGTCGTTGCCCTTGATGTCCTCCTCGCCGATGTTGAGCAGGCCGACGGTGGGCTGCTCGATGCCGTCCACGGCGGCGGCGAGCGCCGCGCCCATCACCGCGAACTGCACCAGCTGCTCGGGCGTGCAATTGACGTTGGCGCCGAGGTCGAGCACGTGCGTACGCCGCGTCTTCGGTCGGCAGCTGCGCGGCGATCGCCGGCCGGTCGATGCCGGGCAGCATCTTCAGCACGAAGCGCGAGATCGCCATCAGCGCGCCGGTGTTGCCGGCCGACACGCAGGCCTCGGCCGTCGCCGTCCTTGACCAGGTTGATCGCGACCCGCATCGAGGAGTCTTTCTTGTTGCGCAGCGCGAGCGCGGGCGGCTCGTGCATCTCGACCACTTCGCTCGCGGCGTGGATGCGTCAGCCGGTCGCTGCGCTCGAGCGCAGCTTCGCGAGCGCGGCGCGCAGCGGCGCTTCGAGGCCGACGGCGATCACCCGCGCGTCGGGCGTGCGCTCGAGGAAGTCGAGCGCGGCCGCCAGCGTCACCGACGGGCCGTGGTCGCCCCCCATCGCGTCGATGGCTACGGTGACAGGCATGCGCAGGATGCCGCGTGCTACGGTCGTCATTCCGGCGGGCGGCGGACGCGCGGCGGCCCGCGGACCGCGGTCGCGCCGGTCGCTACTCGTCGGCCTTGGTCTTGACGACCTGCTTGCCGCGGTAGTAGCCGCTCGGGCTGATGTGGTGGCGCCGGTGCGTCTCGCCGGTGACCGGCTCGACGGCGAGCGCCGGCGCGGCGAGCGAGCTGTGGGCGCGGTGCATGCCGCGCTTCGACGGCGATTTCTTGTTCTGCTGGACAGCCATGGGTTTCTCCTGACGTAGGTGCTGCAATCCGTGTTCATCTGCCGGCCCGCGCCGGGTTCAGCGTCGGGCCTTCTTTCCTGGTGCCGCTTTCAGTCCGGCCAGCGCCCCGAACGGCGACGCGCTGCCGGTGGCCTCGCCCGCCGCCGCCGCCAGCCCGGTCCCGGCCGCAGGGCACTGCGCCTCGGGGCATCGGGGGGCAAACGGCAGCGTCAACAGCAATTCGTCCTCGACCAGCGCCAACGCATCGAGCGGCGCATCGGCCAGGAGCACTTCATGCTCGTGGTCTTCCTCGTCGAGCCGCGCCAGCTCGCCTTCGTCGCGCGCGAGCAGCAGCAGCGTCGACTGCTCGACCGGCCAGGCGAAAGGCTGCAGGCACCGCTGGCACGTGAGCGGCACCACGCCGGACAGCGCCACTTCCAGCGCCGGCCGCCCGCCCGCGTCGGCGCTCCCGGTGATCCGGTAGTCGACCTGCGCAGTCCCGCCTTCCTCCGCGAGCAGGTCGGACACCCGCGGCAACGCGGCGGCGTCGACCCGTCCGGCGATCACCGCCTGCCGCGCTGCGACGCCGTAGCCGTCGAAGCGGCCTTCCGGTTTCATTGGACGACGCACAGCGGCTCCCCGTCATCCGGTCGAGCCCTGTGCCGCAGCCCGCCGATCGTGCTCGACCTGCCGGTCGGGGCCCGGATCGTCGCTGCCGATCCGGTCGCGCAACCCGTCGATCAAAAACGTTGGATAATACCGCGACCGCCCCCGCATGTCAAAAAATGTCCACAAAAACAACGCGCAATCCGCCTGCCTCCGCGAACGGCTCCGAGCTCCGCCCGACCGCTCGTGCTGGCGTCGACCTCGCGCTACCGTCGCGCCCTGCTGAACCAGCTCGGCCTGTCCTTCGCCGTCGCGTCGCCCGCCACCGACGAGACACCGCTGCCGGGCGAGACCCCGGTGCATACGGCGCTGCGCCTCGCCGAAGCCAAGGCGCGCAGCGTGGCGCAGGATCATCCGGCCGCGCTGGTGATCGGCTCCGACCAGGTCGCCGATTGCGACGGCCGCGCCGTCGGCAAACCCGTCGACCACGCCGACGCGGTGGCGCAGCTGACGGCGCTCTCCGGCCGGACGGTGGTGTTCCATACGGGACTGGCGCTGCTCGACGCCGCGACCGGCGACTGCCAGACGGCGATGATCGACGTCCGCAGCACGTTCCGCGAGCTCGCACCGGCGGAGATCGAAGCCTACCTGCGGCGCGACCAGCCCTATGACTGCGCGGCGTCGGTCAAGTCGGATGCGCTGGGCATCGCCCTGTTCGTCCGCATCGAAAGCGACGACCCGACCGCGCTGGTCGGCCTGCCCTTGATCCGCCTGACCGACATGCTCCGCGCCGCCGGCGTCGCAATCCTGGCGCAGCCCGGCTGATCGTTGCCGGCTCGCACCCCACGCACCCCCGTTGCGAGCGCGAACATGCCGGGCCGCCTCTTCCTCGTTCCGAACCTGCTGGGGGTGGTGCCGCCCGGGAATGTCCTGCCTGCGCGGACGATCGCGGTCGCGGGCGGGCTCGCGCATTACGTCGTCGAGAACGCGAAGCCCGCTCGCGCGTTCCTGAAGACGATCGGCACGGCCGTTCCCCTGCAGCAGATCGAGATCACCGAGCTGGGCGCGGACCCGTCGCCACAGCGCTGCGCGCAGCTGCTGGCGCCCGCACGTGCCGGGGCCGATCTCGGGATGCTGTCGGATGCCGGCTGCCCGGGTGTGGCCGACCCCGGCTCGCTGCTGGTCGCCGCCGCGCACGGCGAGGGCATCGCCGTGGTGCCGCTGGTCGGGCCCTCGGCGGTGCTGCTCGCCTTGATGGCTTCCGGCATGAACGGCCAGGGCTTCACCTTCCACGGCTACCTGCCCGTCAAGCCGGAGGCGCGGGCGGACGCGATCCGCCGGCTGGAGGCCGCATCGCGCGAGTCGGGCGCGGCGCAGCTGTTCATCGAAACGCCCTATCGCAACGCGGCGCTGATCGGGGCGCTCGCCGCCACGTGCAGGCCCGGCACGCGCCTGTGCGTCGCCGCCGATCTCACGGCCGAGACCGAGACGATCGAGGCGCGGGAGATCCGCGCGTGGCGCGGCCGCGATCTCACCGCCTACGCAAAGCGTCCGGCGATGTTCGTGCTGCAGGCGTGAGGTTTCCGCCTACGTGTGGTCGTCGCTGATGTAGCTCTTCAACATCCGGTTCTCGAAGCTCTGCTCTTCGTAGACCGCCTTGGCGACGTCGTGGAACGAGATCACCCCGAGCAGCGTCGTGCCGTCGAGCACCGGCACGTAGCGGGCGTGGCGCTCGAGCATCATCCGCCGCAGATCCATCACGTCGAGCTTCGGACCCGCGGACGGCGGATCGCGCATGACGATCGCGCCGACGGAGAGATCGCCCAGCGTGCCGCCGCGCTCGGCCAGCGCCGCCAGGACCTCGGCGAACGTCAGCATTCCCGTCATCCGGCCCTTGTCCATCACCACCAGAGAGCCGATGTCGAGCTGGACCATCACCTTCACCGCCTCGACGACCAGCGCCTCGGACGGCGTGGTGTACAGGGTGGTGCCCTTGATGCGCAGGATTTCGCTGACCAGCATACGGCCTCCTCGGGGCGCGCCCCTTTCCGCCACGCGCGGCGCTCAGGTTACTCCGGGCGCGCCCTGAGACGCAACGGGCAACGCGGCGCCCGCCCCGCTACTTGTAGAGGACCTGTGGCAGCCAGAGGCCGATCGCCGGCCAGATGTACAGCAGCGCCAGCGCGAGGACCTGGATGCCCATGAACGGCATCATTCCGGCGAAGATCTGGTTCAGCGTGACGTGCTTCGGCGCCACGCCCTTCAGGTAGAACGCGGCCATCGCCACCGGCGGCGACAGGAACGCCGTCTGCAGGTTGAGCGCGACCAGCAACCCGAAGAACAGCGGGTCGATGTTGAATTTCGCCAGCAGCGGAATGAAGATCGGCATGAAGATGACGATGATCTCCGTCCATTCCAGCGGCCAGCCGAGCAGGAAGATGATGACCTGCGCGAGGATCATGAACTGGATCGGCGTCAGGCCGAGCGAGAGCACCCAGTGCTCGACCACTTCCTGCCCGCCCAGCAGCGCGAACGCGGCGGAGAAGATCGACGAGCCGACGAACAGCCAGCACACCATCGCCGACGTCTTGGCGGTCAGGAACACCGACTCCTTCACCGTGGACTGGAGCTTCACCTGGAACACGGCCAGCAGGCACCACACCGCCGTGGCGCCGATCGACACCCAGCCCACCCACAGCGGCGGTCCGGATTCCAGGACCTCGAACTTGTACAGCAGGAACCACACGACCGACACGCCGAGCAGGAGCCACAGGGGCAGCCACATGCGAGAAGATGCGGCGGACCCGGTCGGGCGGATTCTTGAGCAGCGCATACACCGCCGCCAGCGCGAAGCCGCCGAACGACCCGACCGCCGCCGCCTCGGTCGGCGTCGCGAGCCCGAACACGATCGAGCCCAGCACCGCGAGGATCATCACCGCCAGCGGGAAGAACGACGACAGCAGCATCTTGAAGATTTCGAGGCGGGGGAAGGTGAAGATCAGGTAGAACGTGAGCAGGCCCGCGGCGCCGATCGCCAGAACGATCCAGAAGGCGTTGGGTGCCGGGATCCGGTGCCAGTCGGCGGCAGGGGCTTTGGCTTCGGCTTTCGCCACCGGCGCCGCCGTCTTGCTCGGCGCAGCCGCCGGCGCTCTCGGTCGCGAGCAGCGCCCGCCGGCGGCGCCGCGACGGCGGGCGCCTGCGCAGCGCCCGCGGCCGGCGGCTCGGCAAGGCCGGTGGCGGCCTTTTCCGTGTCGGCCGGCGGCTCGGCGAGCCCGGTCCCGCCCTTGTCCGCCTCGGCCGGGGGTTCGGCGAGCCCCGACCCGGCCGCCTCGGCCGCCTGGGCCGGCTGGCCGAGGCCGGAATCGGCGCCCATCTGCTGCAGCGCCGAGGTGTCTTCGACGACGTCGGGCTTGGTCAGCGCGTGCCAGGTGAGCCCCATCAGCACGGCGAACACGATCGCCGGCATCAGCGTCGTCGCCAGCTCGCGGACCAGCGGTCGGTTGGACGCCGCGGCATTGCCCGATCGCTTCAGGCGCAGAGAGCAGGCCGGGCAGGACCCGGTTGCCGCCCGCGGCGACGATCGCCGCGGTGTGCGGGGGCAGCGTGACCTTGCGCTCGCTCTCCGCGCAGCGGCGGCGCGAGGTCCGGCCGGATCTTGGCGAGGATCATCACGTAGGCGATGTAGAGCCCGGCCAGCATGATCCCCGGGAAGAAGGCGCCGGCGTAGAGCTGCACGACCGAGACGCCGGCCACGGCGCCGTAGACGATCAGCATCACCGAGGGCGGGATCAGGATGCCGAGGCAGCCGCCGGCGGTGATCACGCCGGCGGTGACCTTGATGTTGTACCCGGCGCGCAGCATCGCCGGCATCGCGAGGAGGCCCATCAGCGTCACCACGGCGCCGACGATCCCGGTGGCGGTGGCGAACACCGCGCAGGTGATCAGCGTCGCCACGGCCAGCGACGCCGGCACGCGCGCCAGCGCGAGATGCAGGCTCCGGAACAGCTTCTCGATCAGGTTCGAGCGCTCGACGAGGTAGCCCATGAACACGAACAGCGGGATCGAGATCAGCACGTCGTTGGACATCACCGCGTACGCGCGCTGCACCATCAGGTCGAGCGTCTGCTGGGTGGCGAGCGCGGGGTTCTGGCTGGCGTAGGCGAGCCACGCGAACATCACCCCCATGCCCATCAGCGTGAACGCGGTGGGGAAGCCGAGCATGATGGCGACGACGATCAGCGCCAGCATCAGCAGGCCGAGGTGGCCGTTGGTCATCTGCGACGGCGCCGGCATCAGCACGAACACCATCACGACGACCAGCGCCATGATGGACAGGCCGAACCAGACTTCCTTTCTCATTTCGCCCCCGCCTCGCTCGCGACCACGATTTCGTCAAGCCTGGCGATGTCCTCGTCCTTCACGTGGACCATCGCCTTCAGCTTGTCGACGTCGACTTCCTCGACGTCCTCCTCGCGCGAGGGCCATTCGCCCTGTTTCAGGCAGATCACGCAGCGGATGATCTCGACGATCCCCTGCACCAGCAGGAAGATGCCCGCCACCGGGATGATCGTCTTGAACGGGTAGATCGGCGGGCCGTCGGCGGTGATGTTCGAGTGCTCGCTGATCGCCCAGGATTCGCCGGCGTAGCGGTAGCCCGCCCAGCAGAAGGCGATCACGCCGGGAATGAAGAAGACGAGGTAGAGCGCGAGGTCGAGCCCCGCCTGCAGCCGCGGCGGAAAGAAGCCGTAGAGCACGTCGCCGCGGACGTGGCCGTTCTTCGACAGCGTGTAGGCCCCCGCCATCATGAACAGCGTGCCGTACATCATGATCATGACGTCGAAGGCCCAGGCGTGCGGCTGCCCGAGCGCGTAACGCGAGAACACTTCCCACGAGATGAGCAAGCGTGAGCGAGACGATCAGCCACGCGAACAGGTGGCCGACCCAGGTGCTGACCTTGTCGACGAACAGCAGGGCTTTCTGCATGGCTCGATTCCCCCGATGACGGCGCCGGAGGCGGCACCGGTGACGGCCGCTGCCTCCGAATCCGGGCGATCAAATGAAAACACCATCCGGGCGCGTGCCGGATGGTGTCTTCGCTCCCTGGGTCAGCGTCAGGCCTTCTTCGGGGCGGGCTTGGCGCCGAAATAGTGGTTGTACGCCATGCGCCGGTTGACGTAGGTGTCGAGGTCCCAGCGCACCGTGCGCTCGGCGAACTTCTTCTGCGACTCGACGATCTCCTTGAACAGCGCGTTCTCGCCCGACTTCTTCTCGGCCACCTGGTCGTAGATCTCGATCTGCTTCTGCAGGATCGCATCGGGCGTCTTGTAGAACTTGACGTTCTGCTTGGTCTGCAGCTCGATGTAGTCCTGCGAGTAGCGGTCGATCGCCTTCCACGACATGTCGGCGGACGACGCTTCGACGGCGTTGGCGATGATCGCCTTCATCTTGTCGGGCAGCGCGTCGAACTTGGTCTTGTTGAACGTGATCTCGAACTGCTCGGCGTTCTGGTGGAAGCTCTGCAGCATGCAGACCTTCGACACGTCCGGGAATCCGAGCAGGCGGTCCGACGACGCGTTGTTGAACTCGGCGGCGTCGAGCAGGCCGCGGTCCATCGCCGGGATGATTTCGCCGCCGGGCAGCGCGTTGACGGCCGCGCCCATGCCGGTGAAGACGTCGATCGAGATGCCGACGGTGCGGTACTTGAGCCCCTTGAAGTCGTCGACCTTGGTGATCGGCTTCTTGAACCAGCCGAGGGGCTGCGTCGGGTGCGGCCCGTACGGGAACGACACGACGTTGGCGCCGATCGACGCGTAGAGCTTCGCCAGGAGCTCGCGGCCGCCGCCGTACTTGTGCCACGACAGCAGCATGTTGCCGTCCATGCCGAACGCGGGGCCGGAGCCCCACAGCGCCAGCGCCGTCTGCTTGCCGTAGTGATAGACCAGCACGCCGTGGCCGCCGTCGAGCGTGCCCTTCGACACGGCGTCGAGCAGCCCGAACGCGGGCACCACGGCGCCCGCGGGCAGCACCTCGATCTTGAGGTCGCCGCCGGTCATGTCGTTGACCTTCTTCGCGTAGTCGAGGGCGAATTCGTGGAAGATGTCCTTCGACGGCCACGTGCTCTGCCAGCGCATCGTGATCGGGCCGGTCTGGCCTTTGGCGATCATCGGGAAGCCCAGCGTGGCGCCGGCGGCCGCGGCGCCGGTCGCGGCGCGCAGGAACTTGCGGCGCGATCCGGTCGTGGGGGTGGATTCCGGCGACGCCGGAAGGGTCGATTTGCGGGTCATGCTTCCTCCGATGAAGTTGCGCCGCGGCGCGGCGCCCTGGATGGCTGTCGTGACGGCTGCGGTCGGATGGGATCGACGCGGGCCAACCCGCCTGCGTCCACCGTTTCCGACTCTTCCTTGAAGTGTATACCGGTCCCTTCGCTCGCGTCCATTGCGTCCGCGGGCCTCGGGGTCCGGATCGCTACGCGTCCATTGCGCGCCGTTCGCGCAACGCCTGCGCCAGCGTGCCGCTGTCGACGTACTCGAGCTCGCCGCCGACCGGGACGCCGCGCGCGAGCCGGCTCACCTTGAGCCCGCGCGCGCCGAGCAGCTCGCCGATGTAGTGCGCGGTCGCCTCGCCCTCGTTGGTGAAGTTGGTCGCGAGCACGACCTCCTGCACCACGCCGTCGGCGGCGCGCTTCAGCAGGCGCTCGAGGCGGATCTCCTTCGGTCCGATGCCGTCGAGCGGGGAAAGGCGTCCCATGAGAACGAAATACAGCCCGCCGTACGCGTTGGTCTGCTCCACCATCAGCAGGTCGGCGGGCGTCTCGACGACGCAGAGCAGCGAGGCGTCGCGCCTGGCGGAACGGCACAGCGCGCAGACGGCGTCCTCGGTGAAGGTATTGCAGCGCTCGCAGTGGCGGACCGTCTCGGCCGCGTGAACCAGCGCCTGCGCGAGGCGGACCGCGCCGTCGCGGTCGTGCTGCAGCAGGTGCAGCGCCATCCGCTGCGCGGCCTTGGGGCCGACGCCGGGCAGGCAGCGCAGCGCGCGGGCGAGCGCATCCTGGCCCGACGGCGCCTCGCCCGGCGGCGGCGCTCGCCCCTCGCGACGCGGTTCCATCGGACGGACTTCGCCTCAGAAGGGGAGCTTCATTCCGGGCGGCATCGGCATGCCCATCGTGAGCCCGGCCATCTTTTCCTGCGTCGTCGCCTCGACCCGCCGCACGGCGTCGTTGACGGCGGCAGCCACGAGGTCCTCGAGCATGTCGCGGTCCTCGGTCAGCAGCGACGGATCGATCGTCACCCGCTTGACGTCGTGCCGGCAGGTCATCAGCACCTTCACCATGCCGGCGCCGGACTGGCCCTCGACCTCGATGCGCGCGAGATCCTCCTGCGCCTTCTTGAGGTTGTCCTGCATCTGCTGCGCCTGCTTCATCAGGCCGGCGAGCTGGTTCTTCATCATCGGTGCAACTCCTCGCGGTGCCGCGGCGCCGCGCCGGACGACAGGTGATCCGGCGCGGACGGGCGAACGGTTCAGGAAACGGGCTTGATCGAATCGGGGTTGATCGTCGCGTCGAAGCGCGCGACGACGTCGCGCACGAACGGCTCGTCGCGGAACTGGGCTTCGGTGCGGGCCTTGTGCTCCGCGCGCTCGCGCCGCGCCTGCGCGGCGAGCGAGGTGTCCTCCGCCGACGACACCTCGAACGCGAGCCGGACCTTCATCCCGGTGGCCTCGTCGAGCGCGGCCTTCAGCTTGTCGGCGTAAACCTTGTCGGTGAGATGCCGCTGCGCGTCCGGCACGCCCAGCACGAGCTCGCGGTCGGTGCAGCGCAGGAGCGCGGTCTGCGCCGCGAGCTGCCCGGCGATGCCGCCGAGCCGCAGGCCGGCGACGAATGCCGGCCAGGCGCCCGGATCCGTGGGAAGCGCCCGCACCGGCGGGCCGGCCTCGGCCGCCGGTCCGCCGACGGCAGCGGGCGCAGCGCGCGCGGCAACGGTCGCCGATCCGGCAGCGGGTTCCGCGACTCGATTGACGGCGCGCGGGCGCCCGCGTGGGCGCGGCAGCGGGCACCGGCCCAGCCGTGGACGGAGCCAGGGACACCGCGGCCGCGGACGCCGGCCGCGGGCCCGGCGCGGCTCGCTGCCGCGGCGCGCCGTCGACCGCCGCGGGCTTGCCCGCGCCGCCCCCTGGCTCGAACGCCAACAGGCGCAGCAGGGTCATGGCGAAGCCGGTGGCCTCGTCCGGCGCAAGCGGCAGGTCGGCGCGACCCTGCACGCAGATCTGGTAGGCGAGCTGCACCAGCTCGGGCGACATCGCAGCCGCGTACGCGGCGACCCGCTCGCCGTCGTCGGTGGCCTGCGCGGCCGCCGGCACGGCCTGCACCGTCGCGATGCGGTGGTACAGCGACGCGAGCTCCTCGAGCGCCGAGGCGAAGGCGATGCTGCGCGCCGACAGCGCGTCGACCTCGGCCAGCAGCGCCGGCCCGTCGCCGGCGAGCAGCGCGTCGGCGAGCCGGTAGACGTGCTGCGTGTCGACTGCGCCCAGCATCGCGCGCACGGCGGGCTCGCGCACTTCGCCGCTGCCGTAGGCGATCGCCTGGTCGAGCAGCGACAGCGCGTCGCGCATCGATCCCTGCGCGGCGCGGGCGACCAGCGCCAGCGCCCGCGGGTCGGCGGCGATCTCCTCGGCGGCCAGCACCGACGCGAGCCGCTCCTCGATCAGCGCCACCGGCAGCTGCTTCAGGTTGAACTGCAGGCAGCGCGACAGCACGGTGACCGGGATCTTCTGCGGATCGGTGGTCGCGAGCACGAAGCGCACGTGCTCCGGCGGCTCCTCGAGCGTCTTCAGCATCGAATTGAAGGCCGCCTTCGACAGCATGTGGACTTCGTCGATCAGGTAGACCTTGTAGCGGCCCACCGTCGGCGCGTAGCGCGCGTTGTCGAGGATCTCGCGCATGTTGTCGATGCCGGTGTTCGACGCGGCGTCGAGCTCGAGCAGGTCGACGAAGCGGCCGGCGTCGATGTCGAGGCACGCCGCGCAGGTTCCGCAGGGCGTCGCCGTGACGCCGTTGGTGATGCAGTTGAGGCTCTTGGCGAGGATGCGCGCGATGGTGGTCTTGCCGACCCCGCGCGTTCCGGTCAGCAGGTAGGCATGGTGCAGGCGGCCGCGGGTGAGCGCATTGGTCAGCGCCTGCACCACGTGCGCCTGTCCGGCGAGCTCGGCGAAGCTCTTCGGGCGCCACTTGCGGGCCAGCACCTGATAGGTCATGTCGGTCGGGCGTCGGGCATTGCGCGTTCGGCGAAGATCCGCAACGATGATCGATGCGCCGTCAGGCGCAGTGGAACTCGGTTGCGCTCAGTTTCGACCTGAACGCCGAACGCGCGAGCCCAAGAGGGGTGGCGAGCCGTTCCCCCGGCACTTGCAGTGAGTCGCTGTGGCTGCTTCCTTCCGGACCTGACCAGGTTCACGACGCTGCAATGCGGGGCGACCCGCCTTTGATCGGTGGCGCAACGTGCGCCTCGTGGATTATCGGCTATCGGTGCGTCCACGGCAAGCAATCGGCGGCGGACGGGACCGGGCCCATCCCCCCGCGCCCGCCACGCAGGGGGGTGCGGCGACGGGTCCTGCACTCCCGGGGGACCGACGCTGCCGGAACAGGTCGGCACGCCCGCTGTCTATAATCGGCCGCGCCCCCCGCCTTCCAAGCGTCCGCGCCGCCTCCCCCCGCCCGAAATTGCGCCCATCCCGCCACCTCGCTCTCGTTGCCGCCGGCGTCGCGCTCGCCGCGGTGGGGGTTTCGGCATGGTGGCTGAACCAGCGCGAGCCGCCGCGCCCGCCCGCGCTGCCTGCGCCAGAGGATGCGCGGGAGCTCGTCGTGCTGATTCACGAGGCGCCGGTCGTGTATTTCGCCGGTCCCGACGGCAGCATGGTCGGATTCGATGCCGACCTCCTGCGCCTGTTCGCTGCGGAGCGCGGCTGGCGAATCCGTTACGTGAGCGCCGCGTCGCCGGCAGAGGTCGCCGACCGGATCGCCAAGGGCGAGGCGCACGTCGGTGCCGGCGGCCTGTTCCAGCCGCGCCCCGCGGCGCCCGCGCCCGTCGCCGGCAATGCGGCGAGCCGCCGCCGGCCGCCGGCGGAAGCCGGCCGCGATCCTGCGCCGCCGGTGTTGTGGACCGCGGGCTACCGCACGGTGGAACTGCTCCTCATCTGCAACCGCGACGGTTTCCGGCCTGACGGGCTGGCGCGATCTCGACGGGGCCAGCGTTGCCTACGTCGACGCGCGCGGACTGGCCGCCGACATCGCGAACGTGCGCACCGCGCATCCGGGCATCGAGTTCCGGGCGCTCGACCTGCCGTCGACCGCCGGGCTGATCGCGCAGGTTTCCGACGGCACCATCGATTACGCGATCGTGGGATCGCTGGCCGCGGCCGCCGCGCGCAGCATCTACATCGATTACGAGGTCGCGTTTCCGCTGGGCGTGAAGCGCGAGCTGGCGTGGGCGGTGTCGCCGCGGTTCGCGGGGCTTCGCGACGACCTCGACCGCTTTCTCGCCCGCGCGCAGCGCGACGGGACGATCCGCCGGCTGGTCGAGCGCTACATGCCGGACGCGGGCCAGTTCCAGCGCATCGATGCCGGCGCGCTGCAGCAGGACATGCGCACCGAGCTGCCGCAGTGGCGCGCGCTCTTCCACGACGTGCAGGAGAAGACCGGCATCGAATGGCGCCTGCTCGCCGCGATCGCCTATCAGGAGTCGAAGTGGGACCCGTACGCGACCAGCGAGACCGGCGTGCGCGGATTGATGCAGATCACCGAGGACACCGCGAAGCACCTCGGCATCCGCGACCGGATGGATCCCGGCGGTGAGCGTGCTCGGCGCCGCGCGGTACCTGCGCGACCTCAAGGCGAAGCTGCCCGCGCGCATCCACGAGCCGGATCGCACGTGGCTCGCGCTCGCCGCGTTCAACATCGGCCTCGGGCATCTCGAGGACGCGCGCGTGCTCGCGCAGAAGCAGAAGCTCGACCCGGACCACTGGAACGACGTGAAGCGGGTGCTGCCGCTGCTCGCGCTGCCGGAATTCCACGCCGACGCGAAATACGGCTACGCGCGCGGCGGAATGCCGGTGGCGTTCGTCGATCGCGTCCGCGGCGTATTACGACATCCTGCTCGCGCGCCAGCCGCCGCTGACGCCGCGGCTGCGCATGGTGGCCGACGCCGAGCCCGAGGCTGAAATAGCGACATCGCGGCCGCGACTGCAGCATTGCCCGCGCAACCGCGCGGCAATGATCAGCAGCGCTGACCCCGATTTCTACGCGATCGCTCTCGGCGCCGCCCATGTAGCGGCGCAGCACCTGCGGGATTTCGATCGAGCCGTCGGCGCGCTGGTAGTTTTCCATCACCGCGACCAGCGTGCGTCCGACCGCGAGCCCCGAGCCGTTCAACGTGTGCACGAGCTCCGGCTTGCCCTGCGCGTTGCGGAACCGCGCCTGCATCCGCCGCGCCTGGAAGGCCTCGCAGTTCGAGCACGAGGAGATCTCGCGGTACGTGTTCTGCGCCGGCAGCCAGACTTCGAGGTCGTAGGTCTTGGCGCTGGCGAAGCCCATGTCGCCGGTGCACAGCGCCATCACGCGGTACGGCAGCTCCAGCCTCTGCAGGATGGTCTCGGCGTGGCCGGTCAGCTCCTCGAGCGCGGCGTAGGAGTCCTCGGGGTGGACGATCTGCACCAGCTCCACCTTGTCGAACTGGTGCTGGCGGATCATGCCGCGCGTGTCCTTGCCGTAGCTGCCCGCTTCCGAGCGGAAGCACGGCGTGTGCGCCGTGAGCCGGAGCGGCAGCGCCGCCGCCGGCAGGATCTCGCCGCGCACGCTGTTGGTCAGCGTGATCTCCGAGGTCGAGATGAGGTAGAGCGTCTCGCCCTCCCCTTCGACGCCGCCCTTCTTCACCGAGAACATGTCGGCCTCGAACTTGGGCAGCTGCGTGGTTCCCACCAGCGTCTCGGCGTTGACCATGTACGGCGTGTAGCACTCGGTGTAGCCGTGCTCGCCGCGTGTGCGTGTCGAGCATGAACTGCGCGAGCGCGCGGTGCAGCCGCGCGAGACCGCCGCGCAGGAACGAAAAGCGCGCGCCGGAGAGCTTGGCGGCCGTCGCGAAATCGAGCTGGCCGAGCCCTTCGCCGACGTCGGTGTGATCCTTCGGCGGAAAGGCGAACGTCTTCGGCGTGCCCCAGCGGCGCACCTCGACGTTGTCGTCGCTCGACTTGCCGACGGGCGTCGAGTCGTGCGTCAGGTTGGGCAGGTCGAGCAGGTAGTCCCGCAGCCCGCCCTGCACGCGCTCGAGCTCGGCCTCGAGCCGCGCGAGCTCGTCGCCGAAACCGGCGGCCTGCGCGAGCAGCGCCGAGGCGTCCGCGCCCTTGCCCTTGGCGGCGCCGATCTCGCGCGACAGCGCATTCCGCTGCGCCTGCAGCTCCTGCGTGCGGATCTGGATCGCCTTGCGCTCGCGCTCGAGCGCCTCGAACGCCGCGGTGTCGAGCGTCAGCCCGCGCCTGGCGAGGCCCGCGGCGACGGCGGCGATGTCGTTACGGAATAGGTTGATGTCGAGCATGCCGGGATTCTACCAAACGCAGTCAGCGCTTCGCGACGCGGCGTGTCTCGGCGTGGCCCGACATGCTCCCGCGTAGCCCGGCGTTGAGCCGCTGGCGAAACCCGGGGCAACGGCGGCCATTGCCACGACCACCCGGGTTTCGCTGCGCTCAACACCGGGCTACACCGGCTCACGAATCGTCGCCGCGTGCCTTGGCGTCCTGCGCCCGCAGCCAGAGGAGCTTGTCGCGGATCTTCGCCTCCAGCCCGCGCTCGGTCGGCTCGTACCACGACACTTGCGCCATGTCGTCGGGAAAATAGTGCTCGCCGGCGGCGAAGGCGCCCTCCTCGTCGTGCGCGTAGCGGTAGCCCTTGCCGTAGCCCAGGCCCTTCATCAGCTTCGTCGGCGCGTTGCGCAGCCGCAGCGGCACCGGCCGCGAGCCGTCCTCGGCGATGAACGCGCGCGCCGCGTTGTACGCGACGTAGACGGCGTTGGACTTCGCCGCGCACGCGAGATAGATGCACGGCCTGCGCGAGCGCCAGCTCGCCCTCCGGCGTGCCGAGCCGCTCGTAGGTCTCGACCGCCGCCAGCGCAAGGCTCAGCGCGCGCGGATCGGCGAGGCCGATGTCCTCGCTCGCCATGCGGATCAGCCGCCGCCCGACGTAGAGCGGATCGGCGCCGCCGTCGAGCATCCGGCACATCCAGTACAGCGCGGCGTCCGGATTCGAGCCGCGCACCGCCTTGTGCAGCGCCGAGATCTGGTCGTAGAACGCCTCGCCGCCCTTGTCGAAGCGGCGCAGCGAGCGGGCGATCGTCGCCTCGACGAAGCCGAGGTCGATCGGCGCGCCGCGGCCGCTGCCCGCGGCGGTGGCGAGCTGCTCGACCATGTTGACGAGCCGGCGGCCGTCGCCGTCGGCATACGCGATCAGCGCGTCGCGCGCGGTCGGCTCGACCGTCATGCCCGGGAGCGCGACCGCGAGCGACCGGTCGAGGAGCGCCGCGAGCTCGTCCGCGGCCAGCGGCTCGCAGCACGTAGACCGCCGCGCGCGAGAGCAGCGCGCCGTTGACCTCGAACGACGGGTTCTCGGTCGTCGCGCCGATGAACGTGACGATCCCCTGCTCGACGTAGGGCAGGAACGCGTCCTGCTGCGCCTTGTTGAAGCGGTGCACCTCGTCGACGAACAGGATCGTGTGCCGTCCCGACTGCGGCGAGCGTCGCCTCGGCCCGCGCGACCGCGTCGCGGATGTCCTTGACGCCGGAGAGCACCGCCGACAGTGCGATGAACTCGGCGTTGAACGCCTCCGCCATCAGCCGCGCGAGCGTGGTCTTGCCCACGCCCGGCGGACCCCACAGGATCATCGAATGGGGCTTTCCCGACGCGAACGCCACGGCGAGCGGCTTGCCCGGGCCGAGCAGGTGGCGCTGGCCGATCACGTCGGCGACGGCTTCCGGGCGCAGCCGCTCGGCGAGCGGCGCGGCCGGATTGTTCGGGGCGAAGAGGTCGTCGGCCATCGCGTCGCTATGGGCGGGGCGAGAGGCGCCGGTCGCGCGACGCGGTCGTTCGCGGCGCCGTTTCCCATGGCGAGCCCGCTACTCCCCGACGATGTCCGCGCCGGGCGGCGTGACGAAGCGGAACTGCGCCGCATCGAGCGGCGGGTTGCGCTCGAAGTCCGCGAACACGAGCGTCGTCACGTTGCCGAAAGTGTCGGTCAGCTCCATCACGCGCGGCAGGTTGTCCTTGAAGCCGATGCGCACGCGCTCGAACCCGGTATCCGCCGCTTTGGGCCGGGCCTCGATCAGCTCGAGGCCGCCGCCGCTGCCGCCGTCGCTGACGATGAAGTTGCGCTCCAGCGCGTTGTCGCCCGCGAGCAGCGCCGCCGGGCTCGACCCGAGGGCGAGATCGAGCTTGCGCACGATGACCTGGTTCAGGTCGCGGTCGTAGATCCAGAGCTTGGCGCCGTCGCCGACGATCAGCTGCTCGTAGGGCTTTTCGTACGCCCAGCGGAACTTGCCCGGGCCGCTGGAAGGTGAACGTGCCGGTCGACTCCTTGACCGCGGACTGGCCCTTGCCCACGACCCGCTGCGCGAACGCGGCCTTGCCGGTGCGCGCGCTGCCGACGAAGGCCTGCAGCTGCTCGAGGCCGCTCGCCTCGACGGCGGCCGCGGCGGCGAGCGCCAGCGCTGCCAGCAGCGCCGCGGCGCCTCGGCACGGGTAGCGGGAGGTCACGATCAGGTCCCTGGAATGTTGACGATGCAGTTGCCGACGGCGTCGAGGATGACGTACGTGTGGTCGCGCCCCTTGATGTCCTTCATGCCGCCCGCCTCCTTGTACTGCTGCGCGAACACGCGCCACGTGTCGAACGCCCATTCCGGGTCGAACTCGCAGCCGCTCACGTACCAGTTCGGGCCGCAGAAATCGGGCGGCAGCAGCGTCCGGGCGCGCTCGATCGCCTGCGCCGCCGTGATGCGGGGCGCGTCGGGCGGCCGGTCGCGCGGGCAGTACGCGCCTTCGCGATAGACCAGGACCGGGCCGCCGAGTGCGGTCGAAGCGCAAAGAAAGAGGCGGCGACGTAGCCCGGCGTTGAGCGCAGCGAAACCCGGGCAACCTGCCCATGGCCCCTGCCCCCGGGTTTCGCTGCGCTCAACCCGGGCTACGACCCGGGCTGCGATCCGCGCAACGCGGCCCGCGTTCACTTCGCGTCGCCCTTGCCCGCAGGCACCAGCACTTCGCGGTTGCCGTTGGTCTGCATCGGCGACACGAGCCCGGCGCGCTCCATCTGCTCGATCAGCCGCGCGGCGCGGTTGTACCCGATGCGCAGGTGCCGCTGCACCAGCGAGATCGACGGGCGGCGCGTCTGCAGCACGATCGCCACCGCCTGGTCGTAGACCGGGTCGGACTCGGCGTCGGCGCCTTCGACGCTCGCGGCGTCGTCGCCGTTGCCGTTCGCGGTGCCCTCGAGGATGCCGTCGAGATACTGCGGGCCGCCCTGCTGCTTCAGGTACTCGACCACGCGGTGGACTTCCTGATCGGAGACGAACGCGCCGTGCACGCGCGGTCGGGTAGCCCGTGCCCGGCGGCTGGAACAGCATGTCGCCCTGCCCCAGCAGCGCCTCGGCGCCCATGTGGTCGAGGATCGTCCGCGAGTCGACCTTGCTCGCGACCTGGAAGGCGATGCGCGACGGGATGTTGGCCTTGATGAGGCCGGTGATCACGTCGACCGACGGCCGCTGCGTGGCGAGGATCAGGTGGATGCCGGCGGCGCGCGCCTTCTGCGCGATCCGCGCGATCAGCTCCTCGATCTTCTTGCCGGTGACCATCATCAGGTCGGCGAGCTCGTCGATGACCACGACGATCAGCGGCATCTCCTCGATCGGCTCCGGCGCGTCGGGCGTCAGCGAGAACGGATTGGTGAGCGGCTTGCCGGCCTTCTTCGCCTCCGCCACGCGGGCGTTGTAGCCGGCGAGGTTGCGCACGCCCAGCGTCGACATCAGCCGGTAGCGGCGCTCCATCTCGCCCACGCACCAGTTGAGCGCGTTGCCGGCGAGCTTCATGTCGGTGACCACCGGGGCGAGCAGGTGCGGGATGCCCTCGTACACCGAGAGCTCCAGCATCTTCGGATCGACCAGGATCAGCCGCACCTGCCGCGGCTCCGCCTTGTAGAGGAGCGACAGGATCATCGCGTTGACGGCGACCGATTTCCCCGAGCCGGTGGTGCCGGCGACCAGCAGGTGCGGCATCCGCGCGAGGTCGGCGATGATCGGTCTTGCCGCCGATGTCCTTGCCCAGCGCCAGCGTCAGCGGGCTCGCGTTGTCGTTGTAGGTGCTCGAGGACAGGATCTCGATCAGCTTGACCATCTGCCGCTTCGGGTTCGGCAGCTCGAGGCCCATGCACGACTTGCCGGGGATCGTCTCGACGACACGGATGCTGATCACCGAAAGCGCGCGCGCGAGGTCCTTCACCAGGTTGACGATCTGGCTGCCCTTGACCCCGACCGCCGGCTCGATCTCGAAGCGCGTGATCACCGGGCCGGGATAGGCCGCCAGCACCTTGACCGCGACGCCGAAGTCGGCGAGCTTGCGCTCGATCAGCCGCGACGTGTATTCGAGCGCGTCGGCGTTGACGGTATCCTGCGTCGCCGGCGCATCCTCGAGCAGGTCGAGCGGCGGCAGCGGCGAGTCGGGCAGCTCGTGGAACAGCGGCCGCTGCCGCTCCTTGATCACCCGCGCCGACTTCTGCACCTCCGGCGGCGCGGTGACGACCAGCACCGGCTCGCGGGGCGGCGCCTCCTCCCTCGCGTGCGAGACCACGGCCTCGCGCTCGGCCAGCGCGTGCTCGGCCAGCCGGCGCTCGGCGCGCTCGTCGGAGCGGCGGCGCAGCGCCGCGAACAGGTGCTCGACCCCGGCGCCGATGCGCTCCATGAGCTTCAGCCACGACATGCCGAAGAACAGCGAGCACCCGGCGAGGAAGAGGGCAAGCAGCAGCAACGTCGCGCCGTAGTCGAGGGCGCGCGCCAGGCTCGTGCCGATGAGATCGCCCACCGCCCCGCCCGGCGTCTGCGGCAAGGTCACCGGCAGCCTGTAGAAGCGCAGCGCCTCGAGCGCCGAACTCGTCAGCAGGACAAGCACGAACCCGAGGATGGCCAGCGGCAGCGGGTGGTCGGTGGCGAGTTCCGGGTCGGCGATGCGGCGATAGCCGGCGACGACCAGAACCACCCCGGCCACGACCCACCACCAGGCGGAGAAACCGAACAGGTAGAGCAGCAGGTCGGCGAGCCAGGCGCCGGCCACGCCGCCCTTGTTGCCGATCGCGGCACCGGTGCCGGTGAACGACCAGCCCGCGGTCGGTCTTGGTGTACGTCGCGAGGATCAGCGCGAGCCAGGCGAAGGCCGCGACCACGAACAGCCACCACGACTCGCGCACGAGGCGGGCGAAGCGTGGCGACAGCGGCGCGCGGTCCACGCCCGCGCGGGGGGCGCGGACGGCGGCCTTCGCCGTCGGACATCACCCTCTTTCTTCTTGAAAAACATGAATTTGCCGCCGAGACTTCAAGCGACGCATTATACAGGTTTCGGGAACCGGTCGGAAGGCGCAGCACCCTCGGGCCGGGGAAGGACTGCGCCGACGGAGCGCATCCCCATTTCGATTACAATCGCCGATTGGCCTCTAGCGCGGAAGGAAACCGATGTCCACGACGCCCACCAAGCACGCCCGGCTGCTGATCCTGGGTTCCGGCCCCGCCGGTTATTCGGCGGCAGTATACGCCGCACGCGCGAACCTGAAGCCGGTGCTCATCACCGGCCTCGCGCAGGGCGGGCAGCTGATGACCACGACCGACGTCGACAACTGGCCGGCGGACGCGCAGGGCGTCCAGGGCCCCGAGCTGATGGCGCGTTTCCAGCAGCACGCCGAGCGCTTCGACACCGAGATGATCTTCGACGAGATCCACACGGTGAAGCTCGGCGAGCGGCCGTTGCGCCTGATCGGCGACAGCGGCGAGTACACCTGCGACGCCCTGATCGTCGCCACCGGGGCGTCGGCGCGCTACCTGGGCCTCGCCTCGGAAGCGGCCTTCATGGGCAAGGGCGTTTCCGCCTGCGCGACGTGCGACGGATTCTTCTACAAGGGGCAGGACGTGGTCGTCGTCGGCGGCGGCAACACCGCGGTCGAGGAAGCGCTCTACCTGTCGAACATCGCGAAATCGGTGACGGTCGTCCATCGCCGCGAACGCTTCCGCGCCGAGGCGATCCTGATCGACAAGCTGCTCGCCAAGACGCAGCCCGGCGGCAACGTGCGCGTGCTGTGGAATCACACCCTCGACGAAGTGCTGGGCGACACGTCGGGCGTCACCGGCGTGCGCGTGAAGCACAAGGACAGCGGCGCGACTCAGGACATCCCCGTGCTCGGCGTGTTCATCGCCATCGGCCACACCCCCAACACCGGCATCTTCACCGGGCAGCTCGAGATGGCGGGCGGCTACATCAAGGTGAGGAGCGGCACGGAAGGCAACGCCACCGCGACCAGCGTCCCGGGCGTGTTCGCCGCCGGCGACGTCGCCGATCACGTGTACCGGCAGGCGGTCACCTCGGCCGGCACAGGGTGCATGGCGGCGCTGGACGCCGAGGCGTACCTCGAAGACGCGCATTGAGCCGCCGCCGGTCCCCGTGATCGCGCGCCGCGCGTAGCCCGGGTTGAGCGTGAGCGAAACCCGGGTGGGCCTGCGGCCGGCGTGCATCGTGGGCATCGCCGCGTCCACCCGGGTTTCGCTCACGCTCAACCCGGGCTACGATTGGCGCACCGTCATCGAGTCGGGTGTTCATCCATGGCGAAGCTGGCGGACCTGAAGAAGATCGTCGACGAGGCGCGCGCCGCCGTGCCGCCGCCGAAGCACGCCTCGGGGGCGGCGACGAAGCAGATCCCGCTGCCGGCGACGGGCCGCGCAGCGCCCCCGCCGGCGTCACCCAAGCGCGCGCTCGCGGCGCAAAAGCATGCGGGCGGCGACATCGACCTCGCGCAGGCGTTCGCCGACGTGCAACGCCTCGCACCCACCACGCGCCGCAGGCACTCGCCGCCGCGCCCGGCGCCGATCCCGGCGCAACGGATCGCCGACGATCGCGACGCGCTCGAAGCGTCGAAGTACGGCGACAACCCGGCCCCCGACTCGTGGGAGGTCGGCCAGGAGCTGGAGGGCGAGCAGACGTTCCTGCGCTCCGGGCTGGGCAGCGACATCCTGGCGAAGCTGCGGCGCGGCCACTGGTCGGTGCGCGGCGAGCTCGACCTGCACGGGCTCAATTCCGACGAGGCGCGCGACGTCCTGGCCGATTTCCTCTTCGCCGCGAGGCAGCACGGCGACCGCTGCGTGCGGGTGATCCACGGCAAGGGCCTCACGTCCCCCAACCGCGAGCCGGTCCTCAAGGGCAAGGTGAGGCGCTGGCTCGCGCATTGGGACGACGTGCTCGCCTATTGCGAGGCACCTCGCCACGCGGGCGGCGGCGGCGCGGTGCTGATCCTGCTGCGCGGGAAGTCGTAGCGGCTACAGCACCCGGTGCGTCAGCGCCGGCAGTTCCGCGCGCACGTCGGCGAGCCGTGCAGGATCGACGTCGCCGACGACCACACCCGGACCCTCCGCGTGCTCGGCGACGACCTCGCCCCAGGGATCGACCAGCAGCGAATGACCGTAGGTCCGGCGGCCGTTCGGATGCGTGCCGCCCTGCGCCGCCGCCAGCACGTAGCACTGGTTCTCGACCGCGCGGGCGCGCAGCAGCAGGTGCCAGTGCGCCGCACCGGTGGTTGCGGTGAATGCGGCGGGAACGAGGATCAGCGCGAGCTCGCCCAGGCCGCGGTAGAGCTCGGGAAAGCGCAGGTCGTAGCACACGGACATCCCGACCCGCCCGCACGGCGCGTCGAACGCGACCGGCGTGGTCCCGGGCTCGATCGTGCGTCCCTCCTCGTAGCGCTCGGCGCCGCGCGTGAAGGCGAAGAGGTGGATCTTGTCGTAACGCGCGATCCGCGCGCCGTCCGGGCCGAAGACGAGACTCGCGCTGCGCACGCGCTGCGCGTCGCTGCAGGCGAGCGGCACGGTCCCGCCGACGAGGTGGATCGCGTGCCGGCGCGCCTGCGCCGCGAGCCAGTCCTGCTGCGCCCCACCGCCGTCGGCTTCGCGCGCCGCCAGCTTGTCGGTGGGCCGGGCGCCGAGGATGCCGAAATACTCCGGCAGCAGGACGAGGCGCGCGCCCTGCGCGGCGGCGGCCGCGATCAACGGCTCGGCCTGCGCCAGATTGGCGGCGACGTCGCCGCCGGACACCGTCTGCACGGCGGCCACCCGGAACGACGGCTTTCCGTTCGTCTGCTCACCCTGCATCTGCGTTCCCTCCGTCTGCGTTCCCTGCATCTGCGTTCCCCGCGTCCGGGTCCCCTGCAATCGCGCCCCCCGCATCGTCGCCACCCTGTTCGCTGCCGGGCGAGCGGGTTCGCCCTTCCCGCCCAACTCCCCGCTACGGCGTCGGTCCGGCGGCGGCCTTCGCGGCGCCTGGTCGGGTGACCACCGGGTCGGCCCAGCTTCCCGTTACCTGGTATTCGTAGCTGAACATCTGCTCGAACGGATCGCGAAACACTTTCTGCGCGAGCAGGGAACCGGCCCCGATCGCCGCGCCGATGATCGGATTGGCCAGGAACAGCAGCGCGGCGCCGGTGGAGATGCTGGCGGACAGCGACGGCAGCACCTTCACCGCCAGGTGCTGCGTTTCGCTCGCCAGGTCGACGTCGCCCGAGATCTCGACCTTGGCGGCCGGCCCGGCGAGGCGCAGGTTCGAGGTCTTCAGCACCCCATTCTGGATGCGGACGTCGCCGGCGATCTCGTCGAAGGCGAAACCCTCGCTGAAGACGTCGGTGAAATCGAGCGTGATGCGTCGCGGCAGCGCCTGCAGCGAGAGGACGCCGAGCAGCTTGCCAATGCCGGGCTCGATCTTGGTGAAGCGGCCCGGACCGACGTCGATGCGGAAGGCGCCGGAGAGCGTGGGATAGTCGAAGTCGCTCGGTGCCCCGGCCCATTCGAGCGTGCCGCTCACCTTGGTCGGCGCGTTCTGCACGGCGTCGAGGTAGCCGATGCGGGAGAGGAACTTGCCTGCGTCCGTCACCGCCAGCGCGATGTCGAGCCGCGTCTGCTGGTCGTTGCCCGCCGACTGCCAGCGGCCGCTGGCGTCGAGCCGCCCGCCGTCGTTGGCGAGCGCAAGCTTGTCGATCCGCCACTCCGTGCCGCGCGGATGGGCGACGAACTCCAACTGCCCGACGTCGCGGCCGCGCAGGAACAGCGCCTCGGCCCGGACGTCGATTTCGGGCCACGGATTGTCGGTGCCCGCCTCGACCTTGGTGGGGGCCGCGGCCGGCGCGGCCTTGCCGTGCGGGACTTGCGCGGCGTCGGGCGGGAGGAAACGCGAGAGGCGAGCGGACAGCCGGCCGTTGGGCGCATCGCGCGACGGCGCGCTCCACGTCGCCGTGCCGGCCAGCTCCTTCGCGCGCATGTCGAGGTTCCAGTCATCCTTCGCCCGCCGCGCGCTCACCTTCATGTCGTTGAAGTGGCGCCCGACGGCTTCCAGCGCGCCGACCTCGAGATCGATGCCGGCGACCTCGAGGCTGTCGCGGCCGGCGGGCATCGGCGGCGCCCGCCGTTTCACCGCGAGCCAGTCGTCCAGATTGAGCGCCGGCAGCACGCCGCGCACCCACAGCCCCGGACGATCGGCGCGCTCGGCCGCGCCGCCGTCCGCCGCCCGGCCGAGCACGAACAGCGCGCGATCGACGGTGGCACCATCGGGCGCCAGCTTGCGATGGAGCAGCAACCGGCCCACCTGTCCGTAGGTCACCGTCAGCGTGTCCTCGTTCGGCGCGGCCGCGTTGCCCCGGCGCGCGACGCGCAGCGGCACGGCCTCGCCCGCCGGCTTGCCGAGCGGCGCCGGAAGGTCGATCGCCGTGTTGCGCAGCGTGCTTTCGAGCGACCACGACGACGAGGCGCCGATGCTCGCCGCGAGGCTCCAGTCGACGCTGCCCGAAACGGCGTCGCCGAACGGCGGATTGAACTCGCGGCGCAGCGCCGCGACCGACGTGCTGCCCGTCCCGGAGACCTGCACCTCGTCGGCGTCGCTGGTGATGCCGATCTTCGCCGGCCCGCCGAGCACCTCGACCGCGACGTCGCGCGCGACCGCGCCCTTCTCCGAGAACTGCAGCTTGCCGTTGATCGCGGAGAGCGGCGGCGCGCCGGCGAGCCGCAGCTCGTTGCCGGTCACCGCGTATTCTCCGGTGACCCGCGTTCCCGCCGTCTGCCCGAGCGGCAGCACCACGTTGCAGCGCGAGCCGGCCGGTGCCCGTGGCCTGCGCGCCGTCGGTGTAGTGGTCGATCCATCCGGCGACCGGGCTCTCGTCGATGAAGCGCAGGACGTCGGCGGTCGCCATCGTCCCGGCGCCGTCGATGTGCAGCAGCGGATGGTCCGCGCGCAGGTCGTCGATCTCCACCTTGAAGCTGCCGAGCTGGGCTCCGGCCATGCGGCCTCGCGCGGCGTCGACGGTGAGGCGCGTCCCGTCCAGCCGCAGGTCGGCATCGAGATCCGACAGCGGCGGCCATCCCGCCGCATAATCGAGCGCCCCGCCGCCGACCCTGGTCGCGATCGTGAATTGCCCGCCCTTGCGATCCGCGAAGGGAAAGTCCGCTAGCCGGCCGGCGAGCTTGATCCGGACTTCTCCGGTCGTTCCCCCCGTGAGCGCCGCGCGCAGCCATTCCCGGACCTTCGGCTCGGTCGCCGTCGGCAGGTAACGGTGCACCTGCGCGACGCTGATGTGGCTGAGCTGCGCATTGACGTCGATCGTGCCCGGACCCTGCGCAGTGCTTCGGTATTGCCCCGACGCGCGGCCTGTCGTGTCCTCGATCGCGAACTCGAGCCGCTCGATGCGCACCACCGTCTGGTCGGGCCGGTGCTCCCAGCTCACGTCACCCTGCAGGCGTTCGACCGGCACCGCGTCGGCCAGCACGCCGCCGAGCTCGAGGGCCGCGCTGCGGCTCGTGAGCTTGAGGTCGCCGGCGGCCTGCGTCATCTCCATGCGGCCGGACAGTCCGGCGATGCCGGGCAGGTTGCCACGGGAGGCCACGCCGACGTCGGTGAAATCCGCGGCCGCGCTGTACACGCTTGGCGTCTCGAGCGCGCCTTCCCACAGGATGCGGCCGCGCGTGAGCGTCCCGCGCGGCGCATACAGCGCGAGGTTCGACCGCACGCTCTCCGGCAGCGGCAGCTGCGCCGCCAGCTCGCGCAGCGGCGCGAGCTGCAGCCGGTCGAACTCGATCAGTCCCGTGGCCCCCCCGCCGCGCTCGCCGTGCGCCACGCGACGGAAAGATCGGTCGGATCGAAACGCAGTCCGGCGGTGGTGACGAACGCGAGCTGGCGCGTGTAGACCTCATGGCGGGGCGGCGCGACGCGCCAGCCGGCGCGCCCCGAGAGGCTCGCGAGATCGAGCTCGGGCTGGCCGACGGCGAGCCTCGCCTTCACCTCCTTCAGCTCGAGGTCGGCGACGACGTCCTTCGGCCCCCCGTCGGCGAACTCGACCCACATCCGCACCGCGCCCTGTCCGCTGGTGATGGGGGCCGGAAACGGCAGCCATTCGCTCCACGCCGCGATGTCCGCGTAATCGAGTCGCGCGTAGAGCTTCCCCGTCGCCCGCTGCCAGTCGCCGGCGACCGCCCCGCGGAAATCCCCGCGCACGTCGATCGGCGCGGCAATCTCCGCCGGCGGCGTCCCGCGCAGGCCGAAGCGGTGCCGGCCGAAGTGACTCTCGAGCCGGAACACGACGTGGTCGAGCACGAGTTGCGGCGCATTGCGCAGGTCGTCGTTCCAGGTGACGAGGGCGTCGCGGACGTCGATGTGCGGCTGCCGCAGCAGCCACGCGGCGATCGGCGAATCGTCGCTCACCTGGTCCGGGTCGAATTCCATGCCGGCGATGCGCAGCATGCCGGCACGGTCGCGCCGGATGGCGAGGCGCGGCTTGACGATGACGAGCTGCTTCAGGCGCAGGTCGAGCGCCGGCAAGGACGTCCACGCGACGACGAGGTCGACTTCGGGCAGGTCGAGCAGAGGCGTGGTGCCGGTGCCGCTGCGCACCCGTAAGCCGTGAACCACCACCTTGGGATTCCAGCCGTCCCAGCCGGTGGACAGCCGCTCGATCTCCACGGGCTGCTGCAGCTGCGCCGACAACGCGGCGGCGAGATCGTCGCGGTAGTTCTCGACGTGCGGGAACACGACGAAGCGCACCAGGAGCAGCGCCACGCAGAACAGCGCGATCCCCGACACCAAGGCCATCCCGCCGAAACGCAGGATCCGGATCAGTGCCGCGGCGAGCGGGGACGGGGCGCGAACGGGCGCGCGCTGGGAAGGCATAATGGACGACGATTATCGCATTGTGGCGCCGGCGCACCCGCCGCCCGGCCGGGCAGGCATGCCTGCGGCGAAACGACGATCCGCACGCGCAACCTTCCTCCCAACCCGCGCCATCCGCCCATGGAGCTTGCCGCCGCCCTTGCGTTCAGCCGCTACGCGACCGCCGCGCTGGCGGCGCATCCGCAGGACGCCGACCTGCTCGCCGCGACGCTGGCGCAGCCGTTCGACTGGGCCGGCGCGGAAGCCGATCTCGCGGCGTACGCCGCCGCCGGCGACGCCACCGCGCTCGCCGTGGCACTGCGTGCGCTGCGCCGCCGCGTGCTGGTGCACACGGCCGCCCGCGACCTGACCGGGCGCGCCGACCTGCGCGAGGTCTGCACGGCGATGACGCGCCTCGCCGAGGTCTCGCTGCGCGCCGCCCTCGGATGCCACCACGCCGCGCTCGCCGCCGTGCACGGCGAGCCCGTCGACGCGGCAGGCGCCCGGCAGGAGCTGATCGTCATCGGCATGGGGAAGCTGGGCGGCGGCGAGCTCAACGTATCGTCGGACATCGACCTCGTCTTCATCTTCCCCGACGACGGCGAGACGACGGGACCGCGTACGCTCACCAACGGCGAGTTCTTCGACCGGGTCGGCCGGCGGGTCATCGCGGCGATCGACGAGCGCACGCCGGACGGCTTCGTGTTTCGCGTCGACATGCGGCTGCGGCCCTACGGGGACAGCGGGCCGCTCGACCGCCTCCTACGCCGCGCTGGAGCAGTACCTGGTGACGCAGGGGCGCACCTGGGAGCGCTACGCCTGGCAGAAGGCCCGCGGGCTGACGGGCGCGCGGCACGACGAACTCGCAGCGCTGGTCACGCCGTTCGTGTATCGCAAGTATCTCGACTTCGACGCCTACGAGGGCCTGCGCGACGTCCATGCGCAGATCCGCGAGCAGGGCAAGCGGCGCGATTACCAGTCCAACATCAAGCTCGGTCCGGGCGGCATCCGCGAGATCGAGTTCACCGTGCAGGCGCTGCAGCTGGTTCGCGGCGGGCGCGAGCCGGGACTGCGCGAGCGCGGCACGCTGCCGGCACTCGCCGCCCTCGCCGCGCGCGGGCTCCTCCCGCCGGGCGCCGTTGCCGCGCTCGAGACCGCCTACGTGTTCCTGCGCAATCTCGAGCACCGGCTGCAGTACCGCGACGACGAGCAGACGCAGACGTTGCCGGGGGCCGCGGCGGAACGGGAGGCGCTCGCGCAGGCGATGGGTTACGAGCACGCGGCAGCGTTCGAAGCCGACCTCGCCGCGCACCGGGCCAGCGTCGAGGAGCAGTTCATCTCGGTGTTCGGCGATTCGCGCAGCCGCACCACGGCGGCGGCGCCGTCCCCCGCGACGGCGACGGGCGAACGCGCGGTCGCCGACCGCTTCGCAGCGATCTGGCGCGAGGGCGTGGGCACGGAGTCCACGCTGAAGGCGTTCGCGCGCGGCGGGCTTCGCCGATCCCGAGGCGCTGGCGGCGACGCTGGCCCGGGTGCGCGCGGGCGGCCGCTACCTGCAGCTGCCGTCGCTGTCCCGGCAGCGCTTCGACCTGCTGCTGCCGCAACTGCTGGCCGCGGCGGTCCACGTGCCGGTGCCGGGCGCCGACCCGCAGACCGTGTTCGGGCGCCTGCTGGCGCTGCTCGAGGCGGTGAGCCGCCGCAGCGCCTACCTCGCGCTGCTGATCGAGCACCCGCCGCTGCTGCCGCGGCTGACGCAATTGATGGGCGCTTCGGCGTGGGCGGCCGAGCAGCTGACCGGGCACCCGATCCTCCTCGACGAGCTGCTCGATCCGCGCGTGCTGCTGGCGGAGCCCGACTGGAGCGTCTGGCGCGCGGAGATCGCGCGTTTGCTGGCCCAAACCGCGGGCGATCCGGAGTCGGCGATGGACGCCCTGCGCCACTTCCAGCACGCGCATTCGTTCCGCCTGCTCGCGCAGGACCTCGCCGGCACGCTGACGGTCGAGCGCCTCGCCGACCACCTGTCCGCGCTGGCCGACACGCTGCTCGCCGCGACGCTGGCCGAAGTGTGGAAGCAGGTCGAAGGCGCCGCCGCGGCGGCGCCGCAGTTCGCGATCGTCGGCTATGGCAAGCTCGGCGGCAAGGAGCTGGGTTACGCCTCGGATCTCGACCTCGTCTTTCTCTACACCGGCGACGACGAGCAGGCGCCGGTGCGCTACGCGCGCCTCGCCCGGCGGCTCATCACGTGGCTCACCAGCACCACGCCGGCGGGTCCGCTCTACGACGTCGACATGCGGCTTCGCCCCGACGGCGACTCGGGCCTGCTCGTCTCGCCATTCAGCGCGTTCTGCCGCTACCAGCGCGAGAAGGCCTGGACCTGGGAGCACCAGGCGCTGACGCGCGCGAGGTTCGTCGCCGGCGACGCCGGGATCGGGACCGCATTCGAGGCCGAGCGCGAGGCGATCGTGCGCCTGCCGCGCGACCTCGACCGTCTGCGCACCGACGTCGTCGACATGCGCCGCAAGATGCTGGCCGGGCATCCGAACCCGACGCCCCGATTCGATCTCAAGCACGATCCGGGCGGCATGGTCGACGTCGAGTTCGCCGTCCAGTACCTGGTGCTCGCGCATGCCCGCGACCACGCGCCGCTCACGCGCAACGCCGGCAACATCGCGCTGCTCGCCCTCGCCGGGGAGCTGGGCCTCGCCGAGCCGGCGCTGGCGGGCGCGGCGGCCGATGCTTACCGCGACTACCGCCGGCTGCAGCACCAGATCCGCCTCACCGGCGCGCAGCATGCGCGCGTCGATCCGCAGACGCAGGCCGAGCGCCGGGCCGCGGTGACGGCCCTGTGGCGGCACGTGTTCGGGAGCGACTGGGCATAACCCGGCGCCGGACCGGGGCATCGGGTAAAATGTTTGTTTTGCGAGCAGGGAGAGACTGCGATGTCGATGGCCGACCGTGATGGCTTCATCTGGTACGACGGCAGGATGGTGCCGTGGCGCGAGGCCACCACCCACGTGCTGACGCACACGCTGCATTACGGCATGGGTGTGTTCGAAGGCGTGCGCGCTTACCAGACCCCGCAGGGGCCGGCGATCTTCCGGCTGCGCGACCACACCGACCGGCTGTTCCGCTCGGCCCACATCTTCGGCATGAAGATCCCCTTCCCCAAGGAGGTGATCGACGCCGCGCAGCTCGCCTGCGTCCGCGACAACAAGCTCGAGTCCTGCTACATCCGGCCGATCGCGTTCTACGGCTCCGAAGCGATGGGCGTGGCGGCAAAGTCCAATCCGGTACGCGTCGCGATCGCCGCCTGGCCATGGGGCGCCTACCTCGGGACCGAAGGCCTCGAGAAGGGCATCCGCGTGAAGACCTCGTCGTTCACGCGCCACCACGTGAACATCACGATGACGGGCGCCAAGGCCTGCGCCAACTACCTCAATTCGATCCTCGCCAACCAGGAAGCGACCCACGACGGCTACGACGAGGCGCTGCTGCTCGACGCCCAGGGTTATGTCTCGGAAGGCTCCGGCGAGAACGTCTTCCTGGTCATCGGCGGCGCGCTGCACACCCCCGACATCGGTTCTGGCGCCCTCAAAGGCGTGACCCGCGACACCGTGATGACGCTGGCGCGCGAGCTGGGGATCGCGATCCACGAGCGCCGCATCCTGCGCGACGAGGTCTACTGCGCCGACGAAGCCTTCTTCACCGGCACCGCGGCCGAAGTCACGCCGATTCGCGAGCTCGACAACCGCCAGATCGGCGAAGGCACGCGCGGCCCGATCACCGCGAAGCTGCAGGCGCTCTACTTCGAAACCGTCAGCGGCCGCAATCCGTCGAAGTCGGCGTGGCTGTCGCGGGTGTGACGATGGCCGACGCCAAGGACGCGGTGCCGGTCGAGGTCGAGCCGAAGGACCTGCCGGTGTTCTGCCCCAATCCGTCGATGCCGCTCTGGTCGTCCCATCCGCGCGTCTTCCTCGACATCGCCGACACCGGCGCGGCGATGTGCCCGTATTGCGGCACGCGCTACGTGCTGCGCGGCGGCCCGCACAAGGGCGGCCATCACTGACACCCCCGGCGCCGGCACGCGCGCGGCGCGCGCCGTGCGCGCCTGCGCTGCGGTCTCCCGGATGGAGCGATGAGCGAGCGCATCCTGGTCGTCGCGCCGTCGTGGGTGGGCGACGCCATCCTGTCCGAGCCTCTGGTCGCGCTGCTGCGGGCGCAGTTCGACCCTGCCACGATCGACGTGCTGGCGCCGCCCTGGTGCGGCCCGGTCTACGCACGCATGCGCGGCGTCGGCCGCGTCATCGCGAATCCGATCGGGCACGGCCGGCTGGACATTGCGGGACGGCGGGCGCTCGCCCGCGCGCTTCGCGGCAGCGGCCCGGAGGCGGGGTACACCCGGGCCTACGTGCTGCCGCATTCGTGGAAATCCGCGCTGGTGCCGTGGCTCGCCGGGATTCCGCGCCGCATCGGCTATCGCGGTGAATCGCGCTGGGGATTGCTGAACGACGCCCGGCGCCACGCGTGGAAAACGCTGCCTCGCCTGGTCGACCGCTTCGCCGCGCTCGCGGTCGCGGCGGATGCGCCGCCGCCCGAAGCCTGCGCGCCCGTGCTCGTGCCGGATGCGGGCAATCGCGCCGCGGCCGCGCAGGCGCTCGGACTGGCGCTCGATCGGCCGGTCGCGATCCTGTGCCCCGGCGCCGAGTACGGGCCCGCCAAGCGCTGGCCCGCCGGCCATTTTGCCGAGCTCGCCCGCCGCTTCGCCGCCGACGGCATGCAGGTGTGGCTGATCGGCTCGCCGAACGACGCGCCGGACGCGGCGGCCGTGGTCGCCTCGGCGGGCGACGCCGGGGGCGCGGTGCGCGACCTGTCGGGCCGCACCGACCTCGGCACCGCGGTCGACCTGCTGTCGCTCGCCACGATCGTCGTCAGCAACGACTCCGGGCTGATGCACGCGGCGGCCGCGGTGGGCGTCCCGCTGGTTGCGCTCTTCGGCTCGTCGTCGCCGGCCTACACGCCGCCGCTGTCGCCGCGGGCGCGCATTGCCAGGATCGAGATCGCGTGCAGCCCCTGCTTCAAGCGCGAGTGCCCGCTCGGGCACTTCAAATGCATGCGCGAGCTCGATCCCGACGCCGTGTATCATCTCGCGCGGAGCGGGACCGTCGCGACGGCAGACCCGCGCTGACCCCGCATCCACCCATGGCCAAGATCCGTACGCCGCCGATCTACACGACGCCCACCGACGCGGCGATGGCGTTCTACCAGGCGTTCGAGGCGAAGGATCTCGACGCGATGATGGCGACCTGGGCCGAGGACGAGGACATCGTCTGCGTGCATCCCGGCGGCGCGCGGCACGTCGGCTACGACGCCGTGCGCCAGGGCTGGGAGCAGCTGTTCGCCGGCGATGCGCGCCTCGCGTTCCGGCTGGAGCAGGTCGTCGTGATCGAGACCGTCGGTCTCGCGATGCAGAGCGTGGTCGAGCACATCACGATCGGCAACGACGGGAAGTCGCGGGGCACCGCGGTATGCACGAACGTGTTCCTGCGCACCCCGTACGGCTGGCGCATGGTGATGCATCACGCATCGCCGGCGCCGGCGGCGCCCGTCGAGCCGCCGGCCGGGCCGCTGCACTGAAGGAACGCGGCGGCACCATCCCCGCCCGGCCGCCTCGGCCGGTCACGGCGCCGGCGCGGCATCCCGATCCTCCACCGGATCGCTGAACAGCATCGCGTGGATCCGGTTCTCGAGGTCCTTGTAGGCCTCGACCCGCGCGCCGGTGCGCGGCAGGCTGTTGATCTCGGCCTTCACCTGCCCCGGGTGCGGCGACAGCAGCAGGATCCGGTTGCCGATCAGGATCGCCTCGGAGATCGAGTGGGTGACGAAGAGCACGGTGAAGCGCGTGTCGTCCCACAGCTGCAGCAGCTCGTCCTGCATCTTGCGCCGCGTCAGGGCGTCGAGCGCGGCGAACGGCTCGTCCATCAGCAGCACGTCGGGTTCCATCGCCATCCCGCGCGCGATGGCCACGCGCTGCTTCATGCCGCCGGAGAGCGTGTGCGGGAAGCTGTCGGCGAACGGCGTGAGGTTGACCTTGGCGATGTACTCCATCGCCTTGTCCTCGGCCGCGCGGCCGGCGAGCTTGCCGCTCGCGCGCAGCGGAAAGACGACGTTCTCCTTCACCGTCTTCCACGGCAGCAGCTGATCGAATTCCTGGAACACCATCATCCGGTCGGGACCGGGGGCGCTGACCAGGCGATCCTTGAGCCGGATCTCGCCCTCGGTGGGCGCGAGGTAGCCGCCGACCGCCTTCAGCAGCGTGGACTTGCCGCAGCCGGAGGGTCCGAGCAGCACGAAACGATCCGAGCGCAGCACGGAAAAGTCCACGCGGTAGGTCGCGGTGACGAGGTGGTCGCGCGTCTTGTACTGCAGCGTGACGCCGCGCACATCCAGCAGCGGCCGATCCGCGGTGGCGACGGCCGCCATCAGCGCAGCACCAGCAGCATGAGGTAGGACAGGAACAGCATCAGGTGGACGGCTCCCTGCAGGACGTTGGTGCGCCCGCTCGCGAAGGTGAGCATGCTGACGAGCAGCGTCAGCAGCAGCATCGCCTCCTCGACCGGCTCCAGCCCGAGCACGACGGTGTAGCCCCGCGCCAGGCCGATGATCACGACGGCGGGGATGGTGAGCGCGAGCGTGGCCAGCACCGAGCCGAGCAGGATGTTGACGGAGCGCTGCATGCGGTTCGCGCGCGCCGCCTGGATCCCGGCAAGCCCTTCGGGCGCCAGGACCAGGATCGCGACCGCAAGCGCGCCCAGCGCCGTGCGGCGCGCCGAGGGTCTCGATGCCGTGGTCGAGCAGCACCGCGAGCTTCTCGGCGAGAAAGATGACCAGCCCGAGGTACAGCACGAGCAGCAGCGTGTGATGCGGCACGGAGCGCACGGCGGAGGAATGCCCGTGCATCTCGCCCGCGGCGGCGGCAGGCGGTGCTTCCTCGAGGCGATCGAGGAAGAACGCGCGATGGCGCGTCGTCTGGATCGCCAGGAAGACCGCGTACAGGCCGACGCACATGACGATCAGGAACGCCTCCTGGCCGCGCGAGAACGTCGGCCCCGGCGTCGACAGCGTGAAGTTGGGGACGACCATCCCGAACACCGACAGCGCGACGATGACGCTGAGGTAGGCATTGACCCCCTTCAGGTTGTATTCCTGCTCGTGGTAGCGCAGGCCGCCCAGCAGCAGCGCCGCGCCGACAAGGCCGTTCAGGACGATCATCACCACCGAGAACATCGTGTCGCGGGCGAGCGTCGGGTTGGGATCGCCGGTGGTCATGACGATGCCGATGGTCATGATCTCGATGCTCGCCACCGACAGCGTCAGGATCATCGTGCCGTACGGCTCGCCGAGCAGCGGCAGCCAGGCCGTCGGCGTGGCGCACGACCGACATCGCGCCCAGGATGATCACCACGAACAGCCACGCGAACATCAGCGCGCCGATCCAGGTGCCCGCCTCCCCGATCAGCCGCCCGCGCCCGAGGCCGGCGAACACGATCGCGGTCACGACGATGACGGCGAGCGACGCCTCCCGGCGGTACGCGGGGGCCGCCGCGGCGTCGTCGGGGCGGGACTCAGGCCGTGCCGCCAACCGTCAGCCCGTCGATCTTGAGCGTCGGCTGGCCGACGCCGACCGGCACGCTCTGGCCGTCCTTGCCGCAGGTCCCCACGCCGGAGTCCATCTCGAGATCGTTGCCGACCATGGACACGCGGGTGAGCGCATCGGGGCCGTTGCCGATCAGCGTCGCCCCCTTGACCGGATACGCGAGCTTGCCGTTCTCGATCTTCCAGGCCTCGGCCATCGAGAACACGAACTTGCCGCTGGTGATGTCGACCTGGCCGCCGCCGAAGTTGGCGGCGTAGATGCCGTCCTGCACGGATGCCAGGATCTCGGCCGGGTCGTGGCCGCCGGCGAGCATCAGCGTGTTGGTCATCCGCGGCATCGGCATGTGCGCGAAGGACTCGCGGCGCCCGTTGCCGGTCGGCGCCACGCCCATCAGCCGCGCGTTCTGCCCGTCCTGCATGTAGCCCTGCAGGATGCCGTCCTCGATCAGCACCGTGCGCTGCGTCGGATTGCCCTCGTCGTCGACGTTGAGCGAGCCGCGGCGGCGCGCGAGCGTGCCGTCGTCGATCACGGTGATGCCCTTCGGCCGCGACGCGCTGCCCGACCCGCCCCGAGAATGCGCTCGTGCCCTTGCGGTTGAAGTCGCCCTCGAGCCCGTGGCCGATCGCCTCGTGCAGCAGGATGCCCGGCCAGCCGGGCCCCAGGACCACGGTCATCGTGCCGGCGGGCGTCTCCCGGGCGCCGAGGTTGAGCGTGGCCTGGCGCACCGCGAGCTCGGCGTAGCGGGCGAGCACGTCGTCGGTGAAGTACGCGTAATCGAAGCGCCCGCCGCCGCCGGCGTGGCCCTGCTCGCGGCGGCCGTCCTCCTCGACGATGACCGTCAGCGACACGCGCACCAGCGGCCGGACGTCGGCGGCGATCAGCCCGTCGCTGCGCGCGACCAGCACCGCCTCGTATTCGCCGGCGATCGAGGCCATCACCTGCATCACCCGCGGATCGCGCGCCCGGGCCATCTTCTCGAGGCGCTCGAGCAGGCCGACCTTCGCCTCCTCGGGCAGCGAGGTCACCGGATCCTGCGGCGCGTAGAGCGACCGGGCGTTGCCGATCCGCCCCAGCGGCGCGACGGCGGACTGGCCCTGGCGGCCGATGGCGCGGGTCGCGACGGCGGCCTCCTCGAGCGCGGCCGAGCGTGATGTCGTCCGAGTAGGCAAAGGCCTGCTTCTCGCCGTGCACCGCGCGGATGCCCACGCCGCCGTCGATGCTGAAGGCGCCGGACTTGACGATGCCCTCCTCCAGACTCCAGCTCTCCATCCGCGAGTACTGGAAGTAGAGGTCGGCGAAGTCGACCTCGTGCGTGTGGATCGAGGCCAGAATGCGGGCGAGATCGGCGGTGTCGAGCCCGGCGGGCTCGAGCAGGAGCCGCCGGGCCTCGGCGAGGAGGACGGCGTCGACAGGGGGAAGCGAAAGGTCGGTCACGGGAGTCCTTGGTCGGGCCGCCGCAGGCGATCGGCGGGGTCAGCCCCGCGGCGAGGACGCTATTGTCGCACCGGATGCGCCTTCCTGCGCCGCGCTGCCCTTGCCGAGGTAGGTGGCCGCCACCTGCGGGTTCGCGGCCAGGCTGGCGCTGTCGCCCTCGATCGCGAGCTCCCCGGTCTCCAGCACGTAGCCGTAATCCGCGACCTGCAGCGCCGCCCGCGCGTTCTGCTCGACCAGCAGGATCGACACGCCGCTCTCGCGCAGCGCCGCGATGATCCGGAAGATTTCGCGCACGATCAGCGGGGCGAGCCCGAGCGACGGCTCGTCGAGCATCAGCAGCGCCGGCTTCGCCATCAGCGCGCGACCCATCGCCAGCATCTGCCGCTCGCCGCCGGAGAGCGTGCCCGCGAGCTGGTCGCGACGCTCGAGCAGGCGCGGGAAGCGCGCGTAGACCTCGTCGAAGCGTCGCCCGCCACGTGCGGTCCCCCTGCCGCGCCCGGCTGAAGGCGCCGAGCTCGAGATTGTCGGCCACGCTCATCGCCGCGAACAGCTCGCGCCGCTCGGGCACCAGGACCAGACCGCGGGCCACCCGCTGCTCGACGGACAGCGCGGTGGCCGGCGCTCCGCGATAGCGAATCTCGCCGCGCGCCGGCAGCAGGCCCATGATCGCGCCCAGCAGCGTCGTCTTGCCGGCGCCGTTGGGGCCGATCACGGTGACGATCCTGCCCGTCTCCACGGTGAGCGAGATGTCCTGCACCGCCTCGACCTTGCCGTAGGCGACGCGCAGGTTGCGCACCTCGAGCAGTGCACTCATGCAGGCTCCGCCGCGCTCATCGGGCAACCTCGCGCCGGCTTGTCCTGCGCGCGGGCGGCACCTGCCCTGGGCTTCGCCGCTGCGTAATCTGCGCGCCCGCGGAGCGGGCACGTCCGCGCATGCTCATGCGACGCCTCCGAGGTAGGCTTCGAGCACGGCAGGATTGCGCTGGATCTCGGCCGGCAGGCCCTCGGCGAGCTTTTCGCCGAAGTCCATCACGACCAGCCGGTCGGTGAGACCCATCACGAACTCCATGTCGTGCTCGACCAGCAGAATGGTCATGCCCTCCGCGCGCAGGTGCGCGCAGGAGCGCGGCCAGTTCCTGCTTTTCCAGAAAGCGCAGGCCGGCCGCGGGCTCGTCGAGCAGCAGCAGCACCGGATCGGCGGCGAGCGCCCGGGCGATCTCGACGATGCGCTGCTTGCCCAGAGGCAGGCTGCCCGCGCTGTGCGTGCGTCTGCGCCGCCAGCCCGACGCGCGCGATCGCGCGCGCGGCCTCGGCCTGCGTCCGGGCTTCCTCGCGGCGGTCGAGCCGCAGCGCGGCACGAACGACGCCGGACGAGCCGCGCAGGTACGCGCCCAGCGCGACGTTGCCGAGCACCGTCATCTGCGGGATCAGCCTCACGTGCTGGAACGTGCGGCCGATGCCGCGCCGCGCGATCTCGAACGGCTTGCAGCCGCCGATCGATTCGCCGCGGAAGGTGACCGCGCCCGCCGTGAGCGGGAGCGCGCCGGAGATCAGGTTGAACATCGTGCTCTTGCCGGCGCCGTTGGGCCCGATCAGGCCGAGGATCTCGCCGGGGCGGATCACGAACGACAGGTCGTTCACCGCGACCAGGCCGCCGAACTGCTTGCGCGCCCGGGCGACGTCGAGGAGGACGCCGGCCGGCGCGTTCCGCGCGCGCGCCGGCAGCGGCGCCGCCGCCGGCACCGGCGGCGGCGCCCGCGCCGGCAGCAGGCGCGCGAGCCACGGCCACACGCCCTCGCGCGCGCGCTGCAGCACCAGCACCATCAGCACGCCGAACACGACGATCTCGAAGTTGCCGCTCTTGCCGAGCAGCGTCGGCAGGATGTCCTGCAGCACCTGCTTCAGCAGCGTCACCAGCGTGGCGCCGATCACGGCACCCCACACGCTGCCGGCGCCGCCCACGACGGCCATGAACAGGTACTCGATGCCCTGGTTGATGCCGAAGGGCGTGGGGTTGATGAACCGCTGCAGGTGCGCGTAGAGCCAGCCGGAAATGCAGGCGAGCAGCGCCGCATACACGAACACGACGATGTTGAGCCGCGCCGTGTCGACGCCGAACGCCTCCGCCATCTCGGCCTGGCCCTTGAGCGCGCGGATGGCGCGGCCCGGGCGCGAGTCGAGCAGGTTGTTCGTGCTCCACAGCGCGACCAGCGTGATGCCCCAGATCAGGTAGTAGAAATGGCGCTCGTTGCGCAATTCGGTGCCGAACAGCCCCAGCGCGGGAATTCCGGTGAGGCCGGTGTACCCGCCGAGGAACTCCAGATTGCCGAACACCAGCGAGATGCTGATGCCCCAGGCGATCGTCGCCAGCGGCAGGTAGTGCCCCTTCATCCGCAGCGTGATGAAGCCGAGGAACAGCGACAGCGCCAGCGTGAGCGACGAGCCCGACGACGAGGTTGATCCACGGCGACACCGCGTACTGCGTGCTGAGGATCGCCGTCGTGTACGCGCCGATGCCGACGAATGCGGCCTGCCCGAACGACGTCTGCCCGGCGACGCCGGTCAGCAGGACCAGGCCGAGCGCGACGATGCTGTAGAGCCCGATGTAGTTGCCGAGCGTCACCCAGAACTGCGGCGCGACGAGCGGCACGCCGACCAGGACCGCGATGAAGCCGGCATAGCCCCACGCGCCGAACGGCAGCTTGTAGCCTGAGCTCACGCCGCGCGTCCCCGTGCGCGAGCGTCGGCCGGCGTCGAGGCGCAGGACCCCGAGCTCATCCGGTCACTCCTCGTCCTGGTGCTGCGTGGTCAGGCTGCGCCACAGCAGCACCGGAATGATCAGCGTGAACACGATCACTTCCTTGAACCCGCTGGCCCAGAACGACGCGAACGCCTCGACCTGGCCGACGAACAGCGCGCCGGCCGCCGCCAGCGGATAGCTCGACGAGGCCGCCGATGATCGCGCCGACGAAACCCTTGAGGCTCACCAGGAATCCGGAATCGTAGTAGACGGTCATGATCGGCCCGATCAGCACGCCCGGAGAACGCGCACAGCGGCGCGGCGAGGATGAACGTGAGCGCGCCGGCGAGATCGGGCGACATGCCGACCAGCCGCGCGCCGACGCGGTTGAGCGCGGTCGCGCGCAGCGCCTTGCCGACCAGCGTCCGGCCGAAGAACAGGTAGAGCCCCGCGATCAGCGCGATGCTGGTCGCCACGACCAGCATGCTCTGCACGCTGATGCGGATGCCGCCGAGCTCGAACGGAATCCGCCGAGAACGGCGGCGTGCGCGAGCCCTCGGCGCCGAAGAACCAGAGCCCCAGCCCGGTCAGCGCGAAATGCACGGCGACCGAGACGATCAGCAGCACCAGCACGCTCGCCTCGGCCAGCGGCTGGTACGCGATGCGGTACAGCAGCGGGCCGAGCGGCGGTGACCAGCGCCAGCGTCACCAGGATCTGCGCCCAGAACGGAAGCGTCGGCGACGGCGAGGCACCACGCGGCCGCGGCGATCGCGAGCGGGATGCCGGTCCACGTCAGCGAGCTGCCGCGGAATCCGCCGCGCCTCGCCGCGGCGCAGGCAGGCGTAGATCTCCATGACGCCGGCGACGGCGGCCATGCCGGCCAGCAGCCCGACGGTGCCGGGCGGCTTGCCCAGCTGCAGGCCGGCCAGCGTCAGCGTGCCGTAGGCGACGAACTCGCCGGACGGAATCCAGATCACGCGCGTGACGGCGAACACCAGCACCAGCGCGAGCGCCAGCAGCGCGTAGACGGCACCGTTGGTGATGCCGTCCTGCACCAGCAGCGCGAAGATCTGGAGGTCCATGTCGTCAGCACGCGGCCTGGCCGCGCCATGAAAAAGGCCGGCTGCGGACGCTGCCGCACCCGGCCTTCGTCAGGGGCGCAACGTCACTTCGCCAGCACCCACTTCCCGTTGTCGATCTTGATCATCGTCCGCGCGCGGTTGTCGAGGCCGTTGTGCTCGGTCGGCGACATCGTGTACACGCCGTGCGTGGCCACCAGCTCCTTGGTGCCCTCCAGCGCATCGCGCAGCGCGAGCGCGGAATTCCTTGGTGCCCGGCTTCGCCTTCTTCAGCGCCTCGGGGATCGCCTTGGCCAGCAGCAGGTAGGCATCCCAGGCGTGGCCGCCGAAGGTCGTCCGCGAGTCCTTGCCGTATTTCGCTTCGTACTTGCCGATGTACTCGGCGGCCGTCTTCTTGATCGGGTTCGAGTCCGGCAGCTGCTCGAAGACGAGCATCGGCCCGATCGGCAGCAGCGTGCCGTCGCCGTCCTTGCCGACGACGCGCAGGAAATCGGGGTTGGCGACGCCGTGCGTCTGGTAGATCTTGCCCTTGTAGTTGCGGGCGGCGAGCTCCTTCTGCGGTGTGGCGCCCGGCGTGCCCGACGCGCCGATCAGCACGGCGTCGGGATTGGCGGCGACGATCTTCAGGATCTGCCCGGTGACCGACGGGTCGTTGCGGTTGTACTTCTCCTCGGCGACGATCTTGATGCCGGCCGTCTGCGCGGAGCGGCGCATCTCGGCGAGCCAGCCGTCGCCATAGGCGTCGGCGAAGCCGATGTAGGCCATCGTCTTCACGCCGTTCGCCTTCATGTGGACGGCGATCGCGTCGGCCATCAGCGCGTCGTTCTGCGGCGTCTTGAACACCCACCGCGTCTTCGGGTTCGCCGGGTCGACGATCCGCGCGGACGCCGCCATCGAGATCATCGGCGTCTCCGCGTCGGCCACGACGTCGACCATCGCCAGCGAGTTCGGCGTGATCGTCGAGCCGACGACGACGTCGACCTTGTCCTCGGAGATGAGCTTCTTGGTGTTGGTCACCGCCTTGGTCGTGTCCGAGCCGTCGTCGAGCACGATCCAGTTGACCTTCTGGCCGCCGATCGTCGTCGGCAGCAGCTCGATGGTGTTCTTCTCGGGGATGCCCAGCGACGCGGCGGGACCGGTCGCCGACAGCGTGACGCCGACGTTGATGTCGGCACGCCGCGGGGTTGACCGTCCAGGACGAGCGCGGCGGCGAGCGCCGGCAGCAGTTTGCGGACGTGCATGAATTCCTCCAGAGCCTCTTGGGAAATACGGGGATCGCGCGGCCTTGGCGCTTCAGTGCGGCCGTCTGTTGCCGCATCGGCGGCTGGGTGGGCCGACGCGTGCTGCGGTCACCGGATTCTGGCAAACCCGATGCCCCGGGTCAACGCCCGGGACTTGATTCACCTGAAGAAAGCCGCCTATTTCTTCAGCGCGTCGCGGATTTCGCGCAGCAGCACCACGTCCTCGGGCGTGGCGGGCGGCGCCGCGGGCGCCGGCGGGGCTTCGCCGCTTCAGCCGGTTGATCTGCTTCACCATCATGAAGATGACGAACGCGAGGATGACGAAGTTGATCGCGACGGTGATGAAGTTGCCGTACGCGAACAGCGGCACGCCCGCCTTGGTCAGCGCCTCGTAGGTCATCGGCCCGCCGTAGCCGGCGGGCGGACTGCCGAGAGCGATGAACCAGTTCGAGAAGTCGAGGCCGCCGATCACCCGGCCGACGATCGGCATGATCAGGTCCTTGACCAGCGAATCGACGATCTTGCCGAAGGCGGCGCCGATGATCACGCCGACCGCCAGATCGACGACGTTGCCCTTGAGGGCGAATTCCCTGAACTCCGAGCTCATCGACATGGGCGTGCCTCCGATTGGGTGATCACGATGCCGCTGCGCATGCGCGGGCCGGATGGGCCGTCAGACCGCGGCCTCGCCCGACTTCGCCGGTGCGGATCCGGATGACCTGCTCGACCGCGGTGACGAAGATCTTGCCGTCGCCGATCTTGCCGGTGCGCGCCGCCTTGACGATCGCCTCGATCGCCGCGCTCGACCTGCGCCTCCTGCAGGATCACCTCGACCTTCACCTTCGGCAGGAAATCGACGACGTATTCCGCGCCGCGGTAGAGCTCGGTGTGGCCCTTCTGCCGGCCGAAGCCCTTGACCTCGGTGACCGTGAGGCCGGTGACGCCGATCTCGGACAGCGCCTCGCGGACTTCGTCGAGCTTGAACGGCTTGATGATCGCTTCGATTTTCTTCATGGGCAGCAACCGCGGGTGGACTTGGGATGGAGGCGGCCGGGCCGGCACCGCCATCGCGGAAGAATAGCTTACACGATGGCGTGCGGCGCTCCTAGGCGACCTGCGGCCCGGGCGCCGCGCCGCCACGTCTTCCCAGTCGGCCCACGCCGAGGTGATCGGATAGCGCCAGTCCTTGCCGAAGCCGCGCGGCGTGATCCGGATGCCGACCGCCGCCTGCCGCCGCTTGTACTCGCTGATCTTGATCAACCGGACGACCTTGCGCACGTCGCTCGGGCAGGTAGCCCATGGCCACGATGTCGGCGGGGCTGCGGTCCTGCTCGACGTAGGCCTCGAGCACCGCGTCCAGCACGTCGTAGGGCGGCAGCGCGTCCTGGTCGGTCTGGTTGGCGCGCAGCTCCGCCGACGGCGCGCGGGTGATGATGCGCTCCGGAATCACCCGGCCCAGGCTGTTGCGGTAGCGCGCGAGGCGGTAGACCAGCGTCTTGCTGATGTCGCGCAGCACGCGAAAAGCCGCCGGCCATGTCGCCGTAGAGCGTCGCATAGCCGACGGCCATCTCCGACTTGTTGCCGGTCGTCAGCACGATCGACCCGAACTTGTTCGACAGCGCCATCAGCAGCGTGCCGCGGATGCGCGCCTGGATGTTCTCCTCGGTGGCATCCGCCGGCAGGCCGTCGAATTCGCCGGCGAGCGAGGCGCCGAACGCGCGCATCATCGGCTCGATCGGGATCTCGTCGTAGCGCACGCCGAGGATGCCTGCCATGGCCCGCGCGTCCTCGAGGCTGATGGGCGCGTTGTACGGCGACGGCATCATCACCGCGCGGACCCGGTCGCGTCCGAGCGCGTCGACGGCGACCGCCAGCGTCAGCGCGGAATCGACACCTCCGGACAGTCCCAGCAGCACGCCCGGAAAGCGGTTCTTGCCGACGTAATCGTGGACGCCCATCACCAGCGCCGCGTAGACGTGCGGCTCCAGCTGCGCGTCGAGCGCTCCGCGCACCGGCTTCGGCACGCCGTCCTCGAACGTCGCCAGCGCCAGCGTCTCGTGCCACGCGGGCAATTGCTGCGCGACGCCGCCGGCCGCGTCCGTCACGAACGACGCGCCGTCGAACACCAGCTCGTCCTGCCCGCCGACGCGGTTGACGTAGACCACCGGCAGCCCGGTTTCGCGCGCGCGGGCGCCGACCTGCTCGCGCCGCAGCGCCTGCTGCCGCGTGTGATACGGCGAGCCGTTGGCGACGACCAGCACCCGCGCGCCCGCTGCCGCCGCCTGCCGCGACGGCCCGGGAAACCAGCAGTCCTCGCAGATGACGAGGCCGACGGGCAGGCCGTCGACATCGACGATGCAGGGATCGCGCCCCGCGACGAAGTAGCGCTCCTCGTCGAACACCGTGTAGTTCGGGAGCTGCTGCTTGCGGTAGGTCGCCGCGACGCGGCCGTCGCGCAGCACGGCCAGCGCGTTGTAGCACCGGCCGGCATCCACTTCCGGGAAGCCGACGAGCACCACGCTGCGCCGCACCTCGGCGGCCAGCGCCGCGAGCTCGCGTGCGCAGGCGTCGAGGAACGCCGGGCGCAGCAGCAGGTCCTCGGGCGGATAGCCGCACAGCGAGAGCTCCGGCGTCACCACCAGCCGGGCGCCGGCGCGCTCGCCCTCGCCGGCCGCCGCGAGGATCGACCGGGCGTTGCCGCCGAGGTCGCCGACCGACCTGATTGAACTGCGCGATCGCGATCTGCATGGCAAAAATGGTAGCACGCGGACCGCGGCTCCTGCGTCCGCGCGGCAACTCGCGCGCGATCCGGGTGTCGCAGCGCATTGCGGCACGCCGAGGTTAACGCGACAATCGGAATTTCCCGATGGCCATCCCCACTCCGCTCTCCCGCGCGCTGTCGCCCCGCCCGCGCACGCTTGCCCTGCGCGACGACGTCGCGCTGGCGGAGATCGCGCCCGCGCGGTGGAACGAGCTCGCGGCCCGGGCAGCCGCTGCTCTCGCACGCCTTCCTGACGGCGCTGCACGACAGCGGATGCGCCGCGCCGCGAACCGGCTGGCGCCCGCGCTACGTCACCGCCTGGGCCGACGACACGTTGCAGGGCGCGCTGCCGATGTACGAAAAGATGCATTCGTACGGCGAATACGTCTTCGACTGGGCGTGGGCGGATGCCTACCGCCGCTACCAGCGCCGCTACTACCCGAAGCTGGTCGTCGCCATCCCGTTCACGCCGACGTCGGGGCAGCGCCTGCTCGCGGGCGACGACGCGACGCGCGCAGCGCTGCTGGGGCATGCGCGCGGCGATGCTCGCCGGCGGCGCCTTCTCGTCGCTCCACGTGCTCTTCCCGACGGCGGCCGAGGCCGCGCTCTGCGAGGCCGGCGGGATGCTGGTGCGCCACGGCGTGCAGTTCCACTGGGACAATCCGGGCTACGGCGATTTCGCCGACTTCCTCGCGGCGTTCAGTCACGACAAGCGCAAGAAGGTGAAGCAGGAGCGGCGCAAGCTCGCCGAAGCCGGCGTCAAGTTCCAGCGCAAGGTCGGCGGCGAGATCTCCGCCGCGGACTGGGCGTTCTTCCATGCGTGCTACGAAGGGACGTACCACGCCCACGGTTCGACGCCGTACCTTTCCCTCGAATTCTTCGAGCGGATCGGGCAGTCGATGCCGGCAAACCTGCTGCTGGTGCTGGGAACGCGCGACGGCCGGCCGATCTGCGCCGCGCTCGACGTGTTCGACGGCAGCACACTCTGGGGCCGTTACTGGGGCGCGCCGGAATACGTGCCCGGCATGCACTTCGAGGCGTGCTATTACCAGGCGATCGAGTTCTGCATCGAGCGCGGCATCGCGCGCTTCGAGGGCGGCGCGCAGGGAGTCCACAAGCTTGCCCGCGGGCTGCTGCCGGTGGCGACGTCCTCGGCGCATGCCATCGCCGACCCGGCCTTCGCGCGGGCGATCGCCGATTTCTGCGCCCGCGAGCGGGTCGATGTGGCGCACGCACTCGAGGAGCTCGAGACCGCGAGCCCGTTCCGGAACGGGGCCTAATCGCGCGCCCGCCGCGTGCGCTGCGCCAACGCCCGCGCGGCATCCGCAAGCGTCGAGCCACTACCCTCCCTGTACCGCGCGTGGCCGGCGCTGAACCGAGCGTCGGGTTCCAGCGTCGATTCGCCCCGGTCGCATCCCCGCTGCGCGGGGCCCCTGCTCCCAGGCTCACGACGCTACCGGTTGAAATCCTCGTCGGCGGGCGTGGTTTCGGCGGCGCGCGGGGCTTCGTTGCCGGGCGAAGGTTCGTTGCCGGGCGACGATCCGGGTTTCGGCCCGCGGCGATTGCGATTCGCGTGCGGCCGGTTCTTGCCTTGCCCGGGTCCCGGCCCCTGGCGCTTCGGCCGGTCCGTTCCGGGCAATCCTTCCGGCACCGCACCGGGCACGGTCAGCGTCGTCATGACATAGGGCGACGGCGGCCGGTTCTGTGGTCCCGGCTTCGGACCGTGGCGCGGCTTGCCGTGCGGCGGCCGTCCGCCGGGCTGCGCCTTGCCCCCCGGGTGACCGCCCTGGCCGAACTTGCCGCCGCCGGGACCCTGCCCGTGGCGTGGGCCGCCAGGCCCGCCCTTAGCCCTGCCGCCGCCCGCCGTTGCCCGGACCGGGCCGCGGGCCCCCCTGGCCCTGCGGCGGCCGCCACGCGCCTTGGCCGGGCGGTCGCCTCGACGGATCGCCGCCCGGCTGCTTGCCGTGCTGGCGCTCGAAGACCTGGACCGTGTTGCCGTCGACGTCGTCTTCTTCCGATGGTTCCGGGCGACAGGTCGCTCGGAGGGAACTCGAGGTCGCGATGCTCCGAGTGCGCCCGCATCGGTCCGACCGGCGCGTCGCGCGACGGGCCGCGATTGCGGCCATCGCGCGGCTTGCCCTTCGCGCCCTGCGGGCCGCGGGACGCGGCCGCGGCCTCGGGCTTGACGCCCGCCGCCGCCAGGACGGCCGCGACTTCCTCCGGCGTGAGCTCGAGCGTCTGCCCGCGCTTGACGCGAGACGGCATCGCGACGGTGCCGTAACGGGTGCGGATCAGGCGGCTCACCGTCAGGCCCAGCGCCTCGAACAGCCGGCGCACCTCGCGGTTGCGTCCTTCCTTGATCACGACGTGATACCAGTGATTGGCGCCGTCGCCGCCGCCGTCCTCGAGCTTCTCGACCTTCGCCGGCCCGTCGTCGAGCTCGATGCCCTGCAACAGCGATTGCTGCTGCTCGGGCGTGAGCGTCCCCAGCACGCGCACCGCATACTGGCGCTCGACCTCGTAGCGCGGATGCATCAGATTGTTGGCGAGCGTGCCGGAATTCGTGAAAAGCAGCAGGCCCTCGGTGTTGAAATCGAGGCGCCCGACGGCGATCCATTTGCCGTTGCCGATCTTCGGCAGCTGCTCGAACACCGTCGGCCGGCCCTCCGGATCGTCGCGGGTGACGATCTCGCCGGCGGGCTTGTGGTACATGAGGACGCGCGCCCGCGGCTCCGCGAAGCGCACCCTGACCAGCTCGCCGTTGATGCGCACCTCGTCGCCGGGCCCGACTTTCTGCCCGACGTCCGCCGGCTCGCGGTTGACGGTGATACGGCCGGCGATGATGAGCTCCTCCATCGCCCGGCGCGAGCCGAAGCCGCAGGACGCCAGCACTTTGTGCAGGCGCTGCGGCTCGGTGAAGATCTCGTCAGTGGACGACTTGTGGCGCGGGGGGCCCAGGCTCTCCGCGATCTGCTGCAGGGCTACGCTCTGCGGCGGCGGCGTCGGCGGGCCCGTCCGGGGGCGGCGCCATGATGATTGGGCTCGCGAGCGCGAATTGCGCTTCGGCGGCTTTGGTGGGTGCATCGGGCATCTCCAGCGGGGGAAGCGTCGAGCTCGGCCAGCGGGGGCAGCTCGGAGAGCGAGCGCAGGCCGAGATCGTCGAGGAAGGTCTTGGTGGTGGCGTAGAGCGCCGGTCGGCCCGGCGTCTCCTTGTGGCCGACCACTTCGACCCATTGACGGTCCTCCAGCGCCTTGACGACGTTGGTGGACACGGCGACGCCGCGGATGGCTTCGACGTCGCCGCGGGTCACGGGTTGCTGATAGGCGATGATCGCCAGCGTCTCCATCACCGCGCGCGAGTACCGCGGCGGCTTGTCCGGCGAAAGCCGGTCGAGATAGGGCTGGATCGCGGGGCTGCCCTGGAAGCGCCAGCCGGAGGCGACCTGCTCGAGCGTGACCGTGCGCTCCGCCCAGTCGCCGCGCAGCTCGTCGAGCACCTTGCGCACGAGCTCCGCGTCGAGGGGCGGGTCGAACATGCGCGCGAGCTGGGGAACCGCGACCGCCTCGCCGGCGACGAGAAGCGCCGCTTCCAGAATGCCCTTTATCTGTCTGAGATCGTCCATCGGACCGTGGCAGGAATCGATTGCAGGGATGGGCGCCGGGTCAGTCCGGCACGCTATCCGCGGACAGCGCGAAGCTCGGCTCGCCCCGGCGCTGCACGTAGATCGGCGCATACGGCTCGGTCTGCGCGACTTCGATCAACTCCTCGCGCGCCAGCTCCAGCAGCGCGAGGAACGTGACGACCAGGTGCGGCACGTCGGCGTGAGGGCCGAACAGCGCGGTGAACTCGGTATAGCGCGCCCGATCGAGCATCTTGAGCAGCCTGCTCATCTCGCCGCGCACCGACAGCTGCTCCCGCGTAACGAGATGATGCCGGTTCACCTTCGCCCGCGCAACCAGGCCGGCCCAGGCCGTGCGCAGGTCTTCCGGCACCACGCCCGGCAACCGCGCCGCCGACTCGCGCTCCAGCCACACGCGCACCAGCGCGAAATCGCGGTCGGCGAGCGGAAGCGCGTCGAGCTTGCGCGCGGCGAGCTTCATCCGTTCGTACTCGAGCAGCCGGCGCACCAGCTCGACCCGCGGGTCCTCGCCTTCCTGGCCCGCGGCGGCCGGGGGCTTGGGGAGCAGCAGGCGCGACTTGATCTCGATCAGCACCGCGGCCATCAGCAGGTACTCTGCGGCGAGCTCGAGCTGCGTGCGCCGCATCATCTCGACGTAGCCCAGGTACTGGCGCGTCAACTCCGCCATCGGGATGTCGAGGACGTTGATGTTCTCCTTGCGGATCAGGTAGAGCAGCAGGTCGAGCGGGCCTTCGAACGTCTCGAGGAAGATCTCGAGCGCCTCGGGCGGGATGTAGAGGTCCCGCGGCATCTCGAGCAGCGGTTCGCCGTAGATCCGGGCGACCGGCGCCCCGGCCTGCGTGGCGAGGTCGGCGACGGCTTCGTGCCTGCCGTGCTCACGTGTAGTCGAGCCCCATGGCCTCGCGGACGTCGCGCATGGTCTCCTCGGCGAGCTTGCGCGCCCGCTCGCAGCCGTCGGCCACGATGTTGCGCACCAGCGTCGGATCGTCGAGGAAAGGCTGCGCGCGCTCGCGCATGGGTTCCTGCTCCTTGACGATCGCGTCGATCACCGGCTGCTTGCAGTCGAGGCAGCCGATCCCGGCCGTCGTGCAGCCCTTGACCACCCACTCGCGCGTCGCGGCGTCCGAGTAGATCTGGTGCAGGGGCCAGACCGGGCATTTGCCGGGGTCGCCCTTGTCCGTGCGCCGCATGCGCGCAGGGTCGGTCTGCATCGTGCGGATCTTTTTGGCGACGGAGGCCGGCTCCTCGCGCAGCATGATCGCGTTGCCGTAGGATTTCGACATCTTCTGACCGTCGAGCCCCGGCACCCGCGGCGTCTCCGTGAGCAGCGGCTGCGGCTCGGGCAGGATGACGCGGTGCGCGCCCTCGAGGTAGCCGAACAGGCGCTCGCGATCGCCAAGCGCAAGGTTCTGCGTCTCGTTGAGCAGCTCCTTCGCCGCTTCCAGCGCCTCGGCGTCGCCACGCTCCTGGTACGCCGTGCGCAGCTCGACGTAGCGGCGGGCCTTCTTGCTGCCGAGCTTCTTGACCGCGGCCTTCGCCTTGTCCTCGAAGCCGGGCTCGCGTCCGTAGATGTGGTTGAACCGCCGCGCGAGCTCGCGCACCAGCTCGATGTGCGAGACCTGGTCCTCGCCCACCGGCACCATGTTCGCCCGATAGATCAGGATGTCCGCGCCCTGCATCACCGGATAGCCGAGAAAGCCGTAGTTCGAGAGGTCGCGGTCGGCGAGCTTCTGCTGCTGGTCCTTGTAGGTCGGCACGCGCTCCAGCCAGCCGACCGGCGCGATCATCCCCAGCAGCAGCGTGAGCTCGGCGTGCTCCGGCACCCGGGACTGGATGAACAGCGTCGCCCGGTTCGGATTGATGCCGGCCGCCAGCCAGTCGATCATCATTTCCCAGACGCTGTCCGCGATCGATTCCGACGCGTCGAAATGCGTGGTCAGCGCATGCCAGTCGGCGGCGAAGTACAGGCACTCGTACTCCTCCTGCAGCCGCAGCCAGTTCTTCAGCGCGCCATGGTAGTGGCCGATGTGCATCCGGCCGGTGGGGCGCATGCCGGATAGGACGCGGTCAGCGAACATGGTCAGGACCTAGAAGCCGCCGGGCAGGGACACGCCGGTCAGCAGTTCGATCAACGTCGTCACCCCGTTGACGAGCGGGCGCATCGCGACGCCGAGAATGCCGGTCGCGAGCAGCGCGATCACGATGAAGAAGCCGAAACGCTCGGTGCGGGCGAACGGCATCGCGAGCGAATGCGGCAGCAGGCTCGACTGCAATGCGGCCGCCGTCGAGCGGGAGGATGGGCAGGAGGTTGAGAACCATCAGCGAGACGTTGATGCCGACTCCGATCAGACTCATGTACTTCACGCCGTCGCTCGCCAGGACGCCCGCGCCCAGGCCGAAGATCAGCGCCCAGGCCAGCGCCATCGCGAAATTGACGCCGGGCCCGGCGGCGGCGACCCAGAGCATGTCGCGCTTGGGGTGGCGCAGATTGCCGAAATTCACCGGCACCGGCTTCGCCCAGCCGAACAGGAAGCCACCGCCGGACAGCAGCAGAATGGCGAGCGGCACCACCACCGTCCCGATCGGGTCGATGTGCTTGAGCGGGTTCAGCGTGACGCGGCCCAGCATCCAGGCGGTCGAGTCGCCAAACTGGCGGGCGACGTAGCCGTGGGCCGCTTCATGCAACGTGATCGCGAGAATCACCGGGATCGCGGCCAGCGCGATGGTGTCGAGCAGCGAAAAATCCATTGGTCGCGCATTTTACCCGAGTCTGACCCCGTCCGCGCCGGTCATCGCCGAACGTCCCCGGACGCGGGGTTCGGACCTAGATTCCAAGCGCCGCGGGGTCTCCCCCGCCCCGGCGCACGATCGCGCCCGGCAACTCCGACAGATCGACCACGGTGGTGGGCTCCGCCGAGCAGGATCCGGCGTCGATGACGAGATCGATCCGGTTTCCGACCTCGGTGCGTATCGCCTCGGCATCGTTGAGGGGCGCTTCCGCGCCGGGAAGGATCAGCGTCGACGACAGAATGGGCTCGCCCAATTCCGTCAGCAGTGCCTGCACCACGGGATGACCCGGCACGCGCACGCCCACCGTACTGCGCTTCGGGTGCTGCAGCCGCCGCGGAACCTCGCGGGTGGCAGGCACCAGGAACGTGTAGCTTCCCGGCGTTCCGCGCCGGATGATGCGGAACTGCCAGTTGTCCAGCTTCGCGTAGCGCCCAATGTCGGCGAGGTCACGCAGCACCAGCGTGAGGAAGTGCCGGTCGTCGAGGCCCCGGATCTGCCGGATGCGCCTCGCCGCCTCGGCATCGCCGACGTGGCAGCCCAGCGCATAGCTCGAATCGGTCGGGTAAGCGATCACGCCTCCCGCGCGAACGATTTCAGCGGCCTGGCGTATCAGGCGCGGTTGCGGGTGGGTCGGATGAATGGTGAAGAGCTGGGTCATCGGCCGCGTTCGAACCCGGCGCCGCGCGCTCTCCGACGGGAGGCCGATGCGCCGACGAAGATATAATCCCCTGCGATTCTAACCGACGGTGGGCGCCGCTTCGTGAATCTCCAGCAGCTGCGGTATCTCTGCGCGATCGTCGACCACGGCCTCAACGTGTCCGACGCCGCCGCGGCGCTGTTCACGTCGCAACCCGGGATCAGCAAGCAGGTGCGGCTGCTCGAGGACGAGCTCGGCATCCAGGTCTTCGTGCGCCGCGGAAAGCGGCTCTCCGCCCTCACCCCGGCCGGGCATTCGGTCGTCGCCACGGCGCGCCGTGCGCTGCGCGAGATCGACAACCTGAAGCGCGTCGGCGCCGAATTCCGAAGCGAAGACACCGGCACGCTCTCGATCGCCACCACCCACACGCAGGCGCGCTACGTGCTGCCGCCGGTCATCCGCGAGTTCGCGGCGCGCTACCCCAGGGTCAAGGTGCTGCTGCACCAGGGCAATCCGCTGCAGGTGGCGCAGCAGACGTCTTCCGGCGAGGCCGACGTCGGCATCGCGACGGAAGCACTGGCCACGTTTCCCGACCTGGTGACGCTGCCGTGCTACGTGTGGAATCGCTGCGTGCTGGCACCGCGCGGGCATCCGCTGACCAAGATCGTGCCTCTCACGCTGTCGGCGCTCGCCGCGCATCCGATCATCACCTACGACTTCGCCTTCACCGGCCGCTCGCAGATCAACGCCGCATTCGACGCGCAGGGGCTCCAGCCGAATGTCGTGCTGACCGCGCTCGATGCCGACGTGATCAAGACGTACGTCGAGCTCGGGATGGGCGTGGGCATCGTGGCCCAGATGGCCTTCGACGCGGCCCGCGACACCGCGCTCGAGCGACTGGATGCGTCGCACCTGTTCGCACCCAGCACGACCCGCCTCGCGCTGCGGCGCGACGTGTTCCTGCGCGGCTATGTCTACGACTTCATCGCCGGGTTCGCACCGGCCCTGGATCGCGAGGCGGTCGACGCCGCGCTCGCCGGCCATCCGCCCCCGGGGACGACGTGACGCCGACACGCCGGCCGGGAGGTCGCACGGGCCCGCCGCGCCCATCGTGGTCGCTGGCGGCGCTGCTCGCCGCGCTGTCCATGCTGGGGCCTTTCTCCGTGGACATGTACCTGCCGGCGTTTCCGGCGATCGGCGACGAGCTCGGTGCATCGTCGATCGCGCTCCAACAGACCTTGTCGACGTACCTGTTGGCCTTCGCGTTCATGATGCTGTGGCACGGAGCGCTGTCCGACGCGCTCGGCCGGCGGCCGATCGTTCTCGGCGCACTCGCGGTCTTCGCGGTCGCCACGCTGGGATGCGCCATCGCCGGGAACATCGAATCGCTGTGGCTGTTTCGCGCGTTGCAGGGGCTCTCGTCGGGCGCAGGAGTCGTCGTCGGCCGCGCCATCATCCGCGACCGCTTCGATGGCGCCGACGCGCAGCGGCTGATGTCGCGGATGACGATGGTGTTCGCGATCGCCCCGGCAATCGCCCCGGTCATGGGGGGACTGCTGCTCGAGGCCTTCGGCTGGCGTTCGCTGTTCTGGGTGCTGCTGGGACTGTCCGTGGTCGTGTTCGCCTGGAGCGCTGCGGCGCTTCCCGAGACGCTGCCGCCCGAGGCACGCCACACGCTGCATCCGCGGGCGCTCTGGCGCAGCTACCGCAGCGTGCTCTCGCGCGCCGACTTCCTGCTGCTGGCACTGATTCCATCGATGAATTTCTGCGCATTCTTCGTCTACATCGCGAGCGCACCGGCATTCCTCATCGACCTCCTCGGCGTCTCGAGCCTGGGCTTCGCCTGGCTGTTCATCCCCATGATCAGCGGGATCATGCTCGGCGCCTCGACGTCCGGCCGCCTCGCCGGGCGCACGTCGCCGATGCGGACGGTCGAGCTCGGCTATGCGATGATGTTCACGGGGGCCGCGGTCAACGTGGTGATAAGCTGGCTCGTTACGCCGGGTGTGCCGTGGAACGTGCTGCCGATCATGATCTTCACGTTCGGCAGCAGCCTGGCGACGCCGTCGCTCACGCTGCTCATGCTCGATCTGTTTCCCGCCACCCGTGGCCTGGCGTCCTCGCTGCAGGGATTCGTCCAGTTTGCCCTGTCCGGCGCGGTCGCCGGGACCGTCGCGCCGTTTCTGGCGCAGTCGGTCGGCGCGCTCGCCCTGGGCATGACGGGGTTCACGCTGGCGGGCTTCGCACTGTGGCTCGTGTATCGACGGCGGGCGCGCATTTCTCTTCGAGGCTGGCATCCATGATTCGGGCGACGCGCCGTCACACAATCCTTTACGCTGTTCTGGCAGTGGTCGCTGCGACGCTGTGCGCTGCGTTCGCCGGTGACGCCCCCGCGGCCGCGAATCTGCCGACGGCTGCGCTGTCGATCAACGGCCACAAGATCGTCGCCGAGGTTGCCAGCACGCCCGATACGCGGGCCACCGGCCTGATGAACCGGTTCAGCCTGAAGCCCGACACAGGGATGCTGTTCGTGTTCGAAAGGCCCGAACCTCTGGCGTTCTGGATGAAGAACACCTACGTCCCGCTGTCGATCGCGTTCCTCGACGCCGACGGACGGATCCTGAACATCGAGGACATGGCGCCGCAGACCGAGAGCTCGCATTGGTCGAAGGGGCCTGGACTGTATGCGCTGGAGATGCGCAAAGGTTGGTTTGCCGAACGGGGAATCAAGCCCGGCGATCGCGTGGAGGGGGTTGGGCGGGCGGGGAAGTAGTCCTTTCCAAACAGGGAACTTGGCACGGCGGATCGACGGTTGTAGGATACCTAGCCACGGTCGAATGGCCCGGTCCGAGATAGCCGGGCGTGGACCCGTGTTCGACTGCGTAGTTGTGACGGTGTCCGAGTGGAGGCGCAGCCATGTTGCAGCACATCACTCCCGGCAAGCCGACTGTCGATCCGATCAGTGCGGCCGGCATGCCTCTCCAACCGCTGATCGAGGCAGCGACGGCCGGACAGCCGCTTGAACCCGTAATGGACTCGATTGTGCGGGGATACGGCTTCGACAATTTCACCTATACCGTATCCACGGACTCGCACCCGGATCGCGAAACGCGCGCGTACGTCTGGTCCACCCTGCCCCGCGAATGGGTTGAGCTGTACGACAAGAACGCATATGTCGAGGTCGATCCGCGAATCACGATGACCTGGGGCCGAACAACACCGTTCATCTGGGACGCAGCAACAGTCGGTGGGGACGCAAAGGTAAGGGCATACCTCGATCACGCCGCGCAGTACGGCGTGCGCAGCGGCGTCACAATCTCGTTCAGTGATTTGCGTTACCCACGCTGCGGGACGTCATTCAGTTCTGCGATCAGCCCTGTCAGCGAAGCGCGCAACCGGCGAATCATGGAGCTGCTCGGCGAGCTGATGATGCTCAGCGCCAGCTTCCATGAAATATTCATGACCAATGTCGTGACCAAGGGAATCCCGCCTGCGCAGTTGGGTGCCCCTCTCTCGCCGCGTGAGCGCCAGTGCCTCCAGATGGCCGCCCACGGCATGACCAGCGCCGACATCGGAATCAAGCTGGGGATCGTCGAGCGAACCGCGAATTTTCACTTCAGCAACATCCTGAGCAAACTCGATGCCCTGAACAGGCACGAGGCCATTGCAAAGGCCATGCGGCTCGGCATCATTCGGCTGGACCTCTGACGCAGCCCGATCCAGCATTGTTGCGGTCAAACGCGCGTTACCTCAGCCGCCCCTGGGATTCCCGCAAGGCCAGCCTGATCTGCCCACCGACGGTCGCGCCGAAACGCCGGGCCACGCGCTCGGCGAAGTTGTCCTCCGGCGTGAAGTCGACGATCTCTTCGGCCTTCACGACCTCGCGCGCGACGTGATCGAGGCTGCCAAGTGCGTCGGCGAGGCCGAGATCGATGGCCCGCTTGCCGTTCCACACCAGTCCCGAGAACATCCCGGGCTGCTCCTTCAGCCGGGCACCCCGGCCATCCTTCACTGCGCCGATGAATTGCTGGTGGACGTCATCGAGCATGCCCTGGACGTATTCGCGCTGGCGCGGATTGACCGGCTCGAACGGATCGAGGAACGCCTTGTTCTCGCCGGCCGTTATCACCCGCCGTTCGACGCCGACCTTTTCCATCGCGCCGGTGAACCCGAAGCCTTCCATGATCACGCCGATCGAGCCGACGATGCTCGCCTTGTCGACGTAGATCCTGTCCGCGGCGGCGGCCACGTAGTAGCCGCCGGACGCCGCGATCTCCTCGACGACCACGTACAGCGGGATGTCCGGATGCGCCGCCCGCAATCGACGCATCTCGTCGTAGATCTGCCCCGCCTGGACGGGACTGCCGCCGGGGCTGTTGATGCGCACCACGACGCCCTTGGTGCCCGGGTTCTTGAATGCCGCCTGCAGGCCCGAGTTCACGCGCTCGGCGCTGGCCCGGCCCGAGGCGTCGAGTTCGCCGCGCACCTCTACCAGCGCCGTGCATTTCTCGAGGCACGCGCGCTCGCGGGCCCCGATGAGCACCACGCCGACCAGCAGCAGCGCGAGCAGGAATCCGAGCGTCAGGCTGCGGAAGAGTATGCCCCAGCGCCGCGCGCGCCGCCGCTCGTCGAGCGCATCGCGCGCCAGTTGCTCGAGCACCGTGCGCTCCCAGTTTTCGTCGGCCATGTCGTTACCGTAAGGGTGAGGGTTCGCGCATCCGCGCCGCCCGCGCCGATTTCGCAGCGAGCACGGCGACAGCGTCCGGGATCACGTGTTCGCCTGCAGCCACCGCCGCAGTTCGTCGATCGAGTGCAGCAACGCCAGCGGCTCGCGTTGCGCAAGCTCGCCGCCGGCATGGGCTCCATAGGATACGGCAATGCCTGCCACGCCGGCATTGCGACGCGAGCTGCAGATCATGCGTCGTGTCGCCGATCATCAGCGTTTCGTGCCGCCCGGCGCCGACGCGGTCCATCAGGTGCAGCAGCATGTCCGGATTCGGCTTCGGAAATCCCTCGTCGGCGCAGCGCGTCGCGACGAAGCGGTCGGCAATGCCTTGCTGCGCGAGCGCCCGGTTCAATCCGACGCGCGTCTTGCCGGTCGCCACGCCGAGCAGGAGGCCCGCCGCGTTCAGTTCATCCAGCAGCTCGCGGGCGCCGGCGAACAACGGAATCTGCGGGTCGCCCGCGAGGTAGTGGTGCCGGTAGCGCAGGGCGAGATCGCGGTGCCGTTCCGGCGCCAGCCCGGGCGCGACGTGGCGCAGAGCGTCTGCGAGCCCCAGCCCGATCACGTAGCGCGCGGTCGCGTCGTCCGGCACCGGTTCTCCGATGTCGCGGCACGCCTGCTGCATGGCCGCGACGATGAGCGCGGTCGAATCGGCCAGCGTCCCGTCCCAGTCGAACACCACGAAGCGGAACCCGCGCCGGAGAGCCTCAGCCATGGCCGGCCGCCGGCGTTTGCGCGTCGAGGCTCGCGACGAACCGCGTCGAGGTCCGGCGGCAGCGGCGACTCGACCGTGACCTCGTCGCCGGTCACCGGATGCGCGAACCGCATCCGGTGAGCATGCAGGAACATCCGCTTCAACCCCTGCTTCGCGAGCACCCGGTTCCAGGCAAAGTCGCCGTACTTGTCGTCGCCCGCCAGGGGAAAGCCGAGGTGCGTCAGGTGCACGCGAATCTGGTGCGTGCGGCCGGTGTCGAGTTCGGCTTCCAGCAAGCGCGACGGGCGGCTCGGACTCGGGCCACCTGCGCACCAGCCGAAACACGGTCCGGGCAGCCCGCCCATCGTGCTCGACCCGCACGCGCCGCTCGCCTTCGCCGGTCACGAAGCGCTCGAGCGACAGCTCGACCGCGCGGACGGCGTCGCGCCACTTGCCGCGCACCAGCACGAAATAGCGCTTGTCGGTCAGACCTTCGCGCAGCTGCGCGTGCAATCCGGTCAACGCCAGGCGCTTCTTGGCGACCAGCAGGACGCCCGACGTGTCGCGATCCAGGCGATGGACCAGTTCGAGGAACTTCGCGTCCGGCCGCGCCAGACGCAGGCGCTCGATCAATCCGTAGCTGATCCCGCTGCCGCCGTGCACGGCCAGGCCGGAAGGCTTGTCCAGCGCGATCAACGCGTCGTCCTCGAACAGGATGGGTGGAATGGAGCCCACGCCGGCCGGGGCCGTTCCGGCGCGGTTGGCGGGGGTGGTCGCACGAATCGGGGGCACCCGCAGCTCGTCCCCCGCCGCCAGCCGGGCATCCGGCCCCACCTTGCGGCGATTCACGCGCACCTCGCCGCTGCGCAGAATCCGGTAGATATGGCTCTTGGGCACGCCCTTGAGGATCCGGACGAGAAAATTGTCGATGCGCTGCCCCTGCGCCTCGTCGCCGACTACAAGCCAATTCACAGCATCCTTGCTTAAATCGTTCATCTGCTTATAATTGTCCGCTGCAAGACGTCCCGGTTTCGGGCCAGCCCGCAGTTTGCTGTTCGGGCCGGTGCCGCCGGCGGCCTCCATGATCAATCAGCGATCTGGCAGCCGCACGGTCCGGGCGATTCGCCCCGCGCTGCAGGGCAAAGCCGGCCAGAGTGAAGAGCTCGGCCGCCGGTTATATCCGCTCACCGTCCGGGCGTTGCGCCCCGGAAAAGTAAGGATGTTAAAGGAAGCGCGCAGTCTCCGCACCCGGCTTGCGGCCGGTTCGAAGCGGCGCATTGCGCGGCGCACGTAGCGACGATTTCTGTTTGAGGCCCGTTGTGGATGACCGCGAAGATGTCGCGGCCCACGCGGCCTCGAGTTCGACCGCTTGAACACGACAACGAAACCCACCGCCACCACGAGATTGAACCGCTCCGACTTTTTCGGGGCCGACGCGATGCCGAACCACCCCAGCGTCCATTCTGCTCTCGTCCGCCCGCAGCCACCGCTGCCGGCGGGACGGCCTTCGTCCGCGTCCGCCGCCCAGTAGCGTCTTGCCGCGCGTTGCGCGGCCTTGGCTTCGCCCCCGCCAGCCCGGTGAGAGATCAGCGCCGGGAAAATTCTATGAAACGCATGCTGTTCAACGCCACCCAGGCGGAAGAGCTCCGGGTGGCCATCGTCGACGGCCAGAAACTGGTCGATCTCGACATCGAGTCCGCAAGCAAGGAACAACGCAAGGGCAACATCTACAAGGCGGTCATCACCCGCGTCGAGCAGAGCCTCGAAGCCTGTTTCGTCGAATACGGGACCGAGCGGCACGGTTTCCTCCCGTTCAAGGAAATCTCGCGCCAGTACCTCAAAGGCGGCGACGGCGACGGCGAAGGCAGCCGCGGCCGCATCCAGGACCAGCTCCGCGAAGGCATGGAGCTCATCGTCCAGGTCGACAAGGACGAGCGCGGCAACAAGGGTGCAGCGCTCACGACCTACATCTCGCTGGCCGGACGGTACCTCGTCCTGATGCCGAACAACCCCCGCGGCGGCGGCGTTTCGCGCCGCATCGAGGGCGAGGACCGCAACGAGCTGCGCGACGCCATCGCCTCGCTCGAGGTGCCGCAGGGCATGAGCGTCATCGCGCGCACCGCGGGCATCGGCCGCAGCGCGGAAGAGCTGCAGTGGGACCTCAACTACCTCCTGCAACTGTGGCGCGCGATCGAGGACGCGTCGAAGCTGCAGTCGGGCGCGTTCCTGATCTACCAGGAATCGAGCCTCGTGATCCGCGCGATCCGCGACTATTTCCACCCGGACATCGGCGAGCTGCTGATCGACACCGAGGCGATCTACGAGCAGGCGCAGCAGTTCATGAGCCACGTGATGCCGGCCAATGTGCATCGGGTGAAGCTCTACAAGGACGACGTCCCGTTGTTCTCGCGCTTCCAGATCGAGCACCAGATCGAGACCGCCTATGCGCGGCAGGTGCCGCTGCCTTCCGGCGGCGCGATCGTCATCGATCACACAGAGGCGCTGGTCTCCGTCGACGTCAACTCGGCGCGCGCGACCAAGGGCGCCGACATCGAGGCGACCGCCTTCAACACCAATCTCGAAGCCTCCGACGAGATCGCCCGCCAGCTGCGCCTGCGCGACCTGGGCGGCCTGATCGTCATCGACTTCATCGACATGGAGAGCGCCAAGAACCAGCGCGAGGTCGAGACGCGCCTCAAGGACGCGCTGCGCTACGACCGCGCGCGCGTGCAGCTCGGCAAGATCTCGCGCTTCGGCCTGATGGAGCTTTCGCGCCAGCGCCTGCGCCCTGCCCTCGCCGAATCGGCCTACATCCCCTGCCCGCGCTGCCACGGCATCGGCCACATCCGCGGCACCGAATCCTCGGCGCTGCACATCCTGCGCATCCTGCAGGAAGAGGCGATGAAGGAGAACACCGCGCAGATCGTCGCGCAGATGCCGGTCGATGTCGCGACCTTCCTGCTCAACGAGAAGCGCACCGAGGTGCTGTCGATCGAAACGCGCTTCAAGGTCAACGTGCTGCTCGTCCCCAACCGGCACCTCGAAACGCCGAACTACACGGTCCAGCGCCTGAAGCACGACGAACTCAACCAGGGCGAGCCGATGCCGCCGTCGTTCGACCTCGTCACGCGGCCGGAAGAGCCGGACGTCGTCGAGCAGATGAAGGAAGAGGCGAAGGAGCCGCGCCAGGAAGCCGTCGTCAAGGGCATCACGCCCTCGCAACCGGCGCCGATCCCCGTCGAGCCTCCCCCGCCGGCACCCGCGCCGGTCCAGCCCGCGCCGGCGTCTTCCGGCGGCTGGCTCACCAAGGTGATGGGTTGGTTCCAGACCAAGCCCGCGATTCCGGCTCCGCCGCCGCGCGAGGACAAGCCGCGCGAGAGCCGCGACCAACGCCGTGACGGACGCGAGCAGCGCGACGGACGCGGTCGCGGGCAGGACCGCCGCGAAGGACGCGACCAGCGCGACTCCCGGCGCGACGACAACCGCGGGCGTCAGGATCGCGACCGCCGGCCTGAGGGTCGCGGCGAAGGCCGCGACGGGCCGCGCCCGCAAGGTCCGCGGGACGCGCAGCAGGCCCCGCGTGCCGGCGCGCCGGCTGGCGGCGGCCAACGCCGCGACGGCCAGCGCGGCGAGCCGCGCGACCCGCAGCGTGGCGAAGGTCGTCCGCAGGGAGATCGGCCGCCGCGCGAGCCGCGCGAAGCACGCGAGCCGCGTGACGGGCAGCGCGAGCCGCGCCCGCCGCGCGAACCGCGTCCGCCCCGCGAGCCGCGTCCGCAGGTGCCGGGACCGGCGCTCGAAGGGAACGATACCGGCGCCATCGTCGCCGTCGACGCGAGCCCCGCGCGCAACGGAGCGCCGATGGCCGGCAACGGTGAAGGCGACAACGGCAACCGCGGCCGCCGAGACCGGCGCCGCCGCGGCAATCGCGGCGATCGCCCGGATTCCGGCCCGCGCGAGTCCGCGGTGACCGACGATGCAGCCATGGCGTCGGCAAACCCGATGGACACTGCACCGGAGCAGCCGACGCAACACGCGAGGGCAACGGAAGCAGGCGACGCGCCGCGGGCGATGCCGCTTGCGCCTGTGCACTCCGATCGCTCCGAAATTCAAACTCCTGCGGATGCGCCGGTCGTCGCGCAGGCGCCGGCCCCGGATCCCGCGCCGGTCCCGATCGCCACGGCGCCTCGCGTTGAGCACCAGCCTCAGCCGAAGCCGGAACCTGTCGTCGCGGCGGTGCCGCGGGCAATTGTCGACCTGCCTCCGGTCGCGCTGAGCCTGCCTCCGGACTCGGGGCTCGTGCTGGTGGAAACCAGCCACGCGGCAACGGTGGCGCCGGAACCGGAGCCGGACCTCCCGGCCGGTCCGCGCCGCTCGCGCAGGCCCCGGGTGCAGGTGGCCGACGAATCGCTGCAGATCGTCGAAACGCGAAAGGATCAGCCGCCCGCGGGCTGATCGGCACTGCGCGCGGAAACGAGCAAAGGCGGGCACATGCCCGCCTTTGTCATTTGCGCGTCGGCGCCGCAGCGCCCCCGCGGTCGCGGCCCGGCAGGGATCATGGCGCGACCGCCCGAGTGGTACGATCGGCGGCGATGAAGCGCCTGCTGATCGTCTATCACACCCAATTCGGCGCGACGGGCCAGATGGCCGAAGCCGCCCGCGACGGCGCGCGCGACTGCGAAGAAGTCGATACCGTGCTGAAACGCGCTGCCGATGCCGCGGTCGATGACGTCCTGCATTGCGACGCGCTGCTGATCGCCACGTCGGAGAACTTCGGCTCGCTGTCGGGCATGGTCAAGGACTTCCTCGAGCGCGTGTACTACCCTTGCGAGGGCAGGATCGAGGGCAGGCCCTACACCGTGCTGGTGTGCGCGAGCAACGACGGCGCCGGCGCGATGCTGCAGACCGACCGCATCGCCACCGGCCTGCGCCTGCGCAAGGTGCATCCCGGCATCGTCTACAAGAGCGGCCTGGTTGCGCAGGCGCACGTCGTGCCCGAGGCGACACTGCGCCAATGCACGGAGATAGGCGCGACGCTTGCCGCGGGGCTCGCGGCTGGAATCTACTAGCCCGTCACGTCTCGATCGGCAACGCCACGCCGAACACCGCCTGTCTGAGCTGCTGGAGGCGGTCGCGCAATTCAGCCGCCTTCTCGAACTCCAGATTGCGCGCCGCGTCGAGCATCTCCTTCTCGAGGCGCTTCAACTCCCGCTCCATGTCCTTCTCGGGCATCGCGTCGTACTTGCGCTGCGCCTGCGCCGCCTTCAGCTGCTTCTTGCCCTCGTCGGCGTCGTACATGCCATCGATCAGGTCCTTGATCCGCTTCTGCACGCCGAGCGGCGTGATCCCCATCTTCGCGTTCCAGAGCAGCTGCTTGTTTCGCCGGCGCTCGGTCTCGCCGATCGCCTTGGTCATCGAGTCCGTCACCCGGTCGGCGTAGAGGATGGCCATGCCGTTGATGTGCCGCGCCGCGCGGCCGATGGTCTGGATCAGCGAGCGCTCGGCGCGCAGGAAGCCTTCCTTGTCGGCGTCGAGGATCGCGACCAGCGACACCTCGGGAATGTCGAGCCCTTCGCGCAGCAGGTTGATGCCCACCAGCACGTCGAACTCGCCGAGGCGCAGGTCGCGGATGATCTCGACCCGCTCCACCGTGTCGATGTCCGAATGCAGGTAGCGCACCTTGACGCCGTGCTCGTTCAGGTAGTCGGTGAGATCCTCGGCCATGCGCTTGGTCAGCGTCGTGACCAGCACCCGCTCGCGCTTGTCGACGCGCAGCTTGATTTCCGACAGCAGGTCGTCGACCTGCGTCTGCGCCGGGCGCACTTCCAGCATCGGGTCGACCAGCCCGGTCGGCCGCACCACCTGCTCGACCACTTGCCCCGCGTGCGTCGCCTCGTAGAGCGCCGGCGTGGCCGAGACGAAGATCGTCTGCGGCAGCATCTTCTCGAACTCGTCGAAGCGCAGCGGGCGGTTGTCGAGTGCCGACGGCAGCCGGAAGCCGTAGTTGACGAGGTTCTCCTTGCGCGCGCGGTCGCCCTTGTACATGCCGCCGACCTGCGGGATGGTCACGTGGCTCTCGTCGATGAAGATCAGCGAGCGCGGGGGCAGGTAGTCGATCAGCGTCGGCGGCGGCTCGCCCGCGGCGCGCCCCGAGAGGTGCCGCGAGTAGTTCTCGATGCCCTTGCAGAAGCCGATCTCGCTCATCATCTCGAGGTCGAAGCGCGTGCGCTGCTCGATGCGCTGCGCCTCGATCAGCTTCATCTGGCCGACGAAGAACTCCTTCTGCTGGTGCAGCTCGACTTTCACCTTCTCGATCGCGTCGAGAACCTTCTGCCGCCCGGTCACGTAGTGGCTCGACGGGAAGACCGTGAAGCGCCCGATCCGCTGCCGGATGTGGCCGGTGAGCGGATCGAACAGCTGCAGCGACTCGACCTCGTCGTCGAAGAGCGAGATGCGCACCGCGTTCTCGGCGTGCTCGGCCGGAAAGACGTCGAGGACGTCGCCGCGGACGCGGAACGTGCCGCGGTTGAAGTCGACCTCGTTGCGCGTGTACTGCATCTCGGTCAGGCGCTTGATCGCCTCGCGCTGCGTGAGCTTCGCGCCCTCCTTCAGGTGCAGGATCATGCTGTGGTACTCGGACGGGTCGCCGATGCCGTAGATCGCCGAGACCGTCGCCACGATGATGCAGTCCGGCCGCTCGAGGATCGCCTTGGTCGCCGACAGCCGCATCTGCTCGATGTGCTCGTTGATCGACGAGTCCTTCTCGATGTAGAGGTCGCGCGACGGGACGTAGGCCTCGGGCTGGTAGTAGTCGTAGTAGGAGACGAAGTACTCGATCGCGTTGTTCGGGAAGAACTCGCGGAACTCCGAGTAGAGCTGCGCCGCGAGCGTCTTGTTCGGCGCCAGCACCAGCGCGGGCCGGCCGGTGCGCGCGATGACGTTGGCCATCGTGAAGGTCTTGCCCGACCCCGTGACGCCGAGCAGCGTCTGGAAGGCGAGGCCGTCGCCGAGTCCCTCGACGAGCTTCGCGATCGCCTCGGGCTGGTCACCCGCGGGCTGGAACGGCTGATGCAGTTCGTACGGACTGTCGGGATAGGTGACGGACATGGCGGGCCGAGGGTACCGGTGACGCACCCGCGGCTGCGGGCGAACCGGTCATTTTATCGCGATCGGGCCGTCCGCCGTCGGGGCGCCTTCGGTCGGGCCGGCGGCTGCGGGCTCCGCCGCAGCGAACTGCAGCGCGGCGAGCCGCGCGTAGAGCGGGCTCTCGCGCAGCAGCTGCTCGTGCGGGCCGGCGGCGACGACGCCTCCGCGGTCCATCACCGCGATCCGGTCGGCATGGCGCACCGTCGCCAGCCGATGGGCGATGATGAGCACGGTGCGCCCGGCCATCAGCCGCTCGAGGGCGAGCTGCACCACCTGCTCGCTCTCGGCGTCGAGGGCGCTGGTCGCCTCGTCGAGAAGCAGGATCGGACGGTCGGCGAGGATCGCGCGGGCGATCGCCAGCCGCTGCCGCTGCCCGCCCGACAGGCGCACGCCGCGCTCGCCGAGGAAGCTGTCGTAGCGCTCCGGCAGGCGCGCGATGAATTCGGCCGCGTAGGCGGCCTCGCAGGCGGCGCGGACCTCGTCGTCGGTCGCGTCCGGACGCCCGTAGCGCACATTCTCGGACACGCTGGCGGCGAAGAGCACCGGCTCCTGCGGCACCAGCGCGAGGCGCCGCCGCACGTCCTGCGGATCGGCCGCGCGCACGTCGACGCCGTCGATGCGCACGGCACCCGCCTGCGGATCGTAGAACCGCAGCAGCAGCTGGAACACCGTGGTCTTGCCGGCGCCCGACGGCCCGACCAGCGCCACCTTCTCGCCTTGCCGCACCGCCAGCGAGAATCCGGCCAAGCGCCGCGCTCGCGGGGCGGGACGGGTAGTGGAACGTGATGTTCTCGAACGCCACGGTCCCTTGCGCCGGGACCGGCAGCGCGACGGGCGCCGCCGGCGCGCGAATTCCCGGCTCGACGGCCAGCAGCTCGAACAGCCGCTCAGTGGCGCCGGCGGCGCGCATGATCTCGCCGGCGACTTCGCTCAGCGCGCCCACCGCCGCCGCCACGATGGCCGCGTAGAACACGAACGCCGACAGCTGCCCCATGCTGAGGCGCCCGGCGAGCACGTCGTGCCCGCCGATCCAGAGGATCACGCCGATCGCGCCGAAGACGAGGAAGATGACGGCGGCGATCAGCAGGGCGCGCTGGCGGATGCGCTGCTGCGCCGTCTCGAACGCGTCCTCGACCCGCCGCGCGAAATCCCGCCGGTCGGCGCCTTCGTGGACGTAGGCCTGCACGATGCGGATCTCGTGCAGCGCTTCGTCGAGATACGCGCCGACGTCGCCGACGCGATCCCGGCTCGCCCGCGCGAGGGTGCGCACCCGCCGGCCGAAGAGCACGATGGGCAGCACGACGACGGGCACGCCGAGCAGCACCAGCAGGGTGAGCTTGGCGCTGGTCAGGGCGAGCATCACGAGGCCCCCGACCAGCAGCAGCACGTTGCGCACGGCCATCGACGCGCTGGTCCCGATCACCGTCTCCAGCATCGCCGTGTCATTGGTGATGCGCGAGATCACTTCGCCGGTGCGGGTCATCTCGAAGAATTCCGGCGACAGCTCCAGCAGGTGGTCGAACAGCACCCGCCGCAGGTCGGCGGTGACACGCTCGCCGAGCCAGGACACGAAGTAGAACCGCGTGTACGTCGCCCCCGCCATCACCACGACGACGCCCAGCAGGAGGACGAGTCCGCGGTTGAGCTCCGCGGCGTCGCCGGTGCCGAAGCCGTGGTCGACCACGCTCTTCAATCCCTGCCCGATCGCGAGCACGGCGGCGGCGGCGATCACCAGCGAAACCGCCGCGTAGAACACCTGCCTGCGATAGGGCCGCAGGAACGCGCCGACGCGGGCGAGCGTCCTGGCGGCAGTCAACGGGGCGACGCGCGCGGTCTTGGCAGGAGAGTCGGCGATCATCGGCGGGGAAGCGGGGTCGGCGGCGGACGCAGGATCGACGGCGGTCCGCGGGCAAATCGGCGTTGCCGTGTCGCGGACGCCGGGTTAGCCTTCGTCGGCAGCGGCGAATGCAGGGATTCTCGCAGATTCCGGATCCCGCGACCGCAGTCCACCCGAACCTACAGGAGAAACGCATGCGCTACGCCCTCCCCGCACTGACCACGCTTGCCGCACTGCTCTTCTACGTCGTGACCATCGTCAACGTCGGACGCGCGCGCGGGAGGTACAAGATCGACGGCCCGGCCGTGACCGGCCATCCGGATTTCGAGCGCGTCGTCCGGGTGCAGATGAACACGCTGGAGCAGCTGGTCGCCTTCCTGCCGGCGCTCTGGCTGTTCGCGCTCTACTTGAGCCCCAACTGGGCGGCGACCATCGGCAGCGCGTGGATCGCCGGCCGGGTCATCTACGCCATCGGCTACTACCGGGCCGCGGACAAGCGCGCGGCGGGGTTCGGCATCACCGTCCTTGCATTCGCCGCGCTGTGGCTGGGTGCAGCGTGGGGCGTGGCGCGCGCGCTGATGCAGGGCTGAATGCAGGCGTCGCCCTGCCGTCGCTGGACAACCGCCGGGCCGCGCCGGCACGCGGCCGACGGCGTCCCGGCGCCGCGTTACAATGACGCGTTTTCCGACTCTTGCCGACACCCATGAACGCGCCCCTCCCCGCCTCGATACTTTCCTCGGTCGAACTGGCTCCGAAGGACCCCATTCTCGGCGTGACCGAGATGTTCAACGCCGACACCAACCCGAAGAAGGTGAATCTCGGCGTCGGCGTCTACATCGACGAGACCGGCAAGGTGCCGCTGCTCGAGTGCGTCCAGCGCGCGGAGCGCGATATCGCCGCCAGGATGTCGCCGCGCGGGCTATCTGCCGATCGACGGCCTCGCCGCCTACGACAAGGCCGTGCAGGCGATGCTGTTCGGCGCCGACGGCGAGGTGGTGCAATCCGGCCGGGCGGTGACGGTGCAGGCGCTGGGCGGCACCGGGGCGCTGAAGGTCGGCGCCGATTTCCTGCGCCGCTTCGCGCCCGATGCGCACGTGGCAATCAGCAGCCCGAGCTGGGAGAACCACCGCGCGCTGTTCGAGGGCGCCGGCTTCATCGTCAACGAATACACGTACTACGACGCGGCGACCCACGGCCTCGACTTCGACGGCATGTTGCACACGCTGGAACGGGCGCAGGCCGGCTCGATCGTGGTGCTGCACGCCTGCTGCCACAACCCGACCGGCGTCGACCCGGACGAGGCGCAATGGGGCCACATCCTGACCACGGTCCGTGCACGCGGCCTGATCCCGTACCTCGACCTCGCCTACCAGGGTTTCGCTGACGGCCTCGATGCCGACGGCGCGATCGTCAGGCGCTTCGCCGCGACGCCCGGTCCGCTGTTCGTTTCCAGCTCGTTCTCGAAATCGTTCTCGCTCTACGGAGAGCGCGTCGGCGCGCTGTCGATCGTCACGTCGGACAAGGCCGAAGCCGCGCGCGTGCTCTCGCAGGTGAAGCGCGTGGTCCGCGCCAACTACTCCAACCCGCCGACGCATGGCGGCCAGGTGGTCGCGAACGTGCTGACCACCCCCGAGCTGCGGGCGCTGTGGGAGACGGAGCTCGGCGCGATGCGCGAGCGCATCCGCGCGACGCGCAAGGCGCTGGTCGACGGCCTGCATGCGCGGGTACCGACCAAGGACTTCAGCTTTGTGCTGAAGCAGCGCGGCATGTTCTCGTACTCCGGCCTCACGATCGACCAGGTGCAGCGGCTGCGCGCGGAGTTCTCGGTCTACGCGCTGGATTCCGGCCGCATCTGTGTCGCGGCGGTCAACAAGCGCAACATCGACTACGTCGCCGACGCGATTGCAGCCGTGATCGATTGAGGCGTTTTGACAGGCGCGCCGATTACGCTATAATTCAAGGCTGTTCTACGCGGGAATAGCTCAGTTGGTAGAGCGCAACCTTGCCAAGGTTGAGGTCGCGAGTTCGAGACTCGTTTCCCGCTCCAGATCCAAGCCGGGAGAGCCAGACAGCGCAATGCGGTGGCTCTCCCGTTTCGTTTGAGCCCCGGCGCCGTCCGGCGCAGGGCGCCGCTCCTGGCGGGGTGGCAGAGTGGTCATGCAGCGGCCTGCAAAGCCGTCTACGCCGGTTCGATTCCGACCCCCGCCTCCAACGAATCAACGGCTTACAGGCACATCGGCGGTTGTGGCGAGTGACGTTCACAGGACGTTCACACATGGCGACTATCCGCAAGCTCCCCTCCGGCAAGTACAACGTACAGGTACGTCGCGAGGGTCATCCCCCTCTCAGCGACACGTTCAAGACCAAGACCGAGGCCAAGGCCTGGGCGACGAAAATCGAAGGCGACATCGATCAGGGCAAGCACTACGGGTTCTCCCGCGTGCGCACGCTGGCCGATGCAATCGACGCATTCAAAGCCACCAAGACCACGATCAAGACCGCCGACGATCGCAACCGGCATCTCGCGTGGTGGCGCGAGGCCTTCGGCAATCGCAAGCTGTTCCACTTCACCGCTGACGTGGTGGAGCAAGGCCGGGAGCGGCTCGCCGCCGAGAACATCGAGCCCAACCCGAAGAAGCCGGTGCGTCACCGCGCGCCGCAGACTGTGCGCCACTACCTGATGTCGCTGTCCGCGTGCATGGACTACGCGAAGCGCAAGAGGAGATGGATCGAGAAGAACCCTGTTTCCGACATTGATGCGCCGCCGGTGTCGCCGGGCCGCATCCGGTGGCTCGCGCCCGATGAGCGCAAGCAGCTGCTCGCCGCCTGCGACAAATCCGGCAATCCCGACCTCGGGCTCGTCGTCAGGATCGCGCTCGCCAGCGGCGCACGGCAGGCCGAGATCCTCTATCTGCGCTGGCGCATGATCGACCTTTCGCGCGAATGCGCGTTCCTGCCGACATCGAAGACCGGAGAACCGCGTGTGCTGCCGCTGCCCGGCACCGTGACCGACGCGCTCCGGGCTCGCGCCAAGGTGCGCAGCATCGGCGGCGATCTCGTGTTCCCCTCCCCTGACGACCCGAACCGGCCGCGCAATATCTGGCAGGCTTGGGATGTTGCCCGCAAGGTGGCCGGGCTGCCTGATTTCCGGTTCCACGATTTGCGGCACACGGCAGCAACCGAGATGCTGCGGGCCGGCGTGGATAGTCGCATCGTCGCAACGGTGCTCGGGCACCGCAGCTTGAACATGATGCGCCGGTACGCGCACGTTGCGCCTGAGCTCGTCGTGGCAGCGGCGAAGAAGGCGCAGCAATGACCGCGCGAAAACCGAAGCGCCGACTCGATGATTGGCCGCCGATCGGGCTCGGACCGATCGTGATGCAGCGACAGCCGACCGCGGAAAAGGATCGCGAGGCCGTGCTCGCGTGGGGACCGGATCGCATCGTGCAATACACCCGGGCCACGCTAGATTCGACGTTCCTTGCGCTGCACCTGAAACTCCATCAGCCGACGACGCCGGCAATGGACGTGCTGCTCGCCGACATCCTCATCGGCAAGGTCAAGGTGAAGCCGCGGCCAACAAAGAAATGGCTCTCGCCGGATGCGCTGTCCGTATTCAGGCATTGGCACGATGTCAACCGCGCCAAGTTAGAGGAATGGGACGCCGGCTTCGTGAAGGCCGCCGAACTCTATGGCGGCAGCGTAGAGAGCAAGTCCGAGCGGACGAAGGCCGCGTGGCTGATGACGGCCACCCTATTTGGTATTTCTCCGCGCGAGGCGAAGAAGCTCTACTGGACGAAAACCTCTACCTAAAACGCTCAAGTTCCGGGTAGAACTTCGCGCGACTTTCCTACGGCAATTTGCGATTCTGGCTCCTGTGTTTCGACATAAGGAGAACGAGAATGCAAGTTGCCGCACAGTACGAAGCCCGGCCGCAACGCGACTGCGTTACGCCGCCCGACCTCCGCAGCGTCAAGCGAATCGCCAAGGAACTCCCCGAGTTCCCCGAGCCGACGCTGCGCGACTTGATCTACCACTCCGAGGAACGGCTCTCGGCCAACGGCGACACGATCCCTGCAAACGGATTCGCGGACTGCATCATCCGCATCGGGGGCCGCCTCTGGATTGACTGGCCGCGGTTCCTAGCGTGGATTGAGAGCCACCGCGGTGTGCGGCGTACCAGGCGGGCAGCGTAATGACTGCGCTCAGGGGTCGACCCCCCAGACGTGCCAACGCCGATCCGGGCAGATCGGCGTCAGGTGCAGCAGGAAAGCAAGCGAGCCACAAGAATACGCCGAGGCCCAGCCGGCCGCAATACGCCGTGATGTGCGTGAAGCACGACGGCAAGCGCATCGAGTTCCAGCGTTACGACGACGAGGCCCGGGCTGAATCGGTCGCGGCCCATCTGCGCACCGTTGGCTGCCTGGCGGAAGTCCGCAAGGTGCGCGGGGCGCGATGAACATGCCGGTCCTGAAGCTCGAGCCGGTGCCCACGAGCCGATTCCCGAAGCTGGTCGACGTGCGCGATCTCGCGACAACCGAACCCGGGCTGCGCGCGTGGTTCGTCGACGGCATGATCCCGAAGGCGGCGAGCATCCTCCTGGCCGCCAATGGTGGGCTCAACAAGTCGCTGCTGATGCTGATGCTCGGCGTATGCGTGGCGCTAGGAATGGCATTTTTCGTGTGCCGACACAGCGCAGCATCGTGTTGATCGTCATGGCCGAAGACGACCGCGACGAGATCCATCGCCGGCTGCGCGCGATCTGCGCCTCCCTCGGCATCGAGCTCGGCGACCTGGCCGGCTGGCTCTACCTGTACGACGGCCTCGGCTGCGACGTGGCGCTGTTCGGCCGGCGAGCGACGACGGACGAAAACGGCCGGACGTACTACACAACCTTTCCCGAGATCACCGAAGCCTACGACTGGCTCGCCGATCGCTGCGACGTCATCCACCCGCAGCTGCTCATCCTCGACGGCGTATCCGACATGTTCGACGCGGAGGAAAACCGCCGCGCCGACGTGCGCCGCTACATCAACGCCACGCTGCAGCTGGTGCTACCGGTCGGCGGCTCCGTACTACACGTCGCCCACGTCGACAAGTTCGTCGCCCGGGGCGGCTCGGCCAACGGCCAGACGTACAGCGGCAGCACGGCATGGAACAACAGCGTGCGCGCCCGTCTGTCCCTGTCCCGCCCCACGAACGGCGACGCGGACGCCAGCGCGGACGATGGCAAGCGGATCTTGACCGTCGAGAAGCTGAACTATGGCGCGGCAGGATTGGCGATTCCGCTCCGGTACGACACCGATCGGCATGTGCTGGTGCGTGACGGCGATCCCGGTGCCGGCGGCATCGTCGGAGCGATCCGCGAGCGCACCGAGCGGCGGGCGATCCTGCGCTGCCTGATCGACTGCGCCAAGGCCGGCCGGCACGTCATGACGAGCCCCAGGGCGAACCAGAACGCGGCGCAGATGCTCGCGCCCATGCCGGCCTACCCGAAGGCGCTGCAGACCGCCACGGGCCGCAAACGCCTGTTTGCGTACCTGTTCGCGATGGAAGCGACGGGGCTGATCCGGCGGGAGGCGTTCCAGACCCCATTCCGGCACACCGCCGAGCGGTGGGAAGTCACCCCGGAGGGACACACCGAGGCCAGCGATGGGCTCTGAATCTGCGCGCGCAAGTCCCCCCTATAACCCCCCTGCGATGCGCGCGATGCGCGCGCAGGTCGCAGACGCGCTTGATGCGCTACCTGCGCCTGCGCGCTCGCATACATGCCAGCGATGCTAGCGATGCGCGCGAGAAGTGACGGCGCGCGCAAGCGACCAAGGCGACGCGCTGCGAGGTCGAGCGTGATGAGCCGGCTATGTTGCAGTGCATCAAGGTACTGGTTTTCGATGACGGGCGGGTAATTCGGCCCTCGTGCTCTTGCCCTTCCCAGAACGCTATGACTGAGGACTAGCCATGCCAGCAGCCAAGAAGACCGCCACCGTCCGCGTCGGATCGCCGAGGCTTGGCCGTCCCCGGCAGAGCAAGGCCGCCGCGGCTGAAGTCCTCGCCGGGCCGGTGGCGGGGCTGCCCAAGACGGGCACCCTGGGCGATGCCAAGCACCAGAACGAGGTCTTGCGTGGCCGTCTCCTGCAGATCGAGCTAGCCATCAAGGGCGGCCAGCTGGTCGACCGGGCGGCGCAGGAAAAGAAGGATTTTGAACTGTGGCGCACCGCTCGCGACGCGATCCGCCAGATCCCGCGACGGGTGGCGGCCGAGGTACACGCCGCCGAGAGTGTGAGCGCGGTGCAGCGAGTCCTCGCCCGCGAACTGGACGACGCGCTACGCACGCTCTGCGACCGCCTGGACGCGATGGAGGCCCGCCATGCTGACTAAGGGGCTGAGGCCGCCGCCGGACCTGACGGTGTCCGAGTGGGCCGACGCCAATCGCTCGTTGTCGGGCAAGGGATCGGCTGAGCCCGGGCCGTTCCGGACCGCGCGCACCCCGTACCTGCAGCTGCCGATGGATCTCATGGGCGTGTTCTCGCCGGCGGAGACGGTCGTGCTGATGTTCGGCGCGCAGCTCGGGAAGACGGAAGCGTCCATGAGCGTGCTGGGCTACACGATCGACGTCGCGCCCGGGCCGATTCTCTACGTCTCGCCGACGGTCGAACTGGCAAAGCGCACCAGCCGCCAGCGCATCGAGCCGCTGATCGCGGAGTCGCGCGTGCTGCGCGGTCTGGTCGATTCGGCGCGCGCGCGGGAACACTCAACACCATGCTCGCCAAGGATTTCGCCGGGGGAATTCTGGTGCTGACCGGGGCCAATAGCGCGACCGGACTGCGGTCGATGCCGGCGCGGACGATCCTTTTCGACGAGGTCGACGCCTTCCCGGTGGACGTCGACGAGGAAGGCAGCCCGATCGAGTTGGCGCTGAAGCGGCAGTCCACGTTCGCCGACAGAAAGACGTGGCTCGCCAGCACGCCGACCACAAAAGGCGAGAGCCGCATCGAGGCCATGTACGAGGCGTCAACCAATGCCGCTACCACGTGCCATGCCCGCACTGCGACCAGCGGCAGGTGCTGCGTTGGGCGCAGTTGCAGTGGACTGACGACGATCCGGAGACCGCACGCTACGCCTGCGAGGCCTGCGGCGCGTTGATCGAGGAGCGCTTCAAGGCGCAGATGCTGGCGCAAGGTGAGTGGATCGCCGGGCGCCCCGCAGAGGAGCGCGTCCAGGGCTTTCACCTGTCGTCGCTCTACAGTCCGCATGGATGGGTGCGCTGGGCGGATCTGGTGCGCGAGTTCCTCGCCGCGAACGTCGCGGCCAAACGCGGGGACGTCTCGCTGCTGCGCGTCTTCGTCAATACGCGGCTCGCCGAGACATTCGAAGAAGGCACGGCCCCGGCGAGCGAACTGGCCGCCCATGCGCTGGACTACCCTTTAGGAACTTGTCCGGACGGCGTCCTGGCGCTGACGGCCGGGGTCGACGTGCAGGCCGATCGCATCGAGGCGTACGTGTGGGGCTTTGGCCGCGACGATCGCATGTGGTTGGTCGACTTCCGCGCGTTCTACGGGCCGCCTGAGACCCGCGACCCCTGGACGGAGCTCGGCGCCTTTCTCGACATCCCGATTGACGGGCTGCGCGTGCTCGCGTGCGGCGTCGACACCGGATTTTCGACGGCGATGGCGTACACCTTTGCCGCGCGGCGCAAGCACTGCTTCGCGCTGAAGGGCAGCGCGCTGGCGTCGCAGCCGATCCTGGGCCGGCCTCTGCGGTCGAGCGCTCCAAGATCGCGCAGCTGGGAACGCGGGTCTACCCGGTGGGCGTCGACACGGCGAAGACGTTGATCTACGGCCGTCTCGCGGTGGCCGTGCCCGGGCCCGGGTTCGTCGCCATCCCGCGCGGCATCGAGGCCGAGGTTCCGGATTTCTTCGCGCAGTTGAATGCGGAGCGTCGCGTCCGCAAATTTCGCGGCGGCACGGCGATCACCCGGTGGATCAAGCGTCCCGGCGCGCGCAACGAGGCGCTCGACTGCGTCGTCTACGCGCTGGCCGCATGGCATGGCCGCGGCGGGCATCGGATGCGTGAGAGAAACTGGCTAGATCTCGAAGGCCGGCGCAAAGCCGCCGCCGGCGCACCGGCATCGGCGCCGAGCGCACCCTCGGTGGACCCAGACCCGGCGCCACGCCGCGGTCGTGTTGGAACGATTGGCGGTTCCGGTGGCTCGGGGGTGCCGTGGCTGTGGCGCTGAGGCCGAGCCTAGCCGATCGGCGCGACGACTCCGATCTCGAGTCCCGGGTGGCCGCGCTCGAGCGCAGGGTCCGCGCCCTGGAAGCCGGAAAGATGCGGCGCACGATCGCCGACCCGCGCCTCGGCCGCCTGCTGCAGTTGATCTACCTGTTCAGCGGTTCGCGGCCTTGGACCGTTTCCGAACTGCTAAACGAAGCACGCCGAGGCGCCGGCGAACTATGGTGGGCGCTGGACGAGCTCGCCGGAAATGGCGGCAATCCGGCAAACCGGCTCGGCCGCTGGCTGCAACGGCACGAAGGCGTCGAGGCAACCGGGTTGCGCCTGGTGCGCGTCATCCGAAAGTCGGGGACCTGGTTGTACGCCGTGGAGCGGTGGGAGTCGTGGGAGTCGGGCGCATAGCTCCTCCTTCCGCCGTCCTGCCGTTCGCGTCACGATGATCCCGCCCCCCAACCGATCACGAGGAAAACGTCATGAGCTACGCCGCAGAGAACCGTATGACCACGCACACCCGCGCGAAGGAGTGGGATCTCGGGCTCTCGCCGCGCGAGGAGATCAGAATCGCGTCCGACTTCTCGACCGGCCTGCGCGCGCTGCTTCGCGGCGAGGACGTGAAGGACTGCTGCTGGCCGAGGTCGGCGACGCCGCCCGCCAGCGCGCCCGCCTGGGCGATGCGGATCGGAACGTGATGACGATCCCCACGTCCGCGAGAATGTGGTCTCCATCCTCCGTCGATCTGCAGAAGCGCGATGCGCTGACCAGCGGCACCGGCGGCTACCTGGTCGCGACCAACAACGTCAGTTTCATCGAGCTGCTGCGCAATCGCAGCGTCGTCCTGGCGATGGGTGCGATGAAGATGTCCGGGCTGGTTGGGCAATGCACGATCCCCAAGCAGACGGCGGGAGCGACGACGTACTGGCTCAGCACCGAGACAGCCGCGATTACCGAAGGCAACCAGACTTTCGGCCAGCTGGCGCTCACGCCGCGGACGGTGGGCGCGTACACCGACATTAGCCGACTGCTTCAGCTGCAATCGTCGCCGGCCATCGACAGCCTCGTCGCCTCCGACTTGGCGGCCAGCGTCGCCACCGCGGTCGACCTCGCGGCGATCGCGGGCTCCTCGACCGAGCAGCCGACGGGCATCCTAAACACCGTGGGCATCGGCACCTTCACCGGCGGCTCGTTGGACTACGCCGCCATCTTGAACGCACAAGTGGACCTCGCCACGAGTAACGCGCTGACCGCGTCTTCCGGCTACGTCGCGCCGGCCGCCGTCGCGTCCCTGTTGATGGCTCGCCAGGAATTCGCGGGCGCGACCGGCAATGCGGTATGGCAGGGTTCGGTCCTCGACGGCAAGGTCGGCGGCCTGCGGGCGATGGCATCGGCACAGGTGCCGGCAGCGACCATGATCCTGGGCGACTGGCAGCAGTTGGTGATCGGCGAGTGGGGCGTGCTCGAGATCGCCATCAGCAATTCCGCCGCGGCGGGAAATTTTGCCGCTGGCATCTCGACGGTTCGCGCCATGTATACCGTCGACGTCGGCGTCCGTCATGCCGGCGCGTTCTCGGTGGCGACGAGCATCACCTGACCGTGAGTCTGCGCGTCGCGCCAAACGATCCCACGCTCGCGCATGTCGTCGCGCGGGCCGGGATCGGCGCGTTGGCTGACCGCTCGGCGGCGCTGTATGAGCGGCTCCATGGCCAGGGCGTCAAGGACGCTGCGCGCATCCTTCGTCGTCACTTCGGCGACCTCGTGCTGGTGGAGAACATCGGCCGCGCGATCGGGAGCCGCGCCAATGCTCTCTGGGTCGTGCTCGATGCCGACCGCGACGGCGAGGGCCTCGTGCCGCTGCGCGTAGTCGTGCGCTATGCCCGCGGCTTCGGCGGGCTCACCGTCACCGAGTACCGGCTGCGCATCACCGCGCACACCGTCGCCCGCGTGCTGCAGCGCACCCTCGGGCGCGCAGACATCAAGGCGACCGGGCCAATGCTGCTGCATCATCTCGGGCAGGCGCAGGAGCTCGTGGACCGCGACACCTTGCGCCTGGGCGATCGCGTGCAAACCGCCTCGTCCGACGGCATGCTGCTATGGCAGGCGCGAGCGGTCGACGCGAAGCTGATCTTGCAAGCCAAGACCTGGCTCGCCGCCGACAATCCCGATCCGCGCATCGGCGCTGCCTGCACCGAATGGGCGACCAGCGTGCAGCGCAGGAAGTAATCCGGGCGCGCGTTCTTGCGGTGCGCGTGCGAGGCCGCTCCGGGCGCGTGAGCGTGACGCGGCCATCTTCACTCGATCCCATCACGCGCGCCCGCATCGCCGTGCTGATCGTCGCCAGTTGTCTCGCGGGGGCCGCGGTCGCGCTCTCCGCGCTCGCGCTGCTGGTGCGTCTGATCTGATCCGGGCTCACCTGGCGAGCCTGCCGGCAAGGTGTAGGATGACGTTGTAGCCCGGCTCCCGGGCGACAAAGCGGCGAACCGGAGCGCGTCAACGCCCCGGCCGCCTGACCAAGCAACCTGACTAGGAGATTGCAATGGCTGCGCACGAAATTACCACAATTGCCCCCGGCGTCACGCGGACGGATTGCGATTGGGGCTACTACCTTGAAGGCGCGCAAGAGGCGCTGATCGGCGCCGGGCTCGCGACGGCCGAATGGTTTGCGGACGGCACCGAACGGAACACGAAGGGGCAGGTAGTCCGCTCGAAACGATTTCAGGTCGACGGCCGAGCAGTCGAGACAACAACGCGGCAGCGGTCCCGGATTTGCACGGTCCGCATTACCTTCAGCGAGGCCGACCAGGAGGGGCGCGAAAGCGCCAAGGTGGCAGCCGAAGTGCGGCGAAAGCTCGGGGCGTTGCCGAAGACCGCCGAGCAGTACCGCGCGCGCACGGCCGCCACGTTCGAGAACGTCATCGATGCGATCATTGGCATGGCACGCGAGCCGTCACACGGCGGCTATCGTATCGACGCCGACACAATCGCCGAGCTGCAGCGGATGGCGGGCCACATGGTCAACGCGGTAGAGGTCGCGAAGGTTGTCTTCGATCGCAAGGCGCGCACGGCGGCAGAGATTACGATCAAGGCGCCGATGGCGCAGGCTGATCCCACGTTCCAAGCCTTCATGGCGAGCGCCACGGCGCCGGAAGCGGACCCGACCTTCCGGGAATTCCTGCGCGGCGTCGGCGGCTCGAATCCGACCGCGTAGAACGACGCAGGAGCGATCCGGCGCCATGCCGGGCTACCCTCGCACGTCGGCATCCGGCGCAGCGCGCAGCGCGCTGATCTGGCGCGGCTGGTACGCATCGGCGAGACTCGCGCCCGCGCGCGCGGGGAGCGGACCCTTCGGCGGATCACCGCGAACGTCATCACCGTCGTCGTCATCGCGAACAGCGAGACGGTGTGCGGGATCGTAGCGTGTGGACGCGATCGGCCATGACGCGGCATACGCCGGTTCGATTCCGGAATGCGCCTTCGAACCGGCGTTCTCCGTAGACGGCGCTGCAAGCCGTACACGGGACCACGAGCCGGCGTTCACATCCTGTTCACACATGGCAGCTAAAACCGGCCGAATTGCCCCGTATTTGGCCGTAGCGTAAGATTGCGGTGTCATTCGACGGAGTACGACGGACTGCGGTGGTAACGCAAACTGCAAAGCCGTCTACGCCGGTTCGATTCCGACCCCCGCCTCCAACAGCCGGAATCGCGCACGCGCGTTCAGTCGCCGCGCTTCGCGTGCGCGATTCGGCGTCGGTCAATCGAGCAGCGCCTTGCGCGCCTTGGCGCCGGACTTGCCGACCAGGCTCCTCTTGTCGACTGCCCGGAGGTTCTTGATCGCCGCCTCCAGCCTGGCTGCCACGGACTGGTTGGGGCAGGCGAACCTGGCGAGCAGCCGACGCGGGGGATTGGCGCGCGTGTAGCGCGCCCCGGTGCCGGCCAGGTGCTGCGCGTACCGCGCCTCCACGTCGAGCGCGATCCCGGTGTAGATCGCGCCACTGCGACACAGGATCAGGTAAACGTACCATCGCCTCGCCGCCCGCGCTCGGGCCGCTCGCGACTGGGGCGTCGGGGATGGCATGCCCCGATTCTAGGGCCTTCCCGGGCAATGACGTGCACGAGCGCTTGCCTCGCCGTCTCGTCTCTCCAATGGTCGGTCTCGAGGTCTGCCGCGAGTCGATCGCCCGGCCTTCGGCCTCTGCTAGTATCTGGGTCCATTGACATTCACCGAATCGAGGGCAGCCGCACGTGAACGCGCCGGCCAACGCCAGGGCCGCGCGGCGGCTGGAAACCTTCAAGCGCCTCCTCGCCCACGTCCGCGACCTCCTGTCGCTCGACGTCGGCTTCGTGCTGTGGGACGGCTCCACCGTACCCGCCGAATGGCCGGCAAACGCGCTGGCCATCGCCTTTGCCGACGAGGGAGCCGTAGCCGCCCTTCTGCGGCGCCCGAATGCCGACACGTTCCTCAATCTCTGGGTGACCGCGCGGATCGACATCCGCAACGGCGTGATCTTCGATTTCCTGGCGCATCGGCCAAGGCTGCGGAGCAGGGAGATCCGCAGGCGCCTGGACAAGCGCCTGCTGCTGGCAACGGCGCTCAAGTTCCTGACCGTGCCGCGCGGCGGGCCGTGGCCGCTGGAGGCCGTCCGCGGCGGCAAGGCACGCGCGGACGGCAGCGAGCAGGCCAACAAGGAGAACGTCCACTACCACTACGATCTTTCCAACGCGTTCTATTCGCTGTTTCTCGATCCGGAGATGGTCTACAGCTGCGCCTATTTCCGCGACTGGAACAACGACCTCGCGACCGCGCAGCGCGACAAGCTCGACATGATCTGCCGCAAGCTTCGCCTGCGGCCCGGCGATCGCCTGCTCGACGTCGGCTGCGGCTGGGGCGCCCTCGTCTGTCACGCCGCCACCCATTACGGCGTCAGCGCGATCGGCGTGACGCTCGCCGAGGAGCAGTTCACGCACGCGAAGGAAAAGGTGTCGCGCCTCGGACTCGACGGCAAGGTCGCGATCGAGCTGCGCGACTATTCGCAGGTCGACGGCGAGTTCGACAAGGTTGCCTCGATCGGCATGTTCGAGCACGTCGGCGTCGCCAACTACCCTGCGTATTTCCAGGCCATCCACCGCCTGCTGAAGCCGGGTGGGCTCTACCTCCATCACTCGATCGCGCTGCGCTCGGCGGCATGGGAGCGGATGCAGAGGAAGAAGCATCACGCGACCTCGGCGATAGCCGATTACATCTTTCCGGGGGGCGAGCTCGACCACCCGGGCATGTCGATCGCCAACCTGGAGCGCTACGGGTTCGAGGTGCACGACGTCGAGGCGTGGCGCGAGCACTATGCGCGCACCACCCGCCTCTGGCACGATCGCCTGGTCGCCAATCGCGCGGCCGCGCAGAGCGAGGTCGGCGTCGTGAAGACCCGGCTGTGGACACTCTACCTCGCCGCGTCCTCGATCGGCTTCATGCAGAACAGCGTCGGCATCTTCCAGACGCTCGCCTCGAAGCGCTCGCGCGGGCCATCCGGGCTGCCGCCGACACGCGAGGACCTCTACCGCTGAGCGGCGGAGTGACGGCGCTGAACCCTGGGGCCGCGAGCGCCATCTTGTCGTCCCCTGACAGGACGTGTGGCTTGCACGGCAGATCAAGTGGCAGGGGACGATGCCAAGGTGCTGCCTCGACGACTGGGTGGATATTGGAGGAACACATGCGACGATCGACAACGTGGCTGGCCATGCTCACGCACGTCACCCGCGGCATCGCCGCCGCGCTGGCCGCTTCCGTCGCCTTCCTCCCCAGCGGCGGCGCCGGCGCGCAGGCCTGGCCGTCGAAGCCGATCAGGCTCCTCGTTCCGCTCGCGGCCGGCAGCACCGCCGACATCGTCTCGCGCTTCGCGGCGCAGGAGCTCGGCAGGGCGCTCGGCCAATCGGTGGTCGTCGAGAACAAGCCGGGTGCGGGCGGAACCATCGCGATGACGGAGCTCGCCCGCGCGGCGCCGGACGGCTACACGATCGCGTTCGCCTCGCAGGGCACGCTGGTGTTCAACCAGGCGATCTACGCGAAGCCCCGGCTACGACTCGACGAAGGACTTCGCGCCGGTGTCGTTCGTCGGCGGCGTGTCGAACGTGATGATCGTGCCGCCGGCGAGCACGACCGCGACACCGGCGGAGGTGATCGCCGCAGCAAAGGAGAAGCCCGGCCACCTCACGTTCTCGTCGGGCGGCAGCGGCACGAGCCATCACCTGTCCGGCGTGCTGTTCGGCCGCATGACCGGGACCGATCTCGTCCACGTGCCGTACAAGGGCGCGCCGCAGGGCGTGCTGGCGGTGATGACCGGCGAAGTGACGATGGGCTTCTTCAACACGCCCACCGTGATCGGGCAGATCAAGGACGGCAAGGTGAAGGCGCTCGCGGTCACGAGCCTCAAGCGCTCGCCGCTGCTGCCGAACGTGCCCACCCTGGACGAGCTGGGCGTCAAGGGCTACGAGGTCAACACGTGGTTCGGCTTCGTGGCGCCGCGCGGCACGCCGCCGGAGATCGTCACCCGCCTCAACGCGGAGCTCACGCGCATTTTCGCCTCCGCCGAAGCCCGGGAAAAACTCGGGCCGCAGGGCTTCGACCTCGCGCCGCCGATGGCCCCGGCGGCGTTCGGCAAGGTGATCGCGGACGACCTCGCGATCTGGGTGCCGATCGTCAAGGCGTCCGGCGCGACGGCGAACTGACGTCGGCCCGAACCGGCGCCGGCCGGGCACCGGCCCCGCTACAGCCCGAGCGCTTCGGCCACCAGCTTTCGCAACTCGCGCCGCAGCTTGTCGCGCAGCGGCGCCTGCGCGCGGCTGCGGTTGAGGTTCTTCAATTCGTACGGATCGCGGTCGAGGTCGTAGAGCTCGTCGAGCTCGCCCGCGCTGCCGCGGTTGACCCAGTGAATGTACTTGTGGCGGTCGGTGCGCACCGCCTTGTACGTCATGCCGACGAGCCACGGCATCGCCTGCTCGGCCCAGTACTCGACCAGAAACGACTTGCGCCAGCGCGCGCGCGCCTGCCCGCGAACAGCGGCAGCAGCGAGCGCCCCTGGATCTGCGGGCCCGGCTTGCCGCCGGCGAGCTCGATCAGCGTCGGCGCGATGTCCTGGCAGATGACGAGCTCGCGGCGGCGCGATCCCGCCTTCACCTTGCGCGGGTAGCGGACGACGAACGGCGAGCGGATGCCTTCCTCGTAGGCGAAGCGGCGCTCGGGGCCGAGCGCGTGCTCGCCGAAGAAATAGCCGTTGTCGCCGAGGAAGACGATGAACGTGTCGTCGAGCCTGCCCTGCCGCTCCAGCGTCTCGAGGATCGCGCCGATGCCTTCGTCCACCGACGCCATCATCCGCGCGCGCTGCCGGATTTCCTCCTGGTCGCCGGCCTGCAGCGCCGCCAAGATCGCGCGCGACGCGCTCCGAATCCTTGAGGCCGAGCGCGTCGGCCCAGACCGGCTTCTGCCGGATCACCTCGGCGGCCGGCAGCATGTTCGGGGACTTCGGGAAGATCGCGTCGCGGTAGAGGCCGCGATGGCGCTCGGCGGCGATGTATCCGCCCTGGCTGGAGATGCGCAGCGTGCCGTCGGCGGCCTGCTCGGCGTCCGGATGCACCGCCTTGTGCGCGAAGAACAGCGAGAACGGCTTCGATCGCGGGCGCTCGAGGAAGTCGACCGCGAGCTCGTTCATGATGTCGGTGATGTAGCCCTCGTGCTCCACGTATCGGCCGTCGTGGTTGAGCCTCGGGTTCATGATCCGGCCGTGGCCGTCGTAGCTCACCCAGGTGTCGTAGCCGGGCCGCGGCATGCCGTCGTTGCCCATGTGCCACTTGCCGATGTGCGCGGTTTCGTAGCCCAGCTTCTGCAGCTCGAGATGGTAGTTCGGCAGGCGATGGCTCATCGCGTCGCGGGCGACGTTGTCGATGATGCCGTGCCGACTGGCGTACTGGCCGGTGACGATCGACGCGCGATTGGGCGAGCAGATCGGCGTCGTGTGGAACGCGCGCTCGAACAGCGCGCCCTCGCTCGCGAGCCGGTCGACGTTCGGCGTGCGCATGTACGGGTGGCCGCCTGCGCCGAACTCGTCGTAGCGCAGGTCGTCGATCAGGATGACCAGGAAGTTCGGCTTCCCCGGGCCGCGCGATTTCATTGTCGCCATGGGTCGCAGCCTGCGTACTGCGTCGCGACACCTGTCGCGTCGGCGCCGTTGTAAGCCTTCTCTGCGCTTGCGGTCCGGGCGCGGATGGCCGCCTCGTCCGCGGCGTCCGGCGCTGCGGCGTTCGCCACGCCCACCGACAAGCCCGCCAGCGCGACGATCGTCGCCACGAGCCAGGGCAGTTGCTTGTAACGCTTCATGCGCTCCCTCCGTCGTCGGCTTTTGAAATGGCAGTTGCCGGTACCTTGTCGGCAATGATACCCGGCCGTCGGCGAGATTCGTCCACCGGATCGCCGACAGCGGCGGCATAGCGTTCTTGTCGCCTGCCTATGTGCGACGTCGAACAGACGCGCCCGGGTTCTTCGGCCAACCTTGCAGGCACGTACATTTCGGGCATTGCGCCCGATCGGAACGCCCCGCGTTCCTGCGTCACGACAAGGATTTGCCCGCAATGAACCGACTCGTCAAACTCACCGTTCTTGGGATTGCAGTTCTCGCCGGGAGCACGGCGATGGCCGGCGTCACGTTCTACGACGCCGAGAATTTCGGCGGCCGCCAGCTTCGCGGCGATCAGCCGATGCCCAACTTCCGCAGCCTCGACTTCAACGACCGCGCTCGCTCGGCGATCATCGACGGAGGCTCCTGGGAAGTTTGCGTCGGCACGCAGTTCGACAACGAGTGCACGATCCTGGCGCCGGGCCGCTATCCGACGCTCGGCAAATGGTCGCACAAGATCAGTTCGGCCCGGCCGGCGGGCGATCCCGTGGGCGAACCACGGCGCGGACGCGAGCGTGCCGGCGCAGGCGCGACGCTGTACTCGGGATCCGACCTGACGGGTCGCGCTTACCCGCTCGGCGGCCAGGGATCGGGCAACCTCGAAGGCCAGTTCAACGATCGCAGCTCGTCGCTGAGCGTCGAGCGGGGCTACTGGATCTTCTGCAGCGACGCCAACTTCCAGGGCGAATGCCGGACCTTCGGCCCTGGCGAATACCGCAACCTCCCGCGAGAGCTCGACAACCGGATCTCGTCGGGCCGTCGGATCTCGACCGATTACCCGTACGCCGACCAGCCCGCCTGGCGATAGCCTGGATTGCGCAGCCGCCGGACGATCGCGTCGGACTGATCCACACCCTCGACAACAGCAGGAACGACCATGCAACTCGGCGACCAGCGGGCGAGCTCCAATGTCGAGGACCGGCGCGGGATCGGCATGGTCGGCGGCGGCCTCGGCATCGGCGGCATCGTGATCGCGGTGGTCGCCTACTTTCTCGGTTTCGACCCGAGCGTCGTGATGGACGTGGCGCAGCAGGTCAGGCCCCCGCGCGAGACGCGCGAAGCGCCCAAGGGCGCGCCCGCGGACGAGATGGGGCAGTTCGTGGCCAAGGTCCTCGGCAGCACCGAGGACGTCTGGGGCAAGATATTCCGGCAGTCGAGCACCCAGTACCGGCCCCCGACGCTGGTCCTGTACGACGGGCAGGTGCGCTCGAGCTGCGGCACCGGACAGGCGGCCATGGGCCCCTTCTACTGTCCCGACGACGAGAAGCTCTACATCGATCTGGCCTTCTTCCGGGACCTGCAAACGCGCTTCAAGGCTCCGGGCGATTTCGCCCAGGCCTACGTGATCGCCCATGAGGTGGGCCACCATGTGCAGAAGCTCACCGGCACCATGCAGCAGATCGACGCGGCCCGCGGGCGCGGTTCCCGGGCCGAGACGAACCAGTCGTCCGTGCGCATGGAGCTGCAGGCCGACTGCTACGCCGGCGTCTGGGGACACTACGCTGGCACCATGAAGCAGCTGGACGCGGGCGACATCGCCGAAGCGCTCAACGCCGCGACGGCGATCGGCGACGACCGCCTGCAGCAGCAGACCCAGGGTCGCGTCGTGCCCGAGTCCTTCACCCACGGCTCATCGCAGCAGCGCGTGAGCTGGTTCAAGCGCGGCCTCGACTCGGGCAATCCGAAGGACTGCGACACGTTCTCGAATAGCCGGTAGATCTCCCGTGGCGGGCAGAGCCGCCACGGGCTAGCGCGCCGCGCTGATCACCACCATCCCCGCGACCACCATCACGATGCCCCAGGCTTCGCGCGCCGTCACCGGCTCCGCGAAGAACCGGCGCGACAACGCATAGCTGAAGAGCACCTCGACGAGGCCGACGATGCGCACGTCCACGGCGCTGCGCAGCGCGAACGCGGTGAACCAGCCCATCGAGGCCAGCGCGCCCATCAACCCGGCCAGCGTCGACACCCGCCACTGCGCCATGACGCGCATGAGGCCGGCGGGATCGCGAACGGCCAGGTAGCCGCCCAGCAGGAGCGTCTGCAGCGATTGCGCCCAGACCAGCGCGTAGACCCCGGCGACCCAGGGCAGCGGCTGATCGAGCGCCAGCACCGCCGCGCGGTACCCGACGGCCGAGAGCGCGAAGCCGGCGCCCGACGCGAGGCCGAGCGCGGCGGCAGGCGAGAACCACGAACCGAGCCCGCGCCCCGCGTCGGCGGAAGGCTTCACCGCGAGCAGCACGACGCCCGCGCTCGCGATCGCGATGGCGCAGGCCGCGAGCAGCGAGACCCGCTCGCCCAGCAGGACCACCGAGTAGATCCCGACCTGCACCATGTCGGTCTTGGAATAGACCACGGCCACGACAAAGCTGCGCTGCTCCATCGCGCCGATGAGGAACGCCGTCGCCGCGAGCTGGGCGAGCGCGCCCAAGGCCACCCAGGCGAGGAACGCCGGGTGCGCGACCGGCAGCGGTCCGGGCGCGTACGCCGCCACCGCGATCAACCCGCAGACCGCGAATGGCAGGCCGTAGACGAAGCGCACCAGCGTCGCCGGCAGCGTGCCCACCGATGCGACGAGGCTGCGCTGCGCCGCGTTGCGCACGGTCTGCGCGGCGGCCGCGGCGACGACGATCGGTATCCAGATCCAGCTGCTCACGAGCATGGCGGTTGGTGCGTCGACGCCGGCAATGGCGCGGCGATGCGCGCGCCGGACCCGAGCCGCGGCCGTCGCCGCGCGTCAGCCGGCGCGCAGTCCGCGCAGGCCGGCGGCGAGCGCGTGCTGCAGCAGCATCGTGTCGGTGCCGTACGCCAGGATGCGAAAGCCCAGCTCCCGGTAGCGGCGCGCCCAGTCGTCGTCGCCGACCAGGAATCCCGCCGCCTTGCCGTGCCGCCGGCACGCGGCGACGAGCGCCTTCACCGCGGCGACGTACCGCGGGTGGTCCCACTGCGCCGGGATGCCCATGAAGTTGGTGCGTGTCGAAGTGGCCGAGCCAGCACACGTCCACGCCGGGCACGGCCGCGATGGCGTCGATGTTCTCGTGACCCTTGACCGTCTCGACGAGACAGATGACGAGCGTGCGCTCGTGCGCGAGGCGCATCTTCTCGACCACCGGCAGGTCGGAATAGTCGTCGTGCGGCGAGACGCCGAACGCGGCGCCGCGCACGCCCGCGGGCGGATAGCGGGTGCAGGACACGATCAATTCCGCCTGCTCGCGCGTCTCGACCATCGGCACCATCACGCCCATGGCGCCGAGGTCGAGCGCGCGCGCGATGAAGTGATACTGGGTCGCCGGCACCCGCACCAGCGGCACGAGCCCGATGCCGCGGCAGAGGCCGATCTGCGTCTTGAGCGTCTCGAAGCCGAGGCCGCTGTGCTCCATGTCGTAGAGCACGAAGTCGGCACCCGCGGCGCGCGCTATCTGCGGCAGGCCGGGCGTGAAGAACTCGAACACCATCGTGCCGCAGCTCGTTTCGCCGGCAGCGAGCGCCGCCTTGACCGGGTTGGGACGCATCGACCGCTCTCCTCTGGTTGCACCGCAACGCAATACTACCGTCCGGGCCGTGCCGCGTTGACCCACTGGTATGATGAGCATATGATGCCACGCCATGGCGCGCAATGACTTTCATCCGGTTCCCCGGCGCAAGCTGCGCGACGGCGTGCAGGCACAGCTGCTGGCCGCCATCGAGCGCGGCACGTACCGGCCCGGCGCCGAGTTGCCGTCCGAGCGCGAGCTGATGGCGCAGATGGGCGTCGGACGTCCCGCGGTGCGCGAGGCCCTGATGGCATTGGAACAGCGCGGGCTGATCGAGATCGCCCACGGCCGCCGCGCGCGGGTGCGCGAGCCCGCTCCGTTCGGCGCGCCCGAGCTTGCGCGGCGGATCACCCTGGCCTCGGCGCAGCTGCTCGACCGGGATGCCTCCACGGTGGACGACCTCCAGGAAGCGCGGCGTCTGTTCGAGACGGCGATGGCGCGCCTCGCCGCCGAGCGGGCGACGCCCGCCGGCCTGGTCGCGCTGAAGCGCGCCCTGCAGGACAACCGGCGCGCGATCTCCGACGCCGACGCCTACCTCGCCACCGACATGGCGCTGCATCGCACCATCGCCGCGGTCGCCGGCAACCCGCTGTGCGCCGCCGCCGGCGACGCGCTGTTCAGCTGGCTGCCGCGCTTCCGGACCCGCATGGTGCATGTCGAGGGCGCCAACCTGTTGAGCCACGACGAGCACGCGCGCATCGTCGACCGCATCGCCGCCCGCGATCCGCCGGGCGCCGTCCGGGCCATCGAGGCCCATCTCACGCGCAGTCACTCGCTCTACCGGCGATTGAGCGGCCGGCCCGCCCCCGCGGGTGCGCTTGCCGCGCCCCCGGCGGCAAAGCCGCGCGCGCGCCGTCGCGCATCCTGACCGCCGCGGCCACGAACCCCGGCGCCATCGACAAGAACGCCTGCGCCCCCCGGAGCGGGCACCATGAGGAGGAAACGATGAACCATCCGATGCACTCCGCGGTCCGGTCGCTGCAGCGCTGCCGGTGTTCGGCGCTGGCACTCGCGTCCGCCCTCGTCCTCGCCCTGGCGCTCGCGAGCGGCGGCGCGGCGGCCAAGGACCTGCGCTTCGGCACGCCCTTCGTCAACGGCAGCAACCTGCATCGCGGGATGGAGAAGTTCGCCGAGATCGTCAACGCCGAATCGGGCGGCCGCTACAAGATCCTCGTCTACACCGACAGCCAGATCGGCGACATCACGCAGCTCCTCTCCGGCATGCAGCTGGGCACCATCGACATGGCCTACCTCGGCATCGGCAACGGCGCCGGCCTCAAGGGCGGCGCGCCGCTCAACATCGCCTACACGCCCTACCTGTTCAAGAACAAGGAGTGGGCCGAGAAGATCCTCAACGGCCCGATCTTCGACGAGATGTTCGAGAACCTCGCGCGCGAGTCGGGCGTGCGCGCGTTCGCCGCCGCCGGCGCGCGGTCCGGCCGCGCCATCCAGACCACCAAGGGTCCGATCGTCAAGCCGGAGGACCTCAAGGGCTTCCGGCTGCGCATTCCCCCGATCGACATGTTCCGCGCGGCGTTCGAGCCGCTCGGCGTCAAGGTGGTCCCGATGGGCCTCTCCGACATCTACCTCGCGCTCAGCCGCGGCCAGATCGACGGCCAGGACAACGGCTTCGACCTCGCGCTCACGTTCAAGTGGCAGGAAGTCGCCAAGTACTGGTCGGCGACCGGTCACGTCTACGAGCTGGCGACGTGGTACATCTCCGACAAGCTGTGGCAGACGATGACGCCGGCAGATCAGGCGCTGTTCAAGCGCGCCGCGCGCGAGGGCGGCGCCGTGACGACGCGCCTCGGCGAGGACATCGACCGCGGCGGCATCGAGGCCATCAAGCAGGCAGGCGGCACGTACACGGTGCCCGACATCGCCGCGTTTCGCGCCGCGTTCAAGGACGTCTACAAGCCCTACGAGGGCAAGGTCTGGCCGGTGGGGCTGGTCGAGAAGATCCGCGCGATGCAGGAATGAGCGCCGCCGGGCCGCCCCAAGGCGCTCGCCCCCCTGGGGGGGAACGGCGAGCAGCGCCGATCGGGGGGGATCATACAAGCGCGCAGGCGGCGTCCGCGCCGATCCGGCGCGAATAGCGTGCAGCGGGCCCTGCGCTGGCTCGACCGTGCGCTCGCGTGGTTCGTCGCCGCGCTGGTCGTCGGGCTGGTGACGATCGTCACGGGGCAGCTCGTCGACCGGCACTTCATCGACATTCCGATCCAGGCGCCGGACCAGTACGCGCGCATCGGGCTCGTATGGCTGACGTTTCTCGGCTTCGCGCTGGCCGTGCGCGGCAACGTGGCGGTCCGCGTGGACATCATCGACCACTTCCTGCCCGCGGCGGCGCGGCGCTGGGTCGGCATCGCATCCGACGCGATGCTGCTGACGATGCTGTGCGTGCTCGTGGTCAAGGGCTGGACGGTCTTCGAGGTCGGCGCCGGCCAGATCATCCTCGGAACGCCGTTCACGGCGGGGCTGCCCAACGCTGCCCTGGTCGCGGGTTGCGCGCTGATGATCTTCTACGTCGCATTGCGCCTGGTCGCGCGATGGCGCGGCCATGAGCCGGAGCCCCTGGAGCAGCCGGATTGCTGACGCTCCTGTTCGTCGCCTTCCTGCTGCTGCTGGTCGTCGGCTTCGACGTCGGCTTTTCGATGATCCTGTCGTCCTGGCTGGGCGTGCTCGGCAAGACCGAGCGCGCGGTGGACGCGACGATCATCCCGCTGACGATGATCTCGTACGTCGACAGCTATGCGCTGGTGCAGATCCCGCTGTTCATCCTCGCCGGCGAGCTGATGAATCGCGGCGGCCTCACGCAGCGGCTGATCGACTGGGCGTCGGCGCTGGTCGGCCGGCTTCGCGGCAGCCTCGGCCACGTCTCGATCCTGACCAACTTCGTCATGGCGGGCGTTTCCGGGTCGGCGGTCGCCGATGCGGTGGCTACCGGCAAGCCCCTGATTCCGGCGATGAAGAGCGCCGGGTACGATCACGGCTACGCTGGTGCCGTCATCGCAGCGGGAGCGCTGCTCGGGCCGATCATCCCGCCATCGATCCCGATGGTCGTCTACGCGCAGATCGCGAGCCAGTCGGTGGTCAAGCTGTTCATGGCCGGCATCGTCCCCGGGTTTCTGCTGGCGGCAGGATTCATGGTGATCTGCACGCTGGTCGCCAATCGGCGCCGCTATCCGCGCGCCGAGGCCGCGGGCCTGCGCCAGCAGGTGCAGGCCACCGGCCGCGCCGGGTGGGCGCTGATGATGCCCGTCATCGTCATCGGCGGCATACGCTTCGGCTACATGACGGACACCGAGGCCGCCGCCGTCGCGGCGCTCTACGCGCTCGCCGTCAGCCTGCTGATCTACCGCGACTTCAAGCCCGGCGCGCTGCCGCAGGTGCTGGCGGCGACGGGCCGTTCGACGGCGCTGATCCTGTTCCTGCTGGCTGCGGCGGGGCCGTTCAGCTGGCTCGTCGCCGAGAGCCAGATCAATCACGCGATCGTCGGCCTCATCGGCAGCATCTCGACGAACCCGGTGATCGTGCTGCTGATCATCAACGCGCTGCTGCTTGTGGTCGGCTGCGTGATCGAACCGCTGCCGGCGATGGTGATCTTCGTGCCGACGCTGCTGCCGCTGGGCGCCCAGCTGGGCATCGATCCGATCCAGTTCGGCGCGGTGATCGTGCTCAACCTGATGATCGGCCTCCTGCACCCGCCGATCGGGCTGCTGCTGTTCATCGTGTCGAGCGTCGGCCGGGTGCCGATCGGCGCGGTCATGCGCGAGTCGCTGCCGTTTCTCGCCTGGTCGATCGTGGTGCTGGCGCTGGCGATCGTGTTCCCCCCGATCACCACCTGGCTGCCGGCGCAGGTTCGCTGACGCTGCCGCTCAGGCGCCCGCCTCGCGCGAAACGACGCGCAGCGCCACCTCCCGATGGTGGCGGAATCCCATGCGCTCGTACACCCGGCGCGCCGTGACGTTGTCGCGCATCACGTGCAGGAACGGCATCTGCCCACGCTGCATCTCGATGCGGATCAGCTTCTCGATCAGGCGCCGCGCGAGCCCGCGCCCCTGGAAATCGGGGTGGGTGCAGACCCCGCTGATCTCGCGCAGCACCCCTGCCTGCATCCGCTCGCCCGCCATCGCCACCAGGCGCCCTGCGTCGAATACGCCGAAATACTCGCCGAGCTCGGGGGTACGCTCGGCGAACGGCCCGGGCCTGGTCAGTGCGACCAGCTCCAGCATCTGCGCCACGTGCTCGGGTCCCAGCCGGACGGCAGCGAGCCCGTCATCGGCCGCGGGGGCCGCGCGATCCCACACCATCTGGATTCCGACCGCGTCCACATGGACGCGCCAGCCGGACGGCACCGCCCCCGACCAGCCGTCGGTGTAGAACTGCGTGTCCGCCTCGCAGTACGGCGCCAGCGCCGCGAAGTCCGGGTGCTCGTTGTCTGCGAAACCGATGATCGGCGAGAAGCCGGGGGCGTACCGCCTCGCATCGGCGGTGCCGGCGGAGAGCGAGGCGTGCGGGCCCGCGAGGCTGTGCCAGACGATGTTGTCGAGAAGCTGCAGCGACATGCGCGATGCGCCGTTCACTCGTGGCGCAGCGCCTCGATCGGATCGAGCCGCGCCGCCCGCCGTGCCGGGAAGTAGCCGAAGACCACGCCGATGATAGCGGAAAAGAGGAACGACACCGCGTTGATTCCCGGATTGAAGAGGAACGGCACCTGCATCACGCCCGCCAGCACGTACGACGCTGCGGCGGCGAGCACGATGCCGACGATGCCGCCCAGCATCGACAGCGCGACGGCTTCGATCAGGAACTGCAGCAGCACCTCGCGCTCGAGTGCGCCGATCGCGAGCCGGAGCCCGATCTCCCGCGTGCGCTCGGTGACGCTGACCAGCATGATGTTCATGATGCCGATGCCGCCCACGAGCAGGCTCACGGCGGCCACCGCGCCCAGAAGCATGGTCATCACCTTCGTGGTGCCCGACAGGGTTTCCGCGATCTGCCGGGTGTCGAGCACGTTGAAGTTGTCGTCGTCGTCGGGGGCGAGCTTGCGCCGCTCGCGCAGCAGCTGGGTGAGGCTGCTCATTACCAGCGCGCTGTCGCCGTCGTCGTTCAGCGAGACCAATAACGTCGACACGCGCTGGTTGCCGACGACGCGCCGCTGCACCGTGTAAAGCGGCAACAGCACGATGTCGTCCTGGTCGCCGCCCATCGCCGCCCGCCCCTTGGACGCGAGCACACCGATGATCGTGCACGAGAACTGCTTGACGCGCAGCTGCTCGCCCAGGGCCTCGGTGCTGCCGAAGAGCTCGCGCCGCACCGTCTCGCCGATCAGGCAGACCGCGGCGCCCGCCTTCTCTTCGGTGCCCTCGAAGGTGCGGCCCGACGCCAGCGCCCAGTTGTTGGTCTGGAAATAGGCATTGGTCGTGCCGGTGACGCTGGTCGACCAGTTGCGGCCGTTGCCGACGACGGTGGCGCCCGCGCGCAATTCCGGCGCGACGGCCTTGATCCCGGCGATCTGCGAAACGATCGCGTCGACGTCGCTCGCCTTGAAGGCCGGCGCGCCGGAGGCGCCGCTGCCCGGACCCAGGCGCTGCCCGGGGCGCACCATCAGCAGGTTGCTGCCCAGGCTGGAGATCTGGTCCTTGACCGCCTGCGTGGCGCCATTGCCCAGCGTCACCATGGTGATCACGGCGCCGACCCCGATCACGATGCCGAGGATCGTCAGGAACGAGCGCAGCAGGTTGCGGCGGATCTCGCGCAGCGCCAGCAGGATGGTGTTGCCCAGCATCAGGCGGTCTCCACCTGCCCGGGCGCCACGGCGGCGCGCGGCGGGTTGCGCTCGTCGCCGCGGATGAGACCGTCGACGAAGTGGATCACGCGGCGCGCGTACGCCGCCATGCCGGGGTCGTGCGTGACCATGACGATGGTGATGCCTGACCGGGCGTTGAGCTGCACCAGCAGGTCCATCACTTCGCGGCCGCGGACGGTGTCGAGGTTGCCGGTCGGCTCGTCGGCGAGCAGCACCGTGGGCGAGGTGACGATGGCGCGGGCGATGGCCACCCGCTGCTGCTGCCCTCCCGACAGTTCGGCGGGCGTGTGGTGCTCCCACCCGGCGAGGCCCACGGCCGCCAGCGTCTCCCGCGCGAGCCGATGGCGCGTGGCCGCGCTCTCGCCCCGATACAGCAGCGGCAGCTCGACGTTCTCCTGCGCCGACGTGCGGGCCAGCAGGTTGAAGCCCTGGAACACGAAACCGATGAACTTGCGGCGCAGGCGCGCCCGCTGGTCGCGCGACAGGCGCTCGACGTGGATGTCGCGGAACAGGTATTCGCCGGCGGTCGGCGTATCGAGACATCCCAGGATGTTCATCACCGTCGACTTGCCCGACCCGCTCGGCCCCATCACCGCCACGAACTCGCCCTGCGCAATGTCGAGATCGACGCCGGCGAGCGCGTGCAGTGCGGCCTGCCCCTCGCCATAGACGCGGGTGACACCGCGCAGGCGGATCAACGGCGCAGCGCCGGTTGCCGCACGCGAATCGCCCTCCGCAGGCGGTGTCGGCCCCCGGACGCCACCGGATCCGGGATCAGGATCGGATTCGGGCAGGACCATCACGACCCGGTCGCCGACCGCTGATCGGTGATCACTTGCATTCCGGGCTGCAGCTCCCCGACGCGACTTCGGTCTGCTTGCCGTCGCTGACGCCGGGCTTGATCGCGACCGCCACCGGCGCGCCGTCGCGCAGCACCCACACCCGGCGCGCGGCGCCGGCACCGGAGGCCGCGGTCGCCGTCTTGGTCGCGCCGGAGGGCGGGCGTGGCATCAGGCTGCTGACGATGCCGCTGCCGCCCTTGGCCGCGGCATTGCCGCCCGTGGCCCGGGGCGTGAAGCGCAGCGCGGTATTGGGCACCAGCAGAACGTCGATGCGCTCGGTGGCCTTGATCGTCGCCGTCGCGGTCATGCCCGGGCGCAGCGACAGGTCGCTGTTCTCCACCTCGAGATACGTGACGTACGTGACCACGTTCTCGGTGATGGTCGAGCCGAAGGCCACGCGGGTGATCCTGGCCGGATACCTGCGCGCCGGATACGCGCTGACCGTGAACGAGGCGTTCTGCCCGACCTCGACCACGCCGACGTCGGCCTCGTCGACGTTGACCTGCAGCTTCATCTTGGTCAGGTCCTCGGCGATCGTGAACAGCGTCACCGCCTGCAGCGATGCGGCCACGGCATTGCCCGGATCCACGGAGCGCGTGAGCACGATGCCGTCGATCGGCGACTTGATCGACGCCTTGGACAGGTTCGTCTCGTCGGTCGACAACGCCGCCTTGGCGTCGTTCACGACTGCGCGCGCCGCCGCCTCGTCGGCCTGCGCCCGTTCGAACGACGCCTGCGCGGCATCGAGCTCTGACTTCGACGGGACCTTGCCGGCGGACAGGCGTGCGACCTCCTTCAGGCGCGCAAGATTGCTTTCCGACTCCTTGACGGTAGCCACCGCCTGCGCCACTTTCGCCACGGCCGAGGCCAGGCTCGCCCGGGCACGCGTCACCTGATCGCCGAACTTCGCCGTGTCGAGCTCGACCAGCACCTGACCCTTGCGCACCCGGTCGTTGACGTCGACGAGCACGCGCGTCACGGTGCCCGAGAGCTCGCTGCCGATGTTGACGGTGCGCGTGGGCTGCAGCGTGCCGTTGGCGGTCACCGCGATGCTGAGATTGCCGCGCGTCACCGGTTCGGTCACGTAGACGGGAGCGTCGCCTGCCTGCCGGCGCGACTGCCAGAAGAACGCGCCCGCGGCCAGCACTACCGCCAGCGCGACCGCGATCCAGACCGCGGGGCGGCGCCACAGAGGCGCCGGCGCGAGTTCGTCCGGGAGGGCCGGCGCCGCTGCCGCCGACGGGGGCGCCTGGCGTTCGTTCGGCGCGGAGAAAGGTTCGGCTGCGCTCATGAGCGTCCTCTGGTCGGAGTGACCGGGGCTGCGGCGGTGCCGCTCGCTCCCGGTGGCGTGGCAGAACCCTGGCCGGGCGACGTGGCCGGTGGCGCGAGCTCGGGCTGCCAGCCTCCCCCCAGCGCCTTGTAGAGCTGGACGTGCGCGGCGCCCACCGCGGCCTGCGCGCTGGCGACGGCGTCCTCGACCGAGAGCACCGTGAGCTGGGTCTGCAGCACCGCCTGGAAGTCGATGAGCCCGCTGTTGTAGCGGAAACGCGCCAGCAACGCCGCATTGCGGGCGGCCTCGGCGGCGCGCCGCAGCGTCGCGAGGCGCTCGCGCGACGTGGACAGCGCGACCAGCGCGTCCTCGACGTCCTTGAGCGCCGTCAACACCACCGCCTCGTATGCGATGCGCGCCTGATCGAATGCGGCCTCCTGCGCGCGGACCTGCGCGGTGAGCGCGCCTCCGGCGTAGATCGGCATCGACATCGAGCCCAGCAGCGCCGCCACCAGCGAGTTGCCGCCGGTGAGTCCGCCCAGGGTGAGCGCCGCGAGGCCAAGCGTGCCGCCCAGGCGGAACGATGGGTAGCGCGCGGCGTCGGCCTGGCTGACGCGCGAAGCCGCCGCGATCACGCGTTCTTCCGCCAGGCGCACATCGGGCCGCTGGCGCAAGGTGTCGGCGGGAAAGGACAGCGCCAGCGTGTCGTCCGCGACCGGCACGGTCCCCGACGCGTGCCACGCCGCCTGCATCGCCTCGGGCGTGACGCCGGTGAGGAGGGCGAGTCGGCTGCGGGCCTGCGCGATGCTCGTGCCCAGCGCCGGAATCTGCGCCCGCGTGAGCTCGGTCGACGTGCGCGCCTGCTCGACGTCAAGCGCGGTGGTCAGCCCCGCCTGCGCGCGCCAGTCGGCGATCTGCAGCGTCTCCTCCTGGCTCGCGAGGTTGTCGCGCGCGATCGTCAGGCGCAGCTCGAGCGCGCGCAGTTCCATGTACACGGCTGCCGTCTCGGCGGCGATCGAGACCTGCACATTGGCCAGCGATGCGGCCGCCGCCCGGGTGTCGGCATCGGCGGCGGCGACGCCGCTCGCGATGCCGCCGAAGATGTCAGGCTCCCAGCTCGCGTCGAAGCCGGCCTGGTACGAATTCACGGCGTCGTTGTTCCCGGTCTTGCTGCGCTGCGCCGCGGCCGACGCATTGACCGCCGGCAACAGGCCCGCCGCCGTGACGTCGCGCTGCGCCCGGGACTGCCGCAGCACCGCCTGCGCGCTGCGCACGTCGGTATTCGCCTGCAGCGCCTGCGCCACCAGCGAGGCGAGCTGCGGATCGTCGAAGCGCTGCCACCATTCGGCCAGCGATGGCGCGGCGGTGGTCGCGACGGCATTGCTCCACGTCGCGGGGACCGTCACCTCGGACAGGTCGGTGCTGGGGCTCACGAGCAACGACGAGCATCCGGCCAGCGCGAATGCGGCGGCGACGGCGCTGCCGCCGAAGATCGCGCGGGCGCACAAGGTTCCGGCAGCTTGCGGGAAACCCGTAACGGTTGCGACAAGCCGCCGCGGATCCCGCGTGTGCCCGCGGGATGAAGGACGGCCGAAGCGCTCGTTGTCCATGATGCCGATTGTCGTGCCGCGCCGCGTAAGGCACCGTCAAGACCCTGTAAATCGGTGCAAAGACCGGGACTCTCCGGCGTCCGTCTGGGTGGCGGGCTGCCGACTCCCTTCATTGTAAAGCTATGCAAATCCCGCGTCCCGGCAACTGTGGCGCCCATGCCGCTTCGCTATGATGGGCGCTGGCACTCGAGCGAGGAAACGCGGTGAACGCGGCGCAGATTCTGCTGGTGGACGACGACGTCGAGCTGCTCGACATGCTGAAGACCTACATGGAGCGGGAAGGCTTCGCCGTCGCCGTCGTTGCCGATGCCGAGGCCGGGGTCACGGCGGCGCTGTCCGGTCGTTACCGGCTGGTCGTGCTCGACGTCATGCTGCCGCGCATGAGCGGGATCGAGGCCCTCAGCCGCATCCGGATGGAGAGCCGGGTTCCGGTGCTGATGCTCACCGCGAAAGGCGACGACGCCGACCGCATCGTCGGTCTCGAACTCGGCGCCGACGACTATGTGCCCAAGCCGTGCACGCCGCGCGAGCTGGTGGCGCGCGTGCGCGCAATCCTGCGTCGCACGCAGGCGCCCGAGGAAGCCGAAGGAGCGCCTGCCGTGATCGAGACCGGCCCGCTGAAGCTCTTTCCGGCGCAGCGCCGCGCCGAATGGGAGGGCGCGCCCCTCCTGCTCACCAGCACCGAGTTCAACGTGCTCGATGCGCTGGCGCGCAGCGCCGGGCAGGTGGTGAGCAAGGACGCGCTGTCCGAGCACGCGCTCGGCCGGCCGCTGGCGCGCTTCGACCGCAGCATCGACGTGCACGTGAGCAGCATCCGGCGCAAGCTGGGCACGCTGCCCGACGGGCGTTCGTGGATCCAGACGGTGGTTCGGCAGGGCTACCAGCTGATCAAGGAGTAGCCGATGGGCCGTCTGTTCTGGAAGTTTTTCTTCTTCTTCATGCTGGCGCAGGTGACGACCGTCATCGCCGTTTCCTCCGCGATATGGCTGCGCCACCGCAGCCTGGCGGCACCGCCCGAGGCGCCGGCCGCGCAACGGATGGCGAAGCCGGTCGACGAAGCCCCGGCGCCGCCTGACCGGGAGCCCGGTTCTCCCGGCCGCCGTGGCGGGCCGGACGGACCCGGCTTCCGGGGCCCGTCGCTGTTTCCGCTCGAGCCGATCGCCGGCGGCGTGGTCGCGAGCCTCGCCTTCGCGGCGCTGCTCGCGTGGTACGTGTCCAAGCCGATCCGCAGCCTGCGCCGGGCGTTCGACGCGGCGGCGCAGGGCGACCTCGACGTGCGCATCGGCGACGGCATGGGCCGGCGGCGCGACGAACTGGCCGATCTGGGCCGCGATTTCGACCGCACGGCGATGCAGCTCAAGCGGCTGATGGACGGACAGCGCCGCCTGCTGCACGACGTCTCGCACGAACTGCGCTCGCCCCTCGCCCGGCTGCAGGCAGCGGTCGGCCTCGCGCGCCAGGAGCCGGCGCAGATCGACGCGTCGATGGACCGCATCGAGCGCGAGGCGGTGCGCATGGACAAGCTGGTGGACGAGTTGCTCACGCTGTCGCGGGTCGAAGCGGGAATGCGGGACGCGCATGGACGACAGCGTCGACGTCGCCGAACTCGTCGCTGAAGTCGTGCAGGACGCGGCTTTCGAGGCCGAGGGCGGCTCGCACATCCGTCGCGACCGACCTCGATGTCGGCGCGCTCGCGACGGTGAGGGTGAAGGGCAGCGCCGAGATGCTGCATCGCGCGCTGGAGAACGTCGTGCGCAACGGCGCTCGACACTCGCCGCCCGGCGGCCGCATCCGTATCACCGGCCGGCACGTCGCGGCACGGCGCGAGATCCGGATCACGATCGAGGACCAGGGGCCCGGGGTTGCGGCGACCGAGCTCGAGTCGATCTTCGAGCCCTTCTTCCGTGGCACGCAGGCGCACGGCAGCCGCGGCCACGGGCTTGGCCTCGCCATCGCGCGCAGGGTGGTCGAGACCCACGGCGGCAGCATCAGCGCGTCCAATCGGGCGACGGGCGGACTGGCCGTCGAGATCCGGCTGCCGGTCTGAGCCGGCGTCTTTACGGCGATTTACCACGCGTTTACCGCGGTTAACGGGCATCCGCCCGAGACTTCCTCTCGTCGCGACGGCATTCGCTGCGGACCGCGGTCCGCCCTGCTGTCGCTCCGCGAGAGGAGCTCCCGATGAACCGCTGCCCGATCACCCTTCGCCGCCTGCTCGCCGCCGCCGGCGCCGCGATGTCCCTGCCCCTGGCCGCGCAGGCGAAGTCGCTTGCCGAGACTGCTGCCCGCGCACCGGGCGAACTCGCGTTGCTGCACGCGCAGAGCCATCACGAGGTCTGCCTGGTCCTGACGGATGACCCGCGGCAGCAGATGCAAGCGGCCCGGCCGGGTGCCCGCCAGCCATGACGGCGCCGAAAGCGCCCATGGCAGACGCGCGGCCGCGCCTCGACATCGTCGTCGTCGCGATGCCGATGACGGCGACGGACTTGGTCGCGCAACTCCTCGCGCTGTCCGCCAGGCACCGCGATGTGCCGCCCGCACGGACGGCCATCCAGCGACTGCGCTTCGCGGGATGGGTGTTCGACCTGACCGACCGTCATCTGGTCGCGCCGGGCGGCGGCATCCTGCCGATGTCAGGTCGCGAGTTTGTTCTATTGCGGGTCTTCGCCACCCGGCCCCGGCGCGTGTTGAGCCGGGACGACCTCGCGCAGTTGACCCAGCGAGACGGCGGGGCCCGCCCCTCGCTGCGCGCCATCGACGTCTACGTGAGCCGATTGCGGCGGATCCTGAATCGCGGCGGCGGAGCATCGCTCATCTCGACCATGCGCAACGCGGGTTACATCTTCAACGCCGACGTCGTTCGCGCATGACGGCGCGGCGCAGCAATCGTTCAGCGTGCACGCAGGTCGATTCGATCGGGTCGGGATCGCGCGGACACCCTCCAAGGCAAAGTCAATCACGGAAGATCTCATGAAGACTGCATGCATCGCATTGATCGCCATCGCTCTCGGAACCCTGCTCGGGGGATGCGGCGGCGGGAGCCAGGAGTTTTCCGACGGCCACGTCCGCTTCGTTCACGTCTCGCCGGGGACCGACAACCTCGTCATCACGCGGGATGGGAACGCGGTCGTGTCCTCGCTTCAGTATCATGGCGCGACTGGGTACACGGGGATCGGATGGGGGACGCCGCAGATCAAGGTGAAATCGGCGACCAGTGGCGCCACGTATGTGGATGCCCAGATCGCGGTCGCCTCGAATGCCCAGTATTCGTACATCCTGTACGGCGGCGGATCGGCGGTGACTTCCGTGGTGCTGCGGGATGACACCGGCGATGCCGCTTCCGGCAAGTTCAAGCTGCGCATCGTCGACCTCGCGACCGGCATCGGGTCGCTCGACGTGTATCTGCTGGCGCCGGGCGCGACCATCGCCGGCAGCGCGCCCAGCTACAGCGGCATTGCCGCAGGCAGCACGGGCTCGTTTGCCGAGATATCTGACCGGTGACTACAACATCGTTCTGACGCCGGCCGGGAGCAAGGAGACAATCTACGATTCCGGCAAGCAATCGCTGTCGCAGAACAGCAAGGTGTCGCTGCTGATCTTTGCCACCGGCAGCGGCAAGCTGGTCAATGCCGCCCTGCTGTTCGGCAACGACAGCGGGACGACGAACTTCGTCGACAATCCGATTGCACGCTTCAAGTTCGTCAGCGCGACCACGGACCTGAAGACCTCGGACGTGTTGATCGACGGCGCGGTCGCTCTCGCCAATGTTCCGTACGGGAGCATCGCCAGCTACGGCGCGGTGACTGCCGGCAGCCGCAACTTCAGGATCCAGGCGTCCGACGCGCCCGGGGCTTACGTCTACGACCACAGCCAGACGCTCAACGCGGCGTATGATCATTCGCTCGTCGCCTACAGCATCCAGGGCACCGGCAATGCGGGCATGTTCGCGCTGCAGGACAACAACCTTCCGCCGTCGTCCGGCAGGGCCAAGCTGCGCATCGTCAATGCCGGATCCGATGGGACGGCCTATGATGCGTACATCAACTACAGCAAACTCCTGTCGGGCGTCGCGCCGGCAACCGGCTCCGGCTACCAGGAAGTGGACGGCGCCACCTACGCCGTGACCTTCAGTCCGGCCGGGACCACCACCCAGGCCGCGACGCTCACGGCGGAGTTGGATGCCAGCCATGTCTACACGATCTACGTTTACGGCCGCAACGGCTCCGCCGCCGCAGTGCTGACCCGAGACTACTGACGCTGCGCCGATGCCCCCCGCCAAGTCCGCCGTCCTTCTCCTGCTCGCGGCGATCGCCGTCGCCGCGCCGGTCTTTGCCCAATCTCCTGGCGGGGGCGGCGGTGGCGGCGCAGGCGGCCCCCGCGGCGGCATGGGCGGCGGGCGCGATGGCCCGCGGCCGGACGGCATGCGCAGCGCGCCGGCCGAAGCTCCGCTGAGTCCCGGCGCCCTCGTGCAGGTGCACCTCGACCAGCTGGAGGACGACCTCAAGCTCGCCCCTGCGCAGCGCGCGGCGTGGACCGCCTATGCCGACCGCGTGCAGAAGCTCGCCGACAGCATCGCGCGCAGCCGTTTCGAGGCGCGCGCGGCGGCGCCGGGCCCGGCGGGCGCGCCGGCGCAGTTGGAGCAGATCGCCGGCGCCGCGCGCAGCCGCATGAGCGCGATCGACGAGATCGTCGAGCTCGGCCGGGCGCTCTACGCGACCCTCACGCCGGAGCAGAAGGCGATCGCCGATCCGCGGCTCGCGGCGCCGGTGTCGTTGCTGGTCACCGGGTTCGTGCCGGCCGCCATGATGGACGCCGGGTCCGGCGGCACCCGCAGGCGCAGCCCGTAGCAGGGCGAAACCGTCGGGCTCGCCGCCCGCATCCGGCGTCCGGCAGACTCCGCCGGCCGCTTGACCCCGCCGCGCCGGCCCGTGATACGCTGCCTCGACGAGCAACCTTCCAGCCGAAAGATTCCGCCATGCCCTTCGCCGCGTTCATCGACGAGACCTCGTCGCAAAACCGCCTGCGCGCCGCGATCACCGCGAGCTATCGCGTGCCGGAGACGTTCGATCGTTCCGGCGCTGATCGAAGAGGCGCGGCTCGCGCCCCCTGTTGCCGCCGCCGCGCAGGCGCTCGCGCGGCGGCTGGTCGCGGCGCTGCGCGCCAAGGGCACCGGCGGCGGCGTCGAAGCGCTGATCCAGGAGTTCTCGCTGTCGAGCCAGGAAGGCGTGGCGCTGATGTGCGTGGCCGAGGCGCTGCTGCGCATCCCCGACGCCGCGACGCGCGATGCGCTGATCCGCGACAAGATCGGCGGCGGCGACTGGGCGGCGCACGGCGGCAGCGGCGCGTCGCTGTTCGTCAACGCCGCGACCTGGGGCCTGATGATCACCGGCAAGCTGGTCGCCACGTCGAGCGAGACCACGCTCGGATCGGCGCTGACGCGGCTGGTCGCGAAAGGCGGCGAGCCGCTGATCCGCAAGGCCGTCGATCTCGGCATGCGCCTCCTCGGCGAGCAGTTCGTCTCCGGCGAGACGATCGAGCAGGCGCTTGCCACCGGGCGGAAGCAGGAGGCGAAAGGATTCACGCACTCGTTCGACATGCTGGGCGAAGCCGCGACCACCGAAGCCGACGCCCGCCGCTACTACGCCGACTACGAGCGGGCGATCCACGCCATCGGGCGCGCCTCCGCCGGCCGCGGCATCTACGAAGGCCCCGGCATCTCGCTCAAGCTCTCGGCGCTGCATCCGCGCTTCGTGCGCGCGCAGCGCCGGCGCGTGCACGCCGAGCTGCTGCCGCGACTGCGGGCGCTGGCACTGCTGGCGCGCGGCCACGCGATCGCCTTCAACATCGACTCCGAGGAAGCGAGCCGGCTGGACATCTCGCTCGACCTGCTCGAAGCGCTCGCCCTCGATCCGGAGCTCGCCGACTGGAACGGCCTGGGCTTCGTCGTCCAGACGTACCAGAAGCGCGCGCCGGCCGTGATCGACTGGATGATCGACCTCGCGCGGCGCAGCCGGCGGCGGCTGATGCTGCGCATGGTCAAGGGCGCGTACTGGGACGCCGAGATCAAGCGCGCGCAGGTCGACGGCCTTGCGGACTACCCGGTGTTCACGCGCAAGGTCCACTCCGACCTGTGCTACCTCGCCTGCGCGAAGCAGGTGCTCGCCGTGCCGGATGCGGTCTATCCGCAGTTCGCCACGCACAACGCGCTCACGCTCGCGTCGGTCTACCACCTCGCGGGCGGCAGCTTCTACGCCGGCCAGTACGAATTCCAGTGCCTGCACGGCATGGGCGAGCCGCTCTACGAGGAAGTCGTCGGCCCGGTCGCCGCCGGCCGGCTCGACCGGCCCTGCCGCATCTACGCGCCGGTCGGCACGCACGAGACGCTGCTCGCCTATCTCGTGCGCCGCCTGCTCGAGAACGGCTCCAACTCGTCGTTCGTCAACCAGATCGCCGACCCGGCCGTCGGCATCGACGAACTCGTCGCCGACCCCGTGGCGATCGCGGAGCGGGTCGAGCCGCCCGGCGCGCCCCATGCCCGCATCCCGCTGCCGCGCGCGCTGTTCGGGACCGAACGGATCAATTCGGCCGGGCTCGACCTGACCGACGAGCACGCGCTCGCGGCGCTCGCACGGACGCTGCGCGATACGGCGGCCCACCCATGGCGCGCGGCGCCGATGCTGGCCGACGCGCGAAGTCGACGATCGCGCCTGGCGGGACGTGCGCAATCCGGCGGACCGGCGCGACCGGGTGGGCGCGGTGATCGAGGCCACCGCCGCGGACGCCGCCGACGCCTTGCGCCACGCGAGCGCCGCCGCGCCGGCGTGGCGAACGACGCCGGTGACCGAGCGCGCCGCGTGCCTCGACCGCGCTGCCGCCGCGCTCGAGGCGCGGATGCCGGCGTTGCTCGGGCTCCTCGTGCGCGAGGCGGGCAAGTCGTTTCCGAACGCGATCGCCGAAGTGCGCGAGGCCGTCGATTTCCTGCGCTACTACGCGGCGGAGATCCGGCGCGACTTCCGCAACGACACGCACGAGCCCCTCGGGCCGGTGGTGTGCATCAGCCCGTGGAATTTTCCGCTGGCGATCTTCCTCGGGCAGGTGGGCGCGGCGCTCGCCGCCGGCAACCCGGTCGTCGCCAAGCCGGCCGAGCAGACGCCGCTGATCGCCGCGGAGGCGGTGCGCATCCTGCACGCCGCCGGCGTGCCCACCGGTGTGCGTGCAACTGCTGCCCGGCCCCGGCGAAACGGTCGGCGCGGCGCTGGTCGCCGACGCCCGCACGCAGGGCGTGCTGTTCACCGGCTCGACCGCCGTGGCGCAGGCGATCGCGCGCACGCTGGCGCAGCGGGTCGACGCCCGCGGCCGGCCGGTTGCGCTGATCGCCGAGACCGGCGGCCAGAACGCGATGATCGTCGATTCGTCCGCGCTGCCGGAGCAGGTGGTGCAGGACGTCCTGCAGTCGGCGTTCGATTCCGCCGGCCAGCGCTGCTCGGCGCTGCGCGTGCTCTGCCTGCAGGAGGAAGTCGCCGACACCGTGCTGCAGATGATCAGGGGCGCGCTGCGCGAGCTCGCCGTCGGCAACCCCGACCGCCTCGACACCGACGTCGGCCCGGTGATCGACGAGGACGCGCGCCTGAACATCGAGCGCCATGTCGAGGAGATGGCCGCGCGCGGCCACGCGGTGCACCGCGAACCGCTGCCCGCCGCCTGCGCCGACGGGACGTACTGGCCGCCGACGATCATCGAGCTCGACGGCATCGGCGAGCTGCGGCGCGAGGTCTTCGGGCCGGTGCTGCACGTCGTGCGCTTCCGGCGCGCCGGTCTCGACGCCCTCCTCGCCGACATCCGCGCGACCGGCTACGGCCTCACCTTCGGCGTGCACAGCCGCATCGACGAGACGATCGGGCGCGTGCTCGACGGCGCGCGCGCCGGCAACATCTACGTCAACCGCAACATGGTCGGCGCGGTGGTCGGCGTGCAGCCGTTCGGCGGCGAGGGCCTGTCGGGAACCGGTCCCAAGGCGGGCGGACCGCTGTACCTGCGCCGCCTGGTGGCGACCTGTCCCGCGCCGCTCGCCTTCGCAGCGCAGCGCGACGAGCGCGCACCGGGCGCATTGGATGCGCTGCGCGCGTACCGGGACTGGCTGACGAAGCGCGGAGAGGCGCATGCGGCGCGCATCGCCGACCGCCATGCCGGCACCACGCCCGCCGGGATCGCCGTCACGCTGACCGGCCCGACGGGCGAGCAGAACACCTGGGAGCTGCATCCGCGCGGCAGCGTGCTCTGCCGCGCGCAGACGCGCCTCGGCGCGCTGGCGCAGCTCGCCGCGGCGCTCGCCACCGGCAACGAAGCCTGCTTCGTCGAGAACGCCGTGACATCAGCGGTGCGCGCCGAGCTGCCGGCCACGCTGCGATCGCGGATGCGGCTCGTGCCCGAGGCTGCCGCGCTCGCCGCCGACGGCGTCGCGGCCGCGCTGTTCGAAGGCGCAGCGGAGACGACGCGGGCATGGCACGAGGCGCTGTCCGCCCGCGACGGCCCGATCGTGACGCCGCAGTGCCTCACCTCGACCGAACTCGCGGCCGGCGACGAGGGCTACGTCCTCGAGCGCCTGTTCGCCGAACGCTCGATCAGCGTCAACACCGCCGCCGCCGGCGGCAACGCGAGCCTGATGACCCTTACGTAGCCGGGTCCGCGGCCGCGGCGCGCTCCAGAATCGCGCCACCGAACGTGTAGCCGGCGCCGAACGCGCAGAGCCCGATGCGGCTGCGCGGCATGTCCCCGTGGAGGATCGTGTCGAGCGCGAGCGGGATCGAGCTCGACGACGTGTTGCCCACCTGGCGGATCTCGTTCCAGATCCGTATCCGGCGGCAGCTTCAGGCGCAGGCGCATGGCTTCGATGATGCGGCCGTTGGCCTGGTGCGGGACGACGAGATCGAGGTCGGCCGGCGAGAGTCCCGATTGTCCGCACGCGACGGCCAGCATGCGGCTCATCTGCCGCACCGCCCTGGCGAACACCCGCCGGCCGTCCATGTGCATGCGGGCGCCGTCGAGGGGCAGCGGAACCCGCAGCGATGAGCCGTCGTCGCCGCGGGCGCTCACCACCGGGCGGTGCAACGCGGCCAGTCCGGCCACACCGTTCGCCGCGGTCGTGAGGACCGTCGCGGTGGCCGCATCGGCGAAGATCGGCGAGGTGTCCGGGTCGTCCACGTCGACGATCCGGCGCATGAGCTCGGTGGTGACGACCAGCACCCGGCCGCCGGGATGGCCCTGCAGGTAGTCCCACGCGGCCGCGAGCGCGTAGAGGTAGCCGCTGCACGCCGCCTGCAGGTCGTACGCCGCGACGTCGGCCTCGGGCGCCAGCCGCTGCAGCACCTGGCAGGCGGTGGACGGCGAGATCATCGGCGGCGTGCTGGTCGAGCAGATGACGAGGTCGAGCGCGCCGGCGTCGAGCGCCGCCTCCCGCAGCGCAGCCGCCGCCGCTTCGGTCGCCATGCCCACGGCGTCCTGCGTCTCGTCGGCGACCAGGCGCAGCTCGATGCCGGTGCGCTGCAGGATGCCGTCGCCGCCCGAATTTCCCGACGGATACGCGCTCATGCGCGCGGCGAGTTCCGCGTTGCCCAGCCTCCCGCGCCCGGGCACCGCGGCGATCCCTGCCAGCACGACCGTCTGCGCACCGTGCACGCCAACGCCCGTCGCCAGGGGTCTCGCGCGACGCCTGATCTGCGCGACGCCCGCCTCGTCACGGCGCGCCTGCCGGTGCCGGTTGCGGTCCACGGCCAGCGTGAGCAGCGGCGCATCCACGGCCACCTTGTCGCCGACGGCGAGGTGGATCGCATCGACCACGCCGTCCGCGGGCGAGGCCAGGTCGACGATGGCCTTGTCGGCCTCCAGGCTCGCGAGCGTCTGCCCGACGCGCACGACGTCGCCGACCCCGACGTTGAGCTCGATCAGCTCGACGGACTGATCGGCGGGGCTCGATCCGATCGCCGTGACCACCTGGCGCCCGGCGTCGGCGACGCGGGGCAGCTCCCACGTGATCTCGAGGTCGCACATCGCGGCCGCCGCGGTCAGGATGCTGCGCCACGACGGCAGGAGCTCCAGCTGATTGCCGAAATGGCAGGGCACGTAGGTGTCGGGACGCGCGACCCTGCGGCATTGCAGCGGCCGCTCGACCGCCTCGCTGACCGCCGCGATCACTTCGGCGCCGAAGCCCGCCGTGAGATTGTCCTCGTGCACGACCAGCAGGCGGCCGGTCTTGCGCGCCGACGCCGCGACCGTCTCGCGGTCCCACGGAGACAGCCAGCGCAGGTCGATCACCTCGACCTCGACCCCGCTCGCAGCCAGGGTGGCCGCGGCCTGCGCGCACAGCGGGACCGCATTGCCCCAGGCCACGAGCGTGAGCTCGCTGCCCGGCCGGACGATGTGCGCGGCGCCAAGCGGCACGAACTGGCGGTCGACGTCGGGCGACGTGCTGCGCGCCGGGTCGTTGAGCAGCGCCTTCGGGTAGAGCAGCACGGTCGGGCGCGCGCTGTCGAACGCGGCGTTGAGCATGCCGGCGCTGTCCGCCGCCGTCGACGCCATGGCCACGTCGATGCCGGGCAGGTGCGCGATCGCCGCTTCGTGCGTGCCGGCGTGGAAAGGCCCGAGGCCCGGGCGGTACGCGCCGCAGGCGACGATCACGATCACGGGCGCCGTCCATGCGCCCTGCGTGCGCCAGGCGAGGCTGCCCAGCTCGGTGGCGATCTGGTTGAAGGCGAGCGGCAGGAAATCGGCGAACTGGATGAACGCGACGGGCCGCCCGCCGGCCAGCGCGCGGCCGATGCTGGTGCCGACGATCGTCGATTCGCTCAGCGGGGAATTGCGCACGCGGCCGGGAAACGCCTGCGTCAGGCCGCGCGTCACCCCGAACACGTCGCCCTTGGGGTCCTCGATGTCCTCGCCGTACAGCGTCACGCGGGGGTCCGCCGCCATCCGCGCCGCGAGGACCGCGCGCATGGCGGCGCCCATGGCGATCGGTTCGCCGCCGCCGTCCCCCCGATACTCGGCGCGGCGATCCGCGAGCGCAGGCGCCACGGGCATGCGCGCATCGCGATCGGCGTCGGGCGCGGGCCGCGTGAGCGCGGCGTCGGCCGCAGCGCGGACTTCATCGTCGATCGCCGCATCGATGCGGACGAGCTCGGCGTCGCCGAAGCCCTGCGCCGCGAGCGCGGCGCGCAGCCGCGCCAGCGGATCCGCCGTCGCGCGCACCGCACGGATCTCGGCGACATCGCGGTAGACGGCTTCGTCGTCCGCGTTGGAGTGATCGGCCAGGCGCTCGACGGCCATCACGCACAACGCGGGCCCCCGCGTCGTGCGCATGCGGCGGACGACGCCGCCGAAGGACTCGACGCACGCCAGCGGGTCGCGGCCGTCGATGCGGTCGATCGGCAGCCCGTAGAACGCGTCGGCATCGCCGCCGGGGGTCGAGTAGAACGTCCTGCCGCGCGTCGTGGTCGAGATCGAATAGCGGTTGTCCTCGACCAGGAACAGCACGGGCAGCTGCCAGCGCACCGCCTCCGCGATCGCTTCCAGCACCTCGCCCTGCTGCGTCGTTCCGTCGCCCATCGCGCACAGCACGAGCGGCTGCCGCTGCGCGTCCTTGATGTGCTGGGCGATGCCGGCGGCCTGCAGCGCGTTGTTGCCGACCGGGCCGACGAGGCTCAGCACGTTGAGCGCGCGCGCGGACAGATGCGCGCTCATCTGCCGGCCGCCGGAATGGCTGGCGGCGTTGCAGAGCAGGCTGTCGAAGAATTCGACGATCGGGACGCCGCGGGCCAGCAGCAGCGCCTTGTCGCGATAGTGGCAGTGCAGGTAGTCGTCGGGCGTGAGATGCTGCGCGAGCGCCGCGCTCGCCTCGTGCCCGGCACCGCTCACGTGGAAGAACGCCTCGCCGCGCGCCACGAGCTCGCGCTCGATGTCGTCGATCCGCCGCGCGGTCCGCATCCAGCGGTACAGCTGTGCGGCATGCGCCGTGGAAGTCGTCGCCATGATGGGTGCGGCGCCGCTCACCGCGCGGCAACGGTCCCGGCGGGCCGGTTGTTCGTCGTCGCGGAGTCCGTCGGCCTCGTCATCGTTGCCATTATCGCATTTTGCAGGACGCGACCCGACCCGGGCGGACCGCCGCGCCGGTGCAAAGGCCGCGTGCCCGGCGTGGCCTTTGCCGCCCGCTGCCGCCGCATGGTAGTGTTGTTCGCGACCGCTTCAATCCTGAACGGGGGACCGAACGCCATGACCTTCACCTATCGCCGCAGCTATCGCGGCCGGATCCAGGCCGTCCTTCTCGATTGGGCCGGCACCACGATGGACTATCGGATGCATGGCGCCGGCCGCCGTCTTCGTCGAGGTGTTCGAGCGCCAGGGCGTCCCGATCACGATGGAGGAGGCGCGCGCGCCGATGGGCGCCCACAAGCGCGTGCACATCCAGAAGATCACGGAGCAGGACTCCGTGCGCAAGCGCTGGCAGGAGAAGCACGGCGCGCTGCCCGGCGAGGCCGACGTCGACGCGATGTTCAAGGAGTTCGTGCCGCTGCAGCTGCAGTGCCTGTCCGACTACTCGAAGCTCATTCCCGGGACGCTCGGCATCATCAGGACGCTGCGCAGGCGCGGCTACAAGATCGGCTCGACCACCGGCTACATGACCGAGATGATGGCGATCAACCTGCGCGACGCGAAGAAGCAGGGCTATGTGCCCGACTCGACGGTCTGCGCGTCGGAAGTGCCCGCCGGACGGCCCTACCCGTACATGTGCCTGCAGAACGTGATCAACCTCGGCGTCTCGCCGGTGGAGTCCTGCGTCAAGATCGACGACACGCGCCCGGGCATCGAGGAGGGCCTGAACGGCGGCATGTGGACGATCGGCCTCGCGATCAGCGGCAACGAGGTCGGCATGACCCTGACGCGACTGGAACAGGCTGCCGAAGGCCGACCAGGCGCGGCTGCGCGAGGCCGCGACCACGCGGATGTACCAGAGCGGCGCGCACTACGTCGTCGACACCATCGCCGACATCATGCCGTGCCTCGACGACATCGAGGTGCGGCTGGCCGCCGGCGAGCGGCCCTAGTCCATCGCCGTGGAATGCCGGCGGCGTCCTGCCCCGACGCGCCGGCAGCGCCGGCGATCGCGGCCGCGACGGCCCGTCGCCTCAGCAAGCTAGAATTTCCCCGTGTACGCGCGCGCCGCCTCGCTCTTTTCCGAGTTGCTCCAGAACTCTCCGCTCCGGCACCCCGGGTTCCGGATGTTCTACTTCGGGTCGGTCGGCGTGGCGCTGGGCTACACGATGCAGGCGACCGTCGCGGCGTGGCTGATGGCGACACTGACGCCGTCGGCACTGATGGTCGCGCTGGTGCAGACCGCCAGCAACCTGCCGTTCCTGCTGTTCGGGCTGGCCGCCGGCGCCCTGGCCGACATCTTCGACCGGCGCCGGATCGTGCTGATCACGCAGCTCGTGCTGGTGAGCGCGACCGTGGTGCTCGGCCTCGTCACGCTCTCCGGCCACATCACTCCGGCGGCGCTGCTGGCCCTCACGTTCGTGATCGGCAGCGGCTTCGCGTTCTACATGCCCGCGCAGCAGGCGAGCATCAACGATCTCGTCGGGCGCGCCGAGCTGCCGCGCGCGGTTGCGCTGGGGGCGGTCGCGTTCAACGTCGCCCGCGCCGCCGGACCCGCGCTCGCCGGCGCGATCGCCGCGTGGCTGTCCACCGGCAGCGCGCTGCTCATGAGCGCGCCGGGCTTCGTCGTGATGATCGCGGCGGTGCGGCGCTGGAAGCGCGCCGCCGGTCACGCCCGGCATTCCGGAGACGCTGTTCTCCGGCATCCAGGCCGGGCTGCGCTACACGCGGCACTCGCCGCCGCTGCGCGCGCTGGTCGTGCGCAGCATGAGCTTCGGCATCTGCGCGAGCGCGCTGTGGGCGCTGCTGCCGGTGATCGCCCGCGACCAGCTCGGCCTGGGCGCCGGCGGCTTCGGGCTGCTGTCGGCGGCCTTCGGCGTCGGCGCGGTCACGGGCGCGCTGTCGATCCCGCACCAGCTAAGCTGCGCTCGCTCAACCGCGTGGTCAACCTGGGATTCATCCTGTCCGCGGCGTCGATGGTGCTCATCGCGACCTCGGACTACACGGTGCTGGCGCTCGCCGGCGCGTTCGGCGCCGGGGCGGCGTGGGTCAGCGTGTTCGCGAGCCTGTCCGCCGCGACGCAGAGCGCGGCGCCGGCCTGGGTGCGTGCGCGCGCGGTGGCGATGAGCATGGTCGGCGTGATGGCCAGCATCGCGTTCGGCAGCATGATCTGGGGCGCGGTGGCCAGCGCCTGGGCACGCGCGTCGCGCTGGCGGCCTCGGCCGGGGTCCTGCTGGTGCTGCTGATCGTCAATCGCCGCTTCCGCGTCAAGCTGGGCGAGGAAGCCGACGTGACGCCGGGCATGCAGCTGCCGGACATGGCGATCGCCGTCGAGCCGCGACCCGACGACGGCCCGGTCCTGATCCAGCTCGAGTACCGGATCGATCGCGAGCACCGCGACGACTTCCTGCGCGCCGCCTACGCCGTCGAGCCCGTCCGCCGGCGCAACGGCGTGAGCGACTGGCGGATTTTCCGCGACCTGGGCGAGGACGGGCGGTTCATCGAGCGTTTCGTCATCAGGTCGTGGGCCGAGTACGTGCGCCTGCGCACGCGCATGACGGTGAGCGACCGCCGCATCGCGGACCGCGTCGAAAAGTTCCAGCGGCCGGGCGTGCCGGTGCGGGTATCGCGGCTGATCGGGGTCAACCCGGACGATGTCCCGGCGCCGGGCGCGCGGGGCGACGGGCACTGAACGTCCCGGCGGGATCGCGCCGGCATCGACATGGCTGGCCATGCGCCTTCACTTCAGCTTCTCCGCCACGGCCACCCGACGCAGCGCCGGGAGGTCAACGACGGTGACCCGGGAATAGGCCATCGTGATGATGCCCTGCGCCTGCATTGCCTTCAGCTCGCGATTGATGCTTTGGCGCGTGACCCCCAGCATGTCGGCGAATTCGTCCTGTGACAGTTTCAGGGAAATTTGCAATCCCGCGCCGGACTCGCGCCCGTACGCATCCAGCAACAGCAGCAGCATGCGCGCGATGCGGCCGGCCAGCGGCAGCAGAGCCTCGGCGGCGACGACTTCGTAGAGTGCGCGGGAACGCGCGCACAGGATGAACAGCACCGCCTGCAGCAGTGCCGGATCGCTGGCGAGCGCGTCCATGAACCGTGCCCGCGGGATCTCCAGCAGCAGGCCATCGCTGTGGGCGCGTGTGTCGTGAACGGCCCCCTTGCCGTCGATCAGCGCGATCAAACCCTGGAGTTGTCCCGGCTCGAGGTACCAGACCACGTTGCGCTTGCCGTTGGCCGCCTGGATGCTGAGTTCCAGGCTCCCGGAAAGCACCACCAGCAGCGACTCCATCGGCTGTCCGCGCGCGTCGATGCTTTCGCCCTGCACGACCGGACGTACCGTCGCCGCGACGAGCAGTGCTTCGCGCGTCTCCGGCCGGCAGTGACGAAAGGTCGCGTTCTCGTCGAGAGCCCGACGGACGAGCGACTCATACCGACGCGGTGAGAAATTTGCGATTTTCGTCACAAACCTGACAGATTCTTCCTGCCTCTGATCCTATGCTGCTCGTCAGGGCTGGCGCACGATCCCCGCGCGCATTGCGGTGACGTCGCCTGTTGGCCCGGGACCAGGACGAGGAGCCGCAGTGAACTCGATCATACGATTGCCCGTGGAGTCACGGCAAATGATCCGCAACTTGGTGCAAGCCTTTCGTGCACTGCTGGCCGGCATCGCGCTGTCTTTGCTGCCATCCGCCGGCTACGCGGCCAGCGAACCCACGACCCCGGCCCAACCGGCCGCCACGGCGGACTGGCAGGAGGAGTTTGCCTACGTCACCGGCATGGGAGCTTACATTTACGGCTTTCCCGCAATCATGTACGCCAACCTGCGCCATCAGTGGATTGCCGGCAGGCAGGGCCCGATCTCCATGGGTGTCAACGAATACTGGCATTCGCGCACGCTGTCCGACCCCAGGATGCAATACGGCGGCTCGCCGAACCGCGAGACGCCCTATTCGCTGGCCTTCATCGACGTCGCCAACGAGCCTGTGGTCCTCACCGTGCCCGAGAACCCCGAACGCCGCTACTACACGCTGCAGCTGGTCGACTTCTATTCCGACACCGTTGGCTACATCGGCGTGCGCGCCACGAGGAACGTCGCGGGCGATTATCTGCTGGCCGGTCCGGGCTGGAAGGGCAAGGTGCCCAAGGAGATCAAGGGCGTGTATCGCTCGTGGACGCCCTGGCTCCTGATCGCCGGGCGCACCTACAGCGATGGGACGGAAGCCGATCTGATCAAGGTGCGCGAGTTCCAGGATGGCTACAGGATCACGCCGCTCGGCCGTTACGGCAAGCCGGGCGCGAACGTCGCCTCGCGCCGCGACGTGCTCGACGTCTGGCCGAAGACGGATCCGCTCGGCGCCTTCAAGTTGATGAATGCGGCGATGAAGGAAAATCCTCCGCTGCCGCGCGACGAGGCGCTGATGAAGCAGTTTGCACTGGTTGGCCTCGGTCCGCTGGCCAAGGGCGATATCGACGCGCTGGACCCGGCCATCAAGCGCGGCCTGCAACGCGCCATTGCGGACGGCGATGCGCTGCTCGGTCGCGTGGCCAAGGCCGGCGGCTCGATCGTCGGCGCGACCAGAGTGCGCAACAACTGGTTCTACGGGGCCTCGAACTGGGGCCGCATGGCCGCCGACGCCGACTTCCTCGGCCGCGCCGGCACGCAAGCCTTTTCCGGCATCACCGAGCATCTGATCGAGGAGTCGGTCAAGCTGCGCACCTTCGTCGATGCCGAAGGCGCGCCGCTCAATGGCGACCACCGTTACGTGATCCGCTTCACCAAGGAGCAAATTCCGGTCGCGAAGTCCTTCTGGTCGGTGACGCTGTATGACGAACGCTTCAATCTCGTCTACAACGACGCCGGCCGGTATTCCTTCGGCGACAAGGTGCCTGGGCTCGTGTACGGCACGGACGGCTCGCTGGAAATCTACATCCAGCCCGACCGGCCCGAGGGCGACAAGGCAGCCAACTGGCTGCCGTCGCCCAGAGGCAAGGACTTCAATCTGTTCATGCGCACCTACTTCCCCGGCCCGACGCTGCTCGACCAGAGCTATGTCCCCCCGCCGGTGCGCAAAGCAAGCAACTGATCACCCTGAGCACGAACGCGCGCCAGCGCGTGGCCACAATTCTCTGAACGAGAACACCATGCGATTTCAGACGTTGAGGCCGAGCGGCACATGGCGAGCGCTGTGCCTCGTCGCAACCGCAAGCATTGCATCCTTCACATTCGCCGCGCCGAGCGCGCTGCCCGACGATCTCGCCGAAGCGGAAGCGTTCGCCCTGGGCTACCAGGCGTATGTCGTGGGTGCGGTGTATGCGCGATCGCAGATCCTGATGGAAAAAGACATCCATCCGCAGGCTGCATTGAATGCGCCGCTCAATGCCTTCAATGTCTACCCGGGCCTTGCGACGCCGGGCGCGGCGATCGACTTCACGCCCAACAACGACACCGTCTACGGTCTCGCCTGGCTGGACCTGAGGCAGGGCCCGGTGCTGATCAGCGTTCCTGAAGTCAAGGGTCGCTACTACACTGTTCAGGCGACCGATTGGGCGCTCAATTCCCTCGACTACATCGGCAGCCGGGTGCAGTCCAGGCCCGGCACGTATGCCTACGTGCCGCCGGGCTGGCGCGGCGAGCTGCCCACGGGGGTGACGCGCATCGAATCGTCGACCACCGGTGTCTTCCTGCAGGTGCGCATCGTGGTGCAGCCGGAAAACGACGCGGACATCGCTCCCGTGGTCGCGCAACTCAGGACCTTTCGCCTTTGGCCGCTCGACGCTTCGGCGAAGTACATGGCGACCGACCCGAACGCGCCCGTTCCCGACCCCAAGCTGAACAACCCGCTGTGGCAGTCGCTCGCGTTCTACGGCCTGCTCAATCGCGCCTGGGAATTCGGCGGCGTGCGCGAGCAGGACAGGCAAGTCGTCGGCCAGTTCGCGGCATTGGGTATCGGCCCCGGTCTCAAGTTCGATCCCGAGGCGCTGAGCGAAGCGCAGCGGCGTGGCCTCACACGCGCCGCGCAGGTGGCGTACAAGCGCGTGATCGCGCATGGACGACTGGAAAACGGCGAGCTGCGCAATGGCTGGCGCTATGCCACCAATATCGGCCGCTACGGGAGCAGCCGCCTGCGGGCCTCCGCCGTCGGCATGCTCGGCTATGGCGGCAACATCGCCGAGGAGGCGATGTATCTCCCTGCCTTCACCGACGGCAAGGGCGAGCCGCTGCAGAGCGGTCGTCGCTATCGCATCCACTTCGCAGCCGACAACTTGCCGCCCGTCAACGCGTTCTGGTCGGTGACCGTGTATGGCGCGCCGGAGAACCAGCTGCGCGACAACCCGATCAACCGCTATGCCTTCGGCGACCGCACGCCCACGCTCGAGCGCGGTGCCGACGGCTCCATCGACATCCACGTCCAGAAGGAAAGGCCCGACGGTGAGAAGGCGGCAAACTGGCTGCCGACCGGCGACGGCCCGTTCTGGCTGATCATGCGGCTGTACGTGCCAGCCGAGAAGGCATTGACGGGCGGTTATGTGCCGCCACCGGTGGAGCGGGTCGAGTAGGCGTACGCGCCAACGCAATTGTTCAGGTTGCCGCCTCGAGCTTGGTCGAGGCGCGCGCGACAGCAGGGTGATTCCGTTTCAGCTACCATGCGGTGCGCAAGGAGAAATCGGTTCGCGCGGAAACCGCCTGCAAGCGGAAACCCGTACTGGCGCCGATTGTCGATTTTCCCCTGTGAAGCCCGGGTGGTGAAACTGGTAGACACATGGGACTTAAAATCCCAAGGCCGCAAGGCCGTGCCGGTTCGATTCCGGCCCCGGGCACCAGTGATGATCGATGTGCGAGGGCTCGACCATGCCGCTGCACAAGATCGCCGTTCTCGGTCTCGGAAAGGTCGGGACCCTCGCCGCCAGGCTGCTCCAGCACGGCGGTTTCGACGTCACCGGTTTCGACAGCCGTGCGCCGCGCGAGGCGTTGCCCTTTCCCGTCAGGCCGCGGACCTCGCTTCGGACGACGGCATGCGCGCCGCGACGCAGGGCTTCGACGCGGTGCTGTCGTGCCTGCCGTATCGACTGAACCGGCACATCGCCACCGCGGCACATGCGCAGGGGATGCACTACTTCGATCTCACCGAAGACGTGCCGACGACAAGGCGATCATCGAGCTCAGCAAAACGTCGCGCGGGCTGATGGCGCCCCAATGCGGCCTCGCGCCGGGCTTCGTCGGCATCGTCGGCGCCGCGCAGGTCGGCGGCGTTCGAGAAGTGCCGTTCGCTGCGCCTGCGCGTCGGCGCGTTGCCGCAGAATCCGACGGGGCTGATGGGATACGCGTTCAACTGGTCCCCCGAAGGGCGTGGTCAACGAGTACCTGAACGACTGCGAAGTGATCGAGGACGGCGTGCGCAAGATGGTGTCGTCGATGGAGTGGACGAAACGGTGTACGTGGAAGGCGTGATGCTCGAAGCATTCACGACGTCGGGCGGACTCGGCACGATCTGCGAAACGTTCCACGGCAAGGTCGCCAACGTCGACTACAAGTCGATGCGCTATCCCGGCCACATGCGCCTGATGAACTTCTTCTTCCACGAACTGCTGATGCGCGAACGGCGCGAACTCGCCGGCGAAATCCTCACGAACGCGAAGCCGCCAGTGAACAACGACGTCGTCTACGTCCACGTCTCGTCGGAAGGCACGCTCGACGGCCGCCTGCAGCGCCGCGAATTCGTCCGCGCGTATCGCCCGATCGACCTGGCGGGCGCGTGCAGACGGCGATCGCGTGGACGACGTCGGCATCGGCCGTCGCGGTCATCGAGACTGGTCCGCGACCGGCGCTGCCGCAGCAGGGGATTTCTGAAGCAGGAGGAGATTCCGCTCGACAGGTTCCTCGCCACGTCGACGGGCCGCCTGTTCGAGTCTTGACGGGCTGACTGCCGCGACATCCCGGGCTTAGCGTTGCGGCCCGGACTGCGCGGAAAGGGCTTTGACCGAAGCGGCGACCGGGCGGCCCTGCAGGTGGTTCATCGCCTGAGTCAGCTGAAAGTCCTCCGGCGCGCCGAATTCGAACTGCGGCGGCTGCGGCGCCGACACAGCCCGCCCGCTGGTCTGCGCGCCACTCGCGCCACCTGCCCCACCCGCGCCCTTATCGTCTGTCTTGAGACTCCCGGTGGGTTTCTTCGCGGCTTCGCGCGTGGCCGACGTCTCAAGGTGGTGGTCCAGATTCGCTTCGCGGACGCTATAGGGCAGATCGCGGCCGTCGTCGACCACGATGTCGGGCTCGATGCCCTTCGCCTGGATCGAACGGCCGGCCGGCGTGTAGTAGCGCGCGACGGTGAGCTTCAACCCCGCGTTGTCGCCGAGCGGCAGGATCGTCTGCACCGAGCCCTTGCCGAACGTCCGGGTCCCGAGCACGGTGGCGCGCTTGTAGTCCTGCAGCGCGCCGGCGACGATCTCCGCTGCCGACGCCGTGCCGCCGTCGACCAGCACGGCGATCGGCACCTTCTTCATGGCGGGCGGCAGGTCCTTCAGGTAGTCGTCGCCGTGTTGCAGGTAGTTCTCGCGGATCGCGGTGAGGCGCATGCGGGCATCGGGCGTGCGGCCCTCCGTATACACGACGAGCGCTTCCCTGGGCAGGAATGCGGCGGACACCGCCACCGCTTCGTTGAGCAGGCCGCCGGGGTCGCTGCGCAGGTCGAGGACGAGCCCCTTGAGCTCCCCCTGCCTGTACAGGTCCTTTATCGCTCGGGCGAGGTCTTCGCCGGTGCGCTCCTGGAAGCCGCGGATGCGGATGAAGCCGTAACCCGGCTCGAGCATCTTCGCCCGCACGCTCGTGACCTTGATCTCCTGGCGGGTGAGGTTGAAATCGATCGGCGTCTCGACGCCCTTGCGCAGGACCGTCAGGGCGACTTGCGTTCCGGGCTCGCCGCGCATCAGCTCGACGGCCTTGCCGATCGTCATGCCGCTGGTGGCCGCATCGCCGATCTTCACGATGAGGTCGCCTGGCTTGATGCCGGCGCGGAATGCGGGCGTATCCTCGATGGGGGAAACGACGCGCAGCACGCCGTCCTCGATGCTCACGTCGATGCCGAGGCCGCCGAACTTGCCCTCGGTGTCGACCTGCAGTTCCTTGAAGTCCTCGGCGTCGAGGAACTCCGAATGCGGGTCGAGCCCGTGCACCATCCCGACGATCGCCGCCTTGATGAGCTTCTCGTCGGAGACGGGCTCGACGTAGTCGCTCTTGATCGTGCCGAAGACCGCCGCCAGGAGACGGAGGTCGTCGTACGGGATGGGCGCCTTGTCTTCGCGCTGCGCGAGGGCCGAAAAGGTGAGCGAGAGCAGCGTGCCCAGCACGGCGCCCAGTGCGATCCATCCGCCCTTTTTCCAGCCGTGCCTCACTGCGATTGCCTCCTGCCTGCCGCTCTGCGGACGCCGGCGCGGTTCGGTGGCGCTGTCCCCGCGAGTGCGCAAGCGCAGCCCTCGAACCGGGGCTACGTTGCATTCTGACGCGCGATCGCGTGTCGAGTTCCCGGTTGGTGGCATGGCTCGCGCGAAACAGGCGCGCGGCCACGATCTCACGGGCGCCGCGAGAAGCCGGGCCGCAGCGCGCGCCCCCTCACTGGACTACCTTCGTGCCGGGAGCGAAGGTATTCGCGCTTGGGGCGGCCCGGCGCGCGGGCGGGTCCACCTTCGTGCCGCGCACTCCGGTATCAAACTATCGGCAGGCTTGGCATCGCAGTTCGCCCTTCGCGGCGGGCCAAGCCGGCACGGTGCCGGCGCTCATGGCGCGGACACCTCGGGCAGCAGACGGCGCAAGCGCTTCCCGGTCAGGCAACCCTCAGCGCTTCATCCCCGGCATCGACTGCTGCGCGAACTTGGCGAACTCGCCCATCGCGCGCTGCATCGACTCGAACGACGAGCCGCCCGAGGTCATCATGCCCTGCATCGCCGCCACGAGGTTCTTCGCAGGGGTGAGGTCGGGCAGCATCGCCATCGCCGCCTTGGCTTCCTTGACGCCGGGGACGCCGGCCATCTGGGCTTCCATCAGCGAGAACAGCCGCTTCTGCATGTCGGCGATCAGCTCGAACATCTGGCCCCAGTACTGCATCGACTGCTGCACCGCTTCCTGCGCCGCGCTCTGGCCGGCGGCCATCAGCGACTGCGCGTCGCCCGCCTCGGCCGCATGCCGCGCGACCTTCTTCTGCATCGAGCGCGCCTGCTCCTCGCCTTCGTACTGCAGCTTGCGCACCTTCGCCGTGTTCTCGATGGCGGCGTTGATGATCTCGAGCGCCATCTTCGCGTTGGTCTTGTAGAGGTCGAACGCCTGCTCGGGCGTCATCGCCTTGGCGAACTTCGCGAACTGCGCCGGGTCCGGCATCGCGAACGAGCCCGCGTTGAGCAGCGGCAGCGGATTCGCGGCGGCCTGGGCGCGCGGCTTCGCCTTGGCGGTCTTTGCGGCAGCGGGCTTGCGGGCAGCGGGAGACTTCGACGTTCTGGTGGCCATGATCAACGCTCCTGTGCGGGGTGGAGAAGGCAGACGGTCAGCGGCGCGCCGACGGCTGTCCGCGCTCCGACGCGTCTATCGTAACAGCGCTCGCCGCGGCCGGGTTGACGCCGGTCAAGCCCGGCCGCGCGTAGAATCGCCGCACCGCCGGAGGACCGCCGCGCGTTGCCCGGACCTGCCGCTGCTGACGAGGGAGAAACGACGATGACGACGCCGGCCCCGCCCTTCCGTGTCGGGCTCACCCGCGATCTGCTCACGCCGGCCGGCGAGCCGTCGTTCGGAGCGGCGCCGCTGCGCCGGCTCGACGGCGCGCCCGAGGTCGCGTGGGAGTACCTGCCCGAGCAGACCGCCACGATCACCGCGGCGCATGCAGCGCGCTACGACGCCATCTACGTCGCCTCGGCGCGGGTCCCCGCCGCCGTCGCCGACGCGCCGGATCTGCGCGTCCGGCTGATCGCCCGGCACGGCGTGGGCTTCGATGCGGTCGACGTGCCGGCAATGACGGCGCGCGGCATCCTGGTGACCAACACGCCGGACGCCGTGCGCCGGCCGGTGGCCACCTCGGCGCTCGCGTTCGTGCTGGCACTCGCGCACAAGCTGCTGATCAAGGACGGCCTGACGCGCGCCGGGCGCTGGAACGAGCGCACCGCCCACATGGGCACGGGACTGGTCGGCCGCACGCTCGGCGTCATCGGCGCCGGCAGCATCGGCCGCGAGACGCTGCGCCTCGCCCGCGTCTTCGACCTGCGCCTCGTCGCCGCCGACCCGTATGCCGATGCCGGCGAAATTGCCGCGCTGGGGGCGCAGCTCGTGCCTCTGGCCACGCTGCTCGCCGAGGCCGATTTCGTCTGCGTCACCTGCCTGCTGACGCCCGCGACGCAGCACTTGATCGATGCCCGGGCCCTCGCGCTGATGCGCCGCTGCGCCTATCTCATCAACGTGGCGCGCGGGCCGATCGTCGACGAAGCCGCGCTCCTCGCCGCGCTGACGTCGGGGCAGATCGCCGGCGCCGGCCTCGACGTGTTCGAGATCGAGCCGGCGGCCGCGGGCAACCCTCTCTTTCAACTGCCGAACGTCATCGTCACGCCGCACGCGGTGTGCTGGACCGACGAGTGCTTCGCGGCGATCGCCGACAGCGGCCTCGGGAGCGTGGTCGACGTCGCGCAGCGGCGCGTGCCGGCATACCTCGTGGACCGCGGCGTCCTTGCGCACCCGCGCGTGCGGGCCTGGTTCGGGGAAACGGGTTCGTAGCCCGGGTTGAGCGCGAGCGAAACCCGGGGGTCGTGGCACGGGGCGCGGTTGCCCCAGGTTTCGCTCTCGCTCAACGCCGGACTACGTCGAGGGGGAGTTGACACCACCCGATCACCGCCTATAATCCGGTTACCGTATGTTTATACGGCTACCGAGACGCCCCCATGTCGCTTCCGCTCACCGCCCGCCAGCAGCAGATCCTCGACTGGATCCGCCGGCACCTCGAAACCACGGGCATGCCGCCCACCCGGGCCGAGATCGCCGCCGGGCTCGGTTTTCGCACCGCCAGCTCAGCCGAAGACCACCTGCGCGCGCTGGCCCGAAAGGGCGCGCTCGAGCTCACCCCCGGCGCCTCGCGCGGCATGCGCCTTGCCGACATGCCCGAGCTCCCCGGCACCGGCCTGCCGCTGGTCGGCCGCGTGGCCGCCGGCAACCCGATCCTCGCCGCCGAGCACATCGAGACGCACGTGCGGCTCGACCCTGCGCTGTTCGCGCCGCGCGCCGATTTCCTGCTGCGCGTGCGTGGCCTCAGCATGCGCGACGCCGGCATCCTCGACGGCGATCTCCTCGCCGTCCACAAGAGCGCCGATGCCCGCTCGGGCCAGATCGTCGTCGCCCGGCTGGGCGACTACGTCACCGTCAAGCGCCTCAAGCGCGAGGGCGGGCAGGTGCTGCTCGTCGCCGAGAACCCCGACTTCGCGCCGATCGTCGTCAGCGGCAAGCGCGACGCGCTGACGATCGAAGGCATCGGCGTCGGCCTGATCCGCCGCAATGCGTCCCCGTAGCGCATCCCCGCGATGCGAACAGGAGGCACCATGTACACGCTCTACGGAAGCAAAGGTTCCGGCTCGGCGTCGATCGAAGCCGCGCTCGCGCTCATCGGCGCGCCCTGCCGCATCGTCGCGACGGCCACGTGGGAGCGCAACGAGGCCTACGACGAACTGCTCGGGTTGAACCCCCTGGGCCAGATCCCGACGCTCGTGCTGGAGGACGGCAGCGTGCTCACCGAGAGCGCGGCCATCCTGATCCACCTCGGCAGCGCGCACCCGGAAAGCGGGCTCCTGCCCCGCACCGCATCCGCCCGCGCGCAGGCGATCCGCGGCCTCGTGTTCATCGCGGCCAACTGCTATGCCGCGATCAGCATCATCGATTATCCCGAGCGCTGGTGCGAGGACGCCGACGAAGCCACGCAGGCGCGCATCCGCGCCGGCACGCGGGCGCGATTGCACCGGCACTGGGAAATGTTCGCCGATCTCTTTCCGGCGCGCTCCTATCTCGGCGGCGAGCCGCCCGGGCGCGCTCGATCTCCTGGCCGCCGTCGTGTCGAAATGGTCGGGCGCGCGCGCGCACCTGCAACAGGCGCGCCCGGCGTTTCACGAAGCCTTGCTGCGCATCGAAGCGAATCCCGGGGTAGCCCCGGTTTTCGCACAGCACTGGCCCCCGCCTGAAAAGTAGGGTCTGACCGCTGCTCTGACCCACCCACCGCAATCGTTCAAGGAGACAAGCTATGGCCGTGAAACCCATCCCCGACGGTTACCACTCGGTGACTCCGTATCTGATCGTCGACGACGCCGCGCGCGCGCTCGAGTTCTACAAGCAGGCGCTCGGAGCCGTCGAATTGCTGCGGCATGCCCGCCCCCGGCGGCAAGGTCGGGCACGCCGAGATCCGCATCGGCGATTCGGTGATCATGCTCGCCGACGAATCCCCGGCAATGGGCGCGCGCAGCGCCCGCACCATCGGCGGCTCGCCGGTCTCGCTGATGGTCTATGTCGAGGACGTCGATGCGCGGGTCGCGCAGGCGGTCGCTGCCGGCGCGAAGCTCACGCGGCCGGTCGCCGACCAGTTCTACGGCGATCGCACCGGCGGCGTCGACGATCCGTTCGGCTACCACTGGTACCTCGCCACCCACGTCGAGGACGTCCCGCCGGACGAGCTCGAAAAGCGCGCGGCGAAGGCGATGGCCGGGGGATGATGCGCAATCCGGTGTAGCCCGGGTTGAGCGAAGCGAAACCCGGGCAATCGTGTAAGTGGCGGTCAGACACTACTTTTGAACACGCTCCGAGGCATTGCATCGGCGGCTGCGAAAAGTAGTGTCTGACCCCACTTATCCGTGACCCCACGTATCCGAGGGCATTCGATGAATCCCGCTCTCGCCACCGTGCTGTCGAATCCCGCGATATGGCGCGGCAGCGACTGCGCGCCCGAGCCCGCCGCGATCGCGAGCGGCTATCCCGCGCTCGATGCCGTGCTGCCCGGCCGCGGCTGGCCGGAAGGCGCGCTCACCGAGATCGTGCTCGCGCGCGAGGGCATCGGCGAGCTGCGCCTCACGCTGCCTGCGCTCGCGCGGCTGCAGGCCGCGGGCCGCGACGCCGTCTGGATCATGCCGCCGCACGTGCCCTATGCACCGGCGCTGGCGGCCGCGGGGCTCGACCTCGCGCGACTCGTGATCGTGCGCTGCAGGACGACCGCCGATCAGGCATGGGCCTACGAACAGGCGCTGCGCGCGCCCGAATGCGCCGCCGCCTTCGCCTGGCTCGGCCCGCAGGACGACCGCGTGCTGCGCCGTCTGGCTGTCGCGGCGCGCGAAGGCCGCACCTGGGGCGTGCTGTGGCGGCGGCCCGGCCAGCATGCGGCGGCCGCCGCCGCGCCGCTGCGGCTCGCCCTCGCGCCGCAGGACGGCAAGCTCGCGATCCGCGTGTTGAAGCGCCGCGGCGGCGATGTCGCGCAGCCGGTGCTGATCGACGTCGATGCGAAATGCGCTGGCACAATCGCGAAAATGCCCGGGTCAGGTAGCCCATTTTGACCGCTTTGCGCCGGAAGCAATCGTGGGAGGCTGCACCACCCGGATTTCGTCGCCAACGCTGCTGACCGACGGACCGGAGACCCATGCCATGCCCTCCTCTCCTCTAGGCCATCACTTCTTCACGATGGCCTGCAACAACGCGTGGGCGAACCATCGGCTGCTCAATGCCTGTGCGCGGCTGTCGCCGGCCGATTTCGCCGCCGCGCGAACGAGCTTCTTTCCGTCGATCAGGGCCACGCTCAACCACAACCTCACCGTCGACTGGTATTACATCGATGCGCTGGAGCGCGCCTTGCGCGGCGAGGCGCCCAACACCGCGGTCGAGCGCTTCTTCGATCCCGCAGGAACCGTTCGCGGCATGCGCCGAGCTGCAGGCCGCGCAGCAGGCAACAGATCGCCGGCTGATCGACGCCTGCGCCGCGTTGACCGAGGCGCAGCTCGGGATGCCCGTACCCGTGCAGCGCCGCGCCGGCATCGAGACCGAGACCGCGACGCGCCTCCTCGCCCACCTGTTCCAGCACCAGATCCATCATCGCGGGCAGGTCCACGCGATGCTGGCCGGCACGCCGGTGAAGCCGCCGCAGCTCGACGAATTCTTCTGCGCCAACGAGGCCCACCTGCGCGCGGCGGAGCTCGCCCTGCTCGGGCTTTCCGAGACGCAGATCTGGCAGTGAACCTGCATCTTCGCAACCTGGGTTTTCGTAGCCCGGGTTGAGCGCAGCGAAACCCGGGGCTGAGCTTCGTGCGGAGGACAGCCCCGGGTTTCGCATTCGCTCAACCCGGGCTACCCCGGTCAGCCATGCTCTGGACCTGCCTGCTCCTGCCCTCGCTGCCGCTCGACGTCTTCGCGCGGGCGCACACGCCCGCCGACGCCGCCCGGCCTTTCGCGGTGACCACCGGCGGGCATTACCCGCGCGTCGTCGCCGCCAATGCCGCCGCCATCGAAGCCGGGGTGTGCGCCGAACAGCTCGTCTCCGCAGCGCTGGCCCTCGCTCCCGATCTCGTGCTGCGCGACCGCGATCCGGGCGCCGAAGCCGCCGCGCTGGCGGCGCTCGCCACCTGGGCGACCCAATTCACCCCGGCCGTGAGCCTCGCCCCTCCCGACGCGGTGCTGGCCGAGATCGGCGGCAGCCTGCGCCTGTTCGGCGGCCTGCCTCGGCTCTCGGTGCATTTCACGCGCGGCGCGCACGATCTCGGCTACGCCGCGCGGCTGGCGTTCGCGCCGACGCCGACGGCGGCGCTCTTCTTCGCCCGCGCCGGCGAAAATGGGGTCAGCGGAAATGGGGTCAGGTCCACTTTTCCGCAAGCACCAAACGACATCCTCAGGCAATCCGGAAGGAAAAGTGGACCTGACCCCATTTCCGGCTCTGACCCCATTTTCGCCGCGCTCGCGCCGCTGCCCCTCGCGCATCTCGGCCTCGACGCCGCTGCGCTTGCCACGCTCGCCGCGGCCGGCATCACCACCTTCGGCCAGGCCTGCGCGCTGCCGCGTGCCGCGCTCGCGCGCCGTGTCGGCGCCGACCTCCCCGTCATCCTCGACCGCGCTCGGGGACTGATCGCCGATCCGCGGCTGCCGTTCGTCCCGCCGCCGCGCTACGAAGGCAGGCTGGAGTTGCCGGCCGCGGTGGAAAGCGTCGAGGCGCTGGCGTTCGCGGTGAACCGGCTCGTCCACGAGCTCGCCGGCTGGCTGCTGGGACGCGGGCTCGGCGCCGTCGAGCTGTCGCTGGCACTCGCGCACGAGCGCCACGTCGCGCTGCGCGCCGGAACGCCCGCAACCCACGCGCGCTTCGCGCTGGCCGCTCCCGCGCGCGAGCCCGCGCACCTCATCATGGTCTTGCGCGAGCGGCTCGCGCGCGTCGCGCTGCCGGCGCCGGTGGTCGCGATCACGCTCGCGAGCGAAGCGACCGCGCCGCTCGCCGGCCGCAATCTCGGCTTGCTGCCCGGCGACGAAGCGCTGGCCACGGTGCCGCTCATCGACCGGCTGCGCGCGCGGCTCGGCGACGACGCCGTCACGCGCGTCGTCCCGCACGCCGAGCATCGCCCCGAGCGCGCGTGGAAAAGCAGGGCCAAGTACGGCTTTCCCGCGAACCTCGAGGCAACAGCTGCGCGAGCAGGAAAAGTAGTGTCTGACCCTACTTTTCCAGCGCAGAAAAAGTCAGCTGCGCCCGATCCGCGCACCACGGCCGGCGCCGCGAAAGCCTGCCCCCTGCCCGATGCCCCCCGGCCGCTGTGGCTGCTCGCGGAACCGGAGCCGCTCGGCCATCGCCTCGAAGCGCGGCCCTGGGTGTTGCGCGATGGCCCGGAGCGGATCGAGTCAGGTTGGTGGGATGGCGCCGACGTCCGCCGCGACTACTTCGTCGCCGAGAACCCGCGCGGGGAGCAGGTATGGATCTATCGCGACCACCGCTACGGCAGCGACGACGGCGAGTGGTTCCTGCACGGGCTCTTTGCCTGACCCTCGCGTACAGCAACCGCCGGAGACCGGCGGTGGGTCAACCGTCGCGAGGCGCCACCAGCCGGGCGACCCGTTCCTCCACGCCGCGGGGAATCCTGCCGGCCAACGCCACCGCCGCGCCCGCGCCCTGCATTCGCGCGAACGCCTCGCGCACCTCGACCGCACTGACCGCAGCGATGCCGGCCATGAGTTCCTCGCGCGGGCGCACGCGGCCCAGGGCGAAGAGGTCGAGCGCCGCGGCCTCCAGCCGCTGCGACGGCACCTCATGCGCGCACAGGCTGCGCACGATGATCTGGTTGCGCGCGCGTTCCAGGCCGACCGGGTCCGTGGTCTCGACGTGCTCGCGCAGCAGCCGCGTGACCTCGACGAGGTATTCGTCGACGTGCTCGGGCATGGTCGACGCATCGATCACGAATTGCCCGCACAGGTCCGTCACGTCGGCCGAACAATCCGCGTGGTAGACGAGGCCGCGCCGCTCGCGAATCCGGTCGAGCAGCGGCGAGCTCATGCCTTCGCCGAACAGCGCTGCGGCAACGACGGCGGCCTGGTGCTCCCCGAGCAGTCCGGGGATCGGGAACCCGAGCACGACCTGCGCCTGGCTGCAGCCCGGCACCCGGCGCGCGCGGATGCCGCCAACATAATCCGGCGCGGCGACCCGGTTCTCGCCGCCGCGAGGCATGTCGCCGAACGCCGCCGCCGCCGCGGCGACGGCCTGGTCGGGATCCACGTTGCCGGCGATGCCGACGACGACGTTCGCGCCCGTGTAGTGCTTGTCCACGCAGGCCACCAGCTCCGCGCGGGTGAAGCGCCGGATGTTGGCGCGGGTGCCGATCACCGGACGAGCCACGGCGTGCCCGCCGTAGCACGCCTTGTCGAACAGCTTGAACGCGGTCGACACCGGGTCGTCCTCGTCCTCGGCATACTCCTGCAGGATGACCTGGCGCTCGCGCTCGAGCTCCGCTTCGGGAAACGTGCTGTGGCGGACGATGTCTCCCAGCATCCGCAGGAACGACCCGGCATCGCGCGCGAGGCCGCGCATGTGGAACGCCGTGTGGTTCTTGTCGGTATGGGCGTTGACCTCGGCGCCCAGGCGCTCGGCGTCGAGGTTGATCCGCTGGCAGTCGCGCGTATGCGTGCCCTTGAACGCCATGTGCTCGATGACATGGCTGATGCCGTTCGTGCGCGCGCTCTCGTGCTGGCTGCCGCTCCTCACGAAGACGCTGACCGCCGCCGTCGCCACGTGCGGCAGCCGGAGGACGAGCACGCGCGCGCCGCTGTCGAGCGTCGCGACCGAGGTGTCGGCATCGCCCCCCCGGCCGGCCCGCGCATCGACCGGGATCAGCACCCGGCGACGCATCGTCCGTTGGCGTCGAACTCCATCGTCTTGCCGCTGAGGGGGACGTGCACGGGCACCTTGACGGCCTTCCTGAAAGTCTCGGTCCTCGTCCCCGGCAGCACCTTGCCATCCTTGGTTGCCACCTCGTTCGCGTGCGACGCGATCACCGACGACGTGCAGCCGACCGCTGCCGCCCGGACCACGGAATTCCCTCTCATGCCGCTTCTCCAAATTCGCTTCGACGAAGACACCATGCGTCGGGACCACGCCCGCGCCCGGCGCGCAAGGTCGCCAGTCTAAACCCCGGTTCCCCGTGCAGGCAAACGGTCCGGGAGCCGATCGCTGAGCGCGCCGCGCATCGGCTAGAATTGGCCATGAAGACCTGGACCTGGCTCGTCCCCGCCGTTTCCGTCGCCCTGCTCGCCGGGGCGATCGTCGCCGGCGTCGGCACGGCTCTCGCGACGCTGTGCGCGATCGCCCTCATCGGCGCGGTCTTCGCGGCGGTCCACCACGCCGAGGTCGTCGCTCACCGCGTCGGCGAGCCCTACGGCACGCTGGTCCTCGCGGTGGCCGTGACGGTGATCGAAGCTTCGCTCATCCTGGCGATGATGCTCGAGGGCGGCGCCGACAAGGCCGCTCTTCCGCGCGACACGATCTACGCCGCCGTCATGATCATCTGCAACGGCGTGGTCGGCGTGTGCCTGCTGGTGGGCGGCATCGTCCATCGCGAGCAGACCTTTCGCGTGGAAGGCGCGGGCGCGGGGCTCGCCGCGCTGATCGCGATGGCGACGATGTCGCTGGTGCTGCCGGTGTTCACCACGACCACTCCGGGCGGGACCTACAGCACGTCGCAGCTCACGTTCGTCGCCGTGGCATCGATCGCGCTGTGGGCGGTCTACGTGTTCATCCAGACCGTGCGCCATCGCGATTACTTTCTTCCCGTCGTCGACGCCGCCAACCCCGAAGCCCACGCGGGCCCGCCGACGAACGGACAGGCCTGGGCGAGCTTCGGCCTGCTCGTCGTCTCGCTCGTGTCGGTGGTGGGACTCGCCAAGATGCTCTCGCCGTCGATCGCGCAGGGCGTCGCCGCCGCCGGGGCGCCCAAGGCCGTAATCGGGATCGTGATCGCGATGCTGGTGCTGCTGCCGGAGACCTGGGCGGCCGTGCGGGCTGCGCGCTCGAACCGCCTGCAGACCAGCATGAACCTCGCGATCGGCTCGGCGCTCGCGAGCATCGGCCTCACGATCCCCGTCGTGGCCCTGGCGGCGATCCTGTTCGAGCTGCCGCTCGTTCTCGGCCTCGATCCCAAGGATCTCGTGATGCTGGCACTCACCTTCCTCGTGAGCACGGTGACCCTGGGCACCGGCCGCACGCACATCATGCAGGGCGCCGTGCACCTCGTGATCTTTGCCGCATTCCTCTTCCTGGCGCTGGTGCCCTGAGATGCGCAGCCCCCGCGCGCGCATAGGGGCATTGCTCGTCGCCGCGCTCGTGCCGGCCGCCGCCCACGCGCAGGCGCCGCGAACCGCCGACGGTTTCCGCAACAGCTATCCCCATCCGGACAAGGCGAGCTTCTGGGCGTGGAAGTGGGAACAGGTGAAGGACGGCGTGCCGCAGCCCCCGCCCGGAGGATGGAATCTCCCGGCGCTGCGCACGGACCCGGCGGCGCTGGCCGCGCCCGCCAACAACCCGTCGATGACGTGGATCGGCCACGCGACGGTCCTGGTGCGTCTCGCCGGCCGCAACGTCCTCTTCGACCCGATCTTCTCCGAGTACGCGTCGCCGCTGCCGCCGATCGGACCGAAGCGCATCGTGCCGCTGCCGATCGACATCGACGCGCTGCCCAGGATCGACGTGGTGATGATCTCGCACAACCATTACGACCACCTCGACGAGGCTTCGGTGCAGCGGCTGGCGGCCATGCCGCAGGGCAGCCCGCGCTTCCTGGTGCCGCTCGGGCTCAAGGCCTGGTTCCTGGCGCGCGGCATCGAGCGCGTCGACGAATACGACTGGTGGCAAGCGACCACCGAGGGCCCGCTGCGGATCACGATGGTGCCGGTGCAGCACTGGAGCAAGCGCACGTTGACCGACGCCAACGCGACGCTGTGGGGCGGCTGGGTCGTCGAAGGCGAAGGCCTGCGGGTCATCCACACCGGCGACACCGGGTACTCGCAGGATTTCCGCGACATCGGCGAGCGCTTCGGCCGCTTCGACATGGCCTTCATCCCCATCGGCGCCTACGCGCCGCGCTGGTTCATGCAGGTGATGCACGTCGACGTGCCCGAGGCGGTACAGGTGCGCGCCGACCTCAGGGCCGCGCGCGCGATCGGCATCCACTGGGGCACGTTCGAGTCGCTCGCCGACGAGCCGCTCGACGAGCCGCCGGTGCAGCTTGCGCGCCAGCGCGCCGCGCGCGGCCTCGCGATCGACGAGTTCGACGTGATGAAGATCGGCGAGACCCGCTCGCTCAGGTAACGCCGGGCCGAGCGCAGCCGTCCGACGCGCGGACGGCGAGACAAGGAGAACGTGCCCAGTGCTCACGCAACAGACAGTCCTGATCACCGGCTGCTCGACCGGCATCGGCGCCGCGCTGGCGGAGGAGTTTCATCGGCGCGGACACCGCGTCTACGCGACCGCCCGACGCGTCGAGTCGCTGGCGGCGCTCGCGGGCAAGGGCGTGCGCACCCTTGCGCTGGACGTCGACGATGCCGACAGCATCGCAGCCGCGGTGGCGGCCGTGGCCGCCGACGCCGGGCGCATCGACCTGCTGATCAACAACGCCGGCTTCGGCCAGTTCGGCGCCGTGATCGACGCGGAGCTGAACGACATGCGCCGCCAGTTCGACACCAACGTGTTCGCGCCGGTCGCCGTCGCCCGTGCCGCCCTCCCCCTGCTGCGCAAGAGCAGCCGCGCCTGCATCGTCAACGTCGGCAGCATCTCGGGCATCGTCACCACGCCGTTTGCCGGCGTCTACTGCGCCAGCAAGGCGGCGCTGCATGCGCTCTCCGACGCACTGCGCATGGAGCTGGCGCCCTTCGGCGTGCGCGTGGTGATCGTCCAACCGGGCGGGATCGTTTCCGACTTCGGCAAATCGGGGACTGCCCACGCACGGCTGCCCGAGGATTCCCTCTACAAGCCGATCGAGCGCTCCGTGCTGGGGCGCGCCAAGGCATCGCAGAAGGGAGCGATGTCCGCGGCCGCCTTCGCCGCAGCCCTGGCCGAGGCCCTGCTGCGGGCAGAGCCCGATCCCGTCATCCGGCTCGGAACCCACAGCACCCGGCTGCCGTTCCTCAAGCGCTGGCTGCCTACGCGGCTCCTCGATCGCAAGCTGCGCAGGGCATTCGGGCTGGAGCGATTGAACAGCGGCTGATGCGCACGGCGAAGACGGGGCTCGATTTACGCGGGTGCGCCCGAGCGCCCGGGGGCTGCGTTCCGACCGGGGCGCCCGCTCGTCGATTCGGGGCGGGCGATCCGCCCCGCCCTCTTCCCGCCTTTCCGGCTGCCCTGATCGTCCGCCGGACGGGTCCCGAACCCGGCGTCGTTTGATCGTGATCATGGGTCGGCGATGGAGTTCGGCGGAGAATTGCTGATCGCATCCTGTTTCGGAGCGATCCATGCGTCGCCGCCATTTTCTCCAGGCCGCTGCAGCGGCAAGCGTTACCGCGCTGACTTCTCTTCGAAGCGCATCCGCCCAGATGCGGGGCACGGCGGGCGCCGGGGCGGGTGGAATGATGCGCCGGCCACCGCCCAATGGCGCGACCTGGCCAACGGGCCTGCCGTTGCGGCGCCTGGCCATCCTCGAAGACACCAGCCTCGCTGCCGACGAATTCGAGGCAACGCTGGTTGCCGCCCCGCACTTCGCTTCGCTGCTCGTCGGGCGCACGACGGAGCTGTGGACCTACAACAGCGCATTCCCGGGGCCGGTCATCGAACTGTGGGAGGGACAGCGGGTCACGATCGATTTCGCCAACCGGCTCGGCCTCGCCTCGACCATCCACTGGCATGGGCTGGCAGTCCCGCCCGACCAGGACGGCAGTCCCATGGACCCGGTCGCGCCGGGAGCAGACCGGGCCTACACCTTCGACGTGCCGATAGGCAGCGCGGGCACGTATTGGTATCACCCGCATGCGCACCAGACCACGACACTGCAGGTCGGGCACGGACTCGCCGCGCCGATCATCGTGCGCAGCGCACACGATCCGCTGGCAGCCCTTCCCGAGGCGACATTGATGGTCACGTCGCTTGCGCTCGACCGGAACGCCCAGGTGGCACCGGGCGCGCCGGCGATGGGAGGCATGGGCGGGATGCCGATCGCGGGTGCCGGCGATTTGCTGGTGAACGGACAGAAGGGCCCGGTGCACGCGATGGCGCCAGGTGCGACCGAACGCTGGCGGATCATCAATGCCACCGCAGATCGCTACCTTCGCCTCGGTCTCGATGGTCATCGCTTCGCCGTAGTCGGCACCGACGGCGGCTTGCTGGGCCAACCGTTGCCGGACCTGAGCGAATGGCTGCTCGCCCCCGCCCAGCGGGTGGAGATCGTGGTGACGATCGCCGCCCGGCAATCCGCGCGCTATGCGTTGCGCGACCTCGGGCATTCCGGCGGGATGAGCGGCGGCCCGGGCGGCGCGCTGATGACGGTCGAGACGGGCAGAACGCCGGCGCAGGCACCGTTCGAGTTGCCGGCCGTCCTGCGGCCGGTTGCCGATCTCGGTGACGCGAGCGCCCGGCAGCGAGTCGTACTTTCCGGTGCGGGGATGGGAATGATGGGAGCCTTCCTGATCAACGGCAAGCCCTTCGAGATGAACCGGGTCGATCTCGAAACGACGGTCGGCCGCGTCGAGTTGTGGGACCTCGTCAATACGACCTTCATGGACCATCCGATTCATATCCATGGGACGCAATTCCAGGTTGTCGCGCGCACGCTCGGGGGGCTTGCCGCTCCGGCTGCCTATGCGGCGTGGCTCGACACGGTGAATGTGCCGGCGGGCGAAACGATCACGATCAAGACGCGGCAGGCAATGCCGGGCAAGCGGATGTTTCACTGCCACATTCTGCCGCACGAGGACGCCGGGATGATGGCGGTGCTGGACGTGAAGCCGGCGTGACGAGCGCATAGGCCCACGGCGACGGCGGCTGCACGCCACCGGCCAACCGTGTACGTCGCGCGTCGGCTACGACGCGAGCGAGCGTCCGATCAACGACTGCGCAAGTTCGCGCAGCAATGCGGCGCCATCCCCGCGCCAGGCGCTGCCATGCATGCAGCCAGCATTTTGGGGCGTTCTCCCCTGACATTTGCCTTCAAGCACGGTGTCTGCACATGATGCACAGAAAGTGCACTCGAATGAGCATGTGCGGGCATCGATCGACTCGGGTCGCAAGTCCTTGTCACAACACTCACAGCTTGGTCTCAACGTGGGAGTGGCGGAAGGGTCTGAGTGCCGGGGCAATGTCTCAGAACGACCCACTTCAGACGTACGCCTATCTTGGAACCAGTCATTCAACGCCACAGTTCATCGGTGGCGCATCGAGCGGTGATGCCTGCCCCCGCTTGGTAGTAGGACCTCCACAAGTCGTTACAAGGAATTTTTGTAGATTTTCCCGTTTTTCATGATCACAGCAAAATTCCTCTCGGGATCAGCGACAAGGTCGATGTTGGCGATTGGGTCCCCGTTGACCAGCAGCAGATCGGCGAAGGCATCCACCTCGACAACACCTAGCTTGCCCGGATAGGGATTGCGCGGGCCGGATAGCGCGAGTAGTTGCGCGTTATCGTGGGTGACCAGCTTGAGTGCTTGAGCTGGCGTAAACCAAGTCTTCAGCTTGAGGATGTCGGAATTCTGATTCTTGTTCTGGTCAGGATTGAACAGGAAATCCGTTCCCCACGCGAGCTTGACCTTGTACTTCTTGGCCCATTTGAATGCGTTGTCGGTGCCCTGGACAACCGTGTGCTTCTTGGCCTTTACATCTGCGGTTTGAGTTTCGGGCGCCTCGTCCAGGACCTGCAGGCTAAGCCATATCCCCCTGTCGGCGAGCAGCTTGACGGTCGGCTCGTCCAGCAACTGTCCGTGTTCGATGCATTTGACGCCCGCATCGATTGCCCGTCGCACCGCTTTGGGGGTGTAGGCATGCACCGTGACATAAGTCCCCCAATCGCCAGCCGCCTCGACCGCCGCTCTCATTTCGTCCAGTGTGTATTGCGTCACGTCCAGCGGGTCGTAGGCTGAAGCAGCCCCACCGCCTGCCATCACTTTGATCTGGGAAGCCCCGGCCCGGAGATCTTCGCGCGTGGCAGTGAGCACTTCGTCTCTGCCATCGGCGATGAAATTGGCTCCCAAAAGCTCGCCGCGAGAAACGGCGCCGCCAAACCGACGGGATCGCTCGGTAGGCAGGCGCGAATCGCCATGACCAGAGGTTTGCGAAATCATCGCCCCGCTCGGATAAATCCGTGGACCGAGCGCTTTCCCTTGATCGATTGCGGCTTTCAGGTCGAACACCGGGCCGCCCATATCCCGAACGGCAGTGAAGCCCCGAAGCAGCATCTGCTTTGCTTCTTCCGTTGCCCTGGATTGAAGCGTCTCAACGCTGACGTTGGGATCGACCAGGTCACGTTGGCTACTGGCGCTCATCGTGATGTGCACATGGTTGTCGATCAACCCGGGCATCAGCGTCCGCCCTCCGCCTTGAATCCGTTCTATCGGTGTTCCCGGCGGCGCGGGTATGGGCACGCTGGAAATCGCCTTGATGATGTTGCCCACTACCAAGACATTCGACGGAGCCGATAGCCGGTCGGAGGTGCCATTGAAGATGCGGACATTTTCAAAGATCACGCCTGTAGGCTGAGGTGCCTGCGCGCGTGTTGCCGTAGCCACTGTGCAGCCAAGAGCCAGCAGTGTGATCAATGAGACATTGCGATGAAGTAGCATGTTTCCCTTTTGATTCGATTAACCCGATTGCCAATGTAACGTTGCGGCGCGATGACCCAGGACCGTGCGGTAACCTACCACGACACAGGAGATGGGCAGACACCTGCCTTTCAAGTCGGGATGCTTGCTGTGCGTCAACCAGGGGCCGCCCGGCCGAATGCCTTCCGCGCCCGCAGCACGCCGTTGGTTGCCCTTGCCCAGAGCCAACTCACTGCTGACATGCAGGCGCAGCGAGAGGCGGACGTTGTAGTGCAACCAGGCTCCCGTCAGACACGGATTGCTTGCCGCCGGCCCATCGCCATGCGACAGTGCCCTCCTCGTTCGGAGGACCACCATGACCGCTCGACGCGATCGCGTGCTGCACATCAGGAATGACGAACTCGAGATCCGGGCCTTCGGGGACGAGACCGGCGGCGCCTACGCCTTGATCGAGATGCGCATCACGCCGGGCGGCGGCCCGCCCGTGCACCTGCATCACGACGACGACGAGTCGTTCCTGGTGCTGGAGGGCCGCTTTCGCATTCTCCAGGGTGACAAGGTAAGCGAGGTCGGCGCGGGCGAGTTCGTCTTTGGTCCACGCGGCGTGCCTCATGCGTTCACGAACATCGGAACGACCGTCGGCCGCCTGCTGGTCATCGACGCGCCACCCAAGATCGAGCCCTACTTTCGCGAGCTTGCCGCCTGCACTGCGGAGGCAACGCTGACCGAAGCACGGCAGAAGGAACTCTACGCCCGCTTCGGCATGGCGTGGGTGGGACCGTCGCCGCTGAGGTGCGGCCGATGAGCGCCAGGACTCCGTGCCGCGCATTCGTTCCCGATCGCTGGCCGTCGCGGCAGCGAACCCGGTCGTGCGTGCGCCGATCGTCTCAAATCCCCGCGAACCACTGGTAGCCCTGGTCCTCCCAGTAGCCGCCGTTGCCGCCGGCGATGCCGGCGAAGCTGTCGACGAGATCGATGCGCATCACGTACTTCGCGTGCTTGTAGCCGAGCTGGCGCTCCACGCGCAGCCGGATCGGCGCGCCGTTGGCGATCGGCAGCGCCGCGTCGTTCATCTCGTAGGCGAGGATCGTCTGCGGATGACGGGCGTCCTCCATGTCGATGCTCTCGTAATACAGGTCCGTGCCGTCCTCCGCCATCGGATCGGCGCAGTAGAACACCGCGAAGCGCGCCTGCGGCTTGGGCTGCACGGCGTCGAGCAGTGGTGCCAGCCGGGCACCCTTCCACTTGGCGATCGCGCTCCAGCCCTCGACGCAGTCGTGGCGCGTGATCTGCGTGCGCGCCGGCAGCGCGCGCAGCTCCGCCAGCGAGAACGATGCCGGCTTCTCGACCAGGCCGCCGACGGCGAGGCGGTACTCGGCGAACGCGCGTGCCGCCAGCGCCTGGTATTCGGCGCTGTTCGGGTTGGCGGTGCCGTTGGCGCGGAATTGCGGCGAGCGATCAGCTTCGGTGAACTCCTGCGCCATCGACTTGCGCGAGGTGACGAGATGCGCCGCGGCGTCGCTCGCCTGCTCGCCGACGGCGAGGACCTTGGGAAACCACTCGGTCTGCGAGAGCCGGTTGCAGCCGGCGAGCAGCAGCGCGCCGGTCGCGCCCAGCGTGCGGACGAGAAAGTGCCGGCGTCGCCGGTTGTCGATATCAGGCATGAGGTTCCTCCGCCGGCACGCGATAGCGCCCGGTCAGCATCGAGCGCAGGTTGTTCCAGAGCCCGGTGACGATCACCTCGAAGACGTGGATCGCGACGAACGCGACCAGCAGCCACGCGGCGATGAAATGGATCGTGCGCGCCGCCTGCCGGCCGCCAAACAGATCGACCCAGCCGGGCCACGCCGAGTTCATCCACGGCGACATCGCGAGGCCCATGAGGATGATCAACGGTACGAGGCCGAAGATCACGATCAGGTACGCGAGCTTCTGCAGCACGTTGTAGCGTTTCGCGGCCTCGCCGGTCGGATGGCGAAAGCGCAGGTGGTCGGCGATCGAGCGTCCGATGGAGCGCCAGTCGCGCCCGTCCGGCGCAAGATCGCGCGCGAGGTGGCGGCTGCCGAGTCCGTAGACGACGTAGGCCACGCCATTGAGCACCAGCACCCAGGCGAAGAAGAAATGCCATGCCCGCCCCATCGACAGCCATTGGTTGTCGGGGATCGTCGCCCACCACGGAAAGCCGCGCGCCGACCATTCGCCGTCGCGGTTCTTCGACATCCCGAAGAGCCCCGTGGTGTCGAATTCCCGGCCCAAGACCCGTGTGACGCCGACCGACTGGCCATCCGCCTTCTGCACCGCGCTCATCTGCAGCAGCGAACCCGCGCCCGTGTACGATGACTTGCCCCAGTAGAGCGCGGGATGGGCGTTGAAGATCTGCAGCCCGCTCATCAGCAGGATCGTCAGCGCGACCACGTTGACCCAGTGCATGATGCGCACCGGCAGTGTGTGGCGGTAGTGCAGAGCGGGTTCAGACATCGGTGATCGTGGGCAAGTGACGGCGCAACGGGTGATCCCGCCCGCACTTCAGATTGGTCGGGCTGCGCTTTGGTTCCTTACGGCGCGGATGTGGCAGCGTAGCCGATGCGACGACGGCCGCCCGGGCGGCCCAACGCAACGATACGCGCTTCAGTGCTTGCCGAGCTTGGTGGCGATCCCTCCGTAGCGCGCCAATCCGATCCACGCGACCAGCGCGAACGCCGCGCCGGCATAGAAGGTGACGGCAGGGCCGAAGGCGTCCCACAGCCCGCCGGCGAGCACGCTGGCGATCAGCAGCGCCGCGCCGCAGACGAGATTGAACACGCCGAATGCCGTGCCGCGCAGATCGGCCGGCGCCGCAGCGGCGACCAGCGCCGCCAGCAGTCCCTGCGTCAGGCCCATGTGCAGGCCCCACAGCGCCGCGCCGGCGAACAGCATCGCATTGCCGCCGGCGTTGGCGAGCACGAGATCCGACGCCACCAGGGCCGCGAGCCCGGTGGCGAGCAGCCGCGGCCCGTGCCCGCGGTCGGCGGCCGTGCCGGCGGGATACGCCGTCGCCGCGTACACCAGCGATACCACCACCATCACCCACGGGGCGGTGCCAGGCGTGAGGCCGACGTCCATCCCCCGCAGCAAGAGAAACGCCTCGCTGAAGCGGGCGAGCGTCAGCACCGCCGCGATGACGACGACGATCGCGTAGCTGCGGCCGAGGCGGCGCGCGTCGGACCACTGCAGCCGCTGCCTGGCCGCGGCGGGGTCGCCGCGCGGCGCGCGCGACGGCTCGTCGACGCCGAAGATCAGCAGGAGCACCGCCAGGAGGGCGGGGACGACGGCGACCCAGAACGCGGCCTGGAAATCACCGACGAAATACGCCATCGCGCCGATCGCGAGCAGCGGGCCGCCGGCGCCGCCGACGGTGTCGAGCGCCTGGCGCAGCCCGAAGCTCGCGCCGCGCAGCGCCGGCGGCGCGAGATCCGCGATCAGCGCGTCGCGCGGCGCGCCGCGGATGCCCTTGCCCACGCGATCGGCGAAGCGCGCCGCGACGATCCAGCCGAGGGTGGGCGCCAGCGGGAACACCGGCTTCGTGAGCGCCGCGAGGCCGTAGCCCAGCAGCACCAGCGGCTTGCGCCGGCGAAAGAAGTCGGAGATCACGCCGGAGAACACCTTGGCGACCATCGCCGTCGCCTCGGCGATGCCCTCGACGATGCCGATCGTCAGCGTGCTGGCGCCGAGCCCGACCGCCATGTACAGGGGGAGCAGCGAATGGATCAGCTCCGACGACAGATCCATGCACATGCTCACCAGCCCGAGCGCCCAGATGCTCCGCGGGATTCGAGTCCCGCCCTGCGCGCGTGGGTTCGAGGTCATGTTAGCGACGTGAGCCTGGAAGCAGGGGCCCCACGCTGTGGGGATGCGACCGGGGCGAATCGGCGCAGATAGCCGACGCGCAGATCTCGGTGGTGCGCAGACGCTCCAAGGAGGCTATGGCGAAAAATCGAACGCGGCGGTGAGGTCGCCGGCGCCGGCGCGCACGCCCGGCAGCGGCTCGAGGCCGAAGCGGCGCGTGATGAATTTGACGATCGACGTCGTGTCGTAGCTGGTGTGGTCGACGTGGCCGCGCTTCGCGAACGGCGAGATCACGATGGCCGGCACGCGCGTGCCCGGGCCCCAGCGATCGCCCTTCGGCGGCGCCACGTGATCCCAGAAGCCGCCGTTCTCGTCGTAGGTGACGATGATCGCTGACCTGGGCCATGACGAGCTCGCCTTGATCCTCGCGACGAGCTCCGCGATGTGGATGTCGCCCGACATCACGTCGGTGTACCCCGGATGCTCGTTCAGGCTGCCCTGCGGCTTGTAGAACACGACCTGCGGCAACGTGCCGCGGTCGATGTCGGCCAGCAGGTCCTCGTAGTCCTTGAGATGCCGCGCCCGATCGGCTGTTCCGGGGGCGAAGCGCAGGAAATAGTTGAACGGCTGATGGTGGGCGATGAAGTTCGGGGCACCGCGCGCGGTGTTGTAGATCACCTCGCGCTTGGCCTTCGGGTCCTGCGTGCCGTCCTTCACCGCGGCATTCCAGGAACCCGCGTACCACGCCCAGGACACGCCCTTGGCGGAGAGCGTGTCCCCGATCGTCGTCGCCGTCTGCGGCAGCAGCGTGCGCTTCGCGGGATCGGCGTAGCGCGGGTCGCCGCCCGCTGCGGGCGGGACGCTGCTCGGCTGCCAGGGCGGCTGCATGCCGGTCACCGAGTACCCGTCCGGCGTGACGTTGTCGCGCTCGAAGATCGGGGGACCGAGCAGCGCCGACGGCGGTGAGTTCGGGCGCCGCTTCAGCCAGCCGCGCCCGTCGAGCTGCGCGCGCTCGCCCGCCGGCACGTCGCGCGCCTCCGGCGTGCAGGCGCAGACCAGCCAGAGGTGATTGATGTACGAATCGCCGTACACGCCCATGAAGAAATTGTCGGCCAGCGTGTACTCGCGCGCCCATTTCCACATCGGCAGCGCGGAGCCGTCGTAGTACCCCATCACCAGTCCGCCCGCGCTGGAGACCGCGGCAAAGCGATCGTTGCGGCCGCCGTTGATTTGCTCCTGCTGCTGGTAGAACTTGTGCGTGAGGTCCGGCGTCGGTGCCGACAGCGGCAGGCTGATCGGCGGCGCGTCGATGCGAAACGGCCGGTTCGGCAGGTCCTTCGGGAACGCAGCGTCGGGCGCCCCGCCCTTCCACACCGGCGGCAGGTGCGGCAGCGGCGTGCCGTCGTGATCGACCTGCGTGTACTGCTCCGGCGTGGCGTCGGCGATGCCGTTGGCGCCCGGGAACAGGCCGTAGAGGTTGTCGAAGCTTCGGTTCTCGGCGTAGATCACGACGATGTGCTCGATCGCCCCGAGGTGCGCCTTCACGGGCGGCGGCGCGGCCGCGCAGGCGGTCAGCGCGAACAGCGCGGCGGCGGCGAGCGCGCGACCGGCGTGCGACCGGGGATGCATGCGACCGGCGCGATCCCGTAGCATTCAGCGCAGCGTGACGGTCGCGTGCACCGCGCCGGCGCGATCGTGCCGGGCGACGAGATCGATCACCGCACCGGGGCTCGCGCGCACGATCCACTCGACCTTCGCGCGGTCGTCGGTCAGGTGATGGTCGGGCCAGAACGAGACGCCCGTGTGCTTGTAGGCCTTGCCTTCCAGCTCGCCCAATGCCTCGCGCGGCTTGCCGGAGACGAGCTCCACGCCCGCCGGCAGCGCGACCTCGGCGATGACGCCGCGCGTGACCTTGCGTTCCAATGCGCGCTTCGACACGTAGGTCGGCAGCCAGCCGGTGTTCTGGACGACGAGCCGCACGCGCCACGTGCCGGCGCCGAGCGCATCGGCTTCGGCCGCGACCAGCTCGAGCTTCGGCGAGGTCAGCGCCTGCCAGACGAGCCACTGCGGGAAGCGCTTGAGTTCGCGCTCGAGGAAGGCCGGCGGCGGATTCGAGAATGCGTGAAAGCGGTTCCAGCCGCCGATCTCGACGCGGCCCAGCTGCGGGTGGTCGAACGGCCGCCACGCCACGTGCGCGAGGCCGCCGAGCCGGTCGCGGCTCCAGGCGTAGAGCTTCAGGTCGTCGTCGATCGGATGGTCGCGGAACCAGTCGATGTACGGGTACTTCTCGATGCCGGCCTCGCGCATCGGGCTCCAGATCTCGACCACCCACGTGTACATGCCGAGATGCTCGTAGAGCCAGTCGAAGGTCCCGGCGATCACCGACTTCGGGTGGTAGCGGAACTCGTGGTAGACCGAGATCGCCGGATAGCCCGTGAGCTCCTGCCCTTTCGCGCCCGCCTGCTTGTAGAACCACAGGTCCTCGGCGTGCATCTCGTCGTCGGACTGGTGCTCGAACGGGCGCAGCAGCACGCCGCTCCAGGTGTGGAACGTCGTGCCGCCCGTGATGTTGGTGTGGCTGGTGACGAACGCGACCACCGCGCGCACCTCCGGTTCCGACACCGGAAACGGTCCCGCGCCGACCTGCTCGAATTCCTGCCGCCAGCTCGCCGGAAAATTGCGGTTGAGGTCGAGGCCGTACTTCTGCTTCTTCACCCGCAGCGTGTAGCCGTCCCAGCCCTCCACGCTGCCTTCGGGCAGGATCCGGTAATAGGTCCCGCCCGCCTCCACCGGATCGCGGCGGATCATCAGTCCCGGCTGCTGCGGATGATCCTTCCACAGACCGTTGCCGTCGGGGATGCGCATCTGCAGGATGCGGCCGTCGCCGTCGACGTCCTCGACCGTCAGGCCCTCGATCTCCTCTTCGTCGTACGGGTAGGGCCGGGTGCTGGAGCGGACCCACTTCGGCTTGTCGGCGAGCGCCCATTCGGCGCCGTCCGGGTTGATGCGCGGGCAGACGTAGAACGCGCGGGTGTCGAGGGCGCGGGTCACCTCGGGATCGCTGCCGTACTGCGTGACCAGCGTGTGCAGGAAGTAGAGGTTGGCCGCGGAGGCAGCGACCTCGGTCGCGTGGATGTTGCCGTCGACCCAGAACGCGGGCTTCTCCGCGGCCGGACCGGTGGCGCGGTTGGTGACGGTCAGCACCCAGATGTCGCGGCCTTCGTAGCTCCGGCCGATCGACTCGATCGTGACGAGATCCGGATGCGCGGCCGCGAGCCCCTCGAGGATCGCGGTGAGGTCGGCGTAGCGGTAGAAGCGGTCGAAGGCGATGGCGGGCATGCGGTGGCGGCTGCGCGGGGGGGTGGACGGAACGGCGCGTGAAGCGCGGGCAAGCCGGCATCTTACCGGCCTTCCTCGGGGCGCGGCGTGGGCGCCGGGGCGCGGATCGCCGCGGCGGGTTTCATCCGGGGTTGCGCAGGCTGCGCGGACGGGCCTCGCGCGCCCTTGCCGATCGCGGGGAGACCCGGTGCTGGACCCGTGCCACGGAGGTCGCGGAGATGACGGGTCGGTCTACCGGGTCGCATCCTGCTGGACCCAGGGGCATGGGGTCGCTGTGGCTTTCGTTGTCGGAGCGATTACCGTATATTTGTACGGTATTCGCCTTCGGCCCGCCGGCCATCCGCCACGGCCCCAACCATGCTTCCCGCCTACGCCGAGCTGCACTGCCTGTCGAACTTCTCCTTCCTGCGGGGCGCCTCGCACCCGGAGGAGCTGGTCGAGCGCGCGCATGCGCTGGGCTACAGCGCCTTGGCCATCACGGACGAGTGCTCGTTCTCCGGCGTCGTCCGTGCCCACCTGGCGGCGAAAGCCTGCGGGCTGCGCCTCGTCATCGGCACCGAACTCGCGCTGGCCGATGGCCTGAAGCTGGTGCTGCTCGCGCCGGACCGCGAGAGCTACGGCAACCTGGCGCAGCTCATCACCCGCGGCCGCCGCAGCGCCGCCAAGGGCAGCTACGCGCTGACGCGCGCCGACGTCGCGGTGCAGGCCGCCGGCGTGCTGGCGCTGTGGGTGCCTGCGCCCGATGCCGATGCCCCGGCCGCGACCCGCTGGCTCGCGGCGACGTTCCCCGGCCGTGCCTGGATCGCGGTGGAGCTCGCCGTGCGTGCCGGCGACGCCGCGCGGCTGGCGCAGCTCGGCGCATGGTCGCGCGCGAGCGGGCTGCCGCTGGTGGCCGCCGGCGACGTCCACATGCACGTCCGCGCCCGCCGCGCGCTGCAGGACACGCTGACGGCGATCCGGCTGCGCACGCCGCTTGCCGAATGCGGCCATGCGCTGCATCCCAACGGCGAGCGGCACCTGCGCTCGCGCGGGCGGATCGCCGCCCTCCACCCGCCGGAGCTGCTGGCTGAAGCGGTCGCCATCGCGCAGCGCTGCACGTTCTCCCTCGACGAGCTGCGCTACGAATATCCCGAGGAGATCGTCCCGCCCGGGGCGACGCCGACGTCGCATCTGCGCACGCTCGTCGAGGCAGGGCTCGTGCAGCGGTACGGCAAGTCAGGTGCCGCGGATGGCGCGGATGGCGCGGGTGCCGCGGATGGCGTAGCCCGGGTTGAGCGAAGCGAAACCCGGGTGGTTGCGGCCATGGGCACGCCCACCCAGGTTTCGCATTCGCTCAACCCGGGCTACGCGCCGGGCGACACGCCGGTCCCGGTCGACGTGCGCGAGCTGATCGAGCACGAGCTGGCACTCATCGCGGAATTGAAGTACGAGCCCTACTTCCTGACCGTCCACGACGTCGTCGCGTATGCCCGCTCGCGCGGCATCCTGTGCCAGGGCCGCGGCTCTGCGGCGAACTCGGCGGTGTGCTACGCGCTCGGCATCACCGAGGTCGACCCGGCGCGCATGAGCATGCTGTTCGAGCGCTTCATCTCCAAGGAGAGGAACGAGCCGCCGGACATCGACGTCGACTTCGAGCACGAGCGGCGCGAGGAGGTGATCCAGTACATCTACGCGAAGTACGGCCGCGAGCGCGCGGCCCTCGCGGCCACACTGATCACCTACCGGCCCAAGAGCGCGGTGCGCGACGTCGGCAAGGCGCTCGGCCTCGATCTCGCGCAGGTGGACCGGCTCGCGGGCGTGTTCGCGTGGTGGGACCGCCGCACGGTGCAGCCGGAGCGCATCCGCGAGGCGGGCTTCGCGCCCGACAGCCCGGTGATCGAGCGGCTGGTGACGCTCACCAACGAGCTGATGGGCTTCCCGCGGCACCTGTCGCAGCACGTCGGCGGCTTCGTCATCGCCCGCGGCCTGCTCGAGCGGATGGTGCCGGTGGAGAACGCCGCGATGCCCGAGCGCACCGTCATCCAGTGGGACAAGGACGACCTCGACGCGCTGGGCCTGCTGAAGGTCGACTGCCTCGCGCTGGGCATGCTCTCGGCGATCCGCCGCACGCTCGCGCTGATCGCGAAAATGGCGAAAATGGGGTCAGATACGGGAAAGGGGTCAGACCCTCATTTCCGGAAAGTGGGGTCAGACACCACTTTTCAGGCCGGACACGCACATCGTAAATCGAAGCCTGAAAAGTGGTGTCTGACCCCACTTTCCGGAAATGAGGGTCTGACCCCTTTCCCGTATCTGACCCCATTTTCGCCACTTACGATGCAGGACATCCCGCCGGAGGATCCCGAGGTGTACGCGATGTGCCAGCGCGCCGACACCATCGGCGTGTTCCAGATCGAATCGCGCGCGCAGCAGTCGATGCTGCCGCGACTGAAGCCCGCGTGCTTCTACGATCTCGTCATCGAGGTCGCGATCGTGCGGCCGGGACCGATCCAGGGCGGCATGGTGCATCCGTACCTGCGGCGGCGGCAGGGCAAGGAACCCGTCACCTATCCGAGTGCCGCGGTCGAGAGCGTGCTGGCGCGCACGCTCGGCGTGCCCATCTTTCAGGAGCAGGTGATGCAGCTCGCGATCGTCGCGGCGGGATTCTCCCCCGGCGAAGCCGACCAGCTGCGCCGCGGGATGGCCGCCTGGCGGCGCAAGGGCGGGCTCGAGCATTTCGAGCGGCGGCTGATCGACGGCATGGGCGCGCGCGGCTACAGCGAGGACTTCGCGCGGCAGATCTACCAGCAGATCCTGGGCTTCGGCGAGTACGGCTTTCCGGAATCGCACTCGGCGTCGTTCGCGCTGCTCGTCTACGTGTCGGCGTGGCTGAAGCGCTACCACCCGGCGGCGTTCTGCGCCGCGCTCATCAACTCGCAACCGATGGGCTTCTACGCGCCGGCACAGCTCGTCGCCGACGCCCGCCGGCACGGGGTCGACGTGCTGCCGGTCGATGCGACCGTGAGCGAGTGGGACTGCACGCTGGAGAAAATGGGGTCCGATGCGGAAATGGGGTCACGGAAAGTGGGGTCAGACACCACTTTTCCGGCAGGGTCCGCACATCGTGAAGCGAAGCATGAAAAGTGGTGTCTGACCCCACTTTCCGTGACCCCATTTCCGCATCGGACCCCATTTTCGCTGCGCCTCGGCCTGCGCCTCGTCGCCGGGCTGACCGAGGCGGGTGCGCAGCGCATCGTCGCGGCGCGGCGTGATGCGCCGTTCGCGAGCGTGGCCGACCTCGCGCATCGCGCCGGCCTCAACAAGCGCGATCTCGCGCTGCTCGGCGACGCCGGCGCGCTTGCCGCGCTCGCCGGCCATCGTCACGACGCGGTGTGGGACGTCGCCGGCATCGAACGGCTGCCGCCGCTGCTCGCCGGCGCCACCTTCGACGAGCCGGCGCCCGCGCTGCCGCCGCCGACCGAGGGGCAGGACATCGTCGCCGACTACCGCACGCTCGGCCTCACGCTGCGCCGGCATCCGCTGGCGCTGCTGCGCGAGCGGTTGCGGCAACGGCGCCTCGTCACCGCTGCCGACATCGGCGCGGCGCCGCATGGCCGCATCGTGCGCACCGCGGGCATCGTCATCGGCCGCCAGCGGCCGGACACCGCCAGCGGCGTGATCTTCGTCACGTTGGAGGACGAAACCGGAACCAGCAACGTCATCGTCTGGCGCGATCTCGGCGACCGCCAGCGGCGCGAGCTGCTCGGCGCGAAACTGCTTGCGGTCTTCGGCAAAGTCGAGCGCGAGGGACCGGTCGTCCACGTGCTCGCCGGCCGCCTCGCCGACCTGTCGCCGCTGCTGGGCGATCTGCCGGCGCGTTCGCGCGATTTCCATTGAGGCGGCGCGTGGTCCGTCGGTCCGTAGCCCGGGTTGAGCGCGAGCGAAACCCGGGTGGGCGAGGCAATGCCCGGATCGTCGCCGTTGCCGCAACCACCCGGGTTTCGCTCGCGCTCAACCCGGGCTACGCGTTACCGGTCACACGGTACCGGCCGGCACGGTCCGATTCAGCCAGTCGCGCAGGCGACCGAGGGCTCGATCAGCGCCTTGGCACCGGCGATCTTCGCGGCCTCGGGCAGCGCGACGCCGTTCTTCACCGCGGTGATCTCGGCCAGGATCGAGATCGCGATCTCGGGCGGCGTGCGGCTGCCGATGTACAGGCCGATCGGCCCGTGCAGCCGCGCGATCTCGGCCGCCGACACGTCCATTTCGAGAAGCCGCTCACGCCGCTTGGCGTTATTGGCGCGCGACCCGAGCGCGCCGACGTAGAACGCGCGCGACTTGAGCGCCTCCATCAGCGCAAGGTCGTCGAGCTTGGGATCGTGCGTGAGCGCGACCACCGCGCAGCGCTCGTCGAGCTGCATCGCGTGCACGGTGTCGTCGGGCATCGTCTTCACCAGCGTCACCCCGGCAACGTCCCATGCGTCGGTGTACTCGACGCGCGGGTCGCAGATCGTCACCTGGTAATCGAGGCCGACGGCGATCTGCGCGAGGTACTTGGACAACTGCGAGGCGCCGATCACGAGCATCCGGTAGCGCGGCCCGTGGATCGTGGTCAGCACGCGGCCGTCGAAGGCGAGGCCCGCGGTCGCCGGCGCCGGCTCGAGGGTGGCGGCGCCGCTCGCCAGGTCGAGCCGCCGCGCGACGATCTTCCCCTGCCGGATTTCGGAGAGCAGCGCCTCAATGCCGGAGTCGCGGGTCAGCGGCTCCAGCGCGAGCTGGATCGTGCCGCCGCACGGCAGCCCGAACCGGCGGGCTTCGTCGGCCGACACGCCGTAGGTGACGACTTCGCACTGCGTGGCGGTCAGCCCGTCGCGGCGGATGCGCAGCACGATGTCGTCCTCGATGCAGCCGCCGGAAACGGAGCCTTCGACCAGGCCGTCGTCGCGCACGGCCAGCATCGCGCCTTCCGGCCGCGGCGAGCTGCCCCAGGTCTTGACAACGGTGACCAGCAGCACGCGGCGGCCGGCATCGAGCCACTCGGTGCTGCGCGTGAGGACTTCGAGATCGACGCTTTCCATGACGGGTTCCGGGGAGACGGCACGGCTGCCGATCGCGGGGATTGTACGCCCGGGATACCGGCTTTGGATTTCCGTGGCGCCACGGTAAAATTGCTGGCCTTGCCGTGCCCTGACGGAGAAGGTACGTCGTTGGCGACACCCAGTCCGATTTCACCCGACCATTTCAACAGGAGAGTGACCATGACACCACGTGGACCGCTGCTTGCCGTGCTCGCCGCGCTGGCTGCGGCAGGATGCGCTTCCGGCCCCCCGTTCATCCAGGTCGAGCAGCCGATGGCGATGCAGACCGCGCAGCGCCGGGCGCAGTTCGAGTGGAACTGCCCGACCGCCACCGCGCAGGTGCTGTCGCAGGAAATGATGACCTCGCCGCTGGAGTACACCCGGTTCGCGCCACCGCAGCGGGCGGAGTACACCGTCGGCGTCAACGGCTGCGGACAGCGGCAGACCTTCCTCGTGATCTGCACCGACGGCGGCGGCTGCGTGGCCGCGGCCGGACGCCAGTAAGCCGGCACCCTGCGCGGCGCCTGCCGGCGCCGGCGGGGCGCATTGCCGCCTGCGCGGCCCCTGGCTACTGAATTTCCGCGTCGCGCACGACTCCGCGTTCCCGATCCACTCTGGCGCGCATCACGCGCGATTGCCCACCATGAAATCCTGCACGGTCATTGCCGCCTCGATCATTGTCGTCAATGCGCTTTTCGGCCAAGCCGACGTCGCGCGCGCCCAGGCCGCGGCGGCAGGCACCGCCGCCCCCGGGATCCCCGCCGACCCATGGCCGCGCGAGCTCACCCTCTCCAACGCCGCCGTCCTCGTCTACCAGCCGCAGGTCAACAAGTGGGACGGCAACCAGATCGACTTCCGCTCGGCGGTCGCGATCAAGCCGGCCGGCGCCAAGGACGAGACCTTCGGCGTGATCTTCGCCACGGCGCGCACGCAGGTCGACAAGGTCGCGCGCACGGTGGTGTTCGAGAACCTCAAGATCACCAAGAGTGATTTTCCGGCACTGCCGAACGGCGGCGCCGCGTACGCCACCGAGCTGCAGACGCGGTTCGCGGCGGACGTGAAGACGATCGCGCTGGACCGCCTCCAGGCCTCGCTTGCGCTGGCCGGGATCAAGCCGCCCACGGTGGCCGTGCAGAACAATCCGCCGCAGGTGATCGTCAGCTACACGCCCGCGATCCTGGTGCCGATCGACGGGGCGCCGGTCATGAAGCCGGTGCCGAACAGCTCGCGCTTCCAGCGCGTCGTCAACACGCGGGCGCTCATCCTGCAGGGCGGCCTCGGCAACAATTTCTACATGCACGTCTACGATGGCTGGCTTTCCGCCAGTTCGATTACCGGCCCGTGGTCGCAGGGGTTCATGGGACCGCTGCTGGCGAGCGAAGCCAACAGCATCGCGCAGGCGCTGTCGAAAGCCGGCACCGTCGATCTCCTCGACGGCGGACCGAAGGCCGACCCCAAGCCGTCGCTCGCCAACGGCGTGCCGACGGTCTACACGAGCCAGGCGCCGACCGAGCTGATCGTGTTCAAGGGCCAGCCGGACTTCGTGCCCATTGTCGGCACTCAGCTGCTGTGGGCGTCGAACACGACGAGCGACGTGCTCATCAACATCGCGAACAACGACTACTACGTGCTGCTCGCCGGCCGCTGGTTCAAGGGTCCGGCGATCACCGGGCCGTGGACGTTCGTCGCCAGCGACGCGCTGCCGCCCGACTTCGCCCGGATTCCACCGTCGTCGCTTGCCGGCGCGGTGCTGCCGACGGTCGCCGGCACGCCGCAGGCGCAGGAAGCGGTGATCGAGAACTCGATCCCGCAGACCGCGACGGTGCCGCTCAAGAACGGACCGAAGTTCACGCCGACCTTCGACGGCGTGCCGAGCTTCGCCCCCATTCCGGGCACGCCGCTCACCCACGTCGTGAACGCGTCGGTGCCGGTGATCCAGGTGGCGCCGAACGCGCTCTACGCGGTGGAGGCCGGCGTGTGGTTCACCGCCGCGCAGCTGACCGGGCCGTGGACCGTTGCGACGTCGGTGCCGGCGGTCATCTACACGATCCCGCCGTCGTCGCCGATCTACTACGTCACCTACGTGCGCATCTACGAGGCGACGCCGCAGTACGTCTACGTCGGCTACACGCCGGGCTATCTCGGCACCGTCGTGTCCCCGTACGGCACCGTCGTCTACGGCACCGGCTACGCGTACACGCCGTGGATCGGGGGCGTCTGGTATGCGCCCCCGTACACGTACGGTGTGGCCGCCGTGCCGGTCTACAACCCCTACGTCGGCTTCACCTACGGCTTCGCCATGGGGCTCGCGACCGCCGCGTGGATGGAGCCCTACTGGGGCGGCGCCTACTACCATCCCGCGTACTGGGGCGGCTATCCGTGCTGCGCGTCGGCCAGCGCCAACGTCTACGGCCACTGGGGCGCCACCACCTATTCCGGCACGCGCAGCTGGTACGCGGGCGGCGGCGTCGCCGGCACCACCGCGAGCGGCAGCTACTACAACAGCCGCACCGGAACGTCGGGCAATTACAACGCCGGCAGGCAGTACAACGCGTACACCGGCAACTACACCCGCGGCTACGATCGCACGATGGACGGGGCCGCGGGCGGCTCGGGCAACGTTGCGCGCGGCGCCAATTACAACACCTACACCGGCCAGCGCTCGACGGCGTCTGCCGTGTCCGGCACCGGCGCCGGCGGCAGCACCTACAACCGCGCCGGCGCGACCACCGCCGGCCCGCAAGGCGCGGCGCACGTCGGCGGCGGGTCGACCACCAATGCGGCGACCGGCAAGACCAACACGTGGGGAACGGCCAGCTACAACGGCAACCACTACGCCGACGTCAACGGCAATGTCTACAAGAACACCGGCGACGGCTGGCAGCAGCATTCGTCGAGCGGTTGGGGCAGCGCGTCGGGCGACACGTCGTGGGCGAACAGCGCATCGCAGGCGCGCAGCAACGGCGACGACAAGGCAGGCAGTTTTTCCAGCAGCCAGGCGGATCGCTTCGGCAGCGGCTTCGGCAACTTCAGCGGCGACCGCAGCGGCGGCGGTTTCGGTGGCAGCGACGGTTTCGGCGGCGGCGATCGCTTCGGCGGCGGCGGCTTCGGCGGTGGTGGGGGCGGCGGCTGGGGGGGCCGCTTCGGCGGAGGCGGCGGGTTCGGCGGCGGCTTCCGCGGCGGCGGCGGTCGGCGCTGACGCTTAACCGCGAGATGGCGTAGCCCGGCGTTGAGCGAAGCGAAACCCGGGGCAGCCCTTCGCTCGAAGATCGGCCCCGGATTTCGCTCCGCTCAACGCCGGGCTACTTAATCCCGGATTGCACCGGCGGTTCATGGCTCGTTGCGCCCCAGGACGGCGGCCCATGTCCGTAGAGCCGATGAAGCTCATCGCGCCGCTGACGGAATGTGCCGGCCCGCGCCGCGGCGCGCATCGCAAGCCGATGCTCGACGATCAGCACATCGAGACCGCGCGCAATGGCGCGCAATGCTGCCCTGACGCCGGCCGACGATTGGATCGAGCTGCCGGATGATTCCAGAAGTCGGTGCATGTGAAATCGAAAGCCTCGAGAAAGACGCGTCGGCGACCGAAATTCACCGGTCGCCGACGCGCGGAGGTAACCCCGATACACGGGCTTCACTGCCGCGGCACCTTGGCGGCCCGCGCATTCTGAGCGAATAATGCCGTATCGCTGCACTGGTTGCCGGTCGCATCCATCCCACCCTCCGCTCCACCGGAACAGGAGGTCGAATCCGGTGCGGCGATGCTCGACACCGCGATAGGTCCCATCCGGGCCATCGGAGCTCCTGCCGTTCGCGCCTTGTGCTCCGCGATACGCTTCTGCAGAACGGGTTCGCCGGACGTCGCCGCCTGCGGCCCAGGTCGCATGACAACGAGCGTCAACTGCAGAATGCTTCCGGACCTGGCCGTCGAAAGGGCGTGCATGCGGTCGAGCGCAGCCGCGGAAGTGACGCCAGCTGCGGGTTCGCTGCATTGGTTGCCGGTGGCGTCTGTACCGCCATCAGGCCCCCCGGAACATGCCTGGGCATGGAGGTCTCCTGCCAAGATCAATGTCGCGGCTAGAGCAAACGCGGAAACGATGTTCATGCGAATCTCCCAAGGTGAGCGGCAGCGTGGTCAACGCGGCGCCGCTTTCGCGACCAGCCCGTGCTCGATGCGCGCCACGACCCAGGCCGCCTGCTCGTCGCCCTGCGCGGAGGCCTTGCGGAACCAGGTCATCGCCTCCGTCGGGTCGGCTGAAATGCCCCGGAAGAGCCGCTCGCCATGAAGCAGCATGAAACCAAGCAATCGCTGGGCGCGCCGATCACCCTGTGTGGCAGCGGTGCGCAATGGCGGCAGCGCGCGGGGATAGTCGTAGGCCTCGATCGCAATCATTGCGCGGTCGAGATCTCCGGCCGCATGAATCGGAACGGCGGCCATCAGCGCTGCAAGAGAGAGAACGCCGATTGACACCTTTTGCATGAACGATTCTCCGTGCGTGTGAACTTCATCTGCCGCCGGTGCTGCCCCGGGCACGCGTCCGGCGGAAAGCATCAGTCGGCGCTCAGGCAGGCCGCTTCATGGAAGCCGCGAATCCCGCCTACCCGTGAATACGGCCTCGGGCGAACGAACCGGACAACGACCGCACGGGTCACGTTTCGCGGAAATGGCACTGCGGCCACCCAGCAATAAAGGCGAATACGTGATTGCCGGGTGAATCCGGACACCGGCTGGCGCCATCCTCGCCAACGCTTGCGCGCTCCGGGCGGAGCCGATACGCTGCGTCCACTCGGGGCCGGCGCGCCCCAACTGCCGGGAAGGGACGTCAGGGCGGGCACCGATGGAAAGCGGGCACATCGAATCACGCAACGCTCGGGATGCCCGGGATGCGCGGGTCGAGCGGCTGATCGAAGACAACCTCGGCGAGCTCCGCCGAATAGCCCACGCGCGGCTATTCCGCAGCGGGAACATCACCTTGCTGCAGACCAATGATCTGGTGAACGAGGCATACCTGCGCCTGGTCGGCGCCGGCAATTTTGACCCGCAGGATCGCCCGTACTTTCTCGCCTATGCCGCGAGGACGATCCGTTCCGTCATCGTCGATTACGTGCGGGCGCGCGGCGCGCAGCGGCGCGGCGGCGATGCCCTCCACGTTACGCTGGACACCGATCTGGTACCGGCGCCCGTCGGCGAGGACGAGATCCTCAGGATCAATCGGGCACTGGAAGAGGTGCGTGCGCTCGACCCGCATTTAGCAACCGTGGTGGAGATGCGCTTTTTCGCGGGGCTCCCGGAGGAGGAGATCGCGAAGGCCCTGGGTATCTCCGACCGCACGGTGCGGCGGCATTGGGAAAAGGCGCGGCGGCTTCTCGCGACAGTCCTCGCGGACGATTGACGGCGCGATCAGCGCGCCGCGCGCCATGAAATTCAGCCAGGAAGATTGGGCCCGAATCTCCTCGCTGCTCGACACTGCGCTCGAACTCGACCAGGATGCGCAGCGGGCATGGCTGGACAGCCTCCCGCAGGAGCAGGCGCGGTGGCGCCCTGCGCTCGAACGACTGCTCAGCCGCGAGGCCGCGGATCGCTTCGCCAGCGCCACGCTTCCGCGGTTCGTCGACCCCGGCGCTGTCGATGACGCCGCGGTCGGGCAGGTCGTGGCCGGGTACCGCCTGCTCCGGTTGCTGGGTCGGGGTGGCATGGGCGGCGTGTGGCTCGCCGAGCGTGTCGACGCGGTGTTCCAGCGAAAGGTCGCGCTCAAGCTTCCGCACCTCACGCTTGCCGGTGCGTCCTTCGTCGAGCGCTTCCATCGGGAGCGCGACATCCTGGCAAGCCTCGACTTTCCGGACATCGCCCGGCTCTACGATGCAGGCGTCACCGCGATCGGGCAACCCTTCCTCGCGTTGGAGTATGTCGCGGGGCTGCCGATCGACGCCTACTGCGACGAGCAACGCCTAACCATCGCCGCCCGGATCGCGCTCTTCCAGCGCGTTCTCGATGCGGTCCAGCACGCGCACGGGCAGCTGGTCGTGCATCGCGACATCAAGCCCTCGAACATTTTCATCACCCGCGAGGGCAACGTGCGGCTACTCGATTTCGGCATCGCCAAGATCGTGCCGGATGCGGCGAGTGCGCCAGCCGACGCACCAACCGAGCTCACGCGCACGGGGGGGCGTCTGCTGACGCTGGCGTATGCGTCACCGGAGCACGTAGCCGGAAAACCGGTCGGCATCGCCAGCGACATCTACAGCCTCGGGGTCGTGCTGTATCAGCTTCTGGCGGGCAGCCGTCCCTATCGCGTGCGCAGGGACAGCGCCGGCGCGCTCGAGGACGCGGTGCTGAGCGGAGACCTGCTAACCCTCAGCGAAACCGTTCGCGTGCCCGAGGTTGCCGAGCGTCGCCGCGTATCGATGCAGCGGCTGCGGCGCGAGCTGCGCGGCGATCTCGACGCGATCCTGGGCCAGGCGCTGCGTACCGACCCGGAACAACGCTATCCGACCTGCGAGGCCTTCGGCCGCGATCTGGCCCGTTTCCTGCGCGGCGAGGCCGTCCTCGCGCGGCGGGGGAGCCGATCCTACCGCCTTGCGAAATTCATGCGACGCAACTGGCTCGCGACCGGCGCGACAATGGCGATCATCACCGCCTTCGCCATCGGCGGTGCAGCCGCGCTCTGGCAGGCCGGGATCGCCCGCGAGAACGCGGCGCGAGCCCATGCGGAAGCCGCCCGGGCGGAGCGCGAGCGGGCGGTCGCCGTCGCGGTGAAGGAGTTCCTGGTCGGGGTATTCCGAGTCAACGACCCGGAGGCGTCGGCCTACGCCGCGCAGGGAGCCCGCCCGGCGCGTGACCTGCTCGCCGACGGCGTCACCCGGTTGCGCCATGCGTTTGCCGAACAGCCCGAAACCAAGGCGGAGCTCTACGACGCGGTGATCGAAATCCTGGTGAACCTCGATGACCTCGACGCGGCGCTGGCGCTGGCGCGGGAAAGCGTCGCCCATGCCGCATCGCGGCTCACGCCGCAACACGAGCTCTATGCCGCAGCGCTGCTGCGCGAGGCCATGGTGCGCCGTGAGCTGGATCAGATCGACGATGCTCGCCGCCTGGCCGGCGTCGTGGCCGGCATCCTCGACGCGAAGGGCGATCGCAGTTCGGCGCTGCGGGGGCGCCTGCTGATTTTCGTCGGGACACAGCTCGGGCGCACCGGTGCCGAAGGGCTGCAGGATCTGGAAGCCGCCAGGCGCGGAATTGCGCTACTGGCCTTGAATGGCGCGGATCCGGCGGTGCGCGCACAGGCGCTCCTCGACGTCGCATTCGCCTACGCGGAACTCAATGACGAACACGCGGCGCTCGCTTCGCTCGATGCGGCCCGCGACTGGATGCACGGTTTCGAAGGCGCGGACCTCATGCGCTCGCGGGCTCTGGCAAGCCGCGTGCCGTTGTTGCTTCGCGCCGGAAAGGCGGCCGAGGCCGAGGCGTCGTCGCGACAAGCCCTCGACGCGCTGAGCGGCATGCCACCCGGACATCCGGAAGTGCTGCGACGGATGCAGGAACTCGGAAGCTTTCTGCACGCGCTTGGCCGCCGCGCGGAGGGGCGCGAGTGGCTCGCGCGGAGCCTCGCGGGGATGGAACACGCGTTTCAGCCTGGCTCCCCGAAACTGGACAGCGCGCTGCTCACCTCCCTGCATGCGGCGGTCATGGACGGCGCCACAGAAAGCGTGCGGCGGATATTGCCGAGGCTGGCGCCGCTCGTCGCGGACGCGAAGCTCCCGCCATCCTCACGGCTGGAGATCGGGTTGGCCATGCTTCGCTGGCACATCGGAGCCAAGGATGCGCGCAGCGCAGAGCGGGTGCTCGCGACGCTGGGTCCGCTCGCCGCCGACGTGGGTTCGCTGCCGGAGGCGCGCCTCTGCCTTGCGCACACGCACGTCGCCCTGCTGCGCGGCGCGCTCGAGGATGCGCGCAGGTGGTCGGCACGCGCGGACGAACTTGCCGGCGCGGCGGTTGCCGGTGGGTCGATGATGCCGGCTTCGTTCGCTTCGCTGGAGGCGCGAATTCATCACGAGCATCTGCTCGTCGAGTCCACGATCGCACAGCAGGAAGGCCGGTTTGCCGAAGCGATCGAGTTGGCACAACGAGCGGCACGCCGCGTCGATGCGATCGCTCTGGAGCCGTATGCGGAAGAGGACACCGCCACCGACGCGCTGCGGTTGGGACAGGCGCATCTTGCCGCCGGGGACGCCGAGGCTGCATTGGAGCCGCTGACGGCGGCGCTGGCGATCTACGCCAGGGAGCACCATCCGTCGAGCCCGATGCTCGCCGACGCAAGGGCGGCGCTTGCGCGATCCCAGGCTGCGGTCGCCGCGAAGCGACGACCCGCCCCGGCAGCGGCGGGAAAATCCCGAACTGCGCATGACACGCAGGGCGGCCGTGGGTAGCAGGCGAATCCTGCCGTTCGTGCTGTTCGCATTTCCGGCAGCGGCTCCGCTCGCCCAGGACAACGTCGCGCTGCCGCCGCTGTTCGTCACCGGTTCCCGCCTCTCGCGTCCGGACGCCGAGACCGTGTCCCCGGTGACGACGATCACGCGCGACCAGATCCAGCGCGGAGGGTTCGCGACGACGGGCGAGCTGTTCTTGACCTTGCCGCTCAACAACGGCGGCGCGCCCAACGTGAACAACGGCGACGGCCTGACGAACCCTGGATACGCGGCCGTTTCGCTGCGCGGCATCGGCACCAATGCGACGCTCGTGCTGGTGAACGGCCGGCGTCTCGCGCCGTATGCGTTCTCGGGCGCGGCGGTCGATCTCAATTCGATTCCCGTCGCTGCGATCGACCGCATCGAGATCCTGCGCGACAGCGCGTCGGCGCTGTATGGCGCGGACGCGATCGCCGGCGTGGTCAACTTCATCCTGCGCTCGGATTTTGCCGGCAGCGACGTCAGCGTCGGCGGCGGCTGGACGACGCAGGGCGGCGCCGACGCGGGCCAGGTCACGGCCTCGCTCGGCGGCGGCGCGAATGGCGTCAACTGGTTCTTCACCCTGGACTATCGCGCCAACGCGCCGCTCGGAGCGACACAACGCAGCTTCTCGCGCACCGCCTACCTGCCCGACAAGGGCATCGACTACACCAGTGCGATCGGCTTTCCGGGTGGCTATTCGTTCGACCTCACGTCACCGTACGTCAGCTTCAGCTCGGCCGGCCTCGACTGCAACCCGGCGCTCTACCCCGGGGCCGTTCCTCTCGGGGACGCCTGCAATTACGACTACGTCGTCGACAGCTACATCGTGCCGAGGAGCCGCAAGGCCTCCGGATTCGGCCGCGTCACCTGGAATGCGGGCGCGGACGTGCAGGCCTACGCCGAGTTGCTGTTGACCGGCAACAGCTACCGCTACAGCACCTCTGCCACCCCGGTGTGGGGCGGCTTCACGCCGACCGGCGTGCCGTTCGTGCTGCCCGCCTCGAGCCCGTACAACACGTTCGGCACGGACGTGCAGTTCTGGTGGCGCACCGCGCAGCTCGGTCCGCGGACCATGGACATCGACGCCATCGGGGACCGCGCGGTCGGCGGCGTCACCTGGACACGCGGGCGGTGGAGCCTCGACGCCGCGGCCGGCACCAGCGGCAGCCGCACCAAGGAGTACTTTCACTCCGGATTCGTCTCGGAGGCGCGGCTGCGCGACGTGCTCAACAACGGCGCCCGCGTCAATCCGTTCGGCGCGACGCTGCCGGCGGACATTCCGGTCCTGCAATCGATCGAGGTCGGCGGGCTCGCGCGCGACGCCACGGCGCGTGTCAGCTGGCTGGATACCCGGGGCACCACGCACATCGACTGGCGGCCGGGCGCTCCGATCCGCGTCGCCGCCGGCGCGGAGTTCCGCTGGGAGCGCCTCCAGGATTCGTCGGGAGACCTGTTCCGATCGGGGGATGTCCTCGGCATCGCCGCCGCGCCGGCGCCCGTCGGCGGACGCCGCACGGCCGCCGCCGCGTACGGCGAAGTCATCGTTCCGCTGCCGTCGAACCTGGAACTGCAGGGCAGCGTGCGAAGCGACTGGTACAGCGATTTCGGCTACGCGTTCACGCCGCGGATCGCCGCGCTGTGGACGCCGGTGCCGTGGGCGTCGGTGCGCGGGTCCTACGCCCGATCGTTCCGCGCGCCGAACCTGCCTGAGCTCTACACCGCCGAGGTGCGCGGGCTGTCCGGGCCGCTCGACGATCCGGTGCGCTGCCCGGGCGGCGTCCCGGCGCCCGGCGCCAATCCGCAAACCGATTGCGGCGCGCAGTTCGGGCAGATCGGCGGCGGCAATCCGCTGCTCGAGCCCGAGCGCGCGACCAACTGGCTCGCCGGCGTCGTGCTGCGGCCGGCCACCAACGTCAATCTCGCGGCGACGTACTGGAACATCGAGAAGACCAACAACATCGGCATCCTCCTCGACTCGACTATCCTGGACCCACTCTACTACCCGGAGCTCAGCCGGTTTGCGCTGCGGCGCCCGCCATCGGCCAGCGACGTCGCCAACGGCCTTCCCGGCCCCATCGACGCGCTGCTCACCAACAACCAGAATCTCGGCGCCGCACGCTACGCCGGCTGGGATTTCGAACTCAACGCGCAAGTGCCCGGGCCATTCGGCGGCGCGCTGAACATCGGCGTGCTGTGCGCGCTGATCACCGAATTCCGGCAGCAGCTGCAGCCCGGAACCGAGTACGTCAACTTCCTCGGCCAGAGCCTCAACGGCACGCCGGTGCAGCGCTGGCGCGACAGCGCCTACCTGCAGTGGACGCGCGGCGAGTGGGGCCTCGCAGCCAACGCGACCTACATCGCCAGCTATCAGGACGAGAATCCGGGGCCCGACGGCACGTATCCGCGCGTGGCGTCGTGGTTCACCATCGGCCTGCAGGGCAGCTACGCCTCGCGCGGCTGGGAACTGCGCGCGGGCGTGCAGAATCTGTTCAATCGCGCGCCGCCGTTCTCCAACAAGAGTTCCGCGTTCACCGTCGGCTGGGATGACCTCACGCACGACCCGCGCGGGCGCCTGCTGTACGCCACGGTCAGCTACGCATTGCATTGAGCGGAGATCGCGCCAGCGTCGTACCTGGCCGCTGGCATTCCGGCGGGTAGCCCGGGTTGAGCGCGAGCGAAGCCCGCGTGGTTGGGGCCATGGCCCCCGTTGCCCCGGGTTTCCCCTTCGGCTCAACGCCGGGCTACGATCGGGCTCCGATCAGGCCTTACGCGCGGTGCAACCGCGGCACCGCCGCCAGCAACGCGCGCGTGTACTCGTGCTGCGGACGGTTGAGGATCTGCTCCGCTGGCCCGGCTTCGACCAACCGCCCGTCCTTCATCACGGCGATCTCGTGCGCGAGGTACTCGACCACGCCGAAATTGTGCGTGATGAAGAGGTACGCGACACCCAGCTCGCGCTGCAGCTCCTTCAGCAGGTTGAGGATCTGCGCCTGCACCGACACGTCGAGCGCTGAGGTCGGCTCGTCGGCGACGATCAGCTTCGGCTCCACCGCCAGCGCGCGGGCGATGGCGAGCCGCTGGCGCTGGCCGCCCGAGAATTCGTGCGGGTAGCGGGTCAGCACGTCGCGGCGCAGGCCCACCCGCTCCAATAGCGCGGCGACGCGCTCCGTGCGCTGCGCGGGCGCGACGTCGGGCCGCAGCGAAGCGACCCCCTCCTCCAGGATCTCGTTGACGCGCATGCGCGGATCGAGCGAAGCGAACGGGTCCTGAAACACGATCTGCGCGGTTCGCCTCGCCGTGCGCAGCGCGTCGCCGTGCATCTCTCCCAGCGGCTCGCCCGACAGCCGCGCCGAGCCGCTGATCTTCGCGCTGCTGCGCAGCAGCTGCAGCACCGCCTTGCCGACGGTGGTCTTGCCGCTGCCCGACTCGCCCACCAGCGCCAGCGTCCGCCCCGCCGGCAGCCTGAAGGACACGCCGTCGACGGCCTTGACGTGGCCGACCGTGCGCTTGAAGAGACCCTTCCTGATCGGGAACCAGACCCGGTAGTCGCTCACTTCGAGGACCGTCTCGCCGACCGGCGGGTCCGGCGGCAGCACCGCGTCCTTGTCGAAGACGCGCCATACTTCCTTCGCGGGGCCGACGCCGTCGTAGAGGACGCAGCGCACCGCGTGCCCCGGCCGGTAATCGACCAGCGGCGGTGGCGCGGCGCGACAGCGCTCGCCCGCGTTGCCGCAGCGCTCGACGAAGCGGCAGCCGGCGAACTGCTGGTTCAACGCCGGCACGCTCCCCGGGATCGACGCCAGCCGGCGCCCCTGCTTGCTCGCATCGGGCAGCGCCGCGAACAGGTTCACCGCGTAGGGGTGCAAGGGGCGCGCAAAGAACTCCTTTGCTTCCGCCACCTCGACCACCTGCCCCGCGTACATCAGCGCGACGCGGTGCGCCATCTGCGCGACGATCGCGAGGTCGTGCGTGATCAGCAGCATCGCCATCTTGTGCGAGGCCTGCAGCTCGGCGAGCAGATCGAGGATCTGCGCCTGGATCGTGACGTCGAGCGCGGTGGTCGGCTCGTCCGCGATCACGATCTGGGGATCGGCGGCCAGCGCGATCGCGATCATCACCCGCTGCTTCTGCCCGCCCGACATCTGGAACGGATAGTCGCCGACGCGCCGCTCGGGCTCCGGGATGCCGACCCGGCGCAGCCAGTCGACCGCCTTCTCCATCGCCGCGTCGCCGCGCAGCGCGGTGTGGCGCTCGATCACCTCGGTGATCTGGCGGCCGACCGTCATCACCGGATTGAGGCTGGTCGAGGGCTCCTGGAAGATGATGCTGACGCGGCGCCCGCGGATGTCGCGCATCTGCGACTCGGGCAGCTGAATGACGTCGATGCCGTCGACCTCGACGCTGCCCGCGCTGACCCGCCCGCTGTCGGGCAGCAGGCGCAGGATCGACAGCGCCGTCATCGACTTGCCGCAGCCCGACTCGCCGACCAGCGCGAAGGTCTCGCCACGCTCGATCGTGAGGGACAGCGCGTCGACCGCGCGGACGAGGCCGGCGTCCGAGTCGAGGTCGGTGGTGAGGTTCTCGATGCGGAGCATGCGCGGTTCCTACGACGCAGCCGTCGCGCCGGGCGCGCGCGCGGCGGGTGCCGGCGCGCCGCCCGCCGCGGGCTTGGACCGATGCGGACGGAACGCGCGGGCGCGCGGGTCGAACGCCTCGCGCACGGCGCTCGCGAACAGCTGCATCGACAGCACCAGCGCCACCATGAACGCGAATGCCGCGAGCAGGTTCCACCACACCACGGGATCGCGCGAGAGCTCGGTGCGCGCGCTGTTGATCATCGTGCCGAAGCTGTTGGTCGAAGGATCGACGCCGACGCCGACGTACGACAGCACCGCCTCGTAGAGAACGAGCCCGGAGAAATCGAGCACCGCCACGATCAGCACGACGTGCATGACGTTGGGCAGGACATGGCGGCGCATGATGCCGGCGTCCGACACGCCGAAGGCACGCGCCGCCTGCACGTAGTCGAGCTCGGTCAGCTTGAGCGTCTCCGCGCGCAGCAGCCGGGCGAGCGACGCCCAGCCGGTGACGCCCAGGATCGCCGCCAGCAGGAACAGGCGGATGTCCGCGCGCTCCACGCCGGTCTCGAACATCTGCGGGTTCTTGTCGATGAAGACCTGGATCATCAGCACGAAGGCGGCGATCAGCAGCACCGAGGGGATCGACGAGAGCACCGTGTAGAGGTACTGGATGGCGTCGTCGACGCGCCCCTTGTAGTAGCCGGCGAGGATGCCGAACACGATCGCGAACGGAAGCGTCGCGAGGGTGGCGAGCGAGCCGATCACCACCGCGGTGCGCACCGACTTGATCGCCTGGAACAGGACGTCGTTGCCGGTCTGGTCGGTCCCGAACACGTGGTAGTAGGGCCACAGCGCGGCCACCCAGCCGACGAACAGCGCCAGCGCCGAGGCGGTGAGCAGCATCGCGCGCCACGGCACCTCGGTCGTGCGCTGCCACATCGCCCGCAGCGATTCGCCGGTGCGCTCGCCCGAGCCTCGTCCGCGCAGCGCGGCCACACCCAGCCACAGCGCCGCGGCCGCGAGCGCGCCGCCCGCGAACCCGGCGGCCGATCGCACCACGAGATCGCCGATCCATTCAGTCTCGGGATCCTTCAGGTGCGCGCCGCCGAACTGCAGCCGCGGGAAATCGCGGATCATCTTGCCGTCGACCAGCATCGACTCCTTCGAATACTGGTGCGTGCCCAGCGGAATCGAGTAGGTCTTCTCGCGCGCCTCGCGCGGGCCGGCGAGCAGCGCGTCGAGCAGCGACAGCGTGCGCGTCGAATACGCGGATGCGGCATCGGCGGCGGCGCCCTGCGCCGGGGGCAGCAGCGGGCGGAAGTGGAAGGAGTCGAGCACTGCGATCAGCAGGAAGGCGCCCAGCACGACCGCCGCGGACATCGCCGCCGGGTCGCGCGCGACCACCCGCCACGCCTGGCGCAGCGTCGGCGTGCGCAGCGCGTGCCACGCGTAGAACGCCGTCGCGGCCAGCAGCAGGTACAGGACGATGTCGGTGGCGAGGAAGACGAGCTTCGGCATCGTGGCTACCCCAGCCGGATCCGCGGGTCGGCGATGGTGTAGGAGATGTCGGTCAGGATCAGGCCGACGATGTAGAGCACCGAGCCCACGAACACCATCGAGCGCACGATCGCGAAGTCCTGCGCGTTGATGGCGTCGATCGTGTAGCTGCCGAGGCCCGGGATGCCGAAGAACGATTCCATGATCAGCGCGCCGAGGAACAGCAGCGGCAACACCGCCACCGTGCTGGTGAGGATCGGCAGCATGGCGTTGCGCAGCACGTGGCGGAACAGCACGACCGTCTCCGACAGGCCCTTCGAGCGCGCGGTGCGCACGTAGTCCTTGCCGATCTCCTCGAGGAACATCGTCCGGTAGAAGAGCGCCTCGCCGCCCAGCCGGGCGACGATCCCGATCAGCACCGGCAGCCCGAGGAAGACGAAGAGGTCGGTGCCGCCGGCGAACCCGGAGATCGGCACCAGCTTCAAGAGCTTGCTGAACAGGAACTGCCCGATCAGGATGTAGAACAGCGACGAGATCGCCATCATGAAGACGGCCACCGTGAATCCCCAGAATTCGAGGTAGGTATTGCGGAAGAAGACAAGGAGCAGCGAGAACACGATCACCACGAAGAGCCCGAGCAGGAACGTGGGCACCGCGACCGCGATCGACGGGCCCACGCGCTGCTTCAGCTCGTAGCCGATGTCGCGGCCGCTGTCCGAGGAGCCGAAGTTGAACCTGAACAGCTGCACCGAACGGTCGAAGAAGATGGTCTTCGTCACCTTGTCCACGCCCGGCGCGGCCGCGTTCCAGAGCAGCGGCTTGTCGTAGCCGCGCTCGACCTTCCATTTCTCGATCGCGTCCTGCGACACGCGCTTGCCGCCGATGTTCATCCGCGCCATGTCGTCGGGCGTGTTCACCGTGAAGAACAGCATGAAGGTGAACAGGTTGACGCCGATGAGGATCAGCACCCCGTAGCCGATCCGGCGGACGATGTAGTTGATCAAGTGCGGATTCCTTCGGTCGCCAGCGTGCGGGCGGCGGTCTCGCGCTCGCGCCGGCGCCAGGCGAACCAGGCCGGGACGATGGCGGCGAGAAGGACGATCAGAATGAGCGGCACCGGCCACCAGATCGGCGTGTTCCACTCGGCCAGCTTGCGCGCGCGCAGCTCGGGATCGACCCGCAGGTAGCCGATGTGGTTGCGGATGATCTGCGTGGGCTTGCCGTTGGCGACCCACTGGTGGTACGCCGCGGCGGAGGTCGGGAAGTAGCCGAAGCTCCACACGGCATCCCGCTGCAGCATCTCGATCATGCTGTCGATCAGCTTCTGCTTCTCGGGGCCGTCGTCGAGGAACTTCATCTGCGCGAACAGCTTGTCGAACTCCGGGTTCTGGTAGTTGGTGTTGTTCTCGCCGTTGCCGTTGGTGAGCGCCTTGGCGTTGGGCCCGTAGAGCATGAACAGGAAATTCTCGGCATCGGGGTAGTCGGCCAGCCACCCCCAGAAGAACATCTGGGCCACCCCCTTGTTCATCTTGTCCTGGAAGCGGTTGTAGTCCGTGGCGCGGATCTCGAGCTGCACGCCGATCTTGGCGAACTGCTTGGTGTACCAGTCGAGCAGCGCCTTGGTGCCGGGTGTGGGCGAGCTGATGTAGTCGAAGTTGATGACCAGCGGCTTGCCGGTCTTGGCGTCACGGCCGTCGGGGTAGCCAGCTTCGGCCAGCAGCCGCTTCGCCTCGGCGATCGGCCGCCGCACCGGCTTGCCGTCGGGACCCTTCGTGTAGACGACCGGGTTGAAGGCCGACGGGCCGTCCTCGCGGTAGCCGAACAGCGACGGCGGCAGCGGCCCCTGCGCCGCCACGCCCTGCCCGCGCTCGAAGATCGCGATGTGCTCTTCCCAGTCGATCGCGATCGCCAGCGCCTGCCGAAGCTTGCGGTTGCGCTCGGCCTGCTCGGGCGTGTCGCCCTTGCCGACGACCGGGTCGAGCCAGTTGAAGCCGATGTACCAGTTGTTGGCCTCGACCGTGGTCGGCAGCTTGATGCCCTTCTCGCGGTACTCCTTCTCCTTGTCCTTGGAGTCGCCCATCGCGACGATCATCCCGGTGCCGTAGTCGAGGCGCTCGATCGCCGGCGAGTCGTAGTAACCCTGCAGGAACTTCGCCTGCAGCGGCACGCCCTCCTTCTCGATGTCGAACACGACCTGGTCGACGAAGGGAAGGTCCTTCCCGCAATCGGCGAGATAGCCCTTCTCCTTGTCGCCGGGCTCGCCCTCGCACGGGTACTTCTCGCCGTGGAAATTCGGGTTGCGCTTGAGCGTGTGGCGGCGGTTCTCGACGTACTCGGTCAGCATGAACGGCCCGGTGCCGACCGGCCAGTAGTTGAGCGTCAGGTTCTTCTCGACCATGCCCGGCTGAGAGTAGAACTTCTCGGCCTCCCACGGGACGGGCGCGAAGAACGTCATCGCCAGCCAGTACTTGAACTGCGGGTACTTGCCGATCAGCCGGATGCGCACCGTGTGCTTGTCGAGCGCTTCGGCGCCGGCGAAGGAATGCGCGCGGAAATCGAGGAACGGCAGGTCGCGGTCGGTCGGCGAGAGGCCCTTGCGCATGGCCTTGTCGACCTCGACCATCTTCTCGCCGTACTCCTTCAACCCGACGATGTAATCGGCCATCGTGGAGAACGCCGGCGACTTGATCCGCGGGGTCGCCAGCCGGCGGATCGCGTAGACGTAGTCGTCCGCGGTCAGCTCGCGGGTGCCGGTCTCCTTGAAGTCGGTGACCTTGTACTTGTCCGCGACGTCCTCGCGCCTCAGCGCGTGGTAGACGAAGTTGCCGCTGGCGTCGCGCGCGAACGCCGGATGCGGCGCGAACTTGATCCCGGGCTTGATCCGGATGTCGAACACGGTCTCCGCCACCTGGTCGCCGGGGGCGTCGTCGGGCAGCGGGTTCCCCGCCTTGTCGAAGTACTGCGGCCGGGCGACGTCCTGCGCGGTGCGGCCGACGAGCTCGTAGGGGCGCTTGAGGTAGTGATAGCCGTAGAGCGGCTCGTACACCTGGTAGGTGAACGGAGTCTCGTCGTTGGAATAGGAGCTGGTCGGGTCGAGGTACTTCGGCGAGCGCTCGCGGAAAGGGACGAACAGCGTGTTGGTCTTCTCCGACCCGAACGGGTGCGGGTTGTTCGACACTTCGCTGCAGCCGGTCAGCACCGGCGCGCAGGCCAATGCGGCGAGGACGAGCAGCGCGGACAGGCTGCCGAGGCCGGTGGCTGTCCTGATCCTGGGCGTTTTCATGGGCGTGGGTCCTGCGGCGGCTGTCGGTGCCGCCTTTGTGTCGATGGGGCCACCGCAATGGCCGCCTGCAGCAAAAGGCGCCATTCTATAGCGAGCGGGGGCTGGTGACTCGTTCTTCGTTTCGTGGCCCGGCGGGGACGGATCGCCGGCACGAACGCGGGTCGCGCACTCCGACCACGGTTGTGAGCGAAAGTTTCACCTGCTACATTGGACCGTCCCGGACGCCGCCGCCATGAACCTCGCCCACCTCATGCGCCGCGCCGGTCAGGTTTTCCCGGACCTGCCGGCGGTCTACCTCGCCGACCGGCCGGTCGCGAACTACCGGACGCTCGCCGGGCGCGTCGCGGGCCTTGCCGGCGAGCTGCAATCGCGCTTCCGGCTCGTCCCCGGCGATCGCGTCGCGCTCGCGATGAGCAACACGCCGGAGTACGTGGAGATCCTGTTCGCGTGCTGGCACGCCGGCCTGATGGCGGTGCCGATGAATCCGCGCCTGCACCCGAAGGAGCTCGCCTTCATCCTCGAGGACTCCGGCGCGCGCCTGTGCTTCGCGACGGCGGACCTGGCGGAGATCCTCGCCCCGCTGCGGCACGAATTCGCGCAGGTCGAGCATCTCGTCCCCGTCGGCGATGCCGACTACGCGCGGCTCGCCTCCGGTGCGCCGGCGGCGATGGCGGAGCGCCAGCCGACCGACGGCGCGTGGCTGTTCTACACCAGCGGCACCACCGGCCGGCCGAAGGGCGCCGCGCTGTCCCATCGCAACATCCACACGATGACGGGCGGCTACTTCATCGACTTCGAGCCCGTCGCTCCCGGCGACCACGTCCTGCACATCGGGCCGATGTGCCACGGCTCGGGCTTTTACATCCTGCCACACGTCGCGGGGGGCGCCGCGCAGGTGATCCCCGCCGAGGGCTTCAAGCCGGCCGAGGTCTTCGCGCTGATCGGCCACCATCACGGGATGAGCTTCTTCGCCGCGCCGACCATCGTGAAGCGGCTCGCCGAGAGCCCCGAGGCCCGGGGCGCCGACGTCAGTACCATGCGCACGATCATCTACGGCGGCGCGCCGATGTACAACGAGGACCTCAAGCGCGCGTTGCAGGTCTTCGGGCCGCGGCTCGCCCAGATCTACGGCCAGGGCGAGTCGCCGATGTCCATCGCGGTGCTGTCCCGCGCTTTCCACGCCGACCGCAGCCAGCCGCGCTACGAGGAGCGCCTCGGCTCGGTGGGTGTCGCTCAGAGCACCGTCGAGGTGCGCATCGTCGATGCCGACGACCGCACGGTGCCCGCGGGCGAAATCGGCGAAGTCGTCGTCCGCGGCGATACCGTGATGACCGGCTACTGGAACAACCCCGGTGCCACCGCGGAAGCGCTGCGCGGCGGATGGCTGCACACGGGGGATGTCGGCGTCATGGACGAGGACGGCTACATCACGCTGAAGGACCGCAGCAAGGACGTGATCATCAGCGGTGGCTCGAACATCTATCCGCGCGAGGTGGAAGAGGTGCTGCTGCGCCATCCCGCGGTCGCGGAGGCGTCGGTGATCGGCTGCAAAGATCCCGAATGGGGCGAGGCGGTCGTCGCCTTCGTGGCCTGCGCGCCCGGGCGGACGGTGTCGGCGGCCGAGCTCGACGCGCTGTGCATCGACAACATCGCGCGCTACAAGCGCCCGAAGGCCTACCGCTTCCTCGGGAGCCTGCCGAAAAGCCACATCGGCAAGACGCTCAAGACCGAGCTGCGCCGGCTGCTGGCCGACGAGGCGATGTAGCCCGGCATTGAGCGCAGCGAAACCCGGGTGGCGCTGCGCCGAAGGCAAACGACCTCACCCGCCCCCGCGCCGGGAGTACAGCTCGACGCGCTCCGGAAGGCATCGGGTGCGCGTACCACAACCGCCCCCCGGGTCACGGCTTCGCGCAGTCGCAGACGGCCGCGCCCTTGTCGAAGACGATGCGCCAGACGCCCGGTGCTTCCTGCCGCCAGATCGAGAGGAACGTCGCGAACGTCCTGCCGGACGGGTCGCGCACGGGCCCGCTGGACATCGCCAGCGTGCCGGATTCGAGCACTTCGACGCTGGCGGGCTCCCACGAGAAGGGCGCACCCGGCGTTTCGTAGAACGGCTTCCAGCTCTGCGCCACCGCCTGCCTGCCGCGCAGCGGCGTCGCTCCATCGAAAAAGATCGCATCATCGGCAATGTAGGTCACGAACGCGGCGTAATCGCGCTCGGCCATCGTCCGGGCGAACCGGCGCTCGGTGTCGGCGACCTGCTTCTGCAGCTCGGCCGTGGTCAGGCGTGGCGGTGCGGCTGCGCAGCCGGCGAGCAGCGCAAGGCCGGCCAGCATTGCGAATTGTGATCGGCGCATCGACATGACTCCTTCTTGCCGGTTCTTCACCCACCCGCCCGCCGAAAATACAACTCGAAACGTTCCAGAAATCGCCGCGTCCGCGCCTCGTCGTAGCCCGTGAGAAAGATCTCGACGCGAAACCTGCCGAGACGGATGAGCGCGATGCGCAGATCCGGCAGCGGGGTGAGCGTGATCCGCCATGCGTGGGCGTGATCGAGCGAGCGGATGTCGCCGCCGTCGGCCGCGAACGCCACGTGGTCGACGGCAGCCGGGAGGCTGCGCAGGAACTCGCTGCGCGTGATCGTCATTTCCTGGCACAGCGCCAGGACCTCGGCCTCAGCCACCCGCGATGGGCGGCCAGATCGCGAGCTCGTCGCCGGCGGCGAGCGCCCGCGCCGCGCGCGCCTCCGGCGGAATGAAATGGCCGTTCACCAGCACCAGATGGCACATCTTCAGCGGCAGGTTCTGCTGCGCGATCACGTCGGACACCGTGGTGCCCGCGGGCAGCTCGAGCTCCGCGCGGTGCGTCCTGCGGGCTTCCGGCGGCAGGTAGTCGGCGAGCGACGCGTAGAGCTTCAGCGCGACGCGCACCGGCGCGGCGGTCGTCACGCCGCGGCCTGGGCCCGGGCGAGGTAGGCGTCCATGATCAGCAGGGGATCCTGCAGCAGCCTGTCCTTCCACGCGCCGAGCTTCACGCGGCTCTCGATCAGCCCGCGCAGCACGCCGACGTGCTCCGTGAGGCCGATGGCGGTCGCGCCGACCAGCACGTCGTCCTTGAACTGCAGGCAGAGGTAGCGCAGGTTGCCCTGGTCGACCAGCTCGGCCTTCTCGCCGCCCGCGACCCCGCCCCACTGCCCGAACGACGACGAGATGAGGCCCAGCGTGTCGAGCACGTTGAGCGCAAGGCTGCCGCGCGACTCGACCTTGCGGCCCGCCATGTTCAGCGCCGCCACCCGCGCCTGCTCGACGGCATTGGGCTGGATCGCGTTGAGGCTGCGCCCGCCGGTGGAGAAATCGATCGCCTCGGCGACGTCGCCGGCGGCGTACACGCCGGCAACGTTGGTCTGCATCGTCGCATCGACGAGGATGCCGGTGGCGCAGGTGACGCCGCTGCCTTGCAGGAATGCGACGTTGGGCGCGACGCCGGCAGCGACGATGAGGAGATCCGCCGCGAGCTCCTCGCCGGACGCGAGCCGCGCGACCAGCCCGTTGCCGCCCGCCGCCTGAGCGATCGCCGCCACGCGCGCGTTGACGTGCACGCGTACGCCTTTGGCCTCGCACCACGTGCGGATCATCGTGCCGGCCACCGGGGTCATCATCCGCGGCACCATCCGGTCGCCCATTTCCACCACGGAGAGCTTAACCCCGCGGCTCACCAGCGCCTCCATGATGATGCAGCCGATGAACCCGGCGCCGACCTGCACGACGCGCGACCCGGGCGCCGCGCGGGCGATGATGCTGCGCGCGTCCGCCATCGTCCAGCAGGGGTGCACGCCGGGCAGATCGAGGCCCGGGATCGGCGGCTTCACCGGGTGCGCGCCGGTCGCGATCAGCAGGCGGTCGTAGGCGAGCGGCGTGCCCTGCGCGAGCCGGATCGAGCGCGCAGCGGTGTCGATGCCCTGCACGCGGTCGCGCACCAGCGCGATGCCGAGGCTTGCGTAATGGTCGCGACCCTTGCGCAGGTAGGTGCCCGACTCCGCGATGTTACCCATCATCAGATACGGCAGCGCCATCCGCGAATACGGCGGCTCGGGCTCGTCGCCGATCAGGGTGATCGTGGCCGATGGATCGCACTTGCGCAGCGTCTCGGCCGCGACGACGCCGGCCGGACCGTTGCCGATGATGACGTGCTTCATGGATGGACTCCGGACGCGCCGGGTGCGGGCCGCGGCCGCGAGCCGCGGACCCGCCCGGGCGCGACTATCAGGCGGAAAGGCCGAGGCGCTGCACCGTTTCCTTCGGTCGGGACGCCGTCCTTCGACCAGCCGCGCAGCTCGTAATACTCCGGCAGCATCTTGTCGAGGCCGTTGACGAGACCCTTGGCCGGGCCGTCCTTCGCCGGCTCGGTCAGCAGCCGCTTCGGCAGGTTGTCGTCCTTGCCCGTGAAGCCCGCGGCGTTGTTGAACTGCCGCTCCATGTTCCAGATGCGCTCGCCGACCAGCGCGAGCTTCTCCATCGACCAGTCGCCCTCGCACGCCGCCTGCAACTGCGGCTGCAGGTCGGCGAGCGTCCAGGCGAAGGTGGTGAACACGCACAGCCCCGACGAGTCGAACACGGCGGTGGCGTCCTGGAAGGCCTTGACCAGCCCGGCCTTGCCCTCGGTCACCAGCGGATCGGTCTTCACCGGGATGCCGAGGACCTCGGAGGCCACCGTGTAGCCGCGCAGGTGGCACGCGCCGCGGTTCGACGTGGCATAGGCGAGGCCCATGCCCTGGATGCCGCGCGAGTCGTAGGCCGGGAATTCCTGGCCCTTCACCGACATCGACAGCTCCGGCCGGCCGTGCTTCGCGCACAGGCGCTTGCTGCCCTGCCCGATCTCCTTGCCGAAGCCCTCGCCGCGGGCGGTCATCTCGGTGAGCTTGGTCAGCACCTCGGCCGAGCCGAACTTGAGCGGGAAGCCCACGTCCGCTTCCTTGATGAGGCCGAGGTCGTAGAGCTCCATCGCCGCGCCGACCGTCGCGCCGAACGAGATCGGATCGATGCCGTCCTCGTTGCAGACGAAGTTGGCGTACGTGAGCGCCTCGAGGTCGCCGACGCCGGTCGCCGCGCCGAGCGCCCACGCCGCCTCGTACTCGAGCCCGCCCGACGCGCCCCAGTACTCGGGCTTGTTGACGACCGTGTAGTGCGTCTCGTCGAGCTTGGAGATGCGCCCGCAGGCGATGGTGCAGCCGAAGCAGGCCTGGTTGGTCACCAGGTTGGCCTTGCCGTCGGTCGGCCGCTTCTCGTGCATCGCCTCGGCCGAGATCCTGCCGGCGTTCTCGAACTTCACGTCGCGGTGGTTGCGCGTGGGCAGCGCGCCCATTTCGTTGATCACGTTCATCAGCACCTGCGTGCCGAACTTGGGCAGGCCCTGCCCCGTCACCGCGTTGTCGGCAAGCACCTTCTTCGCCGCCGCGGTCGCCTGCATGAACGCCTTGGGGTCCTTCACGTTGCCCACGCCCTGCGTGCCGCGCACCGCGATCGCCTTCAGGTTCTTCGAGCCCATCACGGCGCCCACGCCGGAGCGGCCGGCGGCGCGGTGCAGGTCGTTGACGATCGCGGCGAACAGCACCTCGGCCTCGCCGGCGCGTCCGATCGACGACACGCGCATCAGCGGGTCCTGGTGCTTCTTCTTCAGGATCGCCTCGGTGTCCCAGGTGGTCTTGCCCCAGATCTCGTCGGCCGGGTGCAGCGTCGCCTTGTCGTTCTCGATGTGCAGGTAGACGGGCTTCGGCGACTTGCCCTCGAAGATGATCATGTCCCAGCCGGCGAAGCGCAGCTCGGCGCCGAAGTAGCCGCCGGAGTTCGAGCAGGCGATCGCGCCGGTGAGCGGCCCCTTGGTGATGACCGAGTAGCGCGCGCCGGTGGAGGCCATCGTGCCGGTGAGCGGGCCCGGTGGCGTAGATCAGCTTGTTCGCGGGCGACAGCGGGTCGACCTTGGGGTCGACCTCCTCGCAGAAGTACTTGGTGGCGAGACCGCGCTGGCCGAGGTAATCCTGGGCCCACTGCATGTTGAGCGGCTCGGGGGTGCAGGTGCCGTTGGTGAGGTTAACCCGCAGGATCTTGCGTTGCCAGGCCATGATGGGTCCTCCTTCAGGCGTGCGGTTGGTTGTCGAGCTTGGTCGCCCACTGGCGCATGCGCTCGAGGCCGGTCCAGTCGGCGTCGACGTAGGTGATCGCCGCCGGTGGGGCAGGCGTCCACGCAGGCCGGCGCGTCGCCGCAGAGGTCGCACTTCTGCACCTTGCCGGTGTCCTGCACGTAGTTGATGGTGCCGAACGGGCACGCGATCGTGCACACCTTGCAGCCGACGCACACGTCCTCGAGCACCACCTTGGCGCCGGTGGCGGCGTCGACCTTGATCGCCTCGACCGGGCACGCGTGCAGGCACCAGGCCTCGTCGCACTGCGTGCAGGTGTACGGGACCTTGCGCCCGGTGTGGTGGAAGTCGAACACCTTGATCCGCGACTTCGACGGGTTGAACACGCCGTAGTTCTCGTACGAGCAGGCCATCTCGCACTGCAGACAGCCCGTGCACTTGGCGGGATCGATGTTCAGCGATTTCTGCATGGGGCCTCCTGGAGAGACTCGGTGAGGTCGAACGGGCCGCGCGCCCCGGATGCACATCCGCGCGCGCGTCGTCCGGACAGTATACAACGGCATATGACGCGTCGACAGAACAGTGTCGGATCGGCTACCCAAGGCAAGGCCGATTCATCGCGCGGCTGGCGCCGCCGCCGCGGCCCGCGTTCAGTTGAGGTTGGCGATGTACTGCGCGAGGTTCTCGATGTCCTCGTCGGACAGCGTGTGCGCGACGCTGGTCATGTTGCCGGCGTCGTTGGTGCGACGCTTGGCCTTGAAGTCCTGCAGCTGCTTCACCACGTACTCGGAGTACTGGCCGGCGACCCGCGGAATCTCGTTCTGGCCGATGAACCCGCCGAGGTGGCACATCGGGCACAGCACCGCGTCGGTGATCTTCTTGCCCGCGCGCGACCTTGGCGGAGTCCGCCTTGAACTGGATCGGCCGCGGGCTTCTGTGCCGCGTAGAAGTTGCCGAGCGCGATCATGTCGTCGCGGGACAGCACCTCGGCAGCATCGGGGTCATCACCGGATCCGTGCGCCGGCCTTCCTTGAAGTCCTTGAGCTGCGATGTAGATGTAGCGCCAGCGTCTGCCCGGCGAGAATCGGGTACGCAGGGATCGCCGCGTTGCCGTTCGGCCCGTGGCAGGCGACGCAGACCTCGGCCTTGCTGGCGGCTCTGCCGGGGCGCCTGCGCGAAGGCAGGCACGGACGGCAAGCGACAGGACGAGCAAGCGGCGAAGCCGCGGCAGCGCGGATGGAGAGACGGAGGATCATCGGGTCATTCGTGCATGGCACAGAAAAAGCGGCCACCCCGCGCGACGGAGTGGCCGCGCTGCACGAATCGATGCCGGATGCGGCTACGGCAGCGCGAACACGAAGACGCTGTTGCCGCGCTTGGAGTCGATCTGGTTGTTGCCGCCCGCGGCGACGGCGACGTACTGCTTGCCGCCGACCATGTACGACACGGCGGCGCGTTGACGCCGGCGCCGCGTCTGGTACTTCCACAGTTCCTTGCCGGTCGTTGCGTCGAACGCCTTGAACCAGCCGTTGGCTTCGCCGTTGAACACGAGGTCGCCGGCGGTGGCCAGCACGCCGCCGATCAGCGGCTGCGGCGTCTTCACGCCCCAGGCCACCTTGCCGGTGTCGAGGTTGACGGCGACCAGGCGTCCCCACTGCTCTTCGCTCGGGATCGTCTTGAACGCGCCGCCGAGCCACAGCTTGCCGCCGGGATACGGCGACTCCTCGACGTGGTAGGTCATCGGCTGGTGCAGGTTGGCCGCGTAGGCGAGCCGCGGCTTCGGGTTGATCGCCATCGGCGACCACTCGACGCCGCCGTTGGCGCCCGGCAGCATCCGCGCGCCGGCCTTGGTCGGCAGCACCCACATGTTCTCCTGCGGGATCATCGCTTCCGAGAACCGGATCAGCTTGCCGGTGTTGCGCTCGTGGACGTAGATGTGGCCGGTCTTGCCGCCGTGGATGACGACGTCGACCATCTTGCCGGAGGCGTCCTTCGCCTGCGTCAGGATCGGCGGGCTCACCGCGTCGAGGTCCCACACGTCGTGGGCGATGTACTGGAAGTGCCACTTGTACGTGCCCTTGTCGAGGTCGATCGGCGACCATCGAGTCGGTGTAGAGGTTGTCGCCCGGGCGGATCGCGCCGTAGAGGTCGGGCGACGGGTTGCCGACGACGAAGAACACCGTGCGCGTCTTCTTGTCGACCGCCGGCGTCATCCACACGCCGCCGCCCAGCGTCTGGTAGAAGTCGCCGCCCTTCTCGGCGAGCATCTTCTTCTCGGCGGCGATGTCGCGATGCATGTCGCGGCCGGTCGCGTCGTTGACCGCCCAGACGCCTTCGTGGCCCTTGTCGGGGATCGTGTAGAACGTCCACAGCAGCTTGCCGTCGCTTGGCGTCGAACGCCTTGACGAAGCCGCGCACGCCGTACTCGCCGCCGTTGGTGCCGATCAGCACCTTGCCGTCGACGACCGCGGGCGCCATCGTCTCCGAATAGCCCTTCTCGGGATCGGCGATCTGCGTTTCCCACAGCAGCTTGCCGGTCTTGGCGTCGAGCGCGACGAGCTTGGCGTCGATCGTGCCCATGAACAGCCGTGCCGCCCTCGATCGCGACGCCGCGGTTGTTGTTGCCGCAGCAGACGGTCACGATCGGGCCCATCTTGTGCTTGTAGTGCCAGAATTCCTCGCCCGTCGACCGCGTCGATCGCGTAGACGTGGTTGAACGACGTGGTCAGGAACATCACGCCGTCGACGACGATCGGCGCCGTCTCCATCGACTCCAGCACCGCGGTCTGGAACACGAACGCGGGCTTCAGCTTGCCGACGTTGGTCGGCGTTGATCTGCGCGCCCGGGTAGTAGCGCGTCTGCTCGTAGCTGCCGTTCGAGTGCAGCCAGTTCTTCGCGTCGGCGCCGGCGGCGTCGAGCATCGCCTGCGTGACCGCCGACGGCGCCTTGGCCATCGGCTTGGCCGTCGTCGTCGCGCCGCCCGAGATCTCCTGCGCGCACGCCACGCCCGCATCGTCGCCACGCACACTGCCGACAAGTCGCTGCCAGTCCTGTCCAGGTCCTGCGGAAGTTCATGCTTCCTCCCTCTTATTGTTCGAATCGAGCCGCCCCGAACGGACGCCCACTCGCTTGCCGCACGCGAACGAATCCGCACGCACCGCTGCAGACGTGCGTTATATTCCATTTGCCATGCGGGTGCAATCGGAGACTCCGTGTTGCGCCGCAATAATGCGGCTGCGATCTGCGGTTCCACGACGGAGGCGTTCGATGCGGTCCAAGGCAATCTTCGGCTTGATCATGGCCGCTGGCGCTTCGGCGCCCTCTGCGGCGCGGCGGCCGCGGCCGAGCAGGACCTCTCGGTCAACGCCCGACTGCTGCTCGCGGCGCGCAACGGCGACGCCGCCGGGCGTCGAGCGCGCGCTCAAGGCCGGCGCCGCCGTCAACTCGCGCAACCGCCTCGGCGAGACGGCGCTGATCATCGCGCTCAAGCAGAACGACCTCGCGATGGCCAGGAAGATGCTCGACGCCGGCACCGACGTGAACCTGGCCGCGGTCAACGGCGTGACGCCGCTGATGGCGGCGGCGCTTCGGCGGCCACACGGAGATCGTCGGCGACGCTGCTCGCCAAGGGCGCCGACGTCGCCCCGCTCGACCGGCTCAAGAAGAACGCGATGATCTATGCGGCCGGCGCGGGCAGCACCGAGATCGTCACGCTGCTGCTCGCGCAAGGGCGTCGACCCGAACGCCGTCTACGACAACGACCTCACCGCGCTGATGTGGGCGGCCGGCTTCGGCAAGACCGCCACGGTGAAGGCGCTGCTCGACGCCGGCGCGCGCACCGACCTCAAGGACAATCGCGGCAAGACCGCGCTCGACATGGCGCGCGAGGGCAAGTTCGACGACACGGTGAAGCTGCTGGAAGGTCGTAGCCCGGGTTGAGCCGCAGGCGAAACCCGGGTGGTTGCGGCCATGGGCGAGGTTGCCCCGGGTTTCGCTCGCGCTCAACCCGGGCTACGGCTCACCTCCGGATACGCCGCCACGATCCGGCGCCGCTGCCTTGCCGATCCCCATCCGCGCAAGCAGGCCGTCGCGGTCGACGAGCGCGTGCTTCAGCGCGCCCGCGACGTGCAGCGCGACGACAGCCGGCGATCGCCCAGCTCACGGCGAGGTGCAGCGTGCGCACAGCCGTCCTTCAGCGCGGCGTTCTTGCCGCCCCACGCCGGCAGCGTCGCGCCGAAGAACTTCACCGGATAGCCGCTGAACTCGGAGCCGAGGTAGCCCGACGAGCGGCTGCGCGACCAGCAGCGACGTAGAGCGCAAGATGCGTGCACCGGGCGAGCCGCCGCCTGCCAGCGCGGGCAGCGGCGGCAGCGGCGGCGGCCGGTGCGCGAGCCGCCAGAGGAGGCGCACCACCATCAGCGCGAGGATCGCAGGCCGACGACTTGTGCAGGTTGAACGCGTCGACGCGCGGGCCCGACCGGCTGCTTCGGGAATCTCCTGCATCCACCAGCCCCACGCGAACTGCCCGACGACCAGCAAGGCGATCGCCAGTGCAGCGCGATCGCCATGCGCGTGTACCGCGCCTGCGCATCAGAAGCTGGCATTGACGCTGACTCCCACGAGAAAGTTGCGCGTCGCCGCCGGCTCGAAGTACCGGCCGTTGGTGTCGCCGACGATCACGCGAGCCGACGTAGTTGACGTCGGCGACGTTGTTGAGCCGCACGAAGTCGCGCAGCATCCAGGCGCCCGAGCGCTGCTCGAAGCCGATCCGCGCATTCGCGATCGTGTACGCCGGCGCCGCATCGGTGTTGCGGTCGTTCACGTAGATCCTGCCCGCGTACTGGACCTCGACGCGCCGCATTGAGTCCCGCGAGGCGCGGGTACGACCACGTGAGCTCGCCGTAGCCGTTCGCGAGCGGGACCCCGGGCAGGCGCGCGCCGGCCAGGACGACGACGCGGCGGCAGCCCCGTGGTCGCTTCCGAGGTGAACTTCGGCCGACAGCCACGTATACGCGGCGTAGCCCGCGAACCCGGCGCCGAGATCGCCTTCCCACGCGACCTCGACGCCGCGCCGGCGCGTGCCGCCGGCGTTCTTGTAGGTGGTGCGTCCGCCGACGGCGGTGTCGACGACGATCTCGTCGGCCGTCTCGACGTTGAACAGCGCGACGTTGACCCGCTGCTGCCGGCCGAGAACGCCTTGAGCCCGACTTCGGCGGAGCGGCTCACGGCGGGGTCGAGGTCGAGGTTGAGGCCGGGACCGACCGGCCGGTAGGCGAGCTCGGCGAACGTCGGCGTCTCGAAGCCCTGGCCGTAGTTGGCGTAGACGTTGACGCTCGTCCGTCGCGTGCCAGACGAGACCCAGCACCGGGCTCGTGTGGTGGTAATTGCGGCTGCCGCTGTCGTTCGGGTTCGCCGCGGTGACGTAGTGGTCGTCGGCTGCGGAACCGGACGTCGCTGTAGCGCACGCCGGCGAAAACCGACAGCGCGTCGAGCGGCAGCCACTCGAGCTGCAGGTAGCCGTCGGTGTTGCTGACGGAGTCGTCCTCGTCGCGGCGCAGGTCGCCGAGCGCGCCGTTGTTGTTGACGAAGCCGCGCCGGCGCTCGCGCTGCGGTCTCGTAGTCGGCGCCGAAGGTCAGCGTTCGCCGGGCGCCCGGCCGAGCATGAAGCGCGACGTGAGCCGGGCGTCGACCCCGCCGAAGCTGCGGTCGAGGTCGGTGACGCCGCCGGACGACGTCGGCGCCGTGCCGGGCAGCGCGAGGTACTGCCGCACGCCGCGCGTGCCGCCGTAGCCGGTCACCCGCAGGTCGGTGTCCGCGCCGAAGCGCTGCTCGAGCGTCGACGCCGCCCTGCGGCTGGTTGACGGTCTTGCGCGTGTCGAAGCGCATCGCCGCCGGATCGGCCTGGCGCGGGTCGGCCTCCCACTGCGCGCGGGTGAGCCCGAGCGGATCCTGCGCGTCGGGCTGCCGCAGCGCGTTGCCGATCACCGTGACGTCGTATCCGGTGACGCCGCGAGGGTGAGCTTGACGTTGCCGAGATCGCGCTCGGCGGCGCTGTGATCGCGGTAGCCGTCGGTGCCGAAGAGGTTGCTCGCGACGACGTAGTTGACCGCGCCGCCCCTGCCCTTCGAGCTTGGCGCTGCGCGTTCCACGTGCCGTAGCTGCCGCCGACGACCTTCAGCGTCGCCTGCGGCGGCGTCGTGCCCATCCTCGGTGAACACCGAGATCACGCCGCCGGAGGCGTTGCCGTAGAGCGTCGAGAACGGGCCGCGCAGCACCTCGATGCGCTGCGCCGAAATGAGGCTGAAGCTGCCCGTCTGGCCCTGGCCGTCGGGCATCGTCTCCGGGATGTTGTCCTGGTAGAGGCGCACGCCGCGCACGCCGAAAGTCGCGCGCGCGCCGAAGCCGCGCGAGCGACAGCTGCAGGTCCTGCGCATAGTTCCACCGGCTCTGGACGACGATGCCCGGGACCCGCGCGAGCGACTCCGACAGGTTGACCAGCGGCTGGCCGTCCTGGATCGTCCCTGGTGACCGTGTCGATGGCGACCGGCAGGTCGAAGGCGCGCTCCGCGCTGCGCGTGGCGGTGACCACGACCGGGTCGAGCGTCGCCGCAGCGTCGCGCCTGCGCGTGCAGGGCCCCGGCATGCGCGGCGGCCAGCCCCGCGGCAGGGGCAGCCCGGCGCACCGCCACAGCGTGCGGTCGCGGCGGCGCGGAAGCTGGGGCATCGGTGCGTGGTCTCGAAGGGCGAAGGTGAAGCGGCCGGACGGCGGAGTCGTGTAGGATAAAGGAGACCCTCGCCCGCGCAAAGCGCATCGCAGACTTCCGTCCGGACCGCCATGTTGCCCACGCCTTCGCAACGCCCTGCTCGCGTCCGCCGTCGGCGCCGTCGTCGTCGCTCGCGCGCCACGCGCCGCGGCGGCGCCGCTCGCCTACGTCCCCAACGAGGGCTCGGGCAACGTCTCGGTCATCGACACGGCCACCGACAAGGTCACGGCGACGCTCAAGGTGGGCCAGAAGCCGCGCGGCATCGCGCTTTCGGCCGACGGCACGCGGCTGTACCTCAGCGACCAGACGGCGAACGCGCTCGTCGTCGTGGGACACCGCGACGCAGGCCGAGGTCGCGCGCAGTCCCGCTCGGCGATTCGCCGGAGGCGATCTACCTCTCGCCCGACGGCAGCTGGCTGTCGGCGGCGATCGAGGAGAACGACCAGGTCGTCATCGTCGACACCGCGACGCTAACAAGGTCGCGCGCAAGATCAAGATGAAGCGGCAAGAATCCCGAGCACGCGGTCTGGAGCCCGGACGGCAAGCTGGCTCTACGTCAGCGCCGAGGAAGCCGACTCCGTCGACATCGTCGACGTCGCGAAGGGCGAGGTGGTGAAGTCGGTGAAGGTCGGCGACCGTCCGCGCGGCATCGGCTTCCTGCCCGACGGCACGCGCGCCTACGTCGCCGCGGAGAACGCCGACACGGTCAACGTCTTCGACGTCGGCCGGCACGAGGTGATCGCGCGGATCAAGGCCGGCAAGCCGCAGCAACGGCGTCGACGGTCCATCCGGACGGCAAGCGCGTCTACGTCACCTCCGGCGGCAAGGGCACGGTGCAGGTCATCGACACGGCGACCAACACGATCGTGCACGAGATCCCGGTCGGCAAGCGGCCCTGGAACATGGCGCTCACGCCGGACGGCAAGAAGCTCTACGTCGCGTGCGGCCGCTCGAACGCCGTCGCGGTGATCGACACCGACACGCAACAGGAAGGTCGCCGACATCGCCGGTCGGCGAGCTGCCCTGGGGCGTCGCGATCCGCTGAATGCAGGTCGCGTTGCGGCATGCCGCGCTCGTGGTCGCGGCGCTCTCGGCCGCGGGCGCCGGGGCGCAGACGCCCGCCATCCTGCCGATCCCGGCGGTGGAGGTGATCGCGACGACGCCGCTGCCAGGGCTCGGAGCGCCGCTGCGCGACGTTCCCGGCAACGTCCAGCTGTTCAACGGCCGCGAGATCGCGCGGCAGCGCCCGGCCGGCATCGCCGATTTTCTCGACGCCAACGCGGGCAGCGTGAACCTGAACACGGCGACGGGCAATCCCTTCCAGGCGGACCTCAGCTTTCGCGGGTTCACCGCGTCGCCGCTGCTCGGCACGCCGCAGGGACTGTCGGTCTTCCAGGACGGCGTGCGCATCAACGAGGCCTTCGGCGACGTCGTCAACTGGGACCTGATCCCGCCGACGGCGATCGCGACCATCCAGGTCATCCCCGGGTCGAACCCGGTGTTCGGCCTCAATACGCTGGGCGGCGCGCTGGCGCTCACCACCAAGAGCGGCAACGGCAACCCCGGGACGAGCGTCGAGGCCTACGGCGGATCGTTCGGCCGTGCCGCGGGGTCGTTCGAGACGGGGGGCGCGCAGGACGCGCTCGACTGGTTCGTGACCGGCAACATCCTCTCGGAGTCCGGCTGGCGCCAGCACTCGCGCAGCCTCGTGCAGCAGCTCTTCGGCAAGCTGGGCTGGCAGCAGGCGGATACCGAGGTCTCGGTCAGCGTCTCGCTCGCCGACAATCACCTCGAGGGCACGCAGGCGCTGCCCGTGTCGATGCTGGGCGATCCGGCGCAGGCGTACACGTGGCCGGACACCACGATCAACCGGCTGCTGTTCGTGAATGCGCAAGGACAGCGTCGCATCGACGCCGGCGCGCTCGTCAGCGGCAACGTCTACTACCGGCAGCTCACGGCCGGAGGCACGAACAGCAACGTCAACGGCGAATTCGATCCCGACGCGCCGGATTCGCCACCCGCATTCAACGTGCAATCGACCATCGCCTCGCGTGGCTGGGGCGGTTCACTCCAGGCCACGCTGCTGCCCGAGCTCGCGGGACGGCGCAACCGGCTGGTGGTGGGCATCAGCGCCGATCTCGGCGACAGCGATTTCGAGCAGACCGAGGCGCCGGCGGCGATCACGCCGCAGCGCGAAACGGTCAGCAGCGGACCCGCGGTGCCCGAGACCGCCGTGCGCACGACCACGCGCAACGTCGCGATCTACGCCACCGACACGATCGCGCTGACCGACACGTGGTCTGCCACGGCCTCGGCGCGCTACAACAACGCGCGCATCACGCTCGCCGACGGCAGCGGCGAGACGCCGGCGCTCGACGGCAGCCATCGCTACGCACGCGTCAATCCGGCCGCCGGGCTCACCTGGACGCCGTCGCCGGCGATCACCGCGTACGCCGGCTGGAGTCAGGGAATGCGCGTGCCCTCCCCCGTGGAGCTCGCCTGCGCCGACCCCAATGCGCCCTGCACGCTGCCAAACATCTTCGTCGCGGATCCGCCGCTGCAGCCCGTCATCGCCACAACCGTCGAGCTGGGCGCGCGCGGCACCTGGGGCCGCGGCACCTTCTGGAACCTGACCGCGTACCGCACCGACCTTGCCGACGACATCCAGTTCATCTCCGCCGGCACCGGGGCCGTGAACGCCGGCTATTTCCAGAACATCGGGCGCACGCGGCGCGAAGGCATCGAGGTCGGCGCGGGCGCGCCGCTGGGACCGCTCGCGCTGACGGCGCGCTACACCTACCAGCGGGCGACGTACCAAAGCGGATTCGTCGAGACGAGCCCCAACAACAGCACGGCGAATGCCGACGGCGAGATCACGGTGAGCCCCGGCGACGCCATCCCCGGCATCCCGCGGCAGCTGCTCAAGCTGCGCGGAGCGCTCACGGTCGATCCCGCGGTGTCGATCGGGGCGACGCTGGTCGCCGCCAGCAGGCAGTACGCGCGCGGCAACGAGAACAATCTCGATCCCGGCGGCGTGGTGCCCGGCTACGCCGCGGTGAACCTCGACGCGCGGTGGCAGCTCGACCCGGTCTGGCAGCTCTACGGCAACGTCACCAACCTGTTCAATACGCGCTACCAGAATTTCGGCATCCTCGGCGCGAACTATTTTCGCGGCCCCGGCAACACCTACGCTCCGGCGCTGGCCGGACCCGAGCCGTTCCGTGCGCCGGCCGCGCCGTTCGGCATCTGGATCGGCGTGCAGCTCAATTTCGGCCGGCGGGGCGCCTGATCGCCATGGATGCCGGGGACATCCCCGCGACGGCAGCGCGTCCGGCGCGCCGGCGCGCCCTGTCCGCGCTGGCCGCCGGCGCGCTCGGCGCCTTCCTGCCGCAACCGCTGACGGCGCTGCGACTGCCGCGCGGCGGCGCGCAAGCCGACGTCTGCGCCACGCCCGCCCGCTTCGACACCCCGCTGCACGTGCCCGGCCGCGACGGCCTGCTGGGACGCCTTCGCGCCGGCGGCGATCCGCTGCTGCTGCGCGCGACGACGCGCGCCGGTGCCGGCCCGACGCTCGTGTTCGCCGCCGACGCGGACGGTCGCGCATACGTCGATCCGATGCTCGTCGTGCGCCGCGGCGAGCTGCTGCGGGTGAAGCTCGCCAACGAGTCGGCCGAGCCGACGGTCGCGCACTGGCACGGGCTCGCCGTGGACACGGCGAACGACGGCAACGGCGAGACGCTGATCGCGCCGGGCGCCGCGTTCGACTACGCGATCACCGTGCGCAACCGCGCCGGTCTCTATTGGTACCACCCGCACCCGCACGGGGCCACGGCAGGCCAGGTCGCGCGCGGGCCTGTTCGGCCTGATCGCGATCGAGGACGAGGACGAGGACGCGCTGCGCGCCGCGCTGGGGCTCGTTCCCGGCGAGACGGAGATTCCGCTGGTGCTGCACGACCGGAAGGGCGCAGCGGGAGGCAGCTACGCGCCGAGCGCCGGCGACGCGCTGCTCGGCTGGTACGGCGACGAGATGCTCGTCAATTTCACGGCGCGCCCGTTCCTCGACGTCGCCGCGCGCCACTACCGTCTGCGCATCCTCAACGCGGCGAACGCGCGCAATTTCCGGCTGGCGCTGCGCCGCGACGACGGCACCGTGCTGCCCTTCCACCTGCTGGGCACCGACGGCGGCCTGCTCGAGCGCGCGCAGCCGTGCACGGAGGTCTTCGTCTCGCCGGCCGAGCGCCTCGACGTGCTCGTGGACTTCGCCTCTATCGCGCCGGGCGGGTTCGTGCTGCTCGAAAGCCGCGCGTTCGATCCGATGCACGCGTTGCCGGCACAGCGTCCCGGCGCCGATGCAGCCCCGGCCGGCGAAGCCCACGCGATGCCGACATCCACGCAGCCGCCCTCCCGCCCGCCGGCGCCCGGCGCCGCGGCAGCGGTGGCTGCCGCAATGACGGTCCCCGACGGCGCGCCGCTGCAGCTGCTGCAATTCCGGATTCGCGCGCCGCACGCCGCCGGGCCGTCGCTGCCCGCGCGTCTTTCCGCCCCGCCGACGCTCGCTGCGGCGACGGACGAGCGACCGCTTCGTCTCGGCTTCGCCAGGGGACGCTGGCGGATCAACGATCGCGTCTACGACGCCGCGGCCACCCCCATCGTCGTCGCCCGCCACGCCGTCGAGACCTGGCTCATCCGCAACTACCACGCCAGCATGCCGCACGCGATGCACCTGCACGGCTTCCAGTTCCGCGTGCTGGAGCGCGAGACGAGCCCGGATGCGCTCGCGCCGCTGGTGGTGGCCGACCGCGGCCGCCTCGCGACGGACCTCGGCTGGAAGGACACGGTCCTCGTCTGGCCCGGCGAATCGGTGCGGATCGCGATCGACTTCCGCCATCCGTTCGCGGGCGAGCAGGTGTACCTCTTCCACTGCCACAATCTCGAGCACGAAGACGGCGGGATGATGCTGCGCGTCAAGGTCGCCTGAAGCTGCGCCCCGGGCCCGCGCGCGGTGCGGCGGCGGCGCGCTACAATCGGGCGATGATGCGGCAGCTGACCTCGTGAACCAGGATCCCGTCCTCGCCGTCGCGGTCCGCGCCGCGCGGCGCGCCGGTTCGGTCATCATCGATGCCGCCCGCGACCTGAAGCGCCTGCCCTCGCACGCGAAGGGCCACGAGGACATCGCCAGGGCGGCCGGCGCCGACGCGCAGAAGGCGATCCACGCCACGCTGCGGGCGGCGTTTCCGACCCACGCGATCCTCGGCGAGGAGCCCGCCGCGGGCGGGCCGGCGAGCGCCGGCGCTGGTGCCGCCGGCGCGTACCGCTGGATCGTCGACGCCATCGAGGGCAAGGTCAATTTCGCGCACGGATTCCCGTATTACGCGGTATCGATCGCGCTGGCGCACGGCGACGTCATCACCCACGCCGTGGTGCTCGATCCGCTGCGCGACGAGCTCTTCACCGCGATCACGGGCAAGGGTGCGCAACTCAACGGGGCGCCGATCCGCGTATCGGCCTGCACCGCACTCGACAAAGCCCTGCTCGGCACCGTGTTCCCGGCACCCGAGAGTCCGCGCATGGCGGCCTACCTGCCCGTGTTCAACAGGCTGATCGTGCGCAGTGCGGGCATCCGCCGCGCCGGCGCCTGCGCGCTCGATCTCGCGCACCTCGCTGCCGGCCGTCTCGACGGCTTCTGGGTGATGAGCCTCGAGCTGCCGGACATCGCGGCCGGCGCGCTGCTCGTGCGCGAGGCAGGTGGGCGCGTCGGCGATCTCGCCGGCGGCGGCGAGCTCCTGCGCACCACCGACGTGATCGCCGCGGCGCCGGGGATCTTCAGTCCGCTGCGCGAGACGATCGCGGCGGTGGCGCCCCGCTGACGGCCGACGCCGCCGCGCGGCGCGGCGCCGGGGGCAGCAGCAGGATCGCGAGCAGCGTGACCAGCGCAATCCCGGCCATCGCCAGCAGCAGCGTCTCGAAGCCGGCGGCCTTGACCACGCGGCCCGAGCACCCACACCGCCAGCCGAGCTGACGCCGAAGGACACCGCCAGGCGCATGCCCGCTCACCCGCGAGCGCATGCGGTCGTCGACGTAGCGCACGATCATCGCGTCGGTGAACGGGATCGCGCCGAACACCGCGATCATGAACGCGACCTGCAGCGCGAACAGCGCCCAGCCCTGCGCGTGCGCGGCGAGCAGCGAACAGCGGCGACCTGCGGCAGCGACGATGCCCACGTAGAGCGGCTTGAGCGGATAGCGGTCGATCAGGCGGCCGACGACGAGCTGCGCGAACGAGGCGATGGCGTAGACTCAGCGCCAGCAGCGCGCCGAGCAGCGCCGGGTCTTCGATCATGCCGGCGAAGCGTTCGGCGCAGCAGCTGCCCGTTGCCGTTGGTGGTGAAGTTGAACAGCAGGCTGCTGGTGATCGCGGTCGACCGTCATCACGAGGAACGACGCGCGCCAGCGTGCGCGCGGACCGTGCGACGTGGGCCTTGCCGGTGCGCTTGGCCGGCGCGCGCGTGCTTCGCGCGGCGCACGAGCGCGAACACGATGCCGCAGGCGATGGCGACGAGGCCGGGCAGCGACGAAGGCCGCGCGCCAGCCCGACGCACTTGACGAGCAGGCCGGTCAGGATCGCCGCGACCGCCATGCCGAGATTGCCGGCGAGCCCGTTGATGCCGATCGCGGGGCCCGGGTTGCGGCGCGCGCTGCACCAGCATCGGGATGCCGACCGGGTGGTAGATCGACGCGAACGCGCCGATCAGCATGAGCGCGCCGGCGAGCTGCCACGCGTTCTGCGTGAGGCGCGACCAGCAGCGCCGACGCCCATGCCGAAGAAGAAGATGAGCATCATGCTGCCGCCGGCCCCACAGGTCGCCGAGGCGGCCCGCCGGCAGCGAGCCCAGCCCGAACAGCAGGAACGCGCCGGCGCCGTAGGGCATCAGGTCGTCCCAGTCCTGGCAAGCCGAAATCCGCGGCGATCGTCGCCACCGCGGTCGCGAAGATCAGCAGGAACATGTGGTCGAGCGCGTGCGCCGACGTTGAGCAGCAGCGCGGTCGCGCGGGGGAGCGCGGTCGTCGCCGGCTTCCCCGGCGCGGCGGTTGAACGCTCGTCGTGCTCGCGCACTCCGGGATTCGCCCTCGGGGCGGCCCGGCGGGCTCGCTTGACGACCGTCGTGCTCGGCACTCCGGGATTCGCCCTTGGGGCGGCCCGGCGGGCTCGCTTGACGACCGTCGTGCTCCGCACTCCGGGATTCGCCCTTGGGGCGGCCCGGCGGGCTCATACGGGCGAGGTCCTGCAACTGCGCGGCCAGCGGCGCCGGAATGTCCACGCCCTCGCGCAGCGCCCGCGCCGCCAGCTCGTCGCGGCGCCGACCCGGCAGGCGCACGCCGGGCTCCTTCGCCATCTCGGCGACCAGCGCTTCCACGCGCGCGAGGTAGACGTCGCGCCCGGCGAGCGCGGCGGGATCGACGGCGAGGAAGGCCTGCCCGAGCCGCGGCCGGTTGCCCTCGTCGACGAAGAAGCTGCTCGCCTCGAATCCCATCGCCGCCCCGGTGAGTGCCGTCACCAGCAGTTCGATCGTCAGCGCCAGCAGCGCGCCCTTGGTGCCCCCCGACGGCAGCATCGAGCCGGCGAGCCCGGCCTTGGCGTCGGTCGTCGGATTGCCGTCGGCATCCTGCGCCCAGCCGAGCGGAATCGGCCGGCCCTCCTTGGCCGCGATCATCAGCTTGCCCCGGGCCACCGCGGAGAGCGACAGGTCGATCGACAGCGGCGCGCCATCGCGCCGGGGAAACACCGCGGCAAGGGGATTGGTGCCGAAGAGCGGGCGCGTGCCGCCGGCGGCGGGCATCGCCGCCGGCGAATTGCCGAGTGCCAGCCCCACCAGCCCGTTCGCGCCGAACGGCTCCAGGTGCCACGCGGCCACGCCGAAGTGATGCGAGTTGGTGACGCCGGCGAACGCGACGCCGAACTCGCGCGCGCGCCGGATCGCCTCGTCCACCGCCAGCGCGCATGCGGGAAACGCGAGGCCGCAGCGGGCGTCGACCAGCACCGCGCCGCCGCGCCCGGCGACGACGGCCGGCCGCGCCGCGCCGTCGGCGCGCCCGTTCCTGAGGTGCGTCGCGTATTGCGGAACGCGGGCCACGCCGTGCGACGCGAGTCCCCGGCAGTCGGCGTAGACGAGCGCCGCCGCGGTGGCCTGCGCCATCGTCTTCGCCGGCGCCGCTGCGGCGCGAGCGCGCGCGTCGCCAGGTCGCGCAGTTCGGCGGGGGAAAACACGGGCATCGGCGGCGTCCTCAGGCAGCGGCCGCCGTCAGCGCCGCGGCGACCTGCTCGCCGATCAGCGTCGAGACGCGGACGTTCGATTCGCGCGTGACGCCCGCGACGTGCGGCGTCAGGATGAGGTTCGGGCAGCCGGCCAGCGGCGACCCGGCGGGCAGCGGCTCCTGCGCATAGACGTCGAGCGCGGCGCCGCCCAGCGCACCGGAGCGCAGCGCGGCGGCGAGCGCGGCTTCGTCGACGACGCCGCCGCGCGAGGTGTTGATCAGCACGGCGCCTGCCTTCATCGTGCCGATCCGGGCGGCGTCGAACAGGCCGCGCGTCGCCGGCGGTCAGCGGCACGTGCGCGGTGACGACGTCGGCTTCGGCGAGCAGCGCTTCGAACGCGCGCGGCTCGACCCCCGCCGCGGCCCAGAGAGGGGACCCGGGCGCGACCTGCGTGTCAAAGCCGATCACGCGCATGCGCGAGGCCCTGCGCCCGCTCGGCGACCAGACGCCCGATGCCGCCGAAACCGACGACGCCGAGCGTCGTGCCGGCCGTCTCGCGGCCGGCCGACAGCGCGCGCCCGCGGCCAGCGCCCGGCCGCGACCGCGGCGGTCGAGAAGTACGCGCCGCGCAACAGCATCATCGCGGCCGCGATCACGTACTCGGCGACGGCCAGCGCATTGGCGCCCGTCGCCGGTATCACCTCGATGCCGCGCGCGGCGCACGCGGGCACGTCGATGTTGTCGAGGCCGACGCCGAGGCGGCCGACCACCTGCAGCCGCGGCGCGGCGGCAAGCAGCTGCGCGTCGACCTGCGTGCGGTTGCGCACGATCAGCGCCCGCGCCGGGGCGAGGCGCGCCTTCAGTTCGTCGCGACGGTCGACGAGTCCCGCGTCGTAGTGCGTGCGGTGCACCGCGGCGAGCCTCGCCACGGCAGCCTCGTCCATGAATTCGCAGATGACGACGTCCATCGCCGGCTAGCTCTGCATGCCCCAGCGGCGCACCGTGCGCGCCTCGATCGAGCGGAAGCAGACGTTCTCGACGAGGAGCCCGATCAGGATGACCGTGAACAGCCCGGCGAACACCGCGGGAATCTCCAGCTGGTTCTTGTTCTCGTAGATGAACCAGCCGAGGCCGCCGGAGCCCGACGAGACGCCGAACACGAGCTCGGCGGCGATCAGCGTGCGCCAGGCGAAGGCCCAGCCGATCTTGAGTCCGGTCAGGATGCTCGGGAACGCCGCCGGGATGAGGATCCGGGCGACGTAGGACAACCCGGAGAGGCCGTAATTGCGCCCCACCATGCGCAGCGTGTTCGACACCGACAGGAACCCCGAGTGGGTGTTGAGCGCGACCGCCCACAGCACCGAGTGCACCAGCACGAAGACGATGCTGCCGGCGCCGAGGCCGAACCAGATCAGAGCGAGCGGCAGCAGCGCGATCGCCGGCAGCGGATTGAACATCGAAGTCAGCAGCTCGAGGAGGTCGGTGCCGAAGCGCGTCGTGATGGCGACGATCGTCAGCACCGCGGCGCAGAGTATCCCCGCCGCGTAGCCGACCAGCAGGACCTTGATCGACGTCCAGGCCTTGCCCGGCAGCTCGCCGCTGCGTATGGCCTCGGCGAATGCCTGCACCGTCACGCCGAACGTTGGGAACAGCAGCGGGTTGTTGAGCCAGCGCGCGTAGAGTTCCCAGATCGAACGCCAGCACCGCGAGGATCGCGAGCTTGCGCAGCGCGCCGACGTTGCCGATGCGCTCCCACGGCGAGAGCGGCTTCTCGATCACGCCGAACGCGGACGACGTGACCGGCTCGCCGTGGCGCTCCGGGCGATCGCCAGTCATGCGACGGCCTCCCGCTGCCTCGATCCGGCCTTGCGTGGCCCGGCGTTGAGCGAATGCGAAACCCGGGTGGTTGCGGCCATGGCCACGATTGCCCCGGGTTTCGCTCCGCTCAACGCCGGGCTACGCAATACCGGGCCGCCGACCAACGTCATCGCTGCCAAGGCAAGCGGTCGAGATCGACGTTGCCGCCCGAGAGGATGACGCCGACCTTCATTCCCGCGAGGTCGATGGAGCGCTCCATCAGGCACGCGAGCGGCACTGCCGAGGAAGGCTCGATCACGATCCGCAGCTTCTCCCAGGTGAGGCGCATCGCGGCGACGATGGCTTCCTCGCTCGTCGTGCCGATGCCCTCGACCAGGCGCGAGAGCACGGCGAAGGTCTTGTCGCCGAGCGAGGTGCGCAGCCCGTCGGCGATCGTGCGCGGGTCGTCCTGCGCGATGATGTGCCCGGCGGCCAGCGAGCGCTGCGCGTCGTCCGCGCCCCTGGGCTCGGCGCCGAAGACGCGCACCGTCGGGCGCAGGCTGCGCGCCGCGATCGCCGTCCCCGACAGCAGTCCGCCGCCGCCGACCGGCGCGGCGACGGCGTCGAGATCGGGAAGCTCCTGCAGCAGCTCGAGGGCCGCGGTCCCCTGCCCCGCGATCACCTGCCAGTCGTTGTACGGATGCACGAGCGTCGCGCCGGTCTCGGCCTGCACCGCCGCGCACGCGGCCTCGCGCGCCGCCACACTCGGCGCGCACGGCCGCACCTGCCCGCCGAAGCTGCGCACGTTGGCCTCCTTGATCGCCGGTGCGTTGTTGGGCATCACGATCCACGCCGGAATCCCCCGCCGCGCCGCGGCCCACGCCAGGGCTGCGCCGTGATTGCCCGACGAATGGGTGACGACACCGCGCGCCGCGTCGGCCGCCGACAGCGAGAACACGGCGTTGGCCGCGCCGCGCGCCTTGAACGCGCCGACGTCCTGGAAGTTCTCGCACTTGAAGTGAAGCTGCGCGCCGGCGGCCGCATCCAGCGCGGGGCAGGACATCACCGGCGTGCGGCGCACGTGCGCGGCGATGCGCGCGTGCGCGGCGCGGATCTCGTCGATGCCGACGGGGATGTCCGGCCACGCGCCCCGCGGCGCTCCCGGCGATGGGCCGCGCATGCCGCTTCAGCCGCCGGGCAGGCCGTGGACGTTGGGAAAGAACAGGTCCTTCCAGGAATCCGGACGGACCTTGATCGAGCCCACCTTGTGCATGAAGTTGACGTACTTCATCACGTTCTGCGGCGTGGTCGTGTAGACGATGTTGGGATCGTTGAGCATCGCGAGGATGTCGGCCACGGTGTCCTTGTCGCGGGACAGGCGCAGGTATGTCTCGGCAGCCGCCTTCCGGTCGCGATTGATGATCGCCGTCGCTTCGTCGAGCGCCTTGACGAAGGCGTCGTAGAGCTTCGGGTTGTCGTTCCTGAACTTCGACGTCGTCCACACCACGTTGAACGTCGCCGGCCCGCCGAGGACGTCGTACGAGTTGAGCACGGTGTGGATGCCCGGCTTCTCGAGCTGCTGGTACTGGAACGGCGGCGAGCTGAAGTGCGCGGTGATCTCGGACGCGCTCGACAAGCAGCGCGGCCTGCGCATCCGGGTGCGACATCGAGACCGTCAGCGGGTCGAGCCTGCCCTGCTGGCCCTCGCCGAAGGCCTTCTCGGCCGCCATCTGCAGCGTGACCGCCTGGATCGACACCTTGACCGCCGGCAGCGCGATCCTGTCCTTCTCCGTGAAGTCCCTGATCGTCTTCACGGCGGGGTTGCGGCTGTTGAGGTAGAGCGGCATCGAGTTGATCGCCGACACCGCCTTGACGTCGAGGTTGCCGCGCGTGCGCGCCCACATCGTCACCAGCGGACCAACGCCGCCGGACGCGAACTGCAGGCTGTTCGACAGCAGCGCGTCGTTCATCACGTTGCCGCCGGCGAACTTCGCCCACCCCACCTTGACGTCCGCGCCCGCCGCCCTGGCGTGCTTCTCGATGAGCTTCTGGTCCTCCATGATCATCAGCGGGAGGTAGCTGATCCCGTACTGCTGCGCGACGTTGATCTCGCTCATCTCGCCGCGCGCGCCGGCCGCGGCGACGAGGGCGAGCGCTGCGAGCGCGACGCGTGCGGAAAGCCTGCCCGTGGTCATCGTTTCCTCTCCCCCATTCGCCCTGTGCGGGACGCGGCGCTCGTGCGGGAACGTCCGCCCCGCCGCGCGCGGCCACTATAGCATCGCGCGCAGGCCGCGGCAGCGCGCCGGGTCAGAAGCCGAATGCGGCCTGGGCGACGGGCGCGAAGCTGCGCCGGTGGGCGGGCGACGGGCCCAGCCGGTCCAGCGCGGCGAGGTGCTCGGGCGTGCCGTAGCCCTTGTTGCGCGCGAACCCGTAGCCCGGGTGCGCGGCGTCGAGCGCCACCAGCAGCGCATCGCGCGCAGTCTTGGCGAGGATCGACGCCGCGGAGATCGCCGGCACCGTGCAGTCGCCCCTGACGATCGCCCGCGTCGCGCACGCGAGCCGCGGGCAATGCGTGCCGTCGATGTCGGCCGCGTCGGGCGCGATGGCGAGGCCCTCCACCGCCCGCCGCATCGCGAGCAGCGTCGCCTGCAGGATGTTGAGCGCGTCGATCTCGCCGACGTCCGCGCTCGCCACACACCACGCGAGCGCGCCGGCGCGGATCTCGGCGGCGAGCCGGTCCCGCGCCGCCGCGGTCAGCTGCTTCGAATCGCGCAGCCCGGCGATCGGCCGCCGGACGTCGAGGATCACCGCCGCCGCCACCACCGGCCCCGCCAGCGGTCCGCGGCCGGCTTCGTCCACGCCGGCGGTCAGCATGCGACGCCGGTCGCGCGCAACTCGGCGGCGACCGCCTCCGCCGCCAGCGCGCCGGTGTCCGCCGTCAGCGACGCAGCGAGCCCGGCGAACAGCGCCTCGATCCGCCGCCGGCTGACGGTGTCGTCGTAGCAGTTGAGCGCGGCCTGCGAGAGATTCTCCGGGTTGGCATCGTCCTGCAGGAATTCGGGAACGACGAACCGGCCGGCGAGGATGTTCGGCAGCCCGATCCACGGCAGCAGGTACTTGCGGCGCACGATCTCGGAGGTCATCCGGGAAACGCGGTAGAAGATCACGTGGGGGCAGCGCGCGAGCGCCGCCTCGAGCGTGGCGGTGCCGGAGCAGACCACCGCGACGTCGGCCGCCCGCAGCGCGTCGCCGGCGTGCCCGTAGAGCAGGGTCAGCGGCAGCTTCTGCAGTCCGAGCCGGTAGATCGCCGCCTCGAAGCGATCGCGCGTCGGCCGCGTGGCGAGCGGCACGAGAAAGCGCGCGTCCGGCTTGGCGGCGTGGATCGCCGCCGCGGTGTGCAGGACGAGATCGCCGTGCATGTCGAGCTCCGCCGCCCGGCTGCCCGGCAGCAGCGCGAACACGGGGACCTCGGACGCGAGCTTCAGCTGCCGCCGCGTCTCGCGGCGCGTGGCGTGCGTCGCCGCGGACTGCGCGAGCGGGTGGCCGACGAACGTGACGGGAATGCCCGCCTCGGTGTAGATCGGGGGCTCGAACGGGAACAGCGCCAGCATGCGGTCGACGTTGCGCGCGATCTTCGCGAGCCGCTCGCGGCGCCACCCCCACACCGACGGGCTGACGAAATGGATCGTGCGCAGGCCCCGGCGCTTGAGCATCCCTTCGAGCCCGAGGTTGAAGTCGGGCGCGTCGACGCCGACGAAGACGGGAACCCGCTCGGCGGCGAGGCGGCGCACGAGCGCGGCGCGCATGCGGAGGAGCTCGGGCAGCTTGTGCACGACCTCGACGATGCCGCGCACGGCCAGCGTTTCCAGCGGGAACCACGCTTCGCACCCGGCGGCCTGCATCTTCGGCCCGGCGATGCCGACGAAGCGCGCCTCGGGCATGCGCGCGCGCACGCCGCGGATCAGCGCGGCCGCGAGCGCGTCGCCGGAGGCCTCGCCGGCGACGATGCCTATCGTAATCATCCTAGCGGGCGAGGCCGCGACCGGACTCGGCGAGGAACTCGACCAGCGGTGCGAGTGCCGGCGTCTCCGCCGCGGCAGCCGCCAGCGCGGCACGGGCGTCCTCGAGCGACAGCCCTTCGCGGTAGAGCGTCTTGTACGCGCGGCGCACCGCGGCGATCTCGGGCGCCGAGAACCCGCGCCGGCGCAGGCCCTCGTTGTTGGTCCCGGCGGGCTTCGCCGGATATCCGGTGACCGTCACGAAAGGGGGAACGTCCTGCAGCACGATCGATCCGGCGGCGAGCATCGCGTGCGCGCCGACCCGGCAGAACTGGTGCACGCCGGCGTACGCGCCCAGCACCACCCAGTCGCCGATCGTCACGTGGCCGGCGATCTGCGCGTTGTTCGAGAACGTCGTCTGGTTGCCGATCGCGCAGTCGTGGGCGACGTGGGTGTAGGCGAGGAAGAGGTTGCCGTTGCCGATGGCGGTGTCGCCGCGATCCTGCGCCGTGCCCGCATGGATCGAGACAAATTCGCGGAACGTGTTGTCGTCGCCGATGGTGGTGGTGGTGGGCTCGCCGCCGTACTTGCGGTCCTGGGGCACCTCCCCGATCGAGGAGAACTGGTAGAAGCGGTTGCGGGCGCCGACGCTCGTCCGGCCGGCCAGCACCACATGCGGGCCGACCACGGTGCCGGCGCCGATCTTCACGTGCGGACCGACGATCGAGTACGGTCCGATCTCGACGTCCGCGTCGAGCACCGCTGCTGCATCGACCAGCGCGGTCGGATGGATGCGCGCCATGCGTCAGGCGGCGTCGTCGGGGCGCGGCTCGGTGCGCGGGAAGCGCAGCGCCGCCATCAGCTCCGCCTCGGCCGCGACCTCGGTCCCGACCAGCGCGCGCGTCCGGAACTTGCCCAGCCCGCGCGCGATGCGGATCGTGTCCACTTCGAGGCAGAGCTGGTCGCCCGGTCCCACCTGCCGCCGGAAGCGGGCGTTGTCGATACCGGCGAAGAAGAACAGGGCGTCGCTGCCGGGCCCGGTGCCGGTCGACTGGTAGGCGAGAATGGACGCCGCCTGCGCCAGCGCCTCGATGATCAGCACGCCGGGCATCACGGGGAACCCGGGAAAGTGCCCCTGGAAGAAGGGCTCGTTCATCGTCACGTTCTTGAGCGCCCGGATCATCTTCGGCGGCTCGCACGCGGTCACCCGGTCGAGCAGCAGGAACGGATACCGGTGCGGCAGGTACCGCATGATGCCCTTGATGTCGAGCGCGCCGCTCGGGTCCTCGGTCATGTCTCCTCCTTGCCGCGATCGTGCGCCGCGGCGTCGTCGTGGGTGGCGGGACCTGCCGCCTTGCGTTCGAGTGTGCGCAGTCGGCGCCCGAAGGTCGCGAACTGCGGCCACTCGATGGCGAGGCGCCGCCACGTCTTGTGGTCGAGCATGGGAAAGGCGCCGGTGTAGTCGCCGGGCTTGTCGATGGACAGCGCGACCGTGGTCGCCCCGCGCACCAGCGTGCCGTCGCAGATCTCGATGTGGCCGGAGATCATCGCGGCGCCGCCGATGCGGCAGTTGCGACCGATCCGCGTGCTGCCGGCGATGCCCACGCAGCCTGCGATCGCCGTGTGCCGGCCGATGCTGCAGTTGTGGCCGATCTGGATCAGGTTGTCCAGCTTGACGTCGTCCTCGATCACGGTGTCGCCGATGGTGCCGCGGTCGATTGTCGTGTTGGCGCCGATCTCGACGTCGGCGCCGATCACGACGCGGCCCAGCTGCGGTACCTTGAGCCAGCGGCCGCCCTCGTCCACCATGCCGAAGCCGTCGGCGCCGATCACCACGCCGCTGTGGATGATGCACCGTGGTCCGATCACGCAGCGATCGTAGACCGTGACGTTGGCGTGGAGCTCGCTGTCGTCGCCGACGGCGGCGCCGGCGCCCACCGCGCAGCCGGCACCGATGCGCACGCGCTCGCCGATCACCGCGCCGGCGCCGATCGACGCGTGCGCGGCCACGGATGCGGTAGGCGCGATCCGCGCCCCGGCAGCGGCCGCCGCCGTCGGATGCACGCCCGGCTCGATCGGTGCGGGCGGATGCAGCAGCGCGGCAACCCGGGCGTACGCCGCATAGGGATTGGCGTGCACGAGCTTCGCGCGCGTGGTGTGCGCGGCCGCGTCCGGCGCGACGATCACCGCCGTGGCGCGCGTGGCCGCCAGCTGCGCGCGATAGGCGGGATTGATCATGAACGCGATCGCGCCCTCGCCTGCCGTCTCGAGGTCGGCGACGTGGGTCACGCGCAGCGAACCGTCGCCTTCGAGCTGCGCGCCGGTAAGCCGCGCCAGCTCGGACAGCGGGTGTCCGGCGGGGGTGGGGGGTGATGTGGGCGTCGCCATCCGCGAAGGTGGGACGAAGCGCGCGGCCGGACCTACTTGTCGGCCAGCGCCTTGATGACCTTTTCGGTGATGTCGATGCGCTGACTCGCGTAGACGACGGGGTCCTGCAGGATGAGGTCGAACTTCTCGGCTTCCGCCATCTGCTGGATGACCTTGTTCGCGCGCTCCTGGACGCTCGCGAGCTCCTCGTTGCGGCGCAGGTTGAGGTCCTCGCGGAACTCGCGCTGCCCGCGCTGCAGGTCGCGCGTCAGGTTGGCGAGATCGCGCTCCCGGTTGCGGCGCTCGGTCTCGGACATCGTGGCGCCATCCTTCTCCACCTGCGCCTGGAGGTCGCGCACCTGCTTGCCGAGCTTCTGGATCTCGGCGTCGCGCGCGGCGAACTCCTTCTCGAGCTTCAACTGCGCGCGCTTGGCGGGCGCCGCTTCGCGGAACAGCCGCTCGGTGTTGACGAATCCGACCTTGTAGTCGGCGGCGTCGACGGCGCCTGCACCCAGCGCCAGCAGGGCGAAGGCCGCGACGGCGGCATAGGGGAGGCGGGACATGCTGCGGTTCACGTGAATCTCCTGCTAGAACACCGATCCGACCTGGAACTGGAAGCGCTGGATCTTGTCGAGGGACTGTGGATTGAGGGGGATTCCGTAGCTGAACTTCAGCGGGCCGATCGGCGAATTCCAGGCAAGCCCTACGCCGGCCGAATAGCGGAAATCCTGGTAGTTCGACTCGAGGTTGTCCGAGATGTTTTCGTTGACCACGGGGATCCCGGAGATGCGGCCGGCGTCGAAGAATGCGCTGATGCGCACCGACTTGTCGCCCCTGAGCAGCGGGTAGAACACTTCCGCGTTGCCCACGATCTTCTCCTTGCCGCCCGTCGCGTTGCCGTAGATGTCCTTCGGCCCGATCGACGCGGTCTGGTAGCCGCGCACCGAGCCCACGCCGCCGGCGTAGAACGCCTTGAAGAACGGCAGGGGCTTGCCCTGGTATCCGTCGGCGTATCCGAGGTCGGCGCGCAGCATCAGCACAAGATCCGGCACGTAGGGCAGCGGCGTGAACCACTGCTGCAGGTAATTCACCTTGTAATACGGTACGTCGACCGGGAGCCCGACCTCGACGCCGAAGCTCTGCAGCCGGCCCCGCGTAGGATAGAGGATGTCGTCGCGGGTGTCACGGGACCAGCCGCCGGTGAGGATGACGTTGGTGAACGGCGAGCCGACCTCGCGCACGAACAGGCAGTACGCCGGCGGGGCGAGGCCGAGGATCGGGTCGCAGTAGCCGACCGGGAACTCGATGCTCGTGCGCTCCACGCGCAGGCCGACGTTGATCGTGTCGCTTTCCGTGACCGGCAGGCCGAAGCCGACTGCCGCGCCGAGCGTCGACGACGTGTACGAGGTGGTTGCCAGCGACGCCGTGTCGATGTTCTTCTGGTAGAGCTCGAGCGTGCGCGAGACGCCGTCGACGGTCCAGTACGGCTGGGTGAAGGCGAGCGAGATCGTGCGGTTCACCTTGCTCGTGTTGAGCGCGGCGATCAGCGCGTTGCCGCTGCCGAAGATGTTCTGCTGCGAAATCGACGCATTGAACACGACGCCGTCGGCGCTGGAGTAACCCACGCCCGCGAGCAGCTGGCCCGTCGACTTCTCCGTGACCGTCACCTCGACGTCGGCCTGGTCGGGCGTTCCCTGGACCGGCGGCGTCTCGATGTTGACGTCGTCGAAGAAGCCCAGCCGCCGCAGCCGGACCTTCGAGCGGTCGATGCGGTTGCCGTCGTACCACGCGGACTCGAGCTGGCGCATCTCGCGGCGGATCACCTCGTCGCGGGTGCGGTTGTTGCCGTTGATGTTGATCTTGCGCACGTACACGCGGCGCCCGGAGTCGATGTAGAACGTGAACGCCGCCTGCAGCTTCTCGCGGTCGATCTCCGGCACCGCGTTGACGTTGGCGAACGCGTAGCCTTCGCCGCCCAGGCGGTCGCTGATGTCCTTGGTCGACACCTGCAGCAGCTGGCGCGAGAAGACGTCGCCGGGCTTGACCTGGATCAGCTTCGCGAGCTCGGCCTCGGCGACCATCATCTCGCCCGCCAGCCGGACGTCGGACACCGTGTAGCGCCCGCCTTCCACGACGGTGATCGTGATGTAGATGTCCTCCCTGTCCGGCGTGATCGACACCTGCGTGGACTCGACGTTGAACTCGAGGTAGCCGCGGTTCTGGTAGAAGCTCTTCAGGGCCTCGAGGTCGGCCTGCAGCTTCTGCTTGGAATACTGGTCGTTCTTCGTGTACCAGGTCATCCAGCCGGGCGTGGTGAGCTGCATCTGGCTCAGCAGCTCCTTCTCGGTGAACGCCTTGTTGCCGACGATGTTGATACGCGCGATCTTGGCGGCGTCGCCCTCGTCGACGGTGAAGTTGACGGCCACGCGGTTGCGCTCCTGCGGCGTGACGGTGGTCGTCACCTTCGCCGCGTACCGGCCGCGGGTGATGTACTGGCGCTTCATCTCCTGCTCGGCGCGGTCGAGCGCCGAGCGGTCGAAGATCCGCGCCTCGGCGATGCCGATGTCCTTCAACGCCTTCTTCAGCGTGTCGGTGTCGAATTCCTTGTTGCCGACGAAGCTGATGCTGCTGATCGTCGGCCGCTCCTGCACCGAGACGATGAGAACGCCGTCCTGCACCTCGAGCCGAACGTCGCGGAAGAAGCCCGTCGCGTAGAGCGCCTTGACGGCCTGCGCCGCCTTCTCGTTGGTGAGGGTGTCGCCGACCTTGATCGGCAGGTAGCTGAACACGGTCCCCGCTTCGGTGCGCTGCACGCCCTCGACGCGGATGTCGCGCACCACGAACGCGTCGAATGCCCACGCCGCGCCGCCCGCGCCCGCGGCGACCGCCGCGCAGGCGGCGAGCGCCAGCGCGCGCAGCCAGGACGCGGCTGCGCGGCGAATGCGGCTCGCCGCCGACGGCGCGCCGCACCGGCGGTGCTCAGAACAGACGGGAGAGGTCATTGAAAAACGCCAGCGCCATCATCACTGCGAGCATGGCCATGCCGATGCGCTGGCCAAGCTCGAAGGCGCGGTCGGAAAGCGGACTGCCCTTGATGAGTTCGACGAAATAATACAGCAAATGCCCGCCATCCAATAGCGGAATCGGCAGCAGGTTGAGCACGCCGAGACTGATGCTGATCAGCGCGAGATAGCCGACGAAGACGAGCGTGCCCGCCTGCGCCGACTGCCCGGCGTAGTCGGCGAGCGTGATCGGACCGCTGATGTTCTTGAGCGACGCGTCGCCGGTCACGATGCGCCCGAGCATCTTCAGCGTGAACACCGACAGCTCCCACGTCTTGCGCGCGCCCTCGCCCAGCGCTTCGACGACGCCGTAGCGCACGGTGACGCCGAGGCGCTCGCGCGGCGGCGGGATCGATCTTGAGGCGAATGCCCGGCGAGCCCGATCCGCGCGCCCGCCCTGTTCGCTCGCCTCCGGTGGTGAGCGTGACGTCGCTGCTCGCGCGCCGTCGCGCGCGATGCTGAACGTCACGCGGCGCCCCGGCCTGGCGTTGGTGCGGCTGGCGACGTCCGCCGGCGAGCGCACCGGCGCGCCGTCGACCGCGACGATGTGGTCGCCGGCCTTCAGCCCGGCGCGCTCGGCCGGCTTGCCCGGGATCACCTCGTCGATCAGCGGCGCGCCGAAGTCGGCGGCGAGGCCCAGCAACGGCATGAAGTTGCCTTCCCAGTCGGCCATCGCCACGGCGGCGAGCGAGAGCCGGCGCGTCTGCCGGTTCGGCCCCCGGGCGGATCGGACGCGCGCAGGACGCGCACCACGGCCTCGGGCTGGCCCGAGGACTTCAGCAGCCGCCAGCGCAGGTCCTGCCAGCTTCGCACCGGGCACGTCGTCGACCGCGACCACCAGGTCGCCGGCGCGCATCCCGGCGCGCGCCGCCGGCGTGTCGGGCGGCGGGTCGGCCGAGCAGCGCGCGCTGCCCGGGAACGCCGGCGACGAACGTGCCCGCGAACAGCAGCACCGCGAGCAGGAGGTTGGCGATCGGCCCGGCGGCGACGATCGCGATGCGCTTGCCCACGCCCTGCCGGTTGAAGGCGCGCGGCAGGTCGGCCGGCGCGAGATCGCCTTCGCGCTCGTCGGCCATCTTCACGTAGCCGCCGAGCGGCACCGCCGAGATCGCCCACTCGGTGCGGTCGGCGCCGTAGCGGCGCGACCAGAGCGACGCGGCCGAAGCCGACCGAAAAGCGCAGCACCTTGACGCCGCACCAGCGCGCGACCGCGTAGTGGCCCGAGCTCGTGGATGACCACCAGCACGGACAGCACGACGCAGGAAGGCGAGAATTTTCTGCAGGATGTCCATCAGGCGGCAACCATCGGTGCGGCGGCAGTGCGAGCCTCGGCCGGCAGCTTCAGCCACGCGCGGGCGAACGCCCGGGCCTCGCCGTCGGCGGCGAGCGCGTCGTCCAGCGTGCGCACCGGCCGCGCCGCGACGCGCGGCGAGCGTCTCGCGCGCACGCGGCGGCGATGTCAGTGTAGCGGATGCGGCCGGCGAGGAACGCGGCGACCGCGACTTCGTTGGCGGCGTTGAGCGACCGCCGGCGCGGTGCCGCCGGCGCGCAGCGCGTCGTAGGCGAGCCCGAGGCAGGGAAAGCGGCCGAAGTCCGGCGCCTCGAACGACGAGCGCGCCGAGCGCGGCCAGGTCGAGCATGCCGACGCCGGCGTCGATGCGCTCGGGATACGCGAGCGCCTGCGCGATCGGCGTGCGCATGTCGGGATGGCCGAGCTGCGCCAGCACCGAGCCGTCGACGTACTCGACCAGCGAATGGATCACGCTCTGCGGGTGGATGACCACCTCGATCTGCTCGCGCGGCGCGCCGAACAGCCAGTGCGCCTCGATCACCTCGAGGCCCTTGTTCATCATCGTCGCCGAATCCACCGAGATCTTGCGGCCCATGCTCCAGTTCGGATGCGCACAGGCTTCGTCCGGCGTGACCGCCGCAAGTTCCGCCGAGCGGCCGCGTCGCGGAACGGCCCGCCGGAGCCGGTGAGCAGGATGCGGCGCACGCCGGCCGCGGCCGGGTCGCCCGCGTAGCCCGGCGGCAGGCACTGGAAGATCGCGTTGTGCTCGCTGTCGATCGGCAGCAGCGTCGCGCCGCCCGCGCGCACCGCATCCATGAAGACGGCGCCGCCGATGACCAGCGCTTCCTTGTTCGCGAGCAGGATGCGCTTGCCGGCGCGCGCCGCGGCGAGCGTCGGCACGCAGGCCGGCCGCGCCGACGATCGCCGCCAGCACGGTGTCGGCCTCCGCGAGCGCCGCCACGCGCGCACAGGCCGTCGCATGCCGGCCAGCGACCTCGCGTCGGCAGGCCGTCGGCCGCGAGCGCGCGCTCGAGCGCGCGCGCGGCGTCGGCGTCGAGCAGCGCGGCGAGCGCGGCCGGAAGCGCCGGCACAGCTCGGCCAGCTTCTCCCATTGCCGGTGCGCGGCGAGGCCCGCGACGGCGAAGCGGTCCGGGATGGCGCGCGACGACGTCGAGCGTCGAATCGCCGATCGAGCCGGTCGCGCCGAGGATCGACAGCTGTGCGCATGGCCGTCATCGCAGGAACGCGAGCGCCGCCAGCGCGGCCAGCGGCAGTGCCGCCAGCAGCGCGTCGATGCGGTCGAGGACGCCGCCGTGGCCGGGCAGCAGCGTGCCGCTGTCCTTGACGCCGGCGTGGCGCTTCAGCAGCGACTCGAAGAGATCGCCGGCGACCGACAGCGCGGCGAGCACCAGCGCGAGCGCCAGCCAGGCCGCGACCGCGACCGGCGAGAGCTCGCGCGCGTAGCCCGCCGCGCCGCGCGAACGGCACCAGCGCCAGCGCGTAGACCGCCACCGCCGCCAGCGCGCCGTAGACGCCCTCCCAGGTCTTGCCCGGGCTGATCGACGGCGCGAGCTTGCGCCGGCCGAACGCGCGGCCGGCGAAATACGCGGCGATGTCGGCGACCCACACGATCGCCATCGCCGCCAGCGCGAGCCACGGCGAGCGCGCCTGCAGCTCGACCACGGCGACCCAGGCCGCGATCAGCACCAGCCAGCCGACGACGGCCACGACCAGCGGCGAGCGCGGCTTCCAGCGGCTGCGCAGCCAGGCCGGCACCACCATCAGCCAGAACAGCGTCGCGGGGCCGCAGACGGCGAGCACGACGCCGTCCGGCCAGCCGTCGGCGAAGCCCGCCAGCGGCGAGAACAGCAGATTGACGCCGATCAGCGGCACGCCGGCGACGAACAGAGCCACTGCCGGCGCGGCGTAGCCGGCGAGGCCTGCCCATTCGACGCCGCCACGACGATGCCCGCCAGCGTCAGCCGCGCCCCAGCGCACGCGGCGGCAGCAGGAACAGCGCCGCCAGCACGGCGACGGCCAGCACCAGCGCGGTGAGGACCCGGGTCAGCAGCATCGGTGCATGGTCGGCGGACGGCGCGGGCGGGCCGACCGCGCTCACGCGCCGGCCGCCTGCACCTGCTCGCTGGTGCGGCCGAAGCGGCGCTCGCGCTCGCGGTACCACGCGATCGCGCCGTCGAACGCCGCCGGGTCGAAATCCGGCCACAGCAGGTCGGTGAAATAGAGCTCCGTGTAGGCGAGCTGCCAGAGCAGGAAATTGGAGATCCGCTGCTCGCCGCCGGTGCGGATGAAGAGGTCGGGCTCGGGCGCGAACGCCATCGCGAGGAACGGCTCGAGCGCCTCGGGGTCGAGGCCTGCGGCGTCGTGCACGGCCTCCGGATTGAGCGCGAAATAGCGGCGCGCCGCCTGCGCGACGTCCCAGCGCCCGCCGTAGTTCGCGGCGATCGACAGCGTGAGGCGCGTGTTGGCGGCGGTGTGCGCCTCGCCGGCGGCGATCAGCTCGCGGATGCGCGGATCGAAGCGCGACGTGTCGCCGATGACGCGGAAGCGGATGCCGTTCTCGTGCAGCTTGGCGACTTCCTGCTCCAGCGCGCGCAGGAACAGGTCCATCAGGATCGAGACTTCGTCGGCGGGACGGCGCCAGTTCTCGCTCGAGAACGCGAACAGCGTCAGGAATTCGACGCCGCGCTCGAGGCAGGCTCGCACGACGCCGCGCACCGCCTCGACCCCTTTGCGGTGGCCGGCCACGCGCGGCAGCAGCCGCTGCTTCGCCCAGCGGCCGTTGCCGTCCATGATGATGGCGACGTGCCGCGGGACGGCCCGCGTCTCGGGGATGTCGCGCGTGGAGCTCTTGAACAAGGCGCGGGCCGCGCGGCTGGGCGGGAGGAAGGGGCGGCGCCGGAGCGGGTGGCGGGACGAACGCGGGGGCGCCCGTCAGATCGCCATCAGGTCGGCTTCCTTCGCCGCCAGGACCCGGTCGATCTCGGCGATGAAGCGGTCGGTGAGCTTCTGCACGTCGTCCTGCGCGCGACGCTCGTCGTCCTCGGCGACCGCGTGGTCCTTCAGCAGCTTCTTCAGGTGCTCGTTGGCGTCGCGGCGGATGTTGCGCACCGCGATGCGCGCGTTCTCGGCCTCGTGCCGGACGACCTTGATCAGATCGCGCCGGCGCTCCTCGGTCAGCGGCGGCATCGGCACGCGGATCAGGTCGCCGGAGTTGGCGGGATTGAGGCCCAGGTCGGAGTCGCGGATCGCCTTCTCGATCACCGGCACCATCTTCTTCTCCCACGGCTGGATCGTGACGGTGCGCGCGTCGGCGAGCGTCAGGTTGGCGACCTGGCTGAGCGGCATCGGCGTGCCGTAGTAGTCGACGTGGATGTGGTCGAGCAGCCCGGTATGCGCGCGGCCGGTGCGCACCTTGCCGAGATCGGTCTTCAGCGTCTCGACCGACTTGCCCATCTTCTGTTCGGCGGTCTTCTTGATGTCAGCAATCATCGCGTCTCCTTGCCGGCGGCTCCGCGCGCTCAGCAATGCACCAGCGTTCCCTCGTCCGCGCCGAGGACCACGCGCTTCAGCGCGCCGGGGACGAAGATCGAGAACACCTTGAGCAGCATGTTCTGGTCGCGGCACAGCGCGAGCGCGGTGGCGTCCATCACCTTGAGATTGCGCACGATCGCCTCGTCGAACGTGAGGTCCTCGTAGCGCCTGCGCCGAGGGGTCCTTGTTCGGGTCGGCCGTGTACACGCCGTCGACCTTGGTCGCCTTCAGCACGATGTCGACCCCCATCTCCCGCCCGCGCAGCGCCGCCGCGGTGTCGGTGGTGAAGAACGGGTTGCCGGTGCCGGCGGCGAAGATCACGACCTTGTTTTCCTCGAGGTGGCGCAGCGCGCGGCCGCGGATGTAGGGCTCGGCCACCTGGTCGATGCGCAGCGCCGACTGGACCCGCGACTCCACGCCGGCGCGGCGCAGCGCGTCCTGCAGCGCGAGCGCGTTCATCAGCGTCGCGAGCATCCCCATGTAGTCGGCGGTGGCGCGGTCCATCCCGGCGGCGCCCGGGCGCGACGCCGCGGAAGATGTTGCCGCCGCCGATCACGACCGCGATCTGCACGCCGAGCCGCGCGACCTCGCCGATCTCGGCGACGATGCGGTCGATCACCTGCCGGTTGATCCCGTACGCGTCGTCGCCCATCAGCGCTTCGCCGGAGAGCTTGAGCAGGATCCGGCGGTAGGCGGGCACGGCCCCCGGCGCCCGCTCCGCCGCCGGCGTCGCCGTGGCCAGTGCGATCGGTGCGGCTGCGGTGGACGTGCTCATCGTGGTCTCTCCTCCGGAAGCGGGTCGGACGCCTGCGTTACGCCTTCACCATCGCCGCGACCTCGGCGGCGAAATCGTCCTTCCTGCGCTCGATGCCCTCGCCCACGACGAAGAGCTCGAAGCTCTTCACGGCGGCGCCGTTGCGCCTTGAGGTACTTCTCCACCGTCTCGTCGGGGTTCTTCACGAACGCCTGGCCGAGCAGCGTCACCTCGGCGAGGAACTTGTTGACGCGGCCCTCGACCATCTGCGCCGCGATCTCGGCGGGCTTGCCGCTCTCGGCGGCCTGCGCCGTGTAGATCGCGCGCTCGCGCTCGATGAGGTCGGCCGGCACGTCGGCGCGCGACACGCACACCGGGCGGATCGCGCCGGGCGCCGCCGACGCGGCGATGTGCATCGCGACGTCCTTGCCCACCTGCGCCTCGCCCGCCCTCGATCTCCACGGTGACGCCGATGCGGCCGCCGCCGTGCAGGTATTGCACGAGCTGCGCCGTCGTGGCGTAGCGGGAGTAGCGGCGGATCGAGATGTTCTCGCCGATCTTCTGCACCAGCGCCTGGCGCACGCTCTCGACCGTCCCGCCGCCGTGCGGCAGCGCGGACAGCGCCGCGACGTCGGCCGGGCTGCGCTCGACGACCAGGCGCGCCAGCGCCTTCGCGAAGGCGACGAAATCCTCGTTGCGCGAGACGAAGTCGGTCTCGCAGTTGACTTCGACCATCGCCGCCGTCCGGCCGTCGTCGGCGACGTGCGCGCCGACGATGCCCTCGGCGGCCACGCGGCCGGCGGCCTTCGTCGCCTTGGCGCCGCTCCTGATGCGCAGCAGCTCCTCGGCCTTGGCGAGGTCGCCGGCCGCTTCGGCCAGCACCTTCTTGCATTCCATCATGCCCAGGCCGGTGCGCTGGCGCAGTTCCATCACCATGCTCGCGGAAATGTCCGCCATTTTGAAACTCCGTGTTGCGTGTCAGGTTGTACGGTTGCGCCGGACGCGCGCCTCCGGCCGGAGGCGCGCGTCCCGGCGGGTCATTGCATCGGCGAGCGGCGTGCGGTCCTAGGCCGTGGCTTCGTCGGAGACTTCGACGAACTCGTCGCCGGCCTGCACGATCTCCTGGATGACGAGGTTCCTGCCTTCGAGGATCGCGTCGGCGGCGCCGCGCGCATACAGGCGGATCGCCCGGCTCGAATCGTCGTTGCCCGGGAATCACGTGCGCGATGCCGATCGGCGAGTGGTTGGTGTCGACCACGGCGACGATCGGGACGCCGAGCTTGGTCGCCTCGGTGATCGCGATCTTGTGGTAGCCGACGTCGATGACGAACAGCGCGTCGGGCACGCCGTTCATCTCCTTGATGCCGCCCAGGCTCTTCGAGAGCTTCTCCATCTCGCGCTGCAGCGTGAGCGCCTCGCGCTTGTTCATCTTCTCGAAGGTGCCGTCGTCGCGCATCGCCTCGAGGTCCTTCAGCCGCTTGACCGAGCCCTTGACCGTCTTGAAGTTGGTGAGCATGCCGCCCAGCCAGCGCGCGTCGACGTAGGGCATGCCGCAGCGCCGCGCTTCCTCGGCGACGATCTCGCGCGCCTGCCGCTTGGTGCCGACGAACAGGATGGTGCCCTTGTTCGACGCCAGCTGGCGGATGTACTTCATCGCCTCCTGGTAGAGCTCCATCGTCCGCTCGAGGTTGACGATGTGGATCTTGTTGCGCTGGCCGAAGATGTACTCGGCCATCTTCGGGTTCCAGTACCGGGTCTGGTGGCCGAAGTGGACCCCGGCTTCCAGCATTTGACGCATGGTGACGGACATGGTGAAACTCCTTTCAGGGTTGAGCCACGACCCGCGATTCGGCTCGCGACGGCCTCGCGCGTCGCCCCGGAACGGATCCGGAGTCGGCGTGCGGCTCGCGCGGGCACCCTGAAGTGCGCGGGTCTGCGAATTGCCCGGTCGCGCCCGGCCGGGACACCCGTCGACAGGACGGGCATTCGGGGGCGAATCGAGCTAACATTGAATTTTAACACTTTTCGCGCGCCTTTGCGCGCGCGCGGTCGCGGCGGACAGCGATGCCTGCGCGGCCCCCGGGCGCGCCGCCCGGCGCTGCCCTTCGCCCATCCGTCCCCCGCCCGCCTCCCCGGCCACCCATGCCCGACACGCCCATGCCGCCGCTCCCCGACGACGCCGCGCGCTGACCGCCGCCCGCGACAGCGCGGTCGTCTGCGACCTCACGCCGCTGGCGGTCCTCGCCATCGACGGCGCCGACGCGGCGACGTTCCTGCAGGGCCAGCTGTCGAGCGACGTCGCCGGCCTCGGCGCCGACGCCTGCCAGTACACGAGCTACAACTCGCCCGCCGGCCGGATGCTCGCCAATTTCGTGCTCTGGCGCGCCGGACCGGACGCGGCCGACGGCTTTCGCGCGCTGCTGCCGGCGGACATCGCGCGCGGCGGTGCGGAAGCGCCTCGCGATGTTCGTGCTGCGCTCGAAGGTGACGGTGACCGACGTCTCGCCGACGCTCGCGCGCTTCGGCGTCGGCGGACCGGCCGCGGCCGCCGCCGTGCGCGCCGCGCTCGGCGCGGCGCCGCCGCCGTTCGGCGTCGTCCGCGGCGGCGGACGTGACGGTGCTGGGCGTTCCCGGCCCGCGCTTCCTGGTCCTGGCGGGCATCGACCGCGCAGGCGCGCTGGCCGCGGCGCTCGGCGGATCGGCAGCCGCCGGCCGGCTTCGCCGTCTGGCAATGGCTGACGATCCGCGCCGGCGTGCCGGTGATCACCGCGGCGACGCAGGACAAGTTCATCGCGCAGACGGCGAACTGGGATCTGCTCGGCGGCGTCAATTTCCGCAAGGGCTGCTACACCGGTCAGGAGATCATCGCGCGCAGCCAGTATCTCGGCCGCCTCAAGGAGCGCCTGTTCGCGTTTCGCGCCCCGGCGACGGCGATCGCCGCGGGCGACCGGCTCTACAGCCCGGTGTTCGGCGACCAGGCCTGCGGCACCGTCGTCAACGCCGCGCCGGCGCCGGACGGCGACAGCGAGCTGCTGGCCGTGATCCAGCTCGCGGCGGCGGCGAGCGGCGACGTCCGCCTCGGGGCGCCCGGCGGCGCGCGCCTCGCACCGCCAGCCGCTGCCCTACGAGGTTCCGGCCGCGACGCAGGCGCGGCCGCGCGCCCCCGCCGGGTCGTGATGGCCAGCCGCGCCGGCGGACCACGTGTACGTCTACTACCGCGTCGCCCGCGACGACGCGGGCGCGCGCGAGCGCGATCGCGTCGCTGCAGGCCGCCGTCGAAGCCGAGACCGGAATCGCCGGCCGCCTGCTGGCCCGATGCGACGACCCGTCGACCTGGATGGAGATCTACGAGCCGGTCGCCGAGCGCCGGCGTTCGTGCGCCGGCTGGGGAGCTGGCGCAAGCCATCGCGCCGCGGCGATCGCCTGCGAGGGCCGGCGGCACGTGGAGTGCTTCGCGCCGCTGCGCTCCGCTTGCGGCGACCGCCGCGGCGCCGCGAAGCCGGCGCCCGCTGATGCGGCGCGCGCCGCGGCAGGACGCCATGTGTCTCGCCGTCCTCGCGCTCGGCGCGCATCCGCGCCTACGCTCGTGATCGCCGCCAACCGCGACGAATACCATGCCCGGGCCACGGCGCGCGCGCAGTGGTGGGACGAAGGCTGGCTCGCCGGCCGCGACCTCGTCGCGCGGCGGCACCTGGCTCGGCGTGACCCGCGCGGGACGCTGGGCGCTGCTGACCAACGTGCGCGATCCTGCGCGCTTCGATCCGGACGCGCCATCGCGCGGCGCGCTCGTACGCGGCTGCTCGCTGCGCCGGGCAGCGCCGGCGATGCGCTGCGCGCGATCGTGAGCGCCGGCGCGCGCCACAACGGCTTCAACCTGCTCGCCGGCGACGTCGCCGCCGCGCACTGGGGATCGAACCGCGAGGCGCGCACGCGCGCCCTCGCCGCCGGGCATCCACGGCATGTCCAACGCCCGCCTGGACACGCCGTGGCCCAAGGTCGTGCGCACCAGGGCGGCGGTCGCCGCATGGTGCGCGGCGGGCGGCCCCGACGCCGCGGACGTCGAGCCGCTGTTCGCGATCCTCGGCGACCGGCAGGCCGCCGCCGACAGCGAGTTGCCGCGCAACGGGCATTCCCCTCCCCCGGGAGCGGGTGCTGTCGGCGCCGTTCATCGTCAGCGACGCGCTACGGCACGCGCTGCTCGACGGTGCTCGCGATCACGCGCGAGGGCGAGGCCCGCTTCATCGAGCGCAGCTTCGATCCCGCGGGAGCGCCGTCGGCGAGGTCGATTTCCGGTTCCGGATCGGTCAGGCAGCCGCCCCGGCACGCGCGCGCTGTTCCGCCATGCGCCGCCGCAGCGCGGCGCGACCTGCGAGTGAGCTCCCGAAGCGACCTGCGGTCGCCTACCCCGGAGGGGGCGCGCAGCGCCCTTCGGGCGGCCAGGCGGCGCTGCGGACGCGGAATCAGCGCGCCCCGTAGCGCGAGAGCGTCGAGTCGCGCCGCGCCCGCCCGCACCGTGAGCGCGCAGTGCCCGCCGACCGGCAGCGTCAGCTTGTCGGGACAATGGCCGAACGGCAGTCCCGTGAAGATCGGGACGCCGAAACGCGCCCGCGCGTGCGCGACCACCGAATCGAAATCGTAGCCGTTGTCGTTGGCGCCGGGCGCGTAGCCGTTGAACTCGCCGCAGCAGCACGGCCTGCTGCCGGCGCAGCACGCCGGCGAAGTGCAGTTGGTGCAGCATCCGCTCGACGCGGTACGGCTGCTCGCCGATGTCCTCGATGAACAGGATGCCGCCGTCGATGCCGGCCAGTGCGGCGTGCCGACGAGGTGCGCGATCATCGCCAGGTTGCCGCCCCACAGCGTCCCCGCGCAATCGACGTCCGGCCCGGCGAGCGCGCAGTCGACGCTCGCGCGTCGGCGCCGAGCAACCGGAAGCAATGCTCGACGTGAACGCCGACGGCTCGGCGGCGCCGAAATCGTAGGCGGCCATCGGGCCGGCGAACGTCGTCATCCCCGCGTGCGCCAGCGCGGCCAGCTGGAACGCGGTGAAGTCGCTGTGGCCCAGCCAGCGCTTGCCCGCCGGCGGCGATCGCGGCGAAGTCGAGACGGTCGAGCAGCCGCGACCAGCCATACCCGCCGCGGACGGCGATCGCCAGCTCGACGTCCGGATGCGCGTTCATGCGCATGACGGCGGCGAGGCGCTCGTCATCCGGCGCCGAGAAGCGCTGCCAGCGCGTGCCGCACGTCGGATCGACGACGACGCGGTGGCCGAGCGACTCGAGCCGGGCGACCGCGCGCTCGAGCGCCTCCGGCGCGATGGCGAAGCCCGCCGGCGCGTAGAGCCCGATGCCGAGCGCGCGGGAGCGGGCGGCGCGGCAGTCGGTCGCTCATCGGCGGCGCGGCGAAGAACGCGGACAGCAGCTGGCCGCATTCGGTCGCGCGAACGCCGCCCGTCACGCGCGTGTGATGGTTGAGCCGCGGGTTGGCGATGAGGTCGACGACCGAGCCGCAGGCGCCGGTCTTCGGATCGCGCGCGCCGAACACCAGCCGCGCAAGCCGCGCGTGCATGATCGCGCCCGCGCACATGGCGCAGGGCTCGAGCGTCACGTAGAGCTCGCAATCGGGCAGCCGGTAGTTGCCGAGCGCGCGCGCGGCATCGCGCAACGCGGCGATCTCGGCGTGCGCGGTGGGATCGCTGCCGACGATCGGCGCGTTGCCGCCGCGGCCGATGATCACGCCGTCGCGGACGACGACCGCGCCGACCGGGACCTCGCCGCGCGCTGCCGCGGCGCGCGCGAGCGCCAGCGCCTCGCCCATCATCGCGTCGTCGCCGGCCGGAATCGCGCCGCCGGCAGGCGACGGCGCGGCGTCCTCCCCGCCAGGCTGCTCACTCGGGGCCGTCGCTCGTTCATCGCACGTGTGCCGCATCGTCACCGCAGCATGGTAAGGCGACGCATGATTAACCTCAAGCGCGATTCGCTGCGCCGTCGCGTGCCCGCCCGATCGTCGGTCGCGACCGGTTCCGATCACAGCACGTAGTTCAGGATCACGTAGAAATGGCTGGCGCTGCCGGCGAGCACGAACAGGTGCCAGACGCCGTGCGCGTGGGCCAGCCGCGCATCGAGCGCATAGAAGACGATGCCGACGGTGTAGAACAGGCCACCGGCGGCGAGCCACGCGAAGCCGGCAGGGCTCAGCGCCCCGATCAGCGGAAAGAGGGCCACCACGACCACCCAGCCCATCAGGAGGTAGATCACGACCGAGAGCACGCGCGCCTCGTTTCTCGGCCACAGCTCCTGCAGGCCGCCGAGCAGTGCGAGGCCCCAGACGGTGCCGAACAGCGACCAGCCCCAGGGGCCGCGCAGCGTCACCAGGCAGAACGGGGTGTAGCTGCCGGCGATCAGGAGATAGATGCTCTGGTGGTCCAGCGCGCGCAGGACGCGCTTCGCGCGACCGCGCAGGCTGTGGTAGAGCGCGGAGACGCTGTAGAGCGACACCAGCGTGACGCCGTAGACCGCGACGCTGGTCACCTTCCACGGATCCCCGCCGAGCGCCGCCCGCACCACGAGCACGACGGCGCCGGCGAGCGCCAGCACGGCCCCGACGATGTGCGTCGACCGCATTGAATTTTTCGCCGGTATGCATGGAACGCCTGGCAGGCTCGGGGTGACCGGCCGGCGTCGGTGACCGGGCAGCCTCACCCCCGGCGGTCTTCGTCGCGTCCTTGCAGAAGATGATTCTCGACCAGCCCGCTTCCCGGGTCTGTGCGCTTTCCAACAAAGGCCCCGGCGCGCGACTGCAACGACCGCCGTGCGTCGCGCCAGGATGGGAACCGCCGGCAGGTCGTTCTCACCCCGGAGGGGCGTCGCGAGTGTCCGCGGGCAATGCGTGCGCGCCGGGGAATGAGAGAATAGCCGTTGCGCACCGGATGCAAGCCAGCGTCCGCGCGACCGGGTCGCCCGCCGGCGATCTCGAGACGATACGCAAGGAATCGACCACCATGAACTTCGGAGTCCACAGCCTCTGGGGCCTGCTGATACTCGCCGGCGACATCTGGGCGATCATCAATATCTTCCAGAGCTCCGCTTCCAACGCGAAGAAATTGATCTGGACACTGGTGGTGGTGCTGCTGCCGGTGCTGGGCCTGATCCTGTGGTATTTCGCCGGACCGCGGGACGGCAGGACGTAGGCCGGCCGGGTCGAGGCGCCTACATCCGCGGCTCGCCGCGATCGTTCACCGTGATGGTCGCGCCCGGCTGCACGCTCAATTGCGTCCGGTGCTCCACCCCGCCGAACACGTAGGTGACGTCCCAGTACGCCGGGTGCGCCGATCCGGGCACCGTCGTGCATTTGCGGACCTCCTGCGTGGTCGTCTGGCTGCCGCGATTGACGTTGGCGCCGACGGCCGCGCCGCCGACGGCGCCGACGGCGGTGGCCACGTCGTTGCCGCGAAAGTCCGCGTCGTCGCAGACCTCCCACTGCCCGCGCTGCACGATCGCCGACGAGGCCTGGTCGTTGAAGCCGAACCGGGCGAAATCGTGGATCGGCCGGTCGGCGTTGAACGCGCGTCCGCGCAGGCCTTCCTGTTCGTAGAACGTGACCTGGGCAGCGGCGAGCGGCACCAACAGCGCGGCGACGACGGCGACCACGGCACGCAGGATCGGATGGGCAGTCCCTTTCATCAGGCCTCCTCGATGCGTCGATTGACCGGATGCGGGTTGGTCCGGGCGACGGCGCCCGAAGTTCCGCCGCCGCAGACGCCGGCCGGCCGGGGCCGCCACGGTCCCGGGGCTCGCGACGGGGCCGGGCACCTACTCCCACTCGATCGTCGCCGGCGGCTTGCTCGAGATGTCGTAGACGACGCGGTTGATGCCGCGCACCTCGTTGATGATGCGGCTCGAGACCTTCGCCAGCAGATCGTAGGGCAGCGGCGCCCAGGTGGCCGTCATGAAGTCGGTGGTCTGCACGGCGCGCAGGGCGACGACGTGCTCGTAGGTCCGGCCGTCGCCCATCACGCCGACGGCGCGCACCGGCAGGAACACCGCGAACGCCTGGGCGGTGGCGTCGTACCAGCTGCGGTCGTCGGCGGTGCGGGCGAGGCGCAGCTCGTCGATGAAGATCGCATCGGCGCGCCGCAGCAGCTCGGCGTGCTCGCGCTTCACCTCGCCGAGGATGCGCACGCCGAGCCCGGGGCCGGGAAACGGGTGGCGATACACCATTTCGCGCGGCAGCTGCAGCGCGAGGCCCAGCTCGCGGACCTCGTCCTTGAAGAGCTCGCGCAGCGGCTCGAGCAGCTTCAGGTGCAGCGACTCGGGCAGCCCGCCGACGTTGTGGTGGCTCTTGATGTTGTGCGCCTTCTTGGTCTTGCCCCCCGCCGACTCGATCACGTCGGGGTAGATCGTGCCCTGCGCGAGCCAGCGCGGCGCCGGCGATCTTCGCGGACTCGCGCTGGAAGACGTCGACGAAGAGCTTGCCGATGATGCGGCGCTTGCGCTTCCGGATCGTCGACCCCGGCCAGCGCGGCGAAGAGCTCCGCGCCGGCGTCGACGTGGATCACGCGCACGCCGAGATTGCGGGCGAAGGTGTCCATGACCTGCTCTGCCTCGTTCAGGCGCAGCAGGCCGTGATCGACGAACACGCAGGTGAGCTGGTCGCCGATCGCGCGATGGATCAGCGCCGCGGCCACCGACGAATCGACGCCGCCGGAAAGGCCGAGGATCACGCCGTCGGTGCCCACCTGCGCGCGGATCGCGGCGACCGCCTCGGTCACGTAATCGGACATGTTCCAGTCTTCTCCGCAGCCGCAGATGTCGTGCGCGAAGCGGGCGAGGATCGCGGCGCCCTGCCGGGTGTGGGTGACCTCGGGGTGGAACTGCACGGCGTAGAAATGCCGCGCCTCGTCCGCCATCGCCGCGACGGCGCAGGCGTTGCTCTCGCCGATCAGCTTGAAGCCCACGGGCATCGCGGTGACCTTGTCGCCGTGGCTCATCCAGACGTCGAGCAGGCCGTGGCCGGCGTCGTTGGCGCGGTCCTGGATGCCGCGGAAGAGCGCGGAATGGCCGCGCGCGCGGACCTCCGCGTAGCCGAACTCGCGCACGGTCCCGGCCTCGACCCTGCCGCCGAGCTGCTCGGCCATCGTCTGCATTCCGTAGCAGATGCCGAGCACCGGCACGCCCTGCGTCCACACGGCGTCGGGCGCGCGCGGCGAATCGCCGTCGATGACGCTGTTCGGACCGCCCGACAGGATGATGCCCCGCGGCGCGAATCGCCGCACAAGGTCATCGCCGGCGTCGTACGGGTGGATCTCGCAGTACACGTGCATCTCGCGCAGGCGGCGCGCGATCAGCTGCGTGTACTGCGCCCCGAAGTCGAGGATCAGGATCTTCGAATGCGACTGAGCGACCATGCGTGACGCGGCGCCTTCAATCGACGCGGTAGTTGGGGGCTTCCTTGACGATCTGCACGTCATGGACGTGCGACTCGCGCACGCCCGCCGAGGTGATCTCGACGAACTCGGCGCGCGAGCGCAGTTCGTCGATGGTCGGACAGCCGCAGTAGCCCATCGCTGCGCGCAGGCCGCCCATCAGCTGGTGGATCACCGCGGCCAGCGCGCCCTTGTACGGCACGCGGCCCTCGATGCCCTCGGGCACCAGCTTCTCCGCCGCGCCCTCGCCTTCGGCGTCCTGGAAGTAGCGGTCGGCGCTGCCCTGCTGCATCGCGCCGAGCGAGCCCATGCCGCGGTAGCTCTTGTACGAGCGGCCTTGGTAGAGCTCGATCTCGCCGGGGGATTCCTCGGTGCCCGCGAACATGCTGCCCAGCATCACGGCGTTGGCGCCGGCGGCGATCGCCTTCGCGACGTCGCCGGAATAGCGGATGCCGCCGTCGGCGACGATGGGGACGCCGCTCCCGCCCACGCCGTCGACGGCAGCCTGGATCGCCGAGATCTGCGGGATGCCCACACCGGCGACGATGCGCGTCGTGCAGATCGACCCGGGGCCGATGCCCACCTTCACGCCGTCGGCGCCGTGATCGACGAGCGCCAGCGCGCCGGCGGCGGTCGCCACGTTGCCGCCGATGACCTGCACCTGCGGATAGCGCTTCTTCAGCCACAGCACGCGGTCGAGCACGCCTTTGGAATGGCCGTGCGAGGTGTCGACGACGATCACGTCGACGCCGGCGGCGGCGAGCGCCTCGACGCGCTCCTCGGTGTCGCCGCCGGTGCCGACCGCGGCGCCGGCGCGCAGCCGGCCGAGATCGTCCTTGCTGGCGAGCGGGTGCTCGGTCGACTTCAGGATGTCCTTCACGGTGATGAGGCCGCGCAGCTCCATGTCGCCGTTGACCACCAGCACGCGCTCGAGCCGGTGCTGGTGCATCAGCGCCTTGGCCTGCTCGAGATCGGTGCCCTCGCGCACGGTGACCAGGCGCTCGCCCTTGGTCATGATGTTGGAGACGGGCTGGTCGAGGTTGGTCTCGAAGCGCGTGTCGCGGTTGGTGACGATGCCCACCACCCGCTTGCCCTCCACCACCGGCAGCCCGGAAAAGCGGTGCTGGCGCTTCAACGCGAGCACTTCGCGCACCGACATCGTCGGCGGTATCGTGATCGGATCCTTGACCACGCCGCTCTCGAAGCGCTTGACCTTGGCGACCTCGGCCGCCTGTTTCGCCGGCGACATGTTCTTGTGCACGATGCCGAGCCCGCCTTCCTGCGCGATGGCGATCGCGAGCCGGGCGTCGGTCACCGTGTCCATCGCCGCCGACAGCAGCGGGATGTTGATGGTGATGCCGCGGGTGAGTCGGGTCTGGAGGCTTACGTCGCGGGGAACGACGAGGGAATGCGCGGGGACCAGCAGGACATCATCGAAGGTGAGCGCTTTCCTGACGACACGCATGTGCAATTTCTCCTGCGCGCAAAAACGAATTATACCCGCGCCGGCCGGGGCGCGTTTGACGTTCCCGCCGTCTTGGGCTACTTTGCCATCGTCATACGCCGCGCCGAGGATCAGCCATGACGCTCTTCCCCAACACCGGGGCCATCACGTCGACACCGTCATCGCGCCAGCGCGGGCGCGGGCGGACCGGCACGCCGGGAGCAGCCGCATTCGCGGTCGCGATCGCCGCCGCGCTGCTGGTCGCCGCAGCGCCGGCGGGTGCGACGATGTACAAGTGGGTCGACAAGAACGGCAAGGTCGTCTATTCGGACCAGCCGCCGCCGGCCGACGTGAAATCTGAAATCGTCAAGCCGCCGCCGCCGCCGGTCAACCCCAACGCCGCCAGGGAGCTCGCCGACAAGGAGCTCGAGGTCAGGCAGCGCGACAAAAAGCGCGCCGACGACGCGCAGGCCGCCGAAAAGACGCGGGTGGAAGCCGAGCGCAGGCGCGAGAACTGCGCCAATGCGCGCGGCCAGTTGCTGGCATTGCAGAACGCGAACGTGGTCCGCTACAACGAGAAGGGCGAGCGCATCGTGCTCGACGAGGCCGGGCGGCGCGAAGCCGCCGAGCGGTTGCAGCAGGCCGTGCTCGAGAACTGCAAGTAGGGTCGGACCCTACTTCTTCTCCAGGTTGGCCTGGTTGATCTTCACGTCCGCCTTGTCCTTGAGCGTGGCAAGATAGGCCGTGAGCAGCTCGCGGCCGACCTGGTCGCCGATCCGGGCGGTTGCCGCGGTCAGCTTGGCCGGGTCCGCCGGCGGCGGATCGATCACCTTCGCGAGCTTGTAGATCGAGTAGCCGCCGCGCTCGTTCGGCGCGCCCGTGTATTGCGGCACCTTCGCCGGATCGAGCTGGAAGATGCGCTTCAGGGCGTCCGGCGGGTAGCCCGGCTGGGGCTCGTTGCGCGACAGCGACACCTGCGGCGCGAAATTCACGCCGGCCTCCCGGTCGCTCTTCCCCTGCTCCAGCAGCGCCAGCTTCTCGCGGCCCGCCTTCTGCGCGAGCTCGCCCGCCTCCTTGCGCGCGAGCTGGCGGCGGATGTCCTCGGCGACGTCGGCCAGCGGCCGCACCGTGGCGGGCGAGTACTCGACGATGCGCCCCGCCATCAGCGTGTTGGGCGCGACCTCGATCGCCTCGGTGTTGCGCCTGGCCTGCGTCGACTCCGGGCTGAACAGCGCCTGCACGAACTTCGCGTTTCCCTTGGCGAGCGCCTGCACCTGCGCGCGGGTCATCGGTGCGGTCGTCTGCACGTCGATGCCAAGCGCCTTGGCCGCGCCCTGGAGCGAGTCGGCCTGCTCGTAGACGAGGTTCTGCAGCTGGTCGGCCGCGGTCGCGAACTTCTGCGCGGCCTTCTGCCGGCGCAGGTCCGCCTCGATCTGGGCCTTGACTTCCTCGAACGGGCGGACCTTCGCGGGCGTGATCGCGTTGAGCTTGATCACGTGGTATCCGAAATCCGTCTCGACCGGTCCGACGATCTCGCCGACCTTCATCGCGAAGACCGCGTCGTCGAAGGGCTTCACCATGTTGCCGCGGCCGAACGCGCCGAGGTTGCCGCCCTGCGCCGCCGAGCCCGGGTCCTGCGAAAACTGCTTGGCGAGCTCGCCGAACTTCGCGGGATTGGCGCTCGCCTTGGCCATCAGGTCCGCGGCCTTCGCCTTCGCCGCCGCCTTCGCGTCGTCGGAGTCGCCGGGCTTCGCCGCGATCAGGATGTGCGCGGCTTCGCGCTCCTCGGCCTTCGTGTAGAGCTTGACGTTGCTCTCGTAGTGCGCCTTGACCTCGGCGGGATCCGTCGCCACCTGCCCGGCCAGCGCGTCGAGCGTCAGCAGCACGTACTCGACCTTCGCGCGCTCGGGCGTCTGCAGCGCCGCGGCATTCGCGTCGTAGTACGCCTTCACCGCGGCGTCGTCGATCTTGATGCCCGGAACGTAGGGCTCGGGATCGATCGACGCGGCCTGGGCTTCGCGCTTCTGCTCGAGCAGCCCGAGGTAGCGCTCGCCGCTCGCCCGCGCGACGACGTTGCCGCTCGCCAGCGGCTCCTGCAGGGGGGCGAGCAGCATGTCGCGGCGAAGCTGGTCCTCGAATCCTGCCGGCGTGAGGTTGCGGCCGACCAGCGCCTGCCGGTAGCGCTCCAGCGAGAACTTGCCGTTGTCCTGGAACGCGGGCTGCTCCGCGATGAACCGCTGCAGCTGCTCGTCGGGCACGCGGAACGACTCCTGACCCGCCTTGCCCTGCAGCAGCTGGCGGTTGATGAGCTGCTGCAATATCGCGTAGCGGACCTCGGGATTGTCGAACATCGACGGATCGTAGTTCGCGCCGAGCTGCGCCCGCATGCGCTCCTGCTGCTCGGAGAGGGCCTCGTTGAACTGCTGCTGCGTGATCTTCTCGCCCGCGACCGTCGCGACGTCGAGCGTCGAGCCGCCCTGGCGGAAGTAGTAATCGACGCCGAAGAAGGCGAACGGCAGCGAGATCAGCGCCAGGATGACCTGGACCACTCGCTTGTGACGGTCGACGACGTTGAACATGCGCGTGACTCTGGTGACGGCGCCGCGAGGCGCCGGGGCCCTGCTCCCGCCGGTGCCGCCCGGACATTGCGCGGCGCCAATCGGCGGATATCAAAAAGGGCGAACTCGCGTTCGCCCTTCGTTATTGGCGGAGTGGACGGGACTCGAACCCGCGACCCCCGGCGTGACAGGCCGGTATTCTAACCAACTGAACTACCACTCCTTGACTACCGGTCCGCGCTTCCCGACTGGTGGGTGCTGAGAGGCTCGAACTCCCGACATTCGCCTTGTAAGGGCGACGCTCTACCAACTGAGCTAAGCACCCCCGGTGGCGCCGGGAGCGCGCCCCGCCGCGCGGACTTCCCGCGCGGCGCACCGCCCCGGTTTCCCGGCCCGGCGCGCGTTCCCGCTTTCGTGCCATCCGCCCGACCCGCGTGCTGCTTTCGGGCCGGCCGAACAAGTCAATCAGTTTACCGCATCCTTGAGCGCTTTGCCAGCCCGGAACTTGGGCACCTTCGCGGCGCGGATCCTGATCGCGGCGCCGGTGCGCGGATTGCGGCCCTGCCGCGCCGTCCGCTTGCCGACGTAGAACGTGCCGAATCCGACGAGGGTCACGTCGTCGCCCTTCTTCAGCGACGTCCTTACCGCGCCCATGGCGGCTTCCAGCGCGCGACTCGCCGCCGCCTTGGAGATGTCGGCGTGCTTCGCGATCGCGTCGATCAATTCGGATTTGTTCACGGGCGCTCCCCCTGTCGAACGTGCGCGTTGGAACGGTCGACGCGGCGCGACGTTGCGCGCGCGTCACCCACCTGGAAGTCACTTATAGCAATCGCGATTTCGGCGTGTCAAGCGCGCTCGTCGCCATCCTTGCACGGGGTTTGCCCCTGCGCAAACTATCGATCGCGATGCGCGCGACTGGCGCGGCTTTTGCGTGTTGCGGCGATCCTCGAACAGATCGCCGCAACACACGGCCGCGACTGCGACTTTGCGCTGCGCCAGCCTCCTTGCACCGACGGCGTCATGCGAACCCCTGCGCGTCGGCTGGCAGCGCCGATTCGCCCCGGTCGCATCCCCTCTCGCTTCGCTCGGGGGCCCCTGCTCCCAGGCTCACGTCGCTAGTGCTTGATCAGCGCCGCCGTGCCGGTTGCTTCGTCGGCCGCCGCGGCGGGCGGGACCGCCGCGGCTTCGCCGCCGCCGTCCGCCAGCGGCGTGGGCAGCCGCTCGAGCGCGGCGTCGAGCACCTGCTCGATCCAGCGCACCGGCCGAATCTCGAGGCGGTTCTTGATCTCGTCCGGGATTTCCGCGAGATCCTTCACGTTCTCTTCGGGGATCAGGACGATCTTGATGCCGCCGCGTCCGGCCGCGAGCAGCTTTTCCTTGAGGCCGCCGATCGGCAGCACTTCGCCGCGCAGCGTGATCTCGCCGGTCATCGCGACGTCGGCGCGCACCGGCACGCCGGTCAGGATCGACACGATCGCGGTGGCGATGCCCACGCCGGCGGACGGACCGTCCTTGGGCGTCGCGCCTTCCGGCAGGTGGATGTGCAGGTCGGTCTTCTGGTAGAAGTCCGGCGCGATGCCCAGCGCGACGGAGCGATGGCGCACCACCGACAGCGCCGCGGCGATCGACTCGTTCATCACGTCGCCCAGCTTGCCGGTCGTGGTGGTCTTGCCCTTGCCGGGAAGCGACACGGCCTCGATGGTCAGCAGATCGCCGCCGACCTCGGTCCAGGCGAGTCCCGTGACCTGCCCGACCTGGTTCTTCTTCTCGGCCATGCCGTAGGTGTAGCGGCGCACGCCCAGGTACTTGTCGAGGTTCTTCGCGGTGACCTCCACCGGCCCCTTCGCGCGGCGCGCCTTGCCCTCGCTCTCCTTCAGCAGGAGCGCCTTCACCACCTTGCGGCAGATCTTGCTCACCTCGCGCTCGAAGCTGCGCACGCCGGCCTCGCGCGTGTAGTAGCGCGCGATGTCGCGCAGCGCCGACTCGGCCACGTGCAGCTCGTTCTGCTTCAGGCCGTTGTTCTTCATCTGCTTGGGCAGCAGGTACTGCCGCGCGATCGCGACCTTCTCGTCCTCGGTGTAGCCGGACAGGCGGATCACCTCCATCCGGTCCAGCAGCGGCGGCGGGATGTTGAGCGTGTTGGCGGTGGCGACGAACATCACGTCGGAGAGGTCGAACTCGACCTCGACGTAGTGATCGACGAACGTGTTGTTCTGCTCGGGATCGAGCACCTCGAGCAGCGCCGACGACGGGTCGCCGCGGAAGTCCTGGCCCATCTTGTCCACTTCGTCGAGCAGGAACAGCGGATTGCGCACGCCGATCTTCGACATGTTCTGCAGGATCTTGCCGGGCATCGACCCGATGTAGGTGCGCCGGTGCCCGCGGATCTCCGCCTCGTCGCGCACGCCGCCCAGGCTCATGCGCACGAACTTGCGGTTGGTGGCCTTGGCGATCGACTGGCCGAGCGAGGTCTTGCCCACGCCGGGCGGGCCGACGAGGCACAGGATCGGCGCCTTCAGCTTGTCGACGCGCTGCTGCACCGCGAGGTACTCGACGATGCGCTCCTTCACCTTCTCGAGGCCGTAGTGGTCGGCGTCGAGCACCTTCACCGCGGCGGCCAGGTCCTTGCTGATCTTGCTCTTCTTCTTCCACGGCAGCGCGACCAGCGTGTCGATGAAGTTGCGCACGACCGTCGCCTCGGCGGACATCGGCGACATCATCTTGAGCTTCTTGAGCTCCGCCATCGCCTTGCCCTCGGCCTCCTTCGACATCCGCGCGGCCTTGACCTTCTTCTCGACCTCGTCGAGGTCGGCGTTCTCGTCGCCCTCGCCCAGCTCCTTCTGGATCGCCTTCACCTGCTCGTTGAGGTAGTACTCGCGCTGGCTCTTCTCCATCTGCCGCTTGACGCGGCCGCGGATGCGCTTTTCCACCTGCAGGATGTCGACTTCGCCTTCGAGCAGCCCGAGCAGATGCTCGAGGCGCTTGGCGACGTCGCCCATCTCGAGGATCTCCTGCTTCTGCTCGAGCTTCAGCGGCAGGTGCGCCGCGATGGCGTCGGCGAGGCGGCCGCCGTCGTCGATCCCGGACATCGAGGTCAGGATCTCGGGCGGGATCTTCTTGTTGAGCTTGACGTACTGGTCGAACTGCGCGAGCAGCGCGCGGCGCATCGCCTCGACCTCGTGCGCGGGACCCGGCTCGCCGACGAGCTTCATCGCCCCGGCCGACAGGTACTCGCCCTCGTCGACCACCTCGACCATCTGCGCGCGCTGCGTGCCTTCGACCAGCACCTTCACGGTGCCGTCAGGGAGCTTCAGCATCTGCAGCACCGTGGCGATGCTGCCGATCGGATAGAGGTCCTCGGCGGCCGGATCGTCCTTGGCCGCCGACTTCTGGGCGACCAGCAGGATGTTCTTGCCGGCATCCATGGCGACGTCGAGCGCCTTGATCGACTTCGGCCGTCCGACGAACAGGGGGATGACCATGTGCGGGAAGACGACGACGTCGCGCAGCGGCAGCAGCGGCAGGGACGAGGTTTCGGCGGGAAGCGGGGTGTCGGTGGCCATGGGGCAGCCCTACGGAAGGAGTTGAACAGGAAACATGCGGCCGGCGGGCGGGGATTTCAAGCGGCCGGGGATCGGGGCGAGGCGCCGTCGCGCCGCCCCGTCGGTCAGGAGTGCGCCGACGCGACCTTGGGCGCGTCGGCAAACACGAGCAGCGGCTTGCCGTCGTTGGTGATCGTGCCCTCGTCGACCACGACGCGGGCGAGGTTGTCGTGCGAAGGCAGGTCGTACATGACGTCGAGCAGCACCTGCTCGAGGATCGAGCGCAGGCCGCGCGCGCCGGTCTTGCGCGCGAGCGCGCGGCTCGCGATTGCGCGCAGCGCGGGCTCGCGGATCTCGAGCTCGACGCCTTCCATGCGGAACATCTTCTGGTACTGCTTCAGCAGCGCGTTCTTGGGCTCGACCAGGATCTCGATCAGCGCGACCTCGTCGAGCTCCTCCAGCGTGGCCACCACCGGCAGGCGGCCGACGAATTCCGGGATCAGGCCGAACTTGATCAGGTCCTCAGGCTCCGTCTCGCGCAGCAGCGCGCTCACGTTCTTGCGGTCGTCCGGGCTCAGGATCTCGGCGCCGAAGCCGATGCCAGTCTTCGCCGTGCGCTGGCGGATGATCTTCTCGAGGCCGTCGAAGGCGCCGCCGCAGACGAACAGGATGTTGGTGGTGTCGACCTGCACGAACTCCTGGTTCGGGTGCTTGCGCCCGCCCTGCGGGGGCACCGACGCGATGGTGCCCTCGATCAGCTTCAGCAGGGCCTGCTGCACGCCCTCGCCGGAGACGTCGCGGGTGATCGACGGGTTGTCGGACTTGCGCGAGATCTTGTCGATCTCGTCGATGTAGACGATGCCGCGCTGCGCCTTCTCGATGTCGTAATCGCACTTCTGCAGCAGCTTCTGGATGATGTTCTCGACGTCCTCGCCGACGTAGCCGGCCTCGGTGAGCGTGGTCGCGTCGGCAATCACGAAGGGGACGTCGAGCAGGCGCGCGAGCGTCTGCGCGAGCAGCGTCTTGCCCGAGCCGGTCGGTCCGATCAGCAGGATGTTGCTCTTGGCGAGTTCGACTTCGTCGTCCTTGCCGCCGGTCTCCAGCCGCTTGTAGTGGTTGTAGACTGCAACCGACAGGATCTTCTTGGCGAGGTCCTGCCCGATCACGTACTGGTCGAGGATCAGCCGGATCTCGTGCGGCGTGGGCAGCTTGCTCTTGTCGGTGCGCGCGGCTTCCGACGACGCGCCTTCCTCGCGGATGATGTCGTTGCACAGCTCGATGCATTCATCGCAGATGAACACCGACGGCCCGGCGATCAGCTTGCGCACCTCGTGCTGGCTCTTGCCGCAGAAGGAGCAGTAGAGGAGCTTGTCGCCGGTTGATTTTTCGGCCATGCAACGACCTTGCGCTAGGGATGTGGGGAAACTCTACGCGCTCTGGGCACGATTCTGCAAGACCTTGTCCACGATGCCGTACTCGCGCGCCTGCTCGGCCCACAGGAAATTGTCGCGGTCGTGGTCGAGCTCGACCTGCTCCTGCGGCCGGCCGGTGAACTGCGCCATCAGCTTGATGAACCGGTGCTTCAACTCGATCACGTACGTGGCGTGGCGCTCGATGTCCGACACCTGGCCCTGGAAGCCGCCCGAGGGCTGGTGGATCAGGATGGTCGAATTGGGCAGCGCGTAGCGCTTGCCCTTGGCGCCCGCCGCCAGCAGGAACGCGCCCATCGACGCCGCCATGCCGACGCACATCGTCGAGATGTCCGGCTTGATGAACTGCATCGTGTCGAAGATCGCCATGCCGGCCGAAACCGACCCGCCGGGCGAGTTGATGTAGAAGTGGATGTCCTTGTCCGGATTCTCGGACTCGAGGAAGAGCATCTGCGCGACGATGAGGTTCGCGGCGGAGTCGTTGACCGGGCCGACGAGGAAGACGATGCGCTCCTTGAGCAGGCGCGAGTAGATGTCGTAGGCGCGCTCGCCGCGCCCGCTCTGCTCGATCACCATCGGGATGAGGCCCAGGCCCTGCGGTTCGATCATGTCGGTCTCGGCGGTTGTGGGTGTGTCGGTCATCATGGGCATGCGGTGGTCGAGGGCGGGCGGCTACGTGCGCGCCGGCGTCATCAGCTCGGCGAAGGCCACGGCCACATCCTGCACCCGGGCCTGTGAGCAGACCCAGTCGACGACGTTGCGTTCGACCGCGAGCCCCTCGAATTCGTTCAGGCGCTCGGGCTGCTCGTAGTGCCAGCGCACGACGGCATCCGGCTGCTCGTAGGTCTGCGCGGCCTCCAGGACCAGCGCCTTCACCTGCTCCGGCGTCCCCTGCAGGCCGTGCAGCCGGACGACCTCGGAGACGACGAGGGAGAGCGCGACCCGCTCTTCGGCGTTCGCCCGGAACATGTCCGGCGTGAGGTTGATGTCGGCGGGCTTCATCCCCTGCTGCTGCAGGTCCGCCGCCATCCGCTGCGCCATGTTCTCCGCCTCGCGGGCGACCAGCGACCTCGGCACGGCGACCTCGGTGCTCTTGCGCAGCGCATCGAGCGCCTGGTCCTTCACGCGGCCCTCGATCTTGCGCTTCAGCTCGAGCTTGAGGTTGGCCGTGATTTCCGAGCGCAGCTCGTCGAGGCTGCCGCTCGGCACGCCGAACGCGCGGGCGAAATCGGCGTCGATCGTCGGCAGCTCCGGCGCGGCCACGGAGTTCACGGTCAGCGTGAAGTCGGCGGTCTTTCCCGCGACCTCCTTGCCGTGGTAGTCCGCGGGAAACGTCAGCGCAAAGGTGCGGGTCTCGCCGGCCTGCATGCCGGTCACCGCGGCCTCGAATTCGGGCAGCATCCGGCCCTCGCCGACGATGATGGCGAAGTCCTTCGCCTGCCCGCCGCCGAACTCGACGCCGTCGATGCGCCCGCTGAAATCCGTGATCACCCGGTCCCCGGCGGCCGCCGGCCGCTCAACCGCATTGAACTTCGTGCGCTGCCGCCGCAGGACCTCGATGGTGTCGTCGACGTCGGCCGGAGCGACTTCGGCCACCGGCCGCGTGATCGTCACCTGCGTCAGGTCGCCGATGCGAATCTCGGGGTAGACCTCGAACACTGCCGAGAACTCGAACTGGTCGTCCGCCGGAGCATCGCCGGCCCGGGGCTCGATGCGCGGCGCGCCGGCAAGGCGCAGGTTCTGGTCGCGGATGGCGTCGCTCAGGGTCGCCTGGACGGTGTCGGAGATGACGTCGGAGCGCACCTGCGGCCCGTATTGCTGCGCCACCATCCTGAGCGGCACCTTGCCGGGCCGGAACCCCGCGACCTTGACGGTGCGCGCGAGCTTGGCAAGGCGCTTGGCGACCTCGTTCTCGATGGCCTCGCGCGGCACCGCTACATTGAGCCGGCGCTCCAACGCGCCGATCGTTTCCAGACTGGTTTGCATGTGCGTCAAATCCTTGCTAGATTGCCCCGGTGGTGCGAAAGGGGGGACTCGAACCCCCACGGGCTGCCCCGCTGGAACCTAAATCCAGTGCGTCTACCAATTCCGCCACTTTCGCAGCCGCTTTCGCCCAACAGGTCAGTATATCCGAAAGCGGGCACTCCCCGCCAGAGGAAAGGCCCGTCGCGGGACCGCTGCCCGTCGCCAAACCTGTACTTTCGGCGCGTTCGATGCCGTTGCGCGTGTCGGCTGCCCATTACGAAAATTTCCCGGTCGCCTCGTTCCTGCTGCCCCGGCACCAGCGGGCGGCGGTGCTCGCGATCTACCGCTTCGCCCGCGCCGCCGACGACATCGCCGACGAAGGCGACGCGCCGGCGGCGGACCGTCTGGCGGCGCTCGACCGGTTCGACCGCGCGCTCGACGCCATGGCTGCCGGGCAGGCGCCGCCGGAGGCGCCCTTCGCCGGACTCGCCGCGGCGGTCCGCGCCCGCGGCCTGCCGCTGCCGCTCCTGCGGGATCTGCTGTCGGCGTTCCGCCAGGACGTGACCACCGCGCGCTACGCGACCTACGCCGACCTCGTCGACTACTGCCGGCGCTCGGCCAACCCGATCGGCCGGCTCCTGCTCCATCTCAACGGGGTGACGGCGGAGGCGGAGCTCGCGCGCTCCGACGGCATCTGCACGGCGCTGCAGCTCGTCAACTTCTGGCAGGACGTCGCGGTCGACTGGCGCAAGGGGCGGGTGTACCTGCCGCTGGAGGACCTCGCCCGCTTCGGCGTGACCGAGGCGCACATCGCCGAGGCGCGCTGCGACGATGCCTGGCGCGCGCTCGTCGCGTTCGAGACTGCGCGGGCGCGCGCCCTGCTCGCCGCGGGACGGCCGCTCGCGCGCGCCCTCCCGTGGCGCGCGGGTCTGGAGCTCTCCGGCGTGCTGGCCGGCGCGCATCGCATTCTCGACGGTATCGAAGTCGCGCGCGGCGACGTCTTCCGCCGCCGGCCCCGGCTCGCGCGCCGCGACTGGGCCATCGTCAGCTGGCATGCGCTCTTTCCGCCGCGCCGGCATCGCGTCGCATGACCCCCGACGAGTACTGCCAGAAGAAGGCCGCGCAGAGCGGCTCGAGCTTCTACTACAGCTTCCTGTTCCTGCCCCCGGAGCGCCGCCGCGCCATCACCGCGCTCTACGCCTTCTGCCGCGAGGTCGACGACGTCGTCGACGAGGTGTCGGACCCGGACGTCGCGCGCACCAAGCTCGCATGGTGGCGGCAGGAGGTCGCGGCGGCGTTCGCCGGCACGCCGGCGCACCCGGTGACGCAGGCGCTGCGCGGCGTGGTGGGCGCCTACGCGCTGCCGCAGGAGCATTTCCAGGCGGTGATCGACGGCATGCAGATGGACCTCGAGCGCAGCCGCTACCTCGATTTCGCCGACCTCGAGCGCTACTGCCACCGCGTGGCCGGCGTCGTCGGGCTGATGTCGGCCGAGATCTTCGGCCGTACGCAGGCAGCCACGCTGCAGTACGCGCACGACCTCGGCATCGCGTTCCAGCTGACCAACATCATCCGCGACGTCGGGGAAGACGCGCGCCGCGGGCGCATCTACCTTCCGCAGGACGAGCTGGCGCGCTACGGCGTCGCCCCCTCCGCGCTGCTGCGGCGCGAGGAGAGCGACGCCTTCCGCGCGCTGATGGCCGCGCAGGTGGCGCGGGCGCGCGAGTGGTATGCCCGCGCGCGCAGTGCGCTCCCCGACGCGGACCGCCGCGCGCAGCGCCCCGGCCTCATCATGGCGGCGATCTACCGGACGCTGCTCGACGAGATCGAGCGCGACGGCTACGGCGTGCTGGACCGGCGCATCGCGCTCACGCCGCTGCGCAAGTTCTGGATCGCGTGGAAGACCGCGCGCTCGGCCTGACGTCGCGCGCGGCCCTGGCGCGGGAGCAGCGATGACGGCGCCGGCCGCCGCCGGCAGCGTCGCGATCGTGGGCGGGGGCTGGGCCGGCTGCGCGGCCGCGGTCACGCTCGCGCAGGCCGGACGGCCGGTCACGCTGTTCGAGCAGGCGGCAACGCTCGGTGGCCGCGCGCGTCGCGTCGCCGTCGGCGGCGCAAACGTCGACAACGGCCAGCACCTGCTCATCGGCGCGTACCGGCAGACGCTCGATCTCATCGCTGCCGTTCACGGCGCGGGCCGCGCCGGCGCACTGCTGCACCGGCTGCCGCTCACGCTCGCCCCGTTCGGTTCGACGCCGCGCGGGTCCGTCGCCATGCGCGCCTGGCGCGCGCCCGCGCCGCTGCATCTGGCGGCCGGCATCGCCGCGGCGCGCGGGCTGTCGGTGCGCGAGCGCATCGCGCTCGTCGGCGCTTTCCGGCGCCTGGCGCGGGCCGGGTTTCGCACGCCGCCGCTGCAGACGGTGGCCCAGTGCTTCGCCGGCACGCCGGCACGGGCGATGGACGGACTGTGGTCTCCGTTGTGCCTCGCCGCGCTCAACACGGCCCCGGAGCGGGCGTCCGCCCAGGTCTTCGCCAACGTGCTGCGCGAGGCATTCGCGGGCAACGCGGCGGCGAGCGACTTCCTGATCCCCGCCACCGACCTGTCGGCGCTGTTTCCCGATGCCGCCGCGCGCTTCGTCGCCGCGAGAGGCGGCGAGATGCGCAGCGGCACCGCCGTGAGGGGCCTGCGCCACTCGTCGACCGGCGTCACGCTGCACACGAATCGCGGCGAGGAGCACTTCGGCAGCGTCATCGTCGCCGTCGGTCCGCACCAGCTCGCAGCGCTCGTGGGCGACGCCGCGGACGATCGCGCGGCGGGCGCGCCCTGGGCCGACGCGCTGCAACAGGTCCGCGCCTTCGCCTACGAATCGATCACCACGGCGTGGCTCGCCTACCCCGCGCCGGTGCCGCTGCCCGCACCGATCTCGCGCCTCGACGACGCCCCGGGACAGTGGGTGTTCGAGCGCAGCGGTGCCCTCGCCGGCGGCGATCCCCGCGGGGCGCGCAGCCTGCTGGCGGTGGTGATCAGCGCCGGCGGCGCCCACGACGCGCTCGATCACGCCACGCTTGCCGCGCAGATCGACGCGCAGCTGCGCCGCCTCGCGCCGGCGCTGCCGCCGCTCGCCTGGGCGCGCGTGATCGCGGAACGGCGGGCGACCTACGCCTGCACGCCGGCGCTGCCGCGGCCCGCTGCGGGCCGGATCGCGCCGGGACTCCACCTTGCCGGCGACTACACGGCCGGCCCGCTTCCGCCGACGCTCGAAGCCGCAACGCGCAGCGGGGTCGGCGCCGCGCGTGCGGTCCTCGCGGACATGCCCGCACCGGGGCGTTGACGCAGCCCGCGGTACCGGCCGGGGACCCGCGCGTCAGCGCGCCGCGCGCGCAGTGCCCGGCCGGTTGCGCAGCAGCCGCTGCTTCTCGCGATTCCAGTCGCGCTCCTTCTCCGTATTGCGCTTGTCGTGCTGCTTCTTGCCCTTGGCGAGCCCCACGTCGAGCTTGACCCGGCCCTTGCTGTAATGCAGGTTGAGCGGGACGAGCGTGTAGCCTGCGCGCTCCACCTGCCCGATCAGCCGGTTGATCTCGGCGCGGTGAAGCAGGAGCTTGCGCGTGCGGGTCGGGTCGGGATGCACGTGCGTGGACGCCGTTGACAGCGGCGTGATGTGCGCGCCGATGAGCGCGATCTGCGCGTCCTTCACGATGACGTAGGCCTCCTTGAGGTTCGCGCGATTGGCGCGGATCGACTTCACCTCCCAGCCTTCGAGCGCGAGGCCGGCCTCGAATCTCTCCTCGATGAAGTAGTCGTGATAGGCTTTTCTGTTGTCGACGATGCTCATTTGAACGCTCGCTCACCTTTCGCCGCATGGCACTTCATCCGCCGCGTCCCCGCCGCATCGCCGCGGTCACTGGACTACCTTCGTGCTGCGCACTTCGGTATTCGCCCTTGGGGCGGCCCGGCGGGCTCACTGGACTACCTTCGTGCTGCGCACTCCGGTATTCGCCCTTGGGGCGGCCCGGCGGGCTCACTGGACTACCTTCGTGCTGCGCACTCCGGTATTCGCCCTTGGGGCGGCCCGGCGGGCTCATGCGCGGGCCTGCGGCGGCCCGCACGTGCGCCGGATGAGCGCATTGTAACCACCCGCCGATGCTGAGCGTCTGCAAGACGGTGCTGGTGCCCCACGGTCCCGCCGCGATGTTCGCCCTGGTCGACGACGTCGAGCGCTACCCGGAATTCCTTCCGTGGTGCGCCGGCGCGGCGATCCTCGCCGCCCACGACGGCGGCAAGACCGCCCGCCTCGACATCGACTACCACGGCATCCGCGCGCACTTCACCACCGACAACGCCAACACGCCGCCCGAGCAGATCGTCGTCACGCTCAACGACGGTCCGTTCCGCCACCTGCACGGGGAATGGCGGTTCCGGCCGCTGGGCGATGCCGGCTGCAAGATCGAGTTCGAGCTCGCATACGAATTCTCGACCCCGCTGCTGGAGCGCGCGGTCGGCCCCGTGTTCGGGCACATCGCGAACACGTTCATCGACGCCTTCGTGCGCCGTGCCGAGGAGCGTCTCGGAGCGGCGCGATGAGCGCGGCGCCCATCACCGTCTCGGTCGTATGGGCAACCAACGGCGTCCAGGAGATCGTCCCGGTCGTCCTGCCGGCCGGCGCCACCGCGGGCGACGCCGTCGCGCGCTCGGGGCTCGTCGCGCGGCACGGCATCGACCTTGGCGCCACGCGCCTCGGCATTCGAGGCCGGCGCGTCGGTGCGCACACCGTCCTCGCCGACGGCGACCGCGTCGAGATCTGCCGGCCCCTGATCGCCGACCCGAAGGATGCGCGCCGCATCCGCGCCGCGGCGTCCGGGCGCACCGGCAAGACCTGAGTCAGGGCGCTCCGGGCTCCCTTTGTGCGCCAGCGCGCACCCACCGGCCCTGTTTGCCGCCGGCCGCGAATTCCTGCACAATCCGCGGATGGCGCCGCTTCGCAAGCCCCGCAAGGGGATCGTCTGCGTCCTGCTCACGGCAGGGCTGCTCGCTCTCCCGCCTCTGTGCGCCGCTCAGGCGGCGGCGGAGCGCTCGCTCGCCGCAACCGCGCGGGACAAGGTGAAGGACGTCGCCGTCTCGGCGTGGCACTCGGCGCAGGATCTCTCGGCGTTCGCGCTGGGGCTGATCGGCGTCGATTACCGGTACGGCGGCACGTCGCCGGAGACCGGCCTCGACTGCAGCGGGCTCGTGCGCTACGTGTTCCAGCAGGTCACGGGCGTCACGCTGCCACGGACCGCGAAGGAGATGAGCCGCGTCGGCGACACCGTGGCGCTCGATGAACTCAAGCCCGGGGACCTCGTGTTCTTCAACACCCGGCGCTTCGCGTTCTCGCACGTCGGCATCTACCTCGGCGACAACCGCTTCATCCATGCGCCCTCGCGCGGACGGGAGGTCGAAGTCGCGACCTTCGACAAGAGCTTCTGGCAGAAGCGCTTCAACGGCGCGCGCCGCCTCGCCGGCGTGGTGCCCGGGCTCGTCCCGTCGATGATCGCGCAGGCGCAGGCCGCCCCGATCGAGCCCCCGGCCGCGGCCGGCGATTCCGAGCCCTGATCGCGGTCCGGACGCGCGAACGCGCGGGCGCTGCCCGTGCGCGGCGTGCGTCGCCACCGTTTGCCGCCACGCGCGGCGCAGCGGGGACGCTCGCGCAGGCTATTCGAGCGCGCCGGCGCGGCGCAGGCGCTCCACCAGCGCCTTGTCGTCGTTGCGCTTCGCCCAGTCGAGCGCGCTGGCGCCGTTCTGGTTGCGGATGTTGGGATCGGCCCCGCGCGCGAGCAGCAGCTCTGCCGTCGCCGTGCGGTTTTCCCGCACCGCCATCATCAGCGCGGTGGTGCCGTTGGGGGATGCGGCGTTGATGTCCGCGCCCTCTCCCAGCAGGTAGACGACGATCGCGTCGCGACCGCCCGTTGCCGCGTAGATCAGCGGCGTCCAGCCGGCGGAGTTGACGGCCGCGCCGCTCGCGCGGAGCTTCTTCACCACCTCGAAGTGACCGCCGAGCGCGGCCACCATGATCGCGGAATCGCCCTTGGGCGTGCGCGCGTTGACGTTCGCCTTGCCGGCGAGCAGGACGTCGACCGTGGCGGCGTAGCCCTCGCGCGCGGCGATCACCAGCGCGGGATCGCCGTTGCGGTCGACCGTGTTGGGATCGATGCCGCGGGCGAGCAGCCCCTTCACCTGGGCCGCGCGGTCGTTGGCCACCGCGAAGACGAAATCCTCGTAGGCCTGCTGCGCGCGCGCCGGCGACGTCGCCGCGCCGACGGCGACGGTCAGGACGAGCGCGGCCGCGAACCCGAGGCAGCGGCGGCGGTCAGCGGACGGGGGCAACGGCGGGCGGCGCAGGTTCATCGGAGCGGTCGACATGGGGTGGGATACCGAAGAGTTGAAAGAAGTTGTCGGACGTGGCGCGCGCGATCGCGGCCACGGATTCGCCGCGCAGGCGCGCGATCTCCGCGGCGACGAGCGGCACGAAAGCGGGCTCATTGCGCCGGCCGCGATGCGGGACCGGCGCGAGGTAGGGCGAATCGGTCTCGATCAGCAGGCGGTCGAGCGGCACGCGGCGCGCCACATCCTTCAGCGCCGTCGCATTCTTGAAGGTGACGATGCCCGACATCGAGATGTGGAATCCGAGGTCGAGCGCCGCCGCGGCGACCTCCCAGGTCTCGGTGAAGCAGTGCATCACGCCGCCCGCCTCGCCGGCCCGCTCGTCCTGCATGATCCGCAGCGTGTCGGCAGCGGCGGCGCGCGTGTGGATCACGGCCGGCTTGCCGGTGCGCCGCGCGGCCCGCAGGTGCGTGCGAAAGCGCGCGCGCTGCCATTCGAGATCGCCGGTCAGGCGGTAGTAGTCGAGGCCGGTCTCGCCGATCGCGACGACCTTCGGCTGCGCCGCGAGCGCGACGAGCTCCTCGACCGACGGCTCCGGCGTGTCTTCGTAGTCGGGATGGACGCCGACCGTCGCGTAGAGGTGCGGATGCGCCAGCGCGAGCGCGTGCACCGCCGGCCATGCGGGCAGGTTGACCGAGATGCACAGCGCGTGGGTGACGCCCGCCGCCGCCATCGCGTCGAGCACGGCCGGCAGCTCGGCGGCGAGCTCGGGAAAATCCAGGTGGCAGTGGGAGTCGACGAACATCGGGGGAACGATCGGTACGGGCCCGCCCGCGCGGGTGCTGGTCTGGAGGCGTCGGGTGCGTAGCCCGGGTTGCGCGAATAAGTAGAATAAGTAGGGTCAGACACTACTTTTCGCGTTCAGTGGCGGTTATTGGAAAGCCTGCCGCGCGAAAAGTAGTGTCTGACCCTACTTATTCTACTTATTCGCGCAACCCGGGCTACGCACCCGCGGTCACATCGTGTGCGTCGGGCGCGACGACGCCATCGTCTGGCCGAGGATCTTCTCGATCATCGCCTTCGCCGCGGCCCCGGTCTCGTCCTGCGTGAACTGGACGCCGATGCCCTGGGTGCGGTTGCCCTGCACGCCTTCGGGGGTGATCCAGACGATCCGGCCCTGCACGGCGATGCGGTTGGGATCGTCCATCAGGGACAGGAGCATGAAGACTTCCTCGCCCAGCTGATACTGCCGCGGCGTCGGGATGAAGATGCCGCCCCCGCGCAGGAACGGCATGTACGCGGCATAGAGCGCCGCGCGTTCGCGGATGTTGAGCGACAGCACGCCCGGCCGCGCGGCGACCGCGCCCGCGCCGGCGCCCGCAGGCGCTGCGTTCGGGACTGCGCGTACCGGCGGCTTCTTGTTCTCGGTCATCCTCGCTACCTGAACAGGGCCCGATAATCGATCAGCATCGCCTCGGCCGCGAGGCGCGGCTGCAGCGGATGCGCGAGCAGCGCCCGCTGCCGCAACAGCGAGTCATGATAGCGAAACACGGCGACCGGCGCCACCCGCGCCGCGAGCTCGCGCACCTCCTGCGCGAAATCGGGATTGCGGCGCGCGCCGTCGCCCGCCGCCGCGCGCGCGAGGTCCCCGGTCCAGGAGAGCAGCCAATCGACGGCACGGGCAAGGCGCGCGCGGCGCCCGTCGCGCGCGCCGGCGTCGATGCGCGCGGACAGCGCGATCACGCCGAGCCGCTCCGGCTGGGCGAGCGCCGCGAGCCACACCTTGCGCTCCGCCTGCCGCTCGGCGCCCGCGAGCTCCAGCGCGACGCGCGGCGCGCCCGCCGCCTGCGCGAGGGCGAGCGCCGGCTCGGCCACGCCCTCGCCCGCGAGCCAGGCACACGCCTCGCCGGCCGACGGCTGCGGCGCAGCCAGCAGGCGGCACCGGCTGCGGATCGTCGCCGGCAGCAGGCCCTGCTGGTCCGCAGCCAGGATCAGGAACGTGCCGGGCGGGGGCTCCTCCAGCGTCTTCAGCAGCGCGTTGGCCGCCTGCGCGTTCATGCGCTCGGCGGGCGCGATCACGGCCACCTTCGCCCGCTGCCGGTGGCTCGTGAGCGTCACGAAGCGGATGAGCGCACGTATGCGGGCAATCGTGATCGTGTCGACGGCCTTCAATTCGCCGTCTTCCTCGTCGATCTCGATCAGCTCGAGCCGCATCAGGTCCGGATGCTGCCCGGCCACGCAGTACCGGCAGCCGGGACATTCGCCGCAGGCAAGATGATCGGCGCGCGGCGACTCGCACAGCAGCGCCTGCGCGAAGCCCAGCGCGAGCGCGTGCTTGCCGATCCCGCGCGGGCCGTGGATCAGCAGCGCATGGGGCCACGTCGAGCGCTGCGCCAGCGCCTCGCGCAGCGCCTGCTGCTGCCACGGAAACGGCGGCAGCCAAGGCAGCGCCGCGGCGGCGTCCGTCGCGTCGCGCTCCTCGGCCATCAGCGCGCTGCCTGCTCCAGCCCCGCGAGATGGGCCGCCAGTTCCTCGCGGACCGCCGCCACCGGCCGGGTGCTGTCGATCACGCGAAAGCGCCGGGGATCGCGCGCCACGCGCTCCAAGTAGGCGCTGCGCACGCGCTCGAAGAAGGCGCCGGCCTCGCGCTCGAACTTGTCGAGCTCGCGCCCGCCCGCCTGGGCGTCCTGCAGCCGGGCGCGCGATACCTCGATCGGCACGTCGAACAGGAACGTGAGCTCGGGCTGGCAGTCGCCGTGGATCCACTGCTCCAGCTGGTCGATGCGCTCGCGCGAAACGCCGTGTCCGCCGCCCTGATAGGCGTGCGTGGCGTCGGTGAAGCGGTCGCACAGCACCCAGGCGCCCCGCGCGCGCGCCGGCCGGATCACGCGCTCGAGGTGCTCGCGCCGCGCCGCGAACATCAGCAGCGTCTCGCTGTCGTGCGTCATCGGCTCGCGCAGCACCAGCTCGCGCAGCGCCTCGCCGAACGGCGTGCCGCCGGGCTCCCGCGTGGCGACGACCGCGTGGCCGCGCGCGGCGATCTCGGCCGCCATCCAGGCGATGTGGGTGCTCTTCCCGGCGCCGTCGATGCCTTCGAACGTGATGAAGCGGCCGGGATGCGTGGGCATGGGGAGCAGGAAGGTGCGGGGGCGGCGCAGCCCGGATCGGTAGCCCGGTGTTGAGCGCAGCGAAACCCGGGTAGACCGCGCAACGACCACGGTTGCCCCGGGTTTCGCTGCGCTCAACGCCGGGCTACGCTCAACGCCGGGCTGCGCCGCGCTGGTATTTTGCCACGGCGCGGTTGTGGTCGGCGAGGCTGGTGGAAAACTCCGACGACCCGTCGCCGCGGGCGACGAAATAGAGGTAGGGCGTCTTCGGCGGCCGCGTCACGGCATCGAGGGAGGCCTGCCCCGGCAGGGCGATCGGCGTCGGCGGCAGGCCGTCGCGGGTGTACGTGTTGTGCGGCGTGTCGGCCTCGAGGTCGCGCTTGCGCAGGTTGCCGTCGAAGCGCTCGCCCAGTCCGTAGATCACCGTCGGGTCGGTCTGCAGCCGCATCCCGAGCCGCAGCCTGTTGATGAAGACCGACGCGATCAGCGGCCGGTCGGCGGCGCGGCCGGTCTCCTTCTCCACGATCGACGCCAGGATCAGCGCTTCGTAGGCGTACTTCAACGGCAGGTCGGCCGCGCGCGCGCTCCACGCCGCGTCGAGCCGGGCACGCATCAGCCGGTGGGCGCGCGCGAGGAGCGCGGCGTCGGTCGAGCCGGCGACGAAGAAATAGGTCTCCGGGAAGAACCAGCCCTCGGCGCTCGCGCCGTCCGCGCCGATGCGGCGCATCAGCTCGGCCTGCGGCAGCCCGAGCACCGTCTTCACCACGCCCGGCTCCGCCGCCAGCGCCCGCGCGAGGTCGGCGAACGTCGCGCCCTCGACCACCGTCAGCGCCTTCTGCGTGGCGTCGCCCTGCGTCAGGCGGTCGAGCAGCTGCGCCAGCGTGACGCCGGTCGCGATCTCGTAATTGCCCGCCTTGATCGCGCGGTCGACGCCGCGCAGGCGCGCGAGCGTCACCAGCGGCAGTTCGCCGGGGAGCACGCCGGCGGCCGCCAGCTCGCGGGCCACCGAGCGCAGCGTGGCGCCCGAGCGCACGTCGAAGGCGTACGGCGACACGGGCAGGGGCAAGGGCTGGCCGACCCACCACCACGCAGCCGCGGCGAGGCCGGCCGCGGCGACGACCAGCGCCGCGCCGAGGCGCACGATGAAGCGAAGGGCACGGCGCATGGCGAAAGACAGGTCGGGAACGCGAAGCGAGGCAGGCGTGGCGGGGAAAGACGGCGTGCCGGATTATAATCGGCCGATGCAGCACCGCCGCCACGCCTTCTCGACCCACCGCGCTCTCGCGACCCGCCCTGCAGGCCCGCGCCCCGCCGCGCCGCGCGCGCTCCGCCAACGGGGCTTCACGCTGATCGAGATCATGGTCGTCATCGTGATCCTCGGCATCCTCGCGGCGCTCGTCGTCCCGCGCGTGCTCGAGCGCCCCGACGAGGCGCGCGCGGTGGCCGCGAAAAGCGACATTGCGTCGATCATGCAGGCGCTGCGCTTCTATCGCATCGACAACCAGCGCTACCCGACCACCGAGCAGGGCCTCGCCGCGCTCGTGGCGCGGCCCACGCAGGCGCCGCTGCCGCCCAACTGGAAGCCCAACGGCTACCTAGACCGGCTGCCGAAGGACCCCTGGGGCCACCCCTACCAGTACCTCTCCCCGGGGTTGCGCGGCGAGGTCGACGTGTTCAGCCTCGGCGCCGACGGCCAGCCCGGCGGCACGGGCATCGACACCGACATCGGGTCGTGGGACCTCTGAGCGCCGACCGCCTTCGCGCGCGCCGGACACGCAACAGGGGCTTCACGCTGGTCGAGGTGCTGGTCGTGCTCGTGGTGCTCGGCATCGGACTCGCCCTGGTCAGCGTCAACCTCGGCGGCGACGACCGGCGCGACGTCGACCGCGAGGCAAAGCAGCTGGCCGGCGCGCTGGAGCACGCCGCGGCGCTCGCGCAGTGGCGCGCCGAGATGCTGGGCGTGTCGGCCGAGGGCGGCGTCTACCGCTTCTGGCGCCGCGCCGACGACGACCGCTGGGTCGCCTTTTCCGGCGACGCCGTGCTCGGGGCGCGCGCGCTGCCGGCCGGGATGACGGTGCGCCCGGTGAGCTACGCGGACACGCCCGTGGCCGCCGACGCGATCGTGCCTTTGCGTCCGAGCGGGCGCAACGAGCCCTACGTGCTGCGGCTCGATACGGCGAGCACGCACGTCGTCGTCGCGAGCGACCCGCTCAACCGCGTGGGATACGCCTTCGCGGCGACGGCGACGGACGGCCCGGCCCCCCGCCCCTGATGCGCGCGCCCGCCGCGATGCGATCGCTGCGCGTTGAGCGCGCCGCTCCGCCGCCGGCCCGGCGCGCGCCCGGTTTCACGCTGGTCGAGATCCTGGTGGCGCTCGCGATACTCGCGGTGGCGCTCGCCGCCGGCATGCGCTCGGTCGCGCAATCCACGGATTCGGCCACGCTCCTCAAGCAGCGCACGCTTGCGCTGTGGGTGGCCCAGAACAGGCTCGCCCTCGCGCAGCTCGCCAACCCGTGGCCGCCGCTCGGCGTGCGCGAAGGCGTGGCGATGCAGGCGCGCAGCGGATTCGTCTGGCGCGAGACCGTCGGCGGCACGCCCAACCCCGGTTTTCGCAAGATCGACATCACGGTCGCCGACCCGGCGCAGCCGGACTACGTGCTGGCCCGCCTCGCCGGCTACATCGGCCAGCCGCCGCAGCCATGACGGTCCCGCGCGCAACGCACCGGGCGTGTCGCGGCAGCTCCCCGGCCCGGGGGTTCACGCTGCTCGAGATCCTGGTCGCGCTCGCCATCCTCGCGCTGCTCTCCGTGCTGGGCTATCGCGCGCTCGCGTCGCTTGCCGACAGCGAGGTGCGCCTCACCCGGGAGACGCGGCACTGGCGATCGCTCGACCTGCTGTTCACGCGGCTCGAGGCGGATCTGCGCGCAGCGCTGCCGCGGGCCGCGCGCGCGGGCAGCGCGACACAGCGAGCGTGGGAGGGCGCGACCGACGGCGACGGCAACGCGCTGCTCACGTTCTCCCGCGCGGGCCCCGAGTTCGTGCTGGACGTCGGCAGCGCCGGCCAGCGCCTCGGCTACCGGCTGCGGGAAGGCGCCATCGAGGTGCTGTACTGGCCCTATCTCGACAACGCGCCGCAGGCGGCACCCACCGCGTACGCACTGGCCGACGGCGTTGCCCGCTTCCGCATCGACTACCTCGACAGCGGCGGCAACCTGCGTGCGGACTGGCCGTTCCCCGGCGAGGCCGCGCTGCCCCGCGCAGTCCGCGTCGAGCTCACCCTCGCCGGCGGCGAAACGGTCGAGCGATGGCTCGCGTTGCGGTGACGGCGGCGATCGCACGGGCGCCGCGGACCGGATCCCGGCGGCTGCGCGGCGCCGCCGTGGTGCTGGCGATGCTGCTCGCGGCGCTCGCGGCGACGATCGCGGTGACCCTGTTCGCGGAGCAGCAGCGCTGGACCCGCGCGGTCGAGCACCGCCGCGACCAGGTGCAGGCGCAGGCGCTGGTGTTCGCCGCCATCCAGTGGGCGCGGCAGATCCTGAACGAGGACGCGCGGCTGACGCTGATCGACCATCTGGGCGAGCCGTGGGCGGTATCGCTGCCGCCGATTCCGCTCGAGAACGGCGAGATCCGCGGCTCGATCACCGACGCGCAGGCCCGCCTCAACGTCAACGCGCTCGACGGTACGGACACCGCCGCCGGCATCCACCGCGAGCGCATCGCGCGGCTGTTCGCGCTGCGCGGCGCGCCCGTCGAGGCGATCGACGCGATCGCCGACTGGATCGACGTCGACGGCACGCCGCGGACGAACGGCGCCGAGGACGCCGTCTACGCCGCGCGCGACGTCCCGGGCGTGGCGGCCAACGCGCCGGTGGTGCGCATCGCGGAACTGGCGCACGTTCCGGGCATGACGCTGGGCGCGCTGGCGGCGGTTGCGCCGGTGCTCACCGCGCTGCCGGCCGGAACCCCGCTCAACGTGAACACGGCATCGCGCGACGTGCTCGCGGCGGTGTTCGGGAAGACCGGCAACGACATCCCGGCCGCGATCATGGCGGCGCGCGCCCAGAGGCCGTTCAACACGATCGCCGACTTCCGCGCCCGGCTGCCGGAGGGCGCGGTCTCACCCGACGACACCTCGCTCGCCGTGAAGAGCGATTACTTCCTGGTGAGCGTCGAGGCCCGGCAGGGCACGACGATCGCGCGCGCACGGGCGCTCGTGCACCGCGGCGGCGGCGGCCGCGCCTGGCCCGAGATCGTGTGGCAGGTCATCGAGTGAGCCCGCCCGCCGCGCGCGGCCCGGGTGCAGCGCCCGCCGGGCCGGCCGTGCCGTCGAGTAAACTAGGCCGCATGTTCCGGCGATCCGCCTTGCGCGCATGACCACCCTGCGCATCCTCGTCGCGGCGCCGATGGCCGCCGCTCCGGCGGTCCCCTGGGCCCTGTACGACGCGGCCGGCGCGTGCGTGGCCACGGGCCGCGGCCCGGCGTCCGCGTGGCCCGACGCGCAGCGCGTCGAAGCCGTCGTCGCCGCGGGGCAGTCGCGTCTCGCGTCATTGGCGCTGCCGCCCCTGCCGGCGGACCGCGTGGCCGCCGCGGCGGCGTTCGCGCTCGAGGATCAGCTGGCCGGACCCGTCGACGAACAGTGGCTGGCGGCCGCGCCGCAGCGACCCGACGGGCGCGTGGTGACGGTGATCGTCGCGCGCGCGCTCCTGGCGGGTTTCGGCGCGCGCGGCGCCGCCGGCCCGCTCTCCCGCCTCGCGCGGGTCGTGGCCGAGCCGCAGCTGGCCGACCCGGGTACGGGCGCCTGCTGGTGCGTGGCGGACGACCGCGATGCGGGCGAGGGGTTCGTGCGGCTCGCCGACGGCAGCGCGATCGCCGTCGGCCCGGTCGACGCCGACGGCACGCTGCCGCCGGAGCTGGCCCTCGCCATCGCGCGCCCGCGGCCCGACGGCAGCCCGACGCCGCAGGTGCGCGTGGACGCGACCGCGAGCGACGAGTTGCTCGCGCGCTGGACGCGCGACACCGGCATCCCCTTCGTCCGCGGCAAGCCCTGGTCGTGGCACGCAGTGCCGGCCAGCCGCCTCGACACCGCGGTCAACCTGCTGCAGCGTGAGTTCGCGCCGACCCCGGCGCGGCCGGCCGGGAGCCGCGCGCGCATGTTCGTGCCCGCGCTCTGGATCGCCGGCGCGGCGCTCGTGCTGCACGTCGCCGCGACGATCGGCGAATGGTCGTGGTGGCGCATCGACGCATGGCGGACCGCGCAGGCCTGGAGCGCGGTCGCCGTCGCGGCCGGCGTGCCGGCGGCGGATGCCCGCAGCCCCGCTGCGGCACGCGCGGCGCTGTTGCAGCGGTATGCGCAGCAGCGCCACGCGCAGGGGCTCACGGCGCCGGAGGATGCGCTGCCGCTGCTCGCCCGCGTCGCGCCGGCGCTGGCCCCGCTGCCGCCGGGAACGCTGAAGAGCGCCGTCTACGCCGACGGACACTGGACGCTCGACCTGCAACCCACGGACGCCGCCGTGATCCGCGATCTCGACGCCCGGCTGAAGCGCGCCGGCACGCCGGCGATCGTCGCCACCGGCGCGAGCGGGACGCGATTGCGATTTGGAGCAAATTGATGGCTCTCGGACGCGCGTCGCTCGCGGCCCCCCCCTGGCTCGTTCGCTGGCGCAGCGCGCGCACGCCGCGCGAGCGGCGGGTGATCGGGGCACTGGTCGTTCTCGTCGTCGCCGTCGCGGGGTGGATCGGGTTGTGGCAGCCGCTGCAGCGCGATCTCGCGGCGCTGCGCGCGGCGGTGCCGGTCGAGCGCGACGCGCTCGCGCAGGCCCGCAGGATGAGCGACGAGATGGCCGCGCTGGCGCGCGCGACGCCAGCGCGCCGCAGCGCGGACGCGCGTGCCGAACTCGAACGGGTTCTCGCCGAGCGCGGGCTGCGCGGCGCCGTCACCCAGCTCGACTGGCAGCAGGACCGCGCGCGCATCGTGTTCGCCGACGCCGGCGTCGAGCCGCTCGTCCTGCTGCTCGACGCGCTGCAGCGCGACGCGCAGCTGCGCATCGTCGAGGCCACGCTGACGGCCAGGGTCGAGCCCGGGACCGTGCGCGCCGAGCTCACGCTCGCGCGCTGACGCGGCGCGCCGCCTGCCTGCCATGCGCCGCCTGCTGCTCGTCCTGATCGCCGCCGCCCTGCTGCTGGCCGGGGCCTTCGCGTACCTCGCGCCGGCATCGCTGCTGGCGAGTCAGGTCGAGCGCGCGACCGGCGGGACGCTCGAGGCGCGCCAGGTCGAAGGCACGGTGTGGCGCGGGCGCGGCGTGCTGGCGGCCGAGGACGCCCAGCTGCCGATCGCCTGGACGGTCGACCCCGCGCCGCTGCTGCACGGGGAGCTGCGGGCGCGCATCGGGGCCTTCGACGGCAACGGACCGACGCCGCGCGCGGACGTCGTCGCCCGGCGCGACGGCGTCAGCCTGCGCGACGTCGACGTCACGCTGCCCCTGCCCCTGGTGGTCGACGCGCTGGGCGGGCGCATCGCGCGCCGCGTGGGCGTGGTCGCCGCCGGTGACCTCGCCATCCGCAGCACCCGGCTCGACTGGGCGGCGCCCGCGGTCAACGGCGAGGTCGTGATCGCCTGGCGCGGCGCCCGGCTCACGGTGCCGAGCCAGATGCCGATCGAACTCGGCGAGGTGACCGCCACGCTCGCAGCCGACGGCACGCGCCTGACAGGTCCGGTCCGCAACAGCGGGGGCGTCATCGACATTCAGGGCGACGTCACGGCGCGCGCGGACAGGAGCGGCGCGATTTCGCTGCTGCTCACGCCGCGGCGCGCGGACGACGCGACGCTCGCGAAAGCACTGGCGGCGATCGGCAGCGCCGAAGGCAGCGGCTGGCGCGTGAACTGGCAGACCCCGCCGCGATGAGCCGCAGGCGCCGCCACACAGCACGGCGCGGCGCGCGGCCGCGCCGGCAGCACGCCCTGGGAGCCCGCGCGCGCCGGCCGGACGCGCGGACGGCGCGCGCGTGCGGGGAGTCGACGCGCTGCGCGGCGCCGCCATCTGCCTGATGATCGTCTACCACTTCTCGTTCGACCTGCGCTACTACCACGTGATCGGAGCCGACTTCGAGCGCGATCCGTTCTGGCTGGGGTTCCGCGCGCTGATCGTCTCCAGTTTCATGGCGCTGGTCGGCATCAGCCTCGTGCTGGCCGACGCCGCCGGAACGTCGCGCCGGAAGTTCTGGCGGCGCATCGCGCTGATCGCGGCCTGCGCGCTCGCGGCGAGCGTCGGGAGCTATCTCGTCTTTCCGCGCTCGTTCATCTATTTCGGCATCCTGCACTGCATCGCCGTCGCTTCGGTGCTCGCCTGGCCGCTGGTGCGGCGGCCGACCATCGCGCTCGCGCTCGGCGTCGGGATCGTCGTTGCCGGCCTCGCGCTCTCGCATCCGCTGTTCGATCAGCGCCTGCTCTCCTGGATCGGCTTCGCGACGGCGAAGCCGCGGACCGAGGACTACGTGCCGCTGGCGCCATGGGCGGGCGTGGTGCTGATCGGCATCGCGGCCGGCCACGCGTTGCTCGCGACGAACTTCCGCGCCATCGCCCCCCTGTCGTCGGCCCCGCGCTGGCTGCGCTGGCTTGGTCGCCACAGCCTGATCGTCTACATGGTCCACCAGCCGCTGCTGCTCGGCGCGCTGGGGGTGTTCTTCGCCCGCTGAGCCGCCCTCGCCTGCCCCACCCGATGCCGCACCTGCCCGCCTCCGCCGCGCTCGCGCGCCTGACCGTCCTCGATCTCACGCGGGTGCGCGCCGGGCCCACCTGCGTGCGGCAGCTCGCCGACTTCGGCGCCAACGTGATCAAGATCGAGTCGCGGCAGCCGGACCTCATGAGCGGCCCGCGCGACGGCCACGACATGCAGAACCTGCACCGCAACAAGCGCTCGCTCACGCTCGATCTCAAGGCGCCCGAGGGCCTCGAGGTGTTCCTGCGTCTCGTCGCGGCGGCGGACGTCGTCGTCGAGAACTACCGGCCCGACGTCAAGCTGCGGCTCGGCATCGACTACGCGTCGCTGCGCGCCGTCAACCGCGGCATCATCCTCGCCTCGATCTCCGGCTTCGGACAGGACGGCCCGTACAGCGACCGGCCGGGCTTCGACCAGGTCGCGCAGGGGATGGGCGGCCTCATGGCGGTGACCGGCGCCCCCGGCGGCGGCCCGATGCGCGCCGGCACCGCGGTTGCCGACGCGACCGCCGGCCTGCACGCAGCGCTCGGCGTGCTGACCGCGGTGATCGAGCGCCAGGCCTCGGGCGAGGGCCAGTGGGTGCAGGCGAGCCTGCTGATGTCGCAGATCGCGCTGATGGACTTCCAGGCGGCGCGCTACCTCATCGACGGCGAGGTGCCCGAGCAGGCGGGCAACGACCATCCGACGTCGATGCCGACCTCGGCCTACGCAACGCGGGACGGCTGGGTCAACATCGCCGCGTCGGGGCAGGCGATCTGGGAGCGGCTCGCCGCCGCGCTGGGGCTCGCCGGGATGGTCGCGCGAGCGGAGTTCATCGACGGGCGGGCGCGCTCGGCCAACCGCGCAGCGCTCAACGCCGAGATCGGCGCGGTCGTCGCCACGCGGACCACCGCCGAGTGGGTCGCGCTTCTCAACGCGGCGGGCGTGCCCTGCGGCCCCATCTACGCGATGGACCAGGTGTTCGCCGACCCGCAGGTGCGCCACATCGGCGCGGCGGCCCCCGTGCGCCATCCGCGGCTGGGCGAGATCAACCTCGTGAACCAGGCGGTGCGGCTGTCGCGCACGCCGGCGACGATGGCGCGCCCCACGCCGGAACGCGGCGAGCACAGCGACGAGATCCTGCGGGAACTGGGCTACGACAACGCACGCATCGGCGAGCTGCGCTCGCGCGGCGTGATCTGAAGGAGTGACGGGGATGGCAGGCGAGCTGATCGTCAAGCGCGACGGGTACGCGGCGTGGATCGTTTTCTCCAACGTGGCCAAGCACAACGCGGTCAGCCTCGGCATGTGGCGCGCGCTGCCCGATGCCGTGCGGGCCCTCGACGCGGACCGCGACGTGCGCCTGATCGTGGTCACCGGCGACGGCGACAAGGCCTTCATCTCCGGCGCCGACATCTCGGAGTTCGCGGCGCAGCGCGGCGACACCGACGCCCGCGCCGAGTACAACGCGGCCGTGGAGGTCGGCTACCGCACGCTCGCGGCCACCCTCACGCCGACGCTGGCGGCGATACGCGGCATCTGCTTCGGCGGCGGCGTGGGCCTGGCGCTCGCCTGCGACATGCGCCTGGCCGCCGACGATGCGCGCTTCTGCCTCCCCGCGGCGCGGCTCGGGCTCGGCTACGGCTACGCGGGCATCAAGCGGCTCGCCGACGTCGTCGGCCCGGCGTACGCAGCCGAGATCATGGCCACCGCGCGCACGTTCAGCGCCGCCGAAGCGCTGCAGATGCGCCTCGTCAACCGCGTCGCGCCGGCGGCATCCCTGGCCGCGGCGGTCGCGGAAACCATCGGCCAGGTCGCGGCCAACGCGCCGCTCACGGTGCGCGCGGCGATGAAGGCGATCGACGAAGCGCTCAAGCCCTCGCCGGAGCGCGACCTCGCGGCGGTGCAGGCCATGGTCGACGCCTGCTTCGCGAGCGACGATTACAAGGAGGGCCGCCAGGCGTTCATGGAGAAGCGCAAGCCGGCGTTTCGCGGCCGCTGACCCGTTGCGCGCCATCCGCGCGGGAAGGCCGCGCGCGTCGACTCTGATCCAGATCAACCGCGAACCGCCCATTCCGGTCAGACTTCCGGTTCGATCGCCTGCCCCCGCCTGCCAGACCACCCGGAGCAAACCGCAATGAAGATCCTGTCCGCAATCGTCGTGATGCTTTTCGCCAGCGCCAGCTGGGCCGCCGACCCGGCGAAGCCCGCCGCCCCCGCGCCGCTCGCGGGCGAAGTCCTCGAAGTGCAGGACGTCGACAGCTACACGTACCTGCGCCTGAAGACCAAGGACGGCGAGACGTGGGCGGCCGTCAGCCGCGCCCCGGTCCAGAAAGGCGCCAAGGTGACGATCGAAAGCCCGATGGTCATGAACAACTTCGAGAGCAAGTCGCTCAACCGCAAGTTCGACCGGATCGTCTTCGGCATGCTGGCGGGCACCGGACCGGGCGCCGCCGGCAAGGGCGGCGACCTGACGACGATGCACGCCGGCGTGACGAAGCCCGCGGACGCCGGCGACATCAAGGTCGCAAAGGCCACCGGCGCGAACGCGCGGACGGTCGCGGAAATCGTGAGCAAGAGCGCCGAGCTCAAGGACAAGACCGTGGTCGTTCGCGGCAAGGTCGTCAAGTTCACGCCGGCGGTGATGGGCAAGAACTGGGTGCACCTGCGCGACGGCACCGGCTCCGCCGCCGACAACACCAACGACGTGCTGGTGACGACGAAGGACGAGGCCGCCATCGGCGACGTCGTCCTGGTCACGGGCGTCGTGCACACCGACAAGGACTTGGGCTCGGGGTACTCGTACAAGGTGCTGATCGAGGAAGCGAAGCTGAAGAAGTAGGAAAGGCGGGGACAGACACGTTTTCCGGCGCTGATCTCCCGGCCTGACGCGGGCCGCATCGGGAAAACGTGGTCTGTCCCCGCCTTTCCTAGGCCTGCAGGAACAGCGCCATCGCCGCGTCGGTCAGCTCGTCGAGCGTGGCGGCCTTCCTCGGGTCGAACCACTGGACGGTCCAGTTGAGCGCGCCAAGGATGAAGAGCCGCGCGAGGTGCACGTCGGCGCGCAGGCGCCCCGCGTCGCGCAACGCCTGCAGCACGGGCACCCACGCGGCCTCGTACTCGCGCGCCAGCAGGGCGACGCCCGCGCGCTGCCGCGGCGTCAGCGAGCGCCACTCGTAGAGCATCACCGGGACGAAGTCGCTGTCCGGGCCGAGCAGGATGTCGAACTGGGTGCGCACCAGCGCGCGCAGCGACGCTTCCGGCGCGATCGCGCCCGCCGCGCTCGCGCCGGCATGCAGCGCCGCCAGCGCCTGCGCCTGCCGCCGCCCGGCCGCGCGCAGCCCTTCCTCCATCACCGCGCGCAGCAGCTCGCTCTTGCTCTTGAAGTGATAGAAGGGCGAGCCCGATTGCATGCCCGCCTTCGCGGCGATGTCGCGCGTGCTGGTCGCCGCGAATCCCTTGCGGTGGAACAGCCTGGCCGCCGCGCGGATCACCGCCTGCCGGCGGTTGCCCTCGTCGCGCTCGGCCAGCGTCTTGCGCGGGCGCCCGCGCGGCCGGCGCGGTACTACTGCATGGGCCGGCATCGGAGCTACCTCAGCGCCCGCCGAGCCCGCGCTAAGGGCGCTGAGCGCCCCCTTGGGGGGAGGCGAGCGGAGCGAGCTTCGGGGGCACTCACCTACCGGCGAGCCCCATCGACCGGCTGATCACTTCCTTCATGATCTCGGTCGTGCCGCCGTAGATGCGCTGCACGCGGACGTCGGCGTAGGCGCGGGCGATCGGGTAATCCCACATGTAGCCGTAGCCGCCGTGCAGCTGCACGCACTCGTCGACCACCTTGCACTGCAGCTCGGTCGTCCAGTACTTGGCCATCGACGCCGTCGCGGTGTCGAGCCGGTCTGCCAGCAGCAGCTCGGTGCAGCGGTCGACGAACACCTGCGCCACCTGCACCTCGGTCTGCAACTCGGCGAGCTTGTAGCGCGTGTTCTGGTAGCTCGCCACCGGCGCGCCGAAGACCTGCCGCTCCTTGACGTATTCGAGCGTCTGGTCGATCGCCGCCTGCGACCCGGCCACCGCGCCGATGGCGATCTGCAGCCGCTCCCAGGGCAGCTGCTCCATCAGGCAGACGAAGCCGCGGTTTTCCTGCGCGGCGCCGCCCAGCAGGTTCTCCACCGGGACCTTCACGTCGTTGAAGAAGAGCTCCGCGGTGTCCTGCGCCTTCATGCCGACCTTCTTCAGCCGCTTGCCCGTCTCGAAGCCCGGCATGCCGCGCTCGACCAGCAGCAGGCTCGTGCCCTTGGCGCCGGCCGCCGGGTTGGTCTTGGCGACCACGATCACGAGGTCGGCGTGCCAGCCGTTGGTGATGAAGGTCTTCGAGCCGTTGAGCACGTAGTGGTCGCCCTGGCGGATCGCGGTGGTCCGCACGCCCTGCAGGTCGGAGCCGGCGGAGGGCTCGCTCATCGCGATCGCCGTCACGATCTCGCCGGTCGCCATCGGCGGCAGGTACTTCTGCTTCTGCGCCTCGGTGCCGTAGTGCAGGATGTACGGCGCCACGATCTCGCTGTGCAGCCCGTAGCCGATGCCGCTCGCCCCGGCGCGCGCGAGCTCCTCCATCTGCGCCACCGAGAACAGCTTGTCCGCGCCCGCGCCGCCGTATTCCTCGGGCATCGTCATGCACAGGAAGCCGTTGGCCCCGGCCTTGCGCCAGACGTCGCGGTCGACGTAGCCCTGGTCTTCCCAGGCGGCGTGGAACGGCGCGATCTCCTTGTCGGCGAAGCGGCGGAAGCTGTCGCGAAACGATTCGTGCTCCGGGGTGAAGAGGGTGCGTGCGATCATCGGGGGCCCACCGGCGTCGGTTGATTTATGCAAAGCACGTGCTTTGCGAAAATGCTATGATGCCACACCTCCCGACGAAACCCGCACCGAACGCACGAACCGGAGTCCCGCCATGACGCAAGCCTTCGTCTACGACGCCATCCGCACCCCCCGCGGCAAGGGCAAGAAGGACGGCAGCCTCTACGAGGTGAAGCCGATCAGCCTGCTCGCCGGGTTGCTGACCGAGCTGCAGCGCCGCAACGACCTCGACACGAGCCAGGTCGACGACGTGGTGATGGGCGTCGTGTCGCCGGTCGGCGAGCAGGGCTCGGTCATCGCCAAGGTGGCGGCGCTGCGTGCCGGCTGGGACTTCCGCTGCTCGGGCGTGCAGCTCAACCGCTTCTGCGCGTCGGGCCTCGAAGCAGTGAACCTCGCCGCGCAGAAGGTGCGCTCGGGCTGGGAGGACCTGGTCGTGGCCGGCGGCGTGGAGAGCATGAGCCGCGTGCCGATCGGCTCCGACGGCGGCGCCTGGGCGCAGGACCCCGAGACCAATTCCGCGACCGGCTTCGTGCCGCAGGGGATCGGCGCCGACCTGATCGCCACCCTCGACGGCTTCAGCCGCGGCGACGTCGACGCCTTCGCCCTGGAATCGCAGCAGCGCGCGACCCGCGCGCGCGCCGGCGGCCTCTTCGCCGGGTCGATGGTGCCGGTCACCGATTTCCTCGGCCAGACGCTGCTCGCCGAGGACGAGTTCATCAAGCCGAACACCACGATGGACGGGCTTGCCGGGCTCAAGCCGTCGTTCGCCGAGATGGGCGCGCTGGGCTTCGACGCGGTGGCGCTGACCCGCTATCCGCAGGTCGAGCGCATCCACCACGTGCACCACGCCGGCAATGCGTCCGGCATCGTCGACGGCGCGGCCGCGGTGCTGGTCGGCTCGGAGGCCGCCGGCAAGGCGCACGGCTTCACGCCGCGGGCGCGCATCGTGGCCGCCGCCGTCAGCGGCGCCGACCCGACCATCATGCTCACCGGGCCGATGCCGGCCACGCGCAAGGCGCTGGCCAAGGCCGGGCTCACCATCGACGACATCGACCTCTTCGAGGTGAACGAGGCCTTCGCCGCGGTGCCGATGCGCTTCATGCGCGAGATGGGCGTGCCCCACGAGAAGGTCAACGTCAACGGCGGCGCCATCGCGATGGGCCACCCGCTGGGCGCCACGGGCGCCATGATCCTCGGCACGCTGATCGACGAGCTGCACCGGCGCAAGCTCCGCTACGGCCTCGCCACGCTGTGCGTCGGCGGCGGCATGGGCATCGCCACGATTGTCGAGAGGGTCTGATTTCATGCAAACGATTCGTTACGCGCTCGAGGACGGCATCGCCACGCTGACCTTCGACGAGCCGGGCTCGCCCGTCAACACCATGTGCGCGCAGTGGCAGCAGGACCTGACGGACGTCGCCGCGCAGGTGGTGAAGGACAGGGACGCGATCAGGGGCATCGTCCTGGCGTCGGCCAAGAGCACGTTCTTCGCCGGCGCCGACCTCAAGGGCGTGATGCGGCAAACGCCAGCCGACGTTGCGCGGATCTTCGCCGGCGTCGAACTGATCAAGAAGAACTTCCGCACGCTGGAAACCCTCGGCAAGCCGGTGGTGAGCTGCCTCAACGGCACGGCGCTCGGCGGCGGCTGGGAGCTGGCGCTGGTGGGGCACCACCGCGTGGCGGTCGACGACCCCAGGATCCAGTTCGGCCTACCGGAAGTCACGCTGGGCCTGCTGCCGGGCGCGTCGGGCGTCACCAAGATGACGCGCCATCTCGGGCTGATGGGCGCGCAGCCCTACCTCGTCGAAGGCCGGACCTTCGGCCCGCGCGAGGCGCAGCGGATGGGTCTCGTGCACGAGCTCGTCGCCGACGCATCGGAGCTGCGCCCGAGGGCGCTCGCCTGGATCGCCGCCAACCCGACGGCGGCGCACCCGTGGGACGCGAAGGACTACAAGATTCCTGGCGGCACGCCGGCAAGCCCGAAGATCGCGATGGGCCTCGCCGCGGCCCCGGCGATGCTGAAGAAGCAGACGCGCGGCCTGTACCCCGCGCCCGAGGCAATCCTCGCCTGCATGGTCGAAGGCGCAATGGTGGATTTCGAGACCGCGCTGCGCATCGAAAGCCGCCACATCGCGAGACTCGCCACCGGCACCAATGCGAAGGCGATGATCAACACCTTCTTCTTCAACCTCAACGCGATCAGGAGCGGCCAGTCGCGACCGGGGACCGCGCCGCGCTGGAAGCCGGCGAAGGTCGGCCTGCTGGGCGCGGGAATGATGGGCGCGGGCATCGCTTACGCGCAGGCGAGCAAGGGCATCGCCACCGTGCTGAAGGACGTCAGCCGCGAGAAGGCTGAGGCCGGGAAGGCCTACAGCGCGAAGATCACGCAGCCCCGCGTCGACAAAGGGAAGCTCTCCGCCCTGGACCAGAAGAAACTCCTCGACCGGATCCAGGCCACCGACAGCGCCGCGGACCTCGCCGGCTGCGATCTCATCATCGAGGCGGTGTTCGAGAACCGCGAGCTGAAGGCGCAGGTAACCCGCGAGGCCGAGCCGATGCTGGCGCCCGGCGGCTTCTTCGCCTCGAACACCTCGACGCTGCCGATCAGCGGCCTCGCCAAGGCCAGCGCCAACCCGAAAAAGTTCGTCGGCATCCACTTCTTCAGCCCCGTCGACAAGATGAAGCTGGTCGAGATCATCCGCGGCAGGGAGACCGACGACGAAACGGTCGCGCGCGCGTTCGACTACGTGCAGGCGCTGGGCAAGATTCCCATCGTCGTCAACGACTCGCGCGGCTTCTTCACGAGCCGCGTGTTCGGCACCTTCGTGATGGAAGGCGCGGCCATGCTGGCCGAAGGCATTCCCGCCGCCGCGATCGAGAACGCCGGCATCCAGGCCGGCATGCCGGTGGGCCCGCTCGCCGTCATCGACGAGACGTCGCTGTCGCTGTCGGTCCACGTGCTGGAGCAGACGCGCGCCGACCTGGCGGCCGAGAGCAAGCCGCACGCAACCGGCCCCGGCGAGCTGCTGGTCGAGCGGATGGTGAAGGAGCACAAGCGCGCCGGCCGCGCCGCGGGCGCCGGCTTCTACGACTACCCCGCCGGCGGCAGGAAGACGCTGTGGCCGCAGCTGAAGACGCTGTTCGAGAAACCGGCCGTCGCCTGGGACATCGCTGAGCTGAAGGACCGCCTGCTCTACCGGCAGGCGGTGGAGACCGCACGCTGCCTGTCCGAGAACGTGCTGACCTCGGTGGCCGACGCCAACGTCGGCTCGATCTTCGGCATCGGCTTTCCCGCGTGGACCGGCGGGGCGATGCAGTTCATCTATGGGGTCGGCGTGGACGCCTTCATCGCGCGTGCCGGTCAGCTCGCGCAGGCGCACGGCGGCGGCTTTGCGCTGTCCGACGCGGTGCAGGAGACGATTCGGCGGAACCAGCCGGTCTGGTGACCGGCGAGGCTCACGTCCTGAGCCACCTGGTTCCGTACCCTGCGGAACCATGGAAGATCCATCGACACGCAGGTCCCCCGATCCGCGCGCGGCTGGCGCTGAGCATCGCGCCGCGCCGCGCCAGCGCGCGTCAGCGTTCGAGGATCGCCGCGCGCGGCACCACTCCGCGCTCGTTGAGCAGCTGGTCGATCACGTAAAAGCGCTCGAGCCGGTCCATGCCTTGATCGACCTCACCGTCGACGGTTTGCGTCGACCTCTATGATATAGCCCAATCCGTCGTCCGACCGGCCACGCCCGCATGCTGCAGATCCGCTACTCCAACCGCTTCGAGGCCCTGCAGGGTGCCCTCCTCGACGCGTTGGCCGCGCCGCCCGCCTCGGCGTTCACGGCGGAGGAGGTCATCGTGCCCAGCGCGGCGATCCGCCGGCGGATCGAGCTTGCGGCCGCCGACCGCTTCGGCATCTGCGCGAACGTGCGCTTCTCGTTCCTGGCGCAGTGGCTGTGGCGCCAGATCGGGCACGTCGTCGACGTCGACGAAACCTCGCCGTTCACCGCGCCGGTGCTGACGTGGCGGGTGCTCTCCATCTTCGGCGACGGCGCGTTCGTCGCCGCCCACCCGCCGCTCGCGGGCTACCTGCGCCACGCCGACGACGTGATGCGCTACGACCTCGCCGCGCGCACGGCCGCGCTGCTCGAGCAGTACCTCACCTACCGCCCCGACTGGCTCGCCGCGTGGCTGGCCGGTAACCCGGCCGGGATCAGGAACCTCGACGCCCCGCGCGCGGCCGACGAGCGCTGGCAGGGCGCGCTGTGGCGGCGCATCGCCGGCGAGCTCGGCACCGGCAGCCGCCATCCGTCCGTGGCGTTCTTCGAGGCCATGAAGGCGATGGGTCCCGGCGCGCCGGCGCGGGCCGGGCTGCCGGCCGCGGCGCACGTCTTCTGCCTGCCGACCACCCCGCCGCTCTACCTCGACATCCTGCGCCACCTCGCGCAATGGATCGACCTCACGCTCTACGTGCCCAACCCCTGCCGCGAATACTGGTTCGAGGCGGTCGACGCGCGGCGCCTCGCGGCCCTCGCCGCGCAGGAGCGCGCGGCGCACCACGAGGTCGGCAACCGGCTGCTCGCCTCGTGGGGCCAGCAGGCGCAGGCCCACATCGCGCTGCTGCAGGACGACGACACCGCGCAGGTCGACGACACCCTTTTCGCCGCAAGCGGGGGCACGACGCTGCTCGCGCGCCTGCAGGACGCCATCCTCGACATGACGGACCTCCCCCGCGGCAGCGTGGCGCTCGCCGCGGACGACCGCAGCGTCGAAGTCCATGCGTGCCACTCGCTCACCCGCGAGCTCGAGGTGCTGCAGGACCAGCTGCTGGCGCTCTTTGCCGGCGCCGACCCGCCGCGCCCGTCGGACATCGTGGTCGTCACACCCGACCTCGAAGCCGCCGCGCCGCTGATCGACGCGGTGTTCGGCAACGCGCCGAAAGCGCGCGCGATTCCGTACGCGATCACCGGCCGGCCGGCGAGCGTGCGCAACCCCTGCGCGCAGGCGCTGCTCTCGGTCCTGGCCGTGGCCACGTCGCGCTTCCAGGCGAGCGCCGTGTTCGAGCTGCTGCAGCGGCCGATCGTCGCGCGCCGTTTCGGCGTCGCCGATGCCGAGCTCGACGCGATCCACGCGTGGATCGGCGACGCCGGCATCCGCTGGGGCATCGATGCCCGTCACCGCGCCGAGTTCGACGTCCCCGCGGTCGGCCGTCACAGCTTCGGCGACGGCCTCGACCGGCTCTTCCTCGGCTACGCGCTCCCCGCTGCCGTCGACGGTGCCGCTCAACGAGCGGCTGGGCGCCGGCAACCCCGAAGGCTCCGCGGCGCTGGCGCTCGGCAGCTTCCGCGAATTCATCCGCCGCCTCGCGCGCCTGCACGACGCGCTCGCGCAGAAGCGCACGCCGGAGCAATGGCGGCAGGCGCTCCTCGGCGCCATCGACGACTTCACCGCGCCCGAGGGCGACGAGATCGACGACGCGCGCGAGACCGCGGCCGCGATCGGGGAGCTCGCGCGCAACATGGCGCACGGCGGCATGACGGCAGCGCTGCCGCACGACGTCGTGCGCACCGCGCTCGCGGGCGCTGCTCGACGACCCGACGCGCGGCGGCATTCCCGGCGGCGCCGTCACCTTCGCCGCGATGACCAGCCTGCGCCACCTGCCCTACCGTTTCGTCTGCGCCGTCGGCCTCGACGACGGCGCGTTTCCCTCGACACCAGCGCCCCGCCGAATTCGACCTGATGGCGCGCGACCCGCGCCGCGGCGACCGCCAGCGCCGCAGCGACGAGCGCAACGTCTTCCTCGACCTGCTGCTCGCCGCGCGCGAGCGGCTCCATCTCAGCTACACGGGCCGCAGCATCCGCGACAACTCGCCGCTCCCGCCGTCGGTCCTCGTTGCCGAACTGCTCGACTACGCCGCCGCCGCGACCGACCGCGGGCCCTTCTCGCCGGCGTCGCTCGCCGCGGCGCGAGCGCGCCTGGTCGTCGCGCATCCGTTGCAGCCGTTCTCGATCGACTACTTCAAGCCGGACGCCCCGACCAACCGCCGCAGCTTCAACGACGAGTACTGCGCGGCGCTCAAGGCGCGGCTCCTGCGCCCCCGCGGCGGCGGCGCCGCGGCCCGTTGCCGCGCCGGGCATCGCGGTCGACGCCGCCGACGGCGACGACACCGAGGACGCGGACGAGGCGTGGGAGCCGCAGGACCGGTTCTTCGAGGCGCCGCTCCCGAAGGCCGGGCCCGAATTCCACGAGGTCTCGCTGGAGCGCCTTGCCCGCTTCTTCCGCAATCCCTGCCGCTACCTGCTCAAGGAACGCCTGGGCGTCGTCGCTCCCGCAAGGCGACGAGGAACTGCAGGACGACGAGCCTTTCGTTCCCGACTGGCCCGCGCGCACCGCGCTATCGCCGAGCGCATGCTCCCGCGGCTGCTGGCAGGCGAATCGGTCGCCGACGTCCGCGCGTACGCCCGCGCCGGCATCGAGTATCCGCCGGGCCGCCTCGGCGACCTCGAACTCGAGCAGGAGCTGCAGCAGCTGGGGGACTTTGCCGGCACGCTCGCGTCCGCGCTCGACGAGCCGCAGCTCGACCCCGTCGCCGCAACGCTCGAATTCGCGATCGAGGGCGAGACGTGGCGCCTGACGGGCGGCTTCGGCGACCTGCGCCGGACCGGCCTCATCCGCTACCGCTACGACGACGCGCGCGCCGTGCGACTACCTGAACGGCTGGATCGAGCACCTGTTCCTCAACGCGTTGGCTCCGGCCGCGGCCGCCGCGCACACCACGTGGCACTCGCGCGACGGCCACTACGCCCTGCCGCCGATCGGCGACGCGCGCGAGCTGCTGCAGGCGCTCCTTGCGCTCTACCGGGACGGCCTGCACCGTCCGCTGCATTTCTTCCCGAAATCGGCGTGGAAATACATGACCAAGGACAGGAGCCTGGCGCAAGGCCGCGCCGCACCTGGCAAAGCTCGAAGTTCCGCCCCCACGGCGAAGACGCCGACCCGGCGTATCGCCTCGCCCTGCGCGGCCTGGACGACCCGCTCGACGACCGAGTTCGAGCAATGCGCGGCCACGGTCTTCGGGCCCCTGCTCGACGTGATCACCGACGATCGGATCGAGGCCCGCGCATGAAGACACCCGCCGAATTCGACGTCTTCGATTGCGCGCTCGACGGCATCAACCTGATCGAGGCGTCGGCCGGCACGGGCAAGACGTGGAACATCTGCGGGCTGTACCTGCGGCTGCTGCTCGAGCGCGGGCTCGAGGTCCAGAAGATCCTCGTCGTCACGTTCACCAACGCCGCCACCGCGGAGCTGCGCGAGCGCATCCGCTCGCGGATCGTCGAAACGCTTGCGTGGCTGCGCGACGGCGGCAACGCCGAGCCGCCGGGGGACCCTTTCGTCCGCAGGCTGGTCGCTGCCGTCGAGCGGCGCACCGGCGTCGCGCGCGCGCAGATGACGCTGGTCCTCGACCGGGCGTTGCAGTACTTCGACGAGGCCGCGATCTTCACGATCCACGGCTTCTGCCAGCGCGCGCTGGCCGAAGCCTCGTTCAGCGCCGGGCTGCCCTTCGCCCTCGAGCTCGTGACCGACGACAGCGAGATGACGATGGAGGCGGTCCACGATTTCTGGCGCCGCCGCGTCGCCGACGACGCCTGCCCGCCGGCGCTCGCCGCCCACCTGCAGGAGCGCGAGGACACGCCGGAGAAGTTCGCCAGGCTCCTGGCGCGCAGCCTCGCCAAGCCGCTCGCCCGGACGCGCTGGCCGGCGGGGCTCGATCGGCCCGCAGCGCTGGACACCGCGGCCGTGCTCGCGGCCTACGACGCGGCCGCTGCGCGCCTGGACCGACCGGACCGCGACGCGATCGTCGCGCAGGTCGAGCGCCGCGCTGCCGGGACTCCACAAGGGCGTCCTACAAGCCGGAGACGATCGAGCGACGCCGCCGCGGGCTGGGATGACTACTTTGGCGCGGCCGCGCCGCTGGACCCGCTCGCCGCCGACGCCAAGCTGGAACTGCTGTCGGCGTCCACGCTGAAGAAGCGAAGACGAACAAGGGCGGAGTCACGCCGGTCCACCCGTTCTTCGACGCCGCCGACGCCCTGCTCGCGGCGCGCGCGGCCCGCGCCGGCGAGCTCGACCTCGCCCGGCTGCGTCTCATCCGCGACCTGCTCGACACCGCCGGCCCCGAGCTTCGCCGGCGCAAGCGCGAGCGGCGCGTGATCGCCTTCGACGACATGCTCTACAACCTCCACGCCGCGCTCGAAGGCGGCGCAGCACCCCGGCCTGGCCGACGCGCTGCGCGAGAAGTTCCCGGTCGCGCTGATCGACGAGTTCCAGGACACCGATCCGCTGCAGTTCTCGATCTTCGACCGGATCTACCGCGCCGGGCAACGCCGCCGGCGTTCTTCGTCGGCGACCCGAAGCAGGCGATCTACAGCTTCCGCCACGCCGACCTCTACGCGTACCTCGCCGCGCGCGCGAGCGCGACGACCGAGTACACGCTCGCCGACAACCAGCGCTCGACGCAGGGCCTGATCGAGGCGCTCAACGGGCTGTTCACGGCCAAGCCCGACGCCTTCATGCTGCGGGGCCTCGACTATCGCCCGGTCGCGTTCGGGGACAAGCTGCGCAAGCCTTTCGTCGATCGGTCCCTCCCGCGCGCCGACCTGCAGGTATGGATGCTCCCGCGACGCCGGACGGCACGCCGATCGCCAAGAAGGACGCCAAGGCGCACGCCGCGCAGGCGACGGCCGGAGAGATCGCACGCCTGATCGGCGAAGGCGTCGCCGGCCGCATCGCCATCGACGGGCGCGCCCTGCGCGCCGGCGACATCGCCGCGCTGGTGCGCACGCACGCGCAGGGCGGCGAACTGAAGCGCGAGCTCGCCAGGCTGGGCGTCGGCAGCGTCGAGCTGTCGCAGGCGAGCGTGTTCCACTCGCCCGATGCCGAGGAAGTCGAGCGCGTGCTGATCGCGATCAACCAGCCGTCGCGCGACACCCTCCTGCGCGGCGCGCTGGCCACCGAAATGATGGGCTGCGACGCCGCCCGCATCGCGGCGATCTCGGCAGACGAGCCCCAGCTGATGGCGCACCTCGAGCGCTTCGCCAGGTACCGCGAGATCTGGCTGCGCCAGGGCGTGGGCGTCATGTACCGCCGCTTCCTCGCCGAGCAGGAGGTGGGCGCGCGCATGCTCCGTCGCGACGACGGCGAGCGCCGCCTCACCAACCTGCTGCACCTGGGCGAGCAGATCCACCAGGCGGCGGCGACGCACGAATCCCCGGATGCCCTGCTGCGCTGGCTGGCGGCACGAGCGACGCGAGGACACGGCCGACGAGGTCGCGCAACTGCGCCTCGAATCCGACAGCAACCTCGTGCAGATCATCACCATCCACAAGGCGAAAGGCCTCGAGTTCCCGATCGTGTTCTGTCCCTACCTGTGGGACGGCACCACGCGCTTCGGCGGGCCGAAGCCCGAAGGCCGCGAGTATCACGACGCCTCGCGCGCCGCGGTCGTCGACTTTCGCCTCGACGACGAAATCGCCGACGAAAAGCCGGCCATCGTCGAGGCCATCAGGCTCGAGGCCGCCGCCGAGTCGCTGCGGCTCATCTACGTTGCGCTGACCCGCGCGGTCTACCGGTGCTACGTCGTTGCCGGCAGCTACCGGACGAAGCACGGGCCGCAACGGGTCCGTCGCGGAGAGCGGCAAGAGCGTGCTCAACTGGCTCGTCGCCGGCGGCACGGAGACGCCCGGCCGCTGGCTCGCTGCCGGGAAGCCGCCGGCCGACATCGACGCCGCCTGGGAGGCCCTGGCCGAACGCCACGCGCCGCACCTCGCGCTCGCCCCGCTCCCGCCGGAGCCCGGCACGCCGGTCGCCCTGCCCGGGCCGGCCCCGGAATCGCTGAGCGCGCTGCCCCCGCCCCTGTCGATCGCTCCCGCGTGGCGCATCGGCAGCTTCAGCGGCCTCGCGAGCGACTCCCGCGGCGAGGCCGCCGCCAACGACCACGACGCGCGGATCGCGGAGGCCGCGCAGCGAATCGCCGCGCCGCCGCCGGCCATCGCGCCGGACGACATCCTGCGCTTCCCGCGCGGCCCGAGCGCCGGCGATTGCCTGCACGCGATCTTCGAGCGCATCGACTTCACCGACCCGGCCGGCTGGAAGGACGCCATCGCCCACGTGCTCTCCGCGCATCCGCAGTACCTGCCCGGCGTGCGCGCAGCCGAGCAGGCGCCGCTGCAGGCCGGCATGGCGGCGCGGATGCTGGCCGATGTGATGCGCACGACGCTGACCGACGGCATCGTGCTTGGCGCCATCCCGTCCACGCGGCGCCTGACCGAGCTGGAATTCAGCCTGCCGGCGCCGCGCGTGTCGGCGCACGCAGCTCAATGCCGCGCTCACGAGCCTGGGCTACGACATCCCGCGCCTCACGTTCCGCGACCTCGAAGGCTACCTCAAGGGCTACATCGACCTCGTGTTCGAGCATGGCGGCCGCTACTACGTGCTCGACTGGAAATCCAACCACCTGGGCTACGCGCCGTCCGACTACGGCCCCGCCCGGCTGCAGGCGGCCATGACCGAGCACAGCTACCATCTGCAATACCTGCTCTACGCGCTGGCCGTCGAGCGATACCTCCAGGCATCGCGTGCCCGACTACAGCGCACGACACCCACTTCGGCGGCGTGCTCTACCTCTTCGTGCGCGGCGTGCGGCCGGATTGGATCAACGCCGACGGCACGCCGGCGGGCGTGTTCCACGATCGGCCCTCGGCGGCCACGCTGGCGCGGCTCGACGCGCTTTTCGCCCGCGCCTCGGCGAGGGCGGCGCCATGAGCGATGCGTTCGTGCTGATGCCGGAGCAGGCGCTGGCCGACGGGTTCGCGCACCACGTCCTGCGCTGGGCCCGCGAGAGCGGCGCGCCCGACGACACGCTCGATGCGCTGCGCGCCGCGGCCCGCGCGACGAGCCTCGCGACGGCGTCCGGGCACGTGTGCACGTACCTCGCCGACATCGCCGCGGCGGGCGAAGGTCCCGACGAGACGACATTGCGCACGGCGCTGCTCGCCTCCGGCATGGTCGGCACCCCGGACGCGCCCGGCGCGCGCCCGCTGATCCTCGACGGCGACGGCCGCGTCTACCTCCACCGCTACTTCGACTACGAAGCGCGGCTGGCGCGGCGGCTGACGCGCCCCGGCGGTCGGCGCCCCGGCCGCGATCGGCGAGCACGCGCAGGCGCTGCTCGACAGCCTGTTCGCCGCCAACGCGAAGCGCGCGGGCAACCGCCCCGACTGGCAGAAGCTCGCCACCGCCCTCGCGCTCGCGCGCCCGCTCACGATCATCAGCGGCGGCCCCGGCACGGGCAAGACGACCACCGTCGTCAACATCCTCGCCTGCGTCCTCGCGGGCAACCCGGATTGCCGGATCCGCGCTGGCGGCGCCCACCGGCAAGGCCGCCGCGCGCATGCTGGAGGCGATCCGCAAGGCCGCCGCGCACCTGCCCGCGGAGCTGCGCGAACGGCTGCCCGGTCGAGTCGTTCACGGTCCACCGCCTGCTGGGCGTGCTGCCCGATTCCGGCGATTTCCGCCACCACGCGGGCAACCCGCTGCCGATCGACCTGCTCGTCGTCGACGAGGCGTCGATGCTCGACCTCGCGCTCGCCACGAAGCTCCTCGAAGCCGTGCCGAACTCCGCGCGCATCATCCTGCTGGGCGACAAGGACCAGCTGGCCGCCGTCGAGTCCGGTGCCGTGTTCTCCGAGTTGAGCGCGGACCCGACGCTGAGCGAGGCGTGCATCGCGCGACTGGCCGCCGACACCGGCATCCCGGCCGAGCGCATCGCGTGCGCGGCGCCGATCAAGCCGACCCGGCTGCACGACAGCGTCGTCTGGCTGACCGAGAACTTCCGCTTCGCCGGCGATTCCGGCATCGGCCGCCTCGCCGCGCAGGTCAATGCCGGCGACGGCGAAGGCGCGATTGCGCTGCCTGCGCTCGGGCGCCGACCCTGCGCTCGCCTGGATCGAGGATGCGCATCCGTCCCGGCGGCGGCGTCGCTGCAGCGGATCGTCGACGGCATGCGCCGGCTACGTGGCTGCCGCGCGCGCGGGCCTCGCCGACAAGCCGGCACTGTTCGACGCGCTCGGACGCTTCCGCGTGCTGTGCGCCGAGCGCGAAGGCCCGCGCGGCGTGGTCGAGGTCAACGCGTTCGTCGGCCGGCATTTCCGCAGGGCGCTCGACCACGCGCTCGATCCCGGCGCGCGCTCCGAGTGGTATCCCGGGCGGCCGGTGATGGTGCTGCGCAACGACTACGTGCTGAAGCTCTTCAACGGCGACGTCGGGATCGTGCTGCCCGACGCCTCGGGCACGCTGATGGTGTACTTCCCGGAGAGCGACGGCGGCTTCCGCGCCGTGGCGCCGCTGCGCCTGCCCGAGCACGAGACCGCGTTCGCCACCACGGTGCACAAGGCGCAGGGCTCCGAGTTCGACCAGGTCGCTGCTGATGCTGCCCGCGAAGCCGACGCGCGTGGTGACGCGCGAGCTCGTCTACACGGCGGTGACGCGGTCGCGCTCGGGGGTGACGATCGTCGGCGGGGCCGAGGTGCTGCAGGCGGCGATCGCGTCGCCTACGCGGCGGTATTCCGGGCTGGTGGCGCGGCTGGGTGAGTCGACGGCTGCGGCCCTGCGGGAACGCTGACCGCGCCGGCCCCGGCATCGACGCGCTTACAATGGAGCCTGTCCATCCGAGTTCAGCGAGAGTCCCCGAATGAAGCTGCAGAAACGCAAGGATTCCGGCGGCGTGCTGGCGTCCCTGCTGGTACTCCTGGTCATCGCCGCACTGGCCGCCGCCTGGTTCTGGTTCTTCCTCGCGTGGGACTACTCGGCCGGCGAGCGCGCCGGCTGGGTGCAGAAGCTCTCGAAGAAGGGCTGGATCTGCAAGACCTGGGAAGGCGAGATGGCGATGGTCACCATGCCCGGCACGATGCAGGAGAAATTCCTCTTCACCGTGCGCAGCGACGAGGTCGCCGCGCAGCTCAACAAGGTGATGGGCAAGCGCGTTTCGGTGCACTACGAGGAAAAGGTCGGCCTGCCGACGACGTGCTTCGGCGACACGCGGTACTACGTGGTCGCCGTCACCGCCGTCGAGGACATCCCGCTCGCGCCGGGCATCGTGGTGCCGGCGCCCGCGCAGGCGCCGGCCGGCGGCGCGCCGGCCGTGCCGCCCGCGCCCTCGGCTACGACCAAGTAGCGGACCGGAGGAACCTACTTCTTCGCGGTTCGCTTCACCGCTTTCCTCGACGGCGCCTTCGCCGTCTTCTTCGCCGGTCCCTTCACCGCCCTGCGCACCGTCGCACCAGCCTTGCCGGCGATCTTGCGGACCATGGCGATGCCTTTCTTGAGCGCGGTCTCGACGCCCGTCGCGCGCCCTGCCGTCTTCTTCGCCGCCGCCTTCTTCGCCGTCGCCTTCTTCGCCGTCGCCTTCTTCGCCGTCGCCTTCTTCGCCGTCGCCTTCTTCGCCGTCGCCTTCTTCGCCGTCGCCTTCTTCGCCGTCGCCTTCTTCGCCGCTCGCCTTCTTCGCCGTCCCCTCGCCGTCTCTTCGCCCGCCGCCGGCTTGCGCCTCACCGCAGACTTCTTCCCGGGCGCCATCGCCCGCTCGACCTTGCCGGCGGCCTTTTGCGCGCCGGCGGCGGCCGATCGTGCGCCACGCGCCACCGCGCGTTTCGCCTTGCCGAGCGTTTTTTCAGCGCTCGCCTGGACCGCCTTGGCCTTGCGGGTGACGGTGCGCTTCGCCTTGCCCAGCGACTTCTCCGCTCCTGCCTGGGCCGCCTTGGCCTGGCTCGTGACCTTCCGTTTCACCTTGCGCAGCGCCACTTCCGCGTCGGCCTGCGCAGCCTTCGCCTTGCGCGTGACCCTTGCCTGGGTGCTGCGCGCCTTCTTCTCGACCACGACGCTCGCCTTCTCGACCTCGCGCTTCGCCTCGGCTGCCACACCCTCCACCTTATGCACAAGCAACGCGCCCGCTTCCTGCGCCTTGTCCGTGGCTGCCTCGACGGCATCGCCGATCTTGGTCATCACGCTCTTGTCACCGCTTACGTCAGTCATGGTCAACGCTCCTGTCCGTTCATCGAGTGCCTCGCGATCTGCCGCCAGCCTTGCACGCCAACACCGATCGCCACTCGCAATGCATTCCTCTCTGCGAGTCCATGCTCAGCTTAGCAAGGAAGGGCGCAATGAATATTGCGCTCGCTCAACCTGGGCCGCGCCGCTTCGGCCGTCCGCGCGGCGGATGCCTGCTGCTGGCCGGAGCCAACGCATAGGTCGGGGCCATTTCGCCCGCCTTCAGCGCAAACGGATTGCGCACGGTCACGCCGCCGAAGACCATGCCGTCCTGGAAATCCTCGGACAACAATGCGACACAGCCCTGCACCTGCGCCCCAGCCACCACGAGACTGTCCCAGCAGCTCAACCGATAGCGGCGCTCGATCTCGCGCCCGCCTTCCAGAACGACCTGATCGAGCGGTTGGGGGCGCCAGCTCAGCAGGGCCCGGACGTCGTCCCAGGCGTCGTCGGATGGCAGGCCCGGACGCAGCTTGCGCGTGGCATTGACGTAATACTCCGACAGCACCTGAAGGCTCGTCCTGCCGCTGCGATCGCGCCAGAGCTGGGCAAGCCATGCTGCGGCAAGCGGTTGCTTGACCGTCTCGGACGCATCGCGAGCGTAGAGCAGGACGTTGGTGTCAACGAAGACCGGCGCGATCATGAAGGGTGTTCCTCGCTGCGTAGGTTTCGCCGGCGCGCTTGAGCCTGGCGGGCGGCCTGGCGAGGTAGCGGCGCATCGCGTCGTCGTATTCGCGCGCCTCGCGCATGCGCTGCTGCAGCAGTTCGCCGACCATGCGCGAAACGCTCATTCCCGCTCGCGCCGCATGGATGCGCGCCCACGCGGCGGTTTCTTCGTCGAGGGTGATGGTCACGTTCTTCATCGGCATTCCTGCGCAATAATGACACGGATCCAGTGTAACACGAATCGAGTGTCTTTATTTGCGGGAGCGCCTTTCGGGCTCCGCCTACAACCAGCGGCGGACCCGTTCGCAGTAGGCGAGGTACTCGGCGCCGAAGATCCCGCGCAGGATCCGTTCCTCCGGGATGATCTGGAGGCGCGTGAGGTAGACCACGGCTGCGGGGACCAGCAGGAAGGCGGCCGCGTTGGCGAGAAACGCGGCCCACGCGAGAAGCAGCAGCGCGAGCCCGACGTACATCGGGTTGCGCGTGTGACGATAGACGCCCGTCGACGACCAGCGACGACGCAGCCGCGGGCCGCAGCGGATTGATCGTCGTGCGGGCGCGCCGGAACGAGATGAGGCCGGCGACGTCGAACGCCAGCCCGACGACGGCGAGCGCCACGGCCGCTGCGATGCGCGACCGTCGCCGGCCACGGGAAGGACGGCACCCACTGCGCGGCGCCCCACATGAGCAGGCCGGACAGGAGGGCGACGATCGGCGGCGGAATCTTCAGCTCGAGAAAGCGCATGGCACGGCGCCGGTCGGAAGCGACTGCGTATTGTGCTCCTGTTCTGCGCAGCTGCTTGCGCCCATTCCCGTCGGTCCTGCCGCCGCGGCGGCGTTCCGCGCCGCGCCCTTGTGCCGCGGCCCGCTATTCTCCAGAATGAAACTCTCCCCCACCAGCGCTGGCCGACCGCATCGCGCGGACAGCGGCTCAGTTCGGCATCCGCGATCGCGCAACCGGCGTTCATCGCATGACCACGACCAACGACAAATCCGATCTCAAGCGCATCGTCAAGGCGGCGGGGCAGCTCTCGCGCCCGTACCGGATCGCGCAGGGCCGCGGCTTTCGCCTCGACGGACATCGACCCGGCCGATACCGGCACGCTGGGCGCCGAGCACAGGCCGCAGGCGGTCGAGAGCCTCGCTCTCGGCCGCAAGGCGCTCGCCGACTTCCAGGACCGGCTCTACGCGCAGGACCGCTGGGCAGTCCTGCTGGTCTTCCAGGCGATGGATGCCGCGGGCAAGGACGGCACGATCGAGCACGTGATGTCGGGCGTCAATCCGCAGGGCTGCCAGGTGTACTCGTTCAAGGCGCCGAGCGCCGAAGAGCTCGACCACGATTACCTCTGGCGCTGCATGAAGTGCCTGCCCGAGCGCGGGCGCATCGGCATCTTCAACCGCAGCTACTACGAGGAAGTGCTGGTCGTGAAGGTGCACCCCGCGTACCTGTCCTCGCAGAAGCTGCCGCCGCAGCTCGTCGGCAAGGACCTCTGGGAGAACCGCTATCAGGACATCCGCGCGTTCGAGCGCTACCTGTCGCGCAACGGCGTGCTCATCCGCAAGTTCTTCCTGCACGTGTCGCGCGAGGAGCAGAAGCGCCGGTTCCTGGAGCGCATCGACGCGCCGGAGAAGAACTGGAAGTTCTCCGCGGGCGACGTGCAGCGAGCGCGCCCACTGGGGCGAGTACATGGCCGCGTACCAGCAGATGATTCGCGAGACGGCCACGCCGGAGTCGCCGTGGTACGTGGTGCCCGCCGACAACAAGTGGTACACGCGGACGGTGGTCGCGGCGGCGATCATCGACGCGCTGGCGTCGCTCGACCTGCGCTACCCGAAAGTCGAGCGCGCGAGGCTCGACGATCTGGCCGCAGCGAAGAAGGCCCTGCTGGCGGAGAAACGCTGAGGCGGCGAGGGGTCAAGGGCGGCGGGAGCGGACATCGCGCGCCGGCTACACCGGGATCGCTGCGGCCTGCGCCGGTCCGGCGGGCGCCGGGCGACGGGGTAGGAACTCGTCGAGGAAGCCGCCGATCTCGTCGAGCGCGTGGTTGGCTTCGTCGAGATACAGGTCGAACATCTGCCAGACGTGTGGCATGTGTTCCCAGGTCTGGAGGCGCGCGATGGTCCCGGCCGCCACGGCCTTGGCGACGTAGCGGTGTGCGTCGTCGTGCAGCATCTCGCTCTCGCTGGCCTGCACCAGGATCGGGGGCAGGTCGTGCAGAGCGCCATGCAGCGGCGAGATGTCGGGATTGCTCGGACGCGCCTGGCTCATGATCCCGCCGACGAAGGGAAGCAGCACCCTGGGCAGCCGGGCGAGCTTGCCGAACATGGGGCCGAGCATGGTGTCGGTGGCGACGTTGGCCTTCATGCTCGGGCTGCCGAAGCTCGCGTCGGTCAAGGGCGAGAGCGCCACCGCCGCATCGGCACGGCGCAGGCGGGCATCGCGGGCCCAGGCGATGGTCGACAGCGTCAGGTTGCCGCCGGCGGAGTCGCCCGCGACCACGAGCGCGCTGCACGGGCCGGGGCCGTCGGGACCGTTGTCCAGCACCCAGCGATAGGCGGCCCGGCAATCGGCAATCCCCGCAGAGCGCCGGTGCTCCGGCATCAGGCGGTAGTCCACCGCGAAGACGGCTCCGCCGGTGAGGCGCGAGAAGTGCTCGGTCAGCGGCCGGTGGCTCCTGGGGCTGCCCATGGTGAAGGCGCCGCCGTGGATGTAGAGCGTGCGCACGGAGGGATCGGCGCCCGGCGCCAGAACCCACTCGCCACGCACTTCGCCCGCATTGACGGGAATGAGCCGGGCGGTGGATGCGCGCGCCATCCCGAGCTCGTCCATGAAGGCGCGCAGCGCCGGCAATTGCTCCCGCATCGGCAGCGCGAGCAAGGGTGCCGCCCTTTGCATCGTCTCCGATACGGCGGCGTGGCTGGGATCGGACGGGTGCGCGCCGGGGAAACGCTCGACATGGGGATGCGCCAGCAGATCGAACTCGCCGTGGCGCCGGCCGCGCAGCCAGAAGAAGGCGCCGACGAAGGCGACGGCGAGCGCCGCGAAGGTGATCCAGAGCATGTCCAAGGGTCGGGGTCCTATTGAGGCAAGGGGTTGCGGCATCCGCTGCAAGGCTCGAGTCTAATCCAACCCGCGGAAGGGCCTTCCGGGTCAGGGCATCGGCGATTTCAGGGAGATCCAACTCGGGGTTGATGCACCGCCTGTCCAACCTTCCATCGCTGCGAAATACCTGGTGCCCCGGCCCACACCACCTTGGATGAGGAGGCCATACCGGACGAGTTCTTCCAAATCGCGATAGGCAGTTGCGCGTGAGACACGCACAAGATGCCGGTATTTTTCCGTACTCATCCCTCCCTCAAATCCACCCGGGCCGGCATCCAATATCCGTTTCACTGCCTTGCGTTGCCGCTGGCTGAGCGGGGCTTCTCCGTGCTCCAACCAAAAGCGGGCCTTGGCCAGCGACAGATCGATAACTGCCTCGGAAGCGCGACACGCCTCCTCGAATTGCCCAACGAACCATGTGAGCCACCGCGTGATGTCCAGACCGCCTCGGGAGGCAGCCGCCAGCTCCGCGTAATAGTCACTGCGGTGCTCGGCCAAGCGGCGCGAAACGCTATAGAGCCGTTGATCCAGTCTCGCGTCCTGCGCCAATGCCAAATCGATGATCGCGCGGCCGACACGGCCATTGCCATCCTCGAACGGATGTAGCGTCTCGAACCATAGATGCGCCGTACCCGCACGGAGAAGCCCGTCGACCGGACTATCGCGGGAACTCTCGAACCAGTCGAGAAATCCTCCGAGTTCGCGCGGAATGCGCCTGGAGGGCGGCGCCTCGAAGTGAACTCTCTCGCGCCCTATCGGACCGCTGACGATCTGCATCGGCGTCGCATGAGTTCGCAGCGCGCCAGAATTGACCTTCTTGACGCCCGCGTACCCAGTCGGAAAGAGCGCTGCCTGCCAGCCGCAAAGCCGTTCCACCGTCAGGGGCTCGTGCCAATGTTGGGTCGCGTCTTCCATGAGGTCGATCAAACCCTCGACTGTGCGTGATGCCGCCCCGAACGAAGCCAATCCCAGGCGACGCGCAACAGACGAACGCACGGCGGTCAGATCGAGTTTCTCCCCTTCGATCCTGGCCGTCGCGTTCGCCTCTTCCACCCAGATCTCGGCCAGTGCCGCTCCCAGGTTGGCCAGGCCAAGCGCCTGCGCCTTGCCCAGGATGCGCCCCTGGGCACTTCGTGCCCGGTTCAACACGGGGGCAACCCGTTTCATATCGAAGGCGAATTTCGGCCAGTCCAGCTGCTGCCACACCCATTGAGGCTTAGAGGTCATATTTACGCTTCATAATGTGAAGCGCTAATCATACCCTCTCGCTTCGTCTATCCGCAGTTCCCTGGTTGAGGCGCCCCAAACTCCTCTGGGGCCATTGTTCGCCACCAACGAGTTCTTCCGTGGCACCGCGCGGGCCACGCGCGGGCCATGGCTGGGCCACGTTTGGGCCACGGGTCGTCCTGGGCATCCAAGCAGCGGAGCCACAGCCGCATCGCGGCGACGCATCGCATCGTGGAAGAACGCGCGGCCGCCGACTCAATGCAGTGTAAGCAACGGATTATTCGGACCAACTTCGAGCCGAGGTTGTAAGGCGACGCCCCTTCCGCTAAAATTGCCGCTCTTCGCAGGCGCGTAGCTCAGCTGGTTAGAGCACCACCTTGACATGGTGGGGGTCGTTGGTTCGAGTCCAATCGCGCCTACCAATCGAATTCGCGGCCGTGGGGCCGGGTGGGTCGAAACAGGAATTTCCTGACTGGCGGATTTGCCCCCAAGGCCTCCGCCAGTTTCCGTTTCTGTCTGCCGTCGTCCGACTGAAGTATCTCCTCAGGCGCGTTCGATCGGAATCAGCGGTCATCTTCAGCGGAATACGCAGCGCTCGACCTCGTGGCCCCAGGGCATCGGGGTATAGTGCAGCGGCACCGGGCTGCCGTAGACGACGAAGGCCAGACAGGCGAAGGGCCAGCGTGACCCCCGATCCGAGGGCGTGTCCATAGGCGGAACGGTTTCCTTGGAGAGACGGGACCGTAAGCGCAGCCGTTGCGCCCCCGCCACTGCAGCCGCGCCCCGGGGAGGTCCCCTTGCCGCTCTTGTCTCACCCCCTGCCGCGCCTCCGCCTACCCCCCACGGTGGGGCCCTGGCTGCCGCTCGCGGTGGCCTGCGCTCTGTGGCTGTTGTTTCTGCTGTTCGGGTCGGCCCTGCTTGCCCCGTCGGCGGCGGACACCGAGGCTGGGCGGCTCGTCCCCTGGCAAGCGGCGCTGGTGCTGGCGGTCGCCGGATTCTGCGCCGGCGCCGCCCTGCCGCGGACTTCGACCGCACGCTTGGTCCCCACATCACTCGGCCTTGTGTCGCTGTGGGCCGCGGTGCTGGTGGGCTATCAGCAGCGCTTCCACCTGTCGGGGACGCCCTACCTGCTCGCTCTGGGGCTCGCGGGCCTGGTCCTCGGTCTCGCCGCCGGGGTGCTGATGGGACCCCTGCTCCGGCGGCGCGCAACCTCCCCCGGGAATGGCCGCCTGCTTGGCGGCCTGGCGCTGGCCTGCGCCCTGGCCGTATCGCTGGCCCCCCTCGCCGCGAGCGATCCCCTGACCGCGCCCTTCGCACCCACCGCGCCCCTCGATCTGGTCCGGCGGATACCCCAGCAGGTCTATGTCCTGATCAAAGGCGCAATGATTTGGGTCCCACTGGGGTTCGTGCTCGCCGTCGGGGGCCTGGGCCACGGCCCACGGCGCTGGGTGCCCGCGGGGGTCATCGCCTTCTTTCTGGTTGGCTGGCCCTTCTTCCCAGGGCTTCGGGTCATGGGCATGCTGGAGGTCCTGTTCGCCCCGGTTGGCGTTTGGGTCGGCGTGTGGATCGGCGAGCGCACCCGCATCAGTGCGCCGCTGCCGGCAGCGGAACGGACCACCGCGCCCCCACCCGCCGCCGGACCGCCACCTGCGCCCACCGCCGCATCGCAAGCAGAATCCCGGCCCCGACTGCCGGCCCTCGCCCTGCCGCGACCCCACCCCCTGGCCCTGCTCCCAGCCCTTGGACTCGTTGCCCTCGCGACTTGGTGCTGGTGGGGATTCCCCCGCTTCCAGGTCGCCCTCGGGGCGGCCCTGCTGCTGTACCTGGTCGTGCTCGTCGGCTTCCGCTACGCCTGGCTGGTGGCGGTCCCGGCCCTGTTGCCGGTGCTGGACCTGGCGCCCTGGACGGGGCGGTTCTTCTTCGACGAGAGCGACCTCCTTCTGCTGGTCACCCTGGGGGCCGCCTTCCTGCACCTCCCCGATCCGGAGGCGGGGCCCTTCCTGGCGCGCCCCGTGGCCGCGCTCGCCGCCCTGTTCGCGGCGACCACCCTGATCGCCCTGCTGCTGGGCCTCTTTCCCCTCGCGCCGCTCGATGCCAACGCCTTCGCCACCTATTTCAGCCACTACAACGCCCTGCGGGTGGGCAAGGGCTTCGCCTGGGGGTTCGGCTTCTTCCTGCTGCTGCGGTGGACTGTCCCGCGGGGCTCGGCGCTCCCGGCGCGGCTCTTTACCGCCGGCATGCTCCTCGGACTCCTCGGCGTGGTCCTGATCGGGGTACGCGAACGCTGGCAGTTCGCCGACCTCCTCGACTTCTCCGCGGTGTACCGCATCACTGCCAGTTTCTCCAGCATGCACACCGGCGACGCCCACCTGCCCGCCTACCTGGCGCTCGCCGTGCCCTTCGTGTGGCTATGGGTGGTGCGGCGGCGCCCCCTCGCCGGGCCTGCCGGTGGGCCTGGTCCTGTTCGCCGGGGCCGTCTACCTGGTGGCCTCTACCGTCACCCGGGCGAGCGTGCTGGCGCTCGCCCTGGAGCTGGCCCTGCTCGCCCTGTTCTGGCTGCGCAGCCTGCGCAGGCCCGGCGCACGGGTCGCGGCCGGCGCGCTGGCCGGCGCGGCCATGGCGGTGGTGGCGGGCGGTGTGCTGTACCTGGGCACCCAGGGCGGCTACTTCCAGCAGCGCCTCGCGACGGTGAGCGCGGACGCCGACACCCGGATGAATCACTGGCACACGGCGCTCGGGATGATGGATCAGGGTCTCCCCACCCAGGTCTTCGGCATGGGCCTGGGACGTTTCCCGGAGACCTATCTGTGGCGCAACCCCCAGCGAGCGGTCCCCGGCAACTTCCGTTATGCGGAGGAGAATGGCAACGGCTACCTCCAGCTCGGCGCCGGGGAGACCCTCTACCTGGCCCAGCGGGTGTCGGTGCAGCCGCATACGCGATATCGGCTGGCGCTCGACCTCCGCGGAGACGCGGGAGCGGTTGGTCCTGACGGTGCCGCTGTGCGAGAAACACCTGCTGGACTCCCGCCGCTGCAACTGGAAGACCTATGAAGTGCCCGGCGGCGAGGGTTGGCAACACATGGAGGCGACCCTCGACAGCGGCCCCATCGGCGAGGGCAACTGGCTCAGCCGCCGGCCGGTGGAGCTCTTCCTCTACAACGGGGAAAAGGACCAGCTGCTTGCCGTCGACAACCTGAGCCTGCGCGCCCCGGATGGACGAGAGCTGCTGCGCAATGGGGACTTCTCGGCCGGGGGGACGCCTGGTTCTTCAAGACCCACGACCACCTGGCCTGGCACATCAAGAACGTCTGGGTGTCGCTGCTGTTCGAGCAGGGCTGGCTCGGCCTCATCGCCTTCAACCTGCTGATGCTCGCCGCCCTGATCCACCTGGGTCGCCCCGCCTGGAGCGGGAACCCGGTCCCCGCGGCGGCCCTGACCGCCACCCTCGGCTTCCTCACCGTGGGGCTCTTCGCCAGCCCGTTCGACGCCCCGCGCCTGACCGCGCTGTTCTTCGCCGTCCTGGCGGTGGGGCTCCATGCCACCCCGGCGCTGTCAGCGGTGAGCGCCAAGCGGGCCCGCGGAGGTCGAACAGACCTTCAGTGAATGCGCGCCGCCGTTGGCCCAGACCGCTGCCTGGCCTGCCGCCGGCGGGCCAAACCGAGCCCGGCCAACGACAGCAGCACGAGCACCAGGGGCAGCACGAGCACGAGGGTCCCGGGCTCCGGTACGGCGTTGGTGCAATCCGTTGTAAGGTAGGTTCCCGCGTTGGCACCGAACTTGCCGCCTGTATAGGAATAGGCTGTTCCGCTGGTGAAGAGGATGGTTCCACCTCCGGACGCAGCAAGCAGCTTTAGGTCGGTCAGATTGAACCCAGGCGACGTCGTCGGGAACGGGCTTGCCGACGGGGACGTCGTTGACTGGGTGGGGAAACACTCCTCGGCGGGTCCGTTACAAGCGTTGGATACCGGGAACTGGCCGTTGTTGTAGATCAGGCCCTTGCCGCTAAACATCCCATCGTTCGTGTTGAGTGTGAGGAGGCAACTAGTCCCCGAACAGGTGCCTTTCAGGAGGCCGGTACCCAACAAGACCGATCCAGGGGGAGTCACCGAAGTGCTGGAGGTCAGCCTCACAATTCGGCAAACCGGCACAGCCTTGCTCTTGTTGGTGATGGTGCAGGTCGTGTTCTGACCCGCGGTGACCGTCGCGTTTGGGTACGTCCCGTTTGTGCAGACACCCGTGGCGTCATAGTCCGTCAGATTCGTACCGGTGCCGGCGGTTTCGCTGACGGTGTGCGAACCGGCATTGACGGTGACGGCGCCCGTTGTACCGTTGTGGCCGACGTCCGTTGCGTTCTGCACGTCGTCGATTAACAGGTTGAACTTGCCTGGATCGTTGGTGGGATCCAATTTCTTGATCACGGTGAGCGTGCCAAAGCCGATGTCGCCGGCCGAGACCGTAATCGGGCTGCAATCGCACTTGGACCCGGTTCCGGCTTGAACGGCAGTCGTGCAGACATCTGGATTCTTCTTGTTGTTATCCCAGATGCGGCACGAAGGAATTGTCGACTTCCCCCCCACCACGTTGCACTTTACCGTCGCCTTCACCGACCACGCCGTGGGGGGAGAGTCTTCGACAAATCGCCGCAGGTATTGAGTGATGGCGGCGATGTAAGATTTAGATCTACGAATGGTCCAATTGGCGCGGGCGCTCCGGCACAGAATGCGGCTACCGGTGGGGGGGTGGAGGGAGTCCCATTGAGGTTGCCGCCGTCCTTGGCTACGAATACACCCAAATCATATCTCTCGCTGCCCGTCCCATCGTACGAAAGATTCAACTGGACATCGATCGTGTCGAGGGGGACGCTGATTTCGATTACCCACCACCGAAGCGCTGACGAGCGTGGTTACCACGTCGTTGGCGGTGCAGCCTTTTAGGTTGGGCGGACAAGCGACATCCAGTAATTGCGTTTGCGCGTAAGACGCCGGGGGGCCCAACACTCCGGCCACCATCGCCAACCAGCCGACGAACCACAGCTGCGCCACGCGCCAAGCCGCAGCCCTTCGCGCTGGTTCCGCGTTGTCCCCGCGGGCCCCCAAACCGAGCCTCACCGGCAAGCCACTTGTTCATG
>CAWGZZ010000014.1:0-48617 GCA_963827095.1 uncultured beta proteobacterium
TGGTACCACACGCCGCGAGGCGCATGGATCGGCGAAATCGAGTTCCAGCTCCTTCGCCAGTTGCTTCGACCAGAGTGCGGACAGTCGCTACTCGACGTAGGGTGCGGTACGGGTTACTTCACCCGACGCTTCGCCGGCGAGACAGGTTTGCGCGCAGTCGGTCTCGATCCGAACACCTCGTGGCTGAAATTCGCACGAGCAAGTAGCACCGGCTCCGAACGGTACTGCCTCGGCGCCGCGGAGTCGTTGCCGTTTGCCGACCGTAGCTTCGACCTTGGGGTTTCAGTTACCGCCCTTTGCTTTGTCGACGACGCCCGTCGCGCCGTTCGCGAGATCCTTCGCGTCACACGGAAGCGTTTCGCCATCGGTCTACTGAATAGGCACAGTCTGTTGTATCTGCAGAAGGGTCGCGCTGGAGGCTCCGGTGCCTACCGCGGCGCGCATTGGCATACGACCCAAGAAATCCGTGCACTCTTCGACGGGCTACCGGCTGCCAATCTGAAAGTACGAAGTGCGGTGTTCCTTGCCGGCGGCGGACCGATCGCCCGCGGCATCGAGCGCCTGATCTCGCATCGGCTGACACTCGGAGCGTTCGTCGTCGTTGCCGGCGACGTGAGGGGACCCAAGCAAGGCCCCGGTGAATGACCGGTTGCGGGAAAAATGGGACACGAGTGTGTCGGGCGCTCATGGCCGGTCGGAGACCCCCATCGTGCCGACCCGATCGGCGGCTGAGGAGATCGAGCGGCCATTCCGTGCTGGGGATCGGGTAGCGGCACCCGAACCCCAGGCGCGGTGTGCCGACGGGTTGCGGCGCAGGCCGCCTGCGCCGCCGCCCACCGCCGGCTAATCGACGATCGCCTGCGACACCAGGTTTTTCATCATGCGCCGGTAGTAGGCCCGCAGCGGGCTGGGGGCTTGCGTCATGTACACGCCACAGATCTGTTCCTTGGGCTCGGCCCAGAAGTAGGTGCCGGCGTAACCCGCCCAGATGAATTCGCCCGCCGAGACCGTGCACGCCGGCAATGCCGTCGCCCTGGCGCACCAGGAAACCCAGGCCGAAGGTGTAGCCCGCAGTGCCCAACAGCAGTTGGCCCGGGTTGGCGGACACGTTGATGGCGCTGCCCAGGTGGTCGGAGGTCATCAGCGTACGGTGGAGCGCGACAGGATGCGCGCACCGTCGAGTTGCCCGCCATTGAGCATCGCCTGGCAAAACCGCAGGTAGTCGCCCGCGGTGCTCACGCCGCCGGCGCCGCCGGAGTCGTTGCCCGGCGTCTTGCTGACGTCGATGAGCTTGTTGTCGACGCCGGTGGCGCGGGTCCTTGGCAAACGGCTCGGCCAGCCGTGCCAGTTGCGCTGCCGGCACGAGAAACCGCTGTCGACCATCTTGAGCGGCTTGAACAGGCGCTCTTGCAGGAAGTCGTTCAGGCGCTTGCCCGACACCGCCTCGACGACTCGGCCCTGCACGTCGACCGACAGGCTGTACTCCCAGGCCGTGCCCGGCTGCTGGCCAGCGGCGCCTTGCCCAGTCGTTCGGCCTGTTCCGCGGGCAGGTCGCGCGCGTCGAAGTCCAGCGTGGGCTTGTAGACGTTGGCCTTGACGTAGGCGTCGCGCACCAGCGTGTTGCGCGTCAGTTCGCCATAGGCAATGCCCGAGGTGTGGCGCAGCAGGTCCTTGAACGGTAGGCTCGCGATTGGCCGGCACCAATCTTGAAGCTCACGCCGTCCAACACCGGGTCGAGCGTGGGCACGCTGACCATCGGGCTCTTGAACGCGGGCAGGAACTTCGACACCGGGTCGGTGAGTTGCACCTTGCCGTCTTCGACCAGCATCATCAGCGGCGACCGAGACCAGCGGCTTGGTCATCGAGTAGATGCGGAAGATCGAGTCGCCTTCATGGGCGTCCGCAGGCACTGACCTGCTGCCGAAGGCCTGCGAATAGACCAGGCGGCCCTTGCGCGCGACCATCACCACTGCACCGGGCAACTTGCCGTCGGCAATCTCCTTCTTGAGCACCGCGGTGATGCGCCCAAGCCGCTCCGCCGACATGCCGACGTCCTCGGGCTTGGCGGTGGGAAGCGCCTGGGCCCAGACGTGGGCGACGGCGAAGCAGGCTGCGGCGCCGAGAGCGAGGCGCCCAAATGCGGGATGTCCCATGGTGCGGCTCCTTGCGTTCGTTGTCGTGGCTTGCGCAACCGCGCCCGACCCGGCCCGTCCTGTCGCGCACGGTCTGCGCTGGCGCCGCCTTGCTGCCGGCGCGAGCGGATCGGACCGTACCACGCCGCGATGCCGACGGCAAACGGCGCGGCTTCCCTCGCGAGGAAACCCGGGGCGACGGACCGCGGCCATTCGGCCCGGAACGCAGCCGATCGAGCGCTGTGGCCCAGGGCCCGGCGAGCAGCAGCCGGACATCGCGCCTGTCCGCGAAACCCCATTTTATTGACGCGGATTAAATTCCGGCGAGAAAACCTTTGACATTCCCGCGCGCCGATTTCTAACATATCAGCTGAATATCAGACGCCCGGCGCCGTCGGCGGCCGGCAGGCGCCGCACAACCAGGAGCGAGGACCATGGCGAGCGAGATCGACACCATCCGGGACTGGGTGATCAAGGGCAAGCGCAAGGAGGCGGTCGAGGCGGCGCGAGCGGCGCTCGCCGCCGGCGTCGATCCCGGCGTCATCATGAAGGACGGCCTGATCCCGGCGATGTCGGTGGTCGGGCAGAAATTCTCCAGCGGCGAGTTCTTCCTGCCGCACATGATGCTCGGCGCGCGCGCGATGAGCGAGGTGGTCGAGTGCTCAAGCCGCTGCTCTGGCGAGGCCGCCGAGAAGAAGGGCAAGGCGGTGGTCGGCACGGTCGCCGGCGACTTCCACGACATCGGCAAGAACATCGTCAAGATGATGCTCGAGGGCGGCGGCTACGAGGTCGTCGACCTGGGCGTGGACGTGAGCGTCGAGAAGTTCGTCGACGCGGTGCGCAAGGAGAAGCCCGACTTCGTGCTGATGAGCGCGCTCATCACGCTCACCATGGACAGCATGCGCCGGACCATCCAGGCGCTCAAGGCCGCCGGCGTGCGCAGCGGCGTCATGGTCGGCATCGGCGGCGCGCCGGTGACGCAGAAGTTCGCCGACGAGATCGGCGCCGACTTCTACGGCTCGGACGCCTACGGGTGCGTCGAGAAATGCAACCAGCTGCTGCACTGACCGCCCCGCCCACGCCACAGGGAGAACGACGATGACACCCAGAGAACGAGTGATGACGGCCCTCAACCGCGGCCAGCCCGACCAGGTGCCCTGGGTCGAGAACGAGGTCGAGGAGCAGCTGCAGATCCGCTCATGGGCGGGCGCACCGACTACACCCCGGGCGAGCTGTGCCGCGCGCTGGGCATGGACGGCTTCGGCTACCACTTCCCACCGGCGGCAAGGCCACCGCCGGCCAGGCGCTGCAGACCGCGGCACCGCCGCGGCGAAGGAGGCGTTCTATTTCCCGAAGAAGATCACCTTCGACTTCGTGCCGCCGTGGATCGCCGACATGGGCGTCGACGGAAGCGGGCGCACCTTCGTCAAGCACGGGCTGCTGACCGACCGCGATTCGCTCAAGCTGTTCGACGAGTTCCTGCCCGACCCGGACCACCCGGCGCGCTACGAGCAGATCGCCGAATGGATCGAGCAGTACCGCGAGGACTACGCGGTGTTCGCGCGCATCCGCCTGGGCACCGCCAGCACCATCGAGAGCATGGGCCTCGACGTGTTCTCGCTGATGATGTTCGACGACCCGGACCTGGTGAAGGAGATCCACCGGCGCTTCTCCGAGTGGACGGTGCGGGTGGTGGAGAACCTGAACAAGCTCGACTTCGATTTCATCTGGGCCAACGACGACCATGCCGACACCAAGATGCCCTGGGTCAACATGGAGATGTACGAGGAGTTCTTGAAGCCGTACCAGAAGCTCGTCGCCGAACGCGATCAGGAAGCCCTGGGCCTTCCACAGCGACGGCAACATGTTCCCGATACTCGACGGGCTGGTGAAGCTCGGCATGAACGCGATCCACCCGATCCAGCCGGCGGCGATGGACATCGGCAGGATGAAGGCGGAGTACGGCGACAGGGTGTGCCTCATCGGCAACATCGACCTCGACTACACGCTCACCCTCGGCACGCCCGAGGAGACCGAAGCGAAGTGAAGGAGCGCATCGAGAAGGCGGGCAAGGGCGGCGGCTACATGATCAGCAGCGCCAACAGCCTCACCGACTACTGCAAGATCGAGAACGTCTGGGCGATGGCGAGCGCCATGAAGAAGTACGGCAAGTATTGATGACGACCCCCGGAGCGACCTGCGGTCGACTGCCCCAAGGGGGTGCTCAGCGCCCTTCGGGCGGCCGCGCGGGGCTGAGAGACCATGCTGATCGTCGCCGAACGCATCAACGCTTCGCGCAAGGCCATCCGCGCCGCGCTGGAGCAGATGGACGCCGCGGCGATCCAGCAGGAGGCGCGCGCGCAGGCTGCCGCCGGCGCGAACTACATCGACCTCAACGGCGGCACGTTTCCCGGACGCGAGCCCGAGCTGCTCGGCTGGCTGGTGGACACCGTGCAGGCGGTCACCGAGAAGCCGCTGTGCCTCGACTCCTCCGACCCCGAGGCGCTCGCCGCCGCGCTGCCGCGGGTGAAGGCGAGGCCGCCGATGATCAACTCGATCAACCTCGAGCGCGAGCGCTACGCGCGCATCCTGCCGCTCGCGCTCGAGCACCGGGCGAAGCTGATCGCGCTGTGCCAGGGCGAGGGCGCGCTGCCGGCCACCGCGGCGCACAAGATCGACTCGCCTCGCAGCTGATCGAGCGGCTCACGCAGGCGGGCATGGCGCTCGACGACATCTACGTCGATCCGCTGGTGTTTCCGCTGGGCACCGATTCGCAGTCGGCGCTGGCCACCATCGCGGCGATCGGCGCCATCATGGCGCGCTATCCCGGCGTGCACACGATCTGCGGCCTCACCAACGTCTCGCACGGCCTGCCGGCGCGCAAGCTCGTCAACCGCACGTTTCTCGTCGGCGCCATGAGCCGCGGCATGGACGCGGCGATCCTCGATCCGACCGACCGCGACTCGTGTCGGCGATGGCCGCCGCCCGCGCCGTGTTCGGCCGCGACGACTACTGCATGGACCTGATCGAAGCGTTCCGCGAGGCGCGATCGCCGCCTGAGCGGCACCCGCGATCCCCGGCACGCCGCGCGCAACGCCATGCCGTCGGTCACCTTCCATCCCGATCTGCGCAGCGTCGACGTCCGCGACGGCGAGCGGCTGCTCGCCGCCGCGTGGAAGGCGGGCGTGGGCATCAAGTCGGTGTGCGGCGGCCACGGCAAGTGCGGCAGCTGCCTGGTCGAGGTCGACGCCGCGGCGAGCGCCGCGGGCGCGCTCGCCCCGCCCACCGCCGCGGAGCTCGAGCTGCTGCCGCCGGAGCCCGAAGCCCACGGCTATCGCCTCGCCTGCATGTGCGACGTGCACGGCGACCTCACGCTGTCGGTGCCGCCCGAGAGCCAGGCGGTGCGCAACGCGCCGCGCAAGCCCTACACCGTCACCGACGTCGAGCCGCGCCCGATCGTCACGCGCATCTGCGCCGAGGTTCCCGGCGCGTACGAGGAGCCGCTGCGCCCGCTCGCCGAGCGCCTGCGCGCGGCGGTCGCGGGCGCCTCGGGCGCAAGTCGGTGGAGCTGCCGCTCGCGGTCGTCGCCGACTACTCGACCTGCCCCGATTTCGACGGCGCCCGCGAGGTGACGGCCACCGTGTATGCCGAGCGCAGCGTGCTCGGGCTGCGCCCCGGACGCGCGGCGGCGCTCTACGGCGTGGCGATCGACATCGGCACGACGTCGATCGTGGCGTTCCTCTGCGATCTCGTGCACGGGCGCATCGTCGGCATGCGCACCGCGGGCAATCCGCAGGCGGTCTACGGCGAGGACGTCATCTCGCGGATGACGCAGATCCAGCAGGACATCGGCACGCTCGCCGACATGCGGCGGCTGCTGGTCGACGAGATCAACCGCATGATCGACGAAGCGGCGGCCGAAGCCGGCGTGGCGCTCGCCGACATCGTCGACGCCGTGGTCGTCGGCAACCCGACGATGCAGCACATCCTGCTCGGCATCAATCCCGAGCCGCTCGGCCGCGGGCCGTACCTGCCGGTGCTGTCCGACGGCGTGGAGGTCGAGGCCGCCGAGCTTGCGCTGCATGCGCTGCCGCGGGCGCGGGTGTTCGTGTTCCCGTCGATCGCCGGCTACATCGGCGGCGACACGCTCGCCGCGCTGCTCACGCGCGGGCCGGAGTTCTACCGCGGCAACCAGCTGCTCGTCGACGTCGGCACCAACGGCGAAGTCGTGCTCGCGCACCACGGCAGGCTGGTCGCGACCTCCTGCGCCACGGGCCCGGTCTACGAGGGCGCGCACATCCGCTGCGGCGTGCGCGCCGTGCCGGGCGCGATCGAGCGGGTGTGGGTCGACGCCAGGGGCAGGATCCGCTGCGCGGCGATCAGGAACGCCGACGGCAAGGGCGACCGCCGCCCGGTGGGCCTGTGCGGCTCGGGCGTGATCTCCAGCGTGGCCGCGCTCGTCGGCGCCGGCCTGGTCGGCGAGGACGGCGGGCTCGCGGCGCCGGGCAGCCATCCCGCGCTCGCGGGCAGCGCGTTCGGCCGCGCCGAGGAGGTCACGCTGGTCAAGGCCGCCTACTCGCGCACCGGCCGCGACATCGTGTTCACGCAGCAGGACGTGCGCAGCGTGCAGCTCGGCAAGTCGGCGCTGCGCGCCGGCATCGAGATCCTGCTCGCCGACTGCGGCGTGACCGCGGTCGACCGCATCTTCCTCGCCGGCACGTTCGGCAACCACCTCGAGCCCGAGGACATCCTCGCGATCGGGATGGTGCCCCCGGTGCCGTGGAGCACATCGCTCCATCGGCAACGCGGCGGGCGACGGCGCGCGCATGGCGCTGTTCAACCGCAGCCACCGCCGGCGCGCGACGCAGCTCGCGCGGCGGCTGCGCGTGCTGGAGCTCTCGCTGCGCGCCGATTTCCAGGACCTGTTCGTCGCCTACACCGCGCTCGCCCCCGAGGCGCAGGCGCTCGACGCGGCTTGATCAGGAGCGCACTCATGGACGCCACCGCCCCTCCCGCCCGACCGTCGTCATCTCCTGCAAGGTGCTGGAGGATCTCCTCGGCAAGCGCCTGCCCGCCGGCGTGCCGGCCGTCTGGCTCGACATCATGCTGCACAACTCGCCGAAGAAGCTCGGCGCCGCGCTGCAGGAGGCGATCGACGCCATCGCCGAGCCCAGTCGTTCGTCATCGTCGGCTACGGGCTGTGCGGCAACGGCCTGGTCGGCGTGAAGTCGGGCGCGCACACGCTGATCATCCCGCGCACCCACGACTGCGTGGCGATCTTCCTCGGCTCGCACCAGCGCTACGTGCAGCGCTTCTTCGCCAATCCCGACACCTACTACCTGACCAAGGGCTGGATCGACGCGCGCGACGAGCCGCTGTCGGACTACCACGACTACGTGAAGGAGTTCGACGAGGAGACCGCCGACTACCTGTTCGAGATGAAGTACAAGCACTACCGCCGCATCTGCCTCGTCGGCTTCTCGCAGCAGGAACTCGACGACTACCGTGCGCAGGCGAGCGCCGTGGCGGAGTTCATGGCCAAGCGCTTCGGCAACGTCGAGTTCGAGGAGACGCTGGGCTCGACCGCGCTCATCGAGACGCTGGTGCGCACGGGCGGGAGTCCGGCCGACGCCGACGACGAGTTCGTCGTGGTGAAGCCCGGCGGCGAGATCACGCAGGAGATGTTCATGCGCAGCGGCGAGCAGGCGCCCCAGCCGATGGGGCGCGGCGAGAAGGCCGCCTGAAATAGGGGTCAGGTCCGATTTTCCGCGAGCGGAAAATCGGACCTGACCCCCATTTCGGCACTGCCGGAACGCCGCTATCATTCGAGCCTACGGCGCCAAGCGAGGAGACCCGCGATGACCCCCGAGCAAGTGCTGTCCCATCCGCCGCGCGTGCTGACCCAGGCGCAGCGCGAGTTCTACTTCAGCGAAGGCTACCTGCTGCTGCCGAAGATCCTTCCCGCCGAGTGGATCGCGCGCCTGCGCGCCGCCACCGACGAGCTGATCGAGCGCAGCCGCAAGGTCGCCAAGTCCGACAAGGTCTGGGACCTCGAGCCCGGCCACACGGCCGACGCGCCGCGCCTGCGCCGCGTGTCGGCGCCGGTCGACCAGCACCCGGCGTTCTGGGACTACGTGTCGCAATCGCTGGTCGGCGACGTCGTCGCCGACCTCGTCGGCCCCGACGTCAAGTTCCACCACTCGAAGCTCAACTTCAAGTGGGCGAAGGGCGGCGAGGAGGTGAAGTGGCACTACGACATCTCGTTCTGGCCGCACACCAACTACTCGCCGCTCACCGTCGGCACCTACCTGTACGACTGCGGCATGGATCAGGGACCGCTGCAGGTGCTGCCGAAGAGCCACCTCCTCGATCCGATGCTGACCCAGTACGACGAGCAGGGCAACTGGGTCGGCTGCCTGCGCGAGTCCGACGCGCGAAGCTCGACCTGTCCAAGGCGGTCGCGCTGCCCGGACCCGCGGGCTCGCTGACGCTGCACAACTGCCGCACGCTGCACTACTCGGCGAAGAACCTGTCCGACCTCGGCCGGCCGCTGCTGCTCTACACGCTGTCCTCGGCCGACGCCTTCCCGTATACGGTCAATCCGATCCTCTCGAGCAAGGACCAGGCGATCATCCGCGGTGAGCGCGCGCGATGGGCGCACCACGATCCGCAGCCTTGCCTGATGCCGCCGGACTGGTCGCGCGGCTACACGTCGATCTTCGCGCTGCAACAGAAGGAAGAGCGCGTCGCGATGTGAGGTGCCGCGACGGCGCCGCCCCCGCGCGGCGTCGGCACCGCCCGACCGTCACGACGGCGACGGCAACCGCTCATTTCGGACGCGAGCGAGCGCGGCGGGTCGCCCGCGGGCAGTGGCCCTACGCGCGGAACTCGGTCTTGCCGGTGCCGGCCATCAAGCCGCTCAGCACGCGGTTGACGGCGTCCTTGTGCGCGGCGACCGCGGCCGGGTCCATGTCGGCGGCCGGACGCGGCTCGGGGTCGAAATGGCCGTATGGGTCGCGGCCGCGGACGAGCATCGCCGAATCGCGGAAGCGCGTCTGGCGCACGTGGGGCGGCATGTAGCGAATGGCGGCGCCGATGCGGCGGTCCGACCCGCGGTTGGGCTTCGAGCCGTGGACGAGCTTGATGTGGTGCAGCGACATCTCGCCGGTGTGAAGCGGCATCGCGACGGCCTTGCTCGCGCCGACGTCGACGGCGATCTCCTGCCCGCGCGAGAGCAGGTTGTCCTTGGCGAAGGTGTCGACGTGGGGCAGCGCATCGCCACGGTGGCTGCCGGGAATCACCTCCATGCATCCGCTCTCGAGCGACGCCTCGGAGAGGGCCACCCACGCGGTGACGACATCGGCCGGCTCGAGCCCCCAGTACGCCGCGTCCTGGTGCCAGCTCACGTACGAAGTGCCGTCGGGATCCTTGGCGAACAGGTGCACGTTCCAACAGAGGATGTCGGGCCCGATGATGTCCTCGATGCAGTCGAGGATGCGCGGGTGCCGGATCAGCTCGTCGCACCACGGAAAGAGCAGGTTCACCTTGTGGCGCAGGTTGCTTTCGAGCTTGCTGCCCGCGCGCTGCTCGTAGGCTTCCAGGCGCCGCCGGTACGTCAGCGCCTCCGCCTCGTCCATGACGCGCACCGGCGTGAGGAAGCCCTGCTCGGCGAAGGCCCCGACCTGCGCATCGCTCAAAACTTTTCCCATGGCGGCACCCCATATGGTGACGATCGTTCGGCGCTACGGATACCATCGCGCCTTGATCGCGTCAACTGTGACCCCGTAGCCCGGGTTGAGCGCAGGCGAAACCCGGGTGGTTGTGGCCATTGTCGCGCCTGCCCCGGGTTTCGCCTGCGCTCAACCCGGGCTATTCATTACGCACTCGACCCTGCCGGCGCGACGAAATCGAGATGGCAGTCCTCGTTCTGCGGGCGATAGCCGATCCGCGCGTAGATCGCGTTCGACGTCGGGTTCGCGGCGTCGGTGGTGAGGAACAGCTTCGCCTTCCCCCGCGCGAGAAGCGCGCGCGACATCGCCGCGACGAGCGCGGTGGCGTAACCTCTTCCACGGCGGCCGGGCAGCGTGTAGACCGGCGCCACGCGGGCGAAGGCGGGGGCGGCATCGTTGAATCCCGCGTAAGCGACCGGTTCCGGGTCGTCCCAGATCCAGAAATGGCCGAGCCCGACGCGACCGGGCATCGCCGCCCGCATGCGTTCGAGCGAATCGACGATCCCCAATTCGGCGATGAACGCGGTCTGGCCGGCGATGAGCCACGCGATGTCGGCGTCCGTCGCGACGCGCGGCGCGCCCGACACCGCCGGCACGTCCTCCACCCGCGTCAGCATGTGCTGGCGCAGCCGAACCCGCAGGGCATGGGGACGCCCGGTCAGGGCATGCCAGCGCAGGGCAAACGCCTCGCTGACCGCGGGGGCGCCGACCACGCCCTGCAACTGCGGCCAGTCGCGCGCGAGATCGTCGGCAAAGGCAACCGCAGCGGCCGCATCGCTTTCGCCGACGAGCACCGGACCGACGTCGCGCTGCAGGGCGGCGCCCAGCACGCCGTCGACCGCGCACGTCGCGAGATAGACGTGCTCGTCGGGCCGGGGGGGCGTGATCTTCATCATGTGCGCCCAGCCCGAGAAGAAGCTGGCCGAAGCCTCGCCGCGCGCCGCCATGGGGGCGACGGCCGCCAGGAAGGCATCGGGATCGGTGTGTCGCGTCACGCGCATCGGGCGCTTTCCTTGGCGAAGTGCCGCGATTTTGTCACACTCGGGCAATCCGCCGTCAGCGAGGAACCCATGGCCAGCACGACGACCCCGCCCGCATCACCCGGCGCCTGCGCCGCGCCCTTCGAATTGCCCGGCGTCGACGGCGCCCGCCACAGCCTCGCCTCCGCGCGCGGGCCCAACGGCGTCATTGTCATGTTCATCTGCAATCACTGCCCGTACGTCAAGGCTGTGATCGACAAGATCGTCCGCGACATGAACGAGCTTCGCGGGCACGGCGTCGGCGCCATCGCCGTGATGAGCAACGACGTCGTCGCGTATCCCGACGACTCCTTCGACAACATGAAGGCCTTCGCCGCGCGCCACGCGATGACCTTTCCCTACGTGCTCGACGAGACGCAGGAGGTCGCCCGCGCGTACGGCGCGGTGTGCACGCCGGATTTCTTCGGCTTCGACCGCGACCTGAAGCTCGTCTATCGCGGGCGGCTCGACGCCTCCGGCCGCTCGTCCGACCCGAGGGCTGCGCGCGAGCTGCACGACGCCATGCGCGAGGTCGCGCTGACCGGCCGCACGTCCGCCCCGCAGCATCCCTCCGTCGGCTGTTCGATCAAGTGGCGGCGGGATTGACGGGTGCTCGCTGCAGCACGCCGTCCAGCGCGCTGCCCGCTCCGGTCCTCTCGATGACCTTCGCCATCGCCGCGACAGTGGGCGCGTCGAACAGCGCCTTCAGCGGCAGGTCCAGCGCGAAGGCCTGAACCACGCGGGAGATCACCCGCGCGGCCGACAGCGAGTGACCGCCGAGTTCGAAGAAGTCGTCGTGAATCCCCACCCGGTCGATCCCCAACACCCCCGCCCAGATGCCGGCCACTTGCTCCTCCAGCGGCGACGACGCCGGCGCGAACGGCGCATCGATTTGCGGGCGCAGACGGCCGGGATCCGGCAGCGCGTCGCGATCGATCTTGCCGTTGCCGGTTGACGGCATGGCCGCGAGGGTGACGAACACGCCCGGGATCATGTGGGCAGGCAGCCGGTCCCTGAGGAAGAGTCGCAGCGCCGCGCTCGACGCCACGCCGTCGCTCCGGGTCGTCAGGTAGGCAACGAGCTGCGCGTCGCCGGCGCCGTCCGCGCGCGCGGTCACGACCGCCTGCGCAACGCCCGGGTGGGCGCAAAGGGCGCTTTCGATCTCCATCGGCTCGACGCGAAAGCCGCGGATCTTGAGCTGATGGTCCGCGCGGCCGACGAACTCGATGTCGCCGTTCGGCAAGCGGCGGCCGTAGTCGCCGGTCCGGTACAGCCTCGCTCCGGGCTGCCGGGAGAACGGATGCGGGATGAACTTCTCCGCAGTGAAGTCCGGACGCCCCATGTAGCCGCGTGCCAGCGCTCCGCCGATGCAGATCTCGCCCTGCCCGCCCGCGCCGACCGGATCGAGCCGGTCGTCGAGCAGGTGGATCTCCTTTCCCGGCAGGGGCGTTCCAGCCGCATCGTGGCAGGAGCACTGTCCGGGCCGTGCCGCGAATGCGCCGCGCCGGGTGCTTCGGTGGCGCCGTACATCACGGTCAGCGCCGCGCCGCAGCGGCCGGCAAAGCGCGCGCGCAGCTGCGCGGTGAGCGCCTCGCCGATGGTGCGGACCACGCGCAGCGACGTGCAGTCCGGAAAGCGGGCGTGCTCGACCAGCGTACGCAGCATCGACGGCACGACCGCGACGCACGTGATCCCATGCGCAGCGATCAGCCCGACGAGGTGGTCCGCGTCCTGTTCCCGTCCCGTCGCAACGATGATCAGCTCTCCGCCGCTCAGCAGCGCCGAGAACACCTCGGCGGCAAGCAGGGTGAAACCGATCGGGGCCTTGAGCAGATGACGGTCCCGCTCGGTCAGGCAGAAGGTCTCCGCCTCCCACGACGTGAAGATCTCGCGCCGGCCGTGTTCCCACATGACGGCCTTGGGGCTTCCGGTCGATCCGGAGGTGTAGAACAGAAAGGCGAGGTTGCCCGGCAGCACGGCAGCCTGCGGATTCTCCGGACTCTCGGCGGCGACGAGCGGCCATTGCCCATCGACGAGAACGATGCGCCTCGCGGCCGAGCCGAAGCCGGGCTCGGCCTGCGCGCCGGGCGCGTCGGGTTTCCCGACTGCGATCGCGCCCGCCAGCGCATCCCGCGTGAGCACGAAGCCGGCATGCGTGTCCGTCAACATGTACTGCAGGCGCTCCGGCGGATAGGCCGGATCCAGGGGCAGGCAGGCGCCGCCCGCCTTCAACACCGCGAACAGGCAGACCACGAGGTCGGCAGACCGCTCGAGGCAGATGCCCACCACGCTCTCCGGACCCACGCCCTGCTTTCGCAGGTGGCGCGCAAGCTGGTTGGCGCGATGGTTGAGCTCCTCGTACGTCAGCGTCCGGCCTTCGAACCGGACGGCGACGTTGTGGGGCGCCTTGCGCACGCACGCTTCGAAGATCTGGTGAATGAACATCCTGCGCGTCCCGCTGCGCCCGCTCAACGTCCGCCGTAGCGGGAGCGAAAACGCTCGATCCGCTGCGGCGCGAGCACGTATCCCTCGCAGTGCAGCGCCGCCGCGGTGCAACCCAGCCGCCGCAGCCCGCGGTAGTGCTCGAGGCAGGACGCGTCGTCGGGCAATCCCAGCGTCGGGGCCAGCCCGTCCTCTCCGGCCGAGAGCAGGCCCGAGAGCACGCAGCTGCCGATGTGGGACGGATCGCGGGCCAGCATGGCGTCGACGAAAGCCGGGCGCATCATCTGCTCCACACGCTGCGGCAGGTAGCGCAGGTGCTGCCACGGACCGGGCAGTTGCACGACGCCTCCTTCGGTGAACAACAGGTCCTCCTCCGCCTCGAAGCGCCTGATCGCGTCGGCGGCCGCGAAGCAGTGCGGGCCGGAGTCGTCGACGATCAGGGTCCCGGGTCTGACCGCGCCGATGTCGAGGATGTCCGCGACGTTGGTCGCGCCGATGATCAGGCCCGACGCATGGACTTCCGGCGGCAACCGTTGCCCGGGCGCCGCCACCTCGACCTGCCCCTCGAATCCCGCGTCGTCGACGATTGCGCGGGCCACCTTCTCCAGCCATGGCATCTTGCCGAAGACGTCGCAGAGCAGGACCCGCCGCGGATGCGGCAGGCATCTCAACATGAGCCGGAGCGTGGCGTAGCCGATGGAGCCGAGGCCCAGAAAGGCGACGGACTCGCGCGTGAGGTCCCGCCCGCCTTCCCGCAGGATCCGTTCGATGGTCATCACCACCGTGCTGACGGTCGTCGCGTGTCCGGTCGTCAGGACGAGGCAGGTCGGACCGGCCGGCGATCGCCGTTGCCACCGCCTGCCCGTAGCCGGTTGCCGAAGGCAGGAGGCCCGTGAGCGAAACGGCTCGCGCGCCGATCTGCCGCGCGATCGCCAGCGCATCGACGATCGTGCCGACCAGTTCGTCCTGGTCCTCGTAGAGCTCGGAGCGAAGCAGCGGCAGCCTGATGATCGCGACCCGCCCGCGCGGGGTCGCGTAGATCCCGTCCACCGTGGGCAAGCCGTCGTACCACGTGCCGAGCGCGGCCTCCCGGGTCAGTCCGGCGCGATCCAGCGTTTCCTCGGACAGGTAGCCCAGCGCGGCCGCATCGACGGGCGCGATCCTGCCGACGGCGAGCAGCGACAACAGGGGCCGTCGCTCGAATTGCGTGCCGGCCGCTCGCTTCCTGCGCCCGACGCTGCCCGTCTCGCCGTGCAACCGCGGCCGCGACGGTCGTCCGCGAACCGCCGGATCGGTCTGCGGGTGGCCGCAATCCGTCGTCGAGCACCGCCGGCCAGCTCGGCGATGGTCGGGTGCAGGAACAGCATCTTCACCGGACGTCGCGCTGCAGCGCGGTGGAGATCCGGAACGCGAGCTGCACGGCCAGGAGCGAGTGGCCGCCGAGATCGAAAAAGCTCGTCATCGACGCCGACGCGGTCAACGTCGAGGACGTCGGCCCAGATGCTCGCGAGCTAGCTCCTCCGCCGCGGTGCGCGGCGCGATGAGGTCTCGCGCTCGCGCGCGGCCGACACGCGGCCGGGAATCGGCAAAGCCTTGCGGTCGACCTTGCCGTTGGGCGTCAACGGCAGAGCGTCCAGGAACACGACCGCCGCAGGGAGCATGAACTCGGGCAACTTGCTGCTCGAGGAAACCGCGCAGCTCCTGTTCCGTCGCCGATGGCTCGCGGTTCGCGACCACGTAGGCGACGAGCCGCTTCTCGTCCGGCGCGTCCTGCCGGACGACCACCGCGCACTGCCGGACGGCGGGGTGCTGATTCAGCGCTCGCCTCGATCTCGCCCGGCTCGATGCGGTAGCCGCGAATCTTGACCTGGTCGTCGATGCGACCCAGGAACTCGACGTTGCCGTCCGGCAGGCACCGGGCCAGGTCGCCGGTCCTGTAGAGCCGCGCGCCCGGCAAGTCGCTGAACGGATCGGGGATGAAGCGCTCGGCCGTCAGTTCGGGACGACGCGAGATAGCCGCGTGCCCACGCACGCGCCGCCGATGAACAGCTCGCCGGCGCGCCCGACCGCGCACCGGTTGCAGGTCGAGATCGAGAACATGAAGCTGCCGCATTGGCGATCGGGCGGCCGATGGGCGGCAGCGGCTTCCAGTTGCCGCGGCGAATCGGCCAGCATGTGAAAGGCCGCGACGACGTGGGTTTCGGTGGGGCCATACTGGTTGACCAGCCGGCACCCTTCTATCCGCTCGAAGAAGTCATGATCCGCGGAGTCGCCTGCAGCTGCTCGCCCGCGTTGATGACTTCGCGCAGCCGTGCCGGAGAGCGCGTCTTGCCGTCGCGGCGGCGCAGGCGAGCATGCTGCAGCGCCACGAAGGGCAGGAAGACCCTCTCCACGGCATGCGTCGAGAGGTATCCGGAGCGAGTGCCGTCGGGTCGCGCCTGACTTCATCGGTCACCAGGACCAGCGTGGCCGCCCGAGCACAGCGTCGTGAAGATCTCCTGAAAGGAGACGTCGAAGCTCAAGCGAGGCGAACTGAAGCGTTCGGGCGGGGGCCGCGCAAGTCGAGTTCTCGATCTGCCAGGCGATGAGATTGCACAGCGGCCGATGTTCCAGGACGGCGCCTTTGGGCCTGCCCGGTCGATCCGGACGTGTAGATGGCGTACGCCGCATTGCCGGGGCCGGCCAGCGGGGATGGGTTGTCTTCGCTCTCCCGGCCGATGGCGCCCCAGTCGCGTCCAGGCACACGCTTGTGCCTGGCCGGTCGCAGGCGGCCAGGACGTCCGGCGTCGGTCACGATGCACCGCGCCTGCGCGTCCTCGAGCATGAACCGCGACCCGCTCGGCGGGATACTCGGGATCGACCGGAACATAGGCGGCGCCCGACTTGAGGACCCCCAGCACCGCGACGACCATCTCGATCGAGCGCCGCATGCAGATGGCGACGAGCTGCTCCGGCCCGGCGCCGCGCCTGCGCAGGCAGTGCGCGAGCTGGTTGGCCCTCGCATTGAGCTCGCGGTAGCTCAGTCTGCCGGTCCTCGAATGCCACGGCGACACCATCGGGGGTCTTCTCGACCTGGCGCTCGAACAGCCGATGGACGCACTCGTCGCCGGGATACGCGCCTGCGTTTCATTCCACTCGACGAGCCGCTGGCGTCGCCCGTGCCGGGTGAGGAGCGGCAGGACGCGAAACACGCTGCCGGGGATTCTCGACGATGCCTTCGAGCAGGGTCATGAAATTCCCTGCCAAGCGATCGATCGTGGCGGGGTCGAAGAGGTCCGCGTTGAACTCGACGAACCCCGCCAGGCCGTCTCCGGTCTCCCGCAGGGAGAGCGTCAGGTCGAACTTCGCCGTCGCGGTGTCCAGTTCGATCGGGCTCGCTGCGAGGCCCGGCGAGGCGAAGACCTGCCGCTGCGATGTCCTGATGGACGAACAGCACCTGGAACAGCGGCGAGCGGCCGAGATCGCGCTGCGGCTGCAGTTCCTCGACGAGCCTTTCGAACGGCACGTCCTGGTGCGCGTAGGCGTCCAAGGCCATTTCCTTCACCCGTCCGAGCAGCTCCACGAAGGCCGGATCGCCGGAGAGGTCGGCGCGAAACACCAGGGTGTTGAGGAAGCACCCGATCAGGCCTTCGATTTCGTGCCGGGACCGCCCGGCGATCGGCGACCCCACCGCGATGTCGTCCTGTCCCGTGTAGCGGTGCAGCAGGACCTGGAAGGCCGCGAGCAGCGTCATGAACAGCGTCGCATCCTCGCTGCGGCCAAGCTTGCGCAGCGAGTCCGACAGGGCACGCGGCAACGTGAACCGCCGCTTCGCGCCACGGAAGCTCTGGCGCGCGGGGCGCGGACGATCGGTGGGCAGCTGCAGCGCGGGGACGTCGCGCAGCTGGTCCTTCCAGTAGTCGAGTGGCTGCACCAACGCCGCGCCCTGGAGCCAATCGCGCTGCCAGACCGCGTAGTCCGGGTACTGCACGGCGAGCGGCGGCAGGGGCGACGGCTCGCCCGCGGCGAGAGCCGCGTAGAGCGACGGAAAGCTCCCGCAGGAAGATCCGCTGCGACCAGGCATCGGAAACGATGTGGTGCATGGCGTAACTGAAGACGAAATCGTCGTCGGCGAGCTGGAACAGGATCGGCCTCAACAGCGGTCCGCGCGCAAGATCGAAGGGCCGTTGCGCGTCGTCGGCGGCAAGTTCGATCGCGGCTGCTTCGCGTTCGCTCTCGGGGTGGCCCGCGAGATTCACGATGGCGAGGGCCGGGTGCGCGGACGGTGAAACGCAGCTGGCGTCGGAGCACCATTGCGAAGCGGAAACGTCGTGCGCAGCGCTTCGTGCCGCCGGACGATCTCGACGAGGCTGTCCTCCAGCGCCGCGACGCGCAGCGGCACCCCGGATCCGCATGCGCCCCCGGAACGTTGTAGACCGTGCTCGCGGGATCGAACTGGTCCAGGAACCACAGCCGCTGCTGGGCGAAAGGAGAGCGGAAGATCGCTGCTCCCTCGCCAACGGGAGCAGCGGACGGACGGGCGTCGCGCGCCCGTCGCGCCGGGCCTCATCGATGCGCCGGGCCATGTCGGCGAGCGTGGGGTTCGCGAACAGGTCGCGCAGCGGCAGCTCGACCCGCAACGCGCCGCGTATCCGGGCGGCAACCTGGGTGAAGAGCAGCGAGTGTCCGCCGAGGTCGAGGAAGCTGTCATGCGATGCCGCACCCGCTCCAGCTCGAGCACTTCCGCCCAGATGCCGGCGAGAATCTCCTCGGTGTACGTGCGCGGCTCGACCGGGCGCGATCCGGCTCCGTCGCGGCTGCACCGGCGCCGGCAGCGCACCGAGGTCCACCTTGCCGTGGGGTGTCAGGGGCAATGCGTCCAGCACGACGAAGCTCGCAGGCACCATGTAGGCGGGCAGCTTCGCCGCGAGGAAGCGGCGCAGCTCGATCGCCGGCGCTTCGTGCCCGGGCGGCGGCACGACATAGGCGACCAGCTGCCGGTCGCCTCGCCTGTCGTCACGGGCCATGACCACCGAATCGCGCACGGCCGGGTGCCCGCAGAGGACGGATGCAATTTCCGCCGGCTCGACGCGAAAGCCGCGAATCTTGACCTGGTGATCCGTGCGGCCGATGAAGCTCGATGTTGCCGTCGGCGTGATAGCGCACGACGTCTCCGGTCGCGTAAAGCCGTGCGCCGGGCCTGTCGCTGAACGGATGCGGGACGAACTTCTCGGCGCTCGCCTCGGGCCGGTCGAGATACCCGCGCGCGAGGCAGCTCCCGCCGAGATAGAGCTCCCCGGCGATTCCGATCGGGACCGGCTGCATGCGACGATCGAGCACGTAGGCCTCGGTATTCGGCAACGGCCGCCCGATCGGCACCGTCGGCGAGGAGATCGCGTCGCGGCGTTCGTGATCGCAAAGGTGAGCGTGGCAACGGTCGCTTCCGTCGGACCGTAATGATTGATGATCGCGCATCGCGCCTTCGCCTGCAGTTGCGCTATCCACTCCGGGCGCGAAGACTCGCCTCCGACGATGAGCTGGCGGCGCGGCAGCAGCTGCTGCGCCTGCGACGAGCCCTGCCACAGGGCGGCCAGATGCGACGGCGCGATCTTGAGGACGTCGATCGGGACGCGGGAGAAGTACGCACCCAGCGCCTGCGGATCGATCGCCGTCTCTTCGGAAATGACGTGGAGCGTCCCGCCCGAGGCGAGGCACGGAAAGATCACGGTTTGACTGGAGTCCACGGACAGCGGCTGCACCATCGCGTAGCTCGCGCCGGGCGCGAGCCCGCAACGCTCCGTGACGCCGTGGACGTAGTTGACGATCTGGCGGTGCTCGATCAGCACGCCCTTGGGCTTGCCGGTCGAGCCCGAGGTATAGATCACGTAGGCCAGGTTCGGCTGCGACGCGCTGCTCTCGAGGTCGGTTGCCGGCTCCCGGCTGATGACGGGCCAGTCGGCATCCAGGCGGATCGCTGCGTGTCCGGCGACGCGTGCCGGGCACGCGGAGGTCGGGCGGGCGGCGGAAGGGGGACGCGGTCGCCGTTGCGAGCTGATGGCTCTCCCACAGGTCCTGCCGGGTCAACACGGCAACGGCGCCGGAATCCCCGAGCATGGCGTGAACACGCTCCGCGGGAGCGGCCGGATCCAGCGGCAGATAGGCCCCTCCCGCCTTGAGAATGCCGAGCAGTCCGACGATCATCTCCGGCGAGCGCGTCATGAGCAGCCCGACGATCGCTTCGGGTCCGACACCGAGCCGCTGGAGGTGGTGGGCGACCTGGTTCGCCCGCGCATTCGAGCTCGCCGTAGGTCAGCTGCCGGTCTTCGAACACGACGGCGACGCGCATCGGGTGTTGCGCGCGCCTGCTGCTCGAACAGCTGGTGCACGCACCGGTCCCCGCGATAGTCCCGCGCGGCGTCGTTCCACTGCGACGAGCAACTGATGGCGCTCGGCGGCGGTGAGCAGCGGCAGGTCCGCGATCCTCTGCGCCGGATCGGCCACCATGCCGTCCAGCAGCGTTCTCGAGGTGCCCCAGCATCCGGGCGATCGGAGACGCGTCGAAGCGGCTGCGGTCGTAGGTCACGCGCAGGTGCAGCGCCGGCCCGAGGGCGCCGGTGACCGCGAGCGGGTACTGCGGCCCGCCGACAAGGCGGAACTCGGCGCCCAGCCTGCGCGGCAACTGCCCCTGCAGCGCCGAGTTGAGCTCGTAGCTCTCGAAGGTCAGCAGGCTTTCGAACAGCGGCTGGTCGGGCGGGACCTGCGACCATCGGTGAATGTCGGCGAGCGACGTGCGTTCATGGTCCCGCAACCCGACCCACCGCGACCGGAGATCCTCGAGCCAGTCGAGAAGCCGCTGCCCGGGGGCGACGCGTACCCGCACCGGGACGGTGTGGATCAGCAGCCCGACCATGGCCGCCGAGCCTTCGACGTCCGGATGCCTGCCGGCGCGCGTGGCGCCGAAGACGACGTCCTCGTCCCCGCTGTAGCGGCTGAGCAGGATCGCCCAGGCGCCCTGCAGGAAGGTGTTCGGCGTCAACCCGTGCCGGCGCGCGAGGTCGCAAAGGCGGGCGGTGGCGCCTTCGGAGAAACTGAAGGATTGCTCGTCGTGCCCCGACGTGTTCGCCCGGGCGAGCGGGCGGCGCGCGCGCGATCGACCCCCAATGGGGTGGGGGAAGTGAACCCCTCGAGCTCGCGGGTCCAGAACTGCTCCGATGACGCGCAGTCCTGTGCGCAGAGCCAGTCGATGTAGCGCCGAAACGGCGGCCGCGGCGGCGGATCCGGGTGCGTCCCTGCCCGCAGGGCCGCGTAGAGGTCGAACAATTCCGCTGAGGACCAACAGGCGGGAGCGCCCATCCAGCACGGCATGGTGCGACGTCCATACCCAGCGGTAATCCGCGGCGCCGAAGCGAAACAGGGCGTGGCGCGAAAGCGGCCCCTGCTCGAGATCGAATCCGCGACGACGATCCTCGACGAGAAAGTTCGCGAGCGTTTCCTGTTGCCGGGCGTCGGGCAGATCGCGGCAATCCCGCGCGATGAACTCCAGCGCCGTCGTGTCGCGCACCTTCTGGTACGGCGGCCCGGCTTCGCGCCAATGCAGACTGGTGCGGAACATCGGGTGTCGAGCGTCGATTTGCCGCCAGGCATCCTCGAAGACCCGCGCGTCGAACGATTCCCCGAATCGGCAAACCAGCTGCTGCACGCAGGCGCCCGATTGCGGCGCGGCCAGGCTGCGGATGAGCATGCCGTGCTGCAACGGCGACAGCGGAAAAGTCTCTTCCCGCGGCATTACACGACGTCCGACGATTGACCGGCGTGGGCCGCGCGCTCGCCCCCGGAACAGGCGGGAGGTCATGGGCTCCGGCGCCACTAGCCGGCCTGCTTGGTGCCTTGCCCCCTGATGCTCAGCGGCCGCATGTCGGTCCACACTTCCTTGATATGGGCCAGGCATTCCTCCTTGGTCCCCGACTTGCCTGCGTCCTTCCAGCCCGGCGGATTGTCCTTGTCCACGGGCCAGATCGAGTACTGCTCCTCGTGGTTCACCACCACTTTGTACGCCGTCGTGTCGTTTGGTTCACTCATGGGGCTTCCCTCCACATTGCAAACTGTTCGTGAACGTCCATCGATTCCGTCACGCTGATGCATCGATCGGAGTCGCACCCGGGTTTCGCCTCCGGCTCAACCCGGGCTACGCAACCGGGTTCGGGGCTTCGCGCCCGAAGCCGGTAACCTTGATCTTCGACGGCACGGCCCGGCCCTTGCGCGCGCGGCGCAGCAGGTACTTCGCGAGCTCCTCGCCTTCGAGCGCGAGTTCGATGGCGCGGCCGAGGCGGTTGGTTCCTTGCAGGATCGCCTTGCGCGCGGTGGCGAGCCCCACCGTCACGAGCGTCTCCTCGCCGTCGAGGCCCATGACGATGACGCCGCGCCCGCGCGGCACTTCGCGCATCTCGGCCAGCGGGAACACCAGCAGCCGGCCGCGCGACGACAGCGCCGCAACGTGGTCGAGGCCGGGCACCAGCGCCACCGGCGTGATCGGCTCCTCGCCTTCAGCGAGCGTCATGAACGCCCTGCCCGCGCGCTGCTTCGACACCATGTCGTCGAGCGTGGCGACGAAGCCGTAGCCGCCGCTGCCCGCGACCAGGAACTTCTGCTCCGGCGCGCCGCAGATCGCCGCCACCACCCTCGCGCCGGGCTGCAGCTCGATCAGCGTGGTGACGGGCACGCCGTCGCCGCGCCCGCCGGGGATCTCCGACCCGCGCACCGTGTACGCGCGCCCCTGCGTGTCGAGGATGACGACGGGACTGACCGTCCGCGTTTCGAGGATGGCGAGCGGCGCGTCGCCCGCCTTCCACGCGAACTGCGACGCGTCGAGCGCATGGCCCTGGCGCGAGCGGATCCAGCCGTTGCGCGACAGCGTCACCGTGATCGGCTCGTCGGGCACGTTGAGGCTCACCGCCACCGGCGCCACCGCCTCGATCAGCGTGCGGCGGGCGTCGGCGAACCGGGCCGCGTCCGCCTCGATCTCGGCGACGACGGTGTCCGACAGCGCCTTCGCGTCGTCGAGGATGCGCTTCAAGCCCTTGCGCTCGGCCTTGAGCGATTTCAACTCGCCCTCGATCCGGATGCCTTCGAGCCGCGCCAGCTGGCGCAGCCGGATCTCGAGGATGTCCTCGGCCTGGACATCGGTCAGCCCGAACTCGGCCATGAGATCGGCCTTGGGGTCGTCGGCCTTGCGGATGATGCGGATCACCTTGTCGATCGACAGCAGCGCAAGGAGGCGGCCTTCCAGGATGTGGATGCGCCGGTCGACCTCGCCCAGGCGGTGCCGCGTGCGGCGCGTGACGGTCTCGAAGCGGAACGCGATCCACTCGTCGATGATCTGCTTCAGGTTCTTCGAGCGCGGCCGGCCGTCGCGGCCGAGCAGCACCAGGTTGACCGGCAGGCTGGATTCGAGGCGCGTGTTGGCGAGCAGCAGGTGCATGAACTCCTGCGGATCCTGCCGGCTCGACTTGGGCTCCAGCACGATGCGCACCGGCGAGCTCTTGTCCGACTCGTCGCGCACGGTGTCGAGCGCGCCCAGCATCAGGTTCTTGAGGTTCAGCTGGTCCTGCGTCAGCGACTTCTTGCCTTCCTTGGGCTTCGGATTGGTCGCCCGCTCGATGTCCTCCAGCACCACGCGCGTCGACACGCCGAAGGGCAGCTGCGTGACGGCGATCCGCCACTGCCCGCGGGCGAGATCCTCGACCACCCAGCGGGCGCGGATGCGCAGGCTGCCGCGGCCGCTTTCGTAGACGGCGCGGATGGCTTCCGGCTCCGAGATGATGTGCCCGCCGCCGGGCAGGTCGGGTCCGGGGATGAGCGCGAGCAGCTCGTCGAGCGCGATCGTCGGCTTGCGGATGGTCGCGACCACCGCGCGCGCCACCTCGCCGAGGTTGTGCGACGGGATGTCGGTGGCCATGCCCACGCCGATGCCCGAGGTGCCGTTCAACAGCAGCATCGGCAGCCGCGCCGGCAGCAGCTTCGGCTCGGTGAACGCGCCGTCGTAGTTGGGCGCGAAGTCGACGGTGTCGCGATCGATCTCGGAGAGCAGCAGCTCGGCCATCGCGGTCAGGCGGCACTCGGTGTAGCGCATCGCCGCGGCGTTGTCGCCGTCGCGCGAGCCGAAGTTGCCCTGCCCGTCGATCAGCGGGTAGCGCAGGCTGAAGTCCTGCGCCTGGCGCACCAGCGCGTCGTAGGCGGCGGTGTCGCCGTGCGGGTGGTACTTGCCGAGGACGTCGCCGACCACGCGCGCGCTCTTGACGTGCCGCGCCGGCGCGTAGAGCCCGAGCTGGTGCATCGCGTAGAGGATGCGCCGCTGCACGGGCTTCTGGCCGTCGGCGACGTCGGGCAGCGCGCGGCCCATCACCACGCTCATCGCGTATTCGAGGTAGCTGCGCTCGGCGAACTGCGCCAGCGGGAGGGAATCGTCGGGGCCGCCGGGGACGTTGGCGTTGCGGCCGGTGCCGGTGCCGCCGGAGCCGTTGCCATCGGCGGCGGGATGGCCCCGGGTTTCGCTTCGCTCAACCCGGGCTACGGAATTCGCAGGACCCGCGGGGTCGAACAGTTCGCCGGTCAGCGTGTCGACGCCGGCCGGTTTTTTCTTTCCGGATGCTGCCATTGGATGCTCTGCCTCGATTTCAGTACCCGCCCGGCGGCCCGTAGGGTACTGAATGCGCCCCCTCGGGGGGCAGCGAACGTAGCGAGCGTGGGGGCCGTTTCATCCTAAACGTCGACTTCGACGGCGTTGCCGTCCTGTTCCATCCACTCGCGGCGGCTCGCGGCCTCGGCCTTGCCCATCAGCTTGCCGAAGATCCGCATCGCCTCGTCCGCTTCTCCGGCGGCGATGCGCACCGGCAGCACGCGCCGCGTCTCGGGGCTCATCGTCGTCTCCCACAGCTGCTCCGGGTTCATCTCGCCCAGGCCCTTGAAGCGGCCGACCGACCACGAGTCCTTCTTCACGCCTTCCTTGGCGAGGCGGTCCTCGATCACCTCGAGCTCGGCGTCGTCGAGCGCATAGAGCTTGCGCGCCGGCCGCTTGCCTGCGGGCGGCACGTCGATCCGGTAGAGCGGCGGGCTCGCGACGTGGACGTGGCCGCCCTCGATCAGCGCCGGAAAGTGCCGGAAGAACAGCGTCAGCAGCAGCACCTTGATGTGGCTGCCGTCGACGTCGGCGTCGGCCATGATGATGATCCTGTCGTAGCGCAGGCCCGTCAGGTCCGCTTCCGCCGCGCTGCGATGCGGATCGACGCCGACGGCCACCGCGATGTCGTGGATCTCGGTGTTGGCGAACAGGCGGTCGCGGTCGACCTCGAAGGTGTTGAGCACCTTGCCGCGCAGCGGCAGGATCGCCTGGTACTGCTTGTCGCGCGCGAGCTTGGCCGATCCGCCCGCGGAATCGCCCTCGACCAGGAACACCTCGCGGCGGCGCGACGTCGTCCGACTCGCAGTCGGTGAGCTTGCCGGGCAGCACCGCGACGCCGGAGCCCTTCTTCTTCTCGACCTTCTGCGCCGACTTCATCCGCGTGAGCGCCTGCGCGATCGCGAGCTCGGCGATCCGCTTGCCGTAGTCGACGTGCGCGTTGAGCCACGTCTCGAACGGGTCGCGCAGCACCTGCACGATCAGCTTCAGCGCGTCGCGGCTGGTGAGCTTCTCCTTGACCTGTCCCTGGAACTGCGGATCGAGGATGCGCGCCGACAGCACGTAGTGCAGCCGCGCCGAGACGTCCTCGGTCTGCAGGCGCGCGCCGCGCGGCAGCAGGCCGTGGTGGTCGACGAACGCCTTCACCGCCTCGAACAGCGCCGAGCGCAGCCCGGCCTCGTGCGTGCCGCCGGCCGGCGTGGGGATCAGGTTGACGTAGCTCTCGCCCGCCGCCGCGCCGTCCTCGTGCCAGGCGAGCGCCCAGGCGGCGCCCTCGCCTTCCGCGTAGGTGTCGCCGTCGTTCGGCTTGCCGAGATACGTCGCCCCCGCGAACACCGGCACGACCGGCACGGCACCCTCGCCCAGCCCGGCGAGGTATTCCTCCAGCCCGCCCGGATACGACCACGTCTGCGTGCGCCACTCCTTGCCCTTCTCGACGTGCAGCGTGACCTTGACGCCGGGCAGCAGCACGGCTTTAGCGCGGAGCAGCCGCTCGAGGTCGGGCACCGACACGCTGGGCGAGTCGAAATACTTCGGATCGGGCCAGGCGCGCAGCGTCGTGCCCGTCGCCCGCTGCCCGCAGGTGCCGATCACCTTCAGCTTCTCCGCGACGTCGCCGTCGGCGAAGACGATGCGATGGACCTTGCCGTCGCGGCGGACCTCGACCTCCAGGCGGCGCGACAGCGCGTTGGTCACCGACACGCCGACGCCGTGCAGGCCGCCGGAGAACGCATACGCGCCCTGCCCGTCCTTCTTGTCGAACTTGCCGCCCGCGTGCAGGCGCGTGAAGACGACCTCGACCGTGGAGACCTTCTCTTCCGGATGCGGACCCACCGGTATGCCGCGGCCGTCGTCCTCGACGGTCACCGACTGGTCGGCGTGCACGCGCACGTCGATGCGCGTGGCCTGGCCGGCGAGCGCCTCGTCGGCGGCGTTGTCGATCGCCTCCTGGATGACGTGCGTCGGATCGCTCGTGCGCGTGTACATCCCCGGCCGCTCCCGCACGGGCTGCAGGCCCTTCAGGACGCGGATCGAGGACTCTTCGTACTTACCCTTGGCCAATGAAATCTTGCTCCTGGAGCGTGGCCCGGCGTGTAGCCCGGCGTTGAGCGAAGCGAAACCCGGGGCCGTCGGTCCCACGGACCGACACCCCCGATTTTCGCATGCGCCCGACCCGGACGACGCGATCATGCGGTCCCGGAGGCCGGGCCGTCCGCGGTTGCGCCGTTGCCGATCGCGCCGGGGTACAGGCGATCGAGCAGCGCGCGCGCCATGTCGCCGACGAGCGGCTGCAGGCGCAACGCAATGCGGTCGGGGACGGTCTCCCCGGCGCGCGCGAGCCAGGTCCCGGCCAGCGCGTCGCGGTGCGCATCGACGGTGGCTGCGACCAGTTCCCGCCAGAACGCCGGATACTCGCTCTCCCGCCATTCGCCGCGCCCGCGCCCGTGGTGCGCGACGGCGAGATAGCGCAACAGAGCGCCGGCGACCTGCCCGTCGAGGAACGCGTCGTCCCAGCGCACGACGGTCTCGCTGCGACCGCGCAGCGTGTTGAAGCCGCGGGCGATTCCGGCGCCGCCGAAGGCCCCCAGCAGCGCGCCGGTGAGCATGCCGGCGCCGAGCGTGAGGCCGCCGGTGGCAAGATCGGCCGCGATGCCGGTCAGCGCGCCGGACACCACGCCGCCCATCAGCGCCGCCTTGCCCTCGTCCATCGGCGCGTCGGTGCGCACGTCGCCGGCAAGGCGTGCGAGGACTTCGCCGACCGCCGTGCCCTCGAGCTCGTGGATCGCGATCAGCTCCTGCGTCCCCGCCTGCAGATCCGCCTCCAGGCGCCCGGCCAGCGTGCGCATCGCGGCGGACTCCGCGCCGCCGTCGGCGTCCTTCGCAAGGCCGATCGCGCGCACCACCTTGTCGCGCATCGATGGCGCCGGCACGACCACGCTGTCGCACGCCGCGCGGGCGATGGGCGCCGCGATGGCTGCCATCGCGGCCTCGAACTGCGCCGTCCGGCGCGCGTGCCATGCCGCGGACAGGCGGGCGAACGCCGGGCGCTTTTCCGGCGCCAGCACGGCGTCGACCGTCTCGAACAGCGTAAGCTCCTGCACCCAGCATCGCGCGAACGCATCGAGCGTGAGCACGGCGCGCACGGGCGGCGTGCCGCCCAGCGCCTCGCGCCAGCGCGCCTCGGTGGCCGCCTCCTCGTCGCGCGGCCGCGGCGGCCCGGTCTGGTTCAGCAGCACGAGCACCGGCTTGCCGACCCACCCCAGCACGGCGAGCTCGGAGGCGAGGTAGCCGGCATCCTCCGGCGCCTCCGCGGCGTTGACGAGGTAGAGCACCACGTCCGCCTGCTCGCGGACGTTGGCCACCGCCAGCTGGTTGAGCCAGAACGTGCGGTCGCGGAAGCGATCCCACACCTGCGACAGGAACCAGCCGACCGGATTGCCCTGCTGCCGCAGCCGCCTCGCGAGCCGCGCGCTGTCGCCGAAGCCCGGCGTGTCCCAGAGGATCAGCGTGTCACCCTCAGCCGTGTCGATCAGCGGATAGGGTGTCGCCTCGGTGGTGACGTGCGGCGCATCGCGCACCTCGCCGACCGCGCGCGCAAGCAGCGTGCGCGCGAGCGTGGTCTTTCCCGCGTTGGTGTGCGAGATCAGCGACAGCGCGATCGAGCCCGCGGCCATCAGGCCTCCGCCGCCGCGAGCGCGGCGTCGATCGCCGCCTCCGCCGCGGGCACGTCCGGCGCCGCGAGGTCCACGAACGCCGGCACGATCCGCGCCGCCGACAGGAGATCGCGCCAGAGCGCGCGCCGCTCGTCGAGGCGCCGTTCGTCGTTCCCCCAGCGGGCGCGCAGCGCCGTCTCGTCGATCACCGCGAGCAGCGGGTGCGCGGCGCCGGCGCGCGCGGCCATCGCCGCAACGAAGGCGCCGTGCGCCTCGCGCTCCGGTGTGGCCGCGAGGTTGAACAGCGCGACGATCGGACCGGGCGCGGCCGGCTCGGTCTGCGCGCGCGGGTCGTCTTCGTCGCCATAGCCGACCGCCGGCGCCACCGTCAGCGCTGCGTTGCCGCCGAGCGCGCGCGCGAGGATGGCCGTGAGGCCGGCGATGGAAGCCGGCGCCGGCGCATAGCTGTACGGCACGACGCGAACCGGCACCGATCCCGACTGGAAGCCGCGCAGCAGCCGCTGGAAGTACGGCTCGTCCTGCGCGAGCGGCAGGCGTGCCGCGCGATGCCGCTCGCGCAGCCACGCGGCAAGCGCCAGCGCGCAGCGCGGCAGCACGACGACCAGCAGCAGCGTCGCCGCCATCAGGTGCAGCCAGCGCGCGGCATTCTCCGCGCCCGGCGCACGGATCGCCGTCACCTGCGCCACGTCGGGCACGGGCACGCCGATGACGTACGCGCCGGGCGCGAGGGCGAGCGCGAGCAGCGCGCGCACCGTGGATGGCTCGAGGAAGGTGCTCTCCCACGTCGCCCGGTACTCGAACGCGATCCCGCGCAGGTAGAGGCCGGCGATCACGCCCAGCGCGAACGCCGCTGCCGCGAGGTGCAGGATGCGCGCGGCGCGCGCGCCGTAGAGCGCCGTCGCGACGCGCGCCCAGTCGATGGTCAGCGCCGCCATGGCGGACCTGAGCGGGGCGCCCAGCCGCGCGTGCAGCCAGCGCTCGCCGGCCGCCAGCCGCACCACCGAGCGACGCAGCGGGCCGGCAGCGCGGGCATCGCCGTAGCGGACGACGTAACCGATCACCATCGCCGCGTACACCGCCAGGTTCCACAGCAGCAGCCCGAGCATCGGCGGGGCGAGCACGTTGATGCGCTGCGCGCTGCCGACGAGGTCGATGGCCACTCCGACGACGGCCGCGCCCGCGACGACCGCATGGCCGACCCATGGCCGCCAGCGCAACGAGCGCACCGCGCGCGGCAGCGTCCGGTAGCGCTCGCCCAGGCGCTCGAGCGCGAACTGCGCGCGCCGGGCGAGGAAGGCGTCGGCCGCCCCGCCCTCCCCCACCACCTCGGCCGCGGCGCGCGTCGCCCACGCGCGATCGCCATCGCTCCACACCACGCGCTCGCGGTCGGCGGATTCGATGGCCCGCACGGCGACGACGTCGAGGGCCGCGGATTCGTTCATGACCTGCGGATTTTACGCGCACCGTTGCGGATGCCCCGCGACACCGGCGACGTCACTGCATGAAATGCCTGTCGTACGCGCCCGACGCGACGGCGGCATCGAACCTTTCGGCGATGGCCGCGACGAGCTGCGAATCGCCGCCGCGATCCATGAACACGCCCACGTGGTGGTCGCCCGTGTCGTACGCGACGCTGACGGCGCGACCGTCGATGCGCACCTCGTGCGCGTACGCACCCGCTTCCGCCGGCTGCCGATCGCCCTTGAATTCGGCCGCCAGGAACTCGACCAGCGCGCCGCGCAGCGATTCCCGCGCCGGCTGGATCCGGTATTCGCGGTAACCGGAGCCGTCGCTGGTCAGGATGCCGCGATAGGGCAGCGGCGCGACGCCCTCGCGCGCGACCAGGCGGTCGACGCCGCCAGCGTCGCGATCCCAGCGGAAGTAATGCGCGACCCACGCCGGATCGAGCCGGTCGGGTGCGGCGAAGCGCGTCCGCGCCTGGTCGATCGGCAGCGCGTAGGTCTCGCGCGTCAGGGTGTCGGTCACCGCCAGCACGTACGCGTCACTCGACCCCGCGGCGACGTCGACGCGCACGAAGCTGCGCTCGTCGGGCGACAGCGCGAGGGGCGGCACCGAATCGAGGCTCGCCGCGTTGCGGTGGGCCGCGAAGCGCCGCACCGCGAGGCTGCGGGTATCGAGCACCGCCCCGTTGAAGAGATACAACCCGCCGCGCGCATACGTGGTCCGGTCGATCCGGCCGCGCGGCGCGTGCTTGCCGCGGTGAGCCTCGAACACCGCCGTGTCCGCGGTGAGCGGCGGCATGTCGAGCGCGTGCTCGCCATACGCGACGTACTCGATGGACAGGCGCCCGCCGTCATCGACCAGCAGGTAGGCGTGACCCGTCGTGTACGGCGCGTCGACCTGAACCAGCAGCGCGGGCCTGGGCCCCGGAATCGTGGCGACCGCGTCGGCGCGCTCGTAGCGCGCATTCGGATCCTCGACCGTATCGGGATCCTTCACCGCGCCCCTGCGCTCGATGACCACGGGCTGGCCGCGGTACAGGATCGCGAACCTGGCCGCGGCCGACCAGGTCGCCGGCTGATCGCCCCACGCGCGCGTGTCGAACGATTCGGCGATCGTCCGGATCTCGAACGGCCCGAACGCGTCGGCGCGGATCGGCTGGCTGCGCGGCACGACCTTGAAGCGATAGGTGTGCCCGTCCGGCAACGGCGGCTCGCCCGGCCGCGCGTGCGGGTACCAGTCGCTCCACTGCAGCGCCTTCTCGCCCGGGTAGGCCGGCAGCGGAATGACGAAGCCGTTTGCGATCACGCCGTCGGGAAGGACATCCAGGATCCGGTCACCCCGCGCGGTGAAGATCTCGACCGCGCCGGGCACCACCCAGCGGCCGTCGACGAGATGCGCGTCCTCCTTCCACAGCGGTCCCTTCTTGTTTATCCGGCTGACGTGGCCGCTGCTGGCGGCGAGGCGCAGCCGCCACTCGCCGGGCTCCTCCGCCGGCGACGTGGCGTGCCCTTCGGGCCAGCGCACCTCGACGGCCAGCAGCAATTCCTCGCCGTCGAGGCGGGGCGGGACGTCGGCGCGCAGGCGGGCCGCCCCGCCGATGACGGCGATGGTTCCGAGCACCGGCAGCAGCGAATACCCCAGCGCCTTGAAGAACCCGGGCTGCGCGCCGCCGGCGACCCTGCGGCTGACGACCAGCCCTGCGATGACCCCGACGACCAGGCCGATGAGGCCCATCAGGACGATGAAGTACCCGGAGCCACCCTCCCGCGCCGGTATGCGGTACCAGTGGACGGCAAGCGCGGCGACATAGCCGGCGGCGGCGGCACCGGCGGCGCCGGTGACCAGGGCAATGAAGATCGACGTGAACCACGACATGATGCACACCTCGCGTTGCGATGCCCGGCGCTTGCCGCAGCCTCCGCCGTTCAACCGCACCCGCGTGCCGGGGGCCCGGCGCCGGCACGCGCGCCGGGGTGCCGAGGCGGCGTGCGGATCAGGCGCGCATCGCCTCGACGACGGGCGCCAGCGTCTCGCGCCAGGCGCGCTCGACGCCCGCCGAGAACAGCGGATCGTGGGTGCGTGCCGCGTGCAGCATGCAGTCGAGCCAGACGTCGTACATCCAGGCGTCGATGTGCATCTCGTGGTGTCCCGCAGCGAGCCGCTTCATCTCCTGGCGCGCCAGGTTGCCCGGCCCGCCCTCCACGGCCAACGCCATCACCCGCAGCGAGTCGGCCATCGCGCGGTGCTGGCGAGCGAAGTCGGTGTCGCGGAACTTGTCGCGGATCGCCACGGAGAAGCCCGTGAAGCGGTCGTAGAAATCCTTGATGAAGGACGGCGACTCGAGGCAGCGCTGGACGCTCGCCTGGAAGGTGTCGACGTGCTCGCCGGTCATGGGATTCCCGCGTGAACCTGGAGTGAAACGCGCGCAGTATGACGGCCGTCGGCGCCGGGCGCAACGCGCCGGCCGGCCGGGGCGGAGTCAATCACAGGTGCACACGCGCCCCAGCACCGCGCGACTGGCGGCGTACGCAGCATCCGCGCGGGCGAGCGCATCCGGCGGAATCGTCACCGGAACGTAATCGCGGTGCCGCTCGGCGGCGTCCGTCACCACGCGTCCCGTCCCGATGTTCGGCGACGGGTCGCCATGACCGGGCGCGCCGGTCAACGGAAAGGTCCGGTATTCGCGCGACAGCGGCGTGGCGAGCGCCAGCCATCGGGCGAGGCCGGCGAGCACCGCGTCCGTGTCGTCGACCAGCCGCTGCGCATCGACGTAGAGCGCCCCCTGTCCGTGCTGCGCTCCGAATTGCGCCATCCACGTCACGCGCCCGACGTAGTAGTCGGCGACCCGTGCCGGGTCGGAGAACTCTCCGGTGTGCGCGAGCGAATGCGCCATGTTCACGATGCTCGTGATGGTGTCCGCGGGGCGGCGCAGCATGAACATCCATCGCACGTCGGGACGGACGACGATCGCCGGCGCGATCTCGTGCCGGTTGTGCAGGATCTTGTCGAGCACGTACCGGCCGAGCGCCGGGTCGCCGGTCTGTGCGCGCACGGCTTTCACGAGGCGGTCGAGGTCGCGCCGGCCCAGGTAGGACTGCTGCGTTTCGCCGTATCCCGAGATCTCGGGGTGGCTTCCCAGCACGTGGCACAGCAGGCTGGAGAAGCTTCGCATGTGGCTCAGCACGAAGAGGTAGGCGCCGTCGTGGCGGTGCCCGACCGGCGCGCCGTAGCGAAATTCGAAGGGCATCGGACGCGGCCCGCGTCAGTTCGTCATGGCTGCGGCGGCGCCGTCGGCGCGCTGCCGCGGTACTCGGCCAGGCGGTCGACGTACCGCGCGATCAGGTCCACTTCGAGGTTGACGCGTGCACCGGGCGAGAGCGCGTGCAGCGTCGTCACCGCCAGCGTGTGCGGGATGAGGTTGACGTGGAAGCGCGCGCCGTCCACGCCGTTCACGGTAAGGCTGACTCCCTGCAGCGCAACCGAGCCCTTGGCCGCAATGAAGCGGGCGAGCTCCGCCGGCGCCTCGATCTCCAGCCGCCAGCTCGAAGTCGGGGTCCGACACCGTTTCCGTGGAAGTAGGGTCTGACCCTACTTCCTCGAAAGCGACGACGGTGCCGACGCCGTCGACGTGACCGGTCATCAGGTGTCCGCCGAGGCGGTCGGCGAGGCGCAGCGCCTTCTCGAGATTGACGTCGGCGCTGCCGTCGAGCCCGGCGGTGCAGCGCAGGGTCTCGCCGGAGACGTCGAACGCGAGGCGTTGGCCGCCGCCGCCCGATTCCTTCGCCACCACGGTCAGGCAGCAGCCGTTGACGGCGATGCTGTCGCCCAGCCCGACATCGGCAACGTCGAGCCCCGCAGGATCGACGGCGAGACGCAGCCCGTCGCCCCGCGGGGTGGCGGCCGCGATCCTCCCCACCGCCTGCACGATCCCGGTGAACATCAGGCGCCCTTCCCGTTCCGGCCCGCAATGATGGTTTGCATCAGGTTGCCCTCCCTTCGATGAGCGCGAGGATGCGCAGGTCCTCGCCGATGCGATCCACCGCGCGGATCGACAGCGCCACGCGGTCGGCGAGGCGCGCGAGCCCGCCCGGAAACTCGGCCACGCCGCGCGCCGGATCGCCGATCAGGCACGGCGCGACGTAGAGCACGACCTCGTCGATCAGGCCGGCCTCGAGCAGCGCGCCGTTGAGCTTGCCTCCCGCTTCGACGTGCAGCTCGTTCACGCCCCGGGCTCCCAGCTCGCGCATCAGCGCGACGAGATCGACGCGCCCCCTGGCGTCGGGCAGCGCGAGCACCTCGACGGCAGCCGGCCACTGCGGATTGCGCGCGCCGTTGGTCGCGATCAGCGCGTCGGCGCCGGCGAGGATCCGGGCCGACGCCGGCAGCTGTCCGTGCCGGTCGACGATGACCTTCCGCGGCTGGCGCGGCGTGTCCACCGCGCGCACGTTGAGCTGCGGGTCGTCCTGCAGCACCGTGCCGATGCCGGTGAGGATGGCGCAGGCGCGGGCGCGCCAGCGATGGCCGTCGGCGCGCGCCGCCTCGCCCGTGATCCACTGGCTCTCGCCGCCCGCGAGGGCGGTGCGGCCGTCGAGGCTCGCCGCCATCTTGAGGCGCACCCACGGCCGGCCCCGCGCCAGCCGCGACACAAAGCCGACGTTGAGCAGGGCGGCGTCCTCGCCGAGCAACCCGAACTCCACCGCGATGCCCGCCGCGCGCAGCCGGTCGGCGCCGTGCGCGGCCTGCGGATCGGGGTCGGGCATCGCGGCCACGACGCGCGCGATGCCGGCGGCGATCACCGCGTCGGCGCAGGGCGGCGTGCGCCCGGTGTGGCTGCAGGGCTCGAGCGTGACGTAGAGCGTGGCGCCGCGCGGGTCGTGTCCCCTGGCCGCGGCATCCGCCAGCGCGTTGGCTTCCGCATGCGGCGCGCCGGCGCGCTCGTGCCAGCCCTCGCCGATGACCTCGCCATGGTCGACGATCACGCAACCCACGCGGGGGTTGGGCGTCGTCGTGTAAAGTCCGCGCCCGGCCAGCTCCAGCGCCCGCGCCATGTGCGCGCGGTCGGCGTCGGTGAACGCGGTCATCGCGGCGCCGCTAGCGGTGCTTGCGCTTCCCCGGCGCCTCGACTTCCTTCAGCGCGTCGCGGAAGTCGGAGACATCCTGGAATGAGCGGTAGACCGACGCGAAGCGGATGTAGGCCACCTTGTCGAGCTTGTAGAGCTCCTGCATCACCAGCTCGCCGATCATGCGCGACGGCACCTCGCGCTCGCCGAGCGAGAGCACCTGGGCGACGATGCGGTCGACCGCCTGGTCGACGAACTCCGTCGGCACCGGGCGCTTGTGCAGCGCGCGCTGGAAGCCGTTGTGCAGCTTGCCGACGTCGAAATCCGAGCGCGTGCCGTTGTTCTTGACCACCTGCGGCAGGCGCAACTCGACGGTCTCGTAGGTGGTGAAGCGCTTCTGGCAGCCCGAGCAGCGCCGCCGGCGGCGGATCGAGTCGCCGGGCTCGGCGACGCGCGAGTCGATGACCTGGGTGTCGGTGCTCGCGCAGAACGGGCACTTCATTGCCGCTGGTCGCCCGCCTCGCCGTAGACCGGGAAGCGCTTCGTCAGCGCGGCGACGCCGGCGCGCACGTGCTCCTGCACGGCGGCATCCTCCGGCGCGTCGAGCAGGTCGGCGATGAGGTGGGCGAGCGCCTCGCACTCGATCTCCTTGAAGCCGCGCGTGGTGATCGCCGGGCTGCCGAGCCGGATGCCGGAGGTGACGAACGGCTTTTCCGGATCGTTCGGAATCGCGTTCTTGTTCGCCGTGATGCGCACGCGCGAGAGCGCCGCCTCGGCTTCCTTGCCGGTGATCTTCTTCGCGCGGAGGTCGACCAGGAACATGTGGCAGTCGGTGCCGCCCGAGACGATGCGCAGTCCGCGGTCCTGCAGCACGCGCGCCAGCACGCGCGCGTTCTCGACGACCTGCTCCTGGTAGCGGCGGAAATCCTTGCCGAGCGCCTCGCCGAACGCCGCCGCCTTGGCCGCGATCACGTGCATCAGCGGCCCGCCCTGCAATCCCGGGAACACCGCCGAGTTGACCGCCTTCTCGTGCTCGGCCTGGGTGAGGATGATGCCCCCGCGCGGGCCGCGCAGCGTCTTGTGCGTCGTGCTGGTGACGAAGTGGGCGATGCCGACCGGGCTCGGATAGACGTGCGCCGCGACCAGCCCGGCGTAGTGGGCCATGTCGACCATCAGCAGCGCGCCGACGCTGTCGGCGATCGCGCGGAAGCGCTTCCACTCGATGACGCGGGAATAGGCAGAGGCGCCGGCGATGATCAGCTTGGGCTTGTGCTCGTGGGCGAGGCGCTCCGCCTCGCGGTAGTCGATGAGCTCGGTCTCCGCGTCGAGCCCGTAGGGCACCACGTTGAACCACTTGCCGCTGATGTTGACGGGGGACCCGTGCGTCAGGTGGCCGCCGTGCGGCAGCGACATGCCGAGGATGCTGTCGCCCGGCTGCAGCGCCGCGAAGAAGACCGCCTGGTTGGCCTGGGCGCCCGAATGCGGCTGCACGTTGGCGGCCTCGGCGCCGAAGAGCTTCTTCACCCGGTCGATCGCCAGCTGCTCGGCGACGTCGACGTGCTCGCAGCCGCCGTAGTAGCGCTTTCCCGGGTACCCTTCCGCGTACTTGTTGGTGAGCTGCGACCCCTGCGCCTCCATCACGGCCTTACTGGCGTAGTTCTCGGACGCGATCAGCTCGATGTGGTCTTCCTGCCGGTGATTCTCGGCAGCGACGGCCGCCCACAGCTCGGGATCGGCCTCGGCAAGGCTCAGGGCTCGTTTGGACACGGCAGGCTCGCTGGGGGCAAAGAACCGATTTTAGCACCGGGGATGCCCGGCAGCGGCCTATCGCGCGACCCGGTGCCGCTATAATCGCCGGCAGTCCAGCCGGCGTGCGCCCGCCTCCGGCAACGGACCGTCCACGGGAGGATGCGGATGAATGCGCTGCTCGCAGTGTCCCGGCTGATCGATCGCATGAGCGATCGCATCGGTCAGACCGTCTACTGGCTGGTGCTCGTTGCCGTGCTGATCTCGGCCGCGAACGCGGTCGTGCGCAAGGCGTTCAACTTCAGCTCGAACTCCTTCCTCGAGATCCAGTGGTACCTGTTCTCGCTGATCTTTCTCTTCTGCGCCGGGTACACGCTCAAGAACAACGAGCACGTCCGGATCGACATCATCACCTCGCGCCTGTCGGCCCGCGCACGCGCGTCGATCGACATCTTCGGCACGCTGTTTTTCCTGCTGCCGATGGCGTTCCTGATCATGTGGCTGTCGTGGCCCGTGTTCGTCGACGCATGGACGCGGCACGAGGTCTCGACCAACGCCGGCGGCCTAATCGTCTGGCCGGCGCGGCTGATGGTGCCGGTGGGCTTCTTCCTGCTGATCCTCCAGGGGCTCTCGGAGCTGATCAAGCGCATCGCGTTCCTCAAGGGCATGGCTCCCGACCCGAGCGAGAAGATCGTCACCAAGACGGCCGAGGAGGAGCTCGCCGAGGAAATCCTGCGCGCCCGCGGCGAGCTGGCGCTCGCCCAGGAAATCGAAGGCATCGCCGTCGGCAGGGTTGAGAAGCCATGACCGCCTTCCTGATCGAGAACATCGCGCCGCTGATGTTCGCGGCGCTGGTGGTCGTGCTGCTCATCGGCTACCCGGTGTCGTTCGCGCTCGGCGCCGTAGGCATCGGCTTCGGCATCCTGGGCATCGAGCTCGGGCTGCTGCAGCCGACGCTGCTGCAGGCGCTGCCGGAGCGGATCTGGGGGGTCATGGCCAACGACACGCTGCTCGCCGTGCCGTTCTTCACCTTCATGGGGCTGATCCTCGAGCGCAGCGGCATGGCCGAGGACCTGCTCGAAACCATCGGCCAGCTGTTCGGGTCCGATGCGCGGCGGCCTCGCCTACGCCGTGATCTTCGTCGGCGCGCTGCTCGCCGCGACCACGGGCGTGGTGGCCGCGTCGGTGATCTCCATGGGGCTCATCTCGCTGCCGATCATGCTGCGCTACGGCTACGACCGCCGTCTCGCGTCGGGCGTGATCGCCGCGTCGGGCACGCTCGCGCAGATCATCCCGCCGTCGCTGGTGCTGATCATCATGGCCGACCAGCTCGGCAAGTCCGTCGGCGACATGTACGCGGGGGCGTTCATCCCGGGCATCGTGCTGGCCGGGTTCTACGCGGCGTACGTGCTGGGCGTGAGTCTCGTGAAACCCGACTGGGCGCCGGCGCTGCCCGAGGAGGCGCGCACGCTGCGCGAGCCGGACGGCTCGTCGGGCAACCGGTCGCTGCTCGTGCTGACGGTGGTGTCGGTGGCGGCGGCCGTCGCCTTCTGGATGATCTACTACAACCAGTACAACCCGGACGTCGCCACCGACGAGCGCATCGTGATCAGCACGTCGATCGGCATCGGCATCGCGTTCCTTGCGGCGGTAATCAACAAGGTGACCGGGCTCGGCCTGCTGTCGAAGATCGCCGAGCGCGTCACCTTCGTGCTGATTCCGCCGCTCGCGCTGATCTTCCTGGTGCTGGGCACGATCTTCCTCGGCGTGGCGACGCCGACGGAAGGCGGCGCGATGGGCGCCGACCGGCGCGCTGATCATGGCGCTCGCGCGCAAGCGGCTGTCGTTCCCGCTGCTGAAGCAGGCGATGAACACGACGGCCAAGCTGTCGACCTTCGTCGTCTTCATCCTGATCGGCGCGCGCGTGTTCAGCCTGACCTTCTACGGCGTCAACGGCCACGTCTGGGTCGAGCACCTGCTCACCGAGCCTGCCCGGCGGCCAGCTCGGGTTCCTGATCGTCGTCAACATCCTGATCTTCGTGCTGGCGTTCTTCCTCGACTTCTTCGAGCTGTCGTTCATCATCATTCCGCTCGTGGGGCCGGTCGCCGAGAAGCTCGGCATCGACCTCGTGTGGTTCGGCGTGCTGCTGGCCGTCAACATGCAGACGTCGTTCATGCACCCGCCGTTCGGCTTCGCCCTCTTCTACCTGCGCAGCGTCGCGCCGGCGAAGGAGTACCTAGACCGGCACACCGGCCGCAAGACCGCGCCGGTGACCACCGGCCAGATCTACTGGGGCGCCGTGCCGTTCGTGCTGATCCAGATCGTGATGGTTGCGCTGATCATCGCGTTCCCCGCCATCGTCTCGGGCGGCCTCGAGAAGAAGGGGGACGTCGACATCCAGAACATCCGGATCGAAGTGCCGACCGAGGAAGCCTCGCAGACCGGCGGCGCCGCCGAGCGCCTGAACGAGGAGCAGGACGACGCGACCAAGGCGCTGGAGAAGGAAATGGGCGGCGGCGACAAGGCGCCCGCGCCCGCCGCGCCCGCGGAACCGAAGAGGTAGCCCGAGTGGCAGGATGGATGGTGCGTGGCGCGGTCGAGGCACGTCGTGCCGTGCGCAGCAACAACCACGGCACAACACGCGAGCCCAAAGAAGAAGGCGCGCCGGCGATCGCTCGCCCGGCGCGCCGCGAGGCGGCCCCCGCCGGGGACCGCGCCTGGCGAAGCCGCCTTACTTCTTCATCCGCTGCGCAGCGATCATGAAGTTGTCGAAGCGGTTCTCGGCCACGGCGAACCAGTCGATCTCATCGCCCTGGAACTTCTTCCACGGCTCGTAGATCTTCTTGAACTTCTCGTTCTTGGTGGCGATCTCGTCGTAGACCTCCTGGGTGGCCTTGTAGCACGCCGCCATGATCTCGTTGGAGAACGGCTGCAGCTTGACGCCGTTGCCGAGCAGCCGCTTCAGCGCCGGAGGATTGACCGCGTCGTACTTCGCCAGCATGTCGATGTTGGCCTCGGCGCAGGCGCTCTCCAGGATCGCCTGGTAGTCCTTCGGCAGGTCGGCGAAAGCCTTGTTGTTGACGAAGAGGTCGAGCTCGGGGCCGCCTTCCCACCAGCCTGGGTAGTAGTAGAACTTGGCCACCTTGTAGAAGCCGAGCTTCTCGTCGTCGTACGGGCCGACCCACTCCGCCGCGTCGATCGTGCCTTTTTCCAGCGCGGGGTAGATGTCGCCGGCGGGGATCTGCTGCGGCACGGCCCCCAGCTTGGCGAGCACCAGCCCGCCGGTGCCGCCGATGCGCATCTTGAGGCCCTTGAGGTCGGCGACCGACTTGATCTCCTTGCGGAACCAGCCGCCCATCTGCGCGCCGGTGTTGCCGGCGCCGAAGCTGACGATGTTGTAGTCCTTCAGGAAATCGTTGTAGAGCGCGCGGCCGCCGCCGTGCATCATCCATGCGTTCTGCTGCCGCGCGTTCATCCCGAACGGGATGGCGCAGCCGAACGCGAACGTCGGGTCCTTGCCGAAGAAGTAGTACGGCGCCGTGTGGCAGCACTGCACCGTCGCGTTCTGCACGGCGTCGACCACGCCGAAGGCCGGCACGATCTCGCCGGCCGCGAAGACCTGGATCTGGAACTTGCCGTTGGTCGCCGCCGCGACGCGCTTGGAGATGACTTCCGCCGCGCCGTAGATCGTGTCGAGGCTCTTCGGGAAGCTCGACGCGAGCCGCCACTTGACCTCCGGGCCCCCGGCAGCCGCCGGAGCCGGGGCCTGCGCCAACGCCGGCGCGGCGATCGCGCCCGCGGCGACGCCCGCGCCCGCTTTCTTCAAGAATGAACGACGTTCCATCTGCACACCTCCTGGGGATGATGCCGGACGAGCCGACCTGACGCGATAAGATTTCGACGGTTGCGGGCCACGCGAGCAAACCAAGACTCCGCGCACCCGTCACCTGTCAACCGAGCATTCTATCCGAGTTTGCACTGGCTCCCCACGACGTCCGGGGCGCTCGCTGCACACGATGGGGCCGCCCACCGCGCGGGTTCAGGACCCGAGATTGCGCACGGCGCTGAACAGCGCCCACGACCAGCCCGCCTGGTGCTCGAGGGTCTGCGTGAACCGGATCAGGTAGCGCGCCTTGCCGGTGTCGAGCTGGACCATGCCGCCCGCGGCCAGGTGGTCGTCGGGCCCGATCAGGCTGCGCTGGGTGGCGGCGCGGTTGTCGGCGTGTGCCGGCAGGTAGATGCCGTAGAAGGAACGGGCGCCGTCCACCGTCGTCCCGGCCGCCGAACCGGTCCAGATGCGCAGCTTGACCAGCACCAGGCGGCGGGCGATGACTTCGATGCCGAGCGAGACCTCGTCCCCCTCCGCGCGCTGGATGCGACGGACCACGCCCACCGACCAGGCGCCGCGGTCGCGGATGGCGAGCACCTCGCCCAGCTTGGCCGGCGCATCGGCGACCTGCGCCGACAGCCGGCACCCCGTCTCGCTGGCGTCGACCATGCGCCACACGGCGCTCCCGATGCGTCCGGTCACCGAGTCCGGGTCCGTGCCCCCTTCCGGCGTCGGCGCGCCGTCCTGGCCACCCTCGGGGCGAGGCACCGCGACGGCGCGTCCTTCGGTCACCTGGATGGCGGCGCACAGCGCCTGCAGGCCGAACACGACGCGCACGTCGTTGTCGACGGCATAGCGCGTGGCGCGCGGCGCGATCGCCAGCGTGTCGGGGCCGAACAGCGCCGCGAGGCGCATCAGCAGCAGGCGCTGCTCGCGCGCCGGCAGCGCGCCCGGGGGCATCGGCGCGTCCTGCTCGGGCAGCCAGCGCATGCTCTCGATGATGCGCGTGTAGACGGGATTGGCGTCGAGGAACAGCACCCGTCCCCCGGTGTGCGGCCGGTCCTGCCGCCGCAGCCCCTGCGCGCTGGTGAGATCGACGAAAAAGCTGGCGCCGTCGCCCGGCGGCGGCTCCAGCACCAGCGTCGGCGACCAGTCCTCGAGCTGCTGCGCGATCCACTCGACCTGGTCCGCCGTGAAGTTGCCCGAGTCGAGCCGCATCAGCAGCAGCGTCTTCAGGTACTCCTGCTCGAGGCAGACACCCGGCCGCGAGAACCTGCCCGCGCCGAACACCAGCTGCTCGCGCTGCCAGCCGCGCGTCCGCGCGAATTCGTAGAGCTCGTGGAACTCGCGCCATTGGGCCGGAATCCAGCGGCTGTAGCGGAACAGCCGGAACTTGCCGTCGAGGCCCTTGTAGTAGGCGAGCCGCACCAGCACCCAGGGCAGCACGGCGCGCCAGCGCTTGTCGTCGGCGCGCGGGTAGCCGACGCGCAGCGCGGCCTGGTACGCCGCGGTGAACGCCTTGACGAGGTCCATGACCCGGTGCCACAGGCGGACCTCGACGTCGGTGCCGGTCTGGTAGTTCGCCGTGTAGTCGCTCGTCAGCTCCGCGAGCACCGATTCGAGGTGGGCATCGATGCGCAGCAGCGCCTCGACGTGGCCCGGGCCGACGTCGCGGCGGCCTTCCGCGAAGCGCCCGACCACCGCGAGCGCCTTCTTCTGGATCGCCACGGCATTCGCCGCCGGCAGCGCGGCGAGCCACCGGCCCGCGGCATTGGCGCTGCGCAGCGGATCGTGGATCGAACGCAGCGAGTTGAGGAACGGGGCGATCATCGCGTGCAGGCGGCGCGGCTCAGTGCCCGCACGGCCGCCCGAAGGGTACTGAGTGCGCCCCCTCGGGGGGCAGCGAACGTAGTGAGCGTGGGGGTCGTTTCATCTCAGGCGCCGCCGGCCACCGTCATCCGTGCCGACCAGGATCGAGCCGACGTGCCGCGAGCCGCGGCGGTCGACGTCGCTGCCGATCGCCACGATGTCGCGGTACATGTCCTTGAGGTTGCCGGCGATGGTGATCTCCTCGACCGGGTAGGCGATCTCGCCGTCCTCGATCCAGAAGCCGGCCGCGCCGCGCGAGAAGTCGCCGGTCACCGGGTTGACGCCGTGGCCGAGCTGCTCGGTGACGAACAACCCGCGGCCCATCCGCTTCAGCAGCGCGGCGAGGTCGTCGTCGCCGTGCGCAACGACGAGATTGTGGCTGCCGCCGGCGTTGCCGGTGGTGACGAGCCCCAGCTTGCGCGCCGAATAGCTGCCGAGGAAATAGCCCTGCACCACGCCGTCCTTGACCACGTCGCGCGGCCGCGTGGTCACGCCCTCGTTGTCGAACGGCGCGCTGCCGCGTCCCCGCGGCAGGTGCGGCTCCTCCCGGATCGACACCTGCGGCGCGAACACCCGCTGCCCCAGCGAGTCCGGCAGGAACGACGACTTGCGATAGAGCGAGCCGCCGGACACCGCGCTCACGAAGGATCCGATCAGGTCCGCGGCTTCGGGCGCCTCGAACAGCACCGGGCACTCGAGCGTGCCGAGCGGGCGCGCCCCGAGGCGCCGCGCCGTGCGGTTGCCGGCGATGCGCCCGACCTCGGCGCCCGGCAGCAGGTCCTGCGGCGCGCGCGCCGCCGTGTACCAGTAGTCGCGCTGCATCGCGCCGTCGTCGTCCCCGATCACCGAGCAGTCGATGTGATGGCGCGAGCTCCTGTACCCGCCGAGAAAGCCGTGCGTATTGGCGTAGACGAATTCCGCTTCGTTGCGGGCCACCGTCGCTCCCTCGGTGTTGGTGAGGCGGCGGTCGACGCCGAGCGCGGCGGCTTCGGTCGCGCGGCCCAGCTCGATGGCGTCCTCGACCGTCAGCGCCCACGGGTGATAGAGGTCGAGGTCGGGAATCGTGCGCGCGAGGAGCGCGGGATCGGCCAGCCCGGCGCACGGGTCCTGGGCGGTGTAGCGCGCAATGGCGAGCGCCTTGTCCACCGCGGCGCGCACCGCGGCCGGCGCGAAATCCGCGGTGCTCGAATGGCCGCGCCGCTGCCCGACGTACACGGTGATGCCGATCCCCTTGTCGCGGTTGTAGGCGATGGTTTCGACTTCGTCGCGGCGCACGGTCACCGAGAGCCCGATCGCCTGGGAGATGTCCGTCTCCGCGGCCGTCGCGCCCCCGGCCGTCGCAACGGCGAGGATCTCGCCGGCGATGCGCTCGAGATCCGCGGTCGGCAGGGGGAAGGAATCGTCGTTCTGGTCGCGAGGCATGGTGGAAGGCAGTCGTTGTTGTGGGGGCGCGCGTGGGTTCGGCCGGCCCCGGCCTCCGGGCAGCCGCGGCCGGCCCCGGCAGGCACGATGCCCGTGGCTTGCATGCGGTCGGCTATGATAGCAAACGACTTCTCCCATTCCCGCACCCGACGACGATGGCAGCACCCGACCCGAAATCCCGGCACCACCGCGCTGCGGCCGCAGACCCGGACGACGCAACGAACGTGCCGGACGCCCCGCTTGCGCCGTCGAAGACACGCCGCAAGGCGGCCATGCACGCGCTGCAGGACCTGGGCGAGGCGCTGATCGAGCTCGCGCCGCGGCGGCTCGCCGATCTCGCCGCCGAGGTCGAGCTGCCCGAACGCCTGGTCGAGGCGATCACCGAGGCGCGCGGCGTCACCGCGTGGGGCGGGCGCAAGCGCGCGATGCAGTACGTCGGCAAGCTGATGCGCGACGTCGACCCCGAGCCCATCCGCCGCCGGCTCGACGCCTGGGCGCAGGGCCATCACGAGGACGCCGCGCACCAGCACGCGCTGGAGCGCTGGCGCGAGCGCCTGCTGGCGGAACCGGGGGCGCTCGACGCGCTTGCCGTCGATCACCCCACGCTCGACCGGCCCCGGTTCCGGGCGCTGATCGGCAGGGCCCGGCAGGAGCACGAGCGCGGCGGTGCGCCGCACGCGTACCGCGAGCTGTTTCGCGAGCTGAAGGTGCTGCTCGCGGTCGAGCGCTGAACCGCATTCCCCATCGACGACCCACGTCATGAACCCACCCGACTCGCTGCTGATCGGCCTCGTCTCGATCTCGGACCGCGCCTCCGCCGGCGTCTACGAGGACAAGGGCCTGCCCGGCCTCACCGCATGGTTCACCGCGGCGCTGGCGTCGCCGTGGCGGATGGAGACGCGGCTGATCCCGGACGAGCAGCCCGTGATCGAGCGCACGCTCGTCGAGCTCGTGGACGCCGTCGGCTGCCACCTGGTGCTGACCACCGGCGGCACCGGTCCGGCGCCGCGCGACGTGACGCCCGAAGCCACGCTCGCCGTCGCGCACAAGGTGCTGCCGGGCTTCGGCGAGCAGATGCGGCAGGTGAGCCTAAAGTACGTGCCGACGGCGATCCTGTCGCGGCAGGTGGGCGTGATCCGCGGCCGCGCGCTGATCCTCAATCTTCCCGGCCAGCCGAAGGCGATCAAGGAGACGCTCGACGGCGTCTTCCCGGCGGTGCCCTACTGCATCGACCTGATCGGCGGCCCGTACATCGAGACGCGCGACGACGTCTGCAAGGCGTTCCGGCCGAAGTCCGCGCTGCGCCCGCCGGCCGCTTGATGCCGCGCGCTGCGCCGTCCGGCGCAGGGGCGTCGCCCGGCGAGCGGTCGGCGCTCGTGCGCGGGCGGCTCGCCGCCGCCGGCGCCGGAATCTGCTTCGGCGCGCTCGGGATTTTCGCGCAGGCCGCGTACCGCGACGGCGCCGACGCGCTCGGACTGCTGCCCGTGCGCTTCCTTGCCGCCGGCGCCGTCCTCGCGCTCATTGCCTGGCGCGCGGGGGAGCGCCGGCCCGCGACCCGATCGATCGTCGCCTGCCTGTTGCTGGGCGGCGGCGCCTACCTCGCGTTCACGCTGCTCTTCTTCGCGACGCTGCGCCACGCGAGCCCGGGCATCGCCGCGCTGCTGCTCTATCTCAATCCGTTCGTCGTGTTCGCGTGGTCGGTCGCGCTCGGTCACGAACGCTTCCGGACCGGCGCGCTCGCGACGCTGGCGGTGGCGGTCGCGGGCCTCGCACTCGTCCTGGCGGGAGGCAGCGCATCGCGCGCCGGCATCGCGCTGGGCGTGCTGACGGCGGCTGCGTACGGCAGCTACCTGGTCCTGAGCGCGCGCGTCCTGCGCGGACTGCCGCCGCTGGCCGCGACCGCGCTGATCTGCGCCGGCGCCGGCGCGGTCGCCTTCGCCGCGTCGATGGTTGCGGGGGCGCAGTTGCCGCACACGGCGGCCGGCTGGGCCGCCCTCACAGGGATGGCTCTGGTCTCGACGCTGCTGGCGCTGGGCCTGCTGACGCTGGCGCTGCAGCGAATCCCGCCGGCCGAGGTGGCGATCATCATGACGCTCGAGCCGATCACCGCGGTGGCGCTGTCGGCGATCGTCCTCGATCAGGGTTTCACGCTGCTGCAGGCGGCCGGGGCGGCGATCACGCTCGCGGCCGGCGTGCACTTCCTGCGCCGGCGCTACGCGCAGGAATGACCGGGCGCGGGAGCGCACGGCGCGCGCGACCTGCCGGCGCGCCCCGCGGCTCAGGTCGCGCGCAGGCGCCGCAGCCGGGCGGGGCCGAACAGGGCGATGGCCTCGTTGCCGGCGATCGCCACCAGCACGATCGCGCCGCCCACGAGCGTCGCGGCGCCGGGGGTCTCGCCGACGCCGAGCCACGCCCACAGCGTGCCCAGCACCACTTCGAGCAGCGTGAGCAGCGCGACTTCGGCCGGCGGCAGGTAGCGGCTCGCCATGACCAGCAGCATGCACGGCAGCGCGAGCTGGAACATGCCGAGCGCCGCCAGCCACGCGATGTCGTGCGCGCTTGCCTGCAACGGCACCGCGAACGGCAGCATCAGGAGCGCGGAGAACGCGGCCCCGAGCAGGACCGCCGGCACGAGGTCGACGTCGCGTCCCCACTTGCGCAGGGTGACCACGTTGACCGCGCCGGCGACGGGAATGGCGAATGCGATCAGCGTGCCAGAGAGGCCGTCGCCCAGCCCGGACGCGAACATGTACGCCATGCCGCCGGCGGCGGCGGCGATGGCGACCCACGTGTAGGCGTGCAGGCGCGTGCCGAGCACGACCGCCGAGAGCAGCGCGGCGAACACCGGGTAGAGGCTGTTGACCACCAGCGCGTTGGCGACCGTCGTGCGCGTCAGCGCGATCATGAAGCAGGTGAACATGATGCAGAACATGAGCCCGGACAGGATGCCCGGCCAGCCGGCGGCGCGGACCACGGACCACGCGTCGCGGCGGCGGGTGACGGCGAGAAGTCCGGCCATCGACACCGCGGCGAACAGGCTGCGCCAGAAGGTGACCTCGAAGCTCTGCGCGCGCTCGAGCCAGCGCGTCACGAGGCCCGCCGTGCTCCAGAGCACGGTGGCCGCCACCATCCACGACACGGCGCGCAGGTGAAGCATCTTCTGCCTTTCAGGAAGGTGGAAACGCCGGCATGCGCAAAGTTCAACCTCCGCCGCGCGGCGAAGGCTGGCGGGCCGCGGGGTCCTGCCGGTAGAACTGCGCGAACTGCGCGTAGACGTCCGGATACTCGTCGACCAGCAGCGCCGGGTCGGCAAAGAACACCTCCGACAGCACCGCGAAGAACTCGGCCGGCGACTCCGACGCATAGGGGTCGATCGCGGCGCTTCGTCCCGGCCCGCGCGCGCGCGGAAATCGTCGAACGCCGCGGCCATCGTCCGGCGCCACGCCGGCACCGACATCCCCGCGTGCAGCGGCGGGCAGCCGTTCGCGTCGCCGCTGCGCATGTCGAGCTTGTGCGCGAATTCGTGGATGACGAGGTTCATTCCCGCCGCCTCCCAGTCCGCGCTCGCCGCGACGTCGGGCCACGACAGCACCACCGGGCCGCGCAGCATCGCCTCCCCCGCCATCGGCGCGTCGTTGCGGTGGACGACACCGGCCTCGTCCTCCCATTCCCAGTCGGGCACGAACTCGCCCGGATAGACGACCACGCTCTCCCAGCCGTCGTACAGGCAAGGTCGAGCTCGAGGACCAGCACGCAGGCCTGCACCGCGATGACCACACGCTGCATAGGCGTCACCTCGTGCCCCTGCGCGCCGATGATCGACTTGGCATCCAGGAACAGCACCACGAAGTCGCGCAGCCGCGCGATCTCGCCGTCGGTCTAGGGGTCGAGGAACGGCAGCGCCTCCTGCGCCTCGTGCCACAGCGGGTCGGGAATCGCCGCGCTCTTCAGCACGCGCTCGCGCCGCCACTTGCGTATCGATTCGAACATCGCGCGGCGGGTGGCCCGCGTCGGCAGCGCGCGAGCGTCAACCGGCGGCCGGCGGCGGGGAATCCGGCGACGGCGACTCGGGCTCGAGGTCGATCGCGCCCGCGCCGTCGCCGGTCAGCAGGCGGTCGGCCTCGGCCTCGGGCAGCGCCTCGACGTCGCGCAGCTTGCGCGCGATCGTCGTGCTCTTGCGGCCGGCGTCCTCGAGCGTCTTGCCCACCTGGTCGAGCTTGTCCTTGGTCCGCGCGAGGATCTCGCCGAACTTGCCGAATTCGGTCTTCACCGCGCCCAGCACGCGCCAGACCTCGGTCGAGCGCTTCTCGATCGCCAGCGTGCGGAAGCCCAGCTGCAGGCTGTTGAGCATCGCGGCGAGGTTCATCGGGCCCGCCAGCATCACGCGGAAATCGCGCTGCAGCGCATCGGCGAGGCCGGGGCGCGACACCGCCTCGGCGTACAGGCCCTCGGTGGGCACGAACAGGATCGCGAAATCGGTCGTGTGCGGCGGCTCGACGTACTTGTCGCGGATCGACTTCGCCTCGGACCGGAAGAACGCCTCGAGCGCCTTGCGGCTCGCCTCGACCGCCGCGACGTCGGCGCGCTCGATCGCCTCCTGCAGCCGCTGGTAGTCGTCGAGCGGGAACTTGGCGTCGATCGGCAGCCAGCAGGGCGCGCCGTCCTCGCTGCGCCCGGGGAGCCTGATCGCGAACTCGACGCGCTCCTTGCTGTCCGGCCGCGTGGCCACGTTCTGCGCGTACTGCGCCGGGGTCAGCATCTCGGCGAGCAGCGTGCCGAGCTGCACCTCGCCCCAGCCGCCGCGGCTCTTGACGTTGATCAGCACCTTCTTCAGGTCGCCGACGCCGGCGGCGAGCGTCTGCATCTCGCCCAGGCCCTTGTGCACCTGGTCGAGGCGGTCGGACACCTGCTTGAACGACTGGCCCAGCCGCTGCTCGAGCGTGGCCTGCAGCTTCTCGTCGACGGTCGCGCGCATCTCGTCCAGCTTCTTCGCGTTCTCGCTGCGCAGCAGGTCGAGCCGCTGCTCGACGGTCAACGCGCACCGCTTCGAGGCGCTGCTCGTTCGCCTGCGTGAGCTGGGCGAGGCGCTCGCCGAAGTGCTTGAGCTGCTCGTTCTGCGTGCCCGCCATGCCGGTGAGCTGCTGCTGCACCGCCTGCGTGTGCACGCCGAGTGTGGCGCCCAATTCGGTGCGCGCCGTCTGCGCGGCGGCGGCCTGCTCGGTGCGCGCGGTGGACAGGTCGAGCTTCAGGTCGCGCTCGAAATCGGCGTTCTGCGCCGCGAGCACCTCGAGCCGCGTTCGCAGCTCGGCCGCCTCGCGCGCCGCGCTGTCGCGCCCCGCGGCCAGCGCGCCGAGGCGCGCGAGGCCGATCGCCGCCAGCACGACGGCCGTCGCGGCCAGGGCGAGGCCGGCGACGGCAATGATGACGAGTACGGAGTCAGGCATTGCCGCGCAGTTTACGCGGCCTCGCGGCTCGCCTTCTTGCGCTCGTGATCCTTGAGGAAGCGCTTCCTGATGCGGATCGTCTTCGGCGTCACCTCGACCAGCTCGTCGTCGGCGATGAACTCGACCGCGTA